>OY762941.1:4570000-5596558 GCA_963666995.1 uncultured Syntrophobacter sp. | reverse complement strand
ACTTCACGAAGGGGAATGCTGAGCCGCTCTCCCAGGTGGCCTCCAGGATGATAGCGGCGGAAATCCTGCGCCTGAAAATCCCGCAGTTTGATCAGGGCGACAGCCAGAGCATCGCCCATCGCGAGAAGAGCGGTGGTGCTCGCCGTGGGTACGAGCCCCAGGGGCGGACAGGCTTCTCTTGGAACGCCCGTGTAGACGGCAAGGTCGCTGTAGCGGGCCAGTGTCGATGAGGTATTTCCCGTGAAGGCGATGATGCGGGTGCCGAGGTTCCTGAGGCTCGGGAGGATGGCGTTGAGTTCGTCCGTCTCGCCGCTGTTGGAGAGCGCCAGGACGATGTCCTCTCGCCGCACCATGCCGAGGTCGCCGTGCATGGCTTCCACGGGGTGGATAAAGAGGGCCGCTGTCCCCGTGCTGCTCAATGTCGCGACGATTTTCCGGCCGACTATCCCCGACTTCCCTATACCGGTAACGATCACTCTTCCCGTTGCTTCATAGATCCAGTGTACGGCAAGAGCGAAATTGTCATTCACGCAATCGATCAGGTGGGATATCCCGTCCGCCTCGATTTGCAGAACCTCTCTTGCAATATGAAGGATTTCTTCTCTGGTAAAATGGTTTTCTCGGGGGCGGGTAACCGGTGGACGGGGAGTCATCGCCGACTCTTCTTCAGGATCTCCCACGCGCTGCCCTATCATTTGCTCGGCCATGTCGAATAACGACTTCCCTTTTCAGAATGCCGGCTGTTCAAAACAGTCTTTCCGAACCTGTTCTTCGAAAGCCACGGGATAGTTGCCGGTAAAGCACGCGAGACAGAAGGGATGGTCCTCGCTCGATGCTCCGGCTCCTTCCAGGAGCCCGTCAAGGCTCAAATAATTCAGGGAATCGAGGCCGATGAAACTCCGGATCTCCTCGACGGAATGAGAAGAGGCGATGAGTTCGCCCTTGGTTGAAAAATCTATGCCGTATGGGCATGGAAACCGGTGAGGGGGGCAGCTCACGAGCATGTGTATTTCCTTGGCCCCTGCCTGCCGCAGAGCTTTGATCCTCGTTCTGGTGGTGGTGCCGCGAATGATGGAATCCTCCACCAGAATGACGTTCTTATTGCTGAGCAATTCGCGCACGGGGTTCAGCTTGATTCTGACCCCGAAGTCCCGCATGGCTTGGCTGGGTTGGATGAACGTGCGGCCGACGTAATGGTTCCTGATGACTCCCATTTCCATCGGGATCTCGGATGCCTCCGCGAAACCCAGCGCCGCGTAATTGCCGGAATCCGGGAAAGGCATGACAAAATCGGCCGACAGGGAGCTGTTTTCGCGAGCCATGAGGTGTCCCAGCCTCTTGCGGCACATGTAGACATTGTTATTGAAGATGTTGCTGTCCGGCCTCGCGAAATAGATGAATTCGAAAATACAGTGTGCCGGCCTGACTTTCGGGAACGGGAACAGGGAACGGAAACCGTTGTCGTCGATGATGAGCACTTCTCCGGGCTCAAGGTCGCGGACATAGTTAGCTTCGATGAGATCCAGGGCACAGGTTTCGGACGCCAGCACATACGATCCGTTCAGTTCTCCCAGGCAAAGGGGTCTGAACCCCCGAGGGTCCCGTATCCCGATGAGCTTATCCTTCGTGCACATAACGAGGGAATAAGCCCCCTCGATTTGGGTGAGCGCCTGGACAAGGGCTTCCTCGAGACCGTAGATGAGATTCCTGGCCATGAGGTGCATGACGATTTCAGTGTCCATTGTGGACTGAAAAATAGCGCCCTGAGTCTCCAGTTCTCTTCGCAGTTGCAATGCATTGACCAGATTGCCGTTGTGCCCGATCGCATAATATGAATTGCCGTGATACATGACGAAGGGCTGAGCGTTGGCCAGCAGCGAAGAACCGGTCGTGGAATACCGTACGTGTCCTATGGAAATATGGCCTTCAAGCGTCTTCAGTCTTTCTTCGCTGAAAACGTCGTGGACCAGACCCATGTGCTTGTATTCTCTGATCTGGCAGCCGTCCGCAACTGCTATCCCGGCGCTTTCCTGACCGCGATGCTGGAGTGCATAAAGACCGAAGTAGGTCAGTTTGGCTGCATCGGGGTTTCCGAAAACGCCGAATATCCCGCATTCTTCCCGCTTGCGGGGTACATACGGGTAGGGAACGATCCGTGAATGCCTGTCAGTGAGGATCGGGTAATCGGTCATGATTGCGCTTGCCTCCGCCTCGACGATGCGAGGTCTCTTTCAAGGCCCGGTCTGCCGGCAAACGTGTCTGGAAAGGCGATTTCAAGGTATGCTGCCGGTATTTCATTTCGATTCTGGTCGCTCAATGCCGCAATCCTCGTTGATCATTGCCTGCCATGGTACTCCTGGAGGGTCCTCACATCCCAGTCGCCCCTCTGGAGTTCGCTCACTGCTTCCGCCATGGCCTTCGCCCCGGCGATCGTAGTCGTGTACGGTATATTGTAGACCAGCGTGGTCCGCCTGATTTCGTATGAATCCGAAGTGGTCTTCTTCCCCATGCTGGTGTTGATCACCAGTTGGATTTCGCCGTTCTTAATGCGGTCGACCACGTGAGGCCTTCCCTCTTTCAGCTTGAAAACCGTCTTCGTCTCGATTCCGTTGCTGTTCAGGAAATTGGCGGTCCCGGACGTGGCGATCAACTGGAAACCCATCTCCCTGAACTTCCGTGCAACCGGCAAAACTCCCGGCTTGTCATGGTTGTGCACACTGATGAAAACCGTGCCCCCTTTGGGAAGTTCATACCCCGCGGCAGCCTGGGCTTTGGCAAATGCAATGCCGAAATTGCGTCCGATGCCCATGACCTCACCCGTCGATTTCATCTCCGGACCAAGCAGGGTATCGACATTGGGAAATCGCGAGAAGGGGAAAACCGCTTCCTTAACGGAGATGTGTTCCGGTTCGACTTCGGAGTCAAATCCCAAATCTTTCAGGGACTTTCCAAGCATAACCTTGGTGGCGAGTTTTGCCAAGGGGAAACCAATTGCTTTGCTCACGAAAGGAATGGTCCTGGATGCGCGAGGGTTTACCTCGAGGATGAAGATCTTATCCTTTTGCAGCGCGTACTGGATATTCATCAATCCGACGACCCCGAGTTCCTTTGCCAGGAGCCGGGTCTGTCGCCTGATTTCTTCCTGGATTTCCTTTGAAATGCTCATGGGAGGGAGCACACAGGCGCTGTCCCCCGAATGAATCCCGGCCTGCTCGATGTGCTCCATGATCCCGCCCACCACGGTGATCTTTCCATCGCTGATAGCATCCACATCGAGTTCGATGGCATCTTCCAGAAACTGGTCGATGAGGATGGGATGGCCGGGCGAAACATGCACCGCGGTCGTCATGAAAGCCTCGAGCATCGGCCCGTCGAAGACGATCTCCATGGCCCTTCCTCCCAGCACATAGGATGGGCGCACGACTACGGGGTAGCCGATGACTTCAGCAGCCTTCAGAGCCTCCTCGCAGGTAAACGCGGTGGCGTTCCTGGGCTGCAGGAGGTTCAGTTTCTGAATGAGCTGTTGAAAACGCTTCCGATCTTCGGCCAGATCGATCGCATCGGGCGATGTGCCCAGAATCCTGGCGCCGGCCTTCTCCAGCGGTACGGCGAGATTCAGAGGAGTCTGGCCGCCGAACTGCACGATGAGGCCGATGGGCTTTTCGGTTTCGAGGATATGGAGCACATCCTCTCGCGTAAGGGGTTCAAAGTACAGCTTATCGGAGGTGTCGTAGTCCGTTGAAACCGTCTCGGGGTTGGAATTGACCATGATTGACTCATGGTTTTCCTCCCGAAGCGAGAAGGAAGCGTGTACGCAGCAGTAATCGAATTCGATGCCCTGTCCGATCCTGTTCGGCCCTCCGCCAAGGATCACCACTTTCGGGCGATCGGAGGGCCTGGCCTCGTCTTCAGTCTCGTAGGTGGAATAATAGTAAGGGGTGTAGGCTTCGAATTCCGCGGCGCAGGTGTCCACCAGTTTGTACACCGGGCGGATTCCGCTTTTGATCCGTTTTTGGCGAATCGTTTCTTCATCCGTCCCGCTGAGCTGGGCCAGGCGGATGTCGGAAAAACCCCAAGATTTGGCAAAACGCAGTTGTTCGGGATCGTCCAGGAAACCGGGGCTGGATCCATTTCCGCGGATTTCATCTTCGAGCAGCAATATCTGTTTGATGTGGTTCAGGAACCATGGGTCGATATAGGTGAGTCGATAAATCTCATCCACCGATATCCCCAGTTTCATTGCTTCCCCGATCTGAAAAAGACGCCCGGAGTTGGGACGCCGCAATTTCTGCTTCAACTGTTCAATGTACTCGTCATCGACGTCGGGCGGCGGGTCACAGAAGCCGTACCGTCCGATTTCAAGGGACCTTATGGCTTTCTGCAGGGATTCCTTGAAGGTCCGGCCGATAGCCATGGTTTCCCCGACCGACTTCATGGAGGTCGAAAGGATGTCTTCCGTCTTCGGGAATTTCTCGAAGGTGAACCTCGGCACCTTGACGACACAGTAGTCGATGGTGGGCTCAAAGGAGGCTTTGGTTTCCCGCGTGATATCGTTGGCTATCTCGTCGAGGGAGTATCCCACGGCCAGCTTGGCCGCGATTTTCGCGATGGGAAAACCGGTCGCTTTTGACGCAAGCGCGGAAGAACGGGAGACCCGGGGATTCATCTCAATGACCACCATCTCCCCGTCTTCCGGGTTGATCGCAAACTGGACGTTGGAACCGCCCGTCTCCACACCCACTTCCCGCAGGATCGCGATCGAGGCGTCCCGCATTCTCTGGTATTCCTGGTCGGTCAGAGTCTGGGCGGGTGCGACCGTTATCGAATCGCCGGTATGAACCCCCATGGCGTCCATGTTCTCGATGGAGCAAATGATGACCACGTTGTCCATGAAGTCACGCATGACTTCGAGTTCGAATTCCTTCCAGCCGAGTACCGACTGCTCCAGCATCACAGCATGAATGAGGCTGGCGTCCAGACCTCCCTGAGCGAGATCGAGGAGCTCTTCCCGGTTGTAGGCGACTCCGCCCCCCGTACCACCCAGCGTGAAAGACGGCCTGATAATGATGGGGTACCCGATTTCCTGGGAAACGGCTTCCACTTCCGACATGGACGAGGCGATGCCGCTCGCGGGGACGCGAAGCCCGATTCGCTTCATGGCCTCGCGAAACAGTTCCCTGTCCTCGGCCTTTTTGATGACATCGACACTTGCCCCGATCATGTCCACGCCGAAACGTTCCAATACTCCCATTTCAGCGACCCGCACCGCGACATTCAGGGCAGTCTGGCCCCCCAGAGTGGGCAGAAGGGCGTCAGGCCGCTCGCGTTCGATCACCTTTGCCACGGCTTCGGGAGTGATCGGCTCGATATAGGTGCGGTGAGCGGTTTCCGGATCGGTCATAATCGTCGCGGGGTTGCTGTTGATCAGGACGATCTCGTAGCCTTCCTCGCGAAGCGCCTTGCATGCCTGGGTTCCGGAGTAATCGAATTCACAGGCCTGACTGATGATGATCGGGCCTGACCCGATGATGAGTATCTTATGGATGTCGGTGCGTTTGGGCATGAACTCTTGTTTCCCTCTTAAGCGCTTGATTGCGGCTGGATTGGGTTTGGAGGTGACGAACGCATATGGTCATGAGCGCCTGGAGTAGAAAATATCCAAAATATCACGAGCTTTCGGAAAGAGGACGGATTCCTTTCGCACCTGAGAATTCGCGCATGAGCCGTATGAAGCGCTCAAAGAGGTATGATGCGTCATGCGGCCCGGGAGACGCTTCCGGGTGGTACTGCACGCAAAATGCGGGGATCCTTGTGTGTTCCATTCCTTCGAGAGTGTTGTCATTGAGATTCACGTGAGTCAGTCTTACCGAAGCATCGCTTAAGGATTCGGGATCAACACAATAGCCATGGTTTTGAGACGTGATTTCCACTTTCCCGGTTGTGATGTCTTTGACCGGCTGGTTGGCTCCGCGATGCCCGAATTTGAGCTTGAAAGTCCGGCCTCCCAGGGCGAGTCCCATGATCTGATGGCCCAGGCAGATGCCGAAAACAGGTTTTTCCCCCAGCAGTTCCCGGACCGTTTCTATGACATAGACCACTGCGGCGGGGTCACCCGGCCCATTGGACAAAAAGATGCCGTCCGGCTTGCTCGCCAGGATGTCTTCAGAAGAGGTATGCGCCGGGAAAACCATCACCTGACAACCTGCCGCCTCGAGCTTTCGCAGGATGTTGTATTTGATCCCACAGTCAAGCGCTGCAACCCGAAAGCCCGGCTCATCCTCCATCCAATGCGGCGTCTCGAGATTCAGGCGCTTTCCATGCCTCCACACATACGGCCGAACGCACGTCACATCCTTTACCAGGTCGATTCCATTCAGACCGGGGAATGACTGCAGTTCGTCCATGAGTTCCTTCACGTTGTCCGTATCGGTGGAGATGATGCCCCGCATCGCGCCAACGACCCGCAAGTGCCGGGTCAGAGCGCGCGTATCGATGCCTTCGATTCCGATCCGGTTGTATTCATTGAGAAAGTCCGCCAGGCTCCTGCTGCTCCGCCAATTGCTCGGAAACTCCTGGTATTCCTTTACGATAAAGGCCTCAACCTGGATGCCCGAAGATTCCATGTCTTCATCGTTGATGCCGTAAGTGCCCGTCAAGGGGTAGGTCATTGTGACGATTTGTCCCTTGTAAGACGGGTCTGTCAGCACTTCCTGGTAACCGGTCATGCTCGTGTTGAAAACCACCTCGCCCAGAGCCTTCCCCCGGCCCGCAAAAGCGTAGCCCCGGAAAACCGTCCCGTCCTCAAGAAGAAGCGTCGCCCTGGTTCTCTTCCATGGAGATATCATGATCGTTCCTCATTATTGCCGTTCCAATTCGATTCAGTCGTTCCACTCCGACCGCGATCATGGAGTTCGAAGGCGCTCAGACCAAAGGACCGGGCATCGCCATGGCAGCCCCTGGATCAACAAGACCTGCTGAGTTCGATCCAACCAAAATGCATGGAGAATAGCACTTTTGCCTTAATTCAAGCAGGCTTGCAGGCGATAGGCAGTCCTTTTACATACACTGTCGGAATTCATCCCGGGTCTGGAAGAAGAACCGTTCAATTTTAACGATTCGCAGCAAGATGGCAACCGAATTCCTCATCGCGGCGTCCTTTTAATGGGCGTTCCTGGAGAGCCGGAACGGCGCATGCGGGAATCACCGGACCGACTCTTGCCTGCCCGCGGTTTCAATGAGTTCGGCGAGGTCCTCGGGAGTATCGACTCCCCGGGTATCCGTGGGCGACAGCGCAACCCGTATCTCGAATCCGTATTCGAGAGCGCGCAGTTGTTCCAGTTTCTCCATCTGTTCCAGTTTGCCGGGAGAAAGTTGCGTGAATGCCTGCAGGAAGGAGTTGCGGTAGGCGTAAAATCCCAGGTGTTTCAAGAATGGAACCGTCCCGGCCGGATCTTCCCTGCAGAACGGCACCGGAGACCGTGAGAAATACAAAGCCCTGCCCGTGGAATCCACCACCACTTTAACCACGTTCGGATTCTCGTAGTCCTTCCGGTTCGAACTCCGGAAGGCGAGGGTCGCCATAACGGATTCCCCGGAATGAATGAGCGCTTCAATGAGGACCTGAATTATCTCCGGAGTCACAAGAGGCTCGTCTCCCTGGATGTTGAGTGCGATATCGGTATCCGCCAGCTTCATGATACGACAGGCTTCGGCCAGCCGGTCGGTTCCGCTCGGGTGCTCGGGACTGGTAAGAATGAATTCGCCGCCGAAACCTTCCACGGCCTCCGCGATTCTCATATCATCGGTTGCCACGACCAGGCGATCCAACAAAGGCGTCTTTCGGGACCGTTCGTATACGTGGCGGATCATGGGCTTGCCGAGAATGTCGGCCAGGGGTTTCCCGGGGAAACGGCCGGATTGGTACCTGGCGGGAATAATGCCCACGATGCTCATTGATTTTCCTTTTGGAATGTGGATTGTCCGGTCCATGCCCCGTGGATCTTCTCTCCCGACTGCCGGCTTCCGGAAATCCACGGCAGAATCGGCGGCAAATGCGGCCGGCGGAAAGATTCCATTCCACGATGCGCGCTGTAATCTTTTTACGAAGGATATACTATGATAGAGTGAAAAATACCATCCAAGGGATGCGCGGGGAGCCAAAATCAAAAAAGGGCGGGGGAGATTGTTTCCGGAATGGGTGAAATTGAACGGATAAAGGAATCTTCACAGTACCTGGCTATTCTCCTTCGCAACCGCTCCGATTTCAGCGATTGGCTCCGGCCTCAGAAAAACCTCTACCGCCGGTATCCGCTGACCGGGCTGTACAGCGATTTAAGGCAAACCACCCGCCATGTCGAGTCGTTCAATCAACTCGCCGAACGCTTCCGTGAATTCAAGCAACGCCACTTTCTCCGAATCGGGGGGAGAGACCTCCTCGGATTCGCGGATCTGCCCGAGACTACTTCTCAACTGAGCGATCTGGCCGTCGTGTCGCTGCAGGTCGGACTCGAACTTCTGTCCGACCATCCCGAGTGGTGGTGCGGAGATATCGACGCCGCTGCCTGGCAGGAGGTCAGGGAGGATTTTGAAACCATCGTCATGGGACTGGGAAAGCTGGGCGGCCAGGAACTCAACTATGTCTCCGATGTGGATCTGATTTTTCTCAGCGCGCCCAGGAGCGAAAATGCGAAGCAGTCCTACGAATCGTTTGTGCTGCTCAACCGGCTCTGCCTCGGTCTCTCACGGCTCATGGCCGACCGAATCAAGGGGGACCGCGTTTTTCTCGTGGACGTTCGGTTAAGGCCGTTGGGGAAAGACGGACAGTTGATTCCAACTGCGGAAGCCGCCGCGGAACACTATCTGCTTCGCGGCCGTGCATGGGAGCGGCAAATGCTGCTGAAGGCGAGGCCGGTTGCGGGCGCGCGGTCGTCCGGAGCGGCGTTTTTGCAGCAGATCCGTCCGTTTATCTTCAGGCGCTTTCTTGACTTTCAGGCCTTTGACGAACTCCGCGACATGCGGGACCGGATCGTTGCCGAAGCCGTTCGCCTGGCTCTCGGCCCCCGTCAGTTCGATGTGAAGCTGGGGATCGGGGGAATCCGGGAAGTAGAGTTCCTGGTCCAGTCATTGCAACTCGTCTATGGCGGACGCCACCCGGAACTGGATGAACCGAACACGCTCCGCTGCCTGGAATGTCTGCGCGGCCTCAAACTCCTGTCTTCGAGCGTCGTGGACGAATTGAAAGAGTGCTACAGTTTCCTGCGGCGAGTGGAACACGGTGTGCAACTGGATCAAAACCGCCAGACCCAGAAAATACCCCAGTCGCGGGAAGCTCGAATCCGCCTGGCGGTTGCTCTCGGGTTCGAAGGAAAAGAAGAAGTTTTCAACCAAAGGCTGGCTGAGTGTTGCGCTGCCGTTCATCGACACTTCATGGAACTCTTCCATTCAAGCGATGGAGATGGCGTTCACGCCGATGAACTTGAGCGAAGCGGACGCCAACCCGTGAGTTCACCCGGTTCTCTCGATCTTTTCCCCGAAGAATCGGTGCGGCGTCTCCAAAACTCCCTCAAGGACTTCAACCCGTCCGTGCGTGAAACCGTGTCCGGTGTTCTCGGGCAGTATGCGCACATTCAGGACAGGGGGCTCGCGGAAAAGGCCCTGCTGCGGCTCGATCGCTATTTCAACCAGGCCGGAAAACGGCCCGGCCTGATCAAAGTGTTCGACTCATCCGATGCATGGCTCGAAAGCCTTTGTAAAGGAATCGCAGCAAGCGGGATGATCGCGGACCTCATGGCGCATCACCCCGGACTTGTTGAGGGCGTATCCGTTGCGGGGGGGAACTGTCCGGGGTCATCCGCCTGGGAGGAAGCGTCGCTTCATGTGCTTGCGGGTGCGAAGGGGTATGAGGAAGGCCTCGAGTGGATTCGCAGGCTGAAGAATGAACGCACGCTGCAGGTTGCTCTTGCCGATCTGAACGGCGTACTGGATTATGAAGCGGTCGAGCGGGAACTCAGCGATCTGGCCGACTTCGTCATCCGCAACACGTACGAGCATATCAATGCCTCTCTCAACCTGGCACCCGATGTCCCGCTCGCGGTCCTGGCGCTCGGGAAGCTTGGCAGCCGTGAAATGAGTTACCTGTCCGATCTGGACCTTGTCTTCGTCTATCAGCCTCGGTCGGGGGAGCCCGAAGATCAGGTCCCCGGGAGTGTGGTCGGCCTGATCCAGCGCTTCATGCGAATGGTGAGTACACCCCTCGAGGATGGCCCCGGATATCCGGTCGATGCCAGGCTTCGCCCCACGGGGACCTTCGGTCCCCTGATTATCACTCAGAATGGGTGGCTGGAGTACTACCTGAAGGAGGCGGACCTGTGGGAAGTGCAGGCGCTCCTGAGATTGAGGCACGTCGCGGGCGATCGGCAGCTTGGACTCTGGCTCGAAGACAAGGCCCTCGAGATTTGCTACAACGAAAAAAACCCGCAGGAGGTGTGGCAGAGGCTGTGCCACCTGAGGTACCGCATGCAGCGGGAACGGACTGATGAAAAGCCGGATTCGATCGATCTCAAACTGGGAATGGGCGGATTGGTCGATCTCGAGTTCCTCATCCAGGGGAACCTCCTGGTCAAGGGTTACAACAGTCCGCTGACAAGAGCCAGTTCGATCCGTGCGGCCATGCGGGAGTTCCTCGACGACGTCCCGGAATGTTCGAATAGGTCAAAAGAAATCAAAACGGCGTTTGGGGCGGTGAGGGCTCTCGACCATCGGCTGCGGCTGCACCTCAATCAGAGTTCGGCCAAAATAAGCCCGGAGCAGTTCGAATCGCTCAAGGCCATCGGCCTTTGGCCTCCCGCCCGGGGAGGGACAACCATCGAGACCTGGGAGGACATCCTGAAGTATCGGCGTATCATAAGGGGTGCGTTGAGTGCTTTCTGCCCGAATTTGCCGACTTGAGAGAGTGTGAAGACACCGCCCTTCGATGAATTTTAACAGCTTCCCGTGTGTTTCCGGAGGCTTTCCGGACAGGTTAGGTTTACAATTGTACGGGGTTTAGGATTCTGGAGAGCCGGCGATCGTTTCATGTGTGTCGATTACGGCAGATCCTTCAACCACTTTTCTTTTTCAGGCGCGGAAAATGACTCAACAGCTCGAGCAGGAAAACATCTCCGATACTCTGGATCGTCTGGTCAAAACCTACCACCTTTACCAGAAGATGATGCGATACCCGAAACTCATCGAAGAAATGCGCGAGATATTCGTTGATGCCATGGAAGAAAGAGGCATCATCACTTCCGCTGAACTGGAGGAAAGGGCAACAGAGGTCCTGCTGCAGGAAGGGAACGCCGCCGACCACCGGAGCGTCCGGTCATACAGGAATTCATTGATAGACCTCCTTTTCGCTGCGAGCTTCAGCCCGGAGGACGCGGAAGCACACGTCAATCTTGCCAGGAAGAGAGACCGGTTTCGCGTTCTTAACCGGGTGCTGAACGATGAAAGGCCGAACGCAAGGAAAATCATCTATTCACTCAGGGAATTCTGCGATATTCCCCAAGGCGATCTCTATATCTCTCCCAACGAGGCCGAAGGGGCCCGGGTCGCTCTCATCGACCTGTTCATTTCGAACCAGTTGCCTTTCATCGGCATCGCCAAACACCATATCACCATACGCGATATTGATGGAATCGTGGACCACATTCATTTCAGCCGGCGGCGCCCGGGCAAGATCGGGGGTAAGGCGGCCGGCATGCTTCTGGCCTACAAGATCGTTCTCCCAATACTCCGGAAGCGCGATCCCGAGCTGGAAAAACACGTGACCATCCCGGAGTCGTATTATTTCAATTCGGGAATTTTCGCCGAATTCATCGACTTTAACGGGCTGTATCAGTTCCACAGTCAAAAATACAAGACACGGCAGAACATCGAGGAGGAATACAAGAGTATTGCACAACTCTTTCAGAAGGCATCTTTCCCGCCGGAGGCGATGGACGATTTCCGAAGCTTTCTGGCGGAAATCGGGGAACACCCGCTCATCCTGAGGTCTTCGAGCCTGCTGGAGGACAATTTCGGACATGCTTTTTCCGGGAAATACGAATCGATTTTTCTCGCCAATCAGGGCGATTTAGAATCGCGGCTTGAGGAATTCGTGTGGGGATTGAAGCAGGTCCACATGAGTTGCTACGGCCCGTCTCCCATTCTCTACCGGCGGGACCACAACCTGCTGGACTTCGACGAGCAGATGGGGGTTCTCGTTCAGAAAGTGGTGGGCCGGCGGTTTGGAGACTACTTTTTTCCCTTTGCCGGAGGAGTCGCTTTCTCGCACAACCCGTGCAGGTGGACGCCTCGCATACGGAGAGAGGATGGACTGGTGCGGCTCGTGTTCGGACTGGGGACCCGGGCGGTCGATCGTGTCGGCCAGGATTATCCGCGTATGATCCCCCTCAGCCATCCCCTGCTGCGGCCTGAAGTCAGTGCCGGGCAGATCATGAAATACTCCCAGAAGATGGTCGACGTAATCAATCTGAAGACGCGAAGCCTTGAAACCATTCCAACGATGACCCTGCTCGGCGAAATCGACGATCCGGATCTCTTTTACGCGGTTTCGATGAATGTCGAGGGGCATCTCTCCGCGCCGATGTTCAGGGGAAGCCCGGTTGACCCGAACGGGAGCTGCCTGACCTTCGAGAACTTTCTCACCAGGACCCCGGTGGTGAGCCTGCTGCAGAAGATCCTGAGAAAGCTTGAAGCCGCATACGGCAGCCCCGTGGACATTGAATTCGCCTGGGATGACGATAGGCTGTACCTTCTTCAGTGCCGGACCCTCACGGTGAGGGAAGGCGGCAAAGTGGCCGTCCCGACCGAAGTCCCCCCGGAGCAGACGCTTTTCATCAATACCCTGTGCCTGGTCAGCGCGGTTGTCCGGAACATCGAATATATCGTCTACGTCGACCCGAAAGCCTATGACCGGATCGTGGAACAGGACGAGAAGATCGCGGTGGGGCGGGTCGTCGGCAGGATGAACATTATCCTTGCAGACAAGCGCTACGCACTCCTCGGGCCCGGAAGGTGGGGGAGCAATGACATCAACCTCGGGGTCAGAGTCGGCTACGCGGACATCAATCACTGCCTGATACTCGGGGAAATCGCCTTTGGAGACAAGGGACTGACTCCCGAGGTGTCATGCGGCACTCACTTTTTCAATGACCTCGTGGAGGCTGAAATCGTTCCTGTGGTGATCTATCCCGACCAGTCCGTAAACCTCTTCTCACAGGACTTCCTGGTGAGGTCGCCCAATGAGCTTTCGTCGGTTGCCCCCGACCTTGCACGCTTCGAGTCGGTCGTTCATGTGATTCATGTTCCTTCCTGCACGGATGGCCGCCTGTTGCATGTATTTCAGGACGGGGCGTCACAGCGGGGGATCGCATTTTTCGGTTATAATGGAGAGGTCGGCCGGAATAATTTGGAGAGCTGAACGAATCTTTTCTTGCATTTGGCGCCTACTGTTTGTAAGGCATGTATCCGCTGAGCGCAAGTTGACGTGAATCCTGGTTTCGTTGACTACCCTGGGGGCGGCGGAACAGCTACAATATATTGTATTACGATGCCGTGCGCGAAGAACGATGCCCATTGCCCCCCCAATTCTGAAAGCGGGCTTGAAAAATTTGCACGGCGGCAGGGGGATGTTGCGAATTGAGCGGAGAGACACGGCTTTTCCCCGAGTGCGGGGGACGCCGGGTCTGAAACCGGCCACGAGATTTCATCGGAGCAGCTTCGTGCCTCGACCCCGACGGATAATGCTGAAGGAGTGGCGCCCGCCGACTGAGGCTGCGGCGAGGGGCGCGAGGGGCACAGCGAGGGTTGAATCCGGAGGCCGGGTTTGGTATCCGAAGAAGCACCGGTGCGGGCCAATTGAACAAGCGTATCAGGAAGGGAGAGAGGATGTACAAGATTTTGGAGAAGCAGGTTCTGAGCGGCGTGACCAGGCAGATGGTCGTGGAGGCGCCTCAAGTCGCTCGGAAAGCCAGGGCGGGCCAGTTTGTCATCGTTTTGATGAATGAATACAGCGAACGCATCCCGCTTACCATCGCCGACTTCGATCGGGAAGCCGGGACCGTGACGATGATCTTCCAGGAGGTGGGCAAATCCACCATCCAGATGGGCACGATGGAGGTGGGGGATTCGTTCAAGGCAATCGTGGGTCCACTGGGGCACGCGACGGAAATCGAAAACTTCGGGACCGTGGTGTGTGTGGGCGGGGGTGTGGGGATCGCCCCGGTCTACCCGATAGCCCGTGCTCTAAAGGAAGCGGGAAACGAGGTGATTTCGATCATCGGAGCGCGCACCAAGGAGTTGCTCCTCTGGGAAGACAAGATGAGGGCCGTATCGAGCGAACTGATCGTAACGACAGACGACGGCTCCCACGGGCGCAAGGCCATGGTGACCGAGCCGCTGAAGGAGATCCTCGAGGCGCGAAAGGGCCAGGTCTCCAAGATCTGGGCGATCGGTCCCGCCATCATGATGAAGTTTGTCTGTGCCGCGACGAAGCCGTTCAATGTGCCGACGATCGTCAGCCTGAACACGATCATGGTGGACGGTACGGGGATGTGCGGCGGGTGCCGGGTTTCGATGCAGGGCGGAGGCGCTCAGTTCGTGTGTGTGGATGGACCGGAATTTGACGGTCACAGGGTCGACTGGGACAACCTGTTGTCGCGTTTGCAGTTTTACCGGCCGGAGGAGCAGCGGGCGGTTGAAGAGTGGCGAAAAAAGGCCTCGCATGCCCAGCCCGGGCATCAGTGCAAGCTGGATCGCGCAGTGTCGCAAGGAGTTCGATAAGATGAGTGAGCTTACAAAACGAGAGCGGATGAAGATTCCCCGGCAGGATATGCCGATTCAGGAAGCGGCGGAACGCGCGAGAAACTTCGATGAGGTGGCCCTGGGATTTACACTCGATCTGGCCCGCAGGGAGGCCGAACGGTGCCTTCAGTGCAAGGAAGCCCACTGTGTGGAAGGCTGTCCGGTGGGGGTGGATATTCCGCAATTCATAAACGCCGTTCGTGAAGGAGACATGGCCAAGGCCGTCGAAATCATGATGTGCAAGAACAATCTGCCGGCGATCTGCGGCCGGGTCTGCCCGCAGGAAGTGCAGTGCGAGTCCCGGTGCATTCTCGGCAAGAAGGGCGAACCGGTTGCGATCGGGCGTCTTGAGCGCTTCGTCGGGGACTTTGAGCTGGCCTCCAAGACCCATGAGATCACCCGGGCGCCCTCGACCGGGAAGAAGGTGGCGATCGTCGGCTCGGGGCCGTCCGGAATCACCTGTGCGGTGGACCTTGGCCGGATGGGCCATGAGGTCACGATCTTCGAGTCGCTCCATACGCCGGGCGGGGTGCTGGTCTACGGGATCCCCGAGTTCCGTCTGCCCAAAAGCGTGATCCGAAACGAGATTGAGACCGCGGCAAAGGCGCTGGGAATCGAAATTCTGTGCAACTACGTGATCGGGCGCACGCTCACCTTAAGCGAGCTTCAGGGGCAGTTTGACGCCATCTTCCTGGGGACTGGCGCGGGGCTGCCGACCTTCATGCGGATTCCCGGGATCAATCTGAACGGAGTGATGTCGGCCAATGAATTTCTTACGCGGGTGAACCTTATGAAAGGCTACCGCTTCCCCGAATTCGATACGCCGGTGAAGGTGGGGAAGAAGGTGGCGGTGATCGGCGCGGGGAACGTGGCCATGGATTCCGCGCGGTGCGCCTTCCGGCTCCAGACCCAGCGCGCGGCCGCGGGGGATGCGGCGCAAAGGGAAGTGCACATCGTCTACCGGCGGTCTCCCGAGGAAGTCCCGGCGCGTAAGGAAGAAGTGGAACACGCGAAGGAAGAGGGAGTGATCTTCGACTTTTTAACCAACCCCGTCGCGATTCTTGGCGACGAAAAGGGAAACGTTCGGGCCATGCGGTGCATCCGCATGAAACTTGGAGAACCGGACCAGTCGGGCCGCAGACGGCCGATTCCGATGGAGGGCTCCGAGTTTGACATGGAGGTCGACCAGGTGGTGATGGCGCTCGGAACGAGCCCCAACCCGCTGGTGTTTACCGATGCGGCGGGCCTCGAGCGAAACGCCAACGAAACCGTCGTGGCGGAAGATTCGAGCGGACGCACCAAGCTAAAGGGCGTCTGGGCCGGAGGAGACGTCGTCACGGGCGCTGCAACGGTAATCAGCGCCATGGGCGCCGGGAAACGCGCCGCGGCCGATATCGACCGGTTCCTGAAAGGCGAAACCACGTGGGAATAAAACGTAACCCGCCGGCCTCGAATCCTTAAAACCATAAAGCCGGGGATAACCCCCGGCTGTTTCGTCTCATAAGCGCGCGATTCGAAATTTACAGCGTGGGAAGGGCGAAACCTCCTGCACGGGAGTGCAGGAGGCCTCTTGCGCTTCGCGCCCGGACAACTCGTTGTCCGTGCCTGGAGTTTGGACATTTTAAGTAGGTTGGCAAATATCATCTTGACTGACTTACCTTGTAAATGGTATCCTTCCTCTACACCCATTCAAGGAGGATACCGTCATGGACAAAAAGGAAATACGAGATATTATTCTTGATGCAATGGAAGAATCCCTTGATGCCCAGCTGCGGGCCGTACGGCGAATGAGAAAACCCGACTTGGAGAAAGAGACCAAGGGAAAGAGTATGTCGCAAATAGACATGGTATATGACATACTGAAAAGGGCACTTGAACCCCTCCACATCACCGAGATCATTGACCGGATTGAAAGGATACATGGTGTTCGACCCGATCGTGAATCGCTCGTCTCAGCTCTTTCCAAGAAGGTAATGCGAGATGAGCGGTTCGTGCGCACTGACAAAAACACCTTTGCGCTGAAGGGATGAGAAACCATGACCATCCTCAATCACTTGCTTTATGTTCTTAAGGACAGCTTCTCCGAGGTCTTCGTTCAGGAGCGCACGCGAAGGCGCGCCGTAGAACTTGCCCTTGGCTCACTGTGCTCCCTCGGACGACGCACAATATCTCGATCTATCTGCGCCATAGGGCGTCAGGACCAGGATTGGAGCGCGGACTATAAGCTCTATTCTCGCAGTCCATGGGAGATGCAAAACTTGTTTGATCCTGTTTTCGAAGATCATAGGAAGCGATACCCTCAAAATCCCATCGTCATTGCCCTTGACGACACAAAGCTGCCCAAAACCGGACGAAAGATAGAGTCTGCCTTTTGGCAGCGCGACCCGCTCTCTCCACCCTTTCACACCAATTTCCTTTACGGACTGCGGTTTGTGCAGGCTTCTCTCATTTTCCCGCACTATGTGAATGGCGACCACCTGGCGCAAGCCGTTCCGGTGCGCTTCGTTGAATGTCCTTGCATCAAAAAACCCGGAAAGAAAGCTACTGAGCAGGAGATTGAGACCTACAGGCAAACCGTAAAGACTCACAATCTTCCAGCTCAGGGACTGGCCGTTATGAGGGAATTGCGTGTCCATTTGGACCGCCGCGGACAAAAGCACCGCAGGGTCTTGTTTGCCGTGGATGGAAGTCTTTGCAACAGGACGATCTTTAAAGCGCAATTGGATCGTGTCGATCTGGTTGCCCGCTGCCGCAAGGATGCACGACTTTGTTTTCCGGCGCCGCCGGGAACACGGCGCAAATACCGCACCGAGGTTTTTACTCCCGAGGGTATCCGAACCGACGATTCGATTCGCTGGAGAATGGCCACCATTTATTTTGGCGGCGCCTGGCGCTCCATTCACTATAAGGAGGTCAAGGAGGTTCTTTGGCGAAGGGGTGCGGGAACCCGCAAGCTTCGCCTTTTTGTGGTTGCTCCCCAACCCTACAAACTCTCGCCCAATTCCCGGAAAAACTATCGCCAGCCCGCCTTTCTGCTCAGCACCGATAACGATGGCTTGGCTCACGCGGTGCTGCAAGCATATTTTGACCGCTGGCAAATCGAAGTCAATCACAGGGAAGAAAAAGACACACTCGGAGTGGGTCAGGCTCAAGTATGGTCCGCTCGATCTGTACCACGCCATCCGGCTTTTGCCGTGGCAGCTTACAGTATGCTGCTCATTGCCGGCTTACGGGCGTATGGGCCGAGCCGTTCAAAAGACTGTATCGCTTTGCCAAAGTGGCGCAAGAATGCAAGACGAGCTTCGGCGCTCGACCTTATCACCCTGGTGAGAATGCAGATCAACAACGAAACGCGATTTTCGAATGGATTGAACGAAAAAATTGCTCAAAACATGGTGCCTTATGCTTATGCTTGAGCCCTAGAATGTCCAAACTCCAGGCCCGGACAACGAGTTGTCCGGGCCACCCACGGTTGTGGGCGTCGCTGATCAGGCTTGGAGGGCTTTGCCCGTAGTGCCGTTCAAGATTCACTTTTCGTGCCTCGTTCCCACGCTCGTCGGCCTGTTGCCCAAAGGAAAAATGTCTACGTTCCCACGCCCCAGGAGCGTGGGAACGAGCGTAAATGATTCCCCCGCGCCCCCGGATTTCGGCCACACGCGCAAGCGCGTGTGGCCGAGCGCTCAGCGCTCGCGGCTGCTGCCCCGCGTTCAGCGGGGCGCTGCCGCAGCGCCAGACTGAGCCGCGAAGCGGCGTGAGGGTGTGGGGGACGCAGTTCCCCACGCTTTTCATTCTTTGATGGCAATTTTCCATGCCGCCTGCGTCACCGCAAGGCATGAAAATACGAATTTCGGCATTCTATTTTCTACGTAACTCGGTATTACACATCCGGCTACTTAGCCGAAAGAATCCTGACGGTTTCCGTTATCTCTTCTCTGCTCACCCCCTGGCGCAGTCCTTCGAGGTCTTTCATGACCTTTGAAAACCGTACGCCCTCGGCGGCGCTGATCCATTCAAGCTGCAACCGTTCCGGACGAATGCCCATCCCGGCCATTTTCTTCCGGACCTTTTCGACGCGTTTTTCAGTCCAATGGTTGGCGTCGATATAATGGCAGTCGCCGATATGGCAGCCGCTCACCAATATGACGGGGGCCCCCGAGGCAAACCCATGCCAGATGAAGGATTCATCCACCCGTCCCGAACACATGGTCCGGATCAGCCGGACATTGGACGGATACTGGAGTCTTGAGACCCCGGCGTAATCCGCTCCCGCGTACGAACACCAGTTGCACGCGAAAGCCAGGATTTTTGCCTCCGGGTTATCGGAGAGCAGCGTGTCGATCTGCGAAACGATCTGCACGTCCGTAAAATGATGCATGGTAATGGCCCCGAAGGGGCATTCCGCGGCGCAGGTCCCGCAGCCGGAGCATGCGGCCGTATTCACCACCGCGGGCGATTTTCTTTTTGTATCCACGGAAATGGCGTTGTAGGGGCAGACTTCGGCGCATATGCCGCAGCTCTTACAGTGTTCGGGGACGACTTCGGAGGTGATCGGATCGGTGAGGATCTTCCCCTCGTGCATCAGGCGGATGGCTCTGGCTGCCGATGCCGATGCCTGAGTAACGCTTTCCTTGATGTCTTTCGGCGCTTCGGCACAACCGGCGAAGAAGATCCCGCGTGTCGCCGCATCCACGGGCTGCAGTTTGGGGTGTGCTTCGAGGAAGAATCCATCGGAAGTAAGCTGGAGCCCCAGCATCTCCTGCAATTTCCGGATGCCCTTCGGAGGGGTCATCCCGATGGCCAGCACGAGCATGTCGAGGTCGTGGAATTCCACGGCCCCCGCTGCGGCATTCTCCACGGCGACCCGGAGGCTCCCGGCCGGGGTTTCCTCGATTGTCCCGGGAAGACCGCGGATGTACTGAACGCCGAGCCTTCTGCTCCTCTTGTAGAGGTCTTCAAACCCCTTCCCGAAGGCACGGATGTCGATGTAGAAGACTTTGACTTCCATGTCCGGATAGTGCTCTTTCAGCGCGAGAGTGCTCTTGACCGTGTTCATGCAGCAGACGTTGGAACAATAAGAACGGCCCTTTCGCGCCGAACGCGAGCCCACGCACTGGATGAAGCCGATGGACCCGGGAAGCTCCCGGTCGGTCGGCCTCACCAGTTCGCCCCCGGTCGGCCCGCCGGCATTGATCAGCCGCTCGAATTCGAGGCTTGTCAACACGTTCTCGAACCGGGTGTATCCGTATTCGTCCATTTCCGTGGGATCGTACGGCTCCATCCCCGTCGCGACAACGATCGTGCCCACTTCCTCGGTGAGTTCTTCATCGGACATATGAAAATTGATGCAGCCCTTCTCGCAGGCTTCGACGCACTTGGCACAGACGACGGGATTGTGCCCGAGGCATTCCATGACATTGATCACGTATGCCGACGGTACGGCCTGAGGAAAGGGCGAATAGACGGCCTTCCTCGAAGACAGGCCCAGGTTGAACTCATCGGGGCGGACCACAGGGCAAACCTTGGCGCATTCCCCGCAGGCGGTACACTCTTTCTCGGACACATAGCGGGCCTTCTTCAGGATCTTCACTTCGAAGTTCCCGACGTAACCCCTGACATCGACCACTTCGCTCATGGTGTGGAGCGTGATACGGGGATGCCGACCGGCATCCGTCATCTTCGGTCCGAGTATTCAAATGGAGCAGTCCATCGTGGGAAAGGTCTTGTCGAGTTGGGCCATGGTGCCGCCGATAGAGGGCCTTTTCTCCACGAGTACGACGTCGTATCCATTGTCGGCAAGGTCGAGTGCGGCCTGAATGCCTGCGACGCCTCCGCCGATGACGAGGGTCTTCTTATGGAGCGGGAGTGTTTCGGGCACCAGCGGCCGGAGGTTCCTGACCCTGGCGACAGCCATCTTCGTCAGATCGATCGCCTTTTCAGTGGCTGCCTCGGGTTCGTTCATGTGCACCCAACTGCAGTGTTCCCTGATGTTGGCCATTTCGAGCAGGTACGGATTGATCCCCGCCGACCGGACCAACTGCCGGAATGTGGGCTCATGGAGGCGAGGGGAACAGGACGCGACCACGATCCGGTCGAGATGGTGTTCCACAATGTCTTCCTTGATGCCCTGCTGCCCGGGTTCGGAGCACGCGTAGGCGATGTCCCGCGCAACGGCGACGCCGTCTATTGCGGCGGCGGCTTCCGCCACCCTGGGGCAGTCCACGGTCCTGGCGATATTCAATCCGCAGTGGCAGATGTAAACACCGATTCGGGGATCGAGATTGTGATTGTCGGACTTATCCATGATAGTGTCTCTTGTGTCGATATCTGTCGTTTGATTCAAAAGGCGACGGCCGGTCCCATGGTTTTATGGGCGGCTGCCGTTCATTCCCAGCGGATGGTCCTGGCCATGATGCTCGTTAAATCCATCATCTCCATGCCGATTTCATTCCCGACGAAGGGATCTTCCATGGCGCATCGGAGATGGATCTGGCATTTGGGGCATGCCGTAACCAGCAAATCGCTTCCCGTCTCCCTGGCCTGCCGAAGGCGTTTTACCTGCAGCGCCTTGGTGTAGCTGTCGCATCCGGTCCAGGCACAGTTCCCGCAGCACAGGGCCGAAATCCCACGGTCCTGCATTTCCCGGAACTGCTCCGGGTTGATCCGTCCGATCAATTTGCGCGGCAAGGTCGCCTGGCCCTCCATGCGCGAAAGCCTGCACGGGTCCTGGAAGGTGAGCTTGCGGTCCAGTTTCTCAAACCCCACGGCCCCTTTTCCGATTTCCCGTTCGGCGAGTTCGAAGATATGCGTCACGGCAAAATTTACGGGGATGCCGTGAAGCGGGTAGTCGTGAGCCATGGTCCGGTAGCATTCCGGGCAGGCGGTCACGACTTCCTCGATGCCCATCTTTTCGATGGCGTCCACGTTTATCCTGGCGAGCCGCAGGAAATTATCCCGATCCCCCGACCACAGCAGATCGTGTCCGCAGCAGCGCTCATCCGGCAGAAGGGCCGGTACGATATCGAAAAAATTGAGGAGGCGCAGACCATCCGCGATGATATCCGAAGTCCGGATGGGGAAATTGTACTTGAAAAACACATCGAAATAGGGGGCGCACCCGCCGAAGAACAGGGTCTTGCTTTGAGGATCGGTGCGGACGTCTTTCGGCAGCCATTCCCAGCGCCTGAGATTGAGACCGGGCGAAGTCATTGTCCGCATGAGAGACTGGAAGAACCCTTCATGGGCTTCGTGGCTGGTCTTCTCGGATGCTTTTTGAAGGCACCGCAAGTCACGGATGAAGGCGGGAAAATCGACCGCGGACGGACAACGGTCGTAACACAGGCCGCAGGTGAGGCAGGACCAGACGTCATTTACCACGGAAGGTTCATTCCATGAACCTCCGATAATGGAGCTTGCCATGGCCCTGGGGGAAAATGCTTTGCCCGACAGGGCAATGGGACAGGCCGAAGAGCATTTTCCGCACTCCTGGCACGCGTAGATATCGTGATCCGTCAGGAGCTGTGAGATCACGCTCTTCCCGACGTGGACGGGTCGTTTCCCGGGGGTGGGACGGACGGGGCTTTTTCCCATCGCCTGAATTTCTTCGTGGAAATTGTTCATAAATTCCAGAAACGCCGCGGATTCCTCCGGAAGAAACGTGGCCAGGCGCAGGCGTTCTTTTCCCAGCCCGAGCAGTTCAAGGATTCCCCGTGCTCCCTCGACGTTGCGCTCGGCGGTCACGGTTCCGCTGCCGTAGCGGCATGACCCCGCCGTGCACCCTACAAGGGCCACTCCGTCCGCGCCCTTCTCCATGGCCTTGAAAAGAAGTGTCTTGCTGATCCGCCCGGTACACGGAATCCGGATCATGTGTATTTCGTTGGGGATCCGGGCGCCGCTGTCCTGCAGCGCCTGAAAGGCCGCGTGCGGCCCCCAGTTGCAGATGAACAATATGATTCTTAATTCGTCCATTTCCCGCTCGTTTTCTGCTGGTTCCATGATGCAAAGGAAATTCGTGAACCGTGATCCGGTCTCGCTAACATAAAATCTCCTCTATCATCCGTTCGAGGTAAAGACGGTCGCGATAGGGGCTGTCGGCCGCATTGGACGGACACAACGGGATGCAGTTGCCGCATCCTTTGCAGAGGGCTTCATCCACGAAGGCGTACGATCCCCCGACGGCATTTTTCCGGAAACTGATCGCCTGATAGGGACAGACCTGAATGCAGCGGCCGCATCCGCGGCAGCGGGCCTGGTCGACGGCCACCACGTACCCTTTGTTCTGCCTGGGACTGCGGGGCATGACCGAGGCCGCGAGGATCGCCGCCGACGTGCCCTTGATTCTTTCCGAAACCCTGATGCCGGGAGGATCGGCCAACAGCAGGCCCGGTATGGAAGTGGCCCCCGGGAAGAAATAAGGCGTTCCGACCATCCCTCGTTTTTGCATCGACGACGCGACGGGATGAGCCGGAAGTTCCGTCATGGGAACATAGGGAATCCGTTTGCGGGATTCTTCTCCCAGGATGACGGCTCCAACCTGGAACACCTGCAGGGAACCGTTCGTCTCGACGATCACTTGAAAATTGCCGACCGTGCCTCTGAGGCCGGTGACCGATGAATTGGTGAAAGCGTGGATGTTCGGGTGGTCCGGGCAATCGGCCGGCAGGTGCTCGGGGGTCCCGAAAAGAAACACTTCCATGCCCGTCCGGGCGAGAGTCAATGCGCTCTTGAGCGACGCTTCGCCGTCTCCGATCACTGCCGTCGTAAAGTTATAGGGGCGGGCGGGAGAGGGGAGGGTCTTGAGCTTCTTCGCTCTGCCGATCGACCGGTCCAGCAGGCCCATGTACCGCTTGATCGCCAATGGGACGTCTTCCTTCAGCAGCCGCAGGACCTCACCCCGCAGGTTGCAGGTTTCCGCCATGGCGCGGGTGACCCCCGTTCCGTGAAAGAGAGCGCTCTTGAGGCGGCTCCGCTGGTCCGTGCATGCGCTGCAGATGAAGTCGAGCGGACAGCAGACGCATGAAGCCAGAACGATACGGGTGAGGCCCTTTGCGCGGATGGTTCTCAGAATGGAGGCGGAACCTTCGGGCGAGCAGGCGGAAGCCATCACCTCGGCGTGTTCGATGCCGGGCCTGTCGTGGAGGTCCGTCACATAATGGCTGAGTTCGGGGAGCCAGCCGAAGGCGTCGTTGCACCGGCAGACAAAGACTCCGATGCGCAGGTCGGGAGAGAGCTGAGGATCCGGCGGAGTGAATGAAAGGCCGTGCCCCTTCAGCCTCTGCGAGCTTCCACCGAGCAGGATCATGGCTTCGGCTGCGGCGGCAAAACCGCGCAGCATCATCGAATAGACGTCGTCGCGCGCCGTCTTCGTGCTGTAGGCCCGCAGGATGTCCTCGCCCTTTATCGCCGGAGCGGATTCCGGGTCCGCGATAATCACCACGCCGGCGTGTTCCACCGCCTCCGCGCATTCCTCGTCGTGCCTTATCGTCTCCGAGGAAATGCAGTGCCGGACACATTCGAGGCATTCGGCGCAGACCCCGCACTGAAGGCACCTCGCAGCCTCGGAACAGGTCTGGGTTTCACTCAGCCCGAGAGCCACTTCGGAAAACGAATTCTTCCTGACCCCGGGCTGCCGCTCGGGCATCTTGACGCGGGCAAGAGATGGAATGTCGGGAGTGATTTCCGGGAATTCCCTGTCGTCGGGTCGTTGCGGAAGTGCCGTGACGTGAGGTTCCCGCGTCAAATGACGGTGGACCGCACGGGCCGCTTCACGCCCCGAGGCCATCGCTTTCACTACCGAGGACGGCCCGGTGGCGCCGTCCCCCGCCGCGTAAACGTTCGCAAGGCTTGTCCGGCAGTCCCGGTCGGCCTGGATAAAATCGCCCGCGGTCGCGGCGATGCCCCCGATGGACTTCGAGGTGTTCCCGACCTGTCCCACTGCGACGATCGCGCGTTCAAAATCCAGAGAGAACGGTTCCTTCCCGGGTGCGACGACGGGCCACGGAATCCCGTTCCCGTCCGGTTCCCCGGGCTCCGTCACGGCGCATCGCAGTCTCTTCAGCCTGCCCCCGGAACCGATGAATTCGAGCACCTTGACGTTCGATACGATGGAAACGCCTTCTTCGCGGCTCGCTCTCACCTCGTCGGGGTCGGCCGGAATAAGCTCTTCAGGAAACCACGACAGCACGGTCACATGCGCTCCGAGGCGGACACAGGCCCTTGCGGCATCGAATGCCGCGTTGCCGTCCCCGATGACGCAGACGTTCCCGGGAAGCGCCCTGATTTCTTCAGCGTAAACACGCCCGAGGAATTGAAGGCATCCCTCCACCCCTTCCAAATCTTCTCCGGAAGCGCCCAGCCTGCGGTCGGTCCACGTCCCCGTGGCCGGAATGACGGAGGAATAGTCTTTCAAGAGAGAAGTCAGGCCGCCCGGCAGATCGACAGGAGCCGAAGTCCTGAAGGTGACTCCCATTGCCGCGATATGGCCTATTTCCCGGTCGAGGATATCCCTGGGAAGGCGGTATGGTCCTATGCCGTAGCGAAGGAGTCCGCCGGGGCGGCTTTCTTTTTCGAAAACGGTTACGGGATATCCCGTTCCGGCGAGTTCGGCGGCGGCGGCAAGTCCGGCGGGGCCGGACCCGATGACGGCGATTTTTTCCGCCCGCCTGCCGGCCTGGGGATTCGATGGCTGAGGCGCGGACTCTTCGCGATCGGCAATGAAACGCTTGATGTCTCGTATGGCGAGAGGCTCATCCAATTCGCCCCGGCGGCACGCGACTTCGCAGGGGTGAGTGCAGATGCGGCCGCATATCCCCGGAAGGACGTTATCGCGGCGGATGAGAGCGAGGGCTTCGGCGAATTTCCCGGCGCCCGCGAGCGCCATATACCCCTGCACGTTCACTCCGAGCGGGCAGTTCGCCTGGCACAGCGGCTGCCGCCGCTTGTCGATGAAAGGACGTCCCGGAAGGCTTTGCCTCCCGTTAAACCGTATGGGTTTAAACCCGTTCCGGAGCGGAGCGGGGCAGGCTTCGGCGCACCGTCCGCACAGCGTGCAGCGCTCGGGGTCGATGTAGGTCGCCGTTCGTTTGTACCGGGCCGAGAACCCCTGCGGGGTGTGCTTAAGCGAGAGGATCTCTCCCGGAAGGATGCAGCGGATCCCGGGATTCCGCAGAATGCGCAGGAGCCCGGGACGGTGAGCGTGGCTGAGGAGCAACCCCGATGAAAGCCGCCACTCGTCCCTGGCCAGTTTTTCATTCAGATCGGGGTCGCGGTCGATCAGGGTCACCGGTATCCCCATTTCTCCAAGTTTGTTCACGGCCGCGATTCCGGCAGGGGTCGCCCCGATGACCAGGACCCGGTGAAGCCTGTCTTTCACACTTCTCATCACCTGGCCCCCTTCTTCCCTTCGGCCTTTTTCTGACGCCCCTTCAAAGTGGCGATTCCGAACTCGAAACCCTTGCTGAACGCCGCGACGTTCAGGTCCTCCGTGCCTTTGGGCACGACGTCTCTAACGGTCTCACGGACGGCGGCGGCGGAAACCGCACTGCTGACGGCGGTGAAAAATCCCAGCATGACGATGTTGGCCATCATCTTCTTGCCCATTTCCTCTGCCAGCCGGGTGGCGGGGATGGAAAAGATGTCCGTGCAGGTGACTCCCCGGGGGGTTACCAGGTCCTGGTCGACAATCAGGGTGGACCGTTCTTTGACCATCCCCGCGTACTTCTCGAATCCTCCCTGGGACATGCAGAGCAGAATGTCGGCCTTTCGCACGTAAGGGTAATGAATGGTTTCGTTTGAAATGATCACCTGGGCGCTGCATGCGCCGCCCCGCGCTTCAGGACCGTAGGACTGGGTGAGAGTGCTCTCCTTGCGGTCGATGAGGCTCGCGGCTTTCCCGAGGATCTGCCCGGCAAGTACGATTCCCTGTCCCCCGAAGCCGGTAAGGATGATTTCCTTCCGCGCCGAAGCCGGGGGTTTGCCATTCATGGAGTTGCCGTTCTCTCGTGCAGCGGTGTTCAAATCCATTCCTTCCGTGTGGGCCTATACCGCGCCGGGCGAGGCCGGGCGGCAGGTCTTGTCGTAGACTTCGGAGAAGGTGGGCTTCTCCTGGTCGACGAATTTCCCCAGGGTGATGCCCCGGTTGTAGTCGAGCATCACCTCGGCGGGGTTCGCCCCGTTCCTCGTGATCGTACGTTCCTGGTAGATCCTGAGGGAATCCAGAGGGCTTTCCCGATTGCGCCGTCCGTAGCCGGTGGGGCAGGGTGCCAGCACTTCGATAAACGAGAAGCCGTTCCTCGTCAGCGCCTCTTCGATGGATTTCGTGAGGTCTCTCGTATGAAGGATGGTCCATCGTGCCACGTAGCTCGCACCCGATGCATACGCGAGAAGCGGAAGATTGAACGGAGGCTCGGGATTTCCCCTGGGGGTCGTGGTGGTCTTGGCCATGCACGGTGTTGTGGCGGCGGCCTGGCCCCCGGTCATGCCGTAGTTCAGGTTGTTTACGCAAATGACGGTCAAATCGACGTTTCGCCTCGCCGCATGGATGAAATGATTGCCCCCGATGGCAAAAAGGTCTCCGTCGCCGCTGAAGACGACGACGTTCAGTTCCGGGTTGGCGAGCTTCATGCCGGTGGCAAAGGGAATGGCCCTGCCGTGAGTGGTATGGTAGGAATCGAGTTTCGTATAGCCCGCCCCGCGGCCCGAACAGCCGATCCCCGAGACCATGACCGTCTTTTCGAGGTCGATCCCGCTCGCCTGCATGGCGACGAGGCACGAGGAAAAGGCCGTGCCTATGCCGCAGCCGGGGCACCATATATGCGGAATGCGGTCCGTGCGCAGGAGATTGTCCAGCGGATGGGCCTTGCGCGGTTTGACTTTGTCCATTACGACTCCTGTGATGAGCGAAGGGGTGGGCCTGCCGGCCCGCAAAAACCTGAGCCTAAGCCCATGCATGCTTCATTTCCCGTATCGCTTCAACGATGCGTTCGGGCGGTATCACCGAACCCCCTGCATGGCCCACCAGAACTGAAGGGACTCTTCCCGCCGCGCACCTTTGCACTTCGAGATGGATCTGCCCCAGGTTGATCTCGACGGTGAGAAGTCCGCGCACCTGGTTCGACAGCTCCCTGATCCGGTCCTCGGGGAAGGGCCAGACGGTGATCAGCCTCAACAGGCCGGCCTTTATGCCTTCTCTTCGCGCTTCATCAACCGCGGCCATGCTGCTGCGCGCGGAGACGCCGTAGGAGACGATCGCAATCTCGGCATCATCCAGCCGATAGCTTTCGGTCCGGAGGATTTCCTTGAGGTTTCGCCGGATTTTCGAAGTCAGCCGCTCCATCATTTCCGCCTGGACTTCCGAATCCATACAGGGATAGCCCCGCTCGTCATGGGTCAAGCCGGTAACATGAACACCGTATCCTTCGCCGGCAACGGCCATGGGCGCAACTCCGTTCGGTCCGGGCCGAAAAGGTCTGAACCGGTCCTTTCTGCCCCTGGGCTTCGGCCTCGAACGGGTCCTGATGGAAGATTCGTCAGGGATGAGGACCCTCTCGCTCAAGTGCCCGATCACTTCATCCGTCATGACAAGCACCGGGAGCCGGTAGGTTTCGCTGAGATTAAAAGCCGCGATCGTCAGGTGGAACAGTTCCTGAGGCGAGGCCGGCGCGAGCGCGATGATCTCGTAGTGCCCGTGGGAACCCCACCTCGCCTGCATCATGTCCCCCTGTGCCCCGAGCGTGGGCAGCCCGGTGGCCGGTCCCGCCCTCTGAACGTCCACCACCACGCAGGGCGTTTCCGTACAGATCCCGAGTCCGAGGTTTTCCATCATGAGGCTGAATCCGGGTCCCGAGGTCGCGGTCATGCTCTTCACTCCGGCGTTGGAAGCGCCAAGCACCGCGGCCATGGCGGCGATTTCGTCTTCCATCTGGATGAACGTGCCGCCGACCTCGGGGAGCCTCCCGGCCAAGCGTTCGGCGATCTCGGTCGCGGGAGTGATCGGATAGCCCGCAAAAAAACGGCAGCCCGCGGCGAGCGCTCCTTCGGCGCAGGCGATGTCGCCCGTGATGAAATGTTGTCCTGTAAGAATTGGCGGCTTCATTTGCTCGTTCCTCAAGGGAAACGGATCGTTCCCACACTTCGCCAACGGTCCGCGTTCGGAAAGACACGGGACCGGAAATGCCTCATTCGGACGCGGACGGTGAAAGATCTTCCGGGGCTTCTACCGAAAAGATTGCAAAATCGGGACAGATGGTTTCGCAATAATGGCAGTTTACGCAGACATCGGGCTTCTTCACCTGCGGAGGATGGTACCCTTTGACATTATACCGCGGCGACATCTCCAGCACGTCGCGCGGGCAATACTCCACGCAAAACCCGCACCCCTTGCACCTGTCCTCCAGGATATGAACGGTCCCCTTCGAAACGTCGATCAGACCGGCATCAAGGGGAATTCTCCAATATTTCATAACGAACCGTCCTCGGATATTGCATCGCTCAGTCGTTCAAGTTCTTTCATCGCTCCCGGTCGGCAATTCCCGCTCGGGGTTCAGGGCCGCTCCGGGGTGAGCGGGAGCAGTCAACCCAGCGCAACGCGGCCGGCATCTTCCCGGGATTTTCGCCGATCGAGGGGACCGGCATCGACCGTTGGAAAGTATTTGCGCTTCGTAGGGGGCGTTTGCCGGGGCAGCCGTCCCGCGTGATAAGTTCCCGTGGATGTTCGCTTCCTTCCGGAAGTTTTCGTATTCTAAGGGATCGCCCGAGCATGTCAAGTTCTTTTGACTTGAGAGAACGCCGAAAATGACGATTCCGGCGACAATTGAGGGGGGGTGTTGCCGATCATGGAGGAATCGCCGTGGATTTCAACCCACTTCAATCGCCCGGTGCGGGATTGAAGCGCACGTTTCGGAGGATTTGAAACCCACCTCTGAAAATAACAGGCAGTTAGGGGGTGGAATTTAGGAGGGGTATCTTTGGATCGCCGATCGCAACCATGGTTTTGGGTGTGACGACTGGTTGCGATTTTATTCTCCCGGCCGGCCGAATGGACCCTCTTGCCTGGATGCTTCATGTGGACCCGGGACGGACGCGAGAGGATTGCAAGTTTTGCCGGGCGGGTAAAGCATGTCGCTCCGCAAAGCACGCCCTTTGTAGAGCTTGGCGTTTGCAGAACCTGGAGTTTGTAAAGCCACCGGTCTCGCAACTCGTGCCGTTTGTAAGGCCACTGGTCTTGCAAACCCTGCCGTTCTTGCAGATTTCAGGGCTTCACAGATTTTGCTGGCAAGGTGCGATGTTTTATTCTATTTATTGTGGCATCGTGGGAATGTGACGTGTATGCTGGGCGTCGAGGTTCCAGTCTGGGGAAAAGTGGGCCAAGGACCCGATTCCATTGTGAATTAGTTGAGTTTCAAAAAACGGCCAAAATCGGGGGAGGTTACCGCTTTTGACTATCTCATTGAATCGTCTACATTTTATTGTGTTTGGGCCGTCGTTTGGCTGGTTTTTTGTGTCTGTCGGGAGGCCTCTTTTGGGAGGTTACCGGTTTGGGGCCAACGGGGCCGCACTGGAAGCCGGTTCGCAGGGGTGCCCTTGAAATGACACGCAGAGCCTTCGGGCGATTGAAACCTGAGGGGGACGCGGGGAAGGCTTGGGAGACATATAAGGAGGCCTTGAAATGACACGCAGAGCCTTCGGGCGATTGAAACAAATATGCACCGAAATGCTGGATGGGTCATTTGTCTACTGGCTTGAAATGACACGCAGAGCCTTCGGGCGATTGAAACCCATCGCCTTCACAACCCGTGCAATCTTCCCGTCGGCAAACTTGAAATGACACGCAGAGCCTTCGGGCGATTGAAACTTATCAAAACAATCTTCGTTGCAAATATGAGGAACTTTTTCTTGAAATGACACGCAGAGCCTTCGGGCGATTGAAACTTTAGTCTCTGAGGGGTTGACTACTTTACAATTTTTAGAGCTTGAAATGACACGCAGAGCCTTCGGGCGATTGAAACGACTCGCTTTGTGCCTTCATCACACCGAAGAACAATATACTTGAAATGACACGCAGAGCCTTCGGGCGATTGAAACCCTCTGTCTCCCGAGGAGGGACAAGAAAGGTTATAGAGGCTCTTGAAATGACACGCAGAGCCTTCGGGCGATTGAAACGGAATAAAAAATAAAGCCGCTAAGCTCCTCAAGGAATATGCTTGAAATGACACGCAGAGCCTTCGGGCGATTGAAACCCTGACAGACCACTGCAAGAGTGGTAGTATTGTTTTCCCCCATAACTTGAAATGACACGCAGAGCCTTCGGGCGATTGAAACTCTGATTCTGTACTCGTTCACTCCTCCTCATTTAACTTGAAATGACACGCAGAGCCTTCGGGCGATTGAAACCGCCTGCAATAAAATGATCCCTAGTTTCAAAAAATATCCCTTGAAATGACACGCAGAGCCTTCGGGCGATTGAAACTTATACAGAGCGTCCATTGCCTGGACAACGTTCAGTCTTGAAATGACACGCAGAGCCTTCGGGCGATTGAAACAATTCCAGAAATCCACATTGGGCCAAAAAAAGGAAATCTTGAAATGACACGCAGAGCCTTCGGGCGATTGAAGCGACTCATTGGGTCGCCCTCTCCGTGCAGAAACCACCCCTTGGGTGGCCCGGATACTTGTTATCCGGGTCCGCCAGGACAAGAGGTCCGGACAAAAACGGCGTCGCACTGCCGGACTTATCCATCGAATCTTCTGTTTCGCAGCAGACTTAATCCTTCAAATTTTTCGAAACCTCTTGCGCTTCGCGCCCGGATAGCAAGTATCCGGGCCACCCCGACGCTTTTTTTATGCCACTCCTGCCAAAGGAGGTGAAAATCACTCGGATCTCGGAATTCCACGACTTGAAATGACACGCAGAGCCTTCGGGCGATTGAAGCGACTCATTGGGTCGCCCTCTCCGTGCAGAAACCACCCCGACGCCTTTTTTTGCCACTCCCGCCAAGGAGGTGAAAACCACTCGGACCTCCGAATTCCACGACTTGAAATGACACGCAGGGCCTTCGGGCGATTGAAGCCCTGCCATGCCGCGGGTATTTGCCACGCGGTCTTGCGACCTGCCGGGCGGGTGAAATAAGCCGGTGAAATGACTCGGTGGAATGCATGGTGGGCCGGCGGGCTTTCCGGGTGGGCCGGGATAAAAAAAGCCGATCCCGCCGGAGCGGGATCAGCTTATGGAATATTACGTGTTGCGGTTTTGCGGGGTTTCCCCCGGGTGTCTGTTATTCGGGGTGATGCGGGCAGCCGCCTCCGCTTTCCTCTTCTTCGGACTTCTTGCTGTTGTCCGATTCCTTGCCGAAGGCCCGGACGATTTCCGCGATCTCCTTCAACCGGTCATCGACCTTGCGGAACAGCGTGCCTTCCGGGTAAGTCCCGTCCGGCTGCATCTTTCCGGCTTCCATGCCGGTGAGGAGTTCTATCCCTTCTTCTATCGTGGAAACCGGCCAGATATGGAATTTCCCTTCCTTCACCGCATCGATTACATCCTGGTCCAGCATGAGGTTGCGGATGTTCTTGGACGGGATGACCACTCCCTGTTTTCCGGTGAGTCCCTTGTGTTGGCAGATGTCGAAGAAGCCCTTGATCTTGTAATTGACTCCTCCGATGGGCTGGATTTCCCCTTTCTGGCTGACCGAACCCGTGACCGCGATGCCCTGGTTGATCGGGACCTCGGCGATCGCGCTCAGCAGCACATACAGCTCGGTGCTCGATGCGCTGTCGCCGTCCACCATGCCGTAGCTCTGTTCGAAACACAGGGACGCGGTGAGTGAAATGGGCTTGTTGTGCGCGAACCGGTCTTTCAGAATGCCGCTCAGGATCAGGAGTCCCTTCGTGTGACTGCTGCCGCTCATCTTGGATTCCCGGTCGATTGAGAGCATGCCCTCGCGCCCCACCGACACCGTGGCGGTGATCCGGTTGGGTTTTCCGAAAACATGGTCCCCGGTCATGAGCACGGAAAGGCCGTTCACCTGTCCGACCTTGCCGCCGTCCGTCTCAACCCAGAAGATGTCCTTTACGGTCAATTCCTTGATGCGCTCTTCCACGAGGTTGGACCGGTAGATCCGCTTCTTGATCGCCTGTTCCACGTGTTCCCGCTTGATGAGTTCGGAACTGTCGAGACCGGCAAAATAGTCGGCTTCCTTCAAGAGATCCCCGACGCTGCCGAGTTCGAGGGAGAGCTTATCCCGGTCCTCGGTGAGTTCGATGCTGTATTCGATGACCCTGGAGACCCCCGTCCGATCGAGATGGCGCAGCTTGTGTTCCACACAGTAGCGGCTCATCATCCTGGAGCAATCCATGACTTTTTCCATGCTCCTGTCCATCTGATCGTCCATGTGGGCCTTGACTTTGAAAAGCTTCTGGAAACGATCGTCATAGGTGTAGAGCAACTGGTAGATGTACGGGTCGCCCGTGAGGACTATCTTGACGGTGAGGGGAATCGGCTCGGGCCGAATGGTGCGGGTGCTGAAGATGCCGTAGAGTTCCCCGAGATCCTCGATCCTGATTTCCTGGTCGCGAAGCGCTCTTTTCAGGGCCTCGTAGGAAATGTACCATTTCAAAAGGTCCAGGGCCTTCATGACGAGATAGCCGCCGTTTGCCTTGTGGAGCGCTCCCGGCTTGATCATGGTGTGATCGGTGAAGAGAGCCCCGAACCACGCCTGCCGCTCGATGGAACCGAAAATATTGGGGTAGGCCGGGTTGGATTCGATCACAACGGGCGCGCCTACCGTTTCGGAGTTGTCGATGAGCACGTTCACATCGTACTTTCGAAGCGCGGTTTCGCGAGCGGGCATCGGGAAAGGCGCTGCCGGCTGCCCCGGCTGCTGCGCGGCCTCGGGCTTCTTCTTGAAGTCCTCGATGTTTTCGAGGATGTCCTCCTGGATCATTTTCAGGTGGTCGAGGACCTGCTCGTCGTCCTTGTATCTGTCCTCGTAGGTGTCCATGAGCTGGCCGACGACAAAGAGGGCGATTTCATTGTCGAGTTTGGTGTGCTTGTCTTTGAATTCGGCTTCAGCCTCGCGTATCCGCTTTATGGCTTCTTTCATCTTCTCGTGCAGTTCATCGCTCTTTTCCCGAAGCGAGAGCCTTTCCTCCTCGCTCAGGTGGCGGAGGTCTTCCTGGGTCATCGGCTCGCCCTCTTTGTTCGAGGGGATGATCACCATTCCCACCTGGGAAAACTGAAGAATGAAGCCCTGTTCCTTCGCCTGGTCGGACAACTCGTCGATGTATTCCCTGCGCTGTTTTTCGAAAGCCTGGTGGACCTCGCTTTCCTTCGCGCGGTAATCGTCGCTGTCGAAGACCTCGGGGATCTTGGCCTGCAGCGTGTCGATGAATTCGTTGAGGTCCTTTTTGAGCTGCTTGCCGCGGCCCGGGGACACCTTGAGGCACTTCGGCTTGTCCTGCTCCTTGAAGTTGTAGACGTAGCACCAGTCCGGCGGAGTGGGCTCCTTCTTTGCCTGTTCCTCGATGAAGGACTTCGCCATGTAAGTCATACCGGCTTTGGCGGGTCCGGCGATGAAAATGTTGTACCCGCTCATTTTCATCCCCATGCCGAACTGGATGGCATCGATGGCTCTGTCCTGACCTACTACCCTGTCTTCATGCCCCTCCAGGGAGGCGGTGGAATCAAAAGGAAGTGCTTCCGGCTCGATATATTCTCTAAGTTCCTTCGGTGAAAGTTCCGGGAATTCTTTTGGCATGGTGTCTGCTCCTCTTTCTCCTTTTAGTTCCCTTTCGTAGGCAGCCTATCGCCCGGGGCCAGAGACAAAACAAACCGCTTTCGGTATCGTTTTCATGTTATCCGGATCATTCCCGGTAAGCCCTGCAGGCCGTCGAGCGAGACCCAAAAAAGAAAACCGATCTCAGCTCCGGGCCGGGCCGGCCCCCGGGACAGCTCCATCTGCCGGTTTCTAGCCGGCAACATCCAGCCTTGCTTTCTTCTTGCAGCTCGACGCGGCCGTCTGGATCACCGTTCGAATCGCGTTGATCGTGTTCCCGTTCTTGCCGATGATCTTTCCAAGATCGTCCTGGGCGATCTTGAGTTCCATCACGATGGTGTCCTCTTCCTCGCGCTCTTCCAGAACCACTTCTTCAGGATGGTCCGCGAGAGATTTCACCAGGTATTCCACAAGTTCCTTAACTGCCACGGTTCCCTCCGGGATCATTGGTATTCCGTTATTCTTTCAGCTTTTCCATGACGGACCGAATCTTCTGCTCGGGAGTGCCCTTGCGGTCCCTGCGATCGTCGATTCTTATCTGGGTCATGACCCTGCTCACTTCTTCATTGAAACAACTCTCATGCATTTCTTTCAACACGGCCAGGATTTGGTCGACATCACCCGTAACGATCGTTCCCATTCCGGTCAGTTCATACGGGAGAGAACTCTTCTTCAGCACTCTCAGCACTCTTGCCACATGGGAACTCAGGCTCGTATTCGGGACTCCCAGCGGAACGATGGTGATTTCTGCAACGGCCATTGGTGCGTCTCTCCTTACTCAGGGGTTCAATCAGGTCCTCCGGACGTCGCTCTCGAGCGTGCGGTCCGTCTCGATCCCGCATCTTTCGCCCGTGTCCGTCCCTTCCGCCGAACGCCCGGCGGGGCTCCCGGCAAAGGGCCGCCCGGGCTGAACCGGCCCGCGGGCCGTCATGACTTCTTTCAAGCCCGAAAGACTCAGGGGAAGATGCTCATCCGAATGAGGTTCAAGAGTCAAGAGAGGACTGATCTCTCTTTCCCGCAAAAAATCAAACAGAAGCACAAAATCGATACTGCCCTGACCGACCGGAAGGTGAGCATCCTCGGAGCCGTCGTTGTCGTGAACGTGAATTTCCCTCAGGACCCCGGAAAGGCTTTCAAGCCATTCGGGCAGGGGCGTCTGCGAAAAGCTGTGCTGATGCCCCGCGTCCAGGCAAAAACCGAAGAAGGGGGAATCGATCCTCCCGAACAACTCCAGGAAGAGTTCCGGTCCATGCTCCCACACATTTTCCAGGAGTAGAGGGATCTTCATCGCGGCGGCCCTTTTGACCATAGCCTCCCAGATGTTCACGCTGTGGTCCATCCACACGTCCTGATACCCGCGATGATGACGCGGATCGAACCCGGTATGGCAGACCACCTGCAACGGCTGAAAAATATCCAGGATATCGAACAACTGCTGGAGCCTGAGATAGGAGACCTGCCGAATGGCGGGATCGAGACTGCCGGGGCACAGATCCCAGAAAGGACCGTGCACGGTCGTCCTGCAATGATTCCTTTCAAGCTGCCGGGCCAGGGCAAGGAGTTCGCTCCGTGGGACGCGGTCAAAGTCTGCGGCTTCGAATCCTATTTCCAGGTTGAATCTGTAGTTCAGGGCCATTTCAAGGTACTGAGGCATCACCTTATAGGGCATGTTGATATGAACCTGCCTCAGGAGTACAAGCATATCGTTATTGAAGTAAGGTTTCATTTTCCTCCGAATTGACTGAAGTTCAGCTTTTATATACTCACCATCCCACACAAGCGTGTCAATATGGGATTGTCTTTTTGTCCTTTCCATCGACCGATTTCAGCGCATGCAGGGACTGTTGGCGCAGGACCCAAAGATTTGCATGTCCGCACACGTACTACGCGGGCATGGTATTCCTGTATAGAAGGCAAATGGGCCGATGTCAACAGAAGTCGGTCACATGCGGTAAGCGAATGATACCAATCTGCGTTCAGGGAATAACAAGTGTGGGGAACTGCGTCCCCCACACCCCCACGCCGCTGCGCGGCTTTCTGTGGCGCTGCGGCGGCGCCCCCAAAATGCGGAGCGGCCGCCGCGAGCGCCGAACGCTCGGCCTCACGCGCTTACGCGTGTGGCCGAAATCCGGGGGATGCGGGGAACGCAGACGAATGATGCGTGAGAGGCCGGGAAGGGAGGGGCAGACGGATTCTGTTTGCCGGGTGGGCGCGGCGGGCTGCGGCATGGAAACCGCAGCCCGACAGGTGGTGCAGTTCAAACAGGTATCGAGCACACGCGTGCCGATGTGAGTGACTTTACTTTGCGACGGCGATACACCGGATCTCGACTTCCGATCCGCATGCGAGCGCTCCCACCTGTACGAGTACACGCGCGGGCTTGTGACGGCTGAAGAACTCGCTGTAGATCCTGTTGAATGTCTGGTACCGGTCAATGTCCGTCAGGAACACATCGACGGACGCAACATCGTCGAAGGTGAGGCCGGCTTCTTTCAGAACACCTCCAAGATTGATGAGAGATTGTCGGGTCTGTTCAGCAAAACCCTTCTCCAGTTCACCCGAAGCGGGGTTGATACCGACCTGCCCGCTCACGAACAGAAACGGGCCCGTCATGACCGCCTGAGAATAGGGTGCGATGGCCGCCGGCGCATCGCTCGTTTGAATGATCTTCATGGTCATTGAAATTGCCTTCCTTATAGTTGTTGACGCTCAAAGCGGCGTCGATTTGCTCCCGGGCCGCAGAAGTGCCCGCCTTCGGGGTCCGGATGATCCATCACCCATGCCGCGGATGAGCGGGCCATGCACCCCTCGAAATACGGGGCCGGCTGCGGTATGGGGTCATTTTGCCGAGGTGCGGTACATCGGGATGATCTCTCGGGCGCAATGGAGATCCTCGATGTTCCATATAAGTTTCGACAGCCTCCCGGCCTCCTTCTCCCCCAGTATGGGGGCGGCGAGAAGACGGAATTTTTCGTCCAGTTCCCCGTCGCTCGGAGAGTCGGGCGGTTCCCACTTGGGCTCCAGGGGACCCGATTTCAACTCTCGACCGTCACGGGTACGGACGATCACTTCAGAAATGGTCTTTGCGGGAAAAGCAGCCTGGAATTCCGGGCAGACCTCCACCTCGATAATGTCGGCCAGATCGAGAATCTGTCGGTCGTAGATGCGCGGAGGCGAAACCTGGGTGCCCAGGAGGACGCCGTCCACCAGCGCGGCGGCAATGGGGTAGGAAAGGTTATACTGTGCGTGTTCGGTGTCCGTCGGGTGGAGGCGGCTGAGCGACGCGGCGCTCTTGAAGGTCTTGACGCGGATCGAAGCGATCCCTTCAATTGGGAGCGCATTCTCCCCAACCACCCTCAGTGCGCCGGTGATGGCGGCCTGAGCCCACCTGCAGCAGGCGTAGGGCTTAAAGTAAAGTCCAAGAATCCTGTAGTACCGTCCCAGTTCCAGGACCCATGCCGGATCCGGCGAGTCGTCGAACGGGGGCTCGGGGGCAGTGAATCCTTCCCGGGCCATCAGGACGGAAGACATGGCGACCATGGCTCCCCAGCCAATGCCGTCCTTGGCCATGCACGGCTTGGCGACCCCTTTCATAATGAGGCCGATCGGGCCGTGATAATCGGCAGCGCCGAGGGACTCGCGGAGCGCCGCCCTGTCCAGCTTGAGGAGGCGTGCCGCAGCAGCGGCCGCACCGACGTTCCCCCAGCTTCCGGTCGTGTAGGTGATGGCGGGGTCGGCATTCCTCATCATGCCGGCGCGGATGGAGACTTCATAGCCCATGATCAGCGTCGTCAGGAATTCCTTGCCGTCGATGGCTGAATCGGCCATTTCAACCGCTGCCAGCGCCACGGGCAGCAGGGCGGCCCCCGGGCGCCCCTGGCAGGGCCGGTATCCGTGCTCGGCGTCGAGCGCGTTGGACGCGAATCCGTTGGCGATGCCGGCGCCTACGGCGGATGCTTTGGCGCCGTTTGACAGAATCGTGCACTGGTTCCCCGAGAAGTGGCGGAGTGCGAAATCGGTCATGATCTGCGCCAGCGGCGTCGCTGTGCCGCCCAGAAGAGCGCCCATGGTATCCAGTAGACATCGTTTGCCCTGGTGCCTCACCTGCCCGGGGATGTCCGTTAGTTTGAGATCTTGAACAAAATCCAAAACATGGTCTGTCTTGTCCACGATGATCCTCCTTGTTGATTCGGGTTCTATCATCACCCGGTGTTGCCCACCGGGAGGGGATAGCGGAACGATTTGTGATGATGCGGAAATCTCCGGTGCTCATCCTCCTGTGCCGGTCGTCTTGAGGAGCGGCTCGAGCGGCCGCTCCCGATGAGACGTCGGTGCGCTCAGCTTACGGCGGCAGTTGCCGGGTCGGTTTTTTTCGCCGTGGCGGACTTGCTTCCCCAACCGGTGAGGGCCGCAACAATGATGACCGCCTCGAGCGCCCAGCCGTAGGGCATTGCGAAGGCCCCCTGGATCGAAGGCGAGGGGATACTGAACTTGGCCGCTGTCTGACTGACGGTGTTGTACCAGAGCGCGCACACGATGTGCCAGGGCAGCATGTAGAAGATGGTGCATACCGCGCATCCCAGCAGGTTTGCGCCCCGCTCCGGAGTGATGCCGAACCGCTCGGAGATCGGCTTGACGAACGTCGTTCCGAGCAGAACCTCGCAGGGAACGTTGGCGGAGACGGGAAGCGTCACCAGCGTCGTGATCCAGACTATGGCGAATTCCGCCTGACGAGCGCTCTTGATGAAAAGTCTCTGAACCCAGTTGACGAAAACCTCCATGATCCCGCTCTCGATAAGCACGCGGATTACGGCGAGGACAAAGAGGATGAAAATGATGGCTCCCACCACGCCGTTGACGCCGTCTTCTATCAGGCCGGTGCTCATCCCCGCCTTTGTAACCGGGTGGACGATCTGGGACAGCGTCAGTTTGCCGATAGCCTCGGCGAGGATGGTTGCGAGAACGCTGCCGTAAACGAGGGCCTCAATGAGGTGTCGGCCTAAGAGTGAGGCCGCGACCACGACGGCGAAAGGAATCAGCATGAGGAGGCCTTGAGGGTTCAGAGAATTCGTGAGTTCGGGCGGCGTCGTCGGTTGTCCGCCCCCGCCGAAAATCGCGAAAATGACGATCGAGATGGCCGCGGCCGTCAGCACCAGGGGAGCCCGGGTGCGGGTCACTTCACGCATGTCGGCCCCCTGGGTGCCCGCCGATGTGATGACGGAGGCCGAGATGGGCGAGAAGCTGTCGCCGAATGCTCCCCCGGACAGGATGGCAGTGGCCAGCAGGAGGGGATTTGCCCCGAGAAAGACCCCGGCGGGGTACATGACCGGTGTCAGGGCAAGAATGGTGCCGTTGCCCGTTCCCGTTCCCAGGGCGAACAGCATGGCCGCGATGAAGGTGATCACGGTAAAGATGCTCCCCTGGGCGCCGGTGTTCAGCCCAAACCACAAGAGTCCTTCGATGAGACCGCCGGCCTGGAGGATCTGCCCGAAAACGCTCGCGAAGATCCACAGGGCGATGATTACGATGCCGTTCTTGTCGTTGAGGCCCCTGAGAAGCGCTCCGCAGTACTCCGATTTGGTCTTGGCAAATAACAGTCCGATCGCGACGGCCAGGAATCCTATGGACCAAAAGCTTTTGGGATTGGCCGGACCCGAGAAGGCGAGCCAAAGAAGGCCTCCTACGAGAATCACCAACGGGATGACGCCTCCGCACTTGCCCCCATACATTTTTAGATCCGGATTGATGTCTGATTTGATCTGTTCGGTGGTCACGGTATGTTCTCCTCTTTTGTTCCCCGGATCGACCGCGTTTCGCGGAATAATTCTCCATTGGGAAACGGCTCGGTCGTTTGTGGTGATGATTCCAGTTCCTTGTCTCGTTTGTTTCCTCGCACCTCCTCGAGGTAGGAGTAAATGGAAAATTTAGAGACGCAGAGCCTCCTTGCGAGGTGGCTGACAGCGCCCTTGATCATAAAGAACCCGCGCTCCTCGAGTTTGCCGACCACGTCGAGGCGGTCTTCCTTTTTCATCGATCGAACCGGTATCCCCGTGTTGTCGAGAACCTTGCGGACGATCTCATGGAGGGTCGTGCCGGCGTCTTCATGGAAGGTCTCGTCCGGACCCGCCGTCGGGTTCGCCTGAGTGAGCGGTTGAAGGAGTTCCCTGAGCCTCTCGAAGTCGACCATCCCGGTCGTGTCCCAGTTGATGCAAAGCATTGCCAGGGGTTCCCCGTCCTCATCCCTGAAAACCAACCCCTCCGACTTCAACTGCCTTCCGTCTTCCGTAGTGGCGGAATAGTCGAGGAAGAGGTTGTTGGCTTTGTCTTTGAGCATCTTGAGGCCGTAATTGGTCATGCTTCCCCCTGCGCGGCGGCCCGTGACGTGTCCATTGACGATCTTCAAGATGGAAGCGTCCAGGTCCCGCACGTCGTGGACCGCGACTTCGCATCGGGAGCCAAGCATTGCCGCGATGCCGTCGGCGACCAGTTTGAGGGCTTCGAGGATCACGGCCCTCTTGAGGTCTTTCTGTGCTTCAGTGGCTACCTTCATTAATTCCTCCCAATTTTTTGTTAACTATAAAAATTATTGTATAACAAATCAAGACCAATCTATTGTGGGCCATGCAAATTGTTTCGATGCGTCTTAAGGTATTTTTTTCTTCCTCCACCTTTGAGGGGCGGGATCCGGCCCTGCGATATCGTTGAAGACCCGGCTGGAGTGATCCGGTCCCATGGGAGCGGGCACGAAGCCAACTGCAAAAGCTTTATCACTGAAACCGCCGGGCCTGACCGGGACTTCCCGAGTCCGCTCCAGGGCGGAGAGGGTGGGAAGCCGTTGTTTTTCATCCTGTTTGGACATATTTCCTGGAATCCTATATGTTGAAACAGTCGCCGATCGAAACCGAAGGGAAGGAACCCGGGGCCGGTGAGTCCCAATCCATGAAACCGGGATTACCCTGTCCGTGAAAGGAGCAGACCGTGTGCCGGCAGTGCAACTATTCGGATCTTCTCGTCCGATCCAACGTGACCGTCACCCGTCACAGACTGACGGTCCTTGAAATCATCGGCGACAGCCCGTCTCCATTGAGTCATCAGGAGATCTTTCATATACTCCGCAAGGCGCATTCCATAGACCGGGTGACTGTTTACAGGGTCCTCGACCTGCTGGTGGCAAAAGGCGTAATCGAGCGAATCAGTTCAGGAGACCGGTGTTTCAGGTATGGCCTGGCGCCGGGTCCAAACCATCCCGCACATTCTCATTTTTTTTGCAATGAATGCGGGCGGATGGAATGCCTGGACCCGCGGGCGCTGAAGATCGACCTCGGGGCGCTGGGGAATTCATATCCGGCCATGATTCAAAGGGTCGAAGTGCGACTGGACGGGATTTGCAGGGACTGCCTGAAGCGGCGGGAGGGGACTGCGGGTACCGCCCTCCGATGAGGGCACTCACTACCGGATTCGGGTTTCAATCGGGGCCGGGAAAACAATCAGACTCCACAGGGTGCCGTGATTTTTGCGGTGTGGGCGATTCACCAATAGTTCCCGGTCGGGGAAATCAATTTGACTCGGATTGTTTTTGTTGTTTTACTAAAAAAATGATCCCGGTAAAAACAGCGGCCCCGCCCCACTGGATCTATATTCCAAAATAAGCTATTCGCGGCGTTGACTCGGTGGGAATTCTTTTTAAAGCCGGTTTTTTTGCGTTGTGACACTTTTTCGTGAAAGGGAGACGGAAAATGCGGAGAAAACTATCTTTTTTTGTTGCGGCGTTGCTCTTCTCACTGGTGTGCTTTGGGATTTCGGGGCTTCAAAGAGCCGATTCCGCCGAACCCGCCAATAAGGATCTCATTCTGGCCACGACGACGTCCACCGTGGATACGGGCCTCCTTGATGCCCTGATCCCGAAGTTCGAGAAGGCGACGGGCTACCGGGTCAAGACCATTTCGGCGGGTACGGGCCAGGCCCTGGCGATGGGAGAAAAAGGGGAAGCGGACGTCCTGCTGGTTCATGCCCCTGAAGCGGAGAAAAAGCTCGTGGACGAGGGGGTGGGGATCGATTACCAGCTTGTCATGCACAACGACTTCATAATCGTTGGTCCGGAATCCGATCCGGCGGGCATCAAGGGAAAGCCGAGCGCGGATGCGCTTAAGGGCATTGCGGCCAAGGAAGCGATTTTCGTCTCCCGCGGCGATGATTCCGGCACCCATAAGAAGGAACAATCCATCTGGAAAAATGCGGGAATCAAACCTTCCGGCAAGTGGTACCAGGAATCCGGCCAGGGGATGGGCGCCACCCTGATCATGGCCTCCGATAAAGAGGGGTACACACTCACGGACCGCGGGACCTACCTCGCTCAGAAGGGCAACATCAGGCTCCGGATCCTCTCGGAAGGGGACAAGTCTTTGCTCAATATCTATCACGTGATGGAAGTCAACCCTCAAAAGTTCAACAAGGTCAATGCAGAAGGGGCCAAGGCTTTCGTTCAATTCATGATCGCACCGGAGACGCAGAAGTTTATCGGCGAGTTCGGCAAAGAAAAATACGGCCAGCCGCTTTTCACCCCTGACGCGGGAAAACAGATGTGAGGGAACGGGTCGGGCACCCGAACGGAGGAACGTCTTGAACATCATCACGGATGGCGTTCTTGAAGCCGCAAGACTGCTCATTACCTTCGATCCCGATGTCATCAACATCACCCTGCGAACGCTCCAGGTGTCGGGGACCGCGACGCTCATCAGCGTGCTGATCGGACTCCCTTTCGGGACGATGATCGGACTCACCCGGTTTTTCGGGAGGGGGTTCCTGGTGAGCCTCGTCAACTTCGGCATGGGGCTGCCTCCGGTGGTCGTCGGCCTCATCACATGGTTGTGCCTCACCCGGTACGGCCCGCTGGGCGCCCTGGGTTTCATCTATACGCCGACGGCCATGATCGTCGCCCAGGCGATCATCGCATCGCCCATCGTCGCAGGGTTCACTCTGGCCGCCATTCAGTCCGTCAACCCGAAGTTGCGTCTCCAGATCCTTTCGCTTGGAGCTACTCGGCTGCAATACCTGGTGTTGCTGCTCTGGGAAGCCAGGCTCGGCATTCTGGCCGCGGTGATTGCGGGGTTCGGAGGGGTGATCAGCGAGGTGGGAGCTTCCATGATGGTCGGCGGAAACGTGCGCGGGTACACCCGGGTACTTACGACGGCGACGGTCCTGGAGGTTTCCAAGGGGAAATATGACCTGGCGACCGCCCTCAGCTTCATTCTGCTGGTACTGACCTTTCTCATCATGGCGACGCTCAGCCACCTCCAGCAGCGAGGCAGATGATGGTGGAACCACTGATCGCAGTAAAAGATTTGCGGCTCGAGTTGTCCGGCCGGCAGATCTTCAACATACCCGAGTTTTCTCTTGAAAAGGGCGAAGTCGTGGCCCTGGTCGGGCCCAACGGATCGGGAAAATCGAGCCTGCTTCTGACCCTCGCCCTGCTGCAGGAACCCACCAGCGGGACCATCCGGTTTGACGGAAAGCTCGTTGAAAAGAACAAGATTCTGCTGCTGCGGCGCCGGATGGCCCTTGTTTTTCAGGATGCCCTTCTGCTTGACACAACCGTCAGGCGCAATCTGCTGATCGCTCTGCGGCTCAGGGGAATTTCGGGAAATGGAACCCAGGCAAGGGTGGCTTCCTGGCTGGATCGATTCGGGGTCGGACATCTTACGGACCGGAAAGCGCGCCAGTTGTCCGGAGGTGAGGCGCAACGGACCAGTCTTGCGCGCGCGTTTGCCCTCGAACCTGAAGTGCTGTTTCTGGACGAGCCCTTTGCCTCGCTCGACTATCCCACCCGGGTAGTACTGCTGAACGAACTCGGGCAAATCCTCAAAGATATGAATATGACGACCCTGTTCGTCACTCATGACTACAACGAAATCCCGTACATCGCGTCCAAGGTGGCGGTCTTGTATGAAGGGCGGATCATGAAATCAGGGTCTATCGAAGAGGTTTTCGGAGAGCGGCTCTGCCGGACAACGGTGCCGGCGCCCTGGGACCGCGCGTGACCGGTTTGTGGATGCGCGGAAGGTTGAGCGGCGCATTGGCCGGAAAATGCAATTGGGCCCGAAGGCCCAATTGCAGAGAAAGGAACAGAATGTTAAGCTGATTGTGGCCATAGGTTGGCACATCCATTTTATTATGTCAAGCATGATATAATGACAAGAAGCTTTTTTTCGCCCTCCAAACCCGACAGGCCCTCGCGTCTCACCTGGCGCGCGCGGTTCCTCGAAGATTTCCTTGACATTCTCCGATGCAATTCTATACTGGAATAGGTTATGTTTAAATTCATATAACCCTCCTCCATGAATTTGTTGCTTGCCGGCATTTTTAGGTGTGCGTCGCCGCGAGAGAAGACTGAAGCGGACTTTCGCGAGGTCTTTGCGCGTAGCGGGGAGGGGCCGATTCCTATCTGGATGATTGTGACAAATTTCACAATGTTTAATCTTTTTCTGTTCGTCCGGGTTGGTTATGATGCGTGTGTAGGTTCTCCGCCACGCATTCCGTCGACCCGGAGCAAGCTCAGCGCGGCGGGAATGCTCTTCGAGCGTATCGACCCAAACATATTGAAAAGATGTTCGAGAGAAGCGCAGACATGAAAATCGGCGATTATTCGTATGAGGAATACTTGGACCTGGTACGGTCGTTCCACGGTGCGACCGCGCCGGGAGTGATCCTGGGCGGGTTCATGGTGGAATTGGCGAAGAGTCGGATTCCGGAGGGGGTATTTTTTGATGCGATCTCGGAAACGAGGAGTTGCCTGCCCGATGCCATCCAGCTTCTGACACCCTGCACGGTGGGAAACGGGTGGTTGAAAGTGCTCAATATGGGCCGGTACGCCTTGAGCTTTTACGATAAGTACAGTGGCGATGGTGTGCGGGTCTTCGTGGATCCGCGGAAACTCCATGCCTGGCCGGAGATGGAGTCGTGGCTCTTCAAACTCAAGTCCAAGGCTGAGCAGGACAAGGAGGCGCTGCTCGCTGAAATGAAAGAAGCCGGGGCTGGAGTGTTGGGTGTAGAATCCATTCAGGTGCAGGGGCCGTTCCTCAAAAAGCAAAGCAAGGGGCGCGTGACGAATTGCTCGTTGTGCGGAGAACCTTATCCCGCCAAAGATGGAGCGATATGCCGCGCATGCCAGGGAGAGGCGCCTTACGAAAAGTCGGGGACACGCGATCGGGAAGGGCTTAAGGATGGACCTCCTCTCAGGACGGTGCCCGTGCAGGAAGCCGTTGGTTTGAAAGCCGTGCACGACATGACCATGATCGTCCCGGGAAAAAGCAAAGAAGCCGTCTTTGGGCGCGGGCAGCGGATTTCTGTCGGAGATCTTTGCCGGCTGCAGCAGATGGGGCGGCAAAGAATCTATGTGGAAGACGACGGCCCGAATCATGAGGGATGGGTTCACGAGGATGAGGCGGCCCTCGCCTTTGCGGGGGCGATGGCGGGCGAAGGAATGCGCTCCATGGCGCCTCCAAGGGAGGGCAAGATAAATTTCACGGCCGACAGGGACGGCCTCTTCCTCGTCGAGGTCCAAAGGCTGGAGCGGTTCAACATGATCCCCGGGGTCATGTGCGCCTGCAGAAAGTCCTACACGGTGGTAAGCTCCGGCAGGGTTCTCGCCGGGACCAGGGCAATCCCGCTTTTCCTGCCCAGCCCCGATTTCGAGAAGGCCATGGCCGTTCTCCGCGATGGTCCTCTCTTTCAGGTACTCCCTTTTCGCAAAGCCAAAGTGGGGATTCTGGTTACGGGCAGCGAGGTCTTTCAGGGGATTGTGGAAGACAAATTCATTCCGGTCATCGGCGCGAAAGTTGAGGCGCTCGGATGCGAGGTCGTAAAGGGAATCATCGCTCCCGACGATCGCGACGCCATCAGCAATGGGGTGAAGGAACTCATCGGGTGTGGAGCGGACCTCGTGGTGACAACCGCGGGACTGTCGGTCGACCCGGATGACGTTACCCGCCAGGGATTGCTGGATGCGGGAGCGACGGGCATGCTGTACGGCGCTCCCATTTTGCCCGGGGCCATGACCTTGTTGGCCCGGATCGGAGCAACGCAGGTGATGGGGGTGCCTGCATGCGCTCTGTATTTCAAGACCACCAGCTTCGATCTATTGTTTCCGAGGCTGCTCGCCGGGTTGGAGATCACTCGCCAGGATCTGACGAAACTGGGGCATGGTTCTCTTTGCCTGGAATGCAAGGTGTGCACCTTTCCGAAGTGCCCGTTCGGCGGATAATCAGACCATTTCAATGAAAGCAGGTGACGAATGGCTGTAATCGCAGGTGAAAAACGCTCTATTATGACTGTAGTCCGACCTGTTGAAGTTCCGGCAGGCGGAGAATCAGCGGAAAAGCAGGAGCCGACTTTAAGATTGCACATTTGGCTGGAAACGGGCGATGGGATTTTTTTCGGCGCCGGGCGGGCGCTCTTGCTCGCAAAGATTGAGGAGTATGGGTCACTCAGAAAAGCGGCAGAAGATATAGGGATGTCTTACAGGGCGGCGTGGGGTAAGATCAAGAAGACCGAAAAGCTGCTCGGGGTAAGGCTCATCGTTCAAAACGGCAGCCGAAAGGAAGGGCATCGATTGACGGAGTTCGGAACCATGCTCAAGAACAAATACTTCCGCTGGTTCAACGAAATCGAGAAAGAGGCCCTCAGGAAGGCCCAGGAAATATTCCCGTGGGCGGTCAAATGTTTCACGGAAGAAACATCGAAAAAGATCCTGCAGTGCCTGCTGGCAGTGTCGTTGTCCCTCTCTCCGCTGGATGCCGGGTCCCTTTCTCCATTGGGCGACTTGATTGAATGTGTGTATTGAAAGGAAGGCCTTTCGGATGCAGGTCCTTAAGCACAAGACTTCGAGGTTCAAAGACAACGGTCTGTTTGTTACGGAATACGCCCTGGCTGTGGAGGAACTCCTTGAGATCTACATCGACGATTCCCCATACGCCATCACGATGCGGCTGCCGGGGGACGACATCAACCTGGTGACGGGTTTTTGCTTCACCGAAGGCATCATCGAGTCCCGGGATGACCTCCTGTCCGTCAGGCACTGCGAGGCCATCCCCGGAGAGCGGCGGGTGCTCGTCTATCTGAACCGGGGGCGGCAGGCCGCTACGAAGCCGCACCGGGACAGAAGCGAATACGTCAGCAAATCCAGTTGTGGAGTCTGCGGAAAGAGCAAAGCTGATGAGATATTCGATGAACTCCGCACCGTGGAAGCCTTTCACACGATAACCGCGTGCGACATATTGGCATTTAAAGATTCCTTTGAAGCCAGGCAGACCATATTCCCGCTCACCGGTTCGACACATTCGGCATCGATTTTCGATACGGGAAAGAAGCTCCTGGCGTTCTCCGAGGATATCGGAAGGCACAATGCCCTCGATAAGGTCATTGGTTCGCTTGTCCGTGAGGGGAAGACGGACAACGCCTTTCTTGCCGTCGTCTCATCGAGGCTGAGTTTCGAGATGGTCCAGAAGGCCGCCGTTCTCGGTCTGGAAATCCTTTGCGGCCTGTCGGCCCCGACCAGTATGGCAGTCGACATGGCCGATCGCCTCAATATTACGCTGATCGGGTTTTTGAGAGAAAGCAGCATGAGTATTTATACCCATCCGGAGAGAATCATCGACTCCTGAGGGTCCAGCCCATCCCGCCTTTAGAGTTTACGGGGCTTGCCCTTTTCAGGCAATGAGTCCACCGGCGGGCCCTGACCGGAAAAACCCTTGCGTTCTTGTGTCTGTGGCTGTGCACCACAGTCGGACCTCATTTTGTGCCTGTGAAATACCCCTTACGATGCTTGACCCTTTCCTGCCCGCCGTCCCGCCCGACAGGGTTCCGGGGATGCCGATTCCACCGAACGGCCGATACGCTGCGATCTGAACCGCAGCGCCTCCTTACAGGATTTCCTCCACCTTCCTGAAAGAAAACAGCGAAGTTTTCACCCCCGTCACGCGCGACCGCCTCCTTCACTTCACACGCGTGTATCAAAATAATTAAATAGGAATAATCTATGTAAAAACCCTATCTCCATTCACGAAACCTTCCCATATGTTTAAACTAACATATTGCAATTACTATATAAAAGATCTAGGGTCTGTCCAAAACATGCTTTTATGCAGCAGGCCGTGATCGTTATTTTGAATTTAAATGTATCGGGTAGACACGATTATTTTGCAGTTCACAGGAGAGGAGGAGAATCAGATGGGAATTACACGCCGTGAGTTCCTGTTCGTTTCAGCCACTGCCGGTGCGGGACTGGCATTGTCGTCTCTCGGGATAGACATGCAACCCGTCGTGGCCTATGCGGAGGGACTCAGCAAGATCGACAGAGTGAGGAGTGCCAAACAGACCTATTCTCTGTGCTATCACTGTGCGGTCACCTGCGGACTGGTCTGCAGCACCGACACGCAAACGGGCAAGGTCATCAACATCGAAGGGGATCCCGATAATCCCATCAACGAGGGATCTCTTTGCGCAAAAGGTGCGGCATCATTCCAAATGTCGGCCGGAAACGAACACCGTCTGACCAAGGTTCTCTATCGCAGGCCCGGCGGCGACAAATGGGAGGTCAAGACGTGGGATTGGGCTTTGACGAAGATCGCCAAAAACATCAAGGCGGTGAGGGACAAGGAATTCATCGTCAAGAACGCCAAGGGGCAGGTGGTCAACCGCGTCGAGGCGCTCTCTCACATGGGCAGCTCCAAGCTGGACAACGAAGAGTGCTGGATGATCACCACCGCCATGAGGGCGCTCGGCTATGTCTACCTGGATCACCAGGCGCGGGTTTGTCACGGTCCCAGTGTGGCCTCTCTGGCTGAATCACTGGGACGGGGTTCCATGACCAATCACGTCATCGATATCGGGAACAGCGATTGTGTCATCGTCATGGGCGGCAATGCGGCGGAAGCTCACCCCATCACCTTCAAGTGGGCCATGCGCGCCAAGGACAAAGGGGCGAAAATCATCCATGTCGATCCTCGCTTCACCAGGACTTCGGCCATGGCGGACCATCATGCCTTTCTTCGCCCCGGCACCGACATCGCCTTTGTCGGTGGTATGATCAAGTACATTCTCGACAACAATAAATATTTCGAGGAATATGTCAGGAACTACACCAATGCCTCGTGCATCATAGACGAGAAGTTCAGCTTCAAGGACGGTCTCTTCTCGGGTTACGATCCCGCTACCAGGAAGTACGATAAGTCGACCTGGGTTTTCAAGCTCGATGCCAACGGAGTCCCGGAAAAGGACCCGACCTTCCAGAATCCCAGGTGTGTCCTACAGATGATGAAGGCCCATTATGCGCGCTACGATCTTGAAAAGGTGTCGTCCATTACGGGCACTCCCGTGGAAGATCTCAAGACAGTCTATGAAGTCTACTCCTCGACGGGCGTGAGAGACAAAGCGGGCGTGATCCTCTATGCTCTCGGCTGGACTCAGCACACGGTGGGCGTCCAGAACATCAGGTCCTTCACGATCGTGCAACTGCTGCTGGGGAATATCGGCGTCGCGGGCGGCGGCGTGGCCGCGTTGCGCGGACAGCCCAACGTCCAGGGATCGACGGATCAGGCCATACTCACGCACATCCTTCCAGGCTATCTGAAGACGCCGGTGGCTTCTCTGACCACGCTGGACGAGTACCTGTCGAAGAATACTCCCAAGACCAGGGAGCCCCAGTCAGCCAACTGGTATCAGAACACCCCGAAGTACATGGTGAGCATCCTCAAGACATGGTACGGCGACAAGGCTACAAAGGACAACGGTTTCGCCTATTCGTACCTCCCCAAGATCGACGACGGCCAGGATACAACGCTTCTGGACATGATCGACAAAATGTATGCGGGGAAGATCAAGGGCTTCACGTGCGTCGGTCAAAACCCGGCGTGCAGCAATCCCAATACCAACAAGACACGGAAGGCCCTCGCCAAGCTGGACTGGATGGTGCACATCAACATCTTCGACAACGAGACGGCTTCCTTCTGGAAGGGACCGGGACTGGATCCGAAAAAGATCAAGACGGAGGTCTTCCTCCTTCCGGCTGCGGCTCAAATGGAAAAAGCGGGCAGCATGAGCAATACGGGACGTTGGCTCCAGTGGAAATACGTGGCTGAGAAGCCGCCGGGAGACGCTCTTTCGATGGGCGACATCCTCTATCGCCTGGTATTGAAATTGAAGGACCTGTACAAAAAAGAAAAGGGGACCTTCCCCGATCCCATTCTCGGTCTGCAATGGAATTATGCGGATGCCAAAGGAATGTACGATTCCACCGCGGTAGCCAAGGCAATGAACGGGTATTTCCTCGAGGATATCACCATTGGGGACAAGTCCTTCAAGAAGGGGGAATGCGTTCCCGGCTTCAGTTATCTGCAGGCCGACGGCAAAACATCCTGCGGCATCTGGATTCATTGCGGAAGTTTCACGCAGGATGGAACCAACCTGATTGCCCGAAGGAAGAAAGACGACCCGACGGGACTCGGCCTCTATCCCGAATGGGCGTGGGCCTGGCCGATGAACCGGCGCATCCTCTACAACCGCGCGTCGGTGGATGAGAATGGCCAACCTTGGGATCCCAAACGGGCGGTCTTGAAATGGGTGGATGGAAAATGGGTGGGCGACGTTCCCGATGGACCGTGGCCGCCTTTGAGCGACAAGGAGAAAGGCAGACTGCCTTTTATCATGAAGCCCGACGGTGTGGCTTCGCTGTTCGGACCGGGACTGGTGGACGGGCCGTTCCCCGAGCACTATGAACCTCTCGAAGGTCCGCTTGCCGGGAGCCTCATATCTTCACAGTTGAACAGCCCCGTCATCAGAATATTCTCGAGCGACTGCGACAAGATTGCCGGAGCCGATCCGAAGTATCCCTGCGTCTGCACCACCTACTCCTGCACGGAACACTGGTGCACGGGCGCGGATACGAGATGGCAGTCGTGGCTCACGGAGGCCATGCCGCAAGCCTACGTCGAGATCAGCAAAGAGTTTGCCGAACTCCGTGGTATCAAAAACGGCGAAAAGGTCAAGGTCGAATCGGTGCGCGGCGGGGTCGAATGCGTGGCCATGGTCACTACGCGACTGCGTCCTTTGAAAGTGGGTGGACAGACCCTTCATCAGGTTGGGATTACGTACAACTACGGCTGGCTTTTCCCCAAGGATTGCGGTGACAGCGCCAACCTGTTGACCCCGACCGCGGGCGACCCGAACACCGGGACCCCCGAATACAGAGCTTTCATGGTCAATGTGACCAGGGTGTAGGAGGAGCGAGACATGGCTAGTGGAAAATCCATAATGGTTGACACTTCCAGGTGCACGGCCTGCCGTGGTTGCCAGGTTGCCTGCAAGCAGTGGAACGGGCTGCCCGGCACGAAGACGAAACAATTGGGGACCTATCAAAATCCGCAGGATGTATCCGCTGAAACATGGAAACTCGTCCGCTTTGCCGAAGGGATTAGGGATGACGGCAAGCCTTACTGGTATTTCTTCTCGGAACAGTGCCGGCATTGCCTCGAGCCTCCCTGCGTGGACATAATCGGAGGATATGTGAAGGGCGGAGCGGTTCGAGATGAGGCGACCGGCGCCATAATTTTCAAGAAAGAATCCAAGGATGCTCCGTTCGAGGAGGTGAAAAGTGCCTGCCCGTACAATATCCCGAGGCAGGATGCAAAGAGCGGGGTATTGGCAAAATGCACCATGTGTATCGACCGGATTTCCAGTAACAGGGTGCCGGCCTGTGTGCTGAGTTGTCCGACCAACGCCATGGTATTCGGCGACAGGGATTTCATCGTCGATACGGTCAAAAAACGCGTCGAAGAGCTGAAGAAGAGCTATCCCAAGGCGAAAGCGCTCAATCCGGATGAAGTGCGGGTGATCTACATAGTGACCGACGATCCCAAGAAATATCACGAATATGCCGTAGCCTGACCCGTGGTGGTGCTCCCCTGCGCGAGGGGGAATGCCGGGAGGTTGATGAACTGTTTCTACAGAGGAACGGGGGCGCCCCCCATGGGGGGAGTCCCTGTTCCTCCTCCTATGCTCCTGCCTCGGGACTTTCGTAAAGGGGTTCCGGACGACGGAAAGGCGTCCTATTTCGATCCCCGCTCCACGCCTCAGTTGAACGATCCCCGGGCGGAAGCCGCTCCAGCCTCTGTCCAGCCCTGCAGAGACTTGGCATGCAGTCGTTTCAATCTATTGTGTTTAACATAACATATTGCAATTACTGCATAAAGTCTCTAAGCTCCGGTCATCGAAACGTGCACTGGATGACGGAGAATTACGCTTTTGTCGAGGTCTAGACGAGAGGAGGGGAATCAATGGGAGTTACACGCCGGGAGTTTCTGTTCATTTCAGCTACCGCGGGTGCCGGACTGACGCTGTCGTCCCTTGGGATAGACATGCGCCCCGTTGTGGCCTATGCGGAGGAACTCAGCAAGATTGACAGGGTGAAGAGCGCCAAGCAGACGTACTCGCTGTGCTATTACTGCTCGGTGACGTGCGGGCTGATCTGCAGCACCGATGCCAAAACGGGGAGGATCTTCAATATCGAAGGCGACCCGGATCATCCCATCAGCGAGGGTGCATTGTGTGCGAAGGGCGCCGCTACTTTCCAGATGTCGTCGAACAACGAACATCGCTTGACCAAGGTGCTTTACCGCAGACCGGGCGGCACCAAATGGGAAGTCAAGTCAATGGACTGGGCGCTGACTCAGATCGCCCGGAAAATCAAGGCTGCAAGGGACAAGGACTTCATCGTCAAGAACGACAAGGGGCAGGTGGTCAATCGCCTCGAGTCGATCGCTCACATGGGAAGTTCGAAGCTCGACAACGAAGAGTGCTGGATGACTACAACGGTGATGAGGTCGCTCGGTCTCGTCTACCTGGACCATCAGGCGCGGGTCTGACACGGTCCAAGTGTAGCGGCTCTGGGAGAGTCGTTCGGACGCGGTTCAATGACCAATCATTACATCGATATCAAAAACAGCGACTGTGTTCTCATCATGGGCAGCAATGCCGCGGAGAACCACCCGATTTCCTTCAAGTGGGTCTTGCGTGCCAAGGAGGAGAGAGGGGCCAAGATCATCCATGTCGATCCCCGTTTTACCCGGACATCGGCTTTGTCGGACTTTCATACGTCTCTGCGTTCCGGCACGGACATCGCCTTTCTCGGGGGCATGATCAAGTACGTTATCGACAACAACAAGTGGTTCGACGAATATGTGAAGAATTACACAAATGCTTCGTTCATCGTGGACGAGAAATACAGCTTCAACGACGGCCTGTTCTCGGGGTACGATCCTGGCACCAGGAAATACGACAAGTCAAGCTGGACCATCAAGCTGGATGCCAACGGAATTCCGGAAAAAGATCCGACCTTGCAGAATCCGCGGTGCGTGTTCCAGATGCTGAAGGCCCACTATTCCCGTTACGATGTCGAGAAGGTATCCTCGATTACGGGGACTCCCGTGGAAGATCTCAACGCAGTGTACGAGATGTATTCCGCGACGGGAGCCAAGGACAAGGCGGGTACGATCCTTTATGCTTTGGGTTGGACTCAGCACACCGTTGGATCGCAGAACATCAGGACCATGGCCATCATTCAACTCCTGCTGGGAAACATCGGCGTCGCGGGAGGGGGAGTAAACGCGTTGCGCGGGGAACCGAACGTCCAGGGATCGACGGACCAGGCCATTCTCTCGCACATCCTTCCCGGTTATCTTAAGGCTCCGGCGGCTTCGCTCGCCACGCTGGATGAGTATCTTGCGAAGAACACGCCCAAGACGAAGGAACCGCAGTCGGCCAACTGGTACCAGAACACCCCCAAGTACATGGTGAGCCTGCTCAAGGCTTGGTACGGCGACAAGGCTGCCAAGGATAACGGTTTTGCCTATTCCTACGTTCCCAAGCTCGACGATGGACAGGATGCCACTCTGCTGACCATGTTCGACAAGATGTATGAAGGCAAGATCAAAGGGTTTACGTGTGTCGGGCAGAACCCGGCGTGCAGCATTCCCAATTCGGGCAAAATCCGGCAGGCCTTCGCCAAGCTGGACTGGATGGTGCATGCCAACATTTTTGACAATGAAACCCCCTCCTTCTGGAAGGCCCCGGGGGTGGATCCGAAAAAAATCAAGACGGAAGTCTTCCTCCTTCCCTGCGCGGCGAACGTGGAAAAAGCAGGCAGCATGAGCAACAGCGGGCGCTGGCTCCAGTGGAAGTATGTTGCTGAGAAACCGCCCGGTGATGCGCTGGCGTTCGGCGACATCCTCTATCGACTGGTCGTGAAGCTGAAGGAGCTTTACAAGAAAGAAAAGGGGACCTTTCCCGATCCCATCGTCAATCTGTCCTGGAATTATGCGGATGCCAATGGGATGTATGATTCGACGGCGGTTGCCAAGACGATGAACGGCTACTTCCTGGAAGACGTGACGATCGCGGACAAGACTTACAAAAAAGGGGAATGCGTTCCCGGTTTTTCTCTCCTGCAGGCCGATGGGAAGACTTCTTCGGGTATCTGGATTCATTCGGGAAGCTTCACCCAGGACGGGACAAACCTCATTGCGCGCAGGAAGAAGGACGATCCGACCGGGCTTGGCCTCTTTCCCGAATGGGGTTGGGCATGGCCTGTCAATCGGCGTATCATCTATAACCGCGCGTCGGTCGATTTGAACGGGCAGCCGTACGACCCGGGCCGTCCGCTCCTGAAATGGGTGGACGGGAAGTGGGTGGGCGACATTCCCGATGGTCCGTGGCCGCCTTTGAGCGACAAAGAGAAGGGAAGGCTGCCGTTCATCATGAAGCCGGACGGAGTCAGTTCGCTGTTTGGACCAGGTATGGTGGAAGGGCCGTTCCCCGAGCATTATGAACCCCTCGAGGGTCCGCTGCCCAAGAACCCGATGTCTTCGCAAATGAGCAACCCGGCCATCAAGATATTCTCCAAAGAATGCGACAAGGTTGCCGGGTGCGATCCGAAATTCCCGCTTGTCTGCACGACGTACACCTCTACCGAACACTGGTGCACAGGAAGTGAGACCCGATGGCAGTCATGGCTCACGGAAGCTCAGCCTCAGGCCTATGTCGAAATCAGCAGGGAACTGGCCGAACTCCGCGGGGTCAAAAACGGGGAGACGGTCAGGGTTGAATCGCCACGCGGAAAGGTGGAATGCGTTGCCATGGTCACCTCGCGCTTCCGTCCGTTCAAGGTTGCGGGCCAGACCATCCACCAGGTTGGACTGACTTTCAACTACGGCTGGCTGTTCCCCAAGGATTGCGGGGACAGCGGGAACCTGCTTACCCCGACGGTCGGCGATGCCAATACCATGACCCCTGAATATAAAGCCTTCATGGTCAATGTGACCAAGGTGTAGGAGGAGTGAGACATGGCTAAGGGAAAATCCATAATGGTTGATACTTCCAGATGCTCTGCCTGCCGCGGATGTCAGGTCGCCTGCAAGCAATGGAACGGTTTGCCCGCCACCAAGACCAGGCAGGTCGGGACGTATCAGAATCCCCAGGACCTGTCCGCGGAAACGTGGAAACTGGTCCGGTTTTCGGAGGGGGTCAAGGAGAGTGGAAAGACTTACTGGTATTTCTTCTCGGAGCAATGCCGGCATTGCCTTGAACCGCCCTGCGTTGACATCATCGGAGGGTACGTGCCGGGAGGGGCCGTTCGCGATGAGGCGACCGGGGCCATAGTCTTCAAAACAGAATCGAAGGAAGTTCCGTTTGAGGAGTTGAAGGACGCGTGCCCGTATAAAATCCCGAGGCAGGACGCGAAGACCAAGGTTTTTGCCAAGTGCACCATGTGCATTGACCGGATCAGTAACAACAAAATTCCGGCATGTGTTCAGTCCTGCCCCACGGGAGCCATGGTATTCGGGGACAGGGACTTCATCGTGGAGAAGGTGAAGAAGCGTGTGGAGGACCTGAAAAAGACCTACCCCAAGGCGATGGCGCTGAATCCCGATGAAGTGCGGGTAATCTATATCGTGACGGATGATCCCAAAAAGTATTACGATCATGCGATGGCATGAGTCGTCGTTGTCCCTTTGAGCGTATCCCTCATCCGGGGGTGCCTTTTCGATTGGACCGCGTTTGCACCCGCGTTCGGTTCTTCGGACAGGGCCCCCTGGTGAGCGGACCATGCAGCGGGTGTCTTTTAGCCGCGATTGTACTTTAACATGCGGGGGATGTCCGGCGGGGCAGACGCTGGGCCTTTTTCTCACAACAAGGGTGCGGGGTGAAGAAATGAACGATGAGATGTTGCCCGAGAAGGCGGCGGAGAGGATAGGGGAAGCCCTCGACCGGATGAAGGAAGGCGAGGGCCATCTCGATAGCATCCTCGAAGCCTTCAGGGGGCTGATTGTGGAACAGGCGCGTCTGAGAGCGGAACTCTCCCCACCCGACATCGGATGGTTTGGTGGGCTGGAGCCGGAAAGGTTTGCAAAAGGAATTCCGCTAACGGACAGGGAAGACCTGATCGGCATCGGCAAGATGTGGGAATCGGGTTCCAAACGACTCATCCCGCCCATGCGAGAGGGGTTTCCGAGGATCGATGAAGCACTGGGGGAACTCCTGTCGGCTATTGTGAATGGAGGTTTTGATCCTGAAGCGTTTATAAGAACGGCCTTGACGAACCGAAACCGGGAAGCTTCGGAAATTGCCGCCCGATCGGGGCTCGACCCGGAGGTCGTGAAATTCGCTTTGATCCATGTTTCAAGGCCCTTCGTTGTAAAGCGTGCTGAAGCGCTGAAGCCGTTGATCGAGGCCCTTTCCTGGGACAAGGGCTATTGCCCGATCTGCGGGTCGCTTCCCGAAATGAGCCTGCTGAGGGACAAAGAAGGCCGGCGGTGGCTGAGATGCGGGTTTTGCTTCAATGAGTGGCGGTTCATGCGACTGATGTGTCCGTGTTGCGAAACCCAGAAAGAGGGTCAGGCGGAGGTCCTTTTTGTGGAGGGTCGCGAGTATGAACGGCTGGAGCTCTGTCACAAGTGCAAAAAATACGTGGCGGAAATCGACCAGAGAACCATGGTCAACGAGCCTGTGCTGGAGGTGGCCGGTCTCGGATTGCTGCACCTGGATGTCGTGGCTCAGCAGAGGGGGTTCCAACCCATGGGCGGCAGTTGGTGGGGAGTTCCGTAAGAGGAGGATTGTCACCTTCGGTCGAAAGATTCAGCCAGCCGATTGAGAGCAGGGGAAACGCCTTAGGCGCTTCCCCTGCCGTGCTTCGAATCGGCGGCACGTCGCTTTGCCGCTTTTGCCTGGTGAGGAATGGTTCAAGATGCCGGCCGGTTTACCTGGCGCGCAGGCCGGCGATCTTGACCGCGCCGCGATGGTATCCATCGGGAAACATCTGTTCGAGGTCTTTGATGGATATATGATTGACCTCACAGGTTTCGAATACAGTGGGAACCTTCCCGTCCTCTTCGAACCGCTTGCGAAGGAAGGAGATGACTTTCCAGTGCTCCTCGGTCAATCCCTCGGGCATTTTCATCTCCTGGGCCTTGAAGACGGCATACTCTTCGTCCCAGTCTGAATGATCGACGAGGAAGCCTCTGATGTCCACGCGGTACACTCGGTCGTTAATGGGAGTTGAGACTGTTGTCAGCCTGTGCGGCGGAAGCCATGGAGAATGGACGGGCCCCTCTCTGTACGTTAACCCCGCTAATTTGCATGCACCCCTCAGGTAGCCGGAGGGGAAAAGGTTTTTCAAATCCGCAAGCCGGAGGCGATGCACCCTGCAGACCTCATAGATCATCGGGCAACGGCCGGTTGTCGAAACGCTGTTTCGGATAAAGTTGATGATGTTCCAATGGGAATCGTTCAGCGCTTCGGTGATTCCGGTCTTCGAAGCCATTCCTTCGGAAAAATTCTCATCCCATTGTTTGGGATCTTTCAGGAATCCTTCCTCATCCACCTCGTAGGCCTTGTTCTTAAACTCGAATGTTCCCATATTTCCCCTCCTTTGGAGTATTTCAATGCCCAGCCTTTCGAAGGACTGAATCCGAGCTGGTTGATCCCCCAGGAAAGCAATGCGGAAATGGCGACCGAAAGAAAGCTTCCCTCGTAAGTCCAATATGCGGATGTGGTATTGTAAAATGAGATGGCCCCGGCACCACAAGGTGAATCATAGACCTCATCTGTCGGGATTTCCCGGCCGCAGGCGCAACAGCCGTGGACAAGCATGAAACCCCGGGCGTATCTTCCCTCGATCCGGCAGAGCGAGCCCCGTGGCAAAAACGTGTCCATCGGCCCCACCCTGGCGAACTGAACACAATTATAGGATCTGTAGCGGCGAAAATCCAGCATCGACGTGAGTATTTCAACCTAAATCGTGCCTGGCCCGCAACGGAATCCAAAACCAGGCCGCACATGAGACGGTACCCGAATTGGAAATGAAGGAGGATGGATCGTTCCATGCCGCCGCCCCAAATTAAAGTATGCCGCCGGCACACAGGGCTTGATTGTCCTGCGATGTTTTCGGGATCTTAAAATTCCTGAAGCGGCGTGACGAGTCTCGAAATCCGGACGTCGGCTCTCACAATCTGCTGATGACATGGGTGACTCTTACGGCCCGGGCTGATTTTGCTGGAATCGAGCCGGAAATCCGTTCATAATTGCCAAAAACCGAAAGTCGACCCCTCACTGTCCCGCAGCGCGGGTGTATGGTGAGCTTCATCATGCCCGCTGTTTTTGAATCCGCGGATAGGGTTGATTTTTCGCAACGATACAGTCGCCCTACAGAATTCAGGGGGCAGAATGAGAATATGGGTGCTCATTGAGGCCACACGCAACACATTGTACATCCGCCGGCGACATTCGCTGGCTTGCTCTATTTTGCTGCGCCAGGGCAGCCTTCAGCCTCATCTTCACGGTTTACTCGGCGGCGTTGCCGCTTCTCGTGACCGACTGGTCGATGAGTTCAGCCAGGGCCGGCATGGTTCAATCCGCCTGGCATCTCGGATACCTGGTCTCGCTCTTCATTGTCGGATTTCTCGGCGATCGGTTCGGGGCGAAACGGACTTATCTGTGGAGTGCCGTTGCCGCCAGCGTCAGCGCCCTCATCTTCGCGGCCTTTGCTTCGAGTTTTACGTCCGGAGTCATTCTGTATGGGTTCGCCGGGCTCTGTTCGGGCGGCTCCTATACGCCGGGACTCACCCTTATCGCCGAACGCTTTCCGCCTTCGACTCGCGGACGGGCCATGGGCTTCTACCTCGCCGCCGGGTCCCTTGGCTACACACTGTCGGTGATGGGATCGAGCCTGCTTTTTCCGATCGGTGGGTGGCGCCTGGCTTTTTTTGTCACCTGCAGCCTGCCGACGGTTGGTTTGGCGCTCTCCGTGGTGACGCTGCGCGACACACCCAACATCCTTCAGGCCGTGCACGAGGGCGGGGAACTGTGGCGAGCGATTCCGGCAGTATTGAAGAACAAAGCCGCCGTTTTGTCGATGTTCGCCTACACCTTCCACTGCTGGGAACTTCTCGGTATGTGGGCCTGGCTGCCCGCATACCTCGCCGCGGCGGCCCAGGCGACCGCGGGTTCGGCAGGCACGAAAGCGGCTGCGGCTGAAATCGGCGTGTTTCTATCAGGCCTCACTTACCTTACGAGCATGCTCGGCAGCCTGATCGGCGGAAGTCTATCGGACCGGTTGGGGCGGTCCCTGACGATGCTGGTCTTCTCGTTCATCAGCCTTGCCTTCTCCTTTACTTTCGGCTGGATGGTCGGATGGCCGCTGGCGGTTCTGTTCATCGCAGCCGCCTGCTATAATCTTAGCTCGATCGCCGACTCCTCAATCTATTCGACGGCGCTCAGCGAACTTGTCGAACCGCGTTACATCGGCGCCGCCTACGCCGTGCGTTCGGTACTCGGTTTCGGCGCGGGAGCCGTCAGTCCCTGGATCTTCGGAGTTGTTCTCGACCTCGTGCGGGGGAGCCCGATGTCCTCGGAGAGACTGTGCTGGGGGCTGGCATGGATGAGCCTCGGATTGGGCGCAGTTCTCGGGCCGCTCATGATCTGGCGGCTGCGCAAGCGTCCTGAGGCGACGCAAATGGCCCTGGGCCTCCGTTAGAGGAGGGGCCGATCGTTCTTTGCCGTCCCGGATTCAAGTAATTTGTCATACCCCGGCAATTCCATTATAGTCGAACCGTCGGGTATGAGGGAAAGCGGTCCGGGGACGTTCGCATGGTCGCATGCTTCCACAGTGCGCGGCGGCACTCCGATCGCGGGATGAATCGCGGAGGGGTATGGAGTATGGATTGCTCCCGGGATTGCCGGGTTTGCGATCTTGCCGACATTTCATGAGGATACGGATGAGATGAAACAATACGTGATCGATCAGCTGCGCGGCACCGATTATGAACTGATCCGCGGCTTCCTGGAAGAGAATTCGGAGAGGACCTCCATGGAGGGCATGTATTGGGTGGAGATCCCGGGAAGACTCTACTCGGAAGTGCAGAAAGAACACAACGACTGTCGCCCGTTCTATTTTGCCGTCAATCTTTCAATCACTCAGGTGGACTTCGAACTGCTCATTCGAAGCCGCCAAATCCTTCGGTGCAACTGCGTCGACTATGCGACGCCGGCGCAGAGAGACTATATCATCGATTTTGCAGACGACATGCTCCGGAGGCTGGATATAAGGATCTGAGCGCCCCCGTGTTCCCCTGCGCCGTACGATCATCTCTTCTCCGGAAAAGGATGCAGCATGAAGTCCGCGAGAACCGTCAGGACCATTGCCTCACACACGGGAACGATTCGAGGGATTGCCGAAACGTCGTGACGGCCCCTGATTGTGATTGTTACGGGTTCACCTTTGGAGTTGACGGTCTGCTGCGGTATGGAAATGGAGGGAATCGGTTTTACCGCCACGCGGGCGACAATATCCATCCCTGTGGAAATTCCTGCCAGAATGCCGCCCGCATGATTGGTCGCATAGCCGTCGGGAGTCGGGGCATCGTTGTTCTCGCTTCCGAGCATATCGGAGGCGTGAAAGCCGTCTCCTATTTCGACCCCCTTCACAGCTCCGATGGACATGAGCGCCGCCGCAAGGCGTGCATCCAGCTTGTCGAAAACGGGCTCACCCAGCCCCGGTGGGCAGCCTCGGGCGAGGATCTCAACAATTCCTCCCGCTGAATCGCCCGCCTGCCTCAGTTCCCCGATGCGCGCCTCCATGGCGGCAGCCGCCTGCGGATCGGGGCAGAAGAGCGGGTTCCGGTCGACCTCATCCAGGTCCAGGGTCCTGCAACGGACGCCTCCAAGGGCCATTGTCCAGGCCCTGACCGCTATGCCCCGTTCAGCCAGGAACTTCCGGGCCACGGCTCCGGCCGCGACACGCGCCGCCGTTTCCCTGGCAGAACTCCTGCCCCCGCCGCGCCAGTCCCGGACTCCGTATTTCTGCTCGTAAGTCCGGTCGCCGTGCCCCGGGCGGTAAACATCCGCAAGCTCGCTGTAATCCGAGCTCCTGACGTCCCGGTTGAAGATGATGAGGCTTATCGGCGTTCCGGTCGTAACGTGGTGAAAAACTCCCGAGAGAATTTCCACCCGGTCCGGTTCACCGCGCGGTGAGGTGAGGTGCTTGCCGGGTCTTCGCCGGTCGAGGTCGATCTGGATGTCTTCCGGTCCGAGCGGAATGCCCGGCGGGCATCCGTCGATGACCACTCCAAGAGCAGGACCGTGGGATTCCCCCCAGGTCGTGATGCGAAAAAGCCTGCCGAAACTGTTTCCTGCCACGTTGCCCCCTCTTTTGTAAACTCCCGTAAACAAGCGTCTGCTTGACACTCCAGGTGAAAAACTTATTCTTTAATATTGGATAAAGCACGGAAGCAGATCTATTATATAATTAATATCGTAGAAAAAAGGGAGGAACCGGGATGAGCGAGCATCATCCGGAATTTCGAGAGGGTATCGAGAGCAGGACCGAAGAGGACCTCGATGAACCCCCAATGTATAAAGTTCTGCTTCACAACGATGATTATACTACAATGGAGTTCGTAGTCGAAATTCTTCAGAAAGTTTTTCATAAGCCTCCCGCGGAAGCCGCTCAGATCATGCTGCTTGTGCACAAGAGCGGAACGGGGGTATGCGGCCTTTTTACGGCTGAAGTGGCGGAAACCAAAGTGGAACTGGTGCATCACCTGGCGAGAAAGAACGGTTACCCGCTGCAGTGCAGCATGGAAGAAGCATAAATGATCAATAGAGAACTTGAAATCACATTGTCTGCGGCCATCAAGGAAGCCAAAGTGAGGCGCCACGAGTTCTTTACACTCGAACACGTGCTTTACGCGATGTTGCATGACGTCACCGGGAAGCGCATTCTCTATCATTGCGGAGCCGACCTGGAAGATCTGAAAAGGAGACTCGACCGATTCTTTGAAGAACGCGCGGAGAGGCTGCCGGAAGGTGTCGAACAGGACCCGATTCAGACCATGAGCGTCCAGCGCGTCTTGCAGCGGGCGGTGATGCATGTGCATGGGGCCGAAAAAAAAGAGGTGGACGCGGGGGATATTCTTGCGTCCATATTCTACGAAGAGAATTCTTACGCGGTGTTTTTTCTGAAATCTCAGGGCATCAGCCGCCTCGATGTTTTGAGTTACATTTCGCATGGGATCTCCAAGGTCGGCGAAATGGAGGACGAGGCAGAATCCCAGGGCAGTGCTTTGCCGGGGGTGACTCAGGAAGAGCAGGAAGGGCCTCGAAGGGCTTCAGCGCTTGAAAGCTTTACGGTGAATCTCATGCAAAAGGCATCCCAGGGTCTGATCGATCCGCTGATCGGCCGTGAAGACGAAATCCTGAGGACGCTCCAGATACTCGGGCGGCGCACGAAAAACAATCCGATCTTCGTCGGGGATCCCGGCGTGGGGAAAACAGCAATTGCCGAGGGTCTTGCGCTCAAGATCCATGAAGGGAGTGTTCCGGAATCTTTTCGAAACGTCGAAATCTTTACCCTGGATATGGGCGCCCTCCTGGCCGGGACCAAATTCCGCGGGGACTTCGAAGCCCGCCTCAAGGGGGTCATCCAGGAACTCAGGAAGAAAGAAGGTGCGATCCTTTTCATCGACGAGATTCATACGGTGGTTGGAGCGGGGGCCACCAGCGGCGGGTCGATGGATGCATCCAACATTCTGAAGCCGGTCCTGGTCACGGGAGGTTTGAGGTGCATCGGTTCGACCACTTATGAGGAATACAAAAATCATTTTGAAAAGGACCGGGCACTCAGCCGCCGTTTTCAGAAGGTTGAAATCAGGGAACCGTCGATCGAGGAAACCTACCTGATTCTTCAGGGCTTAAAGACATACTACGAGAAACATCACGGCATCCGGTACACGGATGCCGCTCTCAGGGCGGCCGCCGAGCTGGCCGGCCGGCATATCAACGACCGGTATCTTCCGGACAAGGCCATTGATGTTATCGATGAGACCGGGGCAAGCCTGCGCCTCAAGAAGGACCGGCGGTTGCGGCGGGTGGTCGGCCCGAAGGATATCGAACAGGTGGTGGCGAGGATCGCCAAGATCCCGCCGCGCAGTGTTTCCTCTTCGGACCAGTTCCGCCTGCAGAACCTGGACGGTGAGTTGAAGAGTCAGGTCTTCGGGCAGATCGAGGCCATCGATATTCTGGTGAAGGCGATCAAGCGATCCAGGGCCGGTTTGAGGATTCCGGAAAAGCCGATCGGGTCCTTCCTCCTCATTGGACCGACGGGGGTCGGCAAGACGGAAGTGGCAAAGCAGTTGGCCAGTATCCTCGGGGTGAATTTCCTGCGCTTCGATATGAGTGAATACATGGAGAAACACACTGTAGCGCGGCTGATCGGCGCGCCTCCGGGATATATCGGGTTCGATCAGGGAGGGCTCCTCACCGACGCTGTCCGAAAACAGCCTTATACGGTGCTGCTCCTCGATGAAATCGAGAAGGCGCATCCCGATCTCTTCAGCATTCTGCTGCAGGTCATGGACCATGCCACACTGACGGACAACAGCGGCAAAAAGGCCGATTTCCGCAATGTGATCCTGCTCATGACTTCCAATGCCGGGGCCCGTGAAATGAGCATATCGTCCATCGGATTCGGGGGAGGCGGCGAACCCGACAATCGGACCGCCAAGGGCATGAAGGCGATAGAGAACCTCTTCAGCCCCGAGTTCCGGAACCGGCTGGACGCGATCATCCCGTTTAACGGCCTGTCCATCGAGGTTATGGAAAAAATCGTCGACAAGTTCGTCACCGAAATCGAACAACAGTTGGGTGAAAAACGGATCAAGATGGAACTCAGCCCCGCGGCACGGCTCTGGCTGGCCGAGAAGGGTTACGACGTCACTTTCGGCGCGCGCCCTCTGGCCAGGCTTATCCAGATCGAAGTCAAGGACGTGCTGGCCGATGAAATCCTCTTCGGCAGGCTGGTGCACGGCGGCAGAGTGGGGATTCACAGGCCCGATGACCCGATTTCCGAAAATGAGCAGGTCTTGAAAACACCCAATCTGGTTTTTGTCTTTCCGCATATGCCGGTCAGCGTCGCTGAATGATTGACTCGAGCATCCAATATGCCGGTTTTTCGCCTGACAAATGATCTCATTTTTCCCCCGACATATCTGGCCGAGCCGGACGGCCTTCTGGCCGTCGGGGGGGATCTCTCGGCGGAACGCCTTCTGCTTGCCTACCGACTCGGCATATTTCCATGGTACTCGGAAGAAAGTCCCATCCTGTGGTGGTCTCCCAACCCGCGACTCATACTGCTGCCCGAAGAATTGAAGCTGTCCCGGAGTCTCCAGAGGGTGCTGCGTCGAGGCTTGTTCGAGGTGACCTTCGACCGGGCTTTTCTGGAAGTGATCACGCAGTGCGGGCAAGTCCGGAGGAAGAGCGGGGAGGGCACCTGGATCGTTCCTGAAATGGTCGATGCCTATTTTCACCTCCACAGGCTGGGCTATGCCCATTCCGTTGAAAGCTGGCATGAGGGGGAACTGGTCGGTGGGCTCTATGGCGTGGCGATGGGCCGGGCCTTCTTCGGAGAATCCATGTTCGCCCGGGTGACGGACGCCTCCAAGGTGGCTTTCGTTCATCTTGTCGAATTGTTGCGCAGTCTGAGTTTTGAGCTGATCGACTGTCAGGTGACCACAAAGCATCTCCAGCAGTTCGGAGCGCGCGAAATCCCGAGGGTGCAATTTTTGTCGCGGCTCGCGAAAGCTTTGAAGGGGGAGTGGGAACGAGGTCCATGGGAGTGAAGTGAAGTTTCAGCCCCGCTGTGGGCAAGCGGGAATCCTCCTGCCGATCGATTGTGGCCTCGAATCAAAAAATCAGTTTGAGTGGAGAAATCGGAATGGTTGAAAAAGTCATCATTGTCGGAGCGGCCGGCCGGGACTTCCACAACTTCAACGTCTATTTCAGGGACAACCCGCGCTATAATGTCGTGGCCTTCACGGCCGCCCAAATCCCGAACATCGAAGGGCGGCTGTATCCGCCTGCGCTTGCGGGGGATCTCTATCCCGAAGGAATCCCCATCCATCCGGAAAAGGATATGGCAAGACTCATCCGCGAGCATCGGATCGACCTGGTGGCTTTCTCATACAGCGATGTCGCCCATGTCGATGTGATGCACCGAGCCTCTGTCGCGATGGCTGAGGGAGCGGATTTCATTCTCCTCGGGGCTACCTACACGATGCTCAAGTCGACGAAACCCGTCATCGCGGCGTGTGCCGTGAGGACGGGAGCCGGCAAGTCCCAGACCACGCGCAGATTGATTGAAATTGTACGGAACCGGAATAGAAAAGTTGTGGTTGTACGGCATCCCATGCCATATGGGGACCTCAGGCGGCAGGCCGTCCAGAGATTTTCGTCCTATGCCGATTTCGACCTCAACCATTGCACCATAGAGGAACGCGAGGAATACGAGCCTTTGGTCGGAAGGGGGGTCGTGGTCTACGCCGGCATCGATTACGCCCGGATTCTAAAGGAGGCGGAAGCCGAAGCGGACATCATCATCTGGGACGGCGGGAACAACGATACCCCCTTCTTCCATCCGGACCTTCACATCGTTGTGTTCGATCCGCACCGGCCCGGACACGAGCTGCTGTATTATCCGGGTGAGACGAACATGATCATGGCCGATGTGGCGATCATCAACAAGGTGGACACGGCGCCTCCGGAAAACATTGAAATCGTGAGGAGGAACATTGAGAAATATGCCCCCAGGGCGCGAATCGTGCTGGCTGAATCACCGGTCATGGTTCCGGACCCCGCGGTGGTGCGCGGGAAAAGAGTCCTGGTGGTCGAGGACGGCCCGACACTCACTCACGGGGGAATGCGCTTCGGCGCAGCGACCATTGCGGCGCGGGAGTTCGGGGCCCTTGAAATTGTCGATCCTCATCGCTATGCAGTCGGGTCCATCCGGGAGGCCTTTTACCAATACCCTCACATCGGGCCGCTGCTTCCCGCCATAGGCTACAGCGACCGGCAGATCCGGGACCTCGAAGCCACCATCAACGCGGTGGACTGCGACCTCGTGCTCATCGCCACTCCCATCAATCTGGGGTTGCTTCTCTCCATCGACAAGCCTACGGTTAAGGTCAGCTATGAGTACAGAGATCACGGCGCGCCTTATCTTGAAGAAGTCGTTCTCGGCAAATTGGCGGAACTGGGAGTCCTGTGAAACAAACCGGAACCGGAAGAGAACAGTTCCGTTCTTGCGGATTCCCCGAGCGTACGGGGTTTTCCGACCGCAAGTGTTTCAGGCAACCCTAACGTCAGGAGCGTTTCATGGATGCCCACTCGCCAGACATCAAACCGCTGCTGCTGATCGCGCTCGGCGGAAACGCGCTCATTCGCAAGGGTCAGGAGGGGACCATCAGGGAGCAGTTTGAAAACCTGAGGATCCCGCTCCGCCAGGTCGCCCGGCTGTCCAACGATTTCCGGATCATTATCACTCACGGCAACGGGCCTCAGGTGGGAAACCTGCTCCTGCAACAGGAATGTTCCAGCCAACTTCCGCGGCTGCCTCTGGAAATCCTTGTGGCTCAAACCCAGGGGCAGCTCGGCTATATGATCGAATCGACCCTGGACAGTGAATTGATGAATCTGCGGACGGAAAGCAAACACTACATTGTCAGTGTTCTCAGCTACGTGGTCGTGCGTGAGGACGATCCGGCTTTCAGCAACCCATCCAAACCCATCGGCCCTGCTTTTACGAAGGAGGCGGCTGCAAGGCTTCCCTACCCGACGGTGGAGACGGCAAAGGGTTACCGCCGGGTGGTGGCTTCCCCAAAGCCGGTCACGATCGTCGAGAAGCAGGAAATCAAGCGACTGGTCGATCTTGGGTTTATCGTGATTTCCTGCGGAGGCGGGGGAATACCGGTCGTCCGGGAAAGCAGGGCTTTTCACGGGGTGGATGCGGTCATCGACAAGGACCTTGTCAGTGCCAAGCTGGCGGAAGAGGTCGGTGTCGATATTTTCCTCATAGCGACGGATGTGGAGGGGGTCGCGCTGTCCCACGGAAGCAGCGGGCAGCGCTTTCTTCGCACACTCACGGTGAGTGACGCCGAGAAATTCCTGAAGGACGGGCATTTCCCGGAGGGGTCGATGGGACCCAAGGTCCAGGCGTGCATCGAGGTGTTGAGAAAAGGAGTGAAGAGGGCCGTCGTTACTTCGATCGAGCTGATCGATGCGGCCGTCCGTCGCGAAGCGGGAACCGAATTCGTGTTGGACCGGCCATGAATCAAGGCCAGTCGGACAATGTCATTTGCAACTTCCCCCCGCCTCCGGTCCATGCCCGGAAGGAGCACCATACAAGGCAACGGGGCGGCACGGGCCGCCGACCATGCGCGAAGGCCTGAAGGCCGGTTTCTGTGGGCGTGCGGGGGCCTGCGGCCGGTTGCGCGTTCAGCACCTTTTTAACAGTCCTCTTTCGAGGTTCACCACAAAATCCTGAGCGTTGGTCAGGATGGATCGGGCGGTCAGAGACCCGCGGTTCGCAAGTTTATTGCCGGCGAACTCCGACATATCGATGGTGTAAAAATACACGGGCCTGATGGAATCGTCCTCCATGACGCGGTAGGCTGGAATCATATTGCCCGTGGCGATCGAGTGCAGTTGAGTCGCCATGGCAATAACGGTGGTGGCGCGCCGGGCCAGCGCCCGCATCCTGTCCTGGGCGACGTAAGCGTCGGCTATGACTCCCGGAAGAGGCCCGTCGTCCCTTATGGATCCCGCCAGTACATAAGGCACGTCATTCTTGATGACGGCCTGCATGATTCCGCTGCTTACCACCCGGTCCTGAACCGCCCCGGCAATCGACCCGATTCCTCTCACCTTGTTTATGGCGTCCAGATGCTTGTAATGACCCATCGGAACGTGCCGTTTGGTATAGAGGTCCTGGCCGAGGGCGGTATTGAACAGGGAACCTTCTATGTCGTGAGCTGCAAGGGCGTTTCCGGCCAGGAGTCCATGGACGTAACCGCTGTCGATGAGCGATGCAAGAGCGTTCCTCGCGTCCCGGTCGAAAGAAACGGCGGGACCGAGGACCCAGAGGATGAAGCCGTTTTCTCGTTCGAAATCCAGAAGTCCGTAGAGTTCATCGTAGTCGAAGGAAAACGAAGTCTCACGGGAAATCTGGGTTCTGAAGGCGAATTTCTCCGAGAGTGTGTTCGGCTGACCGAACGCGCTCGAGTGGACAAAGATACCGTCTTCCCCGTTTTCCCTGCGTCCGCATGCCACACGATCGCCGACCGCAAGGTGCCTGAATTCCTTCACGATGAGAGACCCGTCCGCGGCGAGGACAGCCATACAGTCCATGCGAGACTCGCGGGGAAGCCTCCAGTCCCCCTTCGCGATCTGGAAATACTCGGGGTATATCGAGGTGGCGTGATAGTCATCAGGGGCGACCCCGGGCTTCACGACGGCGTTGAACACCGCAAGGGGCGCATCCTTGAGTTCGAGGGAACCAAAGTCGGGGGGATGGTACTGAGGCAAGACAAAGGGCATGTAAACGAATCCTTCATTCCTTCAACTGGCTGCGTCTCGTGGCTTCACGGCAGAAGTGCGTGAAATAATCCATTGCGGACCAGTAGCCAAGGACCAGAGAGATCCACAGGAAGACGATCCCCAGGTCATCGAGCAGCCAACCGATTTTGGGGATTGAGGGGAGAAGGAAAATGAGTGCGATGGTCTGGGAGATCATTTTGTTCTTGCCCATTCGGCTTGCATTCAGAATAAGACCGTGGCTCGCTGCGATGGACCTCAAGCCTGTGATGGAGATCTCCCTTCCTATGATCAGAAACACGAGCCAGGCCTGAACTTTTCCCAGGGCGATGAGCATGATGAGTACCGCGGAGGTGAGCAGTTTGTCGGCCAGCGGATCGAGCAGCTTCCCGATAGAGGTAACAAGGTTGTGGCGCCGGGCCAGGATGCCGTCCAGGTAATCGGTTATGGAAGCCAGGATGAAGATGATGGAAGCGACGTTCAGGGACTCGGCCGATGCGGGGGGGGTGAGAAGAAACAGGATGACCGGTATCGACGCCATCCTGAGATAGGTCAAAACATTGGGCAAATTCGTGAGGCTCTGTCTGGAGAATTCGCTTCTGTTCATGGCGGCCATTGAATACTTCTGCAGAAGGAAAGACGGCTTGTCGAAGCCTGCCCGGAGATCGTCATCTTTCATACGGCAACAGGTTGGTTTGATAGTAAAATACTATAAGTTTCTCCACTTCTCCGATCCGCAACTTCGTTGCTTCACCGATGCGGAAGTGACGAATGCAAGCCTTCAAAATCCGAATATTTTTTAACCTAAATAGCTGATTATTGAAAGGGCAAAAGTCCGAGAGGCATTCCGGATAGGTGAATTTTTGAATTCTTCCGCTGCGCGTCTCCCTCCGGACCGGTGTCCGGAGCGAACGGAACCGGTCCCGGGGATTACTGGTGATAGCGGGAATAGTAATCCAATACACGCTGGACGTAGACTTGAGTCTCGTCGAAAGGAGGGATGCCTCCGTACTTCTCGACGTTTTCCGGGCCGGCGTTGTAGGCCGCCAGAGCATGCCTCACATTGTTGTTGAACCGGTTCAGCAGTAGTTTGAGATACCGGACGCCGGCGTCCAGATTCTGGTCGGGATCGAAAGGATTCAGGACCCCGAGATCCCGTGATGTGCCCGGCATCAGTTGCATCAACCCCATTGCGCCTTTAGGGGAAACCGCCTGCGGATCGAAAGCGGACTCCGCCCGGATCACTGCTTTGACAAGATTCTGGTCCAGGCCGTGTCTTTGACACACCATCCTGATCTGGGGATCAAAATAGTTCTGGTTTGCGGGATTGCATGCGGACAGAAAAGAGCGGGAAGGAAAGTACCGGTTGAAGTTGGCCTCTGTCGGAGGGGGCAGGGCGAGAGCCTTTGATTCCGGCTGGGTGGGGACATTCGTGAAGTGAATGACCCCGTCCTTGTCCACATACTTGAAGATCTCAGCCACCGAATAGGAATGCACCAGGAGCAGCATGCAGAAAAGAAGCCATGCACACGAGATGGACTCAGCGCGTCGTCTTGTCGAGCCCTTCATACTCCCCTCCCACCGACCTTGATACTCTCATGCGGTCGAGTGCATTCCGGGTGAGTTCCAAGCCGTCCATCCCCCGCCGCCGGTGGTATTCGGGCGATCTTTGCAGCACATTATCTGCACGGTTTCTTCTCCTCCGCCTCGGACGGGGTCAATAAGGAGGCATCGTGGAACTGCCGCCGGGACGATCGATCAGGATTTGTGCTTTTCGACCTTTTCCCAGTCCTTCAGAAATTTTTCCAGCCCGAGGTCGGTCAACGGGTGATGCGCCAGTTGGTCTATAACTTTAAAGGGAATCGTCGCTATGTCGGCTCCCAGCTTGGCCGCCACCAGGACATGGATGGGATTGCGAATGCTTGCAACGATGATTTCAGTCTCGAAGAGATAATTCGAGAAGATCTCGAGGATTTGTTCGACCACCTCCATCCCATCACTTGAGATGTCGTCCAGACGGCCTACGAAGGGGCTGACATAAGTGGCCCCGGCCTTAGCCGCCATGAGGGCCTGCAAGGGCGAAAAGACGAGCGTGACGTTGGTATTGACGCCCTCTTCGGAAAGCTGCCTGACGGCTTTCAGACCCTCGGTGATCATTGGGATCTTGACGACGACGTGCGGATCGATCTTGGCCAGCGACCGGGCTTCCTGGATCATCTTCTCCGATAACGTGCTGACGACCTCGGCGCTGACCGGGGCTTGTGCAATTTCGCAGATCGTCTTGATATGTTTTTCAAAATCCTCCCGCGTGGATATACCTTCCTTGGCGATGAGGGTGGGGTTGGTCGTAACGCCGTCGAGAATCCCAAGGCTGTGAGCTTCCCGGATCTCCTCAAGATTTGCCGTATCGATGAAAAATTTCATTCCGTTTCTCCTGTTGGAACCTCAACGCTTGCGATGGGCTTCGATGTATTTATCGCGGCACGCTTCACTGCAAAAGTAAAAGGTCTGTCCGCCGATCCTGGCCTGGATTCCGTGCTGTTTCATGAAATAAATATCGCACTGCGGGTCCTGGATGAGTTCCGTGCTGCCGGAGTCGCTCTCGCCGTCATCCTGGCCCCGATGTTTGAGCAGAGACGCACCAAGGCTTTTCAGGACCAGATAGCCCAAAAAAAACAGGATTGCAAATAAAAGAATACGACCCATGGATTCATCCCACTCGTTCGGCTTCCCGTTCGGGTTGTCCTGCGGACACGCGGCTGCTCAACCCTGGAAGGAAAGCTTCCGGATCCGACCGACAGCTTCCTGAATCCGCTCCTTTGAAACAGTGAGGGCGATGCGGATGTAGCCCTCGCCCGGTTCTCCGAAGCCGCTGCCTGGAGTGGTCACGATCCCGGCTTCTTTCAACAGCAGGGATGTAAACTCCCTGGAAGAATATCCAGGCGGCGTCGGGCACCAGACATAAAAGGTGGCCTTGGGCACGATGGGCTGCAACCCCGCGTTGCGAAGGCCGTCGATCAGGGCGTCACGTCGCTCCGTGTAGATCTGCTGCATTTCAAGGACACAGCTCTGGTCTCCCTCGAGCGCGGTGATCCCCGCCCACTGGACCGCGTTGAAAGCCCCCGAATCAATATTGCTCTTGACCTGCCCGACTCCGTCGACGATGGCGGCGTTTCCGACCGCGAAACCGAGCCTCCAGCCCGTCATGTTGTAGGTCTTGGACAGGGAATGGAACTCAATGCCGACCTCTTTGGCACCCGGCAGTTCAAGGAAGCTCACCGGACGGTAGCCGTCGAAGGCCATTTCCGTGTATGCGGCGTCGTGACAGACGATCACGTCGTATTGTCTGGCGAATTCGATGACCTTCTGGAAAAAGCCCTTTTCTGCGGTGGCTCCCGTAGGATTATTCGGGTAATTGATGAATATGATCTTGGCTTCGCGGGCCACATCGGAGGGTATGGCGTCGAGATCCGGCAGAAAATGGTTCTTGCGCACGAGCGGCATGAAGTAGGACTTGCCCCCCGCGAACATAGTGGCGACGTGGTACACGGGGTAGGCCGGGGTCGGCACCAGGGCAAGGTCCCCCGGGTTTATGCAGGCAAGCGGAAGGTGAGCGAGTCCCTCTTTTGAGCCGATGAGGGTGAGGACTTCGCTCATCGGGTCCAGTTCCACTCCGAAACGGCGCCGGTACCAGCGCGCCACACTCACCTTGAAATCATTCATTCCCGAATACGAGGGGTACTGATGGGTGGATGGGTCTTCGGCGGCGACCGCGAGTTCCTTGATAATGTGTGGAGGGGTCGGAAGGTCGGGATCTCCCACTCCAAGATTGATCACATCGACGCCCTTCGCCATCAATTCAGCCTTCAGCCGGTCGATTTCCTGAAAGAGATAGGGAGGAAGAAGTTTCAGCCTGTCTGCCTTAACGAATGCCATGTGGTCCTCCGCCTGTTCATCAGTGCGATAATTAACGGCTCGCTCCTTTTCAGCCCTGTCTTTCCTCTAGATCAATCGGCTGAAAATGGAAAATAATTAACCTGTCATCCCAGTCCGATCCTGGATGTAATTTCGTACAAACCGCTCCCGAAGGGGAGGTGGGATTTTGCACTATCGGGACGGGCACCGATTGAAACATCCCGTGTGCCGGCCTTCACCCGGGTTCGATGGGGGGCACTATGCGCCGGCGATCGTTCGGGGCGGGTGGTATCGTTACCGGATGCCAAGGACGTGCTCCATGCCGTAGAGACCGGCGGGCTGTTTTGTAACCCAGAGTGTGGCCCTGATGGCTCCTCGCGCAAAGTTGTCCCTGCTCTGAGCGCGATGGGTGATCTCGATCCGCTCTCCCATTCCGGCAAAGATGAGCGTGTGCTCTCCCACGATATCCCCTCCGCGAATCGTCTGAATTCCGATTTCGCGGGCGGCCCGCTCACCGATGATTCCATGCCTGGCATAGACTCCAACTTCCTCCAGGTTTCGATCGAGCGATTTTGCGATTACCTGGGCAAGCTTCACCGCGGTCCCGCTCGGGGCATCTTTCTTAAAGCGATGATGGGCTTCCAGTATCTCCACGTCATAGTCGTCTCCAAGCAGGCGGGCGAGATCGCCGGCCACCTTGAAGAGGACGTTGACGCCCATGCTCATGTTGGGAGATATCACGCACGGGATCTCAGCGGCAAGCTTTGCCGCCTCTTGCATCTGTTCCCCGGTGAAGCCCGTCGAACCGATTACCATCGCTTTCTTTCGGGATGCGGCGGCACGAAGATGTTCAAGAGAGGCGGACGCCATGGTGAAGTCGATGACGACATCGGCCGCGTCGAGCACATCCCGGATCGATGCCGCCACGCGAAGTCCGGTCTGAGCCCCCCCGATGAGTTCCGCGACTTCTTTCCCCACTGCGGGATGCCCGGCATGATCGAAGGCGCCGACCAGTTCGATCCCATCGGTTTCACGAACCAACTGGGCGATTCTGGAACCCATCCTGCCGGCAACGCCGGCCACTGCCGCACGGACCATTCGATCCTCCTTCCACCAACGATTGCTGTTCTCTCCACAAAATTATCGGCTGCCGGACATGATTCGCGCCATGGAGGGCTTACAGCAGGCCGTAGGCCTGCAGATCCCTTCTCAGACGTTCGCGGTTCGTTTCGGACATGGGCGCCAGGGGCAGCCGCACCTCGTCGTTTTCGATCTTCTTCATCATGGCCAGAGCGGTTTTGGCCGGTACCGGGTTCGTTTCGTAGAAAAGAGCGTGGCAAAGGGGCAGAAGTCGATAATAGAGCTTCCGTGCGTCCTCGAATTTTCCTTCGAAGAACAGGTCGCAGAGGTCGGCCATATCCCTTGGCGCAACGTTGGACACAACGGAAATGACACCCTTTCCGCCGACGCACAGGAGAGGAAACGTCAGGGAATCTTCGCCGGACAGAACGACGAGATCTTTATTGCATTTCGCGATGATATCCGTGATCTGCGTCATGCTGCCGGATGCCTCTTTTACGGCGACGATGGTGTCGATTTTGGCGAGCCTGGCGAATGTGTCCGGATCGATATTGACCGCCGTGCGTCCGGGGATATTGTAGATTACCAGCGGAATGTCGACCGATTTCGCTACCTTTTCGAAATGCCTGTAGAGACCCTCCTGGGTGGGTTTGTTGTAGTACGGACTGATCAACAGAGCACCGTCGGCTCCGGCGGTTTTGGCATGTTTCGTCAGGCGAATGGCTTCTTCAGTATTGTTTGAACCGGTTCCAGCGATAACGGGAACGCGTTTGTTGACTTGCTCCACAGTGATCTCGATTACACGCTCGTGCTCCTTGAAACTCAGAGTTGCCGATTCACCGGTGGTTCCGCAGGGAACGATCCCATGGGTCCCATTGGCAATCTGGAATTCAATCAATTGCCGAAACGTTTCTTCATCCACCTGGCCGGCTTTGAACGGTGTCACGATTGCCACCATCGCGCCTTGAAACATGAGTACCTCCCTATTCCTTTAGTGTTTCATCCCACAATTCCGCCTCGTAGACTACCCTTGCGTCGCCTTCCAGATAGACTTCGGAAAACTCCGCGGGACCTTCCCGGGACGGGTTGTCAAAATAAATAGTCAGTGTCTCTCCGCCTTTCGTCTTCACCTCGACCGGCGATTCCACCATGTGCCTGGCGGCGGCAATCAACGCGACGGCGATGGAACCCGTTCCACACGCCAGCGTCTCCCCTTCGACCCCTCTCTCGTAAGTTCGAATCGAAATATGACGGCCATCCCGGACAAAGGCGAAGTTGGCGTTGGATCCGGCCGGTTGAAACCGCGCATGGTATCGAAGGGCACGGCCCCAATTGAACACGTCGAATTCTTCCAGGGCTTCTTCACTTTCGAGGAAGCTGACGGAGTGCGGAACGCCTGAATTGATGAAGCTCAGGCAGAATGACCGCTCCTCAACCTGCAGACAGAAGTCCAACTGGAGGCTGTGTGTGGGCGTCATCCGGATCTTGACCCGGGGTTCTTTCAATTCAGCCGCTATGATTCCCGCCAGAGTTCGAAAAGTCATCCGCGGTTTTCGAACGATCCCCTTGAGGTGGACAAACCGCGCCGCGCAACGAGCGCCGTTGCCGCACATTTCGGCGTCGCTGCCGTCGGCGTTGTAAAACTGCCACCTGAAGTCCACTTCCGGATCGTCTTCGATCAGGATGAGCCCGTCGGCCCCTACGGATACTTTTCTTCTGCAAGCCAGCCGGGCAAGATCGCGGCCCTGTTCGTGGCTCAATTGCAGCGTTCGGTTGTCAATCACGATGAAATCGTTGCCGCTCCCGCTCATCTTAAGGAAGCAAATCTTTTCAGCTGCGCGAGTCATCGGGAAAATCTCCAATTGTGAATCGATAGATCGTCGAGAGGACTTGGCCCCTGTTACCTGTCAGGTACCCGGATTACTCGTATGCTCCCACCGGCTTCAGGAAATCCGGCATGGATTCACATTGAATCAGGTCTTCCCAGGTTTCCCGTCTCCTGATAACGTGGAACCTGTCCTCTTTGACGAGAACTTCCGCTGCGCGCGGCCTCGAATTGTAGTTCGAAGACATGGTGAATCCATAAGCTCCGGCGCTCATCACCGCCAGATAGTCGCCCGGCTGGACCATCGGGAGTTCCCGGTCCCTGGCCAGGAAGTCACCCGACTCACAAATGGGTCCGACCACATCCACTATCCGGGCTTCCCGCTCCCTTTTCAATACGGGTTGAATCTGGTGATACGAGCCGTACAGGCTGGGGCGAATCAGATCGTTCATGGCCGCATCGGTGATGATAAAGCTCTTCGCAGGACTCCTCTTGGTATAGAGCACCCTTGCCAGAAGAACACCGGCATTGCCAACGATAACGCGCCCCGGCTCGAAAATCAAGGTACAGGGCAGTCCCTTCAACTCGCGCAGAATGGCTTCGGCATATTCATGGGGCTGGGGAGGGGCTTCCTGGTCGTAGACGATACCAAGCCCTCCGCCGAGATCCAGGTACTTGACGGATATCCCGAGCGCTTTGAGTCTGTCCATGAGAGAGCGCAAGCGCCTGAGAGCGTCGACGAACGGGGTGACTTCCGTCAACTGGCTCCCTATGTGGCAATCAACCCCCAGGATTTCCACGTTCTTCAAACTTTTTGCGCGCTCGTATGCCTTGACGGCGCCCTCGATTTCAATGCCGAACTTATTCTTCTTCATTCCAGTGGATATATAGGGATGAGTATGGGGGTCGACGTCGGGGTTGACTCGGAGGGCGATCCTGGCTTTGCGCCCCAGGCTTGCGGCCCGGGCGTCGATCGCTTCCAGTTCCTGGGTGGATTCGATATTGAACATCAGGATGTCTTCCCCGAGGGCGTAGTCGATCTCATCCACGGTCTTGCCGACACCCGAGTAGACGATCCTGCCGGCGGGGATACCCGCCTTGCGCGCACGGAAAAGTTCGCCCCCTGAGACAATATCGACACCTCCCCCAAGCGAGCCGAAAAGGCTGAGCAGGGCGACGTTCGAATTGGCCTTTACCGAAAAGCAGGTCAGGTGGGGGACGCCCGAAAATGATCCGTCAAACACACTGAAATGATGACGGAGCGTTGCGTGGCTGTACACATAGCAGGGGGTTCCCACTTGAGCGGCGATTGTGCGGAGGGGAACCTGCTCGCAATGTAATTCATCGTTCTGGTAACGGAAATGGTGCATAAAAACATCCCCTGTCAGGCAGGCGGTCTTTCACCGGGGTGAGAGCCTGCGCTATTACTTTTCAAACGGCAAGCTCCGGATCTCGGCCCATTTAGACAGCAAGCCCTCCCTGTGATCGGGCTGAGTGCTCACGGCTGAAACCGCGTAAAAGTAGACCGCATTCGGTTTTACGGAACGGTCGACATACGGGGGGTGCTGGACCGGGCTCGCAGTCAGGCGGATAATTTCTTTCCCTTCCCGGCGATAAACGTAGTACCCGGCCACGCTGCCTTCACTCTCTGTCCATTGGACCTCGAGAGCGCCCTTCGACGGGATTGCCCATACCGTTGCCGGAGGAGGCGGAGGCAAGGCTTCCGGGGCCTTGACCTGGCCGGTCGTGGACGCTTCGCCGAGGATCGGAGTGTCCTCGTAGACGAGGGTCGGAGTGACCCGGTAGCCGTACATGTTCTCGGCTGCAACCCCCTGATCCAGGAAGTTGTTTGCCCTGATGGGGACGGCGGAGACCTTTTCCCATGCCTTGTTCGGCGAGTACCTTTCCACCACGAACTCGAGGTCGCCGTGCATGGCCTGCCCCTGAATGTCCTTGGTCGGAGGTTTCCACTGGATAAGAATTCCCTGGGGACCGGGAACGGCAAGCAGCCCCCGGACGCTTCCCGGAGGATGGAAGACCTTGGCGACCGCGGGATTCGAAAGAGTCACAACGCGGCTGTCCTTGTCCAGAATCGTAATTTGATACCGATAGGCATGTTGAACGGATACGGCAGGGTCCGTCCAGGACAGTCTGAAATCCTGCTGGATCGCCGGGTCGGGATAAGCAGCATCGATCATTTGCAGATCCTGCTGGATAGTACCGGGGCAGTCCAGGCAGTTCCTGTTATTCCACAACAGCTCGGACCTCTTGATGTCGAAACGGTACTTCGTCTCCTTTGAAACGGTCCTCATTTGATCGGGAATCGTCCAGGTGAGTTCGACGCCCTTGGCGCGAACCTGAACCTGCAGGTCGCGAATCTGAGGAGGAGCCTCAACCGAAGCCGCTTTCGGGAAAGTCTTCTTCCCACAACCCGTCAGCAGCAGTCCGAAAACAAGAATGGGAATCATTCCGGTGAGACAAAGACAGGACGGCGTGATTCGAAAGCTCTGCGTAGTCATAGGTCATTTTCCAGAAATGGGATCACGGTCTCAAAGCCTGTTCTCCGGCTTCCAATTCGGCACGGGTTCTGGCGATGGCTTCCTGGACCCTGGATGTGGCGGTGCCACCGGCGGAAACCCTTTGATCAACGACGCTGCGAATCTCGAGATAGGGAAAGACATCCGCATCGAACGCTTTGTGGAACGCCTTCATCTCCTCCAGGGTGCATTCGCCCAACTGTTTGTTGCCTTTGATGCAATGTTGAACGAGCTGCCCCACGATGTGATGGGCCTTGCGGAAAGGGACCCCCTTCCTCACCAGGTAATCCGCCACGTCCGTCGCGAGGGTAAATCCCAGGCCCGCCATGAAATACATGCGTTCACGGTTGAACCGTATTTCGGGGATCAGCCTGGCCAGGAGGCGCAGTGTGCTGATCACCGTGTCCGCCGTATCGAACACAGGCTCCTTGTCCTCCTGAAGGTCACGGTTGTATGCAAGCGGCAGCGCCTTGGTGAGGGTGAGAAGGGAGATGAGGTTTCCAAAGACGCGGGCTGTCTTGCCTCGCATGAGTTCGGGCACGTCCGGATTCTTCTTCTGAGGCATAATGCTCGATCCGGTGCAGAAGGCGTCGCTGATCTCGATGAAGGCGAATTCGGTTGTCGACCACAAGATCAGTTCCTCGGCCATCCGGCTGATGTGCATCATGAGGATGGATGCGGCGGAGGTGAATTCAATCAGGTAGTCCCTGTCACTCACCGCATCGATGCTGTTTGTGGTGACTCGAGGGAAATTGAGATACCTGGCGGTCCATTCCATGTCGATCGGGAACGTCGTCCCGGCAATAGCTGCGCTCCCCAGGGGCATTACATTGGTTCGCCGGTAGCAGTCCCCAAGTCTCTCGTCATCGCGCTGGAACATCTCTTGATAGGCCATCAGATGGTGGGCGAGCAGGATCGGCTGAGCATGCTGCAAATGAGTGAACCCCGGCATGATGACGTCGAGGTACTGTTCCGCGGCCGTTACGAGTGCCTTCCTGACTTCGATGAGCAGGGTGCGGCACTGAAGCAGCACGTCGCGCATGAAGAGACGCATATCGAGCGCAATCTGGTCGTTTCTGCTCCGCGCCGTGTGGAGCTTTCCTCCGACCTCACCGATCTTTTGCATCAACTGCTGCTCGACGGCCATGTGGATGTCTTCGTTCGAGGAATCGAGGTGCAGCTTCCCACGCTCGAGCTCGCGGAGGATCTCCCCAAGGGCCTGGACAATCAGAGACGCTTCGTCATGGGAGATGATCTTGCATTCTCCGAGCATCCTGCAGTGAGCGATACTCCCTTCGATGTCGTATCGGTACAGCCGGCTGTCGAAATGGATGGACGCCGTATAGTCTTCGACCTGCCTGTTTGTCGGCTGCTCGAAGCGGCCCTGCCAAAGCTTCTCCGTCATACGTTGATTCTCCTGGGGGTGAGCCAAGGCTAATTGAGGTTCTTCCTTACGAGAGATTCTATCCGTAGCCTTAAGCCGTGAAGTCTGATGAAACCGGTGGCGTCATCCTGCCGGTAGACGTTATCCTCCTCGAAGGTCGCAAAACTCGGCTGGTAAAGCGACCGGTCCGATTTGCGTCCGACAACCATGCAAGTTCCCTTATACAGCTTGAGCCTCGCAGTACCATAGACGTTTTCCTGGGCGAGGTCCATTGTGTTCTGAAGAAAGCGCATTTCCGGAGAATACCAGAAGCCGTTATAGATCAGGCGTGAGTACTGCGGGATGAGGGAATCCCTGAGAAACATGAGTTCTCGATCCAGGGTGACAGATTCCACAGCCTGATGGGCAATGCGCATGATCGTCCCCCCGGGCGTCTCGTAAACGCCGTGTGACTTCATGCCGACAAAACGGCTTTCCACCAGGTCGACCCGCCCGATGCCGTGTTTGCCTCCAAGAAGGTTCAGCCTGTGGAGGAGATCGGCCGGACTGATCCGCTCGCCGTTCACGGCCACGGGGTCTCCCTTCTCGAAGTCAATCTCGATGTATTCCGGTGCATTGGGCGCGTCCTCGGGGCTGACGGTGAGCGTGAACATCTTCGGGTCCGGTTCCAACCAGGGATCTTCAAGGATGCCGCCCTCGTAGCTGATGTGCAGGAGATTTCGATCGCAGCTATACGGTTTCTCCCTGGTGACCGGTACGGGTATCCCGTGTTTCCCGGCAAATTCGATCAACGCTTTGCGCGATTTCAGGTCCCACTCCCTCCAGGGAGCGATTATTTTGATGTCCGGGTTGAGTGCGATATAGGCGAGTTCGAAACGCACCTGATCGTTCCCCTTTCCGGTTGCCCCGTGACTCACCGCGTCGGCCCCTTCTTCGGCGGCGACGAGAATCTGCCGCCGTGCAATGAGCGGTCGAGCGATGGAAGTCCCCAGCAGGTATTGCCCTTCATAAACGGCATTGGCCCTGAATGCGGGAAAAACAAAGTCACGCACAAACTCCTCGCGCAGATCGACTATCCTTGCTTTTACGGCTCCGGTAGCCAACGCTTTTGCTTCGAGGCCGTCAAGTTCCTCACCCTGGCCGAGATCCGCGGAGAAAGCGACAACTTCACATTTGTAGGTCTCAATCAGCCATTTCAGAATGATCGAAGTATCGAGTCCGCCCGAATACGCGAGAACAACTTTTTTAACGTCCATGAGTTCCGAATGTCTCCTCAAAAGGTGCTTGAACGATGGGGACCTTTTCGGGTCCGTTTTGCCGTGGTCCGCGGACTGCAGGCGGTCGTTACGCCTTCTTATGCTCGCGCAGGAGCCAGTCCAGCAGGGCCATCTGTATATGAAGCCTGTTCTCCGCCTGGTCGAAAATGGCGGATTGCGGGCCTTCCATGACTCCGGCCGTGATTTCCTCACCGCGATGTGCCGGGAGGCAATGCAGAACGACGGCATGAGATGGGGCCGCCGCAAGAAGCCCTTCATTGATCTGATAGGGGCGGAAAACCTTACGGCGCGCTTCGGCCTCTTCTTCCTGCCCCATGCTCGCCCACACATCGGTGTAGAGCACATCAGCCGCCTTGACCGCGTCTCCGGGGTCGTCGACGACGATCACTTCTCCCTTCCCCTGAGCCCTTGCCCACTGGATCACATCCGCGTTGGGGCCGTACTGAGGCGGGCAGGCGAGAAAAAGTCTGAAGCCAAGACGGGCGGAGGCATTGATCCAGGAGTGAGCTACATTGTTGCCGTCCCCTATCCAGGCCACATTCAAACCATCCAGGCTCCCCCTCTTTTCCTCGATGGTCATAAGATCTCCAAGGACCTGGCAGGGGTGAAACCGGTCGGTCAGACCATTGATGACCGGGATCGACGCATAACGAGCCAGTTCGACCACGTCTTCATGGGCGAAGGTCCTTATGACGATGGCGTCCAGGTAACGGGACAGGACCCGGGCCGTATCGGCCAGAGGTTCCTCCCGCGAGATTTGCGTATCCTTTGCGGTCATAAAAATACATCGGCCGCCAAGCCGGTACGTGGCGGCTTCGAAAGAAACCCGGGTTCGCGTGGACGGCTTTACAAATATGAGACCGATGATCTTATTGGTGAGGGTCTGTCTCAGTGTCCCCTCGGCCCACTCTCTTTTCATCCTTCGGGCGCCGGAAATCAGGCCGATCATTTCTCCGGCGGTCAAATCCCTTATGGACAGCAGATCCCGTTTCATGCCGCCTCCTCCTGAAAAATCCGGTCCAGGGCCTGGATGAGACGATCGATTTCCTCCTCGGAGACGATCAGCGGCGGGACGAATCTCAGTACCGTATCGTGCGTGCAATTGATGATGAAACCGCGCTCGAGCAATTCTCCAACAAATTTCTGCCCCGGTCTGTCGAGTTCCGCTCCTATCATCAGTCCTCTTCCGCGGACATCCTTTATAAGCGGATGCCGGGACTGCAGTTCCCTCAGCCGTTCCATGAAGTAATCGCCGCTCTCACGCACGTGCGAGAGAAACGCGGGATTGGAAATGATCTGCAGGACCCGATGGGCTGCCGAGGTCACGAGCGGAGTGCCGCCGAAAGTGGTGGCATGGGAGCCTGGAACAAACGCCTCCGCCGCCCGGTCGTTTGCAAGCATCGCTCCGATGGGCAGTCCATTGGCAAGCGCTTTCGCCAAAGTCATGATGTCGGGGCTGACCCCGTCGTGCTCATGGGCGAACAGGGTACCGGTACGCCCCATGCCCACCTGCACTTCATCAAAAATGAGCAGGATATCATGGCGCCCGCACAGATCTTTCAACGCCTTGAGATAGCCCTTCGAGGGGATATTGATGCCCCCTTCACCCTGTATGGGTTCGACGATGACCGCGCAGGTATGCTCCGTAACAGCTTCCTCCACGGCCGGGATCGAATCGAAATCCACAAACGAGAATCCCTCCACGAGTGGTTCGAAGCCCTTCTGCACCTTCTCCTGGCCGGTAGCGGAAAGTGTCGCCATCGTTCGGCCGTGGAAGGAGTTCTTCATGGAGATGATGTGAAAGCGCCCCAGGCCGTATCGATCCTGGCTGTACTTCCGGGCAAGTTTGATTGCCGCTTCGTTGGCTTCGGCACCGCTGTTGGAAAAAAATATCTTATCCGCAAAAGAGTGCCGTGTCAATTCTGTGGCCAGTTCAACCTGTGGACGAGTGTAAAAAAGGTTTGAAACGTGCACCAGTGTATCCGCCTGTTCACACAGGACGCGAGTTACCTCGTGGTGGCAGTGGCCGAGATTGCAGACGGCGATACCGGCAAGAAAGTCCAGGTATTCCTTTCCCTTGTCGTCCCAGAGGTTACATCCTTTTCCGCGAACGATGGTCACCGGGAGTCGGGCGTAGGTATTACAAATGTGTTCCTTGCAAGACAATGTGAAATCTTCCATCAAGAAGCTCCTTTCGGTCAGGCGAAGTAAGCTGGGCTTACCGAAATCCGGGACGAGCGAACGGCCGCTGCATTCAAACCGGGCAGCTCCCCACGAACGGGCTTTATTGCTCCGTGAATTCCGGTCTGTATCTGATCAACTCGGTCCCGATTCCCGCGTCGGTGAACATTTCGAGGAGTATGGCATGAGGCACCCGCCCGTCGATGATGTGGACCTTGGCCACACCGGACTGGAGCGCATCGACGGCGCACTTAACCTTTGGAATCATTCCCCCCCGGAGAGTCCCGTCATCGAGCGCTTCCGCCGCCTCCGCGACGGTCAGGCTGGAGATGAGTTTCCCCTTTGAGTCGAGGATCCCCGCCACGTCGGTCATGAGGACCAGCTTGGCGGCCTGGAGGGCGCCTGCAATATGCCCCGCAACCAGGTCGGCGTTGATATTGTAGGTTTCACCGCCTTCTCCGACGCCTACGGGCGCGATGACCGGAATCAGGTTGCTCTTCTCCAGTGAGTGGAGAATCCCCACGTTGACCCGATTCACTTCACCGACGAGTCCGATATCGATGATCTCCGGCGGCTGGTCGTCACCCTTGGAACGGTAAATGTGAAGTTTGCGCGCCTGTATGAGGTTCCCGTCCTTGCCGCTCAGCCCCAGTGCCTGGCCTCCGTGCCGATTGATGAGGGACACGATCTCCTTGTTCACCTTGCCTGCGAGCACCATTTCGACGATGTCCATGGTGTCTGCGTCCGTAACCCTCATTCCGGCGAAGAAATCGGTTTCTTTCCCAAGCCGTTTGAGCATCTGCCCGATCTGCGGCCCACCGCCGTGAACAACAACCGGGTTCACTCCGATGTAGTTCATCAGTACGATATCCTGGGCGAAACTCTCCTTAAGATCTTCGGCCACCATAGCGTGCCCGCCGTATTTGATGACGATCGTCTTCTGATAGAACCGGCGTATGTAGGGCAGGGCTTCAACCAGAATGCGCGCTCTTTCCATCATTTCTTCAACCTGTGCGACTGGATTGTCCGTCATAGAATATACCGGCTGAGGTCTTCGTCCCTGATGATGTCCTGAAGCGTCTTCTGCACATACTCTTTCGTAATTGCAATTTTCTGCCCCTTGAGATCCGGGGCATTGAAGGAAATTTCCGAAAGAAGCTTTTCCATGATCGTGTGCAGCCTTCGGGCTCCTATGTTTTCCGTCCTCGAATTGACCTGGTAGGCAAGGCCCGCGATTTCCTCGATGGCTTCGTCGTCAAAGGTCAACACAACCTCTTCAGTGGCCAGAAGCGATTCGTATTGCACGATGAGCGCGTTTTCCGGCTCTTTCAGGATCCTGATGAAATCCTCCTTCGAGAGCGATGTCAACTCGACCCTGATAGGGAATCGCCCCTGGAGTTCCGGTATGAGATCAGACGGCTTCGAGATGTGGAACGCACCCGAAGCGATGAACAGAATGTGGTCGGTTTTGACCATGCCGTATTTGGTCGTAACCGTGGATCCTTCCACTATGGGCAGCAGATCCCGCTGGACCCCCTCGCGCGATACATCCGGGCCTCTTCCGCCCGTTTCGCGCCCGGCTATCTTGTCGATTTCATCAAGAAAGATGATGCCCGAATGCTCAACCCTCTCGATGGCCGACTTGACCACCTTGTCCATGTCGACCAGACGCTGAGACTCTTCCTGGATCAGGATTTCCCTTGCTTCGGGTATCTTAACCTTGCGGCGCTTGGTTCGCCTCGGGAGCATCGATCCAAGCATGTCGCGCAGATTGACGTCCATGTCTTCCATGCCCGTTCCCGAAAATATCTCTATCATCGGAAAATTGCGGTCCGGGACATCGAGTTCGACGTAACGGTCATCGAGGGCGCCCTTGCGGAGCAGTTTTCGAAGTTTGTCTCGAGTCGAGTCCGCCTGATCGGCTTCCTGTTGCGCCGCCTGGACAGCCTCGGGCGCGGGCAGAAGCTCCTGTTCCTTGGCTTCCTGTTGGCGTTTCGGCGGAAGCAGGACGTCCAGGAGCTTCTCTTCGGCGATCTCCTCGGCCTTGATCTTCACAATTTCCATCTCTTCGGTCCTGACCATGCTGACCGCAAGTTCGGTGATATCCCTTATCATGGATTCAACGTCACGGCCCACGTAGCCCACCTCGGTGAATTTGCTGGCTTCGATCTTGAGAAAAGGGGATTGAGCGAGGCGCGCCAGCCGGCGAGCGATTTCGGTTTTGCCGACACCCGTAGGACCGATCATGATGATGTTTTTTGGAGCGATTTCATCCCTGAGATGCTCCGGCACCTGCTGGCGCCGCCACCGGTTCCGGAGAGCGATGGCCACCATCCTCTTGGCCTCGCGCTGTCCGATGATGTATTTGTCGAGTTCCCTGACGATCTCCATGGGAGTCAAAGGCTGCTGCATAACGGTTACAACTCCTCGAAGGTAAATTCCCTATTTGTGTAAATGCAAATCGAAGCGGCAATGTTCATAGCTTCCTCGGCAATCTCACGGATGGAAAGCTGTGTGTGCCTGGTGAGTGCCCGGGCCGCGGCCAGTGCATAGGCTGAACCGGAACCCACACCGGCCAGGCCGTCGTCGGGTTCGATCACGTCACCGGTTCCGCTCAGGATAAAGCAATCGTCTTTGTCCGCGGCGATCAGAAGGGCTTCGAGCCGCCTGAGGGCTCTGTCCATCCTCCAGTCCTTGGCAAGTTCCACCGCTGCGCGCTTCAGGTTGCCATTGTATTGTTCGAGCTTGGCTTCGAGTTTCTCAAACAGTGTGAAAGCATCCGCAGTGGAACCGGCAAACCCGGCCAGGATGCTGTTGTGGTACATTTTGCGCACCTTCTTTGCCTGATGCTTGACAACGGTGTCGCCCATGGTCACCTGGCCGTCGCCGGCCATGATTACCTTGCCGTCCCTCTTAATCGCGATAACGGTTGTGCCGTGCATATTGGTATTGGCCATGTCCGTTTAAATCCCCCGGTACGAGAACCTTTTATGTTAGTGAAATTTCGATAAGTTAACGGTATATTATCAGTGATAATCATTCATCGCCCGGGATGCTCCTTGCGGCCTCTCGGATGCGCTGCGTCGTATACCTTCATGAGCTGATCCATGTGAACATGCGTGTACCTCTGAGTTGTTGACAGATTCGAGTGTCCGAGCATTTCCTGAATGGCTCGCAGATCGGCTCCGGAATTGAGGAGGTGCGTCGCAAAGGTATGTCTCAGTCCATGAGGGCTGAGGTGCTGCCACAGGCCGCATCTCCTGAGTTCCATACGCAGGATTCTGTGGACGGACCGCGTCGTCAACCTTCCGCCCCGGGCGTTGCGGAACAGCCAGCGGCCCTTCAGCCTCGCCTCCGGGAACTGGATGTCCAGGGTGGCCAGGTAAATGCGAAGCGACTCCACGGCCTTGTCCCCGATGGGCACCACCCGTTCCTTGGAACCTTTTCCAAGGACCCGGATCATTCCCTGGTCGAAATCGACGTCGGATTCCGCGAGTCCCACCAGTTCGCTGACCCGGACCCCGGTCGAATACATGCATTCAAACAATGCCCAGTTGCGGCTTCGCCTCCATAAAGCGCTCTCGCGGCTGCCCGCGGCACTCAAGGAATCCAGAAAGTGGAAAACGTCGTCAACCCCGAGAAAGGAAGGGATTCGCGTCCCCAGTTTTGGGTAGCCCACCAGGGCCGCCGGATTATCGCGCACCAGGTCCCGTTCGTTCAGGAAATGATAGAACGAACGCATGGTGGAGAGCTTCCTTGCCCTGCTGCTTTTCTTCAACGTTTTGTGCGTCGAGGCAAGAAATCCCCTGATGGTCTCGGAAGTAATCTCGGAGATCTCGATGTCGCGAGCGCCTGAAACGGTACCGACATATTGTCGGAATTGAGCGAGATCGCTTTCATAAGCCCTCAGGGTTTCAGGGCTCAATCCGCGTTCGTGGCGCAGATGAGCCAGGAACATTTCCATCGATTCCTGCCAGGTAAGTGATGCACCCATTGTTGTCCAGTCCGGGGCATTCCCGCTCGCGCTGAACATCCGACGGGTCATGCCGGTCATTTGCCGGAGTACCAGCCGAACATTGCCGCAGGTTGCCGAAGGCCACCATAATTCCCGCTCCGGCATTCCCCGATCCGAGGGAAGATCCGAGAACCTCACGGATGCATACCGGAAAACAATTCCATCGCGAGAAACAAGATGAGTAACATACGTATCCAAAAATTTAAAGGAAAAGTCTCCGGATCTCTTGAGGGGCCTGGAACAGGGGAAGTCCGCAGGAGAAATTCACTTGACTTTGGATCGATATTTGACCTATTTTCCATTCTTTGGATTTCTCCACGATTTCAGAATATTGAACGGTGAAGAAGGCATCCGGGGACTGGGAAGCGATTCGTAATGTTCCCGGATGCGCAGGTTCCTGTCCCGTCGGACATGTTTACCGGGAAATCCCTTAACACCCTGCAGCCGTTCGATATTCCCATCTGGATTTTTACTTCTCTTACGGGAGAGTCTTTCGCGGATCTGAGCCCGGCCTGTCGGGGCTATATGGATTGAAGAAAGGAAAAAACATGAGAGAGGATGTTGCAGGTATCCGTACTTTCGCTATCATTTCCCACGGCGGTGCAGGAAAGACCTCGGTTGCGGAAGCCATGCTTTTTGACGCGGGCGTTACGACGCGCATCGGCAAAGTGGATGACGGCACCTCCATAATGGATTACGAGCCCGAAGAGGTGAAGCGAAAGATTACGATCAGTTCCGCGTTCAATACGCTTACCTGGAAAAAACATCAGGTCACGGTTATCGATACTCCCGGGGATTTCAATTTCATCGCTGAGACCAAGACATCCATGCAGGGTGCGGATGCGGTGCTGGTTCTGGCGGATGCCATCGACGGCGTGAGGGTTCAGACCGAGAAAGTCTGGGAATTTGCCGATGAATTCGAACTGCCGCGCATCATCTTCATCAGCAAGATGGACCGTGAACGCGCCGATTTTTCCAAAACGGTGGAAGATATCAGGAACAACTTCGGCAAATCCTGTGTTCCCCTTCAGATTCCCATCGGCAGCGCTGAGAGTTTCAAGGGCGTTGTCGACATACTGAATCAGAAAGCCTACCTGTATGGAGGAGGGGACGGCGGGCAGTTTGAAGTGAAGGAGATGCCCGCGGATCTTGCCGACCGGATCGCTGAGTTCAGGGAGGAACTGGTCGAGCGTGTGGCCGAGTCCAACGACGAGCTGCTGGAAAAATATCTCGAAGCGGGAGAGTTGTCGCTTGAGGAAGTGAAGTCCGCACTTCGCGGCGCCGTGATTTCGGGTACCCTGGTTCCTATCGCATGCGGATCGGGGACCGGGAACATCGGGATTCAGCCCCTGCTGGACATTATCGTAGAATGTTTTCCGTCGCCGGCCGATCGGAATCCCCGCACGGGGAAAGACTCCCGCAGCGGCTCCGAAATCGGAAGAGAGCCCGATCCCGGCGCACCTTTCAGCGCACTGGTCATCAAGACCATCAGCGATCCCTATGCAGGGCGACTTTCCGTAATGCGGGTGTTTTCGGGAAGCTTGAGTCCCGATTCGACGGTGTACAATTCGACAAAGGCGACGAAGGAAAGGTTCGGACAGCTCCTCAGGTTGAAGGGCAAGAACCAGGAACCCATCCAGACGGCAGGCCCCGGAGACGTCGTCGCTGTGGCCAAGCTGAAAGAAACCACCACTCAGGACACCCTGTGTTCGGAGAAGGACCCGATTATTTTCTCACCCGTAGAACTTCCTCCGGCGATTTATTCTTTGGCCGTCGAACCCAAGAGCAAGGGCGATGAAGAGAAGATTTTCTCCTCGCTCTCTCGCCTCATGGAAGAAGACCTCACCCTGAAGCTCGAAAGAAATGATGAAACCAAGGAAATGATTCTGTCCGGGATGGGCGAGATCCACATAGAGGCCACAGTCGATAAACTGAAACGCAAGTTCGGAGTCGAAGTGAATCTCCGCTTGCCCAAGGTTTCGTACAAGGAAACAATCAAAGGGAAGACCCGAGTCCAGGGGAAATACAAAAAGCAGTCGGGAGGCCGCGGCCAGTATGGAGACTGCTGGATTGAAATGGAACCTTTGCCCAGGGGGGAAGGCTTCCACTTCTATGATAAGATCGTCGGCGGAGTGATTCCGAGGCAATACATCCCGGCTGTCGAGAAAGGCATCGCCGAAGCGCTGAGCGAAGGCGCCATGGCGGGATTCCCCGTCGTTGACTTCAAGGTGGATCTGGTGGACGGATCGTTTCATCCGGTGGACTCTTCTGAAATGGCGTTCAAAATCGCCGGGTCCATGGCCTTCAAGAAAGCCATGATGGAGGCCAAGCCGACGCTGCTCGAACCGATCATGCTGATGGAGATTACCGTTCCTGACGATTGTATGGGGGACATCATCGGTGATCTCAATTCGAGGCGAGGCAGGGTGCTTGGGATGGAAAGCAAGGGGAAGAGGCAGAGCGTTCGCGCCAACGTTCCGCTCTCGGAAGTGCTCAAATATGCACCCGACCTGCGTTCCATGACCGCCGGCAGGGGTATGTTCACCATGAAGTTCTCTCACTATGAGGAGGTGCCGGGCCAGTTGCAGGAAAAGATCATCGAGGCGGCCAAAGCAGAGGATAAATAGTGAGGACTCCTCCTGTCTTGCCGGGTGATTGACTCGGCCGGGACGATTCCAAATCGTCCGAAAAGTCCTGCAATGATCAAAAGCCGCCGAATGTTGGGAGGTTTTTGACTCGGTTCGTCGCGCTTTCGTCAAGGTTGAGGAATGAACCAGGATCAGACCGCTGCCCGAGGTTTCTCCGGTACACTCGATCACATCACACTGGCAGATCTGATGCAAGTGATCTGTCTCGCTCAGATGAGCCAGTCCATTCATGTCCAATCCAGCCAAGGCTCCGGCACGATCCACGCGCACTCCGGCCAGATAATCCATTCCGAGTTCGGGGCAGCCGTGGGAGAGGAGGCTTTCTGTGCGATACTCAGGTGGAAAAGCGGAAGCTTTGACTCAGTCCCGCTTGAAGCTGAGAGCGTGACTGCATCCATCAAGCGGACTTGGGAGTACCTGCTCATAGAAGCCATGCGGTATCGTATCGAGGGCCTCGATAATGATGCAGAATCCCCGACGCCCGCTGCCGCTTCATTTGCCGGTCATATTTCCGGGATTCAACTTCCCGATCTCATCCAACTGGCCTGTATGGCTCAACGCGACCGAATCCTGGAAGTGACGTCCCACGACAGGAGCGGTAAAATATTCGTTCGTTCCGGGCAGATCTGCCATGCGCTCCTGGGAAAGTTCCAGGGGGAAGACGCATTCGATGAGATCCTTCTTGCAGAGGAGGGAGAGTTTTCCTCTCTTCCTCCGGATGAGGACGTTCCCCAATGCATCAGCAAGCCCTGGGAATACCTGCTCATGGATGCGATGCGCTACCGGGATGAGAAAATGGGCCGGGAAGGCGATGAAGAGGCAGAGACGGAAGTCCGGACGTTGCTGCAAAAACTCCAGAGAATGAAAGTCAGTGAAAAGATCAAGCTGGCGATGTTCGGAGACAAGGAAGCCCGGGGTCTGCTCGTAAAAGACGTCAACAGGCTGGTTCAGATTGCCATCGTCGGCAATCCCAAAATAACCGAAGGCGAAGTGGCTTCAATTGCCAACAGCCGCAATGTTGATGAGGAAGTACTCAGGAGGATCGCGGGCAACCGCGAGTGGATGAAATTCTATCCCATCAGGCTGGCGCTGGTGACGAATCCCAAATGTCCCCTCGCTACCGCTACGAAGCTTCTTCAGACACTCGTTCTTCACGACCTCAAACTGATTGCGAAGAGCAAGTCGGTTCTTATTGGAGTGGCTCAGGCTGCCAGGCGGCTCACGAAGAATGACCCGGGAGGCAAATAAGAACATGGAATCGAATCATTCGAAACACGATTTCAGCAGAACGGTCGCCATTGTCACGGCAAGTGACCGGGGAGCCAGAGGCGAAAGAGAAGATACCTCGGGAGAAGCACTGAACGATCTTCTGTCCCGGGAAGGATTTGAAATTCTCTATCGGCAGATCGTTCCGGATGAGCGGGATGCCATTTCCCGGGTGCTGATTGAATACTCCGACGCAAAAAGAGTCGCCCTGATCGTTACTACCGGCGGAACTGGAGTTTCCCCCCGTGATGTTACGCCGGAGGCGACTCTGGCGGTTATCGACAGGGAGATCCCCGGGATGGCGGAAGCGATGAGGGCTGCGAGCCTCCTCAAGACCCACCACGCGATGATTTCAAGAGCGGTTGTGGGCATCCGGGGTTCGACGCTCATCATCAATCTTCCGGGCAGCCCGCGTGGAGCGCTCGAAAACTTGAGCGTACTCCTCCCCGCTCTGCCTCACGCTCTGGACAAAATCCAGGGCGATCCCTCGGAATGTGCCGCCCGAGAGCCGATGCGGAACCGGGAATGAGCCTCCCGCTCTGAGGCCGGTCGCGAGGGGACCGATCATCCCCATTAGGCGGAGGGTGTAAGAGTCCGGAAATGCCGCCCTCGGCTTTACTCGCCCGGTTCTTTCCCCGCGGTCGAACATTTCCCGGTGATGTCCTGCTTTTTCTTCAGGTAATCCGCATTGATCCGGTCGATTGCGTCGTCGAATTTGAAGACGCGCAACTCCGCGTTGTCGATGACCTTGAGGTACTGCTGTACGAGCTGCGAGTTCGACCAGTCGACCTGTTCGTTCTTGTAAAGTGAGAAGACTTCCGCCCCAAGGCGGCCGTAGGCTTTCTCCAGTTCTTCCCGGGCGGCGCCTCTTTTCCACCCCTGGAAACGGGTTTTGAAGAACCTCAGATTCCACGCAATGAGGACCCGAAAACAGTGAAAACTCCGGCAACCATATCTCTTAAACACGTCCGAGACTTTCTCCAATATGCTCTTCATCCTCGATCCTCCCCTGTCATGATTCCGGTAAAACCGACCGGTTCAAGGTTTTCTGTAAACGATCCATCATCCGCTTCGGGTGACTGCCGGGCCAATACACCTTCCCGCAGCCGGGACATCGGTGGAATACGGTAGTTGTTTCGAAGATGTAATCCGGAACACGGCCGAACGCTTCATCCCTGGGCAGCACATCGAGGAGCAGGTTGCAGCGGATACAAAGGCGGAGCGGGCGGAATTCGGCAGGGTAGAGAGGAACTTGGGCGATCAACTCCCGAAGCTGCTCCGCGGGATCGTTCGAACCCGGGCAGAACACTCCACGAATCGTGCTCCAGCGGCCTTGCCGCGTGACGACCAGGATGCCGTCCCGTACAAAACCGTGAATCCGTTCAAGGCTCTCCAGGCGAAAGCATCGGGTGTCGAAGCCAAGAATCCGGAGCCACTTCGCGAGGTTGCCCAACATGACATCGACAACGAAACGTCTTTCCGATGCAGGGTCTTCATTCATTTGATCAGATCCAGGTTGATTTCACGAGCGCCGGCCTGAGAAGGCTGTGCGAAGGTGGAAATCTGAAACCCGGTGAAAGGAGAAGCCTGTTCAACATTGATGTCCATGTGCCACTGGGAAGACTGGAACTGTATTTTGCCGGGGGTTTCCTGCGGGTCGAGCTTGACCGGGGGATCGTATTCGACCCGGTAATTGCCGGTACCTTCCTTCACACTGACGGCCTTCAGTGCAACGGGCTGATCCAGGAATTCCCACTCAAAGTTTCCGGCTGCCTCTCCTTCTCCGGGGAATGCCGTCCATCCGAAAGGGGCCGGCCTAAAACCGAGCTTGCCCGGTTGAGTGCCGGGAACGACCCCGACGAGGGTGTAGGCCAGGGTCTCGGCAGACACCGAAACGCCAAGAAAGTACTCGATCAGTGTTTCAGGACTGCGTGAGGTGAAGATGACTTTTTCAGAGGGTATCCAGAGGCTCGATTTGTCTTTGTTCAGAATAAACAGCGCCACCGTCTGGCCGACAAGGCTGAAAGCTTCAAATCGAACCTGGTCCGGCAGATTGGCGATGGCGATCGCCTGGAACCGAAGCTTCCCCTTTGTGCCTTCGGCCCTGATTCGAAGCTTTGCCTGGTAGCCTTGCCAGTAGGCCGTCCTGGCCTGCAGTTTCTGCAGGCTTTCCTGAAAAGAGACGGGCTTGGGCAGTACCGGGGGCGGAGGCTGGCGGGGGCATCCCAGCAGAGCAAATGTCAGGAGTCCCAGAAAAATAGGGAGCACATGGGAAGACTTCATCGGGTTCCTGTTCTTCGCGGCCATACCGGCGGCGAGCAAAAACCGCGTCTTCGAGGATTACGGCCCGCCGGAAAGGGGCTTATCGGAGCTGGTTGAGTTTTTCCTGGATCTTTTCGGGTTCCGTATGGTTATTGTCCAAGGCTTTCTGATAGGCATCGATCGCCTGACTCTTCTTGCCAAGGCTTTGGTAGATGTCCCCGAGATGCTCATTGATCACCGGGTCCTCGGGAATCCGCTTCACAGCTTCCAGGATGGTTTCCAGCGCTTTTTTGTGCTGGCCCATCTTAAAATACACCCACGCGAGGCTGTCCATGATGTAACCGTCGTCGGGCGTAATATCCAAAGCCGTCTTGATCATCTGCCGGGCCTCCATGAGATGCACTCCCATCTCGGCATAGGTATATCCGATATAATTCAAGGCATTGGCATTCTGGGGTTCAATCTGGAGTACCTGCTGCATCACCTCGATCGCTTCTGCCCGTCGACTGGCCTTGTCGAGAATGATGCCCTTGCGGAAAAGCAGATCGACATCCTTGGGAGCCAGTTCGAGGCCGGTATTCAGTGTAGCCAGGCCATCATCATACTGTTTGATTTCCTCGTAAACGATACCAAGATAAAGATACAAGTCCGGTGAATCCGGCTGGGTGCTGATCGCGTCTTTGAGGACCTGGATGCCGTCCTGGTAGTCTTTCATCTTGGTGAAAACCAATGCCAGCCGTGTCTGAGCCGACGGCCAGAGCGGGCTGGTGCGGGCGACCAGGCGAAAATTGCGGATGGCCTGCTCCGTGTCCTGCTTTTCCTCGTATGCGCTGGCAAGATAATACAGTGCCTGATCGTATTGCGGCTCCTCCTTCAGAAGGGAAGTGAATGCCTTGATGGCGTCTTCATAATTCTTCTGCTGAAGATGAATGATCCCCACCTTGAGCCGGGTTTCGAGATCTTTTCTGTTGAGTTTTAAAAGAGTGGTGAACTGCTTCAGCGCCTCATCCGACCGGTTTTCACGCATGTACAGGTTTCCGAGTCGTGTTCGCGCGTGTATGTTCCCCGGATTGGATGACAAAATCTGCAGGTAAGCGTTCTCCGCCTCTTTGAAACGGTCGGTCACCTCGTAGAGATATGCCAGGTCAAGAAGGGCGTTTTCGAAGTTGGGCTCCATCGTGAGCACTTCCTGGTACATGGCCTCGGCCTGGCGGTAATATTTCATATCCAGGAATACCCTGGCCTTGTAGTAAAGTGCTACCGGATTGTCCGGCAAGAGGGCCTTCAGTCGGTCAAAGGCCTGCATAGCCTCATCGAAACGCTTCTCCTGTGCGTACAGGGCGCCGATGAGCAGGTAGGCATCTTCGTTGGACGGGTTCATCTGGATGACCCGGCTGTAGCAGTCGATCGCCTTTGCATTCTGGCCGGTCCCGGCGTAGAGTTGCCCGAGCAGCATGTATGCGGGTTCGTAGTCCTGGTTGAATGTGACGGCATCTTCGGTAAGTTTCAGAGCGGTGTCGATTTTGCCCTGGCGGACATAAAGGGTTGCCAGCTCTGTAAGCAGCATCGGGGAATGAGGGTCTTTTTTCAGAGCTTCCGTGTACGCTTCAACTGCCTTGTCGGGTTCCTTGTTATTGAGGTAATACTGGGCAAGCAGGTAGTCGAAATACAGATCTGCCCGATAACCGGACTCAGGCCGGGTTTGAGCCGGGATCGATTCCATCGTCGGGGCGCTCTGATAAGGCTTCATCTGCGTGCATCCACAGATGCAAACAGCAGCGAAGATCAACAGATATCGGGATCTCATAAAGGTCGTTTATCCTTGCACTGCGGCAGAAAAAGACATACCGATAACCTAGTCCAGAACTTTTCTCTACTAACACAGCGCGTGCGAGGAGTCAACGGGTTCAAGGTCCCCGCAGCCATTTTCTTTGTAATTAGAGGCACTTTAACAGAGGCCCGATTGAAACCGGGCACGCTTTGACGTCCGCCGGGGTTGGGGCGAAATGGAGCGGAAGGCTATGAGTATGGAATACCCGAAATTGCGTTACGGTCTCGAGACGGTGCCGGTGGATCACCAGGGGGAAAGCATGATCCTGCTCCGCGACAGAATGGGCTATTGTTCCGACTGCCTGCTTCTGTCGCAGCCGCTTGCCCGGTTGCTCGTTCAGATGAACGGACAAAACTCCCTACGGGACCTTCAAGCATTTTTCATGCGGATGACGGGGCAGCTGCTTTACCTGGAGCATCTGCAGGGTATTCTGCAAAAGTTCGATGAGTACCTGTTTCTTGAGAACGAGAGGTTCATGGCGTTTGTCGCAGAGCGGGAGGCTCAGTACAGGGAAGATCCCGTGCGAAGAATGCGGCATGCCGGACACAGTTATGCCGATGACCCCGGCCGGCTGAGGACGGAACTCGAGAGTTTCTTCTCTCCGCAAACCGGGGGGCCCGGATTGCCTGCCGGCAGGATCGACGATCGCCGCGTCGTTGGGCTGGTCGCTCCCCATATCGACCTGCAGGCCGGAGGCCCTGCTTTTGCCCATGCCTATAAGGCGGCCGTGGATTCCGTCTGCCCCGACATCTGGATCATCCTGGGAACGGGTCACGAGCCTCTTCAGAACTTTTTTGCCCTGACCGTAAAGGACTTTGAGACTCCGCTGGGGCCTGTCGCCTGTGACACAGATTCCTGCGAATATCTTCTCGGGGCGGCCCAGGCCGATATCCGTGCCGCTGAGTTCGTTCATAGCAGGGAACATACGATCGAATTCCAGGCGATCTTCCTGTCATTTCTGCAGCCGAAGGCGAAGATTGTCCCCGTGCTTTGTTCGTTTACGCATGAAGATCTCAACTCCAGCGGGGAGTACATACACCACTTCGCGGACCTGCTCGGCGAACTGGTTCGCGGTCGTTCCGCGGGAATCATCGCCAGCGTCGACCTGGCTCACGTCGGTCCCCGCTACGGGGACAGGTTTCAGCCTGACGAATCGACCGTGCGTCAACATACGGCATCGGATTTGAAACTGATCGCAAGTCTTGAAAAATGCGATGGAGAAGAATTCATACGGAGAATAGGTTCTGAAGGAAACAGGAGAAAAATCTGCGGAGTGGCGCCTCTCTATTTGCTGGCCAGGGCCCTCGAAGGGTGCGCCGATGGAAAACTGCTCAAACATGACCATGCGGTGGTCGACCAGCACCATTCTTTCGTGACTTTCGCCGGCATGGTCTTCCATGAAAAGAAATGAAGCGTCCGTCCGTTCCCGCCTGAGGGCGAATCATTGCAGGTCGGGATGAAAAGCCACGACCTGATCGATGGAATGCGCGTCTGAAAACAGCATCACGAGCCGATCTACGCCAAGAGCTATTCCGGCGCACGGCGGAAGGTGTTTCAGGCTTTCGAGAAACGCTTCGGGCAGGGGGTAGGGGGGCAATCCGGCCTTGATGCGTTCTTCGAGCACGGCCTCGAAACGGACGCGCTGTTCGGCGGGATCGGTCAATTCCGTGAAGCCGTTGGCAAGTTCGATGCCGGCCCAGTAGAGCTCAAAGCGTTCGGCCACGGACGAGTCGGATTCTTTGATCCTGGCCAGTGCCGCCTGACTCGCCGGGTATTCGTCAAGAAAGCACGGAGAAGGGAAACCGAGATGGGGTTCCACCTTCTCCACCAGGTCCTGATCGAAGAGGTCTTTGTCGTCCCGGACCACAGGGTCCCACCCCGCATGCAGGACAAACGCCTCGCGGACCGTGTATCTCTGCCACTCACCGGAAATTTCAAGGCGTCGGCCCCGGTAGGCTATTCCTCCGGCGAGGCCGAGACCCTCCGCCACTCCCGTCAGGAGTTCTTTACAATCCCTTTGCAGGTTTTTATGGGTTGCCTGTAAGCGGTACCATTCCAGGAGGGTGAATTCGGGATGGTGTAGACGACCCTTTTCGCCGCTTCGGAAAACGGGCGTTATCTGAAAAATTTTGTCGTATCCGGCTGCCAGCAACCGTTTCATATAAAGCTCCGGACTCGTGATCAGAAAATGCCCGGAGCCTGCCGGAATTGCTTCTATGTTGGGTTCGGGAGCGGGAGCGGGAGTCAGCAGGGGGGTCTGGACCTCAAGAAACCCTTCGTTGTGGAAAAACAAACGGATGCCTTCGATCACGCGGGAGCGGAGTTCCAGAAAAGAGCGCTTGGCGGATAAAATATCCCGTGCCGACATGCCGTTACACTTTGACTCTTTCCACGTAGGTCCCGGTTCGGGTGTCGATCTTCAGGATTTCCCCCTCCTCAATGAACAGGGGGACCTGAATGATGTATCCCGTCTCGAGGGTGGCGGGCTTTGTGGCCCCTGCCGCCGTGTCGCCCTTTATTCCTGGATCGGATCTCACGACCTTCAGTTCGACGAAATTCGGCAAGCTGATCCCGATGGGCCGCCCCTGAAAGAGGAGCATACTCACCACGAGGTTTTCGATGAGAAAGTGGGTGGCATCGCCGGCCTGGGCGGCGGAAAGCTCAATCTGCTCGTAGCTGGTGGTGTTCATGAAGTGGTAGCTGTCACCCTGCTTGTATAGAAACTGCATGTCCTGCTCTTCCAGGTCGGCGACCTGGAACTTGTCCCCTGAGCGGTATGTCCGATCGAACTGGGAACCGGTGATCATGTTTTTCAGGCGGCATCGGTAGAGAGCCTGGCCTTTTCCCGGTTTGGAGAACTCAAAGTCAACTATGATATAGGGTTCGCCGTCGATTTCAATTTTCAGTCCCTTGCGCAAATCACCTGCTGTCAGTGTGACTCCCATACAATTTCCTTTCTTTCAGATTGATTACTCAAGTCAAATTTCCTATTTTTAGGGCATGAATCCAAATGGGTCAAGAGACTTTGATCGGGCGGGCGGATCAAATCCGTATTCCCGCGGTAAGCATGAGGGCTTATCAGAACGATCACGCGCAGTTTTCCCCAATCAGCTTGTCCGAAGGAGGCAACACGGTCATGAGTGAAATACTGTCGGTTAGGGCCAGAGAGATCCTCGATTCACGCGGCAACCCCACGGTCGAGGCCGAAGTACTTCTTGAAAGCGGCTACTCCGGAGTTGCAGCGGTTCCCTCTGGAGCTTCCACAGGTTCCAGGGAAGCGCTGGAACTGAGAGACGGGGACCCCGCCCGCTATCTTGGCAAAGGAGTGCTACAGGCGGTCCAAAATGTCAATGAGGAAATCGGACCGAAGGTCATCGGATTCGAGGCGAGGGATCAGGTCGGACTCGACCGCACCCTCATCGAACTCGACGGGACGGAGAACAAGAGCAGACTGGGGGCGAATGCTATCCTGGCAGTCAGCATGGCAGTGGCCAAGGCCGCCGCGTCCGAATCGGATCTGCCGCTTTATCGGTACCTCGGCGGCGCTTCCGCGTGCGTTCTGCCCGTTCCCCTGATGAACGTATTGAACGGCGGCGCGCATGCCGACAACAATCTCGATATACAGGAGTTCCAGATCGTTCCGGCCGGAGCGCCCACGTTCAGGGAAGCCCTGAGGATGGGGGCCGAGACTTTTCACAGTTTGAAGAAGGTGTTGAAGTCCAAGGGTTTGAGCACATCGGTGGGTGATGAAGGCGGGTTTGCACCCATCCTTCATTCCAACCAGGAAGCGATGGACATGATCGTGCAAGCCATCGAGGCCGCCGGCTACAAGCCCGGGCAGGATGTCTTCATCGCGCTCGATTCGGCGGCAAGCGAGTTCTATAAAGACGGCACGTACAGGATGGCCGCCGAGCAGAAGCCGCTGAGAAGTGCGGAAGAGATGGTTGAATATTACGAGGGCCTCGTCGCCCATTATCCCCTCATTTCCCTTGAAGACGGTCTGGCGGAGGATGACTGGGCGGGGTGGAAGGTGCTGACCCAAAGGCTCGGCCGGAAAATCCAGATCATCGGAGACGATATTTTCGTCACAAATACGAAGATCCTCGCCAGGGGCATCGCCGAAGGGATCGCAAATTCAATCCTGATCAAGCTGAACCAAATCGGCACGGTGACCGAGACGCTTCAGGCGATCACCATGGCGCATAAGGCCGGTTACACGACAGTCGTATCCCACAGGTCGGGGGAGACGGAAGACACCTTGATAGCCGATCTGGCCGTGGCGGTCGGGAGCGGCCAGATCAAGACGGGGTCGCTCTCAAGAAGCGAACGGGTGGGCAAATACAACCAATTGCTAAGGATCGAGGAAGAACTTGGCGATTCCGCATGCTATGCGGGATTGTCCGCGTTTCGAAAATGAGACTTGACGGCGGGGAATAAGGAAAGCACTTCTTCCCTTGACACGAACGCTCTTTTCAATTACAAAAGGCGGGTTGCGAACCGGCGGCATACCCAAGTGGTAAGGGAGCGGTCTGCAAAACCGTTATTCAGCGGTTCAAATCCGCTTGCCGCCTCCAGAAAATTCAAGGGGTTACCCGAAAAGGGTAGCCCCTTCGTATTTGTGCGCCCGGCAGGGCGCACTCACTTGGAAGTGAAAGTCCTCTACAGGCCCGACAGGGGGAACTGTTAGCCGGACGGCAAGGGTGTCCACCGCGAGGTGGAATCTGAAGGAAGCCGCAGGCAAAGCGCTGGCCTGACGAACAGGAACCGCATACGAGGCAGCCATGCCGAGATGAGAAGGCAAATATCTTCAAAGTCCAATACCTGTACGGAAGTGCATGGAAGTAGATGCGGCGGGCATAAGCGTGAAGGTGGGTGCGCATTACCCGGGGAGATCTGCCGATCTGCCCCTTGTGCTACCGCCGTCGTGAGACGGCGGGATGGGTCGGCAGAAGTCAGCAGAGGGCATAGTAGGTTCATCGACCGGACTGAAGGCCCGAACGTGAAGTGTGTGGCAGGAGGCTTGAATTTCGATGAGCAATAAGGACGCAGAAAGTCGGACTGAGATGTCCGGCACATCAACGGAGGACAGCGGACGGAATCTGCAAGGCCCCGTTGTTTGTGCGTCAAGGCTCACGGCAAGGAGAGACGATCCCAGCCAGAAGATTCAAGACTTGATGGAAGCGGTGGTCGAACGCGAGAACATGTTTAGAGCGCTGCGGCGGGTGGAATCAAACAAAGGATCTCCAGGGGCGGACGGAGTGTCTGTCGAGGCCTTTAGAGGCAACCTTCGTGAAAACTGGCCGCGCATCAAAGAGGAACTGCTTGAGGGCCGGTATCAGCCGCAGCCAGTCCGGAAAGTCGAAATACCTAAACCGGGCGGGAAGGGAATGCGACAATTGGGCATTCCCACGGTAATGGATCGACTCATACAGCAGGCGCTGAATCAGGTTATGCAACCCATCTTCGATCCGGGTTTTTCCGAGTCAAGCTATGGATTCCGCGCTGGCCGCAGTACGCATGAAGCTGTGCTGAAAGCACGAGAGTATGCAGCAGCAGGCAGGCGCTGGGTCGTAGACATGGACTTGGAGAAGTTCTTTGACCGTGTCAATCATGATGTCCTAATGGCACGGCTTGCCCGAAAGATAGAGGACAAAAGGATATTAACGATTATCCGCCGCTATCTTCAAGCAGGTCTCATGATCGGAGGTGTCGTATCGCCCCGAACGGAAGGAACTCCTCAAGGCGGACCACTCTCGCCTTTGCTTTCCAATATCTTGCTCGATGATTTGGATAAGGAACTGGAGAAAAGGGGCCATGCGTTTTGCCGGTATGCGGATGATTGTAATCTTTACGTAAGGTCTGAACGTGCCGGACAAAGGGTGCTGGCAAGTATTACCCGATTTTTGACCAGCAAATTAAAGCTCAAGGTTAATTCAGAAAAGAGCGCGGTAGCACGCCCCTGGGTTCGCAAGTTCCTGGGCTATAGCATGACCTTCCATAAGCAGCCGAGGCTCAAAGTCGCTCCGGCTGTGGTGGATCGCATCAGAACAAAGCTTAAGGACACTTTTCGTGCGGGCCGGGGACGAAGCATACGCACTGTAATCGAAGAACTGAAGCCGATTTTGCGAGGCTGGGTAAACTACTTCCGGTTGGCCGAGGTGAAGGGAATATTCGAGGAGTTGGACGGATGGATACGTCGCAAGTTGCGGTGTATTCTCTGGCGGCAATGGAAAAGGTCCCACACCCGGGCAAAGAATCTGATGAGGTATGGTTTGGGGGAAGAGAGGGCATGGAAGTCCGCCACAAATGGGCGAGGCCCCTGGTGGAACTCCGGGGCCTCACATATGAACCAATGTTTCCCTAAACGCTTCTTTGATCAACTTGGACTTGTGTCACTGCTTGATCAACTGCGAAGACTTCAATGTACTTCATGAACCGCCGTATACGGAACCGTTCGTACGGTGGTGTGGGAGGACGGGGGAGGTGACTCCCCCTCCTACCCGATTCCGGTTGCGGATAGCTGTTGTAAATTTGCAAGTTACCCGAGAATACTTAAAAGTTATGTAAGGCAATTGCAAGGGGAAATCGGGGAGCCGGCTGAGGGCAGGCAAGCCGCCTGCGATGCGTATGCCGACCACACTTCCATCAACCTTTGGGTTCCCCTGCCGGACTCGGGGGAGAATTTACCGAAAATGCAGAACGAAAAAATCCGCTCACGATTTCTTTCTATCCTCAGGAATCCGCATAAGCTCCTTGCAAATGTGAACGGATGACTTTACAATCTTACTGTAGGTTTCTCTCGTTATCAGCAGCCGCACGCTCCGCGTGAAAGAAAAGGAAGCTGTGCCTGGGATAATTCGGGAGCTGACAGGTATGGGCTTTTGCGTAGAGTGGGGCGTCGAACGCGCGCTTCCGGCCTTTTGCCGAAGATTTTTCTGTTCGAGCTTCTTGTTTGATTTCACAGCGGAGAGGACTCCTTATTATGGCAATGAAACTATACGTAGGCAATTTGTCTTTTCAGACTTCAACCGATGAACTGAAGGAAATGTTTGCAAAAATCGGGACCGTCGAGTCGGTGACCATCGTGGAAGACCGCGATACGGGCCGCTCGCGAGGGTTCGGCTTTGTGGAGATGGCTTCGCGGGAAGAAGGGCAGAAGGCCATAGCCGAATTGAACGGCAAAGAAATGAACGGCCGGCCAATGACGGTCAATGAAGCCAAGCAGAAAGAAGAACGTGGACGTGGCGGCCCGCGTGGCGGCGGCGGTGGTGGCGGCCGCGGTGGTTACGGTGGCGGCGGTGGCCGCGGCGGCGCCGGCGGCGGTTACGGTGGCGGTGGTGGCGGGGGCGGAAGAAAAAGAGGCTGGTAACCTCCGCTCGCCCAAACAGTTACCCTTCCCTCGCCCAAATTCAGCGGGGGAGGGAAGGGGCATTGGGAACACTCCGGGGGCCGGTGAGCGATTCGTCGCGTGAAACTGAGTGCCGGGATCCCCTGGGGAGCCGAAAGAGCGACTCTTCAGAGCTTTTCCTCATCGAGCAGTTCCCCGAGGACGTAGGCGGCATCCCCCACGAGTTGAGCGCAGACCTTCCGGCGGCTCTCCGGGTTGGAATAGAATTCCTTTACGGCTTCGCGATTCTGCCAGTCGACCCTGGCAATGGCCCTGCAGTCCACTCCGCCATGGGCAGAGGTCAACTGTTCAAATCTTTCGATGAATTTGAGACTCAGGGACCACATCCTGGGATCTTCTTTTTCGTTTAGATTCCCGCGACTGAAGAGGCTCGAAATGAGGGCGACGGCGCCGGTCATCGCGCCACAGGCGCGTCCGGTGCCGGCGATGCCTCCTCCAAAGGATCCCAGGGCCTTCAGTACGTCTTCGTTGAGTATGTTCATCCTTTCCTGCCCTGCGGCCAAAACGGCCTGGCTGCAGTGAGCACGCTTCCAGAACAATTCCATTGCCTTCTGTCTCATGTCTTCAGGGGTCACGTCCGCCTCCGTTTGTTGAAGTAATTCCGTTAAGGCTTTTGCGCATTGTTCGGACTAATTCCGTTAAGGCTACACAGGTATCGTGGCGCTTTGACGCAAGAGAGGCCGGGGTGCCCGGCACCTTTGCAGCGATATCACCCCTGGAAGATTATTCGGATGTCGCACTGGAAGGAAGCCTGAGCCTATCCTTACGAACTCCATCAACCGCGCTTTATTTTATTCTGCCGCGGCAGAAATTGGAAGCTGGAAAAGGAAGGAGCGCTTTCTCTCCACGAAGGGATCGAGGAAGGCGCTGCACAAGAAGCGGCCGGGAAATTTTTGCGGTGGTCGCGAGCTTGAATCGAGCGCTTTCACACAGCAGGAAGCACCGGCGAAGGCCGCCCGAAGCGAACCTCTGAGTCTTGTCCGCAAACGGGCCTGAATTTAGCGGGACGGGGCGATTTTTTCGAGTTGCTCTCTTGCTCTTGGAAAGAAATGCCTTATCTATGTGTCGGTGATGCTTGATATGAGCAAAAGGTTTTTTAGTCTCAGTTGTGTACGAAACATTGGAGAGCATTTACATCTATTCAACTTCAATACGACAGGAGAAGATGTCATGGCGGAGAAAAAGGAAGTATGCATGTGTGACAAATGTGGCAACGAGGCGGAAATGACCATAACCTGTCAATTAATAGAGGTCCCCGAAGGCGGCAAGATCAAGAAGAAAGAGAAACAAACCAGAACCTGTACGGTGTGCGGCAACGAAGCCGAAATGATAATCGATTTTGACGACTAAGGTCGCGTGGATATCGCCATGAATGTATCAGGGGTGCGCCCGGTATCGCAGGATGCTGGGCGTGCTTTCATTCGAGGTGTCGCCGTATTCCCGCGCCTCGTCCCCCTCCGTTTCCGTCCGGTCACAGCGCTTTTTGATCCGTAAGGAATCCGAAGAGCCGCTTCAACCCGTCTTTTTCGATTTTGACCACGGACTGGGGTGAGGATTTCAGAATCCCATTTTCGATGAGCCATGACAGCGGAATCTCGGGACGAAAGAGTTGCGCCTGCCTGAATGAGACCGAGAGAACCGGGCGCGAGCATAACGCTTCAATCTCTTCCATTGTGTAAACCGTGCGTTTGCCCATCGCCCTGAGAAGCTCGCCGCAGGACGTGGAAACAAGGGCTTTTTCCACGATGCCCAAGGCGATTAGACCTTTCCTTTCCCCGGAACGATAAAACAACAGTATGCTCCCCGGAGTCATCGTCGAGGTGAGAGCGTTGGAAAGGTACGCCTTTCTGATGGCATTGGAGGAGAGCCTTCCGACGGGGAACATCGTCCTCTGTTCTTCGGATTCGGGGAACAGTCGGACCGCGGACTTGGGCTGGATCGGGACCATGAAGGAGTCAACATCTTCGGTCCTGAAATGATGCGGTCCATAGCGGAGGTGGTATTGAAGCGGATGGGAAGGGCCGATGTCTTCCGCCCACGGCTGCATGGGTTTGGCAAACACCGTACCGCCGAAGGTGGCGTGCTCCACCATTCCGGCAAAACCGAAATCCTCCAGGAACTCGGTAATCGAGCGGTCACCGTCCAGGAATTGACTGAGCCTTACCCAGTGATACAGGTTGCGCACGGCGTAGTCGAAAACGGTCTTGAGCAGAAGTTCCCCCAGGATAATCGGATTGTAGCGCCCGGTTGTTCCCAAAAAGGAGATTCGGAGCACTTTCCCGGTCAATGAGGGAGGGGGAAGACGGTCATCCCCGGCAATACAGCAGGCAGCGGTTGAATCGAGGTCATCTCTCACGATCCATGCCCGATAGTCATCGCTTTCCGTTCCGGAAAAACAGTCTTTGAGATCTCTGCTATCCCGGCAGGCACCCCCAAAGACCGGGTCTTCCGGGTTAAGGACGTTCACTTTCACTTCTTCCACGATCGGAAGCTGCGCGGGCCTCTTCCCCGAAAGGTCGCAGAGCATTGCGGCCATTTGCGTAATCGTCAGCACGCGCTCGTCGAGCCCAAGCCGTTTGGCCTTCCTGTGAAGGTCTCGATCCTCAGATATCAGGAAGTCGACTGCGTCCGCGGCCAGAGCTGCGATCAATCGCATGTTCAGCCATTCTCCGGTCCCTGACTGGGGCGCACCGAAAACGGATTCGAATTGAGCGGGTACTTCGGGAAGGATCGATAAGACGGAATACCGTCTCAAGACGGCGCGGTGAGATTCGATTTTTGCGGGGGCAGTGTCCTGCAGAATTTCCTGGCGGGCCGCCGGATGGATACAGAGCCGGTGCCGGCACTCCAGGGCAAGCCTGCTCGCTTCAGCAAAAATAGCGGATCGGTTCGCGCGGCCCCCCTCAACGGGCAGGTCGGGCGGGAATAGCAGTCCGGTGTCTACCAGGAACTTCAGAACTGTACCCATCGGATGCCCAAACGTCCTTTATCGGCGGAGTATTGCGCTCTACACGGAGCGTGCAGGCAAAAAATACGGATTCCCTATCTTACCGAATCAATGGAAGCCCCATATCGGGTGAGGGCGGACTCTATTCTAGTGGAAAACTGGGATCATGCAAATGGAACCGTAAAGAAAAAACAGGAGTGGTCGAATTCTTGCCCTCCGGGGCTCAACCATGAGGCGCAACACAACGTCCGGGGCAGTATAACATCGGCGTGGCCGATCAGAAAACAGTGGAGCGAAAATTGACAAATCCACGGCGAGCCAATAGCTTCACTCATAGTGAATTCTCAGGGTGTCGTCCAGTGTGGAAATCCGCAGTTGCCTGACCACCAGATAAAATGCGCAAAGGGGGAATGTTCATGTGCCCGGTGGAACGAAAGTGGAGCGGTCTGATTCGCACTGTCCTTAAACTCGCCTGTTTCCGCCCGAAGGCCGGTCTGGAAGAAGTTGAACGAATCACCCGGTCCCCCATGATGTCGGAAGCCAGGCCGAAGCCTGGCTTCCCCGCTCTTTATGCTAAGCGCTTCAGCGCTAGTTCAGGCTGACGGATTTGGTGAATCTGAGTCGACCCTCGGGATCATTGGACGGAACTTGTTCCCGGCTCCTGAGTCTGTCATCGTGGTCCACACATTTTGCCGCATCTTCCGAATCGACGAAGTTGGGATCCTTCAGATCGTCCCAAGAACACAGGTGCCGGTGTCCTGACTCGTCTTTGGCCCAAACCCAAGGACTGTCGGTTGACATGTGTAACACCTCCTTTCACAAGCTTTCTCACTTGTTGATAATCACTGTCGGGTTCATAATAAAGGATAATCCAACGGTCTGCGGGCCGCGATTCTCAGGACGCCGCCGGACGAGACGGTTTTGCCTGAATCGGCGTTCGTGATTTTGGTTTGCCCTGGGTTCGCCCATTGTCGAGAGGTCCGATTGGCGTCAGGGTCATCGAGTGGAAGGACAATCCTGGAAATGAGGAAGATTTCTATGCCCAAGCAGTCCATGTCAAGCAACCGCCTGTATTCCCGTTCATGTGCCGTTATTGCGCTGGCTGTAATCCTGCTGGCCGGAGCTTTGCCGTTTCGTGCCGGCGCCTCGGATTCGGCTGAAGCGCTGAGTGCTCTCCTTGCGCAGATGGAGTCGAGTTATTCGCAGGTCAACGATTTCGTCGCCGTCTTTCATAAGCAGGAGCGGATAAAGGGGAAGCTGCAGGAAGAGGAAACCATTCAGATGAAGTTCCAGAAACCGCTCAAAGTCTACATGCGTTGGATCGGGGAACCGCTCAAAGGGACTGAAGCGCTCTACGTGGAAGGCCGGAATGACAATAAACTGATCGCGAGGCGAGGGGGCATCCTGGGGATCGCGACGCTGTCTCTGGATCCGCGGGGTTCACTGGCCATGGCCGGGAACCGGCATCCCATCACCGAATCGGGTTTCGGTTTCCTGCTGGCCAGGTTCAGAGAAAATCTCGATGCCGCCCTGCGGCGCGGGGAACTCCAGGATGTACGGCTGTATGACGAAACTTTTGAGGGAAGACCCTCCATGGCGGCTGAAGGCAGGTTCGTCCCGCGGACGGGCTACAAATACTACGCTTCCCGGTTCGTCATTCATGTGGACAAAGAGTTGATGCTTCCGACCGGGGCGATGTTTTATAACGAGAAGGACGAACTTTTTGAGAAATATATCTACACGAATGTACAGTTGAACGTCGGCCTTTCCCCTCAGGACTTTTCGCGGGACAACAAGGCGTACCGGTTCAATTGATGCCCCTCCGGGGGGATGCCTCCGCCGGCCGCGACGGCAATCATGAAATGCACCCTGCGGAAAAAGGAATGCCAGGCGGGGTGTGCACTACCCGGCCTGGCTTCAAAAATGTATAAGACCCTCTAACTGCGACTCTATACTACTGCCCATATGGCACAATGGGGGAAACTTAGTATTCTCCTCTACATTCCACAGTATATTTCACAGTAGGGCGGTATGACTGCAGCCCGGCATCGGGAGTGTGTCCGGAGAAGTAAAAACAGGTCAGGGGGCTTCATGACTCGGGACGTTAACCGGAATCCTTTTCGAGAGCTGCCCGTACCGACTTGGCGATGCTTCTCAGAGTGAACGGCTTGAGGGCGAACATTCGAATCCCCATTCCTTTGGCCTTCTTCTCCGTAATCCGCTCGCTAAAACCGGTACAAAGTATGATCGGGATATCAGGCCGGACCTCCATGAGCTTCTCAGCCAGGTCGACCCCGGTCATTTTCGGCATGGTATAGTCGGTGATGACGAGATCGAAGTCCTCCGGCTGCCGGCTGAACAAACGAAGCGCCTCAACGCTGCTCGTCGTTGCGGTGACCGTGTATCCCAGATGTTCCAGCATCTGCATGACTGAGTCGGCCAGCCCTTCTTCATCATCCACGAGGAGTATTTTTTCCCTGCCCGGGTGAATTCCCCCCGGAGCCTCTTCTGCGCTTGCGGGATCTCTTCCCAGACTGGGGAGGTACACGGTGAAAGAGGTTCCCTTTTGCAGTTCGCTATGAACCGTAATCGCTCCGTTGTGGCTCTTTACGATTCCGTGGACCACGGCAAGCCCCAGGCCTGTTCCCTCGCCCGGCTCCTTGGTGGTGAAATAGGGATCGAAGATTCGGTCGAGGGTAGCTCGATCCATCCCATGTCCGGTATCCTCGACCGTGAGCTTCAGATATTGCCCCCGGCCGAGTTCCAGGGGCCTGCCGACATCACCGGTGTCCAATGAATCGAGGGAAAGGCTGATCTGCAGGACGCCCCCTTGCTTGCGCATGGAGTGAGCTGCGTTTGTCGAAAGATTCATCAATACCTGGTGAATCAGGGTGGGATCCGCCGAAACCAGATCATCGCCGCGCGGGACATCGATTTTTTGACGAATTTCAATGGTTGCCGGGAGTGAAGAACGCAGAAGCCGGAGGGCTTCCTTAAGGACCGGGATAACCCGCAGCGGCTTGGATTCCTGCTCTCTCTTGCGGCTGAAAGCAAGGATCTGCGCCACGAGGTCTCTTGCCCGGTGGGCCGCCTTCAGCACCTCTCCGATGCTGCGCCTGGCAGCGGAATCTTCCGGAATGTTAAAACCTGCGATTTCCGCATAGCCCGTGATGATTCCGAGGATATTGTTGAAGTCATGGGCGATCCCTCCGGCGAGCGTGCCGATCGCTTCCATCTTTTGGGCCTGTCGGAGTCGCTCCTCAAGCCGCTTTTGCTCGGTGATGTCAATGATGACTCCGATCAGTCCGCCTGTGCTGCCGTCCGACTTCGAAAAGGTGGCCTTGCTGAAAATGACGTTTCTGCCCTCGCAACCGGGACGCTGGATCCGATTTTCAAAAAGCTGCACTCCTCCCTGCTGCAACAATTGACGATCCATTTTCTCGAACGTCTCGGCCATTGCTTCCGGGGCGATGCCATAAACGGTCTTTCCGACTATTTCACTTCTGGGAAGAAAAGCAAATTCCTCGAATGCCTTGTTGCAGCCCTGATATATACCGTTCGTATCCTTGAAATAGACCGGATTTGGAATGCTGTCGATCAGTTCCTGCAGGAACAATATATGTTCGCGCAGTTCCCGTTCAGCTTGCTTTTGCTTCGTGATTTCATTTGCGACCTTGAGGATGCGTGTAATTTTTCCTGATTCATCCATGATCGGAATCGTTCGAAGTTTCCAGAGACTTCCACCATGCAGAACCTTTTCTTCTTCCTGCACAAGCCCTGTCTGCTGTGCCCTGGCAACCGGGCGCTCGCCACATTGCTCCCCATCATGTTTGAAGACGTCATTACAATTGGCCCCGACCAACTGGGCACTCGTCAAATTGCATAATTCAGCCATGGCCTTATTTGCCCAAAGGATTCTGAAGTTCGTATCCTGCAGGATTACGGATTCCGCCAAGTTATCCAATATAACGGCCTTTTCTCGCTCCGAGCGCAGAAGCCGCTCCTCAGCCTGCTTGCGTTCCGTGATGTCTATTCCCATGCCTGCGACATAGTTCCTGCCATCCAGAGGAATGCGCAGCCCAGTGAAGAAGAAGGGGATCTTTTTCCCGGACCGGATTTTGAAATCCGCTTCAAGGGTAGACCTTCCCTTCTCAAACGCCTCCTCAATTTTACGAGCCGCCTCCTCCTTGACCGTCTCATCAAAAAAGTCGAGCGGACACATTTTTGCGATCTCTTCAGCGGAATATCCGGACACTCCCTGCAAATTAATATTCCATCGCGAATGCTCGCCCTTCTCATCGATCAGGTAGAAAATTCCGGGCAGACTGTCCATTATCGATTCAGAGAAGAGTCTTTCCCTCATAAGTGATTTCTCGATCTTCCCGCGTTGGGCGGCTTCGGTTTCCAACTCCAGGATTCTCGTCTCGAGTTCTTCATAAGTTCTTTTTCGATCCATTGGAAGACTCCGGCGTTTCAGAAAATCGGTAAAATCAATTGATTTGGTGGAGCCGAAAAAGGTTTTCTTCTGTAGACTTCCTGTTGCTGATAGATAAAAACGGATCCAAAGAAACATTTAGTAGAGAGAAGTGTCAATCCGATGGGCAATAAGGAATCTATGCCATGAGATTTGATGCAGACAATGCTAAACAGTCGATTCCGAAGGATCTTGCCACTCCGCGACTCCACTTGAGCCGAGCCACATAAAGATACATTCCGCATATCGAAGCGGCCATAGCGGATTATGGAGAAGCTGAAGAGAAAAGGAAAGTTTTTATGTCTTACAATCGAAAAAATCATTTGGAGCGGACTTCGGGGCTTTTCCAATGGGAATGCCGGACATCCGGGATGGAATCGCCCGGCTGAAACCGCAGGGAAAGTGCGGACGATTCCACTTCACGACCTCATATCGGGCGATACAATCAAGTCAAAGGCTGTGTCTGCAACTACAATCATTGGAGTGGGGGATGGGGCGAAAGGAAGAGTCGATCGGTGCCCGCTGTGCCGTTGAGTAATTGAACGGATGAGTGACTCGCCGGGTTTGGAGAAAAAGAGCGGAGAGGGGGCAGGGCGACTGTTGGGTGCCGGGGGCAAATACACTGCACCATGAGGGCGGATGACGCGCATGTCCGGAACTGAAACGACGAAGGGCCTAGCCGAATCGGCTAAGCCCTTCATCTAACTGGCGGGGTCGAAGGGACTTGAACCCTCGGCCTCCGACGTGACAGGCCGGCGTTATAACCAGCTTAACTACGACCCCGATTTGTTACCTGGTAGGCGGAACAGGGCTCGAACCTGTGACCCCCGGCTTGTAAGGCCGATGCTCTCCCAGCTGAGCTATCCGCCCTCCGAAACATCTGCCTGGGGCAGGTTTTCTCCCGCCCTGCGGCGCACACGAGATCCCCTGTATATCCGACAAAGCCTTTGCTGTCAACGCTTTTTTTGAAAACGGTCTCAATGAGCCCTAATTTCATCGGTCGCGCCCTTGTTCGGATCGAACAGCACGGGCTGTTGCTGGGCACCGCCTTCCTCGTCCTTAAAAAGCTCGTTCTCCCTGGGCATGACGAGCGCCTTCGGCAACACGTCATCCATGTGTTCAACCAGTTCGATCTCGATCTCCTCAAGGATCTTCTGCGGGATATCCTTGAGGTCCTTGGCGTTGTCCTTGGGGATGAGGACCGTTTTTATCATCGCGCGGTGAGCAGCGAGTATTTTTTCCTTGAGGCCTCCGATCGGCAGAACGCGCCCGCGCAAGGTAATTTCCCCGGTCATGGCCAGATCGCTCCTGATGGGGATGCGGCTGAGCGCGGAAACGATCGATGTCGCCATCGTAATGCCGGCGGACGGTCCGTCCTTGGGGATGGCTCCTTCAGGGACGTGCACATGGATGTCCAGATTCTGGTAGAAATCGGGTTCGATCCCCAGGCGCTGTGCGCGTGACCGGACATAGCTGAGTGCGGCCTGCGCGGATTCCTGCATGACTTCACCGAGTTTCCCCGTAATCTGCACTTTCCCTTTGCCCGGCATAACCACGGTCTCGATCCCCAGTATATCGCCTCCGAATTCGGTCCACGCAAGCCCGATGGCAAGACCGATTTCATCCTTTTCCTCGGCCATTCCATAGTGAAATTTAGGGACTCCGAGGTAGTCCTGAATGATCTCCTCCGTCAGAACCGCTTTGGTCTCCGGCCCGTGCCGGACCACCTCTTTGGCCACCTTGCGGCAGATGGACGCGATCTCACGCTCCAGGTTCCGGACCCCCGCCTCCTTTGTGTAGTGACGAATCATGTAAAGGATCAGGTCGTCGGTAAAGACCACATTGTCGGTAGACAGACCGTTTGCCTTGCACTGTTTCGCGACGAGGAAGCGTTTTGCGATGTTCAGTTTATCCAGCTCCGTATAGCCCGCGATCTGTATGATCTCCATACGGTCCCTAAGCGGAGGCGGAATCGAGTGCAGGTTGTTGGCAGTGGTGATGAAAAACACTTCCGACAGGTCGTAGTCGAGATCCAGATAGTGGTCGTTGAAGCTGAAATTCTGCTCCGGATCGAGCACTTCAAGGAGTGCGGCAGAAGGATCGCCGCGGAAATCCATACTCATCTTGTCGATTTCATCCAGGCAGAAGACGGGGTTATTGCTTTTCACCTTCTTCAGGCTCTGGATGATTTTCCCCGGCATGGCTCCTATGTACGTGCGTCTGTGGCCGCGGATCTCGGCCTCGTCGCGAACCCCTCCGAGGGACAACCTGATGAAGTTGCGGTTCATAGCCCGCGCGATGGACCGGCCAAGAGACGTTTTGCCGACCCCGGGAGGTCCGACAAAGCACAGGATCGGACCCTTGATTTTTCTCACGAGCGCCTGCACGGAGAGGAATTCGATGATCCGCTCTTTCGGCTTCTCCAGACCATAGTGATCCTCGTCGAGAATGCGGATGGATTCGTCAATGTCCAGCTTGTCCTTGGTCCTGTCGAACCAGGGCAGAGAAAGTATCCAGTCGATGTAGTTCCTGACGACGGTGGCCTCGGCGCTCATGGGGGACATCAATTTCAGTTTCTTCAACTCGGCGCGAACTTTCGCCGCGCCTTCCTGGCTGAGTTTCTTTCTCTTGATGCGTTTTTCGAGGTCTTCAAGTTCCGATTTGAAGTCGTCCTTTTCACCCATTTCCTTCTGGATGGCGCGCATCTGCTCATTGAGATAGTACTCGCGCTGAGTCTTTTCCATTTGTTTCTTGACTCGGCCCTTGATACGCTCCTCGGTCTGGATGATCTCGATTTCCGACCTTATGAGTCCGAAGAGTTTTTCCATGCGCTGGGTAACGCTGAGGGTTTCCAGAAGATTCTGCTTTGCATCGAGTTTGAACGGCATATAGGCGGCGATCGTATCGGCCAGCCTCGGTGCGTTATCAATGCCTGCCGCGGCATCCAGGATTTCCTGGGTAATTTTCTTGTTGTGCTTCGAGTATGCCTCAAAGGAGGAACGGACGCCCCGGATGAGGGCCTCCATCTCGACGGAATCCTCGAAGATTTCCTCCAGACCTTCCAGGTTCACCAGAAAATGGTCCGGATGAGGAATGAAATTCAGTATCCGGGCGCGTGAATCGCCTTCGACGAGCACTTTTACCGTGCCGTCGGGAAGCCTCAGGATTTGCAGAATATTTGCAACCGTACCCACACGGTAAATATCGGATTCACCGGGAGTATCCGTTTTCGCCTTGGTCTGTGCAGCCAGAAAGATCTTTTTGTCGCCGGCCATGGCCTTGTCGAGTGCGTTGACGGATTTGTCACGGCCCACGAACAGAGGCACCACCATGGATGGGAAGACAACGATGTCCCTCAACGGCAACAGAGGCAACGCAAACGTTGCAACACCAGCCTGATCGTCCTTGTTTCGACTCAGTTTGAACATAAAATCAGCAGCTCTCCCTATGGTTATCATGAATCAATCGCGAAATGCCGATCGACCATGCAGTCTTCTGTCGGTACAAACGCAACTTTCCCTGGCAGCCACACAGTCGCGACTCTGATCGCTTCGATGACCGCCGGGATGAGTTCCTTCGGCTGTCGCGGCGATCCCCCCTCAACCCCGAAAAGCGAAATGTGCGCCGTTACGCCGATTCCTGGCTTTGTCCTCTGTACAGCAACAGCGGCGTCACCTGCTTCAGCAGCACATCTTCGTTGATGATGCACTCCTGGATCTCAGGATGGGACGGTAAATCGTACATAATATCCAACATGATGTTTTCCATGATGGATCGCAACCCTCTCGCTCCGGACTTCCTTCTGATGGCTTCCTTGGCAATGGCCCTGAGTGCTCCATCAGTGAAACGCAAACGCACGTCTTCAAGGTCGAAGAGCTTTCTGTACTGCTTAACAAGGGCATTCCTGGGTTCGGTCAGGATACTCACCAGTTCATCCTCGGTCAGTTCGTTCAGCGTTGCTATGACAGGCAAGCGGCCGACGAACTCGGGAATCATGCCGAACTTGAGGAGGTCTTCCGGCTGGACCTTGATCAGGATTTCGCCGATGCTTCTGTCTTCCTTGCTCCGGATCTCGGCCCCAAACCCCATTCCCTTGACCCCCACACGGGATTGGATGATGTGTTCCAGGTAATTGAAAGCCCCGCCGCAGATGAACAGAATGTTTGTCGTGTCGATCTTGATGAATTCCTGCTGCGGATGCTTGCGCCCGCCCTTCGGGGGCACGTTGGCGACGGTCCCTTCAAGGATCTTGAGGAGTGCCTGTTGGACGCCTTCTCCCGATACGTCCCGTGTAATGGAAGGGCTATCCGATTTCTTGGCGATCTTGTCGATTTCATCGATATAAACGATGCCCCGCGAGGCTTTCTCTATGTCGTAATCCGCTGCCTGGATAAGGCTGACCAGGATATTCTCGACATCCTCGCCCACATATCCGGCCTCGGTCAGGGTCGTTGCGTCCGCAATGGTAAACGGCACATTGAGAATTCGAGCCAGGGTCTGCGCGAGCAACGTCTTCCCCGATCCCGTGGGACCGATCATGAGGATGTTGCTCTTCTGGAGTTCGACGTCGTTCTTGTCGATCTTCAGCTCGATTCGTTTGTAATGGTTGTGTACGGCTACGGAAAGAATCTTCTTGGCGCGCTCCTGCCCGATCACATACTGATCGAGAACGGATTTAATCTCCGCGGGTTTCGGAATCTGAGTCGCCCGGGCCGCTTCCTCTCTTTCATACTCTTCCGCAATGATGTCGTTGCACAGCTCCACGCATTCATCACAGATGTAAACCGTTGGCCCCGCGATCAGTTTTTTGACCTCGTCCTGACTTTTCCCGCAGAAGGAGCATCTCAATTCCCCGCCCCTGTCGTCTCTTTTCCTAGCCATTCAGTCCTCCTTGGCGTTTATGGAAGAGCACCGATCCATCCCATACAATCGGTGGTATTCTGGTCAATATGTTAATGAATATTTCATCCCCCGCCAGACCGCGGATTTTGGATTATTATAACCATCAGCCTTTGCCTTAGCTACTTGAAAAACGGTTCTCTCCACCACCCATTGGATTACAGACGTAACCCGAGAATGCACAAAGGTCAATTTCTTTCCCGAAAAAGTCCAATAGGGTAGAAGAATTTCGGGATGGATATCCCGATGTTCGCGAAGTCGAAAAGAGTGCGTGCCTGCTTCGGGGGCATCCCCTCACGGTCACGCGGGTGCGGGGACCGGCGGTGAACGGCCTGCCGGACCGGGAAAGGTCCGGCTCGGATCCAGGCGCGCACCGGGGCGGTGCCGGACGATCGTCAGCGGGCGCCCCTGTTCTGGAAAAGTGCCCCTGCCGGAGGCCCCTTCGGACATTCGGGAAAGAGTCCTCCTGCAGGTGCCGGCACAATTCAGGAGGCTGTGGAAAGGGTGAGGACTTCGGTCCTGCTCGAGATCACCACGTCCACCATCCCATATTCTTTCGCCTGCTCTCCGGACATGTAGAAATCTCTGTCCGTGTCGCGATTGATCTGCTCCATCGGCTTGCCGGTGTGTTTGACGATGATCTGGTTCAATTCCTCGCGTAACCGGAGGATTTCTCTGGCCTGTATATCGACATCCGTCGCCTGCCCCTGGAAACCGCCCATTGGCTGGTGCAACATGATACGCACGTGGGGGAGGGCAAAACGTTTCCCTTTGACGCCCGCCGCGAGCAGGACGGCGGCCATGCTTGCGGCCTGTCCCATGCACAACGTGGAAACGCTCGGTTTGATGTACTGCATGGTGTCGTAAATGGCCAGACCGGCCGTTACCAGCCCACCCGGCGAATTGATATAGAAATGGATGTCTTTGTCCGGGTCTTCGGATTCGAGAAAGAGCATTTGAGCGATGATGACATTGGCGACCTCATCGCTGATGGCTGTTCCGAGGAAAATGATACGATCTCTCAGAAGCCGTGAGTAGATATCAAAAGCCCTCTCGCCCCTGCTGCTCTGCTCGATGACTATGGGAATCAGTGACATGTTAAGCTCCTGTTGATGGACTCTCTTCCTGCTCGGAAGCCTCTTTGTAATGCGCTTCGTCTTCCAGGAACTTGAGGACTTTTTCCTGTATCTTGCTTTCCCTGGACTGTTCCACCAGGGCGCTGTCGGCGTATTCCTCTCTCACCCTGGCAACGTCCGTCCGGGCGAAACGGGCTATATCCCTGTAGATCTGCTCCTCTTCCTCATCGGTGAGGTCTATCTTTTCGAGGGCGGCTATTTTCTCAAGAACGAGCTGCCGCAGGACGTTCTTTTCCGCCTGGGGCCTGTAATCGGTCCGGATCTCAGGGGTGTTGAACTTTGTTACATCCACTTTCAACCCCTGGCTCTGAAACTGGTGTTGCAAAGCCGAAATGAGCCGGTCAACCTCACGTTCGATGACCTTGGGGGTGAGTTCCAGTTTTACCTTGCCGAGAAGGTGATCCACGATCTGCTGCCGAACATCGGCGGTTGCTCTTTCCTGCTGCCGCTTTTGAAGTTGCTCCCTGATGGTCTGTTTCAGGGCCTCGAGGGTGTCAAAGCGACTCTCAACCGACTGGGCGAATTCGTCATTCAGTTCGGAAAGGATTTTTTCCTTGATATCCCGAATCTTTACCTGAAATTGGACCTTTTTGCCGGCGATTTCACGATTGGGTGCGTCCTCGGGATAATCCACTTCGAAGGATACATCCTCACCCGGACGGTGCCCGATCAGGTTCGCGTCGAAATCCGGATGGATCGATTTCTTGCCCAGTTCCGCCATGTAATCCTTCGTTACTCCCTTATCAAAGACGGTTCCATTCACCACGGGCGTGAAGTCGATCACGAGAACATCCCCCTCCTGAGCAGGGCGGTCCCCTTCCAAAGTGCGGAGCGAGGCGTGCTGTTCGCGAAGGTGCTGGAGTTCAGCGTCAACCTGTTCTTCAAGGGCTTCGGCCACAGGCTTAACGACTTCGATTCCCTTGTAGCCTTCCAGCTCGAAGGGAGGACAAACGTCGACGATCGCCGTATAGAGAAAAGCGCCGTTGTCTTCGAAATGCGTTTCACTGACATCCGCTTCGACAAGGGGCTTCAGGGCTTTTTCACGGAGTGCCTGTGGGAAGGTTTCCTGGATGAAGCGGGAGGAGACTTCCTGCTCTATCGTCTTGCCGTAATAGGATTTAAGGATGCTGCGGGGCACCTTGCCCGGCCGGAAGCCCTTGATCTTAACTTTACGAGCCATTTCGCGGTATTTTTCTTCAATTTCTTCGTGAACTTTTTCAGCCGGAATTTCCACCTGCAGCTTTTTTTGATTTTCACTGAGATCGACAACGGAAACGTTCATTTCCACCTTTTTCACCTTTCTGTCGGAAAGCGATATCACATTAAAGAAGAAGTAAGGCGCCTGGTGCGAGAGGGGGGAATTGAACCCCCATCCTGCTAGCAGGGCTGGATCCTAAGTCCAGTGCGTCTACCAGTTCCGCCACTCTCGCCAACCCGAGCCCTTGTTCAACCCAAATTTTTATAAAAATCATGTTTCAAAAGCCGTGTCAAGAAAAAGCACGGTGGGAGAATACGCCGGGCGGGCGATCGGAGAGAAGCGCGGCTAGTTCCAGCTCACAACGTCGGCATTTTCTCCCTCTCCGCCTTCTTGTCCGTCGAGACCGAGAGAGTAGAGATCATAGTCCCCGTGTTCTCCCGGGAACCGGTAAACATAGGCTTTCCCCCAGGGATCCAACGGGACGTCTTTCGACAGATATGGGCCGTCCCATTTGTCAAAACCGGGATTCTTCTGCAACGCCTCGAGTCCCTCTTCCGTGGTGGGATACCTCCCCGTGTCGAGCCGAAAGGCATCCAGCGCCGTGCCTATCATGGCGATTTGGGTTTTGGCGGCTTTTTGCTTCGAACTGCCCACTTTCTGAAACATCTTGGGAGCCACGAGAGCGGCCAGGAGTCCAAGTATGATCATGACGATGAGCAATTCGATCAGCGTAAAACCTCGCTGGGATTTCCCAGGATTCCGCCGTTCAGCGAACCGGCAGCGTTGACTCTTCATAATCAATCTCCATCGCGAAGAAGCCCGAATCGGGAAAATAAAACACGATGATTCCAATCCGCAATCTTGTAGACGTATTTAACTGACACACCCCGGCGTGTCAATGCAGACGGTACAAGAAAGATGGGCGGGGCGTCGATTTCAACCCGCGAAAGCCTGCCCCTGGCGAATATGGTGCTCCTCCATGTAAGCTCGGATTTCCTGGAGGTTTCTTTGTTTTTCGAGCGCCCACAGAGGGGCGGCCAGTTCCTCCGGGTGAGGGTCTCCGGTCAGACGCTGAACGATCATGTGTGGAGGAATGCGGCTCAGGAATTCACTGACCGCCGCGGTATACTCCTCACGGGTGAGGCAAGTGTAGCGGCCGGTTTGCAGCCAGCCTTCGAGGATCGTTCCCCTGACGACGTACAGGAGGTGAATCTTGATTGCCTGAATGTCCCGGGACGCGATGAACCGTGCCGTATCCAGCATGTCTTCGAGAGTCTCTCCGGGAAGGCCGAGAATGACATGAGCACAGACCGGGATTCCCATCCGGCGGGTGCGGCAAACCGCGTCCTCAAATGCCTGCACCGTGTGCCGCCTGTTTATGCATTCAAGAGTTCGATCCTTTGCGGATTGAAGGCCGTACTCCATCCAGACCAGGTGGTGCGTTGAGAGTCCGCTGAGATATTCCAGGATTTCATCGGGCACGCAATCGGGGCGGGTACCGATGGTGATACCCACGACATCGGGGTCTGCGAGGGCTTCTGTGTACAGTCCCCTGAGAATGGCAAGGGGGGCGTAGGTATTGCTGAATGACTGGAAATAAGCCAGGAACTTTGAGGCATTGTAACGCTTTCGAAGGGAAATCTTGCCCGCCCTGATTTGTTCTCCGACCGATAAGGATTTTCCGGCAGCTCCGGTACCCGAGCCTCGCTCATTGCAGTAGATGCAGCCTCCGTGACCCAGAAAGCCGTCCCGATTCGGGCAGGTCAGCCCGGCATCGATGGAAATCTTCTGGACGCGGCAGCCGAATAATTCGCGCAAATAGGAGTTGTAGGTTCGGAACAGTTCCACGGACATTCCAAAAAAACCTGCTGAATCAAAGAGTTTCGAGGATGTGTCACTCAAAATAAACCGGCGATATCGATATTTGCACTTTTGAATGCTATCATAAGCACTGCATTTAATCCTGAAAAGCTTGTCATTTCAATGGGGATTTTTTTCGACTGACATCGAAGGCGAGACAATGAATCGATATGACGTGATCGTTATCGGGACCGGGCACGCCGGTTGCGAAGCCGCACTCGCGGCCGCGAGGCTGGGCTGCCGCACCCTTGCCCTGTCCATCTGTCTGGAAACCGTCGGGCACATGCCGTGCTCGCCTTCCGTGGGGGGCATCGGCAAGGGGCATCTGGTCAAGGAAATCGACGCCCTGGGTGGTGAAATGGGCAGGGTCACCGACCAGACCGCCATCCAGTTCAGGTGGCTGAATACCAAGAAAGGACCGGCCGTTCGCGGCACGCGCACTCAAAATGACAAGGTCCTCTACCGCAGGGTCATGAAGCATCGCCTCGAATCGGAAGACAACCTCGATCTCAAGCAGTCGCATGTGGAATCCCTTGTCGTGGAAGGGAACAGAATTACGGGGATCGTCGATCAACTGGGCGTATTGTTTGAGGCGCCCTCGGTGGTCCTTGCCACCGGCACTTTTTTGCACGGATTGATCCACATCGGGACCAAACGCATAGAATCCGGGAGGGCCGGCGAATTCGCATCAAATGCCCTTGCCGATCAGCTCCTCAATCTCGGCTTCACGGTGGGCAGAATGAAAACCGGGACACCGGCGAGGCTTTCCCGCCGGAGTATTGATTTCAGCAAATTCAGATGCCAGCCGGGGGATGAGGAACCAAGGCCGTTTTCGATTTTCACGGACAGGATTCCCCTGCCTCAGGTCGCTTGCCACATTGGAAGAACCTCAGAACGGACCCATGAAATCGTGCGGCGCCACATCCACTTGTCTCCACTCTATAACGGCGCCATCCGCGGAGTTTCCGCAAGATACTGCCCTTCTCTCGAAGACAAGATCATGAAATTTCCATCCAGGGATTTTCATCAGATCATTCTCGAACCGGAAGGGCTTGAAACCGAAGAAATCTACGCAAGCGGCACGGGAAACTCACTGCCGTATGAAATCCAGCTCGAGTTGATTCATTCGATTCCGGGACTTGAATATGCCGGGGTCGTGCGGCCGGCTTATGCGATCGAATACGATTTTATCCAACCCACTCAGCTCAAGTCCACGCTGGAAACCAAACTCATCGAAGGACTCTTTCTTGCCGGGCAGATAAACGGCACATCCGGGTATGAAGAGGCCGCAGCACAGGGGCTGTGGGCGGGAATCAACGCCGCGTTGAAAGTCCGGAAGAGACCCCCCTTTGTGTTGGATCGCTCGCAGGCCTATATGGCTGTGCTTGTCGACGATCTGGTCACCCGGGGGACCAATGAGCCTTACCGGATGTTCACCTCGCGTGCTGAGTACCGTCTGTTGCTGCGGGAAGACAATGCCGACCTGCGCCTGCTTGAAACCGGTTACGAACTGGGCCTCCACTCGCCCAATACGCGCGATGATCTACTCCGGAGGCGCAGGGCCATTGAAGCCGAACTGGGAAGGTTGCGCGCGAACCGCCTGCGCCCTTCTCCACACGTCAACAAAGTCCTTGCAGACTGGGGATCCAACCCTCTCGATGAACCGACCGCGCTGGATAAACTCCTCAAACGACCCGAGCTGGACTACTCGGCCATCGAACTCTTGTCGCCACCCGCCGAAGCACTTCCGGACAGAGTAAAGGAACAGGTCGAAGTCGAATGCAAATACGAGGGATACCTCAGGCGGCAGGAGGCCGAGGTCGCAAGGTTCAGGCAAATGGAACAGATGCATATTCCAGATGGCTTCTCTTATGAGAAGATTCCCGGACTTTCAAATGAGATTCGGCAGAAGCTGGCGACCATTCGGCCGAATTCTCTGGGACATGCATCGAGAATTCCCGGAATGACTCCGGCAGCCATCTCAGTGCTGATGATCTTCTTGAAATCCTTCCATGGATCAGAAGACATGGAAGAGAAATGTCACACAGAATAATAAATACAGATTCTCAGAAGAAAAAGCTTGCCTGAATCTAAACGATTCTTATAGAATAGAACCAGAGTTGTCCTGCACACTAGAACGATTCCATTACGTGTATCCACATCGAAGAGGGGGGGATTAATTTATGGAGGGAAAGAACGACAAAGATTTTATAGCGACTCTTAGAGACCATGGATTGCAGGTGACATACCAGCGGCTTGCGATTTACCAGGCCTTGTATCATACGAAAGAGCATCCCAGTGCGGAGATCATTTATCAGCAGGTCAAGAAGCGCTTTCCTATGATTTCGCTTGGCACCGTATATAAGACGCTGGAGCGATTTTACGAAGTCGGCCTGATTCAGAAGGTCAGCCCGGTGACCGAAGTGGCCCGGTATGACGCCAAGACCCATCCGCACCACCATCTGGTTTGTCTCGAGTGTCAGTCCATCCAGGATGCGGATGCACTCATCTCTGACCACAAGTTCTCACTTCCTGAAAAGAGTGGTTTTCAAGTTCTGCGTCAGCAAGTGGTCCTTCAGGGATACTGTCGGAATTGCCGCCCGGAGGAATCTCAAGCCTGAAGCATAAGGACCGCAGAGTCGCAACGCCGGACTGCCGCGGTTCTCAGGCAGATACGCCTGGGATTTCCCACGGTTCCTGGTTTGAAAAGAAGAGAGTCGGGGTGTGCCCTATGACTCGCCTCGATTTCTCGAAATCCAGGGTACTTGCTCGCTGATTTCCATCCGGCCGGGACAATTTGTCCATCTTTTTTCCAGCCAATCCGTTTCCTCTTGAATCCTTTGATGTTCATATGCTAAGGGACGTCGTGAATGTCCCGAGGCGCTGTTTGCCGGGAGCGGGCGGCGCATTGCGCCGCCGTGCCAATTGTGCAGGACTATTGGGAGAAACCGCCGTGAACATCGTTGTCATACTCAAGCAGACTCCTGACACGGAATCAGCGATTCGTCTTACCGATGACGGCAAATCAATTGCAACAAAAGACCTGAAATGGATCATCAACCCTTACGATGAGTTTGCTCTGGAGGCAGCCCTGCGGCTCAGGGAAAACCGCGGGGGCAAGGTCACTGTCGTGAGTTACGGGCCTTCCAGAGTGACGGAGGCTCTTCGTACTGCTATGGCCATGGGAGCCGACGATGCCGTCCTCCTCGACGATATTGCCTTGAAGTACGTGGATTACCTCCGTGTGACGCTGGCCCTCACCGCGGTCGTGAGGGAATGCGGGCCGGACATCGTTTTGACCGGGTCCCGCTCCGTTGATTACGACCAGGGACAAAGGGGTGCGATTGTGGCTGAAATGCTGGGCTGGCCCCACCTGGGCATGGCCGTATCCCTGGAATCGGATGGAAGAACCGTCACAATTGAGCGTCCCATCGAGGGTGGAAAAGTAACGTTGGAATCGAGCCTCCCCGCACTGGTGACGATCTGGGGTTCTCACAAAATCTGGAACCCCCGTTATGCCACCTTGCCCAATATCATGAAATCCAGGAAAAAACCTCTTGCAGTGAAGAAGCTCGTCGATTTGGGTCTCGATCCATCACTCTTCAAACCCGAGACCGCCAGAATCAGAATTACCTCCCTTGAAATGCCTCCGCAACGGGCGCCCGGGAGGATGATTCCCGGGGCGGAGAGCCGGGATAAAGCAAGAGAACTCGTTCGAGCTCTGCGGGAAGAAGCCAAAGTGCTCTAAGGATAGGGGCATTGAAATGGGAAAATGCGTGTGCGTGATTGTCGAATTCCGCAACGGCAATTTTCGTCGGGTGTCGTTTGAGGTGCTGAGCGAAGGGAGAAGGATTGCGGATGCCCTCAAAGTTCGCTTGTGTGCGATCGCCATCGGATCGGGAGTGGCCGGCAGGGCTGCGGAACTCGGCCGCTACGGGGTGGAGACGGTATATGTGAGAGATGATCCCGCCGTGGAGCATTACCTGGCGGAAACCCATGTCCCGATCGCGGCCGGGATGGTCGGGAAGTGCGATCCTTCGGTCGTTCTCCTGCCCGCTTCAATCGATGGGAAAGACCTCGGTGCACGACTGGCGGCGAGACTTGATGTTACGCTCGTTCAGGATGCGCTACAGGTCGTGTGCGGGGACGGGAAGGTCACGGCGCGTTGGTCCCTGTTCGGCGGAAAGTGCTTTGCGTGGAGCGAGTGGGCTGAAGGGACTCTGCCGATGATATCCTGCCGCCCCAATGCGATGCAGTGCCTGACCCCTGACCCGGCGGGAAACGCGGAAGTTGTGATGACGGACCATCCGATTCCCGCCGCGCGTTCGCGGATCAAGGCCATCGATCAGGATGCATCGGGCAGGGTGGATCTCTCGGAAGCCGACATTGTCGTATCCGGCGGAAGAGGGATGAAGGACGCCGCAGGCTTCGAGCTCCTCGATGGGCTTGCCGACCTGCTCGGAGCCGCAGTGGGGGCATCTCGCGCGGCTGTCGATGCCGGATGGAGGCCCCATTCAGATCAGGTCGGGCAGACCGGCAGAGTCGTCACCCCTAACCTGTACATCGCCGTAGGGATCTCGGGGGCAATTCAACATCTGGCCGGGATGGGTTATTCGAAGTGCATCGTTGCCGTCAATAAGGATCCGGACGCACCGATCTTCGGCAAGGCCGATTACGGGATTGTCGACGATCTTTTCGAATTTGTTCCCGCCTTCACGGAAGAGGTTCGCAAGCTCAAAACAAGTTGCTCTTGAGAGGGGGAGCGGGTTCCGGGCCGAGGAACGATCCACCGGTTCAGGACTCTCGTTTGTGGAGGCAGCCGGTCTCATCCGAAAAAAGGGGAAAGGTAAATGAATCAAGTGTGGTTCAAGAGTTATGATCCCCGTGTTCCTCGCAATGCCAAGTATCCAGATGAGTGTCTGCCCCGGCTGCTCGAAAATTGCGCAAAGAATCTTCCCCAAAACCCGGCAACGGAGTTTTATGGAGCAAAGCTGACTTATCAGGTTTTATGGAAGCAGATTCAAAGTCTGGCCGGCGCATTTTATCGCATGGGGATGAGGCCCGGGACCAAAGTGGCGATCATGCTTCCAAACTGCCCTCAGACGGTCATCGCTTTCTATGCGACCCTTTGGCTTGGCGGAGTGGTCGTCATGACCAATCCTCTGTATGTCGAAAGGGAAATGGAATACCAGTGGAAAAATTCCGAAGCGGAATTTCTGATCGTTCTGGACCACCTCTTTCCAAGGGTTGAGAAAGTCATCCCCGGTACCGCGATACGCAAGGTGATTGTTACCGGCATCAGGGAGTACTTGCCGGTTCATCTGAAATATCTCTATCCCATCAGGGCAAAACTTAAAAAACTGTTCACCTCCGTCCCTTACGACGACCGGAAGGTGTTCAACTTCTCCAGGCTCATCCGCTCCACCCCGCCGCTGCCGCCTCCCTGCTCCGTCCAATTGGATGATCTGGCTCTACTGCAGTATACGGGCGGGACGACCGGCATTTCCAAGGGGGTCATGCTCTCACACCGCAACATCATGTCCAACGTAATTCAGCTCGCCAGTTGGTTTCCCGACCTGAGGTGCGGGCGGGAAAGGTTTCTCGCCCTGCTGCCCTTCTTTCATGTCTTCGGTATGACCGTCGCCATGAATTTGACCTTTTACTCCGGGAGCACCGCGATCATGGTCCCTCGCTTTGACATCGACGAAATCATGAAGACGCTCAAGAAGTCAAGGCCGACGATTTTCCCCGGTGTTCCAACCATTTATGCGGCTGTCAATGCCCATCCGAAAGCCAAATCGTTTGATCTCTCATCCATCCGCTTCTGTGTGACCGGGTCGGCGCCGATGCCGCTCGAAGCGCTCCGGAAGTTCGAAAGCCTGACCGGCAGCATCATCATCGAGGGTTACGGTTTGTCGGAAACGAGCCCCGTCACCCACGCCAATCCCATCAGCGGGGACCGGAAGCCGGGTTCCATCGGGTTGGCCCTGCCGGACACCGATTGTAAGATCGTGGACCTTGAACTTGGAACCACCGATCTTCCTATTGGAGAGATGGGGGAACTGGTGGTGCGGGGCCCTCAGGTTATGAGTTCCTATTGGAAAATGCCGGAGGAGACCATGAACGCGCTGAGGGACGGCTGGCTTTACACGGGCGACATCGCAAAGATGGACAACGACGGGTACGTGTACATTATCGACCGTAAAAAAGATATGATCATATCCGGCGGGTACAACATCTATCCCCGGGAAGTCGACGAGGTGCTTTATGAACACCCGAAAGTGATGGATGCGGTCGCCGTGGGGGTGCCTGACTCCTATCGGGGCGAAATCGTCAAGGCCTATATCGTCCTGAGACCCGGTGAAGAGATGACGGAGGATGAGATAAGGAGCTTCTGCAGGGAGCGGCTCGCCCCGTTTAAAGTCCCGAGAGTGATCGAGTTCAGGGACTCACTGCCCAAGACGGCGGTGGGGAAAATATCGAGGAAGGAACTCCGCAGGCAGGCAATCCTCGAACAGGAGTCCGGAAGGACTGAGAAGAATACCAAGACCTGATTTGAGCGATTTCCTCCCCCCCCCTCGCACCTCCTTCCCGGGGAGGGGAATTGACGTTTAGCTCCTCCCCCTTGACGGGGGAGGCGGCGTGGGGATGTGATTGGCTGAAAACATTCCAACCCTGCGCGACATCTCCTATGGAATCGCTCGGATTAGGCGGGAGTGTGCATTGACATGATTTGCCTGCCCGGCGGTTGCTGAAATGAACAAGATGGAGAAGACTCCTTTACTGAACGATGAACGGCGGTGGGTGCTTTCACAGGCCGCTTACGATTTTTACTTCTTCCAGAACCGGCTTTACCCTCGTAAGGCAGCACTTGAATGGGTGGGGAACCGATACCGATTGTCAATCCTGGAGAGGCAACTGCTTCACCGTGGTGTTTTCAGCCAGGGTACGGCTCTTGGCCGCCGCTCCAGGAAAGTCACAGGGGGAGATCTCAGAAATCAGCGGCTCCTGGTGGATGGGCACAATGTGCAAATAACGGTAGAGAGCGCCATCCTGGAGCGGCCTCTCGTTAAGGCCAATGATGGGGCCATGCGCGATCTGGCGGGGCAATCGTCACGGTATCGTTTGTCCGATACCAGTGAACTGGCAGCGGACATGATCTTTCACCTTCTTGAACTCCTGCGACCCCGGCGGGTCGATTTCCTGTTTGACGCACCCATGAGCCAAAGCGGCATGTTGGCGGCTGCCTATCGCAGGCGCCTCAATTCAAGGGGAATGCCCGGTGAAGCCCGAACAGTGCCGGTTCCGGAACGCGAAATGGATTACGGAGAGTCCATAATTGCGAGCAGCGACCAAGCCATCCTCGAATCGTCTTCAAGATGGTTGGATCTGGCTCACGAGGTAGTTGACGCATCGTGCTCGACGGATGTGTTTGCGGACTTCTCCCGCATGATCATGGCCAACCCGCTTTCAGCCGGGGATTAAGGGCTTGTCCGTAAATAGGCCTTTTAGGGATCGCACCGGATTTTGAGACCGATTTTGGTCGCGACGATTGAGCAAAACCGCAGGCGTAGCTGGACTACGTTGAGGATTTTGCGATTGAGAAGCGGCCGAAGTGGGCCAAAAGCCGGATGCGAGTACAAAGGATTTATTTACGGACAAGCCCTAAGCCTCGATGTTTGCACGAATCCCGGGCGAATCGATTTTCGATGCCGCTCTCCCAGCCAGCCTTCTCGGCTCGATGCGTGTTTCGTGCCACGTGGGTGCTTGTCAAAAGTCCAAACCTGTGTTAGCAAGGAAGGCTCTCGTCGAATGGAGACGCTCCAAGTGGTCGAGGTTTTTGGTCCCCCCTGAAGCTCGAGTACGTTTGAAGAAAGGAAGAAGAGGCCATGGCAATGGTCGCCCCATTTCGCGGGCTGCGTTATAATCCGGACAAGGTGCCGGATCTTTCGAAAGTGGTCATTCCGCCCTACGACGTCATTTCACCCGCTGAACAGGAGCTGTTCCTCCGGACCAGCCCTCACAACATGGTGCGGTTGGAGCTGGGAGAGGTACAACCGGGGGACTCGGAACTGGATAACAGCCATACGCGTGCGGCGGCGTTTTTGAGAGAATGGATGAAGGACGGGGTCCTCATTCGCGAAAACAAGCCCGCAATATATTACTATGAGCTTGATTACCCGCTTCCCACCCGGCAGCGCCTCACGCGCCGCGGTTATATCTGCGCAATGCGGCTCGAGGAGTTCCAAGCCGGAGGAGTCCGGCCTCATGAAAAGACATTCCAGGCGATCAAGGATGAACGCCTGGGTCTCATGCTTGCATGCCACGCCAATTTGAGCCCCGTTTTCGCCCTCTATTCCGACCCTGGACAATCCCTCGAACAGTTGCTGCAAGGCAGCCGGGAACCTGCGCCCACGACATCTTTCCGGGATAGGACCGACATGGAGCACAGGATGTGGCGGATTACCGATCGGGATGTGCTGCTGCAGGTGAGAGACTTCATGAAGGACAGGGCCATTTTCATTGCCGATGGCCATCACCGCTATGAAACGGCATTGAACTACAGGCGGATTCAAAGACAGCGGCACGAGAACCACAGCCCTCGCGCTCCTTTCGAGTACATCATGATGTACCTCTCCAACCTCGATCAGGAGGGGCTCACCATATTGCCGACTCACAGGTTGCTGAGGAATCTGAATTCCCTCGATCTGGAATCCGTCCTCACTCAGGCCCGTAAATTCTTTGAAGTGGAACGCTTCGATGCGGATGACTCCGGCCTGGAACAGCTCCGGACCGGGCTTGCGGCCCGGCAAGATGTGAAGGGAAATGCGATCGGCCTTTATTGGAAGAATACACGGTCCTTTTATCTTTTGGCCGGCAGGAAGGAACAGATTTCTTCCTACCTGGGCGATCGAAACATCCCCGCGCAGGCTCGAGACCTCGACGTCGTCATACTGGATTATGTGCTGTTACGGAATGTCATGGCACTTTCCGATCGATTTCTGGAAGATGAGCGCAATATTCACTTCAAGCAGGATTTCGGAGAGAGTATCGCATCGGTCAGGTCGGGGGATTATGACGCGGGTTTTCTCATCAATCCTACCCGCATCGACCAGGTTCAGGCGGTTGCCGGCGCCGGGCTCATAATGCCTCACAAATCGACCTATTTTTATCCAAAAGTCGGGAGCGGGATGGTGATCCATTCCCTGCAATATGACGAGGAGATAGTCTGGTAGCTGAAGGTCCCTCGCTTACCTCCGATGCCCTTTTTGGCGGTAACTTGACGATATTTCAACCTGAAAAGGGATATCGATTCTCGGTCGACGCGGTATTGCTTGCAGGGCTCGCGAAAGTGGGCGCCCGCGATCGTGTCGCGGATCTTGGCACCGGGTGCGGCATCGTGCCCATGATCCTGGCTTATCGCAAGATGGGGGCGGGGATAGTCGGTATCGAGATTCAGACGGAACTCGTCCGGCTTGCCAGGCAAAATGCGGAAGTCAACGGGTTCTCGGACCGAATCAGGATCGAGGAACTGGATTTCAGGGAAATCGCCTCACAGCTTGAACCTGCATCTTTCGACCTCGTTGTCAGCAACCCTCCTTACCGGCGCCTGCAATCGGGGCGGATCAACCCCATCCATCAGAGGGCCATCGCCCGACACGAACTCATGGGTTCCGTTCAGGACGTTTTTGCCGGGGCTAAACACCTTCTCAAAGAAGGAGGTCGCCTGGCTTTGATCTACCCGTCCGCACGCGCCGGTATCCTTTTTGTAACCGCAGAACAGTGCGGTTTCAGCCCAAAGCAGCTTGTTGTCATATACTCCGCTCCGTCCGGGCCTGCATCTCTGGTCTATCTGGAATGCAGGAAGGGAGGAGGCGAAGAGCTGCGTATTGGTGCGCCGTTTTTTATCCATCATGAAGACGGCAGCTACACTGAGGCAATGCGAACCTTGTATGAGGCATGATGCTCAAGCCGGCGGCTTGAGCGCGGAATGAAAATGTTTCAGTCTGGAGGAGATCTGAAGTGGAGTTGGGTTTACGCGGAAAGGCGGCTCTTGTCGCAGCAGCCAGCGGGGGTCTGGGCAAGGCGGTTGCAATGGAAATGAGCAGGGAAGGGGCCAAGGTGGCTATCTGCGCTCGGGATAACCCGGAGCTTCCCCGGGCTGTCGAGGAGATTCACGCCGCCACCGGCGGTGAGGTCATCGGCATACCTGCCGATCTGACCGATGCAGCGCAGGCCGCCGAGTTCGTTCGAAAGGGAATGGAACATTACGGTACGGTCGATATCCTTGTCACAAACGCGGGCGGACCACCCAACAAGACCTTCCTTGAGATAGAGGACGATCTGTGGCAGTTGGGATTCCGGCTGAATCTTATGAGTTCGATCATCCTGGCTCGAGAGGTCATTCCGACAATGATTCAAAAGAAATGGGGCCGGATCATCAACATGACTTCGATCAGCGTGAAGCAGCCGATAGAAGGGCTGATTCTGTCGAACACGGTTCGTTCAGGGGTGATCGGCCTCGCCAAGACACTGTCCAATGAGCTTGCCCGGTACAACATTACGGTCAACAATGTCTGTCCCGGCTACATGATGACCGAACGAGTACGGTCCCTCTCCGCGGTTGTGGCGGAGAAGGAAGGGACCAGGCCTGAGGATGTCGTCAACAGATGGGAATCTGCGATACCGATGGGGCGCATGGGAACACCCGAAGAGTTTGCCGCTTTGGTGACATTTCTTGCATCGGAGCGCGCCGGATACATCACGGGGGCGTCCATCCAGATTGACGGCGGGTACTATAAAGGGGTGATGTAGGGGAAGAGAGGTTCAGATGCCTGTTCGAAAAGCATATATAAAGTCTGTCGGACATTTCCTGCCGGAGCGCCGGCTGACTAACAAAGACCTTGAGAAGATGGTAAACACGACCGACGAATGGATTTTTACGCGCACGGGGATACGTGAAAGACGCATTCTGGAGCCGGGGCTGGGCAATTCATTCATGGCGATCAGGGCAGCCCGGGAGTGTCTGAGCCTGGCGGGGGTCGACGCAAGGGAAATCGACGTTATCATCGTTGCAACCGTTACACCGGACATGCTTTTTCCCTCAACGGCGTGCCTGGTTCAAGAAGCTTTGGGTGCGAGCCGTGCATGGGGATTCGATTTGTCGGCCGCATGTTCCGGGTTCCTGTTCGCCCTGTCGACGGGGGCTCAGATGATTGAATCCGGAAGGACTCAGAAGGTCCTCGTTATCGGGAGTGACGTGATGAGCAGCATTCTCGATTATACGGACCGCAACACCTGTGTCTTGTTTGGTGACGGCGCGGGAGCCGTGCTCCTCGAACCCTGTCCCGAACCAGGTTACGGGATCCTGGACTTCATCCATCATATCGACGGCAGCGGATGGTCTTTGCTTCACATGAAGGCCGGCGGCAGCCGTCGTCCCGCAAGCCTGGAGACCGTTAAGAACAAAGACCATTTTGTCACCCAGGAGGGAAGGCAGGTATTCAAAAGGGCCGTTACGGATATGGCCAATGTGTCTGTCAAAATCCTCGAAAGAAATGGCCTCACGGGGGAGGACATCTCCCTGTTCGTATCGCATCAGGCCAATCTCAGGATCATCGACGCCTGTGCCAAAAGGATGGGGATTGACCACGACAAAGTGGTGATCACCATCGACCGCTATGCCAATACGACCTGCGCCACGATTCCACTTGGGCTGTATGAAACGACGGTTGTGGAGAAAAGGATCGCCAAGGGCGACAATATCGTAATGGCGGCCTTTGGCGCCGGCCTAAGCTGGGGAAGCACACTCATCAAATGGTGGGAGTAGAGGCGCGGTAAGACGTCGCGCGGGGGGGAAAAAAAAGGTGAAACGGCCCCGGGATGTCCGGGAGATCGTTTCACCTTCATCAGATCGGGAATTTCCACTTCGAATTCGTTCAGGAGCTTGCCCGCCCGAGGAACTTCTCCCAATGTTCGTCCGTCTGCCGCTGGAATTCCGAGAGCTGTTCCGGACTCATTTTCTGGAACCGGCCCTGGAGCTTGAGGTACTCATCCACAGGGCGCTTCCGCCCGCTCTTTGCCATGCTCAAGCTCTTTCCGGTAAGCCTGAAAACGCCTCCTTCCACCTCGTACAGAACGACGATTGCGGATTCAACCGCCAGCCGCCCGATCCTGACGGTGTCCTTTGTCGGGTATCCCCATCCCGGAGGACATGCCACCGCCACATGGATGAACCGGGTGCCTTTCATGGGTTTGGCCTTCAGGAACTTCTCGTACAGATCCCCGGGATAGGAGGAAGACGTCGTGGCAAGATACACGGGATTATGGGCCTCCATGATCCGCATGAAGTCCTTCTTTACCTGCTGTTTCGGGATGAGGGGGGTCGTGGTGGTGACGGCTCCGCTCGGCGTGGCGCTCGATCGCTGCACTCCCGTGTTCATATACGCTTCATTGTCGTAGCAGGTATATATGAAGTCGGTTTCCCGTTCGGCCGCCCCACTCAAAGCCTGGATTCCAATATCGTAGGTCCCCCCGTCGCCCGCCATTGCCAGGACGGTAAAGTCTTCACGACCCGTGACCTTGAGGCCGGCAACCAGCCCTGAAGCGGATGCCGCCGTGCCGGCGAAGGTGTTGTTGACCGAATTAACGGCAATGGGGGTCTTTGGGTAGATGCCATGGAGGATCGTGAGGCAGCTCGCGGGGAGAGTCACAATGGTCTTGGGCCCGAGGGCCTTCAGGATATATCGGTATGCGATGGGTAAACCGCAGCCGGCACAGGTACGAGTACCGGGCAGAATAAATTCCTGTTCCGGAAGTTCCATGAGATTGACTGACATGACGGTAATTTCTATCCTTTCCTGACCTTTACCTAAACTCCGTAATTCAACCAGCGGGGTTTCTCCTGCCGGGAGTTCTTCCCCACGGCATCCATGGTCTCATCGGCAGCTTCAAGCAGGTCCGTCGGCTTGACGTTCGTGCCGCCCAGGCTCGCGATATAGTTGAACACCACAGGCCGATGCCCGTCGTGACTAAAAAGAGCTGCCTTGAATTCGGTCGAAAGCGCGCCTTCATATCCGTAACTTATGGCCTTCTCGATGACCGCCACGGCTTCGGCCTTTGCCGTCGCCTCGGCAAGAGACTTTGAAGGAAACGGCCTGAACACCCTGACCCCGATCACTCCCGCCCTGATCCCCCGCTCGCGCAGAATGTCAACCGTCTCGCTCGCTTCGCTGGCGAGGGATCCCATCGTAAGGAAGAGAAAATCGGCATCGTCCGTTTTGTACCTGTAGAGACAGTCCTCGTAAGATCTGCCGAACGACTTTCCGAACAATCCGCCCTCCCGGGCGATCTCGGGGAGGGCCGATTCCATGGTTTCCTGAAGTCTATGCCTGAATCCCATGTAGCCCGGACAGAGATTGCCCTCGGAGTCTCGCGCGGGGTCGGCCATGACCACCGGATTGATGTCCACCGGCTTTTCAGGGTCGAGGATGTGCAAGGGCTGATATGGGGGCAGGAAAGCATCCACATCCTCCGGGGCTGGAACGTTCACCGGCATCATCGTGTGCGAAAGTCTGAAACCGTCGAAACATACCATGATTGGAATCATGAGCTGTTCGGCTACCCTGTACGCCAAAATCACCTGGTCGAGCACTTCCTGGTTGTTCATACAGTAAAATTGCATCCAGCCGGTGTCGCGCTGGGCGATGGTGTCCTGCATGTCGTTCAGAATCGTCCACGGAGCGCCGATGCCCCTGTTGGTCACAGGCATGACTATGGGAAGCCGGGCGCCCGCTGCCCAATGGAGTTGCTCGTGCATGTAAGCCAATCCGTTTGACGCGGTAGCCGTAAAAACTCTGGCCCCCACGGTGGATGCCGAGATGCAGACTCCCATGGCCGAATGTTCGCTTTCAACCCGAACGATTTCCGCCTTGAGTTCCCCTCGTTCCACATATTCGGAAAGCACCTCCGGGATCTTGGATTGAGGAGTGATGGGATAGGCCGCGATGACCTGAATGCGGCATAGCCTGGCCGCAAGAGCAGCGGCCTGAGTCCCGGTTAAGATAAGCGTGTGTCCCACTTCGACGAATTCCTTTCTTCCAGACTCATTGCGTGGGTCGTCGCACTTCCGGAGATGATGTCCCCGCGGAACGGGCGAACCCACCTTCTTGCTGTTTGAAATGTCAGGGGATATGGCAATGCTTGAATTCCCCTAATCCCATAACGAGGGACTCGAAAGAAGTCAAACAAAAAGAAGCGAACGATCAGCGGCATAATGAACTTGAGACATAGACGACAAAGCCGTCAGGCTGACAGCGGCGTGTGGATGGACGCCAAGTTGAGAGCCCGGCCGCAGAAACCGGCGGCTCTGTGATCTCTCGGAGGCTGCGCAAAATGGATTGGGGGCAGACGAGAGCAACATCATGCCGGATGTGAATATCCCACCGACGTTGCTCTCACAAGCCGTCTTGTTTTACTTCTTTTTGTTGTTGCGTTTGGAGGCCTTAAGAGGGTTGACTTTCTGCTGGTTTTGCTGTTCGCTCTTTGCATGTGTTGCAAAGTTGCAATTGCTCGACCTCCACTTTATGGCGGGGTTTGGGTAGCTGCTGCAATAAACTCCGGCGGGCCATTCCGTTGAACGCTGGCAACCACTGCACTGTTCGATGACCGGGTGGCAAAAGCCTCCATTGTAGCCGCATCCTGACCGGGTCATGAAGGCACACTCCGCACCGGCCTTTACAGTCTCACAAATCATGACAAGCACCTCCGTTTTTCCTATTATTTGAGTATGTTTCTCGGATTTAAGCCGCACTGAATGATATCGGGGATTTTGGATCTGTCAAGTGTTTTCGAACGGCTTTTTTCGCGATTTTGCAGTTCGAAAACGGTCCGAACCTCCGGCCCGGGTCCGGAGATTCGGTCTCGCCCTGAATCTGTAAAGTATAAGGTCGAATTCACCGTTATAAAGACTAGTTGTTACTGAAACGACCGGGTGGTTTTTGAAAGGTAGGATTAGTGGCCAAGAAAATCGGGGAATTGCTTCTTCAGGAAGGATTGATCGACCAGGGACAGCTCGATCGTGCACTGGATGAACAACGTCAGACGGGGGAGCGGATCGGGGGGATACTGCTCAAACTGGGGTTCATCAGTGAGGATGTTCTGGTCGAATTCATTGCAAAACAATACGGCGTGCCCCAGGTAAGCCTGACAAAACTTTCCATACCAAAAGACGTGTTCGGTATGATCCCGGTCGATATCGCAACGAAATACCAGGCGGTGCCTTTCGGGTTGCTGGGCAATACCCTGAACGTAGCGATGTCCGATCCCGGCAATTTATTCGTCATCGACGACATGCGCTTCCTCACGCGCAGGAACATACAGGTCCACGTCGCTTCCGAAGTCAGCGTCAAGAAGGTGTTGGGGCTACACTACCAGGGCGATGATAATTTTGAAGACGTTCTGGGAATGCTGAAAGATGAAGTCGATGTGGATGTAATTGAATCCACGGAGGAAATGGACCTGTCGTTCCTGGAAGACGCCGCCGAACAGGCCCCGGTGGTCAAGCTGGTGAACCTCATTCTCATGGATGCAATCCGCAAGCAGGCAAGCGACATCCACATCGAGCCTTACGAAAAGGTTTTGAGAGTACGTTTTCGGATAGACGGCGTACTTTACGAAATCATGAGACCTCCGCTCCAATTGAAGAATGCGATCATCTCCAGGCTGAAGATCATGGCCAGGCTGGATATCGCTGAGAGGCGCCTCCCACAGGACGGGCGTATCAAGCTGAAAGCCAAGGGGCGCGAGATGGATTTCCGTGTCTCCGTGCTCCCTACTCTTTTCGGCGAAAAGATTGTCCTGAGGCTCCTCGACAAATCCGGCCTGCAGTTGGATATGACGAAGCTCGGTTTTGAGGAAATTCAATACAGGGCGTTTCGCGAAGCGATCTATTTGCCTTTCGGCATGGTGCTGGTGACGGGTCCGACGGGAAGCGGCAAGACAACCACCCTCTATAGCGCCCTGTCGGATCTGAACAAGATCAGTCACAACATCTCGACCGCCGAAGATCCGGTCGAGTACAACCTCGTCGGAATCAACCAGGTGCAGATCCACGATGCCATCGGGTTCAGTTTTGCCGCCGCTCTGCGGGCTTTCCTGCGCCAGGATCCCGACATCATAATGGTCGGTGAGATTCGAGACTTCGAAACGGCCGAGATTGCCGTGAAGGCGGCCCTGACCGGGCACCTGGTTTTGAGCACCCTTCATACCAATGATGCTCCGAGCACGATCAACCGACTTCTTAACATGGGGGTTGAGTCCTTCCTTGTTTCGTCGGCCGTCAACGTCGTTCTCGCTCAGCGGCTGGTGCGCCGGGTCTGCACGGAATGCCGCCAGGAGGAGGAAGTTCCTCACGAGACTCTGCTTGAACTTGGTGTGCGGGAGGATGAACTGGGCACATTTGTCTGCTATCGGGGCAGGGGCTGCCCGGTCTGCAACGATACCGGTTACCGGGGCAGAATGGCCCTGTACGAGGTCATGCCCATGCATGAGCAGGTTCGGGAACTTGTCCTGATGGGCGCTTCCGCTGCCGAAATCAAAAAAGAGTCCATTCGGTTGGGGATGATCACCCTGAGACGGAGCGGAATCAACAAGCTCAAAGCCGGGGTCACCTCAATGGAGGAAGTGATAAGGTCTTCAGCAAAGGATTGAAAGATTAACGGTAATTTGGTGTCTGGTGATCGACCGGCACCTTCCATCGGCGAGAGATACCAAGTGAGGAGCCTGACATGCCCGTTTATATCTGGTCCGGGACTGATCGCAGTGGGAAGAAGCAAAAAGGGGAGATCGAGGTGGACAATCTGGTTCTTGCCCGCCAGATGGTATCGAGGAAGAACATAACCATCAGGAGTCTCAAGCCCAAACCCAAGGACATCAGCGAATACATCCCCGCCCTGCAGGGAAGGGTCAAGGAAAGGGACCTCGTCATTTTCGTGCGGCAATTCTCGACGATGATCGATGCCGGTCTGCCTCTCGTTCAGTGCCTCGAGATCCTGCAGGAACAGCAGGAGAACGCTGCGTTCAAAAAGATCATCCGCAAGGTCAAAAGAGACGTGGAGGAGGGGGCGACGCTGTCCGATGCGGTTCGGAAGCATCCCAAGGTATTCGACAACCTCTTCGTCAATCTTGTTGCGGCAGGCGAAGTGGGCGGTATTCTCGACGTTATTCTGAACCGTCTCGCCGCCTATATTGAAAAGGCGGCCAAGCTGAAGAAAAGGGTCAAGGGCGCCATGACCTACCCGGGCATAGTGATAACCATCGCCGTGCTCGTCGTTGCGGTGATTCTCATCTACGTCATTCCCATCTTTGCCGGACTTTTCAGGGATGCCGGAGCGAAATTGCCGGCGATGACCCTCTTTGTGATGCAGTTGAGCGATTTCGCAAAGGATTACTTTCATTGGATCATTCTGGGATTTATCCTTGCCGTGATTGGCTTGAGGCAGATAAGAAAAAACAACAGGGGCAGGCAGGCAACCGATCAACTCATGTTGATGGCTCCCGTCTTCGGGACTCTCATCCGAAAAGTCGCAGTGGCTCGTTTTACGAGAACGCTCGGGACGATGCTCCAAAGCGGTGTGCCCATACTTGACGGTCTCGAAATCGTGGCGGCCACATCCGGCAATGTGGTGATCGAAAAGGCGATACGTGAAGCTCGATCGGCGATCGCCGAAGGGCGCCCCATTGCCGAACCCCTCAGCGAAACCAAAGTCTTTCCCGCGATGGTGACTCAGATGATAGCTGTCGGTGAGGCGACTGGAGCCCTCGACACAATGCTCGGGAAGATCGCCGATTTTTACGATGAGGAAGTGGATGTCGCCGTCGAAGCGTTGACATCGTTGCTGGAACCCCTTCTGATTGTCTTCCTCGGCATTACCATCGGCGGCCTGCTGGTCGCGATGTACCTGCCCATCTTTCAGATCGCCGACGTCGTCAGTAGAGGATCGTGATTTGCGGATCGAATACGACATGAAGGAGGATTATTTTAAGGAGGAAATGTCACTCAGGAGGAACCTCCAGGGGGTGCTGTTCTTTCGCCTAATCCTGGGTGTCTTCTTCCTGCTCCTGACCATAATCGTCCAGAGCAGGCGGGAGGAGGATCTGCTTTCCGCTCATCTTCAACCTCTGTATTACTTCTCCTGTATCCTCTTTATCTTCACCATTGTGGCGGCGCTGAGCCTGGGGCGCACCCTGCGGTTGAAGAAGTTTGCCTACACGCAGATGTTCTTCGATGTGGCGGCGGTGACCTTCCTGATCTTTCTCTCGGGCGGTGTGGACAGCCTCTTTTCGTTCCTGTACATGCCGGTGATCATCAGTTCGGCCGTTCTGTTGCACAGACGCGGCAGCCTTTTGACCGCCTCCATGTGCGGCATGTTCTACGGACTGCTCCTCGATCTCCAATATTTCGGATGGATTTCCCCTCTGCAGATCGTCTCGGAAACCGTGCAATTGAGGGACAGCGGGACTTATTTCCACGGCATACTAATGAACATCGCCGCGTTCTACGTCGTGGCTTTTGTCAGTGGTTACCTGGCTGAGGAATTGCAGAAATCGAGCCGGAAGATTCTGAAACAGGCCAAGGATCTTCATCAACTTGAAATGCTTCACCGGAACATCGTGCACAGCATAACCAGCGGACTGATAACTCTCGACCCGTCCGGGCTGGTCCTCTTTTGCAACAATTTTGCCCAGGAAATACTCGGGCTTCGTTCCGAGGAAATTCAAGGCCGGTCCTTCAGCTCTATTTTCCCGAGCCTCGAGCCCATGTCATGGCCGCGGGAGCCGGGCGCCTTTCAAAAAACCAGGCGAGGTCCGGCGGACAGGATGGAAATCAGCTATCACACACCGCTCGGCGAGGAACTCTATCTCGGGTACACGGTTTCCGTTCTGCACAGCGCCGATGGGGAATGGTCCGGGTGGATTTTCATCTTTCAGGACTTAACGCGCTTAAAAGAGATGGAGGAGCACCTCGGGCGGATGGAGCGCCTCATTGTCGCGGGCCGGGTGGCCGCCGAAATCGCGCATGAAATCAAAAATCCCCTTGCGGCGATGAGCGGAGCCGTCCAGATGCTCCGTGACGAATCGGTTGAAGGATCCCGCCAATCGCGACTCATGAGCATCATTCACCGCGAAGTCAACCGGATGAACGGGCTGGTGAAGGATTTCCTGTGGCTTGCGAAGGGCGCATACGAAACGCAGAAGATCGAAGACGTTGACATCTGCCCGATCATCCGGGAAATCCTTGAATTGCTGCGCGCGCAAGGCCGCATCTCGTCGGTCCACCGAATCAGCACGATGTTTGAATGCACCCCGGTTTCCCAAATGGACCCCTACCACCTCAGGCAAATACTCTGGAACCTTCTTCTGAATGCACTGGAAGCCATGCCTGACGGAGGTGACCTCACGATCTCCGTAAACCGCCGGCAAACGAACGGCGACCAGTCAGGCGAGGCCAGGATCGACATTGATGACGGCGGGACTGGAATTCCCGCGGGAATGCGGGAAAGGATATTCGAGCCTTTTTTCACCTCGAAGGGTCACGGCACGGGGCTTGGGCTGAGTATCGTATACCAGCTTCTGCAGCGGTCCGGAGGCCGGCTTGAGATAACCCACCATCAGGATCGGCCCGGAACCACCTTCACTCTTTTTTTCCCCATCGCTCCCTCATTCTCTCTTGCCAAATAAACCCAAAGTGATTATAAGCACTCACTGAGGGTGAGTGCTAACAAGGTAGTCCAACTTCTGGGATACCGCTTTTTTTTCCATCGAACCAAAATTCACCGTGACTGAAAGGAGTTGCACAATGAAGTTGAGACCTCTCAATGATCGTGTAGTCGTAAAACGCACCGAAGAAGAAGAAAAGACGGCAGGGGGCATCATCATCCCCGATACGGCTAAAGAAAAACCCATTCAGGGCGAAGTTGTCGCCGTTGGAAACGGAAAAGTGCTGGAAGACGGCTCAAGAAGGCCTTTGGATGTCAAGGCGGGCGATCGGGTACTCTTCGGCAAATACGCCGGCACCGAGATCAAGGTGGAAGGAGAAGAACTCCTGATCATGCGTGAGGACGATATCCTCGCGATCGTAGATAAATAAGAGATTTCGGGACGAATTGAAAACACAAAGAGATGAACTAAAGGGAGGATATCCTCATGGCGAAACAGTTGATTTATGATGTAAAAGCCCGCGAAGCCCTGCTGAACGGAGTGAATACCCTTGCGGATGCAGTGAAGGTGACTTTGGGACCCAAAGGGCGCAACGTAGTCATTGAAAAATCGTTCGGCGGTCCCACTGTGACCAAAGACGGCGTTACGGTGGCCAAGGAAATCGAACTGGAAGACAAGTTCGAGAACATGGGCGCCCAGATGGTAAAGGAAGTAGCCAGCAAGACGAGTGACGTCGCCGGTGACGGGACGACGACCGCTACGATCCTGGCCCAGTCGATTTACTATGAAGGTTCCAAGCTGGTGGCAGCGGGCGCGAATCCCATGGCCCTGAAACGCGGAATCGAAAAGACCGTCCAGGTGGTCATCGACGAGCTGAAAAAGATCAGCAAGCCGACCAAGGACCAGAAGGAAATCGCTCAGGTAGGGACCATCTCCGCCAACAACGATATCACCATTGGAAACATCATTGCCGAAGCCATGAATAAGGTGGGCAAGGAAGGCGTTATCACGGTCGAGGAAGCCAAAGCCATGGAAACCACTTTGGAAGTGGTTGAAGGCATGCAGTTCGACCGCGGCTACATTTCACCCTACTTCGTGACCGATCCCGAGAAGATGGAAGTACTCCTCAATGAACCTCTGATCCTGATCAACGAAAAGAAAATCAGCAACATGAAGGACCTCCTGCCGGTCCTCGAACAGATCGCCAAAATGGGAAGGCCGTTGCTCATCATCGCCGAGGATGTGGAAGGGGAAGCGCTCGCCACACTGGTAGTGAACAAGCTGCGCGGGACCCTGCAGGTTTGTGCGGTGAAGGCCCCCGGCTTCGGCGACCGCCGCAAGGCCATGCTCGATGACATCGCCACTCTGACCGGTGGGCAGGTGATCAGCGAAGAGAAGGGCATAAAGCTTGAGTCCGTCGGATTGAACGACCTTGGAAAAGCCAAGACCATCCGCATCGACAAAGACAACACGACGATCGTCGACGGCGCAGGCGACCGCAAGGCCCTCGAAGGCCGCGTCCGCCAGATCCGGACTCAGATCGAAGAGACCACGAGCGACTACGACAGAGAGAAGCTCCAGGAACGCCTTGCCAAGCTGGTGGGCGGCGTGGCGGTGATCAGCGTCGGCGCAGCGACCGAAACGGAAATGAAAGAAAAGAAAGCCCGCGTGGAAGACGCGTTGAATGCGACTCGCGCAGCGGTTGAAGAAGGCATCGTTCCCGGCGGTGGTGTGGCCTACCTGCGCTGCCTGGGCGCTGTGAACGCAATGACCCTGGAAGGCGACGAGAAACTCGGCCTCAACATCGTAAAGCGCGCCCTCGAGGAACCCGCCCGTCAGATCGCCATCAACGCGGGCGAGGAAGGCTCCGTGATCGTGCAAAGAATCAAGACCGAGCAGGGAGCGTTCGGGTATGACGCCGAGAGCGGTGAGTACTGCGACCTGATCGACGCCGGTGTGATCGATCCGACCAAAGTGACCCGCACGGCCCTGCTGAATGCGGCCAGCGTTTCCGCCCTGATGCTTACCACCGAATGCATGGTGGCGGAAATCCCGAAGGATAAGGACCATGGTCCTGCAGGCGGCATGGGTGGAATGCCTCCCGGCGGCGGCATGTATTAATACGCCCAGGCGGGGGATGAAGATATCTCCGTAGAAAGCGTTGCACTCTTCAGGGCCTCTCATCATACCGAACGATGGGAGGCCCTGCTTTTTTCCGGAGATGTTTTCGTTTGCAATGGGGCCGGCCGTGAGGGCTGAACGGGACCCGCCGAATGCTTATCCTTTAATATACTTGACTTGTCCCGGCGGTGTGTTAAGAAATTTTTTCCTGCTTTCCGGCAGAAAGTGCAATAAGAATCCGGTACTACGGGGTTCAGGAGACGAAGCAAGGTTTGCTTGCCGAAAGATGAACCGTGTGATCGATCGTTGCGCCGCTATGGAAATTACCTGTAAGGGATCGTGATATTTTTCGGGGGGAGAACCAGTCATGGATTACAAAAGTACGTTGAATTTGCCTCAAACCGATTTCCCGATGAAAGCCAACCTCGCCAGGCGCGAACCGGAGATCCTCGAAAAATGGGGCGATATGAGACTCTACGAGCGGCTGCGGGAACAGAGCAAAGGACGCCCGCTCTACATCCTCCATGACGGCCCCCCCTATGCCAACGGGCACATTCACCTGGGCACGGCCCTCAATAAGATCCTGAAGGACATGATCATCAAGAGCCGGCAGATGACCGGATCGGACGCCGTTTATGTCCCGGGCTGGGACTGCCACGGTCTGCCCATCGAACACCAGGTGGACAAGGAACTCGGAAAGCGCAAGCAGTCTCTGTCCCAGGTGGAGATTCGCAAGCTGTGCAGGCAGTACGCGGAACGGTTTATCGATATCCAGAGGAATGAATTCAAAAGGCTGGGCGTTCTCGGGGAATGGAACAACCCTTACCTGACGATGTCCTACGATTATGAAGCCGGTATCGCGCGTGAGCTGGGTCGTTTTTTTCGGGAAGGAGGCGTCATTCGCAGCAAGAAGCCGATCTACTGGTGCACCAGTTGCAAGACCGCTCTTGCCGAGGCTGAAGTTGAATATCACGATCACACCTCGCCGTCGATTTATGTCAAGTTTCCGCTCACTCCCGCCGGTCAGGGCAAGTTCCCCGAGCTTTCCGGGAAGAAGGTGTTTGTCCTCATCTGGACCACCACCCCGTGGACTTTGCCCGCCAACCTGGCGATTGCCCTTCACCCCGATTTTACATACGTGGCGGTCGAGGTGGGCGAAGAGGTATGGATACTGGCCAAGGGCCTGCTTGAGAATTGCATGGAGACGTTCGGCATCAGCGACTACACCATCATCCGTTCCTTTGACGCTTCGGAACTGAAAGGGCTTGCTGCAAGACATCCGTTCATCGACCGCGATTCGGTCCTCGTGCTGGGGACCCATGTCACCCTGGAAGCCGGGACCGGGTGCGTCCATACCGCACCGGGTCATGGCCGCGAGGATTACGACATGGGCCTGGAATACGGCCTCGATATTTATTCGCCGGTTGATGACAACGGCAATTTCACATCCGATGTGCCCTTTTTTGCCGGCCAGTTCGTTTTCGATGCCAATAAGGCCATCAACTTGAAACTGAGAGAAACGGGAAGCCTGGTTCTCGAAAAGAAGATCACCCACAGCTACCCGCATTGCTGGCGATGCAAGAACCCGGTCATTTTCCGAGCGACCGAGCAATGGTTCATCTCCATGGAGAAGAACGATCTCAGGAAGAAAGCCCTCGACTGGATCGACCGGGTGGAATGGATTCCGGGCTGGGGACGGGACAGAATTTACAATATGATTGCCAACCGGCCCGACTGGTGTATATCCAGGCAGCGTTCATGGGGTGTTCCAATATCTGTTTTCAAATGCAGGAGTTGCGGGTCGGTCCTGGCTTCAGAAGAACTCTTCGATCGCGTCGTCTCGCTCTTCAAAAAGGAAGGCGCCGATTCATGGTACGAGAAGGACGCGGAAGAACTGCTTCCACCGGGAGCCAAATGCCCCGGATGCGGCGGACAGGATCTTGAAAAGGAAAAGGACATCCTGGATGTGTGGTTCGATTCCGGAGTCTCCCACGCCGCGGTTCTTGAAGCCCGTCCTTACATGCGTTCTCCGGCCGATCTCTACCTGGAAGGGAGCGATCAGCACAGAGGCTGGTTCCATTCGTCGCTCCTCACGGCCGTGGGCACTCGAAACATCGCCCCCTACAAGAGGGTGCTGACCCATGGATTTGTCGTTGACGGTCAGGGCTACAAGATGTCCAAGTCTCTCGGAAACGTTATCGCCCCTGAAGAGATCATCCGGCAGTACGGTGCGGAAGTGCTCCGTCTTTGGGTGTCGGCGGAAGACTACCGGGACGACGTGCGCATTTCCCCGGACATTCTGAAACGGTTGAGTGAGGCGTACCGGCGGATTCGAAACACGTGCCGGTTTCTCCTCGGGAACCTCAAGGATTTCGATCCGCGGAAAGATTCCGTTCCCTACGCGGAAATGGATGAACTGGACCGGTTTGCACTCTACCAGTTGCAGGACTTCGTTCGGAAGGTAAGGCAGGCTTACGAGCGCTTCGAGTTCCACCGGGTATATCATGCACTGCACAATTACTGCGTCGTGGATCTCAGTTCATTCTACCTGGATATCCTGAAAGACCGCCTCTACATTTCCACGGCGGACGGTCCGGCGAGGCGGTCGGCCCAGACGGCGATTTACGAAATCCTGACCGCCCTGCTGAAACTGATGGCTCCCATTCTCTCATTCACTGCGGACGAAGCCTGGTGGTATCTGCCGCACAAGCGGGAAGCGAGCGTGCACATGGAGAGCTTCCCGGAGATGGATTCCGCGACGGTTGATGAGGCGTTGAACCGGCGGTGGGAGAAAATTCTTGCTCTGCGGAGCGAAGTGACGCGCGTGCTGGAAGGGGCCCGCCAGGCCAAGACCATCGGGCACCCGCTCGATGCCGAGGTGAAGCTGGCCCTGCCTCCGGAATGGGCCGAAGACTTCGCCGGGCAGGAGGATCTTCTCCGGTCCGTTTTCATTGTTTCCCAGGTTTCGTTTACATCGCCTTCGGAACAGGTAAACGGGGTTGCCGCGATCGACATCCCGGGACTGGTCATCGAGGTCGCCGCGGCCGCCGCGGAAAAATGCGAACGCTGCTGGGTGCGGTCCCGAGCCGTCGGACAGTTCCCCGATCACCCGACCCTGTGCGACCGGTGCCACGAGGTGGTGAAGGGCATCGAATCGTGAGTTGAAGCAACTTGGCGCGGGCGGCGGAATAAGCGCGGCCTGCCCGGTCCGGAAAGCTCCGATGAATGGCAGGGTCCTTTGAGCCTCCGTTGCAAGGGAGGGATTTTTAGCCTGTGTATTGATGCTGTGTCTCATGAAAGGTGGCGGAGAAATCTATGGTGCTTTTGTTCCTGGTTGCCGGGTCGATCGTCGTTCTCGATCAGTTGACGAAGTATTTCATACTGCATTTGATACCGATCAATGCCGGTCAAGTAATAATTCCGGGCTTTTTCAACATCATCCATGTCAGGAACACGGGGGCCGCCTTCAGCTTGCTTGCGGGAGGGCATTCCGAGTGGCGCAGGTTATTTCTAATAGGCCTGACGTTGATTGTGATCGGGATCATCGTGTATGCGTACGGCAAGGTCAGGAAGGAGGACCTGTGGACGCGGACCGCCTATGCGCTCATCGCGGGCGGGGCGGCGGGGAATCTTGTTGATCGCTTGCGGTTTGGAGAAGTTGTCGATTTTCTCCAGTTCTATATCGGGTCATGGTCCTGGCCGGCCTTCAATGTCGCAGACAGCGCTCTTTCGGCCGGCGCGGTCATGCTGCTCATTTCCCTTCTGAGAGGCAGGCAATAAAAACGCGGCCCCGTTGGGCCGCGAAGTTGCCGGATAAAGACCTGTCTGATAGCGATGGGCGTTATTTCTTTGCCTCTTTCTTCTTGAGTTTCAGCACGGAATCCTCAGCCAACATCTTCTTCGCTCTTTTGTCCCAGATCTCCTGGTGAATGACCAGGCTGTCGTTGAAGATCTCGGCGACCACCCCGTTCCTGTCCGCTACCGGAGTGCCAACGGCGACGATGTATCCCTTCCCGGCGGAGTCCTCGATGAGCGCGCGGCGTCCGTAGTCACCCCAGGTGATGGCCTTCAATCCCGTTTCGAGTTCGGTCATGGTCATCTTTTGCAGTGGAGTGAGAGGTTTTTGTGGTTCCGGAGGGGCTTCGTCCTCCTCCGAATCGAGTGTCCTTGCTTCCGGCACAGGCGCGGCCGCCGGCTGGATGAAAGGGACGAAGGGATCGACCACCTTGTTGGATACGTATGAGAAGTCGTCCTTCATGAGCATTGCCAGGGTCCGCTGCATGACCGGAAGATAATCCGGGGGACATGATGGTGACGAAGTCTGGCCGTTGGGTTGAGCGATGGCAGCCGGAGCTGCACCCGTCTGTGGCGGTTCCCCCGGGGCGGCGGGTTCGGGGACGGCGGCCGAAATGGCGACGGGGGCGGGTTCCCCTCCCTGGGGTGCAGCCCCGGTGGGAGGCTGGGAAGCATCAGGGACGGCGGCGGGCTGACTTGGGGCCAAAGCCTCGGACCGGCCCTGAGCCTGACCGGCGGCATCCGGCGATTGTTCGGGCGGCGGTGAAACCTGGATGGTCCCCTCGGCCTGGGGCTGGGGCGATTCATCCGGGGGCGCCGCGGCAAATGATGTGGAAACAATCAGCAAGAGCAGGAAAGCGCAGGCCATCGCAACTCCTGCCGAAAATCGAACTCTCTTTCGCCTCAAAGAACGCAGGTTCATTGGATCACTCCCGGGCACGTGCGGCCGGCATCTGTTTCGAACAATCAGTCACCCGTGATATACGCAACGACACATACAATTGGGCCACATTGGTTTCCGCAGGCGACTCGCAGGGTGGACAAAAGCGAAGCGTTGCCCACCGTATGGTTGAAAAACAGTGGATACGGTGGATCTACGCCCACCTGTGCACTCGAAGGTGTGGCCGGGACCTTCGCCTCACCTACCTCGGCTCGGCGGCGCCCCCGGTGCTCAAATCGGCCCGGACCTCATGACGAAGGCGAGTTCGAAAGTTCTCCGGCAGACTCCGGCCCTTCGTCCTGCGGCGCATTGCCCGATGGACCGAAAACACCGGCCGGCTTGCCTTCCTTCAGGCTCGCCACGAGGTCCAGGACGACTTGCTTCGCCGAATATCCTGGATAAAGGGCCAATGCCTTGTCAAAAGAAGCGATCGCATTTTCCTTCTCTTCGGCTTTGATCTGGAAAAACCCCAAACCAAGCCATGCTTTTCCGTTGACGGGGTCGAGTTCGATAGCGCGCTTCGCCTCGGCCACTGCTTTTGCAGCATCATCGCGCTGGTAGTAATACCATCCCTTGAGCAAATGGGCGTCGGCTGAGGCGGGTCTGAGCGTCAACGCGTAGTCCAGAAACTCCTCCCCCACCTTCATTATCGTCACGGGTAAGTGTTTTTCTTGAACAATAAATGCTACTGCCATTGAAAAATTGAATTTCGAAAACGGGTGGCGGACGTATTTTTGAGAGAAACTCCATTTGGGTTGCTGTTCCCGGTTTGACTCTTCGGCCTGCCTGATCCGCGCGGACAATTGCAGGCTTTGAGGATCGTCGGGCTGAGCGATAAGGGCTTCCGCGACCAGCCGTTTTGCCATTTCCACGTCTCCGCGCGAAAAGAATTCGGATGCGATCCACGCCTCCGGGAGTTCGTCGCCGGGATCGGGTTTCCCGTCGTTGTCGAGATCGATGCTCGTCTCTCTTGCGGCTTCTAAAATAAATTTCAGGAGAACTGCAACCCTCACTTTGTCGGGCATTGGACTGCCCAATCCCTGAGCCCAGCGAAGAGCGTTTGATGCCGAATCGAATGCTTCCTGCAGTTGCCCTTTCCTGCGGTAGGCCTCGCCGAGGTTCGTATAAAGAGTCGGCATCGAACCGGCGTCGATGTCTTTCGGATGGGCTTTGAGAAGCTGCTCGACGCGTTCGGTTGCCTCATCCAGATCACCGCGTCTCATCAAGCATATCAACATGGCGTTGGCGGCAACTGAGAAAGACTCAAAACGGGGCTGGATGAGTTCGATGGATTTTCCCGCGCTTTCAATGCCTTTATCGTATTGTTGGGCAAAAAAATAGGCAGTGGCGAGGTTCGCGTGCGCCCGCGGGTTGTTCGGTGCTTTGCTCGCTGCATCTTCCTGGATGGTCACTATGTTCTCCCACGCCTCATTTCGATGGAATGTGGCGAGGGTGAGAGCAGAGGATATGATCATGACGACGCTGCAGAGCAGGGCAAGCCGGTCTCGGGCGGAGACCCCGGGTGCGGCCAGCCTGAAAAGCCATTCCGCCGTCGCCGCGAGCGAGATGAGAAAACCGACGGAAGGCAGGTAAAGCCGGTGTTCGAACACCAACTCGAGAGGCAGGAAGGTCGATTCAATCGCCAGGTTAATGAAAAACCATGCGATTCCGTATGTGATGACCGGGGACTTCCGCCTGAAGCGGATGGCCGAAAAGAAGAGAAGGGCCAGGAGAAGAATCGAAGCCAGGGTGGTCGGAGGCGACAGGAGCGACGTGGAAATCACCACGTCGTGTTCCATGGAAAGCCGTGACGGCGCTGGCCAGAACAAGAGCGAAATGTACCAGACAACCACCCGGGCCTCAGTCAGCAATCGCTGGAGCATCGTGAAGTGCCTTTCGTCGTAGCCGGCAGTAAATTGGCGAAAGAAAAAGCAGGCGGCCAACAAGGCGACACCCAGGCAGATCGCCGTGAAAAACCATACGATCCTTCTCCCATTCTTCAGTCTCCGCAGAAGGTCGAACAGCAGATCGGGTTGGAAAAACCATATTTCCGTGACGAGAATCATCAGCGGGAGTGTCGCCGCGTTTTCCTTGGACAGAAACGAGCATATGCCCGACAGGAACGACCCGAAATAGAGTAAGGAGGCGGAAAGGGCGATAGTCCCTTCGCTCCGTTGCAGTATGCGCCCTTTTAGGAAGAGGGCGACGCTTGTGACGTAAAATAGGGCTTCGAGGGATGCCATGCGTTGGACCAGGTATGTGACCGCGCTGGTTTGAACGGGGTTGAGCGCCCACAGGGACGCGATACAGAATGCAATCCAGAAGGGGGAAGTCGTTTCCTTGTCCGATTTGTCCCGGATGAGCTTTATGAGTTGAAGGGCGAGGAAAAACACACTCAGCAGTACGAGAAGATGAATCAGGATGTTGGTGAAATGGAAAATCATAAGGCTGCTCCCTCCCAGCCTGTGGTTCAAGGCAAATGTCAGCATGGGGATCCATCGCCCCCATCCGAAAGGCGTATGGGAAAGGGACAGCAGGCTGGCGGGGGAGAAATCCTTTATGTGGACTTGCTCTCTCTCGATGAAGGTGTGAAAGTCGTCGAGGAAGGGAGGCGACGAAAGGGTGTTGCAGTAGGCGGAAAAGACCATGAGTATGAGGACAAAAAGAGCGCCGCATTTTACTGTTCTTCGTTCCATTGCAACCCCGTTGTCGCGATCGAACACGCATGCCTTGAACCGGTTGAAAAGTGCGCTGCTTCCCAAAGGCCGAGACGTTTTCTTGAGGGGCTCAGGGGAGCACAATAAGGAACGGCATTTTGAAAGGCCGACTTGACTTCTTTTCCTCCACGGGAAGAAAGGTCAAAAAAAGAGGGAAGCGCCGGCATCTTGCACGACGCTTCCCCCCAAGGCGGATCGACAGCTAGAAGAATTCCGGTGAACGGAAGCCGTTATTCCTCATTCTCAAGTCCGAGTTGAACCGCAAGAGCCTGCCCAAGCTTCCAACCCCTGATCTTGGTTCTACTGGTATCCATCTGGGGCACGGCATCCAGGGTCTTTCCGGCGAGAGCCAGCAACTGAGCGCAAGTACCACCTTTGACGGCGACGATGTTAATCCGGAGAGTGTTGCCCGTCCACGTCGGAGTGAAGCACCTCGTGTCGGCGTCCTTGGCAAGCTGGGTGAACGTGTCGCTGCCGGAACCAAGCAGGGTGTTCTTGAAACTGTAGTACGTCGCAAGGTTGGTTTCAATTGCGTGCATCCCGGGGAAAACGTGTACCGCCATTCGTGATTTCTGAATGTATTTCTGATAGAAGGGAACCGCTACTGCGGCCAGAATACCGATGATGGCCACGACGATCATCAACTCGACCAGGGTGAAACCTTTGCTTTCTTTCATCTTAATGAACATTTTAGCTCCTCCTCGATTCAAGAATCCAATAATAACCTCATCCAAACTTTACGCTATCGCAACCCAACCTCCTGTGACTGCCGCGATCCCACATAGGGTAAAAGTGAGCACTGCACGCATTGCCCCGTTTACTGTGCAAGAAAAATGCCCGAGCATCCCTGGATGAAATAATGATAATCTTCGTCGTGGAAGCCTCTATGTTTGCCGGATGAGCTAAACTGCTCGATCCGGTATCAAGGCAAATGCTTCTCATCGAGTCGAGCGAAGTGACAAAAATTGTCAGAAGGAATGACAATCGGCGGCATTCAGGGTTGGCCGGCGGCAAAAGGATGGGCGCGTGTCGAGCAGCGGGCGAGACCCCGCAGCCTGTCTCAATGAAGGTCCAGCGCCGCGGGTGAGGGATAATCGTGAGAGCCTCTCATAAGCTGTTGTATATGCTTATAATCTTTCGTGCAGACTCCTGCCAGTCGAAGCGTTTCACGTTTTCGAGGCCCTTTCGGATGTTATCGAGCCTCAAAGTTCCATCGGTCAACAGCCTCAGGCATTTTTCAACTATTTCGTCAACATCGATCGGGCTGAACATCATCTCAGGATGCCCCACCACCTCCGGCAGCGATGAAGTATTCGACGTCAATGTCGGGCACCCGCACGCCATCGCTTCGAGAGGCGGTATTCCGAAGCCTTCCATGAGGCTCGGATAGACGAACAGGCTTGCCCCCTGGTAGAAGCTTGCAAGATCGGCTTCCGGGATGAAGCCGGCGAGATGGATCGAGTCTTTGAATTTCGAACTGCGAATTTTGTCCATCGTCTCCCGGTAGTCCCAACCGGGCTTCCCGACGACAACCAGGTGCTCGTCGACGTGGTGACGCTCCTTCAGGATTTCAAAAGCCTTCACGAGGCTGATGAGATTCTTGCGCGGTTCGATGGAACTGACGAACAGGATGTACTTATAGATGATTCCATATCTATTGTGGAGCTTCCATGCCGCCTGCTCGGGGCTTTCGGGGCGAATTCCCGCCGCATTATAGACGACGTGCACCCTGGCTTCATCCAGCTTGAAAGTTTCGAGGACCTCCTGCCTGGTAAAATGGGAATTGGCCAGGATTGCGTGAGCCTTTTGCAGCGATGAGCGGATAAAGTGGTTTGCCCCGAAATTCCTGGTTTTTCTGTTGAAGCTGTACCGCTTGTACAGGAACAGATCGTGGACCGTGACGACAATCTTCGCTCCGGTCGTGAAGATGAAACCGCCGGGCGAAAAGCGATGGACGACGTCGAACCTGTGGGAGTTTGAACGCAGGCAAAGGCTGTCCGAAAACATCATGGGCAGCCGCTTATAGTGCCTGTACAGAATCTCATTTTCCCGGTAAAGCGGATTCGAATCCGGAGTAAAATGCAGCAAATGATAAGTGTTCCGAGTGTCGAGGTCGATCAGGTTCCGGGCGATGTTTTGCACGTGGACGCCTATGCCGGTGGGGTTTGTTTCAATGGGGTAGGTGATTAAGGCTATATTCATGGCGGCACCACCCCATCCCGGCGAGTGAGTACGGACTCATAGACCTCCAGCACCTGCCGGGCGATGCTCTCCCAATTGTGCATGGCAGTTATCTTCCTTTTGGCATTCTCCGCCAGCCTCTTCCGCTCGGGATCGTTTTTCAACAGGGAAACGACGGCATCGCTCAAACTCCTCAGGTTGCCGTATTCAACCAGTCGTCCGGTCACGCCGTCTTCAACGACGTCTCGGAGGCCGTCCACCTCGGTTGCGACAACCGGCGTCCCGCAGGCCATGGCTTCCGCGGCGTTTAGGCCGAATCCTTCGAACACCGACGGAACCACCACGAGAGATACCTTGTTGTACCATTCATTGACTGCGTCATCCCCGAGGACGCCGAGGAACCGGACATTCTTCTCCAGGCCGTGATCTTTGACCGTCTTTTCGAGATCCGGCTTCAGTATGCCGTCGCCGGCAATGAAGAGTCGTATATCCTCTTGCGCGGATCTCACCAGGGGCATGGATCGAAGCAGGAAATCTATACCCTTGCGGGTTTCCAGCCTTCCAATAAAAAGCAGGCTGTTCGGGATCCGGGGGATGTCCAAAGGATGGAAATGGTTTCGATCGACGCCGTTTGCAATCGACCGGGATTTACGGCCCACTCCGTATTGCCGGGCTACCGCCCGCTCTGTCGAGGGTGATACGCAGATGAGAGAGTCCGAGTTCCGGTAGCTGAATCTTTCCCACAAGGACAGAATTCTTTTCCACTTCTGGCTTCTGATATATGCGGACTGTTGGTAATAGGTGTGGTGAACGGTATACACCAGGGGAACGGACGGCTTTCTCAAAAGGAACAATCCCCCCGCCCCGCCCTGGTAATGGACCAGCCCCAGGTCATAAGCCCCGACCAATTTTTCCAGAACAAAACCCAATTTGAGGGAGAACGTGATGTTCTTCCCCGGGGACTCATGGGAGCGGCTGAATATCTCGATGTGATCCGGATCGTTGATTCCAGGCGAGGGTGAGAAAACAAGAATTCTGCCGCAGTAAAGGCGGCGCATGGCCCTTGTCAGATCGTATACATACCGCCCTTGTCCCCACGGCTTGTAGGGGTAGAGATCATGAGTGAATATCCCTATGTTCCGCATTGGTGCAGTCTTATGGTCTGCAGCAGGCTCTTCAGGGAACGAAAAACCCTCGCGATCTCGTCAAAGCTGGTCATGTTGAACAGGGTCTGGATGATGAACGCCGGTCGGAAATAGTATTCCCGGTAGGCGCGCGCCAGGATGTTTTCAAGGTCTTTTCTTTCCATGTCCAATGTCCGGACGACAGGTCCGTGGGTCATGTCGAATTCTTTAAAACTCTCGATCAGAAACAAATCATTGTTTTTTGCATATTCATAGAGCGAAGTCCCCGGATAACACATGGCGATGGAAAACTGCACTTGGTCGGGGGACAACCGTTTCGCAAATTCAAGCGTTTTTTCCACGGATTCTCTGGAATCGTAGGGAAAGCCGAACATAAATCCACCAAGTGCCTGAATACCATGCTTTTTGACCAGTCGGACGCCGTCCTCGATCTGCTTCAGGGTCAAGCCCTTTTTGATCCGGTCGAGCACCTCCTGCGAGCCGCTCTCAACGCCAAGCCTTATCATCTTGCAGCCGCTTCGCTTCATTTCCGAGAGCATCTCGCCGTCCAGAGTGTCCACGCGCCCGTTGCATGTCCAGATGAGGTCGAACTTCCGCCGGCGAAGCTTCCGGCAGAATTCGATTACCCTGGTTCTGTCGGTTGTGAACGTGCCGTCATCTATATTGAGTTCCCTCACGCCGTATTTTTCGACGAGAAGGCAAATTTCAGAAATGACATTATCGATGCTGCGGAAACGCTGCTTATGACCGTACATGGTCTGAGGCCACAAGCAGAAGCTGCAGTGATAGGGGCATCCGCGGGAAGTCATCATATTCATGAAGGGCCGGCGGGAATACCACGCCTCCAGGTACCATTGCCAGGGGATGACGTCTCGATCGGGAAACGGGATGCCGTCCAGATCCGTTGCCATTTCCCCATCGCCGTTGTCCAGGATCTCGGGGCCGTTCCGATACGTAATGCCTGAAACCCCTCTCAGATCCCGCAGGTTCGAAACGACTCCGGCTATCTTGGTATCGAACTCGTGACGAATGGCGACATCTATCGCCGGGCATTCCTCGAGAACGGTCTTGTGGAAATAGGTCGCGTGAGGGCCTCCGACAATGATCCTTGCGCCCGTGGCATCCTTGAGGGCGGTCAGGTTGTCATAGTCGGCCACTATCGAAGGCGTCGTGGTCTCCATGAAGATGACGTCGGGTTTCACTTTCCCGGCTTCAGAGAGGGTGCGCTCCGCGTCAAAATCCTGAATGACGGAATCTATGTAGGCCACGCGGTGTCCGGCGTTTTTGAGCCGGGATGCAGAGTAGGCCAGGAAGAGGGGGTATTGCAGGAATTTGTCGCTCCGGTGCTTGATGATCCTGTTTTGAGATCTTGTGCCGAATCCTTTTCCAGGCCAGGGGGGATTGATGATCAGGACTTGCATGAAAACACCTTTTTGTTTTTTGCGTAGAAAAACCCGCCTGCCTGCACAAGGAAGCTCATACCCAATAAAAGCAACACCAGTGGAAACTTCCTGTCCAGGTAATACGCTTTAATCACGTTCCACGTGGACCAAAGCCGCAAGGAGACAAAATCTCCCTTGCCACGCACTTTTCTCGAAAAGATGAAGCTGCTTATGCCCCTGTGAAACTGCCACTTCACAAAATCCCTCAGCGAGTCGCGGGCGCCGTGGTACGCCACCACCTGGGGGCGGTACCCGATCCCGTACCCGGCTCGTACCAGCGTATAAGCGAGGAAACTGTCTTCCCCACCGGCATATGGAAAAGATTCGTCAAAACCGCCGACTTCCTCAAACACTTTTTTCCGGACGGCACAGTTGCATGAACTCAGACTCTTCGTAAAACCGTCTTCGGAAACCTTCCACACTTTTTCGAAACCCAGAGCGCCTCCGGCTGGAAAGCCGAGAGCGGAGATCGAATCACCCAAAAAAGTGGAGGGGAGAAGAACGAGCCTGCCCATGATCACGTCCGCATCGCCGTTCGAGAAGCATTTATCCAACTGCTCCAACCAGTCGGACTCAACCCGGCAGTCGCTGTCCGTGAAAACCAATACCCGGCCCGCGGCATTCCCTGCTCCGAGGTTTCTGCAATGGGCAGGTCCCCGGTTTTGCCCCGAAGATATAAGTCTGCAACCAAAAATGCCCGCGATCTCGGGCGTTGCATCCCTGGAGCAATCATCCACTACGATGATTTCGAAATCTTCCCCGTAGGTTTGTGACAGGAGAGAACGCAGAAGCGCCGGCAGGGTTGCCTCGGCGTTGTATGCCGGAATGATGACGGAGAATTTCACTTTTTGGGCACACCCGTCTATAGAATAATTCACTGCATTTACGGGGGCATCTGTATTGCTCCCGGCGATGCCCGCCCGCACAATACTCTAATCCGCGTGCGATCTTTGAACGAGATGCGCTACTATTCTTACACATTTTCATCCATATGCCGATTATTATCACGGCAGAGCAATTTTTGCGCACAAGCAAAGAAAACGGGAGCCGTTTTCGCGGAAAGGGGGTCCGGCCGAATTTGGGTGAGCCCTCAGACCCGGCAAGATATGGAAAGGAATTGTTTCAGACAATCGAGATTCAAATGGAGCGAGGATGAAAGTTCTGGTCACCGGAGGCTGCGGTTTTCTTGGTTCGCATGTTTGTGAATTCTATATAAAAAAGGGTCATGAAGTCACGTCATACGACAATATGACCAAACATGAGCTGGCAAGGACCGGATTTGCAGCGGATTCCGCCCGCAACTACAACTGGGAGTACCTCAAGGGTCTAGGGGTCAAAACGATCAGGGGAGATATCCGCAACGCCGAGAACCTGATCGACAGTGCACGGGGAACCCATTACATCGTGCACACTGCCGCACAACCGGCAATGACCATCAGTTGGGAAGATCCCTTGCTGGATCTCTCGACAAATGTCGAGGGCACTTTCAATGTCCTTGAAACGGCGAGGAAGCTCAAGGTCCCGGTAGCCGGTTGTGCGACGATCCATGTGTACGGAAACAAGATCAATGAGACGTTGACGGAAAATGCAAACCGGTATGTCAGAAATCCCGAAGGAATCGACGAGAATCACCCCACGCTGGAGGGGACCCTGACTCCGCTGCACGCCTCGAAGGCTTCGGCTGAAATCTACCTCAGGACCTACATTGACACCTATGGGTTGGAGGCCGCCAGCTTCCGCCTGACAGGAATATACGGGATACGGCAGTTCGGTGGGGAAGATCATGGTTGGGTGGCCAATTTTGCGATTCGCTCAGTCCTGAAATGGCCCATCACGATCTTTGGGACCGGAAAGCAGATCAGGGACATTATCTACGCAACGGATGTGTGCGAGGCTTTCGATGCCTTTTATAAAACACGCAAATCGGGGGTCTACAACATCGGCGGAGGCCCGGGCACGGCCGTTTCTCTTCTTGAGTGCATCGAGATTCTCGCCGATATGAATGGAACACGGCCTGACGTTACGTTCGGTACTGAAAGGCATGGGGACTTGAGGTATTTCGTATGCGATATCGCAAAGGCCAATAAGGAACTCGGATGGACTCCCAGGGTCCTGCCCCGGGACGGGATCGGCAGATTGGTCGCATGGATCCGCGAAAACAAGGAACATTTTATTCAGCACTGAATATTAAGGGGCTTTATGAAAGCACTGGTTCTTGCCGGCGGGAGGGGAAACCGGATCAATGAATTTTCTGAAAATCAGAATAAGTGCATGATTCCCTTCAAGAGAAAACCGTTGATCGAACACAACCTCAATCGAATAGCACGGCTGGATGTATCGGAAATAATCATCGTCGTCGGCTATAAAGCGGAAGATATTATCAATCACTACGGCACGAGATTTCAGGATAAACGTATACGATACGTTATCCAGCGGGAACAGAAAGGCCTGGTCCACGCCGTGGAATGTGCTCGAAATGCCCTGGAAGGCGAGGATTTCTTTCTGATGCTCGGTGATGAAGTCATGGTGGGCTCCAGGGAAAAAGAGATGATCGATTTCTATTGGAGTATGAATGGAATTTTTGCGATTTGCGGCATATTGAAGGCTGAAAAACCCGAGCAGGTGTGCAGAACATATACCCTTGTCAAGGACGATCACGACACGGTTTTCCGGCTCATTGAAAAGCCGAGGCGTCCCATCAATGAATATCAGGGTACGGGACAATGCATCTTCAAAAATGCCATATTGGACTATGTGGACATCACTCCCATTCACCATGAACGAAATGAAAAGGAACTGCCCGATCTCATTCAATGTTGCATCGATGACGGGAAGCTTGTGAAAGCGTTTTTGATCTGTGACAGGTACGCCAACGTGAATTCGTCCGACGATCTCAACACGGCAGAAAGCCTGGAATAATCAATACAAATGAATACGGCGCAAAGGATTGTCAAGAATGCTTCTATCCTCATTTTTTCAGGGATGGGTTCGCAGTTGCTTGCCTTTGTCGGAGTTGTCTATCTTGCCCATGTATTGGGCCCCGAGTCCTTCGGGAGGCTGAATTTCGCCCTTGCGCTCACCGCTCATTTCATGCTGCTCACCAACCTGGGGTTGACGAGACTCGGGACCCAGGAAATTGCCAAAACCCCTCAACTCATCGGGCAATATACCGGCAACATTGTGGCCATGCGGCTATGTCTGGCATCGATCGGCCTGCTTGTGCTGGTCTTTCTGATGATCCTCATCGACAAGCCCCTGGAAGTCAAATATCTGATCGTTCTGTTCGGAGCGGGACTCATTCCGGGAGCAGTCCTCCTCGACTGGTCGTTCCAGGGCGGCGAGAGGATGGAGTACATAGCGCTGTCACGTATTCTGACGGTAGGCCTCTACACGGTCTGCCTGTTGCTTGCGGTGAAAAGTCCGGACCAACTGTTGCGGGTCCCCTGCTTTCAGTTTGGTGCCGGCTTGCTTGCTGCCGCGGTTCTTCTAATCCTTTTCAGCAGGACTTTTCCTAAACTGCGGCTTCATTTCGACTTTTCTCAGTGGAAAGATCTATTGCGAAGAGCATTGCCCCTCGGGATAGCCTCCATACTGGTGCAGTTGATCTACTATGTTGATACCATCATACTTGGATTCATGAGAAGTGATGTCGAGATTGGATATTATAATGCCGCCTATAAAATAGTCATAGTATGTATCGCAACAGGAGGGAATTTTTTTGAATCGATGTTTCCTTTGATGGCAAGATATTATAACACTGCAAAGGAGCAATTCATACAGATTCAAACTCTAAATGTCAGATTGATGTTTTGCGTATCTATCCCGATTGTTGTTGGTGGATCGATATTGGCAAAGACAATAATATTAACGTTGTATGGTCCTGGTTATCAAGGAAGCATAGAAGTATTCTATCTATTGATATGGATTCCGGCCATTGTATATATAAATACGGTGTATGCATGGGGTCTATGGGCAATGGATATGCATGTTTTGTATCTGAAAATAGTGGCGATTCAATTGGTCATAAACATAATATTTAATGTCGTATTAATTCCTTATTGTGGAATTCTGGGTGCAGCAGTAGCAACGATTCTATCAGAAGTTATCGGGCTCCCTCTTTACTATGTGTCTTTTAACAGGAAAGTGCATCTGAAGTTCTCTGTGGCTTATAATATTGTCAAGCCACTATTGTCATCCGGCGTCATGGCCATATTTTTATATTTTACGATCAGAAACTTTACAGTTAATGCCTTTGTTTTAGTGTTTTTGGGCTGTGCAGTCTATACTTTGACGATGCTGGGAATGAACGGCGTTACGCGGGAGGAGCTGAAGTCTTTCAGGAATATGCTGGCTGTGAGATGATGGTGGACCTTTACACGCCTTTGTCCAGCTCGCCTTTGCCTGGAAGCTGAAGCGCATTACGAGGTGTACATTGATGCTGCTGGGAGCATACTACTATCCCTGGTACGGCAAGCCCAGGCATGCCATTCTTGGTGGTGGAGAATGGGCGTCCGGCTACAGCAACCATCCGGTTCTCGGTGAATATGACTGTCGTGATGCGCGCACAATCAGGACTCACCTTGGCTGGGCAAGGGATGCCGGAATCGATTTTTTAGCTTTCAACTGGATTGGGAACGGCACGTGGGAGGATGTCACAATCAGAAAGTTCTATCTGAACCCAAGGATGAACTGGGACCTCAAGTTCTGTATCCATTATGATAGTTTCCAGGCTCTGAATAAACTTGGGAGGACTCGATTGTATGACCTCAAAGACCAGTACGTCTGTTCCCAGACCAAAGGCCGGAAGCTGCTCGAGGATTTCGAGTATCTGTCAAGAAATTATTTTAATCATCCTCAATACTTGAGAATTGAAAACCGGCCTGTCGTCATCATTTATCTGGTTAGAGAATATCTCAATGCGCGCGAATACTTTGAAAGCGTCGTGCGGATGTTAAGAGAGAGGAATATTGAACCATACTTTATAGCCGATTGTGCATTTTGGGATAAAGCGAAGGAGATTCAAAGGATAAGGCTCAGATATTTATTTAATAACTATGCTGAATCATTGCATAAGTTGTCTGACCTCATTGTAAAGGTACTCAGCCGGAAAAAACAGGACAGAAAGTGGATAACGGATCATTTTAGTGCGATCACCGCTTACAACATGTATTTGACGACCATGACCGCCAACTTTCTCCCGGAGGTGGAGGAGGTTTACATAAAATCTGTTCAACAATGCAGAAGCTCGGACCTCACGTTTGTTCCCTCAATTATGCCGGGCTATGACGACAGGGGATTGTCCGGACCGTCGCGACCCATTCTGGACAGAGGAGCGGGACGGTTTTACAGGGATTTTTGGCGCATGGCCGGCAAATATGTGGATCCATCCCTGCCGATCATGATGATCACAAGTTTTAATGAATGGCACGAAGGAACCGAAATAGAGCCTTCCACTGAGAATGGATCGACCTATCTGGAATTAACCCGGGAGCTAAAAGATGCTTCAGGATAACCTGCGCAAACGATAATTCATTGGAATGACGGGTTGTTTTTGTGATGCACCGCTTAGATCGGGATCACGGTATTAACCAGCGGGATGGGATGATGAGAAAACTGTAAACATGCTTGCTGCTTGTTTCACTGGCGTCAAACAGGATGTTTAAAAATGGATACTCTTACAGAGCTTAGCCGGAAAATCAAAAGAATGAACCACCAGGGGATGCCTCTAACGAACTTTTTCGTTATTTTAAAAGAATATTGGCCGTTGGGCCAATATATGCTCAGGAAATTCGGATGGAGAAGCTGGTACTCCTTTTGGTATACAAAGCTGTTCGTCGCGGATGAAGGTGGCGAATATGCACTGTTGAATCACGTGTATAAGCGCTTCCCACGCCTCCTGAAGACGCCTTATAAGATAGAAATTGAACACACAACAATATGTGACAAAAAATGCATATTGTGTGAACATACGTATTGGAATGAAAAGACGACAAGAATATCAATAAATGAAATAAAACATGTTGTCGATTCATTGCCCAATCTGCGATGGATCAATTTGACTGGAGAAGGAACTAACTTTCTCAACAAGGATTTCATACCAACCATTAAATATCTTAGAAACAAACATATAAATCTTAACTTCGTCGATGAGTTCGATTTTTTAGACGATGAGATCGCGAAACTCATTATTAGGATTGGGGTCAACAGCATTTATGTATCATTCGATGCAGCTACAAAGGAGACGTACGAAATCATAAAGAAGGGATGCGATTACGACCGTGCGCTAATGAATATTCGGACGCTTTTGAGATTGAAAAAAGAAATGAATTCTCCATTCCCCGTCGTGCATTTCAGGTTCATCGTGACCACGTTAAACTACCAGGAAATGCCCGAGTATATCGAGCTTGTCGCCAGCCTCGGAGACCGGGGCGTACGTGCAAAGGTCGAATTTGTCGGTTTGCTGACTTTCCCGGGAATTGAATCCTATTACCAGCCTCTTGAGAACATACCGGAGTCCATTGTCTCCGAGACGTACAAGAACGCCATAAAACATGGGATCAACCTTTATTTTACACATGCCGGAACCTGCCTCCCATCTATGGAGCGTTGTGCTGCATGGACCGAACCATATGTTATGATCGGAGGCGAAGTCATATCCTGTTGCGCTCTTATGATATCAAACCGAAGGGGGTTCTTGAGAGAGAATTCCTTTGGAAACGCTCACAGCACTCCTTTCAATGAGATCTGGAACTCTGCAAAATACAAGGAATTCAGGCAATTGGTTAACCGGAAGGACGCTAAAGTCCCCAATACCTGCCAGGGATGCAGGGCGTTCGATACCGGGCTTAGGGCCGCGAAGTCCGGCATCAAGGAATGGTGTTAACTCCACATTCCGGATATGGATCTTTCGGATGCGAGTACTCATTGTCTTCCCTGGAATGACCGTATACGGCGGTGCCGAATTGCTTGTGGTCAGGCTCGCAAACTACCTTTCGAAAAAGGGGATCCGGAATGCCGTGCTGACCACAAACATTCACCCGGAAATTGAAGCAGACCTTAAGGGGACTCAGGTCATCAAGTTTCCTTTCGATCGCATTAAGGGTGGACTGAAGTTTTTTAACCTATTGAGGACCATAGCCCGTTTGAACAAGGGCATAAGGAAGTACCGCGGGCAATTCGATATCCTGAATCTTCACAACTACCCGGCGACCCTGGCGGTCTTTCCATACCGCATACCGTGCGTGTGGATGTGCAACGAGCCGCCTGCCGTTGAAATGGGATTCAGTCAAATTCCCAAAGGAACGCTGAAATACCGCCTTGTTAAGCTTATCCTGGCCATGGATCGGTATATCGCCCGCAAGCATATAACAAATGCGGTGGTGGCAGATGAATTCAACAGGGCCAGATTCCTGGGGATCTACGGCTTTGAGCCCCGTATCGTCAACTATGGCATAGATTGGGACTTTTTCTCGAGCTGTCCGCCGGAACAGACGGAGCAACCGAGGGCCGAGTTTCGTGTGCTTCACGTGGGAATGCTCACCCCGCTCAAAAATCAGCTTGAAAGTATCAAGACAATTGAAAGCCTGAGGAGCGCCATTCCAAACATAAGACTGATTCTCGCGGGCTTCGGAGAGGGCAATTATCTCTCCTCGCTGCAGGAAACCGTCAGAACAAGGCATCTCGAGCAGCATGTCCAAATCACAGGGCACCTGGACCGCATCCAGTTGAGAGACTTGTACCGTTCATGCGATGTCCTTCTGCATCCGATTAAATCCCAGGGAGGATGGCTTGCGCCGTTCGAGGCCCTCTGCGCGAACTTACCCATCGTGGTCTCGACCGGGATGACCGCAGCCGATCTCGTACGGAAACACGACCTGGGGATTGTCACAAGTGATTTCCCGTCCGGTGTCCTGCAAGTCTACAAAAACAAAGACTTCTATGCCCGGAAAGCAATGGAGCGGGCTCGATGGGTCCGCAACAACCTGAGTTGGGACAACTTCTGTGAGAAAATGGTTGAGTCGTTTTCACTTGTACTGAAGGAGAAATGAGCCTCTGCCCGCCAACGAGTTTTCAAATACCATGAACGAATCACACATTCCCCCAGGCGAAGAATCGCCGCTTTCGTGCCGAAATTTCGAAATTATTCAGCAGTGGCAGTATCTCGGGGATGTTCATCCGGCGCTGTTGACGGACGCCGCACTGGAGAACTGCCGGAGAATCGGCGTTACGAGCCTTCAATCCTATGTCACCTGGGCGCAGATCGAAAAGACGGAAGGCGTACTGGATTTTTCCGCTTACGATCCCCTGGTCGAAGCATTGGACAAACACCATTTGAAATGGGTGCCCTTCCTGATCCTCGGCCCCTGTTATGCCACGCCCGAGTGGTTTCGGCAATCCAGCCGCAGTTTGTATGCGAAATGCCTCGAACACGGCAGGGAATCGAAGATCCAGTCGATCTGGAATCCGCATCTGCCTTCCTGCGTCGACCACTTCCTGAGCGCGTTTTCCCGGCATTACAGAGGTGATGATCTCCTGGAGAGTGTCAGCCTGGGCATAAGCGGGAATTGGGGAGAGGCGATCTATCCGGCTACGGGTTGCTTCCATGGCGGGTTCCATGTGCATCCGGGATGGTGGTGCGGAGACGATTATGCGCGCGAGAGTTTCCGCCGCTATGCCGCCCGGAAATATGAATCGCTCGCACAATTGAATATCCGGTGGGCCACGAAGTTTCGAGACCATCTGGAAATCGGATTTCCGCAGATTACACACTCGCTCTGGAAAGACCTTTATTATGAGGTCATCAAGCTGATCCCTTACGCCGTCAAGCCTGGATTGAAAAAGGTCAGGGCCGGCCTGAATGAAATCCTTTCTTTCTGCAGGGAACATCCGGGGCGAGTGAACCATGGCGGTGGCGGCTGTGATGATCTGCAGAGTCCAAAGGTGCGCCGATGGATCGATTTTGTCGAATGGTATCAGGCCAGTATGACCGATTGGGCCGATTTCTGGCTGAGAACGGCCAGGAGATATTTTCCGGCGGAGAGGATGTATCTTGTCACGGGAGGAGAAGGAGAGCCTTTCCTGGGCGGCGATCTTGCTGCCCAGGCCCGTCTTGCTGCCGGGTGGAACGCGGGGATCAGGATCACAAATCAAAGCGATGACTACGGAGAGAGTTTTGCCCGTACTCGATTGATCTCTGCGGCAAGCAGGCAATACGGCTGCTACTTCACGACTGAGGAGGCAGGAATGAGCAAGCCTGAGGGAGTGACGATGCGCATTTTTGATGCCGTCACCTCTGGGGCTGATGGTTTGTACTGCAAAAGCCTCATCGGGATAGGGCATGACGTGTGCACCGGGAGGAACCAGCCTCATGGTGAAATCACCAAAGGAGGAGAAAATCTGCGGCAGGCCGGACATCACCTCTTGAAACTGTCCCCAATCCTGAATGTCGCTGTGCTGTTTCCAAACAGTTCGATTTCTCTACGCGCCGGGATATTGGCATCTCTTTATAGCCGATGTGCCAGGCTGAGGGCCTCAGTCGATTTCGATCTGGTGGACGAAAACATGATAAACGACGCTTGCCTTGACAAATACCGATTCCTGGTTTCTTTCATTGGAAATCTGCTGAGGCGGAATACGCTTGATAAAATTAGGGATTGGATCGGAAACGGCGGTGTTTTCATTGCCTCTGCACAATCGCGTCCTATCGCTGTTGGATTGGGGGCCACCCTTCGAGAGGTCCCTGTGAGACAATCGGACTGCGAGCACGGGGTCGTGGAGAGGATCGGGGCCGGCTATATCCTTGTATTCCGATGGGATAGAAAAGACCATTGCCGTTCCATCCCGGAGGCGGTTTTCAATGTGAAAAAACGGTATCCATGGAAGGGTGCCCCGGAAATTCCAAATGGGAAAACCCATCGATATTACAGCACATTTTCGGATAGAATAATATCTTATGATCCGTCCGTTTCACAAATCCGGGTGCGGAGGCTCGATGGTCAAGCCGGTACGGCGTGAAATCCGCCGGGGGTTGTCTGAATTCCGACATCAAAATGACTGGGGTGCAGCCTGGCCCTCCGCCCGATGTTCGATGCCGTTCGGCGTCCCATGCGAATAATGGCGGACGGGGTTGGCGGCGCAGTGATCGAACCTCGACTGGGTCACCTGCTCCGACACCAGGCCGATCAGGAACATCAGCAACGACATCGTCATCAGCATGGCCGAAGTGGGACCGTAGCGATCGTGGAGCAGGAATATTTTGAACAGGCCATACCCCAAGCCCAGCAAAAAAGTGGCAAGGCTGGTGGGGAGAAAAATCTTCATCGGAGAAAAGAGCGTGGCAATCTTAAAAATAATCAGCAGGAAGCGGGAACCGTCGCGGGCGAGTTTGATCTTGCTCTTGCCGTTCCCCGTGCGCCCGGCACCCGTAATCGGAATATAAGCCAGGCTGTAGCCGGACCTCACGGTCGCGAGCGTGATCGTCGTCGGGTATGAGAACGTGTTGGGAAGCAAAGAAATGAATTCTCTGGCGACATGGCCCCTCACGGCCCTGAAACCGGACGTGAGGTCCTCAATCCTGCGGCCGCAGATATAAGTTGCAAACCAATTGTAGACCTTATTGGCGAAATCTCTGTGCGCCTTCGTCGTGGATGACCTCGTACGCGCTCCGACCACCATGTGGTAGGTTTCGACCTGCCTCAACAATTCGGGGATGTACTTGGGCGGGTGCTGGCCGTCTGCATCGAGCATCACGAGAATCTCGCCCCTGCTGCTGCGGATGCCGGTCTTGACCGCAGCTCCGTTCCCGATATTGTACGGGTGCCGGATGACTCTCGCTCCGGCGCTCGCGGCGCGTTCGAATGTCTGATCTGTCGACCCGTCGTCCACGACGACTATTTCATAGGTGCGCTCCGCGCCGGCCATGACGCGGCGGATTCGCTCGATAAGGGGAATAACCGCATCTTCTTCGTTGTAGGCGGGGATGATGATGCTGACTTGAGGTGTCGGGTCGCCTGTTCCAACCTTTAGAGCCTGCGCTCTTTTCATTCCCATGTGTCCTCTTTCGAATCCGAATACCGACGGCCATATGCCTCGAAACAGGCCGCAACCTTGAAGCGATCGTCCAGGTCTGGTCATGTTCCGCATGGCCAAACCGGTTCGGGATGCGTGCGGCTCACTCCGCTCACGGGAAGAGCTGTCCCGGAGTGCGAGACTCCATCCATATATTCGACAGTTGCGGACGGAACGATCAATGGTAAATTCGCCGAGCCCTCATCAAGAGGTCTCATTCGCGAAAAAAGCGTCTAAATATGGAGCAGATCAACCATTTGATTCGGTGCGACGGGAAACGGTCGAATAAATGCGGGACGGCAAGACGCTCGAATGGTTCAATATCGGTTGAAAATGGAAGCGCAAAATATTAAAATGGTTGATAATGTCATTGAGCATCCCGAGTTTTTGGCCATGACAGTTTATCAACGCGATTATTTGGGAGATGCCCCGTAATTTTGTTCTGAAGGAAGGACCGATGGCTATCTTGGACATTTGTATCTATCCCGATCCCGTGCTGCGGAAGAAGGCTGCAGACGTTGACAGGATCGATGGAGAACTCGTAAAATTGATAGACGATATGGCCGAAACCATGTATGAAGCTCCGGGTGTAGGTCTTGCCGCCAACCAAGTGGGAAAGCCCCTGAAACTCCTGGTCGTCGATGTTCAACGGCAGGAGGATGACCACGGTCTCATCGTTCTCGTTAACCCCGAAATAGTCCATGCCGTGGGGGAAATCATCTGGGAAGAGGGATGCCTGAGTGTGCCGGAGTATTTCTCGAAGGTGAAACGGTTCGAAGAGATTGTCGTTCGCGGTATCGACCGGCATGAAAAGATGGTCGAAATTCATGCGAACGGCCTTCTGGCAGTGGTCCTGCAACATGAGATGGATCATCTCGAGGGCAAATTGTTTATAGATCGGATGAGTCCGATTGCCCGGGATATTTTCAAAAGAAGATGGAAGAAGAGGCAGAAAGAGGCCCAGGAATGAGTCATCAACTGCCGTCCCTGGTTTTCATGGGGACCCCGGATTTCGCGGTGCCTTCTCTGCGGAAACTGGCGGATTCGGGGGCCGCAGTTCGGCTCGTTGTCACTCAACCGGACCGGCCGAGCGGACGTGGGAAAAGACTCACGCCTCCGCCCGTGAGGAGAGCGGCGGAGTCCCTGGGCATTCCCGTGTATCAGCCAGAGCGCATCAGGAAGGCGGAGGCGCTGGAGCACATACGCAGCTTCGATGCGGAATGCATCGCGGTTGTCGCCTACGGGCAGATACTGCCTCAAGCTCTTCTGGACGCGCATCCGTTAGGGGCCGTCAACGTCCACGGTTCGCTGCTCCCAAGGTACCGGGGAGCGGCCCCGATTCAGCGTGCGATTCTTGATGGCGAAACCCAAACGGGCGTCAGCATCATGTTGCTCGACGCGGGGATGGACACGGGCCCCGTGCTGTGCCGGGGTGCCGTGCAACTGCGCGAATACGAGACTTTTGGAGAGCTGCGCGAGAGGCTTTCGCTCCACGGGGCGGACCTGCTGGTTGAGGCGCTCGGAAAGTGGAAATCCGGGCAAATCGTCCCGGAAGTTCAGGACGAGACACTGGCGAGCTATGCTCCGCCCATTCGCAAGGAAGAATTACAGATCGATTGGGTTGAGCCCGCTCGAGGGATCGTGTCCCGGATCCGTGCCTTTGACCCGTCACCAGGGGCCTTTTTCTTCACGCAGGGAAAGCGGGTCAAATGCTTTCGCGCGACACTCCCGGGATTCAGAGCGGAAGGGAGGCCCGGTGAAGTGCTGGGAGAAGGGCAGGGGGGGCTGGTCGTACTGGGGGGAGACGGAGATACCCTGTCGATTGCAGAGTTGCAGATGGAGGGACAGCGCCGAATGTCCGCCGGAGAGTTTATTCGAGGCCGTTCGATGCCGGCCGGCTCGCTGCTGGAATGAATAATTCAGATACAGAAGCATGTGTAATGAAGCAGCGCTTTTCGGATTTCAGTAAAACCTTTCTTCATCCCGAGAGGACGACGATCGTCGGCCTGATCGGGCTGACCGGCGTTTTACTGGGCCTGCTCCTCGCCGCGGTCTACATTGTCCCCTACTACGGTTTCAGCCGTATCTACCACAATCTCCCCGTGATCATGGGGGTTTTGATCGGTGCCCTGGGAATCGTGGTCCTGGGGGGACTCGTCCTGCTGATGGTGGTGATCATGCTGGGGCACGACGTCCCATTTTCGAGGGGGCTCCGAAGCGTCTCCACAAAGGTTCTTCTTCCGACTCTTACGGTCGTCGGCAAGATCATCGGGCTCAGGAAAGAAGACGTTCAGCATGCTTTCGTGGCCGTGAACAACGATCTTGTGCTGGCCCAGTGCAGGAACGGGCATCCGCCAAAAAGCGTCCTGCTGTTGGTGCCCCATTGCCTTCAGGATTCAGAATGTACGGTCAAAGTCACGTATCATGTCGAGAACTGCAAGCGATGCGGAAAATGCCGCATCAAGGACCTGCTGGATCTTGCTTCAAAATACGGGGTCTGCCTCGCTGTCGCGACGGGAGGCACGATTGCCCGCCGGATCATTATTGAAAAGAGACCCGATCTCATCATCGCCGTCGCATGCGAACGCGACCTTACGAGCGGCATTCAGGACACCACTCCGATGCCGGTTTACGGCATCTTCAACCAACGCCCTTTCGGCCCCTGCCTGAACACTCAGGTCTCTTTGGAGCACGTTGAATCAGTCCTCCGGGAAGTGTTCGCCGTAGAACGGGAAGGAACATGATCAACGCCAGAAACCTGGCCTACCAGATTCTCCTCCACATTCAAAAAGATGCTTCCCACCCCGACCGCCTGATCCGCGGTATGCTCAATCGCCATTCTCTGCTCGAAGAAAGAGACAGGGCGCTTCTTACCGAACTCGTATACGGGGTCCTGCGGTGGCAGGGCCGTCTGGACTGGCATATCGATCAATTGAGCAGGACGAGCCCCGGCAGGATAGACCCCGCAATTCGCATTCTTCTCAGATTGGCCCTCTACCAGCTTCTCATGCTCGACCGCATCCCCGAGCATGCAGCCGTGAATGAGGCCGTCAAAATCGCCCGGAGCACTCAGCCGCCGCACCTGGTAAAATTCGTGAACGCGATTCTCCGCGAAGCGATAAGGCGCGAGGGGCATTGGGAATGGCCGCCGGTCGAAAAGAAGCCCGTGGAATACCTGTCGATCGCCTCATCTCATCCCCGCTGGGTTGTAGGCCGGTTCATCAGGGAATTCGGCTACGAAACAGCGGAATCATTCTGCGCGGCAAACAACACGGTCGCGCCCGTAACCCTTCGGGTGAATTCGCTCAAGGCCTCGACGGCTGAGGTGATCCAACGGCTTGCCGAAAAAAGCATTCATGCCGATAGGTCACCGTACCTCCCCGATGCGATTCGGATATCGGGGCTCCGGCAGGATCTCGGGGGAATTCCGATTTACCGGGCAGGATGGATCCAGGCGCAGGATGAAGCTTCACAAATGATATCCCATATCGTGGCGCCGCAGGGGGGTGAACGGATACTGGACCTTTGCGCGGGTTTTGGCGGCAAGTCGGCTCACATGGGCATGCTCATGGGCAACGAAGGGGAAATCGTGTCCGTGGACAAGTCGGCCTGGAAACTGGAAGAACTTCACGGGAACTCGGAAAGACTCGGGATCGGAATTATCAGACCCGTCACCGCGGACATCATGGAGCTGCCCCCTGAAGGGATGGGAACGTTCGACAGAGTGCTGCTGGACGCCCCATGCACGGGCTTCGGGACGCTCAGGCGAAATCCCGACATAAAATGGCGGCGGAACGTCAAGGACCCTTACCGATTTTCCAGGCTTCAGGGGGAACTGCTCGGCCGGGCGGCTCTCTTTGTCAAAGGCGGCGGCATCCTGGTGTACTCGACGTGTACCGTTTTCCGGGAGGAAAATGAGGGAGTCGCGCAGTTCTTCACCGATTCTCACCCGGACTGGGTTCCCGAACCCGTGGACGATCGGTTGCCCGAGGCCTGCCTTGGCATGTCGGACGGTTTTCACTTTCGCTCGTGGCCGCACCTGCACGGGATCGACGGCTTTTTCGCAGCCATGTGGAGAAAAGCGGGCGGCTGATCGACTCCGGTGATGCGGGAGCGCCGGCACGCACAACCCGGATTCCGGTCAGGAAACCCTCCGGCCGGGCTGAACGGGCTTATCCGTTGTGAGCAGTCGAAGCTCTTCGCCGTCTTTTACGGCCAGCACCATGCCGTGGGATTCAACGCCCATCAGTTTGACCGGCTTGAGATTTGCCGCCAGGATGACCTGTTTGCCGAGAATATCCTCGGGTGAATAGAACTGGGCAATCCCCGCCACCACCTGCCGTTCTTCACCGATATCCACCAGGAGGCGCAAAAGCTTGGCGGATTTCGGGACCCTTTCCGCGTGCCTGACCAGTCCCACCCGCAAGTCCACCTGTTTGAAGGTGTCCAGATCGATCGGACCGGGGCCGTCCTCCTGTTTGGGAGCGGGCGGGGGAGCCTGCGCCCTGCGGGGTTCCTTGAGGTCCACTCTCGGAAACAGGGCATCCCCCTTGGCCACCGAAGCCCCCTCAATCAGGCTGCCCCACCGGCCGTCCACCTCAAGCCTCAAATCGAGTGCGCCCTTCTTCACAGCGAGCCGCTCGAGCATCTTCTCGGCTGTCGAAGGCATAAACGGAGATATCAGGACGGCTACGGCTTTGTTCAATTCGAGCAGGGTTCTCATCACCGTTTTCAGGTGTTCGCGCTGCCCGGAATCCTTGGCAAGGTTCCACGGTCCGACGTGATCGACGTACCGGTTTGCGGCATTGATGCATTCCCAGATGGACATGAGGGACTTGTGAAAGCCGAACGCCGGAAGTTCCGTGACGAACTGTTTGACGGCCGCATCCAGGTACCCTTTGAGCGCCTGGTCCGTTTCGTCGGGTTCCGCGCCGAACGCCGGGACCTTGCCGTCAAAAAACCGGATGGTCATGGCAAGGGTCCGGCTGAACAGATTGCCGAGATCGTTTGCCAGGTCGGCGTTGAGGCGCTGAACGAGGGCCTCCTCACTGAAGTTGGCATCGAGGCCGAAGACCATTTCGCGAAGCAGGAAATACCTGAAGGCATCGAGGCCGTAGATCGGCATCAGGTCGAGCGGCCTCACGACCGTCCCCCTGCTCTTGCTCATCTTGCCCTCGTTTATCTTCCAATATCCGTGGACATTGAGGTGCTGATAGAGCGGCAGTCCTGCGGCCTTTATCATCGTGGGCCAGTAAATGCCGTGGGGCTTCAGGATATCCTTGGCGATGGTGTGTTGGGCCGCCGGCCAGAATTCCCTGTAGAGGGGGCCGTCCGGGTATCCGAGCGCGGAAACATAGTTGATCAGGGCATCGAACCAGACATACGTAACATAACGGTCGTCGAATGGAAGAGTGATCCCCCAGCTCAGCCTCTCCTTGGGCCTCGAGATGCACAGGTCCTCGAGGGGTTCCCGAAGGAATGCCAGGACCTCGTTACGGTACCGCTCCGGTCTGATGAAATCGGGATTGGATTCTATGTATTCGATGAGCCATGTCTGGTACCTGCTCATGCGAAAGAAATAGTTTGCCTCCTCGCGTTCGACGGGGACCTTGTCGTGGTCGGGACACTTGCCGTCGACAAGTTCACGCTCGGTGTAGAACCGCTCACATCCCACACAATACAGACCTTTATAGGTGCTGAAATAGATGTCCCCCGAGTCATAGACTTTCTGAAGTATGAGTTGCACGACCTTGATATGTTCGGGATCGGTGGTGCGGATGAAGAAGTCGTTGCTGATGTTCAGCCTCGGCCAGGTTTCCCTGAAGATCCCGCTTATCCGATCGGCATAGCTCTTGGGGTCCGTGCCCGCTTCCGCCGCAGCCTGAACGATCTTGTCGCCGTGTTCGTCCGTGCCGGTAAGAAAGAAGGTCTTGAAGCCCATCAGTTTGTGGAATCGGTTCATGACATCCGCTACGATGGTGGTATAGGCATGCCCGATATGGGGCTCGGCATTGACGTAGTAGATGGGAGTTGAGATGAAGAAGTGGTCCATTAAGATGCCTTTCCTGAATAATTCATAAAATGCCGTTGCCCGATCGTTTCGTGCGTCATGACTCCGAAATCCTGCAGGTAAATATTTATTGACGGCCCCGAGGCTGCTTCATCGCGGAGCACGAGCCCGCTCGCATGCGGAAATTGCGATCGGGGAAATCCCCCGTCAAGAGTCACCGTCGAGCGGCTGAAACTGCTTTTCAATTTCCCGGCCGTCTTCGAGCAGAATGGTGACCGTTCTTTCCATGACATTCTGACGGATCACCTTGCCCCGGCCCTCAGGGATCTCGATCTTTTTCCCCATCTTGGGCATGTCTTTCTTGAGGTCGCGATACGTTTCATATTCGTATTGCAGGCAACACATGAGGCGGCCGCATGCGCCCGAGATCTTGGTTGGATTGAGGCTCAGATTCTGTTCTTTGGCCATTTTGATGGAAACCGCGTGAAAATTCTTGAGAAATGAAGCGCAGCAAAGCGGGCGGCCGCAATTTCCCAGCCCGCCCACCATCTTCGCCTGGTTTCGAATACCGATCTGCCGCAGCTCCACCCGCGTTCTCAGTCTTCTCACGAGATCCTTTAAGAGTTCCCGGAAGTCGACCCGGCCGTCCGCGGTGAAATAAAAGATAATCTTGCTGCCGTCGTAAAAGTATTCAACGTCGACCAGGTTCATCGCAAGATTGTGAGCCTTGATTCTGTCGAGGCAGTAGCCCCTGGCGTCTTTCTCGATTTCCAGATTACCGCGGTGTGTCTGTATCTCATCTTCGGTGGCGGGCCGATCGATCTTTTTTATTTCCGCCGGGTGGACCCTGGGGTCCCTGGGGTGGGGGCCTTCGGCAACCTGCCCCAGGCCGACTCCCTGTTCGGTATGGACAATGACAAAATCCCCTTTCTTGAGGGGCAATTCCAGGGGGTCGAAATGATAGGTCTTGCCTCCCTTACGAAAGCGAATGCCAACAACTTTTTCCATAGATGACATCCTTTATCGCCAAGCAGACACCCTCCAGGATGAGCTGCCTGTTCGCGTTTTGACGCAGGCGGGTTATCGCTTCTTCGACCTCATCATAGAGCCGGAAGAGGTCCTCGGCCGACACTTCGCCCGCGGTATCCGAAAAACCGGAAGTCTGTCCGAATGCGCGGCTGTAATCCCCGATCAGACGAGACAGCAGGAGATCCCTTACCCACAGTTTAACGCATTCGAGATCCTGCTCCAAGTCTTCCTTCTTTTGAGCCCACTGGGCCGTCATCAGGAAGAAATCAATCATGTCCATATGGTCCAGACTCTGCAGCCTTTCGACGATTTCCTTCCAGTGGAGGATCTGGTCGCCCTCGGCGAGCCGCTCGGCCCTTTCGATACTGCCGCCCGAGAGCCTCGCCAGCGCCTGGGCAAGCTCGGGTTTCACCTGGAAGGAATCCGTCAGGTGCCGGAGAATCCATGCGTCATCCAGAGGCTGGAGCCGCACGTGACAACACCGTGATACGATCGTGGACAGGAGCATCTGTGGTTCCAGCGCCGTCAGAATAAAGACATTGTGTTTCGGTGGTTCTTCCAGGAGCTTCAGAAGGGCGTTACCCGCTTCCTCTTTGAGCTTATGAGCTTCCTGAATGATAATGATTCTGAATTTTCCTTCGAAGGGGCGGAAACGAACCCGTTCGCGCAATTCCTTTATCTGGTCCAGCTTGATGAACGTCCCATCGCTTTGAACGGGAATCACGTCGGGGTGATGCCCGTCGTTTATTTTCCTGCACGAATTGCATTCATCGCAACAGTCGTCATCCCGGGGATTGAGGCAGTTGATGACTTTCGCAAATTCACGGGCAACGGCAAGTTTTCCAATTCCCGCCATGCCGCTGAACAGAATGGCGTGAGGGATATTTCCCTGCCGCACCATCTGTTTGAGAAGGCGTCTTGTGCGCTCCTGTCCCGGAACATTACCTAAGGCCATAAGTCTCCCGCAGCCGAATTGAAATCGAGTCCCCGGAGGCCTCTGCCCGCCGCGGCCCGCAAAAGCTTTTCTCCCCGCGACTTCCGGTATCAGGCATCCGGTTTCCCGTTCGATGCCATTCGGTCCCACAAGTTCAACTGAACGCCCTTTTCGGCTTCATCCGCTTCATTGCTCCGATTTCCTTTTTTGGCCCCGGCCTCCGGAGAGGAACCCCTGAAGAAGAACCGGTTGAAAATCGGCTGATAAGCGGTCCAAGCTTTATCGTCGCCTTTGGGTTCGGCGATCATTCGGGTGAGGGCGTTCATCTTGGCGTCCAGATCGTCGGCGAAATTGAGAACAAAAGCCTCGCGGGTCATCGGGACTTTGACCGCCCCGAATTCAGCCTCGCCATGGTGGCTGAGCACCAGATGTTTGAGCAGCAGTGCTTTCTCCGAAGGGAAGTTCTTCAAACCCCGCAACTTTTCTTCAATGATGTTCACCCCGAGGACCATATGCCCCAGGAGCCGCCCCTCGTCCGAATAGTCGATGCACAGATCGTAGACAAACTCGTCGATCTTCCCGATGTCGTGCAGGATCGCTCCCGTAATCAAAAGATCGCGATCGAGAAAGGGGTAGAGGTCAGCTATTCGAGCTGCCAGTTCCGTCACGGCGGCGGTGTGCTCGAGCAGCCCCCCGAGGCAGGCGTGATGCATGGATTTCGCGGCGGGAGCGGTTCTGAATCGGTTCACAAGAATGCGATCCTTGAACAGGGACTTCAACAGTTGGCCGCATGCTTTATCCTTGATGCCGGAAACCAGTGCCTTGAGTCTGTCGAGCAGTGCACCGGGATCTGAGGGGGACACGGGAAGGAAATCGTACGGATCGATGTCGGCGGTCTTGACCGGATGGAAGTCCAGGATGTTCAACTGCAACTCATCCCTGTAAGTCTCGCTGCGGCCGCGCACGAAGACAACTCTCCTCGCCGGAATGGAATCAAACGATTCAGACGCCCGTTCCCAAATCCGGCCTGTGATTTCTCCGGTTTTGTCGGTGAGTTTCAATGTGAGAAAAGAGGTCCCGTTGCGAGCCGTTCTGAGCTGTTTTTCAGCAACCGCGAAAGCCGATGCTATTTCCTGGTTCGGTTGTATTTCAGAAACGAAAATCTTTGCCACGATGCACACTCTGAACACGGTGATTGGAAATAAAGCGCCAAAACCGGCACATATGCCTGTTCGATCAGGATTCACGAAACTGTATTTGTATATTATATTCGCAAAGCATGTCAAATTGCCTTTTAATACGATCGACTTTATCAGCTCTCTCATAAAATCCCGAAATCGCTGTTCGTGCCGGATTATGGAAAGATGATCGCGAGGATACACTGCCTCGCCGGGGTGCTCTTTTCGGGCCGTCATTCTTGCCGGGGATAAGTCTTTGCGCAGGAGAACGCGCCGGGGAGCGATACCCGTTCGGGTGCTCCGGTGTCATCCGCTCGACAGTGGCATACAATGCCATTTTTTTCATATACCTGGCCGAAAATCGAGGCGAAATTGTGCTTGACCGCCCCTGGGGGACGTGGTAGTCAAAATTGTTCCCGGCAGCAGTTTTTATCACCTCACCTCACCAGTACAGATCCAGAGAATTAATCGTCATTCATCGATGTACAGGCATGGCTCCGGTATTCGGGGAACCGTGCCGCGATTGGTTGATCACCCCTAATCGGTCGAACGAGAGGAGGTCGTCATGAAGAGAAAGTGGTTGCCTGTCCTGTTCGCTTCACTGTTCGTGCTGATGGTTGCGGGTCTCGCGTCCGCTGCCGACAAGCCGATCAAGATCGGTTTCGTCTACATCATGTCCGGCCCCGCCGCTACCTATGGGCAATTCGCGAAGCAGGGGGCGGAGCTGGCAATCGATGAGATCAACAAGGCAGGCGGCATCAACGGCCGAAAGGTCGAAGGGCTGTTCGAGGATGATGCAGGGAAGTCCGACGTGGGGATTCGCGTCATCCGCAAGCTGGTGTATGAAAACGAGGTGGACGTGGTGATGGGGATCGACTCCAGCGGGGTTGCATCCGCCGTCACGCCGGTAATGAAAGAGCTGAAGACGCCCCTCATTATCACCCATGCCGCGGTGCCCGACGTCACGGGTGCCAACTGTAACCGCTACACCTTCCGGATCTCCCTGAACGAAGACCAGAACATCGCCATGGCGTCCGCCATAGCCGCGGAGATGAAGGCCAAGACCTGGAGCACTGTCGGCCCGGATTACTCCTTCGGGCACCAGTCCTGGGAGAATTTCCAGAAGTTCCTCCCGAAGAAGAAATCCGATGTGACCTTTCTGCCGGATTCGGATGTCGCCTTTCCGCCAACCGCCACCACGGACTTTTCCGCCTTCATCACCAAGGTCATGAATTCCAAGGCGGACGGGGTCCTGGTCTCCCTCTGGGGCGGCAACCTCATCGACTTCGTACGCCAGGCATCCGATATGGGATTTTTTGACGGCAAGCGCGATGTGCTCATGACCCTGGGCGCCGCCACGGAGGTGCTCTCGGCACTCACGGACAAAATGCCTGAAGGCATCTGGGTGGGCACCCGATACTGGTTCCAGGCAAACGACAGCCCCGTCAACAAGGCTTTTGTGGATGCCTATAAGCAGCGGTTCGGCGTGTATCCGTCCTACAATGCCCACGGGGCTTACGGCGCCGTGAAGGCCTACGCGGCTGCCGCAGGGAAGGCCGGCTCGGTCGATAAGGAAAAGATCGCGGATGCGCTCGAGGGACTCACGATCGAACTGCCCATCGGTCCGACCACCATCCGGCCCGGAGACCATCAGGCCATCAGCGACGGGGCCTGGGGCAAGACGGCTGCCGACCCGGCCATGCCCATCCGTATCCTCAAACCCATTCGGCGCTTTGCCGGCAAGGATATCACTCCGCCGGTGGAAGAGACCGGATGCAAAATGAAGTAAGCAGGCATGGGGGCCGGCCGGGAAGGCGGGAAGTGGGGAAGCAGGGAAGGCGTGTGGTCCCCGCCTTTAAAGGGTCGTTGCCCAGAGGAAAAGCCGATCCCGGGTGAAACCGGGATTCGTCATTCCGGCGAACACTCATGGCCTTTCGGCCACAACGAACAATGAACAGATTTTTACCTTAATCGAAACAGGGTATTGCCTCGTTCCCACGCTCCTCGGCCTGTTGCCCAAAGGAAAAGTGTCTGCATTCCCACGCAGGAGCGTGGGAACGAGCGTAACCAGGATTCGTCATTCCGGCGCAGGCCGGAATCCAGCTTCTTTGAAATTATTGGATAATTCCAATTAACGGCAATGGACTCCGGCAATATCGCCGGGGTGACGTTTCCGGACAAACGGCTCATGCTTCACTCTGAATCTGTTTGGGCAACAGCCCCTTTGGCACACGGATCTTCGCGCTTCCCGGCGTAGATTGGAGAGGCTTTCGGTTGGAAGGCATACTCGCCAATGTCCTGAACGGCCTGTCCTGGGGAATGCTGCTGTTCCTGATCTCGATGGGTCTTACCACCGTGTTCGGCGTGATGGGCGTGCTGAACTTTGCACACGGGTCCCTCTTCATGCTGGGGGCTTACCTCGGCATGCAGTTCGTGGACTGGTTCGGATCCTTCTGGCTGGGACTGCTGCTCGGTCCGCCTATCGTCGGGGTGCTCGCGGTGTTGATCGAGCGTTTCCTGCTGAGGCCTCTGTATGCCAGGGACGTGAGCTTCCAGCTTCTGCTCACCTTCGGGGTCATGCTCTTTCTGGACGACGGCGTTCGGCTCATCTGGGGCCCGGCTTACCACGTGGTGAACCCGCCTCAAATTCTTGCCGGCGTGATCCCCTTCTTCTCGCAAAGCTACCCGGTGTACCGTATTTTTCTCGTCGTCCTCGGTCCGTTGGTAGGGGTGGCGCTCTGGGCTTTTTTTACGTTCACCCGGTGGGGCAAGATCCTGAGGGCGGCCGCCATGGACCGGCAGATGGCCGAAATCGTCGGCGTGCGCGTGCCTGTCATGTTTACGGTCGTCTTCGGGTTCGGCGCGTGGCTGGCCGCGTTGGGTGGAGCATTGGCCGCGCCTCACCAGAGTGTCGGGCCTGCCATGGGCGAGCGGATCATCATCGAAAGCTTCATCGTGGTGGTGATCGGTGGAATGGGAAGTTTCCCCGGCGCGTTTGTCGGGGCCCTCATCCTCGGACTTCTGAACTCTTTCGGCACGACCCTGATGCCCGACCTGCAGATGGCGCTTCCTTACATTTTGCTGGCGTTTGTCCTGCTGGCCAGGCCTCGGGGGCTTTTCGGGGAGGAGGCCTGAGATGCGAGCCGTCCGGTGGGGTTCCGTAATCACGGGGGTGGTTCTCTTTGCGATCCTCCTTGCAGCGCCCTTCGTGTTATCGATCTACTGGGTAATCATCCTGACCGAGGTCCTGACGATGAGCCTCTTTGCCATGAGCTTCAACCTGCTCTTCGGCTACACGGGGCTGTTGTCGTTCGGGCAGGCGGGCTTTTTCGGCGCGGGGGCTTATTTTGCGGTGCTCACCCTGATCCACGGCCCCGCATCCCTTTGGGCCGCCCTGGCGGCGGGGTTCCTGGGCGCGGCCGTGCTGGCGCTTGCGATCGGCTGGCTGTGCGTCCGTCGCGATGAGATTTACTTCGCCATCCTCACGCTCGGATTCGGGATGATGCTTTTCACCGTCGCGCACAACTGGCGGTCGGTGACCGGGGGCAGCGACGGACTCGGCAATTTCACCCTGCCGGAGATCGGCTTCTTCGGGTGGAGTGTTTCCATGTTCAACCCGAGGCACTTTTACTTCCTCGTGCTCTTCATCGTGACGCTCGGCGCGTTGATGCTTTTGCGCGTAGTGCATTCACCGTTCGGGCTGCTGCTGAAGGGGACTCGGGAGAACAGCAACCGGATTTCCTTCGTCGGGGCCGGCGTCCGCTCGGTGCGCCTCTTCGCCTTCGTCATTGCAGGCGCCCTGGCCGGGTTGGCCGGCGCGCTTTTCGCCTTCTTCAACCGGATCGCATCCCCGGAGATGCTGCACTGGTCATTTTCCGGGAAGGCCGTCCTTATGACCATCCTCGGGGGCTCCGGCGTGCTCCTCGGGCCTGCCGTGGGCGCGGCGATCTTTTTCGTGCTGGAACACTTCATCACGGCATTCACCACCAACTGGATGATTTTTCTGGGGGCGATCCTGGTGGTCCTGGTGCTGCTCTTCCCGAAGGGAGTGCTGGGCAGTGTGCTGGACTTGCTCGCCCGATCTCGAAAAAGGTCGTAAACGATGAGCCGACAGATCATCCTGGAAGTACGGAACATCAGTCGCAGCTTCGGGAAGTTCCAGGCCCTGAACGACGTGTCGCTCGCGATCCCGGCTGGTCGGCTTTGCGCGCTCATTGGTCCCAACGGAGCCGGCAAGACCACATTCTACAACGTGGTTTCAGGCCGGTATCGCCCGACTTCGGGTAAGGTTTTCTTTGAAGGCCGGGACATCAGCGGTTCGGCGCCCCACCGGCTGGTGGGCATGGGGCTGCTCCGGTCGTTTCAAATCACCAACATCTTCCCAGCGTTGACGGTGCTCGAAAACGTGCTGGTGCCGCTCGTGGTCCATCACGGCAAGAGTTTTTCTTTCCTGGAATCCATCCGGAAGCGCAGGGACCTGGCCGAGGAGGCTGAGCAGATTCTGGATCGGGTGGGGCTTGCGGCCCAGGCCGACCGAGTGGTTTCAACCCTTGCCTACGGCGACAAGCGCCTGATCGAGGTTGCCATCGTGCTCGCGCGCCGGCCCAAGCTTGTCCTTCTCGATGAACCCACGGCCGGGATGAACCCCGAAGAGACCGACCGCATGATTCGTCTCATCAAGGAGTTGTCGGAGCGATCGGACACGACTTTCTTCATCACCGAACATGACATGAAAGTGGTCTTCTCGGTGGCGGAAAGAATTTTCGTTCTGAACCAGGGAAGCCTGCTCGCCGAGGGAACCCCCGACGAGATTCGGGCCAACCAGGAGGTGAAGCTGGCCTATCTGGGAGGAAGCCTCGATGCTTCAGGTCACTGACATCCACGTTTACTACGGCGACAGCCACGTGCTGCAGGGTGTATCGCTGGAGGTACGGGCGGGGGAGATCGTCTGTCTCCTCGGTCGTAACGGGGCCGGCAAGTCCACCACCATGCGCGGGATAGTGGGTGTGAACCCGCCTGAATCGGGGAAGGTGCAATTCCTGGGTAAGAACATCGCCGGCAGACCGGTTTATGAAAATGTCCGGCGAGGTCTCGCTTTTGTGCCTGAAGACCGGCGCATATTCCCCGGTCTAACGGTCAACGAGAACCTGGAAGTTGCCGTCCTGCCGCCCCGCGAAGGACACACGGCCTGGACCATCGACCTGATCTACCGGGTCTTTCCGCTCCTCGCCCGCCTGAAAACCCGTAAGGGCGGCAACCTCTCCGGCGGCGAGCAGCAGATGCTCGCCATAGCCCGCGCCCTCGTCGGGAACCCGCTCATGCTCCTTCTGGATGAGCCTTGCGAAGGGCTGGCTCCAGTGATCGTCGAAGATCTTGCCAGTGTGATCGTCGGCATCAAATCGGATATGCCCATCCTGCTCACCGAGCAGAACGCGCGGTTCGCCCTTTCCATCGCGGACCGGGGCTATGTGATCGAGAAAGGCGTTATCTGCTACGAAGGCACGAAAAGCGATCTGCTCTCCAACACGGAAGTGCAGACACGGTATCTTTCAGTGTGAGATAATCAAATAATGTTTTTCATGGGAATTGAAATAGCCCCTTCAGCTTTTCGGTTTGCGCGATTTCACCCCATCCCGGACCATTTGGCCCTGCGGGTTCGGTTTTGCCGTCCGGCCGAAGAAATCCTTGCAGCAAAAACCACAACAGTTTATAGAGACAGTCAAGTCGAGCGCGGGTGTTGAACCTCACAACGGGCTTGGCAAGGTCCTGATTTGAGCGATTTCCTCCCCCTCCCCTCGCCCCTCCCGCCAGGGGAAGGGAATTTGGCGTTCAGCTCCTCCCCCTTGACGGGGGAGGCGGGGTGGGGGTGTGATTCAATGAAAATATTCCAGCCCCGGTGACATCTCCTGTGGAATCGCTCAGATTAGGAAGGTATTTTCGCACGGCTGGATGCGGGCGAGGTATCGGCCCGGGAATCTCGGCCTTTCCCCGTTCGTCGTGGAGTAGGATTTAAGCCTTCAAAAGTCGTGGAGTGTCCTGGGATGTTTTGTCCCATTCATTGAGTGAGGGAAGAGCCCGGAGCGGTTTCCGGACGGACACGAAACGATCTCCGGCGCTCAATTCACTCGGCACCGAGGAGTAGTCGATGTCTCCCAACATCCCGGCGTTGATCGTTATCCTTCTTCTCCCGCTCCTTCCCACCGTGTGGGCGATACTGGATATTCCGAAACGCCGCTTTTCGAGCGTCAGGAAGAAGGTGCTCTGGTTTTTGCTGGTGTCCACTTTCCCATTTGTAGGCGCCATGTTCTATATTACCGTCGCTCGGCGCCACACAGAACCGATTTCATGAGAGGAGGCACAACCAATCCATGTTAACCGTTTTCAGGAAACATTCGAAATCCTGGCTGATCAAGGTTGTTTTCGGCGTGATAGTACTCGTTTTCATATTCTGGGGAGGCTACGCTTACAGGTCTCGTCAGGAAACCCAAATGGCTCGAATCGGCGATCATTACATCAGCGTGCTCGAATATAACGAAGCATACAACCAGATGCTCGAAAACTACCGGAGGCAGCTCGGCAAGGCTTTTTCCGAGGATCTGGTCAAAGAGTTGGGTGTCAAGCGGCAGGTTATGGAAATGCTCATCAACACTTACCTGGTGAACAAAGCCGCCGCTGAAATGGGACTTGCCGCCAGCACCAAAGAGATTCAACAGAAGGTCCTTGCGTATCCCATTTTCCTTACGGACGGACAGTTTGACCAGAATCGTTATGAAGCCATTCTCCGCCAGTACCGGATGAGGCCGGAGACGTTCGAGCAGCAAATCGGCCAGGAAATCTCCGCGCAAAAGGTTGAGGAATTCATCAGGCGCCAGGCCGTCGTCACCGACGAGGAAGTTCTGGCCGATTTTCAGTTGAACTACAGCATGGTCCAGCTTGCTTACTCCGTCTTTGACCCCAAATCCTTTGAGGATAAGGTGACGGTCGACGAGAAGGGAATGGAGGCGTTCTTCCAGGGGCATCAGGATCGGTACAGGGAGCCGGAGAAGCGTCAGTTCGTGATGGTGGTGTTCAAACCCGATGCTTATATGAACGACGTCAAAGTCACCGAGGATGAGATGCACCAGTACTACGAGGACCACGGCGCGGAATACCACCGGGGAGCGGAAGTGCGGGCGAGGCACATTCTTTTCGCGGTGAAGGAGGATGCTCCCGAGGAGGAGGTCTCCAAGGTCCGTGCGCAAGCCCTGCAGGTCCTCGATGAGGCGAGGAAGGGGAAGGATTTCACCGAACTCGCAAAGAAATATTCCCAGGATCCGTCCGTTGCCAAAAACGGCGGCGATCTCGGCACATTTTCGCAGGGGCAGATGGTGCCTGCCTTCGAAGAAGCCGCGTTTGCGTTGAAACCCGGTGAAATCAGCAACCTCGTGCGCACGCCGTTCGGCTTTCACATCATCAAGGTGGATGAAGTCCACCCCGAGAGGACAACGCCTTTCGAAGAAGCTCGAAAGGATATCGAATCCATCCTGAAGCGTCAAAAAGGAAAAGACATAGCATTCGGCAAGGCACGAAGATTTCTCGATCTTGCCTATGCCAGGCGGGAACTGGAGAAATTCGCCGGGGAACAGGGCCTTCCGATGCTCGGCGAGGGAGTATGGGTGTCGCAGAAGGACGCACTGCCGGGATCGGATACGCCGAACGCTGAAATCATGAAGAAGCTCTTTGCGCTGCAGGAAAAAGATGTCAGCGACATTCTGGATACCGCACAGGGCTATGTGATCGCTCAGGTCAAAGGCATCCAGGCACCGCAGGTGCCTCCGTTTGATCAGGTGAAAGACAGGGTGGAAAAGGATTACCGGGCGGAGCAGGCTCGAAGTCTTGCTGGGGAGAAGGCCGCGGAATTGCTGGCTGCGGGCGTCAAGAGCAATAATCTTGAATCCGCGGCAAACGCATTGAAGGTAAATGTGAGAACAAGTGACTGGTTTTCGCGCCAGGAACCTGACAAGGAGTTAAAACTGCTCCGCGGAGAATCGCTCAATGCCATGTTCAGCCTCTCCGCGGACCATCCATTTCCCGATAGCCCCCTGGAACTGGGGAACCGGTTCATCGTGTGCCAGTTTCTCGGGCGGAAAGCTCCCGAAGGCGGAGTGGAGAAGGAACGTGCAGCCATCGTGAAACGGCTGCTGCGGGATAAGCAGAACATGATTTGGGAAGCCTGGCTTCAGGAACAGCGCGAGAAGAGCAAGGTGGAATTGTACCGGGAGCTTTAATGAATCCTGCAAGGCGGGAACGGTGACAGCACCTTGATTCCGGTTGCTGCGCATCCAGCCGGCGATTGCATGTCACGTGGAAAGCGATGAGGTGATCTTTTCCCAGAGGGATCGAACCTGGCGGTAGGTGGATTCGAGGTCGGAACTGTTGTCGATGACAAAATGGGAGAGCGCCTTCTTTGATTCGATGGGGAGCTGCATGGTGAGAGTTTTCTCGGCTTCGGGACGTGTCAGCCCGTCCCGCTCCATCAGTCTCCCGATCTGCACTTCAGCGGGCACATAGACGAGGATGATCGCGTCAAAAAGATGTGCTGCGCCTGTCTCGAAGAGCAGAGGGATATCGAAAATCGCCGTTGCCCCGGGATTGGCGGCCGTGATTTCCTCCCATTCCCTGTCCATACAGGCATAGACAAAGGGATGGAGAATCTCGTTCACGCGGGTCCGGCATTGAGGATCAATGATTATGCGTTCCCTCAGCTTACGGCGCTCAAGCTGCCCTCCCTCACCGAAATAATCCGGGCCCAGAAACTCGAGCAGCTCCTGCCTGCATGGGGAATCCGCCTCGACCGCCTTGCGCGATGCCTTATCGGCGTCGAGGATAAAGGCTCCCAGCCTGGCGAACATACCGGCTACAGTGCTCTTGCCCGTGGCGATTCCCCCGGTAAGGGCGATTCTCTTCCTCTCACGCATATTCGGCGAATATGGCCTGTGCTTTCTCGAACTGCCTAATAATCTATGCGTCCCACCGGGCGCTTGAAAGTGTAATCCCACGGTTCCTGAATGAGCTTCTGGCTGACGACGTCGGTGCTGTCGCTCATGGCCCCGAAGGGATAGGCGACTACGCTGGAGCCCAGGCCAATCAAACTCGCCGCAAAGCCTAAGGGTCTCAGCACGAAGATGTCGACGAGCACCAATTCACCCGGTGGAGAGGTGTGGAGCATCTCCGCCTGCTGGGAAATCGGCGCGGGGGCCAGAGAATCGGCTGCCCACAGTGGCGCCGCAAGGAGTCCGAGCAGCATGGGGACGATAACCAGGTGACGCAACAATTGCTTCATGGCATATTCTCCCTCTTTACATGGGTCCTTTCAGTGCGTCTCTCTTGAGGTCTTTTGCGCTCTTTTCGATGGTTCCACGTTCCGGACCCAAGTCCGGGCAACGGCCCCGGAATACCCACGCTAAAGCACTTTCCCATCCCGGCGCGGTTCACCGGCAGATGAAAGCAGAGTCTAGGATCTTCTTATAAACCCTTGTTCACTGCGGCGCAAGGGGAAGCCCCGAAAAGCCCGGTCCATGGAACCGGCAATATCCAGGCAGGCTCATGGCGTCGAGGATTCCATCCGACCTCAAAATATGTCACATTCCTATTGGAAATCGGCTAAACCGGTCTTCTACTGGAATAGAATATGGGCCCGGGCATTAATTTAACAACATTACGGGGTTGTGAGCCTCCGGGATTGCCCGCCCCGTGGGGCTCCCGGCGCCTCGCAATGCCCTCGTGCATGTCGGAGTGATCGGAAAGGATTTCCGGACGGTCGACTTGACTGAGCCGTCGATTCCTGAAATATAGCGTTTGTCCGGAGAGGATATGGCCTAATCTGGCAACGGGGTCAGACCTACACAATTGACACATCTGTGTCAATTGTGTAGGTCTGACCCCGTTGCACTCACTGTAAGGAGACTGTATGGCGGAAATATTGAACCTGGAAGAAAAACGGCTGGAGAAGCTGCCTCCCCGGGAACTGGCGGGGCATCTCATGATGCTTCCCGCGAAGCGGCGTCTGGACCTGATTCTGCAGCATGCGGATGCCCGGTCTGTCGTGGCCGCCATGGGAATGCACGATTTTTATTTTTCGGTCCTGGAAATCGGGCCCGACGATTCTCTGCCGTTTCTCGCGCTGGCGAACATCGGGCAACTGAATCACCTCTTTGACCTCGAGTGGTGGCAGAAGGATTCTCTGCAGGCCCCCAACGCCATCTCCTGGTTTGACCGGCTCGAGCGGGCAAGCGAAGAAAATCTTCTGGCCTGGCTGTACAAGGCCGATTTCGAACTGCTCGTTGCCTTGTTCAAGAAGTGGATCCGGGTGTTTATCACTCCGGAGGATGTGGATCCCCTGGAAGCGCGGGAACAATTGCCCAAAAACACGCTCGATGACGTGTACTTCTGGGAGCCGGTGTATCCCCAGTATGAAGAGCTGCTGACGAGGGTGCTGAGTCTCCTTTTTGAAGTCCATCAGGGCTTTTACCGGGAATTGATGAATCATGTGATCTGGGTGACCGACAACGCCATGGAGGAAGAGGCCTACCATTTCCACCGCGCCCGGATGGAGGAAAACGGCATCCCCGATTTTTACGATGCGCTCGAGATATACCGTTCCATCGCTCCGGGCGAAATTGTTTCCGGCAAGAAGACGCCGGATATCATACCGGAGGAGTCTGCCCCACCGTCTTTTGCCGTCGCGCTGGTCCCTGAGGGAGAAATCCTGAGCGTCGCGCTCGCGGCGATTGAAGACCCGGCACTCGCCTGCAGCTTGCAGTTGGAACTGGCTTTGTTGGCAAACAAGGTTGTCGTGGCAGACCAGGTTTCCACCGAAAGCCCTGCGGCCTTGAGAAAGGCTGTTGCCAAGACGGCGGCCTACGTCAACCTGGGTCTGGAATTGTTGAGTGGGGGGGACCGGGAGACCGCGGTGAAGGCCCTGGATAATGTCTACCTCGAGCACATGTTTCGGCTGGCCCAGACACGCGTGGGTGAGATCCGCAACCGGTTAGGAGAAATCGTGCGTCGGGGCTGGCTGTCCGAATGGCCTGAGGGAATCCGATGCCTGGATCGCGAGTGGATGGAACGGGCCGAATTGCTGCTGGGGAAAACCCCGATGCTCCTGAGACCGGCCTCGGTTCCGGGGAGCGCTCCCGGCGAAGATTATTTCAGGAAGGAAAGCGACCTCGGAGTGGCGGACCGTTTCATCCGGACGGTCGCGCTGCTGGCAGTTCCCTACAGGGCGCTGAATCCGCACCCCGATATGATTGGGAACAGTCTCCTTCCCGGCAGCCAGATTCCCGGCCTCGCTGATGTCACGCTCGGCGCCATGATCCTGACGGCCGCCGCTCAATTCCTTATGACAAAACGCTGGGCGCTCCAACCGATACCCGTCAGCCAGTGGCCGGTTCTCTTCCCCCTCGCTCAGCCGGGATCGTTGCGGGAGGCCGTTGGGAATTGGGTCCTGAAGCTCTTGCCCCACGAACGGGAACATTCCCTGGTCTTCGACTATGTGGATTCAATCCTGAAGGCGTACTCGGAGGAAATGCCGGCTTTTTCCGGAACCAGCCTTCCGGATCCGCACATGGTCGGCTTTTTTCTCTTCACGGAAGGTTAGACGGATATTCGCCGATCAGCGCATTTTCAGTGAGTCTGGTCGCACGCAGGTTCACGAGAACCCCCGAGGCGACGATCGGGGATGCGGGAACGAGGACCTGGAGGTAGTTCGCGGTCGTACCGTGCCAAAAGCCCGGAGCGGCCTCTGATTCCACCAGGACTTCCAACGGCCGGTTTAGAAAACGATTCCTGAAAAGCCGCCGTTTTTTTGCACTCAGTTCCCGCAGGATGCCTGTGCGCCTTTTCATCTCCTGGGGTCCGATCCGGCCGGGCAACTCGGCCGCAGGCGTCCCCGGGCGCGGTGAGAAGGGGAATATATGAAGATAGGTGAGGGGGAGGCCGTCCAGCAACCGGAAGGTATTCGAAAACTGCTTCTCCGTTTCGCCGGGATATCCCGCAAGCACGTCGGCTCCCAGGGCGGCGTCGGGAAACCGGCGCCTCAATTCGTGGATGAGTTCCGCATACTGCAGGGAGGTATACGGACGGTTCATGCGCCCCAGCACTTCATCGTCCCCGCTCTGTAAGGGAACGTGAAAATGGGGGCACACGCTCTGAAGGGAGGATACTGTTTCGAGCAGTTCCCCGTGCCACTCGAGCGGTTCGAGGGAACTCAAGCGCAGCCGGTGCGGCGGAGAACCTTCTTCAATAGTTTTCAGCAGCCGTGAAAGGTCCTCGGAGGGATGCAAATCCCTTCCCCACTGGCCGAGGTGAATCCCCGTGAGCACCACTTCCCGGTAGCCCGCATCGACAAAACGATTCATCTGGGAAATCACATCCGTCATAGGCAGGCTCCTGCTCCTCCCCCGGGTATAGGGCACGATGCAGTAGGAACAGAAGGCATTGCAGCCGTCTTGAATCTTCAGGAAAGCACGGGTTCGCCCGGTATGCATCCGGGAGACCGGCTGGGCGTTGAAGCGATCGAGCGACCTCGAGTCGAATACGGCTCGACACGGATTCGAAAAGCTCCCGGGAGTCTCGATCCAGCGGAGGAGGTCGAATTTTTCATCGCTGCCGAGTATGTGTGTTGCAAGCTGTTCTCCGGCGAGCCGGTCAGGCTCGATCTGGGCGTCACAGCCCGCTGCAACGACCAGTGCTCCAGGATTCAGCCGCCTGGCCCTCCGCAGCAGTTGCCGTGTCTGAAAAGCAGCTCTGGCGGTAACCGCGCAACTGTGAACGATATAAATGTCTGCCGGCTGCCTGAACGGAACCTGCAGGCATCCGCGTTCCTTCAACCCTTCGAGCAGGCATGAAGATTCGTATTGATTTACTTTGCAGCCGAGGGTTTCCAGTGCTACCGTCTTTCCCTTCAAATCAATCTCCCGGATAATTCTCCATGAAGATACCAAATCCACTTACGGCCGCCTCAGGTCCTCATCACGATGGGATGAGAATCGGGCGTAATGATAACCGGCAACACTGTGAGCCGGGGTCCCATTCGTGGGACCACACGCTTCAAGGAGGTCCGCACCGGCTGGTTCCACGTTACGAGGTGAGTGCGGGGCGCTGTTCCGTGTCAATCCAGGATGATCCCCCCACCAAGCACCATTTCGCCGTCATAGAAGACCGCCGATTGCCCGGGGGTCACCGCGCGTTGGGGAACCTCGAAGCTCACTGCGGCGGAACCGTCTTCGTGAGGGGACACCAGGGCCGGAGCGGGCTCATGATGATGGCGGATTCGAACCCAGCATCGAAACGGTTGGGACGGACAGGGTATGGATGCCCAATTGATGTCTCCCACCGCGAAGGAGGAGCGATAAAGGTCCCTGGCCCTCCCGACATGGACCGTGTTGCTGCGCGGTTCCAACCTGACCACATAATACGGTGCGCTGGACGGGATTCCGAGTCCACGGCGCTGGCCCACCGTGTAGGCAAAGATCCCTTTGTGTTCCCCCAGGGTTTTGCCGTCCTGATCCACTATGGGGCCCTTTTGCGGCAGACAATCAGCGCTCAGGCGTTCCCGCAGGAATTCATGATATTCCCCGGCGGGAATGAAGCAAATCTCCTGGCTCTCACCCGGAAAAAGCGAACCGATCCCAACGTCTTCAGCCCAGGTGAATACCTCCTTCTTGCAGGTTTCCCCTAGAGGAAAAACGGCGGTCTCCAACTGATGCCGGCTGAGCCCGTAGAGGAAGTAAGACTGGTCCTTGGAGTGGTCTCGCGCCCGGAGGAGCCTGAATCTCGAGGAAGTTGAGTCCGGCGGTGCTATCCTGGCGTAATGACCCGTGGCGAAGCGGTCCGCTCCGAGGGCGAACGCCTCTTTGAGAAGGTGCCCGAATTTGACCCGCGGGTTACACCAGACGCAGGGATTCGGAGTCAGTCCCCGCAGGTATGCGTCCAAAAAGGGCCTTATCACGCAGGACTCGAAGGATTCACGGAGGTCTGTGACAGTCACTGGGATCCCGAATCGCGAGGCAAGCCCCCGCAGAAGATCCTCCCTGGATGTGCTCATCGCTTCGGCCGACCACCTGCCCGTTCGCGAACCGGGTATGGAACGCATATGAACGCCGAAGACGTCGTGACCCTGTTCCCGAAGAATGACGGCAGTCCTGAGACTGTCCACTCCACCGCTCATCGCGACCGCTATACGCAACGACTGTTTTATCCTTCATCAATGGTTATGGCGGCTAACGCCTCAAACAGGCCGCTCCTGAGAGGCGTCCTCCCGTCCGGCGGTTGCCTGCGCAAAGCGGCCTCGAATTTTTCAGCAGTAGTCGAAGAGCCGGGACGCGGCATCCCGCAGGTGTACGAAGCCGGGCACAGGGGACCCTCGGATGGCTGCCGCTCAAAGCGCCAGTGTTTTATCGAAAGTGACGATCATTGCACGGGAAGGACAGGCTTTCACGCACAGCTCGCAGGCGCTGCACCGTTCGGACTCGAAGAGGACTTCCATGTCGGGCCGTTTGATGTGCAGGGCGCCGGTCGGACACACCGCCGTGCACGCCCCGCACTGGTAGCATTTGTCATCGTCTCGCCGAATGCCGTGAGCGACGGGTTCGACTTCGACCCCGAGGCTTTCCAGGTACCTTATCCCCTTGTCGTAATCTCTCTTGCTCCCGCGGAGTTCGAGCACGAGCATTCCCTCTTTGCGGGGGTAGATCTGCGCCTTCAATATGTTGAAGGTTAAATTATGATCCCGCACCAGGTAGGTGATAATAGGCTTGTCGACCATGTCTTTGGAAAAGCGCAGCACCAGCGTTCTGGCATACATATCAGGCACTCCTTTGTTATGTTCCCGTTGATGTGATAAAAGCATAACACCTCGGATCGAAATGCCAAACTCTTTTTCGGACGGTTCGTGGGGTGTTCCCGGTGGAAATGCCTTTGACGCGAGGCTGCGGCGGACCGGCAAGGGGCCGCGTTTCGCTCCACTCGCCCGGTCGGTCCTCGCATGGGGATTTCCCCGACCTTATATTTATGCGGGTGTGAATGATACGGTGTAACAAAGGAGCAGACTATGGCTGAAAACATATTCGAGGCAAGACTCGCGCGTTTTCGTGAATTGTGTGAGGAGAACGCGCTCGATGCCTTTCTTATTGCAAACCCTGAAAACCGGTATTACCTGAGCGGCTATGAAGCCGAAGACCTTCAACTGACGGAGAGTTCGGGATTCCTCTTCATTACACCGTCCAAACAGGTCCTGCTGACAGACCCGAGGTACGAGGAGGCGGCCGGAAACGAAGCCCGGGACTACACGCTCGTCGTGTACAGACAGGGACTGCCCCAGGTACTCCCCGATCTTTTCTCCGACACTCCCATCGAAAGACTCGGAGTCGAGAGCAACTACCTGACGTATCGGAGATACCGCGAGATCGAGGAATTGTTGAAGAAAAGCAGGCCCGGAGCGGCGGTCATCGGTCTGGATGGTCTTGCCGAACAGCTCCGCGTGATCAAGGAACCGCTCGAAATAGAACGGATCAAAGCATCGTTGCGACTGACCGAGCGGGTGCTCGCCGACGTCTGGCAGGGCCTGGGATATGGGCGGAAGGAGAAGGAGATAGCCTGGGAAATCGAGCGCAGGATAAGAGAAGGAGGCGGGGAAGCCGTTTCCTTCCCGCCCATCGTAGCCGCCGGTCCAAACGCCGCTCTACCCCACGCCGTGCCCGGCGAACGACGGCTCTCGGAAGGGGATCCGGTCATCTTCGACCTTGGTTCAAAACTCGATCATTATTGTTCGGATATGACCCGGACCTGGATTGCGGGCAGGCCCGACGGCCGCCTGAAGGAAATATACTCCACCGTGCGCGAAGCTCAACTTGCCGCACAGAATCACATCCGCAGCGGGCTGGATTCCGTCGAAGCGGACCGAACGGCCAGGGATATCATACAGAAGGCGGGATACGGGGAGTTCTTCGGGCATGGCCTGGGTCACGGAGTGGGCCTTGCGGTCCACGAGTCGCCGAATTTGAGGAAATACAATTCAACCGTCCTGGAAGAAAACATGGTGGTTACCGTCGAACCGGGGATTTACATCCCGGGCTACGGAGGGGTCCGGCTGGAGAATATGGTCCGCGTGACGAAGAGCGGCTGCGAATTGCTCAACGAACAGGATCTGTTTTACGAATGGTGAGTCCCCTCCGGCAACGGGGCCGGTTCCCGCTCGCTATGGGCTGCGAGGGGTCCACGGGTGTTCCGTAATAGTCGAGGTACCATTCGATGAATCGCCTGATACCTTCCCTTATGGTCGTCGAAGGCCGGAAACCGAAATCATTCGAGAGTTCCTCGATATCGGCATACGTGGCGATCACGTCTCCCGGCTGCATTGGCAGAAATTCCTTGGTTGCCGTCAGCCCCAGGGATTCTTCGAGGGTCGCGATGAATTCCATGAGTTCCACGGGGCTGTTGTTTCCTATGTTGTATATTCTGTAGGGAGCGTAGCTCGTCGCCGGGTCCGGGGTCTCAGGTTTCCATTCCGGGTTGGGTGTGGGTGGGACCCCGATGACGCGCACCACCCCTTCGATGATATCGTCGATATAAGTAAAGTCGCGCTGCATTTTCCCGTAGTTAAAGACCTGGATGGGCTCACGCGCCAATATGGATTGAGTGAATCGAAAAAGAGCCATGTCGGGCCGTCCCCACGGGCCGTACACGGTGAAAAACCGCAGGCCGGTGCAGGGAAGTCCGAAGAGGTGGGCATAGGTATGCGCCATGAGTTCATTGGCCTTTTTGGTGGCGGCATAGAGCGAGACGGGGTGGTCGACATTCTGATGGACCGTGAACGGCATCCTGGCGTTTGCGCCGTAAACCGAACTCGAGGAAGCAAAGACAAGATGCTTCACCTTCCGGTGTCTGCATCCCTCCAGGATGTTGGCGAATCCGGTGAGATTGCTTTCCACATAGGAATGAGGGTTCTGCAGGGAGTATCGCACGCCTGCCTGCGCAGCCAGATGCACCACCGCATCGAATGAATGCTTGCGGAAGACATCTTCCATTTGTGGAGTGTTCTGCAGGTCAAGCCTGTGAAACGTGAATCCCGGGAATTCCTGAAGCTGCTTCAGCCGATCCCATTTAAGGTTGACATCGTAGTAGTCGTTGACGTTGTCTACGGCCACCACGGAGTTTCCTTCCCTGAGGAGTCGAAGCGCCAGGTGATATCCGATAAAGCCGGCTGCGCCGGTCACGAGCAAATTCATGAAATGGCGGTTCCTCCCGAACGACATGTTTAAATCTCTTTAGGAAGCGGTCCTTTCCCCGGCTGCCGCACAGTCAGAACCGAACAGGGCGCTCTGCGGACAACGCGGTCCGCGGTGCTGCCGAAAAGGACATGGGCGAGTCCCGACAGGCCGTGCGACCCCATCACGATGAGGTCGACGTTATTCTCTTCGGCGATCCTGATGATTTCGGTGGATGCATAACCGGAGAGCAGATGCACTTCATGAGGCTGGTCGGTCGCGAGCTTGCTCAGGTATTTTTCCTGGATCGAATCTTTTGCGGCCTGAGTTATCTGTTCCACGAACTTGGGATCGTATTCTATCGGCATATAGGTGGCGTGGATGGGGGGGGCAAGCGAAAAATTCACCATGATATGGACGATGTGGAGCGTTGCCCCATAATGAGAAGCCAGTTCCCTGGCCGTAAGAAATGCGAGGTCCGCATTGTCCGAAAAATCCGTGCAAAAAACGATGTTTTTAAAGAATTTCTCCGCCATGATGGACTCCTCTTCTTATGTTGCAGCACATCAATAATCAACGACCCAGACGGTGATCCCTCTCGCCAACTTGACCAGGGTGCTTGTGACGCTCCCCAACAGAAGTTCCTTGACCCTGCTCAACCGCTTCCGTTCCATGACGATGGTTGAACAGCCGAGTTCTTTGGCATTGTTCAGAATGACCTGAGCGATTTCAGTCGATTCCACGCTAAAATGAGTACGGACTTGGGTGTCGGAGAAGCTGCCCTCCAGGAGCAACCGTCGAGCCTCGTCGAAAGCCCGGTTCATTTGGTCCTCGTCCTCCTGCTTCCAGAAATACCCTCTTAATGCAGGACATTCTTCGTGTACCCGTTCCAGCCGCTGCACTTCATCCCGTTTCAATAAATTGGGCGAAACCGCCGGAATGACATGAAAGAGCACAATTTGAGCCTGAACGGCTCCTTTCAGCACCCGGTTGATATAATCGATGCTCTTGAGGAACCCTGGAGTACAGTCCATCGAGATCAGAAATCGTTCCATGACGCCCCTCTTCGAATGTCCTCGAACACCCCGGCGGGAAATTCACTCAACATGCGGATTTCCCCTCCGCTTTGATGCCCGAAGAGGGTATCGAAAACCCGGAAAAGAGTCAGTTCCAAGCACTTCCCGGCTAAGTAAATGCGGCATCCGGAGGGGGTGCCCGTGACGGGAAAGATCGTCGAGCGAGCGAAGTGCTGTAATGTTTGCATGGGACTTTCCGGCACTGCATGGGCATCTTCGGCCAAATCTGCCGTAAATGCACCCCCCATGCCGGAATCATCCACCCGGACGCCACCAAAGATAATCACGGATCGGCGGCAAGTCCCATCTTCTCGACTACTCCTATAGCCTATACGGCATCCCTTTGTGAGTCTCAAACAAGAATTCGGGGGCGCACGGCATCAACAACATTGGAGTACGATCCCGGAATATAGCCGATACGGGAATCCATCACGAACCCGGCACTATGGTTCCCCGTCGTTGAACGAGGACGGCTGCAGGTGGAAATAAGGAGTGCCCCTGAAGCCTCGCATCCTCCCGTCGCCTCCTTGCCCAATCACGGTGAAAACCGTGGAGTTTCCGCATGGATACCCTCCAGTCCCCACGATGACTTAGATCTTATACCCCCGGCACAAAGCAAAACGCAATCATTAAGCTGGCAGCGGCTTCCGCGGGCGCTTGCAGCAAGGGGGGATAAGCTTGACAATACTACCCCGTCTCATTAGGATGCTTGAGAAACGAAGGAATAGAATAAACTCTCAATCGCAGGGCATGCAATTCATTCCAGAACGGCGACAGGTGGGAGATGAATGATTTTTTCGCTCGGGTGCGCTTTAAGGTGCTGACCATTCGGATTCTGATGGGGATTGTGTTCGGGTTTATGCTGACCCGCTTCTTTTTCCCCGGCGCGTCCATCCCTTTCACCCTGCTCATCTGTGGGTTGCTCGTCTTCTTCGCTTATGGCTTTGAATGGATTCATAAAGGCAGGAATTGACCGATCATCGCCGCGACCGGCCGGCCCATAGCCAGGGCCGACCGTGGTCGAAACAAAATGGCCGGATAAGGGTGAAAAGCCCGCAGAATCGGAACAGGAGATAACATGGTCTGGCAAAATCCACCGGGGAGATCCCCCGGGCAGGACAGTCTCAGAGAACTCGAGGAGGTTTTTGTACGCCTCAAGAACAAATACAAGTTCTCTTCCTTCTCGAGCGCACCGATTTGGCTGGTTGTCCTGGTAGTCCTTCTTATTATAGTGGGACTCAATTCTTACTATACTGTGGAACCTCAGGAAACCGCGGTCGTCCAAAGATTCGGGAAACTTAGCCATACTTCGGATGCGGGGCTTCATTTCAAGATTCCCTTCGGTGTGGACACGGTGAGGAAGATCCTGACGGGCAGGGTCCTTCAGCGCGAATACGGCTACCGGACCGTCCAGCCGGGAGTTCGGTCGCGGTTCACCGAAAAGGGTTTCGAAGAAGAAGCCGTGATGCTCAGCGGGGATTTGAACGTGGTGAATCTCCAGTGGATGGTGCAGTACAAGATCCAGAACCCGGTGGATTACCTGTTCCAACTGGAAGATGTGGAATCGACCCTGGACGACATCTCGGAATCCGTGGTCCGCAGGATCGTCGGGAATCGTTATTCGGATGATGTCCTCACGGTCGGCAGGGCCTCCATCGCGGACATGGCCAAGGTGGAAATCCAGACCATCATGGATACGTATAAGACCGGAGTCAAGATCGTTACCGTCCAGCTTCAGAACGCGAACCCGCCCGATGCCGTCAAGGCTGCCTTCAATGAAGTCAATGAAGCCCAGCAGGAGCGGGAGCGAATGATCAACGACGCCCAGCAAGCCTACAATCAGAAGATCCCGAGGGCGATGGGTGAGGCCAGGCAGACTGTGTCCCAGGCCGAAGGGTATTCTCTGGAGCGGGTCAACCGCAGCCAGGGGGAGGTGCAGCGGTTTGCGAACATCCTTGCGGAATACGAAAAGGCTCCCGATGTCACGCGGCGCCGCATGTACCTTGAAAGCATCGGGGACCTCCTTGGCCACGTGGAACACCTGTACGTTATCGATGAGAACCAGCGAAACATGCTGCCTCTTTTCGATGTGAGCAAGCCCCAAAGCAAGCCCCAAACCAATGAGGGTGAACCGAAAAAATAGACTTCGTCACGAAAGACGCTTAGCGAAGAAGGATCAGCAATGATTTCAAGAGGGGCACGCACACTGGCCGTTGTGGTCGTCATACTGGGAATCGTCGTGTTCGGTTCCATTTTCATTGTGAGTGAAACCGAGCAGGTCGTGATCACGCAACTGGGGAAACCCGTTGGCCAACCGATCACCCAAGCCGGGCTTTATGTTAAAATTCCGATACTTCAAAAGGCGAATTTCTTCGAGAAGCGCATCATGAAGTGGGATGGAAGCCCGAATCAGATCCCCACAAGGGACAAGAAATACATCTGGGTGGACATTACCGCACGGTGGAGGATCAAAGATCCTTTGCTGTTCCTGAAACGTGCCGGTAATGTCTCAACAGCCAACAGCCGCCTCGACGGCATCGTCGATTCCGTCGCAAGGGATTACGTTTCCAACAATGAATTGATAGAACTGGTCAGAAGTGAAGGATGGGAGGAGGCGAAGCAACGGCTCAACGAAGCCGGGATACCCGATTTCCAGCGTGCCGATGCGGGGGAGGAACAGGTCACCTTCGGCGGGGCATCGGATCATTTGACCAAAGGACGGGAGAAAATCACCCGCGAGATGGTTGCCGATGCAGGCCGGCTCCTGCCCGAGTTTGGCATCGAGCTTCTGGATATTCGTATCAAAAGGATCAACTACGTCGAATCGGTCCAAAAAAAGGTTTTTGACCGTATGATTTCGGAACGCAAGAGAATCGCGGCCCAGTACCGTTCGGAAGGCGAGGGAGAGCGGGCGGCCATTCTCGGCCAGATGGAGCGCGAGATGGCGAAGATCACTTCGGAAGCTTTCCGAAAATCCCAGGAAATCAGGGGCAAGGCGGATGCAGAGGCCACGAAGATCTATGCCGACGCTTACGGAAAAAACTCCGAGTTTTTTTCCTTCTATCGTTCGCTGGAGCTTTACCGCGATTTCAATAATTCCAAGAGTTCTTTCATACTGAGCACGGATGCGGATGTGTTTAAGTATCTGAAGAGCAGCAAAGAGGCGCCACGCAAGTAGAGCAGGAGTGTTTTAGATGGTATTTTATGAAGAAAACCCTCAACAAATCACAAAAGCCGATATTGTGGTCGGCGTCCCTTCTTTCAACGAAGCCGAGAACATCGGAAATACCACGCTGCAGGTCGCGAAGGGGCTGAAAAATTACTTCGGCGACTTAAACAGCGTCATCATAAACTGTGACAACCATTCGGCTGATGGGACCAGGGAGGCTTTCTTCAGCGCTGCCGGGGAGATCCCCAAAATCTATCTATCCACTCCGCCCGGAGTCCGCGGCAAAGGGAACAGCCTGCGCATTTTTTTCGAGAAGGTCCGTGAACTGAAGGCCGGGATAGTCATTGTCGTTGAGGCGGACATCAGGAATATCAGTCCGGAGTGGATCAGAAACCTGGGAACGCCGATAGCCAGGGGCGCGGGCTACACCGTTCCTCTGTATGTTCGCCATAAATATGAAGCGACTCTTACCAGTTCCCTGATTTATCCCCTGCTGCGATGTCTCTACGGGAGAAGGATTCGTCAGCCCAACGTGGGAGACTTCGGGTTCAAAGGTCAACTGGTCGATTCCTTTCTGAACTCACCTGTCTGGACCGACGCCGTTGAGGGTTACGGTGTCGACATCTGGATGACGAACATCGCCCTCAGTTCCCGGATGCCCATATGCCAGTCCTTTATGGGCTGTCCTAAGATCCACCGGGTAATAGACCCTTATGCTCACCTCCAGGTGCTTTTCCATCAGGCACTGAGCACCATTTTCGATTTGATGACGGTGTATGCCGATTTCTGGCATCAGGTGAAATGGAGCAAACCCGCTGCTCTTTTCGGGACGGATACGCAAGAGGTGGAAATGCCTTTGCCGACCGAAATCAATGCCGCTCGGATGCATGAACGTTTCATCGAAGGATTTGACAAATACAGCGGAATCTGGCAGCAGATTTACGGCCAGACGATTTTCCCAAAACTACAGGAAATTCGAGGCCTTGGGATTCAGCATTTTTCATTCCCCACGCAAACCTGGGCCAGGATCCTGTTCGACACCGCCAACAGTTATCGGAGTATGAACAGCACGGAAAGATATACTCTCCTCGATGCGCTGCTCCCGCTCTACCTGGGGAAGGTGCTGTCATTTGTCAAGAAGACCGAAAGGATGTCGCTGCAGCAGTCCGAGGAATACGTCGAAAATGAATGCACGATCTTTGAAGAAAACAAGCCTTACATTATCAAGGCTTGGGAATGATCCAACTCAGAAGGAGACTCAATGATGCCGAAGATACTGGTGGTTGATGATGAAGAACATATTCGGCTGCTCTACTCCGAGGAATTGAAAGAGGTGGGCTATGAAGTCATTACTGCGGAGAGCGGATACAGACTCCTGGAACTCATCGAGGAAGAAAAGCCGGATCTGGTGATCCTCGATATTAAGATGGTCGACTACAACGGTCTCGATCTGCTTCAGGACATTCGAAACCGTTTTTACGATTTGCCGGTTATTTTGTCCACGGCCTACGATACCTTCAAAGAGGATATGAAATCCATCGCGGCGGATTTCTACGTGGTGAAAAGCTTCGATCTGACGGAACTCAAGAAGAAGATCGCCATGGCCCTGGAAACGCGGTTGCCGACCTGAGTGAATCTTTCGGAAACGATCCTGTGAAAAAGAAGGACCGTCACCCGGTTCGGGACCCTTCAGAGCAAAAGATGCCCGGACCCCGCGTTGCCCGCCCAGGGGCAATGGCGCCGCCCCCGATTCAATGATTCTCAACAGGTCGCCGGGTTGGAGAGCCAAAGGTAAACCGCCGCGGCGGCAAAGATCACATTCCCGGCCCATACTCCCACCAAAGGAGGCAGGATCCCGGCGGTTGCAAGCGCATAGCCAAGCTGCTGCACGGCGAAGAAAAGGCAAGTGACCAGCAGCGCGATCCCCACGCCCAGGGCAATTCCGCCGTGCATCCCCTGCCTCATTGCAATGATAATCCCCAGGACCGCCACAATGAGCGTCGTAAACGGAAAGGCTATCCGCATGTGAAGATCCACCTCATACGGGATGGAGTTGTAGCCTTCCTGACGGATCTTCTTTGCATAATCGTAGAGATCCATCCACGGCAATTCCTCCGGGATGGTCTCAAGACCCGAAAAATCGGAAGGGGTTTCCTGGAGGTTCAACACTCTCTCGTTGAACCACTGTTGATCTGTGCCCGAATCGTTGAATTTCAAAGCCAATCCCCCTTCGGCGATCCACTTTGAGTCTTCCCACCGGAACCGCTTGGCATCGAGTCTTTCGACCAGCCTGAACTGATTGTCGAGGAAGAAGAGGGAGACTTTTTCGAGCGTTTGATTTCTCTTGTCGTACAGACGAATTTGATAGATCACATCCTGCCCGTGGTACCAGACGTTTTCCTGGCCCCAACTGATCGGGGCCTTGCGGAGTTGAACCTGCTCCTTCCATATCCTCTGGGATTCCTGATTCATGGTCCGTGAGATGGTTTCGCCGGCTACCAGGTGGACGAGCGAAATCACGAAGGCTGCCGCAATGATGGGAGTTACATAGGTGATGGACTTGACTCCCGCGGCTTCCAAAGCGATCAGTTCCCGGTTTCGTTTAAGCAGGCCGAGCGTTATGAGAGATGCGAGTAAAACCGCCACGGGAATGCCCTGGGCTGCGATAAAAGGAGTCTTGTTCAGGAAATAGGAGAAAGTGTCGACCAGGGAGAGGTTTTTCTCCAGCATGTTGTCTATTTTTTCAAAAAAATCGATGACGAGGTACAAGCCCGTAAAGGATGAGAGCGACAATGCGAAAATCGGGAAAAAATGCCTCAGGATATACCGGGGTATTATTTTCATGGTTGCTTCAGCCTGCACACCTTCCGTAGAGCGGCCAATCCCGCGATTTTATGTTGCAGAAAAGCCAATGCTTTGAAGGGCGTTTCATGGTGGATTTTTCGCCAGAGGTAAACGGCAACGATTGCGCACAGGAAATTCGGAGCCCAGCTTGCGATGAATGGACCCACCATGTGGTTCTCTCCGAGTCCTTTTCCGGCCGAGAGAATGACATAGTAAACGAGGAAAACGCACAGACCGATGGTTACACCTGTCATGCGGCCCCGTTGGCGGGATATGGCTCCCAGAGGGGCGCCGATCAGGCCGAGCAGCAGGCAGCCGGAAGGAAAGGCGAGCCTCTGGTAGAACTCTATCTGAAATCCGATATCGTCGGATTTGTCTCTCACGCTTCGAAACAGCTCACGAAGGGTCATCTCCCGCTTGCTTTTCGAATACTTATCCGCAGTGCCGAGCAATTCGTCGAGCGGGAACGTGAGGTCGTACGATTTGAACTCTATCGACTGCGCATTTTTAACATCATCGGACACTCTTGTGATGATTCCGTTTGACAGCTTGAAAGTTAAGTGGTTCAAGTCTCGCTGATAGGCGATTTGACCGCGTTCGGCAACAATGGCCAGACGGACGTCCGGCTGTCTCTGGTCCTGGACGAAAATCCCTCGAATGGACAATTCATTGGGGTTAACGGACTGAAAGAAAAAGACCAGTTTTGGAATCGCGGTGATGAAAGTCCCTTCCTGCATCAGGACCGGCAGGCTCGACCGGGCCATGTTTCTGATTTTGTATTCGAAGGCGATGCTGGACGGCGGGATTACATAAACCATGTTCAGGAAGGACACCAGGGTGACTCCCAGGAGCATGAACGCGACCGGCGGCAGGAACTGGTAGAAGCCGATCCCTGCGGCGCGCAGTGCGATGATCTCATTGTCGGCGTTCAACCTTACGAATGCGAGCAGAACTCCAAGCAGCGCCGCCATGGGCAGGGCGAAGAGCATGAGTTTCGGCAGGGCGAAGGCGATCAGTTGCAGGAGATCGAGCACTGTGGAGGAGGAAGTGAACAGGTAGCGCAAAAGCTGGAGCAGCCGTCCCGTAAGAAGGATGACGCTCACTCCCAGAAGGCAAACGAAAAAGGGCACTATTTGTTCTTTGATCAAATACCGGTACAGGGTAATTTGCATAGTGAATAGGGTCCCGTATGTCCCCGAAAAGACTCTCCGATCCGCAGCCGAGCTGATCCGGTGCTCCACGAAAAAACCGGGGGCGGCTACTGTCCGGCCGGAAGGAGAATCTTCGGGTGAGGCTTACTCTAACGAAAAGAAACGGATGAGGTCAATGTCAAAAGGTATAAGGACCTCGGCGGAGAATTCGAAACCTCGGTCGACCTCAGGGTGTGAGTCGACGGCGGTCCCCGATTCGGACGGTTTGATCGGGCGGGCCGGCCGGGCGTCCAGCTTTGCCTTGACAGCCAATTTCCGCGCGTGTTATCGGTTGCCGGCTGTCTGAAGGCAAAAAGCTGTGTTCTTTCGACCTTTCGATGTAAACTAGACTGTCTGGTCCGTAACAAACAAATTACCCGAATGGGGGAAGTGATATGAAGAAATCGAAAAGGCCGACGGGGTTGGAAGACGACGGGAAAGAATTTGTGAAAGAACCGGAGATCGACCTGGACCAGGACTACGACGATGAAGTGATCGACCTTGAAGAGGTTATCGAACTCAAAGAAGGAGTCCTGGAAGACGAGGAAGACTTCGATCTCGATGTTGAGATCATCGACATCGATTCGGATATCCAGGCTGATGATCTCACTACGGAGTTCGAAGCGGATATTGATACCGGGAAGGAACGCGGCCTTCTGGCGGATTTGTCCGCGGGAGGAATGAAGGGGGAAAGCCCTGCGAAAACCGAGGCTCGAGCGGAAAGCGGCGAGACACAGTTCGTGGACCCGCTGTTTTCCCTTTTCACTGAAAAACCGACCGAACCGGACATCCGGCTGAATAAACCTCAGGGCGATTATTTCGAGTCCATGTTCCAATCAGATATCCAGGGCTCTTCGATAGAGAGAAAGGAGTCGGGCGGCTCCGCTCAGGCAAGCCTTGCCGGGGGTCCTGTCGCGCCTCCCGTGGAAGCCTCACCGACCGTCGATGAAAGGCTGGAAATTTTTGTGTCGCAGATCGAAACGAAACTCGTCGATGCTGTGCGTGAAATTGTTGAAAGCAAGCTGCCCGAAATCGTTCAAGCCGTACTGAAGGAAGAGATCGAGAGGCTGAAGAAGGAACAGGGCCGGTAGAAGGCGAATCATAATCTGGGAGCGTTCAATGGACGAAGGCATTTTGCCAAAAGCATACGAATTCGATATCGTGGAATCAAAGTGGTACAAGCACTGGGAAGAACATGGGTATTTCCATGCCGACGAAAAAAGTTCAAAGCCGCCTTTCAGCATCGTCATACCTCCCCCTAACGTGACCGGTCAATTGCACATGGGACACGCCCTGAACGACACTCTACAGGACATCCTGTCCAGGTACAAAAGGCTGAAGGATTTCGAAGTGCTCTGGCTGCCCGGAACGGACCACGCGGGCATAGCCACTCAGAACGTGGTTGAACGGCAGATCGCAGGAGAGGGACTCAGCCGTCATGAACTGGGAAGGGCAGCCTTTCAGGAGAAGGTCTGGACGTGGAAGGCAAAGTACGGCGGGATCATCATCAACCAGTTGAAACGCCTTGGGGCCTCATGTGACTGGGAACGGGAACGGTTCACGATGGATGAGGGGCTTTCCAGGGCTGTCCGCGAAGTCTTCGTCAGGCTCTATAACGAAGGGCTCATCTACCGCGGTAAACGGATGATCAATTGGTGTCCCCGGTGCATGACCGCCCTCGCCAATATCGAAGTGGACGGTGAGGAACTCGATGGGTTCCTCTATCACCTGAAGTATCCGGTGATCAATGGAGACGGAGCCCTCGTGGTGGCGACCACCCGTCCCGAAACCATGCTGGGAGACACTGCGGTGGCGGTTCACCCCGATGATCCCCGGTACCGGTCTTTCCTCGGGAAGAAAGTCCTCCTGCCCATTATGAACCGGCAGATCCCGGTCATCGCGGATGCCTATGTCGACCGTGAATTCGGAACGGGCGCCCTGAAGATTACTCCGGCGCATGACTTCAATGACTTCGAACTCGCCCGCAGGCACAATCTCGATCTTATCCAGGTGATCGATGAAAAGGGAATGATGAATGAAAATGCCGGAGCTTATGCCGGCATGGATCGCACCGAGTGCCGGAAGAGAATTCTGCGGGATCTGGAAAAAGGCGGTTTTCTGGTCAGGACGGAAAAATACCGGCATCGCGTGGGACATTGCTACAGGTGCAGGAGTATAGTGGAGCCGATGCAGTCGCTCCAATGGTTCGTGTCCACCAAACCTCTGGCGGAAAAGGCAATCGCCGCCGTTCGAGAGGGAAGGACGGTCATTGTTCCCCAGAAATGGGAGAAGGACTATTTCCTGTGGCTCGAAAACGTCGAAGACTGGTGTGTCAGCAGACAGATCTGGTGGGGCCACCGGATCCCGGCATGGTACTGCAGCGACTGCGGCGAGACGATCGTTTCGATGGAAGCGCCCGGGGAGTGTACAAAATGCAAAGGCTCCCGGCTCGAACAGGAAGCCGATGTTCTGGACACATGGTTCAGCTCCGGACTCTGGCCGTTCTCCACCCTCGGCTGGCCGGACAGGACACGTGAACTCGAGAAATTCTATCCCACCTCGGTGCTCGTTACGGCGTTCGACATTCTATTTTTCTGGGTTGCCCGGATGATGATGATGGGGCTCCATTTCATGGAAGAAGTCCCCTTCCGGAGGGTGTATATCCACGCCCTGGTCCGGGATGCCCAGGGCCAGAAGATGAGCAAGTCCAAGGGGAATGTGATCGATCCTCTGGTCATGATGGATAAGTACGGCACGGATGCCCTGAGATTCACGCTGACCGCGCTTGCGGTGCAGGGGCGGGATGTCAAATTGTCCGAGGAGCGCATCGAGGGCTACAAGCACTTTGTCAATAAGATCTGGAATGCAGCCCGGCTTCTCCTTATGAATACCGAAGGGTTCGACGCGGTGGAAGACATAGGCGGTCGTCCTGCCAAGCTGGTGCACCGCTGGATCCTGAGCCGGTTGCAGAGGGTGATCCGCGACGTCGAAGCCGCGGTGGAAGATTACCAGTTCAATCAGTATGCCGGCGCCATCTATCAGTTTTTATGGCGGGAATATTGTGACTGGTACCTGGAGATGATCAAGCCCGACTTCTATGGCGAAGACGGGGCTGTAAAGAATGTGGCCAGATCTATTGCACTGAGGGTCCTCGAAGAGATACTGATCATTCTGCATCCGATCATGCCTTTTGTTACGGAAGAAATATATCAGAAGCTGCCGCAGACCTCGGCGAGCATAATGAAGGCAAAATTCCCGGAGGTTCGACCCGATCTCCTCGATCCGGAAGCCGAAGAGGCCATGGACATCATTATGGGGGTGGTCGGCGGGATAAGAAATATCAGGGGCGAAATGAATGTGCCTCCTTCCACCAGGGTCGAAGCGGTGTGCCTCTGTGAAGGCGATCGTGAGAAGGATTTGATCGAGGCGCATGCAGGCACGGTGATCGACCTTGGCCGGTTGTCGCACCTCAGGGTGGGGCGTGCGAGTGAATTGAAGAAACCTGGGTTTTCAGCCGGGATGGTGATCCAGGGCCTCGAAGTGTACGTTGTGCTGAAGGACATTCTGGATTTTGACAGCGAGTCCAAGCGCCTCCAGAAAGAACTCCAGAAGGTCGAGAAGGAATTCGGCTTCACGCACAAGAAGCTGTCCAACGAAGATTTTCTCGACAAGGCCCCTCCTGATGTCATCGAAAGAGAGCGGGAGAAGGGCGCCCGGTTGAGCGAAAAAATCGAGAAGCTCGGCAGGCAGTACGACATCATCAGAAATCTGCGGGAGAGCGCATCCGCCGAGGAATAGATATGGATCGTCTGGACGCATTACTCTGGCTGGCGGTCCAGGAAGACCTGGGCCATGGAGATCTCACGACTGAGAGTGTGATTGACCCGAATCTGCGCGGGCGTGCGGTGGTTTTCGGGCGTGAATCCTTTGTCCTGTCCGGATCGGTTCCCTTCAGGAAGATCTTCGGCATCATCGATCCGGATGCCGTTCTCACCGGTCTCTGGAAGGACGGAGACGAGATACCGGCCGATGTGCCGTGCTTTGAGCTCGAAGGTCCCGTGCGGTCGCTTCTGACCGGCGAGAGAACCGCCTTGAACCTGCTTCAGCGGCTGTCCGGGATCGCGACATTCACCCGCCGGATGGTGAAGGAGATCGCCGGTACCTCGTGCAGACTTCTGGACACCAGGAAAACCACACCGTTGTGGCGCAGCCTGGAGAAGGCCGCGGTCCGCCATGGCGGGGGATACAACCATCGATTCGGACTGTTTGACGGAATCCTCATAAAAGACAATCACATCGCTGCTGTCGGGAGCGTCGGCGAAGCGATCGGACGGGCCCGGCGGTCGGCTCCTCATACCCTGAAAATCGAAGTCGAAGTGGAGGGGCTCGATCAGCTCGAGGAAGCCTTGGAAGCGGGAGCAGACATCGTACTTCTGGATAATTTCACCCCGGCTCTCATGAAAGAGGCGGTTGCCCTGACCAGAGGCCGGGCGCTCCTGGAAGCCTCCGGCGGAGTGACTCTGGAAAAGGCGCGGGCTATAGCTGAAACGGGGGTCGATATGATGAGCTGCGGGGCGCTGACTCATTCGGCCCGATCGATCGATATAAGCATGGAATTCAGTTCCTGACCGGATTCCTGCCGGCTCGGAATTAGGTCATCCTCAACACGCCGGGAATTCCCTGCCGGGCTCGAACGCGCCGGGCAGCGATCGGCATCGGTCTTCAAGACCCTGGAATACCGCCGGAAGAAATTCGACGATGTTTATATCGCCTTCCCACTATCGAACCCGGTGCATCGGACCCTGCTTCTCGCGGGAACAGGGACCGCTTACACGTTCTCGTCCCGTGCCCGGGCTGTATCCCGGTCCCGCCGGTCCTCCGGTCATCGGACGGCCGGGTTTCTCAATTCAATGACGATGCCGGACAGCGCACTCAAAGAGGGCTTCAAAGCCGCCTGGCCGATCTGCATAGGCTACTTCCCCCTGGGTCTCGCCTTCGGCGTCCTGGCTCAGAAAGCAGGCATTCATCCACTGGCTGTCGGATTCATGTCCGTGGTCGTGTTCGCAGGGAGCGCTCAGTTCATAGCGGTTTCGATGTGGAGCGGCGGGGTCGATCCGATTTCGATCGTTCTGACCACTCTGGTCATCAACCTCAGACACATTCTCATGAGTTCGGCACTCTCGGTTTATCTGCGGGGTTGCAGCCGCAGATTTTTCTCCCTCTTTGCCTATGGCGTAACCGATGAAAGCTTTGCCGTCAATCTGACCCGTTTTGGTAAGGGATCCTGGGACCCGAAGCGGGCTTTTGCGGTCAATCAGATATCGAACGCCGCCTGGGTGGGAAGCACGATTCTGGGAGGGTATGCCGGGGAAAGGATACCGGCCGGGAGTTTCGGGATAGACTTTGCACTGCCTGCCATGTTTATTGCCCTGCTTGTCTTGCAGCTAAGGGGTGGACTCTACGTCATAACGGCCTGTATCGCGGGCCTGTGCGCCCTCGTTCTGTCACTCGTCCTGCCGGGGAATATCCACGTGGTGATCGCATCCCTGCTTGCCGCGACATTCGGATTCCTGGTTCGAAGGCGACGGGAGGAAAGAAGGGGGCGAAAAAATGACTGAAAGCGGATATATCCTCATGGTTGCCGGGATGGGCCTGGTCACATACGGCCTCCGCTGGTTCCCGCTGTTCTTCCTTTCACAAAGATCCCTTCCTCAGTACCTTATCGACTGGCTTGACCTGATCCCCGTGTCAATCCTGAGCGCGCTGGTATTCCCCGACCTCTTCACTTCGGGAATCCCGCGGCATTTTGAATGGTTTCATCTGAAATCAATCGTGGCGGTCCCCACTCTGCTCTTTGCACTGAAGACCAAATCTCTCGGCGGGACCGTTCTCGTCGGGATGCTTCTTTTTTGGATCGCAGGCAAATTGTTATAATGCCTCGGTTCCGGTATGGCTCTTCTCATCGTTGAAAGAGATTTTCTCTTTTCGCAAGAATAGATCCTGTCGATTCACATTTGTCATTGTATTTCTTTATGGTTTGTCCGTGAGAGGTTCGTCCGGCCGGTCATTGCGGAGTCCAGGATGGTCCCATCAGAACCCCGGCTAAGACGGTGCGGCAGGGTATGGCGGCAGGTCGGCGAAAGCTGGGCGCAGAAGACATATTAACAGGATCGATCGAGTTTGTGCCTTATGAGCCGTCCCCGGGAAAGGAGAAGCGGAGTGCTCAATCAGAGAACGTTATCTTCGTGGCCCATTCGCAAGAAACTGCTGCTGTTCCTGATGCTTGTGTTTCTCCCTGCATCCGTGATCATTGTCTCATCGGGTCTGGAGCAGCGCAGAGATGAGATCGCGAAGGCGGAAAAGGATGCCTTGCTGCTGGTCCAGAGCCTGGCGGCCCAGCAGGAACAGATCGTCATCGGCACAAGACAGATGCTCAGCACCCTTGCCCAGTTGCCCGAATTGCAGAGGCTGGACTCGGAAGCCTGTAACGAGCTCTTCAGCGAATTACACAAACGGAATCCATTCTACTCCACCATATCAGCGGCAACTCCCGATGGGTGCTTATTTGCCGCTTCCGCACCTTTTGAGCCCGGCAGTATCAACCTGTCGGACCGGAAACATTTCAGGGATGCGATAGAGACGGGCGATTTTTCGGTCGGAGAATATATCGTAGGCAGGCTCAGCAATGTCCCATCGATAAATTACGCCTATCCGGTTCTCGATGCGAATAAAGATGTTGTCGCCGTCGTCATTGCCGGGTTCAGGTTGAACGAGTTCGCCCGCTTCATAATGAAGGCAAATTTGCTCGAAGGGTATGCCATGGCGATTGCCGACCAGAAGGGAGTGCGTTTGTATCGCTTGCCCAAAAGTGATGCAGCCGCTCCGGGCAAGCCCATTTCCTGGGAGGGAATGGGGCAGGCGTCGGGTGACCTCGACCATGGCATTTTTGAGAGGACCGGAGAGGACGGCGTCGAACGGATCTACGCTTTCAGGCAATTGTGTCTCAAGGAAAACTCGTTCCCTTATCTTTATATTTTTGTAGGTCTTGCCAAAAACCAGATTCTCCAAAAAGCAAATCATGAAATGTTGAGCAATCTATCGATCCTTGGGGTTGTGACCCTCTCTGCAATGGTTCTGGCATGGATTTTTGGAAACTGTGTTCTCATAAGGCCGGTCAACCGCCTGGTTAATGCCGCGCAGCGGTTCGGAAGAGGCGAGTTTGGAACAAGGACGAAACTGCCCCACACGCCGGATGAGCTGGGGCAATTGGCGAAGTCCTTCGATGATATGGCTTCGATGCTCGAGATGAGGAGCATGGAGCGCGAGAATGCTGAGAAGGCCTTGAACGTGGCTTATGCGGAATTGGAGGCGCGCGTTCAGGAACGTACGGCAGAGCTGTCTGCCGCCAATGCGGCTCTGACCGCTGAAATCACGGAGCGGAGGCAGGCCGAGGAGGCCATACAGGCATTGGTGGAAGGCTTGGTTGGAGGTATCGAGGAGGATTTCTTCGATACACTGGTAAGCGGGATGTGCGAATGGTTGGGTTGCGAGTGCGCGATTGTGGGAGAGATTGTTCATGATTCCGCCGTAAAGGCGCTCTCCATGCAAAGGGATGGATCGCTCGTTCATGGATATTCATACGAACTGGCGGGGTCTTTGTGCGGTTACGTAGTGACGGACGGCTACTGCGCTTATCAGGAGGGTGTTTGCGACCTGTTCCCCGGGGATGGGAATCTCGCTCTGTTCGGAGCCTCGGGATACGTTGGAACTCCCATAAAGGACAAAAACAACAAACCCATCGGCGTTCTTTGTGCTGTTTCACGTCACAGTCTCAGGCTGCCGAAAAGAGCCCACGACGTGATGTACATCCTTGCCGCAAGAGCCTCCGCGGAAATTGTCCGTAGAAGAGTGGAAGAAGAAAAGGGGAGGATAGAGGTCCAGATGCGGCAAGCCCGGAAGATGGAAGCCATCGGCACATTGGCGGGAGGCATTGCCCATGATTTCAATAACATCCTCGGGATTATTCTTGGCTATGCGGAGATCACTCTGCTGTCCACTCCGCCGGCGACGTCCGTTCACAACAATCTCCAGCAAGTGGTCAAGGCCAGTCGACGGGCCAAGGATTTGGTGAAGCAAATCCTGACGTTCAGCCGGCAGGGAGAACAGGAACGGAAGCCGCTGCCGGTCAACCCGATTGTTAAAGAAACCCTGAAACTGTTGAGAGCCGTGCTCCCGACGAGTATTGAAATTCGCCAGTCGATCGAAGAACCTGAGCGGGGCGCATTTGTCGTCATGGCTGATTCAACTCAAATCCATCAGGTGCTCATGAACCTTTGTACCAACGCGAGTTACGCCATGCGCGAGAAAGGCGGCATCCTGGAAGTGCGTCTCTGCGAGGTTGACTTTTCCCGGTTCGATATCGCCCGTCCAGCGGATTTGAACCCGGGATCATATGTACGACTTTCCGTCGGCGATACGGGGCCCGGCATGGAGCAGGCCGTGCTGGAGCGGATCTTCGATCCGTACTTCACTACGAAAGGACCCGGTGAAGGAACAGGCTTGGGGTTGGCCGTGGTCCACGGCGTCGTCAGGAGTCATGGGGGGGCGATCACTGCCTGCAGCCAACCGGGAAAAGGTACCGAGTTTCATGTGTATCTGCCGAGAATGGAGAGCAAAGCCGCAGCCGAAGAGACGGAATCGCTCCCTCTTCCGGGAGGAGGAGAAACCATTCTTTTTGTGGATGATGAGATGATGCTGGCCTATGTCGGAACAAAGATATTGAAGAGCCTTGGCTATGAGGTTGTTACAAGAATGGGCAGCATAGAAGCATTGGACGTTTTTCGCGCTCAACCGCATAAATTCGACCTCGTCATTACCGACATGACCATGCCGGAGATGTCCGGGCTGGAACTCGCCGAAGAATTCCTGCGGATTCGCCCCGGGATGCCGATCATCCTCTGTACGGGATTCAGTGCTGTCGCCACGCCGGAGAAGGTCAAGGCCGCGGGCATTCGGGGACTGCTCATGAAACCTCTGACCATGAACGAAGTCGCAAAGAAAGTCCGCGAAGCGCTGGATGAGAGCAGACAAATGGATCACCCCGCCTGATAACGTCGACGCGGGCTTTATTCATCAGAACCTCTTTCCTTCATTCATTTATTCCTCAGGGATGGCCTCATTCAGCCGCTGAAATATCGCCCGGTCATGGCTTCCTTTCAATGAGTGGTTATTTTACAAGCTTGAAGAACTCGGGCATCGTCCTTGCCCGGTTGCGGAACGGGATGGAAATCAGCAGACTGAAAAGCTTTACATATTGGAGGTGGGGATGACGCAAAAGAGACAGGCACGACGAAACATTATCTTTGGCCCGGCCAAGACGGTTACCGGGGTCGGCGGGCGAAAGGGAGAAAGGCCGGGAAAGACACTGGAAGTCGTCCTCAAGTGTGACTCTTTCGGCACGGTGGAAGCGATATCCGCGATATTGGCAAAAACCGCGGTTCCCGGCGTGGCGATAAAGATCATTTTCTCGGGAGTGGGCGCCGTGACCAAGAACGACTTGCTGATGGCCTTGACCGGCAGCAGACTCGTGGTGGGTTTCGATGTGGACGTCATGCCCAGGCTGGAGCAGTGGGCGAAGGAACATGAAGTGGAGGTGCGGCTCTACAACGTGGTCTATACCCTGTCCGAGGATTTGAAAGACCTGGCGCGCACTTTCACGGAACCGGAGCCCGAGGAACAGATCCTGGGGCGGGCAAGAGTGATCGCCCTGTTCAAAAGCAGTCACCATAACATCATCGTCGGCTGCGAAGTGACCGAGGGAACGTTGACCGTCGGAAGGAATTTCAGAATCATCAGCGCCATGGGACCAACATTCACTTCGAGGATCGAGTCGCTCGAGGTCGAAAAACAGCCGCTCAAAGAGGTGAAAACAGGGCAGCAGTGCGGATTGAAGGTTTCAGGCTTTACCGGTGTCAAGATCGGTGATCTGGTCGAAAGCTTCGAACCGCCAGCCGCGAGAAAGCGTCAATCCTGGAAACCTCGTGGCATCATCCTGCGGTTGGATGATCGAAAGTGATTCCACAGGTGGTCCTGCATTGATTGTGCGGGGTTACTTCTTCCCCAGCTCGATCGAACGCTGCGTTGCGGCTTCAACCGCTCGCATGAAAGCTCCCCTCACCGCTTCGTCCTCCAGGACCTGGAGGCCGCGGATGGTCGTTCCGCCGGGGGAAGTAATGATGTCCTTCAGTTCGGTGGGATGTTTACCCGTCTCCTTGGCCATGAGCGCGGTTCCGACAACGGTCTGCACGACCAGTTCCTTCGAGATTTGCCGTGGAATTCCGAGCAGGACTCCGGCTTCGATGAGGCTTTCGATGACCAGGAGAATGTAGCCCGGTCCGCTGCCGCTGAGACCCGTGATGGCGTCCATCCATTTTTCGTCCACTTCAACCGCGCTGCCCACAGAACGGAACAGGGACAAGACGAGTTCCATCTGCCCATCTGAGACCTTTGGACCGCGGGAAAGCGCGGAAGCACCCTGGAGCACGAGGGCGGGGGCGTTTGGCATCACCCGGACGATCGCCGGTCCTTCCGGAAGGGCTTGCGAGATTGTGGACAGCGCTATTCCCGCCGCAATCGAAACGACGATCGGTTTATGAGAAAGATGCTGTCGGATGCCCTCGAAGACCGGGACGATATTTTGAGGCTTTACGGCGATAACGAGGATCTGGCAGGTCTCCGCCATCGCCGCAATATCGGAAGCAGCTTGAAGCGAGTAGGTACGCCGCAGGTGATCCATTCTTTGCGCACTGACGTCGAATACGTGAACCCTGTCCGCAGTGAACAGGGAAGCTCCCAGGATGCCCCGGATGAGCGCCTCCCCCATGTTTCCGCCTCCGATAAAACCAATATTCATTTGCGCAAACATAAACCCCTCCTTGGTGGGTTCAAGTGGCCCTGTTGGTGGTTCCCCAGCCGGGGAGCCGATGGAATGCTCCGTCCCCGCTCAATTCGGCACCATAGCAGTTCTTCCGTTCCGGTGCAACCTCGACCGGGCACACGTTCTCATTCACCCAAACCCGCCGACTTTGCATGCCGGATGACGTCGGTCTTGAGAAATTTCTTTAACGACGGGAGATCTTCTTCCCTGATCCCGGGAGCGGTTAAATTTCAAGATCTTAGTATCAGAGCGCCGTTGAGCCCCTGTCGCGTTTAAGGACGGCCTGGCGAGAAACCGGCGTTGCTTTCCACGGTTGGCGCCTTGAACGCACGAACCTGAGTATTAAAGTATGCCGACGAACTTCATCCCGCCGGCCGGGTAGTCCCGCGGCCGCCGGGGAGACCTCACGGTCAGTGTGTTTCCCCGGGACGGAGCGGTCCTGCGGGGGAGCGACGAACACAGACGCCTGTCATGGAGAGGGGCATGCCGCCGACGCACCTGAACACCGATTTCCTGGCCGTTTCACTCTATCTGCTTGCCGGAGCGGGCTTTGCCGTGGCCCCGCTCATATTGTCCGGCCTCATCGTCAGGCGAAGCAAGGGGATAAGGCGGGATGAGACCTATGAAAGCGGCATGGAGACAATCGGCAGCGCATGGATACAATTCAGCGTCGCTTATTACATCTATGCGCTGATCTTTCTCGCCTTCGACGTGGATGTCCTCTACCTGTTTCCGGTGGCCCTCGTTTATGGGAAATATGCCGTCCGGGACCTCGTTGAACTGCTGATTTTCGTTGGGATTCTTTCGCTTGCGATTGTTTATGCCTGGCGCAAGGGGGTGTTTGAGTGGAAAAGCGGGAAAGGCTGATGCCGGGCGAACCGGCTATTCAGTTCGCGGGACTGGAGGATATCCTTAACCTTGCCAGGGCCAATTCCCTCTGGCCCATGACGTTCGGCCTGGCTTGCTGCGCCATAGAAATGATGGCTGCGGGAGCTTCCCGGTTCGACCTCGACCGCTTTGGGGCCGGAGTGTTCCGGCCGTCCCCGCGGCAATCGGATGTCATGATCGTTGCGGGGACGATATCCAGGAAAATGGGTCCGGCAATCCAGATGCTCTGGGACCAGATGCCGAATCCAAAGTGGTGCATAGCGATGGGAAATTGCGCGATCTCGGGAGGTCCCTTCGAATATGACGGGCAGTACGCGATCGTGCCCGGCGCTCATCTCATCATACCTGTCGACATCTTCATCCCGGGATGTCCTCCCCGGCCCGAAGGATTGATTCAGGGGATCCTGGCGCTTCAGGACAAGATCACGAAAGGGGAGGGCCGGAACATTCTGCGGCGGTTTCATCGAATGGGCGGGAAGGAGCGGTGATGCCGAGGATAGCGGCTTTTCGCGAGAAACTTCGAGGCACCCTTGCCGAGGATGCCTTCTTTGTGGATGAAGATTTCCGGACCGGTGTCCGCTTCTCTGTAAGAGTGGCCATGGGAGAACTCCGTCACATCACGGCGCTGTGCAACGAAAGTGCGTTTTATCTGGAAACGCTGACTGCCTTGGATTTTCAGGACACCCTGGAACTCGTCTATCACTTCAACTGCTATGAACCGAGGTCCCGATTTGCCCTGCGTGTTCTTTGCGGGCACGATGAGACGCCTCCGACCGTCAGTGACATTTTTCGGTGCGCGGGCTGGCTCGAACGGGAGGTCCATGAATTTTTCGGCGTCGTCTTTTCGGGGAATCCCGATCTGAGACGGCTTTTGCTGCCTGAAGACAGTGAAGATAATCCTCTCAGGAAAAATTTCGGCGTTGTCGGCGCCTATCGCAAACGGGAGGAAGTCTATGGCTGAGCAGTTCGGAGCACCTATTACCGAGCAGATATACTCGCTGAATCTCGGCCCCCAGCATCCGAGCACTCACGGCGTCCTGAGAGTCCTGCTCGAGCTTGACGGCGAGTTCATCGTGAAGGCCGATCCGATCATCGGGTATGGCCACCGGGGCCATGAGAAGATGGGCGAGAACCGTCTGTACAAGCAGTTCTACCCCAACACAAGCCGAATGGACTACCTGTCCGGGCTGATCTACAATCACGGGTTCGTGCTTGCGGTGGAAAAGCTTGCCCGCATTGAAGTCCCTCCCAGGGCGAAGTTTGTCAGAGTGATCTGCTCGGAACTCAACCGCATCTCGAGCCATCTCCTGTGGTTCGGGACCTATCTGTTGGATCTCGGCGGGATTACGCCCTTCCTGTATGCTTTTGACGATCGCGAGAGAATTCTGGACATCCTCGACTGGGTGAGCGGCTCACGGCTCACCTATTCCTATTGCCGTTTCGGAGGAGTGAGCCGCGATATCGACGAACGTTTCATCGGTATGACGCGTGATTTCATCAGGCGTCTCAGGGATCGCCGGCCCGACTATCATAACCTCGTAACGAAGAATGTGATCTTCATCAATCGAACCCGCGGGATCGGCGTCATCGAACCGGAGCACGCGCGCCAGTATGGTGTCACCGGTCCGAATCTTCGCGCTTGCGGCATCCCTTTCGACACCCGAAAGATGGAGCCCTACGAAGTGTATGACCGGTTCGATTTTGAAATCCCCGTGGGGGCTGAAGGCGATGCGCTCGATCGGCATAAGGTCCGGTTTGAAGAAATGGAGCAGAGCCTGAGAATCATCGAACAGGCACTCGACACGCTGCCTTCGGGGCCGTACCTGAATGAGGCGGTGCCGAATCGGTTGAAGCCCCCCAAAGGGGAAGTCTATTTCGCTTTCGAGAGCGCCCGCGGCCTGACGGCGTACTATCTCGTGAGCGACGGCAGCCCGGTGCCGTACCGGTGCCATATACGCGTGCCGAGTTTTGGAAATCTTCATGTGCTTGCCGAGGTGCTCCGGGGCACCCTGGTGGCGGATGCCATATCCATTTTGGGAAGCGTCGATCTTGTTATCCCGGAGATCGACCGGTAGGAATGCGACCGTTGAGCGAGCCGGTCTAAGACCGGAGAAGGCAGGGCGGATGGGAAGCGAGTCCGGCGCAGAGTGGCTTCGGCTGATTGTGGGCCTCATCGTAGTACTGGGCTTCTCCCAGGTGAACGCTCTCCTCCTGGTATGGCTCGAACGTAAAGTCGCCGGGCGCATACAGCTCAGGCCCGGCCCCATGGAAGTCGGCCCTCACGGTTTGCTCCAGACCATCGCCGACGGGATAAAGCTGGTCGGAAAGGAACTCATAACCCCCAGGGCAGCCGACAGGGTGCTGTTTGTGATCGCTCCGGTACTGGTTTTTATGCCCGTGCTCGTGGGTTTTCTCGTCTTGCCGTTCAGTCCCGATCTCATCCTGCGTGACATGAACGTGGGACTCCTGCTGATCTTTGCATTTTCCACCTTCACCGTGCCGGCAATCCTGACCGGAGGTTGGGCCTCCAACAACAAGTACGCTCTAATGGGCGCCATCCGTTCCGTGGCGCAGAACGTCGCCTATGAAATTCCGCTTCTGCTTGCGTGCATGAGCGTGGTGTTGATGGTCCACTCCCTGCGTTTTTCTGAAATCGTCCGGGCGCAGGGCCGCGTCTGGTTCATCTTCGTGCAGCCTCTTGCCGCCCTGATCTATCTGATCTCCGCAACCGCCGAGACCAACCGCGCTCCTTTCGACATCCCGGAAGCGGAATCGGAACTGGTTGCAGGGTTCCACACGGAATACAGCGGAATGCGGTTCGGGCTGTTCTTCCTCGCGGAATATACGAATATGTTCGTTGTAAGCGCCGTCGGTACCAGCCTCTTTTTCGGAGGCTGGCATGGACCGTTCGGGTTCGATCTTATGGTGCCGGGCATCGTGTGGTTTCTCTTGAAAACTTATGTGCTGATTTTCGTTCTCATGTGGATTCGCTGGACTTTCCCGCGCACCCGCTTCGATCAGCTCATGAATTTTTCATGGAAGTACCTGATCCCGCTGAGCCTTGCCAACCTGGTGACCACGGCGTTGGTGCTGAAAATCATCTAAACTCGCATGAGTGAGCCGTTATGGGCTATTTCAGGGAAATCATCGTTGGAGGAGTGAGCCTTCTCGAGGGGATGCGGGTGACATTCCGGCGTCTCTTACAGCCGGTCGTCACCGTTCAATATCCTCGCGAGTTCATGAAGCTTTCACCTGCTTACCGCGGCCACATCGAGTTCAGGGTGTTTGAAGACACGGGGACCCACAAATGCATCGCCTGCGGCACGTGCCAGAGGATTTGCCCCACAAACGTCATTAAAGTGCAGGGAATTAAACACCAGCCGAAGGGCTCGAAGGTCGGCACGCATTACGTGATCGATTTTACACGGTGCAGCCTCTGCGGCCTTTGCGTTGAATGCTGTCCGACCCGGACACTGCAATACTCCACCGAATATCAGCTCGTGGGCGAATCGAGATGGGACGGAGTCTATGACCTGATGGAACGCCTGGAGGCGAGGAAGTCGCGGCCGTCGTAGGCCGATCGGGAGGTGATGGAAATGGATGTCGTGACGGATACGGGCGCAATCATGCAGGCGGCTTTCTGGATCGTTGTGGGGCTTACAGTGACCGGGGCCGCGATCGCGGTTTTCCCCCGGAATATTGTCTACAATGTTCTGGGCCTGATCCTGGCGCTCTCGGGCGTCGGCGGGCTGTTCCTCATGCTTGGGAGTTTGTTCGTCGCCCTCATGCAGCTTCTGATTTACGTCGGAGCCGTCTGCATCGCCATCGTGTTTGCGATCATGCTGTCCCGCCCGCTCCATCTGGAACTGCCCGGGAGGCAGCTTCCCAAGGTGGCCATGGCCGCATCGGCTGCTGTGGTCTTCCTGGTCGGAGCCGTCACCGTGATCCTGAGGACGAAATGGCAGCCCGCGATCGAGCGGAGCGGGGACTGGTCGGTAGAGGCGATCGGGCACATGCTCCTCACCCGGTATGAGCTGGTATTTGAAATCATTTCCCTTGTCCTGTTGGTTGCCATAATCGGAGCGATCATCACGGCGGGATTTGCCCGGAGGTTGAGTTCGTGAACACGCTTGAAACATATCTCGTCGTCGCGGCGGTCCTTTTCTGCCTGGGTCTTCTCGGGGTCCTTCAGCGCCGAAACCTCATCGGCATGCTGATATCGGTGGAACTCATGCTGAACGGCGCCAATCTCAATTTCATGGCTTTCAACAGGTTCCTGGCTCCCGAGCCTGCGGTCGGGCAGATCATCGCACTCTTTGTCATGGGTCTTGCCGCCGCTGAAGCCGCAATCGGACTGAGCATCATATTCGCTCTGTTTCGCAAGATGCACTCCATCAATGTGGAACGTGCACAGGCGTTGAGGGGGTAGGGCATGGCCGTATTCCCGAACGATCCGGTTTTGCCGGCAGTGGTTCTAGGAACGGGTCTTCCCTTCCTCTCGATGGCTGTGATTCTGATCTTCATCCGCAACCGTCCGCGCCTGTCGAGTGCCGTTTCGATTGCAGCCGTTAGCGTATCCCTCATATGCGCCTTTTCCCTCCTCGTGATGCTCCGCGGGGCTTCCGCCCCGCTCCAGTACCAGACGGAATGGCTCACGAGCGAGAGCCTGTTCATTCCATTCGGGTATCTGCTCGATCCGCTGAGCCTGCTGATGCTGGCTATCGTGGCGTCGATCAGTTTCCTGGTGCAGGTCTACTCGCTCGGCTACATGGCGGGGGACCGGGGATACGGAAGATACTATGCATTTCAGTCTCTTTTCGCGTGGGCCATGATGAACATGGTCATAGCGCCGGGCATGCTGCAGCTCTTTGTCTTCTGGGAATTGGTCGGTCTCGCGTCATACCTGCTGATCGGCTTCTACTACGAAAAGTGGAGCGCCTCGCAGGCAGGGAAGAAGGCGTTTGTGATGACCCGCCTGGGAGATGCGGGATTCTTCCTCGGCATCATCATCCTCTCCCTGGGCTACGGGGACCTCGGCATCCTCAATATCAATGAAGCGGCGAGGACCCATGTGCTCCCGCAGGCCCTGGTCACCGTGTCTTCCCTGCTTATCTTTTGCGGGGTCATCGGGAAGAGCGCCCAATTCCCGCTCCTCACCTGGCTGCCCGACGCCATGGAAGGACCAACGCCGGTCAGCGCTCTGCTCCATTCCGCGACCATGGTGGCGGCGGGCGTCTATATGTTCAGCCGCATTTTCCCCTTCTTTGCGGCTTCTCCGGATGCCATGGCGGCGGCCCTTGCAGTCGGAACGCTCACCATGCTTCTATCCTCGACCATGGCCATGGTCACCTACGATCTGAAGCAGGTGTGGGCATTCTCGACAGTCAGCCAACTGGGTTTTATGGTGATGGGGCTGGCCTCCGGAGGATACTTCGCCGGGGTATTTCATCTCACGACTCATGCCGGGTTTAAAGCCCTGCTCTTTCTGTGTTCCGGCATTTTCATCCACGAATACCACACAAACGACATGAGAATCATCGGACAAAGGGGCGGACGAAAACTCCCGGTCCCAACGGTCTGTATGATCACCGGCACCCTTGCGTTGTCGGGGCTGTTCCCCTTCTCCGGTTTTTTCAGCAAGGAAGCAATCCTGGGAGCGCTCTCGCAGAATCCCAACAAACTATGGCCGGCCGCGGGGCTGCTGGGGGTTCTGATGACGGCCTATTACAGCTTCCGGCTGATCTTCTTCATTCTGTTCCCGAAGGGAGGAATCGAGAAGGCGCAAATGAGCGAGGATGCCGACGGGCATGAAGAACGCGGCGGAGCGCGCCGCGGAATGATCTTCTGGTCGATGGCCGGTCCCGTGATCATTCTTTCAGTGGTGACTCTCTTCCTCGGCTTTTGGCGTTCCCCTCTCGAGCATTTCCTTATGGGAAATATGGAGGCGGGTCACTCGACGTCCCTTGAAGTCTCCAGTGCCGCGGGCCTCCCCGCTGCAATTCTTGAAGGCCCGGGGGCAGGGCATTACGCTCTGCTCGCGATCGCCGTCGGCTTGGCCCTTTGCGGCATCATCCTGGCGTGGGCCGAGTTCGGCAGGAAGAGCGCCGCGCAAATAGGGTTTCTGAGCCGGCTCCCCCGCGTGCAGGAGCTTTTCGGCCGCCGGTGGTACATTGACGATCTGCTGAGAAAACTGGTCGATCGAGTGATCTACGGAGGGTTCACGAACGCATTTACCAGGAACGACAGGCGCGTGATCGACAGCGGCATCGACGGGTTGTGCTCCCTCACGGTGGCTGCGGGCCGGCTGCTCAGCTTTTTTCAGTCGGGCATGCTTCAATACAACCTGCTCATCATGATCGCGGGAGCCGGAATCATGGTCCTGTATTTCCTGGTTTAGTGCCGCCGTCTGGAGCAAGACGACAAAGACAAGACAAATCACCAACAACGGACCTGATTATGACTCCCATGGAAATGGCTCATTTTCCCATCCTTTCGGCAATCCTGCTTTCCACGGTCGGCGGCCTGCTTGTCATTTTGTGTATCCCGGATGACAGGCCGCGGCTGATCAAGCTGGTGAGCCTGGGTTTTGCCGGGTTCGGACTGGTTCTCTGCCTCTGGCTCTATCATGCCTACGACTCCCGGATAGGCGGTCTGCAGTTCGTCGAACGGTTCCTTTGGGTGAAAAGCCTGGGGATCTATTACTTCAATGCGGTCGATGGGATCAATCTTCCGATGCTCCTTCTCACTGCCGTCGTGTTGTTCACCGGCGTCTGGACCATGTGGGAACTCGAACTTCGCGTCAAGGAATTTTTTGCGCTCATGTATCTCCTTGTGACTGGAGTCTATGGGATGTTCATGTCCATGGACCTTTTCTGGATTTTCGTCTGGTATGACGTGTCGTTGTTCCCGATGTATCCTCTCATCGCCATCTGGGGCAGCACCAGGAAAGAATACGGCGCAATGAAGCTCACCCTGTACCTTCTTGCGGGGAGCGCCTTGATTCTGCCCGGCATTCTTTATCTATGGGTTCAGGCAGGGGCCCACACCTTCGACCTGTTCGAACTCCAGCGGATCGGGTTCAGTCCGTCCGTCCAGAAGCTGGCGTTTCTCTTCCTCTTCATCGGCTTCGGTATACTCGCCGCCGTCTGGCCGTTCCATACCTGGTCCCCGGTCGGCCACGTCGCCGCGCCGACGGCCGTCAGCATGATTCACGCCGGAGTGCTGATGAAACTCGGGGCCTACGGAATTCTCCGCCTTGGCATGACCCTGTGCCCCGATGGGCTTGCCTACTGGGCCAACCTCATGGCCCTCCTCGGGACGATCGGCATCGTCTACGGGGCCTTCGTCGGACTCGCACAAACCGACCTCAAGTACGTCATCGGATACTCCAGTGTTTCGCATATGGGTATGGTGGGGCTGGGGCTTTCGACCATGACCGTTACCGGCATCAATGGAGCGGTCTTTCAGATGTTCGCCCATGGGGTTATGACGGCCCTGTTCTTTTCAGCCGTCGGCTACATCTACGACCGGACTCACACAAAGATGATTCCCGAATTGGGAGGGTTATCGAAAACCATGCCGGTGGCCTCGGCCTTCTTCATCATCGCGGCTTTTGCGGGCATCGGCGTGCCTTGCATGGCGAGCTTCTGGGCTGAACTTCTCGTCTTTATTTCCGCGGTGAAAACCTATCCGGTTCGCGGCATCCTGGCTGTCTCGGGGCTTGTCGTGAGTGCACTTTTCATGCTGAGGGTGGTGCAAAGAACCTTTTACGGGGAAAAGAACGAACGCTGGGCCCATATCCCCGATGTCCCGTTGTTTCTTGCGACCCCCAGGATCATCCTGGTTGGAATTATCATTTTCTTCGGGGTCTTTCCCAAGCTGATGCTGGATGTCATTCAGAGCGCGGTGATCCCGTTTGTCCGGAGCCTGTAGCGCCTATCAAAGAAAAGAATGTCGATGATGAAATGGATCCTCTTCATTCCGGAACTCTATTACACCTTCATGGGAATGGCCTTGTTCGCGTTCTCGCTGAGGAAACGGCCCGACCCGGACGTGCTTTACAGGTGGGCGGTATTGCTCGCCGGAATCGGGCTCCTCACGACGGTGGCCGCGGCCGGCCAGAAAGGTTTCCTCTTTTTTGAGTGCTACCGCGTGGACCTGTTCAGCCAGGTCTTCAAGATTCTTCTGGCACTCGGAACCTTCTGGGTGATTCTGTCCTGTGGGGAGCTCAAAAGCATCGATTTGCGGCAGCGCGCCGAGTTCTTTTTCCTCATCTCCGTGTGCACGCTCGCCATGATGATGCTCGTCAGCGCAAACGAACTCCTCACCATCTACGTCAGCATCGAGCTTTCCTCGTATTGCCTCTACCTGCTGGTTCCCATGCGCAGGGGGACCGATGAATTCGTTGAAACCGGGATCAAGTATTTCATGATAGGCGTGACCGCTTCCGCCCTTATGATTTTTGGGATCAGCCTTCTTTTCGGCGTAGCGCATACCACCTATGTGCCGGAACTGGTGAGGGTTTTGCCCGGTTCGATCGGCGAGCCTGCGGCTATAGTCGGGCTCGTTCTTGCACTTTCCGGATTCTTCTTCAAACAGGCCCTGTTTCCTTTTCACATTTGGGCGCCCGACGTCTATACGGGAGCTGCAAATCAGGTGACCACCTACATCGCGACTGCTTCGAAAATGGCCGCTGCCGCCATGGTGATCCGGTTTGTGGGCTTTTCCGGAGGGGGCAGTCCCACATTTATCCGGCTTCTCATCGCACTCTCCGTTTTTTCCATGACTTTCGGTAACCTGGTGGCTATCGTTCAGAAGGATGTGAAGCGCCTTCTTGCATATTCCAGCATCGCCCATGCCGGATATATGCTGATAGGAATACTGACGATCAGCGAACGGGGTTTTGCCGGTGCGATCTATTATGCAACGGCGTACCTTGTCATGAATTTTGCCTGCTTTCTTGTCATCATGAAAGTGGCCGACGACGGACGCAATCTGCAGATAAATGAACTTGCCGGACTACACAAACGTTCCCCGTTGCTTGCCATGACGCTCATGATGGGACTCTTCGGGCTTGCCGGCATTCCGCCCACCGCGGGGTTCACCGGAAAATTCCTGGTGTTTGCGGCGGCATTGCAGAAGGGGTACCTGGTGCTTGTCATTATCGGTATGGTCAACGCCACCATATCGCTCTATTATTACCTTCTTGTCATCAAGGCCGCGTACCTCCTGGAGCCCGAGCACCCCAGACCCGATGTGCCCGTGGATTTTCAGACGCGCTGCCTGAGCTTGGGGCTTGTCGTCATCATGGTATACCTGGGCATTTTCCCGGAGCAGTTCTTTGCACTTACGGAAGCCGCCGCCCGAAACCTGCCTTGACCTCGAGCCCTCGCACAGAAGGATTCGATTCGTTCGGTTCGTTCGGTTTCCGGTTCCATTTGTGACGAAGATGTTTTAAAAAGGAAACGGGAGGAATCATAAGAGCCGATGGGATTCTTGGACGATTTGATCCGCAAGTTCAGACGGAAGCCGTGGATAGGCACGACGAAGAAAGCCGACGCCATCGAGAGCGCACAGCGAGCCTGGGCAACGGAAAGTCCGGTAGTCAGACCCTTTTGTGATCCTGAATCAAGGCGCCCGTGCATTACCGTTTGTGCTCCGAAACCCGGATGTACATGCCGTTGTGAAGCCGTATTCATAGCACTCGAGGAGGAAATCCGCCGGCGCGGGTTGGACTTCAGCCTGGGCCGGGCCAAAACCGGATGTTTCGGCACGTGCAGGGGAGGTGCTTTCCTGGGGTTTCCTCAAAAGGGTTTCTTTTATCTCAACGTCACTCCGGATGATATCCCGCAAATTGTGAAGGTGACGCTTGTGCATCAGCGCATCCTCTTTCCCCTCCTTTCCCTCAGCCCCGACCGTTCATACCGATCCGACGTGATTTTTGAGAAGGACACCGGATTGCTCGCCGGAATAGACGAGCAAGTGTGCATGGTGGATGTCGCCCGGTATTTCATCGAGATGGAAACAGGCACCCCCGGCGGGAAATGCGCTCCGTTGAAGACAGGCACACCCCTTCTCCAGGAAACAATCCCCAGGATCGCCAAAGGGAAGGGGACTGCCGAGGATCTGGAAGCGATCCGGGGCGTACTCGCAGCCATAAAAGCCGATCCGGAGTGCGACATCTCCAAAACCGGAAGTCCGGTCGTCGCCGCCCTGGTTCATTTTGAAGAAGAATTTGCCGTCCATGTCGAGAGGAGAGGCTGCCCGCTCGGAGTCTGCGGAAAGATGGCCGAGGCCCCGTTTGAAGAGCCTGCATTGCCGAGCCTCCTGGATGTGATGGAAGAGATCAAACCGGAACCCGAAAAAGCGCGCACAGTCGTAAAACGCGCGGCCAGGAAGCGTGTTCCGCGTGCTGCTCTCGAGACGATCGCCGAAGAAGAGGCGGATCAGCCGGGTGCCGCGGTCGATCTGCTCGTACATGGCATTCCGGAACCGCAGGCAATGGACGAAAGAACTGAAGAGCCGGCTGTTGCGGGACCGGAAGAACCTGGGGAGGCGGAAGCAATCGAACGATTGACACCCGAAGCACTCCCGGTTGACCTCGCCCACAAGGAATGCATCCTCCCTGAGGATTTGCCCGAAGCTGAAGCCCAGGCGGGAGCGATGGCGGTTCCAACGCCGCCTCCATGCTCGGAGCCGGTCCCGGTTTACAAGCAGGAAGAGCTTTTCCCGCCCCCTGAGATGGAGGCGGTCAAACCTGCCGCACCGGAGAAGAAGAAGAGAAAGCCAAGGAGCGGGAAGGGGGAGAAAAAAGAACCGTCCTCAAAAAAAGGCCGAAGTCCGAAGAAGAGCACTCAGGAGTGATTGTCTTCTCTGTTTGGCGACGTGCGTATCACCTGCAGCGGGAAAGTCGGGAAGGGCGCCGGAAGGCGGATCCACGAGCCGGGGTGAGCCACGTTCATGCGATTTCCCCGCAAGTCTTCAAAACCGTTCAACTTCAAAGACTCCGTTGAACCGTCGGGATAGAGAAATTCCAGAATCATTCCCGGGACAAGCCTGTTTCTGACCTCGATACAGACCAGATCGGCCCCCGTCCGGCGCACGGACTCCCGCCCTGCGAGAGGGTCCTCCGTGGCGGACCGCACCAGTCCTGCCAGGCTGTGAGTTTGCACGTACGAAACATGGGCCGCAATGCCGGGGTTCAGCGTGGCTTGTCCGGGGAAGAGGAGGCCGCTTGTGTAGGGGCGATGGCTCATTTCTTCCAGATCCTGCCGCCATCCGGGGTCGACCCGGTACGATTCAGGCGATCCATGAGCGCTGTCGATTGCCTGCCGGTAAGCACGCAGCACACTTGCCAGGTAAAGCGCTCCCTTCATTCGGCCTTCAATCTTGAAAGCATCGATTCCGAGTCTCGTGAGCTTTCCCACGTGCTCTAGCAGGCAGAGATCGCTGGAGTTGAAAATGTAGGTGCCCGAGGGGTCTTCGTGTACGGGAAACTCCTGCCCCGGCCTCTTTTCCTCGACAAGCCTGTAGGACCAGCGGCAGGGCTGGGAGCACAGCCCAAGGTTTGCGCTCCGCTCCGACACGAACGCACTGAGAAGGCATCTCCCCGAATAGGAAACACACATGGCCCCATGAACGAACATTTCGAGTTCGACTTCCACTTTCTTGCGGATTGCGGCGACTTGCTCGAAGTTGAGTTCCCTGGCCAGATTGATTCTCTTCACACCGCGGTCCCGCCAGAAGAGAATGCTCAATGCATTGGTCGTGTTGGCCTGAGTGCTCAAATGAATGGGTATGCGGGGGGCATGTCTCGCGGCGAGGACCAGAACCCCGGGGTCGCTTACGATGAGACCGTCCGCGCCTATGTCCTGGAGGTACTCGAGGAAAGCCGGCATTCTTTCGAGGTCGGAATCCCTGGCAAAAGTATTGACCGTCACATAGATCTTCTTGTGCAAGCGGTGAGCGAGGAAGCAGACTGCTGCAAGTTCTTCATGGTTCAGGTTCCGGGCATAGGCCCTGAGGCTGAATTCCTTGCCTCCGACGTACACGGCATCCGCGCCGTAAAGAAATGCGATACGACACTTTTCGAAGCTTCCGCCCGGGGCCAGAAGCTCGGGTCCGGTTATCTTCGGCTCAGCGGTGGGGATCTCTTTCATGAACACTATTTCCTGTTATCGGTCAAAAAAACGCATCTCAGTTTGACAATTCCGGAAAGCATCTGTACTTATCACTGAAATATTCAGGGTGGCAAGGGGATGGATGCGCGAAAGGTCCTGCCGACGTTGTCAATCATATCCGAGCTGACAAACCATGCAGTCTGAAAACAGAGGACATTCTTCGGAGTGTGAGGGGATCGCCTGGCTGGCGCTCAAGTTGATCCCGGATCTGGGAAACCGGTCCCTGCTGCGGCTGATCGATCATTTCGGGTCCCCCGAAGCGGTGTTGAAGGCTGGTTTGCAGGAACTCTCATCGGTCCCGGGGCTGAAGGAAAGGGCGATTCTGGCGTTGAAGAACAAGTGTTACATCCGGCCGCCGGAAGCGGAGTGGGAGACTTTGCAGAAAAGCGGGGTCAGGATTCTTGCCATGAGAGATCCCGCGTATCCGGCGAATCTCTCCGCCATACCCGATCCTCCGGTCGTGCTTTTTGTGAGGGGGAGCCTTGAACCGAGAGACCTGGTATCGATCGCCGTCGTGGGGTCGAGAGCGGCTTCGCCCACCGGAATGATTTTTACCGAGCGCTTATCCGCGGATCTTGCGCTCAATGGAGTTACAATTGTAAGTGGACTTGCAGTCGGCATCGACAGCGCGGCGCACAGAGGGGCGCTCAAGGGTAAGGGGCGCACGCTTGCCGTGCTGGGTTGCGGCCTCGATGTGGACTACCCGCACGGCAACTCGCGGCTGCGTGAGGAAATTGCCCTCTCGGGAGCGCTCATCACGGAATTTCCCCTCGGGACTCCACCTGCCGCTGGGAATTTCCCCATGCGCAACCGCATCATCAGCGGCCTGGCCCTGGGAGTCGTGGTGGTTGAAGCGGCTGAGCGGAGCGGCTCACTCATCACGGCGAGGATGGCGATCGAGCAGGGCAGGGAAGTCTTCGCGGTTCCGGGAATAGCTCACCATTACAGGAGTGTCGGACCGCACAGGCTGTTGAAACAGGGCGCCAAACTCGTGGAAAGCGCGGAAGATGTGATTGAAGAGATTCGCCCCCTGATCCGCACCAGCAATGCGCCTCTTCCAAATGCGCAACCGGAGAGTGTGCTTCCGGATCTGCTGCCGGATGAGGCCGTGATTCTGGGCAAACTCGATGAGGACCCAAGGCATATCGATGAAATTTCCCGTGCTCTGGACTGGCCGGTTTCCAAAGTGATGACCATGTTATTGACGTTGGAACTGAAGGGGATTGTTCGGCAACTGCCGGGGAAATATTTCGTTCATTTTCGGAATGACTTTTGCCGAAAGAGTTAGTGAGGATAAGTTGAATGTCAAAGTCATTATTGATTGTTGAATCTCCAACGAAGGCGAAAACGTTAGGACGGTATCTCGGGAAAGACTTCATTGTAAAGGCGTCGGTGGGGCATGTCAAAGACCTCCCCAGGAATAAACTCGGCATCGATCTGGAGAAAGATTTTCAGCCCGAGTACCAGGTCATACGGGGGAAAAAGAAGGTCATAACCGATCTCCACGAGGCTGCGCTCAAGGCAAAAGCCATTTATCTCGGCCCTGACCCGGACCGGGAAGGAGAGGCGATCGCGTGGCACATCGCGGAGGAGATCGCTCCAAAGGGCAAGCCCCTCTACCGGGTCCTGTTCTATGAGCTGACTCAGAAGGCCATACAGGAAGCGCTGGCAAAGCCGGACGAGCTCAATAAGAATCTCTATGAGGCCCAGCAGGCGAGGCGCATCCTGGACCGCCTCGTCGGATACCTTATTTCACCGATCCTCTGGCAGAAGGTGAAGAGGGGGTTGAGCGCGGGGCGCGTGCAGTCCGTGGCCATGCGGCTCATCTGCGATCGAGAAAAGCAGATCCAGGATTTTGACAGCGAAGAATACTGGACCATAGAGGCCCTGCTGGAAACCGAACGGGAAGGCGACGCAAGGCTTGCCGGACGTGCATTTAAGGCCGAGTTGTGGCGGTATCGGAAGAAGAAATGCACGATCGCGTCTTCCGATGAAGCCCGTGCACTGGTCGAAGCCCTGCGGCCCCTCAGTTACTCGGTCAGCAAAGTCGAGAGGAAAAAACGCAAGAAGAACCCGGCGCCTCCATTCATTACGAGCACCCTCCAGCAGGATGCGGCCAGGAAGCTTCGTTTTTCGGCCAAGCAGACCATGAGCGTGGCGCAGAGGTTGTATGAAGGTATCGAGCTTGGAGACGAAGGCGCCGCGGGTTTGATCACGTATATGCGTACGGATTCGACGCGGCTGTCTCAGGATGCCGTTCAGGCGGCGAGGGAATACATCTCGGGGCACTGGGGCAAGGATTATCTGCCCCCGAAGCCGGTGGTCTACAAGACGAAGGCCAGCGCGCAGGACGCGCACGAAGCCATTCGGCCGACGGACGTGAACCGCAGCCCCGAAGCGGTCGCTCCTTACCTGACCCGGGAGCAGCAGAGGCTTTACTCGCTCATCTGGAAACGATTCGTGGCGTGTCAGATGGCTCCGGCCATTCTGGACCAGACCACCGTCGACATAGCCGCGGGAGAATACGTGTTTCGTGCGACCGGGTCGATCATCGAGTTCCCCGGTTTCATGACTCTGTATGTGGAAAGCCGTGAGACCGAGGAATCGGAAGAAGGTCCCGAAGGGTTGTTGCCCGATCTGAAAGAAGGACAGGCGCTCACTTTGCAGGATTTGAAATCGACGCAACATTTCACTCAGCCTCCTCCACGGTTCTCCGAGGCCAGTCTCATCAAGGAACTCGAGGAACTCGGGATCGGCCGGCCGAGCACCTACGCGACGATCCTCTCGACGATTATCGAGAGGGAATACGCAACCGTTCGCAAACAGCGCCTGTTCCCCACGGAGCTGGGGTGGCTGATCAATGGCCTCATGGTGGAGAATTTCCCGACTGTCGTGGACGTGGATTTCACCGCCAAAATGGAAAAGAGCCTCGACGAGGTTGAGAAGGGGCAGCATCCGTATCTCGCATTGCTGAACGAGTTTTACGAGCAGTTTCAGAAGACGCTCCAATCGGCCGAATCAAATATGGTGAACCTGAAAGCCGGTGGATTGCTGACCGAACTGCATTGCCCCAAGTGCAACAGCCCGCTGCGCATCCGGTGGAGCCGAAACGGGCCTTACGTGGCGTGCAGCGGTTATCCAGAGTGTACGTTCTCTTCCGATTACGAGAGGGATGAGAAGGGCCACGTGCAACTGGCGGCCACGCCTTCGACCGGGGAAACCTGCGAAAAATGCGGGCGCCCGATGGTCTTGAAGAAGGGTCGATTCGGGACGTTTCTGGCCTGCAGCGGCTATCCTCAGTGCAAGAACACCAGGGCGCCCCGCACGGGGATCCCGTGTCCGCGTGAAGGATGCGGGGGCGAACTCGTGGAACGGGTCAGCAGGAGCGGGAGGCCGTTTTTCGGCTGCAACCGGTACCCAACCTGCAAAACGGTCTTCTCGGGGCGGCCTGTTGCCAGGCCGTGCCCGTTGTGCGGTTCCGGCGTGTTGGTTGAGAAACAGAGCTGGAAGGGGGGGGCGAAGCTGGTTTGTCCCAACCCTTCCTGCAAATATTCGGAGAAGGTTGAGCCCGAAGCGGCACGGGAAGTCTCAAAGGACTGAGAATGGTCGATACCATTCCATTTACCATTCAGCAGGTGCTCGTTTTCATCATGGGGTGCTGCCTCGGGAGCTTCTTCAACGTGGTGATCCACAGGGTGCCGGCCGAGTTGTCCCTTGTGCGTCCCGGCTCGCGCTGCCCGAACTGCCTTCACGAAATCGCGTTCTACGATAATATTCCACTGCTGAGTTACGCCGTGCTGCGGGGAAAATGCCGCTATTGCAGAGAGCCCATTTCGTGGCGGTATCCGCTTGTCGAAGGGCTGACCGGCCTGGCAGCGGTGCTCCTCTTCCGAAGGTATGGCTGGCACGCGCAGTTTCCGATCGAATTTCTGTTCGTGTCCGCGCTCCTCATCATTGCATTCATCGACCTCGATACCTTTACAATTCCCGATGTCCTGTCTATTTCGGGCATTGTCGCCGGATTTGCACTGTCCTTCTTCACTCCCCGCCTCTCCTGGATCGATTCCCTCCTGGGAATCTTGATCGGTGGAGGACTTTTCTACGGAATTGCAGTGGGTTACAAGTTTTTCCGCCGGCAGGAGGGATTGGGCGGAGGGGATGTGAAGCTTCTGGCGATGATCGGCGCTTTTATGGGCTGGACCGGGGTTGTATTCACCATCCTCGTTGCTTCTGTCGCGGGAGCGGTGGTCGGGGTCATCGCCATGAAACGCAGCGGTGAAGGGATGAAGACCATGATTCCGTTCGGTCCGTTCCTTTCCCTGGGGGCCGTGTGTTACATTTTCTTCGGGCACAGCTTTTATGCGTGGTACTTCGGTAATGTTCTTGGAATTTAGAAGAGGCCGGCGGCGATGACTCGGAAACGTTTTTTTGCCCTGGAGGTCGATCCGGAGAGTGAGTTGATCGAGCTGCACGGTCAGACTTCGCATCACATCGAAAACGTTCTTCGGTCAAAACCGGGGGACCCGGTTGAACTGCTGGATGGAAGCGGCCGTGCGTGGGCCGGGGTTATCGCAGAGGTAAAGGCCGGCAAAGTCGTCGTAAGGATAACCGGAGAAGAGGAGCCGCGCAATGAGTCTCCTCTCGATTTGTCGCTTGCAGTCGCGTTATCCCGATCTGAAAAAATGGACCTCATCCTGAGGCAGGCAACCGAACTGGGGTTCAGCCGGTTTATAGCTTTCAGGTCGCGCCGCAGCCAGTACGGACTTGCCGGCGCCGGGGCGGACAAGAGAAAAGAACGGTGGTTGAAGATTGCCCGCGAGGCTATTTGCCAGTGCGGGAGAGTGCGCCTGCCTGAGATCGTTCTGGTTTCGGGGATTTCGGCGTTGCTTGAAATGGTTTCGCAATGGGAAAAAGACGGGGACGTTTTAAAGCTTCTGGCTCTCGAAGCAGGAGAAGGGGAGAGCCTTTGGAGTCTGCGGAAATCGTTCCCGTCGTGCGGGAAGGCCCTTGCCGTAGTCGGACCGGAAGGCGGATGGACTCCGGAAGAGGCGGATCAGTTGATCGCGCATGGTTTTCATGCGGTCCGGCTTGGGCCAAGGATTATGCGGCTGGAAACTGCAGCAACTGCTTTGGTTGCATCGGCACAGTTTTTGTGGGGCGATCTGGGTGGATGATCGCCAGGGAAGGACAAAACCATGAGATGCAATAAATGTGGGTTCATAAGCTTCGATTACCTGTCTCAGTGCAAAAGTTGCGGCGTAAGCCTGGCGGCTGTGCGAGACGAACTGGGGTTTTTGCCCGTGAGGCCCGATTCGCCCTCTTTCCTTACTTCACTGACCGGGAATACGAAGGTCCGAGTGCCTGAAGTGAGACCCGGGGACTTGACTGAACCGTATGATTCTTCACTTCCGGAGATCGACTTCGGCGAAGATATGGAGGTTCCCAGGGCTCGGGGCAAGGAAGAGGCCCCGCCGCCCCAGACAGCGTCCGCCGAACGGGTTTCAATGGAGGACCTGAACACGGGACAATTGGACGACCTTGCGCGGGGGCTGGATTTGGCTTCCATGAGCGATGCACAACCCGAGCGGCCAAAAGCGGGACCTCAGGCGGCGCTGGAAGATGTGGTGCTCGATCTGTCGCACGAGGAGTTGGACCAGATCATGACCGAAGTGGAGGCGAAGGTTTCGGCTGCACCTCCGAAAACGGCGGAGGTGACGGATGATGACCTTGTTATCGACCTGTCGGAGCGTGACCTGGCAAACCTGCTCGAAGAACTGAAGGATCTGCCGGAAGGCGCGGCCGGGAGTGTTCCCGCACGCTCAGGCGGCAAATCCGGGGCAAAAAATTCTTGACACCGGTAGGGGATTTGGTTACTCTCCGCACGTTTGGGGCGAGGTAGCTCAGTCGGTAGAGCAGTGGACTGAAAATCCTCGTGTCCTCAGTTCGATTCTGAGCCTCGCCACCAGACAACCTCAAAAACAAGAAGGGAGTCAGCCCGCTCGGCCGATTCCTTTTTCTTTTCCAGCTTGAAACATTGTGCCCGTCATGATTCTTTCGGTTGTGATCTTCGTGCGTATCAATTCGTAACCTCCTCATGCTGATGGCAATTCAAACGCCTACACATCGATGCCGCGTTGCGATGCCAGGGTAAGCATGAGTTCCACGGTGCGAGGGAGTACCGCGTCCTGGCTGTAGGAAGCCAGAACGGACCGAGCCGCCCGCTCGCCCATCCTGGTCCGTTCTTCAGGGTTATCGTGAAGGGCGCGAAGCGCGAGCATCAATGCCTCTGAGTCTCCCGGCGGCACAAGAAGCCCCGTCTTTCCGGCCTCGATAAGCTCCCTGCTGCCTCTGATTCCCGTGGCTACGGACGGTATGCCGAGCGCCATGGCCTCGAGCAGCGAAACCGACAAGCCCTCCCTGTAAGACGGGAGCACGAAAACGTCGAATGCCGCCATACAATCGGCGATATCAAAATGGTAGCCCTCGAAGCGAACCAGCTCATCGACTTTTGTCTTTACTGCATAACTCTTGATTGCTTCGATGTCCTTGCCCTCACCAAACAGAAGAACGCCGATGCCGTTCATTGCCTGGCACTTGCTCCTGAGCTTCACCACTGCATCGATAAGGTCCTTAAGACCTTTCTCCCAGACGATTCGCCCCGTGTATCCGATTACGAAATCCTTATTGGTCAAGGTGAAGTCATTACGAACACGAACCTTGGCTCTCTCGCGCGTCAGGGGTTGATAGCGAGTCCCGTCGATTCCACATCCGCCCATGGGACCCACATAATGAGCCTTTTCAGCGTATTTGCAGATCCCTTTGAGAAACGCCTCATCCTCGCGGTTTACAAGAAAGACGGCGTCAGACAATTCGATGATCTTGAGTTCGCCGTGCTTTATGAGAACATCAAAGGCATTCAGTTCCCTGGGAAAGTACTTCAATCCCCCCGTGGAGTATATGATGAACGGGACCCCGGCCAGCCTGGCCACAGGGATCGACACGAGAGCCGCCATTGGCTGATGCGCCATGAGCACATCGAATCGTCCCTGTTTCAGGAATTGATACATGGCCGCCATTTGTGGTGCCATTTTCAACGAAGGCCGTACGCAGACTTCACCAGTTACAAGATTGAAGCCCTCGCTGCGAATTCTCTCCACGTGTCCCTTCTCATATGGACAGTAAATCAACTGATCGCACCCCTGCTGTCGAAGGGCTCTCAGGAGAGGCATACGGAACTGAGTGAACGCTCTTGCCCAGGCGCATACGTGAACGATTCTCATGCCTGCTATTCCCGGATAATTCGTGGACAGGGTTGAAGTCTTGCCCCGACAGTCGCTATTGCTGAGCACGGGTAGTGTTGCGAAAATGTCGGCAATGGAAAATTTGGTGAGTTAAATCAGGCTCTTCTTGCATTTTGGCAACACTTTTGACACTACCGATAATGCCGTCAGGCACTTGTGTCAAGGGCGGTCGATGCTCCCTGTCAACGAGGGCCTCCAACCCTGTCGGGACTGCCGACCATCACCGAAAATCTACAGGGGTTTTAATGACAATATCCATCTCTTCGGCGTTCACCGGATATCCCCCTTTTCTTCGGGACCGCGCACGGCTTCAACCAGGATCTTATTGTTGATTCTCAGTGTCTGAACCAACTGGACCCCCAGTCGGGAGAACAGCCGGTCCAGAAATGGATAGCCCGTCCAACTGCGGAGAATCCGCCCTCCTGCATAGCGATCGACTTTGAGGGAGAGCAGCAAAACCTCCTCCGCTTTGACCCGGGCAAATCCCAGGGAACGCAGCACTTGACCGATGCCGCCGGGGTGGAAGCGGAAGAGGTGGTCCCGGCTCCAGCACATATGCAGCAGTTGATTGAGACGCGCCCCGGACAGTCGGGCCAACTTAATGCCCCATCGGTCGAAGAGACTGCCCATCAGGGGAGTGAGAATAAACAGTCGTCCGCCGGGGGCCAGCAACTCGAAAGCATTTACAAGGGCGAGATGGGGATTCGTCAGGTGTTTCAGGATATCCCACATTACGATCAGGTCGAACCGGCAACCGGGGGGGAAGGCTTCTTTCTCAATCGAATTGCAGTAGATTTCATGTCCCTTTCGAACAGCGGCCAAAGCAGCAGCCGGGGCGATCTCCAGGCCCGCCGTACACAACCCCCTGTCTTTGGCCAAGTCCAGGAAAGCACCCGAACCGCAACCGATATCCAGGATGTTGTTGATTCCCAGCAGATCCTCGGTTCGTTCACGGAGCAACCGCCAACAAGAGTCTGCCTTTTCTTCCTGCAACTCCTCGGCATAGCGGGCTGAGTAGTCGACAGCGATACCGGTTCCGTTTGTCGCGGTCTTCTTCCCGAGTATCATGCCGGAGTTACAGCGCGGGCAAATCCCAATGGACATTTCCGTCAGACGGACGCTCTCCGCCACCTCCCGGCTTTCACACAGGCCGCAGGCCAGTGGGGGCAAGACGGGCGGTTCAGGCCTTCCCGCTCCCATCCTGACGAGTATCTGGTTATGTCGGCCGAGTTCATTCCCCTGGAGGAGGCGTACTGATGCAAGTCCCGGAACAAAAAACTGCTGCCAGATCTGATGAGCCGGGATACCGTCAACTTCCAACGGAATGAACATCACCTCGCCGGGACCCAGATTTTTGAGAATGGATAAAAAGGAGGATTGGATGTCCATCTCAGACCTCTGCATCCTTCCCATCAGCGTCTGCGCGCCGTAAGCGGCGCGACTCGCCCGGTAAGAGTGAAATCAGGATTCATCATTCCAGCGAAGGAGACTGTGTCACAATACCCGTCTCAGGGCTGTTCCGAGTCAAATAGAGATGAACGACGGTCTGGATACTTGACTCGAGATTTCGGTGAAAGCCACAAGGCCTTGTGTTTTCATAAGGTTACAGCGAAAGACACTGGACCCCGGCAATATCGTCGAGGTGACGTTTCTGGGCAAATGACTCACTGTTGGCCTGGATTCTGTTTGGACAGCAGGGGGTCTGGTTGTCAAGCCCGATAAATCAAATAAAGGCATGTTGAGTTACTGTTTTTTTGTTTGTGGGACAAGGTGGGGACGTTGCTGCCCGGGGACGAAGGGTGGACGTTCTTGCTTATTCAGCTAATTCTCACGTCCCCCCCACTCAGGGCTTGTCCGTAAATAAATCCTTTGTGCTCGCATCCGGCTTTTGGCCCACTTCGGCCGCTCCTCAATCGCAAAATCCTCAACGTAGTCCAGCTACGCCTGCGGTTTTGCTCAATCGTCGCGACCAAAATCGGTCTCAAAATCCGGTGCGATCCCTAAGAGGCCTATTTACGGACAAGCCCTTAAGCCTCCAGCCACTCGTCTTCCAGTCGATACCCGCCCTGTCGTGCGGTGTTCAATGTGTAACGTTCGAAATTAATGGATTAAACTATGACGTGGACCCCAAAGTCCAGACAAATAATCAGGGGCTTTTAAGATCGGCACATCGTGGGGGGAAGAGCCCGTGGGTATCGTCATTTCTCCATGGGCACATTACGAGGCCGCAGGCCGCAGTCGTATCGACGCCATAATGCCGATGTTATCATCTTCCCTCTATGTGCCGATGGACCGGCACGAACCACGGGGTCCATGGTGTGCCCGATTCTGCCCGAACTTTGCCCGCGAAAATCATAAAGCGTCCCTGGAGAACAGGCGAAACCGAAAATTCTTCAAAAAAGTCTTGACTCCGTAAGGCTTTGTGGGTATTTGGTCTCCGTCTGTTGCGAGTGGTCGGATTGGAAATGTTCGCGTTCTCCGTTCGATTCCGAGCCTCGCCGCCAGACGAAAAAGCTTATGGTTTCAGAGGCTTACAGAGTCCTCAAACTAACCGGAAATGCCCGCCAAAAGCGGGCTTTTTCTTTGTGCGCCCGGCAGGGCGCGCTCACTTGGAGGTGCAAGTCCTCTACAGGCCCGACAGGGGGAACTGTTAGCCGGACGGCAAGGGTGTCCACCGCGAGGTGGAATCTGAAGGAAGCCGCAGGCAAAGCGCTGGCCTGACGAACAGGAACCGCATACGAGGCAGCCATGCCGAGATGAGAAGGCAAATATCTTCAAAGTCCAATACCTGTACGGAAGTGCATGGAAGTAGATGCGGCGGGCATAAGCGTGAAGGTGGGTGCGCATTACCCGGGGAGATCTGCCGATCTGCCCCTTGTGCTACCGCCGTCGTGAGACGGCGGGATGGGTCGGCAGAAGTCAGCAGAGGGCATAGTAGGTTCATCGACCGGACTGAAGGCCCGAACGTGAAGTGTGTGGCAGGAGGCTTGAATTTCGATGAGCAATAAGGACGCAGAAAGTCGGACTGAGATGTCCGGCACATCAACGGAGGACAGCGGACGGAATCTGCAAGGCCCCGTTGTTTGTGCGTCAAGGCTCACGGCAAGGAGAGATGACCCCAGCCAGAAGATTCAAGACTTGATGGAAGCGGTGGTCGAACGCGAGAACATGTTTAGAGCGCTGCGGCGGGTGGAATCAAACAAAGGATCTCCAGGGGCGGACGGAGTGTCTGTCGAGGCCTTTAGAGGCAACCTTCGTGAAAACTGGCCGCGCATCAAAGAGGAACTGCTTGAGGGCCGGTATCAGCCGCAGCCAGTCCGGAAAGTCGAAATACCTAAACCGGGCGGGAAGGGAATGCGACAATTGGGCATTCCCACGGTAATGGATCGACTCATACAGCAGGCGCTGAATCAGGTTATGCAACCCATCTTCGATCCGGGTTTTTCCGAGTCAAGCTATGGATTCCGCGCTGGCCGCAGTACGCATGAAGCTGTGCTGAAAGCACGAGAGTATGCAGCAGCAGGCAGGCGCTGGGTCATAGACATGGACTTGGAGAAGTTCTTTGACCGTGTCAATCATGATGTCCTAATGGCACGGCTTGCCCGAAAGATAGAGGACAAAAGGATATTAACGATTATCCGCCGCTATCTTCAAGCAGGTCTCATGATCGGAGGTGTCGTATCGCCCCGAACGGAAGGAACTCCTCAAGGCGGACCACTCTCGCCTTTGCTTTCCAATATCTTGCTCGATGATTTGGATAAGGAACTGGAGAAAAGGGGCCATGCGTTTTGCCGGTATGCGGATGATTGTAATCTTTACGTAAGGTCTGAACGTGCCGGACAAAGGGTGCTGGCAAGTATTACCCGATTTTTGACCAGCAAATTAAAGCTCAAGGTTAATTCAGAAAAGAGCGCGGTAGCACGCCCCTGGGTTCGCAAGTTCCTGGGCTATAGCATGACCTTCCATAAGCAGCCGAGGCTCAAAGTCGCTCCGGCTGTGGTGGATCGCATCAGAACAAAGCTTAAGGACACCTTTCGTGCGGGCCGGGGACGAAGCATACGCACTGTAATCGAAGAACTGAAGCCGATTTTGCGAGGCTGGGTAAACTACTTCCGGTTGGCCGAGGTGAAGGGAATATTCGAGGAGTTGGACGGATGGATACGTCGCAAGTTGCGGTGTATTCTCTGGCGGCAATGGAAAAGGTCCCACACCCGGGCAAAGAATCTGATGAGGTATGGTTTGGGGGAAGAGAGGGCATGGAAGTCCGCCACAAATGGGCGAGGCCCCTGGTGGAACTCCGGGGCCTCACATATGAACCAATGTTTCCCTAAACGCTTCTTTGATCAACTTGGACTTGTGTCACTGCTTGATCAACTGCGAAGACTTCAATGTACTTCATGAACCGCCGTATACGGAACCGTTCGTACGGTGGTGTGGGAGGACGGGGGAGGTGACTCCCCCTCCTACCCGATTTGGGGGGTGCCTGCCCGAGTCCTGTACAACTTTTCATTGAGAAGTCGAATTACTCAGTTGACCTGGTCAGACAGCCGGGGGGAGAATAAAAAACCAACTTGAATCGTGTGTCGGGTTTGTCAATGTGATTCCGGGCCCGGGGAACGGTCAAAAGCCGTCCCGTAATAATTATTGTAATTCGTGTCCTGGAGCCGGTTTTGATATCCGGTTTCCCGGATGGGAGAAATGCTTCCGAACGGGGAGTGTGTGGGGAGTTTCCTGTCAGTTATGCTTAGACTGAATGCATCGGTGACCGGTTTGCGTCGTGGCTTGCTTCGAATTGTCCTGGTCGTTTCCGCGCTCGTTATGCTCTCGGTTCCGATTCGGGCGGAGACGGCGGCCGATCGTTTCTTCCTTATGGGGAACGGCAGGATTGACATCAAGAACATGCACAACGGCAAGGAGGCGGCGGTCAATCTGCTCACTGCCGACGGGTCGTTCAATGAAGAGGGTTTCGCCCGGATCGATGAAGTATTCGGTTTCCCGACAGGGGAGAAAGGCGAACACATCTCGCGGCGGCTGATTTTCATGCTCAATTATTTCTCGGACCTCGTTGCTCCGGGAAAAACGATCAAACTCGTATCGGGCTACCGCAGCCCGGATTACAACACAAAGATCAGGGACGCCGGGGGAAACGTCGCCAAGACGAGCCTGCATATGGACGGCATGGCGATCGACTTCAGCATCGATGGAGTCCGCGGAAAGAAGCTGTGGGAGATCATAAAGAGCAAGGATTGCTGCGGCATCGGGAATTATGGAAGTGACATCGTGCACCTGGATTCGGGAAAGCCGAGGTTCTGGGAGGCGGCCACCTCGAAGGTGAGGACCGGAGAGAGCGACAATAACCGGCGCATCTATCTGTCAACCGACTACGACCGTTACATGCCCGGCGACACGGTGCGACTCTCATTTTCATCGGTAAGTGAGTTTGGCTTCGGGATAGGGCGTGCCGTCGCCTTTGTCGACGATGCGGGAGAAAACGGCACTGCGGCAACGGGTGAAATCACATTTGAGGATAACTCAGAGTGTGCCGCGATACGGGACAGAAACGCATCGCACTCAATCTCTCTCCCGTTGCCGGCCTCCCTGCGAAACGGCAGGTACAGGATCCGAATCGATTTTTGCCGCAGGCCTTTCGAGCAGATGCCGTCCATGATCCTGTCAAACGAAATCGAAGTCGTCAGACATGGGCCGTGAATATTTCCCCGGAGCGCCGCACCATGCCGGTCGGGCGATTGTCCCGACGGTCTTTACATGAGAGAAGAGATTGCCGTCTAACGGATACCCTGTCGCGATTGAGGCAAAAAAATCTTCATCGTTCGTTGTGGCCGAGAGGCCATGAGTATTTGCCGGAATGACGAATCATGGTTTCATCCGGTTTGGACTTTTCCTTTGGGCAACAGCCCCGGAATCATTCCCCCGCGCTTTTTCCGGAACGCCAAAACCATCGTCTTGAATGCAACTCAGCATAAAAGTGCGTTCGTGCGAACCGGGTAAGATTACCTCCGCGGGTTCCCGGGGCCGTCCCAGGGGCAGACATGTCGCCGTGCGGACCGGCAGACCTTGGGAAGGCTCATGTGTGATAATGCTTGCGTCTATCTTCCCGATGTTATAAAGGTAAAAAATAGTGATGGTGTGAGGTCTCCAAGACGCTGTTTCTCCTGTATTTTCTCGGATCAATGATCGGTGTGCGATGAAGCTGGGCTATTTGTTTTCCGCGTTCCATGGGGGACACTCCCGCGATGCTCAATGAGGGACCTTCATCGAACCAGCCATTTGCCTGTGAAATCGAGGGACGGTAGGGAGAAGAATTTCGGCCGAGCATATAAAGAATTGATGGGACCAATCTTCATCGTTACCCTGCCCGCGGATCGGACGTTCTAAAGGAGATGTGAACGATGAACAGAAATTGTTTCACCATCCTTATGGCCGACGATGATCCTGATGATTGCATGTGTATGGGGGATGCCTTTAACCAGGTGGGAGTAAGCAATCGGTTTGTCAGTCTTCAGGACGGCAAACACCTCATGGACTACCTCAAACGGCGGGGCAGATACGGCGACAGGTTGTCTTCCCCGCGCCCCGATTTGATCCTGCTCGATTTGAATATGCCGCGCAAAAACGGCCGGGAGGCACTGAAGGAGATCAAGGGACATCCGGGTCTGAGAACGATCCCGATAGTAGTCCTGACAACTTCGAAGGACGAAAGCGACATCGCCCTGTGCTACGATCTGGGTGCGAGTTCATTCATTACCAAACCGGCGAGCTTCTCTGAATTGATCGATGTCGTGAAGGCAATTTCCCGATACTGGTTTGAGGTCGTCAGGCTGCCTCCGGGAACGGAGGCTTTCTGATCCGCACTCGAGCCGAAAGATCCTTTACCAATAACCAGTCCTGAACGGTGAACCTGCGGGGAGTTCCCCCGACGGCGTCACAGTGGCGTCCAGTCAGCGATTCGACCCCACCGGCGCTCCGGCGGCGCGGGTATCGCTCAATCCCCGATCTGCTCCTCAACTGCCGGGAATAATGTGATAATAATGTCTCAGTCCCTTCCAGCACCCGCTCATCTTCGCAAGGAAGGTTTCGAGCAGTATCGAGAGAATGAAGTTGGGATTACCGGGTTCTGCCTTGCCGTGCACCCGAGCGTCCGCAGACCAGAACTTTCCCGCGAGGTGCTCGCACATTCCCTTTAACGGGTTTGAAGGGTTGGTCTTGGCCGTTTCATTGAAAAGTCTTTCGTATGTTTCCACTTCCGACAAGACTTCATCAGAGACCTTTCCCGTCCGCTCGGCAAAACAGGTGATGCTCCGATGCTTAATCCGGTTTGCCTGCTCCATTGAAAAAAGATACGGGAGAGAGATAATCTCGAGCGCCAGCACTGCCAGGCGCACCAAATCTATCGAGTCGCGGCGAATTGGCGGAAATTCATTCGAACAGGACGATGTCTTCCATTGATGCAGGAACCAGGGGTAGGACTCGTTAACATCATCTATAAGCGCCTTGACGGAAGAGAGCACCGCTTCCTCTTCAGAGATCTTCTTTTTCCCGAAGCCAAACATACCTTACCTCAATAGTCTCGAACTTGGGTGCCGGTTGCTTGCAACCGTACGATATCTCCGGATTTTAAGGGTAATACCTCCTCGCTCCGGTTTCAACCAAAATCAGCCGTTCCTTCTTTGACTGAAAGCAGACGGGCGGGAAAAGCCGCTTTCCCGTTTCGCCGTCTGCCGTCGAGTCATTTGCTGCCCGGAATAGGTGCCAGCTTGGTCGGTTCTTCCTTCGCGCCGGCTTCCCAACTGAAGAAAACATCGCCGTTCTTGGTAAAGAGCTTGACTCCCGTATCGGAGGTGATTTCGTCGCCGTTAATGGTCCATTCTCGCCATCCTCTGTAGACCTTCCCTCCGCCGGCAGCCTTGGAGCGATAAAAATAAATGGCATATTTATCGTCGACCTTCTTCAGCCAGAATTGTACGGGGTCGGGTTCGAATTCGGATTTTTTCGATATGAAACGGTTATGGACCCCTTGCCAGCCACCGAGCAGGGCGGGGTCAGGCGCTTTCAGGACCTTGCAGAAAACACTGGGCTCGCCTGCCACATCGGACGGGCTTATGCCCTCCTGCTCGGCTGCGTGCGAGGCGAATCCGATGAAAAGGAAGGCAATCAGGATGAATGCCGCACAAAATTTCCTCATTTCATACCCCTTTCTTGTGATTATCTCCCAAAGACCGGCCTACCCGGTTTCCTCTCCCTGATTCCCTGACCGCAATTAAAGCAGAGTGGCCAAACAGATGCAATAATGTCGGCATGAAACTCGCTTCGTAAAAGCGGTTTTCCGGAAAGTATGCCTCGACGACCGGCGCACAGGGGAATCGGGGGACGCCGGTCAGGGTAATCACGCCTTGCCGGGGCAAACATCGTCGGAATCGGAAGAATAGATGACCGAACAAGCAGTCGTTTTTTCATGGTCCCACTCACCAGGGCGACAGCGTGCCGGCATATCGGTCGCCGACCGTATCGCAATGGACTAAGTGAAAGTAAGGACAGGCGGGCTCAAGGTCAATGCGGCGGGACCCCGCTGGATAGCGGTGCAATAGAGGTCGAGACCTGCACGCGGTGCCGTCCGGCGGGTAAGGAGGACAACTTCAGATCCCGTTGAATGAAAACAGCATGGGACAACCCCTCACAGAGAAGAGTGGTGAGGGAGCCCGTTGCTGCCTGCTGTTTTCAGGGAGTGGTAGTGGAATCAGTCAATTGTTCCGGCTGGCGATGAGGAGAGAACATGGAATTGTTCGTCCACCAGTCCATGCCCATCTCCATGGCCTTGTCCACAGAGCAGATCACCAGCCGAATCTGCAGAGTGAGCAACTCTATATCAACCAGTTTAATTTTGATATCCCCGGCAATAACAATGCCTTTATCCAATACCCGCTCAAGCAGATCGGCGAGATTGGTGCTCTCGATCGAGTGCTGGGTCGCCCGTTGGACCGTCATATCGTCTCCTCTCTACAGCAGCTTTCCCAAGGGCCCGAGATCCAGATTGAGGTCCTCCTCGTCCAGATTGAAAACCTTCCGCAGTCTGTCTATTTCTTGGGCCTGCTTCATCAAAGTGTGGCCGAGTCTCTCGATTTCATCGTCGCGCAGATTCCCGGCATCTATACGTCTGATCGCCTGTCGTTCAAGCAGTTCGTGGAGCAGTTTCACAAGCGTCAAAACAAGACCCCCGAGTCCATTCTTGACGTTTTCTTCATCGAGGTTCATTCGTGAGGAATTGGATGCTGAGCCGACCGGTTCCATAGCGGACAGGTGATGTGGAGAGGCCGTCTCTCTCTCCATTATTCTGGTGAAATCCGATAGATAAACGGATTCAACTTTGCCGCTGTCGATATCATTCATGAGCTGACTCCATATCCTTTCCCGAAGCGTCCCGATCCGGCCGGCCGGCCTCCCGACAATCAACTGCCGCATTGCGGTGATTTTCCGGCAGTGCAGACATCGTGCTTTGCGCGGTTGCGATGGACGTCAATATAATCTGGAGGCCAAGATAGAGCAGATCGATGCCGGCCACCGAAATCGTCACATCCCCGACCACGACGGCACCTTTATTCAGGATGCGGTCAAGTACCTCACATAGCGTGACGGTTTCCTGATCGGTGGATACGAGGTCGGGCATAGTCTATTGCTCCTTGTCGTTCATACTATCGGTCAGATTGCCTGTGGCCCCGTGCCGGACATACTGCGGGGAGTGATCGCAGGGACTCTGGTACAAGGCATTGCCCAACTCAGTGAGTGATCCCAATCCCTGAGGAGCGCTCTGACGGTAGACAAGGACCTGTTGCTTTTCAGGAAACGCGGCTTGAAACATTTCCAGGACATTCCTTTCCCGTTCGCACGAGGTGGAACAGAAGGAACAGCCACACGGCGGAGTCATAAAATTAAGGAACAACATCGGGACATTAATGTTCAACCGTTCGCATGCCGCCACGAGGTCCCTGGTCTCCTGAAAGGCCATCTCCGTGGGAATCCCGACCGGGTACAGTGCGGAACGGAGCGGGTCGCTCAACAACGTCTTCAGGCATTTCAATTGCTTAGACATCTCCACGAACCTCTGGGAGACTTTGGGCAGTTTGAAAACCGTCCGATATTTCAGGAACAGACCGAAAAAGACTTTCAGCCATTGATTAACGAGTTCAGGGAGTTCCATAAGCCGAATGAAGTGGCCGGTAGGCGCTGCATCAAGGACAAAGACGTCATATCTCCCCGCGATGAGAAGCTCTATCACGTTGGTCAGGGCCATCACTTCATCGAGCCCGGGCGGAGAGAGATCCAGAATCCTCTCCATCGCCTGCTGGTCGAAGGCCAGGTCAAGGTTCTGCAAAGTGGATTTGAGAAACTGTTCCAGCTCGGACTGATACTGAGTCTTCAGACGACCGAATTCCGCCTGAGCGTCGATTTCTACGGCCGTCAGATGGTCTGACAGCCGCTTGGGAGTGGCACCGACGTGTACGCCCAGGCAGGCTGACAGAGAATGAGCGGGATCCGAAGAAAACAGCAGAACCTCTTTTCCCTGAAGATCGTGAGCCAAACGCAACGCCGTTGCACACGCCAAAGTGGTTTTCCCGACGCCGCCCTTGCCCGAGAACAGCAGGAACGTCGCTTCCGGCAACCAACATGGTGAGGCTGATTCAACCCTGGGCGGTGCTTTGTAGGATCCCCTGTCGACGACAGGCGGAGTCGCCGCGGAGATTTCCGCGACGTCCTTCCAAAAGGCGGCAAGTCTAAACGAACCACGGACTTCGTCCGTGTAAAAGGGTATACTCCACAGCAGCCTTGCCGGTGGTGAATTTGACGTGATGAGTTCCTTCAGCTCTTCCATTTGACGGGCCCGGGCCTCGGCACACACCGGGCAGGTACATTCCCTGAGGAGTCTGTTCACCACGATTTCAGTCACGGGTATCTTTGCATCAGCGAGAATTTCCAGCAGGGAGATCGTCTCACGAATGACCATATCTTCTGCCAGCGCAACCGGGATGAAGCGGCAGCGAACCGGGTCCTGCAGGAGATTCTGCACCTGACTCACCATTCCCGACAGTTCCTGCAAAAAATGGTCGAGTTCATCGGGCTTATAAGACCCCGTGAAAATCATCCTCATATAGCGATGTTTGGCCAACAGGGCGTCCAACGCCCTGAGCCACTTCTGGATCAGCTCCGGCATGGCAAGGAGACGCAGCGTGTGTCCGGTCGGGGCCGTATCCACGATGAGGCAATCGTAGTCGCCCGCCGCTACCCACTTCGAGATCTCGAGCAATGCTGTGAGTTCATCAAGACCGGGCAAGGACAGATCCAGGAAGTTGCCGATGTCCTCTTCATCCAGAAACGTCCCGCGCGATGCAATCTCCCGCAATGTGGGGTTATGCTTTGCCTTGAATACATTGAGAGATTCCCGGGCATCGAACTCGACGACTTTCAGATTGAAAGGGGGGGACGATCCCGCGAAGGAATCGTTGAGCGAGTGGGCGGGGTCTGTTGAAACCAGTGCAAAAGATTTATCGGGAAACTTCCCGGCGAAATACAGAGCGGTTGACGCCGCACAGGTGGTTTTTCCCACTCCGCCTTTGCCGCCGAACAACAGCAGTTGTAACCTCTGGTCGCTCAAAAACGATGGTGCTGTCACTCTTACCCATCCTTATCCTCGAATGCGGGCGTCACGTTCCTGTATCGCATCCAGTCGGTCGAGCAATTCCTTCTCCTGGCGGTCGAATTCTTCCGTGGTGATTTTCCCGGTTTCCAGCATCATGTAGAGATCACTCAACTCGGCGGTGATGGTATCTGATTCAGCGGCCGACTCTTGCCTGGCTGCATTGTGCAGTTCGCGAAAGACCCAGAGGATACTTGTCACGGGAAACAGCAGGATATCATCGATAAGAAACACGACAGCCCCCTCGACTGCAGCTCGGAATCTAGACCTTCAGTTCTATCTCAACGAAGTTGTGAGGCGCCCAAGGGCCGTTATAATCAAATGCAAAATTGTTATCGAAGAGGCCCGCGGCCTGAAAAATGCTGTTTTCAAACGAACCCTGGTCCTCACGTCTTACAAGACACGCAAAGTTAAACACCTCGCGCTCGTTTTTGGCCTTGTTGTGTTTGATTTCGGCACAACAGGGGGAGAGTATCTCTTCCACCTTTTCGGCATAAAGCTCACGGTCCTCGTTGAGGATGCGATCAAACATCCGGCCGACTTCAATCTTGTCTTCCTGGCTGGGCTCGCGGTGGCTTCCGAGAAACCGGTCGCGAGCGGTCCGCAATTCGGAGTGGGTCAGCACGAAGTATTCGAAGATGTTGGGGACATCCCAGGTAACCCGCAACCCCATTTCGACATTGCCTATTACCCGCTGCAGTTGATCGAGAAAGACTTTCTGGTTGAGAGAAAGGATCCTTTTGATCGCCTTCGGACCTTTGGCGATGATGCCAAAAGTCATTGGCAGGGGCGTAGTCTCCTCCATGAGCCGCTTCAAAACCTCCTGATGAGCTGCGAGGTTACGGCGTTCCGGGCGAATTCTCGTGTCGGGGACATCGCTGACCACAGCCGCCACCCGGCCGTCCGAGATGCTGTAAACCATCCGGTCTTCGATGCCGAACGTTCCCCAGGTCTGAGGTCCCGGGTTGGCTATCACGGCATAAAGATATCTTCCGCTCTTGTTGGTCTCTCTCGCGCCCATACTCTTCCGCATCCTTTCGCCGGCCTAGACGGCTTCACCCTGGCGGCTTGCCTTTTTTGCCGGAATGATTCCACCTTTCACCAGGGAAACCGACTTGACCATACCGTCTTTGCTCTTTATTTCCAGGAGGCTGCCACAGATGTAGCATCGTACCTGTCCCTCATACTCATCGTAAGCGTCACCGAGACCCACCTTGTGTCCGCAAGAAAGGCAGTTTATCTGCATTTTCGATTCTCCTCACTTCTCTGATGTCTTCCTCATTCCAACTCATCGACAGGTTCCCGGTATGGTCTTCATTTGCGACGACTCCCGTGAACCCCGGGCAAATGGTCTAACCCTAGGCAGCCCACCGGCAACGCACAAGATGTTCCTGCCACAGAGAGGCAAGCCAGTCACGACGCAGTCGCCTGAGGGCGAGGGCCATATTCGCATGATACAACCGCTGGAGATCCACATGAAACAACGGCACGCCGGTAGAAGGCCGGCAGGAGTGGAGGCCCTTGATGTTGCTCTTCGTGTTGATATGGGAAGCGCCTTTCATGGTGAGCATTGGCGTCATCCTTTCTAGTATTTTAGTCTGAATGCCCCTGTGTTCTGCGGGGAGCGTACTTTTGGATTGGCCGTTCGAACCGCATCGGGATTATCGGAACTCGCAATACCCATCGCCTTCAGGATGTCTGCCTTTTCTTCATCAATTTCCCTGAAACGCCGATCGATGTTCCTCACCCGAACCATGGCGCTCTCCCGCTCCTTCTCACGGCGGAATTTCTCCATCTCCAGACAGCTCAACCTCATAAACGCCTTATACGGTATGGCCGCCTGTCGCACTCTGCCGGCGTGAGTGTGAATGTCCTGCAAACCTCGTTTGGGCCTGGTGGGTATAGCCATACTAATGCTCCTTCTTCGGCATTTTGACCGGTTGCAGCCCGTCAGTACTCCTGGCGATGGGCCCACAGACCCTTTGAATGACCTCGTCGACCTTCTGGTGCATGACCGACTCGCCCCCGTGTGTGACCTTTGCCGTGTCGACGCTCAGGACATCACGGCAGACCCATCTGAAGACGGGGTCATCCCAGCGGGCGGTGCTGCCGCGGAGTGCGAGTACCTTGGCGATGGCAATGCAAGCCCTGACTGTGGGCCGATGGTTCTTGACGCCCACACTGCGCAACTCCCTCACGATATCCACCACGATCTCCGCATCCCTCCTCGAAATGCCGGATTTGGCCGTTGAGATCAGGATCTCGGTTTCACGATCATAATGCCGCAGGTTGATGGTGATGAGCCGATCCAGCAGAGCATCCTGTGTCTTATGGACTCCGGCGTATTCCTCGGGATTGGAGGTGAAGATAGCCCGAAACTCGGGGTGGACCTCAAGATACCCCTCACCGGAACGTCGAAGCCTCGGCAGATTCAGGACCCTTTCCGACAGGACGCTGAGCAGTGCATTATTTGCTTCAGGTTTCGACCTGTTGAATTCATCATAAATCAACGTGTCGCCATTCTGACAGGCCGTCGTAAGACGGTTGTCCACCCAGAAACTCTTCATCTCCTCTTCGGTCTTGAGAACGGAGTGAATGAAGTTGTCGATCAGTTTGGACTTCCGATAACCGGCATCACGGCCCACCAGATCGGAACTTCCGAATTCGTCATCCCCATGCATGAGGGTGACCGGACGCCCAAGCCTCGAAGCCACGTGGAAGGCGAGCGTTGTTTTTCCTGTTCCCGCCGGACCGGAGAAATGAACCGGGTATCCTGCCTCCAGATAAGCGAGGGCCCTTTCCGCCACGTGTTCCACGTAGGGTGTGGTAACAAACCCCTCACTCGGCTCAGGCAGGATATTGTCCTGTTCAGTCTGGATCCTCACGGTAGCCGCGGACATCACCCTAATGCTCTCAGTATTCATTTCTCTGGCACTCCATATACAGGGTTATTCGTTCAGTGCTGCTTGCCCGGATGCAGTCTCGGTACCCATCCCCGACCTCTGCATTCCAGACAATACATTGCAGGTGCAGACCTATCGTCCCCCGTTCCAGCGCAGACAGGGCATTTCTCTGTCGGGCCGACAGCCGCAGGCACAACCCCCTTCCCTCCACAAGAGGTGCAGGTGAGCGTCTTTACCGCTCCCGTGCCCCGGCAATGGGCACAGGTCGTGTAGGGCGATTTTACATGAACGAGGCCGCTCCCTCCGCAGACGCAGCACGTGGAAAGATCGGACATGATCCCGAAGGGGTCTTTCCCTGTACCGCCGCAGAAGGAGCAGGATACTTCAACCATTCGTCGATGAGCGGTCAACATCTCTTTTAGGCCCTTATTCAAAACGCCTCCGACTATGTTTTAGAGGCTCAACGAAACTTGTCCTTCTTGGATACTTTCTTTTCTTCTTTGGTCTGTAACTCGGCGGCATGCCTTGCCTGCCTCTCACTCGACTCTTTGGCTTCCCGTTCTGCAGCTTCCGCCGCAGCGCGTTGCATTTCTTCCTTGTGACGCAGCTCCGCTTCTTCCCTGGTCCGTCGCTGCAGTTCTTCCTTCGCCTGGCGCTCCGCCTCAAGACGCTGGCGTTCGACGGCGGTCGTCTCAGAGCGTTCGAATCTTGCGGCCGACTTGGCGGCGCGCGGCGAGATGCCCAACCATCCCATCCGGCCTCCGTTGATGTCTTCCGTAAAAACGAGCCTCAAGCCGGTCACTGCTTCTTTCAGTTCAGACATGAACTTCGAACGATCGGCCTTTGCACTCTTGACCATGTCGGCGTATGAGCGTTGATTATCGAGCAGTTCTTTGTGAAACAGCGATCTCAGTTCCGACACATCCGACTTTATCCCGGAGAGGAACGCCAATCTGCCCGATTTTGACTCCTTGGCCATTCCGGCAAGATGCTTGCGAGCGGCCCGCTGGGTACGGGATACTTCGGCCGTCAAGGCATTCGAGAACGCGGAAAGGCCGTTTTTTTGCTTCTTCGCCATTGCTTTGTGGCTGTGCCGAAAACCCGCTTTCAGTGCCGATACATCATTTTTCAGGCCCGAAACGAACCTCATGCCCTCCATACGGGTTTCTTTTGCCATCTCGGCATGTGCGGCACGAAAGCCTGCGAAGTCCTTGTGAAAGCCTGCCTTCATTCCGGATACGTCTTCTCTCAGATTCGACAACAAGGCCATCCGAGCATTTTTCGCGGCCTCAGCCGCCGTGGAGTGGGCTTCCCGGAAATCCGCCAGCATCGATGCGACATTTGCCTTGCGGCCGATTGCCAACTCAAGTTGTTCTCCCAAAAGAACCTTTCGCGCGCTGCGCAATCCGCCGATTTCCTCTCGCAGTCGTGCCATGTCATCCGTCAAAACACCCATAGTGATCCTCCTTAACTCTTGCCTCCGTCCTTTTGCCCAAGGCCTTCTGCCAGGAGAGGAGCTGCAAGGCAGCCCTCACCCGACAAACTGAAAGGATCTTGCAAAAGCTCACGCTCAGGCCGGAGCAGCAGCGCTGGCGGTGAGGCCAATAGCTTCGGCGTATTTCAGGTAGGTCTCAACGGAGGCGATCACGACGCGTGCTTCAATGGAAAGGAGCTCGATCCCCACCAGGGATACCTTCGCCCACACATCGATCACAATGCCTTTGTCCAGGATACGATCCACAACTTCCGCCAGACTGGAGGAATCTGTTGATTTTTGAACTTTTGCCATTGTATTATTCCTTTCTCTCGTCAGTCCCAGACTAGATGGGAGTCCTCCCCGGGAGCATGGCCTGTCTACCGCTCCCGGGGGGGGAAGCCTAACCAAACGCTTGAGTGGAGAACGCTGCAGGACCTATCACGCGGGGGCAGCCGCACTGGCGGTGAGGCCAATGGCTTCTGCGTACTTCAGATAGGTTTCGACCGAGGCGATCACGACGCGCGCTTCAATGGACAGCAGCTCGATGCCCACGAGGGATACTTTCGCCCACGCGTCAATCACAATACCCTTGTCCAGAATGCGGTCCACCACTTCCGCCAGACTTGAGGAATCCGTAGATTTCTGAACTTTTGCCATAATAAATCTCCTTTTTTATTTTTGGTTCTCTGATGCCGGCCCTGCTCAACTATTGGGCATGCCCGTACTCCTCATTCAGCGAAAAGCGTGCCAAATCGCCAGCCGGTTGTCTTTTTCGGTAACATCTTGGATTTTTTGATAATCAGGGGACCCGTTCGGGCTTGGATGCTGGAGGCATGGTCGGTTTGGGAAGAAAGACTATAGCGCGAGTTCCATATATGGCGGGAGTTCATTCCCCAGACCCTGAAGGTTTCAGGAGCGATCGTTCATTTCTATCACTCGCAGGATTTCGTCATTGAGGAAGGGTTTGCTGATGAAGCCGACGATCAATCCCTCTTCGTAGGCTTTCTGTATCGCGAAATCACTCTCATAAAAGTAACCTGAAACCATTGCAATTCGTGTCGACGGGTCGATCTCACGTATCCGCCTCGCCAGTTCAAGACCTTCCATGTCCGGTAATTTTGCATCGAGAAAAGCCAACCGAATGTTGTATTTGGCTACCAGTGCGAGCGTCTCCTGCCCGCTCATCGCGATTTTGGAGTCAAGGCCTTTTCCGCGCAGTATATGCTGCAACGCCCAACACATGTCCGGTTCGTCATCGACTATCAGGATTATCGGCTCAGCTTCTCTCATATCTGACTATCCTTCTCACCTAAAGAATGGGCAAACGCACGGTAAAGGTGCTCCCTTTTCCCTCGAAGCTCTCCACTTCGATTGATCCAAAATGATGCTGCACGATGGAATAGCAAATGGAGAGTCCCAAACCCGTGCCTTTTCCAACCGGAGATGTCGTGTAAAAGGGATCGAATATCTTATCCAGGTCACTCTTGCCGATTCCGGTGCCCGTGTCACTGATTCGAATCAGAACCGCACTCCCGCTCGTCGTCATCGAGATGCTCATCTGGCCGCCGTCTCTCATGGCATTGATCGCATTCAGAAAAAGATTGATGAAGACTTGTTGGAGGAGGCTGCTGATGCCGCTGATCACCACGGATGTGCAGGGGAGGTCACAAGTCACCGCGATCTTCTGTATCTTTGCCTGATTGGCAACCAGTGCCAATGTTTCACTAATGAGCAGGCAAAGGTCCACCGGCCCGATGTCCGTCCTGGCCGACGGGCGGGCGAACCTCAGGAGATTCTCGATGATGGTCGATGCCCTTTGGATACCTGAGTGGATTTTTTGTGCGCATTCCTTCCGGAATTGCGTCGCAATTTCATCCTCCATGAGAAATTGTGCCGCCGAGGAACAGATTGCCAGGGGATTGCGGATTTCGTGGGCTATGCCACCCGCCATCACACCGAGTGCGGCAAGCTTCTGCGACTGGAGGAGCTGCATTTCCAGTTTGCGGCGTGCGGTAAGGTCTCTCCCGACGGCAACGATTCCCACCGCTTCCGACGATCTTGCCCTCAATGGGGAAAAGACCCAGTAGACAGGAATGAGATTGTCGTCCTTGGTCACTATGTCCCATTCAACCATGATGGAGTTCTGCTGCACCATGATATTCTCAAAGACCTCTTCCACCTCTTTGTGGTGGTCTTTTGCACAGAAGTCGAAAAGAGACCGGCCCCTCACGTCCTCGAAAGTATGGCCGAAAATCGATTCGGCAGCCGTATTCCACGTCAGGATTTCGCCTTTGGTATTGGTGGAGAGGATGATGTCGCTCGCACACTCGACGATGCTGGCCAGATGGCGTTCCAAACGGTTGACGTCTTCGCTCAGGCGCACCTGTTCGGTTACATCCTCCATCAGGAGCATCGCACTCTCTACGACCCCGTCCCACGAGAAAGGCAGGATGATGTAGTAATAAATCCTCATGGCCAGTCCGGGAGCCCGGTAAGTCAGCCGTTCTCCACGAGTGGGACGATTCTCTTCAAACACTTTTCGAATTCGCCGAGTAATGTCCATGTGGTCGAGAAGTATGGTGGGAAAGACCGCTTCCAGGCGATAGCCTACCGTGTCGGCCCTGGTGCGTTTGCTCTTTTGAAGAAAGTTTTGGTTTGCCGATAATATGCGCATATCCCGATTGATAAACAAAATCGAACACGGGATGGCATCCAGAAGCATGGCGTAAAGCTTCTCGTATCGATTTGACGACTCTTCGTTGGTGACTTTCATCGGTTCGTTCATTTGTGGAGTCCTCGTTTCATATTAGGTCGGAAACGATTGCATTCCCCGTTCCCAGGCGGAAGGCTTGAGGTGGGAATTCAATCCATAGGAGAATCCGGTCCCGCGGCAGGCGGAGCCGGCCCCATCCTGCTTTTACCCGTAAGCAAGGAGGTCGACAGGCAAATTTCCCGGATCGAAACCATTTTCGAAGTCAGCCACAAGTATCAACGAGACCAGTTTGGGCGCCTCTTCAGCGATGTTTTCCCGATTGACTCCAGCCCCGTGTGAAGCATCGGAACGGCGCCGGCTCTTCAACAATTTCGCATTCGATTTGAAAATAGCTCTGCATCTTCATCTCACGTGGTGAACGAAGCCAGTGGGGACTGATCTGGAGCAGCAAAGTTGTATGGGGGCCATGGGCCGCTTAAAAGGGCCTTCTCTTCTTTCCCTGCGACGATATCTTGAAAGAGCCTGCGGAATGCCCCCACCGAAGGTCTCTTTACAAGGAAATGCAGTGAGAGTAGTGAGGGGGGTAAAGCCGGGACCGCATCGCTGCGGGCAGGGCTTTCCGATTTGCATTTTACGAAGAGACCGGCAAATGTTGCCTGGTACCTTTCGGCGACCCGTCTATTCTCAAGGCTCAACTGATCCTTCTGATGATAATGATGTCTGCGGGCGGCAAGATAAGCACTCCCGGATTCAGTGCGTTGCGCATCACGGGAAGAACCGTCCGCATGGGGCTCCCCGGACTCGGACGACCCGCGTTCCCCATAATTCGGCAGCACTCGGATCCCCATTTCAACACAGCCCTCGAGTTCTTCGAGCAGTTCCGTATACCGGCTGCGGCCGGTCTCCAGAAGATGAGCGATTTTGGGCGCTTCATGAAACAGGCATCCGTATCTCATCGGGATTACCGTCAACTCGCCGTGCAAACACTCGATAACTCGTTCATAGGCCAGGACGCGACTTAGAGTGGTTGTGCAGTCCGAACTGCTGATCCTCGAAACGGCGGCTCCAAGGCCGTTGACTGTGAGGAACGAGACGGGTTGATCGTCGACCCCCGCCAACCTGACGGGTTGTCGAAGTTTTGAGCTGTTGAAAATGCAATAGAGGAGATGGATCATTCCTCGGACTCCGTTTTAAGAACCGGACAGAAGCTATAGGGAGGCCATGGGCCGGACGGATGGAAAATGAGTCCACGGGGTTCATATTCCACATTTGCCCGATCGATGCGAGCGTGAAAACCAGGGAGGGCATCGGGCGGAATCAGAAAGGCCCAATTCAAAAACATCTCCATACCATCTTCCGATGGACTGCGGGAAAGCACTTTACGTACACAGGCATCCAGATCGAGGGGAGTCAGAGAAGCGGCAAGTTCTTCACCGACTCCCCGCAGCCATTGATTGAGAGTTTTTTCAACTTCAGCCCTGAGCCGTTGTTCCTGCAGGTAACGGGCGCCCGGCGATGTCGACAACGCGTCCCCACGACCGGCAAGCATCTCGGTGTGCAGTACCTCTCGCGCCTTCGATCGGTTCACATAGCCTTTGAGCCCCCATTCCCCCTTGCCGGAAATTCTTTCCAGAAAACGTGCTATATCGTCATGGTGCTCTCTGATGCGGCGCTCGACGTTCTCAAGCGAACTAAAAATAGTGCCGAATCGAGCCGGCATCACCGGCGAGCGGCGCATCACATCTTCGACTACCCGCTCATGCCGGACCGCGCGCTGCCCCACCCAGCCCAGGTCCTGCATCCTGGTTTCGCTGAACTGGTCGAGGGCAGCCACACTCAACACCGCCGAGATGCCCTCGTGTTTCAACAGGAACAGAGGGCTCAGGCCATCGACCCCGGTTCCTTCAATAGATGAAAGAAGGGAGGATGAGGCAAAGCAAAAAAGGTAGATCCCTTCGGTCCCATCGCTTTTGAGCATTTCCATCCCGTCTCGGAAGCCTGCACGCATTCAGTCTTTATCGACCTCAGCCAATGCCGCCCGGAGGTCCTCCTCTCCAATGAGCAGCTCCGCATCATCCTGCGGCTTCACTTTGATTGCTTCGACTGCGCGTCTAACCGCTCTCAGCGCTGCGATACTGCAGACGGAAGCGATCTCGGCGCCGCTGAATCCCTCTGTGCTCGATGCCAGCGTCTTTATGTTGATCCCGGCCGTGACCGGCTTGTTTCTGAGATGAATTTCGAAGATCTTCTCACGGTCTTCTTTGTTCGGAATGGGGAGTTCCACAATCTTGTCGAAGCGGCCGGGCCTGATCGCTGCGGGGTCGAGCATATCGAGCCTGTTTGTCGCTCCCAGCACGAGCACTCCCTTCAGTTCGTCGATCCCGTCTAGTTCCGTCAGAAACTGGCTGAGGACCCTCTCGCTGACGTTCGAATCGGAGGTACCGCCTCCACTCCGAACAGGCACCAGGGCGTCGATTTCGTCAAAAAAAACGATGCAAGGCGCAGCTTGCCTCGCTTTGGTGAACACCTCACGGACTCCCTTTTCGGATTCCCCCACATATTTGGAGAGAAGTGCAGGTCCCTTCACGGAGATGAAATTGACTTTGCTCTCGTTGGCAACTGCTTTGGCCAACAAAGTTTTCCCGCATCCCGGCGGGCCGGAGAGTAAAATACCCTTCGGCGCCTTGACTCCGGCTTTCTCAAAAAGGTGCCCGAATTTAAGGGGCCATTCGACTGCTTCCACCAGGCGGTCTTTGACTTCAGACAGGCCTCCGACATCTTCCCAGCGCACATTCGGCACTTCAACAAAGACTTCGCGAATGGCTGACGGCTCGACCTCGCGCAACGCTGAGAGGAAATCATCCATCCGAACCTCAAGTTTTGCGAGCTGATCGTATGGAATGCTGGTCAGAGAGAAGTCGATATCGGGCATAATGCGGCGAAGACAGCTCATGGCGGCCTCACGGCAAAGAGCTTCCAGATCGGCCCCCACAAAACCGTGGGTGATCTCCGAGAGGTGCTGCATGCCGACATCCTGGGCCAGGGGCATCCCGCGGCTGTGTATTTCAAGGATCTCGAGTCTTCCGTTGCGGTCGGGAATGGGTATCGTAATCTCCCGGTCGAAGCGTCCCGGCCGGCGTAGTGCGGGGTCCAGGAGATTCGGGAGATTTGTGGCGGCGATGACGATGAGGTTTTGACGTTTGCTGAGGCCATCCATGAGAGCGAGAAGCTGAGCCACCACGCGCTTTTCCACGTCTCCCACGACCTGCTCCCGCTTTGGAGCGATTGCATCGATCTCGTCAAGGAATATGATGCTGGGGCCTTTTCGGCTTGCATCCTCGAAGATCTTACGCAGATGTGCTTCACTCTCGCCATAAAACTTATGTATGACCTCGGGTCCGCTCACGGAAAAGAAGTTGGCATCCGTTTCTCGGGCGATCGCCCGGGCAATGAGTGTTTTGCCGCACCCCGGCGGACCATAGAGGAGCACCCCCTTGGGTGCATCGATCCCCAATCGTTCGAATACTTCCGGGTAGCGCAGCGGAAGTTCGATCATCTCACGAATTCGCTGAAGCTGAGGCTTGAGGCCGCCGATGTCCTCATAGGCCACTGCTGCCCGAGTGCCTTGTTCCGCCTGAGGTTCTCCGATCAGCAGCACGGTGGTCGGGTTTATGATGACAGGACCCTTGGGGATTGTGCTTTCAACTTTGAAATCGGCTGACCGGCTGCCGAACAGGGTGGCGCGGATTCGATCTCCCTGCAGGGTCGGCAACCCGTCCAGGAGACCCCCGATATACTTCAGGTCGCGTTCCAGAGGAGTGATGTTTGTGGGAGCGAGAACCAACCGCTGGGCGGATTGGCAGTTGATCTTGCGCACGGTGACGGACTCATCTATGCCGGCGCCTGCGTTCTCCCGCGTGATGCCGTCCAGTTGGAGGCGGGACTGGCCTCGAAGTTCCTTATATGCAGGCATTGCTTTGCATATGGTCTTCCTCTTCCCGGTTATCTCCACGGTGTCGCCGATGGCCGCTCCCAGTTTTTCCAAATCTTCCGGGCCCATTCTGGCGAATGCCCGTCCTACATCCTTGCTGAGGGCTTCCGTGACTTTAAGCTTCAGCGTCGTATCCTTTTCACTGGCCATGTTTATCACCGATTGTTCTAGTGTTTAGGGCACTTGATCTCTACGATCCCATTCTTGCCGGAAACCGAGATATCTTTCTTTTCAAACTCTCCCGGAAGGAGGATCTCTTTGCGGTATTTCTTGTCCCCCCTCTGGGCCGAAAGGGTCAGGATATCGTCCTGAAGATCGATGTGGACGTCCTCGACCTCTATCCCCGGCATCTCCGCAACCAGCAGAACATGGTCCGTCTCCTCAAAGACATCCACCAACGGCTCCCGGATTTCCTGAACGACGGATTTGCCGGTCGTTTTGTCTTTGCCGACGTTGCCGAAAGGCTCGACTTTTACCCCCTCGCCTCCAAGGCCCATTTTAACGGAAAACCCGAATACGCCCTTCAGGTCCTTGTCCTTGTCTCCCAGTTTGATTTCGCCGGTCTTGGAAAGCTCTTCCCCGGTCTGGGCCAAATCGCCCAGTTTTTCCACCAGGTCCGCAAGGCCCTTGAAAATCCCTTCCAGTCCTCCACCCATTTTTTCGGTGCTATCTTTCTTCTTTGGCATGTTGATCTCCATCAATGTGGATTCCGTATTCTTTCACCTTAGTGTGAATCGTCTTGTAGTCAATTCTGAGAAGGCGGGCTGCCTTGGCTTTGTTCCCTCCGGTATATTTCAGTGTTTGAGTTAGAACTTCCCTCTCGATCTCCACGGTGCCGAGGCGGACTATCTCCTTGAGCGGCCTGTTCTTCCAGGATGTATCGTGAACCGCTGGAGCGGGTGTCGGATCTTCGACGCCTGACGCCTTGATCTCGAGATGCTGATTGGTGATGGTGTCCTCCGCCACCAGAACTGCGCGTCTGATGACGGAACGGAGTTCCCTGACGTTTCCCGGCCAGTGATAATCGATCAAGACTTCGACGGCGGATCGTGAAAACCCTTTGACCTCCTTGCTCAGCTCCCGGTTCGTCTTGTCCAGAAAAAGTTTGGCGAGGTAAAGGATGTCCTCTTTGCGTTGACGCAAGGGCGGGATGTTTATCGTGAACTCGTTCAGTCTAAAGAAAAGATCGAGCCTGAAGCCGCCGGTTTTGTTCATAGCCAGGAGGTCCCGATTGGTGGCCGCCAAAACCCGGACGTCGATAGCCATAGGCCTGGGATTCCCCACGCGGCTCACTTTCTTTTCCTGCAGAGCACGCAGAAGTTTTGCTTGAGATCCCAATGGCATATTCGAGATCTCGTCCAGAAAGAGAGTCCCGCCGCGGGCGATTTCAAATTTGCCCTGCTTCTGTATGGACGCGCCGGTAAAGGCCCCCTTCTCATGGCCAAACAGCTCGCTCTCCAGGAGTCCTTCCGGGATGGCTCCACAGTCGACCGGCACAAAAGGAGATTTTGACCGGGAACTGAGCTGGTGAATGGCCCGGGCAACAAGTTCCTTCCCGGAGCCGGTTTCCCCAACGATGAGCACACTGAAGTCGGATTGCGCCACGAGATTTACGTCGGCAATAACGCGCCCCATGACGTCGCTGGGGCCCACCCTGTCCCTGAGTTCACCGTCATCCCGTGTGAGCGCTGAAAGCTGCTTGATTCTGTGCTTCAGCTTCCGCTCCGTGAGAGCCCGGCGAACTATTCTGATCACCTCATGATGATCGAAGGGTTTGGCAAGGTAGTCGTGAGCGCCTGCCTTAATGGCGTCGATGGCTCCGGGAATATTGGCGAAACCCGTAATCATGACAATTGGGAGGTCCGGATCTATCCCTTTTGCGAGCTTGAGCACCTCCATTCCGTCCATGCCCTCCATTTTGAAATCAAGCAGGAGTATGTCGGGTGCATCCAAGCGTATCACAGTGAGTGCCGAACCCCCATCGTGACTGCTCATGACCTTGAATCCTTCTCTCGCCAGCAAATGCGAGAGAAGAATGCGACAGCCTTCATCGTCATCCACAATAAGGATCTTCGCTTCGTGCTCTTTCATCTCTTTTGCCTACCTAGTGAAAAGGGCGCGTGAGGGGATAAATTACCCTGATATCCGGGTCGAGCAGGCCTTCCAGGGAGTGGAGCATCCCGAGAAAGAGAATCCCCGTTTCGCCGGAAAGCAGAGTGTTGTTGATACGATCGGCGATATAGCGGTTGCGGCTTTCGATCAGGGAATCAGCCGACATTTTGTGGGATCCGGCTGACTGGGCAGCTCTCGGAGGTGCCGTTGCCTGCTTCAGAAGTTTGTATTCTTCTCTCAAATGTTCGGGAGACTCGGTTCCCATTATAACCGCCCCGTCTTTCATCAATCGGAGGAGGAGTGAATGGTTACGGCTCCCTTTTTTAGCGAGCTCGGTCACCAATTGTGCCTCCCTTCCGCAGACGGGCAACCCGTCCTGGTAGAGACGGACCTTGTCATAGGAGAGATGAAGTCCGTCAAGGACCCCCTCAATTTGCGTCCACATGTTTTCGACCTCTCTCAGTTTATGCCTCCAGGCCTTGACGCTCAGATTACGCAGGGTGGCACGCTGCAGGGATTCACCAAAAGATCCAAGGTCGGTTTGGGTGTGTATGATGGGAAAATAGATGAGTGTCCTCGTACATTCCCGGCCGTCCGCATTCATCGGTTACTCACTGGTTTGTCAGAAAAATCACGGTAAGGGCAGTGTTCCGAACCGCCGCCGCCCCTGCTTCCATTGTGCATTCGGGTTTCCAGGCAGCGGCGTCAATCGTCAAAGGCCTAGTAGCGGGTCAAATCGGTCAGTGCCCTTTTCAAAACATGGAGGAGGTCCCCCATCTCATCCTGACTGACAGTTATACTCACAAAACGTGCCAGTGGTTCCCTCTTTTCCCAAAAAACTCCCGAATGCCGAGGAATCGGATAAGACCGGATTGGCGGGAGAGCAAGAACTCAACAAATGGGGAAGATATGGAATCAATTCCATGGAGGAAGTTCCACAATTTTATGGTGTGGGTTTCCATCAGGGAATCAAAGCTTCTCCTGCAGGTGTAGGGCGGCAACGGGGTGAGCTGTGACATCGAAGCCTTCCCGTGACTGAGCGCGAAGGAGCAATGAAGCCCGCGGGCCTTCGAAAACGCGACGGCAATGCGCGAAAACAGGATGTGTTCGAAGTCTGCATCGGCTGCGAATATCCAACTCCCGGCTTTATATCTCATTTAACACATTATAAACTACATTGGCCAGTTCCAGTATACCGAAAGGCTTCATCAAAAGCGCTTTGACGCCTCTCTCCCTGACGAAGGCATCGTCAATCTGCTCGCTGAACCCGGTGCAGACAATCACGGGGATATCCGACCTGATGCGCAGGAGTTCTTCCGCAAGTTCGACGCCGGTCAGTTGCGGCATGGTATGGTCGGTGATCACTAACTCGAACATATCCGGCCGTATTCGGAAAGTCTCCAGCGCATCAATGCTCCTGAGCCTCGCGACAACCTCATACCCGAGCTGTTCAAGCATGCACCTTTGAATCTCGACCATGGCTTCCTCATCATCAACGACAAGAATTCGCCCTCGTCCTCTGTGGAGCGGCAATGATATCTCGGTCTCGGTCATTGCCTGCCCCTCATACATGGGGAGAAAGATATGGAAGGTAGTCCCCTTGTCCGGAACGCTCCAGACAGAGACTGTCCCGCCGTGATTTCTGACGATCCCATAGACCACGGTCAACCCCAGACCGGTTCCCTCTCCCTGAGGTTTCGTTGTGAAATAGGGGTCGAAGATTCTCTGAAGGGTCGTTTCACTCATACCATGACCGGTATCCGCCACCGACAGCCTCAGCCACTGTCCAGGCTTCATATCGGCATATTCGCAGGCGGTTTCGGGCTTGAAGTCCAGGGTGGCAAGGCTCACTTCCAGCACTCCGCACTTTTCGGTCATCGCTTGCACCGCATTCGTACACAGATTCATCAGCACCTGAAAAATTTGTGTCGAATCCGCCCAGACTGTGGCAGACCTTGCGCCGGGTGTGACGGTTTCGCGGATTTCGATAGTCGACGGCAACGATGCTTTCAGGAAGCTGACGGTTTCCGCGATAATGGAACTTATCTGCACGGGCTTCGGAGCCTGCTCGGTCACCGTGGCAAGGGCAAGGATTTGTTTCACCAGGTGTTTGGCGCGATTGGCGGCCACCAGGACGTGCCGCAGGTTTGCCCGTAGAGTGTCCGCTTCAGGCATTTCGATGAGGGCCATCTCGGTATAGCCGATAATGGGGGAGAGAATGTTGTTGAAGTCATGTGCGATTCCACCGGCCAGCGTCCCTAACGCCTCCATCTTTTGTGCCTGACGGAGTCCCTTTTCGAGCAACTTTCTGTCGGTGATGTCCGTCATGATGCCTACCAGTCCGGCCGAGCCCCCGTCGGCATGGGACACAGTCGCCTGGCGGAAAACCACATTGCGTTGATCACCTCTGCAGTCTCTTGCCAGAAACTCATATTCTTGAATGCCCGGCTTCATGAACAATGCCTGATCCATGTCATGATATTTGTCGGCCAGATCTTTAGTAAAGATTTCATGCACCGTTTTCCCGACTATTTCCTCCTTGGATAAGCCGAGATACTGTGCGTAGGCTCGATTGCAGCCGCGGAAAACCCCCATGAAATCCCGGTAAAAAACCGGATTGGGAATACTATCGAGCAGTTCCGCAAAGAGACACGGACCGTTGGTTGGAGGTATTTTAGCGCGGGTATGTCCCGCAATGCCCGCTTCTGAAATTCTGCACGAGCATGCGATATCCGGGTCTCCCGCGGGTACGTTCTCCCTGGACGATCGGCTGTCTATGACGTGCCTTGCGGTTGGTCTCGCCCCACATGCCTGCGGCCACTTGCTCTCGAAGACTCGATCGAGGTGCGACAGGAATACATTCCTGTCCGGGGTGGCGAGGAAAGAATCCGGAGAGCCGGCAGTGAGATCGGACTCTCGAGTATCGAGTGCTATCGGTGGTGAAGCGTTTGCACCGGAGAATTCGGCTTTTTCATTTAAGAAAAGGCAGCCGACTTGTCCTGGGGCAGGGAAGGGCGCGCCGTTCGGCGGGGATTGCCCGGACCGTTCGTCTGTTGTTTGAATCTCAGCGTCCATAGATTCGAGTCGAAGCTGATAAAGGCCGTCAATCTGTTTCTGGGTTTCTTCAAACGACCTTTCCCGGCATTCCGGTTTTGTGGACTTGGGCGCTCTTTTCAGCTTCGTTCGAACTCCGGCAGCTCTGGTCATTCTGCGGATTTTCATGACTCCACTCACATAGCACGCTTTATCCACTTGTATCGTCTTCTCCTCAATAACCGGGCCGGATTGCGTTGGCCCCGCCTGTCCAAGTCAGCGCTTATACACCCGATGAGGCCGCTCCGTAAATCGAAGATACAGCCGAGTTCCGGCCAACCTCCTTGCGAGGCTTCCCGTCGAGCCGGGCACACCCTGTTGCCGGGTCAATCGGTACCGCCGGATAGCCCGAGAGTCGTCATTCATATGGATTTGAATATCTCCTGGTATACACATTCGGATATTAGCTGTCGTTTCTTTGGCCTGATGCAACCATTGAGATAAGAACGATCCAGGGACGATCCCATGAACTCTCTCGATTTTTTGTGGTAAGCATACTTAGTGCCGAATTCGTATCCTGGAAAAATTTTTCGGGAACAGGCAATTCCTGTTTGGGAATTCCCATATACGACATCGTTAACAGCGGCCGTTTTCGGACTCTACACCGGATGTCATAATACTGCCACCCACACATCGTAATCGTCCATGAGCAATCGCCGAAATCTTCACTTGGCATTAGGGAGCTTGGGATAGATTCACGCACAGGCAGAACGAGGAACAAGTTAAAATGGACATTCACATATCGAATTCGGAAGTTTGCTCCATAATATAGTCGGACTCTGGGAACTATTCTTAACATGAACCGCTTACCGGTGCAACAAGGAAATCCATGGAGGCGGTTCTTATGGCAACTTCTGAAGTGGGAAACGATTGCCGAAAAACGGCCGTTATCAATGAGTTGGGATCAGGATAGAGTTCTTTCCCTAATGTCTTGAGAGATATAGGAAGTGACTGTTGATGGCTGAGCTGAGAAGGCATAAGCGATTGGCGCGAAGAGCGCTGCCAGGCAAACGGCTAACAGGGCGACGCCGATAAATGCCAATCCAAGAAATAGCCTCAAGACACCGAACACGATTTGCGGCATGGGGAGTTCCCTTGCTATTACTTTATAGGTAAGAACTTAATACCGGGGTTTACAGAGTCAAGGGGTTCGATGCCGGCAGTCGGCGTGTCATTCCCTGAAAGTCCGACAGGCACCCCTTGGCGGCCTATGCGGAAGAAGAATAAATTCGCCTTCCCGGCAAGATGGAGCGACATGCCGGGGGCACTGCATAAAAGCGAAGTTATGCGCTCCGTCGCGCTGTTTGAGCGGACCACTGACACAGCGTAAGCGATGTGCATGCCGAAGAGAGAAGCTTCTGTCCGGACCGGGATCGGTATTCCCGGAAGGAGATGGATACCCAAAAGACACCTATCGCCTGCATGTGTGCCGATGAGGAAATGGACTCATGCTCTGGAAGACCCGGGTAGCGAAAAGGAATCCGGCCGGCAGGCGCAGTCCTTCTTCCGGATGTCTCGTGCCCTTGGGCGTAAGCGGGGTGTGGAGTGGTCTCCTCCACACGGTTGGATCCTTAGAAATGACTTGAGCGAAGATTACTCAACGACATAAACGTAAATGGGATTGGAATAAAACCAGAGGTCTTTCCACGCTTCAGCGGCTCCGTCGACCCCAAGATACGCGGTTGCGAGAGAGTCGGGAAGAGGGTTTCCTTTTTCATCCGTCTCATAGGGGGTGTCGACCGGGATGTTTGTCCCCCGCAGGCGGAAATAAGTGCTTTCCGTCGGGTTGATTGGATAATCGATCACATTATTCCCGTCTGCATCGAGCACCCAGTCGGCTGCTGTAAAGCGCGCGATCACCATGGTCGTGTCATTGGTTGCCTTGGTGTAGTTGGGATCCGTGGGAAGGATCCTGCCCGTGATCCTGCCTGCGATCAGATCGACGTGATCCACGCAGGGCCGGTCTGCGTTGGCGTTCAGGCCGGGACTCTTGAACTTGATCCGGAGATTGATCGGAATCCTGTTGGTAGTGCGGATCTTCAGAATCTCCCCCATATTTACGGTTTTTGTTGTCCGCGATGCGGAAAATTCGAGGTAATCGATCAGATCGCCCATAACGAAAAAGCTGTTGCCGGAACGCATCGCCTGAGCGATTTCCTTGAGGGAATAGATTCCGTCTCCATCCAAATCTTTCACATAAACCCAGTTCTTCTGATATTCCCCGGGGTAAAATGAATCGCCGCAATTGACCTCATTGCAGTTGGTGTAATGCCTGTGGTAATCGGAATTGGCAAAGCTGAACCACCTGCGCCCCTCGCCCAGGAGCGCATCCCAGAGGCCTCCCACCGTGGCGGTATGGTATCCCACCCCGCCGTAAGTACCGCCGAAAGTAGCGGAAGGAGTGTAGTGGCCGCGCAAGGTGTTCGCCTGATGACCGGGGGCGCCTTCAAAACCGTAGCATATATGCGGGGCGGCATTGTTGTAGTCGCGGAAATGCTCCACGTTATAGCCGCGTCCCCGGGTTGTCTTCCACACTCCCGGACGCTCCACATGAGCGAAAATCATCCACGCGTCATCAATCAAACCATGCCGGTACTGTCTTTCCATCCACATAGCCGCCGCCACGGAGTCTGTGTGCGCTCCCGGATTGGATTTGGAGGTGACCGTTTTTACCCCGTTGGGCCAGGTGTACTTCTTCCCGTTTCGCTTGGAAAAAGTGCCCAGAGGAGTTGATTCACTGCTGCGGCTGGTATCGGTATCGGCGGCGTCAAACTTGTACTCGAAAACACTGATAGCCTCGGCATCCTCGCCGAGTATTCCCACACTGCAGCCATCATGACCGGGGACGTTCCACTCCACGCCGGAGAAGATCCGCTTGTCCGGATAATTGAGTCGGCCGGCGAGGATGTCGGGAAAGACGAAATCCCTGAGGCTTTGCCAGCGCCACATGATCTGATGTTGCTTGGGGAATGAATAATCGCCCAGAATCGGATTGGCTGGGTAAAATCGTGTGTCGTCCCAGCAATGGTTTTCCCCATCCGAGGAGAAGCCTCCTCCGTGTTCGGAGTTTGCCCACCAGTCAAGACCGTACTCATAGTTCTTCTGCATCACGAAACCAAAAGCAGTAGCGCCGTCAGTGTAGTATGTATGTTGATGGAAATCGCCCGACATCCATTTTCCATCCGTTGCAGCCGCTCCCGGAGCGCCCAAAGAAAATGAGATGAAACCGCTTAACGTGAAAAGCAATGTCCGGGAGATTACAGCCTTTTTGAACTTGTCCGTAAGATATGATGAAACCCACATCACGGTGTCCTCTTCATGCAGCCCGTCAGCAAGTGTTCGAAGCCCGATCGGGATAAGGCACGGTACGGGGTGGCGGAAAAGGCCGGCGTCCGGTCCCGCGCGGGAGGCTGCCCCGGGGCCCCCCGCAGGCCCGTTGCATGATCCGGAATTGTCAAAGGACCATGTGACTCATAGGCAGTTGAATCGACTTCCGGCGGTTTGACGGTGCACATTGTCCCCGGCAGGCTCCTGGTTACTCGCCGCTTTTTCTGTCAGGGCACGGATCCAAATGACGGAATGAAAGCAAGCGATCGAACGGATCGAGGAAGCGTGGCCGTCCGTTTTACCCGAACGGCTGTCACAGTGCATCGGTTTCTGTGCGACACCCGATGATCCGGCCCGCGGATGGTGAGATATTTCCCCATCCCCCGGCAATGTCATCGGGATTATGGGACGAATACTTGAATCAGATGACCGGCCCCCCGTAGAATCTGTTTTCATCCCCGACATCGGATGGCTATGGAGCTGAAACAAATGCCGATGGCAGAGTCTGCCGAAACTATCGGAATCCCCTCCGGCATTCTCCTTCGAATCCAGGAAGAGGCCTCCATTGACTTCGATTCAACCTTAGGAATGCGAATCCATCTCATGTGATAATCACCATCATTGGAAAGGTGCGAGCTAATACATGTTCTGCATCGGAAAAATCATGCAGGGGCTGGACATGGCCGCTTTGGCCGAGTGCCCGTTCGGGGGCAGTGAACAGGCGGTAAGGAATGACATTTAGTGAAAACAGGTGGTAAAATCTGCAGGAACCCTCGTGTGGGATGTTTTGAGCCCCAAGGGATTGACAGTTGCCGGGGCAGTGACGATAGTAGCGACCAGCTAACAATTCTTAGGTGCGAAATACTATCGCTGCAAGGCAAATGGAGAGTTTAATGAACAGTCGGAAAGCAGGCAAGAAAACAGATCAGGCGCCAAAGTCGAAAAAGGACCCCGTGTCAGGGTTGTGCAACCACAAGGAAAAGGCGCCGGCCGAGGGAGTGAGGTCCGGGGGGTGCCTCATGTGCGGGGGGTGTCAGATTACTGGGCGCTGCATGCTCGATTAATCAGCCGTAGTGTGCCTGTCACCGCGAAATAATGTGTCGATGGTGCCTGCGGGTTCCAAAGCCCCGCCAGGGGTTCGGATCTTGTCACGACAGCTTCCACGGCTTATTGACGCTCCGTGCATGGACAGTACAAAGGGCTCGTGCCGCCCCGATCGCCTGCCTGAAAGAACAGTATAACCATAATTCAATCAAGATGACTGTTGACCGACGAGGCCACGAGATAGGTTGTGAGCCGGCGAAGCTCAGGCTTCCCTCTGGAAAAACGCTGCTATGAAGCTGTGTCGCCATTCAGGCGGCCTGAGCGATCTTACCTGACCGGATATTGGTCGTGTTCCAGGATGCTCGCGTCATGACCGGGCAGGATCCTGCCGCCAAAGCATTTCAATTTGTCCAGGGTGCTATAATAGTCGAAAAGGTTCTGATAGATTCCTCCCGGGATTTTGGGAGAGTCAGCGTCTTTTCCCCAGTTTTCCGAGAGCGGTATCGTGTCGCCTGCAATCGCCCAGTGCCCCTCTTCGGTTTCCACGGCCACGCTCTGGAATCCCGGTGTGTGCCCCGGAAGGCCGATCACCCGCACGCCCTCTATTTTTCTCCTGACACCACGCGCTTCACCTCAGGCTCAAAAGGAGGGGCTCCACTTGCCTCTCCTTTTGGAAGGGAAGCAGGAGGCGGAGCCGGTAGGGAATGGAGTAGGGGATGCTTTCCGATCGCGGAGCCGATCTCCGGAGCAACGGCTCTGAAGGGTTTTTCCTGCATCCCGGTGCGTCGCCATTGACATAGCGATCGACATCAAGTATACCGCCCGGCGGTTGCCGCGTCGAGTATTCGGGAACTGAAATTCCGTAGTGGAAAGCTTTTTGTTCAATCAACGACAGTTACTTCCGTGAGTGGCTTGTCTTGAAGTACTGCCGAAAGGTCAGAAGGGGAAATGATGAGAAAAGTCAGCCTGAAAGTGAATGGCCGTTCCAGACAGATTCTTGCCGGCCGAAGTATGGTGCTGCTGGATTTGCTCCGGGGCGTGTACAACCTCACGGGCGCTAAACAATCATGCGATCGTAAAGGACAGTGCGGTGCATGTACGGTCATTGTGAACGGGAAGGCTGCTCGTTCGTGTTTGCTTAAAGTGATCGACCTTGAAGGGGCTGACATAATCACCGTGGAAGGTCTGGGAACACCGGAGAACCCGCATCTTATCCAGGAAGCGTTTGTGTTGGCCGGAGCGATCCAGTGCGGATATTGTACGCCCGGTATGATTATGGCGGCCAAGGCGCTGTTGGATATCAATCCGAATCCCGGCACGAGGGAGATCAAGGAGGCATTACGGCGGAACCTGTGCCGGTGCACCGGGTATGCCAAAATCATCCAGGCGATAAAGCTTGCCGGGCGGTTTCTCCGGGGAGAACTCACCCCGGACGAAATCAGGCCCAAGCCGGACGACCCCAAGTTGGGGGTCTCACACCCCCGGCCGTCCGCCATGATCAAGGCCTGCGGCGTCGCCGAATTTACGGCCGACATTGCATTGCCGGGGGCTATCGAGGTGGCCGTGGTGCGGAGCCCTCATCCGCACGCCCTCATAAAGGACATCGACACGTCTGAGGCGGAAACAATGCCGGGCGTGCTGGGCGTGATGACGGCCAAAGACATCAAGGGCACGAACATTTTGAAACAGACGGCCCCTGATCGACCGGTCATTTGCAGCCGGAAGGTCTATCAAGTGGGCGATGCCGTGGCCGTTGTCGCCGCCGGGACCCGCGACCAGGCTCTTGCTGCGGTCAAAGCGGTGAAGGTCGACTACGAACTGCTGCCCGTGTATGCAGATCCCCGGGAAGCCATGGCGGAGGATGCAATCCGGATTCATGACGATCGCCCCAATATGTGCTTCAAGTGGCCGCTCATTAAAGGAGACGCTGAGAAGGCACTCGCCGCGTCCGCGGCAGTGATTGAAAGCAACTTCAAAACGCAGATCAACCACCAGGCGCCGCTGGAACCGGAAGTCAGCGCGGCATTTTTTGAAGACCAGGACGGGGATGAGGAACCCATTCTGGTCATTGTCGGACGCAGCATCAATATCCACTCGCACCTGGCCATCCTCCAACAGGCGTTGGGATATGAAAACATCCGGTACGAAGAAGCGTATTGCGGCGGGCAGTTCGGCATAAAGCTGGAAGTCATCACGGAAGGCATTGCCGGGGCCGCGGCGCTTCATTTCAACAAACCAGTGCGGTACGTTCCCAGCCTGGAAGAATCGATGCTCATTACCAACAAGCACCATGCCTACGATATGGACCTTAAATTGGGCGCAGATGCGGACGGAAAACTCACCGGATTGGCGATAGACATGATCGTTGACAACGGCGCTTATGAATCCGCGGGAAAGACTACCGTACAGCGTTCGTTCCTTACCCTTACGAGCTGCTACTACGTTCCGGACATCAAAGGGTTGGGGAAGCTGGTCTACACGAATAATCCGTGGGGATCTTCGGCGAGGGGCGCCGGTGCGCCTCAAGCCCATTTCGCCGTCGAATGCGCAATGGACATGCTTGCGGAGAAGCTCAACATGGATCCCCTGGAGTTTCGGTTGCTCAATTCTCTCAAGCCGGGCGAGACCTCACCCACGGGAGATGTCATCGAGCAATGGCCTTTCCCCGGACTTTGCGAAGCCTTAAGACCCGCCTACGAACGTGCCAAAAGGGAAGCCGCAGATCGGGGGAACGGCGTCATCCGGCGTGGAGTGGGGCTGGGCGCGACGGCTTACGGAATTGGCAAAGCAGCGGATAAAGCCATGGCTTTCGTTGAACTGGACCCCGACGACGGCGTTACGGTTTACGCGGCCGCAGCCGACCCGGGTGAGGGAAACGACTCCATGCTGACCCAACTGGCCGCCCAGGTTTTGGAGTTGCCCCTGGATCGAATTCGACTCGTCAGCCGTGACACGGACAGGACGGCACCGACCGGTCCGGCTTCCGGGAGCCGGATCACCTATCTCGTTGGGGGCGCCGCGATTGAGGCATCCAGGAAGTTGAAGCAGGCCATGGACGAGACCGGTTCGAAGACATACATCGCCTTGAAAGATGCCGGCAAGCCCACCCGGTACCAGGGCGAAAAGCGAATAATCGATACTCATCTCCCGAATCCCGAAACAGGTCTCGGCCCCGCATGTGAATCCCATGTCCATTGCCTTCAGATGGCGGAAGTGGAGGTGAACACGGAATCGGGCGAGGTCAAAGTGATCAGAATGACTGCGGCGATGGATGCGGGCACGATCATAAACCCGCTCAATGCCGTTGGCCAGCTTGAAGGCGGCGTGGATATGGGCGTGGGGTTTGCGCTTCGGGAGGAGTATATAGCCGGTAAAACCAAGGATTGGATTACATTCAAGTTCCCGACGATGAAAACGTCTTTCGATATTGATACGATAGTCTGTGAAACGCCACGGATTCACGGGGCTTTGGGTGCAACGGGCGTGGGGGAAATGTCCATGACGTCGACCGCTCCCGCGGTCATAAATGCCGTCAAAGACGCATGTGGCGTGTGGATAACCGATCTGCCGGCCACCCCCGATAAAGTCAGGGCCGCTTTGGCAAACTCCAGATAGTGGAATGGATTAGACGGCAATGGCCATCCCCGAAGAGCGGGAAAAACAGATTGCGGATCTCGGCTGGCAAGTAAGAGTGCTTGCCGGCCGAGAGATCAACTTTGACGCTGAAGGTTTTTTCTGGGAGGCCGGAGACTGGAGCGAGGAAGTTGCCGTAATTCTTGCCGGGGAGAGCGGCCTGGAAGACCTGACGGAGGTTCACTGGAAGGTGTTGCGTTTCTTCAGGGAATATTACTCGTATCACGGGCGGGCTCCAATGAATCGCCACCTGAGACAGGGCACGGGCATGAACCTGGGGGAATTGGAGTCGCTTTTTCCCGGGGGTATTCGGCTGGGCGCCAGGAGACTGGCCGGACTGCCAAATCCGCAAACGTGTTGAAACGGCGGGATGCGCATGAGCGATGGGTTGATTTGTCTCGATAATGCTGCCACTGCCTTCCCCAACCCCGGTGAAGTGTTGGACAAAATCATTCCTCCGCTCTTTTTTTGGGGGATGTTAAGAGGATCGTCTTGAAGGCATCTCAACATTACACAATCTATAGCTGACTCTACCGACACACCCTGATGGATTTTGTTCATCATTTGGTAGAAATTTGTCATGCGGACGCCCTTGACAGCATCCATATCAGGTGCTATCTGAAGGCATATTTGGTGCGAAGCAATTTCGGGAGTTCTGCTTAGTGAAGTCGAGATTTTGTGTATTTTAAGATAGATAACTCGATAAGGTCTTTCAGACCCTGCTGATCCTGATTTGTACCGGCAACTTGTCCACCGAGCATACAGGCTTATCAACAAACACCATCATGACCCGCTGATACTGTGCGTTTCCTCGGAAAGACCCGGTAGGGTCCTACACGTCGTTAGGCTCTAATATTTCGTTGTTACTCGTTTTTATCGATATTTTGCCCGAGATGCCTGAAATTCCTGTTGGGGGATAGCCGGTGCTTTTGCACAGTTTTCCAGGACCTGTATTGGTCACCGGAGGGTCTGGCTTTATCGGAGGGCATTTGGTTCGACGCCTCATCGAAATGGGATTTGTAGTTGTGGTGCTGGACGACTTGTCAACCGGATACGAAGAGAACCTCCCATTAGATCTTTGCGGGCGGCTCTTTCTTATCAGAGGGTCTGTTCTCGATAATCCCTTGATACAAAATATAGTGAAGGAGGTTAAATTTATATTCCACCTGGCCAATTTGGTGGGCTTTGAGCGAGTCTACAACAATGAAGGTCTGACCTATTCGACTTCGGTGGAAGGAACTCAAAATATTCTGCAGGCAACCAGGCACATTCCGATTGTGCTGTTTTCCTCTTCTTCGGTCTATGGACTCGATTGCCCGGGGAAAGCCCGGGAAAACAACAACATCGACGAGAACAACCTCCTCGCCTACGATGGCGGAAGGCGGGGGTATGCCTGCGGCAAATGGCGGATGGAGCTGCTTGGCCGGCGGGAAGCGAGCGCCGGACGCCCGGTTATGATTGTAAGGCCCTTCAATGTAGTTGGGCAGGGACAGGCTGAAAGCTACGGCATGGTCTTGCCGCGTTTTATCGACCAGGCTGGAAAGGGCGAGGCCTTGACAATTTATGGCAGCGGGTTGCAGAGTCGTTGTTTTAGCGACGTCCACACCTTCATTGACTGTGTGATGGAGTTGGTCAACCATCCGGAAGCTTGGCTGTATCCAAACAATGTGGTCAATTTGGGAAACGATGTCAGCACCACTATTCTGGAACTGGCTGAAATAGTGATCAGGGAGACTTATAGCGGTTCTTCCGTTAATTTTGTCTCCTATAAAGACAAATACCCGGGGAAAGAAGATGTGTACCGCCGGGTACCCGATATACGGCGATTGCAGGACTTCCTGGGTCCGGTTGCCTGGCCCGATGTTTCCGTTATCGTCGAAAAAATGTGCGTGACAGCCCCGGCGGATGTTGCCTGGGGTGAAAACCGGGGGAAAGCCCATGCTTACGATTGATCAAACGGCTCGTCGTCTCCTGGTTATCGCGCCCCATGCCGACGACGAAGTCCTGGGCGCCGGCGGCCTGATGGCCCGATTGGCCTCCGATGGTTGGCAAATCCATGTTTTGTACGGGGTCATCTCGGGTTACCGGTCCCTGACCCGTGGAGACGCCTCCACCAACGAAGTCCGAACAGCCGAAGTGGAAGCGGCCCTGAGAGTTCTCGGGGCTGCAGAATATCAGGTGATTTTTTGTGGTGAAGAGTATCACCTGCGCCTCGACTGCCTGCCTCTCATTGACCTGATACAAGAAATCGAGGCCTGTGTATCGAAATTCAAGCCCACCGTAGCGGTCATACCGTGCCGTGGTCATCACCATCAAGACCACACGCGCCTGGCTGATGCCTGTATTGCCGCCCTCCGGCCCGCCGCCGGAAGCCGGTTGCCTCTTGTCCCTTCGGTTCTGGCTTACGGCCATACCGCGATGGGGTGGGGCGGGGACCAATTTGCCTTTAAACCCAATGTATTTTGTGACATCCGCGAAGTGATGGAGACAAAGCTGAAAGCTTTGCGGTGCTACCAGACTCAGATTTGCGCTCCTCCCCATCCTCGCAGCCCCGAGATGATTCGCCACTGGAGCGCCGTTTGGGGAGGCGTTGCAGGATTAGCGTATGCCGAGCCCTATGAATGCCTTCGAATCGCCTTTTGAGCGGCGGACCGTGGCCGAAGATTTATACATAAGGCGCGGCAGCGGCGAAGCCGGCCAACGCTGCGAGGTGAATTCCCGTCTGGGGGACTTTGACCTGCTCGGGACCGTGGTGAAGGCCCTGGAGCTTTCTCGGGGGGATACCGTGGTAGACGTGGGCTGTGGTTCCGGGTTGCATTTGCGGCATTTTTCCGACCGCGTTCAACCGGGAGGGCAGGCCCTGGGCTTTGATTTTTCAAAAGACGCGGTGCTTGCAGCCCTTTCGCGCGGAGTCGTTGCCCAGGTTGCCGACATGGCCTTTCTGCCCCTGCGAAGCGCCTCGGTGGACAAACTGGCCTGCAATTATGCCGTTTATTATCATTCCCACCCCGCGGAAGTCCTGTCGGAATGGGCCCGGGTCCTTAAACCCGGGGGAAGGCTGGCGGTTTCGGGGCCGGCCGCCGACTCCAATCCGGAACTGTATCAATTTCACCGGCAAGCCACCGGTCAGGATCTCAGCGACGCCGATCGGCTGGCCCTAGGGTATGTGGAAGGCCCGTTCCGTCGGTTCCTTGAGCGCCATGCAGGTTTTTCGGCCATACAACTCCAATTGTTCACCAATCGAATCTCCTTTCCCGATGCAACATCCTTTTTGAGTTACTGGATTGCGACCAGCCTGTTTATCCGAACGCCGGGTGCGCATTATGAAAAGGGGGCGGCGCTGCTCCGCGGACACCGCGGCCCCCTCATCATTACCAAAAGGGTTGCCCTCGTCACGGCTCGGCGCCGCTGAAGGAACGCATCCCGTTTCTTTTCTGCACGTGTGGGGGCGGGTTCAATCGGAGGCGGGAGAACGAAGATTCGCCATGGGATTACCGGTTCTGCCTTGCGGGAGATTTTCCCCGGTTATTGATACGAGATAAAGCGGCAGGCAGACAATTGATCACAACTGTTTCAATTCAGCAGAGGCAGGGTTGAACCGCAATTATCATCCCGATGACACTCCCCGTCCGGAAGGAAGGGAGGTTATTATCCTCGGTGGAGGGGTGGCGGGTTTGGCCGCCGCCTCTGCCCTCGGCAAACGGGCCGTAGTCTTCGAACGCCAGGCTCGGCCGGGGGGGCTGGTTCGGACCGAGTGCTTCCAGGGCTATTGGTTCGATCGTGTTCTTCATTTACTCTACTTCAGCGATTCGGACACGGAAAGACGCATAAAACAAATCCTGGACCGCCAGTTGGCCTGGTGTCCGCCTTCCGCCTGGGTGGAAACCGGGGCGGGCACCGTCCGGTATCCTTTCCAACTCCACTTGTTCGAACTCTCTCGATCCAGCGGCATTCGGTGCCTGCTGGACCTCGCCCTCGTCCGCCTCAAACGCCTCGGACCGGCTCCGGCCAATTTCGAAGAAATGCTCCTGGCTTTGTTTGGCCGCGGTATGTGCGAGGCTTTCTTCTTCCCCTATAACCGCAAGCTCTGGAAGAGGCCGCTCGACTCCCTGGCTCCTTCCGCAGTTCAGTGGAACATTGCCAAACCAGGATTCCTGCAGGTTGCAAAGGGGGCTCTTACCGGCAATTGCGGCTATGAAGTTTACAATGCCAGGGGCTGGTACCCGCGTCCCCCTGAAGGAGCGCCATTGCGGGGCATGGAGGTCTTGAGCCAAAAACTGGCCGGTGGAGCGGCGGACCTCCGGCTTTGCCATGATGTGGAGGCCATCGATGTCTCCACCCGGACCGTTTGGGTGCGCCACCGGGGACGGAAACTCGCCTTCCGATACCGCAATGCCTGCGGGGCCGCCATTCCCCTGACCCGGCTGATCGGGATGATTCCCGAGGCTCCCGAATGCTTGAAGCAGGACTGCCGGCGCCTGTTGTGCAACCGCGTGGTTTCCACGGCGCTGTCAATTCGTGGACCGCGGCCGGAAGGAACAGGTCACTGGCGCTACTATGCCGACCCGGCGCTGATATTCAACCGGCTGATATTTATGCACCAATTCGACCCTGATATGGCCCCGGAAAACGGCTGGGGGCTGTTGGCGGAGGTTACGGAACCGGCCGAGCAGCCTCCGGGAAACGAGGCGGAGCTGCTGCGGCGAGTGGTTGAGGATGTCATTGCAGCAAATGCCCTGCCTTCGAACAGTGAGATCATCGATGCTCATACATGGCACATTGACCCGGCTTACGTGGTTTTTACCCGGGAAACCGCGGGAATCATCGAACGGGCGCTGGAGTATCTGAAAAGGCATCACATTACGCCCCTGGGCCGTTATGGGCGCTGGGAGTACTCTTCCATGTCCCAGGTCATGCGGGACTCATTCGCCTGGGCGGCGTCCCTGGAAAGCGAGAAAGATTGATGCAGGAATTTGAGAGGATGCTGCTGATCTTCTCCCTGGGCATCGGCGGGGGATATCTGGGAACCAGAGTGGCCAGGCATGTATCCGGAGCATGGGGTATCGTCAACCACCCCAACCCCATCGTTCCCCAGCATATCCGGCCTGTGGCGTATCTTGGCGGTGTCGGGATCTTTCTGGGCGCCGTATTTGTCCTGGTTTCGGCCGGAGCATCGGGCTGGGTTGAATTGGGTTCACGCCAGTGGAACATCCTACTGCCCGGAATTCTCTTCCTGGGGTTGGGGCTCTACGATGATCTCCGCAGACTGGCGCCGGCCCCCAAATTCTGTCTGCAAACCCTGGCGGCGATCCTTGCGGTACTCTGCGGCAACCGGGCGTCTCCGACCGGGGTTGTTCTCCTGGATAACCTGACCTCGGTAATCTGGCTGGTCACGCTGATCAACGCCTTCAACTTTACCGACGTTTGCGACGGTTTGGTCGGCGGCCTCGGATGCCTGGCTTTCCTTTTCCTGACCTATCTGACGAACGGGCCGACGTCCTGGTTGCCGTTGGCCCTGGCCGGTTCCTGCCTGGGATTTCTCATCCTTAATTTTCCTCCCGCGACCATCTTTCTGGGTGACGGCGGATCCCACCTTATCGGCTATATGGTGGCCTCATTGAGCCTGGACCTGGTCGGGCAGGGGTGGGCCTGGCCGCATCCGGCCCAGGCTTTCCTTGTGGCGGGCGTGCCGCTGTTCGAACTGGTCTTCATCACCGCGGTGCGACTCCACAAAGGGCTGCCCTGGTGGCTGGGCAGCCCCGATCACTTCTCCCTGCGCCTGCAGGAAGGCGGTTTCTCGCGACTGCAAACCGATCTTATCGCCTGGGGTATCGCCCTTATCCTGGGAACAGGAGGAATAATGCTGGAATTTCTATCCCCGATTTTACAAACCGGCATATTGAGCGCTGTTGCCGGCGGCCTCTTAATTTTTGGCGGGTTCCTGCTCCGCTGGGAAGTTCCCGCTAGAGCGGGGTCAGACCTACACAATTGACAATATTAACCTTCGTCAAATTTTGATCTAACGGAGGCGTATTCAAGACCGTCAATGGTGGCACGAGTTGGAAAGCTGTCAACAGCGGCGTTACGAAAACCGATGTCCGCTTTCTTGCCATCGATCCTACGGACAGCCGGATCGTCTACGCCGGCATGTGGGACGGCGGCCTCTTCATCCACGATTTGCGCTGCACCATCAACGCCTGCGTGGGAGGCCGTGGTGCGCGGATCCGTGATCGTGATAATCAGCGGCCGTGTTACGCTGGAGATGTTCGACCGCTGCTATACTATCGACCGGGGCGATGCCCGGCCATACTACGATTGCGACATTATTCGAAAAGAGAGGTAACCGGGGAAGCTACCTAAGACGGGGTGGGAGTCAGATACCTCCGGCTGTGCCGGAGGTATCTGACTCACTTGAGGCGACCTCTCGACTGAGCGAGTCTGCCAGGTGGCGTTGTACGTTTCCTATACTCATAATCCCAACCCGGCATTCCTTATCCACTGATCATTTTCAACAGGGCCAATTCCGACGCTTCCGCCAGCAGAGTCTTGACCTTCGATCTAAAATGCTGCACATGAGAAGTGGCGGAATGCTTATCCAAATGCTCCCTGCTTTGCCAGTTCTCATAAAATATGAACAGGGCAGGGTCATCAATTGCCTGGTGCAGGTCATAACTTATGCAGCCCTCATCCGACCTGCTTGGTTCGATTAACGCCAGCAGCAATCTCTTTAAATCCTCTTCCATTCCAGTCTTTGCTATGAATCGGGCCAAAACGGTTATTTTTTCCTGCACGTTGCACTCCTCATTCTCAGTCTAAAGGGTCCGGTTCTTTTCACCAACAATATACACCAGTTTCGAAGCCAAACGGAAATCAAGCTTGCAGCACTTCCGGCTGTCACAGATCCGGCCGATTGCATCGAGGCGCCTGACTGCGGCAAATTCGGCCCTTGTTCCAACTCCCCATCATATCAATTAAAAAAACATACCATGCCGGTTGATCGAGAAGTTCGCTAGTAATTCCACTGCCATATCGCCCTACTCCCCCCTATTGGGAAATCTTATGCCGGAAGGTCTTTCCCAAAGGCTTGCGGGCTGGTTATCCAATTTCACCAAACACTCGCTCTCCCGCATCTCCACAACGATGCCCTCTCCGTGGGGTGTTTTGACTCGGTCGCCCACTTTCGGACTGCGGCGAGACGATTGCGCTTTCCTTTTTGCTGCTAAATTTGGTGACGGAGCGGTCTCCGACTCGCCGGCGGTATGAACTCCGGTTGATTTGGGCCGCTTTTTCTTTACATATGCCGGTGCTGTCCCTGGAATCCTGTCGCTTCCCCGACACTCCTGTTTGCAGCTCATAAGGAAATTCCGCCACTTCGGATTCAAAATGCGCTCGAATGATTTCGAGATGAACAATTCCTTGATCGCCCTTGTAAATCCCACATAGGCGACGTTGACTTCTTCATCGTGTTGCGTCTGGTCCGGTTTGTCGGCAGAACCCAGCATATCGGCTACATCGGAGTCTATGTATACTCTTTCGTATTCCTGCCCTTTTGAGGCATGAATGGTTGAAAGAATCATACCGCCGGAGCTGACCCGTTCAGCCTTGTTCCGATTGATGCCTGCCATCTCATAGATTATCTCAGGGAAAGAGTTGGAGTATCTTCGAACCACCTGGGACATCCCTTTGAGTTGGAAGTCCTCGCAGTTATCGGCATATTCTTCCAGTGCCTGCATGTTTTCAAAGGACTGGAGCCATTCACTTCGAATCCTCGATCTCTCGCCGTTTGCAAGCCAATAAACGTCCAAAGTCTGCCAGAGCACTTTGTCGATGTCTCTTTCGAAGCGAAAACTTGTTTTTTGGGAGCGGAGAGCCATTGCGTTGGCGAACAGTGCGAGATTGGTTCTGCTGAGCACCGCGCAGTTTTTCTGCGGAATGATATCCGTCACCGCCAAATTGGACGTTCTCTCCGGGTTGCCCAGAATCCTGAACCCCCGGACACCTTTTGCTTCTCTGATGAGAAGGCTTGCAAGGTTTGCGACCGTCTTTCCGAACCTGAAACTCAGACTAAGATCATATTCTTCATCCGCAGGAAGCATTCGCATGGCATCTATCGCATATCGAAATCCATAGATTTGCTGGTGGGTGTCCCCGACTATGACAACTCTTTTTTTGCATTTCTTGAGTGCATCCAGCATAACCCCGGAGAGATCCTGGGCTTCATCGACAAGGATCATGTCATGGCGGCTGAGGGCCTGGTCAAACTTGCCCAGTTTGTGAAACATCTTAAGATAGAAATCGTGTGGGCAAGGTTTCTCTTTCCTGTTCCATTGAGTGGCCAGCTTTCGAGTGGACTCGATCACCTTTGGAAGCCGTCGTTTGAACAGCTCCTTCGCTCGGTCCGGCAGCGAATTCTCGAAGTCTCCCACAGCATCTTCAATCCGCTCATATGGAGAGTTCAGAAAGAAAACCAGGAAATCGTGTGCTATTTTTGAAAGAATTTGGGGATTTCCGAAAGATCGAAAATAAGGGAGTAGATCTTTGGGGGAAAAATCCCCGTGTTCATACTCTTTTCCCAAGTACCCCCAAGCCAGTGCGTGAATCGTTTTCACATTGACGTTCCGAGAGAATTTGCTTTGGGCATCCTCTCTGGCCTTCTTGTTGAACACCAGATAGAGGATTTTTTTGTCGGCGTGCTCATTGGAGAGCATTCGTAGGGTTGTCGTTTTTCCTGTTCCAGCCCTGGCGTTTATCCGGATGACTCGACCGCCGGCCTTCATGATGGCTTTTTGCTCTTCGGTTGCTTCCATGACTCTCTGCGACTAAGCGATATCGCTATGGGCGAGTAGCCGCCGGACTTCTCGGCATTCTTCACCATAGCGGCAGACCAGCTCTCTTAGGGCTTGTCCGTAAATAGGCCTTTTAGGGATCGCACCGGATTTTGAGACCGATTTTGGTCGCGACGATTGAGCAAAACCGCAGGCGTAGCTGGACTACGTTGAGGATTTTGCGATTGAGGAGCGGCCGAAGTGGGCCAAAAGCCGGATGCGAGCACAAAGGATTTATTTACGGACAAGCCCTCACCTCTTAAGATCCGGCCCCACTGCAAATACCGCAATCGGAGCGCCCCTCGGGTCGCCGGGAATCCAGCGAGCGAAGTCGATTTCATATGCTTTGGTTCGTCCCGGATCATACCTGGCGGGTTGAAACAACCAGTTTTTGGAACCATCCAGCGATTTCTCCGTTTCAGGAAAGAAAACTGCCAGCCTACCAGCAGCGAAGGCTCCTGTCCAAGAGTGGGCCACTCCAACCGTAGCAAACGGTGTAGCAACCCCTCGTAACTGGATTTTCGCTGTAGCAAGCTGGCATTTTCTAAAACAGAATAACTCTGTCAGCTTACATGGGATGCCGGAGGAGAGAATCGAACTCTCACGTCCGCAAGGGACACTGGATTTTGAGTCCAGCGCGTCTACCTGTTCCACCACTCCGGCCTGAAGGGTCAGACTATAAACAGAGCCTCCAACCGGTGTCAAGGAAAATTGCCCCTTACCCGGCATACCGGCCGGCGCGTACGAGGATCCTCGCGCAAAATCCGCATGGAGCGCTGAGCACCTGGATCGCCTTTGTGCAAAGAGAGCTTTTACCGCAAGAGGTGTTTTTCGCAAAGAGGGAGCCGGAAAAGGAGTTGACATTCCCTGCCGCGTCGGGTAATTATCCTTGGCTTGTAAGGGGCTGTAGCTCAGTTGGGAGAGCGCTTGAATGGCATTCAAGAGGTCGTCGGTTCGATTCCGTCCAGCTCCATCTCAAGTATATAATGTTTAAGGATTTCCCCTTAAACGGCTCCTGTGTTCAGTCTTATACAAATTCACTACACAAAGTGAGGCTGAACATGGGAGCAAAAATCCACTCTCCGGCTTATCTGGTTCAACAATCATCAGGTTACTGTTTTCGTATCATCGTCCCCCGCGATTTGCGCTTCCTTGTCGGGAAACGCGAATTCCGCTATGCTCTCCGGACAGGTTTTTTGTCTGAGGCCAAGTATCGAGCGCTGAGAGTAGCGGGGTTTGTCCAAGGGTTATTCCGGGAAATCAGAAAGGGTGGGAAGATGAGGGAGCTTACAGAAGCTGAAATTCAAGGGCTTGTGCGGCAGTATTTAACCAAGTGTCTTGAAGATGACGAGCGGGACCGGGTGGTGGAGGGAATACCTTTGCCTCCTGAAGTCCACGAAGAACAGATGTTGGGGTTGGAGTCTATTCAGGATTGGGCTAAACAAGCGCTGGCTGATTGTGCCCATGAAGAGGCATCCAGGCCTGTTGACAGGCTTCTGAAACAGAATGGTTTGACCCTGGACCCGCACTCCTACTCTTACAACAAGCTTTGCCGAGAAGTCCTGAAAGCCAGTGTGAAAATCACTGATATCTTGAAGAAGCGGGAAGTGGGGGATTACCCTGATGAAATCCCGATCATTCCGGCATCAGCGGCGGCACAACCCGGTGAGCAAGAGCCTTCAGAACTCCTGTCAAAGGTCATAAGCCTGTACATTGCAGAGCAGGTGCGCGGAGGGAATTGGAGCGAAAAGAGCACCGTTGAATACACTGCATGCCTCATGCTGCTAAAAGAATACTTTGGAGATATCCCGATAAAATCCATCGATTACAAGATGATGCGGGAATACAAGGAAGCCCTTTTACGACTCCCTCCCAACATCCGAAAATCCCCCAAGTACAGAGGAAAGACGGTACATCAAATCCTTGAAATGAATGTTGTAAATCCCATGGCAACAGCAACAGTGAACAAGCATTTGACTCGGACAAGCTCTCTTTTCGACTACGCCGTCAATAACGGATTCATTGACAGGAATCTGGCCGCACGGATGCAGGTCAGAGAAGCGAAAAAGGATAGTGAGTTCAGAGACCCATTTGACTCTAAAGACCTGCGGAAGCTCTTCCATTCAAAGGAGTACCTTGAGGACACGCACTCCAATTCATATTGCTTTTGGTTGCCCGTCTTGGGGCTTTACACAGGCTGTCGCTTGGAAGAACTATGTCAGCTTCACCTAGATGATATCCAACAGGTTGACGGGTTATGGGTTATCAACATTAACCTAAAGGACGGTAAAAGAGTCAAAACCAAAGCGGGACTGCGAGTCATACCACTTCACTCTTTCCTTGTGGAGGGTTTGAATCTCTCCGGATATGCAGGGAAGTTACGTGCTGAAGGAAACACCCGGCTCTTCCCTGAACTGCACAAAGGGCGTGACGGATACGGCAAGGCACCAAGCAGATGGTTTAATGAGAGGTATAAAGTCAGGTGTGGAATCGTGGAGAAAGGCGCGAAGAAGGATTTTCACAGCTTCCGGCATACGTTCGATAATGCCCTTAAGCAAGCCGGGGTTCTTGAGGGGATGGCTGCCGAAGTAGCCGGACATTCTGGAAAGACAGGAATTGATTATGGCCGATATGCAAAAGGGTATCAGGTTGGAATACTCTTTGAACAGGTTATCAAGAAATTAGACTATGATGTTGACCTGACACACCTTACGAAGTCCAAGTACGTTGTCACTGAGGGGCTGGACCTATGAAGAGCAGGATAACGAGGAGAAAGTATCAGGTTTCCCGAAGACTTCAGCCGACTCCTCTCTGACACTGCAAGACGCTTTAGACTTGCTCTGGGTGAAGGTCCACAGGGTCCGGCTGGTGGAGGAACTGACAGACTTCGAATGACAGTGACTCTCGCAAGTAATACCGCCTTCGAGGATGGCTCAGGATCAACTTTCCAGGTGTCACCCGTGTCCCCCCCCCCTCTATCCTCTTCCAGAATTGCCTTTGTAGAGCGTTTAACGAGTGTTTTAAGGAGGGCTGTGTAAGTGGTTGAATTTACGTAAAGGATGAGGAGCAAAGTGTGAAGTTAAGCGCCTGATCCTTGGACGTATACTTTGATCCCCCCTCAATAGAGATATACCCCGGTGCGAGAGGCGTGAATTTTGGCACAAAAATGTGAAAGGGTATTCGCCCAAAGCCCCCGACATCTAAAGTCCCCCATAAGGGTCTGTGGGACACTCCATAGGGGGGACCATTCCGACACACCCTTCGATGCTCCCTTGATGGTCCTTCCATCCTCGTCGATTACGGCAGCAAGGCTTACTCTTACATCCAGTGTGCGCTAGAATGGCTCTGCACCTGTGTGCGCTGGAATTCTGAGGCAGTTCTTCTTTTGTGCTTGACAACATATCGAACCATCGTTCATTATTGTGGTCACAATCAACAACACTTCGGATGGGGGTTCGGTATGGAAGGTCAGTTCGTGGCGTATTACCGGGTGAGCACGGCAGGGCAGGGTAACTCAGGGCTGGGTTTGGAAGCTCAGAAGGAAGCCGTGATGAACTATTTGAACGGCGGGAACTGGACACTTCTCCAGGAGCTTACTGAAGTTGAGACGGGGAAGGGCAGTAATGCCTTGGACAAAAGGCCGATGCTGAAAGCGGCTATCACCTGCGCGAAGCAGCACAAGGCAAAGCTCATCATAGCCAAGCTGGACCGGCTTGCCAGGAATGTGGCTTTTGTCTCAGCGCTGATGGAATCGAAGGTGCCGTTTGTCTGTGCCGATATGCCCGAAGCAAATGAACTGACTCTTCACATTGTGGCGGCAATGGCTGAGTATGAGGGGAAGCGGATTTCAGAGAGAACAAAGGAAGCGCTTCACGCCGCAAAGAGAAGGGGAGTCCAGCTAGGTAAGGTCGAGAACCTTAGTAAGGGCAATAAAGACCGGGCAGAGAAAAGCAAGCAATTTGCCGAAGACCTGAAGCCAACCCTGGAAGGGTATAAGGCGAAGGGGATGACACAGCGGCAGATGGTGGAGGAACTAAACAAGATTGGCGTCAAGACATCATCCGGCAAGGAATGGAAGTTGATGACACTTCAGCGGGTGCTGAAAAGGCTGGGGATTTAGGTTCGTTTCCTTTGTCTGCTTTTTTTCGTTGAACACTTCACCCTCTCCAGCGATTGATAAACACAAAGCGCCTTACCTAGGACTTCCGGAGAAATGGCTTTGAATTTGCCCCTTAGAATCAATTTTCTATGGCATCCCTTACTTTTGGACATGGGTGGTTTTAATTCACGTTTTAAGGCCGATTTCAGGGCATCTGAGACACCCTTGTAAATAGAAGATGGGTAAGTGTTTAGGGAAGTGATAGAATGCCCTATACATTATACAAGCCGGTTCGTGTAGTTTACGATACGCTTACGAATATTTATTCCAACAGGTTGAACATCCCTTCTTTAGAATCATGAGACTCCTTGACATGGACATGCTGGTTCCCTATTCTAAACGGACACCTTTAACGAATGGGAGTGGAAGATGGGTTTTATCGAACGGAATTTCAAGACAGTGATGGTAATCCTTAGCGTGGTCTTTCTCGTGATGTGCTACAAATTCCTAGTGACAAGTCCCGGTCGGTATCAGATGTACGTTGACAATGGGCTCATTGTGCTCGACACAGCTACAGGCACCATCTATGGATCAGTGCCACATCCTGAATCTAATCAAGTTTCATTTTTGGTCGTTGGGCAGGTTCCCCGTTAATCTTTCCGGATTGACCGTCCAGCGTCTTTTCCATAAAAAACCCCGGTACAACGGATTCCTAATCCGATGGGCTGGGGTTCGAATGCTTCCCGGCGTCCCCGATCATCTCCGTAGCTTGCAACAGAGTGAAAGGGGATCAGACTCATGGGTACGTGAAGAGTGACGTGAGTTTGATAGCCCATCAAGCGAAAGGTCAAACTCAGGGTGACGTGAAAAATGACGTGAGTTTGATCGCTCATCAGTAGGAAGGCTTTTCCCTGCCTGCCAGTAGTTTCAACAACTTACAACAGAGTGAAAGGTGGTCAAACTCGCAGATACGTGAAAAATGACGTGAGTTTGATCCCTCATCAAGAGGAAGGTCAAACCCTGCTACCCAAACTTTGGCTCTAAAAGTTGAGTTGAAGGTAGGGTGCAGGGTTTTTTATGTCCTCATATTTACAGTGATGTAACACGTTACCATTTGATATTATTGCATATTATCCTTGACACGGGTACAATTTCGGCGTAAGAATTTCTATCACTGGCTAAAGGGATCTATTCATTCATAAAAACCCAAGGAGGAGGAACACCATGGTTTTACTTAAAGTCAACGGCGTGGAACTGGAAATCGAAGAGGGCAAGCATGTCTTTTGTGAAGGACCACAACAGGGTGACTCGCATTGGTGCCAGTGGGAGAATTTACCACCTGAACTTCAGAAGCGTTTTTCACGGCTCAGTAAAGGGCTTGCCAAGACTATAGAGAAGTTCAAAGCAGAACTGCATGAACCGTTTGCGGCAGTCTCAGTGCAATATAGTGAAGGTGCATCCGACACCCCTGAATTGATTCAGGATGCTCATATCTTCACTGATGGTGCTTGCAGGGGGAATCCGGGGCCGGGTGGATGGGGAGTTGTGATTAAGCAGGGTGACACCGTTCGGGAGCGGTCAGGGGCAGAAGCGGATACCACAAATAACAGGATGGAGCTTACCGCCGCTATCGAGGGCTTAAAGGCTCTTTCCATGGCGTCCAAGGTCATTCTCACTACGGATTCAGCATACCTGAAAAGTGGAATCACTGTGTGGATTGAGACATGGAAAAAGAACGGATGGATAACCTCGAACCGGAAGCCAGTGCTTAACAAGGACTTGTGGGAAGAACTGGACGCGCAAAATCAGAGGCATGAGGTGAAATGGAAATGGGTTAAAGGCCATGCCGGACACTCGGAGAACGAGAAAGCTGACGCAGTAGCAAACACGGCTATTGAGAGGCTGTTGTCTGGCAATGCAAGACTGAGTGCCGCTGTGTGATGGGGTAGAGCGAGACTTGCGGGATGGAGTTTCGCTCTTCCTTTGTGAGAAATTTAGGCACGTCTGTGTCTTAGGGGGTGGGGGACGTGAATGAACAATGAAATTCAAGAGGTGGCAATCAAGGATATTGTTTGTTCCTCTGACTTCCAGGTGAGAGCCGGACTGAACGCAAGAACTGTCACAAACTATACTATGGCCTACAAGAGCGGCGCAGTATTTCCACCAGTGACCATAGCCAAGCTTGACGGAAAGCTGATTTTGGTGGATGGCTTTCACAGGGTGGAAGCACTAAAGGCACTTGGCCGGGAGTCGGTGCGGGCTGAAGTGGTGCAGACCAACCGGGAAGGAGCCTTTAAACTCGCTGCGGGCGGGAACCGTACTCACGGTCTGCCGCTGAAGCGCCACGAGGTTAGACGTGCTTTTCGGTTCTACATGAAAGGAAAGCAGTACCTCAAAGGCAGGAGCGGCCATAAGTCTTATGAAGAAATCGCACTAGAACTTGGGGGAACACGGCATCTCACAACTATTCGAAACTGGATGCATAAAGACTTTCCAGGCACTGCACAGCGTCTGTATTCAAGGGATGGTGCAGAGTGGGAAATCACGGGGAAGCGGAAACTTACCCAGAAAGAACGTCTCACGCGCACAGCTTACAAGGCTTTGCGAGAATTTGAGAAAGCCTCCTCGTCCGTGCAAGACCCCCATGAGAGGGGCTGCCTGATTCAGGAAGTGGAAGGACTGCTTCAGACCTTGAAGCAAGAAGGGGAATATACCCCATGGGAAGAGCCACCGTTTTGAGAGAACGTAACAGATCATTTCAAGAGAATGTGCCCATACCGTCGAATCGAAGGGTAAGTTAAATCCTCCATAGATGCTTACCAGTTCTCGACCACATGGGAAAGTAGAGTTGAAATTCAACTGTTAACTAAGAACCGTCAACCACTGTCTAAACCCGCCTGCCGCAAGACTCTAACTTTATTTAACAGCATTTATTATATCAGCATAAGGCATTAAAGTCATTCAGAATAGTGGTGATTATGTCGGTCTTTGCCCAAAAAACGCGAACTCACGATATCAAGGGGTGATGATACGAATGAAAAGCATATTTTGTAAGATTCCCGGTTGCTACAAGCAGGTAAGACAGGGACACTCCCCCATGTGCGAGAAACACAGGCAGAGAAATCGAAGACATGGAGACCCCCAGCAAGACACCATCAGTAAACAGGAACTGGCCCCCCATGTTGAGCGGGTGGAGAAACTGATAGAGCGCGATAAATCAGGGAAAATCAAGGCCGGTCTTCAGCAATTGACGGACATCATCCATGATTATGCTGACGGTGTGGTCTGCGACTTTGAGAATGGCAGGCCACAGAACTGGTATCACCTGGAGGCTTGCCGGGAATTATTGAAAGTTCTCAGAGATGCTGATGCCGTCCAGTGCGGAAGTGTGGTGGCGGGAATGTGGCGCCTGTATGAGCACAGGCCGGGAAGGTTTGCGTCGGCACGGGGATTCTTCTTTCAACTTACCAGAAGGTTCCGTTCACTTTCAGAATCTAACATAGAGAGCTACACGAGCGGCACAACAGGTGATCGACACCGAGTGCAAAGGGAACTTCCCCCGAAAGCAACGGAACAGCTTTGGAGGCTCCTGTCTGACGGATACAAGCCCTTCGTGAATTGCGTCATTGAGCATGAACGGAATCAAGCAAAGCGAAAGAGTGATGCTCAGGAGCTTTTAAAGGAAGGATTCACGACTATCACAGAGGTTCCGCCCTAAAGTTCATCAAGGGACTTCTCGAATTCAACTTGAATGTTGGTACACAGTCAGAGCTACACAATGGAAAGTAAACCTGAAGACATGAGAGGTTGATAAAACATGCCCTTTGCCGCACCTGAAGCAATTGATAAAAGGACTCTCGTTGATCCGAGAGAAGATTACCGTTATGGATCAGTAGACCGCAAGGTTTCCGCTCAACCCATAGATGCTTTCGAAAGGCCCTCAGGCCCACTCCAGAATGTCTTGAATCTGGTTAACTCTGTGCAAGGGACTCTGGGAGCCTATGGGCAGTTCCAGGATCAAAAGAACAAGGCAGATGAAGAGCAAGGTGGAATGGCTCAAATCAAAGGTGAGACACCGCCTTCAGATGCTTCAATGGCTTTCATCCGGGGTTACAATAGACTTCAGGGTGAAGCGGACGCCTCCAAGTATCATGCTACCATGGATACGTATTACCGGGAGAACTGGAACAAACCCCCAGGAGACTTTGAGGCTGGTGTACACACCATTGATAATCAGTTCATCCTTGGGCAGTCTGACAGCTACCTAAAGGGATTTGCCCCTCGTGCCTTGATAGTGCAGGATCATTTCAGGCAACGTTATGCTGACGATCAGGCAGTTCAAGCCAAGGAAAAGATGGCTGAAAACCTGAAGACGAAGTTTGACGCTGACCTGACCAGCATCTATCAGAATTACCTCGTGAACAACCCGGTAAGTGCTCCTGTGATTCCTCCCACTGAAGTTGACCGGGTGATGAACGCCTTCAAGACAGTGGAGAGCGGCGGGAAGACCGGGGCTGTAGGCCCTGATGGAAGCTTGGGCACGTACCAGTACCAGCCCAAGACATGGCAAGACTATTCCACACAGTACAACACGGCTGTGAATGGTGTTGCCACACCTCTGCCTATGAACCCGACTAATCAGGAGCTTGTGACCCGCTTCAAGATGACTCAGTTCATTCATCAGGGTTACAACCTGAAGCAGATTGCAGCTATCTGGCAGAGTGGTTCACCCGGTGGGACCAGCCTGAAGGGGGTTAACCCGGAAACAGGTGTGGCCTACGATGTTCCGGCGTACACAGCAAAGATAGAAGCCGCTTACAATGCTGGTGGAGGCGGTGTAACTGGAACTTCCTCTTACCGTGATCCTAACCCCCTGGCTGAAGCTCTGAATGCAGCTCGGGTGCAGGCACTCCAGGACATCCCTCCAGGCATGACTAAGAAGGACGTGAACCTTGCTTTCATCCAGAAGGCACACGAACTTGCAATCCTGAATCATGATGAAAATATCATGCGCTTCGGATGGGTGGAGGACAAGTCCGGATGGTCTGTTGCAAAGCTGGCTGAGACTGACTTGCAGGGTGCCCTGTTGGAGGGGCTGAAGCAGGCTGAAAGTTCCCGTGAAGCGTGGGAGAACAGGCAGTGGGCAGACAAGACGAAGCTGCGTGAAGAGACTCAGCGAAACACCATGCAGGCTGTAGCAGACATCTATGCCAACACTTCGGATAAAGTGCAGGCCGGGATGATGATTCAGAACTATGTGAAGGCCAATGCTACCCGGCTTCCCCCTGAGTCTGTGTTTCACCTGATGGACATGGGACAGAAGATGGCTGCTTCGGACTTTGCACAGAATGATGACCCGGCAGTACTGCGTGACCTGTATGTTCAGGCTAGTGAAGGCCGACTTGCCCCGGCAACTCTGAACGCGAGTCTGAGCAAGCTGACAGAGAAGTGTTACTTCATGATCCTCGATAAGAAGAACTCTGAGGATAAGGCTACTCAGAACCGGGAATATGCACAGTCCAAGTCCGATCAGATGGAGACGTTGGGGATACTTCAGAAGGAACTCAGTCGGCCTGATATGGATATGATAACTAAGGAGATGCAGCGGTCCGGCATAGTACCATTTGATCCCATGGCATTCACTCGTAATGAACATGGGACGTACACCTTCTGGAAGAAGCTTGAAGAGTTCCAGACTGACTTGAAGGGTAAGGGTCTGCCACTTCGTGAACCCACTACCTCTGAGCTTCACAAGATATACCAAGACACTTTAACTGAAACAATGGAGAAGCTCCCAAGGAAGCAGAACTCGCTCGATATAGCTCCGGGCGCTGGACCGACCAGGAAAGGCCCGTTGAATCCTTCCCAGCAAGAGACTGTAGACCGTCTGAATGCTCAGATTGCCAAAGAGAAGGCTGTAGCTACTCCGCCAACTCCTAAGCCCGCTTCACCTGCCTTTGCAGAGAATACCCTGAAGGCGCAGGTGCCCACATGGGATATGCGCCCTATTGATGCTACGCTTGATACGATTCACCATCTTGAGAGCATAGGTGGAAGCAAAGAGGATCATATCAAGGGGATGACGCAGTACATTGCACAGCAACTGAGCACAGGACGAGGTGGACTCGTAGACACTGAGGGCTTGTCCAATGCGCTTACGCCACTGTTCAACTTTCTCTTCCCCAAGCCGAAAGGAAACTAAGGTAGTGTAAAATCTTTTGTGTAAAATCCAAGGCCCCGAAGAACGTTAGAAAAAAGGGCGCTTTTCCTTTAAACGTGGGTTCGAGCAAGAAACCACCAATAAAAGGAGAAGCGCCCATGAAAATCGAAATCAATGTACCCGAGGTTATCTCACTTTTCAAAGAGATTCAGGCGCAGCCGGAAAAGGTCTTCGAAATGATCCGGCTCGATGTCCGGGATGCAGTTGGGAAATATCTCAGCGGAATGATGAACGTAGAGCTGACCCACTTTCTCGGAAGAAAGCCCTACGAAAGGAGCGAAGAGAAGAGCAACTACCGGAATGGCTCCTACGGCAGGAACTTCACTATCAAGAACATAGGTGAGGTTTCAGTCAAAGTGCCGCGAGACAGAAACGGCGAAGCAGGAATGTGAGAGGTGCACGTAGTCGGTAATATGGAGAGAGTGCCTGATTATGAAGTTAATAAGGTTGGCATAAAAGTCTTCTCGCACGCTTTCATCATGCCTTGTGGTCACTCATGCGACGCCGCATGTACAAAAAGCTGGAGGAATTCTCCCCCTGGCTTTCTTTTGCTGGTTTTTACAACTACGGGAAAATCCACTGCGGGTTGGCAAGAGAGGCGCCCTTCCCCTGATAGCGGATGACAGTACTAAATATGATTGAGTAAAAACCTGAGATTAAGCGCTTGCTGTTTTGCAAAAGAGTTCCAGTCATTGTAGACTCTAAGAGATAATCTTGAGGTATCGGGTCTAAAGTCAGTCAAACGAAGTTTCTTTTTCAATTTCGAAAGGGCATCGTTAATCTTTGTCGATACATTATATCGATTTGGGATTTTGTGAGAATCAATAAAACCCCTGTTTATATTACACGGAACCCGCTTACGATTTTCCAGCCAGTACATTTTCTCTTTTGGGGTCTTTGGCAACTCCACGCCCGCATCAAAATCTTGAATCCATCGGGAAAATGTTTCCCTACATTGTTGAAACAAGGATTCAGAAACAGCCGCGAAATCTAAGTCCGAATGAGCGCCGAAGGTTGTTCCAAAAGTCTTTGGCTTAAGTGCATAACCTAATCGGCCACTGCCAACAATTGTAATCTGCTTGGGATCCACACTAAGCTGTTCTGAGAGCCAATCTCTTATGACCTCATACAATAGCGGACATTGTTTAAATGCATACGGAATACCTTCGCTTATCCATAGTCGAACAATACTTTCCAATTCTTGAGGCAATTCTGGAGAGCATAAAGCCTTAAAGTGGTTGGGTTGAGGGTTAATTTCTTTGAATACACGGCAGGTTTTCGAAAGCTCAAATGGTATCATTGGCGATATCCTTTAGCTGAAGAGTGAACTGTGAAACCCAGAACGATCATGAGCATAAAATATATTCCGTAAATGATCCCTCCGAATTTGAATTTGCTTTAAACGGTAGTCCGATGCCCATTTTGGCTCAGGATATTTTAACCTTGCGATCAGAGCTGATGCTTCGGATAATGATATTTTATTGGGATTTATATTCAAGCGTAAGCATGCTTGCTTAAATCCATTCATCCTCCATCCGAAATAAGCGACATGCAAATAAACTCCAGGTATGCTCTTCTTGGGGATTACTTCCGTTATTAGACTAGCCAGGAGTATTTCTCTAATTTTTCTGCGAAATGTCCGCTCGTATTTCCCGCTTAGAATACGTATAAGCTGCTGCTCAATGGTGCTCCCCCCTTCGACTACACCCCGGAATAAGCAACGCCATATTGCGCGACAAGCTGCGATAACATCGAATCCACAGTGCTTGAAAAATCTATGGTCTTCGGCACTGACCAAAACGCTTTGGGTAAGGGGAGAAGCTCGATATTCATTCTCTGTCGAAAATTGAAGATAAGTGCGAATAAGTGCATCCTTGACGATATTCCAGTCTTTGGCGAAAAATTTGAGAGCAAAAAATCTGAACGCGCTGCCCAGATTGTCCATCAATTGTGTCATAAGAAGAGTACTCCACTGGAATTTTGTTGTTATCGGTGTATATAGTACGTTGTAGAATTATACACTGATTCTTTATGGAAACACAAGCTACGGCTGGTAGAAGACTTGTAGCAGTATTTGACAAAGCCGTGAAGACTCTAATCGTAACTGGCCACAGGTTTTTTACCTGGAATTTCAAAGAGCTGAGGCTATCCGTGAGCATACAGAGGAAAATCTCTCCCTTGGCGAACCAATTTGTGTTATTCTATGTCGCGTGAGTTGGCTCGAAGATGATAACTTCACCGTCGAAAGGGAGTTGATGCGCAAGCAACGGATTCCAATCCCTGATGAAGCAGCGGCAGAAGTCCTTTTTCTGTCAGACAGAATGTGCTGTGTCTGCCATGAAAGGGGTAGCTCCCTTCAGGTACATCACATTGATGAAGACCCTAGTAACAATGACATAGGCAATCTGGCTGTTCTGTGCTTGGAGTGTCACGCTAAAACGCAGACAAAAGGCGGTTTCGGTCGCAAGCTGGACCAACACCAGATTCTCGCATATCGGGAAAACTGGTATAAACGAATCAAGAACATCCGTGATATGGCTGATTTAATAAGTTCAATGAAGTCCGCCGGAGCTGAGTCTAAACTCGAATCAGTAATTCGCATGTTTTTTAGCCATGCGGAATTCGATCCACCACAGTTGGAATCCTGGTTTAGAGGCTCCCGCCACGGCATATTCGGCAAAGCTACAGGAGCACCCGTAATGCAAACTGATTCTGACATGATAAGTTACATAAATAGCTTGCCCGAGATTCGTCAAAAGGTGTACGAAGAAGTAAGACCCCGTTGGGACAGCGGTGTAACATCTGAGATGCTCCAAGCTAGTTATGACCTCATCCATATACTTGAACAAATGTTGGTGCGACTTGCTTCACGGTACCCTGAAGATCATTTCGGCAACCAAGGGGCCGCGAATTACATGAATTCAGTTATCGCTTCACGCTTTGAATGGCATCGGGCGCACATGGAACCAGACGGGGCAGGAACGGGCGGAACTATTGTAGGAGAGATGGCTTCTGGATATGTGATTTCCGATGTTGAAGACATGATAGGACACATGGTGTTTTCATTAACAGTGCTCCAAATGTTAGAGTTCGACTACGATCAATGGGAAGCCCGCTGGAAAAGCTCATTACACTCAAGCTAGTATAGCATTCCGTAACTAATTCAATTGAAGTAACGGGGAGTCTCTCCCAGGGTAGACGGCCCGAATCACGCCAGTTCTACACAATCCTGATGGAGAAGAGTTCCCGGAAACGCGCTAACCTGCTTGACAAATCGTACACAAACCTGCTACACAAACTGAAACTGGCGGCTGAATCGGGAGCTAACAATTTCAGCTAGTTAGATGGGGCGATGGTGGAGTCGGTTCGATTCCGTCCAGCTCCACCAGGGAAAACTCCGAAGGGTTAGCGTGATGGGCTAACCCTTTTTTTGTTATAGGGCCGTGAAAGGCCGTGTGCCGGAAGTCCACATACCGAAGGGCCGTACACCTAAAGGCCATGTACCAATAGCCGTGCGCCGGCGGCGGATCGGGTCGATGATCCCGCCGGCTGAAGAGTCGTCCGCCATGCCGTGGGAGGGATGAACCTGCCGTGAAGGTCGCTCACACAGAGAGTTCGATCAACCTTGGAGGGCAGGAACTGCGGATTCTCGATCACATCCGCTGGGCGCAAAATTACGGCCATGAATTCCAATTACTTGCCCGGGAAGACTCGGCCATCTATCGCGAAGCGACCAAACGGGGCCTGCCCCGGCATCCGATTCCCTTCAGGGGTTCGCTCAATCCAAAGGCCGTCCTCGCTCTCCTTCACTTTGTCCTTCGAAACAAGATCGACGTCATCGACTGCCACAGCTCAAGGGACGCAAGCACCGCCATGGCCGCAAGGCTCTTCGGCGTTCCCGTCGTCCGAAGCCAGCACATCGGCAATCGCCTGCGGGACGACCTCGCGCATCGCCTGACCTGGCGCTACGGGGCCACACGGGTCATTGCCGTGTCAAGGAGCATCGCGGACCAGATTGTCAGCCAGGGACTGAAGCTCCGGGAAAAGATCTCCGTCGTGGGGGAGGGGATCGATTTCGAACGGTTCAATCCCGGAGTCGACGGCAGGGCCGCGCGCAGTTCCTTTAACGTACCCTTTTCCGCCAGGGTGGCGTCAGTCATCGGCATGATTCGTCCGGACAAGGGCCAGCGCTATCTCATAAGGGCCGTCGATGCCATCGTCGAGCGGGTCCCGGATGCGTACTTCTTTATCGTCGGCTCTCCGACGCGCCCCGAATTTCTGATCGACCTCAAAGAGGAAATAAAGCGGGTGAAGCACAAGGACAGAATCGTCCTGGCAGGGTTCCGCAACGATGTCGAACGGTTTATCGCGGCAAGCGACGCGATCGTCCTCACGTCTGAAATCGAGGGAATGCCGCAGGTGATTCCGCAGGCGTTCGCCATGAAAAGGCCTGTTATCGCAAGCTGCGTCGGCGGAGTTCCCGAGCTCGTGAGGCACGGGGAGACGGGGTTTCTTTATCCCTTCGGGGATGTTGGGAAGCTCACGAAAAATCTCGTCTCCGTGTTCGAAAATGTCCCGCGGGCACAGGTTGAGAATGCGCACGAACTCACAGTGGCCGAACTGTCCTTCGACAGGATGATGGCCGGTACGCTTCGCGTCTATGAGGAGGCTATTTCAAAGCGATGATTCAATCGGTCCCCGTATGCATGTTCCACCATGTCAATGAGAACACCAAAGACCACATCACCGTCAGCATCGAGGGATTTTCGGACATGATGGAGATGCTCTGCCGCAAGGGGTACACGACCCTCAGCAGTGAAGAATTTCGGCAGTACATGCTCGGCCTGCGGAAAGTGCCGCGAAAGTCGGTGCTACTCACCTTCGACGACGGGTGGCTCGATGTTTTCGTCCATGCGTTCCCGATCATGGAAAAGTACGGGCACAAATTTACCGTCTTTGTCATCTCGGACTGGCTGGACAAAGCCGGCCAAAACCCGCGAAGCGCCGTCCCCGCCGTTTTCCCTCTGCACGAAGAGGCCATGAGGCTCATAGGGACACCGCGAGCATGCGAAGTCGCCTGCTGCTGGGAAGACCTTAAAACCATGCTGGCCGGCGGCCTCTGTTCAGTGGAAAATCACACGGCCGGCCACGGGCAGAACAGGGATGTGAGGGCGGACATCGAAAAAGGGCGGCGCGCGATCCAGTCGAACCTCGGGGTGCCCGGGAACCAGCTCTGCTGGCCTTTCGGAAGGCACAGCGCACAGTCTCTTTCCATCGCGAAGGACCTCGGAATCGATATAACCTACCTCGTCCGGACCGGAGTGAATCTTTCAGGGTTCTTTGCTTCAAAAGTCAAGCGCTTCACGGTGAAGGACCACGACGGCGCTTGGCTGAAACGGCACCTCGAGCTTTATTCCCGCCCGCTGTACGGGTATCTCTATTCGCGGATCAAGCCATACAGGATCAAGGAAAAATGGTTTGGAGGGGGGGGAGCGGCGAGGATCGTTCCTCTGTGCAGGAAGGTCCGCTCGGGACGCGACCGTCCTCCCGATGCATCCCTGTAGATGGGGAGATCGAAGTAAAGCCCATCGGAAACGCCCGTTCATTCCTCCACTTCGGATGTGCTTCGCAGGAACTTGATGTCCGATGTGGCCAAAGACTCTATCCCGACCGCTCTTCTCTCATATTCCGTAAGCCGCCTCGCTACCACTTCCAGAGCACCGAGGATCTCGGACACGGTTCTGCGGTCCTGAAGTGCAAGATCATTGTGGGCGGTCACCCTCTTGAGGAATACGAGCACATCGGCGAGGGTTTTCGACGAATTGAAGGCATCTGCGGGATCCTCGATCGGACTCCCGGTCGAAAGTATTTCGGCGAGGTTGTTGTAGACCGTGTCGCAGTCCCATTCGTCGGGAGCCTTGGCACATTCGTGGGAATTGCCGTTCAACGTGTCCATGATGGCCGCAATCCTGGCCCCCGGTTCCTCGTATCCTTCCTGGTACTGATATTTCAGAAAGAGGTTGATCACTTCTTCCAAAAGGGTGACCAGCTCTTCCGAGCTGAAGGTGTATCTGCGCATTGGCTTTCCTTGTTAGGCCCCTCGGAAGAGGCGCTCCATCGCTCGCCGTCTTCCAACTCCAGGTTGTATTAAGAGAACGCCTACCGGGAGGTGCATCAACGGACGTCGTCCAAATCGCGATCCATGGTTCTAAGAACTCTTCCGGTTCGACTGCGACTCTAGCTACTAATCGGCAAGACGCCATGTCCTTCTTTAATGTCGCAGCATAAAAAAAGAGCGGATTTGTCCCGCTGCCGGTACCGTCGACACCCGGAGCGGCAACGCATTGACAGAGGTGCCGGCGGCATTTACCGTATGACATGGATAAACAAAAAGACTCGCGACAGAGGAGGCGATCCAATAGGAAGGCAGGCACGAACACGAGCACCATCACGCTCACGAACACCGGCACGGGCAGGCAAAACACACCCACGAACACACGCATCACCACGAGCACGAACATCATCACGAACACGCCGGCGAGCAATGAGCACGCTCATGGAACCGAAGAGCATGCACACGATCACGCGCACGGCGCAGAACACGGTCTGCACGGGCACAAGCATGCGGGTCCGGAAAAGGAATCGCACGGCCACGTTCACTGAAGAGGCTGAGCCGCGGGTCGCTTCGAGGAGAGCACACGAAGCGCCCTTCAGAAAATGAGTTCGGTCCGCAGCATCCCGACGAGAAAGGCGCGCCCGTTTGCATCTCCGCGGGGGTTGGCGACGAACTGGATGTCCGGGCTGAGCGCCAGATGCCTGGAAATGCTGATCCGGTAGTACACTTCGGCGTGCAGTTCGGTGCCGCTTTCCGGTCCCCCGGATCCCTTCAGTCCGGCGATCCCAATCCCCAGCTCATCCTGCTGCCGTGACGCGATGGGGATGGGCCCTTTGAGGTTTACGCCCGTGGACCAGTACCAGTCGGCGGCGTAAGCATCACTATTGCCGTAACCAAGTCTTCCGAAGACTCCCAGTTTCGGGGTGATCTGCTGATCGATGCTCACTCCGACCCCCGTACCGTCCGCTCCTTCCCGCTCCGTCAGTTCAGCGTGCTCATACGTCGCATCCCAGACGAAGACCCTGTAGTGCCCCTGCAGATCGGCGAATTTGACCGAATAGGCCAGTTGAGCTGAAACGAGCGGGGTATCCAGCATCTTGGCGTAAAGGTTCTTCCGATCCTGCAGCGGATCGTTGGGGCGCGAGGTGGAGGCTGCGATGGCGGTCAAGGTGATGGATTCGAACGGCGAGAAAGAGACCGCGGCAATCGGCCCAAGCTCGTCTTCGCTATTGAAAAGAGGATTGTTTACGAAGGGTTTTCCGACGAACTGAGAGTTCGGATTTGCGGCAAAAGCGTTTGTGTCGATGAAGACGACGGGTTCCGTCTTGCCTGCGGTAACGATCAGCTTACCGCCGAAGAATTCATGGGCATAATAGGCTTCGAGCAGCCTTACGGCATTGTCCGTCGTGTTGTCGGCGATGGAATTCAGGTTGGCAAACAAGAGGTTCCCGAGGTTGGTGTCTGAGCCCTTACCGGCAGCCGTCTGAACGCGCATGAAGAACCGCCCGCCATCCAGTATGGGCAAAAGGGGCTTCCATGATAACTGCAGATCGGCGATTACCCCCGCGCCGGAACCGTTCCGGATATCCTGTCCAGCGATTCGGGTCTCTCCAGCCGCCTGATAGAGCCCCACAACGCCGCCGTGAATCTCGATCCCGGCTTTCCGTTCGATCTGTTCCCGAATCGATTTGATGCGCGACTGCAGTTCCTGGGAAAGTGCTTCCTGCTCATTCGGGCCTTCCGCCGACTCCGATGCGTTCTCGAATTGTCTTAGCTTCTGTTCGATTCTATCTTCGGAGTCGGATGACTCTTGGTTTTCCGTATTCGTTCCGTTTCCGCTCGTTCCGCCGACGGCCGCACCCGGGCCCGATGCCGACAACAGGAGCATCAGGATGAAAACGGGCGCGAGTATCCGTTTCAGGCTCATGTCTCTTTCCCTTCCCTCTGCTCCCAATATAGTATTCAGAGTCGTCCTTCAACACAAAAAGCTGCCATACCCCGGGATCCTCTAGAATCGAGCGATCCCGGCGGCATCGTTTTCCGAATGCGGGAACCACGTGTTTCATACTGATTGGAGTTCAGGAAAGCAGCTAACGGTATTTCTCAAGAGGGCTGAGAACTGCAGGTGGGGCGACCCTGCATGCACAGCGGTTTTTCGAGCCGGCTCGATTCAAGCAGAGATTCGTTTTGCAGAATGTCCGCGGTGGGGCCGTCCGCGGCGATCTGTCCCCGGTTCAGAATGATGGTGCGGGAACACAGATCGAGGACCATGTCCAGATCGTGGGTCGCAAGGATGATCGTATGGTGGAATGTTTTCAGCAGCTCGATCAGTTGTCGCCTGGCCCTCGGGTCGAGGTTCGAGCTTGGTTCGTCCATGACCAGAATGTCGGGGGACATGGAAAGGACCGACGCGATGGCGACGGACCGCTTTTCGCCCGCGGACAGCCGGTAGGGAGGCCGGTCCTTGAGATGCCGGGCATCCACCGTGTCGAGGGCATGCATCACCCGCTGTTCGACCTCTTCCGGCGGCAGCCCCAGGTTCAGAGGACCAAATGCGACATCGTCATAGACGAGAGGCATGAACAGTTGATCGTCAGGATCCTGAAACACCATTCCCACCGTGCGGCGGACGCGCTGAAGCGTCTCCCGGGTAAGAGGGAAGTCTCCGATCCGGACGGTCCCGGATTCGGGAACCAGGCAGCCGTTCAAGTGAAGGAGCAGGGTCGATTTCCCGGCGCCGTTGGCTCCCACCAGCGCGACCTTCTCGCCGTGCGTTATCCGAAAAGAAATTCCCCGCAGTGCTGAGTGGCCGTCGGGATAGGTGTAGTGAAGGTCTTTTGCTTCGACTATGTGATGGCTCATTTCATAAACTCCGCAATCAGGCTGCCGATTGCCCGGGGAACGTCGTTCAGTCTGCAAATGATAAAGAAGGCGGTCCAGCCGAACAGGAAAAGCACGTCGCGGGAATGGATTTCGAGCGGCCGGGCGATCCGGATTTCACCGTCGAATCCGCGGCACAGCATCGCCGCGTGGATACGTTGTGCCCGGTCGAGACTGCGCAGGAGCAATTGTCCGATCATGTTCGTAAAGACCGTAAAACCCATTCCTCTCCCGTCGAACGATCGCAGTGAACGGGCGGTCGCCATTCGTGAGGCTTCCTCGATCAGAACGAATACATACCGGTAAAGGAACAGAAGCTGGACCACGAAAGTGCGGGGCACGCCCATTTTTCCCAGTGCCGCGCAGACTCCGTGGAAACTCGTGGTGGCGATCAGAATGAGGGCTGCGCTGACCGTGAACGCGAAACGGATCAGGATGGATGCAAAAGAAACCCAGCCCCCGCTGATGGCGATGGGGCCGAGTTGAACGAGAATCCCGCGATCGAGAATGGGGTTGAAGATCCCGACAACCAGAGCGAAGGGCGCGGCGATCAGAATCTTCCTCGTAAGGTAAACGAACGGCAGGTCGCCCATCACAATCAGTGCGACGGGGTAGAGGAGAAACGGAATGAGGCCGCTTACTGCGTACCGGTCGAAAGACACCACAGCGACGACAAAGAACAGCGTGGTGAGCACCTTCACACGGGGGTCCAGCCGTTGTATGGGCGTTTCCCGGCAGGACAGGGCGTCAAGATGGCTGAGTTCCAGGAAAGACGTTTGAATCTTGGCCATTTGACCTGCCGATCAGACCGGTGAAAGATGGGTTGGGGGTGCAGTCGGGCGGTTGTGCGGCTGAGTCGCCGTGTCCGGCGCGTTCATTTTCGCTGGTATCTCCTCAGGCAAAAGCCGACCAGGCCCACCAGGAAGAGAGTCATGGCAACACCTATAGCGCCGGAGACGGAAGTGCCGGCACTGGCGGCAGGCCAGGCCGCGTTCCCGGCAGATTTGGCCGCATCGCCCTTTTCAGCCGGCCCCTGAGGGGTCTCTTCCGCGGTCCTGGCAAAACTGTAATCCGGCAGGAAGGCTATTTTGTGCTGGAATTTGGCAATAAGGAAATGGATGCCGTTGTCGGGCGCTTCTAGTTCGGCTCTGCCGGTGGAATGCAGGAGCGACCATTCCAGCCCGTCGGGATTTGGTGAGGCGAACCAGGAAAAAACCCCGGCCGTAACGGCGGCGATCGTGAGAAAGGAGACGATGATTCCCTTTATGTGGAGCTGTCCCAGCAAGGGCCGTGAGAGGAAGTTGGCTTCCAGCAGTTCAGGCCTGGCCTTCCATACGAAGGTCACGACCGCCGAGGTGATAAGGCCTTCCACAATGCCGATAGCCAAATGGATGGGCTGCATCAGCAGGAGGAATGCACGGAACGGGAGATCGGAAACCCCGGAAAACAGCGTTTCGGCAACCACTCCAAGGGCGCCCATCTGGAGCGCGGCAATGCAGGAAACCATGGACCCGAGGAGGATCCGGCCCTGGGTGGGTTGTCGTCCGGTCAGCTTCCTGTAGATCAGGGGATAAGCGACGAAACAGGGCCAGAAGCCCATGTTGAAGATATTGCATCCGAGAGCGAGCAGTCCGCCGTCCGCAAAGAACAGCGCCTGCACGGTGAGCACGGACGCCATGGAGAGAAAAGCGGCATGAGGTCCGAGAAGAATGGCGAGTATCATTCCCCCAGCCAGATGCCCGCTGGAACCGGTGGCCGGAATCGTGAAGTTGATCATCTGGGCGGCAAAGATGAAGGCGCCCAGAACGCCCATCAAGGGGACTCTCCGGTCATCGATGTTTTCTTTCAGTTTATTTGCGCTGTGCAGGGTGAGCGCCGCTGTGGCCGCCCACATGATTCCTCCGACGCCCGGAGAAACCAGCGCATCCGCCATGTGCATGAAATAACCTCCCTCATCGGCGAAGTCCGAAAAATCCCGCCACAAAACCATGGGGTCCGGAACAGCCGCCGGGAGATGAGGCGCATATCGAGCGCTTCCCTGAACAGGCGGACGTACAAAAAAAAGCCGGAAAACCCCTGTGCGGCGTTTCCAGGCCTTCTTGACCCGACGGTATCTGTTCGGTAATGCGCGACGATACGGCAGAGCTTCTTGCTCTAAGTAAAGTGAGAATACAGGCTTCTTCGCCCCGAGTCAATTCAAATCATGCAAATCTGAGTGTGGAGCATAAGTTGTTCGCATCGAGAAGCAAATGAACGGTCTCTCGTTCCCACGCTCCCCGGCCTGTTGCCCGGAGGAATAACCGAGGCCGGTGAGCAATCTCCGACCGAACCTATGATCTCCGGATAATCTCTCCGGGGGGGGGCCGGACAACTCGTTGTCCGGGTCCGTACGGACAAGAGGGCTGGCGTAATCCCCCGCGATTTCTCAGCTTATCCTCCGAACCCCTTGCGTTTCGCGCACGGACAACGAGTTGTCCGTGTCACCCGTTCGACCTTCTTCATCTCCCCTGCGTTCCCACGCAGGCGCGTGGGAACGAGAAAAAAGTGTTACCCATGTCCTAAAACGAGTGTTCCCTATGTCCCCAATCCAAACATTCCGCCGGGGTGACGTTCACGGACAAACGTTTCATTTATCCACTGGATTCGCCCTTCTTGCGTGGAAACGCAGATGGAGGGGGCCTTTGAAGGCCGGCCTTTCGGAAATGCTTGACAAGTTCCGGGCACACCTGCTAAGGATTTAATCGGTACAACTGAATAACGATCAGGTGCTGGAAAGCTTAAAAGGGAATCCCGTGAAATTCGGGAGCGGTCCCGCCGCTGTGTACGGGGACGAAAGCCACACAATCCACTGGAAGACTTCCGGGAAGGAGTGGCGAGTAGGATGATCCGGAGCCAGAACACCTGCCTGAGTCGCGGAGTACGCCGGTACGAGGCCATGCCGTTCCGACTCCAAAGGATTAAGTAAACTCGGGTGCAATCCTCAGGGCTAATGGCTCTGGGGATTTTTTTATGGGGAAGCCACGTGCACCTTTCGTCCCACATGCGAAAGTGTTCCCCCTCCTCAACGTTTACCTCAACACCTCAACCGCCCGGGGGCAATGCTCCCGGGTGCTTCTTTTTCGACACCCTTCCAGGTCGAACGATCCTGCTTTTTCCCGTGCCATCGGTCTTCGGTCAATACCCAAGACTCGAGAGGTTGCCCCCGGGCTCTGAAATGTGCGAATTCCGGGTCTCGGTTGAAATCATTGAAGAAAAGTTGGCCTATTGCGGAAAGTGTGGTTTGCGATCGTGCTTTTCGTGCTATTGTGGTTACATATCCTGGAAACCCATTCGAATCCGGAGGGGAATTAATGGCTCCGAGAAGTGCGATTCTTCTGGTGGCGTTCGGTACGAGCGATCTTGAGGCCCTACGGGCCTTCGACCGGATCGACAACCAGGTCAGGGAAACTTTCCCCGGTGTTGAAGTCCGGTGGGCATTCACTTCGGGCATTATCCGCTCGAAACTCGCCGCACTCGGGCAACAGCCGGACTCGCCTGAAGTCGCTCTCGGCAGGCTTATGGAAGCACGGTATACCCATGCGGCCGTTCTCTCGCTCCACGTGATTCCCGGCCGGGAATTCCACGATCTCTACGGAAACGTCAAACACTTCGCCCGGATGGCGGGCGGCTTTGAAAAAGTCGAGGTGGCAATGCCGCTGCTTGCATCCCGGGATGACATGGTCCGTGCGGGCAAAGCCGTGCTGGGCCGTATCCCCGGGGAAAGAAGCCCCGCCGATGCGGTCGTCTTCATCGGGCACGGTACCAGGAACCATCCGGCCGATTCGATATATGCATCGATGAACAACGCACTTCAGGAATTGGATGATAACGCTTACATGGGAACGATCGACGGCTTCCCCGGCATCGATCACCTTGTGCCGAAGCTTGTCGGCAGGAAAGTAAATAAGGCTTGGCTCATCCCCTTCATGACCATTGCGGGAGGTCACGCCCGAAAGGACATGGCCGGGGATAAGCCCGAAAGCTGGAAGTCCGTGCTCGACCGAAACGGAATCGAAACCATACCGGTGCTGGCCGGCCTTGCCGAAAACCCCGAAATCGTACAAGTCTGGATCGACCATCTACGAGAAGCCCACTCGAAATTGTGATCGGTCAGCCGCGGGGCCCGGTCCGTTGAATGTTGCATCTCACCCTGAGTCGTGCAATCGGCTTCGAGCCGATGTCCATCCGGAAAGCGTCGATGCATGCGGCTCGGCGGGCCAGGGATGAGTAAATACAAGGAATAGATGAATCCGGATAAATGGAGGCCGGTCATGAAAGCAGGATGGGTGATGGGGTTCCTGGTGTGTGCCGCGGTCCTTGCGACAACGGCATGGGGGCAGTCCGGAGGAGGACGGATGGAAGTGTCGTCTCCGGCGTTCAGGGACGGAGGGGACATTCCGGTAAGAAATGCCATGCCGGGGGTCGGAGGAAATAACCTGTCCGTCCCACTGAGCTGGAAAGGCGCGCCCGAGGGCACGAAATCTTATGCGGTTTCGATCGTCGATATCCATCCGGTGGCGGGAAACTGGGTGCATTGGATCGTGGTGAACATTCCTCCTCAGACGAGTTCGCTCCCGGAAGGGGCATCCAGGGGGCAGATGCCCAAGGGCACCCTGGAACTCAGGAATTCCTTCGGCGCGACAGGCTATGGCGGGCCTCAGCCTCCGAGGGGAACGGGGAAGCATCCCTATGTGATCACCGTCTATGCTCTGGGGGTCCCAAGTCTCGGACTCGATTCCGCTGCGGATCTGCGGGCATTTAAGGATGCAATCAGGGGGAAAGTGCTTGCCGAAGCGTCGATCAGGGGATTTTACGAAAAATGAGGAAGCCCCGGGATTCAGCATGAAGGGACGAGGGCAGGCGAGACGTCCCTGTTTTGAGGCGGCCTCGGCCGTCTCCTCCAGGTCCACCACTAAAGGCCATAGGATCGCACCGAGGTAGTCGAACCTCCAGGCCGTTGATTTACTTGCAATTCCTCCATCGATTTGTGGTAGGCTATGTCTCGTCGGACCAGCCGGACCGATGTCCGTCGGCGGGGTGCTTGGCAAGAGAGTGCCGTCCGGCGGGTGGGGATTCCGGTATGGTGATCCGGTGCTGATCTCTTCTTTCCTGGTGGGATCTGTTTCAAACTCAATTCCAAATGGAGGGTGTGACATGTTCGAACAGGCCGGGGTCCTCGAAGTCTCCAAACGCGTCCCAATTCTCAAACGTTATGGTCTGATTATCGCCCTGATCGCTCTGATCGGTCTCCTGGTGATTCCTGCGCCGGCCGGGCTTCCCGTTGCCGGTCAACGCATGCTGGCTCTCCTCGTGTTCTCGGTAATCCTCTGGATGACGGAAGGAGTATCCTATCCCGTGAGCGGGGTTATCATCGCTTCGCTGATGACGTTCATGCTGGGATATTCCCCCAACCCCGATAAAGCCGGTGCCCTGTACACGACGACCCAGGGCCTGACGATGGCGCTTGGCGGATTTGCGAATACCGCTTGGGCGCTTGTCGGCGCTGCACTGTTCCTGTCCGCCGCAATGACAAAGACGGGACTCGACCGTCGAATCGCACTCAAAGTCTTATCCATCATCGGGGCTAAAACCAATCGCATATTGATGGGCGTGATTCTGGTGGGGTTCATCCTGAGCTTTTTCGTCCCGTCCACCACGGCCCGCGTAGCCTGCCTCGTCCCCATCGTCGTCGGCATTATCAATGCCTTCGGGGTGGACGGCAGGTCCCGCTTCGCCGTAGTGCTCATGATTGCCACCGCCCAGGCCGACAGCATCTGGAATGTAGGGATCAAAACGGCTGCCGCGCAAAACATGATCGCCGTCAACTTCATCCAGCAGCAGCTCGGTTATGACATTACCTGGCTCGAATGGTTCATTGCGGCGGCCCCATACGCTGCGATAATGTCCGTTGTGCTCTATTTCGTGCTGATGAAACTGATGCCTCCCGAGGTCAAAGAAATTCCCGGCGGGCAGGAGATTGTCAAGAAGGAGCTGGCTGCGCTGGGTCCCATGAGCGCGCCTGAAAAGAAGCTGCTCTGCATTTCCTGCGTACTGCTCTTCTTCTGGGTTACGGAGAAAATACTGCACAATATCGACACTTCCTCCTCTACTCTCGTCGCCATCACCCTCATGATGATACCCGGATTCGGGATCATGACATGGGAAGATGCCCAGAAAAGAATTTCCTGGGGAACGCTTTTCCTCTTTGGAATGGGGATCAGCCTCGGTTCGGCTATTGTTGCCACCAAGGCAGGCGTATGGCTTGCCAAGGCCATTGTGCCGTTTTTCGGCCTGAGTGCTGCGCCCGCACTGGTCATCGTGCTCGTTCTGGCGGCATTCCTGATTGTCATCCATCTGGGGTTTGCCAGCGCAACCGCCCTCGCGGCCGCAATGATCCCAATAATGATTGAAGTGCTGAAACACGTATCGACTCCCGGCCTCAACATAGTCGGCATGACCATGATCCTGCAGTATGTGGTCAGTTTCGGCTTCATCCTGCCGGTGAACGCTCCGCAGAACATGATAGCGTTCGGGACCAACACATTTACCGCACAGGAATTCATGAAGACGGGTATCCCGCTGACCATAATCGCCTTCCTCATGATTGCGCTTTTGTCCGCCACGTACTGGAAGTGGCTCGGTTTGGTGCAATAGGGGGGAACGACTCGGGTGTGCACAGGCATGATGCCCGGGCTTTCATATCGGTGGCGGAGAATCTTGAGGGGATTTGCATGAATTACGATCCGCTGTTTTATCCCTATCCCTCTCGCCGGAGCTTGGTCTTTGCCGGACGGGGAATGGTGGCGACGTCTCAGCCCCTTGCCGCGCAAGCCGGCCTGGAAATCCTGAAGAAAGGCGGCAACGCTGTCGATGCTGCGGTCGCCGCCGCGGCGTGTCTCACGGTTGTGGAACCGACTTCAAACGGCATCGGGGGGGATGCTTTCGCTCTGGTCTGGACCGGCGGCAAGCTCCGGGGCCTGAATTCGAGCGGTCCCGCGCCGATGAAACTGTCGTTCGAAGCGTTGGAAAAGGCCGGCCACGGGGAAATGCCTCAATACGGCGTGTGTCCCGTTACGGTGCCGGGAGCGCCTGCCTGCTGGGCTGAGCTCTCCAGGCGGTTCGGCAGGCTTCCGCTGACCGAAAGCATGCGTCCCGCTATCGAGTACGCCGAAGCGGGTTTCCCGGTTTCTCCGATCGTTTCCGATCGTTGGGAAGCGGCCTTCCGGGTCTACCGTGCCCGGAGCGGTGAGGAATTCAAACATTGGTTTGAGGCCTTCGCTCCGGACGGTCGTGCTCCATCCGCCGGCGAGGTGTGGCGCTTGCCCGAACAGGCGAAGACGCTGTCCGCGATTGCCGAGACGGGGGGCGAGGCTTTTTACAGAGGGGACCTCGCCGAAAAGATCGGCGATTTCTTTCAGCGCTATTCAGGCTACCTTGCGGCCGGCGACCTTGCCGCCTTCGAGCCCGAATGGGTTGAACCGGTTAGACTCCATTATCGGGGATACGATGTCTGGGAAATTCCGCCCAATGGGCACGGTATCGTTGCGCTCATGGCCCTCAACATCCTGAACGGTCTTGAACTCGGGGCAAAAGATACCGCTGAGGCTTACCATCTGCAGATCGAAGCGATCAAACTGGCCTTCCTCGACGGGCTTGAATATATTGCCGATCGGCGCAGCATGAAAGTCGAAGTCTCCGATCTCCTGTCCGATGCCTATGCCGCGGAACGCCGCAGCCTGATCGGCGGGAGAGCGATCGTCGCCCGTTCCGGAAAGCCCCGCGGCGGCGGCACTGTTTATCTGGCCACCGCGGACGGGGAAGGGAACATGGTTTCTTTCATTCAGAGCAATTACCAGGGATTCGGCTCGGGAATGGTCGTTCCCGGTACCGGTATCGCGCTCCACAACCGGGGATTCTGCTTCTCTTCGGATTCCCGGCACCCAAATTGCCTCAAACCCGGCAAGAAGCCCTATCATACGATTATCCCGGGATTTCTTACGAAAGACGGGAAACCGGTGGGGCCTTTCGGAATGATGGGCGGCTTCATTCAACCGCAAGGCCACGTAATGATCGTAACGAACTGTGTTGATTTCGGACTGAACCCGCAGGCGGCGCTCGATGCCCCTCGATTCCGGTGGACGGCGGGGAGGGTGGTTGAAGTCGAGGCGCAATTTCCTCCGCATCTGGCGGAGGCCCTGGCTCGCATGGGGCATGATGTACGATACGGCGCGGTCGGCGATCGCGATTTTGGCCGCGGCCAGATTATTCAGCGCGACAAGAACGGCGTGCTGGCGGGCGGAAGTGAACCCCGCGCCGATGGTCAGGTCTGCGGGTGGTGAGGTTTTCTTTCAGGGTGCTGTGATTTCCGCCTCACGATGCGGCGGGGATTGTGTAACTGCAAGGGACCTCGCAGCAGCACTTGCCGCAAACGTCGACCAGGGGCAGGTCGCTGTAGTGTTCATCGGTGCGAAGGCATTGCCTGTAGCAGGCCTGGCGGTCGAAGGATCCCAATGTGAGAGCCTGGTACGCGCACCGGTCCGCGCAAACCCCGCATTCCTGCCCCGCCTTTTCCAGGCAAAACTCCCGGCCGGGCCTTTCGGAAACCGGGAGGGGCATGGTGGTGACGAGGCTCCCAAGGCGTCCGCAACACCCGGCCGATGTGATAATCTGCTGATGGATCCCGAAAGTCCCAAGCCCCGCGACATATGCAAGATGTTTGTGGGACCATCGGCTGATGAGCTTCACCGGGTCGAAGTTGTGCGTGGCGGGAGTGACCGTTGCACGGTGTCCGGCTTCTTCGATCTTTTTCATCAGGGAGAGATTGATTTCCTCTATCAGGGAATTGGTAGCCGGGTAGGCCAGCGCCCAACTGCGCGAAGCAAAAAACGGCGATCGTTCATTCTCCTTGCCTATCTCCGGCCTGAAAGGGAGGAAAAAGACGATAACGGTCCTTGCCCCCGCGAGAAGTTCGGCCGGCTTTGCCTGATCCGGGAAAACCGATTCACGCAATACGTCAAAGATGGGATCATCGGCGGAAGCGCAGGCGACCAGCGGTTCCCGCCAGAAGCGATCGTCGGGATGATCTTTCTCCCAGCCGTTCATCACCGACTGTATGATGCCTCGCAGCCATTGGATCGATGTGTTGTACGATCTGTCGACAGTATTTTCCACGAAAACGGTTCCTCTGGAAGATTTGAGCGGTAAATGCACGAAGATTATAACGCCGGAGAGGCAAAAGGAAAGCTGCCTCTTCGACATCCGGGGCACTCGCCGTCTCCCGGGATTGCCCGGTGTCCCTCACCATTTTGCCTCAAGGACGACTACCGTCCGCCCGAAACAGTACGGCGTCCTTGCCTTCGTCAAGACGCCGCACCTCTCTGCGGGCTGCCCCCCGGCTTCATGCTTTCTGCGGAAGGGAAAAACCTTTTGTAAAAAAAGATACTGACGAGGATAGGGAGGAAATAGTACGCGAGCCGGTACATCAATGTGGCGAGAAGGGCGTATTCATAATCGAGGCCCATGAGATAAAACGATCCCGCCATAGAGCCTTCCATAAGCCCGATGGATGCGGGGGTGAGGGAAAAGAGGGAGGTGAAGATCCCCACGGAGAAGCCCACCAGGAGCGAATGGTTGTCCACGGGATAATGGACGGCGCAAAAGCAGAACTTCAGGCACAGAAACATCAGGAGCCAGTCGAGAAGGGCAAAGGTTGCGGGAGCGAGCAGGATGCCCGCTTTCCTCATGAGGAGGTTCATGCTTTCATTGAAGTTCTCGAAAAAGGCTTCCGCCCTTTCCTGATTGATCCATTGCGGGTGCTTGAAAGCGCGGGCGGCCGCCGTGCCGATGCGGAGCAGGAATTGCCACAGCAGCTTCCTGAACCGTTCATGAACGATGGTCTGGATCGTGATCCAGGTGAGAAGAAAGGCCACCAGCAGGATGATAACCCCCGCTTCCTTTTCGCGGACCCCCATTTTGTATTCGCTGTACAGGAAAAAAAAGCCCAGATAGATGAAAACGACCGCAACCGTATTGGTCAGGAACCCGTGCACCATGGAGATGGAAAGCGTGTTGCTCGGCGGGATCTTTTCCCGTGACAGCAGGTAAACCTTGGCGGCCACGCCGCTCAATCCTCCGACAGCCATGAGATAATTCAAGGTACATGACAGGAGCGAAATCTTGAAAGCGGATGGGAAGGGAAGGGGATAGCCGACGCCCTTCAAGAGGCGCTGAAGAACGGCGGCAATGCAAAGGTAGCTGAGAGCGCTTGCGCAAAGTGCCAGAAGCGCCCACCAAAGGTTGATGTCTCCCGTATGCTCGGCAAGACTTCTCAGGTCGGCATGTTTCAGAGTGTATGCGAAGACGAGTAACCCAATGGTTGCGGCAATCCAGAACCTCTTTCGTGTTACCCGGACGATCAATGAACTTTCTCCTCGGATTTACCCGATCTGATTGCTTCCAGAGTCTCGCATCTTCTCAGCGAATGAAAAATAGCAAAATCAGGTCAAGATGGGAAGAATATAAGGACCTCTTTTCACCCGAACGAGGGCTCTCGCGAGTGCATTGATTGCATTTCCACCGCGAATTGTGGCAAAATGATAAGGAGTCTTCTTGGGGAACAATGTGCGTGATGGTAATGTGGGACCTGAAATGAGTCTTTGGCACTGTGGCCAGGGAGAGATTATGATACGAATCGGGGCTCGAAAAATCGTCTGGGTGGTTTTGCTTGTTTTCCTGAGTGGCGGTGTCTGGTGGAGCAATGCTGCTTCCGCACGCTCTCCCATTTCCGATGCGGCGATGAATGCGGCCCGGGCAGGCCTCGACGGCGGTGATGCATACGAACTCGGAAACCTGCTCAGTGATGTCCAGGTGCCTCAGCATACGAGCAAAACATTCACCGACCTCTATTCTAAACACAAGGCGGAAATTGACCGGATACTCAATGATAATCCCTACCTCATCTGGGAATCCATCGACGTGGTCCTCGATGCTCTGCCCGCTCTCAAATCGGTCCCGCAGAATGGAGGCAGGCTTTATATCGATAAAAGGCTTTATTCAAAGGCGACCGATCTCCTGTCGGAAATCGAAGCCTTGTCCAGCCCTGAGTTGTCTCACGACCTGCGGCAGTCCTGGGCGTTTGTCCAAAACAGGGCAAAGGATTCCGGTCAGGGCGCCTTCGTAATCGATTTGAATTGAAATCGCACGGGGGTGACTTGCCAAACGAAGAGGCATGCCCCATCGGGGTTTTTGAGAGGCTGAGCGAGAGAGCGCATGAGAGCACTTCTCTCGTTGCAGTGGAGTGGAGTTGGGCGATGCGGAATAAATCCCGTGGCTATACATCGATGTGACGGCAACGAATCGAGGCGGTTACCTCAACTGCCGATCGAAGCGAAGCTTTTTCCGCTCGCGCAAACCTGCGAAATGCAGGAATTCCAGGACAAACATTCCGATCGCGATACCCAGGATCAAGCCGGAGCCGAATGCAAGCCATGTCATAGTCTACCCTCTGAAATGTTAAATGGATGACGGGTGGGATGAGACAGACCGCTCAAATTAATCTTATACATCAATAAGTCCTGCCTGGGAATGAACTAAACCGAGTATTCATTCCGAAAAATGAAGTAACCTTTATAGTGAAGGTATCAGCCCCCTGATGTAAGGTCCCATCGAAGAGACCGATCCGCCTCGTGCCGCAAGGGAAGCGCCTGGGAAAGGCACCTTAAATAATCGAGGAATATCATATCTAAAGAGTGGAGCAGGGACGTGTGTGGCTGTCCCTGAACCTCTGGATCGCAGCCGCTCTCGAAGCGTCCCGGACTTGCACGGGTTAACATCGCAAGTTGAAGAAAACCTCAAACCTTGCGTTATCCCGCGCATCCAAAACGATGCCGGAAATATGGACAGCAAAGCCCACCAGCCGAGGTGAGTTTGCAAGGACGATTATCAACAGCAAATGCCTCATTTCTTTCATGTAGTATATAATGTTTAAATGAAAGATTACAACCTCCACTTTTGGATGAGCACTCCGATTTTTTTTGATTCCTTGAGCGGTCCATCATCCAGACCGAAGAGTAACGGCATCGGGATGCACTGCAAGGTGGAATCCGGCTTATTGGAGAGTATTTTCTGATAGTTTCGAACGATATTTGACTTGCGACACCTGTGAGCGCGGTCTCACGGGCCCCGCCACGCGTCTATGGGCAGCTTGAAATGTTCGATCACGGCAGAGTGAATGTGAATCACCCGTCTATTCCCGGCGTGTGAGGTGGCGAATTCCGTCACTTCCGGCAATAACCAGATCCGTTGCCAATCCGAGAAACAACCCATGCTCAACGATTCCGGCCCGGGCGCCGAGCAACTCCGCAAGCCCGGCGGCGTCGACGATGGGGCCGAAGCTGCAGTCCAGGATCCAATTTCCCGAATCGGTAACGAACGGCCCTCCGTCCGCCGCATGCCGGAGTGCCGCTTTTGCGCCCAGGGACTCGATGTAGCGATGCTGAGAACGCCAGCCGAAGGAGAGCACCTCGACCGGCACCGCGAAGTGTGTGCCCAAGCGGGGGGAGAGCTTGCTGTCGTCCACGATGATGACCACCCGGCGGCTGGCCTGGGCGACGATTTTTTCACGAAGCAGGGCGCCGCCCCCGCCTTTGATGACATTCAAATCCGGGTCCGCTTCGTCTGCGCCGTCGATGGTCAGGTCGATGGGATGCGTCATCTCTTCGGGCATCATCGGAATACCCAGCCGCTGAGCTTCCGCCCAGACCGCTTTGGAGGTGGCGAAGCCGACGATATCCCTTAACTGCCCGCTGGAGAGCAACCGGGCGATGGCTCGCGTCGCAAAAATCGCGGTCGAGCCTGTCCCCAGTCCCACGGTCATGCCGGACCGCACGAATCCGACGGCGCGGTCGGCGGCCTGTTGCTTGTAGCGTGTGCGAGGATCGACATCCGTGCGAGACCGGTCTGCGCTCATTCAACTCCTCACCATGGTTTTCCTGGCTGTCCCCTTTGTTGACGCTGCATCCAAGGCGTCAAAAGGCGTACCCGGGCGCCTTACGGTTTTGGGAATCCTTCGATCGACTTGAGAGCTTTTTGAATCTCCTCATCAGTCAGTTCATGCTGCACGAGTCTTCCCGAAAGGAATGCGTCGTAAGCCGGGAGATCAACAAGTCCGTGACCGCTCCAGTTGAAGAGAATCACCTTTTCCTTTAGAACGAATAGCCCGCAGTGGTCTTGTAATACCGGGAAAAACCCCATCCAGGCTGAATTGAATGCGCTTCGCATGGATGGAAAGACAGGGCTCATTTCCGGTTGGGCCACAGTTTTTCGAGCGCCGGCAACGTTCGCAGGTGGAGATCTGTCTGGGGATAGGCGAATTCAACGCCGTTTTCCCTGAAAATATGCTCAATTTGAAAGCGTATCTCGGATAGGACCTGAATGTCGTAGTCGACATTTTCAATCCAGAACCTGATTTTGAAGTCAAGTGTGCTCGACCCGAAGTCCGAGAGCAAAACCTCAGGCGGGGGATGGGGCAGCACGCTTGGATGACTGTTCGTGACCTTCAGAAGCAGCTCGGTCACCTTCTCGGTGTTGCTTTCATAGGCGACTCCCACACTGATCTCGCGCACCACCCTCCTGTCGCGATGACTCCAGTTGATGAGCTGGTTGGTGATGAGGTCGGAATTGGGGATGAAAAGCGTGGCGTTTTCGCGCGTCTGAACCACCGTATTCCTGATGGTGACCTTCCGGACATCCCCCAGGATGCTGCCGATCTGAATGGTATCTCCCGACTGGATGGATCTTCCGAGCAGCAGGATCAAACCACTGAAAAAATTATTCACGATGTGCTGCAGGCCGAATCCGATCCCCACACTCAGCCCGCCGGCAATTACAGCCAGGCTTGTGAGGTCGATTCCCAGCAGGGCGAGGATGAACAACCCGAAAAAACTCCACCAGCCATACTTGGTTAAAGTCCGCAGCGAGTCCACCACAACGTCGTCCAGATCCGGACGATTACGCGGCAACTCGCTGATGAACGTGTCCGAAATGGAGATGGCGGTCTTGGTGAGGTAAAATCCTACTATAATGAAGGCTATTGCCTGCAAAGTCAGGCTGTAATTGCGCCAGTTCATCCTGAAGGACAGAATTTCGAGGAAAACGTGCGCTCCCCCAAGGCGTAAAGACAGGAGCCATACATCCATGAGGAGAAGGCCGAGGATACAGGCTGGGAGGCCGATGCCGGAGATAAGGCCGATAGCATAGAGTGAATGCCCGTCAACTCTTGCCCGGGCTTCCCAGATCTTCAGCAGGCGCAGGACTTCCAGCCCGACGACGATCGTCAGCAAAAGATAAAACAGGGTGCCGGTAATGATGATTGAAAGATTAAAAAAACCCACGATGGAGAGCAGGGCCAAGCCGAGGAGGACGTAGCTGCTCCGGGATGCCCGGATTCGCTCCTGTTTTCCCTTTGCCCCGCGAGACGCGCGGAGCAGTCTCACACCCGTAAGAGCCAGTACCAGAGGCCATACGGTGAGGCGGACTTCATGCGGTACGGTCATGCCTTCGAACAACAAACTGACCGCAAAGAGCATCCAGAAGGTCCAGAGGGGATTCCTGCCGGCCTGCTCCCCCGGACCCTCCCTCCCGGATGCGCGCAAAAAACTGCAGAAAGAAACGAGCCCCGAAGACAGGAGGAGTTCTGCAAGGGCGGACGACAGGCTATAAAAAGTGAAGGGAACGCTCAGCCCGATCCAGAATATGGAAACACTGAGAGACAGCAGGGTCCATGCGACCAGGAGGCAAGTCAACGAACCGGCGGCGGCCCGAGTCTTCCTTCGGGCTTTCCTGAGCAGGACGCAGCCCAGCAGAATGAGCCCCGCCGTCAGGAACAGGCCCTGCAGGAGAGCCTCACGGGTCTTCATCCTTTCCTTGTTTCCGTCCAGGGATTCTTCAATGATACCCAGAAGCACTGCCCATTGGCCGAGATTTTTGCGGAAATGTTCCCAAGCGTCGGTGGAAAACACGCTGACCGGGGATTGGAGGTAGTAGATCTCCCAATAGCCTGACGCCTTGCTCCTCGCCGAATTCTCGGATTCATTCAACCGCGCTGCGAAGTCATTATAAATTTCACGTAGTTGTCCTATGTGGGCTTTCACCTTGGCCAACTCGGCTTTCAAGTTGGCGATGTCATTCAGGTTCGACGTGAGGGATTCCGTATACTCCTGCGCGGGTGCCTCGTTTATCTGCCTCCTGATTTCGGTCTCGATTTCATCCAGTTTGGGCCCAAAAATCTCCAGCTTTCGTTCAATGTCGCTGAAAGGTTTGAGAAGATCCGCCGCTTCCATGTGCAGTATGGCAATCCCCTTCAGGAGATGGTTCAGGTCCTCGGGGTTGTAGGAACTACCAAACCAGAGTATCATCTGGCCTTTCTTCTTCTCCAGTTTGGCGAGTCCTTTTTTGAAATTCTTGATCTCGCGGTTGAGCCCCGCATCATAATCCCCGAGATCCGTGCGGGCTGACCGGAAGTCTTCCTGCAACTGCTGAAGCACGGTTTTCCAGTTCTCATCTTCCAGGGCGAACGCGCAATGGGGCCTGAGAGCAAGCGCGGCGAGAAGCATCAGCATGCAAAGAGCTGTCAGAAACCATTTGTTGTGTCGACTGCAGGACCTCATAGGCTTGGTTCACCCTTTGGAAGGTTCAACCGTCAATGCCGCGGATATATCGGCTCAAAGATCATTTGAGAAAAACATTCTTTTGCACCCTGGCGGCCGAAAGGGCACAGGGACGGAAACAGTTGTCGTTCCGAGGGCGGCCCGCAAAAGGATTCAGGCAAGATACCGCACCGTCACAGGTTACCTGCGGCAAAGACATCCGTCAAGGCCCGGTTGACATTTGCCGCATCGTGCGGGCTTTGACAATCTCATGCTCATGGTCTAAAAAGCAGATTCTCATTGCGGGCAGGCGCCTCGTTCATCACGTTAGTCGGCACGGAAACGGACAGGAGATTCCACAGTATGAAAGCTGAAGACCGACCCAATCCTCACCGGGAATCGTCTGCGGGGTTGTTGTATGCCGCGGCAGCTTTTTTCATTTGGGGGATCGCTCCCGTCTATTGGCGAGAATTGCAATCTGTTCCGGCCCTGGAAATCGTCACTCACAGAGTCGTGTGGTCTCCGTTGGTTTTGTTGCCTGTGCTGGCTTGGCAGAAGCGCTGGGGAGAGGTTGCTGCAACCCTAAAGGACGTCCGGGCCATCCTGGCCCTGTTTCTTACGACGATCCTGGTTTCCGGCAACTGGCTCATATACATCTGGGCGATAAACCACGACCAGGTCCTGCAAGCGAGCATCGGTTACTATATCAATCCGCTGGTGAACGTGCTCTTGGGAATGATTTTTTTAAGGGAACGCCTTCGGCCGCTTCAAGTCGCAGCGTTGGTTCTGGCTGCAACGGCCGTGCTGTATCTGACCCTCGATTACGGCAGGTTTCCCTGGATTGCACTGAGCCTTGCCTTCACATTCGGGTTCTACGGTCTTGTCCGCAAGGTCATGGCGGTGAGTTCCATTACCGGACTGATGATGGAGATGTTGCTCCTCCTGGGACCGGCCATCGCCTACCTTTTTGAACTCAATGCGGCCGGCACCGGATCCTTTCTGCACAGAGGCATCCGGATCGACCTGCTTCTGGTGGCGACCACTCTGTTCACTGCGCTTCCTCTTCTTCTGTTCAACATCGGCGCCAAGCGGCTGAACTTGGCGACCCTGGGTTTTCTTCAGTACATTGTCCCAAGTGCCACTCTCCTTCTAGCCGTGTTCTACTTCCATGAACCGGTTTCCAGGGCGCAGATCTGGACTTTTTTGATGATCTGGGTCGCATTGGGCTGTTATTCCACGGATTTGGTTCTTTACTACCGGTGGGTTCGGCGCGAAGGGTTTTGAAGGGAGAAACAGCGTAAAAAGACCTGCACATCCGGGGAGGTCTAAAGCGGCGATTCACCTTAAGCGCTCGGCAGGAAAATCAAAACGGTGAGGAAAAGACGCGGCGCCAAGCCCGGCTACTCGCTTCCGATCGGCCACGAGGCCCGAATCGCGGTGCCTTCCCCTGGGCCGGACGTGAAAGAGAACGTTCCCCCTGTAAGCTCGGCTCTTTCCATCATGCCCGTCAGTCCAAGGCTGCCTGCGCTGCCGGCCTTTGCGGGAATTTCGCTCGGATCCACTCCAACTCCGTCATCCAGTATGGCGAGTTCGATCGAATCCTCGTTTCTTGAAAGGGTGAGGTCTACCCACTCAGCTTTGCTGTGCTTGGCAACATTGTTGAGCGCCTCCTGGACGATTCTGAATATCACGATCTTCAAATGCTCGGGGATCGCATGTTCTTCGATGTCGATTTGCAGTTCGATGTGGAGCTTCGGATAGAGTTTCATAAACTCCCGGCAAAACCACATGAGGGTCGCCGTGACCCCCATGCTGTCAAGCATGGTGGGCCTCAGCCCCATATAGATGGTCCTGGTCTCCTCAATAGAGCGCTGGAGAGTCGGGACAAACATCTGGAGGCGTTTCATCACTTCTTCGATGTCTATTGTGTCTTTTGATTGAATGATCGTTTCCACCCAATATTTGACGGCGGCAAGAGTCTGCCCGATGGTGTCATGCAGTTCCCCCGCAATCCTCTTCCTCTCCTCCTCCTGAACGGAGAGAAGCTTCGAGGAAAGAGACCGGAGCAGCATCTCCGATTCCCTCAACGCCTGCTCCGCCTCTTTTCGCGCAGTGACGTCGATGTGAATTCCAACGGCCCGGAGCGGCTTTCCTTCACTATCCCATGCTATGACTTTGGCTTTGCCCAGAATCCATTTCCACTCTCCGGACTTTGCCCTCAGCCGGTACTCTGACTCATACAGAGGCGTTTTCCCCTCAAGATGTGCATTCAGGGAATCCATCACCCGTTCCCTGTCGTCCGGGTGAAGGCTTCTCTCCCACATGCTGTTGTTCGACTCGATTTCGTCTTCCGGGTAACCCAGTATTTGAGCCCAGTTCCTGAAGGAAACGACGGCGCCGGTCTGGACATTCCAGTCCCAGACCCCTACCTGCGAGCCCTCCAGGCTGAGCCGGAACCGCTCTTCGCTTTCCCTCAGAATGTTTTCCGCTCGTTTGCGCTCCGTTGTGTCTATCCCGATCCCGATCATCGAACCGTTTGACAATCTGACACTGGACCAGGAACTATCCAGAGGTTCTCCTTTGCAGGTTTTGAACGCATGGTCCCGCCATTTTGGAACTCCACCCAGACAGGGTTCGGGAACACTTTGTGACGTTTTGCCCCGGTCGGGACAACAGGCGGAAAGCAGGTCGATTTCCTCGGCCTCCTCCAGCCGGCATCCGAGGAGACGCTCGGCTTCATGGTTCATGAACTCAAGATGGCCTGAAGGATCAAACATTGCTATCATCACCGGTATGTTATCCAGGATAGTCTGCAATATCTCTTTTTGCTGCTCCAGCATCCAGTTTATCTTTGTAAGCTCTATCGTGCGCTCTTCAACTCGTCTTTCAAGAGTCTCATGCGCCTGGTTCAGGGCTTCCTCCGCCCTTTTGCGCTCGGTGATATCTTCAACCACGCCTTCAAAATGGCTCAGATTTCCATCGCGGTCGCGAATGACCTGCACACTGTTGGAAACCCACCCTTTGCTTCCATCTTTTCGGTTGATCCGGACCTCAAAAATCGCTTTCCCCCGCTCCATGGCGATGCGGATGCATTCCTCGCGCCTCGCCGGATCCTGATAGATCTGGCGGCCGATATCATTCACGGCACCCTTGAGATCCTCAGGCGAATCGTAGCCGAATATCCGTGCAAAGGACGGATTGACCTCGGTATAACGCCCATCGCGTGTACTCTGATAAATGCCCTCCAGGGCGTTCTCAAATATACTCCGGTATTTTTCTTCCGCCTTCCTGAGCGATGCCTCGGCCTGCATGCGGGCATGGTGCACTCTCAAAGCCTCTATCCCGTAGGACAGGTTACTGGCCAACTTGATGAAAAGCTCGATTTCCTCCGTTCCGAAAGCATCCGGTTCCGAGGCATAAATGCCAAGGGACCCCATCACGCGGCCCTCCAGGAAGAGAGGCAGGCCGATAACCGAAAAATAGCCCCGCTTTACAGCCTCATCCCGCCAGGGCGCAAAATCGGGATGACTTATAATATTACGAAAGATGCTCGGTGCACCCGTGCGGATGGGAGTCCCCATGGGGCCTCGTCCCAATTCGGTATCCCGCCACGTGATCCTGACAGTTTCGAGATAGCCTTCCTCGTGTCCGTAGCTGGCAACAGGCGTGACTGTTCGATCCTCATCCTGTTCGGCATAGCCGACCCATGCCATCCGGTAACCGCCGACCTCTACAACGATGCGACAGATCTCCCGCAAGAGTTCCGTCTCGTCCTTCAGGTGGATCACAGCGTGATTGCATTCGCTCAGTGCCTGGATCACCCTTTTGGCCTTGAGCAATTCTTCTCTCTTTTCCTTGCGTTCCACCGCATAGAGGATGGAGCGCTCAAGAAGGGGGGCGGTAAGGTGTTCTTTCGTGAGGTAACTGGCTGCTCCCGCTATCATGGCCTTGATGTCCAGCCTGTAATCCCCGGGGCCGGTGAGGAAAATGATCGGTATCACATGGCCGCGCCGCCTCACCTCTTTCAGGAATTCCAATCCGCTTCGGTTTTCCATTCGATAGTCAAGAAGGCAGACATCGTACTCTCCATCCTGGATCGCGCTCAGCGCGGCCTCATGATCCGCCACCCGCCGCAGGCTGGAACCGGAGGAAAAAAGGCCTGAAAGCAACCTGCGGATGCGCATGCAGTCGTCCCCATCGTCATCGATGAGAAGAACACGTATGGGAAGGTTTTCCATCGCCATCTGATACTCCGAAGGAAGTGGGAGAGAGCCGTTGGCCTGCCGATTTCCGGGACAACAGACTATGTGCTTACATACAGCACAAGCCCAAAAAGCTCAAAGATTTATTCACTGCACGGCTCCATAGCAGGGACGGTGGAAAATTATACCCAATCCGAGCCTGATCCACAGGAGATGTCGCCGTGGCCGGCATGTTTTCAGTGAATGACACTCCTCCTCCCCCGTCGAGGGGGAGGAGCTAAACGCCGGTTCCCCTCCCCTGGTGGGAGGGGCGAGGGGAGGGGGAGAAAATCGCTCAAATCAGGTATGGAGTGAAGTGCGTGGGTTCGCCTGATTTTTGACGGTTCCGGGGGTGGAGCGTCTGTGCTTCGGATTGCTGTGGCCGGTTGGCGGGAAGAAGCGCTTCATTTCAGGGATTTTGCATCAGTCCGGTATCGGCCCGTTCGGCCAGGAAGACGGCGTAGGGCCGGTCCAGGTAGCGGCTGGAAAAGAGATAGACCGCTCCGGTGGAGGTCGTGGTGAAGGTGATGTCCTGGAATTCGGGGGTCGCCGCCATCGTCGTGAGGGCGGCTTCGATCTGCTCGGGCGTGAGGTCGAAGGGGGATTCCTCGAAGAGATCCAGGAGAATGGGGCGGGGGTAGTCGGCAGAGTTCCTGCGGATCTCTTCGGCCATGAGAATAACCGGAGAGCGCTTGCGGTCGAGGATGGAAGCGTAGGTGCGGCTGAGGAGCGCCGGGGCGTGGTAGAGAGTCCGCCCCGAAATGCTTACCATGGAAGCCAGGTCCTGGTTGGCGGCCAGAGTCTCGGCAAGGAGTGTTTCCATGTCCGGACTATCCCGTTCGTCCGGATCCCGCAGGCCCAGTGCCTCGACGCTGGATCGCAGTGCGTCGCCATCCGCCGGGCCCCCGGCGCGGCTGGCTTCCCGGATGGCCTCGGCCAAAGCCCTGCATACTGCTTCGCGTTCCTGTGCCGTCATTTTTTGTCTCCCGGCAACAGCTTTTTGGCAGCCAGATCCCGGGCCGCGAATTGTAGCTCCAGCCGCGAGTAGACCTCGGCTGTCGGCGCTCCCGTGGTCTTGTCCCAGCCCATGAGTTCGTAAAACATATCCATGCCCGTTTGGATATCCTGCGGATCCATGCGGATGGTCCCCTTGCTGAACGCCTGGACTCCATAGGGATCGTGGTAAATCCATTGGGGCGTGAGGTCGTGTTTCGACCGCATGTCTTTCTCGCCCATATCCCGGATGGTCAATGCGCGATGGAGGACGAATATCCGCTCGCCGATCCGGTCCAGTTCCTCACGGCTTGTCTGCTGTCCGGTGGCCAGGCTGTAGAGTTTGGACTCCAGGCTGTCGTCGCCCGAATAGCCGCGCTCCTTGAGAGGGGAGGCCACCCACGGTCCCATCCAGTTGCACAGGCCCAGGCAGTCGTGGAGTTCCTTGCGCAGCAGGGACCACTTCGCCCGTCGTGCCTTGTAGATATTCATGGGAGTATAATTGCCGGGGGCATCAACGGCATCGGGCGATCCCCAGATCTCAGCGGCCAGCTTCTTCTGTACCGCCAGGGGCAGTCCGTTCCGTATGAAATTCACGTGGGAGTGGCACTGGGAGTCCCGGTTGTACTGGGTGTTGATGATGGCCCCGCACTGCCCGTCGTCCTCATTGGCGTGGTGCTTGGGATGGCCGAATTTCCAGTAATTGGTGGCCCGGTCCTGCGTCCATGCTTCCTCCGGAATGGACCAGCGGGCCAGAAGACCCCCTGTGCCGAGACCCAGGGCCTGCCCCAGTTCGCCTTGGCGCATCCCGATGCGGGGCAGGATTTCGAACAGGAAAGCCGGGTCGCCGTTCTCGTACTTGTCCCAGGGGATGGATCCGTATTCCTCGGCCCCAATCTTGTCCTTGATCGTGCCGTTGTAATAGAGCTTGAGAAAATCGCGCTGGAGCTGGCCGTAGTTGCACCAGATGCCAAGGTCATCGGCCAGATGCATGCCGATCATGCATGCTTCGATGGCGGCCTCACCGTTGATGCCGCCGGAAAACTGCTTGAAGAAGCTGCGCCCGAAAACCATCCCGGCGCAGGTGTTCTGTGCGACATCCCTGATGCCGTATTTGGCGGCAACCGAGGGCATTTTGACAATCGTGTGGCAGCGGATGGGGCAGGCGGTGCAGCCGTTTCCGCGCACTGTGTACTGCCAGGCACTCTCGCCCATGAAGAAGGCCGCGCTGTTCGTCCGAAAGGCGATCCGGTTGAGATCGTAAAGGCCTCCGGTGATCTCGACCGGTGGATCGGCAGCGCCCCACCGTTTGCCCGGAGCGCCCACCCAGCGGGAATTAGGGTTGTAGTACTCCGACTGAGGATTGGGTAAACTCGGCACCACATGTTGATTGTTGGCGCCGAGGATAGACAGGTGAAATTTAATCAGGCGCTGCCATTCATCCTTATCCCCTGCGATTCGCACCGCGCCGCTGCCCTGAACACCGATGGCCTTGAGGTTCTTCGCCCCCATGACCGCGCCAACGCCCCCGGCTGAATGGGAAACCGAGTTCATGACGACCGACATGGGCACCAGGTTCTCTCCGGCCTGGCCGATGGCAGCCACGACGCTATCGGCACCCATCTCCTGGCTGATCTCAAGCGTGGTGCGGCGGATGCCGCTGCCCCAGAGGTGACCGGCGTCGCGGATTTCCACCTGGCCGTTGCGGATGAACAGCCACACCGGCCGATCGGCCTTGCCCTCGACGATCACCGCGTCATAGCCTGCGTACTTGAGCTTGGCAGCAAAATGGCCGCCCATGTGGCCGCTTGCCACGAGAGGCCTGGGCCAGCAGGTGGGGAAGAGTGTCGTTACGGCGGTGCGGCCGTTGCAGGGGACGCCGGTGCCGGCCAGGACCCCGGCTGCAAACACGATCTTGTTGGCGGGGTCGAAGGGCCCGGTCCCCGGCGGGACCTCGTCCCACAGCACTTTGTAGCCGATGCCGGTACCGCCCAGCACCTCACGGTATTTCTCAACGGTATCTTCGCGGCTGATCCTGCCGGTGGAAAGGTCCACACGGAGGACCTTGCCCGCAAAGCCTCCATTCAGCGCGGCCATGTCCTTCTCCTTGAGGTTCTATTGGCGGGAAGGGTTTGTTCCTTCAACCGGAGGTATGGCATTCCAGGCAACCCTTGGCTTTCTCGGCCGGAACGACGGTCAAACCGGGTGCGCGAAACGGGGTCCCGCGGGTGAGATCTACCCATGGGACGTAGCGCAAAGCCCCAGCCGGACAGGCTTCCACGCACTTCGGGCTGCCCTGGCACAAGAAACACTTCGTGGCTTGTCCGGTCTCCTCGTCGAAGCTCATCATATTGAAGGGACAGGCCCGCAGGCACAGGCGGCAGCCTATACACACGGCGGCATCCACGAACCGGGCGCCGGTTGCGGGGTCCGCCTTGATGGCGCTCTCGGGACAGGCCGTGGCGCAGGGCACGGGATGCGGGCACTGCCTGCACGTGTCCTGAACGGACAGCCCCGTGCCCCATGCGCCCTGCATCAGAGGGCCGCCGGAAGGGCCTTCGGGGCCGAAATTGATGTTCCTGCTCACCTTGATCCGGGCCAGAGAGGGTTGGGCACGGCCGTCGTTATACTCGGTGCAGGCCAGTTCACAGCGCAGGCAGCCCACGCAGCGGGTTGGGTCGGCGAGAACGAGCCCCTTGGCGTTGTCGATGATAATGAGTGGGGCATCGGCCCCCCAAACGTTGTAGACGTTCAGCGCCGCCGCGCCGGCAACGGCGCAGGCGGAAAGGATGAGGAACCGGCGCCGCGAAAGCGCGGCCTCAAATCCCGCCGCTTTGGCCGCACGTACGATCAACTCGGGTTTTGTCTGCTCCTTCATGTTCCATCCCTGCCAAAGCCGTAATAAACTGCGCCGGTGGTTTCCGGGTCCCGCTCAGCACTGCCCTGCGTCCGGACCGCTCATATTTCGTGACCCGTTGACGGTACTCGACCCGCATAGCTCCTCAGATCGTAAGCGATCTTCAACATCAACCGGATTCAGTGTATTCAATAAATGGGCCGACGGAAAGCAAAACTTCCCGCCGGACTAAAGCGGCAGGATTGGAAGTGACCTTTCCGGCAAGCCCATGTTTCTCGGTTACCGGGCTAAATGATAACCGTTAGCGGATCCAAGGTAAACAACTCGGACGAGGGAGTGGAGAGTGGTCGGCTTCGCTCCCGGATTTGCGCAAAATTCACCCAACCGGCGTACTGAAATATGTTATAGAAGCAAATCGCGCTATGACAGAATTGGCATAATTAACCTGTGGATGCCGGTTGCCGCGAAGGGGTCCGGCCGCTGCCGGCTGTTGACCGAAAATCCGCGGAATGGCGGTTTACAGGTGAGTTTTGTGATCGGGAAATGTTCGGATGTCTTGTGATAAGTACAGGGGAGGAGACAATGAAGAAGATCACTTTGAAGGTCAATGGCCGCGCGGGGCAGTTGGTCGTCGACCCGAACCTCGCGCTGATCGATGTGCTCCGGGATGTGTATCGTCTTACCGGTGCAAAACAATCGTGCGATCGTAAGGGACAGTGTGGTGCATGCACGGTAATCGTGGATGGAAGGGCGGTTCGGTCGTGCCTGATCAAAGTGGGAGACCTTGAGGGTTCCGACATAATCACCATTGAGGGTCTGGGAACACCTGACAATCCGCATCTCATTCAGGAAGCGTTTGTACTGGCCGGAGCGATCCAGTGCGGATTTTGTACTCCGGGAATGATCATGGCGGCCAAAGCGCTGTTGGATACCAACCTGAATCCCGGCACCGAGGACATCAAGAAGGCGTTGCGCCGGAATTTGTGCCGCTGCACGGGGTATGTCAGGATCATTGACGCCGTAAAGCTCGCCGGCAGGTTTCTCCGTGGGGAAATCACCCCCGATCAAATCAGGCCCAAGCCTGACGACCCCAAAATGGGAGTCTCTCACGTGCGGCCTTCGGCAATGGTCAAGGCCTGCGGCACGGCCGAATTTGCAGCCGACGTCAAGATGCCGGGGGCGCTCGAGGTGGCGGTGGTTCGGAGTCCCTGCGGGCATGCGATTATTCGGGATATCGACAGCTCGGAGGCGGAAAATATGCCGGGCGTCGCCGGTGTCATTACGGCCAGGGACATCAAGGGCACAAACTGTCTTAAGTATATAATCGCGGACCGGCCAATCCTCTGCCGCGACAAGGTGCAGCTTCTGGGAGACGCGGTGGCGGTGGTGGCCGCAAAAACCCGTGAACAGGCGCTCGCTGCGGTAAGGGCGGTGAAAGTGGACTATGAACCGCTCCCCGTACTGGCTTCTCCCACGGATGCCATGGCGGACGGCGCGCCTCAGATTCATCCCGACCGTCCCAACTTCTGTTACAAGCAACCCGTCATCAAGGGCGATGCGGACAAGGCTTTCGCCTCTTCCGCCGCGGTGGTTGAAAGCAGCTTCAAGACCCAGATCAACCATCAGGCGCCTCTGGAACCCGAAGCCAGCGTGGCCTTCCTCGAAGGCGAAGGGGAGGATGCCGTCCTGGTTGTTATGGGACGGAGCATAAATATCCATCTGCATATGGCGACACTGCAGGATGCATTGGGATGGGAAAATGTGCGGTATGAAGAGGCCTATTCGGGCGGACAGTTCGGCATAAAACTGGAAATCATTACGGAAGGCATCGCTGCCGCCGCCGCACTTCATTTCAGACAACCCGTTCGTTACATTCCGAGCCTGGAAGAGTCGATGCTGATCACCAGCAAACGACATCCATTCGAAATGACCATCAAACTCGGTGCGGATGCCAACGGAAAACTGACCGCTCTTGCACTGGATGCACTCGTTGACAATGGCGCCTACCAGTCCATCGGAAATGTGATTGTCAACCGCGGGCTGCACATGCTTTCAAGCTCCTATCATATTCCAAATATCAAGGCTCTGGGGAGGCTGGTCTATACCAACAATCCGTGGGGTTCAGCCGCCCGCGGGGCCGGACCTCCGCAAATGCATTATGCCCTGGAATGCGCGATGGATATGCTTGCCGAAAAGCTGAACATGGACCGGCTGGAATTCCGGCTGCTCAATTCCCTCAAACCGGGACAAACCAAGGCCACGGGCTATGTGGTTCAGGAATGGCCTTTCCCTGAACTGTGCAAGGCGATCAGGCCGGCTTACGATCGCGCGAGGAAGGAGGCAGCGGATCATCGAAACGGCACCCTTCGGCGCGGGGTCGGCTTGGGCGCCGCCGCCTTCGGAATAGCCATGCCGGGCGACAAGGCCATGTCTGCCGTGGAACTGGATTCGACCGATTGTGTCACGGTTTACGCGGCTGCGGCCGACCCGGGCGAGGGCAACGATTCGATGCTCAGCCAATTGGCCGCCGAGGTCCTGGAATTGCCGTTGACCAAAATTCGGGTGGTCACTCGGGACACGGACAGAACCACGGCCACCGGACCCGCATCCGGAAGCCGGATCACTTACATGGTTGGAGGGGCGACCGTTGATGCCTTGAAGAAGTTGAAGCTCGCGATGGACGAAGCAGGTTCGAAAACATACAACGCGCTGAAAGAAGCTGGGATACCGACTCGCTACCTGGGCGAGAAGAGGGTCGTCGAGGTCGCGCCTCTGAATCCCGAAACCGGACAAGGTCCCTCTTTTGAATCACAGGTCCATGCCATTCAGGTGGCGGAAGTCGAAGTGAACACGGAGACAGGGGAAGTCAGGGTCCTGAAAATGACTACCGCGGTGGATGCAGGGCCGGTCATTAACCCGCAAAACCTGATGGGGCAGATCGAGGGCGGCGCGGACATGGGTGTCGGGTACGCGCTTCGGGAAGAGTATATCGCCGGCAAGACGAAAGACTGGGTTACATTCAAGTTCCCGACCATGAAAACGGCCTTCGATATGGAGACCATCATCCGTGAGACTCCGCGCTCCCGGGGGACGTTGGGTGCAACCGGCGTGGGAGAAATGGCCATGACCTCAACGGCGCCCGCCGTGATCAATGCCATTAAAGACGCCTGCGGGATCTGGATCCGCGAATTGCCGGCCACTCCTGATAAGATCAGGGCCGCGTTGGCCAAAGCCGAATAAGGACACGGAACAACCGGGGATGGCATCTGAAGAAGATCATGCGAAACTGGTAGCTGATCTCGGCCGGGAAGCTCGGTGTATTGCCGGCCGGGATATCTATTTCGACTGGGAAGGCTTTTTTTGGGATCCTAACGACTGGAACGAAGAAGCTGCTCAAATTCTCGCCCGGGAGAGCGGTCTTGAGGAGCTGACAGAAGCCCACTGGAAGGTGCTGCGCTTTTTCAGGGAATACTATTTCTATCATGGACGCGCCCCGATGAACCGCCATTTGAAAGCGGGCACGGGCATGAGCCTGGCGGAGATAGAGTCTCTATTCCCGGGCGGCATCCGGCTGGGCGCTCGAAGGTTGGCTGGATTGCCCAACCCGAAATCGTGTTTTTGAAATGGAGTTACGAGCATGAGCGATCGTTTGATCTATCTCGACAATGCGGCGACTACTTTCCCCAAGCCTCGTGAAGTGCTGGATAAAATGCTTCAGAGCTACATTGACGCCGGAGTTTCTCCCGGAAGGGGAAGCTACGATCTGGCCCTGGAGGCCGAGGATATCGTTCAGCAGGCTCGAAAGAAGCTGGCCCGCTTCTTCGGCGCGCCGGATGCGGACCGGGTCGTTTTCGCAGCCAATGCAACCGATGCGTTAAACCTCGTCTTTAACGGGTTGCTTCAACCCGGAGATCATGTGATAGCCACGCGTCTCGAGCATAATTCGGTCTTGAGGCCTCTTCATTTCTTCCGGGAACGCGGCTGGATCAGCTATGACCTCGTTCACTTCGATCAGCGGGGTTTCGTCGATCCCGACGAAATCGGCCGTGCCATAAAGCGCAACACCCGCATGGTGGTGGTCTCGCATGCATCCAACGTGCTGGGTACCGTTCAGCCCGTGAAAGAAATCGGCAGGGTGTGTGCGGAGCGAGGCGTTCCGCTCATCATCGATGCCGCGCAAAGCGCCGGGAAAATTCCCATCGATATGACGGCATGGCAGGTATCGGCTGTGGCGTTTACCGGCCACAAATCCTTGTACGGACCTACGGGAACGGGCGGCCTGGTGATTCACCCGGACCTGGACGTAAAGGCCAGCCGTTTCGGAGGCACGGGCGTGGATTCCAGAAGTCCCGTCCACACGCAGGCTTTTCCCCATCGTCTTGAAGCCGGCACCATAAACCTGATGGGTATTATGGGGCTTTCCGCAGGGATAGACTACATCACACAAAAGGGGATGGACACGATTCACGGGCGGGAAATGGCTTTGCTCGCACGGTTGAGAGACGGACTTTCAGATCTCGGGAACGTTGAACTGTATTGCGCGGGTGATATGTCCAACCGAGTCGCCGTTCTGACCGCCAATGTCGCAGGGGTCAGTCCGGGAGATGCCGGGGCAATCCTGGATGGCGATTTCGATATCGCCGTGCGTGTGGGACTTCACTGCGCTCCTCTGGTTCATGAGGATATTGGGACCATCAGCCGTGGAGCGATCCGATTCAGCCTCGGGATGTTCAACACGGAAGAGGATATCGATCAGGCCATCAGGGCGATGGCTTCCATGTCGTAACCGATCGCGGCGGAAACTCCGGGGGGTGGGGGAACGGGCTGTTGCCCAAACAGAATCCAGGTGAGAAATGAGCCGTGACGCCGGTCGTTAAACTTCCGAATTGTCTTCTATGCGATCGCATAGTCGAAATCTGCGTTCCCACGCAGGAGCGTGGGAACGAGCAGTAAAGGTCACCCCGGCGATATTGCCGGGGTCCAGTGTCGTTAATTGGAATTACCCAATAATTTCAAAAAGCCTGGATTCCGGCCTTCGCCGGGATGACGAATCCTGATTCCATCCGGCCTCGGGTTTGCCTTGGGCAACAGCCCCCGCCCGGTCCAAACATCTCCCCATCAAGGGTGAGGATCTGGACTTGGGCGGCACGGACAGCTTGATGTCCGTGCGCGAAGCGCAAGAGGAGGCTCGAAAGGTAAGCCCTGGAATCGCGATACGAGAGGAATCGGCCCCAGGATGAGGGAGCCGCCTCCCGAGAAGCTTTCCCTCCGAGAAAACCTCAATCAGTAGCCGGGCGGCGGATTGACGGTTACGTAGGTTATCTGGTCTCCCTGGTAGACGGGGGAGTACCAGTTCGACCCGCAGGAGTAGTATGCAACGCCGTCGGGGCCCTCGACCGTCGTGTCGCAGGGAAGGGTCGCGAACTGGTCGGGGGTGATTATCGTTCCCAGCACAAACCCGTCATAGAAGCCGCCCCAGCCCGGGCCGTAAGGACCGTAATAATCGGGGCCGGGACCATAGTGGTGTTCATGATGGTCGTCATGATGATTCCACTCATTGTTGCCATGCCAGACGCCGCCATTCCAGTTTTCTCCGTGTTCGTCCTCCCTGTGCTCGCCCTGACCGCGATCGCCCTCACCTCGGCCCTCATTGTCTTCAGCCCTGGAGGCATGCTCGGACTCTCCTCCGCCTCCACGGTAACTCTCGGCTTCGCCGCCGCTTTCATGGAAACCTCCGTAGCTGCTTCCACCGCTATGAAATCCTTCGCCGCCGCTTCCGTGGAATCCTCCAAATCCGGCTCCACCGCCGCCGAAACCTCCTCCACCGCCGCCGCCACCCCTTGCACCAAGATCAGGGGCGAAGAAGAACAGACAGAGGACGCACGCGATCGGGGCAATCATCAGAAGCCAATATTCCCGGATCATTGCTTCCCTCCCTTCTGCCCGGCAGGTACCGTCTGAGGACTCACCCCGGTGACAAAAGAGATCTTCTTAGCGCCGGCGGGCGGCGTAAAAGCAAAGACGGAATCGGAAATCTTGGGAGACAGATTCCATGACGTGAGCTGTGCCCAGAATTGAGGCTGGCTGGGTTGATGCTTGTAGGTGATGATGAGCCTGATGGGCAGGGGTTCCTTGCCGCTCGCCACCCAAACCTGGTAATCCACCTCGTCGGTTCGAAGGGCCAGGTGTTCGCAGGGAATGCCTGCAACGGCGGATTTCCCGACATATCGGGCCTGGCGGGTCTCCCTGGCTACGAAATCCGGCAGAGTACTCGAAAACAACTCCGCCAGGGGCAAGCGCATCTTAAGTTCGTGAGTGAAGTGAAGCAGGGCGTCGTCGAGGTTGGTCGGCTTCGGTGTCCTGGCATAAACGTTGTCGGGAGTGGTGTAGAAAATAATCTCTTTGCCGTCGAAGATGAAACTGCCTTTGCTTCCGTCACGTTTCTCAAAATCTATCCTTGCCCGGTCGGGCCGACGGATGGAGACTTTGCGCGTCTCGCCGACTTCGGTCTTCTGGCCGGAAGGCTGGACCAGATCGAACCCCGAATCGACGGTCACGCTGTACTGTTTGGCCTGTGCCAGAAAATCAGCCGAGCGTTTCAGGATAGCCATGGCCTTGTCCTGGCTCTGTTGCACGGTCAAGGCTTCATCGGTCGCTCCCAGGGCGGGTCCTCCCATGAGCAGGGTCAAAAAGAAAATGGCCGTGAAACGCAATAACTTTGAATTCATCCAGAACCTCCTTCTACCGTTGGTGAGTTGATATCTTTGGCCGGGCATAAAGCCGAGCTGTAATGTGATGCTCGAGCCGGGCGCGAATGGAAGAAAGCCGGGTGTCTCCGGGTAATGTCGTCCGCTCCGTCTTGGTCCCGCACGGGGATAAAGCATCTCGAAACGGCGGAAAATGATGCGGCCGCCCGAACCCGCACCAGCCGCCGTCAGTCCGGAATTGCCGCGACATGGCAAGCTTCTTCCTTCTTGTATTGCAATAATTGCCTCAGGTCAAACCGATTATTCGTCCCGGTGAACAAAGGAATTGGAAGCAAAGCAATTCCGGCGGTGGACTCCCACGGTGTCGCTGTATAAGAGAACAAACGATTGGAACAGGGCAGGGGCGCAATGGACATGTGCTTCCGATCGATAGGGCCGGAGCCGCAGTCGGAGCGGCCTGAGGGCCATCGCGCAGTTCACTTCAATCCGGGAATTCCTGTCCCTCGGATGGAGTCAACTCCTCGAAGCGACCTGCTTCGCGGTTTTTCATGACCTTGTCGGCTGGAAAGACGCGCCCGTTCATCGCGATGTAAACCCCGGGCCGCAGCGCCTGCATGGCGCCGATTGCGCAGCCCACATTAAATGGAGCGTCGCTCCTCTTGAAACGGGCGGGCGTCAGGGCGCCCGTCAGCACGATCACCTTGTCCGGGATGTCCCGCAAACAGCGGGCGGACTGCACCATGCTGTCGGTCCCATGGGTGACGAGAACAAATCTATGGGGATCGGCCAGGATCAGTCTGCGCAACGACGATCGGTCTTCATCGGTCATATACAGGCTGTCCTTGCGCGCGACCTCAGTTAGTTCATACTCGATGTTCACATTGGCTTCTTTGAGGATCTCGACAACCTGGGGATCTCCCACCTCGTAACCGCTCAGGTCATCGAAGTAAATCTTGTCGATAGTCCCGCCCGTGCTGAAAATCTTCAGTTTCATAGGCACCTTAAACTGCCCCCCGCCTCTTGTGAAGAGGGAACTTGCCGGTCTGTGGACTGATACGACTCACGGGAATAAGCTTTTTCGTGAAAGTGTCGTTTGTTGCTTCGACTCTGCCGCGCGAATGCGGCTTCACTTCGCCTGGCGGGAATCTCACTTGTCATCCGCCGAGGTAAGCTTCGCACACCTTTGTGTTCTTCAGGATTTCGTGGCCGCTGCCTTCGAGGACTATCGTCCCGACCTCCAGCACGTAGGCGTAGTGGGCAATTTTCAAGGCGGCGAAAGCGTTTTGTTCCACCAAAAGGACTGTCTTCCCCAGTTGATTGATACTCACGATGACATCGAAGACGGACTTGACCAGGAGCGGAGCCAGACCCAGGGAAGGCTCATCGAGCAGGATAAGGTCCGGGGCGCCCATGAGCGCTCTGGCCAAAGCCAGCATCTGCTGTTCTCCGCCGGAGAGGGTGCCTCCCTTCTGGTCGTGCCTTTCCTTAAGCCGCGGGAACACCTCATAGACCCACTCCAGGTCTTTTGCGATTTCCGCCTTGTTGTTGCGGCTGTACGCTCCCAGCATGAGGTTTTCGAGGACGGTGAGGTGCGGGAATATCCTGCGGCCTTCGGGGGCCATCATGATTCCCGCCTGGACGATATCGACCGGGCTCTTTCCGGCGATCTCCGCGCCGTTATACAGGATGCTTCCCTTCATGTTTTTGATCAGGCCGGAGATGGCCCTCAGAATGCTGCTCTTTCCGGCGCCGTTGGCGCCGACGAGCGTAACGATCCGCCCCCTGGGCACATTGATGGAAATGCCCTTCAGGGCGTGAATGCCGCCGTAGTAAACGTGAAGATCGTGTATCTTAAGCATCCTCGATGCACTCCTCTCCCAGGTAAGCCTCGATGACCTTGGGGTTCTTCCTGATACTCTCGGGCGGCCCTTCGGCAATCGTCTCGCCGTAGTCCAGAACCCATATATTCTCGCAGATGCCCATGACGACTTTCATATCGTGTTCGATCAGAAGGATGGTTAAATCGAACTTCTCCTTGATATCACGGACAAACGTCATGAGGTCGTTGGTCTCCTGAGGGTTCATGCCCGCTGCGGGCTCGTCCAGAAGCAAAAACTGCGGCTCGGTGGCCAGGGCTCTCGCGATTTCCAGGCGGCGCTGAGCACCGTACGGCAGACTTTTTGCCTTCTCGTCGGCGAGCTCTTCCAGACCCACCACGTGGAGGAGTCCCAGGGATTTCCTGGTTATGGCGGCTTCTTCCCTGATGTTCGAGGGAAGGAAGAGCAGGGGATGCCACCAGCTCGATTTCTGTCGCACGTGACAGCCCACCATCACGTTCTGCAGCACGGTCCCGTTGCCGAACAGTCTGATGTTCTGGAAAGTTCGAGCGATTCCGTTGCGGCAGACTTCATAGGGCGGGGTGCCGGTGATGTCCCGCCCTTTGAACAGGATTCGGCCTTCGCTGGGGTTATAGAAACCGGAGATCATATTGAAGCAGGTGGTCTTGCCCGCTCCGTTGGGTCCGATGAGCCCGACGATGCTTCCCTGCGGGATTCCGGCGTTGAAATCCTTCACCGCCGTCAGACCGCCGAAAAGCATGGTGAGCTTCCTGGTCTCCAGGATTATCTGCTGGCTCATTTCACCGTACCTCGCTTGCCGAAAAGGCCGAAAACCCAATCCCACTTGAACTCCCGCATGCCCATCAGACCTTCGCGCCGAAAGAGTATGATAAGCAGGAGTGAAAGGGAAAAAACCACCATGCGCATTCCGGGCACACCCTTCAATTCAAAGTTGCCCAGAAAGATGGGATTCTCGACGAACCTCAGCCATTCCATCAGGATGGTTATCGCGATGGACGCCAGTACCGAACCTGTGAGGGAACCCAGACCTCCGGTCACCACGATCATGAGTACATTGAAGGTGAGGGTGAACAGGAACATCTTGGGATCGATGGTGGTGAGAAGGCTGGCGAGCAACGCGCCGCCTATTCCGGCGAAAAAAGACCCGATGGCAAAGGACAGGAGTTTGTAGCGGAAAATATTGATGCCCATGGCCTTGGCCGCGGTTTCGTCGTCGCGAATGGCCATGAGGGTATTGCCGAAGTTGCTGTTTATGATCCGGACAATAAAGTATAGCGTGAACGCGCACCAGCCGAAGTTCCACCACAGGTTGGCATAGTCGGGAATGCCCTTGAAGCCGAGTGCGCCGTTCGTGATGCGGGGCAGGTTGTTGGCCAGTACCCGGATGATCTCGGCAAAGCCCAGGGTGGCGATGCCCAGGTAATCGTCTCCCAGCCGCAGCAGGGGGATACCTACCAAAACCCCCATGAGAGCGGCCGCCAGTCCTCCGGCGACCACCGCCACCAGGAACGGGGCGCCGGCCGCCTCGACCCAGGGGAAGGCCCTCTGGAGGATGAAAAGGGTCTCCTTCTGTGCGGGGGTCATGATCAGGATGGAACAGACATAGGCCCCGATTGCCATGAATCCCGCGTGTCCCAGGCTGAACATGCCGGTGAAGCCGTAGATGAGGTTGAGGCTGAGGGCCAGAATGATGTTGATGGCGATGAGGTTGAGTATCTGGATCGGGTAACCGCCCAGGTTCTTTTGAACCCACCAGAGAAAAAGGCTCAGAACCGCCACCGCCGCGATGTTCAGTATTATCTTGGTTTTGCGGTCCATCACACCTTGTCCTCCAATTTCTCACCCAGTAAGCCGGTCGGTTTGACCAACAGAATGCCGATGAGCATGACAAAGGCGATGGCGTCCCTGTAGCCGGCCAACTCGGGGAAGGTGGCCACCGCCATGATCTCGATGAGGCCCAACCCCAGTCCCCCTATCACGGCACCCTGGATGGAGCCGATGCCTCCGACCACGGCTGCGATGAAGGCCTTGAATCCGGGGATGACGCCCATGATCGGCTGCAACTGCGGATAGCGCAATGCCCACATGATTCCTGATGCCGCCGCCAGAGCCGAACCGATGCCGAAGGTCAGCGCAATGATCCGGTTGACCGGCACCCCCATGGTATAGCTGGTCTCAATGTCCTTGGAGATGGCCCTCATGCCGAGCCCGGGCTTGGTCTTATAGACTATGTAGATCAAACCCAGCATGAGCAGAAATGAAAGCACAGGCACCACAAGGGTCAAAGGCAGGACGCGGACGTTTCCCATCATGATGACGTTTTCCAGCCAGGGCGGCCGATAGACCTCTCGGGGAAGGGCCGAAAAGGCCACGATAGTCAGATTCTGCAGGAAGAAGGACACGCCGATGGCGCTGATGAGCGCAGAAATCCGGGGCGCATCGCGCAAAGGGCGATAAGCGACCCGGTCCACCAGCACTCCCAGGCCGGCGACCGCGACGACGGCGAATACCAGGGCTACGGCCCAGGGCAGGTGAAGCAGGCTGACACCCCAAAACACGGAATAGGCGCCCAGCATGAAAATCTCGCTGTGTGCGAAGTTGATCAGTCGCAGGATCCCGTAGATCATGGTGTAACCGATGGCGATCAGCGCATAAAGGCTGCCCAGCGTCAGGCCGTTCAGGAGATGCTGCACGAACATTGCGCCGCTCATGAAAAGAGCTCCTCTCTATGACCGTCCGAAAATCGGGGGAGGCGTCGCGCCTCCCCCGAGATGATGCCGTTGCATGAATCGAACGTCGGGCCGGTGCTCTTACAGCTCCGGAGTGATACTCCCGACGTAGGTTTTCTTTCCGTCCTTGATCGTCACCAGGCCAACGGGCTTTTCCGCGTCGTGGGTGGCGTTGATCGTGGTTGCGCCGGTTACGCCCTCAAAGCCCTTGGTCTCGGCCAGAGCCTTGGTGATGGCTTCGGGATCGGCCTTGCCGGCCCTCTTGATGGCGTCAAGCGTAATCATGTAGGAGTCATACCCCAGAGCGGCGTTGACGTTGGGGTCCTTATCCGGATGCAGCTTCTTCCAGTCGTCGGTGAACTTCCTGGCAACCGGGTTCATGTCTTTCATCGAAGGATCGTAGGGGAAGGTGGTGTGGATGAAGCCTTCGACAGCGCTGCCGCCGATCTCGGTAATCTTGGGGTTGTCCATGGCGTCGCCGCCCATGATTTTGAACGTGCCGCCCAGTTCCTTAACCTGCTTCATGATAATGGCGCCTTCCGCGAAATAGGAAGGAATGAACAGGACGTCAGGTTTTTTGCTGATGATCTGAGTCAACTGAGCTGTGAAGTCCTGGTCCCCGGACTGGTAGTTCAGATTGGCCACAATCTCGCCGCCCAGTTTGGTATAGGACTTGGTGAAAAAGCTGGCCAGACCCACCGAGTAGTCGTTGGCCACGTCCACCAAGATGGCCGCCTTCTTCAGACCCAGGGTCTTGAAAGCATAGGTGGCAGCGCCGGCTCCCTGGTAGGGATCGATGAAGCAAACCCTGAAGATGTACTTCTTGCCCTGGGTCACCAGGGGGTTTGTGCAGGAAGTGCCTATCATGGGCACGGCCGCCTTTTCAGCCACTTCGCCGCCCGCCATGGCCAGAGAGGATCCGTAGGTGCCGATGATGGCGACGACTTTTTCCTTGTCGATCAGCCGTTTCACGGCGTTGGCAGATTCGACCTTGTCGGTCTTGTTGTCCACCACAAAGAGTTCCACCTTCTGGCCGAGTACTTCAGGGGCCTCTTTGCTGGCCATCTGCAGACCCTCCAACTCCAATTCACCGCCGTAGGCGTTCGCGCCGGTCAGGGGCAAATACACGCCGATGCGCACGGTATTGTCCGCTGCCAGAGCGGCTCCTGCCAGGATGAAGACCATGAGAAGCGACAACGTGAATACCTTTTTCATAAACTTCTCTCCTAAATAATGGGTTTTTTGTTGTTGCCCCCCGGGGTGACACTGCGGTGCCGCAATGCCGCCGACCCGGCAGGGCGTGATTCACTCTTGGTATTCCCCCACCGTGCTGCCCCGTTTTGGTTCGAATGGTCAGCCGGTGACGGAAAAAACCATTCTGTTCCGGGGTCACACCGCAACAGCCCCCTTCCGCGTCCCCTTACGGATGGCAACGACAGGACGACTGGTTCCCGTCGACCTCGGCCCCCAACCTCTGTCTTGCCCTCGTGCTTCGGTACCCGCGTGAGGGTTACCCATACACGGGGAATCTTCGGGCCAGAGCCTTCACTTTTTGAGAAATTTCTTTCAGGATGCCGCTATTTCCACTGCTTACAAGAGCACCGTCGATCAAATCGGCAATTTGCGCCATTTCTTCCCCGCCCATCCCTCTGACGGTTATGCCTGCAGTTCCGAGCCTCATCCCGCTCACCGCACCGGGGTTTTCCGCATCTCGAGGGATAACATTGCGATTGGCGATGATTCCCACGGATTCCAGGGTCTTTTCGGAAGTATCGCCGACGAATCCCTTCGATGCCAGATCGACGAGAACCTGGTGGTTGTCCGTGCCGCCCGAGACGATCCGGTACCCTCTGCGGGAAAGCTCGTTCGCCAGCAAGACGGCATTTTGCAATGTTTTCTTCTGGATATCCACAAAATCCCGGGCCATGGCCAACTTAAAAATAACCGCTTTTGCCGCTATGACATTGACGGGGCTGGTCCCCTGGCAACCGGGGAATACCGCACTGTCGATCTTCCTGCCATAGTCCTGCTTGCACAGAATTACCCCGCCTCTGCCGCCCATCATCGTCTTGTAACACGTGAAAGTTACAAAGTCGCAGCAGGGCACCGGGCTGGGAATAACTTTTGCCGCCACCAGGCCCGCAAGGTGGGCCATGTCGGCGAAGAGAAAAGCGGAAACATCTTTGGCGATTGCCGCCATCTTTTCATAATCGATGAGCCGCGGATATGAACTCGCCCCGGCTACGATCATTTTGGGTTTGTATTTTTCGGCAAGTTCCCTCACTTCATCGTAGTCGATAAGCTCGGTTTCGGTATCGACACTGTAGTGAACGAAGTCAAAGCACTTGCTCGTTATCGAAGCTCGGTGCCCATGCGAAAGATGGCCGCCGTGCGGGAGACCCATTGACAGGATTCCGTCTCCCACCCTGAGGACGGAGAAGTAAACCGCCAGGTTGGCGGAAGTGCCGCTGTGGGGCTGAACGTTGATGTGTTCCGCGGCAAAAAGTGTTTTCCCCCGTGAAATTGCCAGATTTTCGATTTCATCCGCATATACGCAGCCGGCATGAAATCGTTTGCCGGGGTATCCTTCAATCGTCTTGGTGTTAAAGACGGATCCCATGGCTTCCATGATCGACCGGGGTGAATGGTTCTCGGCGGCAATGAGATCCAGGGTGTCCTCTATCCTTGATTCTTCTTTTTGTATAAGCGCTGCAACGTCAGGATCGTCTTTGAGCAAGTGAAGCATTTATACTCCCCCCTTATGACCGGACACCCGGTGTGAATCGGATCATCGGATCGGCCAGGTCATGTCTCTTTCGGTCAGCCCGGCCTATAACGAGCATCCGGACCGGGCAAAAGACAATTCTCTCCACTGGGCAATTCCCCATACACTTGTCTGAGCCAATCCGGCTGAATGGGATCGGTTGTGCAGACTGGATTGCCATGTCGCTAGTTTCGTAAGGTTTATTCCTTTGGAGGGAATGGTGGCTCCTGCCAGAGGAACTTTGTAGTGCAGAGTGAAGTGGCATGTCAAGCTGTTTTCACTTTTGGTACGGCAAGTTGGACGAAATTTCCTAGCAGCCTCTTTATTAGGAGTGCTACTCAGGTGACAGTGGTTTCCCGTAAAATCAGTGCGGCCCGATCCGAGCGACCCTTGGGGGGAACCCTGCCGGGGTGACGTTTCTGGACAAACGGTTCATTCTTTTCTTGGATTCAACTCGGGCAACAGCCCCTCGCTTTGATCGGTGTCCCACGGCTCTTCTATGATGCCGCGAGCTTATACCTCATCCGCAACACTCCCTCTTCGAAGCTGGTGGAGATCACCCGAAACCGGCCGATCTCCCTGGTGGACTTCACATGCGGACCGATGCATGGACAGGCATCGTAGTCTCCAATCCCGACAATGCGGATGGTGCCGCCGGCATCTTCCGGCAACCGTTGGAGGTTGTAGTCTCTTTCCGCCTCCACCCTCGGGATGAACTCCTCCGTGATGGGCAGATCGGCATCTATGATTTCGTTTACGCGCTTTTCGAGTTCCCTCACTTCCGAATCCGTGAGGGAGCGGTCAAAGCGATAATCGAGCTTTGATTTTTTCTTTTCGATATGGGCGCTGAAACATCGGCTGCAGTCGAACATTCGAATCATGGTCCGATTGACGATATGCTCGGCCGAATGCATCTTCGGGTCGAATTGTTTCTCGGGTTGTTCCGTCATGGTCTCCCTGTTCCTGCCCAAGGGCCGTCGGCCTGGAGGGTGCGGCGTTCATCGGCACCGGGGGGGTGCCGTTCGGTGGGTGGTCGGGCATGGAAGCACTCAACCTGCTTGCGGCAAAGGGACGCTTTGCCGCGGCGGACATCGCCGGAGCCGCGGTGCTTGTTATATTTATTATAATCTATCCCGGGAAGCAACCCACGCAGGGTAAGTATAAGGTCCCAAAAACATTATTCAGATTCCGGTTCCCGACGCGCACCCTTCAGCCCTTGCCGGACGCGCGCCCGACCCCGGCGGCACTGATTGGCGAAACCCCTCGGAAATAAAGCCCACGGGCCGCTCCAGCATCGGTTTTAGAGCATGTACCGCGCACTCACGTCGCTTGTGGAGCCATTCGCCGGGCGTCTACAATTCCCTGAACAACCAGAGTACACGGCCAAGGATGAATCGATGGAGTTCCTCGCTCGAAGACACAGTGAACTGGATGATCTTGTAGTCGGTGGTGTTGTCGGGAAACAAAAACACTTTACAACCCGAGGCCAGCTTGGCCAGGGTCACACGTTTCATGGCCCTTTCCCCGTCCGGCAGCCTCACCAGAAAAATGGCTCCCTCTGCGGGCTGGTCCCGGCATGTCCGGTCCGTGTCCACGAGGATGAAGTCGCCGGGCTTCACGGTCGGGACCATGTAAGTGCTTTTCACCCGGGTCAGCAGAAATGCGCGCAGCCGATCCTCATTCAGATCGGGAACGTTCTTTTCCAGCCATTTTCGCTTAATGGGAACATACTCCAGGATTCCGTCGTGGACTATTTCCCCTTCACGCCCTATGACCCAGGTCCCGATAAGAGGGAGCAGGAGATGTTCCTTTGCCCCGAAGCCTTTTGAGTTCTCGCTGATGACTTGTTCGTCGAGATACTTAGGGCCGATTCCCAGGAGAAGCCAGTTGGTGCTGACACCAAATTTTTGGCACACACCCAAGATGAATTTGCAGTCAGGCATGTTCTGGTGCTTCACATAGTTGGAATAAGTATTCTTGTGAATCCCAAACAGTTGTGCAAACTCAACGATTGGGACGCTCCCTCTCAGATCTTCCAGGCGGCTTCCGATAGACATTTCCAATCCTCTATTAAATTGTGATTCTAAATCCAGTATCGGTTGACATCAACCATTCATGTACTATATTAAACACCAACGAGGGTATTGTACATAAATTTGTGATACCTTGAGGATGGAATGTGAATATGATAGCGCCAAACCCAGTGTTCTCAACCAGAGAGGCAACTCCGGCATCAAGTTTTGCAGTTGCCTCGGCTGCACGAGTACCGGCGGCCCCGAGCCGTGGGACCTCCGGGTGGATCAGCCTCGCGGGAAGGCCCGCCAGGCTGGAATGATCTGATCGAAACCCGTTCGCACAGACTTACAACAAAGTCCGTGACGGGGTTGCATGAACCAATCTACAGGAGGTACCGGCTATGGAACTGCATCAATACATCATGTTGGCGGTGGCGATCCTTGCATCCCTGAAAGTCTTCTTTGCGATGGTCCTTCCCGACCTCAGGGGATCCGGGGGAGAGGCCGACGCGCCGGGGATGAGCGGCGTTCACGCAGGGCGCGCATGCACACTGCATCGATAAGTCCCCGCATGCCGTGTTGAAACCATGCGGGGAAGCGATCGGAAGCAAAAAGGGAACCGCGTGTCATGGACCCGTACTTGACCGGATCGAGGAGCCGTTCTGCCGAATAGACCGATGCCAGGCGATGAAGCGCTGAAACCGGTCCGCCAAAGCGATTCGCCCCAGGGTTCATGACACGCCTCCATAAAGAGCGAATACCCTCAACCCCGCGGCGCCACAGCTTGTCAGCCCATTGCTTTTCGGAAAGCCCGCACCACATGGTCAATGTCCTCGGCCGTTACCCCATAATGGGTTACGGCCCTGAGCCGTTGTGGGCCGGCAGGTGAAATCAGTACGCCCTGAGCCCTTAACCTGTCGGACAGGACCTGTGCCGTAAGACCCTCGCGTTCGATCCCGATAAAAACGATGTTCGATCTTACGAACTGCAAATTGACTGCGAGTCCGTCCACTCCGGACAGACTCTCTGCGAGCTTGCGGGCATTTGCATGATCCTCCGCGAGCCGGTTCACCATGTCATTGAGCGCTACGATACCAGCCGCGGCAAGCACGCCGGCCTGCCGCATGCCGCCGCCCACGACCTTTCTCTGACGCCTCGCCCGGGCGATGAAATCATGAGTGCCGCATATCATGGACCCGACAGGCGCCGCCAGGCCCTTGCTGAAACAGAATGTGACCGAATCGGCGGGGTCGGCCAGTTCGCGAACGTCCACGCCCTGAGCGACCGCGGCATTGAAGAGCCGCGCGCCGTCAATATGCAGTTTAAGGCCGTGCCGGTCGGCAAGTTCTCTCACCCGCGCCAGGTAAGCAGGGCTCAGGGGACTGCCGCTGCACCGGTTGTGAGTGTTCTCGAGAACGATCAGGCGCGTCCTGGGGTAGTGCACGTCATCCGGGCGAATCGCAGCTTCGATATCGCGCAGTTCAATCGTTCCGTCGGGTTCGTTGCGGACCGTATGCGGAGTGATCCCGCCCAGAGCGGCCATGCCTCCCTGTTCGTACACGAAGATGTGAGACTGGTCGCCCAGGATGATCTCGTCGCCACGGCCGCAATGTGTCATGAGGCTCACCAGGTTGCCCATGGTGCCGCTTGCCACGAACAGGGCAGCTTCCTTGCCGAGACGCTGCGCCGCCATTTCCTGGAGCTTGTTCACAGTCGGATCTTCTCCGTAAACATCATCACCCACTTCCGCTTCCGCCATGGCGCGGCGCATAGCGGGGGTCGGCCGTGTGACCGTATCGGATCGTAAATCGATAGTGCGCATTCGTTCTCTCTCTCCAGTTCGAAAATTAAAGTTAAACGGAGCCACTGCCCCGCAGGGCCATCAAAACACAATTATACCGCACTCCGGTTCTCAGCGGGAGAGCAATGGCATCCGTATATTATTAATCCTCGCCATCGAGATGCCGGCTTCCCAGGAACTTCGAAAAGCCGATCCGTTCATTGTCATGCGAAAAGCCGGCTGGAGCTACTGCCGTGGCCCTCCCATACAGGGTTGCCCCACCCTGAAATACAGGCATGCGTCCTGCAGCATACCGGATCCACCGAATATCATTCCTCCCTGAAGCTGCTATTCTCGGCTCAAATGGCAATGCTGCGAAATCAACCAGGAGGAGAACATGTGCAAGAGTAAGCCGATTCCTTACAGTAAGGTCGAGAGTGTGCACCAGGTGAAACGCAATGTGTTCTGCCAAAATTACGGCCGCTGCCTGGACCGTGCAATCACTAAGAATTGGGCGGGATTCTCCTGTGAGAGATGCCGCGCTTACGAACATGAGAAGATGGGCGTCAAAGAGTGGTGTCAGGAACTGGATCACTGTATCGCCCTTGCCTATGCCGCCGGAGCCTGGATCCCGGAGCGTTGAGAAATTGCCGGGCGGGGCAAAGGATCGAATGATCGGTCTGAGCGACCTGGAATCAGGGCGATTCGGCATCCGTCTGCGGGCGGAAGCCGCGGATTCCCCGGCTGATGCCATACGGCTGAGGGAAATTCAGGGGTTCATCCAGATCCGGGAGCCGTTCGTAAAGAAGAACAGATCAGGAAATATGGCAGACCCGGTCATATGTGACCATATGGAGTGCATAACACAGTCGCCGGGGGGATCAAACCCAAACATATGGGCGCTTTGACGTAATAATGAAGCCTTTACCGGGCGTCTTCCCGAAGAACGGTTCGCATATTCAAGCCTTCATCGTGCTTCGAAGGGCTCTATGCCCGGAACAACCAGGCAGATATCCGTTCTTTGAGTCTAGAGAAGATGCCGGACAAAATACGATCTACACCAGCGCAGAGGCTTGAGAAGCATTTGGAAATCATCATAGTGAGATTCTTTGAGTATCGTCCGTGTGGAAGTATCGGTTAACTTAACTGGGCATATATGTGTTGATCTTGTTTAGATGTATGTCTCATTCCGCGATTCGATGCAAGACATTTTTTTCTTGCATCCCTGCCGTAATGCCGACCATATAAAGATCGAAAAGCGATGGACTGCGGGCTGATGTGGCGTCCGGAAAATAGACGCACGTAGAGCCGCTCATATTGAAGTGTCAAAGCATGAACGGTCAGGTGGTATTCGCCCTCATTGAGCCCGTCCATTAAGAGGATGCGAACCACGAGGCCTGGTTCCCGGTGAGGTCCTTGAGCAGTCGCAGGCTTCCTGGAAGACTATTGATGATTTGAGACGCCTGCATCGACATCCCGGTTGGAAGGCAGGTCGGATGAATTCCAGCCTCCGCCCAGGGCCTGGATAAGCAGTACGGAGTCACTCATCCGGCTGCCAAGGATTTGGATGGCGGTTATTTCATTGCTTAGCGCCGTTGCCTGAGCGACTATGACGTTCAGGTAACTGACCGTCCCCTGTCTGTAGTCGTTCATCGTTAAGGTCACCGCATCTTTGGCGGCCCTCACCGCATCATCCTGCGCCAGGCCCTGTTCTTCCAGAATGCGAAGTGAAGCCAGACCGTCTTCCACCTCTTCAAAGCCGGTAAGCACGGTTTGCCGGTAGGTCGCCACTGCGGCGTCGAATGCCGCTCGCGCCTGCTTTGTCTGAGCCTGTCTTAAACCGCCGTCGAATACGAGTTCGGATACCGCCGTTCCGACCGACCAGAATCGGCTCGGCCAAGCCAGCCAGTTGGCCAGACTCGAACCCTCAAAGCCGCCGGACGCAGTCAGGGTGACTGTCGGGAAGTATGCGGCGATGGCCACTCCTATCTGGGCGTTTGCGGCTGCGGCGAGCCGTTCCGCGGCAGCGATATCGGGCCTGCGCTCAAGGAGTTCCGACGGCACCCCGAAGGGTATGGCAGGGGGAACCGCGATGAGAGGCGCGGCGGGAATCGTAAGGGCGGACGGAGGTTTCCCGATGAGCACCGCGATTGCGTGCTCAAAAAGTGCGCGCTGAACGGTGATGCCGATCCCGAGAGCGACGGTGGTTTTAAGTTGGGTCTCAGCCTGGAGCACTGCCGCTCTGGACGCCACTCCGCTTGCGTACTGATTCTGTGTCAGTTCAAGGAATTTGCTGTAAGCGGTAACGGTCTCGTCATAAAGCATCTTTTGGCTGTCGAGAGAGCGGAGTTGGAAATAGTTTTGTGCCAGCAGCGCCCGGGCGCTCAGGCGGATTCCCTCAAGGTCCGCCGCGCTTGCCTGGGCGCTCGCGCGGTTGGCCTCAACGGTGCGGCGCACCTTGCCCCAGAGGTCCGGTTCCCAGGAGGCAATGCCGGGAAAAAGATAGTCCGACGTGGGATTGGGTTGCGAGGTGGTGCTGTCGGATGATGTTGAAGAACGCCGGGCCGGCGATGTCGAATTTGAAATCACACCGGAAGAAGTGGTACTCGTGCCGGATAATGATGAGGTAGCTCCCGGCAGGTTCATCGAGCTTCGAGTGCGTGTCCGGGAAGCCCCGGCCGTAGCCTGTGGAAAGTAGCTTGCCCGGGCCGCCTGGACCAAAGCGCAGGCTTCCCGGAACTGCGCTTCCGCCGCTGCAATGTTCTGGTTTGAGATATCGACCTGTTCTTCGAGAGTGTTCAGCAGGGGATCATTGAAGATTTCCCACCATGCCCCGCGAACTACATCGTCCTTTGGCTCTGCCACCTTCCAGCCCGGCGTTTCCTTGTAGGCCGCCGGCTCCGTCGCCGTTGGCTTCACGTAATTCGGACCGACCGTGCACGCGGCCAGGAGGGTTAATGCCGCCGCGAGTGCGATAGACGCGAACGCGGCCGGCCCTATTTCCACTCGATAAGCTTTCCTCAAGCCAAGCATGGATTGACCTCTCCCGATAAACCCTCGCCAGTGATCCGGCGTGTTCCGTCAAACGAACGCGCTGCCGCGCGGCGGTATCGCGCAGACTTGAAACGTCACAAAGCGGATGGGCCGTTAGCGGGGTCTTGAGTCATCGGTTGGCTGCGTCCTCCCCGGACGCCCTCAACCCATAACCTGAAACGGTCCATGTAAAGATAAACGACCGGTGTAGTATACAGGGTGAGCATCTGGCTGAATATCAGCCCTCCTATAATGGCGATGCCGAGCGGACGGCGAAGCTCGGATCCCACCCCGGTCCCCAACGCGAGAGGCAGTGCCCCCAGGAGCGCGGTCATGGTTGTCATCATGATCGGCCGAAATCTCAGGAGGCATGCCTGGTAAATCGCTTCGAGCGAGTCCTTCCCCTCTTCGCGCTCGGCCGCGAGGGCAAAGTCCACCATCATGATGGCGTTCTTCTTTACGATGCCGATGAGCAGAAAGATGCCGATTAGAGCCACGACGCTGAACTCAGTGCGGCAGATCAAGAGGGCGAGGATCGCTCCTACGCCCGCGGAGGGCAGCGTCGAGATGATGGTGATCGGGTGAATGTAACTCTCATACAGCACCCCGAGCACAATGTAGACTGCCACCAGCGCCGCCAGGATCAGCAGAGGCTCGTTGGCCAGGGAGGCCTGGAACGCCTGGGCCGTGCCTTGAAAACTGCTTCGGATGCCGGCCGGCATCCCCATCCTGCGGGTAGCCGCCTCAATCGCATCCACCGCCTGGCCGAGCGCTACTCCAGCCGCCAGATTGAACGAAAACGTCACCGCGGGGAACTGCCCCTGGTGGTTCACCGCAAGCGTGGTGGTGGTGGGTTCGTAATGGGTAAAAGCGCTGAGCGGCACCTCAGCCCCGGTTGAGGAGCGCACATAGATGTCCCGTAGAGTTTCGGGGCGCTGCCAAAACGGTGGTGCGACTTCCATCACCACGTGGTACTGGTTCAGCAGGGTATACATGATTGAGACCTGGCGCTGGCCGAAGGCATCGTACAGGGTGTCGTCGATGAGCTGCTGGGTGATGCCAAGCCGCGACGCCGTGTCCCGGTCGATCACCAGCGAAGCCTGCAATCCTTTGTCCTGTTGGTCGCTGTTCACGTCGGTCAATTGGGGCAGCCTGCGCAATTGCCCGATCACGCGCGGCGCCCAGGTGTTGAGCTGCTTCAGGTTCTCTCCCTGGAGTGTATACTGGTATTGAGCGCCGGTTTGCCTGCCGCCGACGCGCACATCCTGGACCGCCTGGAGATAAGTCGGTGCGCCCGGGATCTTGCCGACTTCTCTGCGAACTCGTGCAATTACCTGATCGATGTTCAAGTTTCGCTCGCCGAGCGGCTTGAGTGCGATGAACATCCGCGCCATGTTCGTTGTCGAGGTGGAACCGCCCGCACCGCCGGTGAAGGCCGTCACGCTTTCGACTGCGGCGTCGCTTCTGATGGTGTCCACGATCGCCGCCAGTTTCTCGCTCATGGCCTGAAACGATATGTCCTGATCCGCTTGAACGATTCCAACCAGACGCCCCGTATCCTGCTGAGGGAAAAACCCTTTTGGAACGGCAATGAACAGGAAGATGTTAACCCCGATGGTTACCAGGGTGAGCGCAAGCATGAATCGCGGATGTCTCAGCGCCCAGGAAAGGCTCGCATCATAGCTTTCATGCATCCCGACGAACAGCCTCTCGCTTGCCTTGAACAAGGACCCGCGGGCGCGGTCTTTTTGCGGTTTCAGGAGTGTCGCGCACATCATGGGGGTCGTCGTCAATGATACCACGAGTGAAACCGCGATGGCCGCGGCAAGTGTAATGGCGAACTCGCGGAACAGACGACCGAGCATCCCGCTCATCAGCAGTATGGGGATAAACACAGCCACGAGCGACGTGCTGATCGATACGACGGTGAAGGCGATCTCGCGTGCTCCCAGGAACGCGGCCTGCCGGGGAGGGACCCCCTTTTCCAGGTAACGCGTGATGTTTTCGAGGACAACGATGGCGTCGTCGACGACGAACCCCGTCGCGATCGTGAGCGCCACCAGGGACAGGTTATCCAGGCTGTAACCGAAAAGGTACATCACCCCGAAAGTGCTGATGAGCGACACCGGAACCGCGACACCCGGGATGAGAGTGGCCCTGACATTGCGCAGGAAGACGAATACCACCAGGATGACGAGTATGCACGAAGCCGCCAGGGTAAGTTCGACATCCCGGAGGGAAGCGCGGATCGTCGTCGTCCGGTCCATGACCGCCGACAGGTTGACGGCTCGGGGGATAGACGCACTCAATTGCGGGAGCATAGCGAGGACGCGATCGACCGTCTGAATGATATTTGCGCCGGGCTGTCTGAAGATGACCAGTGACACGGCCGGCTTACCGTCTACCAACCCTGCGGTGCGCAGGTCCTCGACCGAGTCCTCAACGCCGGCCACATCCGAGAGCCGCACCGGCGCTCCCGAGTTGTAGGCAATAATCAGGGGCCGGTACAGCTCGGCGGTGAAGAGCTGGTCGTTGGTTTTGATCTCCGAAGTCTTTACCCGGTCCGCGAGCTGTCCTTTGGGTCTGTTCACGTTGGTGGTTCTCAGCACTTCGCGGACATCTTCAAGGCCGATCCCGTACTTGTTCAATGCGGTGGGGTTCAGCTCGACGCGGACTGCGGGGAGAGAGCTGCCGCCCACGAACACCTGGCCGACACCCTCCACCTGAGACAGCTTCTGCTGAAGAATGGTTGAGGCCTCGTCGTACATCCGGGCGGTACTCATCGTGTCGGACGTGAGGGCCAGAATAAGAACGGGCGCGTCGGCGGGATTGACCTTCCGATACGTCGGATTGTTTGGAAGAGAAGGCGGCAGATAACCCTGCGCGGCGTTGATCGCGGCCTGGACATCCCGTGCGGCGCCGTCAATATTGCGTTTCAAGTCAAACTGCAGGACGATGCCCGTTGAACCGAGGATACTCGACGAAGTCATTTCGGTCACACCCGAGATGTGCCCGAACTGACGTTCCAGTGGAGCGGCGACGGACGTTGCCATGGTTTCAGGGCTGGCTCCAGGCAGGGATGCCGATACCTGGATCGTCGGGAAGTCCACCTGGGGCAGGGGAGATACGGGCAGCAAACGAAAGGCGATTACCCCGGCGAGGGTCAGTCCCACCGTCAGCAGTGTTGTCGCGACAGGCCTTCTGATGAAGGGAGCTGAAATATTCATGCCGGTCCCGCCTGGCGGTCCTCGGTGTCTGAATTTTCCGAATGGGATTCACCCAATCGTCTTGCCAACCGGTCAAACCACAGGTAAATGACCGGAGTCGTATAGAGAGTGAGTATCTGGCTGAAGATCAGTCCCCCGACGATGGCGATGCCGAGAGGGTGACGCAACTCAGACCCCAGGCCCGTTCCCAGCGCGAGAGGCAGCGCCCCCAGAAGTGCCGCCATGGTCGTCATCATGATCGGGCGGAATCTCAACAGACATGCCTGATAGATTGCATCGACGGGCTTCTTCCCTTCCCTGCGCTCGGCGTCAAGCGCAAAGTCAACCATCATGATGGCGTTCTTTTTCACGATGCCGATCAGCAGGATGACGCCGATCAGTGCAACAATGCTGAATTCGGTGCGGCAGATCAGCAGTGCGAGGATCGCGCCCACACCGGCCGAAGGGAGCGTGGAGAGGATCGTGACCGGGTGGATGTAGCTCTCGTATAAGACTCCAAGCACGATATAGACCGTGATCAGGGCCGCAAGAATAAGCAGCGGCTCGTTGGTCAGCGAAGCCAGAAAGGCTTGGGCCGTACCTTGAAAGCTGCCCTGTATGGCGGCGGGCAACCCCGCCTTCTGCGTCGCCGACTCGATTGCCTTTACCGCCCCGCCAAGCGAAACCCCCGGTGCCAGGTTGAACGAAATCGTCACCACCGGAAACTGCCCCTGGTGGCTGATGACCAGCGGTCCGGTGGTCTGTGAGTATTGAGTGATCGTGCTCAGCGGAACCTGCCCTCCGCCGGTGCTGCGGATGTAGATCGCTTGCAGGCTGTCGGGGTTCTGCTGAAAGTCCGGCTTGACTTCCAGGACGACCCGGTACTGGTTGAGCTGAGTAAAGATGATGGAAACCTGGCGCTGGCCGAAGGCATCATAGAGGGTGTCGTCGATGACCTGCGGGGTGATGCCCAGGCGTGACGCAGTGCTGCGGTCGATTGTGAGCGATGTTTGCAGGCCCTGGTCTTGCCGATCACTGCTCACATCGAGCAGCTCCGGAAGCGTTCGCAGATCGTCGATCAGTTTTGAACTCCACACGTTCAGCTCATCGGCATTGGGGGCCTCGAGGCTGTACTGAAACTGGGTGCGGGTCACACGATTCTCAACCGTCAGGTCCTGTACCGGCTGCATGAACAGCGTGATTCCCCGCAGCTTTGTCAACTCGGGCTGAAGCCGGCGGATTATTTCGGTTGCGCTCACCTTGCGCTCCGCCATGGGCTTGAGGTTGATGAGGACTCGCCCGCTGTTGAGGGAAGTGTTGGTCCCGTCCACTCCTATGAATGTGGACAGGCTCCGGACTCCCGGGTCTTGCAGAATTACCCGGGCAAGTGCCTGCTGCCGCTCGGCCATCGCTTTGAACGAAATCGACTGGGGGGCCTCGGAAATGCCGAGGATGATGCCCGTATCCTGAACGGGAAAGAAACCTTTGGGTACGATAATATACAGGAATATCGTGAGGATCAGCGTTCCGACCGCTACCAGCAGTGTCGCCGTCTGCCGCTCCAGGACCCAGCGCAGGGTTGTTCCGTAGAATTCGATGACCCTGTCGAAAGCCCGTTGAGACATGCGCGCGAGCTTTCCCTGTTCCTCCTCGGGAATGTGCCGCAGCAGTCTGGCACACATCATGGGGGTCAGAGTGAGCGATACCACCGCCGAGATGAGAATCGTGACCCCGAGGGTGATGGCAAACTCGCGGAACAACCGCCCCACGACGTCGCCCATGAACAGCAAGGGAATGAGCACGGCGATGAGGGAGACCGTGAGGGACAGGATGGTGAAGGCGATCTGCTCGGAGCCTTTGAGGGCGGCCTGAAGGGGAGGGTCCCCCCGCTCGATGTACCTGGCCACATTTTCAATCATTACGATGGCGTCATCCACCACGAAGCCCGTCGAAATCGTGAGCGCCATGAGAGACAGGTTGTTCAGACTGAAGTCGAGGAGGTACATCACCCCGAAGGTGCCCACGAGGGATAATGGGACCGCAACACTGGGAATGACCGTCGCCTTGAGATTGCGAAGAAAAAGAAAGATTACCAGCACGACCAGCGCTACCGCCAGCATGAGTTCGAACTCCACGTCCCTGACGGACCCTCGAATGGTTGTCGTGCGGTCGGTCAGGATGGAGACTTCCACGGCGGAAGGCAGAGCGCTCTCCAACTGAGGCAGCAGTGCTCGCACTCGATCGGCGACTTCGATGACGTTCGTGCCCGGCTGGCGTTGAATATTGACGATCACCGCGGGCGTATCATTCATCCAGGCCGCCTGTTTCACGTTTTCGACGTCGTCGATCACATCGGCGACATCCGACACTCGCACAGGCGCGTTGTTGCGGTATGCGACGATCACCGGGCCGTATTCCAGGCTCGACAGCAACTGATCGTTAGCGCCGATGATGTAGGCCTGCCGCGGACCGTCAAAACCCCCCTTCGCCTGATTGACGTTGGCGGTGGAAATAGCTTCCCGCAAGTCTTCGAGAGTCAGGCTGTATGCAGCCAGGGCCGTCGGATTGGCCTGTACCCGCACTGCGGGCCTCTGACCGCCGCTGATGGTGACGAGCCCGACGCCGGGCAATTGGGAGATCTTCTGTGCAAACCGGGTGTCGGCAAGATCCTCGATCCGGGGAAGGGGCATGGTCTTGGAGGTCAAAGCCAGGGTGAGGATCGGGGCATCGGCGGGATTTACCTTACTGTAGACGGGCGGGGTCGGGAGGTCTGTGGGCAGGAAAGTGGTCGCCGCATTAATCGCCGCCTGTACCTCCTGCTCGCCGACGTCCAGGCTGAGGTCCAAACTGAATTGCAGAATGATCACCGAACTGCCGCCGGAACTTGTCGACGTCATCTGCTTGAGACCGGGCATCTGCCCGAATTGACGTTCCAATGGCGCTGTGACGGACGAAGCCATGACGTCGGGGCCGGCACCCGGATAAAAGGTGAGTACCTGGATTGTCGGATAATCCACCTGGGGCAGGGCGGAAACCGGCAGGAGGCGGTAGGCCACCGCGCCCGCCAGCAGCAGTGCCGCCATCAGCAGGGCGGTTGCGACCGGCCAGAGGATGAAAAGTCGGGAAGGATTCATTATTTCCCCTGCCGGGGAGGATTAGTGTCCTCCCCGTGCAACTCCACCTTGCTTCCTTCACGCAGCCTGTCTGTTCCGTCCACCACGACGAGTTCTCCGGGCGCCAACCCGGAATCGATCGCCACATCACCTCCCTCAGTCGGGCCCGGGGTCACCGGACGCACCTCGACAGTCCGGTCCGCCTTCACGACGTAGACGAACTTTCCCTGAGGACCCTGTTGAATGGCTGCCGCAGGCACTACGGTCGTTTGCCGCCTGACGTCCAGAAGCAGGCGGGCGTTGACGAACTGCTGCGGGAAAAGCTCATTGTCTTTATTCGGGAACTCGGCCCTGAGCCTGACCGTGCCGGTGGTGGGATCGATTTCGTTGTCAACCGTGAGCAGGGTCCCCGTGGCAAGCTTTCGGGTCAGCTCGCGGTTATAGGCATCGACCTGTAACCGGGCGCCCGCTTTGAGCTTGTCCAGTACGGGGGGAAGATTGTCCTCGGAGATGGTGAAAATGACCGTCATGGGTTGAAGCTGAGTGATCACCACCAATCCATTGGTATCGGTCGTGTGGATGATATTGCCCGGATCCACGAGGCGCAATCCCACTCGACCCGTGACCGGAGCGGTGATGCGTGAATAAATCAGTTGCAGTTTGGCAGTGTCGATTTGCCCTTGATCGACCTTAACAGCCCCCTCATACTGATGCACCAGGGACTTCTGGGTGTCATAGAGCTGTTGCGCGATGGAATCCTGCCTGGATAGCGTCTCGTAGCGCCGCAGATCGAGTCGCGCGTTGTCAAGCAGCGCCTGGTCGCGGACCAACTGCCCCTCAGCCTGGGTCAACTGCGCCTCAAACGGCCTTGGGTCGATTTCCGCTAAAAGGGCCCCTTTATGAACGATCTGGCCTTCCTGAAAGAGGACCCTCATCAGTTCACCGTCGACGCGGCTTTTTATGGTGACCGTAGCGATTGGGGTGACTGCGCCGAGGCCGGTGAGATAGATGCCCACGTCCCCCTGTGCGGCTGCCACCGCTGCGACGGAGATCCCTTGCGAGGGAGAGGATGATCCCTGCCTGGCGGGCGAGGGAGCCGAGGAGCCCGCTTGGGCCGGGAAAGAGCAAAGAGCGGCGCCGACAAGGGCGGCAATGAGCCATATCCACCATTGTTGCGCCAGGGCACGGAATGCGGTCCGCCAATGTGTATCGCCCTTCCCGGTATTATGTGCGAACATCATGGTCATAGCCTCACTGAGTGTACCGACTGCGACTGGACCCGAGAGCGGACTCTCATTTTTGGCGGGATGCTGCAGGGGAGAGTCCGAATTGTCGGAATTCGCTCCTTTCTACCCCCGATCCGTTGTTTTGCCAAGAAAGGATTTCGTAAGAGCGGGCGGAAGCGGAGCGGCAAGGCCTGACTGGAAACTGATGCAGTTCGCGCAAGTAACAGTCAATTGCGACGATACTTATCAGACACGGGGGAGAGGCTATCGGGCAATTCAGTATAACGACGGGCGAACCGGAATATTTGCGGAAGGTCTGATCCACTCCGGCCTCCTTTTGGAATCTGGTGGAAAAATGAAAATGGACCGGCCGCGTATGTGCCGATCCATTTTATACACTCCACTGTCCGCCAATGGGCCTGCCGTGAGCGGGTCCTCCTCAAATCGTGCCCAGAGACTTCTTTCCCGTTCCGGATATGGGCATCATCCTCTGCCGGGAAGATATCGAATGCTCAAGGAACAGTGCCTCCCTGGCCTGAATCATTCGGCGTGGCCCGCCAGTTTCAATTGGAAGTGGTCCTGCACGGGATCGTTTGTCAGGACATCGAAGACTTTGATCTTGGTATTCGATGTGCAGCCTTTGGGATTCAAGCCGACCTTTATCGTGCCCTCGCCGCCGGGAGGGATTGTCTTGTCAAACCTGACGACCGAAGACCCGCAACCGGGGAGGACTTTCTTGATCACCAGGACCCCGGTTCCCTTGTTTGCGATCTTGAATTCGTGAACGTTACTGATACCGTCTTCCGCAATCTCACCCAAATCGAAGGATGTGTCAAAGAGCACGACACAGGGGACGCCCCCCTGTGAGGCCAAACTTTGAGGCGGGGATTGCTGGGCGAGTTCGTTTGCTGGACCCGATGAATGGCTGCAGCCAAACAAAAATAGTGAGATAAAGACCATGGGAAGCCATTTTAAATTTCCGTGCATACTGTTTCCTTCCGGAAGTAATAAGTGTGAACGCAATACAACGTTACGCCTCTTGTGAAGTACACAGATAGAATCACCCTTTAGACTCGCAACACATTGATCTAAAGAGTCTTTAAGCGTAGCGAATTCCTCAAGCCGTCATTTCGCTTGTTAGGCCTGCCTGAGACAGACCTTTCTGTTGATTGCGCGGATAACTGGACCATAAGAAATGAATTCAGGCGCAATCACATCTTGACGAGCCACCAGCTGTTGTCCGGCACAGCCGTTGACGATCCGCCGGATGCGCCAACGCATCACCGCGGCATCAGCGCGAACACACCCCAGCCCAGGTATTCACGCGTGTTAGCGGCGTAGCGCTCGGGTTCAGAGGTCAGTTTGGCTCGAACATCTTTCGCGAACTCGTCGTTGGGATTGGCTTCAAGCCATCGGCGCATGGTGAGCCATTTGGCCGCCTCATATCTGTCCCAGCCGTCTTGGTCAGCCAGAACCATTTCAACGACGTCGTAGCCAAGGTGGCCGAAAGACGCGAGAAGTTCTGGAAGCATGAGAAAGTCGGAGATTGAGTTGGCATGACACCCCTTGGCAACATCTTCCGTCGGCGGTAACTGCCGCCAGTAGGGCTCGCCGATGAGGATGATCCCTCCGGTGCGCAGGCTCCGCGCCAGAAGCTCGATAGTGCCGACGACCCCCCCAGCGATCCAAGTGGCACCGACACAGGCTGCCACACTGGCCTTCTCGTCAGAGACATAGCCGGCAGCATCGCCATGGATGAACTTGACTTGATCGGCGACGCCGAGTTCTACAGCACGGAGTCTCGCTTGCTCCGTGAACAACTGGCTCATGTCGATGCCGGTGCCGATGACGCCGTGATCGCGTGCCCAGGTGCACAGCATCTCCCCCGAACCGCTGCCGAGGTCGAGCACTCGGGCCCCCGATTCCAGACGCAACGCAGCGCCGAGAGTGGCGAGCTTTTCGGGTGTGATCGGGTTGTGGATGCGGTGAGCACTTTCAGTGATGTTGAATATCCGTGGGATGTCCACTGTGGAAAATCTCCTTACGGGTGTGAATAGATTCGGTCACGGCCTAACGGTGGAATAACCTGCCGGCCAATGTGCTGCCCAGCTTTTAAGAAAGCGCTTTATTCCGGTCAGGTTTATTGACTTGTTGTGTTGTATTCCTGCAACGACGATCTTGCAAATAGAAATCGCTGCCCTGCCGCAACACGCGCAGCCTGTTCCAGGCTACATACACTTCAGGTGTTGCCTGCAATTCTCTTGCCGACTCATGACGGACACTTTTCTCTACATACGCGGCCAACCAGAGAAGTCCCAACCACAAGATGAGAGTATGATTTCTCGGACGGGTAACAAATGTGCCGGAAACCAGCAGCAACAAGAACTCAGCTCTCCCCAGGCTGACCAATTAAGCGAAAAAGCCGGGCAGTGTCAAGAATTTTGTGTAACTTCATCACCGCTCCAAAAGCTTCCAAAGAGGTAAGTTCTTTCGCACTTTCCCCATTGGGTTCGACCTCCAATGCAGTTCCATTTTTGGAGCAATGAAGGCAAGGAGGGTGTAACAATACCTCCCCCCGGCTACGATCTCCATGGGCTTGGTTCTTCGTTTGAATTCCTTATTAAGCCTCTCGATGATGTTCGTTGTCCTGAGCGAAATCTATTCCTCCTCCGGGAAATTGAAGAAAGTAAGGCAGGCCTCAACGGACTTCTCCAGGCCGGGCAGGCCGTCCATGATGCCCTGTGTACTGTCCAGCCCCCTTCTTTTCAAATCCTTGAAGAACTCTCTCCAACTGGATGCGGATTCCTTATCGCCGGCCTGCAGTCCGATCACGAGCCGCCAGCCTGTCTCGGTGACTCCTATCGCAGCCAGAACCGGTGTTTTCTCGACAGAGTCCCCGACCCGTATGTCGAAATTAACCCCGTCGACGAAAAGATATTTTATCTTCTCCTCGGACAAATCACGGTTCCTCCACCTTTCGAATAAGGATAGATCGTGAGAGCGAAGCGATCCACGATCTATCCTTATTCGAAAGGGCTACAAAAATAGTGAACATTTTTTAAAATGCAAATGCTGATTGATTGAGGCCCTGGAAAATGCGTTTGTCCCGCAGGCGCCGCAAAAAGGGCATCATAGGACTTGTCCAAAACCTTACCGGCAGGATCTCAAATTACGCTGCCCCGCATTTATTGTCAGCAGCTTGAAGCAGGGGGAATCTTCGTGTCACAAAAAATGTTGCCGCAGGCTACCGGCCAAGTCGACTTTGTCCGGTCGCTCGAAAAACGTAACGCGCATAATCGATGACGGTCCGGCTTCATGACACGGTTTCCGGGGACCTGCCGTACTCTTCGGGGAAGGCGCAGGGGAGGGCAGGGACCATTGAGCGAATCCTATGGTCATGGATTCAGTTTTTCCAAAGCCGCAATGCCTGCCAGGGCACAAATCATATCCTCATCGACTGAGCCGCCGCTGACTCCGATTCCCCCGATTATTTCGTTCTTGTACTCCAGGGGGAAACCTCCGCCGAAAATGACGATCCGCCCGCCGTCGGTATTGTGAATACCAAACAGGGGCTTCCCCGGCTGGGCCAGATTTGCCAGTTGATGAGTGGGCATTTTCAGGGCCACGGCCGTATATGCCTTGTGCAGTGCTATATCGATGCTCGCGAGCAAGGCATTGTCCATACGCTGTTGAGAGATCAGGTTGCCCCCGGCATCGACCACGGCGATTACCATTGCTACGCCGATGTGCTTCGCTTCCTCCAGGGCGGCGTTAATCAGTTCCGAGGCAAGATCAAGAGATAACTGCATAATAATCCTCCTTGAAGAAATCAGTGAACGGCTTAATACTAATTTGCGTTCAAGATGATACTCTTGAGATCCCCAAAAAGAGCGGGGAATGATTCCCCCGCGCCCCCGGATTTCGGCCACACGCGCAAGCGCGTGAGGCCGAGCGCTCAGCGCTCGCGGCTGCTGCCCCGCGTTCAGCGGGGCGCTGCCGCAGCGCCAAACTGAGCCGCGAAGCGGCGTGGGGGTGGGGGGGACGCAGTTCCCCACGCTTTTTATTCTTTGATGGCATCTTGAACGCAACATCGGTATAAGATGTCCCTGCGCGAACTCACTCGACGCAGCATCAAATGATACGGAACGCGTCGACCAGCGTGCAGCGCCTGACCCGGGTAAAGCTTCTGGCGGAGGTCAACCCTTCACCTGTCGGTCCCGCGATTGTAAACGACGTATGACCCTCTCCTCCCAGGCCGATGCCCGCATAGGACGGTCCGTTTTTTACAAAGATGGTTGTCTGCACGGCCCGTGCAAACGCAGTCATATTCAGGATATGATTCGAGTGCATCATGGCGGTATGACGGTTGCCCTGTTCGACCTTCACTCCGAATTCGATTCCCTCGCCGATGTCTCGAACCCTGACGATAGGCATGACGGGCATCATCTGTTCCAGCCACACCAGAGGATGGTCTTTTTCGGCCTCAAAAATGGCCAGCCGGTAGGCTTCACTCACCTCAATCCCGATTTGCTTCAAAATCATCTGAACGTTCTTGCCGATATAAGCACCGTTGATCTTTCTTTCCGGCGTCACAACAAGCCTGGTGATCGCTTCCGCCTGCGCCGGAGTCAGCAGGTGGGCCTTCCCGGTCTCAATCATGAATTTGATCAATGCGTCCGCGACCGCGTCAACGACCACCACTTCCTTTTCGCAGGTACAGAAGATATTGTTGTTGATGCTTGCCCCATCGACGATGCAAGCGGCAGCCCTGCGGATATTGGCCGTCTCATCGACCAGCGCGGGCGGATTCCCGGCGCCGGCCCCGATTGCTTTCTTCCCCGAACGAAGGACAACATTGACAACGGGACGGCCCCCGGTCGCCACCAGCATATTGATTTTCGGGTGTTCGATGAGTTGCCCGGCCGTTTCCAGGTTGGGTTTCGAGACCGCTGAAATCAAACCCGGAGGGCCTCCAGCTCCCACAATGGCCTGATGGAGGAACCGAATGGTCTGTGTGCTGGTCTGACATGCGCTGGGGTGCGGGTTGAATACAACGGCGTTGCCGGCCGACACCATGCTGATGGTATTGTTGATCACGGTGCCGGTAGGATTGGTGATGGGAGTCAGCGAACCGATAACCCCGCGAGGCGCGTATTCGACCAGAGTCAGACCGTTGTCTCCGCTATAGGCTTCCGGCTTGAGGTCTTCCGGCCCGGGGGTCTTGGTTGCACACAGGATGTTTTCTCGGATCTTGTCTTCATAGCGGCCAAGTCCCGATTCTTTCACCGCCATGGCGGAAATCTGCTCATTGTGATCCAGGGCGGCCTGTCTGACAGCGCTTATGATTCTGCCCCGATCGTCCAAAGACAGCTCGAGAAGCCTCTTCTGCGCTGCCACGGCATTCTCGACCGCCTGATCGACGGTTTCGAAGATGCCGGTAGGACCGTCTGCCCGGAGGTTATTTTCCTCGATCATTTGTGACAGTACTTTCTTGACCACAGTTGATACGAAATCGTGGTTGCTTTCCACGGCCATTCCTCCCTTTTCATGATTCCCGAGCCAATGGTCCGGTCAGCTTGTACGGACCGGAGGTTTCCCCCTCGGCTTCAGTCCGGTCATCATCTCGACATATGTGTGTATCCTATTGGATTCAATCAACTTCAGCCATGCCCAGAATAATGGCCCCGGCCAGAATTGAAAGAAACTCAGGAGTCGGAGAACGGGCTTCTCTTCGAAAAGCGTCCCGCAAATTTTCCTCAAGAAAAGTCGTTCGGCATGCCCCCCCGGGTCTTGCCGGACAAAGGGGTTTGATCCATTCGATCAGGCTTTCCATTTCACCAAGAGCGTTCAGTACGACCCCTGCCACCCGCTCGTCTTCTTCGACCGTTCCGCCGCTGATTCCGATGCCGCCCGCTACCAGGCCGCGCACCAGAAGAGGGAACCCCCCGCCGAAGAGAACGATCTTCCCCCCGTGAGTATGTTGGATTCCGTAGAGTGAACGACCCGGGAGCGCCATTTCCCCAACCTCGCGAGTCGACATGCGCAGGGCTGCGGCAGTATAGGCCTTGGAAACGGCGAGTTCCGTACTTGCAGGCAAGGTGCCTTCCATGCGCGCGAAGTACTGGAGCGAACCTTCCCGGTCCACGATGGCTATCGCCATCGCAAGTCCCTCATCGGCGGCGGCGCTTTCGGCGATGGAACCCAATATGCGGGATAAGGACAGGGGAATCTTCACAGGTCCATTCCTTCCCTGGGCCGCAAACCCGACAAAAAACGTCGTTTCATGCTTTTCACCCCGGTATCAACCCGTTAAGGGCCTCTTCCACGGCGGCAGTGACGGTCATCGACCATGCCAGGACGAAGAGCAGGTCGCTCAGGCGATTGAAGTAAACGATCATTTCCCGGTATGTCCCGGTCTTGCGATTCAGGCTGACGATCGAACGTTCAACACGGCGGCACACGGCCCGGGCCACGTGAAGGGCGGCGCTCTCCGGCGAAGCCCCCGGAATGACAAAGCCGTCCGGCATCCCGTATTGGCCGGATATCCGGTCGATCCAGGCTTCGAGTTTTTCCACATCCTCTCTTGTGATGCGGTGCGAAAGCCCGCGCATCTTCATCGGCGTCGAAGCCAACTCCGCACCGGCCACAAAGAGGTCCTGCTGTACGGCAAGAAGGACGGATCCCGCAGATTCGTCCCGAATCAGGGCCCGCGCCATTCCGAGGTGAGACTGGAGTTCATCCAGCGCCCCATAAGTGCTGACGCGCAGATCGTCCTTGTCGACGGTCTCCCGGCTCAGCAGCATCGTCTGCCCTCGATCGCCGAAACGAGTGTAAATCTTGCGTGAGGTCGCTGTCATGAGTCCTCAGCTCTGCTATGAGTCGATTCATTCAACGTCGATGCTGTCGATGATACCAATGATCGTAGCATCCACCGGACACTGCTCATCATTGGCGGCGACACGCGCACCGCTTCCTCTCACTATGATGACCCGCTCTCCCACTCCGGCCCCGACCGCATCGACGGCCACGAATGGGTCGCCCCTGGGCGCTTCACCCCTATGATCCAGAGGCTGAACGATTTGTATCTTGCTTCCCACCAATCGTTCGTGCTTGCGCGTGGCGACCAGGGTCCCAATCACCCTTGCAATCAGCATCGCGTTATCCCCTCTATTTGTTGAATGGTTTGTTTCGTTCCATCCTGACCGCGACTCCGTGCAATCCGGCCAGGTCCCGAGCCAGGGGGGTCAGACCCGATGAGGGTCCGACGAGCAATTCCGCACCTGTGCGCCGGGCGTGCATAATATCTGCGGCGGTTACGAATCTGCCGGAAATGCCGATAGTCGGAGCGGAAGGAAAAGGTACCTGTGCCGGCTCCAGTGCCTTCTCGACTCGAATTTCTTCATTGATCAGCAGGGAATTCAGCGTGTCTCTAAGCTTTCGAACATCGGTCAGGATACAGCCGTAATCGGTCACGGTTTTCAGACGATCGGCCATCGCCTGCCTCAGTGCGGCATTTCCTTTGTGGAACCCGAGTTCCTCCCGCCCCTTGTCGGCGGGGTCGGCCCCATTGCGTGCCATGATGACGTGTTTTCCCATGAGCAGGGCATGGAGGACGAGATTCGTTGTCAAATCGTCCGCTATCAGCAGCGACAATTTGGAAAGAGTGTTGAGGCTGAGCATCGGAACGATGACGGCTCGGGCTTCTTTCAACGAAGAAAGCCATCTCTCCCGTTCAACCATGCCGACGTGCGGAAACCCGGCCAGCTCATCTCTCACGGGCTTGGAAATGAGTTGCACCGCCGCCCGGGAAAACGCCAACCGGATGCGATACCCGTCCAGGATGAGTCCGCAGACCTGCCGGATGGCCTCGGGGAATTCGACGGTTGCAGCGGTGAACACCACCACAAGATCGCCTTTTCGCCCCATCGCTGCCAGGCGCTCCTCCAGCCTGTGGATGACCCTGTCCACGAGTTCCCGGATTCGGTCTTCGTTGATTATGAGGCTTTCTCCGCTCATCACGTTCTTTCCCGTGCAGTCTTAAGGCAGCTCAAGGCTATGCCCAGGGGAGTGACCCACAAAGGGTTGACCGGCCGTTCCACGGGAAAACCCGTTTCGGCTCCCATTACCTGCTCGATTCCCGGAAAACAGCTCGAACCGCCAACCAGGTAAACCGTCGCTACGGGATGGTCCCGCAGATGATGCTTCACGATGGCGGCCATTTTCTGGAACACGGGGCGCACCAGGGGAAATAAGGCCGACTGCTGTCCGGGGTCGGTCTTCATTCGTTCGGCTTCCTCGGTGCCGATCTTGAAATGTCCGGCGATCACAAGATCGAGATGGATCCCTCCGGTTGCTTCATCGGCCGTGTAAACCACCTCTCCGTCCCGAAGCACGGAAATACCGGTGGTGCCCCCGCCGATATCCACCACGGCCCCATCCGTGATGTCGAGTACAAGCGATGCGGCGGATGGTTCATCGATCAGCCCGGATACATGCAACCCCGCGGCTTCAAGAACGTTGGCAAAGGTTTGAGCGTTCCGCCCCGAGGTGCCGGGCGGATAGGCCGCTGACGCGGAGTCGATTTGAAAACCGGCCTCGCGGAGTGTCTTCACCTGCTGACGGACCATATTGATGGCGCCGACATAATCCAGGACCAACCCGTCCCTTATACTGGAGCGGCTCCTGGTCAACATCCCGGCAACAGGGATGCCCGCTGCGTCCACAACCGCGGTCACGGTATAGGCTGTCCCCAGGTCCACGCCGGCGAAAAGGGGTTCGCTGCGAGGGCGGCTCCCATTGAGCGTCAATGAAGACTCAAAAGCCGATAGAAGTTGATTCGCAGAATCTTTGACTTTCAATGTGTCTCCACCCGGGAAGAACTCTATGATTCTTTTCCCGTAAGGTTACGGATGGCCGATTCCGCACCGCCTGCGGCGCGAGCCACCTCCGATTCCTTCCCGCTGATGTACAGGCGTCCCACCGCTCCGAACGATCTACAGTCAACCAGAGTGATCGGAGCGTTCTTCTCCGCTTCGTTGGCGGCAAGCATGATGTAGCCGGCGGGTTGGACCTCCAGAATGTAGAGATCCTGCCCGGGGAGAAGCATGGAGCAAAGGCGCGAGACGTTTACCATTTGCGCGTGATAGTCATTGACCTTGTGGATGATTTGAGAACTCAGGATTTGCGGTTTGATACGGTCCTCCTGCTTCAGCTTGAGGGAAGTGAGTACCGCGTGGCCCGCATGCTGAACTTCCGCTTGCGCCTTGGAGTGAAATTCGAGCGCTCCGAAATGACGTTCCACGACCATCAATCCGGGGCGGACGTTGGCGGCCTTGACGGCGGCATCCACTACCTGGTTGATGAGCACCCCGGGGGCAATTTCGACCAGGATGGAGGCCACGCCCGCCACGGGGAGATACCCCCGCGCATTGGCCCCAAGGTAGGCGGCGAATTGAGGCTGCAGCCGATCCAGATACACGAAAGCGCGGAGTTCCACCATAAAACTCTCCTTTTCAGATTCAACTCCAAAACCGACGGAACCAACCCGAAACAACCCCGATCGTCCGGGAGGGAAGGCTCACCGGTTCATCGATCCCGTAATGATTCGGGGTGGTTCAGATTCACTTCTCTTTCATCCTGTCGAACTCAGCTCCCGGAAGGCTTGGTCTTCCCGGATTTTCGGGGCTTTCCCTTTCCGGCTCTTCCGGACCTTGAGGGTTTCCGCGATTCCGCAGGCTGCCCGGAAGCGGGAAGGATTGTCTCACTTTCACCTGTTCCCGGCGACTTCCCCAGATCTTCTTCCCCGGGAGGCGGAGCGGGTGGGGGCGGTGTGCTACCCGTTTCGGCGGGACCGTCTGAGCCGGGGATACCGATGCTCAGTTGATGGTCCGGTCTGGGAATCACATGTGTGGATACCACCCTGCCGACTTTCCCGGCCGCCGCGGAACCGGCTGAAACCGCCGCTTTGACGGCGGCCACGTCTCCGGCCATTCTTATGGTAACGAGGCCCCCCCTTGCCAGTTCATAACCCAGCAGGGTAACCATCGCTGCTTTGCTCGATGCATCGGCGGCAGCCACCGCCGCCACGAACCCCCATGTTTCGATCAGTCCAAGGCTCAGATTTTTCATGGTCCTTCCCCGCTTTGCACCACCTGGAACTTTTAAACCGGCCGACTTTGCATCCCCGGTCTTTGCGACGCGCCTGTTAATGCCTGAATCTTTTCCCGCCCTCCTTGAATATCTCATCCAGGATCAGATGGATGAGGGACTCCGATACCTCGCGAGGATCCCTTACGGGATGCGGGGCGGGAGCGGCTGTAATCCCTCGGTTTTCCAACACCAGGGGCTGCCCCTTGACCAGGCGGGCGCCGTTTATTCCCATGCGGCGCAATTCGAAGGGCGGCCAGGGCCTGGTAGCAAGGGAAAACAACGGGGTTGCCAGGTCCGTATGGTGGAGGACGATCTCGTTTCCCCCAACGGCAATGCCGACATTAAGAGGCGAACCGTCGGCGGCCTGTTTGGCAAGATCCCGAACCGGTCCCTCGCCGGTCTCGCGGATTTCGAACGGGATTCCTTCTTCCTCCATGCCCCACAGCAAGGGCTGAAATGCATCGGCCGCAACCGAGCGGCTTCTGAATATCCATACTGCGGGCTGCTGCCGGTTCATGCCGCTCCCCCGTCATTTGTCGCATGAGCGAGAATGAGGCCGGTGGCCACTGCGTTACGCGGGCCTTCCGTACCTCGAACATTGGCCCTGCCGGTGACCACGCCGTACTCGCTCAGCGCATCCGAAACCATCTTGGGTATTTCGAAATCCAGGGCGGACCCCCCCACCAGGACCACGAAATGGATCAGGCGGATATTTCCGGCGGGCGCGACTCTTTTCAATGCCCGGAGGGCGTTGTGTACGAAAACCTTATGCTTGGACTGCCTGCGAACCGTGATCACCTTTTCCATCGTCACCCTGGCTTCGAGGGGTTCGAGCCCGGTGTCGGTCACGATGGCCAGGCGGCCGAAAAATTTCGGTTCCAGCGCCTGCTTAAGAAACTGGACCGAACCGTCTTCATGTCGCACGTGGAAAAGGCTCTCCACTTTCGCCAAAGGATAGCGCTTGATGTTTTCTGAAAGTTCCCTGTCCTCGAGGCCCAGCTCCGTGTCGATGAGCAGAGTGACCATCTCGCCCGCGCCGGACAGATGGATGCTTTGGATGACCCCGTCTTCAGAGATCAATGCCGCATCGGTTGATCCTCCCCCCAGATCGAGGATGGCCAGGGGGGGCCTGGTCCCGGGAGTGGTCAAGGCCCCACGGATCGCCATTTCGGCTTCGACTCCCCCGACGGCCGAGGCAATGAGGGTTTCCTCTTCGACTTTCCTCGCCAGACGTTGCATGGGAAGCCTGTGTGTTTCCACCATGGCGGCGAGTCCGACGGCGTTCCCCATGGCGAATTCGCCGGCCAATGCGCCCAGGACCTTCTGCGGCTTAAAGGTATCCACCGCAAGGATATCGCGAACGGCGATCTGATGAACCGGCTGGTCCGTGAGTTCGGCCATGACCTTTCGCACCTGCTCGAACATCCCGCCGACATTGGTGCCCGGTTCCGCCTGGATTTCCACCAGCGGGGAAATCTCTTCCACGCGCTGCATGATGGCCTCGGCCCCTTCCTCGATCTGTACCTCCGTTTTCTGACTCTTGCCGATGAGGACAAGTTTTCCGGCCGGAATCCTTCGTTCCTGAATATCCCCTTTCGGGGTCTTGATGACGACTGCGCTGCGGATGCCCATGAGAGCCCGCGCTATGGGAACGATCCGGCGGGTCTCTTCGGGATCGAGGTTGAAGATGGTGGCAATGTCGTAAGGGTTGGAAAGCTTCTCGATGGATTTGCCCGGAAGCGCAACCTCCACCGCCGCCGGCATTCCCAGCGGCACGCGATCGATGTGTTCCACTTCATCAACGATGGGGATGGGGCGCAGCAATCGATTGTTGATCAATACGCCGTCGTCGTTCCGGATGATCGCGCCGGCGATTTCCTTGCCGTCCGCCACCAGTGCGTTGATCGATGCAGCCGCTTCCCGGAAGTCCACGGTCCCCGGCATGACGACGATCCATTTTCCATCGGAAGGCGCCGAGGCTGCAAGCTCCAGGGGGATGGTCGTCCCCACTCCCAGACCCTGCCCACCTGGAGAAGCAGGATTGTGTCCGATCATGGCTGATTCGGTAATGACCGTCTCAGTGATGGTTTCCATGGCAACGTCGCCAATGACGGGCGTGGCTTCGTTGAGAAGAATCAGGGAAAGATCTCTTCGCTGCAGCGACAGGGGCTGCAGCGCCGTGTCCAGGGCGTCGATCACCCCCATGGCGTTCTGGATCGTGCCTTTGATGCCCACGGTGCGCACGATGGCGCTGGACAGGAAGTCGACCTCCTTTCCCTTTCCGTGCATCTCGGCTATGGCGACTTCGGTTGTATTGTTCCCGACATCCACACCAGCGATGTAGGCCATAACGCTCAGCTCCATCAGATCTTGCCAAACGAGTCATGCCCCCGGTTCATTCAGCGCAGGATGACCGGGTATGCGGGAGATGCAGCGGAAGAGTCGGCGTGCACTTGCGCGGGCAGCCGTCCCGTATTCGTCCGGAAACTCGCGACGTCTTCCGGAGCGGCGGCAAAGGTAAACCTCGTTCCCGTGCCTGCTTCCCGGTGTTCCTCCCGTGGGCTTTCACTCCACCCGTCGGTTCTTTTCAGATTCCAAATGGAGACCGTCTTACTCGCGGCGCAGCCGGCCGCGCTTTTCGTAAACCTCCGCCGCCTCGCGCACCAATGCGGCGCAGATGCGGGCCTGGTAACGCGATTCCAGCTCACCGGCAATATCGAGCAACTCCTTCTTGGAGGACCGGTAGGGTCTCAAAGCTTCGTAGATTTCAAGGACGCGTTCATCCGGGATGCGCGTCAGTTCGGCGGCCCGTCGTATATTGCTGGCGAGCTGCGGCCGCCCGCATCCTTCGGCGATTTGTGCCTGATACTCCAGGGTTTCCGGACGTATCTTCATGTCGTTAAAAGTGATCTTCCCTCCGGCGACCTTATCCAGGGTGATGTCTTCAAGATGCAGACCGGTAGCTGTCTGGACCAGGTCGGGCCGTTTTTGCGCCAACGGGTAATCCCGTTTGGGGTCAAGTCCCTTGCCCGGGGACGCCGGCGGTGCGTCGCCGCCCTCACCCAAAGCCGATATGACCCTCTTGACGGCTTCCTTGACAAGATCGGGAGAGATATTGACCCCCTTGGTTTGGGCCATGCGCTCAATCAGATGGGATATCTGTTCATCGTTCATTGTCGACTTTACCTCCCGCAAAGTGTTTGCCCATGCCTGCCCGAAATGAAGTGAGAGGCCGCTCTAGAGTTGAGCCTCAATTTCCTGGGCCGGCTTGTCCGGGTTGACGTACTGGACCTCCTTGTTATGGAGCAGCGCCGCCAGTCCCTGGTAGCGCGGCCGGGCCATGGGATCGTTGCGAACCGGCACCGGGCGGGGACTTTCTCCTTTGGCATATTTCGCGGCATTGCGGCCTATTGAACGAAAGGTTGCCAGGTCGAGAAGGGGGGATTGTGAGAACAGTTCCAGGTTCTGGAGAGGTTTCAGGTCCCTTTGATGAATGACCGAAGTCCCTCTGGAGAGGATGCCGATGCCGATTCCCGAACCGCTCAGTTTAGCGGCGTCGTGAGATATGAACGCGACGTCCGCGGTCCGATGCACTTTGACCAACCGCGCTTTGAGGCCTTCCTCCTCGATCCCGGCGATGATCTCCCTCAGCACCTGCTGGTGAGGAATGCCGATGATGGTCTTGCTCATCACGGTTCCGAATGCGGGCGGAACGGCGATGACCACCTCGTTCTTATCTACGCCGGTCCTGGCGACCCCCTTTTCCTTGAATACCAGCGGGGTCCCGTCGTCTTTGAAGGGTTTGGCGGACCGGCCCTCTGCTTCCATTTCACGCAGAATCTCAAGGATGATTTCCTTGACCATTTCTTCGGTAATGTCCATGTCTCTGTGCCTCCCTAGCTCAGACCTAAACGTCTTCCGGGCTGATCGCCTGCGGGATGTCCTTCAGGATTTCCCATCGCTCGCCTTCCAGACGGTAGCCGGTACCGGGTCCCTGGTAATCGTTGAGGTCGTTGACGGCGCTCAATACGTCGAAATTGGGTTCCAGAATGGCTGAGGTGTGCAGGTAGTCGCCTGATACTTTTTGCTTCAGGACACCCAACACCGCTTCCGCCACATCGCGGAATCCATGTTTCACGAGCGCCCGGACCACATCGATCCCGTTGCCGCCGCGTTTCATGAATTCTCCTATGGCGCGCAGGTCTTCAGGCACATCACGATCGGGGACATCTTTGCTGCCATGCGCGTAGGTAACGGCTTCAACTTCCTCGTCGGTGATGGGAGGGAGTCCCACTTCCTTGAAAACCGCCTGCAGGGCGCGAACGCCCTTGTTGCGGATCATGATGACGTCGGCTTCTTTCACCGGTCGCAGACCGCCGTCGATCTGGAGGTCGCGCTGCAGCACCAGGTAGTCGTCGTAGTCGTCGCAGTCATGGGTGGACCCGGCGAACATGTTGTCGTAATTGGGCACGGAACTGTAGCCGGAGAAAATCAAATCCGTACCGGGAAGGAACTGCATCAGCATGCGCGCGGTGTTACGGATGGGCGAATGAGTGAACGTCTGGTCATTGCCCGACGCCACTTCGAGATCCATCAGGACCGCGGCGACGTTTTCGGCGAGGACGGCGCGAATGCCCGATGGAACCGCTCCCGGCACGCCGATGACGCTGATGGAACCGTTCTGCAGACCCTGAACGCCGGCGCCCTTGGTGATCATCACGCAGCGAATCTCAAGGTACAGCATGGACTTGCTCTCGGCATAGCCCATCTGCACCTCCGATCCCGTCCCCGAGGTGTAGCGCATCTTGAGGCCCCTGGATGCGTAGGCAGAAGCGAGGAAAGCTTTCGACCAGGGCGTATCGTCTCCATCCACAAACACCTGCTCGGTGCCGTAAACAGACACCGTTTCAGCGTAGGCGGTAAGTCCGCGCATGCCCATGCTGAGTTCCAGCGCTTCTTCCACGGCGCATTGAGTGATGACGCCCGGGCGGCCGGTTTGGGAGCCGACCAGGATGGAAAGTGCGTTCATGGGAGCGTAACGTCCCACCCCCACGGTGGTTTCCTCTTCGGTAAAGCCACGAAACGAGGCTTCCGCGGCGTCCGCTGCCAGAAGGGCGGGGTGGTCCTTGAGGTTGGTCACGTGAGCTTGAGTGGACGGCGTACGCCGTGGCCGGAGTTTCTGCATGGCCATCATCAGCTCGACCACGTTCATTTTCTTCAAGACATCCAGTATCTTGGCCGGCGTCATGCCGACCGACAGGCGCACGATGTCCGCGCGCGGCACGTTGATGTCGACAAGCATCCGCGCAAACTGAAGTGAATCGATCGCCATGGCCTTCTCGGCCACCGAGGTATCGATGCAGTGGTCGGCAATCCATAAATCGATCAGGTCGAACTTATCCCGGGGTTTTCCGTCAAGCTCGACAACCTTGCCGTTTTGGATCCTGATTCCAGGTGCCGGATCGTTGGGGCTGTCCATCGCAACCAGTCCCACTTCAATCCATTCCTTGATAAAGCCGTCCTTATTCACCGGACGCTGGGCCAGCACCTCAAAGCGTTTCTGTCTCTTACTCATCGGCTGCCCCTTCCGTATCAAATGTATGGTTGAGTGACAGACTTGGGCTCCTGGCCCCAGGCGCCAAGGAGTTTGATCCCTATTTCACGGCCGGCCGTCACGGCCTGGCGCACCGCTCCGGAGTCCCCGGTCACCCAGATCATGACCTCGTTGGTGAGGCTGGTTCCTTTTGCCGGAGAGGCATAACCAACCACCTGAACGTCCGCGGCCTTAACGGCCGTATCGATCATCAGGACGCCGATCACCGCGGGCGCTCCCAGAATCAGCCCGAAAGCCTTTCCTTCAGGCGTCTTGAACAGGTAATTCAGACAGCGGCTGGCGCGAGCGGTGTACTGGAGCTCGAGATGCCCCTGGTCGTTGCCGTATACGTCGCCGAAATACTTCGGCAGGACTTCCAGAGTCACTTCGACCGCGCGCCGCGCATCGGATACATCCTCTGCGCCGAATATGATCAAATTTCCGTGGCCGGCCCCGCCCTTGGTGTCTCGCGGCATTTCCACGGCAAGAATTTCGGTGTTGGTGGCTTTGACGGCTTCATCCGCCGCCATGACTTGAGGCCCGGCCCCGGTACGGCCGCCGATCACTCCGATGGATCGGTATTTCTCGGGGATTCCCATGAGAGTGTGAATGGCGGGATCGAGGTTGGCGATGACGATCCCCTGCGTATCCCCCAGGCCCACTCCGACATATTCGGTTACCTGGACCAGGTCGGGCCGGGGAGACGCCGCCCTGGGGCTGCCTCCTTCGGATTCTTTTGGGTTCGCTTTACCGGAGGAAGCGGAACCCACCCTCTTCATAACCTCTTGCATGACCCTGTTGATCAGTTCATCTTGCATCGGATATCACCTCCCGGTTTCATACGGTTATGGACACGGTCCCATGCGCTAATCGTTGACGGGGAGTTGCGGCAGTATCTTTTCGACATCCTGGTGAGGCCTGGGGATCACGTGGACCGAAACGACTTCCCCCACCTTCTGTGCCGCCGCGGCGCCTGCATCAGTAGCAGCTTTCACCGCCCCGACATCGCCTCTCACCATCGTGGTCACGAGACCCGACCCGATCTTCACATAACCGACCAATTGAACGTTGGCGGCTTTGACCATGGCATCCGATGCTTCGATCATGGCGACAAATCCCTTGGTTTCGATCAATCCCAACGCTTCTTTCACCATTTTCAATCCTCCATATCCGGATGTGAGCACTGCTTGCGAATCGCGGACAGCCTCCGTGACCGTCCGCGATTCGTCTCCTTAAACCTTGCCTCAGGATGCAACCTCTTTTTTCTTGAACAGGTCGGGCAGCTTGGCGGAAAGAATTCCGGCAAGGTTCCCGATCAGCATGCAAACGAAGGTATTTGCCAGGGCGGCGAGGATGTCTCCCTTTTGAGCCCCGAGATTCCCAAAGAACACGGCTGCTCCCACAAACTGTCCCGGAATCGCGGAAAGGAGCGGGATGTTGCCCTCGATGGTCATCACGAAGCAGAAAAGCCCGATCAACACTGAAAGCAAAGTCAGACTGCCTCCGCCAAGTGTCAACCACACCCAGTAAAAAATCGCGCCTTGCACCATGCCGGCCACGTTGGCGGCGATGGACTTTGTGAGGGCTTCCTTATTGCCGCCGGCAAAATAGAAGCTGGCCCACGCCGCATAACCGATCCATGCGGTGAGCCAGGGGATCAATACGGTAATGTGGAACCAGATGCCGCAAAGCACGCCGATGCTTATCGAGATGGGTAACAGCGCCATGACTATTCTCCCTGTCTGTACTCACCGGCCAATGCGTCCGCCGTCCAGATCGCGGCCTCGACCTTGTCCGCCGTCACTTCGAACCACGTTGCATGGATGGTTTCACCCGGAGCGGTTGTGGCTTCAGCCACTTTCCGGATATCTGCTTTTGTGGGATTGTGGATGCCCAAATCATCCAGGCAAACCGGCAGCCCGATCGTGAGACAGAAATCCAACACCTCATAGATTTCATCCGATGACCGGCCTTCCATGACGAGTTGTGTCAGGGTGCCGAAGGCAACTTTTTCGCCGTGGAGTTTGTGATGGGAGCTTTCCAGAACGGTAAACCCATTGTGAACGGAATGAGCGCCGGCAAGGCCCCCGCTTTCGAATCCCAGGCCGCTCAGCAGGGTGTTTGCTTCCACGATGGCTTCGACGGCGGGCGTCACGCATTGCCGCTCTACGGCCAGCTTGGCCTGAAGGCCGAATTCCAGCAGGGTATCGTAACAGAGCCGGGCCAGGGCGATTGCGGAACGGGTAGGGGGACATCCTCCGGTGAGCACATTGGGCTTGCAGCTCTTGGCGCAGGTGTCCGCTTCCCAGAAGGTTGCCAGTGCGTCCCCCATTCCCGACACCAGGGTTTGAACCGGGGCATTGGCGATTATACGGGTATCCACAAGCACGCAATCCGGGTTGTGAGGCAACACGAGATACCGGTCGAAAACGCCGGCGTCGGAGTAGACAACCGACAGGGCCGAACATGGAGCGTCTGTTGCCGCGATTGTCGGGACCACGATGACCGGCATCTTCATGTGATGGCCGATCGCTTTTCCCGTGTCGATCACCTTGCCGCCACCGGTGGCAATGACGAAATCAGCGCCCTCTTTGCGGGCGACGTTCATCAGGCGGTTGATTTCATTGTCTGAACACTCTCCATTGAAATGTTCCTGGAAACAGCCGATCCCCTTCTCTTTGAGGCTCTGCTGAATCGAGTCGGCACAACTGGCGCAGGCCCTTTTCCCTCCGACGAGCAAAGCCTTGGTGCCAAGTCTGGCCGCGTGCAGGCCGATTTCGTGGATAGCTCCCTCCCCTTGGACATAACGACTCGGTGCAATTAAGATTCGACTCATAGCATTCCCCCTGTTTTGGTTGCTGTAAGGATGTGCGGAGAAACCATGATGACGCGACAGCTCATCAGGTCGATCACAGGCCGCTTCTCAGACACCGTCGACAAGTTGCGTCCGGTTGCCGGGACTCATTGAATGCAAAAGATCTGCTCGGGGCTACCGGGAGAGGGAGCGAGGAAGAATGATTGAAAGTGCGTTCAAAGGCCCGGAAACGGAACCTGCGCCTGAAATGGAAATGAATGCAACCCGAATGTGCAGATTCTACCCCACGGTTGTATAAAAGCGCAAAGATTTACACACGTAAATCCCTCAGACGGGTGAAATCCACCCCCTCTTTCGGGGGATTTTTGAGGGAAAGTCACCAGAGGGGACCGCCGGTCTATACGAAGAAGTTCTTCTTCATCGCGACGGTCGTTGCTTCCACACGATTTCTTACCTGCAGTTTCTGATAGATGCTCTTGATATGACTCTTCACCGTTTCCACACTGATGCAGAACGCGTTTGAAATCTCTTTATTGCTTTGGCCCAGGATGATGGCGCGCAGAATTTCCGTTTCGCGGTGAGTTAGAACGAGGTCCTCCTCTTCCGGGGCTTCTCCGGGCGCGTCTTCACCCGCTTTCGAGTCGAGAGACAGGTTCACGAGGTAGGGTGACACGGTCTGCCGTCTGTCACAAACCGATTTTATGATGCGGACCAGTTCCGCGACTTCAACACATTTGAGCACATATCCGTCGGCGCCCGCCTGCATGGCGTCATGGATGTAGTTTTTATCATCGTAGGTGGAGAGTACGAGGAGCCTCATTTCAGGAAACGCTTTGCGGAGCATGCGGATCACGCGAATGCCCGATATCCCCGGCATGTCCACATCGATCAGGGATACATCGGGCGGATCGGCCTGGATCTTTTCAACCGCACTGAAACCGTCGCTGGCTTCACCCACCAGTTCGATGTCCTCTTCCCGGTCAAGAGCGATTCTCAAGCCGATACGGAACAGGGGATGATCATCTGCGAGGAAGACTCTCATGGATTGCACGGACCTCGAAGTTCATTGCGTCGTTTATCCGCCGGTCCATTCATCAGGATTGGTCCGATCACGGGACCCGTGGCGCCGAATCCACGGAATCAACCGGCAGTGTGAGGTGAAAGCGGCATCCCCGGCGGCTGCTCTCGGCATCGCATGAAACCGGCGATTCTACCCATATGTTGCCTCCGTGGGCTTCGACAACCTGCTTGCAAAAAGCCAGACCCAGGCCGACCCCATCGCCCCGGGTCTGCTTATCGGATCGGATCGTGAAATACTTGTCAAAAATACACTGGTGGTATTCCGCCGGGATGCCGAGACCCGTATCCGTAAATGTAAGCATGACGAAGTCCTGTTTCATTTGTGACGCGGATGCACCCTGAGCAACGGTTCCGCATCCCGCCGGGTAGCCCCGGTCTCCATTCAGCATTCCGGCCTCGACATGGACCACACTGCTCTCCGGACCGTACTTGATGGCGTTTTCCAGCAAATTGACAAGAGTCCGCACCAGGCGCTTTTGATCTCCCAGGACTTTCAGGGGAGCCGGCGGCTGTCTGAATTCGATGGATATGCGCTTTTCTTTCGCGAACAGATCGAGTTGGTTGATACTGTCCAAGACGATTTGATCGATGCGGACGGGAGTGCAGTACAGCACGAACTTTCCGCTTTCGTTTCGGTAAATGTCCAATATATCGCTCACCATGCCGAAGAGCTGATGGCAGGTGGCCACAGCCAGTTCCATCACGTTCTTCTGTTTTGAATTGAGCGGTCCGAGGGTCCCGTCGACAACCAGCTTCAAGACCTTTTGCAGGGAGAGAACGGGGTTTCTCATGTCGTGAGTGATCATCCCAACCAGGTCTTCTTTCATCCGCTCGAGCTTCTTCTCCTCGGAGACATCCCTGATGACCATTACGTGACCTGAGTTCTGCTCGTCCGCATCATTGATCGCGGACAGAGAGACCTGGACCGGGAAAGTCCGGCCATCCGCGCAGGTTGCCGTCAGTTCCCCTCGCCGGTTGAAACTCAGCCGCGAATCCGCGTTCCTCCAGAACGTGACTTTGGTGTCATCATCGGCGAAAAGCTTCCGGACGGATTCGCCGACAAGCTGTTCCGCTTCATAGCCGAACATCTTGGCGCCGGGCTGATTGACGATGGTAATTCTATTGTCGGCATTTGTGGACACGATGCAGTCGGAAACACTGTCGATCAGTCTGCTGAGATAATGTTGCGAATGCTTGTGCAAAAGGTATTTTTGCAGAGCCAGTTCACTGATCGTTTGAGTGAGTTCGGACATAAGATTCACAACGGTCAGCAGGCGTTCGCGCGTCATCAGGGGCACCTTTGCAAGTTCTTTGAGATAACCCGCCGTATCCGTGATTCCGATCGCTTCGGCCTTCTCCAGCGCGACTTCATCCGCAATGGGCCGTTCCAGTACCTGACCGGCCAGGATGGTCGCGAGATGATAGCCCTCGACGATGACCGGAACCGCGCAGTCGATCAGCCCGCCGTTCAGGCAGTTGTAAATGTAAGGTTTCTTCGATCGCGCGGATTCCAGGCCGCCGTGGCGATCGCTTTCCTGACACCTGGCCCTGCCGTTGTCGGTTGAGCGGCAATAATTGAGACAGAAAGGCGTGAAGTTGTGCGGCTTCCCGATGGGGTGGCCGTTGACGTTGGCTATTATGGACGCGACCCCGGTCACCTCGGTGAAGACCTGAATGATTCGCTCCAATTTCTCTTTGTTGACGAGGTCGAGGAGCTGAAGTTGAATCGTACGACTCACAACCGTTTCCTTACGGGGTGTTGACGGGAAAAACCAATGAGCCGGTCAAACTTCCGAATCGCAAAATGGCGCACGCGGGAGCGATGAAATTTCAACTCTAGATACTAAGGACTAAGATCAGCTTCGTCCACTATGAACAGCGCCCGGCCTCATGCAACGGCACGAAGCATGCCGGAGTTGGAGCGGCCGGCTTGGGGCGCGTCCCGGGTCGCGAGGCAAGGGGAGGGGGAATCGGCGGGCTTCGGACATGGAATGTGTTGCCGCGCCGCTTCACTACCTCAGGCGATAGCGAAGCTCAAGGACTATGGGCAGATCCCCGGCCAACTTTTTGGCGGCCTCTTCGAGCAACTTATATTCACCGGGATTCTTTACCACCCCTCGAATTACTATATTGCCTTTATCAGCGGTTGCATCGAGTGTTGGCGCAAAACACAGGTCCGGATTCGTAACTAGGCGTGCCTTGATCTTTGCCGCCATCGCCCGCATCCGGAGAGCGCTTCTCAACGGCGCCGTATTGTAATTTTCCCTGGAGGTGAGGGCCAATTTTACGAGTGATGCAATCCGGTTCAGGGATTCGGACCCCGTGTCGAAGATATAGTCATAGGCCGCCGGATCGCTTATGTTCCTGCCGTACAATGCTTTTATGAAACCGGAACTCTCCCGGTCGGCTTTCCTGGCGAGCCACCATGCGGTCTCCCTGTCAACCGACTCCCTCCTCATGATGGTCTCGATGCGCTTGTCCATCGGGGCAACCACTCGAATTTTCAAGGCAAAGGGGATGTCATTCAGCAGGAAGTTGGCTCCCCTTCCCACGATGACCACCTTGTCCTGAACGGCGTAGTCCAGCAGAATGCTCTGAATGAGTGCCTGGACCCCCCGGAAAGACCAATCGTATCGTTCCCAGATGGCCGGCCGGTGCTCATCGAAGTCTTTGCCGCTTTGCTCCCATGTTTCTCCGAAGGCCCTGAGGTCGGTGAAGATGGCTTCCTTATCGACCAATGAATAGCCACAGGATTCGACGATAACCTGGCCGACTTCCCTCCCGCCGCTTCCGACTTCCCTCGATATCGTCAAAATGGCCATCGGTGTCTCCTGAAGACTCTGAACCGCCTCCGGCGGGCGAAGTATCTCACGAGGTGGGTGTGTGCTCCGAATGCGATCAGCTCAGGACGGCTGCCCCCCGATTCGGGACTCCCCGCATCGATCAGTTCCTCCCGGACTGAAATGCAGCCGGGAGAAGACCGCCTCCCCACGGCTTTAACCATTCTACCATAAGGCTGCCGACGAAATGATTCTAATCACGAGTCGTTACGAAAGCCAACAGGCAGCGGTTCGCTATCCGAAGATGCACTACCGGTGTGAAAACGTCCGGGCCGAAAATCCCGCATGGGCCCGAGGGATTGGTGGATTGATCGCTCCGCGTCCGGGCGGCTTGAATAAAGGAAAAGGCGGGGCTTTGGGAAGCCCTGCCTTTTGTTGTTCGTACGGCTGTCCTGCGGAGTTAACTGCAGGTGGTCTTCGTGAGGGTTCCGGCAGCATACCCATCGTCAAATGTCTTGGAAGATGGGTCGAATTGATGAAAAACAGCGAAGAAGGTGCCCTTCAGGGTGGAGATGCTGACCTTTGCCTGGAGTAGTCCGGTTTCCTTCGTGCCGTCGCTGAGATTCTGAGTCATGGTAAGGTTCATATATACATAACTGCCGGACTTGAAGTAAGTCCCAGTCACGATAGGGGAATTTTCCCCGCTGATCGTCACCGTGCCGGCGGCCGTGCCTACGGTGGAATCGATCGCTGCAAGATGCAGTGCCATGCTGAATGTCTTGGATGAAGACCCTTTTTCTGTTTGTGTTTGCTTGACCGTCCAGCAGATGTTTCCGGAAGGAAGCGTTGCGGCATTTACCGTACATACCGCTCCGGACAGCAAAAAAATTCCGGATACCACGAGCCCCACCAACAGAAGTACTGTTTTTCTCATTTCCCCGCTCCGTTAAGATTAAAAGTTACCGCCCTGCGCCCATTAATTTCGCATCTTACGGCCCGGCCTCAACGAGTGAACCGGCTGTGCCGGGCCGTCCCCGGAAGAGGCCGATGGCCGGGAACAGATTCGCGCAGCATTGTATTGGATATTTCGCAGGTATCAAGCGGAATCCTCAAAGAATTATCGCGGCTGGAACGCAGCGGAGGAGCGAATCGCCTGATCCTAAAACATGGAATCGGAGACCCGCTTTGAATCAGGGATGGAGGTTCTTCCCCGGTTCATCATACGGTCGATCAAAGAAGGTTGGAAATGCATACCACAGGTTTCCGCCCGGTTTTGCTTCCCCGCACTCCGACTTTAGTTGACAAAATCCGCTCTGCATGGCTAGAGTTTAACAAAAGCAGTGAGGTGCCTCCCACAAATAACGGCCTTCAAGATCTTGCACATTGTTTATGCCGCATTCCTGAAGAACGCTTGAGGTGCCGTTGCTATTCCTGATGACGTGGATGCCTGTTACGATGGCAACATAACGCGGCGAAGCTGCGGAAAGTGGGGCGGTACTCAGGGTCGTGGCGCATCAAGGAGTTCAGAACGTCATGTCTAAAGCAACAAGATCCAGTGTAATACTCCTCGCGGGCATACTTCTCCTTGTCGCAGGATCGGTTCTGCTGTGGCACGAAGATATAATGGATCGGTGGCATGAGGTATTCCGCATGGGTGATCGCAATACACCACCGGGCGCAGACGTCACGCAGGGCCGGACCGACGGGGAATTAGCCGAATCCCGAGATGTTTCATCCGAACCCGTCCGGCGGATGCTGCCGAAAACCGAGGTCAAGCCGCCCGGGCAGACAGCCGCCCTCCCGCCTTCTCCCCCTTTGCCGCAGGTTCCCCCGGAATCGAGCCAGGACCAGCGCAAGCAGGCGTTCGGACTGATGAACAGTATCGATCATATCGTCCTCAAAGACGAGCCGTTTGAGGTCGGCGGGAAGTCCTATACGATAGAACAACTTCAATCCGGGATGAGGAAGGCGACGGGGCTGCCGGAGATAGTCCCTGAAATCCAGGAGAAGGATGTCGGATCTTCAGTGCGAAGACCGATCAGGGCCAATCAGCCTGCCCCGGAAAAAGAACGGGTTTACTATGCAGTACGTATCGTAAAACCTTATGAAAACCTCTGGAAAATCCATTTCGGTCTATTTCGGGAATATCTGGCGAGGCGGCAGGTGCTCCTGTCCGCAGATGCCGATAGACCGCTGGCCGATGGCCGCAGCAGCGGCATAGGCCGATTGCTCAAGTTTGTCGAAGGGGTGGTGACCGTATACGATGTCACTGAAAACCGGGCGCAAAAGGACATCAATCTGATTCAGCCCCATTCGGTCATCATCTACTTCAAGATATCCGACCTCTTCAAGGCCCTGGACCAGATGCAGGCCGAAGACCTGAAGTGGTTGCGGTATGTAAAGGGTTCCCTCCGGGTGGACCGTCCCCAGGAAAGCCGGGAGATTCTCGATCGCAAATCATTCGGCGAATGAGTATCGGTTGAGGGGTACATCAACGGCAGGCGTCACCGAGAAGAGCGTTCCAAATTCCGGGTGCGTCCGTCTTCCGGGCGGGCCATGCCTCTGAGAATCCGGCGCTTCGCTTCAAAGGTGATGTTCTCATTGCACCGGAAGCGTGGATTCTATTGCCCCAATAGGGTTGGTATGCTATTTGCTCTATAATAAAGCTGGACACCGTTCAAAGTGTCATCTCTCCACTTGTGCTGACTTCGACATATTCCTTCTGGGATCCCGGAGAGCCATTATACCTCAATCCCGTGAGGAGGAATCTGTATGAGGGAAGATTACGGCATTCTGGTCATCAACCGCGATCACAGACTAATGGCTGCCAACTCCCTTGCGGAGTTTCTCGTCGGACATCCTCTGCCCTTCGATGTGATTCTGGATGCAGGCGAACCGTTAGCCGATTTATTTGCCCGGAACGGATATCCTCTGGACAAGATACTCGTCGACGAGCAGGAAAACCAGGGTGTGCTGAAAGGCAATCAACTGCCCGAGCCGGGTTTGTCGTTTACCGCATGCCCTTTCCATGATGAGTCGAACCGGGTCTCGGGTGCGGTCATCACCCTGGAGAGACGGACCGATGAACTGCCGGATCATGCCCTGAAGTTCCTCGGGGTGTCCCATCAGGAACTCATGGACTGCCTGCCGGAGGGGGTTTTCATGGTGAATACCCGTTGGCAGATCACCTATTTCAACAAAACCGCACAACGGATAACCGGCTTTGCCAGGCGTGAAGCCCTTGGGAAATTCTGCTGGCAAATATTCCGGAGCGACCTCTGCCACAATAATTGCCCTATGCGCATCTCCATGAGCACCGGCGAAGTCCTCCTCGCCCGGGATGTGGAAATCATGTCCAAGTCGGGCGAAAAAAAGGCGATCATGGTCAATACCTCGCAGATTCGAAAAGGGGGCAAAACGGTGCTCGGCGGCCTGGAAACCTTTCACGAATTCAACTACATTCAGCCACGCGCAACGGAAGATGCGGATCAGGTCCATTTCGCCGACATCGTCAGCGTCAGTTCGAAGATGCAGGAAATCGTCCAGCGCCTGCCCATGATTGCGGCATCGGAATCCAACGTGCTCATCCAGGGCGAATCGGGAACCGGCAAGGAGTTGGTGGCGAAGGCCCTCCATCTCCACAGTCCCAAGCGCAAGGGCCCGTTTATTGCCGTCAACTGCTCGGCCATACCTGAAAACCTTCTCGAATCGGAACTCTTCGGGTATGAACGCGGTGCGTTTACAGGGGCCGTTACCAGCAAACCCGGACGGTTCGAGCTGGCCAGGGGGGGCACGCTGTTCCTCGATGAAATAGGGGACCTCATACTACAACTGCAGGTCAAACTGTTGCGCGTTCTGGAAGAAAAAATGTTGGAGCGGGTTGGAGGCACGCGCAAAACTCCCCTTGAGGCCAGGATAATCGCGGCCACCAATGTGGATTTGAAGGAGGCCATGCGGCAGGGGAAGTTTCGTGAGGACCTCTATTACCGGCTCTTTACCATCCCGATCCATCTGCCGCCCCTGAGAGAGCGGCGTGACGACATCCCCATTCTCATCAAGCACTTTTTGGAACGGTACAACCGCAAATCGAAAAAGCAGATCAAAGGGGTGGACTCCAAAGTGATGAAGATTTTCTACCGTCACCGCTGGCCGGGCAATATCAGGGAACTGCAGCATGTCCTGGAGCATTGCGCCGTTTTCGCCAAGGGTTCTATCATCACCGAACACCACCTTCCGCAGATGGACAGTTCGTGGACCCCGAAGTGGGATGTGGAGGGGTCCCCTCTGGAGATCATGGAGAAGAAGGCGATCATCAAAGCGCTGGCGTCAACGTCCTGGAACAAGCAGGAAGCGGCCAGGATGCTGAGGATCAGCCGGAGCAAATTATGGCGCAAGATGAAAGCGCACAAGATCACGGAGGCCGATTTCAAATCCGAACATGCATCTCAATTCTGAAACACTGTATAACATGTTGATTATTCAATATTTATATGGCTGCTGACGTGACGGTGTTTCATTTCTGAACATAATCACGGCGTAAACATTCCATCCGGAAACCCCTGGGTCGCCGTAGAGCTGTAACTTGGCGTTATCATTAGATAATATTAAAAGTGAACATCTAATTTATTTTTGCGACATGCCTTTTATTTCTCTAACCCTTTGTATTTTCGATTCTTTCCTCTTTTTTCCCCCGAACGCGTTTCATCTTCGATTGTTTTAGCTCGGCGCCGTTGGAAGGCGTCCTGAGCCATTAACCAGTTTAATGTGTAATTCAAGTGACATGGTGGAATGGCCCCAACCTTGCTCTCTTGATTGAGCGAGTCATTCAATCAAGAGGAGGTATGAACCATGAGCGTGTCATTTGGAAGTCTGGAAGCCATCCTGGAACGGATTCCACCGCAACCCGAACAGTTGATCAACGCACTCCAGGAAGTACAGGCAAAATTCAATTACGTCCCGGCTGTAGCGCTTGACGCGGTGTGCGATCACGTAGGTGTTCCCCGATCCCATGGTTGGGCGGTGGTCACCTTTTACAAAGTCTTCAGTCTCGAACCCAGGAAGGAGCATGAAATCGACGTCTGCATGGGCACGGCCTGCCACGTCAGAGGGGCGGCCAACGTGTACGACAAATTGAAACGCAGCGTAGAGCAGCCGCCTGTGGAGGGGGGCACACGGGAGCACGAATTTTCCCTGAACAAGGTGTACTGCCTGGGATGTTGTTCCATGGGACCGGTCGCCAGAGTGGATGAACAGATCCACGGCAACCTCGACCAGAAGAAGGCGGGAGCCCTGCTCAAGACACACTGCAAGGGGTAAAGCCATGAAAATCAGGAGCCTGGAAGACCTTAAACTGGTCAAGGAGATCGGGGTGGCCAAACTCTACCCGCCAACGAGATCGAAGATCCTCGTGGGAATGGCCACCTGTGGATTGACGGCGGGGGCTCGGAAGGTGTTTGATTTCTTCCGGAAACGAGCCCGCAGCTCGAATTGGGACGGAAGTGTGGAAAAGACCGGCTGCATCGGCCTCTGCTATGAAGAACCTCTGGTGGACCTGATCGTGCCGGGAAAACCCCGTCTCACCTACGGTAAAGTAAACGTCGAGTCGGCGGAAGCGATCTGGGAGGAATTTGCAGCCGGCAAAATCCCCGAGACCAATCTACTGGCATGGCTCGACACCGATGAAATGATACTTGACGGTGGTCCCCGGAAACTCTTCGAAGGCAGTCCGGAAGAATACCTCAAGAAAGCACCGAATTACTCGGACTTGGATTTCTTCAAATTCCAGCAGCATATCGCCATGCGAAACTGCGGATTTCTCGATCCCGGCAACCTGGAGCACTATATCGCCCGGGGGGGGTATTTCGCGTTTCACAAAGCGTTGACCTCGATGGCGCCCGAAGAGGTGATCGAGCAAATGATCCGGTCGGGACTGCGCGGGCGCGGGGGAGGCGGCTTTCCCGCGGGGGTCAAATGGCAGTCCTGCCGTAAGGCGCCCGGCCGGCCGAAATACGTATTGTGCAACGCGGATGAAGGGAATCCGGGCACTTACACGGACCGCGGCCTCATCGAAGGCGACCCGCACTCCATCCTGGAAGGCATGCTCATAGGCGCTTACGCCATCGGGTCGAGCGAAGGCTACATTTACGTGCGGGCTGAGTATCCCCTGGCCGTTGAAACCCTGCGGAAATCGATCTCTGCCGCTCGCGAGGCCGGACTCCTCGGGAAAGATATCTTCGGCACGGGCTTCGATTTCGACATCAACATCAGCCTGGGGGGCGGGGCATATGTGTGCGGCGAATCCACGGCGCTCATGGCCTCTATCGAGGGAAAACCCGGGGAGCCTCGAGCCAAGTATACCCATACGGTGGAAAAGGGCCTCTGGAACCGGCCTTCCAACCTGAACAACGTGGAAACCTGGGCCAACGTGCCCGTGATCGTCGCCAGGGGCGCGGACTGGTACAAGAGCATCGGGACCCCCACGAGCACGGGGACCAAGATCTTCTCTCTGGTGGGGCGGGTGAACCGCGTGGGACTCGTGGAAGTGCCCATGGGCATCAGTGTCAGGGACATGGTGGACACAATCGGGGGCGGTATACCCGGTGGGAAAGAGTTCAAGGCCATCCAGACGGGAGGGCCGTCGGGAGGGTGCATCCCCAGGGAGAAATGGGATTTGCCCATTGATTTCGACTCACTCCGGGAGGCCGGATCGATGATGGGTTCGGGCGGCATGATCGTAATGGACCAGTCCACGTGCATGGTGGATATGGCCAAGCACTTCCTTGACTTCCTGATGGATGAATCGTGTGGAAAGTGCGTCCCTTGCCGGTTGGGTCTAAAGCGGATGCATGCCGTTCTCGAACAGTTCTCTAAGGGCTGCGGCACCGCGGAAGAATTGGACGAGATGGTCTCTCTGGGCAAAGCGATCCAGGACAGTGCGCTGTGTGCATTGGGAGGTTCCGCCCCCAGTCCGGTGCTGTCCACCATCCGTTATTTCCGCGATGAATATGAGGCGCATATCCTTCAGAAGCGCTGTCCCGCCAAGGTGTGCAAAGACCTGATCACCTATTCGATCAACGTCGAGTCCTGCGACGGCTGCACACGCTGCATCGCAGAATGTCCGACCGGCGCCGTATCCGGGGAAAAGAACAAACCGCATCGGATCGACGGTTCTCTTTGTGTCAAGTGCGGCGCCTGCGCGGAAGCCTGCGAGTCCGGCGCGGTAGAAGTCTATTGAAAGGAGACGGAGATGATCACCTTCCGCATAAACGATAAAGAAGTCGAGGGGGAGGACGGCTGGACCGTATTGGATGTTGCCCGGACTTTCGGGATCGACATCCCGACCCTGTGTCATTACGGCGCGGTGGAACCTGCCGGGGCCTGCCGCCTGTGTTCGGTCGAGGTGGATGACGGGAAGAGGCGCCGCATCGTGGCTTCGTGCCTTTACCCGATCCGCCAGGGCATTCACGTCCACACCGACAGCGAGCGCGTTCAGAACGTACGCCGATGGATTCTGCAAATGCTCGCAGATGAGTATCCGGGGTCAGGGAAGATCAAAGAGCTGGCCGGGAGCTATGGGATAAGAGGATCACGCTTCAGGAGTGACGATCTCGAGAACACCTGCATCCTGTGCGGCCTGTGTGTCCGGACGTGCGACGAAGTCTCGGGAGCGCGCGCGCTTTCTTTCGGAAACCGGGGAATACGAAAAGAAGTGACGACCCCGTACCGGTTGCCGAACCGGGACTGCGTCGGATGCGGTGCCTGCCTGTATGTCTGTCCGACTGAATCCATGGGGCGGCTCTTTGAACGGGTCAGGCTGCCTGAGGCCTCTCCGGGGCTTGAGGCTGCGAAAAGGAGGCGGTCATGAAAAACGGCGTGAGGACCGGAATCTTTTTGTGTCAGTGCGGAAGGCAGATCGCAGACCGGGTGGATCTGGCGGCGCTGGAAAGCCGGCTTGAAGGAACGGAGGGCGTTGTAAGCATTCAGAGCCATCCACGCTATTGCATCTCCTCGGGACTTGCGGAACTCAAAGAGGCCGTGCAAAAGCAAAACCTCAATCGAGTCCTGTTGGGTGCCTGCTCCGACCGAATCATGAAGAAGAAATTCTCCAGAGCTCTGGAAGACTCAGGGTTTCTGGAATCTCAGATCGAACTCACCAACCTGAGGGATCACGTTGCGCTGGCTCACAAGGAACCCAAAGCGGAGCTGACCCTCAAGGCCGCGGCGCTGCTCAGCGGAGGCGCGGCCAGTCTCAGGCTGCTGGAACCCACCCCGCCGATACGGGTGGATCTGTCCGGCCCGGCCCTCATCCTGGGAGGAGGCATTTCGGGCTTTGAGGCCGCTCGCGAACTGGCGCACTTCAAGATGGAGAGTGTCCTCTTCTCGGAATTCCACACCCCGGATGAGGTCCTGGGGAAGCTTCCAAGAGCATATCCCGGGTCGCGACTGTACCGGGCCGATCTGAAATCATTGTTGAATGAAGTCTTCTCCAATCCTCTCGTGACCATAGTACAGGATTGCCCGCCGGCGTACCTGAACGGTCGGGTGGGAAACTACAGCCTGGGTTTGGAGCAGCCGGACGGAAGTGTGCGTGAAATCGGCGGCTCGGCCATAATTTTTGCGCTGGACCGTGAGTTTGTCGAGGGGGAGAAGCTTGTCCCCGGTGGCGGAGGGCGGGTGATCGACCAGATTGAATTCGAGGATCGTCTGGCCCGCGGCAATGTGGAGCCCTGCAAGACGGTTTTCTGGGTGAATGGCGACGGCGGCACCACGGCGAGGAAGCTATCCGCCTTGTCGGCCTGGCGCAACTGTCAATACCTGATCGACAAATACCCCAAAGTCACCCCGGCGATGCTCTATCCCTCGGATATCCGGCCGCCGCTTACCGGAGCCGAACTGAGGGCGGCCGCGAATCAAGGCATCGAATTCCACGAGTACAAACCTGCGCTGCATCCGGTGGTCCAGTCGCAACGCTTGACCTATATCAGTTCAAGGGACCAGATGGACCACGAAATTCCGTGGGAGACTCTGGTCCTTTCGGCCGTTCCCGGCCCTCTCTCCGCGAAAGCGCTCGGTCTGAGCAGATACGTGCGGATTTTCGCCAATGACACCGGTCTGAAAGAACCGCCCCTGAAGGTCAAACCCGAGCAGGAACCGGTGAAATGGCCTTTCCTCACCGGTTCGGCTCACGAGGCCTGTGACCTGAACGAGGCCCTGCAGCAGGGCAAGCGGGCGGCGCGGGAAGTCATCCGATTGAGGGAAAGAGCCCAAAACGGCGGGTTGGCCAGTCCCCTGATAGTGGTTTCGGTGGACAAAGATCTTTGTGACGGTTGCGGATTATGCAGTGAAATCTGCACTTGCGGCGGCGTGGAGAACGAAAAGCCCGTTCCCGGACGAATCATCCGCAAGGTGGATCCCCACACCTGCGACGGCGGCGGGAGTTGCGCGGCGGCCTGCCCGTATGAAGCCATGAAGGTGCTGAATAACTCCACCCAACAGCTTGAAGCGAGGGTCAGGACGGTGGTCTCCCATATGAAGGAGACCGACGTGCTCGGGTTTGCCTGCAGTTGGGGCGGCCAGGGAGCGGCCGAACTGGCCGCGATCAGGAAGCTCACTTATCCCAGCAGGGTCTTCATCCTGCCGGTGCGGTGCCTGGGGACGATAGATCCAACCATTCTCACCATGGCCTTCCTGAACGGAGCAAGTTTCATCATGCTCGCCGGTTGTACTCCCACATCATCGTGCCATTACGGACACGGGGTGGACCATACCTGGTCGCGGGTCAGTCTCGTCAAAAAGCTGCTCACCCTGTCCGGCCTTGAGCGTCAGCGCATCGCACTGGGATACGTGGATGTCAACGAGCCCGAGGCGTTCGTCAGGATGGTGAACTCCTTCCTCGGCGAGGCGGACCGGATGGGTCCCGTCGACCGAACGGAAGCAATGCGAAAGCGGTTGTTCGCGGCACACACGACTCTCCACCGTCCACGGGTGCGCTGGGTCCTGGGGGCCGGCCTCCGGCGGCCCTCTGAAGGAGAATTTCCCGAAAGCCAGATCAACCCCATCGAATTCGATGAGACCGTGCAGGACGTGATAGACGAGGAGTATCTTGCAGCGAGGATTATCGGGGCCTTGCGAGAGGCTGAGCTCGATCCGCCCCAGATTGCCGAGGCTCTCAATGAACGGACGGTGAAGGTCAGCTCGATTCTGGACGAACTGCGCAAGGATGGGCGCATCGTTGTGTCTCAACGGCGCCGGCGATATCCGGTCTACGCCCTTGCCAAATCTCTCTGAGGCGCGAGGCCCGGGCCGCGCGACCCGGGCCTGTGCCGGACAGCCCGCAACCGTTTTCCCGAACCCGGAACCGAAAACCCGGCAGAAGGGTTTGGTGGGCCACGGAGACTCGCCATGCACAAAGGAATCCACTCCGTTCACCGGAGTCTTATATTCCGCCTCATATTCCTGGTGGGCCTGGTACTTTCCGTGAGCATATTCGCCTGGGCCTGCTTCAACATCAACTATCAGAAAAACATCACTGCAGAGAATGTCGCGGCGGGAGCGGACAGGCTGGCAAATACCATCCGACTGGGTACGCACTATGCCATGATGTCCAATTCCCGGGAGGACATCAACGAGATTATCAGGAACATCGGACGCCAGGAGGGGATCGAGAACATTCGCATTCTTGACGGACAGGGCCGGATCAAGTTTTCCAGTCTGCCCGATGAAGTGGACCTGACGGCTGACATCCGGGCGGATGCCGGCCGTATCCTTCGTAAAGATGAGCCGCCCATGGAGATGCGGACAAGGATCTTCGATTCCTCCGCGGGCTACAGACTCATCGGGGTGAGGAGCCCCATCTACAACGAAGCGAACTGCTCATCGGCAGAGTGCCACATCCATCCTCGGGACGAGAGAGTCCTTGGAACTCTGGATGTCGTCGTTTCCCTCGAAAAAACAGACCAGTCCGTTCACACCTATGAACGACGAGTCATCGCGCTCGCTGTAATCAGTTTTCTCGCGACGTCGGTTTTCGTCGGGGTCGTGCTCCTCATCTTCGTCAACTATCCCATCAGGAGGCTCGTTGCACGAACCCGTCTCCCCGGGCGGACGCCACGGGTTTATGGGACCGGCCGACGCCGGGAGGACGAAATCGGTGAACTGGCGGAGGCTTTCGACCGGCTGGGGAGGGAGATCGGGGAAAAGGAGGAGGAGTTGAGCCGTCAGCGGGATGAATACCAGGAACTCTTCGAGACGGTTCCCTGCTACATCACCGTTCAGGACAAGGAACTGAGGCTGCTGAAGTACAATCGTTCCTTCGCCGCTCAGTTTGCTCCCCGTCCGGGCCGGTACTGTTACGAGGTCTACAAGAGGAGGATGGAACGATGCGAACCCTGTCCCGTCATCACCACCTTTGAGGATGGGATGTCCCATTCCAGCGAAGAAACGGGAGTCTCCATGGACGGCGTTTCTTACTGGATGGTTTGCACTTCCCCCATAAGAGACCATCACGGAGACGTGACGGCGGTCATGGAGACCAGTTTCGACATCACCCATGTGAAGCGTCTGGAAGATGAAATCAGGAAATCCGAGGCGAAATACCGCGATATATTCAATCAAATCCCCACCCCGGTTTTCGTTCTGGACAGGCATGATCTTACGGTGCTGGATTGCAATGAAAGCATGCAGACCGTGTATCGCCGGCGAAAAGAAGACATGGTTGGAGTATCCTTTCTGGAGTTTTTCGAACCGGCGAGTCATCGGGATTACGCTCTCGAAATCAGGACAACCGGCAGTCTCATTCAAACGGGTCAGGTCACCGCCGATGGGCGGATCATTTATGCCAATATCCGTGTATCCCCGTCTGAATATCTGGGCCGTGAAGCCTTTCTCGTCACCGTCAGCGACGTCACGAGACGACTGCTCGCCGACCAGCAGTTGGTCCAGACCGGCAAGATGTCGGCGCTCGGCGAGATGACCGCGGGCATAGCCCACGAACTGAATCAGCCGCTTGCGATCATCAAGACCGCCAGTCGTTTTCTGATGAGGAAAATCAGAAAGATGGAAACGATCGAGGACGATATCCTCAAAACCATGGCGGAGGAGATCGACGGCCAGGTCGACCGGGCATCGAAAATTGTCAATCACCTGCGCGAATTCGGTAGGAAGTCCGATGTGAAGAAGGAGAAGGTCCGGGTGAACGATGCTCTCCGGAATGTTCTGGGAATGTTCGGCCGACAGCTCAAACTCAGGGGAATCGAAGTCGTTCGGGAATTCGGCGACGATCTTCCCTCTTTCTCCGGTGATTTGAACCGCTTCGAACAGGTGCTCATAAATCTCATTATCAATGCGCGGGACGCCATCATGGAAAAGTCGGAAAAGACGGGCCGCCGAGACGTTGCAGGGACGATCTTCCTCAAAACGCTGATGAGGGAAGGGCAAGTCACCATCGAAGTGAAGGATACGGGTCCCGGCATTCCCAAGTCGGTCCTCGACAGGATATTCGAACCCTTCTTTACGACCAAGGAAGTCGGTAAAGGCACCGGTCTTGGCCTTTCCATCAGCCACGGAATCGTCCGGGACTACGAAGGATCGATTCGGGTGGAGACCCGGGAGAACGAAGGCACGACTTTTATTGTCCAATTCCCGGCCTGCAGCGATGCATGATCGAAACTCCGCAAGGATGCATCCCCATGCCGCGGGAGGAGCGGGCAGGGATGTTGGCGCATTTTGTTACAGCCGCTCGCTAAAGGCCGCTCTCCGAGCTCAAAGGGGTCTTCACGCGTTCGGGAGAGCGGTTGCCTTCTCTCGGGATCGCCGTAAGAAGCGGCGACACACCGCCTCAAAAGCTGCTTGACTCGGTGCTCCGGTATGAGGATTTTCCAATCCTTCAGTCTTACCTCGGATTGTTCCGCCATCTGCTCACAAGAAGATTCCAACCGATGCGCCGCATCGTCATCGAAACGTCTACTACTATATTCACGTAAACGATGCTTTGAGAATGGTTGGAAAAACACTTCCAGATTACTTTCGTTGGTACAAAATCCTCTGTGAGTATGCTCATCCAAACTGGAGCGGTACGATGGGCTTGTTCGCTGATACCGGAGGTGAGGAGCTTAAAGTTGAGTTTGGTCCTTATATCAGGGGCGAGGATGCGATAATTACGCAGATAACAGAATCACTTCTCGTATCGCTCGGTTTAACGAGTTACACTCAAAAGGCGCATAAAGACATAATACGAAAACTCAACGATCTCTGCCGTGACCTTCATGCAAAAGGACAACTCAACGAAGCTATCGGAATCGGGAAGAATCCGGCAAATGAGTAGAATAGTCACAAAAATCGACCACTGTCGGCAACGGAAGAGGCCGATTCATATGGAAACCATCAACGGCGAGGACGCCCCGGCAGCCCCTACGCCAATGCCCTCAAAATCAACTTCGACGCCTCCCCGGACTTCAATCACCTGGTGCTCTACCAAAAACACATGCAAGCCGGCAGAGCCTGAAAAAATAGGGGGCATAGCAACCTCAACGCTTCTCACGCAAAGAAAGCCTGTCCTGAGCCCGTCGAAGGGCCTGTCGAAGGATCGCCATGTGAAAGGCCGTAAACGAAGGATCGACCATGTTGCATTACCCGCACAAAGGCGGACTTGAAGACCCGGAGTTTCTCCGCCGCATCGGTGAGCTTTCGGTAAAATCGGACCGTGTCTGGCTTGCGGCCCTGAGTGTCGGTCTCGGTTTTACGCTGATTGCCGCCTATATTTTTGCCTTCTCTCCGACGGGGAAATTTTTAGCATACGCCGGACTTAGCATTCGCGCGAGCCTCTACTTTAGGGCGGGGGTAGTTCTGGAGGGCTGCGGCGGTGAGGTTTTATCCGATCTCTTCAAGCTTGGACTCGTGGCGGGCATTTTTGAGATTCTCGTGGACTGGGGACTCATCAACTGGATTTCCAACGGCCGTTTGGTTTACCTTACCGGCAACGACGTCGTTCTGCTTGCCTCGCCGCTGTGGATGCCCGTGGCCTGGGCCTGCGTGATCGCGGAGCTTGGCTATCCGGCGATGCGCCTGTTCCGATGGCTCAAAGCATCCATGACCACGAATCGAGCGGCGGTCATCGCCTCGCTCCTGACCGGACTGGCCGCCTCGGTAACGGTGGGATTCTACGAATACCTCGCCTACAGAGCGAACTTGTGGCGGTATGAGAAAGCCAATGTGATGCTTGGAGATTCCTGTGCCCTGTACATTCCTTTCGGGGAATTTTTGATGTTCCTGGCCATTCTGCCGATAGGAGCGAGAGTATTATCGATGAATCATCGCAGGCAGGCTGCTTTCATTGAAGGAGGAGCCGCATTTGCACTGGCGATAGCGTTAGGCTACGCGCTCGCCTACTTCTTACTGGAGGTCAGGTAGAAGCATTTTACTTCTCACCTTCAGCCTTTCAACGGTGGCGGGGTCAGACCTACGCATTTGACATTTTCGCGTCAATATTCTGTTCCGTTGGGGCGAGAAAACGAGGCGATCAACTGTAGTGACGGAGATGTGTCCCGGAACTGCCAAAACAGGCCCCCTTGACCTTGCTCTTGCGTTTTTCATCAGGATATTGGATGATTCGAAGGGCCTTCAGCGTGTCCCGGGAACTTTTCGGGCAGAATCCGATGCCCGAAATGCGCCTAGGGGTTCGCCGGCGGCCGAGTGGAGGCACGATTCAGGAAGAAATGCTTGAAATTGAGACAAAGACCCGGGGACGACAGGGGGGACAACTGTGAGCGAGTGTTTTGCCTTTACAAAGCGTGTTTGCATGTCGTTCGTTTTCTTTATGATAGCCTTGTTTGCTTTGCTGCCGGCGAGGGCAAGCGGCCAACCGGAATTCACTGCCGCATGGACGGACGATTTTCAAGGCCCGGCCCTGGACCAGCGTTGGTCGTGGGCGCGTGAAGACCCGACCCACTGGAGTCTGAGTGCGCGACCCGGCTTCCTGCGCATAATCACGCAGACCGGGGGTATCTATGAGTCAACCGAAAAACAAAAAAACCTGCTTCTCATGCCGGCTCCCAAAGGTGACTTTCGAATCGTTACGAAGTGTACCATCGATCCAACGGAAAACTTCCAGTATGCCGGCCTGATGGTCTACCAGGGCCGCAACAACTACGTTCAGATCAACCGTGCCTTCACTGATGGAAACTCGTTCAATTTTGACCTGGAGGCCGACGGAAAACCGATGAACAAGCGCGTTCCGGCATCGGTAACCACCTTCTACCTGCGCATTACAAAACTGGGAAATACTTATACCGGCGATTACAGTCCCGACGGCGAAACCTGGACAATGGTCGGCCAGGGCTCCGCCTCCCTGGTTGATTCGAAGGTGGGCATCTGTGCTGCCAACAACCTTCCCGGCAAACCGCACATTCCCGCAGACTTTGACTTTTTCAAGCTATACACTGCCCAATGACATCGTACCGCTCGCTGTTCGGTCCTTTCGATGCCGGGCAAAGCATAAACCTGGCCCGTCGCCGGTTATCGCCGGCCTTTAGACGGGATAAGAGGAATATGCGACGGAATGAAAGACAGATGGGGGACATCGGATTATGGCTCCTGATTCACGCAGCAGGACAGGGCGATTCGCATACGATTGAATGACATTTGGGATTGCTGACGTGCCAAACGGTGCCCATCGCTTAACATTCGGCAATTCCACTTCAAGATGTCGGACCCTTTAAAGGCCCTGGTGCCTCCGGCTTCCTCCCCCGGCTCTTCTGCAGGTCTTTTGCATGGCGAATTCTATTTCAAGGTCAACTCCGATAAAGACACAATGGCATTGCTCGATGTCCTAAAACGGCGTGCGCGTCGCCTGAAAACAGAAACCTTTGTCCTCTACCTCGCCCGGCGGAGGAGACTGTGTCACAATACCCGTCTCAGGACTATTCCGAGTCAAATAGAGACGAACGACGGTCGTAATTGTCTTAAACTTCACTTATGGTAATTTTTCAAGTATAAGACCCCTCTGGAGTTTACGGTTTTTTACTCGTTGATTGCGGCAAGCTTCATCTGAGAAGGGTACTCCCAAATGAACTGTGTGGTTCGAGATTCATTTGACGACGATATGCCCGGAGTTCACTTGATTTACAGCCATCACGTTCTTCACGGCGCGGCCTCGTTCGAAGAGGCGCCACCCGCGGTTGAGGAACTGACGCGGCGCCGGGCTGATGTCCTCGGCCGCGGGCTGCCCTACCTTGTGGCAGAGGTGGATCGTCAAATTGTCGGCTACAGTTACGCGGCCCCTTATCGGTCCCGCTCCGCCTACCGCTTCACCGTCGAGGACTCGGTCTATGTAATTCAGGGTCTGGGCCGACGGGGGATCGGACGGGCACTGCTCTCCATGCTCATTAACCGGTGTGAGGCAGGTGAATGGCGCCAGATGGTCGCGGTGATCGGTGACATTAACAACGAACCATCGATCGCTTTACACCGGCATCTTGGGTTTAATCTTGTCGGCACATTGCGGGCCGTCGGCTACAAATTCGATCGCTGGATCGATACCGTGCTCATGCAACGCGCGTTGGGGACCGGGGAGAGTACATTTGACGTATGCGACAGCCCGACTTGTCGTAAAGAAGGCCGGAAAGCTGGTCGGAATTGAGCCGGGGCCGCACGCTCTCGGAAGACATGCCGCAACGTATGCCTCCAGGTCCGGCGGTCCCATCGAAATCGTGAGCAAGGAGATTCTCCGACACGCCAACCTGCCAAGAACTCAGCGGTACCTCGGAAAAATCAGCGACACACAGGCGACAAGGCGGATTGAAAATCTGTACGGATGATCAGGAATACGAAGACGGGGAGATCCAAGACTCCCCGTCGGGAGCCGCCTCCGAAGAAAGGATCAAAATACGATCTGGTCGTGTTAAGGTTTTGAACGTCAAATGTGCCGAGGCCGAGGAGAGCTGTGTAGGATCTCCTTTTTCCCGTAATTGGGCACCCTGAGATGACCTGCCCATGAATCAGACCATCAGTGTCTGCATGTGAGAGAAATAATTCAGGAGAAGTCACCAACCGCCGTGGCAAATTCAATCGAAGTCAAAAGGGGGCCAATGCATCATAGACTGCATTTCTTCAGAAACTCCGAAACTATACCGACGAATTCCGATGGCTTTTCCCACATGGGACTGTGGCCGCAATGCGGGATTGCCTGAATGGCGCTGTTCGGAAACGCATCGCTCATGGCGGCTGCATGATCAAAGGGGCCGAAAGGATCGTGTGTGGTGACGATTATGAGAACCGGCGCTCGAAAAGACGCGAATTGTTCGGCCGGTATGGCCGGAGTGGTGTAGTTTGCCTTCAGGGTTTCCCGGAGAGCGGAATTACCTGCTTGCAGTCCGACATTGACGAAGCGTTCGATATCTTTCGGCGTCACATTGGCGGCGTCGAAGTAGCGTGGTATGGATGACGAAAAAATCTTCCGGTTTTCGTCGGCGGAGCCGTAGCTGTTTATACGCTGTTCCACGGCCGGCGACAGGCCTTGGGGTTGGATGGTGCAGGCAAATGTATCTGACAGCACAAGGGCCAATATACGATCGGGATGGAGAGCCGCAAATTGCTGGGCCACGCGTCCACCGAAGGAATGACCGATCAGCACAGCTTTTGGTATACCCAATGCGTCAAGAAACTCCTTGATATCTTCGGCTAACTCCGCACAACTGTAGCCATTTTCCGGCTTATCGGAGCGGCCAAACCCGGGAAGATCCACCGCAAGCAACCGATAGCCGGATGGGAATAGCGGCAGTACTTTTTCCCAGACCGCGGACGACATGCCATAACCATGCACCAGGACCACCGGTATGTCCCCTCCCTGCGAAGTCTCGTAATAGAGCCGGATTCCATTGGAAAGATGTATGTCGGCTGCCTGTGCGAAAGAACACAAAAAGCAAACCAGGAAAATCACGGCAAAGACCGGAAGCATAAGGCGTTTTCTCATGGCAAAGTCCTATGAGTTGAGATCATTTATCGGAAACTCAAAGCCGCACGTCTTAACAAGTGTATGTTTCCTGCGGCATTTCTTGCCCCTTGACTCCCAAGAATAAATCATTGCAGGGAATAATAGAATGAGATCCCACTGCCGTCAAGCAGGAGAAGTCTTGTCATTTTCGTAAGTTATGACGCGCACCAACTGCGTTACTGATTGAAGATCATGTCTTTGGCACCAGCCGGGATCTCGAAAAACGCGAGATAGGAGAGCTGTATGAACGTTGACGGGACCAATTAGCCCGAACAAGAAATTAAGCGGCGGCGCTTTACCTGTAGGGCCTTGATACTTGTACCGAGGAATGTGATACCAGCACGTGGTCGCGCCTTCCGCTTGAATGGCTCCTTGGGCAATGCTCCTTTTCTCACAACGTTATCCTCTGTAAGTGCCACCCTCCCTCTCTACTTGAGATAATCCAGCTTCATCTGCAGATTACTAGGCAAACTATCCAATAACACTTTGGCTTCGAGGATTATTCTCTGGCCTTTCTCCCAATAGCGTGATAGAGTATTGTAAACATCATCAGTAGATTCCAAAGAAGGGAGAACAATAGAAAAGCTGCCAAAGGAAACCAATAAGACGGGTAATGGATTGCGCACAAACATGACTTTATTCAACGGCATATTCTCATCTCCTTCTATCCAAAATCTCGTTCCCAAGATATCGTTTTCAGGATTTTGAATCTGCCGCCTTACAACTTCCAAGCGTGTGTCAAAAGCATAGCGATATCCAAGCCAAGCAAAAACAAGCAGAAACGCCGATTTAAGATGGCTCAATTTGAAGAAACGGTGATTGTATTTTTGACTTATAGATAGCTTGAATTCGAAACCACCGCTGTTGTTATTGGCAAGATTGTTGAGATGCTCTTTGTACATCTCGATTCTAGCTGGCGCGTTGGCGTTTTCTAGCGGTCTAATGTCATAAGAATCTTCTAAAGAAATGGTGGTTGCTATGTTAATCTGGTCAAATGATAATTTGATGAAACGTATTTTTCCTTTTTCTTGGCCTAATACTATTCTTGCAGAATCGTCAAGTTTTTTTTTGTTTGCAGTCGCAATATCGATTGTATGTCCTGCCCTTGAATTGCATTTACGACATGTTAAGAGGATTGGTCTGCCACCGATACTTTTGGGCGGGACATCTTCTAATGTGAGCTCGTCTCCCGAAATTGCCGATGACTCTGGGTACCCAACTCCACATATTGGACAGTAGTACCGTGATGAATCACCATTTAGGTACTTCGCTATCGCTTTCGAGCCATGTCGAAAAATTCTCAATCTTCTTTCTTTGTTAGACATCTTTCCCATAAACGTTTCTCTATGCTATGCCCAACACCAGTATGAGCTGGAGGCAGGCGCTTTTTCCTGCCGATCCGCTCCATGCAGTGGTTACCTGTTTGAATTCTCTGTCAGCCCATATTCTTGCCCCAGGCGCCAACTTGTCGACACCTCTCATGCCAGAACGCGTAGAGCTTTTCTTTATCGGCTTTGGCGACCATGGGAATATCCAGATTTTTGAGCTGATCATATTGAGGTGTAGGAACACCACCGAGGGAATGCTCATAGAGGAGTACCGCCCCCAAGAAAGAAGCGACCCGCACAATGGCCCTGTAGCAGGCATCCAACTTATCCAGGGTAATCTTCTTCTCCTCTTTTGTCAGTTCTGGATTAGCCTCAGGGTCAGACGCATGGGCGATGAATTTGTTGGCGTATTTTCTGACTGACCCACAGATTTTCAGTTCTAGGTGGAGATTTTGCAGAACCGATTTTTGCATCTTGTCCCACCCCGCTCTCTTGTCATCCGTGGTTCCTGAAAGCTTGTCAAAATTCGCTTGTTTCCTTGTCCAATGCACCCACTTAATACCATCCTCCATACTGTTCGGCTCCATATATGGAGTTCCGTCGTGGCACAGATAATTCTCGCGGGTTATCAGATCAATGTTTTTTTCGATATCATCTATGACCCTTACCAAAGAAATGACAGCTTTTCCCGGATTACGGAAGTTCTTGTCAGTCAGACGGCGGATGCTCATGGCCTGAGATGCAACGAATCCCTCATCAAAGAGTCTTATCAATGGCCCATTTAGGCCATACTTTTGAGATTTGCGTTCGACTGTAAGTCGCCTTGCTTCGTTGAAGGTCCTGAATACGGCATCATTCCAGAGCATATGTGTGATTTGTCCATAAACTGAATGGGGCGCATTTCCCAAGACGCATCTTCTCCATTCATCTATCTTGCGTATACACAAAGCCAAAGAGGTATTGCAATGGATGCCGCAAATGGAAATGTTTGTCATGTTATGTTGCACTCCACAGTGGGACAAAGAGGATATCTTGTTTACTATTATCCGTCAACTCATTTTAGTGATGGTATCTCTAAATAGTGCTCCGGGAATTGCTCATTGAAGAGTTCGTTACGGTATCTGAGTAGTTCGATCAACAGAGCGCGCATGTGCTCGGGTGTCAACGCTATTTGTTCACTAGGTTCAAACCACTTTATTATCTTGCATCGCCGAACGTCTGAAGTTGCCACTCCTTGATTATGGACAATCGAGTTGCGGAGGATGCGGATATCGCCCCACAAATCATGTTTGGCATGCTCGCGAAGAGCCATTTCCACGACTTCGATCCGTGTCTCAGCTGGATCGAGCTTTCCCTTTGCAATAACGTACTCTCGTCTTAGATACTCGTTCCATAATCGTAAAACGAAACCAGGCACAACTGGCCCATTGTAATGAAATGGGTCATCCGGGAAATGAGTACCTGATCATTTGTAAAAAGAGAATGGACATGGCAGAACCTCGTGTTTGTTTGACGCCAATCGAACAACACGGAAGGGTTCCAGTCCATGTCCACACGATACTCTACCATGCTTTTGGGCTCAAAGGCATCCACTATGAATCGACTCGCCACTTTGGGGACAGCATTCTGATCGGTGCCCGGACGACCGATCAGTACGTAAGATGTCCTCAGTGCGGGGCGAAGAAGGCGACATTTAAGGGACAGAAAAGGCGCCTTTTCAGGTTGAGCCCCATGGGGCGGAAGCGGTGTTTCCTTGATCTTTTGCTCCATCGGCTCAAATGCCGGGAATGCGGCAATCTGTGGTGGCACCACCTTCCTTTTCTGGATGGTAAGCACCGCTACGTTCGCTCTTTTGCGCTCACCGTGCTGGATCTTTTGAGATACTGCACCATTCAGGCGGTCTCCGAGTATCTTGGAGTCGGATGGGATATGGTCAAAGCAATTCATAAAGAAAGGCTTTCCCTTCTTTATCGATCCATCCCCCTGGGGGAGGTAAGGCATATCGGAATCGATGAGTTCAGCCTTCGAAAGGGCCATGAGTATATGACCATCGTTACCGACCTTCACAGCGGAAGAATCCTCCACGCTGTTGAGGGCAAAGGCAAGGAAGACATCCGTCCGTTTCTGGAAAGACTTTCCCGCAAAGCAAAAAACCTTGAGGCCATCGCCATGGACATGAGCAGCAGCTACTTCTCCGCTGTCCGGGAATTCCTTCCTCATGTGGATATCGTCTTTGACCGCTACCACATCATGGCGCTCATGAACCAGGCTTTGGACGAGATCAGAAAAAGTCAGCAAAAAGAACTCGACGACTTGGGACAAAAGACGCTCAAAGGCAATCGCTTTCTGCTACTCAGAAACTATGATTCCCTTGGACCTGACCGGAAAACCCGGCTCGACGCTCTCCTTGAGGCCAATCAGCCGCTCCTCATTGCTCATACCATGAAAGAACAACTGCGGCTCTTCTGGGAAGAAGACGTTCAAACCGCCAAAGGATTCCTCGATGTCTGGTTGAAAGATGCCATGAACTCCGGAATCACAGAACTTGCCAAAGTGGCAAAAACACTGGCCGGATACCGGACCGGGCTTCTCAACTATTTCAAACACTTCATCACCAACAGCCTCGTCGAGGGAATCAACAACAAAATCAAAACGCTGAAAAGGCAGGCATATGGCTTCCGGGACATGGTTTATTTCAAGCTGCGTCTCTATCATCTGCATGCCCAGAGGTACTCATTATCCGGATGAACCGCCTGAATTGACTTGTTGGGCGCCAGGGGATCGTAACCGCCAGCCCTTGCTCGTAAGCACCCACTCTGCATCAAGGCTCCACCCGTCTATATTTAGGACTGCTCCGAATTCACGCGTTATACAGATTTCATTCCATGCGTGCTGCTGGAGCTTTGCCGCCTCATTCGCAGCAGGTCCGATAAAATCGAACCTGCCAAAAAGAAAAACTCGGTCGAGGTCGCCGGAGGCGATACCACAGCCCATCGCAAGCGGAAAATTATAATGTGCCAGTCGTTCCCGACCAGCCGAAACAGCCCGTTCACAAGCGTGTAGGAATTTTCTAGCGTGCCCTTGTTTGAATTCAATTAGTTGCTGATCTTCCGGGGCTTCTTTGTACCAATCAGCCTGCGACACAATCATTACACCGTCACCGGTGCCTTTCAGAAACAATTTGCGCCAAGGAGAAGTCTTACCATAGGGAAAGCCGTCGTGTATAGAGGCTTCCAAAGCTTGTATTGCCTGCTGCACTTCCTCCGGGGTGGCTTTGTTTGACCAAGAGGTAAAGCCGCGTAAATCGAAGAAAGCGACAACGCACATCTGACGGCGAAGTGGATTCAGAGATTCAAGGAGCGCAAAACCTATATCTTCCCCTCCTTCCCAAATCGCAAAACCACCATCGAATGCTTGGTAACACCCAAATGCGGTAGAGCCGAGGAAACGCTCAAATGATTTCGGTGCACCCAGTTTTCTCTGAGCCCGACGAAGAACCTTGCCAAGAGCACCATAGAACGTGAACACTCCACCATCTGCGCGGACGGCGACACCTTCATAGCGGCCGTTTGTCGACGGCTCATCAACTTCGACAAACAACCAAGAGCCATCCTTCATATCTTCGGACTTCACCATTTGCCCTTTAAGGTCTTTTTGTGTGCAGTAATCCTGATAGACCCTTTTTGCTTGTTCTTCGTTCATTAGGTTTCTCCCTATTGATAAGACACCCAACAATGTTCGATTGATCCGCGTAAGACGCCAATCGTCACCTCAAAGACCGTCCAGAGGACTGCTCACGTCTGCGGGTCCCCTGTTCAGCACATGAGTGTAGATCATAGTCGTCGTGACGTCATTATGCTGCCCAGAGGCTTTCTGTACGGTGCGGAGGTGAAGTCTCTTGAGTGTCCCGTCTGGTCGGCTGAGAACGTGCTTTTTCCGGGAAGGATTGCCGCAATGGAAATGTCTTTCGTCGGTCGTCATTTGTTGGATTCCACCTATAGAGGAGCGATGGGACCGGACAACCCACATCTCTAAAACGGGCCAGTTACTTTGGAAGCATGAAATAGTGGCAGCAGAATACGCTGACATATCAGGGGAGTCAACCGGTAGGTGCTTGATGCTATGCGTTTTCTCTTCCGGCTGTGGGCTTCCCGGCATTGGTGGAACTTCAGCAAGTCCGAAGTGACTCCGGCAATGTCACCATTGCTTGCCACTATGGAGAATCCTGCTCAGGCCGGAGAGCATAACGACAATGATACCAATCTGAATCTCTCAACCGCCCTCCTCCGTAACGCCACATGGGGGAGATATCGTGCTTTGCCGGCAGATTGAGGAGGAAGGAGTGATCTCGGCTCAGCTTCCCCGAGCCCGGCCTTCTTGAGGCAGGTGCTGGAGGGGCCGATCACTGTGAAGCCTTCCGCACGCCCATCCTGGACAAATCTAGGAAGTCACCGTGAAACTGGATACTTCTTCCCTGAGAGCGTGAGCGGCCATACGGAGTTGCTCGGTAGCCTGATTGAATTGGCTTGCGGACGTGGACGTCGACTGGGCAGCCTTGCTCAAATCCTCCACGGCTTCGCTGATCTGCCGGGCGGCCTGGGCCTGAGTCTGCATGCCCTCGTTCACTGCTCGGAAGCGAGGGGTGAGCGTTTCCACACTGTTGATGATTCCTTGTAGCTGTACACCTATGTCATCGACTGCGGTGATGCTTTTAAGGACGAGGTCGGAGAACTTGTCCATCTCCATCACCCCGGCCGAAACGGCGGATCGCATCTCCTTGACTATCTTTTCGATATCCAGCGTGGCCACGGCCTCCTGTTCGGCCAGGCGACGGATTTCGCGAGCCACGACGGCAAACCCCAGTCCCATCTCGCCGGCCTTCTCAGCCTCAATAGCGGCGTTTAGTGAGAGCAGGTTGGTCCGATCGGCCACTTTGTTGATCGTGACGGTAATTTTATCGATGTTGTTGGCTTTATCGCTGATGGTAGTGAGTCTGGATGAAATGGATTTGGTGGCTCCCACCAGGTCCTCCATGCGTGCGGCCATGACCATCAGGCCGTTTCGTCCCTCGTCGGCCATACCGGCGGCCTGGGAGGCGACCTGCGTCACACCGTCCATGGTGTGAGCAAGTTCGGTGGATGTGGCGGAGATTTCACCCGCAGACGTGCTCAGTTGTACGGCCGAGGCGGCCTGCTCGGACACGGTGGTTTCGAGTTGCCCGGCCGACGCGGCGATTTCCGTGGCCGAAGTCATCACCTGGACACACGATCGCTGCACCTGTCCCACCAGGGAGTTCAGGGCGTGGGTCATCTTCTTGACGGCTTCCAGGAGTTGCCCGGTTTCGTCCTCGGACGTCGACTCCACTCGGGTGGTAAGATCCCCGGCGGCAATGTGTTTTGCGGCATCGACGCCCACCAGAATAGGATTGGCAATGGAGTTGCTGACGCGCACCAGGACGAAAAACGTCAACACGATTCCGACCAGGGAAACCACGGTGACGTGGATCACCGCCTTCAGGATGGGCATCAGGATCTCGTTGCGTGACACACGCATTACCAGAGTCCATGCGCCCGTCTTGATCCGCGCTCCCGAGTAGAAGTAGGTCTCACCGTCCACCGGATTCACTTCCTGCCTCACTCCCGCATTTCCCTTCGCGTGGTGGTAGTAGTTGAGTACGTCGCCGTAAGGGGTCTCATCCATCTTCTTGGTGTTCAGCCCGGGGTCCATCGTGGCCGAGATGACTCTCCCAAGGCGGCTTACGAGTATGAAATCGGCGGTCGTGTAGGGTCTGATGGAAGTCAGGTATTCCGAAAGGTACCCCAGGGTCCGGTCCACGCCCGTAATGCCTGCAAACTTGCCCCCAATGATCACGGGATAGGTCTGCTCTACCATCATGACACCTTCATAAACATAGGGCTCCGTGATCATGTGCTTCTCCTTGGAGCCCGACAGATACTTTTCTTTCAAGCCCTGGTAGTAGAGGCTCGTTTCCATGTCGACGGCGGCGGTGAACACCTGTTTGCCGTCTACGTTATCCACTACGGCATTGAATCGGCCCGCAGCATCAGATCCCTGTTGGCCTTTGGAGGCTTCGTCCCGTCCATCGGCATTCGGCTCGTAAATGGTGTAAGCGTCGAAAAATTGCGGACTACTCTCGGCGATGGCGTACATGTATTTGACCGTTTCGGCCCTCTTTCCGAAGAGACCGCTTTCCTGAGCCAGGGCCATGTCTTTGGCGGTGGTCACCGCATCCATGTTGGCCATTTCGATCTCGAGAGCCGCCTTGGCGGTGTTGACCGCAATTCGGTGCTCGTTGGCTTCCACCAGGCTCCAGTACATATCCCTGCTGTAAATGCCAAGGATTGCCATGAAAACCACAAACATAACGGACCCGGTATAAAACAGGATCTTTCTTCTGATGCTTCTCTTGAAGCCCATCTTCAGACTGCCCATGGCCATGGGTAACCTCTCGCGGCAATTGCATGCAGTATGTGGAGGAATCGCTTCGGCGCGGCTCTCCCGTCATGCCGTTCTCTGCGCCGGACCTTCCTGCAACTATTTTTGCAACCTAATCTCTAATACAAAATTCAGGGCAATTGAACAGCTAAATCGAACCTCCTGAAATTGGTATGGTTCAAAACCTCAAAATGCGGTGCTCAGCGACACGGGTGTGCGTACCAATGTCGCGTGGAGCGATTGAGCTTCAATCCGGAAAGCGGCTCTTCGCTCTACCGGGAGAGGCAATGCCGTTGACTGAAGGGTCCCGGGCGAGTGTCCGGACAAGGCGAATCAGATCGCAGCGTCCCTGTACAGGCTCGTGAGTATCGAAAACCTGAAATGAAAACGAATCCTCTCGCGCGAAGAGGAATAATTCCCGCTGAACAGATTCAGGCTTCGACGAAAAAGTTGAAAGTGAGGCCAATCTTGCGAACTCCGTTTTCAGGGAATAAGGCAACTTTTCAGCACCCACAGGATGCAATATGATGGGTCTTGCGAGGGAATGCGGGGGATGCTGTGGGGGATCGGAAAATCTTGATCGAAAAATCTGGGTTAACCTACTGTTTTTACATTGGAAAAACTTGGAGCGGGAGACGGGCTTCGGACCCGCGACCCTCAGCTTGGAAGGCTGATGCTCTAGCCAACTGAGCTACTCCCGCTCAAAGTGTTAAGGTCTTTAACATGACCGGGCGCCCCTTGGCAATCAAAATCTCAGCCTGCCGGGCATTCATCGCCCCCGGGGTATCTGGTGAGGGAACCTGAAATTCCACCGGATTTGGCAAAAAAGCCGGGCAGGAACGGGCCTCCCGAATTCCCCCGTCCTCTACAGCGTTTCCGGCAGCAGAGGACGGTTCACAATTCCCGGGTGTCTCCGGAGGGTTGGCGCGATGATTACGCCGGATCAGAGCAGGCATATCCGAACAATTCACCGGGATATGGGTAGACCGTGCCGGCGACGATCCGGCCGTACGGTATCGATCAAGCCGTTGCAGTGCTTACGCTTCGCTCCAGCACCACGCTGTCCGTTCCGTCCTTCTCGACCAGGAGCACATTCACCTGTTCATCGGAAAGGGTCTCGAGCTTGATGCCGGTAAACTGCGCGCAAATGGGCAGTTCCCTGTGCCCCCTGTCGACCAGCACGGCCACCTGGACGCGCTTCGGGCGCCCGTAGTCCATCAGGGCGTCGAGTGCGGCCCGTATGGTCCGCCCCGTGTAGAGGACGTCGTCCACGAGCACGATGTCGCGCTCGTCCATCTGGAAGGGAAGGTTTGTTGCCCTCACCACGGGCTGGGTGTGGAGACGCGTCCAGTCGTCGCGGTAAAGGTTGATATCGAGCGACCCGACGGGGACGGGATGGTCGATCTGCTTTGAGATCAGCGCCTCCAGGCGCCGCGCAAGGTATACCCCTCCCGTATGAATCCCGACAAGAGCCAGCTTGGACCGATTCACCGGCTGCTCGATGATTTCCCTGGCAAGCCTCTCGAGGGCTTCCCCAATATCGTGGGCTTCCATGACGATGCGAGTCTCACCATGCTCCATACTGCACCTGCCTCCCTCACGTCCGCGAAGCGTGGTAAATGCAAAGGGGCACCTTTCACAGCACCCCCTGAGCGGCAAATCCAATGCCTCTTTCCTGCACGGGCGGCCGAATGAATCCCCGGCTGCCTTTATGACTGACGCGCCGATCCCGATGCCGCATGGAAAACCGTGATTTCCGGTAAACGACCGGGAAGCCACGCGCACTCAACAGCAAATGAGTCTTCAATATACTTTTCAGTAGCAGGTTTTATGAGACGTGTCAACGGCTTATCGACTTTGTACGGAGCGCCGCGAGCGATTGCCGCCGAGGCACCGCGGCCGAGACGACCGGAACATGCCCAAAAGGCGTTTTATCCCGGGCGCATTTCCCTCAGCCTGCGCAAAGAAGGCTAGAAAAGCCTTTTCACCCAGACCAGGGTGAGGTGCACATTGATGTCGAACTTGCAGAAACGCTGCAAGCCGTTGAAATCGGATGTCTGTTTCAAATCCAGCAGCCGGTCGAAGTCCTTTTCGATCACGATGTTGCAGAAATCGACCGGGATCGAACGCACGAAGTCGAGTTCTTCTTCGCTCCAGAGTTCATCGGCAATGTCTCCCACGCCGTGCTCCAGGGCATGATTTCCGCACACCTTGTAGCAGGCTCCGCAACTGCACCGGTGGATTGAATCGAAATCCATGGGGACGGGGTGTCCGTTCTCGCAAAAAGGGCAAATGATGATGTGAGTCTGCACCAGGCGCTTGTCGGGTCTGCCTTTGTAGGATGCGGACTTGAGAAAATTCTTCATCATCACTTCAGTTTTCTTCGCCACGGGGACCTCACCATCACTGTCGATGAAAATTTCATGCCTGAATGTCGATTCTTTAATCATGATCCTCGTTTCACCGGTAGCCGCCGGAATCGATAGTTCGCCGAAAATCGGAGTGTTGAATCCGCAGATAAGCGGTGTTAACTATAAAATGTTTTTCCTTGAAATCCAATTGGAAGTTTGACATATAACCACCCAGGATTCATTTTGCAACCTGTCGAAGAATGGATTTTGCCTCATTTCAACCAATATGGATGCGACCTATGCCCGGAAACAAGACAAAGAATCCTCCGCCGGGGAAAGCCCCCGACGCCCAAAAAGTGAAGGCCGTCATCGGCCTGCTCGAGCAGAAATACCCCCATGCAACCTGCACCCTGGATTACCGGAATCCACTCGAACTCTTGGTCGCGACGATCCTCTCGGCCCAGTGCACCGATGAAAGAGTGAACCAGGTCGCGCCGCACCTCTTCCAAAAATATCCATCGGCAAGAGCCTATGCGACGGCTCCTCTCGAAGAGCTGGAGACCGACATCAGGTCCACGGGGTTTTACCGGAACAAGGCGAAAAACATAAAGGAAACATGCAGAGTTCTCGACGAACGGTTTAACGGCGAAGTCCCCCCGGATCTCGACACTCTGGTGCAATTGCCGGGAATCGGGCGCAAGACGGCGAACGTCGTGCTGGGAGAAGCGTTTCACATCCCGGGGATCGTCGTCGATACCCATGTGGCGCGTGTAAGCCGGCGGCTTGGATTGACGTTCCAGGAAGATCCCGAAAAGATCGAGCGGGATCTCATGGCGATCATTCCCAGGGAAAAATGGGTGAAGTTCTGCCACCAGTTGATCCTGCTCGGCCGTGAAGTCTGCCAGGCGAGAAAGCCGAAAATGTCGATTTGCCCATTGCGTCCTTATTGCGACTACCACGCGCATCACCCGGAAGCGGGCGATTAGGCGTGTCCGGAAGGGCAGGGGGGCAGCCGCGCCTGCCCGGACGGGTCAGATCAGGTGGTCCTGGAACCGCTCCCTGTCGGATGCCGTCTCGGTCATTATCCCCGATTCATCTCCGTGTTTCCATTCGACCCGAACGGATTCCCCGCTGACGGCGTCGCTGTATGCGGCCACGATCGTTGCCGCAAATTCAAGGTCTTCCTCTGCTGCTGCGGATGCGATGAGGACCCCGGTCGGGCTCGGACGGTCCAGGACCCGCATGGTGATGTCTGCCGGACGGGCGAGAAAATCCAGCTTGTCGTTGTCCGCCTCCCGCCTGCCGACGCAAAAAATGCTGCCGTTCGGTAGAGCGAAGTGCCTGCCCCATTTCAAAAATTCCACTTCCCTTGCCGCCGCATCGGGATACCTCGCAAAGAGCTGCCTCAACTTGTTCGCAAAGCCTTCTTTGGTCAGCATGCATCCGCCGCCGGGCTGCGGGTAATCTTTGATGCCGAAAAATTCGACCAGGGCGGTCTGGCGCTTACGGGAGCGTCCGTGGATGTCAAGGAGCTGTTCCCGGTCCACCAGGCCTTCCGTCTCCACGATGGTGGGCGGCAGCAGCTTGGCGCTGAGGGGGCGGAGGATGCGGCCCGGGTGTCCGGCCAGTTTCTCAACGCTCTTGAGGGAATCCCTCCTCTGGCTCATGGGGCGCTGCCCGAGCACTTCCCCGGTGAACAAGAAATCGGCGTTTTCGGTCTCCATGAGGCGTCCGGCTTCCCTGAGCATCAGTGCATGGCAATCGATACAGGGGTTCATCTGGCTGCCGTAGCCGTAAACCGGATTCCTCAGCATTTCCAGGTGCTTGTCGGTGATATCGATGACCAGTACGGGGATCCCCGCCATTTGAGCCAGGTCCTGTCCGGGCTTCGGGCCGAAAAAGGGGGTGGCGAAGGTTATGCCGATGAGATCCAAATCCTGCATCTTAAGGACCCTGGCTGCGAGCAGGCTGTCCAGCCCTCCCGATAAGAGTCCGATTCCCTTGCCTTTTCTATTCTTCATTCTGTTCCCGTCTTGCGAATGGTTTCATCCCAACTTCCACTGCGAAATCCGGCGAGATCGATCGTAACGAAATGGAAGCCCAACTCCTTGAATTCCCGAAGGATGCGGGTCCTGATTTCCTCCCGGGCAAAAGCCGGGAAAGCCTGGGGAGTTACTTCAATGCGTGCGAGGTCGCCGTGGACACGGACTCTAAGCTGGCCGAAGCCGAGTTCCCGCAGGATTTCCTCGCACCGGTCGACCCGGGAAAGAAGATCCCGGGTGAGGGCGGTCCCGTAGGGGAAGCGGGTTGCGAGGCACGACTGGGAAGGTTTGTTCCAAACCGAAAGCCCGGCCGGCCGGCTGAGTTCGCGTATTTCATCTTTTACCAGGCCGGCAACCGCAAGGGGACTGAGAATGCCCAGTTCCAGGAGGGCCTGTTTCCCGGGCCGATACCCGACGCTGTCTCCGGCATGAGACCCATCGGCGAGAACGCAACACCCAAGTTCGAAGGCTCTTTCCCTCACCCGGCCCATTACTTCCTTTTTGCAGTGATAGCAGCGCGTGACGGGATTGTCCCGCAGAACGGGGATAACCGTCGGGTCAACAACGATTTTTTCCAGGACGACGCCGATTTCCGAAGCGACCCGATCGGCGTTTTCGCGCTCTGAGCGGCCGACGAATGTCGATTCGACGAATACGGCGGTCACCGGCTTTTTGAGGCGGCAGTGCGCAAACCACAGGAGAAAGCTGCTGTCGACACCTCCGGAGAAGGCAATGCCGATCCGGTCATGAGGCATGAGGGCATCGGTCAGTGCCTGAATCTTCACGTCGAGATGAGCCGGAAATTGAAAGGTCTTCTCCATGGGATTATGCCGGCCGCGGTTCGGAGTCTTCGCCGGAGGTCCCGGGCGGGGAGACCGCTCCCATGATCGGCACTGTGGGAAGCAACTGCTGGGGCTCACCCAGGGTGAATGTCCCCTGTTCGATCCAGCTCTTGAGTATTCCGGCGATTTCCCTGGCCCGCGAATAGCTCGACAACGGGACGGTCGGCACGTCGCGCCCCTCCACCTGGATGCTTCCGCTCTTGAGTTGCGCGTAATTCACCTCGGCAATGGAGTCCGACCGGGTGAAGCTGTAGTCTTTCACCTGGGTGACGATCTCTTCGTCGGAAATCCCCGTGTAAGCGGCCATTTGCTCGTCAAGGATGGGGATGGGAATGCCCAGCCCGACAGAGAGCGAGCAGCCGTATCCCTGGAAGCTCGCGCCCATCAGCCAGCGGGGCAGCATCTGCTTGAGATCTCCCAGGACCATGAGCGTTCCCGAAGGCATTCTCGGGACGCCGTTGGGCAGACGCGGCACATCGGGGTTGTGCTGGGACCCGTGCCACACGATGAAGCCCTGCGCGCCTCCAAGGAAGATGCGCGTGCCAAGGCCAAGGGTCCTGTAATAAGGGTCGTTCAGCAAGGGGCTGAGCTGCCCCGCCGTGCAATAGTTTGCATTGCCTATCCTCGGTTTCAGGGTCCCCATGTAGGTGTAGATCGTCTTATCGGACAGGTTGACGGCACAACTGTAGTTCTGATAGCCGTTGCGCGGATTGCAGAGCACCGCGTATTTCAAATCGTCCAGTGTGACGGTCATCTCCGCGTGGCGATTGGGATAGCAGTCCGTCCCATACCCTTCGGCCCGCAGTTGAATGGGTTTTCGAGCCACCAGGTCGTGAATGACATGGCCTCCCCCGTATTCGAAACTACCGGGATGGATCTTGTTGAGCGGGTCGTCGAGCGCGGGTTCCGTGGCTCCGAGGTAAGCATCCACGGCGGCAAGGCCTCCGTATGCGGGAACATCGTTCAACCAGATCTTGCTCGCCTTTATGGGCGGCTGGGTGTGGCCGAAGTTGATGAACGCTCCCGAAGAACACATTGGAGCGAATGTGCCGGTCGTAACGACGTCGACCTGGGCCGCGGCGCGGGCCGGCCCCTTTTTCCTGACGATGCCCACCATCTCTTCGGCCGTCACGACGACGGCCTGCCCTTTGCGTATCTTCTCATTGATTTCGTGATAGCTCTTCTGCACGGATGCCATGGTTCTCCTGACCTGTTGAAAATGAAGAGGGAATTATCGTCTCTTTCGGGACTTCCTCATCCTGGAAACGGCAATTTGTTTGTAAGTGTCCATCATGTGAGGCGGCGGAACCTTACGCACCTCGGCACTTTTCAGTTCGAGCCGGACCGCTTCCTCCGGGCACGTGGGAACGCACAGCCCGCACCCGATGCACCGATTGAGATCGATCGCCGCCGTATCCTCGATCAGGCTGACGGCGTCCATCTGGCAACGCGTGGCGCAGGTGCCGCACCCGGAACACAGATCGGCATCGACGGCGGCAAAATAGTTTGACGCAACACATTCGGACGGGTTTGGCATCGATTTGAGGTGAATCAGGATTTGGCAGCAGCATCCGCAGCAGGTACAGATGTTGGTCACAGTCCGGGCATTGGACGGCTGGAGGACGAGTCCCGTCGTTTCGGCTTTTTCGAGAATTTCCAGGGCTTCCTCACGAGTGATCTGGCGGCCGAGGCCGTTTTCTTCATAGTATTCGGCTCCCAGCCCGAAAACGAGGCAGCTTTCTACGGGCTTGTCACAGCCGTGGCCCGTGATGTGGTGTTCCTTTCTGCAGATGCAGGGCGCAACGAGGATCTTATCCTGTTCCATGATGATCTCTCGCGCCTTTTCATAGGGCATGACGGCCTGTTCGCTCGGGAGTGCTCTCGATATGGGAATGGTCCGCAGCGGCGGGATTTCCGGCTGGTAGCCTTCCCTGAAAAAGTGCGGGAAATACTCATTCGCGTCCCGAATGAACTCGGGGTCGAGGTCGTTCACGTGGAATTCCCATATGCCGATCACGAATTGAGATGCCCTGTAGAAGGCCTTGCCGTCTTTACGGATCCGGAAGATCAGGCCCTTCCTTGACAGAGCTTCGAGCTGGGCTGCCAACTCCTCGGGGTTCCTTCCGCTTCTCGCGGCAATTTCTTCAGGGGTCTCAGGTTTTAGAGTCGTAAGCATGGCCAGTGCGGCCTGCTCAGGAGTAAACAGCCTTCGCAGGATGCGCATCTCAACCCCCGTCGCAGTCCTGGGGAATCCCGCCGGGAGCCGGTCGAGGTGAGCCGCGAGGTCTTCGTAGAGTTTGTCCGTGTCCTGCATGGGTATTTTCCTTCTCTTACAGTGTCCTGTCGCCAGGACATCGCCCCCCTGACAAGCATGTTTTCGAAAGACGCTGTGGTCGTCCCTAGTTCGCGATGCCTCGGTACGCTTCGGGAACACGGTCTTCGAAGCAGGTGAGGAGGTCGCGGAATTTGCGGATTTCCTGCATCTTTAATGTGGTGAAAATCTGTCCCGGTCCCGAGCCCCCCTGAGCCAGCGTATCCCCGGCGGGGGAATGAATCGCGGACATGCCCCCGTATTTCAAGTGTTTTTCGACGCCGCACCCGTTGCATCCGATGAGGAACAACTGGTTTTCCACGGCTCTGCTGCGCAGGAACATGGACCAGTGATCGATTCGGGCCACAGGCCACAGAGCCGATACACAAATGATTTCAGCTCCGTCGAGGGCGAGCTTTCTCGCCAGCTCGGGAAACCTTAAATCATAGCATATCATGATGCCCAGACGGCCGACAGAGGTTGTGCAGACCAGCGGAGTCGATCCGCTGCCGAAATGGACATCTTCGTGCTGGAGGGAGAAGAGGTGGATCTTCCGATACTTTCCCGCCAATTCCCCATTGGTGTCAATGACGTAGCTCGTATTGTAGACCCTGCCTCCATCAGCTTCCGGGAGGCTTCCCACGAGCACGAGTCCCCCTGTGCGGCTCCACTGCTTCATCTCGTCCAGAATTTCCGGTGTCCTGGCCGCGAGCTTCTCCATCCTGGAATAAGGAAAAGCGCACGCCCACATTTCGGGCAGAACGACAAGGCGGCAGCCTCGCCCGGCCAGTTCCGCGATGCCCTTGCGCACGGAGGAAAGGTTTGAGTCGACATCGCCGGGGACAACTTCGTATTGCAGACAAGCGGCCATGAAATCAGACATATCGGATTCACCAACTCACAGGTATTGTTGACACATGCACTAAAAAAGATCAAAAAGACCATCATACGCCTTGAAGCCGCTCTTTACCCCCGGAGCCTCTCTTCCGGATGGTCGTGAGCGAGCGTCGGGCGGGCCTATTTTTTTAACACAGGTCGGGTTGAATTGACAGGCATGCGGCGTAAAAATTCAAAGAGAAACGATGGAAGTCTGTGCTGAACGTCCATTTGCAATGAGTTCCGATTCCAATATAATAGGGAACCGGCAGGGTGATGGTGAACAGCGTAACGGCGGGTAGCGGGACCGGAGGTGAAGAGTGAACGGCAACAGGAGAAAGGGGGTCGATAAATCCCATATCAGACTCTCTTACATAACGCACTTCTACTGCAATCAAAACGATGCCTCTCCGGTTGTTGACCTGTTGAAGCGATATGAGAAATACGATCCCGACCTGCTCGATCGTATCCAGTTCGTGATCGTGGACGACGGTTCTCCTCTCGATTATGAAATCCCTGACTTAAATCTCAATTTCACATGGTTGAAGATAACCGAGGATATTGCCTGGAACCAGGGCGGAGCCAGAAACCTGGGGGCGGTGTACGCCAAATCGGACAAGATGCTCCTGGTGGACCTCGATCACGAGTTTCCCGAGGTGACGCTTCGGCATATGCTCCGGCGAAAAGAATGCGGAAGGAATTTCTACAAGATCTACAGGACCGACCCGGCCACTGGAGAAAGCCGAAAGGGGCCGAACGCATTCCTGATGTCGAGGGCGCGCTTCATGAGGTTCTTCGGCTATGATGAGGAATTCTCCGGCCATTACGGCTCGGAGGACTTCCGGTTCGTCAAGAACTTGAAATATCACGGTTCAAGGCAGATGAGTCTCAACAGGAAGTACAATTGCTTTGACCGAAAAGACATCAACAGGGATACGTCATATCACTCCCTGGTGAGGGACTTGGCATATAACACTCCCATCGACCTCAGAAAAAAGTGGGAGACGGAAACCTACGGTCCCGATTCGGGCTTCAGCAGAATATTCCTGAATTTCGATTGGAAGGTCTTAAAAGACTGCAATCGTGTTATAAGGATTGAACGCAAGAAGAGACGGCTCTGGAAGTGGCTGTGGTACTGGAGGTGGCTGGTCGGATACCGGTAGCGATCGAAGAGGGGCAGGGGGGTTATTCGGGCCGTGCCGGGAGTCCTTATGCCTATGCAAATTGAAGAAGAGGGTATGCCGCTTTTGTGCATAATGATAGCGGCCGCCGGGCAAAGCGGCCGGGGCAATCCGGCCCCAGGGATTTTCATTGAGGATTATTACTGATCAAACAGGATGGAATCATGTCTCAGAAGGAACAGGAAACAACCGGGGCAAAGATGACTGCGTCGGGATCGATGGATCGAAATCCTTACATTTTGAACTTCTGCAAGGTGCTGGTTGAGAAAAGAGGCGAAGAGCCGGAGGCGGAACCTTTAAAGAAACTGCTCGACGACATGTACCGCCTTTTCGAATGCATGCTGGGCCAGAACATGATTGCTGCCCTGCCCGAAGAGGTGAGAAAGGAATACCTCGCGCTTTCCCAGGACCTCAGCAAGCTCAGCTACGAAAAAATTGCGGCTGTTTTCGACAGGAACGTGCCGAATTACGAGGTGGTGATGAAGGACACCATGAAACAGTTCGCCGAGATTTTTCTTAAGAACAGGACGTTCAGACCGGAAGATTACCCGGTGCCCGCCGACATTTGCTCGACTTAGTTCCTTTCGCTTGAACCGGCATCGGCGACTCCCCGCCGGCATGGGCTTGCCTTCTTTTTCGCGGCTGGTTACAGTCCCGGCTGAGAGTATCTGCCGTTTATCGCTCAAATGTCTGAAGTCACGAAGAAATGAATGATCTCGCGGAGGGTTGCGAAGGTGCTGCGGGCTGTGGCGGGGCATGGAGTGCCATTTGAGAACTGTCCAGCCCGGGTGCAGGACGCTCGCCGATGGATTCACCCGGACTGAAGGAGAAGAATGCATGGAACCGGATAAGACGATTTGCCCTCATTGCGGATGCAAGATGAGCAAATGGAGGACTCCGCCGATGTCCACCTGGAGCGCGGAGTTCTTCTATGTGTGCTTCAACGACGAATGCTCATACTATGTCCGCGGATGGCGGCATATGAAAGAAACCACGGAGGTTGCCTGTTCTTACAGGCACCGTCTGGACCCCGAGACCGGAGCGAGCGGCCCTCTGCCCGTGTGGTCGCCTGACGCGGGAAAGTCCGGAATTATTCCCGATTGATCCGCACAGCCGGCGAGGAATGCCTATTGCGATTCCGGGGTGGACGCCGGCTTCACGGATTCCCGCAATACGAGGCCGGGTTCGTTCACGAGCGAGAATTTGAGCCAGTTGAACGCCAGGGCGAGCAACGGCTCATCCTCCAGCCTCATGGCCTCGATGTCTTCATCCGTGATATCGAAGATGCTGAGGAAGCGGCTCTTGAACACGAAATCGCGGAACTGGTCCATATTGTAACTTGCCAGAAAAAACATCTGCCGCTGCTGAGAAGAGATCGACGAACTCTCCCTGAGCCTCGGATGGGTGACGATGTCCATCCACCGATTGTTCATGTCGGTAGTGGCATCAAGCCCCTGGTCCTGCAGCCACTCCCGGATCGACCACGTGCGGCCTTTTTCGAACCCCCGGCAGTGACGTTCCCGAAGAATGAAGAAATTCTCGATGACGGCTCTATGGGTACGGTGCACCCTGGATGCCCGCGCAATGGGATAAATGCGGCATGCAGACGGCCGGTCCTCGTAGACCGTGCAACCTGCCGGAGAAACGAAGGGGCAGGTTCGGCGGTTGTCCTGCTGCATTCGGAGATAAACCATGGGGAGATGGCGCTGTTCGTCGTAGGCGGTCTCGGTGTGAAGGTCAAGAAAAGCCCTTGCCTGCAGGCCGAGACGCTTTTTCAGCTTTAGAATGTCATAGGGAGTGAGCAGAAGCTTCAAATCCCTGCAACACTCGGTAAAGCAGGGGACGCCGGGATGGCAGGCGAAGTTGAATTTGCCGTCGACGAGGGGTTCCAGCATCTCCCCGATACCTTGGGGGGCCGTGTCTTCGATGGGCATATTTTCCTTTCAGGCCGTGTACGGGGTGAGCGGCCGCGGCTCAAGTCACCGGGTAGAGATCTTCCATTTGACTGCGGATGTATCTGAATGCCAGTTTGAGTAGTTCTTCATCCTTGTTACAGGCATTCCGGAGGGTCTCTTCGTCCACATCGTAGAAAGTGAGGAAGCGGCTGTCTCTCAGGAGTTCGGCGAAGCGGTCGAGGTCATAGGCGAGGAAAAGTATTTTCCCAAGGCCCGGATCCATGGGAGCGCCCCTCTCGAACCGCTCGGGCACCACGGTCTGGAATAGTCTCTCCATCTCGGCATAAGGCTCGATGCCCTGCCTTTCCAGCCATTGCGATACTGTCGCGGGAGAAGCCTCAAGGAGACCCAGACAGCGTTCTTTGCCGGCCATCACTTCATATTCGCCTTCCCTCGAAGCCAGATCGAGGGGAAACATGCGGCAGGCCCACGGACGGTCCTGATAGACATTGCAGCCGTCTTCGGTCACGAAGCTGCACCGCAGGGAGTCGGGCTCCATCTTCAACTGAACGACGGGAATATTGGTGACTCGCGCAAGAAAATGGGAAGTGTATCGTGTGAGGAACTCGGAGGAGCCGATCTTCAATGTCCGGCGGAGCCTCAGGATATCGTAAGGGGTAAGGTAGATGTTCACATCCCGGCAGCACTGGGTGAAGCAGGGAAGAGTGTCCTTGCAGGCGAACGGAAAGAGGCTGGCGTCCCCAAGGACTTTCTGTTGAATATCTTTGTCAATTTCGGCCATTTGAATCCTCGGTGATTACCCGTCCAGCAGCGACGCATTGTAGTTTTTGAAATTGGGGTTCGACTGAATCAGCCTTTCCACGATCGAAAGCGCCTCGGGATCCTTGCAGGCAACGAAAGTGCAGTCGCATTCGTGACCGCACGAGTTGCAGGAATAGTCTTCGTCAAGTGCATTTCCACAGAAGCAGAAAGGTTCCAGGACCAGTTCCCCGTTTTGCCACTGAGCGAGGAGGTAATCCTGTTTCCGCGATTTCAACAGTTCAAAGGTCACAGGCATGTTCGTGATACTCCTGTCTTGGATCGTGAATGGAATGAAAGGCCGCAATTCCGGGTTAGGGGAATCGTGGACTTACGGTTCTATTATTCTGGAGGTGTCTCCGGGAGTGCCCTTGCCAGCAGATCTGACAGTTCCACGACCTGCAGCACGTCCTGTTTCTCAAGACCGTTGCATGCATCGGTCAGCATATTGAGGCAGAACGGGCAGGAAGTCGTGAGAACCTCAACTCCGGCTCCGACCGCCTCCATTATTCGAAGTTCACCGAAGCGTTCTCCCGGCGGCACCTCAGCCCAGATCCGGCCTCCGCCGCCCGCGCAGCACAGGCTCATCTCCCTGGACCGCGGTAGTTCTTTCGGTTCCACGCCGGGCAGCGCCGCGGCCAGATCTCGCGGCGCTTCATAGATACCGCTGTGTCTGCCGAGATAACACGGGTCATGGAAGGCAACCTTTTTCCTGAGCCCGGCATCGAATGTCAGCCGGCCCTCGTGGAAGAGTTCCTTCAACAGCTCGGTGTAGTGGACGACTTCCCATTGCCCACCCAACGCGGGGTATTCGTTCCTGAAGGTCCAGAGGCAGTGAGGAGATGTCGTGATGATCTTCTTCACGCCCCGGCTGTTGAAGAGTTCGACGTTTGAGAGTGCAAGTTTCTGAAAGAGTTCTTCTTCCCCTGCTTTTCGAATGCTTTCCCCGCAACAGCTCTCTTCGACGCCGATAATACCGAAACTCACCTTTGCATGGGTGAGCAGTCTGGAAACGCTCCGGGCTATTGTAGCGCTTCGAGCGTCGTAGCAGGAGTGGCAGCACACGAAAAGGAAGTAATCCTTGTCGGGACCATAGTCGGGAACATCCAGTCCGTTTTTCCAGGCCGTACGGGCCTCTCTTCGGCCGGACCACGGGTTCCCGTTCGCATGGGCGCTTCCGAGAACGGTCCTGAGATGGGCGGGCGGAATTCCGGCGCCGACGATTCCGGCCCTCATCGCCCGGACGTTATCCACGATCTTAACCTTGCGGGGACAGTGAGACTGGCAGAGACCGCACGTGGAACACCCGAACAGCATCTTCTCGTTCTCGAAACCCTCCATCCCCATCTGGGCCAGCCGCTGCATATAACGGATGTTGAAGGTGCGGCTGGTCTCGCCCGGTATGAGACGCCACGGGCAAAGGCCGGTGCAAAGGCCGCACTGCATGCAGTGATTGAGTGTCGCGGCCCCCATGCCGACTATGTAGTCGCGCATCTCGGTAGATACGATCCTTGGTTCCATCCGGTCATCACCCCCCGGCATGCAGCCGGCTTTGCGTAAAGGGAGTCCAACGGGCACCGGTGCGCGGTGCGTCCGGTTCATGCTCCGATCGGCCATGGGACGGGAAAGGGAACGATTCAACGTCGGGTAATTCAAAGGCCCTGAACATTAACTTTATGACCGGATACTTTCAACCGAAAAACCCGCGTACGCAGAGGCATCACCACGAATCAGGGAACTGGAAAAGCGGCATTTTGCATGCGCGGCAGGACGGCCGGGGAGAAACAAAAAACTCCGGGCGCAAGGGAAGCGCCCGGAGTTGCGTATTTCAATCGTTCACACTAGACCGGAAGGTTGACGACGGGGACCTTCTTCATGGTCCATTCGCCGGTCTTGGGATTCCATACGGAGTTAACGAACACTTTCCAGTTGGCCTCATCCATGTCGGGGAAATCGGCCCGGTAGTAATAACCCGGCCAACGGCTCTCTTCACGGAACATGACATGCCGCAGGTGGCTCTCTGCAATCCACAGGCGATGGGTGTTTTCCCATGCGCGCAGCAGTTCGTGGAGGTCGGAAGCGGCGAGTTTCTCGGCGTCTTCCTTCAGCATCCCGAGCAGTTCCTGGCCCCTGGTGAGCAGGGAATTGTTGGTGGTGAACTGCGAGGATACGCCGCCGCAGTATTCGTCCATGATCTTCTGGAGCCTGAACATGAACATCTTGGGCTTGATGAAATTCGGGTTGATGTCCGGGTCGCTCGAAAGCTTCGAGAACTCTTCGAACCGTTCCATCGGAGCCAAAATGGTCTTTTTCAACGCTTCGACGGTCGCATCATCGACCTTGGGAGCGGTATTGTTGTCCATGATGTAGGCAATAGCGCCCTTGGCGGCGATACGGCCTTCGGCATGGGACCCGGAGGAGAACTTGTGGCTGGATGCACCGGCGCCGTCACCGGCAGTGAAAAGGGCCTTTACGGTGGTCATGTGGTTGTACACGCCGAGGGGCTCCCACTGCTTCTTGTACTCGGCAGGCATCACGTCTGCCGGACCGCAAACCCAGGCGCCGGAAGCGCCGGAGTGCGAACCGATGAAGTAAGGCTCGGCGGCGGCGATTTCGGATGGCTTTTCTTCAGGCTGGATGTTGCTGCCGGCCCACAGAAGCGCCTGGCTGATGGTCATATCCAGGAAGTCTTCCCAGGCTTCGCTTTCCAGTTCCTTCATCTTTCGCTTGAAGGCCTTGGGATCGTCTTTGTACTTGGCGGCCAGGTTGGCGATGGCCTCTTCCGTCTTCATGTAGATCGGGCCTTTGCCGGCCATGACGTCTTCCATGCCGAGCCAGTTGCGCAGGTTGGCTGGGATGGGTTTGCCGAGGCCGTAAGGGGCCCACTTGGGCAGTTCGTTGGCGCGGGTCACCATGTACTCTTCATTGAAGGCGTTGACCGCGCGGGCCTTGAACAGCAGGAACCATGCGCCGACAGGGCCGTAACCATCTTTGAAACGGACCGGAATGAAACGCACTTCCTGGCAGGTCATCTCGGCGCCGGCGCGGATGGTGAAATACGCGGTGGAGCCTGAGTTCCAGGGCGGATACCAGGCGCGGCCGAGGCCTTCACCCACCGACCGGGGACGGAAAACATGAACTGCGCCGCCCATCGCGGCCAGGGTCGCTTTGGCCTTGAACACGTAAAACTTGTTTTCACGCACGCTGAAGCCGACGGCGCCTACACACTTGTCACCGTCCATGAGGGGCTCAACGATGAAAACGCGTTCGAAGATCTGACCGTTTTCGCCGAGCGTTGCCATGGCGTTCTTGGCGGCTTCGGCGACGAGCACCTTGTAGGATTCACCGTTGATCATGATCTGCCAACGGCCTTCATGCACGTACTTGCCGTCGGCGTCTTTCCAGATGGGGAGGCCCCATTTCTCGAAAAGATGGACGGATGAGTCGACATGACGTGCGATGTCGTAAACCAGGTCTTCACGGGAGATGCCCATGAGATCCTGGCGCACGTACTTGACGTAGTCCTCAAGACTGTTCTCGCCCTTGGCATATCCGATGTACTGGTTGATGGCTGAAAGACCCATGGCCACAGCGCCGGAACGGTCCATGGCGGCCTTGTCCACCACAACGACCTTAAGGCCATGCTTTTTTGCCCAGTATGCAGCCTCGAAGGCCGCGCCACAGGCAGACATACCACCGCCTATGATCAGGAGATCGGTATCGACTACTACGGTTTCAAAATTTGGCATATCGTCACCTCCTTAGGGTTATTTCTTCAGGGTTGGAAGCTCGCTGGCCCAGGTGGAAGCCGGCTCGGTACAGAGCACGGGGCTCTTGAGATCGTCAGTGCCCGTCTCAAAACCCGCCAACGGGTCCGCTTTTCCTTCCGGAGTGGTCCGAATGGGGAACTTGAAGCGTTTGAGCTGACCGTTACGGAATTTGACGGTCCACATGATGTCTTCGGACCCGCGGAGGGGCACCACTGAAGCACCCATAGGAACAAAGTCGGCGTATGCGCGTACGTCGATCGCCTGCTGGGGGCAAATCTTGACACAGTTATAGCATTCCCAGCACATCTCAGTGGCCCTGTTGAATGCTTTCATCTTTTCTTTGTCCAGGACCATCAGGTCGTTCGGACAGATGTACATGCATGCGGTCTTGTCCTGGCCCTTGCAGCCATCGCACTTCTCAAGGATTACATAGCTTGGCATAACTGCACCTCCAAAGTGTTTAATTCCAGTTTTTCCAGTCAGTTAAGTTCAATGATGAGCGTCTTGGACTCTCCCTTGGCACCTCCCTTCGTGATGCCGGACGTGCCCCTGGGGGGGGGCACGCGGCTTTCAAGTATGGTTAATGGACTGAGTAGCTATTTTTTCTTTACATCGCCGGTAGCTGCACCGTGAAGTTTGATCTCGACCTTGTTTTCAAGCCCCGCGTAGTATGCCTGAAGGACTTTGACCACTTCGGGCCTGGAAAATTCAACGGGAAGTTGTCCGCCTTCGGAGAGGGTCTTGCGAACCATGGTGCCCGACAGAAGGAGCCGGTCGGCTTTGCCGTGAGGACAGGTTCTCATGGAGGCCATGCCGCCGCACTTGAAACAATGGAACGTCCAGTCGATCTTAAGGGGCTGCAGGACGAGGGAACCTGCGGGAATCTCGTCGAAGATCTTTTGAGCGTCAAAGGGGCCGTAATAATCGCCCACGCCGGCATGGTCGCGGCCGACAATCAGATGGCTGCAGCCGTAATTCTGACGGAAGACGGCGTGAAGCAGCGCCTCGCGGGGACCCGCATAACGCATCTCCGCCGGATAACCGCCCTGCACGACCGTGTTTTTTACAAAGTAATTATCAACCAGAACATTGATGGCCTCCACCCGCACTTCGGCCGGAATGTCGCCTTCCTTGAGTTTTCCGACCAACTGGTGAATGTAGAGGCCGTCCATGACTTCAACGGCGATCTTGGCGAGGAATTCATGACTGCGGTGCATCGGGTTGCGGAGTTGAAGAGCGGCGACGGTCCGCCAGCCTTTTTCCTCGAAGATCTTCCTTGCTTCTTCCGGACGCTGGTAGACTCCCTTGAAATGCGTCGGGTAGAAGCTTTCACTGATGACCTTCACCGGTCCGGCCAGGTTGATCTCTTTCTGGGACATCACTTTGGCAACGCCGGGATGGCCGGCGGCGTCGGTGGTCCAGAAAACGGACTTGCACTCATGTTCCTTGTCGATGGAGTATTTTTCGGTGACCTTCATGGTCCCCAGGATCTCGTTGTTTTCAACATCGAAGAGGGCTACTTCCTCATTCAGGCCGATACTGCCCGCCAACTGTTTGTCCGCGGAAAGGGTGATCGGGATAGGCCAGAACGTCCCGTCCGTCATCAGGTATTTATCGCAAACTCCCTTCCAGTCCGCGTATCCCATAAAGCCTTCGAGCGGAGTGAATGCTCCGATCCCGAGCATAATGAGATCCGAGGCTTCACGACTCGTCATAGGGACGACTTTGAGAGTCTTCGCCTTCTCTTTTTCGGCGGCCAACGCGGCGCCTTCGAGCAACAATGGTTTGAGCTTCTTCTCCTTGCCGTGGGGGGGGACTAGCTTGGACATCTTCACTCTCCTTGGAATATGGTTTGTGGTGGTGGCACCTCGTGTGTGCATAATTTTGTGCAAACTGTTACGAGGTGCCCTATATATAGCTTTGAAATATTTGTTGTCAAGGCAAAAAAGGCGGAATCCGGCAGACGGAAAGCCATATCGCGGAGCAGCGTGTGAGTACCGGGAGGTTGAGCGATAGTCCGCCGAGAGGCGGACGGAAGGGGGAGAGCCAAGTCGCCGAAGACAATCGCCTGCATACTGAGAATCTCATTGAAATGCAAGAAAATTGTGGTGATCCTCCTGTGGGCCTGGCGGTCAAAACCCACGGATTCATCTTTCTGGTCGCTTGCTGCAAGGTCTCGTGATGGTGCAAAAGCAAATGTGCATAACGCAAGAATGGCTACTGTGCATATCCTTTTTACTACTAAGTCTTTCCTCCACCGATGTCAATCCTTTTTGTCGAAATTTAAGTGGAAAATGATTTGGAATTTTTTGCTTTTTCCGTTGTTGGCCCAAGTTAAAGCGGCTAAAGTAACACTTTCCGCACAAGGTTGTTGCCGGACCGCTGGAATTAAAACAATCGGAGACCGCGAACCGGGAGCGGTCGAATATCCTTTAGGACTTTGAGGATTGCAACTCATGGGGAATGGCTGGACCGCAGCGACGGCTCGCCGCATCGTTGTGCTTGTCATCCTGTCGGTACTGCTGCTTGCCTTCGGTACCATGGGGTACATGCTCATTGAGCGTTACTCCTTTATCGAAGCCATCTACATGACGGTGATCACGGTCAGTACGGTAGGGTTCACCGAGGTGAGACCCCTCGACGATCCCGGCCGGGTCTTTACCGTGGTCCTCATATTGACCGGCGCCGGTTTCATCGGTTTCAACATCGCCTATTTCAGCCAGCTCCTGCTGGATGCCAACCTGGCGGAACTTTATCGGAGGCGAAAATTGAAGAGATTGCTCAGTCAGCTTAAAGAGCATTACATCATTTGCGGTTATGGGCAAATGGGCCAGATTGTGGTCCAGGTATTGCTGAAGGCCGGGGTGCCCGTAGTGGTCATTGAAAACGATGAAACCCTGGCCCCAAGGTTTGTCGAGAAGGGCATTTTGCATATTATCGGCGATGCGACAGAGGAGGAAAATCTTGTTGACGCGGGGATCATGCGGGCTAAAGGAATTATCGCGGTGGTGAGCCGGGATACCGAAAACGTCTTCATCGTTCTGACGGCAAGGGATCTCAACAAGGACGTCCTGATCTTCTCCAGGGCCGGGACCCCGGGTACTGACAAAAAGCTCGTCAAGGCCGGAGCGAATCGCGTCGTTTCCCCGTTTGCCCTTGGTGCAACGCGAATTGCGCACAACATCCTGAGGCCGACCGTGACGGACTTTCTGGAACTGGCTCTCTCGGGGGAAGGCATGGAGTTGAGTATGGAAGAGCTCCGCATTCCGAGGGGAGCCGACCTGATCGGGAAGGAACTGTTACACTCGGGCATCCGCAGCCATTACAACCTCATTATCGTGGGAATCAAGCGCAGCGACGGGACGATGATCTACAACCCTTCGCCCCAGGAAACGCTCCTGGAGGGCGATATCCTGGTCGCGATAGGGCCGCAGGAAAACCTGTCGAAGTTTGCTCACGACCTCCTGGCATAACCTTTCAGGAAAGGAGCGAAGAAATGGATGCCGAACCTTATGAGAACATTGTCTTCGAATGCAGGGGCCGGGTCGGAGTCCTGACGTTCAACCGGCCAAAGGTCCTCAACGCCCTCAACCCGAAAACGCTGGAAGAGGTGTCCGATGTCCTGGATCGAGTTCGAACGGATGAAACGCTCAGGGTCCTGGTACTCACCGGGGCGGGGGAAAAGGCTTTTGTGGCGGGTGCCGACATCGCGAAGTTTCAGTCCATGAATCCTCTCGAGGCGAGGCAGTTTTCAACGTTTGGCCAGGAACTGTTCTTTCGTCTCGAACAACTGCCCAAACCCGTGATCGCCTGTGTCAATGGATTTGCCCTGGGAGGCGGGTGCGAGATGGCCATGAGCTGTGACTTCATCTATGCCTCTGAAAACGCAAGATTCGGTCAGCCTGAAATTAACCTCGGGATCATTCCCGGCTTCGGAGGGACTCAGCGTCTCTCGCGGCTTGTAGGACGGGCGAAAGCAAAAGAACTGTGCATGACCGGCGCTCCGATCGACGCTGGGGAGGCGCTGAGGCTCGGGCTGGTCGCAAGAGTTTTTCCCGCTGACCGGCTGCTCGAGGAAACGATGAAAACGGCGCGGGCGCTTTCCTTAAGGTCTCCCGCCGCGCTCGGGGCACTCAAGCGCGTCATCGATTGCGGTGCGCAGACGGATCTGGTGACCGGGTGTGCGCTGGAATCCGAAGCATTCGCTGTAAGTTTTGCCGGACGGGACGCCAGGGAAGGCATTGCCGCATTTCTCGAGAAGCGCAAACCTGAATTCAAGGGAAGCTTCACCGACTGAGCGCCGATGCCTTAAACGAGCAAAACCCCGAGTCCGGGAATGGAACTCGGGGTTTCAAGCTTAAGGAAGCGATGAGGTACGCAGGCTGAGAAGAGCCATCCCTGTCGGGAATGGCACGATGCTCTTACAGTGACACTGATTGCGGTTTCTCAAACGTCCGGATTTCCCGGGAAGGTGGAGGTCTATGCGGTTCGCATCAACCTGCGTTCTCGCCGCTGTATCCGCTTGATGGCCTTTTTCTTCTTGATGCGGCGGCGCTCCCCCTTGGAAAGATAATAATTGTGGCGACGCAAGACAGGTTGGACGTTTTTTTGAAAATCTTTGCGGAGCTTACGTATTTTCTTTTCAATGTTCTCTCGGGTCTCTGACTCCGACATTCAGCATTCACCTACCTTTCCGGAACCCTATGCGGGCAGAATCCTTTCACTCGAAAAGCGCCGTTTTGCTTTGGTCTGTGCGAGCACCTCGGCACTCGATGGGAATGTTGTGCGGTTGCCTGCGATATCCCCATAACCTATGCAAGATACAGCAATTTGATAAGGACTTCAAGAAAGAATTACAGGGATTATTGCCGCCGGGGAGGCTGGGTCTGCCGACCTACACTTGAGATGCCGTATCGTAGTGGGAGAAATGCATCGTAAAAACAGCGCGGCCCTGAGTCGATGACCTGAGGGAGGTCGAGTATCCGAACATCCTGGAAAGGGGAACGACCGCCTTCACCACCTGGATGGCTTTTCTGGCCAGGATATTCTCGACTCGCCCTTTTCGCAGGTTTATGTCGCCGAGCACTTCGCCGAGAAACTCCTCGGGCACCAGGACTTCAACCGCCATATACGGTTCCAGCAGAAGCGGCGATGCCTGTTCGCACGCCTTCTTGAACGCCATCGAAGCCGCCACGCGAAAGGCCAGTTCGGTCGAGGCTCCTTCCAGGAAACTGCCTCCGAAGATGACCGCTTCGACGTCTACAACAGGATATCCAAGGATTGGCCCGCTGCCGAAGGCGTCCTGAATTCCCTGCTCGACGGCAGGGAAGAACGTCTCGGGGATGGAGGCATCCCTCACCTTGTGCACCACAGCATTTCCCTGGCCTCTCGCCCGCGCTCCAAGGTGCAGGTCGACCATTGCGAAGTGGCGGGTTCCACCGATTTCACGGTCGAAAACACCTTGAGCCTGGGCATCCTGACAGATGGTTTCCCTGTAGACAACCTGCGGTTTGCCGGCATTGACCACCACATTGAAATCACGTTCGAGGCGCGAGAGAACGATATCGAGATGAAGTTCTCCCATACCGCTGATGATGGTCTGGCCGGTATCGGGATTTTCGTTGAATCTGAAAGTGGGGTCTTCCTCCGAAAGTTTGACGAGGCTGTCAAGCAGTCTTTCCTGGTCGGCCCTGGTCTGGGCTTCCACGGCAATGGAAATCACCGGCTCATAGATGCCGACGGGCTCGAGGAGGATCGGGTGGGCGGGATCGCAGATGGAATCACCGGTGGTGGCGGATTTCAGGCCCATCAAACCCACGATGTTCCCCGCTCCCGTATCGTCGAGCCGGTCCCGCTTGTTGGCGTGCATTTGGAAAATTCTCGAGACTTTTTCTCGAACCCCTTTGGATGCATTGAGGACTTCGGCTCCCGCCTGAAGCTTACCGGAGTATATCCTCGCATAAGTCAATTTTCGCCCCTGGTCGAGGAAGATCTTGAAGGCGAGAGCGCAAAAGGGTTCACTTTCGCTGCTGAGCCGCTGTTCGACCGTGTCGGTCAAAGGATTCTTTCCTTCGATGGGCGGAACATCGAGCGGAGACGGCAGGAAATCGACGACGGCATCGAGCAGGGGTTGAATGCCCTTGTTTCTGAGCGCCGAACCACACAGCACCGGGACAGCCGTAAGGGCAAGCGTAAGACGCCTGATGACGGGAATGAGATCCGATGCACGGAGTTGTTCACCTTCGAGATAACGTTCCATCAGGTGATCGTCATATTCGGCAACTTTGGCGACCAGATTGTCCCTGGCTTCAGCAGCTCCGGCCATCAATGCGGGTTCGATGTCGACGTATTCGAATTCCTCCCCGAGGGATTCGTCCCGCCAGACGATCTGCCTCATGTTGAGAAGATCGATCACGCCGCGAAAGTCGCTTTCCTGTCCCAGGGGGAGTTGCAGGACAAGAGGGATGGTCCTGAACTTTGCTTCGATCTGGCGGACGACCTGGTCGAAGTCGGCGCCGAGACGGTCCATCTTGTTGATGAAGGCAATCTTGGGCACGTGGTAGCGGTCGGCCTGATGCCAGACCGTTTCAGACTGGGGCTCAACCCCGCCAACCCCGCAGAAGACCGCAACGACACCGTCGAGCACCCGCAGCGAGCGTTCCACTTCAATGGTGAAATCCACATGGCCGGGAGTATCTATGAGATGGATCTCGTGGTCGTTCCACTGGCACGTGGTCACGGCGGACGTGATGGTGATCCCGCGTTCCTGCTCCTGCTCCATCCAGTCCATCACGGCGGTGCCGTCGTGCACTTCCCCCATCCTGTGGGAACGGCCCGTATAAAAAAGGATCCGCTCGGTCACAGTGGTTTTGCCCGCATCGATATGAGCGATGATGCCGATGTTTCGGAACGTTTTCAGCCGCCGGGGACTCGCCATAAATTCCTTATATTCCTTAAAGTGTAATAGACAATCGATACGCCCCAATGAAGACATGGCTCGTTAATATATGTAACTCACGGGCAGATGTCAATCGATGCGGAAAGCAAGAAAAACCGCAAAAACCAGGGAAATATGAAGCAGGACGCCGTTCGGAGCGATCGGGCCCGATCCCGGGCTTTTGGACCGGATTTCGGAACCTAGCGAAATGATTTACAACTTGCTGAAATGACAAGTATTTACAGATGATTTATGAAATATGAGGCTTTGCGTTGTTTTATCGCATAAGAGCGAGATTATGCCAAAAAGAGGTCGCTAAATTGCCAAAGGCAATCTCAGGCGAATCCTTTCCGGTCCTTAGAAGCTGTATATGGACACATAGGTCTGGATACCTCCCTGAGGGCAGGGATTTCGGGCCAGTTTGGGGAAAATTCCGTCTAACCCTTGAAAAACCCGGATTCCCGCGTTTGCCAAAGATGACCCCTTTCTGCTAGAACGGCTTATCCTAGACTCTTACGGGTATCCGCGAGGGCCATGTGTTTTTCTTTGAAATAAAGGAGAACCAGTATGGCGCCTGATTCCAGACTCTGGAGGGCCCAGCTGGGGGAAGCTGTAACCGGTCTTCAGCGAAGTTTGCCGAAGGCCTTCATTCTGATGTGTCTTTTCCTCATGTATTCAGCGGTCGCTATCGAGGCAAGGACGGAAACGATAAGGGACTCTTCGAGTGATACTTTGGGTCAGATTACGTTTCAGGATAAGCCCGCTCAGGGAGAAACTTTGATGCTTGCGTCGTTGCCCCCCACCTCAGGTTTGTTCAATTCTTCCCCTGCTGGACGATGGAGTAGCAGAATTCAGATACCCATCAAGGATCAACCCCTTATCCAAAAATTTGTCCGCTTCTATGAGGGAGAGGGTCGGAGGACGTTCAGTGAATCTCTCGAACGCTCCCGGTTCTACGCCCCGCTCATGTCGGAAATTCTTGAGAGCCATGGCGTGCCTGCTGAAATGATATCCGTCGTTCTGGTGGAGAGTTCATTTCGGAAGCATGCTTCAAACAGGGGAGCGGATGGTTTTTGGCAACTTTTGGCGCCGACGGCTCGATCAATGGGATTGAGAGTGGACCGGTGGGTCGACGAAAGGCGTGACCCGATCAAGTCCACAAGAGCGGCTGCCAGATACTTGCGCTCATTTTATGAGCAGTACAATTCATGGACGTTGGCTCTAGCCGCCTATAATGCAGGCGGCGGCCCCGTCGAGTGCGCGATGAGAAAAAATCGCGCGAACGATTTCTGGGAGATCTCCAGATGTAGAGCGTTGCCCGGCACGACAAGGCAATACGTTCCGAAAGTGCTTGCAGCGATGCAGATCATGCAGGATCTGCAGGCGCATGGGTTTGAGCGTCCGAGTCATTTCCCGACCTTCGATTACGAATCCATTTGGGTGCGGACTCCTGTAACACTCGAGGATGTCGCCAAATGGATCGATGTTCCGTTAACGGAGTTACAGGAGCTCAATCCTTCGTTACGTCTGGACCGAGTACCTCCCGATTCAGGCTTTGCCCTGCGTTTACCTTCCGGAGGCAGGGATAAGTTTGATGTGGCCTATGAGGATTATATCCGGAAGCGATAAGAACACATGCAGTCCCGCGGATCAGGCCTTGGAAGACCTATTTCAGGTAAGGCTGATGTATGAGTATTAGGATGCTGGCCATTGAGTTTTACCGTGTGATGAAACGAGTCGGAGAACTGGAGCAGAAGCTGATGAATCTGAAGCCCGGAACACTCGAAAGAGAAAATGTCGAGAAAGAACTGAGGGAGAACCGGGCTGAAGAGAAAAGACTCAGATCGATGATGGAGGGAGCAAAGGAAAAATGAAAGCCCTTCTCGGGCGTTTGTTCGAGCGTAATCCTGATGCATGGGGGCTTGTCGGTTATCCGGCAGTCTCTCCCTGCCCGATCGGGATGATGCCCGCCCTGTGTCACCGGTAACATGGCCAAAGAAGGTTCGGGAGAAGTATAGACAGTCGGTCGCCCCCTTCCCGTTGTGTCGGGAAGGGGGCGATCCCGGTTTTTAGGTCTTGCTCCTATCCCACCACCCAAACCGTGCAATCCCTGGCTTCCCTCACCACCCTGAGGGAAACGCTTCCGAAGAGAAATTCTTCCCGTTTGCTCTTGCCGCGCCTGCCGATCACGATCGTCTGGTAGGCTCCCGTTTTTTGCTCATGCAGGATAAGATCGGCTACACTGACAGGCTTTCTGCAAACCTGGATCTTGATCTGGATGTGTTGCTGGGGAATCCCCCTGCATGTCAGCCGATCGCCCGCTTTTTCCATGACGGCGAGGGTCTCCGAACGGGTGCGTTCGACGCAGTGTTTCCTTTCGTCCTCATCCAACACGATGTCCGGGGACGGCTCCTTTATGACATGGAGGAGCGTTACCCGCGCGGTGTCGTGGCAGGAAAGCATTTCCCCGAGATAATCCACGGCTTTCATCGAATTTTCGGAAAGATCAATCGCGACGAGAACCTTGTTCTGCATAGCCTGATTCCTCACATGCCCCGCGCGGTGTTTCAGCCCCTCGGACGATCTCCGCCTCACATGCCCTGAGATCGTCGAGAAACTCCCGGGCGGTTTCGTAAAAGACCTCGGCCCCCTGGCTGAAATGCATAAGAACGTGCATCAGGGAATCCGGAATGTACGGGAACAGTTTCTGCAAGTTGATGACGCGGTGTTTGAAGAAGAGAGACAGGTCGGCCCCCGTGAGACAGGATGCCATCTCTATGCCTTGAGGTCCGCAGGCATTGAGGTCCGGGAGGTTGTAGAATCCTTTCCCTACGGCGAGCAAGAGTACGTTCCCGAGTCCGAACAGGTCCACTCCGAATGGGTTCTCATACCATTCATACGTGTAGTCGAAGTCAATCCAGGTGTATTTCCCGGTCTCCCGGTCGATGATGATGTGGTCATTGCGGATGTCTCCGTGCAGTTCCTCCATCCGATGGAGCCTGTCGATCGCCTCTGCGCAGGAAACCACATTCCTGAACACGTCAGGGAAAAGCGTATAAAAGTAGGTTCTGTGATCCATGGAGAGGTCGAGAATGAAATCGTAGAAACGCGCACCATTGATCCGGTCGATGATTCTGACCACATTGCCCTTGCCGTCGAGAACATTGTAGCCTTGCATGAAGTCCGGGTCTTTGTGTGTTTTCTCGAGAATTCTGGCTTCCTTCCCGGGGCTTCGGAAGCACTGTATCTGCTGCAGGCCGAGATGCATGATGAAAGATTCGTGAAAAACCAGTTTGATGATCTTGGAACTGCCGTCGGACAGGTCGACAGCCTTCTTGACCCAGAACTTCGGCTCTCCGTCCAGGCCGAACCGTCCTTCGGATTCCTCCCCGCGGACAAGATAGAGCGAGCTGCCGAGTTCCAGGATATCACCCTCCCTTATGCTCATGAACTCGGTCGTATCGGTGATGTACCTGAGTTTCCCGTGAACGGGGAACCTGATGTATTCCCGGATCCTTTCGCGAACCTCGGATTCTTGCATCACGGGACCTTTGCCGGGTGAGATTCAAAGCCGTCGAACAGGCAAGCCGGTGAACCAAACCGGAAAAAATGTCGTATTGTTCAGGATTGCGCCTTCAAGCGGGGGGCTGTCAGGATCGGAAGTGCCGGAGCTGTGTGAAGGCCGCCTGGAGCAATCTCTTCTTATCCATGTTCATAAAATTATAAGGAGAGGGATGATAGGTGACAAGGATCTTCAGGCCGTGTCGGGAAAAAGCCATTCCGTTGGCGGTGGCCATCTTCAAGGAGGGGTCGTTCAAGAGTGTTTTGGCGGCGGAGAGTCCAAGGCAAACGACGATGCGGGGAGACAGTATTTCAAGTTCCTTCAGGAGAAAATCCAGGGCGTAGCGGCTTTCGTCCGGAGACGGCGCTCGGTTGGCCCCCGTTCGGGTGCGGGGCCGGTACTTAATCAGGTTGGTCACAAAGACCTCATCGCGCGAAAGGCCTACTCCCGATAAAAGGCCGTTGAAATTCTTTCCCGCGGCTCCAACAAAAGGCCTTCGCTCCCTTTCCTCCTCTCTGCCCGGCGCCTCCCCCACGAACACAATGGGTTGGCCCGCAACAGACCCGCAACCCGGGACGAACAGAGTTCCCATTTGGTCGGACCGGTAGTGCGGGTCGTCCTGGATTTCAATGTAGAGGATCTGCAAACGCTGAAGCTTGGCGGAGGTTTCCATCTAAAACTCGATGCCCTGCTGGGCTTTGGTTCCCTCGTCGTGAAAGGGGTGCTTTATCTCACGCATTTCCGTGACGAGGTCGGCCAGGCGGATGAGTTCCTCCGGGGCGTTTCGTCCCGTTGCCACCACGTGAAGGTGCCGTGGCCGACCGGCCAGGACTTCAAGGACTTCATCCCGGGGAAGCAGGCCGTAAGAAAGGACGTTATTGATCTCGTCCAGGATGATGATGTCGTATTCGGCGCGTCTGATTGCCTCGACTGCCAGGTTCCAACCTTCACGGGCCAATCGGCGGTCTTCATCGAGGGTCTCTTTTTTCCATGTGAACCCCGACCCTACCGGCATAAGGGTTATCTCATCGAACCTCTTGAGAGCATCGAGTTCACCGTAATTCCATGAACCTTTCAGAAATTGAAGGATAAGAGTACGCATCCCGTGGCCGGCGGCCCGAACGGCCATACCCAGGGAAGCCGTGGTCTTTCCCTTCCCGTGCCCTGTAAAAACGATGAGCAACCCTCTGCGCATGGCGGTCTTCCTTCTCTAATATTAAAACTACTTTTATACCATGAATCGTTTGCTTTTGCAGGGATCTTTGCAGGATATGAGGCAAGGACATACCGGGTCTCATCGGTATGCAGGCCGAAGGCGAAAAAAAGGTTCATCCGGATAATGAGTACCCCCGGCATGCAGATGGCGGAGACGCGGTTTGGAATAAACCGCGTCCCGGAACCGACAGGCCTGCCGTTTGGTGAGTGTGGGGCCAGGTCTCCGTTTGATGACATAAAACTATTAAACGGAGACCTGACCCCTTTCCTTTTTCCTCTTTTGTCTTTCCCTTTCCTGAGGCGATGCCGGCAACGCTTACCGCACCTGTGCGCTTTGTTCAGTCGGGCCGATTGCGCGACGCATTGGTCAGCCCCGTTCAAATCGCGAAGCGTTCCGGCTTGCGGCCTGCAGCACGGGCCGCCGGGGTACCCTGCGTGAACCTCCAGGCAAAGCAGGCAGGCTCCAACCAGGTTGTCGGGAATTCACCGCGCACGCAGGGACGGACCGGTTGCGGCTGCGTTGAACGGGCATCCCGTCATGAATTCACCGCGTACGCAGGGACGGACCCCAAGCAGAGAATCCCCTCTTTTCGATTTTCCAAAATTGCAGCCATTTCAGCCTGCAGCGCTATTTTACCGGCTTCGTCGTGGAGCCTATGAAAACATCGAAGCCGTCAAAGGGGTTGGCTGTGCCGATGTAAAGTCCGGTGCCGTTGTTCAGGAGAGTTCTGATCCCGTAATTATGAGGGTTGCCAAGACCGTTGAGAGATATCGGCGCCCAAGCCACACCGTTCCTGCTCTTCCAGAGGTCTCCACCGCAGAACCATTGGACGAGAACGTCCAGTATCTCTTTCAAGGTCAGACTCTCGTCTTCGTAAGCGGCCAGGACCTTTTGCAGTTTCGGCACATCTGCGGTCAAGCCCGATGTTTCAGCCTGGTTGATGACTTTCTTGAGAGAAGATTTTATTACCGTACGCTGTTTGCTCGTCAGCTCCTGGAATGCCACCCCCTGCTTGATCAATTCCACGAGTATGATACTGGAATCGAACGTCCCCAGATAGAGCGTACCATCCAGTTCTTCCAGCGACCAGCAATAGAGATTCAACAGATTTCCGAATCCACCCGTCCAGCCGCTCAGAGGAACTCTCACGGGGCTGGGTTTTGAGGGAGGCAGTAATGCCTCTTCATCCCCTATTATCAGTTGGTACTTATCGCCGGTATTGATGCGAATCAATTCAAAACCTTTGGGGATATAAGATCCGTTTATCACGGGCAAGCTCATAGATCCGACATAAAGGTAGTCCTTGAAGACCTTCATGGTGCCGGCGAACAAATTCGCTTTATCTCCAGCACCGTGTTCAATTATTTTCGTCCAGTTCACAGTCAGGGTGTCATCGACAGTGGTGAATTCGCCTTTCCAGACCTGGTATCCATCGGCATAATTCATGGTTCCGGCATAAAGAAATCCATTGAAACTGGCCATCGAGACCACAGCCGAATTCCCACTATCGGTGAAATCACCTAGCAGTTGCCATGTGGTCGGATCGTCGCCAGGCAGATTTGAAGCCCAGATTTGGGCTTTTGTACCCACCGCTGATGAAAGACCGACGCACAGATAACCCTCATGAATTGCCATTGAACGAGAGTCCGATCCCAGGGCAGGAGTGGCTACCACTCTCCAGGCTGTTCCGCTGGTCGACTTGAAGAGCAGGCTGGTGCCGTCCGAATAGGCGGGGAGCTGGGAACCATTGGCGGCATACAGGGCGGTTTTGCCGTTCTTGTCCGTAAAAGTGAGCATAGCCCTGAATCCGGATGCCCTGGGTCCGTAGACAGTACCGACTCCGGAAATGTCCTCCACATCCGATCGGTATACCCTCGTCCAGCCGCCGGCGTCATAACGCCAGATCTGGGCTGCCATATCGGCGGCCCATTTCTTCGAGCCGATCGTGCCGCTGGGCTGCGTTATGGAGTCCATGTCAAAAGTAGAGGGGAGTACGCCTGCGGCTTTCAATTCCAGGAACACCTGGTACAGAATGTTGCGCCCCGTGCCCACATAGAGGCTATCCTTGAACTGACTGACGCTCCAGGCATAGTTGTTCATGGGGTCGCCGTTGCCGTCGGTGGCAATTTGTTCGAAGTACTTGACCTGAGGGCTGGTGGTGCCGGCGAAAAGCCCCGATGACGGGACTAAGCTCAGCACAAACGCGATTGCCAAAATGTAGCTCAGAACATGCCTCACATCTTTCTTCATTTCCTCTCCTTTCATCCTTTTGTGTTTATCGCTTTTTTCCAAACCACCGATAGCCGTAATGGGGGATTGGAGGCAAGGCCTTCCCTGCCATTGGCAAAGCAACAGCGCTTGCCAATTTGCGTGGGACTTGTATCAACATCGACTGTTTGGAAAAAGTGTTAGACTGCGGGACTTACGAAAATGCGATTTGCTCTCACGGCATTTGTTGCTTACGGGAAATTTCCACCTGCACTTTACACCAACAAGTGTTTCATAGGTGAATTCGGTCAATGGATGGTTTGCAGAATTAGTCGAAAACCGGATCCCCCGCAGCAGCAATTGAAGCGTAACTAGACTTCCCAATGCCGACAGTCAACATAATAAGTGCCCGCAATGAAGATTGCAAGCCCTTTAAACGGCGGAAATAAGTTTATGAATTAAAATTTTTTGACTGATTGATGGCTTGAATTATCAAGAAAATCGAAATACATTCGTAGCGTTGCACGCATCGGCAGATACGGTGCCTCCTGCCGAATGGAACTGCATCCATCCGGATAATGAGTACCCCGGGGCATGCAGACGGTAGAGATGCAGCTTGAACTAAACCATGTCCCTGAACCAATCGGCCTGCCGTTTGAGGGTCTTGATTTTCTTGTGGGTACCTTCGACGATCCCGTTGGTGATTAAAGTATTTGAAGTAGTTGAGAAGCCCGGCCTGGTGTCCGGCCCGAGTATTGGCCTTTTGGGCAAGTCGTCAGATTTCGGAGACCATCAGGGTTTTTTTACCCAAACATCCAGGAATTGCTTTCCATACAGCATTTCTTTCTGTTGCCGGAAAGACCGCAATTGTTCCTTGATGGTATGAGCAATAAGGAGCGGGTGATTGGCCCCAAGGAGAGTGTCGAGCCGAGTTTGCGGGCAGGTTCAAGGGAATCATGGTTTCCGAATAGCGGAAAGCCATTGCTTTTAAGCGTTCTTTGTCCCGAGGTGTCGAGTTCCTTTTGCTGACTCCTTCTGATCTCGTCCATGGGCCTGGTTCATGAGTGCCATGATGTGGTGGTGGTCAAAGACGATATGTCCACATGAGTAGGGAACTCCCGGACACTGGAGAAGCAGCTGCTACTCATGTCCATCGCGATGGACTCACGGATGTCTTTCCACGCCTTTGTTCTCAACGGCATGGAGGATTCTTCCGCTGTGAAGGCCGGCAACGACGGTCATGTACTCACATGGCCCTTTCGAAGGCTGAATTCATCGATTCCGATATGCCTTGCCTCCCCCAGGGATGGATCGATAAAAAAAGACGGGCTCTTGCAAGCCCGTCATTTTGCTCTACCGGTGCAAAAAAAGAATACCGCCTGCGTGAACCTGGAGTCCTCCGCCGGGTTTGCGCGGGATTTATCCTATGCCTTGTCGGTGGAACCCGCCGAACTCTCGGTCTTCTTCGCGCAACTGCCCGATGCCGGAACCTCGGTACTTTTTGGCGAACTGACGCTCTGGTTTTTCCCGGCGTAATCAGTAGTATACCAACCAGAACCTTTGAGGTGGAAAGTGCTCATCGAGATGAGCTTGCGCAATTGCCCCTTGCAATACCCGCATTCACAAAGAGGGGGATCGGAAAACTTCTGCATGGCTTCGGTGGTCTTCCCACACTTCAAACATTCATATTCGTAGATTGGCATCTTGATTAACCTCCCTTTCAAACACCGACCAACGGATCTAAACAACGCCGTCAGACTTATTATATAACATTCGAATTATAAAACGATTCATTTCTTTGTCAAGCGTCGGCAAGCGGAAAGAATAAATGCTTGTCGTTCTCCTTTGCGACTCCCGGGTGCGGGCGGGACGCCGGTTCTATGGAGTGATCTGAACGAGCTGTCCGTTTTGCACCTGGAGGAGTGTATAATTTCGGTCAAGGTCCCCCTGTGGCGTAAAAGAATATACCCCGGCCACCCCCTCGAAGTCCTTTGCCGTCATGAGCGTCTGGAGGAGCGAAGCGCGGTCGGCGGAGCCGGAGCGCAATGCGTTTCTGGCCTGCAGCACCATCATGAGTGCGTCATAGGCCTGAGCCTCGAGATAGGACGGCGGAGCATTGTATTTGGCCTCATATCTTTCCCGGAACGCCTTGGATCGCGGGGACTGGCTTTCCGCATAGTAAGCGGTGGGGAAGATGGCCTGGTCCATATAAACGCCTCCCGATTGGACGAGAGGGGCTTCGCTCCAGAGGTTTGTGCCGAGAAGCGTTACGCCCACAACGTTGTAATAGGGCAATTGCGGGGCGATCAATGAGACCGTCTGAACCTGGTCGGGGAGGAAGATGGCGTCGAAAGGAGTTGTTTCCACTCCGGAGGGTGGGGCGTTCTTCTTTGCAATGTTCATCAGCTTCTGGATCGGGTCCTTGAAGTCGGTCGTCTTCTCCTTGTAGGAAACGCTTGCGAGCAGATTTCCGCCCGACTGCTGCACCTCCTCTGCGAAGATCTTCGAGAGCTTCTGACCGTATCGATCATCCGGGTAAAGGGTTGCGAACCGGGTGTATCCCAGCTTCTCCCTGCAGTATTTTACGAGGGTCCGCACCAGTTCGCGGTTGTCCAGAAAGATATGAACAACGAATGAATTGTCCGTTTGCTCGTCTTCCTTTTGCGTCAGTGCCAGAACGGGAACTCCCCATTTGTTGGCAAGCGGCGTCACGGCCTTTGCCGCTTGAGCCCCGAGAGGACCGACCACTGCGAGTGCTCCGTCTTTCTTGACGAGTTCCTCGAACGATTTTATCGCGGCGTCCGAGTCGGCCTGCGCATCCTTCACGTCAAGGGAGATGCGCTGCCCCGAATGCATCTCACTCCAGTCCGCGGAAGCCAGGGAAAGGCCCTTCATGACCATCTCGCCGTATTTCGCATAAGACCCGTTGAGGGGCACCAGAACACCAATCCGGTCGGGATTGAGCGCGAGGGCGGGACCTTCAGGACGGCTGCCGCGGAGGGCGGCCTGAATCTCGGGAAGGAGGGGATGTCCGGGATTCTGGTTCAGGAGCCGGCGAAGACTTTCGCGGGCCGGTTCCTGCTGTCCCTTCTGCATCTCAAGTTGAGCCAGCCGGAAGTCCAGAAAGACTCTCATGAAGTCGGACGTGTTCTTTTTATTGAGTTTTTTCACGCCGCTTTCGTCGATATTCTTTAAGAGATCGAGGGCCGATTGGGTGAGGAGCTTCTTCTCGTCCGGGGTGCTCGCATGAGCGAACCCGACGGACACCCAGCTAAAGCCGGTATCGACATCCCCGTCCGCCCCATAGAGGCCGCTCATGAACACGGCAAGACCGACGAGAACATCCGGCTGCGCTGAAGATGCATCCCAGAGGGGAACCGCCTCCCTCATGGCCTGTTTCTTCTTGCCTGCCGCAACCAGTGCCTTCAGCCGGTCGAGTTGGGTCTGGTGGAGGCCTTCCCATCTCGGATAGGTGTAAACGAGATAGTCAAAGTACTGCAAAGCCCGCTCTGCCTGCCCCTGTGCCAGATAGATATTGCCGACCGTTGCAAACCCCCGGGCGGCCACCGCGTTGTTGGGGTACTTCTGAATGATCCGTTCCCACAATGAGATAGCCTGAGTAAAGTTATTGGCCTTTTGCGCAAGTTCGGCCTGTTGGACCAGAGACTGAGCGTCCGCGGGCATCGATTCGGAATATGAAGGGGGCCCCGCAGAAGATTCGGGGGGCCGTTGGGAACCTCCGCAGCCAACGAGGAGAGCCAAGATCAATGAAAGGGAAACCAAGCCGCTGACGTTTTTCATTTTCATAAATGCCTCGTGGGAGGGTCTATCGACATCTCTTGATTCCCGACAGGCATGGAGCCGGTGGGACATCGACAGGATTCTTCCCCAATGGTACCCCATTGCGATCAACCATCACCGGGTTCCCCACTTGCGGAAAAGGGGGTACCTTTCATATCGGTACAACCCGGGATAATCACGAATGCACTATTATACAGTCTACCCGATCCCTGCCCGATCCGCTGTCGAGCACCGGCGGGAGCGAAATTCGAAATGATGTATACCCCAAAAACATATTGAGGGCACTCGAAATTTCGAGTGCCCTTCAGATGGGGAAAAGAATGTTCCGACTGCCGCCGGGCCGGTCTATTTGTCCTTCACTTCCTGAAAATCCGCGTCGACCACGTCATCATCCGGGCCTTTTTGCGAACCGGCCGGGCCCTGCTGGGTTTCGGGGCCGGGTTGGCCGGCCTGGGCACCCTGCTGTTCGGCGGCGCGCTTGTAGGCCTCTTCGGCAACCTTGTGGGAAATCTGCATCAGTTGATCCATTTCCCGCTGGATCTCATCCTTGTCGCTTCCATCCATGGCCTTTTTCAGTTTTTCGACCTGAGACTCGATGTTCTGGCGCGTTGAAGCGTCCACCTTATCGCCCATGTCGCGCATGGTCCGCTCCGTGCTGTAAATGAGCGTATCGGCATGGTTGCGCGCTTCGACGAGTTCCCGCTTCTTCTTGTCGTCTTCCGCGTGCACTTCCCCTTCCTTCACCAGGTTCCTGATCTCTTCCTGGCTGAGGCCGCTGGAAGCCGTGATCTGAATGGACTGCTCCTTCTGTGTGGCCATGTCCTTGGCGGAGACCTGGACGATCCCGTTCGCGTCGATGTCGAAGGTTACCTCGATCTGAGGGATGCCTCGCGGTGCGGAAGGGATGCCGACGAGTTCAAAGCGGCCCAGCGTCTTGTTGTTGGCCGCCATTTCGCGTTCTCCCTGAAGCACGTGGATCGAAACCGCCGTCTGGTTGTCCGTGGCGGTTGAGAAGATCTGGCTCTTTCGAGTCGGAATCGTCGTGTTGCGCTCGATCAACCGGGTCATGACGCCTCCGAGCGTTTCGATCCCAAGAGACAGCGGTGTGACGTCGAGGAGCAAAACGTCCTTCACGTCACCTTTGAGTACGCCCCCCTGGATCGCCGCCCCGACGGCTACCACTTCATCGGGATTGACTCCCTTGTGAGGCTCCTTGCCGAAAAATTCCTGAACCTTTTGCTGCACGCGCGGCATTCTCGTCATACCTCCGACGAGGATGACCTCATCGATGGCATTTCGCGCGATTCCCGCATCGCGTAAAGCGTGCTCCATCGGAGGAAGCAACTGGTCGATCAGAGTTTCCACAAGGGATTCGAACTTCGCCCTGGTCAGCTTGATGTTCATATGCTTCGGGCCCGAAGCGTCGGCGGTGATGAACGGAAGGTTGATTTCCGTTTCCATCGTGGAAGAAAGTTCGATCTTCGCCTTTTCGGCGGCTTCCTTCAAGCGCTGGAGGGCCATCTTGTCGTTGCGGAGGTCGATTCCATAGTCTTTCTTGAATTCGGTTGCGAGCCATTCGATAACACGCTGGTCGAAGTCTTCTCCACCAAGGTGAGTGTTCCCATTGGTCGATTTGACTTCGAAAACCCCTTCGCCGATTTCCAGGATGGAAATGTCGTAGGTCCCGCCTCCAAGGTCGAAAACAGCGATTTTTTCGTCCTTATTCTTATCGAGGCCGTAGGCGAGGGATGCCGCCGTGGGTTCGTTGATGATCCTCAAGACCTCGAGGCCCGCTATTTTGCCCGCATCCTTCGTGGCCTGGCGCTGGCTGTCGTTGAAATAGGCGGGGACCGTGATCACGGCTTCGGTGACTTTCTCACCCAGGTAGTCTTCGGCGGTCTGCTTCATCTTCATGAGGATAAAGGCGGATATCTCGGTCGGGCTGTAGTCCCTGCCTTTAATCGAGAGATGGGCGTCGCCGTTTTTCGCCAGTACGATCTTGTAGGGCAAAATCTTCGTATCCTGCTGGACTTCCCTGGAATCGAATTTGCGTCCGATCAAACGCTTCACTGCGAAAATGGTGTTCTCAGGGTTGGTGATGGCCTGTCTCTTGGCTACCTGGCCCACGAGGCGCTCACCGCTGTCCGTAAATGCGACCATGGAAGGAGTCGTTCTGCCTCCTTCAGCATTCGGGAGCACTTTGGGGTCTTTGCCTTCCATGATTGCAACCACCGAATTGGTAGTTCCAAGGTCAATTCCGATCACTTTGCTCATTTAACTGCCTCCTTGTGCGAATAATAGGCGCTTGCCCAGCTTCCGGATAAAATGTCACCGTTTTCGCTCTTTAAATGCATGTTCCCTCAGGCCCCACGGAACGGAAGCCCAAATACACCGAAATAACTCCCACCCCGTCACGGGTGTTAAGAGTCGTCCGACACCTTGGATACCACTACCATCGCCGGGCGTATAAGACGATCCTTTAACGTATAGCCTTTCTGAAACTCTCTGATCACGGTCCGGTCCGGATATTCCGGGTCTTCCTGCTGCATGACGGCTTCATGGTAATTCGGATCGAACGTTGTGCCGACGGATTCGAAAGGCACACATCCGTATTTTGCCAGGCCGTCCAGAAACCCCTTCAACGTCATGCGGACGCCATCCAGAAGACTCTGAAAATCCGCTTCCTTCTCACTGTGTTCCAACGCTCGTTCAAGATTGTCAACGACCGGGAGCAGATCTCGGATGAGAGTCTCATTGGCGAAGGCGATACCATCCGCTTTTTCCCGTTCGATGCGCTTCTTCGTGTTCTCCATTTCGGCAGCAAAGCGCAAAAGGCGATCCTGAGACTTCTTGAGTTCCTCCTCCTTTTGGGCCAGCAACTCATTGCACTCAGGTTGATCGGTCTTGACAGGGATCAATTCCTCAGTCTCCGGAGCCTCTGCAGGTTCGGGAACCTGACCGCCGTCACCCTTAAAACGATGTTTGGACATTGCTGTCTCTTCCTCCTCGTGGGATCTGGGATAACCGCATGATCTATAATTTCGAGCCGGAATCTCCGGCATCATGCCCCGAAATTCGAGCCGTATAGCACCATGCGTGCCGACGTATCGAAGGCCGAAAGGTCGATGGGTGTGCACCCTTCGATACCTCGGCGCGAACGGTGACCAGACATTGCGAACTCAAGGGACGCAATAACCGGGGGAAAAGGAGCGATCACTCAATCCTCCTCGGGTCCCTCGAGGATCTGGCTCAGCAAACTCGCCGTAAACTCCACCACCGGGATAATGCGTGAATAATCCATTCGTAACGGCCCTATCACGCCGAGCACCCCGACTAGGGTATCCCCGCGGCGATAGGGAGACGAGATCAGGCTGATTTCATTCAGTTCCTGAAGGTCGCTTTCCGTTCCAAGGATGATCTGCACACCCGAAGTGTTCCTGAGTGTCATGTCCAGGAGCCGGATGATCCTGGATTTGTTTTCAAAGGCTTCAAGAATCCGCCGCATGCGCTCAACGTCGGCGAATTCGGGATTGTTGAGAAGGTTGGTCTGCCCCTCGATATAGACTTCACTGTCTTCGAGGTTCCACTGAAAGACGCGCTGGGTGATTTCGAGCGCCCGGGAGTAAAGCTCATCGAATAGCACCTTCTCATTGAGCATCTCATTCAGAATCCGCTCCTTGACTTCCCCCAGGGGAATATCCACCAGAAGGTCGTTCAAATAGCGGCTGTATTTGTCGAGATCATCCTGCTTGATGTCCTCCGTCCATTCCACGAAGGCCTGGTGAACCAGTCCTGCTTTGGACACAAGGATAACCATGATGTGGTGCGCCCTCAACCGGATAAATTCGATCCTTTTGAAACGCGTTAGCGTCAACTTGGGCCACAGAACCACACCCGCCTGCCTGCAGAACCGGGAAAGGACGCTCGACGTACTGCGCAGCAACTGTTTAAGATCTTGAGGTTCTTCCTGAAATGCCTCGCGGATGAGATTGCGTTCGTGACTTTCCAGGGCCTTGAACTGCATGATTGAATCGAGATAGAAGCGCAACCCTTTTTCCGTGGGAACCCGGCCGGCAGAAGTATGAGGCTGCTGCAGGAATCCCATCTCCTCAAGATCGGCCATAACGTTGCGAATCGTCGCGGAACTGACGGTCACACCGTATCGCTTGGAGATGGTTCTGGACCCCACCGGTTCGCCGGTTTCAATGTAATCGGTCACAACGGCTTCCAGCACGTGCTGGTCGCGCTTCGTCAACTCGCCCACCTGGCATACCCCCGCGTCCTGTTAGCACTCTTCCAGAAAGAGTGCTAAGCTAACCTAGTGATGGAGCCTAGATTTGTCAAGTAGTTCCGAAATGTGGGCCAAATTTAAGCGGATCCCGTTAAGACCGGACCGACCGGAACCCATGGCACGGTAAGTTTTCGCAAGCCGCTCCGCGAATCGGCAAAAAAAACTGTCGGCCGATCGCTTCGCGAAGGATGAAATTCACATGGCGAACCATCTGGAGAGGGGGCCGGCGTTCCTGAAAAAAGGCCGAATGAGATTGGGCGTGAACCGGCCGGCGAGAATGAGGAAGACGGTAAAAAAGGCAAGTCCGCTTACACAGATTTGAGACAGCGCGGACAGGTAGGGGTGATCGGCGAATCCGGGAAACTCGAAGTATGAGACGAAAACAGCGGGAAGCGCTGACGCGGCAGACAGGATTGAGAGTTTGAGCAGCGCTCTGAAAAGACCGGCAAAGGTTGCGCCGCCGAAGCGGTGCCGCCACCACAGGGACAGCACAGCGGAATAAAGTGCTATCGACGACGCACTGGCGACGGCGACGCCTGTCGCTCCGAACCGTGAGGTCAGCGCGTAGAAAACGGGAATGGAAACCAGGGTCGTCAGGGTCCCGAGAACCGCCGGAGTGAGCGTGTCCTGGGTGGCGTAGAACGCACGGCCGAGTATCTGCTGATACCCCCAGCAAAACACGACAACCAGCAGGATCTGGAGCAGGCGCGCGGTATGAACGGAGTCGGCCGGGCTGAAATGGCCCTGCTGGAAGATGAACTTCACGGTGGGTTCTGCTACGGTCATCATCCAGACCGAGAGCGGGACGAGGATGGTCAGCACATTTTGGAGGGCCGAATTCAGGGTCTCATGAAAGCGCGGATAGTCCTTCTTTGCGCTGAGATCCGCAAGAAACGGGTAGGATGCGACCCCTGCGGCCTGAGCGACCACGCCCACCGGCACCAGCATGATGCGGCGGGCGTAATTGAGCCAGCTTATGGCTCCGATTCCGGCCAGGGATCCGAAGATCCTTACGAGCTGTTCGTCGAGAACGACGATAGACTGGCCGACCATGAGGGGGAGGGCGAGGAAGAGGAACCGCTTCATGGCCGGATGAGTGAACGAGACGCGAAGGACCATGCCGTCGCCCTGTCTTGCCGCGAGACAGGGGATGACGAGGTTCCCGAAAAACGCCCCGCCGAGGACGCCCCAGCAGAACCCTTCCATCCCTTTGCTCCTCAGCAGAACGCCTCCGCAGATGATGGACAGGTTGTAGACGATCGGAACGAGTGCGGGAACGAGGAATTCCTTGCGCAGGTAGAGGACCGCCATGAAACACGATCCCAGAAGGAAGCATATCTGAGCGGGCAAAATGATTCGAAGGAAATAAGCCAGCCGGTCGATGCCTTCCGGGGACAGCCCGGGGGCCGCGATGTGGGCCAACTGGTGGGAGAGCAGCATGGCGACGGCCGTAAGAGCGGTGATCGAGAACGCGATCCAGGTAAGGACCGTTGAAAAAAGGCGCCAACCGTCGTCACGGTCGCGGTTGAAATGCTCGGCCAGAAGCGGAATCAGAGTGATGGAAAAATAGGCCCCGGCGAGCAGGTAGTTGATAAAGTCCGGGATTACGAACGCGGCAAAGTAGATATCGGATTCGGACGTCGCGCCGAAAAGATAGGAGATGATCTTGTCGCGGATGAGACCCATGAAACGGGACAGGAAGATGCTCCCGGCCATGATGACGGCGGCAAGTCCCAACTGATGCCTGCGATTCCAGAATCCCATCGAACCCGTTTCTTTTCTATTATGTTCCTTAGAACCAGTCGATTCGAAAAAACCGTTCGTCCTGAGGTATGGCACTGAGGTACAGCAGGACGACCGCTTCCCCATCCCCGGCTCGGTATGGGCGGCCGCTTACCGGTTATTTCCCGGGCGGGTACCGGCGCCTGCCGCCTGAACGCGTATATGTCCCGAGGGCCCTCAGGTTCCTCCCCGGGGCAGCCCTTCATGCCGAAGCGATGCCCTTTAAAAGCGAAACTATCCAACAAAATGAAAAATGGCGCAACGCTTTTTCTCCTTGCCCGCAAATGGGAATTTTGGTAGAAAGCACTGTTACGTCAATGCGCCCATAGCTCAGCTGGATAGAGTGCCGGACTACGAATCCGTAGGTCGTAGGTTCGAATCCTACTGGGCGCGCCAGTAAAATCAAAGGGTTACGGTTAATTCTCCGTAGCCCTTTTTTGTTACGTACGCATTACGTACTTGCGTGCATGCCGAACCACCTTTATGCCCTCTTGGATCCACCCTCGTTAAGGAAATCCTCCCCACTTTTGGCAAAACTACCCTTCCATGGTCCCCCATGAGAAATAGGATTTTCAGGGCCGCACAATAACACAACAATACCGGATAGTTGCAAATTGAAAATCCGATTGTTGGGATTGATCGAGGAGGCGGCTTCAGCCATGATTGCTTGTAGCAAGAGGGAACGCCCTGGGAAAAGCGGGATCTTGCTGGGAGATAATCTTTTAAAATGGGGGAATGTCGTGGACTTACTGAGAGTGTCCGAGGTTGTCAAAGGTAAAAATTTTCCCATGTCGAGGGCATGGCTTTACAAGTGCGCTCACCTTCGCAAGCATCCGAAGTTGCTGGTGAAGATTGGGTCTTCACTCTTCGTGGACTTGGATGAGTTCAAAAACCTTGCCGAAGCGGGACGCATGTAATGAAAGCCCTTATTGAGCAGATCAAAAGCAGGATCAGCCCAAAAGAGACATTGCTGCACCACTTCCCCACTCACTTCAGGGAGCATGGGAATTGCGTTTGCCCGATGCATGACGATTCTCCGCAACGGCCTTCCCTGGCGGTCTACGAGAATGGATATCATTGTTTTGGGGCGTGCCAGGCGAGCTTCGACGTGATCGACATGACCGAGATGGCTCTAGGAGTTTCGACCAAAGAGGCAATCGAAATTCTTCGGAAAGAAGCGGGATTGGACCGGAAGGACTACGGGACAAAGAAAAGCTCAGGCAAGAAGCAAGAGACTCGAAGCAAGCCGACCAAAGATTTTCTCTCCACATGGAGGACCCTGCGCGATACTCCGCTGTCAGACGAAGCCGTCGAATACTTCGAGAAAAAGCGCGGCCTGACCCACCTTCTTCCGGAACTCACCAAAGCCAAGCTAATCGGCTTCCAGCCAAAGTGGAGGCAGTATTACAACGACCCCGAGACCGGAAACCTCGCCTTTGCGGTAAAGCCGGCTATCGCCTTCCCGGTGACGAGTTGGGACCAGCAGCAGCTTTTCGGGATTCAGTATGTTCCCCTCGACGGAACAGACAAGAAATTCCACAAAGGTTCCTCACCGAAGGACGGCCTCTTTCGATACGGGAACGGAGGAACCTTCCTGGTTGTTACCGAAGCAGTTATCGATGCCTTGTCTGTCTATCACGCCTGCAACCGCAGACTCGACCTGGAAGCCATTTCGATCTTTTCGGCAAGCTCCTGCGGTAAAATCAAGAGCCTGCCGGGAACCCCGATCCTCTTCCTGGATGATGATATCGCCGGGATCATGGCCACGATCAAGACCCTTCGAATGCGCCCCGGCCGTGTACGCATCGTCGATTGGTCGATGGCCCCTGAAGGGATGAAGGACGTCAACGATCTGCTGCTTGGCGGTCACGATTACATCATTGAGCGGATGGTTTCGACTTCCAAAATGTTCGGCAAAACAGAAATCCCGCAGGTAATCGCGGCCCTCCTGGAACGCATGAAAGAGAGAGCCAAGACCCCGAAGCAAGAGGAAGAATGCGAGAAGTTCAGGAAGGAAATCGGGGCGGACCCGTCAGGCACGAAGTGCACGGGAAGTAGTTCAGTTACCAACGACGATGATGGGCGCAGGAGGCCGACACAAGCCGACCTGTTGATTGCCTGCTCGTCTGATGCCGAGTTGTTTCACTCACCGGATGACGGTCGGTTCGCCGTTGTTCCGCACGCGGGACACCAGGAAGTCTGGTCGATCCGAAGCAAAGGTTTTCGGGATTGGCTGAGCCGCAGGTTTTATGAACAACACCAGAAGGCTCCAAGCGCACAAGCGTTGCAAGATGCTCTCGGGCTACTTGGAGCAAAAGCTCGCTTCGAGGGCGAAGAGAGGGAGACTTTCATCCGCGTGGGGGCTTCTGCCGGAAAGCTCTACATGGACTTGGCGGATCCTTCATGGCGAGTCATCGAAATTGACGTTTCCGGCTGGCGGGTACTCGACCAAAGCCCAATTATGTTCCGTCGAACTCCGGGGATGCTCGGACTTCCCGAACCGCAAAGGGGCGGGTCACTGACGTCCTTGCGAGCATTCGTAAATACAGACGATGACGCGTTTAAGCTCATGATCGCCTGGCTGGTCCAGAGCCTTCACCCCGCCGGTCCATATCCAATCCTTGCGCTCGAGGGCGAACAAGGAACCGGCAAAAGTAATACCGCTCGCATGCTTAGATCCCTGGTGGACCCGGGAACCGCCCCGCTTCGCACGATTCCCAGAGACGAAAGGGATTTACTGATTGCCGCCACGAACGGGTGGATCATCGCCTTTGACAACTTGTCCGGCGTCCAACCTTGGCTGAGCGATGCTCTGTGTCGTCTTGCAACCGGCGGCGGATTTTCGACACGGACCCTCTACAGCGACTCGGACGAGACGATCTTCAACGCGATGCGACCTCAAATTTTGACGGGGATAGATCGTATCTGTTCCCGGATGGACCTCCTTGATAGGTCGATTGTAGTTACGCTTGCCTCCATTCCCGAGGAGAAGCGAAGACCGGAGGCCGCGATATGGCACGACTTCGAAGCCGTCAGACCACGCATTCTCGGGGCGCTTTGCGATGCGGCAAGCGCTGCACTTCGAAACTTGCCGAACACCAAACCGGACCGACTTCCGCGAATGGCCGACTTCGCCTTGTGGGTTTCCGCTGCGGAATCGGTGCTTCCCTGGCGCCGGGGGGACTTCATGAGGGCCTATGCCGGGGCACGAACCGAATCCATAAATCAGGCGATTGATTCCGACCCTGTGGCATCGGCAATCCGACATCTCATGGAAATGTGTGGATCCTGGCTTGGAACTTCAAAGGAGCTACTCGATGAGATGGACCGAAATGTCGACGAGAAAACCCGACACCTCAAAGCCTGGCCTCAAACACCCGAGAGCCTGTCAAAACGGTTGCGACGGTGCGCTCCAGGACTTCGCACCATTGGAGTAAATATCTCCATCCCACCACGAACGAGCAAGGCACGGTTCCTTCACATAGAAAGAATATGCGAAAAACCGTCGCAACTGTCACAAACCGTCATGGAGGCTGTAAGCCCGCATGAATCCAACGTTTCCAGCGTGACGGTTCCAGATGATGAACCGTCCCGGACTGTCACCGCAAACAACTCGGGAATACTTGATAATGGCAGTTGCGGCTGTTGTGACGGTTTTTTGCACACTCTTTCTACGGACCAAGATGACGAATGCGAGGAGGTGCTCTGATGGAGCCTGAAAATATTCTCCAGGAACTTCGTCGGCGCGGCATCGACTACCGGGCCTCCGCCGACTCGATCATCGTTCAACCCCGTACCCGTCTTGACGATCATCTGCGGGAAAGCATCAAGACCCACAAATCCGCCCTGCTCGATCTGATCCGGCAAGAAATGCCCTGGCGTGCCCTGGCCGACTCGAAAGCGGACCCGGAAGTTGCCGAGCCGGAACAAGACCAACTCTTCTTGGCGGCATGCAGGGTGTTCAGGGGGGCAGCCGATCAACAGAGGCTTCTCGTTCGGTGGACCGGCCTTCATACCTGGATTGCCGGGGAACTGCCGGAGCCGGCATTAAGAGTATTGCGCGGCTTGGTCCACCGGCTTCGACAAGAAGGATTGAGCACCGGCGCACAATCCAACCAACCAGACGATGAACTAAAAAAAAGAAAGGATTCAGACCATGACAACAACACTTCTACAAGACCATGAATCAAGTGCTTCGAAAGGCCCGTGCCCTTCACGAGAAGATTTTTTTAAGGCCGTCAGGAAGGAACCGCGTCTTTCCTCTTGGGGATTGGCGGACCGCAATGTTTGCAGACGCAACAACATCAGCCCCGAGCGCTTCAAAGCGGACCGGGAGGACCTTCAAGCAAACGGGTATGAGATGTTCGTCCTCTGCTGCAAATATCTCAGCCTGTGTGTCAGGCAACCGAGGGTCAACAGGAAGATGGGAACGAGCTACGGTTTGAAACACTGCGTTGAGAACTGGTCGGGCAAGTATGTCACGAACGGTTCCTTCATCGCCGCCGTCATCTTCATGGAGGTCAAGTTTGAATGGATCGAGGGCACCCCCAATGTCCTGGTAGGCATCAAAGCGCCCCTGCCCGTCGGGTCATATTTCCAAAGACATCTCATGAGCGCAGAAAGGTCCAGGTAACGGCAGAGTGGAAAAAGGACACGGAAGTCAAATAACTCACAAGCAAGAGAGGGTCATCGCGGCGCTCCTGTCGGCCCCAAGTCAGGCCGAGGCAGCCGAGCAAGCCAAAGTCAGTCAATCGACGATCGAGCGATGGTTGCGCGATAATAACGGGTTCAAAAAGGCTTATGGAGATGCGCGACGGCGATTGGTCGAACAAGCCATTGGCAGGCTCCAGCAGGCGACAAACGAGGCCGTCGATACACTAAGGAAGGTGATGGCCGATGTGAAGGCGCCGGCAACGAGCAGGGTGTCGGCGGCAAAGGCCGTTCTCGATACCAGCCTGAAGACCATGGAACTTCAGGAGCTTGAAACCCGCATGTTGGCCCTTGAACGGCGGCTTGAGGAAATGACGCGACAAAAACAGGGGATGTTAAATTAAAATCAAAGCTCAGGAGGGCGTCACCAAGAAAGGAACAGATGATGGGAAGAAATCTTGAAGGCAGATTGCAGAAAGTCGAAAAGGCGGTCCTCGTCGGCGGAAGCGGCGATGAATTGAATTTCTCGAATTTTCTAGGCGAGCTTTTGAAATTAATTGATGGAAAGACCAGGGGGTTGCCCGAACCCTGGGAAAGGTTCTCCTCCGAAGGGGAAACCGGCGATCCTGACCCTGATCCTGACCCTGAATTCGATCAAGCGTACCGGAAGATCTGGTGCAAGTATGCAGAGCAAAACGACCAGGTGGCACGCAAAGCGTTCATGAATGAGCATGAGCAATTCTTCGCCCAGTTTCGCGGGAATCGTCATTACGATCAAGAACAGGTGCAACCGGCGCAAGAGTAGCCGCTTTTCTACCCTTTCCTCCTGAACGGGCCGGGGGTGCGACGATCAGCGCCGCCCCGGCCTGCTTTCTTTCCTCACCTCGTCCTTCCACCGTCCTTCCGTTTGCCTTGATGCATGCCATAAAGAGAAGAGGAGGGGAGAATTCCCCGACCTTGTGGTGGATCGTCGATCCTGGGGCATCCTCGCGCGTCGTGCGGGGTGAATGCCGTCTGCTTCGCGTTGAAATCTGCATTCACCGTCGAGTAAGACTGGATGAACTATCACCAGTGACGGTTCGAACTGTCATGAATCGCCGAACCGTCATCGAACTGTCATCGCTAACATGTTGTAAATACGCAGGAATGACAGTTACGACGGTTGTGACAGTTTTTTGCATACTCTTTCTATGGACACCAGGGATCTCGCATCCGGGAAATTCGAGACGTGCACCCCCCGGGGGGTACCGCAAATTAAAAACGGGTCCCATCAAGTACTCCGAACGATCACCTGCATGGCCGATGCCCTGTTTTTGAAAAGGGTCCCATTTTTGCCGGGTCCTGCCTGCAATTATTCCGGGTCCCATCTTGCCAAGTGTCTCCATGGAGTCCCGCTGATGACGGTCAGTCTGCCTGACAAGGGGGAAAGGGGGAAAGCATATTTATGGAGGGGAATAGGGTCAGGAGGTCAGAGCGTCCATAGAAAGAGTATGCAAAAAACTGTCACAACCGTCGTAACTGTCATTATCAAGTATTTCCAAATTGTTAGCGATGACAGTTCGATGACGGTTCGACGATTCATGACAGTTCGAACCGTCACTGGAAGGGTATCCCTTGAATCAGAGCACTTACAAGGCCGCTCCCCTGGCAGGAAGGACGTGTCAATCCCTGGGTTCCATACCCTTGCACGCTGGACGGTACTCTGCTTACATTCGACATTTCTGCTGTCTGGTTTTGGGTGGGTGCCTCAATTGAGGCATGCTGATTTACCCCAAGTCTGAGCGTTGCTATCCTTGTCGCCACCATCCCCCTCTGCGCCTCATTGAGGTGCCGCCGGTGCAGATTCAGGCTGACCACGAAGGCGATGAGGGAGCCGTCGCCGGTGTCCATTCCCCGGCGGACAGATGTTGGACGCTGTGACCTCTCCTTGGCCGGGCAGAGGAGAATGCATAGATCCGGGCGGAATCGTCGATCCTGAGGCATCCTCGCGCCTCACGGGAATGGTCAGCAATCATGGGAGTCTCAACACCGAGGAATTTCAGCATAGCACTCCCTTGGGGGAGTCGGAAATCGAAACGGAGGTGGTCGCCAGGCATGAAACCGAACATCACAGCAACGATGCCGCATTGTTGATAAGAGCCCTATTCCGAAGGAGAAAGCCTGGGCCGCTCATGACCGGAAGTGATAGTCGTAAGGGGGATTCACGACAAAGGATGATGAGACCTTCGCTCTTGAGACCCAGCCTGCACCATTTCGACGGTAAAACCCGCCAAAGACTGTGCAGGCTATCCAAATGATTTCGATATGCTGAGAGGTTTTGTGCGGATCCACATGACGCGATAGAGGAGAGATAGTATGAACTTCGCAGGGCCAGCTGATCCAGTGATCGCCAACCAGATCGAGGCTGGTCCATCGCGTTGTTACGCCCTGCTATCTGCTACGCTGGCGCAGTTGCGAGAAAGTCAGAAATCATGTCCCATCGGTTCCAGTAGGACTCGAGATTTGGAATGTTCCTGAAGTCGATCCTTCCCCAGCCCTCAGTTCGCGGTACATTCTCCAGGTCAACAGTTGGGAATACGAAATACTATGGCTCCTTTGTTTGTCCAGTTCCGTCTTTCTTGCCACGGTTGAGCTTTACGACGACAACAAAATCGCAGTTGAAATTGTTGATAAGGAAACCAGGTGCGCCAGTTCTCCATCGACTTTTGACCTGGATTCTCGCAGATGCGTTGTTCTCAGGGTGCGTGGCAACGAGATCATACCCTGGCATATTAGTGTATGTTTTGTACGAAGCAATGCGATGAATCAGAAGTTGGCCAAGAACGAGGAATTCAGCTCCAATAGATTCGAGTTTTGTGTCTTGTCGCGCCATGCGTCTGAACCTCCTCAGAGTGGGACGCTTGCTAATATCAGGCCTAAGCGGCGTGAAACCACGTTGCCAAAGCGCTTCCAGACAACGCCGACCCATAATGTTCAGGCGCCAGTGTACAATGTAGAACGCTGGCGTCAAGCCTGAAGCATCCTATTTCAATTTTCAAGAGACCCTGCCAAGATTAAAAGCCTGAGTCGGAACAGACTGGAAACCTCTATGCACCGGATACGTCGAGCTTTTTGAGGCCACCGGGCTTCATGGGCAGGAAATCTGTGTGGAGTTTTTGGGGATTGCTCATTAACCCAAACGCAGAATTAAGCGGCCCGCCCGTAACGGTACAGACATTGATCTCATACGATTCACTTTCATCGCCACTCGGACTGGCGGGTCCGCTGCAATGAAAGTTAGCAATTACTGTCACAGGATTCGTCGGAACCTTCTGAAACTATCCAGACAACGATTTCTTCCTTTTGCTGTTCAGGGAGCTGCGTCGATTCAATTCGGCATAGTAAATGCTCTCGATCATGCTCAGTACATCCTCTTCTGGAAGTCCAGGTGTCAAGATAGTAATAAATTCGATGAGTCTTGCCGTAGCCCACACTTCTCTCAGTACCTTCATGATGCCCATTCCTCCGGCGAAGACTGCTGTCATTCCCACAGGTCCACTCCAAACGGTTTGAAATATATAGCCCACGCCAATTGCACTGGCAAATATAACTGCATTTATCAGAAGCATTAATTTGCAGAAACGGCTATTATTTACCATGATCTTGCTTAGCCCTTCCATTAACTTCTGCCGGGCTACCTTTTCTTTGTCAGCATCAAACGATATCTTCTGTCGGCCTCTTTTGGCTGGCTTTTCATTACATGAGTCATCTCCAAGATAAAACTCCTGTATCGCGTCAACGGTCACCAGATAATGGCGGAGAGTGCTCACTAGATCGTTTTTCATTTAATACTTCCTCCACTATATTGCGCGCAGACTGTTCACCGCCGCTTCAAATGCATCCAAGTAATTGGTATAGTTATTAGCAAGAAGATCGAAAATAAGCCTATAAAAATATAGCCAGTAGGCAGGACGTGCTTTATTGTGCTGAAATCTTATCAAACAGTATGGTCGATTTGATCGGATTTGCCTAACAAGACTGACTGGATGACATACGCACAAGTCGATAATCCCACTAAAATCTACTGGTATTGCATCTACAACTTCTTCAATCTGCTTCATCCCATCAGTGAATTCCACAGTTTGACCTTTCCAATGGGTAAAGAGAATCACTACTTTGTAATGAAGAAACAGAGAAGAGAAACTATTAGTAGTTGCACCCTCCAAGATTTCCACTCCCGTTCTATTAAGGTATGGAATAACAGCCTCGAATGGTTTGACAAAATCGTAGCAGTATTTTTCCCATTTGGGGAATAGATTGCATACCAAATCACTGGTCTGACATTCTCTGGCGTTAATGTATAGATCAAATGAGGTTGGAATGCCGAATGCAATAGCGCAGTCTCTAGCTGTCAAATCAGCGTATGGCTTTTGTGAGATATGCATCGATGTCGCCTCTGTGCTTTAACGGTAGCTCTACGAAGTCAAGCTCATCGAACTCTTTCCCTATCTCAACCTGCAATTCCTCATCTGTGAGGCCAAAACGTTGCTTGATTTCGAGACGGGTTCGATGCACAGCAACGCCAAGGTTGATCTGATGCTCGCCGGAACCAAGGAATTGGCGTAGCCGAACAAAGAATGCTTCAATAGCTTCTTTGCTTTTGGATATGACCCGCAACGCGTATGTTCCTACACGGTTCCGGAGTGTGGCCCGTCCCTCAAAACCAGTGATCGACTTGGTTACATTCGACACCTCCAAAAGCTTACTATCCACTGAACTGAGAAGACGCACCGTCTGTTTGGCCAGTCTTGCATTCTCCATGATCCGCAAATGTGCCTGACCTGACAGGCGGAGTGAGGTCTTTAGTGCATCAATGCGATGAGGTGGAAGAGATGATACGTCTAGATACACTGTCTCTGCGCTATGCGTTGACAAGTATTCGCTGATTCGCCCGCTCAGTTCTTTCGATTTATCCTCAACAATATCCCCATGTGGAGTACGAATGCGATAGAATTCCTTGGATGGCTGGATGGATGTGTCTTCGACTGTCACAATGAGCATGCCCGAATCTGCTGTAGACTTTCTTTCACGAACATCTACAAGCGATTTCTGCAAGGCTATTTGGATCTCTGCCTCGGAGGCTGCCCTCCCTTTAGTGCCTCGGAGTCCGTGCGCTTCACTGAACGATTTCGCTGCGTTTCGTGTAGCTGGCCCATCCACGCCATCAATAGTCCCGCGGTAGTAGCCAAGCTCTTTAAGTCCTTCCTGCATAGATCGAGCCGCAGCCTGTTGCTCCAATTGTGCTTCATGGGCTGCCTGCGCACGCCATACGTCATCCTGGCTAGAGTGCCTTTCAAGTAAGGATCGCACATTGTAATCAAATGATTCATTCGATTTCCCACCAAGTACAGCAGTTTGGTTTGCGCGAACAACAATATTCTCTTTTGTGAGGTTTTCGATTTCCACTGCATCTATCCGAGCGAATACCTCATCTGCGTTTGAAACCCCTTTGATTCTGACCATTCCCTTATCGAGTGCGTCTTGCAAAGGTAATGTTCGGTTTCCCACTTGCACGACTATGTCGTTCGGTGAACTCGTATTGAGGACGCGAGAGAAACTGTCGCCCCTTGTTGGCGGATCAGCGTTTTCATCAAGGCAGAAGGCAGAGAGTTCTCCGCTTCGTTTGGGTGGAACGCTGACTGATGCACCAGATTGAATCCCCATTCGCTGAAAAGCAAAGGATTCGTTGGCCAAGAGGCACAAGCCGATCAGCAAGACACCAGATTTCAGGAATCTCATGCAATTGTTCATCTCTCTGCCTCCGTTCCTTCGTTTTCGGTTTAGCGATCTCTATTGTGTCCCAATCAAGGTCTCTCATGTCATTGACACCAGAAAGGACTTGCTGGTCTTCTTGTACAAATTCTTCGGCTTTGCCAGGAGGCAGGGTTGGTTAAGGCAGCCTCATGTCGAACTGTAACGCTTTTTCAAAAGAAGTTGAATCAAGCTGAACAACCGGTGGAATAAATAGTCGACATGACTTGGGTCTGTGACTGCCGATTGGGTAACCTCTGAATGCCTGATCAGAAATGAATTTCCGATGTCCGTAAGCGCACGGGCCTCGTTGTCAAGCACCTGTCTAAACGAAGGATCGTCCGCAGCCCTATCGAGGAGCGCAATGGCTGACTGTCTCTTATCTTGTGGGTGTTCAAGCGATTTTAGCCGTTCCCAGCAGTCCCACAACCGCTCCAAAGCTTCCCGTCGAATTGTTGGATCGGGGCTCAAAAATTTCAGACGACTATCCTCAAGCATTCGATCAAGCGTTGTATCCCCGGTGCGGAAGAAGCCCGACGAAAGGTCTTGTTCCAGCACAGGTGGCAGCAGGCGAGTTATCTGGCCATTGTCCCTCAACTCATAGGCAATACCGTTTCGCGCGAATATTCTATTCACGTCTCCACAGAACTCTTCCCTTCCGGCCTCGAGATCAAAACTAAGGTGGTGATGCCGGAAGAAGCTGTGATAAGTACCCTGGATCGGTTTGGCGATCAAGCGATAAGAAAACTCGATAAAATCGAGTATAATTAATGTATCAGGAACGGATGGCTTCTCCTCACTCAAATAACGTTCCTGCATGTGCACCGATGTTTTAAGGGGCCACTCAAGCCCCTGAATCTCGGCTCGAACAGTCAAAGAGAGTGCATCCTCATCGGTGCCGGCAACACCAGCTCCGTCTGGGCACAGGTCAGGAAACTTGAACGCAAACGCTCCCGTTGCAATCAGGGACTTGACAAGTGCAACCAGTCCCCCCCACGCCACAGGAGGTATAGTATCTTCGGTACGAGGAATCGAACCTCGGTGCCTGTCGCTGAAATACTCGACCGTCGTCATTTTCTGACTCCAGACAACGCAGATCAAAGCGGCCACCAAGCTTGCTAGCAACCCTCGCTATGGTCTACGGTTTACTGCATGCGCCCCGTTTATGCTGGACACGAACTTCGTTCGGCCAGGACAAGGATTATCAAACCACTGGCGGTCCAAAGTACTCGACCGTGACCGTCCCCGCCCGGTCCGCAACGTGCGCTGCCACGATATCCCGACGCGGTCTGCGGAGCGAGGACTTCAATACCCCAAGCGGAATGAATCTGGGGGAAAGCACGAGACCTCCTACGCTGTCCTCGCCAAGCTGAAGAACGACATGCGTACCCACGGCTGGAGCGGCTCCGTGCCAATCAACACGGAGCCGCTGTGTCTCACGCTTCCACCTTCGTCGGTCTCCCCTTGTTTCCCTTTCGTAGAACTGGAGCCAAGCGTGGCGGCTCTGCTCGGTTGGCCATTTGTCTGTTTTAGCCCGAGCTTTCACCTCATCGGAGGAGAGCCAGACCAGCATTCGGGTGCGGTCGTCAAAGGACGCTCTCGTAGTCCTCACCGCCGCGATGGCAGCCTCCCGAGAGCTGAGCCCGTTGCGCAGGAGAGTGATAACACTTCGGTTTGCGCTTCCCGCTTCAACTGCAAGGGGCGCCAGCCCATGCAGTTCCTCGGCACCGTCTTGGCCAATGGCCGAAGCATGAACCCGAACCGCTTCCATGGCCCACGGCAGTCGATAGGTCAGAGCCTCCTGCAGTAGATCCACGCCATTATCGCGGCAGATGCTGATCACTTCTGAGGACGGGCGCCCCGCCATCCAGGCATACAAAGCATCTTTCCACTTGGCTGGTAGTTGGCTCGGAGAGCAAAATGGGGCTGTCTGAAACACGAGTTCAGCGAATTCGACGACCGCTGTGGCTGTGGCAGCGGAGTTCCCAGCAGAGACAGCTACCTCGGCGTCTTTAAGCGGCTTGACGAGAGCGGCAAGGTTCCTATCGAGGAACTGCCCAGCACGGAGGCCGATTCCCGCAGCGTGGTACCCCTTCCGCTGAACATCTCGGGTCTGTGACCATATTCGTTTGGCGCGAGCAGCAACGAAACCGCGGATAAGCTTCTGGACCCGGACTTTCTTCTGATCGAGCTGACGAGAGAAGAGGGATCCCTTGAGTACACCATCGAGTGCAGCTTCGAGACCCTCGTCCTTTGTCTCCACATCGAGCAGGGCCAGAATTGCTGAATCGAGAGAGGCTACGTCACGTTCCCAGTCATAGGCCGTGATCTCTACTTTGTCCGCGGCGGAGTTGCTGAAGTCCCAGGCCTCGCCGTGCCCGGTAACGTAATCAACGACCTCGTTCATCGGAATACCTGTGACCTCTGCGATTCGCTTGTAGATGCTCACCGTTAGATGTAGGATTCCGCTGGCGACGTGAGGTGCTTTAGCTTCGGCGACAAGCTTATTCCAGTTGCCCACCGCCCGCTTGACTTCTCTTGTCGTTTCCTCCCAAACGGTGTGGATTACGAGTCCTTCAACATCGACGAAGGCCCGCCCCGCCCGGCCAGCGACGTTGGCGAACTCGGCAGTGGGAATGATCTCTCGATTGCGCCAGATGGATGGGATTAGCAGCACGCTGGCCGAGAGGTTCAGACCCTGGGCAAGAGTCGGAGAAGCGATAGTAAGGGGGCAGTCGCCTGAACGCAGCAGCGTTTCAATCTCGTTGAGGAACGGCCGAGGAAGTCCACCGTGATGCACAGCGACTCCATACTGCAAGCATCGGACGGCAGGATGGTCGGGTCCCAGCCATTCGGCGCCAGTGGCCATCGCATCTCGTATCTGTCGATTCGAGCCTCGGAGGGGCGCGAGGACGCCGTGCCCGATGCACCTCAGCACCAGCCTACCTAACGTTTCGACAGACTTCCGAAGTGAGCAATAGACGAGCACTTCCTTCTTCTGCTCGACGAAGCGCCAAGCAGCGGCAAGGGTGAGTTCGTTTTTGTTGCAGGGAAACGCATTCCTTCTTCGGGACCCCTTCGGGGGATCTAGCGCCTCAATAAAACGAGGCACGAAAGGGCTCTCTTCTTCAACTTTCACATCAAGGCGCGCTGCCCTCGAAAGCCATCGCAACACTCCAAAACGCTGTCGCGTAGGTCGCCACGTTGAATGCACAGGGTCGCCGGGTTCATCCTGACGGATCCATGCGACTAGATCGCTCATCTCCTCTGGTGCGGGGAATAGGGCTGACAGACAAACGATTCTCCGAGTGGACGCATCGTTGCGCCGAAGAAGTCGCTGAACAAGGGCCTCGTATCGAACCTCGCGCTCGTTCGGTCCGAGCATGTGCCCTTCGTCAAGCACGATGAGTCCAACATCGTCGATGATCGACGGGTCGCTTCTCAGCGCGAAATCGAGCTTTTCAGGCGTTGATACGACGATTTTCCCCTCGCGCAAAGTTTCAGTGTCGCCACATTCCACCCCCGCGGAGCCGTACAGGGAAGAAACGGAAAAGCCGAGCGGGAAAAAGGTGTCCGCGAGGTCGCGCTCAATCTGCGCCGACAGTGCTCGCAGAGGCGTGACATAAACCACGCGCTGTTCGGCGGCCAGGGCACGAAGAATGCAGAGTTCTGCGATTCGTGTCTTGCCAGCGCTCGTCGGCAGTGCCACGACCAAGTCATCTGCAGGGTCAACTGCACGTCGAGCAGCTTCAAGCTGGGATGGCCAAAGCTCAATTGCCGAGCGCTTTGCCGCGCGAAGACGCTGAATATAGCTGCGCCGGAGGTTATGCCAGCGGCCGCAGTCACCATCAGTTTCGGGTAAAAGGGGGATCTGTTGGTTCAGACTGAGCTGCCAGAGTTCGTCGACCAGATGCGACGCCAAGGTCGCGGTCCACCAGTGGCTAACAGCGTGGAGGTCGCGAGCCGAGCACGCGGTGGTAGTCAGTTGGAGTTTCGCGCTCGCGGCCGAAGTGGGATCACCGGTTAAGATAGCATGATCAAAGAGCGCCAGCCCGCGCATGAATGATGTAGTCATGACCGTGTGGACCGCGTCCACTTCATTGAAATCTGGATCCTCGCGAAGCTGCGCGGCAATCCGACCATCTTCGTGCGCGGCATCAAGAAGCCAAGATGAAAATGAGGCATGCAACTCGTCCAACTTTCGCCGTAGCAGCCATACGAGAGCCTTCTCGGTGGGCGCTAGGTTGTCGCCTTCGATACCAGCAGGCAACATTGAATATGCACGGGCGGCGTACCGGGCGAGATGGAAAGCTACGGCAGAGCTGACCCGGTGGAAACCGCAGTCCCCTCCTCCTTTTCCGTGGTGGACTGCCGCCTCAATTGCCTCCCCAGCGACGAGAAACGCTCTTTCTAAATGCACAGCTCTGGGCGACAAAGTCCGGAGCCGCAGAGCCATGGCCATGATTGTGTGGGCGTAGTCGAGGAGGTCTTCTGTCAGACTGTTGGGAAATGACGGAGACCCAGGGGGAAGCACCCCATCGCGCCAGATAAGCCCACGCGCCAAGCCCTTGTCAAGAATCCTCTCCCGAAATCCTGGAGCAATAGCGACCTGGAGGCGATAGCTCAGATCCTCAATCGACTCGGCCATCTAGAATCCTCCGAACAGGTCGTTTATGAACTTGCCATGGTCTTCGATGCGAATGCCCACAGCATAACGCCGTTGCGGGTTCCTCGCACAGCCGTGCAGGTGGCCTGCAAGGAGCTTCTTCGGGTTGCTGCCGGTGAGCACAAACAGAAGGTGTTCGACGGGTGTCCCCTTAAAACTCTGGAGCACCGCTTCCTCAAGTTCCTTCGCCAGGTCATTCTGCCCTTGTTCCCGAAGTCGCTCTGCGACGAAAAGCACTGAGTGCCTTGTCGGCCGCCCTTGGTCGCGGTCGAGCGCCTGGCCTGCTTCGCTTAGCACCGCAGTTGTCAATAAAGCACGGCTCTTGGATTCACCCTTCAGAAACAGTAGCATTTTCTTTGCTCCCCATGCCACACCGATGAGGTCATCACCGCGTAGTGCCATTTCACGGCCGTCCTTCCACCGTAGCCGACGCACTGGAACCCTATAGTTCAGGTAACGCTCAGCGACCTCAGTCGCGAGAACCTCTCCGAGATCTCCCGAACGAGCCCTTTTTGTCGTCGGCAGATGTTCTTTCAACAGCTCCGCTGTCTGCGGGGCACCCAAGTCCGCGAGCCGTTTAACCGTCACGTCAGGGGACACGTAGTGGTCGCACACCTTCTGACGCAATTCATCAAGCACCCCAGTCCGCATGCTGACGATCTCCAACAGCAAGGTCAGGGCATGCCGGCCAACATTGGCTTTTTCCGCAGTGAGCCAGCGATCAAGGACATGAACACTCATTCGCCACCTACATTCCTAACGCGCTTAGCACTCCATGCGCTCGTTGGACAGGTCACCCAAATTTACACTTTCTCCGCAGCATCCAACTTCCGCTGTAGGAACGATATAAGCGTAAGAACATCTGTCGCATCCTGCTCTGACATAGGCCATGAGAGCCTAGGAGCGTGAGCCACAGGATTGCGGACAGCGCCGAATAACCCAATCAAAAGGTTGGCAAATCCTTTTTGTTCACTCAACTGGGTTTCCGTTACTAAGGGATTAATCCGCAATATCGGTGTCTTAGTCGAGAATGCGACGTTTACCAGCTCGGCTCCATCCGAGCCGAGCCCTGACATTTCCCTTATGCGCTCTGCAATGCCTTTCGCTGCTTCGAGCACAGCATGGAAGTAGTTCTCTTCAATCAGCTCCGCGCGGCAAAACTTTATTACGTCGGGGTGTACATTGCGATCCTCCAAGATTGACCGCAGACGTCCCGCTCGGGCGCGAGCACCCGCAAGTGTCGTTTCTTTAGTTGCGCGACAGACCTTTCCGTCTTCTCGAACATAGTAACCCGAAAAGGCGAGGACCACATTCAACTCGGCTCTCCGCCACTCAAAAGCCTCCTTGTCTCGCGCATAGCTAACAGGGTCCATTGCCCGGTTTATGAACATGATCAGGTGATTGCCCACCCGATGCACATTTTGTGCAGCTGCAAGCGCGTTAAATAGGCGCTTCCATTTGGTTATTTCGGGAGAAACGTCATCGACGTGGACCTCCTGCAATAGTCTTTCGATCTGAGTTCCGGTCAGACCACGACGCGTGTCAGCCAGCACCCTGCAAGCTGCCTCAAGATGCTGCGAGTTGAAAGGTTCAATTCTTTCCATTTGCTTTCTCAACCTATGTCAAAATGGTATGTCTTTTTTCCCATCCGCTGATGGAGATAGCGAGGCAGGAGTTCCGACACTCACCTGCCGGAGTTTCGTAGCCAAATCGGACGACAGCTTTAGCAATCCTTCAGAGTTTGAGAGATATCTCAAAACCCTATGATGACGCATGTCGAAGGGTACGTCGTCCAGTGCCTGTGAGATTGGAACTACATGCTTACCCAGAGTGTGAGCTATTCCTGTCTCATACATTACGTTTGGATTCTTTCCGGTGAAGTCCACGACAACAACTTGTGCGCGGAAGATGAGGTTGAATATATCCTGTACAATAGTGCTATCCTCCCAAATGTCGTCTACTCTTAGACACCGACAGCCGCATCCACCAGATGCACGCTTGATCGCCGTGTACACTGAAGTAAACTCTGCTGAAAATGGCATCATCACGGCAACCAAATCGAGCTCAACGTAACCACCCGGGACCTGGAACACGTACGGTGCGAATGTAATCCGTTTTTCAGCAGGCTTGGCTGACACATAGGTTGATTCTCCCGGAAAATGGTCGTCCATGTAGCTCTCGATGATGGTCAGGGTGCGTGGATTCTGTTCTACGATTTGCCTGAGCACGGTTAGTACGTTGCCAGGGTAATCCTCATCACCCCAAGAGAGGCTCCGCAGGAGGCGGGGGTGGCGGTTAATCAATTCCGATGCCTCAATCAGGAGTCCGAGATCCTCCCAATTTCCTGCATCGAACCCGTCAACGATTCGACTGCGGAGTTGAATAAGACGATTTCCGAGAGCAGTGTCCATACAGGATCCTTATATGTGCCCAACTCAGGCGTCAGCAGCGCATTTCCTCTTGCGCGTTCGCTGGACGATACCTGCAGCCGACGGTGGCGCGAAGCTTATCTGGTTCGATCAGGAGAGTATTTAGAGCCTCTCTGATAGCAGTCAAGAAGATGCGGGTAAGCGCCAAAGATAATGCGTTTCTCTGCATGGTGGACACTCCCCGGTAGAGATTGCATTCCGGTAAAGCAAGATCGTGATACGAATTTTTTAATATTCTCATAATGGCCGTGATGACCGTACGGGTCAAGATTTTTTGTTTGAATTTCCCGCATCACCGTGTATTCTGACTTTGTCGAAAACTGAGTCACGGGAGGCCACACGTCAGATGGCAACTTTTATTTTGAGCGCTGAATTATCTCTTGCGGAGTCCGCCTATGTCGCGAGGCATGGGCCAACCCTTGACTCGGGTTGCGACAGGACTCCGCATTTTTTATTTGGAGGGCGAAATGTCGAAGATAGAGTCAAAAGAGATCAAAGCCAACAGCCGGTCCAATCACCCTGGACCCTCATCAAAAGGAACCTCGCAAGAATCCGTCGCCAGGAGCCTGCGAACCTGCTACGAAATGGGCATGAAAGCTTTCGAGCAGGTGTACGGGAAGGCACCGCGGGATCTATGGGAGCGCTACTCATGGGGCGATCCGGAATGGATTGACGTGGTCATGGCGTTCACCAGGGCGCGATACAAGAGGCTCGCCGCCCTGAACAAAACCCCTCGGGAAGCAATCAAAAACGCGGTGGAACTTCTGACCTGCCCGGTCACGATCAGCCCGGAGCATGGGAAATTCGGGACTGACGCCGCGAACATCGGCGAGTTTCTCACCCTGGGGTTGCTGGCCGTGATCGAGCAACGCGCAAACGCCCCCGATCCCTTGACGTGGCTGCTTGCGGCCGCATGACAAGGCCGGTGGATTGAGTTCGTCCCGCCTGCGCCTTCCTGCCGGGCGGGATCATCCTCTAATGAATTCTTCCTTTACGAGGTGGACAATGAACGAACAGGCGACAATCAAGACGGTGGATTCCTCCCTGCGTGAACTGGTTCAGGAAAAGCTGAACTACCTCGGCATGTATTTCAACATGCTGGTTGACGGAGACTCGGCCGGAGACCAGGAATACGTCGGGCATGCGCTCTACCAGAAGGTCCTGGATGAAGTCGACAGGCTCCTCGGCTATGTTGAGGGGCAGTGCGGAAAGATATACGTTCTGCAGAGCGCTTTCAGCGGGAGTGGAGGGATTGAGGGCCTGCGAAACGTCGGGGTCAGGATCGGCGAACCGGTTTGTGAAGACAACGAGAACGTGGGGCTCTCCGGCAAGGCGAATTGAGAACGGCCAAACGGCCAAGCATTCCTTAACGGTTGGGGCCCACACTCCTTCCGTGCGGTCATGTTGGAAATCAAAGGTGGAAGCGAACGAAGGGGTAGACCTCAAAAAATTCCGGCCAAACGGCCGGAATTTAAGGATCAGACCAATTGGTCTGAAGTAGAACTTCCGCCCATTTGGGCGGAAGTCCCCCAAAGGAAAACGTACAGATAAGGAACTTGTGGGCAAATGCCCACAAGTTCGAAGGAACCAAAAAACTGCAGCAATAGCCTCTCAACAACTTCGGGCCAAACGGCCCGAAGTTGACAAGGATCAGCATGTGGGCATTTGCCCACATGCTCCGAAGGATCGGAAAACCCGCGATCTCGCCGCCAAGAGGGCTGGATTTTCAAGCAAAGCCACAAGCCGTAAGGATGGGAAGGTGGTGAACATTTAGTTCTCGCCGAATAACCCGGATCTTCTCTTCTCAAGACCCCCGTGGAAAACATGGGAGCCACGGCGAGCGATGTACCTTCCAAGGTGATCGAACAGGGAACGCCGGAACTGGTCACGGCGGTCGAGAAAGGAGAAGAGGACACCCCTTGACCAGTCGGGCTCACCTCCTTTCGTCAAAGATTTTTGTTCCAGCAACCGCTGAATTGCCACCAAGTGGCAAACCCACGGTCCAGGCAAATTTATCCTCACCGGTAAAAACACGACAGCTTCGGGCAAATTTGCCCGAAGCTGAATGTCGTCAAGCCCGAGACGATGCCGAGGCCCTCAAGCAGAGAGGCACGGGGCTGTGGAGAGAATGACCGGCAATCAGGCGCAGGGGAGACTTGGGCCTTTTCGTTTCTGCAGCGCTCGCGACCGGCCACCGGCCAACAGACGGCACAGGCGGATCGGGTAGTTCAAAACCTTTACCCGGGTTTTTTGCGGATCAGGCGCTCTTCGGAGCCTAACGAGCCGATGGCCGCAAAGGGGCGGATGGAGAAAAACGAATTCCATGGAAATTCCAATCGCACAAATTCAGATCGGGGAACGGCACAGGAAAGAGCTTGGCGACCTCAAGGGGCTGGCTGAATCCATTGATTCACTCGGATTGCTCCAACCCATCGAGATCACCAGGGACAACCAACAAGTTTTCGGGGAACGGAGGCTACTCGCCTGCCGCGACCATCTTGACTGGACGATGATTCCGGCCAGGGTTGTTGACGTTCCGTCCATCGTTTCCGGGGAATATGCGGAAAACGAAATCCGCAAAGATTTCAGCCCATCGGAACAGGTGGCAATCAAGAGGGCGGTCATGTTGGAAATCGGGAACCACTAAGGAAAACGGACGGATAAGGAACCTCGGGCCAAACGGCCCGAAGTTCGAAGGAACCAAAAAACTGCAGCAATAGCCTCTCAACAACTTCCGGCCAAATGGCCGGAAGTTGACAAGGATCAACTTGTGGGCATTTGCCCACAAGTTCCAAAGGATCGGGAACCCCGCGATCTCGCCGCCAAGAGGACCGGATTTTTAAGTGAGAGGACGAGCAGGAGGGCCGAGCGCGTGGTGGACAAGGGAGTCCCGGAACTGGTCGATGCGATAAAGAGATGGATTGTCCTTGCTCTTTGCTGCTGCCCGGCAGCTTCCCTGGAGGGGCGCGGGAGGGGTGCCGTTTTTGTCATGTAGAAGCATCATCGTACCTCTGTGGATTCAGGCCAATAAGGATGTCCTACGTCTCACTTTTCCCCCCCGCATGGCAGAACGAGACTTCCGAGACATTGCTTTTTCAAAGTCTCGCCCTGTGAAACCGCATCGGGTAAGGCTTGGTAGACTTCCGAGACCGTTTTCTCCGGGTGTATCCAAGTATGGGCTGAACTGAGAAAATGGATTCTAGGGGCATCCTCGCAAGCCATTTCCTTCGAGGCAAGCCGGCTATTGCCCAAATGTCTTCAGTCGGGGAATAATCGGCCGGCACACCTCATTTCGAGGGTTTACGACCGGGGCCGCCAGGGGAATAGCCGGGGTTGTACGATTCGATTATTTGCCTCACTCTATCGAACTGAAGATTTTTAGTCAGTCCGGCATTCTCCATGGTTTCAAAGACCATCTCTTTCAACAACTTCCCTTCCCGCTTCCACCGCCTCATATTCGCCACCGCATAATCTATGGCCTTGCGTTCATTTTCGGCTGCCTTGCTCGCCTTGACGCGCTTGTCGAAGAGAAGCCAGCAGTGCCCCGGAACCACGTCGATTACTTCCTCCCCCGGCCTCCTCAAGAGGATGATCCACTCGTCGTCGATCCTATCCTTATCGGTCATGCTGTCTTTGTCGCCGGTCTTGTCTTCATCGGCTTCTGGATTTTTCCCTGCTTTATCTTTGCGGACCTTACTGTCCTTGAATACTTCGCTGAACCCTGAATCGATATGGCGCTTCAGGCTGTCCGGCTGCCAGGTCTCCAGTATCTTCCGAAGCTCATCATCCTTCCGCCATCCGAACGAATCCACTCCGGGAACCTCCAGGACAAGAACGTATTGGGGGCTGACTCCGAGCTTGCCGTGATATAAGGCAACGCTCTCGATCAAAGAAGACGTGTCGGCCCACCGTTCCGCATAGTTTACCAGAGCTTTAAGGTTCAGGTGCAGGAAGGAATTTTCATCGTTCTTAAATACTCCACCCGTAGGGATCGGGTCACTTATGGAGACTTCACTTTGCCCGCCGGCAGGGGAGTCGGACTCTTTCAGTCCGGATTCGCATTTGCGCTTATCAGCCATGCTCGCATCTCCTGAAAACGCTCCTGTGGGGGGGCCAGAGGAAGCCGGACCGGGAAACCGGGCTTATCGGGCAGGTTCATGACGCCTGCGCTATCCCCTGGATGGTGAAAATTCGATTAAACGCCGATCTCCGGGACGGAGAGACACCGGCATATCTTTTTTGCAAGCCTATCGGAAATCTCCGTATGTCGGGGCACGGCTTCAATGTGACCGGTTGACGGGTTGCACCACAGGGTATGTTCCCGGCCTTCTCTTTTAAGAAAACACCCGTGCTTCCGCAGGTGCCGGAGCAGCATCGTCCGTTTCATTGAACGACCACCATTTCTTTTATCGCATCTTGGGGGATTCCGCGCAGCGCGTCTTGCCGCCGGTCCTCAAGGATAAGCCCGATCGCTTCCGCCAGGCTGTGCAGGCACTCCGAGACACTCCGTCCCTGACCGTTCGCGCCGGGGATTTCCGGGCAGTAAGAAATGTACCAGTCTCCATCTTTCTCTATGATGGCGGTGAATTCATTGCGCATGGCACTGTCCTTTCCTTTGCCTCATTTCAGTAACCGAGAGCATCCCCCATCGGGGGGATATCCTCAAGACAGCGTAACCTAGAAAACGAAAAAGGAAAACCGGGCCGGTCTACCCGGCCTTGTCGCAACGTCAGCAATACTCCGGAAACTCGGTCATGTTAACAGCGTAATGAGTTTGCCCTTGTCATCCTGCTTCGAGTTCAGCAGCTTGCCGCTATCGAGGGCCGCCCTCTTCAAGGCGTCCGGCTTGAGGTGTGCATACCTGCCCGTGGTCGCCATGTCCTTATGGGTCAACAGTTCTTTCACGACGGCGAGGTCAACGCCGTTGCTTACAAGGGTGCTGGCGAAATGGTGTCTCAACCCATGTAGCCTGAAATCTTGCGGGAGGTCCGCCGCTTTCCGTATTCTCTGCCACGGTCCTTTGAAGTCGGTTCGCTGACTTCCATCCTTGCCGGGGAATACGAAAGAGGAGGTCGCATCGAGTCCGCGCAGTACATCTAGAGCCTCCTCACTTACGGGGACCGCCAAGGTCTTGCCACCCTTGGGATGCTTCAAGGTTATCATCCCGCGTTCCATATCCACGTCGTTCCAGGTCAACTTGAATAATTCGCCCCGTCTGAAGCCGGTGAACATGGCGAACTTGATAAATGCCACCGTATCTTTGAAGGGCCATGAATCCAACACCTCAAAAAGCCGGTGCACCTCGTCATCGGTCATAAACTCGGTTTTCTGGTTATCAACTTTCGGCATCTGAACGGTTTCAACAGGGTTCTTCCCATCGTAGAGCCCCCACTTCCGGGCGAGGTTGTAGAGGCGCCGGACGATTACGAGCACATGCTTGATGGTCTGAGGCGCATACGGCTTTCCCTGAGCGTTCTTGCCTTTCTTGAGTTCGCCCTTCATTTTCTCCAGGTCAAAACCCGTGATGGCGTCCAGGCCCTTCCTTGCAAAGCGTGGTTGAAGATGCTTGCCGTAATAGTATTCGTCGTCCTTCCAGGATTTCTTGTGCTCCTTCGCATAGGGAAGATATTTCTCCCACAATTCCACGAAGGTAATGGTCCGCGTTGTCTTGTGGGTGGTAATCTCGTATTCACCTCTAAGAAGGTCGGCCTTGGTGCCGGTCTCAATCTGTCTGGCAAGTGTGAGATTCGGGGCCATACGGGTTACTCGCTTGCCCTTGACTGTCACGTCGATACGGTAGGTTTTGTCACGCCTGAAAACGGCCCCGCACTTCTTGCATTTCTCAGCGTCGAGCTTATTTACCGTCCGGCACGCTTCACAATAAACCTGGATCGCCATGACCTCCCCCTTTCTGGCTTTTTTACGTACGCATTACGTACGCGGATTTTTCCTAAAGCATCAAATTTATCCTACTGCGTAAAAAGAGAATAGAGCCTAAGTCATTGTCTTGTCAATAATAATCTCAAGGGAGGAAAAGCGGTCAAAAGATATTCCAACAGACTACGAATCCGTAGGTCGTAGGTTCGAATCCTACTGGGCGCGCCAGGAACCTCCAGGGGTTACGGTTAATCCGCCGTAGCCCCTTTTTTGTGGTTCATCCGGATAATGAGTACCCCCGGGCACGCAGGTGGCAGGGCCGCAGGTTGAAATCTCAACAACAGGTCGAGTGCGAACAGACGCGTTCTCAATCCGGCGGCATCGGCGTGGCTGCCGTGATTTTCGGGAAATCCAACGGGTGACCGGCTCACCGGGCAAGATCACAACCGCCAACAATCCTGTACGAACGAGGGCCATGATCGCAGCCCCCGGGCCTGTCCGGTGGCAGGTCGCCCGAACGGCCGAGGCGTGCCGCGCTCGCTATTGGTATGGATCCGCCGCGACCAGTTCCCGCCAGTTGAACGGCAGGCGCACTTCCCGGCTGACCGCATGACCTGCTGCCCAGCCGGGGATGAGCATGCTCTTCTCTCCCGGGCCGCCCGCTACAACAATGAGAAATTGATCGATAAACGGCTTGGGCACGAGCTGGTTCGGGTCCGTCACGCTGAACATCCACCCGGGAACCCCCGCGGCCATGTGAGTGTCGATGAACTGCTCCTTGACCTCTCTGAAGGGGACTTTTGCCGCCTCGCGGATGTATTTTTCGATGCTCTCCTTGGTCCAGCCGGCCTGGGCCAGCATTCCGGCCGTGTCCTGGGCGATGACCAGCATCATGGTGGAACGATAGGGCCTGTCATGCCCCTTGAGTTCCGAGGCAATGAGCTTCAAATAGCCTTCGTGGCTCTGGCCGATGCCCAGCACACCCTTGTAACCTTCGGCACCGAACACTGTCACCGCACTCGCGGCATGGGGCAGGCCCAAGGCCATGTGCACCGGCTGCCAGGGGTTGGCCGCCGCATTCTCGGCAAGCAGCATGGAGTATTCGCCCGGCTGTCCCAGGGTGGACATGTCGGTAACGCCGGGCCAGCTTCCACCCACGTTCTGGAGGATCAGGTGGAAGGCCCGGCCTATTGAGGCATTCGCCCTCCAGCCCCTGCCGAAGGTATTGGTGCTGCAGTTGAGGCCCAATTCCGCGACCACGGGACCGCTGACAAGAAGGATCGGAACGTCCGGATTGGTTGTCGTGGATATGCCGCGAAGGTCCAGGGCGGGGTCGGCCGCGGCCTCGACGGCGGCAAGCAGTATGGGCATATAGGCAGGCTGGCAGCCGGCCATGACGGCGTTGATCGCGATCTTTTCAACGGTTGCCTGCCCCTCCATGGGAGCCAGGGTGGCGATGAGAAAGTCGGGAGAGAGGTCGGCGCCTTCAAGCATCTGCGCCACACGCTCCGGCGTCGGCGGAACGATGGGCAGGCCGTCGGTCCAGCCTCGATGATAGAAAAGCAAGTTGATTTCCGAAAATTCGTCGTTCTTGACTTCGACCTCTTCCGCGCGCTGCTTGGGGAATTCTCCGGCCAGGCGCGGTTTGCTCACGCCGGTGTTGGCCATGGACGTTTTGAGCAAGTCGTCGATATAGATGTTGTTCTCCCCGACGCCGGCGGGGTTGAGCACGGTTATTGTCCGGGCCTCGGCGGTCGAAGAAGCCGCAAAGGCAACCAGGACGAGAATCAGGGCGAAGCTCGATATACATGCGAGCCGGGTTGAAGAACCATACCTGTTATTCATGATCTATCCTCATGCGACGGTGGACCGAACGGGTCATACTCCGGGCGGTCACGGCGCCCACCCCAAGCACCACGACCCGGTCCCCGAGGCCACAAGACTTCATTCCCGGAAACGCACGAAACCGGAAGACCGGCATGGCCTCACGCTCGGCGGCCCACAACACGGAAGGGCCGCCTCACGTTCCCGGCTCATTGCGGCGCCCCAGGCCTTTGGGGCTGACAGGCGGTCGGGCGTTCCAATAATCTGACAAGGCGTCCGGCCCGGTTTCGCGAGGAAACCAGGGCCGGAACACAATGGACCAACGGAGTAACGTTCAAATATCGGAGGCCTCCCTGGAAGGAAGGCCTCCGGTCTGAGATTATTCTGCGATCTTCCTGGAAACCGTATTTGGGATTCCTACAAACGGACTCCAAAACTGGGACTGCTTTCCTGCGCCACCGGTCACAAATATCTTGACGGCGTCGGGATTGACGAAACGAGGGATAAACGTGTCGTCGTTGACAGGCCCGAAATCCTTGGGTGGAATACACACTTTATCGGCATAGCCTTTGTACGGCAGGCCGATTGTCTTGGTCAGGTAATCCTTCACACCCTGCTTGGTGGGAAATTCCTGAAACACCGTCTTGGCGTGTTCAGGCGAGAACATGACTCCGACAAACTGGACGGAGTTTTCGGAAGAGGATGGCTTTGCCGGATCGCAAAGACAACCGCTGATGCCGGAAGCCAAGCCCGCAATGCCCACGGCGAAAGTGTTCAGCACCCTTTTGCCGGAGGTATCGTTGTGGTTGACATTTGCACTGCCGGGGTAAGCCGCGTATACCGTGACCACGCTGTCCTCGGGTTTGAACCCGATTTCCTCGGCATAGGTCTGCTTCCAGGGGTTTTCCTTGGCATTTTCCGTGAACACCATGGCCACCAGGTCGGCAGAAGTCCCATGGGTGCTCTTATCAAAGGTCGGAGGCATGGAACCGCCAACGACATCGCCTACCAGGTTGATGAAGTAACCCAGGGCGTTCGTTACCGGATTCTCGGCGCCTGCAGTTCCCGTTCCGGGATTGAGGCCCAGTTTTTCAACGACGGGACCACTGATCATGATGATCGGCACAGTAGCCGCCGTGGTGGTGGTGGAACCGGTCCAGTTGGTGGACGGATCCGCAAAAGCCTCGACTGTGGCGAGCAGGAGAGGCATATCCTCGGGTTTGGCCCCAGCCATAACGCCCAGCGTGGCCACCAGTTCCACGGTCAACTGGCCCTGGCGAGGCGGGACGGTCCAGACCACTTCAGCCGGATTGCGCTTGGTTCCCTTGAGCATGGCCTCCACCTTTTCGACGGTGGGGGGAATGATCGGCAGGGAAAGAGACCACTTCTTGCTGAAGAACAGATTGTTCACGTCAGCAACCGTACCCTTGAATTTGAAGCGCTTGGCGGGATAAGGTTCTTCCTTTGCGGTCGCAGCCTCGGCCTTGGCGGGCTGCCACTGCGTGGCCGCTTTGACGATGTCGTCAAAAGCGGCGTCAACCTTGGCTTCAACTTCTGCTTTGGGGATCATTCCAAGCGGGTGAGGAACGGTGACAAAACACATATCGGTGAGGCCCTGGCTTTGCTGCGTGCCGCGGGCGAGATTTATAAAGGCGTCAGTAGCGATGGTGACTGTGGGGATACCGGCTTTTTCAACGAGGGACTGGTCAACTACCAGCCATGAAGTGCAGCTCCCTCAATCGCACTGAGAAGCAATGACGATGTCTGGCTTCATGCCGGCGATGGTTTTGGCAATTCGCTCGGATTCTGCATTCGACCCGGCAAGTTTGTTCAGGGTCGGGTCCATTTCATACGTCTTGAGAATTCTAGCGGTGGGATATTTCTTGGCAAGCAGTTCCGCCAGATGGTTCAAAACGATATCGCCATTGTGCTTGCTATTCCAACGCAATGCAATGGTTTTCCCATCAAGCGTACTGATCCGCTTGGCCGGCGCAATGGAGGGTTTAAGAAATACCCCTGCCGGGTTGACCAGCTCCCATTCCTGGGGTTGCTCCACTGCATAAGCCAGCGGAGCGCCAAGGCACACAGCCATGGCGATCAGAAATAACCGTTTAATCGTTTTCCTCATGATCTTTCTCCTAAGCTTCCGGTTGCCATCCTGCTGGATGGAAAAAAATTGGAACCTTCAAATACAACACTGGATGTTTCGACGACACCTCCTTTCACGCTTTCCTTTTCAACTCCTCATGCCAGAGTGGGTTGTGGTGTTTTACAAATTCTTCCGGCACATACCCTGTGAACATGGAGCGCAAGGCCGGGCCTTCCCCCGGAGCCAATGCGGCCATGTAGATATGGATGGCCAGAAGTATAGACATGACCCCGGCGCAGACCAGGTGGAACAGTAGAGCAATCTGCAGCACCGGGGCCGTCCAGGATCCCAAATTCGGAAACCAGCCGACAAGACCGAGCCCCAGGACGACTCCTGTGGTCACGAGGCCGACACTGAAAAGGACGGCTGCGACGGCCACCCATTTTTGCCCCGCGTTGTAGAACCCCTGCGGAGGCAACTCGGAGTTCAGGCCGAAACGCTTCATGCCCTTCTCCCCGAGAACGAGCCAGAAGCCTTTCCTCATGCACCAGACGATGTCTGAAACCGGATGGACCTGGAGTATCTCCCGCAGAAAAGGGATTACGTCAGATCTGGCGTTCAACACGATACACACGGCGTAGACCGTTGCCCAAAGCAGGCCCAACCCGAGATGGAACGCCAGCAGCCCCTTCTCGCCGAAAAGCGAGATACAGAAGTCGGACCACCAGGAACCAGCAGGATGCATTCCCGGATTCGAGAGAATGGCGAAGCCCGTCGCCAGAAGCGGAATCCAGCAAAGGGCATTGAACCAATGCATAAAAATGGCGCTTTTGTTATGGCGATGGATCATTGTTTTTCCTCCCCGGAGCCGGAGGTCTCACCCGGCGTGTCGTGAGGCGGCAGAATGAGGTTTTTCAGAAACACGGCACAAAGTCCCAAAAGGGTCAGGCCGCCAAGCCAGCGCACTCCCGTCGAGAGAAATCTCATGGCTGCGATGGAGCCAGGGATGGAGGCCTCTCTCGGCCAGTCTGCCGGCAGGCTGTTGCTGACATAGCCCAAGGTCGGTTTCGTCGGTGTCCTGGTGGATTCCACTTCGGCGGTCTTGCGGGCTTTCATGGCTTTCGCCACTTCCGAGTCGGGATCGTCGGTGTCGCCAAACATCCGGACATGGGTGGCGCAGACCTTCACGCAGGCGGGGACATCGCCGAACGCCCGGCTCCCCGAGCAGTAATCGCACTTGTCCGCCACACCGGTCACCGGGTTCCGGTACCGGGCATCATACGGACAGGCCGCCACGCACGAGCCGCATCCGATGCACCGGCTCTTGTCCACGCGCACAACCCCGTCAGTGTCTTTCCAGGTGGCCCGGGTGGGACAGGCTTCCACGCAGAGCGGCTTCTCGCAGTGCATGCAGGCCCCGGGCTGGAAGCCCGTGCCGGAATTGAGCTTTGCGGCCCCCTTGCGCACCCAGTTGCGGGAATAGCCGAGAGGGACCCCGTTTCGTTGCTGACAGGCCACGATGCAGGCCCGGCAGTTCAGACATTTGTCGGCGTCGATCAGCATACGGTAATGGGCCATATCAGCTCCTCCTGGTCAGGGTGCAGCCAATACCGTTGAACTGCGCCGAAATGCGGTCCCAATAATTGGGAAGTATCGAGTTGATCGGTTGCGCGCGCGTTCCGGGGTTGGGACTCGTGCCCGCGAAATGCGAGGGCGTAAAAACCACGCCGGGCAGGATGCTTTCCGATATTTCCACTCGTGCGGGCAATTTGCCGAACTGCGTTTCCAGCATGACTTCATCCCCGTCAGCCACCTGGTATTCTTTGGCCGTATCGGGATGGATCTGCACCGTACGGCCCGAGGAGAACTGGGCCAGCGAAGGTGCAAAGTTGGTCATGGTCTGCTGCCACTGGGTCACGACCTTGCCCTGGATGAAGGTCAGGAGGTACTTTTCATTTTTTTCCTTTCCCGCAGGGTTGCCCCTGGGGAGCAAATACTCGATGTTCCCGAGGGTCGGAGGGGCGAAATCGAAAAGACCGTCGGCCGTGCGGAATTTCTTGTCAGGAAAGATACACCCGAGCTGCTCCGGGCCGTCGATCTCGGGGATGGGCCCCACAAGTCCTCCGGGGCTCTTGCGAAGACGCTCCACGGTGATGCCCTTCCAGTCGGGAAGCGTATTGGAAAAGAGCGTGCAGAGGGCCTCGGGATCTTCAAAGTCGGGGTACTTTCCGGGGAAGAGCTTCCGGCCGATATCCCGGTAAAACCGCCAGTCCGGCACGCAGGAACCGGGGGCCTTCTGGCACTGATCACGCCACACCACCTGCTTTTCCGCGCCGTAATGGGAACCCTGGCTTTCCAGGGAAAAGGTGGCCGGGACGAAGAGGTTCGCCACGTCCAGTTCTTCGGTTTTGAAAAAGCCCCGATGGACCACGAATCCGCACTTCTGAATGGCCTTGGCCACGTTGGCGCAATCCGGATAGCGGCGGTAACTGGAATTGAGAAACAGCAGGTCGATTTCGCCCTTTTCCATGGCCATGCGCAGGCGGCGGAAATTGCCTCCGGTCCCTTTGGCCGGGCCGCAGACATGGTCCACGAACTCTTTCTCACCTTCGGGCTTACCCGACTCCATGGTGAGGAGACCCTGACCGCTTCCCATGATCTGGTTGCGCATGACCTGCATGCTGACAATGGAACGAATGGTGGCCATCCCGTTGGAGTAGCGGGAGAGGCTTCCTCCAAGCCACATCATGGTGCGGGGACTTTCAGCGATCCTGGCATAAAAGCCGCGGATCGTATCCGGAGAAAGGCCCGTCACTTCCGCGACGGCCTCCACGGTCCACTGCTCGGCGTTGGTGCGGAGCACTTCAACGTTTTTGGTGTTTTCCGCCACATAATCGGCGTCGTAAGCCCCCGTTTCAAACAGGTGCCGCACCGTCCCCAGGGCCAGTGCCCCATCGGTTCCGGGCCGCGGCATGACGATGGTCGAGGCCCAGTTGCCGGTGGGCGTTTTGCGGCAGTCCACGCAGACGATCTGCACTCCTTTGTCACGCGCCTTGTCGAGCCAGCGTACATAGGGTGGGTACGTCTCTGCGAGGTTGGCCCCCCAAAGCAACAGCAGGGCGGCATTGGGCAGCTCATCCACGGTGGTGGTGGAATTGCCGCTGCCGAAAAGCGTATTGAGGGAACTCGATGCGGTGCTGATGCAGGCTTCCCCGGGAGGCATGACGTAGAGGCCGCCGGCCAGTCTCATGGTCATGAGGGCGGCCAGTTCACTCTCCCGGCAATCCCAGAGAGGGCTTGTCAGCGCCAGGTGGGCGCCGATGTCCTTGCCCCATTTCTCCATTGCACCCTTGAGTTTTTCAGCCACCATGGCAATGGCTTCATCGTAGCTGATGGTCTTCCAACCCGCCTCGGTCTTAACCATGGGCTCTTTGAGCCGGTATGGGCTTTGGGCCAGTTCGATGATGGACATGCCTTTGGGGCACATGGTCCCGCCCGTCCACCGGCTGCCGGATTTCCCGGAGATATGCACTGCCTTCCCGTCACGAATAAACGCATCGTAGGTGCAGCGTGTCTGGCAGAACGGACAATAACCCTGAACCGTGGGCAAACAGGCTACGTCGGGCGGGGGCGCACTGGCGGCCAGCACCTGATGGGGCAAAAGCTCCGGTTCCAGCGCCGCAGCCGTAAACAAGCCGATTCCTGCTTTCAGGAATCCGCGCCGTGAGCAAGTTGCCGATATTGACAAAACAGGCCTCCTTCGAGTCCCCGATTGCTGCCGAAAGGATCAGCAGTTGCAATCGGTAGCTATATGGTTGATGGTCGTAAGAGGGCGCAGTTTATCTATGGTAGCCTTATCGAGCCCGGCGCCTCCCAGCTCCTCGTAGGACTGAAAATCGCCCATGCCTTCGCGCATCTCGATGATTTTGTTCACCTGTTCGGGCGTGAGCACGCCGAGCTGCAGGAGCTGATCCTTGGTGGCGGCGTTGATTTCAAGCCGCTGCGCCACCTCTTTCTTGTCCGGGTCGCCGGCGAAAGTGGACGGTAAGGGCATGGCCGCAGCACAAAAGAGGCAAAGCGACATGACAATGACCAATTTCTTGAAAAAACTCAGCATACTCATCTTAAAACTTCCTTTGCAAATTGGGATGTTACACTCTTCCCCTTCAGGGGCACCTCAATCACTATTTGTTGGCCAACTGCGACCAATCGTCGCAGGTACTGCAGCGATGTCACCACCCGGCGGCAGACGGATCCCATGCTCACGAGGGAGGATCGAATCCCTCCGGTCCATCGGGCACAAAGCGCCCTTCGCTTGGCTCAAGCAGGCGATGTTGTTCCGTATAGACCCCGCTACAAAAGATTATTCCTTCGGCCTGTTCGAAAAAGATCATTCTATGGTTACCCTCGTCTGAATCCGAAAGCAGCCACGTGTATTCGACGAAGCCGTACCCCCTGCTCCGGGCCGTTCTGAGCAGCTTCAGGATGAAGGCTCTGCCGTTGGAATCCCTCAACTGGGCCAGGTTTTTCCCCAGGGCCTGTGTGTAGAAAGGATGTGCAAGGAGACCTCCATCGGTGTCCAGGGCAAAAACACATGTTTTGCACCGGATGAATGGGCCTCGAGGGTCCGAGACTCGCGCCAGGGTCTCCTCCTTGCCCACGCTCGCAAGGCAGGCAAGCGCTTCCTGGACTAGGTTTCTCAGCTCCCGAGCATCCATCCTTTTCTCTCCTCTTTCCTTCAACTCGTTCTTTTTCACCTATGGCACCAGAGAAGCATTTTCCGTGCCAGGGAGAGAGGATTTTAACTATCCGATTTTTGAGTACTATTGGGAGAGTCTATGAGAAAAGAAAATAGGGTTTGGGAAAGGACTTCCCCAAACCTGGGGAACCTATAACGCAACTATCTAAATTTATTTTGGAAAAGTTGTTCGGCGCCTTTACCCCGATTTGGGGAAATTCAGCCCATATAGTTTCATCCGCGTATAGAGGGTCTTGCGGTCGATTCCCAAGGCCGCCGCAGTGGGTCCCCTGCGCCATCGGTTCTCAATGAGGCACTTTTCAATTATTTCTTTCTCGCGCGCGTTGAGCATTTCCTCAAGACTCCCGTTCGGTATGGGATCAGCGGAAATATCGGTGCTCAATCGGACATGGCCGGGCAGGTCCAGTTTCCCTGTGCTGAGGTAGCGGCGCAGGATATTCTGGAGTTCGCGAACATTTCCGGGGTAGTCGTATTTATAGAGGAATTCCAAAACATGGCCAGGTAAAGGGGGAGCGATCTCCAACCCCGTGAACTCACATAGGAAGTGATTGATAAGAAAGGGGATATCCTCGCGACGCTCTCGCAAGGGAGGCAAACCAATGGGTATTATGTCAATTCTATAATAGAAATCCTCTCTCATGCTGCCGTTTCTGACCATTTCCCTGAGATTGCGGTTTGTTGCGGAAATAAGCCGGAAATCTGAACTACTGGACTTGCTGTTGCCCACGGGAAAATAGGAGCCGTTCTCGATTGCGCGCAGCAGTTTTGCCTGCATTTCCAGACGCAATTCTCCTACTTCGTCCAGAAACAGCGTGCCGCCGTCAGCTCTATCGAGATATCCGCGGGTGTTGGCAACAGCGCTGGTAAAGGCTCCTTTGGAATGTCCGAAGAACTCGCTTTCCAGCAAATGTTCGGGAATTGCACCACAATTGACAGGAACAAACTCCCTGCCGCCTCTGGAGCTCAATTGGTGAATTGCCCTAGCCACCAGTTCCTTCCCGGTGCCCGATTCACCGTAGACGATGATGGCAGTGTCCGATCCGGCTGCCTGGATTATGTCTTCATACAACTCCTGCATCGGGGCGCTTTTCCCGATGATTTTCCCAAGGCAGCATCGTCCTTTAAGGTGTTTGCGGAGTTCCTGGTTTTCCCTGGCCAGGCTTTCACGTAATTCGCGAACATGTTCTTCCGTGGGCGATGCATGGGTTACATCTTCGATAAAACCCTCCAGGTGGGAGAGCTTGCCACTGTCGTTCCTCACCCCCCACGTGGTCGATGAGCATCTGATGATGACGCCGTCCTTACGCCGAAGCTCGGTTTTGAATTTCGCTACACCGTCTCTTGTCTTAACTGTCGAGAGGATTTCGAGTCTGTGCTCGGGATAATGGTAGAACTGCTTCTCGATATCATGGATCGACTTCTTGAGATCGTCCGAATCGTTGTAGCCGAGCAACGTTGCGAAAGCTTTGTTGACCCGCAGGAAACGCCCTTCCAGCGAAGACTGGAAGATTCCAAGAGATGAGTTCTCGAAGATCTTCTGGAAACTGCTGGCCTGTTCCCGAATTTCCTGTTGCAGAACGTTCACCTTTCCCTCTCCTTCGGATCATCCCGAAAAAGGCTGCTTTCTGTTGACGCGACCACTGATGAAACCTGCAATAAGGCCCGAAGTCGGACCTGGGAATCTACCATTCGGTGTACCTCCCGTGTACGTCCCCCCCACTTGACGCCCGCTGACAGCGCCATGGCAGCACTGAGCCCCCATCCGTTCCATTGAGGGGACCGCATGGCCTCCATGGCCCCTTGAGCCAGGGACAACAGCCGCGTCCCCTTTCCCGCGGCAAGATGGGGAAACATGACTCGGACCGTCCGCCTTCATGTTTCTGACACTCCGGTGCCTCCGGGGGGATCCCCGGAGCGGGCCATGTGTCTCCACCCCTCCAGCGCTGACACCCGGCATCTGCACGCTGTAATATATAATACCTGAATCAGTGAGTTCAAGATGGGCGAACTTTCTGTGCCCCACCTTGGGTTTTCGATTTTTGCGACAGCCCGGCGAGAAGGAGAAAAAAACCTGAACTCACGACACAATTTGCAATAAAAGCTCCTGGCTAATAATGATTAATTGTCGCTTTGGCATCATCCGGGCGGAGTTGTCCCTTTGATTCTTTCTTCTTCACATTCGGCCTTCCCTGACTTCCTACTCACGGCATCAGCTGCAAGTAAAGCGTGTTTGGATGCCCGGGAAAGCCTCTCCAGCTCCAGGCACCATCCTTCCTTGCCCAGATAGGCCGCTATCGGCGCATAGCCGTCCCGGCCATTATAGACTCGGAACACTCCTTCTTTTTTGGTCTTAGAGTTGTCCATACCGAAGACATCGCAGTCCAAAGGCACATGTCCGGTCTCAAGAGGAGTAATAGTTACTCGGGCTCTTTTGAGAAATTCCACGGAACAGGCATCGGCAAGACCCAACAGATCAGGTGCAGCCTCGTCCAGTCTCTGACGCAAAGTCTCAGTCGAAGGGATTCTGCCAATTCCCAGGGCTTGCCTGAAAAAGTCGTCTTCCCTGCGGTTGGTCACGGCCTCGAAGTCGCTTTGGCCAATCGAGAGCAGTCCGACATAGCTGCGCACGATATCGTCCATGCCAATTCCCCCGGAACTCACTGGAAAGCTTTTTCCGGCCTTGACCGGCAACGGGCACAACTCATTGATGCAATGGCCGACGAGCACGAGCCCGGAATTGGAGGTATAAAATTCTTTGTTGGACTGCTCGATGGCGAAGCGCTTCATGTTCACCTCTCAAGTGAATTCTTGCGAGATGAGCGCATACCATAAAGAGCTAATTTTTGCAAAACGTTATCCGTAGTGAGACATTTATTTGCTATTTGTAAATTCACGGATTCAGGAATCACAAAAAGCGTTGAAATCCATCTGCTGATGAACAAGATGCAACGCCCCGTTTTGTGGACTCGCGACACCCATGTCGGCCAACCCCTCACGGCGAATTAGCACCAATTATTTTCTTCCGGATTTAGAACATTTTTCGCTTGACAGGAAAAAGTTAATAAGATAATTAGTTACCGAAATCGACCAGTGTTTAAATTCGTTCGGATTTCTGTCATGGTGCGGTTGTCGGTGCCGCTCCGGGTGCCGGGGGGGCTGCCCGGGGGAGAAGGCCGGCATGGCGCACAATACCACCAGCAAGGAGTTTAATAGTTCATCATGGGCCGCACACAAACAGGGAAGAATCTGGCAGAGTTCGAGCCGCTGAGATCCGGAAAATACGCCGCCGAGGTGGCGGGACAGATCAAGAAGACGATTTTCCGGGGGACCTACGGACCGGGGGACAAACTCCCGTCCGAGGGGGAGCTGGCAAAGTCCTTTGAAGTGAGCACCGTTTCGATAAGGCAGGCCATACGGGTTCTTGAGAGCGCGGGGCTGGTCTATACGAAGCGGGGAGCGGAGGGCGGGGTGTTTGTTGCCGAAGCGAACACGATGGCCGTCAGCACGTATCTCTCCGACATGCTCCATTTAAAGCGGGTGACCCTGGGCGACCTCACGATGGCCCGTCTTATTTTCGAGCCGGAAATCGCCCGCAGGGTTGCCGAAAAATGGAAGGACGAGGAGCTGACCGAGCTTGAAGAGAACATCGGCATGGTCGAGCACGCCTTGGGGGCGGGGGAGCTAAAAGAGGCCCGAACCCACAATCTTTGTTTTCACCGCATCATGAGCAGTCTTACGAAGAACCCGGTCGTCATTTTCACGATGAACTCGGTTATGGACGTTTTAACTGAAAACGTTCGGGAAACGGATCTTGAGGATCATTTCGTACGGGATGAATTGGCGGCCCACAAGGTCATCCTCGAGTACATCCGTGCCAGGGACGGGGATACGGCCTGCGACCAGATGCGTGTTCACATACGGATCGTACACGATAGACTCGGAGAATTCCAAAGAACGAAGAGCCTGGAGAAAGCCGGAAGGTAAAGGGCCTGGAGGAATCCGGAAACTGATGCCGGGTTGCGTTTAAGAAAGCGGCAAAGGATGTTTCTTAAGCGGGTGGAGAACTGCGTCCTGGGAAGCGCCGGGCGCGCGGGCGCGAGGGCCAAAGCCCGGGGGGGGGTGTGGGGGAATCATTTCGCCGCTCTTTCCGGGGAATATCTAAGACCAACGTTTTAGACGCAACCGGTATGAGCCCTGAGTGGAAAGAGGCAATGTTTTTTTAGGTGGAAAAACAAGGAGAGGAGCAATGGTAGATTTAAGTGTAAAGGTTGGTGGAGTTAAATTCAAGAACCCTATCGTGGTGGCTTCGGCGACTCCCACCATGGATGCAATCCGAATGAAACACGGCATAGACGGCGGTGCGGGAGCGGTTATTGCCAAGTCGCTTTTCGGTGAAGGGGGGAGACTGGGCAGAAAATTCCCGAGACCAAGGTTTAAGCTCGTTGATTATCGCGACTACCCGGGTTACCCGAACAAGCTGCCTCACGCCTTCACGCTGCGCTCGCTTGAAGAATGCTCGGCCTTCGACTATCCGACCTACATGGACGATATCAACCGGACCAAGGACCTCGTAAAGGATGAGGGCGTGGTCATTGCGAGCCTTTCGGGTTCGTCCCTTGCCGAATGGGTGGAGATGTGCGAACTCGTTAATAAGACGGGCGCGGATTTTGTGGAGCTGAACAATTCGTGCCCGTTTGCCCAGGACATGGGCATAAAGATGGGTGCGGGTGCGGTCGATGTGACCGAGGAAGCCGTTAAAACGTGCGCGAAGGTCCTTAAAAAACCCTTCTCCGTTAAGATCACCCCCCAGACGAACAATCCGGCTTCGCTCGCAAAGCAGGTCGAAGGAGCCGGGGCCTACGCCGTCAATATGTCCGCAAGGTTTTCCGGGCTGGTCCTTGACATCGAAACGGCAAAGCCGGTTCCCTTCGGGGCTATGGGCGGATACGGCGGCCCGTACCTTATCGGCTATGGACTTAAGATTGTAAGCCAGGCGGCGCGGGATCTCAAGATCCCCATCATTGCGGGCCTCGGCGTCTGGGACTGGCGGGACGTCATTGCCTATACGATGTGCGGGGCAACCCTTGTGCAGTCGGCCGTTGCGATCATGCTCCAGGGCTACAAGGTGACCGGCCGCTGGGTCGAGGCCATGACCGAATGGATGGAGGGAAAGGGCTACAAGAGTCTTGACGAAATCCGGGGGATCGCTCTTCCCAATATCGTTAAGACCGCGGAAGTGCCCCGAAAGCCCGAGAACGTAAAGGTTACAATCGATACGAAAAAGTGCACCCGGTGCGGTACGTGCCTCAGGAGTTGCTTCTACGACGCGATTTCGCTCACCAAAGCCGGTGCTGTGATTAACGCCAAGAAGTGCGATGCGTGCGGGATGTGCGTTGAGGTGTGTCCGGAGTATGCGGCCGAGGTGAAATACATCTAGGTTGGGACCGTCAGTGCCCGCAAACGGGCAGGGCTCCGGCGCGTCTGGCCGGGCGCTACATAAAGCCGCGCGGCGGCGCGGGGGTGTGTGGGGGGCGCAAGCTCCCCGCACTCTAAATAAGACATCGCCCGCGGGGATTTAACAACGCGGGGGATACGCTAACTTTTTCAGAAAAGAGAGTTCACATGATAGCTCTATACATTAAGGAAGTTGGACAGATGGAACTGCGGGACGTTGAGGTTCCCAAAGTGACTCCGCGCCATGTTCTTTTAAAGGTTAATGCTGCAAGCATCTGCGGAACGGACATTCACGAGCTTCAAGGGGACATTCCGGTGCCGCTGCCCCGGATTCCGGGCCATGATTTTGCGGGGACCATTGTGGAACTTGGTCCGGGCGTATCCGAGTTTAAGCCGGGGGACCGGGTGGTCGTTAAGCCCTCGTTTCCCTGTTACAAGTGCAAGGCCTGCGAAGCGGGAATTTTTGAGAGCTGTCCCAATACAAAACTCACGGGCCTTCACGTAGACGGGTGCTTTAGGGAGTATCTCCTCGTTCCCGAGACAAATTTAATCCCGATGGGGGATGACATTTCCTTTGACGCGGCGTGCGTTCTTGAGCCCTTTACGGTGGGTCTAAACGCCTTTAACCGCCTCGGCATGCACGTAGGGGAAACGGTTGCCGTGCTTGGCCTGGGACCGATAGGCCTTGGGCTAACAAATATGGCGGCCCTTTCGGGTGCCGGGAGGATCTATGCAATAGACATTCGGGACGACGCCCTGAAGACGGCCGCGGAGTTCGGCGCAACGGACACGGTAAACCTTACGACGGATGAGGGAAAGAAGGTGTACGCGGATCTTTGCGCCAGGGGTTCCGATGTCGTCATTGAAACGGCCGGGTCTCCCGCCACGGTCAAGATGATTCCTGAACTGGTTAAATGGGGGAGCAAGGTCGTAAACATCGGGGTCATTAAAGGCATCGGGGCCATCCCCGTTGAGACGATCGTTATGAAGGCCTTAACTATTATTGGGGTTGGCGGCAACGGCGGGAAAGGGAAATACGAAATTGCGATGGGGCTTGTTAAAAGAGGCCTCATCCATCCGGATAAACTCGTAACGGACCGGTTTTCGTTTAAGGAAGGAGTCGAGGCGTTTAAAAGAGCCCAGTCGAAAGAAAAGGGTACCATTAAAGTCATTATTTCTGCATAGACCGGGATATCTTCGGATGGACCGGAAGAGAGGAAACCGTGAGCGAGATCATTTTTGGCAAAATCTTGCGGGCCGACTTGGGTAAGGGTACTTTTTCTCAGGAGATAGTCGATAAAGAGGACGTAAGAAACGTACTGGGCGGGCGCGGTCTGGGCTCGCTTCTGCTGTACCGGGAGCTTCCGGCGGGGGTCGATCCCCTGGGCCCCGAAAACAAGCTTATTTTTACGACGGGGCCCCTTACGGGAACGACTGCGCCGGGAAACAGCAAAATCATTGTGAATACAAAATCTCCGCTAACGGGGATCTATCTTTTTTCGATTGCCGGGGGCGACTTCGGGTCAAAATTAAGGGCGAGCGGATACGATGGCCTGATCATCGAGGGAAAGGCCAAGAGTCCGGTATATCTCTATATAAAGGACGGAACGGCTTCCCTTAAAGACGCCTCTCATCTCTGGGGGCTTGGGACCCAGCTCACCCAGGAGATGATTAAGGAAGACCTGCACGACGAAGGTGTTCGCATAACCTGTATCGGTCCTGCGGGAGAACGGCTGGTGCCCTTCGCTTCGGGGATTAACGCCCGGCGTGCCCTGGGACGGGGCGGAACGGGCGCCGTTATGGGTTCGAAGAACCTGAAGGCGGTGGTCGTAAGCGGGAGCCAAAGACCGTTTATTGCTTATCCGGATGAATTTTCACGGGCCGTAAAAGAGTCCTTTGTACAGCTTCGGGACAACCCTCTTACCCAGAGTGGGAAGGGAACGTTTTCACGGCTCGGGTCGCCTGCAATGCTCGCGCCCTTAAACGAAGCCGGCGTATACCCGGTTAAAAACTTCCAGGAAGCGTGTTCTCCCGAGGCCTGGAGGCTTTCTGCAGAAGAACTCCGCAAAAACCACCTCATTAAGGATGCCGCCTGTTCGGCGCATTGTCCCGTTAGGTGCTCCAAGTATTTTGGAGTAAGGGAGGGGGCAAGATCCGGCGTCTTTTCCGAAGGGCCTGAATACGAAACCCTGTACTCCCTTGGCGCCATGATCGGAAACTACGATCTTAACGCGGTAATCGAAATGGACGCCCTTTGCGATGACTTCGGAATGGACACGATTTCGATCGGGGCCTCCATTGCGTTTGCCATGGAGTGCTTTGAGCGGGGGATTATTACCAGAGAGGATACCGGGGGCCTCGACCTTAGATTCGGGAATATGGACACCGTTTTTTCACTCATTCGGGATATCGCCTTTAACCGGGGATTCGGCGCCGTAGTGGGGCAGGGGAGCCGGCGCATGTCTGAGCAGTTTGGGCAAGGCTCTGAGTCCTTTGCAATGCACTGCAAGGGAATGGAGCTTGGGGCCTACGATCCCAGAGCCGTAAAGGGCATGGTCCTGGTCTATGCGGTCGGCCCGCGGGGCGGGTGCCACCACGGAGGAGGGTTCCCGATTTTTGCCGAGGTGATGGGCGATAAGATGGACCGGTTTTCCGAAGGGCACGAAAAATCCGTCCTGGTGGCCAATACCCGCAATCGGCGGGTGAGTCTTTGCGATGCGTCGCCGATGTGTTCCTTCGTTGCTCCGGCCGTGAGTGATTCGTGTGCTTCAGAGCTTATTTCGGCTGCAACCGGAATCGAGGTGAGCGCTACGGAAATTTACCGGATGGGTGAGCGGATAAGCAATATCGAGCGAATGTTTAACTGCCGGGAAGGCATCCGGCGAAAAGACGATACGCTCCCCGGGCGGCTCCTTAACGAAAGTCCCGTATCGGGCTACAACACGACGGGAAAGCGGGTTGAAAACATCGACAGGATGCTTGACGACTATTACGCACTTCTGGGATGGGACCTTAACACAGGAGTGCCCACCCCCGAAAAGCTAAAAGAGATGAATCTTGGATCCATGATTGGAGACTTTGCGACTTAAAAAAGCATCCCCTTGCGGGGGTTTTGATCGGGCGGGTTGGAGAAGAGGTCCCCGGACCGTCATGAGGCCGGGCTTCAGACTTATAGGGCGGCACGATAAGGAGAGGAAAGGGGGTGTTCTGCGAGAGAATCGAAGGGAACTCCGACAGGTTGGTCTTTAGGACGGATTTACTATGGGCGGCTGTGAAACGAAGCGTTCCGGGCCTGTCCCCGGGGGACCGGTTGCAAAACCACATTCTCTTAAACCGGATATAACCCGGCCCTCGGAAAGAAGGCCGCAAACCACGAACATGCCGGTATCGCTTGCGGATTAAGAAGGGAACCGGCCAGGCCTTGCGGCAGAGTCCTGTGGTTTTCGTGGCGGGAAACCGGAAGATCGAACTTAAAGGGGGGGTAAGGAAGCGACTTTTCACAGATTAGCAGTCCTCGTTGGGTATCGAATAAGACATGCGACACTAACAAGGGAGGGGGACTACATGAAGCGAATTCTGGCTTTTGTGTTAATCGTATCTATTTTCACATTCTTTGGATTAAGCATTCCGGCGCAGGCCAGGGAAGCACCCAAGACAATCAAGTTCGGCGCCTGTTTTTCGGTTACCGGCAAGTTTGCCGGCTTCTACCACATTATGGGGGATTGGGAAAAGAATGTAGTTGATATCATTAATGAAAGAGGCGGAGTCTACGTTAAGGAGTTTAACAAGAGAATCCCCATCGAGATCATCTGGTACGACGATCGGAGCGACCCTCCGACGACGGTAAAGTTTTACGAAAGACTCATCACGATAGACAAGGTTGATTTCCTGATCGGTCCCACCGCAAGTCCGCCGGCCATGGCCGCATCTCCCCTCGCCGATAAATACAAGATTCCGATGATTATGACCTCTTCGAGCGATCCTGCGATCTATAATCGCGGGCTAAAGTGGATTTCCTCCTCTTTGGGGTCAAGCGAGCTGTGGGCCCAGCACACCTACGAGGTTTTTAAGGCCCAGACCGACGCAAAGACCGTGGCGCTCCTTACGGAAGACACGGTATGGCCGCTGGGGATCGGCAAGGGGGCAAGAACTTTCGCTGAAAATGCGGGTTATAAGGTCGTCTACGATCAGAAGGCTCCGGCCGATACCAAGGACTTTACAAGTGTAATCAGTGACATGAAGAACTTGAATCCCGACATCGTGGATGTATCCTCCTTTGCCCCGTTTCTTGTGACCTTCATGAAGCAGGCCATGAGCCAGGGGCTTAAGCCCAAGCTCTTCCATAGCTGTTCGGGAGTAAGCTACGGATTTCTAACCGCGATGGGAAGCAGTGCAAACTACATGACCGGCGACCACTGTTGGGTGCCCGGGATGCACCATCCGGGATACGAGATGATGGAAGAGGCGGTTAAAAGAACAAAGATAAATATTCTCGAGTACCCGTACGGCCCGCCGTGTAACTTTGCGGCAATCCAGATCCTCCTTCAGGCCATTGAAGCCGCGGGAACGCTCGATCGTGAAAAAGTGCAGGAAGCGCTCGAGACTTCAACGTTCGGGATCATAGGCGGCCTCTGGTACCGGCTGCCGGACGGGTTCGGAACGTTTAACTACTTTCCGCTTCAGTATGTGAACGAAAAGATTTGTCCGCTCTATCCGCCGGGAGTGGCCAAAGACAAACTGGTTTATCCGGCTCCGTAAAAGAGAAGATCGTTTCGAGGATCAACACTTGAGCTGCGTTCGAGAAAAGAGCAAACGATGTGGGGAGCTGTGCTCCCCACACCCCTGCGCCGCTGCGCGGCTTTGTGCGGCGGGAATCATTCCCCCGTTCTTTTGAGGATGTTAAAATTCTTGTCCTAAATGGAACTCAACACAGCGAAGAGACTGAAAGGGCAGGTGAAAAATGATTGCGAGAAAAGGGATATGCACACTGCTGCTACTTGGCCTGTCGGTTTTTCTAATGCTTGCAGCGACGCCTCTTCAGGCCGCCGCCCCGGTAGACTTGTCCAAGGCCCCGCGGGTGATCAAAATCGGGGTCTGCTTTTCGATTACCGGAAAGTTTGCCGGCTTTTACAGTGTAATGGGCGAGTGGGAGAATGCGCTCGAGAAGGTGATCAACGAAAACGGCGGGATAAACGTTGCCGAATACGGGACGCGGCTCCCCATCAAGGTCATCTGGTATGATGACAAGAGCGATCCTGCGACCTCGATCAAGTTCTACGAACGGCTCGTAACGATCGACAAGGTTGATTTTCTGATCGGTCCCACGGCCAGTCCTCCGGCCATGGCGGCAAGCACCGTGGCGGACAAGTACCAGATCCCGATGATCCTTACGTCCTCAACGGACCCGCAGATCTTTAGCCGGGGGCTAAAGTACATCACCTGTTCGGTCGAAACCGGGCTCCCCTGGACCGAGTATTATTTTGACATGATAAAGGTCAAGACCCCGGCAAAAACCGTCGCGCTTTTAACGGAGGATACGATCTGGCCCCTGGGGATTCGGGAAGGGGCGCTTATGACCGTAAAGAACAAGGGATTCGATCTGGTCTACGATAAGCTGGCCCCGGCGGATACGCGGGACTTTTCGGCGGTCATCCAGGAACTTAAGCAGCTAAATCCCGACATCATTTACGTTCCCGCCTTCGGGCCTTTCTTTACGACTTTTGTAAAACAGGTTCACGAGCAGAACTTAAAACCCAAGGCGCTTCACGGAACGGCCGGGGTGAGCACGGGGTTCTGCCAGGCGATGGGCGTCAAGGGCTCAAACTACGTAACGGGCGACAGCTACTGGGTCCCGGGACTCAAGAACTCGGGTTACGAGACGTTAGAACAGATCGAAAAGAAGGCAAAGATCAACATCATGGAATGGTGCTACGGACCTGCGCCAAACTTTGCCTCACACCAGGTGCTCTTTAAGGCAATTGAGGCTGCTGGAACGCTCGACCGGCAGAAGGTTCAAAAGGTGCTCGAGACGGCGCAGTTTGAAACCATTGGAGGCACGTGGCACCGTCAGCCCAACGGAGTGGGAACGTATAATCCCTATCCCGTACAGAACGTAGACGGCAAACTTTACACGATCTGGCCGGCCGATGTGGCCACCAATCCGTTTGTCTATCCCATCCCGTGGGAATAAGGGTGGTTGTTGATGCCCCGGATCGCGTTACGAAAAGCGGGAAAATGCGGGGAGCTGTGCTCCCCACACCCCTACGCCGCTTCGCGGCTTTGTCCGGCGCCGCGGCGCGCGCGAAGTGCGCGGGCCGAAACCCAGCGAGGGTGCGGGGGAATCAGTCCCCCGCTCTTTTGGGGGTAAGACGATCGAATTAAATGCGGCTTTAAGCATTAAGGGCAGAGGATCTTTCCGGGACGCGCAGTCCCGGGGAGGCATCCCGGAAAATAACCCAGGAGCTGAAAAATGGGTGGCATTGTGCAGGTTATCGTAAACGGGTTCATGCTGGGCGGAATATATTCCCTGGTGGCATTGGGCCTTACCGTGTGCTTTGGGGTTTTAAATGTTTTAAATATCGCTCACGGCGAATTTGTCATGTTGGGTGGATTTTGTGCCTATATCGCGTACAAGGCACTGGCGCTGAACCCGTTTCTTGCGATGCTTTGCATTGCGGTGGGCTTTTTTGCGATCGGGTACCTGTACCAGAAATATTTTATCGAGCCCATATCGGACCGAAGCTTTCACGAGATGCTGATTGCATCAACCCTTGTGACCTTCGGGATCGCGCTTGCCCTTGAAGACGTCACGGCATTTGTCTGGGGGGGTGCCGAAGCGGGAATATCCTTTGAGCTGGGGACCCTGCAGTTTGGATCCGTATCGATCTCGCTGCTGCGCCTGGGGAGTTTCTTAAGCATTATCCTGCTCACCGTGCTCTTTCAAATCTTCCTTAAAAAGAGCTATATCGGCAAAGCATTGAGGGCGATCACCCTGAACCGGAAGGGGGCGATGGTCGTTGGGATAAACATTCCGGTCATATCCCGGGTTACTTCCGGAGTCGGAATCGGTCTGGCATCCGTTGCCGGGGTCATCTACGCCACCCTTTACACCATAGATCCCTATATAGGCCTTCCCCTCACGATAAAAGTACTGGCAATCATCGTTCTTGGCGGCGTCGGGAGTTTTTCCGGGGCGCTCGTCGGAGGGATGGTTCTTGGCATAACGGAATGTCTGGTGGGGCAGGTGTTCGGGCTGCAATGGTCCCCGGCTGTCGCCTTTTTGCTTTTAATACTGATTCTGACTTACCGGCCCGAAGGTTTGTTTGGTCGCGCACAATTACAGAGGTGAGCCGATGTGGTTTAACAGCGGGATGAAGGTTCTGTATCTTGTAATACTGCTGCTCGTTGGACTTCCGTTTTTTGCCGGAACGTACCTCACGACGTTTATGTTTATCCTTCTCATGTATATCGTGCTGTCGCTGAGCTACGACATCATGGGAGGGATGACGGGGTATCTTAATTTCGGGCACTGTACGTTTTTCGGTGTCGGGGCTTATCTTTTCGGCATCCTCTTCGTTCGGGGATTCCCCCTGCCCCTGTGCTTTGGAATCCCTGTTGTCGCGGTCCTTATTTACGCCGTTGCGGTGAGCTATCCCCTCTTTAGAATCCGGGGCGTCTATTTTGCCCTGGCAACCCTCGGGCTCGTACAACTCATCCAGCAGCTTGCGTTTAACCTGAGAAGCTTTACGGGGGGCTCGGCGGGGCTTACGGTTTCAACCGGGCAGCCGCTCTATATCTCCTACTACTTGGTGCTGGTCCTGGTGAGCCTTGCGTTTATTACAAACCGGGTGATCCTGAAATCAAAGTTCGGCCTGGCCTTAACCAGCATCAGGGAAGATGAAAACGTGGCCGAATCTTTCGGCATTAACGGATATCTGTTTAAGACCGAAGCGCTTCTCATCAGTGCGACGTTTGCCTCACTCATGGGGACAATATACATGTATTACATGGCCTATATCGTTCCGGAAAGCGTTTTTGGTCTCGAGATGGTGTTTTCACCGATCATTATGGCCATGCTCGGAGGCACCGGAACGCTTCTTGGCCCGGTGCTCGGGGCCGTCTTTATCTCGCTTTTGCAGGAAATCCTCTGGACGAAGTTAGCCTACCTGCATATGGCCACTTACGGCATCATATTTGCGGTGGTCGGGTTTTTCCTTCCCCGGGGGATCTTGAGGGAACCCTGGCTTCGCAATTTTTTCAGTAAGATTTTCGGCCGCCTGAGAACCTCGGAAAATCAGGTGGAAATGGCTAACGGCATTCGGCATGGAGGCGGAAATGACGCTGCTTGAAGTCTCAATGCTCACGAAGAAATTCGGTGGTCTCGTTGCCTTAAATAACGTCAACCTGGAACTTCGTGAAGATGAAATCCTTGGGATAATCGGCCCGAACGGTTCGGGGAAGACGACGCTTTTTAACATTATTTCCGGTATCTATTACCCGACGAGCGGTTCGATCTCCTTTGAGGGAGAGACCATTTCGGGAAAGAAGCCCTACGTCATCTGCCGGATGGGCGTTGCAAGGACCTATCAGCTGGTGAGGCCGTTTCTTAACATGAGCGTTCTTGAGAATGTACTGGTCGGGGCGTGTTTTGGAAACGGAAGAAAAATGGACGCGGCGTGCAGGGAAGAGGCCATGTCGATTCTTGGCATGGTGAATCTATCTGAATATTATAAAAGACCTGCCGGAAGCCTCACGGTGGCCCAGCGAAAAAGACTTGAAATAGGCAGGGCCCTTGCTACGGGGCCTCGCGTCATTTTACTTGACGAGGTGATGGCCGGTCTTAACGCCACCGAGGTCGACGATATCATCGCTCTCATAAAGAAGATATTTGAAACGGGGATAGGCGCCTGTGTCATTGAACACGTCATGAAGGCGGTCTCGGTTTTGTGCAACCGCACGGTTGTCCTTAATAACGGCAGGCTGATCTTTGAGGGAAGGCCGCAGGAGATGAGTCAAAACGACGAGGTTATTAAAGCCTACCTGGGTACAAGGCGCTCGGAGGAGGTTGCTTAGAAATGTTGCTTATCGATCGCATCAATGTCTTCTACGACAGCATACAGGCGCTCTGGGACGTGTCCCTTGAGGTGGCAAAGGGAAAGATCGTTGCCCTTCTGGGATCAAACGGCGCGGGAAAATCCACAACGATCAATGCAATTACGGGTATTTTAAAGATTAAATCGGGGGTCGTAAAGTTTGCGGGCCACGAGATCCAGAATCTTTCTCCCCATGCGGTCGTGGAAAGCGGGCTGTGCCAGATCCCCGAAGAGCGGCTCCTCTTTGCCGAAATGTCCGTCAGGGAGAACCTGGAACTTGGCACCTACGTTCAACGGGCAAGAAAGGGGAAGAGCCGGAAGATTGAAGAGATGTATGAAATGTTTCCAAGGCTCCTTGAGAGAAAGAACCAGAAGGCGGGACTGCTCAGCGGCGGGGAACAGCAGATGCTTGCTATCGCCCGGGGACTCATGAGCAGGCCGAGCCTTCTCGTCCTTGACGAGCCTTCGTTCGGGCTTGCCCCGGTGCTTGTCGATGAAATCTTTAAAATAGTAAAGAACATAAACGGCCAAGGGGTAACCATCCTTATCGTGGAACAAAACATCTACCAGGCACTGGAACTGGCGGACTACGGGTACGTCCTTGAAAACGGACGAATCACACTTCAGGGAACCGGGCATGAACTCTCGGAAAACAGCTATGTGAAGGAATCCTACCTTGGGATGTAGCATCGGGAGTATGTGAGAATTAGAAAGCGGCCATGGGATATGCGGCCGTCTCAGAGCCGGCGTGGATAGCCGGAAATGAAAAACTTTCCTTTATCCGGGCGCTTACACGTCGCCCGTAGCTTCCTCATTTCACGGGCTGCGGTTTTTTCGCTTCGCGGTGACAAGTAAACGTTTTTACAGGTTGCCTTTGGGCGGAAATGCCCGGGGCTTTGAGGATGGGGTGGAGAACTTCCTTAGGCAAAGGTGCGTTTAAAAAATGGGGCAAACGATGTTCTTAAGAGTGTGGGAGCGTTGCCCCCCCCCACGCCGCTTCGCGGCTTTGCGGGCGTGCGGGGGCATCATTCCCCCGCTTTCTTTGAATGTGGGGTTTTTCATTTTTTGCTTGACAGTAAAAAATCAAATAGGTAATTAGATATCTAAATATCGACTTCGGGGCATGATTTGCAGGCTTTATGCAAAAATGAGGCTTGGGATTAGGGGGCATGGAGGATTGGCGATGATTGAAGAGACGTTGCGGACCGACATCCTGGTTATAGGCGGAGGCGGTGCGGCGAGCAGGGCGGCTTATGAAGCCAAAAAGGCGGCCCCTCATCTCGACGTTACGGTGATGGTTGACGGGGTATGGGGCGCTACCGGAAGCACGGTCTGGGTGGCCTCGGAAACCCTGGGGATAAACGCACCTTTCAACGTGACCGGGGATGGCGATTCGGCGGACATTTTTCTAAAAGACATTCTTGAAACGGGTCTTGGCGTAGCAAACAAGGCTTTATCGTGCAAGATAGCCTACGAAGCGGCCGCCCGCATAACCGAGCTGATCGATCTGGGAGTTGAATTTGACCGGGTGGACGGAAAGCTAAGACAGAGGAAGCTATCGGGATGCACGAAGGCGCGGTCTCTCTCCCTTGGCGGGCAGACCGGGGTTGCAATCGTTTCGGCACTTAAGAAAGCCGCCCTTGGCCTTGGAGTAAAGGTCCTGGAAGGGGTGCGGGCTCTTGATCTGATCGTTTGCGAGGGAGAAGTCTGGGGTGTACGGGGCCTTAGGGACGGCGAAGCAATAACCGTTCTTGCCAGGGCGGTGATCCTTGGAAACGGAGGGGCCGGTGCGCTCTTTTCCCACAACGTAAACCACTTCTCGCTTCGAGGGGACGGTTACGCCATGGCCTACCGGGCCGGGGCCACCCTCACAAACCTCGAGTTCATCCAGATCGGGCCCGGGGTAGTCTACCCCAAAATGCCCTTTATCGTCCACGCCCACATGTGGAATTTCCTGCCCCGGCTAAGAAACGGGGAAGGGAAGGAATTCCTCTCGGAGTATCTGCCCGCGGGTGTCGGCAAAGAAGAGGTTATTTCCCTTAAATCCATGTCTTTTCCTTTCTCCGTGCGGACGAAGGCCCGTTATATCGATATCGCGATGTCCCAGGAAATCATGTCCGGGCGGGGGACCGAACACGGTGGAATCTTCTTTGACGTAAACCATGTTCCGGAAGCCGAACTGAAAGGGAAGGCGCCGATAACCTACAGGACCTTTCTTGATAAAGGGATTGATCTTTGCAGGGACGCGGTGGAGATAGCCCCTCTGGTTCAAAGCTTTAACGGAGGCATACGAATAGACGAGAACGCGGAAAGCGGCGTAGCCGGGCTCTTTGCGGTGGGAGAGGCTTCGGGAGGAGTCCATGGGGCCGATAGGCCGGGGGGCAACAATCTTGCCGATTCCCAGGTCTTTGGATATCGGGGCGGACGGGCGGCGGCGGCCCTGGTCCTCGATAGACGGCTCAAGGTAAGTGAAAAGGATCTCCCCGGGATGCATGCGTTTAAAGGAGAACCGGAAGACTTAAAGCCCATTTGTGAAGCTGTCGACCGGGCGCTCATGGTGGTGCGAAGGCAAGATCGGTTAATAGAGCTTGAAAGAATGATCCGTGAATACCGGGACAAGGTGCGGGAGCCTGATCTTAAAACCGATAATTTCCTGATCGTTACCGAAGCGGTCATGAGATCTGCGATGCTGCGGGAAGAAAGCCGTGGCGTGCATTACCGGGAAGATTATCCGGAGCCAAATCCCGATCTTGCAAGGCCGACTCTTATCCGCAAAGGTCCGGAGGGGATGAAGGCGGTCTGGGCTTAAAAAGGCTGGGCTCTTTCAGAGCAGGAGAACCGTTAACGGGGTAGTGCGCTGTTCCCCCCGGGGTCCTCCTGATAAGAGGGCAGGCGAACGGGGCAAAGCCTACGGGGAGGGTGAAGCGGGAAAATGAAAAATTGTCTTGAAAAGATGTGCCGGAGATTCCGTGGGGACCTTAAGGGTCAAGTCCTTACTTTGGGCGAACTGGTTGGTGTTGCGGAAGAGGAAGGTGCCGGCTTTGGCGAAGCCGTAGTGGCTGAAGCAATGGTCCGGGAAGGTCAATCGGAAGATCAAATTTTAAACCAGGCCCTGGCGGCTTTCGAGCATAATCTAAACGCGCTTGAGGTCGGTCTTACTTCGGGGCGAAGTTTTCTTCTGGGGACGGTCGGCGTCGATCTTTCGCAAGCCGGGGGTCGAGCCCTTATCGATGACGATCTCATTAACCGCGCCGTAACCTGTACTCTGGCAACGGAAGTCGGCAATCATGAAATCGGCTTGCAGCCGTGCGCCGGAACGGGGGATTCCTGCCCGTACACGGGATTAATCCAGGCGCTTAAGCAAACCGGCGTCTCGGAAAGAAAGGTGGCCTGCGCGGCCGCCATTATGCTCAAGCTGGGCAGTTTCTTTAGAGTGGGGAAAAAGACCACCGGCTGCAACATGGAAGGTTTTGGGGCCGGCGCCGCGGCAACCGCTGCCGCTTTAACGGATATGCGGGGAGGAACGGCAAGCCAGGTTGCACGGGCCGTCGTTTTGTCCCTTTCTCCAACGATTGCCGTTCCCTGCACCCCGCGGGTGATGGTGCACGGCTTGTGCGCGGCCCACATAGGGGGCGCCATCCTGGTTGGAAATCTTGCTTCAAATCTCGTGCTTAAGACGTCGCTTCCCGTGGATGTGGATATCGACGTAATGCTCGCCATGGCCGCAAGGATTCACGTTGAAGCGGCGCCCGTCATAACGGCCATTAACCTTGAGTACCTCGAGCCGTATTTTGCAAAGAAGCCGCAGATTGAACCCTATGTCGATTCCGATATACGCGCCGCGGAAAAGGAAATGGCCGGCAAAATCCTGGTAAGAGCCAGGGAAGAGGTCCGGGGCATGTTGAAAAATGCAAGGCCCCTTACCGGGGTGCTGGGCGACGTCGTTGTCGGGGGAAGCAGCATGGCGGTGGGTTCGCCGGCCAATATGGCCCGCATCTGCCACGCCATGACTGAGGGAGCGATAAAAAAAATCGACATCGATCTTACGACCGATCTTTTTTCAAGGCGCGCCATCAACATCCCGGCCATACTCATGGCGGCGATTTACGGCACCAGGACCGGGGACGCCAAGATGTACAAGAAGGTTCTCGATCTTCCGGAAATAAAAAACATCTCAATTAAGATCAACCGGGTCGAAGAACCCGAGGTCCAGCGGATAAGAATCGAAGCCGAAGGGAAAAGCGCCATGATTGATGCCAGGAACCGCGGCGGAGGCAGGGTGGCCGTCATTTCCGCCGAACCCTCGGTTGAGGAAGCGGTCAGGGCCGCGAAAGAACTTGAGATCGAAATTGCAGATTAGGGTTTGGGATAAGAACATGAACGATGCGCATGTGATATCAGATATCGATCGAGTGGCGCCCGAAGTTGTCGAGGCGATGAAGGCCTTTTCTTCGGCCACCATATACGAGGCATACGGGGCGAGGGGCGGGCTTTTCCACTGCATTAAGCCGATCCGAAACTTCATGAAAGTGTGCGGGCCGGCAGTTACGGTGAAGGCTCGGCCGGGGGATAATCTTATCATTCACAAGGCCATCTATACGGCACGGCCGGGTGACGTTCTGGTCGTGGACACGTCCTCGTATGTCGAGGCGGGTTTCTGGGGCGGCATCATGACCCTTGCCGCTCAGGAGCGGGGGTTGGCAGGCCTGGTAACGGATGGGGCCGTGAGGGATTCCGAGGAAATCGCAAGGCTCGGGTTTCCCGTTTTTTGCGGGGCTCTGTCCATAAAGGCCACGACAAAGACATGCCTTGGAACCATAAACAGGCCGATTTTTTTTGCCGGAACGGCGGTTAACCCCGGGGACCTCATATTCGGGGACGCCGACGGGGTGACCGTTGTTGCGAGAGAGGATGTGGCCCGGGTCGTTGAAAAATCCCGCGAGAGGGAAGAGAAGGAAAAGAAAATCTCACAGCAGCTAAGGGAAGGCAAAACGACCCTTGAGCTTTACGGGTTTTCGCAGCTTCTTGTGCGCGAAGGCCTCAAAGAAAAGTGAGGACCAGGCATCATGGATAGAGAAGATTTTGATCGCAACTATCGTCCGCGGCTAGAAAAGTTATCCACAACCAATCTTTCCGACGCCCTCGATAAGGTCGGGGTCCGCGGCGCGGTGATCGGCATCAGGCCCATTTTCGGCATGCCCCGGGTCTGCGGCAGGGCCATGACCATAAAGATTACCGCGGCGGGCATGGCTAAATCCAAACACCATCTGGGCATTGAAGCCATTGCGGCGGCCGCCGGGGGAGATCTCATCGTTATCGATAACCACGGTGACGTCAAGAACAACTGCTGGGGAGAGATCCTGTCCTGCGCCGCCAAGAAGAAGGGCCTTTCGGGGGTCATTATCGACGGGGCGGCCCGGGATGTGGATGAGTGCCAGGAAATGGATTTTCCCGTCTTTGCCCGGGCAGTTGTTCCTATTACCGCCAGAGGCCGGATCATGCAGGAAGATTTTAACTGCCTCATTCGGCTTGGAGATGTGCAGGTGCGCTCCGGGGACATTCTTGTGGGCGACGTGAACGGGGTGGTGGTTATCCCGACGGAGAAAGTGGACGAGGTTGTTTCGGAAGCCGAAAAGATCATGGCCAAGGAAGAGAACATGAAAAAGGACATCCTGGCCGGGCTCGATATCCTGGAGATCGACCAAAAGTACAACTACGAACAGATGCTTAAAAAATAGCGTTTCAGCGAGGTAGAAGCGATGGAGTTTAAGAAGCCTTCCCTGGAGTTGGTTAAAAAATTCAAGGAGCTGTCGACGGCGACAATATCGGATGCTCTGGATTCGCTTGGCGTAGCCGGCGGGTGCCTGGGGATTTCTCCGGTGGTTTCCGGGGCGAAGATGGCCGGAACGGCCTTTACCGTAAAATATGTTCCGACGGGTACCGTAAAGGGTACGGTTGGCGACTACATAGACGACGTTGAGCCGGGGGAGGTTGTGGTCCTCGACAACAACGGGCGGATAGACTGCACCGTCTGGGGGGACATCCTCACCGTAACGGCCAAGATGAAAGGGGTGGCTGGAACGGTGATCGACGGCGTGTGCCGCGATGTGCCCACGATTCTGGAAGAGAAGTACCCGATCTTTACCCGCGGCCGGTTCATGATGACCGGAAAGGACCGGGTTATGGTCCAGGCCATGCAGATCCCGGTTTCGATCGGAAAGGTCCAGGTGAAACCGGGCGACATCCTGGTCGGGGATGACAGCGGGGTGGTGGCCATTCCGTGGGAACTGGCCGAGGAGGTCCTGGCTTCTGCCCAAGCCATCGAGAAGGCCGAAAGCGCCATCGTTTCGGGAGTTAAAGGCGGGTTGAGTCTAAAAGAAGTGCGGGAGAAGTTTGGATACCACAAATTGCAGACCAAAAAGGCTCGGAAACAAACCGGGGAAAGCGTTGATCTTTAAGAACCAACTGTGTGTGGAAATCTCAAAAAACATTAGGAGGCGGCTGAGTATGTACGATCTGAGATCCTTTATCGAGCAAATCAAGGACAAGCCGGAGCATCTTCTGCAGGTTAAGAAGGAAGTGGACCGCAAATTCGAAGCCTGCGCCGTATTGCAGAAGCTGGAAATGAATAGAAAACAGCCTGCGGTGTTATTCAATAAGGTGGAAGGAACGGACATCCCGGTTATATCCAATGTTTTTGCAGACCGGGAAAGAATAGCCCTGGCCTTCGGGACCGACAGCGCAAACCTGAACAAGGTGCTGCGCGAACGGGAGGAAAAACCGCTGGAGCCGGTAATGGTCGACAATGCGCCGGTCCAGGAAGTCGTGTGGACGGGGGACGAGGTCGATCTCGCAAAGCTCCCCATCTGGTACCACAGCGAAAAGGATGCCGGGCCCTACATCACTTCGGGCATGATGGTTACCGTCGATCCCGAGACGGGAACGAGAAACGTCGGCATCTACCGGCACATGCTCCAGGGCAAGGCGCAACTGGGGATCCATCTGGCCGAAACGGGCCACGGCCGGGTTAATTTCGATAAATACATGAACAAAAACGAACCAATGCCCGTCGCAATCACCATCGGGCACCATCCGCTGATGTACATGGGGGCGCTCAGTTTTGTGCCTTATGGAGTTGACGAATACAAGATCACCGGCGGTTATATGCAGGAGCCCCTCCGGGTGGCGAAGTGCAAGACCGTGAACATGGAAGTGCCCGCGGACGCGGAAATCGTCCTTGAAGGCGTGATCCATCCGGACGACATCACCCAGGACGGGCCCTTTGGCGAATACACCACGGTCTACGGCAAACGAAGGGACAACCCGTTTATCAGAATAACCGCGATCACCATGCGCAAGAAGCCCATTTATCTCGACGTCTTTTCCGGGCATATCGACCATCAGCTCCTGGGCGGCACTCCGAGGCTGGCTTCCATATTCCGTGCGATCCGGCAGGCCTGTCCGACCGTGCAGGACGTCTATATGCCGCCGTCCGGATGCTGCCGCTTTACCTGCTTTGTGCGGATCAAGAAACGCCACGAAGGGGAGGCAAAAAATACGCTGGCCGCGACAATCGGGGCGGATGCGTTCATTAAACTGGCCGTGGTGGTGGATGAAGATGTGGACATCTTCGACTATTACAGCGTTTTACTGGCCATCAGCACTCGCTGGAAACCCATGGGCAATGTAATGGTTATCCCCAATGCCAAGACCAACGCGTTGGATCCCACGGTTGAAAACGAACTGCTTGTTACCAAGATCGGAATCGATGCAACCAAACCGCTGGTCGGGTTTCCCGAAACCATAAACGTTCCGGGCGCCGCCGAACTCGATCTGTCAAAATACCTGTAGCCTGACTGCGAGGCCTGGCGGTTAGTGCAATGAACGTAAGGCGTTAGGAATAAAAAGGACCCGTCCGGAAAGTGCCCGGTTGGTAAAGTGCAATACCAATTTGCGTTCAAGGAAGAGCAAACGATATTTCTCAACAGCGCGAGGAACTTCGTCCCCTGCTTGATCGTCTTGAACATAATCTCCCATGATGGTCGGGTCACCCGCGAAAAGTGCGCGGGCCGTTCTTGCCGCGGAAACGCGAGATCATTGGCAGTCCCTCGACAGGGGTTCATTGGGTGCGAGCGCCTCCTGACCCCTGTCGTCTTTTGAGGGCGATGATCAAGATTTCCACGGTTTTTCAAAAGGAGCTACCGAGTTGCCCTGAGGATCTTTTGGAGCGGATTGGCCGCTCCCCGATCGACCCGGGGAATGATCCTTTACTGCCCACACTGTCTTGCGATGAGGATTGCCTACCAGGGTCAAAGCGGGATATGAAAGATAGCTGGGCATGACTTGGTTCCCTCCGAAGGATTTTCAAACCCCGGCGGGATCAAGGATCGCGTCTTCACCTTTTCAACTGCGCATACGCAAGCAGGGGACAAACCTGAAGGCACCGGAGAGTTTGGCCGGTCTTCGCACAGGTGGTAATACGAGAGCCGTGGAGAGTGTCTGCCTGCACTGGTGGAACTATGTTGACTTTTTGAAAAATGTCCGGACACTACAGACCTGCTTGAGATCCCGGCCGGAGGCAATGCCGGATAATGCGTCACAATCAGCAGGTTGTCTGTCCCTGATGTGGTGCATTCGGTAATGTTTCACAGTATGCGCGCAGGCTGTACCGATGTAAAAATTCAAGTGCCGGGACCCGGTGACCGTTGGGAGGATCTCTCATAAGCCGGGGCCCTGCTGGTGGAGTGGTGTGGGGTGATCTGTGTCCGGGGAGATACTTTAACTGCTGAGTCGCCAAATTGCGGAAGGGAAGTTCTGTGAAGAGGATAATAATAGGAATCAGCGGAGCAAGCGGAGTGATCTACGGAGTCAGGCTCCTGGAGGTCCTCAGCAAGATCGAGGACATTGAAACTCATCTCATTCTAAGCCGTGGTGCTCGCCCCATATTGGATTTTGAAGAATCACCGTCACCCGAAGAGGTGGAGCGTCTAGCAGACCGTGTGTATGCTCCGGAAGATCTTGCAGCCCCGATTTCAAGTGGTTCTTTCAGAACCGAGGGCATGATCGTCGCCCCGTGTTCCATGAAGAGTCTGTCGATGATTGCTCTTTCTCTCAATGACAATCTACTGGTGAGAGCTGCGGACGTGACCCTCAAGGAGAGACGCAAGCTGGTTCTTGTTCCGAGGGAAACGCCCCTGCATCTGGGCCATCTGCGGGCCATGACGGCAATCACGGAAATGGGTGGAGTGATCCTGCCTCCCGTGCCGTCTTTTTATCATCATCCTCGCACCATATCGGACATCATAGACCAGACTGTGGGCAAGGCACTGGATCAATTCGGAATTCCTCACAAGCTCTTCGATCGTTGGGGAGGCGGATGACACGAAGCGAACCGGAACTCAACGGGACCCCGTGCAAGGATTCATTCACCACGGACAGGGAGTTTATGCGGTCGGAGATCGGCCTCCCGTTCGGCAAGCAAGGAGAGGCATTCGAGTGATCGCCTCGGCTTGGGTGTCTTGTCCGATGAACATGAAGCATGCACGGGACGTCAAGGTAAACCCGGTCAGAGGAGGCGGAGAAGTAAGCCCTGGGAGGCGAAGCGCTGCCGGATCACATTCAACGAGGTCTTATCCGGATAGTAAGAAAAGAATTGGCGGAACCTGTTTTCAGAAGCACTGGAACGAGCAAGCGTGTTGATAATATTTGCTATGTTTTTGTTGGGTTTATTAATCGGCTTTGTTGGAGTAGGCGGGGCGGGACTAGTGGTCGCGGTTTTGACGGTGGTGTTTGGAATCCCCATCCACTCTGCCCTCGGTACCTCACTTGGGGCCATGATATTTACAGCAGGTTCAGGTGCGATAAGCCATTTCCGCGAACGCAATGTAGCGTTAAAGGAAGGGCTTATGGTGGGCATATTCGGTGCTATTGGCGCATATGGCGGAGTCCGGATCGCATCTATGATTCCTGCTCGGGATCTTACGTATCTGACAGCATGCACTTTATATATATCAACGGTGCTGATTATATTCCGTGTGTACTTTTCTTTCAATGGGACTTTGTTTGGCAACAGTTCGGGCAAGATGAAGTTTTGGTTAGTTTCATGCGGGTTAGGGCTTCCCTGCGGCGCTTTGTCAGGCACTTGCGGCGTCGGGGCCGCACCGTTTATTCAAGTCGGATTGTTGTCATTGTTTAGCTTGTCCATTACAGAGGTGGCCGGTACGACAATGCTTGTAATTCTTCCAATAGCGTTTATGGGGGGAGTCGGCTATCTTATTGCCGGATACCTTGATCTCAAATTATTCATTGAGGTGATTACAGGATTGATGACCGGGACCTATATCGGCGCGAAATTCACCAGGAAACTCCCTCCGTCCATACTTAAAGCTGCATTTGTGGTTATGCCCATATTCGCTGCAACTATGCTCCTGCTAGGCTTCTGAATATTTCGGGAAATGGCCGTCGCAGCCCAGCTTTGATGCAGTCGTCCGCAGTATGCAACGGGGAACGTTGCGTTCGTATTTTCAAAACGCCGTTCCAGCCCGCGCTCGCGATGGATCGTGCACGGCTTTGCATGCCGACATATGTGAAAGGCCATGATCGAATACGGCAAGAACCTTGGTTCCATCCTCCTCTTTCAATTCCTATGAGACGGTCCTGTTTTGAGATCAGAGCCGGGACTTGGACGGCCCCGTCTCAAATAAATCGGTTAGCACGCGGCCCCTTCCCGCGGACCTGAAGCGGCTGCGGGTTGGTCGAACCAAAGTTTGAGAAGATTCTTGCTATGGGATGGCGCTGTATTATGTTTGACGTATCTTCTTTGGCTTAGGGCTTGTCCGTGAATAGGCCTTTTAGAGATCGCACCGGATTTTGAGACCGATTTTGGTCGCGACGATTGAGCAAAACCGCAGGCGTAGCTGGACTACGTTGAGGATTTTGCGATTGAGGAGCGGCCGAAGTGGGCCAAAAGCCGGATGCGAGCACAAAGGATTTATTTACGGACAAGCCCTTATTCTCTCGCTGCTGTTGACTCCCGATCCGAGAAAACGAACACGACCCGATTCAACTTAACCTTTTCTGTGACTCTACCGGCGGGAGAAGTGGTCTGAAGTTCGGTATGGACATCGAGGCGCGCAGATGACATTTCGCCATTGGCGGCACCGGATCGACCAGCATGATAACATTCTTTGCGGCGCTACATTCCCGACAGCGACAGTAGGGATAATCATGCATTGCCATGTATTCTGTCGTGGTAAGAGCTGCTCCATTCATTTCTTGTCTCAGTGCAAGAGATGAATGATGATCCTCAGTCCTTTTCATGGTAAAGATAGAATCCTCCACTGAAGCCCGGACAATGAATAATGTCGCATGTTCTTTTGCTGGGGTATTTTCAGAAATGAATCAGGCGTTGTCATTTGTGCCGACACAAGGAATCCACGGGATTGAACCGTGCATCGAGTGCTGTTCGAGGATAATCCGTGGAATTTCCAACGCTCCGGCATTTAGAGGGTTTGTGGTTTGAGTTGTGCTGCGGGTTATGCAACCCGTACGTCCGTCCGGTTGGATGGGAGACCGCTCAAAGTTGCTCCGTCCAAAACTGGAGTTGAGGAAAGTGATTTTCGAAGGACCTAACCATCAAAGGAGGCTGGTATGAAAAAAGGGCTGATTCATCTTCTGGCGGGAATGCTGCTTCTCATCCCCTGCGTGTGTGTTGCGCAGACCACATCTCCACAGGCCACGGACGCTGACATCCTCGCTTTCGTGGGGACCTGGACAGGGCTGGAGAACGACTGCAGTAGCGGTGTCGCGGATTGCGAGACGAGCAATGTTCAGGTGACCGTTTCCTACGAGAACGGACAGGGAAAGGTAGTGTTTGTCCTGACTCCGGGTGCCAGCAGCGGCAACCGCAGACATACGGCATCCTTCGGCAGCAAAGGCACTACCACCAGAACCTACGCGGCGAAATTTGAGAAAAAGAAGGGAGTCACCACCCTTACTTACGCGACCAAGTCGGGAACCAGGGTGGAGTTTACAGTTACAGGTGGGAAACTTGTTGGACACAACACCAGCGGAAGGTTCAACTTGAGCTATTCACTCTCAAAGAGCGGAAGCTGAACGGGGACGCCGGGAACGCTTCGCTTCTTTTGTAAGAAACGCCTGTCCAACCGATATTGCCCTGCGAGCAGGCGATCTCCTTCCCCCGCAGGAATGGTCGTGCCTGCGGGAAAAGGTCCTTAGCTCTGACTCCCGCCGAGTGCCGCAGGGCAAGAGGGATCGCTGAAAGGTCTTCACATTCGGAGCGGTTTCGGTGGACAGGCGGCACTCCACAATCCGGATCGTCCCGGGCGCGGCGTTTTTCCCCATGGTGCTGCGCCATCCGGCACATGGCGATCGGGCGTGTGCCGGGCTTCATCCTACCTGGCGGTTTCATGCTGCTTGAATATTCGGTTCCAAAGCGTGTGCCGATATTTCACCACGGAACTTCCGGAAGTATTTCATCCGCTACGCCCCATCTAAGCGGCCGGGACGGTCATCTCCCCGCTCAAGCACGACGGGCGGGTGGAAAAAGTTTCTCGAAAGTCCCGACAAAGGATGCATTGAATTGGCGGGGCATTATATTACCTGAGAGTATTCCAAACGCTTCCAAGCTCCCCGGTTTTCCCCCGGAGACGAAAACCGGTTTCTTCTCAATGCGTGTGAAATCATTTCGTGAGGCAAGCAATCGAAAACCGAGAAAATGCCGGCGTTGTATCTCCAGGGCTGAGCGGCGCACAAAGGAGGAGGGCCATGAGGAAGAGGAGTTTGATCGTAATTGTCTCAGGCTTGTTATTGATCGGGATTTCGAGTGCTTGGGCGAAGAGGATACCCGGAGTTCCCAAAGGATGGAAGGCGATTCCGCCGATACATGTGATAAGCGGCGTCAAAGGAAAAGGCGCGACTTATATCACCGGTCATGGCTACACCCCCTCTCAGGTCAAAACGGCTTACGCGATCGGCCAGACTGCAACAGTTGGGAAGGGAGTCACAATCGCCATCGTCGACGCCTATGGAAGTTCAACCATACAAAGTGATCTGGCGGCCTTCAACAGCGCATATGGACTGCCATCCACGACACTGAAAATATACTATCCGGGCGGGAAGCCTACTACATCCAACGCCGATTGGGCCCTGGAAACCTCTCTTGATGTTGAATGGGTCCATGCCCTTGCGCCAGGCGCGCAGATTGCGCTGGTCATAGCGAAAACGAATTCGGGGGACGATCTGTATTCCGCCGTCCGATACGCAGCGACTACGCTGGGGGCTCAGGTCGTTTCCATGAGTTGGGGGGGGAAAGAATGGTCTGCTGAAACCCAGGTGGACAGTTATTTCCAACATCCCGGGACGGTATTTGTCGCCTCGTCCGGTGATTCGGGGTCCGGAGTGAATTACCCGGCTGCGTCGCCTTTCGTGATAGCCGTCGGCGGCACAAACCTCTATCTTAAGCCGGACGGAAAGCGCCTATGGCCGGAAGTGGCCTGGGAGGAATCAGGCGGCGGCATCAGCAAATATGAAACCGCACCGGTCTATCAAACCACATTCGGCGTCCCGGGCAATGGCTACCGCGGGGTTCCGGATGTGGCCATGATCGCCAGCCCCGCGACCGGCGTGATGGTATATGACAGCAATTACAACCCCGGCACGAATTGGTGGATTGTGGGCGGCACCAGTTTGTCGGCGCCTTGCTTTGCGGCGATCATCGCCTCTGCCGACAAGGGGCGCATTACGCCCATCACAGACGGCCATGAGATTCTTTACAGTCTGGCCGGAACTCAGGCGGCTTTCAATCCCGATAAATATTACCGTGACATTACACAAGGGTACAATGGAGACTTTGCTGCTGAGAAAGGCTACGATTTTGTTACCGGCCTGGGCTCTGCAAAAGCCAGCAGACTTGTGCCGGCTTTGCGCGCCGCCACGGACTGACGTGAGGATGGCGAACCCGGCCCGGAGCCGAGTATATTCCTCCCGTACTGTGCTCATGAACTCCGGCAGGCATTAAATCGAAGCCGAACATGTCGAAGCTTGTCCTTAACCGCCTCCAACAGGACATGCTGCTCGAAAGACTCTAAAAGGCAGTTCCCGGTCATTGCGTCGTCAGAGTACGCTCCACAGCTTGATGCAAGCTGATGAATGCGTTATCGGTCACCGCTGCAGTCACTGAGGGTGAAGAGGTGAAGTGCTTCATGCCGGAGCGGGAAAGGGCTGTAATCAATTCCTGCGTGCCGGCGTGCCGATTATCCCGCATGCCTTTGTGAAGGAGGATGCTTCCCGTGATCGAACTTTCGTTTCAGCATTATCTGCTCGGCCTTATCGCCGTTGCGAACAACATCCCCGCTATCCCCCTCTTTCTCGAACTGTGCAAGGATTTGGACGCCCGGGAACAAAAGAAGCTCAATTACATCGCTACGACGACTTCGTTCATTACCATGATCGTTGCCATGTTCACGGGCTTGGCGATCCTCAACTTTTTCGACATAAGCATCCACGCTTTCCGCATCGCGGGAGGCCTCCTGCTTGTCAACACGGGCCTGGACATGATGAGATCGGCTCAGCAGGTGATCGTAGAAGGGAAGGAATGCTCCTTCTCGAAGATGATTTCCCTGGCCGTGATCCCGATCTCGATCCCTCTCACGACCGGGGCGGGGACGATGTCGACGGTCATCCTCTTCACCCAACAGCTTCACCACTCCGACACACTGGCGTTCAAGCTCCTTGCCGCTATCGTCTGCATGACGCTCCTCATCTATTTCTCGTTCCGTTACTCGACAGCCATCATAAAAGTTCTGGGGGACACCGGCCTGGATGTCCTTTCCAAGATTTTCGGTCTCATCACCCTGGCCCTCGGCATCCAGTTCATCATAGGCGGCATCACGGGAGCTTTCCCGAAACTCATGTGACTTTTACCGGCATCTCCGGTGAAGACTGTCCAAGGTTGAGAGAATCGAGAACGCCGGGCGCTTGAGATACCTTTCGGATGTGTTGCCGTGATAAATGACAGCGTCCACGGTTCCGGCCGCAAGGTTGACCCCGGGGGAGGCCATACGGGGGATAAACCCAAAAAATAGAGGAATTATCGGGACGTTGTGGAAATCACGATACCTTTGCCGAGCGATATTCGGAGAGGAGACAACCGGGCAAGGTCAACCTGATGGTGCACCACATCATTCTCGAGACTTCAGGGCGGAACTCCGTGTGCACGTGAATGCCCGCCGTTGTTCCTGGAGGACTAAAGGCGCTCTCCGCATCGATTGTGAAGGAATGTCTATTAAAGCAAAGAGGCGGTATTCATCCTTGTGGGAAGAAATACCGCCTCTCAGAATTGTCGAATGTCAAACAGGCTCTGTTATTCCGGACTGACCGGATTACTGCCCGAGAGCGTGGTAGCTCCGACTGCGGCCCCGGCGACAATCGCGGCTGTTGCCACACCGGCGACAACCCAGGTGGTCGTGCTGATACCGGCTCCTCCGCTACCAGGTGGGATGTAACCTCCTTTAGGACGGTTATCTTCCTGAGGCTGCGGCGGAGTGGGAATCTGAGCCTGAGCGAGAACTATCGAGGAACCGGGTTCGATGATCTGGGTCCCGTTTCTGCTTGAAACCTGGAGTGCACCCTGTTGGACGGCCAGTTCGGTTTTGTCGTCCGTAACATTGATATACCCCCTGACCACGGCTTCCGTCCCTGCAGGGATGATGATCCGTTGGGTCAGGATAAGATCGTGGGGTGTGCGAAACGCGACGGGACTGGCGTCTGCGCGGAATGCAAAGTCGATGCGGCCGCTCTTAACCGTAAGATCCCATCGGGCGTCACCGTCCATAAGGGCAAATACCGCCTTGTCCTGAGCGACCAATTGGATATTCTGGATTTGAATGACACAACTACCGTTGCATGCCATCAATACCCCCTGGGGCAGGGGCATCTCGGATTGGAACTGCTCGACCTCTTTCCCGTTGTCCAGTATGCTGACATTTCCAGACGGCACCATGCGCACGTTAGATGCTCCAAAAGCCACCATCGGCTGCGCAACCAGAAAAACTGCCAGGATTATTGCCATGAACTCAAACGATCTTTTCATGTCTCGCGACCTCCTGTTGTTGGAAAGGGCAGGCATACTTAACATGAGTTGATCTATAGACAGGATCCAGAAGCTTGTCAACAGGAATTTTCAATTTAGACAGGATTAAGTGCAAATTTTAATGTGTACGACAAGGAACTTCATAATTGACATATGGTTAGGCTGACCCGTTTTCGTGCCAAGTTACCATTATGTTACAATTGTCATAGATTTAGTCACCCGGTGTGGGGTCGGTAGCTAAACGGATCCTTTTGAAAAACCTTTCTCTTGCTTTCAAAAATGTTAGGATAATCTCGGAGTTTTCGTGTGAGAATCCGTGTCGACGCGAATTCCGGCGGACAGAGCGCCGGAAGGGACTTTGGAATATATGAATCGGTGGACAGCTTATCGAGAACGGGTTGAAAGGGATTTCGCCGCGTCCCTCGAGCCCGTGGATTTGGGAGATAGATATGGGTTTTTTGGCGGAATTGAAGTGTGTCTTGATCGGTCATCGCTGGACTGAAGGGGGGAGCACGACAACGGAGGAATTTGCCGACATGGGATACCCTTCGATAACCCTGACCTATCGGAAGTGTGGCCGCTGCGGATTGGAAGAGCACGAACGATCTTCATATTCACTGGTTGCGGAGCTGAAGGCAAAACGCGTCAAATCCGCTTCAACTTCCGCACAACCGAAGCCTGCCGCAAAAGAACCCGATGAGGGTGTTTGAACGGGACGGAAGCATACACTCTTCCTGCCGCCGCTGTATGCCCCTCGAAGCCGTACCGCAATCGACCAGCTTGAGCATAAAGGAGGCCCATGCAGGGCACAGACTCCTTCTGACTCTTCCGGGGGTGGAATGGAAGCGATGAGACGATTCATGCTTAACTGGAACCTGAAGCTATTACATGATAATCTATGTGGCCTTCGGGTTCTTTTTTCAATACTGTCAAATCCACTTGCACATGTGGCTGCTTGTTGGGAATATGTGCAATAATTCTTTTATTTTAATGCCAATTTGGAGATAATGAGAAACAGATGATTTCCTAATGTATGCCGTAAAACCCGGAAGCACCTCCGATCGTCAGGCCGATCCGGAGCCGGGACGTGAGAATCTGGAATAGTAGCGATGTAGTATCGCATGTGTCAATGGATCGGCTGTCTTGGCCGGGATGATTGTGAACCGCCCCGGACCGCCGGCTTTGTGCGGGGAATATGGTGGAGAATCGAAGCGGAGCCCGATCCTTTGAGAACCATCCGAACTGAACCGGTTGCGGATGCGCTCCCGGCCTGTTCGACTGTCAGACCGATGCGAAGGAGAACCGGATGCATAGGTTGGGTGTGAAACGAATACTGATTGTCGATGATGAAGAGCAATACTGCGATGTGGTGAGCCAGATGGTCCTCATGAAAGGCTATTCGTGCGACACGGCCAGCAGTGTGTCTGAAGCTATGGCCAAGCTTCGTGAAGATCGCTTCGATCTTGTTGTTTCCGATATTCGAATGAAAGGCCGGGATGGGCTGCAATTGATGAAAGAGGCGCGAAAGGAACACCCGCATCTCGACTTCATTGTCATGACCGGATATGCCTCCGACTATACATACACTGATATCGTGGATGCCGGGGCCAGCGATTTCATAATAAAGCCTTTCAGTGCAAGAGAGCTGGAAGCAAAGATAGGGCGAATAGAAAAAGAAAGGCGTGTACTCAGCAATCTGATCGATACGAACAGATCGTTGCTGCGGGAGATCTCTCTCAATATGTCAGTCGCGGAGCTATCCAAGAGCCTCCTGCTCCCCGCGCCCATGAATGATCTGTCTGGACTGGTTCTTGGACACGCAAAGCTGCTGACGGAAAGCTCCATTGGACACATCGACTATACGAGCCTCGACAAGAAAGATCTGATGGTCCCTGATTTCAAGGACGAGGAATGGTCCGACCACGATTGCGCTGATAAGAACGTCGTTTTGGAAAGCTTGCGTGATTTATGGAATAGCGTAGTGAAGAACCCCAAACCGGTGATCATGAACTCCGTCGAAGGCTCCGAAGATTGTGGCTACAGGTTCCTTATCGTCCCGGTCCTGACGGATGAAGTTCTTCGGGGAATTCTTGCCCTGGGGAGATCCGGCCACGATTACAGCGAGCAGGATTTGGTCTTTGGAGGAAGGCTTGCGTTTATTTATGGCCTGGCTATCCAGCGAAAATGTGCGGAGGAGAAGCTCAGCCAGGCGTACGGGCAATTGATGGGGGCATTTGAGGAGACGGTGGACGCATTGACCTCGGCGCTGGAAATGCGTGATCCCTACACCGTCGGGCATCAGAAGAAGGTCGCCGATCTGGCGTCTCATATGGCGCGGGAGATGAGATGCACGGCCGACGTGGTTGATACGGTGAGGCTCGCCGGGCTGGTGCATGATATCGGGAAAATTGCCGTTCCTTCGGAGATTCTCACCAAAATGTCGAATCTCAAGACTATTGAGATGACCCTGATCAGACAGCATCCCAACGCGGGTTACGATATCCTTAAAGGAGTGAAGTTCCCCTGGCCAATAGCGGAAACGGTGCTGCAACACCATGAACGGATGGACGGCAGCGGTTACCCGCTCGGACTCTCGGGCGACGACATTCTTCTTGAGGCAAGAATCCTTGCTGTTGCCGACGTTGCCGAAGCCATGAGTTCTCATCGGCCATACCGGGCGGCTCTGGGAACCGATAAAGCCATCGAGGAAATACTGAAGAACAGGGGCACCCTTTACGATCCGCAGTCGGCGGACGCCTGCCTGAAACTTCTCATCGAGAAAGGTTACAGGCTCCAGTGAGCCGCATCGTAGACTGCATGTCGTCTCCGTCCCGCTCAGGCTTTGGTAGAACTACCCATAACACTCCGGAACCATGAATGTTTTCTCCCCAGGCAGTGAACGGAATCGGGACCGGCGCTGTTGCCCAAACAGAATCCAAGTGAAAAACGACCCGGGTTCCATCCGGCCTCGGTTTTTCCTTTGGGCAACAACCCCGATTTGATGCCGCAACACGGCTCAAGAAACGATCTTCAAAAGGGAGACGACCGCAAGTCTTGCCTGAACAGCCTCACGATCAGCAGCTCAACTTCCGATCCCGATCAATCCATGAATGCAAAGCGCCTCTCGAGGTTTTCCATCACTTTGATCCCTCGTTGCGTCACGTGTTCCCGGGCAACTGGAGAAAGCGTCCCGGTGACCCAGAGCGTGACATAGGGTTTGCCCTGTTTTATCTGCAGGGAGGAACCCTTCATCAGACCGTCAATCAGCCTGTCGGCGTGTTCCGTCCAAATGGCATGGTCGAGAGGGAAGGGGATAACGACGGACCCGTCGGCCGCTTTGGCCAGGACTATGATCGATGCGACAGAGATTTCCCTGATCGGGGAGACCGTCTCGTGGTAGGTCCTGAGAAGCTCGGCCATGTTCTGATAAAAATTCGCGGTCTCCTCATCTTCGGCAAAGAGGACAAGCCGGATGAATGCATCGCACCCGCGTGCGTCGCCCAGCGCTGCAAGAGAGCCTGTGATGATGGTGTTGTGGCGCGGCGTAAAGGCGGGATGGCAGAGAAACCTTTCAACCAGGTCCGCAGGCACTCCCATGGAGAGGAGCTTGTCCGCGTTGATCTGGTGCAGCCTTGCCGGGGTCTCGACCTTTAGCAGTTCGTTCATTTGATTCGCCATTCGCGAGGACTGGAGCGCCAGCACGGCCGGGCCTCCAAACGGGGCCATGGCGGCCGACACGCTGAGTGAACCGAGGGCGCTCGCCCATCCCAGGCTGTTCAGCTCCTTTTGAAGAACCGTATTGCTGGAATAGACATCGACTCCCAACGCACTGGCGAATTCCCTCTTTTTGCTCGAAACCGAGAGGAGCTGTTGCATGCGGGAGTCGTCATGCGGATTAGCGGGGGTGTTCCTGTTGAGGCGTATGTTCTCAAACAGCCTGTTCACACCCTTGGGGACACCCGAAATGGTGTCCACCGGATCGGTTATGAGGTTCTCCCCAAATTCGAGCGGGGCCTTTCCGGCCTTCTTGACCGATTCCAGGTAGGCCTGGCCTTTTTTCGTCTCCCGCAAAACGGCAATGGCGTTTATCTCCCTTAGGAGCTTGCGCAGGCCGCAGTGGCCGGTTACCTCGAAGACGCCGAAATCCGAGGAGACCGAGAAATGATCCATATACCCGTAAGACACGACCTTGTCCTGGACTCGATAGTGAGGGCCCTGGATCATTTCGGGAGGCAGGACATCCGAAACAAGGCGGTTGGAAGGACGCTCGTATTGAACGGGACGTGTAGCCTCCGCGGTCTGGGACCAAATACCCAGGAGGCCGATCACGGCAATTGCCGACATGTAGCGAACGGTTTTTTTGAATCGTGGTGACGCGTTTGTCATGTTCCATTCCTTGTTTGGGAAGATGTGGACTGAATCTTTCTCCGGCCGATGCTTTTTCTATGTGCCTCTGGTATTCATTTTTCCCCTCCGAAGTATGGTTCAAAAGAAAGCGAACAAATTCTTTGTTGCCATATATGCCATATCCATTGCCTGGCGAAGGATCGAAATTCGTCTTCCCCCCGCACCCGGCGTTCAAAAACGCGAGTCCATCGGCTTGTCGTAGCCCGTGAGCTCGAGGTACCCTTCGCCGTCAACAGGTGTTTTGCCGGAAGTCCCCGTTACCTCGACACTCCCTTCCCAATAGGTGACCGCGGCAGTCCCCGGCGTTTGCATTTCCTGGTCGACGAGGCGCGGACTGATTGAGAGGTCCAGTCCCAGCGGAAGGATCCGCAGGTTCCAGGTTACCGGGTATCGCGCGCCGGAGGCGGGGCTTAACCAATAGGCGGCAGGTACGGCTTCGATGTCTTCAGCCCTCAGATGAACGGCATTCCCTGAGGAGTCGACGAAGATCCCGCTTGAAGTTGCACTGAAGGAACCGTCCTTCTCCCTCATCATGTAGACCATCAGTTCGCTGTTGTCGGAGAACTGCAGGCCAAACCAGTCCCATCCGGCAAGGCCGGGTTCGAGCGGTGCGGAAGAGAATTCATGATCCATCCAGGCACTTCCGGTGACGGGCAGGTTCTTTCCGGCAAGCTGAACGGTCCCGGCGGCTTCGAGCCGGGTGCAGGAATAGTAGCAGCTTGCGCTGCCGGGGTTCAGCCCCTTCAGGCTGTAGCCGGATTCTCCGTGAAGAACGGCGGGCTTCAGCGGGAGCAGTTTGAGGTTGAATGCGAAATCCTTCATATCCGCCTGGAGGATGTGCATGGACGGAGCTATCCTGCTGGACCAGTTTCGTACGAAAACCGTTGTGTCATCACCCTGCGAATGTGCACCGGCGATTCCGAGCGCCGCCCGGGACATTTGTTCCGCATGGTGGAATTTCTTCCCTGAAACGTCGGTCAGTGCCGCATGAGCGAGAAAGACGTCGGTCGTTCGCCATTCGGAGTGCGGCGAGGGCCAGGTGGATTCCTTATCCGCCGGGACAATTTGCCTGCGAAAGAAGGTGAGTTGAAATCCGAATCTTTCACCGCCCGCCGTCTTCAGGTTTCCCGTGTAGTACCACCATTCGGTCCGATAGCCGGGATGAGGGCCGTGGGCTGAGGGAAACTCAAGGCGGCACGGCCCGTTGACCGGGATAAAGCCTTCACCCTCGGAAGAGGAAAATGCCGATGCGACCGCCGGCGCGATCAACACAAAGAGTGTCATAACGATCGAAACAAAAAGCTTCAAAAATCGCGCTCCATTTTCAATCAGACCCGTTGAAGGAACTCCGCCAGGGTCAATGGAATAAAACGTTCCGAAATCGTGGACCGCACCCGTCACCTTTCCCTTAAAATGAGGGCTGGAGACTGTTTGAAAACAATCTGGCCGGCTGGAACGGCTGAGACCAGCGCGGTCAGGAAAATCAGCGGCAAAGACAATGCCAGGGCAAGCCAGTCTACACTGTAGATGAAAGTCCAGCCGAAAGATTGCAGGTTGATGACGAAAATCAGGAGATATGAGAGTGAGAACCCGCAGGCAAGCCCGATGCACTCCCCCGTGAAGGTCATCAGGATGGCCTCCCACACGATCATGGAACGGATCTGACCATGGCTGGCCCCCGCGGCCAGGAGTGTATGAATCTGGCTGGCGCGCTCGAGCACCAGGACGGTAAGGGTGGTCGCAACGCCCAGGGCCGCGACGAAGAGCGCTATGAGAAGCAAGACGGAAGTGACGGCGAAAGTCTCGTCGAAGATTCGAAGAATGGCGCCGCGAAGGTTGTCGCCCAGAGTGGCCTGGAGCGCATATCCCCTGCCGGTTGCTTCGACAAGAATTTCATTTCGAAAACGGGCGGCTTCCGCCTCGCGCTGCTGCGGTGAACCCTTGAAGAACACGCTGGCCCCCGACCACGTCGTGTCGCCCGTGAGTTCCTGAAAACGGGCGAGCGAATAATGGACCACGCCGCCCCCCTGCGTGCGGTAGTCACGAAAGATTCCCAGGATCGGCAGGTCTAATTCAACTCTTTCCATCACGGCATGAAAGCGTTTGCCGGGGGTTAGACCCGTCTGGTTGGCGTACACCTCGGAGACGACCACCCCCTCGCCGGCGAGAAGCCGCGGGAGAATCCGGTCGAGCCGTCCATCGATCCACAGAAGATTTGCGTGCCGAAACAGGACGGCAAAGTCGATCGGCTCAAACTGGTAGGGGATGCCCCGGTCCGCGAGGAATATCCGCCGATAGGGGATAACGTCGGCCGTGTCTTTCAAACCGCGCAGTGTGGACGTTATTTCGGCCGGAAGAGGGTCCCGGTACCGGTTGATGTCCGCCATCGTCGGACGGATGTAGAGATCGCCCCGGATGCTCTGGTTTACCCAGAGTTGAACGGTGTTGCGGAAGCTGTGGATCATGATGGCGAGCGAAACGAAGAGGGCGATCGCCGTTATCAGTGCCCCGACGGAAATGGCGATGCGCATGCCCGAGTCCCGAATGGTGCGGCAGGCGAGGAATGCGGGTTCTCCCCCGAAACGCCTGAGAATTGATGACAGGCCCGGGCCGATCCATTTGAGGAAAAGGGGGGAGAGGGTCGCAAATCCGGCGAAGAGCAGAAAAGTGGCGAAGTAACCGGGAACGGGGATGCCCCAGCCGGTATGAAGCTGAGATACGGGCTTTGAGATGACGATGAGAAGAACCCCGAGTGCGGCAAGCTTTCGGGGAGAGCCCGAGCGGCGGGAATAGGGTTCGTGTGTGGCCATGACCTCGCCCGGAGGGACCTGCATGGCCGATAGGGCCGGTTGCAGGCTTGCGATGATCGAGACCGCCGTGGTGATCCCGAAGGAGAGCAGGACCTCCCATGGATCCAGTGTCAGACGGTCCACCTGAACGCGAACAAAAAGATTGCTGACGGTTGAACTGATCCCGCCAAGCAAATGTTCCACCATGAAGAATCCCAGGGGAATGGCGGCAAGCCAACCGATCACTCCGAAGAAAAGCCCTTCGGAAACGAACAGCAGAAAAATGAGACGCGGGGATGCGCCGATGGAGCGCAGGATGGCCGACTCGTGACGGCGCGCGGTCGCGTGGAGCGAGATGAGGCTGTAGACGAGGAACATTCCGACGAACAAAGACACGAAACTGAGGACCGACAGGTTGACCTGATAAGCCGCGATCATGAGCTTTCCGCTTTCTCTGGAGGTGGAAGGCCGTTCCAGAAAGAAGCCTGCGGGAAGGCTCTCCCGGATGGCTTCGATGTCCCCCGGGGTGGCGGATGGCCTCAGAAGGAGGTCGATTCGATCCGCCTGGCCGATGAGGCCCGTGAATTCCTGGATCGATGCAATATCGGTGATGGCGATCTGCCCGCCTTCCATACCGCCGAGACCGTCGGCCGACAGCGTGTCGATCACCCTGAAGGGCCTGGTCGCGTGCAAGCCTTCCACTTCGATCGTGCTCCCCGGCGACAGGTGGTACCTGCGGGCAAGCGCAGGTCCTGCCAGAAGGGAATATGGATCGGTCATGAGACCCAGCCACGCGCGGGAGGCAACCGTGTGAGGCTGCATGTCCCGGCGCCACTCGCGGAGCGGACGATCGAGAACCGGGTCGATGCCGATGAGAAGGAGGACATCCCCGGGGTTTTCGGCCGGGCGAACATAAAGGGTCAAAAGAGGGGAGGCGGTCTCTACGGCCGGGTTTCTGAGAAGACCCGCGACGAGGCCCTCCGGCACGCGGCCGCCGGGGGAGACCACGGCCCAGTCCGTCTTCCCGGAAATGGCGTCGACGCTCCTGGAAAACGAATCGACGCACGCATCCGTTGCAAGCCTCACGCTCGTGAAAACGGCTGCCCCCAGTGCGATCCCGAACAGGACCGCAACAGTGCGCCAGGGATGCCGGCGAAGGTGGCGGAAGCTGAACCACCTCCACAGATGGAAGAGGAGGATTATCCGGTCCATGTCCTCTCGGTAACGGCGCCGTCCGTCAGATGGATCCTGAGGGTGCCGTAAGGGTCGGCAAGCGTGCTGTGAGTTGCGATCACGACGGTGCAGCCGAGATTGCGGTTGAGTTCCGCGAGGAGTTCCATGACAAGCTTCCCGTTGTGACTGTCAAGGTTCCCGGTGGGTTCATCGGCAAGGATAATCCGGGGATCGTTTACGAGTGCCCGGGCGATGGCTGTCCTCTGCATCTCACCGCCCGACAGTTGGGCCGGAAAGTGATCGAACCGCGCTTCAAGGTTCAGCCAGCGCAGGAGTTCTTCAGCCTTGGAACGTGCGCGGGGAAAAGTCTTGCCTGCGAGCAGTGCGGGCAGACACACGTTTTCCAGGACCGACAGCGTCGGAAGGAGGTTGAAAGACTGAAAAACCATCCCGACGACCTGCCGCCTGAACTGAGTGAGCTGGGTGTGGGAAGCCGTGGAGAGGTCGTGGCCGGCCACGGTCAGGAGGCCCCCGGTGGGCTGGTCCAATCCGGCGAGCAGGGCGAGGAGGGTGCTTTTACCCGAGCCGCTGTTTCCTTTCAGAACAACCATCTCCCCGCGTCGTATTTCAAGATCGATGCCGGTTATCCCCGTGACCTCCGAGGAGCCCATGCGATAGACGCGGGTCAGTCCCTTCGCAAAGATCTCGAACGGCGCGGCGATTTCGGACATGGGAGACGGCTCCGGAAACGGCAGGATGAACTTTCTCCTCTCAGCAGGCGGCACCCGAAACAGACGATTCATGGAACCCCGGATGGCATTTCGAACTTCGCCGGGTCCCGCCTGGAGAAGACAGCATACACGAGAACCAGGCTGAATTGAAGCGCGATGACCTGCGGGGTGAAATGGAATCGGAGAAAAGATTCGGTACGTTGATTGGTCCAAGGCACTGGTTGTTGCATGAGGGAAGGGGATGTCGCGGCTTGATCGGCCGGAGGAATAAAGACAGGGAGCTTGCATTAGACGACGGGTCGATTCCGGGTGCGCCATTAGTTGAGGTATGCTCATAAATATAGAAATATTAAATTATGCCATTTTAAATTTGACTGCAAATTAAATGGATTGTAAACATGAGATACACTCAAGTTGTGGCTGCTCTACAGACTCAATCGATATCGCATTGCGGCGAATGAATCGGGGAACCGGGGATATGGGTAAAAAATCAGATCCGCAACAGAGACGAGGCTCTCTCGGAGTCCGTTCCGAACGGCGCGTCCGGGAAATCCTGACCGCGGCGCGGGAAGTGTTTGCCGAAAAAGGATTCGAAAGAGCCACGACCGTGGAGATCGCTCAACGGCTGGGGACTTCCGAAGCGACGATTTTCACCTACTTTTCAAGCAAACGTGAACTGTGCATGGAGGTGCTCAAAGGCTGGTACGACGAGATCAGCGGCGAGCTGGAACGGGAAATTCCCCTCGTGAGCGGTTTCCGTGCCCGGCTTCATTTCATCATTCGAAAGCATCTGAAGCACTTGATTGAAGAAGGCACGGGCATTTGCGCTCTGATCCTGAGCGAAGGGCGGGCCGTCGATCAGGAATTCATGGATCTCATATCGGACATCAAGCGCCGCTACATCGGCCCGCTGTTGACCGTACTGTCCGGCGCTCAGACGTCCGGAGAGATAAGATCGGATATCCCGTTGCGGCTCATGAGAAACATGGTCTACGGCTCGATGGAACATATCCTGTGGGATCACATCGTCACCGGGCGAACGCCCGACGTCGATCATACGGCGTCTCAACTGACCGACCTGCTTTGCCGTGCGTTCATGCCCCCCGATCGGCAAATTGAGGCGCTCGCGCGGTTTCGTGACGAAGTTGCGGATGCTTTGCGGAAAGTAAAACAGGGGGATACCTGAAATGAAGGGCCTTGCCCCTGCACAGGTATTGGCCGGCGGGCAAGAGCACAAGAAATGATGTTTGACAAAATAGGAAACGGATGGAGGACCTATGAGAGAGTCTGCATTGCAGTCGGTTACTTTGGGGCAAATTCTCGACCGGGCAATTGAAAAATACCCGGACAACGACGCCGTTGTCTACGTGGACCGAAATTACAGGGTGACCTACCGGCAATTCGGCGAACTGGTTGACAGGCTCGCAAAGGGCCTCATGGCCCTGGGGGTGCGCAAGGGCGAAAAAGTGGCCGTCTGGGCGCCCAACGTCCCTTACTGGGTTGCTTTGCAGTTCGCAACGGCGAGGGTGGGAGCAATCCTGCTGACGGTCAACACCTCTTATAGGACCACCGAACTTGAGTACCTGCTCAAGCAATCCGAATGCGAGAATATTTTCATCGTTGACGGGTTCAGGGAGACCGACTACGTGCTCACTCTGTACGATCTCGTGCCCGAGCTGACGACTCAGGAGCGGGGATACCTCAAGAGCCCGAAGTTTCCCCACCTGAAGAGGGCGTTCTTCCTTGGCCATGAAAAGCACAGAGGCATGTATTCCATTCCGGAGTTGTTGGCGCTGAGCGTCATGACCGGTGATGAGCAATATAAGGCCCGGCAGGATGAACTCGATCCCGAGGACGTGGTGAACATGCAATATACATCGGGAACGACGGGTTTTCCCAAGGGTGTTATGCTGACCCACTTCAATCTCGTAAACAACGGATACTGGATAGGCACCAACCAGCTCTTCGGCCCCGAGGACCGCATCTGTCTTCCCGTTCCCCTGTTCCATTGCTTCGGCTGTTCCCTTGGGGTTATGGCCGCGGTGAATCACGGGGCGGCCCTCATCATCCTCGAGGGGTTCGACCCGGTGGGAGTCATGACCGCGATTGAAGAAGAGCGATGTACGGCGGTCTACGGTGTTCCGACCATGTTCATCGCAATCCTGGACCACCATCTTTTCTCGAAGTTCAGCTTCAAGTCCTTGAGGACCGGCATCATGGCGGGTTCCCCCTGTCCCGCCCCGATCATGAAGCGTGTCATCGAGAAGATGAACGCAAAAGATATCACCATCGTCTACGGGCTTACGGAATCGTCCCCCGGGATGACCCAGACCCTCGTGGATGACGATATTCGGAAGCGTTGCGACACTGTCGGCCGTGCCATGCCGGAAGTGGAAGTGTGCATCATGCACCCGGAACTCCGGACACCCGTTCCCGTTGGAGTGCCCGGCGAGGTTTGCTGCCGAGGCTATATCGTCATGAAAGGTTACTACAACATGCCGGAAGCCACCACGCAGGCCATCGACGAACACGGATGGCTGCACTCGGGGGACCTTGGGATCATGGATGAGGATGGATACGTGACCATCACCGGCAGATACAAGGATTTGATCATTCGAGGCGGTGAAAACATCTACCCGAAAGAAGTCGAAGAATTTTTATACGGGATGGAAGGGGTGCGCGATGTCCAGGTGGTCGGCGTTCCGAGCGCCAAATACGGAGAAGAAGTCTGCGCCTTCGTCATCCTCAAAGATGGTTCTTCTCCCTTGCCCCAGGATGTGATCGACTTCTGCCGCGGAAAGATATCCCGCTACAAAATTCCGAAGTACGTCGTTTTCGTGGATGGATATCCCATGACCGCAAGCGGCAAGATCCAGAAATTCAAACTGAGGGAAATCGCCGCGCAATTGTTCCCGGACGTGTAGATATAGATGCAAGGCAGGTTTGGTGAGCCGGGGTCGAGGAGCGTGCATAGCCGTTTGCGCCGGAATATGCAGACAACGGCGTCGAAGATTTTCAGTTTGTCGATTGCCTGGGGCAGACCGCTCCAACCAGGCTCCTGCCGTCACTGCCCGGCAATGATTCCGGCGATAGAGACTGAGTCCTGATTTGAGAATACCTGTGAATTGCACAATACCCGTCACCCCGGCGGAGGCCGGTGTCCAGTGTCTTTCGATGTAACTGAATGAATTGACAATATATTGTTGCCTTCATCGAACTGTCGGATCAATCATCCAGACCATCGTTCATCTCCATTTGACTCGGAATAGCCCTGAAGCGGGTATTGTGACACAGTGTCGATACTCGCGATGCGGCCTTCCGCTGAAGAATACAGACACTCCGTCGGGCCGGCTCCGGCTCCGGTGCCGGGGCCGCTGACTCACGACGGCTGGTCAACAAAAAGGAGACGCTTCCCCGCTTTTGCGGCGACATTGTATCTATCACCCGTCCTTGCCCCGAGGCACATGGCTCTTATTTTCGCCATGGCGGTTCCGGCTGGAACTGCCCTGGCCGGCAATGATTAAAGGTCAGCCGCGATCTTCTGCGCGACCGTGCGCGCACAGGCATGGATCTCCTCGGGCGGCATCTCGTCAACACCGAACAGCTCCCGGTCAAAGTCGTAGAGGCCGTCGGCGATGATGACTTCAGGTCTGAGCCCCTCGATCACCCCACTCATCATGCGCGACGAACAGTTGATAAAGCACCCCTCCAGGGCGACCAGGCGCGTGGCCTTGCGGACGAGGTCGCGTTGTCCGGTGTCCTTGGTGAATGCTCCGCCGAGGCAAATCCTGACGGTTTTCTCAGGGGCCAGCGTATAGCAAAGAAGGTTAGCCGCCTGGCGGGCCACCTCGCCCCGAAGGCATGCGCCTTCACAGCACATAACGGCCACCGGCTTTGATTTTTGGCGTTCCGCGTAGTTTTCGCAGAGACTGCAACTGTCTTTTGCCTTCTCGATGCGCACCACTTCATAATCACCGCTTGTTTCCGCTTTGCTGCCCGTTCCGCAACAACCTGTGTTACGCATAAATTCCTCCATCTGTGGAATCAACTGCTGTTTCATAATGACAACCGAAAATTCACCCACCGTGATGATCTAAAATTCCCCCACCCCCCATCCGTGTTCCGGTCAAGGTATTGGCTTCGGAACCGGGGGGCGGTGGGGGAAAGGGGAGGTTCTTGTCTCAGATGTCTACAGTCATTTCGGGGCCTCCCGGTCCGGCTTCTCCGCCAAATCCTCCTTCCCAACCGGGCAGCACTTCGACATCATCTCAGCGGGCATTTCCGCGCAGGAGCAACAGGAGCCGGTTTTTCTCTGCCTCATGTTGCGCATCATTTCCATCATGTTGCCAAAACAACTCGAGGACTCCTTCCTTTCGGTATCCTGATCTGCCATGGGTATCACCTCCTTTCGTATTCCTTCAGACATCAGCGCCCATTCATGTGCTTAGGCTCTCGATTTGCCATGAAGACGAAACGAAGGAGGGAAAGGTTACAGATCTGGTAGGGAAGCTGAAACAGCCCCATTCCGGGGCCGCACTGAACTTGGGAATTTATGGAGAGCACGGGGCAACAGTGGTGTGTGCCAAGACCGCCTGGACAGGTGTTACCGGCAGTTGACTTGAGTGCTGTGATGGCTGTATCCTATGCCTTCATGGGTTCCGTGGGGGAAGAGCTTCCTTCGGGCGGGTCCGGCCCTGAAGCACGCCTTGGGATTCCCTGGCGGTCAAGTGGAGGTATTATTCACGGTTATACGGATCGAACAGCGCCGTCCCGCGTCTCATGCGGAGCAGTCTGATTATCGTTGAGCGATGTCACGGAGGGATATCACGCACATGACAAAATTTTTGGCCATCGTTGGTGACTTCGATCCCGGTTCCCGGTCTCATGCCGCAACCAACAGCGCCATTGGGCATTGTTCCGCGGTTCTCGGTTTACCTGTCGAGCATCGGTGGGTCGGCACCGAGGAGCTGTCGGAGCCCGAGGGCATAAAGCGATTGGCGGACTGCCACGGCATCTGGATTGCTCCGGGCAGTCCTTACCGGAGCATGGAAGGAGCCCTGTCTGCGATTCGCATGGCGCGAGAAGGCGGGATACCGTTGCTTGGCACCTGTGGAGGCTTTCAGCATATCATCCTGGAGTATGCGAGGGACGTTCTGGGCTTTGCTGACGCTCAACATGAGGAGACGGCCCCTCAAGCTTCACGGCTGTTTATCTCCAGGCTGGCCTGTTCGCTTGCTGGGCGCGGCATGACCATTAGACTTCAGCCCGATTCACTCGTTGCTCGTGCCTACGGAAGGACGATTGCCGAGGAACGGTACCTCTGCAGTTTCGGCGTCAATCCCGACTATGTGGACACTTTGCGTACGGGTACTTTGCGGATTGTCGGGTCAGACGACGAGGGGGTAGTGCGGGTAGTCGAACTGTCCGGGCATCCATTCTTCGTGGGCACCTTGTTCGTGCCGCAGATGACTTCGACGCAGGCGGTCCCTCACCCTCTCATTTTGGGATTTATCAGAGCCTGTTTGCGTGACCGTGCGGCCTGACGGCCTGTCGAAAAGGCATGAGGAGCCAAGCGTTCCGGCCCCGGCCCGGAAAAATTGTGCGGGAACTGAAAACCTTGACCGGAAGGGATTTGATGGCGCCAGAGGCCGGGAGTAGCGGAATAAGGTGTCCTCTGCTCCTCTGTCCATTTTCCGGGAAGAATTGAACGGGGCGGTGCAGCATCTGAGTTTGGGAAAATCGCTATGCAGAGGGTGGATGCATGGAGCGCAACGATTCATATTTTTCAGTAAAAGCCGGTAAGGATTCCTCCTCACGTAGAGGATCGGAACGTGAATGGCCTTCCTCCCCGGGCCTTGTTGCACTGAACATCGCTCTCATTCTTAGCTGTTTCACAGAACAATCCACTTCATTTCAAAGTTCCATCACAAATGATTTCCAGTGATTTCCAGCAGGCAGTCCTTGCAAACGGCGCTCCGGGGTTCGGGCACTCAGCCTCGAAGCGCAGACGTATCAGCCTGGAAGACAAATATCCATGCACCGGTTTCATAGCGACGGGTGGCCCGGACAACTTGTGTGTCCGGGCGCGAAGCGCAAGAGGTTTGGGGGATAGGGTGCCACGGTCCGAGAGGTTCGTTGGATAAACCTACCAAGAGCGACGGCAAGCTTGCCTGCCCTCTTGTCCTTGCGGACCCGGGCAACGAGTAATAAATCTACATTCCCACGCAGGAGTGGCTGTTGCCCAGACAGAATCCAGGTTGAAAATGAGCCGTTTGTCCAGCAACGTCACCCCGGCGATATTGCCGGGGTCCAGTGTTGTTAATTGGAATTACCCAATAATTTCAAAGAGCCTGGATTCCGGTGGAGGCCGGGTGGGGGAAAAAGGCCCCTGCCTTAGATATCTACCGTCATTTCGAGGTCTCCGCGTCCGGCTTCTCCGTCGGCTCCTCCTTCCCAACCGGGCAGCACTTTGACATCATCTCAGCGGGCATTTCCGCGCAGGAGCAACAGGAGCCGGTTTTTCTCTGCCTCATGTTGCGCATCATTTCCAGCATGTTGCCAAAACAATTCGAGGACTCCTTCCTTTCGGTATCCTGATCTGCCATGGGTATCACCTCCTCTCGTATTCCTTCAGACATCAGCGCCCATTCATGTGCTCGGGCTCTCGATTTGCCATGAAGACGAAATGAAGGAGGGAAAGGTGAGGTGGTCAATTGGCATCAACCACGCCGGAGCAGGAAACAAGCAGAAGTGGGGTGTGGCCTTACTCAAGGAATCCTGTCACTGTACCTAATAACGCCTCGGAGATGAGTGCCCTCTCGGGTTCCGCGAGAATCAGCATTCCTTGCCAAACAGGCAAATCCAATGAATAGGAGCACAGGAACACGCATAACGCGTCATGCTTCACAACTGGGAATGAAGTGTCTGAAGCAGCCTGGTTCTATAACGTATCTGGTGAGATCGGAAACAGCGCAAGACGTGTATAAGCTCGGGATAGAAGTAGTGCACCACATACCCTCACCCGATGCTGTAGACCCCGTAGGATTCGGCCTCGGGGGTTTTGGGGAGGGCCAGGGTAAAGGTGATGAATTCGTCATCCTGGACGACGGTGAGGTGTCCGCCCATGCCCCTCAGGAGCTTGAAACTGAGCGAGACCCCTATGCTCGTTCCCCCCTCGTCAAACGGCAGAAAGAGAAGCTCCGGGTCCTTGAGCCTTCGCCCATGGGTCACGCAGCTCTTGAGGTCGACGAACAGGGACGGGTCTCCGTCGTATGATTTCATGACGAGGGGCCGCGTCCTGTCCATTACGCCGAGGGAACTCCTGATGATGTCGATGAGCACCTGCGACAGGATGTCCGGGTCCGCGTAAGCGTTTGGCAGCACCGGGTCCAGGTCGAGTTCCACCCTGGCGTTTTCCCGGGTCAACTCGGGTGAGAGCAGTTGGAGGCATTCGGTAATGATGCAGTTTACCGACAGTTCCCGGGGTCTCATCTCGACCGGCTTCAAATAATTGCTTATCCGGTCGAGGATCGATTCCAGGCGCCTGGACTCGTTCAGGATGATGCTTGTCTCGGGAGAATCCGGCATTTTCCTGTGAAGCCGCCTGGCAAACCCTCCGATGGAAACCAGCGGATTGCGGATTTCGTGGGCGACTTCGGCGGAGATGGCCCCGAGCGTCTTCAGTTTCTCCCGCTGAACCAGCGCCTTTTCGGCCGCCTTGAGTTCGCGGGTGCGTTCGATCACCATCTCTTCGAGCTGCTCCCGGTAGCGCCGCAATTCGGCTTCCGCCTGTTTCCTTTCCGTTATGTCCCTGACAATCCCGATGTACGCCGTGATCTCTCCATCAGGGCTCGTCGTGGCCGAAAAGGAACCCTCGATCGGGAAAACGCTTCCATCCTTTTTGATCATCTGCCATTCGGCCCTGAACGGACCCCTGGTCCGCAGGACCGGGAAGGCCATCCGGGCGAAGTTCGTATAGCCTTCCTCGGAAGGGTACAACACCCTCGAACTCTTCCCGCGCAATTGCCCTCTTTCGTATCCGAAAAGGTCGAGGAAGGCCTGATTGACGGAAACGATATGCCTCTCGGCGTCGAGCATGAGAATCGCGTCCGATGTCCCTTCGACCAGCGCCCGATAGCGTTCCTCGGATTCCCTCAGCGCATCTTCGGCATGTTTGCGTTCCGTGATGTCGCTGATGAAGCCTTCCAGCGACTGAAGTTCCCCATCGGGCGAAAAAACGCCGACACCCTGCTGCCACACCCATTTTTCTTCGCCCGAAGCGGTGACGATCCGATACACCATTCGGTACGGCCTCATTTCCCGAACCGCAGAATCGACCGCATCGCGCACGTATTTGCGATCGTCCGGGTGGACGACCCGGGTAAAGGTGTCCCGGTTGGTCAGTTCCCGCGGTGAATAGCCGGTCAGGTCAAGGCAACTGCTGCTGATGAATTCGACGGTTTGGTGCTCGTCATTGCGGATGCTGTAAGCCATTCCGGGAAGGTTCTCAAGGAGGGTCGAAAGCGTCCTTTTGCTTTCGATGAGTTCCTGTTCCGAGCGCCGGATGGATGAGATGGTCCTCTCGATCAAGACGTAGAGAATCGCCATGGTGACCGCGATGAACAACCACCCTTTGAGCGTCATCACGATTCCGGTCGTGTGTGTGGGAAGGTTCAGCCGGGTGACAAACATATCGGAGAACAGGATCCAGAGCGACCCGACGATCGCGTAGATGGAGGCGATCCGAAAGGCGGACGATTTTAGCGCCCCTTTGCGTGCTGATCCGTGATCCAGTGTCATTTCATATCACCCGGCCGTTCCATGTCACTTGTCAGAAGGTGGGAGAGACCTCATCGCGGTCTCAAATATCCGAAGGTCGTCCTTTGACCACAAACAAAGGGTGACGGTTTCGAGTGAGGTTTTGTCATTCCTGAGGTAGTCGGAAATGGTGTCGAGCATGATTTGCGCGCACCGGTCCTTCGGGAAGCCGAATATCCCCGTGCTGATCGCCGGAAAGGCGATGGACCGAAGCCCCTTGGAAGAGGCCTGAATGAGGCTGTTGCGGGTGGCATTCCCGAGTTTTGCGTCTTCGTCTCCTTCGCCGTAGCTGGGGCCGACGGCGTGAATGACATACGAGGCCTTGAGTTTTCCAGCTCCCGTAATGACCGCGTGTCCGACCGAGGTGCCCCCGATCTTATCGCACTCCTGCTGGATGGCCGGTCCTCCCTTCATCCGGATGGCTCCGGCGACGCCGGCGCCGAGGACGAGATGAACGTTGGCGGCATTCACAATCGCGTCCACCTCCAGTTCGGTTAAATCGCCCTGAAGCAGAACGATCTTCTTCCCATTGACGACCTTTTCCATAGGTTGCCTCCTTCAGATTTGGTTTGCCCAAAAAGCCGAGCCCATGTGCCGGTGGAAGTGCCGAGAGAGAGGGAGTTCCTCAAAGGAGCTTCTATGACGAATACAACCAGTTATCAATAGAATCATTCGCGTCGGGAAATCAATCCTGAACACGACGGAAAACGGGCGGTCCCCGCCTCAGGCCGGCGCAGCAACGGCATTTCAGGGTGTTGCCGGGTTCCCCCACCGGCGGCGGCATGGAAAAAGAATGGCTTTGTTTACAGAAAACTTTCGATTATGTTATACCGGGTTTCCGAAAAAATAAACGACTTCTGGATGTTTAACCGATGTCCTATACGATTCAGGATCATTTTTTCCACCGTGCAAAAAAAGAGAATTACCTTGCGCGCGCAGTCTATAAGCTGCAGGAAATACAGAAGAAATACAAGATAATGAAAACCGGGGACCGGGTACTGGACCTCGGGGCCGCTCCCGGCTCCTGGATTCAGTACACCAACGGAATTATCGGCCCCGGCGGGCTGATTGTAGGCGTAGATCTGAAGAAAATAGAACACAAGTTCTCGAACCACGTGGTGGTTCTGGAAGGAAACATCACTGACCCCGAGTTTTCCGCGGACCTTGAAAAGGAATACGCCCCGTTTGATGTCGTGCTGAGCGATATGGCTCCGTCGACATCGGGGATACGGGTGGCGGACAGCGCGCGATCGGCGCTGTTGTTCGAGACGGCTCTTGAATGCGCCAGGGGCATGCTCAAACCCAAAGGGCATTTCCTGGCGAAGATATTCCAGGGTCCCGAGTTTCATCCTCTGCTCCAGGAGGTGAAAAGGGATTTCGATTGGGTCAAAGTGATCAAGCCCGAAGCTTCGAGAAAACAGAGCAAGGAAATCTATATCCTTGCCATGCGTTTTAAGAAACCCTAGGAGGACGATGCATGTCTGGGCATTCAAAATGGAGTACGATCAAGCACAAGAAGGGTGCTGCCGACGCAAAGCGCGGCAAGATCTTTACCAAGCTCATCAAGGAAATCATGGTTTCCGCCCGGGTGGGCGGGGGAAATGCCGAAGGGAATCCGCGGCTCAGAGCGGCCGTACTGGCGGCAAAAGCTGAAAATATGCCCAAGGAAAATATCGAACGGGCAATCAAGAAGGGCGCGGGAGAACTCGAGGGAGTCAATTACGAAGAAGTCAACTACGAAGGGTACGGTCCGGGGGGGATCGCCATACTTGTCGATGTCCTGACGGACAACAGGAACCGGGCCGCCAGCGATATCCGGCATATTTTCAGCCGCAACGGAGGCAGCCTCGGGGAAGCCGGCTGCGTTTCCTGGATGTTCAGCATGAAGGGCAGCATCATTTTCAATAAAGAAAAGGTCTCTGAAGAGCAGTTGATGGAAATCGCCCTCGATGCCGGGGCGGAAGATGTCAAGGACGAGGAAGATCAGTTCGAAGTGACCACGGCCATCGAAGATTTTGTGACCGTGAAGGGGGCCTTCGACGCAAAAGGGCTGGCTTATGAACTGGCTGAGGTCACCATGGTCCCGCAGACTACCGTTCAGGTCGAGGATGAGAAGCTGGCTCAACAGGTCCTGCGGCTGATGGATGCTCTCGAGGATTCGGACGACGTGCAGCACGCTTATGCGAACTTCGACATTCCCGACGAGATTTTGAACAATATCGCCTGATACGGAAGCAACCGGGAGGACCCCAAAATTTGCTCACGACGCGCACCATCGGAATAGACCCGGGATCACGGTGTACCGGGTACGGGATAGTGGAGGGAGATGGACATCACCTCCACCATGTGAGCAACGGGGTCATCCGGTTGCCCGGTCACCTGTCCCTGCCGGAGCGGCTCAAGATAGTGTACGAAAAACTTACGTGCCTGATTGAAGAAATCAGGCCCGGTTGTATGGCGATCGAAGATGTGTTCTTCGCAAAGAACGTGAAAAGCGCCCTGCGGCTGGGGCAGGCACGGGGCGCTGCAATACTGGCCGGAGTGAACACCGGCCTCACCGTCTTCGAATACAGTGCGCTCGAAATCAAACAGGCGGTGGTTGGTTATGGAAGGGCAGGGAAGGACCAGGTGAGCGATATGATCTGCTATCTTTTCAGATTGAGCCGGCCGATAGAAGCCGATGCTGCGGACGCGCTCGCCGCGGCGATCTGCCATATCAACACCAGCGCGTCGAAAACCCGCTGGAACGCGAATACCAAGAGCATGCCATGATCGGTCACCTGGAAGGAAACATACGGCACAAGTCCCCGGAATATTTAGTTATTGATGTCCATGGGGTTGGGTACGTGGTCCACGTTCCCCTGAGCACCTTTTATGATGTTCCGGACCCCGGGCAGATGGTCAGCCTGAATATCCACACGCTGGTCCGCGAGGATGCGATCCAGCTCTATGGATTTCGAACGGGCGCGGAAAAGGACATGTTCCTCCGTCTCATAACCGTCAACGGGGTCGGGCCGCGCCTTGCCATAAACATACTGTCGGGTTTGAGTCCCGACGATCTGCGCAGGGTGGTTTTGCAGCAGGAAGCGGCGAGGCTCAAGCACATCCCGGGCGTGGGGAAGAAGATTGCGGAACGCATCATATTGGAATTGCGTGACAAGCTGAAAGTCCGCAAGGAGAAGGAATCGGAGCAGCCCGCACCCGCCGGCGGTTCGCCCTATTCGGATGCATACTCGGCCCTGATCAATCTGGGGTACCGGCCGGCCGAAGCCGAGAAAACGCTTGAGAGAGCAGTGAAGTCCCTCGGTGAAGATCCGCCCGTGGAACAACTGCTCAAAGAGTCCTTGAGATTGCTGGCATAGCGGATACAATGAGAAAAATCGGGGTCCGTGCCGGACGGCGGCCCCGGGCCAAGGCGATCCCATAACGCGGAAGTCGTTTAGAGAGATGGTCGAGCGAGTGATCGAACCCAAACCCAGAGAAGAGGACCTTCCCGTAGAGAACAGCCTCCGGCCCCGGCGGCTCAATGAATACATCGGGCAGGAGACGGTGAAGGAGAACCTCAGAGTGTTCATCGAAGCGACCAGGCAGCGGTCGGAACCGCTGGACCATGTCCTTTTCCATGGTTTTCCGGGCCTGGGGAAGACCTCTCTTGCGACGGTGATCAGCAACGAACTGGGTGTCAACATGCGGAGCACCTCGGGGCCGGTGATCGAGCGGCCGGGAGATCTGGCGGCGATCCTGACGAACCTCGAAGCCCGGGACGTGCTGTTTATCGATGAAATACACCGGTTGAACCATGTCGTGGAGGAAATCCTCTATCCGGCGATGGAAGACTTTCAGCTCGATATCATAATCGGGCAGGGGCCTTCCGCCCGCACGATAAAGCTCGATCTGCCGCCCTTTACCCTGGTGGGCGCGACCACCAGGGCGGGGCTTCTGTCGCCGCCGCTACGCGATCGATTCGGAGTGACTCTAAGGCTGGAATTCTACAAGGTCGAAGAGTTGAAGCTGATCGTGACGCGGTCGGCAAGGATATTGGGCATAGAAGTGGACGACGCCGGCGCCCTGGAAATCGCAAAGCGGTCACGCGGCACTCCCCGGATTTCGAACCGGCTGCTGAGGCGCGTAAGGGACTATGCCGAAGTGCGTGCCGACGGCCGAATCACCAGGGAAGTGGCCGATCGGGCCCTGAAGATGCTGGATGTGGACGAAAGAGGATTCGACGGCATGGACAGGAAGATCCTCTCCACCATCATCGAGAAGTACGATGGGGGACCCGTTGGGATTGAAACCCTGGCGGCCGCCGTTTCGGAAGAAAAGGACACTCTCGAAGACGTCTACGAACCGTTCCTCATCCAGGAAGGATTTCTGAACAAGACCCCGCGCGGACGCCTTGCCACCCGGCTGGCCTACGAGCATCTCGGCCTTTCTCCGCATTCATGTCAGCAGCTTCGGGTTTACTGAGAACCCCCCACGCGCTTTATGCGCAATCCGCCGCTTTTCCCGCGCACAGGCCCTTCGCATGTTTCGGAACAGTCCCGCAAATCTCTTCCGGAAGTGAAATCAACTCCCGAAGGAGAATGAACCGGGTCGCGCGACGCCGGGCAATTCGAGCTACATGTTGTCCTCATAGTGCGCCGGGCCGTCGGACGTGCTGTAGAAGCCTTCTTCTTTGTGCGTATCGAACAGGTCCTCGGTCAATTCCTCCTGGTCCGCCTGCAACTCGTCCTGATCCTCCTCCGCCTCATCCGGACCCTGCCGGTTTTCGGTTTTGTCCGAAGACAGCTCCTCGACTTCCAGTCTGTCCACCACAGAGAAGAATCCCAGAGTTCCCGTAAGAAGCTGCAACACTGCCTGGTGCTCCAGTTCGGTTGAGACGGTCCCTTCGAGGTACACGAACCCCCTGCGCAGAGAAGTCCTGATTCCGGTCATATCGATCTGCCTGTTCTTGTGGAATTGATCCTCGATCAGGCGGACGATCCGTTCGGCGGAAAGTTCACGGTACCGGTCGGGGAGCTGCGCGGTCGTGAGAATTTCGCTGGTTCTCGGAAGAGACTCGTGCCTTCTTTCGAATTCCTTTGCACAGTCCACGCACAGGCGCGCCCAGGGCAAAGCTTCGAGGCGTCTTTTCGAAATGTCGTCACCGCAGGACTCGCAAATTCCGTAGTCACCCACGGCCATCTTGCTCAGTGCGAGGTCGATCTGCCGGACCTCGTTCTTCCGGGTTTCATCCAGGCGGTCGTACGGCTCGGCGATGCTTGCCTTCTGAGCTTCCTCTTCCACTTCTATGGCATGTTCGATATTCTTCCACGCGGACACGAACAGGTTTACGCGGTCGAGGATATCGTTTCTCCTGACAAGGAGCATATTTCTAAGAAACAGAATATCTTTTTTGTCCATGCTGGTTCCTCCACAATAGTGAATCTCCGGTACGGATTCGCTATCGACAGATAATAAGAATTGCTGATTCACAAATCAACCCGGCGGCGCCATAGGGCGCGACGGTCTGAGCGGATCGGTTTTGAGGCCGCTTGACACCTGGTTCGAAGGACATTAGGCTCTGAGAAGCCCCGGCCTTGACAGCGTTTGCGGTGCGTATGCGGGGTCATACGTGTTCAGGCCCTGAGAAACGATCGTTTGACTGTGTGCAGAGGAGCAGCCGATGTTGGTTAGAATGTTATTCGCGCTTGTAATATTCCTGGTGTCCGTTTTCCCGGCATATGCCGGTGAGAAGGCGCCTCAGCCCCAGGAAACCAAGGCGGCAGGGGGGCAGGAAACAAAAACCGCGGGCGCCGGTGAAGCCGCAAGCCCCGATGCGGCGAAAGCTCCCCGCGAAGAGGAGTTGGCGGTGACCACCCACTCGATGAAGCTCGGGGGTGCGATCATCAGCTATACGGCTACCGCGGGGTACCTTGTGATTAAAGACGAAGCGGGCAAGGCAAAGGCGGATATCTTCTTTACGGCTTACACCAGGAGTCCGCAGGCGGAGCCTGCCAAAAGGCCCATTACCTTCGCTTTCAACGGAGGCCCCGGGGCATCGTCCGTCTGGCTGCACCTCGGGGCGCTCGGTCCGAAACGTGTTGTGACGCCGAAAGGGAACGGACCGGCGCCGGCGCCGTATCAGGTGACGGACAACGAATATTCGTGGTTGAGTTTTACGGATTTGGTCTTTATCGACCCGGTCGGCACCGGGTTCAGCCGTCCCGCGCCGGGCGAGAACGCGAAGCAGTTCTTCGGGACCAAAGAGGATACTCAATCCATGGGGGATTTCATCAGGCTCTATGCGACGAGGTTCGGCCGCTGGCAGTCCCCCAAATTCCTGGCCGGCGAGAGCTATGGTTCCTATCGCGCGGCTGCGCTTGCAGAGCACTTGTATGAGCAGTTCGGAATGGACGTGAACGGTCTTGTGCTGATATCGCCCGCGCTGAATTTTCAGACCTTTTCCGCCGAACTCGGAAACGACTTGGCATACATTCTCCAGGTGCCCGCGTACGCGGCGACGGCCTGGTACCACCACAAGCTCGGTCCCGATTTGCAGAAAGACATGAAGACCACGGTGGAAGAAGCCGAAAAGTGGGCTGCGGGAGATTACGCGAAGGCCCTGATGCAGGGAGATGCGATACCCAAAGATGAAAGAGACGGGACCGTTCAGATGCTTGCCCGGTATACGGGACTGCCGGAATCCTACATTGCGGACAAGAACCTTCGCATTCCGAGGTCCGGTTTTCTGAGCGAGTTGCTGCGCGCGGAAAACCTGACCGTCAGCCTGATGGATGGAAGGCAGACCCAGGTCGGGCATGGAAGGGGCTTCCACAACGATCCGGCCATGGCGATGACCATCAGTGCATATACCGCGGCGCTCAACGACATCCTGCGGAATGAATTGAAGGTCAAGAACGATCTGCCGTACATTTACCTGTCCGAGGAGGCCAATTCACAATGGAACTACGGATCGGGAATGCGTGGATATGTCAATGTGATGGGTGAACTGCAGGAAGCCATTCAAAGGACGAAATACCTGAAGGTTTTCGCGGCTTGCGGATATTTCGATCTGAATACATCCTATTTCGGATGCCGGTATACTCTTGGTCATCTTGGCCTGAACGAAGCTCTGCGAGGCAATCTTCGGATCGGCAACTACGAGGGCGGGCATATGCTCTACACCTATGAACCTGCCCTGCAGAAGCTTTCGTCGGATGTGGCGGAGTTTTTCAAATCCGCGCTTCAGGAACCCTGATTCGAACTGCGGGACGCCGGGTGCGGTGATGATCCGGCCGAACGAAACATTGCCTGCCCCTGGTGAAGCGAAGGGGTGTCAGACGATGGACCCGGTCGGAGAGAGGCCTGTCGTAATTCGGGAATGCCTGTGAATTGTACAATACTCGTCACCCCGGCGAAGGCCGGGGTCCGGAGTCTTTCGCGTTAACTTTCTGGAAGCACAAGGTATTGTGGCTTTCAGGAAAATATCGGGTTGAGTATCCAGACCATAGTTCGTCTCCACCCACCTGGGCATATGCCCCTCAACGGCTCACTCGGAAAGCTCTGCTATCAGATCGGCGTAGATTTGAGAGGAAGTCAGGACCTGGTCGAAGGAAACCGCCTCTTCCGGAGAATGGGCCTTTTCCAGCGACCCCGGCCCAAGAAGGATCGGTTTAATTCCGGCCGCCCGGAGAAGATTGGCGTCGGAATGGCTTCGGAATGCCTGCGACGCCCATTCGATGCCGTGGGACGCGTAGACCTCCTTCAGCGCGTCCACGACGATCCCCTTTTCAGGAAGTTCGTAACCTGAATGGATGTTGACAAAACGCAAGGTGCCGCTGAAATCCGAATTGCCGTGACCTTCCTGCGCGAACACATCTTCCAGTTCGGAAGTGATTTCCCCGATGGGCGCGGCAGGCGGCAGATGGATGTCAAGCCATGCATTGCAGCGCTCCGGGACCGCAAATCCGGCTCTCGAACTCGACAGGTCCCGGATGTTGTAGACCATCTCGGGGCGGTTTGCCGCGATGTATTCGCCGATCCTGACCAGCGAACGCAGCACGGTCTCCACGGGATTCTGCCCGCGATTTGCCAGTGACGCGTGCTTTCTTTTACCCGTCGCGGCGATTGCCAGTTCGATATAGCCGTAATGGCCGAGGCACGGCTTGAGGTCGGTCGGTTCTCCGATGATTGCCCACGGGAAATGGTACTCCCGAAGGAGCTTCTGCGTGCCGTCCCCCTCTTCTTCCTCTCCGACCACGAGGGCAAGTGCGACCGGAAGACGGGAATACCCGGCCTCCCAACTGCGGATGTAGGCCTCGATCATGGCCGCACAGCCACCCTTCATGTCCGCGGAACCCACGCCGAAGATCTGATCTCCCTCCTCTTCGTAACCGAAGTGGTCGAGTTCATATGCCATCACCGTGTCGACGTGGCCCACGAGGGCAAGGAGCACCTCCGTTGCGGGAGGGATAACGATCAGGTTGTGTCTATTGGTGTCGACCGACTGCAATTCCGCGCGGATCCCGTGGCGTTTCAGATAACCATACAGGAAATGGAGGATTTCTTCTTCCTTGCCGGACGGACTGTAAATGTTCAGCATCCGGCGCAGCAATTGCCTCAACCGCTTGGGCTTTACCACATTCGGTGATTCACTCATCTTCGTCTGCCTTGTAGCGGGAGGCCGAACGTCCGTTATGTTTCTTTTCCCGGATGTGCCGGATTTGCGGGTCAAGGTTCAGCGCCAGATAGATGTGCTCCTGGGGATGCCGGAATCCCATCTTGCGGAAAAACCGGAGGGCGGGCAGGTTGTCCGCTTCCGAGTCTACAAGGAGCATGCGGACGCCGTCTTCGAGCATCAGATCCTTGAAACGCGAGAACAGTCTGGATGCGATGCCCTGCGCGTGGAAGGCAGGATCGGTGCCGAGCCAGACGAGGTAGCCGTATTTCCAGGCCGAATGGCTCTTGGTGACCGTGGTTCCCAGGGCGAATCCGACGATCTCGTCATCAGCCTCGGCGACCATGCAGAATTCCGAATCACCCTGGAACAGGGACAGAACCTCATATTCGTCCCACGTCCGGTAGAGATTCGGGGCTTCCCTGGCGGTGAACAATTTTTCTCCCAGATGGAAAACCGTTGCAAGATCATCAATTTCCATGGGACGAATGGTGATGTTGGCGCGTTTTTTCTTTGAGTCGGGGTTGTCTTCTGTTTCCATAAAACCTACTTCTTACCGCCTCCTTCCGTCTTTTGTCGCCTCAATGCAGCAGATTTTCTCGAAGCCGGCGCATCCTTTGCGTAATGCGCCTGCAGACCGATGTTCCTCCTGAGGTTGGCTTTTCTTTTGAAATCACCGTACTTTCCAAAGCGTCCGCATGCGGCCATGGCTTTAATCTCCTCTGTGAGAGGCGGTTTATTCGTCCGGCCTGTTCCATCTTACCCCCGGCAGCATGATATCATCAATTGGAGTTTGACGCCAAAGATCGGTTGGTATGGGCCTCCATCCAAGATAACTCACAGAGGCCGGGAAGTTCAATCTCCTTCCCGGTATGATTCGGTTTTTACATCGAGGCGGCGCATGATTTTCTGAAGGGCGGTTCTGCTGATTCCACTCAGTTCGGCGGCCCTGGACACATTCCCGCTCGTTTTGCCGAGCAATTCCGAGACATAATTCAAAGTGAAATGTTTGACGGCGCGTTCCTTCGCGCGCTTATAAGGTTCGACTTCGTCGACACCGGCGTGGATCCCGATCGAATCGTTGCGGGAAGATAAAATTGAGACCTCTTCAAATACCAGGTCCCTTGGACTGATAATGTCGTCCGGGCAGAGCATGACTGCGCGTCTGACGAAACTTTGCAGTTCTCTCACGTTGCCGGGCCAGGGCCGCTTCATGCATTCCTCGATCGCTTTTGTGGTAAACCGTTTCGGGGCAATTCCCAGTTCCCCGCAAGTGATGCGCGCGAAGTGATTGATGAGCAGAGGGATGTCCTCCCGAGTCTCCTTGAGGGAGGGTGTTCTTATCGTGACCACGTTCAGCCGGTAGAAAAGGTCTTCACGGAATGACCTCGCACGGATCTTCTCTTCGAGGTTCTGGTTGGTCGAAGCGATCACTCGAACATCGACCTTGTAAGTCTTGTTCGTGCCGAGGGGTTTGATCTCACCCTCCTGGAGCACGCGCAGAAGCTTGGTCTGGATGTTAACGGGGATGTCTCCGATTTCATCGAGAAGAATGCTGCCGCCGTCCGCCTCTTCGAATAATCCCGCCTGATCACGGTCGGCGCCGGTGAAGGCGCCCTTTCGGTGGCCGAAAAGCTCGCTTTCCATAAGATGCTCCGGAGTTGCCGGGCAGTTGACGGCGACCAGGCGGCGGTTTCGCCGGTTGCTCAGATTGTGGATGGCCCGGGCGACCAGTTCTTTGCCCGTTCCGCTTTCCCCGCGCAGGAGCACCGTATAATGAGACCGCGCGATGGCCTTGATGTTTTCGAAGAGGCGGCGCATGGCGGGTGACCGGCCGATCAGGTTCTCGAAGTCGGCCTTCTCTGCCACGCGGTATTGAAGGTCCATATTCTCGCGGATCAGCCGGTTCCGTTCCAAACCCTTCTTCAGAGCACGGAAAAGCACATCCTTATCGAAGGGCTTCGTAACGAAGTCGTAGGCCCCATGCTTGATCGCTTCCACGGCGACCTCAATGCTGCCGTAAGCGGTCATCATGATAACGGTCATCCAGGGGAACACTTTGAGTATCGCATCCAGCAGTTCGATCCCGTCCATCCGGGGCATTCGGACGTCCAGAAGCACGGTGTCGAAGGGCTCACGCCCTATCATCTTCAGGGCCTCATGCGGCTTCGAGGTTGTCAGAATCCGGGTGCCGTCGAGTTCATAGGTCAGAAGACGCTTCAATCCCTCGAGCATGTCAATCTCGTCGTCGACGATAAGAAGCTGTGCGATCCGCTGTTCCGTCATTGCGCTTCACTCACTGGAAGAAGAATCGTGAATTGTGTCCATTTGCCGGGTTCGCTTTCGACGTGGATCTCGCCCTGATGATCCCTGATTATCCCATAAGTCACCGATAAACCAAGCCCTGTTCCTTCCCCTGCAGGTTTGGTGCTGAAAAAGGGATCGAATACTCTGCCGATCACATCCGGAGCGATGCCCTTGCCGCTGTCCCAGAAATCGATCCGGATCTGGTCCAAGGCAGCGATATGGCGGGTGCTCACCCGGATGGTGCCCTCTCCCGGCATGGCCTGCACGGAATTCATGAAGAGGTTGACATACGCCTGCTTCATCTTGTCGCCGTCCATGTTGATGAACGGCAGCGACGGGTCCAGATCGAGAAAGACTTCGATCTTCTCGCGCCGGAATTGGTTGGCAAGGAGTTCAACGACCTCTTCTATAGAGCGGTTGAGGGACGTCAGGTGCTTCGATGTGGCATGCCCCCGGGAGAACTTAAGGAGGTCGGATACGATCCTCTGGCAGTTGACGGCATGTTTTTCTATGGTGCCGACGTCCTTCAACCCCTGAGGAAAGCTGTCAAGCTGGCGCTTCAGCAGGTCGGTGTAACAAAGGATGACCCCAAGGGGGTTATTGATCTCATGGGCCACTCCCGCTGCGAGCTGTCCCAGGGAAGCGAGTTTTTCCGCCTTGTGGATCTGCTGCTCCACGCGCTTCTGGTCCGTGATATCCCGGGCATATCGGACCACACTGACCACTTCGTGGGTTTCATCGGTGATCGGATAGAAATGAACCAGGAATATCTCTCCGCCCCGGCTCTGCACTTCCTCGGTAACGGGTGCCTTCGAGCGAAGCACTGCCTCGATGCAATGAAGAGGGCAAGGGCAGTCGGAGGCTGCGGCGAGTTCATCGTACTTCAGGTCGAGCACCATGTGCACCTGGAGTCCGTATCGTTTGAGAAAAGCCCCGTTTACCATTCTGATCCGGCAGTCCCTGTCGAGGAGGATGACCGGGTCGGTGATTCCATCGAAAACGGACTGCAGAAGCTCTTTGCTCTGGAGCAGTTTTTCTCTGCTCTGAAGGCTCTCGATGGCAATTCCTATCTGCCTGCCCACAGAGGACAGCAATCCATGCATTTCAGCCGGGATATCGGTGAATTCAACTTGAGCGAAAGTGATAACGCCGAGGACCCGGCCCCGGCAGCACAGAGGAACACTGAGGCATCTGCCGCAGGCTTCTCCGGTAAAGAGGCTTATATGGCCGCACGCCGCTTCGGCAAGAGAGGAGGGCAGGTCGCGGGCGTCTTCGAGCAGCAGGCTCGGACAGGAGTCAAGCGGTACTGTGCGGGGGAGTTGAGGCGCATGCTCCTGCCATTGGAGTTCCACTGCCTGAGAATTGTTGCGCGATAGATACAACCCCGCGCCCTTTGCCGGAATCATCTTCAGGGTCTGCTTGAGTGCCTTGGGAAAAATCTCAGCCAGGGTGACGGCCTGGGTGGTGAGTTCGGCGACGGTGTTGAGTGCCTGCAGTTCACGATTTCTCGCAATAACCTGATCTCTCAGGTGCTGCCTTGATTTTCGCAGTTCCCTGGTTCGCTCGGCGACTGTCCGTTCGAGATTGAGTGCATTCTGTTCGAGTTGCCGGCGCGTGTCCCTGAGATGGTCGGCCATGGCTGTGGCTGCCGTGGTGAGGGCCTTGAGTTCATCCTGGGACCGTTCGTCGCTGAAGAACTTCGTTTGCTCGTCTTCATGCAAGCCTTTTCGGAAGATCTGAAGAAGTCCTCTAAGATCGTGCACCACCACGCGGTTGAAGAAGAAACTGATCGCTGTGAAGAGGACGGCGGCAAAGAGGAATCCCGTCATGAACACGGAAAGGGCCTTTTCCCTTATCTGAGCAAGAGCGACATCGACGGGAATGCCAACGGCGATTACGCCCGCAAGCTGCCCGTCGGTCCTGCCAAATCCACGCTCCGGGCCGTACAACGCCACCAACGCCTTGGGCGCGTCCTGGGGGGCTCCATGGCAGTGCATGCAGGAATCATCAAAGTAAACGGGGCGGAATCTCATGAAGCAGGATTCGCCCGAGACGCCGATGATTCCCTGCCAATTGTCTTCATGGGGGTTCTGTGCGAAGTACTGGATCATGCGGACTTCTATGGGGTTGGCTTCCGAGTCGGGGTTGCGCGCATTGACCGCGACCCGGCGATATTGATATTCCGGCACGGCGCCGTTGAAACGGTCCATCACCGCACGGCTCACGTAAGATGTGGACATGCCTTCGAGCACAAAGACATCGTTTCCGAAAAGGTCGAACAGGCGTGGGCGAAGCACCTCGCGGACGTAAGCCTGGTTCGCTTCCATGGCGGCCATGACAATCTGTGATTTGGCATAGGCCGTATCCTCGAGAGCGTATTTGTCATGCATATATATGAGGAATGCGCATGTAGAGCAGAACCAGAGAAGTATCAGGCCTATGCCGACAAGAAATTTCGTCCGGAGGCTGAGCGACCCCAGCAATCCTCTCGGCGCAGGTTCTCCGGATGAGGTCTTCAGTTCGGAATCCGTCCCGCTTTTCATGAACAGGCCTTTCTGTAAACATGGGGTTCCCATCGTTTCATGTCATTATGCCCAAAAGGAAGCAGAGAGACAATTCTGCAAACAAAAGTTTCCACTGCCTTCAGCGGTTTCCACTTTTTTTTAATAGATTAGCTGGTCATTCAGATGGTTATCATTATCTTTGATTCAATAGGCCGCCTTAGATACTTGATGTTCCAGGACATCGAAACCCAACCGGTATGAACCGCGCAAGTGGCACGAAACTTGTTCTCTTTCAGAATTCAGGCCAGGACCCGAACGAAAAGGAGGTGATTGCACCCGGGAGGAGGGAGAGAGGATAACACAGCTTCATTGCGGATTTTATTGACTTTCATAAAAGGCGGAGGTGAAAGATGGGCAATGACAAATACATCGTAGCAAACGAAGACTGGATGGCCTTATGGATCGGTTTATTCCTGTTTCTTCTTTCGATCACTCAGCTCGCCGGAATCGACTTTTTAGGATGGACGGCCAAGCTCAACGTCTGGACTGATCTTTCCAAGGCCCTCGTCCCCGTATCAAAAGCATCTACGGTCTCAGGTCCGGGAGCAGTGGTTCTGACCTACGTGTTCCTCCTGGTCGTGATGTCGGTTGGAGCGAGCATACTGAAATATAATGTGGGGAAATTTCTGCTGAGTTTCACGGCGGTGTTCTGGGTAAGTTATGCGTGCCTGATAGCCGGCAATTACGCTTACATCGCGGCGACACCCGACAAACTGGCCGGCTTCAAAATTCCGTGGTCCCTGAACCTGACCGGTGAATCGGGGTTCATCATCGCACTCCTCGTGGGGCTTATTGTGGGCAATTTCTTCATGAAATTCGGGAGCAAGATCCAGGAAGCGATAAGGCCGGAATGGTATATCAAGACGGCCATAGTCATTATGGGCGGGTCCCTGGGTGTGAAGGCCGTGGACGCCCTGGGCCTTGCTTCCGCGGTGATATTCCGGGGATTGTGCGCGATCATTGAAGCCTACCTCATCTATTGGGCGGTGGTTTATTACGTGGCGCGACGGTACTTCAAGTTCAGCCGCGAATGGTCGGCCCCCCTTGCATCCGGCATTTCCATCTGCGGCGTTTCGGCGGCAATCGCTACCGGCGGCGCCATCAGGGCGCGCCCCGTGGTGCCCATCATGGTCTCATCGCTCGTCGTGATATTCGCGGTGGTGGAGCTGCTTTTGCTGCCCTTCCTTGGTCAGACCTTTCTTTATAAAGAGCCGATGGTGGCGGGGGCGTGGATGGGCCTTGCCGTCAAGACGGATGGGGCTGCTGTGGCGAGCGGCGCGATTATAGATGCGCTCATCCGGGCGAAGGCACTCGCCGTCGACGGGGTCAATTACAAAGAGGGCTGGATTCTTATGACGGCAACCACGGTGAAGATCTTTATCGACGTCTTCATCGGTATTTGGGCTTTCATTCTGGCCTTCATCTGGTGCACCGTCATCGAGTCCAAACCGGGCGAAAAATTCCGCCCCGGGCAGATCTGGGAAAGATTCCCCAAGTTCGTTATCGGTTATGTGGTGACGTTCGCCGTTCTTCTTGTTCTGTGCATCGCCAATTCGAACTTCCTCAATCCATCAAAGGCGGCTATGGGGGAGGCGGATGGCTTGAGACAGATCTTCTTTGCCATGACGTTCTTTACAATCGGAGTTGTGTCCAATTTCAAGAAGCTTTGGGAGGAAGGCATCGGGAAGCTGGCGGCGATTTACATTCTGTGCCTGTTTGGATTCATCATATGGGTCGGACTCATCATCTCCTGGATCTTCTTCCATGGGGTTAAGCCTCCCCTGGTCTAACACGAAGAACGAGAGCCTCTTGAGCCGACATATAGGAGATAAGAAGATGGCAAAAGAAGAGATTAAGCTTTCTGAAGAAATGAAAAAAATGGAATACGAACCCCTGCTCCCCGTCGAGAAGAAACTCGTAGGATGGAGCATAGGTCTTGGGGTCGTTGCGCTGGGTGTACTCGTCTGGATCAGCTACACATTTTTCCCCGGCCAGTAGGGGGGAACCGATCCCTTTGTCGAATTGTGTTCGCTTTCGGAAGGGCTCGTTCGAGGCGCCGAAGGAAGTGGCCCCTCTATCGTTGATCCTGCGAGTCAAATCGCAGGATCAACGCCTCGGGCATGGTGCCGGGGAAAGGCGGTGCGGTGGGCTTTCCATGAGCGAGGACGGAAGAGGCCGGGATCAAAGAGGAGCATCTTCGGGCTGAAGGACGATCGGATCGCCGCAACGGATCGTTCCTCCCTGGAGTACCCGGGCGAAAATTCCCTCGCGGGGCATGATGCAGTCTCCAGCCATGTAGAATATCGCACACTTGGTGTGGCATTCCTTGCCGATCTGAGTAATTTCGACCAGGGCGGATTCCCCAACCTTCACGCGGGTCCCGACAGGGACTTCGGTCCACTTGATGCCCTCAGTGGCTATATTTTCGGCAAAATCGCCGAAGTCGACGTCGAGGCCTCTTTTGCGGGCCTCTTCAATGCTTTCGGATGCAAGAAAACTCACCTGACGATGCCATTTCCCGGCATGGGCGTCTCCCTCCACGCCGTGGTCCGGGACCAGAAGCGCTTCCTCGACAATGGTCTTCCGCGTTCCCTTTTTCTTACTGACAGCAATCGAAACAATTTTCATAAGACACCTGCTGAATATTTCCTGATATGAGTTAGCACAAACCTGATCCCTCACCGTCCGCATCCGTCTCGCCCATTTTCACGAGATCGGACAGAGTGGTCTCGTTCAAGGACCTGTACATGGCTTCCGTGGCCTTCTGCCAGACGCGGCGAGTGAGGCAGATATCGAACCGCTCACAAACCCGTGAATCGTGATTGCAGTTGGTCAGTTCAAATCCGCCTTCCATCAGAGCCACAATCTCTCCCACCGTGATTTCTTCGGGAGACTTTGCCAGCAAATGGCCGCCCTTCTGGCCTCGAACGCTCTTGACAAAATTTCCCTTCTTCAACGGGATAATGATCTGCTCCAGGTATTTTAACGGAATATTCTGTCGTTTGGCAATCGCCCCCAGTTGAATCGGGCCTTGACCGTAGTGCTGCGCCATGTCCAGCATCAGCCTTGTACCATAGCGGCTTCTCGTGGACAACTTCATTTAAGGTTACTCCAGCTCATCTTTCCGAATCTCCCGTGGGGTCGAACCGGGAGTGTGGTGATTTCCCGGTCCGGTATGAAGAGTATACGATACGTGCGCAATTCCCTACAACGTTACGGTATCTGTTACATTTTCCAGGGTTGGCGACTCCCCGGAGACCCCCCTGCCTGAGCCCGACGGCTCGGATTCAAGGTGGAGAACGGAATCGATTTGCTCGGTGAACCGGCAATAGATGGCGTCCTGGGTTTTGCGCCAGCGATTCGGGAACCGGGAATCCACAATACCGCCGGCCAGGGCCAGTTCCTGAAGTCGATTGAACACAAGATGCCCTCTTACCAACTGCCCGCAGGCATTGGTGCAACTTCGGCAACCAAGGCAAAGCCAGATGGACGGCGATTTGAGGATCTCCTCGCGATAGCCGAACGCGATCATGCGGAATACCCACATGGGATCAAACACCGCGCGTTCGTGAGAAACAGGGCAGGAGTTGCTGCATTCGGTACAGGTGAAACAGGATGTCAGGTTTGTCGGGAAGCCGAGGTAATCGGTACAGGCTTTTGTGAAAGCCAGGGGATTCGAAACCAGTTGAAACGGCGGAACATCGCATGCCGGGGCGGTTGTGCCGGTTTCAGCAGGGGTAAACCAGTCTGATGGCTCCTGGGTCGCATCGAGACCCTCAAGACAATGGGAAACGGCCTGGCGGCGGATTCGGTGAAGCGCGAGAACAAATGCCTTGATTTGCTGTGGCACGTCTGCGCCGGCTACCCCGGTTCGAACCGCTGTCCTGCGAAGGTAATCGATCAGGGCCGGGGGTTTTACCGTCATCGGGCAGACATTTTTGCACCGGTTGCACAAAAGGCAGTACCAGATCTCCGGGAGCCGGATGAGTTCATCAAAAAGGCCGAGGCTTGCCATCCTGATGAGTTTGAGAGGCCGGAGGCGGTCCGTAGCGCGGTTCACCGGGCATTCGGTGACACACGAACTGCACGTGTAGCAAAGGTTGATCGCAGCTCGTAAAGCGACGAAATCCGGGCTTTCGGTCTTGAGTTCATCAAGTGTCTGCATGGTCTTTCCTTTGCTGGAGAAGCGGCCAAATGTCAAAAGGGAAAGGGCCTTGGCAATTAGGTATTGCAGGAATCTATATTAGTTTAGTATAGTATAAGGCCGCGTATGAAGAGTCAAGAAAGAATAGGCTGCCATGCAGCTCCCTGCAAGGGCTATATTTCCATCTCGCTGACTGCTTTGCCTCTGCCGGACGGGCACGGAGCCATTCGCGAGTCGGGTTGTGAAAGGGGGTGGTCTGATGTTATGGATAATGGATACTCCTGAAGCCGGCCAATGGCCGCTCTACTGCGGCCGGTGCGAAGTTTAACCGCAATTCAGGAGATAATTCCGATGGCGAAAACAATTCAGGAAATAAATGAAAAAATCAGTAAGGGTAAAGCAGTAATTTACAATGCCGAAGAAATAATCGAAGTGGTCAGGACCAGGGGCATCAAGAAAGCCTCCGCTGAGGTGGATGTCGTCACAACGGGGACATTTGCTCCGATGTGCTCTTCGGGAGCGTACTTCAATGCCGGCCACGCAAAGCCCAGGATCAAAATGGGCGGGGGTACGGTAACCCTTGGCGGGGTGCCCGTCTACACGGGCTTTGCAGCCGTGGACCTTATGCTTGGGGCGACAGCCCTGCCGGAAAATGATCCTCTGAACAGGATTTATCCAGGCACGTTTAACTATGGCGGTGCCCATGTCATCGAGAACCTCGTGGCCGGCAGAGATGTCGAGCTCATTGTCGACACCTACGGGACGGACTGTTATCCGAGGTGCAAACTCGAAACCTTGATCAGTCTGAAGGACATGAACGAGGCCGTCCTGTTCAACATGAGAAATGCCTATCAAAACTATAATGTCGCGGTAAACCTGTCGGACCGCGTGATCTATACATATATGGGCATGCTCAAGCCCAGGATGAAAAACGCCAACTACTGCAGCGCCGGTCAGTTGAGTCCGCTCCTGAACGATCCGCTCTATAAAACCATAGGTCTCGGGACCCGGATCTTCCTTGGCGGTGGGATCGGCTATGTGATCGGCGCGGGGACTCAGCATAACCCAACGGTGCCCAGGGCGGAGAACGGTGTCCCGCGAATGGGAGCGGGCACTCTTGCCGTGAAAGGGGATCTCAAGCAAATGGACGCCCGATGGCTCCGCGGCGCTTCATTTGTCGGGTACGGCGTCACGATGGCTGTTGGACTCGGAATCCCCATTCCCATTCTCGATGAAGAAATCCTCCTGTACACGGCGGTGGAGGATAAGGACATAGTCGCTCAGGTGATTGATTACAGCGAGGCATATCCCAATTGCGTTCCCGGCAGCCTCGGGGAGGTGAATTATGCCGAACTGAAATCGGGATCTTTCGTTTTCAACGGCAAGAAAATCCCAACTGCCGGACTGTCGTCCTATTCCAAAGCCAGAGAGGTGGCGAATGTTTTGAAAGGATGGATCCAAAAGGGGGACTTCCTTCTGACGGAACCCGTCGAGCCTCTGCCTTCCGCGGATTCAGGACTCAAGTTCAAAGCACTGAACGAGAGGCCGATCGAGACAAACCGTGCGGCATCCGCTTAACCGATCAAAACCGTGGAAGGAGGCAATGGATATGGCTACGAAACGACTGATTTTCAATTTCCCGGCGCATTTGATCGATCGGCCGGTTACTTATGAATTGATTACGGAATACGGGTTGAAGGTGAACATCCTCAGCGCCCGGATCACTCCAAGGGAACAGGGCAGGCTTGTGATTGAAATCAGCGGCGGTGAAAAGGACATTGAAGCCGGTCTTGCATATGTGAGAGGCCTGGGGGTGGAATTCGAGTCGTTCACCCAGGACGCTCGATGGCACGAGGACAGGTGTATAGCGTGCACTGCCTGTGTCTCGATTTGTCCCACCGGCGCTCTCTACGTGACGAGGCCCGAGATGACGGTGACCTTCGACCGTGAGAAGTGCATCGCGTGTGAACTGTGTGTGCCCACCTGTCCCTATAAGGCGATGGAGTTCGTTTGTTGACATCCGGGCGTTCCGGAGATCGTCGAAGGAAAGGGAAGCGGCATCGAGCGTGACCGCGGCATGCCGCGGACGAGTCCAATCTCCCGTGGTTCTTTGAAATCCTCAGAGGGGCAGGGCACTTCCTGCCCCTTTCTGCTTCTGCTTCTTCTGCTGCTTTCACTCGGGAAATTGAATGGGATAGCTGGCGAGGTCTCTGCCGACTTGCACCCGATCGAAATATTCCCGAGCAATCCTTTCCATTCCGGAGAGGTCATTTTCGGTATACCTCGGGCTGAAATGAATCAGGACGGCTCGCTTTACGCGTGCCTGCCGTGCAATTTCAGCGGCCTCGACAACGGTCAGATGCCCCTTGTTGACCGCGTGGTCCGAATGTTCGGGCAGAAACATCCCTTCGATGAAAGCGATGTCCGCGTTGTTGCAGAGGCCCCCGATCCCTTCGGTGGGGCGGGTGTCGACGACGTAGGCGCCATGTCTCCCTCTTCTTGGCGGGCCGAGGACCTGGTGAGGGCTGATTGCTTCACCGGATGAAGCTTCGACCGTTTCCCCCTTTTGCAGCCTTCCCCAGGCAGGACCCGGGGGGATCCCCAAAGCGATTGCCGAGCCCGGATCGAATTTTCCGGGCCGTTCTTTTTCTTCCCACCGATAGCCGAGACAAAACCGGGTATGTTCGAGCGGGTGCCAAAGGATACGGACATGTTCATCCTCATAAGCGGACGTGCCCTGCGAAACCGACCACTCGATAAAGTCCACGGGGTAATTGAGATGAAAGTTCAGGCTGTCGTGGTTCCGCATGACGAAAGCTTCGATGCCGGGAGGACCGAGAATGGTCAGGGGCCCCGGATCGTTCATTTGTGCCCTCAACATCATCATCCCGGGGAGCCCGAGGCAGTGGTCGGCGTGAAGGTGAGTCACCGCAATGACCCGCAGGCCTCTTAGCCCGAGGCGGCATTTCTTCCAGGCCAATTGAGTGCCTTCGCCCGCGTCGAAGAGGTAGGTCGTCCCGTTAAGCCTGACGGCCATGGAAGAAAGATACCTGTCGGGCATCGGCATCATGCCCCCTGTCCCAAGCAGGATACACTCCAAAGAGTCCTCCCTTGATTGCGTCCGTGCAGTTCAACTGCCCTGAAGCCGTCAGCTTGCCATTAACGTGCCGTACCCCGTACGTGTCCTGTGTTACACACGCGTCCTCATTTGTAAAGAACGATAAGGACAAAGGAAATCGAATCGCGCGGGGTGTATCCGCTCCACGGAGACCGACGGCAGGGGGAGTTTACCACACAGCGGAAACGGTTGACTGTTCCAAGCGAATGTTTTAAACATACGTTTCGTTTTATCTTCTGCAAGATGCGGCAATAGCCGTTTATTTGAATGGAACCTTATACGCTAACAGGTGCGGGGCGTAGCGAGGCTTCCGGGAAGCGGGCGTGTTGAGAATGAAAATCGATGATAAGAGTACGGACACACGAATTCGGCTGCTTGAAGCGGCGGGGGAGACTTTTGCGCGGCATGGGTTTCGCGAAGCGACCGTACGGGAGATTTCAAGGCGCGCGGGGGTAAACGTGGCTGCCGTCAACTATTACTTCGGTGACAAGGAGAGCCTGTATTCGGCCGTTCTCAATTACGCTCTGAGTTCCGCTCTGAAGAAGTACCCTGCGGATTTGAATCTGGGCCCCGGGGCGACCATCGAGGCCAGGCTTTACGCGTTTATCCGTTCATTCCTTTTCCGTGTGTTCGATGAAGGCAGACCCGCCTGGCATGGGAAGCTGATGATCAGGGAGGTCGCTCAGCCCACGTCGGCGCTTGAGCAAATGGTGGAGCAGGGGATCAGGCCCCTTCACCAGTGCCTTACCGGAATAGTCCGGGAAATGCTGGGCGAAGAGGTCGGTGATGAAGTCGTGAGGCTTTATGTATTGAGCATCATCGGGCAATGTATCGCGTACAACATCGGCAGACAGGTGCTCACTCGACTCTATGCGCTAAAGTTTGACCGTGCCGAGATCGAGGGTCTCGCCGATCACATTACCCGGTTTTCCCTAAGCGCGATCAGGGCAATTTCAGGAAGCAGGTACGAGGAGTGTGCCTCGTAGCCTGCAGTGTGCTTAGGGGTGGCCCGCTTCACGGATCGGGCTCATGATGCCGAATGTGCGGGGGATCTTCCGAGTGTTCGATATTTGTCGCTTCTCGTTTATCCAAAAAGCCGTTAGTCGAAGGGGTTGTGGAACTATTGAAGAGTAAAGGGCGATTTGTGCTTTTCGTACCATAACAAGAACGCAATTCATTCCGAGAACACTATGACCTCCCATACGGGTATGGTTGAAAAGAACCCTGTGCAAAGCCCGATTGTTTTCGTATAAGAGGGGACGGCGGCGTACAGGTGTGAATGAGTGTAAAAACAGGTTGCTTCGGGTTCGATCCCGAAAGCAGGGTCATGCGTTCTTTAAAGAGCCTCCGATCGAATCCACGCCGTCAAAAGAGGGGATATGGGGGCACGGTGGAAATGGAGCCAAACAATGAAGCACCATCATTTCACGCGATTCCGTCTGAAATGGATTCTGTTGTGGTTGTCTGCAGCGATGGTCAGTGGATGCATGGTTGGTCCGGATTACCATAAACCGCCGACGGAGGTTCCGGCGAAGTGGAAGGAGGATGCCCATGGCGTCACCGTAATTCAAACGGCGGACGTCTCTCATTGGTGGACGGTATTTAAGGATCCAAAGCTGGATTCGCTGGTCGAGAGGGCGGTTGGATCGAATAAGGACCTGAAGGTTGCCGAAGCCCGTGTCCGGGAAGCCCGCGCACAACGGCAGGTGGTGGCGTCCCAGCTTTATCCCACAGTGAATGCATCGGCCGGTTATTCGACGAACCAGGGCAGTGCGAATGTGCCGGGAGGAGGGACGACCAACCCGTCTTACAATCTTTTCCAGGCCGGGTTCGATGCGACCTGGGAGCTGGATATATTCGGCAAAACGCGCAGGTCCGTTGAGGCTGCGAATGCCAACATCCAAGTTACCGAGGAAAACCGCCGGGATGTACTCGTTACCCTGCTCTCCGACGTTGCAGTGAGCTACCTGCAGGTGAGGGGCTCTCAATTGCGCCTGGCTATCGCCAACAGCAACATCGTTTCACAAAAGCAAACCCTCGAACTGACGGAGGCGCGGTTTGCGGCCGGCCTCAGCAGCGAGTTGGACGTTGCCCAGCAAAAGGCTCAGCTTGCCGCTACCGAGGCCACGGTCCCCGCTTTTGAGACTACCCTGAGGGTGGCCATTCACCAGCTCAGCGTATTGCTCGGCCTGAGTCCCGGAGCGTTGGAGGAAGAACTGCTGCAGGAGGCCCCGCTTCCCCCTCCTCCGCCGGACGTGCCCGTCGGACTGCCGTCGGAACTCTTGAGGCGTCGCCCGGACATTCGTAGCGCAGAACGGCAGTTGGCTCAGACAACCGCGCAAATCGGCGTGGCCACCGCGGATCTGTTTCCGCAGTTTTCGCTTACCGGTTCTCTGGGGCAGCAGAGCATGTTCACCTCGAAATTTTTCGTTCCTCTGAGCAACATTTTCAGCATGGGCCCCTCGGTGACCTGGCCGGTATTCGATGCCGGGCGGATCCGGGCAAATATCCAGGTCAAGACAGCAGTGCAGGAGCAGGCGCTTATTTCGTATGAGCAGACCATCCTCATTGCCATGAAGGATGTGGAGGACTCTCTCGTCTCCTATTCCCGAGGACAATCAACCAGGGAGTACCTCAGGCAATCCGTGGACGCCAATCAACGCGCCTACGACATTTCCTACGAACTCTACATGAAAGGTCTCGTGGATTTTCTGAACGTTCTGGTGAGCCAGCGCAACCTGTTCCTGACTCAGGACCAGCTTGCCCAAACCGAGCAACAGGTATCGACGGATCTGGTGTCCCTGTACAAGGCACTGGGCGGCGGCTGGGAGATTGCGCCTGATTCGTGAGGGTTTGTCAGGTTACGTGGAGTCTTCCGTGAGACGTCTACGCATGCTATCCCGTGTAAGGAGGGCCTTGCGGCTGTCGTTCGGGAAGCCACTCGATCCACGTCGCCGAACCGGGCCTCAAAGTTCTGCCGGGTGGTGCTTTCCGACGGGCCGGGACAAAGGTATAATTGCTTCGCTGAGCGTTTCCGTAATATTCGGTGGTCCCTGAAACGCATTTTCCGGAACTCTGCACATTTGTTGTACCGGTTGGGATAGAGGGAAGAATGATCGTCATTCGCGACAAGAATGTTTTTTCGCGGCTCGTACCCGGGTTTTTCACTTTGTCTTTTCTGGGACTTCTCTTCGCTCTGATTGCGTTGTCCGCCTGTTCCGGGAATGCATCGGGGCAGGCTCAAAGCGGTGATGCCAAAAAGACGGTGGTGGTCCCGGTTACTGTCGGCACGGCCGAAGAAAAATCGGTTCCCGTGCAGCTCAAAGCCATCGGAAAGGTGCAGGCCTATTCCACTGTGTCGATTAAGGCAAAGGTCGAGGGAGAACTGATGGCGGTTCACTTCACCGAGGGGCAGGAAGTCAAGAAAGACGACCCGCTCTTCATGATCGACCCGCGCCCGTTTGAGGCCCAGTTGAAGCAGGTCGAGGCCAACCTGGCTAAAGACAGGCTCCAGACGGAGAACGCCCGCAGGCAGAGTGAGCGATACGGTTCGGTGGTGGAAAAGGGTTACGTTTCAAAGGAAGTTCATGACCAGATCGCCACCAACGCAATGGCCCTCGAGGCGGGTCTGAAGGCCGATGAAGCCGCGGTCGAGAGTGCGAGGCTCAATCTCAAATACTGTTACATCGCTTCGCCGATCAACGGAGTGACGGGCGAACTCAAAGTGCACCAGGGGAACTTGGTCAAAGCCAACGATGAGACAGCTCCCATGGTCGTCATCAATCAAACCAGCCCGATCTATGTGTCGTTTGCCGTGCCCGAGCAGAATCTTTCCGAGCTGAAGCGGCGGATGGCTTCCGAAAAGCTCACGGTGCGTGCAACTGTTCCGGGTGATGAGGACAACCCTGTGAAGGGTGAGCTTTCTTTCCTCGACAATGCCGTGGATACGACGACGGGGACAATTCAGCTCAAGGCCACCTTTGCAAACAAGGACAAGGTCCTATGGCCCGGGCAATACGTGAATGTCGTGCTGAAACTGGGCACACAGGCGGGAGTTGTCGTGGTTCCGTCGCAGGCTGTACAAGTCGGCCAGCAGGGGCATTACGCCTTTGTAGTGAAACCGGATCTGACGGTTGAGTACCGACAGGTCGTCATCGGGCGGTTATTGGATGGGGAACTCGTTATCCAAAAGGGAATTGCCGTCGGAGAAAAGGTTGTCACCGATGGTCAAATGCGACTCGCTCAGGGAACGCAGATAAGAGTCATGGACAGCGGAGAGAAAGCCTCATCAGAGGAAAAAATTCAATGAATATACCGGCACTGTTCATTCGACGGCCTGTGACGACGACCCTGCTGATGATGAGCATCCTGCTGTTCGGCATCATGGGATACGGGTCTCTTCCCGTCAGTGAACTTCCCAGTGTGGATTTCCCCACTATTCAAGTTTCGGCAAACCTCCCGGGGTCGAGCCCCGAGACAATGGCTTCTTCCGTTGCTACGCCGCTCGAGCGGCAGTTTTCGACCATTGCGGGTCTGGACTCGATGACCTCGGTGAGCGCCCTGGGGATCACGCGGATAACGCTGCAATTTTCTCTTGACCGCAATATCGACGGCGCGTCGCAGGATGTGCAGACCGCCATCTCGATGGCGCAGCGTCTGCTGCCTCCGGAGTTGCCGAATCCGCCTTCTTACCGCAAGGTCAACCCTGCGGACCAGCCGGTTCTATACCTGGCATTGAGTTCACCCATCCTTCCACTGTCCACGGTAGATGAATACGCCGAGACGCTCATGGCGCAGCGCATCTCGATGGTGAGCGGGGTGGCGCAGGTCATGGTCTACGGAGCGCAGAAATACGCGGTTCGTATCCAACTCAATCCTAACGCTCTGAGTTCACTGGGGATCGGGATCGATGAAGTCGAAAAGGCGGTCGAGAACGGCAACGTCAACATCCCAACCGGCACCCTGTACGGGAAGAACCAGGCTTTCACCGTGCAGGCCACCGGCCAGTTGTACAACGCAGCATCCTACCGGCCGCTCATCGTGGCTTACCGAAACGGCTCTCCGGTTCGCCTCCAGGAATTGGGGCGAGTCATAGACAGTGTGGAAAACGATAAGATCGCGAGCTGGTACAACAACAAATCTCAAGCGTCCCGCGCTATCGTTCTCGCCATTCAGCGACAACCCGGCACGAATACGGTCGAAGTGGTCAATTCGATCAAAGACCTGCTAACGACCTTCAGAGCCCAGATGCCGGCCGGCGTTACTCTTAACATCCTCTACGACCGCTCTGAATCGATCAATGATTCCATCGCGGATGTAAAATTTACCCTTTATCTGAGTATCTGCCTGGTTATTCTTGTGATCTTCCTTTTCCTCAGGAATATTTCGGCCACCGTCATCCCCAGTCTTGCTCTCCCGATGTCCGTCGCGGGTACCTTTGCGGTCATGTATATGCTCGGCTACAGCCTCGATAACCTTTCCCTCATGGCATTGACCCTGAGCGTGGGTTTCGTCGTGGATGACGCGATAGTCATGCTTGAAAACATCGTGCGGCATATGGAGATGGGAAAAGGGAGGCTCCAGGCCGCATTTGACGGCTCCAAGGAAATCGGTTTCACTATTCTCTCCATGACCCTGTCTCTTGCGGCGGTCTTTATCCCATTGCTTTTCATGGGTGGGATACTTGGGAGGTTGTTCCACGAGTTCGCCGTTACGATCGGAGCAGCCATTCTGGTTTCCGGGTTTGTGTCCCTGACTCTTTCACCGATGCTTTGCAGCCGGTTTCTTAAACCCCCGGGATCGGTAAAGCACGGCCGTCTCTATGCGCTGTCCGAACGATTTTTTGACGGCATGTTAAACCTTTATGGGTGGAGTCTGAAATGGGTCCTGGGACGAAAGTCGATCATGCTGGTTGTTTCGGTCGCTCTGCTGATCGTTACCGCATGGCTTTTTGTCGTCATTCCGAAGGATTTCATCCCGAGTGTGGATACCGGGCAAGTCATGGGATTTACCGAGGCGAACCAGGGAATTTCCTTTGATGCCATGGTTGAGCACCAGCAGGCCCTGGCCGCCGTTGTCAGGCAAGACCCGGACGTCGAAGGTTTCATGTCGTCTGCAGGCGCAACGGGAGGCGGTACTCCAACAGGGAATACGGGAACTCTCTTCATGCGATTGAAGAATCGCTCCGAACGAAAATCGAACGTGAACGAAGTGATTTCCCGTCTGCGGAAAAGAATGGCAAACGTGACCGGCATCAACGCCTTTCTGCAAAACCCCCCTGCGATTCAAATCGGCGGACGGATGAGCAAGAGCCAGTACCAGTACACTCTCCAGGGCCCGGACACCAAAGAGCTTTACAAGTGGGCTCCCGCCGTTGAAGCGAAGTTGAAGACACTTCCTGGATTGCAGGATGTTACCAGCGACCTGCAGATAACGAACCCTCAAGTGATGGTGATGATAGACCGGGACAAGGCCCTGTCGCTCGGCATATCCGCCGGCCAGATCGAGGACGCCCTGTACAGCGCTTATGGTTCCCGCCAGGTCTCCACCATTTACACTCCGACGAACCAATACCAGGTAATTTTGGAGGTAGAGCCGAAATACCAGCGGGACCCGTCGTCGCTTGCGATGCTGTATGTCCGCGCGAGCAGCGGACGGCTGGTTCCTTCAGAAAGTGTGGCCCAACTCCAGCAAAACGTCGGTCCGCTGACCGTTAATCATACCGGGCAGTTTGCCTCGGTTACCGTATCCTTCAATCTGAAACCGGGTGTCGCACTCGGGGACGCAGTTTCGGATATTGAAAGGGCAATGAGGGAACTTCGGCTTCCGACCACCGTGAATGGCAGCTTTCAAGGGACGGCTCAGCAATTTCAAGCTTCCATGAAAGGAATGTGGATCCTGCTGGTAGTGGCAATTCTCGTGATCTACATGGTGCTCGGCATTCTCTACGAGAGTTTCATCCATCCCTTGACCATTCTTTCAGGTCTTCCCTCCGCGGGTGCCGGAGCCCTGCTGACCTTGATGATTTTCGGGATCCCTCTGAGCATATACGCCTTTGTGGGGATCATCATGCTGGTCGGAATCGTCAAGAAGAACGCCATCATGATGATCGACTTCGCCCTCAGCGCCCAACGGGAACATCAGAAATCCGCCGCTGAAGCCATCTACGAGGGATGCATCCTGCGGTTCCGTCCGATCATGATGACAAGCATGGCGGCCCTCATGGGAACTCTGCCCATCGCTCTCGGTTTCGGGTCGGGCGCAGAAGCTCGCCGCCCCCTCGGGTTGGCCGTTGTCGGCGGATTGGTGGTATCCCAGTTGTTGACCCTGTATATTACCCCGGTCGTGTATCTGTATATGGAAGCGCTCCAGGAAAGACTGAGAGGAGTTCTGAAATTTGGAGTGCGAAAGAGCAAAGTTCGTGTAGTCGAGGCGGAATCCCTTGAAAGGCACCGACCGGAGATTTCGGGTTCCTAGATATCGCTTCACCACCGGAGCGCGGCGAATAAGCCGGAGCCTGGAGCGAAGAGAAGTCGGCGCATATCCGGATGACGGTCGTGAGGAAGAAGGACTGTCAAGAGAAGGTACGGCTGGTGTTGGAATTAGATGACATACTGGAGCGAATCAATCAAAAGTACGCGGTCGAGGCGGTTCCACTCAAGATAGCCGGCAAGACTCTCAATGTGCTTCAAATCAAGGACTTTGAGGAGTACATCAAGAAGCTGGTCGACGAGGGCAATGTCGACTTCAAGTGCTTGCCCTTCTGGGCCAAGGTCTGGGACGCAAGCTTTCTGCTTGCCTATTTCCTGGGAAAACAGCCGGTGGTGGATGGCCGGCGGATGCTGGAAATAGGAGCGGGCACCGGGGTTGTCGGGTTGTATGCCGCCCTGTGCGGTCACAATGTGACTATCAGCGACGTCGACGAGGATGCTCTCCTTTTCGCCAGGGCAAACGCCTTGATGAACGGTCTGGCCGGGGTGAAGATTCTCAGGCTTGACTGGAACGAACCCGACGTGCAGCAGCGGTATGACGTTATCTTTGGTTCTGAGGTGGTCTACGATCGCGAATCCTATCCGCAGCTTGTGGGGTTCCTGCAAAAGGCGCTCGCCCCCGGTGGGATTATATTTCTCGCGAAGAACGCCGGCTTGCACACCCCCAAGTTCTTCGCGGAGCTGACAAAGTCCTTTGAACTGAAAGAAAGTGTGCAGGAGATTCGCACGGACGATGAATGCCAAAGGATCTGCCTGTACGCAGTAAGGCGCAAACAAGGTAATCCAATGGATTCCGACCGAAGGAATCATTCGGCTCGGCAGGGCTAGAATAATGAGCGCCACGACACACTTTTGCATTCCTGCCGGTGCCGGTCACCTGGCATGCGAAGTCCATTTCCCGGGGAAAGTTCCGGCCCCGGCGATCATATGCTGTCATGGCCTCCTCAGCTCGAAAGAAAGCACGAAATACCTTGCGATTGCCGAAGAACTGGCCGGGGCCGGGCTTATCGCGGTGCGGTTTGATTTCTCGGGCTGTGGGGAAAGCACCGCGGTGCCGGAGAAGACACTGGTGGAATCCTGGGTTCAGGACCTCGAGGCGGTTCTCGGTTTCGTTCGCATGCAATCCTGGAACTCGGGTCCACCGGGGCTCCTGGGATCGAGCATGGGCGGATACATCGCGCTGGTGACCGCGGCAAAAGGAAAGCATCCTGTCCGAGCCCTTGTCTGCTGGGCAACACCGTTTAAACTCGAGAGAATCAGGATCGCCCTCGAAGAATCGGGCGAGCTTGAGCGCGTCTTTCCAGCGGGTCTTATGCTGGGCCACCCTCAAACCCTCGCTTCACTTGGTGAAATGCCGCGAGTGCTCGTCATTCACGGACAGGAAGATGAGTTGGTCGATTGGCGGGGGGCCGTCGAAATATACCGCCGGGCCGGCGAGCCGAAGGACCTGGTGCTGATGAGTACGGCCGATCACCGGATCCTGGACCCGGGGTGGCGGCGCCTTGCCATCAGGATGAGCCTCGACTGGTTTCGAAACCGGATGTTCACGGCTCGATAAGACCCGAGGATCGCTCGGCTCCATGTGGGACCCGTGCATCCGGCAAGTCATAACCTGGCGCAAGTCGGGAGCGCCGCCCGGCGAGGCGCCCATCATGCGGGATTTGCCTGCGGCAACGCGTATTGAACCCGATAGACATCGCCAGTCTTTCGCAACCTTTTAGAGAGAGGAATAAGGGCTTGCTGACCGAGATGGTATCCAATTTTGCGGTCCGATGCCTCGACACGACGGGGTATTACGGCGCTTCGTTTTTGATGGCTTTGGAAAGCATGATCGTGCCGATACCGAGCGAAGCGGTGATGCCGTTTGTCGGCTTCCTGGTTGCGGATGGAAAGTGGAACCTGTGGTTGGCGATACTTGCGACGAGCATTGGATCCGTTACGGGTTCTATTTTGTCTTATGCGATAGGCTTTTGGGGAGGGAAGCCCCTGGTGCTGAAGGTGGGACGATATCTGCTTCTCGACAGGCACGACCTTGTAAAAGCGGAAGCCTTTTTCAACAGGCGCGGAGGTACGATCACCATCTTCCTCAGCCGGTTTGTGCCTGTCATCAGGCACTTGATTTCAGTTCCGGCGGGGATGGGGCGAATGCCTTTAGCGCCCTTTCTGCTCGCCACCGTAGTCGGGGCGACGCTCTGGAATTCATTCCTTCTTGCATGCGGAATGAAGCTTCGCGAACACTGGGCGATTGTCCAGACGTACTCTCACCAGGTTGACATTGTGGTGGTACTGGCCCTTGCGGCCGGGGTTGCCTGGTTCATAAGATCGAGGGTCAACAAGAAAAGGTCCCGGTCTGAGGAGGCTGAGGCCGAAAGCGAATAGGGCAGGGGACTGAGGGATGCGTGCGAATGGAAGAACGTTCTGAATACGGGGCTCTTTATATTGGAAACGGGGCATGGGTGACCATGCCCCGTGCCGTTTAATCTCTCTGCGAAAGTTCGACGAGAACTCCGAAAGTGGATTTGGGGTGCAGGAAGGCAATCTTTGCCCCGCCGGCCCCTCTTCGCGGCTTTTCATCGATGAGCTGAACGCCCTTGGCTTTGAGTTCGGCCAGGGCTTCCTCGATGTTGTCCACTCTAAATGCCACGTGCTGAATTCCCTCGCCCTTTTTCTCCAGGTATTTTGCTATGGGGCCGTCGGGAGCGGTGGATTCGAGCAGTTCGACTTCAGTTTCACCCACCGGGAAGAAGGCCGTGGTCACTTTCTGTTCCTGTACGGTCTCGCTTCCTGCGTGCGACAATCCCAGCACTTCCGAATAGAGTTTCTTGCAGTCCTCGATGCTCTTCACCGCGATTCCGATATGATCGACTTTCAAGATCTTCATGATGCCTCCTTTTGCTGTTGCGGAATGGAAAGCCATTTATTCACTATTTGACGCATAACGCTGTAGGGGTCGCGTTTGCGGCCCAAAATGTCTTCAACGATGTTGTCGAGCTGTCCGCTGTTCTGAAGCTGATCCCGAACAAGGCGGTATATTTCGCTGTGGATCATCCGGAGAGTCTCCTGGCAAGTGCGTTGCCTGCGCTTTTCGATAAACCCGCCGCTCTCATGCAGGAACTGCTTATGGCGCTCTATGGCCTGCCACAATTCGGGAAGCCCTTGATCGTCGACGGCAACGGTCGTCGTGACGGGGGGGCTCCAATCGGACGCCTTGATGTGAGAATCCTGCTCGGTTCGGAAACTGACCTCGGCATAAAGCTGATCCGCGCCGGGGCGATCGGCTTTGTTGATGACGAAGATATCGGCAATTTCCATCACTCCGGCTTTCATGCTCTGAATTGCATCTCCCAGGCCCGGGACCAGGATAAGACAGGTGGTGTCCGCTATGCCGATCACGTCCACTTCATCCTGGCCGACTCCGACGGTTTCGATGATGATTATATCCATGCCAAAGGCATCCAGGGCTCTCACGACATCGCCGGTCGCTTTGGCCATCCCGCCAAGAAAGCCCCGTGTGGCCATGCTCCGGATGTACACGCCGCTGTCTTCACTCAGTTCGCTCATGCGTACACGATCGCCGAGGATGGCTCCGCCGGTGAAGGGACTGGACGGATCCACGGCTACGATTCCGACCGTATACCCGCTCTTGCGAATAAGGCGGGTGAGCTTGTCCGTGAGGGTGCTCTTTCCGGCCCCCGGGGAACCGGTTACTCCGATGATGTATGCTCTGCCCGTGTGAGGGTAAAGCTTCTCCATGCATTCATAGGCTCTCGGGTCTTCATCCTCTAACCATGTAATCAAGCGCGCTACCGACCGATGGGAACCTTCCAGGACCTGTTTAACCTGATCCGTTATCATCGCGATGTTCTTCCTTTCACTGCTAGCCCTAGACCTGCACTGCCGGCGCTTCAGTTCTCCGGTACCCTTGGTAGTGGTGGACGTCCGAGATGCAGAGGTTCAAGCTTCATTTATCGAGCTGTCCATCAATCGGGCATTCTTCCATCGAGGTGAGTGGAATGAGCGGTGTGAAAACGTCATGAGCTGATAGATCCCATCACCTCACTACCCTCTTCCGAAGAAAACGAAGTAAGTGTCTCTCATGGGAGACTTTGGGGAAGGCGATCCTGTGTTTAAGACTCCATCCGATCACCCCGGCACGGAGTCCGAAGCGATCGGATGGCGAAAGGTCAATCATAAGCCACGTGATCCTGGAAAAATCACGGGGCTCTTGTTTATACCATGAACTACTTGCTTGCCCGGACATTGTCCTGGATAAATTTGACAATCTCAGGGGTAGGCGTGCCCGGCCCGAAGACGCCGTGCATCCCGGCTTTCTTCAAAGGTTCGTAGTCCTCCATGGGAATGATTCCGCCGCCGACGATCAGCACGTCGTTCAGTCCCTTTTCCTTCAGCAGCTGAGCTACCCTGGGGAAGAAGTAGTTGTGAACGCCTGAAAGGCTGCTCAGACCGACAACGTCGGCATCTTCCTGCAGTGCGGCGTTGACAATCATCTCAGGGGTCTGGCGCAAGCCAGTGTAAACTACTTCCATGCCCGCTTCAGCAAATATTCTCGCCAAGAGCTTTGCACCACGGTCGTGTCCGTCGAGACCGGGTTTAGCGACGATAATTTTAATCTTTTTAGCCATGAAAATATCCTCCGCTAATGCAGTTTTAGTGATCCCGTATGTGGTCCAAATCGGCTAAACAAACTCTTTGGGTCGATATTCGCCGTAAATCTCTCGCCACACATCGCAGATTTCACCGACGGTAGCCCTGGCCTTGACCGCCTCGATAACGGTCGGCATGACGTTTTCGGAGGTCTGGGAGACTTTTCGCAGTTTGTCCAAAGCGGCTTTCCACTGGGCCTGGTCTCTTGTTGCGCGCAGTTTCTTCAACTTGGCGGCTTCAACCTCTCCCACGGACATATCCACCTTCAGAAGACCTTCCGGGGGCGGCTCTTCCATGGTGTATTTGTTGATTCCAACATAAGCCCGCTCGCCGGATTCGATTTCTTTCTGGAAGCGGTAGGAGCTGTTCTGGATCTCCTTCTGGATGTAACCCTGTTCAATCGCGGTCAAGGTCCCGCCAATGGAGTCGATCTTCTTGATGTACTCGTCGACCTCGGCCTCGATCTTGTCCGTCATGGCCTCTACATAGTAGCAGCCTGCCAGCGGGTCGACGGTGTCGGTCGCGCCGCTTTCCTCAGCGATGATCTGCTGAGTTCGGAGGGCCACCGTGACGGCCTGCTGAGTCGGCAGACAGAGGGCCTCGTCATACGAGTTCGTGTGGAGTGACTGACCTCCACCCAACGCCGTCGCGTAGGTTTGCAGGCCGACGCGCACGATGTTGTTCAGAGGCTGCTGTGCCGTAAGGGTTACGCCGCCGGTCTGCACATGGTAGCGCAGCATCATGGTGCGGGGGTCTTTGGCTTTGAAGCGGTCTCTCATGATCTTTGCCCAGCATCTTCGAGCCGCGCGGAACTTGGCCACTTCTTCAAGCACGTTGGTGAAAGCGTTGAAGAAAAAGCTCAGCCGAGGTCCGAACGAATCGACGTCGATCCCTCGTTCAACGCATGCCTGAGCGTAAGCGATGCCGTCGGCGAGCGTGAAGGCGACTTCCTGGGCGGCTGTCGAACCGGATTCCCTGATGTGATAGCCGCTGATGCTGATCGTATTCCAGCGCGGAACAAACTTCTGACAGAACTCGATCAAGTCGACGGTGAGCCTCATCGTGGGCTTGGGCGGGTAAATGTACTGACCGCGGCAGATGATTTCCTTAAGAACGTCATTCTGTACCGTTCCACCGACTTTGTCGTAAGCAACTCCCTGCTCTTCGGCGATGGCGAGATACATCCCGAGCAGAACAGTGGCAGCGGCGTTGATGGTCATCGAGGTGGTTACTTTGTCGAGAGGGATCCCGTTGAAGAGAACCTTCAAGTCCTCGATAGAGTCAATGGCAACGCCGACCTTTCCGACTTCGCCCATGGAGAGGGGATGATCGCTGTCATATCCCGCCTGTGTGGGAAGGTGGAAGGCGACACTGAGGCCCGTCTGGCCCTGCTGCAGCAGGTAGCGGTACCTGGCATTGGTGTCCTTCGCGCTGCCGAATCCGGCGTATTGGCGCATTGTCCAATAGCGCCCGCGATACATCGTAGGCTGTACACCGCGGGTGAATGGAAACAATCCCGGATAGCCGACATCCTTGTCGTAATCGACCGACGTGACGTCGGCCGGAGTATAGAGCCGTTCGACAGGAGCGCCGGAAATGGTGGTAAATACTTTCTTTCGTTCTGGTGATTTTGCGAGTGTTTTACTGACGATTCCCTGTTCCCATTTTTCCTTGCCTGCTTTGATTTTCTCTAGTGCTTTTTCGTCAAACATGCTTACCCTCCTCAACACGATTTCCACATGATGCTGCCCGTTCACTGACACCTACGGACTCTGTTAAAAAAAGCACGAACCTCAAAGTTCGAGCGCTAATGGACCATTCCCCGGTCAAGCAGCAGAGAAATGGGCCTGGGGAAAAAGAACGGTTGGTGGTGGGGTTGATCAGATGCAAAAGCGCATCCGGCCTTAATCCGTAAAACACGACGAAAACCTGATGACAATACGTAAAGATTCCCATAAAGTCTATAGCAGCAAGGGCTGTAAGAATCAACACCAATCGATGTGTCGAATGTGAAATTTGCTAAATTAGGTACAAACTACCCCTCTGCCGGGTTAAAAAAATCGACAATGATAAAAAGAACAATCCCACCTCAGGGTATCCTGTGACCTCCCAGCTAAATTGAACATTTGAATGGAATCAAGGAAGGGCCTGATCCGCAGGAGGTCGCAATGTTGTTCCACGCGAGGGGGGAGGCCGCGGGAAAAAGCGGAAAAGCCTCGCGGAAAAACACCCCGGCAGTTCACATAATCCTCTGCGTATGGAATCCGACTCCGCGATCGAACGAGAGGACCGGACCGGGACCCGGGCGAAGGAGGGCGGTCGAGGTGCAATGTCCCTCTGGGGGGGTATTATCGCGAAAGACATTCTTCTTTTCAGAAAGAAAACGGGCTTGAGGTTCCGGTCACAAAGCGGCATGAAAAGGGAGGAATCCGAACCCCCGTGTGGAATCGATTATCGAGATCCGGGAAAAGTCGGCCGATAACAATTTCACAAGAGTAATGCGAATCCAAACAATTCAGCTTGACAGCTTGTGAAAAATTGTTCTATATCGGAGCAGACCCGTAGGCTAGTCAGTGTGAGAGTCCACATATCCATCACCCGGAGGATCGAGAAAATGGCTTTCTCCTTTGCAAAAACCGTCGAGAGTCCTTGCCGCACTTGCGAAAACGTGCACCTCAACAAGGATGAATGCAGTCGGAATTGTGACAGGCTTCACGCTTTCCAGGATGCAATTCTTCGCTATGACGAACGGAGCATCAAAGATTTCCGTCTGAGATACAGCCTTGGAAAGGATTGATCCGATGCGCAAGTAACTCGACTTTTCGACCGGAATACCGGAATAGAAAACGACGGCGGGAAAACCCGGGAACAAAAACCAAAAGGCGGCAGATGCCGCCTTTTGTGTCAGTGCACTTTGAAAATGGAAACGATTAGATTGGAAGCGCCTTCACCAAACCGCGGACGGCGTCTACGGACTTGCTGAATGCGGCTTTCTCTTCAGGCGTCAGTTTGATTTCGATGACTTTCTCAACACCGTTTTTGCCCAATTTCGCGGGCACGCCGACATAATAGCCGCCTACGTCATATTCCTTGTCGCAGAATGCTGCGCAGGGAAGAATCCGCTTCTTGTCTTTCAGGATCGATTGAGCCATCTCGACGGCTGAGGCCGAAGGCGCAAAGAAAGCGCTGCCGGTCTTCAGCAGGTTCACGATTTCTGCGCCGCCATTGGCCGTACGTTTGACCAGTGCGTCGATCTTGTCCTGCGGGAGCAGATCGGGCAGGGGAATACCGGCAACCGTGCTGTACCTGGGAAGCGGAACCATCGTGTCACCATGGCCGCCAAGAACGAACGCGTTGACGTCTTCAACCGACACGTCGAGTTCCATGGCGATGAAGGTGCGGAAACGAGCCGCATCCAGAACGCCGGCCATGCCGACAACGCGGTTGGTCGGGAAGCCGCTCACTTTGTGCGCTACATAGACCATGGCGTCGAGCGGATTCGAAACGATGATCAGGTAAGCGTTGGGAGAGTACTTGCAGATGTTCTCCGTCACTTCCTTCACGATCTTGGTATTGATGTTGAGCAGATCGTCGCGGCTCATGCCCGGCTTGCGGGGCAATCCCGCCGTGATGATGACCACATCCGAATTGGCCGTGTCGGCATAGTCGTTGGTTCCCATCACCGCTGAATCAAACCCCTCGACCGGAGAAGCCTGGCGAAGGTCAAGCGCTTTTCCCTGGGGGAGGCCGTCCACGATGTCGATGATGCAAACATCGCCCAATTCCTTGGCGGCTACCCAGTGAGCTGCTGTTGCGCCAACAAAGCCGGCGCCGACTACCGTAACCTTTTTCCTCGCATGAACTGTCATTATTCTCCTCCTTTTATATCCACTCTAGCTTGGGTTATCCGATCACGGCGAGCACATCACCCTTTTGCACACTCTGGCCGTCTTTGCAGCAAATCTGTTTGACTACGCCCGATGCGTTGGCGGTAATGGAGTTTTCCATCTTCATGGCCTCGAGAATCATCACCACGTCGCCTTCCTTCACCGAGTCGCCTTCTTTCACTTCGTAGCGAATGACCATGCCTGGCATGGGGGATTCCAGCTTGGTGCCTCCGGCGACCGGAGCAGCGGGGGCTGCGGCCGCAGCGGCGGGAGCGGCTGCCTTGGGAGCGGCGGGGGCTGCAGCGGGCCTGGGAGCCGCTGTGGGAGCTGCCTGAGGAATCGGTGTAATCGTCGTGATGGCAGGGGCGCCGCCCACCTGCTCGACACCGACCTCGAAGTAGTCGCCGTCCACGAACACGCTGAAAGTGCGCAGGCCGGGACCTTTTTCGGGGGCTGCCTTGGCCGGCTTTTCAACAAGGAGACCAGCCTTGGCTTTCTTGACCAGGTCCGCCTCTCTTGCACAATCCTCGAGCGTCTTGGCCTTGACCTCGGGGGGTACCGGCTCCAAACCGTATTTCCACTTCAGGAACCGCTTGCCCGTCAAGGGATACATGCCGTAAATCAGGACGTCGTCGATATCCTTGGCAAGGCCTTCGACATCTTTAAAGTTCTTTTCCATCTCCGGTTCGAGGATATCGGCGGGACGGCCTCCGAAAGGAGTCTCTCCCCGGGGATAACCCTTGAGCGCTTTCTTCTGGATTGTCGGATCGAGGGGAACCGGGGTGGCGCCGTACAGACCATAGAACAGATCTTTGGTCTGTCCGGAAATCATCTTGTAACGTTCTTCCGGCGTGTCGAAGAGAACATTGTTGACCGCCTGGATGCCGACGATCTGGCTGGTCGGTGTGACCAGAGGAACCTGGCCCATTTCCTTGCGGACTACCGGCAGCGCCTTGAACACATCGTCCAACTTGTCGGAGGCCCCCATTTCTCGGAGCTGGTTGATCAGGTTGGAAAGCATGCCGCCCGGGGTCTGATGCAGAAGCACGTTGATGTCGATGGTGTTCATACGATCATCGAGGAGATGGCGGTACTTGGGCGATACCTTCTCCATGTGTGCGCTGCATTTGGCCAGGAGCTTGAGGTCGAAACCCGTGGCGCGGTTGGTGCCGCGCAGCGCCACGACCAAGGGTTCGATGGCCGGATGCGAGCTGCGGAAAGCCCATGGCGACAGGCAGGTGTCGACAATGTCAACTCCGGCTTCAATTGCCTTCATGAGTGAAAGGTCGGCCATGCCTGAGGTGAAATGGCTGTGTAGATTGATGGGGACCTTTACACTTTCTTTGAGTGCTTTGATCAGATAATAAGCGTCGTAAGGGGCGATCAGACCGGCCATGTCTTTGATGCAGACCGAATCGGCGCCCATGTCCTCAAGCTGTTTGGCCTTCTTGACATAGTAATCGAGGTTGTACACCGGGCCGCCCATGCGGGGCTCGGTCAGCGAGTAGCAGATGGTTCCCTGGAAGTGTTTGTTATGCTTCTTGATGATGGGAACAACCGTCTCGAAGTTACGGAAGTCGTTCACTGCGTCAAAGGTACGAAAAACGTCGATACCATTGATACAGGCGCGGTCGACGAATGCCGAAGCCATATCGTCTGCATAGTTTCTGTAACCAACCAGGTTCTGGCCGCGGAGCAGCATCGAGAAGGGGGTTTTCTTGATGTATTTCTTCAGCGTGCGAATTCTCTCCCACGGATCTTCATTCAGAAAGCGGTGCGTGCAGTCGAAGGTCGCTCCACCCCATACTTCCATAGCCCAGAAACCGACCTTGTCCATGTCCTCGGCGATGTCCAAAAAGTCTTCCGTCCTGCCGCGTGTGGCAAAAAGAGACTGATGTCCATCACGGAAGGTAAGGTCTTCTATCTTAATCGGGTTGTCCACTGCCACTTGTGGTTCGTCAATAAGCTTCGCAATCAATGACGTGCCGTGTAGATGTTTGTTCTCCATCCTTGCTTCTCCTTTTTCCATTCGAGAGATTGTACTCACTCCGCCTCAGCTCACCTCAGCAACAGACCTCAACATCAGAATGCGCACCCAAAAATGTGTTGAAAAGTCTATTTTTTCAATCCCTTCAGGATATCCTTCCACCAGATGAGTCTTTTTCCACAGACCGAAAATCCTGCCGCCCACCCGCGGCCCTCGCCGTCGCCTCTCCTTACCACAGGCAAGCGCACACGGTTCTACCTGGCCAGCCGCATCTGCCAGGTCCACCTGACTTCCATGGCTGCCGCTCTGCCCGCCATAGAGTATGGGTTGAAGAGCTGGCGAGGTGCTTGTGCAGCCCTTTGCTGTTGAAGAGCGAGCAAGGCTTCGTCTTCGGCCTGGAGATAATAGCCTAATGCTGAAGCAATAGCCGCAACCACCTTCTTCTCTACTTGCATGTATTCCCTCCTCATCAAGTGCCACCGTTTCCGCTCTCACACACTTCAAGTCCAATCGGCCGCTTATGAATGTCATGGCTCCATGCGCTCAGTGAAATTCATCAGCGTTATGTAAACCCCCCGAAGAGAGTATCGATTTTGTCGGGTCACGGCACTATGTGAATTTTCTCTCTTACTCCCATTTTAGAACCAACATGTGTCGCTTTGCAACTGAACAATGCAAAAGCTTCGTTCAGTTCGATATTGGAGGCCCTTTCCGTCAAGCGGCACGTCTGGTCCTTTTCTTCAGATTGCTGATCCTTCGCCTGAAAGCATCGACCAGTTTGTGGTTTCCCGATTCTTTGGCCTGACTCTGCTTTTCCTTCAACTGCCGGATCTTCGACTTGATACTGCGTACGTCAACAGCGGTCTTCTTTGACTTTTCCTCAACGATACCCTTGGCTTCCTTTACGGCCGCGATCAGCTCATTCTTGTTCATGGCGTGGACTCCGACAATGCCCTCAAGAGTCAGGGCCAATTCCCGAAGTTCCTTGGCAGTCATTTTGTCCAGGGCTTTTTCTTTGATTTCCTTGGCCTTTTGCTTACCCACTTTTTTACTCCTTTTGCTCTATTTTTTTGGAGACCATTTCAGAAAGCTGCATGAATGGTCTGAAAAGGTCGATCGGAATAGGGAAGATAGTAGTGGAGTTGTTCTCAGATGCTATTTCCCTGAGTGTCTGGAGATAACGCAACTGGATGGCGACGGGGTGTTCCTGGATGATTTCAGCGGCATCAGACAGTCTCCGGGCCGCCTGGAATTCCCCTTCGGCTCCGATGATTTTCGCACGGCGTTCGCGTTCGGCCTCCGCCTGCTTGGCCATCGCACGCTGCATTTCCTGGGGCAGATCGATATGTTTCAGTTCAACCACCGTGACCTTTATTCCCCACGGGTCCGTGTGGCGATCCAGTATTTCCTGAATGTGCGCATTGATCTTGTCTCTCTCGGAGAGAAGATCGTCCAGTTCGCCCTGACCGCAAACGCTCCTCAAGGTGGTCTGAGCCAACTGACTTGTGGCATACAGGTAATTTTCAACGGATATGACGGCCTTGACCGGATCGAGAACCCTAAAGTAGATGACGGCGTTCACCTTGACCGACACGTTGTCACGCGTGATGACATCCTGGGTCGGCACATCCGCTGCGACAAGGCGGAGGCTGACCTTCTGCATCCTGTCGATCAGGGGAATCAGGAGGATCAGTCCCGGACCTTTTGCGTTGATGACCCGTCCCAGGCGGAAGATCACGCCTCGCTCGTATTCGTTCAAAATCCGGATGGCGTTTGCCAGAAAAAGCACAGCCAGTGCAACAACAATGATGATGCCGTAAGGCATTTTCCCCTCCTTGGTCCCCAACACCCCGCTGCCGGAGTGTGCTAGAAACAATTTTCACTATCTACCACTGATTTTTTTTACTTTCAACTTTAAATTATGCATCGACACAACTTGGACCCTTTCTCCTGTAAGAATTTCTTCGTCAGCCTGCGCATTCCACAGTTCACCGTTCACAAACACCTTTCCCTCCGGACGCAAATCCTGCTGCACTTCCCCGATCAGTCCTTCCATAGCCTCGGCGCCCGTCTGAGGTTTGCGAATCTGTGCACGAAACGCAAGACCCGCAACGGTAACGAAAAAAGCCGATATGGTCAGGACAGTGGGAATGAACACGGACATGGCAAGTGCAGTCGTGTTGTCGGGGAACCTGAACAACATGAGGGAGCCCAGCACGAGACAGAGGACGCCCGCGACACTCAACATTCCGTGTGAGGATACCTTGATTTCCACAATAAAGAAGATGATCGCGAGTAAAATAATAAGAAACCCCGCATAGTTAACTGGAAGGGTCTGAAGCGCGTACAGGGCAAGAATCAAGGATATGCCTCCCACAACGCCCGGAAAGATCGCACCGGGTTGCGACAATTCGAAATAGAGACCGGCCAGTCCGATCATGAGCAGGATGTAAGCGACATTGGGATTGCTTATCGTGCGAAGGACCTTGTGCTGCCAGCCGGGGGAAACGGTGTGTTGCTCGATTCCCTGCGTTTTCAAGACGATGGATTGCCCTTTCTTTTGCAGGGTCCATCCATCGAGCTTCTTCAGCAGGGCTGGAATGTCATCGGCCACAAGGTCAATGACATTTTCCTTATACGCCTCCTCAGCGGTTATGGAGACGCTGCGCCGGATACTGTCCTCGAGCCATTCCGCATTTCTCCCGCGTTGAGCGGCGATGCTGCGTGCAAAGGCGAGCATGTCGTTCAGGACCTTTTCATTCATGGTCGAAGGCACGTCTCCTCCCGACCCCCCCATGACCGGATGAGCTGCTCCTATGTTCGTGCCGGGGGCCATGGCGGCAATGTCTGCCGCAGCGGTCACAAAAACACCCGCAGACGCTGCCTGTGCCCCGCTGGGATAAACATAGACGATAATCGGCACATCGGCGTTGAGGATAGCTTGTGCGATCCCTCTCATGGAAGTCATGAGGCCTCCGGGGGTATCGAGAAGAATAATGAGGCACTCCGCCCCTTCATCCTGTGCGCCGTTGATGGCGTATCTGATGAAATCCTCCACTCCCGGATTGATGGTGTCCTGCACTTGAACGATATTGATGCGTGGAGAGTCGGAAGCTGCTTCATCCGGCAAGATCATCGCGCAAACGGCAAAAACGCACAAAATCGCAAAGAAGAGTCTTTTCAGGGCTGACTTGTATCTTTTCATTAAATAACCTCCGACTTCGAAGCGGCCGCCAAGTTTCGGGACACCCCGAAAACATCCTGCATGAGTCCCGGAAAAATCTTTCCCCGGCCTTGCCCGGATCAACGCGCTTGTCGATTGCTTCTGCTGTGGATATGGAGAACGAGTTGTCCTGGTGACGCCCAAAAGCTACGGTTCGCGCCTTCATCCTGTTAGCCGCGGCAGGGCTCCGTCACCTTGGCCCGGAAATCACTCTGCGGCGTGACGACGGGAGGGGGATGGTCTGACAGAGAGCCGCAATGATCGGTGCACGAGAACGAGATCCTGCCATGCGGCGGCTTTCTGGGAAGGGTTCCTCAAAAGGTAAGCGGGATGAAAAGTACAAACAAGGGGAATCCCTCTCCACAAGTGCGTCTTGCCTCTCAACCTCGAAATCGGGCTGGCTGTCCCCATCAGGGTCTGCGCAGCACACGCACCGAGCGCGCATATGATCCCCGGGTGGATTGCGTCAAGTTGTCTAAAAAGAAAGGGAGAACAGGTCTCAATTTCCTCCGGAAGCGGAGTCCGGTTCTTCGGGGCACGGCATTTGACGACATTGCAAATGTACACTTCTCCACGGCTGAAACCCAGAGCCCGGATCATCTGATCGAGGAGCTTGCCGGCTCTGCCCACAAAAGGCCTGCCCTGTTGATCTTCCTCGAATCCCGGGCCTTCTCCGACGAAAACAAGCGGAGCCGCGGATGAGCCTTCGCCGAACACAAGCCTGTTGCGTTCTTCGTGAAGCCGGCAGCGCGTGCACTCTTTCAAATCGTTGCCGATAGTCTGCAGGATCGCACCGGAATTGAGTTGGACGACGGGCTGTTCGGTGAGATGCGGAGGTTCGGCTTGAGGATGGGGCGGAGAAGAGGGCAAGTCCCGGATCCCGCACAGGCGGAGTCCGTCGAGAAAGGAGCGGAGTTGCCCCAGCGTATCGATAAGATCGATCGGTGTCTGTTCAGGGGGTTTCATTGGACTGTCGCTCTGCCATCAATCGCTCAACCAGGTCCCACACGTGCCCCGCGACCTCTTCTTTGGTCATGCAGGGGAGATCCGTCGTGCCGCCGCTGCAATCGATGATTTTCACCTGGTTCGTATCGCACGCGAATCCGGAGCCGCGCTGATCCAGGTCGTTGGCCACAATAAAGTCCAAATTTTTCCGCCTCAGTTTTTGGGCGGCATTTTCAACAAGATTTTCAGTTTCGGCGGCGAAGCCGACCAGGATTTTCGGTTTGCGCTCCGACCTCGTCTGACCCAGAGAAGCCAGGATGTCCGGGTTTCTCGTCAACGTTACGTTCAAATCCCCCGGAGCCTTTTTGATCTTCTGAGGCGCGGGATCCAGGGGGCGATAATCGCTGACGGCGGCGGCCATGATGATGACATCCATTTCATCGGCTATTCTGAAGATCGCGTCTTTCATCTCGCGTGCGGTGACCACCTTCGTGACTTCGACCCCCTGGGGAGCGCAAAGCGAACCGGGTCCGGAGACCAGGTGAACTTCAGCGGACCGTCTCGCTGCAATGGCGGCAAGCGCATAACCCATCTTTCCGGTGGATGGGTTGGTAATGAACCGCACCGGATCGAACGGCTCCCAGGTTGGGCCGGCACTGACCAAAACGCGCTTGCCTTTGAGGCTCGGCGGCGTGAGGACCCTGGCGGCGCATTCGAAGATGTCCGGAATCTCGGCGAGGCGGCCGGCCCCCTCTTCATTGCACGCGAGGGACCCCACGGCGGGGGGAAGTATATGGTATCCCAATTCGCGCAGCATCTGCAGGTTTTTCTGAGTGATCCTGTTCTCGTACATCCTGACGTTCATGGCCGGGCAGATGAGGACCGGCACGGTCGTTGCGACAAGCACCGTGGTCAGATAATCATCCGCGATGCCGGCGGCGATTTTGGCAATGAGGTTGGCGGTTGCAGGTGCAAGAACAACCAGGTCGGGTTTTCGGGCTGCTCTGATATGACCGATCCGGGACTCGTATTCCAGGTTAAAGAGGTCGGTCAAAACGGGCTGTCCCGAGAGCGCCTGCAACGTAAGCGGAGTGATGAAATGCTGGGCGTTTGCAGTCATGATTACCTGGACCGTCGCTTCGGACTTGACAAAACAACGGACCAGTTCGGCGGCTTTGTACGCTGCAATACCACCGCTCACGCCCAAAAGAATGGATTTACCTTTCAACATGAATGCCTTTCAAAATCCGAATGTGGCGTGAACCGGACGGGCAGGCACCGGAGTTGTAGGAACCGGCACCTTTAGGCACTTGCGCTCTAGAGTTGCCCGTTCGATGGCGCCACATAGATCTCCGCGTAGCTGTAAAAAGTCTTCTCGTAAAGATTGATAACGCACATCTTGTCCGGCTTTTCGAAGATCAGGACGGACCGCTTGTATCTGAACCCTCCCTTGGGCTTCCAGCTTTCATGAGGCATCGCCATCTGGAAGAAATTAATCAGTGAGGTGACGTCCACTCTTCCCTTGAAGGTAAGCATTCCTGCCTTGAGAGTCCCCGACTGGAACACGTAAGACTCCTTGGACACCAAATCCATTTCGGTGGGAACAGGAATATCGGCGAAGTCGTAGAATTGGGGACGGGGTCCCGAGGAGGGCGCAGGACTTGCCGGGCTTGCCGGGGCGCTGGGCTGGTTCTGCTGGGCAATTGGGTTCGGCGGAGGGCTGGATCCCCCTCCAAGGTTGCTGCATGCCGTGAGAGAGATCAACAGCAGGATTGCCCCAACAATGGCCATGCGACGATCTTTGAGTCTCTTCATCATTCCGCCTCCGTATACTGGTTGTGCGTCCTGAAACTGGAGATGCTGAGTATGTACTCGGATGAAAGGACTCGGTAATCCGATATCACGAGCCTGCAGTCCATCCGGAGAATCCCCACTGCCCGGCCCGTTCTTCAGGATTTCTCCGAAGGCCGGTAACTTGTGGAAAGTAGTCTCACAACACAGAATGCAATCCGGACCTTGAAACCCTGGGAAGTATCGCCGATCACTTCTCGAGAACCATGAGTTCTTCAAGGGGCTTCCGATGAGAGGTCTGGTTGTGGTGTTCCGGGTGGCCGACGGCAACCACCGCCATAAGCTCAAGACGTGGGGGGAGACCCAGAATGTCTACGACCTTCTCCTTATTCTTCAGGATCTCTCCCAGCCACACGGCTCCAAGCTCCATCGAATGCAGCGCAAGGAGCAGGTTCTGGATGAATGCGCCAACGCCCATACAATCTTTCATGTAGTCATATGAGCTCTCCTTGTCCATGAAGACGGGAACCAGGAGCGGCGCGGCTTTCAGAATCGAAGAATAACGCGAGAGGCCGGCCACTTTGTCCTTCAAGCCGCTGTCCCAGATCAGCGCAAATCGCCAGGGCTGATTATTGAGCCCGGAGGGGGCCCATGAGGCTGCTCGAAGCCCCTCCCAGATCAACCTGCGGTCCACGGTGGCGTCGGAGAACTGCCGAATGCTGCGTCGTTCCAAAATGGCCTTGATCACTGGAAATTCACTTTCATCAGACTTCACGAATCACCCTCCATCTTCTCCCTCAAAAAAACACGATTTCGCTCTGCGCGAAGACAACCACTCAAAAACAGTATAGTAAACATTCCGTAGTACGGTCAAGCGAGGCGCGCAAAACGCCGCTCAAGGCACCTTCTTATATCAAAAAGCGGCTTTCCACACACAAAAAATCCTTTGTCAAAAATGATTTCGAGTTCATATTATACCTTCTTGGCCTGGGTCGAGCCTGCCCGTGCGGGTGGCGTTCTGCGAGGGTACAGGCCGGGCAATCGTTTCCATGCCGACATTGTCGTGTCGGAGGCCCTGCTTTTTTGAGAAGAACCGGGGCCCGGGATTTGGGGGGGGGAAGAACGTGGAGTTCAGGTTGAAAGAGATTCAGGGGAAGCCCCTGGTGGAAGTGGATGGTTCACTGGACCGAGACAGCGTTCTGCAGATTCGAAAGCCGCTCTTGAAAGTGGCCAGGCGAAAAGAAGTAAGAGAGCTTACGATCGATCTGTCCCAAGTCTCAAGAATGGACACCTCGGGAATAGCCGTTCTTGTGGAAGTGCTGCGGGTCATTTCTGCGAAGGGGGGGAAATTGCGCCTGGCCAATGTGAGCGAAACGGCGAGTCGCATGATTCATTTGGCCGGCATGGAAAAGGCTTTTGACCAACCCGCGGGTTAAAGACGAGATGGAGCATGTCTGTTTCCAATATGATCGTTATTAAGGGTCTCAATAGTTCTTATCGCGGGCGTCAAGTGCTCCGTGACATAGACTTTGCCATACCGAAGGGAGAGGTGACGGCTATTATGGGGGTCAGCGGTTGCGGCAAGACGACGCTTTTGCGTCACCTTGTGGGTCTGAAGGCAACCGAGCCCGGGCAGATATTCGTCGAAGGCAAAGATCTTGGGCGTTTCAGCGAGGCGGAGCTGCAGGCATACCGCAGGCGCGTCGGCATTCTTTTTCAGAGCGGTGCGCTTTTTAATTCTCTGACCGTTGCGGAGAACATCGCGGTTCCCCTGAAAGTCCACAGCCGTCTGCCGGACGAGACAATTCGGCTGATGGCAATCATCAAGCTGAATATGGTGGCTCTTTCCGAATTCTGCGATTACATGCCGTCGCAACTGAGCGGCGGAATGCGCAAGAGAGCCGGTTTGGCAAGATCCCTTGCCATGGACCCCGAGATTCTCTTCGTCGACGAGCCTTCATCGGGGCTGGATCCCATCACGGCTGCGGGCCTCGACAGGCTGATACTGGAACTGCGCGAAACGCTCGGAATGACCATCGTCGTGGTGACTCACGAGCTGGAAAGTGCATTCCATATCGGAGATCAGATCATTGTCATGGACCGCGGGCGCATCCTTGGGATCGGTTCCGCCGAAGTGATCAAGGCAAGCAAGGACCCGCGGATCGTTCAATTTCTGAGAAGAGAAGCGGATCAGCGCGAGAACGACAGCGATCATTACCTGTCCTGCCTGCTTGGGACCCGCCAAGCCTGACCGATGCTGCCGTGAGAAAAGGAAAATCAGCCCGATCGGTCGGGACTGCCGTCCGGGCGGTGCGCCGAGAACCGGATGCAATGTGAAGCACGAAACATCCTAATGGGAGTTCGAGATACGCTATGATAGGTCTGATAAGGTCACTCGGGGCTTTTGCCCTGGATCACGTGGAACATCTTGGCCGCATGGGCCTGTTCTTTATCCGGATGGTGAAAGGGATAGCCAGACCGCCGGGCAAGCTCCTGTCCGTAGCCAGGCAGGTGCAGTTTATCGGTACCAAGTCCTTCATCGTTATTGGATTTACCGGTGCGTTCAGCGGAATGGTGCTTGGGCTGCAGGGTTATTACAGCCTTTCAAAGTTCGGTTCCGAGGGGTTTCTGGGATCGGCAGTGGCCCTGAGCCTGATACGCGAACTGGGTCCTGTGCTGACTGCCCTCATGGTCACGGGGCGTGCCGGCTCGGCCATGTGTGCCGAAATTGGGATCATGCGCATCGAAGAACAGATTGACGCTTTGGAATGCATGGCCATCGATCCGTATTCCTACCTGATCACGCCGAAATTCCTTGCGGCGTTGATTGCCCTGCCGCTCCTGGCCGCGTTTTGCGACGTCATTGGGATCGTGGGTGGATACCTTGTGGGTGTCGACCTTCTGGGTGTGAGTCCGGGCGCCTTTATGGACGGTATTGAAGCGAGCGTCAAGTGGAAGGATGTCTACCTGGGGCTCATTAAGGCTCTTTGTTTTGGGGTCCTGATGATATGGATTTGTACCTATAAGGGATATTATGCCGGCGTGGACAAGAATAATTTCGGTCCCGAGGAAGTGAGCCGGGCGACCACAAACGGTGTCGTCCTTTCCTCGATTGCGATTTTAGTCAGTGACTATGTCATTACTTCGATTTTGCTGTAAACAGGGGTTTTGGAGATGGAGCGAAAAGGGTTGGAGATCGGTGTCGGTTTGTTTCTCCTGATCGGTTTGGCCTGTCTGGGATACGTTTCATTCACGCTTGGACATCTGCAATTGTTCGGTGGAAAGGACTATGACGTCAAAGCCTCGTTTTCGAACGTCGCCGGTTTGAAAGACAGGGCACTGGTTTCAATGGCGGGAGTGAAGATTGGAGAAGTGAAAAAGGTGAGCCTCCATGACGGCCAGGCTCAAGTTATTTTGAAGATCGAAAAGGATGTGAAACTGGAGGATGATTCCATTGCCAGTATCAAGACGATGGGCATCATCGGCGATAAGTATGTGTCCATAACGCCGGGTGCTTCCGATGTTCTAATTAAGCCGGGAGGGACAATCCGGGACACTCAGCCCCCGATGGATTTCGAAAGCCTGATTGGAAGATTTGTTTTTGGAGGGATGGATCAGGGCAAGCAGGCGGGGGAAAAGAAGAGCCCCGAAGAATCCAATAAGTAGTGTCTTTTCGGAAAGCCCGTGCGGTCTCACCTCCGAAATGAACAGCCCGCGCCGGGGGCAATATCACTCAGGCTTCGACAATGCCTGTATTCCTGATATCGATCCGAATCCGCTTGCGCTCTGCCGGTGCTGAAGAACGAACACGGATGTTTCCGGAAAGGCGCCGCGCAGAACGAGGAGACCCAAGCAGGCACAAAAAGAAAAGCCGGTGGAAGATACCCACCGGCTTTCATCAAAAAGAATGATTTCGCAACACTACTTCTTCATGTGTTTCATGAAAATCGATTCGGCTTTGTCAGCGGCTGCCTCTGCTCTACGAGCGGCTGCTTCGGCTTTCTGTGCGGCGGCTTCTGCTGCTCTGGCGCTAGCCGTGCAAGACTGTTCGATGGCCTGGGCTTTGTCCAAAGCTGCCTGACAAAGTTCGGTGCATTTCTTGGCATCCTGCGTGCAAGCGCAACCGGAAACCATGGTGAAAGCCAACGCTACGACAAACAAAACTGCCATTATTCTCTTCATAACTCTTTCCTCCTTGGAAAACCGATCAAACAGTAAATAACGTTGTACTTCTCCTTATCCTTACTCATACCAGCTTAGGGCTACTTGTTGTCTCACCCCCTCTCTATTCGAGTATCTACGAGAACCATCCACATTACTCACGCTACCTCAATGGCTGTATTTGAAAAAACAGGCAAATGCTACGTCACAACTTCTGCAAAATCAAGAAATTTTTGCGCGCGGCATATGGGAGGCCCAATGTTCGAACATTTGCCGTAATGCTCTACTCCTGCGAAAATTCGACCGTTTTTAAGGAACTATCGTCAGGAGAGAAGCGGGTGACATTCATCGGGACTCCGTTCTGAAGAGTCACAGCCATAATGAACTTTTTCCGATCTACTTGCTTTTCCAAAGGATATTGAGCCAACTTATCAAGGCCGAACTGGACGTAGTCGGGGATTTTCCGGTATACGTCAGGGTGCGCCTCGACGAAGATTTGGCCGCCCTTCTGCCCGAACTTGATCGGTTCGTAGATCAGTTCGAGCTTATAGCCCACAGAGACCTGCGGATAGAGGATCCGGATATGCTCGGGATAACACCTGATACACCCGTGGCTCACGAGTCTGCCGACTCCCCAGGGCATCGCCGTCCCATGGACGCCGTAAGCTCCGGCCGAGAACTTCAGCATGAATTCTCCCAACGGATTCTCAGGTCCGGGCGGCATGGAAGCCATTCCATATTTCTCCTGCAGGGACACGGGAATATACCACGTCGGGTTCGGACGCTTTTCGACGATACTGAAAGTTCCAAGGGGGCTTTCCCATCCTTCATCTCCGATTCCTATGGGATAGGTCTGTACCGTCGATGTGGATTTGTCGAAAAAGTAAAGCCTCAGTTCAGGAATATTAATCACAAGCTGCTGGTGCTGCGTTGGCGGAAGCACCCAGCACGTGGGGATCATGATTCGCTTCCCCACTGGAGGCACCCATGCGTCCATGCGAGGGAAGAGCAGGTCGACATCGTTGTAGCCCAGACCGTATCGCCTGGCGACGTCGAGCAGGGTGTCCTTGGGTCCCACCTTATACCATGAAGGCTCTCCCACAACCGTCAGATCAGGTATCCGGTACTCGTAACGATGGACTGTCGCGGTGAATTCTTCTTCTGCACTACATGTTGTCGCGACCAGCACCCCGAAGACCGCCAGGAATGACAGCAACCACAGTGTCCGAGTCTTCATGAATCACATTCCCTGTTAATTAAGTAAGCATATGCTGCCTGTCAAGATCCGCAGTACAATAGATACAATATCCGAACAGATCAAGAATTTTTTAAGAATGATATTCATTTCCCGGAGATTCAGGCTGAGAATAAGGCCTTCCCAAAGAGAAAAAAGAGTGCATCATTGCGCCGGATTTCCTTCGCAGGCAATTTCCCGGTGTCTATCTTCACGTCGGGTTGAGCGGAGAGGGACGTCGGGATAAGCCTGTCCGAGGTCACGATCAAATGGACCCCGACATCGGTTCCCTTCATGGGAACCGAACTCGTCACACGGGCGTCTCCGACAACCGTCACTATCGTGAGATCCGGGGCAGCCCAGCCCAGAGTCGTCAGTATCGCCACCTGCAGGTCCAGATGGCCGGCTCCATCTCCCAATCGGCTTCCATCCAGCCCCGCCAGCAGGCTTTCAGTAATCACAAGGTCGACAGCCCATCCCAGGGGCTTTTCGTAGGGAATCTTTGCCGCAAAAAGGTTCTCCGGATGGGGCTGGATAGCGGACTTGCGCTTTCCAGGGGGTATAAATCGCGGTTCGACTGAAAGGAAGCCGTTCCGCAGACCCGGAGTCGGCAGAACAAGCCGCTTACGGTCCGTGACTGCGTTGAGGCGAACCTGGTGCAGGTCGGGGTCGAGGGATACCATAAGCGTTTTTGCAGTCCGGTATTGAGACGCTTGACGGAGCCTCTCGGCCGCTTTCGCCATCTCTTTTGGATGAAATCCGGAAGGATGGACCCCGTGTTCCGACAGAAAATCCCTGCGGAGTTCTTCTTTAGCTGACGGCAGGTCCGGAATTGCGCTCAAATCGAATCCTCGTACCATCCACCGGCAGGCGCCGGGGAGGGGCCCGCTGCGCGTTCAACAACAGTCGTACCGGATTGCCCCCCTCACAGATCCTTTGATTGGAAGGTCGGAAAGCATCCTCATCATCATGGAGGAACCCTGGATTACGACGATGGTGACCAGGGGAAAAGATCTCAAACGGCTCACACTGCACGCTCCCCAGCGCTTCAGCGGCAGAAAACAGGAAACGGACGGCTTGAAAACCGACACTGCCGATTTATTCATTTCCCGATCTGCAAAGGAATCTTTGTGGGGGACATCCGCGGATACTTGCACTTTAACTGTAGATTACCTATAAGACAAGGGCATGTATGCAAACCGCGTTGGTTTGAGGATGTCTCTGTATCTGGGGGATGTAATGAGCCGCGCCGTGGAAACAGACCGGTATTGTTCCGAAAGGCCGATCCAGGCGGACTCGCAATGGGCAAGGAGAATGGATAAATGAACAAGAGAGCCGATGTCCGTCCCGATAATGTGAAAAGGCGCTTTCCAGGCAGTTTGGTTCCCCTCGTTAACGGTCGGGCGCTGATCGACGCCGCCAGGAAACATAACGCAATGATCATGGCCTGCAACATCAGGTGCCGCCTCCCGGTGGAAGGGATCGTGCTGGCATCCATGGCCTGCCGCGCACCGGTGATGTACGAAATCGCCAAGTCGGAACTCGGATACACCGAGTTTTCACCTGCCGGTTTTGTCGAGTTCATTCTTGGGGAGAACGAGCGGCTGGGGAATACCGGAGTGCCGTTTGCCATCCACGGCGATCACATCACTGTGAAGACGCCGGACGAAGTCGTGAAAGTGGGAGCACTGATTGCCGATGAGATGGAAGCCGGGTTTACGTCTTTTGCAATCGATGCATCACACATGGAAAATGACAGGAATCTTGCCGCAACGTCGGTACTGGGCAAACCGATCGTTGAGCAAGGGCTGAACCTGGAAGTGGAACTGGGAGAGATCGGAGCGAAAAGCGGGAGTGCCGAAGGATTCACCCAGCCGGAGGAAGCGGCATGGTTTATCGAAGAACTGGGCAAGAAAAAGATCCACCCGAACCTGCTGGCGATCAACAACGGGTCCATTCATGGAACCTATTTCGGCACGACGCAGGAAGGCATCCAGCTCGATCTTACCCGCAGCATATGGGACGCGATTCAGCCATGGTCCGTGGACATTGCCCAGCATGGCATCACGGGAACTTCGCTGGAGAAGATTTCTTCATTCATACAGTATGGTGTTCGAAAAGGGAACGTGGGTACTCTGTGGCAGAATATTTCCTTCGGTCTTGCCATGAACCAGAACGGCAATGCCCTGACCACCGAGAATCGCGAATACATCAAGCGCTCGTACCGGGGGATTCCCGACGAACTTTGGGAAGAGATGAGAGTCTGGGCTGTTGAAACCAAAAATACCGGCGGAAACATCAAGAACGCCAACAAAGGATTTGCCGCCAGGATGAATGCCATTCCCCCGGCTTACAAGAAACGGATATCCGATCACGCATACGAGGAAGCCCTGCGGCTGTTTGAGGCGACCCATTCGATCGGTCTGGGCGAGAGCGTCTTCGATTTCACTTAAGCGTGGTCCGGCATGTGCTGTGGGGTGGTTCATTACCCCTGTACGACGGGGCAGTATGGCCCCGGACAAAACGGCCAATACGGCTCGACGGAGGAGGGCAATGCTGTTGCTTTAAGCCCCTCCGGACCCGTTGCGGGAGTGCATGGACGTCACACCGGCGGAGGCCGGAATCCAGACGAGTCAAGCTTTTCCGGACCCCGGCTTTCGCCGGGGTGACGGCTTAGGCCGCTGAGATCTTTCTTAAGCCAACTGTATTGACGGGGGAGAGGGAAGGTGCCCGAGGAGTCCCGGGGCCTGCCGATCTTGCGGGATGCTGCGAATCATTCACGGCACGCGCACGAGGATAAGGAAGAAGGGATCAATTCGGTCCCTTGAGTCCGGCCCGCTCCCAGCGAGCGCCGGTCGGCGTGTCGACCACTCTTATCCCGCGGCTCAGAAGTTCAAGCCTCATCTGGTCCGCCACCTCCCATTTGTGAGATTTCCTTGCCTCATCACGCTTCCGGATGAGATCGGTTTCCTCTGCGGTCAAGGGCTGCAGTTCCAGATCGAAGACGCCGAGGATGCCGTTTACCTTTCTCAGCAGGTCGACGATCTGCTTTCGCTGCACTTCACTGAATTCTTCCTTGTCGAGGATCGGATTGAACTGTCGAATGAATCTGAATACCGCGGCAAGGGCTTTCGGCATATTCAGGTCGTCGCTCAACGCGTCAAAAAAGCCCTGTTCGAGAGCGTAAATCATTTCCGGAAGGACCTTGTGATCCAGGAAGTCGGCTTTCGGGTGCTGAATGCGATGGATGAATTCCTTCATGCGCTGGTAGCCTCCAGCCGCGTTCCTGATATTTGCCATGGTGACGTGGATCGGCTTTCTGTAGTGGTTGCACAGCAGCCAGAACCGAATTTCGAGAGGGGAAGAGCCAAGTTGGACCAGTTGCCTGACGGGGATGTTCTCATTGAGGTCGTTGTCCTTTGTCTCGGCTTTTGACCACAGGCGCTCGGCAAGCATCCAGATATTGGCGAACGGCTTTCCGGTCAAAGCCTCGCCGACCTGGCGGACGTTTTCCAGGTGGGGGAACAAAAAGTCCACGCTGCTTACCTGAATATCGATGGGTGTGCCAAGGTCGTGAATCGCAGCGGAAGCAGCCGCGATGTGCCAGGTGGGGATCACGTTTCCCCAGTCGGTCTTCATGCAGACGCCGTGCTTGAGTTCGGCCAGGGTGGCGCGTTTCAGCAGCGCGAAATCTCTGGGATTGAGTTTCTCGTAGGCGTCCAGGTCAACCGTTGTGCCAAGGCGGATCTTCTTTAGATTTATCCTGGACAGTGCTCCGTAATCCCGGCTCTTGGAAAGGTTAAAATAAACGGAGCGCAGTTTCTCATACGCCATCCCCTTGTCGACCAGGAGTTTTGTGTATCCGGTTATCTCGTCGATGTGTTCGGAAGCCCGCGGGTAGCGGTACGCTCTTTTGATCGCGAGCAGGTCGAGATCGCAGAGTATCTGATCGAGCTGCCGCTGGGTGTATGAGGGGAGGTCCATTTTGGAAGCAAACGACCCGTTGATTGTTCGGCTGTCGAGGTCGGGGACCAGCACCACCTGGTCGACGGAGAAGTCCTTTGCGGCAAGAAACCTCGAGAGCAGATCGGCCAGGAGGAAACGGCGCGATTCCTGGAGTGTCAACAGGTTGTCGAGAGGAGGACCGGTGACGCATATCCGCACCTTTCCCTCGGTCACGGGCTTGAATTCCACTTTCTTTCTCTCGATCAGATTGAAGAAATGAAAGTCGGGTTCAAGAAGCGTCGTGAAAAGGTTTGTGCTGAGATATCGATCCCCTCCATCCGGGAGGACGGTGACGACGATTCCGGTCTCCATACCGGCGGCGAGTTGAACGGCGACGGCCATTGCCGCTCCCGAACTCATGCCGGCGAATATTCCTTCTTCCCGGGCAAGGCGCCGGGCCATCTCGAAAGCCTCTTCGTCCCGTACATGGATTATCTGGTCCATGGCGTGACGATCGAATATGCCCGGAACGTATGATTCCTTCATGTTCTTCAATCCCTGGACGCGGTGCCCGGGGTATGGCTCGACACCTACGACCCTGATGGCGGGGTCCCTCTCTTTCATGGCCTGGAGGATTCCCATCGCGGTGCCGGTGGTGCCCAGAGTGACCACCACCGCATTTACCTTCCCGTCGGTTTGGTCGTAGATCTCCGGCCCCGTGCCGTATCGGTGAGCGAGGGGATTCGCGGGATTGTTGAATTGATCGGGCATGAAATAGCGATCCGGATTCTCTCTCACGAGGTTGTACACTTCTTCTATGGCGCCGTCTGTGGCGAGGTTGCCCGGAGTAAGAAGGAGTTGGGCGCCAAGTGCTTTGAGGATCTTCTGGCGCTCGAGGCTTGCCGTTTCCGGCATGGCAAGCATAATCCGGTATCCCTTCACTGCGGCGACGATGGCGAGGCCGATGCCCGTATTCCCGCTGGTGGCCTCTATGATGATCTTGTCGGGCGTAAGCAGCCCCTCGCGCTCCGCAGCCTCTATCATTGTAAGGGCAGGGCGGTCCTTGATGGATCCCCCGGGATTCCGCGCTTCCAGCTTTGCATAGAGGGTCACTCCGGGATTCGTGTTCAAGCGGTTGATGCGGACCAGAGGCGTGTTGCCGATGCATTCCAGAACATTTGAAAAGACATTCTTCATTGTGGATGAACTTTCTTTTCCAGGATCAGGACCAACAATGCTCACGCAGCCGTTTGATGCTGACATCCAAAGCTCCCGGGTGTATTCTGCATCCGTAGCTTATACTTATATATTCAGCTTAGCTGAAATTTGTCAAAGTGTTTCAATGAAATCTCCCGGACCGGCTCATCCATCCTGCGGTTGCGTTTTATACGCCCGGGGCCTGCTTGCCGCGGCTGACGACAATGATGAACAATTTTGATTATCAGAAGATGCTTTTGGACCTCATGGATCAGGGGTATGAACTCCTGACGGAAACCGAGAGGTTTGCGCATCAATTGCGATGGCGCTTCAGACGCGCGCATGAGCTGACGGGGAGAAGTTCGTGGGCAGGCGCCCGATGCAGGACATTCAACTCGTGGGCCGATCTTTTCTGGGAGGAACTCTGGCCCGAAACCTGGCCCGCTTCGAGCTTCAGCCGCTGGCGTATTCTGTCCGAGTGCATGAAGCAAAGTCCGCCTCCCGAGCCTCTGCTGCCTGACATCCCGCTCGTGCTTGGCCTGGATGAGTGTTTCGAGCATTGCCTGCGGTATGGCGTGGACCCCGGGCGGGGAGAACCCGCCAACCGGCTGGTCGAATGGAGAAGGAGCCTTTGGGGACCCTTTCAGGAGCGAATGGCCGGACTTGGGCTGTTTCATCCGGCTTGCCTCCCGGAGCGCCTGTGCCGGTATCTCTCCGACCATACGGAGGTGATCCCGTCAAAGGCGGCAGTCGTCGGATTCGAGTTTGCCGGATATTGGGAGAGAACGCTGCTGGAGATGCTTGCCGGTCGGACCAGCGGAGTCATGTTGCCGCTTCCCGCCGTGGAAATGAAGCCGCGGGCGCTGGTATATGCGGATCCCGAACAGGAGGTCTTCGGGCTGCTGGATGAAATCATTGCTTCGACGCAACGTTTCCCGCTCCATGATCTGGCGGTTGTCCTGCTGGATTCCACAGGCTACGCCCCCCTTGTCGCAAAGCATTTCAAAGATGTCTTCGGTTTGCCCCTGGAGGGGGAAAACTCCGCCTATAATCTGGTGTCAGGCAACACACTCTCCGAGCATTCTCTTTACAGGGCCGCAGTGCTGCCCCTGGATTTCTGCATCCGGGAGGAGAATCGGTTGCCGTTCTTTTCCCTGATCCGGTCTCCGTACTATGGGTACCTGGCACCGTGGAATCGCACTCTCACCCAGTGGGATTGGAAATGGAAAGAGAAAGGAATCGAGCGTGGTCTAAAGACCCTTCTCGAATCCCTGCCGGAGACCGATAAGATCATCTTGCCTCGCGGCGGAAATGAACTGACGGAAGCGTTTGCTCCGCTGCTTCGAACTCGTCGGACGGTATCCTCGTGGCTGGAAAACCTCAGGTTGTTCTGGAAGCAGATGGGATTTCCCGTTCTCGCAAATGAACGCGACCAGGTCGCATGGCAGCGATTGAATGAATTGCTCGACCGTTTCGGAGTCGAATTCGGAGACAATTTGACGGATGCGGCAAATCTTTCAGCCTGGCTCAACGCAGGTGCCGAAAGGCTGCATGTCGAGCTTTCAGGATACGAAGACGCCGGAATTCAGGTGATCGGAGGGCTGGAACTTCGCGGGCTGTCATTCAAACGTGCATATGTTCCCGGCTTCCTGGCCGGGGTTATCCCGCAGCAGCCCCGATCTTTTCCGCTCCTCAGCGGCCGGGAGAGACAACGAATCCAGGGGGGCGACGTTGAAAGCCAGTACCTTTTTGCCCGCCATCTTCTCGGACAAATCCTCGCCTCAAGCGATGAGGTTGTTCTCAGCCGGCCGATGATGACTTCGGGAGGGGACCCATGCGTGCCGTCTCCTTTCTGGCCCGGCGAGGATGAGAAGATCATGGAATCGGCGATACCCTGGCGTCACGATATGCCGGCGCTTCAGCGGGCGAGATGGGTGGCCGACGGGGTGCGCGGTTTTGCCGTGCAAAAGGAGAGGGAATCCATTTCGACAAGATGTGCGGATGAGGGGCCCACCGGGAACAAAGGCGACAATGGGAGGCGGACCGCCGATCTGTATCACGTGAAGAACCTCCGGTTTCCGGGCCAGATATCCGTGAGCGCCCTGGAATCGCTCCTCTGCTGCCCCAGCCGGTTTTTCCTGCAGGAAATCCTGCGACTCGAAAACTTGCTCGAACCTGTGCGTGGACTCGATCCTCCAACGAGAGGCCGGCAGATACACGAACTGCTGCTGCTTTTTGGGAAGAGGCTCTTGTCCGATCCTCACGGCTTCGAACTTCCCCTTGAGGAGCTTCTCATCGTTTTGAACGACTGCATCCCGGAGGCCGCGAAGAATGAAGCTTCAGCCCATTGCTGGGAAGTCGAGGTGAGGAGGCTGCTCGGAAATCGCGATGGGATGCCGGGTCTTCTGTCTGAATGGCTCGGCGAGGAGCACTCGCTGTTCCTGCAGGGATGGAGGTGGATTTCGCTTGAAGCCGACTTCAGCGGCCTTCGGCTTCGCGACTGCCCGGTTCAACTGAGGGGACGCCTGGACAGGCTGGATTTTCATCCCGAACACGGGTGTATATGCTGGGATTACAAGACGGGAAATGTCCCACGGCAAAGTCAGGTCACCGATGAACTGAAATTCCCGCAACTTCCGGCTTATCTTCTTGCGATTCGCCGGGCGCTCATCGGAGGCTCTGTCGATCCGTCCGTGTCCCTTGCCGCGGGCTATATTGCACTTAAATCCGTGAGACACCTGAAGCATGTGGTTATGGTCGAGTCGAATGAAAAAGTGGACAGCCTGCTCGCCCGATGGGAAGCGGCGGCGGCCGAGGCCCTGAACGAAGCTTTTGCGGGGAAGATGACTCCGCAGTGGGCCAGGGATTCGTGTGAGTCTTCATGTCCTTTTGACTGCCTCTGCGGCTCGATGCTTTTCGACGGGGAAGCGAGTACCGGGGGCGGAACAGTTGTCGGCGGGCTTATGCATTGTCTGCCGGGTTGAGTTTTTGTAATTGACCGGGCGTGAAAAGTTTGCTAAAGCTTTCACGAACTTTTAGGCGCAATATTTCCTCCTTCATTTGAAGTTTTGAGAAACGGAGGCACGACATGTTCGGAATAAGCGAATTCTTGTGCGTGGAACTCAAACGCAGTGTGGCCAGCATGTTGCCCTGGGACATCCCATGGTATGATTCCAGCCATGCCGTCTTCTTTTGTGCGTTGTATGGAGCGCTCGGTATCATTGGGATCGGTGTACTCGCGGCTCTTCTCATGACTTTGAAGAGAATGGGCAAAGACGAAGGACCCGGCCACGGGCACCACTGATTTTTTCTGATTGCTTTCAGACGGGTTTCCCTCATTCATCAGGATTCGGAGCCGCTGTCCGGTGTGGTTCGTTTTGCCCAGCCGGGGACGGCTCCGCTGCATTGGCGTATCCCCGTTAGAATACCTGATCCATTCTGTTTGCTGAATCATGTGCCTGCCATTTAAACCTCTATAACAACCGAGAGACGGTAAAGGAGATAATCTCTGTGGATGCCAGAGTTTTCCGTGAATATGATTTGCGAGGCATTGTCGGTAAGGAAATTATGGACGATGACGTGTTTGTGCTGGGAAAGACGTTCGGAACTTACATGGTGCGGCAGAATAAGTCCCGGGTCGTGGTGGGAAGGGATTGCAGGCTGAGTTCGGAAAAATATCGCAACCTGCTTGTCGAAGGGATGCTTACGGCGGGGCTGAACATAATCGATGTCGGCGTCTGTCCCACACCGCTTCTATACTTCGCGCTAAGACACCTGGAGCGCGAAGGCGGCGTGATGGTCACCGCCAGCCACAATCCGCCGGAATACAACGGGTTCAAAATCTGTAACGGGCATGACACCATTTCCGGCCCTGAAATCCAGCGAGTACGCGAATTGATGGATTCGCGGGATTTTGCGACTGGGAAAGGGGAAGTTCGATCGTACGATATCGTGACCCCTTACCTGGATTATGTGCTCGGGAATGTGAAACTGGCCCGTGGACTCAGGGTTGGAGTAGACGCGGGGAATGCCACCGGAGGCCCCATCGCCGTGCCGTTGCTTAAAAGGCTCGGCTGCGAGGTGTTCCCGATTTTTTGCGAAATGGACGGAACGTTTCCAAATCATGAACCCGACCCCACGGTCATCGAGAATATGGAAGACCTGGCAAAGCTCGTCAGGAAAGAAAAGCTCGATGTCGGAATTGCCTATGACGGAGACTGCGATCGCCTGGGCGTGATCGATCATCGCGGGGAGATCGTTTTTGGGGATAAACTGATGATCGTCTTCGCACGCGAGATCCTTTCGCGGCGTCCCGGGACGACTTTTATCTCAGAGGTGAAATGCTCGAAGACGCTCTACGACGATATCGAGGAGCGCGGTGGAAAGGTCGTCATGTGGAAAGCCGGCCATTCACTGATCAAGGCCAAGATGAAAGAGGTGGGGGCCGTCCTGGCGGGCGAGATGAGCGGGCACGTGTTCTTCAAGGATCGCTATTTCGGATTCGATGACGGCATCTATTCTTCGTGTCGTCTGATCGAAATCCTCGCCCGCTCGGGGAAAACCATCCCCGAGCTTCTGGAAGGGATTCCCGAAACGTACACCACCCCTGAAATCAGAGTTCCGTGCCCCGACGAACTGAAATTTCAGGTGGTGGAGGCCGCAAAACAGTATTTTGCCGAGAACAGGTTCAAAATTATCGATGTCGATGGGGCCCGCATCGTCTTTCCGGACGGGTGGGGCCTGGTGCGTGCATCCAATACGCAGCCCGTACTGGTGCTGCGCTATGAGGCCGATTCCCCGGCCAGGCTCGAGCAGATCCGGGAACTGGTTGAGAGCGCAATCGACAGAATCATGAACAAATAATTCGTTGACTGAAGCTCAGCGGTTTTCAGGCTTTGACTATTTTTTCCCGTCCTTCGGCGACTTCCCTGGTGGCGTTCCTCGAATCGACGACCAGTGATGCGTGTTCCACGATCCAGGCGTAATCGTAAGCCGTGTGGTCGGTAAGAATGATGACGGCATCCATCTCCCGGAGGCTCTCCTCGGTCAGCTCAACGGATGCCATTTGAAAATTGTGTTTGCGGCCCGCTTTCAGCCTGGCTATGTGCGGGTCGTTGTAACAAACTTCGGCGCCCCGCTGCTGAAGCAACTCCATGATTTCGTAGGACGGCGATTCCCGGTCGTCGTCGATGTCTTTCTTATAGGCCACCCCCAACACCAGTATCTTCGAACCGTTCAGGCACTTTCTCTGCGCATTGAGGGCATCCGACGTGCGTTCGAGCACATAATAAGGCATCGAGACGTTGACCTCGCCGGCCAACTGGATGAATCGGGTGGTGAAATCGTATTCCCTGGCCTTCCACGAAAGATAGAACGGATCTATGGGAATGCAGTGTCCCCCTAAACCGGGGCCCGGCAGGAAAGGAGTAAAACCGAAAGGCTTTGTCGAGGCGGCCTGGATCACCTCCCAGATATCGATTCCCATCCGTTGGGAGAGCACTTTCAATTCGTTAACGAGCGCGATATTGACGCTTCGGTAGATGTTCTCGAGAAGTTTGGTCAGTTCCGCGGCTCGAGTGGAAGAGACGGGGACAACCCTGGATACGGCCTGCCCATAGAGGGCAGAGGCGCACTCGAGGCACTTCTGAGTTACTCCCCCGACCACTTTCGGTATATTTCCGGTGTTGTATGCTTTATTGCCCGGGTCTTCCCTTTCGGGAGAAAAGGCAAGGCAGAAATCCCGGCCGACCTTCAGCCCGGTCTGTTCGAGTCTCGGGAGCACCATTTCCTCGGTGGTCCCGGGATAGGTCGTGCTTTCGAGGACTATCAACTGGCCGGGACGGAGGCGCCTGGCGATGGCTTCGGTGGTGTCCGATACGAAGCGCAGGTCCGGTTCCTGCTTTTCGGTGAGTGGTGTCGGGACACAGATGAGAATGCAGTCGGCCTCGTCGAGTCGTTCGAAATCGAGGGTCACGTCGAGCTTGCGCTGAGCGAGATAGTCCGTCACCCTGGAAACGGGGATGTGTTCGATATAGCTTTTCCCATGCAGCAGGGCATCGATTTTCCGGCTGTCTACATCGAATCCGCGAAGTGGGAAACCGACTTCACCAAACCTGATAAGAAGAGGCAGACCGACATACCCGAGGCCGATCACTCCGATAACCGCTTCCCTTGCGGCGATCTTATTCAACAGCTTATCCATTTGCTTTTTTATCTCCCCTATTTATGATTTCGCGGGCAAGCCGTCCCACGCGAAAGTATCAACATCAAGCGAACTTTTGCAAGGAGGGACTTGTAGCACAACGAATCTGCCTGTTCCAGCGGAATCGAGGACTTTGAGTAATTGTTGCGAGTTGAAGTCCGGGGAAGTATTGACCTGAAGCCCGCCGCCGCTTACTTTGCGGTTTGAACGCTCAAAATCACAGGGAGCAATTGCAGGGCAGGGCCTGTCCCCGGGATGTGCCCGCCCCGGGGCGCGGCGGACTGCGGCACCCGTCTTCCATTTTCAGAATTCAACAGGTCAGGGACCGAGGGGGGAATTATGCCCGAGTTCGGGACAGCTTTTTCAGGTTTGGCGCTTGACGGCCGCAAGCTCACTCACTCCGAGCTGGTCAGAGCGATACGATTCATGGTCGCCGCCGAATATGAGGCGGTACAACTTTATATGCAACTTGCGGAGTCAACGGAGAACGAACTTGCCAGGGTCGTGCTCAAAGACATTGCCGATGAAGAACTCGTGCACGTCGGAGAATTCCTCAGACTGCTGAATGAACTGGCGCCGAACGAAAGAAGTTTTTACGAAAAGGGCGCGAAAGAAGTCGAGGAGATGATGCAAAAACTCAAGAAACTGGTTGGATGATTCCCGAATCGGAAACAGGGGAATCTCTCCGGGTGATATCGGTCTTTCTGATCTGGAACTTGCACTCCCGGGATGTGCCCGCACGCGTGCGAGCCGCTCGGATAGCGGTGACGCTATGAGTGAAGGCTGCTCCGGGAGTTTAATGGAACGCAGAGTCGGGCTGTTGCCCAAACCGAAACCAGGTGAAAAATGAGGCGTGGCACCGGCCTTTGACCTTCCGAATTGTCTTTTACGCGATCACACAGCCGAAATCTGCATTCCCACGCAGGAGCGTGGGAACGAGGCAAGAACGTCACCCCGGCGATATTGCCGGGGTCCAGTGTTGTTAATTGGAATTATCCAATAAATTCAAAGAGTCTGGATTCCGGCCTCCGCCGGGATGACGAATCCTGATTTCATCGGGCTTCGGCTTCTCCTTTGGGCAACGGGTCGGAGTCTTCATCCCCCTGCGGCCTACCAGACCTTGCGAACCTTTACCCCGTTGTCATCGAGGAATTTCTTGATATCGCGAATCGTGTAGGTACCGTAGTGGACCATGGATGCGATGAGGGCTGCGTCGGCCTTGCCGCCCTTTAGGACGTCCAGGAGGTGTTCCGGCTTTCCGGCTCCGCCGGAGGCGATCACGGGGATATGAACGTTTGTTGAAATCATCCGCGTGAGATTCAGTTCGTAGCCGTCCTGGGTGCCGTCGGCATCAATGGAGTTGAGGCAGATTTCTCCGGCCCCGAGCCGTTCAGCCTCCTGCGCCCACCAGAGGGCATCGATTCCCATGCGGGTCCTTCCACCATTGATGACGATTTCATAACCGGAAGGGATCTTTTCCGAAGGCCCGATATGTTTGACGTCCATCCCGAGAACAACGCATTGGTTCCCGAATGCCTGCGCACCCTGGCGAATGATCTCCGGGTTGAGGACGGCGGAAGAGTTTACGCTGACCTTTTCAGCTCCGGCCAGGAGAACGTCGCGCATGTCTTCAACGGTCCTGATGCCCCCACCCACGGAAAAGGGGATGAAAATCGTTTCGGCGACCCTCCTCACGACATCGAGCATGATCGGGCGGCGATCGCTGGATGCAGTGATGTCGTAAAACACGATCTCATCCGCGCCTTCTTCGTAATAAAAGCGCCCCATTTCGACCGGATCGCCGATGTCTATGTTGTCCCTGAATTTTATCCCTTTGGTAGTGCGTCCGTCACGAACGTCCAGGCAAGGGATGATCCGCTTGCTCAGCATTCCATCTCCTTTATTTGGAAGTCTGCCCGTTCCATCGGCAAAAGTTGCGCAGAATCCGTAAACCGGGAGGTCCACTCTTTTCGGGGTGAAACTGCACGGCGACAAGATTGCGAAGAGCCACCGCGGAGGCGAATTTGATCCCATATTCGGTCTCGCCCAACACATGGTCGGGCTGGGTCGGATCGGGGTAGTAACTGTGCACGAAGTAAAATTCGCTTCCCTCCTGAATGTCATCGAAAACGGGATGCGATTTCTTGAACTCCACACGATTCCAGCCCATATGTGGAATCTTGAGGGGGTCACGATGTTTGCTGTACATGTTCCCTGGAAAGAGACGCACTTTCCCGGGGATTATGCCGAGGCAGGGAGTATCGTTTTCGTCACTATAATCGAAAAGGACCTGCAGTCCCACACAGATTCCCAGCACGGGGATTCCGCGGGCGAGCCTCTCCCGCAGCAGGGAATCCAATCCCAGTTCCTTGAGATCGGCCATGGATTTTCCCGCTGCGCCGACGCCCGGGAAAATAATGCGCTCCGCCTTCGCGATCTCTTCATGTGAATGAGTGATCCGGCAAGAAAACCCGAGGGAGTGCAGAGCCCGTTCCACACTTGTGAGATTTCCGGCCCGATAGTCCAATATCGCGATCACTGGAGTCTCCTTGTTCAAGAATTCAGCTCCATTTGTTAAAAAAATTAGAATACCCAGTATTTGCTTCACGGTCAAGCTCGGCGCATTCTCGTATCGCTACGGCGCATGATTATCAGAATAGGGGCTTGTCCGTAAATAGGCCTTTTAGGGATCGCACCGGATTTTGAGACCGATTTTGGTCGCGACGATTGAGCAAAACCGCAGGCGTAGCTGGACTACGTTGAGGATTTTGCGATTGAGGAGCGGCCGAAGTGGGCCAAAAGCCGGATGCAAGCACAAAGGATTTGTTTACGGACAAGCCCTAAGTGGGGTTCAATGCCGACTGCTTTCCCCGTCACCCCGCAAGAGCGCTTTTGGCATGCTTTTTGGCGCACAATGACTTAATATCCACGGGTATCCGAGGTCTTCATGGAACTACTATAGAGGGAACTCAAGATGCCAAATATTTCTGAATCACTGAGGAAGCAACGCGAGCAGATCCTGACGGACAGTAGCGAAGGCATGCTCGCCCGGCACACCAGCCTGCTCGAGATTGCCGTCATCTCACTCTATAATCGGCTGGTGAATCGACTCAGCCTCGACATGGAACAATTCAGAGCCGGCGGGGCTGTGATTGCTCTGGGGGCTTTGGGAAGAGGGCTCATCGGACCGAATGAACCGGTCAGGGTTCTTTTCCTGAAGGCCGATTCTTCGCCGGTGGGAAAAAGCCTGCTCGATGAGATCACCGTACCCCTGATCGAGGGCGGGTGGTCGGTGGAATTGCAGCAGGAAACTATCGAGTCGATCCTGGAAAGCGCCCGAAACGATTTCGATCGTTTTCTGGAACTGCTTGAAATTCGCTATATTTCCGGAAATCGCCAACTGATCGAACAACTTGAAAAAGGCCTCGATATAATGATCGGGGAAGACCGGGAATATCTCCTGTCGCGTCTCTATGAGACCGTTCAAAGGCGCAAGGCCAGACTCGAATACCCCGAAACCTGGCTGGAACCCAATTTGGAACAGACTCCGGGAGGGCTGGCCGACATACACGCCATCGGGGCCGCCTGCCGGGTCGCTTCGGGTATCCGCAGCCTCGACGACGCAATCTTCATGGGGTATCTCATCCGTCAGGAAGTCGATTTCATCCAACACGCGGAGAAGACTTACGCCCGGTTGGAAAGCATGCTCCAGACCATCTCAGACATGCCGTCGAGCATCCTTCACTTCGACGAACAGGAACTGCTGGCCCTCAAGCTGGGGTATTCCGACAGAGCGGGTTATCTTGCAGTCGAGAATTTCATGCAGTCCGTCTTTCAGAATTTCCATGGGGTGAGCTTCATTTCTTCGGAGTTCTGGGAACGGCTGCACGAGAGCAGAAGCAGAGAAGAAGATGCTGCGGCTGAATCCGTGATGCTCGAAGACGGACTTTTCGCAAGCAGCGGCAAAATCCACATTCAAACGGACAAATACCCCGCCACTGCCGGGCATTTGGTCCACCTGTTCAGGGTCGCGGCAGAAAAGCAACTTGGTTTTGCAAATGTGACACGTCAGTGGCTCCATCACCACCGCAATGCCCTGAACGCCGCATCGGGCGATACGATGGTCAAGGAAGAACTTCTGGGGTTGATTCGTGCGGACTCGAAGGAGCTGCCCGTCTTCCGAAGGTTTTATGACCAGGGTCTCCTTTCCTGTCTCATACCGGAACTTGCCGCCGTTCATGGCCTGATGCAACATGATGCCTTTCATCTGTACCCTGTCGAGGAGCACCATCTGCGGACCCTGAGCGAGATGAAGAAGCTGCTGGCCGGAGACTACTCGAGCATCGAACCTGAACTTACCCGGATCGCCCACGATCTGGAGGACCCGACGTGGTTGTTTCTTGCGTGCCTGCTTCACGACATTGGGAAGAGTTCCGGAGGGGGGCATGCGGCCGCCGGAGGAGAAATGATCCCTGCCATAGGAAGGCGGCTTGGCCTGAACTCCGACGAATCCGACAAAGTCCGATTCCTTGTGGCCCAACATCTGGTACTCATGGACAGTGCCTCTCTCAGGGACCTCGCGGACCAGGAGATGCTCGCGCATTGTGCGCTTGCCATACAGAATCCTGAAATGCTCGACCTTCTCCTGCTCCTCAGCTTTGCAGATATGGCGTCTACAGGACCCAAAGCCAGGCAGAAATGGCGCGATACTCCCGTGATCCCCCTCTACAACAGCGTTCGTCACATCCTGGAAAAGGGAGAGCCCAGCCCTCAGGCAATCGCCGAGAGGGTCGAACAGGTCAAGAATCAGGTGCGTAGCGAAGTGGCCGACCTGATGAGCAATGAGGAGCTGGAGGCGTATTTCTCACAGTTGGTCCCAAGGTATCTGCTTTCGATGCATCCGAAGGCGGTAGCAAAGCACCTCAGAATGGAGCGGCAACTTCAACTTTCCGGGGTATTTTTCGTCTGGGAGGTCTCTCCTTCGGTGGAGACGGCCGAGATAACGATAATGAGCTGGGAGCGGCCGGGGCTCCTGTCGCGATCCGCCGGCATTCTCAGCCTGCATGACATGAATATTCTTGGAGCCCAGGTTTTCACGCTTCATCCGGGCGTCATTCTGCTCATTTTCCGGTGCAGGCTCCCCGAGAATGGAGTGCGGGAGATGGACTGGGATGCGGTCAGAAATGACATGGAACGATTGCTTACGGGGAAAATGGCGCTCGACTATCGGATTGCCGAACATGCGATCGCGAGGCCTGCGGCTCAGATGCCTCTACGTTCCGGTCCGAGCAAAATCCTCGTCGATAACGAATCCTCCGGGATGTACACGATCATCGAGGTCTATTCAATCGATCGTGTGGGGCTTCTTTATACGATCAGCAGGACCCTGTTCGAACTGCAGATCAGGATTTACGTTGCGAAGATCACCACGAAAGTCGATCAGGTCGCCGACGTCTTTTACGTGAGGACTCACAATGGGGAAAAGGTCACCGACTCCGAGCAGATCGATGAATTGAAGAGAGCGCTGCGATTCTGGCTGGATGGCCACCAGGCGAATTGACCTTTAGACGGCATCTCTGGTGAGTCTGGAGAGCCGACCATTGGGTACAACTGGTTGGAAACAGTTTCGATGGGGTGAGCGCATTTCCGGAGAAGCGGGACCTGTGTGGAAGAATCGAGGGATAGCCGGTCACGGGGCCGCCCTGAGAGCGGGAGTGACCGGTTATCCCGGAGAGCGATGTCACGGCGTTGGTCGTTCGTTCCGTGAATGTCCGCGCCGGATCACGGGATCCTGAGCTTCTGACCCGGGGTCAGGGAATCGGACTTCAGGGAGTTTGCCTTCTTAATTTCCTGTGAGCTGATCTTGTAGTATCTGGCGATGCTTGAAAGGGTGTCGCCTTTTTTGACCGTATGATAGTTGACCGCGGGCTGCTTCGATTTTGCCTTGATCGGTTCGGGCTTCGGCTGAGCCCGCGGCGCCTGGACCTCCGGGGCCTGGTCGGAGGATGCAACGGCGGCGGGTTGAGACCTGCTGGCGGCAAAGCTCTGCTGGAAACCTTCCGCTGTCCCTGCGGGAAGCTTGATTTGGCAGGACCCGGCCGGTACATCGTCACCCCTGAGTTCCGGGTTCAGCCTCTTGATCTCCCGGTAAGTCGTCCCCGCGGCGGACGCGACCGTTTGTATGGGAACGGAGCAGGTCAGATTCACGGTCACGCGGTCCACCTTGAGTTCGCCGTACCCCATCCCTTTGGGTAGGCAGTAGCCGTACTGGGCCGGATTGCTCAAAACCGCTTTGACCGCAAGTATCCGGATGACATAGCGTTCCGTTTCACTGGGCAATTTGAGATGATAGTAGTCCCTCACTCCCTGTTGGCGGGATTCGTCCAAAATCCGCTTTTCGCCGCAATTGTATGCCGCGATGGCCAGCGACCAGTTCTTGTATTTGTTGTATAAATCCCCCAGGTAGAGAAAGGCGCTGTCGGTCGACCGTTCGAAGTCATACCTTGTGTCCATCGATCCGCGCTGATGCAGGCCGTAAGACGAGCCGGTGCTCTGCATGAATTGCCAGGGGCCTGCGGCGCCTTTGGGTGAAACCGCGTTGGGCAACAGGTCGCTTTCCACAATCGCTACGTACTTGAGGTCATCCGGGAGGTTGTAATGCCTGAGCCGCTCCTCGATCCATGGGAAATAACGGTCAATCCTCTTCAGCCAAAGATAGACCTGGGCGTGGTTGTATACGATCAATGTGAACTCTCTGTCGAAACGTTCCCGCACATCCTGGTAATCAAGAGGGACAGGCTCGCCGCAAAGATCGATCTTCTCCGGAGGGGGGATGTAAGGGACCATTATCGGTGAAAACTGGGGTTGCTGGGATTGCGTGATCTGAACGGTGTCTTTAGGTGCCGGCGTTGCGGTGGGAGCCGACGATGATGTGGACGTCGAAGGTGTCGGCGATGTCGCACAACCGATGCATCCCAAAAGACAGGCACACGCCAGGAGGGTCAGGCAAATGACGTTGGAACGGAACTGTCGCAGCATGGCAAAACCTCATTCCTTGGAACTTCTCAACTTCACCCCATTATTTCGAGAGCGTTAAAAAAGAAGGCTATCTCGGAACGGGCGGTCTCGGGACCGTCCGACCCATGGACAATGTTCTTTTCTATGTCTCTTGCGAAGTCATGTCGGATCGTTCCGGGTGCAGCATCTTTATAGTTCGTCGCCCCCATAAGTTCTCGATTCTTTAAAATGACACCGTCTCCCTCGAGCACCATGGCGACAATCGGGCCGGAAGACATGAATTGAGTCAGGCTGTCAAAGAAAGGGCGCTCTTTATGCACCGCGTAAAACGCTTCGGCCTGTTCTTGGGTGAGCCTGACCATTTTCATGGCCGCAATTCGGATTTTGGCTGTCTCGAACCTCCTGATTACTTCTCCGGTCAAGCCCCTTGAAACTCCGTCGGGCTTGACGATGGACAAAGTCCTTTCCATCTGAATTCCTCCTTGGGATTTGTTAAGTTACGGGATAAATGACCTGTCGGGCCGGTCACGGTTCTGACTTAAGAATCAAAGTCCGTTGCCTGCAACCTTTACCTCAGTAGAGGCCGTCTGTCCATCCAAAATGAGCCGGTTCCGACCGGCAACGATTCATTTAAATGAAAGCTGGACTCAGGAGGTGGAGGAGCCTGCGGGAACGGGCCGCCCGTGCCGGTTTCACGGCAAAGAGTGGAAATGTCGATTGATCGGTGTTATCAGGAATATTGGGGTGGAGTCCGGTCCCGATCGGGGAAGTGAGGATGGGTGAAACAAAACCCGTCACGGGGGTGCCTCTGCACGGCGCAAGGCTATGGTGGAAAACGCTTTGGTCTTGGTTAAATTCCCCATCTGAGATAAGGTAATTCTCATATGGATGTCCGGCGTTTCCACTGTCGCATGCGCGGCGGGCAGGGGAGGGGCCGGCGGGCTCCTGGAACCTCAACATTTTCGAACCACGAACCCTGCCGTTCCCGGTCGAAAAGGGAAAGGCTGCTCCACGGTGCAAGAGAGCGGTCTTTGGAAGCCCACGCATATTTCAGCGCCGGTCAGCTTTGGGTATCTGCGGGAAGCCGCCGCAGCGAGTTTCGTTAAAAGTATTACATTGGACTACTTGAAAGGAGGCCTTTCCATGAGGGGACTGTTTATACGATGGCTGGTTCTGACCTTTGCGATCCTGTGTGCCTCATACCTTATTGACGGAATCTGGGTCAGCAGCTTTTTCTCCGCCTTTTTCGCAGCAGCCATGCTGGGAATCCTCAATGCCTTTTTCCGGCCGGTAGTTCTCCTTCTGACGCTTCCCATCAACATTCTGACACTGGGACTTTTCACATTCATCATCAACGCGCTGATGCTTAAAATGGCCTCAGCAGTCATTCCCGGGTTTCATGTCTATGGGTTCTGGGCAGCCGTCCTCGGTGCTTTAGTGATCAGTGTCGTCAACTGGCTCCTCAGTTCCTTCATAAACGACCGTGGCCGGGTCGAATACATCGAACTGCGAAGAAGGAACGGGAACAGGTGGGAATAGGTTCCCGATCGTCATCAGAATCGAGGAGGATGAGCGCGATATGCCCGTCATCTGTCTTTCGACATACTCACCGCCGCCTTTGCTTGATAACGGGCATCTCCAGACGATCTATGCGGCAGTATTCAGGAAGGTAAAGGGAGTTCGCTACCGAAGAGAGAGAATTGCGACCCCCGACAACGATTTTCTCGATCTGGACTGGGCCGAAACGGGTTCACGAAAGCTCGCCGTCATCTGCCATGGGCTCGAAGGTGATTCCGGGCGTCCCTACATTCTCGGAATGGCCAAGGCCCTGAACGGCAGAGGCTGGGACGCACTGGCATGGAACTACAGGGGCTGCAGCGGGGAAACCAACAGGCGTCCGCGCTTCTATCACAGCGGCGACACAGGCGATTTGCAGACGGTGATCGGACATGCCGCGGGCCCCAACCGCTATGACGAAATGGCGCTCGTGGGATTCAGCGCCGGTGGAAACATCGTTCTCAAGTTTGTGGGGGAACGGGACGAGGTTCCCGACCTTATCAGAAAGGTGGTGGCGTTTTCCGTGCCTTGCGATCTCACATCGGCGGCCCTGTGGTTGGCGCGTCCGTCGAACCGGATTTATCTCAAACGCTTCCTACGAATGCTCCACGACAAAATCACGGACAAAATGAGAATCATGCCGGATGCCGTCAGTGACAATCACTTCGCCGCCATCAAAACGTTCAAGGAATTCGATGACGCCTATACGGCGCCTTCTTTCGGTTTTAGATGCGCTGAAGATTACTGGGAAAAGAACAGTTGCAAACCTCTTCTCCGCAACATCAGGATCCCTTCTTTGATAGTTAACGCACTGGACGATCCGTTTCTTCCCAGTGAGTGTTACCCGATTGACGAGGCCTCCGGTAATGCCTTCGTTACGCTGGAAATACCGGAAGCGGGAGGACACGTCGGATTCGTTTCATTTGGAGACGGAGGAGAATACTGGTCTGAAAAACGTACCGTCTCATTTCTGTGCGGGTCGGACGCCAATCTTCGGGCATGAACGCTCAACGCCGGCTTGATCGAACCATACAAGGCCCTCATCATAAGCCTCTTCGCCGAGAACGATATTCCGGCTCGCTTCTTAAACGACTCTCCGACAGGAATGCTTCATAGTTTACAATATTTTGGATTTACTTATCTTTAAACTGTGATGCATCAATGCTGCGGTATGGGCCGCAGAGTGAAAGGAGAGCAGGTATGTACAGCAAGGTGAAAATTTTCGGACACCCGCTTCACCCGATGCTCGTGTCGTTTCCGATCGCTTTCTATACGTCAGCACTCGTCGCGTTCCTCGCTTATGGGATAAAGGGGAATCTGTTCCTGTTCCGTCTGGGGTATACTGCAAACGCTGCCGGAGTGGTAATGGCGCTTGTGGCTGCCGTCCCCGGCTTCATCGACTGGTATTTCGGAATTCCGGGAGAAAGTCGTCCCAAGAGGGATGGACTGATACACATGAGCTTCAATGTGACGGCCCTGGTCCTCTTTGGTGCCAACCTGTATATAAATGGAGGCCAGTGGAATGTGGCGGAACCGGCTCTGGGCGGTTCGATCGTTCTTCCGGTCCTGGGACTGCTGTGCACGATGGGCGCGGGGTATTTCGGCTGGACTTTGGTCCAGACACATCACGTGGGCGTTGAACTGAGTCCTGAGGAGGAAAAATGCATTCGGGAATCCATGGGGTATGATTCGGCGGCCAGGCATGCGGCCTGAGGATGTGTTCTGCTGATTTTGTTCGATTTCAGGGACACCTCGTCAGACGGAGAGAGGTGTCCCTCCTTTAATTCGTTACAGGCGGGGAATTGCCGGAAGGCTTTCACCGGCAGGGAATCGCTGCCCTCAATCCCTGACCTTGGAGGGAGGAACTCTTGTCATGGCATTTGATGAAGCACTGGACACGATGAGAAAGGCGATAGGTGAGGTAGCCTCCGAGTTTGAGCTGAAATTCAGAAGAGAACCGTCGGCAGAGGAAGTCAGGAGTCTGGTGAATGAGTGCATCGCAAAGCTCAAACTGGGAGAGACAACAGGAACTAAAAGCGGCCACGCCGAAGCGGGCGGGTTCAATCAAGGCGGGGAAAATTCGGAAGCTGGGCGAAGGCCGGTGCCGAAGCCGGCTCTCCGCCATGTCGGAAGCATCGAGGAAGCCCGAAAGATAGCGGCCGAGATCGTCGAGAGCTCCAAACCTTACAGAATTTCCTCGTGCGAGATGCGAGTGCTCAAAGACGGCGAATCGGTGTCGCTGCACGAGGAACAGATACTCTCCGACGGGACGAAGATCATGGGGAGGTTCTTCACCTATGATACTCATGAAGAAGCGATTGACGCGGTCTCGAAAATCCTGTGGGAGTCGGCCCTGGAACGAAACGGAGGATCGATCTATCTCGTTTCCGTCAAAGGATAGGGGGTGAGGTTCGACGGCCTGTGCCCCGGAACTGTTCGGATTTCAGCTTCAGGGTATTATCCCGGAGGCCCGGGGTGAAAGTCGTGGATTGAAGAAAGGCGTCATTTGGCTCCGCCCGCGAGGCTGTATAGCAGGATGGCAAGCACGATCAGAGTCACGGTGACATAGGTTCGATCGCGTTGCATGGCAAATGCCAGAACGGCGAAGGCGACCCTTGCTACCGGAGTGGCAATCAACATGAGGAGCCCAATCTGGACGATGCCCCGGCCGTGAAGCGTGAGGGCCTCCTTTACGATGCCGGGGACGTTGCGCAGATCGGACGGCTCTCCCCGGAAGATTCGATAATCCGACACTTCCATTCCATGGCGTGCCAGGTAGATCCCTCCGCCAACGAGCACGACCAGGGCTGAAAGGGTGACTCCTACCTTCAACAGGGTCCCTATGATTCGATCGATACGGCGGTCCGTCCACGCCTGCTTTTCCAGGAGCATGCTATATTCTCCCCATTACACCGTTTACGATCATTTCGATCCCGAGAAGCAGGATCACCGCGGCAAAGACTATTCGTATCGCCCTGGAGCCGGTCTTGAGCAATACGCGAGCTCCAAGGAAAGAACCGAGAAGCACGCCGAGCACAACCGGCATGGCAAGGCCCGGATCGATGTAGCCTCGATTGAGGTAGATACCGGCACTCGCGGCGGCGGTAACGCCGATCATGAAATTGCTGGTGGTTGTTGAAACCTTAAACGGTATGTGCATGGCGCGATCCATGGCCAGGACCTTGACCGCTCCCGATCCGATTCCCAGTAATCCCGACAGGGCTCCGGCGACGAACATGAGACTGAACCCCGTCGGCACGGCATGCACGTGGTAGGAGATCAGCCGGTTCTGCGCGGGGTAAGTGCCGTCCATCTTCAGGCGTTCCGCCAGATGGTCGGGCGGTTCATCAGGACCGGAGACGAGGTGAGGCCGCACGGAGAGGTAGGCGGAATACACGAGCACAACTCCGAAGATTACCGCAATGGCGTGGGTCGCGATCAGTCCCGCTGCTGCTGCTCCGAGAAGGGCCCCCAAAGTGGTTGCCATCTCCAGGAACATACCGATGCGGATATTGGAAAAGCCCTCTTTGACATAGGCCGCGGCCGCGCCCGATGAGGTGGCTATGACCGATACGAGCGATGCGCCGATGGCGTACCTGATGTCCGCGCCGAAGCCCAGAGTAAGCAACGGGACAATGACCACCCCGCCGCCCAGTCCCGTCAGCGAACCCAGAAATCCTCCCATGAGCGAGCCGACGAAGACAAGGCCTGTGAATTCAATCATAATCACGGATGATGACCCTCCCTGGTAAAAGTGCCCGCAGGCGGTAAACCGCATGGGCCGAACCTGATGCAACCCGGCAAATAAGCATTCTCCGGAACGGCGGACTCCCTGTCACCCATATGAATTCAATATAATGAGACCCCTTCGTCAGATCCATGCTTCACCGGACAAACTGCAAGAGAAGTATCGAATGGGAAGGTCAATCGCGGGGACAGGACACGAACTCGTGACGGGGTGACAGGGTAGACGCGGCACTTCGGGGAAGAACCGGGCAGGTGCAACGTAAAGGGCTGTCGCCCAAAAGAAAAGCCGGGGGCCGTTGCATGAGTCGCGGAGCAGTCAGGAAAAGAAGGGCAAAGGCCGGGGAGAAGGTTGCGGCATGTATAACATCCATTCTGGTTTGGAGTATTTACGCAATAAAAAAAGCCGAACGGTGGGGCAGACCGGCCGGCTTTAGAGGAGGAAAGAGTTTACTCTTGCTTGACCTCTTACTTAAGCAATTTCAGTGCCAATCCTTTTACGGCCAGGATTTACCGGCTGAGAGGCGGGTTCCCTGACTTCTTAACCGCCTTACGGGAAAATGTATCACGCCAAGATCGCGCCAATAATGGGTCTATCACGCCATAATCCCGCACAATCACGACGTGTCCCCACAGACCTTCCCCCTGCTGCGCCGTGAGGACAAAGGAATCCCCGGTCACATCGGGCTGGATAATCCCGTTTCTTCGACGAAGCGGCTGGGTAACGTGCGGTCGCCCCGCCGGGTCGCGGCATAACTCATGTGGAGGTGGTCCGAGGCCCTAGTCATCGCCACGTACATCAGTCTGCGCTCCTCACCGACGGCCTGGTCGGCCTCGGTTTCGCTGTCGGAGGTGACGGACCGGTGGTGGGGAAGGATGCCTTCTTCAAGGGCCACGACGAACACGACTTTGAACTCGAGACCCTTGGCGGCATGGATTGTCGAAAGCCGGATTCCGTTCTTTTTGTCGTCGTCGTCCTGGTCGTCTCTCAGGAGTTGAGCATCCTCGAGATAGTCTTCTATAGAGGATTTGCGGGACGCATCGAAGATCATCTCTTTAATGTTGTCGAGGCGGGTTTCGATATCTTCTTCCCCGGTGGAAGCAGCTTCGAGATATGCTGTATAATCGGTTTCGTCCACCACTTTCCTGATGGCGGAATCGGGTTTCTCCGCGGCAATGGAATCCAGCAGGACCAGGAGACTCTCCAGGTCGCCGGCGGCCTTTTTCGGAAGAATTCTGTTTTTCACTGCTTTCCAGGAAGCATCCCGGAGGGACATGCCATTTTCCTTGCAGGCGTAGATCTTCTTTAAAGCGCCCGGACCGATGCCCCGGCGGGGAACATTGACGATGCGCTCAAACGATATGTCGTCCTTTGAATTGACGGCGCAGATCAGGTAGGCGTTGATGTCCTGGACTTCCCTCCTCTGGAAGAAGCCCTGCGCGCCAACCATCGAATAGGGGACCTTTGCGTACCGGAGCGCCCGTTCGAAAGGCAGGGAAGTGAACTTCGTGCGATACAGGACCGCAATCTCATCCGGCCTGATGTGATTGTAATTGGTGTATTCCCAACAGGCATTGGCAACCCATTCGGCCTCCATTTCTTCATCCGGAAACGACCGGACATCGACCGCACCACCGGTGCGCCTGCTGAAACACCGCTTCTCCATTCTTTGGGAATTGTGGGCTATCAGGGCATCGGAAGCCTCAACGATCTGCTTGGTCGATCTGTAATTCTCCTCGAGCCTGAAGATCCTGGCATTCGCATATTTCTGAGGGAAGTTGATGAAATGGCAGGGGTCGGCGCCTCGAAACTGATAAATGCTTTGATAGTCGTCGCCGACGACCGTGAGCCGGCCATCCCTCAGGAGCAGGTCGACAATCTGGTTTTGAATCTCGTTTGAGTCCTGAAATTCATCGATGAGAATGTAGTCAAAAGCTTCACGGTAAACCTGCCTGACTTCAGGGAAACTGTTAAAGAGGTCACGGCACAGGAGCAGGATGTCGTCGAAATCGACCGAGTTGCTCTGGGCGAGCATCTCATTGTAGCGGCGGTATATTTCCGCCCTCCTGGGGACGCCGCCGTTGACTTTTATATATTCCAGGGGACGAGCGGAGTTCTTTGCCCTGGAGACCATGGCGGCGGCCGCGTAGAGGTATTTCGAGTCAAGATCGAGTTCCGCGAGCACCTTTTTCAGGTGAGCCTTTTGCTGGGATTCGTCGTGGATGAGGAGCGGCTTCTCATAGCCCAGAAGCTCGCAGTGAGCTTTCAGAATCCTGAAGCAGGCGCTGTGGAAGGTGCGCACCCATGGAAAATCCGCAGAATTCCTGCCGGTGGTTTCTTCCAATCGCCGCTTCATCTCGGCGGCAGCCTTGTTGGTAAAGGTAATGGCAAGAATGCGCGCCGGATCATAGCCGATGACATTAACCAGGTAAGCGATCTTATTGGTTAAAGTCCTTGTTTTCCCGCTGCCGGCCCCGGCGGTCACAATGGCTGGGGAGTCGATATATGAGACAGCTTCCTGTTGAACTGGTGAAAGAGGCTGCGTGAACATGGGCGAACTCCTGAATATGGGTGCGAGAGACAATATTCCTTAAGGGAAGTGGAAAATACTCCCGTGTCCCTCGGGGACACAAGCGAAAAGTACCGGTCATGCAATGCACCCAATCCAGCGCGCTGCCGGAGTGATAGCGAATGTCTTCAGACCGCGGATTACAATACCCTCCACTCTTGCGCATGAGCTGACCGAAGCGGGATGACTGAATGCCCTCGATCGTAATCGGGGCCTATTTCTGCTCCGGCTTCGTCTTTCTCTGGCGGCCGGCCCTCACGGATGCCGTATCGCCTTTGCCTTCCGGCGTCCCGGGGCCAGGAGATGCCTCGGAAGCGATCTGTCTTTGCCTCTTTTCCTCGATGAACTTAACCAGGTTTTCGGGCAAGCCCCGCTTTTTGGCCGCCTTGCTTCTTGCCTTGGTGAGGGATTTTGCCGAGAGCGGCTGCTTAAGCGAAAACCCCCATTTCTTCTTATAGTCGCGGGGGCCAAGTCCATGAGAACTCAAATGCTTAGTGGTCAACTGTCGCATCTGAATGCCACATTCGAGACAAACGATTTTATCATCCTGTATGGAACTCTTCGGGTCTTGCCCGGGCGCAGGGGCGCCGACGGTGGTCGGCTCCTCTGCGGAAGCCAGTGAATCGAGAGATACTCCCTTTTCTTCCGCCCGTTGCATCTTCTGTAAAACGGAAAAGGTTTTGATAAGCATAAGTTCAATCTGCTCCGGGGTCATCTGGCCGACGGCTGCCTGGGCGTGGGCGATTTCTGCGGCAATCTCGAGTAGTTTTCTTGTCATGAAAAACCTCCTTGTGTACAACAATCTCGTTTGCTGACAGCTCAAGCCTGATCAGCACTATGAATTATCGCCCTTCGATGAGGGAAGTCAATAAGGCACGATCGACTGCCTCTTTTGACGGGGAAGTCATGCACGCATTATCTCTTTGCGTCTGATATATGGATTCCCGTCGCATCAAAAATCTGAGTCAGTGGAAACGCATTATCGGCGGAGTGGCGGGTTTCAAGGCAGATGGAGCGACTTGATGATGGAACGGTCTTCCTTGTCATTTCGGGCAGCGAGCGAAATCTTTTGGATCATCAGCCATGGCCATTTTTCTATTCAGTCGAAATGATCGAATGCTCAGCGGCCTCTGAAGACGAAGGCAGCATTGAATTATAAGAGGGTCCGAGAGGGGAAATGAACTGATATTGGCAGGTGAGACTTGCCCGCATGGCAGTCTACAGCCTGGCAGTTCAATATGCGGCCTATGGATATGCGCTCCGGCGAGGACACTCAGGTATGAAAGGCAGATGAATAAAGACAGCGCCGATCGGCAGATCGGATCGTCATTGGTTTTGCAGACGTTGCGTGCGTCGCGATGCCTATAAATGAGAGGCTGTTTCGAAGCCGGAGCGATCCTTTCGGGGGAAGCACGTCACCGGCCTGATTTGCGCCATCCTCTTGCCTGCATGCACACCTCGAATTTCTGATCCATTACGCCGACGGACCTCATACTCCCCACTGAGCCGGGCGTGGCGGTCATATCAGCCGACAACGGACGGGAATCCATCCCTGCCTCACGCCGGCACTCGATGCGGTCCCGTTCAAGATCCGCATCCCCGGCTCCGGCCTTCACCCACTTGGCGGAAGAACTGCATCCGGCAACAAGAAACAGGAAGAAAAACAAAGCGAGCAAGAGGCGTGTCCGGGCGTTTCCCGCACAAGAGATTGCGGTCGTGCCCGGCAACTGGAGTGTGGAAGCATTACGGATAAGACGCAAGTGCATTGGAGGCACCTCCCTTTCGGTCAGTTACAAGCAAACTTCCTGGAGAAATCATCATTATATGCGCCTCGGTCAGGCTGGGTTCACCTGAATTCATTAGACAGGCTGCGGGGTTTTGTCAACCATTCCGGTTCTTCTGGGGGAAGGAAGCCGGAGTTCACGATCATTCAAGGCTGAAACGGAAGTCGCAGAAGGGGGCCCCCTCCATGATGGTTTGAGTGCGCCTTAACCTGATCCGGGGATTGAAGCCTTTCACAAAAGCTTCATCCCGGCTGCACGAGAGACAGAAGCCGAATTCTCTTATCCCCATCTCGTGATACTTTTCCGCATACGCGCAGCGTGTGACGTCAAAATCGAGCGTCAGGTCGGACATTTGCAGAATGACCAGCTCGAGAGCGTTGTCCTTTGCCCATGCTTCCCGGACGGCCTTCGCGAGATGACTGATAGTGTTGCCGCCAAGCCTTTCCGCAAGTTCGCTTCCCGAGGCCTGAGCGAGTTCTTCTATCACCTGAGAGGCCGTTTCGAGAGCCTTCTCTCGACCTGCCACCGCAGCAAGGCCCTCGATGAGCGGCACGGCAATGAGAGCCTCGATTTCACGGCGCTTGAGCAGCGTGATTTCTCCGGGTCGATGCGGCAGCGCTTCCTCTGATGGGGCATCAGCCGCAATCCCCTTATTCCCGGCCTTGTTAGAGATTGAGCCGGTGGCCTTGTCCGAAGGTCCTTTCCCATCATACTCATTTGTCATATGCGTAACTCCGGTCGGCATGCCTGCATCGGGGGGGATGAGTCTATCCGGCTTCTGGGAGCCTGTGTAATAGTGATCTGCAGCAGCCATGAAACTTTCCTGCGCGATGCATGTTTATCAACAAAGCAGGCAGGTACCTATTGTGGGGGGTTATCCCAGTGCTTATGTTCGTAAGGAATTTAACCGATTGACAGGGGAAAGGAATCAAATATGTTAAAGAGACTGTTCATGATGATTCTTTTGCTTGCCGCACTCGCCGGCTGCGCCAATACGACCGGCCTCTATCAGGTGCCTGTTAACGGATTGCAGGAGGAACCATCGATGGCGGAAGTGCAACTCCTTTTCAGCAATTCGAATTATCAGAGCACCACCCCTGAGGAGCAGCGCTTCGACGCATACCAAAACCAGTACATGTGGAAGAATTCCTTCACCGGCGGTATCGGGATGATGGGGGTGTTGCACTTCTAGATCTCAGGCAGTTGTGCACAATACGCTGAAAGTGAAGTGACTTGCCCATATCGTTCGAAGGGGGATCGACCGAGAGTTGCGATCCCAAGTGCAGGTGTGATCTGCATCCGACGAATGGTTGGGCATTTTTAGTGGTTTTTTACCTGCGGTGTGCTGCTCTGTTCAAGGGACTTGCCTCTAAGCCTCTCCATGTGATCCGCCCGATTCTGTCTCCTCGAAGTCGCACCAGGCGAAATCTCATGGCGTCAGATCCGCCGGTGACGTCGAATATGAAGCTCCGGAGCGGGCGCTGCTCCGACAAGTGCAAGATCCCCGATCCTTTATTCCCAGGTCAAATTCAGCCAGAAAGACGAATTGAGGGGATCGTTGGTGTAGACCAGCGCCGACTTCTTGAACACTCCCCGGCAAATCTTTGTGTCTACCGTTATGGTTACACTGCCCTCGCCGCCTGGCGGGATATCCCGGTCAAATCGGGACTTGCACCCTCAGCCGACTCGAACGTTTTTGATCTCGAGGTTGGCTGACCCGAGATTTCTCACGATGAAATCGTGTTCGTACTCTCCTCCGGGTGTTATTTTGCCGAAGTGATGCGTCGTTTCAGGAACGTCCGCAAAGGGAATGTCCTGGGAGTCGATGCCCGGGTTTGATGCGGGGTTGTCCGACTCCGATGAGTGGACCCCTCCGGTGAATGCAATCATGCACAGGCAAAGCAGCGCGAAAAAAGAAAAAAGGATTCCAGACGGCCGGTTCATGGTTCCTTTCAGCCTGAAAGGCTCTGCCCGGATGAATCGGCCTGACGCGGACACCCATCGCAAGACAATCCATCAGCGGGTTATGGGGCGGGTAATACCCTCTGTTATACGCAAAAGATCGGCAAAATCGAGTTCGAGAGTATGCGTGTTGCTCCCGCTCCCGCAACGGATCATTCCCGCATCCTTCAGCTTGTCGTCAAAGATGACCCTTACGTCCTCCCGCAGCCGAATGGGCCCGACTCCACCGATTTCGAAGCCAAGCTCAGTGGAGACATCTTCCGGGGAGAGGCTGAAAAGGAGACGCCGGTTGACTCCCAGGGCTTTTGAAAGCTTGCTGTAGTCGATCCGGTCCCGGCATCGAACGGCAGCCAGGACCCAGATGGAATCCTTGACCCTGAACGCAACGGTCTTGAGCAGGTTTTCCACGAGGTCCGGGGCTCTCTCTTCGGCGTCCTTTATGGTTCTCACGGCCCGATGCTCGTGAATCCTGAACCTGATATTGCTCCGGCTAAGCAAATCCACAACTTCGTCATATACCATAGGCAACCATCAATTATCGAGGGTTTTGGGACAAACGCACAGTGCGCATACGCGGACTCCCGGACGCCATGCCCAAATCACTCGTTGGGACAACCGCGGTCCGTGCGGCAAGTCGGCATACACGCACTGATGGAGGCACTGCAACAAATTGCCCGGGTTGCCGGATCCCTATTTTACTATCAGCACAGGGCACTTGGCCAGGTGCATGACGCGGTGACTGACGCTTCCCGCAAACAGGCTCTTAACCTCACCCAGGTTGCGTGAACCTATCACGATCAGGTCAAAGCCGCCTTTCTCCGCAAATGCGGCGATATCTTCCGGGGGATGACTTCCAACCAGGACTTCCATTTCCACCTCCACCCCGGCGCCGGCGAAGATGCTCTTTGCTTCATTCAGCATCTTTTCTTCGGCTGCGCGAATCTGGGCCTGAACCTCCTCGGTCAACGGTACCTCAACCTCCATCCAGCGGTAAACACGGTAAGTTCTTTCTATGTGCCGGACATGAAGCACCGTGAGTTTCGCAGAGGGATTCAACCCGAGCAGGCCGCGTGCGTATTCCGCAGCCTTGAACGCATGTGGGGCTCCGTTAATCGGCAGGAGTATCTTGGTATACACGCGTGTATGCTCCTTATCTTCGATAGGGTTCAACCGCCCGCCCCCCCGGATAAGCCGCGAAACGGTCATGAATCCACGATGGCGTTTCTCGCGGTTACGGCTGCCGCTTGTTCCAGGAGACCATCCTCAAATCGGGTTCGGTACAGGTAGAGAGGTATATAGGATAACATGATCACCCAGCCGAGGCCATAATACTTCCAACTCCACATGGGACCGCCCCATATCCACACGATGAAGAACGCCGAAGCGAGCAGCAGGGCGATGTATTTGAAGAATTCCGGCAGCCTGAAAGGACGGCCGAAGTCCGGGTGGTATTTGCGCAAAAGGAAATATCCGATCAACACGGGAACGAAGGAAACGACATACCCGACATTGGACGCCACCATTATGTATGCGGGTGTTCCGATAGCCATCAGGCCGATGTTGAGCATGACGTTCAGGGCCATCGAGAAATCGGGGACATTGTGTTTGTTGACGTGGCCGAATATGCGTGGGCACTGCCCGTCGAGAGACATCTGGTACAGGGCGCGGGCGCTCCCCATGATCGCGTTCAGGGCCGAAAGGAGCAGAGCGGCCAGGAGCATGACCGTGACAGCCCAGACACCGGCCTTGCCGAAGATGGGATTTACGAAATCCACGAACATGGCGTAGGGATCCTGAGCGATCGTCTTGGCGCCCAGCACGAGGAGAAAGGAGAGCGGGAGCATCGTGTAGACGAAAACGCCCAGGATGCCCTCGAGGATCATCGCAATCGGAGCGTCACGGCGCGGATTGCTGCATTCGGCGATGTAACAGGCCGCGGCTTCCATGGCGATGGAGTTCCAGGTGGTGAGGAAAGAATATTGCATGAAGAGACACATGCCCGTCCAAGTCCACATGGAATCGCCAAGTATATTTATGGGGATAAGATTGTCCCACTGGAGCAACTCCGGCTTGAAAAGGAATGGAGCCACGGAAAGGACGATCAGAGGAAGAATGCAAAGAGCCGCAAGAACGATGGAGGCTACGGCACCGGGCCGTATGCCCATGTAGGAGATGATGAACAGGAACACGGTCAGAATTGAGCCCAGAACGATGGGATCGAATTCCATGCCGAAAGGTTTTGCGAGAGCGTTGACGTATGTGGCCACGAGCAGCATGTTGACGGCGATGACCGGGCTCCACCCCAGCCAGTATGCCCAGGCCGTGACCCCGTTTATGTGTCCTGCCAACCTTGGCCACCTCAGGAATCCCACATATGCGTAGCCCGGGGCTCCCCCGGTGCGGTCGGGAAACATTGCAGCCAGTTCCGCCAGGAACAGGCACAGGAGGAATCCCGCTATTGTGGTGATAATGAAGTTGGGAATGGCGGCCGATCCCAAACCTGCCAGCACCGGGCCTGTGACTCCGGTGACCAGGATGGTTCCAGCCAGACCGATAACGAAAGCTCCTTTCCAGTCAATGTGCCGGCTCAGCCGAGCGGACTCGTAATGTCCGACGCTTCTGTCGCCTTTCAGCGCATTCATCGCATAGCCTCCTTTTTGAGATCCGGTTGCGTTGGTGGATGGGTATTACTAGAGAACAGTGAGATAACGCTTGATTTCCCACGGTGTTACCTGACGCATGAAATCACTCCATTCCGATTTCTTCAGCTTGATGAATTCATCCGCAATGGGACCCAGAGCGGATTTGACGACGTCATCAGCCTCCATGGCTTCGACGGCTTCGAGCAGGTTCTGCGGCAGCAGGGTCATCCCCATGCCCCGGCGCTGCTCGTAGGACAATTCGTAGGTGTTCAGACCGATGCACGGGTCGCCCGGATCGATCTCGTTTCTTATGCCGTCCAGTCCGGCCGCCATGTGTACGGCAAGGAGGAGGTAGGGGTTGACCGCGGCCGATATGGACCGGTCTTCGAATCGGTTGGAGCCCGGACAGCGGTACAATTGAGTGCGGTTGTTATCTCCGTAAGACGCAAATGCAGGGGTCCATGTGTATCCCGATGATGGGGAGAAGACGAATTCGCCGCTCTGGATTCGCCGGTAACAATTGACCGTGGGGGAGGCCACCGCGGTGATGGCGCGAATGTGTTTCAGGAGCCCGCCGATAAAGTGCAGGCCAAGCCTGGATACGCTCAGTCCCTTCGGGTCGTTTGTTTCGCCGTTGAGGGGGAAGAGGTTCCGGCCGGTTTCGATATCGGCCACATGAAAATGGAGATGAGCGCCGGAGCCGGTCTTGTCATTGAAAGGCTTTGCCATGTAAGTGGCGATACAGCCGTATTTGGCCGCGATCTGGGACGTCATCATGCGGAAAAGAGTGAGCCGGTCGGCGGCATGGAGTGCATTCGTCCAGCCGAAGTTGATTTCGTACTGCCCGTTGGCATCCTCGTGGTCGCTCTGGTAAATTTCAAACCCCATCTCGTTGCCATGGCGGATAATGTCCTGAAGGTAGTCCATCGCCTGGCACATGCCTTTGAAATCGTAGCAGGGTTTTGCGAGCGTATCGATTCCAAGCGGGTCCCATATTTTGATGCCTCCCTCCGGAGTCCGCGACACCAGGAAATGCTCCGGCTCAAACCCGCAATTGAGTACATAGCCTTCTCGGGCGAACAGTTCGATCATGCGCAGAAGGTTCACCCTTGGACAGTAGGGGTGGGGTTGGCCATCGACGTAGAGGTTGGAGTTGAAAACAGCCACATTGGGCTTCCAGGAAAGCTTCCGGTAGGTTTGGATGTCGGCGCGGCCCATGAGGTCGTGGCTGTGAGGTCCCTGCCCGGCACCCCAGACAGCGGCTCCGGCAAACCCGGCGCCGTCATCCACGATGTCGTCGAACGAGGTCACGGGCACCTGCTTCACCTTGGCGGCGCCATGCAGGTCCACAAACTGAGCGAGAATGAACTCGATGCCATCCTCTTTCATCTTTTCCTTTACGGTGGCTCTGGCCGGTTTTCCTTCCATTGGCTGTTAATCCTCCCCAGGGATGGTTGTCTTTATCCCGCAGGCGTAGATTTTTGCGGCTGCATGCGGGATGAAACGGATCTTGCCTCTGCTTTCCAATTGACCGCGCCGGTACTGGCCGGATCGGCAGTATTGCCGTTGCCGGGTGAACTCATCTTCTTCTTCGCTCAAGCATCCCCCGCCGAAGTGCGCGGAAGGATAGCCGATGTGGTTCAAGGCGAAGCATCGCCTTTGACTCTCAGTAAGTTTATTTGCATGCTATTAAAACCGATAATCAAGAAGCGTGCCCGGAACGGCCTTTGCGGGACCCCGGTGCGGAGGGAGATTTTTAGCGAAAAGATAACATGCGGTTATCTATGATGATTATATCTTTAAAAAACAACGGGTGCTGCTCACGGCCGATGATCTGCGGGGAATGCGATCATCTTTTCGGTAATGAGAAGTCAAAATTTGCCATTGACTTGAAACGTTTTTGTTCCATCTGCCTTTGATTTAACAATGATGCATATTTTATTCATCAAGGTAATATTTCGGCCATGCGGGATTAGTATCAAGATTCGATAGAATGAAAGTTATGATACAATAATGTATCATTCCTCCGATGTGCCGGCGCCTCCTTCGAAAAAAGACACAGGTGGATCGAACATTGACTAAGAGGTGCCGACATGGTATGCGAATTATGAGTAAAACTATACCCATGCAACCTTGGGTGAAACAGCGGCTCGCGCCGCCGAGTGCCCCTTGGCAGGTCCCCGGCGGATGATTTGGATTCCTCTTGCCGTGACGTGCCGGAGATTAGAAGTTGCATGACATGACGAAGAAGCTGGAGAACATCGACAATCAGGAACTGCATCCCCTGACGGCGACCGGCAACAACCGGCTGGAACTGTCCATTGGACGGGAGGTGCGGACCTTTCGCAAGAAACTCGATATGACCGTGGTGGAGCTGGCTCGCCTTGCAGGGCTCTCCGCAGGGATGCTTTCCAAGATTGAACGGGGGATCGCGTCACCATCCCTCTCCACCCTTCAGTCCCTCTCCAAAGCGCTTCAGGTCCCGGTTACGGCGTTTTTCCGGAGGTTCGAGGAACAACGGGATGCCACCTACGTAAAGGCGGGGCACGGACTCAAAATCGAGCGTAGAGGCACCCGCGCGGGGCATCAGTATGAGCTCCTCGGTCACACGGTGGGCAAGGAGATTGCCATTGAACCTTATCTCATCACTCTGACTGAAGAATCCGAAGTTTTCCCGCTGTTTCAGCATTCCGGGATGGAATTCCTTTATATGCTCGAGGGGAAGGTCGGATATCGGCATGGCAGCAAGCTGTACATGCTCTCCCCCGGTGATTCCCTGTTCTTCGACGCCGATGCCGCTCACGGTCCGGAAGAACTTGCGGAACTCCCGAGCAGGTTTCTGTCGATCATCATTTATCCTCGCAATCCCGAAGACTAGGCGGGTATGTGAACGACCCGCAGTCGGCCCTCCAGACCACCAACCCCGGCTTTCGTTGATTCCTCACTGGAACGGCGTGCTCTCATCGTGGGGCCGTTGCCCAAACAGAATCCATGGAAAGATGAGCCGTTTGTCCGGAAACATCATCGCAGAGGAACCCGGAGTCCAGTGTCGTTAATCGGAATTACCCAATGATTTCAAAGAGACTGGATTCCGGCCTGCGCCGGAATGACGAATCCTGGTTACGCTCGTTCCCACGCTCCTGCGTGGGAATGCAGACACTTTTCCTTTGGGCAACAGCCCGATGAGCGTAGGAACGAGGGAATACACGTCATTCCGGCGGTATTGCTTGGGGCCAGTGTCGTTAATCGGAATTACCCAATGATTTCAAAGAGACTGGATTCCGGCCTTAGCAGGAGTGACGCTGAAGTTAACCCGGCGCTTATGTCTCCGGTTCCCCGGCGCATCGTCATCCGGCCTGGATTTGGCTCCAAAATTGCAACTGCACTGAATCCGGAGAGGAGCACTCTCTTCTGAGGCGGGCAGGTGCCGGGGAGGAGTTATTTGCTTCGGAGTTTGCATGACAGGAACAAATTGTGCATGCGGAGTTGTATGAGGGATGATTCAGTGGTATACGTCACCGAAAGGTAAGTTCCTGATCTGAGCGATTCCACAGGAGAGGTCGCCATGGCTGGAAAGTGTTCAGTGAATCACACCCCCACAACGCCTCCCCTGTCAAGAGGGAGGATCTGAACCGCAATTCCCCTCCCCTGGCGGGAGGGGTGAGGGGAGGGGGAGAAGATCGCTCAAATCAGGAAGATGGTTATCGGAAGAGACTATTCAGTCGCGCAGCAGGATATTTTGCCCGGGAGGATGCAATGTGCAGTATCGCAGGGATCTTGTTCAAACATAACCAACATTCCGAACTCGGGATGACCACTGGAGAAGCGCTTACCGAAATGATGGATGCATGCAACCATCGAGGTCCGGATTCTGCCGGATGGGCGCTGTACAGGGAAGAACGGGAAGGGGAACTTCGGCTGAAGTTCCTCATCGGCAGGGAAACCGCAACCGGCGCACGGGAGATTGGACGAATCAAAGAAAACCTCGCGCGGCACGGCGCGCAAATCATTGATGATGAGGCCGTCGGCTGCATGTATGGAGTCGTGGTCAAATATTCGGGAGACATCCGGAAATTTTCCTATGACATGGAAAGGGCCGGACAACTGGTGTCACTGGGCACCAGCCTCGATCTTATTAAAGATGTCGGAAAGCCGTACGAATTGCAGGAGTATTACAACATTCGGTCATTCAACGGCGGACACGGCATCGGCCACACGAGACTCGCCACCGAAACGGGAGTGCATCCCGAGACGGCGCATCCCTTCTGGGCAACCGGATTTGAAGACGTCGCAACGGTTCATAACGGCCAGATCACGAACTACTGGATCATGAGACGCCGGCTGGAACGCCGCGGAATGGAGTTTCGAACGGAAAACGACACGGAGCTGATCGCCGTTTACCTCGCCTACAAGATGAGCGGGGGCCTGCCGCTTGAGGTTGCGCTGCGCACGTCGCTGGACGATCTTGACGGTACATTTTCGTACCTCGTCGCCACCAAAGATTCAATTGGCTACGCAAAGGACAAACTGGCGGCCAAACCGATGGTGAAATACGAGGATGACAACCTGATCGCCATCGCATCGGAAGAAGTGGCGCTCAATCGGCTGTTCCCGGGGCGCGCTCTCGATACCACGGAACCGCCTCCATTGACCTGCGGTTTATGGTCGCGGGCGACCGAGGACCGGAAGAGCTCGGTGGAAGAGACGGATATTGGGTCCGATTCTCCGGTTCTGAGGGCAGCTGGACGTTGAGCGGGAATACATCGACACAACCCTGAGATGCTGACCGCTGTCGGCTGGTCCGTGAATTTCAGAAGATGAGAGAGGGCTGCGCAGTTTGCCCGACCCCGACATGGCCCGATAGAAAAGGACAAAATACCATGGTTGCTTTGGATCTGAACGAGATGTCCGTCCGTAAGCTCAATGAGATACTCAGAGGGTTTGCGGCCACCCACCAGAACGCCGAGGTCATCAACCCGGATGCAAAACACTACATCGGCGTCGGGCTTGTCACTCCCATTAAGGTCCGGATTCGGGGTTCGGCGGGTTACTACTGCGGCGGCCTCTGTGACGGACCTCATTTTGAAGTCGAAAAAAATGTGAGCTGGGGTGTGGGGGACAATCTTCTTGCCGGTTCGATCGACGTGGGAGGCAACGCGAGCGCCATTGCGGGAGTGGGTTTGCGCGGCGGGGAGATTGTGGTGCGGGGCAATATCGGGTCCCGCGCCGGCCAGGTGATGAAAAAGGGCACCCTGTGCTGTGCCGGAAACGCCAGTTTTATGGCGGGCTACATGATGTACGGAGGGCGGATCATCATACTCGGCAATTCGGGGGAACGGGTCGGCGAGGACATGATGGGCGGGGAAATCTATGTCGGAGGCGAGGTGGATTCCATTGGCAACGACGCGATGCAGGTTGAACCGGCGTCGGCGGACGTTGACGGTGTACTGGAATTTCTCGACCGATACGACATTCCTTTCCACGGCACGTTGAAGAAGATCGTCTGTGCCGGAAAGACGCTCCGTTATGGAACAGCGGAACCGCGCCTGCGGAAGCTTCCCTTTCATTCATTTTCCGGGGGCAATCACAACGATTACTGGAATGCAAAGGTCCAGGAAGACATCCGGGTCAAGGCGCACATCGGCCGGTACCGGATTCGCGGTTATGGGACATCGAGGCATCTGCCTCACTTCAGCGACATCGCATTCAAAGGCGACCTGTCCGATGCGGGGGTGGATCCCGATGTGGTTTCCAAAGTGAACCTTCGCGTTCTGCTCGGAGACAAACACGGCGGCAGGGCGCTCGATCTCAGCATGCCGGTGATGATCGCTCCGATGAGCTACGGGGCGCTGAGCCCTCAAATGAAGCTCGCTCTCGGAATCGCCTCGCGCCTGTCGGGTATTTCCGAAAATTCCGGGGAGGGCGGCATGCTGTCGGCGGAACGTGCCGAGGCGCGGCAAATGATTGCGCAATGCCTCGCGGGACGGCTGGGCTGGAATGTGCATGACATGAAGCGCGCCGATTGCGTGGAAATCTATATCTCCCAAGGTGCAAAACCCGGACTTGGGGGGCAGCTCATGGCCGAAAAGCTCACGAAGGAGATCGCGGCCGTGCGTGGGATTCCCGCCGGCATGGACCTTCGTTCCCCGTCGCGTCACCCGGATGTGCTCGGAGGGGACGACCTCATCATGAAGGTTGAAGAGTTCCGGGAAGCCACGGGTTGGCGCGTTCCGATCAGCATCAAGCTGGGAGCCGGGCGTATCCGCGATGATATCAAAATCGCCCTTAAGGACGGGCTGGATCTCGTCGAACTGGATGGAATGCAGGGGGGAACAGGCGCTGCGGGAAATGAAGTCGCGGAATACGTCGGCATCCCGACATTGGCGGGACTCCAGGAAGCCCTCGACGGCCTTCAAGAGATCGAGTGCGGGGGCCGGCTTCCCATTGTCCTCATGGGCGGCATAAAGGATGGAGTAGACGCGGCGAAGGCGATAGCGCTGGGATCGACCGCGGTGGCTTTCGGAACCACGATGTTGATCGCGGCCGGCTGTATAACCTGCATGCAATGCAGTGTGGGCAGTTGCGTCATAGGCGCTGCGACCCAGGAACACGAACACACTGCCCGTTTCGATGTCGAGAAGAGGGCTTTGCAGGTTCACCGCTTCCTGGAAGCGGTCCGGTGGCAGCTTGCGGCGATAACGCATGCTCTGGGGTACAGCGACATCCGGCAACTCTCCAGAAATGACCTCGTCGCACTGACTCCCGAAGCCGCGGCATTCACAAGGCTGCCCTATGATCCGAGCTACAGGGAAAAACTCCGCGCCTAGAGCGGACCGCAAGGAGCGAACAAACCATGATGGACTTTAATGTCGAGCCAATTGAGCTGCGGGAGCCCTACGATGAATACCACGATCCCGAATACATCCCGGCGCCCTGTCAACAGGGGTGCCCGCTCGGGACGGACATCCCGTCTTACGTCGGCCTGATATGGCAGGGGAACTTCGAAGCTGCCTTTGAGGTTATAAGTGCTGCCAATCCTTTCAGTTCGATCTGCGGCCGCGTATGCGCGAAACCCTGTGAAGCGGCCTGCCGACGAGGGGAAAGCGACGGCTCCGTCGCGATACGAAATCTGAAGCGGTTTGCCGCCGACCAGGTGAGCGGCAGTTACCGAATTCCTGCGGTTCCTGTCACGAGAAGCAAGAGCGTGGGCATTATCGGAGGCGGACCGTGCGGTCTCACCGCGGCGCAGGATTTGGCGGAGGCGGGTTATGAGGTTCACGTCTATGAGAAGTCGGAAAATCTGGGCGGGATGATGACATCGGGCATCCCCGTTTTCCGCCTCCCGCGGCTGCTGATCGAAAGGGACATCAACCGGCTTCTGGAACATTGTCCGGGCATTGAGGCCCATCTCAACTGCGCGCTCGGTGAGCAGGTGAGCCTGCGTGAACTGAAGGAGCGGCACGACGCGGTATTGCTCGCGACGGGTTTGTGGAAGGACAGGGGGGCGGGCATTCCCGGGGAGGAGCCCGGTCTTGACGGACTGTACGGGATCGGTTTTCTCACCGACACGAACAGGGGGAAAAAGCTTCCCCTGAGCGGCGGGGTAGTGGTCGTGGGCGGAGGCAATGTGGCAATAGACGTCGCAAGAACCGCCCTTCGGGCGGGAGCCGAAGAAGTCCAGCTCTTCTGCCTCGAAACCCGGACCGAAATGCCCGCATGGAAACATGAAATAAAAGAAGCCCTGGATGAAGGTATCGTGATCAATAATTCCTGGGGTCCGAAGCGAATTTTGAACGGGAACGGGAAGGTGACCGGAATTGAATTCATGCGTTGCGCCTCCGTATTCGACGCCGAGGGGTGTTTCAGTCCGCAATACGATCCCAAAACAACCCGGACCGTTCTAGCTCAGGCCGTGCTGATGGCTATAGGCCTGACCGGAGAAAACAAGGAACTGGAGGATTCGGGCATAATGGTCCGAGGCCGGCTGGCAGCGGACTTCGATACCATGCGTACGCCGGATCCGAAGGTGTTCGCGGCCGGCGATGCCGCGTTCGGTCCTTCGGCGGTCGTGTATGCGATACATCAGGGGCACAGGGCGGCTCATTACGTCAAAGCGTTTCTGGAAGGGCAGGATGAGCCGGAGCCTTACCGGATTGCCTACAACACCAGACGGATCCCGCCGGCCCAGGATCCGATGTGGGAAAGAATCCCGCGTGAGGAACAAGCGTGTTCCGGATTGGCAACGGGTTTGTCGGTCTTCGGGGAGTGTGAGCTCACCTACGATGCGGAAACCGCAAGGCGGCAGGCCGCAAGGTGCCTTCGGTGCGATGCGGAAACCGGCACCGCCGATTATTCAAGGAGGACTCGCGAACACATACACGCCATGGCGCGAATACAGCCGGGTGACACGAAACGGCTGAGAGATCTGCTGCGTGCCCGGCTGAGGCCGCGTGACAATCCTTTCCCGCCCGAGCGCCCCGGGCAACTCGATGACTTGGTGTTTTTACCGGCCGCCCTGACCCGGCTGGTGATCGATCCCTATCGGGAACACTGCTCCACGGCCACGCAGATCGGGAAGACGGTGACACTGAAACAGCCGTATTTCTTTACGGGCTTCGATGAAGCCGCGGAAGACGTGCGCGAGGCCCTGGCGGGAGCCCTGGCCGCCACGGGCTGCGGCTACATCGGCTCGAAAGCGCTTGTGAGGGAGGCTGGAGTCGCCGGCGGGACGCGCAACGGGCATGTCCCCTGGCTCCAGATTGTGGTGGACGGAACAAATGAGCCAGATCCGGAAGCGGATGGACTGATCCATGTGATCGGCCCGAAATTCAGGCCCATTTCAATCGAACGGGTCCGCAGGGGGCAGTTGCTCGGAGTCAGCGCCACCGCAGCGGCACTTCCCGATGCGATCCCCTATGCTCTGGAAAACGGCCTGGACTTCGTCCTGCTCGACGCCGTTCACGGTCTGGAGCGGCCCTGGGCCGAACTGGAAAGCATTCCCGATCTCACCGTCATGCGCGACGCCATCGGGATCCTTCGAAAGCTCAACCGTGAGGAGGACATCGCATTGCTCTACTTCGGCGGCCTCAGGTCGGGCACCGACGTGGCCAAGGTGCTGGCCGTCAACTGCAACGCCGGGATTTTCGGGGTGGCGATGGGGATTGCCATGGGAGGCGCCGTCGCGAACGGACGGATCATCTTTGGGAACGGTTTGTCGGTTGAGGAGCGCCGGCACGCTGCTGAAAACTGGATCAGGGGAAGCATCCAGGAAACCGCCATCATCGCTCGCTGCGCAGGAAAGACCAATGTACACAACCTCGAACCTGAGGATATGCGCACCATCACTCTGGCTGCATCGGAAGCGGTGGGTGTGCCGCTCGCCTCAGGCCGTCCGCCGCGGGACTATTTCTGACGGCGTGCGACGAAAGTCCCTTGCGGACCAGGCGGCGCGGAAGATCACCGGAGTTCAGGGATCGTTGAAGGAAAAAGAGCAGAGTCTTGTGCCCGGTTGTCAGTTGTTCCTGAAGTTCGCGCCGCTGGGAATCCGGAACATGAACTTCGTCCTCACCAAGTCGCTGGGATCGGAGCCGTACCGCTCCTTGACCATATACTTGGCCTGAGGGGCCATGTCGCCGATGTTTAAAGACTTCCTCCAGAAGATCCTGGTCTCCTGCATGTTGGTCAACCACATGTCGATTCTGACTCCGGAGCGGGGCCGACCGGATGCATTGACGATGTAACCCGAGATGGTCCCGTCCTCCGTCACTTGGAAGTCCTGATACCGGAGATCTTTATCGGGCACCCCGCTGCTCGAATTGATCTCTCCGCTGGATCCGGCTAAACCATTTGAGGGAAGAATCAGGAAAGCAATAAACAGGCACAGAAATAAGGATTTCATCATCTGAATGTCACCTCTCCTAGGGTTCTGTTTCAGTGATGGACATCTATACCAGATCCACTCATTTGACAACGGATTTTATGTTCAAATACAGGGCAGCCCGCCGCAATGGAACGCGGCGGCGCTGCGGGAAAGGTAAAGCCGGGGATTGACCGTCTCGCCGGATGGGACAGCGGTTAGAGCTGGAGGAACAACTCACTGTTGCATATCGGGCAGCAGGTCTTGGACGTGCTATAGCCGCACTTGGGACAGATCACCTCGGTCTCCGGCAATGCGGGATTTTTTTGCGCACAGACTCTGCAGTGGGTGAAATCGGGTTCGTTTTCGGCGTTGCATTTGGGACAAGTCCACTTTCCGACGGTTTCCGCCATGATGTGCCTCCTATTGTAGGTGCTGGTGTCGTCCATTCCATTCATTTCAAACAATTACAATATAATACGCTTCCTCATCATCGGCAATCTACAGTGTGACGCCCCCGGACTGTCGACTGCAGCGCAGAGCAGTGCCGACCTTGCCCCGTTGGAGTTCGGAGCAGCCCTGCGATCAGGACTCCCCTTACAGCATCTCCCTTCCATACAGACTCTCGAAAAACACCCCGCAAAGAAATGCCAGGCGCTCGGGGCAGAGCGCCTGGCACGAAAAGGGAAGGAAAATCTGGGGTGACTCTACATTATGGCTTCCCTTTGGGTGATTCAATCGGGTGAGCACGGTAAATTACGTCTAGGGGAAGAGTAGGCCGGTGGTAGGGAGCAGTAGAAAGGAGCGAGGCCTAACCATCTTAGATCGGCACTCCAGGCAGCTCATTCGGCAGCCGTAACGAAGGGATCGCTCTTCGCCTGCAAGGTCGGATTGCCGTGCAACCGACCTGCCGGCGGCGAGGGGTGAATCGTGATGCGGGACTGAGGATGTTCAGGCCATGATATTAAAACCTCCATCGACGTAAAGGATGGATCCGGTAATCTTCCTGGCGTAAGGACTTGCAAGGTATGCTGCCGCGAACCCGACGTCATCGATGTCGACGATTTCCTGCAGCGGAGAACGCTCCAGGGCGTGGTCGAATAACCGGCCGAAGTCTTTCAGCCCGCCGGCTGCTCTGGTCTTTAAGGGTGCAGGCGAAAGGGCATGGACGCGAATCTTCTTTGGACCGAGTTCGTAGGCCAGATACCGGACCGAGGCCTCCAGGGCGGCCTTCACCGGACCCATGACGTTATAGTTGTCCACGACTTTGGTGGAGCCGTGGTAGGTCATGGCGAAGAGCGTACCGCCTTCTTTCATGAGCGGCGCGGCCAATCCGGCCATCCGGATGAACGAATGGCAGGAGATGTCCATGGCCGTCGAAAACCCTTCGCGGGAACAATCCAGCAACTGCCCCTGGAGGTCCTGCTTCGGAGCGAAGGCAATGGAATGGAGTGCAATGTGGAGTTCCCCCCATTTGTTGCGGACCTCATCGAACACGGCTTCGAGTTGCCCCGGTTGTTGAACGTCCAGGGGCATGAAGAGAGACGCCTCCAATTCCCTGGCCAGCGGCTCGACATGAGGTCGGGCTCTCTCCGTCTGGTAGGTGACGGCCAGCTCGGCCCCCAGCTTCCGAAACGCTTTGGCGCACCCGTATGCGATGGAAGATTCGTTGGCGATGCCGACGACCAATGCTTTCATGCCCTCGAGCGGCCGAGTGGGGATTTCTTTCATGGGTTGAACTCCTCTGTGATCGGTCTTCTTCATAAACTATGTGTCGTATGGACGATATGCGGGATGCGCGACCAAAGGAAACGTCGGGGTGAAGTTACCATATCCGGGAGGCTTTTCATCTAAAATTTGCAGCGCCGAGAGGGCAGGGCCGCTCATCTGGCCGGAGCTGGTGGGAAGGGCGGAAAATGCCGGCACGGATTGCACCGGCGGCCGGCCAAGGCGAAGGGCCGGGCACGCAGGCGAATCGGCTTGTTCCCAAGAGGGGCGTACAGGGGTCAGCCGTTGCAGTACCGGACCAGGGCACTCCCGGAACCTCCGGAGATGATGATGCAGCCCTCGCCTTCCAAAAGAAGGCTCTTGCCCGCCTTAAGAATGTAATCGTCAGACCGGCCGGAACACGTCACCCAGGCAATCCCTTCGGTGCAGGATATCCTGCATTGGCCGGACATTTTCACACTGTGAACCTGACGACCGCGCAGGACTACCGTTACGGGCTTCGGATAGCCGCAGGTTTTCAGAAGATTTGTTTCCTGGTGCTTTTGCCTGCCGGTGCTGAGACATCGTTTGAATGTCCTCGCAAAGAAACCGGTCTGCCGGTCTTCCGCCTTGCGGCAGTCACACTCGCCTATGCACAACATGGCTGCTCCTGTTCCGGGTCTTCAACCCCTGATGAAAGCTGCTTCTGAAGCTATCGCTCAATAAAGCAGATAATCTGTTATGTATACAGATGCAGTTATGATAAAAGATGACAGTAACAGTTATTTTTAGGAGGGGATATGCTCGATCTGAGGTCGGATAACCTGTCGTATCGTTATGCTTTGGTCGGAAAACACATTTTGGAACTGGTTGAGTCTGGAGCGTTGAAACCCGGAGACCGGGTACCTTCCCTGAGAAGCTTGAGTGCCCGGATGCGGGTGAGCATCACAACGGTCTCCCAGGCCTATGTCGAGCTTGAGAGCCAGGGGGTGATCGAGTCCAGGCCCAAGTCCGGTTTCTTCGTGCGATCCAATTTCAGGCGACTTCCCCCGACTCCGGATGCCCGGGCGGATACGCCCCTGGAGCCTCGCGAGGTGAACCGCATCGAACTCATTCATGGGGTGAAGGATTTCCTGGGTCGCAAGGACATTCTGCCATTCGGGATAGCCTGTCCCGATGTGACCCTGCTCCCGGGCAGGGACCTGGCGCGGATCCTGGCTTCAGTGCTCCGTTACGACCCGGACCGGGTCATCGGCTATGAAACGGTGGCCGGTAATGCCGAACTCCGAAGTCAAATCGCTTTCCATTGCATCGATGCCGGTGCTACCGTCATGCCCGACGACATCATCGTGACCACCGGCGCCATGGAAGCCATGTCCATCGCCGTCCGGTGCGTGACTAGGCCGGGAGATATCGTGGCCATCCAGTCTCCCGCCTTCTATACTTTTTTCCAGTTGCTGGATACCCTCGGTCTGCGGGTCCTTGAGATTCCGTCACGGCCGGAAGGCGGTATTGCACCCGCTGCCCTGGCCGACGCCGTCAACCAGTACGATGTCAAGGCCTGTATTCTCAATTCGAATTTCAACGATCCCGACGGCAGCCTCATCTCCGATGAAGACAAGGAGGAGATCGTGGGGTTGCTTGGGAGGAAATCCATCCCGCTCATTGAGGATGATGTTTCGGGAGAGATTCACTTCGGCATAAACCGGCCGCAGGTATGCAAGAAGTTTGACCGCAACGGACTCGTGATGTTGTGTTCCTCTTTTTCCAAGACGATTGCGCCGGGTTATCGCGTAGGCTGGTTGATTCCGGGCAGGTTTTACAAAAAAGCACTGACCATCAAGATGGGCACAAGCATTTGCACGGCAAACCTGTCACAGGTGGCTATTGCGGAATTCCTGAAGAGCGGCAAGTATGAAAGACATCTGAAGAGACTTCGGAGGGCCGTCGAAAGGCAGATGCAGGCGATGCTACTGGCTGTCGGCCGATATTTCCCTCCGGAAACCAAAGTTACCCGTCCCAGAGGGGGTACGGCCCTGTGGGTTGAACTGCCCGGCCATATCGATTCCAGAGATTTCTTCTTTCGCGCTCGCTCGGAGGGTATCGGTGTCGCGCCCGGACTGATTTTTTCAACATCCGATAAGTACATCAGCTTCATCAGGCTCACCTGCAGCGGAGTCTGGAACAAAGAGATCGAGAAAGGAATTGAAAGACTGGGGCTGCTGGCATCGTGAGGGGAGCCTGACGGCAATTTGAAGCGGTCCCGTTGATCTAAACGACGCATGACAGACTTTCACACAAATATCGGTAAACTCTACGCGTTTTCCTTCCTCCAGAAGACCCTTTTCCCCATGGCGATCATCACCCTCTTCTGGAAGGACCATATCGGTCTGAACCTGACGGAGATCCTGCTGTTGCAGAGCATCTTCTCGGCCGCCGCAGTCATTCTTGAATATCCTTCCGGCTACGTCAGCGACCGCATCGGCTACCGCAACGCCCTCACTATCGCCACCATTTTCGGCTCCATCGGGTGGGGAATCTACACGATAGCCGACTCATTCCTTCAGGTCCTCGCCGCCGAGATCCTCCTTGGCACCGCGCTGTCGTTCATCAGCGGTTCCGACAGCGCTCTGCTGTATGAGTCTCTCCGGGCCGAAGGCGCGGAGGGACTTTACTCCCGCTACGAAGGACGAATGAACGGCTTCGCCCAGACCGGCGAAGCTTTGGGGGCGGTATTTGCCGGGGTGATGTATACCCACGCTCCGCTCCTCCCGTTTTTCCTGCAGGTCGGGGTCTGGCTTACGGCAATTCCCATCATCCGCACCATCCGGGAACCTCCCAGGGAAGAGGCGCTCTTCACCCGCACGCACCTTGCCGAAGCCCTCCGGATCACTCGCTACGCTTTTCTCGATAACCGGCGGCTCCGCGCCACCATCTTCCTTAACACGGTCCTGGGGATCGCCTCGTTCTACCCGGTCTGGCTCATCCAGCCGTACATGCAGCAGCATGGCGTTCCCCTGGCCTGGTTCGGTCCGGTCTGGACCGGGGCCAACCTGACGGTGGCGATCTTCGCCCTGGCGAGCCACCGGGTCCACGCCATACTGGGGGACCGAAACATGATCCTGATCTGCATCGGCCTGATCCTGGCAGGCTATTTCGGGCTTGGCCTCATCGGGGGAACGTTCGGCTTCCTGTTCTATTATCTGCTGACCAGCATGCGGGGGTTGCGGGGGCCGATGTTTCTAAACCATGCGCAGGTTGAAAGCCCGTCTGCAAATCGCGCGAGCATCCTGTCGCTGCAGACCCTGGCGTTCCGGGTTGCGTTCATCGTTTCCGGGCCCTTTGTCGGGAGAATGGCCGACCGGCTGGGGGTGCAACAAACCTTCCACGTCCTCCTCTACGGATTCCTGATCCTCCTACCGCCGCTTTCCTGGCTGTTTCTCCGAAATCATCCCCGAAAAAGACCGGAATAGACTGCATCGAAAACCATCGCGGGAATCCGGGCCGGTACGGCACAACCCACGAAGCGTTGCCGCGGTGCGGACAGTTCATTTGAGCTTAGCCCAAAATGCGGGATCTTCAAGCAGCGCAGCAACTGATTCGTTTAAAACCCTTTTCAAGGTTGGAATGTCATCATCGGTCGCGTCCATCGATTTAACCGATGTCATAAACTTTTCGATCGTTTTAGCCCACATGCTCTTCCCGGTCCTGTCCTTCAGGATGACATCGTATCGGACACGGGCTTTGGCATATTCCATACTGTATCCCGTTGCATATTCATCGACCCAAAATTCTTCAACAGACCCATCGAGAATCCGATCGGCCTCTTCGGGACCGACGACCTGGAATCCACTGTAAGAAAGCCCTCTTTTTATGGCATTGGACACCATGAGGTTGGCAGGTTCATCAATCTTAATCGGAGTAGGCATATTGAATACACCGGTTTTTGCTTCACCTATTTCATCGGCTCCTTTGCCGGTTTTCAGCGAGAAATCGGAGACTGCAATCTTGACCGTCTTCAATGAAGTGTTTTCCATGGCGCCGACTGCCGGACTGAGCAATTCGTTCGGCTTTACCTTTATCTGAGAGGTGCAGCCCGTAACGGCTATCGACCCCAGAATCAACAACAGAAAGTGTCTTATTGCCGGTATGACAGAGTCCGAATCGCAAGGTCGGGGAAGGGTGGGGAGAGAAGCTCCCGCTTGCGGTAGAGTGTCCATGGGAATATAATATCGATCGGGAGAAGGTGTGGCACAGGCAACGGGACGGGTGTTGCAACCGCGGATGCGATGACCTCGCTAGACATGGATTCCTTTTCGCATCCGGCTTCTCCATGTAAGGATCCGGGCCGACGGGTGGCCTTTTGATCGGATTCGTCGTGGCATGCCTCCCCGCGCCCACAACGTTCAAACACATTTAAATGCAACGCCGCGCCCGGGCCGGGAGCGTGCGGCTGCCGGGAACGGACCATGTTGGAATTCACCGTAACCGAAGGTTTCGGACTCAAGTGTATCGCATTGAATGGGCGGATGGACGGCATGAGTTCGCCGGACGTCCAACGGCAAATCGAGGAACTGATCCGCTGCGGGGAAAGGGTTCTGGTCGTCGACCTCGAGGCCGTGAACTTTATCAGCAGCGCGGGATTGCGTGTCTTCCTCACCGCTCAGAAGAACCTTAAGAAAGCGAACGGCGAAATTCTGCTCCTGCGGGTGCCGGATGTTGTCCTGGGCATACTGGAAACAAGCGGGATGCTCGACTTCTTTCGAGTTTTTGCCGATGCGGCGGCAATCGCCTCTCACGCCGGCAGGGGCACGGCTTCCCCTGCCATCGAGACCTTCGAGGCAGACGGCGTCTTATTCCGGTGGCTCGACCGGGACGGAGCGCCGGGATCGCTGAAAGTGCTGGGTTCCCAGGCGCCGCTGGCCCTTGCTGCCTATACCGAAAAAGACGTCGTGAGCGTCAAGGCCGATGAGATCCAGTTCGGAGCAGGGCTCGCCGCGGTGGGGGAGCGGTATGCGGAGTACGGCCGGGTTTTCGGGGAATCGGTCATCGTCGACCGTAATTTTTACTGTTACCCTGCGGTGAGGCACGCCGCCGTCGATTTCATGCTCGCGGCGGAGCAGGAAGCGGGTCTCGAATACAGGTTCCTCCACGGCTTCGGGTTTACGGGCAAATACCGGTGCATCGCGGCATTCGAGAGCACGGAAGGATTCGTCGATCTTACCCGGCTGACGGATTTCATTTGCGAACGGGTCGAGGCCAACATGCTGGGGGTGGTCCTCCTCGCGGAAAGCAAGGGCCTTTGGGGAATGCACATGAAGCAGGTTCCCACGGCGGAGAACAGACCGGAAAACGGCGGTGAAATCTTCGATGCATCGAATTTTGCCGTGTGGATGAATTTTCCCGTCGAGCCGACGGATGCCGACAGCATCGTCATGGGGGCCGGCATCGTCGTAAAGGACAGGAACCTCGAACGGCCCGAGGTCGGGCAGCTCCTCCCATCCGGAAGCGGCTTCCACATCCACGCGGGTGTTTTTGCCAAAGAACCCCTCAGTAAGGACCCCGAGAGGTTTGAAGCCGAGCTGAAGCGCATCTCGAGGGAACTCACGGTCTTCAAGGTGCAGCATCTTCTGGGGCAGAGTTTCTTCAGCCGCGGCATGGTAGGCATCATCGAACTGAAGGGATAACGAATGGAACTCTGGATTGGAGCGCTCAACCTGGGGCTGCTGTACGCATTCATGACCATGGGGGTTTTTATAACCTTCCGCATCCACCATTTTCCCGATATCACTGTGGATGGCAGCCTCACGACGGGCGCCGCCGTAGCGGCAGTGCTCCTCGTCTGGGGGGCCAATCCCTTTCTCGCGATGCTTGCGGCGTTCGCCGCGGGGGCCGTTGCGGGAAGCATCACAGCGATCATCCACACGCGCCTCAACATCAACGGCCTGCTCGCCGGAATCCTGGTTATGACGGGCCTCTATTCCATCAACCTCCACATCATGGGGCGTGCGAACATCCCACTCCTGCAGCAAACCACCTTCGTTTCGCTCCTGAAGGCGATCCATCCGGGAATAAACCTCGAACTCTTCATCACCTTTGTCCTCCTCGCCGTCATCATCCTTTTCTGGCTTCTCATGTCGCTCTTCTTCAAGACCGACCTCGGCATCGCCATGCGGGCCACGGGGGACAACGCCGTCATGGCGGCCGCGGCCGGCGTTAACGTCGGGAGGATGCAGATCTTCGGTGTGGCTCTCGCCAACGGCATGGTCGCCCTGTCGGGGGCGCTTGTCGCGCAGTACCAGGGATTCGCCGACATCGGCATGGGAGTGGGGACGGTCGTGACGGGACTTGCCGCCGTCATCATCGGAGAATCCATCCTCAAGATGCGCTCGATCTATGCGCACATTCTCAGGGTGATTCTCGGCTCGGTGATCTTCAGACTGATGATCGCGGTCGCGCTCTACATCGGAATGGACCCAATCGACCTTAAGCTCCTCACGGCCGTCTTCGTACTCATCACATTGGTGGGATCCAGGATGGCCGGCAAGAAAGGCGGAGCAACGCGGTTCCGGTTGGGTCCCCTCGGCGCTCCTTTCGGGAATCGGCGCGCGGCGGTTGTGTCCGGCTGCGTGCTGGCCGTCGTCATAGGAGCGGCGGTATTCGGCTTCAAGCACTTCAAGCAGACGCCGGAAACGACAGCCGGGTACCACACGATCGGAGTCGTGCAGGTGGAGGACAACGGCCTCATGAACATCACCCGGGACAGCTTCGTTGCCGAAATGGAAAAGATCGGATACAAGCCCGGGAAGAATTGCCTGATCGACCTCCAGAACGCAAACGGCGATCTTCCCATCGTGAACGCCATCCTCGACAAATTCGTCCAGCAGGGATGCGAACTGATCGTGACGCTTTCGACCAATTGCACGCAGGCCGCAATCCACAAGATCAAGGACCGGCCGATCGTGTTCGCCACCGTGGCCAATCCTTTTATCATCGACGCCGGGAAATCCGACACGGACCACCTTCCCAACGTGACCGGCGTGTACGGATGGACACCCATGGGTAAATTCATGGAGTTGGTGCGCCTGGTAAAGCCGGGGAAGCTTACCATCGGAACCGTCTACAACCCCGCTTACGCCAACTCCGCTTTCAACCTCGAAGTGCTGCAGAAGGCGCTGAAGGCCTATAACGATGAGGTGACCCTCATCACCACCACGATCTCCAGTTCGGCGGAACTCCACCAGGCCGCTCAATCCCTCGCTCAGAAAGACATCGACGCCTTCATGCTCATCCCGGACAACACCGTGTACGCGGCTTTCGATTCGGTGGTGAAGGTGGCCGGGCCGAAGAAGATCCCCATCTTCATGTGCGACGTGGAGCGGCTGGCCGATGGGGCGTTGATGGTTTTGGGATATGACTACACGAGCAGCGGCATTCAGGCGGCCCACCTCGTCGATCGGATCCTGAAGGGGGAGAATCCGAAGGACATTCCCTTCGAGCGGTACAGTAAGGTCACGTTGGGGATCAACCTGAAGGTCGCAAAGGAACTCGGGATTGTCCTTCCACCCGAGATCACCGCCAATGCAACGGTGACGATTCCCGAAAAATAATGAAGCATGCAGGAGGTGGAGCGCGTCCGGCGGACACGCGAGGACCGGGCGCGGTCCGGGGCGCATCCACCCCGAGGCATGATCGCGAGGAATCCAGATGATTCAGATAACGGGTCTGCACAAACGATTCAACGCCGGCACTCCGAACGAAGTTTATGCGCTTCGGGGCATAGATCTCAAGATAGAGGAAGGCGACTTCGTCACTATCATCGGTACGAACGGTTCCGGCAAGTCCACGCTGCTGAATGCCATCGCGGGAACGTTCCTTCCCGACACGGGGAAAGTCGCGATCGCAGGCGAAGACGTGACGAACAAGACCGATTTCCAGAGGGCGAAACACATCGCGCGTGTTTTTCAGAATCCGTTCATGGGAACGGCACCGGGCATGACGATCGCCGAGAACCTTCACATGGCGTATCTCAGGGGGAGGAGGGTCTATCCCGGGATCGGCCTCAACACCGGGCGCAGGCAGATCTACAGGAAGGAAGTCGAGCAGCTCGAGATGCAGCTCGAGGACCGGCTGGACAACATCATAGGGGCCCTCTCGGGGGGGCAGCGCCAGGCGCTTACCCTTCTCATGGCCGTTTTGAACCAGCCGAAAGTCCTCCTGCTCGACGAACACACCGCGGCGCTCGACCCGAAATCGGCGGCACAGGTGATCAAGCTGACCAGGAAGTTCGTCGAAAGAGGAAACCTCACCACTTTCATGGTCACCCACAGCATGCAGCAGGCGCTCGATCTGGGGTGCCGCACCATCATGATGAACAAGGGCGAGATCATCGACGATCTCACGCGGGAGGAAAAGCGGCGAATGACCGTGAACGACCTTCTCGCCAAGTTCGCCGAACTCCGCCAGGCGGAGCGGCTGACGGACGAGATGCTTGTCGGGCTCCGGCGGGACTATCTGTAGCTGGTGGAAAAAGCTGCGGAATTCCCGGAGTCATTCCGATCTCACGGACTGCTGCACTCGTTTGTTTTCCATCTTGACATCCAGTTTGACATAATCCAGCGATTGTATATACTTCGTATAGACAGCCAGGAACATATGCCGGAGAAAGCAGGAAGGAGAGAATTATGCCTGTCATCAGGAGATGGGGGAACAGTCTGGCGTTACGAATCCCGGGGCATATCGCGGCGCAATTGAAAGTTACGGAGAATTCGACAGTGGAGTGTTCCATATCGGACGGGAAATTGGTTGTTAAGCCCGTTGCTTCGAAACCGCGATATTCTCTTAGCCAATTGCTGGGAGAAATCACGGAGGAGAACCTTCACAACGAAATTCTAACCGGGCAGCCGCAGGGAGACGAGGTTTGGTAAATTCCTACATCCCGGATCGCGGTGATGCAGTCTACCTTGATCTTGTGCCGCAAAGCGGACGCGAACAGGGTGGGAGAAGGCCGGCCCTGGTTCTTTCGCCAAAGGCCTACAACCGGAAGGTGGGGCTTGCGGTGTTTTGTCCGATCACCCATAGCATCAAGGGATACCCTTTCGAGGTGCCCATCCCCGATGGATGTGAAATAAGCGGTACTGTCCTGGCCGACCAGGTGAAAAGTCTGGATTGGAGGGCCAGAAGGGCTGATTTCAAGTGCAGGCTGCCCGACGAGGTGCTTGAGGAGACGTTGGAGAAAATACGGGCGTTACTCTTCGAAAGTTCCTGAAAGAGGTGACGGACTCTCCCCGGAATAATCATGATGACAATCGATTCTTCGAGGTTTGAAGACAGAGACGCTTTCGACATGGATTTTGTCGATTGTCGTTGAGGAAGGCAAAGCCATGGAGATGAAAAACCCTGTGCATCCGGGGCAGCCCCGTCAAGGAGTGCCTCAAGGAACGTGGACCGCGTGGTATCGCTCGATCGCGGGGATCAGACACTAGACCTTCGGCATTCGTGCGTGCCGATCATGAATTACAGAATGCCAACGGCTGTAGCGGGGTATCTCAGCCATCCCCGAAGCCCAAAGCACCGGTGGCTTGCATTCCGCACCCATCTGGCCGGGCGAAGGGGTAGTCTTGGAGCCCGCACCGCACCAACGCCTATCCAGCTAAGGAAAATGTATCCTCCACCTGGCTTGTGCACTGCCGGGGAGCCCAATCAGTTAAGGTTTCGAGAGTTCTTTCAACAGCCGAAACAGTGCACGAGATGACTTTGGGGGTTTGTGCGATTCGCGCTCTTTGCGGGCGTTGAGCGCAAGTTGGCGCAGCGCGCGGCGGTCGGCAGCGGGGAATCGGTTCACGATTTCCTCCAGGAGCCCGTCGTTCCCGTTCACCAGTTCATCTTGCCAGTGCTCGAGCTCCTGAAAGTGTTCCGTGTCCAGAAGCCCTCCGCGGCTGATATCGTCGAGGGCCCTTCTGATGGGCTCCGGATCGGCCTCGCGCATGAGGGCTCCAATGTATTGGAGCTGGCGACGCCAGGCTTCACCCTTCCTGATGGTTTTGGCAAAGAGCAAGGCATCCCTGAGTTCATGCGGCATTTCGATCTTCTGTATCTGGTCCGTTGCGAGACCTGCGAGCTTCTCGCCGAGGGCCTGCAAAGCGAGCATCTCTCGTTTGACCTGCGATTTGCTCTTCGGCTCCATCTCTGTGTCCATATATGTACTCCAAAACGGCCAAGGGTCGTGAAATCCGCCTTGGGAGTCGATGCGGCCGATTCAGCCGGCCTGCTCCACTTCAATGATGTTTTCTTCGAACTCCACTTTTTGCCCGCGCCTGATCTTGCGGCCCTTGCGGAACTCAACGAGTCCATCCACGCGCACTCTCCCTTCGCTGACGGCGGTCTTTGCCATTCCCCCGCTTGAGAATACACCCGTCGCCTTCAGGAGCTTCACCAGCTCAATATACTCATCTTCGAGTGAAAATTTTACGATCATCGAGGCCTTTCTTCGATTTGTTGATGGTGAGAATTGCCGGGCTCGTTTGATTCCATGATCCGGATTCTCCACCCTGTCCCCATGTCTCATCGACAGTTGGTTCCGGTGATCCCAGAAGTATATTATTCTACCACGACGCATAAGGAAACGAAACCGCAACCGGGCGCCGCAGCGGGAAGAGATTTGGTGAATTTCTGCCTCCCCGATCGTGGTGATGCAGAGCCGTGAAAACCTGGCCCCAAACTTGTCCGTGGGTATCCGGGAGCGGAACACTGGTATGATTCGCACAGATTAATACTTCGGGAAGAGATCCCCTGGAGGGGGCTTACCGAGAGACCGTGAGGCAGTTCCAAGTGCTTTATCCACTTCCGACAATGCCTTATGATTGTCATCCGGCAGCCCGTTAAAAAGAGCGACAATGGTATAGCCGGAGGCCAGTTTGGCTGCGAAGGCCATTGTGCCGGTAAAATACCCGGTGTGCCATACGTTCACGCCACCGTCCGACAGCTTTCGAACCCAAAAGCCTTTCGCATAGTAAGTCGGTTTATCTTTCAGCGTAGGGTCCTCCGGCATGGAAAGCATGCTTGCATAGGTATCGGGCTTTAGAAGTGCAGGCTTTCTCCGGCCATCGAGTGCATTTAGAAAACGTACATAATCTACCGAGGTTCCAATCCAGCCGCCGTGCGAGTCCATGGCCTCAAGTTTAAAGCCGCCATAAGGAGAAGCTTGTTTCCGTGTGGGGGAATTCGAGATGTCGTAGTAAGTCACCTCGTTCGGTTTTGGATGGATCGATGAACCAATCTCGAAACTGCGTGCTCCAACGGGACCGAGTATGTGCTCTTTAACAAAGAATTCGTACGATTGTTGAGAAATCCTTTCAATTATTCGCCCCAGGATGCAATAGCCGAAATTTGAATAGGCAAATCTCTCACCAGGAGTGAAGTCAAGTCTGACATTCAGAAAAAACTTCAGGCTCTCGGGTCCGGGAGGCTGGTGCAGAAACATGGGATCGCCGCTAAGCTCGCGATCAAACCCCCCTCTGTGTTCAAGCAAGTGCCGGACCGTAATCTGACTCAGCCTGGAGTCTTTCGGGTTTGACGGAAAAGAATCACCGAGGAGTGATGCCGCCTTACTGTCAAGTGAGATCTTTCCTTCCTCGACCAACTGCATGATTGCACAAGCAGTTATAGGCTTGGACAGGCTCGCGATACGAAATCGGAATCCGGGCTCAACCGGCGTACTCTTGCCGAGGATGGACTTTGTTGAAAACCCATAGCCGCGTGCAAGAATCAACCTTCCTTCATATGAGACGGCAAGGGATGCACCGGGAATTCCATACGCATCAAGAAAACCCTGCATTACAGTATCAAAGCTGCCATTATGCGACAGGTTTTCACCAGTGATATCACTGATGCCGAGGCCCTCTGAGGCGATGCTGAAAATTACCGTGACTGCAATTGCCAGTCCCAGGAATAAAAGACTCGTGTACCTGTGAGGATGCATTTTCTATCTTCCCGTATCTGCCTGTCTCAAAAACCAGGTTATTGTCCCTTCATTACGAAGACTGATTCACGTCGGTCGGTGGTTCCTCCCGGCAGCAGGTGATTGTGCCGGTGATTCAGACCTTCTTCCAGGAATACACTGCTTCCGGAGGCCTTTCGAATTCCCCCCTGTCCGGTCCCCACGCTCTCATTTTGCCTGGTGGCCGGGATATAATTCTCGACGTTTTCACTAGCACAAGTTTTATTAACGTCATATGAGAATTTGTCATACACCATTGAACAACTTAGCGGGATCTCGTCTGTTTTGACACTCCGGCGCCTATCACCGAACCCATGCCGCCGCTATCGGGCAACAATGGATTGAATGAGGCATCTCCAGTTGAAAGGCCCAGGGTGCTTCTCAGCAAGGCAGTGATTTTGAAAAAGGCCTGACAATTCAATCCACCGGCGACTCATTCCTCGCACTGATGATTCTTATCGCGTGGGAATAGTAACCACCTGTCGATCGCACTCTTTTAGCCGGTGCACCATTTTTCCCTGTTTTTCCGGCTTTTACTCGTAAATTTATACATGGAGACGGGACAGATGAAGGGAGTTCTTGAACAGAGGCCGGCTTGATATGTTGGGTTTTGGCATTTCGTTGATCCGATTTATGCAATTTTTTAGCCGGGTATTACTGAGTCCACCCCTGGTCTAAAGCAAGAACGACAATCTCCTTGAGGACTCATTGACAATTTCTGGTTGTGCCTGCTGTCCGGAAACGGTAAAAGGAAGAATTCGAATGGCCTACGGGGATTGTATCGAGGGACCGGAGTCCCGTCTCCACCCTACCGATCGATCGAGGGGGGAGGCTGAGTTGGAGGAACGGGCAGGCTTTCCAACACTACCAGCGAGGGGAAGAGACCATGAACACCTTTAAGCGAACCATCGCCGTTTTGGTTGTGGCCCTGGCGGTTGCGCTGAGCACCTCATCGGTCCCTGCAATGACTCATAAGGTCATAGACGGGGAATATAAACTGCCCGCGTCAATCGATCCTTCGGTGACAACCTCCATGAAGACGGAACTCTGGGCTCATGTCTGGCGACCAGGCACCGGTGGCCCCTACCCGATTGTGGTTTTTCTTCACGGAAATCACGGTACCTGCGGGCGGTTTGATACTGCACTGGGCGTGCGTATAGATGATCGGGTCGATTACACGAAGACCGGCAAGTGTCCGTCCGGCTACGTGGTGACGCCGAATCATCTTGGTTACGCCTATCTCGCACGGACTCTCGCGGCATGCGGCTATGTGGTTGTTTCGATCAATGCCAACCGCGGCATCAATGGGGCCCCATCCGAAGACGGCGACGGCGGCCTCAACCTGCGGCGCGGCCGTCTTGTGCTCCGCCATCTGCAAGAGCTTGCCAAATGGAATGCCCGTGGCGGAGCGCCCGCTTCGCTCGGTTTCAAGCTTAAGGGCCTGATCGACTTCACTCACGTCGGACTGATGGGGCATTCGCGCGGTGGGGAGGGCATGCGTGCGGCGGTGGCCCAATTCAACGATCCCGGCAGTCCCTGGCCAAATCGGATTGGGCCGCTGAAGTTTCGATCCCTGTTTGAGATCGGCCCGGTTGACGGTCAGACAAGTCGGGTCTTAAACCCCGTGGGCCTCGTTTGGAACGTTCTCCTGCCCGGTTGCGACGGAGATGTCGCAACTCTCGAGGGGATCAGGCCGTTCGACCGGATGCTGCAGGACACCACCGAAGCAGAGTCACTGAGAAAATCGACCTTTCAGGTCTTCGGAGCAAACCACAATTTCTACAACACGGAATGGCAAGTTTCCGACGCCACGGGATGTGTCGGACAGACGCCGATCTTTCCCCAATTGGTAGGATCAGCGACGCAACGCCGTACGGCGTCGCGAACCCTGATTCCGTTCTTCCTCTCCAATTTGCGTGTCGCCCCCATTGCGTTGTTGGCCAGGCGTTTCGATCCCAGCTACCCCGTACCACCGGGACTGGCCTTGGAGACATCATATGCCCGGGGCTTCACGCGGAGTCCCCGCTCATCCGAGAATTTTGTCATCGACAACTTCGACCAACCAACCGGGACCTCAAGTCGGAATGTGGCCAATGAATCCTCAGGACTTTCGCACTACGAGCATGGACAGGCCAGTGTCAACCAAGACCCGACGCAACGTGCTGCTGCGGTCGACTGGCGCCGGGCGGGTGGTTTTCTCCAGGTTAATGCCGCAGCCGCAGGCGAGGGCTTCGACGTCAGGAGATACCGTGCCCTCGAATTCCGCGTGATGCTGCGCTGCTTCGACAAGCTATGTACCTCGCCGCCCGATCCGACCGGAGACGTCGACTTTTCCATCTCGCTCGCCGATGCCAAAGCCTCTGTGTCCGAGCCGGTCTCTTTGAAATCCGTTGCCGTGGTGCACCGACCGGGTAGGGCTCGCGGCAGCGATTGGTTGTTGTGCAACGAGGTGTTCCAGACCGTTCGCATCCCGTTGTGCAGCTTCACCGACGCTGATTTATCCAATTTCCGCGGCGTTCGTTTCACCTTCGACCGCAACAAGAAATCTTCCATCTATCTGGCGAACGCGCGCCTGACCAAGGCTAATGCTGGAAAGTCCATCTTAGCATGGGACGAGGAAACAGAAGCCGGGACCGAAACCATGGTGCAGACAGATATGCAAGGCGAAGCTCAATCCGAGTCCAACGAGATCGTCGCGATCCGCCACCTGAGCAGCGCTGCCGCCGGCGCCTCGGAGACGGCGGGCACTCCGATTGTGGAGATTGAAGTCGCCTCAACCAGATCGTTTCCGGTGAGTGGCGCGCTGCCGACGCTCGTTGTCGGTGATAAAACCTTTACGCTGTCGCGCTACCCGTCCGGTGCCACTGATCGGTTGGTCTTCACGTTAAAGGCGGCTGATTTTGATGCGATCAGCCAGGGAGCCGAAGTCAGCGTGTGCATCGGTGGTGCACGCCCCTGGAATTTCGGCTTGGTCGATAAGTCGCTTGCCCGCTGACAAGCCAGGGCAGGGGAGGCGACCGGGTAACGGGTATAAGCAACGGCGAAGGACCACCACAGCTATGTTCAACAAGGGCCGGGGCCCCCCCGGCCCTTTGCATTGTGCGCCCGGCAGGGCGCACTCACTTGGAAGTGAAAGTCCTCTACAGGCCCGACAGGGGGAACTGTTAGCCGGACGGCAAGGGTGTCCACCGCGAGGTGGAATCTGAAGGAAGCCGCAGGCAAAGCGCTGGCCTGACGAACAGGAACCGCATACGAGGCAGCCATGCCGAGATGAGAAGGCAAATATCTTCAAAGTCCAATACCTGTACGGAAGTGCATGGAAGTAGATGCGGCGGGCATAAGCGTGAAGGTGGGTGCGCATTACCCGGGGAGATCTGCCGATCTGCCCCTTGTGCTACCGCCGTCGTGAGACGGCGGGATGGGTCGGCAGAAGTCAGCAGAGGGCATAGTAGGTTCATCGACCGGACTGAAGGCCCGAACGTGAAGTGTGTGGCAGGAGGCTTGAATTTCGATGAGCAATAAGGACGCAGAAAGTCGGACTGAGATGTCCGGCACATCAACGGAGGACAGCGGACGGAATCTGCAAGGCCCCGTTGTTTGTGCGTCAAGGCTCACGGCAAGGAGAGATGACCCCAGCCAGAAGATTCAAGACTTGATGGAAGCGGTGGTCGAACGCGAGAACATGTTTAGAGCGCTGCGGCGGGTGGAATCAAACAAAGGATCTCCAGGGGCGGACGGAGTGTCTGTCGAGGCCTTTAGAGGCAACCTTCGTGAAAACTGGCCGCGCATCAAAGAGGAACTGCTTGAGGGCCGGTATCAGCCGCAGCCAGTCCGGAAAGTCGAAATACCTAAACCGGGCGGGAAGGGAATGCGACAATTGGGCATTCCCACGGTAATGGATCGACTCATACAGCAGGCGCTGAATCAGGTTATGCAACCCATCTTCGATCCGGGTTTTTCCGAGTCAAGCTATGGATTCCGCGCTGGCCGCAGTACGCATGAAGCTGTGCTGAAAGCACGAGAGTATGCAGCAGCAGGCAGGCGCTGGGTCATAGACATGGACTTGGAGAAGTTCTTTGACCGTGTCAATCATGATGTCCTAATGGCACGGCTTGCCCGAAAGATAGAGGACAAAAGGATATTAACGATTATCCGCCGCTATCTTCAAGCAGGTCTCATGATCGGAGGTGTCGTATCGCCCCGAACGGAAGGAACTCCTCAAGGCGGGCCACTCTCGCCTTTGCTTTCCAATATCTTGCTCGATGATTTGGATAAGGAACTGGAGAAAAGGGGCCATGCGTTTTGCCGGTATGCGGATGATTGTAATCTTTACGTAAGGTCTGAACGTGCCGGACAAAGGGTGCTGGCAAGTATTACCCGATTTTTGACCAGCAAATTAAAGCTCAAGGTTAATTCAGAAAAGAGCGCGGTAGCACGCCTCGCTGATCTAGTTTTCGGCCAGTTTTTGTCTTGCAGTTTGGGCAAATTGAATCATCCTCGATTCCGATCTTAAAGGAATCGAGCCGAAGGCCTTGATCAATGAAACAATTCGAGCAAAGAACAGTCTGGGCCATTCTGAACTCCGTTTTAAGCTAATGGGAACGTGTCCGAGCGCAACTATTCAGTTTGAAGTCGAATATTAAATTTACCCTTGGTATTGGCTGTCCACGGGTGACGAGGGCCTTTTTTGACGCAAGCGGACTGCAACTAGGAAATATAAGTGTTAAGCCCAGCCAACACTAGGCTGGGCTTTCTTTGAAGCCGCCAGGCAAACACAGATTCGGCGATCTCCCTTGATTCACAGCACCCTGCTCGTCGGGGTCCGATAACTGTGATCTGAGCGGACGAATTGGTACTCTCCGAATTCCGTTGCTCCCAGAAGGGTGAGGGAGTCTGATAGAGAAAGCAAACACGTTGACAGGTAAAACATATTAGGTTACGATAATTACGTAATTAGTAACTATGTAATCTTATGCCATTTTTAAAGCATCCCACTCGGGACAAAATGAAGGAGCTAATTATGCCCTTGGTGAAAGTTATTCGCAACGGTCAAATCACCCTTCCCAAAGCGCTCAGGGACGCTTTGGGCATCAAGGAAGGGGATCTTTTGGAAGTGAAGCTGCGGGACTCAGAAATGACCATCAAGCCCAAAGCGGCCGTCGATAAGGCAATGGCGGGTGATAAGTTTTTCCAGATGGTTGATGAGATTCGGGCGAGTGTGAAGGATGTCGATCCTGAGGAGCTGGAGGCCACCATCGCCGAGGCAGTGCAGGCCGCCAAGAAGGTGACGGCCCAAAAAACTAAAGCGCGGCAAGAACAATGACCCGAGTCGTGCTGGATGCCAACATTTTTGTGAGTGCCGTCTTGAAGTCCACCGGGAATCCCGCGCGGGTTATTGAAATGGTTAAAGAAGAAAGAATCAAGTTGCTCGTCTCGCCTGATATTCTGGGCGAAGTGAGAGCCACTTTACTCTATCCGAAACTCAAGAATCTTCACCGGCGCTCGGCCCGCTGGGTTAAGGGCTTTCTCCAGGAGCTGTCAGCAAAGGCTGATATTACTCCCGGGGAACTGGAGGTAAATGCTATCAAAGATGATCCCTCCGACAACATCTACCTTGCTTGTGCGGTGGAAGGGAAGGCCGAGTTCATTGTTTCCGGGGATGCTCACTTAAAGAATCTTCAAAGTTTCCAGAACATTCCAATTGTCGACCCAGCCACGTTCTTGCAGACAATGCAGGGAAATTATCGAGAATAGATATTTTCGATAAGAAGTTCTTTACTTATGTGGAGCAGTGTGTTTTTACAGCCTGCGTCATCTGAGAGGGCTTCCTTTTTCGTAATCGTGCCGAATCTGAATAACCATGTCAATCGGACCCTTTTCAACCGGATGTCAGGGCACAGACAACCCATTCCCAAGCGGGATACGTCTCCTCATTTTTGAAATCTCGAGTTCTCACAAGTTCAGAATGTTCAGATCATACCCGCTATGGATCGCTCGCCTACAAGGGATTGCGATTCTGGCAAGCTGTACATAATAAATCCGCATGACCTTCCATTCTTGTGCCTGTCCCGATGGGGTTCCTGGTCGGAGCGCTCGTTTGTGGTGTAACAGGACGGAGGTCTGAATTGTCTAATCCCCGCCGTGATTGCGAAAACCCAGTCAGTGAACAAACCACTCCAAAAACGAAAAGGCTTCGTGATAGGCTTACCGAGTGAGCTAACAGCGTTTTTCCCGGCAGCAGGTGACTTTTTGCAGTCAAGCAGAGCGGGGAAATAGGTCAAATTCAATCGGGTGCGCCAGCCACCACATGGTTCGGGACTTAGAGACAGCAAGGCGCATGCGGATTCAACCCATGCAGGCCTCCGGCTCCTGACCTTTCGAGTGGCGTTCGACCAACTTCGTGAAAGAGCTTCAGGACGGACCCCTGTCATCTTCCCGGATGTCTTTCCACGTGCGGATGTCTCTGGCGATTTGCGTCTACAGGGTGATGACCTGATCGACTCCGGCTCCTCCGAGAGCCTTGTGCAGGTCGGGGAAACACCCCAGTACGGCCCCGTCGACGAGTTGATCGTAGATCTTACGGTCATAGGCGCATTTGTCACAGGCCATGAGGAGCATGCCGTTTTTTTTCGCCATCTTCGAGAGGCGTTCTCCGACATTGTTGCCCTGAACCAGAAGGAACGTGTTGTCCAAAAAGAAGAACATCCCGGCGACATCGAACCCGTGCGCGGATTTTTCGAGCTGCGGCACGATCATATTGTCCAGAATGTAGTGAGCATTACCTGTCGAAAAAATGTACGCGACTTTCATTTCACTCTCCCGTTCGTGTCCAAGAATCATAGAAGAAGAACGCCCCTGCAACACTCAGTAAAATGCACCCCCCGGGCAAGAACAGCGGGCCGGCGCACGCTGCCCCGGTGCTCCCGCTTGACGTGAGCGGAGACAAGCTTCTCGGCAATCAAGTCGAACGGAGCTTACAGGGAGCTCAAGGGCTGCAAATCCGGCCCTATAGCACACAATCTCTCGCCTATCCAATAGGTTAAATGGGATTGATTTCCCAAAAGTCATCGGAACTATCTATTTGAACAATCGTGTCTGCTCGAATACTATCCCTGGAAATCCCTTTTCTAAAATGATGGACGCTTAGGAGATATCTGAATGCCCAGGATACTGGTCGAATTCATCAATACGTGTCCGTGTTGCGACGAGTATGTGCGGATCGTTCGGTCGGCCGCCGCCCCATATGGGGATACCGTTGAGGTGAAGATCTATTATGCCGGCAGAGATTTCGAGTATCTCAAGAAATACGGACCGATAAACAAGGGAACGATGATCGTCAACGGCATGAAAAGATTCGATGTCCTCTCACGGGACATCATTGCAAAAGCCATCGAGGATGCGGTGCGGAGCGACTCAAATTGATCGTTCGGATGTTGGGCGAGGTCATCACCGCGTTTGTCGACATCCTCAACGACGCATCGGTCTGGCTGATTGTGAGCTTCGCCCTTGCAGGGGTTCTTCACAACGTCCTCAGACCGGAAGTCCTGCAGAGGATGCTGGCAAATCGCAAGGTTTCTTCAATCATACGAGGAACGGTCTCGGGCATGCTGCTTCCGATTTGCAGTTGCGGCGTTATTCCCCTTGGACTCGGACTGTACTATTCCGGTGCCTATCTGGGACCTACGCTTGCGTTCATGACTGCAACCCCCATCATCAATCCCGCGGCTGTTCTGCTTGCATACGGACTCCTGGGGCCTCAAATCGCAACGATTTACCTGATCGGCGGCTTCATTGTCCCGTTCACGGTCGGGCTTTTGGGAAATGCCCTCGCAGGGGATGAACTGAAGGCACCGGGAGCAGAGGACGGCCGGGCATCGTTTCTACCCGAAGACGGCGAAGCGATCAGTCTCCGCCGGAAGATCGCCTCCGGTCTCACCTGGGGTTTCATGGAACTCGGGATGATGGTGAGCAGGTACATCGTATTGGGGATCCTGCTGGCCGGGCTGATCATCACCGTCGTCCCGAAGGCGCTCATCCAGGAGTACCTCGGAAATCCGGGGATGATTTCCCTTGCGGGCATAGCGCTTCTCGGGGCGATCATGTACGTGTGCGCAGTGGGCCACATTCCCTTTATAGCCGCCTTGGTGGCAGGCGGGGCGGCTCCCGGAGTGGCGATCACTTTTCTCATGACCGGAGCAGCAACCAATCTGCCCGAACTCATCAGCATCTATCGAATGATCGGCGGCAGAGCGGTAGCCATCTACAGCGTGACGATGGTCGGAACGTCCATGCTGATCGGCTATATCGCCAATGTGCTGCTGCTTGCGGATTTCATTCCTTTTTTCAACCACGAGGAGACCATCGGAATGGTCGGTCTCGCAAACAAGTTCATTTGGGCCGGTCCAAAGCCGGTGCAATATCTTTGTTCGGGAGCAATCCTCGTGCTTTGCGCATATTCTTTCCTACCCCGTCTCAGAGTGCTGTTCTTCAAGACGGGCGCAGTCGAATGATCCCGCGAGGCCGCTCACCGGTTATTGCGTTCGCCTTGATCCTCTGTCTCGCAGCGGGGGGCTGCGGCGAGAAGAGTCAACAAGGGCAACAGACCGGGGAAGCGGAAATCCCGGAACAGAACCGCCTGCTCCGGTGCTTCGAGAATAAGAATCCCGGCAAAGTGATTATCAAGTGTGCTCTTGCCGACCTTAACAGCGACGGCAGGGATGACTTGATCGTCATGTACCGCGTGAGCAAGGACAAGAACATGATGCGGGTGATACTCGATGGGAACGGGGGCTGTGTTTCAACCAACGAAGTGCCCGCTCCTTATTCGAACCAGGCGATCCGGTTCAGGGATATCGATAACAAGCCCCCTATGGAATTCATCGTACAGGGCGCCAGAGGGGCCAAGATCGGTTATGCGATATTTAGAGTGGAGGGCGATCGTTTGATCGACCTTTTTGGGGAGGGGATGGAGGACTGCTGTTAGTAACGCGTCGCGAAAGTGCTGCGCGGCCCGGATCCGTGAGCCTCACTGCCCGAACAGGGAGGGTCAAGGCCTGAGCAATGGAATCCTTTCTCCCTCGGGGAGAGGGGACCGTAACTCACACTATTGAGGGTCGGGGGGAGGGGGAGACCGGATGGCGGCTCCTGCCCATACGGCGCAGGCCGTTGTCCTCCGGAGAACCGTAGATACGCATCTACTGAGGGAGGGAACTAAAACCATGCGAAATCTTTTGTCAAAGTTGGCAGTCGCGTTCTCGTTCGTTCTGATTACGGCTCTGACGATATCCCCGGCGCTCTCGCAGGATTCCGGTCAGAAGCAGGACGACAAGGATTATGTGGTGAAGCTTGGCTACTACAATTGCGACCACATGACGGCGGCGGCTGTCGCAAAGGATGCCGGGATTTTCGAGGAACTCGGACTGAAGGTGCTGGTCACCGGTAACGGCCAGGTGCCGGAGGCGATGGCCGCCGGACAGATGGATGTGGGCTATATAGGGTTTGAGCGCATGGTGCGAGCCTTCCTGAAAGGCTCCCCGGTCTTCATGGCCGCACAGAATCACCTCGGCGGCTCCTCGTATATAGTGGTGAGAAACGGCATCAACGACCCCAAGGAACTGGTGGGGAAGAAACTGGCGCTTCACAAGTCCGGACCCACACCCGAGACGATCAACTCGGAGTGGGTTTCCTTTGCCCGATCTTCCGGCATTCCCGTTGAAGGCAAGAATTATGAGCTCTTCCAAATGGCGGACAAGGACCAGTTCCTGGCGCTGAAACTTGGACAACTCGATGGATATCTCACCTGTGACCCTTGGGCGTCGATGGCTGAGTATGAAGGGTGCGGTCATATTATGCGCGCTTTCACCAAGACGGAGTCCGGCAAATGGGGTACCTGCTGTGTGTATTCCATGAATGCTGAGTTTGCCCGCACACACCCGAATCTCGCAAAAAAAATGATCCTTGCCCACTCCAGGGCCATCCAGTTCATCTACACCAAGCCGCTGAAATCCGCTGAAATTTTTGCAAAAAGTTACAGTGTACCGCTCGAGGTGGCCCTCATGACCATCTACAAGAAAACGATTGCCGAAGAACGGACCCTGCGATGGGATATCAGTCTTGACAATGTCCGAGAGGCTGTCGAGGCGAATATCGTCACCAACACGCTGGACGGGGCGGCCAAAACGTCCGATTACGTTCAGACGGCCCTGCTCGAACAGGCCGGTACGGAGAACTTCGACAAATTCATAAAAGAGAAGGTGGACCCCATATTCCCCTTGGGCATCACGTACGAAAACTGGAAGAAAAAAGCATACGAAGCAGAGGGCCGGACACTCGCGTCAGCCGTTCAATGAAAAGCGGAGCGCCTTTGTTCATCATCCTGTCTTTGGCGATAGCCGCCGGAACGGGATTTCTCATGGGCAAGTCGAGAGAACTCATCGCTCCGGGGATGAGAATCGCCGTTCCGGATGATGCCGGTGGACTGCCGGTTCACTACATTCTCCATGAAGGCAAATTTCTCAATGCCGGTGCGTTGCCTGTTTCTGAATATATGTTGAAAGATTGCTGCGCCGTCCTATCCGAGTGGGCGTTCAGTGCAGATGCGGTGGACATGGCGGTTATGTGCCCGGATGCGGCGGCAAGGCTGGTGGAAAAAGATCCGCGGTTCGAAATACTGGGACCTTGTGTTTTGAATTCAGATGCGATCGTCATCCACCCCGGCAGGGTTCCGAAAAAAATCGGTATAGCCCAAAAGCGCTCCTACCAGGAGAAACTCGTTTCCGAGATATTCGGACCGGGTTGCTCTGCCGCTCCGATGCTCCCGGCCGCCCTCCCGTACGCCTACGAGAAAGGTGCGGTAGATGGGATCGTGATCGACGTCCTCAAAAGCGCTTTCATTGATGGGGAGCGGGTGTCGACGGGGGGCGGGGGCGCAGATGTGATCACTTACGTTCTCGTGGTCAGAAAGAGCTTCAAAGCAAATCCGCTTTTTGGCGCCTTTATGGAAGCCTACTTGCGAGCTGTGGTGGAACTCTGCGATATGGCCGTGCTCGCTCGGGAAGTCGGGGCCTACAAGAGCGTCAGGTGGACCGATCGGGAGATTGGAGAATGGGAAAATCTGAGAGTGAAATTTGTATTTCCGCAGATAAGGGATTGACCGCGGAAAGACCACGGCGGCCGGGAATACGGACGAAGATCGTCTATAAGACTATAACATTTACCATTTTCATTATGGTCTGGCAATTCGCTGCGGCGTCGTACAAGAGCGATCTGCTGCTCCCCCCGCCGTGGACGACGGGCAAAGCCTTCCTCCACGCGATAAGCGACATGGGCACGCTGAAGAACCTGCTTCTTACCCTGGAGCGCGTTGGAGTTGGTTTTGGAATAGCTTTTGCCATCGGGACATGTCTCGGGTTTCTCATGGGATACTCGAAGGCGGCCATGCAGCTCATCGACCCCGTATTGGGCATGTTGAGGCAGATTCCCATCATGGCATGGGTGCCCCTGACCATCGTGTGGTTCGGCCTCGGGGACGGGCCGACTATTTTTTTGATAGCCATGGTGGGGGTTTTCCCCATACTTCTCAATACAATTGCAGGGGTGCAGGCGATATCCCGGGACTATTTCAATGCGGCTCGTACAATGGGAGCCGACTCATGGAGCCTGTTCAAGGACGTAATGCTCCCGGCGGCGATGCCCGACGTCCTCACCGGAATGAGGCTTGCTGTCGGCGCGGGGTGGATGTCGGTCATCTGAGCGGAATTCATTGCGACGAGTGCCGGGTTCGGCTACTCCATGGTTGAAGCGGAAACAAGACTGGAAACTCCGACGCTGATCGCGCTCATGTTCATGGCCGCCCTGGTTGGCTATGGTATCGATCAAATCCTGGCATTCGTGAGCAGAAGTCTGACGCGTTGGAAGCACGCGCAATAGGCAATAATCGCTATGCGGCTGTACATCAAGAACCTGAGCAAGGTCTTCCACAACCGGGGTGATACAAGGGTTGTCCTCAGGGATGTCTCTTTTACTATCCAGGAGGGACAATTCGTGACGCTTCTGGGACCTTCGGGATGCGGCAAGACAACCCTGCTCTCCTTAATAGCCGGCTTTCAAGCACCCAGCCAGGGCAGCGTGGAATTAAACGGAGTTCCGGTGATGAAGCCGGGGCCGGACCGGGCTTTCGTGTTCCAGGACTACGCCCTCTTTCCCTGGATGACCGTCCGACAGAATATCCTTTATCCGATGAAGCAGCAGAGGATTCCGAAAGAAAAGCGTGAGGAGCGGCTCGACAGGCTTCTCTCGCTTGCACACCTGAATGGACATGAGCACCTCTATCCCAGCCAGATCTCCGGCGGCATGAAACAACGCACCGCGGTCATCCGGGCGTTGGCCTGCAATCCTCAGGTGCTGCTCATGGACGAACCCCTGGGAGCTGTGGACTATCAAATGAGGCAGAAGCTCCAGGAAGAACTCGAAACCATCTGGTTGAAGGAAAAGACGACGGTTCTCATGGTGACCCATGACATCGATGAAGCGGTTTATCTGAGCGACCGTGTGGTCGTCATGTCCTCGAAAGAAGGACGTATCACCGAAGAACTGGAGATCAAACTGAAACGGCCAAGGAAGCGCGACGGACAGCAATATAACGAATTCAAGGGACATCTTACGGAACTTCTGCGAAACGGCTGTTCCGCGCGGTACGATCTGCCGGGCTCCGGAGCAACATACTGATTCGGCCATGAGGTGAAAACGATGCGATTCAAACATTACCTCGCTGAGCGGCTGACTATCGCGAGCATTACATCCAGGCTCACCTCCGATGAAAATATGCTCAGGGTCCTGTCTTGACCTGCGGATTCATCCCATTCGACGATTTCTTTCCCGAATCTATGGTGTGGTAATCGAGCCACATGCCGGCGGCCGGTTCATGATTTTGCTCCTCCTGCATCGATGCCGGTGAGTGATCCGGAACCCGACAGGGGGCGAACAAACCCTACTAATTCCATCACATACGTGCAAGGACAGCAAGTCCTTCAAAAGCTCCATATTGGCAAGCTGTACTGAAACACAGGATACCCTCCAGTTTCTCGAAATCCTTCCTCTCTTCATATTTCACAAAAAAAGGCTCCACCCCATGCCCGTCGTCCTTGGGAAGCAGGTGCAGGATTCCATAGCAGGGGAAGTCCAATATACATCGATAGGATCGTGCCAACAGTTCGGAGCTTTAGGCAAGCATATCCCTGCGTCGGTCTATATAATTCATACATTCACGCGATGTCCGCGGCCAATTTGAAAGGAAAATGATCATGTGCAGAGTATGGTTTGCCACAGGCGCAGGCAGCGGCATCGGAGCTGGGACCGGTGCGACGCATTCCAAGAGGTTTCGCGCACAGGATACCTGCTGCACCCAGACCAAGCTTCTAGTGCTGTAGTGCCGGACTACGAAAGGCGGCCGCGTGAGCTATGGCTCAGGTGGCCTTTTATGGCGGATAGCGACCCAACCGCGGAGTAGAATCGCTCCGACCTTTAATTCAAAGACAGGAGTTCAGAAAATGCAAAAGCGCAAACTTGGAAACAGCAATCTGGAAGTCTCGGCTGTCGGGCTCGGCTGCATGGGAATGAGCTTTGGCTACGGTCCGGCTGCAGACAGGCAGGAGATGATCTCACTGCTTCGGTTGGCCGTTGAACGCGGCGTCACATTCTTCGACACCGCTGAAGTGTACGGCCCGTTCACAAACGAAGAACTCGTTGGCGAAGCCCTCTCTCCCTTCCGTGAGCAAGTGGTGATAGCCACCAAGTTCGGGTTCAAACTCGATCCGAACGGAGGGCCTAAGTGGGTTGGCCTGGATAGTCGGCCGGAGCACATCAAGGAAGTTGCCGAGGCCTCGCTCAAGCGACTCAAGGTCGATGCCATCGATCTGTTCTATCAACACCGTGTTGACCCGGACGTGCCGATCGAAGACGTAGCGGGAGCGTTGAAGGACCTGATTCAGGAAGGTAAGGTTAAGCACTTCGGCCTTTCTGAAGCAGGAGTGCAAACGATCCGTCGCGCACACGCAGTCCAGCCGGTCACTGCGCTCCAGAGCGAATACTCGCTGTGGTGGAGACACCCTGAAGCGGAAGTGTTACCGACGCTCGAGGAACTCGGGATAGGCTTTGTTCCCTACAGCCCTCTGGGCAAGGGCTTCCTCACGGGAAAGATTAACGAAAACACTACGTTCGACAGTTCCGACTTCCGCAACATCGTTCCTCGCTTTACGCCGGAGGCTCGGAAAGCGAATCAGGCCCTGGTTGATCTGCTTCGCAAAATCGCGGAACGGAAGAAGGCGACGCCAGCTCAGATAGCGCTTGCTTGGCTGCTTGCCCAGAGGCCGTGGATTGTTCCAATCCCGGGCACCCGGAAGCTGGAGCGCCTGGACGAGAACATCGGAGCGGTTGCTGTCGAACTCACGTCCGACGATCTCCGCGAGATCGATGGCGCCTCCTCAAAGATCACGGTGCAAGGGGCTCGGTACCCCGAAAACCTGGAGCGAATGACCGGTCGCTGATCGGCCGTCATGCTATTTTAGCGGTCCAGCGCACGGGCGGGGAACTCTCGGCATGATCAACACCCGGGGAACGGCTGGGATTGCGTCCTGATTCTATTGTCAGAAACCGGAACGCGGTACCCATGCTTCCTCGCAGGTCGCTTATTGCTGCAATGTGCTGTTTCTCTCCGGAAAGCGGAAAGCAAAATGCAGCCACAAGCGGCACTTTTGGGGCATTGATATATCCTTGAGATATTGGTAAGGATTGGTAAAGGGGTATTCTTCAAAAGGGATTCTTCCAGGTGACTGGAAGTCAACGGACGGCACTTTCTGACAGAACCTGCCGGGGAGGCACCTGACAGTGAAATCTATTGAAAACAATTCCCATCCACCGCAAGCTGACACCGTTGTAAGGGCAAGCGAACCGGATGTAGTCAGGTTGGCCGGTTTGATTAGCGCTTATGCCCCCCATGACGGTTGCTTTGAGTTACGCATCCCGGGAGTGTACGCCATTCGCAGATCACGAACGGACGCGGAGTTGGTGCATGCCCTGGCGCAACCAGCCTTGTGCATCGTTGCGCAGGGAGCAAAGAGCGTGATGCTGGGGCAGGAGGTCTATGAATACGACGAGTCGCGTATGATCGCTTTCTCCGTTGATTTGCCGGTGGCTGCCCAGATCACGCGAGCCAGCTACTCCAAGCCTTTCCTCGCGTTCAGGCTGGATCTCGATCCGCACAAGGTCGCCGAACTGGTCTTGAAGGTGTATCCGCACGGTCTGCCTCGAGTTCCCGAGAGCCGCGCCGTGTACGTCGGTCAGACCAGCGTGAGCATCGTCAACGCAGCAACAAGGTTGATAGAGTTGATGGGGCAGCCCTGTGACGCTGAACTGCTCGCCGCTCTTGTAATCGAGGAAATTCTGATCCGTCTGCTACGCAGTCCCATCGGTGTCCGGGTGGCTCAGATCGGCCTTGCGGAATCCAATGTAAACGGAATCGCAAAAGCTGTATCCTGGTTGCGCACGAATTTCTCCCAGCCCATGAAAGTCGAAGCGCTCGCCGAGTTGGCGCATATGAGTGTTTCCTCTTTCCACCAGCACTTCAAGTCCGTCACCTCAATGAGCCCCCTGCAGTTCCAAAAGGCGCTACGTCTTCAAGAGGCGAGGCGTCTCATGTTATCCACGATGACGGACGCGAGTACTGCGAGTTGGAAGGTGGGGTATCAAAGCGCTTCGCAGTTCAGCAGAGAATACAGCCGCTTCTTTGGGAGTGCGCCAACCAAGGACATCGCCAAATTGCGAGAGCACGCGAGCCTGGAGCTGACACAATTCGCATCGTAGGTCGCTCATACCGAAGGGACGTGTTGAACACGTCCCCTCAGGGTGTTTATGTTCCTCCAGGCCGGACGGGGGAAAGGAATTTCAAGCGATGAGCCCTTATGTCAACGTTGCATTGAATGGGCACCGTCTTTTCCAGCTTACCTCATACTGGGTCGCATTCAAGACGATACTAAAAAGAGGGGGGGAATGATTCCCGGGCTGTTGCTCAAACAGAATTCAAGTGAAAAATGAGCCAGTTGTCCAGACAACGTCACCCCGGCGAAAGCCGGTGTCCGGTGTCATTAGCCATTAATGGCAGCTATCCAATAATTTCAAAGAGCCTGGATTCCGGCCTCCGCCGGAGGGCATCTCTGAACCGTGCTTTTCCGAACATTTCACCGTGCTTGTTATGGGCTTCCCATATTCCATCGGTTCCAATGGCGATGATTTGCCCTCCGCCGACTCCTGTCACGGAATTCTCTTCGTATTCGAAAGATTCATCGAGTCCCAGAGCCACTCCTCCTCCCTTCAACTCTTGGAACGCATCCCTCTGGACCGTGGCCCCGACTGGAATGGCTTCAGAAAAGGAGATGGTGCCGGTCCGATCATCGTAATGAATCGGGACTCGCAAGTAGAAACGCTCCTGGCCGGGTTCGTATACCGCCAGCGGAAATTCCTTCGCCGGGTCGGCATGTTCCCCCAAATAGTGACGGTAGAAATCCAGGGCTTTGAGTTCGCCGATCGTTTTCACTTCACGGCCTGCCGATTGGGTTATCTTTGCTTTTTGGCCTACCGGCTTCCAACTGTTGGCCACACTGAAAGCAAACTCAACCGGACCTCCGAAGAGCAGAATAGGCAATGCATCATTCAAAATCTCACCGCCGTAGAACTGAGCAATCGGTCGCTCCGGCACATCCCCTTTGTTACTCTCGTCCGCTCCCGCTTGTTGGCGCCCGGGCGGTCTATGCCGGCCATTGCTTCGATGTGACGTCGAGATTCGACGAATTCTTCCTTTAAAGATAGATGTCCAAAGAAACTGTAGACCAATTCACCTAAGCGACGCGCATGTCCATACAACCAGGTCCAAGTAGATACTTTTTCACACGGATTCCGAAATTCCTTGTATTTACTAATAATTTGCCCCTTATTCTTATTGATGTTCTTCTTATTGGGGTATTACTTCATTTAAGCACCTAATTGCGTTCAATGTTCTCGGATAACCGACATACGGCAACAGTTGCGTAACAACGTTGAGTAATTTTTCTTTATCGTTCCCGACATTCACATTACCCTGAATATGACCTTTTAATTGTGGCTCACATCCGCCGAGTGATAAAATCATTGAGAAAGTCAGAAGCTCTCTCATTTGAATATCAAGCCCTCTTCTGGTATAATAGTCTCCAAAGCAGTTCGCCGACAGATACTTTTGAATATGGATTTGATTTTCGGGAGACTGCTCATACATATTGTCAATCATCCTGCCGAAAACCGACTTTGAAAGCGCCAGTCCGTTTTCAAATCGTGTTTCAGGAGTGGTGGTCGATTGACCTTCAAGCGGCAGTTTTACACCGCGACTCTCCAGTATTTCGTTCGTGGCGTGAATAAAATCAAAGGCTTTTGCAATGCCAACATAAGGCACCGACTGATAAACAATCTCTTTAACTTCAATTGGCGTGACGCCAACGTTCAGCGCACCACCGAGCATTACCCTGTATTCACTCAATGTCTGCTGGGCGATGAGTGAAGCTAAAATCACCATAAGCCTTGTTTTTGTATCAAGGTTTCCATATGAAAGCACTTCGTCAAAGGCGAAATTGTCGAACACTTCGATAAGTTCGGGATCGGTAACCTTGAGCGTTGATTTATGATTTGGAAACAGTTCCTCGTGATTTTTCTGTGCTGTTTCACTGATACACATAAAAATGCCCCCTTAGTCCAATTTATTGTAATCTTCGTCCGATACTGGCTCCAGCCATGTTGCCGGACCTTTTCTGATGAGGCAAATACTGTATATGATATTTGGACTGCGTCAGGGTTGGGCGTGTAGACTATCCAGGCCCAACCATTGAGGTCCGAAGCGGGCATCGCCGATGGTCCGAACGGCAAAGTTCGGGTATTCCGAGCCGCAGGCGAAGATAGCTCCATTGGGGGCATTGGGAAAGATCCGCTTGCCGTAGACCAACGCCTGCCTTTCCACCCGCATGGAGGGCCAAGGCCCGAAGGTCGCACCGAGGCTGCGCAACAGAGCCACAGCCGTTGGTGTCACCGTTTCGCCCTCACCCGGAAATGGACTGACAGGGATGCCTTCAAGAAGTTCCAGTACGGCAGGAGCCGGAACGGGGATGATGCCGTGGGCACAGGTGACGGATCCGTCTGCGAGCGGCAGCGGGCTGACCACGAAACGGGAAGGCGCAAAGCGGGTGAATAGTTCACAGGACATGCAGATGTCCAGAATGCTGTCCAATGCGCCGACTTCATGGAAATGAATATCTTCCGGCCTTTTTTCATGCACGGCAGCCTCAGCCTTAGCAAGCAGGGTGAAGGTGTCCGCGGCCAGGCGCTTCGCCGCATCGTCCATGCCGCTCGCGGCAATGAGCGCGGTGATGTCCACAAGCGTACGGTGTTCGTGCTGATGTGGCAGCGTGACTTCGGCGAACCAGCCACCGATGTGGTTCGCCTGACGTCTTGTAAGGCGCACGGTTCCAGCGAGTTCGGGAAGGATGGCGGAGAGGAGTCTATTCGTTTCCACCTCCTCCAATTCCGTCATACGCAGCAGCCCTGCGAGGAAAATATCTCCTGACAGGCCGGAATTGGCCCGTATGGTCAGAATACGACCGCTCTGTTTCTTCCCTTCGCAGTGAACATGATCGTGGGTATGCGCGCGCTCATGGTGATGGCCGTGGCCTTCGTGCGTGTTTTCTTCCATGGTGTTGCTCATAGTCCGTTCACCACTCTTGCGGCGGCGCAGGCCGCGCCGTAGCCGTTGTCTATGTTCATGATCGCAACGCCGGGGGCGCAGCTTGAAAGCATGCTTGCAAGCGCGGCGTTCCCGCCTTGGGCCGCGCCATATCCCACGGAGGTCGGCACGCCGAAAATCGGCTTGGGCGTGAGGCCTCCCATCACGCTTAGCAGAGCGGCGTCCAACCCGGCCACCACGATCACCGCGTCAAACGTGTTGATCTCCTCCAAACGTTCCGCAAGCCGCCATAGCCCGGCGACGCCGCAATCCTCGTAAGTTTTGTGTTGAATGCCCAGATAGGCCAACGTGCGCACCGCTTCCCACGCCACAAAACCGTCCGCCGTTCCTGCGGAGACTACGGCAACTCCGCCCCTGGTCTTTGGGGGAAGCGTGTCCCCGAAAGCCGTACGGGACAAAGGATGGTAGTCATAGCCATTACGGATTGTTTCGGGCGCTCGAGCGAAAACGTCCGGAGCAAGCCGAGTGAACAGGACAGGATGCCCGGACCCATTGCCGAAATGGGAAAGCAGTTCCACTATCGCCTCAAAAGGCTTTCCTTCGCAGAAAACCGCTTCCGGCAGACCGATTCGCGCGGTGCGGGAATGGTCAAAAAGAATGCCGTGATCCATATCACCTCTTAAAGTGTAATCAACTCATACTGATCGTTGCCCATCTGCAAGGTCTTCATGTATTCAAGCTGGTGCGGCCCGCTTCGGGACTCGATGCGTTCCACCATATCGCGTCGTTGCTCTTCAGGCAGCGCATACACCAAATCGACCGAAGCCTTGTCTATGGCCAAGATATCCGTTGATCCGAGTATGCCGATATCGTCGCAGGTAGGTTTTACTCCATGCGCATTGCAGTCGCAGTCCACGGAGATGTTCTTGAGGACATTGATATAAGTGATATGCGGGCCGAAATGCGCGGAGACTCCTTTGCCCGACTCCACCATACGCTCCAGAAAGAGCGGCCCTTTAGGCCAACCCTCTCCGTGGATCTGCCGCTTGCCCACCTGCCCGGATGCGCAGCCTATTGCGATGTTCTTAAGCGATCCGCCGAAGCCGCCGCTCGTATGCCCCTTGAAGTGCGTGTAGACGAGGAGGGAGTCGTAGTTCAGAAGATTTTTACCCACGGCGATCTCTGTGAGATGTACCCCCGGGGTAAATGGGCGCTCCGTTAACGCAGGCGACAAGTAGGCATCGAGGAATTCACGCATTCCCGGTATGGGAAGCGTGGCATCGCCGTCCGCATCCAATATGTCGACCGGGCAAAAATCAAACCCGTTGGTTTTCAGCGTTTCCCTGTGTCCTTCCGTGGTTTTTCTAGGGCTTGGATAGAGAACGTTACATTCCACGATATTGCTGTTCGGAATGCGCGGCTGCAAGCCCTTGATGAACTCTATGGGCAACAGGTTCGGCCCATGCGGCTCTCCACTGTGCAACTTGATGCCAATTTTGCCTGTCATACCTTGATTGATTTTGGAATAGATCTTCAGCAATCCGTCGACGCTGATATCCCTCGTAAAAAATACTTGGGATTTGTCCTGCCCGGCGGCAATAGCGCTGCCTATACCTGTCAAATCACATACGGCAATAGTCCCCAGCGCGATGGCGCTTGTCTTCAGAAAACTGCGACGCGAAATTTGCTTTTCCATGGTTTTTCTCCTTTCGATAAAAGTCCATTCCAAAGGCGAAAGACACTATTTCTCCCGCAATTTGCTGAGCCAGGAATCGAGAGCTTTATTGACCTCGGCTTCCCTGGCTTGCCGCGGCTTGTATAAGTCCAGACCGTTAAGGACGATGGCGTTTTTGGCCTGCTCCTTGAAGTGCGGGAAAAATTTCCCGATCCCTCCCTCGTGGGTACAAAAGGCGGAGACTTTCTTACCCGCAAAGTCCGCCTGTGTTAGAAAATTCATCACCGGGGTTGATACCGTGTACCACCATACCGGGCTGCCAACCAATATCAGGTCATAAGATGACATATCGGGTGGGCTTTTCTTCAATGCCGGCAATTCGCCGGACCCCAACTCCCTTTTGGCCTCTTCTATAATTTCGGAGTAGGCGGCTGGGTAGTTCTTTACTGTCTCAATTTCCAACAGATCGCCCCCGGTTTTATTCTGTATCGTTTCTGCAATGCTTTTTGTGTTTCCAGTAAGAGAGTAGTAGACGACCAACACCTTGTTTGTATCTTTTGTTTCATTGCTCATGACAGTACCTTTCTTTTGCGTTCGCCCATGGCGGTATCCTCCAGATCGGTCTCAATTGCGCGGCCTGTCGGCGCCGCAGTGAGGCTGCGAAATTCCGCCTGGCCTCAAGGATCCGACAGACTCAAATATAGTATGCCGACCCTTCGGGCGTTTGCCTGTTTGGGGAAAGTTCTTGCCGGATCCTCCGATACTCCACCGGAATCGCGTTATCGGAAATCGGGACCTGCGAGTCTGAATAGTCGATATTGGGCTTGGTTTATAGGGGCTGCGCTTTCGGGATCGTTGGTGGGGATCTGTCCAAAAGGCCGAGATGATTGAACGCGAGCATTTTGCTTCTATGTCATTAGAACGGGAAATCCTCGTTGTTATCAACCTTCTCTTCGATCTTCTTCACCACCGGTTTCTTCGCGGTCTTGTGCACCGGATTTCCGTCCACGTAGATCGCTTTGTAAGGCTTCGTGGGGCACGCGTGTTCGCATCCTCCGCAGCCGATGCAGTACTCCGGCTTCACTTCAGGGATTACGAGCCGCTTGTTCACCGGATTCGGATACGGTACCATATTCACCGCTTTCGTCGGACAGTGTTCGGAACATGCGCCGCAATCCTTGTTGTCGGTATAGACCACGCAGTTCTCCTTGATGAACTTCGCGACGCCAACCTGCGTGAGCTTCTTCTTTTCCACCGTCAGCGGTAGAATGGCGCCGCTGGGGCAAATGTTCATGCAGATTGTGCAGTCGTAGTTGCAGTGGCCCGACTGGAAGCTCATCCGCGGCTGCATCATTCCGAGGAAACCGAATTCGAGAAACGACGGCACGAGCACGCGCGACGGGCAGGCGCTCACGCAGAGATGGCACGCCGTGCAGGTAGCGGTAAAATGCTCGATGCTCCCGGAGCCGGGCGGCGAGACCGGACTCGTCACGCGCACCGGAATCGTCGTCGGTTTGCTCTGGATGATCTTCTTCGTTTGCTCGGCAACGCCCGCGAGTCCCAGGAAATACATTCCCGAGTTGACAATGAAATCCCGCCGCTCGCGATCCGGCCGCACGGCGGGGATGCGTCTTCGCCACCTTTTTTCGAATCGCAGTCCTTCTCTCGGGCAAACCGCGAAGCAGTTGTAGCAGCCAACGCACCGGCTGATATCCACCGTCTTCTTGCGGCGATCGATGCAGCCCGCCTTGCACACGCCTTCGCACAGTTTGCATCCCTTGCAGACGTCTGGATCGATGCTGATTTGAAGAAATGAGATCTTTGAGAGAAGGCCCAGCAGTGCGCCCACAGGACAGACGGTGTTGCAGTACAAGCGGCCGCTCCTCGCGGAAAGCCACGCGACGAGCGTCAGCATCGCCATTGAGACGCCGGCGGATACCGGCACGATCACAGCCCATGGGACACGGTAGAGTGTGTGCATGCCCAACTGCTCGAGTCCGATCGCGGCCACATTGTTCACCACGAGAACAACAGGGCGGAACAGGTTCGAGAAGATCCGGCCGAAGCTGCTGAGCGGATCGAGAAGGTTCAGCAGAAAACCACTGCCTCCGGCCAGAAGCAGAACCGTGAGGGTGAGAATGGAATACCGGAGGACATTGTGCGGCTCGGAGAATTGGAAGTCGCGCCGCTTCCGTTTCTTTCGAGCCACGAAGCCGATCGCATCCTGGAGTGTTCCGAGGGGGCAGACGGTCGAGCAGTAGACGCGACCGAAGAGAACGGTGAGGATTACGATCACGATGAATCCGGCTGCGCCGAGAGCCGCCTCATTCACGAACTTCAGCAGTGAGGGAACGAACTGCAGGTACAGCAGCCCGCCGGAGACGGATGGTGCAACGGTGTTCCTGAAATCAAGAAACAAAAGCGCGATCAGCGCGAAGAACAAAACCGACACGCCCACTCGAAACGATTTCAGCCGGTGAAGCCCCATGGTGTCACAGCTTGATCCGGTTGATCGACAGGGCGTCAAGATCGATCCGGCCGAGATTCATCTGTGCTGCGAGTTGAATGTGGCGAATGTCGCCCGGCTCGGCGCCAAAAAGCTTCGCCGCCGCGGCGTCGGCGGCCACGAAGTCCGTTGAGACGATCTGCGATTTCATCGGAACGACATCGCCGGCGGACACCCCGCGCGGGCCGTTCTGCTTCATCACATTGTAGGCATCCACGACGGTGAGCGCGGGCTTGCGATACGATGCGAAATCCGCGATGCACTGATGAAGATCATTCCGGTGCCAGTACTCGCGATCCCACACCACGCCCATAAGGTTCTTCATGCCGATTGTGACCATCGAAGAACTGTGATGCTTTAAAATCGGGACGTTGATGAACACATCCGCACCCAGAAGGAGTTCGTGAACCTTGGCCTCGGTAAGCCGCTTCCCCTCCGGCACGGCAACCTTCTGGTAGTATCCTTCGCTGTCGCCGGAGACAATTTTCCCGCCGGCGTCCTTCACCGCTCTCTCGATCCCGCTGTTCTTGTAGCATTGTACCCAATTATCGCAGGTATGATCGAACACGGAGACTTCTTTCGCTCCCGCGTTCAGACAATGCTCGATAATGCGCGCCACGAGTTTCGGGTGTGTATTGCCCGCGCGCTCCGGTGTCACGTCCCAGCCGATGTTCGGCTTCACCAGAACCTTGCTGCCTCTGGGCACGAACTTCTCCATCCCGCCGAGCGATGGGATGGCCTTGTCGAACATCACCTCCGGCTCGCCTCCCTTCACGGCGACGAGATCGTATGCCGCGGGAGAAATCGGGGGTGCGGCCGGCAGATTCGCATAGTCTCCGAAAGCCACTGTGGATGCGGCTACGATACTGCCCTCAATGATCTTCTTCAAGAAATCACGACGGTCCATGGAATCCTCGATAAGTTTGACGCAGCCCCCCGGATGCGTCAAGTGGGGTGCGCAAGCACTGCCATGAGGAAGCGACATTTAAGATTGGAGTTCACAACGTCATCCCATAGCGCCTCAGCCTGCTCAAATAGGAGTTCGGTTATCTGCTTGATTTATCTTGAGCGCCTTCTTTCTGCCGATCCACCAATTGGTTGTGGCCATCTAACTGCCGATTCAGCGGAGGAGGGCTGTAGGCCTTATATAAGCCACGACATCGCCATCCGCTGGAACGGGGGTTAGACAGTCAACCTCGGGATTTGATTCTTTTATCCGTCAAAGTGCTTTGAGCTGGGCTTCAGCGGTTTTGTAAGATATCCAGGCATCCTCAAGTGTTGGCATCAGGCGTGGCCGAGCAGCCGTAATTTCCTGGCTAAGGCGGCGTAGTAAATCAGGCCCGTGACTCAATACTGAGAGCAATCGTTGCCTTTGAGCTTCCAGGTCTCGATCCATAGCAGCGATTTTGCTCCGTTCTACTGGTTCGGCTGGATTGAAACGGAAGTTCCTTTGGTGGCTGTACCGCCATTGAACCAACTCGGACGTTAGCGTTTCGCCGAAGCCAGGAATCTGTATTATGATCGCCCTGTCGATATCCGCGGCTGTTTCTATGCCATATGAGGCTAGCATGGAGGTCCGGCCTCCGCCGATCCCATGGATTTGAGCTCGGTCAATTCGGAATCGGTCAAGATAGCATTGGAGCTGGTGCACTTGTCGCTCGGTCTCCAGCTTGGCCAGTCGCCGGCGGCGCTCGTTCGGTAAATCCCCCAGTTCTGCCCGCGCCTTCTCCAAACTATTTGCCTTCGCAGCAAAGTTGGTCCTGGTCGCCTCGCGATTCCACCGGGCCAATGCGGCTTCCCATTCTGTCTTGGCAGTCGAATATGCGCGCTCTACCGCAGTCCGCTTTTCGACCGAGACTCTAGGCCATATCGCAAATCCAAGTCCGTATAAGATCAACGCGGTCATTAGCCCGCCGTCCTTCCCAAAAGCACTGCATGCTGCCAGCCCGGCGCACACAAGTCCGAGGCTAAGCGTCTTGCGGATGGACTTCAGATGGCCACTTGGCACCTTAACGTTACGCGGAAGGAGCCACGGCCGCTCAGATGGCAGTGTCGGGTCAATCCCGGGGTCTGGCACTGCAGAGATCGCTTGCCAAAGTGCCACTAGATCAATTGCATCTGGCGTGTGGGTCCACTCGATACGATGTCCGAACAACCGTACGCCTGTCTGTGCTTCAACGGTGCACCAAGGACAAGTGACCAAGTGTCTCGGATAGTGATGCCAACTGGCTTTGGAACAAATCAGAAGTTGAGATTCTAACCATTCGAGCGCCTCGATCCAAGATTTGGCTTCAGGTCGTCCCCCATTGCTTCCATCTCGCCCTAAGGCTCCGATGAATAGCTGGGCAATTGTGGCACCCATCGTTTCCAAAGGGAGTGTGCCAGGGGGCCGTTCCATGCCGTTCACCATCCGATCCGGCCCGTAGGCAAACCGGTGCTCAGCAACTGCTCGCTCGATAGGCATATCGCCAGATCCAGAATAGCGACCAGCAAACGGATGGCGTCCCATGTAAAGAAGGTGAAAAAGCAGAACAGCGAGTCCGAATAGATCATGATTGGCGGTCCGAACAAGCCCGCGAAACGGATGTCCATGAAGCTCTGGTGCTGTAAAGAGTGGAACACCAACGTCGCAGGTAAAGACACTTGAACCATTTACAATCTGGAAAGAGTCACAGTCGATCAATATCACGGTCCCGTCTCGTCCAACGAGCAGGTTGCCGTGGTTAACATCGCCCAAGACATGTCCTTGCCCGTGGACGAGGGCGAAGGCACGAGCAATGTTCGCGCCGACATGTACCAGAAACCGGAAATCTGTATCAGGAAATCTCTCTGATCGGCTCTTTGGGCTGTAAAGCTCATGAATATCCCGATGCGCCACTACCCGCGGCATCACGAAGCCATGCACGGCTTCCCTACTATCGATGAGGAGATCAACGGGCCAAGCGGCGACCTTCAGAAGCGACGGGTTTGCTGCCTCAGCCATCCGAAGAAGTTTCTGAACCTTCCGATAATCGGCTGGCCTCGAATAGACCTTAGCAACCTGATTCTTGAGCCCTTCGATCGAAAAAACCGCACCTTCACCACCACGGCCCAATTCCTGTCCAAGCCGAATATTGTTCCGGGTGCGAAGTAGGAGAAATTGCATCACGTTTACAGTACTTGTTGTCGACGCGTTGCTAGGATTAGCGACACGTCATCATCAGTGCGAGCAGCAACCCGTTCAGACGAGAGAAAGCTTTCTACTGCTTGGGAAAGCTGCCTGACCTCCATATTTCCGTGCGCTTCCGAGAGTGGAGGAAACATCGCACGGAAGAACGGAGCATAAACAGATTTGCTGGCATAATGAAGTGCGAGTGGCTCAAGACCGTCGCTCATGAGCGCGATATCAATGACCTTGCCTGCGAAGGGCTCCACTTCAAGACACGCCAGAGCGTCTTCATCGGTCAGGAAGCGCGTCGTATTAACAAATTCGCCTCGTTGCGGCCAGAAGACCCAGCTCCATCCCTCACCATCATCACTATCACTCACAACGATAACACCATCACCGATCTGAAGCGCGCCTCCCCCAAATGGCCCTACAACCGTAGCCAGTAAGGTCGATGCGAACTCTCGGGACTCTACGCCGGCATTTTGGGCCTCTGATAACACAACATCGCGGGCTTCGGTCGCGGCATCTCTAAGCATCGCTGTAAAATCTGACTGTCCCAGTTTGATAGCCTTGGAGAGATTTTGAATGACTGTTTCGACCACCACCCGAGATCCACATTCCGCCATAGCAGCCGATCCAGCCCCGTCAGAAAGAGCGGCTACAAAGGTGCCATCCGGCAAAGCCACGCACGCAAACCGATCTTGACAGGGTAGGCCAACCTTAAGATGGGACATTCCTGTCGATTGAGCTGCCGCAAACCGCCACATATGAATCTCAATCAGCAACAGCCCAGCCATTTGGCGCTGTTGGATTAGTGAGAGGGACTGCCTCTTTGGGATTCGAGCGCGAAACACTACCAAGCGAGTTCGATAACCAGACAAATAGCTCCTTGAAAGAGAGACCTCGGAGCTTGAGCGGCTGGCGGATCGAGATCTGCGCCAAACGATTCATGTCTGCCCCTTCTACGCCAACAGCGAAAAACATAAGAGATTTAGAAGTCTCTCCTTCGCGGATCGTTGCCGCAGCGGCGGTAACATCATCTGTTGGTGAACCATCCGTGATCAGGAGCAACCATGGTCGGTAGTATCCGATGCCGCTCGCCTTGTATGCCGCTTTCCTCTCTGACACGAGATTGACGGCAGTTAGGATTGCGGCTCCCATTGGTGTGTCTCCCGATGCGACGAGCGTCGGAGGCTGAAATGCATCCGCGGTGACAAACTGTTGGAGCGTTTGTACTGGCCCAAAGGTCACAATCCCAACCTCGACCCGCTTCACTGCCATCGTGTCTGATAGTAGTTCTTCCGCAAAGGTCTGGAGTCCGCTATTGAGTTCACGGATCTTCATGCCGCTCATCGAGCCAGACGTGTCGAGCAGCAATACGCAAGGACACCTAGGCTCGGGATTATCCGCAAACTCAACTCCTGCAAAGGGTACTTGTTCCAACTGCGACATGGTTTTTGTATCTCCTTTTCTGATCAGATTCTTCGAGTCTAACACAGGTTATCCAGCATATTTTGTCCTCTATTTTGCGGTAATCTGTCAATTCATTGAATCCAAATGACGGTAACATACTTGTTTTGTCAACCGGAATAATTCATGTAACACACTGAGAAGAAAAGTGGTGAAAAGGGAAGCAGTCGAGTTGCTTGAGATGAGACCGGAGGAGTCTCTGTGCTCTTATGCCGACTCTCCTTATTTGGCTGAATTGTTCCTGTTTCTGTCAAATAATTAGTGGGAATGCAGCATAATTTTTCTCTTCTGTTATGCCATTATACAGCTTGAGATGGTGGTGGGGCATTGGGGTGAAAGCCCCATACATTTGGCTGGCCAGAGCGTTGCTGAGCACGGCTTGTTGTAATCCGGAATCGGAACAATTTTACAACAGGCCGTCGCACCCCGTTTATGCTTGTGTGCACTGCTTGCTGTGAGCGATTCACGGCTCAGAGTGGGGCCACGATTTCAGTATGTTTGCCAACAATTGGAAGATGAGTTGAGTGACGAACTTCCACCAGTCGAATTTTCGGGCGTTTTCAGGAAAAGGTCTTTTTTAGCGCGTTCAGCAAGGCCGACATGGTTCCGTTTATCTCCGGGAGATGGGGTTCTCCTGCAAGGATTTCGGCCTCAGTCTGGATGAAATCCCCCTCAACCAATTCTTCCCGGCAGTTGTCAAGCAGCAGGCGAATGCTTTCCCGGGACGATTCGAGGTGAAACTGGAGACCGATGACACGGCCTTGATTGTAGCTAAAAGCCTGAACCGCGCACGCTTCACTGAAGGCTGTTCTCACGGCCCCTTCCGGTAGATGGAACGTGTCTCCGTGCCAGTGAAAGGCCATGAATCGATCGGGAAACCCACTGAAAACCGGAGATTCTTTCGCCTCCGATGTGAGCGAAACCGGGAACCATCCGATCTCCTTTTGCGGGTTCCGGTGCACCTTGCCCTTCAGAACGTCCGAGACGAGCTGCGCTCCAAGACAGACCCCGATCACGACCTTGTTCGCCGCTATGGCTTCGGCAATGAGCCTCTTCTCGGGTACCAGCCAGGGATAGTCAGCCTCCTCATAGATGTTCATGGGGCCACCCATCACCACGAGCCAATCGAATGCTCCAATAGTGGGAAGGGCTTCACGTTCAAAGAGCTTTGTCCCGGAAATCGTGAATCCCTGTTTGCCGGACCATGCCTCGATGTTGGCGGGTCCTTCAAACGGCACGTGCTGTAAATAATGCAGTCGCATGGAGGTGCGCTCCTTCTCACACGGCGGGTTATGGTCGATCGGGGTCCATACCGGATCGGTCCCTGGGACCGATCCGGTCTATTTCGGATTACTCCCGCCCTCGGGCGTCAGGGTTTTCCGAAGCAGGATTTCCGACAGGCCTTCCCTGATGAGGTTTCTCAGAGGGGCGATTTCTTCGAATCCGAGGTTCAGGTAGAACGTCCGCGCAGGACCGTTGAAAGAAGACACCGACGTCCAGATGTTGGATGAAACGGGAGCCGCTTCCTTCTCCATCCAGCCGATGATATCGCGGCCGATTCCGCCGCGCCTGTAGGGGAGCCCGAGGGCGATGAGTTCGAGATACGGGCCGAAAAGCCATGGGTAGCGCAGGCATACCACGCCGGCAAGATCGATTCCGACATATACGGCAAATCGCCACAGAGCAGGATCGGAACGGAGCAGGTACCGTTTGATGCCCTCGACGGAAGAGTTGAGAGTGAGCCATGGTTCTGAGGAAATGAGGAGTCTTGCTATCGGCAGTACTTTGCTCTCCTGCAAAGGCTGTAACGTACAGGTGGAAAGGACGTTTGAAGCAGCGGAGAAAGGGGCGTCGTCATTTTTCATGTCTTGCAGCTCCACCCGGATGGTCATACCCATGGTTGTCTCCGGGTCTTTCCTCACGACATTCTTTTGAAGTCACCGGGGCGGGCCGTTGGATTGGCGGGCTTCCGGATGGACACCGCTAATCGGCACTCTTCGCCGTATCCTTCGCCCCGCCGGCTATCCACTTTTCAATGAGCGAAATTTCCGAATCCTGAAGCCATGGCGGCCCGTTCTTGGGCATTCGCGGTGAATGGATACCCTTTACCCGCTTGACGAGTTCACTCTTTGAGGGATCCTTGGGGACGATGACGGGTCCGTCCTTACCGCCGGCCATGATGTTCTTGTAGGTGTCCAGGCGCAGGCCTTCAGGCGGCCTGGTTCCGCCGTGGCAGCTTATGCAGCGGGAGTTGAAAATTTTAAGGACATCGGTAAAAGAGGCGGGCTCCGGCTGAGTTTGAGCGTGCAGGCTGATGTAACCCAAAAGGAGCACGCAGCCCGCAAGGCAGGCTGTTCTTATCGACCATTTCATTGGAGTTATCCTCCGGACGGGTCATGCGAGAGTTTCAAACCAGTTGGGGGTATAGAATGCAAATTCGCGAGTGTAAAAAAAGTCCTTGGCCGTGCACCCTTTGTCGAACCGGTCAACGCCAAACTGCCCGACTTCCAGGGACCTGACCAGAGTAGACCTCGACACAGCCGAGATACTTACCGCTGCTTCCTTCCGGACCTGACGGGGTTCGTATTCGTCTTTTGCGAGGTGTCCAATCGGCACCGGGAATGATAACAGCCGGCGAGACACAAGCCCTTCAAAGGGAATTCAACCCCGCTGAGCGGATTTCGGGCTGCAGGGCACCGCTAACTCCCCGTCTAGCACGACCAAGGGCCATATCTGAAGCCGTATTTGTCGTGAACATGTAACACCTTTTCATGCGAAATGCAATGAAGTCCGTCGATATCATCAATCGGTTCATGCTGAAGAATCGAGAGGGCCGCGATCGAGGAGGAGGCAATGGTATAGGTCGACGTTCAACAACTCCCTTAACGTCCGTATTTTGCTGTCCTTGGTAAGATGCCACCAACCGCCGAGGTAGAGCGGCCTGGCAGGGTGATGGACGCGAAGGATCGCGCAGATTTTCCTCGCCATGTGGCATTCCCGTTGTTGCCAGAGCTCGCGTTCTTCATCGGGGATGACGATGCCGGGATAGGAATGCAGGTCGCCGGCAATGGACGTTGCGGCTGCGTCGTAGATGCGATCGGCAGAGTGATGGATGGGTGAAGCGGCAAGAAGGCCCCTGATGTTTTCCTGCGATATCATTTCGCGCCATGAAGCGATCCATTTGCGGCTGAATCCGGAATAATCCACAAGGAAGAGCCTGATACCGGCTCTTTTCGCGTACGCGGATGCTGCGCGGTATTCGAAGGGAAAGGTCAACTGACGGCGAATGGCGGTGATGTGGGCGTGCCTTCGCGCTTCGCGCATCGAAATACCACAGGCGGGCGCAGCCTTCGAAAGATTCTCTTCGAGTGCGGCCATATAGGATTTTTGGTTGCGTTTGCGAAACATCCAGGCAAAGGGGCTGAGTTCCAGGAGGACGGCATCGGGTTTGTGCGAGCGAAGGAGGGCGGCCGACCTGGTGAATCCTTTGGGGTCGTAATGGACGGAGCCTGCCAGGAAAAGCAGCGGAGAGGTCCGAGGAGCCATTGCGCCTGCCGACATGACTGATAAAGCCGTCGTCTACGGGGTTTCGGAATTGGACGGTTGCGCTTCTCTATAGGATTTGAGGGCCAGCCTGAGATCATCCAGATGGCCGATGTGCAAGTCGGCCTTCAATGCCGGGTTTTTGTAGGCTACGAAGAATACGCCGGTGTTTGCCGCAAAGGACTCATCTACCGAAGAATCACCCACGTAGACAATTTCTTCGGGAGATACGCCGAAGGAACTCAGGATCTTGTCCATGATATCGGGATGCGGCTTCGGGTGGGCGACGTCCGAAGCGGAAACGACCAAATCGAAATACCGCTGCAAGTCGTACCTTGCGAGGAGTTTCAGCGTCGAGGCGGTGCGGTTCGTGGCAAGGGCGGTCCTGAAAGATGACTTTGCATAGGCGAGCACATCGATGAGACCCGGTTCGAATTGCAGGTAGGAGTTGAAAGGCTCGAAGTCAATCTGTTGGAAATAGTTCCATGCCTTGTCGAATGAAGAACCCGAACCGAGGAGGAATTTCAGGGATTCACGGACCGGATACATGTGGATGTATTCCACCTGGTCGGGCCGGACCGGAGGGCGGCCTACCTCGGCAAGGATGTGGCTGTAGAAGTGGATGTTCGCTTCCCTGGAATCGAACAGGACCCCATCGCAGTCAAATGCGATGACTTGAGGGGAGTTTCGAAAAATACTTTCTCGTATGAGTGAATTCATCATTTCCATTCGTTGAACTCTTTGTCGTTTTCGCGACCGATACGGCAACATTGTGGAGCCGTGCACGATTCGCAGTCATGAGATGCCTTTACAAGGTCTTACTTATAGAATACAGTACTTCCTGTCAATGAGGGGAGGCAAGTTTTTCCTGGTGATCGCATGGTGGTAGAGACCGACATTTGCGCCGGGTGCTTGCCTCGATCTGTTTGGAAACCGCCTTATTTCCCCTTCGGCGATCGGAAAAAGGTTTGGACCATGCGGATGCAGCGCTCTGGAAAGTGAATGCGGTCTTCGGCCCGCTGAACTTTCTCTCGAAAGTGGGTATCCGGGGGAGCTTTGCCGGGGGACGGAATTTATTCCCTGGCGGGCGGCTTGTGACAGGGCGGAGTGAAAACACCAAAACACGTGCGCGCGCGAAGCGCGCGGTTTCATTTCGGAGCGGGAAACAGCCATGGAATATCAGTTTGATTACCTTGTGATTGGCAGCGGAATTGCGGGGCTGACTTTTGCTCTCAAGGCGGCCAAAACCGGTACGGTAGCCGTGGTGACGAAAAAGGACAAGCTCGAGACGAGCACAAACTATGCTCAGGGTGGAATCGCATCGGTCGTGAGTCTTGACGATTCCTTCCAGTTGCACATTGAGGATACCCTTAATGCCGGAGACGGCCTGTGTCACCCCGATATTGTCGATCTGGTCGTGAAGTCCGGCCCTGAGCGCATTCAGGAACTCGTGAACTTCGGGGTCCCATTCAACACCAATCCGACCGAGGGCGATCGCTTTGACCTTGGCCGTGAAGGCGGGCACAGCAGAAACCGTATCCTGCATGCCCAGGATATGACCGGCAAAGCCGTGGAAAAGGTCCTGATCGCTGCCGCGGAAGCGGATCCGAACATCGCTATTTTCGAACACCACATCGTACTGGACCTTCTTGTTCAGCATCAGTCCATCCGGGCGGGATCGATCACGCTGCAGCACCAGGACATCTGCAGGGGGGCCTACATTCTTGACAGCGTCACTCACGAAATCCACAGATTCATGGCACACGTAATCCTGCTGTGCACCGGAGGCGCCGGGAAGGTCTATCTCTATACGTCAAACCCGGATGTGGCGACGGGAGACGGCCTGTCGATCGCATACCGTGCGGGGGCAAAGCTTGCGAACCTCGAATTCGTGCAGTTTCATCCGACATGCCTGTACCACCCGCACGCGAAGAATTTTCTTATCTCGGAAGCGGTCCGCGGTGAGGGCGGGCGATTGATCGACAGGTCCGGCCGAGCATTCATGAGTGATTATCACCCGTTAAAAGACCTGGCCTTCCGGGACATCGTCGCTCGTGCGATCGACACCGAGATGAAGAAGACCGGTCATGACTGCGTCTTCCTCGATATCAGTCACAAAGGAGCCGGGTTCATCAAGAACCGGTTTCCGAACATCTATGAAAAATGCCTTTCGCTCGGCATCGACATAACCCGGGATCCCATCCCGGTGGTCCCCGCGGCGCATTACATGTGCGGCGGGATCGTGACCGATGCAAACGGGCTGACCTCCATGGAACACCTTTATGCCATCGGGGAATGTGCCTGCACGGGACTCCATGGGGCCAATCGTCTGGCGAGCAATTCGCTTCTCGAGGCGATGGTCCTTGCCCACCAGGCATCCCTTCACTGTGCGGATCGCATGGATGCGTGGCGAAGCCAACCCTTTTCGGAAATTCCCGGGTACGCCGTGCCGCAGAGAGTTTCGCTTGATCGGCCCAACAGCGAAATGGTGCTCATCGCTCACAACTGGGACATTATCCGGAGGCTGATGTGGAACTACGTGGGGATTGTCAGAACGGATAAACGACTGGCGCTGGCCCTGACCCATATCTACCAGATACGCATGGAAATCAGGGAGCACATGCCCAATATTCCCGTTCACAGCGATCTGATCGAACTGCAGAATCTGGCCATGGTCGCCGAACTCATCATCCGATGCGCGATCCAGCGAAAAGAAAGCCGCGGTCTCCATTACAACCTCGATCACCCGCAAAAGGATGACCAGAACTGGTTGAAGGATACCGTCGTGGTGAGGAACCCCGCCGAGGAATTCCTCAGCGCGGTCTTCGAGAAAGGGGTTGGCAACTGTTAGCGCAGATGTCCGGTGTCGATGGTGTCGGTGTCGATGAGTGTGGGTTGGCGAGGGGCTTCCAACAAGGGGCGCGGATTCGGATTCTGTTCTATCCTCATCGTCACGACACCGCCCATAAAGCTGATTTCATAATTGCGGTTGGACATGTCCACGTGGCTGAACGATTCCCTGAATTTCTGAAACTGCCTCTTGGCTTTTCTGTAAATGTAGACGATCCCGGCGCCGCATAAGAGCATCACGAACAGGAAAACCCACAGGGGAGTGGCCATCACCTTGCCTACAACCATTATGATCGATGCGAGCCCGAGGACGAGAACGATCTGCAGGATGATAATGAGGTAGAGGTAGAAAATCCCCTGATTGATCGTCGGTTCCTGTGCGCCTTGTTCGGCGTCAGAATCCCTGCGCTTCTTGAACAAATCCCTGAACCACATGTTGGCTATATCCTGGCGGTGTGAACAAACCGCTTACTGGTCTTGATCGTCATTCACCGCACTGGGAAGCAGGGGAGGCGGCTCGGGCTGCTGCAGAAGGAGCTGTTTTTCCACCCTGAATTTTTCAAGATCCAGTTGATTGTCAAGCATCTGCCTGGACAGTCGGTACCGCAAATAGATCACCCAAATGATCAGTGCGGCAACGAAAATCGCTGCCCCGAGGAAAAACCACCTGTACTCGCGGATTGCGGCCATGCTGAGCTTAGCGAAGTCTTCGATGATGTTTGGGATCATCCACAGGAGAAATACGCAAAGGAGCACGGCGAACCCGATGTGGAATATCGAAATGTGGTGAAAGGATCGAAGAGCGCCCGTAAAACGGCTGGATGCGTGAGTCGCCGTGTCGGATGCTTCTTCGTCCTTGTGCCTCTCATCGCCATAGAGCAGCAAAAGGTAAACCTTTACCAGAAAGGAGACGAGGAGTATCAGCCCGACCGGGATCCCCACGGCGGAAGCGACCCACGCTCTGAACGGGAAGGGCACATCGTGGGATTCCAACTGCATATTGTAGTTGGTCAGAGGACCGTGGTTATCTTCGAAGACCATCTTTTCGTAGCTGGTGAGGACTGTCCCCGTCGCCTCGAAGACTTTCCGCTCGGTTTTTGGGTCCGTGATGATTATCCGCGATTTTTGGCCCGCCTGGCCGGCGGCTCCAAGGTAGATGAGGAGTTCCAAAAAGAGAAATATGCCAACGCCGATCATGAGGATTGTCCTCTGATGCTGCTTGGCGTCAAAGATGTCCAGAAGGCGCAATCTGCTTGCCATAATTACAGTTCATAATCCAATCTGGGTCCACATTTGAAGGGGTGTACACTTCAACCCCGGGTATCCCCTCTCCGCATATCGCTCCGGCCTCGGATCCTCTCGGAGCCTGCATCGAAAGCTAACATCCGTCATGCCCCGAGTCAAATGAAAACCCCCAAAAGCGCCGGGAGAAAGAATCGGCGGGTTCTGCTCGAAGCGTCGCAATACGCCGGCGCTCTATGAAAAACGCCTTATAGCCAAGTCCGGTGAGACGCTATAAGGCGTTGGGAATGCAACCGATATGGTAGAATCAACTGCTTCTACAGTTTCAGGGGTTCAACTCCTTCTCCCTGGGGAAGAGCGGCAGATACCGGTACGACAAGGAGATAATAAGGGCGCAATAGGCCAGCAATGCGATTGCGGGAGCCCACTCGTAAACGGTGGGAATGTAGACTTCCCATTTGTCGAAAGGCATGACGGGAATTGCTATGGCCTGCACGGTCATGACGAACCGGTTGATGGAAATGCCGATGCAATCCAGGAAGAACATCAGGAACAGCAGCCCGTTGCTCCTCCTTCCCTTGGGGCTGAGGAGCACCAGGGCCGGAATCACGCCGCAGATGATGATCTCGGCCACCAAGAGCCAGATTCCATAGGGCGGGCGGTAAAAGTCGGTCAGCTTCAATCCGAACTTAGGCGCAAGGACGAATGCCCAGTAAAGCGTATCAGCGATTTTCAGGACGATATAGAAGGACAGCAACCCGGCGACGATCTTGCCGATGAGGTCGTAGACGCTGCGATCTACGAGCCGCTTCCTGCTGACCTTCTCGATGGCCCTGCAGATGAGCGCCGTGAAGGCCGGGCCGGAAGCAATGGCCGACAGGATAAAGAGGAAAAACGTCCAGGGCCAGATGAAAAAGCCGGTCCGGTAGGCGAAAGGACGGGCAAACAGAACACCCGCAACTCCGCCCAGCGACCCCTGGTGGAAGAAGCTGAGAAAAGTCCCGGTGAGTGCGAATATCGCCATGAGGTCGTGCAGGCTGTGCCCGAAAACCCGGAGGCCTTTCACCTCGTTCAGCTTTCGATTTTCAAGAACGATCGGCACGTACTCGATGACGAGCACAATGGCATAGCAGGTGATGCAGAAGATCACTTCCGTCAGCATGGAATGCACGTTGGCGTGCCAGTAGCCGTACCAGGACCGTAGCGGCTGGCCGAGTTCGAGGAGCAAAACGGCGAGCGCGCCGGTATAGCAGACGAACCCGACGATGACGGCCAGGTTGATGATCTTGTGGAGTTCTTTGAAGGCCGGAAAGAAGCGGGACATCCCATAATAAAGGAAGCCCGAGAAAAATGCCCCGGCTCCAAGAGCGATGATGGCCAGATCCACCGTGATGTAAGCTCCGAAACCGAAGTAGTCGTTCAATCCGGTCACGTTCAGCGCTTTTATCAGAACAACACCCCCGGCCCAAACTCCCCATCCTACGGTACCAAGGAGAATCAACAGCCAGATCCCAAACACAGGAAGCGGACAGCGCTTTAATCCTTCGGGAATCAGTGCCTTATCCATTCTCGACCCCTCATTCTGGAACATTGAAAGTGACTGACGACCTCAAGATGACATTGAAATAAGCTCTAAAAATTCCGTTGATTCCAACAGTGGCCGGGCCGCTCTCTAGAGACTGTTGTCGGAGAGTTTGCGCACCCACTGCTGACTGCTGAGATAATAGACCTTCGGTTCCGTATTGAGCTTTGATAAAATTCTGAAGGCCCGAGGGTCTTTTGACAGCTTGCCCACTTCACCGTTTGGATCCTTCAGGTTGCCGAAGCTGATTGCCTTGGTCGGGCAGGCTTCAGCGCACGCTGGAGTGTAAACCACGGCATCGAGGTTGCTGTCGTCCAGGTATGCCTTGGATCTGGCCGCCATCAATCTGTGGCTGCAGAACGTGCACTTCTCCACCACACCGCGCATCCTGGGGCTCACGCTGGGACTCAACATCGATTCCATCGGTTTGGGCCATTTCGGATCCCACCAGTTGAATTTGCGCGCATGATAGGGGCACGCGACTATGCAGTATCTGCATCCGATGCAGCGGGGGTAGATGTGCGTAACGATCCCGTTGTGTTCGTCCCTCGTCGTGGCGTTCACCGGGCATACGAATGTGCAGGGTGAATGGTGGGGCGAATTGCAGTGCATGCACGGCCGCGGTAAATAGGTGAACTGGTAATTGGGGTATTCTATTCCATTCGAAAGATGATAGATCTCCATCCACGTGATCGAACGGAGCTTATTCGTCTCATCGGGAAGAAACGAAATATTGTTTTCCGCCTGGCAAGCCACACTGCACGCCATGCAGCCCGTGCACTTGTCCAGATCGATCACCATGCCATAAAGAACAGCACTTTCAGTATGTCCTGTTTCGCTCACGGATTTCCCCCTTAAGCGCGACGCAATTGAGCACGAGTAGCCCAGGCTGTTCCCAGACCTGTCACCGGATCCAACTGTACTTCGATCACGTTGTTGGCGTTGACTCCCTTATCCCGGATATATTCGTCGTAGGCCTTGTGGCCCAAACCCTGAGCAATGTAAACCACGCCGGGCCGCGCCGCCGAGGAGAAATGCACCCTGACGGGAAGCTCTCCCTGAGGCGTTTTCAGCACCGCCTGATCCCCTTCCAACATCCCCATGGACTTGGCCGTGGCGGGGTTGATGTCCACGAACTGGTCGTTGTTCTTCAGGACAAAAGCCCACAGGGTCTTCGTCATGAATGGAGGATTGGCAAGGTTCTCATTTGCCAGTGCCAACATCCTGTACGTGAGGAGCAGGAGCGGGTATTCCTTCTCGTCCCCGGCCGGAGGAACCAGTTGGAACTGCGGCAGACAGCACTGCTCGACTCCCTTGACCGGTCCTTTCCCCTGAATGGCCTGAACGGCCAGCTCATATTTACCGGACGCGGTTTTGATGTCCTTCAGAGGGTCAAGGGGCGTATCGTACCAGCAGGCACCCGCCGTAAGCTTCTTCCAGAGATCGGCGCCGTCTTTGTAGTTGGAGCTGACCGTATCGTCCGGCTGGAGTTTCCAGACTTCGATGTCCTTCTTGTCCGCCACGGCGCCTTTTGATGAATCGGCCAGACCGCTCACCCGGGCCTTCAGATATTCCTCATAGGACGCCCACGGGAGGGCCGATGCCACGGAGCCGCCGATTCCTTTGGCTACCCCGATTATTGCGTCTCCGGTGGCTTTGGTTTTCAGCAGGGGCTTGAGGACCGGGGACGACAGCGCGTAGTAGGCGAAAGGCACGCCAGGGACATCGATCACGTCGTCGTAGCCTTCAAAGGCGGTATGGTTGGGCAGAATCAGGTCGGCCTGGAGAGCAGTCTCATCCATATAAGGAGAGAATGATGCCAGGAAACCGATCCTTGCGATCGCGTCCTGAAAAACCTTGGTTTCAACCAGTTCATAGGCGGGGTTGGCTTCATGCACCAGAAGCACCTCGATCGGATATTTGCCGCCCTTTGCCGCCACATCGAGGAATGCATGCAGATTATTCCCGGGAACGGCCGGGGCTGCACCTTTCCGGACTTCAGCCAGATCGAGGCGCAGTTGCTGCAGACCCTGCTGAGCCAATGGATCCACGGTATTGTTCGGGAGAGCACCGAGGGGCACCGGCGGAGCGATGCTCACCATGCCTCCCTGCTTGAGATTCCCCTTCAGCGCGTTCAGCGCCAGAAAACTGAGCTCATTGTAGGTGCCGGTGGGAAGGTCGGCAAGAGCGCCGCCCCAGACCGCAACGGCGTTCTTTTGAGCGGCAAACTCCTTTGCCAGTTCACGGATTCCGGCCGCCTCGATTCCCGTCGACTTGGAAACCGCTTCAGGCGTGTAGATGTCCGTAAGAATAAATGTCTTGAATCCTCTCTGATTCTTCCCCTGGCTGTCCACCCAATCCTCGAATCCAAATACGTTATTGGCCACGAAGTCGGAATCATAGAGTTTTTCTTTTACGAAAATATGGGCGAGTGCAAGGGCGAGGGCCGCTTCGGTGCCGGGGGCAATGGCGATCCACTTGTCCGCTTTGGCTGCGGTCATGGAACACCGGGATTCGACCTGGACGATCTTTGCCGTGCTCTTGCCCCCTTCGCGCCAGCGGCGAAACACCGCCTGCATGCGGGCCGGGGCACCCCAACCTTCAATGAGGTCCGCCCCGAAACTCAATACGTAGGACGCATTCTCCAGGTTGAACGTAAACGGCCCATCCTGCCCAAGCGTAAGGGTTGCGGCCGCCAGTTGACTGTCGGTCTGCGCAGGCATCTTGAACAGATTGGGAGAGCCGTAGGCCGTGAAAAACTGCTTCAGCAGGTCGTCCATGCTGCTCCGCCGCTTGCGGGTGATGCAGGCGACGCTCTGGGGTTTGCCGTCTGTTCTGAGCTGCCCGAGCCTTTTCGTGAGTTCGCCCGTCGCTTCATCCCAGGAGATGGGCTGAAAGCCCCCTACGTCTCCGCGTTTCCTGGTCTGCTTGAGGGGTTGAGGCACCCGATAAGGCGCATATAGGAACTGGAGCCCGGATGCCGCCAGAGGACATACCCCTCCCTGGTTCACCGGATGGCCGGGGTTTCCCTCGACCAAAATGGCTCTGTTTCCATTCACCAAATGAACCTGGATCCCACATCCTCCGTCGCAAAGCGCGCAAATGGTCGGTTTTTTGGTTATTGGACCCCGTTCAGGGGACGGGCGCCATGACCAGTTCTGACTCCAAACGGCAGCTTCGTCCGTCAGGCGCCACGGCAATGGTGAGAGCAAGGTGCCACCCACCGCTCCAGCAGCAAACTGTAAGAAAGCTCTCCTCCCAAACTTCATTCGATCTACCCTCTCATGAACGGCCAGTGTATGGTATTAAGCGCAAGAATAATTCCCTTATGACTGATCCGCGGTTCTATTTATGGCAGATTTCGCAGTTGTTGCTCGCACCCTTTTCGGCATGACATTTTTCGCACTCGACCATTCCCATCGTCGATTTGCTGTAGCCCGTCAGGCGGACTTCGTAGTAGGGGGGCAACTTCTCTTCCTTGGTCACGTCGCGATGGCACGCGGTGCATTCGACTTTCTTGGCCTGATGAGGGGCATGGTAGAAAAGAACGTTGTCCGGCTGCCAGGCATAAACGCGCCAGGGAACCTCGCGATCCTTCTCAATGTATTCTTCTACAAGAACACGTTCCTCTTCAGTTTTTCCCATTACGCTCTCATGGCATTCCTTGCATTTTTCCACTCCGGGAATGCCGACGTAGGTGCCGTCCGGCCTGAAAGCATGACAATCCTCGCAACCAGTATCCTGGTGTGCGACGTGACTGAAATTGAGGGGTTGGGTTTTTTGCGAATAGAGAAGGTCGGGAGCGACCACCCAACCGAATATCAAAGCTACGATGAAACCCGCAAAAAAGATAATCCCTCCCACCACCGCCTTACCGGAAGCGCTCTTCTTCTCTTCTTTCATAGGACAGCCTCAATTGATCCGAATCTGATGATTCCCGCCCAAAACCGCACAAAAAGCAAGACAGACCACACACGACAGATTTTGAAATGACGCCGCAAAAACCTTAAGACAAGCCCTAAGCCAGACTCAAAAATTATTTTTCACAAAGGTTGGACTACTTAAACGCTATTGGTTTCGCTTGTCAAGAAAAAAAGCAAGATGCCGATTTTGCGATTGATCTCGCACCGATGCACACCACTGTGCATATATGGGTGAAATATTGCACAATAAAAACGACTTGTGAGTTTTTTCTAAAGCTATGCGTTGAAAGCGATAATTTTTCTCATTGCGCATGAAACATGCCGGATTAAGATAAAATGATTCGGCATTGCGTCCAGCCTTCCCAGGCGTCCCCGGCTTGGGGAGACTCCCGGGCGTTGCCTCGTTGCGATCGAAGCGGGGATCCGCCGGTTGATGATGATGTTAAACCTGATCTGAGCGATTCCACACGAGATATCGCCCGGTCTGGAATGTCTTCAGTGAATCACACCCCCACCCCGCCTCCCCCTCAAGGGGGAGGAGCTAAGCGCCAATTCCCCTTCCCTGGCGGGAGGGGCGAAGGGAGGGGGGAAAATCGCTCAAATCAGGCCAAAGATTCCATACCCGGTTTCTGATGACAAACAGCAAGGCCTGCCGTCAACTCGGGAGCGATGCTACCACAGCGGGCATCCATCGTGAAAGGGAGAATCGTGTGCGGCGCGTTGCGTAACGGAGCCCCGGGGAGGGGAGACTGATTGCCGTCTATAGATAAGGAGATAAAGAGCGAATGGGCGAATTCCATCATCCTGATTGGATTCATTTTATGTTAAGGTGAACGGGTATGAACAGATTTTGGAGCGCAATTTCATTGCAGACCCAGGGAGTGATCCGGGATGCGGGCTATGACTTTCAACCTCCGTTTCGACAATGAGGCCGACGGGGAAAATGCGTGGGTTCGGCGGCGGGAACTCGTGGCGCGTGTCATATGCGGATATGCGCCTGCCATAGTGGGAACTCAGGAAGGAACTGTCGGCCAGTTGGACTACCTCGGCAAGCATCTGGCGGGGTATCGGCTGTTCGCTCCGGACCGGGTTTGGGATGATACTTGCCAATATCCCACTTTGTTTTACCGCGAAGACATTTTTCTGCCTGTCGAAGGGGCTGAATTCTGGTTGTCCGAGACCCCGGAAGTGCATCGAAGCAAGTCCTGGGACAGTGCGTTCCCGCGAATGATAAGCTACGGTTTGTTTAAGGATTTGCGCAGTGGCAACATGCTGTGGGCGGCGGTGACTCACCTCGATAACATCGGGGTCGATGCCAGAATCCGGCAGGCGAGGGTCATCGACGGATGGATTGAACGACACGCAAACGGCTGCATCCTGATGGGGGACTTTAACGACTCTCCCGGTTCCGCGGCTCACCGGCTCCTGACGACCCGTCTTCGGGATTCCTGGCAAGCCCTGGGACGCGGGGAAGATGAAAACAGCATGACGTATCACATGTTCTCGGGGTTTCCCCGAGTGGCGCGAATGGACTGGATACTCGTGAGCCATGACTTTATGGTGAAGGAATATAGGATAGTGCACGACCACGACGGCGTGCGCTATCCGTCGGACCATTTTCCATGTTTTGCCGATTTAAACTGGGTGTGAGTCCCCGGCAGGACCTCATCCGTGAATGACCGCATGGAGTTGAGATGAAGGACAGTGTAGGAATTGCCATTATCCAGCCGAAACCTTATCCATCGTTTGACGATCCCAGAAATCTCGGACACGCGCTGCTGCTCCTGGAAAAATGCCGTGCTGAAAAACTTGATATCATCTGTTTCCCGGAATTGTTCCCCTTCAGTGGAGAAAAGGAAATCGCCGCGGCAGCCCGGCAGCTCGATGTGCACATTGTTGCCGGGTTCGTCGAGGCCGAGGGGAATAAACTCTACAACACCGCCACGTTGTTCAATCGGTCCGGGCAGATGCTGGGCAGGCAGCGCAAGCGCAATGTGAGCCAGATCGAGAGGGAGTGTCTGGGGATTTCCCCGGGTGACGGGGTCTTTCGTGCTTTCGTAACGGATTTCGGCAGGATCGGAATGCCCGTGAGCATCGACCTCTGGGGGCAGCCCGAAGCCGCAAAGCAGCTTGCGGATCAGGGCGTGGAGATTCTTTTCAATATAAGCGTCTTCCCCGTTTTGAGGGGGCACTGGAAGACGGGGGCAATAGCCCGGTCTTTTGACAACTTCGTCCCGGTAGTCGGAGTGAACACGGCCGATTACAATGCGGTGGTGGGATCGAGGAGAGTTCACTACCACGGAGGAGGGAGCTTCGTCATCGCTCCGCCCCGGATCCTGGTCAAGGACGATTTCCTGCGGTGGATGAGGAGCATGGATAACCTCGATGGCTGGCTGCAGGTGGAACTTGACGAGCTGGAACAGGTCTACAGCGGGGAAGTCAACCTGGCCGGGACAAAACGCTTCAGGAAAGAATTTTTCGACCGGTTCGGATTTCAACGGGCGGTCGCTCACTCGGCCTGAGAATGCCGCCGCATCGGAAGGTAGCTCCATACAGGCGGGAGGAATTCGAGTTTCGGAATTTGAAATGATGGAGGAAGTCCCGGATGGGTAACCATAAAAGAAACGTATACCTTAAGATGGTAACTCTCGGCGAGGCCCTTGAACTGTGGCGGGAAAGGACCTCCGGGCTGCGTTGTTCGACGGAGTGGATACCGGCTCATCGGTCCCTTCACCGTGTGACTGCCGCTCCGGTGATAGCCTCCGGTTCGGTGCCTCATTATCACGGGGCCGCAATGGACGGGATAGCGGTCAAGGCGAGCAGCACTTTCGGCGCAGGCGATACCGCCCCTTTGCAATTGAAGCTCGGGCAGGATGCCTTCCCCGTTGACACCGGCGACGCACTGCCTCCCGACACGGATGCGGTCATCATGATCGAACGGGTGGAACCCGTCGATGATGCTGCCGTACAGATCCGTTCAGCGGCGTTCCCGTGGCAGCATGTCCGCAAGGTTGGCGAGGACATCGTGGCGGGCGAGCTGCTGTTGCCGCAATATCACAGGATAAGGCCCGCGGATGTAGGGTCGCTCCTTGCCGGGGGAGTGCCGGAGGTGCAGGTCTACGCGCGGCCCAAGGTATGGATCCAGCCGACCGGGACAGAACTGATACCGGCCGAGAGGGCGGCTGAGGCCGCCCCCGGACAGATTATTGAATTCAACGGCATGGTCCTGTCCGGAATGGTCGAAGAATGCGGCGGCGAGGCTCTGCTCAAAGAAATCGTGGTGGATGACTACCAAAGCATTAAACGGGCCGTGTCGGAAGCGGCGGGCTCCGATGCGGAGATCGTTCTCATCAATGCCGGATCGTCCGCGGGTTCTGAAGATTACACGTCTTCGATCGTGGCCGAGCTGGGGGAAGTCCTGGTGCATGGGGTCACGATGATGCCGGGGAAGCCCACCATCCTCGGGATCATAAACGGTAAACCGGCAGTCGGAATCCCGGGGTATCCCGTGTCGGCGATTATGGCTTTCGAACAGTTCGTGCGCCCCGCCCTGTATTCGCTCCAGGGGATTCCCTGTCCCTCGTTTGAGGAAGTCCAGGCTTCGCTGGGAAGGAAGACCCCGTCCAAGCTGGGACTCGAGGAGTTCGTGCGTGTCATTCTTGGGCGCGTCAAGGGAAAGCATATTGCTATGCCGGTCCAGCGGGGGGCGGGTGTCATCACTTCTCTCACGCGGGCCGACGGAATCGTCCGGGTTCCGCAGGAACTCGAAGGGCTGGATGTGGGAGAAGAAGTCACGGTCAGACTGTTGAGGCCCAAGGAACAGCTCGACCACACGCTGATCATGATCGGCAGCCACGACAATGCCATCGACGTGCTGGCCAACGAATTGAAACTGAGAGACAGCCGCATCCATCTGTCATCGAGCAATGTCGGGAGCCTCGGAGGGCTTATGGCCGTGCGCCGCGGGCAAACTCACCTGGCCGGCTCCCACCTCCTTGACACGCAAACCGGCGATTATAATTTCTCATACATCGAACGGTACCTCAAAGGAGTGCCGCTTCGCCTGGTGACGCTGGCAAGACGGCAGCAGGGCCTTTTGGTCCGGAAGGGAAACCCCAAAAGGATCGAAGGAATGAATGACCTGCTGAGGCCCGACGTCAGTTTCATAAACCGCCAGGCCGGGTCAGGCACCCGGATCCTGTTTGATTATTGCCTGGACCTGGAAAAACTTTCCGCCGCGGATATACGCGGATATGACCAGGAAGAATTCACGCACATGGCGGTGGCCGTCAATATTCTCAGCGGCCGCGCGGACGCAGGGATGGCCATCTATGCATCCGCCAGGGCACTGGGGCTCGATTTCATCCCCATCGCGGAAGAACGCTACGACCTGGTGATCCCGGAGGATGGCTGGGATGATCCGAAAATGCGGCTTCTGATCGAGATCATCGTTTCGGAGCGATTCCGGCGGATGGTGGCGGACCTCGGCGGCTATGACGTTTCAGTTTCCGGCTCTGTCGCCGGACGCTGGGACGGAAACAAGTGGATTGGGTAGGGCGGTGTCCTCTGCAGCGTGAGTGGGATTCCCGAGGCCGCTCTCGGATCGCATTTTCTGACTTATGACCAAAACAGACAACAACGGCCGTCACCCCCCGGGTTATCTGAATCTCCATCGGGCCGGAGTGCTTGCCCAAAGGGCCGCTGCTCTCAGGGATTTGCTTTCGGAATGCGTCCTGTGCCCCCGGAGGTGCAGGGTGAACCGCAATGCCGGGCAAATGGGGGCGTGCGGTACGGATGGACGGCTCAAGGTCGCGGCGATCAACATCCATCCATGGGAGGAACCCCCGATCTCCGGCACGCGAGGATCGGGGACCATCTTCTTCTCCGGCTGCACGCTGAGATGCATCTTCTGCCAGAACTACCCGATCAGCCAGTTGGGCGTCGGGCGTGAGATGACCGCGCGGGAGCTTGCTTCGTCGATGCTTCAGCTTCAATCGAAGGGAGCGCACAACATCAATCTGGTCACTCCGACGCACCAGGCGGCGGGATTTGTGGAAGCGCTGGCGCTCGCCGTGCCTGAGGGGCTGCGCATTCCGGTCGTATATAACACGAGCGGTTACGAATCGATTGAGACGCTGAGGCTCCTGGAGGGAGTGGTTGACGTTTATCTCCCCGACATCAAGTATTCGAGTCCCCAGGCTTCCCTGGCTTATTCGGGCCGGGATGATTATGTGGGGCACAATAGAGCCGCACTGCTCGAAATGTGGCGGCAGGTCGGACCGTTGAAAGTCGATCGGGAAGGGATCGCCACCCGGGGAATGGTCGTAAGACATCTCGTCCTGCCGGGAAATCTGGCGGGAACCGCTGAAAGTCTCAAGTTTCTGGCCGACCATCTCGGGTCCGAACTGTGGGTAAGCCTGATGAACCAGTACTTTCCCGCTCATGAGGCACTTCGAACCCCGCCGCTCGACAGGAAGATTTCAGAGGAAGAATACGAGAGCGCGTTTCAGATTTCCTGTGATTTGGGATTACACAACGGATTCGTGCAGATGTGTTCGGAGGAGGAAGAGGAAGGCCCGGCCTGAGAAGACGATTGCCCATGCCGTATGTTGTGTTGAGCCGAAAGCGGACCTCCCCTGTGAAAGATCGTAACCGCGGCAGAAAACCCCTCGGCCTGCTTCCCCTTTGGCGCATGCCCTTTTTGATTCCAGGACTTCACGATATGGAAGAAAGAAGCTACAGGAAACTTCACTGGAAGATTGTGGCCACGACACTCTGTTTCTCGCTGGTTCCGCTTTTCGTGGTGGGTTTCGGCATCTATCATCAGTTCAGCCTGTCCTTCAAGGCGAACATGATAGAAAGTATCAGGACCCGGGCCGCAAACAGGGCAAACTCGGTCGACATTTTCCTCGATGAGCGGGTATCGCAACTGAACACTCTGGTCTACACCAATTCATTCGACCAGCTCTCCGATGAGAAATACCTCACGAGAGTCTTCACACTGCTTCAGATGCGGTCCAAGTCATTTGTCGACGTCGGAATCATCGACGGTGACGGAAATCATGTCGCTTACGCGGGCCCCTACCAGTTGAAGGGACTCAACTACAAGAATGAGGAGTGGTTCGGCGAGACGATGCTGCGGGGAATATACATCAGCGACGTCTTTACCGGTTTTCGAAAAATTCCGCATTTTGTGATCGCCATCATGCGCAGGGAGGGCGACAGGAACTGGATCCTTCGAGCGACCATCGACACGGATATCTTCGAGGCGATGGTCAGGGCGGCCCAGATGGGGAAGAAAGGGGATGCGTTCCTGGTGAACAGGGACAATATCCTTCAGACGTCGCCACGATTCAACGGCGAGCTGCTCACGAGGCTGCCTTACCCCCCGTTTCCGAAATTCGCCGGAGTTCGAGTTGAAGAGATGAGGCTCGACGGAGAGAACGCAATCCTCGGAATGACATGGCTCAAGGACAAGGACTGGCTGCTCATCATCAAGGAAGATCCGCTCGAAGACCTGACGCCGCTTCTCCAGGCAAGAGTGCTCACGATCGCGCTGGTGTTCGGGGGGGTCATGATTATTGTGATCGGAACGCTCCTCGTCAGCCGTGCCGTTGTGCAGCAGTTGGTTAAATCGGAGCGTGAGAAAGCACTGCTCGACGCCGTCCTCGTGCAGTCCGGCAAAATGGCCGCTTTAGGAAAACTGGCCGCCGGAATTGCCCATGAAGTCAATAATCCTTTGGCGGTAATAAAAGAGAAAGTCGGCTGGATGAGTGACCTTCTGTCCGAAGAGGACCTCTCAGCCAGTGAGAATTTCCGGGAATTCGAGGACGCGGTTCAAAAGATAGACGCTCATGTCGACCGGGCAAGAAAGGTTACGCACAGGCTTCTCGGCTTCGCAAGGCGGATGGAGCCCGTGCAGGAGCAGGTCGATATCAACGGGATACTCGAGGAGACCATTGATTTCCTGAGAAACGAGGCGCATTACCGAAGCATCGAACTCCGTACCGAACTGGACCCGGACCTGCCCCTGACCAACAGCGATTCCTCCCAGCTCCAGCAGGTTGTCCTCAACATCCTGAACAACGCGATCGACGCGATCGGCAAATCCGGCACGATTGTCGTGCGCAGTGCCTTCGATCCTAAAGAGAAGGAACTGGTGGTGTCGATTTCCGATGACGGGCCGGGTATTCCCGGTGAACTGCTGGACAAGATCTTCGACCCCTTTTTCACGACCAAGGAAGTCGGGAAGGGGACCGGACTGGGTCTCTCAATCAGTTACTCCATAGTTGACAAACTCGGCGGTAGAATCCTGGTGTCGAGCGAGCTGGGCAAAGGAACGGAGTTTGCCATTCATCTGCCTCTGGTCAATTACGAGAGGTCCTGAGAGTGTCCCGGGGCGCGGAGGGGGGCTAATCAGATGAAGGAGAAAGGCGATCGGATGGAAGGCTTCAGGATATTGGTCGTTGACGATGAGGGCGATTTTGTTGAGACGCTTGTTAAACGGCTCAAGAAGCGCAAGTTTGACGCCGTGGGGATCGGAAGCGGCGAAGAGGCGCTGACGTTGCTCGAGCAGCAGCATTTTGACGTGGTTATACTGGATGTGAGGATGCCCGGATTGGACGGCATCGAGACCCTCAAGGAAATGAAAAGAAAAAGGCCGCTCCTGGAAGTGATCATGCTGACCGGACACGCGTCGGTTGAATCCGGGATGCAGGGTATGCAACTGGGGGCTTTTGACTATGTTATGAAGCCCGCGGACATCGATGACCTGACTGAAAGGATTCGGCAGGCTTTCGAGAGAAAAAAGCTGCACGAAAAGAAGATCCTGCAGGGCGGTACGCTCAGTTGAACCCGATCGGCGTTTGCGGGTGCCGCGGTGCGCGCGTCTCCGGCGCGGGACGCCGCCGGCTTGCGGAAAGCGCGCCGAATGGTCCCGATTGGCTCCCATGACTGAAAATTCCAACACACGCAGGTATGCCGCTTATCCCTATGCGATCGGTTTACTGGCCGGGGCGCCATGGATTGTGCTGTGCTTTGTGTGGAGTCCCATTGCCGCCGTTGCCGCCCTCGGAGTGGCGGCGCTCTCGTTTCGGGCCTGCAAATACCTTGTGGACGAGATTGGCCGGGCACATGAGCAGAAATGCCGTTTGGACGGACAGCTCATACAGTCTCAGAAGCTTGCCTCCGTGGGGGAACTCTCATCCGGCATAGCGCATGAAATCAATAATCCCATGGCGATCATCGCGCAGGAAGTCGAATGGATGAAGCATGTTCTGAACGATGAAGGCTTCGATGATGAAAAGAGAATGCCTGAACTGGGAGATTCGCTTTCAGAGATTGCGCGACAAACCGACAGATGCCGGGAGATCACTCACAAGCTGCTCGATTTTGCCAGGAAGAAAGAACCCCTCATCCAGGCGACGGAGATCAACCGGCTGATGGAAGACATGGTCCGGCTCATCGAAAGGGATGCCTTGCACAGAAACATCACGATCGTAAGGGATTATCAGGGGGACTTGCCGTCAATCCACACCGATCCGCCGCTGCTCAAACAGGTTGTATTGAATCTGCTGAACAATGCGGCCGCCGCCATCGAAGGGGAGGGCTGCATTACGGTATCCACCCGGTTATCGGATGAAGATTTCATTGAGATTTTCATCCGGGACACGGGGTGCGGCATTCCACAGGATCACCTGGACAAGGTCTTCGAGCCGTTTTTCACTACAAAACCACCTGGGAAAGGCACCGGCCTGGGCTTATCGATTTGTCATGGGATCATCGCTAAACTTGACGGGGAGATCTCGGTTGCCAGTGAGGTCGGGAAAGGATCGACATTTCTGGTGCGGCTTCCAACTGGGGACACCGGAGGGAAAGAGCATGGCTGAGGGGCTTAAAGCCAAAGTGCTGATCGTGGACGACGAAGAAAGGTTTAGAACGACCCTGAAGAAGCTGCTCGCTGTGAGGGGAGTGCACGCCGATGCGGTGGGCGGCGGTCGGGAAGCCCTGGCCGAGTTGAGCGCCCGGTCTTATGATGTTGTTCTTCTGGATGTCAAGATGCCGGAAATGAACGGGATAGAAGCCCTGGAGGAAATCAAGAGGCTCCACCGGAACGTCGAGGTCATCATGCTCACGGCCCACGCCGGTGTGGATATAGCCGTTGAGATCATGCGGCTCGGAGGCTATGAATATCTGCTGAAACCATGTGCGATCGATGAACTGATGGAAAAGATCGAATCGGCGTTCGAGCGCAAAAGCCAAAGAGAGGAGCGGATGCGCAGATCGGCGGCTAGTCGGACGGGGCAGGTTTCTTGAAAGATTTGGAATCGACGTTGGCTTCTCTGATCAGCCGGTGCAGGTATTGCCTCTTCAGGCCCGAATCCTTGGCGGCCTGAGATACGTTCCCCGCATGGCGGGCCAGGACTTTGGCGATGTAGCGGGTTTGAAATTCTCCTACGATCTTGTCTTTGGCAAGTTTAAAAGGCATGGAGAACAGGTCGCCCTCGGCTGGAGGTTGTATTTCCACATGAACCGGGTCCCCGGCGGGGGGGATCGTGACGTCCGAAGGCAGCAGCGTATTCCCCGCGGCCATGATCACACCCCTCTCGATGACGTTTTCAAGCTCCCTCACATTTCCGGGCCAGTCCCTGTGCATCAGGTATTGAAGTGTCTCGGCTTCGGTTCTCTTGACGTTTTTGCCGTGGAGGACATTGTACTTATCCAGGAAACAATGCACGAGAAGCGGGATGTCCTCCAGGCGGTCCCTGAGCGTTGGGAGGACGATGTTGATGACATTCAAACGGTAGTAGAGATCTTCACGGAACTCATTCTTTCTGATCTTGTCCAGCAGGTTCTGGTTGGTTGCGGCAATGAACCGAATATCCACCTTTCGGATGGTATTGGAGCCTATGGACTTGTATTCGCCTTCCTGGAGGAGCCTCAGGAGTTTTACCTGCATCGACATGCTCAGGTCGCCGATCTCATCGAGGAAGAGCGTCCCGTGGTTTGCCTCCTCGATCAGGCCCTTTTTATCTCTCAGGGCTCCGGTAAAAGAACCTCGAAGATGCCCGAACAGCTCGGATTCTATGATTGACTCGGGCAGTGCGCTGCAGCTCAGCGGGATGAACAGCCTTTCATTTCTGAGACTGTGAGTGTGCAGGGCCCTGGCCACAAGTTCCTTGCCCGTGCCGCTCTCCCCCGTAATGAGCACCGTAGCGGTGGTTTTGGCCACGCGGTCTATCTGGTTGTGAAGGGTCCGCATGGCAGGGCCGGTTCCGACCAGGGTGGGAAATTGAGACTTGCCTTTGAGCTTTTCGCGCAGGTAAGTATTTTCCTTTTGAAGCTGCTGCCACTTGATGGCCTGATCGACGACATGAAGAATCCTTTCCTTGCGGAAAGGCTTGGTGACATAATCGAAGGCGCCCTTGCGGGTTGCTTCAATGGCCGACTCGATCGTGCCGAAGGCGGTCATGATGATGACCGCCGTGTTCGGGTTCGTCTGCTTTACGGCCTCCATGATCTGGAGACCGCTGCGTCCGGGCATTCTCAAGTCGGTGATGACCAGATCGTAATCGTTTTTTTTCAGCAGCTCCGATACTTGAAGAGGATCCGCGATTGCCGTGATTTCATGATCTTTCTTTTCGGACAATATGCGCGATAAAAGGACCAGCATGTCCTGTTCGTCGTCGACAAGCAAAATTTTCCCCGGCATGTGAGTCTCCTCTGAAGGTTGGTGATGTCATTTTCACTGGAGTCTTGACGACAAGTCAACAAAAATGTCATCTAAAAGTTTCACTTTTTCCATCGTCCATACGCAACCGAGGAGCGGAGAAGGCGCTGCCATGGAAACCAAAGAAAGAATGAAACTGCACAAGGTCTTGAAAATAATCGGCGTGGTGACGGTCATTTTTGTCGGAATGGCCTCATACCTTGGGATCACGTCTTCGAAGTACATGAAAGAGATCATAAGAGACCAGTTTAACGAACAGCAACTCGTGCTTGCGAGGACTACCGCCGAGCGGATCGAGGCAACGATCGAGAATGCGAACGCCGACCTCATCCTGCTCAATTCTCTTCCCGCGGTGCAGTATTGCGATCCGGGAAGCTATGAAATGCTGCTCATATCGACCATGCCCGTGTTGAACAGGGACAACATCGCCGAAATCAGGCGCGTTGACCGGGATGGGAACACCATGTTCGTTGCAAACGACCAGGGGATCGGCATGAGGTATTACGGAGCCATCCCGCAGCAGGAGGCGGGCGCCTACCTTTCCTGGGCTTCCGACCCCGGCAACAGGGGTAAGACGATGGGTACCGGAACTCGGCCCAAGGATCCTGCAAAAGACAGGAGGACCATCGTGCTGGATCTCATCATACCCACCCGTGAAGACGCTGCCGATGAACTTCATCCCAGGCCTTCCAGGGGTTTTGCCGGGTACCTGAAGGCCACTCTGGATGTCAGCAAGCTTCTTCGCGAAATCATTCCTCCGATCAGGTCCGGGAAAAGCGGATATGCGTGGGTGATGGATTCCTCCGGCAATTTTCTGTTTCATCCCGAAGCAATCTTTATCGGAGAAAACGCGTTTGATATTCGCAGCAATCGGAACCCCGCGATCTCGTTTGCTCAAATCAATGATATCCAGCGCGATGAGATGCTCAAAGGGAAGGAAGGTATCGGGACATACGTTTCCGGATGGCACAGGGACGTGTTGGAACCAATGGAAAAACTCATCGCCTACGCGCCCGTAAAGGTTCAGGGACCGTTTATGGTGTACAACTGGTCCGTTGCCGTGGTCGCACCGGTTGAAGAGGTCGAAGCTGAAATCAACTCGGTTTATGGAAGGCAGGTCCTTCTGCAGGGTTTCGTGATTTTCATCATACTCCTGGGCAGCGCAGTGATCGTGCTTTACGAACTCCGCTGGTCAACCATCCTGGAACAGGAAGTAGCCATCAAGACGGACGATATTCGGCGGTATGCCACGGAACTCGAACGCTCCGAGGCCAAGTCCCGTTCCCTTATCGAGAGCGCGGAGGACTTTATTTTCACCCTGGACGGCGACGCGGTCATAAAGACGGCCAATCAGCACATGGCCAGGGTCTTTGGAGTGGGCATCGACGAACTGCCCGGCCAGAGCCTCTATCGTTTCCTGCCTCGGGAACAGGCAGACGAGCAATTGAAAGTGGTTCGCCGCGCACTGCGCACGGAGCGCGGCCAGAGGACTGAATCCATGCTCAATATCCTGAGCCAGGACTTATGGTTCAACATCCAATACATTCCCGTTCGGGAGGAAGGTGAAGAACAGGGGCACGTCCTGGGCATCGCGCGTGACATCACCGATCGCAAGCGGCTGGAGCGGCAGCTCATAAACACGGAGAAACTGGCTTCATTGGGAACACTGGCGGCGGGCGTCGCACACGAAATCAACAACCCCATAGGGATAATGCTCGGCTTCTGCGATCTCATGCTGGAGAGGATGGAGCCCGGAACCATGGAGTACAACGATCTGAAGACGATCGAAAGACATGGGCTGCATTGCAAGAGCATAGTGGAGAGGCTGCTCAGTTTTGCGAGGGTGAGTGAAGAAGCTGAGGAATACTGCGATGTTGACGAAAACATCGAGGAGATCCTGTCGGTGGTGAAACATACGCTGACAATCAATAACATTTCTCTCGTGACATCCCTTGCCGAAGGGCTGCCCCCTGTCAGGATGGATTCCAAGGGGCTCCAGCAGGTTCTTCTCAACCTGGTCAACAATGCGGTCCATGCGATGGACGGGCAGGGGGTGCTGACCGTCTCCAGCGGGCCGGGAAAACTGCCGGGAGAAGTCGAACTGATCGTGTCCGATACCGGATGCGGGATCAGGAAAGAGTTCATTCGGAAAATTTTCGATCCTTTCTTCACCACTAAAAAGACAGGCCAGGGAACCGGACTGGGCTTGTCCGTCAGCTATGGGATTGTTTCCAAATATGGCGGGACCATCGAATGCGCAAGCCGGACTGAGGATGACGATCGAGGCCGGCACGGGACGACGTTCACGATCGTGCTGAAGGCGCTGGGGAGCGAAATGCCTGACGAGGCGGAATCCACCGAAGATACGCCCGATTAGTGGCACGCTAATTGTAGAGAAGACAATACTGGCTGATTTGAGCGATTTTCTCCCCTTCCCCTCGCCCCTCCCGGCAGGGGAGGGGAATTGGCGTTTGACCCCTCCCCCTTGATGGGGGAGGCGGGGTGGGGGTGTGATTCAGTGAAAACATTCCAGCCCCGGCGGCATCTCCTGTGGAATCGCTCAAATCAGGATTTAAACAAATGCGGGGATTGATATCCGGCTAAATGGTGTATATTCGGATTCGGTGTTTGATCGAACTCCTGACGGAATGGCGCGGGAGTCCGATCCGGCGGGGTGCAACGATCTTTATCCGTAGGGATTTTCCATCGGCGAATGAACGCCGGAATGTGTGTATGAGCCGCAAGCTGATTCTTATTCTGGACCCTGACAGAGACACGAACGAACTGTTCGCAAGGGCCCTTGAGACCTACAGGGACTGCAAGTGCTATACCTCCATGAATGAGCAGGAAGCCCTGGATCTGGTGAAGGAAATTGTCTTCGATATAGTCCTGAGCGACATGGCCATGCTTATGGCCGGGGACTATGGCCTTCTGCGGAAATTCAAACAAATTGCTCCGAACACCATGATCGTCGTCCATGCATTCCTCCACCAGAAACAGATGATCAGCAGGGCGCTCTCACTCGGGGTGTACGACTATATCATTAAACCCATCAAGGTCGAAGTCTTCCGGAAAAAGGTAGACGAGTTTTGCCTTTCCTTGCCGGCTTAACCGGTCCGCAATTAGTCTCCGTTCGGTGACACATCTGTCATATAAAAGTTTCGCTTTTCCCCCAACCCTTCATTTTGACTGGCGGTCCGATTCTGTCGGAATCAGGGCAGGTGCCCTATTGCCCGATGAATGCCGAAGAACCGGGGACTGGCACATAAGTTGCTCAAAGAACTCCACAGGCAATCACGGGTGAAGTGCACGCAACAGGAAACGCAGGAGGGATTGTAATGTGGGTGAAGGTGCTGGTGGCTGTGGACGGTTCCGAAAGATCCGCCAAGGCAGTGCAAAGGGCATTGGAGCTGGCGGAGCAAGAGGGTGCCAAGGTGACCTTGATCTCGGTGGCGTACTATTCCAGCGATATGGATGAAATGCCGCTAAACATCCAGGACAAGCTGAATGCTGAGGCGAAGGCCGTGCTCAGTGAGGCAAAAGCCCTTTTCGACAAGAAGGGAATCGAGGTTTCGACCGTGCTCGAGGCCGGCGTGGTACCGGCCAACAACATCATTCGAAAGGCCGAGGAAGGGAAATTCGATCTGATTCTTCTGGGGTGCACGGGCACAACCGGGGTCAGAGGATTTCTCATGGGAAGCACGGCAGCCAAGGTTGTAGCCCATGCCTCCTGCAGTGTGGCGGTGATTCGTTAGTGCAGGCAGTTGAAAGCACGGAGGCGGAGCAGCAGTGGGAAGCGGGGGGGATGGACAGGGCAGGCAATGAGGACTGTTCGTATTAATCCGACCAAATGGAGGTTGAGGCAATGCATAAGTTGTGGTTGAAAATTGTGGGGCTGGGAACCACCGCATTTTTATTGATGCCGGCATTGGCACTGGCATCGGGGGGCCCTTCGGGTCCGCCGATGGTGATAGTGGCCGATACCCGCAAGCTCAGCGGCATAATGGCATGGTGGGCAAATCTTTACAATGAAAGTCACGTCTATTTCACACTTCTTACGATCATCATCATCCCGCTCATGGGTGTCATCCTGGGAGGATTGGCCGATGTCGTCATGAGCCGCATCGGGATCGATCTGAAGTCGAGAGATCTGGCTGAACATTGATTCATTCATTCGTGATTCGATTTTTTTAGGAACCAGGAGGTTTGATATATGGATTGGTTATATATCCTCATGCCCATCGCCGGTGTCAAAATATTCTGGCCTGGCCTGGTCATTCTTGGAATCGGTGTTGGTGTCATCGGCGGCTTTTTCGGTATGGGCGGCGCATGGATGGTGACCCCCGGACTGAACATCCTTGGCTTTCCGATGGCGTTTGCAATCGGGACCGACATTGCACACATGGCTGGTAAGTCACTGATCTCCACCATGCGGCACGGCAAGTTCGGGAACGTCGATTACAAGCTCGGCTTCATTATGCTCTTCGGGACAATCGTCGGATTTGAAATCGGCGCGCAAATGATCATGTGGCTGGAACGTATCGGAAGCGTCGATTGGGTGGTCCGCTGGCTGTACATCGTACTCCTTGCGTTTATCACCTACATGGTGTTTTCCGATGTGGTGAAGAGAAGACGCAAAGAGGCGGAAGCCAGAAAGGCCGGGAAGGAACTCGACAAGCTGGCCACCGGCCTCGAATGGCACAAGACCTTCCACAAAATTAAAATCCCCCCGATGATGCACCTCAATGTCGCCGGTGTGTACTGTTCCGCCTGGCTGCCGATCGGCGTCAGCTTCTTCACCGGTTGGCTCGCAGGGATTCTTGGCATAGGCGGCGGTCTCATCCGCATGCCCTCTCTTATTTACATCATTGGCTGTCCGACTCACGTCGCGGTTGGCACCGACCTGTTTGAAGTCATGATGTCGGGTCTGTACGGCGCCGCGACCTACACGATGAAAGGCAGAGTGGAGCTGGTAGCGGCCCTCATCATGCTGGTGGGTGCGGCTATCGGAGCGCAGGTAGGTACGGTCGCCACCAAGTACATCAAGGGGTACGGTATCCGTATCGCATTCGGTTGCGCCGTCATCGGGTGCGCCGTCTCTATCATACTGAAGCTCCTTCCCACCTACATCCCGCCTATAAAAGGCTTCTGTGACGATGCGGCCACTGTAGTCGTTCTGTTAACCGTGAGCACGCTTGCCCTCTATGTCTTTGTGAAGATGGTACAGGGTGCCAAGTTGGAGATTGCCCGGAAGAAAGCGAGCATGGCGGGATAGTCTGCTCGAATTTATGATTGTGCCAGCATGAGAGGGAGACGAGTAATGGCCAAGAATCGCAAATGGATTTACGCTTTATTATTCATATTGCCCCTGGTTTTTGTAGCCGGCTGTCAGGAATACGGCAAGGTCGACCAGGGAAGAGTGATCAAATTCGAAAAAGACAGCCGTTCCGTGACGTTTATCAGGGACGGCAATTCCGACCCGCAGAATCCTGATTACAATCACCTTCCGCCCTTGACCTACACACTTCCGACAAACCCCGAGGATACGGGACCGGAACCCAAGGCCGGACTGCGGATGAAGCTGGATACCAAGAATCGGCAGATCGTCATCTTTGACCCCGCATCACAGGGCTTCAAGACCCTCACCTACACGCTGATCGACCAGAAGGAAGATGTGGGAAAAGATGATCCACTGGTCTTCAACAAGGCCGAAGGGAAAGCCAAGAAGTTTCCTGCTGTGGATCGCGAGAAGAAAACCATTACTATATACTCGGCCAGGCAGAAGATTGTGACCACTTTCTCCCTGCCGGATGAATACTTCTCGATGCCTGACGCCACGTGGGACGCAGGCGATGAGGTCCGCGTGTACTATAAGGAAGCAGGAAAATCTCTGAGATTCATGAACATCACCAGGACCGACATTTTCAAGAAATAGGGGCAGGAGGTTGTGCACCGGGAGGACCGGCCGCAGTGTTGTTGCTGAGGCGGTCCTCCTCTCTTTCCTTTGAGGGAAGTTGCCGGATCCCGTGGTATTGTGATATGTAACCGAAGTTCTGCGAACTCTTTGTGCTCGACGGCGGAAGCCTGCGGCCTACTGCAAACGCCGTAAACCCGCAAGGCGTCCGATTGCTCCCGGGGAGCCGAAAAGAAATTAAACACTCCCGGAACGGGGGGTAGTCGGGAACGTGAATGGACGGTTTTCGCGGGAGGGGATGGGTTCATGCCTTTCTATAGAAAGATTGCCGTTGCTGTGGTGGACTTGGTTGTCCTGGGGCAACTGACGCTGAGCATTTACCTTGCGAGTCAGGATCCCGAAAATTTTACCCCGCTCGTTTTCAAATACTTCTTCTCGATGCTCCTGCCCACCCTTGCCGCAGCCTTCGTCATCATCAGGAAATGTTTTCCTAAAGAAACGCATCCGGCTTGATGAACTTGGATCAGATCAACACTTGGAGAAACCGGGCCGGGAGAGCCGGCGCGCTTCTTTCCGCCATTCTTGTGCTGGCTATTCTTGACGGCCTTGTCGCCAATATCAGGCAGCCCGTGAACCTTTTACGAATGCTGCCCGGGGAATCTGCCGCCGTGGACGGTCCGCTCAGGGAGAAGCCGAACGGAATAGACGAGCTTTCGTACACGAGCGGCTCGGACCTTCTGCGGATCGACTTCGTGACTCTGCACCCCGGTTACTGGATGGGCGGGGCCATGTGGCGCGGCCTGCTCACGACACAACCCCTGATTCAGCCGGGCGAATATGAAATCGGCGTGTACCTTAAAGCCGCCCCCGACAAGCCCCTGTCTGTTTTCAAGGTCAGAATATACAAGGACCTTCGCAGCGAGCACCTGGATTCCGATTCTTTTCTATTACGTTATCTGGATATTTCCCCCCTGTGGACTGCAATTTGTCTGTTTGGGGTTCTGCTCCTGAACCTGGGAGTGGTCTATCTTCTGTCGGGGGCGAGAGATCGATTGCTCGCTCAGGAAGGGAAGGCCGAAGTCTATCACATCATCAGGAAAGAGCTGGAATGCGAGGTTGCATTCGGGCTCGGCGCGGCCAACGGCATCAGGGCCGGAGACCGGTTGACGCTTCTGGACAAGAGCGGGGTCGCCGTCTGCCGCGTCGAAGTGAAAGCCGTTTCGGATACGGACGCCATCGGTACGATAGGCATTGAATGCGACGTCCAGCAGGGATACCTGATAAGGAAGGACTAGAGCGCAGTGTCGGACAGCGTACGCACGGCCTGAGGGCGTGTCTGCGTTGAGAGCCTGTCCGCGCATGGGTGACGGAAGAACGGGGAGCGTGGCCGGCTCGGCTAACGCCCGGCCCCGGAGTCCTGCGGATCGAGATGGTAGTTCCCTTCGAGGAAAGCTTTCGCCATTGCGGCCACGCTTGCCTCGTCATTCATCAGCATGTCCATCTGCCGGGTGAACTGGAGCAGTCTTCCCACTGCATCGAGTTTATCTTCGATCACCTCGGCGCTGAATTTCTGCAGTCGCGCATCCACCCGGTCCGCTATGACTTCGGCGGAAAAATCCAGGCTCTCCAGAATCAGTGCGATGGCCCTGGCCCGGCGGCCTCTCCTCGTGTCGTCCGCGGCACCCCCCTTGAATAGAAAGGTAATATAGTTCTTATTGAGGGTCTGACCGCAATAACAGTCAAGCACGCTATAGTGATAGCCAACCCTGGAGCTGAAATTCAGATACCGGTCTGAGATGATGGCGTAACTTCTGTCCCCGAACCTTTCCGCCTCGGTACGGACCGGATTGAGCATCTGTTCGCTCATCACCGAAAAGAAGCCCTTCAGTTGTACCGGACGAGGCTTCTGAACGCTCAGGCCTTCGTGGAGCATCCCTTTCAAGAGTGCGCGGAAAGGGACCGAGACGACCTTCTCGACGCCGAGCCTTGTGTGCCGTGAGATTTCTTCAGAGAGGCCGCCTCCCAGGTCAATGACGTATAGGTCGAGGGGAAGGTGTGCGTCGAGTTTAACGGCGCAGCCCCTGCCTGCGGAAACCTGATCGCTGAGTTTGAACATTTCCATGTATGAGCACTCATGCACAAACCGCATGATGTCGTGAAGCGAACGGCAGTTCCCGGGCTGAAAATCGGGGGAACGGGGCTCGAGGAGTCGCAGAGGCACGATCAGATCCGCCACTCGCTTAAGGCTTTCATACACCGGGGTATCCTTCATGTAGGGTTCCCGGGGCGATTGAATGCTCGATAGTTCCGGAACGATTCCCCGGTAGACTCTCCCGGAATAGGCGTCGACAGTGACTTCCATGCCGGTGGTGATGACGGAGGTGGCCGTTTTGACGCCCAGAAGAGTCGGTACCGCGAATTCCCTGGCAAGGGATGCCATGTGTCCCGTGACGCTTCCGGCGTCGGTGACGATGGCTCTTGCCTTGGGCATGACCACCACGAACTTGGGTGAAGAATGCTTTGCGACAAGGACGGCGCCGGACGGGAAGCCGGGCAAATCCGCGTCCGAATGCACCTGATATGCCTTTCCGCACCCAATTCCGGGAAAAGCGACGGCTCCCCCTTCGATGAGCACCTGATCCGAATGCAGTGTGGGAACCGGCCGCTTCTCAAGATCCGCACAGCTCTTTTCGATACGAAGAGGCCGGGTCTGCAGCACGAAAAGACGCCCGTCGGAATCGAGCGCCCATTCAATGTCCTGGGGCCGGCCATAGTGCGTTTCGAGGTCTGTCGCGAACCCGGCCAGGCGGGACAGTTGCTCGGGGGAGAGGCAGGGGACCGATTGCATCGCTTCGCGCACCGGCATTTCCGTCAGGCCTCCCTTCGGACTTGTCACCAACTGCACGCTTTTCCTGGCGATTTGGCTTTGAAGAATACGTCCGTCGTTTCTTGATATCGTATACATATCGGGAGTTATTATCCCGTCCACCGCGTACGGCCCCAGGCCGAAGACGCCGGTAACGATGATGCCGTCTTCGAGCACATTGGAGGGATGCCGGGAATAGATGACACCACTGGCGACGGAATCCACCATCCGCAGGCAGGCTACACTCATCGCGATATCTTCGTCGCGGATGCCTTTGCTCAGCCGGTAGGAAATTGCGCGTGGTGAATAAAGACTCGCCACGATAACGTTGTAGGTCTCGACGATCTTTTCGCGCGGCACGTTGAGGATCGAGACATACTGTCCGGCAAAGGAAAGTTCGCTGTCTTCTCCAACAGCGCTGCTTCTCATCGAGATGGGGGATGATGCCCTGGACGAATCGGGTTGTTGAACTCCGGCGGCCATGTCGTCATAGGCCGACAAAACCGAATCGCGCAGGTCACGGGGAACCGGTGCAGACAGGATGAGCCTCTGGATCGCTTCGCCGGCCGAGACGATTGATTCGGCGTCGGCCGGATCGATTGCCATCTTCTCCCGGTTGATTTCATCGAACAGGTCGTTCTCGGACATAAAGAAATCGAACGCATCCGTGGTGATGGCAAAACCTTCGGGGGTCGGGAGGCCTACCCTGTTGCGCACTTCGCCCAGGTTCGCGCTTTTCCCGCCAACGCGGTCGACCATTTCCCTGGTGATCTCGGAGTAGGAGAATATCCACTTGCCGGTGCCGCTCTCTTTCCTCGTTTCGAGCAGAACCTTGAGTTCCGTATTGATGCCGTCCAGAACCTTGAGAAGCTCCATACATTTCTTGCCGGAGAGTGCGCTCAGGCTGTTGACCATCCGAACCGCGTGAAAGACGGCCCTGGCCGAACGGGACCTCAGGTAGCTCATTCCAAAGACTTCATGCCCCTGAAGCTTTTCTTCCATGTCTGCGATGATCCTGGAAAGTTCAGCGTTGGAATCGAGGAGTTCCTTGAATCGCTCGTATTTTTGCCGAAAAATGTCCGACGGGCCCGTTTCCTGCGACGGTTCCCCCTTCCTGAGGTATCTCTTAAAAACGTTGAACTTTTCCAGCATGGCCGATGAGGTTCCTTCCCGATCCGATTCGGTTGTGGGCAGAAGCATTCATCTTTTCAAAAAAATTACGGAATAAATGCGATGCGGTCCGACCGCCGATTGTGCAAACGCAGAACGGGGTTATATTCTTCGGAGGACCGGCGCGCCCTTTTACGACGTACACGCAAGGCGCTTGCCGTGCACCCGGGGGTCTTCGGCATTCGGATTCAATTGCATTTGAACATGAGGCCGTGCCGTTCGGCAAGTCGTGTGAACCGGCGCAGTGCCGACAGATGAGGAGCTTCCAGCTATCAGTCCCGCTCCCGAAAAAGATCGGCGTCCGAAACAACCCGCCGGTGATGCGGGGACCGTAAGCGCAGCGCAGGCCGCGCTCGATGGGAATGTGGATGTGCCGTGGCACAGGCGGCTGTTGCCTTTCCTCGGGCCCGCCTTCGTTGCCGCGGTCGCCTACATCGATCCCGGCAATTTCGCAACCAATATCCAGGGTGGCTCTAAATTCGGATATACCCTGTTATGGGTTGTAATTTCAAGCAACCTGATTGCGATGCTGTTGCAGGTACTGTCCGCAAAGCTGGGAATAGCCTCCGGACAAAACCTGGCCGAGCTCTGCCGCGAGCGCCTTCCGGCATCCGCTGTCTGGACCATGTGGATAATCATGGAAGTCGTTGCCATGGCAACGGATCTGGCCGAATTCATCGGGGCGGCGGTTGGTTTCCTGCTCCTGTTTCACCTGCCTCTCTTCTGGTCGGGCCTCTTGACCGCCGGGGTCACTTTTCTCATTCTCGGCCTTCAGCGATACGGGTTCCGTCCCATTGAGGCAGTGATCAGCGCGCTGATCGGGATCGTCGCGTTTTCGTATCTCATCGAGATGGTGCTTGTTCGGCCCGAATGGTCTGAACTCGCCCGGGCCGCGTTTATCCCTGCGTTTGCGGGAGAGGAGAGCGTGTTGCTCGCCACGGGGATCCTGGGTGCCACGGTCATGCCGCATGTAATCTTCCTGCACTCGGCGTTGACCCAGGGACGAATCGTCGTGAAGGACTCCGTCCAGATTCGGCGGCTTTTCCATTTTGAAATCATCGATGTGGTCATCGCGATGAGCGTGGCCGGCGCCGTCAACTGCGCGATGCTCATCATGGCGGCATCGACGTTTTTTGCCGAGGGACTGCATGACGTCGGGACCATTGAAGAAGCGTACCGCACGTTGACGCCGCTTCTGGGCCGATTCTCGAGTGATGTGTTCGCGATCTCACTTCTCGCTGCGGGACTTTCCTCGTCAACGGTCGGCACCATGTCCGGGCAGGTAATCATGCAGGGATTCATGCGCTTTCACATCCCCGTGTGGATCAGAAGGATCGTCACGATGCTGCCGTCGCTCGTTGTGATCGCCCTGGGGTTGGATCCGACCCGGTCTCTCGTCATCAGCCAGGTGGTGCTCAGTTTTGGGTTGCCGTTGGCAATCGTTCCCCTGGTCATTTTTACCAGTGACAGGGAGATCATGGGTGTTCTGGTCAACCGGCCTGTTACCGTCGTCACGGCCTGGCTGGTTGCGGTGCTCATCATTCTGCTTAACATCTATTTACTGTATACCCTGATTTAGGGAATGTCCCGCGTTCGCTGAAACCTTGGCGAAGCCAAGGAGGACCCCTCATGTTTCTGAGAATGCTTGTCCCCCTGGATGGATCGCGTCTTGCCGAATCCGTGTTGGGTGTGGTCGAGAGGCTTGGGCAACTCACGGGCTGCAGTATCAAGCTCCTCCACGTCATTGAAAAATCACCGCCGTCAAGCATCCACGGTGATATCCACCTGAAGGCCACGAAGGAAGCGGAGCGGTATCTCAGCGCGGTCGGTGACCGGCTCAGCGCCCTGGGACTGGATGTCGACACGCACGTTCACGATGTCCCGCAGGGAGATGTGCCCCGGTGCATTGCGGAGCATGCGGATGAACTGGACCAGGATCTCATTGTCCTGTGCACGCACGGGAAGGGGGGCCTGAAGAGGTTCGTGTTCGGCAGCAATGCGGAACAGGTCATCACGCACGGGCGCACCCCGGTGATGCTCATCCGCGCAAGCGAGGAAGGAACGCCTCCGGATTTCGGTCCCAGGTGCATTCTCGTCCCTGTCGATGTGGCGGACAAAGAGAGACGCGCCGAGCGAATAGCCACCGAGTTCGCCAGGGTGGCGGATGCGGAGTTGTACTTGGTTGCCATTATTCCAACCCTGGAAAGCATCAGCGGCGAAGAAGCTGCGACGGGGCGTCTTATCCCCGGTACGACGAAGGAAATCCTGAAGTTGGCGGCCGAGGATGCAGCGACGGTACTCAAAGGCGAAGTCGAAATACTTGGAGCAGAAGGGCTGAAAGCTGCGGGGAGCGTGGCGAGAGGGGATTTGGCAGCGGGGTTGCTCGATACTGCCGGAAAAGTCGGCGCGGATTTGATCGTCATCGAGACGCGGGGTCTCGCGGGCCTTGGAGCGTTCTGGGCAAACGCCCTCGCCCGCAAGATCGCAGGCCTATATGATGGATCACTCCTGCTGATTCCCCAAAAGCGTGGAAGCCCGCAGGCATGAGACGATGCCGGCTCACTCTTCCGTGCTTTGGAGTCTGCCCGGCAAACACCCTGCGTATGTCGATGGGACCTGGGTCTCCGGCGCTCGGAGACTCTCAGGCCCGGAGGAGAAACATCATGGCGACATTTACAGTGAACGGCAGAAGTTACACTGCGGACGTTGACCCGGAAATGCCCCTTCTTTGGGTCCTTCGGGACGTTTTGGGGCTTACCGGGACAAAATTCGGGTGCGGCATGGGACAGTGCTGGGGCTGCACCGTGCTTGTGGCGGGCAAGGCGCATCCTTCATGCATCACCAAGGCGCAGGCGGCGGATGGCATGGAAATAACAACCATCGAGGGTGTCCCCGCCGACCATCCCGTCAAGCTGGCGTGGGTGGAGGAGCAAGTACCCCAGTGCGGCTACTGCCAGCCGGGTCAGATCCTGCAGGCTGTGTCGCTTCTCTCAGAGAAGCCCGATCCCAGTGACGAGGACATTGCCAAAGCCATGCAGAGGAACCTGTGCCGGTGCGCGACCTACTCACGCATCAAGGCAGCCGTCAAGCGCGCCGCCAAGGGTATTCTCACTGGAAGAGAAGCGGCTGCCGCCGTGAAGGAAAGGGCCTTTGATGCCTCTGCCGCCCGGGACGGGGTTTTCGCCCCGAACCCGTTCATACGAATCGGCACGGACGGCTTTGTAACCGTTATTGCCAAGCATTTGGAGACGGGTCAGGGGATCTACACCGGATTGGCGACCATCCTGTCTGAAGAGCTTGATGCCGATTGGAGCCGGGTGCGGGTCGAATCGGCTCCGGCGGATGAGCGACTCTACAACAATCTCTTCTTCGGGCCCGTGCAGGCAACCGGCGGAAGCACGGGTATCGCCAATTCCTATGAACAATACCGCCGTGCCGGGGCGATGGCGCGAGCGATGCTTGTTGACGCCGCCGCCGCTTCCTGGGAAGTCCCGGCGGGGAAAATAGTCGTGGAAAGGGGTGTAGTCAGGCACCCTGCGAGCGGCAAGCGGGCAACCTTCGGCGAACTCGCCCGAAAAGCTGCTGATATGACTCCACCGGCCGAGGTGCGTCTCAAGGAGCCGGGAACGTTCAATCTGATCGGCAGGCAGCGTGAACGCCTCGACATTGAGCCCAAAGTGGATGGAGCGGCCCAATTCGCCATGGATATCCGGCTACCGGGCATGTTGACCGCCATGGTGGCCCGCCCCCCATGCTTCGGCGGCAGGGTGGCGTCCTTTGATGCGGCCCAGGCCCTGGCCGTACCGGGGGTGACCGACGTTTTGGAAATCCCGGAAGGTGTGGCCGTGGTCGCCTCCGACTCGTGGGCGGCAAAACGCGGGCGCGATGCCCTGCGCGTTGAGTGGGACAACAGTGCGGCGGAGATGCGCGGCACGCCGGAGTTGCTGAGCGAATACCGGGCATTGCTCGCGACCCCGGGATTGACCGCCCGGAAAGAGGGAGACGCGGGGCGGGCTCTCGCCGAGGCTGCGCAGACGATCGAGGCGACTTTCGAGTTCCCTTACCTGGCGCATGCGCCTCTCGAGCCGCTCAACTGCGTCGTTCAACTCACCGACGACGGCTGTGATATCTGGGCCGGCGATCAGTTTCAAACAGTGGACCAGGCCAACGCGGCGAAGGCGCTGGGTCTGGAAACGAGACAAGTGAGAATCCACACGGTCTTCTCCGGGGGAAGCTTCGGCCGGCGGGCAAACCCGACTTCCGACTATATTGTCGAGGGTGTTCATATTGCCGCGGCCATTGGCCGACGCGTTCCGGTCCACCTCGTCTGGACTCGGGAAGATGATATAAAAGGGGGACGTTATCGTCCGATGTTCGTTCATCACCTGCAGGGGGGCCTCGATGAGCAGGGAAACCTCGTAGCGTGGAGCCATCGCCTGATCGGGCAATCGCTTATTGCCAACTCGCCTTTTGAAGGGGCGATGATCGTAGACGGCATCGACATGACTTCGGTTGAAGGTGCATCGGATATACCCTATGCCATTCCCAACCTGCACGTCGATCTGCACACGATGGAATCAGGAGTGCCCGTGCTCTGGTGGCGCTCAGTCGGCCATACCCATACTGCGTTTGCCGTCGAGGTCTTCCTGGACGAGTTGGCAAGCGCCGCCGGCCGGGATCCCGTGGAGTTGCGTCGAGCGCTTCTGGCCGGTCAGCCGCGGCACCGCGGAGTGCTCGATCTGGTTTCGGAGAAAGCCGGCTGGGGCTCGCCCCTTCCCCCGGGCCGAAGCCGCGGGGTGGCCCTGCATCAATCTTTCAATACCTTCGTGGCGCAGGTTGCCGAGGTTTCGATCGCCGGCGACGGTACATTTCAGGTCGAACGGGTGGTCTGCGCGGTGGATTGCGGGACGGCGGTGAATCCGGAGATCATTCGGGCGCAAATGGAGGGAGGCGTCGGCTTCGGGATGTCGGCTGCTTTTGAGGAGGCCGTCACGCTCGACGGCGGCCGGGTTCTGCAATCGAACTTCGACAACTACAAGGTGCTGCGCTATAATCATATGCCGCCGGTCGAGGTGTACATCGTTGCCTCGAGTGAAAGCCCCACGGGGGTTGGCGAGCCGGGAGTTCCTCCCCTGGCTCCGGCGGTGGCGAACGCAGTCTTTGCCGCTACGGGAAAGCGCTTTCGGCGTTTGCCCCTGCTCGGAACGGGAGAATAACGTTTGGTAGTCCCCTGACGTCCTGTTCCAAAGATCTACCACATGCCGAATATGGCTGGTAGGATAGGCGATATTCGCCTGGAGTGATGTTTTGTTTCGGCCCCATAACGGAGGAACTCCGGTCGTATGCATGCTCGCGCGAGTTTACGGATCGAAATTTTTGCGATCGTGGTTTCTCTGGTTGCCACTACAGTCGTGGCGGTCCTGGTTTCCATGTGGTGGATCCACCGGACCGCGTTGCTGGTTACCACCATCACCGGCAACAATGTAGCGGCGGTGAACGTCTCCCAGGAGCTTGAGAGCGCTCTGGCGATGCAGCGGGGTCTGCTCAGCTACTATTTCCTTGATGGAAACGCGGAATGGCTCACTCAACTGGACCAGAACAGATACAATTTCGAGCAGTGGCTGAAGAAAGCGAGGGAACTGTCCCGTTCAGAGAAACAATATGAAATCGTGAATGAAATTGAATCAAAATACATCCACCACAACAGTACCAGGGACCAGGCGATCAGTCTGTATGACTCCGGACAACGCGATGCCGGGTTGAAAGTGGTTCGGGAGATACGCAATCCCTTCTATTCGATACGCGATCTTTGCGAACAGTACAAGGAACTGCAGTACCAGGGGATTTCTCACTCCCAAAAATGGATATCCGAGCGTCTTCAGTTCATGGCGGCCATATCGATAGCGGCGATCTGCACTGCTTTGTTGCTCGGGCTGATCCTGACCTTTTTTCTGTTCAGAAGGGTCCTCGGACCCATTAGAAGGCTGGCTGTGGAAGTCGGTGGCGACGAAGAGTATCGATCGGATGAAGTCGGCGCTTTGGTCGATCGTGTTCATGGCCTGCTCAAGGATGTGGATCAGACTCAGACCCAGTTGCAGCAGAGCAGAGAACACCTGCTGCAGTCCGAGAAACTCGCCCTCGTGGGAAAGCTTGCCGCAGGCGTGGCCCACAGTATCCGCAATCCGTTGACGTCGGTCAAAATGCGGCTGTTTACCATGGAGAGAACCTTGAAACTGTCCTCCAACCAGCAGGAGGACTTCGAAGTGATAGGCGAAGAAATCCGTCACATCGATAACATCGTGCAGAATTTCCTTGAATTTTCACGCCCGCCGAAGCTGAAAATGCAGATGATCAGCCCGTCCGATGTGGTCGACATGGCCATACAATTGTTGAGGCACCGAATCGAGTCCTATGGGGTGACCGTCGAGCTGTATCGGCAGCGGAGGCTGCCGCAGATCGAAGGGGATCCGGAACAGCTGAAGGAGGTCCTGGTCAACCTCATTGTGAATGCCTGCGAAGCGATGGGAGAAGGCGGACAGGTCTTCATACGTGAAGAATTGGGAGTTGCCGAACCGTTGGGCCATGTGGCGGTGATTCAGGTGAGCGACAATGGCCCCGGGGTCCCCGAGTCCGTCAGGGATAGAATATTTCAGCCCTTCTTCAGCACCAAGGAGGAGGGCACGGGACTCGGCCTTGCCATAGCCGCCAGAATCGTTGGAGATCACAAGGGGAGTCTCAACCTCAAATCACGACAAACCAGGGGGGCGACATTTATCATAACGCTGCCTTGTAAGGAGGATGGTGCTTGGCTGCGATCCTGATCGTGGACGATGATCCTCAACTGCGGCAGAGTTTCGAGAAGCTTCTCAGTCAGGAGGGCCATGTCGTGAGGGCGGCATCGTCCGGAGAGGCGGCCCTCACGATCGTGGGCTCGATTGAGCGCCTCGACCTGCTGATCATGGACGTGAGGCTGCCCGGGATGAGCGGACTCGACACCTTTCAAGCGGTTCGCCGGATTGAACCCAAGCTGCCCGTCATCATCATGACGGCTTTCGGCACGACGGAGACGGCCATCGAAGCGACCAAGATGGGGGCCTTCGATTATGTGCTGAAGCCGTTCAATATTCCCGAGATACTGGTGCTCATCGATCAGGCCATTGAGGCCGGGCGGTTCATGAGGTCCCGGGTGGAACTGGACGTCATCCCGGAGACTGCGGCAAAAGAGGCTATTATCGGGCGAAGCAGGCCCATGCAGGAAGTCTACAAAGCGATCGGAAGGGTCGCTTCGACGGATGCCACGGTGCTCATCAGGGGTGAATCCGGGACGGGAAAGGAACTTGCGGCTCGAGCGATCTATCAGCACGGTCAGAGGTCCGACAAGCCCTTTCTTGTCATAAATTGCGTGGCGATTCCTGAAACGCTGCTGGAAAGCGAGCTGTTCGGATACGAGAAGGGTGCCTTTACGGGCGCGGTCAATCGGCGGGTGGGCCGAATCGAGCAGGCCAATGGAGGTACCGTCTTCCTGGATGAAATCGGGGACATGCCCTTTTCGGTGCAGTCCAAGGTGCTGCGGCTTCTTCAGGAAAAGAGCATTGAACGCCTCGGGGGGAGAGACCCCATTCCCGTTGATGTCAGAATCATTGCGGCGACCAATCGCGATCTGGAATCGGCTCTCGCGGACGGACGCTTCAGAGAGGATCTATACTACCGGCTCAAAGTGGTCACCCTGTGGCTCCCTCCACTACGCGAAAGGCCCGACGACATTCCTTTGCTCGCGGAGTATTTTCTTGCCAGGTACTCGAAAGAAATGGAGATCGATAATCCCGGGATTACCGAGGCGACAAAGGACATGCTGACAAGCCATTCATGGCCCGGCAACGTCCGGGAACTGGCCAATACCATGAAGAAGGCCCTGATCTTCAGTCGGGGATGCCCGATCGGGAGCGACGACTTTGCAAAGGCAGTCGGCGCGGAGACGCCTTCGAAAATGGCGGAAGACGAACTGCCTGATGAGGCGATACGGCAATGGCTGAGGAGGGTCCTGGCTTCTGAGGAAGGAGGCAGCGCCTTCGATTCCATCATGGATCGGTTCACGAGCGTACTGATCAGTGAAGCGCTCAACCTGACCGGCGGCAACCGGAGCCGCGCAGCCAGGCTGCTTGGCCTCTCCCGGCCGACCCTGCTTTCCAAGATCGAGAAATACCATCTCAAATTTGAAACTTCCGTTACCGGCGACACCGGCCAGTGACAATACCTGGTGACTGACCGATATTAAAAATATCGATTTTCAATGCTTCGCTGGTGAGGCGAGCATTATGAACAATTATGTTCAAGACGACGGTCCCGACAATCCTCCCAGGGGGTGGCCCGGATACTCGTTATCCGGGTCCGTAAGGACAGGAGGAGGGGACAAATCCTTCGTTGCCCTTGCAGAATCATCCTTTGAACCTCTTGCGCTTCGCGCCCGGACAGCAAGTGTCCGGGGCACCCGTGGAAAAGGATCCCCCTGCACTTCATTTTCACTTTTCCCTTCGACCCATCCTCACCTTTACACTCTGTAAAGAATCCTGACACCCCGAAGACTCACAGCAGGGCATTCTCCTCTTGACCGTGACATTCTATGTAATGATATCGACATGTTGCATGAATGAGTCCGAACCAGGCGGATTGGCACAAGGATTGCCATATGATTCATACATAAGCACGATGTGAGCACATTCGGATCTTTCCGGCATCGAGAGAAAGATTCCCAGCAAGATCGTGGAACCCAGGGTCACATGCTTCAACGCTCGACGAAAATTCGCCCTGCAAAAAAAGGCGGAACCCGGATTGCCGACAGGCGGGGGGCGAGGGTGAAGCCCGGGCCATCCACGGAAGAAGACAGCAGGCATCCTTTGTTCGCAACAGACATCAGGGAGGTTTTCGCAATGCATGGTCCAAGGCAGGTGTTCGAGTTTCTGAAAGCGGCATCTATCGCTCATGCACGATGGGATTATGAGACATCGATGTCCATCGTCAGGAGCAGGAAAAAATTATTGATTTTACTCATTATGCTCTCACCGATCATTGCCGTGTCATTCCTTGAGGCCGGGTCCCTGCTCGGAGGCAAGGAAGCTTACGCTCCAGCCTTCTATTCGACGGGGATTTTTCTTGTCTCGATGGCGATCGGGCTCGCCGCCGGCCTGATTACAGGCTGCATCGGCGCCGGCGGCGGATTCATCGTCACCCCGGCTCTCATGGCGGCGGGGATCAAGGGCATCCTGGCCGTGGGCACCGATCTCTTCCATATTTTCGCCAAGGCCATCATGGGCACCGCCGTGCACAAGAAACTCGGAAATGTTTCCACCAAACTTGCAATAGCGTTCCTGGTGGGATCGGGCGGCGGGACCTTTATCGGCGGCGCACTGAACAAAGGCTTATACAATAAGGACCCCCTGTTGAGTGAAGCCTTTATCAGTGCCGTCTACGCCATTTTGCTTGGGTTTTTGGGATTCTATGCCCTGATCGACTTCCTCAGATCGAGGAAAGAGAGTACGGGCGGTGGAGATGTGCACGGCGGACCTCCTTCCGGTACCCCGTCCCTTGCGATAAAACTGCAGTCCATGAACCTTCCCCCGATGATCCAATTCGATGAAGACTTCGTACCGGGGGGAAAGAAGATCTCCGGTGTCGTGGTAGCGCTGGGCGGGGTCGTGGTCGGTGTTATGGCTGCAATCATGGGCGTCGGGGGCGGGTTCATCACTTTTCCGATGTTCGTGTACATTTTTGGCGTTTCATCCATGACAACCGTGGGTACGGACATCTTGCAGATCATCTTCACGGCGGGTCTTGCGGCGATAGGGCAGTATGCGATTTACGGCTACGTTTTCTACACCCTCGCCATGGGAATGCTGATCGGTTCGCTTCTCGGCATCCAGGTCGGGGCCCTTACGACAAAGGTTGTCAAAGGCATCCAGATCAGGGGGTTTTACGCTCTTTCGATCATTGCAGGGTTCATCAATCGTGCGGCGACTCTACCGAAAAAGCTGACCGAACTCGAAGTGTTCAATATCTCCAAACCCGTGATCGACGGCATCGAAAGCTTCGGGAACATCGTCTTCTGGGTGGTTGTGGCCGCATTTGGTCTGTGGGTTTTCGGTAAGTTCTTCGCAAACCTCGGACTTCTGAGAGAGGAGGACTAGGGATGCTGGTCAGACATAAAAGGCCTTTTACTATGGGTGCGATAATGGCGCTGGTTTTCGGCGGAGTGTTGCTGCTGATATTTTCGCCGGTCTTTAACGGGCAAAAGGGAAAGATCAACGGGATGGAGTACTCGGATGAGCTTTTCAATAAACTTGCCAAGGGATCGTCCTATTTCATCCCCGAGGTGACGGAGGGTGTCCATGCCTTCGATGGAAAGAGTTTTTCCGTATCCGTCACCATGGACAAACCGGAATCGGCTGAACGTGCGGCAAAAATGTTTTCTCTGGCGGGCTGCCAGGCAACCGCGACGGACAAAAAACTGGCCGTCAGCGGAAATTTGGGAGCTACCCTGCTGACGGTTCTCAAGGACAGCGATGAAATGTACAAAAATGACGGCGCAGCAATATCCGCGCGTTACGGGTTCAATGAACAGGAGGCGATGACCGTCTGGTGGAACGCTCTGAACAAGGCTGTAAAGGAACTTCAGAAGGACAAGAAAGTCGACGAGGCTAATATTGTTCTGGAAGTGATGAGAAAAGGCATAGAACCTTCATACAACTTCTACAGAATCGATGCGCAGAGAGTTTCCGACAAGGCATTCACCATGATCGGCCTTCTCATCTTCTATGTGGCGTACACCATGTGGTGGGGCTACGCCATCTTTTACATGTTTGAGGGAATAGGGCTCAGTATGAAAAAGGCCAAAATAAGGAAAGAAGTGTAGGAGGTGATCATGAAGGTTTTGGTTCCGGTAGACGGTTCCCTCCATTCCCTGGAGGCTTTGAAGGTTGCGATCGATTATGTCAAATGCAAGGGCGCTCAGGTCTACGTGATAAGCGTTGTGCCTTTCATCGGAGGAATGGAGGATCATGAAATCTCCCCCGCACGCAGGGAGAGGACGATGGACGGCATGGAAAAGCGTGCGGGTGAGGCGGTTAAACAGGCATGCGAAGTCCTTTCCGCCGAGGGAGTGAGTTCAGCCTGTTCGAAGACCGTGCTCACTTCCATCTCCGTACCGGATGCAATCATCGATTTTGCGGAGAATGAAAAAATCGATCTGGTGATCATGGGCAGCCGCGGCCTCAGCCCATCATCGAGGTTCAAACTGGGGAGCGTTGCCTCGCAGGTTGTTAAATACAGCCCCTGTTCGGTGTATCTGGTGAAAACACCTGCCGAGACCGGACGGTAGTTTCCATTAATGCGGGAATGATCGGTTGACGGGCAGCGGGCTTTGCGGAGCAGGGCGGGGCACCCGTAAGGGATCTCCCGCCGCGCATGTTTCCGTATCGGCATCTTTCAAGGAAATGGATCATGGGAGAACCATTTCGAATACTGGCCAGCGATCGCAACCCTCACGTTCGGGAATTCCTCCAGCGTGAATTGGTTTCGGACGGCTTTGAAGTTGATGTGGCCGGAAACGGGGAGGAACTCCTGGGGATGATTTGCGGCGGGACATTTCCGGACCTTGTGATCCTGGATCTGGACCTGCCTTACTCCGGCGGTTTGGATCTGCTCGACAGGATCCGCGAATGCAGGCCGGCGCTGCCTGTTGTGATTCATACGTTCCTCGCTGAGAATTCCCAGGGGGACCGCAATGACATCGATGCCGGGGCTTTCGTTGAAAAGGACGGCAACATGGATATCTTGAGGCGGGTGATTCGCGAACTGCTGTCAAGGTGCTATCCGGAGCGCGCGGGTTCGAACCGGACCGACGGCGCATAGGGCGGCCCCACACCGGATACGAGCGTCGAGTGAATGGAGTCAGGACGGCCGGCGTCGGGGGGGGATCCCGCACTCCCGCTCTGTAGCGCGACAAATAGCCCGCGCGGCAAAGGATCCGGAACCGGTCGGATCGCGACGGATTTCACAGTGAGGCCGGTCAAAAACACGTTAAGGCGGGGCAGGAAACGGAGATGCCGCGTATTTGCGGAAGGATTCTCGCGGCGGGCGGCAACTGACTATTTTGACAATTCCATCATGTGGTATAATATTTTGTTTTCAAAAGAGTATCACTTTGTGGAAAGCCACCCGTCAGGAGGAGGAAAAGCCGGTGGATTCATTCCGTGTTCTGCTTGTGGACGATGAGGCCGACTTCATGGAGACGCTGGTGAAGCGGCTCCGGAAGAGAAATCTCACCGTGAATGGAGTCACAAGCGGTGAAGCGGCTCTGGATGCGCTTGAAGAAGCACCTGCGGACGTGGTGGTTTTGGATGTGAGAATGCCGGTGATGAGCGGCATAGAGACGCTCAAGGAAATCAGGAAACGGTATCCCCTTATTGAAGTCATCATGCTGACCGGACATGCCAACATGGAGGTTGCGATCCAGGGCATGGAGATGGGCGCTTTCGATTATCTCATGAAACCGATGGATATTGATGAACTGCTCTGCAAGCTTCAGGATGCCTATAAGAAAAAGTATCTGCAGGAAAAACGAATGGAAAAGGTGGTTGAGAAAGTGTCAACGCTGAAGTGACGCAGGCGGACTCGGCCGCAACGAATTCCGGCTTCTTCCAAAAGCTCCGTCGGGGCATCCAATGCAATGACCACTCGGCATCACCGCGATGCGCAGGTCAGTGAACGACTTATGGCTGGTCTTTCCGATTTTGCAGAGAAAATGAGATTTTGGAAGAGGAGGAACAGGGAAGCCCGCCTGTCGGATGTGGAAGTCCTGCGCGGTGCATTCAAAGCCCGCTATCACAGTTTCAAACTTCTTTTGAGCGCAAACAACAAAGCGCTGGAAATCATGTCCGATTTGGAACAGGCCGTGAGGGGGGATCGTCCCTTCGGGATGTCGTTCATCCGTGCAAACTGCACGGCCGTATCGGTCAATGTTTTTCGCATGGTCAGGAACCTGGATCAGCTCGCTCCGGGAAAGCATGAGGAGTTGCATTCGAGGTTCAAGGAAATTCAGGAATCCGTGAATGGATTACTCACGTTCCAAAAATCTTTCGAGGGAGACCGTTACGTCATTCCGCTAAGGATGATCGACAAGAACATGGCCGACCAGGTTGGAAGCAAAATGGCGAATCTCGGTGAAGTATTGAACCACCTCTCGCTTCCGGTCCCCCATGGGTTCGTCATTACGTCCCGCGCGTATCAGAGGTTTTTCGAACACAACGACTTGCAGCCCGAAATTGCCCGCATTCTGCAGTCATCGGCGGTGGATAAAATCGATCAGTTGTTTGCCGTAAGTTCAGAGATACAGCAACTGGTTATTCGCGGGACCGTTCCCGAGGATTTGCAGGTTGCTGTTCGAAATGCCTACGCCGAATTGGAGGCCGACGTCGGCTGCGGCGTAAAGGTTTCCATGCGAAGCAGCGCCCTGGGGGAGGATGCGCCTGGAACGTCGTTCGCCGGGCAATATCGTTCCGAGCTGAATGTGAGCGCGGAAAATCTCATCGAGGCTTACAAGGAAATCGTTGCCGGCAAGTACGGCCCGCCCGCGATTTCATACCGGTTGAGCAGGGGCATTCTCGATGAAGAAATTGCCATGAGTGTCGGTTGCATGGCCATGGTAGACGCGCAGTCGGGCGGTGTGATTTATTCTTGCAACCCTTTGAACATCAGGGATGGCTCGATCTATATCCATTCGGCCTGGGGTTTGCCGAAGTCGGTGGTGGACGGCAGTGGGCCTTCCGATCGCTTCGTTGTCGCGAGATCGGCGGAGATGAAGATTCTCGAAAAAGAGATAAACAACAAGAGCCGGCAATTCGTTTGTTATCCGAATGAAGGGGTCTGCCGCCTGGACGTTGTCAAAGAGAGAAGCAGGGAACCCTCCATCTCGGACGAACAGGTTCTCAGCCTGGCCGGAATCGCCCTCAGGCTGGAAGAATATTATGGTTCTCCGCAGGACATTGAGTGGGCTATGGATCGTCTTGGTTCGATTTATATTCTCCAGTGCAGACCGTTGAAAACGGCTGGGGCGTCTTTGAGGCCGGAGTCCTTCGAGCGGGGGGCGGTCTACGGGGAAGTGCTCGCCGACACTGGAGTCACCGCCGGTTCAGGGGTTGGGTGCGGCCCCGTCCACATAGTGAGGAAGAACAGCGATTCGCTGTCTTTCCCTCAGGGGGGCGTCCTGGTGGCTGAACAGGCCCTGCCGAGGTGGGCGGCCCTGCTCAGCCGGTCCGCCGCGATCGTAACCGAACAGGGGAGCGCTGTCGGCCATCTCGCCAATGTCGCCAGAGAGTTCGGAATCCCTGCCATTTTCGGGGTGAAGGGGGCCATGGAGCGCCTGAAAAACGAAACAATGGTGACGGTTGATGCGGATGGGCTCAAAATTTACCGCGGGCGGGTCGATGCGCTGCTCGATGGGATTGAACGCCGACCCGGGCTGATGGAAGGCAGTCCCGTACACCGCATCTTAAAAGAGGTCAACACGTACATCGTCCCGCTCAATCTTCTCGATCCGGATTCCCCCGAGTTTAAGGCCAGGAACTGCCGTACCTTCCATGACATAACGCGATTTTGCCATGAGAAATCGGTCAAGGAGATGTTTAGTTTTGGAAATGAACACCACTTTTCGGAACGGGCGAGCAAACAGCTCGTCTGCAATGTCCCCATGCAGTGGTGGATCCTCAATCTGGATGACGGCTTCAGGGAGGAAGTCCCCGGGAGGTTTATCCAGCTTGAAAATATAGTGTCTATCCCGATGCTGGCCCTGTGGGAGGGGATCGTTGCGGTCCCGTGGGAAGGGCCGCCGCCGGTTGATTCTAAGGGCTTCATGTCAATCTTGCTCGAAGCCAGTGCCAACCCGGCCCTGGATCCCTCCATGCCTTCCCCTTACGCAAACCGGAATTACTTTATGATCTCCAGGAACTACTGCAGTCTGAGTTCACGGTTTGGATTTCATTTCTGTGCCATCGAAGCGCTGGTCGGGGACAGACCGCATGAAAACTACATAAGTTTTCAGTTCAAAGGAGGAGCCGCGGATTTCCAGCGACGACTGCGCCGGGTTGTATTCGTCGCAGGGATTCTGGATGAATTCGGTTTTCGGGTTGCAGTAAAGGAAGACGCGGTTTTTGCGCGCCTGGAAGGCTGCGGGGAATCCGCAATGAAACAAAAACTGGTTATGCTCGGCTACCTTATCATTCACACTCGCCAGTTGGATATGGTCATGTCGAACGAAACCTCTTATAAACACCATAAGGAGAGGATACTCAGGGATATCCGCTCCATTATCGGTCACGATACGGCTCCCTGCAGCGTGATTGAAGAATATCCGGCGGGAACCTCACAGGAATTCGACGGTCCCGAATGATCCGATCCGGGTACGGGGCTTTGAGGAAGTGCTGTCTTGCAATCCATGGGTACTTGTTGAGTCGGTCGGGCAGAGTGATTTGAGCTGCGTTCATGAAAAGAGGGGAGGCTGATGTCGGGTTCGAGCAAAAGGAAGATCCTGGTGGCAGTGGATGGTTCCAAGCAGGCCTTCGAGGTTGTTCGCTACGTGAGCCATGTTTTACCACCCGCCCTGACGGAGGTGGTCCTGTTCTATGTCGCTACCAAGGTGCCGGAATCGTTTTGGGACAGCGAAAAGGCGCCTGCGTACCAATACAGGATCATCGACATCGGGACATGGGAAAAAAAGCAGGAGCAGTTGGTCCTGGATTTCATGGCGAGTTCCCGTCAGACGTTCTCGAGCGCCGGATTTCCCGAGGATGCCGTGACCGTCAGGATTCAGGACAGAAAAGTGGGAATTGCGCAGGATATCGTTGAGGAGTCCCGAAACGGTTATGACGCGATCGCTTTGGGGAGAAACGGCCTGAGCGACCTGAAAGATTTCATGCTCGGCAATATCGCTCAAAAAGTTGTGGAAAGGGTGTCCCATGTCCCGGTCTGGGTAATAGGCGGGAAGGCCAGACCACAGAGAATACTGATCGGCATGGACAATTCCCCGGGAGCGGGGTTGGCTTTGGGGCATGTTGCAGTCATGCTGAATGGAGCGGCAGGGTTCGAGGTGATCCTGTATCACGCAATCCGGGGGTTCAGTATTCTCCAGAAGGTCTACGGCGATTCGCTCGTACCGAATGACGAGAAAGAGTTGCGGCTGAAGGTGCAGGAAGAACTCGACCTCGTCGCAAAAGCTTTGAAGCCGACTTTTGACGAGGCACGGTGCCGTCTGGTGTCGGCAGGATTGAGTGCGGATCGCATCCATACCAAGATCACGACGGGAGTGAGCAGCCGGGCCGCGGCGATCGTTGAGGAAGCGGAACGTAGCGATTGTGACACGATCGTCGTCGGAAGGAGAGGAATGTCCAAGGTCCAGGAATTTTTCATGGGACGGATCAGCACCAAGGTGCTCCATTTGGCAAAGGAGAAGACTGTCTGGGTTGCGAGCTAGCGTTCATTTTCGAAATCAATTGGATGCTGAGGCCAAAAACGATCTGATCATCATATACGCTTAACCTGCTTCGGTTCCCTATCCCATTCTCCGCCTGGTTCGGAACAGTCCGGAAGGGTGCTGTGAATCCACTCTTTCGGTACTGTTAATCCCACGCTCTGCCGGTCAGGAACCTTTGGGCCAACCCCGGGGACAATCGACCGGGACTTCGCATCCCGGAGCTTTCTTATCCCTGGAAGGAATCCATTTGTCCATAAAGGCATGGACGTCTCCAGGAGGGCGTTATCCGCTTGCGGGAGATCCCTCCGATGAATCGATGAGGTGCAGTGAAGGTGAATTGGTTGAGGCATCTGCGTGTTCTGGATTTCCCGGAAGAAGGCGATTCTCCCGAGCGCTATCGCCTGCTCCGGAGAAATATTACCATCCTGATGATTCTGGTCACCGTCATTCCGGTCGTCATAATGGCCGGAGTCAACTACCACCTGTATCAGACTTCCCTCAAGGATGAAATTGTCAATCCACTGAGGGTGCTGGTCGACAAGACAAGGCACTCAATCGAGCTGTTCCTTGCGGAGCGTGTTTCCGCCGTGAGCTTCATCGCATCCGCGTATTCCTTCGAGCAGTTGAACGAGGAGAATACACTGAACCGGATCTTCAAAGTCATGAGGCAGGAGTTCGGAGGCTTCGTCGATCTCGGAGTGATTGACGGAAACGGACTTCAGGTGAGTTATGCCGGGCCGTACGAATTGAAGGGAAAGGACTATAGCGAGCAAAGCTGGTTCCACGAGGTGCAGATACGCGGCATCTATATCAGTGACGTCTTCATGGGTTACAGGCGGTTCCCGCATATTGTGATTGCGATCCAGAGGCGGACGGATGAGGGGAAAACATGGATCATCCGCGCCACAATCGACACCGAAAAGTTCAACGATCTGATTGCCTCCATGCGCCTCGATCCGAAGAGCGATGCTTTTCTTTTGAATAAAAGCGGAATCATCCAGACGCCGTCCAAATGGTACGGCGGGGTGCTGGAAACCTTCCCGATGCCTCTGCCTCCCTTTACGAACGAGGCAAGTGTCGCGGAACAACATGACAATCACGGCAAGGAGATTCTGCTCGCCTACACCTATTTTCCCCACTCTCCATTCCTGCTCGCGGTGATCAAGCCTCGCGGAGAGATATTGAGGGCCTGGACGACCTTGAAGACCGAGCTTTTTCTGGTATTTGTCATCAGCGTGATTGCGATCTTCCTGGTGGTGTTCAGACTGACGGACATGATGGTAAGACATCTGAAGGAAAGCGATGAAAAAAGAGAGGCCGCATTCCGCGAGATGCAGCATACGCACAAATTGTCTTCCATCGGAAGGCTGGCTGCGGGCGTGGCCCACGAAATCAACAATCCCATGGCGATCATCAATGAAAAAGCCGGCCTGATGAAAGATCTGATCGATTATGGGTCGGACGTTCCCGAAAAGGAAAAATTCCTTGCATTGACCGATTCCATTTTAAACTCTGTCGCTCGCTGCCGGTCCATCACTCATCGCCTGCTCGGTTTTGCCCGCAGGATGGAGGTACAAATCGAGGAGATGGACCTCAATGAAGTGATCAGGGAAACGTATTCATTCCTGGAAAAGGAAGCGCTGTACCGGAACCTCGATATCAGGCTCCAACTCGCCGAAAACCTTCCCCGCATTGCTTCCGACCGCGGACAGCTCCAGCAGCTTTTTCTGAATCTTTTGAACAATGCATTCGCCGCCGTGGAAAATGCCGGCATGATTTCAATCACCTCCTGGGAAAGGGACATCGATACGGTAGGGGTCTCCATACAGGATAACGGCTGCGGCATGTCCGAGGAGACGCTCAAGCACCTGTTCGAGCCTTTCTTTACGACGAAAAAAGGGCAGGGCACGGGTCTTGGTCTGTCAATCACCTATGGAATCGTGAAAAAACTCGGCGGAGACATCGAAGTGCAGAGCAGGCAGGGGCACGGAACGACCATGACCGTGTATCTGCCGAAGAAATCAAGAGAGGATCTTTAGAACGGCAAATGCGGAACTTGAAATTGCTCCTGGTGGATGATGAGGAAGAGTTCGCATCGGCTCTCGCCGAAAGGCTGAGGCTGCGCGGGATAGATGTGCGGGCCGTCTTCAAGGGTGAAGACGCCTTGCGCCGGGTCGAGGATGACCCTCCCGATATGGTGCTTCTGGATGTCTGGATGCCGGGGCTGGGCGGCATGGAATTACTGAAAATCCTGCGACAAAGACACCCCGGGATTCCGGTCATTCTGCTTACCGGGCAGGGGGGCGCCGATGAAGGTATCGGATCCGGCGCGGGGGAGACGACGGAGTTCCTTATGAAGCCGATAGACATCGACGACCTCATGGCGAAAATCATGAATACCCTGCGTCCGGGATAACTTTGCATGAGGACCGATCTCCTGCCGGAACCGGCGTATCGGAGCCGGCCGTTTCCAACAGCCGCGACAGGACGGCAGCGTTCAGGCATTCGAATAATTGAGCGATCGTGGTTGTGAATCCTTCGGAGAAGTTTTTGTCATGATCAGGCGTGTGTTTCCATTTTTGAGCTGGATAAAACTCATCAATGCCGGAACAGTCAGAATGGACTTTGTATCCGGCCTGACCGTAGCTCTGATATTGATCCCTCAATCCATGGCATATGCCCAACTCGCGGGCATGCCCGTCCAATACGGCCTGTATGCGTCCCTGCTCCCACCCATGTTGGCCGCGGTGTTCGGGTCGAGCCGTCAGCTCGCCACGGGGCCGGTCGCCATCGTTTCGCTCATGACAGCCGCAGCCCTTGGGCCCCTGGCGACCTCGGGGAGTGAAGCCTTTATCGCTTATGCGATCCTGCTCGCCCTGATTGTCGGTCTGTTCCAGCTCGCCCTGGGAGTCCTGCGGCTCGGACTGGTGGTGAATTTCCTGTCCCACCCGGTGGTGAACGGCTTTACGAATGCCGGCGCCATCATCATCGCCACATCTCAGATGTCCAAAATGTTCGACGTGTTCGTAGACGATGCGGAGCATCACTACGAGACCGTCTATCAGGTGTTCAAGGCCGCCTGCAACTATACGCATTGGCCGACTCTGGCCCTCGGGGTCTTTGCCTTCGTCATTATGTACGGACTGAGGCGTATCGACAGGCGGATCCCCTACGTGCTGGTGGCCGTAGTGGTGACCACCGTCATTTCCTGGGCGACCGGATTTGAAAGAAACGCCAGGGTGCCCGTGGCTGGAATCAGTTCGGAGGAGACCGTCACCCTTATTCGGGATTTCAACGCATCGGTCAGGGAAATTTCAAAACTCTCGGAGGACCGTGCCGCCCTGACGCCGAAGCTGGCGGAAGCGGAGGAAAGCCACGGCCCGTATTCACCCGAAACGCTCGAACTCAGGCATCGGGAAATGCTGGTATCTTCCAGGATGGAAGAACTCCGGGAAGATACGCAAAAGTATAGGGCTTCCCTGCGTGCGATGCTTTTCACCCGGGTGCCTGACGGCAACGACGGGGAATCGTTCTTCCAGCGCGGCAAGGCCCCGCCGGAAGCAAAAAATGATGGAAAGGTCTGGAGGTTGAAGGTCGGGAATTCAGCTCTGGATGAGAAAGGGCTTCCCATGATGGGAGGAGGCAGCGTCGTGGGGAACGTTCCGCGCGGCCTGCCCGCAATGACCATTCCCAAAATGGACCTGAAGATCCTGCTTCACCTCTTGCCCATCGCCGCGATCATTTCCCTTCTCGGTTTCATGGAAGCGATCTCCATAGCAAAAGCAATGGCGGCGAAAACCGGCCAACGGCTGGACCCGAATCAGGAACTGATCGGGCAGGGCATCGCGAATATCATAGGGGCGCTTGGAAAGAGCTTTCCCGTATCGGGATCGTTTTCAAGGTCTGCGGTAAACATCCAATCGGGGGCCGTCACGGGTTTGTCCAGTGTGTTTACAAGCCTCACGGTTGCTGTGGTCCTGATGTACCTTACCCCGCTCCTGTACTATCTGCCGCAGTCCGTTCTGGCTGCCGTGATCATGATGGCCGTACTCGGTCTGATCAATATCACGGGTTTCGTTCATGCCTGGAAAGCCCAGTGGTATGACGGAGTATTTTCAATTGTGACGTTCATCAGCACCCTGGTCACCGCGCCTCACCTGGATAAGGGGATCATGATCGGAGTGGTCCTGTCGCTCGGAATGTTCCTGTACAAAAGCATGAGGCCGAAGGTAACGACATTGGCGCTGCATCCCGACCAGTCATATCGGAGCGCCAGGGATTTCGGGCTCGAAGAATGCAAGCACATTGCCGTAATTCGAGTGGACGGGCAACTTTTTTACGCCAACGCGGGCTACCTTGAAGAGCAAATTTCGGACACGACCACCAAGATGCGGGAACTGAGGCATTTTCTGATCGTGTCGAACGGCATCAACGACATGGACGCTTCCGGAGAGGAAATGCTTTCGCTCATCGTGGATCGCGTCCGAAGTGCCGGCTATGACATTTCCTTCACCGGACTGAACGAAAACGTCCTTGCGGTGATGAAGCGGACGCATCTTTATGAGAAAATAGGGGAAAGCAACATTTATCCCGACATTCGAAATGCTGTTGATATCATTCATACGAAGGCGCATACACAGTGCGGAGAGAAGTGCCCGCTACGCTCCGTGTGTTTCATCTAGCAGCGTGATGAAGGAGAGCCCCTCGGTGGGAATCAAGCCCACATGCGGGCTGTATTATCGTCATTCCGGCGGAGGCCGGAATCCAGGACTTAGTCCTAAGTACCGGATTGTAAGGGCAACAATAACTTGACCCCTGCACTCCGCCGGGGTGACGTTCCAGGAGATTTCCGTCCCAAAGTGGGAAATTCAATCCTTTTTCAGCAACCTGCCGGTTTTCAGATGACTCTGAGGAAGTGGGGGAATAAATCCAATGCCTGTAATCTCCCTTTTTTACGGCTCCTATTGCCGTGGCGAAGAACTGGCGCGCAATGCCGCCGAGGTCCTGGGCTATGAAACGATCGACGACGGAATGGTGATCAGGGAAACGAGCAAACGCTTTCGGGTAGAGGAGAGCAAGCTGCTGAAGGCAATGGCCGGGAAGACATCGGTCTTCAACAAATTTACTCACGAGAGGGAGCGTTCACTGGCCTGCCTCAATGTGGTATTGGCGGACATGATGAAAAAGGACAACTTCGTGATGCCCGGTCTTGTCGGCCTCATGGTTCCCGGAGGTATTTCGCACGTCCTGAGAGTGTGCGCCATAGGCGAAATGAAGTACCGGACGGAAGTTGCGGCAAGGGAGGAAGGTGTGAGCGAAAAGGAGGCGGCAAGAAAAATTCACAAGGAGGATGAAAGCCGCGTTCTCTGGGTGGAATACCTCTTTAAGCAAAAAGACCCGTGGAGCCCGGCGCTGTACGATATCGTCATCCCGATGGATAAGAATACCGTCGATTCCGCGGTCGGTCTGATCTGCGACAACGCCCGACTCGATATCCTCAAGACAACGGAATCATCCACAAAGGCTGTCGAGGATTTTGCCCTGGCGGCACAGGTGGGTCTGAGACTCACGATGGCCGGACATGATGTATCGGTGACGGCGAAAGACGGAACGGTCACGTTGAGCATCCACAAACACGTCCTGAGGCTCTCGGCCCTTGAGGATGAACTCAAGGAGTTGGCCGGGACCGTGCCGGGCGTTTCGACCGTGGAAACGAAAGTTGGAGCGGGCTACTACCAAAGTGACGTTTATCGTAAATTCGACTTCGATTTGCCGCTCCCGTCCAAAGTGCTGCTGGTGGACGATGAAAGGGAATTCGTGCAGACGCTTTCCGAACGTCTGCAGATGCGGAACCTGGGATCCGCAGTGGTGTATGACGGTGAAGGGGCGCTTTCCCTTATCGCCGAAGACGAGCCCGAGGTGATGGTCCTCGATTTGAAAATGCCGGGCATAGACGGATTGGAAGTGCTGAGAAGGGTTAAGCAGGAACATCCCAAAGTCGAGGTCATCGTCCTCACGGGACATGGTTCGAAGGAAGTCGAACAGAAATGCCTTGAGTTGGGTGCATGTGCCTACCTGGAAAAACCGGTTGACATCGAAACCCTGACACGCACCATGAAGGAAGCGTACCGGAAACTCAAGGAACGGACGTCGAAGGACTCGAACGCGGAATAAACTTCATCGGGGAAGTTCCTGCTGCCCCCTTCGAGCCCGCTCTATGGGTGCATTCCGGAATCGGGAGGGAAATACCGTAGCAATGGAATCAAGAGAACTCGCATTCTTTGGAAAGGTGACCGCCGGTGTCACTCATGAAATGAAGAATGTCCTGGCCATCATTCAGGAGACGGCCGGGCTTCTGGAAGACCTGCTGCTCATGAGCCGTGAGGAATCATTCCCCCATAGCGAAAGGTTTTCGCGCGCATTGTCGACAATTAAGAGTCAAGTAGGGAGAGGCGTGGGGCAGGCCGACCGTCTGAACCACTTTGCGCATACTCCCGATAATTCACCGGCCTGCGTGGACCTGGCGACCGCGCTGGAAGACACGGTTTTTCTCGCTCAGCGGTTTGCCAGGTTAAAGCAGGTGAAGCTGAGCCTGAAACCTGCGCCAGAAGCTTCCTGCAAGCTGAACACTTCGCCGTTCAGGCTCTATATGGCCCTCTTCGGCATAATGGAATGGTGGTGGAATGGAATGGCTCCCGGCAGTGAACTGTCGGTTGAAGCCCGGGGATGCGAAGGCGGAGCTGCCGTGACCGTTTCTCTTGAGACCGGGCAGGAGATGCCCGTCGGTTTCATCGATGGTCTGCCCGGTTCGGATGAATGGAGACGGATCTCGGACACATTGGCTGAAATCAACGGCAGAATGGAAATATGCTCGTCTGCCCGCGGAGTCAGGGTTGTACTCTCGAGTGTGGAGTGATAAAGATTCTTGCGCTGCCTGTAAGCATTGTCATCGGTGCTGGAACAGTGAGGAGGGCTTCTTTTGAAAGTCCTGCTGGTGGATGATGAGGAAGATTTCGTCAGCACGCTTGCAGAACGCCTGAAGATGCGGGGGATCGATGTTCGGGCGGTTCTCAGCGGAGAGCGGGCGCTTGCTGCCGTAGACGACGATCCGCCGGAGATCGTGGTGCTGGATTTGAAGATGCCGGGGATCGACGGATTAAACGTACTTCATCGCATCAGACGAAAATACCCCGGGGTACAGGTGATCGTTCTGACGGGGCATGGCTCCGAACAGGACAGGGAATCTGCGTTGCGTTGCGGGGCGTTTGATTACCTCCGCAAACCCGTGGACATCGATGTGCTGATGCGGTCGCTGAAAGACGCCTCACTCGAATTTCGGGACCGTTCGGGGGCAGAGCATGAGGTATCCGGCTTTGGCGTTCAGGAGAAGAACCGATGAAAATCAGGGTATTGCTTGTGGATGACGAACATGAGTTCCTGGATGTTCTCGCGGAACGTCTGCAAAACCGTGGATTCTCGGTCAGTAAGGCCCTGACCGGGGATCAGGCTCTGGAACGGGTCATGCACGAAGATATCGATGTGGCCGTGGTGGATGTCCTGATGCCCGGCAGGGACGGCATTGAGATCCTGAAGGAAATCAAGGCGGCCAGGCCTCTCGTTGAAGTCATCATGTTCACGGGGAACGCGACCGTGCAGACCGCCGTCGAAGGCATGAAACTCGGGGCTTACGATTACCTCATGAAACCGACCGAAAGCAAGGAGCTGATAGAGAAAATTGTGAAGGCTTTCATCCGCAAATCAGATCACGAACAAAGGATTCGTAACGCCGAGATCCAAAGGCTCCTCGTCGCTGGGGCCGAAGAGTAACCGCAGGTTCCACGAACATCGTATAATCATTGTACGATTTCCTGCTGATCTTCCCGGTGTGAGTTGAAGCTGATGTGGTCAAGAACAAATTCGAAGTGGAGTTGTACGATGAGATACGTCTTTTGCTGTATTGCTGCGGTTGCGATTCTTGTGTTGTTCACCTCGACCGGCCCTGGTATCTGTGCTGACGATACTTCTACAAAGGACATTCTAACGGTCTCCGGCACAATATCGAATGCTCACGGCAAGCCCGTGAAAGGCGCCGAAATCAGCGTCTATGCCAACGGGCAGGAGTTGGAGCCGCAGGACCGCGCAACCACTTCGAAAGAGGGAAAGTACGAAGTGGAAGTGGTGTTCCCATGCCGGACAATTGGCGAAGTCGGAGTACAGCTCGAGGCAACTAAACCTTCCTATGCGTCTTCAGGGCGCATGACGGTTGATGGAGTTCTTAAGGGCAGGACGGATGAACAAGGGAATACGTATTATCTTGCCCGTCAGGATTTTCAACTCGCCCGCTCTTTTACGCCCGCATTCTGGATAGCATCTTTCGTCCTGGTCGCAGTGTATATCCTGATCGCTTTTGAACTCATGCACCGCACCCTGGCTGCCCTGCTGGGGGCTTCCCTGTTGCTCTTCGTTTCATACACCGCCGGAGCGTTCGATTCGGACTATGTCATCCTGAGTTTTGAGGAGGCTATCGGGTCAATAGACATGAATGTTATTTTCCTCCTCATGGCCATGATGATCATCGTCGGCGTCCTGAAGAAGACCGGCGTGTTTCAGTGGATGGCCTACAAGTCCTACCAGGTGGCCGGCGGGAACGTATTCGCCCTTGCGTCGATGCTCATGTTCGTTACTGCCGTTATCTCGGCTTTCCTTGACAATGTGACGACCATGCTGCTGATCATTCCCGTTACCGTGGAAATCGCAGAAACCCTGGGAGTCAACCCCGTTGCATTCCTCATTCCGGAGGCTTTTGCTTCAAACGTCGGCGGGACGGCGACGCTCATCGGAGACCCGCCGAACATCATGATCGGATCGTATGCCCACCTGAGCTTCATGGATTTCGCGCACAATCTCACCCTCGTGTGCGCATTGGCGCTGATTTTCTCGATCGTCTATTTTTGCTTCTGGTTCCGCAAGGAATACAGGAAAGCCGAGGTGAAAGACGTCCCGGCAATGATCGCATATCTCAGGGAACAATACAGAATAACGGACAGAAGATTGCTCGTGCTGGGATCCACGGTATTAGGCTTGACCGTCTTCCTTTTTCTGATACATGGAATACTGAAGATGGAACCAAGCATCGCCGCATTGATCGGGGCCGCGGTGCTTGTTGTTATCAGCCGCGCGGACATCGTGGAAATGCTGGAAAAGGAGGTTGAATGGTCAACCCTCATCTTCTTTATGATGCTCTTTATCGTTGTGGCGGGGGCGGAACAGGCCGGACTCATTCAGATCATCGCCGACTGGGTGAAGTACGTCTCAAGAGGTTCGCTGGTCATAGCCATATTGACGATCCTCTGGGTGTCGGCCCTTGCCTCTGCGATCATAGACAACATCCCGTTCACGGCCACGATGCTTCCCATCGTCGCGTATCTGAACTCCGTCATTCCTGGTGCCGAATCAGGGGTTCTCTGGTGGGCGCTCTCACTGGGGGCCTGCCTTGGGGGAAACGGGACGATGATAGGGGCGAGTGCGAACGTGGTCACTGTGGGGATGGCGGACAAGGCTGGTTATCCCGTTTCTTTCATGGAGTATTTCAAGATAGCATTCATTCCGATGATCATCACGGTGCTGATCTGTTCGGCGTGGCTGCTGCTGGTGGAAATCTAAACTGAGGCGGATGTGCAGGGAGGGAGAAGACATATGGAGCAATTGAAAAGCCTGATGGATCATATCGTCGACCATGCGGATGCACACTTTGTCGGTACGTCTGTCGATGTTGGCTCGCGTGTGAAGGGAATCATCCCGTGGGGGGACTTCCTGGCCCACGGCGGATTCTGTGGGCACACCGACTACCATCCGGCTCTTCTGCAGTTGATTCACAGTAACGTCAACGGCAGTCGTTTCCTTGGCCGGTGCCTCGTCGATCATTCCCTGATACACATGACCGATATCAGGGGCGACGAACTCAAACGGAAAGGATCGTCCGTCAAATATCGGGATCTCAATATTCCTATCTGGGAGGATGAACTGATCCGAGTGGAAAACAGTTGCCTGATCCACAATGTGGTTCACAGCAATTGCCACGATCTCGGGTGTCTCGAAGAACTGAAGATCCGGGATACGGTCTCGATGCATTACGCCAATATTCACGGGTCGCCGGTCGAAGGATGCTACCTGGGACCTTTTGCCACGTTGGATTTGACCGCTGGACGCGACAGCGCGATCGAAGCCTTCTCTTACGTACAGACGGGAGAGCTGAAAGGCCAACACGTGGGGAGCGGGCGGATATGGATCCGGTCGGGTGACTCTTTTGAATTCGACTACCGCTTCGATCCGGATATCCTCGATAAATACGTCCATGTCGAAGCCGGGAAGAAGCCGACCGGGGCTATTATGAAATTTATCGAAGAACGGCGGGATGAGCTGGAAAAGAGGTTCGGCGACGCGGAGGATGTCTCCGCCATTCCTGTTCCCGCCAGTGCCGCGGTCAGCAGATACGCGGTGGTCAAGGGCAAGAGCACCATCAACGAGAATGTGTTTGTGGCTCCGAGGGCCTACCTGGAAGATACGTACATGGGCAGGGGATCCAATGCTCAGGAGAATTGCTACCTTATCGGGGTCCGGCTTGACGGCGACGTCGTCACCGCTCACGGTGGTAAGATGATTTGCGCCCAGGTGAAAAATAATGTCTTTGTGGGCTTCAATTCTTTCCTGCGCGGGAAGCCCGGCAGTCCCCTGAGGATCGGCGATGGGTGTATCGTCATGCCGCACACCGTTATCGATCTCGAAGAACCTCTCGAAATCCCGCCCCAACATCTTGTATGGGGCTTTATCAAAGACGGGAAAGACGCTGCTCTCAACACGTGCAGCCTCGATGAATTTTCGACATTCAATGCGGAGGTCAGGCGAGGTAATCTGTCCTTTAGAGGCAGCGGAGAGCTTTTTGTCAAAGGGTTCCAGCACAGGATCAAACACATCCTGGAAGCAAACGGCGCGTTTTTTGCCGATGGACAGGGCCAGGGTCACGCGCAGAGAAACAGGAGTATTGCTTACCGCGTCGTCAGGCCTCACCTCGACGGAGACCTTGCCGGAATTTATCCTCCTGTCGATATTCGCCCGTAACGCGGGGTTACGCAAAGAAGTATTCCCTGCCGGCGTCTTGAGGCGGCAAATGTGGGGCAGGGGTTACGCCTTGGCGTTGACCCTCCCGGCGTCCCGCCGGTTTTTTCCCGCAGGTGAAGGCCATCGGTGAGCGGCGGCAGAAGAGGGCGATACATCCTATCTTTGTTTTGCCAGGAGGGATCGGAGGATTCTCAGGTTCCTGCGATCCTCACGGAGGTCCTCTCCTTTCGGAGTCTCGAGCACCATGGGATGGGACTGGAACCGAGGATCGTTCAGGAGGAGCCGGAACGCGCCCATGCCTATCTCCCCCTTCCCGATATGCTCGTGCCGGTCGACCCTGCTCCCGAGTCCCTTCTTGCTGTCGTTTAAATGGAAGAAGCGGAGTCGATCGAGACCGATGGTCCTGTCGAAACGAGCGAAAACGGCATCGTAGGATTCCTTGTCCCTGATATCGTATCCGGCGGCGAAAATGTGGCAGGTGTCCAGACAGACACCCATTTGGGGGCCGTTTTGCGATTCGTTCAGTATCCGGGCGACTTCTTCAAAGGCGGAGCCGATACCGGATCCCTGCCCGGCGGTGGTTTCGATGAGGACGCACACGCCGGGGGCCGCTGAGTTCGCGTAGGCGCGATCGAGATTTCGTACAAAGCGTTCGATCCCGGGGGCCAAACCATCTCCGCGGTGGGCACCGGGATGAGTGATGAGATACTTTATTCCCAGCCGCCGGCAGAGCCTGAGTTCGTCGCTGAAGGCGGCCACCGATTTCTCCGCCGTGACGGGGTCGGACGCCGCCAGGTTGATGAGATATGAGTCGTGGGCCGCGACTGGAATCCGCCCGGATTTTCGCCAGGCTTCTCCGAAGCGCTCGATTGCTTCCCCATCCGGAAACGGGGCATTCCACTGCCTTTGGTTCCGGAGAAAGATCTGGAGGGATTTCCCCCGCACCCGGGCGATCCTGTCGAAGGCCGTATATAGGCCTCCCGCTATTGACATGTGTGCACCAAGAAACGGCATCGCGCGATTGTACCTCCTTTCGGCACCTTTGCTTGGCAACCGCAGTACCGTGTGATATAGGGTGTTCCGCGGGATCCATCCGGGATCGCGGGTATTTTCGCGTCCCGCCGGATCCGTGCGCAGCGGAAATAAGCCCATGGACTACTTTCATTCTATTCATTGAGTCTACACCGGGCATCTTCTCGATGGAAAGCTTGAACGAAAATAGGAGGTGAAAATGATCCCTCGATATACCAGACCCGAAATGGGAAAAATCTGGACGCTTGAAAACAAGTACCGCAAATGGCTGCAGGTCGAACTGGCGGTCTGCGAAGCCCTTGAGGAAGCCGGCCGGATTCCTCCAGAGGACCTGAATCAGATAAAGGAGAAGGCGGATTTTGACGTCGAGAGGATCCAGGAAATCGAGCAGGAGACCCAGCACGATGTCATAGCATTTCTCACCTGCGTGGCCGAATACGTCGGACCGTCTTCACGGTTCATTCACGAGGGGCTGACCTCGTCGGATGTTATTGACACTTCGATGGGACTTGTGCTTACCGAAGCGGCGGACCTGCTCATCGAGGACCTGGAAAAGCTCATTGCCGTAATCAAAAGGCGGGCGTTCGAATTCAAGGACACGGTCATGATGGGGCGCTCGCATGGAATACACGCGGAACCCATTACTTTCGGGCTGAAATTTGCGATCTGGTATTCAGAAATGCAGCGAAATGAGAAACGCCTCCGGAATGCAAGGGAGTCGGTGCGCGTGGGAAAGATTTCCGGGTCTGTCGGCACTCACGCAAATATCGAACCTGCCATTGAAGAGAGCGTGTGCCGCAAACTCGGTCTCGATGCGGCCGCGGCGAGCAACCAGATCATACAGAGAGACAGGTACGCGGAGTTTTTTACCACTCTCGCGGTTATCGGCTGTTCGATCGAAAAGATAGCGGTGGAGATCCGGCACCTGCAAAGGACTGAATTACGAGAGGCGGAGGAGTACTTCTCGGAGGGGCAAAAGGGATCCTCATCCATGCCCCACAAGCGCAATCCCATTGCCTCTGAAAACCTTGCGGGGCTGTCCAGGGTCCTTCGCGGAAACGCACTGGCGGCGATGGAAAATGTTGCTCTATGGCACGAACGGGATATCAGCCATTCATCGGTCGAAAGAATCATCGCGCCCGATTCGACGATCCTTCTCGATTATATGCTCGCCCGCCTGACGCGGGTGTTGGACAAACTGGTCGTGTATCCTCAAAACATGCTTCGGAATATGGATCTCAGCGGCTCGCTCTTTTTCTCGCAGCAGGTGATGCTGGCCCTGACCAGGAAGGGAATCTCACGGGAAGAAGCGTACCGGATGGTTCAGAAGAACGCCATGATCGTGTGGCACGAGGGAGGTCAATTGAAAGACAGGCTGAGGGCCGACCCCGAGATCACGGAACATCTGACCTTCGAGGAAATCGATGGTCTCTTCGATCTGGGATATCACCTGAAGCACGTGGACGACATTTTCAAAAAAGTGTTTGCGCAGGATGGAGGCCACTGACCATGCCTCTGATTGAAAATGTGACCATGAGCGCGTTTACCGGGCTTCGCAAACGGTGCAAAACAGTCATCCTCCCTTGCGGCGCCGTGGAGGAGCATGGAACGCATCTTCCGCTCGGAACCGACGCATTCCATGCAATAGCGCTTGCAAGCGAAGTCTCAAAACGCATAGAGGTATGGGTAGCTCCGCCGGTCTACTACGGGCTGTGCCGCAGTACGAGCGAACATCCGGGGACGATCGGGATCAGGGGAAGCACGCTGCAGTTGCTCGTTCAGGATATTCTGGAAAGTTTCCACCACAATGGGCTGCGCAATGTGCTGGTGCTGAGCGGACATGCAGGCGGAACGCACATGGCATCGTTGCTTGACGCCTGTGAAGAATCGCTGCGGCGTCATGAGGACCTGAAAGTTGCCGTTCTCTCGGTTCTGGACCTCGGGGCTGATGCATGGGAAGACGCCGTCAAAACTCCGGGGGATTCGCACGCCGGAGAAGTCGAGACGTCGCTTATGCAGCATCTTCATCCTGAATGCGTCGATGGGACATCGCCCGAGGAATATCCGTCTTTCCCAAAATATATCCTGGTCCGGAACAAACGGTCGTTCTGGCCGGGTGGAGTGTGGGGAAACCCGCAGGCATCCAGTGCCGCGCAGGGGAAGCTCCTCATGGAGCGATCCGTTGAGGCCCTCATCGGTCTGGTCCGCAAGCTCGAACAATGGACCGAACCCCATGACATTACTGAAAAAAAATGATTCTCGCGCGTTCGTGACGTTTCCGGGGATTCAGATCGCGGAGGATGCACCGGCCGGCAGAAGAACGCAATTGACCCTGGTGTTATACTCCTGATGCCGGACGTGAAAGCATCCCGATTCCTTATTGCTCTGTTTTGGTTTTTGCGAACTGAGAGGCGATGACAAAAATTCCCGAGCTTCTTGCCCCCGCGGGGAACAACGAAAGTTTTTTTGCAGCGGTCGAAAACGGCGCCAATGCCGTTTATCTCGGTCTCAAGCAGTTGAGCGCGCGCGCGTCGGCCACGAATTTCTCCCTGGACGAACTGGCGAGACTCCTCCCGTTTGCCCATCAAAGGCACGTTTCGATCTACGTGGCCCTGAACAGCCTCGTTACGGCCCCCGAATTCCCGGGCATCATGAATCTGCTCCAGTCGGTTTCGGACCTTGGAGTGGACGCACTGATCGTCCAGGATCCCGGAATCATCTTTCTTGCCCGGAAATTCTTCCCTTCATTGAAGCTTCATGCCAGCACGCTCATGACCGTTCACAACAGCGCCGGGGTCGATCAACTTCAGCGGATGGGAGTGGCGCGGGTGGTTCTGGCCCGTGAGGTTACCATGAAGGAAATCCAATCCATCTGCAGCAATACTAAGGCTGAACTTGAAATTTTCGTTCACGGGGCGCTGTGCTTTTCGTACTCGGGACTTTGCCTGACAAGCAGCTTCCGAGGTGGGCACAGCGGCCTGCAGGGCAGGTGCGTCCAACCCTGCCGTCTCCGGTTCAGGCAGGGCAAGCGGGAGGGTTTTTTCCTCTCATGCAACGATTTCAGCGCCCTGCCGCTGATTCCCGAGTTGAAGAAGCTGCGATTGGCGGCCTTCAAAATCGAAGGGCGTATGAAATCGGCGGAGTATGTGGGCCAGATCGTCAAGGCATATCGGCACGTTCTGGATGCACGCGAGGGTAAGGATGCGGATGCCCTTGCCGAGGCCATGGAATGGCTTGCACAGACCCCTTCGAGGCGTCTCACTTCGGGTTTTCTCGGGAAAGATTTCAATGATGAAATTCTGACCCCTCACCGATCGGGTTCCATCGGTCTCTGGCTGGGAACGGTAAAGGCCGTCCAAAAGGACCGGATTCTCGTTTTATTGCGTCACGGTCTCCAGGCGGGGGACCGTTTGCGCCCGGAATCGAAAGAGGGGAGAGAGAAGGAAGCCTTCAATGTTGTCGAGATCTTTTCCCCCGAGGGACATCCGATACCAGCGGGAGATAAGGGCCGGCAGGTACTGATCCGGTACAAAGGGATTTTTCACCCCGGCGAGCGGCTTTTCAAAGTCGGCTCCGCGAAGAGCAGGAAAATTGCCTCCCCATCGAACACGCTGTCTGCGATGAAACCGCTGGGGTATCGAAAAGAATACCCGCAGATGGGGGGCATCCGGAAGGCTCTGCAGTCGATCCCGGGCAATGAACTTCAGAGCCTGCACGAAGAGAGTTTTTCCATAAAGGTCGGGACGATCCATGAAATGATGAACGCTTTCAGGACTCCTGCCGGCCGCGTGTTTTTAACGGCCACACGGGAAAATCTCGAGCGCATCGCAAAACTTCGGCTCACCCAGGATCAAAGAAGGCGCTTTGTCTGGGCCGTCCCGACCCTCCTCATGGAAACGCGGGACATCGATTACTATCGGCGGGCGATAGGCTGGTTTACCGGCAAGGGCTTTCTGACCTGGGAACTCGACAATTGGGGACACTTCGATCTGTTCGAAATGAGCCGAGACCTCACGCTTATCGCAGGCGCAAGGTTCAATTTGAGAAACCATGCGGCACTGGCGGCCCTGTCGGAAGCGGGGTGCCGTTTGACTGAGCTGTCTCTCGAAATCACCCTGAAGGAACTGAGAGAATTGGCCGGGCAACCGCTCAGCGCGGTTCCCATCGTTTCGGTCTATGCCTGGCCGCCGCTTTTTGTCACGCGATTGAGTCCACGGCTGGAGGAAGGAAAACCCTTTGCCACCGAACGCAAGGATCTGTACTTCATTCGAAAGAAAGCCGGGGGGGCGCTCATCTACGCAGACCATCCGATTTCCTGGTTCGATAAGCTGCCCCTCCTGCGTCAGCTCGGATTCAGGCACTTTCTGATAGACGCAAGCCAGATGCCCGATGAGAAAGCGATCGATGTCGAAAGACTTGTGTCAAACTTCATGAGAACCCGGTCGGACGACCCGCGCTCCGTCTTCAACTTCGACCGCGAACCCTGAAAAAGATACGCTCCCGCCGCCGCGGTGCGCGCGGCGGCTCCTGTTTGAATCGCCTTCCAAATCAACCGTCTCCTCGCCCGTTCGACAAGCTGCGGGCAAGTCTAGCGCAACTTTCCCAGAGCGGCCTTGATAAACGCCGGCAGATCCGCCGGGCTTCGGCTGGAAATGAGATTCCCGTCTTCGACCATTTCCCGGTCGATGAATTCCGCTCCCGCATTTTTGATGTCCTGAATAATGGACTTCCAGCCGGTGATCTTTCTGCCTCGAAGGACCTGTGCCGTGATGAGAAGCTGTGGTGCGTGGCAGATCGAGAAGACGGGTTTCCCGCTGTTCACGAACGCTTTTGCAAAGTTCACCGGTTCGTCGTGGGCCCTGAGCGTGTCGGGAGAATATCCTCCCGGAATCAGAACGGCATCGAAGTCCTCCGGCTTCACATCGCTGAATGATTTGTCAATTTTCACCGGAGTCGCGTGCTTCTTGCCCTTGACCGTCTGTCCCGCCTCCAGTCCGATATGGACCAAGGTGTGGCCTGCTTTCTCGAATGCCTTTGCGGGTTCCGTATATTCGGAATCCTCGAAATCATTGGTAATGAGTACGGCAATCTTTTTCATTATGGTTCTTCTCTCCTTCGTCGTTTTCGTCATCAATGAGCGGCACGTTCGCCGAATACGAACGCACCGGACCATTCCTGGCCGGTCATATTGCATATGTTAACCATCGGTTTGCGGGGATTCCACTCGACGGATCGCGCGCTGCCGCAAATGGAAAAAGAGGCTCGTCGATTGCAGGGATACCCGTCGTGGTTCAAATGCCTGATATTTTGAGGCTGCCGCCGATTGGGAGCACGACGGATGCGGATCAATGGATGAGCCGTTTATTCATCACAATCAGGGCGAGCGGAAAGCAGACCAGGCTGAAGAGCACGAGGTAGGCCACTTCCCAAAGCATCTCGATCCGGAAAACACCCAGGCAAAGGTTCCGGGTAGCCTCGACGAGGTGGGTGAGAGGGAGAATGTAGGCGAGCTTCTGCGCCCAGCCGGGGAGGCCTTCTATAGGGAAGAAGGTGCCGCTGAACAAAAACATGGGAGATATGAACAAAAATATCGGGAGGTTGAACATATCGATGCTGGGAATGATGCCCGTGAAGACCATGCCGATGGAACCGAAGAGGATCCCCCCGAGAAAAGACAAAGGAAGTACGAGAAGCCCCTCGGGGTAGTGAACCAGGCCGAATGCGCTCACTACCGCAAGCATGATGAAGGTTGCAATGACGGACTTGGTGGCGCCCCACATGATCTCTCCCGTGATGACTTCATCCAGTGAGAGCGGAGTTGCCATCATTGCATCAAAGGTCTTTTGATAATACATCCTTACGAAGGAGGTGTAGGTATTCTCGAAGAAGGCGTTGTACATCATGGTGATCGCAAGCAGGGAGGGTGTGATGAAAACAATATAGGAAAGCTCCACTCCCTCGAACCGCACCTGCCCGATGAGCGAACTGAGGCCGACTCCGAATGCGGCAAGGTAAAGGAGCGGCTCAAGGAGGGGGACCATGAAATTCACCAGCCATATTTTCTTGTAAACGATAAAATTGCGTTCCCACACTCGGACAAAGCGCGGTGAAATATCGAAGCGCTTCAAATGTCTCATTCCCTGAGTTCCCTTCCCGTCAGCCTCAGGAACACATCTTCAAGAGTAGCCATGCGCCTGATGCATTTGTCTGCGCAGCGTTCCTCCCCGATCCTCTCAAAGAGGCGCTCATCTTCGCGGCCGTAAATGATGATCCTGTGGTCGAGGTTGTCGTGCATAAAACCGAGCGAACTTACGAATTCCCTGAATCCTTCCGTGGGGTCGAATGCCTCGAGCACGTCGCGGCCCGCGTACTCCCGTACAAGCTCAGCCGGTTTTCCAACCACCAGGATCTTGCCGTGGTCCATGATGATGAGGCGATCACACAGGTGCGATGCTTCGTCCATGTTGTGAGTGGTGAGGAGGATCGAAAGCCCGTCGGATTTAAGTTGATCGAGTTTTTCCCATACCTGGTGTCGGGACTGGGGGTCGAGGCCTGTCGTCGGTTCGTCCAGGATGAGAAGTTCGGGCTCGTTTATGAGTGCACGCGCCAGGACAAGGCGGCGCATCATCCCGCCGGACAGACTGTTCACCGGATGGTCCCTGCGGTGGTCGAGCGCGATAAAGTGCAGGAGTTGGTCGGCCCTCTCTACAGCAGCCTGCTTTGGGATATCGAAGTAGCCGGCAAAAACCTGCAGATTCTGAATGACGGTAAGATCGGGATCGAGATTGTTATCCTGCTGGCAGACACCGATTCCGAACCGGATCGGCCTCCAACCGGAATTTACATCGACGCCGAAGATCTTCAGGGTCCCGGCGGTCAGCGGAGAAAAACCGTACAGCATCCTGATGGTGGTTGTTTTGCCGGCGCCGTTCGGCCCCAGAAGTCCAAGGCACTCGCCGTGGAGAAGATCAAAAGAAATACCGTCGACGGCGACAAAGTCGCCGAACCGCTTCTTCAGGTTCCTTGCTTCGACAACGTGGTGCGAATCCCCAGCCATATCGCTCGATCCTTGAGAATATTCCATTAAGCCGGTTCATTTCCCGGTCCCGGACAAAAACCAGTGTGGATGCGACTGAACCGGTACAGTGAAATACTCTATCACAATGCCGAGTATCAAGTGAATTGTTGGACTGGAGGGTCCAAGAAAAATGGAGGAATCCGAGTCTCACTCAAATCCCTCCACGTGATTGAAGTCCCATTCTAGTGCCGTTCAGATGCTTGAAACCTTGAGGAAACATCGCCCTTCCCGATCCTGTCCCCTTCCTGTCGGCAATTCCCGCGCCGGATGGGTCAGATGTCAAAAGACACGGACCCGGAAGTATCAGCGGTCCCTTCACACGGAACGCAAATGTTTTCCTCGTTGATACACTCATCGCAAAATGTGCGGTGGCAAACCCTGCATTCGGACACAGCCTCTTCGCGGTCGTATTCGGTGCCGCATGCCGCGCAGGTGAACTCCTGATGTTTTCTGGTTCGGAATTCCATGATAGAGCCTCCTCGTACAAGAACTGAAAAGCCTCAACGGCCGATCGTCACTCCCGTTCCATCTCTCAAAACGATTTTCCGCTGGGATACGCTTCGAAATCCTTGCAGAACCGATCCGGTTTCGCACTTCAACCTTCCTGTTCGATCGGAATCGGGGTAAACGGGCCTTCTTCATTAGCGTCAAGGCTACCTAAAACATAATCGAGAGTCGTTCTTTGTCAAGAAGGATCACTGAATGTCGAGCGCGCAAAAAGATGCATCGGGGAATTGAGAGAGGTCAAGCTGACTCCCCGGTGCTTATCCACAAGACCGATCTCCCCGGCATCCGCGGAAATAGAGCTTGATCTGGGCTGCATACCAAGGCAGTATAATAGGGACGGGACAAACTCTGAATACGCGGGTCGCGAGCCAATCGCAACGCAATGTCTCTCTGGGGTTTACCCGGTACGGTCGGCACGAGCTTTGTGCTTCAGGCCCCACACTTTCACATTCGAAACTCTCTGCCCGGCCGGTCGCAACCCGGACTGCGCCGGGCTGGAATGAATAAGCAAAGATGACACGAAAAATCCGCATTCCGTGGCAGAAATGCATGTACGCGATATTATTTATTTTTCTTATGTATGCCGGGGTGGCGGGCCTGATCTACCTGTTCCAGGCCAGCTTCGTTTATTTCCCGGCCAAAGAGATTGTATCGACTCCGCATGAACTTGGGCTTGCTTACGAGGCCGTTACGTTGCACACCGAGGATGGAGTCGAACTCTCATCCTGGTTCATCGCGGCCGAGAACCCGAGGGCAACGGTCATCATTTGCCACGGCAATGCGGGGAACATCTCCAACAGGATGAATCTCATCAGGATGTTCCACAGTCTGTCCCTGAACGTTCTTATCTTCGATTACCGTGGATTCGGCGCAAGTTCCGGCAAACCGAGTGAAGTGGGAACGTATCGCGATGCTGAAGCCGCATGGCGCTATGTTATCGGCGATCGGAACGTCAAGCCGGAAGATATCGTCGTTTACGGAGAATCGCTCGGAGGGGCAATCGCCGCTCGGCTGGCCATGCAGCACAAACCCGGGGGCCTGGTCCTGCAGTCTACGTTTACGTCGATGCCGGAACTCGCCTGCAGGTTGTACCGGTTCTTTCCCGTCAGACTGTTGTGCCGCTTCAGTTACAACACGGCGGAGTATCTTTCCGGGGTGGATTGCCCCACTTTGGTCATTCACAGCCGGAACGACGAGATAGTGCCGTACAGCCAGGGCTGGGACCTGTATGTTTTAGCCAGGGAACCGAAGGAATTCCTGGAAATTGAAGGGGGACACAATGATGGTCTGTTGATTTCCGAGGAGAAATTTATTGGCGGGATCAACGGATTCCTTCAAAAGCAATTGTGCAGATGATGGCGGGGTTGGGACAACCTGGGGGACGAGAGTCGTTTATTGTTGACTGGAACGAGTGATTGAAACAATTTTAAAACCTGGACTCAAGGTTTCCTGATGATTTCACCGGGTGAAACCTGATCGGTCTTATGAGATCAAATATCGGGGTGGGACAATGACGATTGGAGAGAAGGGCAGGCGTTGCGGGTCGGTCATTTGTGTGGTTTGTGCGGTTGTGTTCATCGTCGCGTGCCAGGGGACGGTTTTCAATTCCGGGGGAGGGTTCGTCTCCGAGGAGGATCGGATCGAGATTCCCGACGGCCCGCAGACGGCAGTGTGGAAGACAAGGGATCTGTGGTTGGACTACCGGTATGTGCACGACGCAAACGGCTCGACTCTGTCCGGGACCGTCCGCTTTACCGATGCGCTGAGCACCAACTATTCAAATCTTCATGACTTTCATCTCGGGATAATCTTTCTTGACAAGCAGGGCCGAGTGCTTGCGATGGAGGGCCTGGCCACGGGGCGAGGGGAATTTGACCCCATTGCATTCAAGACGAAATTGAGTCCACCGCCCGGGACGCTGTCAATGGCTTTCAATTATCAGGGGACCGCACTCGGCGGCGGCGCTGATGACGGGGGCAGTCCCAGCGCTTTCTGGATTTATCCCATACACAGGTAGATATCGTGAGCCGGGAAAAAATATCATAAGGGCTTGTCCGTAAATAGGCCTTTTAGGGATCGCACCGGATTTTGAGACCGATTTTGGTCGCGACGATTGAGCAAAACCGCAGGCGTAGCTGGACTACGTTGAGGATTTTGCGATTGAGGAGCGGCCGAAGTGGGCCAAAAGCCGGATGCGAGCACAAAGGATTTATTTACGGACAAGCCCTACGTCTGAAAGCGGGGCTCAGCCGTGAGGCTCCTGGATTTCAACCCCGGTTGTAGAACCGTCGTTTGATTTGTTCTATGGTTGTGCTATCCGGCCTGAAGGGCATTGCCGGGGCTGGAGGATACCGCAGTTCAAGCTGAGGATGGAATGGAGTCTCTCTGATCTTCAGATTGTAAGAAAAAATGAGAAACGTCTCGAGATTTACCGTATCCAAAACATTGTACGCCAGGAGCGTTTCCAGCGCCTTGGGATTATTGTTCCTCGAGTAGTCCTCCCAGAGCAAAACAGCGAAATAACCGTCGACACCGTCCAGTTCCTCCCTGGTTATTCCGATTTGCCTTTCGCATCCTTTCAACCCGCCCGTATAGCCCAGACTCCTCAAGATATACCTCAGGTCGATGTGCGCGTGATTCAAATCAATTCCCAGGTAACTGCCGATGAACGGTATGTCGAAGCATTTGCCGTTGTAAGTGACCAACAGGTTGTACTGTTGAATGTGAGCGGCGAATTCATCCAGGTTTTTCCCCTGGACATAGGTGCGAACCGAACGACCGTCGTAGAGGGCTATTGTGGTGATGGTGTCGCTGGGAGATCCGAGTCCCGTCGTTTCGATATCGAGGTAGGCGATGCGGTTTCTGAATTCGGGGAAAAGCCGCCAATGCTGATCGGGCGGGAGCCTGTCCGCAAAATAACGAGCATCGCCGGCTTGCAGGCGGGCCATGGAACGTTCGATCTCGCCGTTGAAGGCTGCGCTCCGCGCCCTGCCGAAAGGCAATCTCGCATGGCCCGCGACACAATCCTCCCACGAATGGATGCCCCTCTCCCAGAGAAGCCGCTCGGTGCGAACTCCGATTCCCGTTATGTGGCTGAATGTATTCCTTAACATCGACGCTCCGTTTGAAACTTCAAGCTCCCATGCCTTCAGAGGGGCCCCCAATCCTGTAAAGTCAGGAAAAATCTCAGTGGCCTAAGCCGCCACCCCGGTGAAACCTGGGTCCGGAGAAGCTTCACTCGTCAGGATTCCGGCCCCCGCCGGAATGACGTCCACGAACTCCCGCAACGGGCTGGGAGGGGCTCAAGGCAACAGCATTGAGAGGGGATACCCGGCCGGCTGTTGCCAATCAAAAAATACCGACCTTCTACCAGTTTAGTGTACACGCCGATTGTCGGCAAACGGAATCTTTGTAACCCGGACGGCGCCTGCGCAGCCGTCTATACCCTGGGGTTGAAGCGAATCAAAAAAGAAACCAATGGGCATAGTGAATTCTGTGGCGAGCGCTATGTTACATATGATACAACGCAATCCAGTTCCGAGCGCCGGAAAACATCCAATGGGAAAGCAGGCTTCACAGAAAGGAATCGGATGAAGGAGATGTTTGAGAACGACCGGCTATTACTGGATAGCCCGACGAAAGGACGTGCCTGCGGAAAGCCTGCTGCCGGGGTGCTGAATAGATTTTCTCTAACATTGTACGGCGGTTGAATCTGCGCAAAAAGGTATCGTTGTTTTTAAACAGAACTGAAGGGGAACATCCATGAGTAATGAAACACGTGCATACAGACTTCCGATAGCTGGGGAGTGGTTCGGGAATGGGCAGTCCATGCCGGTGTTTGACAAGTATACAGGCAAGATCATCGGCACCGTGCCCGTGGCCTCAAGGGAAACCGTGGACAAAGCCTTGGCTGCGGCTCAATCGGCTTTCACCTCTTTTTCTCGAATGCCCGCTCACGGCAGGGCGGCAATTCTCGAAAAGACGGCCGGACTTCTTGCCAATGACCGCGACGAAATGGCCCGTCTTCTCGTTCGCGAGGTCGGGAAGCCCTGGAAACAGGCGATTCGGGAAGTGGAGAGGGCAATCGGTATATTCACGCTTTCCGCCGAGGAAGCCAAAAGGGTCCATGGGGAGACGATAACCATGGATGCGCTGGCCGGTGGCGAAGGACGGATCGGCTATTACGTACGTTGTCCCGTGGGCGTCGTCGCGGCGATAACGCCATTTAATGTCCCGCTGGTCCTGGTAGCGCATAAACTGGGGCCTTCTGTTGCCGTGGGAAATTCAATGGTGCTGAAACCCGCATCCGCCACGCCGCTGAGCGCTATTCGCCTGGCTGAAATTCTTCAGGAGGCAGGACTTCCTCCGGGTGTTTTGAACATCGTTGTGGGTTCCGGCGCGACGGTTGGCGACCTGCTCGTAGCCGACAACCGGGTGGCCAAGATCTCATTCACGGGCAGCGTGCCGGTGGGGTTGTCGATAGTCCGGAAAGCCGGGTTGAAAAAAGTCACCATGGAACTGGGGAGCAACTCGGGGACCATCGTCGAACCCGACGCAAACCTGGACGAGGCTGCCGCCCGCTGCGTGGCAAGCGCTTTCGCCAATGCCGGACAGGTGTGCATTTCAGTTCAACGGCTTTACGTGCACAAGAGTATTTTCCCCGAGTTTACGAAACGCCTTGTAGACGAGACCTCGAAATTAAAGGTCGGGAATCCGCTTGACGCGGACTGTGATGTCGGCCCGATGATCGATGAGAAAGAAGCAAAAAGGGCCGAGTGTTGGATCGGGGAAGCCGTCAGCGGAGGCGCGCGGGTTCTCATCGGAGGTAAACGTGAAGGGAGTGTGCTCTATCCAACCATTCTGACCGATGTTCACCGGGACATGAAGGTGATGTGCATGGAGGCGTTTGCTCCGCTGGTTTCGGTCATCGCCTACGATCGATTTGAGGATGCGGTCGAAATGGTGGACGATTCTCCGTACGGTTTGCAGGCGGGAATTTTCACCAGCGACATTCGTAAGGCATTGTATGCCGTAGACCGGATTAATGCCGGGGGCGTTGTGATCAATGACACCTCGTCCACGCGTTTCGACCACTGTCCTTATGGAGGGAACAAACTGAGCGGATTGGGCCGGGAGGGGGTGCGCTTTGCAATCGACGAAATGACGAACATCAAAATGGTGGTGATCAAACCCTGATCGGTATCCGGTTTCCCCTGCTGTCGATGCCGCGGCGGGGGGACTTCCCAATGTTCGAATCAGGCGTCGGATCCGCTCACCCTTTCCCGGGAAAAACACGCTGGACAGGGCTCCTGCCGCTCTTCCCATATACCGATAAGAAACACGGCGATGCATCAGCACCGCCGTGTTTCCAGGACAGTTCTTACGTCACACTCCCTGAGACATCATGAACTGCTGCCGGCCTTTGATTCCGTTCCGGCGCCCTCATGATGCATTCGCGGGCCCATACCACCGTGCATGCCCTTGTGATTACCCATCATTGCGCACATTCTGCCCATCCCGGTGTGATGGATCTTGGCCATCATATCCCGCATCTCCTTGCGCTGCGTTACGAGTTCATTGACGACGCCCGCCATGGCCGTAACTTTCTCATCGCCCTGGGCGGAATTCATCGTTGCGAGTTTTTCGTTGAGGCGATCATCCATCGCTTTGAAGTCCGATTTCCATTTTTCACATTGAGCGGCCATCTGAGCGCGCGTCATACCCTTGTGATGGCGGGGGGTCGATTTGGTGGTGGTTTCCTGGGTTTTGGCCTTGGTCTCAGGGGCACTTCCCGCTGGTCCCTGCTGGGCAAATACCGACAGGGGCAATAATAGAAAAGAAATCAACAGAGGAAGCACCAACATTGACTTTCTCATTTCCATACTCCTCTTGCTCAGGGGCATGACTTTTCCCCCGAGATCTTCATTTGTATTGCACACGCCCCGCGATGGTGCGTTGGACAACATATCCAAGCCATCGGAGTCCAACTCATTACCATCCTCTCCAATTAAGATAAACGGTTTAGCCGTTCGAGCAATGCGGTACGATACGAAAATCGCGGGAGGTAACCGGATAGCACGGAGTGGGGCGAAGGGGGGTAAAAAGGGCCGTGAGCTGAACCGTTCGGGTGCAGGCGCCACACGGCCCGATTCCTTGGGGATTATCTGCGGCGGCCGAAAATGCGAAGCAGCATGAGGAAGAGGTTGATGAAGTCGAGATAGAGTCGAAGCGCGCCGATGACGGCCCCCTTCTGCTCGGATTCGGCACTTCCAAAGCCGAGGCCGGCCATGGTCTTGATGGCCTGAGTATCATAAGCCGTAAGGCCGACGAACACGATGACGCCGATATAAGTGATGATCCAGTTCACGGATTCGCTATTGAAAAACATGTTGACCAGCGAGGCGAGCACGATACCCACCAAACCCATGAAAAGAAAGCTGCCCCAGGAGGTCAGGTCTTTCTTTGTCGTGTAACCATAGACGCTCATCACGGCGAAAGTGCCGGCGGTGACGAAGAAAGCGTTGGCAATCGAGGCCTTCGTGTATGCAATGAAGATGACGGAGAGTGTCAGTCCGTTCAATGCGGAATACACGAAAAACAGCAGAATTGCCGAAGAGGCGCTTATACGATCGATTGCCGCGCTGAGAGCGATTACCAGGCCGAGTTCGGCAATGATGATCCCCAAAAAAACAAGTTGGTTGCCTGCGATCATCTGCCACAGGGCTGGGTTTGATGCCGTAAATAGAGAAACAATCGCCGTGGTGGCCAGGCCAAGCCCCATCCAGTTATAGACGCGACGGACAAAATCACTTTGAACGGCAGCGATTCGTTGAGCTTGGGGGTACGGTTGTCTGTCCATGCAATTTTCCTTTCCCTTATCGGAAGAGCGATAACACCCTGGTTCCGGCGGTCAATTGAGAGTGCGAGCCCCACAATTGGGAGGACTCGCGTCACACGCTCGTTTGACTGGATTCCGGCCTTTGCCGGAATGACGCTGCACTCAGGTCCGTGCTTATGCCTCGCCGGAGCCTCTCAAATTTTGATAATACTTCAATAGCGTAAGTAAAGTCTTGCACATTTGTTTTTCCAGGGGGATGATCCGCGGGTCTTTTAGGAGAGCTTGGGAGAATAGCCCGCCTATGGATATTGCATGGCGGGCGGGCGCCGCGAGCGGATCGAAGGGCCGGTCAACTGCCGACGGTTGCTGTTTGGCCGCGCGATCATATATTCTCCGCATACATCGAATGAATCCCAGGATGGGGCTGATCGGGTCTTTTGGAGAGAAAGGAGAGTCTCGCTGTGGCGAATATCGAAGACTACCGGAAGCTGTTTCCCATAACGGAGGAATGCACTTTCTTAAACAACGCGGCTGTGTCGCCCACTTCATTGAGGGTTCGGGACTCCGTCGAGGCTTTACTCAAGGAATTCAGCACCTGCGGGTTGCGCTGTTACGGCAGGTGGATGAAACGCATTGCCGAAGTGCGAGACCTGTTTGCCCGCCTCATCGGTGCCGATCCGGCGGAAATCGCCTTTACGGGGAATACTTCCGAAGGGCTCAGCATCGTAGCGAGTGGAATCGACTGGAAGAGCGGAGAGGCTGTATTGGTCCCTGTGTTCGATTTCCCTTCCAACGTCTATCCGTGGATGAATCTCGAACGAAAAGGGGTAAAGATATATTGTTATGAGAAGAAGGATGGGCGATTCGGAGTCCCGGAACTGGAAAAAGCCTTGCGCCCCGGCGTTCGCCTGGTGACGGTGAGTTCGGTCGATTACGTCACCGGATTCCGATGCGACCTGGAAGCTCTTGGAGAATTCTGCCGTCAAAAAGGGATCCTGTTGTGCATAGATGCCATACAGAGCCTCGGGGCAATTCCCTTCGATGCTAAGAAATGCGGCGCCCATTTCGTCGCCTCAGGCGGTCACAAGTGGCTGGTCGGAATGATGGGAGTCGGTGCTCTCTATGTTTCACCCGAGGCAAGCGGAATCATTCATCCCGACCGCGTCGGATGGCGCAGTGTAGTCAACGAAGAAGATTTTTCGGCGTTGAATTTTGAGCTGAAGGGGAGTGCGCTGCGTTTCGAATCCGGCACTCAGAATGTGGTCGGGATATATGCCCTGGGGGCTGCAGCCGATTTGACCCTGGAAATCGGCGTCGACACCATATGGAAGAAAATCCGCTCACTGAATGACGGATTTGCCGAAGGCCTGCGGGACAGGCGACTGCGGGTCGTGTCCTCGATGGTTGAAAGCGAACGGTCCGGGATATTGAGTTTTATCCCGCCGGGCAGTCCGGGCGAGCTGTTCAATCACTTTGCCTCTAAGGGTGTTTCCGTATCCCATCGCGGAGAATTCATACGCCTCTCGCCGCACTTCTATAACAATGAGAAAGACGTGGAGATCTTCTTCAGAGTACTGGACGGATACATGGACCGGCTGTGAATATCACCCGGTCGGCCGAGAACTCAGACTTCATTACTAATCCCGGGCTTCGGGCGGGGCGCCGATGCCTCACGAAAGAGATCGCTGTAAAGCCGGTACCAGTTGAGTCCCATGATCCGACGGATGGATTCGGCCGGATAACCTCTCTTTTCGAGAAGGGCTTGAATCAAGGGCAGCGTGGAAATATCCGGCAGGTCACGGTTCGGTTGGTCGAAACCGCAGAAGTCGCTTCCAATGGCCACATGGTCCGGTCCATGGTTTTGGGCAACCCAGTCGATGTGCCTGAAGACTTCTTCGATGCCTGCCCTTCCATCGCCGGAAAGCATTTCCGGATTGATCGTAACGCCGACGATCCCACCTCGCTCAATGATGCAACTCAACTGGTCCCGGCTCAGGTTTCTCGGTATATCGTAGAAAAAGCGAAAGCCGGTGTGCGAGGACAGAAGCCGGCCGTTGAAGATGCCGGTCAATTGGCGGAATCCCGGATCCGAGAGATGTGCCACGTCCAGGGCAAAGCCCTTTGAATGAAGCTTCCTTACCAGTTGCCTGCCGGACGCGGTGAGACCTTCAGGATTATTCACGCTGTTTCCGTCCCCAAGGCGGTTTTTCCCGGCGTGAGTGAGGCCCACGATCCTTATCCCCTTTTCTTTGACCTCGTCGAGATCGAATTCCAGGAGAGAATCTGAATTTTCCAGGGTAAGAATGTACCCGGGACGGGAGGAGTCAAGGAAGCACGCTTCAAGATCTTGCGCGGAATTGATGTGCGCGAGTCCGGAGAACTGCTGCATGGAGTAGGAAATGAGGGAGAGCGCATGAGGCAGTGCCGTCTCCGCCCCGTTAAATTGATCGGGACAATAACAGGCGGATGCGATGATCCGGATATCGGCGCTTTTCAGTTTTTCAAGTGTGACCGGCGCCGTCGCCAAACGGGGAAAGGGCACTCCGGCATGATGCCTCATCATTTCGTATACGAGGTCGACGTGACCGTCAATGCAGCCGGGAAGCGGTCTATCCGTTTTCATGTTATTCCGCCTTTAAGATCGGTCTTTCGGCCTTTCGTGCCGGAATCGGTCTGTTCGGGTTTGAGAAGTTTGAGTTCCACCAGCGCCTGAACCGCCTCAACACAAAGATCGAGGAACTTATCGTAGGACACGTCCTGCCCATACCGTCCGAAGAGTTCCCTGCTTATGTCTTCAATAGTTGCGGAACCGTCGCAACGCTCCATGAGGTCCACGCCGAAGTCATTGATCTCCTTCACATCGAGGCGATTCGATTCATAGGAGAAAAAGAGGTGAGTTTTCTGTTTCGGGTACGAACTGAACAGTTTCCCGGCCTTAATGTCGGAAATAATGTCGGGAATGTTGAAAGCGAACTCTCCATGGAGAAAGCCCTTATTCACCGTGGGCTTGAGTTCCGAGATGCGGTTGAGATCGATAAAGAAGGGAAGGGCTGCAAGATCGTACCTGGCGGCTTCAAGTGCAAGCGTCTCATAGCCTAGGATGTCATCCAGGTAAGGTCTTTCGGGGACCTCGACATGCGAAAGGGCGGCGCGGGCGAAAGGGCCGAAATACCGGTAACAGTCCTGTGGGCTGAGAGTGGTATGGGGCCTGTCGAGGTTTTCCCGCAGCCAGTTCATAAAACGGAAAAAGAGCTTCGAGGGAGGCTCCTTGCATTCCAGCCCGAGGAGAAGAAAAGTCCTCGGATAGAAATTCACGATAAGGGGGAAATAGCTTGCGATGACGTTCAGCTCCTCCAGGGAATACGCGGGGCAGGGGAGGTTGTAGAAACTGCTGAAGATCGCCGGATATGCATCGACCAGGGCTTCGTCGGATTCGAGTCTCTTCCCGTTGTCGAACTCGATCCCGAGGGAAAAATAAGTATCGACTTCCCGGATCAGGCGATCTCCATACCGTCGGTGGAGGTCGGTGCCCGGCAGAATCGTCGTGAGCTGGATCAGCGGATTGGTGCTTCCCAGCGTCCCCGTTTTCAAGGCGAGGGACAATGTGGCGTCAATGTCTTCTTTTTCTTCTTCGGGGAATCCGATTACAAAACTGAGAGTCGGGATGATTCCCCGATCGGTTGTTTCCTGGACGCGCTCGGAGAGAATTTCCTGATCGATATTCTTCCGGATGAAGGCGAGTGTCTTCTTTGAACCGGAGTCTATCCCGTAACACATGGATTCGCAGCCGGCGCTCTTCATGAGATCGAGCAGGGGCGGGTCCACGCTGTCAAGTCTCGAGATGCAATACCATGGGATATGATTCAGCCGGGCTTCCATGACCTTCGAACAGAATTCCTCGACGAAGGTCCTCTTCGAAGTAAATTGATCGTATGCCAGGAGGAAGCATTCCGCTCCGAACTTATCATGGAGGTTCCTCATCTCGGCAATCAGCCTGTCAACCGAAAAGGTCCTCTGCCGGCGCCTCCACATGGCTGTCTGAGAGCAGTAGATACAGTTATGAGGACATCCTCTGCCGACTTCGAGGATGGCGATGCTCCTTTGAGTACCGCAGGAATCCCGGTACTCTGCGAGTGAGGGGAGAAAACCATAGTCCGCCAGGGGCAACTGATCCAGTGAGGGAATCAGCTCCCGGTCCCGGTTGCGCCGGATGCGGTTGCCGTCCCGGAAGGTGAGCCCGTCCACTCCGTGCAGCCCCGCTCCATTTTGATAAGCCGATGCCAGCTCGCCAAGAGTGATTTCCCCTTCTCCGCGAACGACGGCGTCAATCCATGGGAACGAACGGAGCGTTTCCTCATCGACCGAAGATGCGCTGTGCCCGCCGAGAACCACCAGGGTATCCGGCTTCTTTGCTTTTATGAGTTCAGCAATCCGCACAGCGGGCGGGAAGGTGGTACACTGGACGGATAAACCTACGATATCGGGGTCTTCACGAAGGACCGCGTCGGCGCAGCCTTCGTAAATGTCTTTGCCTGTTTTGAGTCTGCCCTGGCGGATGGCCAGCACAAAGTCGAGAATGACGGGCTGATGATTCCGCACGGCAAGGGACGTTGCGAGGTTGATCAGACCCAGGGGAGGCATGTTGTACATCGGTTCAAGATAAAATGGAGGGAAAACGAGGGCGACTCTCATGGGGTTCGGCACTCTTTGAATAGAATGGTTATAAGAAAATGCAGCAGTCGCGAAGGGAGCCTGCTTCAGGGCCGGTACGGTAACCTTCCGGGAAAGACACTCAAGGCCGCGACCGGGAAGAAAGCGCCTTGAGATACGTCCCGAATCGGCCCTGCGCGCGTGGTCCCTTGATCTTTCTCTATTAGGTCCGGGCAGGCTCGAAGTCAAACAATATTCCGGCTTCATTCCCTGCCCGGGTTGTTGAAAAGGGATTGAATTTCCCACTTTGGGATAGAAAACTCCTGGAACGCCGCCCCGGCGGAGTGAGGCCGGAGTCCAGTGGGATTTAATTTCTAAATCAGCTACTTAAAATAAAGCCCTGGATTCCGGCCTCCGCCGGAATGACGTCTACGCAGGCGCAAAGGGCCAAGTGGGGCTTAAAACAATAGCCTTGGATCACCCGGAGAGCGTGCTCGCAGGGTACGGCTGGGACGGCTTTGCACACAGTCGATATGTGTTTTTATGCCGCGGTGGTGTAGTATCCCGGGACACGATCAGATTTTTCTACACAGGGAAGAAGATGCCAATTCAATTCGAGATTTTTTCACGGGCAAAACACATCCGCAGGGAGCAGTGGAATGAACTGGCTTCGAGTGCGAGCCCGATGATGGAATGGGAGTACTTTTGCGCCCTGGAAGAATCCGGTTCGGTATCCGGAGAAAAGGGATATGTCCCGATGCACCTGGTTGCATACCGGGACAATCGGCCTGTTGCCATCGCTCCTCTTTATGAACGGGACCGGGCCTGGGTAGAATTCGGCGACGGGGGACTGATAGAGTTTCTGACCGAACTGACGGGCCTGCCGTACCATTTCGGGATTGTGGGGACAATCCCTTTCACGCCGGTTCCCGGCTATCAGTTTCTGCACCGGGACGGAGAGGACCCCATGGAAATTTACAGGCTCATGCTCAGGCAGATAGACGATTTGTGCGAGTCCCGCGGGTTCTCGACCAGCCGTATCTACTTCCTCTCCAGGCACTCACAGGACCTCCTGCCGATCCTCCACGAGTACGGCTACATGGTTTTGAAGGGAGCGTACACGTTGTGGTTCAACCGGGGGTATAAAGAGTTTGACGATTACCTGACGTCATTCAGATCCGGCCGCCGGACCAAGATAAAGCGAGAGATGCGGGTCATCCGGGAGCAGGGGATCCACATTGACATGATCGAGGGCGCCGATGCCCCGATGTCATACTATCAGGACATGTTCGGCCTTTACGAAAGAACATGGGTCAAACACATGGGGACCGGAATCACGCCTTTTCTCAACCGCTCCTTTTTTGAAGCGCTCTACGAATCCTTCCGTCACCGAAGCAGTTTTTCAATTGCCTCAAAAGATGGGGAAAAGCTTGGAATGGCCTTGTTTTACAGTAAAGCGGGAGAGATCTATGGACGCTATTGGGGCTGCTATCAGGAAATCCCCTTCCTGCATTTTTCGACCTGCTATTATCATCCCATCGACTATGCGATCAAGCGGGATTTTAGCATAATGGACCCCGGCTTTGGCGGTGAGCACAAACTCATTCGGGGATACGAGACCGTTCCCGTGTACCATTGCCTCAAGTTCTACGGGGAGCGAAAGAAACAAATAGCAGCGTCGATCCTCGATCGCCTGAGGGAGCGACCCCCAAGGGCGTAAGAGCGGAGCGTATCGAATAAAAAAAGAGAGCCAGGAAGGAGGGGGAACCCTGGCTCTCTTCGGAGGAGGAAAGAGTCTTTCTTTCCACTTGTAATTTTAACCGATACTTGAAGCGAGGCAAGACGGCCCCCAATCCCGGCAGAAAATTTTCGTGACGCCGGCTTTCTACAATCTGGAGACGCATCCTCTCCGATTGCCGGGGCGATTCGGGCCATGGGGCAAGTGCGTCGGGGATGCTCCGTATCACGGCCAATCACCCTGAGGCTGCATGAGGTCCGGCGTCAAGCGTCGAGCTTTCGGCTGACTGGAAAGAATCGCGAAGTGCCTACCCGCCGGTGGCCACCACCGTGCTGAACGGGAGGTGGCGGGCGGATGGTTTCCGCTTCCGAAGGAAAGAAGATGTCAGGAAGGTTTTTCCCGTTGGAAGGGGTTCGAAAATCAACAACGAACCCGTTAGCTTGGCGCTTTCTTCAAAGAATGGGACTATGCTGAGATTTAAAGCGACCGTTTCGCCGTTCTGCATTGTCAGTCTTGCATACATCCCGATATCCGCCTTTCCCGACTGAACAACTGTCTCCACGGCGTTGGCCATGCATTTGGTGTTGCCTCGGAACATCTCATCGATGTGCCTTCCGGCAATTGTCTCTCTCTTGAGCCCCAACAGAAGCAGGCAGGCTTCATTGAAATTCTCAACCCGGCGGTTCCCGTCAAGGACGATCAGACCGACGGGGATAGCCTGGAATAAAGATTCGTAACAGTCGCTCGACTTCAGCGCGGCTTCGTGCAATTGTGCGTTCATGAGCGCAACGGATGCATGTGTTGCGAAGGCTTCGATTCGATTCTCGTCCGTCCTGGTGAACGGTCCCCCCTTCCTGTTTCTCACCTGAATGACGCCAACCACCTTACCGTACCTGCTTTTCACGGGTACGCAAAGCATGGACCGCACCCGGTGGGCGGGTTCCACGTCAATGGGAATAAACGGAGAAGACACCTGGGAAATATCGGGGATATTGATTGTTTTCCGTGTTGTGAAGGCATCGCCCGCAAATCCCAGGTGAGAAGGAAAGCTCAACCTGACGGTTTGCGCCTCATGACTGCTCATCGACCACAACTCATTGGTGTTCTCATCGTGAAGATACAGCACGGCCCGCTCGGAAGGGACAAGGGCCACGGCGGCATTGGTTATGGCTTCAAAAAGACCGTCCAGCCGGAGTTCCCCGTATAGGTCGCTTGCTATTCTAAAGAATTCCGCTTCCTCCTGCCTGGCTTTGCTCATCTGTTGGAACAATCTGGATTCCTCGTGCCTGGCACGGACCACCCGTTCGTGAAGCTGGCCGTTCTGCAGTGCAGCCGCAGCCTGCGAACCTATGGTTTCAAGCATCAGGCGATCACTTTCGGAGAAGCTTCCTCCTTTCTTATTCAATGCTTCGATGACGCCGATCTTATCTCCATTCTTATTCCTGATGACCGCGGCAAGAATGTTCCTCGTTATGGATCCTGTGCGCTTGTCCATCTCGGGATTGAAGCGGGAATCCAGGTATGCGTCGTCAACGTTGATGGATCGAGCGGTTGAGAAAACGGCACCGACTATACCGATGTGGTTGGGAATACGGATTTCTTCGATGAGGTTCGTCGATGCAATACGGCTGTATAACTCGTTTGTGTCCGGATCGTTAAAAAATACCGCGCTCCGTTCTGCATCCAGGGCATCAGCCGTCACATCGAGAAGGCGTGTCAAAAGCAGGTCGATCGATAGTGAATCGCAAAGCCTGTTGGATACTTCAGTGAGTGTGATGAGTTTCCTGAACACTTCGGAGAGTTCGTCAAGGAATTCTTCCCGGTCGTCTCTACAGAGAGTATCCAGAATGAGTCTGATGTCCGCCCGGCGGAGTCTTCTTTCGAGGACTTTGTTGAGGAGCATCGCTCCGGATCCCATGATCTACTCCATCTCATTCCTTACGCATTTCAGGGCGGTGGCCCTATGAGCCTCGTCCGGCGATTCCCTCAGGGATCGAAGCAGCACTTGACCCCCGTGCCTTGGCTCTCACCTCTTGAGAGGCGTCGTGCTGCTCGAGGCGCCCGCTGCCCGCAACCAACACTCTGACATGTTAAATCGGCTGAGGGCTTCCGAATGATTAAACACAAAACATCATTTCGATTTAGCATTCAATCTCGACAAGACAGCCCGGCCCTTCACCGGCGACGTTTCTTGCATTCGTTCCAGGAAAACCAATCGTGATCTGTGCCGGTGTGACAAGGGCGGCGATACCGGTGGGACGGGCCCGGCGGCAAAGGTCCAATCCTTTGGGGATTGCAGTGCGGATGACACCGATGCGTTCATGTCAACCCGACGTGTGAGGCTCTCGATGTTGATGAAGATCGTGTCATGATGTATTCTGACAGGGTGAGGCCTGGAGTAGCGTTCCATGTTCGTTTCAGGAACCGAAACGCCGGCCTTGCGGTAAACGGCAGTACGTGAAGGATTCCCTGACGGAGCAGGCTGCCGGCCGCAAAGAAAGAAGAATGTGCGCTTCGGAGTTCTGCTGCAGCAAAGTCTTCTGCAGGATCCGACCGTCTAAGGTGAAGGCCATGCGATCTCCATGGATAGATGGGTATTCGCGTTGGGAGTCCTGCCCGCGGTTTCACCGCGCCACGCCCGAGGAGATCAAACCTTCCGGGATGAAGCGGGTTGCCGGGGCACTCGTGGTGATTGCTTGTGCGTGCCTTGTCGTAGTATGCATGCCGCCGTTTGAGGATGGAATCGATGATGCCCGCCGCATGGTCGGAAGCCATTCGGGTTCGATTAAGACCGACATCGTTTTGAAGAACATTCGGGAAATGCCCCCAAAAGCCGTCGAAGCCGCCCTCACTTACTACAAGGCTCATCAGGCGATCATCCATAATAGACGATTCATTACGATCATCGACTACACCAAACCGTCCTGCACCAAGAGGATGTTTGTAATCGACCTGAAGACTGGGGAGGTCGAAAGGCATTTCGTTGCCCATGGGAAGAATTCCGGGCGGGTGTATGCCACAAGCTTCTCGAATCAGAGTGAGTCCTTTAAGAGTTGCAGGGGATTCTTCCTGACCGGAGAAAGATACACGGGAAAGCGCGGGACGACACTTGCTCTCCATGGACTGGAAAAGGGTGTCAATGACAACGCTTACAACAGGGGCATCGTTATCCATGGAGCCCGCTACGTGAACCTCAGAGCCGTCCTGATAAATAAAGGAAGGCTGGGTCGAAGCCTCGGGTGTCCAGCCACATCCGACAAAGAAATCGACGGAATCGTTAAAAAAATCAAAGACGGCAGCCTGGTGTACGTATTCGTGCGACAGTGACGCGCGGTATTCCACAGAGTTCCGGCCCATCTTCCGGTTCCGCATGAATTTGCATGGTCCTGGCCGGGCGCGAGAGGAGACATGAAGGGGTTTGCGGGTCTTCGCGCGGCAGGATTAAGCCGGACGGGTACAGAGCCCTGTTCGCTATGGACAGGAACTCACTCGGGCCGAATGCGTCATTTAAGCGGATGTGAATTCACTTGGCCAACGTATACCATGGCTGCTAAGATGCGCTGGCTGGTACATGCAGATGCATATCTTCGGCCGGAATCACTCTTCCGGATCGGTGCAGGGCGTGCGTCGCACAGGTTCCTCCGGTTTTTCAGCTTTTCCATTGTCGCATGGACACGGCCGGCCTGGATGATTCGGGCTTTTCGGCAGTGTGAATTCATCGTGGGATAAAACCTTTTTGAACGGGTGAGTCGAATGAACGTGAATGCGATCCACATGCAAATTCAGGATCAGGATGGAGATATTCGCACCGGACTGAGTGTTGAAGCTCTGAAACAGGCCTTCGTCGACAATCTCTTCTGCATTCAGGGGAAGTATCCCTATCTGGCCTCGACCTTCGACTTCTACATGGCGCTTGCATACACGGTGCGGGACAGGATGCTCTACCATTGGATCAACACGATTGAAGCTCTGTCGGAAAGGGACTTCAAGATTGTCTGCTATCTCTCGGCGGAGTTTCTTCTGGGGCCTCACTTGGGGAATAACCTGATCAATCTGGGGATCTACGATCGGGTGCGGCAGGCTCTGGATGAACTTGGCCTCGACCTGGTCGAAATCCTCGACGAGGAGGGTGAACCCGGACTGGGCAACGGAGGGCTCGGACGCCTTGCCGCGTGCTATCTCGATTCGCTTGCAACCCTTGAGATTACAGCGATTGGATACGGGATTCGGTATGAATTCGGGATCTTCGATCAGATGATAGAGGATGGCTGGCAGGTGGAAGTTACGGACAGATGGCTCCGGTACGGCAATCCATGGGAAATCCGAAGATCCGATATTTCCTACGAAGTGAAGTTTGGCGGCCATACCGAACATTATTACGACGATCGAGGCAACTATCGTGTCAGATGGGTCCCGAACCGCCAGGTCATAGGGATTGCCTTCGACACTCCGATTCTCGGCTATGGGGTGAATAACTGCAACCTCCTGAGGCTTTGGAGGTCGGAAGCCGGCAAGTTGTTCGATTTTCAGGCCTTTAACGTCGGCGATTACTACAGGGCCGTCGAGGACAAAGTTGCATCCGAAAACATCACCAAGGTACTCTATCCGAATGATGAACCCATCCAGGGCAAGGAACTCCGTCTCGAACAGCAATATTTCTTCGTGTCCTGTTCTCTTCAGGACATGATCTCAATCCACAAGCTTCGCGAAAAGAGCCTCGACGAGTTTCACAAGGACTATGCAGTACAGTTGAACGATACCCATCCCTCAATCGGTGTTGCCGAACTGATGCGACTGCTCGTCGATGAAAACGAGATAGACTGGGACAGGGCGTGGGAAATTACACGGAACACCTTTGCATACACCAATCACACGCTTTTGCCCGAGGCGCTCGAGAAGTGGCCGCTTCCGTTGTTCAGAAGCCTCCTGCCGCGGCATCTCGAAATCATCTATGAGATCAACCGGCGCTTCCTCGACGAGGTGCGGGTCCGATATCCTGACGAGGACGACCGCGTTGCACGGATGTCGCTCATCGATGAAACAGGCGAACGGTATGTCCGGATGGCGAACCTGGCCACCGTGGGAAGCCATGCCGTTAATGGTGTTGCCGCACTGCATACGGAACTGCTGAAGAGGGACGTCCTCAAGGACTTCTATGAAATGTCCCCTGAGAAGTTCAGCAATAAGACGAACGGGGTTACGCCGAGGCGATGGATGGTTCTGAGCAACCCCGGCCTCGCCCGGCTGATCTCGGAAAAGATCGGCGATGGCTGGATCAAGCATCTCGAAGAACTGAGAGGACTTGAAGCTTTCGTGGAAGATTCGGACTTCCGGGAACAGTGGCGGCGGATCAAACACGGAAACAAGAGCTTTCTTGCGGGCAAGATACTGCAGGAAAACGGTATCGAGATCGATCCGGATTCGATGTTCGATATCCAGGTGAAGAGGATCCATGAATACAAACGCCAGCATCTCAGCCTGCTGCATATCATCACGCTTTACAACCGGCTGAAGCGCGATCCTTCGATCGACATGACTCCCCGTACCTTTATCTTCGGAGGCAAGGCCGCCCCGGGGTACTTCGCGGCCAAACTGATCATTAAGCTGATCAACTCAGTGGCCGACGTTGTGAACTCGGATCCGGATGTGAAAAATCGTCTCAAGATAATTTTCATTCCGGACTTTAACGTTCGCACCAGCCAACGGATCTATCCCGCGGCCGACTTGTCCGAGCAAATCTCGACTGCAGGGAAGGAGGCGTCGGGAACCGGCAACATGAAGTTCTCGATGAACGGCGCATTGACGATTGGCACGCTCGACGGTGCAAACATCGAAATCCGCGAAGAGGTCGGCGCCGGGAATTTCTTCCTTTTCGGCCTTGCTGCCGATGAAGTCTTCGCTATGAAATCGAAAGGTTATCATCCCAGGGATTATTACGATTCGGACCGGGAACTGCGGGAAGCGATCGATATCATGGTCTCCGGGGCCCTCTCAGGTGGCGATGCAAGGTTGTTCAAACCGCTTGTGGATTCGCTGCTGTACCGCGATGAATATATGCTGCTCGCCGATTATCGATCTTACGTCGAATGCCAGCACAGGGTTGGATTGGCTTACAAGGACGCGGAACACTGGACGCGGATGTCGATCCTCAATGTGGCGAGGATCGGCAAGTTCTCATCGGATCGTGCCATACGGGAGTATTGTCGGGACATCTGGAAAGCGGAACCAATGCCGGTCGAGCTGAAAGTTCACTCAGAGCAGATAAGGCGGATGGAACCAAAATAAGAAAAGCTACGGCCTGTAGTTCTTGATTGCATACTTTTTCTCCGCTAAAATGGGTCATTGGCCTTATTTATATTGCACCAGGAGCGTTCTAGTGTGTCTACTAAGGCCTAAATTATCGGAGAATTCCCATGAAAAGCCTTGGCGATTTCTTGTGGTTGTTTTTGGGATTGCTCATGGCGGGACAAAGTATGTGGCTGCGGATGGGTGCCGCCGGAACCGGGCGAAGAGCACGGATCGAGCAGTTACCCAAGCTGTTCCGGATAGTTGTTTTTCTGTGTACATTTGCTTTTGCGGCGCCCGGAGCGGCGGATATCATCCCGGCTCCGGCAGTGGCTAACGGCGTGGTCTACGTCACGGTTCTGAACAACGACGTTGTGGCGGTTGACGCCTCGAAGGGCACTGTCCGCTGGGCCGCTGTCGTCAGTGACAGCATCGACTCCTCTCCCGTGATTGTCAATGGGACCATTTTTGTGGGTTCGTCGGCGGGCAGTCTCTTCGCCCTCAACGCGTCCGATGGAAAGCAGATCTGGGCAGCGTCTTCAGGGACCGTGATCAATTCGCTCCCGGTTGTTTCAGGCGGGAAGATTTTCATCACGTCATTCAACGGCCTGCTGTATGCGATTGATGCCGGCACGGGGAACGAGCTTTGGTCCGCCGCCGTCGGCACCGCTGGTATCGCTTCGCCCCCGGCCGTTACTTCGAATACAGCGATCATCATCGCTTCCCTGGACGGCAATGTCTATGCCGTAACGTCCAAAACCGGCAGTCAGATTTGGGCTACGTCTGTCGGCGGCAATCTCACGACACCACCGGTGGTGAAAGATGACGTGGTGTATATTGGAACAACGGATGGTCTGGTCGCTCTGGATGCCGTCCAAGGAAGCGTGTTGTGGATTGCGCCGACTTCCACCGGCGTCGTTTCCACTCCTCTTGCCGATGGCGCCTTCGTCTACGCTGTTTCGGAAGACGGCAACGTGAATACTTTCGAAGCCGTATCGGGCACTCTGTTGTGGTCCCAATCAGCCGGCCTCGGCTTCAATGACGATCTGGCCGCATCAAGCAGCACGATCTATCTCACGCTGTCCAACGGGCAGCTCATGGCATTCAATTCCACGACAGGAAAGCAGCTTTGGACTGTGGCGGTCGGCACCGGCGCGGATTCGTCCCCTGCCGTTGCCGGCAGCATTGTTTATGTTTCATCGTCCGACGGCAACCTCTATGCTGTGAATACAAGCTCGGGCAAGCAGCTATGGGCTGCGGCAGTCGGCACCGCCGGCCAGATTCCAATTTCTGTCGGAGGCAGCGGAACCAGCCTTCCGGATACAAGCTCGAACGGCGGCGGCGCATTTGGCAACGACAACGGGTTCGGTGGTGCGTCTGAAGGCTCATCGGAAGGCTCGTTCGGCTGGGGAGCGGCATACGGCGGCATCGGCGGCGCGTCTGAACTTGACCTTTCCAATATAGAATTTTCCTCCGAGGCTGCACCCGAGGATGGTACAACCCCTGCCGAACCTGCGCTGGGCGAGAGTGCGCCGACGGGCGATCAGAGCCAGTCCAAGGCGCCCCCGCCAAAAGTGGACTCAGCGGCAGGCACACCTGCACCCGCGCAATAGACTATCCCCCGGGGGTAACCCGGCCAATGGAAATCAGAGTGTGTGAAGGACTCCGTGAAGCGGCAACCCTGGTGCTGCCGCGGTTTCTTCGGAATCACCCCTTCTTTCTCTTTCGCCCGGAGCCGGTTCGGACAATCTCCCGCAACAGGCTGTCCAACGGGAGACTGTCCGTTCGCGGATTAAGTAGCGGCATCCGCACGAGCTTGGATGGGTCTGCCTTTTTCGATAAACCAGCGGCTTGAATCGACGTAATAGAACCGGAGGTCGTCAAGGAGTATGAACCGCTCCCATTCTTCGTCGAGTACGTGTTGAAGGAACTCGCGCTCCACTGGATCAGTGAGGTCTTGGAGTTCGGCTTTATAGAATTCAATGCTTGCGCCCTCCATGCGGAGGCTGGCCTCTATTGCAGCGATGTCTTCGGGGTAAGACTCCCTATCCGGTTTACCTGATGTCATTTCCAGAAGAAATGCATTCCAGTCCGGGCTTTCAGCCTTGTGCAATCGGCAGGCATCAGGTGATGCTTCCCCTCTTTTCAACTCTTCATACATTTTCGAAATATGATTGATGTGCTCAGTCTCGGTGTCATGGAGCATTTTGAAGGTTTCCACGCCAATGCGGGTTCGACAAGCCTTCATCCCCGCGGCGTATTGTGCCAGTTTCTTTTCCTTTAACTCCAGAACCGTGCAAATAACTTCAAAGGTCCTATCGTGCTTTCCCATTTCAAATACCTCCCGGGACCAATATCCGTCCCAATGCCCTTCGTCCGCCGGTCTGCCGGACCAGCGAGGGGAAACCGGAACCCCTCCTTTTTCGTCTCTACTTCTTCCACAGGCCATGGCTGTGAACGTCTCTTCCGAACACCTGCACCGCCACAGAGAATAATCTCCTTATAAGAATGATTGGCCGATATGTCATCATGAAATCGGCAGATGCAAGGAAGCAAAGCGTTAAAGTCTCTTCCAAGGGGATCGCGGGCGGCTTTGAAATCGGCAGGAACTTATTGAAGCTGCCGGAGGGGACCGGAATGCTGAATCATTTTTGCTTGAGCGGCAGGGTTATGATGAAGGTTGAACCTTTCCCCGGCGTGCTTTTGGCCGTGATGCTCCCATGATGACGTTCGAGGATCTTGCGGCAGATGGCCAGTCCCATCCCGGTTCCTTCGTACTCCGACCGGGCATGCAAGCGCTGAAAAGGGGCGAAGATTCGGTCCAGGTATCGCTCCTCAAACCCGATCCCGTTGTCCTCAACCATAATCTGCACGGCATTCTTGGCATGGCCGGCGCTCCGCACTTTCACGTGAGGGCTGCCGCCGGGTCGCTGGAATTTAAGTGCATTGCCGATGAGGTTCTGGAATAGCTGCTTCATTTGAGTTGCGTCGGCTTCTATGTCCGGCATTTCGGAAATTTCAACCGTGCCGTCCGATTTCTTGATCTGGAGTTCGAATATTTGAAGGACTTCATCGAGTATGGCGCGAAGATTGACGGTATTGAACGGGCCGGGCTTGGTGGCTACCCGTGAGTATTTGAGAAGCTCCTGGATGAGTTGCTGCATGCGGTTGGCTGCACTCCCCATCCTGACAAGGTAGTCTTTCGCGGTTTCATCCAGCTTATGCGCATGAGTATTTCTCAGGCGGTCGCCGAATATCTGGATCTTTCTGAGCGGCTCCTGGAGGTCGTGAGACGCGATGAAAGCAAATTCCTGAAGTTCCTGATTCATTAACTCAAGCTTTGCCGTGTAGAGCCTCAGTTCATCCTCCGCCCGTTTTCGCTCGATAGTCGTGCGGATGGACACAATGCCGTACGAAAGGTTTTCCGCGAGGCTGTTTAAAAACTTCACTTCTTCTTCATCGAAAGCGTCCGGTTCGGGCGCATAAATAGTCAAAGACCCGAAAGGCCGTTTATCGGCAATCAAAGGCAGAGCAATGGACGAAGCATAGCCTCTTCTGATCGCATTCGCGCGCCAGTAATCGAAGTCCGAGTTTATGAGCATTTCCTTCGCAATGTTGACGGTGCCGGTTCGGACGGCGCGCCCCGTTGGTCCTCTGCCCCTCTCATTATCCGCCCAGCTGATGTTGGCGAGTTGAAGGTAGCCGTCTTCGTGCCCGGCGGAGGCAACCGGGCGGACGGTTTTCATTTCATCCTCTTCCGCGAACCCGACCCAGGCCATTCGGTAACCACCGACTTCAACGATGGTCCGGCATACGTGGTGGAGCAGTTCCGACTCTTGCGTCTCGCGGACCAGTGCCTGGTTGCATTCGCTGAGCGTCCTGAATGCCCGGTCGGCCCTTCGGAGCAGTTCTTCAGAGTGCTTTCTGGACGTGATGTTTCGGTCGATTTCAAGAATTCCAGTCGCATTGCCGTCAGGACCGGTCTGCAGTGCCCAGCGGCTGTCGGCTATAACCTCATCCCCCGTGGAGGTGAGGTGTTTGAGCTCGCCCTCCCACCGGCCGTCTTTGGAAACCCGCTCAATTATTGTGTCCAACGGTTCAGGGAAACGAGTCTGCAACAGCTCATGAGTCGTCTTGCCGAGGGCCTGTTCCCTGGTAAACCCGAAGGTATCCTCTGCCGCCTTGTTCCAGAAGGCTACGCGGTCATTCATGTCACGAACGAAAATTGCGTCGTGCGCAAGATCGAGCAGAGCGGCCTGTTCCCGTAATCTTTGGCCTGCCTTGACAAGTTCAGCGGTCCGTTCCTGAACGCGCATGTCCAGTCCGTCCCGTACCTTGCTCAACTCGTGCTCCATCCGTTTGCGCTCCGTGATATCCCTCAGGATAATGATGCTGACCCTGCGCCCCTGGCTGTCCCGGACAACGGCGGAGGAGAGGTCGGCGGGGAATTTCGTTCCGTCCTTTCGCAGGTAGGTCAGTTCCCCTCTCCATGCTCCAACGCGGTCCCTGGCCTCCAGCATCTCGGCAAACCTGGAATCGTCCGGATCCAAAATGTCGTGCCGTCCCAATGTGCAAAGCTCCTCTTCAGTCCATCCCAGGATCTGACTTGCCTGAGGATTGGCGGCAATAATCCGGTTTTCATCCGGAAGCCCGACCATGATCGCGTCCATACTGTTTTCAAAAAACAGCCGGTACCGTTCCTCCCTCGCTTTCAATGCGTTTTGAATACGTTTTTGCCCGGTTATTTCCACAAAAGCGCCAATGGAGCCGTACACTTTGCCCTTCGGATCGACGAGTGGAGTGGCATTGCCCAAAACATACCGGGACTCACCATCATCGAACAGAAGTTCAATTTCACAGTTGCGAATCTCCGTTCCTTTTGCAGCCATCTGCATTGGAAGCTCATCGAGGGGAATTTCGATTCCGTTCTTGAGTGCCTTAAAGTGCAGAGGCCGTTCCGATTCAGGCGCAGTCCTGGAGAGATTTGCGGTTTCGGGAAGGCGCAGTAGCTCACAGGCTGCGCGGTTCCCGGTTATCCTCAGACACTCGGGGTCATGGGCAATCCAGATGATGCCGGGAACGCCGTCCATCAGGGCTTGAAGTTCCAAAGTTCGTCTATGCGTGTTTTGTCTTCTGAGGACTGACTGCTCCCTGGTTTTCCCCTCATCGATCATTTCGGATTCTCCGCAACACTCTTGTCAAAAGACGGATCAGACTTTGGACCATAAGCATCCAGGCCGATGGATAATTATTTATAGATAGCATAAAGTCAATAGCTCTACAAATGCTAGATGCCTGTGGCGAAGGCTGCCGTGAGCCCAAATTGGCTTGCATGTGGCCTGTTTGGCGAGAGTGCGGTCCGGCGGGAACACTGCTGACAGTGCGTCACAAGGGCTGGATCGGACAGTTGCGCAAGCGGCCTGCAGGGGCGGCATCTGCAAGGTTCGGCGGGAAGGGAGGGGGCGGAGCGCTTTTTCACTGCGACTGACGCACAATATGGTCCTTCCGGTCGCCAAAGGTTTTGAGCTAATTCACGACTTCGTGTATAAAAGGGTCCGAAACGAATCTGCGGTTCCTCGGTTGATCGGGTGCATCACGACCCGAACCGGTGATTAAAAATGCCGGGGCGTTACCTTGCCTCCATCCGTGCGACATCTGCAATCCTTTCGATGTCTTTGATTTTGTACTCCACAGTGTTCACAAAAAGGGCCAATAGATGGTAAAAACTGCAATTATTCTTGCTCCGGATGATAAAGGGATGGAACCGGTATTCGGGATGCCGGTCACCCGGCGGCTGGTTCTGCTCCTGACTCGGCTTGGATTCAGCAATATCCATATGGTTGGGCAGGTAACCGCTTTTATTCCTGTTCTGTCCGACCTCATCCCTGCACGGTCCTTCCATACCGTCGGAAAAGATGAACCACTGGAACAAGTTCTCCGGGAGCTGGGAGTTCTTAATGAAGAGAAGGTGATGGTGCTAAAGGCCAATCATGTTGCCGACAAGCACTCTCTCGCCAATTTCCTGAGATGCGGCGACGACACAGCCGTTTGCCGCCTGGACGTAACTGGACCAGGGGAAACGAACAACGGACTCTACCTGGTGGACCATTGTAATCTTGTGCCGATCATTCGTGCGCTGTGGTCGCCTAACGGCCATGGTGCCGCCGTTTTGGACGATATAACGCGATTCCGGAGCGTCAATGGGCTTCCATACATTATTGAAGCGAGAGCGACGGACGCAAAAGTTTCGGAGGAGAAACTGGTCGGTGCTCTTTCTGCACAGACCATGGCGGATGATGGGTTCATCGCACGCCATTTTGACCGAAAGATTTCCCGGTTCATCAGCAAACGGCTTGCCCATACCAGCATTCTACCCAACCAGATCACGATTGCCGGCATGACCATGGGCCTGATCGGCGCTCTTCTTTTGTCGGAGCCGGGGTACTGGTCCAAGCTCATCGGTTCTCTACTGTTTGTGCTCTGTGTCATCGTGGACGGAGTTGACGGTGAAGTTGCGCGTTTGAAGCTGAAAGAGAGCACCTTCGGTCATTACCTGGACATAGTGACCGATAACCTCGTGCATGTGGCTATTTTCGTGGGGATAGCGTTTGGGCTTTATCATGATACCGGCAATCCGGAATATCTCAGCTTTCTATGGTTTCTGGTCGGGGGTTTTTTCCTGTGCATCGTCGCCGTTTACCAGTGCATTTTGCGGCTCGACCCCGACACCCTCAGCCGGTCGCCCAGGACACTTCGGCTGATGGCTCTGGTAACCAACCGCGATTTTGCCTATCTTGTATTGGCACTCGCCATAATAGGCCGGCTGAATTGGTTTCTCATCGGAGCTTCGGTCGGCACCTATCTGTTTGCGATCGGTTTGTGGATCATCGGCTTCTACGAAAGACGCATGCGCTCCAGCGCTACGAAAATTTGAGGGAATACCGGTGTCGGGTTAGCTCGGCTTCGGGGGGGTGAGGGCGTTCAAGGAAGATGCGGTCAGTGAGAAATATCGCGCTGCAGGACCTGCTTTTGCTCGGCGGGGCAGGACCTTTCGATGTTCTTTGGAAGTGAGATGAATGCTTCTTTGGGCGCCCATTTCTTCGACAACAGCGGGAGCAGGTGCATGAGAGCGGGCAACAGCAGAACGGCCGCCGACAGGACGCAGAGACTTCCGATTGTTGTCAGCAACCCAAGGCCGTAGATGCCCTGATGACTGGAAATCATAAGGCTCGCAAAGCCCACGGTAGTGGTCAACCCCGCAAGAACAACCCCCTTACCGGTGGCGAAAGGAAGCACTATTTCGCCATTGCCTCCCTGTTTCCATCGCTGAAGAATGATAATGGCATACTCGACCCCGGCACCGATAATCATGGGCAGGAAAATGCTGTTGGCAAGGTTGAGGTTAATCCCGAAACACCGGATCAAGCCCAAAGTCCAGCCGGTCCCTACAAACAGGGGGATCATCGCCAAGAGGGTATACGTCACGCTGCGAAAGACAAACAAGAGCACGACGGCTATGAGAATCACCGCATAGACAGCCGCATGTATGCAGGCATCCCGAAATGCCTTGGTAAAAATATAGAGGGTAACCGGGTCACCGATTGCATCGGCGTCCACGGACCTGAGATCATCCACGAACCGGCCGAGAAGCTCGGGCTCCCAAATATCTTCGGCCGGGAAGACTCGAATGAGATACAAATGGTTTTGTCCAACGAAGCGCTGAAGGAGTCCCTTGGGCAGATCGGTCAATTCCATCGGCTTTGTTCTGTCCGCATTGGTGTGGAGGATATCCAGCTTGTCGGCCAGGTCTTCCATCATGGCGCTGTCAAAGGCCTGCAGCGTGCTCCGAACCTTCGCTTCATCCCAGGAATCGAGGCGCTGCCGCAAATGCCCGATGAGGCTTCTCACCTGGTCCATCTGTTCTTCAATGAGGGATGGGTCCGCTGATCCCGCCGCCCTGGTTGGATCCAGCATTTTGAAACTGATCCTGGAAAGCGTGTTCGTCAGTTGGTTCGGATCAATGCGTTCTGAAGAATTTCGAAAGTTTCGGACTTCCGGCAGAAGCGGCTTCAGTTGTTTAATCAGCCCCAATTTGCTTTCCTGGTCACCGGGAAGCAACGTGGCCACGCTCTGGACCTCGGAAACCGACGGCAGGGATTCGAGGGCCTTGGATTTCTTGTCAACCTCTTCCAGCGAATGAGCGAGAACTGCTCCGTACATGCTGGATCGCTTGGAGTCATTTAGAATCTTCATTTCCCAAATGACGGATTCAGCCCCTTTGGACTGAAGCCGCAGCATGTTCAGATCGAAAGTCACTCCCGTAGCCAGGATTAAAGACAACACCAATCCGATACTCGAGACGATCACTATGATAAATGCGCGCTTGTTCGTAACGCGAAAAAGAGGAATCGACGGGTTGTAATTTTGCGAGACCGTCCGTCTGGATTGTCTGTCGAATGCCAGTGTGATGGCAGGCAGGAGGCAGACACTGGTAGTCGTGGTCATCACCATTCCCATGGAACAGATGACACCCAGTTCAGCCAGGCCCCGGAAACCGGTCAGAACCAGAGGGAAAAAGGAAAGCGCCGCACTCATTCCGGCGGAGATCAGGCCCGGACCGAGATTGATCATCGTCACGCGGACAGCTTCTTTTCTGGAAACACCCTCTTTCTGCACCTCTTCCTGATAACGAGACAGCCAATGCGTGCCGTAGTCGATCCCCAGACCGAGGAGGAGAGGAGCGAAGACCACCGACAGAATATTGAGATGACCGACCACGAGGGTGGTCAGGCCGAAGGTCAGGCAAAGAGCCACAAGCAGTTCCGTTATCCCGAAGAGCGGCCTTCTTGACCCGCGCCAGAACACGGTGAGGAGGATTGCCAGGCCGACAAGGGAGAGGATGGTGGCTACACTCATATCCTGCAAGGCCAGCGTCGTTTCGTCGACATTCAGCGCTTCCTGTCCGGTCACGCCCGCCTTGACTTCCGGAAAATCGGTCCGCACCACGTCCGCAATCGTTTGTCTCAGGGCCAAAAGCGAATCCTGGGCCTTGCCAAAACCTTCATCAGCCTTTACCGGAGTCACGAACAGGAGCAGGTACCGCTTATTCTCGGTCCAGAAATAGCCCTCCGAATCTTCGTCCCACGATTCTCCGGTCAGGAATGGGCCCCAGGGGGAGGTATAGACATTTTCGTCGAAGTAGTGAGTCATCGATTTGAGGCTGTTGATGAGGAGCGTCAAATCGAGCGGTTTGTCCTCGGAATGCGACGGTTTGTCGTTGAGGAAGCCGGTGAACAGTTCTTCCACCATTTCCGAAGAAATCTCAGCGTTTATGAGCTTGAAGAGGTTGACCACATTGGGCGCGCGCGCAAGAGTCCCAATGAGGGTACGGTGCTCGTCCATCGTGTTCCGAAGGCTTACCAGGTCCTTCTGATCGAGATAAAAAAGCGCCCATGGTTTCAAAGCTGTGGGATTTACCCTGTAGAAGACTTCAAGGTAGTGTTCTCGGTCCGCCTCGAGCCGGGCGGCCAGAGCGTGAACAAAGCTCAAGGTCTGGGCCGGCTTCTGATTTTGAATGGCTACCACGAAGGTGTCGAGTTCATCGAACTGCTCTATCTGGTTGGAAAGCTGGACGAGTCTGTTATCCGGAGAGATGAGGGATTTCTGACTGGTCAGGAAATCGATATTCCTCACCGTGTAAGTTACCGACCCTCCCGCCAGTGCAAGTGCGATGAAGATGGTGAGAAGGGGATGCCACGTAACGGCGGTGAAGATTCTTTGCAGTATACACTGGATGCGGCTCATATCAGCTTCTTGTATTCGTTGTATTCGCTGCATCATCGGTAATTAAAGAGCCTCTCCTACCCGCGGAGCCGCCGGGCAGCTTCTCCAAATTGAATGATTCGGACCAGATGAACTGCGGCCGTAACGGCAGCCCAAATCGCCGTGAAGGTAAATGTCTGCAAAGGAAATCCAAGCAAAAATCCGACAATGAACATCGCACAGTAGATATTGCGACGCCCGGCAAAACGTCTGAAAACAGCATCAAACGGTCGGAACAGATCAATGCTTTTCCCGTACCACTTGCCGGCCAGCGTATAGAGGATGTTATCAACTGTATCCGACAGAATCAACAGGGCCGCAAGCCAATATGGCCAGCCGTTTGAAGTTGTGGAACTCAACCCTACGCCCAGGGCCACGTACAAGCCGGTTTCGCAAAAGTAATCGAGGATGTCCTCATGCCGGCCGAACCTGGAAAATTGAAGCTTCGTGCGTGCCAGTTTTCCATCGGTGCCGTCCAGTACTTCAACAAGAAACATGAGAAGCGCCCCGACCGCGAAATGCGCATGCCAGAACAGCCATGCAACGAAAACCGCAACGGCACACCCGGCCAGTGAGACCATGTTCGGAGTGACCGGGGTTTGGCAAAGCCAAAATGTCAGGGGATTTTCAAAGAGTGGGTCGATGAACTCCGCGGGGAGATCCATGACATGTTTTTGCTGGCTTCGGATCAGCAGCCGTGTTGCTTCAACGGCCTCGCTTTTTGAACGAACGTGGAAGAAATAAGGTGTGAGCGGTCCTCTCATCTCCGGTGAAAACGGATCGATGCTTTGGGGCAAAAGACACTGGGAGTGTTGGACTAGAGCAACATCGCCTTGCTCATCCCAGATCCGGGCATGTTCGACATGGAGCAGGCCTGCCCGGATGACTCCGTCCTTAGCGTCTTCAGCGTTGGCAAACGCGAGCGTGGTGTCTGAAGCGGAAGCCAGTGCTTTAATGAGTCGGACGTCCATGAGGTGGGCAGCGTCCATATAGAGAAATCGCCGGTCGATATCGGGTATGGCAAGGATGGCGGCCGCGACATCCTTCCCGGGCTTCGTCCTCACTTCACGGAGCCTTATACCGCCCAGCCATTTTTCGAGGTCTACGGGGATACCGTTCGTGTCCGATACGGCGAAGACCTCACGGATTCCAATCTTATCGAGATGGTAGAGCATCCTCGCAACGAGAGGAATTCCGCCTACCGTCTCCCATGCGCCGGATTTGGCAACATTGAGGACACATTGCCGCGGCGCGGGTGCGCAGTCTTCCGGAAATCTTCTCGCGGGGGCTGCCGATTTTGTGGGAGTCATCAGTCGGTGCTGTCCGGCAGCACGCTGCAGACTGCCGGTGCGCCGCATGCGTCCCGGCTTGACCGGTAGGCGAGGTCTATAAGCCGGGCGCACCATCGGGCTTCGGTAAAATTGGTGCCGCGGAGGTGGGTTTCAACGATTTCACGCCCAAAGTTTTCTATCACGGGTTCCATCCAGGAAGCGTGATGGGAGCCGTTGGAGAGGGCTTCAGGGAAGTCGAAGCGAACCGGGGCGGAATCCTCGGAATGCAAAACGAGATGATCGTCGTTGAGAAAAATCTTTCCTTTGTCGCCCACGATGATTCCGTAGTTCCGGCGGCAGGACGCCTGCCATGTGAGGTGCAGACCGGCTTCCGCCTTGCGAAACCGCATCAGGAGATCCACCGTCTCTTCCAGGCCCGGGGCGTTTCCCGATAGAGGCTCCATGCTGACCTCCATGGACACGGGGACCTCCTTAAGAAGAGACAGAATCAGATAGAGATTGTGCCAGCCGTGGTCTATCAGGATTCCGCCCTGCGCCACCTCCATGCACCTCCGCCAGTCGGAGACACCTCCTCCTGAGTTGGGCGATCGCAGCACGTTCAGGGAAACGGACTGAATGGAGCCGATCCGACCAGCCTCGATCAATTCACACAAATGAACCCAAAGTGGCGCATATTTCCAGTTGTTGACCGTAAAGACAACCCTTTGCGCACGGTTCGCCGCGAGGTGAATCTCCTTCAGCCGTTCGGGAGATATCGCCAGGGGCTTCTCACAAAAAACATGCATCCCTGAATTGCATGCGGCGAGAGCGAGGTCGGCATGATAGCAGGGAGGCGTGCAAATATCCACGAAGTCCACCCCGTCTTCAGCCACCAATGCTTCGATGGTCGGATATACAGGTACATTCGGGAGGAGTTTTTTCCCCAGCTCAGCGCGCTCGACTGAAGGCTCTACGATTGCCTCGATAGAAAAATGCTCATTCTTCCGCCACACGGGCAGATGGGCCTGAATGGCCACATTGCCAAGGCCGATGATAGCTCCTCGAAGCGGGGTCGGCGCTCTACAGGTACTGTGAGTCATGCCTTCCGGTCCTACTTATAGGGAATGTGGTCGACCACATACGCAAAGACTTCATCAAGAATCGCCAATCCCTCGTCGGCCTCTTCGCGGCTGAGGACCAGGGGTGGGTTGATGCGGAAGTTGGGCTTGTAGTCCATGGACACAAGCCCTCTCTTGAGGGTCTCAAGAAAGATCTGCCTGGTAACGGCCTTATCCAGGGGCTCCTTCGTCTTTCGATCCTTGACCAATTCGACGCCGATCAAAAGGCCGCGACCCCGAACGTCACCGATGAGTTCGTATTTTTCACCGAGTGCCTGAAGACCTCTCAGCAGATGGTCTCCCACGTTCCGGGAATTCTCCACCAGCGATTCGTCTACTATCGTTCGGATCGTCGCAAGGGCCGCGGTACTCGCCAACGGATTTCCTCCGTAACTGCTCGATGACGCACTCGGCTTTGAAAACGGCAGGCTTGCGGTAATCTCGTCGGTCGATATCAGCCCGGACACGGGGAACCCGCAGCCCATGCCTTTCCCGATCGTCATGATATCCGGAACGATATTCGTATGATTCGAACCGAACATCCTGCCGGTACGGCCAAAGCCCGTGATCATTTCGTCTGCAATGAGAAGTGCCCCGTTCTCATGAGCGATCTCAAGCAAACCGGGGAGGAATTCCGGAGGCGGTATCACGTTTCCGGCCGTTCCCTGTATGGTTTCCACAATAATCGCCGCAAGGCTGCCCGCCGTGTTGTTCTCTATGCATTTGCGAACGAAATCCAGGCAGAACATTCCGCACGCCGGATATTCCATCTTGAACGGGCAACGGTAGCAATCGGCATAAGGGACGAGATGCAATCCAGGGTGGAGCATACCCCAGTTTTTTTTGAACGGATCGCCGATAAGCCCCAGGACGCCTCCGGTCTTCCCATGGAAGCCGCCCCAGAAACTCAGGACTTCGAACTTTTTGGTATAGGATTTTGCGAGTCTGATAGCGGCTTCCACGGCCTCCGCTCCGCCGCTGAACAGTTGAGTCCTGTTCAGCTCTCCAGGAGTCAGGGAAGCGATCAGGCGCAGCAGGGCAAGCCGGTTCTCAGTCGTGAAACTTCCAATCACGACCCGTTCCACCTGGTCTTTGATCGCTGCGACATAATTCGGGTGCGAATGGCCGATGCTGCACACTGCAACACCCGCCATGAAGTCGAGGTAGGACTTCCCCTCTATATCGAACAGGCGGCATCCTTTGGCCTTCTTCATCACCACCCGGGAGAGTTGGCTCACCTCCTGCAGTCCGGGAGCCATATACCGCCGTTCTTCTTCACAGATGTTTGATGATGTCGTCTTACCGACATTTTCCGGTACGCCTTGATAATGCATAGCAAGTCTCGTTTCTTGATTATAGGAATTTTAAATTCATCGCATTGGAGTATCTACTTTAGAACCGATGCGCACATTGAGTAACCGTTTCCAATCGCCTTCCGCACCTTCCGCTCCGCATGTGCCCGGGCAGCCCTTCGCATGCGGAACACAAAGCCGGCCGGCATTTCAAGAAGCACGGGCACGTCGGGGAGGTGAAGAAATCCGGTCGGCATCAGCCTGAAATTCAGTCCCGGCATACGCGGCAATGCTGACAGACGCGGATCTGCGGCAACGCGAAAAACTGGGCCAATCGTTCAGATCGATCAGGACCGCTCCGTTTGCCTCCGTCAAAACCGCATCCCCTCCATAAACTTCCAGCCCCACCGCCCGGGCGGCCTTGCGCGAAATAGCCTGAAGCGGATCGAGGAGGCTGGATGCGAGTTCCTCACCGCTGGAGGCCAGATATGCCTTGAAGTATTCGCCGGAGCCCACTCCGTAAAACTTGACCACGCGCCCCTGCGCGTGGTCCTGGACAAGGATGTCCCGAATGTCTCTTTTGTGAAAATGTTGCAGGGCGTCGTCGAACTCTTCCCGGCAAGTCACGGAAGCGACGTCACCGGCTTCTATGGCATGGACGTCTCCGCGTTTCAACCAGAGCCTGTCGGAAGAACTGAAAGAGATCGCTTCCTTCGCCTCATGCAGGGTGAGCATTCTACTGGGCGGAATGCAAACCCCGGCTTCCGAGAGGATCTGTGTCAGCGGCTTGCGATAGCAGTTGCGCACGGAAGGGACGGTATTGATAACCCGGGTTCCCAGCGTGCTCCACTCTCCCAGGATGGTCAACACACGGTTCGATTGCGCCATGCTCAACACATGTTCCGGCCTTGAGACGGAACCGGTGAGCGACTCCGCGCGAAGCCCCCTGACTTCCCACCCCTTGCGGGACAACTCTTCCAGGGTTGCTTCCATAATGGCCGCATCATCTTCTATCTTGCCGGGTGAGAAGACCTGCTCGCGGTAAATGCCAAGCAGCGACAATGCTTTCATGCTTCGCTGATTTCCCTTAAGAAGGCCTCGGCCTTTTGTATATCCTCAGGATAATCGACATCGACCGTCTTGGAAACCGGGATGCCGTGTATCGGGTATCCGTTATCAATCAGATGGCCCAAAAACTGCCGCAATGCATTCAGTTTCTTCTTACGTGCGCGATCGATTTCGGCGAAGACGTCGGGGCTGAAATAATAAAAACCGGCTGTCACAAACTGACTGCCGACGGCCGCGTCTCCCATGGCTGTTATCCTGTTGCCGCCGTCGATGTCCACCCACAGAGGCTTCTCGTCATCGATAAACCGGGTAAGGGCGAGAACTCCTTTTGAGTCTTTCAGGGTTTTGGCGCTTTGAACGAAATCTTCCAGCGTCTGTTGCCCAAACACTACATCCACGGTGAACAGAACAAAAGGTTCGTCCGACAACAGCGGCGCCAGGCAAAAAAGGCTCTCCATTGAACTGGGCGTTGTCTTAACGACGAGTTTCAACGGGACCGGCGAACGGTTCGATCGCAAAAAGCCTGCAACAGCGGGGTTCACATCGTTTACAATGACTGCAATGGAATCGACGTTGATTCTTGCAGCGGCGTCGATAACTCTTGCGATGAGCGGCCTTCCCCCTATAGGCACCAAAGGCTTGGGAGTCGGGATTCCCCCCCGGGCAAGACGCTCCCCGGTTCCTGCGGCGATAATGCCCATCTTCATGAGAGGATCGATTCTATTTCCAGAAGACTCGAGATTTGACAATCCGGCGGTGCGGCATCTTCAGGCACTCGCGGATTGGGTCCCCTGAGCCATATGGCCTGCATGCCGACCTGCCGGGCCGGTATGATATCACGCTCGTATGAATCACCGACAAAGACAGCCTGCTCCGGGGCCAGATTGAATTTCCCGAGGGCGATGTGGAATATCTCCGGATCCGGCTTGCTGACGCCGACCCAGGTGGAATCGAGGATTACCTCAAGGGACTCCGCCAACCCTGCCTCCCTGCAAATCGTAGCCACGTTTCCGTAAAAATTGGAAATGATGCCCAGCCGGTAAATTGATTTCAAACGCCTGAGCAGTTGGCTATTGCGCTGGAGAATGCGCTCCGTCTTCGTACAGAACCGATCTACGATTTCTTCCTCTTGGGCAGGGCTTTTCAAACTCAAACCGGAAAATTGCAGGCCGACATGATGCCTCATCAGCGCCCGGAGACCCATCGAAGCGACTTGCGGGTCGCCGCAACAGAGTTGATCCGCACTGTAAAATACCCTTTTGATTTCTTCTCTGGAAACGTCTAGTCCGGCCCCTTCGTAAAGCTCATAAAACCGATCCAGCCAGTGTTCGCCATCAGAATCCAGTGTGCCGCCGAAATCGAACAAAATCGCCTTACAATGGGCCGAATTAAGCATCTTCAGTACTAAACCTCGATAATACAAAAAACAATCGCCGAAAAGCAAACCGTGTGCGAAGCCTATCCGTTCAGCAGGTGGTTTGAGAGGGCTGCTGAGGCTTCGGGTTCACGTTATGCCCGTTCCCCTTACGGATTTGGAGGTAATCCAGAAACTCCCTGCCTTCCCGCAAACGGCGCACCAGCATGTGCTTCTCGGTTGACATCTCGCGAAACATGCGAAAAATCGGTTTCAAGCGGAAATAGAAACGACGGTACATCCTTTCCACCGCTTCTTCTATTTCGTCGGTGGGCAAATTAGGATAAGACAGGCTGGTAGTCTGGATGCCGCTTTCCGACAGCAAAATCTTGTTATTGAACCAGCCGTTCTGTATTGCCTGTTCGTACAATTCCGTCCCGGGAAAAGGTGCGGCTATGGAAACCTGAATACTATAGGGATCCAGTTCCTGAGCGAACCGTATGGTTTCTTCGATTGTCTTCGGCGTTTCGATCGGGAGGCCCATAACGAATGTGCCATGGACTTTGATGCCAAGATCATGGCAGTCCTTCATGAATTGCCGTGCGCGCTGCAGATTGACGCCTTTTCTCACCCGGTCGAGGATTTGCTGATTGCCGGATTCAAAGCCGACGACCAGGAGACGAAGGCCGTTGTCACGAAGTTCTTTGAGCGTTTTGTAGTCGACGTTCGCGCGGGAATTGCATGACCATCTGATGCCGAGCCTTTTCACCCCTTTGCTGATCTCAATGGCCCGCCTGGGGTCGATCGTGAAACTGTCGTCATCGAAAAACCATTCCCGAACCTCCGGAAAGAGGGCTTTCCCTTCCTCTATTTCCCGGAGCACGACCTTTGGGCTTTTTGCTCTGTACTTATGACCGCCGATGGTCTGAGGCCAGAGGCAGAAAGTGCACCTGGCCGGACAACCGCGTCCGGTATAGAAGGAAACGTACGGATGCAGCAGGTAGCCGATCGAATAGTTTTCAATAGTGAGATCGTGGCGATAAACCTGAAGGACGCTGGGCAGGATATCGACATCCTTCAGCAGTTCGCGGTTCGGGGTGTGGTGGATCGAGCCGTCTTTTGCCCGATAACTAAGGCCCTTGATTTGGTCGTAAGGCTTACCCTGCGCCAATTCGAGGCAGGTAAAGTCGAACTCGCTCCTGCAAACGAAATCGACGGAAAGAGCCTGCTGAAGAGTCTGAGCCGGCAGGACCGTCACGTGTGCGCCAATAAAGCCGACCTGCACTTTCGGATTCTGCGCTTTCAGGGCTTCGACGCACTGGATGTCATTCTCCAGCGACGGCGTACTCGTATGCATGACGATCAGTTCATAGTCCTGCGCAGCGATCTTTAGAATGTCCTCGAGCGTGAGATGGTTGGGCGGGGCGTCGACCAGCTTGCTTCCGGCCACAAGCGCGGTGGGCTGAGCCAACCATGTGGGGTACCAGTAGGACGTGATCTCGCGTTTAGCGGGGTAGCGCGCACCAGCGCCGCCATCGAAGCCTTTAAAGGATGGTGGATTCAGGAAAAGAGTCTTTTTCACGATCATTTGATCTCTTCTTTTGGCAGGGATGCAGCCTCGGTCGGGGCCGGTCGTTCCCTTTCAATGTCAACAAATAACCCCAATTTCGCTCATAATTAACGCCCGCTTCGAAAAGCGATCAAAGCTTCCTGCAAACAAGTTCTCCCTTTCCAATCGGGACAACCAGCGCGTCCACCCTTTCGTCCAACACCGCTCTTTCGATCAAAGGCTCAAGGACTTTGCCGTGGCTGATTGCATTATCGGCTATCAGCAGCCCCCCTCTCACCATCCGAGGCACGACGGCTTCATAACAGTCCGAGTAGATTTCCTTCTCAGCATCAAGAAAACAAAAGGAAATCCTCCCATAATCCTTCAAGCAGTCACGAGCATCAGCTTCTACGCATTGTACGATATTTTCGAGGCCGGTCAGCCTGAATGTCTCCCGAGCCAACTTGATCTTTACCTCCGATACTTCGAAGGTAATGAGACTTCCTCCCGTTTCAAGGCATGCGAGAGCTAACCACAGGGTGGAATATCCCGCGCTCGTGCCGATTTCGATGTAAGTACCCTCCGGGGCACTCGAAGCCAGTATGGCGATGAACTTGCCCGTCTCTCTTGGAATCTGGCGCAGCCTGTGGGAAAAAGGAGTTTCATCCTTTCTGTCCCTCGTATCAACCTGCTCCAGGTACTGCATCCGGTCTAGAAACGCTTTGGGTATATTCTGAAACATGCCTGTCAACTTCTATTCAAGCACTCAACCACAACGCCGACGGCCGCGTATCGAACCGCTTAAACGCCCATTGATTGAGCTGCAATCGCCCCTGCAGGCAGATATGTCTACCGCAGCGTGACAACAACCTAATGATATGACGATTAGATCCTAAAGGGAAACTGTTCTTGATTGATGCAAATTATACACTATTCCATATCTGGTTCGATGTCAACCTCTGAATGTTTAGTATCATAATATTCGACACTTGCAAGTATGCCAAGGACGGATTTGCATGCCTTTCAATCTCATGATCTCGACCTCTCTGTCAACTGTAATCGATTGATTCATTTCGCCCGCACTTCCCACCCTTGCTTATCGCACATGGGTGCGCCCTTATTGCACGGGTCTCATTCCGGCATCTTACAAGGCTGTGGAAGAAGGAATACAGTGGTCAGGGGCCGGAAGGGGCGTACGTGAGATTTAGACCCCGCGAGCGGTGTGGCGAAAAAGCTCGAAGAGACCCACGACAGGTGAGACTTGTGTAAAGGGACCCGTGCATCGGGATTGTGTCCGTCTGCCGGCCGGATTTTTATGTTTAATTGAGCTAAAATTCAAAAACCAACTTGCCAAGCAGCCTGGTTTCATCATCCTCTGAGTTGAAGTCCTTGATTCGGCTCCACCGAAAGAGCCTTTCGGCGTTCAGGAAAACCTTCAGGTTGTCCACGGGGAGAGAATACCCGACGCCGGTTTCGAATGCCAACCGCTTGTCCTCCAAACTGAAGTCGTCTTCCAGTTTCCCCTGGAAGCGATCCAGTCCATTGATCGAATCGAAGAGGTAGAATCGAAGCCGCGTGTCGAACTCCAGTTTCTTATACATGATTTCGAGGCTCGTGCCCGTAGTCAGGCCGAGGGCATAGTAGTAACCGTGCCGGGCGAAGGTGGACGTTGCACCCGCAGCATTGAAATCTTCTCTGTACTCCCTGGCCGAGAAAGGTGAGACCATGGAAAAGTTCGGGTAAATGTCGGTTACGGTACGGACGTGAACTCCCTGCCGGTACAAATCCCAAAGGAGGAAGGGCCCTACCAGGTCACAGATTGCCAGGTTATCCTGACGGGAGACTCCCGCGAAGTTGTGCGACAGGTATTCGAAGGCAGTGCCGATTCCCGCGAACAAGCTATGACCTTCGAGTGGACTCGAAACCGCTTCTCTCTTGATGTCCTGCTCGTAGTAGCCCCAAAAAGCCGTCCTGGCCATGAACTGTTTGTCCACGTTGCCGTCGCCGGAGAAGGTCCCATTCAAAAAGAGTTGATTGAAAAAGCCGTTCTTGTAAAATCCGCATTCCAGGCCGGGTCTACCGTACTTGTCCGCGAGGACGATCTCAAGATCCGCCCCCAGCGCAATTTCGCCGCGAGATTTCTTACTGCTGGCCAAATCACTTCCGCCAAATCCTACAGAGAGCCTGAAGCGATGCCAGACATCCGTTGAGAAGCCAAATGAATCAACGTTCCGGGCGGGTTTCGACTTGCTGTCATCGAGCCAGCGATGAAAAGCGGTCGGGAACCCGAAAGTATAACCCATGGTCTTATTGAGGACCGTGTCCGAGCCGTGCTGAAAAAACTCACCCAATTGATAGAAGACTTCTCCGATGGGGATTCCGGCGAAAGGAGTCATAATCACGTCATTGATGCTGACAACTTCCCGGCATTCGACAAAGTATTCCCAAAGGGATGAATCAACGAGGGTGAAAAGCGACGATTCATATATGTTCAGATCATTTGAGCGGGCCAGCGTGTAATATCCGAGGCCGGCATACACATGCCCCATATTGGTATCCCAGGCGTTGTCGTCAAAGCGGTACGCCCGGCCCGTAACGAAGCGGGCCCGCATGCTGTCGCCAAAGTTGGCGAAATCAAAATCCTTTGCTTCGGAAGATTGCAGCCAGTAATACTCGGCGGCTGCGCCTAGAAATCCGACAGTCTCAAGAGTGGCCCTCGTAAAATGTTTCTGGGGCGGATTCCCATTGCTGTATGGCTGATCCGCCATGTTCGTCGTCTCGATGACGTGAATTTCACCTTTTTCCCGGCGCGGCACGGCATTCGGGCCGGTGTTGGACAGTCCCTGGTACGGCGCATCAGGATCCCCGGCCTGTTCGTTACTCCGGTAGAGCGCGTATTGACCGAGCAGTTGCATAATCCGGCGCTGCTCATCATTGGGCCGGGCAACATCGGAAGAAGCATAGGAATCCGCCGTGTCCACGTCGGCGGTCGGTTCGATCATCCACTGAACCCTTTTAAAGCCCGCGCGTTCCGCGCCATGCCGACTCTCCACGGTGAGCCATAAGGTCCCGTCCGATTTTCGTTCCAAAATGAAACGCTGCGAGTACGTCGCCACCTTGTCTGAATCAGATGCCTCCGCCGCGGCTCTTTTTGAGCAGCCGGAAATGCATTCGAACAGGGGTGGACTGATCTCCAGGCTGGACCCGGCCGAGTAATTCGGAACTGAGTTATCCAGGCCGGCGTGCAGCAGGCCGGCTGCTTCGCTGTTCCATGTCTCGTTGCAGGGTTCGCTTTGTACTTCGACGAGAATTCGATCGGGCCGGGCCGCCAGCGACGGCCCGATAGGCAGGATCATTAAATCCAGGAGGGCAAACGCGAGACAGCAGCGCAGCATGAACCTTAGACCCGGAATCATACGGCTCACTTTCAAGGGCGATATGAGTTTAGGCATTCAAGCATCGTCATCGAAGTACATCCATACTCTACCAGGCGATTCCAGATCTGCCGAGATCATCGGGTGAAGGCTGAAATAAGTCAGGGGCTAGATCGGAATCCGAGCGTGCAATAAGCACGTAAACCAGACTGAGACCACTCGAATTTTCGGATTTTGCAAGTTGGCGGAAGCGCATGGGAATCGAACCCACCCGGGACAGCCTTCACTACCCCGCACCGGATTTGAAGTCCGGGAGCCCCACCAGTGAGCTTGGCGCTTCCGGGGCCAACTGTAGTCAATGAAGACTCTTTTTACAAGCCATTTTTAGGGAGGCAGAGCAATTGGAAAGGTCCGATTTTCGCTCACTACAGAAAGCCGGACTGTCCCCGGGAAGGGACGAGATCCGCACTTCCGGCATTGGGAAATGTGGTTGACCGGGCACCGGACCTATGGGGGTTGATGAGACGTTCGGGGCCGGATGAAAGCCGTGTTGCCTCTTTCACCGAAATGGATTTTAACCACTGTTAATCCTTTCCTCTTTACGGTTTTCTGAATCCCGGCCGCTTTGACCAGCTTCCCGATCTTGTCCAGGAGACCCTGTTTATTCGTGGCCCTTAAATCGGTAAAGAAAACCTGACTTGCCATAAGACATTCGGTCCTTCGCCGTTAAAATTTGAGAAAAGTCCCTGCTTCCTTCATCGCAGACGCCGCGGTAAGATCAAACGATTCCCGTCCGAAGACAGCCAAGTCGGGCTTGCACGGAGCGCCGGGGTATGGGGGAGCAGCCGGAGGCGGCGAGAATCCATGGCCCCTTCATTATGCCCGCCGCCCCCAATCCCGCCATGCCGCCGGCAGGGGAAGCGGACATCTCAGTTCACGCGTTCACAACTTTCCGGTTCAAGCGAGAAGGACAGCCAGAATCCCTGTAAGAAATATGCCGTCAAAGGTCCCGGCTCCTCCAATGGACGCGACCGGAGCCCGCATTTCCTTGATCTTCCCAAGATGAAGTATGTCGGCCCCGATCAGCGTGCCCAAAGTGCCGGCGATATAGGCGGTTGGAGCGGCGCAGCTATAGTTGAAAATCATCGCCGCCAGTGCTGCCGCAATGGGCGGGATAAACATCGGGGTCGCCACTCCGACTCCGGGGATGGGCCTTGCCACTTTGTAGGTAACATAGACCACCGCAAGCAGGGCCAACAAGATGCGAAAGGGATTTTCGGCATGGGTCAGGAGATACAGGGACAGGCATGAGGGAATGACCGCGCCTCCGACGTTGACCGCGAGCACCATTTCATTCTTTTGCTGGCGTCGCGGAGGTCGGAAGCGCATGCCAAAAAACGATATCACCTCAAAGTCTTCCGGTTGGCCTTGGATCCTGATCCTGCGAACTGGAATGTTGATCATGCTCCCCACAATGCACATGAAAAGCAGCGAAAACAGGTACTCCGGCGGGATCCCCAAGCGGCTGAAGGCCCAACTGAATAGTCCGAACTGGACCAGTGCAAATGCCACAAGCAGGATGAAAAGAAACACGAACAAGAAAAACGCGAGAAACGGGGGATAAAACATGATCGTTCCTTAACCGGCTACATGATCTCTCTCAACTCTTGATCCACGCCGGCTTCGAATGCCTTGAAATTTTCCCGGAAGCGCAGGCGCAGCTCAGCCGCCTCTTTTTTATATTTTTCCTTGTCCTTCCATGAGGTTATGGGATCAAGGATTTCCTCTGGGACCCCGGCGCAGTGTTTTGGAATGGACAGCCCGAAGTAGGGTTCGGTCACGAATTCGACGTCGTTCAACTCCCCATCAAGCGCGGCGTGCAAGATCCTCCGGGTATACTTGATGGCAATCCGCCCCGCAGTATCCGGACCGCCTCCGATCCAGCCGGTGTTGATGAGCCAGCAGGTGCTGTTGTGTTTGCGGACCCGTTCGCCGAGAAGCCCTGAATAAACGGTGGGAGGCAGCGCCATGAACGGAGCGCCGAAGCACGTGCTGAAGGTAGTCTGGGGTTCGGTGATCCCGGCTTCCGTTCCGGCCACCTTTGCCGTGTAACCGGAAAGGAAATGGTACATCGCCTGCTCGGTTGTCAGGCGCGATATGGGCGGCAGGACACCGAATGCGTCGCAGGTCAGCATAACGACATTGCGGGGATGGGGCGCAAGACCGGTGGGGGATGCGTTGTCGATATAGTCGATAGGATAAGCGGCGCGGGTGTTCTCGGTGATTGAGATGTCATCGAGGTCCAGCCTCCGCGTGTTGGGATTGATCGGCACGTTCTCGATAATGGTGCCGAACCGTCTCGTGCATCGATAGATCTGAGGCTCAGCCTCCGGAGAAAGATGGATGACCTTCGCGTAACATCCCCCTTCGAAGTTGAAAATCCCGTCATCGCTCCACCCGTGCTCGTCGTCTCCAATCAGGATTCGGTCCGGATCGGCGGATAAAGTGGTTTTTCCTGTGCCGGACAACCCGAAAAAGACTGCCGCGCCACCGTCCTTCCCAAGATTGGCGGAGCAATGCATGGGCAGGATGCCCCTTTGGGGGAGAAGGTAATTCATAACGCTGAAAATAGACTTCTTGATTTCACCCCCATAACCGGTCCCGCCGATGATAACGAGTTTCTTGGCAAAATTGAGCAGAACGAAAGCGGACGAGCGTGTGCCGTCCGCCTCGGGGTCTGCGAGGAAACCCGGAGCGGCAATGACGGTGTATTCGGGCGTGAATTGGGCCAGTATCTTCGGATCGCGGATACGGAGGAACATGATACGGGCAAAAAGATTCTGCCACGCCTTCTCCGTAACGATCCTGATGGGAAGACGGTAAGCGGGATCGGCGCCGACGAAGCAATCCTGGACGAAAATGTCCTTTCCCTGCAGATACGCCATGAGCCTGTGATGAAGCCGGTCGAAATCCTGGGCATCGAACGGACGATTGACGTTGCCCCAACCGATCTTATCGTCGCTGCCGGGTTCCCTTACAATAAATCTGTCATTGGGGGCCCGGCCGGTAAAGGTCCCGGTGTAAACGGCAAGCGGCCCCATATGGGCAGCCATGCCTTCCTGCCTCAGGATAGCCTGTTCATAAAGCTGAGCGGTGGTCAGATGATAAAAGGCACGTAAGTAGTTTTTAATACCTTGCTCTTCAACAGGGCATTTGGGTTGAAAATGCGGTTGACTGCTTGAAGACATCAGAACTTTCTCCTTTCGTTTCACAATGCGCGATCAGCTGGGATCTGGAATGACCCTATTGCACGAGATGAAGTTGTGTTAAGTTGCCGAAAAACTCACGGACCGGGGAGATGCCCGAACATGGACTGGACGGCTTCCGGAAGACTGAGAAATCGCCGGTGCGACTTGAAGGGCGAACCTTCGGAAACGCCGGGTTTCCGCTCCAGGGGAAAGCGGTCGAGTAGAATCCCCGGGCAGCCGGCATTTTCTGCGGCCAGGAGGTCCGTAATTTTGTCCCCGATCATATAGGTCGCTGCCGGAAGAAACCCATACAGCCGGCGGGCTGCCAGGATCATTCCTGGAGAAGGTTTGCGGCAGTTGCACCCGTCGTCCGGGCAATGAGGGCAATAAAAAGCGGCAAGGACATCTCCCCCGGCTTCCCGGATCCCTTGAACCATATGCTCGTGGATGGTCCAGAAGTCGTCCCATGTCGTTATTCCGCGTCCCAGAGCCGACTGGTTGCTGATCAGGATAACGTTGATATGATGTCGGTTCATCCAGCTCAAGGATTCGAGGGCATCAGGGAAGAAGTGATATTCCTGCCGGTTCTTGATAAAGTTGTCGTTATCGAGGTTGAGGACTCCGTCGCGGTCGAGCAGGACGAAGCGATCGCCTTTGGGTGCGGGAGAACTGATCCAGGTCAACACGGTCCATCTGCTCCGGAGAAGACGGCATCTGGCGAAGCCTGTTTCCGTTTGGAACCATAATAATAACGCGAGGGCGATCTTGACATTACCATTCGCTCTTGACATGTATAATGAGTAACTACACTTTACAATATTGCTACTAACTTTTCGTGGAAAATTTCAGGATAGCAAAAAAGAATGGACTCCGCAACACATCTCGATAAGCTGCAGCAGGCTCTTGCGTATCGGTTTCGGAATGCGGGCCTGCTTCATCAGGCCCTTGTGCATCGATCCTTTCTGCATGAGAACCTCCACATTGACGAGAAGGACAATGAAACGCTCGAGTTTCTTGGCGATGCGGTGCTTGGACTGGCCATCAGCCACCTGCTGCTGGACTGTTTTCCAAATTACAACGAAGGAGAACTGTCCAGGCTCCGGTCATCCGTCGTTAACGAGCGCGAGCTGTCGGAAATCGCCACGCATTTGAATGTCGGGGATTACCTGCTGCTCGGCAAGGGCGAAGAGATGACGGGAGGACGGCATAAGGCATCGCTCCTCGCAGATACCCTGGAAGCCCTGATAGCTGCCATCTACCTGGATGGCGGACTGGAACCCGCCCTGGAGGTGATCCGAAGCCTTTTCGGGGAATACCTCGACATCGAAAAGCAGGATCAGATCCTCAAGGCCCTCGACAAGGACTATAAAACCCAGCTTCAGGAATTGACTCAGGCGCGATACAAGCAGACCCCGGTGTATGTCCTTACGGGTGAGGAAGGACCGGATCACGAAAAGACATTCCATATGAATGTCGTTCTGGAAGGCAAGGTTCTGGCCGGCGGTTCGGGGAAGAGCAAGAAAGATGCTCAGCAGATGGCTGCTCAGCGTGCTCTTGATAAAGTGAACGAGGAGCCTCAAACCGTTGATTAGATCTCGTGCAAACCGCATCTACCCGGTCTTTCTGCCTCATGCGGGATGCCCATACCGTTGCGTCTACTGCAATCAGCACGCAGTAACCCGCCCGCAAGGCGGCGGTTCGGCCGAAGACGGCCCCCTGGAGGCCTTCCATCGGCAGTACTCCGTGTTGTTTGAAAACGCCTGCCGATCGGGAATCCCGGGTGAAATAGCTTTTTATGGGGGCACGTTCACATCGCTTCCGGGAAGTGTTCTGCGGCACGTTCTGGATCGTGCCCGGGATGGCGTTGAGAGCGGGACATTCACGGGCATCAGGTTTTCGACCAGGCCCGATTCGCTCGGGTCTGAAGTCCTGGCCCTGCTGTCGGAATACCCAATCCGGACGGTTGAACTCGGCGTTCAGAGTCTCTCGGACCGTGTCTTGAAAGCGTGTGCCAGGGGGTACGATTCAGGCATGGCGGAAGAAGCCTGCCGCACGGTCCGCCGGATGGGTTGGCACCTTGGAATCCAGATGATGCCCGGACTGCCGGGAGACGACTCGGCTACCTTCCTTGATTCCATTTCCCGGGTGATCCGGCTCAGGCCTGATTTTGCGCGGCTTTATCCAACACTTGTACTCGAAAACACGCAACTCGCCGAACAATACAGAAGAAATGAGTACCGGCCCCTGGCGCTGGATGAAGCGGTTGAGTGGTGCGCTTCGGCATATGATCTGCTCCTCGGGGAGCGAATTCCGGTCATCCGCATGGGACTTCATGCCGACCCCGAGCTTGAAAAACCAGGCAACATTCTGGGCGGCCCCTATCACCCTGCGTTCGGGTATCTTGTCAAGGCGCGACATTGGCGGCGCAAGGTGGACGGATACCTTGCCGGAGAAGGCAGGAACGATCCGGGGAAGACTTTGCTGCTCAGAGTCCCCGAGCGGGTAGTCAGCGAGTTCAGAGGACCATCCGGGGCTAACGTCGCGCACTGGCAGGCAAGGTGGGGAATTCACTGCGTAAGAATCGTCGGGGAGGAACACCTGGCTTCGGGATGCGTCGAGTATTCATGGGAATAGTGGAAGAAGACTCATCCGGAATGCTCGTCTCGGGCAGAATGCCGTTTTTCTCTTGCACCGCCGGCAGGCGGCCCGACGCGGGATGAAATCAATAACGGTAATAGCCTGTGCAGTAGGCAGGTAGATGGAGGCTCTTTTTAAAATGAGCGGCAAATCGACGACCGGCTTCAAGTCCGGCTATGTGGCGCTGGTAGGCGCCCCGAACGTAGGGAAATCAACCCTGATCAACCGGTTCCTCCGGGAGAAGATATCTATTACGGCGCCAAAACCGCAGACTACGCGTAACCGCATCGTGGGGATTCTGACGGAACCCGGCTACCAGATCGTTTTTGTGGACACGCCCGGAATTCACAGGGCACGCGACCGCTTCAACAAGGTCCTGGTGGAAACCGCATTGTCGGCGTTGAATGAAGCGGATGCCATTTGTTTTCTGGTTCAACTGCCGGAGACCGATCACGAGGTCAACGAATACATCATTGAAAATCTGAACAAGGTTCGCACGCCTGTTGTGCTCACCATCAACAAGATCGATCTGGTGGGCGAAAAGTCTTTGATCCTGCCGATCATCGAGCGGTACGGAAAATCCTATAATTTTCACGCGGTCGTACCGATTTCAGCGATTTCTGGGGACGGCACGGATGAACTATTGGAGGAAATCGTTGAGGTCCTGCCTGACGGCCCAAGGTATTATCCCGAAGACTACGTGACCGATCAGCCTGAAAAATTCCTGGTTGCCGAACTCGTGAGAGAGAAGGTTTTCCGTCTGGCTCATCAGGAAATCCCCTATGCCGTGGCGGTAACGGTGGAGAGATTCTCGGAAGAGAAGGACAGGAATCGAATCGACGTCGAAGCCACGATCCATGTCGAACGCGATTCACAGAAGGCGATCATGATCGGGAAACAGGGTCACATGTTGAAGGAAATCGGCAAGCAGGCTCGGCAGGATATTGAAGCGCTTCTGGGCTGTCACGTTTATCTGGGTTTGTTTGTCCGGGTGACCAAAAACTGGAGGAAAGACCCGAGGGCGCTCATGGAGTTCGGATACAGGCCGGGGGGGAAATAGTCAGGGCGGGCATAAAGCCCGCCCGTTGGGACAGGTTCGGTCCCGGCGGCAGGGGAGAGGGGCACGCCTGTCCTCGGTCATGCATCCGGGAACAATTCCGTGGCCATTTCACGCAGCCTGTACTTTTGTATCTTGCCGCTGGCCGTCATTGGGAAATGGTCTACAAACGCAACGTACTTCGGAATCTTGTAGTGTGAGATTTTGCCGCGGCAGAAGTCGCGAACATCCTCGGGAGTCAACGAGCAGTCGCCGCGTTTGACTATGAATGCCCCCACTTCCTCGCCATATTTCCCACTTGCTACCGCGACGACCTGAACATCGAGGATGCCCTCCATCTTGTAGAGGAACTCTTCGATCTCTCTGGGGTAGATGTTTTCCCCACCGCGGATGATCATGTCCTTGTATCGGCCGGTTATGATAAGATAGCCGTCCGGATCGATTATTCCCAGGTCTCCCGAATGGAGCCATCCGTCACTGTCGATCGTTTTGTTTGTTTCTTCGGGCATATTATAGTAGCCCTTCATGACATTGTACCCGCGACAACAAATTTCCCCCTGTGATCCGACAGGCAAAATCGCCGTCCCTTCAGGTTCCTTGATAACGACCTCGATTGCGGGCATGGCACGGCCGACCGTTTCGACCTTTTTTCTGACATCGTCGTCCACCCGGGTTTGGGTCATCACTGGGGATCCCTCGGTGAGGCCGTAGCAGATGGTGATTTCACGCATATTCATCTTATCCATCACCTCTTCCATGACCCTGATGGGGCAGGGCGATCCGGCCATGATTCCGGTTCTCAGCGAACTGAAATCAAATTTGGGGAAAAGCTTGTGTTCGAGGACCGCGATGAACATGGTGGGCACACCGTAAAGTGCGGTACAATGCTCTTCCTCGACAGAGGTCATCACCAGGATCGGGTCGAAACTCTCGAGGATGATGAGAGCGCTGCCGTGATTTATCGCCGCCAGCACGCCGAGGACACAGCCGAAACAGTGGAAGAGGGGCACCGGCAGACAGACGCGGTCATTCGGGCCGAGCACCTGGTTCGCACCGATCCAGTAGCCGTTGTTTCCGATATTGTGATGGGTCAGCATGACGCCTTTGGGAAACCCTGTCGTTCCTGAGGTATACTGCATATTGACCACATCGTGGATATCCAGGGTAGCCTGGCGCGCGAGGTATTCTTCGTCCGTGACGATATTCCCCAGGTTCAGAACTTCCGCGACGGAATACAGGCCGCGGTGTTTTTCGGGCCCCAGGAAAAGCACTCTCTTGAGATGAGGGAAACGGGGCGTTTCGAGATATCCCCGCTGTTGAGTCTTCAACTCCGGGACCAGTTCGTAGATAGTCTGCAGGTAATCGGTGTCTCTGAAGCCGTCGATGATGAAGAGATTCTCGGTCTCGGATTGGGCCAGCAGGTAGGAGACTTCGCTGCTCTTATAGTTCGTATTGACGGTGATCAGGATGGCGCCGATTTTCGCAGTCGCGAACTGGAGGGCTACCCAATAGGGAACGTTGGTAGCCCAGACGGCCACCTTTTCACCCTTCTGCACTCCAAGAGCCATCAATCCTTTTGCCAATTGGTCCACAAGTTGACCGAACTGCCGGTATGTCAGCCGAAAATTGCGGTCGACATAGACGACCGCCTCATTGTCCGGGTTCCTTGCGATGGTCTGGTCCAGTATCTGACCAAGAGTAAGTGAGTGGAGGAATGTATCGCCCATATCTGCCTCGTTCTCTATTTAGGAAAGTATAAGACAGCGTAGATCTCAGCTCTCCGGCTGCCTCCACAACTCACGAGATGGGGAACCACGGAGTTGTAGTAGATGCTGTCCCCGGTCTTGAGTGTATGGGTTTCCTGGCCATAAATCACTTCGACTTCTCCCGAGAGTACGACGATAAACTCTTCGCCTTCATGCGAGGAAAGTTTCTTGTCCTGGGCGGATTCGGGTAAAATCTCGATGAAGAAAGGCTCCATGTGCCGATCGCTTTTGCCGCGCCCCAGCGAATGGAACCTCAGGGCCACGGATTTATTCTTCCCGGTGAGCATGCTCAACTCTTCCTTGCGCTCTTCCAGGCGGACGATAAGCGGGTCGTGAGTGATCTGGTCGTCGAGAAAGGTCCCGAGTCTTACGCCCAGCGCACGGGCGATTTTGAGCAGAGGACCCAGGGAGGGATAGACATTTTCATCTTCAACAGCGCGCAGGAAGTCCTGGTTCAATCCGGTTCGCGCCGCAAGATCGTCCAGGCTAATCGATTTTTGCTCCCGATACTTTTTTATCCGTGCTCCCAACTTCTCTGCATCCAATTTGATTCCTCCTGTCGATAAACGGTTCAACTATGGTCAGGCTTCCGTCCAGATTCTTCTTTCTCTATTTGGAGAAACGGCGGAGTCGATTCTCCGAAATCACCTTTTCCGGTTCAATGGTTGTGCTCGCTTCCAACAAAACAACAGGCTCTAAACGCGTCCTATCTCTTAAGGAATCGTGGCAGAAGACAATGCGGGTTCACTCGAGGGTGTTCGCGCTCGCATGAGTATGAAACGGAAAGTATTTCCTTAAATCACCAAGAAACAAAGAAATCAAGTTAGAAATTGTGTGAAGGCGAATTAGATTTACGGAAGGCGCTATCGATCTGATGAATGGAAGCCGGGATCCTGTTTTTCTGCAGACCGGCTGTTGCGGTTCTTGACTTCCCGCCGGTATACCTCGATACTCGACGCGAAGCCGCAAATGGCCATAGGGGCATTCGACTTCCCGTTCTTGCCGGGAACGCTCAGGGTTCCGAAAAATGATCCTGGATCTTCTTTCACGCAGGGTTTTGAACATCGCGCATCGGGGCGCTCGATCCCTTGCTCCCGAGAATACTCTCGCCGCTGGACTCAGGGCCGTTTCTGCCGGGGCCGACCTATGGGAGATCGATGTCGGCATGACCGGTGACGGGGAACTTGTCGTGATGCACGACGGCACGCTGGAGCGGACGTCAAACGCCCCGAAACTGCTGCCCGGCAGGTCCCCCTGGCATGTCCATACGACCACGCTGGAAGAGATTCGGCGGCTGGATTTCGGTTCGTGGTTCGTGGAATCGGATCCTTTCGGGCAAATATCATCCGGTGCCGTTTCAGGGGCCGAAGCTGAAGGTTACCGGGGCGAAAGAGCGCCGACACTGCGGGATGCGCTTCTCTTTACCCTGGAGCATTCCTGGGCGGTAAACATCGAGATCAAGAGTCTGCGAGGAAAGCCGGGGGACGCGACAGTCGCGGAAAGAGTCGTCCGCCTCGTCGATGAGCTTGAAATGACGGAGCGCGTGCTTATCTCTTCGTTCAACCTCAGCTACCTTGAAAGGGTCAGGAAGGCAAGTCCGGCAATCGCTGTGGGAGTTCTGGCCAACCGCCGCCGTCGAAATCCCTTGTCCCTTCTGCGCAGTGTCGAAGGACGGGCTTATCATCCGCGCTTCGACACTCTTGAGGCCGGTGAAGCCGCGAGACTCGTAAATGAGGACCTTGCGGTACTCGTTTGGGTGGTAAACGATGAAGAGACGATGCTTGACCTCATTGTAAACAAAAAGGTGACGGGAATATTTACGGATTTTCCGCAAACCCTGACGCAGCTTTTGAAAAAACTCGGGCAGTGAGACTGCGATCGCGTTTACGGGTTTGCGGGATCGATGATTCATGTCGATGAGGCGCCCAACCGGGCCGGATCCTCGTCACGTAAAAGAAGCACTGAAACGCCGGGAACCTTGATAAAGCACTTAATCCGAAAAAAGACAGCACATTGGGATGCGCAGTCTGTTTCGATTCAAAAGGAGGGGTTATGATCGACGAAATCGTGAAGCTCTTGGGGTATGAAGCCGATTTTCTGCTCAACTTCGATTCACCGAAGATTCCGAAAGACCATTTGCATCTTCCGGGCCCCGACTTTGTGGACCGTGTCTTCGTCCATACGGACCGGCCCGCTCAGGTGGTTCGGAACCTGCACGGCCTATTTGGCGGGGGGCGCCTGGGAGGGACCGGATACCTTTCCATCCTGCCGGTGGATCAAGGGATCGAGCATTCCGCCGGTGCGTCCTTTGCCCCGAACCCGATCTATTTCGATCCCGAGAATATCGTGAAACTGGCCATCGAGGGAGGATGCAACGCCGTTGCGTCCACACTTGGCGTCCTGGGATCCGTTTCGAGAAAGTACGCTCACAAAATCCCCTTCATTCTTAAGATCAATCACAACGAGCTTCTAACGTACCCCAACAAGCACGACCAGATTCTGTTCGCCGACGTGAGACAGGCTTTCGACATGGGGGCCGCCGCGGTTGGAGCGACCATCTATTTCGGATCCGCGGAGAGTTCGCGCCAGATTGTGGAAATCTCCCAATGCTTTCGCCATGCCCATGAACTCGGGATGGTTACGATTCTTTGGGCTTATCTCAGGAACTCCGCCTTTACGGTCGGCCACACGGACTACAGCCTTTCCGCGGACCTGACCGGCCAGGCCAATCATCTGTCCGCCACTATCGAGGCGGATATCGTCAAGCAGAAACAACCGGAGAACAATGGGGGCTATCTCGCTCTGAAGTTCGGCAAAACGCATCAAAAGGTCTATTCGGAACTGACCTCGGAACATCCCATCGATCTGACCCGCTACCAGGTGGTGAATTGCTATATGGGCCGCGCTGGGCTGATCAACTCCGGCGGCGCTTCAGGCGACGACGATCTGGCCGAAGCGGCCAGGACCGCGGTAATAAATAAACGGGCGGGCGGCATGGGACTCATTTCCGGGCGGAAATCCTTTCAAAAGCCAATGGCTGACGGGGTCCGGCTCCTGAACCTGATCCAGAACGTATACCTGTGCAGCGACGTAACCGTTGCATAGGGCGCCGCGACAGGTGAACTTTGTATCCCTTCCCTGCAGAGGGAGGGGCAGGGGAGGGGGAGATCGTTCAATTCACGATAAGATCCGGGTACCCATGAAAATTGCTCTGCTTGCGGCTTTAGCCGAGGAATACGCGCCCTTTAAAAGGATGACCGGCCCCTGGCGTCTGATCTGCCGAAAGCCGTTCAAGACCTTCGAATCGCGTTTCGACGGCAAAACGGTGTTCCTCATTGAAACCGGGATGGGTGATCTGCACGCCGAGAAGGCACTGACCTGGGTCCTCGAACGAGAGCCGCCGGACCTGATCGTGTCCGGTGGATTTGCCGGCAGCCTGACGGATGAATTTCAGGTGGGCCAGGTGGTTGTCGGGCGGGTTTTCCACAGCATTGTCGCAGAAGAACCCTGTGCCCGGCAATCCATATTGGATGTTCACCTACCGGCCGGCCTCACGGGTATCTGCGACTTGCACGGGGTTGCGGCGGCCCGCATCTTAACAGCGGCGGGTCCCGTGAATAAATGCCTGCTGGGCGCTCAATTCCAGGACGTCCCCTCAGTCGTCGATATGGAAACGTACTCGCTCGCGAGATTTGCCTGCATGAGGGCAATTCCATTTCTTTCCGTAAGGGCTGTAAGCGATGGACTGCACGACGATATCGGCTTCGACCTCGGGGCCATTACGGGTCCGGCAGGTGAAGTGCGGTTATCGAAGGTCTTCTCGCTTGCGGTACGGAAGCCGCTTGTCATCAAAGCATTTTATGTATCCTGGATAAGATCGGCGAAGGCAGGGAAAAGAATGGGCGAATTCCTCAGGGCGGTGCTCCGGTTATCCGTCACTGACCTGGGTCGAATGATCTCGGAGTGCATTCCGAAAGGCGGGGGGTAAGATCTCCTCTTTTCCCGGGGCCGGAAAGTCGGCCAAGTGTTTACGGACTGCCTCCGCCGTGAGATGTTCGCACTTGTAAAGGGTGAACAGGATGGAAAGTACCGCCGGGAAGAAAAGGATGACGCAGCCCACTAGTCCGAGGAGCAGTTCTTCGATCCAGAAGGTGACCGACAAACCGAAAATCAGCACCGAAATGTAGAGAAGCGGTCCGAAAAGGCACACGAACGGGATCCGCCGCAGCGGGGACACGCCTGTGAATTCCAGAGCCGAAACCCGGTCAAGCCATTGGAGAGCCGCGACCATTACGAGTCCGACGACGAGCCAGCCCCCAAAGTTGCTCATCGGTATGCCGAAATAGAGCCCGGCGTGCCTGTATCCGTAGATCTGCCCGAGAAACCACCGATACCCCTGGAGTGACACCGGATCGATGATGATGTCAAGAAGGACGAACAGAAGCGATCCAAGAATGAGTGTTTGCCATGAACGCCGGATTTGGCGTGTCTCCAGGATGACTGTTTTGCCGGTTCCGAAGATCACGGGACTGAGAAGGAATATGGCCATCGAATAGCTGCAGTAGGAAAGAAAGACGTACGAGAGAGAATCCATGAAGGGAACGCCGAACACCCACAGTTCGCGATGGCTCGTGGTATCGATGTAATAGTAATCTCCATAGGGGAATCCCCAATGGATCGATGCGAATTCGGAAATCCAGGCGAGACAGTACCCGAGTGGAAGATAGGCGAGCATTCTCTTCCACCCGAGATGAGCGGAGGCCGCCACGATATAGACCGCCAGGAAAGAAAACACGTAGGGGCGCAGCAGAACCGTACCCCACAGTAGATGAAAAACGTTATACATGAAGATTCCACTTGAGCATGCGCAGAACGTCCCTGCCGCTCATCTCGCACACCACGCTGGGCTCGTAGCCGCAATGCATCATGCATTGGGCACAGCGCTCATCACGACCGGAGACATAGTGGTCCCAATCCGTCTGATTCATCAACTCCTCAAAAGTGGAACAATGCCGATCCGCTATAAGGTAGCAGGGTGATCTCCATCCCTGTGGGTTCCGGGTGGGACTGCCCCAGGGGGTGCATTGAAGGGTGCGCTTTCCTGCAACAAATTCGAGGTAGAGAGGATTGCTGATGATGGGAAAGCGCTTCCCCCACTTGCGGATGCGTTTGAATTTGCGCGTGATTTCCTTTCGCGTCATAAAGACGTCCCCGATTACTTCCTCATAGCTGAACCCGGGGGCCACCAGGATGCCGTCGACCCCGACTGCGGTCAGTTGTTCGAAGAGCTTCTCCAGGTCGTCGACGTCGGTTTCGCGGTAGACGGTCGTATTGGTACTGACCCGGAATCCTCTCGATTTTGCCGCCGCTACCCCTGCAATGGCCTTCTGAAAACCTCCGGGCTTTCCGATGATGGCATCGTGTACGCTCTCGGTCCCGTCGAAATGCACGTTCCATGTGAAGTGCGAATCCGGACGGAAAAACGGCACGGATTCCTCGAGAAGAAGCCCGTTCGTGCAGAAGTAAATGTGCTTTTTCCTGGCCAGGACCTCCTGGACGAGTTGACGGATATTGGTGTAAAGGAGGGGCTCGCCGCCGGTGATCGTGACCACGGGACTGGGCGCCTCCTCGACTGCGCGGAGGCATTCGTCCAGAGTCATTTCCAGGTGAAGAGTATCATGATACTCGCGGATCCTTCCGCATCCGGCGCAAGTAAGATTGCATCGGTGGGTGGGCTCGAGCATGAGCACCAGCGGGAATCGTTCGACTCCGTGGATCCTGTTCGCGACCAGATAGGCCGTCATGGACATATACAGACTCATTGGAAAACGCATCAAACCCTCAATTCTGTGGAGCGGTCCCGTCCGGGTGCATACCCGTTTTCCCGGAACCACCGGACTGCTTCCGAAAGAGCGACGTCAACGGGCGTCTGGGGCAATCCGAGTTCACGGACCGCTTTGCTGGAGTCAAAAAACATGGTCCTTCGAGCCATCTTTACACCCTCGAAGGGGATCAAGGGCTCTCTGCCCGTGAGCGCGGACAGTCCCTTGAAAATATAAGCAAGGAAAAGAACAGGACGATAGGGCAATCGGACCCGCGGGGCCTTTACCCCGGAAATCACCTCAAGGCGCCGGAAAATCTCAGCCAGTGTCAGATCTGTATTGCCGAGGATGTACTTCTCTCCAACCCGGCCGCGGTCAAAGGCCAGCACGTGGCCGGCGGCGACATCCTTAACATGAACCAGGTTGAGCCCCGTATTCAGATAGGCCGGCATCTTCCCATTGAGGAAGTCGACGATGATCTTTCCCGTTGGGGTCGGTTTGCGGTCTCCCGGGCCGACGGGGGTGCTGGGATTGACGATGACGATGGGGAGTCCGCGCTCAATGTACTCGTCGGCTTTTCGCTCCGCAAGAAATTTGGACCGCTTATAGTGGCCCACCATGTCGCCGAGCGAGACGGGAACGGCTTCATCGGCGGGTGAGCCGTCCGATGTCAGGCCGAGCGCTCCGACACTGCTGGTGTAAACCACTTTCTGAATCTTATGAGTGAGCGCAGCCTGGAAAACGTTCCCGGTGCCGGTCACGTTGCTCTCGTAGATTTCACCGGGGTTTCGTGCCCAGAGACGATAGTCCGCTGCGATATGAAAAACCGCATCGCAACCGGACATCGAGGAGCTGACCTGATCCAATGAGCGGATATCCCCCTCACGCCAGTCGATGTCCCCAAGATCGGCCGAATGGGGCGATCCGCGGCGTTTCAAACCACGCACTCTCCAACCCGCGGCGATCAGCGTCCGCGCTACATGAGCGCCTATGAATCCGGTAGCTCCCGTGACAAAGGCCGTGGGCATCAGTGCATCTCCGTGTTCGCTTCAAGCAACCTGCTCCCCAAACCGATGCCCTCTCATATACCAAAAGCCATGGCTTTTTAAAACCTTTGAGGAGAAAAAATATTCCTGTCCCTGAGAGGCAAACGGCTCATGGGCGAAAACCATGTTGCGGCGAATGCAATGAATGCCTAATAGTGTTCAGGTGTCCCTCACGCGCGGAAGACGGCGGTTCGATTCGAATACCATGTTATCCGGCGACGGTGAGAAACCGAATCTCGAGAAAGGTCACAGCGTCCATGACAGACTTCATAAATATTCACCGCATGTCTTTCGAAGACAGAGAAATTATCCTCGTTGGAACGGCTCACGTATCAAAAGAAAGCGCGGAGACGGTCGACACGATCATCGAGGCGGAAATGCCCGATACCGTGTGCCTCGAGCTGTGTGCAACCCGGTACCGGTCGCTTCTTGAAAACAGACAATGGCGTGGGAAAGCGCTCCTTCGTACCATTGGATCGAAGGATTCTCCACTGCTCCTGTCGTCGGCGGTCCTTGTGTATTTCCAGAGGAGAGTCGGGGCCAGGCTTGGCGTCATGCCCGGAGACGAAATGAGGCATGCCATAAGTGCGGCGGAACGTGTGGGAGCAAACATCGAATTGATCGATCGGGATGTGCGTACAACGCTCCGGAGGGCCTGGACTCTCATGAATGTCAGAATGAGGATCAAGCTCCTTTTCGAACTTTTTCAGTCCGTTGGAGAAATTGATGAGATAGGGGAAAAAGACATCGAGAACATGAAAAAGAAGGATGTCCTGGAAGGGCTTCTTGCAGAGCTTGGGGATTCTTTTCCTCCTTTGAAACAGGTTTTGATCGAGGAAAGAGACCTCTACCTGACCGCGAAGATCCGGAAAGCTGCGGGGCGGAAGATCATTGCGGTGGTCGGCGCCGCCCATATCCCCGGGATATTGAAGAATTGGGACAAGCCGATCGATATCGAGCCCCTTGAGAGCGTTCCGGCGTAGGGGTATTCCCGATGTCGAAAAAATCACTTTTCTTCATCGTTCCAGCTTCCTACAATAGAGAAGGTAAATTCCGGGACCAACGGTGAAACGTCAGGGGACACTGTTCCGGAAATTGTCGATTTGTGCTTTTCCGGCGGGATTCGGTGCATTTTTGTGCAACAGTCTCACATCCGGGCATATGCGCACCACTTGGTTTCATTGTCATGGTTGAAGGTGTTCTGGCTTCACAGTTGTTTCATCAGGATCAAAGGAGAACGGGATGCACAGGAAAGGATTGATTCTGCTCGTGGCGGCGTTGTCGGTTTTGCTCGGAGTGAGGGGGATCGCTTCTGCCGAGGGGACAATGACGATTGGCGTTTATCTGCCGATGACCGGTGCGGTCGCAGCCTATGGCGATATGGAATGGGCGGGCATTCAGATCGCGCAGGAAATGGAACCGGAAGTATTGGGAAAGAAGATAGAACTCGCCCGAGAGGACACGAAGAGCGATAAGATCGAAGCGGCAAACGCCGTCACCCTGTTGCTCGAAAAGAAGAAGGTGGTCGGCATATTGGGCGAGGCTATCAGCGGGAATACAATGGCCGGAAATCCCATTTCCGAGGCGGCTAAAATCCCTTCGGTAAGCCCGACCGCGACGAACCCCCTGGTCAATCAGGGAAAGCTTTATGCCTTTCGCGCCTGCTTCATCGATCCCTTTCAGGGTGAAGTGGCCGCTCGATTTGCACGCAACGAGTTAAAGGCCGGGACCGCGGCAGTCATTATCGACATTGCTCAGGATTACTGTGTCGGTTTGGGGAATTTTTTCGTCAAGGAATTTGTCAAGCTGGGTGGCAAGATCGTATCCACAACGTATATACAGACCGGAGATCAGGACTACTCGGCCCAGCTTTCCGCGGTTCTCGCGACCAAGCCGGACATCATCTATGCCCCCAACTACTACACGGAAGACGCACTTATGGCAAAGCAGGCCCGTGACCTCGGCATAACTTGTCCCATCCTGACGGGAGACGGGGCCCAGGCGGATACCCTGATCGAAGTGGGTGGCGCCGCTGTTGAGAACATGTACTTTACGGGTCATTTTCATAAGGAGGCCGCGACCACCGATCGGGCCAAAGAATACATAAAAAGGTACGAAGCCAAATACAAGAAAGAAGCGGATGCGTTCGGCGCGCTTGGAGCCGATGCATACTTTTTGCTGGTCGATGCGATCAGGCGGGCCGGAACGACCGAGGGGGTCAAAATCCGTGATGCTCTGGCCGCCACCAAAGACTTCAAGGGCGTCTCGGGGATGATCACGATGGGTGAAAACGGGAACCCGATCAAGAGCATGGTTATCAACAAGGTGTTCGGCGGTAAATTCGTATACGTTACGACGATCAATCCGTGAGTTTCTTGCAGGGGTTCATCTTGACCGATCGGGCAATCCACTGCATGAAGCGCAAGGGCATCTGATCTATTCCTTTTTCATAGAAAAAGCAGGGGTATCAATGACCCTGCTTTTTTTTCGGAATCATTATCCGATCTATTGTCCATTTTGGGTCGGGAGTGTAAATTTACGGGGCCGATCTCGAGATGACTTTCGCAGCTCCGTGAAGAAAAGGAAAATGAGTGACTTCAATAATCTTCTTGCAGCAGGTGATCAACGGGATATCACTTGGAAGCCTGTATGCCCTTGTTGCCATCGGTTACACGATGGTGTACGGGATACTGCGCCTTATCAATTTCGCCCACGGCGATCTGTTGATGTTTGCCGCCTATGTTGCAATCTACGGGATAACGCTGTTCACTTTACCCTGGTTCATTACATTTCCTCTGGCGGTCCTGATTACGGGTCTCATCGGGATACTCCTCGATCGCGCCGCATACAGGCCGCTTCGCAATGCCCCGCGCATTTCCCTCCTGATCTCGGCTATCGGTGCTTCTTTTCTCCTCGAAAATCTTGCGCTGGTCATTATCGGAGGAGTCCCCAAGGCGTTTCCGCGGCCGGAAATCTTCGGGAAGGTAATCGAATTCCTGGGCCTTCGTATTCAGGTATTGACGATATACACGCCCCTTGTCACCGTTGTGCTTCTCCTGTGCCTCCTCTACATCGTGTATCGCACAAAAGTCGGCAAGGCCATGCGGGCGGCATCGAAAGATTTCGAGACCACGCGTCTTATGGGAATCAACCTCGATCGCATCATTGCCCTGACCTTTCTCCTGGGTTCCTGCCTTGCCGCGGCGGGCGGGATCATGTGGGCGATGAAGTATCCACAGGTGAACCCGTTCATGGGTGTGTTCCCGGGGCTTAAGGCCTTTATCGCGGCGGTCCTGGGCGGAATTGGAAACATTATGGGTGCGGTGATCGGCGGGTTCTTGCTTGGACTCAGCGAAATCCTGATCGTAGCCGCCGTTCCAGAGCTGTCACAGTATCGGGACGCTTTTGCCTTCATTATCCTGATCCTCGTTCTGCTGTTCAGGCCGACAGGGATCATGGGAGAACCTTTCATCGATAAGAGTTAGAAGGACTGCTCCCCATAGAATTCCGGCCATTCACGCCGCTCATCCGGGTGGGCGAAAAAGGCGCGGGAATCGTTCGCAAAAGGTCAATGCATGGATAGGGATAAGTGGAAAAAGACGCTGAATTGCATGACGGTCCTGTTCGTCCTGGGCGTTGTCTTTCTTTTTGACCGCTACGGCACCGATTACCAGATTCGGATTCTGAACAACATGGCCATCTTCATCACCATGGCGGTGAGCTACAATCTCATTAACGGCTTTTGCGGGATGCTCCACCTGGGTCCGAACGCGTTCATCGCCATAGGCGCGTACACGTCGGCGTTGCTCACGATGAGCCCGGCCGAAAAGCAATTGAATTTCATTATTCAGCAACTGGCCTGGCCGCTCAACATCCTGCATGCCCCCTTTTTCGTATCGCTCCTCGCGGGCGGCATAATGGCCTGCCTTTTCGCCTTTATCATCAGTTTCCCGGTGTTTCGCGTGAGAGGCGACTATCTGGCCATCGTCACGCTTGGCTTCGGTGAGGTCATCCGCGTCCTTTGCAATGCGTTCCAGAGCATCACAAACGGACCTCTCGGGTTGAAAGGGCTCTCACCCTTCACCAATCTGTGGTGGTCATGGGGAGTCGCGATTGTCACCATCGTTCTCATCAACAAACTTGTCAACAGCAGTTACGGCCTTGCAATGAAGGCCATCCGAGAGGACGAAACAGCGGCGCGCGCCATGGGGATCGATCCTTTCCGGCACCTCCTTCTCGCCTTTATGCTGAGTGCTTTTTTTACCGGTGTTGCCGGCGGCCTGCTCGCTCATTTGATCACCACCATTTCACCCACACTCTTTACCTTTTTTATGACTTTCAACCTCCTTATCATGATCGTTGTCGGGGGCCTCGGGAGCACCACGGGAGCGATCGTCGGAGCCGCGCTGTTCGCATGGGGCGGAGAGGCACTGAGGTTCGTGGAGCGTCCGATGGACCTTGGGTTCTTCACGATACCGGGCATTCCCGGGATGCGGATGGTGATCTTCAGCCTCATTCTCATGCTGGTCATCATTTTTGTGCGTCAAGGCCTTACGGGACGCCGTGAATTCGGATGGGAATGGCTCTTGAAAAGAGTTGCCCGCACTCAGTAAACGACTGGAGAATGCACGACTCATGGGGAATTTTCTAACGCTCGAAAACATCGACGTGCAGTTTGGCGGACTGACGGCAGTAAAGAGCTTTTCCCTGAACCTGAAACCCGGTGAGCTTGTCGGATTGATCGGCCCGAACGGAGCGGGAAAGACCACCGTTTTCAATGTGATTACCGGATATCTGGCTCCGACGCACGGCCGGATCCTGTGGATGGACAAGGAAATGTCCCGGTTGCCGGTGCATCAGATTGCCGCGTTGGGCATTGCGCGCACGTTTCAAAATATCAGGCTCTTCTCGGACATGACGGTTCAGGAAAATGTCATGGTTTCCTTCCACCACAGGCTTCGGTCCGGGTTCTGGCAGGCCATGCTGGGCTTGCCTGGATACGCCGCGGAGGACCGGAACATCCGGGAGGAGTCCATAACGCTTCTCGAAGAATTGAAGCTGGCTCATCTTGCTTCGGAAAAAGCCAGTGCGCTTCCCTACGGTCAGCAGAGGAGGCTTGAAATCGCGCGGGCCCTTGCCACGCGTCCGAAACTGCTGCTGCTCGATGAACCCGCGGCGGGCATGAACCCGTTGGAGACCATGGATCTTGCCGGGCTGATCCGCAAACTGTTGAAGAAATACAAGCTCACGATCCTGCTCATCGAACACGATATGAAATTCGTCATGAAATTGTGTGAACGAATCAAGGTGCTGGACTACGGACACACCATCGCCGAAGGCACTCCTGGTGAAATACAAAACAATGCGGGCGTGATCAAAGCATATCTGGGGAGCCCGAAGAATGCTTAATATAGAGGGTCTGCAAGTCTACTACGGCGGCATTCACGCCCTGAAGGGCGTAGACCTGAGCGTCGGAGAGGGACGTATTGTGACCCTGATCGGCGCAAACGGAGCTGGGAAAAGCACTACTCTGAGGGCCATCGTCGGCTTGACCAAATCGCAATCGGGGTCCATTCGGTTTCGCGGAGAGGAACTCACGAAACTCAGCACGCACCGGATCATCCAGCACGGCATTGGAATAAGCCCCGAAGGCAGACATGTTTTTCCCAATCTAACCGTGCTGGATAACCTGGAACTCGGCGCCTATAACAAGAATGCTCACGAGTTCCTGAAGCAGCTCGAATGGGTATACGCACTCTTCCCCCGTTTGAAGGAGAGGGGCAGACAATTGGCGGGAACCCTCAGCGGAGGCGAGCAGCAGATGCTGGCCTTCGGAAGAGCTCTCATGAGCAGCCCTCAACTCGTCCTCCTGGATGAACCTTCCCTTGGGCTGGCTCCTCTAGTGGTGGAAGAGGTCTTTGCGACCATTCAGACCGTAAACAGGCAGGGAGGTACAATCCTGCTTGTCGAGCAAAACGCGATGGCAGCGCTCGGCATCGCCGATTACGCATACGTCCTGGAAACAGGCAGAGTTATCCTCGAAGGGTCTGGAGATACCCTGTTGAAAGATGAACGGGTGATCAGGGCCTACCTTGGAGAATAACGCACCCGCTGCGGGCAAACGCGCGGCTCCGCTTCCTTCAGGGTTCTCCGCCGTACTTTCGAACGGGTTGTGACCTCCCGTTCCCCTCCTGCAAGAGCTTGCCATGCCGGCGGGAATTCGAGCGACCTCCCAGCTTAATAAGCGGATATCGTTTAATAATCCCTTTTCTTGCCAAATAGTATATAATACTTCGTCCTTATTGTTACTGACACTCATGAAGAAGGTTTTCGCGCCGATGCAACAAATGAGTCTCTTCGAAAAACGATTCGAGGAAGAAATCGGTGAAAAGGCCTCGCTTGCTGAAAGGATGCGGCCCGCCACCCTCGATCAATTCGTGGGGCAGGCTCACCTGCTCGGCCCGGGGAAAATTCTCGACCGTGTCATCCGGGGGCGGCAATTCCAGTCCTTCATACTCTGGGGGCCGCCGGGCAGCGGGAAAACAACGCTCGCCAAACTGATCGTCGATCAGCATCAGGGCCATTTGATTTACTTATCGGCCGTAATGGCCGGAACCAAAGAGATTCGTGCGGCGGTAACCGAAGCCTCGGCCGTCTGGGCTAAGCAGAAGCAGCGCACCTGGCTTTTCATGGATGAGATCCACCGTCTGAACAAAGCTCAGCAGGACACGCTGCTCCCGCACGTTGAAAACGGAACGATTTTGCTGCTCGGCGCAACTACGGAGAATCCTTCCTTTGAAATCATCCGGCCTCTTCTGTCGCGAGCCAAAGTGCTGGTGCTGGAACCCCTCGGGGAACAGGAGCTCGGTCTGATCGTTGAGCGTGCGCTCGAAGATAAGGAAAAAGGTCTGGGAAAATTCCCTTCTCACCTGACGGAAGAAGCGCTGGAGTATCTTTTTGCCGCTTCCGGTGGCGATGCAAGGGTCGTTTTGAACGGATTGGAGGTTGCCGTCCTTACGAGCGCCCCGAATGCTCAGGGGCTTCGAGAGGTTGACCTGGACGCGATCCAGACCGCGCTTCAGCGCAAGAGCGTTCACTACGACAAGGGAGGAGAGGAACATTACAACCTGATTTCGGCGCTTCACAAGAGTATCCGGGGCAGCGACCCCGATGCCGGGCTTTACTGGCTTGCCCGCATGCTGAACGCCGGAGAGGATCCGCTGTACCTGGCCCGCCGCCTCATCCGGATCGCATCCGAGGATGTCGGTCTTGCCGATCCCTTTGCACTTCTGCAAACGATCGGTGCGCTTGAGGCCTATCAATTCCTCGGCAGCCCCGAGGGAGAACTTGCCCTTGCGCAGGCAGTCGTCTATTTAGCGCTGGCTCCGAAGAGCAACCGGATCTACGAGGCCTTCAGCAAGGCCCGGACTCTGGCTGAGAACACGGGCAGCGCTCCCGTGCCGCTCCATATTCGCAATGCTCCGACGACGCTGCTGAAAAAGCTTGGCTATGGGAAAAACTACCGTTATCCTCATGACGATCCGGAGGGATGGATACCGGAAACATATTTGCCAGAAAGCCTCGAAGGAACCTTCTTCTACCATCCTACTGCCAGGGGGTGGGAAGGAAGGTGGCGAGAACTTATTTCAAATCGGCGAAAGAAGCTGAACGAGAAGAGGGATTCCTCATAGACCCGCGTGTGCCGGCATATACAGGCCGGCACACTCCAGAGCACTATGAAAACAATTGACACAAAGAGAAAGACCCTGGAGTCGATCAAACCGTTCAAGCTGGTGAAGTATCTCGCTTTATCCAGTCTGGTGGTGATCCTTGTGTCCACGGTGCTGATCTCCGGTTTCATTTCGCAGAGGGCCAAGGCCATTCTCTTGCACAAAAGCGAGCAGTACGCGTTGCTGGTCGCTGAAAACCTGAATCACCAGGTGTTTTATCAATTCACATTGCCTACCATCATGACCGAAGGCGAGATCCGCCTGAGCAGGGAAAACCAGTACGAACGTCTGGACAGGGTCGTCAGGAACACCATTCATGGGTTTGCCGTAAAACAGGTGAACATTTACGACCCCAGGCAGGTTCTTTCCTACAGTACCGATCCGCAACTGATCGGCACCACTGGCAGTATAGGAGAAGTGTTCGAACGTGCCCTGAATGAGGAATCGACTTCGCTGCTCACTGCCGAAGAGATGAAGTTTTGGGGGATTTCCTGGAAAAGTGGTCCGAGGGAGTTGAAAACCTACCTGCCGATGTGGGAGGAACGGCCTCTCAGTTGGAAAAGGGGAAAAGTACTGGGGGTTTTTGAGATCACTCAGGATGTGACGGGAGATTACCAGATTGTTCACCGCTTCCAGTGGATCATAGTGGCAAGTCTTTTGGCATTCGTCGGCATCCTCTTCGTGGCCATTCTCTTTATCGCCCGTCGCGCCGAAAAGATCATCTCGATCCGGGCTTCGGAGAGGAATCGGCTGGAGGAACAATTGCATCAGGCGGAGCGGCTGGCAGCTTTGGGGGAGATGATCGCAGGGGTATCGCACGAGATTCGAAATCCTCTGGGGATAATCAGGAGTACCGCGGAATTGCTCCATGAGAGGGTCGAAAACGAGAGGCAAAAACGTTTTTCATCCATCATCGTGGAAGAGTCAACCCGCCTCAACGACATTCTGACGGAGTTTCTGGATTTTGCGCGTCCCAAGACTCTTCAGGCATCAAGGTGCCGCATCGAGGACATACTCGAACGTAACCTGAAGGTTTTTGAAGCTGAGGTGCATCGATTGGGCGTCAAGGTCGAACGAAAGTATAAGACAGGTTCATATCCTCTTGAGGCGGATGCGGATTTGCTGTACCGGGCGTTTGTCAACCTCTTTGCCAATGCCCTCCAGGCAATGCCCGAGGGAGGATTGTTGAAGATACGCACCGGGATTCTGAATGGGAAGAGCGGCGCCTCCCAGGTTGAGGTCCGAATTTCCGACACTGGTCCGGGCATTCCCCGGGAAGTGATAAAGAAGATATTCAACCCGTTCTTTACTACTCGTGAGAAGGGAACCGGGCTTGGCCTGGCTATTGTGCAGAGCATTGTGGACAATCACAACGGAGATGTCGAGGTCGTCAGCCAGGAAGGACAGGGGACCACGATTATCGTTCGGTTGCCTCTTTTCCAGCCCAAAACCGAAACAAGAGACGAAATGACGAGCTAGATGGAAACGATTCTTATCGTAGATGATGAAAAAAACTATCTGCTGGTTCTGGAGGATCTCCTCATCGAGGAAGGCTACCAGGTGTTGACCACCGATTCCGCTAAAACGGGGCTGCAGATTGTTGAATCCAACGAATTGGACGTGGTCATCACGGACATGAAGATGCCGGGGATGGACGGCATGGCGTTCCTTGACGGTATCCATGCGCACAACTCGGATTTGCCGGTCATCATGATGACCGCATACGGTTCGGTGGAAAAGGCCGTCGAAGCCATGAGGAAGGGGGCTTTCGATTATATCCGCAAGCCCTTCAAGAATGAAGAATTGAAGGTGACCATTCGAAAGGCGATCGAGCATTACCATCTGGTCTGTCAGAACCGCCAGTTGACCAGCGAACTCCATCAAAGGTACCAGTTCAGCAACATTATCGGGAAGAGCGCTCCCATGCAGCGCATCTACAAACTGATCGAAAAAGTGGCTCCGACCAAGGCCACCGTGCTGATAACCGGGGAATCGGGGACGGGAAAAGAACTCATCGCCAGAGCCATCCATTACAACAGCCTGAGACGGGACCAGCCTTTTATCTCGGTGAATTGCGGCGCTCTGCCGGAGACGCTTCTCGAGAGCGAGCTGTTCGGACATGAGAAGGGCGCATTCACTGGGGCGGTCAACCAGAGGAAGGGGAGGTTCGAACTCGCCCATGAAGGAACCCTGTTTCTTGACGAGATCAGCGAAATGTCTGCGCCGCTCCAGGTCAAACTGCTGCGGATCCTGCAGGAGATGGAATTCGAAAGGGTGGGAGGCAGCCAGACACTGAAGGTGGACGTCCGGGTCGTGGCGGCTTCAAATCGGAACCTGAAGGATGATGTGGCGACGAACAAGTTCAGGGCCGATCTCTTCTACCGCCTGAATGTGGTCCATGTTGCGCTTCCGTCGCTGAAAGAACGAACCGACGATATCCCGCTGCTCGTGAAACATTTTCTGGGTAAGTATTCGCCTGAAACACCGGCAAGACAGGTGACCATCGCCGCAGAAGCACTGCGCTTTCTTCTGGATTATCATTGGCCCGGAAATGTTCGCGAACTCGAGAACGTGATAGAACGGGCCGTCATCCTCTCGAATGGCGAGGAAATCGTGCCCAAGGACCTGCCAGCCGAGATTCGTGAACCGCGCCAGGCGCTGGAAACCGAGGTCGTAGTGGGCAGCGGCGAGGGCTTGACACTTCCCGGGGAAGAGTCCTGGGCCAACAGTCAGATGCAGCTCCCTCCGTTGTTGCCGGGAGAAAGACTTCATCATTCCGGTCTCAAGCCCCGCCAGTTGAGAGCGCTTGAATTCATCAGAACTCATGGCTTTATCACCAACAAATACTACTCGCAGATTGGCGAAATATCGGAACGCCAGGCGCTCCGCGAATTGAATGAGCTGGTGGACGCCGGCAATCTCGATCGGATAGGGAAGGGCAGGGCGTGCCGGTATGTTGTAAAAGGGTAGGGGACTGGGAGGACGCCGTGCCGATCGGGGAAGCGTCGGAAACCACCCCTTCAGCAGGACCGGCTGCCGCCGATGGCGTCTCGAGCGAGTTGATCGCAGCGTTCATTTTCCGGATGACCGCTGTGGCCCCGTATCCAGTTCCATTGGACCTCATGAGCATGCGCGGCATTGTCCAGAGCTTCCCAGAGGTCCCGGTTCTTCACGTCCGTCTTTGAACCGGTCTTCCAACCGTTTCTCTTCCACTTGTGAATCCAGAGCGTGATCCCGTCCTTGAGATATTTCGAATCCGTGTGAACGGTCACCCTGCAGGGTTCCTTCAATGCTTTCAAGGCTTCTACGACTGCGGTCAGCTCCATTCTGTTGTTGGTGGTGTCAGGGCAACCGCCCGAGATCTCCCGTGTGGCAGGGCCATAACGCAGGATTGCTGCCCAGCCCCCGGGACCGGGGTTGATCCGGCAGGCTCCGTCCGTAAAAATCTCAACCTGCTTCTTTCTTAACGCCCTGTCCGCCATGAACCCAACTTCCCGGAAGTGCACTGAGGAGTCAAAGAGGAACCCGTACTGATTGCAGCACTCTATTATCTTTTGGAGAAAGGAGAAAGCTGTTTGCGGATGAAGGTCTCGATCGAGGTCGAAGTCCTTTTCTCGATAACCTGAGCAAGCTTATCGAGTGGGATTTCAGCCCTTGCCATTGCCTGATGACCACCCGCGCAGCCAAGTTCCCCGAAAGCTTTGCGGATCAGTTTCCCCGCGTCCTTCCTGTAACCGTCATTGCGAACCACGATGACGAGGTTGTTCTCGTGAATCCCTGAAACGATGCTCCACGAAATGTCATGTATTTTTAGAAAGAATTCGGCAATTTCCACAAGAATGTCCGCTGAAGGAACTTCATCGACGTACGCGAAAATCCGATCCTTTACGACATGTTTTCGTTCAAAAGCCTTGTCGAACATCTTCAGGTCTTTGAGGGATAAATCGGATATTTCGATTTTTCTCAACATGTTATGATCGGCTAAGGGGAAGAGGTACCTGAAGGCCTCAATGTCCTCGACGATGGTGTGCCTCTCGAAACTGCGCGTGTCCGTCTTTATGCCGTAAAGCAGGGCTGTGGCCAATGCCTTCGAAGGTCTTATCCTCGCGGCTTTCAGATAATCCGTCATGATGGTGGATGTTGACCCGTATTCAGGGCGCACATCGGAAAACGCTGCCTCCTCGACGGGTGCGGTCAAAGGGTGATGATCGATAACGCACGTGTAGGGAAATAGCCTGAACGCGTCATTGTGGACCGGCTGTGAATCGACCATAAGGTATTTATCGAAGGTTCGACGGGTTTCTTTTCGCAGGAGGACGAGGGGAATTTTCAAGAGCCTCACCATGGTGAGATTATTCAAACGCCTTATGGGGCGTGCCATACCGATAGTGACGGACTGGACCTTGTGCCAGAGGAGCCTTTTGAGGGCGACAGCCGAGGCGATCGAGTCCGGATCGGGGTCGATGGTGATAAGAATGTGGTCCTTAAACTGGAATCGCGAATAGAGATCGACCAGCGTCTCATGCATGGGACGGCGCTTTTTTGCAGCTTTCAAAGCACCCGATGTGAGTCGTTTTTTCATGGCATGGGCTTGCGGCGGTCTGAGGTAGGATGGTTAGGAAAAAAAGGGGTGGCAAAGCGCCACCCCAAAATTTACAGGTGGAGCGGGAAACGGGATTTGAACCCGCGACTTCAACCTTGGCAAGGTTGCACTCTACCGCTGAGTTATTCCCGCTCAGTCGAGAAGGGATAGTTACTTCGGCAGTGGTCGAAAGTCAAGAAAAAAATGGTATCACTTATTCTGTGTGTCCGATAATGGATATTATGTAAACCTGGCGAAAAACCCGCCAAGCTTACATAATATCCCCTGAAAAAGTAATAGAGCTTTTCGTGATGCCTGCCTGAAGGCTCATCGGCGCAAGGGACATCACACTCTATCGGTACTCGTCCGACGATCCGCATTGTGGTACATTTCTCTCTGTTCTCTTCGGACTGTCGGTTTTAAACGTGCATGGGTTTTATCGGGAGTCGCCGGTATATGGGTTCAAAAATGACGCACAATGTTCTTGCCAAGACGTTGACCTACGTCGGCTACCATTCGCCGTCGGAATTCGGTCTTTTCTGGAATCCCGACGGAACAATGCCGTGGAAGGAATTTTACTGGGCCTTGCAGGACGACGATTCTCTCCGATTCGTTCGCGACTCGCACCTCAAAGAACTGGCCTGCCTTGGATATGAGCTGCCTTTTTCACTCGATGACGACGGTATTTTGCGGATTCGAACGAAATTCAAAGCCCCCGATTACTGCATTGCGACCGGGATCCCCGAGAGGCTTTTTTTCGGGTGTCGCCGCAAGCATTTTGGTTTTGTCGCTCAAAATGGACTGATTGCTGCTGGACGGCCTTATCTCGCCCTGCATGCCAACAGGGATTTTGCTTTGCGTATCGCGATGCGGCGGGAGCCCGAACCGGTGACGATCGAGGTCTATGCACGGAAGGCGCAAAAGGCCGGGGTCATTTTCCGTCAGGCCGGAGACGAGCTTTTTCTCGTTGACGCCGTATCGGTTGAATTCTTAATAATACCGTCTTGTTACGTGGATGCCGCAGCAAAGCCTGAAGGCAAAGCAAGGAAACTCAAGACGGCAGAATCGGTTAAATTTCCGGCATCTGCGGGTTCATTTAGTGTTCAACCCGATCACTTTCTTGACGCTGGATCCGCCGGGAAAGACCATAAGATGAAAAAAGGAGGGAAGTGGAAAACCGAACGGAGAAAAGATCGCCACAAACGGACAGTATGAAGAGAAGCGTTACGCGATTCCCCCCCCAAGATATGCGGCCTGGACGGCGGCATTGGCGATGAGACCGGGAGCGGTATCCTGTATCACGACATTGCCCAATTCGAGCACGTAGCCGCGATGTGCGAGGTGCAACGCCGCGTTTGCGTTCTGTTCGACGAGCACAATGGTTACACCCGTTTGATTGATTTCCCTGAGTGTCTGAAAAATCGTTACGACGAGAAGCGGAGCAAGCCCGAGGCTGGGCTCGTCCAGGAGAAGGATCCTGGGGCGGCTCATGAGCGCGCGCGCTATTGCGAGCATCTGCTGTTCGCCGCCGCTCAGCGTGCCCGCCAACTGATGTTTTCTCTCAAGCAGTACGGGGAAAAGCTCATAAATCCAGTTCATGGTGGCTTGTATCTGTTCATGGTCTTTACTGATGAAGGAACCGAGGTTGAGATTTTCCTGCACGGTGAGTGTCCCAAAGATGCGCCGCCCCTCGGGGACCTGTGCAATTCCCAGTTTGACAATGGAATGCGCCGGCAGTTTGTGAATGGGCTTGCCCTGAAAGAGAATGGAGCCGGAGGATGGCCTGACCAGCCCGCTGATGGTGAGAAGGGCCGTTGATTTTCCCGCTCCATTGGCTCCCAGAATGGCTACGATCTCCCCTTCGCCAACCTGCACGTTGATCCCGTGGATCACTTCGATGTTTCCATACCTTACGTGGAGATCGGCAACTTCCAAAACCATCTTTTCACCATTCTCTGTCGGAGCCAAGGTAAGCCTCGATGACCTTCGGATCCTGTTTGACTTCCGCGGCCGTTCCCTCGGCGATCTTCGATCCGTGTTCGAGGACAATTATCTTTTCGCACACCTTCATCACAAGATTCATATCGTGCTCAATCAGGAGTACGGTGGTTCCACTTTCTCTTATCCTTCGAATGAGTTCCACGAGTTGACTGGTCTCCTGATCGTTCATCCCGCCGGCGGGTTCATCGAGTATCACGAGTTGCGGGCTGGTCGCCAAGGCGCGAGCCAGTTCCAGCAAACGCTGGTTTCCGTAGGACAGGTTTTTGGCGGTCTGGTTGAAGTGGCTCCCCAATCCGACAAATTCCAGCGCCTGGAGGGCGTTCAACAGGGCCTCCCGCTCCTCTTTCCTTTGCCCGGGGGTGTGGAACATCGAAGTCAGGACTCCGGATTTCATGTGGCAGTGGCACCCGGCCAGAACGTTTTCAAGCACGGAGAGATTCTGGAAGAGCCTGATCGTTTGAAATGTCCTCGCGATTCCGAGGGCAACAATCTTGTGGGTTCTGAGACCAAGAATCGTATTCTGGTTGAAGGTTATTTCCCCCTGGTCGGGAGGGTATATGCCGGTAATCAGGTTAAAGACGGTTGTCTTTCCGGCGCCGTTCGGACCGATCAGTCCAACAATGCCGCCCGATTCCACGTCGAAGGAAACGTTGTTGACCGCTGTCAGGCCGCCGAAATTCTTGGTCAGCCGCTGGAGGCTCAGGAGATTCATCCCCTGCCCTCCTCTTCTTCCACTTTCGGAATTGCATAGGAACGATGCCGCGCCGGGATTAGACCCTGCGTTCTGAACACCATCATGGCAATCATCGCGGCGCCGAAGATCAGCATCCTGGCGCTTGCGAACTCGCGAAAAACTTCAGGGAGCCCGACGATGAGAAAAGCCCCCACCATGACGCCGGGAATGCTGCCCGAGCCCCCGAGAATCACGATTGCGAACATGACGACCGATTCCCAGAAAGTAAAGGATTCCGGTGAGATGATCGTCATTTTCGCAGCATAGACGTTCCCGATCATTCCGGCCCATGCGGCGCCCACGACGAACGCGGCAAGTTTGTAGCGAGCGATGTTGATTCCGCTCCCTTCGGCTGCAACTTCGTCTTCTCGCAAGTAGTTCAGGGCTCTGCCGAATCGAGAATTTTCGAGGAGGTAGAACAGGAAGGCCGTGACCGCGACAAATATCCAGATGAGGTAATAGAACTGCTGGGGGCTTCGAATGACGAGGCCGAAAAATGACGGGCGCGGGATCCCGAATATTCCGTTTGATCCGCCCGTGATGCCGAAAACATTATTGATGAGGGCGATCCGGACGATTTCCCCCACACCTATGGTCACAATGCAGAGGTAGTCACCCCTGAGATGAATGATGGGACGAGCGACAATCAGGGCGAAGGTTCCGGCTGTAATCGCGCAAAGAGGCATCAACAAGAGGATGGGGATATTGAATCTGGTGCTGAGGATGGCCCCGGTATAGGCGCCTACGGCGTAAAAAGCGGCATGGCCCAGATTAAAAAGTCCCGTGTGGCCCACGATCAGATTGAGACTCAGGCCCAGAACAGCATAAATTCCTATGCTGTTCAAGACATCAACCCAATAAGCGTTGAGGAACAGAGGGGGTAGAGCGAACAAAGCTCCAAGAAGGATGAGCAGCTTGATTCTATTACTCATACTTTTTCAGCAACCCGTTCACCCAGAAGGCCCGTAGGCCTGACAATGAGTATTAAAATCAGAACGCAAAACGCGATAGCGTCTTTCCACGCAACGGAAAGATAGGCGGCGCCCATCGACTCGATCAGTCCGAGCAGGATGCCTCCAACCATTGCGCCGGGGATATTGCCGATTCCCCCGAGTATAGCGGCCGTAAACGCCTTTAGGCCGTAACCCCAGCCCATCGTGAAGCTGATCTGTCCGTAATAGAGTCCCACCATGAGACCGGCTACTCCGCCCAAAGACGGCCCCACCATGAATACGAGCAGGATGACGCGGTTCACGTCTATTCCCATCAGCTTTGCGGCGCCCTGATCGATGGCTGCCGCTCGAATCGCCGTCCCGATCCGTGTTCTCTGGATGAAGAAGAATAGCCCGGCCATCATCAACAGGGACGCACAAAGAATCAGAATCCGAACCAACGGGACGTTCAGCCCGAACAAACTGATGGAAGTTTCGGGCAGGATATTCGGGGGGTAAACCCGATACCTGGCGCCGTAAACGAGCATGATGGCATTCTGGATGAAGATCGACGCCCCAAGGGCTGAGACCACGGCGGAGAGCCGCGGAGATTCCCGCAGAGGGCGATACGCCGCGCGGTCGAGGAGCGCTCCCGCCAAAGCGATGAGCCCCATGACCATTAAAGCGAGCACAAGACATCCCCAGGCCGGACCGAGTTTATCGGCGAGGCCCATTGAGGTGAGGAGAGTCAAACCGAGATAAGCCCCGAGGGTGAACAGATCGGCGTGAGCAAAATTGATCAGCTTGAGCACCCCGTAAACCATGGTGTACCCGAGCGCTATCAAGGCATAGATCGAGCCGACAGCCAAACCATTCGTCAACTGCTGAAAAAATTGTTCCATGAGTTATGGTATCGCAAAGAGAAAGTCGATTAAGAATTGAGCCGCGCGGGTGGGGCCCGCACGGCTCGGATAAACAGATCTCAGGGCTGGAGAATGAACTCTCCCTGATCGTTCACTTTATAAACGCGATACACTTCACCCACACGATCACCCTTCTCGTTGAATGAGATCTTTCCGGTCAACCCCTGGAAATCCTTCAGATCCTTATGCAGATAGTCGGCAATTTTCGTGGAGTCGGTGGAGTTTGTCTTGGCGATTGCGTCGACGACCACTCGGAACGCGTCACCGGCAAGCACAGCGTAAATCGAATTGGGGGGATTTCCGTACTTCTTTGTGAAGGCGGCAAGGAACGCCTTGGCTTCCTCGGAGGGCAAATCCTTCGGCAGCGGGGCGCTCAGGAAGTAGAAGCCGGCAGCGGCTTCCTTTCCGGCTGTCTTGACCAGGTCGGGATTATTCGTCGCATCGCCTCCCATGAAAGCGACATTCCAGTTCATCTGTTTGCGCTGTTTGAGAAGCAGTCCTGCTTCACCGTAGTATCCCGTGAAGAAAATCATGTCGGGCTGAACGGCCTTCAGCTTCGTAAGGACCGTTGTGTAATCCTGTTCCTTGGGAGTCAAGGCGTCAAAAAAAACAATCTCGGTCCCTTTGTCGGCGGAAAGAAGCCCCTTTGTTTCGTCGGCAAGGCCTTTGGCGTACGTGCTGTTGTCGTGCAATATGGCGAGCTTCTTAACGCCCAGTTTACGGATGGTCTGGGCCGCAACTTTTGCCTGTTCATCATCACGCGGACAGGTCCGGAAAAAATATTTGAGGCCCTTCTCGGAGAGGCGAATTGCCGTAGAGCCGGTGGCGACCTGAATGATCTTTGCTTCGTCGTAGATGTTCTGACTGGCTTCGGTAACGGCCGATCCGTATGTTCCGATCACCGCTATGACGCCCTGGGTGGCCAGACGCTGGGCGGCAAGAGCTGCCGTCCGGGGATCGCCTCCATCGTCCTCTGAAATCACTTCGATTTTCTTTCCGGAGATGCCGCCCTTGGCATTTATCTCCTCGGCCAGGAGATCGACCACCTGCTTCATTTCGGCGCCTTCACTGGCCCAGGAGCCGGTCATCGGCCCCATCACTCCGATCTTGATTGTGTCCGCCGCCCTGGCGGTCCCCACCATCAGAACAAGTGCCATCGCGAGAAATAGTGCCCTTTTCATACTTTCTTCCTCCTTCGGTGAGAGCGAAAAATGAAAAACAAGTTCTGCCGAACGCTTGATGCATCTCTCTAGAAGTGTGCGAGAAATATCAGGGAATCGGCTTCATGTCAACTTCAAGCTGTCGGCCCGTGTAACGCCGATACTCGCATGAAGCCGACGCAGGCGGTAGATTGCCGAGGGGAAAATATCACAACCTACTCTACTACCTTTATTGAACAACAAAAAGTACTAATGACGGCTCTTGCCGAACAAAAGAGCGATATCACCAAAGCTGGAAGACGGCCCTGAAAGCTTGTGTCCTTCATCGCACTTACAAGAAAGCAAACGCAGAAGGACCGCACCGTATCGTCGAGTCCGCGCATAACACCCGGGACCCGCTCGATTGGGCAGAAGACGATCTTAAATCTTATTCAGCAGACGGAACCCGCTCTGTCGAACGAAGAAATACCGCTCGCCTTCGAAATCGAATTCGTCCTGGTAAGTATAGGGCAGATTCAGATCCTGGGCGACAGACATTGTCTCGACCAGAAAAGACAGAACCCTCGCATATTGGGGTATCCGCATGACTTCCTGGTAGGGAATTCGGATTTCATCCACCCCGAACCATTCGTTGATGCCTTGCGTCACGAAATACTGCCTCGATTCATCCACGATCAGGATAATGACCTGTTCCGGTTTGCCGCTGTTTTGAATCCTGAGGAGGATATTCGCATCCTCCTCAGGAGGCTTTGATTCCATCAATGCTCCTTCGATCGTTTTCAGTTCATTTGGTGAGTCGCCGTGAGTCTTCCAGGCATGTGCTCATAAAGCAGCAGTTCGATTGATCGCAAAAATCCGTGGCTCTGCCGTAGCAGTCGAAATTTTCCTCTTTGAGCTGAATTTCGCGGATGAGTTCCACCTTCTTCTTTCCAAAAGAGCTTATTCCGAGATTTTTAGCCTTCGCGCGAACATCCTGCATCTTCATTGAATTACTCCTCTTTCTTTTCAGATTTGAAGCGAAAGATAATGTCCATCCCCGTTCGTCGAGGCCTGCCGGCTTCAGTTCGTATGGGAATGTGCCGATCCAGCGGGTGAATGCGGTTCAGCGTAAGTTCTCCTCAATAATCCTCGATTTCCGGCTCCGGTTTTTCACTGTTTCCCTGTCGCTGCCCAAAATCAATCTTTATACTCACTCCATCCGAGTCCCCGACCTCCTGCAACGTAAGGAGCCCCGTTACATCCCTGACGGCAAGGACCGGCTGACCGTCCTGTTGAGCATCGACAGTGCCTGAACGAATGCGAATCTTCGGCACCGGGGTCCGCAACCCGGCGAATGAACCAATCGGCGACACTTTTTTTCCTGGTTCGGACTTGTTCCCGGGGATCTGAAACCGCCCCTTCCCATCCCTCTCCAGATGCAGGGCCGGTCTGTCGAGGACCATCTCCCGCGGCACGATGTAAGGCCGGACAAAACTCAACGTGTAGCTGAGTTCAACCCGCTCGCATTCAAGCAGGTCTTTACCTGCCGTCTTCACCCTGAGGTTCAGCAAATACAACCGCGAAAAAGGCCACCAGAGGTACGACCCGATCTGAACCCTGGAAGAGGTACTGCGTTCAATTTCCTTTTCAATTCTCCCGATCACTTGCTTCTGGATGATGGGAATATGAACTGCAAGGACGAGGATGAGTGGGGAGAGAATGAAAACAATCGCAGTCCAGATCAGCAATCGAAGGAGAACGTGGAGCCGATGAAATCTCCCCCCGGCAGGTTTTTTCTCAGTTGCCACCTTAGTCTCCGTTTGCTATTTCCGTATCATCTGACGCATTATCGAAAAAACGGTGGAACAAATCAACAGGCAAAGAGGATCTCCTTTTCAGGGAGTGGCCATGAAAGCGATGGTGTTGCAGGGATGTGCCTCCATTGAGACGGCTCCCCTCGAGTGGAAAGAAGTCGAGACCCCTGTTCCCGGGCCTTACGAGGTGAGGTTGATTGTCAGGGCTTGCGGCATATGCCGCACGGACCTCCATGTGATCGAAGGGGACCTTCCGCCCCTGCCGCAACCGGTTATTCCCGGACACCAGATAGTGGGAGAAATCGACCGGCTCGGTTCGAACTGCACCAGGTTCCGCATAGGGGACAGGATCGGCGTTGCATGGCTCAGACACACCTGCGGCGTCTGTGTCTTTTGCCGTGCCGGGCAGGAGAACCTTTGCGAAGAATCGAGATTCACCGGCTACCATGCGCCGGGAGGTTATGCCGAGTATGCCGTGGTTCCTGAAGCATTCGCTTATCCGATCCCCACTGTTTTCAGCGATGTCGAAGCGGCCCCGCTTTTGTGTGCGGGCATAATCGGGTATAGAAGCCTCAAAAGAAGCCTTTGCAGTCCCGGTCAGACACTGGCTCTCTATGGTTTTGGCTCGTCGGCCCATATTGTCATTCAGCTTGCCGTCACCCGGGGGTGCGACGTATATGTTTGCACCAGGAGTGACAAACACCGGAAGCTGGCCCTGACCCTTGGGGCCAAATGGGCAGGCTCTCGTGCCGACGAGATGCCGGTTCTTGCCGACAGTGCGATCATATTCGCCCCCGCGGGTCCTCTGGTGCCCCAAGCGCTGTCCCGGCTGCGAAAGGGGGGAACCCTTGCCCTTGCTGGAATCTATATGACCGCCATCCCGGAAATGGATTATGAAAAACACCTCTTTTATGAGAAGAATATCCATAGCGTTACGGCCAACACACGCCGGGATGGAATGGAACTGCTTCAAACCGCTGCCGCCATACCCATTAAACCTCAAGTTCAGGTGTTCTCGATCCGCGATGCCAATCAAGCTCTACTCAAGCTCAAGCAGGACGAAATAGAGGGTTCGGGAGTGCTGAAGCTCTGAATACGGAAGCCGGGGTCCAGTGTCGTTGGTTGGAATCACCCCATAATTTCAAAATCCTGGATTCCGGCTTTCGTCGGAATGACGAATCATGGTTTCAGCCGGCCCCGGCTTTTCCTCTTGTCAAAGACCCTATTATCTCGCCCACCATGCATGTACCCAAAACGTGAAAAGAATTTTGCCCCACACTGCCGACGCGCATCGAAATTATCAGTCTCCCGGTGTGCGTTGCCCGGCCCAATTTTCAATCTTATCATAGGAATGAAGGGGATGTGAGCAGTGCCTTCAGACTTTGAATCCGAATCTGCCATGGAGGCATCGATGAAGATTGAAAAAATACTGTGGCCGACGGACTTTTCGAAAGCCGCTTCGGCTGCGGAATCTTACGTGATATCCCTTAGTGGGAAATACGATGCTGAAGTCCATCTGGTGCATGTTGCCGAAGATCTTTCCCGGTTCGAACATTATTGGGGAGGCGGGCTTGACCCGAAACATATCACCGAAATCCAGGAATATGGGATCCGGGTTTCCAGGGAACGTCTTCAACAGCTCTGTGCGGAGAAACTGACCGGGTGTCCCGGATATTTCATACATATCCTGCTGGGGGATCCGGCAAATGAAATATTGAAAGCCATTGAAGCAATAGGAGCGGACCTCGTGGTGATGGCCACGCATGGCATGAAAGCCATTTTCCCGTTCGGGAGCGTTGCGGAGAGGGTCGTAAAGAACTCCCCCGTTCCCGTCTTTACAGTGAATCCACGCAACGCAAGGAAATAGGGTCTATGCTCCATGTGAGGTGCATCTGTGAAAACGCCCATACCCGCATTCCCGCGTGCCCGCAGACTTCGCGTGACGCGGTTCCGGCAAGGCCCGGGCCTTAATTCTCAAATACAGTCTTTAGCGGGACAAAATACATCGTTTGCCTCATAGCAACCGTTTTCCGTCTGTGTTTATTATGGATTAAGAGTTGGTTTCTCACTCCCACCTTCTGGAAAGCCAGGTCCCTCCCTCACCCTGGCTTTCCTTTTTTTTTGAGTGGAATTCACCTCGTCTCCGGGTCATTCCAATTGCATTCACCGAACGTTCTGCTATAAACAAAAAAGATCCACCACCGTTAGAACTCCGAGACCCCAATTGGTGTAAAGCAAACGCGCAGAAGGAGGACTCATATGTTCATGAGAAGAATGCGCTCAATGGGTCTGCTTGCCGGCCTTGCTGTCGCTCTCTTGTTCTTGGGGCTCCAGGTGGGGCCGGTTTTCGGTGCTAATCCGACACCGGCGGATCTCAAAGCGTACAGACAGGCTCTGATCGACACCCGCAATATCTCGCAAGAGGATGTATCGACCCGTTTGCTTGCAATTGTCCCTTATGCCGACAAAGTGAACAAAGCAAGACTGCATGGGGATTCCATCGTATGGGAAGGGGCCCCGTATCTTTCGCGAGTGCTCGTCGTGGCCTTCATGAACAGAGACACCTACAAAACCTACTACAAACCGTACATTGGCCAGGAACAGTACATATTGACAAGGGCACTATGGGTCACGGTGGTGCCTGAGTTGAAGAACTATTTTATCGGCTTTACAAAGTGTCCTCCGACCCCCAAGAGGCTCAAACAACTCCTCGGTCTTCACCCAAAGAACGATTACGACGCCCTGGTGGAGTTCTGGATCGACCCCGGCGATCTTTTCCGGCCCGGGGCCGACCCTCAGACGACCAATCATGAAACGGAGCTGGCTTATAAGGTGGGAGAGGATGACTGGTCTTTCCCGTCCGACGTGAATCCGTTCCTCAGGCTGGCCGGTTCCAGAAAGATGGTTGAATCCAAGGGCGAGGAGCCCAAGACTTACAAGGAATGGTATATCCGTAGAGTGCAGACAATATATGGAGATGCGGATCCGACGAATACGAAGCTGTATCCCTGGACCAGATTGGGATACACTTTCGATTGGGGAAGAGCGAACAATCATATCGGTGCAAGTGAATTCGTGGTATGGCTTGATCCCGATAAGAACGGCGGCCAGGTCGTTGTGAAACTCGAAGCCGGTATAGATTCACAGACTCCCGGGTGGAAGGACTACTTCAAGTGCAGTCCTGATAGTGTGACCAATTACGTTCCCATCATTCCACAGAGTCTGAATTGAAAGAGATTTCCTGTCACCGGTTCAGTCAGTCCGTCCTGCCTTGCCCCGGTGGCTCCGGGTTTTCCGAACATGTTGCAGAAGCGATGTTAGCGCCGCCCTGTGATAGCGCTGTTGTCTGCATCTCCCATCCATGCCGAATCCTGATTGGCCGAGGGAGATTCACATAGGACATTCCTGCAACACCTTATTATTCAGGATGTCATGATTTCCCGGCCCCCCCTATATATAGAGGTATAATGCATGGACGGTATGGTTTATGTCACACGTACCGGGTTTTGTGCAAACGCGCCATGGTCGGCGCACACCGTTCATCCTTTTGTTGCGGCGTGCATCTGCGTGGCTCCTGCGATATCCCGGTTGCGGTGGATTGCAGCGGATTAACAGTCTATGATTCGATTCGAAGGGGTACACAAGTGGTTTCGGGAACTCCATGTTCTCAACGACATCAATCTGCATGTCAAACAGGGAGAAGTGGTCGTCGTGTGTGGCCCGTCCGGCTCCGGTAAGTCGACCCTGATCCGGACCATCAACCAGCTTGAACCCATCAATAAGGGCAGGCTCATCGTCGACGGGAACGACCTCTCCGACAAAAAGACAAACATCAATAAGCTGCGCGCCGAGATAGGTTTTGTATTCCAACAATTCAACCTCTACCCTCACCTTCAGGTCCTGAGAAATATCACTCTGGCTCCTGTTAAAATTCGGAAGCTCGGCAACAGGGAGGCGAGGAAGCAAGCCATGGCCCTGCTGGAAAGAGTCGGGCTCTCTGAAAAATTCGACTCTTATCCCGCACAGCTCTCCGGAGGCCAGCAGCAAAGAGTGGCTATCGCCCGGGCACTCGCCATGAAGCCGAAGATCATGCTTTTCGATGAACCTACGTCGGCACTCGACCCGGAAATGATCGGCGAGGTGCTCGCGGTCATGAAGGACCTTGCCCAGACAGGGATGACGATGGTGGTCGTGACTCACGAGATGGGGTTTGCCAGTGAAGTTTCAGACAGAATCGTTTTCCTTGACGGAGGCGTCATTCTGGAAGAGGCGAACCCCTCGGAGTTCTTCAAGGCACCGAAGCATGAGAGAGCCCGGCAATTTCTGAGACAAGTCCTGTCACCCATGCACTGACTGTAAGAAGGGAGGGAAACGAAGGAAGACGAAGCTTTTGTCGAATTCGTCAATACCACGATCCTGGAAATGAAAAAGAACGGCAAGGCAAGAGAGATCTTCCTGAAATGGGTCGGTCCCGGTACGACCACCCCCAGGAGAGTACCTTCACCACTACAGCCGGCAAACACTGTCGAGGCAGGCCTGCACTGTGCTCCGTTACCATCCCTCGGAGCGGGCATCGTAAATCCGGGAAATGGGCCGTGGCAAGGGCAAGTGATGGTCAACATCGACCTGTTCACCTTAAAAAAAGTCCATTTTTGTCTAGACTTGGAGACCGCCTTACACTATGATCCGTCTTGAGGGCGTTCACAAGTTGTTTCAAGGGCCTAGCCTCAGCAAGGACGACAATCATTCATGTTACAATCAGGTGAACTTGTCGGGTATGCGGTCCACCCGTGTCTGGGAAATTGACTCTTATTCGCACCATAAATCGACCCGAATCCGTCTGCGCCGGGGTGTTCATTTTCGATTCGCAATGAAGCCCTTTGACAGACCTGCTTTTGTTCTCGATGCTTTATGAAACAGGTTTTGCCGCTGGAATTGCCGCCCACCTGTCGAACCGAAGGGTGAGCGGCTGCTGGAGGGGAATTTTTAGTACGTCATGAAGTGATCTTCAAAAGGAGGAGAGTTACAATGAGGTCGATGAGATCGTGTGTTGTTCTATTGGTTGCAGCATTCCTGCTATCGATTCCGATGCTGGCTGTGGCGGGTGATACGCTCGATGCTGTAAAGGCGCGCGGCACCCTGATCGTAGGTGTGAATGGAGGACTTTACGGCTTTGGCATGCCGGATGAAAAAGGTGTCTGGAAGGGGTTGGACGTTGACACGGCCAGGGCCATTGCTGCTGGGATTTTCGGAGATCCCGAGAAGGTTAAATTTGTGACCTTAACGACCCAGACACGGTTCACGGCGCTCCAATCAAAAGAGATAGATGTCCTCTGCCGCAACGCCACGCGCACACTTACGCGTGAAGCCGACCTGGGGCTGAGTTTCGTTGCGGTCAATTATTATGATGGACAGGGCTTTCTGGTGCCCAAGAAGCTTGGAGTAAAGAGTGCCAAGGAACTTAACGGCGCCAGCGTCTGTGTTCTTCCAGGAACCACGACCGAGCAGAACGTATCCGATTTTTTCCGGGTTAACAAAATGACCATGAAGCCTGTTGTTATCGAGCAGAATACCGAGCTTAACCAGGCGTTCTTTGGCGGAAGGTGCGATTGCCTCACCTCGGATGCTTCTCAGTTGGCAGGTATCAGGGCTGTGGCCCAGAACCCGGATGACTATGTAATCCTCCCTGAAATTATCTCCAAAGAACCATTGGCTCCGGCGGTACGCCACGGTGACGATCAATGGCGCGATATCGTTACTTATTGCGTCTTGGCGATGATCCAAGCTGAAGATCTCGGAATTACATCAAAGAACGTCGATGAGATGCTCAAGAGTCCCAGCCCCGACATCCAGCGTTTCCTGGGAGTCTCGCCCGGCAACGGCAAGGCCCTGGGTTTGGATGAGAAATGGGCCTACAACATAGTGAAGAAAGTAGGCAACTACGGAGAAATTTTCGCCCGCAACGTGGGCGAGGGGACCAAACTCAATATCAAGCGCGGCCTAAACGCCCAGTGGAAAGACGGCGGGCTGATGTACTCCCCGCCGTTCAAATAGAGTACAGTTGAACTGACGCCCCGTTCCGAGGCATTCGGACGGAACGGTCCTTGCGGATTATCCAACATCGCAAGGCTGTACTGTCGGTGCCCCGGAACGGGGCGGGTTATGGCGAATCCATGAAAATTAGCGGAACAGTTGAGCAGGAGAAGGTCCCGTTCTGGCGCGATCCGGACAAACGGGCAATCGTCTATCAGATAGTCGCTCTGCTGCTGGTATTTCTGCTCAGCTATTATATTTTCAGCAACACCCAGGCCAATCTGCACAAACAGGCCATCGCCACGGGATTCGGTTTCCTCACCCGGGAGGCCGGATTTGAAATCGGTGAACCGCTGATCTCCTATTCAGCGGCCAATACATATGCGCGGGCATTACTGGTGGGGGTGCTTAACACCCTTAAGGTCGCCTTTACGGGGATCATTCTGACCATAATTCTCGGGCTCATTGTCGGAGTGGCCCGGCTCTCTAAAAACTGGCTGCTCTCCAAGCTCGCGGCAGGTTACACGGAAGTCTTTCAGAACATTCCCGTGCTTCTACAGTTGTTTTTCTGGTACGGCTTGTTCCACAATGCCCTTCCGCCCCCTCGCCTTGCGTTTAACCCGGTCTCCGGCGTTTTTTTCAATAACCGTGGTTTCTATTTCCCCCTGCCCGAAGCTCATCCGGCTCATCCGATCATGGCCATCGCCATGGCGGCTGCGCTTATCATTGGATATTTGATTCACAGGTGGGCAAAGGCCAGGCAGGAAGCAACAGGGCGCACTTTCCCGGTGATCACATCGTCGCTGTTCCTCTTTATAGCCATGCCTTTGACGGTTTGGTTCCTCTACGGCAGGCCGACGGCTATGAACGTTCCCCACCTCATCGGGTTTAATTTTGAGGGCGGTTTTTCATTCAGCCCCGAGTTCGGCGCTCTCCTAATCGGGCTTGTCCTTTACACTTCGGCATTTGTCGCGGAGATCGTCCGCTCAGGCATTCTGGCGGTCTCTCGAGGTCAAACCGAAGCCGCCATGAGCCTTGGCCTCAAACCCGGACTGGTGCTTAGTCTGGTGATTCTGCCGCAGGCCCTCAGGGTCATCATACCGCCCCTTACCAGTCAAATGCTGAATTTGACAAAGAACAGCTCTCTCGCTGTTGCCATAGGATACCCGGACTTCGTCGCGGTGGCCAATACCACTATAAATCAGACCGGCCAGGCAATTGAAGGGGTAGCGATGATAATGGTGGTCTACCTCATGTTCAGCCTGGCAACCTCAGCATTTATGAACTGGTACAATAAAAGAACCGCTCTGGTCGAAAGATGAGCCATTGGAACAAGCATCAATTTCAATCAAAACAACTGAAGAGGTAAAACCGCCTGTCACCAGCATCGGCGCCATCGGGTGGATGAGGAAGAATCTCTTCAGCAACCCTTTCAATTCCCTGTTGACCCTGCTGGTCCTGTTTTTTATTTGCAGAACCGTCCCTTCTTTTGTTCATTGGGCTTTCATCGACAGTACATGGTGGTCTGACGGAGCGACATGCAAACTCGCGGGAGGTGCCTGCTGGTCCGTGGTCAGCAGGAATTTGCGATTCATTCTCTTTGGTTTCTACCCGTACGACCAGCAATGGAGACCGGTAGTCGCCATTGCCCTGCTCATAGGATACGCGCTCTACGGCCGCAATCCCAAACGCTGGAACAGGCACTTGGTCATCGCATTTCCTATCGGCCTGGCTGTGATGGGCTTGATTATGCACGGGGGGGTCTTCGGGTTGCCCGTGGTGGAGACCGAGAAATGGAGCGGAATTTCTCTGACGCTGCTCCTTTCCATCTTCGGGCTTTCAGCGGCATATCCTCTTGGAGTCGTACTGGCTCTTGGCCGCCGCTCCAAGCTGCCCGCCATCAGAATTCTTAGCGTGCTCTATATAGAACTGATCCGCGGAGTGCCTCTCATCAGCATGCTTTTCATGGCCTCTGTTATGTTTCCACTGTTCTTGCCCGAAGGCATTACCGTAAATAAGATCCTCAGGGCTCAGGTAGCTATAATTCTCTTTACGGCCGCCTACATTGCCGAGGTAGTAAGAGGCGGTCTCCAGGCCATTCCGCGCGGGCAATACGAGGCCGCGGAGGCGCTGGGGCTTGGCTATTATCTTAAGATGCGCCTCATCGTTTTGCCCCAGGCGCTCAAAACCGTGATTCCACCGACAATGGGCATCTTGATTTCCGCGTTCAAAGATACTTCGCTCGTGGTCATAATCGGTCTTTTCGATCTGCTTAGAACCACTCATGTGACCCTTGCCAACCCTGAGTGGTCCGGCTTTAGCAATGAAGCTTACCTGTTTACGGCTGCGGTCTATTTTGTGGGCTGTTTTTTTATGTCGGATGTCAGCCGCCGCCTTGAAACCCGTCTAAAGAGATGAAAGGCAGGCTGTCCATTTAATGACAATCATACCAAACCTAGATCGTCGAGAAAGATTTATGGCTGATCCGCTCAAAGCTCAGGACCAGGTTGCGGGCAACCCAATTATTCGAATCATCGAGATGCACAAATGGTTCGGTGAATTGCACGTGCTCAATGGTATCAACGTTTCCGTGAACAAGGGCGAACGAATCGTCATATGCGGACCGTCGGGATCGGGAAAGTCTACCTTGATCCGGTGCATCAACCGGTTGGAAGAGCATCAGCGCGGCCGGATATTCGTCGATGACATAGAGCTTACCAACGATATCAAGAACATCGAAAAAATCAGGGTTGAAGTCGGCATGGTGTTCCAGCATTTTAATCTGTTTCCGCATTTGACAATCCTGGAAAATCTGACCCTTGGTCCGATCTGGGTCAGAAAGACTCCTCGGGCCGAAGCGGAAAGTATAGCGATGTACTTTCTTGAGAAGGTACATATAGCCGATCAGGCCAAGAAATACCCCGGTCAGCTTTCGGGAGGCCAGCAGCAGCGTGTTGCCATTGCTCGAAGCCTTTGCATGAAACCCAAAGTGATGCTTTTTGACGAACCTACCAGCGCCCTGGACCCGGAAATGGTGAAAGAGGTGCTCGATTCCATGATCGAACTGGCCAGGGAGGGAATGACGATGCTGGTTGTTTCTCATGAAATGGGGTTTGCGAAGAGTGTCGCGCATCGGGTCCTTTTTATGGATTTCGGGCAGATACTGGAAGAGAATACCCCGGAGGAATTCTTCTCCAATCCTCAGAATGAAAGAACGAAGCTCTTTTTGAGCCAGATATTGCACTAGGAAGTTTCAGCCGGTCATCGGGCGCGCGTATGGCCGATCGGACTCCATTCTGAGCGTGCGATCCGTGTCGTCTATTCGCACATGCCACGTACAGCCCCCTCCCCTGCCCTGGTTGTTATGGCGAAGACCGGGCACGCACACCGTGTGACACGATTCCCGACCCGGCATCCGACATCAGTCACGTCGAATCTTCTGCTCAAGCCTCTGAGTGAGGCGAGACAACGGATAAGTGATAAGCAGGTACAGCCCGGCCAGGGGCAGGTATGCCTCGAAGGTTTTGTAGGTGGTTGCGTTGATGATTTCCGATGCCTTGGTCAACTCACGAACGGAAATGACCGAAAGCAGTGAGGAATCCTTTATCACGGATACGAACTGTCCTGTAACGGGCGGGATGATCCGCTTAAACGCTTGTGGGAAGATAACGTAGCGAAGTGCCTGCCAGTCATTCAGGCCTGTCGATTTTGCTGCTTCAGTCTGCCCTTTGTCGATGGATTCAATCCCAGCTCTGACCATTTCGGAAATGTAAGCCCCCGAAAAAACGCCGAGCGTCACGGTCCCGATAATCACCGGGTTGTCGTAATGGATCGCAGCGGCAAGGCAGAAGTAAAAAATATAAATCTGTATGAGCAAGGGAGTTCCCCTGAAGAATTCCACATAAAGAGTGGCAAATTCTCTCCCGACAACCGAATGGGATATTCTCGCCAGACCGCCGGCGATCCCGAAACAAAGCCCCAGGGTCGTTGCGCCCACCGAAATGACGAAAGTATAGTAGAACCCGCGCAAAAACAGTGACCTGTATTCCCATGGGACTCGCCAGTTCCATGCATAGTCGATGCGGGCAAAGAGAAAGTAGAGACCTGCCGCCGCGATAAGTATGATGCCAAGACGGATAAAGTGACGGAAACGCATATTTAGTCTTCAGGGCAGTATGTCGGTGAAATATTTCTGTTGGAGTTCTTTGTACCGGCCATCGGCTTTTATGGTGTCAAGAAACAGGTTCAGCCACCCCAGGAAATCGGCGTCCCCTTTCCGAATCGCTATTGCATAGGGTTCGTAGGTGAACGGCGTCAGTATGGCATGGGTCGTGTCCGGGTTCTGTTTCTGATGTTTGCCGATGGAGAGCTGATCGTAGAAAAAGGCATCCACCCGGCCCGTGACAACCTCTCTCACGCAGGCGGTTTCTTCTTTGTACCGGTTGATTTGAGCCTTCGGAAACAATTTCTCCGAGATGAGGTCGCCGGTCGTCCCGAGCTTCACGGCAATGATTCTGTCGGGCGCATTCAATTCTTTGACATCCCGGACGTTCGGCGCCCTCTTGTTACTGAGCAGTGCGCAGAGGCCCGTTTCGAAATATGGCCGACTGAAGCTGACGGTTTTCTCTCGAGTGAGCGTCCTGGTCATGCCGGAGATGATCATGTCGATCTTTCCGCTCTGAAGCGCAGGAATCAGACCGCTGAATTCCATATCCTTGATTTCGATGTCAACGCCCAGTTCTTTGGCGATATTCTGAGCTATGTCGACGTCGAATCCAATTGCCTGTCCTTTCTCATCTGAATATTCGAAAGGAAAAAACTTCACTTCCATTCCCACAATCAATTTATTGCGTTTGACGACCTGGTTGAGTGTGCTGCCTTCGAAAATTTCAAAAGGCGTCACGCACCGGCCGGTATGGGCAACCAGTACAATGAAGAAAAAGAGCAACAACGCAAGTGCAAAATGCCGACCCATATCGCATGCCTCCCTGCACATTGAATTCAATCAAACGGGATTCTGCCGGAACGAACGAGCCCCGCTGAACCGCCCTCCCCTCCCCTCTCTCAGCGCCGCCCCAAGCCCTGGATTCCGGGTTTTGGAAGGCCTAGGTTGCCGGGAAAACGAGGCCATCAACGTTCCGTGTATTTTCAGACCTGCACCGCAATTCGAAATTGATTGATCGGAACCGCGCCCGTACGGTGAATATGGCGGCCTTCACGGGGCCTCGTTGTGGGCCTGTCGAACGGGAGCCTCACTCTGATTGGTGAAAGATATACACCACAGGGATTCATTTGCATAGTCATATCCCTGTGTTCACCCGGAGGGCACCTCACGGCGGCCATCCCGAAATATCACTATTGACCATCATCAGAATAAAGCCGGGGATGAATCAGAGCCGCATTTTTTGATTGATACGCAATGAGTGTGTTCGTTTCAATCCTCAGTCACCGTACAGCAGGAAATCGCTGGGTCGTTTCACATGACCGCCAAGGGTCCAGACTCACCTGGAAGTCGTGATACGGCCCATCCATCCGCGCCTGGTTTCAAAAAGGATCCCAATCGACGCGAAAATGACATATTATTGTGCAACAATTCTAACGGCTATATGCTGAAGCCAACCTCGGCCCAAGGTGATCCGACTGCGTTTCAAAAGGAGAATCGGTGATGATCCCTCAGAGTATTCTTGACAAGATAGACGGTAACAGGAAGCGCTATATCGACGAACTTCTCGGTTTTCTCAAGATCCCGAGCGTCAGTACATATTCTCACCACACGGCCGATGTTCGGCGGGCCGCGGAATGGGTGTTCAACCATCTGAAACGCCTGGGATTCCAGGCCAGGCTATTCCAGACCGAACGTCATCCGATCATTTATGCGGAACATTGTAATGACCCAGGCATGCCCACTCTGCTCATCTACGGTCATTACGACGTGCAGCCCCCGGAACCCCTGGAAGAGTGGCTGAGTCCTCCCTTTGAACCGGCGATTCGCGATGAGTATGTGTATGCGCGTGGAGCGAGCGACGACAAGGGACAGTTCTTTACATATCTCAAGGCGATCGAGGCCACATTGGCCGTGGCCGGGGAGCTTCCCATCAACGTGAAATTCCTTGTGGAAGGTGAGGAAGAGATCGGGAGTCCGAATCTGGGGAAGTTTTTGAACGACCACAGGACCGATCTGCGGGCTGATGTGGTGGCGATTTCGGATTGCTCGCAATTCAGCAGGGGAATCCCGGCAATCACATATGGCCTGAGGGGGTTGTCGTATTTTCAACTCGATGTGCAGGGTCCCCGTTTTGACCTTCACTCGGGAGGATTCGGCGGACTGGTGGCAAATCCCGTCCAGGTATTGGCCGATATCATTTCGAAGATGAAATCGGATGATGACCGTGTCGCGATTCCCGGATTCTACGACGATGTACTGCCCGTGGAAGACTGGGAGAGGAGAGAGATGGATTCACTCCACCTGGACGAAAAAGGCCTCAAAGAATATCTGGGTGTGGATGCGCTCACCGGGGAGCCGGGTTATAGTCCAATGGAACGAAAGACGGCCCGTCCTACGCTCGATATCAACGGAGTCTGGGGCGGATTCTCAGGAGAAGGGGCCAAGACCATCATCCCGGCAAAGGCGGGAGCCAAGGTCAGCATGAGGCTGGTCCCCAATCAGACTTCTGCGGAAATCAGCCGGCTGTTCAAAGATTTCGTGGGTTCGATCTCCCCCTCGGGTGTCACTGTGAAGATCACCGAGTTGCACGCGGCGGACCCGGTGCTCGTGTCCCGTGACAATCGAAAAGTCCAGGCCGCCGCAAGAGCGGTCGAAACCGGCTTCGGCAAGGCCCCCGTCTTCATCAGAGAAGGCGGATCCATACCGATCGTAAATCTCTTTCAGCATGTGCTCGGGGTTGAAAGTATCCTCATGATGGGATGGGGCAGCCCCGACGATGGAACACATTCGCCCAACGAACGGTTCAATCTCGATGACTTTCACAGGGGCATTCGTTCCGCTGCCGCTCTCCTGTACGAGTTGGCCGAATTGCGCTGAGGAGCATCCACGGACGGGAATAACCTGACGGGCTGCATGTTTTGAATCGAAGGCGCGCTCCAAATGAGATGGGCGGTGTCGAATCGACACCGCCCATAGCTATTTTACCGGACCCGCTCTAACCGAGATAAAAACCGGTGGGATCGATGCTTCTCAGGACGGTGAGTTCCAGTTCAGTGGGATGAGGAGTCTCTATCACATCTGAAGCGACATTGAGATCAAACGAGCAGTTCGCTCTGACCTTATCCACCGTCTGGCCGGGGAAGTATTCGGCAAGGTACATCTCCTTGGTGACTTCATCGAACCGGTAAACCCCCATGGTGCTCACAACAACCGAAGGGCCGCCGCCGATCATGCCGAGTTTTTCGCGGGCGCCGGGACCGCTGAGGAATCCCGGTGTGGTGAGGTAATCCACTTTCTCGACGAACTTCTTCGGATCCTGGGGCATGATAGCCAGAACCCTCTTGCCCGATGTCGCCATGTCATTGGCGCCGCCGCTCCCCGCGAAATACGTGAAGGAATCGGGTTTTGCCCAATCCCCGACGCCGGTCGAATTGATGTTCCCATACCGGTCTATCTGAGCGCCGCCGATGAACGCAACATCCACCTCTCCGCGCTGCAGTGCGGCCATGGTCGCGAGCATTCCGTACGTGGCGTCTCCTCCGCAGAAGAGCGCCGGATCATCAACCGTGATCGCAAGTCCCGGAGGTGCGGTCGCCCGGATCGACCCACCCTCGGTGAACAAAATCATGTTCTGAGCGTGAGTGACCATCGCAAAACCAACCACAACCAGGGGAAGGCCTACACCGGCAAATACGACTTCTCCGTCGAGAATTTCCTTAGCACAGCGAACGACCATCAATTCGGTCAACTTGAAATTACTAGCCATCGTTACCTCCTTTGCACAAGATTGTCGGCCAGGCCCTAAGCCTTGATGTATTCGTCTGTGTACTGCGGCACACCCTTCCAGACAGCGGGATCGTGGTAGCCGTAGTCAACTTCCAATTTCGGCTTGTAACCAAGAACAGGCTTTAACCGGTCGAGGCCTTCCTGACCGAATTTCTCGATGTACTTCTTCACATAGGCGCTATGGTCTTCGCAGTCGTAAATCCAGTCTTTCATGAAAACGGGGAGAAGATCCTTGTTCCTTTCATACTTCCCCTGATATTGAGCAAAACGGATGTCGAGCCCGTAATAACCCCGGCATGCGGACGGATGCGCACCATAGGGGCAGTGTACGACGGCAAGCGTCTTGAAATAGGGCACCAGTGTTCGATCCGGGTCGCTTCTCACCTCTTCGGGATCGATAATCTCCTCCGCGGTTACGATAACCCCTCGCTTCGTTCCCATGGCGCCGAATTCATCCGTAACCCCGCGGGTCCCCCACGTGACGACATTGCCCAGAGTGTCCACCTTCTGTGCATGGATGATCGCGACATCCGCACGCCAGGCGCGGACAATGGTTATATCATCGCCGGTGAAAGGATCCTCGATGACCTTGGCATCGCCTGGATTGTGTTTGAGAATATCAGTACCGATATTGCCGCGAACGGGAATGAAAGGAATGCCTAAAAAGCCTGCCATCATGGCGCTGGTCGCGCCGAAATTCGACAAGTCAAAACGTTTGACCTCCCCCGATTGGAAAGCGCGCCGCACCGCATATGGAGCCTTGACATACCAGTTCATGACCCATGCGACGTGCATCTCCTTAACACAGCCCGCCGCTACCAGAAGATCCAGACCGCCGACATCGGTAGAGGCATTGATGATGTGAAGATTCTTTTTCTTCTGTCTGATCATTTCGTGCGTCAGAGCCATGGGGACGTGGATCTGGAAGCCACCGTAGTAGACAATATCGCCATCGTTGATATATTTTGATACTGCCTCCTTAAGCGTCATCCTTTTGTCGCTAACTGCCATTTTACCCTCCTGTGTCGTTGAATGGGAATACAGCCGATACCAATACTCCGTTGAAGTTGTTCACCTCCTTGCTAGGGTTCCACAAACCCTCTCTTGATCAGTTCGGTGTAACAGTCACGGCACAGATAGTAGACCCGAACGTTACCGCACCCGGTGCCGTAAAGTTGCAAAAGAAACGTGCACTTCGGGCAGCTTTGCAGCATGCAGCCGTCTTCACAAACGTGGAAGTCGCTTTCGGGCCGACCGCATTCGTCGCAGAAGCGGGAAGAAGATTCCATAGTATTTCACCAGATTACCAAAAGTCCCGGTCCCCGCACCTCGACGGAAGATGAGAATCTTCCGAATGGATGCGGGTCCCTGTTCAAGGCGAGTCAGGCCTGCAGGGGCCTTCACAGCTTACGCCGGGGTTTGCTGGAAGCGGGTTGCAGAATCGATCAGAATGAAAGGCTTTTATCGCGTGATGATCGATCGGAAGAAAAGAAAAAGAGAAGAATATGAACTCGAGATGAGACGACCCTCAGAGGATGAGAATTATGCATGAACTCTTAACGATGTCTTAAGATTCCCCAGATGTAATTATTCGTCTTTGAGGGCACTCTTGTCAAGGAATAAATGCTGCTATAGCGGCATGGGTCTATGAGTATTCCTGTTGCGTGTTCCTCATTTCTGCGCCTCGGCATGCCCGGTGCGGCTCGGAGGGTGCATCCAGGCAACCTGGCCGGCTCGAAGCATTCATCCTGAAGACCGACAGTATTGGAAATACATCAAGCCGTACGTGATTTCAAGGGGGCGAGCCGGAAAATCGCATCTCCCTGTGATCCGGCAAGGACGCGGCTGCGTCGATGTGTGCGGTAATTTTGACTCCCTGAGATAGCCTGGAATTTCTTTGGCTTGTCAAATCTCACCGGGAATAGTATCAATTCGACTGTGCGTCCGAGTGAGAGGGACCGTTTTCAAAGCTGCGGTCTCCAGGCGGACGGCGTCCGTTGCCCGGACTTGCCTTCAAAAGCCCGGACATCGTTCACACTTTTTTTCTGGAAGGGCCGAGCGGCGAAATCGTCGAGAGGCATGGATACAGTGCATATTGCCGGAAGGTAATTCAATGAGTGAGAATTCGAAGAGAATCAACCTGAGTGAAGCCGCTGAGATCATAAGAGACGGTGCCATGCTCACCTTTTCCGGTTTTACTATCTGGAGAAGACCCTGTGCTCTGGTCTTTGAGTTGCTTCGGCAAAAGAAAAGGAACCTGCATCTCATCGAAACCGACAGCGGCCCTCACACCGAATTCCTGATAGGCGCAGGATGTGTCGCCATTTGGGAATCTTCATGGATCAGCCACGAGCTTTTCGGCAAATACGGCGGCAATCTTTCGCGCAAGGTCAATAATAAAGAAATCATTTGTGAAGATTACAGCCATGCGGAAATGGGATTCCGATTTTTGGCTGCATCTGCCGGAATGCCGTTCATCCCCACCCAGACTTCCCTTGGAACGGACCTGCACAATCCCGCTTACGACATGCTCGGACGTGCCGGTTTGCGAGACGGCAGGAACCCCAAGATTCCCCGCAGGAAATATGAAACCATGGAGGACCCTTTCTTTGGGGACGGTCATTACGTACTGGTTCCCGCGGCCAAGGTGGATGTGGCGGTTTTGTCCGTCCAGCAGGTCGGGGAAGAAGGCACCGTGAGAATAGAGGGCCAGTATTTCACCGATCCGGAAGTGTGCCGGGCCGCCGACGTGACGATTGTGGTTGCCGAGGAAGTGGTGCCCGAAGAGACTCTTCGCGCGGAGCCTCATCACAATACCATTCCGGCGTTTCAAGTCGACTATATCGTGGAATGCCCATACGGCGCACACCCCACGGGGATGTTCGGCTACTATGACGTCGACGGAGATTTTATCCGCAATTTCTACATGCAGACTCGGACGCAGGAAGGCTTCGATGAATTTGCCAAAGAGTGGGTCTTCGGAATGGACCACGAAGCCTATCTGAATAAGCTCGGGGTAAGCCGGCTCGTGAGCCTTCAGGCAAACAGGGCCCTGAATTACAGCACTGGAGTCAAGAGAGGGCACAAATAATGAAAAGACCCGACTATGCCAAGCCCGGAGAGTATACGCTGGCCGATCTCATGACCGTCGCCGCCAGCCGGGAGGTCAAAGACGGAGAGATCGTTTTTGCGGGTTCAGGCATGCCCCTGATAGCCATCATGCTCGCGCGAAAGAGTCATGCGCCGAACCTGAAACTGATTTTTGAAGCCGGAACATTCGACGGCCGCCCCGATGTTATCCCCTCTTCGATCGGAGATCCCAGGTGTGAAACGAGGGCCTCGCTGGCTTCGGGCTTATGCGAAGCGTTCGCAATCGCTCAGCGCGGGTATGTCGATCTGGGTTTTCTGGACGGAGCGGAAGTTGACGAATACGGGAACGTGAACACCACCGCCATAGGCGATTATCTCGATCCCTACCTCCGTTTGACCGGCGGCGGCGGAAATTCCGACATCAACTCCTTTGCGAAACGGACGGTTTTTATCATGGTGCATGAGGCCCGCCGCTTCACAAAAGAGGTGAGTTATATCACCAGTCCCGGATGGAGGGTGAAAAAATGGCCGTCCGGAACCCCCGTTCATCGAAGGGAACTCTATGGCGCGGCATTCCGCGGCGGTCCCTCGGCAGTGATCAGTACCGCCGGCGTGTTCCGCTTCAACGAGGAGACCGGCAGGATGTACCTGGACACTTATCATCCCGGGAAATCCATTGAAGAGATCAAGCGGCTTTGCCAGTTCGATCTCGATGTTTCCCGGGTGAGTGGGGAAACGGCGCCCCCCACCTATGACGAGTTGCATATCATCCATGAGGTCCTGGACCCGGAGGAGATCTTCCTGCCCAAAGCGCCTGGCATGCCATGAGTGTATCTTTCGGTTTGCGCGGAACCGCGGCATGCGAAGAAACTCCTTTCGCGCCGCCGCTCGATCGTACCTGCCGCCTTTTGCCCGCGGTGCCGGTATCCGGCCGACTGAAGGTCGTTGGATTGAAGGCCGGTTTGGCGGCGGACTTTTCTCAACTGAACGTCTTTCCAGGGAGTGCGTGATGAAATCGCGTCGAAAGCGGATCCTTGTGGCGGTCGATGGTTCGGATCAGGCCCTGGACGTGGTCAATTATATCAGCAAGGCCGTCACGATCTGGCAATCAGAGGTGGTCCTTTTCCATGTAATGGACATCGTCCCGGATACGTTCTGGGACTGGGAGAGGGATCCTCTCACGCCGCAGTATCTTTCCTATCTGAAAGACTGGGAAAGCCGGAAGGAACAGGAAATTTCCGAATTCATGGAACGCGCCCGCCGCGTTCTGCTGGATGAGGGAATTCCGGAAGATGCCGTGCAGGTTAATATTTCCAAGCGCAAGGAAGGGATTGCCAGGGATATCCTGACCGAAGCCGAGCAGGACTACGACGCCGTGGCGCTCGGGCGCTTCGGCAGGGGCGCCATAGAGGATAGCGTACTCGGGAGTGTTGCCAACAAGGTGCTCTTCAGCCTCACCAACGTCCCTCTTTGCCTGGTGGGAGGCCGGCCGAAGCTGGGAAAAGTGCTTGTCGGAATCGATAACTCGGCCGGCAGTCTGAAGGCGGTCGACTTCACGGCCAAAGCACTGGCGGCCGGGAATCCGTCCGTTACCCTGGCAAACGTGATGAGGCTTCCTTACGAGGGGTTCGAGCGGGTCATGACCGAAGAGCAGGCCCACAAACTGATGGAAAATGCCCAGAAGAATGTCAGGTCGGCTTTCAGAAAAGCGACCAAGATGCTCGTTTCGGCCGGAGTCGATCCGAAGCGCCTGACTTCCAAAGTCATCACCGGCGCGAGCCGCGCCCTGGCTCTTCTCAATGAGGCAAAGCACGGACGCTACGGCACCCTTGTGGTTGGCAGAAAAGGTGTCTCCAATGTGGCCGACTTCAAAATGGGGCGTGTCGCAACCAAAGTGATCCAGGTCTCGAAAGAAATGGCCGTGTGGATTGTGGGTTGACGGGGACCGTCCACCGCCTTGCCTGGATGACATTCACATTGCGGGTCGGCGGACACGCGGCGGGACCGGAAACCTTTCGCCTGTAAACCTTTGCGGCTGCGGGTAAGCCCTCGGCGTCTCAATTCCTGCTTGATATTTCCATCCGATCGTGGTATCAAACTTTTTTGTCGGAGCGTTGCCATGGTGGGTGTAGCTCAACGGTTAGAGCACTGGGTTGTGGCCCCAGAGGCTGTGGGTTCGAGTCCCATCACTCACCCCATTGGAACATCAAGGACTCAGGAAAAACCCTGAGCCCTTTTTTTGTGCCTGAAGAATCCCGTTCCCCACAAGGTCCCTTACACTTATCTGCAGAACCTGCTGAGCTTGTTTGTCATCTCCGACCTCCTGAAATATTGCAGAGCTGTTTTCGGCTTACATGGTGTGGCCCTCTTGCCGCCTGCGACACTCTCGCTCTCGCTACACCATCGCACATCTCGACATCAATACCCGTCACCGCGGTAGTTGCACTTATCTCGTGTAGCAGTACAATGACAAGGCGGTATCTCCGTCGAGAGGTCAAGCTGGGCAAACGGGTCCCCATTTCCGCTGGCGTCATGGTATTTTGGAGGATACGCTTTGGTGGTCGGCAAATTGGTCCACGGGGAGAACCCGAAATCAGAGACGTAACCTCTTTGCTCAACTATCTGATTCTTGGATACTGTGATCACCATGAGATCGAAGGACCATGTTATGCGGGCAGTATCCGCTGGTGGCGTAACATTCCCCTGAACGACCGGGCAATGTTGCTGAATGCTGTTCATGGCGCATGCGACAGTATCGTCAGCAACAGGAAAATGTGTGGCGACGGTGAGCCGTGGGCGTGGATTGATCTGGCTGAGGAGGTACCCGAAGCCCCCCTGTGGAGAGTGTGAGCTGTTCTGGACCATGGTAAGCTCTTGTACTGACTCGCTATCGGCATCCGGCGGGGTCTCAGGACCGAAGTTCGGGTTGGCGGGATCAGTGCACTTCATAGCCCATATATTCGGCGGGACTATCATTTCGTGAATGAGCACGTCCACGCCTCTGCCCCCATTGATGGCTTGATCCCGGGAGCGGACTTCGGGCTTGGTATCACTCGTATAAATCATGGAAAGGTGGGGTTTATCCAAATCCCCCGTATCCTTATTTGATGGCCACCACTCGAGCTTATAGCCGACAGAGCCTTTTCGGCAATGGATCACCGGGAAGTGGGTAATCCTCACGCCGGTTGTCCTGTTGCAGTAGGCAACGTTGTCCCCCGCCACCTTGCCGTATTTGGTCCAGTTCAACTGAATTGGAACCATGGCATAGGCGTCGCCCCACTGATCATCACCAACAGGGGTAGGCATGCACGGCAATTGCCAGTCCTTCTGGATTTGGGCCCTGGTCTTGTAGTTGTGGTACCTTGTCGTTTGAAAGCTGAAGCTCTCCGTGTGCCAGCGGCAGGCTGCCCGGAGATTCTGGCAGAAAGCATTGGTTCCATCGTCGTAATACATGGGCGAGCCCCCACCAGGCTGGGCGGATGGATTTTCCACGCCCGACTGGCTGGGTCCCCAGACGTACAGGGGGGTCTTGCGATCAGCCGAGGGTCCGAAGCAATAAATGTGGGTCAGATCGCTCATATGATCGCCGTGCAGATGGGCAAGGAAGATCTTGTCCATCCTGCCGTATCCAACATTCATAGCACCGTAATTGGCGCACACTCCAGAGCCGCAGTCGAAGACAAACTGGTCCAAGGGCATCTGTGTACTGTCGTTCCACCCTACTTCGACGAAGACGCTCATCTCCTGCTGCGCCCGGCGCACAGGAGGGATTGCCGATCCCATAAACGTGATTCGCATCTGATGCTTGCCCAGTTTGGCGACTGTGGTTGGACTATTTTCGAACGGATAGAAATACTCCAGTGTCTTGTAGTAGGAATACTCCTGTGATGACGCGTAGCCAGATGGAATCTTCTTGTAATTTTCCTTGTCCGGATTGTACCAGCCACACCCCGGTGTTGGTTCGGGGCAGCAGTTGTCGCATGTATCTGCATCGGCTTCGCCCTTTTCGGGGCCGATCAAGGAACCGACAGCCAGTCCACCCAATGCCAACCCGGATACCTTGATTGCTTCTCGCCTTGTTAAACCTTTAGAGCCGGCCTTCTCGGAGTTGTCCATACTGCTTTCCCCATTTTTTATCGATTTTGATGTTGCAGCAGCTAGCTTTCTTAATAGACCCAGTAAGTTACATAGGTACTCCCGATCAAAAAAACTTGTAGTTGAACCCTACACGGATCACATGCTCAGCCGTGTCGAGCTGAGTAGTGTAAGTGAATCCTGCGAACTGTTGAAACTGTTGTCCGTAAGTGTAATCCTTTGAACCGAGATCGATGTAGAGATATTCGAGTTTGATAGTCAGACATTTGGTGAGGGCGTACTCGCCTCCGGCGCCTGCCGCCCACCCTGTCCGAATGCCTGATGAAGACCCGAGGTACCCGTCTGTTCCGGAGGTGAACAGGATGTCGCTGTGCGAACTGACATGTCCGTAAGCAAGACCGCCGGTTCCAAATACCAATAATCGATCGGCAGGCGTGAATCCAAGGCGGCCGCGAAAGGTGCCGAAATAGTCAATCTTTTGACTAACGGTATAAATAAAGGATCCATTCAGTGGAGATACCAATTTGCGATCGACTGGTCGTGATTCATCCATGTCGCTGTAATTAAAGTCCATTTCAAGCCCGAACACAAAACAGCCGAATTGATAATTGTAACCGATTTGACCTCCAATCGTGAAAGCACCCGAATCGAGGTCGCCCGAATCGGTTCTTAATGGATTCAAGGCAGGATCGTGCAACGCGTCTGCCGGTGTCAGAAAATCTCCCGAGGGACTGACAGTGTATTTAGAATCATTTTTTACGCCCCCCATGTTCAGGCCGCCATAAAAGCCCGTCCAGTTGTAGGTGCCGGCGTCGGCTGATATTGCGGGAGTGCATGTCAGGAATACAAGCAATGCCATACCTGCAAAAATGTAATTTCTCATCGCGCCCCTCCCAGAAATGCCGACGTCTTTCCCCAACCCTCTATAATCCCCTTGGGCAGCAATCGCAGCCCCTGCCCCAAGTCGAGTCGCAGTGCGGAAAAGCGCACTCTCAAAAGCAGCCCGATCAGCACAGGCCAACTACTAGCAAATGCCATTATAAGAACTGCCTGCCAACAACTCATTTGCTTTTTCTCGATAATGATGCCTTCAATCGCTCCAGATGCTCTTCAATCCCAGGCTTCGGCTGACCCAAAGCCCCCGCCAATTACTTGTACCAAATTCATACTTCGTGATTGTGCAACTATCTTGTTCTCAGGACCATGCCATGCTCCTGTACAAGGGCGGGCCGCCCCGGCAGGAACAAAGGCAAGAGCTGAGCTCCAAAACAACAAAAAAACAGCCAGATAATGTAACAACAAATGGTCTGGTACCCATCGCACGCAGATTAGGCACCATATCGTGCCATTCTGTCAGATTTGTACCATTAGTCAAGGATGCCGCCAAGAATTGTATCAAAGATGACATATCTTGTAGAATTTTTCAAATCTCTCCCCCGGAGGATGTCATCCCATACGGCTGCCCCCTGGTCTCTTTCCGGAAATCTCTGTGCCGTGAGTCCTGGGTCTCCAAGGCCTTCTCGATCCGGTCCAGCATCGCATCTACCATTTTGTGACGAAATTTGGTATTGACATAAAACCACAGTTGGTTCTATCTTAGTACCACACATATAATCGGTTAAGATTGCCGCGGAAGGTGATGATGCGGGAACCATGCGGCTTTTTCCAGATGGAGAGGTTGCCCACTCCCAGGAAACGCTCAATAATCGCCTCGCGGTGAGCAGATGCCGAAGTTCGTGTGCCTGGCCCGGACCGGCTCATACACAGGCCGAAGTCGGTCCGGTCGTGTCACGCTCCCTGTATTTACCGAAAGGAGACAACGCGTGCAAACGTCATCCATCGAAGAAACCCGCCGCCTGTTGAGTTATTCGACACTGATAGATGAAATCGGCAAGGCGGTCGACGGGCTTCGAAATCAGAGGATCGTTGCTTCCGAACGGACGGCCCTCACCCTCCCTTGCGACGGCATATTGCTTTATATGCCGGTGACCGATGGAGAAATCGCGGTCGTTAAGCTGCTGACCGTCCATCCCAACAACCCCTCCCTGCGGCTTCCCAGCATTCACTCCGAAGTCCTTGTTCTCGATGCAAAGACGGGTGAGCGCATTTGCCTGTTGGACGGATCCACGGTTACCTCCCTACGCACCTCCGCCGTCACCCTCTATGGTTGCAGACGCCTGGGTTGCGGCAAGCCGCGAAGAGTCCTCGTCGTCGGCACGGGAACTCAGGCGAAGGAGCACGTCAACGCACTTGCACAGGTGTGTAACCCGGAGCGCATTTATGTCGCGGGTTTGAACCGGAAGCTTGCCGAAGAATTCGTCGCATCCCTGGGCGAAGCGCTTCCCATGCTGTCAGCCGTCGGGCACACTGATGAAGTGTGCAAAGAGGTCGATCTGATCGTTACCCTGACGACCAGCAAGACTCCGGTCATTTCGGCGGATATCCCCGATTCGACGCTTGTGGTCGGTGTCGGCGCCTTTCGGCCCGACATGATTGAGATTCCTCCTGAACTGGTCAGGCGAAGAAGAGTCGTGGTGGATCATTGGGAGAGCGCCAGGCATGAGGCGGGAGATTTACTGAACGCCGGGATCGATTGGAGCACCGTCTCTGATTTTGCTTCTCTGCCCGAATCCGGAGACGGCCGCCCCACCCTCCTCAAAACCGTCGGACACGCGGCCTGGGATCTTGCCGCGGCCGGACTTTTCGCAGCTCAGGTGAAGCGGTGCCGCCCGGAGTCGGCCTTAGCATCGGCTGAAACCCCTGAGTAGTGGAACTCCATCGAACAAAGCATCCCCGGAGGTGATTGATGGCCTACAAGAATGCGATTCCCCCCATTCAGCCCGTGCAACTCTACGAATTGGTTGCCCGAAGACTCCGCGAACAGATCCGCACGGGAGATCTGAAGCCGGGCGAGAGGCTGCCTGCGGAGCGCGAACTCGCGACGACTCTCGGGGTCGGGCGAGCGACCCTGCGGGAGGCAATCGGAGCGCTGAACAACGAAGGGCTCCTGAGTACGCGCGCCAATTCGGGGACGTATGTCGTCGGCACGGTCGCGAACCATGCAGATGCAGGATTGGTTCACGCAGAGAACCACAAAGTCGACACAAGCCCGATGTCATTGTTGGAATGCCGCACCGCCTTTGAGCCTTTGATCGCGGAATTTGCCGCTCGCACAGGCCGCAGGGATGAAACCGCCGAGCGCCTGCTGGCGGATATGGACTCGATTGCCGACCTTGTCGAACCGGCTCAGCGTGAAGTGTGGAATGAATCCAATCGGCTGTTCCATCGCCAGGTCGCCGTAATGACGGGCAACCCGCTGCTGATCGGCATTGCGGATCTGTTTGCATCAGTGATGGCTGAGCCTCTCTGGCGGCGTTTGCTCGACGACGGAATTCACGACATGCGCCGGGTAAAGCTCTATGTCGCCGAGCACAGGCTGATCTATGAAGCCATTTCCAAGGGCGACACCGAGGCCGCGGCCTTTTATGTTCGAAAACACCTGGAACGCGTGCACCGCGATATGTCGCAGTCCGATCAGTGACCCCGGCGGCTGTCCAGTCGCGGCAATGGCAATCTCAAACGGGATACACCGCGTGCCTGCAGCAAAAGACAGCCGTTGCCTTCATCGAAAGGCATATGACCATGAAACCGCTTCCCAACCTGCATCCAGGCACAGCCTCCGCCGGTGACCTCACCGCCGAATGTTGTGTCTTAACTGGATATATGCAAGAGATTCATTCATCCAATGGGAAAGGGAAACTCAAATGAAAAGAATTCAGTTATGGAAGCAGATCGTGATTGCGAGTGTCCTCGGCCTGATCTTGGGACTGTGGAATAAAAAGCTGGGAGTGGATGCGAAATTCCTTGGCGAAATATTCCTCCGCATGATCCAGATGACGATCGTACCTCTCATATTTCCGCTCATCGTCCTCGGCGTCGCCAAGATGAAGACCGGTAAAGCAATCGGGCGGCTTTCGCTCAAAGCCATCCTGTTTTTCGAGATCGTCACCACCGTGCTCATGATAATGTCCGTCTTTCTTGTGAACCTATTCAAGACGGGGATCGGAGCAAATCTCACAGGAGGAGATACATCGACTGTCGCCAGATTTACTGAAAAATCCATAGATTTCTCACAGTTTATCCTCAATATTATACCCAAAAACATATTCGTCGCTTTTACAGAAGGCAATATATTAGCGATCCTGTTTTTCGGCATCCTTTTTGGATTGGCGTTGGGGGCTCTTGACGAGCGAGGAACCGCATTCAGAAATGTACTGGACTCACTTTCGTACACCATGTTCAATCTGCTTCGTTATGTCATAGCGATTTCTCCAATCGGTGTATTCGGATTTGTCGCATACAGCGTTGCAGCCTATGGATGGAACAAGGTGGCGACACTCGCTGACCTAATTATCGTTGTATATGTTGGCCTGGCAGTTACGGTCTTTATTGTATTTCCAATCATAGCTAAAATATTTAAAGTCAGATATTTTGAATTACTTGGACAAATAAAAGATTTATTATTGATAGCTGCTTCTACAAGAAGCTCAGAATCCGTGCTGGCTCCGGTAATGGAGCGCCTCGAAAGTTATGGAGTAAAGAATTCAATAGTATCTTTTGTGCTGCCGCTTGGTTATTCATTCAATTTATGTGGTGGATCCGTATATTGGGCTCCTGCCATTCTATACATTGCTAATGCTTATGGACTCAATTTCACGCTGGGTCAGCAGTTTCAAGTCGTGCTAGTGCTTATGCTGCTTTCCAAAGGTGTCGCCGGAGTTGTCGGCGGCAACTTCGTGGTCTTGACAACTGTAGCCGCAGCATTTGGGCTTCCGCTCGAAGGGATCGCGTTGATTTTTGCAGTGGATTTCATAACCGATATAGCGAGAACTGTTACTAATGTTATAGGAAATGCACTGGCTACTGTTTGTTTGGCAAAATCTGAGAAAATGTATGATGATACGAAAGGAACATCCCTCAACGCCGCTATACCAAGTGCTTTGGATTAGCGTCCGCATACAGCCGATTGAACCGTCATGGTTCCATCCGGGATATTGATGTTCCAGTCCCGAGACATGGAGGAAGACTCGAATGAATTATAACCTTTTCATTATCAACGCATTCACCGACAAGATCTTTACGGGCAATCCCGCCGCTGTTTGCCTTGTGGATTCGGCCAAAGATGAGGGCTGGATGCGCAAGGTGACGAAGGAATTCAACCAACCGGTAACCGCCTTTGTCTGGCCCAGGGAAGACGGCAATTACGGCGTGCGCTGGTTCAGCCAGAAGCAGGAATTGAGGCAGTGCGGTCACGGAACCCTGTCGAGCGCGTATGTAATGTTCGACGAGGTCCTGCTGAAGGATACGACCATAAATTTTTATACCCAGTACAGCGGGATTTTCATCGGTCACCGCACGGTGGAAGGCATTCAGTTGGATTTTCCGGCTTTCCCGTCCGAGCCTGCCGAGGCGCCTCCCGAGCTTTGCCGCGGATTGGGCGTGCCCATCAGGGCCGTGGAGAAGAACAGGCTGGGATATCTGGTCGAACTGGAGGATGCGGAAACGGTAAGGAAGTTGCAGCCGGACATAGGGCTTCTCGGTACCCTCCCCGTTACGGGCATCCTTGTAACTGCAATCTCGGATATGCCCTCCTTTGATTTCATATCCCGCTATTTTGCACCCAGTATCGGTATAGACGAAGATCCGGTCACCGGGTCGGCCCATTGCGCTTTGGGACCCTACTGGGCGCCGAAACTCGGCAAGAACCCGTTGAGCGGGTATCAGGCTTCGGAGCGAGGCGGCAGTATCAGCGTGGATGTGAGGGGTGATCGAGTACTCTTTACCGGCCGCGCCGTAACGATTTCCAGGGGAGTCCTCTCCTCGGAAATCAACGTGGTGTAACAAGGATGACGCCGGGCCCGGGGGCTGCATGCGCGCCCGGCGCTCGGCTTGCCACACCGTCTTGAGGGTCGGCAAAGGCCGTTCAGCCTCCCCTGCTCTGCGTCTTCCTTCGGACTTGCCGTATTTGTCGTGCACCGTTTGGAGGGGCCGAGTATAAAGAGGTTTTGAAAGGTCAAACCATTATAATGCTTCACCTCATTTGGCGTGTCTGGTATTATTCTCCGGGGTGATGCCGCGTATCGATGTGCATCCGCGCGGTTGTGTCGCTGCATCACCATGCCGCCAAGGGGCTTTGAAGCCACCGTCTGCGGCAGGGCGACCTCAACCATGAAACCACCCATGATGTTTTTGCCGTGGCTCCGAGGAGTGATCCGCTTATGTTTCGTCACGCGGTTAGAAACAGAGTTTTTCAGGACGTCGTCTACCAGATTCAGGAAGCTATCCTCGACGGGCGTCTCAAGCCCGGAGACAGACTCCCTTCCGAGCGCGAACTGGGAGAGGCGTTCAAGACCAGTCGAGGAACCATGCGCGAAGCGTTGCGGGTCCTCGAACACCGCGGCTTGATCGAGATCAGGCTTGGAGTCAGCGGCGGCGCAGTGGTCAAGAGCGTAAACAACGAACAGATGTGTGAAAGCCTGGGCCTCCTCATTCGGTCTCAGGAGGTTTCCCTCGACCATCTTGCCGAATTCCGCGAGGGTGTCGAAGGAAACGTCGCCGCCATCGCGGCGCAAAGAGCCGACGAAACGGATGTGCTGCGACTGAAGGACCTTCTGGCCGTGGCGTGGGATTGCTGCAGGAAGGGTCCGTCGTACCGCAGCGATTTCATTCGCGCCGATGAGAAACTCCACATGGCCATCGCTCAAATCACCGGCAATCCGCTCTATACCCTGACCCTCCAGACAGTGCACGACAACATAAACCGCTATTACGACGTGTTTCTTCCAATGGACGAACGCGAAATAAGGGAAAACTACGAGGACCTGAGCCTCATCGTTGGCGCCATCGAACGCGGCGCGGCTTCGGAGGCCTCCCGCCTGGCCCAGCACCACGTGCAACGTTTCAACCGGTATATGAAGGAACGGGAAAGGCTTCTCGTGGAACGCGATGAGACCGGGCAGTCGGCAATATTGAACGGTAAACGTCAGCAAAACCCAGCGCAAAAAGGAGTGGGACTCTCATGAATACTCGACAGGATGAAGACATTCTAAATGCGGCCCTGTCTCTTGCAGAGGCCTGGCAGAATCGGGCCAATGAGTTGTTGACATCCCAGGAGAAAACCATCCAGAAAAAGATGATGCGTCTCCTGACGCATCCCATGGACAAAGTGATTCTCACCAGGCTGATCGATCAGAGTTTCAGATCGTCCAACAACCGACGGGTTGCCGGCCAGATCAACTGGCTGCTGAGACAATACGGTATACCCGAGTTTTTTACGGTCCAGGAAAAGGCGCTTGCCCGCATCTTCCTCGCAGTGGGGAAAATCTTCTCCAGGTGGTCGGTTCCCAGGATGGTCGGGAGAATGAGAGAGGACAGCGGGCGGGTCATCGTTCCCGGCGAACCGGATGTGCTCCGCGCCCACTTGCAGCACCGCAAGGATGAAGGCGTACGGATGAACATCAATTTCCTCGGGGAAGCCGTCCTCGGTGAAGAGGAAGCCCTGAAGCGCCTCGACCAGTATATCGAAGCTTTGAAGTCTCCCGACATCGAATACATCTCGGTGAAAATCTCGACCATCTATTCCCAGATCCAGTCCCTCGCCTTCGAGCACAGCGTCGCGGTGCTCACGGAACGTCTTGCACGGTTGTACCGCACGGCCAGGGACAACCATTTCACCAGGAGCGACGGGACCGTCGTGCCGAAGTTCGTGAATCTCGACATGGAGGAATACAGGGACCTCGATATCACGACGGCAGCGTTCAAGGCGACTCTGGACCAGGATGAATTCAGAGGTCACTCCGCCGGGATCGTGTTGCAGGCTTACCTGCCCGACTCCCACGCGATCCAGCGGGAGCTTACCGGCTGGGCACGGAAACGAGTCGCCGAAGGCGGGAGCCCCGTCAAGCTCCGTATCGTCAAAGGCGCGAACATGGAGACGGAGCAGGTGGAATCGGCCCTGCACGATTGGCCTCTTGCGCCCTACGACACGAAACAGGACGTGGACGCGAGCTACAAGCGAATGGTGGGATACGGCATGGAGCCGGAAAACATCACGGCCCTCCACCTGGGAATCGCGTCGCACAACCTCTTCGAGCTTGCTTACGCGTACCAGTTGGCGAAAGCGAACGGAGTCACCGAATACTTCACCTTCGAGATGCTGGAAGGAATGGCCGATCACGTTCGGCGCGCCGTCCGGGAGATGACCGGAGACGTGCTCCTCTATGCTCCCGTTGCTGCAAAGGAGCAGTTCATCAATGCCATCGGCTACCTCATCCGCCGCCTTGACGAAAACACGGCCCCCGGCAACTTTCTGCGCTATGCAAGCAACCTCACGACCCAGTCGCCCAACTTCAGCTTCCTCAAGGAACAATTCCTCCTCGGATATTACCACAAGGAGAAGCTGGACACCCTTTCCCATCGGATTCAGAATCGCCTGACCGAGACCTTCTCCGAAAAGATGGGGACTTTCCACGAGGAAGAGTTTGGCAATGAACCGGACACCGACTGGTCCCTTGCTCCCAACAGGATCTGGGCGGAACAGATTCGACAGGACTGGAAGAAATCACCCGGAACCCAACCCCTTGAGATTCCCCTGGTGGTGGCGGGAAGAGAGGTCTTCGCCGGCAGGGTTACCCGTGACTGCATCGACCCGTCGCAGCCGGGCAAAAAGGTTTGCGTGGGCCGCTTTGCACTTGCCAATGACGAAGATGTGAACCTCGCGGTTGCGACGGCCAAGGCGGACCCGGACGGATGGAGAACCACCAGCCCACGGCGGCGCCACGAGATTCTCTCCCGGGTGGCCGTGGAACTGCGTCGGGCCAGAGGGGACCTTATCGGCACCGCCGCCGCCAACACCGGCAAAGTCTTCACGGAAGCCGACCCCGAGGTCTCCGAAGCGATCGATTTTGCCGAGTACTATCCTTTTTCCGCAAGGGCTTTTACCGAATTGAAGCACGTCGAGAGCCGCGGCAAGGGGGTCGGGCTCGTGATTTCCCCGTGGAATTTCCCCATCTCCATTCCTTCCGGGGGAATTCTGGCGTCTCTTTCGAGTGGGAACACCGTCATCTTCAAACCGTCGTCGGATGCCGTACTGGAGGCCTGGCGGCTGTGCCGCTGCTTCTACGATGCCGGCGTATCCGGAAATGTGCTGCAATTCCTCCCCTGCCCGGGCTCCGAGACGGGAGCGAAACTCACCGGGCACCCCGACGTGGATTTCGTCATATTGACGGGAGGAACGGACACGGGGCTGCGAATCCTCGATCGAAAGCCGGGCATGTCTCTCAGCGCGGAGACCGGAGGCAAGAATTCGACGATCGTCACGGCCATGTCCGACAGGGACGAGGCCATCAAGAACGTGGTGTATTCCGCTTTCGGGAATTGCGGCCAGAAGTGCTCGGCCACTTCGCTGCTCATTCTCGAACGCGAAGTCTACGAAGATCTTTCGTTCAAAAGGCAGCTCGTAGACGCCGTCAAAAGTCTGGCCACAGGGTCGGCCTGGGATTTCGAAAACAGGATGGGCCCCCTGATTCATCCTCCGGCGGGGGATCTCGAGAGGGCGCTGACCCGTCTCGAACCGGGTGAAACATGGGCCCTTCAGCCGCAAAACGTCCAGGACAATCCGTATCTGTGGACCCCCGGCGTGAAATGGGGTGTCAGGCCCGGATCGTATTCCCATATGACGGAGTTCTTCGGACCGGTGCTCGGAGTGATGTGTGCCGATAACCTGGACCACGCAATACAACTGGCCAATCAGACCGGGTATGGACTGACCGCCGGGATCGAAAGCCTGGACCGCAGGGAGCAGGAACGGTGGAAAGCGTGCCTGAAAGCCGGCAATCTCTACATAAACCGCGGGACCACGGGGGCCGTCACGTTGCGGCAGCCGTTCGGGGGCATGGGCAAATCGGCGCTGGGGGCTGGAATCAAGACGGGTGGACCGGATTACGTCGCTCAGTTCATGGATTTTCACGAGACGGGGTATCCCGAGGACGGCCCTGTTGCAAAGGATCACCCATTACTGCGCCTGGCCCAGGAATGGAAACAGAAGCTGAATTGGGGCGGGTTCAAAGGCATCTCGGAAGACATCGAGAAGACCGTTCGGGCCGTCAGGAGCTACCTCTACCGCTACGAGCGGGATTTTGCCGAAGGGAAGGATTTCTTCCACCTTCGCGGGCAGGACAACATCCTGCGGTATTTGCCCGTCGGCACCGTGGTGGTTCGCCTGCACCCCGAAGACACCCTCTTTGAAGTCCTGGCACGAATCGCCGCCGCGAGGATTTCCGGGTGCGACCCGGTCGTGAGCGTCCCGAAGGAACCCGACAACGCGGTCATCCGATTCCTGAACGGCAGGGACGGCGAGCGCATTATGGGCCCTGCACGGCTGCTCCGCCAGACCGATCGCCAACTCGTCCAGATGATTCCCGCCATTCAGCGTGTCCGCTATGCGGCACCCGGCCGGGTTCCCGATGAGGTTTTCACAGCGGCGGCCAAGACCGGCTTCCATATCGCGAGGACCCCCGTAATGATGGAAGGGCGAATTGAGCTTCTGCACTACTTCCAGCAGCAAAGCATATGCGATACCTATCATCGATACGGCAATCTCGGCGAGCGGACGTTCATCTGATACCCGTTGCGTTTAAAAAAGCAACAAGCGATATTTCTCAAGAGCGTGGGGAACTGCGTCCCGGGCTGTTGCCCAAACAGAATTCAAGTGAAGAATGAGCCATTTGTCCAGACAACATCGCCCCGGCGAAAGCCGGGGTCCAGTGTCGTCAATTGGAATTATCCAATAATTCTAAAGAATCTGGATTCCGGCCTCCGCCGGAATGACGAATCCCGGTTACGCTCATTCCCACGCTCCTGCGTGGGAATGCAGACACTTTTCCTTTGGGCAACAGCCCGGTCCCCCACGCCGCTACGCGGCTTTCTGTGGCGCTGCGGCGGCGCGCCGGCCGAGACTCCGGGGCGGGCGTTGAAAATCCTTATTTCGGATCGCGTTTTTTGAGCTTGTACCGAAGCATCCGCTCGCTCAATCCCAGCAGCTTCGCTGCCTGGGTCTGATTCGAACCCGCTTTGTCCATCGCATCCCGAATCATCTGGCGCTCCAGTGTTTGCAGTGCCTGATGCAACGTGCCGCCACGAAGATCGGAATCGACGGGCTCGGGGCACAGGGCCTGGTGAAACGGCAGATCTTCCAGGGCGAGTACGGAGCCCCGTGAAATGACAACCGCACGCTCCAGGATGTTTTCCAGCTCGCGCACATTCCCCGGGTAATCGTACTCCATGAGAATGTCTCTCGCTTCCCGGCTTATTCCCGTTATGGCCTTATGGTTCTCCCGCGAGAAGCGTTCGATGAAGTGGTCGATGAGAACGGGGATGTCCTCGCGTCGCTCGCGCAGCGGCGGAATCTTCATCGTTACTACGTTTATTCTATAGAAAAGGTCCTCTCTGAAACTAGCTTCCTTTGTGCGTCCCTCCAGGTCCTGGTGGGTGGCACAGAGGACCCGCACGTCCGCCCTGAGGACTTTCTCGCCGCCAACCCTTTTATACTCCCGCTCCTGGAGCACACGCAGCAGCTTTACCTGCATGTGCAGACCCAGTTCGCCAATCTCATCGAAGAAGATCGTCCCCCCATCCGCCTGTTCAAAGAGGCCGATCCTACGCTGCACGGCACCCGTAAATGCGCCTTTTTCGTGGCCGAAGAGCTCGCTTTCAAGCAGCGTTTCCGGAATGGCAGCACAGTTTACCGTTATAAGCGGCCGCTTCGCGCGAGTGCTCGCATCGTGGATCAATTTGGCGAAGAGCTCTTTGCCGGTTCCCGTTTCCCCCTGGATGAGGACTGTTGCATGGCTCGGCGCAATCCTTATGACGAGGTTGACCAGGTCAACCATCTTCCGGCTTTTGTACTTTATTTTGTCGGGTGTGATCCCTCTTGCGGTGAGTTGCCGGCGCAGGACTTCGTTGTCTTTTGCGAGAGTGCGGTGATCCGTGATGTGGCCGATCATAACGGAAAGTTCATCGAGGTCGATCGGCTTGGTAATGTAATCCCTGGCCCCCATCTTCATGGCGACGACGGCCGTTTCTATTGTCCCGTATGCCGTCATGATTACGGCGTCGGTCTCGGGACTGAGCCGTTTTACTTCCTTGAGCACTTCCAGGCCGTTCATTCCCGGCATTTTCAAATCAAGCAGGACCAGGTCGAGGGAATTCGCCTTGAGCAGGCTCAAAGCATTTTCTCCATCCTCGGCTTCCAATATTCGATGACCCTCCTTGATCAGGAAATCTCGCAGCATCTCCCTCTGGAAGGCTTGATCTTCAACAATCAGAATATCCAATCCATTCACTGTCGTGATTCCCGTTTTGGTTTCGAACAAAGGACTTGTTTCTAGCGCGATGTTTCCCGCGGAAGAAGAATTTCGAAAGTCGTCCCCCTGCCCGGCTCGCTCTGCACCAGAATCTCTCCGCCGTGTGCGGCGATGATTTCATTTGCAATACAAAGACCTATTCCGGTTCCATTCTTTTTAGTCGTGTAAAAAGGGTCGAAAATCCTGCCCAACTCTTCGCGCGGAATTCCCGCCCCCGTGTCGCGCACCCTGACGCTCACCCGGTTCCTGCCGGGACTATCGACGCTGATGATGATGAAGCCCTCCCCTGAGATGGATTCCATCGCATTTCGGACGATATTGAACAATGCTTGTTCCATCTTGCGGGTGTCCATTAGAACACTGAGAGAAAAATCCATCCCCTGCTCTTCGATCCGGATGCCCATGGCTTGTGCTTCATCCCGCACGAGAAAAACGATCCTCTCGACGAGATCGCCGATGGGATGAGGATGGAGTTCCATCTGCTCGCTCTGTGAAAGGCTGAGGAAGTCTTGAATAATCGCGTTGAGACGTTTTATCTCATCCCGGACGACGAAAGTAATGCGCTCGAATTCCTGCCTGTTGTTGCTGTCCTCCCGAGGGGTGTATTCTCTCTGGAGTCTTTGAGTAGCCATACTGATGGCGTTGAGAGGGTTTCGAATTTCATGGGCTACGCCGGCAGCGAGTCTCGCCAGCGAGGAGTGCCTCTCGGCCCGTTGCAGCCGCTCGCGAATCGCTTGCAGCCTGGAGATGTGCCTGTTTTGAGTCTGATAGAGAAGTCCCATGACGATCAGGCCGATAAGAATCATGAAACCGGTCCAGAGGAAGATATGAAGGCGCTCCTCGATGACGAACTGATCCGCGGGGGTTATGAGTCCCACGTGGGCCGTTCCGACCGTTTCATCATGGATTCGAAAAGGAAGGGAGATCTCAATAGAGGTGCGATCAATTGCCGTGACCTGTCTCCCGGCAGCGTTTTCCGGCCCCCTGACGTTTCGGCTGGCCGGGACGGCGGTCCGAACCATGTCTTCCGGGATTTGCCCCGCCATAGCCAACTGACGTCCCAGGCTATCTTCGACAACGAAATAAGTAACGCCTTTAATCAATGGCCTGTCTCCGGCAGCCTTTCTCACCGCTGCCTTAAGTCGCCATTGCCGCAAGCCCTTTGCATCGAGGACCAGAATGACTGCTCCCTTTTCTCCATGCCTGCGGATACCTGCAAAGCCGAATGAATCAGGCCTTTCGGCTTGTACGGAGAGGTCGATTGCCTCCTCCCGGCGACCCTCAACCAGCGTCCGGACAGGAGTCTTCAGGGCGTCCGGAAGAGGGCCGGTCTGCACGACGACCTCCCCCTTTTCGTCCAGCACCGCGACTGCCGACAGATTCTCGGAGTCCGCCAGTCTGGAAAGTTGTTCCTGGGAAAGGTTGTGCATCTGCTCCCGGTGGCCAATGTCTTCCGCCAGGCTGATCAGCGCTCCTTCCAGGGACTCCTCGACCGAAAAGGCCGTTTTGGGTGTGGGTGCATCTGGAGCGAGCTTCGCAGGTTGGTCGTCGCGCATCAACTGGTTGTAATTTCCTTCGGCAGCCAGTTGGATTCCTTCCATAACGTACTCTGCCTTTTTGATGCGATGGTTGAGAAGCATATCCTCCAAACGGCTCAAATCCATCAGGGCCACGATCAAAAAAAGAGCGAACAGAAGGGCGAAAACCAGGGCGACCATCCATAATTGCACGAATGGACCGCCATCTGCGGCTTCCGATTTTTGTGGAAGAAGCCTTGCCCGATCGATCATTGCTCACCCGCACCTTTCAGTGGACCGCTTTCCGTTCCCCTGCACAGTTCTGCACACACGGCAAACCGCATTCCCGCAATATGCCGGCCACTTCCTTTGACAGTGATCGTGCTCTCCGAACCCGGGAGGCGCCAAAAGCCCGTTCACCGGCAGTCTTCCCGTCATTTCCCGCATTTCCTGTAAACACGTTTCGATCATCTGTCCACTCAGGCGCCGCCGAATACCCTCGAAGACAATTCTGCCTGATATCGACATGAAGAATCGAGGCAATGTTCGTGCCATGCAGTCAGGGATCGAGTCGGCAGCGAAAGCTCTTTGAGCCATTCTCTCTAAAACACCGGCAAATTCGCCGGCGAATCATCGTGCGCGTGTCCCATAAATTCATCAGGCAATTCCGCTTTCGCGGCACGGTTTATTGTAATCCGGAATTAAAAGGATTTCGATGAAGTGCCGCGCCAAACCGTTCCGGATCAAGTCCCTTTTACAAAACCCTACGCATCGAGGGGCCGGTTACTCGATGTATGAGGGCTCCAGCGGAGCCGCCAACATATCCGGCTCGACACTAATGTCGGACTGCGGGGGTATTCGGGGAAATATTTGTCGAATGGCTAAGCACCTTAAATCAAAAGAATATTATGGCAGCAGGCTGGACTGTCTCGACATTTTTTGCCGGGTGGGGAAACCGGGGAACGCCCAGGTTCCGCAATGGTGAATGAGAAAAGCTATTGGTTCCCAGGGGTTGAACCTAAAAGAATGCAGCTTCTCTCCTTTGGCATGAGTACTGCTCTAGTAAGTGTAGTGCGAAGCCGCGGGTCGGGGCATATGTCCGGGGCCTGGGACTTCCGGTAACGCGCTTTTGACCGACAAGACAGTGTTCGGAAAAAGGGGAAACAACGTGAACTGATTTCATTTTCGGCGGGTACTGAAGAGCAGGCCGGCCAAAAGAAATTCGATCTGCAGCGAACGCACCTCGAAAGGGTTTCAACCTTGTCGATTCATCGTCCTTAACACCAAACCGACTGGAAAGGGAGGAAGCAGCTATGAAAAACATTTGGGTATGGATGCTGTTGTTTATTGGATTAATTTCTTTTACGGCGGGTTGTGCAAGCACGTCCGGCACGTCGCAACAGCAGGCGCAGCAGTCATCGGGGCTTTACAATCCTTCAGGATTCGGCTCGGCAAACGAGCAGAACCCTCATGGGTCCTGGCACCAATGAATCCAACCCGGCGACTTGCTCGACCATTCAGAAACCGGAAGCTGACCTGATATTGAAAAAGCCGGTTCTGATCGGAGATGCCAGGTTGCCAGTCGTCTCCAGCCCGCACAGGGAGTCCGAGAGCCGAGCCGACAAGAAATCCGCGCGGCTCTCGGACCCTCATCAAAAAGACAAATCAGATTGTCGCAACTCAACCTCGTACAGTCCTTCCCGATTACTGTGATTTGACTCCGAAGACAACTTCAAGCATATTGAAAAAAATGGGCTCACTCTCGGGTGCAGGGCTCCGGCGGCGGAAGAGACCCATTCACCTCCACGATGCCCGCCCACCTCGGAGAGGGCATCGCTGTTGCTTCAAGCCATTCCTGGCCCGTTGCGAGAGTGGGTGGACATCATTCCGACGAAGGAGTCAATGTGAAAACACGACTGTGCATATTGTCGATAGTCATTCAACTAATTGTATTCGTTTCCATAGGCTGTGCTCAATCTTATGGGGGCAGGAATTATGACGGCAATTGGTGGGTAAGCGCAAAAGACAGGCGCGTGAAGAATTCCTTTATTGCCGGATTTCTTTCAGGTGTGGAACTCGGTTATCGCTTTTCCAGTTGGGATCTCCTCGGTGCGAACAAAGACTGCGGCTACAAAGTGACTAGGGGTTACTATGCTTATAAAACCAACTTCCTGGCCACCGTGAATGTTTCCCAGATAGCCGACGGCCTGGACCTGTTTTATTCCGACGTCAAGAATAAAAGGATCAAAATCTATGATGCAGTCTGGATCGTTCTGAATATTATTTCCGGCAGACCCGACAACGAAGTAAAGGAAATGATCGAGAATTATAGAAAGAACTCCTGAAGACGCGGATTCCCGTGAACTGCCTGCCCTGCATCCGCCTGCCGTATTCTGCTCCGACCGGAGCCTGTTCCTGAACGTGCCGCTCCCGATGCCCCCCTGCCCTTTCCTTTTCCTCGAAGAACGGGTATTTTATTCCTGTGTGTGTGAGTTACCGGCATGACTCCAGGCAAATCGTTCAGTCCGCTTCATTCATGCAAAGGTCGGTGCTGCAGTCAAAATGAAATCGCTTGTGCTCCGGAGTGATTGGGGACCCACGGGTGACCAGCCTCTGGCCATTGATAAATTGCACGCAGGTCTTCTCGGAGGCGTGAGGGAGCAGACGCTGCTCGGAGTGACCGGATCGGGCAAAACTTTCACGATGGCCCACCTTATAGAACGAATGCAGAAACCGACGCTCGTTATCGCCCCGAACAAGACCCTTGCAGCACAGCTTTATGGCGAGTTCAAAGCATTCTTTCCCGAGAACGCGGTCGAATACTTCGTATCGTACTACGATTACTACCAGCCTGAGGCCTACATCGCGCAAACGGATACCTACATCGCCAAGGACTCATCCATCAACGAGACCATAGACAAGATGCGTCATTCGGCCACGCGGTCCCTGCTCGAGCGGCGGGATGTAGTCATCGTGGCCAGCGTTTCATGTATCTACGGTTTGGGTTCACCCGAAATGTACCAGGACATGCAGCTTCAGTTGAAAACCAACATGGAGATTTCGCGCGAACAGGTTTTGCGAAAGTTGGTGGAGATTCAGTACGAGCGAAACGATGACGACTTCCACAGGGGGACATTCCGCGTCCGGGGCGATGTGGTGGAAGTTTTCCCCGCCTATGAAGAAGATCGGGCCATCAGGGTGGAATTCTTCGGGGATGAAATCGATGCGATCAAGGAAGTCGATCCGTTGACGGGACGAACCATCCGGTTCCTCCAGAGGGTGGATGTGTTTCCCGGCACTCACTATGTAACCAGTCGAGATAATCTCGACCGGGCGATCAAAGCCATTCAGTTCGAGCTTTCCCAGACACTCGACCAGTTATTCCGTGAAGGAAAGCTGCTGGAGGCCCAGCGCCTGGAGGAACGCACCCGTCTCGATCTCGAGATGCTGCTCGAACTCGGGTACTGCAACGGAATCGAGAATTATTCACGGCACCTCGACGGGCGAAAAGCCGGCGAACCTCCCGCCACGCTCATCGACTATTTTCCCGAGGACTGGCTTTTGTTTATCGACGAAAGCCACATCGGGATTCCCCAGATCCGCGGAATGTACAGAGGCGACCGGGCTCGAAAAGAAACGCTGGTGCGCTACGGGTTCAGACTCCCATCCGCGCTGGACAACCGGCCCCTCGCCTTCCACGAATTCGAGAGGAAAGTGCGTCAGGTCGTCTACGTTTCGGCAACCCCGGGTCCCTATGAACTCCTGAGGACGCAAGGGCACGTGGTCGAGCAAATCATCAGGCCGACGGGTCTGGTGGATCCGGTGATCAAAGTCCGTCCCGCAGACCATCAGGTGGACGATCTAATCGCAGAGATCCGCAAGCAGGCGAAAGCCTCCCATAGAGTACTGGTCACAACCCTCACGAAGCGAATGGCCGAAGATCTCACCGAATACCTTGCTGAACTGAACATCCGGGTTCGTTACATGCATTCGGATATCAACACTCTGGAACGCATTGAAATTGTGCGCGACCTGCGGCTGGGCGAATACGACGTTCTCGTGGGAATAAACCTTCTTCGCGAAGGCCTTGATATTCCGGAGGTTTCCCTGGTGGCTGTGCTCGATGCCGATAACGAGGGGTTTCTCAGATCTGAACGTTCACTCATTCAGACCTCGGGGCGGGCCGCCCGCAATGTCGACGGGACCGTCATCCTGTACGCAAATCATGTCACCGAGTCCATGCGCCGGGCCATCGAAGAGACAGAGAGAAGACGCAAGATACAGCTTGACTACAACCGGGCAAACAAAATTACCCCGCGAACGATCCAGAAGGACATCACCGACATTCTCGCGGAGTACAAAGACCGTACCCCCTCACTCTTGCCGGATTCCGCCTTCGAACCTCAAAAGGGGTTCGACGCCGGCTCCGACGTCTCGTATGACCAGAGAATCCGCGATCTTGAAAAAGCGATGAAAGAAGCGGCCGCAGAACTGGAATTTGAGCGTGCGGCCAAGTTGCGCGACAGAATCCGATCCCTGCGCCGGCAGCAATTGTTCGTGCAGGACTGATTTCTCGACGCGATCTCCGGGACGGCATCCGATGCACGGGTCAGCAAAGGATCGCTCCGAAATTCGATTCGTAGCGCAGGCAGAAGATGTCCCAATTCAATTGGTGTTCCTGAGTGCCTTGCTGCTCGACGGCGTAAGCCCCTGCCACGACTCCCAACTGGCACGCAATCTCCCACGGGAGCTGCATGGCGAGCCCCTTCAGGAGGCCCCCGCGAAAGGCGTCTCCGGCCCCGGTTGGATCGAGTACTCGTTCCGCGGGGATGGAAGGGATAAGGATCTTCTCCCCTTTTCTGTCCAACAGCACTCCTTCAGGCCCCCGCGTGGTGAGCACGACTTCAACTTGTTTGTACAAAGTCTCCATGGACCAGCCCGCGACCTGCAGGAAAAGTGACAGCTCATAGTCGTTGGAAATGAAACACATCGCCCCCGCAACGGCCTCCCTGATATCGTCCCTCCCCCAGATGTTGAGGCTCTGGCCGGGATCGAAGAAGAAGGGCACCCCTGCCCTGCGCGACTTTTCAGCAAAAGTCATCATATCGAGTTTATTTCCGGGACCGATGAAAACAAGCGTATTCGAGTTGCCTGAATCAAGAGGAGGCAGGTTCGCTTCGTGGGCCATCGCACCAGGATTGAAAGCCGTAATCTGGTTGTCATCCAGATCGGTGGTTATGTAAGCTCCGGCCGTAAACACGCCGGGTATCTTCTTCACCCACGTAGTGGATATGCGATGTTTATTCAGCCACTCTTCATAGCGGGCAAAATCTCGCCCCGCCGTGGCCACAATGAAGGGCTCTTCCCCAAGCGCCGCCAGCGTGTAGGCGATGTTTCCGGCGGTTCCGCCGAATTTTTCCACCAGTCCGTTTATGTTGAAGCACACGTTCAGCACATGGATTTTGTCGGGCAGGATGTGATCCGCAAATCGACCGGGGAAATCCATGATCCGGTCATAGGCCAGCGATCCAGAGATGAAAATCGGCATTAACTGTTCCCCCTTAATGTTAGACGATAATTCTTCCGATTAGAATACATCTTCTATACTAGAACTGGCAAACAAGGGTAAAGTCAAAAGAGGATGGGTGAGATGAAGCTAACGAACATTCAAGGGTTTTTTTGCCTTACGATTTTCTTTTTCTTTGTCCATCTGGGCATATTCGCTGCGCCCGCCTGCGGAGGAGCACTCAGGATTACCATGACCGACGGCACATCGGTCGATGTGCCCTTCTTTTGGGAATACGGCGACGAGATAAAGTTCGACATTGCCGGAGGGGTTGCGGGCGTGCCCAAATCACAGATCGCGTCTGTCCAGGACGTTCTCGAAGCGAGAGAATTCGATCCCGATGTGCTTTTTCAGCCTGCCTCCGATCGGACCAATCTGGATCAGCAGAAGATGCTGCAGGCCCTCGTTGAGAGCAAGGTGCCCGCCGCGAAGTGCGAACAGAAAGACCCCGAGGAAAATATCCGGCTCCTCAAGGAAGCTGGAGGATCGGCGAAGGGAGCGAAGCCCCCTGCCGAACTCGTCCACGCCCAGAGATATAACATCGAAAAGAATTTTTCGACCATGTGTGTCGAGCCCGGCGGGAACGTGCTCGTCATGCAGGATATTCTCAGCAGCAAGATCGATCTCAAGACCCGTAATTTTACCCTCACTCTGTTCGATGCCGATGGAAATGTCCTCCAGCGAAAACCCTGCGAGCTTCACGAGATCGAAGTCGATCCCGCGACTCTAAAAAAGTTGGAAATCAGGGGACGTTTGTACCTGGTCAAAGCCAGCGTCAAACCGGACCCGAAAATCAAACGCTACGAGATCACTTCGGTACAGCGCTAGGACTCTTCCTTCGGCCCGGTCCGGAGCTTTACTATTGTAGCGCCCCATCCGCCGCCCGTGGAATCGGCATCCTTGATGGATAAAACCAGGGGGTGATTTCGGAGGATGCTTCCGACCGACTGTTTGAGCACGCCCGATCCTTTCCCGTGGATGATCCTTACTTCCACAAAACCTTTTTCCCGTGCAGCTTCCAGATAATCATCCAGGAGATCCCTCACCTCCCGTGGGTTGAAGGTGTGCAGATCCAATACATCTTCGATCGGCATAACGACCGGCTCTTCGCATTCTTCCCGGAATAAGGGGCATGGGTGTTTTTCGGAATCGGAGTTTTTCATTCGGTGAACCCTTTCCGGATTATCCATCTTTTTGGAAAAGCCAGCGCATGATACGCTCGGCACAAACCCGTCCGCCGTCCGTTCGCAGATTCGGAATCCGCCGAGGCAAAGCCCGCATCCTCTTCATGAACGGCTCCCAATTGCCTTCGTAGAGTTCGCTCGAACTCATATACACTGCCGTCAATTGACTTTCCATCTCACGAACCAGAATCTCATACTCGGGGAAAGCACCACGATCGCTGTAGATGAGAGGAACTCCATTGGCGAGGCAATCGGATACGATGCCATAGCCGGGCTTCGTTATCACCGCGTCAACGGCTGCAACGACATCGACATACGCCAGATCCATTCCGTCAACGGACCGCGCCCCCGCGACATCCAGTTTGAGAGGCCGCTTGTAAAAGAATACCGCATCCTTGATTTGTCCAATGCGATCTCGCGCACGAACACCGAGATCCAGTTCGGTGAAGGAAACCAGGTAGGCATCCTGCCCGGTTTTGCATCCCAACAGGTCTCTGATTTCCTCCCGTTTCCTGTTCGATCTTCGGGCAACGAGGGGAATATCCTCGATTCTGAGGCAAGAAGAGCAATCCCCGTGCATGGGCAAGCGGAGCAGCAAGTCACAGAGTGCATAACCGCCGCGGCACCAGTCGATCAGGTCGTGCCACCGTCGATCCGATCCCGCAAGGCTTTCGTAAATCCAGTCCCAGGTAAAGTTGCTGCAGCCAAGAGCCGGGAGTCCGGCTTCAAGGGCGGCGTAGAACGGCAGGAAACCGATATCGGAGACGATCCCGTCCACTTTGGAATCCTTCAGGAACATGGCTTCTTCCCGGATCAGGGCTGCGTGAGAATCGTGCAACGTTTCGAGGGCCGTACGTGTCGCGTCGAGGTCATAGCGGAGGTTGTCCTTCTGCACCAGCCCGATATCGATTCGTTTTCTTCTTACCGCCGGGCTGCATCCAAGGTTCTGCTCGATCAGGAACTGAGGCAGATCGGAGACAATGATGATATTCGGCTTCGGGTCCATTTGCAGAAGATGATGGATCACCTCAAGGGACCGCACCGCATGTCCGAACCCATGAGGGGTGATGTACCAGGCTATGTTGTAGCGTTTTTGGTGCCGAACCGTCATGGAAGATCTCCAGTTGCCGTTGCAAGTCGCTATCGAGGAGTTCCGGCTGCATCCGGAACACCGTAAAACAGTCCACTCCGATACCGTGCCCTGGGATTCAGTGCAAGCACCAACCGGCCGATTGCACACGGATTTCGCCCCGTCCCGCGCTTAACCGCCAGAAAATATGGCTAATATGTTCAAAATAGTGTACACGTTTTCATTGTGTCTCTGAATCTTATTTAAGTTTTCTTTGAAAGTGTTCAACAGGAGAGACCGGATGGGTTCGGTGAAGGTCACTTTTCAGCCGGAGGGGACGTCGACAGAGGCTCACGCCGGCGAGAGGCTGATAGACATCGCTTCATATGCGGGCATCGACATCAATACCTCGTGCGGAGGGCAAGGCATATGCGGCAAGTGCCGTGTCAGGATCACAAAAGGCAAAGTAACGTCCTCCGCCAAGCCCATAGCATTGCTCAATAAAGACGAATTGCAGGCCGGGTTTGTGCTTGCCTGCCAGGCATCTACCACACAGTCCGACGTTGAACTCTTCATTCCACCCGGATCCCGGTCCGAAGACACTCAGATCCTCGTGGACGATCACATCGACGAAATCATTCATTACGGGGTCCCGACCCCTCTGGAGGAAGGTCCGGATATTCCCGGAGTGTCGAATTCGCGCCCGTTGTGCCGGAAGATATGCCTGGAACTTCCCGAACCGACCCTGACCGACAGCCTTTCCGACCTCGACAGGGTGTATCGGGAACTCAGGAAACAGATGCCCGATGTCTATCTGGAAGCGCATTTTTCCTGCTTGTGGGGTCTTGCCACGCTCCTTCGGCAGTGCAAGTGGAGAGTCACCGCAACGGTTCACCTCAGGAAATTGAACTTTGGCCAGATCCGGGTGATGGAACCCGGCGACACCAGCGGTCGAAACTACGGAATAGCGGTGGACGTCGGTACGACAACCATCGTTGCACAATTGATCGATTTGGCCTCGGGAAAAGCGGTGGCCGTCGAGGCGTCCCATAACCGGCAGGGCAAATACGGGGAGGACGTTATATCGCGCATGATCTTCGCCTGCGGCCATGGCGGGCTTGCGCAGTTGAACGAGGCCGTGGTGTCCACCATCAATTCTCTTATCGATTCGCTTACAGCCGGCGCCGGGATCACACCCGACGACATCACCTGCCTTGTAGCGGCAGGGAATCCGACAATGACGCATCTGCTCCTGAACCTGGAACCCTGTAACATACGTGTCGAACCGTACATCCCGACCGCAAATCGTTTTCCCCAGTTTCAGACGATGGAAATCGGACTGCGGTCTCATCATCTGGCGCTGTTGCACTGCATGCCGTGCGTGAGCAGTTACGTGGGAGGGGACATTACGGCCGGAGTGCTTGCCAGCGGGATGAGCGATCAGCCGCGGTTGAGCGCTCTCATTGACGTCGGCACCAATGGTGAGATTGTAATCGGGAACAGTGAATGGTTGATTTGTTGTTCTTCCTCAGCGGGACCCGCCTTTGAGGGCGGCGGCATCCGGTGCGGCATCAGAGCCACCAGAGGGGCGATCGAGAAGGTCAGGCTGGAAGGCGACAATGTGGAGTTGCAGACGATCGGCGGCGGGAAACCGCGAGGTATTTGCGGTTCCGGTCTCATAGATGCCGTCGCCGAACTGCTGTCTGAAGGGATCATAGACCAGCGGGGCAAATTTATCCATCTGGACCACCCACGCGTCCGCATCATGGATGACACTCCGGAATTCATACTGGCGGACTCCTTTGAGACCGATACGGGTGAACCCATGTTCATCTCCGAGGATGACATCGGCAACCTGATCAAGAGCAAGGGAGCGGTGCTGGCAGCCGTCAAAATCCTTCTGGATACCATAGGAATGTCCTTTGGCGATTTGGAGAACATCTATGTCGCCGGCGGCTTCGGTGCGCACCTGGATATAGAAAGAGCCATTTTCATTGGGTTGCTGCCGGACATCCCCAAGGAACGCATACGGTTCATCGGAAACAGCTCACTTGCGGGCGCGCGGCTTGCAATGCTCTCCGCCGCGGCTTTCCGCAAGGCTGAATCGATCGCGAGCCGCATGACTTATGTCGAGCTTTCCGTGCATCCCGAGTTTATGAACGAGTTTATAGCCGCGCTTTTTCTTCCTCACACTCAACTGGAACTGTTCCCATCCGTCACCAAAGGACTTGCCGGGAAGCTTCAGAACGCGCGGAAGAGCGTTTTCGGGTAGAGGGAAGGCGCCGTGTTGATTGACGTATTTCCCGACAGCCCCGATTTGAACGGGCGCTGATTCCGCACCGCAGGCCAAGGGGTTGCAAATACGAGGATGAACAGCCAGGTCGTTTTTTTTGACATCGGCAACACACTTGTCCGGGGGAATCCGTTATCACCCAGAAGACTTCTGGCCTCGCATCTCAATTTGTCCGAAAAGGAAACAAAGTGTGTCGGCCGCCTGATCATGACTTTTCCCGGGGAGTCTCCGGATCAACTTGCCGGAGCGATTACCCCCCTTCTTCACCGGCGTGACCCTCGTGAGGTCATTGATACTGTGGCCGCCGTCTGGGATGAACAAATTCGAACCGTCACCGAGATCCCCGGAGCCGTTCCGGTTCTGAGCCGTCTGAAAGCACTGGGATTTCGCCTGGGAGTGCTGTCCAATACGTGGCATCCGTCCTATCTCGGTTTCCGGAAAGCATGTCATGCCGTACTGGACCTGCTGGATTACGAGATACTCAGCTACCGGGAATCGTGCAAGAAGCCATCTCCGGACCTCTACATGAAAGCTGCCCGTCGGGCGGGGATTCCGCCGGAGCGGTGCTGGATGGTTGGTGATACCTATGAGCTGGATATTGAACCGGCTCGCATCCTGGGTTTCAAAGCAGTCTGGGTGCTCTGCCGTCCGGAAAAGGAAACACCGGCCCTCGTCGAGTTGCTTAGGGGCGAACGCCTGCTGCCGGACCTCACGGTTGAGCATATCACGGATATCCTGCCTTATTTCGAGGGAGTGATTGGTTAAGATGGGATCTGTCATACTTGCAATTGCCTGCATTTTCCTGGCATTCGTTCTTCTTTTCTGCCTGATCAGTTACGGTTTCTTCTGGTACGAAACCGCAAACGGCCCTCATTACGAGTATCTGGTCAGACTATCCAACGGCCGGGTCAAGCGCTTCATGATGCGGGGAATCCTCTCCGGTCTGGTGAGTTTTCCAATGACCGTTTTGCTGTATCCACTGGGCTATTTCCGCAGACTCTGGAAAACAGACCTCACAGCACCCACCCCGGCTCCGCCCGTCATTTTCATCCACGGCCTCTATCACAACGCCAGTGCATGGGTCTTCTTCCGGTTATGGATGAAACGCGCCGGATTCACCGATCTGCATGCCTTTCAATACGGAAGCCTGGGGTCCTCCTTCGATGGTCTGCTCGAACGACTGGACGCTTTCGTCAAAGAATTGCTGAATCAACGCGGCACGAAATCGGTCATCCTCATCTGTCACAGCCTTGGCGGACTCCTCGGCCGTGCCTACCTCAACCGTGCGCCAAAGGATTTCAAGATATCGGCCCTTGTTACACTGGGGACTCCATACCAGGGGTCAAAGCTGGCCGTCCTCGGTGTCGGACGATTGGCTCAGAGTCTGGCATTCCGGGGACCGCTCGTCCAGGGCATCGAGTCGCAGACGGTCGAAAGCACCGACATCCCTCGGCTGGCATTTTATTCGCCTCTCGATAACATGGTGCTTCCCAATGAGGCCCTTCGGACTAGTGCGCCCGGATGGGTTTTCTTTGAAACAGAAGGGATGAGCCATGTCGCAATGCTGTTCAGTAAGGACCTCGCCGATCGAACCTCTGAATTTCTGAGGACTTCGTGCATCCGGGAATGATTCCCGCAGATAGTGCCCAGAGGGGAATTTGCAGATTCCACATGGATTCTGTTTGGGCAACAGCCCCCTGTGATTCCTTCCTGAAATTGTCGTCGCAGGATTATACGGACAAATTGTTGCGCAACACTGATATTTGCAGGCGGCTCGTGGCTCGTAGGGTGGGCGAAAGCGAGGCGTTGCCCACCGGATTTACTCACGGCATGGCTGACAAACGGTGGGCACGGTGAATCTGTGCCCTCCCTGCACGGCACACTGCTCATTCATTTCACGGATGGCCCGGATACTTGTATCCGGGTCCGTAAGGACAAGAGGGGCGGCCGTTACCGCTACCGTGATTCCAGCGCCCACCCTCCGAGTCTCCCCTCGCGCTTCGCGCCCGGACAAAGAAGTTGTCCGGGCCACCCTCGAAATGTTGAATCGCACCGTCCCAAAAGCTCCAAGTCCAACCCTCGCCGGGTCTCAAAAAGCGCTGCACTTACCGGAAAATTGAAGCGCCGGAAAGGGGCAGAGTCGGAGTTGACTTCACAAATCCCGTGTGCTAATAGACGGCGGGACTTTTTTTTGGAGGAAGTTATAGCTTTGAACTGCGATGCCGGAGAGAACATCGTTTTGGAACAAGAGTTTGTTGTTGCCAATCGCTTGGGGATACACGCGCGAGTTGCAGCTCAGATCGTGAAGGTGACCAGTCAGTTTGAATCAGAGATTTGGATTTCCAAATGCGACATCAGAGTCAATGGAAAGAGCATTCTCGATCTCATGACCCTGGTGTGCCCGCAAGGGAGCAAGGTAATCGTTCGAGCCTGTGGTCCTGATGCCACGGAAGCTATGAACGCCCTGGCTGTTCTTTTTCAAACAAAGTTCGGAGAGCTTTGATCCTCCCCTTTTGAGTTGCCCTTACTCAGACCCGCCACCTGCTCCGTCCGGCAGAGATCAGCAGGCTCCCTTGCACTGCCCGTTTTGAAACATATTGTAGAAAGATCTACGTGAACATATTTTGGGTATTGAGATGAGCCAACCCTCTAGAGTCATTCAGGGAATCGGAGTTTCTCCGGGAATAGCGATCGGTAAGGCTTTCCTTCTCGATCGAGGGCGGATTTCCGTCCCCAGGTATGTCCTTGAAGGGGAGGATGCCGTCGCGGAGGAATGCATCCGCTTTGAGAAGGCCATATCAAAAGCCGAGAAGGATCTGGAGTCCATACGGCTGACCGTAAATCCGGAGTTCAAAGAGCAGGCCCACGTTCTTGAAGTTCATCAGATGATCCTGCGCGACAGGCTTATCTACGCCGAAACCCTTCGTTTGATCGGAGAAGAGAAGCTGAATGCCCAGTGGGCCCTCATGCGGGCCGTGGGCAAGGCCAGGGAGCTTTTCAGTTCCCTGGATGATGAATACATTCGCGGCCGTATCGCCGACATCGAAGCCGCCGGCGAGCGGGTCCTGAGAATCCTTGCGGGTGAGGAGCGCGAATTCTGGAACGAGATCAGCGACCGGGTCATCATCGTGGCCCACGATCTCTCCCCCGCCGACACGGCCCAGCTTCAAATCGAGAGGACTCTCGGGCTGGTAACCGACATGGGGGGCCGTACATCACACACTTCGATCATCGCAAGGTCGCTGAACATTCCTGCCGTCGTGGCTGCGGAACAGGCGACGAAATATGTTCCCATGGGGGACATCGTCATAGTGGACGGCGCTTCCGGCAAAATAATCATCAATCCGACCGATGAGGAAATCAGTTACTATTCTGACCGGCAGCAGGAACTCGAACACTATCTAAAGGAGATCAACCGCACAGCTCATCTTCCTGCAAGGACTCTTGACGGGCACCTGGTAAAGGTAGAAGCCAATATCGAACTTCTCGAAGAGGTTGTGGCTGCAAAAGACAACGGAGCTGAAGGAATCGGGCTCTACCGGACCGAGTTCTTCTTCATGAATCGCACCGATCTCCCCGACGAGGAAACTCTTTACAAGGAGTATCGCGATCTTGCCGAAGTGATGGCCCCGCAGTGGGTCACGATGAGGACCCTTGACCTGGGATCTGAAAAGCTCGCCGCCTGGTATCCGAAGCTCGATGAACCGAACCCTGCTTTAGGCTTGCGATCGATCCGCCTGTGTCTTCACTACCGCGAGATCTTTAAAACGCAGCTCAGGGCCATACTGCGCGCAAGCGCAGCGGGGCGAAACACGCGACTGATGTTCCCCATGGTTTCCGGGGTGGGAGAGCTTCTCGAAGCAAAACAGGTCCTCAAAGAGGCCCAGCAGGAACTCCAGCGTGAGAGACTCCCCTTCGATGAACACATGCCCCTCGGAGCCATGATTGAAGTTCCATCCGCAGTCGCTATTGCCGACCTGCTTGCAAAGGAAGTCGATTTTTTCAGTATCGGCACAAACGACCTCATCCAGTACAGTCTCGGGATCGACAGAGCCAATGAAAATGTTGCCTATCTGTATGAACCGCTTCATCCCGCGGTCCTGAGATTCATCAAGCGGACGGCGGACGTCGGGCATAAAGCCAACGTCCAGGTTGCAATCTGCGGTGAAATGGCAGGCGAACCCCTTTACGTCCCGATACTGCTCGGCCTCAATCTTGATGTTTTGAGCATGAACCCTCAGTCTGTCCCAAGAGTCAAAAACCTCATCTGTCGCTCCCTGATGAAGGAATGTACCCGTTTCGTAAACAGGGCGCTTCGTCTTGGAACGGCACAGGATATCAACCGCCTGCTCGAGAAGATGGTTATAAAATACTTCCCTGAAGAGTTCAGGGTCTTCAACCCGAGCAATCTCACTCCACCCGAAGGTTCCTCCCACCGCAGGTGGGGCAATCGCCGAGCGCGAATAGACTGAGAGGAGTCCACTATCGTGGGCCTTGAGACGCAGAAAAACAAACAGCGAAAAGACGAAGGAAGCCGTCTGGTATGCCAAAACAAAAAGGCCTATCACGACTATGAAATTCTTGAGAAGGTGGAGGCAGGGATCGTTTTGCTGGGAACTGAAGTGAAATCCCTGAGGGAGGGCAGAGCAAACCTGAAGGATAGCTACGCCAGAGTCAAAAAGGGCGAGGTCTTTTTGTACGGACTGCATATCAGTCCATATACTCATGCCACTTTTGACAATCATGATCCCGAGCGGACCAGGAAGCTTCTTCTGCACAACTTTGAAATCAAACGCCTCACCGGAAAAACCCAGGAAAGAGGCCTGTCATTGATCCCGCTGAAGATCTATTTCACTAAAGGAAAAGCCAAGGTCGAACTTGCCCTTGCCCAAGGGAAAAAGCTCTACGACAAGAGAGAAAGCCTCAAGAAGAAGGAGGAAAGGCGGGAACTGGACCGCCTTCGAAAGCGAAACAGGAATTCATAGCCCACGTTTGAATCCGGAAGTGCATTCCTTCGGGGCCGGCCATCACCGTTGATTGGCGTTAAAAAGCATTACAAAATGAGTAAACAGGCATAAAGCCCCCCGCACATCCAGGCGGTAGAGGCGAGGCTTATCCCCTCCAGGTCAGCCCTGCTTTCAGTGAGTTTTTGCGCCCACCGGCGTCATTTGACTTCGGAATCCTTCCCGTCTTCCCGCACCAGTTCGATAATTGTGACTTCGGGCGGGGAAAGAACCCGCATCGGAGGTCCCCAGGTACCCGTTCCTCTGCTGGTGTACAGCATCGAACCCTTGTCCAGCTGGTAAAAACCGTCCTGCCTTGCGTAAACCATGCGCGTAATATAATTGAATGGAAATATCTGACCCCTGTGTGTATGCCCCGACAATTGAAGATCGAAAAGCCCAAGGCTTGCATCCGAAGGCTCCGGACGGTGCTTGAGCAACACCGTAAAGAGGCCGTTCCGGGCAGATGCCAGGAGCTTCGACTCGTCGGGTAAGTATCCCATCGCCGGGTCGTCCACTCCGACAATATTGAGGATGGACCCGGCGATGGTCGATTGTCCTCTCAACGGGACGAACCCGAATCTCTCCGTAGACGCGATTGACTCTTCGATCCCCGCGTAGAATTCATGATTGCCCGTTACGGCAAATTTGCCGAGGCGCGGCCGAATGGATCGAAGCAGTTGCGAGGTCCCGTCCTGGTGTCCGGGATTCCCGTCCAGCAAATCCCCCGTACTCACGAGGATATCCGGATTTTCCTTCCTCACCGCATTCACAATCCGTCTCAATCGGTCGCTTCGGACTATCAGCCCTATGTGGACATCCGAGATTTGAGCTATCTTGAGCCGGTCCGTGTTTTCCGGAAGTTTTGCCGTTTTTATGACCACTCGCTCGACCCTGATATTCTCTGCATCAAAGTACCCATAGACGCTGACCAGTAGGGCGAAAACCAGGAATACCGCAGTGGGCGCCCTGCCGGACAGTGACGGGATTCCGGCATGTGCCGGCGCATTGATCACCCTGCAGGCAAGGTCGAGCAGTCCCGTCAGAAGCAGGATCAAAAACGACAGGAAGAGGAACCCCATCCACAAATAGCCGCTGTAGGCCATGAACCGGGCGCCGATTTCAAAACTGCTTTGCTCGAGCAATCGAGTTCCAATCGGCGCAAAAATCATAAGGACAAGAAATGTGATCAATGCGGCGTGGAATGGCCAGTGGGAAGGGAGAAGGATTCGCACTCTCATGTAGAAGAGCGCATGCATGCATGTATAGATCGCAATAAAACTTAAAACAAATGTTCTCATTTCAGCAAGACCGTCCCAAATGGAAAAGGTACAATGTTACCGAACATCACATCTCGCCGCTGGCACCCGCAACCCTGAGTACCTCCTCCATTGTGGTCAGTCCGGCGCAGATTTTCATGGCTCCGGCGACATGCAACGGAAACATGCCTTCTTTGATTGCCTGGGCTCGAATTGCTCTCACATCGGTATCCGGCTTTATCAACAGCCTTAAAGCGGGGGTCATGCTCAAAATTTCGTAGATCCCAAGTCTCCCCAGGTATCCCGTTTCACGGCATTCAAGGCACCCGATGGGCTGATACACCGGCTTCGTCCTCTTTATTTTCCAGGGTTTGATGAGCGACTGCCAGAGTTCTTCATCAATGGCGCCGTCCTTCTTGCAATGCGGACAAAGCGTGCGAACCAGGCGCTGGGCCACTACCCCGAGCAACGTGGCCCGAATGAGATAATGGGGAACGCCGATATCCATGAGCCGTACAATCGCCGAGACGGCGTCGTTCGTGTGCAGCGTCGAAAACACGAGATGTCCGGTCAATGCAGCCTGCACCGCCATCTCTGCCGTTTCCAGGTCTCGAATCTCCCCCACCATGATGATATCCGGGTCCTGGCGCAGCAAATTCCGCAGACCACTGGCAAAATCGAGTCCTATTGCAGGGTGCACCTGCATCTGGTTGAACCTCGGTTCAACCATTTCGATCGGGTCTTCGACCGTGCAAACGTTTACCTCCGGTCTGGCAAGGTGCCTCAGGGTCGAATAAAGCGTCGTCGTTTTGCCCGAGCCTGTCGGACCGGTAACCAATATGATTCCATAGGGAAAGCTCACCATGTCCTTCCAGCGGTGCAGTTCCGAGCTGCTGAGGCCAAGTTCCTCGAAACTCTTCACCGTCACTTCCGGATCGAATATACGCATGACCAGCTTTTCGCCAAAAACAGTCGGCATCGTGGAAAGCCTCAGTTCGACCTCTCCACCCGTCGGGGACTTCGTCTTCAACCTGCCGTCCTGAGGACGACGCTTTTCGGCAAGGTCCATGCGGCCGAGCACCTTTATACGACTCGTGACCGCTCCCATCACCACGGTGGGCAACTGGTAGACCAGATGCAGGACGCCATCGATTCTGAAGCGCACGTCGCTGTTTTCGCGGCGCGGTTCGAGATGAATATCACTGGCTCGCTGATCGAATGCATACTGGAGCAGCCAGTCGACGATGTTCACTACATACCGATCGTTGGCGTCCAGCTTCCCCGTCCGGCCAAGTTCGAGCAACTGCTCGAGGTTCATTGTCCCGCCGATGCGGGCACTGTCAGCCTTGCCGAAAGCACGCCTGACCGACTCGGTAAGAGCATAGAACTCGACCAGATACCTGCTGATGTCGTTCGGGTTCGAAATCACCTTGACCACTTTTCGATGCAGGATACGGGTGAGTTCTTCTTCCCATTCGTTCACAAACGGTTCCGCCGTGGCTATGACCGCTCGCTCCTCGTTCACCTCCACGGGCAATATCTTGAACCTGGTCGCATACGCATACGACATAATACCGGTCACGCTCGTAACGTCGACTTTCAGTGGGTCGATGCGTTGGTAGGGGACGTTTGCGATTTTCGCAAGCCATACCGTCAGCGCTTCGACATTCAATACATCATGAGGCGGCGTCGCTCTAATGAATCCCCGATCCCCGATGATCTTCAGGGGATGCACATCCGCCCTGTCTTTGCCTTGCGGCTGTTTGAGAACTTTCCCCGCGTCCCCTTTGGAGATTATTCCATCGGCCACAAGCAAATTCAAAACCTCGCCGAGTTCAAGCTTATGCGGGCCCCTGTTCCCGTGAGTCGCCATGATCGATGCAATCTCTCCACCAAGCATTCCATTCTCATCCATATCGCAATCCTGACTGGAGTCTATTAGCCGATATCCGAACTATTTTCAATCAACCAATCCCTGCACTACTTCAATCGGAGGTTGTGATGGCGAACTTGACCGTCGCACTCAGTGCGAACCCGCGCCATGGATCCCCGAGGCTCCGGGGCCGGAATGGTGAATCCCGGTTTCATCCGGGCTCGGCTTTTCCTTTGGGCAACGGTCCCTGAACGATGAGATCCTGGAGCTGAACGTTATTAACAGCGCACACCACGAAATTTCGATCTTCATTTTTTCATACTGACGGTTGCGTTCTTTCACCATAGCAGGTAGAACAGGCACCTGATGTTAAAATTCCTGTTGGTTTGTTCCGGGTTCGCATGGGAGTAGTGTATGAGTCTTCTGATCGGCTTGTTGGCAGGGGTCTTTGGCGGATTGTTGGGTGTCGGCGGGGGCATCATAATGATCCCGCTCATGGTCGGTTTCCTGAAGATCGAGCAAATCCAGGCTCATGGGACCAGTCTGGTTGCAGTAGCCTTTACCGGTATTGCGGGGGCCATCGCATACGGCATGCACGGTTCGGTCGACTGGACGGCTTCGGCGCTGCTGGCGCTGACGGCAATGACGACGGCACAGTTCGGAGCGCGATTCGCTAATGACCTCCCCGAGTGGAAGCTGAAGAGACTATTTGGCGGATTCGTGATCCTTATCGCCGCCCTTATGCTTACAAAACCCTATCTGCATCAATTCGCCCCGAATACGCTCAGTGAATGGCTGAAAATAGTCCTTCTCCTGGTTTCGGGGACACTGACAGGCTTCCTTTCCGGCATGATGGGCGTCGGCGGCGGGACCGTCATGGTGCCTGCAATGGTTCTGCTGTTGGGTTTCAGCCAGCACACGGCGCAAGGCAGTTCGCTGCTCGCCATGATTCCTGCCGGTGGTGCGGGCGGCTGGGCCCACTGGAAACTGGGCAATATTCACGGAAACATTCTCATGGGATTGATACCCGGCGTTATGGTGGGTACCTACATAGGCGGGAATACGGCAAACCTGCTGCCGGACAGGGAATTGCGGTATATTTTTTCCGCAGTGCTGGTGTGGACGGGGCTTCGCTACATCAGGACCCGCATCCCCGCCGCAGAGCATCCGTGAATCTCGCCGAAGCACTGATGGGCTTGATATCGCGATCCCGGCGTCTGCCCGGGTACGGTATGGAATGAGACCTGAAAGGCTTGGAACAGATCCCCGCGCGACCCTAAAAATTCCCGGCAAGGTCCTGTTCGAATTCAAAACACTGGATCAGTTCCTGGTAATCGCTTTCTCCAAGAAAGTTCCGCAACTTTTGGGTCTGTTTGCACCTGCCCTTGTATTCCTGCCAAAACCACTCGATTTCCTTCATCTTCCCTTTCGAGTCAAAAAACAGGGACGGCCATTCCTCCTGGTTGTCGTAACCCTCCATCATCTTACATCCTGAAGCATCCATCGCCAGCATGGAAAGGACGTCCATCAGTGAAAGCGCGCCTTCAGAGGGATGAACGGAGAGGAATACATCCATTTTTCTCCCGGGACGACTTAGAAAACAGTGATAATGGTCTACTCCCTCGCACAGATCAATGGCTCCCAGAATCGGGTTCAACGGAACCCTTTTCATTTTCATGGAAATCTCACTGTGCGCGATCAGCTCTTCAAGATGGGACAAACCATTCATATCGTCTCCTGCTGAAAAAGATCCCGTCTCCTTTGGACCCGACCATAGGCAGATGTCACAAGCGAGGCACCTTACCTCATCCCCCGATCCCCCAAACTCCGGCCAGCGGGAGCTTGCGCAAGGAATGCGAAATGCGATCGGAGTCATGTCAGGCCATTCCTGTGGAAGCTAATACAACACAGGATCGATGCCGGATAAATACCGTCTGGAATGTATTTACCCGCTGGAACAATGTATTTCACCTATGCAAAACATCCGTATTCTTCGTATGAATTGAACTGCAGGGATGCCTTTGATACAGTGGAAATCGACAAAATCTGCATATATAATCGTATATGAAGGCGGGCGATGATAAATAAAGAAGCTCCGGACAGGCTTTCCGCGTCGCTACATGGGGATGCGGTCTTCTTCCGGCGTGAACTCGCGCGGAATATTCCGGCTGGGGTCGAAGGGTGTCCCCGCATTTCTCAGGCGGATTTTTGATCGCGGCAAATCATACCGGTTCGCCGGCAGGAGATGTTCATGAACGTTGAAAACAAGCTCATCCCCATCCTGCGTGAAGGCGTGGACGTCATAAAGATGATCTTCTTCCGGAAGCTTCGGGACTATCTTGAAGGGGCATATCCTGACAAAGAACCCGTCTATGTTAACCGTCTGGCGGGAGCGATTGTCAACGACCTCTTCGGGAGCGCTCCACCGGAAGAGAAGTTCGCAGCTTTTGCCGAGGAAAACGCCTTTTTCATTGAAAAAGAACTGCAAAACCTCGCTCTTAACCTGAAAGACATGTGCATACCCCTGACTGATGCGCTCCGCATTCAATTCCTCTGCGACCATCAGGAAGGCGTTGACTCCACCGGCATTCTCACACGGGCAAGAGATCGCGGCATCCTCATTGTCGATCGCGAAGTTCCTTTGCCCGCCCGATTCATCAGCATGGCGCGCAGGCTGGGAAGCGCATTTCACCTCGTGCAGGCCACCTGATTAGAGTACAAACCTCTTTCGGGTCCTGCGGCGACCAAGCTACGATTGCTCCAAATTCCATCAGAGGACCGGATCAGGGCATTTGTTTCAACTTCTTCTCTGCGGCCTGAGCCTGGGAGGTGCCGGGATATTTCTCCACGAGACGTTCGTACAGGATACGGGCAGCCGTGTTGTCTCCAAGCAGTTGAAATGCCGATCCCTGCTTCAGCAGAGCGCCTGAAACCTTCTTCCCCTTCGGGTAACGGTCGAGCACCTGCTGATAGACTTCGATGGAATCCTGGTAGCGCTTGTCGCCGAAAAAGCATTCCCCTGTCGAAAAGAGCGCTTCCTCTGCAAATTCCGATTTGGGGTACTTCGCAAGGAGGTTCTGATATTCTTTTCGGGCCAGGTCGTATTTTCCTTGCTGAAACAACTGGTTTGCCCGCTCAAAGAGCACCTTTTCGGGATTCTCCCTCTCCGGGGCCGTTGCAGTCGGCGGAGGAGGCGCCTGTGCGGGAGATACGGCACCCGGCGGCGGTGGAGGCGCAACCGCAATAGGGGGCGGCATTGGTGGAGATTCGGACGTAGTCTGGGACTGGCTGGGGGGTTGCGGGGGCGGAGACGCCGCGCGGTTCATTTGTTCGATCCGGTGTTCAAGCTGCTCGATTCGGCCATTGAGCGCTCCGACCTGGACCTGGAGCGCTTCAAGCCTGGCATACAGGTCGCCGCCTCTTTTCGCCTGGGCATCGAAGCTGTCGACGCGCCTCTCGAGGTTCTGCTGCCGGTCATAGAGCATGCCGACGCTCTGCTGAATCGTGGAGGTTTCCTGGGTCGAAGCACATCCGCAGAGGTTTATTAAAACCAGCGAAATGATCAGCCCGATCGCCCTTCGGTCATCTCCCCTCATGAATCCCCCTTCTTGTATCTATCAGTTCTTCCGACATCAACGGACGCCCGATAAGACCAGGGCCCCCTCTCGCCGGCAACCCATCCTGCCGTTTCCGGACCGGTCTCCCGGTGTTGCCCGGAAGACCTCATTGTCTTTCGGAAGGCGGCGTGAGCCGACTTGCCGTGCAGCAATCCTCAAGCAAATCCGATACGGCCCGCCACCAGTATGCCGGTTATCCTTTCCGGATCAAAGAGTCACATGCGACCGGGATTACGACATCAAACCGAGCACTCTCGAGTGCGGCATTCTCACTGACTGGAATCGGTCCCACGGGTTCCCCGGACAGAACGAGATAAGGCCGTGGGACCGGCTTTCATCATTAAACCGTTTGGTATTTCACGATCAGTAATTCAGAGCGAAGTGGTCCCGCCTGTTCCTGGCGTAGGCAGCTTCATCATGACCGGTAGCAATGGGCCGTTCCTTCCCGTAACTTACCGTCGTCAGGTTTCCCTGGCTCAGCCCGGAATTGGTCATGTACTGCAAAGCACTCGTGGCCCGCCGTTCGCCGAGGGCGAGGTTATACTCGGTCGTACCCCTTTCATCGCAGTGCCCTTCGATCGTAACCTTCACTTTCGGATAGCGCTTCACGAATGCGATCTTCTCATCGAGGATCCGCTTGGCCGGTTCGCTCAACGTGTAGGCATCGTAATCGAAGTAAACGTCCTGGTTTTCGAAATTCGCCGCTTTATCCAAAAATTCCCTTTTTTCAGCTTCGGAGGTAATGCCGAGTTCACGCCATTTTGCGTCATCCAGTCCACCGCCGCTCGGGCCCATCCCCTGCCCGAAAGACGAACCCGATCCCATGCCCGGCTGAGCCGGGAGGCTCTTTTTATGGCAAGCGGACATTCCACCAATCAAAACGAGAATCACCAAAAATCTGCACAGGCTTCCATAACCGAGTTTCATTCTATCCCTCCTGAAAGTCTTCTCCATGTCAACGCGCACTCATCCGGGGTGACCAGTCGGGCAGTTCCTGCCCTCCGCCCTGACGAGTGAGTCGCCTGACTCCGGTTCCATTGGTAAATAGAATCCATATCGCCGAGCCCCCCTGCCTGGTGGAGCTGAAAGCGATCATGCGGCCGTCCGGAGACCATGCGGGCGCTTCATTGTTTCCTTCACCGTGAGTCAACTGTCGATTATCGCTCCCATCGGGTTTCATGACGAAGATATTATGGTTTCCACCCGCAATTCCGCTGTAAGCAATCAAATCGCCTTTGGGGGACCAGCTCGGGGATGTGTTGTAGTTCCCGCTGAAAGTGAGTCTCTTTTTCTGGCCGGTCGACACATCGAGCACGTATATCTGCGGGGTCCCGGTTTCATCGGACACGTACACCAGCCGTTTGCCGTCCGGAGACCAGTCGGGGGAGACGTTTATGGCCCATCCCTGGACCAGTTTCCGAATGATCTGCCCCGAGGACGACGAAACGAGGAAAATATCGGGATTGCCGTCCTTTGACAGAGTCACAGCCATCTCGCCGCTCCCGGGCCTCCACGCCGGTGCTATGTTGATCCCCGGATACCCGCACAGCAGGCGGGTCGAACCGTCCTGGAGATTCAGCACGTAAATTCTGGCATTTCCCTCCCGGAAGCTGACATAAGCCAGTTGAGTCATCTGCGGGTTCCAGGAGGGAGAGAGGTCGGTCGAGTTGTCGTGAGTCACCTGTATCGGATTGCCGCCGTCAAAATCGACGATGAAGATTTCCTTATTCTTGCCCTCGGCCTGGACATAGGCGATCTTCGTATCGAAAACCCCTCGTTCTCCCGTCAGGGCAAACAGAATCTCGTCGGCGAATCGGTGGACCATCGGTTTCCAGTTCCTCACATCGCCTTCGTAGACCTTCCCGATGATCATTCGAGCGGCGACCACATCGAAAAGCCGTGCTTCAAGACGAATCGAAGACCCTTGCACCTGGTAGCTTGAACGGACCAGAAAGTCGGCACCTGATTTTCGCCAGTCCGGGAACTTGATATCCTGTGCCGTCAGCCCCATCGTCTGAGGCTCCTCAGGAAAGCCCCTGGGATCGAGCGGCCGGAAGATCCCCGAGAAATCCAGATCGTTGGAGAGCGTGTCGCTCATATCACGGGCAAGCTGCGTCTGCTCGGCCGTCAGGTACTTAAAGTCGGGAACTGCTATGGGTAATCGTTGAAAGCTGGGTTTAGTCACGTCTATATCGATACGCTGAGCCTCGACACTACGGCACAAGGCAATGCAGACAACCAATATGGAAAACAGAACCAGGCACAACCTCGCCGAAAGATATCTCCTGTACAACATGATTAGCGGGAATCCTTTCTTAACGACCGTGTCAGGATAGACCCTCGGGTCTGAATGTGACGCCAAATTCAATCTTGGGAAGCGTGTACGTTTCCGGAATGGGAGGTATGGCCGCTTTGCGGACAGCCCTGACTGCGGAGTCATCGAACAATGCATTGCCCGAGGGCTTCTCGACCTGAAGATCCAGCAGTCTGCCATCCCGGCCAACCACCACAACCAGTCGGGTCTCAAGCCCCGACGTTTTCAACGAATCCAGGATGGACCAGTGCTTGTTTATCTCCTCCTTAACCCGGTTCGAATACAAAGCGAGCAAGGCCGAAGCCACCCGTCCGCCATTGGCGCTTCCCGAAGCTTCGGCAATACCCCTCGCACTGTTGTCCGCGGTCCCTTTCGGATTGCCGTCCGCAACGCCTTTGGGATTGCCTTTGGCAGGGCTTTCCTGAGAAGCGGCCCCGGCACCTTTTGCCGCCCTCTGTTCCCCCTGATCGCTTTTCTGGGCCGGCGACTCCACGGCCGGTGAAGGTTTGGGGGCTGGCTTGGGCTTGGTGATCAGCTTATCAAGGCTCTTTTCCATGGAAGCTTCATTCGGCGGAGGTTCGGTGACTTTAGGCGTCTCGCGCGGTTCTATTTTCTTGATTTCGGGCTCGGACTTCTTGACCGGATCATCCAGCCGGAGGCGCTTTATCGGTACAACCGGGCCCGCCTTGGCCTGATTTTCCGTGTTTGTCTTCACCGTTTCCTGAGTGCCCTTCCCATCGGGGGCCTTAGTGTTGGCTATCCCTTTCTTGGGCGCAGCCCCGGCAACATCCTGCAGCGAGACCAGGTTGACCGTTGTAAATGCGGGCTGCAGAGACTTCTTCGGCATCGTCCAGGGAATTAACACAGCAAAAACGAGCACGCTGACGTGGAAAGCAACCGACCCTCCAACCCCTGTGAGGAGATCCCTCCTGGATAACTTACGAGGTGAAAAATCAACCGATTCCATGCGTGGTCCTTTTCATCACCCAATGCATATTCGCGTCTCCAATGCTTCGGCATTGAAGACCGGACAATCCGTGCAATGGAATTTCACCTGAAAGTTATTTTCAGCGGCCCCGTTCCGCCCTTCCAAACCATAAGGGCGGCCCACGATTTGAAATGAATGGCTCGCGATACGGGATGCCGCGTACCACCACAAAAATTCATCATTGCCGGACCTAAGAGAGCTTAACGCGGCTTGATCGCGCCTTTGAGGGGGTCCGTGACCATGCCGATCTGATCGATCCCGGCCTGTCGGATCGTCCCCATCACTTGAACGACAAATCCATATGGAATCGACTCGTCAGCCCTCAAAAAGACCCCTTTGCTATCCTGGCGGTTCTGATAAATCGCGGCCAGCTTTCCGCCCAGAGCATCCAGGTCGACGGCATTATCGTTGATGTAAATCTTCTTGTCCTGACTGACCGTGACCATCAGCCTTTCCTCCTCGGAGGGAATGGCCGTCGCCGCCGCGGTGGGAAGCTTCACATCGATCCCCTGAGTCATCATCGGTGCGGTCACCATAAAGATGATCAATAGAACGAGCATGACGTCCACAAAAGGAGTGACATTGATTTCCGAGAGCATCTGCCCTTTCGAGCCACTGCCGTTAGCCTGCATGATCAGACCTCCATGACCATAAACCCGAACCGCATGGCGATTTTACTCCAGCGCAGCCGCCCGCTGCGGTTCCGGAGGGGATTCATCCTGCCTAACCCTGCGCATAAGATCTCTTTTCAGGATATTCAGAAAATCAGCCGCAAAATGGCTCATCTCAATTTCAATCATGCGAATCCGGTTCGCAAAATGGTTGTAGGCCACCACGGCGGGGATTGCGGCAGCCAGTCCCATGGCCGTCGCCACAAGGGCTTCCGATATGCCGGGGGCGACGACTGAAAGGTTCGCGGAGCCTTTCAGCCCGATTTCATGGAAACTGGTCATGATGCCCCAGACCGTCCCGAAGAGGCCGATAAAAGGAGCGGTACTGCCGGTCGTGGCCAGCAGGGGGAGGTAACTTTCAAACCGCTGCCGTTCCGCCATCATGCCGCCCTGGATGGCCCTGTCCACATTTTCGAGCAGGACCTCCGGATTCATGGACAGTTCCTGCAGGTTCTTGGTCTCGAGCGACTTGCTCAACCGGTTCAATTCAGTATAACCAACCCTGAAGATCTGCGCCAAATGGCTGTCATCAAGTGATTCACTGTCGCGATAGAGAGCCGAATAATTCTTTCTTTGCCGAAACAACGCCACGAACTGTTCCGATTCCTTTTGAGCCCGCCGGACGAGCCGGGCCTTGAGGAGGATCACACACCAGCATCCCACGGAAAGGAGAAGCAGTGCCAGCATGATGAATTTCACCATGGGGCCGGCATTTCGAACCATATCGAAAAATCCGTCGCCTCCCCGCTGATACGGCGCATTAACAGCCTCGGAAGCGGCCAGAGCAAAACCTGAAAGCATGGTTATCATCGTCAAATTCCCTTGGTCAGTGCCCTTTGTTGTTCAGAGCCGCCACTATGCCGGTCATGGCCTTTCCGGCAGGCTCTTCAATATGCAGATCGGTCATTCTGTGTGAAAGCTCCGTCGTGGTTGGATTGATCTCCACAATAAACGCTCCCCTCCTTTTGGCGACTTCCGGAAGATAGGATGCAGGAACCACCATTGCCGACGTCCCGACGATGAGCATCAAATCGCACCGCTGTGCGGCCACCATCGCCAGTCGATAAGCATCATGGGGTATGTCTTCACCATAAAACACGATCTCGGGTCGTAACGGATCTCCGCACGCGCACGCCGGAGGAAGCTTTTCCAGGGAGACCGATTCACGCGAATAAACCAACCCGCATCGGTCGCAGCGCAGCGATCTGTTGTGCCCGTGAAATTCTATGACGTTGACGCTCCCCGCACGCTGGTGAAGACTGTCCACATTCTGAGTTACAACCGTCTTGATTATCCCACGCTTCTCAAGTTCCGCCATAGCCAGGTGAGCCGCGTTGGGTCGGGCCCTCGTCAGCAGGTCATCCATTTCCAGAAGCATTTTCCAGACTTTTGCGGGATTTGCACGAAAAGAACCGATGGTCGCATATTCCATCGGATCATATCTGGACCACAGGCCATCCCTGCTCCGAAAGTCCGGAATCCCGCTCTCCACGGAAATTCCGGCACCCGTCAGCGCTATGGCGTGCTGACTTTTGAGGAACAGATCGGCACATTTATCGTAATTGTCCATATTCCTCCAAAAATCTTGAATTTCTAATGCCTTATAGGGGAGGTATGGTAATTCGCTCCTTCCGACTTGTCAAGCACAACCTTGTATGAGGCCGCTGCCATCCCGCATATACAAGATTCTCCCCAGGAAAGGAATCATTTTCAATGAAGACGCAGATCAATCAAAATTAGATTACAGGGCACCCTCCGTTCGCACCACTGAAAACGGTTCCGACCCGGCTCAAAACCCGTAATCTCGTAATCTATCCGGACATCATCGGTACACTTTCAGCACCTGTCCCACATTGACCTGATTGCCCTTGATGCGATTCCATTCCTTCAATTCCCCGGCACCGACATGGTAGTGCGAAGCGATCCCGCTCAGAGTCTCCCCCTTTGCAACCTTGTGCTGAGTCACGGCAGGGGTGTAACTGTTCCTGAGGGCTTCCATGCGATCCATAAGGTCCCTCCCCTTTCCTTCCGGCACTCTTATGTTATAGGTTCCGCCCGGTATTGTATCCGATATGAAGGAGGGATTCAGAGATTTCAACTGCCGGTATGTGATCCCTGCGCCCTCCGCCATGGTTTGCAGGGGAACTGTGCAGGGCGTCTTGAGATTCACCCGGTCGACGCGCACAGGAGGATAGCCCGACCCTTTAGGCAGGAAGTAGCCATACTTCTCGGCATGGCTCATGACTTCCTTGATGGCCAAAATGCGGAAAACATACCTCTCGGTTTCCTGCGGCAGTTTCAGCAGGTAATAACTCGAAACCTTCTGTCTTGCGATTTCATCCTGAACGCGCTTCTCCCCGCAGTTGTAGCTCGATACAGCGAGCGTCCAGTTGTTGAACAACCCGTAGAGGTCGCTCAGGTACTTAAAAGCGCCGGCAGTAGCGCGCTCGAAATCATAGCGCTCATCAACGCCCGCAGACTGGTTCAGCCCGTACCTCGCCCCCGTCGCGGTGATAAACTGCCAGGGGCCGGCGGCTCCGGCCGGGGACACGGCCGACAGCATCAGATCGCTCTCCGCGACAGCCACATATTTCAGATCGTCGGGCAGATTATTGCCGGACAGTTGATCTTCCACCCACGGAAAGTATCTTTCCATTCGTTTGAGCCAGAGATAGACCTGCGCATGCGAATAAACGATAATGGTAAACTCCCGATCCAGCCTTTCACGCACATCGATGTTGTCAAGCGGAACCGGTTCACCGCAGAGTTCCATCTCTTCGGGTGCTGAAAAATACGGGACAACATACTGCCCGCCCACAGACCCCGGAGTAACTGCACCGTTGGCAGCCGAAGGGAAGGATTCACTTCCAGCGATGCTCTGTCTCCGGAAGGCGGGGTTGCTCTCGGGAACGGATTTTATCGAAGTATCTTCGCTTCGTCCGCAACCGAGGTACCCGACCCATAGGATCAGCACCAGGCCGACCACAAGAATCCGACAGCTTTTCTCGGAGATCATTTCATCCCCTTGTTATGAGATTGCAGAATTAACGATTTGCAGAGCCTGCCCGTCGAGCGCGGGAACGGGCCTCCCGCCAAAATGATTTTCCCCGAACAACCGTCTCGGAGACCGCGCTCCACCCCGCCCATGCACGGCTCACCCACGCATCCGTTCTGAATCCCGGCATGCCGAGTTTTCCCGCAGGTCAACACCTTGCACTTCCACGCTCGTCCATGTCGACCGGAGATAACCTGCCGAAAAGGTGCCCAATCGGGTAACCGATTTCAGCAGGTCGATCGGGCAACGGGATACTGATAATCTCGCAGATCGGTAAGCTGGAAATCAAGGAGAAAATCCGGCGGGAATGAGCCGAACCAATGCCTGACAGCGGCTCGGGGTCAACGATGCCTAAAGGGCGTCACATTCATGTCCGGGAACACCTTCTCCGGGCGGCAAGCCGGACAACAGGTTTTTCTCGCATTGAAGCCGCCTGTGAGGCAGGTTCCGTCGACCACGGGATGGCGAAAAGATAAGGAGGAAAGATATGGAGGCGAGGCCGGCTGACACCGGCCTCCAGTGGGAATTCTATTTTTTCACGTGGCATTCGCCGCACATCACCGGACCGGAAGGCGATCCCTCCTGTCGCATGGCATCGTGACAACTCTTGCATTGAATATGAAATGCTTCGGTAAGCGGCAGAATTTCGGGTTTCGATTTCAGGCCGTGGCAAGCTGAACACGGTTGCCCCTCTCCGCCCTTATTATTCATATATTTGTCATAGTCGTGATGACACTGAAGGCAATCGATATTGGCAGAGTGCTTTTCATGTTGGAATTGAACCGGCGGTCTTTGATGGGCGGCAATTTCTTTCTCGCCGAGCATCATGACGGGATCCTGCCCGAAGACCGAGACCGCAGACAGCATGAATAAGGTTATGGAAAGAACGATCGACATTCCGTGTTTCATGGAAGTACCCCTCCTATGTGCAAAAGACATCACATGGTGCCTGTTTCTTGAAATCCCTATGGAATCAACCGCTGACGAAGTGCTCGCCGCATCCGTCTATTCCTCCCCGTTTTCGACCGCAACAGGCTGGAATCTCTCAGGAACAATCATGGACTCGGTGATGAGCTCTTTAAAAGAGACGACCTTGATTCCCAGGTCATATTCCTTGCCCAGGTCCCTGATTTGATCGAAACAATTGTGACATGGAGCGATGACGATTTTAGCGCCGGTCGCTCTGATCTGCTCTGCCTTGATTCTGCCGGATTCCATTCGGCGTTTCTTGAACTCGCCCCCCATCGGGATGAATCCCCCGCCTCCTCCACAGCAATGGTTGTACTCGCGGTTAGGGGTCATGTCCCTGAAGTCTTTTGCGAGGTATTTGACGATCTCGCGCCCTTCCTCCCACAGACCGCCATTGCGGGAAACGTTACAGGGATCCTGGTACGTGATCGGTTCCTCGACCATTTTCGCGGGATCGATCTTGATGCGGCCGTCACGAAGGTATTCATAGAAAAGCCTCACGGAATGCACGATCTCAACCGGGGGTTTTCCGTTCCGATAACCCGCGAAATACGGTCCCTCGAACTTCGCCGACCTGTAGGCATGCCCGCATTCGGTAATCACGATCTTTTCCACTCCGAGTTCCAGGGCCTTGTCATACATCGTTTTCACAATTTGACCGGCAAGCGCCCGGTCTCCGGCGAACATCGCCAGATTGGTGTCATCCCACCCGGTGCTCGGAAGAGTCCAGTCTTCTTCGGCAACCGTAAAGATCTTGGCAGCCATTCCGATGTCCTGGGGATAGTACATCGGTTCGCGCGCATTCACCGTGTACATGATCTTTGCCCCCTGTTTGTCGACCGGAATGGTAAGCCCCTGCATTTCTTCGCCCGTTTCCTCTTCCATCCACGAGCATGTGTCGACGAAATCGTCCCTGCTCATCGCCATCTGGTTGCCGGTTTCCCTGTAGTTCGCCAGCGTGCGAACGAGGCCTTCAGGCGCGATGCCCTGGGACTGGCAGATGGTCCGGGCAGTCATGATCATGGTCGCGATGTCGATCCCGAAAGGGCAGAACATCGAGCATCGTCTGCACATCGTGCATTCGCCCCATATAATATCATAGCACTTCCGGAGAAACTCTCGATCCACGTTGCCTTTCCTGCGATACATTTCAAGCAGGGTATTCTTAACCTTGTACGCAGGACTCAGCTTGGGATCCTTATTCTTGGCAAGATAGAAAAAACAGCTTTCCGCACACAATCCGCAACGCGAGCAGATGCTCAACCACGTTTTGATGCGGGCTCCGTTGTTGATGTCCAGCAGTTCCCTGACTCTCTTCGTATTGATTGGTTTCTCGGGCACATCACTCATTTCAACCGCTTCTCCTCTCAACCGGAAAACAACTTGTAGTTGCCTGTTATTTCACCTTCGAATTCTTACACATTACCAGGTCCTGGCTCCTCGTCTCTCTCCGAACTCAAAGCCGATAAAAGCCCTTGAAAAGAAAAACAGGATGACATGACCCAGTTTGCTGAACGGGATGACGATCAACAAAATCTCTGAAAAGACGATATGAAGCACCAACATCGTCTTATAAGGCCCGGCCTGGTGATAAGCGAGAAAACCGGTAAGGAAGGGGAGCATCGTGAGGACGAGCAGTGTGTAATCCCAGATCGACGTGAGGATCCGGACTTCGGGACGAATCAAACGCCTCAGGAGCAAAAACAGAAAAGCACCAAGGAACACAACGGTAAGCGTATCCGCGACGCTGTCGGGCATGGACCAGAGACTGATTCCAAAGGCCTCGTACCACAGTGTGTTGTGCGCAAGCAAAAAGAGGGGCACCGCAAAGAGGCAGATATGAAATACGAAAAAGACGATGGAAAAAACCGGCTGGTTGCGCATGGAAACACTGCCCAGCGGAATGAGCCAGTGGAAAATCGAGCGAAAGCCCCACCCGGCGTCCATGTGATTGTAGAATACCGTGTCCCGTTCCCTGCTCAGGCCGTAGAGGTAAGCGATCCGGAACAGCAAGCCTCCGACAAATACGAGGAAAGTAACCCACAACGCCGGTCCCGTCAAAAACGCATACAGATCATACATGGTGTTCCGCCCCCTTCTTATTGTGCATAACATGAAATCGCAATGAGAGGTTGTTCCGATTTTCTCTTGATCACATACATATGCATTTGGTATTCATCATAAATCATCTCTCAAGCAAACCATAATATATCCGTTTTCACGCGCGGAGTCACGCCAAAAAACAAATAATTGCACAAAACTGCGCATCTGGATCGAATGTTTATGTGCTAATATGCACAATCAGCAGGCCGGCCTGCAGGCAAATCAGGTGGCAATCGCTGGGAGAACAGGAGCAAAACGGCAACAGGCATACATCTGCGGGAGACAGTGACCCGTGGCCCCGGCCGACGCATCAGTGGGTCTGCCGCCAGACCCATCGATCGACTTCCGGTTGTTGCGGGCCAATCCGAGTGAGTATCGGCTCCTATAACATAAAGCGCGATCCTTGTCCCAAGAACTTACATTCGAGACTCTTTCCTGTATTCGGAATAGAATCTCATCACCTTGTTCAGGTAATGGCGGGTCTCCCTGCAGGGAGGAATTCCCCGATGCCGCTTCACCACTTCCGGCCCCGCATTGTACGCGGCCAGCACCAGCGGCAGATTGTTGTTGAATCTTAGAAACAGATACTTCAAGTATCGGGTGCCTCCGCGAATGTTTTCCTCGGGGTCTAGCGGATGGCGGATCCCCATTTGTTCAGCCGTCCTGGGCATCAACTGCATGAGGCCCATTGCGCCCTTGGGAGAAACCGCGTTGCGGTTGAAATCGGATTCGGCCTTGATGATTGCCTTGATGAGCCTGTGGTCGAGGGCGTACCGTACGCACATGTTCCGTATGTGTTCATCGTAATCCGCTGAATTGTCCCGCAACGGCGAAACAATGGGATCAAAATAATACCCCTCATAAGGGAAGTAAACGAGCAGGGCAACGATAAAAAATGCTATAATTGCTAAGGTTGGCCGGAACGGCATACGGACTTTCGACCTCTGGGGGAGCGGCTCCCTTTTGCGCGCTCCATGCATGGAATTCGGGAGCAGGTCCAAGAGTGCACCTTAAACGTAACGATCCCGCTTCATGCGGGAATCGCACGAACGAGAATGGAGTTGAACAGAATGATCGATACAGCCGGCTCGCGGGAAGATTCCTTCTCCCCGCGGCAATCCGTCGCAACCCTGTGCCTGGTCATGAAACCCGGACGACTCCCGCAGCTTTACCCCCTCCTCCAACATGGTTTTGTCGTCCAGCATGCCTCTCACTGCTCGATCAGAGCGCTTTTGTGCGAACGCATGAGTGTATCGTCGGCCTACGTGGAAAACAATATCCAGACGATCTTTCTGAACGGCAAGGTCGTGGATGACATCGATTCCGCACTCCCGGAAGGCCGGTCCACCCTGGCGCTGTCAGCCGCGATGCCGGGGCTGGTCGGCGCCGCATTGCGCCGGAAGACCGCACTCGGCAAATTCCGTTCCGGCATCACCCTTTCGCGAGCCGACTCCGAGGCCCAGAGTGGTCCGGGAATTTCGGCCGTGAAACTCTTCAACCTCGTAGCAAGAGATCTGGGGCCCATCCTGTTTGCCGCCGGATTGACATTCGACACCGAAGCGCTGGACGCTTTCTTCTCCTCCGCCGGAAGAAACGTCCTCTCCTTTTGCAGGAAAGCGGAGTTGGACGGCCGGACCATCCCGATCGAAGCCCTCACGTCTTCGCCCTGGGCCGGGGCCGTCTATGTGTCCCTGAAGGTGTGCTCCCCTTCGCATCGAGCCCCTGTAGCCCCTTGACCATTTCTTCCGGTCGTGTAAATGTTTTGCAAGACCCTCATTCGATTCCACAGCCTGCCTATGAAGGGTCTGTCGAGAAGAAGGTCAGGGACTGGAATTTTCCGTCACCATCCGGGACGAGACTCCCGGCCCCCGTCGTGTACGGCGGATCGGGGTACTTCCCACAGTTGCAGGAGCGTACGACGATGCTCAAAGGTTACTGGCCGGATGATTACCTGGCTAAACGGCTTACAGCGGGTGAAGCCATCCGTCGCATTCAGGCCGGGCAGAGAGTGTTCATCGGAACTTCGTGCGGCGAGCCGCAGCACCTCGTGAGGGAGTTGGCCGCACAGTCCAGGAACTTTACGGATCTTGAGATTGTGAGACTGTTGAGCCTGGAGACCTCCCCTCTTACCCTGATTGCCGGTGAAACCTCCTCGCATTCCTTCACGATCAGGTCTTTCTATTCCGGATCGACGATGCCCCAAAGCATGGCGAGGGACCGTCGCTTTTTCACTCCAATCAATCTTTCCGCAATCCCGCACCTGTTCGAGAGCAGGCAGATCCCCGTCCACGTGGCTCTCGTTCAGGTTTCACCCCCTGATGATTTCGGCTGGATGAGCCTGGGCATATCCGTTGACATAACCCTCGCGGCTGCGTTGTCCGCCGATCTTGTCATCGCACAGGTGAATCCGAGAATGCCCAGGGTGCTGGGGCAGAGCTTTCTCCATGTCAATGATGTCGACATCGTTGTCGAGCATGAGGAACCGCTGCTGACGATGGGATCGTTAGACATGCTCGAAGCGTCTTTCACCATAGCCAAGTTCGTTTCCAAGCTGGTGGGTGACGGTTCCACCCTTCAGGTCGGCCTCGGTGCGACAGCTCAGGCCGTTTTACACGAACTTTCGAACAAGAACGATCTGGGAGTGCATACGCAGGTTGTCACGGACGGCTTCATGGAACTGGTCTCCAAGGGAGTCATAACGAACCGCAGGAAAGGCCTGAACGACGGGAAGCTCGTTGCCAGCTTCGCGGTTGGGAGCGGCAATCTGTACGAATTTCTGCATGACAATCCCGGGATCGAATTCCATACGTCGGACTATGTCAACAGCCAGGCCGTGATTGCCGGCCATAACCGCATGGTATCCCTCAATGTGGCCTCCATCATGGATCTCACGGGTCAGGTAGCCGTGGATGCCCAACCCTTCAATTATTTCACGGGAGTAACCGGGATGCTCGACTTCGTGAGGGGGGCAACCCAGTCATCAAACGGCAAATCGGTTCTTATGATCCCTTCCACGTCGAGGGACGGAAAGGCGAGCAGGATAGTGCCGGTCCTTCAGGACATGGCAGTGGTCGTCCCGAGAAGCGATGTCTACTACGTCGTCAGCGAATTCGGGGCCGTCAACCTTTTCGGCAAGAGCCTTCAAGAACGGGCCATCGCCCTGATCAGCCTTGCCCATCCGGACTTCAGGGACGAATTATTCTTTAACGCCCAGAAGCTTGGACTGATCGGCAGTGAGCGCACTCTCAAAGAGTCCATCCATGCCGTCTATCCCCTGAAATTCGAGGAGACTGTCACGCTGGACGGCCATGAAGTCGTGGTGAGGCCCGTCAAGCCGGTGGATGAGCGCCGCATCCAGGAACACTTTTACAATTTGGATAAGACCGATGTGGTGGCGAGATTCTTCCATAAGAAAACCACCTTCGTCCGGGACGACGTCGCCTCGATGTATCAAATTGACTACGTTCGGGAGATGACGATAGTGGCTGTCATCGGGGAATTCGGATTCGGCCGGATCGTAGCCGTTGGCGGCTACATCCTGGATCCAAACGACGATATCGCCGAGGTCGCCTTTTCCGTATCCAAAGACTGGCAAAGAAAAGGCCTTGCCAAAGTGATCACGAAAAAACTGATCGAAGCCGCGAAGGCAAACGGAGTCAAAGGCTTCGTCGCCTATACCTCGATGAATAACCTCTCGATGATCGGCCTGTTCAGGGCGTTGCCCTATAAGGTCACGACTTCCCACGAGGAAGACATGATCGTTCTGAAATGCGATTTTAATGATCCGAAGTAGCGGCTATTCGAAGGTCCTTTTGAACCGTGTATGCGGCGATGCGCCGCCCATGACCCGGGAGACATCGCTGGCGGCCTGCAGTTGTGCATTTTCCTGCGGATCCTTACGCCGGCATTTGCATAATTGCTATTGACATGGCCTGATTTGGTTGATAACGTCGTTCAGGAATGCCGGATTGTACTTGCCAGTGTTGTTCTGAATCCTTTTCACAGCCCATCTTCGGTTTTCGATATCGATCGTGCCGGTTGGACGCACTCATGGTCTTCCCGGAGCAACCGCTCATTCTATTATTTGTTTCAACTGCAATCGGATATGGACAGCCTTTCAGGTGCTCTGATAGAAACAACTGCAAAGAGCCACAAGGAGGATATTTATGCCGGGTTCCCTCTTCCCTGTTCCTGACTTCTGGGGAAAATCATCCCATTGCGACAACGTTAAATTCCTCAGGATGTATGAACAATCGATCAGCAACCCTGAGGAATTCTGGGCCGAGCAGGCCAAGCGCATTGACTGGTTTCAGCCATGGACAAAGGTTAAAGACGGCTCCTTCAAAGGGGACGTGCAGATCAAATGGTTCGAGAACGGAAAACTCAATGTCGCCCACAACTGCCTCGACAGGCATCTCGCCGACCGGGGCGATAAGATCGCCATCATATGGGAAGGTGACGACCCCGCCGTCAGCAGGACCCTCACCTACCGGCAACTCCATGAAGACGTCTGTCGTTTCGCCAACGTACTGAAGGCACAAGGTCTGCGAAAAGGGGATCGGGTGACCATCTATCTTCCCATGATCCCGGAACTGGCGATTGCGATGCTCGCCTGCGCGCGCATCGGGGTCATCCACTCGATCGTTTTTGCGGGATTTTCCCCCGAATCGCTGGCCGGCCGCATCCTCGACTGTGGAGGCAAAGTGGTGATCACGGCTGATGAGGGGGTCCGCGGCGGGAAACGCATTCCCTTGAAGATCAACACCGAAGAAGCTCTCGAGAAATGCCCGGACGTCCGGAAAGTGATTGTCGTGAGGCACACCGGCGGCGATGTGCCGATCGTCCCCGGCCGGGACGTCGAATGGAAACACGCAATGGAGGGGGCCTCGCCGGAATGCCCCCCTGAGGTCATGGATTCCGAGGACCCGCTCTTTATCCTGTATACTTCCGGCTCCACCGGAAAACCCAAGGGAGTCCTGCACACCACGGGCGGATACCTGGTTTATGCCTCCATGACCCATCAATACGTTTTCGACTATCACGATAACGACATCTTCTGGTGCACTGCCGATATCGGTTGGGTAACCGGGCACAGCTATATCGTGTACGGCCCCCTCGCCAACGGCGCAACCACCGTGATGTTTGAGGGCATTCCCAATTATCCCGACTGGTCCCGCTTCTGGAACATCGTCGACAAACATGGGATCACCATCTTCTACACCGCTCCCACTGCCATCCGCGCTCTGATGCGCCAGGGCGACGAACCTGTCCGGAAAACATCCCGAAAGACCTTGAGGCTCCTCGGCTCGGTTGGCGAGCCCATCAATCCGGAAGCCTGGCTCTGGTACTACAACGTCGTCGGGGATAAACGGTGTCCGATCGTCGACACCTGGTGGCAGACTGAAACGGGAGGCATTCTGATCACCCCGCTCCCCGGAGCAACCGCTCTTAAGCCCGGATCCGCAACCCGTCCTTTTTTCGGGGTCCAGCCCGCAATCGTCGATCCCGACGGGAATATTCTCGACGGACCGTGTTCCGGCTACCTGGTTATCAAGGACTCCTGGCCCGGCATACTCCGAACTGTCTTCGGAGATCACGATCGATTCAAACAGACCTATTTTTCGAACTACACCGGGCTTTATTTCACGGGCGACGGGGCACGCCGGGACGAGGACGGGTATTACTGGATAACCGGTCGGGTCGATGACGTCATCAACGTTTCCGGGCACCGGATGGGTACGGCAGAAATCGAAAGTGCCCTCGTTGCGCATCATGCCGTTGCTGAAGCGGCTGTTGTCGGTTTTCCCCATGACCTCAAGGGGCAGGGCATTTACGCCTATGTCACTCTGAAAACGAGTTGGGAGCCTTCCGAGCAACTGCGGGAGGAACTCAAGCAGTGGGTCAGAAAAGAGATAGGCTCCATCGCATCTCCCGATTACATTCAATGGGCTCCCGGATTGCCGAAGACAAGGTCCGGCAAAATCATGCGCCGCATTCTGCGAAAGGTCGCTGCAAATGAAATCGAAAATCTTGGGGACATCTCAACCCTGGCCGAACCCGGGGTGGTGGAAGACCTCATAAAGAATCGTATGGCGATAACGGCCGGGAACAAAAGGTAGAATCATGGATTCATGCAATAAAAAGGGGGGCGCGAATGCCCCCTTTTTATTGTGCTCTGCTCGCTGCCTTTCAGCTCCCGCACAGCGTCGTTTTCGCTGTTCTCCAGCCTGCCGAAGTGATTGACAATCAACTCCTTTGATGAATATAGGAATGTACGAATGAACTTACGGCGTGTCCCCGCCGAATTGACGGCGACGTGCCTCGATCTGAATTGTGTCAACCCGGAGGAGCGATAATGAGCGTTCACGAACTCGCAGGAAAGCAGGCTCCAAAATCCATGCTCGTGGACATCCCGAAGCTGGTAACCGCCTACTATGCGATGAGACCCGACCCTGCCGATCCGTCCCAGGAGGTCGAATTCGGCACATCGGGCCACAGAGGATCTTCCTTCAGGAAGAGCTTCAACGAGGATCATGTTCTCGCCGTCACCCAGGCCATCTGTGATTATCGCACCTCAAATCATATCTCCGGGCCGTTGTTCCTCGGCAAGGATACACACGCCCTCTCGGAACCCAGTTTTGCCACCGCCATCGAAGTTCTTGCAGCAAACAGCATTGAACTCGTTGTCCAGGAGGATTTGGGGGTTACTCCCACGCCGGTGATATCCCACGCCATACTCACTTACAACCGGCAGAAGAAGTCCACCCTGGCCGATGGGATAGTCATAACACCCTCTCACAATCCTCCCGAGGACGGCGGCTTCAAGTATAATCCTCCGTCGGGAGGACCCGCCGACACCCATGTGACCCGGTGGATCCAGGATCGGGCAAATGCGCACCTGAGAAAGCGAAACACCGATGTAAAGCGCATCCCCTTCGAGAGAGCACTGACAAGAGACACCTCTCACCGGCAGGATTTTATCGGGAACTATGTCTCCGACCTCGGCAGCGTCGTTGCCCTTGACGCCATCCGTTCCAGCGGGATTAAGATCGCGGCGGATCCCATGGGCGGCTCTTCCCTTCCCGTGTGGCAGTGTGTTGTCGAGCGCTGCAAGATCGACATCGACATCGTAAATTCCCGCCTCGATCCGACGTTCGGTTTCATGACGGTCGACAGGGACGGGAAAATCCGCATGGACTGCTCCTCTCCATATGCGATGGCCGTCCTTATCAGGTTAAAGGACCGATACGACATTGCATTCGGGAACGACCCCGATTCGGACCGTCATGGGGTGGTAACGCGCAGCGCGGGCCTGATGAATCCGAATCACTATCTCTCCGCTGCAATCTGGTATCTTTTTCAGAACCGCCCGCAGTGGAACCTGAATCTCGGTGTCGGGAAGACCCTGGTCAGCAGCAGCATGATCGATCGTGTGGTCAAGAACATCGGAAGAAAGCTGTTGGAGATGCCGGTCGGATTCAAGTGGTTTGTCGACGGTCTCATAGACGGCTCCCTTGGATTCGCCGGTGAGGAAAGCGCAGGGGCGACATTTCTCGGAAAAGACGGGACGGTCTGGACCACGGACAAGGACGGCATCATTCTGAACCTGCTGGCCGCTGAAATGACAGCCACAACCGGGAGGGACCCGGGAGAAATCTACCAGGCACTGGTGAAGCAATTCGGTGAACCGGTTTACGAGAGAATCGATGCCCCGGCCACCCTCCGGCAGAAGGCCGTGTTTTCGAATCTATCGGCCGAAGATATCCCTGCTTCCACCCTCGCGGGAGAAACCGTTCTTGCCAAATTGACCAAAGCCCCCGCCAATGGTGCTCCCATAGGCGGGATCAAGGTTGTGGCCGAGAACGGATGGTTTGCGGCGCGCCCCTCCGGCACCGAAGACGTCTATAAGATATATACCGAGAGTTTCAAGGGTCGTGCGCACCTCCTCCGGATACAGGATGAGGCGCGCACGATAGTGAACGCGGCATTCCGGGCCGCGGGGGCCTGATGCCCCGACAGCAATTCCCTGCCCCCCTCTGAGCAGGCCCCCGGTCTGTACTATCGCCAAGGCTTTTCAAATCTTGCCGGATATCCTGCCGTGTCTATGGCCGTTATCAAGAACGGTCAATTTATGCTTGACATTCCGAGGCACATATTATACTGAATGTAAACTTGCGCTTAGTGTATGTTTATAATAATGCTTCCAGGAGCCATCAATGGCCGGTCTTGTAGAAAAGAAGAAGAGGGAGGTCCGCGACAAAATCATCATGGTGGCGGGTGACCTGTTTGACCGACAGGGCTTTGAAGACACGACAATGGATCAAATCGCCACCGAAGCGGTCGTGGCCAGGAAGACCCTGTATAACTACTTTTCCGTCAAAGAGGCTATTGCAGAGGCCTATATTCGAGAAATATCAAAAGGTCTGGCCCAGACAACACTAGAACAACTCTCTGCCCTTCCGGACATAAGATCGCGCCTGATCACGGCCATAACCAGTACCTATCACTGGGCGGAATTACACCCTGAATTAACCCGCATCGTCATGATGTACCGTTTGAAAAATCTCGTTCGGGCGCTGGAGAATGAGTCCGAGTTAACCGGCACCCAAGGCATTATCCTGGAGATTCTTCGCCAGGGTCAGGAGGCGGGCGAGATTAGACCGGACATACCGGCAAATATGATTCTCAGTTTTATTGATTGTCTGCGGTCTGCCTCCATGTGGAAATGGCTAAAAGACGATGGCCGCCGCGATCTTTGCTGGGAAATAAGCAATCTCGTGGATCTGGTTCTGGACGGGGCGCGTGTTCGACCGGGAAGGATCTGCGATGCCGGGGCATCTGATAAGGAGGGCTGATATGCAAAATCCAACCGCCGGCTACATCCTGTCTTGGGAAGAGGCCTTCCTGGCAGGTATCGATGTTGTTGGGGGAAAAGGCTGGAACCTGTCCAGGTTGGCCCGGTACGGTTTTAGAATTCCCGTTGGGTGTGTGCTTACCGTTAAAGCCCATCGCGACTTTGTTGATTTCAATCAGATTCAAGATTTTCTGGAGGCCGCCGCCGGTCAAATCGAAACTGAGAACTTGGGAGTATTTGATCGCACCCTTGCTTGCCTGAGAGAACGCATCATGGGGAGTAAACTGCCCCCATCCGTTGTCGCGGTTATCGGAGATGCCTTATCTTTTTATGGTTTAACGGGTAAACCCGTGGCCGTGAGATCTTCCGCCTCTGCGGAGGACTCCGGGCAAGCCTCTTTTGCCGGTATTCACGATTCATTTCTGAATGTCAGCGGGTTGGAAAATCTCTTTGAGGCGATCAAGGGCTGTTATGCCTCCTTATGGACGCCTCGCGCCGTCGCCTACCGTCGAAAGCTAAATATGAACGACCTTGAAATGCTGCCCGCCGTGGTCATCATGGAGATGGTGGATGCCCTGTCCGCAGGCGTGGCCTTCAGTTGCGATCCGCTAAGCGGTCGCCGCGATCTGCTCGTTATCAATGCCAATTTCGGTCTGGGAGAATCCGTCGTCGCTGGGTCGATAGAGCCTGACACCTATTATCTCGGCGTCCCCGTTTACACAGTCCTTCCGGAGATCAAAAGCAAGCGCATCGGCGCCAAGCAAGGGCAGACCAAACCACGTACGGGGGGCGGCGCTTATCTTAAACCATGTGGCCCCTGTTCTTCAGAGCAAGCCTTGAATGACGAGGATATGGCGCGCTTGGGCAACTTGGTCATCCGCGTCTTTGACACGTTGGGCGAAGGGGAACAACATCAGGATATTGAATGGGCTTATGACGGGAAAGAGATTTATTTACTCCAGGCAAGACCGGTCACCGCCTTGCCTGATTATACGTTTAAAAATGCAAAGCATCAGCAACATGTATGGTCTAACGGCAATTACCGCGATGCAGCACCCATGGTTATATCGCCCATACATCGGCGTATGATGAAAGACATTATTGACATCATTCAATTTACAGGTTTTGCCATATCAGGATACCCAATTCCGGAAGGATTTCAATTTTCACGATTTTTTAACGGCCGTCTATACTGCAATATGTCCGACTTATTTTGGGCCTATTACGATTGCCATGGTATGCTTCCCGGCAACCTGACTCCAATATGGGGTGGTCACCAGGAAGATCTTGTTATCGATGATCCGGATCCTTTTCAAGGTACGGCAGGTTTAAGGAGACAACAATTTGGAGCAAGAACCATGGCTTTGGTTACGGAGGCTGTTACCAGTGCCTCCAACACATTTGCTGAAGTCATTGCCGCTATAGAAAACATTGTCGGAGAGGGATTTAAGAATTTAACTGACTCAGAATTTATTCATATGTTTGAAGCACTGGGGCGGATCGTTCGATCCTATAGTGGAAAATATTGCCTTTTAAGCTCGGCAGGAATTGTTCCGGTGGTAATGCTTGCACAAAGCATTTTTTCACAACTGGGTACCAGGACCCCCAGTATTGTGAACCGGCTCATGACAGGAGGAGAAGCATCGATCACCAGCGCCGACCACGGGTATCGGCTGGTCGAATTGGCTCAATTGGCCAGACAGGATAAAGACGCATCACAGTATTTCAGCAATGTCGCCTTTGCCCCTTTGTTGTGGGAAGAACAACTTCCGGAAAGCTCACCGTTCAAACAGGGTTTTCGCAAATTCATCAAAGAGTATGGTCATAGAGCCATATACGAGTTGGACATCATCAACCCCCGCTGGCGGGAAGATCCGACCTATCTCTTAGACATTATCAGAAGCACAATCCATACGGCTGATCCGGCCCGTTGGCGAACCCTCCAAAAGGCAAATTTTAATCGGGCTTGGGAAGAAATTGCCGCATCATTCCCCGACGAGCAACTCGATGCAATTCACCAAGCCATTTCCGATGCTCAACACGGCGCCGGCGTACGGGAAATGAACAAATCAATTTTGGTCATGATTTTGAATCCTTACCGTTCGATGGCTCTGGAATTGGGTGATCGTTTTTCCAGTCGAAATCTCATTGCCAAACCGTCTGATATCTTCTTCTGCACCTGGATGGAGATTTTCTCTATTTTGACTGGGAAATGGGACGGCATGAGACTTAAGGCCCTGATAGAAGACCGCATCACAACCCATGAAAAAAATGAAAAACGTCTTCCACCGGATGTTATTCATGGCGAGAAGCCGGTTTTCTCGGAAGCTTCAGTTAATGCCTCCGGGCATTACTTGCAGGGAATAAGCGCTGCCGCAGGAAAGGCGACCGGAATCGCCCGCATCATCAGCCATCCCGGACAGGGGAACAAATTGTCGCAGGGCGAAGTCCTTGTGGCCCCCTCCACCGATCCCGGCTGGACGCCCCTGTTCCTCAAAGCATCTGCCATCGTCATGGAAACCGGTGGTTATACGTCCCATGGGTCCATCGTTGCCCGGGAATACGGCGTGCCGGCTGTTATTAACGTTCCCGGCGCTATGAAGGCCATTCAGGATGGACAGCGCATCACGGTTGATGGGGATGAGGGAAGGGTCTACGTGAGATTGGACTCGATTTGACGTAATAATTCAAAATGACCTTACCTGACCGCCATCGTTGCCAATGTGCAAACGGCAAAGACCCTTGTGAAACACCGATGGATTACGGAGGAGTTATGCTAAGTTCGAGAAATACGCCCTTCGATAATTTGCGGAACGAAATTGCAGGCGAGAAGTTTTCTGCCCTCCGCAGAATATCTGAAAATCTTTCCGGCTGCCTACAGGAACTAGAAGTTATGAATGAAAAAATCAATAAATCAATGATTGATAACCTCCCCTTTCAAGATGTTAATAAGATGATTGAAACTTTTAACAAGATCAGGGAGGATGCAGAAGAATGGCGGTATTATCTGACTGTAACTCGTGAAGCATCCGGTTTTTTTCACGGCCTCCTGAAGGCAGGAGTCTACAAAATCCCCCAGCGAATAGAAGATATTGGGGAGGATTACTATACCAAGTTGAACTTAAAAGTGCATCGATACGGAAAGGAAGAATGTATCTTATTGCTTCAATAATTTGTCATTACTCACAAAATAGTGTTTGCCCTGAGGGTAACGAGGCTCAACCATCTTCCTGTCACCATTCTTCAAATCTGTAAATTCAAAGTATTGCCTGATAACGCTTTGATATTTTTGATTTCGGGGGAAGAACCTGTCCATGACGCAAGACCGATGAATTTGTTAATCTAAGACTCAACTCCAGAATTTTTTAAGGTGCTGCCATCATCCGATTTGTAGTTTTCACTAAGGGCTTGTCCGTAAATAAATCCTTTGTGCTCGCAACCGGTTCTCGATTCCAAATCCATTCTCAATCCTGGACGGCGTCCATCGATAGCATCTTCCCGGTATCCTCTTGATTGGCCGGCCGTTTTCCGGCGTCCATAAGCCTCGGGCGATGCCGGGTTGTTAGATATTAAGCAAGTCAAATGCCAAGAGTGGCAAATCTGCCCGCAAATCGCAAAACCCGATGAATAACCGCGGGTTCCATCGGACTGTCTTGGCGGTCATTCGGTAGAGTCCGGAGAGCGATTGGCATTTCTGCAAATCAGCCCATATACAGGATAGCGGCCCTTCGATTTCTTTCGGCTCGAAGGCCGGAAAACAACGCCCATCGTCCGGCTCTACATCCTTGCGCTTCGCAAGGATCTTTCCTTGCAGGTAATATGTGTGGATTCATAGCGAAGCGGGTGGATGACCTGGAGACCCTTTGAATCGAGACCCCTCCAACTCCAATCACCCCCCGTCTGCAGATTCATTATTTATAGCGAAGCCGAGAGAGTCCGACAAGGGGATACCCGGGGCGAAAGACACAAGGGCCGGAGGAGACCTGCCCGCCACTCGCGGCCAAGAAGAAAAGACAGCGGCCCATCCGTTCAGCACAAAAGGCGTCTGTCATGCCTGGGCTCCGGGAATTACGGAAAATTCGCGGTTTATGCGTTCAACTGATCGATAATTATGCAGGGCGATACAAGGTTTCATGTATGAGAGAATAATAGTGTAGACTTTGATCTCTTTGTTCCCGTCTTTGGTGGAAAGAGCTGAATTGAGCCCTTAACATTGAACGAGTAGTGATGCGTTGCGGGAGACCTCGATTTTTGCCCGAATCACGCGGTGGTTTCCTGACTATTCCCACCCGGGTCCCGCAGCCCCATCGGCTCCACAGCCTGCAGGAATCGATAAGCGTGTTCGTGCAGCCGGCGACAAATCGGCTGTGCATAGTGTTATACGAATGAATGTCTTTTAAGGAGGAATGCAATGCGCTTTGCAAAGTTGGGGATAGCTGCACTGGCGATCATGCTGCTGGCCGTGGCGGTTCCGTCGAATGCCGCGGAGAAATTGGTGTACAAGCAGGGTATTTTCGGTAAAGTTACATCCGGGGGCAATTTTTGGGTAAATTGCGGGTACGTGACCATTACGCCTCCCGCGGATGGAGTGGTCGTCGTGACAGTGAGCGGAATGGCCCTGTTCGATTCTACTCTTTCCGATTTATCCCTAACTATTAACACAGTATCTGCAAAAAGAGGCCCATGGGTGTTCGGTGTGACGCCCGGTTACCAGTTGGTTCAGAATTATTCAATCCGCAGGGTCTTCACGGTCCAGGCCAATAAGACCACGAAATTTTACTTGAACGGTTCATCACTGAACGGACCCGGCCGCAAGATACAGATACAGACCGGTTCGATTACGGCTGAATTCTTTGATTCCAGCGACGCTCAGCAGTTGTCGGCGCCGGCCGTTTTACAGACCGAGAAATCGGATGACGCTCGTTCCAACGAATAGTGGGGATATCCATGAGGATGAAAGCCGTCACCCCGTGGGACTGCTCTTTGGTTCCGGCGGCAACCGGCATTCTCCTCTTCCGTGATCACTTTCGACCGTATCGCGCGGGATGGGTGTTCGGATAATCCCGGATCCATCCAGCGCGAAATTTTCCTTCTCTCCAATAGACAGAGCGGAGCCCGCCGTGAAAACAATTCCCAGAGTCCTCCTCTGCATGCTTGTCCTCCTGCTGCTCACTCCACTCACGGTCGTGCGGTCCTTTGCCGATATCGAGATCAAGATCCTGCACGTCAATGATTTCCACGGGCATGTTCTTCCATTTGTCGACAAGGCCGTCAACCCGTCCACCCCGGTTGGAGGCGCCGCGTACCTGGCTGAGGCGATCAAGACCGAACGATCGAAGGACCCGGAGGGCACACTCCTGGTGTCGTCCGGCGATATGTTTCAAGGCACCGCGATTTCGAATGTTTCTAGAGGGCTGCCGGTCATTGAGTTCATGAATGCCGTCGGCTTCGACGCTTCGGCGATCGGCAATCACGAGTTCGACTGGGGAATGGACACTCTGAACACCCTCATATCGGCCGCGCATTTCCCGTTCATATCGGCAAACATAACACAGGCGAACGGCGAACCCGTCGGGGGAACAAAACCGTATGTTTTCGTTACGAGAAAGGAAGTTCGGATCGCCCTCATCGGGATTACCACTGTCGAAACGCCGTTCACGACCAATCCGTCGAATGTCCGGAACCTGAAGTTCATTGAACCTGCATCGGTCCTGCCCAGGATTATAGGCGAGGTCAGAAGGCAGAGAGCGGACCTCGTGGTCGTTCTGTCTCATCAAGGCCTCGATGCGGACAAGGCACTCGCTCGAAAGGTCCGTGGAATCGATGTGATCGTGGGCGGTCACAGCCATACCGCGATGTTGAATTCCATGAGAGTCGGAGATACGGTCATCGTCCAGGCCGGTTCTTACGGCATCTACCTGGGTGTGCTGAACTTGAAACTGGACATGACCACAAAACGCATCACCGATTATTCCAAAGACAACGAGTTGAAGACGGTGACCGCCGGCCCCGGCGACTCATCCGACAGCGGTGTGGCCGCAATGGTCCGGAAATACAGCGGGATGATAGAAAAGGAATTTGCGACGGTCGTCGGCTCCACCTTGACGGACCTCACTAGGGCCCCGAACAGGGAATCGAACCTGGGCGATACGATAACCGACGCAATGATCGAATCGAGTGGCGCGGAGATCGCTTTTCACAACGGGGGCGGAATACGCGCCGATATTCCGAAGGGCGACATCAGACTCGATCAGGTCTACTCCACGCTGCCCTTCGACAATACCCTGACGGTGATGGACCTCACGGGTTCGCAGATCATGAAGATCCTCCAACAGAGTGCGGCCATGAAGAAGGAAGTCCTTCAGGTATCGGGCCTTGACGTTGAGTACGATCTTTCCAGGCGGGCCGGTTCAAGGGTCGTCCGGGTAAACATCGGCAACAGGCCTCTTGACTACAACAAGGTCTACCGGGTTGTGACAAACGATTTTCTGGCCGCCGGAGGCGATCAGTTCGACACTTTCAAGCAAGGCCGGCACGTAGTCGTCGGCGACCTGTTGCGCGACGCCTTTGTGGCTTATTTGCACAGGCATTCGCCCGTAAACCCGTCCCTTCAAAACAGGATTACCTTCTCCTCGAAATGAATGAGCGTATTACCGTCTACGTAAATAATGAACCGGTCGAACTCTATCGGGGCATGGAGGTCAGGCACGCGCTGATATCCTACGGCCGTTCCTCGTATGAAGCGGCGAAGGCGGGACTGATCTTCATCGTGGATGAAAACGGCTTTCCGCTCGGACTGGAAGGTTCCCTCAGCGACGGCGCGAAGATCTTTTCAAAAACCGTTGCCCGCAAGCCCGCAGAAGACTGACCTTCCACTCTCTCCTCAGGACCCCGATCCACCGCCTTCGACACTGAGCAGATATGTTTCAGCCTGCCCGTGAATGGTCGGGCTGACCTTCGCGGGAACTTCCTCCACAATCCGTTTCAGCGCGGGAACAACCTTTGCCCGCAGTTCGGGTTTGAGTTTGTGCACGTGCTGAAAGGTGTTCAGCAGCCGGCTCGTGGTGGTGGCATTGATCGGCGCAAGCCCGATGATCGTATCCGTCAGCCACCGGATACCGGGGTCCGTCCAAATCATCTTGTTGTTGGCCGCCATGGGGAGAAGAAGCGCCCTGGACCACGTCGGCTGCGTTATCTGAAACGTCGGGCGTCTGCGTTCGAATTCGATCCTCTCGAAAACATCCGCCCCGGTTCCGGAAGAGATGATCCGCAGGTAATTTGCGTAGCCGCTGAGGTGCATGTGCCACGAGCCGTACGCTTCGTCCAGGATTTCCCGCCTGCGCGCGCAGGAACTGCGGTTCAGTGCCATGAGTGCGGACACCCTGTCGTTTGCGGTGGTCGAATTGCGAAAATGATTCAGGATAACCTGATGGCTCTCCGGCGAATCGTCGATCACGATGAGGTCCAGCAGGACGAGCTTCAGCAGGCGGTCTTCGATGCCGTCTTTGGGGGTCTTCCTTTTGTCCGGTGAATAGGTGTCGAGCTTTACAAAGCGCTCCAGCAATTTATCTCTGTAGAGCCTGCCGACCTCGAGCATCATCTTTTCCCTTGCAGCCACAAGTTCCGGATACCAGACGCTGTACGTCCGGTCCATCGGCTGCTCGTCGATCCGCAGCAGGAAAGCCTTTATGGCCGATGGAGAATTGTCGTCGGCAGCAAGTTCTCCGTACAGGGAGAGCCATTCCGCGGACAGATGACTGGCCGGATCAATCAGAATCCGGACCCTCTGCCGGTCCGTAAGCCGGCGCATCGCATCCACTCGGTTATACAGGTTGGGATCAAGCCGGGTTTGCAGGGCCAGATTTTCCGGGCTTGCATTTTCGTGTTTAAGCGTCCCGTAGAAGGAATAGCCCCGATTCATGGACACGAAAGCGGGGGCCTTCACAATTCCGTCGAAGACGAACTCGGATTCCACCTCCTTCAACTCGATGGTCTTGCGTGTGCCGTCGATATCCTGACCGGATCGATCGACCAGCGCCAATTGAAGGGGAAAATGAAAAGGCTCCGCCCCTGGTGCCGTTTCCTGTCTGAACCGTATGCGATACCGGCCGGCTGCGGGATCGTACTCCGTTCTTGCGGTCACTTTCGGATACCCGATGGTGTAAAGCCATTTTCGTTTGAAAGGTTCGAGCGACCGCCCCGCCACTTCCTCGAAGCATGCGAAAAACTGGTCCGTATCGGCATTGCCGTGTCGATAACGGGAAAAGTAGAGGTCCTTGCCGTTTCGAAAATTATCGGGCCCGACCACAAGCCTGAGCATCCGGATGACTTCCGCCGCCTTAACGTAGGTCACACCGTCGATGAGTTCGTCCGGGTCATTGAAACCCTCCCGCACGATTCTTCCGGCATGGCCGCCGTCTTCAATGGCGAGAGGCCCCAGCAACGGGTTCCTGATGCTCTCCACCTGCTGCAGCCGCATAAAGGAGGGATCAAACCGGTCGGACATAAACTGCCTTTCCACGTCCACCGTGAATGCTTCGTTCAGCCAGACATCGAAAGGAGTGTCCATCGTGGTCTCGCTGCCGCACTGATTGTGCTCGAACTCGTGCACGATCACCGCGTGGGCGTAGAGCAGCGACAAATCCATCGTGTGCTCGTTGACAAGCGCTGCGTCGGTCACGATAGTCGTATTGCCGACATTCTCCATCCCGCCGAAGTTCGACTTGTTCATGCAGATCGTACGATACGTATCACCGGTGTACTCGTATCCCTGGGTCTTCCTGATCCAGAGGATCGCATCCTTTAGAATCTGCATCGGGATTCTCGCGCCTTCCGCCGCCCCGGGGGGCACAAGATACTCGAGCTGGACCGAACGCCCCGAGTCATAGGTGACCGTATCGATCAGAGCGTCCCATGTCCCCGCGCAGACGATGAAAAGATAGGGAGCCATGGGTATGGGATTGAGAAAGGTTATGGTCTGTCTCCCGGGATCCCCTGGCTTGACGACCGGCCGCCCTTGAGGATTGGTGTGAGGATCGATATTCCCGTTGCTGATGAGATGGGTATAGCGGACGTCGGCCTCGATGGTTGTCTTCATGGTGCATTTGGCGCGGCAGTCGTCGAAGATGGGCATGATCCGCTGGAAACCCCACTGCTGACACTGGGACATATATTGCTGTGGGGCGCCCTCGGGAGTGCTGTCCTTGTAAATCCCTTCCAGAATGTGTTCCGACGGATAGCACCGGGTAACCGTCCTTACCGTGAATTTTTCCCCGCACTTGACCTGGCGCGGGAGTTTCACGATGAGCTTGTTGAAATCGGGCCTGTATTCGTAATCGAGGGGCTTCCCCGCTGAATCGCTCGCTTCGCACCACTCGACGCTGATGATCTCAAGGCTTGAGGCATCCAGTTCAACCTGGCCGCAATCGATCCCGGCCGTCATTTCCATGCGATTGCTCGCCTCGACCATTCCTTCGAGAAAGTTCAGGTAAATGGTCAGATGATCGAGATGCGCCGGAAGCTCACCAAAATCCTCGCGCCTGTATTTGAATATTCTATCAGACAAATGTACCCCCCTTTTGATTGGAAATAACGGACATCCTTAACAAGATGATGACACTTGACCGGGCCCACTCCTTCTCATACGAAAAAACGTTGCCCCCGATCGACACGTGGGATCGATCGAGCCTCAAACCGCCATCCCCCTATCCTTTCGCCTCCCTGTCAAAAGAGGGGAATTTCCCCTTCGACTCCTTCCCCTTTGACGGGGGAGGACGGGTGGAGGGTGAATATGTTGGAATCCTTAAGAATTCAAAGATTTGACAACCCGCTCCCCAACCCCTCCCCTTGTTGGAAGAGGGGTCTGTCAATTGTGTAGGTCTGACCCCTATTTGTTGGGATCATCCTCTCCTTCGGAAGATGCCTCGCGATCGAACGTGCGGCCTCTCTGGACCGCCCTCGCACCGTACTTGTCTCGAATCACATCCACGGCCCTGTCCAGGAAGTGGTGGCGAGCGAGCACCGGATCGGAAAAAATAGCCGTCTGCCGCGAGAGGCCGCCGAAGTTTGAAACCCCGACCCCTATGAGCCGCACCTTGCGTGGAAGTCTTACCTGCTGCAACAACCCGACCGCCGTATTGAAGATGAGCTGTGTGCAGTCCGTCGGCTCAGCCAGGGTCTTACTCCTCGTTACAATCTTAAAATCCGAGAACTTGATTTTTATGGTGATCGTCCGCCCTCTGCATCCCGTTCTGCGAAGGTCCCGGCCGACGCTTTCAGATTGCGTCCACAGCCATTTTTCGAGTTCCGGCACTCTGTCGGTGTCCTCGGGAAAGGTGTCCTCGGCGCTGGATGATTTCGGTTCGCTGTCGGGAACCACAGGCGAAGTATCAATCCCCTGCGACCTCTCATAGATTTTCGCCCCTGTCTTCCCAAGGCGTCCGATCCAGAAAGACGCGGGAAGTCCGGCCACATCCGCGATCGTACGCACTCCAAGGTTCCTTAAGACCTCGGATGTCTTCTTGCCGATGCCGGGGATTTTGCCGACCGGCAGCGACCCCAGAAACGACTTCACCTCACTTTCGAGTACGATGGTCAGGCCGTCGGGTTTCATTTTTTCAGAAGCGATTTTTGCGAGGAACTTGTTGGGAGCGATCCCCACCGAACAGGTGAGCTGCGTCAAATCGAGTATTCGCCGCTTCACCCCAAGTCCGACCAGCTCGGCATTCCCGTGCAGAAGTTCGGTGCCGGAAATGTCCACATAGGCTTCATCGATGGAAACCGGCTCCACCACAGGGGAGATTTCGCGGAGCGTCTCCATGACAATCCTGGAAACCTCCTTGTATCGAGCCATCCTCACCGGAAGAAATACCGCTTGAGGGCACAGGCGCTTTGCCTGGAAGATCGGCATGGCCGAGTGCACCCCAAATCTGCGCGCCTCATACGACGCCGTCGACACCACGCCTCGCCTCGAGCCGCCCACGATGACCGGCTTCCCCTTTAACTCCGGGCGATCGCATTGTTCTACCGAAGCGTAGAACGCGTCCATATCTACGTGCAGAATGCGGCGGGTCAGCGCTGTATTTTCCAATGCCTGTTTTGCTTTCTTGCGGATGTACGGCGGGGCTCTCCGACACCTTTGGACCAGACTCTTCGAAACACGACCTACTTCACCAGCATGACCGGGCAGTGGGCGAGGATGCCAACCTTGTAGCTTATCGTCCCCCACCCCTGCACGGAATCAATCGCATCGACCTTGTGAGAACTCAAGATGATCAGATCTATCTGCTTGTCTCTGGCGTACCGTACGATTTCTCTAACTCTCTTTCCGTAGGTTATCTCCGGGGTGATGCTGATCCGCTCATTCTGATATCCACCAATGATTTTGTCCATCAGCTTTGCGGCCCGTTTGCCCAGTTTGCCGTAGAAGTTTGTGAAATCCTCCGAGCCCCCGTCTTCAATGGTCTCAACCACATGCAGCAGGGTCACGAGACTGGAGTCGTGAATCGCCATTTTTACCGCGACATCCAGCGCAGTCAGGCTTCTCTCGGTCAAATCGGTTGGAACCAGGATGTGTTTAAACATCTTCATACCTCCATATCGGATTGAACTGTCGCGCAACGTGCGGACCGGGCGTCCGGATAGGATAACCCATACGTGCTGAAATTTCTCCGTTTCCGGTTCGTGCTGCGCGCCTCAGTGGAAGAAAGAAGCAAGCTGCCCGGGACGACAAAACCGTGTGGTCAGGCCCCGCTCACCATCGGTTATGGTGGACCCTTACCGGGTTGAACCGGTTGGCGGGATCCTTTTTCTCATCGGGGTAGCCCAGGGAAATCAGCGACAGGGGGACCACATCTTCCGGAATTGCCAGCAGTTTCCTTATGCCCTCGATCCTTTCCTCCATAGGGTAGATTCCAAGCCACACGGCTCCCAGTCCTTTAGCGTGGGCGGCAATCAGAACATTCTGAGTTGCTGCCGAGCAGTCCTGCACCCAGAAACCTTTGTATTTCTGCAGTTTCAACTCAGCACAGACGAGTATGGCGACGGGGGCCTCCTTCAGCATCTGTGAAAAGGGATGAAAATCGGGAATGCGATTCAGGATGTTGCGTTCATCGATCACGATGAAATGCCAGGGTTGTTCGTTTCCGGCTGAAGGCGCACTCATCGCAGCCTCCATAAGCTCTTTTATCAAATCCCCGGGTATGGTCTGATCGCGATACTTGCGAATGCTGCGCCGTCCAAGGATTGCTTCCATGGCTTCCACAATGTTCCTCCATTCTGCTTTGCGCTCCAAGACACCAGGCACGCTCGGTGAGAGCATAAAGTCTCTCAAAAACTTCCCGGCGCGGCATCTCGGAAAGACCGTCCGTCAAATACCAGCCGCACAATGTCTGAGTCATTTCAGCGCGGTCTCAAATGGGTTCACTCCTTTATTATCCCCCATCATGGACCTGCTGAATTTCGTAGCCTCCCGATCGCAATTCGTATGCGATTTCCTCTATATGTTCCCTGTTTCGAGTTTCAAGTTCAAGTTCAACGATGCTCAAGAACACGGGCAGGTCTCGTCCGCTGCGGTTGTGATAGATATGCAGCACATTGGCCCCATGTCGCGCGATAACGCCAAGAAGCCGGGCCAGAGATCCGGGGGTATCCGCCAGGGGCACGGATAATCGCATTATCCGTCCATTCTGGAAGAGGCCCTTTCGGATGATCCGGTCGACGAGCGGACTGTCCACGTTGCCTCCGCTGATTACGAGCACGATTTTGCTTCCCTCGGGAAAACTCAGGGACTTGCCGATCAGCGCTGCGAGCGGCACGGCGCCGGCGCCTTCGGCAAGCAGTTTTTTGCGATCGAGAAGCATAACAATCGAGCCGGCGATTGAATCTTCGTCGACTACCGCCATATCGTCGACCAGTTCTTTGATAATGGCAAAAGGAAGATTTCCCAACTGTTTGACCGTTATGCCGTCGGCAATGGATTTTTCAGCGTCAACGCCCATTCTTACACCCGACCGGAAAGACCTGTAGGCGGAAGGACAGGCAGCGGCCTGCACACCGATAATCTTCGTTTCCGGGCGAATGGCTTTCGCAGCGCTGGCTATCCCGCTTATGAGACCTCCGCCTCCAACAGGGACGACGATCAGATCCGGGTCGGCGAGATCATCGAAGATCTCAAGGCCAATGGTCCCCTGCCCGGCTATAACTTCCGGGTCGTCGTAGGGATGGATAAACGTCTTGCCCAACTCCACCAGTTCCCCGGCCTTCCGAATGCAGTCCGTGAGATTCTCGCCTTCCATGAGCACTTCTCCGCCGTAGGCGCGTGTCGCTTCCTGCTTGGATATGGACGCCCACACCGGCATGACGATGGTGGATGGAAGGTGAGCCCTGCTGGCGGCAAGAGCAACCCCCTGCGCGTGATTTCCGGCAGATGCGGCCACAACACCCCCAGGGCCTATACGCTCCAGGTTCGACTGAATCTTATAGGACGCTCCTCTGAGCTTGAAGGAACCGGTTTGCTGGAGATTCTCCAGTTTCAGATACACTCGGGCGCCGGTCATCCGGCTGAAGGTCGAAGAGTAGATCAACGGGGTTCGAATCACCTTGCCCCGCAGTACCTTTGCCGCGTTTCTGATTTCATCGAGCGAAATTGCGTTTTCTCCAGCAGCGATCTTCATTGTTGCCGCTATCCTCCAGGTAGTAACAAAAAGAAAAGAAACCGTGGGGCCGGGTGAAAGCCGTCCCGGTTGTCGCCGATTCAGGGAGTTTCCTTGGCAAGAGTGAGGATAAAATCCGATCCGTCGGGTTTTGGCTCATACCAGATGTCGCCTCCGTGCTTCCGCACGATCTCTTTTATGAGATACAATCCCAATCCGATTCCGTCCGCCATCTGCCTGCCGCCCCCTCGTATCCTCCCAAAACGTGTAAACAGCTTGTCGCGATGCTCTTCCGGAATGGGATCCCCGCTGTTGTATACGTTCAGACGATAGTATGACCCGTGATCTTCGAAACCGAAAGCTATTCTGCAGCCCTTGCCGCCATACTTGATGGCATTTCTGAACAGGTTTCTGAAAACCGTTTTCAGCCACATTTTGTTCACATTGATGAGGATGCAACCCGCGGGGATCGCACCGAGCCTGTTGTCAATCAGAATATCATGCCGCTCGATGTCATTGGCAAGCTCATCCAGAACCGGATCAATGATATCCTGCCTCAGATCCAGCATCTCCCGCTCAAATTGGAGGCTCCCCTCCACCGAGTGCGCTTTTCCCAGGAAATCTTCTGCGATTCCGGTCAGTTGAACTACTCTGGACAGCAGGTCGCCTATGGTGTTCGCCACGCTCTCGCTCATTGTGCCGTATAGCCCGCGCTGCAGCAGCTTGAGGGTTGCGGCGACGGAAACCAGCGGTCCCCTGATGTCGTGAGAGACCACCATCAGCATGTGCAGGATGTGCTCATTCAACTCTCGGATCTTTCGCTCGGATTCGCTCAGCTTGAGGTTCTGCTCGTAGGACCTGATGAGGGCTTCCCGCCACTGGCGCCGCTCAGTCACATCCTGCAGGAGCCCTTCACACACGATCGATCCATCTTCATTGAAATGCAGGTTCGCGGTAATACAGCCGATGAATTTGCTCCCATCGGCTCTTTTCAACTCGACTTCTTCAGCCTTCACAAAACCGTCTTCTTCGATCTTCCTCTGAATAGCGATGCCGTCCTGGGGATCGCAGAACAGAGAGGCGGAAGCATCAATCCGCAGCATCTCTTCCTTATCCTTGAATCCGAAAAGCAACACTCCCGCCTGGTTGACATCCAGCAGTCTACCGGGACGGTTCACCACAAACCGCATGTCGCGAGAGCAGTCAAAGCACGGCCTCTCTTTCAAATTCAGCGTCTCGAGAACCTCATCCAACCGGGTCTCTTCAGCGATCCGGTCCGTCTCCGGGCTGAAACCCTCGTAATCATTCTTCACCGGCATGTACGGCTCACTCCTTCCTCAGTACCTCATGGCGGTCTTCTGCGACAAGCGCACCCCGACCACCCGTCCAATTCTGCATGTGCCCGCTATCACACCTGAAATCAACTCATGACTAAACCATCTTTTCACACGTGTCAAAACACTTCGTAAGTGGAGAGCCAAAGAGCGGTTAATCCGAGAAAAGAAACGGCGGGTCGGAGATTGCTTCGAGGTAATCCATCGGGGCACTGCAGGCATCGCCGGATTGCAGTTCGGCGTGGCTGTTGCCATACCGCAGGGAAAGGATAATCCTGTTCGCCTTTTCTTCCATCTCGGGAATAACCTCGACAAGCACCTTCAGTGCTTTGAGGCTCTTTTTGATCTGTAGACTGGAAGAAAGCGGGAGCGAAGGCGTCGCGAGAAAACGAAGGATATCTTCCAAGATGGACTGATTATCCGGAGCGTACCGTGTATAGGCCAACCGAGCCCATTCCGTCGCCACCTCCATGGGAAGATGCTTCAGCTTTGCGGGCAACCGCGGGTCCTGTCCCAGCCGCAGGGAATCCTTGAGCCTGTCCATCAATCGGACGGCGTCTTCCCTGTCTCCGTCCCAGTAATGGGAGTCTGCAAAAAGACGCTGCCACCTGGGCCATATCCTGTTCATGAACCAGACCTCTTCCTGGTCGGGCAGCAGGCTCATCTGGCTCAACTCGGCTTGGTCCGCGAGAAGAGACTCACAGACCGAAATCAATCTCTTGTCATCCAGCAATGGAAGTCTCACCCTGACCAGTTGAGAGAGCTGGTCGAGAATAGTCTCTTTCCACACCAGTTCGGGAAATGCCGCTTTAAGCTGATCTTCCCATGCCTGCCTGAGTATGCCGATTTGAGCGTTTATCGCCGAAAAGACAAATCCGAATTTGATGAATGTATTGCGCAATTCATGAGCCAACTCCGCACAGCTCTCAAGGCGCTGACGAGTAAACTCTCTCTGAGCCCTCAGAAGATTTTCACGCAAATGCACCGAAAGCAATTCGGTTCCGAGGCTCATGGAAAGTTCGCGGATGATTCTGGTCGACCTGTCATCGCGCCGAATCGCATGCGGCAGAAAATGGATCTTGATGACGGCTGCAACAACGAATTCCGTATCCTGCCATATGGGAGCGCCATGCCAATCCACGGGGTATTCGATGCACCCCGGCAAGTCGCGGTAAAGATCTCTTTTCTTCACCAGGACCGGTTCCATGTGGTAGAAATCTTCCGGCTCCCCGCGGAGCTGTTTTCGAACACTCCTCACGTCTTCATAGGGGTTCTCCGCGGTCCAGCTCTTCTGCTTCTCCACGCACCAGCCCATGGCTTCGAGCACATGGTCGGGGCGGTCCTTATACTCCTCCCAGCTTTTGCCGGGGTAATTGTAATCCGAGACGGCGGGGAGCCCCCACTGGACCTCATCCGTGCCTTCGAGGCGGATTCCTGAAGTCTTCCGAACGGCCTGAAGTGAAGGCACGGGGCCGATGTTGTAGATCGTAGCCTTGGTGGCGTTGTCCAGGCACGTGAGAAGAGCCTTGATCATGTTCCGGCATATTCTCTCAAGCAGATCCTCGATATAGGCCATTGCCCGACTCCTGAATGAAGTATGCCTTTTCCCGGTGTGATCGAGCCATAAATCTCCACCCTCCCCTTTTTCCACCCCTGTTCCGGAGGGGGATTGCCGTCTGGGTGCTGTTGCTTAAGCAGAATCCATGTAAATAATGAGCCGTTTCTCCCGAAATGTCACCCCGGCGGTATTACCGGGGTCCAGTGTTGGTAATTGGAATTACTCAATAATTCCGAACAAACCGGATTCCGGCCTTTATATGAAAATACCAGACCCGTTTGGATCGTTTTGTCTGCGTTCCCACGCAGGAGCGTGGGAACGAGGCAATGCCCTGTCTCGATTAAGGCAAACAATTTTTCATACTTCGTTGTGGCCGAAAGGCCATGAGTGTTCGCCGGAATGACGAATCCCGGTTTCATCCGGCCTCGCCTTTTTTTTGGGCAACAGCCTCTTTGCCTCCTCCCCCTGACGGGAACGCTTATCTCCTCCCCCTTTGACGGAGGAGGCCGGTAGGGGTGCAATTCGCTTAAGGCTTTCCATTCCCGGCAATATCTCCCGTAGCATCGCTCAGATTACGTACAAGCAGACAGGATCCGATACAGCCCGTCAAGGTTTTTGATTGTAAGCGCAATTAGAAAGCTAATCAAGAAGATGAGGGCATGAAGTTCTTCGCGAAAGCTGCGTTCGATATCGGGGGGCGGTATAATAACTCATTTGAGCGATTTCTTCCCCCTCCCCTCGCCCCACTCCCGCCAGGGGACGGGAATTGGCGTTCAGCTCCTCCCCCTTGACGGCGGAGGCGGTGTGGGGATGTGATTCACTGAAGACATTCCGGCCCCGCCAACATCTCCCGTGGAATCGCTCAGATCAGGTAATCCTATCTTTTCCCGGCGTGGAGCGGGCTCTATCGTTCGTAAATCCCTGGAACAGGCAATCCATGCCGGCGACTGAATATCGAGGGCGGCATTGTTGCCGGACGCACCGACAAAAAAGCCAGGGGGATACCCTGGCCTGACTCAAATTAGCCCGAATTTGACGGGTGCTCACTGAATCTTTTTGACTCTCACCGCCTGTGGCCCCTTGGGTCCACGCTCCACCTCAAAACTCACTTTCTCGCCCTCACTCAAGGAACGAAAGCCTTCCGACAAAATGGCACTGTGATGCACGAAAACGTCGCCCTGATCCTTGGTTTCAATGAAACCGTATCCCTTTTTGTCATTAAACCACTTCACTCGGCCTTCCGGCATTGCTAAGTCCTTTCTTTGTAGCTGTGTTCGAGTTTCGCCGGTGCGTTGTTTCGAGAGCACCCGTTATATCGTTCCGGACAAACGCGTGACCGATTTGGCGAAGGCCCCAAAATAGCCAACCCACGGCTCCCCTACTCCTTTTCGGATACCCTATCCCATTACTTTTTGCGTGTCAAGGCATGATACATTCCTTGTGAATTAAAGCATAAGTTTTTCGTATTGATATCATAAGCAAAAGAGCCTCTCATTATCGAGGTATTATCCGATTACGGATCCCCGATAGGCATAATTGGCCGTGCCCTATTGATATTCGTCCGGATTGGAGTCTGCGGATGCACCATGTTTGCATCCGCAAACTCGCGATGCATGGGAGTCTTCCGCTTCAAATCGCACTCAACGATTCCCATTGACGCTTCTGCCGAAGTTCTTTGCGTATGGACTCTCGAAAACCGCTTCCCCACAGCATCCAAGCGCATGTTCGGAAAGGTTCATACTTTGCCGACTCAACCCGGGCGGCCGTGTACCGATCTCCTTCCCGGACGTAACACCGGACATGAATATTTCGGAGCGACAAGATGGGAAGGCCTTGTGAAAAAAAATCTACGGCAGGCGTCACGACGGGGTTCCAACGCCGGCCGGGTTGAGATAAACTTAGCGGCGCATGGTTTTCACTCCCGCCCGCCCCCTGGAGGCAGGAAGTCAGATTTGGCCATAGCTGTGAGGAGTATCGCTTGATGGACGAAAAGACTCTTAAATTTTTGCAGCAACATTCCCTCAATTTCCTTGAAATGGCCCTGAAAGACGATAGACGTGAAGTCCTGGCCAACCCGGATGGATACGGGAAGTTTTCAAGGGAATGCGGCGATACGGTCGAGATTTTCCTGATGCACAGGGATGGGAAGATCCGATCGGCGACATTTCAGACAGACGGATGCCTGTACTCGGTGGCCTGCTCCAATGCCGCGGTCAACCTTGCAACCGACCTCACCCCCGAGGAAGCATGGGGAATCACGCCGCAGCATATCATCGAACTATTGGAGACACTCCCGCCCACCGAAGAACATTGCGCGGAACTGGCGGTCAAAGCATTGAGGGTTGCCCTGAAAGATCTCCAGGAAACCGATCGGCGCCCATGGAAGAAGTTTTACTCCCGGCGATGACCCGGTACGAGTATCGGTCCGTTCGCACACCAATCCGCTCATGGATTTTCTTCTTCCCGTGGGCACAGACCGGCGACAGAGCGGTTCAGTAATACACCGCAAGCCAAATCGTTTTTTGATGGGGGTCCGTCCACTCGAGCCTGTGTCTTCCGTGAGCGGGAATATTCATCCAGTCACCGGGTTTTAAGACCCGGAGTTCATCTTCTCCTTCAAATCTCAAGGCTGCGCTGCCTTCGAGGAGCAGTACAAATTCGCTCTCTGCCTGATCGTACCAGAACTCCTCCGGCGAACAGTGACCGTCGGAAATGATTCTTTCTATTCTTACCCTTCCCGAATCGACCAATGTTTCCAAGATTTCCTCCGGGAAATGATCCGGGATCGCCGAGTAAATATTTCCTTTGCGCATGGTACATTTTCGCTTTCGGGGCCAAACTGTTCGACAACGATTCATTTGTGGGTACGGCGCCATCCGCTCGAAGACGGCCAGGTGACAATCTCCGGGGCCACGGTCACCCTGACAACCCACACAGACATTTGCGACTGTCACAGATCACTGCCTGATTGTGTCGGCCGATAATCTTGTGTGCGCACAGAATAATAAGGGATTATATTATGTTGCATCCACATTTCCTTCACAACGGCTTTTTTGCCGCTGATAGAGATTTCGTTTGTAAGAATTGAAAAAGTGATGGAAGTTGGTGAGAGATTCCAGCGGCCATACCGGCTAAAGCCGGTGTCCGTTCCCACCCATGGCGGGATGGATTCCAGCCTGCCCGGGAAAGATGCGGAGAACCTTCATGTTCCATTTTGGCCTGGCCGAAAGCTGGGTCATGAACGTTAGCAAGGGAGAGGCGGGCTGATTCGGGCGGGAAAGTCCGGAATATAACCACAGGCAGAGCAAACAGAGGAGGCAAAGATGAACGGATTATTATTTCATGCTGATTTCGGACTTGGGATTTTGAATTTTGGAGTGAAATATCAACAGATCGCTCTAAAGGTAAAAGTCCTGTGCTTTCTGGCTGCCTTATCATGTCTGTTTTCCGTTTGTTACGCCGATGATGGTCTGATCGGGAAATGGCGAGCTCTTGACGATACCAATATTATTTATGGGTTCACCTATATTCCCGAAATTAAATTCAGTGAGGATGGGAATTTATATACCGGTATTACCTATGGCTATCGAATCATCGACGACGGGAAATTTGCATGGCAACTGGGGAACGGCATCGAAAAAATTTATAAATATCAAATATCAGGGGATATTTTGATGATCTACTCCGTCGCGGCGCCTGAGACCAGGGCCAGGTTCAAGAGGGTACGTTAGGCTGCACAGGACAACGGTAAACGATCGAAATAAGTTGACCGTCGCGGGCTTTCACATTCCTGCGAACACTCCTGATCGCCTCTGGCGTGATTGGGGGTCCTTCCGGACCCCTTCCTGCACGAAGGCAGCCTCTTTCAAGCTGGAATGTGTATGTTCCTGCAAGTTCGGTGTATACAGCCGGCTGGAGAATGACAATCTATCGGAGCTTTCCTTCGCAGACTTCACACCTCGGGTTCGACATCAAACGAACTGTCCTCCGGCATACCCGGACGCCCATGCCCAATGAAGGTTATATCCGCCGAGATGCCCCGTCACATCGATGACTTCTCCCAGAAAATAGAGGCCCGGCACCTTTCTGGATTCCATCGTCCTCGATGAGAGTTCGTCCGTATCGACGCCGCCCAGAGTCACTTCAGCCTTGTTGAATCCCTCCGGTCCTTCCGCGGGCAGCCGCCATTCGTGCAGGCTGCGGGCGATGGAATCGAGTTCATTCCGTGAATACCGGTTGATCGGCCTCGATTCACTGTAAAGATCGCACCACAGCTTCACGAATCTCTTCGGCAGATACCGATCGAGGATAGTGGACAGAAGTGCTTTGGAATGGCGCTTCTCCAGAAAGACCGCGAAAATATCCAATGAAGGCAGGAGATCGACTGTCAGGGCGCCCTTCCGATCCCAGTACGAGGATATCTGAAGGATCGCGGGGCCGCTTGTTCCGTTGTGAGTAAACAGCAGATTCCCCCGGAATTTTGCCCCTCCGTGGGTTACCGTGGAATCAATGGAAATTCCCGCCAGGCCACTGAATACCTCCGCGTCCTCAGGGCTGAACCTCAGTGGGGTGAGAGCCGGGTACAATCTGGTGACTTTCAGCCCGAACTGCTTTGCGACCGAGTATCCGAAATTGCCGGCCCCCAAATTGGGATAAGACAGGCCTCCAGTCGCGATAACCAGCGATTCGGAATCGAAACCCCCCTGGTCCGTTGCAATCCGGAAACCGTCAGTCTTGCTTATTCCCGATATCTTGCAGTTCAACTGGAGCCGAACCGCCGCCCTATCGCACTCAGACCCGAGCATGTCGATGATTGCACGGGAGTCTTCATTGCAGAAAAGCCGGCCTTCTTCCCGTTCATGGTAGCCGATCCCATGGCTTTCCACGATAGATAGAAAATCCGACGGCGTAAATCGCGAGAGGGCGGAGGTGACGAAGTGGGGGTTCTGAGAAATGTAATTTTCCGGTCCCATAATCCTGTTCGAGAAGTTGCACCGTCCTCCCCCGGAAACGCGTACCTTGTTTGCCGCCTTTTCGGAATGATCGAGGACCAGGACCGCCCGCCCCCTTTTCCCCGCCTCAATCGCGCACATCAGACCCGATGCGCCTGCCCCGATTATGATTACGTCGGTTTTCATTTACAGAACTCGAACTAACGTGCCATGTTATTAACAACCCTGAATATTCAACCGGGTCTCCGCCAAATCAATAGACATGTCAGGAGCTTCTTTTCGGTTGCTTGTCAGCCTTTTTTTTGTCCTTCTGATGTTTTTTTTCCGTGGTCTGTTTCTGCCCCTTTTCCTTATCCTTCTTGCCCTTATCTCCCATCGTGTTCCTCTCTTCCCGTTATCCCCCGCCTTCTTGCGGTGAGGGCATCGCAACGTCGCAGGTTCAATCTCTGGCTGGTTTCATAAATGCTCGTATCAAGCCGGACAATTGCGGCAACGAGATCCTGCCCACGGGCTTGACACAGTATTTCACCCGGCTTCCCCGTCCACATCAGTGAGCATTCGGCCATTGCCAACGATAACCGATATTGGGGAAGTTGAGGCTCTTTTCGGGGCTGGAGAACAACCTCCTGATTTAGAGCCGCGCGCCAACTTGCCCCCGTTCCAATTGGGCCGGGCTTCCTGAGTGCGTGTGACTTTGGACATGTTCGATCGCAAGTTTCAGCTCACATGCCATGTCTGCGGAAGCGAGTTCCATATTAATCTCTTTGATGCACTCGTCCAGCTAATTCACCAGGATAGATATGATTCGGGATTGTTGAGAATTTCAGCTCTCCAATTCTCAATGCAGAGGAGGGTTGTCCGGACTTATACCGGTCATGGCCGTCCGACACTCCTTTATATCGAGTTGCATTCAAGATGCCGTCAAAGAATGAAAAGCGTGGGGAACTGCGTCCCCCACACCCCCACGCCGCTTCGCGGCTCAGTTTGGCGCGGGGGAATCATTCTCCCGCTCTTTTGAGGGATCTCAAGAGTATCGTCCTGAACGCAAATCAGTATTAGACGGTCACCACGATCTTCCCCTTTTGTTGGTTGGATTCCATATACCGGTGGGCTTCAACAATGCTTTCCAGTGGGAAAGTTCGGTCGATGACGGGTTTCAGCGCACCGGATTCGATCCCCTTATAGACGAATCGTTTGCCGCGAGCAAGCCTCTCCGGGTCCCTGACAATCTCAAACAGGGTGTAACCTCGCACGGTTAAACCCTTGGCCAGCGCTGAGAACAAAGGGAAGGTGGTTGGTGCCGGCGACAATGCGCCGTATTCAAAGATACACGCGCCGGGAGCGGCAGCGTCGGCAAGTTTTCCCAGTAAAGGTCCGGCTACCGGATCAAAGACCAGGCTGACGCCTTTCCCTGAAGTGATGGCCATCACTTTTTCAACCAGATCTTCTTCCTCGGTCACAATGACGTGATCCGCCCCCGCGCCCCTGAGAAAAGACTTTTTCCCTGAGCCGCGAGTCGTGGCGATGGCGAGCGCCCCGACGGACTTTGCGATCTGAATCGCCGCCAGTGCCACGCTGCTGCTCGCCGCTGTGATCAACACGAATGCATCTTTTTGTAATTGACCGAATTCGATAAGCGCGCCGTAAGCAGTCAGATACTGCATCCAGATCGCGGCCCCTTCGACCGGCGACAGACTACCCGGATAGCGGGCCGCGGCGTAGGCCGGAACAACCGCGCTTTCACCGTAGACCCCATAGGTCCTCATCGAAAAGGAGGGTATGGTGCTCACTCGGTCGCCGATTTGGATCCCGCTGGTGCCGGGCCCCACCGCGTCGACGGTCCCTGCCGCTTCATAGCCGAGTCGAGATGGCAGCTCCGGGTTTTCCAGGTACTGTCCCCGCCGGAACATGACTTCGGCGCGGTTCAGGCCAATGGCTTTAACCGCCAGGCGAACCTCGCCCTCACCCGGCTCCACGAGAGGTGACTCCTCGACCTTGAGCACCTCGGCTCCTCCCGTTTCGTAAAAGCGAACGATCTTTGGCATTGCGCTCCTCCCGTATTGTTTAAATAAATGATAAAGCGGCCCAACCACGTTGTCATCATACGGGGCGACCGGGCTCGCCGATCACGAAGGCTTGCCGGACCTTTGAACCTTGAGCAGCCGGGAGAACACAACAGAAATGATCCCGACGTGTTCAGCTTTTTGGGGCTCCAAATATCAAGCACCAGGAGAGATGTGCGAACTTTTTTGGGATTGCTCATTGACCCGAACGGCAGGTCTGAGCCGCGCGGCCGGAGACTTGGTAAGCACACCTCCCGCGTAGTTCCGCGTCGACTCAAGACCTTGGTTCGACCTGGGTTTTCCCTCTGTTGCTTCAATATGCTTCAATTTTGCCGACATATGGTCTTGCATCTTTCGGTGCATGCCGAGAACTCAGCAAATATCTTTCAAAGCGAAGATGCTTATTGAATGCGCCTTCACTGAACCGCGAAGACGAAAGGCTCTTCCGGTAAATGGTTGCCGCTTGGGAATAGACGTATCCCCAGTTATCAGCTGTTAATATGTCAAGGAAGAACACGCCCTTTTCTTTACAAAGCAGACCAGCCGAACGAATATTTGGCAGCTCCTCGCCCACTTCATACATCTTAACGACGTTGTCATCAATTACGATGCGGGGGTAGACGGCTTGTTGACTTTCAAGCTCATATCCTCGTGCAACGCCGTGGCTGTATGTAAGACGGTTGCTTTGAAAGTGTCGTGAGTAAGCCACAGCACCCCGTATAAAAAGGCATTGCCCTAAGAAGGAGAGAAAGACCCCACGGAGAAGCCAAAGGAATTCAGGAAAATGATCATGATTTAGGCAGGTCACTATTATGGTATCTGAAATTGCTTGAACCTGGAACACTGCATCATTTACATTGTCGAACACTCTAAGCGCCGAGGAAAGCTCATTCCGTAAGTCAAGGTTGCCCGACTGGCGGTCCTGCTCTAGTCTCTCTCTGTAGGCGAGAACATCCAAGAACGCTACATAAAGGTGGACTGGTCCCATCATTATGGTAATGCCTTTGATATCTTCTCTATTTCAGCCTTATACTCTTCCATTCTCTCAGTCCAAGGTTTCCAGACAGATCCATAGTACATTTGTCCAGTTGTGGAGGCCTCTCTAGTATGTTCTTGTTGAACATCAAACATAGCTCTGCCAAACATCTGAGCGATCGGCGCAATAGGGCCTACATCCCTGATGGTCGCGATGTAAGGATTGTCAACATGAAAGTTCGGCGACGCATCGATGCCTTCGTTAGTCAAGAGATAATTATTCATATCCTTTGAGATTTTTTCCTGCCATTTAACATACGATTGCTTAGCCTTGGATGCACTATGAATTTTGAAATTCTGGATGATTGCGCCAAGAAATAAAGGTTTTCCAGGGAAGCTATCGATTTTGAATGGTTTTAATGTCTCGGAGATCTGTTGGTGTCGCGTAATCCATTCTCGAACAACACGACCGAGCAACCTCACAGCTTGACTACAAAATCGGTCTGGAACCAGAGGTAGAAATATTCCGTCGCACGCCAATACTACGGCGCGTGTAATCGCACCAGTACTAGGCCCGACGTCACATAAGATATAGTCAAACTCACGATTCTTTCCAATAGCCTGCAACAATTTGTATAGCGCAACATATGTATTTTTTTCGTGAATATTTTCCGTGATTGCTTGATTCCATGCGGTTCCAAAGTAGGTCTCTGCGAGGGAGAACTCTAGATCTCCACGGAACAAGAAGAGGTGTTCGTAGAGAGCAGACTTTACGATTTCGACTGTGTTGGGATCAATTATCCCAGTCTCACCGCGGAAACGGGGCAATAGAGCATCGTATATAGAAGTCCCCGGTAATTCTGTACCTGGTTCGTCAACGTCTGGGTACGAAGCAAAGAACATTTCTGTTAGATTGCATTGTGGGTCACAATCCACCAGAAGTATGCGCTTTTTTTGCTGAGCCAAGAACACACCAAGATTAAAGAGGGTCGTCGTCTTCGAAACACCCCCTTTATTGTTGTACATTGTCACGATCTTTAGCATGCGTATCGTACTCCCCTGTGGAATGAGACACTATTCTTCCCGTTTGAATGACTAGAAATTTCGCTCATCTGTGGCCGCCGAACAATGTCTCGATTGATCCGCATAAGACGCCAATTCGCGGATTTGAGCTCATATAAGAAGCTATGCAACCGGTAACCGATCTTGCTCGAATTCTCCAGTTTTTCAGCGATTTTGGTCTGCATCGCGACCTATCATAGGGTCTTGCGCGGATCGGCATAATGATCTTCCCTCGCCACCTCAAAGACCATCCAGCGGATTGCTCACACCTGCGGGTCCCCGGTTGAGGACATGGGTATAGCTTCATTACCTATTCCAGATTACAGTTATTTTGTATCCAGTCAATGAACAATTTCCGGAAAGCAGAGTTCCTCTCGAGGTCTGATTCTCTTCGATGAGCGCCGTGTTCTGACCAGACACGAACTTCACTACCTTTGATTCATCTTGCCAATAATTGAACTCTGGAGCCTGTGCTGCGCCTTGCAACCAGTTGAGTCCTTGTGAGCGAGCACTCTATTAACTGAGCCCAGAACCGACGGAAGATTTCCTGCCGAACTGTGCGAACTTTCTTCTTCTCTTGCTCTTGTTCATGGAGCCATCTTATTGGTTAACTGTTCAAGTCTTTTCGTCAGCTTTTCCCTCAGTTCCCTAAGGTTTTCATACTCAGGACAGTTGTAACCGGCGAGATCAAAATGGAGTTGAGTGCCTTTTTTACGGTAAAGGATCACCCTTCTATTTAGTGCATGCGCATAGCCCACTTCATAATAAACACTCGGTCTAGCTCCTGTAAGATCGGCCATTAAAAACTCCGCACTTGCAATCTCATTGAGGATACGCTCAGTGATAAGCCCTTCGTGTTCGATGTCATCTGCACGAATAGCTCTGATTCCAAATGACAGAAAGGCGTCTTTGACAAGATCGCAGATATCATCCAGCTCAGGCTGAGCTGAATCCATCCACATCATTATGAAACCTGTATTTTGTTTGATGCGGGATACAGAGGGGCCGCCTGTTTCTGGGATGAAATTGCCTGCACCGGACGATGCGGCTAAGTCAATTATTGATAAAAGCCTCTGAAGTGAATCTTGAAAAATTGAGCAAGCGGTTGTAGGTAGAAGTGGTCGGTCTTCTGATTGGCCAGCACGTTGCACTCCTAAGACTGTGCCTTCGTCATGAAGGATCTCAGTATCCCAATGGGTATACCTCCGCAGCAAGATAGCGGCACGTAAGGTTTTTGTCAGAATGCTGAGATCTCGCTGGTCGGCATCAGTGACCAAAGGAGAGTTTCTGGCTGGTCCGGCTAGTCTCCCGGTGGCAGCAACAATTTCGTGTGCCAATGAACTCGCTTGGGCCTGAATTTCACCGGGTAATTTGGAAAAGAAAAGATTACCATCAGTCGAGTAAGCCTCCTGATAAGAGTCGGCCTCCTCATTAAACGACTGGATGACCAATCGGAAATAAGCTTCTCCCTTTGACCCTATCTCAGAGATTTGATGCCTGATCGAGGCTATGATTTCTTGGTGTTCCATATTCTCCTCCTGGAAAAGCTATCTACGAGAACGAGACTACTGCATACCCTTGTGGGTAGCCGATAATCTGTCCAAGAGGTTCGAAACTAATTCCTCATCCGGAGATGTGGCTTTGGAACTTAAGCTACAATTATGTCAGGACTGAGTCAATCTATAACCTTATTCGCCACCTCTGTTTCTGAAGACCGGCCAGCAGGTCTCCCGGCGGGAAAGAAAAAACCACACTGGAAGGCAACATTTTCAGTACAGCTTGGCAACATATTGATTTCGCAAAAGAGGAAGGTATGAAACGGGAATGTTATGTTTTTTCGCGACCTATTCTTCGTAAACGTCCGGGGAAGGCCTATTCTGCTTAAGGGCACAGGCAGGCGTCAATCCCCAATCAAGCCCGCGAGAAGCGATTCTCCGAGGGGTTTGCCGGCTTCATGCGGTTTATAGCCGGGTAGACGAGGGCAGGTAACTACCCTCGTCTACCCGACTATTCGACGTCGAACAGGATCTTTAGAGGGCTCGAAGGGAACAGACAAAAAAAGCGGGCCGGAACCGCCAGCCGCCTGAATGGCCGGGGATCCCGTACCCGCCTGTTTCCATGTTCTTTCATAACCCCGGCGGATTTACCGCCGCGGTCGTTTTCTCAGATGTCGTAATAGAGTTTGAACTCGTGGGGATGAGGCCTCATCCGAATGGGATCCACTTCGTTCAACCGTTTGTATTCGATCCAGGTATCGATGACATCCTGGGTGAATACATCGCCCTTCAGCAGAAATTCATGGTCCTTTTCGAGGGCCGCCAGAGCCTCATCCAGAGAACCCGGAGTGGACGGCACATTCGCAAGCTCTTCCGGGGTCATGGAATAAATGTCGCGATCGAGCGGCTCACCGGGATCGATCCGGTTTTCTATTCCGTCAATTGCAGCCATCAACAAAGCGCTGAATGCCATGTACCCGTTGCAGGACGGATCGGGGAAACGGACTTCCAGGCGTTTCAGTTTCGGAGAAGGCGAATACATGGGGATACGCACACTGGCGCTCCGGTTCCGGCTCGAATAGGCGAGGTTTACGGGAGCTTCATATCCGGGAACCAGGCGCTTGTAGGAATTCGTGGTCGGGTTCGTGATGGCGCAGATCGCGGCCGCGTGCTTGAGTACGCCGCCGGCGGCATAAAGGGCCATCTGGCTCAGTCCCGCATACTTGTCACCCGCAAAGAGAGGCTTGTTTTCCTTCCAGATGCTCATGTGGATATGCATCCCGGAACCATTGTCGCCGAACAGCGGTTTGGGCATGAAGGTGACCGTCTTGCAGAAGCGCCGGGCCACATTCTTCACAACGTACTTGTACCACTGCAGATTATCCCCCATCTTGACGAGCGGCAGGGCCTTCATGTCAATTTCAGCCTGGCCCGCGGTCGCCACTTCGTGGTGCTGGCACTCGACGGGAATACCCACTTCGCCCATTTTGAGCACCATTTCGGTACGCAGATCCTGCTGTGAATCCGTCGGCGGTACGGGGAAGTACCCTTCCTTGTGGCGGGGTTTGTACCCGAGGTTCGGGTTTTCCATGCGTCCGCTGTTCCAGATTCCTTCCACCGAGTCGATGAAATAGTATCCATACTGGCACGCATCGTCGAACCTGATCTCATCGAAAATGAAGAACTCCGCTTCCGGGCCGAACCATGCGGCATCGCCGATCCCGGTGAATTTCAGGTATTCTTCAGCCTTCTGGGCGATGTAGCGAGGATCACGCGAGTACCTCTCCTTCGTCACCGGATCCACCACATTACAGATCATCGTAAGGGTGGGAACCGCGGTGAAAGGATCCATGACCGCAGTCGTCGAATCCGGAACAATCAGCATGTCGCTGGCGTTGATGGGCTGCCAGCCGCGAATGCTCGATCCGTCAAATCCATAGCCGGCTTCGAAATCGGATTCACCCAATTCAGTTATAGGATTCGAAAAATGCTGCCATGTCCCTACGAAATCCAGAAACTTGAAATCCACCATCTTGGCGCCCTGCTCCTTGGCAAAGGCAAGCACTTGTTTCGGGGTCATACCTATTCCTCCTGTTGGTTCAGAATGATTTACAAATGGCCATTACAAGCCTAGGCAAATTGCTTGCCAACTCGAAAGGTCGATCCTCCGAAAGGCAGATTTATTTGATGCCCGGAAAACCTCCCCCTCCTCTTTCTCGCCTGGAAGCATGAAATATAGCTCCCAAAATTACGAACGGACTGCTTTTCACCCGCACTCCGGCCTCTCACCGAAAGATAAAAATTTCTCGCGAATTGTCCCTCATCGTACCTCAAACCGGGGCGGTACACTCCTCACGAGGCCTATCCGCAAACGCGCGCCGCCATAAATCGAAACAAAATTGTTCTTGAAAACAAGCACGGTGCAACCGGACCGCCGGCACACCTTTGCCGAATTTCCCATAATCACTTGATTATCTTGCATTAACTGAAAGAAGCCGTGGTTATTTCCCGATAGTACAAAAACGTAGCTTTTTGGTCTTACTTACAGGATATTCGTCCCGGGCAGTCCCGTTGCCTGACGGCGGGTCCCCTCGACGACTCAAGGCAGTCTCATCCTGTTCCATGCAAAAAAATAAATATTTCAAGACATTGCGAAATAGCCATCCGGCCGCGTCTCTCTGTCCGGACCCCAAGTCAAAGAGCGTCACCCAATTAGTACCTCTGCGACAGACCTCCACCGCCCGTCCCCGTTGCCGTCGGACGCAGGACGGTGGATACGCATATCCTGTTTCGCCGGTGGATCGAACTTTCCCTCCTCGGCCTTTCCCCTCAATCCGACGCGGAGCGGAAAAAGGAAGTCCGGGAGTCGCCGGATGGAACCCCGTACAGGCACTATCTGATGGAGGAAAGGCAGTCCAGTAAGCTCTTTTTGACCTTTTCGTGCATTTCGTAGTCCATCAGCTTGTTTCCGCTGAGGTCCGTCACGTAGAAAATGTCTGCAACTTGAGCGCCGGGAGTGGAGATCTTGGCGACCTGGATAGTAATCTCCAGGTTATAGAGGGTCTCCGTAATGGCATGAAGGACCCCGGGACGGTCCCACGTATAGACTTCAATGATGGTGTAAAAATCGGACGCCTCCTCGTCAATCATTACCCTGTCGCTTTGACGAGGCACGCTTTTTTGCTGAAGGAGCGACGGCTTACGCCGGCTGACCAGAAGCTCGTCCAGGTAGGCCCTTCTCGTCAGGGCCTCGCGGAGGTCGTATTCCACCCTGTCCCACAGTTCCCCGGGATGCAGCGGGTCGGGCACTCGTTCGACAATGATGATATCCAGGGCGATCCCGGACTCCCATGTGAAGATATCGGCCGACAGAATATTCAGCCCCCGGGCAAACAGCGCGCCGGTTATGATTGCGAACAGTCCGGGTCTGTCGGCGGTCGTAACGGTGATCTGCCACATCTCGCCTTCGGACTTCTGGGTAGAGAGCACCAGCGGCTTCTTCGCCAGTCCTTTTACCATCCAGTAGTGGTCTAAGATCGTGGCCGGGGTCTGAGACAGCAGATACCGAAAGGAAACCTTTTCAAGCCAGGACTGCAGTTTTTCCTTTTCAGCGGGATCCTCCACCTGTTCGATCACACTGTTCTGAGCCTGTTCGGAACGTTCCTGAATGTCTTCGGTCCCATATTCGCCTCGAACGAGAATGCGGTCCACCTTAACAAAGAGTTCCCTTACCAGGGAGGCTTTCCAGGTGCTCCACGCGCCCGGCCCGGTGGCCCGGGAGTCCGCAATGGCAAGCAGATAGAGCATAAGAAGGCGTTCTCTGTTCCTGATCTGGATGGCGCACTGCGCAATCGGTTTTTCATCCATGAGATCCCGTTTTAACGCGGTATCCGCAAGAATGAGATGTTTCTCCACGAGGAACCTGAGGAGCTTTGCCTCCTCTTCGTCGAGCCCCAGACGCAACGCGAGCGGCGTCGTCATCACCGCGCCGCGGAGCGCGTGGTTCTTGCCCTCCCCCTTGCCGATGTCGTGGATGAGCGCCGCCAGATAAAGGATACGCCTGTTTCGCACGTGCACAAAAATGTCACTTGTATTCAGTTCCCCGGCATATTCATCGATTCCCTGCTCCATTTGATGCAGTTGCCGCACGGTCCTCAGCAGATGTTCGTCAACCGTATACAGATGATAGACATCGTTCTGTACACGGTATCTCACAGCGGCGTATTCCGGGATGAAGACTTCAAGGAACCCGGTTTCCAACATCACATTGAGCACGGTGAAGCCATGCTCGGGATTGAGCAGAATTTCGAAGAAATGCTTCACTACTTCCGGATCTCTTCGCACCTCATCCGTGAACGCCGACAGGTTTTCCCGGATCACCTGTCCCGCCTGGTGATGAAAGTGGGCCCCTGACTGGGCGGTCTGCCAGAAGAACTGCATGATGAGCCCCGGGTTCTTCTTGACCCATTCGGGCTCCATAAAATGAAGATGCTTTCCTTCAAGGAGGAAGGGACCCGGCAGAATTCGCTTTCGCAGGTTGAAACCGGGAAACCGCTTCTGTGACTCGCCGATCCGTTCGAGAAAAAACGACGTGGTGCGCCGTATGCGCGAGGTGTGCCGATAGTAGAGCCGCATGAAAACTTCGACCGCAGACCCCTGCTGGCTTGCCATGCAGCCCAGGCGCGAAGCGATCTGTTCCTGTTCCATGAACAGAAGCTGGTCCTGTCTGCGCCCGTTGAACTGATGGAGTTGGAGACGAACACGCCAGAGAAAATCATACGCCTGTTCGAGCCAGAGCTTTTCCTGGTTGGTGATCCATTCCTTCCGGACCAGTGCATTCAACGACGGATCCTGCAAGAACACCATCCCTGCCCAGCGGATGAGATGTACGTCCCTCATCCCGCCCACCCCTTCCTTAATGTGAGGTTCAAGCAGGTATGAACTTTCCCCGTATTGCTGCTGCCTCTCTTCCCTGTAGTCAATCAGGTTGTGAAGGAACCGCCTCCTGCTCTGCCTGCCGAAACTCTTCAGGAACGACGTCTGCCAGTCCTGAAAGAGCTTCCGGTCGCCGGAGACGAATTTCGCCTCGAGGTAGTTCGTGAGAATGGTGAAATCTTCGTGTGCCATCCGCTTGGTGGCGGAAACGGAAGCCGTCGCGTGCCCGACTTCGAAGCCGCTGTCCCAGAGGCAATACACCAGTTCCCTCAGAATATCCTGGTGCGCCTTTACGAGACGGTTCCGATAGAGGAAAAGAAGGTCGATGTCGGAGGCGAACGCGAGTTCGCCTCGTCCGAATCCGCCAACCGCGACCAGCGACCACCCGTCGAACTGGATGATCTCATCGTCGAACGCTTTCCTGAGGTTCTCAAGAAACTGGTGGGCGTAGGTACGGGCGGCCAGCACGCCGGGGACATCGTTCCTGCACATGCTCACAAAGGTTTCCCGAAGATTCTTCAACCGCCTGGGAAGTTGCTGAAGCTGCTGGGTCATGAACTCTGCTCTTATAGGGCTTCTTCGCCGGTTTCGCCGGTCCTGATACGGACACATTCTTCAACGGGAATGACAAAAATCTTGCCGTCTCCGATTTTCCCGGTATTGGCGGCACTGCGGATCGCTTCCACGACTTCGGCCACCTGAAAGTCCGCAACCGCAACCTCAATCTTGATCTTGGGCAGGAAATCGACGATGTATTCCGCTCCCCGGTAAATCTCGGTATGGCCCTTCTGCCGTCCAAATCCTCTTACTTCGGTCACCGTCATACCCTTGATGCCCAGCGAGGCAAGCTTTTCTTTAACATCATCCAATTTGAACGGTTTGATAATGGCTTCGACTTTTTTCATCTCTTTCTTCCTTCATGGCTGGTTCCGAATTCAATAATGCCAGTGCATGATTCATACAAAAAAACGACTGCGATCCCAAACAGGTTGCTGAAAAGGATTGAATTTCCCAGGGAAATCGACCACCCCGGATTTCCCGCATTATCAATGTTCTTCTTTACCCTCACGGTATCCGTGAGCGATCGGGTTGCGGCGCCCGATCCCGAAGGCCTTCGTTGTCACCCTCAGGATGGGGGGGGCCTGCCAGCGCTTGTATTCGTTCCTGTCGACGCGATCCGTCACCCATTTGACCAGCTTTGCTTCCCACCCCCGCGCAACGATCTCTTCGGCAGGCAGCCGCTTTTCCACATAGTCGGCAAGGATCGAGTCCAGGACATCGTAAGGAGGCAAGGTGTCCTGGTCCTTCTGGTCAGGCCGTAATTCCGCGGACGGCGCCCGTGTCACGGTCCTCCGCGGGATCCACCCGTATTGTTCATTCAGCTTTGCCGCAAGTTCATAGACCATCGTTTTGGGGACATCGCCCAGGACCGAAAGCCCCCCGTTCATGTCTCCATAGAGCGTGCAGTATCCCACGGCAATCTCGGACTTGTTCCCGGTGCTCAGAAGCATCCGATTGAACTTGTTCGAAACGGCCATAAGAATTATGCCCCGGATGCGGGCCTGGAGGTTTTCTTCGGTCACGTCGGGCGGCACATCCTTGAATACGAGGGACATGGTTTTTAACGCTGCATCGAACATCTGTCCGATGGGGACCGTTTCGAACCCGATGCCGAGCCTTTGCGCCAGTTCACGAGCATCATCGAGGCTCTCAGGCGCGTTGTAAGGTCCAGGCATGCCCACGCCCAGAACGTTTTCAGCGCCGAGCGCCAAAACGGCGATACAGGCCGTCAGCGCCGAATCAACCCCGCCGCTTAACCCGATAACCGCTTTGCCGAACCGGTTCTTCCCGGCATAGTCTCTCAAACCCAGCACGAGCGCTTCTATGACTTGTGACGCTTCATCCTCGATTGCGGCACGAATCTGCCCCTTCCGCGTCCTCGTGTCGTAGACCACAAAGTCTTCTTTGAAGTCGGCCGCACTCGCAACGAGATTCCCTTCTTCATCCCATATCATGCTGTGGCCGTGGAAGATCAGTTCGTCGTTGCCTCCCACCTGGTTCACGTAAATCACCTGGGTGTGAGATTCTTTGGCATGGCTCTTCAGGAGCTTGCTCGCCCATACCGCCTTGTTCACGTGATAGGGTGAGGCGGATATGTTGATCAGTATGCTGACCGAGGCTTTATGCAGTTCGGAGATGGGGTCGCAGTGGTACAGGGGGCGAGGGAGAAAATCAGGCACGTTCCATATGTCCTCGCACACCGTAATGCCGAGCCGCTCTCCTCTGAAATCGACCCAGGTCGCCTGGCAGGCCGGTTCGAAATACCGCTCCTCATCAAATACGTCGTACGAGGGAAGGAGCATTTTATGGGCAACGGCAAGGAGCTTCCCATCAGCAAAAAACAGTGCCGAATTGTGGTACGGTTTACCGGTACCATTTTCGTTCTCGGTCACAGCGCCGAAAATCACCCCGATTCCCAGGCTTGCTTCTCCGATGTCTTCCCAGTACTTCCTGCTGTTCCTTACAAAACTGGGTTTGTCCAGCAGGTCACGGGGGGGATACCCGATGAGAGACATCTCCGGAAAGATCACGAGGTCGCAGGACTCTTTCCTCGCCAGATCGACGAAGTTGCAGATCTTCTGAGCATTCCCTTTAAAATCCCCGATATAGGGATCAATCTGTGCCATAGCGATTCGCATTGCAGAACCCCGTCCCTTTAACGGCTGACCGGCATACGGCGAGTGTGCCGTTCGCAATGAGATCCGTTGCGGGGGAATCTCATTCCCGGCCGCGATATGTCAGGAAGCCGCACCAATAACTAAGCAAAATTCATTCCACGTGTGCATCGCGAACTCGGCGCATGGCGCAACGGCCGGGCTTCAATCCGCGAACGCACCGAACCTTTTCAAGGGTCGGCCCGACTCACGAAGGGGACTTGGCCCGAAATCGTTTCGGATCGATCCCGTATTTTTCAACTTTGTACTGAATGATTCTCTTGGTAGTCCCCAGGAGGCGAGCGGCCTGGGACTGGTTCCCACGGACATCCTTGAGGGCATCCGTAATGAGATCCCGCTCGAAAGCGCTTACCAGCGCTTCCAGCTTTCCCCGGCTTACACTCTGCATGCCCGCGGGCTTCATTTGCAAGGTCGGCGGGAGATGCCAGGAATCAATCGATTTGCTGGTCGCCAGTAGCACGGCCCGTTCAATACAGTTTTCCAGTTCCCGTACATTGCCCGGCCAATGATACGACATGAGCATATCGATGGCGCTCGTGGTAATCCTCTTCACATCCTTTCCGAATTCCTGCGCATACCTCAAAACGAAATAATCCGCCAGGAGCAGGATATCGGGCCCCCGCTCCCTCAGAGGCGGGAGAAATATCGGAAAGACATTCAACCTGTAGTACAGGTCGGAGCGAAAGCCTCCCACGGCGACCTCCTTTTCGAGGTCCTTGTTGGATGCGGTGACCACCCGCACATCCACTTTCACCGTGCGAGAAGACCCCAGAGGCTGGAATTCGCGTTCCTGCAGAACCCTGAGGAGTTTTGCCTGAGCGATCGGAGACAATTCACCGACCTCATCGAGAAAAATCGTACCCCCCTGAGACTCCTCGAACCTTCCCCGCCTTCGCGTGATGGCCCCCGTGAAGGCCCCCTTTTCGTGCCCGAAAAGCTCGCTTTCCAGGAGCGTGTCAGGCATGGCGGCGCAATTCACCTGGACCAGGGGTCCCTTGGCGCGCCGGCTGTTCTCATGAATTGCCTTGGCGACGAGTTCTTTCCCTGTCCCTGTTTCCCCGGTGATGAGCACGGTTGTGTTGGTGTCCGCGACCTGGTCGATCAATCGCAGCACCTCCTGGATAACCTTCGACCGCCCGATAATGCTCGTCGTGGGACGTTTCGCCTCGGCAAGCATTCGCCTCAATCTTCGGTTTTCCTCTTCAACGGCCCGAAACTGAACGACCTTGCCCAGCAGTTCCGCAACCGCGGCCAGGATCTGAACTTCACTCTCGATATCTTCCACTTGGTGAGCCAGCTTATCGGCGGAGAGCACTCCGACCGACTTGCCCTGGTAGAAAATCGGCACGCAAAGGAACGCCAGTTCCTGCCGGTTCAGCGAACGGCGCGCGCCCGTCCGGTCGAGGAAATGCGTTTCGTTGCCAAGATTTGCAATGGCCATCGGACGGCCGGTCTGCGCCACTTTGCCGGTGATCCCTTCACCGGGCTGATAACAGATTTCGCCGGTTTCCACGTCCACGCCCCGTGCGACATCCAGCCAGGCTTCACCCGTCTGGAGGTCGAGTATCGACACCATTCCGCGTTCCATTCCAAGCCTGGTGCTGAGTACGCCCAGAGTCTCCTGGAGTTGGTCTTTCAATTCTCCGGCATGCGACAGCACGCGCGCAATTTCGTGCAGCGCCAACAATTCATTGAGGCTGAAGTTTTCCGTCATGTCCGCTTTGTCCGTATTTGATTGAATTATGTTCGTGGATTTCATACCGCACTATTACAAAAATGTCACCATTTTCTTTTCTTTTTCAACGGCTTCCCTTGTGCGCCTCAATTATATTCTCAGTTATCTAGACGATATCAGTAAATTAATTCCTCCGCGACTCAAATTTTCCCCTTTCTTGGGTTCACTTGGGCGAGACTACGAAATTGTCATGTTTTCTTCAGCGACTCGTCGCAAAGAACGGTTATCGTACTCGGGGATGGTCGCCGACGCGCGTGCCTGGAGGAGGCATTCCCGGTCATAAAGGGGGATTCTTCAAACGGTCCCTTCGCAGGTATGCCGAACGAAACGATCGGCTGTGGTCAATATTCTTCAGGCTGGTGTTCGGGGCGCAGCAGGTCGAAGACCGATTTAACGGGGTTGAAGGTAATGCGGGGCACCTCGACGATATAAGTGATCCAATCGGCCATGCCCCCGTTCCAGAGGCCTGGCAGTTCCAACGCTTTGAGGTCCTTCCCGTCCTTCGATTTCTTCGTGATGAATACGGCGTCGTGGTCGACATACTTCCTCAGATCGAAATTCCCGCCCTGGTAGTCCCTGACTCCGCAGACCAGGTCGACGGGGTTGAAGTGAGTCGATGCCATCCAGATTTCCCTCTGGTCAACCGCATCAAAATCCACCTGAGGTTTTTCAACAATCTGGATCGACGTTTCGCCGGCCTTGTCTTTCACCCAGAACGGCGCACCTCCGGGCTCTCCCGAATTCGGCACGACGCCGCAGACCCGGATCGGACGGTTGAGCCTGCTTATGAGAAAATCCTGCTTTTTCTGCAATGGCCACCTGGCGTACCCGGCAGGAAACGGCATCAGCAGTCTTTCCCTGAGACAGGATTCCGCCGAATCCAGCATCTCCGGCAAGGGCGCGTGGGTGAGGTTTCGCAGGATGCCGTGAACCGCGTCCTGGATTTCCACCAGACACCCGGCAAGAACTTTTTTCCAGAAAACGATATGATCCTTATGCCGGTCCGGACAAAGATTATCGACATTCTTGACGTAAACCAGATCCGCATTGAGATCGTTCAAATTCTCGAGGAGCGCCCCATGTCCCCCCGGTCGGAAATGAAGCCGGCCGTATTGGTCCCGAAAGGGCCGATTGTCCATGTCGACCGCGATGGTGTTGGTGGATGTTTTCTGAAATGAGTACCCGATTTCAAAACTGGTGCCGAAACGATCCTCGTAGCAGGCCCGCACGCGCTCCATCAGACTTTTGAACTTCTCCTCGTGCTCGTGAGAGACACTGAAGTGCACCCTGCATTTCCCGCTCCTCTTACCCATATCAAACGCCGACTCGGCTAGATGCTCCTCGAAAGCGGTCCGGCACTCGTCCGGATAGCGGTGGAATTTCAGGAGCCCCTTTGGAAGATTTGCGTAATCCAGACCTCTTTCCGTCAAAAGATAGTCCAGGATAGTCCTGTATTCCTGTTTGCGGACGAGACCGGACAGTGAAAACCCGTCCGCGGCCAGCACCTTTTCCAGATCGCCGACAAATGGAAAGAGATACAGGCCGTTAAGGAATTTCAAAAAATCGCAGGCGACCGCCACTCCCTGTCCGGCCCTGTGGTGTAATTCTTCGATTTCAAGAAATTGCGGCATATAGTGGATTTGCAGGAGGGACTGGAACATGCGGCTGGCAGCGCCGGATGCGGGAATGAACTTGATGAACCGTTCGCCCTGCGCGGCAACCTCGTGCAATTGCAGGTACCGCTCGATTTCATTCTTGAGAATCCTGTGCACCCCGTCCCCGATGGTGCATGGCCTGCTCAGGTGCAGAGTGCAGGAGGGTCTCCTAAAAATCTCAATCTGAGCCAGCATCCGGTCTTCGGTTATTCCCAGGGAGCTAAGCTGTCGACGGTCAGCACCTCTAAGTATGATCCGGCCCATCAGATACCATCCGCCCTCTTCAGAGACTCGTCCAGGAAGCCTTCGCCATGAAGTTCCACGACTTCAGTTGAACTCTATCGTACACCGGGAATTATTCTATCAGAGGATGACCCGATACGAGCACCAGCGATACTTCGAGAATTCATCCGCGTTTTCGCATGGCGCGGGCCAGGCCGCCCCGCACCATGCGTCGAATCACTTATTGCGCGGCATACACTTCAATTTTTGACTGCGTCTTCAGCTTGTCGATGTACTGACTCAACATCTGATTCACTTTTTCCTGCTTGAGGTGCTGTTCGATCCGGTCTTTCACATCATCGTATTTCATGACACTCGGTTCTTTCTTGTCGGTCAATTTGATGATGTGATAGCCGAACTGGGTTTCCACGATATCGCTGACCGAACCCACCTTCAAAGCAAAAGCGGCGTCTTCGAAAGGACCGATCATCTGTCCCTTCTGAAAATAGTCGAGGTCGCCGCCGTTGGGTGCGCTCGGACAATCGGACACTTCCTTGGCAACGGCCGCAAAGTCCTCGCCCTTTTGCAGTCTTTTCTGAACGGCGAGAATTTTCTCTTTTGCCGCAGCCTTATCGGCATCGCCGGCCTTGGGATCGACCTTGATCAGGATGTGGCTGGCACGCACCATTTCAGGCACTTTGAAAATATCGGGGTTACTATCGTAAAATTTTCTTGTTTCCTCAGGGGTGATTTTCACCTGAGCTCCAACCTCCTGATCGACCATCTTCTTTATGGCGAGTTCCTGGCCAAACTGGGCCCTCAGGGACTCCTCGGTGAGGTTCATTTTCGCAAGGGTATTCTTGAAATCGTCCTCGGTCGGAAACCTCTTCTTCAACTCATCGATTTGCGCGTTCACCTCTGCCTCGTCAGCCTTCACCCCGAGCTTGACCGCCTGTTGCCGGAGTACCTCCCGCCCGATGAGACCGTCCAGGACCATTTTCTTCATATCGGCGAGCTGGGCCGGATCCGGCGTCTGTCCGGACATGGCCATCTGCCGCTCAAAGCGAGTTATCTCCGCGTCATATTGAGCACGGGTGATCACAGTCCCATTGATGCTGGCAATATTGGCGTCCTTCGAAGCCGCATCGTTCTTGGCACTGTCTTTTGCAGCGGTCCCCTTACCGGAGTTCGCCGTGGCGGCCGCTTCTTTCGTGCTTTTCTTATCCGAGTCCTTATCGGCTGCGCCGGCAATCCCCCCAACCCCGGCGACAAAGCAGAAAAGAACAAAGGCCAAAAACCACCTCGTGCAACTTTGCATCATGAAATGCTCCTCTGAGAATTTGCAGACAAAAAAATAAACCCACAAAGGCCAACGACGTCCTTTGAGGGTTTTTCACCGCGCCCGCGTCTGTCTAACCATCCGACATCACCAGGACATCTTTAAGCGTGCAATATAATCACGTTGGCACGCAAGAGTCAATAAAAGTCTAATGATACAAAATGATTAACCTGACGCACAGAGCCGGATCGTTTGTGGTGCCCTGCCACGGATCGCGGCTGCCCCCGGTTTTCCCGAGATCCGGGCATACGGAGTTCGGAGCCCGGAAAGCGAAGCCGATGAAATCCTGACTGATTCTCTTATGCTTACCACTCATGTCAAGTATCAATTTTCCACTTGCATTTAGCGGAAAAAGAAGATAAAGGCCGATTTTATAGGAATATGGCGAGTTGGGTTTGCTCTTTTGGATCCCGTGGGAATCGGTTTTACGCCTGACCTGAACGGTTTCAAATTAGCTTCTGTATAAGGCACCCCGACGAGCAGTGTGGAATCATCTGAAAGGAGGGATAGGAGATGGCGGAAGGCCGAGTAAAATGGTTTAATGAAAAAAAGGGGTATGGCTTTATCGAAACTGACAGCCAGGGGGATGTGTTTGTTCATTACAGCGCGATCGAAGGTTCGGGCTTCCGTTCCCTGAACGAAGGGGAGCCGGTTCGCTTTGACATCGAGCAGGGCTCGAAAGGCCCGCAAGCGGTCAAGGTTCAACGAATCCAGTCGTGACAGCTTTCCTGCTGCCGTCGTTTTTGGGAACCATTCAGGCCGAAGTGGATTTTCGCTTCGGCTTTCTGCTTCATACAACGTCCCCCCCGGAAATCGCCTGAAACTCCATTTGGCCTGTCTGCGGGCGATGTTGTCCGATCGCGCATCACCCTGTCGCCCACCCAAGGAGGCGCTGAATGGTTCGCAAGTCGTGGAAGGTCTACACCGGATTGATCCTTTTGGTCTCGTCGGCTGTATTGGCTGCTCTTCATGCCCTGATTTTCAAGGACCTTCAAAACCTCTTCTTTTATCTTGCGCTGGATGTCGTTTTCGTTCCGGTCCAGGTGTTCCTCGTCTCTATCATCATCGAACGTCTTTTGAGCGAACGCGAGAACCAGTCCATGATGAAGAAACTCAACATGGTGATCGGCGCCTTTTTCAGTGAAGTGGGCAACCGGCTGATGCGGGAGATGGGAACCACCTGCGTTGATTTCCCGATACTCGAGGAGAACCTTTCCATTGACGCCGCCTGGGACAAAGCGGAGTACAATGCTGCGGCAGACTTCATAAAAGATTACGAATGCCGTTTTGATCCGAAGTCGACGCACCTTGAGAATTTAAAGGATTTTCTCATCTCAAAGCGAAGATTTATTCTTGCACTTTTGCAGAACCCCAATCTTCTGGAACACGAAAAGTTCACCAACCTCCTCTGGGCCGTATGCCACCTGACAGAGGAACTCGAGGCCCGCTCCGACTTCTCGGTTCTGCCTCTATCCGATCTGCTCCATTTGCAGGGAGACATTCAACGGGCCTTCGGCAAGCTCATCAGGGAGTGGCTCTCGTACATGCGCCACCTCAAGCAGAGTTATCCCTACATGTATTCCCTGTGCGTGAGAATGAACCCCTTCAACTCCGCAGCTTCCCCGGTAGTGGGTGATGATTGAATCCGGGAATCCGTTCCGCTTTTTTAATGCGCGAAGTGAGCGAACGACAACCGGCGATGGAATCGCGCGGGCACGTAACCGTCCGGACACGATCGTGCACGCCGATTTCCGGCTCTTGCCCTGCCCTCATCCTTCCGGCTCGGCTCCGTCTTCCCTCTTCCTGTGGAAGTCACGGCACCATTCGTCGAAAGTGTCACTTTCAATGGCCCCCCGCATATCATTCATCAGATTCAGATAGTAATGCAGGTTGTGGATCGTGTTGAGCCGGTAGGCAAGGAGTTCCCGGGCCATAAAGAGATGCCTCAGGTACGCACGCGAAAACCGCCTGCATGTGTAACAGGAGCAATGCGTTTCTATGGGATCTTCATCATCCAGGTAACGGCTGTTCTTGATCTGGATGTTCCCGTGCGAAGTGAACAGCGTTCCATTGCGGGCGTTTCGGGTCGGCATGACACAGTCGAACATGTCCACCCCGCAACGCACTCCTTCGACAAGGTCTTCCGGAGTCCCGACTCCCATGACATACCGGGGCTTATCGGGTGGAAGCGCAGGGGCAAGCGCTTCGAGCACGGACATCGTTTCTTCCTTTGATTCCCCCACAGACAGACTGCCCAGAGCGTACCCGTCGAATCCGATTTCCATCAGGGCATCGAGGCAGGCCCGCCTCAAATCCGGGAAAACACTGCCCTGGACAATCCCGAAGAGGGCCTGGTCTCCCATGGTGTGAACCGCCTTGCTCCTGGCTGCCCACCTCACCGTTCTTTCCATGGATTTGAGTGCGTAGTCGTACATCACCGGATAAGGAGTGCACTCATCGAAGCACATGGCGATATCGGATCCCAGTTGCATCTGGCATTCCATGGAGGTTTCCGGCCGGATGACGTGGCGCGAGCCGTCGATATGAGACTGGAAGATCACGCCGTCTTCTTCGATTTTGTTGATCCTGGCGAGGCTGAAGACCTGAAAACCGCCACTGTCGGTCAGGATCGAGCCGCCCCAGTGCATGAACCTGTGCAGGCCGCCGAAGCGAGCGATCCGCTCCGTCCCCGGCCTCAACAAAAGGTGATAGGTGTTCCCGAGGATGATCTGCACGCCGAGGGCGTCCAACTCATCAGGCGAGAGGCTCTTGACCGACGCCTGGGTACCGACCGGCATGAAGACCGGGGTGTCGATCAGGCCATGGGCAGTCACAATTCGCCCTCGCCTCGCGTTGCAGGAAGAAGCCTGTGAAACGACATGGAAATCCAGCACTCTCATATTTCGGTTCTCGATCGAGGCCGTGGCCTGTTTAGAGGGATTTATAGAATCAACATGCAATCGCCGTAGCTGAAAAACCTGTATTTCCGAGCGACAGCTTCCGCATAAGCCGCAAGAATGTTCTCTCTGCCCGCAAAGGCAGAGACGAGAAGCAGTAAGCTCGACTTGGGAAGATGAAAATTCGTAATCATGGAGTCCACAATCCGGAACCGGTAGCCCGGGTAGATGTAATGATTGCACGACTCGCAAGTCTCCACAATTCCGCCATGTTTAAGGGCGACCCATTCGAGCGTCCGCACAACCGTTGTTCCGACCGCGATGATGCGTCGTTTTTCGCTCGCGGCGGCCCTCATCCGTTCTGCCGCCTCTCTGCCCACCTCGATGTGCTCCGAGTGCATTCCGTGCTCCCGGATATCCGGAGTCCTCATGGGAGCAAACGTCCCATAGCCGACGTGCAGCGTGATTCCCGCGACCTCAACTCCATCGGACTCCCGCAGGCAGGTCAGCATGGCTTCGGTGAAATGGAGCCCCGCCGTGGGGGCCGCCACGGCTCCGGGGTTTCGGGCATAGACCGTCTGGTAGTCGCCCGCATCCGCTACCCGCACCTCGTCATCATCCCTGCGAATATACGGAGGAAGGGGAACCTTCCCAATCTCATCCAACAGTTTCATAATGGGTCTGGAGTCATGGAACCGCACGCGAATGGTTCCATTGTCATAAGACTCGAGGACTTCCGCCCGGACTCCCCGGTCGAAGGACAGAAGACAACCCGGGCGAGTATGTTTCGCGGCCTTGGCAAGGCATCTGAAACCCTCGGTCCGCGCTGCTTTTTCGGGTTTGTACGGGTCCGTCACCAGCAGTTCGATTCTCCCGCCCGTATCCTTTGTGCCGATCAAGCGGGCAGGCACCACCATGGTGTCATTGATGACGAGGACATCGCCCTTTCGCAGGAACGTACGAAGATCCCTAAAACAGGTGTGGCGCAGGTCACCGGAGGATCGATTGAGAACGAGCATGCGGGACGTTTCCCTTCCGGGGGAAGGCACCTGAGCAATGAGTTCGGCCGGGAGATCGTAATCGTAAGCCTCCAGATCGTAGACGATTTTGTTATCCTCCATGCCGGCGGCCCCAATAGACGAAAAGAAGCCCAAGGATCATGAGAATCCCGCCCGCAATCCGAAGATAATGACTGGGTGCCGAAATAACCTGGAGCAGGTATTTCTTGAAGCGCTCGGGAGACGCGAGATAAGGCAACCCCTCAAAGAAACACATTAATCCCAGTACAGTGAATATATAGCCCACCTGCATTATCCCATCCCTTTTATGATTCTCTTCCCATTCACGCCTGAATGGCCTAACATATTTTTCGCGCAATGCAAAGTGTCTCGAACCGGGTACGGTAGTGCAGGAGCCGTGCAACAGCAACCGTCAACGGGAGGTACCGGATGCCTTTGAGTTGGGTAGAAATCGACCTGGAAGCCCTCAGGCACAATTATTTTCAAGCCAGGGAGCGAATGTCGCGCGAGACGCGGATTCTCGGGGTTGTGAAATCGGATGCCTATGGCCATGGAATGATCCAGGTAGCGAGAGTGTTGGTCGAGTGCGGAGCTTCCTTTCTCGCGGTCAGCAAACACTGGGAAGCGATGGAACTCCGAGCGGGAGGGATCGAGCTGCCGATATTGGTCCTCCTGGGGCTGGAACCTTCCGAAATGGAGGAGGCTATCCGCAACGGCATACGTCCGGCCGTATTCCGGGTCGATCACGTGAAGCTGCTCAGCGAAATCTCCCTCCGCCTCAACCTGCCCGCGCTCATTCATCTTAAAATCGACACGGGAATGGGGAGGCTGGGTGTTCCCTGCGACAGGCTCAGGGCATTCCTGGACGAGATCCTGCCCCTTCCCGGCATCACGATCGAGGGGATACTCTCCCATTTTGCAAGCGCCGATGAAGCCGACAAGTCCTATTGTGAATTCCAGTTGGGGCAATTTCGCAACGCTTTGGGGATGATGCAGGAGAGCGGCCGGTCCGTCTTCGGGCATATCTCCAACAGCGCGGGCCTCCTCGACCTTCCCGAGGCGCACCTTCAGCTGGTTCGGCCCGGCATAATGCTCTATGGTTCACCACCCTCAGACGAACTTCACAGGCCGGCCGATCTTCGTCCCGTTATGACCTTCAAATCAAAGATCATTCAGCTCAAGGAAGTACCGAAGGGGCAGCCGATCGGGTATGGCAGGACATTTGTCATGCAAGATCCCGGACGCATCGCCACGATCCCCGTCGGATATGATGACGGATACCCCCGGCTCCTTTCCAACCGCGGCGAGGTCCTCATCCGGGGGCAACGCGCTCCAGTCGTGGGCAGGGTTTCCATGAACATGATCACTGCGGATGTCACCCGCATACCGCAGGCGAACCAGGACGATGAAGTCGTGCTGCTGGGTTCTCAGGGCAATGAACGCATAACCGCCGAAGAGATCGCACGCCTCTGTGGAACGATCAGTTACGAGATTTACTGCAACATGGGGCGCCACCATTTCAGGATGTTTCGTAATGCCGCCGCGGCCCAGGGACGGGATGTGCATCCCTGACGCGATGAGGCTTCTTCGGCGGACTCGCATCGGGGACACCCCCGGGGCTGTTCGCGACGGCGCTTGCGCCATGGAACCCTCGTGATATATAAGTGAGTGTGACATAAAGGTGACAGGAGGAACCCCCAGAAATGCCAATGGTACGTAATACGATCATCAGAATGCTATCCGAGGCGGTACTGAAACTTCCCGCCGCAGCGGAACGAGCCGATTCCCTTTCACCCGCAATTGAGCTGGACATCCCGAAGATTCCGGACCATGGAGATTATGCTTCCAACGTTGCACTCTCCCTGACTCGCCAACTCAAGCAAAACCCCAGGGATATCGCAAAGGCCATCGTCGGCAACCTTAATGATTGCGACGGCCTTCTGCGGAAAGTCGAGATTGCCGGCCCGGGTTTCATCAACCTCTTTCTGCACCCTCGTGCCTGGCACTCAACCCTGAAAGAGATTGTAAGAGACCCCGTAAATTTCGGGCGCCTCGATATCGGCAAAGGCCTGAGGGTCCAGGTTGAATTCGTGAGCGCCAATCCCACCGGCCCTCTTCACATCGGCCACGGCCGCGGAGCGGCTACCGGAGATGTCCTGGCGAACATTCTCGAAGCATGCGGCTATAACGTTGAACGCGAATACTACATCAACGACGCCGGGAACCAGATGGACACCCTCGGCCGAAGTTTATTTTACCGCTATCAGCAGCTTCTCGGTGAACCCCTCGATTTTCCCGATGGGCACTACCAGGGAGACTACATGCGGGACCTTGCCAAGGACTTCATTAAAGAAGTCGGCAATCGATATCACCGCGTTCCCATGGAGCCCGTCGTTCCCACCTTCACACGTTTTGCGGCGGATCGAATCCTCGATGGCATAAAGGATGACCTCAGCGCCTTCGGCGTCGGCTTCCAACGCTGGTTCAGCGAGAGGACCCTTCATGAACGGAACGCGATCCGCCTGAGCATCGATGAGTTGGCCAAGCGTGATTTCATTTACGAGAGCGAAGGTGCGGTCTGGTTCAGAAGCACCGCGTTCGGGGATGAAAAAGACCGCGTCGTCATTCGCGCAAACGGGGTCAGCACCTATTTTGCCGCCGACTTGGCCTATCATAAGGAAAAGTTTGACCGGGACTATGACATGGTGGTCGATATATGGGGCGCCGACCATCACGGTTACGTCGAGCGCATGCTTGCGGGCATTCAGGCATTGGGACGCAGGCGCAGCGACCTGAGGATTATTCTTGTCCAACTTGTCAACCTGCTTCGCGGCGGGAAACCTGTCGCCATGTCAACACGCGCCGGCGAGTTCGTCACCCTGCGGGAGGTCATCGACGAAGTCGGGAAAGATGCGGCCCGATTTATCTTCCTTACCCGGCGCACCGACAGCCCGCTCGACTTCGATCTCGATGTCGCCAAGATGCAGAGCAACGACAACCCCGTTTATTACGTTCAATACGCTCACGCCCGGCTCTCCAGCATTTTTCAGCTCGCAATAGAACGCGGCATCCCCTGTGACTGGACATCGGGGACAGATCTTCCGGACCTTGACCTTCTCACCCAGCCCCAGGAACTGGACATCATGAAGCTCCTGGGAGAATATCCCGGCGTGATCGAAAACTGCGCGGCCACCCTGGAACCTCACTTCATCCCCTATTTCTTGCATGAACTGGTTTCCTCATTCCACGGGTATTACAACCGCAACCGTATCATCGGGGACGATCCCGGGCTGACCCGGGCAAGGCTGTTCCTGGCGGCGGGCATCCGTCACGTGATCCGAAACGCGCTTGGACTCCTTGGAGTTTCAGCACCCGAAAAAATGTGAAACAAAGCTTGACACAGGATCCGATTTTGACGACTCATCCCAAACTCACCGCACGCAATCTTGAAAAAAGGGAAGCGGCAAAGAACCGCAAGGGGTTTACCCTTGCATTGAGTTTTAAACAGGTGGTCCTCTACTCCACGGTTTTTATCGTCTGCCTTTCGTGGATGTTCATTTTCGGAATCCTCGTCGGCAGGGGGCTGCCCCTTGTCAGTTCTGAAGATGTTTCGATGCGGGCTCAACTGCTTCGTTTCCTGGGCCTGGAACGCGAAGCTCCAAAGCCGGTGGAAAAAGCAGCGGAAACGTGGCAGAGCCCGCAGAAAATGTTGGAGTCTCTGAATTACTATGAAGAACTGACACAGAAGAATTCGCCGTCTCCTGCCAAAAATCAGGCTTCCGCGGGCAGTCCGGCCACATCTTCCCCGGCAAAGGACAGCCCTCTCGAACTTGCCAGGAAGCAGCAGTCGCTTCCCGTACCCCTGTCACCCCAGGAACGTCCCTCGGCGACCGACGCTGAAAAGGCGGTCACATCGAAGACGCCGCAGGAAGGTTCGGCGGCCGAGGCCGCCGCCGAACACTTCACCCTCCTGGTGGCTTCCCTTAAGGATGTCGAGAACGCCCAAAGATTGGTCGATCAGCTTCGGACCAAGGGTTACGCTCCCCGGCTTCAACTTCTCGATCTGAACGGCGGCGGGCATTGGAACCGTGTTCTCGTTGGTTCCTTCGGCACTCGGGAATCGGCGCTCAAGTTTGCTGCCGAATTCAACAAGAAGGAGCGGATGGAAGCCCTCGTAATCAGAGAGTCCAACTGAAACCAAGCCACTGTCACTCCCACCTCTAATTTGCGAATTGATAATATCCTCAGCTAGTTGACACATCTTCCACGAATATTTATTAGTTAAGCATAGAAGCACGATGCGTGAGAATTCAGGCGTGGATATGTGTCTGAGTGCTGAAGAAGAGAGGGAGAAACGGCATGGAACCCATTCAAAAAGTGCTTTTCCCGGTTGATCCGGCAGGGCTTTCAGCGAGGGTCGTGCCGCAGGTCATCGCGATGGCCCGGCAGTGGAACGCTGAGGTTCATCTTCTCCATGTTGTATCGACTCTTACCAACTACACCGTTTTCTATGTTCCTCATCCCTCGCTGGATACATTCGAGCCGCAACCGCAGGATCAAGCCAAGCGCCATCTTGAAGATTTTGCAGATGAATACTTCGCCGACTATCCGCACGTCAAAAGGGTTGTTGCACGAGGCGATCCGGCAGAGGAAATACTCAAGTACATAGAGACTGAAAAAGTGGACCTGGTGATAATGGGGACTCATGCGCGCAAAGGTTTGGATCGTGTTCTTTTCGGCAATGTCGCCGATGAGGTTGCGAGGAATTCGTCCGTGCCGGTAATGATTGTGAATCCGCTCACCAGACTGTACCGGGAAAAGTGGGGGGATCGTCCCAACCGATCATTGCAGTCTCTCAATGCGTGATCGATATATCGTGTTGTGTTGATCTTGACCGTTCATGGCTTGTGCTCCTGGAAAGAGGTCGTGTGAAAACACGCCCTCTTTTTTCATGCGGGCACCGACGGCACGAACACTTCATACACGTTGACGGGTTTTTCGATCCCTTTTAGCGCCATCTGCCCGGGGTGGCTCGACGCTACGTAGTCTTTCACCAGTTCATGAGTGCGTTCGGAAATCAATATCGCGCCATCCGGGGCTTTGGATTCGAGTCGTTGGGCAAGGTTTACCGGAGATCCCAGGACGGTATACGACAGGCGCTTTCTTGAGCCCATGTTTCCGACAACCACCTCCCCGGTATTTATGCCGATCCGGATACTGATCGGGAACCCTTCTCCTTTTTCCCATTCCTCCCTGAGCTTCCGGGTTTTTTGCTGCATCTCGATTGCGGCTCGCACACACCGGAGCGCATGATCGTCCTGCGGCTCGGGATCCCCGAAGAAGACCATCAACCCGTCCCCGATGTACTTGTCCACTGTCCCGCCATGTCTGAAGACGATCTCGACCATGGCGTCGAAGTATTCGTTGAGAAGTCTGCGGATCTGATCGGGTGAAAGGTTGGCGGTGTGCGCGGTAAAACTTTTGATGTCACTGAAGAGAATCGTCAGTTCCTTCTTTTGTCCCCTGGAGGAAATCAATTCCGGATTTGCGATGATCTTCTTCACGACTCCCGGAGGAAAATAGGCCTCAAAAGATCGTCTCAGGGTCTCCTTTTCTTTCTCTTCATTAAAATACCGGTATCCGGTCACCAGAGAAACCGCCAAACCGCAGGAGAAGATCGGTCGCAAAACCTGCACGATGACGTGCGCATAGAAGAAAAGGAGCGCGGCGACCACAGCGAACGTCCCGATAAGGCCGGCCATGCCCAGGGAAAATGCCGTCGGGGATCGGTTCCTGGAGAGAAAAATCACCAAGAACATCAGGGCGGCTTCGATCAACAGTGTTTCCAGGATCGAGGATTCCCGGAAGAAGTCTTCGGAGAGGATGGTGTGTATGACGTTTGCATGCAAGGCGCTTAAAGGAAAATTGGCATCCGTGGGAACCGGACCTATATCGGTTGCTCCGGTGGAAACATCCGAAACCAGGACGATCTTACCCTCAAGTTCCTCTCCCCACATTACGAGTTCGTCCCGATAGTCGGACGCTCGATAGATGTCCGAAAAATTATAATGGGTCATCCTCTCCCACGGGCCGAGAAAACTGATGATCATATTCCCGAAGCGGTCGATGGGTATCCGAATCTCCCGTTTTGGGCCTTCTTTTCCAGGAACGTCTTTCAGGATGACTGCAGTGCCCGGTATTATGGTGATCGCCTCCGGCGGCACCTTGAGGTAATCGCAAACGACACGGAACGGCAGGCTTGGATAGAATCCGTCTCCATATTTTACCAGCAGGGGTACACGGCGGAGCACTCCATCACGGTCCGCCTTTATGCTAAGAAACCCCAGTCCTCTCGATACACGGGCGAGCGATGGAAATGTCGGCAGGGGATGACTGCCTGTGTAGAAATCACCCCCCTTCCCTTCCATCTTCACCGCCCATTTGGTCGATTCAAGGTATTGCAGAACCGCGGCACTGGGAGCCTGTCCCCTGACAGGCTCTTCCTCCGGCAATTCGAAGGCCATCCCGTAGTATACATTCGCGGCTTCCCTGGTCGCTTCAATCAGGGAGGAATCATCTTTTTCGTTTGATTTTGCGGCGAAGATGAAATCATAAGCCTGGGCGGCGGTCCGCATCGTGGAAAGATTTCGAACCACCCGGGCGAAATGCGCCCGATTCAGATAGAAATCGTTGAGTTCCTGAATGGTGGTGTTATTCACGTCAACATGGGCAATGACCGTGTTGTAGGCAGGGTGCAGCGAAGGCACGGAGGACCGCAGCACGAAAAGTCTGTCGACTATCCTGGAATTCCAGGGTTCGAAGACATCCGGGAGCAACCGGAAGGCTACGAACACGAGGACGAAGGACATACAGATGAGCAGAAGTGTAATTTCTTTAGCCTTGCGGCCGTTACCGGTGCTCAATGGTATAGGTCCTTGCGATGAAGCCGCTTGACATCATGTCATCGGCAATCTGGGCCACATCGGGAAGACCGGATTCGGGTAGTTTTTCGATACCCCGAACGGCGCCTCCAATGGGTATGGGCCGTTCGGCGGGAGCCGCAAACTCGCGATGCTGCCTCTTGATTTTCCGTATTTCGTCGAGAACGAGCTGCAACGCCTGAGGCTTGTCCCCAGGCCCGGCGCCCTCATATTTCGCATACAAGGCTTCCAATTCATTGAGCCGATCTGCCGATGCCAGCAGGAAAAACGTCTCCGTACCGGCGTTCTGGTCCAATTTATACCAGGCATCGCCGTGCGGAATATAATATTTCCTGTCCAGTTGGTAGTCGACCGCCAACTGCTCCATGGAATAGGGAAACAGCAACTTCAGCCCCTCCCGGGCATCCTGATGCAGAACGTACACGTAGCATTTCCGCTTTAATTCAACCATCATTTTGAACTGGTCGCCGGTGTTTAACACCGTGTCTTTTGTGATGGGCTCAAATCTTCGATCGGCACCTTCCCCCGTCAGGACGCCGAAAGCCCACTTGAAAACCACTCCGGGCTCATCCTGCTGAGCGGGGAAAACAGCCCCGGGGTATCCAATGAAAGCGACCTGACAGACAAGCGACAGAAGAACGGCAACCATGAACCTGCGTCTTTCCATCAAGCAATTTAAGAGGAACATTGAATCGCTCCTTCCTGGCTCCAATCGACAGGCGAACCGATCGAGCATCCGCCATAGGTAGTTTCTCCGTCTTTTCTCACAGTATCAGCGCCTCGCAAACCTCTGCCGCCAATCGCCGGCCGCATCAGCGCCTTATTCAGTCAGGGTTCACGCACAATGCGGAACCCGAGATCGTCGTTCATCCCCCCCGGCAGACCGCTTCTACGTGCCGCACAGCGAATCTTGCCTTCCTCACAGTGCCAGCAGCCGCCGCGGATAACCCGGCTCGATCCGCCGCTCTCAACCGAAAACAGGGGGTTGATCCGATCGTGCTTTACATAGGCATCCACACTGTAGACATCTTGACACCACTGCCATACGTTTCCGATCATGTCGTACAGTCCGAAATCATTAGGTTGAAAACTGCCGACAGGCGCAGTAGCCGCGTACCCATCCTCGCAATCCTGAGATTGCTCCCACCCCCATTGCCGTTTACCGGTTAGATCGGCTATATTTTCATAGGCACAGGCCTTGGCCGAGTCGTCCCCCCAGTACCGCGAACTCTCACTGCCCGCCCTGCACGAGTATTCCCATTCCGCCTCTGTGGGCAGTCTGAACTTGTACTGTCCGCCATTTTGGCTTCTAAGCCACTGAGCAAAATTGTTGGCGTCAACCCAGCTCACGAACACCGCTGGTTGACTGTCGCCATTGAGGGAGACTCCGGAGTAGTCCTTGCTCGTATGGTCGGGGTGAAATTTCCGGAACTGCCCGTTCGTAACTTCCGTTCTTCCCATCCAGAATCCATCGACGCAGACTTCATGAACGGGTCCTTCATCGGCTTCCCTGTTCTTCTCCGTTTGAGGGCTTCCCATAAGAAAACACCCACCCGGCACCCACACAAATTCCATTCCCGTAAGAGGTTCTTTCCATGTCTTGATGTTCTTTGACAATCGCTCACCACGGGGGGTCACCGCCTGATCCGCGCGAGCGATTCTCTCGGGGGCATGAACCGGTGCACTTGCGGTCATTGACGGATTAAAGTAGAAATCACCCTCCAGCGAGGAAGCTTCCCAGGGCACCTGTTTTCCCTGGGTCGATTCGCGCACTGCGGACCTTACCTGTTTGAAAACGTCTTCTATCCTCAACCCGGGGACCTGCATCGATTTGATCAGTTCGCCGGTGTACACGCCGTTCTCTCCAGGCCCGTCATTTGCGACAGAACCCGGGGCCGTCGCGTAGGCGATGAGCGTCCCTGTCGGGGCATTCATCGACGCAAGTCCCTGCGCCGCAGAACGGAAGCTCCGGGCAAACGGATTGTCGCGGCAGGCATCGAGAATTACGATGTTCAAGCGGTTCCTGGCATAGTCCATTTCGGTCAAAACGGCACCTGCATCGACGGCTTCGTATTCGACCTGCTTTTCGTGCTCGATAGCTGCGCCGACGGGGATGAGGTAGTTTCGGCCGTTCACTTGCATACCGTGCCCGGCGTAGTAGAACAATCCAACGCCACCTTTCAGGAGTTTCTCGCCAAATGCCTGGATTTCCTTTTTCATTTCTTTTTGATCGAGATTTTCCCGCTCGACGACATCGAATCCCAGGCCCCTTAAAGCACTCCCCATGGCCCGTGCGTCATTCATTGCATTGCGTAACGGGGCGCTTTCGTATTTTCCGTTTCCAATAATCAGGGCCACCCGCTGTTCCGTCTGTAAAACGGGTTCACCCGCATTGCTTACTGGAATTCCGGACCGCCAGGCCATCGACCATACGGTCAACGAAAATGCCAATCCACACGTAACAACAAGTCCTTTAAGATATTGCCTCGACATAGCCTTCCTGTCACTCCCGCAGGCCAAAGTAAAAAAGGGAGTCTCCACCTGGGGTCAACTCCCTAGCACCTCAACAGCCTCAGGGATTTTTCGTGGTTTTCCCTGATGGACTATAGATTTTTCAACGGCCTTAATCCATTAGCACTCCAACCTGATTTGAGCAATTTCCTCCCCCTCCCCTTTCCCCTCCCGCCGGGGGAGGGGAATTGACGTGCAGCTCCCTCGTCAAGGGGAGGAGAGGTGGGGGTGTGATTCACTGAACACATCCAATCCCCGTCGGCATCTCCCGTGGGATGGCCCGGATCAGGGCCGCTGAATGTCCGCCACACCACTCCCGGTCGAAAATGCCGCTGTCCCGGCAACGTATGCCACTTTGCCGGTAACATTGCAAATTATATGTAAACTGTCGAAGGTCTTCAAATGAAAAGATAAACAGGGAGTAATCCCGATAGGCTGCGGCGGCATGGAGTGCGGGAGATTCGGGCACCGATCCCGGCTTCCTCGTTTGGGCACGGCTTCTTTCCGATCGAAGTGCTGCATTGCAGCCAAACACGATCGAAGCGAAATTGCCCTGATTTCCTCTCCGACCGGCTCCCGTGAAAATGCTGCACATTATTTTCGTCTGAGTACGAAGGCCTGTTTTATCGGGACGGCACCGATCACTTCCTTCACATCCGCAAGCTGGCCGGGACTGGATTCCAGGACCTCCCAGGAATCCACCAGGACACAGTCGCCGCTTTTTTTTATGAAAATCGGCACCGTCTTCCTCGAGGGTTTTTTCCCCTCAAACAGGAGATTTCCCGGGTCTTCCGGACGCACCAGTCTGCATTCCACAGAAAATGTCTCAACCACCTCATAGAGGGTGGCCGTGGTGTATTCCTCCAACGAAAAAGGCTTCAGCTTCCCCTCTTCCATCAGAAAGATGTCGCGCTTGCTTTCGCCGGCTTCGCTGGTTCCTTTTGCCCCGGCATCCTGAATCTCGTGAATGCTCAATTGGTGATTCTCCTGACCGGTTTCTTTGCGCTTCATAAAAAAGTGCTCCTTGATTTTTCCAGTCCTGATGAGTCGTTCCAGTAGGCTTTCCCCATCCCCGCTCGAATCGCGAAGAGCATAGCAATCTTCCCGGCAAAGAAGACACCGGAAATTCGGAATTCGGCACTCCTCATTTTTGCACCAGACGAAAAATGACATTCTCACCAACTCTCAAGTCACCCTGTAAATCGACCATTGTTGAAGCTTTATTCTACTTCAAAACCCGCGTTTTTGATACCGCAATATGTGCGGGACCGCGGGACGCATGAAAGTCGCCGATCGGCCTTGCACAAGGCTCTGAATTCCCGGCAGCGTAAAATATGGATAATTGGCCGGCACGCCTGACAGTCGCCACAGATCACTTTCCTCCAGGACAGGCAGTCAAATGCCTTTTATCCCAAGTCGCCCGGATGCCGAAGTAGGTTTTAACAATACACTTGATCGCAGAACCTATATGTACGACAATGCTGCACCGATCGGATAACAGGACAGGGGTTTGAATATGAAAAGTCTATTCGAAAAGGGAGTCTTCTGATGAAACCCTCCTTGCGCGGATTGAAAGTCCACACAGCCTGCCTGTTTATTTTTTCCGCCGTCGCTCTCATATCGTGCGGTACGCTGAGTTCCGATAAACGGACCGAACAGGATCTCCTTGCAGCAATGCAGGCCTATAATACGGCCTTTCGGTGGGAAAACTACAAGGCTGCGACCGCACTGGTTCCGCCGGCGATGCAACCCCAGTTCTGGGATGAAGCGGATAAGTTCCACAAGTTCGTCAGGATTATGGATTTCGAAGTCAGGAGCGTGGTTTTGGAGAATCAGGGATTTCGAGGGGTGGCGCAACTGAACTGTCGCTTCTATTTCACCACTTCACCCACACTTCAGTCCAAGACAATCAGCCAAACCTGGCAGTACCTCGAAAAAGAAAAGAAATGGGAAGTAACTCAGACTGGATACTCGGCCCTTCTGCCACCCGGCCAATAATATGAATTCCGGCGACCTTTTGGTCCGCTTATCGAACATTTTTTGCCCTTATGGAGTTGCCCTCGGTTGTCTGTAAATTCCGGGAATGCAGTTGACTCACGCGATGCAACCGAAGGCATTTTTCGGGCACGGAGCGGCAGTCTGAAGTTTATCGCAGCTTCATCAGCTTTCTTCATCGGGCGGTCTCCCTCGCCGTGAGCACCTCCTGACAGGCTTTCCACCGATGAATTCGTCCTTATCATTATTCTGATGCCGGACAAACCGAGGCCTGAATCTCTCCGGGCATTATTATGGAGGGAGGCCCAGGTCGATTCGCTGTTTGCATTTTATGATCGAAGCCAGCCGCTCGGTACCATATTGCTCGACAACTCCTCACGCTGTCCCGTACACTGCATTGCCGTCGCGCACAGCGGACGGCAATGCGGCGCCTGAGTGTTCCGGCCGGATGGACGCAAGGGTTCCTTTGCGGTTTCCGAAGGGGGATTCCCATGAAACCTCTCATGCTCCTGCTCACACTTCTACTGATCTTCGCCCCTCTCACTCGTGTCCGCTGCGAAGGGAATGAATCGCTTGGCCTGACGGAAAAGGAGGCCAAGCTCCTCTACAAGGGGTTCAGGGATATCAAGGCATTTGCGATGATCAGCGTTTCTCTCGTCGGAGATGGAGAGAAGATCGGCCTGAGTGAGCGGGATCTCACCGAATACGCCAAGACCCGGTTTCGTAAATACTTCGATCGCACTAAATTTGAAGATGCCTCGAAGGATTCGAAAGCCTTCGTGAACCTCCTGGCTTCGGGAGAAAAAAAGGTGGGCAACATCTCCTTCCGGGTCTGGGTTATTGGAGATACGTTCCCGATTGTCTACCACGTCAAGATCGATGCCGGCAGTTTCTCAAACCCTGCGATCTACACAGAGGAAATATTGGGGCACGGATCCCAGAAGACGACTCCCGACGCCATCAAGGCGATCATTGACGAAATGATGAAGGATGCAGCTCAGGTCTACAACCAGGTGAAGGCACATGACATGTGAACCATCCGAAGCTTCCTACCACAAGCTTCTTTTTCTCTGCTGCGGAGTGTGCCTGCTTTCCTATATCGGTTCATACATGCGCGTCCCCGTGGTTCCCCTGTACGCGCTTTCCCTCGGGGCGGACACCTTTCAGATCGGGCTCATCAATTCCTCATTCCTGTTGACGGCCGCTCTTTGTTCTCTTCCCCTCGGCATCCTGTCCGATCGTCTGGGGCGAAAGCTCCTCATCATTGCCGGCCTGTTCCTCACCGCGATCACTTCTTTTCTCCTCTGCCTGACCTCCACTCCCGCTCAGATGATTCCCGTCTATCTTCTTTTCGGGATCGGGATGGGAGCGCTTGGGCCCACGCTGATGTCCTATGTTGCGGACTTCACTCCTCCCACCCACCTCGGCCGTTCTTACGGCCTGTATACGATGGGCCTCTACGGGGGCATGAGCCTCGGGCCCGCGGCAGGCGGTTTTATTGCACAGCGATTCGATTTCATCAGCGTATTTATTATTTCGGGAATTTTTCTTGTCTGCCTTGCCTTGATCGTTGTTTTCCTGTTCACCCCCGCTCCCCGTCAATTCCGGCCGAAGTCCCTCAAGCGGGGCAATTCCGCGATCGCCAAGGCTTTCTTTAGAAACCGGCCCCTCATGGCCTGCTGGATTGTCACCCTCGGGGCCTGTTTCGGGCAGGGAATGTTCATAACGTTTCTCCCTTTGCACGCAAAGGAACTGGGAATTTCCGTCGGCATGACCGGAGTCATTTATGCCGTCCAGGCTCTTTTCAACGCATTCTCCCGCCTTCCGTTCGGCTACCTTGGCGATACCTTCATGGAACGCCCCACACTGGTGATCGTTGGGCTGGTGGGATTCTCCCTGTCACTGGCCGGAATCGGCTGTTCAACGGGCCTTTATGCCGTCATTGCATTTTCGTGTACCTTCGGGCTCTCTATGGGAGTGGCTTTTTCCGCTCTTGGCGCACTGATATCCGAGGTGGTCGATCCCGAATCCAGAGGACTTGCCATGGGGGGTTACAATACATGTATCTACCTGGGTCTGACTTTGAGCGCCTTTGTCATGGGAATCATTGTGAAGTACACGGGATTCACTGCCGGATTCGTTGTAACGGCGGCAGCCACTTTTACGACTGTGCTGATTTTTTATTTTTTGATTAAGGACTTATCGGCCCAAAAGGCACGGCTCGCCGTAGAGCCGCTGACCGGAAATATTGAATGACGCTTATCTGCCGGGAGATCCCATGCGCCTGCCTGGGCTCTGTCGATCTTGTCCGCGCCGTTGCCGACAGGGTTGGGCGACTCGTCATTTTTCCGCCCGTTTGAAACAAAAGCGGGCGTGGGCTGCAATGCCCGCAGACAGGGGTTTGCGTTCCCGAGAGAGAAACCTTGTCACAATTATTGGATTGATCCTTTTCCATTGGCAAGGAATCTGGTATAGAACCCACGTAAAATGAATACCTTGGACTTTGCGTTTGTTATCTTTTCGATTACGGAATAGAATTAGACAAGAAGGTTCCGGATGTTCCAATTTGTTCCCTGTGACTGAAACCACTGCAAGGAGGCATCGCTCTTGAGTCCGTTTTACAGGAACTTAGCCCTTTGGCTGGTAATCAGCCTTATGGTGATTTTATTGTTCAATATGTTCCGCCAACCCCAGAAAGCCAACCTGGAAACCACCTACAGCCAGTTCCTGGCCTCAGTGCAGAAGGGGGAGGTTTCCCAGGTCATCATTCAGGGTGATCATATTATAGGCACCTACAATGACGGAAAGTCTTTTCGGACTTACGTTCCGAGAGACTCCGACATGATCAGGATATTGCGCGAACACGGGGTCGACATACAGGCCAAACCCGAGGAAGAATCCCCCTGGTACATGTCCGTTCTCGTCAGTTGGTTTCCCATGCTTCTGCTCATTGGCGTGTGGATCTTCTTCATGCGCCAGATGCAGATGGGGGGCGGCAAGGCGATGAGCTTCGGCAAGAGCAGGGCTCGCCTTCTGAACGAAACCTCCAAGAAGGTCCTGTTCAATGATGTCGCGGGAGTCGACGAAGCGAAGGAAGAACTCGAGGAGATCGTCGAGTTTCTGAAGGATCCGAGAAAATTCACCAGGCTCGGCGGCAGGATTCCCAAGGGAGTGCTCCTCGTCGGCGCTCCCGGAACCGGCAAGACACTGCTCGCACGAGCCATCGCCGGAGAGGCCGGTGTACCTTTCTTCACCATCAGCGGTTCCGATTTCGTTGAAATGTTCGTCGGTGTCGGTGCATCCCGGGTGCGGGACCTCTTTATGCAGGGGAAAAAGAACGCCCCGTGCATCATATTCATCGATGAAATCGACGCAGTCGGCCGACACCGCGGAGCCGGCCTCGGCGGCGGGCACGATGAGCGGGAACAGACGCTGAACCAGCTTCTGGTCGAAATGGACGGCTTTGAATCCAACGAAGGAGTCATCCTCATCGCAGCGACCAACCGGCCCGACGTGCTCGACCCGGCGCTGCTCAGGCCCGGCCGCTTCGACAGGCAGGTGGTGGTCCCGGTCCCCGATATAAGAGGCAGAGAGGGGATCTTGAATGTTCACGTGAAAGCCAAACCTCTTGCACCAAACGTAGACACCAGGGTCCTGGCAAAAGGGACTCCCGGATTCTCCGGCGCCGATCTTGAGAACCTGGTGAATGAAGCCGCTCTCCTTGCAGCGCGCAAGAACAAGGACCTCATCGACATGTCCGACTTCGAATCCGCCAAGGACAAGGTCATGATGGGGCTTGAACGCAAGAGCATGATTTTCAGCGAGGAAGAGAAACGCACGACCGCCTACCACGAAGCCGGGCACGCACTCGTTGCCAGACTTCTTCCGGGAGCCGATCCGCTCCATAAGGTCACGATCATACCGAGGGGCAGGGCCTTGGGCTTGACTCAACAACTCCCCCAGGACGACCGCCATACCTACTCGAGAGACTTTTTACTGGACAGCATCGCGATCCTCATGGGAGGACGCGTGGCGGAGGAACTCGTTTTCAACCAGCGTACCACAGGCGCTGCGAACGACATCGAACGGGCGACCCAGATTGCACGGCGTATGGTTTGCGAGTGGGGGATGAGCGAGGAAATGGGGCCGGTCAGCTTCGGGAAACGCGAAGAGCAGGTTTTTCTCGGCCGGGACATCGCACAACACCGCGATTTCAGCGAGCAGACGGCAATTTACATCGACAAGGAAGTCAGGCGCATCGTTGAAGAAAACTACCAGCACTCCAGAGAAATTTTGAAGCAACATTTTGCTTCACTAACGGGGATTGCCCAAGGGCTTCTAGAGAAGGAAACGCTCGATCTTCGGGATGTCGATAAGATCATCGAGGAAACGGAGCCCGGCCTTCTGGCCACCCTCACGAGAACGGAACCGTCACCCGGAAACCAGGGTGTCGGACCGGTCGAAACCGTCCTCGATCCGGAGCATACCGTGGATAATCCGAATGTTGCAGGGGCCGTCTCCACCCGTAAGGTCATACCTGAAGGCAGCAGTTGATCCGTAAATGCGAGGCTTTTCTTTGATCTCAATCCAGGTCGGGTGATACGGGCGCAAAGCAACACTGCCGACATCACCCGGCCGGATGCCCTGCAAACCCGGAAAAATATCCGAGCGCCGTTTGGTTTCCCGAGAGCAACTTGAAATGCCGCGATACTCCCCCCGACCCGATCATTTCCTGCCGGCAACGTTAGAACAAGGTTGATGGCTTATTGCGAATACGGCCATATTGCCTCGCTCTTTCAAACGGCAATCGATAATGTTAAGTTGACGTGGATTTGGCATTCAATATCCAATGAAGGTTGTCCATGACTGTTTCTGCACGCAATCATTACACGTTGAGGTTGAAGTCCGGAGTCCTCGAACTTGGACCCCGCACCCTGATAATGGGAATTCTCAATGTCACACCGGATTCCTTTTCCGATGGCGGCAAGCACTTCGAATTCCACTCAGCGGTCCAAAAGGCGCTCGATTTAATCGTTGCGGGTGCGGATATCCTTGACATAGGGGGAGAATCGACGCGTCCATCATCGGACCCCGTCCCAATGGAAGAGGAACTGCTAAGGGTGATCCCCGTCATTGAAGCCATTCGCCGGAGCAGTGATATCCCGATTTCAGTCGATACGACCAAGTCCGAAGTCGCCAGGCAGGCCCTGGATGCGGGTGCCGACATCATTAATGATGTGAGCGCCCTGGGCTTTGATGAGAAGATGGCCGATCTCGCCGCCGACTCGGGGGCGCCGGTGGTCCTCATGCACATGCAGGGCATTCCAAAGACCATGCAGCAGCACCCCGTCTATTCCTCACTGTTTTCTGAAATCATCGCATTCTTCGAAGGGCGAATCCAATACGCGATGAAACACGGAGTGCAACGCAGTCAGATCATCATCGATCCCGGAATCGGATTCGGGAAAACCGTAGCGAACAATCTCCATCTGATTAGAGATCTTGAAGTTTTTCATTGTCTCGAGCGTCCCATCCTGTTGGCAGCTTCCCGCAAGCGTTTCATCGGCAGCATACTGGACGTCGGCGTCGAAGAAAGGGAAGTTGCAACGGCTGTGATCAATAGCTTCGGGATTTCCGCCGGAACTCATATCATCCGGGTTCATGACGTTGAATTTCATCGACAGGTCGCTGTCATGGCAGACGCCCTTCGCGAAGGGCCTCTGAAGGAGTGACCTTTTTACCGATTGGACCCGGCTTCTTTTTATCTAACCGGGAATGACGTTATTTTGAGTATAAGCCTGTTAAGGAGTCGATAATGGAAAAGCTTTTTGGAACTGACGGCATCCGGGGTATCGCCAATGTCTCTCCCATGACGACCGACCTTGCCATGAAAGTCGGTTCCAGCGCCGCACATATTTTCAAGAGCCGGCACCGGCGCCCTAAAATCATCATTGGAAAAGACACGCGCCTTTCCGGATACATGATCGAAAATGCCATAACGGCCGGTATTTGCGCAATGGGTGTGGATGTCCTTCTCGTCGGTCCCCTCCCCACCCCGGGGATAGCATTCATTACATGCAGCATGAGAGCGGACGCGGGGATCGTCATATCAGCCTCTCATAATCCCTATGAATACAATGGGATCAAGATTTTCGCCGGAGACGGGTTCAAACTGCCCGATGAGATGGAAACATACATGGAGCAGCTCATCACCAGTGGAGAAATCGAGCGGCTCCCGCGTCCTCCCGCATCCGAGATAGGCGGCGCCCGCCGCATCGAAGACGCACAGGGGCGTTACATCGTTTACCTGAAGTCCACTTTCCCGAGGTCCCTTTCCCTGGAAGGCATCAAACTGGTGATAGACTGCGCACACGGTTCCGCGTATAAGGTAGCGCCAACGGTCTTTGAAGAGCTCGGGGCAGACGTTGTCCTGACCGGAGACCGTCCCAACGGACGAAACATCAATAAGGACTGCGGCTCGCTTCACCCGCAGCCCATGGCTGAGCTGGTCCGTCAAAATGGGGCCGATGCGGGATTCGCCTTTGACGGCGATGCGGATCGGGTCATCTTCGCGGACGAAACGGGAGAGATACTTGACGGGGATCAGCTCATGGCAATCTGCGCCACCAACTACATCAGACACAACTACCTGAGAAATAAGACGCTGGTTGCCACGATAATGAGTAACCTGGGGCTCGAAATCGCCCTTCGCAAAATGGGAGGGACCCTGCTCAGGACTCCCGTGGGAGACAGATACGTCGTCGAGCAGATGAGACAAACGTGCAGCAATCTGGGCGGGGAACAGTCGGGGCACCTGGTCTTTCTCGATCACAGCACCACGGGAGACGGGATCCTCTCAGCCCTCCAGGTGCTGGCCGTCATGCTGCGCGAGTCGCGTCCTCTCTCCGAGTTGAAGAAGATCATGGATCGATATCCTCAAAAACTTGTGAACGTTACAGTGAAACACAAAAAGCCTCTGGAATCCGTTCCGGAACTCGTGAATCTGCAGTGTCAACTCGAGGTCAAACTCGGTCCCGAAGGCAGGCTCGTTATTCGGCCGTCCGGGACCGAACCCGTCATCCGCGTCATGGTGGAAGGCGCTGATCACGATCAAATAAACGGCATTGCAAACGAGATGGCCCTCGGTATCCAAAAGTATATGTCCTGAACAGGGATCTCTACGACCTTGTTTCCCCTGCTGAATCCTGCACTGCCGCGGAAGGAGATGTGCGATGCTTTTGGCCATGGATATCGGCAACACGAACACTGTGCTTGGCCTCTTTCAGAACGACCACCTGATTCATGACTGGCGCATCAGGACTGAAGTGAACACCACGGTGGATGAATACGGCATCACTGTCCGAAGCCTGTTTTCAGGCAATCAGTTTCAGGCCTCCGAGGTGAAGAATATCATCATCTCGTGTGTCGTCCCTCCCGTTTTGAATGCCATTGAAAGATTCTGCACCAAGTATTTCAATATTCACCCCCTTGTTGTCGGACCGGGAGTCCGTACCGGAATGCCCATTTTCTACGACAATCCCAAGGAGGTCGGCGCGGACCGAATCGTCAATGCGGTGGCGGCCTACGAACTCTACAAGACCGCCACCATCGTGGTGGATTTCGGGACGGCAACCACTTTCGATTATATTTCCGAGAAGGGTGAGTACATGGGCGGAGTCATCAGCCCCGGGATCATGATTTCCTGCGAAGCCCTTTTCTTCAAGACGTCCAAACTCCCCAGAGTCGAGATCTTCGCCAGGCCGCCGTCGGTTCTTGCAAAGAACACGATCTCATCCATGAATGCCGGAATCGTATACGGATACGCCGGTCTTGTAGAGGGGATCATCAACAGGATGAAGCGCGAAATCGCTTCGGACTTGAAAGTCGTCGCAACCGGAGGATTGGCCCCTCTCATCGCGAGCGAGTGCACGGTCATCGATGACGTGGACGATTACCTCACACTCAAGGGATTGAAAATCATCTTCGAACGGAACAGGCGCAACCCATGACCCTGCAGCCCCTGAAGCCCGGTGACCGTCTTCGCTTCGTGGCCCCGTCCAGCCCGTTTGCAAGGGAACCCTTCGATCGGGCGGTGAGACTCCTTGAAGCCGGAGGTTACGAGGTTTCTTTCGGCGATCATCTTTTCAGCAGGCATGGTTATCTTGCGGGAACCGAGGCAGACCGAGCCGAGGATCTGATTAATGCATTTACCGATCCCGATATCCGCGCGGTGATCTGCGCCCGCGGCGGATATGGGAGCGGGAGGCTGCTTCCATGGCTCCCCTTCTCCACGCTGCGGAAGCACCATAAGTTCTTTGTCGGCCACAGCGACATCACCTTTTTACACCTGGCTTTTGCATCGCAGATGGGGTGGACGACCTTCTTTGGACCCAACCTCACGGGCATGGGCGAGTTTCCCGAACACGCCGACGTTGTTCTCAAGACTCTGCGGGGCGAGAGCGATTTCACCTGGACATTTGAAGACGCCCAGGTACTCAGGCATGGAACGGCATCGGGAAACATCATCGGCGGAAACCTCACCTGTATCGCACATCTTCTTGGTACTCCCTACTTTCCAGACCTCAGCGGCACGCTGCTTCTGATCGAAGACCGCGGCGAAGCGCTCTACCGCCTGGACCGCATGCTCACCCAGCTCAGACTCTCAGGAAGCCTGAGTCACCTGTCGGCTCTGCTTTTGGGCCGGTTCGAAGATTGCGGCGACCCTGCCGCGATTCATGCCATGATCGCGGGCCAGGTCAGGACAATGGGATTTCCCGTTGTTGCCGGTCTTCCGTTCGGTCATGGCCCCGTACATGAAGTCATTCCGTTTGGGATACCGTTTTCCCTGAATACGTATGACCGTTGCCTCAAACCGATCAAAAGCCCCTTCAATGGATAGGACCTTGCCGCCTCATCTTGAAGAAGTGTTCCTCCATGCCCTTGAGGACAGGGTATTCTCGGGAGCAAGCCTCCTCGTTGCAGCCCCCGGAGACATCCTGTACCATCGGAATTGGGGCGCCACGTTTCGCGGCGGAAAACCCGTTTCGGACGATACCCGGTTCGATCTTGCTTCACTCACGAAAGCCCTTGTAACGGTGCCTCTCTACGTATGGGCAGTCACCACGGGAGGGCTGGACCTCGATTCCCGCATCAGCGCTTTTTTTCCGCCCGGTCTCGTGCCGCCCGGCAAGGCGGCCGTCACTCTCCGGCACCTGCTCAACCACTGTTCCGGGCTTCCCGCGTATCATCCGTTTTACCTTGAACTGATCGGAACGCCTCCGCCACGGAGGAAGGCCGCTTTGCTTTCGCTCATCCTCGGGACCCCGCTCCTCGATGCTCCGGGCAGAGTGTCCTGCTACAGCGACCTCGGCTTCCTGCTGCTCGGGATGATCCTCGAATCCACCTTCGGCAAATCCCTCGAATCCCTCGCCGCGGAGATACTCTTCGAGCCCCTTGAAATCAAATCGCTCCATTATCGCCCATTTACCGCCCCGACCGATCCCGAACCGTTGCCTGATATTCCCACAGCGGGTACAGTTGAATTCGTGGCAACTGAACAGTGCCCCTGGCGCCGCCGTCTTATCGTGGGCGAGGTCGACGACGAGAACGCCTATTGCCTGGGCGGAGTCGCGGGGCATGCGGGTCTCTTCGGGACTGCGTTCGGTATTTTCCGGTTGCTGTCTTTCCTGATGGATGTCCATTCGGGGGAAAATGCTTCGTGGTCGCAGGCCGTCCTCCGGGAGTTCTGGAAAATGCAGGGCATTGTCCCCGGCAGTACGTGGGCGCTGGGGTATGATACGCCCAGTGCGTCCGGTTCGAGTTCGGGAGTCTGCTTCTCTCCTCGAAGCGTCGGGCACCTCGGCTTTTCGGGGACATCTTTCTGGATCGACCTCGATCGGGGCATCATGGTTATCCTGTTGACCAATCGCATCTATCCGAAGCGGGAAAATGAGAAGCTGAAGGCATTTCGCCCCCTCGTTCACAACCTCGTCATGGAAGCTTTGCATGCAACCTCAAAACGATAAACGAATCTATATGATCGGGATCGGCGGAATCGCCATGGGAACATTGGCGACCATGCTGAAGGAAAAGGGATTTGATGTGGCCGGGTCCGACCAGAACTTGTATCCGCCCATGAGCACCCACCTGGAGGCCCTGGGGATTCCCGTCTGCCAGGGGTATAGTGCGGATAATCCCGGAAAGTACAACCCCGATGTCTTCATCATCGGCAACGCAATCCGCCGCACGAACCCCGAGGCACAATATGTTTTGAACCATGGCGCCCCCTACCTGTCCATGCCCGAGGCTATCGCTCGATTCTTCCTCGCCGGCCGCAAGAGTATCGTGGTTGCGGGAACTCACGGGAAGAGCACCACTTCCTCCCTGCTTGCCTGGACGCTGTCCGAGGGGAAAATGGACCCGACGGCATTCATCGGTGCGTTCCTCAGGAACTGGCAGCGCAGTTACCGTATAGGTGACGGCCCCTACATGGTCATAGAGGGCGACGAATATGACACTGCCTTTTTTGACAAGGGACCCAAGTTCCTCCATTACTCGCCGGCAATCGGCATCCTCACGAGTATCGAATACGATCATGCCGACATTTTTCCCGACTTTGAAGCCGTTCTGAATGCGTTTCGGTCCTATGTGCGGCTCATTCCCGCCGACGGTCACCTCATCGTAAATGCGGACGACCCGAACTGCACGGCCCTTTCCCACGAGTGCAAAGGCAGGACAATCTCCTATGGATGGTCTGAAACGGCTGATTGGAAGGTAACCGGCCTTGAATACCTGCCCGGCGAGCTTCGCTTCCTGTACCGGAATCCGGATTCGAAACGGGTTGAGAGCATGGTCTCCAGGATTCCCGGCCGCCACAATGTCGGCAATACCCTCGCTGTCATGGCGGCCGCTTCGATTGCCGGGATGACTATGGAGCAGATTCAGTCGTCCCTCATTTCCTTCCGGGGCCTGAAGAGGCGGCAGGAAGTGATCGGAGAAAGCAACGGAATCCTCGTGATGGAAGATTTTGCGCATCACCCCACGGCGGTGAGGGAAACCCTCGGTGCCATTCGGCTTTTTTACCCGGGACGGCGCATAATCGCTGCATTCGAACCCAGGACCAACTCCAGCAGGCGAAGCGTCTTCCAGGATGCCTACGTGTCTGCGTTCGATGAAGCGGACTGCGTTTGCGTGAAGGAGCCGCCCGGAATGGACGCCATCCCCGAGGGGGAGCGGCTGAACACCGCGAAACTGGTCGAGGATATCGGCAAGAGGGTTGCGCGGAGCTACTTCTTTCCGGCCACTGACGATCTGCTCCGGTTCCTGCTGGATCGCTGCGTATCCGGAGACCTGGTGCTCTGCATGAGCAACGGGAGTTTCGACGGGTTACCCCAGAGGCTTTTTCAGTCACTCCTGGATCGGGCGCCGAAAGGGGATGTGTGAGCATGGAAAATCAAACCCGTAGGCTCCTCCTCCACACCTGTTGCGGGCCGTGCACCATATACCCGTTGAGAAGACTCCGGGATGCCGGGTGGACCGTCCACGGCTACTTCTACAATCCAAACATCCATCCGTACCAGGAATTCCGCAAAAGGATGGAAACCATTCGATCCTTTGCCGAAAGCGAAAACTTTCCCCTCATCGTCAGGGAAGATTACGATCTCGTCGAATTTCTGCGAAGCGTGGTTTTCCGCGAAGAAGAGCGCTGTCTGGTTTGCTATTCGGTAAGGATCGAGGCTACGGCCCGGCTGGCCAAGAAGAGCGGATTCGACGCCTTCTCGACCACCCTGCTCTTCAGCAGGCTCCAGAAACACGATCTGATCGCCCGCATCGCCCGGGACGCAGCTCAAAAAAGCAGCATATCATTCTACTATGAAGATTTCCGGGAAGGATGGACCGAAGGCAGGGAACAGTCAAAGAATCTTGGAATGTATCGCCAGCAGTACTGCGGCTGCATATACAGCGAAGCAGACCGTTTCTCGGGCAAGACCGGGAAGGCACGGGAAGCGCAAAATCGTTAAGTTGTTTGAAGCGAGGCGATCGACCCCGATCGCATCGCGATCGCTCTCTTCGCCCGCTTCTCATCGCGTTTGGTCCGTCGTACCGTCTTCAGGAATCACTTCATTCCTCGAATGACGGCCTCCTTTCAGGCACCCAAAGTACCGGAAGATGACCGCGACCGAGGTACGGATTTAGCTTTTGGCGGCACGCCCTGCTGGGGCTGATGCCTGGGCAAACCGAAAAAATTCGTGGCCGGGCTCGTTCCATCTTCACCAGGAGCATTTTTCCCTGCTCCCTTCCATCTCCGGCCTGGCCCCGCATGCCTCGACGTGCGTCTCCCCTGTTCCACTGCCACCGGCTGGTCCTGCTGAACCGTGCCGGGGACATCTCTTCCTGCCTGTCCGGGGTTATCGTCAGTCCTTTCGAATCTGCGTGGGAGACTTTCGGATTTGTTCCTCTTAGCCGGGCTTCTCTTTCCGGTTGCAACCGCCTGCCGATCACTCTTTTTGGTGTCGTCTTCCTGCCTGCGAACGGGATGGAGACGATCCGGCTCCATCCCGGCCATGACCTGGACCGGGACGTTATGCCCGAGGTATCCTTCGATGCGGTGGAGGTAAGGGAGATCGCCTCGTGATGCAAAGGAAATCGCAATGCCGGACGCTCCCGCCCGCCCGGTCCTTCCGATGCGGTTGACGTAGTCCTCCGCCGAGCGCGGAAGGTCGAAATTGATTACATGGCTGACGCCATCGATATCAAGGCCTCGCGCGGCGACATCCGTAGCTACCAGGAGTCTGATCTTGCCCTTTCTCATATCCATGATGGTGTGATTGCGGGCGGACTGTGTCATGTCTGCGTGAAGGGCTGCCGCCGGATGCCCCTGTGTGTTGAGAGATCGGGCCAGGCTGTCGGCGCCGCGTTTCGTCGCAGAAAAGATGATTGCCCTTGTCACGGTCGCATCCGTACAAAGTTGGCTCAAAAGACGGTTCTTGTGCTGCACGCTGTCCGCCATGTGCAGCCGTTGCTCGATCTTGTCATGAGTGATTTGGCCCGGTGCAACCTCGACCCGTTCAGGGTTTTTCATATATTTCTGCGCAAGCTTGGCCGTCGCGTCGCCCATAGTCGCGGCAAACAAAAGCGTCTGACAGCCCTCCGGCATCGCATCGGATATGAACTCGACGTCCCCGATAAATCCCATCTCGAGCATCCGGTCGGCTTCATCTACGACGAGCATCTGGACGTGCGACAGGTCGATCCTCCCGCGCCAAATGTGGTCGATCAGCCTGCCTGGTGTACCGATGATCATGTCCGGCTTCTGCGACAAGGCTCTGATTTGATCGCCAAAAGGCATGCCGCCGACAATGGCGACACTGTGTACATCGAGGTATTGCCCATACGTGCGCGCAACCTGGGTTATCTGGTCGGCCAGTTCCCGGGTGGGCGTCATCACCAGAACGCGTAAACCGCATTTGGGTTCGGAGGATTGACCGAATAAACGCTGTAGTGCAGGCAGCACGAAGGCTGCGGTCTTGCCGGTGCCGGTCTGGGCCGAGGCGATGAGGTCATGCCCGGCGAGAACCTTGGGAATAGCCAGCTCCTGTACCGCCGTAGGGTTGAGGTGCCCGCATTGCGCAAGCGCCTTGAGAATGGGTGGAGCCAATTGTAGTTCTTCAAAAGTCATTACGTGTAGAATCCCTGGTCATCTCTGAATCAGCACCCGCTATTTGAAGGGATTGAAAGGTCGTCGCCCTCCGCCGTGCAAAAAGCCGTACTGAATGTACAGAAACTTGGTTAAAGGTTTAAATTAGTCGGGCTGCAGGGGGTAGCACTATACGACAGCGCTTGCGGCTACAGCACAACGGGGACGACCGGCCTGAGACGTAATCGCCAGCCACCGTGTGCGGCGGAGGAAAACATGCAGAAGACAAGACGTCGGCAATCGAGCGGATGGCAGGACCAGAAAAAGCAAATTACTTCGCGAAATCAAATAATGCCATCTTTCAGGTTACACCTTGTTTACTATTATAAGGCATCAAGCGGGAATAGCAAACTGATTCTGCCAATTCCGACCGACAGCGTGCCGGGCCGCGGACTTTTAGTGCAGGTGCCTGCGCATTCCTCCCCGTGCAGCGGGGATCATATTTTTCCAGAAGGGAAAGGCCGCCTCGCCGGTCGATGATCCGCCACCCCTCGTTTTGACCCTAACACCTTATCGGCTTGTCTCCTTGATATTCCGCTCCGTTCCAGCTATGATCTTATGGGTGAATCAATGGCAGACTCCACAACACTACCCCTTTGACATTGAAATCTTACCGACTCCCTTCGCTGCCCTCGGTATCTTGATCATCTTTCGGATCGTTCGGGTTCATTGAAGTTACAGCACCACCTCAACATTGAGAAAGGAGTCTTAGCCTATGCAGGGAACAGAATTCAAGTTATCCAAAGGCGATTGGGTATTCCACCCTCGAATGCCTGATTGGGGTTACGGAAAGATTCTGGAGCTGATCGGCGACAGTAAAGGGCGCGTGTTCTTTCTGCTCTCAGGCGAGAAGAAACTGTCCCTTGAACATGCCGACCTCGGTCTCGTCGAAGGAGACAAAATATCTCAGGCTGCACTGAACGAACAACTCGCAGAGTTCAAGATAAGACTTGCAAGGGATCTCCTCACATCCGAAGAGCTCAGCAAGGGAGTGACATGCGCTCCATGCGATTCGTTCAGTTCGAAGTGTGAGCTGTGCAAAGGCCACTCGGACAGTCTTCGGATCTACAGCCTCAGCCAAAGAGGGAAGATGTGCCTCTGTGACATATGCAGAGATAAAATAATGCTGGAAACCAAGGACAGAGCGGGAATCAATCAAACCATGACGGAAATGGAGAAGCGGAGCAGGAAGGATATTGCCGACAGGGAAAAGAAGAATAGGAAGATGAAGATAGTGAGAAGATGAAAGCGAGCTTCGGAATATACGCAAGCGTCTTCCGAGCCGAACTTCTTCAGTGAGTTCAAGTATGAGGCATATCGACATAATTGACAAAGGCTTCGCCTTATTTCGGGCCGTCTGTTATGATATTTAAAATATCCGGGAATCAGATGAGATGCCCCCTCCTCTCCCGCACATGCCCACCGCGCGCCGGGCCTGGCTCCTTCTCGTAGGAAGGTGAGTCGGCAACTCCTCTTGCGCCGCATGCAACGAGTGACTCAGGGGATTTGAGTTGTTTACGCAAAACGACACAACAGCACTGGGTGGGAGGTCAAAAATGTCGGAAATACCACATGCTTTGGTAAAAGATCTGCTCTCGACCGGGTACTTCTTTGAAGAATTGAAGAATTACACGGAGGCAAAAGAGATAGACCTGCCCTCTTTCAGCAGGAATTTCGCGGTCCCGTATTTAACCAGAAAGTCCGAATCATATCAAAGATCCGGACAAGCCAATAGAAGCAGGATTCTCAACCTGGCAGTCAAGTTTTTGGACAATGCCAACGATGACGAAATGGCCGATACAATAATAGGGCTCAAGAAGGTAGTTGCATCCGAGATGAACATAAATGAAAAAGCACTTCATAAAAATGATCAACTCGACAAAGCCGAACTCCTTTCTTGCCGCCAGAAATCGGAAGCGGCACAGTCTCTTGGCAAACTGCTTATAAGTATTATTAAAATATTTAAACTTGCAGAAGTTACCACTAAACGGGATAAACCCGAGGGAGAGTGTGCCTCCGTCGATGTTACGATAAAAGAATACTGGGAACTGCCGGTTCTGCCGGGCGTGTAGGCTCACATTCATTTCGACACATGCGACAGGACTCCGGCAAATACCCACGGGAAGCATTGATTGTCGTTTATCGGTGCTTTCCGTAACCGGCAGGCAAGGAAGCCGGCCCTAGCATTTTGCCGTCGCGCAGACATTATGCGCTTCGGCTTGCGGCATACCGGGAAGGAGGACCCGAGGGGCCATAACCCAAGGGGTCTCAGCCTGAGAATTCTGGTGGCGTCCGCCACGGGCTGACTTTCTTTTCCGTAATCAATCCGTTCCATTGCCTGACTCTGAAAGGAGAGGAGCTCATGCTTCACGATAAGCCAAAACGAGGTCCTTACGCCAACAACAGGGTTAATCCTCATGAACCGAATGAGGTCAAATACTGGTCTCGAAAGTTCGAGTGTACTGAAATGCAGCTAAAACATGCGGTCAGAGCGGTCGGAACTTCTGCCGATGCAGTCCGCTGCTTCCTGAAGGGGAAACCAGGAGGGCAAGAATCTCATTTGGAGTGAGTTGGACAAGGAGAATCGGGCATCTTTTTCATGTGCCCGCATTAATCGCCGGGTCTAAAACCCTAATCTTTCAACCATCTGCCCCGCTTCATTTCACGGTGCTCATGCATTCTTATGATTTTCGTTGTGGGCTCTCAAAAGCCGGTGAATGAGAACCCACAACGAAGACTGATCCCAGCCCTATGAAGCCCCTTCCGTTCGGAGCGACGCGAACCGGCACTTCCAAAATGAGTGCGCCCTGCCGGCCGCAGGATAAGAAAAGCCGGAGGTTTTTCACTCCGGCTAATGCTCATTCTTGAACTCGTTCAAAAGCGTTCAGACTAGAGCTTCCTTACATTCGTTGCCTGAGGGCCTTTGGCGCCCTTCTCCTCGTCGAAGCTCACCCGCTCACCTTCACTCAGGGACTTGAAGCCTTCGCCCTGGATGGCTGAGTGATGGACAAACACATCGTGCCCGCTGTCAGCCTCGATAAAACCATAGCCCTTACTGTCATTAAACCATTTTACTCGACCTTCCACCATGTTTTAAATCCTTCTTTGAATTTGTGTTTTTTTCACTGCTTTTTTGGTGCGCTACTCTAAGTTATTGCGGAACCGCACCATCGTCTTGGCGAAAGATCGATTTCCTGCATAACTCAAAATATCGTACTCAACCAGCATATTTCACTATACCCATTGAACGCAGAAAGGCAAGAAAAGATCATACCATACCTCAACTATTCTTGGAACAAGCGGTACCGCGGTCTACGCCTCCTTTTCCTCTTCCACCATTTGAATGGCTTTGCCCGGGCATTCTTCCGCGCAAATCCCGCATCCCTTGCAGTATTCCAGATCGATCTCCACCGGGATCGACCTTTTCACAACTCCTTCCGGACAGTAAAGCCAGCAGAGGAAGCAGGATGGCCGCCCGCTCTTCGACGGAGTGCATCTGGATGGATCGATTATGGGCCGGGAAGCCCTCCAGTCGCCTGTTTTTCCGGCCTCTCCCTTGCACAATCCCGATCGGGCGTAGGTGAACCTGTCTTTTCTCGGTGCCGTCATCACAATATTCCTTCCAACTGAGGACTCCAGTTCTTTGCGTCGGCCCTGTAACTCAAGGACTTCCAACCGTTCCGCGTCACGGGCATCGTATCGGAGTTCATGCACAGGCGAGTTTACATTCATGCAAAAGAGCCGTCGCGGCGTATGCCAGACGCGCCCCGCGCACATTCTTCTCTCCGGCTTCGCCGGTGAAATGGTTCTGCAATGCCTTTTCGATATTTTCCAGACTGACGAGGCCGGTCGCCCGGGCAACACCGCCCAGGATGGCCGTATTGAACAGCAGCGATCCGGCTACGATGAGGCCGGCTTCCCGTGCCGCGCCGCTCGCATTTGTCGTCGCAATATTGACGGAAGTCTTCAATCGAACGGCATCCGGGGCTTTGGACGTGTTGATGAGTATAAGTCCGTCGGGGCGCATTCCGGCGGTTACATCGACCACCCTCAACAGCGCCTCGTCGAGCACCACCACAACATCGGGCTCTTCGACAAGCGAAAAAGTCCGTATGGGCTCCCATCCGAAGCGGGTCGTGGCAATAACGGGCGCGCCCCTGCGTTCGGCGCCAAAAAACGGGGCGGCCGTGACGCCCTTATAACCCTCGTAGTAAGCAGCCTCCGCCAGTATCATCGCCGCGGTGACCGCTCCCTGCCCGCCACGTCCATGCCATCTCAACTCTATGCACTTTCTTTTCATTTCCAAGCCTCGCCCACATCATGCAGCCGCGGAATGAACCCTGCCCGCACGGTTTCAAGCAATCGCAGTGCGCCACGCCTCCAGCGTTGCAGACAGCAACTCAAAGCCTTCATCCATTTTTTTGCTTCTGTTTAATACCGCTTTGCCCGCAACGAGTCAACAGCAGTGCTCTTTATTCTTGAATTTGTTCCATCTTCCGGTAAATTTACTGCTGATCATTCCTGATGATGGAGGCGCAAAAATGGCTACGGAAAATCGGCAGATGGGATCGATGCAGCTTGCGAACGGATTGACCCTGTTCTTTGAGGACCGCTCGCGCACAACGGTCTCCGGCCACTGGCAGGTGATTCTGTTCGTATTCATACCGCTTGACGTGCGTTCGGTCTTCAATGCGGACACGGCGGTCCCGCTGGAAGACATTGTCGCTCTGCTGGGAATCAGTCCGGAGTATCGCTTTGAAAAGGTGCGGAATTTTATCAAAAAAGAAGACGTTCCGCTATTACTGGACCGAATGAAACAAGAGTTCCTCGACACTCACATCTCTTATATCTCCAGGCAGGAATTCGCGTCACGGTTTCTGCTCAGGGAATACAGGAGGGCTGTGGAAGAAAGGGAACTTCGCAGAGTTCGCGATGAGGCGACCCGCGGCAGGCCGGCTGAATAAGATCGGCCGTTAAAGTCCGGCGATGAACGCCTTCGGCACGGCGCGTTCGCCTTCAAGGCCGAATCGATACGGGAGTTCCCACGGACGCCACCTGGTACAATTCTTCGAGGTCGCTGTCATAGAGCGCAATGCTTCCATCCGTCCAGTCTTTATGGGCGCCCCCGGTGCGGATACAAATCTTCCCACCCAGTGCCGTCCCCGACGGTGGAGCGGACTTCTTCTCATTGGAAAGCAGGATGTCATGCAGCTCTTGGGCTTTCACAACTCCGGCGAAAAAGGCCTTCTCGGCATGGCGCTTGTCAGGATAGTTCAGACCCAGGGACTTGAAGAACCGGCCGGATGAGTCCTTGGAACAGACCAGGAAATCCCCTTCCGGCGTTTTTCCATCCCCATCCTTTTCCTTGTCCCCGATCGACTGAAAACCCAGCCCTATGGGGTAATCACGAACCAATACGCCGGATTGAATAACGTAGAGCCTTCTTTTTTCTTTGTAGACGAAGATTTCGGGATTCTTGATTGCAGTCGTTGGTGTAAGATAGTTCACTCTCAGAGGCGCTCTTTCCTGCCGCTCCTCCAGCTTGACAAACTTGTCCGCCCTTTTCTGGTCGTCGCCCCGTGCCGATTCCAGCTTTGATCCGGTCTTTTGCATCGAGCAACCGAAAAGAAAAACAAGCAGCAGGCAAAATACTATAGGAAAACGAATCTTCACGTTCAGCTCGCTTGGCATTTCATACATTTCCACGGAAGCAAGGTCGGACGTATTTTCCTACATGCCGCAGCAGAATTCAAGGGGGAATACCTTCAAGTACGGTCAGGCGGCTTGGAAATCTCCACAATCTTGGGACTGATGAAGATCAGCAGTTCGTTCCTGGCGGCTTTTGTCTCCTCGCTTTTGAACAGCCGGCCAAGAATGGGAACATCGCTCAATCCGGGAGTCGAAGACCTTGTGTAACTATCGCTGTTACGGATGATCCCTCCGATTACCACAATATTCCCGTCATCGATCGTAAGTTCCGTTGAAATTTTCCGCGTATCGATTCCAGGCTGGTCGTTCGCACCCGTTACCGTCGTGGAAGGCTCATCCTGCTTGGCGTCGATGGTCATTCTCACCTTGCGGTCGGGAGTAATGTGAGGGGTGACCTGCAATTCGAGAACAGCGGCCACGAACGCCGTGCCGGTAATGTTCGATGCGGTGTCTCCGACCTGCAGGTACGGAATGTTCACACCCTGTGATATGACGGCTTTGACATTGTTCATCGTCATCACCCGCGGCGCCGCCATGACCCTCAGTTCATCCGCAGTTTCGAGGGCTTCTATGGTCAGGTCGACATTCAGCAGGGTAGCCCCCACTATCGCGGCCGTACCCATGGTGAAAAGGGTGGCCGTAGGGCTGTTGATCTCGAACTCCTGCCCGGACGTTGAACCTGACGGAATGGGAGATGTTGATTTGAATCCAAGGTGGACCCCGAGGTTCCTGGCCACGTCGGTGTTCAAGGTGATGATCCGAGATTCTATCAGGACCTGGGCCGTCGGCCGGTCCAGTCTGCTCAGCAACTGCCTCGCACCGGCCACCCGCGCTGGATAATCGGTATAGATGATCAGACTGCTCCGTTCATCAACGGATACTTTACCCTTGTCACTCTTCATTTCGTTAATCTTGGCCGCCATGTCCGCGGGCTGGGCGTAGCTCACCGACAGATAGACGGTGCTCAGTTCACCAAGATCCTTGGTCGTTTCCACCAGATCCTGCCGGGCTTTTATCGCATCGGCCTGCTGCGCCCATTCGTTCTTGAGTTTGGCCTGCTTTGCAATACGTATGACGCTTCCTATCTGCTCTTTGCCCAGGTCGTTCATCGAAATGACCATATCAAGGACCTGATCCCATGGGACCTGTTCGACCTTCAGAGTCACCTTGCCGTTCACATCGGGCTCGATCACTATGTTCGTCCCGGTTAAATCCGCAAGGAGGCGCAACACGTTCCTCAGATCGGCATCGAGCAGGTCGAGGCTGATCGGTTTTCCCGTGTATTGCCTCCTGGCCATTGCCACTTGCAGTTCCGGAGGCTGCGACAACCTGTTTGTGTAATCGGGAATCGGCGTTTCCGGCTGATATCCTCTCTGTGCGGGAACTCCCGCAACCTGCATCGTAGCGCCCTTCCTGCCCTTCACTCCTCCCGCGGCTGCCTGGGCGGGTTGCGAACTCAAAGCAGCCCCCTCGCCGGGAGCGATTTTCCCCTTGCCGAAATTGAGGGTTACCAGAAGTCCGTCCTCGGAGGGGTCAACCGTGTAGCTATTGAGGGGGTTTTTCAGGGTTCCGATGATTTTAACCACCTCCTGGCCGGTGGGTTCAACGTAAGCGAGCTTGACGTGGTTCGAGTTTACGGGCAGCATGGGCAAAGGGGCCTGAGCATCGATACTTCCCAATTCCAGCATGAATCTGTTGTCGCCCAGTTTACGCAACTGGTAGTCCCGCAAAGATCCGTTGCCCGCAATTTTGAGCACTGTCTGGAGAGCGCTGTCTTTTACCGATACACTCCGTATTCGATCCGCTCTGGCGGACACCGGAGCAGCGGGCGCCGCGCCGGATTGAACGGATTCTTCTCCCTGAGGCGGATTCGCGCTGCTGACGGCCGAGCCGGGAGCCATGCACACCCAGCAAAAAATCAACAATGAAACAATAGGAATAATGCCCTTGTTACCAAATCTTACGTAGTGCATCTGCCCCCCCCTTACCAACCATTTCCCCCTAAGGGGACTCCTGTATTGTCGTCTTTCACAAGTGGAACCACGATCCCGCGCCTATTTCTTCTTCTGTTGTCCTTCTTTCTGCGCGGGCCTTTCAACGAACCGGTAGGTCACGACCGTGCAGCCCACTTGCAGGAGAGAACCGCGTTTGTCCTTTTGTCTATTGATAGCAAGGCTGTCCACCTTCAGAATCCGATCCAGCTTGCTGACGCTGTCAAGGAAGACTTCCAGGTCGTTGAACGACCCCACGAGATCCAATTTGATGGGAATGGAGGCGTAGAATTCGTGCAATTGTTCGGGCTGCGGTTGAAAGAGCACATTGTCCAATCCCACCTTGGAGCCGAGCCGGGAAACGCTCTCCAGCAGCCCCGGAATTTCTTTCTGGTCCGGGAGAAGAGCGAGGAGTTCGTTGAATTTTTCCTCGGACTCGGCGAGTTCTTTCTTGAGAGAATCCACACGCACGGCCGCACTTTTCAGGGAAGCGAGTTTCTTCTCCTGATCGGCAATGTTGTTCTTCAGCTTGTCGATCGCTTTCGTCTGATCCTGGTAGAGCAGGAAGTAGAATCCTGCCGATAGAATCAGAAGGGTGGCGATGTACAACAATGCCTTCTGGGCAAGCGGGAGACCCGCAAGCTTCTCCTGAAATGCCGCTATCGGTACTATGTTCTTTTTCATGATGCCTGCGGTTTCAACCTTTTTTGGACTTCAGAAAAGGAGAAAAAACGGTAATTCAACTGAAATTCCCTCAACTTCTTATCGCTGACGACAGTCTGCCGTGAGTGTACGAGGTTGACACTCCCCTTTTCCACATACGGAGAGGATTCCAGGTTTCTCATGAACTCCACGATGGCTTCGTTGCTCAGAGCAACGCCGTCCAGGGTCATCGAGTTGCCTGCCTGCACCAGACGATCGAACCACATTTTCTCCGGAGGGATCTGTACGCTCAGGAGAGCGAGTATCCGCACGATACTGTCGCGATCTTTCTGCAGGTCGCTAATAATCGACCGCTTCTTGTCGACTATTTCCTTTTTCTTGGTCAATTCCTGCAGCAGAGCCTCAAATTTCTTGTATTGTTCGACCTCCCGCTGGACCTGGCTGAGTCGACTGTTCAGTGAGTCGATCTCACGGGCATTGTCGAACCAGATATATGCCATGGCTGCGCATACGAGGACTATGGTCAGGAGGTAAACGGACACGAACTGCCTGGCCAGTTCCCGTTTTTTCCTGGTACGGATCGGTAGCAGATTGATCTGGATCATTTCTCTTTCGTCTTTCTTAGAGCCAAGCCAAGTGATATCGCCATCTGAGGGCCGATGAAATCGACGTATTCCGGATCGAATATTTTCGGATCGCACTCAATCCTGGAAAATGGATTAAAAATCTCCACATCAATTTCCACATTGTCCCGGAACAGTTTATCCAGACCGGGAATCCTGCAGGACCCACCGCTCAGGTATATCTTCTCAATGCCCTTATCCGGATAATTGCTGTAGAAAAAGTCAATCGCCCGTCTGCACTCACTCACCCAGTTTCTGGTAACGGAAATAAAGACTCCCTCCACTTCTTTGATCGGGAAACTCTCAGAAACCTCGCCCAGCTTCAAACGTTCAGCTTCCTCAAATGTGATCTTGAAATAATCCTTTATGCCCTCCGTAATCTGCGCGCCCCCTATGGATATGCCTCTGGTGAAGATCGGTACCCCTTTTGCCACGATATTCATAATGCCCTTATTGGCACCAATATCTATCAGCGCTATATTTCCTTCTCCCAACCCGTAGGTAGCTTCGAAGGCATTGCTTAAGGCGAAGAAGTCCACATCGACAACCTCGGTTTCAAAACCGGCCTGTCTTATGAGGCTTACATAATCATTGATCGATTCCTTCTTCGCGGCGACGAGGAGCACCTCCATGTAATTCGGCCGGTCTTTTGCAACGTCTACGACCTGGTAATCCACATCCACTTCTTCAATGTTATATGGAATGTACTGCCCCAGTTCCGAATGCATTCGGCTGTCAAGCTCCTCTTCCGACATCGTCGGCAGCTCGATCTTTTTGATCATCACCTCGTACCCGGAAATGGACGCAGATACTAATTTATCTTTTACTTTCAGATGGTTAGTGAGTAGTCGGATAGAGTTGACAATCAGATCCGGCTTATTCACCCTCCCCTCGCTGAACGCCTCTCTCGACACCGGGATCAAACCAAGATTCGACAACTTCAACGTGCCGTCCTTGAATTTGACCTGTGTCGCCTTAACGCAGTGGGAGCCTATATCTAACCCAACCAGATTTTCTTTCTTAGCAAACATAGAGGCGACCTGTTGCAAAATCGATAAAGGTTTTTAATTGACATTTACCATGTTTTGCTCTTTACCATCACTGCTTGAAATCCTGCTGGAAACTTATTACAGTTTTCTCTGGAAGTATGAACAACCGCACCGATATGAGAGGAGTCAAAGTTGAGGTATTCACCCGAAAAGACTTCGGAAAAACGCAACTCAAAAAGCATGGTCCGGGAATACTCGGAGGCGATCGTCATAGCGGTCCTGTTGGCTCTGTTCATAAGGGCGTTTGTCGTGCAGGCGTTCAAAATCCCGTCCGGATCCATGAAGACCACCCTCTTAATCGGCGACCACATCCTTGTGAACAAATTTATCTACGGAATCCGGTTGCCCATCGTGAATAAGGAATTGATCCACTTCAGTATTCCCAAGCGCGGCGACATCGTCGTCTTTCAGTACCCTGTCGACCCATCCAAAGATTTCATCAAGCGCGCCATCGGACTGCCCGGAGAAACCGTCAGAATCCAAAACAAGAAAGTCTTTATCAATGACCGGCCGATCGATGAACCCTACGCAACTTACACCGATCCGAAGGTCTTGCCTGCCGGTACCAGCCCCAGAGACAATATGGGACCTGTCGTCGTCCCTCCCGACAGCCTTTTTGTCATGGGCGACAATCGCGACGAGAGCTATGACAGCCGATTCTGGAAATTCGTCAAAATCGACGACATCAAAGGCGAAGCCTTCATCATCTATTGGTCGTGGAACGGCGACGGCGAATTGACCCTTTCCCCTTCGGAGAGCTACGTTCGCTGGAATCGAATTGGAAAGCTGCTGCACTGACATGCCGTTACTCCATGGCATTCCACGTATTTGCAATTAACATCACAGTAAGCTTCAAGATTAAAATCGGAACGGAATGATTGAGGCTTGAGGGAAATTTAGGACAAATGATGTTTATTAAATAGAAGCAATGTACCCTGAATCAATAGAATTGAAGCGAGTTTGCACTCCGCGCCGGGGCGCATCATCGGACACGGAATACCGGGCCGGGGCGGCAAAACCGCCGATGCTCACGCGCCATAAAGAAATATTTCTTCACACTTCTTTCGATAATCCTGGAGAAGCGCCGACCATCGCGATTCAATCTCACGGACATCGTCGCCCGATTCGATTTCTCCCCTCACCGCTCCATCCCCCAGTATGATATCGATGGGCAACTTCTCCCATTCGTACTCATAGGGTGGTTGCAGCCATTTAAAATCGTTGGGATGATTCAGCCGCAACGCCTGGATGACGGCCAACCCAAATAGATAAGGACGGAAGCTTTTCCTGTTCGTGACATGGATCTGAAAACCAAAGCAGGTTTCCCCCTTCCACTTGTCAAAGACCGGATCGAAACAAACCGGACGAAGGAAAACCCCGGCCGGGTCGAATTGGCTCACGTGCTTGAGAAACCTTCCCTGGTCGATGAACGGCGCTCCGAACAGGTGGAAAGGAAGCGTTGTCCCTCTGCCCTCGCTGACGTTCGTCCCTTCGAGCAACACCATTCCGGGATACACCAGGGCGGTTTCCCACGCGGGCATGTTCGGAGAAGGAAACACCCACTGCAGCCCGGTATCCGGGAAATAGTCTCCCCTCCTCCATCCATCCATCTGAATCACTTCAAGATCGCAGTCAACTCCGCAGAACTTCCGGATGAACAATGCCAGTTCCCCCATGGTAAGACCGTGGCGCATCGGGATCGGATACCTCCCGACAAATGACCGGAACCCCGGAGCCAGGAGGTTTCCTTCCATCAGTTCCCCACCGATGGGATTAGGCCTGTCCAGCACCACGACTTTGGTCCCCGCCCGTGCCGCGGCTTCCATACAGAGTCCCATGGTCGTGCCGTATGTGTAGACCCTCGTTCCGACGTCCTGGAGATCGATCAGCAGCACGTCGATCTGCTCCAGCATCTCGGCGGAAGGTTCTCTCACCTTTCCATAAAGACTCACGACCGGCATTGTGGACGAGTCGTCCCATCCGTCCTGCGACTCTTCCATGTTCGCCTGCTTTTCCGAATGGAACCCGTGCTGGGGTGAAAAGAGGCATTTCAGATGTCCGCCGGCTCTTTGTATCAGTTCCTTCACGTGTTCAAAAGACTGCGAAACCGAAGCCTGATTTGCCAGCAGTCCCAATCGCGATGAAAAGAACCACTCCGGCGCGCAGTCCGCAAGCGCCTCACATCCCAGTTGAAATCGCTTTCCAGTCACCATCCCTGCTCCGTTTTCCCTCTCCGGCCATTCTCGTCCCATTGGGGAACGTTTCCAGAAATCATCGCCTGTCGGCCCGTTGAGGATAGGATTTCGGCACTCCCATTTCAATGATTATTATTCACTTCCAATGACGACGTATTCGGACTATTTACTCCAATTCGCGTCTTGGCCTCTTCGGACTGTCCGAAGAGGAGAGGGAAGCTCGTCGCAGCCTCTTTACCCGTTGCCGAGTCTTATGAAATGCCATACTATTTGAACTGTCGCATCAGGCACAGCTCCACAAGTTCTTGAGAAATGAAACGTAGGGTGGGCACAGCTTCACCGTGCCCACCGGGGGGCGCGTGGGTTGAGTCACAGGTGGTCCAATACGCAGTGTAGGGTGTGCACGGATTCACCGTGCACACCATTTCCCAGCCATCCAGCGGATAGGGTGGGCAACGCTTCGCTTTTGCCCACCCTACACAGTTCACCCTTGTGCCGCCTGCGTCAACCGATGTTGGACAATCAGATATGTCGTTGCAGTTAGCTGCCTGCAACGTCGCGCGACCGCCGTGAATCGCGTCGTGAATTGCATGAGGGTTTAGCATGTCCGTTCCTCTTTCAGAGATTGTGCGTATCGTCGGCAAGGAAAACGTTTCTTCAGACCCCGAGGAACTGCATTGCTACAGCTACGATGCCAGCAAGATGCATGGAAAGCCCGAATGCGTAGTGTTCCCCGCCGATGCATCTCAGATTGCCGAAGTCATCAAACTCGCCAACGAGCACCGGTTTGCCGTGTTCCCCCGCGGGGCCGGATCGGGCATGGTCGGAGCGGCCATCCCGCAGCCCGGCGGCATTGTGCTCGCTCTCTCCCGCCTCAACCGCATCCTTGAAATCGACCCCGACAACATGATCGCGGTGGTTGAACCCGCTGTCGTAACGGGAGATTTTCAAAAAGAAGTCCTCCGCCACGGGCTTTTCTACCCCCCCGACCCGGCGAGCCTTCAGTTTTCGACCCTGGGAGGCAACGTCGCGATGTGCGCCGGAGGACCGCGAGCGGTCAAGTACGGCGTCACCCGCGATTACGTTATCGGGCTTGAGGCGGTATTGCCCACGGGATCGATCATCCACACGGGAACGCGCACGGTAAAGGGCGTCGTCGGCTACGATCTCACGCGACTCCTCGTTGGTTCCGAAGGCACTCTGGCCGTCTTCACCAAGATCATCGTGCGTTTGATCCCCGCTCCCGAAGGCACGAGGACGATGCTTGCCGTTTTCCCCCTGCTCGAAGACGCCGCCCATGCGGTCGCCAATATCATCAGGAGCCGGATCATTCCCTCCACGCTTGAACTCATCGATCAGGCAACCATCGAGGTTGTGGAGAACTATCTCCACGCCGGTTTGCCGATCGATGCGGAAGCCATTTTGCTGATCGAGCTGGACGGCCGTGAGGCGATGCTGGATGACGACGCGGATCGGACGAAGGCCGCTTGTCTGCAATCGGGGGCGAGATCCGTTGACATCGCGACTTCCGACCGCGACAGGGACCGCCTGTGGATGGCCAGAAGAGCCATTTCACCGGCACTCGGCCGGATAAAGCCCGGAAAGATAAATGAAGACGTCACCGTCCCCAGGATGCAGATACCGGCGCTCATCAGGTTTATTCGAAACCTGGCGGAAAAATATCATTTGATCATCACGTGTTTCGGCCATGCGGGCGATGGGAATATTCATACCAATATCATGCTCGACCGCAAGGACCCCGATGAACGCAAACGAGCCGCGATGGCTGTGGAAGAACTGTTCAGAACGGTGCTCGACCTGGGGGGAACTCTCTCGGGCGAGCACGGCATCGGGATCGCCAAATCGCCCTTCCTTCAGATGGAAATCGGGCCGGAAGGCTTCGATGCCATGCTGAAGATCAAAAGAGCGCTCGACCCGCTCAATATCCTGAATCCCGGGAAGATGTTCGTGCCGAACAGGGCCTTCTTCGACGAGTAAAGAGAACGGCTGGAGCCTGCCCGTTCGATTCTTTCGCGGCCCCGGTTCGCCTGAACGCCGCCAGGTCATCACCCCGCGCTCTCCGCCGAGGCAGCAGGCAATACAACCCGAACCAACGTATCGACAAGGAAGACCGAATGAGCGCTCCATCCGAAACCCGTTCACAGGACCCCGGGCCACTCCCTGCCGCGGACATCATCTGGAAACTGGACGGCCTCTACGAGGGGCCTCAAGATCCGCGCATCGAGGCGGACAGGCAATGGATTTTGCAGGAAGCCGCCCGGTTTGCAGAGACATACAGGGGAGCGGTATCGGGTCTCGATCCGGTGTCCCTGGCGCGCGTCATCCGGGAATACGAGACATTGCACGAAAGACTCGAGAAACTGAACGCATACGCCTATCTCTACTTTTCCACCCGGACCCAGGATCCTGGAGCCGGCACCTTCCTTCAATCCATCCGGGAATTCGAGAGTCTCATTCATCGCGATACCCTGTTTTTCGAACTCGAATGGACCCAGGTCGAAGACGCGAATGCATCTTCCGTCCTTTCTCATCCCAACCTCGCTCCGTACCGACACTACCTTGATTCCGTCAGACGATACAAAGCCCACATGCTCACCGAGCCGGAAGAACGGATCCTTGCCGAAAAAGAGCCGGTCTGCACCTCTTCCTGGAACATTCTTTTCGACAAGGTCATTGGCCGGCTTCGCTTTGGAGCCGCTCAACGCACCGAAGCCCAGGTCCTGGGAGACCTGCAGAGCTCCGACCGAACCGCCAGGAGAAAGGCGGCGCAGGATCTCACGCAGGGCCTTTCCGGAGTTCTCCACATCCTCACTCACATCTTCAACACCATTCTGCTGGATAAGGCTATCACGGACCGGTTGAAGAAATACCCGGACTGGTTGAGTGAAAGAAACCTCGCCAACGAGGCCGATGACCGCATGGTCGATGCTCTCATTCGCGCGGTTTTATCACGGTATGACATCGTTCAGCGTTACTACGGGCTGAAACGAAGGCTTCTCGGCTACGATGAGTTGTTCGACTTCGACAGATACGCCCCTGTCCCGGGCATTGCCGAAAGGAATATCCCATTTCATGAGGCAAGGGAAATCGTGCTGGAAGGATTCCAGGAATTCTCGTCGGACTTTGCCTCGATAGCCCGCGGGTTTTTCGACCAGGGCTGGATCCATGCCCCGGCACTGCCGGGAAAGCGTGGAGGCGCCTTCTCGCACTCCACAATTCCCGCCTGCCATCCCTACATCCTTCTCAATTATACCGGTACGCACCGGGATGTCATGACACTGGCCCACGAACTCGGCCACGGAGTGCATCAGGTCCTTGCCCGCAAACAGGGATTGTTCAACAGCGAGACGCCGCTCACCATGGCCGAGACCGCCTCCGTCTTCGCGGAGATGCTCACCTTTAGACGGCTGCTCGGTCTGGCTTCATCACGACCCGAACGGACCGCCCTCCTGTGCGCGAAGATCGAAGATACCTTTGCAACGGTGTTCCGGCAGGTGTCGATGAATCGTTTCGAGGATGCCGTTCATAACGAGAGACGACGGTCCGGGGAACTTGAAGAAGAACGCATTTCGCAGATCTGGCTTGAAACGCAAACTCAGATGTTCGGCACTTCAGTCGCTCTGACTCCCGATTACGGCATCTGGTGGTCGTATATCCCCCATTTTCTCCACACACCCGGCTATGTGTACGCTTATGCGTTCGGAGAACTCCTGACTCTGGCTCTCTATCAGCAGTACGCTCAAAAGGATTCTGCTTTCGTACCGCTCTATACGGGGCTTCTGGAAGCCGGAGGCAAGGCAAAGCCGGACGAGCTGCTTGCACCTTTCGGGATCGACCTGGCCGATTTTTCGTTCTGGGACCGGGGACTGAAGATCCTGGAGGGTTTGCTGGACGAACTCGAGGAGACGGTAACCCGCGAGTGATTGACGGCCGGGCTCAACACCCCCGGCCGCTACTATAGAATGGAGTCTTCAGATTATTTCGCTTCGGTAAGTTTGCCCAGGAGTTCGATGTTGCTTCGGAGTCTCTTGGCTTCTTCCTTGATGTTGGTTTTGTTCGACCGGTGCTTTCTCGCCCGGATTCTTTCGGTTTTCTGAGTCTTTGACGCCATGGCTGTCTCTCCTTCCCATATCGATATAAGCATTGCTCGATTGCTCTGTCAGCGCAAACGCCTATAACAGTTAATGGGATCAATGTCACGCAAAACTTGCGTTCCCCCGCTCCGCAAACGGCACCGTTCTCTTTTCCGCCATCTTCACACAATGTTCGATCCGCGGGAATTTTCCTCTGAACCGGTCACGCAGCAGATTCCGCAGGGTTGCCCATGCGGCGGGGATATAAGTAAAAAACCGCTCCCTGCCTTTGGCGGCTCCGAGGTATGCGAAGGCTCCCAGTATCTGCAGGTTTCTGCAAAGGCACAGGATATCGCAATCCCTTCTGAAACGGCCGTACGCCCCCCCGAGGAATCCGGACGCTCCCGACCAGTAAAAATCCCGGAGCGCTTCGGCCATTCGGGCCGGGATTCCCACGTACGGATCGATCAACAGGGATGCCAGATCGTAGGCGGGAGGTCCAAAGCGCATTCCCTGGAAGTCCAGCAGGCCGAGCCGCCCGCGCCGCACCATGATATTTCGGCTCTGGAAGTCACGGTGCATGACAAAAGATGTATCGTCTGTTCCCGCGGCTTCGGCGAGGTTCTCAAAATCCGGCCTCAAGTCCTCAGGGCCGACGTCCAGATGCAGCAGGGACACGAGGAAGGCCCTCCGGAAATAGTCCAGTTCGCGATCGTAAACGAAGGCCGGGTCATAATGGACCGTGTCGAAGCAGTAATCGGGCGTAAACCCTTCGCGGGCGTCGCGATGCACTTGAACCAGCAGGCGCAGGACCCTGCGGTAGAGTTCAAATACCTTGTTCTTGCGGGAGAGGGCATGCATCTGCAGATGCCGGTCACCAAGATCTTCGAGCAAGAAAAAGCCGATCCCGGGATCGGCATGAATGATCTGCGGAACGGGGATGCCTACCGAATGAAGGTGTCTGCCTATCCGGAGATAGGAATCATTTTCGTCTATCCCGTCCACCGACTTCCTCGGCGACACCAGGGCAACAAAATGGAATGCGCCCTTGCGGACTCGAAAGAACTTCCGGTCCGACCCGTCACCGAAGAGCTGTATCACCTGGAATGGTTCAAGGGGAAGCCCAAGAGCATCGCTCGCATGGTCGAGCAGAGCGTCAAGGCTTCCCCGATGCCTTTGCAGGGCATCACCGCCCGGTTCACTCGACAATGATTCTGTCCTCCTGATCTCCCGTCACGATGGTCCCATCGGCCGCGATGCACCTTCGCAACGTGCAGTTTCTATGAACGCTCACCCGGTCCCAGAGAATGACGTCTTCAAGGACGGCCCCATCCATGACTCTGCATGCATCACCCGCAACGACGAACCCCTTCAATTGAACGCCTTCGGCGATCCGTGCATTCGGGTGAACCCATACCTTCGCCCCCGTCTCGAGCGGCGGAAGGACATCCTTCTCCAACCCGGTCAGTTCTTTAACCAGGCTGCGGTATGCGGCAACCGACCCCATTTCTCTCCAGAACATGTCCGGACCGTACAGGGCGCGAACGGGCCGGCCGGAGCGGATCAGCCCGCGATACAGGTCGAGTATGTCCGACGGGCGGTTTGCGGGCAGGCCCTCCAAGACCTCGGGGTCGATCACGTGAATTCCGGTAAAGGCCAACCGCCTGACGCCGGGCCGGGCACGGCACAGTTCCCGGGCTTCTTGTCCAAACCCGAGAATATGATCTTCAGCGTCGACGGCGACGTTGTTGAACGAGTCGCAGTCATGAAGAAGGAGGCTTACCGGGCCCCCATGCCTGCGGTGTTCCGAAACCAGGCGGTCAAGCGGGACATCGCAGATAATGTCCCCGTTAACCACAACCGCCGTGTCCTGCCCGAAGAAATCGCACACGTTCCTGAGACCGCCCCCGGTGCCCAGCAGTTCGGCCTCGATCCGGCAACGCAGTTCAATCGGCCAGGCCCTTTCATTCACATAACCGGCGAGTCTTTGGCCAAGGTGAAACGCATTCACCATGACGGATTCGACGCCGGCCTTCTCAAAGCGCCACATCCAATAATCGAGGATCGTCGTCCCCATGAGGGGAATGAGGACCTTCGGCCGCACCGTTGTCAAGGGTCGTATGCGGGTTCCAAGCCCTGCGGCGAGAATCATCGCCCGCATGGAGACGGATTTCCTTCGTTCCACGCAACGAACCCGTGCGCGGCATTGTATTTTTGAGGGGGAGAAGTGATTCCGGGCAAGGCCCCGGTCCTCGAACTGCCGTTTTTGCGGCCTGAAGGTTCGGGCCCCACGCCGCCGGGCGGAACAGCGTCACGTGAAATCATCTAGAGACCCCGCACCGAAGCGCCGTGCCGGCGAGGAAGGCGCGACAAGAAAGATATGGAAGTCATTTTGCCCATGGAGGTCATAAAAACAGGTCCCCGATTATGAACCACTGTCGACTGCCGGGCATAATAACAAAAAACGGGGAATACACAACGGGGATGCCCCCGAGATGTCGTCGAAGCACCATTCGAGCAGCGGATGTCCGTAAAGCTGCCGCATCCCTTCGCGTCAAACGGCAGCAGATTATTATAAGAAATCCGGAAGATGTCAAGTTTCTCGCGGATATATGCTCCCGGATCGGGCCTCGACGGCGGATCGGGGTTCCCCCGCATCCCGTCGAACCGCCCTGCCCTGCCACCATAATGGCCTTGACCACTTCAAAACGCCCGTGATATAAGGCGAGACACTTTTGCAGGCCGGCGTAGCTCAGTGGTAGAGCAGCTGATTCGTAATCAGCAGGTCGCGGGTTCGAATCCCATCGCCGGCTCCAAGGAATCAACGGGTTACAGAGATTCACTCTGTAACCCGTTTTTGTCGGGTAAGCATGGGGTAAGCAGCAGGAAGAAAATCGGCGTCTCTTTACCCAAAAATCGTCCGCGAATTTTTGCGAACACTCATGGCCTTTCGGCCACAACGAACAATGAAAAAATTTCCGCCTAAATCGAGACAGGGTATACGTTAGACGGCAATTCCTTTTTTCATACAAATTAGAGCCTTCGGGCGATTGAAACTCCAACATCACGCCGGATACCTCGATCTTGCGCGTTCTGACCGCGAATCAGCCACGACGAAGGGAGACAGCCGACCGCTTCGGCTCAGAGAACCGGATTCTTCAGACCCAGGGGTGGGAGAGTATTACGAACTCGGGATGGGGAGACGTTAGGTTGTCATTATGAGTGCGTAAGGCCGTATTTTCTGCGGACCGGGAAAGGAGATCGCGTTACAGAAACATTCCATAATCCCCACGACTTGCCTCGCAAAGAGCCCTTCCGGAACGTATCCGGGGGAATTCATGGCTTTTGCGCCCCTGATTGCGCTTTGGTGACGTCCGGGTTGCGCTTCTGATTGCGGTCTGGTTCCCCCCGCTTCTCGATAACCGGCATAGGTCCCTCCTGTACTCAATTCTTTTTCTGCCTATACGCGGTATCTTTTCATGCAACTCCAGGTCAAGTTGAAAATTCCGGCAATGCTGTGAGGGCAGGATTCAATAAGTAGCAAATAAAGCAACTAAAATAAAAAGCAAATCCGCTGTAGCAACCTCATTCTTATAAGTACCGTGCTTGTCCTATGAGAATCGGTGCCGACAGTGTCGTGGTCCTTTACTTAATAGCCTTGAGAGACGGGAGCATATTCGGGTTCGAGCCACGTCCCTCCCGTCACGCCCCTGCTTATTGTTCGCATCCGCTGTTTGGCGGCATATTTTCACGTGTTCCCCAGGGATTGCTCGGCACACGGGTGTAGGGCGCCGGAAATTTCATTTCTTTTAAAGTGAACCTGGACGGAACGGCAACGTGCGGATTATCATAGTCGACAATCCAGAAATAATCATAATTCCCGCCGGGCCAGGTTTGAGGTACATCGAGGAGCCTGTCGAGGTTGAGCAACTGGCGCAGGGTCACTTTCTCGTTCGGGAACTTCTCCTCCAAATTTTTGTCGGCGATGTGGTCGTGTTCCCACACCATTACCACGACTTTCCCTTCCCATTGTGAATCCGTAAGGAGGTCGTTCGCCGCCTCCTGGGTGCGCCTGTTTAGGCGCAGCGTTTCTTCAGCTTTTGTCTGCCCCTTCAGCGGCACCACGGAATAGAGTTGCATCGGGAGGCCCCAGGTTTGCGCCATGGGACTTGCCAGCTCCAGGGTATGCAGAGTTACGGCGAAGATCCCGTCAGGTCCGGTGCCGTCGGGGAACAGGCAGTTCAGCGAACCCTTGCCGAGGTAATTGGCCCGCAGAGCCAGGGAACGCTGCTGGCCGACCGAGCAAAGTCTGTAGCCGTCCTGCTTTTCTCCGTGGCGCAGGATGATGATTCGCTTGGGCACTGCGTGAACCGCCGGTGCAATGAACACGATGAGAAGGATTGCACCCAACAAAGTCACCCAACCCCGCCGGATAATGCCATGCCGGCTGCTGTCACTCATAGAATCCGTGTTTCCCTTCACCTGGTACAGAAGATCATTTATGTTCATTGTACGCTCCTGGTCTGTTGTCTCTTAAAAGGCCTCTCCCACCTGATTCATAGCAGATCGACGACGTCGTCGAAAGAGCGGAAAACGACAGAGCGGAAAATTGAGAAAACTGAAGTTGGATCAATCTTATTCGGACTCTGCGAGGCAGATCTCATGCGGCTCAGACAGCGCTGCCTCCGCGGACCCGCCATCCCTGCAACGTCCTTCGACTGACCCTTAAGAACACAGAAGCTTCTCTTTCATCCATCAAAAACATCCCTTGAAACTCCCCCTTTCATGGCTTCCTTCGGAAGGGACGGTATTATAAGTAGCGAAATAAGATATAAAAATACCGAGGTTATCAACTATTCATTTGTCCTCCAGAAGGATATATATTCATTTTTCGCTATGTTACGTTTATATTGTATCTATTGCGCAGTAATGTCAAGCATCGCCAAGTGGTTAGAATAAATGCAGAATTTATGAAACTGTATACGCTGTAACAAATGGTATCAATCATTTTTTTTCTTCAGTCGAATATTTTTGAGATTTTAAGGGAAAAATCGGGACAACTTTCGGCAAGGCATCCGGATTTAAAGGAGAGACAGATGCGGAGTCTTACACGAGGAAAGTTTCAAAACGCGCTCTACTTGGAGATTTTCTCCTTTGCAGCCCAATCCGTTTTGGCTTTTTCAGACACCCGCTGCGGCGCGAATATCTTTGATCAACATAAAAAAGTGGCGGCTGTCGGTAGGTGACGGCACAAATCCGAAATGTCGGTAAAACGCAGCGGCGGAATCGTCTTTTGCGTGGACGGCAAGCGAGCGGACACCGACCATATCGGCGACCTGCAGTGTGCGCCCCAAGGCATCCAGGAGTAACCCGGCTCCGACCCCGCGGCCCTGCCATTCACTATGGACGGCAAGACGCGCTAGAACCAGAAGCGGTATGGGATGGCGAGGCATTCCTTTGACAACCCGCTCCGGAGCATCGGCGTGCCGGACTTCACCGGCGAGAATTGTGTAAAACCCGATAACCGTATTGCCACTCAGACCGACGTAGGTTTGCGATGAATTCGCCTGCTGAGCCTGGAGAGCGTGCCGAATGAGGAAACGATCAAGTTCGGGTTGGCCACAGGGAAACTCTTCGACCGCGTGAACTCGCTGCAATTTCTCGATGCGGAGGGGATTTGTCACGGCTCGGGATCAAAAACGGATGGTTCGCGAAACAGCCGTTCAAGGCGCGGATGCCGACGAGGTGGAGCGTCAAGGGCGGCAACAAATTCTTCCCAACGTTTTCCATCGAGCGTGAAGACAGTCCGGTCCGCCAGCCGTTCCTCGGCTTCACTCAGCGCCGTTTCGAGAACGAATTCGCTGACGGACTTTCGCGCCGCGGTCGCTGCAGCCTGCAATGTCCGCTTGGCGGACTTGCTGAGCCGCAGATCAAGTTTCTCGGTTCTGTTTGTTCGTTGTGCAGTCATATTTGAAATTTACCAAAACGCCGGACAATGTCAAGACAAATTATGGTGGCGTTCTCAAGGAAGCCGACAGGCGGGATTGAGCATGAAGTTGAGCCAATTGAATCTTCCGTTGAATATACCCCCTTTTACCGAACCATCCCGCCGGGAGAGGTGAGGCACATCGGAATCGATGAGTCCAGCTTGAGGAAAGGCCATGAATACATGACCATTGCCACCGACCTGGAGAACGAACGAATCCTGCATGCCGTCAAGGGCAAAAGCAAGGAAAATATCCGCCCATTCCGGGAGATGCTCTCCCGGAAGGCAAAAAACCGGATTTTTTTCGAGGGAGCATTCGATCTTTTTCATAGACCTTCGTTTTTCCGGAGTCGCACCACTTCGTCGCGCCGCGGTTCTTCAGGTTTTGCCTTTAACGCCTCGTCGATCTTCGCCGCCACCTTCTCGGCCGCCTGTTTCAGCGGGTGCTCATGAGGTGGGCATACCGGTTCGTGGTGGCGACTTCGTGGTGCCCCAACAGGGCGCGACGACGAAAGGCAGGGTCATCCCCGCATTTACCGCCGCAGAGGCCCACGTGTGCCGCAGATCGTGAATCCGCACGTCGGGCAACCCCGCCTTCTGAGGTTATGAGGGTTTTCCTCATAACCTTTTTGCTTTGTGAGGGACCCATATGAGGAAATGGGTTTGAGTTCTTCCCCGCAAACCTCGCAGATCCAGCCCGAGCAAGCCGGGCACCGGTTGTAGTGTCCGCAGCTATCGTATTTCTGATCTGCTGCATCGTGCAGTTTTGCATCTACCGTCACCGTTTCCCGACCAGGGATTTCCAAAAGCCGGAAGCTCAGGTTGATGACGATACGCTGACCCGGCAGAAGACCTCGGACCAAGGACCGAAAACAGACGCGCCCTCCGGAATCGTTTTAAAGGCCCTGGATATTGCAGCCAAAGCTGCTATCATCGCAGGGATCATTTTTGGTGTTATTACGATCCAGACAGAGAAAACCAAATTGAAGGCGGATAGAGCGCTGAGATCGGCCGATTTAATGGTAAGGTTCAATGACAAACTCGACAAATATCAGGATAATATAGACGAGTTCGACACCGACGATACAGGGCTCAAGATACTCCAACCGGCTGGGAAGTTCAGCGAGGGCCATCTGGAAGCGTACATTGCCATTTATGACACAATAGGGGAACTCGCAAAAGAGGATCTGCTAACGTGCTCAATGATGTACAATGTATTTTCATATGACATTAACAAAGCCTGTGTTAACGAAGACATAATGAACTATATTTCGACCATTAGGGAAAATGACAGCACGCTGTACGGTAATTTTTGGGGGTTGTACGCAAAATACAAAAAAGGCGGCAATCCTTGTGAAGATTAACTCTTGGGTAGAATTGTGGTTTTCCGGCAAGCCGGAATAATTTGCACCGCGAGCAATGCAGGCGCAGTATGAGAGGTTGTGGAGATGCAGATACATTATAGTATTTCATTAACCATCTGGAGGCGTTATGAAACTAAAACATGTATCGGCAATAGGATTGTTCATTTTTGTCGCATTGGCATTTGAATTCGCACATGCCGATGTCAGCCCCACATCTTACCTCGCAACCATCATGGATCAGTACCACCAAACATTTGATGTCTATACAGACAATTACTCCGCAGGCAATCATTTCGCAGCTCGTGGGAAAATGAACAGCAACGGGGACAGTGACTTTGTTCCGGCGATGAACGAAAGCTGGACGAAGGACCCGCATTCCGGATGCACCTGTATCAAGGCGACCCTGAAATCCAATTCGAATAAGAAGAACCCGAATTGGGGCGGATGGTATTTTATGAACGGCATACTCCAGGGTGACGAGACGGCGCCCGAGGAGAACTGGGGCGATTATCAGGATGCGGGAGTCGATCTGACCGGGGCCAAGACCTTGACCTTCTGGGCCAAAGGCGCCAAGGGAGGAGAACAGGTCCAGTTTTTCGCGTTCGGCGTTGGCCGGGACGCCTCCACCGGGAAGAAGACCAACCCTTACCCCGATTCTTCCAGCAAAGTCTCATTAACGGGCACGCTCACCACGAAATGGAAAAAATACACTCTCAGTGGTTTGAATAAAAAAGATTTGAGTTATGTCCTGGGCGGTTTCGGATGGGTTGCGAGCGCATCTGACAACAAGATGAAGAATATCTCCTTCTACATCGATGACATTCGATACGATAAACCGAGGTTGAGCGAACCGCGATTCCTGGTAAGTTACAAAACGATCTGCTCCTCCTCCGACTTTGACAAAGTTCTGCGAAACGTTGCCTATGCCTATGACAATGCGGTCGCTCTCATAGCTTTTGTCGCATCGGAGGAGTTGGACCGGGCGAAACTCATGGCGGATGCTTTTGTCTATGCATTGGGAAACGACCGGTATTACACCGATGGACGCATTCGTAATGCTTACCAGGGCGGAGACCTCGTTCTTCCACCCGGGTGGACGCCCCATGGAAATGTTGGAACAGTTCGGATGCCGGGCTGGAACGAAACCGAGACCGGTGAATGGCTCGAAGACGAGTTCCAGGTCAGCAGCCATTCAGGAAACGTGGCGTGGGTAATGATCGCACTCCTCGATTACTATCAGGCTGCAGGCGGGAAGAAGTATCTCAACGCAGCGAAAAAACTGGGGGAATGGATCGAAACCAATTGCCGGGATGAACGAGGGGCCGGAGGTTACACGGGAGGCATGGAGGGATGGGAACCGGATCAGACGAAGCTCACATACAAGTCCACGGAACACAACATAGATTTATATTCCGCATTTTTGAAATTATACAACATCACGAATGACGCCGGCTGGCAGGACCGGGCCAACCATGCGAAAGAGTTCGTCCTGGCAATGTGGGACGGCGAGAAATTCTACACGGGGACCAAGGATGACGGAATCACAACAAACACGGACCCCATCCCGCTTGATTGCCAGGCATGGTCGGTCCTTGCCTTGAAGGGGATAGGCAAGCCGTATTGGCCAGCTTTGAAATATGCGGAAAGTCACCACAAAACCGGCTCCGGATATGACTTTAATGAAGACCTCGACGGGATCTGGTTTGAGGGAACAGGCCAAATGGCAACCGCTTATTCTTACGTTGGGAGCACATCAAAATGGAAAACTATCGTTAAATTCCTCAAGTCGAAGCAGAACGCCAATGGCGGGTTATGGGCCGCCAGCCGTGATGGGCTTACAACAGGGTTCAACCTTGCTGATGGGGATCCTTGGCTCTATTACAAACGTTTGCATGTGGGAGCCACCGGATGGATGGAGTTCGCACTCAAGAAGTTCAATCCTTTCTAAAAGCCGGGTTTGGATGGTTGGATAGCCCAGGAATTACCATCGGGCTACCTGACTTTAGACGTGGTGTCACGTTCAATCCTATTCTCGGCAGCCTCCGCGGCTGAGGCAACGCGCGGAGGAACGATTCTTGGAATTGAGACCATGTCTATGAATGGCGCAAATTTTGCGCGCTCGGGGTGGGTGATTTTCAGGTTGTCGTTACGAAAACGTCAACCTCGGGACTGAAAGGAGCGGAATCATGAAAAGCGGATTGATCATCGGCCTGCTTATGGTGACTCTTGTTAGTTTTGTGCCGGATTCTTTCGCTCAGCAAAAAGAAGGGGCCGGAACCGTTCCGGATGCCCTCACCGTCATTCACAGCCGCAAGAGCGTCCGAAACTTCACCGGTGAGCCGGTGAACAGGGAGATGCTGGAGAAGATCGTCAGGGCCGGCATGGCGGCCCCGACGGCAGTGAACATGCAGCCGTGGTCGTTCGTCATCGTCACCGACCGGAAGACCCTCGACACGCTCAGGGACGGGCTGCCCTACGCCAAGATGCTCGGCAAAGCCGGCGCCGCCATCGTCGTATGCGCCATTCCCGAGAAAGCCTTTGAGAAAAAAACGGAATTCGCCGTCATAGACAGCACCTGCGCCGGAGAGAACATCCTGCTGGCAACGGAAGCCCTGGGGCTCGGGGCCGTCTGGACCGCGGCGTATCCCTATCAAGACAGGATGGACGTCGTGAGGAAGGCCCTGGATATTCCCGCCGATATCATCCCCTTGAACGTTATCCCCGTCGGGCACCCGACGGGAACGGACCAACCCAAGAACAAGTTCAAGGCCGAGAATATCCACTGGGAAAAATGGTAGCCTCACGCGCTTGCGCGAGTGGCCGAAATCCGGGTACGCGGGGGAATAATTCCTCCATATCGCCATCAGTTCATCGCTCTCATGCAGTTTCGGGACAGAGGAGAATACTATGCAGATCGGAAAAGCGGTCGGAGTGTTGCTCGTTATCTGTGCGGTTGCGCTGGTCGGATGCGCGCGGTTGGCTTTCTACAGCGACAGCAAACTTGAGGGACCGGAATCCGGGGTTAAATTCTACTATGCCAAGCCCTACTTGCTTGTCTCCCCAACGGGCAACAAAGATAATCCGATACAAGCTTCGATCGTTTACCTCCCGGATCAATCGAAGCCGATGTACGCCAAGCTGAAGAGCGGATACGGGAGCGCCAACCTTTCCCTCACCCTTCAGAACGGTGTTCTGACAACTGTCGGCCAGACAACCGACACCAAAATCCCGGAGACCATTACCACGCTCACCGGCATGACGACTGCCGCCGCCGAGTTGGCAAAGCTTCGCGCTCCAGAACAGCCGGCACAGACGGAATCTCCCAAATTCTCGCTGTATGAAATCGACAACAGTTCCGGCACGACGGTTCTCAAGGAAGTCCCCATCAAATAGAACCGGGCTTGTTTGCCCGGTCTGAAACGCATCTCGTTTACCACAGACACTGGAGCATGGAGGCTCCTTGAGACAGCGGGACTAATCAAGATATCAAATTGGAGTTTAAGGGTGAGCGCTTGGGCAAGTACATGATCTTACCCCGTCAGATGTGCCATTCATAATTTGGAATCCGCCTTTACCTTAACGTACTTCGTTCAATCCGTGACGAGCCGAGCCGCACAGGCCGCCGAGAATTCTCAGGCAAAGAGGTCTTGGGTGCACAAAAACTTCGGAGACTTTGAGACGGGAAACCTCAACCAGAGTGGTCGGAGCTTCTCTTGGAGTGAGCTTCCTTTTCCAGTAGACGAAGCATTTAAGGCTGATACGGTGCTCTCGGCAATATCCCGTCTGGGAAAGGTCACTTCGCTCCCCCCCAACATGCCCTGCCCAGAACTCTCGCTTAGCCTGCCGCCCTTCAGCTCTTCTTTCCATCGACCGCCTCCACCTCGTTGTGTGGGATGATCGTGCCACCTTATTCATTCATCTGGAAGATGCCGTTCCCCGGACGGTTACAATGAATTTCCCACCCAAGCGAATCCTCAGAATGGAAATCGTCCGGGACCCCTCCGAAGGATAGGCCTGCATCCAGATTCCGCGCCAGATTCACCCCAAAGAAGTCACCTTTCGGGACTTGCTCACCCCTCGCATCCTCAGCGACGAAGAGCCGGCCGGCGGGCGTCTATCCGTCTCCTATAAGTGCGGATACCACTGCGTCTACCACCGAAGCTCAACGAAGTGGAAGAGCAACTCTGTCAAGGTCTAAAACGTTTATGAGTTCAGAGCCTGAGTTCGCTCATATCTGCATGGTAACCCGGCATGGGACTGGGATCGTGATTTTGGTGGAGCATCACAGGATCCGGCAAGAAATTTACCCGAATAGGCAAACGCCCGAAGGGTCAGCATGCTATAACCTGTCTCATTCGTAAGGCTGGCCGGAACTTAGCAGCCTCACCTGCGGCGCCGACAGGCGGCGCGATCAAAATCAGTCACAAAGCCGGACTCCATTAACCATGGAGAATAAACGATGGCAATGAATGTACCCGGTCACGCGGCATTTTCCTTCAAAACCTCAACCTGCCGTGCCGGCCATGAGGAGACGGTTTATGTTTAAATCCATTACTCGCCGGTCGTTCATCAAGGGGAGCACCATTCTGGGCGCATCATCGATCCTGGGAGGCAGTGTCGTCGGATGGATGCAGAAGCTCGCGTTCGCCGAAGGAGAAGTCGACATCGCGGCGGTGAAGGGCGCGGACTATTTCAACAACACGATCAAAGCCGTGGAAATCCTCGGCGGGATTGGCAAGTTCGTGTCGAAGCAATCGAGGGTGGGCCTGCTGATCAATTCTTCCATGGAGTATCCGGGCACTTACGTGAAACCGGAGATCACCCTGGCCGTGATCCGCATGTGCCGTGACGCCGGAGCGAAGGAGATCGGGGTTTTCAAGAGCCTCGACGACTCCTACTGGCGGCGCAGTGCGCTCTCCGAAAAATTCCGTGACGAGGTGAAGAGCATTCGATTCCTGAAGGGCAAGTATACGGAAGTGTCCGTTCCGGGCGGCCGGGCGTTGAAGAAAGCCGAGGTCGCAGAAGCATTGTTGGATTGCGACGTGTTCATCAACATCCCGATCGCGAAAGATCACACCGGTACGCGCTTCACCGGCACCATGAAGAACATGATGGGCACGACGTCTTCCAGCACCAACCGGTTCTTTCACTCCGGATCCGGGGCGCGCGGCTACTACGACGATGTCGAGTTTCTTTCGCAATGCATCGCCGATGTGAATCTGGTGAGAAAACCGGATCTGTGTATCGTCGACGGGACAGAGGTGATCACGACGAACGGCCCGCAGGGTCCGGGAAAGCTGCTCAAGCCGCAGAAAGTCATTGCCGGCGTAGATCGCGTCGCAGTCGATGTGTACGGTGCCAACCTGCTCGGCATCAAAGGTGAGGAGATTCTAACGACCCGGAAGGCGCACGAGCATGGACTGGGAGAGATCCACCCGGCGCGGCTTCAGATTCGGGAGGTCACGCTGTGAGAGGTAAGATCATGCGGGGAATGTGCATCGGTCTGATCCTGCTTCTGCTCGCGGCGAGCGCCGCGGCACAGCAAGGGCCCGGGGATCTCTCCGGTTATCTGCCCGCAAGCGGTGAGTTTCCCGGCTGGACGCTAAGCGACGCGCCGAAGAATTATCGCGGCGATGACCTCTTCGCGATGATCGACGGCGGTGCCGACATCTACCATGAGTACGGATTCACGCAAGTGCTGCGCGCAGAATACGTGGATGTACGCGGGAAATCGGTCAAGCTGGAAATCTACGAAATGGAAAGCCCGGCCGCGGCGTACGGCATCTATACATTCAAGATCGGCAACGGTGGCAAAGCGCCGGCGATCGGCCAGGAAGCGCTGATCGAAGATTACTACCTCAACTTCTGGAAAGGAAACCTGCTGGTCACGGTGATCGGGCCGGACTCGGAGGAAGAGACCATTCAAGCTGTCGTCGCGCTCGCAAAGGCAGTCGACGCGCGCATCGCGAAGACGGGTGAACGGCCCGGGCTGGCGGGTCTGCTGCTCCGCGAGCCGCTCGCGTTTTCCCATCCGAAGTATGTTCGCGGCTCCCTTGGCGTAATGAACAGCTACATCTTCGATACGGAAAATATCTTCCGCGTCCGCGAGGGCATGATCGGCGCCGTCGGCGATTGTCAGGCTTTCGTGTTTCGTTACGCGAACGAAGGCGAGAGTGCCGAGGCCTTTAAGCACGCCACCACGAGTCTCCGTGCCAGCCCCAAATTCACGAGCCACGCCCTGCAAGGAAATCAGTACTCAATGGTCGGACGCGAGAAAGAGTTCGTCGTGATCAACCAAACGGGGCGGTACATCGCCATCGTGATTGGGCAGAATCAGGATAAGGTAATGTCAACGTCTGACCGATTGGTTGAGAGGTTGAAAAGCGGATAGCACGCCGATCGAGTTTCCGCTGTAGTTGAGGCGAAAGTACGGTGGGGCTTGCCCCGCCATCCGGCTCAAGGTTCCATTGCTGCTTATTCTGGCGGCAGCAGCCATGGAGGACTCGCCCATGCATCAACAAAGGCCGGCACTCTTGCCTTTGATAAAACCAACCACCTGCGCCATTCCGTACTTGGGTGGAATGGAGATCAGCATGTGAACATGGTCTGACATGAGGTGCCCTTCTTCTATTTTGCTCTCTTTTTGCATGGCCAGCGTCCTGAAGACAGGTCCCATATGCTTTCGGAGCTGTTCATAGAGGGCGTTCCTCCTGCATTTGGGAATCCATACCATATGATACTTGCAGTCCCACACTGTGTGGCTTAGACTTTGGTACTCATCCATACGAAAGCTTTCCTCCTTGTGTAAACTTTGAGCGGTTCACAAGAGGGAGGCTTTCGTATATTCCCGGAAATGTCAAACTCTGGGAGTCCCCCGGCAGAGCCGGGGGTTTACCCATGATTAATTATTCCGGCTTAATACAGTTGAATTGAGGGGAATCCCGTGCGCTATGTCACTCCGACCATACTTCGGCGTGAGAGGAACCACTCTCGATTGCACAAGCCGATAGGTCTCTCCTGTCAGTGGCGGGGCCGGAATGACAGAAGCAGCAGCGAAGATACTTCAACCAGCACCAGTAACCTACCTAGCCGGGGGTTTAGCCGACTAGTCAACAGCGGCGGCGATGCCTGCCGGTATCACGGGTAGGTCTGGCCCGTGGGGCGGATCATGATTTCGCTGACGTTGACATGAGGCGGCAGCGTGACAAGCCACTGAATGCCGGCGGCGATGGCCTGAGGTTCGAGCAGTTTGCCGAAGTGGGCGATCCCCTTCCCGAAGTTTTCCTCGTCATAACCGGCCACGTCCTGGAACTCGCTGAGCACGATGCCGGGCATGACCACGGTAACGCGTACGCCATGCGGACAAACTTCACGGCGAAGACCTTCCGCCGCAGCGCCGACGGCGAACTTGCTTGAACCGTACAATCCGCTGAAGGGTGAGATATTTCGACCCGCCACCGAACCGAGGACCACGATGTCTCCGCCTTTTTGCCGGACCATATACTGCCCGGCCCGGCGCATCAGCCGGATAGCCCCGACAACGTTGAGCTGGTAAAGCTCCTGCCACAGAGATTCGTCGCTGTCGATGATCCCGCCCACCAGTCCGCGGCCTGCATTGACGACGACGATATCGTATTTGCGCGCTCCTTCCTCCCAGGCCAAGGCACGATCCAGAAGCAAATCGATGTCGGCCTGAGAACTTGCATCGCCCGCCACGGCGAGCGCCTTACCTCCCTGGGAGGCAATTTCCGAAGCCAGTGCGTCCAGCCGGTCTTTGCGCCGGGCCTGGATAACCACCGCGGCGCCCGCCTGCGCCAGAAGCAAAGCTGTGGCGCGTCCTATACCGGAGCTGGCACCGGTTATGATGGCCGTCTTACCTGATAGAAGTTTGTTCACCGATGGTTCCCCTTTCTTATTGAGATTTTACTTTCTTTAATCACTGTAAAGAACTTTGCCGGGCCATATCGCTAAGAAACAAGGGCGTTTTTTGGTCCCGGGCATGTTGAACGGAACCCGGGCCGCAAGAATCCTTCGTGAAGGCGTCCGGCTTTCGCGGAACGCTTATACGAAAGCAATAAAGCGGTATGGCCCGCTATCATCACGCCGTCTCTATCCTGCGATCGTCACCTCTTTTCTCATCCAGGATTGACGTGAAAGAATTGATCGAATGATAATGCGGAGAGGCCGAGTGTTCCATACACGATCCTGCGGAAAACTTGCCTGTTCCTGCCGAGTTTCAAAACATCGGGTGTAGCCCCGCGCACTTGCCGGGTGACGGATTCCCCCGGACCCGCCATGCCGCCGTCAGCAGGCTTGCCCATCCACTTCCCTGTGGGCGGTGAGTGCCCGGGCGGTGGCCGATTGCCCAACCTGAGCCAGGATCTCCACGGGGGTCCCCTGGGCGACGACCCGGCCTCCGTTCTCTCCGCTGCCCGGCCCGATATCGACCACATAGTCGCTTGCCCACACGAAATCCATGTTGTGCTCGATCACGACGACCGTATGCCCGACCATGGTGAGCGCGCGAAGGACATCGAGGAGTTTTTTCACGTCTGCCCGGTGAAGACCCGTCGTCGGCTCATCGAGGATGTAGAAGGTATTGCTCCTGCTGTTCCCGAGTTCGCTCGCAAGCTTGATCCTCTGGGCTTCACCGCCGGACAGCGTCGGGCTTGGTTGGCCCATCGCAAGATATCCCAGTCCGAGCTGGTTCAATATCTGCAAGGGTTTCGCGATCTTCGGGTAAGCCTTGAACAGTTCGGCTCCCTCTTCGATGGTCATCTCCAGGACTTCGGCGATATTTTTCTCCCTGTATCTTATCGCCAGAGTTTCCGTGTTGAAGCGCGATCCCCCGCACGATTCGCACGGCACGGCCACATCCGGCAGGAAACTCATCTCGACCCGGATGGTCCCCTGCCCTTTGCACACTTCACAACGTCCGCCTTTGATGTTGAACGAAAAGCGCCCCGGAGCGAAGCCTCGCGCTCTCGCTTCCGGCAGCAGCGCAAATATCTTTCTGATTTCATCCCAGACCCCGACATAGGTTCCCGGAATCGACCGCGGAGTCCTGCCGATCGGGTTGTGGTCGACTTCCAGAACACGGCGGATGCCCTGGTATCCGTCGATTCCCCGCAGCATTGCAGCCGGTCTTCGTCCTCCCCGGTCTCCGAGCTTTTCACGAAGGCCGTTGTAAATGACTTCCCGCACGAGGGTGCTCTTCCCCGCCCCCGAAACGCCCGTCACAACGGTTATGACCCCGAGCGGAATCCGCACGTCGAACCCCTTGAGGTTCCTCGCTCCGGCGCCGTAGACTTCGAGCCATCCGGATTCCCCCGGGTTCTTCCTTTCGTTCATGCCGTAAAGATCGTCCAGCGACTTGGAGAACCAGCTCCCCGTCAGGGTGTCCGGATTCGCGCAGAGGGTGCGGAAATCGCCCTGAGCCATCAGCCTGCCGCCTCCCCTCCCCCCCGCCGGGCCGAGTTCAACCAGCAGGTCCGCCTGCCTCATGGTTTCGGCATCGTGTTCGACGACCAGGACGGTGTTTCCCTTTTGTTTCAGTCCCTTAAGGCTCTCGAGCAGCCGTCCGTTGTCAACCGGATGCAAACCGATTGTCGGTTCATCCAGGACATAGCACACCCCACGCAGATTCGATCCAAGCTGGGCTGCAAGCCTGATTCGCTGCGATTCCCCGCCCGAGAGTGTGTCCCCGGACCGGTCGAGCGAAAGGTAGTCCAGACCGACCTTTCTCAGAAAGGACACCCGCTCCCCGATTTCTTTCGAGATCGGTCCGCTGACAGGCAGTTCATGCGGCTCGAACCGGAATTCCTTCCATTGCCGATCGAACCGCGTTATGTCCAGGGCAACGAGGTCCCCGAGGCTCCAACCCTTCAGGGTGACCGACCTCGCCTGTTTGTTCAGCCGCTGCCCGTCGCATTCCGGACACGGCGTATCGTCAAAAAAAGGTTCCAGAATGCTCCAGGCACTGTCTTCGTCAGTAACCTGCCCGAGGATCGTTGCAAGCCCCTCGGCTTTCTTCTTCCGCCCGTAAAGCATGGCATCCTGAATCTCGGCGGCAAGCACGCCGAAAGGCAGCGCGAGGTCCACTCCCAAACCTTCGACCCAGTACTTTTCCAGCTTCTTTCCCTCAGACTTCAGCCCCTTCGGCCAGACCGAGGTCCGCAGGAAATGCACGAGTCCTTCCTTCAATGGGGCATCATGAGGGCCGATCAGCCGCTCCACGTTGAACCGCTTCACGGTGCCGAGCCCCGAGCACGACGGACACGCGCCAAGCCGGCTGTTGAAGGAAAAGAGCCTCGGATCGAGCGGAGCAAGGCCCCTTTCGCAAGCCGGACAATACAAGCGTTCACTGAGTACCTTGTGTTCCGGACCTTCGAGGTGGATGGTTCCCCCGCCCATGGCCAGAGCCCGGCGAACCTTGTCGGCAAGCGCCGATCGCGTGAGGCCCGGATCGCTCATGCCGGGAATCATGATCTCGATATCGTGATCGCGATGCCGTGCGATCTGGGGAACCGGATCGAGTGAAAGCCACTTTCCATCGACCCGGACCTGCTCGAACCCCATTTTGTGGAGGCGCGCGAACAGATCCCGGTAGATTCCCTTTCGACCCCGCACCAGCGGACTCACCAGATTGCACTCGCCTTTGCGCAACCCCTCTTCAACCATCGACAGGATCCGGTCGTAGGTCAGCGCTTCAAGTTCCCTTCCACAGTCCGGACAGTGCTGAATCCCGACCTTTGCATAGAGAAGCCTCAGAAAATGATAGATCTCCGTTATCGTTGCCACGGTGGATCGCCGATTCAACTGGCTGGTTCGCTGTTCGATGGCAATCGTCGGAGGCAACCCGAGGATCTGTTCCACGTCGGGCTTTTCCATGATCTTGAAATACTGCCGCACATAGGACGAAAGGCATTCAAGATATCGCCTCTGCCCCTCGGCAAAGAGAACGTCGAAGGCGAGCGACGACTTCCCCGAGCCGCTGAGCCCCGTCAGAACGATCATTTTATTTCGCGGGAGCCTCATCTCCTTCAACTGCAGGTTGTGCTCGTAGGCCCCCCGGATGAGAATCTCGTTGTCATCCTTGAGAAGCGGCACTTCTCCGTCGCCGGCAGAACCGGAGGTTCCGGTCGAAGTCCCCCGAATTTTCCGCCCGAGGTACTGACCGGTGCTGCTTTCGGGATGATCCGCGACAACCTGCGGAGGACCGGCCGCGATCACGCGGCCTCCATACTCCCCGCCGCCGGGCCCGAGATCGATCAGCCAGTCGCAGGCTCGAAGGAAGTCAAGATTGTGTTCGACGACAACGACCGTATGGCCAAGGTCCACCAGTTGCTGAAGGACATGGACGAGTTTGCGCATGTCGTGCGGGTGAAGCCCGGTGGTGGGCTCATCGAGGATGAAAAGCTTCTGTCGTTTCCGGTCGGCGGACCTGCCGTTTGAGCCAAGGAAATGCACCAGCTTCAACCGCTGCGCTTCTCCTCCGGACAGCGTGCTCAACGGCTGGCCCAAGCGAAGGTAGTCCAGTCCGATGGACAATATGGGTTCGAGCGCCTTTGCAAGCGGTTCGGAATCCCTGAACACTTCGATCAATTCCCTGGCGGTGCATTCGAGCATATCTCCGATCGAGAGGCCCCTCGCCTTCACTTCAAGGATCTCGTCCTTGAATCTCAGCCCTTTGCACTGCGGGCACCGGATAAAGACATCGGCCAGGAACTGCATTTCCACGCGCTCGAATCCCTCGCCCTTGCAGACTTCGCACCTGCCTCCCGGAACATTGAACGAGAAGTGACTCGCGGTGAAGCCCCGGGCAATGGCTTCCGGGGTCTGAGCGAGAAGTTTTCTCACGGGATCGAGCGAACGGGTATAGGTCAGAAGGTTCGCGCGCGGGCTTCGCCCAATGGGCTGCTGATCCACGAGGACCATTTCTTCGATGTTTTCGGTGCCGTCGAGGGAATCGCACAGCCCGGGAGTATCGGTGGCCTTCCCGGTTTGTCTCAGCCAGTTGTGGTAGAGTGTCTTTTCAACGAGGGTGCTCTTCCCCGACCCCGACACCCCGCTCACTCCGACGAGCATTCCGAGGGGGAATTCAACCGTGATGTCTTTCAGGTTGTTTTCACGGGCGCCTTTCAACATGAGTCGGTGACCGTTTCGAACCCGACGCAGCTTCCTTGCGGCCGGTGAGACTTCCAATCGTCCGGAAAGGTATCCTCCGGTGAGACTCTTCTCGTTTTGCGCAAGTCCCTCCGGGGTACCCTGGTAGATGACTTCCCCGCCCTTTTCGCCCCCCTCCGGCCCCATATCGATCACTTCGTCGCAGAACCGGATCATGTCCGGGTCATGTTCCACGACGACGACGGTATTGCCCATTCCCACGAGCCGCCGGAGCTGCCCCATCAGCCGTTTCTGGTCCCGGGCGTGAAGCCCGACACTCGGTTCGTCAAGGACATAGAGGACATTCACCATCGAGGAGCCAAGCGCCCTGGTGAGATGGACCCGCTGCACTTCGCCGCCGGAAAGAGTCCGCGATTGCCGGTCAAGGGACAGATATTCGAGACCCACGGCCCGCAGGAATTCGAGCCTGCTTTTGATTTCCTTTACGAGAAGCGCCGCGGCCGGGTCCCGATCGACTTCAGGCCATTCTCCCGAGAAGAATTCGTCGCATCTTTCGATGCTCCACGACCCAAGCGCTCCGATCGTCACTCCGCGCAGCCGGTAGAGAAGCGTGTCCGGCTGGTAGCGGGAGCCTCCGCAGGCGGCGCACGGTCTGTAAGCCCGGTACCTCGACAGGTACACCCGGACATGCATTTTGTAGGTCTTGGTCTCGAGCCATTCGAAAAAGCCCTTGATGCCGTAGTAGCCTTTCGTGCCGTTGATGATCTTTGCTTTCGCCTCTTCCCCGAGGTTTTCAAAAGGCTCGTCGATCGGAATGCCTTCTTTCCTGCAGAATCCGATGAGGTCTTCATATTCCATCCTGTCGGCGCCGTTGCCCCAGGGTTTGACGGCACCTTCTCTCAGCGAGAGCCGGGGATCGGGGATAACCAGGTTGAGGTCGAAACCGATGGTCCTGCCGAACCCGCGGCAGGCCGGGCACGCTCCCAAAGGGCTGTTGAACGAGAAGAGGTTGGGTGTGGGAGGCGGAAGAGAACGGGCTGGATCGCATGTCCCACAACTGAGGTCCGACGTGAACCACCTGATTTCTTCGGGAAGCACGACGACCGCCAGGCGGCCCTGTCCCATGCCGAACGCCGTCGTCAGGGAATCGACGATGCGCTCCCGCGCCGCCCTGCCCCACGACAGTCTGTCGACGACCACCAGGACCTCACCGTTCCTGTCGACCGGGATGTCCGCACCCGCACTTTCCTCGAGGTCCACCGTTCTTCCCCCGGCGTAGAGACGCAGGAATCCCTGGGATATCAGACTGCCTATCCAGTCCCTGGATTTTCCCGGCGCGAAAGGAAACGCGATCAGCACGCGGCTTCCCTTCGGGAGATCTTTCAGCTTCGAGTAGCTGCTTTCCGGGGTGTCCTGAAAAACAGGCTGGCCGCACGTGGGACAATATGGTATGGCAAGGCGCGCATAGAGTAGTTTCAAGTAATCGTTGATTTCGGTGATGGTTCCGACGGTCGATCGTGAACTTCTCACCGCGGTTCCCGATTCAATGGCTATGCTTGGAGGAATTCCTTCGATGAGGTCGGCATCGGGGGGATCCATCCTTTCGAGGAACTGGCGGGCGTACGGGGAAAATGTCTCGACATAGCGCCTCTGTCCCTCGGCATAGAGCGTGTGGAGGGCGAGGCTGGACTTTCCGGATCCGCTGACACCGCTCACCGCAATCAGCTTGAAAAGCGGCAGATCGAGGTCGATGTTCTTCAGGTTATGTTGACGGACGCCCCTTAGGCGAATGAACAGATCATTGGCTGATGGTTCGCGTTCACTGAGCATATTCTTCTTGTGCGCATTCCATACGGCAGTACTCCGGAGGAAGGTTTCCCCGAGCGAAAATCATCCTCCAGTTCCGCCGGAAAGATCGGTAATTGATTTTTGCGCCGCAGACGCGCCGCAGCGCGGCGGCATCTGCCACTCGGGCGTCGGACGCGATATATGATAACCACTTCGAGGCCCGAAGCACAGCGGTGAAAGGGCATTGGACTCACAAACAGGTCTCCCATGCGGGCAATTCCGTGCCCTTTCCCCAATGAGCGGAAACTTTCGCTCGGAGTATTACTCCTTGATCTTGACAACGCAATGGATAAAGATCCACCTGGATCGACAAAGGCGAAACCGGTATCAGCAGAGCAGAACCGCGGGATCACGTCGGAGCTGAAATGAACAAAATTACCCCCATGATGCAGCAATATCTCGAGATAAAGGAAAAATATCCCGACGCTGTACTCTTTTACCGCATGGGGGATTTCTATGAAATGTTCATGGATGACGCGATAGCCGCTTCCGGGATTCTCGAAATCGCGCTCACTTCGCGTGACAGGCAGTCCGAAGTTCAGATCCCGATGTGCGGCGTTCCTTACCATGCCGCCGAAGGATACATCGCACGCCTCGTTTCCGCCGGAAAGAAAGTAGCCATCTGCGATCAGGTGGAAGATCCCAGGAAGGCCAAAGGGCTGGTCCGCCGTGAGGTGACCCGCGTTATCACTCCCGGGCTCGTTCTCGATGGTCAGAACCTGTCCGCAAAGCAGCCGAATTATCTCGCCGCCGTCGCTCAATCCCGCAGCGGCCACAAATTCGGCCTTGCTTTCCTGGACGTATCGACCGCGGAATTCAAAATGGTCGAACTCGATTCCGAAGAAGCCCTGCGAGATGAGCTGATTCGGGTCGCTCCCAGGGAACTGCTGCTGTCGGACGGCGAGGACTATCCGTGGACCGAACCGCTGAAGAAGCAGTTCGGACTCACGGTCACCTCCGCAAGTGCTGATGATTTCGACCACAGTCGCGCTGAAGACATTCTTTTGAAGCACTTCCGCGTTCATTCCCTCGATGGGTTCGGAGTTGCCGGAATGCATTACGGCATCGAGGCTGCCGGCGCCGTACTTGCCTATACGAAGGCCAACCTTCTCGCCTCCTGCGACCACGTCAGAAAGCTCCTGCCCTACAGTCGCGCCGATTACATGATCGTTGACGACGACAGCGTACGGAACCTCGAGATTTTCAATTCCCTGAGCACCCAGGGCCGCAAGGGGTCGCTCCTCGATACGCTGGATGAGACGCGAACGGCCATGGGCGGACGTAAATTCCAGCAATGGCTCCGCTATCCCCTCCTGGATCTCGCTGCCATCCAAAGCCGCCAGGAGGCCGTGGCCGAACTCCTCGAGAAGAGCGATCTGCGTTCGGAGATATTCGACCTCCTCTCCCAGATGAATGACATCGAACGCCTGAACGGCCGCAACTCTACCGGGACTTCAACCCCCCGCGACCTCGTCGCACTGAAAAAATCGCTTCAACTTCTTCCGCAACTCAAGGAATCTCTGTCCCGGCTCACCAGCCCGAAATTGAATCAGCTCTTCGAAAACTGGGACACTCTGGCCGATGTCGCGCTCATCCTCGAAAATACGCTCGTCGATCCTCAACCGCTGACGCTAAGCCTCGGAGGAATCATCCATTCCGGGGTGAGCGAGCCGCTCGACCATTACGTCCGCCTGAGCCGTGACGCAAAGGGCTGGATGGCCGACTACGAATCCCGCGAAAGGCAGCGGTCCGGCATCTCCTCGCTCAAAGTGCGCTATAATAAAGTGTTCGGGTATTACATCGAGGTGTCGAATGCCAACCTGTCGTCCGTTCCTGAAGACTACTTCAGGAAACAGACCCTGGTGAACGCCGAGCGGTTCATCACCGAAGACTTGAAGGTCTTCGAGACGCAGGTACTCGAAGCCGAGGAAAAGAGGCTGGAACTCGAACAGCAGATCTTCGGGGAACTGCGGTTGACCGTTTCGCGGGAAAGCGAACGGATACGGTCGATGGCCGATCTCGCAGGCGATCTCGATTGCCTGGTTTCTCTGGCCGAAGTGGCCGGCCGCCATGACTATTGCCGCCCCCGGGTCGACACGAACGACGTCATTCAGATACGGGACGGCCGTCATCCGGTCGTTGAACTCTTCCTCGAGAAGGGGACCTTCGTACCGAACGATCTGGACCTCGACCAGCATCAGCAGCAGGTGCTGATCATTACCGGACCGAATATGGCCGGGAAATCGACCATCCTCCGGCAGGCGGCTCTCATCGTGCTGATGGCCCAGATCGGGAGCTTCATCCCCGCATCTGAAGCGCGCATCGGCATCGTGGACCGGATATTCACCAGGGTCGGCGCATCGGACGACCTGGCCCGAGGACGTTCCACCTTTATGGTTGAGATGCAGGAGACGGCAAATATCCTTCACAATGCAACACCCCGCAGCCTGATCATTCTCGATGAAATCGGCAGGGGCACCAGCACGTACGACGGCCTCAGCATCGCCTGGGCCGTGGCCGAGCACCTGCACGAATTCCAGGGCGAGGGAGTGAAAACCCTTTTTGCCACGCACTATCACGAACTGACGGAGCTTTCCGGTACCCGGCCCCGGGTGAAGAATTTCAATGTGGCGATCAGGGAGTGGAACCAGGAGATACTGTTCTTCCATAAGCTGGTTCGAGGCGGGACCAACAGAAGCTATGGGATCCAGGTGGCCAAACTGGCCGGGCTTCCCGAAGAAGTCACACAAAGAGCGACCGAGATCCTGAAACAGCTCGAATCGGGGCAGGGACCTTTTGCCGACCGGCCCGTGGTCCCCGGCAGGCGCGGTCGGGGCGGCAAGGAAAAGGAAACGGGGCTTCAGATGAGCCTTTTTCATCGATCGCCGGAATGGCTCCGGGACCAGATCCTCGCACTCGACCTGGACAACATGACCCCGATAGCCGCCATGCAGACCCTGCACGCGCTGAAGGAACAGATGAAGGCCGGCACTCCGGACAAGGGCAGAAATGCGGACGGAACGTCCCCTGCAAGGGGCAAGAAATGAAGGTGCGCATCCTTGGAATTTTGATCGCAACGGCAATGGGGTTGATGTGCTTCGCGGCCTGGGCCGCGCCTTTGACTCCTTCAGCCGAAAACCTTGAGGCACAGTATAAAAGTGCGCTCAAACTCTACCGCTCGACTCTTTCGCTCACTGAAAAACAACGGAAACTCGAAAATTTCGACCAGTGCGTCAAGGTGCTGAGACAGATCATTCCAAAGGACGCCGGGGAAAAGATAACCGACAGATGCTATTACCTCCTTGGCCAGTGCTACCATTCACGATACGATATCACCCAGAGCCATGAGGATTTCAGGTCGGCTGTAGAAAACTACAAAAATGTTACACAGAAATTCCCCAAAAGCCCCCTGGCCGATGACGCTCAGTACATGACGGGTGTCATTTACCTCAATCAGGACGTCGATCAGGCTTATATTGAGTTTTCCAAAGTCGGAATCCTCTTTCCAAACGGAGACATGAAGCGCAAGGCGGCCGAAAGGGCAGCCGAAACGCGAAAGAGACCGGCCCTGAAGAAAAAGGGCCCCGGGCCGGCTCCACACCGTTCGAAGCCCCCGGCAGTTGCATCATCTTCCGGCACGGCCGCCCGCAAAGCCAATGCGAGGCCGCCCGCGCCCGCGCCCCAAGGAGGCTCCGCAAAGAGCGGTCCCGCGGCTGCAAAGGCCACGGCACGCGGCCGGACACCTGTGCCCAGCCTGGCGCGGCAGCTCGCTCTGGAGGTTCGCCGAATCGTCATCGACCCCGGCCATGGCGGGAAAGACACCGGGGCGATAAGCCCGAATCACATTTTCGAGAAGGAGATCACACTCGCGGTTGCAAAGGAACTCAAGAGGATTCTTGAGCAAAGAACAGGATGTGAAGTCATTCTTACCCGAACCGACGACCGGTCCGTGCCGCTTGAGGAGCGCACAGCCTTTGCAAATTCTCACAAGGCCGATCTTTTTATCTCCATCCATACGAATGCTCACGAGGACAGGACCCGTCACGGAACGGAAACGTACTCGCTCAATCTTTCAAACGACCAGGAATCGGCGCGCGTCGCGGCCTTTGAAAATGCGACCGCAAACAAGAAGATCAGCGACCTCGAAGCCATCCTCCACGACCTCATGCTCAACACCAAGGTCAAAGAGTCGTCGCGGCTGGCCCAAGAGGTTCAGGCTAATCTGGTGAAGAAGCTGCGCCCCGCATATCGGGGAACAAGGGATCTCGGCACCAAGCAGGCTCCGTTCTATGTGCTGCTTGGCGCGGAAATGCCTTGCATACTCGTTGAAACAGCGTTTTTAACGAACGAGAGGGAGGAACATCTTTTGCGGGACCGTGGATTTCAAAAGAACCTCGCCATGGGAATCTCCAACGGCGTTGAATCGTATATACGAAAAATGCGGAGTTTCGCTCATGCGGGAGGCCAGACATGAGCCGGTCCGCACCCTGTGAAATTGTAGCCGGCACGATCCTGGAATTTTTCGAATCCAAGGAGATTGTGTGCGGCGTCTGCACGGCCGTTAAGAACAACCGCCTGTCGATCCTGACCGAGCACAATCGGGAGGTCAGTCTCGCTCAAAGCAGGGTGATTCATTTCGGACGGGACACAATCGACCCGAAACTCGGTCGCGACGGCCAGGTTGAGAAGCTGCGGGCCGTCACGGCCCTGAGATGGAACCTGACTCGGAGCGTCGACGTGGCCGAGCTTTGGGACCTGCTCGAAGCCGAGGAGGAAGGCTTTGAAGGCGAGGACCTCGCAGGGTTTGCCTATTCCGGTCCCTTAACTGAGCACCACGTGGCGGCCGTCCAAAGGATCCTGCACCAGGACCGGCTCTATTTTCAGTACAAAGATGGACTGTTTTTTGCGCGGTCCAGGGAAAAAGTCGAACAGCGCCGGATCGAGATAGAAAGGGAGGCCGAGAGGGAGGCCCGGCTGGAACGCAGTTCACAATGGGTGGAAGCCGTCTGGAACCGGAAGCCCCGCGCCGCGATCGACGAGCAGGACGCCCTGATCCAGAGCCTGAAAGACTATGCAATCCTGGGCCAGGAATCCCCCGAGGGGGTCTTCGTTAAAGAGTTGTTCAAGCGCGCCGGGGTCCCGCCTCAGCCGCAATCCGCCTTCAAGCTTATGGTCCGCCTTGGGCTGTGGACCGAAAACGAGAACCTCTACCTTCACGAGCAGGGCATTTCACCCCGGTTCCCCGAGGAAGTCGATCGGCTGGCGGAGACCATTTCCCTACCGGACAGCGACCGCGAACAGCGCAGGGACCTGCGCCATCTTCAATCGTTTACCGTCGATAACATTCTCACCCGGGACTACGATGACGCCTTGAGCCTGGCTGCGATGGAAGACGGTTCCTTCGAAGTCGGTATTCACATAGCCGACGCCGCCGGGTTCGTCCGCAAGGGAGACCCTCTCGACAGGGAAGCCGAAAACAGGGCTACTTCCATCTACCTCCCCGACACGAAAGTGTCCATGCTGCCTTCCAGGATTTCCGAGGATGTCTGCAGCCTTAAAGCCGGAGTAGACAGACCGGCCCTCAGCTTTCTGCTTCGGGTCGATCGGGAGGGGGCCGTCCGGAGTTCTGAAATCGTTCCAAGCATGGTGAGAGTCCGGGAACAGATGACCTACCAGGAAGTGAACGATCGGGTCGGCCGGGACGAATCCCTGTCCCTCATGTGCGATCTCGCCGTGAAACTCAGGAGCAAGAGACTCGAAAACGGCGCACAGATCCTGCCCCTGCCCGAGATCCAGGTTTATGTCAATCCAGCCGGCATGATCCAGGTATCGAGGTACGAAAAGGAGACCCCGAGTCAGATAATGGTTTCGGAATGGATGATCGCCGCGAACAGCTCCGCCGCTGTGTACCTCACCGAACGCAATATTCCGTCCATCTTTCGCGCACAGGGGGAATGCAAGCAGGAAACGGATTTTACCCAGAGCGAGCATGAGCTGTTTTACATTTACCGCCAGAGACGCCTGTTCGCGCGCGCTGAACTGGACACGAGGGCCAAGCTGCACTGCAGCCTGGCGCTGCCTCACTACACCACGGTGACCTCACCCATCCGCCGTTACACGGACCTCGTCGTTCAGCGCCAGTTGAAACAGGCGATCATGAATGAACCGGAACTCTACACAGAGGATGAATTGCGGCAGCTCATCACTAAACTGGCTGCCCAGCAGTCGAAGATCTCCTTCATCCAAAGAAAATGGACGCGCTATTGGATCCTGAAATACCTCGAACAGGAAGACGTCCACACCCTGAACGCGCTGATTCTTGAAAAAAATGACCGCTTCGCCCACCTGTTGCTCCCGGATTTGTTCATCGAGACCAATGCGCCCGTTACCGAGAATGCCCGGTTTCATCCAGGGGAAATGATTCGGGTCAAGATCGAGAAATTAAACCCTCGCGAAGACCTCCTGAGGGTTCAACTCCCGGACTTCGCCAAGTGATTTCACGGAAAACGGTCGATTTCTTTCTTCTTCAGACGGGTAGCCGATCCGTTGCCCTTGCAGGTCGGGGGTCGGCATGAACGCGCGGCGGAAAACCTCAGTTGTAGGGTGGGCAAAAGCAAAGCGTTGCCCACCGGATTTAACCGCCGCATGGTTAGATGGTGGGCACGGTAAACCTGTGCCCACCCTACACTGCACGGCTTCCTTCATCTCGCAAAAACCTATGACGCTATCTGTAAGGCGTCGTCCGCACTCCCGAACGTGGGATGGACAGTCCCCTTCCCGGATTCCAGGATAAAGAACAGGGCAAGTCCACGTCCTGCCCTGTCATGAAGTGTTCTGCGGCGGTCGATCGTTTCCCTGTGGAGGCCGCATGCCAAGGTTTCCCGGCTACATCGTGTAGCCCACCTCGCCGTGTTGAGTGAGATCGAGCCCCATCGACTCCTCCTCTTCGCTTACCCTGAGGCCGATAGTCGCATCGATTATCTTCAGCAGGATGAAGCTGACGACAAAGGCGTATGCCCAGGCGCATAAGACCGAAAGCGCCTGAATACCGAACTGGCCCGGGTTGCCGAAGAAGAGTCCGTCGCCTCCGGCCGGGTTGATGAGCTTCGAAGCGAACAATCCCGTGAGCAATGCGCCCATGGTCCCTCCGACCGCATGCACGCCGACCACGTCCAGTGAATCGTCATACCCCAACTTCGATTTCAGGTTGACCGCTCCATAGCAGACCATGCCGGCAAGAAGTCCGATGATGAGCGACGGCATCGGGCCGACGAAACCGGACGCAGGAGTGATCGCGACGAGCCCCGCAACCGCACCGGATGCCGCACCCAGAGCGGTCGGTTTGCCTCTGTGGATCCATTCCGTAAACATCCAGGACATGGCCGCCGTACCGGTGGCGATATGCGTGACCACGAAAGCCGACGTTGCCAGCGCACCGGAGGCCACCGCGCTGCCCGCGTTGAATCCAAACCATCCGAACCACAGAAGGCAAGCTCCGAGGATGGTGAGCGTGAGGTTGTGCGGGGCCATGAGATCGACGCCGTAGCCTTTCCTCTTGCCTACCACGAGGGCGCACGCGAGCGCGGAAACACCCGAGCTGATATGGACCACGAGACCGCCCGCGAAATCGAGCGCCCCCAGTTCTTTCATCCATCCGCCCGTACCCCAGACCCAGTGGGCGAGAGGATCATAAACCAGGAACGCCCAGAGAGTGATAAAGACGAGGTAGGCACTGAATTTGAACCTTTCCGCAATGGCGCCTGAAATAAGAGCGGGCGTGATTATGGCAAACATCATCTGAAATATCATATACGCCTGGTGCGGGACCGTTGCGCCGTAGTCGGGATTCGGCTCCAATCCGACCCCGCTTAGCCCGATCCAGTCAAGATTCCCGATAAAGTGTCCGACATCCGGCCCAAACGACAGACTGTAACCGAACAGGACCCATTGAACCGTTATCACACCCAATGCCACAAAACTGTGCATAATTGTTCCGAGGACGTTCTTTCGCCGTACCATGCCGCCGTAGAAGAGGGCAAGGCCCGGAGTCATAAGCATGACCAGGGCGGAAGAAGCCAGCAGCCATGCCGTGTCCCCCGTATCAATTTTCGCGGGCGCTGCCGGAGCTGCGGCGGCCTCAGCCGCGGGTGCCGGAGCGGTACCGGTCGTTTGTGCCAACTGTATCGGCGCGCTTGATTCCACGGCAAAAGTAGTGCTCGCCATCAATGCCAGGAAAACAAAAACCAGGGTCACCAGTAATCTCTTCATTTCATTTCCTCCGGGTCTCTATAGACGAGCCGCTAAAAAATCGCCCGTCAAATGGCTGAGTCGCTGAAGCCCTAGATGGCTTCCGGGCCGGTCTCCTTAGTACGGATTCGCATCACTTCATCGATGTGCGAAAGGAAAATCTTCCCGTCGCCGATCTTCCCCGTATAAGCCGCTTTCTGGATGGCCTCCACGGCCTGATCGGCAAGAGAGTCCGCAACAACTGCCATAATCAGAAGCTTCGGAACGAAATTCACCTGGTATTCAGCACCCCGATAGAATTCTACGTGTCCCTTTTGACGACCGAATCCCTTTACTTCCGTGACCGTCATGCCCTGAACGCCGAGCGCCGAAAGGGCGCTTTGAACCTCGGTTAGTCGGAATGGCTTGATGATGGCTTCAATTTTGATCATTCTCTCATACCTCCTGTCCCCTCATTGTCCGGAATCGTATAATTGCTCTTTCGATCAAAAAAACACTCGGCAGGTCCCCTGCCCTGTACCATGTCACCGGGCAGATGCCGCGTGCCGAGCGCCGGTTCCAATCTTTGCGATCGCTCAACAACGTGAACCACCTGCACCATTTCGACAGTTGCTTAACCAAGTCTCGTGCCAAAGTGTAATTCGTCTATCTATCTTTTTTATAACTACTTAAGATCTCAGACTAATTATCTTTGGCACCTTCCGAGGTATTTGCGATGGGAAGGTACCTCCGCACATGACAAGATTGTTAGTAAACGCAGATACGCACCAAAAGAAGCACATTTTTGTACATCACAGGGTCGGCTGAGATTGTGGAATGCGGAGTACATGAGCGTCGGAGGCGGCCGGGTTCGGTCTTAGAGTTGGGCTTAGTACATTGTTTCATAAATACGATGACGTATCACGGAGATCTCATCACGGGTGGCCCGGATACTTGTATCCGGGTCCGTAAGGACAAGAGGACCGCCGAATCCGTTACCACGATTCCAGGGCTTGCCCTCCGAGCCTCCTCTTGCGCTTCGCGTACGGACAACGAGTTGTCCGTGCCACCCATCGCTAGGATTATATCATTGAACTTATGAAATGGACCACTTACCCCAATGAGTGCAATCCACGGGAGAGCTGTCGGGGATGGAGCGGTTTCAGTGAATCACATCCCCTCCCCTGGCGGGAGGAGCGAGGGGGCGCGGCAAAAGCTCGCTCAAATCAGGCGAAAGAAAGTGTTTTTCTCCGGCGGGAAAATCAGGTGCTGTCGTGTCGAAGAGGATCAGCCAAAGGGGCGGCGCTCATACCGCCCCGGCCTCTTCAGCCATCACCGTGGGAAGCGGTCGAATGCCCTCTTACCACGGATTGGATTCGTCTCTTCAAATCCCTCTCAGCACGATCCAGAACAGCAGACCTCCGAGGATTATGCGGTAGCTCACGAAAATCATTGTCGAGTGGGTGCGAAGATACCTGAGCAGAAACGCTATGGTCAAATACCCGCTGACCGCGGACACAATCGTCCCGCAAGCCAGGATGAACAAATCCTGAGAACCCATGAACTGGAGGCTTTCCTTGAATTCGAGCAGACCACTGGCGAATACGGCGGGGATGCTCAGAAGAAACGAAAACCTCGCGGCCGTTTCGCGCGTCATACCGACCAGCAGGCCTCCGGTGATCGTAGTGCCGGACCGCGACGCACCGGGAACGAGCGCGAGGACTTGAGCGATGCCGACTACGAGCGCGTCGAACCAGGTCACGTTCTGAATTCTTTTTGAGAATCTGGCCGTCAAGTCGGCCACCGCAAGAAGGATTGCAAAAATGATGAGGCTGCTCGCGATCACGGTCAAGTCTTTGGTGAGATGCCCTTCGATGATTTTCTTGAACGCTATTCCAACCGTAGCTACGGGCAGCGAGCCGATAATGACGTACCATCCAAGCCTTGATTGGTTTGACTGATCCCTGAACCGCGTTCGCCGGAAAACATTTTCGTCGAGAAATGCGAGGGAGATCTCGATGACGTCCCGTAGAAAATAAAGCAGCACCGCAGCGAGTGTCCCCAATTGGATGACCGCAATGAAGGCGGTCCAGTGTTCCGGATGTTCCGGTGAAATAAGCCCCATCCATTTTCCAACAATCGTGAGATGCGCCGTGCTGCTGATCGGGATAAATTCCGTCAGCCCCTGAATCAAACCCATGAGTATGCCTTGAAAAACGTTCATCTGTTCCATTCCTCGTTCTTGGATGTATCAGGTGACCTGCAATCAGGTCAGTGTATAAAAGTCGTTCGGAGAAAGAAATCCCACCGGCGAGTAATTACTATGAATACAGAGCGGATACAATCCCATTCTGATCGACTTTCGATTCACGCGGCACGGGCCTGTCGGCATGAATCCCCCTGCTGCTCGCGCATGCGGGCAAGGAAGATTTTTCCGTACAATTTTGTGGTCTATACTTTTCCCTCTTTCCATTGACCGCCCGCACTCAGCTATCGGCATCCACTCCAATCTCTTTTGTCATCTCAAGGAGTTGTTCGTAACGCAGAGTCGAGCGCTCAGCACTCGATACACCATTTTGTCACATTGCTTCCGCCGCACTGCAAGCCCCATCCACATCCGTTAAGGAAGCCCGGGAATTGACATATTTGTACATACCATGTCTGAGATAGACCTAATTTTACAATTTTGTATATACGAGAGATTTGCCGACTCACCTTCGCATCTTCCAACCTACCGTAATAATGATACTTTTATCGTATATAACCGGTGGCATAAACCTTGCTCAAAGTTTAAACGTTTATCCCGCGTCATGACCGTTTTCCCTTCATTCCACTGGAGATTTACCATGGTCTTTCGTCCGATCGTCCAAGGCACTTCCTATGCCGGACACCGCACATTGAGTGGGCTTCTGCCCGTAGTCCTGCTTCCGATTTCGGTTCTCGCCGGCAACGGAGCGGCGCTTGCCGCCGATTCGCCGGCCCTCAACCAGGCCGATACCGCCTGGATTCTTATTTCCTCCGCGCTTGTGATGCTCATGCTTCCCGGCCTTGCGATCTTTTATGGAGGCATGGTTCAGAAGAAGAATGTGCTCAATTCGCTCATGCACTCCTTCGTGGCGCTCGGCGTGGTCGGCCTCCAATGGGTCATCATCGGGTATTCCCTGGCCTTCGGGACCGGCAATGCATTGATCGGCGACCTCAGTCAGTTCCTCCTGCTTGGAACGAACCCGGATTCCCTTACGGGAACAGTCCCCACCTATGCATTCGTCATGTTCCAGGGAATGTTCGCCATCATCACCCCGGCGCTTATCAGCGGGGCTATCGCGGAACGCATGAAGTTCAGCACCTACATCGTTTTCATCCTGCTCTGGTCATTTCTTGTGTATGACCCGATTACTCACTGGATTTGGGGGGGCGGCTGGCTTTCACGGTTGGGCGCAATGGATTTCGCCGGCGGCATGGTCGTCCACCTGTCCGCCGGGATTTCCTCTCTTTCGATTGCTTTTCTTTTGGGAAAGCGCCACGGCTACCCGAGCGAAATGTTCGTGCCCCACAATCTGACGCTCACCGTTCTGGGAGTCGGCCTTTTGTGGTTTGGCTGGTTCGGCTTCAATGCGGGCAGTGCCCTCGCCGCCAATGCCAGTGCGGCCCTCGCCTTCACCACGACGATGATTGCGGCCTGTGCGGCCGCATGCGCGTGGATGGCGATGGAATGGTGGGTCCTCAGCAAACCCAGCGCCCTCGGCTTCGCATCGGGCATCGTGGCCGGACTCGGTTCGATAACCCCCGCCGCAGGGTTTGTCACCCCCGGTTATGCCATCATCATCGGACTCGTTGCCGGAGTGATCTGCTTTTACGGTGTCAGGCTCAAATATAAGATGGACTACGACGATTCCCTGGACGTTGTCGGGGTCCACGGGATCGGGGGAATCTGGGGACCGATCGCCACGGGTCTTTTTGCAACCTACGGCGGGACGGGCCTCGTTGCCGGGAATGCGGCGCAGGTCGGAGTGCAACTGGTCGGGGTATTCAGTGTGGGTCTGTATTGCCTCGCGATGACCTATGTCATCTGTGTGGTCCTGGATAAGGTGATGGGGCTGAGAGCGGAGGGCGAAGAGGAGATCATGGGCCTCGACAGGCAGGTCCACGGGGAGGTGGGTTACAACAACATTTGATGGGCGCGGCGAAGCGACCCCCAAAACAGGCGTGGGCTCCATCCATTTCCTCTGCCGGATGAAGCCCACGCTTCGTACCCGATCTCGACCATGTGTTCTCAGTTTTGCCCGTGAAGGCCTCCCTTGAAGGCCCGCCTTCCGTCGCGAAAGCATTACTCCCGTGCTGCCCCTGCTTTTGGAAAATCCCGCCGGCCCTGCCCTTACCCCCACGAAAGCCGGGGCGTTCTCAAAAACATTTGAAGGCCTCAGCCCTGCCCGCCTTCGCCGGAATGTCGTTCCGCGGACTTGGGCACCAGGCGGACCCTCGTTCCAAATGAGGGCCGCTCATCGGGAGATCCACCCGATTGCAGGATGGACACCCGGCGATCAGTCTCCTCGCATGCAGGAGCGATAGGCATAATCGTAATTGCCGGACCATGCGTTCGACTGCTGGGCGCCCCCGGTTACAGCGCCTACTCCGGCACCGATTGCGGCCCCTTTACCCGCACCACTGCCTCCGCCGATGATCCCCCCGAGGAGCGCTCCACCCGCGGCTCCCGCCGCCGCCCCGCCCAGGACCCCGCCGGCAGTCGAACCGCTGTTGTTGTCGGCGTAGTTCCTTGCATAGGTGTCACAAGAACGAGAAGACTGGGCGAAACTCATACCCACTCCTCCGGAAAGGACAAGGGCCGAGAAAACAGCCACACTCAAACCCCACACAAGCCACGAATTCTTTTTCAGATTCATATGTCGCCTCCATTTCCGGCACTAAAATTCGGTGTTCATGCCGCACTCTTGCGAGAGCGTGTCAACTCGAGGCACGTCCCGAACGCGAAACGCACCTCTTCACTCCCGCAAAGACGCCTCTCCCGCAGAGAACGGTGAGGACGGCATCAGTAGACTACAATATAACCACCAACCGCCCATTGCGAAATGACCGGACAAGATGTGCGACCGTTCGGAGGCCGCTGTTCTTCTCCTCCAATACGACGTGCCGTCAATCCCCGCAGTTTCAGACGGTGTCATTTGCCTCCCATGAAGATTGCATACGATGTGCACCCCCATTTCTTTGAATTCTCAGAATTCGACTGTTGCAGCGAATGTTGAGCATTCAGGATTCCCTTTTCATCTCTTTCCAAAGCTCTATCGGGCTGCAAAAATGCGGCTATCCCACTTATATGAAGTATATTCAGAGAATCTCTCAATTGACGAATACGTCCTATGCCTGTATGCTCACGACACTCAATATTATGAATATTATTGCTCTGAGCCTCGCATGCATTTTGCGCAAGGACAAGCAGGTCTCCCGTGTGACCTTTGACAGGCGTTGCTTTCCGGAGCTGTAAAAAACACCTGCGGAGGTGTTCTAAAAATGGATTGAATCATCAGACTCTGCTGCACAGGCTATCGCCGGGATCTTCCATTTTTATCCTGGTTGTGGCCGGTTTTTATGTTCCGCTTCTTATGCTGATAATCAAGATCCATCAAAAAGAGGAGGCTCGCAGATTGTTCTTTTCCGGAGTGTCGTCGGTCCTCACACGCGTGGAAGACAATTCATCCGCTTTGAAACAGATACGCATAAGTTACAAGAAACTTCCAGTGCGTTTCTCATATCTCGACTCATCCTATAATGGCGGCATGAATCTCGTTGAAGATCTCTCGTGCAGGTTCGAGGTCCTCGGCGGCAAAGACTTCACACATGTTTACCACCTTGAATTTGCAAATGACCACAAGAATCGAATTATCAATATCATATACGGAATGGAAGAACGTCAATCTTTCAGTTCTCTGTCTGTGGCAACGACGGCGATCTTCTGAACCTGATTGAATACGCCGCCTCGGACAGGGCGAACCGCATGACGCAGGAAAGAGAGCGGCTGCTCTCACTAACCGAACTATTTGATGCTGGTAAGGAGAGAAATCGATGGCAGGGAAAAAGGGCATGTCGGTCTTCACATTGAGCATGATGACGGTTGCGGCTGTGGTCAGCCTCCGCGGGTTGCCCATGATGGCGAAGGAAGGGCTTTCCATGATCTTTTACATCCTCTTCGCCACCATCATGTTTCTCATCCCCGCGTCCCTCGTGTCTGCGGAACTGGGAGGAGCCTTCAGCGGCCGGGGGGGCGGCGTGTACGTCTGGATCAAAGAAGCCTTCGGCTCCCGCTGGGGGTTCACGGCCATCTGGCTGCAATGGATCCAGAACGTGGTGTGGTACCCCACGGTGCTGGGGTTCGCGGCCGGCGCGCTGGCCTACCTGTTCATGAAGCCGGAACTCGCAGACAACGGCATGTACACCGGCATCGTGATCCTTGTCTGTTACTGGCTGGCCACCTTCCTGACCCTGGCCGGCTCCGGCATCGCCAGTTCCGTCACCAAGTACGGCGTGCTCCTGGGCACGGTGCTGCCCGGAGCGCTGATCATCGTCCTGGGCCTGCTCTGGGTTGATCAGGGCAACCCGGTGTGCTTCCTCGAAGCCGGCGCTGCAACCATCGCCCACGAAGCGCCTCACGCACGCTTCTTCCCGCACATCACCGGCCTTGGCAGTGTGGCCTTCCTGGCCGGAATCATCCTGCTCTTCGCCGGAGTGGAGGTGCACGCCGTGCACGCCAACGAGTTGGAGAACCCCTCCAAGCAATTCCCCGAGAGCATGTTCGTCGCTGCAGCCGTGATTTTCCTTCTGTTCATCCTGGGGTCACTGGCCGTCGCCGCGGTCATCCCGGCCAAAGACATCAGCCTCACGGCCGGGCTGATGCAGGCCTTCGAACAACTGTTCTCAAAATTCCATATCGGCTTCCTCACCCCCGTCATGGGTCTGCTGGCCGCCTTCGGCGCCATCGGCGGGGTCATGTCCTGGGTCGGCGGGCCAAGCCGCGGCCTGCTGGAAACCGCCAAGCAGGGCGAGATCCCGCCTTTTATGGCCAAGGTCAACAAGAACGGCATGCAGATCAACATCCTGCTCATCCAGGCCGTGATCGTGAGCGTGCTGGCCTCGCTCTACTTTGTCATGGACAACGTGAGCGTGGCCTTCTTCGTGCTCTCGGCCATGACCATCACCCTGTATCTCGTGATGTACATCCTGATGTATGCCGCAGCCATCAAGTTGCGGCTCACCCGGCCGGACCTGCCGCGTTCCTACAAGGTGCCCGGGGGAAACTTCGGCATGGGAGTGGTGGCCGGGATCGGGCTTCTGGGGGTCTGCTTCTCGCTGGTGGTAGGATTTTTCCCGCCCAGCAACCTCCCCGTTGGCAACCCGGCACTGTATGTGGGGCTGGTGACCGCCGGCATGGTGGTCTTCATCGGCCTGCCGCTGCTCATCAATTCCAGGAAGAAACCCGAATGGCGTCAAACCGGCGACTGATTCTTCTCAAATCTGCGAAAAAGGGGGTTCTCATGCCTTTGCATCAAAAGAACAACGTCAGGAACGGTCTCCTGGACGACGTGTACGCCTCCAGCGACCTTTCGGTCAGCATGCCCAAATACAGGTTCCCCATAAAAGAACTTGAGCCCAGGCACATCTACCAGGTGGTCCACGACGAACTCATGCTGGACGGCAACTCGCGCCAGAACCTGGCCACCTTTTGCCAGACCTGGGGCGATCCCGAGGTGCACCGTCTCATGGACGAGTGCCTCGACAAGAACATGATCGACAAGGACGAGTACCCGCAGACCGCGGAGATCGAGGCTCGTTGCGTGCACATGCTCGCCGACCTCTGGAACTCGCCCGATGCGGCCAACACCATGGGCTGCTCCACCACGGGTTCAAGCGAGGCCGCCATGCTCGGGGGCATGGCCATGAAATGGCGCTGGCGAGAAAGGATGAAGGCCCGGGGCAAGCCCTCAGACAAGCCCAACATGATCTGCGGTCCGGTTCAGATCTGCTGGCACAAGTTCGCGCGGTACTGGGACGTCGAGCTGCGGGAAATTCCCATGGAAAGGAACCGCCTGATCATGAGCCCCGACGAGGTAGTTGCGCGTTGCGACGAGAACACCATCGGCGTGGTGCCCACCCTTGGGGTGACCTTCACCTGCGAATACGAGCCCGTGGAAGCCGTGTGCCGGGCACTGGACAAGCTTCAGGCCGATACGGGCCTTGACATCCCCGTGCACGTGGACGGCGCCAGCGGCGGGTTCCTTGCGCCCTTTTGCGATCCCGATCTGGTCTGGGACTTTCGGCTGACACGCGTCAAGTCCATCAACGCCTCGGGCCACAAGTTCGGCCTCTCCCCCCTTGGGGTGGGCTGGGTGGTCTGGCGCGACGCCAAGGACCTGCCCGAAGACCTGATTTTCCAGGTCAACTACCTCGGCGGGAACATGCCGACCTTTGCGCTGAACTTCTCGCGCCCGGGCGGACAGATCGTGGCGCAGTACTACAACTTTCTGCGGCTGGGGCGCGAAGGCTACCGCAAGATCCATCAGGCCTGTTATGAAACGGCGGCCCACCTGGGAGACGCCCTCAGGAAGATGGACGTGTTCAACCTTATCTACAACGGCCGCGGCGGCATCCCGGCCGTAAGCTGGAGCCTCAAGGAAGGCGCGAACCTCGGCTTCAATCTCTACGACCTCTCCGACAGGCTGCGCAGCCGGGGCTGGCAGGTACCGGCCTATTCCATGCCCGCCAACCGCCAGGACCTTGTGGTGATGCGCGCCCTGGTGCGTCATGGCTTCAGCCGGGACCTGGCCGACCTCCTGCTGGGAGACCTGCGGCGCTGCCTGGATTACTTTGCGAAGAACCCCGTAACCCACTCCCTGGGACAGGACGAATCCGGAGGGTACAGCCACACATAGCCGCGCGCACGCAAAACCCCGCGTGCACCGCAGGCGGTTACGCTTTATATTAAGTCGCGTTCCAGATGGTATCAAAGAATGAAAAGCGTGGGGAGCCCCGCCCCACACACCCCCACGCCGCTTCGCGGCGTTTCCAAGCTGGGTTCCCGGCGGCTTGTCACGCTGGTTTGGCGGGGAAATGAGAGCCGGGCTTGAGATAGCCGAATGTTCCGGACGGAAACTCCGGAAAATGAGGGGATGATGGTCGGGGCCCTCAGGCACCTCGTTGCCTGGGGCCGTAAGGCCAAGAGGAGCAACTGGAGCTTGCACCGAGGATGACTGGAGTGCGCGGCCTTTTGCTCCCGCCCCCGGGCAGGATTTCGTTGGGTTTCGCTCCGCTCAGCCCAACCTGCACGACGGGCAGGATTTCGACACTCCGCTGGTGAAGGCAGCGATTGTCAATTGCGTAGGTCTGACCCCTGGCCTAATGTCCTCGCATGCAGGAGCGATAGGCAAAGTCGTAATTGTGGGACCATATGTTCGACCGTCGTACTCCGCCGCTCACCGCTCCGACGCCGGCACCGATTGCAGCGCCTGTTCCCGCGCCCCTGCCCCCACCGAAGATGCCTCCAAGCAATGCCCCGCCGGCGGCCCCAACCACAGCGCTGCCAAGGACATCGCCGGCTGCCGAGCCGCTGTGGTTGTCGGCGTAGTTCCTTGCGTAGGAATCACAGTAACTGGAAGACTGCGCAAAACTCGGCCCGACTTCTCCCAAAAGTACTATCGCGAGGAAAACCGCAACACCCAAACCCCATGCAAGCCAAGAACTCTTCATGAACGTCATAAGTCGCCTCCATGCCCGGCCATAATCATCGCATCGCAATCCTGCTCGATAGTGAAAACATCTCCCGCTCCGAGACATATCACATCCTCCGCACAGCCGTACCTCGCTTCCAAGCAACGTTGCGTGCGCCGTTTGCCCAATCCGATACATTCTCCTCCATCATGCCGTTTCGAAACAAGCCGGCAAAACCAAAAATCCTTCACGGGTTTCACCGCAAGACCGGCAACAGGCATTATCTTCATACAAGTATTATTGCACACGAAAGGCAGGAATTGTAAACACCTTTCGTTGAAGTCGTTGGAGAGAACAACGCTCATGTCGATCTCTATTGCAAAGTCCACGGTGATGGTAAAGCCGATAGTGTCGACGCACAGTCCGCCGCCGGTCGGCGTTCCATCTGCCGCGACCATTACCCGATAAAGAACAGTATGGGAGGAACCATCATGGCTAAGATGCGAGCTTTACAAGTCACCAAACCTCAAGGCCCCCTGGAACTCGTCGAACGCGAAATCCCGGAGCCGGGTGCCGGAGCCGTACGCATAAAAGTTCAAGCCTGCGGTATCTGCCACAGTGACTCCTTTGTCAAGGAAGGAACCTGGCCGGGCATTCGTTATCCCCGCATCCCGGGGCACGAAGTCGCAGGAATCATCGATGCGGTCGGCGCGGGAGTGGCCGGATGGACGCCCGGTCAGCGTGCCGGAGTCGGCTGGCACGGCGGGCACTGCGGGAACTGCGATTCATGTCGTCGCGGGGATTTCGTTACCTGCCAGGTCGCGCCGCAAGTACCCGGCATCTCGTACGACGGCGGCTATGCCGAATACATGATCGCTCCCGCTGCTGTCCTGGCGCCGATCCCGGAAGCGCTCTCAGCCGTTGATGCGGCTCCCATAATGTGCGCAGGGATCACTACCTTCAACGCACTTCGGCACAGCGGTGCAAGGGCCGGCGACACGGTCGCCGTACTTGGACTGGGGGGCCTCGGCCATCTGGCCGTTCAGTTCGCCGCAAAAATGGGATTCAGGACCGTTGCCATCGCACGCGGCCGGGACAAGGAGCCGCTGGCCGAAAACCTTGGTGCGCTGCATTACATTGACAGCCGGGAGCAGGACGTTGTGGGCGAACTGGTCAAGTTGGGCGGAGCTAGGGTGATCGTCGCAACCGCGACCAGCGGCAGGGCGATGAGCGCGGCCTTGGGCGGTCTCAGCGTCAACGGAAAGTTGATAATCCTCGGTGCCGCCGCCGACCCGCTCGAGGTGAATGCAGGTCTGCTCCTCGCGGGGCGCCGGTCGATCGTCGGGTGGCCGTCCGGCACGTCCCTGGATTCACGGGATGCGCTCGTTTTCTGTGCCCTGAGCGGCGTGCGGGCCATGACCGAGGTGTTCCCGCTGGAGCGCGCGGCCGATGCGTACGACCATATGATGAGCGGCAAGGCCCGTTTCCGGGTCGTGCTCACAACCGGACTCTAGACCGGCGCGGGAGAAAAGCGAAATAATTACCCTGAACAGAGAGGCAAGCCCGGCACCTGTCTCGTGCAGGCGTCGGGCACTTCCGGGGTCGGGACCTCGCCAGGAGGGATACTGCACGGGTGATACGGACAGCTTCTTCTTGCACGTGTCAACCGTGTTTTGTTACTCGGCCAATCATCCCCGAACTCCCTATCATCATAGCAAGAAATGCATGGGATGAGGCACGCCTCGACATCTCCCGATTGACGTCGGTGCGACAACTTCGTATCCTGTTGACATTGTGCGCCGGCCAGCGTTCGCAGTTGTTTCAATGGGCTATGAGGTCATCGCAGAGGTTTTTATGCCGATCCACATAACACGACAAGTCACCCACTGTGGCAAGCGTATGATGTCAGAAGAAATATTGCCCCAGCCACAGCCGCTGCAACAGCGTTTTATACTGATTGAATACAACAGCCCCGCGTCTTTTGCGGGTCGATAGAATCATTGTCCCGTCGATTGAACTCCGCACAGACAGGAACAGGAATTGAAGACAACCGAGTACTTCAAACACATACGAAAAAAATCTGACAGGACTATAATCCAGGACGAGTGGATAACCCCTGTGATCCGGTTTCCGGAGAAGGCGGAAGTCCAGTCCGACGGCAGAATACGTAAGGCCTGGATTCCGGAGGGGAATAAGTTTCTTCGGGTTATTCTGCTGCAAGACGGCGAGACCGTCCACAATGATTTTTTCGAGTGATCGTTTAAGGAGACTCGACAATGAGAGTCAAATATTTCTCGGACACGGACACGGCGCTCGTCGAATTTACGGATCACGAGGTAACGGAAACAAAAGAGATCAGCGAAAACATATACATTGACCTCGACAGTCAGGGAAACATGGTGAGCATGACCATCGAGCATGCACGCGCCAATGCCCGGCTCCAGGAGTTCTCGTACCAGGAAATCGCAAGTCTCTCGCAAGAGAAGGAACGAACAAACGCATGAACCGGGCGGCGTGGCAACGTGTGGGCTGGGATGAGGAAAGATAAATGGTGGCAGAAAATGTTGAGTGACGAACTTTGGCCGGAAGCAGAATCCTGCCACGTCCACGACAAGGCATCTTTGCGGGAGTTTCAACCATTCTTGTGCCGGTGGAAGAGAATTTTGGCAGGTGATGATCCAAACTCTGTCGAACAGCAAATGCTCGCGCTCGCATGGGACGATACCGTGTACCGTTGTTTCAACGAGGCGCTTCGGCTTACAGAACGTAACAAGTCTGATTTGTCTCCGCCCGGCACTCTGGTGGAACTAATACATAAGGCCTTCTTTGCTAACCAAGTCATGTTGATTCGACGCCTTTTTGACTATCGATCGACCAAGTCTGGTAAGGAGGTTTATTCGATCCGGACCGTAATGGGAGAATTGCGTGATCACCAGAGTCTGATTACGCGCGAGAACTATGTGTGCTACGACGGCACTCCATATGAGGCGTCGAAGAACTCCAGCATGTGGCGTGAAGAACGTGTGTGCCTCAGCCGACATGCCGTATTTGACACTCTCAGTCTGACCGATCCCAAAGATAGAAATCGTAGCGACCTCTTGGATGGTGAATTACTCGTCAACCTCGAAACGCACCTACGTGCTGACGATCTGCTCCGCAAATACGTGAACAAATACTTGGCTCACGGGGCTGATCCATCAAATCGAGCTTCATTGGATCCAAAGTTGCCACAGATAAGTCTGAGGTACTTGCAGCGCCTATACAGAATGTTGATTTGGGCTTGCAAGCTTCTGGGAAAAATGACCGATCAGCTTGTCTTGACTGAGGTGCCCGTTCCTCAATTTGATCAATTCATGGGTTGGTCTCCCGGATTCATTCGTGAAAGTACGAAACATGCGCTTTTCCGCTACTGGCAACAGCGTGCTCGATTCTTCGACAAGTGGTCAACAGTCTACTGGGATTCCTCTGTACTCTATCGTTCGCCGTATGGGATTAGCAGGATCGATTTACCAGAGAGGAATTATGGAAGCCTCGGTGGCAGGGAACGTGAATAGACGATCTCTTATGATGGCTCAGCTTCGTACTGGTCCTTTACAGCTTTCTCCCACTACTTTCGTTCGAGCGGATGTAACGGGTGACAGGGACAATTTGTCCCTGTCACCCGTTCTCAAGTCCCTGGCCTGTACTCCCCAATTCTCTATTAGTAAGCTGACAGTATTTCACTATCGAAGGGCTCACGGAGATGCATGATCCAGACAAATCGCACGTCGCTTTATGAACACCATGACTCGCCGACCGATCGATCAGCACGCAGTACGTATTCCACAGATGTCCGGTCTGCCGCCATGTTTGTACATACCAATCGCCGCACGAGACACAAATGCTATCGAGACGTACGTTGGCAGAATACTTGCACAACTATCATCGCGCTCGCCAGCTAAGGCACTCCTCGTTGAGGCGCACGAACCAGAGAAACCCGATGGCCGCTTAGCCATCTGGGGCCTGCCTGAAGCAGCAGTCCTACACTACCCAAGGCAGGTGTGGGTTCATGTCGACTACAGCGCGTACCGACGCGCATACATCCGAGCATTTCCGGAGGTCGACTTGACTGGTCTCGTTCTAGACCACGTCATGAATCGGCGAGTCGCGCGTCTGAAAGGCTTCACGTATCTGCGAATTGTACCAATCTCCAGAAGGGCGAATTCGAGCCATGGAGGTCTATCCGAGGGATGGGCCATAGAACATCATACCTCGCCAGTAATGAGGGAACGCAACAGAGCATCCCAAGCGGGAGTGCAGTATGCCGACTTGGCTGATGTGGTGAAAATGCTGAACATGGAGGGCGGCGGCTCGTTCATGGACGTCGTGAACCAAGCACAGAAGCTCGTGGACCTGCCGGATTCAGTATCTGGCAGGCTTTACCCAAATTCAAGGCAAGACAGTGACGGTTGACACGGACAACTTCTTGTACGTGTCAACCGTGTTTTGTTACCCGCGCAATTGTCCCCGGAATCCATATAACACCATAACAAAAAATGCGTAGAATGAGGCATGCCACGTCATCTCCTGATTGACGCCAGTGCAACAACACCGTATCCTGTTGGCATCGTGTATCGGCTGGCCTTCGCAGTCGCATTGATGAGCCATGAGGTCATCGCAGAGGATTTTATGCCGATCCGCATAAAACACCGTGATAAACCGCGCGATGGAGTGCAACTGAGCTTAAGATAAAGGGATTATCGCACTATTAGTTACCGGTTATTCGAAGGCATGTTATGCGGATCTGTCCAATTATTGTTAACTCATGAGGGAAGACATGTATCCAACATACAATATAGTTGATGAGCAGGTAATCCGCGTTATGCAGGTCAAAGAAGATTACCTAAATGATGTCAAGGCGAAAGAGATTAAGCCGTCAAAGCTATCTGAGACCATTTCAGCGTTCGCAAATGCTACCGGTGGCGATGTTTACGTAGGGATCTCTGAGGTTGACAGAGGAGGGAAAAAGAGGGTTTGGGATGGATTTAACAATGCAGAAGAGGCAAATCACATTCTTCAGTCTCTCTTCAATGCACACCCATTCGGAAACCATCTTATGTTTGAATTTCTCGAAAATTCAAATATGTTCGGATTGGTTCTGCATATTACTATTCGAAAGGTCAAGGAAATAGTCAAATCAACATCTGGTGAGGTTTATGTTCGTGTTGGTCCGGGGAAAGTAAAAATTGACACAGAGGAAAAGCTGAGCCGTTTAAAGCTTGATAAAGGAATTATTTCCTTTGAAGATGAATGGGTTGAGGCACCGCTTGAGTGTGTTGAGAATAGTGCGGTGATAATTAATTTTGTTTTAAATGTTATACCATCATCTGAACCTATTACATACTTAAAGAACCAGGAACTCATCAAAGAAGGGTTTGTAAAAGTTTCTGGTATCATACTATTTTCAGATGAACCGCCTGTTTATATACCAAAACGATGCAGTGTCAAAATACTTCGCTATAAAACCAAGGATGATTCAATAGGAAGAGAATTTCTAGACGGTCAGCCAATAACTATAGAAGGTGATGCTTATCACGTAATAAAATATACTGTTTCAACCACTAAGGAAATTGTAGAAACAATAAAGAAATTATCGCCAGAAGGACTTGAGAAGGTAGTATATCCTGATGAGACATTGCATGAAATTGTAACTAATGCGATACTTCATAGAGATTATAGTATTGCTGCTGATACACAGATTCGTATTTATGACAATCGCATTGAGATTGAAAGTCCTGGACGTCTACCAGGTCATGTGACAGCCAAGAACATACTCGATACTCAGTGTGCCAGAAACCCTACGATTGTTAGATTAATTAATAAGTTCCCTGATCCTCCCAATAAAGACGTTGGGGAAGGATTGAATACAGCATTTGATGCTATGAGAAATCTTAGATTGAAAGATCCGATAATTGAGGAGAAAGAAACTTCAGTATTGGTCACTATAAGGCATGAATCACTCGCTTCACCTGAACAGATTGTATTGGAATATCTTGATACTAATGCTGAAATAAATAATCGTACAGCGAGAGAATTTACCGGAATTAAAAGTGAAAATTCCATGAAAAATGTGTTTTTAAGGCTTAAGGAAAGAGGCGAGTTAGAGCAAATTCCTGGCCGGATGGGTTCTAAGGCTGCATGGAGAAAACCAAGAAAGAGTTAACCAAGCGCTTGCTTGGCCGCGGAGACTGCGGGCGGTCTTGCGGGCGGATTTGTTGGCCTCGCCAATCGGCTTTACGCTGGACTCAAAGAAAGGGAGAATCTACATCCATCCTCCCCTCTCTCCCTCTCCGCGGTATCGATTGAGCCGTTCTGATTTGCGGTCATACGTGCCCGCCAAGGGTCCATCTCACCGGTAGTTTAACTCCGGCAACCCGGCCCTGGCGGGAGCCTGCCGTCGGAGGAGACTGATGCCTGATTCACGCCTTTGCCGAGCACTCGCAATTGTGAGGGAGAATCTCACCCGCATACCGACACATCACAACACAGAAGCCCAACGACACACCGGTAGAAGCTCACCGGGGCACAGCCTCGCCGGGACGGATTCTGCACCATGCAGACCGCCGCCGAGGCCAAGCGAAAGCATGCGGATCACAGTCGTGAGAAAACAACATTCGCCCGAAGACCTAATTTGTCAAATGTGTAGGTCTGACCCCGTTCAGGGCATCTTTTCCCGCTCGTTCATGAGATGCATCAGGTAGGCTTCGATGAACTCGTCGATTTCCCCGTCCATCACCGCATCGACGTTGCCCTTTTCAGTATTCGTGCGATGGTCCTTCACCAGCCGGTAAGGTTGCATCACATAAGAGCGGATCTGGTTTCCCCAGGAAATTTCATCCAGGTTGTCGTGCTTCTCCTGGAGCTTTTCCTGCTGGGCCCGTTTTTCCCTCTCATACAGCCGCGCACGCAGGATCTTCATCGCAATTTCGCGGTTTCGATGCTGGGATTTCTCATTCTGGCATTGAACGACGATTCCCGTCGGAAGGTGAGTGAGCCTGACCGCCGAGCTGGTCTTGTTGACGTGCTGCCCGCCCGCCCCGCTTGCGCGGAACGTGTCGACCCTGAGGTCCGACTGCTTGATGTCTATCTCGATCTTGTCATCCACTTCGGGAAAGACCAGCACGGCCGCAAACGACGTGTGCCGCCTGCCGCTCGCGTCAAACGGAGATATCCTCACGAGCCGGTGGATGCCGGACTCGGCCTTGAGCAGCCCGTAAGCGTGCCTTCCCGCGACCGTGAACGTCGCGCTTTTGATCCCGGCTTCTTCACCATCGAGGAGATCGACCATCTGCACGCCGAAGTTTTTCTTCTCGCACCACCGCAGGTACATCCGCAGAAGCATTTGCGCCCAATCCTGGGCTTCCGTTCCTCCCGCACCCGCATTGACGCTCACGATGGCGTTCTTGTCGTCGTTTTCCTCGCCGAGGAGCTGGCTCAACTCCACCAGGCGCAGTTCCTTTTGCAGACTGCACACTTTCCCCCAGACGTCCTCCAGGGCTTCCTGGTCGCCCTCTTCCAGGGCGAGTTCAAGAAGGAGTTCGGTGTCCTCGATTTCTTTCGAGAGATTCAGCCAGTTTTGAACGATATCGTTTATATCCGAACGCTCCTTGAGGACGTGCTTTCCTTCCTCGGGAGTGTCCCAGAAGCCGGGTTTCACAAGGACCTTTTCGAGTTCGCTCAGCCTCTTCTGTTTGCCTTCTATGTCAAAGATACCCCCCGAGGGTCTGGAAACGTTGGGAAAGGTCCTTGAGCAATGCTTTGGTTTCAGTGATGTCGACAGTCATGACGGTATCCTCCGTGTCAGAACGCCATACGGCGCTTTTGAGTCGAATATAACACCCCGGCGGCGGCGATCAATGCGCAAATCCACGCAAACAGATTCCCCGACCGGGCATAGAAAGTAACCAACCGGAACGGATGCACGGTGCACACCAGGTAGCCTTCGCGGTTCAGCGAAACCGTGCCGCAGGGCGTGCCGGTGGCATCGAAAATGGCGCTGATCCCCGTGTTTGCAGCACGCACCATGGGAACGCGAAATTCGATCGCGCGCCATCGGGCCATTTCCACGTGCTGGTAAGGGGCACTTGTATTTCCATACCAGGCGTCATTTGTCAAATTAATTAACGTGGTGGCGCCCCGCAGGACGGTTGCGCGCGAAAGGTCGGGGAAAATCCCTTCGTAACAGATGAGGACCCCCACCGGCGTGTCGCCGACCATGAGCGGCGACGGGTCCTTGCCCGCGCTAAAATCCCCCGCTGCCTCGACCAGCCGATGGACGAAAAACAGCACCTGCGAAAAAGGAACATATTCACCGAAAGGGACCAGGTGCTGCTTGGTGTAGGCCCCTTCAAGCACGCCGTTGCCGTCCACCAGGTAGGCCCTGTTCATAAAACGCACGCGCCCGTCGATTTTGGCCGCCCCGGGGGCACCGAACAAAAAAGCGGTCTGTGCCTGCCGGATGGTTTCATCGAGCTGTGCCGTCAGGGCTTCATCCAGTCCGTACAAAAACGGAGCCGCCGTTTCGGGCCATACGAGCAGTTGAGGCTGAGGAACGCTGACGGACGCTTCCATCGACAGCAGCTTGTACCGACGCAGGGTCTCCTGCTGAAACTCGGGGTCCCATTTCCTGCTCTGATCGATGTTCCCCTGAACGACCCCCACCGTGAAGGGGGGGGCCTGCTCCTGGAGGTTCCTTATCGTGTCCAGCCTCAGCACGCCGTAGCCGGCCGCCGCCGCAAGACACACGCCGAAGACCACAAGGCTCGCGCCCGCCCGTATCCGATAAAGGCAGGCAGCAATAGCCGTGTTCCCGAGCACCACGAGCCAGCTCACTCCGAACACCCCCACGAGATCCGCGCACTGGATGACCGACGTGAAGGGAGTCTGCGTGTAACCCAGGTTCGCCCAGGGAAATCCCGAAACGGCATAGGCGCGGATGAATTCGAGGGTAACCCAGGCACAGGGCAGCCCAATCAGCCATAGCACATAATCGTTTTGCCATTTCCGGGCCAGCAGGGCGAAGAACGCGGGGTAAAGCGCCAGGTAGGCGCACAGGAGCAACAGAATCAACACGGCCACCACGAAAGGCAGCCCGCCGTAGTGATCGACCACGAATCGAATCCAGTACAGGGCGGATGCGAAATGCACGAAACCGCACAGGTAGCCGAGCGTGAACGCCTGTCTGCCCGTCTTGTCCCGGACGGCCACGAAAAGGGGAATCAACGCCACCCACGACAAATAGTAGAGATCGAACTTCGGAAAGCCGACTGTCAGAAGGATGCCGCTCAAGATACTGAGAAGAATACTAAAAACCATACCGTCCAACCACATTGTCGCATTTATCCGGGAGTGAAGGAGGCCTGTCGTTTTGAAGAGGATTCAAGAAAGACCGGCATCGTCAGGATTCCGTCCGAACGCCTCTCCCCTGCCGTTCGCCGCACGAGGAAGCTGCCGCAGTCACTGGGGAACCGTCTCGGGCCCCGAAACCGCCGTGAACTCGGGGTTTAATTTGCGGATGCGTATTCTCTCGATCTTTCTGTTGCTTGCGGCTTCGATGAGCATTTCGATGTTTTTATAGACGATCTTTTCATTGGCTTCCGGGACCCTCCCGGTCAGGCTGATTACAAATCCTCCAACCGACTCAAATTTTCCCTCCGGCAGTTCAACGCCGAGGAACTCTTCCAATTCTTCCACATCCAGCCTGGCGTTCACCGTAATCGAGCCGTCTTCGTGTTCGACCATCAACTTTACATCGGCATCGTATTCGTCCATCACGTCGCCGATGATCTCCTCGATGATGTCCTCGAGCGTAAGAATACCCGCCGTCCCTCCGTATTCATCGATCACGATGGCCATGTGGGACTTATTGTCCCTGAGATCCTTCAAGACTTCGCTGATTTTTTTGGTCTCCGGGATAAAATACGGGAGCCGCACGATCTCACTCAGGCTAAAGTCGCCGCTGCCCCAGTATTTGAGCAGGTCCTTTGCGTGCAGGGTTCCGACGATATTGTCGATGTTGTCCTGGTAGATTGGGATCCGCGAATGCCCGCTCTGTATGATGAGCGCGATGATATCCGTCGCCGAAGTCTCGAGCCGGGCATATACCGCGTCGGTTCTCGGAACCATGATCTCTCGCGCTATGGTGTCACGAAAGGAAAATATCCCCTGGATCATTTCCCCTTCGTCTTCGGAAATAAGCCCCGCCTGCTCTCCTTCGTCGATGAGCTGCTGGATCTCTTTTTCGACGTCGCTGCTGTCCTCGATCCGAGCCAGCCTCCTGAAACACATCCGAAGCCAGTTCTGAAACCCTTTGGCAGAGCCCTCTTCCAATGTCAGATCTCTTTTCTCGTAAAATTTAAAGCCTCGAAAGAACTGCGGCCATCCATCATAAACTTTAAATATTCTAGCGGATTGGGGGTCCTTTAGCAACACGAACCTTTATGGAAAATAAAAGAGAGGATCTTATATACGAGCCTGGCAGCAAGGAAATCGGGAGCGACAAACTGCGGAACCGGATTGAGTTCCATGAAGTCCAGCCCGATTACCCGACGTTCTCTAATGACGGTGCGAAGCAGATCCGTCACCGCGTACCACGACAGCCCCCCCGGCTCAGGCGTGCCGACCGCGGGCATAATCGCCGGATCGAGGACATCGAGATCGATACTGATGTAGACATTGGGACCAAGGCAGGGAAGGACCCGCTCGAAAAGACCCGGGTCACGATGGAGCTCGTGCGCAAAAAAGCAGGGGATGTTCCTGTCCCTGATGAAATGGTGTTCCTCGATCGTCAACGATCGAATCCCCACCTGGACAATCGGAGCGTACTCAATCGCATGCCGCATGACGCAGGCGTTGCTGAAGGAACTCCCCTGATACTCTTCTCTCAAATCGGCATGCGCATCCAGGTGCAGGATACTGAAATTCTCATAGCGGCCGGCAACGGCCTCGATCATCCCAAGCGACAGCAAATGTTCTCCGCCCAGCAGAACGGGCAGCTTCCCTGCTTCCAGGACGGCCTCCCCGACCTCGCGAACGCTCCCGACCATTTCCTTCGGGGAAGTGACGATTACCGGCAGTTCCTTCAGTGTCGCAATTCCATACCGGTACGCCTCGATCCCCGTCTCTTCGTCGTAGGGCTCCAGTTCCCTGGAAGCGGCCAGGATCGCTCGCGGCCCCTCCCGCGTACCGGCCCGGTACGTGGTCGTTCCGTCGTAGGGAACCGGGATGAGAACGGCCCGAGCGCCTTCCAGCGAAGATTCGCTCGAAGACAGCCCCAAAAAAGAAGAATGGGGTCCCAGGCACTCTCGCAGCCTGGACCCCATCAAAGTCCCGGAACTCATAAATATGCTACCTGGCTCGCTGCATGAGAATACGATCCATGCGCACAACCTGAGCGGATTCACGGATGGTGTTCGGGAATTCCTGTCCCCGGTCCAACACTTTCATTTCGTACTTCTGGATCTTAAAGTACTTCTTTATCTTCTCGACGGCCATATCCGTATCGAAAGGTTTGCACGAGAACATATCGAGACTCAAGTACTGTTTCTCCGGAAAGGTATGGACACTGATGTGACTCTCGGCAATCAGCACGAATCCCGAGACACCCCAGTCTTCCGGAACCGAACCGTTATACCGGAACACGTAGGGCGGCATGATTTTAGTCATGTCCATCTGATCGGGATACTGATCCAGGAAATTGTAGATCAGGCTCATATCCTCTAATCCGGCCCGATCGCAGCCATACCCATCCACCATCAAATGAACCCCAAAACCGAACTCGGGTTTGCCCATGCCCATGGCAGTCACCTCCTGTTTTCATGGGAGAACTGTCCGTTCTCACTCAACCAGATCAATTCTTGCCGCCCAAAACCTGGAGATGCCACCGTGAGACTCCTAAAGGCGTTACAGGGCTTGCACGCTTTTAGCCATACATAATGATGGACTCACTTCCTGAACGTAGGGGCGGACCTGCTTCCACTTTCATGCCTGGTGGGCTCGCTGAACTCTTAACCCAAGAGAGCTCTAATACTCAGTTAACCCGCATACTACCCTTTTCGCCACAATCCGGCAATAAATTTTCGGGTGACGAAAATGCTCATATTGTTTTGTGTTCTCCACCGTTTATCGTCTACTAAAGACGTATTCCAAAAGGTCAGCACTATATAAAAGACAGCTTGCAGAGTGTCAAGGAAAAACCATAGGGGAGAGGCTTTGAGGAGAAAATAATTCGGTTTGGCGACGAGCCTTCCGATTCACAGGGCGGGGAAAAACCTAATCGAGCGATTCCACATCGACGGAAACCCGATTGCGGCCAAGACCATGCTTGGCATGGTACAGCGCACTATCGGCACGATGAATCATGTCTTCGATGTCAAGATCGATGCTTATCGATTTGTCGCGGAAGCGGGCAATTCCGATGGACAACGAAGTGGGTTCGAGGTTGAGGGCATTGTAGTTGCCCCGGATGCGTTCGGCAACCATCACCGCACTTGCGGAGGGCAGGAACGGCAGCAGCACGGTGAATTCATCCCCTCCGTAACGAAATGCCGAATCGACTTCGTCCCGAATGGACCCTTTCAGGACTGAGGCAAATCGAACGAGCAGATCGTCTCCGGCCTGATGTCCATGCTTATCGTTATATTGCTTGAACCGATCGAGATCGAGGAAGAAGAGATACAGCGGATGCTGGTAACGGATGGCCCTGATCGATTCCTTGCGAATGACATTTTGGAAAAACCGTCGGTTATAGAGACCCGTCAGGGCGTCGCGCACCGCCAGACGTTCCAGTTCCGCCCTGAGGTTTCTTTCCCGAATCAGCCGGTTGAGCTTCGCCTCCAGCTCGTTCAGGGTGAAGGGCTTCGTTATGAAGTCCGCAGCACCCGCAGCCACGACATCGGTGTACTTATAGATCATGGCCTGACCGGTTATGGCGATAATGTCTATTCCGTTCTGACGTTCCGCCAGGTAGGTGATGAGCTGCATACCGTCCATGCGGGGCATGACCATATCCGTAATCACCACATTGAAATGGTTCTGCTCCATTTGCTCGACCGCATCCACGCCATCCGCGGCCGTACGCACCTCGTGGCCCAATGTCGCCAGAGCTTCGGCAATGAAATCGCGTATCGGCTGTTCGTCGTCTACGACGAGGATATTTTGGGGGGATGTCTTAGCCCAGTATTCTTTGGACTGCATAGCCGGTTTTCGGGATTTTTACAGGAAGAGAACTCCCACTCCTCATCACGGATGATCGAGCCGGCCCTCCTCCACAAATCCACGCCTTTCCTCAGTTCACGCATCGGACAACTTTATCGGCTGGTTCTGAATTCTGCCGCACAGACACACTCAAGGCTATCGCTGGCTTGATGATACTGGATCAAATTAGTTCAATTAGGCTTTTTTTACAAATATTTTTAATGTATTTTTCAAGTCCTGCCGGTTTTGATCGCCGGCTGACTTTCTCTGGAGGATCGATATGCGTCATGTGGCCATCATTTATAAGCGCACGCGGCCCGAGGCCGCTAAACTCGCTCGCGATATAACATCGTGGTTTGAACGGCGAAATATCCGCGTGTTTTGTGAAGAAAACATCGATAACTCGGGTGTCCTGGGTACTTATCAGAAAATTATGATCCCGGACGGAACCGAGCTGGTCGTCGTGCTCGGAGGCGATGGGACTTTTCTCAGTGTGGCGAGATTCATCGAAGCCCGCAAGATTCCCATCGTGGGGGTAAACCTTGGCGGGATGGGTTTTCTTACAGCCATCTCGGTCGATAACTGTTACAGGGAACTCGAACAGATACTCGACGGTCAGTACGAAATCGAGGAAAGAATGCGCCTGAGGGTTACCATACAGCGGGACAACCGCCAGATCTTTACCCACAGGGTGCTGAACGATGCGGTGATCAACAAGGGAGCGCTCGCCCGAATCATCGACCTGGTCACCGTGATCGACGGTCATTTTCTGACGCACTACCGGGGCGACGGCCTCATATTCTCCACCCCGACGGGTTCCACCGCCTACAACCTCGCGGCAGGAGGCCCGATTGTGTTTCCAACCTCCGAGGTGATCCTCATCACCCCGATCTGCTCCTTCACCCTGACCAACAGGCCCATTATCTTCCCCTCTCACGTCACCATCCGGGTTGAATTGGCCGAGCCCCTCCGGGATGTCACCCTCACATGCGACGGACAGGTCGGGTGTCTCCTGTCTCCCTCGGACCAGATCGTCATAACCGCCGCGGCCAATCCGCTCAGGCTGATAAAAACCCCCGCCGTGGATCATTTTGAGATCCTGCGGACAAAACTGAAGTGGGGGCAAAATTGAGTACCTTTTGCGGCACGGCATGGCCGCACCCGTTCAAAACCCCCTCATCCACTCGGGTTTAAGGCGGATGTTCCCTTCGAGGGCCTCATCGATCGTCTTCAGAGCGTCTTCCTTGTCTCCGGGCATTCTTACCCTGATGGGAAGGTAATTTGAGGCATGGTTCGCAAAGAACAGCCCCCGGGTCATGGACGTGTGGAACAGCATCTCCCGGAGTTCGCGCAGAAGCTCCGGGGGAGAAGGAACCTCGAATTCGCCCGCGCGGGCCTTCAGAAAGAGTTCCGTGTCGGGCAGCAACATCAGGGTCAGCACTCCGACGTAATTGGGGTCCATGGCGCTGAGGGCCTCCCCGGTGGCCTTTGCATGGATCAGGGAACGTTCCTTTCCGCCGATCCCCAGCAGGGCTGTTACGGAAAGCTTGAGCCCCGCCTCGCGAATTCTCCTCCCGGCTTCGATCATGCGCTCGACGGGGACCCCTTTCTTCACCTCCCGCAGGACCTCCGGGTCTCCGCTTTCCAGCCCGAGATAGACGATCCCGAGACCCAGGGTTTTCAATTCCTCCAGTTCCGAAGGGGACTTTCTCAGTATGCTCTTCGCATTTCCGTACAACCCGACGCGCTTTATCCACGGCATCTGCACCCGGATCTTTCCGAAAATCCGACTGAGCCTCTCCTGGGGAATTATCAAGGCATCCCCATCGGTCAGAAAGACCCGGTGAAGAAATGAAAGATTCTTCGCGGCATATTGAATGTCTGCGTCGACCACCGCGTCGTCTTTGATCCTGAAGCGTTCACCTTTATAGGTACCGCAGAACGTGCATTTGTTGTGGGAGCAGCCCACGGTCACCTGTAAAAGAACACTGTTCGCTTCGCTCGGAGGGCGAATGATCATTCCCTCATAGTGCATTCCGTCCATGCCGCAACTCCTGACGTGATGTTCCCGGTTACTGACCGGTCGACTTGGTATGGTAGCTTATTTCTTGCGGGGCAGGAATACGGTGGGCGGCCGACAACAGGTTCCGCTCTTCATCGGGTCAATTCTTTCAAATAGATCGCCTTACTGTCTCCGGGGGCATAGTAGTCCTTCAGGATGGCTTCCGCCCTGTAGCCGCATTTTTCATAAAACAGCCTGGTCGGCGTGTACAGTTCCCGGCACGAGGTTTCGATATAGATGCGCCCACAGCCTTTTGCCGTCATGAGATCTTCGCTTCGATCCAACAGTTTTTTCCCCAGGCCGGCACCGCGGTAATCCTGGTGAACCGCTATCCAGTAAAGGTCGTAGCTCTCTCGCGTGCCGGGTATCGGCCCGAAACACGTGTAGCCGATTACTCGCTCTTCCTTCTCGGCAAAAAGGAAGAAGTACCCGCTGGCCTCTCCCATCCTCCAGCGCTCCTCGATAAGCTCCACCGCGATTCCACACTCTTCGGGTGAAAAAAAGGAGGAAGAGCGCACGATATCGAGAATATCCTCACTGTCCGAAGGCTTGGGGTTTTCTCTGAAGACCAACGATCCAAAATGCTTTGCAGGTTCTTTCATGCGACGACAGCCTTAGAATTCCTTGTGGAACGCAATGCCTCGAGGGCGATTCGTTCTATGACGCTGCGGTAATCCAGACCGGCCCTTTCGGAGGCGGCGATAAAACCCGAATCGGGAGACAGGCAGGGGTTCGAGTTGACTTCAAGCACCCACGGAACACCGTTTCGATCCACCCTGAAATCGACCCGGGCATAGCCGCGCAGTCCGAAGAACTCCCAGCAGGTTTCCGACAACTCCGCAAGCCGATCCGCCAAACCCCGGTCAACCACCGCGAATTCAAACGATCGCGGAGTATGATGGTATTCAAACGAATTCGCGTCCCATTTGGCACGGTACCCTACAACCCTGGGCTTTCCAGGGGGGAAGTCATCAAAAAGGATCTCGGCAATGGGAAGAACTTCCGGCCTGCCCGCCTCGTCCATCAACGAGACATTGAATTCCCTTCCTTCGACGTAGGATTCGGCAAAACAATCTCCGCTCGTCCTTCCACGGCAGGACTCGATCCCGTCAATCAGGTCACCCATGGTTTCTACAGATGCGATCGAGTCTTCTTCCAGCCCGACGGAGGCGTGTTCCCATACGGATTTAAAGATAAAGGACTCGCTTGACGGGAGGCATTCCGGCCTTGCCGCTCCCCTGACGGTAATCCAGGGTGGAGTCGGGATTCCCGATCCGGCCATCATGGTCTTTGCAAGAATCTTGTTGGATGTCGTAAATAGTGCGGTGCTGTCCGAACCCGTGAACGGGATTTTCAAGTATTCCAGTACATCCGGTGCAAAATGGATAAACCTCCCCGTGGCATTGACCGTCTCGACGAGGTTGAATACGAGATCGGGGCATACGTCACGGATCCTGTCAATCGTGGCCTCGACATTCATCGAAAAAGGAATCGCTATGGTCCTGTGACCGAGTTCTTTGAGTGCGTTCGACACCGCTCCAGCCTGCACCAGGACGTCTTCCTCGTCCCAGGCTGCGCCTTCACGCACCTCACTATGCAACACGACCACTTTCACGCCCTGTCGAATCCTCCGCGGGGGGCACCGGCCGGACATTCCCGACTGTTCGTTCCCACTGCCGGCTCACCGGCAGGCAATTTCACAGGCGGGACGACGTGAGACGGGCTCCGGCAGAATGCATTATCCGCTGTATCAATTGATTGTACGATATGCCCGCCAGCCTGGAGAGGATCGGCAGATCGGAATGGGTCGGGTGTAGACCGGCAAGCGGGTTGACTTCAATGAAATTGGGCTCCCCTCCTTCATCCAAACGAAGGTCTATACGTCCGCCGTCCCTGCAGCCAAGCCCTCTCCAGGCCGAAAGCGCCGCCTTTCCGGCCCGATCGCCCATCGTCCCATGCACCAGCCGGTATTCAACCAACCGTTCGTAGTGTTCCTTATTGATGTACGAATAAGCATCCCCTTCCGCATCATCCTTCAGGATCACTTCCATGACCGCAACGACCTCTGAATCAGGCCCCGTCCCGGTAATTCCGACAGTGAATTCTCTGCCCGGCAAAAACCGTTCGACAAGCACGGGTTGCCTGTGTTCGGACAGAAGCCCGCGGCACCGGTCGACGAGTTCCTCGGGAGTCGACACCTTGGACGCGGCGCTGATCCCCTTTCCGGTGCCTTCCGCGACGGGTTTGGCAAAAAGTGGAAAGGGAAGCCCAACCCTCAGTGCGTCCCTTTCGTCCTCCACAACGGCGAAGTCGGCCGTAGGGATACCCAGGTCGCGGACAACACGCTTGGTCATCGCTTTGTGCAGGGTAAGAGCCAGGACGAGTGGATCGGAGAAGGTGTAGGGAATGCCGAAGGAGTCCAGCAGGGCGGGAACCGCTGCTTCCCGCCCATACCCGGACAGTCCTTCCGCAATATTGAACACGAGATCCCACCGGTCGCCGGAACCCAGCCGCTTCACCAGATTCCTGATATGTCCGATGCGATCCGTTACAAACCGCAGACCCCGCAGAGCGTCTTCGATCGCCTCGATGGTCTCGATACGGTCGAATTCAGCGGTCTCTTCCTCGCCGTACCCTTCCGCCAGGTACTCGCTCCTCAGGTCATAGGTAATTCCGACTTTCATTTCATCACATCTCAAAAACGCCGTGCCCGGCGTTTGAAAATCCCACGGATATCCGACCTATTCGTCGCATGGATCCGGGTAGCGGTAGACCTTCCCCGCATAGTTTCTCAGAAGCAGGTCATCCCCCTCACGGCCGACGACGTATTCCGGAACAAGCGGTATCTTGCCTCCACCTCCGGGAGCATCGATGACGTAGGTCGGTACGGCGTATCCCGACGTGTATCCCCGGAGGCCATGGATGATTTCAAGCCCCTTTTCCACCGGCGTCCGGAAATGCGAGGAACCCGGGATGGGATCGCACTGGTACAGATAATAAGGTTTGACCCGTATCTTAAGCAAACCGTGTACGAGTCGTTTCATCGTCTCGACATTGTCGTTCACTCCTGAAAGCAACACCGTTTGACTCCCCAGGGGGATGCCTGCATCTGCAAGCCTGCCGCAAGCCTGAGCCACTTCAGACGTCAGTTCGTCGGGATGGGTGAAATGAATGCTCATCCACAACGGATGGTACTGCTTCAGCATTCTCGTGAGCGCCACGGTGATGCGCTGAGGCAACACCACGGGGACCTTCGTGCCTATCCGCAGAAATTCGACATGCGGAATGCGCCTGAGCCTTGAAAGCAGCCATTCAAGGCGATCGTTTGAGAGCGTGAGCGGGTCGCCGCCGGATAGAAGCACGTCCCGGATTGACGGGGTATCTTCAATATATCGCAACGCCCGTTCCCACTGATTGTACCCGAACTTATGCTCACTCTTGCTTCCCACCATGCGTGACCGGGTGCAATACCGGCAGTAGGTGGAGCAAAAGTCCGTGACCAGGAAAAGCAGCCGGTCCGGATAACGGTGAACGATGCCGGGAACCGGGCTGTCATTGTCTTCCGCAAGGGGATCGTCTGCTTCCCCCTGTGTCAGCTGATATTCATTCTCGACAGGGACGACACAGCGTCTCAATGCCTGTTGTGGGTTGTCCGCATCGAGTAAACTTGCATAATAGGGTGTTATGGCCAGAGGAAGTGCCCCGGTATGCCGTTCGACCGCCCTTCTCTCATCGTCGGACAGGCAAATCAGCCGGGACAGGGATTCAGCGTCCCGGATCCGGTTCCGCAACTGCCAGTGCCAGTCATTCCACTCGGTTATCGAGACTCCGGGAAAATGACGCCTTCGGAACGCATCCGAACGCGGATTGACCGAGAACCTTGATCCGATGTCGTGCAGCCTGGCTCTCTGTTGGATTTTTTTCGAGGTTTTCGGGAGAGTAATCGCTTGAACAATCGAATAATCCCTGACGGGACCGATTGAAGGGATTGAAGCATACCGGGCGGGTTGGCCTGGAGGTTCACTTTCTTCAGCCGGAGGTTCTGTTTCTTTGTCAAGACAGACGTTGTCTTCCATTTCTTCGTCTCCTTACAAGATGTTCCACATTGTATGCATGGCCCCAGACGGAGGGGGCGCCATGCCGGGCCGTTCCCTCCCTCTTAGTGCTATTCTTTGATTTCTTCAAATGATTTCACTTCAATACTGTCGCCTTTCTCACTTTCGGTAATGATCCCCGTCGCTTCGACCAACTTGCCGACCATTTTCGACAGGTCCTTGCCCTTAATGAGGTAGTCGCCGTCCTCAGCCTCTATAATGAAGCCCTTGTCGGTCTTCACGACTGTTCCCACGATGGTCTCCTGCTCAACGGCCATCGCCTGCGTCCTAATCATACACACGGAACCGGTGAAAACAACAAGGGCAAAAATCACGGCAGTCATAAAAGTTCTATTGATCATCATGCACCTACCCTCCTCGATTGAAGGAATCACCAGGAAAGCAGCGCCGCAGGGGGCCTTTCAGGCGGGCTTCCCGGATCGCTTTGCTTCCCTCCTCCGCCCTGTCGCATGAGCTTGACCTGTGTCCGTTCTTTCGATTGCCTCCAAATCAGGCCTGCCCGTGAGGTTTGAAGCGGCTCGCAGCTTCGTCTTACCTCCCCCGGACCGAACAGGCGTATGTAGATAGCAGAAACATTCCCCAAAGTACACAGATAAATTTCAGTCCCGGACCATCGAAATATTCACCCTCGGGTCACGGGCTTCAAAGGCGCTTCCGCCATATGTTCAGCCGAGATTCCCAGTCTCCCGTTCCCCGGTTCGGCATGCCTGTGAGGCATCCTGAAGACAACATCGAACATAAGGTCGTGTCTTGGGTGCGCAAGGGGGAACTCAATCATATCGCCGCCGGTTTGCCGGTCATTTGATAGGTGAGCAGTTACGGCCTGTTGCCCAAACAGGATCTACGTCAAAAACGAACCGTTTGTCCGGAAGCTTCGCCACGGCTCTTCTATCCGCGGCGAATGGCCGCTCTCCAGTCCAGAACCCGGCAGCCGGTCTCAAAGACCCTTACAGGGTTCAAATCCAGTTCCGATATTTCAGGGAAATCGTTGAGCAGCCAGGATATTCGCACTATCACATCCTCCAGCGAATGCCGGTCGAGCGGGGGTTGCCCCCTCACACCGCGCAACAGCCGCGCTCCCCGGCAGTCATCCACGAGCCTCCCCGCTTCTTCGCGGCCTATCGGCCCGACGCGAATACCTATTTCGTCGAAAACCTCCACATAAATACCGCCCAAACCTACCACCACAACCGGACCGAAGTTGCCGTCCCGACGCCCCCCGATCAGCCATTCAAGCCCGGGGCCGGACATTTTCTGAACCAGCATTGACGCACCGAGCCGTCGGACTTTGTCGTAAGCTCTCTTGAATTCCACCTCATTTGAAATATTGACGTGCACTCCCCCCGCTTCGCTCTTATGGATGACTTCAGGTTGAGCCGTCTTCAATACCACTGGATAGCCCAGACGTCTTGCCGCGGCTGTCGCCCGTTCCTCACTGTCGGTTTTTTCCCACGGCACACACTCAATCCCGTATCCGGACAGAACGGCGCCAAGCTTGTCGGGAGGCAGGAACCCGGGAGGACACGATGCGAGTTCCGCCGCCACCGCAGGCCGATCCACACCCGGAGGTCTTTCAGTCGAAAATCCAATCGGCTTTCGCCGAGCTTTGTCACGAACGACGGCAAGAGCGCGAATCGCCTCCCGAGGATCATTGAAGATAGGAAACGAAAGAGAACACCTGAAGGAGTCCAATTCGCATTTCGTCGTGAATGCACAGACTCCCAGAGGCTTGTCATACCGTTCCATCAGTTCCCCAAGAGAAGCGATCAGGCGGCGGGATTCCTGCACGTCCAGCTCCCCCTGATAGTTGTGGATCACTATCACCCCGTCTATGTCTTCCCTCTCAAGGGTCTTCTCGATCAAGGTCCGATACAGCGCAACATCGAACACATCTCCAACATCGAGGGGATTATGAAACCGTATTACGTGCGCCCTCGACCGTTCCTTTATCAATTCAAAAAAGTCCTGTGGGTAAGGCGGCAACCGGAACCCGTATTCTTCCGCGGCATCGGCGGCCGTAACCGCATGTCCGCCGGACCTTGCGATGATCCCCAGCCGATTGCCTCGCGGCGCAGGCAGAGAGAACGCCTTGAGCAGTTCGACGGCTTCCCGCGGTTCCCGCGTTCTGATGATCCCGCATTGTTTCAAGGCTGCGTCCACGACGCGGTCGTCGCTTGAAAGGGAGGCGGAATGGGATCTGGCGATCTCCGATCCGGTCGCTCCGGTGTTTGATTTATGGACGATTATCGGTTTGCGGCTCTCGAATGCCGTGCGCATCAGCCGTCGTCCGTCGGATATCCCTTCGAGATAACAATAGATCAGCCCCGTGTCGTCATCATCGCGGCCATAGTATTCCAGCAAATCGTTTTCCTTGACGTCAAGCTCGTTTCCGATGCTCGCGAACTTGCTCATTCCCAGGTTTTCCCCTTCGAGCAGGTTCATCGCCATCACGCCGACCCCGCCGCTCTGAGCAATGATGGAAATGCGGCCAAGCGGGACTTCCAGGGGCACCGGATAGAAAGGAACGGCCAATCCCGTCTTTCGGTTTACGGTCCCGAGGCAGTTGGGACCGATCATGCGCATCTGATAACGCTTGAGTATCTCCTTGACCTTCAGTTCGAGCCCGGTTTTCTCTTCGCCAAGTTCTCTGAACCCCGCGGATTCGACGATCACTCTTTTGATTCCTCTTTCGCCGCACTGCTCAAGAACTTCCGGCACGATCGAGGCAGGCACGAGAAGGACCGCCAAATCCAGAGGGTCCGGGATGTCGGAAATGCTCTTATGAATCCTGTGGCCCATGCAGATGCCCCCCCGTGGGCCGACTACGTGAATACTGCCTTTGAACTTGTACTCCATCAGGTGATGTACAATAAGCTGTCCGAGGTTGTTCGGAGAATCTGAAACGCCGATCACCACTACATCTCGAGCCAGGAAAAACCCTTCCATACCCTTTCCTTCCTCATCAGATACCCCACCACGCAGACAAACCGCCCTGTTGCAACCGTAAGGCGCGTTTCCCTTCCGCACCTGCCTTTCATTTGCTTAGTTCCCGATCAACCACGTTGCGTTGCTTGTGAATTCTTTTCCCAGTGAAGAACATGGCGCCCCCGACCTGGATGTATCCCGCGCCTAATCCCGGAGAAGACATGGTTTTAGTTAAATTTTTCGTGCAATGTACATTATCGGATATCGTCATGCAACCTCTGAAGAGCACCCCGGACCGAAAGGTATTTCACTTTTCATGACCTCTTTCGCTGAATTCGTTGCTGAATTGTGCGAACGTGATTCCGGTAGAATCAGTTTTCTGTTAGTTCCGGTTGCTCTTTTCCCCCGCTTTGGATAAGAATGTAATTGCTCCAAGACCATGATCATAATGAAATCGTCACCTCCCGTTGGTCAATGTCGGCTCTTCAGCGTGTGGAGAGTTCAATGTCGGAAAACAGCGTTTTGATCGTCGAAGACGACCGTGATATCCTTCGCCTTCTGGCATACAATGTGCGGGCCGCCGGTTTCGACGTCCATACCGCCGAAGATGGCCATGAAGCGTTGAACATGGCAAGGCAGCATCTTCCGAGCCTGATCATCCTCGATTTGATGATTCCCGGCCCGGACGGTTTTGAAGTCTGTAAAGAACTGAAAAGAAACAGCGACACCAAGCACATCCCGGTGATCATGTTGACTGCCCGGGGAGAAGAGGTTGACCGTGTCGTGGGGTTGGAATTGGGGGCGGATGATTATGTGGTTAAGCCCTTCAGCCCTCGCGAGCTTATTCTTCGCATAAAGGCGGTGCTCAGAAGGTCCGCTTCGGAGCCGGGTCCTGAATCCCTGTGGCAGATTGAGGGTCTCAGGATAGACCTTGGATCGCACAAGGTTACGGTTGAAGGGGAAGAAGTCCTTCTTACCGCCACTGAGTTCAAGCTCCTCGTGGAACTCATCAGGAGCCACGGGAGGGTCCAGTCTCGTGATCAATTGCTGGACAAAGTCTGGGGGTACCGTTTCGATGGTTATGCCAGAACGGTAGACACTCATGTGAGGCGATTGCGACAGAAGCTTGGCCGCTATTCAAACTTGGTCGAGACCGTCCGCGGGACAGGGTATCGCCTTCGAGGCTAAGGCATGGGACAGAGTTTTTCATTCAGAGCACGGCTTCTCTATTCATTCTGGGCAATACTCATCCTGGCTCTCTTGTTGCCTTCCTGGTACTACTATCGCCTGCTGACCGCGGAAGTCATCGTTGCAGCAAGGAACAATGCCATCCTGCAACTGAACCACTTCCACCGGATCCTGTCTCAAGAGAAGGACTTCACAAGTCTTGACGAATTTCAGAAATGGTTGTCTCAAAGTGCCGCACAACTCAATGTCCGCCTAACCTATGTCGCCGAGGGGGGCAGGGTCATAGCGGATTCCGCAGTCTCCGACCTGAGTACACTCGACAACCACGCAACCCGCCCGGAGATCGTCCAGGCCCAGGCAGAAGACATCGGATCGAGCATTCGCTTCAGCCGCGTAACCGGGCGACAGGAGATTTACGCCGCCAGAAAAGTCCTGCCCAAGGCGGTAGTCCCTCCCGGTACGCTTCGACTTGCCGTGCCATACGACCCGGTGACGGGCTTCGTGGATCGGTTGTGGAACAATTTCCTTATCGTCGCCGGTTTGATGCTTCTGGCTATGATCGCCCTGGGTTACGCGCTTACAAGGCACCTTCGCGATCCGATAAATACCCTCGTACGCGTTGCCCATGCCATCGGTGGCGGGGACTACAACCGGCGCACACATTTCGATCCCGGCCAGGAGTTTTATCCGCTCGCCGAAGCACTCAATGACCTGGCGGAAAACACGAACGATCACATCCAGTTCATCACCGAACAGAAACAGCAGCTTGAAGCCGTGTTCGATGGAATGCAGGAAGCTGTGATGGTTCTCGATTCGAAAGGTAAGATCCGCAGTTTTAACCGTGCGTTTTCCACACTTATAGCCAGAGCGCCGCAGAGCCTGGGCCGACGTCCCCTGGAAGCGATCATGAGCCTTGAACTTCAGGAGGCCTGCGATCGTGTGTTCAGCACTTCTCCAGCCATGGGCACCAATCCCTACAGTCTGCAAATCATCCTCGGGGGCGTTCGTACCTACACCGTCAACATCGTCAACCTGCAGGATCGGCGCCGGGGTATGGGGGCGGTGGTCGTCTTCCACGATATCACGGAACTCAAACGCCTTGAAACGATCCGCCAGGACTTTGTCGCCAATGTCTCCCACGAACTCCGCACTCCCCTGACATCGATCAAGGGATACGCCGAGACGCTGCTTTCGGAAATCAAACCGGATCCTGAAACCTTCTCATCCTTCCTCCAGATTATCCTGAGGAATACAAATCATATGGTGCGTATTGTGGACGACCTGCTTCAGCTTGCACGGCTCGAAGCGCGGCATCAACGATTTAAACCCGCTCCCGTGAACGCCGCCGACGCACTTACGGCAGCGTGGAAAGCGTGCGCTCCGCTGGCGGAAATCAAGCAGATCGGTCTGGATAGTTCGCTGCCCGTTGAGGGCCTGGTCGTCTCGGCCGATTCCGAGCAGTTGACCCAGGTGTTCCGGAACCTGTTGGAGAACGCTATTAGATACGGCCCTGCCGGAAAGCCGATCAAGGTCTTCCACCACATCCGGGAAGATGGGGTTGTGTTTGGGGTTTCCGATGAAGGACCGGGCATCCCGAAGCAGCATCAACAGAGGATATTCGAGCGGTTTTACCGCATTGACAAGCATCGGAGCACTCATCCGGGCAGCACGGGACTGGGCCTGGCGATTTGCAGACACATCGTGAAGAACCACGGGGGCACGATATGGGTGCAGAGTCCGAATCCCGACGGTACGGCAGGGGCCACATTCTTCTTCAGGCTGCCGGCGGAATCGCCTCCCGGTGATGACGGACTCGGAGTGGAAGAGAGCGGGGAGGACAACGAGAACTGAGGACTTGATTCAACAGCTCAAACAGACCTACACTATTGTCATCGTCACGCACAACATGCAGCAGGCAGCAAGAGTGTCCGACTTCACCGGCTTCTTTTATCCGGGCAGCCTCGTAGAAGTGGACGCCACGGAGACCCTCTTCACACGACCGAAAAGCCGCCAAACGGAAGATTACATCACTGGCCGGTTCGGTTAGGAGTTCAGCGCATGGAAAGCCGTTTTCATCAGGAACTGGAGCAGCTCAAGATGACGATCCTGCAGATGGCTGCTCTAACGGAAAGAGCTCTGGAACACTCTATCAAGGCCTTTTTCGAAAGGGACATCGAACTGGCCAACCAAGTCGTAGATGGTGATCAGGAAATCAATTTGATCGAAGTGGAAGTGGACAAACACTGCCTGCGGCTTCTCGCTCTGGATCAGCCCATGGCACGCGATCTCCGTTTTATCATCGGGTGCATGAGAATTGCGGTTGATTTGGAGCGTGTGGCGGACCAGGCGGTCAATATTGCACAGAGGGCACAGTTTTTGGGCAGCCGCCCCCCCCTGCCGACAGATCCCTCATTGGAGCAACTGGCCGAAACCGCCCTCGACATGATCAGAAGTGTGATCGACTCGTTTATCCATGAGAATGTCGACGAGGCCGTCGAGGTCTGTACCATGGATGACACGGCAGATGAGCTGAACGTAACGGTGCTGAAGAGATTATTGGATTATATGGTAAATGAACTGCCGGCGCTGGAAAGGGCCGTCCAGACCATTATCGCCGCGCGCTGCCTGGAAAGGGCCGCAGACCAGGCCACCAACATCGCTGAAAGCGTGATCTTCATCGTAAGGGGCGTAAACATCAAACACCATTGCCAACAGTGAGTGCATCTTTCTCTTTCGGCATCGCCGCCATTCTCAAGGAAGCTTCTCCCGGGGGACAACGGGGCTCCCCCGGCCAAGCCTTCCCTGGACGGATCAATCCGGCCGCCTCAGGCGCTCTGGATCGGGGAACCGCCTTTGATCCTTTACCAGCATGCCTGAGATTACGGGAAGAATCACGGGGCACCGCATCAAGGTCCCTGAAATCACGCTTGCCCATCCTCCACCAACGGACGAAAAACCCAGTCCAAACAAGCAGGAAACGGCGGACGGCAACTTCGGCTCATTGCCGACGTTCGCGCGCCGAAAGAGTTCGAGCCCTCAAGCCCGGGAAACGCGGCACATTCGGAAGCAATGAGTTTTGCGGGGCGCGGACCTGTTTCAGCTAGCAGGATTTGCCAAGACTCAATTGCTGAGGCTTGTCTTGAAGTATATAATGAATTCTCGCATGGTAATGCCCGTGCTCTTCCCCGCGGAAGTGGGGACGGGCCGATCAACACGAACATGATTCACGGAAACATTGAGGTCCGGAAGGATTGACATGAAAAAGGAAAACGGGAAAACATCCGGAGTTGACCACGATCTGCTGGATACCCTCGGCTCCATGATAAGACAGCGCTCCGGATTTGAAGCAACTTCTGAAAACCGCTGCAATACACTGGTCGAGAAGCACCCGTACCTGGTTGGTTATGCGTTTCTGTTGACTCTCACCATCCTGTTTTCCGCCACTCATCTTCTGATGTTCATCATGTCTTTTCTTTTCCTCTATCTCATCTCGGATTTTATGGCCAACGATGTACACCGGTTTGCTCCCTTCATCCCAAGGGTGCTCCTGTTTTCAGTTCTCTATATTCTTCTGCTCTTCCTCATCACGGTGTTCACATACAAGGTCATCCCCAACCTCGTCAAGAATTTCCCCGACACGGCCAACCAGATGCAGACACAGGTAGTCAAACAGTTCAAGCACGCGACTAAGGTCTGGGGCCTGTCGGAATACGTCGACATCGACGAGGTCCGCCAGACGATAGGAAAAGCGTCCACGGGCATCCTGAGCTACCTGATGGACAGCCTTACCAGGCTTTATAAAGGATTCATCCAATTCATCTTCGCCCTGGCCATAAATGCGTTCCTGTACTACGACCGGGATAAAATCGACAGGGTATTCGTCCGCAAACCGGGAAGCATGATGACGTTTCTGTATCGGTTCATTGAAGTCAGGCTGAGCATCTTCTATTTTTATTTCAAGCGGGTAATGGGCGGCCAATTGATCATTGCGGCCATCAACACTGCTATTTCGGCTTTGGTTATTCTCCTCCTCGACCTGCCCCACCCTGTGCTGCTGATATCCATCGTCTTTGTCTGCGGACTTTTTCCCGTCGTGGGTAACCTTGTTTCCAACAGCGTTCTCGTCATCACCGCTTTCGTCTCGATCGGCGTGTGGGCGAGCTTGATCTGCCTTGCTCTGCTGGTCGGCATTCACAAACTCGAGTATTTCCTCAACTCCAGAATCATCGGTGGGATCGTCCGGCTGCCCATGACCGTCACCCTCGGAGCGCTTATCATCTCTGAAGTCCTCCTCGGCATCCCCGGCCTGATTCTCGCCATCCCTCTGACCCTTTTCCTCCGGTGCGAACTCGAAAATATCCCGGGCTACCCACAGGGACCACCATCCGTCCATGAGGACGCGCCCTTCCAACCGGCATCGAAGAAGGATTCAGCCCATGCCGCTGCTTCCTCCGACGATGACAGAAAGATGGCCGTATTGTGACGGATCCCCACCGTATCAATTGAGGGTGGGGGCTTTTCACCGGGGAGAAGTGGGCCGGGCATTGGATCGGGTTGATTTTAAGAGATGGAGCCGATTCGGGGGATGGATGTTGGTTTTAAGCGGTGATTGGGGGGTAGAAAAAAAGGGGGGGGGGGCGGCAGTGCCCTACTCTCCCACGCAGTCGCCCGCGCAGTACCATCGGCGCAGAGGAGCTTAACGACCGTGTTCGGGATGGGAACGGGTGTGGCCTCCTCGCTTGAACCGCCGCCCCTTAGGATTTTACTCGTTCAGGGCTTTATTGCCGAACAGGGGTTTTCTTTGCGTTCCTGGTTTTTATCCGTTGTCCTGATGAAGAATGGCCAAGCCGCACGGCCCATTAGTATCGGTTAGCTCAACGCATTGCTGCGCTTACACACCCGACCTATCAACCTCGTAGTCTACGAGGGGCCTTCAGCCCGGATTGCTCCGGAGGGGAATTCTCATCTTGGGGTGGGTTTCCCGCTTAGATGCTTTCAGCGGTTATCCCTTCCGAACGTAGCTACCCAGCGCTGCCCCTGGCGGGACAACTGGTACACCAGAGGTTCGTCCATCCCGGTCCTCTCGTACTAGGGACAGATCCCCTCAAAATTCCTCCGCCCACGGTAGATAGGGACCAAACTGTCTCACGACGTTTTAAACCCAGCTCACGTACCGCTTTAATCGGCGAACAGCCGAACCCTTGGGACCTGCTCCAGCCCCAGGATGCGATGAGCCGACATCGAGGTGCCAAACCTCCCCGTCGATGTGAACTCTTGGGGGAGATCAGCCTGTTATCCCCGGCGTACCTTTTATCCGTTGAGCGACGGCCCTTCCATGTGGAACCGCCGGATCACTAAGACCGACTTTCGTCCCTGATCGAGATGTCTCTCTCACAGTCAGGCTCCCTTATGCCTTTACACTCTACGGCTGGTTTCCAATCAGCCTGAGGGAACCTTCGCGCGCCTCCGTTACTCTTTTGGAGGCGACCGCCCCAGTCAAACTACCCACCAGGCACTGTCCCCGATCCGGATCACGGACCCGGGTTAGAATTCTAAACGCATAAGGGTGGTATTTCAAGGTCGGCTCCATGAAGGCTGGCGCCCCCACTTCTTCGCCTCCCACCTATCCTACACATACACGCCCAAAATCCAATGCCAAGCTGTAGTAAAGGTGCACGGGGTCTTTCCGTCTAGCCGCGGGTACTCGGTATCTGCACCGAGACTGCAATTTCACTGAGTCCCTGTTTGAGACAGCGCGGAAGTCGTTACGCCATTCGTGCAGGTCGGAACTTACCCGACAAGGAATTTCGCTACCTTAGGACCGTTATAGTTACGGCCGCCGTTTACTGGGGCTTCGGTTCAACGCTTCTCTTGCGATAACATCTCCCCTTAACCTTCCAGCACCGGGCAGGCGTCAGACCCTATACGTCATCTTGCGATTTAGCAGAGTCCTGTGTTTTTAGTAAACAGTCGCTACCGCCTCTTCTCTGCAACCCCCTTCGGCTTAAAAAGCAAGTCTTCTCACCTGATGAGGGCACACCTTCTCCCGAAGTTACGGTGTCATTTTGCCGAGTTCCTTAAACAGGGTTCTCTCACGCGCCTGAGGATTCTCTCCTCGCCTACCTGTGTCGGTTTGCGGTACGGTCACCTGGCCAACTCGCTAGAGGCTTTTCTTGGTAGCCTGGGATCAACCAGTTTGCGGGATTGCTCCCTCCACATCACCTCTCGGCGTTAAAAAGGCTCCGGATTTGCCTGGAACCTCCGCCTACGGGCTTGTACCGGGACTTCCATCACCCGGATGGCCTACCCTTCTACGTCCCCCCATCACTCAAACGCTGGCTCGGTGGTACAGGAATATTAACCTGTTTCCCATCACCTACGCCTTTCGGCCTCGGCTTAGGGACCGACTAACCCTGGGCAGACGACCTTTACCCAGGAAACCTTAGGCTTACGGCGAGCGGGATTCTCACCCGCTTTATCGTTACTCATGTCAGCATAATCTCTTGCAGCACCTCCAGCGCTCCTCACGGTACGCCTTCGACGGCCACTGCAATGCTCCCCTACCCCTGATCCCGAAGGATCAAGCCGCAGCTTCGGTAAGATGCTTTAGACCCGTTAAATTTTCGGCGCAGGCACACTAGACCAGTGAGCTGTTACGCTTTCTTTAAAGGATGGCTGCTTCTAAGCCAACCTCCTGGTTGTCTGTGCGTTCCCACATCCTTTCCCACTTAGCATCTATTTGGGGACCTTAGCTGACGGTCTGGGCTCTTTCCCTCTCGACTACGGAACTTATCTCCCGCAGTCTCACTCCCGGAGACGATATAACGGCATTCGCAGTTTGGTTGGGTTTGGTAATCCGGTAAGACCCCTAGCCCATCCAGCGCTCTACCTCCGTTATTCTCACTCCGAGGCTGCACCTCAATGCATTTCGGGGAGAACCAGCTATTTCCAGGTTTGATTAGCCTTTCACTCCTATCCACAGCTCATCCGAGAAGTTTTCAACCTTCTTCGGTTCGGGCCTCCATCCCGTGTTACCGGGACTTCACCCTGGCCATGGATAGATCACCTGGTTTCGGGTCTAC
>OY762941.1:1627500-4567500 GCA_963666995.1 uncultured Syntrophobacter sp. | reverse complement strand
CCAGGGGTAGGTTGCCTACGCGTTACTCACCCGTGCGCCACTTTACTCGCCCATCCGAAGATTAAGGCTTTCTCGTTCGACTTGCATGTGTTAGGCACGCCGCCAGCGTTTATTCTGAGCCAGGATCAAACTCTCCAGTTATTCTTTATTACTCTAGGCCCAGCACCTTACCCACTATTTAGTTTTCAAAGAACAGACTCCCCATCCGCTCAGGGAACCTTTAACTTACTCCCTACAATTCCTACTGTCAAGAACTTTGTGATTCCGACCGAACCCCGGCGGAACGTCGCTTTCTACACCCACCGAATCAGCAAGTCAACCCCAAATCCGACTTGCTTCAAATTTTCTCTCCGTTCGGTCCTTACCTCAACCCGGAAACCATCACCCGGTTTGTTCCCTTGACAAGTGCGGCATTCTAGGGGTTTTCATCTCATTGTCAAGGACTAATTCCGGTTTTTTTCGCTTTCATCCTTTTTGCGTATCCGACAGCTTCCAGACCCGCAACGCATCCTTCGCCGACGGCCTTCGCCATTTGCCAGGGAGGACCGCAGATGTCCCCGGCCGCGTACACTCCGGGAACGTTGGTCCCCTGTTTTTTATCTACAGCTATATATTGCATGGTCTCGGAATCGAGGGCGACGTCCAGTTTCGTCGCCAGCTCCAGAGCGCCTTTCGCCCCCAGTTCTATGAATACGCCCGATGCAGCGATCCGTTCGTCGTTATCCAGGACGACCCCTTCGACACCCTGAGTTCCCACGATCCCCGCGATCTTTCTTCCCGCATGCCTGTGTGTGCCGCTCGATTCGATTTGAAGCTTGAGGCTTTCGGTGACCGCAAGTTCCGTATAAACCAGGTGGACTTCGCTTGCCGTCAAGAGCAGTGTGAGCGCGCCCGAACATGCCGCGCTCTCATTGCCGACCACAACTACCGGCTGCTTTCTGAAGAAATTCGCGTCGCATTCCACGCAGTAGCTGACCCCTTTGCCGGCGAATTTCCGTTCGCCGGGTACATTGAGCCTGTTCCGGGAGACACCCATTGCAAGGATAACAGACCATGCCGCTATGGCGTCTCCGGATTCGAGTTCAATCGCAAAGCGGCCGTCGAGGCGACGAGACCAATCCAGCACGTCCTGGTCGACAAAGTGCGCCCCGAATCTTTCCGCCTGCTGCCTTCCCTGCTCCAGTATTTCCTGCCCGTTGAGGGTCCTGTCCATGCAACAGTAATTTTCCACGTGAGCCTTATAAAGCGAACTCTTTTGCATGCGGCCGAGCACCACCACCGATACCTTCATCCGTGCGGCATGAACCGCAGCCTGAAGTCCTCCGGGCCCGCTCCCCAGTATCGCCACATCGTATTCCTGCAAAAATTGTCTCATGCTCCATCCTTCCCTTCTCCGCAATCAACCACGCCCCACCGATATGGATTCTCATTCCACGCACGGGGATTCATCACAGTAAGATTTCACTTTGCACAGATCAAGTCTCCCATGACATCTAATTAGCATCTCAGGGTCAGGCAACTTGGAACCTTTAAGAAAATGTCCCGGGGGCCGAGATTTCCGGCAAGCGGCGGGATCCGGCGCAGTTTCGCTTATCGGGCAAGGATTGCATGGTTTTCCGCCGCACTTCCCCTGGATTTGCTCCGCACCCCATATCGTAAGGTCGCAAAAGAAACTTTGTGTTCAACCGGCTGTCGGGGAACCAATCCTTTTCAGCCGTCTTCCGTGCGGCTCGGATCGCTTTTGAGTGGAGCACAAAGCATTCTTCTGATATTATTTTAAATTTGGACAGAAATGAATCGCACTCACGGCGGGCGGTCGAGGCGAACGGAACCCGAATCCGAATGATCCGGTCATGAATATTTGCGCAGGGCAGTCTCATTTTCCCAGGGTTACAGCGGCACTGATCACGATGAATGATCGCCTGTTCATCGCCCAGCGCCCACCGCACAAACGTTTCGGCCTCTCCTGGGAATTCCCGGGCGGCAAGGTCGAACCCGGGGAAACCCTGGAAGAATCCCTTGCACGGGAAATTCACGAAGAACTGTGCTGGGAAATCGTGGTGAGAGACCTGTTCAAATTCATTCCGCACCGTCAGGAAGAGTTCAGTATCGACCTTTATGCTTTCTGGTGCATCGTTGTCGGGGGGGAACTCCATCTGCGGGAGCATGTGGCCTGCCGGTGGGTCAGCCCGGGCGAGCTGAATGCGTATGCTCTCACTCAGGCAGACCGCAAGTTATCGACCTTCCTGATTACATTGCCCGCTCTGCCGCGGTTTTGACTCAACTCACCACGGAGGGATCGATTCTCTTCCCACGGGATCACCGCCTTCGGGAAATACGCGGGCGGCTGTTTCCATTACGGCAACCGCTTCCCCTTGCCATCCGGAATGACAGGGGTTAATAATCCGTCCACTGTTCAGTTCTTATTCTCTGGTGAAAGGCCTCACGATATGCGGGAGAAACCGGGAAGTTCCACTTACCTGATCGAGGCGCTGTCTTCTTTGAAACTGACTGTCTTTGTGTTCCTTGCTCTTGCCGTGGCCTCGGTGATCGGTACTCTGCTCCCACAGGGCCTTTCCGTCGAGGAGCTGCGGCAGCAATACGGCCCCGGTGTTGCCTCATGGATCAACATGCTGGGCCTTAACGACCTCTATCGCTCGGGCTGGTTTCGAACGCTTCTTTTCCTATTGTGTGTCAATCTTATCGTTTGCACGATTGAACGCCTTCCGAAGACCATCAGACTCCTTCAGCACCGTGAGGACCGGATCACCCCGCAGAAGTTGTCCAAATTCAACTTTCACCGGGAGATGACGACGGTTTTACCCCGGGCTGAAGTTGAATCCCGGTTGGAAGGCATTATAAAGGCCGAATTCGGTTCACTGGAAAAACTCGATTGCGGAGATTCGTTCTGCGCTATAGCGGAAACCGGGAGATGGACGAGATTCACGGTGTACGGCGTGCATCTGAGCGTCCTTCTTATCCTTTTCGGCGCCCTCATAGGCTCTGTTTTCGGACTCAAAGGCTTTATGAACATCCCGGAAGGCTCTGCATCCGATGAAGTGACCCTCACTGGCGGAAGCGGATCGGTGTTGCTGCCTTTTCAGGTTCGCTGCGACAAGTTCGACGTTTCCTTTTACGATACGGGCGCTCCCAAAGAATTTCGGTCTGATTTGGCCGTTATTGAGGATGGAAAGGAAACGCTCAAGGAATCCATTCGCGTCAACGACCCCTTAACGATCAAAGGGATCACCTTTTACCAGGCGTCCTACGGTTCCATCCTCAAGGAAGCGGACGTCGAATTCCAGAATATCGATACGGGCAAAGTCTATCGGATGGCCCTCCCCTTCCGGGAACTGAGAACCCTTCCGGAAACCCAGGACAAGGTGGAGGCCGTTGAATACCAGAGCAACTTCGGTCAGTTCGGGCCCGCGATCGGCATAATGGTCGCAAAGGAAGACGGGAAGCCCACCGGATCGTGGGTGTTGGTCGATCGACCCGACTTCCACGGGAACCGGATCGAGAATTACAAAATCAAAGTGAACCGAACCGCACTGACCTATTATACGGGCTTACAGGTGAAGAAGGACCCGGGGGTCTGGATCGTGTTGTCCGGTTTTACGCTTATGATCGTGGGCATCGGATTGACCTTTTACACCAGTCACCGGAAATTATGGATGCATTTGGGACCGGGTGAATCCGGGACGGCTTCATTGAAGGTCGTTATCGCCGGAAGAACCAGTAAGAATGCGACCGGATTCGAGGAAGACTTCGACAGGATCTGCGATCGGTTGCAGGATGATCTCTCAACCGCAAGCTCCAAGGAAAGCCGAACATGATCAGCAGCTCGCTCCTTCTCAGCATAACCACCTTTGCCTACCTGGCCTGCACGATTCTCTACCTGTCCGGAGTGATCTTCCGGTACAGGCCTCTGCTTCGGATCGGGACTTTTTTCGGATTGGGGACCGTTGTCATCCAGACAGCAGGGATCATTTTGAGATGGATCGAATCCTACGGCATGGGGTACGGCCACGCGCCCCTGTCCAACCTTTATGAATCCCTGGTTTTCGCCGCTTGGGTCATTATGATCCTCTATCTCGTTCTCGAATTCCGCACCGGGCAGCGTGCGCTCGGGGTCTTTCCCGCTCTTTTCTCTTTTCTTGCCATGGCCTACGCGTCTTTTTCCACCGGTGTGGATTCCAGAATCCAGCCGCTCGTCCCGGCCCTCAAGAGCAACTGGCTGATCGCTCACGTCGTCACCTGCTTCCTGGGCTATGCCGCCTTTGCCATATCATGCGGAATCAGTTTTCTGTATCTGATCAGTAAATCGGTCCCCTCCAATCCATCCCCCAAAGGATTCCTCTCCTTTTGCCCCGATCCGAAACAACTGGACCGATTCAACTACCAGATGATCCTCTTCGGATTCCTCTGGCTGTCCGTGGGGATCATTACCGGATCGATCTGGGCCAATTCCGCATGGGGGACCTACTGGAGCTGGGATCCGAAGGAAACGTGGTCGCTCATTACCTGGCTGATCTACGCCGCGTTGCTTCACGCCCGGACCATACAGGGATGGCGGGGCAATCGAGTGGCATGGTTGTCGTTGCTGGGATTTGGATGTGTACTCTTCACTTACTTCGGGGTCAATTTTCTTTTGAGCGGTCTCCACAGCTATGCGACTCGATGACGGAGAGACCGGCGCATGCTTTGCGGGGCTTTGTCAACCGCCGTTTATTTCTCATTCCGGCCTTCTCTTGCCGCGCCCGAAACGAGCCGCGTCAACTCCGGCAGCCAACGGGCAGAGGCGTTCCGGGTTTTTGAACGGCACTGAAGTCGCGATCGCTCGGCCCTTTTTTTCTCCCGGCAGACAGGCGAGCGCATCCATGCGCTTCTTACGAACCTTGAAATATGCTATTAGGTACTGTTACACGATTTGAGCGAGTTTCTCCCCCTCCCCCCGCCCGTCCCTCCGGCGGAGGGGAACCTGCGTTTTACTCCTTCCCCTTGAGAGGGGAGGCAGGGTGGGGGATTGTTCACTGAAGACGTTCCAGCCGCGGAGGCATTTTTTCGTGAGTCGCCCTCGCGTCCCAGGGGCCTCTCGGGCGCGGGAGGTCCGGTGAGACAATGAGTGCAGTGGATTGTTCCGAGTCGGCCAAGATCCCGCAGGCGGCGATACAGGCCACGCGCATCGGTCGATCGTTAAGGAGCCAATATCATGTTTGGGATAGATTTTCCTGAGTTGTTGTTGATCCTGGCCGTTGCCCTCATCGTCGTCGGTCCGAGCAAAATTCCGGACATAGCCCGGGCGCTCGGGCGCGCCTATGCGGAATTCAAAAGAGCAATGGACGAGTTGAAGCAGACTGTGGATCAGGACGACACCCTTCGAGGGATCAAGGAAGAATTTCGGCAAGCCCAGAGAAACATCGACATCAAACGGGTCTTCACTCAGCCGGTGAATCCCGCCAAGCCTGAGGCGACTCCCGTTCCACAAAACGTTCCAGCTTTGGAACCGGCCGGTGAGTCCGAACCCGGTCATGAAGACCTGCATGAAGCGCACGAGGACGCGCTGCCTAAGGCAATCCCTGAAACGCCGCCCAAACCGGATTCCCCTATGCCCTCCGGCACATCCGGTCCAACAGCGACTGCAGGCAAACCCGAATCGCGCGATTCCGATCCCAAGTCCGATCCGTCCGAAACCAAGAATTGAATCGAGACGTCCAAATGTCAGAAGAAAAGATGCCCTTCACTCAGCACCTGGAAGAACTTCGCAAGAGACTGCTTATATGCGCCATCGCAATCGCTGTCGGTTTCGTGATTTCATATGCTTTCAAGGAGCGGCTTTTCGAAATCCTCGTGAAACCATGGATCGCAGCATTGCCGAAAGGTCAGGAAGCCAAACTGATCTATACCGCGCCTCACGAGGCCTTTTTTACCTACATGAAGGTGTCTTTTATCGCGGGCTGCGGTCTGGCTGTTCCGGTCATCGTCTATCAACTCTGGCGCTTCGTCGCCCCCGGGCTGTATGAGAATGAGAAGCGGTATCTCATCCCCGTAGTCGTGTGTTCTACATTGTTTTTCCTGGGCGGTGCGTCGTTCGGCTATTTCCTGGTCTTTCCGGTGGGCTTTCAGTTTTTTACATCGTTCGCCAACGATTACATCACCCCGATGGTCAGCACCCGGGAATTCTTCGCCTTCTCATCACGGATGCTCCTGGCCTTCGGGCTCGTTTTCGAACTTCCGGTCTTCATGTTTTTCCTTGCCAAGCTGGGGATCATCTCCTCGACCTTCCTGCGCAGGCAGAGACGGTATGCGATTGTGCTCATTTTTATTATCGCCGCGGCAATCACTCCCAGCCCGGATGTTGTCTCGCAGTGTCTGATGGCGGCTCCTCTGCTCATTCTGTATGAATTGAGCGTCTGGATCGTTTACTACTTCGGGCGCAAGGAAAAACCCACTGAAGCTGAGGAAGAGGAGAAGGCCGATCCACCCGCTAAGACTCAGGACCCGGATTGAGAAGGGGGATAATTTCAAGATGGACAGGATTGTGCTTGTCGTAGCGACGAGGAACAAGGGAAAATCCGCCGAGATAAGGAAGTATCTTGCTGGTTTCCCGGTCGATGTGAGGGATCTCAACGAGTTTGGTCCCTTGCCCGAGGTGACCGAGGACGGCCGGACATTTGAGGAAAATGCCTATAAGAAGGCGGCCTTTACCGCGAAAGTTCTTGGGCTTCCGGCCCTTGCCGACGACTCCGGCCTCGAAGTAAAAGTCCTTGGAGGAAAACCCGGCGTTCATTCCGCGCGTTATGCAGGCCCGGATGCAGTCGATTCCGACAACAACGCAAAACTCCTCGATGCGCTCTCCGGGGTTCGCGACCGGGAGGCGAGGTTTTGCTGCGTGCTGTCCCTGGCTGTCCCGGCGGGCTCTGCACTTACCTATGAAGCATTCTGCGAGGGAATCATCCTTGAATCCCCACAGGGTGACAATGGATTCGGATACGACCCGCTGTTCTTCTACCCGCCCGCATCCAAGACCTTTGCGGAAATGACCATCGAGGAGAAATCCACGGTCAGCCACAGGGGAAGAGCTCTGGCCGAATTGAAACGGGAATTTGAAAAGGTGCTGCAGTGGCTTTGCCGCAGACTCGACGAAGAGAAACTTCGGCAGGGTCTCGGACACGACATATGCGTCACCGAAAAGCAGTCACACGAGTAGGCTTATATGAATGAAAAAACGGGCAGCCCGGACTGCCGCGGTGCTTCGCCCAAGCTTGAAATCGCTCAGGCCAATCCGGGAAGACCGATATCGGCTCCAAAAGCCCCATCCTGCTGACCACCCCGAAGAGAGGAGCGGTCGCGCCTTCCCAGTCTCAACCAGCCCTTTGTAACCGGGTCCGTGGATACTCCCATCGGTCGTGTCCCCCAGGTCTCGTCCGGACTCCTTTTCTCGGACAGAACGGGGACATGGAAGGCCCGATGGGGATACGGCAGGATGCACTACACCGTCGAGCCTGGCCTGTATGCCCTGGGTCAACCGGATTCCCTGTCGCCCGTTCTCGCGACGGCAAATTACAAGATGAGTTTCGATCGGCTCCGCAATTCCCTGCCGGGCCGCAACGCATGGATCCTGGTGCTCGATACCAAGGGAATCAACGTCTGGTGCGCCGCAGGTAAAGGCACCTTCGGCACCCGGGAACTCGCATCGCGCATCCGGGAGAGCGGGCCGGCCGCCGTGACGCCCCTGCGCAAGATCATCCTGCCGCAATTGTCGGCCCCCGGCGTCTCGGCTCACGAAGTCCACCGCCTCACGGGCTTTCGGGTCGTTTACGGCCCTGTGCGGGCAACCGATCTTCCCCGGTTTCTCGATTCGGGACTGAAGGCCACTCCCGATATGAGACGCAAGGATTTTCCCTTGACGGAAAGGCTGGCGCTCATTCCCATCGAACTTCTTGCCGCCCTCAAAATCATGCTTTTCCTGATCCCGGCGGTTTTCTTTGTTTCGGGTTTTCTCGGGCACCTGGACTATTGGTCGAATGCCGGATCGGGCGGCAAGCCCGCGGCAATCGCCCTGCTCAGTGCAGTTCTGGCCGGTGCAGTGCTGACCCCGGTCCTCCTGCCCTGGCTGCCCGGACGTGCCTTCTCGCTTAAGGGCGCCGCGATCGGGCTACTTGCGGCCATCGCCATTCTGCCCTTTCACACGTTTGATTTGCCTCCCCGGGCGAGCATCTTCGAACTCGTTGCCTGCCTTTTGATCGTCCCTGCGCTATCCGCCTATCTGGCCATGAACTTTACCGGGGCATCGACTTACACGTCGCTGTCCGGAGTCAGGAAGGAAATGCGGTGGGCCGTACCCATACAGATCGCAGGGGCTCTTCTCGGGGTTTGTCTATGGGTTGTGTCACGATTGGCCGTTTAGAGAGGAAACAATGAGGCCCCTGATTTATCTTAAACACGTCGTCACATTGCAGCTTGACGGAGTGAAGTGCACCGGCTGCGGAATGTGCCTTACCGTATGCCCCCACGAGGTTTTTGTTCTCTCGGACGGGCGCGCGCAGATATGCACTCCGGACGCCTGCATGGAGTGCGGCGCCTGTGCGATAAATTGCCCGGCAGGTGCCATCTCAGTCAAAACCGGAGTAGGATGCGCTTCGGCCGTCATCAACAGCTTTCTCGGACGAGACTCCGCGTGTTGCTGTTCGCTCGAACCGGATGGCCTTTCAGGGGGTTCGGACAAATCTTCCCACAAAACGAAAAACTGCTGCTAGAAGAGAGCCCGCGCTATCGTCCATTCAATGTTGCCGTCCGCGCCGTGCTTCCGCTGAACATCAGAACCGCCGCGAATTTCAACTGCCCCGATCGAGGCGGCTCCCGGGATCGTTCTTTCCCGGCAATTCAGCCGGCCGCTCCCATCAAACCGGAAATATCGACGGACTCCCGAGCACGTTGTCGTTTGAGAAAAACCTCAAGCCGCCCGTAAACTCTCGTGCTATACTTTCTCTGCAATTGCTGGAACGGATCGAGCGCTTTAAGGAGGGAATCTATGAACGCATCGAGGATAAAAACTTTCCCCTGCCGATTGATCGTACTGCTTCTCGGCATCTTCTGGACCTGCTCAGCCGCCGCCCTTTCCCCGGTGAATCCGGCTCCCGCGGATTCGAAAAAGGAAAACATCAAATTCAGAGTGGCTTTCGGCGCGCTGGTCGGAGGCGAAAAGGGTATCCGGCTCGAACCGGTGAAGGATAACACCAGTCTGAAGAGCGGCGACAAATTCAAGCTGATGGTCGAACTGCAGAGAAAATGCTTCCTCTACGTCATCTACCATAACTCCCAGGGGGAAATGAGTCTTCTCTTTCCGTACAGTCCCGAACAGTTTGAAAACGACTACCAGTTATCGAAACAGTATTTTCTGCCGCCGCGAGACGCCTGGTATGAGCTTGACGATCATGCCGGGACCGAGACCTTTTACCTCATCGCTTCAACGCAGCGGCTGCTGGATATCGAGTACCTGTTCAATCAATACGATACCGTCGGGCCTTCCAAGAAAAAGGACATCGCCAAGCAGGTTCTCTCGGAAATCGGCAATATTCTGTCGGAACATCGGGAGTACACCGTAATCGCCGAGGCTCCGGTGGGTAGCGCGACGGCCACGCGAGGGGTCGAAAGGTCACAGGGAGCCGACCCCACGGACATTTCCGTTTACGCCAGTGAGATTGCGGCCACGGACTTCTATTCGAAGACCTTCGTAATCGACCACCACTGAGGTGAAGAAGCATTCGACGTGAAGGTGGGATGCGGCGTCTCCCTCCCCCGGTGTGGGGTGGGAGACGTCCTGAAATAAGGCGATTCGGGATTATTCTCATGCCGGGCCTAGCCTGAAACGAGCAGGGGCTGACCGGCAACCCGGTATGAATCGGTGTGTGACTGCCGGCAAACCCACACCTCCGGGATATTGAAAGGGGCCGGGTTCATACTCCCATCATTTCAGTCCTGACCGGAATCCGAACAAACTGTTCTCCTTCTCTTCAGTGGGAGAGGAATCCTCGTCCCGCATGGAGAGGCTCACGTCAACTTCACTACCGGTAACTCAATTCGGGCGGGATTCGCAGCATGGACAAAACAAAGACAGTTCTACTGGTGATCTTTTTCGCTTTCCTGGCCTGGTCCGGCATAAGCCCTCATGATTACTTCACCTGGTTTCTGGAGGTGATACCGGCCATTCTGGCTTTACTCATATTATCAGCTACTTATACAAGATTTCCATTCAGCAACTTCATATATCTGTTGATATGTGTTCATGCGCTCGTTCTTATGGTTGGGGGACATTATACGTATGCTGAAGTCCCTTTTGGGTATTGGATGAAAGAAGTCTTCAATTTTAGCCGCAACCACTACGATCGAATCGGACATTTCGCTCAGGGCTTTGTTCCGGCGTTAGTGGTGAGAGAAGTGGTGATCAGACGGAAGATCATCCGCGGCGAAGGCTGGCAGTATTTCTTTATAACAGCGGCTGTTTTGGGTTTTAGCGCTCTCTATGAATTGTTTGAATGGGGCACGGCCCTCGCGACCGGCGAAGCAGCCAATGCTTTCCTGGGAACGCAAGGCGATGTCTGGGACACTCAATGGGACATGTTCATGTGCCTCATAGGGGCACTGACCGCTCTCATCATCATGAGCAAAGTTCAGGATAACTATCTGAAAGAGCAGGTATGACGTCCCCCAAAGCCGGCCGAAGTTTGCGAAATCACTTTTCTGAAGTGTAACTTGTCTCAAGGTCGGGCGCATGACGAGATCCGCCGGTCCGGGTCTTCTTTGTTTGAAAACACGATATGGAAATTTGTCCGGTTGTCGGGTCAAATCTTTTGTGACGTTCGAACTCAGCAGACATCGCAGGCCCTTGCGCTTCAACGGAGGTTAGAGCTCAGGGACAATGAAAAGGGCCATCGAGTCCCGGCTCACGCACACAACCGCACCTCGTCAGAAGCAGGAACTCTCGGCGACATTACACCACCGCACATACGATGCCGGTCCGCCTCGGTACCGGAAGGTCGTCCGGGCGCTGACGAAAGTAGCGTTCCTCAGCCTCCGCGGGCGAAAGGAATTCCACCACGGAAAAGCCGGCGACCCGCAGTTTTACCTCCATTGCATCAGGCTCAAAGCAGCTCACGAAGGGCTCGCCGAAGCTTGCGACGCGATCGGCAAGCATCGCACGAGAACCCTCCACCCCGCCGACCGCCGGTTCCGGCGGCTGCGCAAAGGTGAGCACGATCTCGCTTCCCGCCGGAAAAGTCGCGACGGACCGAAACACGTCATCGATCGCATCTTCCCTGAGGTATATCGTTACGCCGAGCCAGGAGAACAAGGTCGGCTCGTTTAGTGAGATGTGATACCTCTGCAGGCCGTCGCGCAACGATTCGTGTTCGAAGTCGATGCCGGCGAATTCTGCATTCTTCGGCATTGCGAAGCCCGCTGCGGCACACTGCGAGCGCTTCACGGCCTGCGTCCCCGGATGGTCGACTTCGAAAATTTTCAACGCCCGCGCCCATGCGGGCTGCCTGAGTGCGAACGTATCGAAGCCCGCTCCGAGGATGACATACTGCGTGATCCCTCGAAGGACCGCAGCAGCGAGCCGGTCCTCGGCAAACCGCGAACGCAGTACGACGTGTGCTCGCAGCGCCCTGGTTTCCGGAGTTCGATAGCGATCCGGGGCGTCGTTGATCCGCTTTAAGGCGGCCGGCCCGAGCAGCGGCACCGCAACCGGATCCTCAAGTATCCGCGGCTGTGCGTCGAACAACTGATGCACCGCCCGCAGGTATGCCGTTCCCAGCGCCGTGCGGCTCGCTTTTCGATCGGACATCGTGTGTGGCTCCCTTCGAGTGGTGGACCGAGGTCAAGTCGTGGCCGACCGAGGCCACATTATGGTAGAGTCCCTGCATAAATCCGCAACGCGGGAAAGTCCTCCGGCTTTCAATTCGAAGATGGACGCTCTATCCGTCCAGCGAAACTTTTTTCCCTGTGTGGGTGCTCCCCGGTGTCCCGGTTTCTCACGGCGACCCGTTTTCTCAAAATGGGGGCCCAGTGCTCAGACCCCTATCAAAGTAAAATACACCATCTGGTCCGCCCATTGAATTCCCATTCGTCGCACTCGACGTATCGACAACCGTATCCACCGTATGGCTGATAAATGGTGGGCACGGTGAAGCTGCGCCCATCCTACGCTGCGCTGCTCATTTATGTCGCAAGAACTTTTGACGCTATGTATGAAATGTCTGGGGACCCAGGTGCGGGCCGGATCAGCCGTTCTATGTCAAGAGCGCAGGTGTGCCCCCTTTGCCTTTGCCGCCGCGGGCACCTTTGCGTAGAGTAGTGTAAAGAGCAGCATCTGGCACACAACCAGGACCACGCTGGTCGCCAGGAAGATATAGAAGTACCCGAAATGTTGCGCGATGGCTCCCGATATGGAAACGGACAGGGCCATGGCGATATCCCCGGCCCCGATCATAATGCCCAGCGACGTCCCGCGGTTGGCCACCTCGATCCGCTGAACGATCAGGATAACGAAGACGGGGAATGCAACCCCCAATCCTGCCCCGTATGAGAGACCGGCGGCGATGAGAACGACCGGAGAGAGAGGAAAAAGCAGAAGCAGCATGCCGGATACCATGGCTGCATAGGAATATACGCAAGCCTTTTCCAGGCCAAGGCACTCTATGACCCTTTGCACGAGGAATCGGGAGAAGACTACAGACACGGCGAAGGCGATCAAAAAGAATGAGTAGAAGGCAATGCCGCTCTGAATGGCCGCAAGGGGAACGAAGGTAAACGACGCACCGTAGGCAAACATGGCGCCGAACTGGCCCACGGCGGTGGCAAGGACCGCCTTTTCCTTCAAGACGGCCATGAAGGAGGCATGTCTATCCTTGCTGACCGGCACCGCAGAAGAACCGACACGGAATCTCATGACGCAGAACGCGACGGTGAGCAATGCTGCAGCCGATAAGACAACGACCTTAAATCCGAAGTTGTCGAAATAAACCTGGGCGAGGCTAATGCTCGATCCCATGCCGATCATGGTGATGAGCGTATACATGGCGATCGCATTGGAGTTGGTTTTTCCGGTTCCGATGCTGCTCGCGAAGGTCACGGCCCCGGTACCGTAGCACGCTATGCCGACACCATACAGAGCCCTCAGGCCGACACAGAAAAGAATGCCCTCCGCCCAAGGCAACCCGATAATGGATAAGAGCATCAGAACCACGCCCAAGAGGAGGATCGGCCGGCTTCCGCGCGTATCGACCTGGATGCCGATCCATGGGCGCAGCAGCAGAGCGGCTATGGCGGTCACTCCCATGATCAGGCCGATTTGCGCTTCCACAAAACCCTTGCCCGCCAGGTAAACAGGCAAAATTATCACGACGAGAGTCGTGCTGAACGTCGTATTGAAATGGCAGACGGCAATGTTTTGAAACTGCCTGTTCTTGAAGATACTGAGTAAATCCGACATGCCTACCTTTTCGATATCACTGCCGAACGTGGGAAGCCACACACGACCTGCGTACCTGTTAATGCCCTTTCCCCTCGGGGAACGTTCCGCTGCACAACCCAATACCCATCCAACGGCTCCTTGGGGTGACAAAGGGAGCACAATCTACCACGCCCTAATCGATTGTCAAATAGCCTCTGTCGATTGTGCTCGGTGCGAACTGGAAAGCTCCTCCCGGACACTTTGATGATCACGGCCGGCCATTCGATTCGAAAATCCGGCGCGGCAGTGTTGGATGGTTATTAAAAAGGGTGATCCGGAGTGCCAATCACGGCAGAATGGGGAATCCACATTGATTGCCGGCGGGCCTTGCTCTTCTTTCCCATTTGTTCAACGACAATTATTTCTCCCGAGTGACGACAGTCGGATACCTCGGGCAAAGCCGGAGGCCTGGCAAACCATGGACCACTCAAAGCGGTTGTAAACGAATGGCCACCTTTCCGGAACGAATGGATTTGAACCGGCAGTCGTTCTTTACCGGCGACTGTCCGGACATACGGTGGAACACATCTGTAATGCACGACCAGAGGGGGAGCGAAGGAGATTTACTCCCCTTAAGGAACGCTTGGCTCTTTTGGCTTTGGCGCGGGATTTGGATTCCGGCTAATGCTGATTCCGGTTTACAATGGTTACGTTAAGCGTTACCATTACTGGCGAAAGAGGGGGGCAATGATCCGTTCCTTTAAGGACAAAGAAGCAGAAAAAGTGTTTCAGAGAAGCTTTTCGGCGAAGGTTCCGAATGAGATTCAAAAAATCGCCTTTCGGAAACTGAGGTATCTCGACAGCGCCGAAGACCTGAACGACCCGCGGGTACCCCCTGGAAATCGGCTTGAGAAATTGAGTGGTGATCGTGAAGGGCAATGGAGCATACGGATAAACGATCAGTGGCGACTCTGTTTTGAGTGGCGTGATGGTCAAGCCTCTGAAGTAGAGATCGTTGACTATCACTGAATGGAGGCTTGTATGAATTACCACGAAGAAAAGATACCGGCTGTTCATCCGGGTGAGATACTGCTTGAGGATTTCCTGAAACCGATGGAGATAACGCCTTACCGGTTGGCAAAAGAGTTGAAGGTGCCTAAAACGAGGATCAGCGCGATACTCAAAGGCAGACGGAGCATTACGGCGGACACGGCTTTACGTCTGGCTCGTTTTTTTGGGACTTCCGCCAAGCTTTGGCTTAACCTTCAGGTATCCTATGATCTCGACCTAGAAGAAGATCGGTTGGGTTGTACAATTGAGCAGGACGTGAAACCTATTCGTGACGTCGCATAGAGCAAGGCTCATTTTCCCGTGGCGGCGGGATCCTAAAGAGCGGGAACTGAAGTGTTCACAAATCGGGGCGAGAGGATTTGAGCCTCCGACCCCCTGCTCCCAAGGCAGGTGCTTCAAAGTTGCCCCCTGACCGTCCAATCGGGTAGGAGGGGGAGTCACCTCCCCCGTCCTCCCACACCACCGTACGAACGGTTCCGTATACGGCGGTTCATGAAGTACATTGAAGTCTTCGCAGTTGATCAAGCAGTGACACAAGTCCAAGTTGATCAAAGAAGCGTTTAGGGAAACATTGGTTCATATGTGAGGCCCCGGAGTTCCACCAGGGGCCTCGCCCATTTGTGGCGGACTTCCATGCCCTCTCTTCCCCCAAACCATACCTCATCAGATTCTTTGCCCGGGTGTGGGACCTTTTCCATTGCCGCCAGAGAATACACCGCAACTTGCGACGTATCCATCCGTCCAACTCCTCGAATATTCCCTTCACCTCGGCCAACCGGAAGTAGTTTACCCAGCCTCGCAAAATCGGCTTCAGTTCTTCGATTACAGTGCGTATGCTTCGTCCCCGGCCCGCACGAAAGGTGTCCTTAAGCTTTGTTCTGATGCGATCCACCACAGCCGGAGCGACTTTGAGCCTCGGCTGCTTATGGAAGGTCATGCTATAGCCCAGGAACTTGCGAACCCAGGGGCGTGCTACCGCGCTCTTTTCTGAATTAACCTTGAGCTTTAATTTGCTGGTCAAAAATCGGGTAATACTTGCCAGCACCCTTTGTCCGGCACGTTCAGACCTTACGTAAAGATTACAATCATCCGCATACCGGCAAAACGCATGGCCCCTTTTCTCCAGTTCCTTATCCAAATCATCGAGCAAGATATTGGAAAGCAAAGGCGAGAGTGGTCCGCCTTGAGGAGTTCCTTCCGTTCGGGGCGATACGACACCTCCGATCATGAGACCTGCTTGAAGATAGCGGCGGATAATCGTTAATATCCTTTTGTCCTCTATCTTTCGGGCAAGCCGTGCCATTAGGACATCATGATTGACACGGTCAAAGAACTTCTCCAAGTCCATGTCTATGACCCAGCGCCTGCCTGCTGCTGCATACTCTCGTGCTTTCAGCACAGCTTCATGCGTACTGCGGCCAGCGCGGAATCCATAGCTTGACTCGGAAAAACCCGGATCGAAGATGGGTTGCATAACCTGATTCAGCGCCTGCTGTATGAGTCGATCCATTACCGTGGGAATGCCCAATTGTCGCATTCCCTTCCCGCCCGGTTTAGGTATTTCGACTTTCCGGACTGGCTGCGGCTGATACCGGCCCTCAAGCAGTTCCTCTTTGATGCGCGGCCAGTTTTCACGAAGGTTGCCTCTAAAGGCCTCGACAGACACTCCGTCCGCCCCTGGAGATCCTTTGTTTGATTCCACCCGCCGCAGCGCTCTAAACATGTTCTCGCGTTCGACCACCGCTTCCATCAAGTCTTGAATCTTCTGGCTGGGGTCATCTCTCCTTGCCGTGAGCCTTGACGCACAAACAACGGGGCCTTGCAGATTCCGTCCGCTGTCCTCCGTTGATGTGCCGGACATCTCAGTCCGACTTTCTGCGTCCTTATTGCTCATCGAAATTCAAGCCTCCTGCCACACACTTCACGTTCGGGCCTTCAGTCCGGTCGATGAACCTACTATGCCCTCTGCTGACTTCTGCCGACCCATCCCGCCGTCTCACGACGGCGGTAGCACAAGGGGCAGATCGGCAGATCTCCCCGGGTAATGCGCACCCACCTTCACGCTTATGCCCGCCGCATCTACTTCCATGCACTTCCGTACAGGTATTGGACTTTGAAGATATTTGCCTTCTCATCTCGGCATGGCTGCCTCGTATGCGGTTCCTGTTCGTCAGGCCAGCGCTTTGCCTGCGGCTTCCTTCAGATTCCACCTCGCGGTGGACACCCTTGCCGTCCGGCTAACAGTTCCCCCTGTCGGGCCTGTAGAGGACTTGCACCTCCAAGTGAGCGCGCCCTGCCGGGCGCACAAATGAAAAAGGCGCTCCGCAAAGATGCGCCCTTTCCTCTGTATCAGGGGCGTATCGTGCTCAAAAACACCCCTATTTCAGGTAGTTATTTTAGTTAGTTGGATGGGCGGAAGAGGATTCGAACCTCCGACTTCCACCGTGTGAGGATGGCACTCTCACCGCTGAGTTACCCGCCCTGATTGGTTGCGTTTATACAATAACGGCGCCCTCTGCGCAACACAAAACTCGCTGGAACCGGATATCTTGAAAAGCCAACGATGCAATACTCACTCGTCTGAAAAGTGAATCACACCACAAAGGCGGCCCGCTCGAAAGATCAAGAGAAGACAACACACTCGCCGCCACAAAACACACAGCGCCCGCATGCACATTCTGCTGACCGAAACCGGAAGCATGGCGATTGGATTTACGGGGCAGCGCCCGCGTCCGCATCCTGCTGACGGCACATGGAGGTCCCCGGCCCCTCAGGACGGCTTCTTCTTTCCGAGCACCTGCATCTTGATCCGCAGGTAATCGTCTTTTGCCTCTTTGTCCTTCGGATCGAGCTTCAGCAACTGGTCCAGCTTCTTCAGCGCTTCCGCGTAGTCACCGGAAGTCTCACAAAGGTTTGCAGCCTGACGGAGATACTTTTTTTCCTTCGGCTGAAGCTTGCTCAGTTGGTCCAGTTCCTTAACGGCGCCCTTCTTGTCTCCCACCTTCAGCGCCGCATAGAGCACATAATTGTGGAGGGCGACGGAATCGGGGCGCTGATCGGAAGCGCTACGGAAGAACGCCGCCATTCCCTTGTAATCCTTCTTTTCGTCGTATGACTTGAAAATGGTGTCGTAGTAGCTCGTGCTCTTCGGATCGAGCTGCGCCAGTGCCTGGAGCATCCCCATGGCCGCCTTGTCGCTCTTCTGCCTGCGGTAGAGATCCAGCAGATATTTGCGGGATTCCACGTCCTTGGGGTCGATCGATGCGACCGCCTCGAAGCACGTAGTCGCCTTGTCTAATTTTTTCGCGTCGTAGTAGAGGACCCCCAGGTTGTACTGAACCGTCTTATTCTTCGGCTGCTGAGCGGCAAGCTTTTCGTAGGCCCCCTGGAGCGCGGTCTTGTCTTTCGCCTTTTCCAGGATCGCCACCAGCCTCAGGAGCGCATCCCTGTTCTGCGGGTTCTTCTGTAGGATGGCTTCATATGTTGCACGGGCCCTCTGCGGGTCACCCTTCTTCTCCTGGAGGTCTCCCAACTGCAGCCAGCTCTTCACGTCTCCGGGATTCTTTTGGAGATATCTTTCCAGCGCCTGGATCGCTTTATCGGGGTCCTCGCTCTGCTGATAAGTCACAGCAAGGTTGTAGAGTACATCGGGGTCCTTTACCCCGGCTTTGATGGCTTTTTCATACGACGCGGCAGCCTTTGACCAGTTCTTGGTCTGAGTGTTGAGATCGGCCATGAAAAGCATGAGGGAACTCTGAAACGCCTTCGGGATCTCCTGCTGGTGTTTTTCGAGGAACCTTGCAGCGTCGTCCTTGGATTTCTTCTTCTGAATGTACTGGAGGAACTCTTTGAACGTATCGGCGTCATCGGACAGTTTGAAGAGATCGAGGTAAACCACCAGGGCCTCATCCACACGGTTCTGGATCTGGTAGACGGACAGGAGCCGCTCGGAAATGGACTTCGACTTGCCCGAAGCGTCGATTTCCTTGTACAGCTTTGCCGCGTCGTCGTACTTCTTGTTCTCGAAGTAGAGTCCGGCAAGCTGGGTCTTCACGAGGACGTTTCCCGGGTTCTCCTGCAGCGCTCTTTCGAGGAAAAAAGTCTTCCTGTCGATGTCGGAAGTCGCGTTTGCCTTTTGCACCCAGTCACGGGAATCCAGTTGCACGAGGAATGTGACCTTCCCCATCGGACGATTCCATAAGAGAGCGACGATTTCGACGGACTTCGGAGCTTCGAATGTCTCCTCAGGGAAGAGGTCCTTGATCACGACGGCTTTATTCCATAGGGCCTTAGCGTTCATATCGCCCGAGGAAACGTTTGTCCCCCAGGAAAGCCATCCGTCCGTCTGTATTTCGAGCAATTGCAGCGAATCCCTGGGGTTCAGGACGCACTGGGAATCCGGCAGGAGAACAACTTCCTGGCCGTTGTGCAGAAATCTCAGGGCAACGAGTTTCTTTGGGAAAGGCAGATAAGACCCCAAGCCGCCCATTGGCGCCGAGCCGAAGAACACGTATGCCGAACCGCCTAGAACGATCAGCACAAGGACCAACAGGACGACACCTTTCCAGGAAGATTTCTTCTTCCGCTCCCTGGAGGGCCTCATCCTGGCATCGTCCAGATTCAACGAATATTTTCCTCGTCTGCCGCTAGCCATTTGCTTTCGCCTGCTCCTTGTCAAGATGAACGAGCGCGTCCAGCAGCCGCACTTCCCGCGGATCGAGCAGCCTCCAGTCTCCGGGAGCGGACCTCCCCAGTTTCAAAGGTCCGTAAGCCACTCTCCTGATGCTGAGAACCGGATGGCCGACCGTTTCCCCCATCCTTTTTATCTGCCGGTTCCAGCCCTGATGCAAAACAATCCTGAGCCATGCGCCTTTCGGGGAGTCCCTCAACATGGTGACCTCGGCCGGTGCGGTGGTCCCCTCTTCAAGCTGCACTCCCGAACGCAGGCGATCCAGCGTCCTCTCGTCCGGACACCCCTCCACCCGGACCTCATACGTCTTCGGCACCCCATATCGCGGGTGTTGAAGACGGTTGGCCAGGGGCCCGTCGTTGGTCAGCAGAAGCAACCCCGCCGCATCGAAATCCAGACGCCCGACGGCAAAAAGCCTTACCCCAAAATCCGGGATAAGGTCGAACACCGTTTTCCGCCCCTGCGGATCGCTCGCCGTCGTGATGCAAAGCCTCGGCTTGTGAAGGACCACATAAAATTTGGGTTCAGGGTTCGAAATCACGGCCCCGTCGACCACGATCCGGTCCGCGCCGGGATCGACCTTATATCCAAGTTCGGTGACGGTGACATCGTTTACCGCCACCCGGCCCTGCCTGATGATTTCTTCCGAAGCCCGCCGCGACGCGACCCCCCTCTCGGCGAGCACCTTCTGCAACCTCACTCTCGTCATTTTCAGCGTATCCGGAAACCTTTCAACCTGCCCGCCCCGGGAAGGAGTCCCCTCCAAACCCGAGTTCCCGATGTCATTCCCACCGGCGGGCGGTACGGACAACCTGTTGTCCGTGCGTGAGAGAGCAGCATGGTCCTTCCTGCCCTCTTGGGGCTCCGCCCCCCGCACAACAAGTAATACCGGGCTAAGTTAACCTCGACAATTTAGATTCATGTCCTCAGTATTGTGGACGGGTGGCCCGGATACTCGTTATCCGGGTCCGTCAGGACAAGAGGAGGGGACAAATCCTTCGTTGCCCTTGCAGAATCATCCTTTGAACCTCCTGCGCTCCGGGCCCGGACAACGAGTTGTCCGGGTCCGGAGATGAGAGATCGCACCTTCCACGGCATATCGGACTCCTTCTTTGAATCGATATGCCCATTATAGAGTGTTGCCCATGTCCCAAAACGAGTGTTACCTATGTCCCCGGTCTATACAATTCCGCCGGGGTGACGTTTCCGGACAAACACCTCATTTTTCATATAGATTCTGTTTGGGCAACAGCCCAAGCCTCACGGCACGCCCGAGAGACTCCTTAGGCCATTCCCGCGGCACTTCTGACCTCGATCATCGTCTTCGCCGCTTCGGTCCGCGCTGTTGTATTCCCGGCCTCGATGATTCCCCTCACCTCGTCCATCCGCCCCTCGAGCTCGATCCTCTTTTCCCGGATGGGCCCAAGCCTTGCGAGCACGTTGCGCGTGAGCCTCTTCTTGCATTCCACGCATCCGATACGGGCGGAGCGGCATCCTTCGGCGATATCCGCAACTTCAGTCGCCGAGGAATACAGCTTGTGGTATGCGAACACGGGCGAAACCTCGGGGTCCCCCGGGTCGTTGCGCCTGATCCTCTGAGGATCGGTCATCATTTTCGCGATCTTTTCCCTGACGCCCTCTTCCGGCTCGCTGATAAAAATGCAGTTCCCGTAGCTCTTGCTCATCTTTCGGCCGTCCAGCCCGGGCAGAACGGGGACTTCCGTCAGAAGAGCGTCCGGTATTGGAAAAACCTCGCGTTGATACATGAAGTTGAAGCGGCGCGCAATTTCCCTGGTCAATTCCACATGAGGCAACTGATCTTTTCCGACGGGCACTCCGTGAGCACGGTAGATGATGATGTCCGCCGCCTGTAGTACTGGATAGCCCAAAAAACCGTAGGTGGAAAGATCTTTTTGATCGAGCTGCTGCTGTTGCTCCTTATAGGTGGGGTTGCGTTCGAGCCAGGGCAGAGGCGTGATCATCCCAAGCAGCAGGTACAGCTCGGCGTGCTCCTTGATGTCGGACTGTATGAAAAGCGTGCAGACCCCAGGATCCAGGCCGGCGCTCAGCCAGTCCAGAACCATGTCCCAGGTGTTTTGCCTTATCATTCCGGGTGTGGCGTATTCCGTGGTGAGAGCGTGCCAGTCGGCCACGAAGAAAAAGCAATCATACTGCTTCTGCAGTTGAATCCAGTTGTCAAGCGCTCCATGCAGGTTCCCCAGATGAAGCCGTCCCGTCGGCCTCATGCCGCTCAGGATCCGTTTCCTTTCAGCCATTATCGAAGACTCCTCTCTTTTTATCCTGGAATGCGCAATCGGAGCGCCGGGGCCAGACTGTCCCCCACACTCCTCGAAGTGTCAACACCTGCTTGCACCGTTCGATTTCCATTTCTCACGCCCGAGCCGCGACCGTTCGCTCACCCGCCGTCCCGCATCCCCATCGTCCCCGGTTGCCGCCCTAGTCCGTCACAGGCCCAGGAACAGCCTTCTGAACGTGCCCACCACCGGATACACGATATATCCCCAGAGCCCGGTCCCGATGATCACGAGGACGATCAGCATGCCGAACCGTTCCAGGCGGCTCAACTGATAGGCTATGGAATATGGAAGGAGCCCAATCACGATCCGGCCGCCGTCAAGCGGCGGCACCGGCAGGAGATTGATCACCATGAGTACCAGGTTGAAGTCCACCGAAATGCCGGCCATTTCGGCTATCGGGACGGTAATCCATGCGATCCACCCGCTTTGCGGGATAACGCCCTTGACAAATCCCAGCAGGATCAGACGGTAAACAAGGCCGCTCACCAGGGCCAGGAGCAGGTTCGTGACGGGACCTGCGGCACCGACCAGCGCCATGTCCCTGCGCCCTCCCCTCAGGTTGCCGAAGTTCACCGGAACGGGCTTTGCCCAGCCGAAGAGGAACGGAGACCGCGACAGAAGAAGAATCGCGGGAAGTATGACCGAACCGATCAGGTCGATGTGAACGATAGGGTTCAGAGTGATACGGCCCATCATTCTTGCCGTGGGATCGCCAAGCTTTTCGGCCACCCAGCCGTGAGCCACTTCGTGGCAGATCACAGCCAGCAGGAAAGGAACCACGTAAAGGGCCGCTTTGATGACGTATTCCGCGATCATTCGATCTTTTCCGACTCCCTTTATTCGTCACAAGTCCGCCCACCCACCCGGTGGGCTGGGCCCGCACGGCAATCTTGCCGTTCCCGACATGTCACGGCTCACAGCAGCCGCGTCTGCGTTCAGCCGACCTCTATTGTATCAAGGGCGGGCAAAGCGCCCAACATCTTAAAATAGAATTTCTCCTGCCGGTCAAGTAAATTCACGGGATGAATCGGATTTGCCGGGTATCCGCCACGAAACCGCCGTATAAGGCCCTCATGCGGAATCTGCCGCCCGCCCCGGCAGGCGGCAGCCGCATCTGCGCTTCGACACACGTTCGGCAGCCTGTGAATTTCTTCGACTCATCGTTTCCAAATGTGGTAATAATTGCTCGCCAGGCAATCCGCTTGTCACTCCGTTTTCGATATGTTCAAACTGTGGTGAACGATACATGGGCTGCCGTCCACCTTATGTCCGGCCGATCCTTTTTCTCACTTCGATGCACAGGGAGGTAAAATGAACAGACCCACCAAGAGCGAATATTATATCGGCATCGCCCGGGCCGTCTCTTTGAGGAGTACATGCCTGAGGCGCAGGTTCGGCGCCGTGATCGTCAACAACGACCAGATCATCAGCACGGGCTACAATGGAGCGCCCAGAAAGACGGCGAACTGTATCGATCTCGGATATTGCGCCCGAAAGGAATTGAGCATCCCCGCCGGGCAGAATTACGAACTGTGCCGGGCCGTTCACGCCGAAATGAACGCGGTCATCCACGCATCCCGCCTGGATACCGTCGGCGCTGAGCTGTACCTGGCGGGAACCGACGTCGAAACCGACGAGTCGGTCCCCAATCCGGAACCCTGCCTGCTCTGCAGAAGGGTCATCATTAACGCGGGCATCATTCGAATCGTCCATCCAAACGGATCCGGCGGCTTCAACTACATCGACGTGGATGACTGGATCATGCAGGACAGGGTCGCTTTCAAGTGAAGCCGCGGAAAGGCCGGTCTTACGATGCCGGGATGAGGAGGTCGTTCTCGGTCTCGAAGAGTTCCGCATGGCGGCAGTGCAGGTAGGTCAGTTCTTCCTGGCGGTTTTTGACTTCCCCGTTCAGACGCGCGTCGAGCAACTCATCGAGGAGGACCCGGTAAATCGGTCCGGGCGGAATCCCCATCATCTTGAGGTGCTTTCCTTTGAGTTCCGCGCCGACATGCCTGTACCTGTGGAAGTAATGACTGATGGCCTTGCGAGTGGCTTCGTTCTGAGCTTTCGCCATCATGTAGAGCAATTCCTCGGGCTTGAAGGGCTGAAGCGCCCGATAGACTTCGCTGGGTTTGCGTTCCTGCACCGCGGAAAACCCCCACAGCACCTCAGCGCTGCTCCGGTAGGTCCATACGATCCGCTCCCGCTGGCCGACAGGGATCTGCAGCCTGCTCCCCACCTCTTCCACATCTTCCTTCTGCAGATTGGAAAAGAGACCCAGCAGGTATACCCACCAGCGTTCCAGGGGTTCATCGAGAAAGCTCAGCCGGTGCCAGGAGATCACTTCCTTCAATTGATGGAAAAGCTCCTCCATTTTCAGATCGAACCGGATATTGGAATGGACCACCGGCCAGACACTGAACTCGCTCATCCTCTTGAGAGACGGCTGGGGGTCTTCTTCCATAAGGATCAGTTGAAGCTCGTGGAACAGCCGCCTGCCGCCGAGCTTCTGGATCAGCCCCATGCGGACCGCGTTGCGGATGAGCGCCGCGGTCTGCTTCCCGATTTTGAACCCGAAGCGCTGTTCGAACCGTATGGCCCGCAGAATCCGCGTCGGGTCTTCAACCAGGCTCAGATTGTGCAACACCCGAATCGTCTTGTCCTTAAGGTCCCTCTGGCCGCTGAAAAAATCGACCAGTTGCCCGAATTCCCCGGGGTTCAGGCCGAGCGCCAGCGTATTGATGGTAAAATCGCGGCGGTAAAGGTCCATCTTGAGCGAGCTGAATTCGACGATCGGCAGCGCCGCCGGGTGTTGATAATACTCGAAACGGGCAGAAGCGACGTCCACCCGCCTGCCATCCGGAAAGATGAGCACGGCCGTGTTGAACTTCTTGTGATACCGGCACCGGATATCGTGATCCTCGGCATAGGTCCTCGCAAACTCTATCCCGTCCCCCTCTATCACTATGTCGATGTCGAAATTGGGACGTCTCAAGAGCAGATCCCGCACGAAGCCCCCGACGGCATAGGCCTTCATCCCGAGAGACCCGGCGAGTTTCCCGAAGTCTTTCAGCATCTGGACTATGTCTTTGGGCAGTTGCTCCATGACCACGGCCACCACATTCTTCCGCTTGGACCATGCGGGGGCGGCGATTTCTTCGAAAACGGCCCTCGGCGTATTGGAATGGTCTTCCACCAGAAATTTGAGCAAATCCCTGCGTGTAATGACCCCGATCGCCTTTTCGCCGTCCATGACCGGCAGTATTCTTTGATGGCGTTCGACAAGGTGCGTCTCTATTTCGAGCAGAGTCGCCTGAGGTCCGACGGTCTCGAAATCCGAACTCATGAATTCCCGAACATCCTGGAGTTCATAACCGTGAAAGATTGCCTTTTCGAGTACCTGCCGGGTGATCAGCCCGATGATCAGACCCTTTTCCATGACCGGCATGGAATTGATGTTGTACCGGATCATGCTCTGGGCTGCTTCCACCACAGTGACGCCCGGTTCGGTGAAAATCACCGGGCTGGTCATCATTGTTTCGGCCGTCGGATAGGGATGGATATTGCTCCTCAGTACCTCGATCAGCCGGTCTTCGACCTGGATGAGGGTGAGGTCTTTTATGCTCGCCGAAGCCGCCGTCGCGTGGCCTCCACCGCCGAAATGGCTCGCTATCAGTCCCACATTGATCTCCGGGATGCGGCTCCTTCCGACCAGGTAGACCCGGTCGTCCATGCGGGCGAGGGCGAAAATGACATCCATGTTTTCGATGTCTTTCAGCTTATGGACGAGCACGGCGAAGTCGCCCACGTACTTTTCGATGGAAACCGTCGCGATGGAAATGTCGATGCCCTGAATATTGTATGTCTTGGCCGAGAGGATCAGCTCGTTCAGGAGGCTCACCTGCTCGGCCGTAAGTTCCTGGCTGACCATATCCGAGACGACATTGAGATCCGCGCCGCACCGAAGCAGGTGGGCTGCCGCCTCGAAGTCGTCGGGAGTCGTGTTTTTGAAAGTAAAGGAACCTGTGTCCTCGAATATCCCGAGGCTGAGAATCGTGGCCTCCTCCGGGGTCAACTCGAGCTGCCGTTCCCGGATGAGCTGGATCAGGATCGTGGCCGTCGCTCCCAGGCGCTTTATGACGTTCAGGTTCCCGCGGATGTCGTCTTCGGCATCCGGATGGTGATCGTAAACATGGACGTCGACGTCGGGGCGGCGGAGGATCTCTTCGAATTTTCCGATCCTCGATACCTGCCTGGTGTCCACGAGAACGAGGCGGGTCACCTGGCTGAGATCGAGGTCCCTCAGGCGCTTGAAACCGTAAATGTACATGGTCGATTTGATGAAATATTCCCGAAGCGTCCTTTCCTGTGAACCGGGGAACACCAGGACGGCGTCGGGATAGAGCTTCTTTGCGGCGATCATGGAAGCCATCGCGTCGAAGTCGGCATTGATATGGGTGGTGATCACTTCCATAATCGATTCCCGTTACGGACGAGGGTGAAATTTCGCGTGGACTTCCTTCAGGCGTTTTCTTGCCACATGAGTGTAAATCTGCGTCGTGGAAATGTCCGCATGGCCGAGCATGGCCTGAAGCGACCTGAGATCGGCCCCGTTTTCAAGCAGATGCGTCGCAAAGGAATGCCGGAGCATGTGAGGGGTAAGATTCTGCCGGATCCGGGCCTTCAGAGCATATTGCTTGAGAATTTTCCAGATTCCCTGACGGGTCAGCTTTCGTGCTCCCCTGTTGAGGAAAACCTCGCGGCTGAACCGCTTTTTCAAAAGCTGCGGCCTCCCATCCTCAAGATAACCCTTAAGCGCTTCCGCGGCCCAATCGCCCATGGGGACCAGCCTTTCCTTGTCTCCCTTGCCCCGCACAACCAGGTACCCCGCGTCGAGATGCACCTGCTGGAGCTGCAGGTCGACCAGTTCACTGACCCTCAACCCGGTGGCGTAGAGAAGTTCCAGCATCGCTTTGTCGCGTTTTCCAAGCAGGGTATTCGAATCGGGCCCCGCGAGCAGGGCATCTATTTCAGGTGCGGAAAGGGTCTTCGGCAGGGTTGGACTGAATTTCGGGAACCGGATGAGAGAAGCCGTGCTCTGCCGCATCTTTCCCGACCGCTCGAGATATTTGAAAAACGCCCGCAACGCCGCCAGACGCCGGGCTTTCGAACGTTGTGAAAGCCTTTGCGCAACCGATTCGAGATACTTCAGAACATGGTCTCTTCCCACTTCTTCCCAGGTTGTCGCACCGCGTTCCTGCAGGAATTGGCTGATCTCGCGCAGATCGCCGCCATAACCCGCCACGGTATTCGCACTCAATCCCTTCTCGACGGAAATGTGATTGAGAAACAAGTCAAGCCATTCGTCCATCGAAGTCTATTCTTTCGGCCGGGCGGGTTTACGCGGGAATTTCCCGAGGCCGGCACAGCATCAGGAAACCGGCTCCTTGGGCCTCACCGCCGTCGTATAGGTCTGGAAATGGTAGTCGACCAGCAACGAAGTGTGCACGGTTCCCTGCGACTTTCGTGTGGAAATCATGTCAATGTTATGGGTCCTTCCGTCGTAATCCGGAAACGTGATTCGGGTGCCGTCTTCAAATCCGCCTCTCTTGAACCAGACTTCAGGCGGAAGCAGCCATGTTTTCCCGAACCGTTCCTCGAAACGAAAGTATTCGACGGCATCTCTTGGAAACAGAAGGAAAAGGCACAGTTCTTCCTCGTTTACCGGACGCTTCAAAGTGGCCGACAACTGCTTTCTCTTTTCATGCAGATTCTCATTGGGCACTTTCTGTATCCCGGCTTCATCCGCCAGAATCTCATGCCATTTCTTGCCGTCGGCGCGACCGCTTTCCAGCACCTTCTGGTAGATCCATTCGTGCGGATCGTAGAACGGAAACGGCCCGTACCGGCCGAGCAACAGCCGCTTCAGATCGTCGTTGGGTCTTTCATAGCGTCCATGGAGCACGTTGCTGATTGCCGTAACCCAGAGGACCTGACTTCCCGGAGGGACCATCCAGAAGTTCCCCAGTTCTCCGTTGATCTCGCTCAATTCACTGAAAATCTCATGGGTTCGTTCAAGCAGCCCCACCTTTTCGGCCTGTTCGAACGCGATGCTCGCGGCCCCACCGGGCAGCTTGTGTCGCTTGACCGTCGGGTCGAAGCCCCGGTAATGGCTTTCGAAGCGTTCATAGAGACCGCGTTCGCGCCGGAGCATATCGGAAGCGTCCAGCAGAGGCTGGATTTGGAAACCGGGGGACTTGAGTCCGTAGTCGTGAAGGTTCTGGATAAAGCTGAGGGCCGGGGCCTGGCTGTAGATGCCGCCGTATCCATGGTCGGAGACCTCCACGATTCTCGCCCCCTCCATGACGGCCGCGACCATCCTCGGAAGGTCGTTCCCATCCGTGTTGTGGCCGTGATAGGCAAGGAGGAGATCCGGATACTCGCGATGAATCGCTCTCACCAGTTCGGCGATCCGAAGGGGAGTGCCGAGGGACGAATGATTCTTTATGGAGAGGATGATGTCCTCACCCATCGCCGCGATGATCTCTCCGGCTTTCCGGACATAGAACTCGTCCGTGTGTTCCGGGCCGATGCTGAAGCATATCGAGGGCATAAGGATCTTACCCGCGCGTTTAACTTCGTCGGCGATGACCATCATATTCGGCACGTGGTTGAGAAAATCGTAAAAGCGCCACACATCGACGTATTGCGAGAAGAGCCTGACGGTCATACGGATGACGTTCTCCGGGTACGGGCGATATCCGAAGAGGTTCCATCCCCTGCACACCGCCTGCACCAGGGTATTGGGCATCGCTTTTCGTAGGAGGCGGAGTTTTTCGAACGGGTTGATCTGCTTGCGCATGAGGTCCACATGGACCGTGGCCCCGCCAATGAGCTCGACGGCAAAGTAACCGGCCTGATCCCGATAGGGCGCCACCTTCAGGCTCGTGGCAGGCATGATGCGGGCTTTGAAATCGGATTGGGAGACGTCCCTCTCGTTATTGGTCATGAAATATCCGGGAGTCTTCCGCAGGTACTCGAGGATTTCATGACTGGACATTCCGGGATTGATTCGTTCATGCTCCGCCATCGAGTCGTTCTCCTTGGGCAATTCGTATATCGGGGGAAGCGCCTTTCTTATCTCCGGGTGCATCGCGGTTCAGCGCTTGTACCCATTGCAGGGGCAATATTTCGTTCCACCGGGGATGCGGTTGAGTCCAATCCTTTGCAGAGGTGCCGCCGATCAGCCTTCCGCATACGGATTATATCCGTGAGCGTTGATCTCCGCAACGAGGCTGGCCAGCTTTTCCAGTTCAGGCACCTCTTCCTGGTAATCCAACAGGTGGGGATGGGTTTCGATGAAAGAGGTATCGAAGCGTTGCCCGACGAAGTCCGGGTCCTTCACGATCTGTCTGTAGTAAGGAATCGTGGTCTTTACGCCCGCGATGCCGAAGCTGTTCAGGGTCCTGTCCAACCGGTCGACTGCTTCACGCCAGGTGAAACCGTATACGGTAAGCTTGACCAGCATCGAATCGTAGAACCTCGGGATTTCGTAACCCTGGTAGACCGCTCCGTCGAGACGCGTTCCATGGCCGCCGGGCGACTGGTAGATCTGGATCACTCCGGGGCTTGCCATAAAGTTGTTCTTGGGATCCTCGGCGTTGATCCTGAGTTCGATCGCAACGCCTCGAAAGATGATGTCCTGCTGGGAAATGGAAAGCGGCTCGCCTGCCGCGATCCTGATTTGTTCCCGCACGATATCGATCCCGGTGATCATTTCCGTGATTGTATGTTCGACCTGGATGCGGGTGTTCACTTCGAGGAAATAGAACTGGTCGTCCTGATCGAGCAGGAATTCGGCAGTACCGGCATTGACGTAATTACAGGCTTTCGCGGCCCTGACGGCCGTCTCGCAGATGCTGTCGGAGATCAGCGCCGGGAGCTGGGCCGGCGCGATTTCGATCATCTTCTGATGGCGTCTCTGGATCGAGCAGTTTCGCGTACCCAGGTGGATGACACTCCCGTACTGGTCGGCAAGGATCTGCACTTCCACGTGCCGGGGATGATCCAGGCTCTTTTCGAGGTATACTTCATCGTTTCCGAAGGCCATGCGCGCTTCGGAACGGGCCATCTTCAGGCCCTTCATCAGTTCGCTCATGTCGTGTGCAACCCGAATCCCGCGCCCGCCGCCTCCGGCGACCGCCTTCACCATGATCGGAAATCCGTATTCTTCGGCGAAATCGACGGCGTCCTGGTCCCCGAGTTCATTCGGTTCCAGCACATCGGTCCCGGGAATGCACGGGATTCCCGCTTTCTTCATGATCCGGCGGGCAACCACCTTGTTCCCCATGTCGATGATGACCTGAGGGGGCGGACCGACGAAAACCAGCCCCGCCTCCGTGCAGTTCTTGGAGAACATGGGGTTTTCCGCGAGAAAGCCGTAGCCGGGATGAATCGCTTCCGCGCCGACGCTCTGAGCGGCCTGAATGATACGTTCGATATTGAGATAGTCTTTTCGAGGACCGGAGCCGATGCAAATCGCTTCATCGGCCCTCATGATGTGCATGGCCGTCTTGTCCGTTTCCTCGTAAATCGCCACCGTCTTGATTCCCAGTTCCTGGGCGGAACGCATGATACGGATAGCGATTTCACCCCGGTTCGCGACCAGTAATTTCTTAAACATGCCTGTCTGCTCACTTTTTCAGAAAGGAACTTCCGGAAGCATTGTCACGGCAATGCGGAATGACCACCATCAAGGCTGCGGCAAGGAACGCCTGCTTGACGTGGCCTGTGTAATAACACAGGTTGGGAGACAACTTCAATGGGTGAGGCGCAATCGTTCGGCGACGGGGAAAAGGAGAGCGCAACCGGCGGTTGCCGGCGAACTTGAGGTGTCGTTACACGTGCAGGCCGGAATGTTTCTTGATCTGGCGGCGTTTTCGATTTCTTTCGTTCAAATATTCGCGATCCAGCAGGTTGCAATGAAACGGCTTTATGACGGCGTTGACTTCCCACTTGGGCCGACTGTCATCGTCCAGAAGATGTTTGATGCTCGTCCAGCAGACCGGGCTGTAGAATTCACAGTCAGGGCCTTCGTTAAAGAACTCACAGTGCTGCTGACTGACGTATTTCTCGTACTTCTTACAGTATTTGATTTTCATCCTGCGCCCCCCTTTTGCTTGTGAAAAAAGATCATTAACTAAGCCTCCTCTCCTCAAATACGGCACTTCACGTAACGTAATCAAGTCGTGAAACTTTGACAAGACGTCTTAGTAAAAAATATTTCTTTCAGGCCGTGCATGTGAAATAAATGACAAGACAAATCGGGTACCTCCCGGGCACCTTCATCCCTCCGCGCGACTGCGTTCCCATTCCCCCACACAACCTGTGGATTCGCGCTGCCGGATCGAAATTTAGAAACGCTCCGGGCGGAGTCGAAGCGGCTCTTTGTAACTGTTCTCTAAAGTCTTTAAGGAACATTCTATTCCATTATTTTGCAGACGGACTTCCCCGGCCCGGCCGGGCGCCCCCTCCCCTTCCCGCAACGGGTCCGATCCCCGGGGGAAGGCGCGAGGAAGCCCGCGCCGCCGCTCCCACATTTCCCTTTACTTCATCTCGTGAAGCTATTATATAGATCTTCGCCTGCAGGCCAGTAGCTCTAACGGTTAGAGCATCGGACTCCAAATCCGAGGGCTGGGGGTTCGAATCCCTCCTGGCCTGCCAGGGAAATCAATGGGTTACAGCTAGAGGCTGTGACCTATTTTTATTGGTGTGCACATAGTGTGCAGAGGAGCAGATTGAAACCTAATCTGAGGCTCCGCATAAAGACTTATTTTGACACTCTCTATTCTTCCCCGGCACCGACATTAGGGAGAACGAGGCGAGAGTGTGACAGGTCAAGAGCTTACACACCACCGGGTAGACCCCCCAAGGGCTTCTCAGCGTGGCCGAAAGCCCGCTTTGTATGCGCGATACAAATTTCACACCCTTGACATGACGATCAAAGAAGATTCTAGGGCCGGAACCTATAGATGCCTGGACTTGAATATTCTCGCCACGACAACTCCGTGGAGGGTTTGGACCGGAATAATTCATGAGCTTGCCGGGAAAAAATAGTGAATGGGAATCTCGGGTCAAAATTTGTCCCAGAAATGCTTCAGAACCCGGTTTAAAACCGTGCAGGCTTAATCTATAAACTTGGGGTTCGGATTATATGTCAATGAGTTGATGGCCCTGATTCTCTTTCCTAGCATTGAGCGAGAGGCGTGAATCGGATTGATTAAAGTCTGCTTTTCACCGGTTTTGCCTAGAAATGTACCCTGTACTGATTCCCTTTGTTGTCTTTGGCTACTCCAAAGCCATGGCCGGTTCGAGTGTCAGCGTAGAAATCGACCTGCAAAAGCGTGCCCCTATTTCCGACTGCCGTTCCCATCCCGTGTGCTGACCTGCCAACCATTTGAGTGTACCCTGTGCCAAAATATGTTTCATATAAGCCATGAAATTGGCCTGAAGTAACACCAGACGTTCCCTCTTGCACGAGTGTATATTCCCCATTGCATCTCTCTCCATCAGGCATTGTGACCTCGACTGTGCCAGTATTCTGCAATGTCCTGTACACTGTGCCAACAATCACCTTGCCCTCGTTCGCGCCATCTACACCATACAGTCTTACTGGAACCGGCAGCAAGGCGCAGCTCATCAGAGACAATAATACAAGGGAAATGGCTATTGCTCTTTTCATATGACTCTCCTTATGGCTAAAGTGCTAAGATCGTGTAATTACCTTTAGTCCAATTTAAAGCAGTTTGCTATCTGTATGAAGTTTGAGTTTATCTGTATTGAGAGAAATAAGCCCAGTCCAAACAGCGATTGAAATAAGCATACTAAAAAATCCTTGTAGGTTCCCTTGGCTAAGTTCTAGAAAACGTGATACTTTGGCCATATCGTTGAGAGAAGATTAACAGCTGGGTAGCCATTTTTATGATATGGAATAACTGGCTTGGTGGAGAAGGGCTTCCGGACCGTGGATCATCCTACCCCATTCAACTTTTTTTCACTCTTCGCCGGGCTTAGGTTTCCAATTCCTTGCTAGCTCCTGAGCTTCTGCCATCTGAGCAGGGGTCATTATCTGTGAAACCCTTTCACGCCCCTCAAAAGCGTCTTTATTCCCCTGAGCTGAAGATAGATTGAACCACATATGAGCAAGAACATAGTCTTGTGGAACTCCTTGACCTTTCTCATAGCTGATGCCTAATATTAGTTGAGCTTGAGGTCCGCCGCTTTCGGCGAGGGGACGGCACCACTTTAATGCTTCAACATAGTCCTGCGGCACCCCCTTTCCTTCATGGTACATCCACCAGATAAGTAACTGTGCCTCTCCTTGGCCTTGAAGGGCTGCCGAACGGCACCATTTTAATGATTCATCATAATCTTGTGGTGTTCCCTTGCCCTCAAAGCACATGTCGCAGACGAGAAATTGCGCTCTTGTATTTCCCTGAACCGCCGATTTGCGATACCACTTAAGCGCTTCACGGTAGTCTTGCTTTACCCCCCATCCTTCGGCATACATTATCCCAAGAGAAAGCTGAGCTTCATTCTGGCCTTGACCTGCCGCCTTTTGATACCATTTCAATGCTTCGCTGTAATCCTGCCGAACCATATTCCCACCCTCTAAATATCCGGCAGCAAGAAACACCTGGGCATCAGCATTCCCTTCGTCTGCAAGCTTTTTAAATTCGTGAAAAGCGCCCTGATAGTCACCAAGGCCATAGGCCAATATTGCAGACTGATAACTTCCCCAAGATGGTGTGGGAATGCACAGGGTAAACAGGATAGCAAGCAGAAACCATGTCGAGTGATTCTCGCCATCTGGCATAAGCATTATCGTTTTTGTGCCCATATCTCTCTCCTTCTTCTGTTCCGGCACAATCCATCTACCCTACAGAACGCGCTTTATGACCTCACTGGACCTTCACGAATGAACCTCCCTAATCGATATCGGTCTGCCCGTGTGCGGATCGACCGACATGAACAATCCCCTTGGAATGGTTCCCGCTACTGGTCTGACCCCTTCCGTTCCATGAGAACTTGCAGAATCGAAGCGGCCCCAGCCTCTACTGCATTCTGGTGCTGCTGAGGGCCTCCTTCAATTCTTGTCCCAAAATGTTTCTGTAGTTCAAGAATCAGTAGCTTTCTTTCCTGGCAAGTGACAAGCAGGTAGCCAGCTTCGCCTCTGTCCGCACGGTCAAAATCGCATATTGCATAAGTCGTGCCAGCAAATGCAAGAGGCAGGTTCCTTAGGTTAGCTTGAACAGTGGCAGCAATTTGGCTCAGCGCTTTGATAAGGGTGCCTTGCTGAGACATGAACTGTTCCTTTGACATATTAGCAAATCTTTCCAGTATCTCAATGCCATCTTGATGTGATTGTTTCATCAGTTGATATACACGATTTAACAATTCTGAGGAAATTTTGATGTATTCATTTTGATTTGTCATAAATGGGGTCATTGTTGCTATAGCTATTTGTATCTTGTTTACTGAATTTGTCAGACTAGTCATCATAATCATTATCTGTTCAGCCTCTGTTTTATTTGTTTGCTCGCTTTCATTCATTTTATTAGTTGATTGCAATGCTTCATCTATATAGCAAAGGCTGTTCAGTACTGATTTCATATAATCATATTGCTGAGAACAGACTCCAGTTTTAGGCATAGCTAAGTGGCAAGCTAAGAATAGAAAAGTCAAGATTATCATTTGCTTTGCAAATCTCGGATATGAACCTATTGCTATCGCGTTCCGATGCATATTCTTTCTCCTTCGGTATGCGGATGTGATTCGACGACTTTGAGTAATGTTAGGAACAGTAAAACTTTATGGATGCCATCTTCTAATTTGTATCGGCATCCCGGATCTTGGATCGACCGCCCTCGTCAGCAAATCCAGTTCGCTCCTGAACAGTACTCCTCCAACAGGTCTCTGCGGGGGAAGTGTCAGTTTGATTCTTTCCACAATCCTCCTCCGCAGATCCAGTTCTCCTCTCTCCCGTTCCGCTCGGATTATCGGCAATAGTCTGTAGACTGTTCGCCTAGAGATGTATTTGCTTAAGAGACGGGAAATCCCTTCGGGGCCGATTCCTTTGAGGTCCAACCGATCAACGATTTTGATTAATTTAGGAGGGGTCCGTATACCTTTTTTCATGTGTCAGTTCCCATCAAGAGAGAAAGTTTGCAGCAAGAACTTTATGAGATTATACAATAATGACACAACTTGGCACTATAAATTTTTTGATGATTTTGAGGGAACACTCGATAGAGGCGCTCTCGATATCCTCCTGTTGCCCCGATTCAGCACATGCCGCAAACAGCGTAAACGCACAAACAATTGTTCATAAACCGGCTCCAGATAAGGAGTTTAGCTGTTTATGGCCTGTCGCTGCCCGTAAACAGCCGTAAACGCACTCCCGTTTGCACTGTTTATGTTGTTTACGGTGTTTGCCATGTCTACAGTGTTGCGCCCGTTTAGGGAATCTATACCGTCTACCCCATTTATTCTGTTATAGATGTTTATGTTGTTTATAGTGAATATCCTCTCTCTGTCGCCTATCCTTCTTTGACCGCATACTTTCCGAATTCAGGCTGCCACAGTTCACTATCATTCAGCATTTTGTTCATCAACCCGCGTGTCGTGCTTTCGTTCTTCCCCAAGCCGGTAGCTACTTCTTTGGGGCTTAAGGGCTTGACGCTTCCCCTGAGCAAGTCAATGATTTCCTGCCGTTCCTTGCTTCTCACAAACTCTTCCGCTCTCCCCATCATACGCCAGTGCTGCCTCTGGTTATCAAACTCCAACGCAAAATTCTGCTCTTCCACATCCCGCCCGGTAACAAGCAAGGTTGCATCCGCTCTCCCTCTCATCTTCCGCAATACCAGTATCGTGTCAGCGGCTCCAGCAATGCCTGTGCTCCCGCTTACTTGGTCGAGAGGATCTTCACTCTGAGCTTTGCGCAAATGGTGAACAACAAGAATGGCAATCTGAAAGCGGTCGGCGATGGTCTTCAGCAACGCAACGGCTTCGTAATCGGAATGATAGATGTTTTCGTTGCTCCGCGCCTTCTTCGTCGGCCAGACCTTTGCCAGCGTGTCGATGATGACAAGCTTAGTGCCGGGGTTTTCTCTCAGCCACTCTTCCAGCCGGTCTGTCCCGCCCTGATCGATCCTTGGCCACTCGAATCTGATGTGCAGGTTCTCCGGTGCCGGATTTTCTCCCAGGAGAGACATTAACCGGCTCCTCATGCGTCTCTCGTTGTCCTCCATGGCAAGGTAGAGAACATCCCCCCTTTCGACCCTCACTTGATCGAGTGCCATTCCCCCAGACGTTGCAGCAATACCTATGTCCAACACCATCCACGATTTCCCTGTCTTTGCCCGCCCGACAAGAAGCCCCAACCCTTGCGGTAGAATCCCCGGTATCACCCAAGAAGGTTCCTTAAGGTCCATCTGTATAAGCTCCTGTGCAGTATATTCCCTGTGCCATACCGCCTTGCTGCTCTTTTCGATCATTTCTCGAATGACATCCTTATGTCCTGCCGCGAGAAGGTCATTCACATTCTTGGCCTTCTCCGGGGCCTTCCCCCAATCCACCACCCGGCAGTTCCCGCGCAGCACCTTGATTGCTTCTTCTGTTGCCGCCTTCCCGGCAGTATCGTTATCGAAGAAGAGAATAGGAGGCTGAAGCCTTCGAAATGGCGCCAGCTTGCCTGTGAAGTTCTCAGAGAGGATCGAAACAACCCCGCGCCCAGGTAGGGCTGATGCCGCCGAAACAGCGTCCAGAATTTCCTCGCAAATCACAAAAGGTTCCGCCCCATCAATCCAGAAAAATGCCTCCTTTGTGTTTGAATCCGGTTCATAACTCATGGCGTTGTCCGGGCAGTGAATGTGCCCGATCCCCGTACTATCGAGCTTGTTTTCCGGTAGATTCCAGGAGTACAGCGGAAACACGAGCTTACCGGGAGCAAAGCGGATGAGCTTTTTGTCGAACAATAGGGGGAAAGCATCCCAAACACCTTGCTTCATTAAATGGTCAGTTTCTTGCCGTGTCACAGGTCCATCGGAAAACGTGGCGTAAATCTGCTCCCAGTCTTTTTCTACTCTGCCGGAGATGGTTCCTTGATTCACTTGCAGATCACAGTCACTTTGTTGTTCCATCGCACTCCCACCTTCGATGCCGTATCTCAGCGATAGTGCTTGAACGGCTTCCTCGGTCGAACAGTTGAAAGTGAGCCTCCATAGATCGATCACATCGAGTGGCTTTGCGAATTTCCTGACCGGGCAGACAGGAGAATGGCAGAAACCCTTGAAGTCATCGACCTGGAAAGAGGGACCGGTATCGGCATGAAAGGGGCAATAACAATTCCCAGCTTCCCGGAAATGTTCTGGAAACAAATCCATGAAGATGCGCTTGAAGATAGGCAGAGCATTGACTTCCTCGACATTATGTAGCATCAATCTGCCCTCAAATGTTTGTGGAAAGCCCCTTTGTCCTCGCCCGGACGGGGGCCTTTTTGCTTTTTTGGCTTGGGTCCGTACTTTTTGACATATTCTGACCAAGGGCGAACACCAGCTTTCCGGTCGATCTCTTCGAAAATCAACTCCCCGACGGCATGCCATAGACGGAAGTCCAGCTCCATCGGCAATTTTTTGATGTTCAAAAGCAACCAAAGTTTCTTGACCTCCAGTTTTAGCCTCTCGGACAAATCTTCAAGCATAACGCCTGATTCCACGATATAGAGGAGTAATGGAGATGAATTTTCTGAAACAAGCCTAAAGACTTCCTCTTTTAGATCATCTTTTCGCTTTCGCATGGGTACCCCTTCCTGCCTCAATGAGTTTGTTCAGCATTTTCAAATCGATGAATACTGCGGAGCCGAGCTTGACAAAAAGATCGGGGTGCTTTTGCAGATGTTTCCATTTGTAGAGAGTGCTCTTTTTAAGGGGCAGAGCTGTTTCGTCTGCTTTCGAAAGCCTTATCAAATCATGCATTTCTTCCGTCCTTTCCATTCGGGTTCCAGGTTGCTACAGGTTTTGATTTTATCGTACGGTCGTTGATAGCAGAGGAAGAGGGAAGTCGAAGTGCATCAGAAAGACGAGATTTAGTGCACATTGATCCTATAGAATAGGTGTTGAATGGGAACTGAGCCGACAATCGGGGTATTCAGGAGGTTCTTCGGAGTAATTGCTTGATCGGTTTCAGGCTGTAAAGGGCATTCGAGGGTTCGAGTTGGAGGTATTTTTGAACAACCTTTGCCCGTAAGTCAAAGGGGTCGTTTCTTCTGAGGATGTCCTTCCCCTCGGCTTCATTCCGTTCCATTGCCTTAAATTTGTCTTCCAAAAATTTCAGGTGTTTCCATTGCACCATGCTGAAGGAACCGGATTCACACAAGCTCTTTAGCTGTTTTAGAGCCTCCTCCTGATGGTCCAAAACGCGCGGCCAAACTGCCCGATGGATAACATCGAGGTCGGCCTTCAAGGAAATGATTGCCTTTTGGGCGGCATCATCAAGCTCTGGTTTGCGCCCATGGCTTCCACGGCGTATTCCGTACTGAGGATTGAATAGCTTCCGCATCGCTTGGCTTAGAGGGTCTTCCTCCTTTTCTTTCGCCGTCTTTTCAGAGAGGTAGGTCCATGAAGAAGCAGTCTCGAAAAGCCTGTCATCACTCTTGGTTTGTTCCGGCCAGTTCACAGTCTGAGAGAGGAAAAGGTTTTTGAGAGATTCAAAGTCAGCGTGAGGCAAGTACTTTATCTGCGCCCCGGACCGCATTCTATTCCACCAATCAACCACCTCCTCAATTGCTATACGCAAGAGGTGTTCCAACCCGGACATTTCACAAATAAGCCGCCTAAAAATGTGCGAGCACTGACTAATCGCACGAATAACACGTATGTCGTCAGAGCCTTTCACGAGCATCAACCGAAAGGGCCACTCTGGCGCTGTCTCCTCAAGGTGCTTACGCCACTCCAGCCAGAATTGGTTCGCTTTTGGGTCCGTGAATGCTTGTTTCCTCAAGCCTGTTTTCTTCACGCGATAATACGGAGGAATCAAATCAATTTGCGGCTCCTCCAATTTCTCGGAAAGCACAATAAATTCAATCAACCAGAAAGACTCAACGGAAACAAAGCACTTCTCGGCCTTGTCAGGAGGAAGCGCTAACATCGAGGCTGAATTCCGTGCACAGAGTTCATCGAATAGATTAAACCCCTCATCGGCAATATTGGGAGTAAACCGGACATCTTCCCGCAATAAGTCATTGGAGAACCAGAGGGGTTCGGCACGTTGCACAAAACGCCGTACAAGCCAGAGATAGACGATGTACCTTCCGATCAACGGCAAAAATGAACGATATGCGTTGAAGTCGCAGAATGCCCGCGTCATTCGGTTCAGCATCCCCTCATAACTGGTCACGGGTTGATCTCCGGGAAAAGCAAGGGCATGAAGAGCGACACTCGTACGGTAGATAAAATCGTGTCCAGGCAGGCACACAAGGTCTGGTTCCTTCCTGGCAAGTTCACGAACATCGGGATTCACGCGGGTCTCAGATACATACCGATGTAGAAATCCCGTATAAGGCATCAATGAAAATTCTGAAGAAAGCTGGCCTTTAGCTGATAACTCAGTCATCTCGGTCACCTTGTATAATTTCAGCAGTAGACATCACGCTTGCTGGAAAGATCATCTATTCCCTGATTCCGCGCACTTTTTCGCGTTCAGTGCTCGGGTTCAAGAGTTGACCGCTCTTTAATGCAGCTTGTTTGATAGCATCGGGCCGAAGATGCGCGTATCTTTGGGTGGTCGTCATTTCCTTATGCGATAAGAGTTCCTTGACTATAGCAAGGTCAACGCCATTGCTGACCAAGGCGCTTGCAAAATGATGCCTCAGACCGTGAAGGCGGAAATCGGCGGGTAAACCAGCAGCTTTTCTGATTCTCAGCCATGGCCCTTTGAAATCATATCTTTGTTTGCCATTTTCACCAGGGAAAACGAATTGAGAGCAGGGTGTCAGCGCCTTCAAGACCACTATGGCTTCATTGCTCACAGGAATGGTTTGGCTCTTCCCGCCCTTGGGATCGCGGAGAGTTACCATTCCCCGGTTGAAATCAACATCGGTCCATTCGAGCTTTAGCAATTCGCCCCTCCTGAAGCCCGTGAAAAGAGCGAACTTGACAAATGCCGCTGAATCGAGGCAGGGCCAGCCTTCGAGGGTATTCAGAAGGCTTTTTAGCTGGTCATCGGAGAGGTACTCGGTTTTCTGGTTGTCTATCTTGGGCATCTGGACCGCCAGAACGGGGTTGGCTCCATCGTATAAGCCCCACTTTCGGGCCAGATTAAAAAGCCTGCGAAGAAGTGCGAGTTGATGTTTTATCGTTTGAGCGGAAAGGAGCTTCTCGGGTGCTCTGGTTTTCTTCTTCCGTTTTTCCACCTGCTCATCTGGTTTCTTCTCTTGCTCTTTTTTCATCCTTTCGATATCGGAGCTTCTAAAACTTTTCCTAAGCTGAGCCTTCATCCGCTCGACATCCAGAGAGCCTATTTCTTCGAGGGGCTTAGAGCCGAAACGGGGTCCGAGATGCCTGTTGTAGTTGCATTCATCATCCTTCCAGGATTTTTTATGATCGCGTGTCCAAGGGAGATAATGTTCCTTCCAGAGCTGGTTTAAAGTCAGCACCTCTTTGACCCGATGATCGGCAATATCAAACTCATCGCGTACCAAATCGCCCTTCAATGCGGATTCAACATCTCTGGCCAGAGTCATGTTATCCACTACACGAGTTGCGCGTTTGCCCTTCACTGAAACCGACACGCGGTATTTCTTGCTGCGCCCGAAAGCAGCTCCACATTTTGAGCATTCATCCGCATCAAGGCCGTTGCTTGTTTTGCATTTGTTACAGAAAATGTGAATCGCCATGGCTTCTCCCCCGGTGTGAATTGGCTCCAAAGGTGTGCACATAGTGTGCACGAAAAAAAGAAAAGGGGTCAAAAACGGTCTCGTGCCGTCACCCCTTTAATGCCAGTAAGTGCTTGCCATGTCAATTATTATCTCAAAAGAGAAAAAGTGGGTAAAGCAATTTTAATCGGACTCCAAATCCGAGGGCTGGGGGTTCGAATCCCTCCTGGCCTGCCAGGGAAGCAAGAGGTTACAGAGATTCTTCTGTGGCCCATTTTTTGTTACGTACGCATTACGTACTTGCCTGCGTGCCGAACCACCTTTATGCCCCCTTGGATGAGGAGACATAACTCATAGATTTGGCCTTTGGAGTCTCTGAGCATCCTCGATAAAACAACCGCACATGATGCCACGCAGAAGAAGGGTTGAGGTCCGGGACGCCGTCTTGGGAGTCACTTCCGTTCGCAGTCCCTGCCAGACTTGGCGCATGCGATCCAGATCGAGATAGGCTGCTATTTGCGGGTTCATACTCAGGCGGTGAAGTGTGGCGTCCATTTCTTCACTGTGTTGAATGACCCTATAGGCGGCATCCGCAGCCTGTCTCCCTCGACGGGTGTTCCATTGCACCTCCGGAGGCAGAATGCCCTCCATGGCGCGACGAATGAGCATGCGCTCACCGCCGTCGTGAACATACTGCTCCGCAGGGACATCGAGGCAATATTCCAGCAAGCGCAAGTCCGCTGTCGGATCGCGCACTTCCATCACGAAGGCGGCGCCCAACCCATGCCAAATGGGACCGGACATCGTAAGGTTGAGCAACATGATTCGCCTCCCTTCCTCAAAAAGATCGGTCAGATCGCGATCAGCACCTCCGTGTCTCGATGCCCGGAAAGCCTGACGGAGCCCGGTTCTTTTCACAAGATCGGGATGCACGGCGGCATAATCGGCCCAGGGGAGGACAGCGCCCCGCGCACGTTTTTGGACCCACTGCCTGTACTGCCTGAGGGGCGGCTTGACCAAGTGCTGCACCATCGCTCCGACCCAGGAGCGGCCGTGCCGTTTTCTCCATTGGGCCATCGCTTTCAAACCGGCGTCCCATTTTCCGGAAACAAAGAGATAAAAGATGTGGTCTCTTGCCCCGCTCCACGATATGCCGCCGTTGCCCCTTTGACCGGTCAACATGACGCCGATGTTGCGCGCTTTTGCCGCATCGTGTATCGCCAGGATCCAAAACTGGTTGGCCGCCGCATGCAGGGGCTCGTGAGCAATGGCGACGGCCCTCCGAATTCCCGTTATGGGACTCACCTCATTGGCATCCACCGCATGGTGCATGATGTTATCGTAGCGGGTCGAAACGGCCCGCGCCAGAGGCCACTCGTCGGCCCGCCGCGGCGCGACGAGATGATCGGAGGGAAAAGCCGGAACGGAGGTGAAGGCCGTCAGCCCCAGTCCCTGCCTTTTGAGTTCCTGCGCTGCAAGGGCCGTTACGGATCCCGAATCCAGCCCGCCGCTCAGGAAGACCCCGATGGGGCGACGGGACCGCAGCCGCACACGCACGGCCCTCCGATAGTGTTCGAGGAAGCCTGCTATAACGTCATCGTCCGATCGATGATTCACGGGGGTACCGGGCTTCATCTCCCAGTACCGCGTGGTCCGCAATCCTGCGGGGCTGACGGCCAGGAAACAACCCGGCAAGAGCTTTCGAACGCCCCGCCAACAGGTTTCATCTTTCTCGGTCAGGGGGAACACGGTCAGGCGGCCGGCCAGAAAGCGTTCTTCGATCTCCCTCCGGACGTCTTTCCACGCGAACAACCCTTCCGTATCGGAGGCAAAAACGAACAGTGGCTGCCGGTAATAATAGTAGAGACCGGTGTTGCCCAGCTGGTCCCGCGCCAAAAAGAGGCGACGCTCCCGGCTGTCCCATGCCGCCATGGCCCAGTCGCCATAGAGCCGACTCGGACAGTTTTCTCCCCAGGTGCTGTAAGCTTTCAGGACCAGCCGGCCGTTCGGAACGGCCTCACGTTCCGACAAAGGGATTCCAAAAACATCGCAAAGCTCTTCCCGGTTGTCCAGGCGGGCCGCCGCAGTGAAAAGGACGGCCGCCTCCTGATTCACCAGGGGCATGGCCTCATGGAGAGACTCCGGCTCCACGGCAAGCCGCGCGAAGCCCATAAGAGCCGAGCCTTCCGAGAGGGTGAAAACTCCATCCGGTCCCCATCCCTCCATGGCTTGAGACATGCGGGGCCCCATCTCGGACGAACTTGGCCGCCCATCGAGATATACACAACCGAAAATCGCACTCATAACATGACCTTCTTCCGCACTTGCCGAGCTAAACAAAAAACATGTCATTTGTTGCGGAGAGACTTCATCCAGCGCAGTTCACAGTATCCCGCGGATCTCCATCCTCCCTGACATCCCTTCTACTTGCTCGCTCTTCGTTTTGTCAACAGATCCCGAGCTGCTCCCTGCATCATTAACCGGAGATCTCGCCGACGCTTGCATTCTTCTCATGAACGGGCTAGAGTCCTATCTTGACAACGTTGATCCTCCCGGTCCCATCCCATCGCGGCATCTTTTCAATATTGGGTACGGTGAGGATGCGACGGTTGAATGTCTTGTAAAACATATCGCCCGGGCGGTCGGCTTTCAGGGTGCTTTTCTCGGTTGTTTTGCACGGAACTGCCATGGTCACCCAAGGGGATCAGCACACTCTTTTGATATATTCCAATCGGCGTTATTCATTGGCTTGAAAATCCGGGACACAGTCCCCTGCAGCTTATCGAAATTCAACCAGGAAGCTATCTTGGAGAAGACGACATCATTCGCTTCGATGATAACTATGGCCCACGATGAATATAAACAAGGTCGTTTTCATTAGCGTAGATTCCCTTCGATACAGCCGGCTCGGTGTGGCAGGGTATTATTTGCCTTTGACACCGACTTTGGACCGTCTGGCGCGGCAGGGCATTTGTTGCCATCAGACGGTTTCCCACGCTTCATGTACGCAGATGGCGCACCCTCCGATTTGGACTTCCACCTTGCCTCTTGATCACGGCGGTTACGATACGGGAATCACGAATCGCACAGAATCGTTCGTCGAACTTTTCCAGCAGCAGGGATTTCGTACCGTCGGTTTTTCCAACTGCTTTTTCTTGCACCAGTTTTTCGGCTACACGCGAGGATTTGACACCGTATACCCGCTATATGATCCACGGCGCGGATGGCAGGCGCTCTATACCAACTATTTCAGGCATTACCTGGCCCGGCGACAGTCGGGGTTGATCAGCGAGCAACAATTTATCTCCCTTGCCCTACCCTTGTTCATAAAAACATTGCGTTTTTTTGAGAAACTCGGAGGACAACAGGAAGCGCTGCTCAAGTCCGGTTCGCTCCCTTCCCATCCCCTGTTCAACAGAATCCCTTTTGGAAGGCTGCGGCATTTTTGCAGGGCTACACTGGAGGAGATTGAACGTGGCGGGGCGACCTATTTCATGGAACATTTGGACTGTTTTCTAATACCGCACTTCTTTAGGGCGGCCGGGCTCTCCCCGCCTCCCGGCTTTTTTGATTTCCTCGACAAGTGGTTCGGCAATAGACTCGGCCGGCTGGACAGGTCGTTCCTATTTCCCTTGGCCAGGGTCTACTGGGACCACAAGAGAACAAAGAGAGATGATGCGAGTCTGATGCTGAACGGCGCCTATGTCGTAAAGAGTATTACCCAATGGCTCAAGGACCAACGCGCCGGCAGACTATTCTTGTGGGTCGGCCTGAGCGATATTCACGAACTGTTTTGGGGACCCAAATCATTGCTCAATCCCGTGCACTGGCCGGGGATGTGGCTGGATCGCGTACGCAAGGGAGAGCCGCATCCCGGCAGCTATTTTTACGATCTTTCAGTAAAGTACGAGGACAGTCTTATCGGTAAGCTGTTATCGGAGTTGAGCAAAAAGTGGGGCCACCTGGATGATGTTCTCGTCGTGGTTTGCAGTGACCACGGCCGGCAATGGTGGATGGACGGACCACGGACACAAAGGCCGGGACGGGGGCAGTTGGAGTTTTACGAGGAGGATGTTCGGGTTCCGATGATTTTTTGGCATCGAAACCTGGACGCGCAACGGATCGAGGGTTTATGTGGCTTGATCGATCTGGCCCCCACCCTGGTGGATTTGATGGGATGGCCCCGCGTTTCTGCGTTCAAAGGTCTTCCTGTGTATTCATCAGAAATCCGGGTTCGTCCTCATCTCATTTTGGAAGATGCGGGACGCGGCCCCTGCGATATTGCTCGAAAACCCCTGCGAATCGCCGTTCGAACGCCCCGCTACAAATATATCTGGGAAGAAAAAAGCGGTGGCAAACCGGAGCGCAACGAATTGTACGATCTGGAAACGGATCCACTGGAAACCCGGAATCTGCAGAACGCTCCCGTCTATCGGACCATCGGCAAGGCACTCAAGGAGACGGCCCAGCGGCGTCGGGATGCACTGAAAGAATCCGTTCAACGAAGAGCACACGAATGAAAAAACGGGTCTATGTCGGCATGAGCGCCGATCTTGTTCATCCCGGCCATCTCAATATTCTCAAGAAAGCGGCCGAATTGGGGGAGGTTATCGTTGGGCTGCTGACCGATGAGGCCATCGCCGGCTACAAGCGCTTGCCTTTCATGAATTTCGAGCAGCGGTGGGAGATGGTCGAGAACATCAAAGGCGTGAGCCAAGTTGTTCCCCAGACGACCCTGGATTATGTCGCCAATCTCGAAAGGCTCAAGCCGGATTACGTCGTGCATGGCGACGACTGGCGAGAAGGCGTCCAGAAAAAGACACGGCAGCGGGTTATCGACACCCTTAAACGCTGGGGAGGGGAACTGGTTGAGATTCCGTATACCCAGGGGATCTCATCGACTCAGTTACACGCAGCCATGAAGGAAATCGGCACGACCCCGAAAATCCGCCTGGGCGCCCTCAATCGTTTGCTGCAGGTCAAACCCATGGTTCGGCTGCTGGAAGCTCATAATGGCCTGACGGGCCTGATTACCGAGAATCTGCATATCGATACGGCCGAGGGGCGCCGTGAATTCGATGGCATGTGGGCGAGCAGCCTGACTAACTCCACCGCAAAGGGTAAGCCCGATAACGAGGCAGTGGATTTTACGGCACGGCTGCAAACCTTGAACGATGTGCTTGAAGTGACCACCAAACCCATTGTGTTCGATGGCGACACCGGCGGCAGAATCGAGCATTTCATTTTCACGGTGAAGACCCTGGAGCGACTGGGGATTTCCGCCATTATCATCGAAGATAAAATCAACTTGAAAAGAAATTCCTTATTGGGGACCGGAGCCGGACAAACCCAGGACAACATCGAAAGCTTTTGCCTCAAAATCCAGGCGGGAAAAAGAGTGCGGACGACCGAGGATTTCATGATTGTCGCCCGAATCGAGAGCCTGATCCTTGGCAAAGGTATGGAAGATGCCCTGCTCCGCTCACGAGCCTACCTGGATGCCGGAGCGGACGGCATCATGATCCACAGTCGGGGAAAAACCCCCGACGAGGTATTCGCATTCTGTGGGGAATACAACCGCCTCAGTAATCGAAAACCCTTGGTGGCCGCACCTTCAAGCTATAACCAGGTCACCGAGGAAGACTTGATCGAACATGGGGTAAATATCGTGATTTATGCCAATCAGTTATTGCGCAGCGCTTACCCGGCTATGGTCGATACCGCGAAAAGCATACTGGCACATCGGAGTTCGGCCGAGGCCGAACCCCGGATGATCTCCATTGAGGATGTCATCCGATTGATTCCGAGCGGGTAATCTGATGATAAACCCCGCAGACTTTTTCAAAAGCCTCAAGGCCCGGGGTGCGGGGATTTTTTGTGGCGTCCCCGATTCCCTGCTCAAAAGTTTTTGTGCCTATGTGGATGACCATTGCCGAACCGGCGAGCACATCATCACCGCCAATGAAGGAAATGCCGTTGCCCTGGCGGCCGGCCACTATCTGGCAACCGGCCACATTGGCGTGGTGTATATGCAAAACTCCGGCCTGGGAAACGCCGTCAACCCCTTGGCCTCACTGGCCGACCCGGAGGTATTTGGGATTCCCATGCTGATGATCGTGGGCTGGCGGGGCGAACCTGGCACCGGGGATGAACCTCAACACGCAAAGCAGGGCCGGATTACCGCCGAACAACTCCGCTTGCTGGAAATCTCCCATTGGATCATGGACGCCGCCGGCGATCCGGATGCAGTGCTGGACGAGGCCTTTTCGGCCTTGCATGGAACCGATGCGCCGGTCGCCATCCTGATCCGGCGAGGAACGTTCGCCCATTACGAGAGCAGGCGGAGGAGCGATCCCGCGACAGGTCCGACCCGCGAGGAAGTTCTCCGCCGGCTCCTGGAATTGGCCCATCCGCAAGACCTGGTGATTTCCACTACGGGCAAGACTTCCCGCGAACTGTTTGAGCTGCGGCGGGAGCGGGGTGAACCGCAGCGAGATTTTCTGACCGTGGGATCGATGGGACACACGGCTTCCATTGCTTTGGGCATGGCCCTTGGCCAACCCGGCCGCCGGGTGCTTTGCCTGGACGGAGATGGGGCGGTACTCATGCACCTGGGGGCTTTGCCGATCATCGGCCATCTCAAACCGCCCAATCTCGTCCATGTCCTGCTTAACAACGCCGCTCACGAGTCCGTGGGCGGGCAACCTACCGTGGCCGGCCAACTCGACTTCGCCGCCATCGCGGCAGGCTGTGGTTATCAGCATTATTACCGCGCCGACACTCCGGCAGCGCTGTCGGAGTGCTGGGAGCGGATTCGGCATCAGTCCGGTCCTTTCCTGGTGGAAATTCGCCTTCGAACCGGCTCGCGCCGGGACCTGGGAAGGCCGACCAACACTCCGTCGCAAAACAAACGGAACTTCATTGCCCACGTTCGTTGCGAGGCCTCATGAGAACTCATACGGCGCTTCCGATCACCGCTGGAGTCAACGCACTGGAGCGACTCCATGAACTGGTGCCCGAGGGTCGGGTGCTGCTGGTCACGACTCCTGGGTCAACGCGCCGTGGAGTCACCGCCCGGGTGTTGACCCAGTTGGGCACGGATCGTGTCACGGTTTACGACCGGGTTGCGCCCAACCCGGAACTGGACGCCATCGATGAGGCAATTCAGGAGCTGAATTCCAGGGAGTCGGCATGTGTAATAGCTATAGGGGGAGGCAGTGCCTTGGATACCGGCAAGGTTCTGGGCGTAACCTTACCAGGCAAGTCCCTTCACCCCCTGCATAGCGTGCTGCGGCAGGGCCTGGTCCGGGAATGGGAACGGCGCCTGCTTGTGATCGCCGTTCCCACCACTGCGGGTACCGGCGCCGAAGTCACACCGTTTGCCACTGTTTGGGACGGCGCCCACCACACCAAGCACTCCGTCGCCGGGGAAAAGGTTCGCCCCACCCATGCACTCTTGGACCCCAGCCTGACGCTCACTCTTCCCTATACCGAAACCCTCTATTCGGGACTCGATGCGATCTCCCATGCTCTGGAGTCCCTATGGAACCGCAATCGCTCGCCCGCAAGTACGGCTTTCGCCTGCGAGAGCCTCGCCCTGGCCGTGGACGCGCTGCCCGAGGTGTTGGAACAGCCCGACAACCTCGAGCAACGTGCTCGTATGCAGGAGGCCGGTTTGTTGGCGGGTTTGGCAATCGGCGAAACGCGCACCGCTATCGCCCATTCGATGTCCTATCCCCTGACCAGCTACTACAAGGTGCCGCACGGCCTGGCATGTAGTTTTACTCTGGTCGCGATTGCCGCTTTGTTACGGGAGAGTGAGCCGAGTTTCATGTCCCCGTTTGAGCGACTCGTTGCAAAAGCCGTGCGGCTGCTCGAAACCTTTGACCTGTGGGAGCGCGTAATGGAATTCACGGATTACGACGGCCTTGAGGCGCTGGTACCACAAATGACCGCAAGCGATCGCTGCGCCAATTTTCCGTTGACGGTGGATTCGAGCACTGTGGTGGAAATTCTCGGCAGAGCCGGGCTACGCTGAACAAACTGACCGGCATGTTGTGCTGCAAGGCAGGCTTTCGACGATCTCGGCCAAATGTGCTTCGAGTTGCTGCCGGTCGAAGACCGGCGGTAGCTTATTGTCGTGAAACCAGGGCTCGGCCATGACCTGGGCATACAGTTCCGAGTCGTTCTCAATAGCTCGCACCCGTTCGATGACTTTCGCCATCGTCCTCGGTTGAACATACCAGCGCTCCACCAGATTTTTCAGTTGCGGCCGGCGCTGCAAAGCGACAGGCAATTTCGCTTTGATCTCCGCTTCATATTCATGGTAGTTCACAAAACTACGAGAGTTGAACTCAAGATGAATCAAAGGATTGCCCCAGTAAATCGGGATACTGCCGGAGTGCATGGCATGGACGAGCTTTTCGGTGGTGTATCCGGGATAAGATTGGTTTTCGAAGGCTATCGTGAATCGATAGGGTTGCAGAAAATCTACTTTGGCCTGCCAACGGTCAGGGGCATAACGGGATTTCTTTGGATCGCCATGCCCCCCGATTGGGGGCATGTTGCGCATGGAACGGCCTGGCGCATCGACCACCTTAAACCTCGACAAGCGCTGGAAAAAAACCTCGCGGAATCGTACGGGCTTGTAATATACGAAATTACAGAACCGCGTCTTGGTTTGCATCCAACCGGCCACTCTTTCCGGAGTTTTTACCAATGATTCCCCGTTCCACAGCATGGCAAAATTCGGAAGGCGATAGTGCCGGGGATGGGTATCGTAGTCAAAGGAAAAGGCCCAATCACACTCTTCCCAAGGCGGGCGGACACATTCGCCGGTGACAAAGACTTTCACATATTCTCCCGGTGGCATTGCACCGGGATAAACAGAGTAAAACACCAGGTCGGGGGTATCCGATACCCGAATGTCATACGATTTCCGCAGCAGCCTGCAGAAGATGTGCTGCTCGGGGTCAAAGCCCGGCCAGAAACGGGCGAAGGCCACTCTGATCAATGGTCGCGTACTCATGCCGGTTCCCAAACTTCCTTTCGCCCAGGCCCTTGAGTTCGACAACCGCCGCAGTCGCTCACGTCCCTTTTGCCTTGTCGGTCTTGCTTTTCAGGATGCCGATCGGCCTGACCCATCATTCCCACTCCTATTACATCAGAAGAATAATGATGGGGCAATGCTGAATTCGTCACAGTGAACATGTTTTCGCCAACTATTCCGGTTAGGTCGCCAACTTAAGATTACCTCCCGGTCAAACGGGGCACTCTCGAATGAACCTATCCTTCGCAAGCGCAGCCAACCGATTCCGGGTGCCGACCTCAAGCGGATGCTTCCGACCATGACCGGGCACGTCAACTTTGTGGGATAGTTTCTTCTTGATCTGAATCGGAACCCACGATTTGAACTCGAACGGGTGAAGGGGTAGCCCGGAAACCCTATTGTAACAAAATGCTTTTCTCTTTACTTAGGGATTCACTCTGCTAAGGTACAAGGTCAAAATTATTCAAGACTAATCGGCAAGTTGAAGTCGGAGTTCCTCCGATGCCGGGGAATCCCCTCCAAAGCCCGGTTCGAAGGAAATGCTTCGCTCATGGGCCGGTCATGGAATTCCAGATTCCCTGTTCGGAATTCCCCGTTGTTCCCGATGGCAAGCGCTATGTCCGGATTACGCCGGGATCCGTCCCCGAAAACCTGAATTCTCGAATCACCGGCTGCAAGTACAATGATGGAGGACGGGATTTGCCATGAGTAAGATCGGTTTGCACTCCATGGTGACCAGGAACAATAGTATCGTTGTGGGCATCATCGACGAGGAAATCGTCATGATGAACCTGGAAACCAGGGAACATTACCATCTGAATTCGTCAGGAAAGCAGATCTGGGACCTGCTGGACCAGCCACAAACGGTCGACGAGCTTTGCAGGGCTTTGGGATCCCGGTATGAAGTGACCTCCGAAGCCTGCGAGAAAGACATCCTCCGATTCGTGGAAGAGCTGGCGGCACAAGGGATTGTACTCGTCGGATGAAGTGGAAGGGATGAGTGAGGCAACGCGGGGACTGCCGCGCCACAGATCCCGCATTGAAAGGAGTTGATCATGGAAGACGATGTTAGAAGCGAGGAGGAGGGCAAAAAGCTAAAATGGACACCTCCAACCCTTACGAAATGGGACATCGGGGGCGGCACACTCGAGGGCGGACCACACCCTGGTGAGGATGCCGAAACCTATACAGGCTGGTACTCCTAGCGCCAATGAGTCGCATCCTTTTTTGCTGGGAACTCGGGGGAGGCCTGGGCCACCTGTACCCGCTGGTACCCCTTTATCTCGAACTGCGCAATCTGGGACACGAAGTCCTGTGGGTGGTGCCCCCCGGCGACAACGCGGAAGACCTTCGAACGCAATACGGGCTTTCCATGCTTTGGGCTCCGCGATGGGACAGACCACGGGTGCCTTTGCCCCTTTCCTTGAATTATAGCGACAATTTGCTTCGAAACGGCTATGGATGTGCGGGGGGGCTCGAGGTCCGGCTGAAGGAATGGCGCGCCCTGTTGGATTCCCATCGCCCCGATCTCGTGGTCGCGGACCATGCTCCGTCTGCATTGCTGGCCGCCATGGCGATGGGCGTTCCCCGCGCGGCCATCGGGACGGGTTACACCGTGCCCCCTTTGACCCGACCCATCCCCGGCCTGCAACCCTGGTTCGACCTGCCGGAAGGTTTGCTGGTTCAAAAGGAACGGAAGTTCCTCGAAACCGTCAATCCGGTCTTGGAAAAAGTGGGTTGGGCCCCTTTGTCCTCGGTGGCGGATATTTTTCTGGGCGCCGAACCGCTGCTGTGCACTTATCCGGAACTGGACCACTACGCCAACCGGAGCGGGATGTCCTACCAGGGGCCGATCATTCACTCGGCCGAGGGGGCAAAGCCCCCCTGGCCTTCGGACGGCGGAGAGAATGTTTTCCTCAGCATGGCCTCGTACAACAGGTTCTTCCGGCCCGTTATCGATATCCTGGGAGAAACGGATTTGCCAGTCCTGGCTTTCATCCCCGGAATTGCGGACAAGGACCGTCACGCGCTGGTGCGAAGAAATCTGCGGGTCACATGCCGGCCCGTCGATTTGAGAGACGTGGGCAATCGATGTTTTCTGGCCGTCACCCACGGAGGTTTCAATACGAACGCCCTTATGCTTCTCGCCGGGATTCCTCTCTTGATTTGTCCGCAACAACTGGAGCAGACGGTATTGGCCCACCGGATTGCCGGCCAGGGACTCTGCCTTATGGTAAATCCCTATGGGCCCCAGCCCGATTTGAGGAGCAAAATGGAAGCCATTCTCAGCTCGAGGGAAATTGCAGGCCGCGTCCGTGCCCTGGCGGACAGATACGCGACATCGACCACTCGGGAGCGGGTCCTGGGGATTGTCGAGAAGTGCGTCACCCTGGCGGGGAGTTCTTGAGAGAAACGGGCGTCGCTTTCCTTACTATATTCATCGTCTTGTAGCCGCGAATCATTTTTCAGGCCGTCCTGAAGGAGGAAAATCGTCGCACGTGGCACGCCGGGTGATCGTCTGTTGGAACTGTTCCACCATGCCGCCTGCCACACGCAAGTCCCGTCCAAGGACTTCCACGAGATAGTGTTGATAATAGGGGTATTGAGTGCGATTACGACGCACAAGCTGCCTGGGATGGTCATAAATCAAGAGCTTAAGAGTTTTCAGCAATCGCAGGCATTGCTGTCTACAGCTCACTAAAGAGAGATATTCTCTACCATAAACACGGTAGAAATACCGGCCCAGGACAAAACGACGGTACAACTGCCAGAGCAGACGCATTTTTTCAGTCCGCACCACGTGATGGACATGGAAGGACGGGTAGTAATGAATCAGTTCACCCGGGCAACGCTGACGCACCACTTGCAACAGCGCCCCCTCCTCGCCATATCCCAAGCGTTTGCCCACAATTCCCAGGGCCGGGTTGAAGCCGCCGGTGGCCTCCAGCAGGTAGCGCCGCAAGAACAGGTTTGGGCCAACCAAGTATCCCTTTGTATCGCTCACATTCGTGGACTCATAGCTGTCTTTGAACCAGGGCGGTTTGGGACCGTCGTAACAGGCAAGATAAGGGCCGCCAAAAGCGGCCGGCGCGTGCCTGAGAATCAGCCGTTTGGCAGTCGCCAGCCATTCGGCCGGCAGCCGGCTGTCATCGTCCGTGAAGGCTACATAGTGTCCCCGCGCCACTCGCCAGCCATGATTGCGCGCCACCGAGATGCCGGGTTTCCTTTCAAAACAGTAGCGGAGACTGGGCAAGTGTTGACGAGCCTCTTCCACTACATGCACCGTTTCATCGGTAGAGTTGTTGTCGACTACAATGACTTCGTATTCGGCGAGAGGGAGAGTCTGTGCGGCCAGTGTCTTTAACGCAACGCGCAAAAGTTCTGCCCTGTTATATGTACCGATCACCACCGAGATCAGACAGTCCGCGTCGCTCATGACCGATTCGCCCCTATTCCCGGCCTAAAAAGAACCCGGTAATGGTTCATTACGTGTTGCACGACGGTCGCTTCCGTTGCAAAAAACAATCGAGGGTAAAAAAAGGCATCAAGATGAAAAATACCGCGAACAGCGCTCATTCCTTTTTCCCTCCCTCATGCAGGCAGCTGAGATTAGACGTACAAACAATATTCAAAGGGCTTCCCCGTTCGCGGAAAGGTACCCGAACCGCCGCATGACCTCCCCATGATCGCTGACGATGCGATCCACCTGCTCCACGGTCAGCCGCTCCCGCCACTCACCGGCTCGACCCAGGCGGAAAAAACGATTTTGAGACGGGCTTTTTTCCTTGAATCCCTTCTCTATCTCCTGGGCCTGGAGAGTCTTGAATTCGCTGAATCGCAGGGCCTTCTCAATTCCGGTCAGGTCAAAGGAAAGCCCGGTATAAGCGACCGCTCCGCTGAAGGTTTCAAGCGGCGACGTCAGCATGTCCTCGTAGCGCATTACATAAACATCCAGGCCCGGCGCATTCAACCAGCTTTCGACATGGGCGCTCCAGGTCAGGAGCTTTTGCCTGAGTTGGTTGTCGAACCTTTCGGGCTTGCCGCACAACATGTAATTCCGGTCTCCCATACAAGCTATCGCCCGGTCGATATCGGTACCGTTGTGATGGGCATAAGAGACGGCCACGTCCAGAGGATTGCGGATAAAGTAGATGGCGCCTTGGGTTGCTGCTGAGGAGAGCAGAGATTTGCCATCCGGAAGGTAGGTCCACGCATCGTGGACTTTCATGAAGAGCGTTTCCTTGCAGGTCTCAGCGAGCTGGTCATAGACCAGAGGCCGCAGCCGATCGATCTCATCCGGCGTGAGATCGGATGCTTCGATACCGGTTTCATCATCGAACCGGGGGCGGGCGCTCGAAATGGGAGCGGCATTGAGCGAATTGATGTCAACCGGTTCGTCAGCGTCGCGCAGCAGGTTGCTCAAAAAGACCCGGAACCAGGTACTGCCGGACTTCGGGTAAGAAGCAAGCCAGATGATGCCGCTCATGCCGAGAAATCCCTTTCGATCAAATCCGCCAGTTCATCGATGCGAAATCCCTTCTGGGGCCGAGTTATGCGGCGAATAACCGCACGCCGGCCGGCAGCCGAGCAATGGTTGAAATGCTCCGCTTTGCCTCCCGGTCCGTTGAGGAAACGGAACCGATAGGTGTTTTTGACCAATGCGTCGAGCTTTTCCATGCCACGCACGGACGCCATCTCGAACCGGTCGGTATTTGTTGTGTTCAGAAGGTAGATTCGATCAAGGGGGGTGGGCTCCGAACAAAATCCCCCTTCCAGAGGCAAGCCGTATTTTTCGAGATCCCGGCGGACTTTGGGAAGATGGGCCGGATCTTCTCCCAGCTTGCGGGTAGCGTCGGCCCACAATGTTATCCGGGGGAAGCTCGGCAGAACCATTGGGCCATTTTCACCGTCGGGAGACAGCGCGCAGATGTCATCGGCCAGCACCGGATAGCCCCGCTTGAAGAAAGCGCCGGCCAGAGCGGATTTGCCGACACCAGAGACTCCGCAGAAGAGGACTGCCCTGCCGTTTGCCCGGATTGCGGCTGCGTGCAGCGGAAGGGCACCCCGTTGATGCAGCAATGCACCGAACGCCGAGCCCCGCAAAAACAACCTAACCGCATCGTCTTCGGCCTCCGCCTCTTTCTGGATGCGGATCTCTCTCCCGCCTGCCACCAGGTATCTGGCGATGCCGTCCACCATCAGCAGAAAGCGTCCCGGACCAGCCTGGAAGCGCACCCCCCTGACGCGAACGTCATCGAGGGTGTCCGGTACGGTCCCGTAGCTCACGACAACGTCGGGTGATTCGGCACAGCCCGGCAAAAATTCCGGTAGATCCATGCAGGAGGTAATGGCAAGACCCCACGCCTGAAAAACCATCGTCTGTCGGCCCAAACCGTTTTCCATTTCCACGACCCTGAATCCGTATGTCATCTGTTCCTTGCTTAACACTTATCCGAAAATCTCCGCAAGCCATCGATTTTCCTAGACTGAACTGGGGTTTTCGGATAGGTTATTAGTGCTATTGTACCATAAACTTGTTCAATTCAGAGTAACCAAAAGAAAGGGGAAATTGCTCCGAAATCACGGTGGATCCGCCCCCTGATGAAATGTACGTGCGTAGACATCCCCCCAAAAGCCTTTCTTCTTCTTGCCCATTCTACAGAGGCATTGTGCCGGTGTTTGAGCGTTGGTCCACCTCTGAAGCGCCGGTTTGTTAGAACTGCCCGGAGAGTAGTTGAATTCCGTGTACGCTAACGACAGAAGATGTTCCATGCACGGACTGGCATCATCTATGAACTCGATCGTGAATTCAAATGCCGTCGAACCCAGTATGGCAAACGCAGAAGGTAATAGAGCCAGAACAACCTGTCGTGAATGGGCAGCAACTTCCATACTTCTGCGTCAATGAACAGGCGCTGCAGGAAGTACCTGTACGGAAGTCTGGTTCTCATCCTCAAACCGTACAATTGCTTCTTGCACTTTTCGTATAATGACGGGCTACCGAATTCCTCCGCACTCATGGACATGGCCCTCAAGGATTCGAGTGTCATGCGGATCACTTTTCCTTCTTCTGCAATAAGAGCGCGCAGCGGTTCTTCCAGAGCCACATTGTAGAGCAGGCGTACCAGCAGGGCACCCTGAGCCAGGGAGCGTCTAAGATCGAGCCCGGAGGCCATATCGATCAGGCGCGTCCAGTTTATCATGGAATGTTGGGAAAACAGGCAGGCGACATCGCTGAGCCACTTGATGCGAAACCACTGGTGACGGCTCCCATGATCACACAAAAGCAGGAGCAGCATCTCTTCATCCAGCCTCCTGAAGGGCACCCCCGACCATTCAATAAATCGAGAATGTTTCCATAGCTCTACGACTTGCTCAGCCGCCCACAAATCGATCTTCCAGTGCAGTTCGACCTGTGCCGATCTTTGAGGATGCCTGTAATTGTAGTGCTGGATAGCGGATTGAAAAACCTTCTTTTGTTTTGGCGAGAGGTTGAAGCCCGGGAAAGTGCGCTCATAGCCTTCCTCGTGCAATGCGCGGTCGGCTCGATCCAGGCCTTCAGGCCTGACCATTATATCCAGGTCTCTTGAATGCCTCATGCACGGATTGCCGTAAAGTCCTTCGGAAAGCAGCGGTCCTTTGCATGGAAGCAGTTCGATTCCTCTTTGAGAAAAGAGCTTTCCAATATGCACCAATTGGGCGGCATACTCGAATGCTTGCATGCGCGAAGCCCTGTCGCGCACCTTTAACCGGGCTCTGATCCTCTCAGGTACATACTCCCATGCGCAACGACTCAAAGTCGCACAGACAAGGGATGGTATGTGATGGCGATCCACCAGTCGAAGGAAACTACCCCAGTCGACGGCTCCAGCCCCTGTCTGTGAGCACGATGCCGCGATTCCGGCCGAGTAAGACAATCCTTCCGATTGCGGCACAACCAGGGAGCAATCCAGAAGGAGGCGGAATTCGGGAGTAAGGGGAGCGCATTCGGATAACTGCTGAACGATGTTTACGATCGCCTGTTCAGCCACAAGCGGTGGCTTCCATCTGCGCTCGCCAGGAGTCGGCATAGTGCCCTCGGGCCATTATAAGCTCACTGTGAGTGCCGGATTCGATGATCCGGCCCTGCTTCATCACGTAAATCAGATCGGCGCGCATGGCCGTGGTGAACCGATGGGTTATTATGATCGTCGTACGCCCTTGCGTCAACTTTCGAAGGCGGCTAAGCCAGTCCGCTTCAGCCCAGGAATCCATAGCACTCGTTGGCTCATCGAGCACAACGACGTCTGATTTGCGCAAAAATGCGCGGGCCAGCGCCACCCGCTGCCACTCGCCCACACTCAGTTCGGCCCCGCCAAACCATCTTCCGAGTACGGTCTCATACCCTTGGGGCAGCTTCTTTATGGGCAGGTCCGCCCCGGCTGCTTTCGCTGCCGCTCGGATTTCTTCCCTCGAAGGGTCCGCCGGCAGGTCGCCCATTGCTATGTTTTCTCCTGCAGTGGCGTGGTAGTGGACCGGCTCCTGGAAGAGCACGGTTATCTTTCGCCTTAGCTCCTTTGCTGAAAAGAGCCTTAAATCGACTTCATCCAGAAGAACACGTCCTTCCAGAGGGTCATAGAAGCGGCAAAGCAGTTTTATGAGAGTGCTCTTGCCTGCTCCGTTTTCCCCGACTATGGCCGTCATGCGTCCGGAGGGAAGCGAGATGCTGAAGTCCTGCAGGGCCGCCCGCCCACTTCCCGGATACCCGAATGTGACACGATCAAACCGCAGCCCCTTTTCGATGGCCTCGGGCAGGGCTTCAGGTTTGCTCGGTTCCGCAAGCTTTGGCCGAACGGATAGAAACTCGAATAGACTGTCCAGGAAAAGCAGGCTTCGGAATATTCGGCCCGCATTGTCCAGTAGAGAGCGCATGAAGCGCTGCCCTTGCTGTAGGGCCTGGTAGGCCATAACCACATCCCCGATACCGGTAAGCCCTCTTATTGCCTGAGCCACCATCCAGGTCATGCCCAAAAGACCTCCCGCCCATCCAAAACCGCCGGCCAGGATCTCTGAGCGCAGATGCTCCCTTGCCATGTGGAGGCGGCCATTCCTGAGTCTTCGCCTGATATCCTCGAATCGGCTCCGGTGATGTTCTCCGAGATCAAAGAGTCGCATTTCAGCCGCACATTGACGCTCGGTCAGCATCCAGTCGAAATACCTTGCACGCCGCTCATCCATCGTGCTCTGCATCCGCCAGCGGTGCTCCCCCCACGTGTATCGGGCAACGGCCCAAAGGCCGGGAAGGGCGCTGGCTATGAGGAGAACGGGCAGAATCGGAGCATACACCAGTAAAATGGCGGCAATAGATACAACGGACAACCCGCTCTGTATAATGAGCCCTGCATGCTCGAGAAGCGCCAGGGGCTGCTGTATGGCATAAAACCGTGCTCTATGCAAAAGATCGTAGGAATGAGGGTCCTCAAAGAAAGCCATATCGAGCGCCATGGCCCGTTTGTGAATCATGGACTGGATGTAATCCTGAACCAGCTCCGCCTGAACCGTGCGCACCCACGCAATGAGGCTTGCCAATCCCTGACTCGCCATCCACAAAAAAGCCATCAGAAGAGCGGGAACCAGGACGGCGGTCCGTGCCGCTTCATTGCCCATGGTTTGCACGCCGAGCGCAGCCAGGCGATTCACTACCGTTCGTGTCAGGGCAACTTGCGCTGCGGGCAAAAGCCCCTGGAGCAGGAGCAATATTCCCCAGGCGATTGTCCAACTGCGTGCGGCCTCCCACACCAGACCCAGCCCCCGACGGATCAGCGGCAAACGATTCAGGAAATCCACAATGAGTTCCCGAATTCCCCTATGATGGCTTGAACTGGACAAGGCCGCTCGGCTCATGGGCAGCTTTCTGCAAAATGGGCGACCACGGTGAATTGTTCGTGAGCGGGAGTTCCCGTAAGGATCCTCTCACCGCACCTAAGCCAGGCATGGGCGCTCACAGCGCCGCCCTTTTCTTTGGCGAGTCCAAGGTAGAGCGTGCTGCAGACTTTACGGCGCTTTAGCATCATCTTTGCCGCCATAGCCTGTGCGAGGCACTTGCTCTGCCATGGAGTGTGTCGGGCGGCGGTTTGCACCGCCCAGGAAATCCGGTCCGCCAAACCCGCATTTTCGGGATCATGGGAAGCAGACTCGGCCATGACCTGCCCAAGAAAGGGTGCAATCCCACGAAACGGGATCAGAAGAATCGCAAAGCGTGCAAAAGCAAGCAGGCAAAAAGCTTCCGCCAAAAAGCGCCGCTGCGGTGCGCTCAGTCTAAAAAACCTGCCCGGCATTATCAACCACTTTGATCGTATTATCCCAAGCCAGACCGTTTAAGTAGGCAAGGACGTCTTCCTCACATTGCTTTTGCTCCACATCGTAGCGCTCCCGCATTATTTTGCAGATTTCCGAGACTCGACGAGGACTCTCCAGCAAATTCCAAATCTCGCTGCCAATGGCATCCAGACCGGAGTAGGTGCCGTGCTCAATGCTCATCATCACTATTTCACCGTCTATATCCGAGGCGAGGATTTCTTTGGATTGGACAACCACTGATGAGAGATCGACCATCGCTTTTTTTGCCATGCCCCAAACTCCCTCCCTGCCAAACCAGGTTTTCTGCTACCTAAACCGAGCGATTCCGGTGGATTGTGCAAACAGCACGGGTGATCTTACCCCGTCAGATGTACCACTTATAATTTGGAATCCTCCATTTGTCGACTCAAAGCTTTTGGGTCTTCCGGGGAATGTGTACCAGCAAGACTGCGGAAGAGGAATGGGCACGCCTGGAACCTTCTTGATTGAGACCAATCGAAAAACGAAAGGGATTTCTCAGTCATTTCCATGTCCGTATTCCGCCCTGCTTCCGGTTTGAAAAGTGAGGACTGCCTTCGACTTGTGCCGGGTAATGTCAGGACCGCCGGAACTCTCCAAACACGGCGCATCAGAATTCGATCCCTTTCTGAGCCGGGATTCCGGATTTGAAAGTGTGCTTCACTTCACGCATGTCGGTGACCAAGTCCGCGATATCAATGAGCGAAGCCGGTGCGTCACTTCCTGTGATCAATACATGCAGCGCACAAGGTTTTTGCTGCAGAAAAGCGACTGTTTCCTTCTCTTCCACCATCCCGTAGCTCAAAGCATAAGTAAATTCATCGAGAATGATCAGGTGATGGCGTCCCTCTTCGATCTTTGCCTTGGCCAGGTCCCACCCTTCACGGACTGCCCGGCGATCGCGTTCAGGGTCGCAGGATTTCCATGTGAACCCCTCTCCCACGACGTGGAATTCCAGAAGATCGCCGAAACGCCTGGCGGAATACAGCTCGCCGTATTTCCAGGTCCCCTTGATGAACTGCATGATGCATACCGGCAATCCATGTCCCAGGGCGCGAAACGCCAACCCGAGGACTGATCGCCGAGGCCGAAAACGAGCGACCACACAATTCCTCCGTGATCGCCTTCACCTTTCGGGTCGAGACCCCCTGGACATACATCTCTGCAAGCGCCGACACCAACGCCTTCTCTGATCTTTGATATCGCTCGAAAATCTGAGTCGAACAATGCCCCTGCCGATCCTATGGGATCCGGAGTTCAAGCTTCTGGTTTCCCATGTCCGTGCAATCGGATAGGGGAAGCAGAACAAACGGTCGTTCATGGCAAAGCATAGTTCCTATGTAATTTATAGACAATCTCAATGACTTTTCCTTGACACGTTCGCAAGGAACAGCAATAATATTTCTTGTTATTATGCATAGTTAAACATATTGAGGCGAGTGTTTATCATGCTCGTCGTGCTGCTGCGCCGGAAGGGTGAGCGTTCTTTCTGGAGCATCGTTTTCGAATGGATGATGAAATCGGGTGGTGTTGGTGGAGTGGAAATTCTTGTGAAACAATTCACTGCACGGAGGATGCAAAAGGAGGCAAATCAACATGATGGAGAAGTTGCAGCAGATTTTTTCAACCCACCATCGCACGCGGGACGCCCTCATTCCCATGTTACAGCAGGTCCAGGGGGAATTCGGGTATCTCCCGCCCGAGGCGATGGATGCAGCGGCGAGGTACTGCCGCATGTCTCCCGTGGAGGTTTACGGGGTGGCCACGTTCTACGCGCAGTTTAAATTCAGCCCCATCGGCAGGAACACCGTCATGGTCTGCCAGGGCACGGCGTGCCACGTGATGGGCGGCGCCCGGATCCTGGACGAGGTCAAAACCCAGCTTGGGGTTCGTCCGGGGGAGACCACGAAGAACATGGACTTCACCCTTGAGACGGTGGCGTGCATCGGGGCCTGCGCATTGGCTCCGGCCATGGTGGTCAACAAGGATACTCACGGCAGGATGAAAGCCGAAAAAGTCATGGAGATTTTGAATGCAGTCAGAAGCCATTAGGATACAGCCAGGAAAGGAACGGCAGCTCCTTGTGTGTCGAGGAACCGGGTGCGAATCCCAGAAGGCGAATCTCATCTATACCGGCCTGGAGGAGGCGTTGAAGAAAGCGGGCCTCTTCGACAGGGTGGAGGTGAAATTCACGGGCTGCCACGGCCTCTGTCAGATGGGGCCGACCGTCATGGTCGAGCCGCGGGGGACGTTCTACTGCAATGTAACGCCGCAAGACGTCGATGAGATCGTAGCGGTCGACGTGAAGGGCGGCGGTGTGGTGGATCGGCTCATTTTCATCGATCCCAAGAGCAAGAAGCCGATACTGAGCTATCGGGACATGAAATTTTTCCAGCCGCAGCGCCGGATCGTTTTGCGAAACTGCGGCTTCATCAATCCCGAGGACATCGACAACTACATTGCCGTCGGGGGTTACGAGGGCATCAAGAAGGCCTTCACGATGACCCAGGCGGAAGTGATCGCCGAGATGAAGAAGTCCGGAATTCGCGGTCGAGGGGGCGCCGGGTTTCCCACGGGGATGAAGTGGGAATTTGCCAACAAATCGGTTGCCGACCAGAAGTATCTCGTCTGCAACGCGGATGAGGGGGACCCCGGGGCCTTCATGGACCGCGCCGTGCTGGAGGGAGATCCCCACAGCGTGCTGGAAGGGATGATGATCGGGGGATACGCCATAGGGGCCACGAAAGCGTACATCTACTGCCGGGCCGAGTATCCCATGGCTTACGAGAGATCGCTCATCGCCATAGATCAGGCGACGAAGCGGGGGTATCTCGGGAAGAACATATTCGGATCGGGATTCGATTTCGAGATCAAGTTGAAGCTTGGAGCCGGGGCCTTCGTCTGCGGCGAGGAAACGGCGCTCATGGCGTCCATCATGGGAAAGCGCGGCATGCCCATGCCCAGGCCTCCCTTTCCGGCCGTAAAGGGTTTGTTCCTGAAGCCCACGAACATCAACAACGTCGAGACCCTTGCCAACATTCCGGTGATCATGACGAAGGGCGGCGAGTGGTTTGCGAGCGTGGGAACGGAGAAGAGCAAGGGAAGCAAGGTGTTTGCTCTCGCCGGTAAGATCACCAACAGCGGCCTGGTCGAGATTCCCATGGGTACGCCGCTGCGGCAGATCGTCGAAGACATCGGAGGCGGGATTCCCAACAAGCGCAAGTTCAAGGCCGCTCAGACGGGCGGGCCTTCGGGCGGATGCATCCCGGCGGAACACTTCGATGTGCCCATGGATTACGAGAACCTGACGCAGCTTGGCGCCATCATGGGTTCGGGGGGTCTCATCATCACCGATGAGACGACCTGCATGGTGGACATGGCCCGGTTCTTCCTGAGTTTCACTCAGAAGGAATCGTGCGGCAAGTGCGTTCCCTGCCGACTCGGGACAAAGAAGATGCTCGAGATCCTGACGGCGGTCACCGAAGGCACGGCCGCGCTCGAGGATATCGATCAGCTGACGGAGCTTGCGCAGAACGTGAAGATTGGGTCTCTTTGCGGTCTTGGCCAGACGGCTCCCAATCCCGCGCTCTCCACGGTCAGATACTTCAGGGATGAATACGAGGCGCACATCTTGAGGAAGGAATGCCCGGCCCGCGTCTGCATCCCTCTTATCAAGTTCGAGGTGAACGAGCAGAACTGCACGAAGTGCGGTACGTGCATGAAGGCCTGTCCCAGCGATGCGATTACGTGGAAGAAGAAGGAACCCGCTGTCATCGACAAGGAGAAGTGCATCAAGTGCCGCGCCTGCATCCTTGCCTGCAGGTTCCATGCGATCGATTGATACGTGAGGCAATGACAGTGGAGAGACTTCCACGATTTTCAAAATAATCATCCGATAAGTGAGAGAAGGACAATGGATAACGATAAAATCACATTGACAGTGAACGGAAAAGATTTCAAGGGGAAGAAGATCGAGGGGAAGAAGGGTCAGACGGTTCTCGAAATCTTCAGAGCCAACGGGGTCTATGTCCCCACCCTTTGCTACCACCCCAAGATGCCTCCTTACGGTGGATGCCGCCTCTGTATTGTGGAAATAGAGAATATGCGCGGGCTGCCTCCATCCTGCACCACTCCCGCCATGGACGGCATGATCGTCCACACGCACACCGACAAGCTCTTCGATGTTCGAAAAACCGTCCTGGAGCTTCTGCTTGCCTACGGGAACCACAACTGCCTCTACTGCGAACAAATCGGCAATTGTGAACTGGAAAAGCTCGTCTACGAGCACGGCATTGAGACCGTCCGGTATAAGACGGATTTCGTTCCCAAGCCCATAGACGACTCTCACCCGATGCTCATCCGGGACCAGGGCAAGTGCGTGCTTTGCGGGCGTTGCGTAAGGGCCTGTCTCAACGTGCAGGTGAACGGAGTGATCGACGTGGCGGCCCGCGGGTCGGATTCTTTCATCACGACCTTCAACGCCACGTCGCTCAAAGATTCAAACTGCGTTTCCTGCGGTCAATGCGTGCAGGCCTGCCCCACGGGCGCCCTGACCGAGAAGAAGGCAAAGGGTCTGGGCCGCGCGTGGGAAACCACGAAGGTCCGCACCACCTGCCCGTATTGCGGTGTGGGTTGCCAGCAGTTGCTCCATGTCAAGGACGGGCGCATCATCAAGGTCACAGGCGTCGAAGATGGAGCGCCCAACTATGGCCGCCTCTGCGTCAAGGGCCGTTTTGCATACGAGTTTATCTATTCTCCCGAGAGGCTCACGACTCCGCTCATTAAGGAAAACGGCAAGCAGCGGGAAGCTTCCTGGGATGAAGCCCTGGATCTGGTTGCATACAAATTCAAGGAAATCATCGCAAAGCACGGGCCCGACGCCATCGGGGGAAGCAGTTGTTCCCGAAGCATCAACGAAGATTCCTACCAGATGCAGAAGCTCTTCCGCGCGGTCATCGGCACGAACAACATCGATAACTGCGCGCGTGCGTGCCATGCGCCGACCGTCGCCGGACTGGCAAGATCTTTCGGCTCCGGAGCCATGACCAACTCGTTCAAGGACTTTGCCAAAGCGAAGCTCATCCTGGCCATCGGCAGCAACATGACCGAGGCCCATCCCGTGGCGTCCACCTATGTGAAGAATGCCGTGGCGGAAGGAGCGGACCTCATCGTCGTCGATCCACGGTATACCGGACTTGCCGAACACGCCGCGCTCCACGTGCCGATCAAAGTGGGAAGCGACATAGCTCTCATCAATGCGCTCATGTACGTTCTCATAACCGAGGACCTCTACGACGCGAACTTCGTGAATACGTGCTGCGTCGGCTTCGAGGAACTCAAAGCGAAGGTGTTGGAGTATCCGCCGGAGAGGGTTGTAGATATTACCGGCATCAGCGCCGACGACATCCGCAAACTGGCCCGCCGCATCGCCTCGGTGAAGCCGGCCATGCTCATCTACACCCTTGGCATCACCGAGCATTCCTGCGGAACGAACAATGTCCTCTCAACCGCCAATCTCCAGATGCTGCTGGGGAACCTCGGCGTCGATTGCAGCGGCGTCAACCCGATCCGCGGGCAGAACAACGTGCAGGGAGCCTGCGACATGGGAGCCTTGCCCAATGTGTTTCCCGGGTACCACAGGGTGGATGATCCCAAGGCGCAGGCCAAGTTCAAAGCCGCCTGGGGCGTCGACAAACTGCCTGACAAAGTGGGAATGATGGTCCCTGAAATGTTGGATGAACTGATTACCGGAAAGATCAAGGGCTTTTACATTTTCGGCGAAAACCTGGCCAACGTCGAGCCCGATATCAAGCACGTGGAACACTGCCTGGAATCGGCGGAGTTCCTGGTCTGCAACGATATTTTCCCGACCGAGACCACCCGATTCGCAGACGTTGTCTTTCCCGCAGCGGCATGGAGCGAAGATGAAGGGACGTTTGCGAGCAGCGAGCGACGCATCAGCCTGGTGCGGAAAGTGAGCGAGCCGCCCGGAATGGCCAAGCCCAACTGGTGGATCTTCAAGGAGATCGCCAAACGCATGGGGCAGGAATGGAAGTCAAACAGCGGTCAGGAACTGTGGGACAATGAGATTTCCGTACTGGCGCCTCAAATGACCGGCATCAAGTATTCGCGTATCCAGGAAGACGGGCTGCAGTGGCCGGTGCCGAGCCTGGATCATTGCGGAACTCCGACCCTGCACAAGGACGGCCATTTCACCTGCGGTCTCGGAAACCTCGTTGCGCTCGACTGGACGCCGCCCAAAGAAGTCCCCGACGCGGAGTATCCTTTCGTGTTGAGCACGGGCCGACGCCTCTTCCACTATCACACTCGTACTCAAACGGGCCGATGCGAGGGAATCAACGATCTCCTCGGAGAGGAAACCGCCGACATCTCCTTTGCCGACGCGAAGGCCCTGGGGATTGAACACGGCGAGAAGGTCCGAGTGAAGTCGCGACGCGGCGAGGTGGTCGTGAAGGCCAAGGTGACGGAACAGGTGCCGAAGGGCCTTGTCTGGATGTCCTTCCATTTCCGGGACGGCTGCGCCAACTGGCTGACAAACACGGCTTTCGATCCGGTCACCCAGACCGCCGAGTACAAGGCTTGCGCCGTAACGGTGGAGAAGCTCTGAGGGATGCCCTGGAAAGGGGTGCCCCGTAAGGGCGCCCCTTTTCTTTGTGCGCCCGGCAGGGCGCGCGGCATGGCTGGACTTAGCCATTTCAGGTCGATGGATCTTCATGCGGCAGTCTGTCTTTTGGGAAACAGACCTCGGTACAAGTGCTTACCGAAAAGAATGCCGCATGAAATCAGGAGAGGCGCACCCCATACCATCCAACAGTAAGGATCACCTGTGCGTAACGCGATGAATATTATCTGAAGCATTTCCCAGTCACTGGCGAACAGAATTATGGAGACGAGAAGGGCGCCGGAGAATAACCTTGGGTATTTCCTCCTGACCAAAAAGGAAATCATGTAAGAACATATGATAAAGGCAGTGAGCGCGCTCCATAAGGTATAATTAGAAGATGAGGCATATGCCCATCCGCCCCCCTCCCAACCAAAAGGGTAACCACTCGCGTCACCAAAATTGACTTGGAATATCTCGACGCAGCTAACTATAAAAGTCAGCAGGCAAATGATAAACAAATAGGATTCGAAAAGGGCGATTCCGCCCTCCCCCACCGTTCGTAAGGTCCTCATTACCGATCTTCGATTCGTTTGAGAAAATCCTGACGGAGTCAGAAAAGTATCTTCTGAGCAATGAGCATCTTCGAGCGATTCGAGTATGATCGCTGCTGAAATGAACAGCAAGATTTTTCTGACAACGGCGTAATTTGTTTCTCCCACTGCCCAGGCGTATCCGTCCCGGGGAGCCGGAAAGTTCACCGGATGTGCAAATGCCAGGTCTTTTTCAGTACAAGCCTAAACCGACATCCAGGGGGATTCTGTCGTCCGACCGGGAGCGGATTCATTTGCCGAATGAGTCCAAGGGCCGTTTGCCGTTGACATTCTCGCGTCGTCGGATAGACTGACCGCTGGTTCAGAAACGTCCTGCTGTGCGACTCGGACTTCACAATTCACTTCAGTATCCAGCACCATCCAGCGATTCATCATTTGGACTGACGATTGATTCTCTCGATCGACGGCACGTGATCCGGGGATCTCGCAGGTGCGGACCGCGGCGTACCGGGAAGGGTATTTGCCGGGGTTGGCTGCGGTTTGCACCGAGCAAAGCCCATCCTTAAACCAACTCCCAGGAAAAGGAGGCCAGTATGCTGAGCTTTAAGAAAATCGTTTGCCTCTCGGCCATTCTTGCAGCCACCCTCATTGCCGGTCCTGTGCGGGCCGACTGGTGCCTGCAGTTGAACGGAGAGATCAGCAGTGCTCTCGGCTTTTTTCGCTTTACGGGCGCCCGCCCGACGCAAGCCGGTAAAATCGTTCCCCTGACAGGCAGGGTTGCGGGACTGGGCCCCGCTTACGGCACCGCCACGGTTCAAAAGGATGGGTCCACAGTGGAACTTGGCGTGACTTTCTGGGCAGACGCCGAGGAGGGCCAGTTCGACGTTTGGTTGCGTGGGCCGCGTTTCAACAAAGGCGACGGATACGCGGGGTACGGCCAATACGGCACCACGGGAGACGTGACGGCGAAGGTTGTCGCATGCAAGGATGAACCATGATACTGAGTTGCGTTCAGGATGCTATCAAAGAATGAAAAGCGTGGGGAACTGCGTCCCCCACATCCCCACGCCGCTTCGCGGCTCAGTTTGGCGTTGCGGCAGCAGCCGCCAGCGCTGAGCGTGTGGCCGAAACCCGGGGGCGCCGGGGAATGATTCCCCCGCTCTTTTGGGGGTCTCAAGAGTACCGTCTTGAACGCAAATTAGTATTATACATTGCTCGACAGGGAGGCATTGGTACCGGGCGAGCCGAGCCTCGCTCACTCGCCCGGCAAAGCCAATCAAAGGACATTATTTAGCGGAGGCCGCTCGGAAAGGCCCGCGGCCCTTTTTGCGGATCGTAAGGAAATAGGGCATATTGCCTCAAAAATTCAGGGTTTTTTCGCCTCGACCAGGCCGTCCATTCTCTCCCCCCGCCTCACCAGAGTAACATCCGTAAACCCCGCCTGCTCCAGCGACTCCTTCACTTCCCGAAAGGTATAGGTGTCGCCCCCGCTCGTGTTCACCAGCATATTGACGGCGAATGCCGCACCTGCCGGGGGACTCGTCCTCGATTCATCCATGATATGATCCCGGATGAGCAGCCTCCCGCCGGGGTCGAGCGCGCGGAAAACTTTCCGGTAGAGTTCCAGGTTTTCCTCTCTGCTGTTCTGATGAATGATCGCGGACAGGAGGGCCAGGTCGCAGCCCTTTGGAAGTTCGTCGCGGTAGAAATCCCCCGCGACCGGTTCGACCCGGTCCAGGAAGCCTTCCGCCGAAAGCCGTTCCACAGACATCGGAATCACATCCTCAAGGTCGAAGATCACTGCCGTCAGCCGGGGGTTTTTTCTGAGAAAAGCCATTGTGTAGGTTCCCGAAGCCCCGCCGATGTCGAGCAGGCGTTTGAACCGGCTGAGGTCGTATGCTTCGGCGATTTCGACCGAAAGACCGCGCCCCACGACGTGCATCGCCCCGATAAAGGCCCTGCGGTTGTCCGCGGACATGCCGGAGCCCGGTTTCCTGCTCGCGGGGGTGCCCCCTCTTACGATTTCCGTTAGAGAGGACCATCGCTCCCATAGCTGACTCTGGTGCATGAGCATCGGGAGTACCGATTCGGGATGCGTGGACGAATAACGCGATCCGGCGTCCGTGACGAAATAGCGGCCGCCTTTCTTGTCAAGGAGTCCATATCCGACCAGACAGTCCAGCACTCGAATGGTCCCCTTGAGGGCGAGATGAAGCTTTGCGGCAAGTTCTTCGCCGGTGCACGGGTTATTGGCAATGTGAGTGAAGAAGTCCAGTTCGGCGGCGGTCAGGATGATTCTGCTTCGCATGAAATCGTTTCCCACCAACATAACGTCCTGGGGCTTTGCCATCGTGAAGCTCCTTTGAATTCATTCCCTGTTGAACAATCCGATATCCTTCCGACAAGGCACTGCTCACCTATTCGTTTAATACCATTTTTGCTTCGGCGCAAATTCCAAACGAATCCATCACGCTATCGTTTCTTACGACTTGCCGTCCTCCGGGACGATTCCACCCCCGCCGAGCACCTTGTACAAGGTTACCAGGTTGGTGAACCGCGACAGCCGGACGCCGATCAGAGTCTGCTGCGCCGTGTACAGTGATCGCTCCGAGATCAGTACGGTCGTGAAGCTGTCCACCCCGGCGCGATAGCGCGCCTGGGAAAGATCGTAACTGTCGGAAGTGGCCTGCACGAGTGACTCCTGGGCCTTGAGCTGATCGCCCAGCGTTCCGCGTTGAGCGAGCCCGTCGGACACCTCCTTGAAAGCGGTCTGAATTGCCTGCTCGTAGCGGGCCACATAGATGTCGCGGTCGACTTCCGCGATTTTCAGATTGGCCCGGTTCGTGCCGGCGTCGAAAATCGGCAGGGTGAGCTGCGGCGCGAAGCTCCAGGCGGCGGAGCCGGGAATGAACATCTTGGACAGGTAGCCGCTGGTGATTCCGCCGCCGGCAGTCAAGGTGATACGCGGGAAGAACGCCGCGCGCGCGGCGCCGATGTTGGCATTGGCTCCCTTGAGCAGGTCTTCGGCGTCGAGAATATCGGGGCGCTGCTGCAGCACTTCGGAGGGCAGTCCGGCGGGGAGTTCCTTCACCACCGTAACCGTGTCCAGGCTATCGGGCAGCAGATGGGGCGGAACCGGCGATCCCACCACCAGGGCGAGCGCGTTCTCGTCCTGGGCGACCTGGCCGGTGTACTTGGCTATGTCAGCCCGCGAAGCTTCCACGGTGGTCTGCGCCTGGCGCAGGTCGAGCGCCGAGGAAGACCCCACTTCAAATCCGCGCTGGACGAGTTTGTATGAATCTTCCTGGCTCTTGAACGTGTCGCGCGCGAGTTTCAGGGATTCCCGGTCGGCCGCAAGCGCCAGGTAGTCGCCGGCAACTTCGGCCACCAGACTGATTTGCGCACTGCGGCGCGCCTGTTTCGTAGCAAGGAATTGTTCCAGCGCCTGGTCTTTGAGGCTCCGGACGCGGCCGAAAAAGTCCAGTTCATAGGAACTGAAGCCCAGGTCAACCACGTATTCCCGCGAAGTCGTCACCACCTCCCCCGTGCTCGAGAGGATCTCCGGCACCCGTTGAACAGTACCGCTCGCGGAAGCGTTGACCGTCGGAAAAAGTTGGGCGCGCTGGACCTGGAATTGGGCACGCGATCTTTCGATGTTGAGCACCGCCACACGCAAGTCGCGGTTGTTTGCGAGTGCCAGTTCGATCAGCTTTTGCAGCCGTTCATCGGAGAAGAAATTCCGCCAGTCAATATCGGCGGCGGCCATGTCACCGGGCTGGTCCGCACTGTCCTTGTAAGCGGGACCGCTGGGCCAGGCCGTGGGAACAGGGGCCGCCGGCCGTGTGTATTTCGGGGCGAGGGTCCCGCACCCGGCCAGGAGAATGATCGCTACAGCGGTCAGGAACGCATTTCGAATCATGCTATTGACCCTCCCGAGCATTGGCGAGGTCCTGGCGATTCTCAACCTGAGGATCGGGCTGTCTGACCCTGAACAATCCGCACACCAGAACGAAGAACAGCGGGACATAGAATATGGCCAGCACGGTGGCCGAAATCATACCGCCCATAACGCCCGTACCGATCGCGTTCTGGCTGCCTGACCCGGCGCCATGGCTGATCGCCAGCGGCAACACTCCGCATACGAAGGCGAGCGACGTCATCAGAATCGGCCTCAGCCGCATCCGTGCCGCGGCCAGTGTCGCTTCGATCAGCCCCATGCCTTCCTGGTGCAGGTCCTTGGCGAATTCAACGATCAGAATGGCGTTCTTGGCCGACAGGCCGACGGTGGTAAGCAGACCGACCTGGAAATAAACGTCGTTTGACAACCCCCGCAGGGTCGCCGCACAGAGTGCTCCCATGACGCCCAGAGGAACGACCAGCATGACGGAAAACGGTATCGCCCAGCTCTCATAAAGGGCGGCAAGGCACAAAAACACCACGATGAGGGAAATGGCGTAGAGCGCGGGGGCCTGGGAACCGGCCAACCGCTCCTGGAAAGACAGGCCCGTCCATTCGTAGCCGATGCCTTCCGGAAGCTGACCGGCTATCTCCTCCAAGGCCTTCATCGCTTCTCCCGAACTCCTGCCCGGGACGGCCTGACCCAGGATTTCCGTCGACGGCATCCCGTTGTAGCGCTCGAGACGGGGAGAGCCGTAAGTCCAGTGGGCCGCAGCGAAGGAGGTGAACGGGACCATGGTTCCCGTGCCGTTGCGGACGTACCATTTGCCGAGGTCTTCCGGCAGCATCCGGTACGGGGCGTCCGCCTGCAGATAGACTTTTTTCACCCGGCCCCTGTCAAGGAAATCGTTCACGTAGTAACTTCCCCAGGCAATGGACAGGGCATCGTTGATGTTGGCGATCGTGACGCCGAGCGCGCCCGCTTTCTCATAATCGATGTCCATCTGGAATTGCGGGTTGTCTTCCATACCGTTCGGCCGAACCATTGTGAGAACCGGTTTCTGGGCCGCCATACCGAGGAACTGGTTTCGTACCTCCATCAGTTTCTCATGACCCAGCCCGGCCCGGTCCTGGAGTTCAAAGTCGAAGCCGCTGGCCTGGCCGAGTTCTATGACCGCCGGCGGCACAAAAGCATAGACCAGTGCCTCCCGAATTTGCGAAAAGGCGCCCATGGCCTTGGCCGCCACCGCATTCACCCGAAGCTCCGGCCGGTTGCGCTCCTCCCAGTTCCTCAGTTTGACGAAAGCCATGCCGGTGTTCTGGCCCCTGCCGGCAAAACTGTAACCCGACACCGAAAAAACCGATTGGACCGCGTCCTTTTGCTCCACAAGGAAATGGTTCTCGACTTTCTTCAGGACACTCAGCGTCCGTTCCAGTGTCGCGCCGGCCGGCAACTGCACCTGGGCGAACAGCGTGCCCTGGTCCTCTTCGGGCAAAAAGGCCGTCGGCATGCGCAGGAACAGGAGCCCCATTCCCAAAACGATCACCAGGTAAATTACGAGGTAGCGTGTGCGCTTGCCGAGGATCCGATGCACTGTCGCCTGGTACCAGCGGTTGCCGCGGTCGAACCCCCGGTTGAACCACCCGAAAAAACCCCGGTCGGAGGCGTGATGCCCCTTTTCGACCGGCTTGAGCATGGTCGCGCAGAGGGCGGGCGTCAGCACCATCGCGATGATGACCGAAAGGATCATCGCCGAAACGATGGTGATGGAGAACTGGCGATAAATCACGCCGGTCGACCCGCCGAAAAACGCCATGGGCACGAACACAGCGGACAGGACGAGAGCGATGCCGACCAGCGCTCCCGTTATCTGCTTCATCGACTTGCGCGTGGCTTCCTTCGGGGAGAGCCCCTCCTCGCTCATCACCCGTTCGACGTTCTCCACCACGACGATGGCATCGTCGACGAGAAGTCCGATCGCGAGCACCATGCCGAACATGGTGATCGTATTGATCGAAAAACCGCACGCAGCCAGGGTGCCGAAGGTGCCGAGCAGCACGACGGGCACCGCGATGGTAGGAATCAACGTGGCCCGAAAGTTCTGCAGGAAGAGCAGCATCACGAGGAAAACGAGTCCGATGGCCTCGGCAAGCGTCTTCACCACTTCCTCGATCGATATTTTCACAAAAGGAGTGGTGTCGTACGGAAAGATGGCTGCCATGCCGTTTGGGAAAAACTTCGACATCTCGCCGATTTTTTCCTTCACCCTGGCGGCGGTTTCGAGTGCATTCGCCCCGGTGGCCAGCCTGATTGCGAGGCCGGACGTGGGCTTGCCGTTAAACCGTCCCGCCGTCTCGTAGTTTTCACTCCCCAGTTCGATGCGCGCGACGTCCTCCAGGTGCACCGTCGAACCGTCGCTGTTGGTGCGGAGCAGAATCCTGGCGAACTGTTCGGGAGTTTGCAGCATCGTCTGGGCACTGATGGTCGCGTTGAGCTGCTGACCTTCCACGGACGGCGAGCCGCCGAGCTGCCCGGCGGAGACCTGCGCGTTCTGGGCCTGTATCGCCGCTACCACATCGGAGGGCGTCATTTTGAAGTTGTTCAGTTTGCTCGGATCGATCCAGACCCGCATGGAATACTGCCCGCCAAAAGCCAGCACCTCACCGACGCCGTCCACACGGCTGACCGGGTCCTGAATGTTGGCGACGATATAATCCGAGAGGTCGTATTGGCTCATGCTGCCGTCTTCCGACACCAAGCCTACGATCAGCAGGAAGTTCTTGGTCGATTTGGTAACCTTGATCCCCTGCTGTTGAACCTCTTGAGGCAGCAGCGGCGTGGCAAGCTGCAGCTTGTTTTGCACCTGCACCTGGGCAATGTCCGAATCGGTGCCGGCATCGAAGGTAATCGTGATGGTGACGTAGCCCGTGAAGTCACTGGTGGAAGACATGTAGCGCAGGTGATCGATTCCGTTCATCTTCTGTTCGATGACCTGGGTCACGGTGTCTTCCACCGTCTTCGCCGACGCTCCGGGATAGAACGCATTGATCGCTATCTCCGTCGGGGCGATCGCGGGGTATTGGGAAACGGCGAGCGTCTTTATCGCCAGCGCGCCTGCAAGCATAATGATGATCGCCACCACCCACGCAAAGATGGGGCGGTCGATGAAAAACTGCGCCATGCAAAGTCTCCTTTATTTTCCGGCATCCGCAGATGAAGTTGCTCCCACGGTCACCGGCGTGTCGAGTTGCACGATTTTTACAGGAGACCCCGGCTTTACCTTTTGCAGCCCTTCCACGATGAGGCGATCGCCCGGGTTCAGACCTTCGCTGACCAGCCATTTGTCCCCGATGGAGCGGTCCACCTTGAGGAACCGCTGCTCGACCTTGTCTGAACCGTCAACCACCAATGCGGTCGGTTTACCCCGCATATCGCGCGTGACCCCCGATTGCGGCGCAAGGATCGCACGCTCGTTCACCCCCTCCTCGAGTACGGCGCGCACGTACATGCCCGGGAGCAGCACATTGTTGGGATTCGGGAAGACCGCACGCAGCGTGATCGATCCGGTGCTCTGGTCGACGGTCACATCGGAGAACTCGAGAGTCCCTTCCAACGGATATTGCTTCCCGTCTTCGAGCAGCAGCCGGACCTTTGCCTGCTTGCCGCCGTTTTTGAGCTTGCCGCCTGAAAGGATTTCCTTAAGCTTCAGCAGTTCAGCGCTCGATTGGGTCACATCGACATAAATGGGATCGAGTTGCTGGACCGTGGACAGGGGACTGCCCTGGCTTGCCGTCACCAATGCGCCCACGGTCACCGCGGACCTGCCGATGCGGCCGGAAATGGGCGACGTGACGCGAGTGTAGGCGACGTTGATACGGGCGGTCTCAAGCGCGGCCTTGGTGGCCTCGACATCGGCCTCGCCCTGTTTGAGCGCACCGACCGAGTCGTCGTAATCCTGCTGGCTGACCGCCTTGATCTTAACCAGCTCCGCATGGCGCTGAGTCTTCAGCCGGATGCTCCAGACACTCGCCTCGGCCTTGCTGACCGCGGCCTTGGCACTTGCAAAGGCTGCCTGATAAGTAGCCGGATCGATCTGGTACAGCACGTCGCCGGCCTTAACATCCGAACCTTCCGTGAACAGGCGCTTCTGGATGATGCCGCCCACCTGCGGACGAACTTCGGCGACGAGATAAGGGCACGTCCGGCCCGGAAGTTCCGAGACAATCGACACGGCCTGCGGTTTCATAATCTCCACGGCGACTTCGGGAGGACCGCTCTGCGGCTTTGCCCCTGCAGAGCTTTGCTTTCCGCATCCGGTCATCAGCATCAGGCATCCGGTCAGGGTGCACACAATGACAACAGGCACGATCTTGAACTTGTTTTGCATATACACCTCAAAGAGTGGAATGAATTGCCGCTTCAGCGGTACATTCGAGAACCGCCGACACGGGTCGAAGAATTTGCACTTTGTCCTGAGGGCCATGATATCGGCACAACGAAGCCGGAGGCCCATCGCAGGGAACGGAAGGCGGTTCAGGCCCAATCGCACGGGGTGTGAGCGTGCACTGTCCCAGCCCCTCCGGGAATTCCACGGGATTACCTTTCCCGGCAATGTTCCGGCCCATCTGCTTCAATCCTGGATCACCACGGGGGATCGCATGCCCGCCAGTGCAAAAGAAATCAATCGTCGTATGATTCCTTCCGAGTCGGGAGGCTTCTCCGGTCCAAACGGCAGGTGCGCCATATTGCTCCAGATAGGGAGGACATGATGCACCGCTCCGATCGTGAAGTTCATTTTCCAGAAAATCTCCTCACGCGCCAGGCCCGGCAGGAGGCGCGCGATCATCGAATCAAACCGCTCCATCGTGGGCCCGAAATGAGGTCGAAGGTACTTTTCCACATAGGTTGCAGGTTCACACAGACACCGGCCCATAAGGAGCAGGAAGGCGCTTTTACCGAGATTCGACATGAATTCACCGATCACCGCCGGGCGAATGAAAGCATCCAGCACGGCCTCAAGAGTCGGCGGCCTGTCGCCCGCCGCTGCCTCGACGGCATCGAGCAAAGCCATTCTTTCCTCATTCAATGGAGCGAAATGACGCCTGAAGACCTCCGAGATCAAGCCGTCCTTCGATCCGAAATGGTAGTTTACCGATGCGAGGTTTACCCCGGCCGCATCGGTTATCTCCCTCATGGAAGTTCCATCCAGCCCCTTTTCAGCGAAGAGGCGTTCGGCCACCTCGAGAATTCGCTCTTTCGTCGGAGTTTCTTTCAAACATCTGGACATAGACTTCACCTCCATAACGGTCTGATGATCTAACAGATGTTTGATTTAAACGTTCGTTTGAATTATGTCAAGGAAAATCGTCCGCCTTCTGAAATCCAGCTCCGTTCCCGCCCATTGCCGCGCGGATTCGCCGCCGTGAGCGGATGGACGGCAAAGGCGCAGTTGACAATGGGCAGCCGTGGTTTAGGTTTATAGTGATAGGGCTAAACAGAAAGGGAGGTAATAAGCATGGAAGATCGGTATCATTTTGAAACGTTCAGCTCGGACAGTTCGAGCTTCGATCACGATTTTTCGGGTTTTCTGAACGGCAAATACGGCGACGGCTGGAAAGTGAAGAGTTGCAGCTATTGCCACGACAGCACCGGGGGCAAAACCTGGGCTTCGTGCATCTTCAAGAGCAAGAGATAACTCAACCCCTGACAGCGCAAGGGGTTCTCATGCGAGAACCTCTTGCGTCGGAATATGTTTGAGAGGTTGTTAAGTGAAATCGGGGAGAGCGGCGCGTGTAACATCCGCCGCATTTTGCTGCAACGATGTCATGTCCGAAGCGGGGGACGCCTCCCCCGACAGGCTTACGAAATATAATCTTCTCCGACGTATTTGCCCTCGAAGGCGATGATTTCTTCCTCTGTCACCGTTTCCTCACCGCTACTCCTCGGCCAGTCCACCGGAAGGCGGTCTTTGTAAATATCTCCGCCGCCGCCCAGAAGGTTGGCGTAGGATTCCTCATTCAGTTCGGTCATCCACAAAGGCCTTCTTTTCTCCCTTAGTTCCGTGATATTGAATTCCATGTCGATCCTCCAGTCTTGGAGTTCATTCCATCGGCGATATTTTCTTATATCAGATTAGCAATCCGATTTGGCCTAAATGTAAGTACACAAAGGAGATTGTCAATCTGGTAAAAGCCGTCGGATAGATCGATAGAGGGAACTTGTTGTTTGATTTTTCCGTAGCCCGAAGCCGAATTCACTGAAAACCCGAGAGGAGACCCATGGTCACACCAGCCTCACTGTTGGCCGAATTCGCAGGCCTTCTTCTCGATGAGAATCTACCCGGACCCGTCCTCGATCTGGCGTGCGGCGACGGCCACAATGGAATTTATCTTGCGGCCAAAGGCCTGCAGGTCGTCTGCTGCGACAAGTCCTGGGATGATCTGGATAAGGCCGGGCGCACGGCGGCGGAAAACGGCGTCAAGATCGGCATATGGCAGGTGGATCTGGAAGTGGAAGGGGTGAATCCGCTTCCCGAGGCCGCGTTTGGAGCGATTCTGGTGTTCCGGTACCTGCACAGGCCCCTTTTCCCGTGCATAAGAAAGGCCTTGAATCCGGGCGGAATCCTCGTCTATGAAACCTTTACCGACGATCAGGCTCAGTTCGGCAAACCGAAGAACCCCGATCATCTGTTGCGCGCCGGTGAACTACCGGCTTCGTTCAGTGACTGGCTGATCCTGCATCGATTCGAAGGAATCCGGACCGACCCCATGCGGGCGATCGCTCAGATCGTTTGCCGAAAGCCGTATTCGGCCCGGGTCTGAAAGGTCCTCGGGGGTCCCGGTCTCTTTGCAGCCGCTTTCTCCGTCGGTTAAAGCCGCCGATATCATTTGTTTATCCGACGGGATGCTGCTATCCTCACTTCTGTAAAGCTTGCCGGGAAAGAGGTCCGTAAGCAGCCGAGCGCATGGTTTTCTTCGTCTCCGACCCGCAAGCATGTGAAGGAATTTTAAGTGAGCGAGACTTTTCTCCTTTACTGGAAGGAACCAGCGGCATGGACAATCGGAAGTTTACCAGAGTCCCCATCGAGACCGGCGCGATCCTGGAGACCGGAAACGATACTATCCTCGGTGGAGTCGAAAACCTCAGCTTGAATGGAATGTTTTTCACAACTTCCCGGGAACTCAAACCCGACCAGGAAGTTCAGATCAAACTGATGCTCTCCGGTCCTTCTTCGCGTCTTTCGGTCGACTTGAACGGCATCGTCAAAAGAAAACAGGACAACGGTTATGGTATAGAATTCAGCGGGATGTACCTTGATGTCTTTTTCCATCTGAAACACATCATCGCACTGGGCCTTGGAGACGAAGCACAGGTCATGGCCGAATTCTACCATTACATGGGGGAGAATACCCCCTCGGCAAGCGGGGACTGAGCGGGTGTTCCCGATGCGCGCGCCGCATTCCCGGAGAAGGCGTGCCATGCCCGCATTCCGCCGCAGGGAAAGACCGACCGTTTATTGGGAAAGGAGCTGCGCGCTGTGAATCGTTTCATGCGGTATATGGGGCAAAAGTGCGACGAATGCGGCTTTTGCCGGTATGCCCGCGAAAACCCGGCGACTTTGGTCGGCAGGATTATGGCTTGGCACGGCCGGTGGTGCCCTGCCTGGAAAGCCCGGGAACTGATTGAAGAAGAACGGCTGCTGGAACGCCGTGAGGGTTCCCCGGACGATCGTGGGCCGGGGGCCAAAGGAGGAATCTGAGGCGCCTTGGTATAAACGGAAGGCTGTTTCAGGACGCGATGCTTTATCTGAAGTTGATTCTCACGGCTGTTTTCTGGGGAGGCACATTTGTTGCCGGGCGGATCGTCGCCCGCGAAATGGGGCCGTTCTCGGCTGCGTTCCTCAGGTTTATTCTGGCTTCGGTTTTCCTGCTCGGGTTCGTCGTGAAGACCTGCGGCAGAATCCCTCCCCCGGATCGAAAGCAGATTTTTCCCATACTCGTTCTCGGCCTTACGGGTGTTTTCGCTTACAATGTTTTCTTCTTTTCGGGCCTGAAGACCATTACCGCAAGCCGGGCTTCACTCATCATCGCAAGCCAGCCCGCCTTTATCGCCCTTCTGTCATCCTACTTCTTCGGCGAAAGACTGAATTTCCTTAAAATCCCCGGAATCATCCTGTCGATCGCGGGAGCCATGGTCGTCATCTCTCACGGGCATCCGCTTGACATGTTCAAAAACAGTATCGGGGCGGGCGAATTCTACATATTGGGATGCGTGGCGAGTTGGGTGTCCTATTCCCTCGTCGGCAAAGTCGCCATGAAAAGCCTTTCGCCGCTCCTGGCCGTGACTTACTCCTGTGTTGTCGGAACGGTCTTCCTTCTGCCTCCGGCACTTTTCGAAGGGATGCTCCAAAGCATTCCCCGTTTTTCCCATATGGCCTGGCTTGCCGTTTTTTTTCTTGCCCTGTTCGGAACCGTTCTGGGGTTCATCTGGTATTACGAAGGAATACGGGAGATCGGGCCTGCGCGGGCCGGGATATTCATAAACTTAGTTCCTGTGAGTTCCGTCGTCCTCGCCTATTTGATCCTGGGGGAGACCGTGGATTTCACTCTTGTGCTGGGGGCGATCATGGTCATCTCGGGCGTGTTTCTCACAAACAGGTCCCCCGCATCACGTCCCGCTCCGATTCCCCTGGCCGATCCTTCCTGCAGGCGCTGACTCCCGAGGCATATCCTCAACGCCCGTATGCCGTTTCCGCTTTTATTTTCCCCCTTGACTTTCACCTTTTATTCACCTTATCTTTAGATTGAAATCGTTTTTCGGCAAAGGAAAACCGGGACCCCATGGATCACCGTGTCCGTGGAGTGGAACCGGTTTCAATCCGCTCACCATTGGCGGGGGAACAACATGACACGAGATATCGCCCACATGGATATTCCCGACTTTTACGCGACGCTTGAGGAGTTGAGGCGTCCGGAGCTGAAAAAACGGCCGCTCGCCATCGCGGAACCGTCGGTGCGGGCAGTCGTACAGGGGGTCAACGGGATTGCGAGAAAGGAAGGCATCCGGGAAGGCATGCCGCTCGCCTACGCCCGGCGCATGTGCCGCCGGATGCTCGCCGTTCCGCCCGATTTTCGTTTCTACAAGGAAAGGCACGACCACATTCTGCACGGATTCGACCTGTTTTCACCCCTGGTGGAAGGGACCCGCCCCGGGCATTATTTTGTCGATCTTACCGGCACCAGGCGCCTTTGGGGACCGGGAACGGACGTCGCATGCCGCATGGAAAGACAACTGGCGGCGCAAAGGGGGCTTCACGCAAGGATCGGCCTTGCATCGAACAAACTGATCAGTCAGGTGGCTTCAACCTGCATCGCTCCCGGCGACCTGAACTGTATCTTCCCGGGCGGAGAAACCTCCTTCCTCGCTCCTCTCCCGGTAACATCGCTCCCCGGCGTCGGCGACCTTACGGCATCCCGGCTGGCCGATTTCAATATTCAATGGATCGGCCAGCTCGCGGCCATGCCGGCGTATGTCCTGTCCGGAGTATTCGGCAAAACGAGCTTCCGGCTTTTGAATCTCGCCCGGGGGATCGATCCCGCGCCCGTTCTTTCCGTTCAACGTGTTCCACAGTTGTCCGTCATTCGCGATCTGGAACGGGATGAAATCGACCGGGACAGGCTGGAAGCCATCCTGTTCCGGCAGGTGGAGGAGGCGGGATGGAATTTGCGTTGCCATAACCGGTATCCGGGAAGATTCGCCCTGGAGATCCGTTATGCGGACGGGATAACCGCCCGGAGCCGCCATCGGCTCTCCCCCGCCGTGGTTCAGGTGGACCAGCGGCTGTTTCGTTCGGTCTTCCCCGTCTTCAGACAACTGTTCAGCCGCCGTATAGCCCTTCGCCGCATGGTCCTCGAACTCTCCGATTTTTCGATGCCGCTTCGCCAGATGGCTCTTTTCCCCTGGGAAGATGTTTCCTTCCGGGAAGAACGGGATTTGCAAAAAGCTTTGGACGGTATCCGCCGGCGTTTCGGCACTGAAGCGATTTCGTGGGGAATAACGGGCACCTGAAGTCAATGGAACAGCGTTTCGTTCATCTGCACGTGCATTCCCATTATTCCATGATGCGGGGAGTCAGTTCCGTAAAAGAACTCTGCCAGGCGGCATCCGCCGCAGGGTTCAGGCATCTGGCCCTGACCGACACCAACGGATTTTACGGCCTGATCAATTTCCTGGAAGCGGCCCGCCAGTGCGGCATTCACCCCATAGTGGGCGCGACCGTCGAAACGAAGAACTATTCAGCCGTTATCCTGGCGAAAACACCCCGGGGCTATGAACTCCTCTCCGAACTGATCACCCGCCGCCACATGGACGAGGATTTCTCCCTGGTCCGCAGCCTTCCCGACGGCCGGGAGGACCTCGCCGTGATTACTTCCAGTCCGGAAATTATCAAGGCGCTGCACCCGGCGAAGGAATGCTGGGTGGAAGCCGTTTCGGGGCACGCGGACCGTGAAGCCCTGCGGATGGCATACGGCTTTGGGGTTCCCCCTCTGGCCACAAACGCCGTTTACTTTGCCCGACCCGACGATTACTCTCTCCATCGGCTTGCCCGGGCCATCGATCTCAATCTGACCCTGAGCACGCTCCCGCCCGGGAAACTTGTCCGGCCCGATCGGTGGTTGAAGCCCGCGGCGGAAATGGAGCGCCTTTTCCCCCACTGCCCGGAAGCGCTCGCAAACACGTTAAAACTCGCCGAACAGTGTCATACCGGCTGGGACCATTCCCGTACGGTTTTCCCGCATTATGAAGACCGCCGGGACGATCATCTTGCGCTGCTGGTTGAAAAATGCCGCAAGGGAATAGAATGGCGGTACGGCCGAAGCAATCGGGCCATCGAGGATCGGCTTTCGGAAGAACTCGATCTGATCCAATCCAAGGGATTCGTTGATTATTTCCTCGTGGTTGCCGACATTGTCGGGCGTCGCCCGATTCACTGCGGCCGGGGAAGCGGCGCTGCAAGCCTGGTGAGTTATCTGCTGGGGATCACTCACGTGGACCCCCTCCGGCACAACCTGCTTTTTGGAAGGTTTTTGAATCCCGAGCGGAAAGACCTGCCGGATATCGATGTCGATTTCCCATGGGATGAGCGGGACGGTTTATTTGAAGAGCTCCGCCGGTATTACGGCAGTGAGAGGCTGGCCGTCGTTTCGAACCACGTGGGTTTCGGGGGCCGCGCCTCGGTCCGCGAAGTGGCCAAAATTTACGGGATCCCGGCTTCGGAAATCAAGGAAGTCACCCGGCGGATGAGTTTCGGGACGGACCCGGAGCACCTCTGGGACCGTATCGAAGCACACCCGAAATTCAGAGGATTTCCGCTCGATCCCCCCTGGCCCGAAATCATCAATCTGGCCGCCCGGCTGGAATCGCTCCCGCGGCACCTCGCCACTCACTGCGGCGGAATCATTCTTGCGCCGGACCGAATTTCCCGTTACGTCCCCATCCAGCGCAGCGCCAAGGGCGTTTCGATCATTCAGTGGGAAAAGGATCAGACGGAAAAAGCCGGCCTTGTAAAAATCGATCTTCTGGGCAACCGGTCCCTTGCCGTCATTCGGGACGCCCTGGCATCCATCCGCGACAACTACGGGAAAGAAACGGATTATGCCCGGCTGAATCCAGTTGACGACCCCGCCACCCGGGAACTGATCCGGAACGGCCGGACCATGGGGGTCTTCTACGTGGAATCGCCCGCGATGAGGCTCCTCCAGCACAAGGCGGGACGGGGGGACTTCGAACATCTGGTCATTCATTCCTCCATCATCCGCCCCGCGGCCAACCGGTACATCCGGGAATACCTGCAACGATTGCACGGAGCGCCCTATGAACCGATCCATCCCGGTCTCAGGGAACTGCTGGCCGAAAGCTATGGGATCCTGGTCTACCAGGAAGACGTGGTCCAGGCGGCCATGATCCTCGCCGGCTTCACCTGGGGGGAAGCCGACGGCCTTAGAAAAGTGATCAGCAAGAAAAGCCGGGAACAGTTGTCCAGCTATCGATTGCGGTTCGCGGACGGCTGCGCCCGAAACGGAATATCTTCCGAGGTGGTGAACGCCGTCTGGGAAATGTTTGTCTCCTTTTCCGGGTATTCTTTCTGTAAACCTCATTCGGCTTCCTATGCCCTCGTCAGCTTCAAATCCGCTTACCTGAAAGTCCATTATCCGGCCGAGTTCATGGCTGCCGTCCTGAGCAACGGCGGCGGATATTACAGTACTTTCGCCTATGTTTCGGAAGCCAGGCGGATGGGCCTGACGGTATCGGGGCCCGACATCAATGAAAGCGGCTGGAGCTACCGGGGGAAGGACCGGACCATCCGGGTGGGGCTGCAACAGGTTCAAAATATCAAGAAAAGCACCCTGGAAGCCCTTCTCGATGAGCGCAGGAGAAACGGGCCTTTTACATCCCTCGACGATTTCCTCGAACGAACGGAACTCAATCCGGCCGATGCATCCGTCCTGGCAAGGAGCGGCGCCCTGGATTCTTTAGCCGGAAGGTTCAACCGGCCTCAGCTTCTCTGGTTCATAGAAGCATGGCTCAACGGTTCGGGCATGAAATGCAGGACACGGCAAACCCAGACTTTCGTGTTCCCGCAATCCCGGGCGCGGATCGTTGTGCCTTCGCTGCCGGATATTTCCTCCGAACAAAGATGGCGGCATGAAAGGGAGACCCTGGGGTTTGTCCTGTCGACCCACCCCCTGACGCTCGTCGAATCCGTCGTGCGTGCGCTCCCGCACGGCACCATCCCCGCTCGCGACCTCGCATCCCATGTCGGGGAAAGGGTCTGCCTGGTGGGCTGGCCCATCACACGAAAGGAGGTGTGGACGAAAGAGGGGGAGCCGATGGAATTCGTATCCTTCGAAGACAAAACGGATCTCTACGAAACGGTTTTCTTCCCGGGAGCTTTCCGCCGCTTCTGCCAGGATGTGGACATGAACAGGGCGTATCTCATCTGGGGGCAGGTCGAGAGTGAATTCGACACGGTAAGCCTCACCGTCGGGCGCATCGCGAAATTGCCGCTTGCGGCGAAGGCGCCGGGGACCATTGGAAATGCACCCGGATTCCATCGGCACATGGGATATCCCCGGACCATTCAGGCGGAATGATCCGCGGATCGACTTCACCAGCGCAACAGGGCCGCTCCCCATGTGAATCCGGAACCAAAAGCTGCGAGCAGCAGCAGGTCCCCCCGTTCGAGCTTTCCCGCACGATACGTCTGGTCGAGCAGAAGGGGGATGGAGGCCGCGGTCGTATTCCCATGTTTCTGAATGTTGCTCAGGAATTTCTCCCGGGGGAATCCCAGCCGCTCCGCGACCATGGAATTGATGCGCAGGTTGGCCTGGTGAGGAATGACGTATTTGATTTCGTCCGGACTGACTCCGCATTTTTTCAAAGTGTTCGAGATGACCTCGGAAAGGCGTACCACCGCGTGCTTGAACACGACCTTGCCGTCCATTCTGGGCCAGAAATCGCCCTCTTCGATCATCCGGGGTGTGACCATGGGTTTTTTGGAAATATCGAATACGGTCATGTAAAGCGCCTTGGCAAACCTGCCATCCGCATGCAGTTCCGAGTAGAGGACGCCCCGGCCGTCTTCTTCCGAAGCCTCGAGGACGACCGCTCCGGCCCCGTCTCCGAAAAGAACGGCGACGTCCCTGCCTGCGTCCGTAAAATTGAGCGCGCTCGAATGCACTTCGGACCCCACCACCAGAACGCGCTTGTACATTCCGGAGCGTATGAATGAATCGCCGGCGGCCAAGCCGTACAAAAACCCCGTACACTGATTCCGGATATCGAGGCAGCCGACGGGCTCGATGCCGAGCTTGGCCTGCAGGAAACACCCGGTGCCCGGAAAATGGTGATCGGGACTCAAGGTGGCAAAAATGATGAAGTCGAGGTCGGAAGGCTTCAGGCCGGCGTCTTCAACAGCCTTTTTGACGGCTTCCACGGCGAGGTCCGAACAGTACACCCCTTCTTCCGCATGCCGCCTTTCCTCTATTCCGCTACGAGTCCTGATCCACTCGTCACTGGTGGTCATCAGCCGAGCCAGATCGTCGTTTGTCACGACTTTGGGCGGGACATAACTACCGATTCCTGCAATGACACTCCGAGTCATCGACCTCTCCTGTCCGGACTGTTTGTCGAGTCAAGCCGCCTGAGCCTGCTGCGCAAAGCAATACCTGTATAGATACATGAATGTTTCATTGCAACAGATAAATAGGCCGTATCAGCAAAGTCCCGCCTGCCCCTTCTTCCTGGCGGTCCAACCGGCGCAGCGGGCCTGTTCTTGACACTTCCGGGGCGTGTTCTTACTAAAGGCTCGATCAGTGCCGATCCCCGAACGGACAAACGCGGGCGCACGGCCGGCAAACGCCGGCCCTTCAAAAAAAGCGGCGCACACCATCGATCTGACACCCTTCCCTCCATACAAAAGGGTTCAGAGCACCACGACGGCAGGGGGGCCCCGGCGACCCGGGGTATGTTGGGCATTGGAAGCGCTCCTCTCACCCGCGTGCCCCCGGAATGGGGAGGCGGCCGCAAGGGCCGCGGGCGGCAACAGCCTTTTGACGGACAGGAGTCCATATGGACAAAGAATTCCCTTCGCCGGTTCGACCGGCTTACGAGTTGGATGCTCTCTGTGTAAACACCATTCGCTTCCTCGCGGTCGATGCCGTGCAGAAAGCCAAATCCGGCCACCCCGGACTGCCGATGGGATCCGCCGCAATGGCTTATGCCCTCTGGGACCGATTTCTAAAGTTTAACCCCGGGGATCCGGGCTGGGTCGATCGCGACCGGTATGTGCTTTCCGCCGGGCACGGCTGTATGATGCTCTACGCCCTCCTGCACCTCACGGGATTCGACCTGCCGTTGGAGCAAATCGAACGTTTCCGCCAGTACGGAAGCATCACGCCGGGGCACCCCGAGTACGGCAAGACCCCGGGAGTTGAAGCCACAACCGGCCCGCTTGGCCAGGGCCTGGGCAACTCCGTGGGCATGGCCGTCGCCGAAACGGCTCTTGCTGCGCGTTTCAATCGTCCCGGTTACCCGATTGTCGATCACTACACGTATGTGGAAGCAAGCGACGGAGACGTCATGGAAGGGGTAGGCTCCGAAGCCGCATCCCTGGCCGGGCACCTCAGACTCGGCAAGCTCATTGTCTTCTATGCAAATAATCATATTTCCATCGAGGGCAGCACAAACATCACTTTTACCGAAGATGTCATGGGACGTTTCGCGGCATACGGATGGCATGTTCAGGCCGTCCGTCACGGAAACGACGTCACCGCCATACTCCCCGCCATCATGAATGCCCGGGAAGAGAAAACCAGGCCGTCCCTCATCTCCGTAAGCACTCATCTTGGTTACGGCAGCCCTCACAAGCAGGATACGGCGGAAGCCCATGGAGAACCCCTCGGCGAGGAGGAGGTGAAACTCACCAAAGAACGCCTCGGCTGGCCTCAGGAACCGCTCTTCCATATCCCCCGGGAAGCACTGGAACACTTTCGCCTTGCCGTCCCGAGGGGCGCGAAACGGCAGGAGGAATGGGACCGCCGCTTTGAAGGTTATTCAAAGGAATTTCCCGACCTGGCCGCTGAGTTCCTCAGGGTCACACAGGGGCGTCTCCCGCAGGGATGGGATGCGGACCTCCCTGTTTTCGCGCCGGAAAGCGGCCCCATCGCGACCCGCAACGCATCCGAAAGGGCCCTCAACGCCATCAGTGGGAAACTGCCGGAACTGATGGGCGGCTCGGCGGACCTGTCCCCCAGCACGAAGACGATCATGAAGGGCGCGGGCGATTACCAGCCGGAAAGCCGGAACGGGCGCAACATGCATTTCGGTGTGCGCGAACATGCCATGGGAAGCGTCCTGAACGGGCTGGCCTATCACGGCGGCTTCATTCCATACGGAGCCACCTTCCTCATTTTCAGCGACTACATGCGTCCCCCCATGCGCCTGGCGGCCCTAAGCGGGCTGCACGTGATCTATGTGTTCACCCATGACAGCATCGGACTGGGTGAAGACGGACCGACCCACCAGGCCGTCGAACAGTTGCTCGGCCTTAGATCCGTCCCGAACTTTGTCCTCATCCGTCCCGCAGACGCCAATGAGACTTCCGCCGCCTGGCGTTTGGCCGTCGAACACAGGAAGGGCCCCGTCGCTATCGTCCTCACGCGGCAGAACCTCCCCGTGCTGGATCCGGCGCGATTCCCGGATATTTCGGAGGGCGTCGGGAAAGGGGCGTATGTGCTCGGCGATTCCCCCGCGGGCACACAGCCCGAGCTGATTCTTGTTGCATCGGGTTCCGAGGTCCACCTCGCCCTGGCCGCCCGGGAGGTGCTCTCCGGCGAAGGCGTGCGCGTCAGGGCCGTCAGCATGCCCAGTTGGAATCTCTTTGCCTCCCAGGCGGCGGACTACCGGGATCGCCTGTTTCCTTCCGGGGTACCCATCCTGGTGATGGAAGCCGGCGTCTCACTGGGTTGGCAACCCTATATCCGCCCCTGCCCGGACTTCGACGTCATTGGTGTGGACCGGTTCGGCGCTTCCGCTCCGGGCGGCGTTGTTATGAGTGAATACGGTTTCAATGTCGAAAACGTCTGTGCAAGAGCGCGGCTCCTGCTGCAGAAGAAGAAAGGGACATGACGGCGTGCCCCGGCCTCATGACTGATCGCGGCTTCAGATCCCGCCCGCCGGGAGTGACGGCCGTCCACGACAGGAGTTGAATAGAAATGGAAGGAAACCCCCTCATCAAACTGGGCCGCCTTGGGCAGAGCGTATGGCTCGATTATATTCACCGCCACATGTTCGCTTCGGGCGAACTCTCGAAGATGATCGCTGAAGACGGCCTTTCGGGAGTGACCTCAAACCCGGCCATCTTCGAAAAGGCCATCTCGGGCAGCCGTGATTACGATGATTCCATACGCGCACTGGCGCTTGAAGGGAAGAATCACGAAGAGATCTGCCGGTCCATCACTCTCGAAGATGTGCAGCGCGCTGCCGATATTTTCCGTCCCACCTACGACCGGCTTGGCGGCAATGACGGATTCGTCAGCCTCGAGGTCAACCCCCACCTCGCCAGGAACGTTCAGGGGACTGTCGCCGAAGCCCGCAAACTCTGGACCGCGCTGAATCGCCCCAATGTTTTCATCAAAGTTCCCGCGACCGTCGAAGGTCTGGACGCCATTAGACAACTGATCAGTGAAGGAATAAACATCAACGTGACACTGCTTTTCGGCCTGCTTCGCTATGAAAAGGTTGCCGAAGCCTATATAGCCGGCCTCGAAGCCAGGCTGGCCGAGGGAAAACCGCTTCGGGGGATAGCCTGCGTAGCGAGCTTCTTTCTCAGCCGGATCGACGTCCTCATCGACCCGATGGTTGAGAGGATCATCGCTTCAGGCGACCCGAACGCCAAAGCCGCCGAGTCTTTGCCCGGCCAGGTTGCCGTTGCGAGTGCCAAGATCGCGTATTCGATGTATAATAAGATGTTCGGGACCGACCGGTTCCTGCGTCTCAAGGCAAACGGCGGCGCGATCCAAAGGCTTCTTTGGGCGAGCACGAGCACCAAGAACCCGAACTATCCGGATTTGAAATATGTCGAACCCTTGATCGGCCCGGACACCATCAATACCATGCCGCTCGAAACCCTCGATGCCTATCGGGACCACGGCAAACCCGCCCTGCGGCTCGAAGAGAACCTGGATGAAGCTCTCGACGCGCTCGATCGTCTCTCCCGGGCCGGCATCGATCTTGCCCGGGCGACCCGGCAGCTCGAAGATGAGGGCATCGAGAAGTTCAACAAGCCTTTCGACAGCCTCCTCTGTTCCATCGAAGGCAAGCGAACCGCCGTCCTTGCGGCATCAAACCGCACGCCGCGTCCGCATCAGGGCAAATGAGGAGACGAACATGACGCCCGGCGGAATCACCACCCTTTTCCTGGACATAGGGAATGTCCTTCTCACAAACGGATGGGACCGCATGGCCCGGAAACGTGCTGCGGCTCACTTCGCTCTCGATCATGGCGAAATGGACGAACGCCACCATCTTACATTCGACACCTACGAAGAGGGAAAGCTGAGCCTCGACGACTACCTGCAACGCGTTGTATTTTATGAACCACGGCCCTTCACACCCGAGGTCTTCAGGAATTTCATGCTTTCCCAGTCTCAGCCGTACCCGCAAATGATCGCATTGATTCAGGATCTCAAGAACCGCTATCGGCTGAAAGTTGTGGCTGTCAGCAACGAAGGGCGGGAGTTGACCGCACACAGGATCAGGATATTTCATCTGGATTCTTTCATGGATTTGTTCATCTGTTCCTGTTTCGTTCATCTGCGAAAGCCCGATGCCGATATGTACCGACTCACCCTGGACTGTGCCCAGTCATCTGCGGAACAAGTGCTCTACGTGGACGACCGCAATATGTTCGTCGAAGTGGCAAACGCCCTGGGCATCAGGGGCATCCACCACAGGGGTTATGAATCGACCAGGGAGCGGCTGCGGGAGTTCGGGCTCGCACTCTCCGGTTGATGTTTCGGAAAACCCCGGTCAGGGAAGGAGACAAAAGGATTATGGAGGTCCGAAAAGGCTTGATTGGCCTCATTGGCATAGGGGTGATGGGAGGGAACTTCGTGCTGAACGTCTCCGACCATGGATTTCCCGTGTCGGTCTTTGACGCAACCCCTCAGAAGGTCAGGGAGTTCATGAACGAAAAGGCAGGCGGCCGGGAGATCACTCCGGCTTTCAGCGTGTCCGAGTTTGCGAACTCGCTTCACCGTCCCCGTGCCGTCATGTTGCTTGTCCCCGCCGGGAAACCCGTCGACGCGGTCATAGATGAGATGATCCCTTTCCTTGAAAAGGGGGACCTCATCATCGACAGCGGCAACTCCCATTTCACCGACACGGACCGTCGCGCGGCAAAGCTGGCAGAAAGGGGCCTGCTTTTTATGGGTATGGGCATTTCGGGGGGAGAGAGCGGGGCAAGGTACGGGCCAAGCCTTATGCCCGGCGGGAACAAAGAGGCTTACGAAAGAGTGAGACCGGTGCTGGAAGCGGCTGCCGCCAGGGTCAACGGGGAGCCGTGCGTCGCCTACATGGGATCGGGGTCGTCGGGACATTACGTCAAAATGATCCACAACGGCATCGAATACGGCCTGATGCAGCTCATCGCCGAAACCTACGATTTGATGAGGCGGGGCCTCGGCCTCTCGGATGACGATTTGCATGCCGTCTATGCCGAATGGAACCGCACCGAACTCAATGGCTATCTCGTGCAGATAACCGCTGATATCTTTCTACAGAAGGATGAAATGGTTCCCGGCGCCCGGTTGATCAACCGTATCCTTGACCGGGCCGGTCAGAAAGGAACCGGGGAATGGGCTTCGCTCGATGCCATGAGCCTCAGGATTCCGACCCCCAACATCGACGTTGCCGTGATGATGCGAAATCTTTCGGACCTGAAAGCCGAACGGGAAGCGGCTTCCCAGGTGCTTTCCGGGCCCTCGAAAACCCAGCCTTCCGACTCAGTCCGTCTCATCCCGCAAATCAGGGATGCCTTATATGCGGGCATGATCGCGACCTACGCTCAGGGCATGGTTCAGCTTGCTCATGCATCGGCGGCTTACGGATACAATCTGGACCTCGAAGCCGTGGCCGGAATATGGAGGGGGGGCTGCATCATACGGGCGGGCCTGCTGGAACCCATCCGCAAAGCCTATCGATCCAGGCCCGATCTCCCCAATCTTCTCATGGATCCGCACATCGGCGGCGAGTTCTCAACAAGGCAGGGTGACCTTCGTGACGTCGTTAACGCCGCGATCGACCTCGGGATTCCGGTTCCCGGTCTAATGGCTGCGATCGGGTACTTCGATTCGTATCGCAATGCCCGGCTGCCCGCCAACCTGATCCAGGCTCAGAGGGATTACTTCGGCGCGCATACTTACGAACGCGCGGACCGCGAGGGGACCTTCCACACTCAATGGCAACCGAATTGAGGAATCGAAATGGAGGAGGCTGAAATGCCCGGTGATGCTACGATTTTCATTATTTTCGGAGGCGGCGGTGATCTGGCTCATCGCAAGCTCATCCCCGCGCTCTTCAATTTATTCCTTGACGGCTCGCTGCCGAACGAGTTCTCGGTCATCGGCCTCGGCCGCAGAAAGCTGAACGACGAAGCGTTCAGGCAGTTTCTGCATGAGGGTGTCGAACAATTCTCGAGGCGCAAACCCGACGCCGACACCTGGAACAGGTTCGCCTCTCACCTTTCCTTTTTCTCCGCCGATGTCGCCGACCCGCAGTCGTTTAAGAGTCTGGCTGAAAAGTTGTCCGCCCAGGACAAGGAATGGAACCTGCAAGCGAACCGCGTTTTCTACCTTGCGGTGCCTCCGAGTACGATCGAACCCATTGTCCAGGGTTTGGCAGCGGAAAAATTGAACGAAGACAGGGAACGAGCCAGGATTGTGGTCGAGAAGCCTTTCGGCCGCGACCTGGCTTCGGCCAGGAAGCTCAACCGAATGCTCCTGTCTCTCTTCGATGAATGCCAGATTTTCCGGATCGACCATTACCTGGGAAAGGAGACCGTACAGAACATTCTGGCCTTCCGATTCGGCAATACCCTCTTTGAACCCGTCTGGAACCGCCGCTACATCGATCACGTTCAGATCACCGTCGCCGAGCAGGAAGGGGTGGGACATCGCGGAGATTATTACGACCAGGCCGGGGCACTGAGAGACATGATTCAAAATCACCTGCTCCAGATACTCTGCCTGATTGCGATGGAGGCACCGGTATCCTCCGGAAGCGATGAGACCCGGAATAAAAAGGTGGACGTGCTCCATGCGATCCGACCAATTCCCCCCGAGCAGGTACACTTATTCGCCGCTCGCGGCCAATACGCTTCGGGCTGGATAGAAGGGACCCATGTTTCCGGGTACCGCACCGAACCCAAGGTAAATCCGACTTCCCCGACCGAGACTTTCGCAGCCCTTAAATTCTTTATCGACAACTGGCGCTGGCAGGATGTCCCCTTCTACCTGCGAACCGGCAAGCGTATGCCCGCGCGGATCTCGGAAGTGACCATCCAGTTCCGTTCGGTACCGCACCAGACCTTCCCCTCATCGTCTTTCCTGGATTCTCGGGCGAACCGCCTGCTGATCGCCATACAACCCGAAGAAGGCATACTGCTGCGCTTTGAAGTCAAGCATCCGGGGCCGAACATGCGTCTTTCGCCCGTTATGATGCAATTCTACTACCGGGAGGCCTTCAAGTCGGCGCTCCCCGAAGCCTATGAGACGTTGCTTCGCGATATCATGATCGGTGACACCGCGCTTTTCATGCGCGCCGACCAGACAGAAGCGGCATGGTCCGTAATCAGCCCGATTCTGGAAACCTGGGATGAGGTCGAACCCACGGGATTCCCGAATTATCAGGCCGGCACCTGGGGTCCGGAAGAAGCGGGCATCCTGATCGCCAGAGACGGTCGAAGCTGGGTGCTGCCCACCTTTCTGCAATGTCAGGAAGATATCGCGGTCTGCCGGGTGGTGACTGGAGATCAGCAGTGATCAGAATCTACGCCGATGGAGAATCTTTGAGCCGCGGTGCGGCGGAGATGTTCGTCGGCCTTGCCGAAAAGGCAATTGAAGAGCGCGGCCGCTTTATGGTTGCGCTCTCGGGAGGAAATACTCCGAGGCGCACCTACGAACTGCTGGCCCAGTCCGAATTCGGAGGCAGGATTGACTGGGCCCGGGCCCATATATTCTGGGGAGACGAACGCTGCGTGCCGCCCACCGATTCCAGGAGCAACGAACGGATGGCAAGGGAAGCCCTTTTGGATCATGTGCCGGTTCCGGAATCCCGGATACATCCCATGCGTTGCGCAGGGTCGCCGGCAGAATCCGCGCTGGTGTATGAAGATTTACTCCACCGCTATTTCGACGGCCATTCGAGGAGCTTCGACCTGGTCCTCCTGGGGCTTGGCGAAAACGGGCACACGGCGTCCCTTTTCCCGCACACCCCCGTGCTGAAGGAACGCGCCCGATGGGTGCGGGAAGTTTTCGTCACAGAACAGGGCCTCTACCGGCTGACCCTGACGCCTCCCGCCATCAACAGCGCCGCGACCGTGGTTTTTCTCGTGAGCGGGGGGGCTAAAGCCGAGACTCTCACGGCCGTTGTCGAAGGGACCGGCGATCCCGATGACCTTCCGGCACTGCTGATTCGGCCCGAAGGCGGGGGAGTCCTCCACTGGCTGGCTGAAAAGGATGCGGCGGCATGCCTTTAATACTGAGTTGCGTTCAGGATGCTATCAAAGAATGAAAAGCGTGGGGAGCCGTGCCCCCCACACCCCCACGCCGCTTCGCGGCTTAGTTTGGCGCTGCGCCGCCGCCCCCGCCCAACGTGGGCAAGCGCCGCCAGCGCCGAGCGCTCGGCCACACGCGCTTGCGAGTGTGGCCGAAATCCGGGGGACGCGGGGGAATCATTCCCCCGCTGTCTGGGGATTTATTTTATCTTGAACGCAAATTGGTATAACACACGGCGGCAAGAGGGGAGAAAACTCTCAGATACGGGCAGGTGACTGCACGGAAATACCGGGAATGAATCTCCCACAGGGGCAAGCCGGTCACGCCGGGCAAAGTATTCGAGGCAGCAGCCGGCGCTTCCGGAGAGTGTTCGCGGGATACTTGCCTACTCGGTCTTGGGTACGACGTTCAGAGTCCATTCCATGGGGTCGATCAAGGTAAAGCCAAGTCCAATCAATTTTCTTTTCACATGTGCCACGTTGGTTGTCAGCAGATAGGGGAAGACCGCTCGCTTCCCTTCTTCCCAGTAACGGGCAACGAGGATGCTTCCGAACGATATTCGTTCCTCGGTGATCGCATCCACGATCTTTTTCATCTCCCCCACTTTCTCCTCGACGAGAATGCAGAGCAGCATTCCGGGTTCCTCAATCCCCAGCACATTGATGAAAGCTCCCAACAGGTCGCGGATGGATATTATCCCCACCACCCTTCCGCGCTGATCCACCACGGGGAAAGCCCCTACCCGCATCTTCTGCATCAGAAGCAGGGCATCTTCCAGCGTGTTTGTGGGAGAGAGGGTGATGGGATTCGTGGTCATTATGTCCTTGATTTTCAACTGGGAGATGCATTCCCTTTCCTTTTTTCCCTCCTCTTCGTCCACGAATGTCGAAGGCATGGCGCTTCGAATGTCACGATCGGTGACGATCCCGATCAGCGTATTGTTCTTATCCACAACGGGAAGATGCCGAAACCCGTGCTCCGCCATGATCTCTCTGCCGGCAAGGATCCCTTCATCCTCTCCTATCGTGACGACCCCTGTGGTCATCGACTTGTCGATAAACATCACGCCCTCCGATTCTGATGTGTTTCCGAGACCCCGGGCCGCACGGTTTACAGGCCGAGCAGGATCTCGATGTGATTTCTGATGAGTTCCGGCAGGTGCCGGACATTGTAGCCCCCTTCGAGCACGGAGATAAGCCTTCCCTGAGAATACCTGTCCGCCATCTCGACAATCTTTTCTGCGATCCAGGAGAAGCCGGCCGTCGAGAGTCTGATGTCGGACATGTCATCGTCCGCGTGGGCATCGAAACCGGCCGACACCAGGATCACCTCGGGTTTGAATGTCTCGAAGGCCGGAAACAGGTCTCTGATCATGATCTCCCGGTATTCCTTGTCTCCGTAGCCCGGCAGCACGGGGGAATTCAGCGTGAACCCCAGCCCTGCCCCGGAACCCTTTTCGAACTCGCGGCCCGTCCCGGGAAAGGAAAAGGAAGGGTGCTCATGGATGGAGTAATAGAAGACGGTGGGGTCCTCTTCGAATATGCGCTGTGTACCGTTTCCGTGGTGAGCATCGATATCGACGATTCCAACCCGTTGTGCGGACCATTGCCTCTGGAGGTATTTGGCCGCGATCGCCACGTTATTGAAATAGCAGAAACCCAGGGCCTTGTTCATCTCGGCGTGGTGCCCGGGAGGTCTGACCGCACAAAACGCATTGTCGAGCTTGCCCTCCATAACGAGCCTCACAGCCTCCAGAACTCCCCCCACTGCCAGCACCGCAGTGTCGAAAGTGTCCTTGCACATCTGATTGTCGGGATGGTCAAATTCACCCAGTTCCAGGAGCGACGCCTCTTCCAGCCTTACGATCTGCTTCGGGGAATGCACCGCCTCGATCCATTTCATCTTCGCGGGAACAGCCTTTATCAGAGTAAGCCTGGGAAGCAGACCCGCTTCTTCAACCCCGCGGTATATCGCTCCCAGCCTCTGCGGTGACTCGGGATGACCGGGACCCGTGCAATGACGCATCAACCGCTCGTCATACAAAAAACCCGTCCGTCGCATACGATTCCCCTGTGGATACTGATCCGGATTGTCAAGCCTGGAAGTTCAGCGTTCCCTCGAAGACTATCTCTTGCCGTCATGAATGCGATTCTGAAATTGTGTGGCAACTGTGCGTATGTGCTTCTGCGCGGCCCGCACCGGGCAGGGAGGAAATTCCCGCTCCCCGGCAACTGTTTGCAGACCCGGTACGATCCCGCCGATGGGAATTACTTTCCGATGGGTTTTTCGGTCGAAGCCTCGGGCAAATTCTTCCGGTATTCATCGATCTGTTCGATGATCATTTGCCGAGTCCGGTCCCGGAGCGTCTCGACATCCCCGGCTTTCAGTCCGGATGTCTGCAGGGCCGGCAAAACCTTTACATAGATGTCCTGCGGTTCCCCGAACTTCCAACTGCTTTTCGGCAGGCAGGAACGGGAACCCTCCACTGCAACGGGCAGAACGGGCACCTGTGCCTTGACCGCGAGGTGGAATGCGCCGTCGGTGAATGACTGCACGTTTCCATCGGGTGACCGCGTGCCCTCCGGGAAGATCATCACCGGGCACCCCTGCAGCAAATATCTCTTGGCCCGAAGAAGCGCCGGAGCGCCGTTTCGGTTGGCGCGATCCAGGGGGATATCGCCGGCCATCTGCATCATCCATCCAACAAAGGGAATCCGAAACAGCTCAACCTTGGCGATCCATTTCATTTCCCTGCGCAATAGACAGATAAGAGGTATGTCGACCAGGGACTGGTGATTGCTGACCACGACGTATGTCAGCGCGGGGTCACAGTTTTCCTGTCCCGACAAGTGGACGCGCCAGGCGGGATTGGACTTGACCATCCCGATGCCGAGGCGCCGGAACCACAGCCCTGTGCGCATCCGCGCCGGATCGCGATCGAACATGCGAATCACCGCAAGCAGCGGCAGCCAGACCACTATAAGGGTGACCATAGCAACCCAGATCCACACGGACCTAAGTGTAGAAATCATTTGCTCCTTCCCCTGCCGGCTTGGCGACCGGCCGGGATCCAACGCGGCGGCGGATCCGGCGGCCTTTTCATTTCAACGTTCTTCCACAACCGGGTTGCGCAGGATTCCGATTTTCTCGATCTCAACTTCCACAACGTCGCCATCCCTGATCGGTCCGACACCGCTCGGTGTTCCCGTCGCAATGATGTCTCCCGGCATCAACGTAAAGTTTTTGGACACGAAGGCGATGATTTCGGGTATCCTGAAAATCATGCCGCCCGTGTTTGAATCCTGAACGATCTTCCCATTCACCCGGCATTGAATCCTGAGGTTATGAGGATCCCCCAAATCCTCCGGCGCAACGATCACGGGCCCGACAGGTCCGAACGTATCCAGTGACTTTCCGCGGAACCATCCGGACCGGTCCCCGTTCTGAATATTTCTTTGACTGACATCGTTGGTGCAAGTATACCCAAAAATATACCTCCCGGCATCTTCAGCCCTGACGTTCTTGCACTTTTCCCTGATGATTACCGCAAGCTCCGCTTCATAATCGGTCCGGAGATCCTTGAAACCGTATTCGCGAATAAACGCCGGGATGACGATCGACTCGTCGGGACCGATGAGAACGTTGGGCGTCTTCGGGAAGAGAACCGGCTCCTCGGGAGCCTCCTGCGTGAATCCACGGACCTTCACCGACAGGCTTTCCGCTATATGAGATTGATAGTTCAGCCCGAGAGCGATGATTTTCGTAGGGTTAACGGTATAGGTTTCGGTCTTTTTGAAAATAGGCAATCGCACCATGTTGAATATGCTCCTTCAATAATATTACTGTGTGACACCGCTCGACGATCGCTTCCTGCGCATGCCGGGTCAAAAGCCACGGACTCACCGGGAAGGCAGGTCTGAGGGATTCTAAATGGATCGGGGACAGGCCCGGCAGGGAATTCACCGGGTTCACTTCAAACTCGTCACCACTTCCACCGCCTGCAGATAAAGTTCAGCCACCTCGGGCGTCAGCGTGGGATGGCGATGATCGAAGTAGAGTCCCCCGCGCCTGTCCATCAGTCCCACGAAACCGCCGTTCTTGTCGGCCAAGGCCAGCTTGCCCTCCGGAGTCTTCTTCAGGGTCCCGATGAATTTGGAGTCTTCATAGAATTTCCATTCTCCGGGGACTGTGGATTTTACATTAAATTCTCCCGCTTTCAATGCCGAAGCGCTCAAGAAAAGAACCGCGGCCGTCAAAAAGAGAATCACTGCCTTCTTCATGTCCCCTCCCCCGTTCTTCTTTCATCCGATATTCGGCATCAATGTCCACTTGATGAACCAGAAACGGTCATCCGGTTCCTTATCCAGGCAGACGATACCGCCATTTTGAAATCTGAAGACTCGCGTCTCCGTGCTTCCGGTTACAAGATAAGCAGTCAGCTTCTCCATAAACGGCAGATGCCCGACCATCATGACATTCTGATCGGTTTGGGCTTCCTCCGCGATCAATAAAACGTCATCCAGCGGATTCAAACCGCTCATTTCCCGGAGCCCGAATTCCGGATTCAATGCTTTTGAATAAATCCCGGCGGTTTGAAAAGCCCTTTTCTTTCCGCTGTGGACTATCCGCGAGACCTTGACCCCGTATCCCCGCGCCACGCCCGCAATGCGTTCGACCTCGGCGATTCCTTCCCCGGACAAGCCCTGTTCGGCGTCCTCCTCTTTCGGAAGACTCCTGCCATGCTGGACGAGATAGAGCGCCATCGAATACCTCCCCCGCATTGCTTTGCGTGCCGCCGCACGCATCCATCCCCGCAAGCCTCGATGCCCCACAACGGCTGCTAGGGTTCACACGTCATATGGCAGACGCCGGTCGGCGTCTGGACCGCATACGGGAAATACTTCTTCTTGAACCGGAGCGCGACGTTCACCAGACTTATAAGGACGGGAACTTCGACCAGCGGCCCGATAACCGCGGCGAAAGCCTCGCCGGAGTTGATCCCGAATACTGCAACGGCTACGGCTATTGCAAGTTCGAAGTTGTTTGAAGCAGCGGTGAAGCTGAGTGTCGTTGATTGCTCGTAAGTGGCGCCCGCCTTCATTGAAAGATAGAAGGAGACGAAGAACATGATGACGAAGTACACGCAGAGGGGAATCGCCACTCGAACGACATCAAACGGCAATTGAACGATGTATTCGCCTTTGAGAGAAAACATGACAAGGATGGTGAAAAGCAAGGCTACAAGAGTAATGGGGCTGATCCGGGGGATGAATTTCTCTTCGTACCACTTATGCCCCTTAATCTTTAAGCCTGCAAACCTTGAAATTATTCCGGCAATGAAAGGAATCCCAAGATAGATGAAAACGCTCTCCGCGATTTGTTTCACCGAGACATCGACCACGGCCCCCGCGAGACCGATCCAGCGAGGCACAACGGTGATGAAGATGTAAGCGTAGACCGAAAAGAAGAGGACCTGGAAGACCGAATTGAACGCCACCAGTCCCGCGCAATATTCGCGGTCCCCGGCAGCCAGGTCGTTCCATACGATCACCATCGCGATGCAACGGGCAAGGCCGATCAAAATCAGTCCCACCATGTATTCATGGTGTCCGGAGAGGAAGCAGACGGCCAGAAGGAACATGAGGATGGGGCCGATGATCCAGTTCTGGACAAGGGAAAGCACAAGGACTCTCACGTTGCGGAAGACGTGCCCCAACTGCTCGTACCTCACCTTTGCGAGGGGAGGATACATCATGAGGATCAATCCGATGGCGATCGGAACATTGGTTGTTCCCATCTGGAATCGGTTGATCACGTTCCTGATACCCGGATAGAGATATCCGCCGCCTACTCCCACGGCCATTGCCAGGAATATCCAGAGTGTGAGGTACCGGTCGAGAAATGAGAGACGCTTGGAGATTCGGTCGGGCATTTTTCCACTCCTGTTGATCTTTAGTTCAAGTGGTTAATAATTCAGGAAATTTTTCGATAAAAGCTTTTATTTCATCACGAACCCGCCGGTAATGAACCGATGCCGCTTCCTCCGAAGCGGCGGCGGCGGCAAGACGCGGCGGGTCGTCGAATCCGGCGTGCAAAACCTTATTCTTCGCGGGGAATACGGGACAGGATTCCCTGGCGCCTTCGCAGAGCGTGATCACAAAGTCGAATTCAAGGTCCCCGAGGGAATTTATGTGTTTGGACACTTGCGTCGAGATGTCCACTCCCGCCTCAGCCATGACTTTCACAGCTCTCGGGTCCATTCCGTGAGGCTCGGTCCCGGCGGACCATGCATCGATTCGGTCTCCCCGCAAGTGCCGCGCCCAGCCCTCGGCCATTTGACTCCTGCAGGAATTGCCCGTGCACAGGAACAGTATGCTTATTTTGTTCGGCCCTTTCGGCATGACCTTCAAACCTTTCGGATACTGCGATTCAGCACTCGCCGTGGACAGTTTCATCCGGGAATTGATCAGGCTTCCCGCAATCGTCTCAACACTTTTTCCCCAAGCCTGCGAATTTCGCCTCGATTGCATCAGGCAGCGAGGCAAGATGTCAGTCCTTGCAGAACCCTCTCATTACCGGGCTGAGGAAATCTTTAACCCCCTCTGCAAGGTGCTCTGCCTTGATCAATGTAAGGCAACACACCTTCCCATCCTTTTCCCAACTGATGACGGCCAGTTTGTCGCCGGGACCGATGTCCGCCTTTTCGCGCACTTCTTTGGGAAGCACCATCTGCCCCCTCTCATCCACACTGATGAGGGATTCGATTTTACAGCTCGCCTGTTCCTGTTCCCCGCCCTTGCAAAACGGTCCCTTGTCCGGTCTCATCCCGTCTTTTCCTTTCCAGGAAGAAATTACAGAATCGACAATGCAATCTGATTAGGCTGATTATACTGCGAGGGCTCTTATTGTCAACGGGCGGCATCATTTCCCGCAAGCACCAGGCAGGTATCGAGGCAATATCCTCTTCCCCCGCCACCCGGGGCGGAGCTTTTCATGCATTTTCGGCAGCAACGGTTGCCTGCCGATTTGCTTGCGGGAGGTCACATCGGGATAAACGAAGGTCGGGAGGACCCGCGGCCCCATACTTCAGCACGGGGCCGCCCAGGCTTTGTCTTTGCAGCCGTGTGCGCGTTGCGGGGATGATGGTAAGCGGGTGAGGAGCCATGTCCCCTGCCGGGACAGACCCCTCACCACAGATCATGATCTACTGTAGATCCTTGAGCTTATTTGCGCCTGTCCCGGGACTCGCCCCCACCGCCACGGGATTTGTTTGCGCCGCCGCGAGTGCCCCCACCGCCACGGGCATTACCGCCGCGATTGGAACCACCACTGCGGAGGCTCTCGCCTCGGGATTTTCCGGAGGACATGCTGCTTCCTCTTTGACCCTTGGACCTCTCGGAGGACATCTTGCTTCCCCTCTGACCCTTGGATCTCTCAGAGGACATCGCGCTTCCCCTCTGACCCTTGGATCTCTCGGAGGACATCTTGCTTCCCTTTTGACCGCGCTCTGAACCCATCTTTGTCTGGCTGCCTTGTCCCGCTTTTTTGCCTTGGCGCGCCTGGGCACTGCCCTCGCGCTGCTTAAGTCCCTTGCTGACGGATTCCGCCGATGGTCTGGTCCCGGGTTTCTGGCCTACCCTTCCGACAGAGCCCTTATTGCCCGCCTGTCCGACAGCGTGCCGCCCGGATTCGCGTTTCGCCCTGTTGCGGTTCACATCATGCCAGCTTGAGGTCCTGATATCCGACCTTCTGATGTTGTTGCGATTGATATTGATGTTCCGGTTGATATTCACATTGACATCATGTCTGCCCCAGTTCCAGTGCCCCCATCCCGAGTTCCAGACCGATCCCACGGCTACGCCGGCGGCAAACCCGAACAGCCCGGCTGTAACAAAGCCCGCCCCGGTATAATACGGATTCCAGGCATAGCCGGGGTAATAGGGGTTATAAGCGTAGGGAGGGTACGCAGGGTACCACCAGGAACCGTAGATCACGGCCGGGTTGTAAGTGGGGACATAGATAACCTGAGGATTGGCCGGCTCAATTTCGATGCTCTCCCCCCGGACAACTACCCTCTGCTGCTCGGTGTCTTTAAGATTGCCCTGAGCATGGGCCTTGGCCCGCAGTCTCTGGATGGTATCCATGACATCGGCCTGCTGGGCCAGGAATGCGTCACCCAGTCTTTGGGTCCAATCCATCTTATCGCTCATCATGGCGAGGACCTGTGGAAAGGGGACCAGCGCCTTCACGCTGAGGTCCCAGTCCATCCGGTCCAGGGCGTCATTCAGTGCATCGCCCCGGAGGTTGCTGTTGTCCCTTACCCATTGGTCCGCTTCCTTCACCTGGTCGGGGTAGGTTGCCGCCACAAGGATCTGCCCGAGCAGGGAGTCGGGATAGAGAGCGACCGGTGCAAGCATCTGGTCCAGTTCTTCCTCTCTAAACGACGCACCCGCACCGGGACCCTGTGCCAGGACCCAGGGCGGGACCGCCATCAGCAAAACGAGGAACCCAATCAGAACCCGCAGACATGACATCTTTCCATTCATGACTTCTCCTTTTCTAAGTTCTTAAAATCAATACGCCGACAGCAGTTACTTACATTTGCGATTGCATGGATGCGGGACTTCACACTCCTTTCGAATGGTGGTCTCATTTCGATTATCACGGACTCTTTGGTTCACCGGTTCCATCTTCCCTGTTGCTGTAATGCCTGGTTGACGGGATTCCGTCTCAGCGGTTTAACGAGGGAATCAACGGCGTGCATGCGAAAACTGTCCCGGGCTGTTTCCACATCGGGATGTGCAGCCAGGACGATCGTTCAAGTTTCAGGTTCCCTTGCATTACCTCCCGTAAAAGATCCGTCCCCCATTCATCTTCGAGAAAGACATCTGCGAGTATCAGTTCAATTTTTGTTTCATCCATTCCTGCCGAAGCTCTCCGGTAACTTCCGCAGAAATCTTGTGATGGCTTTCGGCTGCAAGGGATCTCCCGAAACTGAACCTGGTGCTCTCTTCATCACCGATCACCAGGACAATTACCATCATCCATTCCCCATATGATAGGTTCCCCTCTTTCAGAAGCAAGCCGACATGCCCCGATTCTTATTCAGAATCCCGACCCGCCGCCCTCCTGTCAGCCTCGGAAGGCAAAAATGCCCGGAATAGCAATCGATTATGGCTTGGAAGATCGAGATCTGCCCCGAAGAGGCGGAGTTCACTCCATCGGGTATGGAAGTTTCCTAAAGATGCACGGATGGGAACGCGAGATTTTCTCAATCAGAAATTCTTGGACAGGTTCTCAGACCTCCTTAAGGGAAAGGGAGCAATTTATGAACCGGGATGAAGTCGCAGGAATGATGATAAGCGAATGGGGAGTCCTGTTCCCGGCCGAGACAGACTCCTCACCGCTGAATGTGCGCAATACCGGGCATAAGTGCCGGCCGCGCCCCGAAATCGTGTATCCATAAATCGACTCAGAGGCCTGCCGGCGGCGTTCAGATCGTTCCACCAGTGCTTCAGACTGAAGGAGCTGGGCTCTTTGACATCGAGCCTTGACTACTTCAAAGAATCTTCGAAAGCCTTGAGTTCCTTTTCCGCCTCTTCGTGTGCGAGACCGTGTTTTTCTTGTATCTTGCCGAGGAGTATGTCGCGTTTTCCGGCAATGACGTCCACATCGTCGTCGGTGAGTTTGCCCCACTTCTTCCTGACCACTCCTTTAACTTGCTTCCAGTTCCCTGCGATTTGATCCCAGTTCATGACTTGCTCCTCTTTTCCTGAAGAAGTTCAGTGTTTACGGTTGCCGGACCATGCCCATCGCAGAGGAGTGCTGTGCAATCCTCTGCGATGCCGTCACTCCCGTCAGATACGGCCCATGACCAGCAGCACGACCACGACCACAAGGACCAGTCCCAGGCCTCCGCTCGGATAGTATCCCCACCCGCTGCTGTGCGGCCAGGTAGGGAGTGCTCCCACGAGCAGTAGAATTAATATAACGAGCAGGATTGTTCCCAACATCTCCATTCTCCGTTCTGCCGAAATCTTGACGTTCAGGGCTACGATCTGTAAGGGCAACAATGACATGACTCCCTGATGCCTCTGCAGTGTAACCCCAATGCTTTCTTCGCCATCCTTTAGCAAAAATCTTTATCTTGCTCTGTTGTCGTTGTAAGGCAAACACTCATGTTTAATAAGAGTATTGTTAAGTCCTCCATCAGATCATGATGTGTTGTAGTCTCGTGATTTACTCGTGCTTATCGTGGGATCCGCCGCCACCACCGTGGCCGCTACCACCACCGCCATGGGAATTGCCACCACCGTGGCCGCTACCACCACCGCCATGGGACCCGCCGCCACCACTGGAACCACCAGCGCGAGGGCTACCGCTTCGCGACTGCCCGGAGGACATGGTGCTTCCCCTCTGACCCTTGGACCTTTCAGAGGACATGGTAGTTCCCCTCTGACCCTTGGACCTTTCAGAGGACATGGTAGTTCCCCGTTGACCCTTGGACCTTTCGGAGGACATGGCGCTTCCCCTCTGACCGCGGTCTGAACCCATCTTTGTCTGGCTGCCCTGTCCCGCATTTTTGCCTTGACGCACCTGGGCGTTGCCCTCTCGCTGTTTAAGTCCCTTGCTGACGGATTCCGCCGTTGGCCTGGTCCCGGGTTTCAGCCCATCCCTTCCGGCAGAGCCCTTGTTCCCAGTCTGCCCAACAGCGTGCCGCCCGGAATCTCGTGATACCCTGTTGCGGTTCACATCATGCCAACTGGAGGTCCTCATCTCCCCTCTTCTGAAATTATTGCGATTGATATTGACGTTCCGGTTGATATTGACATTGACGTCATGCCTGCCCCAGTCCCAGCGCCCCCATCCCGAGTTCCACATTGATCCCACCGCTATGCCGGCCGCAAACCCGAACAGCCCGCCTGTAACAAAGCCTGCCCCAGTGTAATAGGGGTCATAAGCGTAGTTGGGATAATAGGGGTTATAAGCGTAGGGAGGGTACGCAGGGTACCCCCAGGCTCCGTAGATCACCGCGGGGTTGTAAGTGGGAACATAGACAACTTCAGGATTGGCCGGCTCAATTTCGATACTCTCCCCCCGGACAACCACCTTCTGCTGCTCGGTGCTTTTGAGATTGCCTTGAGCATGGGCTTTGGCCCGCAGACCCTGGATGGAATCCATGACATCGGCCTGCTGCGCCAGGAAAGCGTCACCCAGCTTTTGGGTCCAATCCAATTTATCGCTCATCATGGAGAGGACCTGTGGAAAGGGAACCAGCGCCTTCACACTGAGGTCCCAGTCCATCCGGTCCAGTGCGTCATTCAGTGCGTCGCCTCGAAGGCTGTTGTTTTTCCTTACCCATTGGTCCGCTTCCGTCACCTGGTTGGGGTAGGTCGCTGCCACCAGGATCTGCCCGAGCAGGGAATCAGGATAGAGAGCGATCGGTGCAAGCATCTGGTCCAGCTCTTCTTGCCTAAGGGGTCCACCCGTTCCGGGGCTCTGTGCCAGGAGCCAGGGCGGGGCCGCCATCAGCAAAACGAGGAACCCAACCAGAACTCGCAGATAACATACCTTTCTGTTCATGACTTCTCCTTCTCTAGGTTCTTAAAATCAATACGCCGAGTACGCTGACTTATTTTTACGATCGCCTGGATGCAAAACTTCACGCTCCTTTCGAATGGTTGTCTGATTTCGATTATCCCGGATCATTTCGTCACACCGGCTCCATTTTCCTTATTGTTGTAATGCCTTATTTACGGAATTAAGCAGCCCTCCCTGTCTTAGCGGTTTAACGAGGTAATCCACGGCGTGCATGCGAAAACTGTCTTGCGCTGTTTCTGTACTGGGATATGCCGTCATGATGATCACTCGAGTTTTAAGGTTCCTCTTCATTACCTCCCGTAAAATATCTATCCCCCATCCATCTTCGAGAAAGATATCTGCGAGTATCAGTTCAAATTCTGTTTCATCCATTCTTGCCAGAGCTTCCTGGTAACCTTTGGCGGTGATCACGTTATGCCCTTCGGCTATAAGGAATCTACTGAAGCTGAACCTGATGCTCTCTTCATTATCGATCACGAGAATATTCACCTTCATCCATTCTCCATATGAGAGGTTTCCCTCTCTGAGAAGCAATCCGACATTTCCCGGTTTATCTTCAGAATCGCCACCCGCCGCTCACCTGTCAGGTCTGGTGATCGGTAGGCAATGCGTGGGAGGACTATCAGACACGCTTTAAGATAATCAAAATCTGTGCCGGAAAGGCAATGGACATCACTGATCACATATTATGATGGGATAACGGCAAGTTAAGCATGGGTGGGTAGTGTACTGATTGATAGCCGGCAAGAAAAATACCGTTGCACGCAACAGAAACGTTGCATGATTTCTGTGTTGCATGTGACACACTAAGGTGAAGGCGGCAGCGATCGATTCGTCGTGCATTAATAAGTCCTGTAAGCTGTTTACTTTGAGATCCGGAAGGATTATTATTCTTGGTTAGGAGAAATGCAATAATAAAGCTTATTCAAGTGAACCCTCTGCAGTGATAAAAGGTCATAGTTCTCGCGATGAAGACTCCGAAGATAATCCTTTGCTCATTAGGTATTCTGCTGTTCCCCTGTTTTATTGCCCACGGAGGGGAACCAGGCAGTGAAAGGGAAAGCACCAAGAAGGTCATCGAATATTTGATAGATCAAGTAGCGAAATCACATTTAACATTCACCAGGAATGGAAGCGAATATTCGAGCCAGGAGGCCGCAGACCATATCAGGAATAAGTATGAATATTTCAAATCCCGGATAGAATCCCCTGAGGATTTCATCCATGCATGCGCGTCAAAGAGCCTTCAGTCAGGCAAACCTTACCTGGTATCGACGGCACAAGGGAAGATCCCCGTGGAAACATGGCTGAGAGAAATACTCATAGAGCACGGGAGAAAACAGAATTTTCTTGAGCATCCCACCAACTCGTCACCGCATCTGACCCCCTAGCCGGCTGCGGCAAGAGGACTGATGAAAAACACCACGCAGAGCAACCCGAACCGCACGATCAACCTCCAGACGATTTTCATAAGGGCTTTTTCATCAGCTCCCTACAGCCAGTGTTTGAACAGACGGGCCGACCATTCTTTTAGGCGATTGTCGAGTGACCGTTTTTCCCACTTCTCCAGACTTACCTGATCGGACTCTTCCAAATCTCTTTCAAACATTGCCTGCATACTATCGGCGAAGTCACGACCGAGGATCACAGCATTGGCCTCGTCATTGGTAAGGAAGCTTTCTGTGTCCAGGTTGCTCGATCCGACAGTAGACCAGACATCATCGATAACCGCCGTCTTTGCGTGCAGCATCCCTCCGCGTCTCTCAAACAATTGAACGCCTGCTTTTAACAACCGGGCATAGTAATGCCGGCTCGCATAGAAAACCAGTGCGGAATCACTGAAGCCTGGAAGCAAGATCTTCACATCAACCCCGCGCGCCGTGGCTTCGGTGAGCGCTTTTAACAATTGGTTGTCGGGCAGAAAATAAGGAGTCGTTAAGTAAATGGAATTTTGCGCATGTGTGATGGCTGACATGTACATCATGAATATAAGCCGATTCTTCTCACCCGGTAAACTACCGACCACCCTGACCAGCGTGCTTCCAGCTTGCTCCACATAGGGGAAATAGTCCCTGCGGGGAAGTGCCGGTCCCTTTTGCCTTTCCCAGGTTTTCATAAAAAGCCATTGGAGTCGTAGCGCTGCCGGGCCCTCGATTCGAACGTGTGTATCCCGCCAGGGTTCTTCCGCCTTCCCACTACGGGATCGACTGGCTGAGCTTCCGGAATAAACACCACTGATGTTGACTCCGCCGGTGAAAGCGACGGCGCCGTCAACGACCAGGATCTTACGATGATCTCGATTGCGTAATGCCCATCCCATTCCCCGGAGGACCTTCGTAGGATTAATGGGATTGAATTCAAGCACTAGAACCCCGCCATCGCGTAAGCGCTGAAAAAAGCCAACCGGAGTGTTCTTGGATCCAAAACTATCGTAAATCAGGTTCACTTGCACGCCTTCAGCACTTTTTCGGATGAGCAGATCGGAAAATCGTCTGCCGACTTCATCATCTTCAAGTATGAAGGTTTCAAAATTGATGTGATCCCTGGCGTTTTGGATGGCCTCAAACATCGCTGCGTATGTGGCCGGCCCGTCAATGAGCAGGGTGACCTTGTTGCCGGCCACCAATAGACTCCCACTGACGGACTGCATCAACTGAACCTGCTGCTCCAGAAGTTTGGTTGCAACGACCTCCCCCTCAAGCCGCTTGATCGTCGCTTTACTTGTTTTTGAAGAAAGCTCACCCTTAGGCCCCATGATCTTAGTCCGTTGATCGGAACTCGACAGATCATGGACCATCATGTTCTGTACATTCGGCAGGGATGCACAACCGGAAACAGTGACCAGACAGAGAAAAGCGAATAATAAGGAAATAGGTCCCATTAGCGCGCCGGCGCTCAAATTTTTCACTGCACGAATCCTCGAATAGCCTCTTCTCCGACCATCATCGCATTGAGCAAAAGGGGCACAAGCCCAAACGCAACGATTCCAAAATAACGTTACATGCCGTCATTTCGAGTAAAGCGAAAAATCTCCGTGAATATCTGATGTCATAAAGATCTCTCCCTCCGGTCGAGTTGCGGTCGTATCCGGAAGACGGTCTACAAGGAGCCAGGCGGAAGGGACAGTCGACCAAGCTTCGAGGCGACTCGTTTACCATCTGTGACATCGAAGAGATGGCCGGCTGCAAGTATCACCAAAAGGACTCTGAAAACCTCGTTACCCCCGCCAAACTCCCGGCCCGTTCCTCAGACTATTGTTCCGGGACTACCGATAGCATGTTGTGTACCTTCACAACGCCATCCACCTTGTCGGCCACAAGCCCCGCATGTTCTTTCTGTTCCTCGGTATGAACCTTACCGGTGAGAGTAACCTCTCCCTTATTGGTATCGACCTGGACTGTTTTCAGTGTGCTCAGTTTCACATCTTCTGCCAACTCATACTTCACTTTCGTGGTGATAGTGGCATCGTCGATCGCCACCCCTGCAGTTCGGGCTGCGAATGTCGTTAATGCAGAGCCGAAGATCAAGGCCATCGACAAAAACAAAACTACAGCGAAAACGACTTTTTTCATCTGAAATCCTTTCTGGTGTTTTGGGAACCCAGTAACATGATTGTGGTGGCTGGTTTCGCTCGTTCAACATGAGACCGATCCAACTCGAGCTTTCCTTTGATCTGCCTCTCGGCCTCTTCATGTTTGATGCCATATCCCTCCCATATCTTGCCGGATAAATACTCCCGCACTCCGATAAATCCCGCCTTCAACTTACGAGTCGCGATCTATCCTGCCTGTTGTTCAGGCAAATTCCATGCCCAAGGATCGAGAACCGTTGCTTTACCCTTTTATATAATGCATATGGATACTTATGGAAAAAGCGAGTACCGCCCGGGGTGAGGACTCGAGTAGAAAAAGCGTTGCATGCAGCAGAAGCGTTGCATTTCTTCCCTGCCACATGTAACACTTCAATGTCAGGGAGTATTTTGCCGGCACGCCCTCGTCGCCGGCGGCTTTGAGCTGATCGCCGGCTACATTGCCGAGCCCGCCTCAGTAAATGGGCAGAGCTTCGCTCAACATGAATTCCATGCTGAAATAAGCGGTGCATGTCAGGGAACCCGGCGAATGATTCTGCTGAAACCAGGCAGGCGCCTCCACCGCTTGCCGCCCGGTCTCCACATTACTCCGCGGCAAAGCGCCGGAAGAACCACCGTTTCATCCCTTCCACCGCTAACAGGTAGGCCAGCAGCATTGCGGTCAACACAAGGAAAAAGAGAGCCGGGGGCGCTACAAACCCGAGGTAGGCTCCCACGGGGGTGAACGGCAGAAGAACGGCCACCGCCACCACCGTCAGCGAGCAGATGATGAGCCAGGGGTTGGGTCGGCTTTTGAAGGGATTTTTACGGGTGCGGATGATGAAGATGACCAGTACCTGTGTGGCCATGGACTCAATGAACCAGCCTGTATGGAAAAGCGCCTCCCCTGCATGGAAAACCGCCAGCATGATGTAAAAGGTGAGGAAGTCGAAAACTGAGCTGACCGGGCCGATAACCAGCATGAAGTTGCGGATGTACTTCATGTCCCAGTGCCGGGGTCGGCTTAAGTAATCATCATCCACACGGTCCAGGGGGATGGGTAGTTCGGATACGTCGTAGAGGAGGTTGTTCAGCAGGATCTGCACCGGCAGCATGGGCAGGAAGGGGAGAAAAAGCGATGCCCCCGCCATGCTGAACATGTTCCCGAAATTGGAACTGGTACCCATCATGATGTATTTCATGATATTCCCGAAGGTGCGCCGTCCTTCAACGACGCCTGCATGGAGGACCTTCAGGTCGCGTTCCATAAGGATCATGTCCGCCGCAGCTTTCGCCACGTCCACGGCACTATCCACGGAAATGCTGACGTCAGCCGAATGGAGCGATGGAGCATCGTTGATGCCGTCGCCGAGATACCCCACCACGTGGCCGCGCCGTTTCAAGGCAAGGATGACCCGGTTTTTCTGGGCAGGCGTAACGCGGCAGAAGAGGTTCACCTGCTCCACCCTCGCCGACAGTGCCTGATCGTCCATCTGCTGTAACTCGGCGCCGGTGAGCACCCCTCTTACGGGAAGACCGAGTTGAGCGAAGACATGCTGGGTCACCAGTTCATTGTCGCCGCTTATGATCTTGACCTCGACCCGGTCCGCGGCAAGGTTGGCCAAAGCCTCTTTGGCGCTCTCCTTGGGAGGATCGAGGAATGCGGCAAAACCCGCAAAGACCAGCTCCGTTTCATCGCTTACCACGGCATGGACATGGTCCATCCCCACCTGCCGTGAGGCGATCCCCAGAACCCGGAAGCCTTCTTTACTCAGTCCCTCAAATTGCGCATTGACGCTGCCAAGCGCCGCTTCATCCAGGGGACGCAGGTCTGCCTCTCCATCCGCCTCGTAGCTGACCGACAGACGCAGGATATCTTCGGGAGCCCCCTTGACCACAATCAACCTGGTCGTGCCATTGTCCAGGAGCACCGAAATCCGTCGGCGTTCGAAGTCGAACGGCACTTCATCGATCTTTCGCCAGCCCCTTATATCGATCTCCTGGTGCTCCAGAATGGCGATGTCGAGGGGACTTTTCAATCCTGTTTCAAAAAAGCTGTTGAAATAAGCCAGTTCCAGAACCCTCGCACTTTCCCGTCCAAGGGGGTCCATGTTGCGTTCCAGATGGATGCGGGCCTCGGTCAGGGTGCCCGTTTTGTCGGTGCAGAATACATCCATGCTCCCCAGGTTATGGATCGAGGCCAGCCGCTTGACGATCACCTTATTGGCCGCCATGCGCTGCGCCCCCCGTGACAGGGTCACGGAGACCACCATGGGGAGAAGCTCAGGCGTCAGTCCCACCGCCAGGGCCACGGCAAACAGGAACGATTCCAGCCATGGGCGGTGAAAGAAGGCGTTGATCAGGAGAACAAACAAGACGAGAAGGACCGTCATGCGCATGATGAGGTATCCGAAACGTTGAGTCCCCTGCTCAAAAGCAGTGGGCGGGGCCTTGGCACGAAGGGTGTCGGCAATTTCACCGAGTTCCGTATTCTGCCCGGTGCGGCACATCAGCGCTTTTGCAGTGCCGCTGATTACCGATGTCCCCAAAAGCACGGTGTTGCCGACCGTGAGGATATCGGGCTCTCCGGGAAATTCACCGGGAGCCTTTTCCACGGGAAAGGGTTCCCCGGTCAGCAGGGCTTGATTGACGAAAAAGTCCTTTGCCTCAAGCACGCGCCCGTCACAGGGGACCACATCGCCGGCGGCCAGGAGTGCGATATCCCCGGGAACCATGTCCGCGAGAGGGATCTCAAAAGGTTTGCCCTCGCGCAACACCTGCCCGCGCACCGCTACCGACTGCCGCAGACGTTCCGCCGCCTGCCCTGCCTGGTATTCCTGCACGAAATCGAGGGTCACGCTGATAAGGACTATGGTGCCGATGATGAAAAAGCTGGCGGCATCTCCGGTGAAGGCCGAAAGTGCACTGGCGGTGAGGAGAATGATGACCAGGGGATTACGGAACTTGGCCAGAAATTGAATGAGCAGTGCCCGCTTTCGCTCCGCATGGATCAGGTTGGGGCCGAAATGGGCCAGGCGGAGAGCCGCTTCCGTGCTGCTCAGACCACTGGGGCTGGAATTCAGATTTTCCAGAAGTGCTGCAACGGGAAGTTGCCAGAAGGGGGGCTCAGTTTCAACAGGGCGTGTGGGCATGATGAGTTCCTCTAAAGAAGGGATGAGAAATTCCACTGCAATATATGTTTGTAGCTGTGGAAGGTAGCCTCGCCAAGACCATTAGAAGAGAAAACCAACCGATGCCATAAACATAATAAATAGTTAGAGCCTGAGTGCTTCGATCATCTCCTTGGGGCGTTGCATGTCCACTCTTCGACCAACTTCCATGCCGGAGCTTATCTTAACGAATGTCGGCGCAGCTCTGACTTTCTCGCGTTACCAGCGGGTGCCTTCCGAAATGGAAAACTCTTCGTGAGAACGCAAGGCGTATGGGAGAAAGAAGTTCGCTCTCACGACTTACTCCTTGCACTTACGATCCGTGAGGTTTTCATCTTTCGTTGCGACCTGTCAGGTCATGGGGTTAGTGAGGTTGTATCTTTTGATTTTTCGATAGAGGGTCACGCGATCTATCCCCAGCAATCGGGCTGCTTTTGCTTTGTTCCAGGCGGTTTTGTCCAGGGCTTCAAGAATTGCGTGAGAATCGACCGCTTGTGTCTCATCGGGAGACCGGTGCTCGATTCCGGGAGCGCTCATGAAGTCGGGCGGCAGATGATCGAAGGTGATGATGTTTTGGCTGCAAAGGACGAAGGCATGCTCCATGGTGTGCTCGAGTTCCCGCACATTACCGGGCCAGGGATATTTGAGAAAGGCTTTGAATACATCAGAAGATACCGCCTCAATTCTTTTCTTGAATTTGACGTTGAACCCATTACGAAAGTGATCGATCAGAAGAGGGATGTCTTCGCGCCTGTCTCTTAAGGGTGGTAACCTGATCTCCACCACCTTAAGCCGGTAGTAGAGGTCTTCTCTCAATTCTCCACGGCTGACTTTTTCCAGGAGATTTTTGTTTGTTGCAGCGATCAGCCGAACATCCACCTTCACCGGAGTAGAGTTTCCGACTCGCTCAAATTGCTTCTCTTCAAGGACGCGTAGGAGCTTGAGTTGTATCATTGGCGAGATGTCACCAACCTCATCCAGGAAAATGGTACCGCCATCTGCTCTGTGGAATCGCCCCACGTTGTCTCTGATGGCCCCTGTAAACGCCCCTTTCACATGGCCGAAAAGCTCGCTCTCCAGCAGGCTCTCAGGCAACGACGAGCAGTTCACCTTGACCAACGGCTTATGGCTGCGTTCTCCGGCACGATGCAGCGCCTCGGCTACCAGTTCTTTCCCTGTCCCACTTTCTCCCGTGATGAGAACAGTCGTTTGAACGCCGGCCAGAGCTCTTATAAGAGAATAGACCTTCTGCATCTCCTTGCTTCTGCCTACAATGCGATGAAACTGCCGGTGCTCCTTAAGCTCCCTTTCGAGGTCGGCCACATGCGTATCATCCCTCAACACCATAACGACACCTGAGAGTGCGCCCCGGAGGCTAAGTAGAGGATAGGTCCTTACGCTAATGACCTTTCTTGCACGATTCTCGGGCTGGCATTCCATACGGTCAACCTCAACAGGTTCTCCATTCTTGATCGCTTCCTCGAGAATCTCGACAAGTCTTCCACCGCACACCCCGGATAGAGAGCTAAACGACTTTCCAATGTCATCACGAGAATATCCACCCATGGTCATAGCCGCTTCATTAAGCTCGATGACGATTAACCTTTTGTCCACGGTGATGATGGCATCCTTGACACTTCTGAAAATCGCCTCGATATTTGTACGGTATCTTTCCTTTTCTTCATTGACCGCCTTATACTTCAAGGCCGTGTACGTGGCATGCAGCAACGCTTCCTGGTTGATGGGCTTAGGGATGTAATCGAAGGCGCCCAGGCGGATAGAGTCGGCAGCGGTCTCGATACTTGGATTTCCTGTGATCATGATCACCGGACAACTCAGTCCTCTTCCTCTGATCTCCCGTAAGACATCGAGTCCGGTTCCATCGTCCAGGATGATGTCTGCAAATATCAGATCAAAGCTCGTCTCGTTTATTCGAGTCCAGGCTTCGCTGCAGCTTCCTGCAGTCGCTACGACATGCCCCTCGGCCTTGAGGAACCTTTCGAAGGTAAACCTGATCCCTTCTTCATCGTCAATTACAAGAATCCTGGCATTCATCGTTCACCTTAGCGGGTAGGTTAATTATCACCTTGGTAAATTCCCCTTTGAGACTCTCAAAACTGAGGACCCCCCCATGATCCCTGATGATCCTGTCTGTGATGTTCAACCCCAGGCCGGTTCCTTTCCCAAAAGGCTTTGTGGAAAAGAATGCCTTTGTCAGCATGGGCAGCTCATGGGGTGAAATTCCGATTCCCCGATCATGAAATACGATTCGCACATACTGGCGACCGCTGATGATCACTTTCTCGCTGCTGATTTCAAGGAGTTTATTTTTATGCCTTTCCGGATATTTCTCGTTTAACGCATAGCGCGCGTTGCTGATAATATTTATGAAACTCTGCTGGATCTGCTGAAAGTTGACATCCACTTCAGGAGGGTCGTCAGGAAGATTTATCTTTAGATCGATGCCCTCCTTTCGCATTTGCGCCTGGGTTAGAATGATCGATTCTTCAAGTATCGCAGAAACGGACGTCGTTTTTTTTCCCTCCCGCTCATCATCGCGCGCATAGGAGAGCAGAGTCTTGACTATACGGCCGATACGCTCCCCTTCCTTCACGATTCGCTTGCCAATGTCATTTTCCATGCTCTCGGCACTGCACTCGTTTATCAATATTTGACCATAGTTTATGATACCGGTGATGGGATTACTGATCTCATGAGCAATTCCGGCGGCCAGTTCCCCCAATGTGGCCAAATGACATGCCTGCATGGCTTCCGCCTGCAGCGCCATCTTTTCGGTAATATCACTGGCCAGCAGGAGAACGCTGCTGACCCTGTCACCCTCTTTGATTGGAAAGGCCCTTATGTCCAGTACGGCACCATTGTGGGTTACCACCGAAACTTCCTTTTCCCCGGTATTGAAACATCTCGTTACCGGAGAGTCCTCAGACGCAGTAGACAGATCCTGCAATAATTCATGACAGTACTGCTTTGCCACCCCGGATAGCGCCTCGTTCAACTGCTGAGCATTCCCACGGTTTGTCCACAATATTTCCATGTCGGGAGAGAGCAGGACCAAAGTGTCGCTGATAGCATTCAGAAGAGCATGGAATTCCTGTGAGAGTTTTCTGAAGTTATCACGTTCCAACTGCAGAGCAGTCTGACTCTGCTGCCGCTCCAGAATTTCTCGACTCAGTTGCGCATTTACTCCCACCACCTCGGCGGTTCGTTCCCGAACGCGACGCTCTAATTCATCATTGGCCTTGTGAAGCTCTTCCGTGCGCTCGTCGACCAACCGCTCAAGTTCCGAGCGATGCTTTCTAAGCTCCTCCTCAATCAGCTTTTGTTCAGTCAAGTCGGTCACAACGGCGCAAGCTCCCCGGAAATCGCCCATAAGCAAAGGAGATATCGAAAAATGCGCCGACAGCAAGCTTCCTCCCTCGGCTCGAAGCGTAATTTCCCCTTTGACGCTGTCGGTGATGCCCGCCTGGAGCAGTTTTTCAAAGGCGCTCAGATCTTCCGGTCTTATGCAATCGAAAAGGGAAGATCCCGTGAGGTCCCGGGCTGTTGTCTGGAGCATCTCGGCGAACCGGTAGTTGCAGTAGGCAATCATCCCGCTCGCAGAGATCACGAGAGCGCCTTCGCTTATGGCTTCGATGAGTACACGGTAGCTGTAATCGGCTCCCTTGAGGGTATAAACCTGTTCGCTTGGATGGTAGACGACAACGGCATCAACATCACCCTGGCGAATGGCATCAATGACCGCTTCCGATTCTTCGAGCCGCTCCCGCAGTTCATCAATGTCTTCGATCAAATGCTGTTCCTTGGGTACCTGGTCCGTTGCCATGGCAAAACCTCCGCTCACTGCGCGATTTTTATGGAAGCTCTCTCGGCGAATCATCAGGTATGAGGTTGAGCCTGAAGAGGATATGCTCCTTGTCCGCGAGGTCGCCGGTGAAGCTGCGCAAAGGAGTCGACAGCTTCTCTATGAGGGCAGGTGCCGCAACTATCCGGGCATCTCTTGTCTGGTCGGGATCCTCTGTACACGCCTGTGATTTGAAGCTCATAATGCCCCTTGAGATACTCCTCACAAAGAGCCGTGATGTTTTCAATGGCTCGAAGTGATTTTGGAGTAACACCTGACATATACAGTTGGAAAACGTATGTTCCGGTTTGCATCTCCCCGGCAGCCCGCTCATATCTTTTCACTTCGTTGTCGGTGGTATTGCCTTCCATAATACGACTCCTGAAGGCTTACGCTTTAGGACGAGGCAGCAAATTTAGCCCGATGAGCACGCGCTCGGTGTCGGAAAGGTCGCCTATAATCTTTCGGAGCGGTGGGGGAAGCCTTCTCACCAAGGTTGGAAGGGCAACAATCTGATCCTCCCTGGCAAGTTTCGGGTTCTCAAGAAGGTCAACGACTTCTATCTCGTACCTTCCCTCGAGTTGTTCCTCGCAGATTGTTTTCAGATTGGCAAAGGCTGCAATAGCCTTGCCGGTTTGCCCGGCCACATAGAGTCTCAGTATGAAGTATTCACTATCGTCATACACGGGAGTACTCTCCTATAGCTTTTGTGTTTGAGAGGTTGTTTCGTCGACTTTGCGGAGCCGGGCAATTTCCATGCGCTCTTTGGCAAGAACATCTTCGCGGGATTGCGCCTGCGAAATGGCTCTCCCCAGGCTATCCTCTCTGGCCTCGAACTCGGATCGCAGAAGTGAAATCTTAGCCTCCAGCGCTTGCCGCTCCCGTGCAAGCTCTCTTTGCATACGCTGAATTTCCTGCTCGTGCTCAAGAGCTTGCGCCTTCTCTCTTGCCTCCTGTGCAGCCCGCAATGCCCCGGTCATCACTCCGCCCGGGCCGGTGTAAATATCCAGAAGGTCAACTCCATTGTTTGTCAGGAGGAACTCGCGCACCTGGTTCGAGTGAGCCACACCGCGAGATTTGAGGATATAGAGCCCCCGGTTGCGCTCCCCATTGGTCTCGATATCCCGGAGCATGATCCAGGCATCCATGAGAGAGGAGACGCCGACTGACGTTTCCTCAATACTGCCTCCTCCGAGAAGGCTTGTGAAAAGGGCCGTTATGCCGTCCATCTTCATGAAATCGATGAGGCGGGTCAGGACCGACTTCACTTCCGGCGGGTTGCCGATGGTAAGGAGGTTGGATATCGGGTCGATGACAACCACTCTCGGTTTGAACTCCCTGATAAGCTTGTGCATCATGACAAGGTGCATCTCAAGAACGTATACGCTCGGGCGCACATTGTGGAAACGCAGAAGCCCTTTCTGCTCCCATGGCGCAAGCTCGACACCTATCGAGCACATGTTTCGCATAATCTGCTTCCTCGATTCCTCGAAAGCAAAATAGAGGCAACGCTCGCCACGCTTGCAGGTCTCGTCTGAAAAGTGGGCCGCAATGCTTGTCTTTCCCGTGCCGGCCGTCCCCGAGACAAGAATGCTGCTCCCGCGATAGAAGCCCCCTCCCAGCATGGTATCCAGACGAGGCAGCCCGGATGGGATTTGCTCGGATGGGGCTTCGTAGTCCAGGCCCATGGAAGTGATGGGAAGAACGGAAATGCCGTTCTTTTCAATGAGAAAAGGATACTCGTTGGTGCCGTGCTGTGACCCGCGATACTTCACAACGCGAAGACGCCGGGTGGCTGACTGCTCGTTCACTCGGTTGTCAAGCTGGACGACGCAATCCGAGACATATTCTTCAAGGCCATGGCGGGTCAGCTTCCCGTCTCCCTGCTCAGCCGTAGCGACGGTTGTAACCCCCTTGCTTTTGAGGTAGCGAAAGAGACGCCGAATTTCCGCCCGAAGAATCACAGGGTTGGGAAGCCCCGCAAAGAGTGCCTCCAACGTATCGAGCACCACCCGCTTTGCCCCCACAGTTTCAATGGCATCTCCAAGGCGGACGAAAAGTCCGTCAAGGTTGTACTCTCCGGTTTCCTCGATATCGCTAAACTCAATGGAAACATAATCCATGAACAGCTTTTCACGGGCTACCAGGTCTTCAAGGTCAAACCCCAGGGATGAGACGTTTTTCTTCAATTCCTCCTCTGTTTCTTCAAAGGAGACGAAAACCCCCGGCTCGTTGAACTCAGTAGCGCCGCGCACAAGGAATTCCATGGCAAAAAGGGTCTTCCCCGAACCGGCAGAGCCGCAAACAAGGGTCGGCCTTCCCCGTGGAAGCCCGCCGTTTGTGATTTCGTCAAAACCCTGTATGCCTGTAGGCGACTTGGAAAGCTGATTGGAAGCGTCGTGTTTGCTCCCTTCTGTACAGTTCATGCACTCTTCCTCCCCTGCCCGATGACTCTGGAGCATTCGGGTTGCACCTTTTTCTCGATAGCCTCGCCATACCGTTTGTGTTTCATTAGCATTTATGCCTGACTTTATATCGCCGCCGGTCAGAAAGTCGGCCAAAATCAACTATTCGGAAGCCGGCTATAGCGGCCATTGAATAAACTTCGCCCTCTTCCCGTATAGCATTTTCCAACTGTGAAGAACGAACGTATTTGAGTGGTAGTACTGGTGCCGGACCATAGCCATCCTTGTGTGGGTTCCAGCCGTTTGAGCTTCGGGCTGTGCGGCCTGAAAAGATCGGGGGCTGCTTTCACTAATGGATGCCGGGAAACCCTCTCGAAGAGCGGCGCGGATTCCCAGCTCTCAACGAGTAATACTATTTTGCGTGCAAGTTTATACTAACGATCCACGGAAACCCTGTCATTCTCGCCACTGATGCGGGGTCCTTTTCAAGGGCTTTGAGGGACTGCATCAATTGATCCTCCACAGCTTCAATGCTGTTGAAAGCCTTGTTGCGGAAACCGTTCTCTCGGATGTCCTCCCAAACGTGCTCCACCGGGTTGAGTTCCGGACTGTAAGGTGGAAGGAAGATCAGCGCCATATTCTCGGGCACGCTGAGCGCCTTGGCTTTATGCCATCCCGCGCCATCCATGACCATGAGGATGAACTCATCCGGATGCCGATTGCTCACTTCCCTCAAGAAAATAGACATGGCCTGTTCACTAACCTGGGGCAAAATCAACGAATCCAGTGTGCCGTCATGAGGAGATACCGCAACGTATGCATAGGTATATTCGCGGATGATCTGGTTAGGTACATAAGGACGAATTCCGCGAGGCGCCCAGCAACGTTGAGGAGTGCTGATTCTTCCAAAACGCCCTTCATCTTGGAGCATCAACCGCAAGCGCACTCTCAGGGGAGCAAGTGCTTTCACGCACTTAGTCACTGTTTTCGGGAGTTTTTTTAAAGCCCTCCCGGGCTTCGGTGTTGCTGTTGGGATGACGAGGCCTTGGTATGATAGTTCGCCAATCGTGACGGTCCAGCATCCGGTAAATGGTGCTTTGGGCTACTTTGCGCCCCACTTTGGCCTCAAATGCCTGTTGAATCTTACTCACAACCAAAATACCGCCATGTGCGGCCTGGTCCAGGAATTCCGAAAGGAATTGACGTTCTTGCTCGATCGTCATGTAGCCGGAGCGGCGGCCACCCCAGTTGCGGTCGTGCGATTGCTTGAAGGTGCTGAATTTCTTACGCAACTGGACTACTGTTCCACGACAACGACCGATGATTTTCCCGGTGATACGGTCAGGGATGTCGAGAAGGCCGGGGATCAATACAGCTTGAGCCGCTCTGAGGTCATCGGAAGTTCTCGCTTTCTCCGCAGCTTCCATCGCCAATTGAAACACCTCACTGGATACTTTCGTTTTCTTTGACATTGGCAACCCCCTCCTGAGGGGTGGGTTGCATGTTACTATAGTTCAATCTTGCGCGCAAGTTAGTATAAGCTCGGATATCTTAGCATGAGGAAAATAATCAGAAGATGAATAAAAAGCAATCATCCTCGACCTTCCCAAGAATATGTTGAAACATGTCCCTATCGATAGGCTTCAGTTTAAGAGAAGTACATCTTTGAACCGGGTAACCGCCAATGGGACATACCCCGGCTGCGGGAGCCGGTAGGGAGAACAATCCCCGAGAGCCCTTCAATGGACAACCTTCCGGCAGAGCATGATTTCCCGGTAATCGGGCACAAGCGATACTCCTCAGCGCCGGTTGATTGAGCACGAGGCAAACCGGCCCTATCTCATTCCGATCGCCGGTACCGATGTTAGACAGCAAAAGCAGGAGACGCAGGAAAGCGTCTCGCCCTTCCCGGTTACCCAGCCTCTGTAATGAATGCCCCGTTCCCAGCTTGCGGGAGGCTATTCGAGGAAGGCCGAAACGATCATCAAGAGCCAATGGCGCTTGCCGGAAATCAGGAAAGATAGCTTGCCAAGTCCTTCATGGCCTTCACAATATCATCCATTGCCTCGTGCACTCCTTCGCTATAGGAACTGGCCTCTGACGTTCCCTCCTCCTTGATCTTGTCGTGAACCTCAGATTTGAGTTTTTTCAAGCTTTGAGCATGTCGTTCAAGTTGGAGTCGTCGCTCCTCTTCCATAAATTTGATGATCTCTGGATCGGTTTGCTTGAGGAGAGCATCGGCCTTAGCCAGTATCTCTTCGATATCTTTGTGTTTTAACGTATTTTCCATGGTTTTGCCTTTGTGTTTGATTTCCACCTGTCGTTTCTTGAAATATACGGACCCGAGGCTCATCAGGAAACCACATGAAAAAATTTAGTTGAGTTAATGTCGAAAGCCTCAGGTCCAAGCCTATTGTAATCAGAAACAATTCTATAAACTGTTGCTTCAGACAGACCCGTATGCATAGCGATTTGCGATAGGGGTCTTGGATGCACAATGAAGTTATAGATCACCAGCCATTTTTGCATCGTTAGAAATCCCGGCCTTGTCTGCATCTTTATCCTTATCTCGTCCAATGACAGGTGATCTTCCAGAGTAATTCTTTCGAATTCTCCTCTCCCTCGATTCTCCATATCCTTCCCCTTTTGCAACCTCTCTGAGTCTCGCTTATTATCGACTTATCTCCCAGTTTAAAACGCCCGTTCACATGCGTTCCAATTGAGAGGCTCCGCTATTCCCGGAAGGAACAACGGCCGTACTCGCATCTTCTTTAGAAACCTCACCCTCTCCCTCCCATCTTCCGGGAACGTGGTGAACAGATGAGAAATGTGCGGGATGGCCTCCGTCGCGATTTGCATTTATCAAGATCTGTGCCGAGCAGACAGGTGATCTCATTTATTCAATATTGTGATTGAATAACACATAGTTAATGGTGGCTGGACAGCATATTCAGTCTATAGCCGGCAAGAAAAGGCACGTTGCATGCAACGGAAGTGTTGCATGCCTTCTGTGTCGCATGCAACACTATTTCTACTCAAGTCCATAACCATCGACGGGTCTCATTCTTCCGTAAGTGTCTCTACACATTGCCCAAAAAAAAACTCAACCTTTCTCAATCCGTCGGGCATGGAATTTGCTCTAAGATTGTGCAGCATAGCTCACCGCTTTTTGGCCTGCTCCCTGCTGTCGTCCCGCATTCGATAAGGGCAACAGCCAAGAGTTTTGATGGCGGGACTCACTTGATTCCGAGGAGGAATGTCACATGAAGAAACGTTTTCTCACGAGCCTTCAACTCATGATCTGTCTTTTGTTCGTTCTGCAGTGCTATGCCGTTTACGGTTCTCAAAACCAGCCGTTTGTTGCAGGATCACAGCTTCCCCAGTTCACCCTGCCGGCGCCGGACTCACAACAAACATTGACTTATCTTGGCCTGGAAACGATGGCCCCTTGCACTATCTCCCAGATCGGAGCAAAACTTGTCCTTATCGAGATCCTGAGTGCCTTATGCCCTCAATGCCACGCGAATGCACCTGTACTCAACAGGCTTTACCAGGTGATCCAGAAAGACGCTGCTTTGGCCAGGGATGTAAAGATCATTGGGATATGCATCGGAAACGACAAAACGCAAATAGATGCTTTCAAAAAGAACTTCAAGGTACCGTTTCCGTTATTCCCCGACGAGAATTTGGCCATTGCCCAAGCCATGGAAATGATGGAAACGCCGACCATGGTGCTGGTAACGCACAGTGGCAAGGTGCTTATGAGCCACAGCGGGGTGATCCAGGATTTCGACGGGTTTCTAAAAAATCTGAGAGAAAACTACAAGAAGCAGTAGAGGGCAATGACCGAGAACGACGACAAAGTGAACATCCTGATGAAAAGCCCCGTCTTCCGGGACTTGTCGAAGGAAGCACTGAATGCAATCACCCGGGCGGTTCAAGATCTGGTAGTGCAACAACATACTATCATCTGTAGAGCGGGCGACCCTGGCGATAGCCTTTACATCATCAGTTCAGGCAGAGTGAGGATCTTTGGAAGAAATGAAAAAGGAGTGGAGATTGATCTTTCCATCCAGGGGCCAGGGGATACTTTTGGTGAAATGGCGCTCCTCACGGGCGAACCGGTGTCTGCCGATATAGAGGCATTGGAAGAGACTCACTTGATGATCCTCTCAAAAGATCGGTTTGACCGTATATTGAGGGACTTTCCCGACATTTCCAAGATGTTCGTGAAAGAGATGAGGCGCTGGCTTCTCAGAGATGACGAGCGCCTTGAGATGGAAGCATGCAAAGCCTACAAAGCCTCCCGGATGTCCTGGGTTGATTTCTTTCTGGTCATCGTAATCAGTATTGTTCTTGCGGTGATTTTCAACTCCACCAATCCCAACGGGATACCTCTTTTCCCTGAATTTCCTGACGGAAGCTCAATTCCTATGGTCAGTCCTTCTGCTGTTATGGAAGAGATTCAGCACGGTGAAGCGCTCATTTTGGATGCCATGCCAACCAACTTTTATCAACAACGCCATATCGGGGGAGCCGTCAACATCCCCCTAGGACTCTTCGACATTGTTTACCTGATGACCTTCGCCGAAGAAGACAAGGAAAAGAAGATCGTCGTGTACGGTGCAACGATCAGTAAACCCTATGATCTTGAGGTTGCCACTAAGCTGCTTCTCCGTGGTTACAAGAATGTAAGGATTCTGGAGGGGGGACTAACGGCATGGGAGGGCCGAGGCTATCCTGTGGAGGAGAAGGCAAAGAAATGATCTGGTCAACTCTCAGACGAATCGCCATGAGCAAGTACGCGGCTTTTGTACTCAGGATATACGTGGGCTGTTTTTTTCTCTACGCGAGTATGAGCAAGATTCCATACCCGGCTCAGTTCGCCGAAGCAACCGCGAACTACCGTCTCGTGCCCTACTGGTTCCTCAATCTGGGAGCAGTCATTTTGCCGTGGGTCGAGTTTGTCTGCGGGCTCTTCCTTATCGTCGGGTTCATGTCGAGAGCTTCCGCGATCCTCATCGGACTCATGATTATCCTGTTCAATATCATGGTCCTGATCAACATGTACTGGGGTGCGCCCATAACTTGTGGGTGCTACGATACGGTGGGTGAACCCATCGGCTGGAAAAAGATCACTGAAAATGTCGTTATGCTGATCTTCACCATCCAGATCTATTATTTTGATCGACTCTTCATCTTCCGCAGAGGAGGACTGGCAGATCCTGCAAGAATCAGGGTTACTCCTCCTGCTGCTTCGCGATAGGTTACGCCATGCTGATGGAATCAAGATCTAACAGTCGTATGCGGCTGCTTCCACTATGCCTGCTATTGGTCCTCATGATTTCATGCGGATCAAAAGAACAGTTAATCGGTATGTACAAGGCAGAGGTAAAAGACTCACCAAAGCAGGCTGAAACCGTCATGGAACTCAAGGCTAATGGAGACGGCATCTGGAGAGTGGGCGACGAAGAAGTCCCTTTCTCATGGTACATCAAGGGCGGTGAGCTTAGAGTCAACACCAGGACCGGGGGAGTCATTGTGGGTACCATTGAAAATAACGCCATTCACATCACCCTTCCCGGCTCAAAAACATTGTCTTTCAAGAGAACCCAATAGCTGTAGGCTTCTATCCACGTAAATGCGAACCTCATGAAAGGGGAGCAACGCAGGAAGAATAGAGCATGATTGTTTCTTCTTCCAGGGCAGAGCACCCTTTCAGGTACAAGATTTTTGTGGTGCTGATGGAATCCCAAGCCCGGATGTTCGAGTACAAGCTCACCAAGGCAACTTCCTGATATTGAAATGTTGCATGTAACATGGAAGTAATGCAACGCTTCCGTTGCATGCAACACCCTTTCTACTCAAATCCACAACCTTCGATGGGTCTCGCCCTGCCATAACCCTTTATGCATATTAGCTAAATTCAAAACGCCATGCCTCTCGATCTACCGGGCATGAAATTTGCTCAAATATAATGCAATCTGGCCCATTAGGCTTCCACCCTGGTTCTCTTCTGTGATTCCGCACTTGGTGAGGGACAACAGATGAAGGCAAACACACGCCGAGCTTACGGCAGAAAGGAAAGAGAAAATGTTGGGGACGGTTCTCCTTATTCTACTGGTTTTTCTGCTCATTGGCGCGCTCCCTGCCTGGCCGCATAGCCGGGCGTGGGGATACTATCCCAGCGGTGGCTTGGGACTGATCCTCCTGATCGTGGTATTGCTTCTGTTATTTGGTCGCATTTGAGAGGAGTGACGGCATCGAGAAGGAGTGAGGCCGGTTTCGGTCAGGATCGGCTTGTGAGTGGGCTATGGACATGAAAGGAGAAGAGGATGCCCTTGATTGATTTGATTATTATCCCGGTTGCGGTTGGGGTTGTCCTTTGCCTGATTAATGCCTACATACCGAATGGATCGGAAAATCAAGAGAATCTTGGATGCAGTCGTGGTGGTTGGTGTGATTCTCCTGCGATTGAGCGTCTTCGAGGTCATAGATTCATTTCTGCAATTCGTATCGGGAAGCAGGTTTCTGCTGTGGTGCATGTTTTCGTATGCCGGGAGGGGACGCGCAGACCTATGAGAAGGACCTTGGATTCCAAAAGGATACTTGCCGGCGTCTTCTGCGGGGAACAGTTACGGTACGATATGAGTTTTGGGCTGACATGCCCTGGAAGGGAGGCCGTTCCGCGCCAATATGTGGCCGATTCGCTGACGGAAGAAAGAGACGCGTTGAAAAACTAACGGGAAGGGAATCTTTATGAATAGACTTAAAATGGTAGGGATTTGCCTTGTAGTTGCTCTTTTTGTTGGGTTCACGGCCTGCTCGTTTGAAGTGCAGGCCGGGGAGAAAAGTCCCAATCAAAAAGCCGATCAAAAAGCCATTGAAAAAGGACTGCACGATTCCCTCGGAATGCCGGTCCTGACAGGAGATTTGTGGCAAAAGATGACGCCCGATTCCAAGGTGGCCTTTATCTGGGGTTTTGGACACGTGGTGACAATTGAACAACACTTGATGGATAAATATCCTGAACTCAAAAGAGACAGCTTTGTTCCAAAAGTTGTTGAAGGAATGGCTGATATACCCATGAATGAAGTTGTTGCCCGGGTGGACAATTATTACAGTGCGAATCCGGATCGCATTAAAGAGCCTGTGACCAAGGTGATCTGGGATACAATGATCAAACCCAATATAAAAACGGGCATCGCTGGTCGCCCGCTAACGAAAACCCCATGAGAACATCACAGTAAGAAGGAGAGATGAGATGAAACGTATAATGTTTGCTTTTGTTATTCTTGCTTTTGCCTGCACACTTGGGTGTGCCGGCATGACACACACACAACAAACAACGCTGAGCGGAGCAGCCATTGGCGCTGCGGGCGGAGCTGTTCTTGGCGCCGTCGTTGGCGGAAATCCTGCTGTTGGAGCAGCCGTCGGTGGTGCTGCCGGTGCGACCGTAGGCTACATAGTTGGCGAGCACGATCAGGGCAAGTAAGGATTGGCAAGATCAGAGATGGGCCGGGAAAGTGTCTGACAATTCCCTCCCCCCCACTTCGTGGGTGGAGAGAGAGAAGAGATGGCCCCCTCTGATTTCAACCCCTTTATGCGGTACGCTGCCGGCGTCGGGAGAGGAACGATGAAACGATCCAGGCGGCGACCTGCTCATAGTGTTGCATTCAGACGGGAAGGTCTCGATGACCTTAACGAAATATGCCCTTTTCATTGTGAGTCCGCAACCGGAGGACTAACTGATGGACCGATTTATTTGTATTCATGGGCATTTTTATCAACCGCCCAGAGAAAGCCCCTGGCTGGAGGCCATCGAGATCCAGGATTCGGCATTCCCGTACCACGACTGGAACGAGCGGATTGCAGCTGAATGCTACGCTGCCAACGCAGTATCGAGAATCTGGGACACGGAAGGACGAATCTCCCAACTGGTAAACAATTATGCCAGTATAAGCTTCAACTTCGGTCCGACTCTCTTCCTCTGGATGCAGAAGTACGCCCCCGACGCCTATGAGGCAATTCTGGAGGCTGACCGGCAGAGCCTGGAGAAATTCTCCGGTCACGGAAATGCCTTGGCCCAAGCCTACAATCACATGATCCTGCCGTTGGCCAACAGCCGCGACAAGAACACCCAGATTATCTGGGGAATAAAGGATTTTGAATATCGCTTTGGACGCAGGCCGGAAGGGTTGTGGCTCCCGGAGACTGCGGTAGATCTGGAAACCCTGGACCTCATGGCTCAACACGGCATCGTCTTCGCCATACTTGCCCCCAGGCAGGCAAGCCGGGTTCGGCCCATTGATGGTAATGAATGGCAGGACGTGAGCGGCGGGAAAATCTATCCTGCCCTGGCCTACCGATTGTCGCTGCCGTCCGGCCGCGTCATGAACCTGTTCTTTTACGACGGCCCCATTGCTCAGGCTCTTGCATTTGAAGGTCTGCTCGACAACGGCGAGGCATTCGCCAACCGGCTGCTTTCCGCGTTCGCCGACGACTCCCCTCGCCTCGTCCACATCGCCACGGACGGCGAAAGCTATGGGCATCATCATCGTTACGGCGACATGGCCCTGGCGCATGCGCTCCATCACATCGAGTCCAACGGATTGGCACAGGTGACGAATTATGGCCGGTACCTGGAGGATCATCCACCGGCGTACGAAGTGGAGATCTTTGAAAACAGCTCGTGGAGCTGCGAGCACGGCATAGAACGCTGGCGTTCCGATTGCGGGTGCAACAGCGGCGGCCACCCGGGTTGGAACCAGGGTTGGCGAGCCCCCCTGCGTGCGGCCCTGGACTGGCTGCGCGATGCCGTGAATCCAGCTTTCGAACAAACGGCCAGACAGTTTCTGACCGATCCCTGGGCGGCTCGAGACGACTACATCGACATCATCGTGGATCGATCACCCGAGCGAATCAGGGCGTTTATGAACCGCCACGCAACCCGCCCCTTAAACTCCGGGGACGAGATCACGGTCCTGAATCTTATGGAGCTCCAACGCAACGCCATGCTCATGTACACAAGTTGCGGCTGGTTTTTTGACGAGCTTTCGGGGATTGAGACCGTTCAGGTCATACAATACGCCGGCAGGGTTCTGCAATTGGCCGACCAGCTTTTTAGCGACTCCTTCGAACCCGGCTTTCTCGAACATCTCGAGCGTGCCAAGAGCAACATACCTGAACACCGTGACGGCCGCTCCGTCTATGAGAAATGGGTCAGACCCGCCATGCTCGACATGAAGGATGTGGGCGCCCACTATGCCTTGAGTTCGCTGTTTCAGGATGTCGGCGAACGCAGCTCGATCTATGCCTATTCCGCCACCCGGGAGGATTACCGCAGCTTTCAGGTGGGGGGCTCAAGGCTGGTAATCGGGCGTGCCACGGTCACTTCAGAGGTCACGCACATATCCTCCAGCTTGTGCTTCGGCGTTCTGCATCTTGGTGATCATAGTATCGCCTGCGGCACGGGTGAATATCAGGGCGCGCAAAAATATGAAGCGCTGGCCAAAGAGATTTCAGCAGCTTTCGCCGGAGCTGACTTCCCGAAGACCATACTTCTACTGGGCAAATACTTCGGGACGTCCACGTACTCTCTGACCTCACTCTTTGCCGATGAGCGGCGAAAAGTCCTGAACATCATCATGGGGCCGACTCTGACAGAGGCTGAAGCTGCATATGGCTCGATTTATGAGCACCATGCCCCCTTGATTCGCTTTCTGACGGGGTCCGGCACGCCACGCCCCCAAGTCCTCTCGGTCGCCGCGGACTTGTGCTTGAATGCCAAGCTTCGCAGGGTGCTTCAAGGGGAGGGGCTTGACCCCGAAGTCGTAAGACCTCTTCTGGAAGAAGCTCGTTTGGCCGGCGCAACTCTGGATGCGACCGCTCTAGGCTTGTTACTGGCCGTCAACATTGAGAGCCTGGCCGAACAACTTCTCGAGCAACCTGGCGACCTTTCTCGCCTTGAGAGGTTGAATAAGGCGGCACAACTGGTCCGGACCTTGCCGTTCGAGGTAAATCTCTGGAAAACCCAAAACATCTGCTACAAGATCCTTAACGTTCATTGTCCCGGCTTTAAGGAGAAGGCCGACCTGGGCGACCAAAACGCACAGGAATGGCTACGCCATTCCACGGTCCTGGCCGACAATTTTTTGCTGCGGGCGCCCATATGCCTCGCAAACAGCAAACCCACGAATGGATAGAAGACCGGGACGTCTCTCATGAATATGCCAACCGCAACCTATCGGATTCAATTCAATCCTGCGTTCGGCTTTCAGGCCGCGCAGCCGGTCATTTCCTATCTGGCGGACCTGGGTATATCCGACCTGTACGCTTCTCCCATATTCAAAGCCGTCAAAGGCAGCCTCCACGGCTATGATGTGGTTGACCCCAATCACCTGAATCCTGAGTTGGGAGAACTCTCCGACCTCGACGGGCTGTCCGCGGAGCTAAGAACGTACAACATGGGCTGGATTCAGGATATTGTCCCGAATCATATGGCGATAGATTCAGAAAATCGGCTGCTGATGGATATTTTGGAGAATGGTTCCAGTTCCAGGTACTTCCGGTTTTTCGACGTGGATTGGGATTATCCGGCCGCCAGCCTGAACAAGAGGATTCTGGCGCCATTTCTTGGCAGGTTCTATGGGGAGTGTCTCGAAGATGGAGAGATCGCCCTTCAATACGGTCCTGACGGCTTCAAGGCCGCTTACTACAACCTCGCCTTCCCGCTACGAATCGAATCTTATCTGAATCTCTTTAACAACTTGTCTCAGCTAAAAAGGAAACTTGCCGAAGACAATCCCGACTTTATCAAACTTTTAGGGATCCTCTATGTATTGAAGTCGCTTTCTTCGAGCGATGACCCGGAGGAGCGCAATAACCAGGTAAAATTCATCCAACACACTATGTGGGAAGCCTACAACAGCAACGCAGTAATAAAGGCATTCGTTGATGAAAACGTGCGGACCTTCAATGGTGAAAAGGAGAAGGCCGAAAGTTTTAATTTTCTTGATGACCTTCTGTCCCAACAAGTCTTCAGGCTTTCATTTTGGAAAGTGGCAGCGGAAGAAATAAATTATCGCCGTTTCTTTTGTGTGAATGGGCTGATTTCACTCAGAGTGGAAGACGAAGACGTTCTAAACCACACGCACGGCCTGATTTTCGATCTGCTTGAAAGACGAGTTGTCACCGGCTTGAGAATCGATCATGTAGATGGGTTGTACGATCCGACAAGCTATCTGCGGAAAGTGAGAGCAAAAGCACCGGCAAACTATATAATCGTTGAAAAAATACTCAATCTTCAGGAAGACTTGTCACCTTCCTGGCCGGTCCAGGGAACTACCGGCTATGATTTTACGAATTATGTCAATGAGTTGTTTTGCCAAAAGGAAAATGAGCGAGCATTCAGCAGAATCTACGCCGGCATAACCGGCCTGAAGAATCCTTATGAAGATGTCGTGCGCGACAACAAAAAGCTGATCATTCAGGAAGATATGGCGAGCGATGTCCACAACCTCGCCCAACTCCTGAAGCAGATCTCCAGCCGGGACCGCCATGGAAGCGACATAACTCTCACTGCGCTGCAAAGAGCCTTGACCGAAGTTCTGGCAGTATTTCCCGTATACAGGACCTACATCAGCCGGATTGTGGTCTCGGACGACGACAGGAAAACCATCTTGGCGGCCGTGGACCGGGCAAGAGCCAATTTCCCCGCCCTATTACATGGATTTACCTTTGTCCGCAGATTCCTTCTCCTGGACTTTCCAGATTATGTTTCTGAAGAAGAGAAGCGGGAATGGTTACACTTTGTCATGAGGTTCCAGCAACTTACCGGTCCGGTCATGGCGAAGGGAGTCGAAGATACAACATACTATGTGTACAACCGGCTCTTGTCACTCAACGAGGTGGGCGGACGGCCGGATCACTTTGGATGCTCGCTCGAAGAATTTCACACCTTCAGCGCGAAGAGAAGAGAGCTATGGCCGGATTCCCTAAATGCGACCGCGACTCACGATACCAAAAGAGGCGAAGACGCTCGCGCCAGAATCAACGTGCTCTCCGAGATGCCTGATGAGTGGCGGAAAGAACTCCGGACCTGGATCAAAATGAACAGGGACAAAAAGAAGCGAGTCTTCGGCTTGGCCGTCCCGGATAGAAACGACGAGTATTTTTTATACCAGACTTTGATTGGAGCATTCCCCTTTACAGATGCCGATTATGCTGAATTCCTTGAAAGAATAAAGGGATATATTGTCAAAGCTGTTCGGGAAGCAAAAGTCCATACCGCATGGCTGAAACCCGATACCGAATATGAAGACGCTTATGTCTCATTCACCGAAAAGATCCTGAGTCGCTCACGATCCAACACATTTCTGAAAGACTTCATCCCGTTTTGCCGGAGAGTTTCTCACTACGGGATGCTCAACTCCCTTTCGCAGACGCTTATCAAGATTACCTCACCCGGTGTGCCCGATTTCTATCAGGGGACCGAACTGTGGGACCTGAGCCTGGTGGACCCCGACAATCGCAGGCAGGTGAATTTTAAAAAAAGGCGTGCGATGCTTGCCGGTATCCGGGAAGAGGAGGGTTCAAAGATCGATCGATTGATCCACGATCTCCTATCCACGAGAGAGGATGGGAAGATCAAGCTCTTTCTCATTTATCGGGCGCTCAAAGCGAGAAGAACACACCGGGAGGTCTTCCGGGAGGGAGCTTATCTTCCCCTCGCGCCGGGAGGAAAGTTCAAGCACCATGTCATCCCGTTTGCACGCAAATATGGACGGCAATGGGCCGTGGTCATTGCTCCAAGGTTTCTCAGCCACCTGGTTGAAGAGGGAGATTTTCCTCTTGGAAGACCGGTATGGCAGGACACCGAGGTGGTAATGCCTGACGGGGCGCCTGCACAATGGCGCAACGTTATCACGAACGAGGTGCTTTCCGTCGGCAAGGCACTGTCTGTCGGAGAGGCGTTACTCAGTTTCCCAGTGGCGTTGCTCGTGGGCTCATGAGCGGGCAGTGTTCGGGTTTTTAACCGGCAAGAAAAGGCGTGGTGCAAGGCAGCGCTTCTGTTACACGCAACACTCATCCTTAAATCGACTCCGGCATTGGACCCCGGCAATACCGCCGGGGTGACGTTGTCTGGGCAAACGCCTCATTTTCAACCTGGATTCTGTTTAGGCAACAGCCCCTCCTGCGTGGGAATGCATACACTTTTCCTTTGGGCAACAGCCCCTTGATAACCTCGCCCAAAGGGAGGTCTTCCGCAAAGGATCCCCTCCGTCAACCGGTTCGCTGAAAGTTGAAAATAGAATCTCCCCCGGGAATGCGTCCACTTGTTCCAATGCCTGCGACGTTTTATACTTCCGGGTGAGCGCTCCGGAGTGTAAATTGCGGATACGGTTGAAACTTGTACCGCACCCGGGACCTCATTGGAAGATGGTCCCGATTGCCCGTTAGACCCACACCCGATCACCCTGGTCGGGCCGGCACCGCAGGCCGTTCCTGTTACCGTATTGAGAGAACAGCCGGGATGCTGTGCTGAGAGGAGAGGATTCATCCATGTCGCAAGCCGAAAGGGCCGCGTTGGATTATGCCCGGCCGATCGAAATTGCCGAAAAGATCTATTGGATCGGTTTTTTTGACGCCAAATCCGGGTTGCACTGCAACCCTTACCTTATCACGGACGGCGAAGAGTCGGTCGTCATCGACGGCGGAAGCCGTCCGGATTTCCCCTCCGTCATGATGAAAATCCTTTCGACCGGCATTGACCCTTCGAGCATATCCGCGCTCATCTACCAGCATTACGATCCGGATCTTTGCGGCAGCATCGCCAACTTCGAAGACATCATTGACCGCTCCGACTTGAAAATCATCTCCTCCAAGAGTGACCACATGTTCATCAGGCACTACGGGGCATCGAGATCCGTCCTGGTCTCCCTGGAGGAACTCGATCGTCGTTTTCGGTTTTCTTCCGGGAGGGAACTGCGCTTCACCAAAACTCCTTACGCGCACTCACACGGGAGCTTCGTCACCTTCGACGAAAAGACGGGGGTGATCTTCACGAGCGATCTCTTCGGCAGCTACAGCGCGCAATGGGAGCTGTTCCTGGAGTTGTCTCCCGAGTGCGGCAGGTGCACGGACTACCTGAACTGCCCCCAGGAGAAGTCCTATTGCCCCATTCCCGATATCCTTCGATTTCACCAGAAGACCATGCCGTCGGGAAGAGCGATCCGATTTGCACTGGAGCAGATTGCCGGGATTCCCTTTTCCATTATCGCTCCCCAACACGGCAGCGTGATCCGCAACGCAAAAGACATCCGGATCATATGGGAAAGACTATCGTCTCTCACCGACGTTGGAATCGACGGCCTCCTCGGGTCGCGATCCGACTTTAACCTGGACCTTCCCGACGTTCGTTGAAAGCGACCGCAGATGCAAATCGAACATTGGCTTAAACAGTATTCTCAGTGTGAATCGGAAAGTACTATCGATGAATTCCGCTGGCTTCGCGATCTATTGGAATATCGGGCGAAAGAAAAAGATGCCGAAATCAGGAATCAACTTCTCAAGGAACTGGTGCTCAAGTACGCATCCGCTCAAAAGGAACTGGTGAGGCTGAACAAGAGTCTCATCGAGAAACAGAAGCGGCTGGACGACGATCTGAAAGCCGCCGCCGGTATCCAGGAGACCTTGCTTCCCAACAGATCGCTGGAATTGGATAATCTGAAAGCGGCCTGGAAATTTCTCCCCTGTCAGATTATCGGAGGGGATATTTTCAATGTCTTCCCTCTGGACGACGATCATCTGGCATTGTACATGGTCGACGTCAGCGGCCATGGAGTGCCGTCCGCCCTGGTGACCGTCTCCGTCTCCCAGGTGCTCCAACCGGACAGCCGTCTCCTGAGAAAGGCAATCAAGGCGACACCCTCCATTTACGAAATCATGCCGCCCCGGTCCGTGTTGAAAGCACTCGATGAACAGTATCCGCTCGAACGCTTCGATATGTTTTTCACCATCGTTTATGCCGTTCTGGACATTCGGGAAGGGTACCTGTGCTATTCCAAAGCGGGCCACCCGTCGCCGGTTCTTCTGCATTCGGGAGGGAACCTGGAAGTCCTGGACAAAAACGGCCCCATCATCGGGATGGGCAGCCCAGCTCCCTTTGTGGAGGAACGCAGGCGGCTCGAGAAAGGCGATAAGGTCATTTTTTACACCGACGGCGTCACCGAGTATGAAGGCCATCGAGGGAATTTCTTCGGAACGGAAAGGTTTTACGCAGTTTTGAACGAATTCGGGGACCAGCCGATCGAGACGATCCTCGATGAGGTCATCCGATCGATGCTGGAGTTCGGGGGCCATGCCGAACCGCAGGATGACGTGAGCCTTCTCGGGATTGAATTCAGCGGCGCGCCCTCGTGATGTTCCGACCGGGCGACCTTTCGGTTCCGCCCCAGGCCCCTTTCGACCGTGCGGCCCTCAACGGCCAGGCGCGTTACGGTTTTTACCGTGCAAGTCAGCGATTAAGGTAAGTCCTGGATTCGGGCGTCCGCCGGAATGACGATACGACCCGTATCTGCGCTTAATTCCCACCGAGACGCTTTTCTTCATCACCCTTCTTAGGGCTTGTCCGTAAATAAATCCTTTGTGCTCGCATCCGGCTTTTGGCCCACTTCGGCCGCTCCTCAATCGCAAAATTCTCAACGTAGTCCAGCTACGCCTGCGGTTTTGCTCAATCGTCGCGACCAAAATCGGTCTCAAAATCCGGTGTGATCCCTAAAAGGCCTATTTATGGACAAGCCCTAAGTCATTGGTGGTCGGGAACGAGCAATTCATTGGACCGCTCCGGCTCCACGTACCCGTCCCTTTCGGGGTGGTTGTCGCCGGGCGGCGTGTCGCGTTGCATCCCGGTTTCCGGATTAATAACGATAACGGGCCCGGTCCCCATCATTCCTTCGCGTTGAGCTTCGCCGGCATGTCCCCCGGTATTGTCCAGGACCTGTCCGGACTGGATCAGCCCCGAATTATCCGCGGGGTTGTTTTTCGAGCGGATGACCCGGTCATGTCCGGGGAAACCCGTCCCGTTCACGGGAACGAGGCTTCCGGCTATCGCCGGCATGAAGGACCGCGCCTGTTTGAAATCGGGATTCGCCGCACTGTAGCCGACAATCATGGCGTCGTTCATGCCGGAATAGTTGGTGACACCTGCCTTCCATAGACCGGTAACCGGCAACCCGCTGTCCGTATAGGACACAATCGCCTGGACGAAGTCCCACTTCCGGTTGCCAAGATGCAGTCGGGGAAGATGCGTGACCGAGATAATTTTGACGTTCTCGAAATCGGCTGCCTGGGCAAACATCCATTGCAGAAAAGCGCCCGGTGTCCTCTTGCCCTTTGAGCGCAGCTCCACGGCCAATGCCGCAGTGTATTTCCCGTCCGGAGAAGTGAGTGTGACCCCGGAGGCCGTTTCGCTGACCTGCCACTCCGGAGGGCTCAGCCATTTGAAGTACCGGCCCTGGTGCGTTTCGAGAGACGCTGCCGCCGCCAGGCAATTTCCGCGGCACAGAAGGAGGGACAGCAATAGGATTGCCGTTGGAAACGATCTAATGAATCGATGCATGAAACGAATCTCCTCCACACCCGAAAACGGCCGACGAACGGCATGGAAGCCGAGAGTTCGGTCAGATTACCACTTCGCTCAGGGATGCTCAAGGTATTCCCCAAAATGCGTGCGGCAGGCGATTCATACGGCGTTCAATCGGGCCCGCACGGCAAAGCGCCCGGAGGAATTACCATCCGGGATTGTCGCGGGTGCGCCTCATGGTTACTTTGCATTGCACTTGAATTTCCGATGGACGCGGACGGCACAAGGGATTACAACCGTCCTGACCGTTCGGGCAGCAATTGAACGGACGCCCCCGTTCATGCCACGCCAAGTGGGCCACGTATGGGGAATTGCACTGGGCAGCACCTGCGAGGTCGCGAACGAAGCGGCCGTGATCCCCGTATGGCGGGGGCAGGAAAGGCGCCGGATTAATGTCCGCCACGCGGGGAGTCCGTGAAAGAAACAGGAACAGTTCATGATCAGTGCAAGCGATGAAGTCCGGGGCCGATCCGCCGCTTCGGCTTCAAATAACAAATGGGTTATCCTGGGGATCACGGCCATCGGCGTTTTCATGGCTACCCTCGATGCCAGCATCGTGAACATCTCTTTGCCGAAAATCAGCCTCGCTTTTGATGTGCCTCTCAGCGGCATGATAGAATGGGTCATCATCAGCTACCTCATCGTGCTCGCGAGCCTTTTGCTCACTTTCGGCCGCCTGTCGGATATCGTCGGGCAAAAGGTCCTGTGGGCGTCGGGACTGATCGTCTTCACCGTGAGTTCGGCGCTCTGCGGCGCCGCTCCATCGCTTCCGCTGCTCGTCGTCTTCCGCGCGGTTCAGGGCATCGGAGGCGCAATGATGATGGCCATCAGCCCGGCCATGACGACCGGCGCCTTTCCTCCCACACAGCGCGGACGGGCGCTGGGCATCATTGCCGCGGTGGTCGCCGTGGGCACGAGCGCCGGTCCCACGGTGGGAGGCATCATAACGGAGGCTTTAACCTGGCGCTGGATCTTCTACATCAATGTGCCGATCGGTCTCGTCGGGATATACGCGACCCTTCGCTACCTTCCCGAACGCGAACGCGGACCCCGAGGCGAACAGGGATTCGATCCCGTCGGGGCGGTGCTGCTCTCGGCCGGTACGGCCTGTCTCATGCTGGGGATGAGTTTCGGCGAGGAAGCCGGGTGGTCTTCCACGCTCATCGTCGGGCTCTTCGCAGCCGCCTTCGTCCTGTTCGCGGCGTTCATCATCACGGAGACGCGCGTGGCGCACCCCATTGTCCGGCTCTCTATCTTGCGCAACCGAGTCCTTTCGTCGGCGCTGGTCAGCAGCTTCCTCAGTTTTACTTCACTATTTGCCGTGATGTTCCTCATGCCCTTCTACCTCGAAGAACTGCTGGCCATGCCTACGGACCGGGCCGGGTTGCTGCTGACGGCGGTGCCGATCACCATTGGAGTCGTTGCGCCGGTCAGCGGAGCGCTTTCCGACCGTTTCGGCTCGCAGGTGCTCAGTTCGCTGGGCTTGGCCATCGCGTCCCTCGGGCTGTGGCTTCTAAGCAACCTTATGCCGCGCGCGTCTGAATTTGACATCGTATGGCGGCTTGTCGTGGCCGGCTTTGGGCAGGCGCTTTTTCAGTCACCCAACAACAATGCGATCATGGGTTCGGTTCCTTTGAGACAGTTGGGGGTCGTGTCGGGTCTGCTGGCAACGATCCGTACGCTGGGACAGGGATTCAGCGTGGCTCTGACCGGCGCGATTTTTATGTCTCTCGGAGGAGCTTCCGCGGGCGCGATGCTCGTGCGCAAAGCGGTTGCGCCCGCCGGTCAGCTTGAGAGCACATTCATACACGCTTTCCACACGGCATTGTTCACGTGCATGGTCATCGCCTCCGTGGGCGTGTTCACTGCGCTCACGAGAGGCCCTGCGAAATCCCGAAAGGATGAGGAAGACTTCGGGCAATCCCCGTGAGCAGCTTGTCAGGGTCTGAGTGACAAGACCAGGTAGATCCCTGATGCCACGAGACTCAGCATGCTAAAGACACCCCCTCGGAAGCTGTCGGAGCGTTGAGAGTTTTACGCAAATCCGCACTGCACAAAGTGGTGCATATTCGCGAAACGCGGGGCCCGATTCGGACGGCTTGATCGAGTTCGGATAATGCCTATTTTGACTTTATGAGGCACAGGCACTGACGGCATTTCTCAAGGAGCCATTCAATATGAATCCCATCCTCATTGAAGTGATCACGCCCATGTTTTCCAACCTGGAGATTGGATGTCGCGGCTGCGGCATGATCCTCGACGGGTTGGGTCTGAAGGGTCAGGATCGAAAGGCCTCCACGGATGAATATCCCGCCGAATGGAGAGAGAACATCGATCTTCTCGGCAAATGGATAAACGAGATCCTCAGTGAGCATCAAAACCGGGTGCATGTCCGGCTCATCGACGCTCAGTCGCCCATGGGCCTCTGGAAGCAGTTGCGGCACTGGGTTTTTACCTATCCGGCATGGATTTTAGACCATCGGGCGGTCTACGCGGGATGGGACCACCACGAACTTGAGTCCCTCATCGAGTCGAGGATGAACGGCATGAGAGAGAACGATCGCGAACCTCATCCCACATAGCCCGTCAACCTGGCCCACATATTGAACGAAGATTTCAAGCTCCGGTTAAACCAATTTTCCTGTCGCTTCGGCGGTTAACACTCAATCCGGCACGGGACCGTACCCGAAAAGTCCCATATAATCTTTCATTTGAGGCAAACCGGGGGAGTTGACCGGGCAGCGGGCGTGTGGTAGCCTGCATGTATTGAAGTGCACTCGGCGGAGTTGGGACGAACGGGCGCACGATAGCTCTCATCCCGGGCCCCGCCGCTCAACCACGCCTCACCCTAAAGGCTTTCCCTCCCCCGGCTCCAAACGGTAGCCGACGAGCGCTCCAACCCAAACGCGGAAAGCCTGTCTTCCGGAATCGGACATGCAGCCGAAAAGGGATGGTACGATGCTAAAGCGCGAACTGACCGAGAAGTTGATCTACGGCCACGAGTTTGCCGGTCGTTTCACCCAGGACTCGCCGGTTCTTCCCGACGTCTGGATACTGTGCGCCGAAAAGCCGGCGGAACGGCATGATCTCCTCATCACGCCTTATATCGAAACCGGCGCCAGCCGCATGAACGCGGGCCGTCTCAGCCGCGAACTGCGCGAGCGGCTGGCGGCGGAGGCGGCCACGCCCGTCTGGCAGCGGCTTCATCCCCGCGAGATCAGCCCTGTCACGTATCACCCCGCGGCCCGCGTCGCGTACAATCAGTCCACCGTCGTCGCATGGCTCACCTTCGACGAGGTCGTGCGCATTCTCCTCCCCCTTTCCAAGTGGTGGATGGATCGGGTGATCCGGTGCGGTCTCGAGCAGCGGCTGGGCGAACTCTCCAACCCGGCGGTCGTGGACGTACTGGCCGAGACCCTCGCCTACCCGCAGGCGCCCGCGGGCTCGCGTCCGAGCCGGAGCGAGTACGGCTGGCTGACACCCGATGTCGTCTGGATGTTTCGGGTGGTCGGAACGATCGCCCTCGCGCTGGAAGTGACAGGCAAGCGGGAGGGACAGGAACCTGGGGCTCCGGGATCGTCCGTTTTACTCGACGACGTCTGGCCGAAAGACCTTCTCGACCAGCCCCCGCGCACCCGGGAGCGGGATGAATTGCGGGAACGCCGGCTGGAATACTATCGGCGCATCGTGAGGAAGGTCGCCGAATTGCTGGCCGGCCTAGTGCCGACGGGAGATGCGCGCGCCTCCGTCTACTCCGTCAGTCGCAACCGCAGGGCCGCAACGACGGTCTGGCGCTCCACCGTCGCCGTCAAGGCCGACGCCGCCGCGCGCGTTTTCAACCTGTCCTGCGGCGAACTGGCCTGGGCCGTAGTGGACAGCGGGATTGACGCCCGCCACCCGGCGTTCCGCAAGAGGTACACGGCTTCGGCGCCGATTCGCCGGCTGCCGGTCCCGCTGCCGGAACAGACCCGGGAAGATGACGCCGACTCCGAGACCGACCCCCGCCACGTGGAATGGCGCAACGCCAATAAAGACGAAGTGGGCAAGCCCGACTGGTCGGAGCGCACCCGCATCGTCGCCAGTTATGACTTCACCATCGTCCGCTACCTGCTGGCCTCGGACGGCGCGGACGATCAGGGGGTACCCCCGATCGTGAGGGATCGGCTGAAGACCATAGAGCAGCGGTTACTGAAGAACGACAAGTCAAGCCTCAGTTCCCAACTGCGAAACAGCCTTCAGACTGGCAGGGAGATAGACTGGGAACTCGTCGAAGAAATAATCCGCATACCGCATGACGGTGACTACGCACCTCCGAGCCACGACCACGGCACGCACGTCGCCGGAATTCTCGGGGCGGATTGGTGCGAGACGGACGTGGACGATATGTTCCCCGCCCCTGCCGACGTGCGCGGCCTGTGCCCGGACATCAACCTCTACGACCTGCGCGTGCTCGATGAAAACGGCGAAGGCGATGAATTCAACGTGATGGCGGCACTGCAGTTCGTCCGCAGCCTCAATGCCCATAAGGACTACATGGTCGTGCACGGCGTGAACCTCAGCCTCTCCATCCCGCACGACGTCGCCAACTATGCCTGCGGGCGCACCCCCGTGTGCGAGGAGTGCGAGCGGCTGGTCGGAGGGGGGATCGTGGTGGTGGCCGCGGCCGGAAACGACGGCTACCTTCAGTACATGACCGAGAAAGGGTGGATGGCGGGGTACCGGAGCATCAGTATCACCGACCCCGGCAACGCGGAGGGGGTCATCACCGTTGGATCGACCCACCGCGACCAGCCTCACACCTATGGGGTTTCCTACTTCTCAAGCCGCGGTCCGACCGGCGACGGGCGCGCCAAACCCGACCTGGTGGCCCCCGGCGAGAAGATCGAAGCCCCGGTTCCCGGCCGCGAGATCAAGCGCAAGGATGGAACCAGCATGGCGGCTCCCCACGTCAGCGGGGCCGCGGCCCTCCTCATCGCCCGGCATCGGGAAATCATGGGGCAGCCGAAACGCATCAAGGAGATCCTCTGCCGCTCCGCAACCGACCTGGGTCGCGAACGTTATTTCCAGGGGGCCGGAATGCTCGACATCCTCCGCGCCCTCCAATCGGTGTAGCCCCCCGTCTCAGTCCGCCTGACAGAAAGGAGCCCCGCCATGTTATTTACGCTCGAAGCCCTGAAAGCCGCCTACGGTGACGCTCTGCTGCTTCACTTCGGCAACCCGGACGCCCCCCGCCTCGTCGTGATAGACGGTGGACCGCGCGGCGTCTACACGAGCGTGCTGAAGCCCCGCCTGAACGCGCTCATGAAGAATGAGAACCGCCTGAGTGGCGGCCAGTTGCCCATACGCATGGTCATGGTGAGCCATATAGACGACGACCACGTGAACGGCATTCTTGCCATGGCCAATGAACTCGCGGACATGACCGGCCAAAAGCCCTACCTGGTCGAGTCACTCTGGCACAACAGTTTCGATGACATTCTCGGCAATAAGGGTCAGGAGTTGGCCGCCTCGCTCGAACCGTTCGTCAAGAAGGTCCTAACCACCGGCACGCTGCCCGAAAACGCACCTTTGAAGAACCACGCGGCCGCCCTCGTCATGGCAAGCGTAAAGCAGGGGCGCGACCTCCGCGAGGCGGCAAAGCGCCTGGCCTGGGATGTCAACAAGGAGTTTGGCGGCAAGCTCATCCGCCTCCCGAAGGAGGGGGCCAGGGCCATTCCCATAGGAGACGAGGGCATGACCTTCATGCCGCTGGGGCCGCTCGAATCAAACATTGAGGCGTTGAATGCGGCGTGGGATAAGGAGATCGAGGAGATGGGCGTCGCAGTCGACTCCGCGCGCGCCGCCGAATACGCCGACCATTCGGTCTTCAACCTGTCGAGCACCATCGTTCTGGCGCAGATGCCCGGGAAGGACGACAAGCCCCTCCGGATGCTGCTCACCGGCGATTCGCGAGGCGATCACATCATCGAGGGGCTCAAGTCGGCGGACCTCATGGAGAACGGCAAATGTCACGTGGACCTGCTGAAGCTCCCGCACCACGGCAGCGACCGCAACATGGAACCGGAGTTCTTCGAAAACGTCACCGCCGACCATTATGTGGTTTCGAGCAACGGCGAAAAGTTCGACAATCCGGATAAGGACACGCTCGATTGGCTCGCCGCGGCCCGCAAGGGGACGGGGCATTTCACGCTCTACCTCACCTACCCGGTTTCGGAGTTCAAGTTCAAGAAGCGGACGAACATCCAAAAGGAGATCCAGGACTTCATCGACGCGGGCAAGAAGAGCGGGGATTATACGGTGGTCTGCCGCGCCCCGGGTGCGCCGAGCGTGCGCGTGGACCTCGGTGACCCGCTGCAGGAATGAACAACTGATTTCTTAACCGGGGGGGGCCGCTTTTACGGCCTGTTGCCCAAACAGAATCCAGGTAAAAAATGAGCCGTTTGTCAAGAAACGTCACCCCGGCGAAGTGTAAAGACCGGGGTCCAGAGTCGCTGATTGGAATTATCCAATAAATTCAAAGATCCTGGATTCCGGCCTGCGCCGGAATGACGGATCCTGGTTTCATCCGGCCTTGGCTTTTCCTTTGGGCAACAGCCCGTTTACTCGTCCGCTACCGGGTTTCTGGTGGTTTTCCGCTCACAGCCAATCACCGGCGGTTATAAACCCGGTCCCGGGAGAGACAATTGTTCATGATGCCCGCCTCACCCGCGAAGCATCAAAGTGGGTATTTTGGGACTCTATTTTGTAGGTTAATGGAAAAGGTCACGTTCTTCACGCACTGTTGCCGTGGTATCGGATCAGCCCCTCTTGTGCGACCGTAGCCACCAATACGCCCCGGCGGTTGAAGATCTCACCACAGGCCAGCCCCCGGGCGTTGCAGGCATTGGGGCTTCGCATCGCATACAGCAGCCAGTCGTCCATGCGAAACCGCCGATGAAACCACATGGCATGATCCAGGCTGGCAACTTGCATGGCCGGCTGCCAGAAACTCTGCCCGTGAGGGTAAAGCGATGTCAACATAAAGCCGTGATCCGACGCATAGGCCAGTAGATACTCGTGAACCGAAGGATCATCCGGCATTTTGCCGACGGCCCTGACCCAATTGTATCTCACCGGTTCGCGCTTTTCCGGGGCAAAGGCATTCATCGGTTTCACCGGACGGACTTCAATCGGCCGCCGGCACAGAAGCTTTTCGCGGAGGGAGTCGGGGATCTGCTCGGCGATCCGGTCGGCCAGTTCGAGTTCCGAGGCCAGGCCCTCGGGCCCGGGGACGACCGGTGCCTGATCCTGATGCTCAAAGCCCGGCTCGTCGATCTGAAACGAGGCTGCCATGTTGAAGATCGCCTGACCGCTCTGGACCGCCACCACCCTCCGGGTGGTGAAACTCTTGCCGTCGCGGATACGGTCGACGTTGTAGACGATCGGCTGCTTGACATCACCGTGCCTGAGAAAGTAAGCGTGGAGGCTGTGGGCCCGGCGTTCCGGCGGCACGGTCCGGTAGGCGGCCGAGAGTGCCTGCCCGAGCACCTGGCCGCCGTAGACGTTGCCGAACCCCAGATCCTGACTCTGCCCGCGGAAGATGTTCTCTTCGAGCTGCTCGAGCTTCAGCAGTTGCAGCAGTTCTTCCAGTACGTTGCCCTCGGAGCATGCCTTCATCGTTGTCTGTCTCTCCAGCTTAGTGTGAATGGTTTTTATATCCTGCGAAATGCTTTTTCGGAACAAAAATCACCTGTATCGAAGACAACGACACCTTCCAGCGTGCCCGCCTGATGTCGCTGGTTTTGCCAATTTGATTCGGCCCGCTTTGATACTCTCATTCGGCCCACCCTCTTTTGGTCAGTCCACCCCAATTGGCAGGATTTCCGGGGAAGAGGGAAACGCACGGAGTCCGCAGGGCGACCGGAAGCTATTACGGACCCCGGCAGCTCTACGCCACAAGCACAGCAGGATGTTTTTTTGACTATAATCCACCATTTGTATGATATTATATTTTCCTCCGCTCTTTGCCGGCAGCGTCCCTGTCGCGGGGGACCGGGGTCCCGGGAGCACCGAACAGTAACCATTGGAATTTACTATGACTGATCGTCTCACAACAGAACAGATCGAAGAAGACAATGAGCTGCAGCAAAGGTACTTCAATGAACGCGTGGATCTTTTCGAACCTCCTCTCCCAAAGGGGGTGCCCGAGCGCCTGGAAGCCACTGTTGAAGCAAGCCGCCTCCAACGGGGCGAAAGGGTCCTGGATGTGGGAACCGGGACCGGGATTCTCATCCCGTATATTCTGAAGCACGGTCCTTCCGAAGTCCATGCCTGCGACCTGGCGGAAAACATGCTTCGACGGGTAAAGGAAAAATTCCCGCAGGTAATAGTTCACCGTTCCGACGTCGGAAGCTTGCAGCTCCCGGATGACAGTCTCGACGTAGTCTTCATCAACGCTTGTTTCTCCAATATAGTGGATAAATCAAAAAGCCTGAATAACCTCTACCGCCTGCTGTGCGAGAAAGGCAGACTGGTGGTCAGCCATCCCCTCGGTAGAGGCTTCATCGTCGAACTGAAGAAACGCACGCCTTTTCATTTGGATTTGCTGCCTGATGAGGCGGACGCAAGAGAATTGTGTGAACGACACGGCTTTAAAATCGTAAGTTTTAGTGACGAACCTCTATTCTACATTTTTGTTGCGGAATCGACCAAGCACGACGATCGGTCAGACACTGACCAGAAAAACCCGACCTGACTTTGCCGGGAATCCCACGGGCAATTTATGGCGGTTTTGCGTTCCGGTTTGAATCGAGAAATTCTCCTGGGCGGCACGGCAAGGAGCCCGGATGACGTGATTTCCCTGCACGAGATGGGTCTCCGGTTCGCGGAAATCACCATCGTGAACCCGGCTGACTTCCGCTTTCTTTTGGATAAATATCGAGCCCTGCCACGATTAACCGATTTCTTTTACCTTTGTCACGGCCCCGCGGAAGGCGATCCCAATGATATGCATACCCTGGAAACGATTTATTTCCCAAAGCTGCTCCATGTCCTTGATATCATGCCCGAGTTGGAGATGCGGCTATTGACGTTGCACCTCTGGATGGACCCCCGATTCGTGCGGGAGGAGACAATCGCCTACAAGATCGGCTTTCTAAAACGGGTAATGGAGAGGGCGAGCGGCAATGGAATTATTGTCTGCCTGGAAAATTTGAGCGAAAATGCAGTTCACTTGGCGGAGGTTTTTGCGGCCGTTCCCCGGCTGAACCTTACACTTGACCTGGGACATGCTGAACTTCTCTCAAAGGAAAATACCAGCTTTGGCTTTCTGGAAAACTATCCTGACAGGATAAAACACATCCACTTGCATGATAACCATGGAGGCAATTCGCCGGATGATGATCTCCATCTCCCGGTGGGAGAAGGGAAGATCGATTTTCGAAAAATCTTTCAGAGATTGCATGCCGTTCACTACAGAGGAACCATAACGCTGGAATTGCGGCCGGGCCAGATTGAAAGCTGTCTGGGACACGTCAGGCGTTTGGTCTATCCAACAGATAACTCAAGGAGATGAAGCGATATGAACGAAACCATTAGAACTCTTCTTGAAAGAAGAAGCATCCGTAAATTCAAACCGGAGCAGATCAGGGAAGATGAGCTGAACGTTATTCTCGAAGCGGGAATGTACGCACCCAGCGGTGCAAACCAGCAGTCGGCTCTTTTCGTTGTTGTCCAGGACAAGGAAATTTTGAAGAAGCTCTCGGCCATGAACGCGGCCGTGCTGGGAAAGGATATCGATCCTTATTACAGGGCGCCGACAGTCATACTCGTTTTTGCAGACAGGAGCAAGGTCACGCCGGTCGAGGATGCGAGTCTTGCGCTTGGCAACATGTTCAATGCGGCGGCGTCCCTCGGTGTCGGGTCCTGCTGGGTTCACCGTACGAGGCAAATGTTTGAAACCGAGGGAGGCAAGGACCTATTGAGGAAGTGGGGTGTCACCGGAGATCACATAGGGGTGGGTTCCTGCATTCTGGGATATCCCGACTGCGAGCATCCGAAAGCAGCCCCAAGAAAGGACAATTTCGTAATCCGGGTCTGATTCGCGAATTTCCGGATTTCCCGTGCCTTAACATGGCGGGGATTCTTTGATCCCAGGTTCAAAATGCCATCAAAGAATGAAAAGCGTGGGGAACTGTGTCCCCCACACCCCCACGCCGCTGCGCGGCTTTGTGTGGCGCTGCGGCGCCGCCCCCGCCCAGCGTGGGCGAGCGCCGCCAGCGCCGAGCGCTCGGCCTCACGCGCTTGCGCGTGTGGCCGAAATCCGGGGGCGCGGGGAAATCATTCCCCCGCTCTCTTGGGGTTTATCTTACTTTGACCGCAAATTGGTGTGATTTCTCGATGGCCCCTTCCCGGGGAGCACAACAGGTGAGCACCCGGCCTGCGGGCTTGACTTTTTCGCTCGGAGCTAATAGACATTTCTGAACTTGTTTTTGCTCGCGAAGTTCAGTAACGGAACACGGTGCAAATCCGTGATGGTCCCGCCGCTGTGACCGGGGACGCAGATCAGAGGAATGAGCCACTGTACGGGGCGCAATACGTACCGGTATGGGAAGGCGATGGTCTCGCGGATGACCCGGAAGTCAGAAGACGACTGAACGTCCCGAATCAAGGAATCTGATGGCAAAGGGTTCCGCCAGCCGTTCGCGGCTGTCGGGACCCTTTTTTCGTTTTCGAGGAGGTGGATCGGACCCATGGAGATGTCGGCTGTTCTGGTCAGGGAAATCGGCGCGTTTGAACTGGCAACGGTTCCGGTACGCGATCTTGAAGCGGATGAAGTGCTCATTGAAGTCGAGGTGACCGGTCTGTGCCGAACGGATCTTAAACTGATCCGCGTCGGACACCACGATCTCACTCTGCCCAGGATACCGGGCGAAGAGGTCGTTGGGATCGTCCGCAGGACGGGACGCCATGTGACCGCTTTGCAGGAGGGTTGCCGGGTTTATGTGTACCCTGGCGTGTGGTGCGGCCGATGCCCGGCTTGCCTGAAAGGAGCGGAAAATCTGTGCCGCGGCATGCAAATCATGGGATTTCACCGGGACGGCGGGTTTGCGCAGTTCGTTATCGCGCCCGCAAAGAGCGTTATTCCCGTTCCGGAAGGTCTCAGCGCGGAACAGGCCGTATTTGCCGAGCCCCTCTCCTGCTGCCTCAATGCGCTTGAACTGGCTCGCCTCGACAAAGGCGAAACCGTGGGGATCTGGGGCGCCGGTCCCGCGGGAACCCTGCTTGCAAGAGCATCCCGGGCCATGGGGGCCGAACCTTTCCCTATCGAGCCGGATCCCCGGCGCAGAGAGATCGCGAAAGGAAGCGCTTCTCGCGGGAGCGGGAAATTCGATGTTTGCGTCGTTGCGGTTGGTTCCGCGCAGGCCTACCGGGAAGCGCTCGGAGCGATGAACCCGCGCGGGCGCCTTGTCGTCTTCTCCGGGCTGCAGCCGTCGGAAGATGAACTACCCCTCAGCATAAACCAGTTGCACTACCATGAGCAGACCATCGTGGGGGCCTACGGTTGCAGCTTCAGGCACGGCGTTCAGGCACTCCATTCCATCGCCACGGGAGCGGTCGCCGTTGAAGACATGATCTCTCATCGAATGGATCTGAGCAATCTGGACGAAGCACTCCAAATCGTCGAAAACCGCCGGGGCATGAAAATCCTCCTCTATCCCCAAAGGGGATGAACGCAGAGGGGTGCCCGGGCACAAAGGAGTAATGCAAGATGGCATGGTCGGAAGGATCGTTGAGAGAATTCGGCGCTAATATCCAGAGGCTGATCTGCAAGGAGGATCTGAACCGGGAGGAAAGCTACGGGATGTTCCGGCAGATTCTGTTGAACCGGCAGCCTGATTTGCAGCAGGGCGCATTCCTCTCCGCCCTGGTGTCAAAGGGTGAAACGTACCAGGAAATTGCCGGTGCGTGGCAGGCCATAGTCGAGTTCGATACGGCCCTTATTGACGATGAACTCGGCCGCCCTCTGGTCGAGAATTCCGGGACCGGCATGGACCAACTCAAGACATTCAACGTGAGCACGGCCGCATCGGTGGTTGCCGCGGCCGGAGGCGCCCGGCTGGCCCGGCATGGCGCAAGGGCCCTCACATCTTCCTGCGGCACCGTGGATCTGCTCGAACAAATAGGCATCGACGTTGAATGCGAACTGGAAACGGTCGTCGCGAGCATAAAGAAAGAGGGAATCGGCCTGTTTAACGGCATGAGTCCAAAAGTCCATCCGAAGTCCCTCGGACGGATCCTCGCTCAGATCCGGTTCGGATCCACTCTCAATATCGCCGCCTCGCTGGCAAGCCCCTGCCGCCCCACCCATGCGTTGCGCGGCGTTTATGCAAAGGAACTGGTCCCGAAGGTGACCGAGGTGATCAAGGAAATCGGCTACGAACGGGCGATGATCGTGCACGGATTTGATTCCCGGAAAGAAAAGGGAATGGACGAGATCTCGACCATCGGGGAGACTCTGGTCTGTGAGTTTTTCCCCGGCGGGAAAGAACAAACATTCCTGCTGGCCCCCGAGGATGTCGGCATCAAGCGGGCTGACTACTCATCCATTGCGGCAACCGGAGATGTCCGCAAGGAGGCCGTTCGATTCCTGAAGGTCATCAGCGGAACCGGGCACCCCGAGTGCATTGACATGACGTGCCTCAACGCAGGCGCCGTCCTCTACCTCGTGGGTAAGGCCGGGGATATCCGGATGGGCGTCGAGATGAGCCGTGAAATCATGGAAACCGGCAAAGCCCTGGCCAAGCTCTCCCGATGGGTTACGGTTCAGGCCGACGCATCAGGGCGGAGCTTGGAAAAGTACCTGACCGCAGCCGCCGAAGCAGGCATAAGGGCGGAAGTCGCCGCGCTGTTGTAAAGCGACATCGATACCCTTGCGATTCCGTTGACTCTGTATTGCGTGCGTTGATCGCAGCCTGTTTCCGGTCCGGGAAACAGATGTTTCACCCCCGGCGCCGTAATCCCGCACATTCTTTTCATCTCAACCTACGGATTGCTTTCTCCGCAGGCGATACACCTTTAGAATTTCAAACCACAAAATGCCTGCCGTTCCCGCGGCAAGGCAAAAAACCAGATCCATGGGATGCAGCGTACTGAAGTGGAATAAGCCTCGCAAGGAAGGAACGTACAGCACCAGTCCCATAAAAGACATTGCTCCCCCTATCACCCACCAAAGAGCGGTATTGGGCTTTCTTAAGGTTGCCAGGGCCGTGCGGGACCATGACCGGTTCGTTAAGATCAGACCAAGGTTCGCTATAATGAGGGAGGTAAAGGTAAGCGTCCGGGCATCCTCTTCGCCTTTTCCCCGGTGGAGCGCGACCAGGTAGACTGCGAGCACGATGGCCAGCACACTCAGGCCTTGCAGCAAGCTGAGCAACAGTACACTCTTGTTGAACAGCGGCTCCTTCGGATTGCGTGGAGGACGGCTCATTACGCCGGCTTCTTCGGATTCGGCCTCAAAAACGATCGAACAGGCCGGGTCGATGATGAGTTCAAGAAAGGCGATGTGAATCGGCGCCAGAAGGAGCGGCCATTTGAAAAGGACGGGAAGGAGGGACAATCCGGCTATCGGAACATGGATCGCCAGGATGTAGGCCATTGCTTTCTTGAGATTGTCGAATATCCGTCGCCCAAGCCTCACAGCCTGGACGATCGATGAGAAATCATCATCGAGGAGCACCAGTGAGGCAGACTCGCGGGCAACATCGGTTCCCCTGCCTCCCATGGCTATTCCGATATGGGCTGATTTCAGCGCCGGCGCATCGTTTACCCCGTCTCCGGTCATCGCAACAACCTCCCCATTGGCTTTGAGGGCATTTACGAGGCGCAGCTTCTGTTCCGGCACCACACGAGCGAAAATATTCACCGACCTGATGCGCTCCCGGAGCATCGAGTCATCCATCTTGTCCAGTTCGTGCCCGGTAATAACATCGTCCAGCGGCGCCAGGCCGATCTCTTGTGCAATGTTTTGCGCGGTCGCGGGATAGTCTCCGGTGATCATAACGACGCGCACTCCAGCCCTGTAGCACTCTTTGATGGAGTCCTGAACATGCTGGCGCACCGGATCGGCAAAACCTACGAGGCCAAGAAACTCGAACGAAAAATCATGCTGCTCGCCCGGCAGGCTCACTTTCCTGAATGCCGCCTTTGCAACTCCCAATACTCTTAAGCCTTCCCGCGCCATGGTTTGCACCTGTTTTGTGACTTCTCCCATTTGCGCCTCATCCATGTGGCATAGATCCGCGATGGCTTCCGGCGCGCCCTTGGCAGCGATGATATAGTCGTCGTTCTCCGGTGATCTCCAAACATGGGAAAGACTGAGCAAGGACTGCGAGAGGGGGTATTCCTGTACAAGCACCCAATTGCTGTGAATGTGCTCGGTTTGGCCGAGGTAGCGTTCCCCCATGTGTTTCAGGGCTCTTTCCATTGGATCGAAGGGGGCGTTCAGGCCGGCCAGAACTGCAAATTCAACAAGTTCATGAAAGGCTTCGGGGAGAGGCTCGCTTCTATGCTTCTTCATGCTGTGAAAGCTGCCTCGGGCAAAAATCCGGCTGACGGACATCCGGTTGATCGTCAGAGTTCCAGTCTTATCCACACAAAGCACTGTAGCCGCGCCGAGCGATTCCACAGCAGGCACCCGGCGGGTAAGAACATGCTTCTGAGAGATGCGCCATGCTCCAAGCGCCAGAAAAATGGTCAACACAACGGGAAATTCTTCAGGAAGCATGGCCATGGCCAGCGTAATCCCCGCAAGAAAACCGTTGAGCCAATCTCCCCTAGTTAATCCGTATACGGTGATCACCAGGACACAAAGAAAGATCCCAAAACAGGCAAGATATCGAACGAGACGCTGCGTTTCCCTCTGGAGCGGAGTTTCCTCTATGTCCACTGTCTTCAATGCCGTGCCTATTTTCCCGAGTTCCGTCTGCAAACCGGTTGCCTTCGCGCAGGCGATGCCCTGCCCCCGGACCACCAGTGTTCCCGAATAGACGAAGGGCAGATCATCTCCTCCGGGAGAAGCCATCTCCGCTGTGGCGCCACCGCATGCCGCTTTGCGAACAGGTACGGATTCCCCGGTCAGAAGGGATTCGTCGATGGACAGATTGGTGCAGGAAAGGATAGCGGCATCGGCTGGAACGCGATCCCCTTCCCCCAGGACCAGAATGTCCTCACGAACTACTTCCCGGCCCGGAATACGTTTCACTTCGCCGTCGCGGATAACCCTGGCGCGCGGACTGGAGAGGTCCCGCAGCGCCTCCAGGGCACGCTCCGTCTTGCGTTCCTGGTACAGGGTGATGCCCATTACGACGAAGACGAATCCAAGGAGCATGAGGGCTTCCTGGACGTCGCCAAGAACGAGGTAAATCGTTCCGCAGGCAACCAGGAGAAGGAACATCGGCTCGCGGATGACGCCCAGCGCAATCGCTATCAGACTTCGCCTCTTGGAGGAGGGGAGTTCGTTGTACCCTTCTTCCCTCAGCCTTGATGCCACTTCCTCCTGAGAAAGCCCGGGAAGGCTGCCGGTACCTGTTTCGTCCATCATTGGGATAGCCTGTCAGGATGTAAGGGTGTCAGTCACCAGGATCAAATGTGTCTTCCCGGAACGGCTTGCGCTTTCGCCCGCTCGATCCATGATGTTCAATGCGAAATTTCTCGGGGTAACGGCCTTCGCCATAGTACCTTTCTTCAGGGCGCTCGTAAAGGCTTCGATCCGGGGGATGTCCATAGCCCGGACATTTAAGCGCTCAACCAGGAAATCAGGCTCCCTCCCATCGAGACATATTCCTCTGCATTTTGGGCACTCATCCTTTTCCCACCGCCTTTCGCACGAAAGCAAACCAATATCACATACGCCGCATCAGATGTCTGCGGCTCCATTGTCGAGACCCACAAACTGCCCACAAGCCGGTACCGGTTGAAAATTGACTCGGCTGATACGCCGATAAAAGGAAGACGTGGCGATCCCTTCGAGAGTCGGAGCCCGAAAACCGACGCAGATGGGCGAACCTGAGAGAGATGTCCTGATGCCTTGTAGGAGGCGGAACCCCGGGGCAGTCTCCAGCAGCGCACGGCACGGGGGAAGTCCATGGCGACCTCCGTGTTTACAACTTCCGGCGGAACCGGCTTTTCTCTTTTCGGCCGCCTTCCGGATTGAGGTCATCAAACCCAGTACAGAGCGAATTATCGGGATCGGCTGATTAAAGCCATGGATTCTATCGCCCGATCAATCTCTTCGAGTGTATTGAAAGGCCCGATGCTGAAGCGCACCCCTCCCGCCCGGCCCGTGCCCAGGCGCTGGTGCACCAGGGGAGCGCAGTGCAGCCCGACCCGGGTGGCGATGTCGAAGTCCGCATCCAGAATGGCGCCCACATCCGCGGGGACCATTCCTTCCACGTTGGCCAGGATGACCGCTACCCGCCGGTCCATCCGGTCGACCCCGTAGAGCCTTACCCGCGGGATTTCGGCCAGACCTTCCCAGAGCCTTCGGGCGAGGGCTCGTTCCCTTTGCAGGATCACTTCCATCCCTTCCACTTCGAGGTAATCCAGCCCGGCCATCAACCCGAGAACGCCCAGAAGGTTGAGCGTCCCGGCCTCCAGCCGGTGGGGCCAGGTCTGGGTGTGGGTTGGCTGCTCGGAATCGATTCCCGTTCCGCCGTACCGCGTGGTTTGAACATCGAAACCCTGCCTCAACACCAGCCCGCCGATGCCGGTCGGCCCGAGCAAAGATTTATGACCGGTAAAGGCCATGGAGGATACTCCCCACCCGCAGAGGTCGATGGGCAACACCCCGGCGCTTTGGGCGGTATCGATGATAAACGGTATCCCCCGCTCGCGGCACAGGGCCCCGACGGCCTCCACCGGCTGGATGGTCCCCAGCACGTTGGACGCATGGGTCAACAGGACAAACTGCGTGTTGGGTCGCAGGGCACGGGCAATGTCATCGGGATCGACGAATCCTTCGGCATCGAAAGGGACCAGATCGTAATCAATCAGCCCTTTTTCCCGAAGGGCATACAGGGGGCGCAAGACCGAATTGTGCTCCAGTTCGGAGGAAACCACGTGTCCGCCGGGTTTCACCGTGCCCTGGATGACAAGGTTCAGGGCATCGGTGGCATTGGAAGCAAAGATCACCCGATCCGGGTCATCCCCCCCGAATAGACGGCACAGTCGCCTGCGGGCGGCAGACACCAATTCCTCGGCCTCCAGGGCGAGGTCATAGCTCCCTCGCCCCGGAGAAACTCCTTTAGCTGAGTAAAGATCGATCATGCGTTCGAGGACTTCCCTCGGTTTGGGGAAAGTCGTAGCAGCATTGTCCAGATAAATGACATCGGTCATTTCCGCATCAGCCCTCGCAAGTTCTGGGGTTGGGCAGACCCGCCAGCCGGCGGGCGCCCAGCTTGATCCCGCCCGGGAAGAGGCTTTCAATCTCCATCAGGCTCAAACCGGTACCCGCTTTGAGTTGGCGGTGAAGCGGGACCCGCCCGTTTTGGAGGAAATATTCCCGCAGGAAACGGATCACCTTCCAGTGGGCGTCCGTCAGTTCCGTGAGACCGCACCTATGGGCCAGATCCCGCGCCACTTCCTCCGTCCACTGGAGGGGATCCCGCAAAAACTCTTCGGTGTCGAAGACAACCTCCCGTCCGCCTATGACACGGGATTCCCAACCGCCGCCCATCTAATCACTCTCCCCGGCCGGCCGTTCCAAGGATAATCCTAAGCCTTACCCATGGCAGCCAGGACCTTCTCCGGGGTTGCAGGCAGATTGAATATCCTGGCCCCGCAGGCGTTGGCGATAGCATTGGTAATGGCCGGCGCCGTGGGGACCATGCACATCTCGCCTACACCGGTGGCGCCCAATGGTCCCACGGAACGCGGCGTCTGCAGCAGGATCGTTTCCATTTCGAAACTGTTGCGGATGGTGGGGAACTTAAAAGTGGCCCAGTCCTTGCTGTACCCGGCCACATATTCTTCCCGCAAGGCAAAGCCCGCGCCCATGTCCATACCGCCTTCCAACTGCCCGGTCATGTTCTGAGGATTGATTACCGTGCCGGCGTCCACCGCTGCGGTGATCTTGAGGATGGTGACCTCCCCGGTTTCCGTATCAACCTCCAGTTCGACCATCTGCACGCCATGGATCTCCGTCAGGAAGTATGGGCCCTGGCCGGTTACCGGGTCCATGGGTCCGAAGTCCACATTCGTCTTTCTACCCACGTAGCGTTTGGGCTTCCCTGCGGCCAGGAGGCCTTCGACGTCTTTTGCCCCGGTCTCCCGCATAGCCTCTTTTACCTGTTCCAACGCCTTTACGAGAGCGCCGCCCAGCATGAAAGTGATACGGCTCCCCGAGGCCGCGCCGCTGGCGGCTGTTACATCGGTATTCCGGGTGTATAATCGTATTTTGTCCAGGGGGATATTCAACAAATTGGCCGTGATCTGGCTCAGCATGGAGTCGTTGCCTTCCCCGGGATCGGCTGCCGCCGCGTATACGCTGACGGATCCGTCAGTTTCCAGCTCCACGGCAACCACCGCCACCTCTCCGGACCTCCCCACACCGTGGGCCCCGGCGCCCAGGCCGACGCCCCGTCTCATTCGGCCCGTTCGGTGGGCCGCCGCGTCTTTCAGGGCGCGTTCATAATGGGGGCGAATGGCCTTCATGACATCCGGAAAAGGCCACACATCCGCAACTCCGCCGGTGGTCTTGGCCTGGCCCGGCTGAAGCGAGTTTTGAAGCCGGAATTCAAAGGGGTCCATGCCCAGTTTATCGGCCAACATGTCCATGGCGCTTTCAATCGCGAAGCTCACCTGGGGTTGTCCCGCGCCCCGGGCCGCACTCCCCCAGGCGTTGTTGGTGTAAACCACTTTTATCCCCGCATCGAAGCTGGGAATGTGATAGGAACCGGGAAAGGTCATGAGGGCCCGCCCTGCGGGTGCGTTAATGGAATAATAGGCCCCCTTGTCCATCAGCATATCGTTGAAGTACCCGGTAAGCTTGCCCTTGGAGTCCGCTCCCAGCTTTACCTTCATGTCGAACGCATGGCGCTTCGAGGTCATCACCATGTTTTCCGCCAGGCCGGGGACATACCGGACCGGCCGTTTGAATTTTATGGCGGCAGCGCCGGCGATCCCCTCCGAGATGATATCGATCTTGATCCCGAACTGTCCGCCGGTAAAGGCCTCGAGATAGCGGATGTTCTCCCAGCCGAGGGCTTCCTGGAGCACGGCCAGATGGTGATGGATATTGATGCTGCGTCCGACGACGACCAACAGGGCGTCCTCGCCCATATCCTCGTCTTCCCAGTAGGCCACTGAGGCCTCCGATTCCAGGGGGGCCATGAAGACGTGTGGGGTGGTGAACCGGGCTTCCACGACCGCCGCTGAATTGCGCAAGGCTTCTTCCGCATTCCCCCTGGCCACCGGCTGACTCATGCACAGATTGGGGCGGTCCTCGTGGATCAGGATCGCACCATCGGCCAGCGCCTCTTCGGGGGTTTTCAGGACCGGCAGCGGCTCCAACTCCACCTTAACGGCCTCCAGGGCCGCCTCTGCCTGTGCCCTGGTTTCGGCTGCCACCGCCACGACCGGATCGCCGATGTAGCGAACCTTGTCCGTGCAGAGCACCTGGCGGTCCGCCACCTGGATTTTCAGGAAATTGGTTCCCTTGATATCCTCAGCTCTCAACACGCCGGCCACCCCGGGCATCTTTTCAGCCTGCGACGTGTCGATGGAAAGGATGCGGGCATGGGGCACCGGGCTCCGCCATACGGCCATTTCCAGGGCTCCCGGGATCCTGATGTCCGCGCTGAACTGGGCGGTTCCACAGGCTTTGGGGAGGGCTGAAGGGCGAGGGTGAGAAACACCCATATAACCGTCGGCCGGTTTCGGGCGAACTTCATCCGGGGTGGTCTCGCCGCGGATGAACCGCCCGGCCAGTTGGACCGCCTCGATGATCTTCTTGTAGCCGGTGCACCGGCACAGATTATGCCGAAGCCCGTTCTTGATCTCCTCGACACCGGGATTGGGGTTTACATCCAGAAGGGCCTTGGTCGCCATGACCATGCCGGGCGTACAAAACCCGCACTGGATAGCCCCGGTAAGCGCGTACGCTTCCTGGATCGGGTGCGGGTTTTCCGGGGTCCCCAGCCCTTCCACCGTAACCACCCGGGCGCCTTCCAGGGAACCGGCTTTAATGATGCAGGAACGAACGGCTCTCCCGTTCACGATCACCGTACAGGCGCCGCATTGACCCTTATGGTCGCAGGCCTGTTTTGCTCCGGTCAACCCCAGGTCGTCTCTCAGAAGATCCAACAATGTCCGGTCAGGGTCCACCACAAAGTCATGGACATGCCCATTGATCGTCAAGCAAACCCGTTTCATGCCTTCTCCTTATCCATTTTGAGATACTTTTTAGCCGCGTACCGCTTCCCCGTTCACCAACATCGTGCAGGCGCGGCATCGGACCGTTACGGTCCAATGCCTGATTTTCCCGTTTTGAAAAACCCGGAAAGTCCTGATGATCGCCGAAAAAAAGCGCCAGGGGTTCATTGAGGGCGAGTGCTCCCTGAACCCCTGCCGAGGCCCCGCCAATGATCTCGGGCTTCCGCGGCAAGAACGGCCGGCGCTCTTTTCACGGGCACGGGTACGGCGAGCCCCGGCATCCTCGATGAGGTCATCGGGATGAATCATGCCTTCAAGTACGCTCTCGTCGTTCGCCGGCACTTCCATGTTCACGGTCTCGCACTTCGCCATGCGCAGGGGCTCTTGTATATGCCCGCGAGGCGTAATATGCCGTCTGTGCGTAGGATATCGGTTTCGCACCCGAACAGCCCCTCCCGGCACCCAGCCAAAGGCGCCATATAAGAGATCGAATACGAATTTCTACCTCCAGCTCAATTCGGTAACTAATTATTTTATTAACTTTTGGCTGTCAAGGGAAAAAACGGAAAAATACCTGAGAAACACTCCGTAGCGGTTCTGGACGGGACTCCATTTACCCGTGGTCCATAACACGGGGGAAGCTCGGTTTTGTGCCGTCAAACGGATGACTTGAGCCCACACTCACACACTCACCGTTCCCCCATTGCGATTTTTCTTCGTCAGGCCGGCGCGTTGCCTGCGGCTTCCTTCAGATTCCACTTCGCGATGGACACCCTTGTCGTCCGGCTGACAGTTCCCCCTGTCGGGCCTGTAGAGGACTTGCACCTCCTGGTGAATGCGCCCCCCCTGCCGGGCGCACAAAAAAAGGCTCCGGGAAATCCCCGAAGCCTTCACAGGTGATCGGGTAGGAGGGGGAGTCACCTCCCCCGTCCTCCCACACCACCGTACGAACGGTTCCGTATACGGCGGTTCATGAAGTACATTGAAGTCTTCGCAGTTGATCAAGCAGTGACACAAGTCCAAGTTGATCAAAGAAGCGTTTAGGGAAACATTGGTTCATATGTGAGGCCCCGGAGTTCCACCAGGGGCCTCGCCCATTTGTGGCGGACTTCCATGCCCTCTCTTCCCCCAAACCATACCTCATCAGATTCTTTGCCCGGGTGTGGGACCTTTTTCCATTGCCGCCAGAGAATACACCGCAACTTGCGACGTATCCATCCGTCCAACTCCTCGAATATTCCCTTCACCTCGGCCAACCGGAAGTAGTTTACCCAGCCTCGCAAAATCGGCTTCAGTTCTTCGATTACAGTGCGTATGCTTCGTCCCCGGCCCGCACGAAAAGTGTCCTTAAGCTTTGTTCTGATGCGATCCACCACAGCCGGAGCGACTTTGAGCCTCGGCTGCTTATGGAAGGTCATGCTATAGCCCAGGAACTTGCGAACCCAGGGGCGTGCTACCGCGCTCTTTTCTGAATTAACCTTGAGCTTTAATTTGCTGGTCAAAAATCGGGTAATACTTGCCAGCACCCTTTGTCCGGCACGTTCAGACCTTACGTAAAGATTACAATCATCCGCATACCGGCAAAACGCATGGCCCCTTTTCTCCAGTTCCTTATCCAAATCATCGAGCAAGATATTGGAAAGCAAAGGCGAGAGTGGTCCGCCTTGAGGAGTTCCTTCCGTTCGGGGCGATACGACACCTCCGATCATGAGACCTGCTTGAAGATAGCGGCGGATAATCGTTAATATCCTTTTGTCCTCTATCTTTCGGGCAAGCCGTGCCATTAGGACATCATGATTGACACGGTCAAAGAACTTCTCCAAGTCCATGTCTATGACCCAGCGCCTGCCTGCTGCTGCATACTCTCGTGCTTTCAGCACAGCTTCATGCGTACTGCGGCCAGCGCGGAATCCATAGCTTGACTCGGAAAAACCCGGATCGAAGATGGGTTGCATAACCTGATTCAGCGCCTGCTGTATGAGTCGATCCATTACCGTGGGAATGCCCAATTGTCGCATTCCCTTCCCGCCCGGTTTAGGTATTTCGACTTTCCGGACTGGCTGCGGCTGATACCGGCCCTCAAGCAGTTCCTCTTTGATGCGCGGCCAGTTTTCACGAAGGTTGCCTCTAAAGGCCTCGACAGACACTCCGTCCGCCCCTGGAGATCCTTTGTTTGATTCCACCCGCCGCAGCGCTCTAAACATGTTCTCGCGTTCGACCACCGCTTCCATCAAGTCTTGAATCTTCTGGCTGGGGTCATCTCTCCTTGCCGTGAGCCTTGACGCACAAACAACGGGGCCTTGCAGATTCCGTCCGCTGTCCTCCGTTGATGTGCCGGACATCTCAGTCCGACTTTCTGCGTCCTTATTGCTCATCGAAATTCAAGCCTCCTGCCACACACTTCACGTTCGGGCCTTCAGTCCGGTCGATGAACCTACTATGCCCTCTGCTGACTTCTGCCGACCCATCCCGCCGTCTCACGACGGCGGTAGCACAAGGGGCAGATCGGCAGATCTCCCCGGGTAATGCGCACCCACCTTCACGCTTATGCCCGCCGCATCTACTTCCATGCACTTCCGTACAGGTATTGGACTTTGAAGATATTTGCCTTCTCATCTCGGCATGGCTGCCTCGTATGCGGTTCCTGTTCGTCAGGCCAGCGCTTTGCCTGCGGCTTCCTTCAGATTCCACCTCGCGGTGGACACCCTTGCCGTCCGGCTAACAGTTCCCCCTGTCGGGCCTGTAGAGGACTTTCACTTCCAAGTGAGTGCGCCCTGCCGGGCGCACAAAGAAAAAGCGGGGCACCCCGATGGGTACCCCGCCCAAATCTCAAAACCTCGTAAATCCTTATAGTCCCAAGGGGACTCGAACCCCTGTCTCCGGCGTGAGAGGCCAGTGTCCTAGGCCACTAGACGATGGGACCGTGTGGTGGCTGGGGGACTAGGATTCGAACCTAGGTAGGCAGATCCAGAGTCTGCAGTCCTGCCGCTGGACGATCCCCCAACAGAAGAAGAAAACTAATAAAACTCTTCCGACAAGTCAAGCGGAAAGCGCATCTGAACCGCGCCCGCCTTCTGCTTGTTTCATCCCGGGACTTACTCTATAATGAGTGAACCGGGGCAAGGCATTGCCGTGATCGGAGGGCCGGCTCCCGGCGCTGAGCAGTCGGGTCCGGAGGGAATGATTTTTGCCGGCGCAACCGCTCTTCCAATCCCTTTACGTGGCCCTGTTCCGTCCCGATGCATGAGTGATTTCGACCGGAGCCGTATGCGGGAAACAGCCCGACTGAACCTTAATGAAAGGAATCTTACGAGGAAATTGTGAATCTTCAGGGATTGGAAAATCAGGCCAGACTCAGCGCCGGCATGGCTTCTTCAGGTGACGCTCATGCGTTCGACCTCGATCATTACCGCTCGCGCATGTCCAAGTACCTTGATGAAACCGGCAGTGACGTCCGGGTCTTCTACGATGCCCTGGAGTTTGCCTACAACCTGCATAAGGGACAAACCCGAAAATCCGGCGCCCCCTATATCAGTCATCCGTGCGCGGTCGCCGAAATCCTGGCCCGCGAGCTTCAGTTCAGAGACCCCCAGCTTCTCGCCGCCGCGCTCCTCCACGATGTTGTCGAGGACGTGTCCGAAGTCACGATGGAGGACATCGAAAATCGTTTCGGGACACAAATCGCCGAGCTTGTGGACGGCTGCACCAAATTGACCCGGCATCACCTCGACAAGGCAACCTTAAAGGACCTCACTCACAGCAAGATTTTTCTCAGCGCCAGCCGAAGGCTGGGGGTCCTTGTCATAAAACTGGTCGACCGACTTCACAACCTGAGGACCCTTCACTATCTGCCTCAGGCCAAGAGGCAGCGGATCGCGCAGGAAACCGTCGAGGTCTACGCTCCCATTGCCGCGCGGTTCAACATCTTTTCGGTCAAACGGGAACTACTGCATCTGGCACTTTCTTTTCTTTATCCTCGAAAGAGCAAAAAGATCCTGCAGTTCATACGCGACACGCGAAATTCCCCCGATGTTTCAGATATCGAAAACACGCTGCAGCGGATCTTTTCGGAGGCCGGCGTCCCGGCAATCGTCCGTTCCCGCCCAAAAGGTCTGGGAGGGTATTACAATCCGCTGAAGAGGACCCTCGATATCTCCAATCCCGACAATTTCGTGGATTTCGAGGTCGTCCTGCAGACCGGCGATGAACTGGCCTGCTACGTTGCCCTCGGACTCGTCAGCCGGACTTTTCCGTCCATACCCAGGAGCCTGCGGGATTTTATCGCGAACCCCAAGATCAACGGTTACCACAGCCTCCACATCCGCGTTCATGTGTCCGGGCAGAATTATCTCATCAAGATCAGAACGAGGGACATGGACCAGATGGCCGCTCTCGGCGTGCTGCAGGACTGGGACGCGCGCAAGCCCGTCAGCGACGAACACTGGGCCGAAATCAGCGACTTGCTCCGCACCATAGGCGAGTACGAGGGGGCGGGTCCTCAAAGAAAGGAACTCATCCGGCTCTCGGAAAGTGAGGAAATCTTCGTATACAGCCCGCAGGGAGACATCTATTACCTGCCCAAGGGGAGCGTGGTCCTCGATTTCGCATACAGAATCCATTCCGAGCTGGGAGATCATTGTGAAGGCGCCCTCGTGAACGGGACCTGGGGCCCCCCCACCCAAGCGCTCAAGGACGCGGATTCGGTCAGAATCCTGACGTCCAAGGAACCTCTGGATGTCGATCCGGATCTGGAACAGCTTTGCAAGACGCCGAGGGCCCGCACTTTCATCAACAGGCATCTCCAGCAAAAGAGGCTTCACTACGCGCGGGACATCGGCCGCCAGATACTACGGCAGGAAATTCAGCGGCACGGCTTTCCCCCCGGAATCCTGGAAGAGGAAGGCACCGCGCTCATGGTCGAGTTTTTGAATCTGAAGGACGTCTCGGATCTGTATGTACGGCTCGGCCAGGACATCATCTCTCCGAAGCTTGTCCTCTACTACCTCGAATCGCCGCCCCAGCAGAAAGACCGCCCGCCCGTTTCCGGTCATCATGATTTTAACGAACGCAATGGTATCGTCGTTTCTGAACTCGATAAAGCCTTCCACAAGTTTGCCAGATGCTGCAACCCATATCCCGGGCAGGACGACATCCTGGCGACCATCAGCGAACGCGGCACAACATTCCATCACCTGACATGCGAAGACCTGCGGAGCCGTCACGGTCTTCAGCCGCAGCACCTGCTGGATGTCACCTGGGACTGGAACCATACGTGGTCCCATCCTTTGTTCTTCCGGGTCTACATTCTCCAGGAAACCCTTCCGACGCTGCTCCCTTGCCTTTCAAGACTGCCTCAGACCATACTCATTCAGAGTGTCGAAGCATCATTTGACAAGCACAACGAACCCATGGTTTTTGTAACGGTTCGGTTGCGCGATTTCTCGGAGGCCGGGGCATTCTTCGCCGTCCTTCCCCATGGCCGCATCATTATTGACGACTACGGCCGGGAAGGAAGTTTCCTCAGGCTGCGTGAGGAATATCCGCATCAGGCGGATCTGGTGAGGCTTTGATCAAATCTGAGCGATTCCAGGGCTTAACCTCCAAACCTCTTGCGCTTCGCGCCCGGATAACAAGTATCCGGGCTACCCTCTAAACGTGATGGTGTTACCCATGTCCCCGGACACTTGTTACCTCTCTCTCCGGCCTAAACAGGAGGGGCAAGGGGAAGAAATAGCTCAAATCAGGTTTGATTTTCCGGGTGAAGAGCGGATACGGCCCCTGGCGGGAAAGCCACCCGCTCACTCAGGCGGGCGGTGACTCGGCTTTGACGGGAATCCGGCAGGATTCTTCGACAGACGCAGGCTGCGTTCAGTGAATGGAGCTATTCGCATTATCGCATTTCAATACTTCCTGAACCATTGCTCTTAATTTTTCCTTTTTTACTCCGGCAATATCCACGAGTAAGAACTGAAGCCATATGCCGCAAAAAAATGTCACGATCCTCTCATCACTGACAAATACCTCTTCGCAGAGACATTTATCCTGTATGGCATCCGTGGCCATATTCATGACGGATATTCGTAGTTGCCCTTCCCCAACGCACCGGACCGCCCGTTGGTAGAGTTTCTCCATTTCACTCGTGCGCACGATGATTTCCATCGCCCTTTCACAAGCATCGATCAGGCCGATTCCCGCATCCCCCAATGGAAGACTCCCTTCATTCCTCATGTCTATTGCTTTTTCATTGGATTTGTTTATTTTGTCTATAACATCTTCGCGGGAAGGTTGGAAGGCCTCCCGGACAATTATCAGGGCGGAACGGTGCGCAGCGCGGTTTTCCCTGGGCAAACGCTATTTTTTCGATGGGCTTGCAATCACAAGCCCATCGATCCACGGTCAGAGAAAGGAGACTACATGGAGATTTGGCAAAACCGACGGAGGGCACTCAGGTCCGGTGCATTCGCGTGCGTGGTTTTTCTTGTTTTTCTCTCGTTTACGGTCCTTCCACTGAATGTCTCGCCTGCCTTCGCACTCGGACAACAGGGACCTCCTTCATTCGCAGATCTCGCGGACCATGTGAAGAACACCGTCGTCAACATTTCCACCACGCAGACCATCAAAGAGAACCCAATGCAGCCCTTTACCGGTCCGAACTCGCCTTTTCGCGACTTTTTCGGGGATGATTTCTTCAAGAAATTCTTCGGAGAAATGCCCCAGGGGCAGATGAAGACGCATGCCCTCGGTTCGGGCTTCATCATCGATCAGTCCGGACTGATCCTGACGAACAACCATGTTGTCGAGAAAGCCGATGAAATCAAGATCAAGATCGTCAGTGGGAAAGAATACGACGCGAAGGTCGTGGCCCGCGACTCAAAAACGGACATCGCCCTGATCAAAGTGAAGGCCGACTCCGATTTTCCCAAGCCCGCGCAACTCGGCGATTCCGATGCGATGAGGGTCGGCGACTGGGTCATGGCCGTCGGCAACCCCTTTGGACTCGGCCATACGGTGACTGCCGGAATCATCAGCGCCAAAGGCAGAGTCATCGGCGCGGGACCATATGACGATTTTCTGCAGACCGACGCCGCCATCAATCCGGGCAACAGCGGAGGCCCGCTCTTCAACATGGACGCGCAGGTGGTTGGATTGAACACGGCCATAGTGGCTCAGGGACAGGGGATCGGTTTTGCCATTCCCGTCAATGTGGCCAAGGATATTCTGCCCCAGCTCAAGTCCGGAAAGGTCGTCCGGGGATGGCTCGGGATCATGATCCAGGACATCACCCCCGAGTTGGCCGAGTCTTTCGGTGTTAAAGAGTCCAAAGGCGTCATCGTCGCCGATGTGGTGAAGGACGGACCCGCGGATACCGCCGGAATCAAGAGAGGGGACGTTGTCACGACACTCAATGGAAAGGAGATCGAGAATGCCCATGCCCTTTCCAGGTTTGTCGCCGCCACTGCCCCCGGCACCCAGGCAACGCTTCAGGTAATGCGCGACGGGAAGACCAGGGACATCAAGATCGCCATAGGCACCATGCCTGAAGAAACCTCGACCGAAAAGGCCGAGACTAAAGAATCGATGTGGGGCATTACGGTCCAGAACATCACTCCCGAAATCTCTCAGCGCTTCGGCTGGGATGAAAACGAGCGCGGGGCCGTCATCAGCGAAATCCAGCCGGGCAGTCCGGCGGCTGAAGCACGCCTTCGGGCCGGAGACCTGATAAAGGAAGTCAACCGGCAAAAGATTCAGAACGTGCGCGATTACAACCAGGCGATTCAGAAGCCCAAGAAGGGCGAGAGCGTGCTGCTGCTTGTGAAGCGCGGCCAGAATACTTTCTATGTGGCCCTGAAAGCGACCGAGCAATGATCCTCACCTGGAATCGGTTGCCTTCTTATTGAAATGCTTGTAAAATATAAGTCGCAGGGATGGCGCCGCGCAGATGCGCGGCGCTGTCTCCATTTTTGTTCTCCAAGTCAAAACGAGATTATCAAAGGTTATCCCTGGGTTATGAAACCGAACGAAGTGTGCTTCATTCCAAGCGCATCACCTGAAGCCATCCGTCGAGAAAAGGAGAAAGCGAGGGTTCTTCGCAAGTCTCAATGGTGGCAGCGGCAGATCGGCAAGGGGGTGTGTTACTATTGCGGCAAGCCTACTCCCGCCAAGGAACTGACAATGGACCACGTGGTTCCGCTCATCAGGGAAGGACGCACCACCCGAGGCAATGTCGTACCGGCGTGCAAGCCCTGCAATGACCGGAAGAAATACCTCCTACCGATAGAGTGGGAAGAATATCTTCGCAATATTTCCGGGGAGAGTTCTACTGTGGCAGATTCCACGAATCACCAAATCGAGGAAGACCGAGATGGAACAGTGTAAAGAATGTGAACTTGCGATTTATTGTTATTCCGATTCCAGCACGTGGATCTTTCGAACCACGCAGGAAATGGAGGAGAAGAAGGCCGCCATTTCGGAATGCCCTGTCCGCGACCAGGTCGAGCAGTCCCGGTCCGTGGCGAAACAGCGGTTTTCGGGGGCCGGTGCAGCCTGAACCGGAGGCCGGCGGCCCCCCGCTGAGCGGCGGGGCCATGCCTCCGGATTAACTTTCAGGTGAACATGTTTATTTTGCAGTTCCGGGCGTGTTTCAGGTATTCCTCCGCGGTCTGGATTTCCACACCCTCCAGAAATTCTTCCGATTTCAATTCCATCATGTCCACCGTCATCTTGCAGGCGACTATCTTGACACCCTCGAGGATGGCAACCTCAAGCAGTTCCTCGACGGTGGGAATCCCGGCGCCGTCGATCTTCTTCTTCATCATTTTCGTTGCAACCAGGGACATCCCCGGTATCGCACCCAGAGTGCCGGGCGGGATGAACCGGCACTGAGCGGCACCCTCTTTCCTGATGATATTGATTCCCATGAAGGTGTAAAACACCGTCGCCTCCATCCCCAGCCTTCGGGCGTTGATGGCAAGGACCAACGGCGGGTAGGCTCCGTCCAGGGTATCCCGGCTGCAGATGAAGGTGCATGATTCACTTTGGACTACGGGCTGGGAGGGAACACTGGGTTCCGAACCCTTTTTCCTCGGCATGACATTTCCCCCTTATTCAGGATTTTTTCTTGTGCATCGAGACCGGCGGATGCCGGTTCGGCAGGGTTGGTGCTGCTCCAGATCAGCCGGTGTGGCTCGAGACAGAGGAAGTTTCAGAGTATGGGATCAGTCCGGTATGAGCGTGATCGGCTTGATATTAGAGACCGTAAGCAAAAATGTTTAGATCCGGTGCCGGTCGATAGACGGCGATTACACGGTGAAGGCCGTTTTCACCCAGGATTCAAGCACGCGGCGATAGTTGATATCGGTTATTCGCGTCCGAACCCGGCCGTCAGAGGCCGGGACGCATTCGACCTCGCCGGCGGCCAGCCAGTTGATTGCCTGGGCGTACATTCGGTATTCCAATTGGAGGCCACGCCGAGTAATGCTTTCGACAGAATCATCCGGCCAGATGGGATAAACGGACTGAGCGATGATTGGACCGGAATCCTCACCTTCATCGACAAAGTGGATCGTAACCCCACCCCATTTGCACCCGTAGGAAAAAGTATCCAGATACCCATGTTGCCCCGGAAACGCGGGCAGGAGAGCGGGATGGACGTTGACCACACGCAGGTCTCCGGAACGATTGTAGCGGCCGAGAAAATATGGAGTGACCAGGCGCATCCATCCGGCGAGGCATATGTAGTCGGGTTGGTAGCCGTCGAGGACCCCTATCAGTTCCTCCTCGGCGCTCACCAGTCCGGCAAGCCTTTCGAGGCGCTTTTCCCGTTCAGGAAGGTTAATGATCTTCTGGCGCCTGTCAAGATCGTCCAGGTCTGCCGGCAGGTCCCGCATCGACCGCCCGGGCCCCTGTTTGAGGTGTCTTCCATAATCGACGACATGAGTCGGAATGCCCGCGCCTTCAGCCCGCACCAGCCCGTAAGCCCCGGGCCGATCGCTTGCCGCCACGACGATCTCGCCCATAAGCTTTCCGGCTCGAGAACGGTCGATCAATGCCTGGAGGTTTGTACCGCTTCCGGAAACGAGGACAGCCAGGCGAAGTTTACCAGCAGATTCATTCACGCGGGCGTCACCTGAAGAAGTTGAATTATGCCGGGAGGATTTCACCCCCGGATGCATTTTCATGCAAAATAGTTCACCGCATTCCGTAAGATCTGCACCCCACGCCCTTCATCCGGGCATGCCGGCCCGCTGCGCCGGGCTCTTTCCCTCGTTCTGGTCCATTCGGGGTGATTCGTCCAATGATTGTACGCTTCCGGATGAGGCATCAGTCCGGCAATACGTCCCGTGGGATCGCAAATCCCGGCGATGTCCGCAATCGAGCCGTTTGGATTGAACGGGAACGCCCCCTCAGCCGGTTGCCCGTCTTGCTTTGCATAACGCAAAAACACCTGCTGCCGGTTTTCAAGACGGTCCATAACATCGCTTTCGGCAAAGAACTTCCCTTCCCCATGGCGAACGGGCAACTCAATCGTTTCTATTCCCCGGGTGAGCACACATGGTGAAGCGGGATTGGCCGTCAGATACACCCACTGATCCCGGAAACTTCCGCAGTCGTTGTTGATCAGTGCAACTTCGCGCTTCAGCTCGCCCGGTTCGAAACCGGGCAGGAGCCCGAGGTTCACAAGGACCTGGAATCCGTTGCAGATGCCGATCACTATTCCTCCGCCCGCGACAAACCCCAGCAAACTGTCCTTCATCCGGTGTTTCAGCCTCATGGCCATGATCACACCGGCCCCGTGATCGTCACCCCAGGCGAATCCTCCCCCTATGATAAATATCTTGTAATCTTCAAGCTTCCTCTCGCGATCGATGAGACTGTTGAGGTGGACCCTGTCCACTTCAGCTCCCGCCACGTTCAAGGCATAGCAGGTCTCCTGGTCGCAATTGAGGCCGAAGCCGGTCAGCACGAGAGCTCTCACCTGGCTCATTCCGTCACTCCTGATTCATCATGGGAATTGCATCAAAGGGTTTGCTGCCCGGCATCCATGGAGTGTTTCCACGAATGCTTGAGCGCCGCTATGGGCTCGTCGACCAACCATTCGCCGCGGCAACCCGTAATCCTGAACCGGGGTTCCGCCTTGATTTCTCCGATCAACCCCCTGGGAACGGCCGCCGTCAGCGCTTCGAACTCCTGCCGCGCGGATGGAGCAACGGTGACGATGAGCCGCCCGCAAGATTCACTGAAGAGGATCCTGTCATCCCGAACCCGGGAAGTTCCCCCGCTCCCCGATGCATCCACCGGGACTCTTCCCAAATCGATGTCCATGCCGAGTCCTCCGCTCAGTGCAACCATTGCGGCATGCACACCAAGACCTCCACGGTAAATCCCATGGCATGAAGCGATCAGCTCGGATCGAATGGCTTCTTCAACAGCACGATAGACCGCAAGGGCTTCACCGGGTTGAAGTTTGGGGACGTTGACACCCGCATACCCCAGCAGATCGTAGTATTCCGAACCCCCGAGTTCGTCCCTTGTGGTCCCCAGCAGGTAGACCAGGTCACCGGGCATCTTTGCATCCATGGTGGCGCATTTACGGATGTCGGGCACGATCGTTGTTGCGGTGAACTGCATCGTGGGAAGGCCCGATACCCTGTGGCGTTCACCAAAGGACCCGGCGAGATGGCCGTCCACATACATGCTGTCTTTCCCGGAGAGCAAGGGGATTCCATAGGCGAGGCAGATGTCCCTCAACGCCCAGTTCGCCCTCACAAGCTGCGCTGCCTTGTGCTTCCCGTCGGGATTTCGGGAAGGGTCGTATTGAATGCTTGGCCAGCAAAAATTGTCGACGCCCCCGACTTCCTCGAGACGCCCTCCAACGGCCACGACCCGTCTTACCGCTTCGTCGATGGTTGACGCCACCATGTCGTAGGCGTCGATCAACGAATATGTGGGATTGACGGCCTGAGCCACAGCGAGCCCGCGCATGCCTTCCAACACCGGACGGAGCACAGCGGCGTCATTGGGCATATCCCGTTCGGCGCCGACCATCATTTTGACGGCACTGCTCCCCTGGACCTCATGATCGTATTGCCTCTGGATCCATTCCCGCGAGCAGATGTTCGGTCTGGCGAGGAGCGCATGCATGAGCGCCCCGTAATCCAAGGGTTCGGTCAGGACCGGTTCGTTTATGCCGCGCGACTCGGGAGGCAGCCACTCGGCTTCGAATTCCCACTGCGGAAAGGACTCGGTAAACAGACCCAGATCCAGGTAGGCACAAGTCTTGCCCCTGTAGCTGATATGGAGCTTCCCCCCGGGTTCGTACCTGCCTATCACCGTACTTTCAACCTCGTGTTTCCGCGACAGCTCCATGAATCTCGACAGATGTTTCGGGCTGACTGCGATCGTCATCCTTTCCTGAGATTCCGAAATCCAGATTTCCCAGAGATCCAGCCCTTCATACTTGAGGGGCACCTTATCGAGTTCGACAAAGGCCCCGCCGCAGAACCGGGCCGATTCGCCGACCGAAGACGACAGCCCGCCACCGCCGTTATCCGTAATGAATGAAATGAGCCCTTCGTCTCTCGCCTCCAGGAGAAAGTCGTGCATCTTCTTCTGCGTATAGGGGTCCCCTATCTGCACGTGGCCGGCGGGCGTATGTTCGCTGTATATTTCACTGGACGCGGTCACTCCGTGGATGCCGTCCTTTCCGACCCGCCCGCCGCTCATGATAATGAGATCCCCGGGCAGAGGCTGCTTCAAATCGGAGCGCTCGCCAAGTATGGTCTGAGGCATAATCCCCAGGGAAGCGACGAACACAAGGCACTTTCCCAGGAAAGAAGGATGGAAGAAAAGGCTTCCGAAGGGGGTGGGCACCCCGTGCTTGTTTCCGCCGTCTCGAACGCCTTCGACGATTCCGTCCAGAAGGCGCCTCGGATGCAGATGCGGTTGCAGATGCCCCTGGTAGTCTTTCGGCCCGACGCAGTAGCCGTAGAGACCGGCAAGCAGCCGCGCGCCTTTGCCCGTGCCCATAATGTCACGGTAAATTCCGACGATCCCGGTCAAGGCGCCGCCGTAGGCTTCCATGTTGGAAGGGCTGTTGTGGGTCTCTCCGGTGATCACGTAATTGTTATTCTCATCAAACCGCGCGACCCCGGCGTTGTCCCACAGGACCGAAACGACCCAGTCCTTTTGCCTCTGAATGTCGAGGGTCGGGGCCTCGATGCATGTCTTGAAAAGATTATCCACCACCTCGCTTGCGCCCGTCACAAGGTCGCGGTAATGGAATTTACCCCGGAACGTGTTGTGATTGCAGTGGTCGCTTCTTGCCTGGGAAATTGCTTCCAGCTCGACGTCGGTCGGCGAGGACAACCCCACCCGCCGGCGCGCCTCAACCACCTCGGGGCGCTCAAAATAATTCAGGATGACCGGAACATCGAGCGGATTCAAGGCAAGGTTCCGTTCGTCGCTCAAACGTATCAGTTCCTCGGCGGAGCGAACCTTTATTTCGGCGACCTCCGGGGTATGCGGCAGGACAACTTTAGGGATGACGATACCCAGTCCGGCGGCGCGATCCCAATCGGAATAGCCGTATATCCGCCACTGCTGGATGATGTCGTTGGCCAGCAACTGCCGGGCGACGGTCTCTATTTTGTCCCTCTCCAGCGTGGTCCCCGACAAGAGGTACAATTTAGAAGTATACGCGGACTCCTCGGGACCCAGCGTCCTGCCCAGATAATCCGATATGGCCTCAATCGCCACACTCCCGGCAGTATCCCTTACTCCGGGACGGTAACCGACCCATATCGCCCAGTCGAATTCGGAAACCGTGCACTCATAGGAGGACACCTCCGTAACGGGATTCGTGAAAATCTCCGCTCGTATGGCTTCCAGCTCCCCTTCGGACAGATGGGTGTCGAGCGTCAGGATGTGAACCACACGCACTTGCTCGACATGCCAGCCGAAATAATTCCTGATTTTACGGCCAAGGCTTGCCCCTTCGGCGTCAAACAGATGTTTTCCGAGAGAAATTTCGAGTCTTGCAGCCATAGTAAGTCCAGCTCTCTTTACGCCAACAGCAGTTTAAAGGCGATCCCAAGGAGGAGCAGCCCACCGGCGGTTTCCATCCTGCGGCCAAATTGTTCGCTGAGCCGCCGCCCGATTCTCATCGCACTCCATGTCATCATCGCCGCGGTCAGGCCGATCCAAAGCGCGGAGATGAAAAGGCTCTTCCCAAGCAGCCCGAAACTGAACCCGACCCCGAATGCATCCAGGCTGGTGGCAATGGACAGCACGACCAGACTGAAACCGCGGGTCGGATCGGGACATTCCCCCTCCACCTCCGGGACCTCGCGGCGAAGGCTTTCATAGGTCATTCTCCCACCTATGAAACACAATAATCCGAATGATATCCAGGGACCCCATTGACTGACCAGTCCGGCAGCGTTCTTCCCAAGAAACCAGCCCGCGAGCGGCATCAAAAGTTGGAACAGGCCAAAGTGAAAAGAGAGACGAAAAACCTGACGAGAATTACAGAACCTGACCCCGACGCCCATACCCACGGCAAAAGCATCGCAGCCGAGCGCCAAGGCTACCAGGAGCGTTTCGAGAATGCCCAATTGAGTGCCCTCTGTGAATGACCGCCCCGGCCTCCCGGACCGAAGCGCCGAACAAAGGGAAATGCCGTCGGGCGAAATGGATAAAGAGGCCGCAGCCCTTCGTCGGCCGCACCGGCCTGCGACCCAGGCCCGGGCCCTTCATTCCTAAGTATAATAACAGCTATAGTTCAAACCGAGTCCCAGGTATTGTCCGGACAGCTCTCCCAACAGTCTTTCAATATCCCGGTCTATATTGAGGAACTTCACTCCCATCCCTCTGGGTGAAAGAGAATCACCGGGGCCGTAAATGTTTGTCCACACGACCTCACCGTTTACCTCAATCGGGTTCCTCAGACCCGGGAACTGGAGAACCATCCTCAGCTTTGCATTCAGGGCAGCAGGTTCCTGGCACAGGACCAGGATCCCCCTCTCACTGAAATAGATCGATGAGCCGCGGCGGACCTCGTCCTCCAAATAATAGGTAACCAGGCACGGAGGCCTCTTCTCGGGAGTATTTTCTCTAGAGTGCTGCTGTTCCTGATCGCTCATGTTCTTCCTACCTTAGTGAGGCATCGAAAGCATCCAGAACTCTTTTCACTATCCGGTCGTGAATGTCGTTCACTTCTTCGTCCGTCAAGCTCCGGTCGCCCGAACGATAGATCAGCCTGTACCCGACGCTCTTCTTCCCGGGCCCAAGCTGCGGGCTTTTATATATATCAAAGATATCCACCTGCTCCAAGAGACTCTCGTCCTGCGCCCATATGAAATCGAGCGCTTGCCGGGCCGGAAGGTTTTCTCCGACGACGATAGCCATGTCCCGCGTCACGGAGGGGAATTTCGGAAGGCTCCTGAAGAACGGCTGAATCGTCCTGACCTGATACAACTGTTCGAAATCAAGCACAAAAAGGTAGATAGGCTTTTTCAGCTCGAAGGCGTTACGAACTTCCTCGTTGAGCCGCCCCAAAACCCCCAGGTGCTGATCTCCGAGCAACACGGACGAGGCACAGCCTCGATCGAGGTACGGAGGCAGGGCTTCATCGGTGAATCGGATTCCCGTAATGTTGAAAAGCTCAACGATTCCTTCGACGACTCCCTTCACGTCCGTATAGTCGACTTCATCTTCCCCGCCATACAGGGTGTGGGGATTGCGCTTGCCTGCAAGCAATCCGGCGACATGATGGATCTCTTCGGGGAGAACTTCTCCCTCGAGGGGCAGAAATACCTTGCTCAGCTCGAACACCCTCAGTTCATCGTTGCGACGATCGAAATTATACCTTGCCGTCTGGAGAAGCCCCGGGACCAGGCTGGTGCGCATCACTGCCTGCTCTTCGCTCAAGGGATTTCTGATCGGGACAGGGTTGAGTCGTCTGTCGCCCTGGGGAAATTTCAATTTCTGAAGGGAATCGAGCGAGATGAAAGAATAGTTCACGACTTCGAAAAACCCGGCCCCCTGCAGGAACTCCTTGATCTCCTGCCTCATATTGAGATGCGGATCGAAAGACGCCGCTTCCATCCGGACATTGGGAAAAGCCACCGGAATCCGATCGTACCCGGCAAGCCGCGCAATTTCCTCCGCCAGGTCCACCTCTCGGGTGACGTCCGCACGAAAAGACGGCGGCGTCACATCGAGCCTGTTCGCATCGACCTCGCGAACTTGCATCTCGATGCTGCGCAGCACCCTGGCCATTTCCGGGGAGCTGATTGCAGTGCCGAGAAACTTATTCACCCTGTCGACTCTCAGGGTGAGATCGGGTGAGGCTATCCGTTGCGGATAGACATCGATCCGTCCGGCTGCAAGGCGGCCGCCGCCGACTTCAAGCATCAGCCTGGCGGCCCTGTCCACAGCGCGAATCACTCCTTCCGGATCCACCCCTCGTTCGAACCGGTAGCTCGATTCCGTACGCAGAGCCAGTTTCCTGCTGCTTCGCCTTATCGACTGGGGCTGAAAGTATGCACTTTCAATGAGCACCCGCGTGGTCTGCCCCGTGATTTCCGAATTCAACCCGCCCATGATCCCCGCGATTGCCACCGGCCCCTCACCATCGCAAATGAGCAGAGTGTCCGCGTATAACCTGCGTTCCGTTCCGTCGAGGGTCGTGAACCGTTCCCCTTCTTCAGCCCGGCGTACGACAATGCGGTGCTCCCTCAAAAGATCGAAATCGAAGGCATGCAAGGGCTGCCCGCATTCCATGAGCACAAAATTCGTGACGTCCACAACGTTGTTGATGGACCGCAGCCCGACGGCTTCCAGCCTCGACTTCAACCATGCCGGAGAAGGCCCGATGCGGATGCCTTCAATGACGCGGGCGGCATAACGCGGGCACCGCACCGGGTCCTCTATTCGAACCGATGCCAGGGACTCGGCGGGCACATTGGATTCCCGGCACGAGGTTTCCGGATAGCGCACCCGCGTGCCGCAAATTGCCGCAACCTCTCTTGCGATGCCGAGAATGGACAGACAGTCCCCACGATTGGGCGTGATGCTCACATCGACGATCGTATCCTCGATATCCAAAGCCTTGGCCAGCGGAGAGCCGACCGGGGTCTCCGAAGGGAGCACCCAGATCCCTCCAGCATCTTCGCCGAGCCCGAGTTCCCGCTGGGAGCAGATCATCCCGTACGACTTCTCACCGCGGATGACGGCTTCCTCAATCCTGACCCCGCCTTCAAGCTCGGCCCCCGGGAGAGCAAGCGCCACAATCTGGCCCTGCCGAACATTGGGTGCGCCGCAAACCACGTTAAACCGCCCGCTGCCGTTTGAAACCTCGCACAGGCTCAGCCGGTCGGCGCGCGGGTGAGGGCGAACAGCCTCCACAAGAGCGGTTTCCACATGTTCGAGGTGCGGATATAACGGCCGGTAATCCTCTATTTCGAGACCAATCATGGTCAGGCGATCCGCCAATTCTTGCACCGACAGTGAAGTATCGACATAATCCAGAAGCCATTTCAAACTGACGATCATCGCGAATTCCTCATTCTCCCGTTTTTGTATCTGCCTGTTCGTTCACGCGGATATTACCTTATATTCTCGAAAGATGCCACTACAGGGACTGTTGTCCAAACAGAATTTATGTGAAAAATGAACCGGTTGTCCGGAACGTCACCCCGGCGGTATTCCCGGAGTCCAGTGTCGTTAATTGGAATTACCTAATGATTTCAAATAAGCTGGATTCCGGCCTTTGTATGAAAAAAGAAATTGCCGTCTAACGTATACCCTGTCTCGATTAAGGCAAAAATTTTTTCATTGTTCGTTGTGGCCAAAAGGCCATGAGTGTTCGCCGGAATGACGTTTTCCCGGTTTCATTCGGCCTCGGCTCTTCCTTTGGGCAACAGCCCCTACCCCAACCACATCGATTCGAATTTCAGACACCACGGACTCTTGGGGGACGAACTGCCGAGGAACGAGTGCAAGGCAAAAAACAGGGCGGGCCTGAGAGAGCCGAACAGCAGAGAGGGTTTAGCGCGTCCAGCCTGCGGGCGGTCTTCGATCTGCGGCCCCCATCAGGAAGCTCAGAAGCTGAATTGTTTCAGAAAACGCAGGTCGTTTTCATAGAAAAGACGCAAATCGTCAATCCCGAATTTCAGCATCGTGATTCGCTCGATTCCCATGCCGAAGGCAAAACCGGTGACCTTCTCAGGGTCGTAGCCAACCATCTTGAACACTTCCGGGTCGACCATGCCGGAACCCAGTATCTCAAGCCACCCCGTCTGGGAACAGACCCTGCAACCCTTGCCGCGGCACATCACGCACTGGATGTCCACTTCCGCGCTGGGCTCGGTGAATGGGAAGAAGCTGGGTCTGAAGCGCAGTCCGACTTCGGGTCCGAACATCTGATGCACAAAAATAGTAAGAATTCCTTTGAGATTCCCAAAAGAAATATCTTCCCCCACCATCAGCCCCTCCACCTGGTGGAACATCGGGGTGTGGGTAACATCCGAATCGCAGCGATAGGTCCTGCCCGGAGCGATGATACGGATGGGGGGGCGGCGTTTTTCCATGGTCCGGACCTGAAGAGGCGAGGTATGCGTCCTGAGAACGACGTCGTCGGAGACGTAGAAAGTATCCTGCATCTCCCGGGCCGGGTGGTCTTTGGGGATGTTGAGGGCCTCGAAATTATAGTAGTCAAGTTCCACCTCGGGCCCTTCGACTATTTCGAATCCGAGCCAGTTGAATATCCGGCAAATTTCCTGGGCGACCTGCGTAATGGGATGCAGCCGCCCCCGAAGGGGTTTTCTCCCCGGAACGGTAATATCGAACTGCACTCCGCCGGGCTGAAGGTTGTCCTTGCCACGCTCGATGGCGTCGCCCAGCAGCCTTTCAAGCTTGATTTTAGCTTCATTCAAGAGCTTGCCGACGACGGGCCTGTCGGTGTCGGGGACTCTGCCCATTTCCTTGAAAAGTTGAGCCAGTTCCCCTTTGCGTCCAAGGAACCGTACGCGCAACTGCTCCAGCGCCTTGACATCGCGTTCCGCAGTGCCGACTTCAACGGCCGCGGAATCCAGAAGCTTTTGAACCGAGTCTTCCATTTTACGCAGCTTCTTTGGCTATCTGGGCAAGCTTGGCAAAAGCGGCTGGGTCATTCATCGCAAGATTGGCCAATGCTTTCCGGTCCATCGTGACGTTGGCCTTCTTCAGGGCGTTCATGAAGACCGAATAGCTGAGATCGTGCTGCCGAGCCGCAGCGTTGATCCTCACGATCCATAGACTCCTGAAGGAACGCTTACGCGCCTTCCGGTCACGATACGCAAACTTCAGCGCGCGATCGACCGTTTCGGAGGCGCTTCGCAAAAGTCTGCTTCGGCCACCGCGGTATCCCTTGGCCAGGCTTAAAATCTTCTTCCGGCGCTCCCTCGATTTGACGGCTTTCTTCACTCTAGGCATCTATTAGTCTCCTGAAAATCATCACCACTGGGATCGTTCTCTATATATAAGGTAACATGCGTTTTACCGAACGGACGTTGATGGCGTCGACGAGCGTCCCCTGGCGCAGGCGGCGCTTCCTCTGACGGTTCTTCTTGGTAAGGATGTGGCTCTTGTTGGCTCTCGCCCGCATCAACTTGCCGGTTCCGGTCTTCGTGAAACGCTTTGCGGCAGCGCGATTCGTTTTCATTTTCGGCATTATGGAATCCTCCCTAAGCCTCTTATACGAAGCAAACTTATTCTATCGCCCCGAGCACCAGCCCTGCTCCACGGGTTTAATCGCCCGCAACGGCCCTCGCCCTGGGCAATCCGATGGCCCGCATCGGCAAAAAATAAATCCTAAGCCGGGGATTTGCAGGGTAAAATCCGAATGGAACCACCAATCGAAAGAGCGCAATCTATTGAGGTTCGAAATTCGTGTCAAGCATTTTTTGTTGCCGTATCTAAGTCCTGGGCGCCAATATCATCACCATATTTCGCCCTTCCATCTTGGGCGACTGTTCGACAAGGGCGTCTTCCTTGAGTTCTTCCCTGACCCTGTCCAGGACTTTCGTCCCCTGGTCAATGTAGGCAATTTCCCGTCCACGAAAGAGGATGGTGACCTTGGCCTTATCTTTCTGGCCCAGGAACCTTTTAATGTGGCGGATTTTGACCTGGAGATCGTGTTCGTCGGTCTTGGGACGGATCTTGACCTCTTTTACCTGGATAACCGTTTGCTTTTTCTTGGCTTCCTGGGTTCGTTTGTTCTGCTGGTATTTGAACTTGCCGTAATCCATGATCTTGCAGACAGGAGGATCCGCATTCGGGGCCACTTCAACCAGGTCCAATTCCTCCTGCGCAGCTAATTCCAAAGCCCTCTTCAGACTCAGAACCCCCAACTGCGCTCCATCCTGACCGATAACCCGGACTTCCGAAGATCGAATTCTTTCGTTGACATTGACCTGCTTATCCAGAACCGCATCCTCCTTTCTGATCGTTCACGTCAATCCGTGCTGCAGGCTTAAACGGCGCCAAGGCCCAACCGGCCCCTGGTCCCCTGTAGACATTCCTCCTCGACCATGGCAGCAAATGCTTCCGGAGACATGGGTTCGAGCTGGCTTCCGTCACGACGGCGGGGAGAAATCAAACCGGCCTCGACCTCTTTAGCTCCGATCACCAGCATGTATGGGACTTTCTGCAACTGTGCCTCCCGGATCTTGTAGCCGAGTTTCTCGTTGCGGTCATCAAGTTCCACGCGCACGCCGGAATTTCTCAATCGTTCATACATCTTTCGCGCAAATTCCGCCTGCCCGTCCGTGACGGTGACCACCACCGCCTGGACCGGCGCCAGCCAGGTGGGAAACGCTCCGGCGTAATGTTCGATGAGCACGCCGATGAAACGTTCCATGGCACCCAGGATTACCCTGTGCAGCATGACCGGCCTGTGGCGATTTCCATCCACACCAATATAAGTCAGATCGAACCGCTCGGGGAGCGTGAAATCACATTGTATTGTCGCGCATTGCCAGCGGCGGTCCAGAGCGTCTTTCAGTTTGACATCGATCTTGGGTCCGTAGAAGGCACCTTCTCCGTCACAAACCTGGTAGGCGATCCCCTTGTCCTCCAAAGCGCTTATGAGTGCCCGAGTCGCGCGATCCCAGTCTTCATCCGAACCTATGGATTTCTCCGGACGGGTGCTTATCTCCATTTCGTAATTAAACCCGAAAATCCCCATCACCTCAATCACAAAGTCAACAATTGCCTGAATTTCCTGATGGAGCTGATCGGGGGTGCAGAGAATATGAGCATCATCCTGAGTGAATTGCCTCACCCGCAGGAGTCCGTGCAGCACACCCGATTTCTCATGACGATGTACCGTCCCCAGTTCAAAGTAGCGCAGGGGCAGATCCCGGTAGCTGCGGATCCTGGACTTATAGATGAGCATATGGGACAGGCAGTTCATGGGCTTGATCCCGTAGGACTGCTCGTCGATTTCGGTAAAGTACATGTTTTCCCGGTAGTTGTCGAAGTGGCCGGATCGCTTCCAGAGTTCGGTCTTCAGGAGGGTGGGTCCAATAACGATCTGGTAGCCCCGCCGCAGGTGCTCCCGCTTCTCGAAGGTCTCCAGGATGTGCCTCAGCATGGCACCCTTCGGATGGTATATGACCATCCCGGCCCCAATCTCATCGCTGAAACTGAACAGGTCGAGGTCTTTGCCGAGCCGGCGATGATCCCGTCTTTGCGCTTCTTCCAAAAAGTGGAGGTACTTCCCCAGCGCTTCACGGTCGAAAAAGGCCGTCCCGTAGATCCTCTGAAGCATCGTGTTGCGTTCGTCCCCGCGCCAGTAGGCCCCGGCGACACTTGTGAGCTTGAATGCCTTCAGATATCCGGTATCCGGAATATGAGGCCCCCGGCAGAGATCCACGAAGTCCCCCTGAGTGTAAAGGGAGACCATCGGATCCTCGAACGATTCAAGGAGTTCAACTTTATATTTCTCTCCGGACCGGGAAAAATAATCGATGGCTTCCGTGCGCGGCAGATCCCTTCGCTCGAATCGCAGTCGCCGGCCGACAATTTCCTTCATTCCGGTTTCGATCTTGTCCAGGTCATCCCGCGTGAACGGACGATCAACCTCAAAGTCGTAATAGAAGCCGTTTTCAATGGCAGGGCCTATGGCTATCCTCGCCTCGGGGAAAACCGCTTTCACCGCCTGCGCCATGACGTGAGCCGCACTGTGCCTCAGGATCTCCAGGCCAAGGTCCGAATCCTTTCGGATCGCTTCAATACTCCCACTGTCATTGAGAGCGGTTGCCAGATCAACCGCGTGCCCGTTGAGCTTCGCGGCGATCCAGCCATCGGTTCCGCCCGCCGATTTCAACACCTCGTATACCTTAATACCTTTAGGGAAGACCTTCCTGCTGCCGTCTTCAAACGTTACGCAGATTTCGTCGCTGTTCATTTCCGCTTCCTGAAGGTTGAATCGCACTGACCGGCGATCATGGAAAAACCACTAAAAAAAGGCACCCTGCCCTCCAAGGGAGGCTGCCTCTCATCGCTATAACTCCGCACCTGTCGATCGAGCCGTCTTTTAAACTATATTCCGGGTCCAACGAGTTAACCAGGCACTGTATGTTCAGTTATCGGCACTCCTCTTCCTGTGAGAACTCAGCGCGGCGGCGATGGTAGGCACGGGCGGTTTTGAACCGCCGACTTCTACCGTGTCAAGGTAGCGCTCTCCCCCTGAGCTACGTGCCTACAAGTTCCTGTCTCTATAACGGTCCAGCCCCATCATGTCAAGAAAAATGCACAGGATTCAGGTGACTAACGTGAGCCATCCTGTGCCCTGGAATTGTCAAAAATGGATATCCCGATAAGCATGTACTGCACGCCGCTCGCAACGGACAAAAAGGCAGTGACCGAAAAGAGCACCGTATATCCCCATGGCGGGAGCGCGAAGAGCGAGGAACTCAGAGCGGCGAGCACGGCCAGCAACTGAGATAGCGTCGTCAATTTACTGAGAAAAACAGGCTTGACCTCCATGTGCACCTGGTGGAACATGAGCATCAGCACACCGAGCATAATGATCGCGTCACGGCTCACCGCAATGATCACCAGCCAGTAGGGCACCAATCCGAGATGCCCGAGCAGGATAAATGAGCTTACAAGAAGAATCTTATCGGCAAGCGGGTCCAGGTAGGCCCCCAGTCTGGATTTCTGATGGAATACCCTCGCTATCAGCCCGTCGAGTCCATCGGTCACCCCGGCGATGGTGAACACGAGCAGCGCGTCGTTCAACCGATTGTCCAGCAGGAGCCAGACCAGAAAGGGCGTCAGCAGGATCCGAAGAATCGTCAGAAGATTCGGAACCGTCATTGCTTCGCCCCCGGCTGAGGAGCCCCGGAAGGGATGAACGACACACTCAGGCTGTGATTGTCTTCCGAGAAGTTGTCGATTCTGATCACCGTGCCGCCGGGAAGCGCCTTGCCGTTCAGGTTCATAATCAGCCGGCCGTCGATTCCGCCCAGCCGAATGACATTTTCGTCAAATCCCATTTCCACGCCCCTGACCTGCAGCCCCTTGGCCTGCTCCCGGAGCATTTGCTCCATGTCCTTCCAGTAGGAATACTGATCGGACATCTTGATCTTGACGATCCATTCCCCCTCCGCCGCCGCTGCCGCCGGCTCGGATGATTTCTGGACAGGCGTTGAACCGCCCGGAGCGAGACTCAACATTCTCTCGAGTTCATGCATCACTTCTTCAGCGAGATCCAGCGCGCCTTCCTGATTGGACCCTTCCTCCATATCCCGCTCTTTGTGTATCTTCCCCAGTATCTTGCCCGATGACACTTCCAGAACCTGAAGATCGGCCTGAAGACGAGCCGATTGATTGTGTTCCCGTTTGTACATCACGCTTCCGACGATCGCGTTGCGGATCCCCAGGGTTTTAGCCTGCGCAAGGGCCTGAGTCACAGAAACATTGCCGCTGTTGTCCATCCTGAGAGACCCCGGTTCCGGAAGGTGCAAAGAATAATGGTAGGCCTGCAATTTCTGCAAAACGCTCACGGCAAAAAGGCCGCGCGGGTCACGAACATCCTCCGGCAAGTACCATTCCTGGTCCCATTTCTCGGTAACTGCCCAAAGGATTTCCCGCACCGTGGGAGCGATTCCCCTGACAACAGCCGGCGGTGCTTCCGTCTGGCCCGAACTGCCGGCAGAAGCGACCGGTTTTGCGGCCGAACTCGAGGAAACCTCTCCGGACCCCTGACCCGCCTGTTTTGCGGGATATGCATCGGCGGACTTCGATATGCCGAATTCCGTCAGGTCCTTTCGCAAGAGATCCATGGAAATGGTCACCTGCCCCACCACACGGTAAAGCCCATTCTCCGCACTTTCGAAAAACACCTGATACGTATCCACGTAACGTTCCGGCTGCCTGATTATTTTTTCCCGCAGCGCAGCATAATAGCTGCCCATTTGTGATGGGCTGAGATAGGTCCCGACCGCTTGCATGACCGCCTGGCCGAGCAAATCGCGAACCGCGTTCTGCTGGCTCCGCACCGGGTCCTGCTGATCGTAGAGCGCCTGCCCCTGACTGAAATAGGCGGTCAGATCACCCTGTGCATTACAGCTTTCCGGCACGAAGGTGCTGCTGACCAGTAAAAAGCCCATCGTACAGATCAATACAAAAAGCGCGTCGATTCCTCTTGGCCGTCTCATGAGTTCTTTCCAGACAAAGTTGGCGATTTTCCCCTGTTTTCCAATTGGGCAAAGTGTGGCATACTTCGTTTGAAGAGTATCTGGTAACATAGTCTTTTGGGAAACTAAAGGAGAAATGATTGCATCCGATCGGGGACCGTTGCACAGCCCGGTATTTCATTATCGATCCTTATCAGATTCACTACCTGCGTTTCATTCTGGAGGCGTATGAGGGCATTGGCGTTCTCAGCACAATCGACCGGAACATGGGCCTGGTCGAGATCGATGTGGCGCCGGGGTGTGAAGAAGACATTGAACTGATTTTGCGCTCCGAGGGAAAGTCAATGAACCTTCGACCTGTTGATCTGAACGAGGTTCTTCGGTCAGGAGGCGACGCCGGAGCTTAACCGAGCTCGTAATTCCCAAACCGCGTTTTGCTTTTTCTCCGAAATGGTAGACCAAAAGGCCAGGAACAGGCCCGCCGGCACCTCAACAGCCCTCCCTTCCCCGGTCGCACCCAATGCTGTTGCTTTAAGCCCCTTTTGGCCCGTTGCGAGAATGCGTGGACGTCATTCCGGAGGAGGCCGGAATCCTGGCGAGTCAAGCTTTTCCGGACCCCGGCAATATCGCCGGGGTAACGGCTTAGGCCACTGAGATTTTTCTTAAGTCAACAGCATTGCCGGTCGCACCCGGCGGGCTTTTGCCTTAAACCAGTTGCAATGACGGAATTAATTGGCTAAAAACCAGTTGGATCAACATTTGTTTCCCAGAATTCGGTGCTTTCACAACTTTTGTGTCCTCCCGATTGTTACAATTCCCCGCGGGTGACCGGATTATGTGATAGATGTTCGACTGGGGAAATCGGCAACCTTCATTCCGGGGATTTCACAAATGCACGCTAATCTCTTCGACGACACGGCGGAAGAAAAGCAGATACCGAATCCTGCCCAAGCCCTGGAAATACACACTTACCGGTATGGAGACGAGATTTTGACGGAGGGCGCAGAGTGCCCTTATTTTTTCGTGATACTCAGTGGGCAGGTTCGCATCAGCCAACGGGGAAAAAGGATTCGGGTCCTTGAGGACCAGGACGTTTTCGGCCTGGAGAATGTTCTTTTCGAGAAATCTTCCGGTTATAGCGCGCGCGCCCTGACAAAATCACGGATTGCGGCATATGGAGCCGAAGCTCTCGACCATGTGATCCGCGAGAGCCCCAGGATGGTGCGGCGCGTTCTGATATCGACCCTGCAGCAGCTCACACAGACTACACAGCAACTTCTGGACGATGCCGAGACCTTTGCCCTTGACGATGTCAGTGTCAGTTTTTTTGGTGACGGAGACGTCATCCTCCAGGAAGGAACGAAGGGCGGCAACTTCTATCGGCTGGTTTCCACTCAGGGGGGTTTGCGGGTCACCACCAGGGGTCAAGAAGTTTCACGCATCGAAAGACCCGGGGAATTCTTCGGCGAAATGGCGGGACTCCTGAGCCTGCCCCGACAGGCCACAATAACGAGCATTGGTGAGAGCGTTGTCGAGACCTATAACATCGACGACCTGGGGATGATCGTCAGAGACTACCCTGATGTCGCCGTTCAGCTGATGCGCGCCCTTGTCTCACGCCTGCTGGAAGTCAATTGTAAACTCAGTGGAGCTAATCTTTAGCAGGAACATGATACAGCCACTCTCAAACGCAGCCGACGAGGCGGGACATCTGTACATTCGCACGTTCGGCTGCCAGATGAACCAATATGACAGCCTTCGTGTGCTGCGCATCCTCTATGCCAAAGGCTACCGCCCAACCTCCAATATCGCCCGGGCAGACGTTGTCTTCCTGAACACCTGTTCCGTGCGTGAGAAGGCCGAACAAAAGGTCTACTCCTTCCTGGGACGGCTGAGAAGCCTCAAGGCACAGCGTCCCTGGATGAAGATCGTCGTCGCCGGGTGTGTCGCTCAACAGACGGGGCAGGCACTGCTCAATCGCTTCGAACACCTGGACCTCGTTCTGGGCACTCGCGGTATCCCTTCGATCGCGTCGCTTCTCGAGCAGGTCCGGAATTCAGCCCGCAGGCTGGTTTTTCTCCCCGACGAGGAAATCGGAAACCCCGCGCCGTCCGAGGCCGAGCAAGGGTTTGAGAGCGAAGTGGCAGCCCAGGTAACCATCATGCAGGGCTGCAACAATTTCTGCACGTACTGCATCGTTCCCCACGTCCGTGGACGCGAGCGGAGTCGCCCCGCGAACGAAGTTCTGCAGGAGATCGATTTTCTTTTGAGCCATGGAGCACGCGAAATTCTGCTGCTTGGCCAGAACGTGAATTCATACGGGCGGGGATTGAAAGAGACGGTTGATTTTGCCTCCCTTCTGCGCCGCATACACGATGAAACCACAGCGGCGCGACTTCGTTTCACGACATCTCATCCCAAGGACCTCACTGAGGACCTGATCCGGTGCTTCTCCGATCTGCCCATCCTCTGCAAACATCTGCACCTGCCGTTTCAGTCGGGATCGAATGAAATCCTCCGGCGCATGAACAGAGGGTATACATCCCGACAATACCTGGACAGAATCCGCAGACTCAGGGAACTTTGCCCGGACATCGCGATATCGGCCGATGTCATGGTCGGGTTTCCCGGTGAATCAGAGGAGGATTTTCAAGAGACCATCCGTCTGATGGAAGAAGTCCGGTTCGACGCGCTGTTCTCTTTCAGTTACTCGGACCGTCCTTTCACCAGGGCGGCAGAATTCCCCGCCAAGGCGTCCGCTCAGGTTAAAGCCCGGCGCCTGGCTGAATTGCAGGGCCTCCAGGCCGAGATCACCCTGCAGAAGAACACGAACGAAATCGGACAGTCCAGGGAAGTCCTTGTCGAAGGCTCGAGCAAGACCGCCAACGGCCAGCTTATGGGACGGACCGAACACAACCGCATTGTCAACTTCGAAGGCGATTCAAGTCTCATCGGCCGGATCGTTCGGACGAAAATAACGGCTGCCTATTCGCATTCTCTCAGGGGCGAACTGCTGATCGATCCCTAAATGCCACTATAAGGTTTCCTTTAGGGGCAATGCTGATTAACATTCTATGACATCCAACCCAGGTCGGCCTGTCTGACTTTTCCAAATGCCGTTGACGGACGAATTTCCCAGGGAGGTAATATGTTTAGAGAAATGAAGGTCACGGGATTGGTGATGGATCCTCAGACCAACACACCCATACTGATATTGAAGGATGTGCAGGATGAGACGACCCTTCCCATCTGGATCGGTCTCCTCGAGGCAACGTCCATTGCCACGGAGATCGAGAAGATACAGTTTCCCCGGCCCATGACTCACGATCTCATCAAAAACTGCTTCGAACTCCTGAATGTCACCGTCGAGCGGATAGAGGTCTGTGACCTCAAGAACAATACCTACTACGCCCTCATATACATCCGCGACCACGACCGGGTGAGCACCATCGACGCCCGTCCGAGCGATGCCATAGCGATTGCGCTCAGGACCCGCGCGCCAATCTATGTAAAGGATGAAGTCATCTTCAAGTACCAGAAAAGCGACGAATCGACCCGTCCGTTGTTCGACAAGGAAAACAAGGAAAAGTGGGCGGACATTCTGGACCAGCTCAATCCTGAAGATTTCAGCAAATATAAGATGTGACGCCTGTTCCGAACTGACGGACCGCTTCCTTACCGCCGCTGCACTGCCGCCCTCCAGCCACACTCAGAGATAGCGGCAATTCAATCAGAAAGCTTTCCTATTCCATGGACAGGACCGATATGATCAGGTAAATACGAAGGGCTCGGCCGGTCCGGGATTTTATTCAAAAACAGCCCGAATTCGCCTGACGGAGGAGCGTTAGGGATAACAGCGCCACGCCAAGTGCTCCTGCATACTCAAACCAGAATCGGAGGGGATACATGAAGTGGGATACAGGCCGCATGACGCGAATCATCGAAGCTGCCCAAGGTAAGCGGCCGGTGGATCTTTTGCTGCGTCAATGTCAAGTTGTCAACGTTCTGTCGGGACATGTCGATACGGTTGACCTGGCAATACACGAAGGACTGTTCGCAGGATGGGGAAATTATGAAGCCCTCGAAACGATGGATGCCAAAGGCATGTATGCCTGTCCGGGCTTCATCGATGGTCACATCCATATTGAGAGCACGCTTCTCAGCCCGGAGCAGTTCTGCGCCGCTGCAATTCCCTGGGGGACCAGTGCCGTAGTGGCCGATCCTCACGAAATCGCAAACGTTCTGGGACTCGACGGCATCCGGTATTTCCTCGATGCATCCGCAGCGATCCCGCTCGACCTTTATTTCACTCTTCCGAGCTGCGTACCGGCAACTCCCCTCGAGACATCGGGCGCCCGGCTGGGCGCCCTCGATCTCGATTCCCTTCTGCCTCATGACAGGCTCCTCGGCCTGGCGGAAATGATGAACTTCCCGGGTGTTCTCATGGCCATTCCGGAAATCATCGACAAACTGCTTCTCTTCCAGCCCCGCGGTCTCGAGGGGCACGCCCCCCAGTTGAGCGGCCCCGCGCTCAATGCCTATGCCGCAACGGGAATCGCCTCGGACCATGAATGCACTGCCCTGTCCGAGGCCCGCGAAAAGCTTTCCAAGGGAATCACCGTGATGTTGCGGGAAGGAAGCCAGTCGAAGGACCTCTCGAAGCTTCTTCCACTCGTGGACGACTATTCCTGGCCTCATTGCGTTTTCGTGAGCGACGATCTTCATCCTGACGATCTCCTTCGAAAAGGCCATATGAACGCTATCGTGAACCTGGCCATGTCCCTGGGGATGGAACCCATCAGGGCTTTGACTCTCGCGACTCTCACTCCGGCAAACCACTTCGGCCTGAGACGCCGGGGGGCGATCGCCCCCGGTTACTGCGCCGATTTCAGCCTCAGCCCAACGCTCAGTCCCTGGCAACCCCAGCGTGTCTTTAAGCGAGGAGTCGAGGTGGCCCGGGACGGCCGGCTCCTGTGCGACACGGGTTCCTGGGCGAAGCCAAACGTCCCCCCCAGCCCGATGAGGATCACGAGGCTGCATGCGGAAGACCTGGCAGTTCCCGTTCAGCAGGGAAACCTTCGAGTCATAGAAGTTCAGGAAGGAACGCTTTTCACGAAGAAGATCGTCCTGCCGCCAAAAATTGACGGCAGCCGCGTCGTGGCGGATACAAGCCGCGATATTCTGAAGCTTGCAGTCTATAACAGATATGTTCCCGGCAAGCCTCCGGCGGTGGCCTTCGTTCGTGGGTTCGGGCTTAAACAGGGCGCCCTGGCCACTACCGTGGCGCACGATTCCCACAACCTGATCGTCGTGGGCACCTCCGATGAAGACATGGTGCACGTGGTGGATGCGATCAGGAAAACCGGCGGTGGGTTGGCTATCGGCAGGCAAGGGTCCGAAGTGGAAATCCTCCCGCTGCCGATTGCCGGCCTCATGTCCGACCAGCCCGTGAAACATGTGGCAGCGCACCTCGATAGACTCAAGTTTCAAGCCCGATCGTGGGGCTCCCTGCTTCAGAACCCCTTTATGGCCCTATCGTTTCTGGCGCTTCCGGTCATACCCGAGCTGAAGCTGACCGACCTCGGGCTGATTGACGTTTCAAGCTTTGCGCCGGTTTCGCTCTTTGAACGATGACGGCCGCGCCCTCATTCTGGTCGTCCCACAACACGGCCGGACATAATACCAGTCGGAAATCAGGAGGTAACAATGAGCGTCGTTTCGTGCAGTTCCGTGGATGATGTCATCAACTTCGCCATTTCAAGGGAAGAAAGTGCCATTGATTTTTATCAACAATGCGCATCCAGGGCCAGGAATCCCGGTATCAGGAAGTTTTTCCTGGAAATGGTGCAGGAGGAAGAGCGCCACCGTGCCCTTCTGATGGACCTGAACCCCATGAGCCTCGGAGACATCAAGCTCGAAAAGGTGGAAGACCTTCGCATCAGCGATTATCTGCTGGACGTCAAGTTCACCGAAAAAATCACGTACCAGGAAGCGCTGACGCTGGCCATGAAGAAAGAAGAAAGAGCGCACGCATTCTACGAAGGATGGAAGAACAAGTGCATCCACGAAAAGACGGCCCGGCTTTTTGAGCTTCTTGCCAACGAGGAACTGAAGCACAAGCGGAAGATTGAAACAATATACGACGAACAGATCCTTACGTGGGATTGAGCCGCCATGCGGGAATCGTGTGACGGGTTCACCGGTTCCCGAACCTGCAATACCCCCCATCCCCCGCCGCGCTGCCCCCGGGTGCCGGCGGGGGATGGAGGACTTCACGAGACCTGCAACCGGCACAACACGCCGCCCGCATTGTCTGCATGCCTGTGCGCGGCCGGTATTGTGGATGGGTGCTAAACGGCTGGGGTGAGAAGCGGGGCCTTTCCTTTGATTCTGCGGAGCAGTACGTAAAATGCTCCGGCGCCTCCATCGTAGGACCGGGCCGATGCGAACGCAAGCACCATCCGCTTCAGGGGCGCTCGCGTCAGCCATGAAACAAGACCTTCCTTCAATACAGGCTGCTTGTCCTTCGAATTGAGTCCCCTGCCCGAGACGATGAGAACACAACGAAGCCCACTTGCAAAGCTCTGCCTTACAAAATCAATCACCACCGCTCGGGCCTCCGTTTTGGTATACCCATGGAGGTCGATGTAATCCTGGTAACTGAAATCCCCGCTTCGAAGTTTTTTCAAAATTTCGGGTGAAAGCCCAACCACCGCGCCATCCACGTACTCATCCGAATAGATCAGCTCAAAAGGGGCGTCCCCCGTGACCAGATCCATGAGGTAAGCCTGGACTTCGGATTCTTCCTGTTGAAGGAATCGAGGGGGATTCTTTGCACGGGCGGTTGGGGGGACTCTTTCCTGACCTTTGTCGCTTAAGGGGATCACATCGCTCATCGCCTCGGAAAAGAGCTTTTCGGCATCCTCGGGAGCTTCGCCGGCCGGTGCGGGACTTGCCGGAACAGAATTTGATCGTCTGTCGTTTGAAACGCGTACCAGATGTTGCCCTAAGGCATCAAAAGGAGTATAGAAAGCGTGCGACTGTATTGTATTCTCGCGGGAGCGCTGCAGCGGCTGGGGAATTTTCGTCTTACGCTTTGTCATGGTGTGCCTCGCTTCTCGGGTTATTAATATCACAAGAGTTCGGAGCAGGAAACTCCTTCATGAAGCCTGTCGTGGTCATAGAAAAACCATCGGACCTTGATGTTCTTGCGCAACAACTTTCCTCATGCCCCCACATCGCGGTCGACACCGAATCGAACAGCTTTCACGCGTATTATGACCGGATTTGCCTGATCCAGGTTTCGACTCCCGAAGACGATTTCATCATCGATCCCTTCGTTCTGAAGGACCTGAAACCCCTCAAGGGCATCTTCGATAATCCAATGGTCGAAAAGATCTTCCATGCCGCGTCAAATGACGTGCTCGGATTGAGGCGGGACTTCCAGATCAGGATCCGGAACCTTTTCGATACCGCTATTGCCTGTAGTCTTCTGGGACACAAGCAACTGGGGTTGTCGCGGATACTTGACGCCCATTTCGGGGTTTCCCTGAACAAGAGATGGCAACGCTACGATTGGGGAAGAAGGCCCCTCAGCGCCGAGCAACTCGATTATGCACGTCTCGACACGCACTATTTGATTTCACTCCGCCACCTTCTGAGCGTAGAACTCCAGGCGCACGAACTTTGCGAAACGGCCCGTGAAGCTTTCGAAAAGGCTTGCGATCAACAGTCTCAGGAAAAGACCTTCCATCCCGGCGCGTTCATTCAACTGAGCGGCGCCCGGTCACTCGACCCCACCGGGAAACGCGTCCTGAAGGCGCTCTACGTCTTTCGCGAACAGGAAGCCAGGAGGCGAAACCGCGCTCCTTTCAGGATCCTTTCCAATGAGACGCTGGTGAGGCTTGCCTTTTCACGCCCAAAGGACATTGCGGAGTTTTCCAAGATCAAAGGAATCCCGCACAATTTTCATGAACCATGGGTTGCCGCTCCTTTGCTGGAACTCATCAGGAAAAATGAGTTCCCTGAGGACGATCCCAATGTGAGGCACTGACCCGACCGCATCTCCCATTCCCCTGCACAACGGACAGCCCCATTCAGGATAACAGCCGGCCGGACCCGGACGCATACCGGCCATTCATTCATACAAAGGAGAAATCGATGGACTCGATGATTTCAATCGGCGACAGCTACAAAACCTTCAGCCATGACCAGGACAAGGTGCGATCCCCCGGCGATACCATCGCATGGGTCAGAGAGCGCCTTTCAAAACTCGATATCAACATCCTCAACGAGACCGTGCGCATCGATACCGGTCGTCTCGACATTCCTGTGTTCATCAGCCTCTGCGGCGCAGACGCCACCAGGCTGACCGGCACCAAGAAGCAGATGGGAAAGGGCGCATCGCCGCTTCAATCTGAAGCGAGCGCGCTCATGGAACTCATGGAGCGGTATAGTTTTTTCCACTTTATCCATTTGTCTTCGTTCCCGGTTTACCGCCGCTCCGAACTATCGCCTCACGTTCTTTCGCCGGAGAACTTCAAAAAATCCCTCCATGACACCGGGACGTCCACGGAATCGTGTACGGAATTCCTGCAGGATGTTCCCATGCGTTGGACCATGGCCCGGAATCTGACGAAAAACGAGGACCAGTGGCTCCCCATCGACTGGTTTTATCTCATCAATGAGTACAACGGCCCGGCGGCGGGGAACTCCATCGAAGAGGCCGTTCTTCAGAGCCTTTGCGAAGTTGTCGAGAGGCATGTCGGATCGATCGTTTCCCATGACAAGCGCCCTACGCCGCTGATCGATCCGTCTTCGGTGCGCGACCCGGCAGCCAAAGAACTCATCGACAAATTCGAACGGCAGGGCATCCGGCTCTTCATGAGGGATTTTTCTCTGGACACGGGCATTCCGACCGTCGGCGCTCTCGCATACGACCCCGCCACTTTCCCCGAAAAGAGTGAAATCGTCTTCACCGCCGGAACGACTTCAAATCCCGAGAAATCGCTTTGCCGTGCTCTCACGGAAATCGCCCAACTCGCGGGGGATTTCGAAAACAGGACTTCCTACCGCCCCACCCTGCCCAAGTATACGGACCTCGAAGAAGCACAATACCTCATGGAACAATCGGAAACCGTTCCGATCACTGCTCTTCCGAACCTGGATCACAATAACCTCAGGATTGAGATCGAACGTTGTGTTGAGGCCCTCGCCGCCGTTGGGCTCGAGGTCTTCACGGTCAACGTAATGCACCCGGAGCTGCAAGTCCCCACAGTGTACACCATCATCCCGGGAGCACATTTCCTGGAGCATACGCGCGACACCGACTTTGCCCAGCATGCCGCCAGGACGATCCTCAGGGGAACTCCGGACCATGAAATCGTTCCCCAGATGGAACGGCTCACCCGTTACTTCGGCCCGAGGTACGACCTCACCTTCTTCCACGCTCACAGCCTGGAATTGGAAGGACAACCGGCCATCGCCCTTCCCCTCTTCCGGAAAGCGCTGTCCCAGTCCCCCGACCCGAGGGAACTGGCCAGCATCCATGTCCACATCGCATCATGCCATAAGGAGCTTGGTGAGTACGAGAAAGCTCTTGACGCCCTTGAAGAAGCCGAACGACACAACGAAGAACTCAAGGAGATCTACAACCTCAGAGGCTTCTGCTATTACAGGCTCAAGAAACACCACGAAGCCATTGAGGCCTTTGAAAAGGCCATCGACCTCGATCCCGGCTCCGCCATCGACTACGCCAATATCGGTTCCAACCTGAGGGAATTGGGACACAAACAGGAAGCGATCCGGGTGTATCGCATCGCCCTCGAATTGGACCCGGACATCGAATTCGCACGGGAAAGCCTCGCCAGACTGGAAGCGGAACTTCAGGGCGCTGCCGCAGCGCCAAGCTGAGCCGCGAAGCGGCGTGGGGGTATGGAGGACGCAGTTCCCCACGCTTTTCATTCTTTGATGGCATTGCTTGAACGCAACTCGGTATTAAAAGCTGTTTATACGAGGGGCGCGCGCCCGACCTTTTCATCCGTTAATTTTGCGAGCAGGGCCAGATGAGCTTTTTCCTCGTCTCCGATCTGGAAAAAGACCTGCCTGACGGTTTCATTGGAGCTTCCCCTTGCCATCTGAAGGTACAGGTCGAGGGCCTGACTCTCGATCATCATGGTGATCTCCAGGTACCCGGCAACCGATTTCAGGAAGGCCTGATTCTTTTCCATGAGTTCGGCTGCATCGAAGCCGCCCTCCATCATGCCCGACGGCACGCCATCAGCCGCCTCCAGGGTCGAAGTCTCACTTTCATGATATTTTTCGAACAGCTTCGACAAAGTCTTTTTGTGGCTTTCCTCGGCGTCGGCCAGACGCCGCATCAGCCCGGACAGTTCCGGATCGTCGGTCCGGGCGCCTGCCTTCCGGTGGAAATCCTGGAGTCCCTGTTCCATTCTGTAGGCAAGCACTATCGCCTCATCCGGCGATTCATCGCCTCTTGCAAATTCAAGGTGGAATCCGACGGGGCTCGCGGCCATCGGCTGTTCCCACGCATCCATTCCGCCTTCAAGATAATAGACGTTCCGAAAGCCTTCATGGACCAACAGTCTGGCGGCTACGGCACTGCGGCCGCCGACTGAACAATAGACCAGGGTCGGCTTGTCCCTGTCGAGCTTCACGAGAGAATCCGTCAGTTTGGGCAACGGAATCAGTTCGGCCCCCGGCAGATGCCCTTCCTCATATTCGACCGGTTGGCGCACATCGAGCAGCAGGAAGGTTCCTTCCCCGGCACTGTCGATAAAGTCTTTCGCTTCATCCGGGAACAATACTTTCACATCCTCGGAGCCTGTACTCCCACCCACGCCCGTTCCCTCCCGGGGCGAGATTCACCCCTGAGTTGCAGTTATTGATTAGGAGGACCTGCCTGCCGATTCGTCACTTGTGCGCCTTTCGCTGATGCGGCCGGTTCTTGGGTACTCCAGTGCCTTAAAGACCCTGGATTCCCTTCAGGAAGGCCCGCACATTCCGGCCGAGCACCAAGTGATTGTATCCTCCCTCGAGCAGCCCAAAGCAGCCGATCCGCAGCCTGGTGCAGGCTTCATGGACCATCCTTCCCATCGCCTCATAGTCCTCGGTCAAAAGAAGTCCGCCCCAATCCTCGATGTGATTGTCAAATCCTGCTGAAACCCCGACGATGTCCGCGGAAGCCGAAAGGAGATGATCCTGCACCTCGATCAGGTAGCTCTTCCGGTCATGTGACTGGGGATTGTGAATGGCTGTGTATCCCCTGCCCTTCAGGATGTTCACCGTGCCGTCCCCGTAGTGCAGGTCAAAATCCAATACGTATGCCGTTTCGATATGCCCGTTTCGTTTCAGATGGTCGAGCGCGATCGCCATATTGTTGAAGTAACAGAATCCCCATGCGGAATCGGCGGATGCATGGTGACCCGGAGGACGAACCAGCCCGAAGCTGGGCTCGTTGAGCCCGGTGAGCGCGGCCTGGATTGAAGCCCCGGCGGCAAGACGGGCAATGTTGTAGAGGCCCTGGTAGGTGACGGTTCGGATGTGCGCTTCGCCGTGGATTGCCCGGATGTCTTCTTCCGCGGCTGGGCACGCTTCTTCGAAGGTGACCTCTTTTCGGATGGCGTCCAGCACCGCTTCAATCCTGCCGGGGGACGCCGCCGGTTCACCCGTGTACACGTCGGTGAAACTTTCATGGGTTATGACTTTCATAAGCATTCTCCTTTCTCCCCTCCCCGGGAAACCAATGCAACCGCCGGGGTGGCCCGGATACTTGCTATCCGGGCGTGAAGCGCAAGAGGCTTTCGAAAGGGTTGAAGGGTTAAGTCCACTACCATACAGAAGATTCGGAAGGATAAGTCCGTCAGCGCAAGGATGTTCTTGTCCAGTCCTCTTGTCCTTACGGACCCGGAGAACGAGTATCCGGGCCACCCGCCAAACTTAGTTTGACAAGGCCCCATTTTTTACCCCATCTTAAGACCCTGTTAAGATCCCGAAAACCCATTTATCGCGATTTCAAGCATTTATTTATCACCTCCCCCTAGTGTCTTCAGAGATTCACACTCCCATCCCGGCCCCCCAGCCCAGGGGGAGGAACTAAACGCCAATTCCCCTCCTCTGGCGGAAGGGGCGAGGGGAGTGGGAAGAAAACGCTCAAATCGGGATAGGCTCAGATGCTGTAAGATCGGCAGCGCGGTGAGGCTCAGGACGAAGATTCCGGAGATCAGTCTTCTCAGGGAAGGGCAATATGATAAGTCGAATCACTTGGAATTTTGGAACAACTCCCCTTCATCAGCGTAGATTTCAAAAACATCATGCAATCTGGCCAGTTTCAGCGTATCCATCACCTTTTGCTGCACTCCGAGCAAAATGAACCGGCCCCCTTGCCTCCTTCTCCACTGCAGGCCTTCGATCAGGGTCGCTATGCCGGAAGAATCCATGTAAGTGACTCCACGTAGATCCACCGCCACACCCTCCGTACATTCTTTACACGCACTCAGCAAGGCTTCCCGTATCTTGGGAGCGACATACATGTCCACCTCACCATCAAGGGCGATAAACTCCCATCCCCCCATCGATTTTCTATCGATATTGAGCACTTCGGTGTGTCTCCCTTCTGTTCGGTCCATCCAACCCTCGCTACGCCGATTCTGTCGGATTCATCCGCAAGTCGTCAAGAGACCTCACCCTGGTCAAGGGCCTTGATCCTTTCGTTTAATCGGATCATCAGACCTTTCAGGCCTTCTTTGCGGAAAGCATCCGCAAACTCCGTCCGGAAATTCGTAACAAGCGAAAATCCCTCGATATTGACATCATAGACCAGCCATTGCCCGTTCATGCTCCGGAGAGAATAGTCCACGGGAGTCGAGTGGCTGCCCGAAACAATCTCCGTGTGCACCAGGATGTACTGCTCGCCTTTCGGCTGATCGTCACTGAAGTTCACCGTTTCGTCGCTGAATTTTTCGATCTTGGTGATATACATGGCTTCGAGGAGATTCGAAAAAAGGAGTTCGAAATCTTTCTGCTCAGCCTCGGTTATCCTGGGCCAGAATTCCCCCAGGCTTCGCCTCGCCATCTCGGTGAAGTCAAACCTTTCCTCGACAACCTTGAAGATCCTGTTCCTGCGTTCAAGCTTCTTATCCGGAGACTTCATGCTCTGATCCTGCAGGACTGCAAGGATCTTCCCAACCGTAGCCTTCAACTGGTCTCCGGCCTCACCGGAAAAGGCAGGATGGGCCGAAGTCAGAAGAAAAACAACGGCAAAAAGGAAAACAGACTTCTTCAGCATTAGACTCTCCTGTCAAAAGGAACGGGGGCCCGGCTCGACTTCCCCGCCGGGTCGCTCCTCACTTGCCCTCGAATATATACTTGCTGAGCAATTCTTCAAGACTGATCGCAGATTCCGTTTCCGTCAGGGCACTTCCCGGGCCGATTTCCCTTCCGGACCCGCCGGGGTTCAGCTTAACGAACATATCACCGATAAGCCCTTTTGTCCGAATGGAAGCAACCGTGTCATCTGTCAGCCTGACGTTTTTCCTGATCCCGAGCGTCACTCTTGCCTGATTCTGATCCAGTGAGATGTCCAGCACCTTTCCAACCTCAACCCCGGCGATTTCAACAGCCGCTCCCTTCTTCAACCCCGTGATCGAATTGAAGAGGGCGGTTACCTTGTAGTATGGGTCGCCAACCGTGGCACCGCCGACGTTTATGGAAAGGTAGGCAAAGCAGGCTATGCCGAGGATTACAAAAACACCGACAATGATTTCGTTCGACCGTTTATACATGGACGTTCTCCCTGCCGCATCTCCTCACAGCAGTAGCGAGGTCAGCATATAATCCAGAATCAGTACGGTCACGGTCGTGATCACAACCGCATTCGTCGTTGCCGCAGCTATGCCTTCCGCCGTTGTTTTCGCCCTGTAACCCACAAGAGAGCAAACCCACGACATCACAAGCCCAAACACCAGCGATTTCAGGAGACTCCCGAGGATATCACCGACCCCCGCTGCCCGCATCATGCCCCCCAGGTATGAACCCTGATTCACACCGAGGAGCCAGACCCCGACGATGTACCCGCCAAGGATCCCCACGACATCAAAAACGAGCGTGAGGACGGGCAGCGCGATCGCCCCGGCAATGATCTTCGGCGTTACCACATACTTTACCGGGTTCACCGCCATCATCTCCAGGGCGCTCAATTGCTCGGTGAGCTTCATGATGCCAATTTCAGCGGTCATTGAGGACCCTGCCCTGCCCGTGACCACCAGGGCCGACAACACCGGTCCAAGCTCCCGAATGATTGACAGGGCCACCAGCGAACCAAGCATGCCGGCCTGGCCGATATTCCTGAGGTTGTGATATCCCTGCAAACCCAGAACCATGCCGGTGAAAATCCCGGTCAGCACGATGATCGGGATGGATCCGACACCGACAAAAACGATCTGATCGAGGATTCTTCTAAATCTGAACGGCGGGATGCACCCATATAAAAGGGATTCCGCAAGAAACATAAAACTCATGCCCGCGGTCTGCGCGAGATGAAGACAGGTTCGTGGTATAGCTGCACAGGCTCGACTGACAGTCATGGGAGCAGTATGTCTTCGTAATAGTCTTTGTCGGTGCGATTATAAGGGATAGGTCCCTCGGGCTCGCCCCTGATGAACTGGAGAACCCTCGGATCACCGCTTCGTCCGATCTCCCCCGGAGTACCCTCGGCAATTATCCTTCCGGAATACAAAATGATGATTCGGTCAGCGATTCGAAAAGCGGAACTGATGTCATGAGATACGACTACGGACGTAACGCCCAAGGTCGATGTAAAATCTACGATAAGCTTGTTGATCACTCCAGCCGATATCGGATCGAGTCCCGACGTGGGTTCGTCATAAAAGACGACCTTGGGATCCATGACGAGCGCCCTCGCAAGGCCGACCCGTTTGGTCATACCCCCCGAGAGCTGTGACGGCATCAGTTCTTCCGTCCCGCGGAGCCCTACCATTTCAAGCTTCATCTTCACCATCGTCCGGATTACGGAATCCGCAAGCTCGGTGTGTTCACGCAATGGAAACGCAACATTTTCATAGACGCTGAGAGAATTGAACAGGGCCGCTCCCTGAAAAAGCATCCCCATTTTCTTCCTGAGATCGTAGAGTTCCCGCTTCGAGAGCTCCGTCAATTCGCGATCGTCGAAATACACTTTCCCCGAGTCGGGCCGCTCCAGTCCAACCACCTGCTTGAGCAGGGTAGATTTCCCCGCTCCGCTGCCCCCAAGAATCACGGTGATTTTGCCCGTCTCGAAGCGGCAGGTAATATCGTCGGAAGCCAAAAGCTCCTTGTAACTCTTACGCAGATGTTCGATTCTGATCATGGTGAAGCAGTACCATTCCGATCCGGGAGAGGCAACCTTAACGGGAAAGACTTTCAACTCCTCATGAATATACCGCAACGCCGTGTGTTCAAAAAGGGGAATCGACATTTTGCCTTCTGAGATACCGCTCTGCATTCCCATGCCGGAGGGACTGTTGCCCAAACAGAGTCCAGGTTGAAAATGAGACGTTTGCCCAGACAACATCCCCCCTTCGCGCCCGGACAAGCGAGTTGTCCGGGCCACCCCCCATTCCATTGAGTCTCCCTTGGTAACGACTCTTCCCAACCCGTTTGATCACACCGCCGACAAAAGCGGACCTTCCACTCGTTTCTCGATGCGGACACTTCAATTGCTCACCGCACTCTCCCTCTCTTCACTTGAAAACCTCGCGGACCATGGTAGAATATGGCCCGCTTTTCAAGGTCGGGCAGAACCGATTCACAGAGCAAAATCCCAGCTTCACCCTGCGCGATGTTCGAGAATCCGGGCACTTCCGTTCCGTCAGGCAGCGATGCCACGCCAGGCAAATTGGTCCCCACACCCAGATCGCCGGAAGGAGAGAGAGATTATGACGATTCAATTTCTCAAAACCGAAGTGCAGCCGCATGGGATGGCCCCCGCAGAGGAAAGCCATGCATTGCAACTGATCGAAGGCTGCGGCAGGACCGCCTACAAATCGGAGGACAAAATCACCCCGGACTCCGCCAGGTCATTCGTGCTGATGCTAAAAAAACACGGTCATCTCTCCGTTCTCGAACACAGCAATATCGTCCTCAAAGTTGACCGGGCCCCCTCAACTCGATCTCGGCAGTCCTCACCCTCCCTGGATGAATTCTATGATTCCCTTATACAAAGGCTTGCCTTCAGGAACGCTTTTCACAGGCTTTATCCGCTGGACGGGGCCGCCGAAGCAGGATTCATCATGGCCGGGAATCTGCGTTCATGGATCGAGACGCTCGCTCATCTGAAGGGGATCGATCCCATTTATTTCGCCTTTTTCCTTCATCATCTCAAGCAATTCTTCCCGATCATTTTCGCAGCCGATGTATCCCCGGGCCATGACTTACCCTTCGCGGTCTCACTGGTTGGCCCCGACGAGCAGCTCGCCCTGCAGAAGAAGGACCCGGCCTGCGATCTCCCCGTGTTCGTGTTCAAATTCATCTGCGATCGCGGCATTACCCATGAAGTCGTCAGGCACCGGGTGTTCTCGTTCACCCAGGAGAGCACGCGCTATGTAAATTACGGAAATCGGGGGATGGCCCTTATTCTCCCTGAAGAGTTGTATCCTTTCTACGATGACGGGACAAAAACCTTCATCGGAAAATCGCCGCTCGTCGACATGTGGGTCAAGAGGGCGGAACTTTTTTTCAGTTGGTATAAGGAAGACCTTGAGCGCAGCAAGCCGGAAATTGCCAGGGATATTCTGCCCAATTTATTGAAGAGCGAGATCTTCGTCACCGGAAGATGGAGCGGGTGGGACCATTTCATCCAATTGCGCGAACCCATGCAGGCTCACCCCAGAATCCGCTCCATCGCAAGGGATGTCCGCACCTATTTCGACTCGATCGGATTGACCCGCGGTGTGGCGCAGTAAGATGAAACACGCTATCGCGCACTCCCTTCTTCAGTTCATCGCCGGTCCTTTCCCGGGCAATACAGAGGAATGAAATGAAAGACATTTTCAGACTGCAATGGCTCTTCAACGAACACGTTCTCGGAAACATCGGGCTGGACTATTCGGCCACCATCAGGGATCCTCAAAAGATACCCATCTGGATTGAAAATTACAGAATAGCACTCTCCGCCGAACTTGCCGAACTCCTGCGGGAAGTCAAAGAATACGGCATCGGGACCCACAACGGCAAAATAGAGATTGTCGACATGCTGCATTTTCTGGTCAGCCTCTCTCACATTGTCGATATCGATCCCACCGAAGCGGTGAATTTGTCCACCCCGGCGAACTGCCCTTTCCCGGAAAACAAAGGCGAGCATTCCCAGCCTGACGATGCGCACATCCCCATCCCTACCGGGAATGGAGCGGCACTTTGTTCCACCGCGATTGAGTTCTTTCTCGCCCTCGACGACCTTCAGAACAGCCTGAAGTGGAAATGGTGGGCGAAAGGAGGCGGCTACAAGGCCGATAGGGCGAGGGATGCCGCCCGCAGCATCTGGAGGAGTTTCGGGACGATCTGCTCGGCATACGGCCTCGATCTCGATACGATCAAGAAGTTCTACGTCGCCAAGAATGAACTCAATTTCAAGCGCCAGGCCCAGAGCTACAACGAAGATACAAAGGACGAATCGGACAATCTCGCCTTGAAGGTGTAGCCGCCGATCGTCTCCCATGCCGGGGAGCCGGAATCCTTCGTCGCGGTTGAAAGCACGCCGCAGCGGATGACTGCGGAAAACTTTTTGGACAACTCCACTTTTGGGAACCCACGTGAATCGAACTCGCGCAAAATTCATAAGTTTTGAAGGCATAGACGGATGCGGGAAGAGCACCCTTATTTCGGAACTCGCCTCATGGCTGGACCAGTCGCAAATACCATACCTGCTCACGCGGGAACCGGGGGGTACACGTCTGGGTGAAAATATCAGAGATCTGCTGCTGGACCCTTCATACAGGGATATGAATCAGCAGACCGAGGTCCTGCTCTACACCGCAAGCAGAGCGCAACTGGCCGCCGAAGTCGTCCTTCCGGCCCTGAACGAGGGGGTTTGGGTCCTTACGGACCGATATATCGACGCGACGCTCGCCTATCAGGGCTACGGCAGAGGGCTCGATTTAAAGCCTTTGCGCGGGATTCAGGAATGGGCGACAAACTCCCTTTGGCCGGACAAAACGATTCTGCTCGATTGCGAGGTGCGGATCGCATTCGAGAGACTGCGCGACCGTGAAGGGGAACCCGACAGGATCGAGCAGGAGAAACGGTCTTTTCACGAGAGAGTGCGGGCCGGCTACCTCGAACTTGCAGGGCTGGAACCCGAAAGATTCATCGTGCTCGATGCCGCAAAACCCCTCGATGAAGTGATCCGGGACTTTCGCGGGGCGTTCCATGCGGTGCTCGAACCTGCCTGATGCCTTGCTCCAGATCGCGCAAAGCACCCGATCGTCAGTCGTTGAAGTAATCGAAAAGATATCTGTAGCTGATTTGCCCGACCACGTCGTCTTGGTGCTCTTTATAGATTTTCTCTCTGCCTTCTTCCAGGTGCTGGGATTTTATCCCATGCTGGATCGAAAGGGATGCCTCGATAAAGGCGGCCAGTTTGTCGCAGATCTTGATGATGTCCCCATCCAGCGGGTTGAACCGATTTTCATTGTATTTTTCCATCATTTCCGCGCGTGGGATTCCCGTCCTCGTGCGCCCGTCCTCAACGATCTTGTTCTGGAATTCGTCTTCGAGAAAGTAGAGGATCTCGTGTCGCATCGCTGAAGGCAACAGGGGCAGTATTTTATCTTCGAGCTGGATGCGTTCATATTTCTTTACAATCTCCTCAAGGCCTTCAACGTAGCGCTTCACCGGAGAAATGATGTCGCGCGTCAGGACCTCCGGCAGGTCGTGCAGGAGCCCCGCGAAGAAATTGTTGTAGATCCTCTCTTCGCACGCATCGATTTCGACCGAGGAAAGGTAGGACATGACAGCCACTATCAGCATATGTCCAAGCACCGAGGTTTTCGGCACCCTCGGTGAATGAGCCCACCTTTGCTGAAACCTCAACTGTCCGCACAGATCGATAAAGCCGAAGGATTTTTTCCGGAGGGAAATTTTCTGGACGCCGATGAGATCGTAGTGGTCCTCGATCTGATTTTCAATTTCCTCCTTGGTCCTCTCTATGCCGTATATAAAAGGGGCCGCATTGTAGATGATCTGAAATTCCCAGTTGGTGGCGAGGTAGTGGGCCGCCTTGAGGAGCCTTTTTTCAACCTGGGAATACTCCTTCTGGAACAGGAACTTGTGAAAGTTCTCGGCAAAACCGCCTTTGATGTCCTCCGTATCTTCCCGCAACTCCTCGAACAGGACTGTGTTGATCTCGTCACCTTTCTCGCTCATCATCTTGTGAAAAACGGGAGGCTTGATGTCCGTCAGAATGACCCGCTGAAGGAACTCGTATATCCCCCCCTCGATGAGTTTTCTCCAGTCAATCTGCGCCCGCCGTTCGTCTTCCTCCAATTTGCCCAGCACGTAGGCGATGATCATCTTGTGAGCCTGCTTGTCCAATTCGGTGAACTCGACGGGTCTGACGTGATCGTTCCATCTTTGAATGCTCGCGGCTTCAAACAGCTTTTTGATCAATCCCTTTCTGATCATCCGGTCCTCTCTTTGTCCCCGTGCAAAGGGTGAAATGAGCGCAACAACTTCCTTTATCGAACACTGGATTCGTTATCCGGTTTCGGGCGAGTTTACCAGAATTAAGGCGGAGGAACAGACCTAATCTCAGCGATTCCACGGGAGATGTCGTCGTGGCCGGCATGTCTTCAGTGAATAATACCGATTTGCGATGAGCATAAGAAAAATCCCCGGACAGCGGGGGAAATGATTCCCGGCCTGTTGCCCAAACAGAATCCGGGTGGAAATGAGCCGTTTGTCCAGCAACGTCACCCCGGCGAAAGCCGGGGTCCAGTGTTGTTAATTGGAATTATACAATAATTCCGAAGAGTCTGGATTCCGGCCTTCGCCGGAATGACGAATCGTGGTTACGCGGGTGGCCCGGATACTCGCTATCCGGGTCCGTAGAGACAAGAGGGGCGGCCAAATCCACTACCGCGATTCCGGGGCTCACCCTCCAAACCTCTTGCGCTTCGCGCCCGGACAACAAGTATCCGGGCTACCCTCTGAACGTGAAGGTGTTACCCATGACCTCGGACACCTGTTACCCATCTCTCCGGCCCAGACAGGGAGGGGCGAGGGGAGGGGGAGGAAATCGCCCAAATCAGGACAGAGTGCATTTCAAGACAAATCCCGAGAAGATGAGAACGGCTTTATCGCGGACGGCCCAATGGTCTCTCAGTCCGTGGTTCTGTATTCCATGGCAAGGAGAGTCAGGTCATCCCGAAGTTTCTCACCGGCCCCGAACTCCAGCACCGATTCGACCACTTCGGACAGAAGGCTGTCGATGGGACGATCTCTCAATTCTTTCAGCCTTTCGCAAAACCGAGTCCGGCCGTACAGGTCCCGCCTGGCGTTCCGGTATTCCGTCACACCGTCCGTATAGGCGACTATCTTATCACCCTCATGAAGTTGCACACGCCCTTCCGCGAAGGGTACAAGACCACCGAGCCCGATCACGCTTCCACCCGTGGAAAGGAATTCCAATTCTCCGTTCTTTGGGATCAAGACCATCGGCGGATGACCTGCACTCGAATACACCAGCGATCCGTCGCGCACATTGATAACCGCATAGACCATCGTTACGAAGGTCCCGAAGCGCTCAAACGGGTATTCCCCGTCAAGCGCTTCACAAACTGCCCTGGGTGAGGTGACATTCGATGCGACAAGAGACTGAAAAACCTGGGAGATGGAAACGGTGACCAGCGCCGAAGGAACCCCGTGGCCGCTTACATCCAGCATATAGAAACCCAGCCTCTCGTCATCCAGCCTGAAGACGTCGAAGATGTCCCCGCCGATGACCTCGCAAGGCATGAATCTCCACCCGATTTCAACGCGGTCGAAATGCGGCATTCCCCTTGGCAGCAGACTCTGCTGTATACCGGCGGCAGCCTTCAGGTCTTTATCGATGCGCTTCTGCTTTTCAATCAATTCCAGCTTCCGGTTTTCGCTCTCGGTAATGTCGTCCACGATCAGGAGAATCATCTCCTGCGACCGAAAATGGATGTTCTTGGTGGAGAATTCCATATGCTTCAGGATGAACCTGTCATGGATGTAGAACTCCCGGGTCAGCCTTCGCCTGACGGTCGTCTCTTTCTTTACGAGCGACTTCATGATCGAGCCGCGAAGTTCGCACTTCGCACAGTTGGAAGTCTTGCCGCACAGAGCGCCTTCGTTGACGGCAAACGCACATCCGAGCGCATTTCCGCAGAGTTCGCCGATCAGTTCCTGCTCCGATCTTCCAAAAAGAATTTCGAGCGCACGGTTGAATTCCCGTATCCTGATCTCGCCATCCACAAGGAATATCCCCGAATTGATATTGTCTATGAGCGAGTTCAGAAACTCGTTGGACTCTTTCAAATCATCCAGCGTCAGCGTCATGTTTCATCCCTCTCAATCCCATCATATCGGCTTAAGTGCACAGCGCGTTCCACTGACAGGCACATTATAATGCCTCCCCTCAAGTACATCCCGGTCCGTTTCGGAGAACGATGAAGAAGCGCCATCTCGGCACATAATATAAGGGCGGACGGTACGGATTGAATCCCGGACGCGGGAGATTCCCAGGGAATATCGCCTGTAACCGATTCGTCGGTCGGTCGCAGGAAGGCAAGCCCAATCGAAGCGGCCGGCAGGCTCATGGTTGACGAGCAGACAGGAGAGAAAACATACGGGCAGCCCGGGTCCGCCAGAACAGGAGGGATAGCCTATTGCACCGCGATTCCACGGATTATTCTCCGAACCTCCTGCGCTTCGCGCACGGACAACGAGTTGTCCGTGTTCAAGGCACAGCCTTGACATCCGCCCCAAAGAGCGAAGGAGTGACTCTCCGAACTCTCGGCCAACCGTTGCGGCGTGTCCCCCATGTCCCTCATGGGAAGCCCGAAGCTTCATGCATCCGGAGATTATCGGTCAGGCCGGGGATGTACGTTTCAGGAAGTCGAGAACGAAATCGATGTGTTTCTTCATGGCATCGAAGGCAGCCTCGGAATCGCGATTTTTGATGTTTTCAACGATCATTCCATGCTGTTCGAGCACTTGCTTAAGGTTCCCGGGATCCTCGTAGAGATGAATGAGGTATTCCTTTATCCCGAAAAAAAGCAGGTCATAGAGGCTCTTCATGATGTGAATCTGGACGGTGTTCTTTGAAGCATAGGCAATGGCCATGTGGAAAGAGACATCGGCATCGTTCCCCAGACCCCCCTCTTCGATTTCCCGTCGCATTTGACTCAGCCGCAGTTCCAGTTCCTGGATATCTTCATCGGTGGCGCGCCGGGCCGCAAGCGCCACTGCATTGCATTCCAGACCCAGCCGGACCTCGAGCAGATCCTGCAGACTCGCTTCCTGATTGTCCATGAGCGCCGCGAAAAGATTCCTGTCCGATTTGGCGCCGGGCGATTTTACGAACGTGCCCTGCCCCTGGCGGTGCTCCAGCAACCGCATGGCAACCAGCTTGTTGATGGCCTCCCGGACGGTGGGACGGCTCACTCCGAGGCTCAGGGCCAATTCGCGCTCGGTCATCAACTGTTCCCCCGCTTTCAGGTACCCCCTGAAGATCAGGTCCCTCAACTGCTCGAAGACCTGATCCGAAATTCGTTTTGGTTTAATTGGTTTGAGTAGCATCAAGCTTCATCCAGTGATTCGGCGTAGATTTCAACTGCGTGTTTTACCCGGATCTTGTGACCGGCCTGAGACAGCATGTCGGAAATCTGGAGCATGCACGCCGGACACCCGGTGGCCACTACGGAGCATCCGGACTCGACAATGCTGTCTCGCTTTCGCTTTCCAATCGAAGCCGATATATCGTAGTGCTGCAGATTGAAACTTCCCCCACATCCGCAACACCGGTCCGCTTCGGCCATTTCCTTCAATTTGTAATGTGGATTGGCCGCCAGCAGGGCGCGAGGCTGCGCCGCGACGCCCAGGGACTTTTTCAGATGGCAGGGATCGTGATATGTAATCGCTTCCTGCCGGTCGGTCCCCTTGGTCTCTTTCTGCGGCAGACCGATTATATCCACTAAAAACTGGCTGACGTCCATAGTTTTTTCCGAGAGCATATCGACCCTTTTGCGGTCCTCGGGCGTCAGATCATCGGCCATCAGGGGCCACATCTTCCTGAGCGTTGAAGTACATGTGGCACAGGCTGTAACAAGGTAGTCAAGGGGTTCGGCGGCGAACTTTTCCAGGTTATGAAGAACCAGGCTCCGGTAGGCCGCGGTGTCTCCCGCCGACAGGGCCGGAATGCCACAGCAGGCCTGTCCGCCCGGCATGAATATCCCCACGCCGTGGTGTTGCAGCGTCTTGACCACCGCCTTTCCAATTTCCGGGAACACTTTATCAATGACACAACCCACAAAGAAACCCACCCTGATCCCGGACTTCCCCGCCGCCGTATTCAATGGTTCGACCATGTTGTGAAATGGAACCGGAGCAAGCGCTCTAAAGTGCCTGTCCCCAAACGGAGAGTAAAATCTCGCACAGGATGTCCCAAGGAGGTCGTCAACTGATTTTACGAAGATCCCCTGAAACTTCGATCCGATTTCGAGCAAACGGTCGAAAAGTTGTGGATGAGCCAGCATGCCGCGGAAGATGAGTTTCTTTGTTCGGGAGAGTCCGATGTAACCGGTGAGGATGGCCCGGGCCTTGATGAAAATGTCCAGGACCTTCACCCCGCTCGGGCAGTTTGCCGCGCAGGAACCGCAAAGAAGGCAGCGGTTCAGGCGGTCGTTTACTCCCCTTGGGTCTTTGAACAATTCCTGCATCAGCCCGTCGAGCAGCGCGAGTTTGCCCCTGGCGACGTCCGACTCCCGCCCCGTTTCGGCAAACAGAGGGCAGACCGACTGGCACATTCCGCATCGCATGCAGACCACAAGCTGCTCTTCCACGTCCTTGAGAAGCAGTGCCAATTGCTTCATGTTTCTCATCACTACTCTCCTATGATCTTTCCGGGATTCAGAATGTTCCTGGGATCCAGGGCCTGTTTGATACGCCGCGAATAAAGAATCGTCGCCTTGCTGGTTTCCTTCTCCAGAAACCGCGATTTCGCTATTCCGATCCCGTGTTCGCCGGACAGGGTGCCTCCAAGCTTAAGCGCTTCGTCAAAGATTGCGTCGATTGCTTCTTCCACCCTTTTCCACTCTTCCTTGTCGCGGCGATCCGTGAGGATGGTCGGATGCAGGTTTCCGTCGCCCGCATGGCCGAATGTCCCGATCACGAGGTTGTAGCGCTTTGCGATCTCATCAAGAGAGCGCATCATCGCGGGGATCTTGCTCCTGGGCACCGTGGCGTCTTCAAGAACGCAAGTGGGCCTCAATTTGGCCAGGGCAGACAGAGCGGCACGCCGGGCTTCCCACACTTTGTCCCGCTCGGCGGCGTCTTTGGCCACCCGGATATTCATCGCCCCCATCCGCCGGCAAAGGCCTTCGATCTTGTCAGCGTCCTCTTCCACCTGGGCGGGGTACCCGTCGACTTCAATCAGGAGAAGAGCGGCCGCATCCACGCGGAGCCCGACATGGCTGAAATCCTCTACCGTTCGAATGGTAAAATTATCCATCAATTCGAGGGTCGCGGGAACGATTCTATTGGCGATGATCGCCGAAACGGTTTCCGACGCTTTCCCGATATCATCGAAATTGGCCATCATGGCTTTGCGGGCGGCCGGTATGGGGATGAGCTTCAAAATGATTTCATTGAAAACCCCGAGCGTTCCCTCGGAACCCACCATGAGACCGGCAAGGTTGTATCCGGTCACGCATTTCACCGTTCGGGATCCGGTTTTGACGATTTCACCGTTCACATCAAAAAAATTCAGGCCCATCACGTAATCGCGAGTGACCCCGTACTTGAGTCCCCTCAATCCGCCCGCATTTTCGGCGACATTTCCTCCAAGGGTCGAAACCGCCTGGCTCCCGGGATCCGGAGGATAAAAAAGGCCTCGGGATTCAACGGCGGCGGCGAGTTTGGCCGTTACCACCCCAGGCTGTACGATTGCATACATGTCTTCTTCGTTGATTTCCAGTATTTTGCTCAACGAATTGGTCAGGATGACCACCCCTTCGGGCTTGGGGATGGTCCCGCCGCTCAGATTGGTCCCCGCCCCACGGACTGTCACCGGAAGGGAATTGTCATTGCAGAGCCGGATTACCCGGCCGAGTCCCTCGCTGTTCGTCGGCTTCAACACCAGCGCGGGCAGCACGGGCTCCAGGACCGCCGCATCGTAGGAATAGGTCAGGCGATCGGCTTCATCATCGAAGACGTTTTCCTTCCCCAGAATACTCTCAAACTCTCTTTTCAGACCCGCGCCGATCATAACGCCTCCTTACATCCCGCTCCGGGAGCCGGTTCGTTTACTGCGCAAATGGTATTACCATTATTATATTCACGGCAATCACCCCCTTATTTCCCTGTTACAGGATAGTTTAATACATGTCATTCCGCAAAAGCAAGCCTTTCCGGGACTACTGCGAAAATCATGTTTTTTGACTTGACAAACTTTCCTGCTTTTTGGTACATCGTTCATGTGATATTTTGGTAATACCACTTTATGGAAATGCATTTTGCCGTGCTTCTACGGATGAAAGCCCGCTTTAGGGGCCGTCGAGGGCCAGACCGTTGTGAAAATTCTTTCGCAACCGGACCTTCAAGGGAGGTGAACCGCCCGAATCGGCAAAACAGACTGCAAATACGGATTCATTAGGAAAAAGAACGACCGCTGAGCAGATCGGGGTCAACCCGGCCCTTACCGTGGCTGCCAATTCATCGGGCGGCGTTTGCGGAAAGATGATTTCTCCCCAGAGCATTTCAGTCGCCACCGCCGCCAGCGGCCTCGTCGGCGAGGAAGGGAGCATCTTCCGGTTTACCCTTAAACACAGCCCCGGGATGGTTTTGTTCATCTGCGTCCTGACTTTGCTCCAGGCGTATGTATTAAAATGGATGCTGCCCTGAAACAGGCGCGGTATGATAAAGCGATGGGCACATCCGCCCATCGCTTTATTCGGCCTAAGCCTTGTGCGGCCGGAGTCCTTCGGGTTTCCTCTTCCGCAGTGCCCGGGAGTCGGGAGCCGCAGGTCGTAAAAACAATAAGCTCTGATTGCTTCAGGGAGGAACCGTTATCATGGACACAGAGGAACTGAAAAAGAAGCTGAAGGAAAAGGCCGAGGCCGTACAGGCAGTGACCGTCGAGGTGCGGACAGTGGAGGAGGCCCTGCGCTATGCCGTCGACCTCACGGCAAAACAGGGCGGGAAAACGATTGCAGCGCCCGGATTGACTAAAAAAGACCGCTCGGCGCTGGCCAAATTATGCGACGACAAAGGCATAACCGTCCTCACCGGGAACCTCAAGCAGCATGCGGACAATCTTCACACGGGTTTCACCACGGTCGACTGGGGGATTGCGGAAACCGCCACAATGGTTCTCAATTCCACCCTGGAAGACACCCGCATTGCCACCACGCTCGTCGAGACGCATATCGCGGTCCTTCCGCTCTCACGCCTGCGCTCCACCGCGACGGAGCTGGAACCCGAGCTGACCCGGATGATGGAGACACAGCCGTCCTATACGGCTTTCATCAGCGGCGCAAGCCGCACTGCGGACATCGAAAGAGTCCTCACCATCGGGGTCCACGGCCCCCAAGAACTCCACATCCTTATCCTGGAGGATAAAAAGTCATGATCTCCACACCTCAGGACCTGAAACAATACAAGATCCATCTGAGACAGGCCCTCAACAACAAATTCCTGGCGGCCACTCTCGACACCTTCGCCACGGCCTTCCGGGCTTCGCGGGCAAAGGCATTCGAAGGGGTCGATATCGAGGGGCTCTTCGCCGAAATCGCCCGGGGCAAGGACGAATCGATCCCGCGGCTGGAGGAGCTTTTCGAACAGTTCAAAGCCAATGCCGAAGCTGCCGGGGTAAAGGTTCACGTGGCACGCACCGCTTTTGAGGCGAATTCGATTATCGCTTCGATCGCGGCGGCGAACCAGGTCCGGAAGATCGTGAAGAGCAAGTCCATGACCGCCGAAGAAACGTTTCTTAACGATCACCTCGAACGGGAAGGCTTCAAAGTCACGGAAACGGACCTGGGTGAATGGATCATTCAGCTTCGCCATGAAGGACCCTCCCACATGGTCATGCCGGCCATCCATCTTTCCAGGAAGGAAGTTGGGGAACTCTTCACCAAAGTCACCGGAAAATACCAGGACCCCGACGACATAAACGGGATGGTGAAAGTGGCCCGCCGTGAGCTTCGCCAGGCATTTCTCGAAGCGGACATGGGGATCAGCGGGGCCAATTTCGCCGTAGCCGAAACCGGAACCATAGGCTTGCTCACCAACGAGGGGAACGCCCGGCTGGTCACCACCCTGCCGCGGGTCCACGTGGCCCTCGCGGGATTCGACAAGCTGGTGCCCAATCTCGGTTCGGCCCTGCGCATCCTGAAAGCGCTGCCCCGCAACGCCACCGGACAGGTCATATCGACCTACGTCACATGGATCACGGGTCCCACCGAGTGCAGCACGGCGCCCGCGGGCAAGAAGGAGATGCACATCGTTTTTCTGGACAACGGCAGACTCGCTCTGGCCCGCGATCCGGTGTTTTCACAGGCCCTCCGCTGTATCCGCTGCGGCGCCTGCGCGAATGTGTGTCCGATCTACAAGCTCGTCGGAGGCCACAATTACGGCCATGTTTATATGGGGGCCATCGGGCTGATCCTCACTTATTTCTACCACGGCCGGGAAAACGCCCGCGCGATCATCAAAAACTGCCTGAACTGTCAGGCGTGCAAGTCGGTCTGTGCCGCAAGCATCGATCTTCCGCGGCTGATAAAGGAAGTCTACCGGATCATCCTGCAGATCGAAGGCGGAAAGCCGCTGACCAACCGGGGCATGGCCGTCGCCCTCAGGGACCGCAGACTGTTCCACTTTCTCCTGCGCGGGGCCTACCTCGCGCAGCAGCCCCTCACACGGGGACAGCCCATGTTGAGGCATCTGCCGTTCTTTTTCTCAAAGGAACACGGATTCAGGAGCCTGCCGGCCATCGTCAAGACCCCTCTGCGGGACCGGTGGGAGAAAATCAACACGCGCGTTTCCAACCCGAAATACAAAGTGGCGCTGTTTGGCGGATGCCTCATCGACTTCGCTTATCCCGAACAGGGTGAAGCGCTCGTGAAACTGCTGAAGGACCGCAACGTGCAGCTCGAGTATCCGATGGGCCAGACCTGTTGCGGCCTGCCGGTGCAGATGGTGACGGAAATCGAGACGGCAAAGGAAGTGGCAAAGGAAAACCTGAAGGCCCTTGATCCCGCCAATTTTGACTATGTTCTGACGCTTTGCGCTTCATGCGGCTCTCATTTGAAAGAGAACTATCCAAAGCTTTTCGCGGATGAGCCCGGTTTGGCTGCAAAGGCTCAGCAACTCGCGGACAAGGTGATCGATTTCAGTTCGTTCATGGTCGATGTACTGAAAGTCAAACCCGAATCGTTCGGGAAGACAGGCGAGAAAGTGGCGTACCATTCTCCGTGTCACCTCTGCCGGGGCCTTGGGGTAACGAAGGAACCCCGCGAACTGCTCGAAACGGCGGGGCTGGACTACGTGCCGTCCAGGGACGAAGACGTCTGCTGCGGATTTGGCGGATCCTATTCCATTTTATTTCCAGAACTCTCCGCCGAACTGCTCAAGCGCAAGCTGGACAATGTCGAGGAGACCGGAGCGGACGTCCTCGTGACGGACTGCCCCGGCTGTGTCATGCAGCTTCGCGGCGGCATGGACAAGAGAACCGGCAGGAAAATCCGCGTGAAACACATCGCGGAGATTGTTGCGGATTCATCCAGGAAGTGTTATTAAGACCGCCGCAAGCTTGGCTGATAAACTTTTTTGGCCCTGTCCATTCCGTTCAAACGGTTCCCCTCCCCGGAATGGGGAAAGGGGAACCTGCAATTTTCGCCCTGATGAGGCCGGGGCGGTCTTGCCGGATTCAATCTTTCTTTTGGAAGAAGAGACATCGGCTGCTTGCGGATGGACATGTATTTTCGGATAGCCTTTATGAGGAGATCGTTAGGATGTCAACCCCGTGCCCTTTTCCTAAGCTGACCGCCGAAGAAGTTGCCGCTCAAATACCGAACGGGGCGACTGTGGCCTTCAGCGGTTTCGCCAACGCAGGTGCGGCGAAAGCTGTCCCGCGGGCCGTGGCGGAACGCGCCGTTAAGCTTCACGAGGCCGGAGAGCCCTTCAAGATTCGTGTCTTGACCGGGTCCTCGACCAGCAACAAGATCGACGAGGCATTGGCCCAGGCAAATGCGATCGTCTGGCGCGCACCGTACCAGAACTCGCGGACGCTCAGGCAGCAGATCAACAACCAGGAAGTTGAATACGTGGACATGCACCTGTCCCGGGTTCCACAGACGCTGGCCGCCGGTTTTTTCGGAAAGCTCGATTACGCGGTCATCGAAGCGACCGAGGTCACCCGGGACGGCAGAGTTTATCTCACCACCTCGATCGGGGCCGCTCCCACCTACCTGAAGTACGCTGACCGCGTGGTCCTGGAGATCAACAACCATCATTCCAAAAGACTGGCCGAACTCGCCGACATCACGACCCTGCCTGCGCCTCCCCGCCGCAACCCGATTCCGATTCACGATCCGCTGACCAAGGTCGGATATCCGTACGCGCTGGTAGACCCCAAAAAGGTCGTCGGAATCGTGGAAACGAACGAACCGGACACGGTCGAACCTTTCTCCACTCCGGATCTCAGTGCTCAGAAAATCGCCGACCATGTCGTGAAATTCCTGTTCGGTGAGATGATCAGGGGACGCATTCCCAGGGAACTTCTCCCGTTGCAGGCCGGGATCGGAAACCTCGCCAACGGGGTAATGGCGGCTCTCGGAAGAAACCGTTATATCCCGCCTTTTACGATGTACTCCGTCGTATACCAGGATGCCCTCGTTGACCTCATGATGCAGGACAAGCTCATCGCGGCAAGTGCGACCAGCCTCAGTCTGACCGCGGACGCGCTTCAGCGGATTTATGACAATATGGATTTCTTTGTTTCACGGCTCATCTTACGTCCGCAGGAAGTGTCAAATGACCCGGGTGTCGTTCGACGCCTGGGGGTAATCGCGATGAATGCCGCGCTCGAAGTCGACATTTACGGCAATGTCAATTCGTCCCATGTCTTCGGCACCGATATCGTGAACGGGATCGGGGGCAGCGGGGAATACACGCGAAACAGTTATCTCTCGATTATCATGTGCCCGTCCATCACGCGGCAGGGAAAGATATCCACCGTTGTGCCCATGTGTCCGCACATCGACAGCAACGAGCATTCCGTCCAGGTGATCGTCACCGACCAGGGACTGGCCGATTTGCGCGGGCTGGGACCGATGCAGAGGGCGAAGTCCATCATCGACAACTGCGCTCATCCGGCATATCGAGACTATCTGTATCGCTATATCGAGGACTCCAGAATGGGCCACATCCGCCACAATCTCAGGACATGTTTCGAACTGCACCGCAACCTGATGGAACACGGAGCCATGCTCCCGGATCTGAAACCGTCCGAGATCGCCGACGCCGGATAATCGATTCGATCACATTGTAAGGAGAAAGAAGATGTCCATTGTGGATTCATACCCCAGACTCAGCCCCGACGAGGCAGTGTCCCACATATTCAACGGAGCCACGGTCGCGTTCAGCGGATTCACAAACGCGGGTGCGGCAAAAGCCGTTCCGAGAGCGCTCGCCGTGCGTGCCCAGAATCTTCACGAAAAGGGCAAGCCGTTCAAGATCCGGGTTTTGACGGGGGCATCGAGCGGGGCAAGCATCGACGAGCCCCTGGCTCAAGCTGAAGCGATATCGTACCGCGCACCTTACCAGAGCGGTCCACGGCTGCGCAAACAGATCAACAGCCAGGAAGTCGAATATGTGGATATGCACCTGTCCCACCTGCCGCAGACGGTCCTGGCCGGCTTCCAGGGCAAACTCGACTTTGCGGTCGTGGAAGCGACTGAAATCACTCCGGACGGCAGGGTATATCTGACGTCCTCAATAGGGGCATCCCCCACGTACCTCAAGTATGCCGACAAGGTCATCATCGAGATCAATCACCACCATTCGCCGCGGCTGCGCGAGATGACCGATATCCTGATCATGCCCCCGCCCCCTCACCGGAATCCCCTGCCCCTCCACGATACTCTGACGAAGGTCGGCTATCCCTATGCCGTCGTCGATCCGAGGAAGGTGATTGCGGTTCTCGAAACCGACGAGCCCGATCGGGTGCCGAAGTTCACCGCCGCCGATCAGAGGAGCCGGAAGATAGCCGAGCATGTGGTCAGGTTCTTCCTGGATGAAATGCTCGCCGGCCGGATCCCGGAGGATTTCCTGCCGTTGCAGGCGGGAGTCGGCAATGTCGCGAACAGCGTCATGGCCGCACTCGGCGAAAACCCCTACATACCCCCGTTCAAAATGTACACGGAGGTATTTCAGGATGCGCTCGTCGATCTTATGGAACGTGGAAAGCTTCTGGCCGCGAGCACCACGGCGCTTACGATCACTCCCGAGGTGTTGGCCCGGATTTATGCCAATATGGATTATTTCGTGTCGAAGATCGTTCTGCGGCCGCAGGAACTCTCGAATCACCCCGGAGCCATTCGGCGTCTGGGCGTAATCTCCATGAACACGGCCCTGGAAGCGGACATCTACGGGAACGTCAACTCTTCCCATGTATACGGCATGGATATCATGAACGGCGTCGGCGGGAGCGCCGAATTCACCCGTAACAGCTACCTGTCCATTTTCATGTGCCCATCCATAGCCAAGGGGGGCAAGATCTCGTCCATCGTGCCCATGTGTCCCCACATCGACAACAACGAGCATTCAGTACAGGTGATTGTGACCGATCAGGGTCTCGCCGACCTGAGAGGCCTCGGACCCATGCAGCGGGCAAGACTCATCATCGGGAAATGCGCGCATCCGGCCTATCGCGACTATCTCTACCGGTACGTCGAGAATTCGAGGGTGGGACACATTCGCCACAATCTTGCCGATTGCTTTGAATTGCACAACAACCTCATGGATTTCGGCGCCATGCTGCCCGACCTCGATCTCTCAACGATCGACGAACCGCGTCCGGCCGAGGCGGCATCGAAGGGCGCCTGATCCGGCAGAACGGGAGCAGGCCCCGCAGCCTGCCCCCGGCGGCAAAACCCGAGGGGGGACGGGACTAAAGATCACGCCTTCAGGAAAGGCTTTTCAAGCGCCCAGTATTCTTTTGACCGTGTCAAGCAGTTCGTCCGCGTCGGGCGGTTTTTCGATATAAGCCGCGGGCTCTGGAATTTGGCCTCCTTCATATTCATCCATGACCTTTTGCGAGTGGAAAAAAGTCTTTTTTGAAAGGGCCGAGACCATGATGACGGGAACATGGCTCAATTCAGGATCCTTTTTTACTTCCCGATACATGTGAATTCCACTCTCTTTCGGCATCATGATATCCATTATGATCAGGGACGGTTTTCGGCTGTGAGCCAGTTCCAGCCCCTCCCGGCCATCCGAGGCCGCAATCGGTTTGAAGCCGCTGGTTTCCAGAAGAGTTGTAATGAAAACCCTCATGTCCTGCTCATCATCTACAACCAATATTCTTTTTGTCATTCTCTTTTCCCTCCCGGTGTGAAGACGACCGTCACGGGTAAACTCAACCCATTTTGCCCGGCAGGGTGAATTGCTTTGCCGGATTCCTTATGGCCATAACATGGCAGTGAGCATATCTGGACACGTTCGCCACCGTGCTGCCGTGTTCGAGTCTTTCGATCTCCGACTTACCGAGCGCTCCCATTACGATCAGGTCTATTCCCTGCTGCTTTGCATAACGGACGATTTCCACGTCGGGAGTTCCGCAAGCCACGACAAAAGTGAAATTCCTGAAATCTCCCAGGCGCTTTTCATAGGCTTTTCTGAGTGCCTTTTCGGCTTCCTCGGCTACATCCTTCGAGAAAAACGCCTGCCCTTCCGTCGCCTTCCCGGGGGGGATATCCTCGTCGATTATGTGCCTTGCGTATTGATAGGGCGAGTGGGGTATGTGGATGATGTGCAGCCTGGCGTCGTATTTCTTTGCCAGATTGAGAGCATGCAAGAAAGCAATGTTGGCGTCCTCCGAAAAATCGGTGCAGAATAGGATATTCTTGTATTCAAGCATGGCGCTTCCTTTCCTGTTTGAGTTGTGCGTCCCCTAGCCTCGATTCAGTCCATGGTCCTTGTTACAGACACCCGACACGATGCTCTCATCCCGCAACTCCCGTTGCTCTTGCCTGGAGGAGGCACATACGAACGGCGCTGCGCCTTCCATGACCAGCTCAGACTTGTTGTGAAGCGGCAGCCTGACGGTAACCGTGGTCCCTTCGCCCTTTACGGATTCCAGGTCGATACTGCCTCCGTGTTCGCGGACTATCTTCTGAGAGATCATGAGACCGAGCCCGGTGCCCTTTGTCCCTTTGGTGCTGAAGAAGGTTCGAAACAACTTCTGCTTAAGATCGTCCTCCATCCCGCAGCCATTGTCGCAGACCTGATACTCCACGGCCCATCCGCTCGCTTTTCGTGACCGCAGGACCACCTCACCGGGCTTTCTGACACTTTCCAGGTCGCTGCATGCATCGATGGCATTGGTCGCGAGATTGAGGAGGCAGCAATGGATCGCCTCGGGATCCAGCAGAGTCCCCTGGAGGTCGTCCTCCAGTTCGAGCCTCACGTTTATGCCGAATTCGCACGCGCGGGATTCGACGAGTCCCAAGATCTGGCGAACGGGTTCATTCGGGTCACACAGCTCATAGTGAGGTTCTCTTTCCTTCGCGTAATTCAGGAGGTCCAGCGCAAGATTCATGATCTTTTCCACATTTCCCTTGATCATACGCCAGCCCTGGCTCAGGTACTGATCGTTGTCGAGCTGCATTCCTTTCTCCAGGACAAATATCCCTCCCCTCAGTCCACCGATGATGTTTTTGATGGCATGGGCGAGGGTAGCGACAGTCTGTCCGATAGCCGCCAGCCTCTCTGTCTCGATCAACTTTTGTGTTTTTTCATAAACCATCTGCTCGAGCCCCTCGGTGTACTCGCGCAGTTTGGTCTTCATCCAGATTCTTTCATGCGCTCTCTTCAGGGCTATCTCAAGGGCTTCATCGTTGATGGGTTTCGTCACAAAATCCGCAGCCTCCAATTGAAGGCTCCTTATTGCAAGGTCGATCTCACCGTGGCCGGTGATCATTATCACTTCCGTATCCGAACTCACTTCCTTGATCCGGCGCAACAGTTCGATTCCTCCCATACCGGGCATTTTAATATCCGTCAGAACGATGGGAGGACAGTGCTCTTTGAATATTCCAAGAGCTTCCTCTCCACTGGCCGCAGTCATCACCTCATAGCCAATGTCCCTCAAGGAAATCCCCAATACCTTCCGGATCCCTTCCTCATCGTCGACAAGCAGTATTGCGCAGCTCATCAGGCATCCTCGCATGCGGGAAAGCGAATGATGAAATTGGCACCCTTGTTTTCTTCGGTCTCAACGCGGATCGACCCATCGTAATCCTGCACGATGCCGTAACTTATGGACAGTCCGAGTCCGGTTCCCTTTCCCACCCTCTTGGTCGTGAAGAAGGGCTCGTATATCTTTTCAAGTATTGGTTTCGGGATCCCCGTGCCGGTATCCCTCACTTCTATAGTGACGTAATCACCGTCGCGCCTCGTCGTGAGAGAAATTCTTTTGTCTATGTTCTCGCCGGCGTGCCTTTCCACATTCTCCTCGATAGCGTCCCTTGCATTGATCAGCAGGTTGACGAAAACCTGCTCGAGCCGGTTTGCATCTCCGAGCACCGGCGGGAGGTCCGGCTGGAAGTCCGTCGCAACTTCGATGTCCCTCAACTTCAGTTGTTGGCTGAATAGTTCAAGAGCGCTGGTCAGTGCATCGTTCACATGGATCTTCTCCCTTTTAACGTCCGCCTTTCTGCCGAATTCCCTCAGGTGGTTAATGATTCGGGACGCCCGGTCGACATGGCCGTCTATTTCCTCGGCCATGGTTTGGAGAATCTCCTCCCTGATCGGCAGCCGGCGCCTGACTTTCCTGATGAGAAAGCTGCTCGCCGTCTTGATCACGGAAAGCGGCTGGTTCAATTCATGGGCTATGCCGGTCGCCATTTCACCAAGAGTCGCCATTTTGCTTGCCTGAATCAGTTGTTGTTCCGTCATCAGCCTCTTGGTGATATCGGCTGTCGTCACGAGCAGGGCGTCCCGCCCGAGATACTCGGAAGGCGACGTGCGGATGTTCACGTAGATGGTTTTGCCGTCCCTGGTGGTCTGCCGGACCTGATTCATGATGTCGAGGGTCCTGATCTGTAAAGCCACATCGGCTTCCTGTACTCCTTTGAAGAGTCCCGGAAAGCTACGCCCCACGATCTCCGCCTTACTGTATCCATAAACCGATTTCACGCTTTCGTTGCAGTCCAGTATCGTCAGATCCGAGCTGTCGAGCACGAAAATGGGGTTCGGGATATTATTGAAGATGTCCCTGTACTTCTTCTCCGACCTCTTGATCTCCTCTTCAAGGACCTTTCTCTCCGTAACGTCGATACTCATCGCCATCACGGCCGTGACCCGGCCCTCGGCATCTCTCAGCGGAGATGTTCGACAGATCCAGGTGGAGAGCTTCCCGTCCTTCTTGGTCCCCGTCTCCTCACTGAGATGTGATTCTCCATCCTCCAGAGTTTCCAGGACAGGGCATACCGGGCACTGTTCGCTCCTGCCTTTGTAGACTTCATAACAATAGCTGCCGGGATGTGTGGCAAAGTGCCTGCTGAACTCACGGTTGTATCTGAGCAGCCTCAGGCTCCTGTCCTGCACGGTGATGTAGCAGGGCACCTGTTCGAAGAGTTCCTGGTACTCAAGCCTCTGCTTGTTCAATTCCCCCTGTTTTTCCCCGATCTTTCTTTCCATGGCGCTAATGGCTTCCGCCAGGAGGCTGATTTCATCATCCCACTGCACATCGATTTCGTGATTGTATTCCCCTTGCCCAATGAGACGCGTCCAGGTAATCAATCTCTTGATGGGGCGGTTAACGAACATCATGAGGAAGGTCGCGATAATGGCGGAAGTCGCCAAAAAACTGATGATCGCAAGAACGCTTATCCACTGTTCGTAGGAATGAATGCCGCTGTCGGTCTTTTTCAGCGACATGACCACGTCCAGCGCGCCCAATACACGTTTGTCCTGCGGATGAACGTGGCAGACATCCGTGGAGCAACCGGGTTCATTGTAAATGGGGCTGATGATTCCCAGCAGACGGTAGCCACGGCTGGAATCGAAAATCCGGGTCCGCTCCGAGATCGCCAGTTCCTGGAGGGGTGGATCCTTCTTGTGGCATATGTAACAGGCGTCGGCTTTGATAGTCGTGATTCTGTCCACTTCCTCCGGCACATTGGAGAACTTGATCTGGCCTTCTTTGTTGAAAATTCGGATATTTTCGATCCCTTCCTGCCGACTGATATTTCTTATGATCTCGTTGATGTCACCCCTTGAATTCAGTGTCATGGCATAATGAGTGCCGAGCTTGATCGTATTGCCAAGCCGATCGCAGGACTCCGCTACGCCGGCAATTTCGTTCTTTTTGTGATAGTCGATATTGAAGTATGCCCAGGTGAATACACACACGGACAGGACCAGGCCGACCAGAAGGATGAGCCGGAATATGAGGCTGTGGCAGATGTCGTGGATCATCGCCCTGTTAAGCATTGGTCTTTGCTCCTGGTTATTGAACCGCGACAGCCGCGCGGTGCCGCGCGTTTGTTCACCGTCGCCACCCACTCGTCCGCCACCGAGGAGGGGGCTTCTCCGTCAAAGGGCGGACCCGATGCCGGCGTCGGCCGTGCTTGTGCCCAGGCGCCGTATTCGCCGACTACGTATGGGGGTCGTTGCCGCTCCAGCCTGAAAGGGGAACCTCCGGTACGGCAAGCGGGGAGAGGGGCGCTGTCCGGTCAGATCAGAGCAAGAGCCGTGAGAGTGCACATTTATGGTGCTTCAAATACCGGCTTGAACGCGTTATCGTTTCATCGGAGAGACCGTCACGTCCGGATAACCGCGGACCGAATCTTCTCCCGAAATACCGATGTGACGGCAAGATTCCTTTTTAACCTCAGTTCGTTTTCCGGGATGTCAAGGGCCATCCCCAAGAGCTGTGGGAGATAGACGACCGAAGTTCTCACATCCTCACCCAGCAGACGCGAGATTTTGTTTTGCCGGCTCTCGAGATTCATCTGGCACATCGGACAGATGGTGGCGATGCAGTCGGCTCCCCTGGCCGCGATGAGCAACTGCCCCACCAGCTCCTGCGCCACAGCGGCTTTGGTTGTCATAAGGCCGGCGCCACAGCACTTTGCTCCCATCGACCATTGATGCACCTCCGCCCCGAGCGAAATGATGAGCGGCTCCATCAACTGCGGCCGTTGCGGGTCATCGCCGCCGGCATAGGGACGCAGGAACTGGCAGCCGTAATATGGAGCGACCCTGATTCCGGAGAGTTTCTTTTTCACGGTCGCGGCGATTCTTTTGTGTCCAATGTCATTGACGAGAATATCGAGAAGGTGGCGTGTCTTTATTCCACCTTTGTAACTTAGATTTTCTTCGGCGAGGACGGCATTGATTTTTTCCCGAATCCCACCGCCTCGATTCATGTGATCGTCTACTCTTCGCAAATTGAGGTAACAGGCACTGCAGGGCACGAGAAAATCCGCCTTTACGCCCTGCTTTTCCGCAAGCGCGAGATTGCGAGCGGGCAGGACAAGCGAGAGCAGGTGACTGACGGCGTCTCCCGCACTGGCCCCGCAGCACGTCCAATCACCGAGTTCGATCAGTTCGCTCCCAAAGGCTTTCATCACGGCCCGGGTCGAGGCGTCGTACTCTGAGGCTGTCCCTTCCAGGGAGCAACCCGGATAATAAAAATATTTCATGAACCAGCCTCCAGTTCCTCAACTTTTCGAAACAGCTTCTCAAGCTTGCCGCGACCAAAAAACCCGGGCATTCGAGCGGATATCTTCCCTTTCGACAGAAGTTTTGCACCGAGCGGAATAAAATGGAAAGGAACAGACGGATCCTTTAGATGCAGAAAATACCGCGTCATCATTTCCATTTCTCTGACCCTGCCGTAGCGGCGCACGTTGTCAAGGAAAGTCCGGTAAAAGACGGGGCTGCTTTTATGGGCAAAGACCCCTTCGGAGCAGGCGATTCTTTTCAGGGCGAGCATTGCTTCAGTCAAGGGAAGCCCACGGGGGCATCGCAGCGTGCAAAAGTAGCAGCTTGAACATATCCAGAAAGTCGCACTCTTGAAAATCTCATCTTTCAAACCCAACTGCACGAGTCTCCACAATTGCCTCGGGGTGCGGTCCATCGCAAATGCACTTGCGCAAGAGCCTGTACAGGTCCCGCACTGCATGCATGCATCAAGCTTCTCCGTGACTTCGCGCAACGGATTGCCGGTCGAGGCACTACCCCGTCCGGCGGTTACGCTCGTACTTTCTTCTTTCATGGGAACACACCTTTTCCGGAAACCTTGCGGTTCCCCGCGAAAATACCGGACTGTGCGGCTCCATTGAAAGGGTCGATCGGGCGCTTCATCTTCGCTTCCTTCCCGACCGCCCTTTCGCGTCGCCTATTCCAGGGCGGCATCCAACACGGCATGGATTTGTCTGTCATCCAATCCGTGCAGAATAGAAGCGCTGTTCGGGCAAACCGCGGCGCACGCTCCGCATCCCTGGCAAATGAATTCGTTGATCACGATCTTCTCTTCTTCCTCGTCATACCACCGGGCCTGAAAGGGGCAGGCATTCACGCACACTTGACAGCGCGAACAGAGGCTGTGACGCACTTCCGCTGTAATGGAAGAGGATGTCAGCCTGTCACGCTGCAGGATCCGCAGGGCGTGATGGGAAGCCGCCTCAGCCATAGCCATGGATTCTGCAACGGACCTGGGAGAATGCGCGGTGCCGCACATGAAAATTCCGGACTTCATGGATTCCACCGGCCGCCACTTGTATTCCGCCTCGCACAGGAAGCCATCCTCATTGACATCGACGCCGAAAATGTCCGCGAGTCCCCGGTTATCAGACGGAACGATGCCGGCACTGAGGACCACGAGGTCCGGTTTCAGCGCCACATCCCTGCACAGCACCGGGTCCCGCGTCAGCAGTTTCAGTTGACCGTCTTCTTCAGTCACGACCGGCTTGGCCTCCGGCTCATAGCGAATGAACACAACCCCTTCCCGGCGGGCGCGCGTGTAGTATCCTTCAAAAAGCCCATACGCCATCATGTCCCGGTAGAGGATGTAGATATCCAGGTCGGGATTGCGCTCCTTCAAATAAAGCGCATTCTTCAACGCGGAAAGGCAGCACACGCGGCTACAGTAATTGCGCCCCTCCTCCCGGGAGTCCACGCACTGGATCATGGCCACCACTCCAAGCTTGGCCGGATCGAGCTGTCCGGTATGCAGACCGCTCTCGAGTTCGTGCTGGGTTACGATGAATTCATTCGCACCATGGAGGTAGGATACCGTTTTGGCCTCATTCCCACCCGTGGCCAATATTGCCACACCGTGTTCGATGGATTCTCCTTCCCCGTTTTCTTTTTCAATCGTAGTGAGGAAATGCCCAACCCGGCCCTGCGAATGAATCACTTTCGACCCCGTGTGGACCACGATGTGCGCATGTTCAGTTACTGCGCAGACCGTTTTTTCCAGTAGTTCGCCCGGTTGCGGGTCCTGCAGGGTGCGGTGCAGCAGGCGCAGGTTGCCGCCCAGATCGGGCGACTGCTCGATAAGGACTACGTTGAACCCATGATCCGCAATGACTAAAGCAGCCGTCATCCCGGATATGCCTCCTCCCACTACCAGCGCAGTTTGAACGATGTCATCCGCCGCCCGGGGAAAAGGTTCGGCTTCTATCAGCTTCGCGGCCGCCATGCTGAGAATTCTATAGACTTCCCGGGCAGCATCGCCCCCGGCTGCTTCCGGGTGGGAAAAGATGGGCGTATGGATGTCCACCACGTCCATGAGCGCCGGGTCAAGGTTCAACAAGGTGCCCAATTCACGAAGTTTCTTCCGATAGACATAGGGCATGCAGGCCCCGATCAGGACTCTGTTCGAACCGTTGCTCCTGAGGGTCTCCTCGAGTTCAGCCCAACCGGACCGCGTGCATATTCCGGTGATTGACGATCCGTGAGACAGATAGCCGTTTGCTTTCAATTTTGAAAGCAAACGGGGAATATCCAGCGCTTTCGCAGCCGTCTCTCCGCAGGTGCAAAGCACAACGGCCAACCGGGACGGCTCCCGGGCAACATTCCGATAAGAGGTCTCTTCCTGAGAGGCCTTCCCGAGGTCCTTTCCGCTTGAGTGGATCACCAGCGACGCTCCGATAGAAGCCGAGTCCGCCTGGATCATCGATTCCGATATATCCCTGGGGCCGGAGGCGGATCCGCTCACGAAGATTCCTTCCCGCGTACTGCGGCTCGAGCAGTAGTCCCGGACACCGCAGAAACCCCACTGGTTCAAGTCGATTCCAGCCGTCTGCGCAAGGCTTTCCACTCCGATCTGCGGCTTTTGTCCCACCGCCAGAACGGCAAGATCATAGGACTCGTCATGCATCATGCCGTCGCTGTCCACGAAGCTCATTCTGAGCCCGCCGGATCCGTCCGGCTCCACCGAATGGACGCGGCTTCTGACGAATCGAATGCCGTACGTCTTCTCCGCCCTGTCCCTGTATCGCTGGAAGTCCTTCCCGAAGGTACGCATGTCCATGTAGAAGATGTCGGCATCGAGCCGGCCGTCGCTTTTCTCTTTTGCCAGGATGGCCTCTTTGATCGAATACATGCAGCACACCGACGAGCAGTAGTCCGCATTTTCCTGCAGGTTCCGGGATCCCACACACTGGAGCCAGGCTATCCTGTGAATGGGCCTTCCGTCGCCCGGCCTCAGAAGCTTGCCCCCTGTTGGTCCCGTACCGCTGATCAGCCTTTCGAACTCAACGCCGGTCACCACGTTGGGCAAAGTCCCGTACCCGTAAGTACCGTTTACGCTCGAAGGCTTTGCGGGCGATGTGCCTGTGGCCAGAATCACAGCCGACACTTCCACCTGGCGCTCGGGAATCTCCAGCGTGGCCTGGTAAATCCGGTCTGCCGTTTCCGTAAGCGCTTCGATGTCGAACGGCTTCATGAGATAGTCCATGGCGCCGACCTTCATCGCCTCGACAGCCGTCTCGACCGTGGCATAGGCCGTCATCATCACCACCGGGAGTTCGGGATGCATCTCCTTGCTGACCTTGAGCACCTCGACCCCATCCATACCGGGCATTTTGACATCCAGAAACATGAGCCCGTATTCATGGCGGGACAGCATATCGACAGCCTCGCTGCCGGATGCCGCCATCTCCACGAAGAAGCCTTCTTCCTCGAGCCATTCCTTTATCGAGTCACGGACGACCAGTTCATCGTCAACGATCAGAATCCTGAAGTCTCTGCGACCTTCAAGATTGAGGTCTATCGCCCCCGCCGGACACGCACTCTGACACGCTCCGCATCGGTTGCAGGCAGTTCCGTCCACCACGTATGAGTTGGGAACATTGTGAGGGACCGGCAGATACACCGCTTTTCGCATCGTGAGGCCCGCATTGAATTCATCAGGGACTTCCACGGGGCATACCCGTGAGCACTCACCACAGCCGGTGCACCGCTCGGGATCGACCAGGCTCGGTTTGAAGCGGAGCGTGGCGAGGAATTTGCCCGGTTCACCTTTGAGTTCCGAGAGTTCGGTCGAAAGCATGATTTCGATATTGTCATGGTACAGGCCTTTGCGCAGGCAGAACTGGGAACAGGCATCCCGCTCCATCATAGGGAGCATCCTGCACATGCCGCAATGGTCGGATGGAAACTGGTGGTCGAGCTGCCGCAAAATTCCTCCGAGGTTCGGAGCCTTGTCTATCAGTATGACATGGCAGCCCATTTCGGCCAAATCCAACGCGGATCGTATACCGCTGATACCGGCCCCTATCACCAAGGCTGAAGCACCTTTTTGATTCATCTGTCAGACCCCCGGACAGGCGGTTTTATGCCTCCAGGGTGGTCCCAGGAAGCAATATAGACTTTGCCTGCTTGCATGAATCTCACTGTCTCTTTCTCCCTCCAAATCGCTCTCAGCCGCGTACGGCGCCTCAAAGCGCCTTCATCTGAGAGCCTTACCGCTCCATTCCACAGGGCCTCGGTAAGATTAAGTTGTATCTACCCTTTCAGCCCTTACCGCCGGTAACGTCAGGGAATTCGTTTTCGCGGAAGACCGTCAGTGGCGGTTCGTCATCGAGACTCGATCCGGCGACATAATTGAATGCACGCTGCGTAAAACCGGCAATAGTCCGAAACAGTTCCATCACCGGGACATTATTGGGACATGCATTGGAACACTGGCCGCATCCGATGCAGGAGGTGCTGATGTGAGCCAACCGGGTCAGGTGATAGAATACCGTGTCGGTCGGCATCTTGATCACGCCCCTGCGCTTGGCCCATCGAAGGTATTGGGACGGTTCATGATCGAAAACGTCGGTAACGAAGACGCACTCGCGGCAATAGCACACCGGACATGCAACACGGCAGTTGTAGCAATTGACGCAGTTGCTGAGATAACTCATCAACTTTTCCAGATCGGCCGTGGCGTCGCTCGTCTCGGCAAACATTCGGTCGCGATACGCAGTCCGCAGGCTCACCAGGCTCGCGATCGCCTCATCCCGCTTATCGGGTTCCGCGGCCTCGGGGAGTCCCATTTTATCGAGCAGCGCCTCACCCTTTTCCGTGTCGGCACGCACCACAAGCGATTCGAATACATCGAGGCCGAACATGCACAAGGTCAGATCGGCATTGCGCGGAACCGGTTGCTCACATGCTTTGCATGCCGGGGAGATCCCGACTCCCTCCGGACTTGAGGCATCGTTCGAGTGACCCGCCGGACCCCGGTAATAGTTCAAAGTCGACGAAATGCCCACGGAACCCGCGAATTTGGCGTAGTCGGTGTTTCCGTATGCTCCGAAACAGTCGATGCCGATCAACAGGACTTCATCAAGGCTGCCCTGTTTGAGTTTCACGAGTTCAATAAACGCCCGGATTTCGCAAGGGCGCAATACCGCCGCAATCGATCCGCCGGTCGGCTTTCGGGTGAGCCTTGACAGCAGCCGGGCCGCATTCATTGGAAAAGCCGGCGCGAACGGATCGGCTTCGCCGAGCTTTTCCGGGTCGGTGACGAGGGTCGGCATCACAGCGCTGTTGCCGGCAAGGTGCTGAGCCACCAGAAGGGCGCCGATTTCCCCTTTCTCGATCATCGATTTGAGGAAACTCTGGAAGGAGATGATCGGGTTGTGGTCTTTGATCTCGATTTTTGCTGTCCTTGCCATCTCTTTTCTCCAACTCATCCTTGTATGCCAAAGCATTCAGAAGACCATTGTCCGCCTCAGCTCATTACGGCCAAGCTGTTCCACTTCAGCTACGAGTTCTTTAATGGTGTCGGCAAACTGAATACCCTCACTCGCACCTATCCAGGTCATCTTCAGCCTGTGCTCGTCGATTCCGAACCTCGGCAGGATCTCCTGCAGGAGCTTCACCCTCCTGCGGGCCTTCAGATTGCCGTTGACGTAGTGGCAGTCGCCGGGGTGGCAGCCGCTGATCAGCACGGCGTCGGCACCTTCAAGCAGGGCTTTGATCACGTATTTTGTGTCGATCATGCCTGTGCACATCATCCTTATCATCCGCACATTCGGGGGCTGGACCAGCCTCGAAGTCCCAGCCAGATCGGCGGCTGTATAGGTGCACCAGTTGCAGACGAAGGCAATGATCGTCGGCTCATATTTTTCCATTTTCTATCTCCCTGAGGAATGGCCCATGGTCTCCCGGCCGTCCTTTATCAGACGGCATCATCGAGCAGCCCTTCAATTTCCGCAAACACCTGCTTTGCCGAAAAATGCCTGATGCGTGCCGCCCCGCTCGGGCAAAAAGCCGCGCAGCTCCCACACCCCTTGCACATCACCTCATTCACGACTGAAATGCCTCTGCGTTCGTTGAATTCAATGGCCGAGTAGGGACAAAGTCCTATGCAGACGCGGCACCCCGCGCACACAGCCGGGTCAATCCAGGAGACGGTCGGCGATATTTCGACCTTCCCGCGGGTGATCAGGGCAAGCGCTTGAGCGGCCGCGCCCGAGGCATGGGAAACCGCGTCCGGAATGTCCTTGGGCCCCTGGCAGGCGCCGGCCAGGAAAACCCCGTCGGTGTGCGTGTTCATCGGTCCGAGCTTCGGATGTTGCTCAAGGAAGAAACCATCTCCTCCCTGATTGATCCCGAAAACCCGCGCCACTTCCGAGGCGTTCTTCCGGGCTTCAACAGCGGTGCACAAAACAACCATGTCCACTGGAACGCGAAGGATTTTCCCAATCAGCGTATCCTCCACCATAATCATCAGTCTGCCCTGTTCACCGGCACTCACAGGTTCATTCGTTATCTCGGCGGGCCTTCCGCGAATGAAGGTGACTCCTTCCTTCTGCAACCTCTGATAGAACTCTTCGTATCCCTTCCCGAAGCAGCGCATGTCGATGTAGAAGTTGTACACCCTGGTTTCAGTGCCCACCTTTTCCTTGATCAGATGTCCATACTTGAGCGCATACATGCAGCAGACCCTCGAACAGTATTCATGGTGATTCACGTCTCGACTGCCCACGCAATGGATGATCCCCACGCTTTCGGGCTTGCTGCCGTCCTTTTTCACGATCTGCCCGCCGGTGGGACCGACCGCGTTATTCAGCCGCTCGAACTCCAGCCCCGTATAGACTTCATCGAAACGCCCGTAACCGTATTGCTTCAGCGAGGACGGATCCATGACATCAAAACCGGTGGCCAGAATGACGGCGCCCGCGTTAATTTCTATATTCTGCTCCTGCTGTTCGTAATCTATGGCTTTGGCCTGGCAGATCTTGGCACAAACACCGCATTTCTTTCCCTGACCCAGCAGCCGGCATGCCGCTGCATCGATGGTGAAGGTCGAAGGCACACTCTGGGGAAAGTTGCGATATATGGCTTTGCGCTTGCTCAAGCACTCGTCGAACGCATTCGGGACCGACACCGGGCAGGACTCGGCACATTGTCCGCAGCCTGTGCAGCGATCTTCGAGCACATAACGCGGTTTGCGACGCAGTTTAACGGTGAAATTCCCGACGTATCCGCTCACCTCGACCACTTCACTGTACGAGAGCAACTCAATGTTCGGGTCTTGGCTTACGGCGACTGTTTTTGGAGTAGAGATGCAGGCGGCACAGTCCAGAGTGGGAAAAGTTTTGTCGAACTGCACCATATGTCCGCCGATGGATGGATCTTTTTCCACCAGGTAGACTTTGTGTTCCGCTCTGGCTATATCCAGCGATGCCTGGATTCCCGCGATCCCTGCGCCGACCACAAGAGTGTCCGGGTGGACGCTCACCTGACGGGCCGACAGTTTTTCATGATGGTTGACACGATTGACGGCTGCGCTCGCCAGTGCTTTTGCCTTTTGCGTCGCTTTCAAAGGATCTTCGGTCACCCATGAGCAATGTTCCCGAATACATGCCATCTGGAAGTAATACGGGTTCAACCCCGCACGTTGACAGGCGCCCTGGAATGTCTTCTCATGGAGCCTCGGTGAGCACGACGCGACCACTACGCGATTGAGGTTCAGCTCGCGAATGTCTTTCTGGATCATCTCCTGGCCCGGATCGGAGCACATGAACTTATAATCCCTGGCCACGACGACGTTTCTCAGCGTTCGAACGAATGCCGCCACCTGTTCGACAGCTACTTTGCCGGCTATGTTCGTCCCGCAATGACAAATGTAAAAGCCGATTCTCCTGGGCATCTCTATATCCTCTTTCGAATAGCCGGTCGGGATCAGTCTTGCGTCTCCCGCTGTTCAGACCGTCGGGTCCAGGCTTCATGCATGGCCTTGTCGAAGTCGCATTCCAGACAGTTGCCGGCACTGTCGCACAGTTTGAAATTGATGACCCCTGCCTTCATCCAGACGCACGGCATTTCCTTGCCTGGCTGCATGTCAGGCAACAGGCCCTTCTTCGGTTTGGCGGTGCTTTTCCTGGTCATCTCTTCTCGAATGGCGTGGTTTCGTGTGATAGCCGCAACAACCGTACCGCTTTGCAGCGGTTCTTCCGATACCAGTCCGCACATTGCGACAATCAAGCCCGTAACGGCGCATGGAGAACCAGAATATCAGGTAGGAACGCAGAGATTGAGAAGGCCGGATCGATGAAACCGGAAAAGGCATTTGATTGTGGATATTCCACTCTGACTGTTCTCGTATTCGTAGCGATGCAGATCTCATGCCAGCCAATCGGATCATATCCTCAATCCACCGCGGGGCATGCGCCGCCGGTTCGGAGGACCACATCCGGGAGTTGAGAGTGAACACCGGGGTGTTGAATTTTTATACACCTTCACTTCGAATCGAGTCCCTAACGGCTTGTCCATGCGGGATTGAAGCGTCCGGGGGATACGGCCTCGCCGGAATACCGGCCCATCTCCCACTGGCCGCGATGCTTGGCTCTTCAGCCTCTCAGGCCCCTGCTTCCCTGCAGGTCCGGGAAAAATGTGACCGAAGCGATTCCCAAAGGAATGTTTGTGTTTAATTTTTGTAGAGAGTGTTTAAAATTTATACAGTTCGGAAACCCTTTCCTCCGGGCGGGGGGCAGTCCGGCATAAGGCACCGTTTACGAGGGGAGGAACCGTAAGCAACGACGGGGAAGAACCCACTCTCAGGACTACGGCTTCCGGTAAATGTGTTACTATTGCAGCAGGAAAGTGAATATGCCCCGATCTGAGCGATTCCACAGGAGATGTCGCCGGGGCTGGAATGTCTTCAGTAAAATCTCACCCCCACCCCGCCTTCCCCGTCAAGGGGGGAGGGGCTAAACGCCTATTCCCCTCCCCTGGCGGGAGGGGGCGAGGGGAGGGGGAGAAAATCGCTCAAATCAGGTATGTGCCGGTCGACGTGTACTGTCGGCTGCAGTTCCTCGAAGTCAACTGCAGGGGGTCACACTTTCAAAGCGCCGCTCTATTCGAATCATCCTTGTTCACACGGTTGTTTGCAGTTCTCCCACTCTTCTTGTCTCGGAAGCCGATCTACCCCTTCTTTGACCTGACCTTCGCGGTTAGCGGCACGAATGCCGGTCCGGGACGCCCATGTCCGGCAGCAGGCAGTGCCGGGAGGATTCGAGGACCCCTCATAGTCGATACGGGATTGCCCGAGTCGGTCGGTTTCGAAAAAGGGAATGAGGCTGGGAGTCACCATGGAAAAGCGCCTTAAGATAGCCGTCATAGGCGGAGACAAGAGGTGTAGGGCATTCATCGAAATGGTCGGGTCAGGGCTTTTCCCGCGTCTGAATGCTGAGGTCGTGGGCGTTGCGGATCCCAATGATGACGCTGTCGGCATCAGGCTGGCCCGGGAAATGAACATCTATACAACCGGGGATTATCGCGATTTTCGACGGATCCCGGAGATTGACCTGGTCATAGCGTTCACCGGCAGTGAAGAGTCTTTGGAAGAATTGCTGCAGAATCAGTCCCCTGAAGTACAAGCGTTGCAGCTCGCCATTTCGCGCCTCTTCGAGGATATCCTCCCGTTTCGCCACCGGTGTCTGCTCAGTGAGCGTCAGCTCGACATGACGGAAGGGATCATAGAGAGCCTGTTTCTCAGCATGAGAGACTCCGTCCTGCTTCTCCGACCCGATTTCAGGATTCTCGATGCGAATGACGCCCTCTGCCGGGCCGCTCGAATGGACAAGGACGAGCTGGTCGGGAAATTGTGTCACGAGGTTATGCACGGGACCATCGATCGTTGTGGTGGCGAGGGATTTTCATGCCCTTTGGAAATCTGCCTCCAAACCGGCACGGTGGCCCATGCCGTACACGAGCACGTGGACGGGCAAGGCAAGCCCAGGGTTTGTGAAATAACTTCAGTCCCCCTTAGAAACGTGAAAGGCCAAGTGGAAGTCGTGCTGGAAATAACGCGCGACATAACCGAGGATCTCGAAAAAAGAGTCCGGGCAAAAACTCTGGCTCTGAAGCGGAATCTGGCCCGCCTGGTTCATGAAGACAAGATGATTTCGCTTGGCAAACTGGTGGCGGGCGTCGTTCACGAGATCAACAATCCACTCTCCGGAATCAATGCCCTTGCACGCCTTGTGCACCAGGAACTGGAAAGCGTCGACCTTGACCCTCAAATGAAACAGAAGTTCCTGTACTACCTCCATCTTATCAGTACCGAATCGGCTCGGTGCAGTAACATAGTGAACGACCTCCTTTCGTTTTCGCGATTGCGTGAAGTGGAGCGAAAGCGCTTCCAGTTGAATGAACTGGTCCGGAAAGCGGTGTTTCTGAGCAAGCACAGAATCGGAAAGCAATGCATCCGTTTCCAGCTCGAACTCTCCGATACCTTGCCCGAAATGACGGGCGACCCCGGGCAGGTGCTGCAGAGCCTGCTCAATCTGATTTTCAATGCGATCGAAGCGACGCCTGACAGCGGAATCATCACGATAGGGACTCGCTTCGACAAGGCCGGGAATCAAATCCGCATCGAAGTCACCGATGAAGGTGTCGGAATCCCATCCGATATGGTATCGAAGATATTTGAGCCGTTTTTTTCGACCAAAAACAGCGATAAAGGTGTCGGGCTTGGTCTGTCCGTCGTTTATGGAATCGTGAAGGAACACGGCGGGACCATTTGCGTGAGAAGCAAACCCGGGAAAGGGGCCAGCTTCATCATTCGCATGCCCCTGGAGTCCGGGAAAATTTGGAGGGGAAACAGGAAAAATGGGTGAACCAATCAGGGTCCTGGTTGTCGACGATGAATTGATCGTGCGGGAATCGCTTGTCGGCTGGCTGAAGAAATCGGGTTATTCGGCGGAGCCCGCAACGGGCGGGAAGAATGCCCTCGAGATGGTCGCCCGGAATGAATACGATTTGATATTCCTGGATATCCGGATGTCGGATCTCAACGGCATGGAAGTCCTCAAGCATTTGAAATTTCATTACCCTGAGACACTCGTCGTCATGATCACCGCCTATGGCACCGTTCAGAATGCCGTGGAGACTATGAAGGCCGGCGCAGACGATTACCTCATCAAGCCGTTTGACCCGGAGCACCTTCCCCTGCTGGTCGAAAAGCTGCTCAAGCAGAAGAGGCTTCTCGATGAAAACATCTCGTTGCGGGAGCAGATGGGTACACGAACTCAGTATCAGGGGCTGATCGGTGCGTCAGCCTGCATGCGCAGGCTGTTTGCCTTCATCGACCAGGTTGCGGAGGTCGATTCCCCCATTTTGCTCCAGGGAGAGACCGGCACCGGAAAAGAACTGGTTGCCAAAGCCATCCACGCAAAAAGCAAGCGCCGCTTTGGCCCTTTCATACCGATCAATTGCGGCTCATTCGCGGAGGCTCTCCTGGAGAGCGAATTGTTCGGCCACGAGATCGGCTCCTTTACCGGAGCGACGCGAGCGCAGAAAGGCCGGTTGGAAATGGCAAGAGGAGGCACGCTTTTTCTCGATGAAGTCGGTGAAATTTCACCCAAAATGCAAGTTGACCTGTTGCGTGTACTCCAGGAAAAGTGCTTTCACCGCGTTGGGGGTAACAGGGACATCTTTGTCGATTTCCGCCTTATATCGGCCACTCATCGCATTTTGGCCAGGGAGGTATCCGGCGGAACCTTTCGACAGGACTTCTATTTTCGCCTGAAGGTGATCGAAATTGAGGTGCCTCCCCTGCGGGAGCGAAGGGAAGATATTCCTTTACTCGCCAGGCACTTCCTCGATCGATTCTGCCGGGAGACGAACAGGCAGGTGACGGGAATCGGTGAAGAAGCAATGATGATCCTGCAGTCCTACGACTGGCCGGGGAATGTCCGTGAACTGGAGAACACTCTGGAACGTGCCGTGGTGCTTTCCAACGGACCGGTCTTGAACAAGAAAGATTTCGATTTCCTGATCAGAATACCGGAGTCGGAAGTCCCTCTTTCCCTAGAAGAAATGGAAAAGGTCCATCTTGGCCGCATTTTGAAACTGTGCCGCTGGAATATCTCCAAAGCAGCAAAGGTCCTGGAGGTGAACAGGGCAACTTTGCACAGCAAGATCAAGAAATACAATCTGAGGCTGCCGGATTAACCGGCCCAAGCCCGCATTCCCGGGCCGGGAACCGCCGCATCGAACTCCCGGATCATGAGGGTTTTTCCCCGAAAGGATATTCCACCGGCGAGCTGGAGGGTGCTCGATCCGGCCCGCAATTTTCATTTCGTCCGGAAGGTCCCAAGAACAAACCGCGCAGTGCCGAGACACCTTTGAGCGCGGGATTCAACCGTCTTCGGTTTTCCCAGGTGCGCCGGGGAGCCCTTTTACGGGAAGTTTAATGATGAAGACCGTCCCTTTGCCCACCTCGGTTTCCACGCTTATCGCGCCATGGTGGCGGTCAATGATGCCGTAGGAAGTCGAAAGACCCAGGCCCAGTCCTTTTCCTTCCTTCTTCGTAGTATAAAACGGGTCGAAAATGTAGATCAGATCCTCTTTGGGGATACCGCATCCCGTATCCCGCAGCCGGATTTCAACGATTTTTTTCGCCGGGTCCAGGCAGCTTTCAACCGTGAGGACCCCTCCGTCAGCCATGGCGTCCATGGCATTGAAAACCAGGTTGATCACGCATTGCTGGAGCTGGTTGAAATCTCCGGTCACGACCGGACTGTCAGGGGCAAGGGAGGTTTCGACACGGACGTTCTGCATGTTGAGCTTGTGTCCACAGAGGTCTATGCTCTTCAGCAGGAGTTCGTTCACTCTCACCTCACCGAACTCCAATTTCGATTTCCTGGAGAATGCCAGCAAGTTGGAGACAATCTTCGAGCAGCGGCTCAGTTCACTGTCCATAAGCGAGAGGTATCCCTGAAATTTGGTCACCGATTCGGGCGCGAGGACACCTCTGTTCAGCACCCTGGACATGAGCCTCGTGTAGTTGAGAATTCCGGAGAGAGGGTTATTGATTTCATGAACCACACTGGCGGCAAGTCTTCCAAGAGAGATCATTTTATCCTGCTGAAGGAAGCGTGCCTGATCCGCCACCTGCTGCATGAGTTTTCTGATTTCCCGCTGGTCCCGGAAAAAGACAACCGTGCCGATTTCTTCTTCTGCCTGGACCATAACCGTTGCCGAGAGTTGACAGGGGATCTTCGCTCCGAGACTATCGACAAGAACCGTTTCAAAAAGGAAGAGCCTCTTACTGCCCCCATACTCCTCAGACAGCAGTTTATCGTGGAATTTCCCGGCTTCTCCCGGTGAAAAGAACTGGTCAAGAGACATACAGCCGATCACCTGCTGTTTCGTGTAGCCCAGCATTTGCTCAATGCTTCTATTGAAGATTATTACCGTCCCGGAGCGGTCACAGGCGGCGATTCCGTCAATCGAACTTTCAATGAGCGACTTCTGGAAATCAAACGTCTTCGCCAACTCTTCCGCAGTCCGCATCCACCTCTCTTCGATGAGCTCGGTGTAATCCCTGAGTTCCCTACGTGTGGCAATTCGGTCTTTGGCACGCTTCAACGCCACCATCAGCGCATCGTCGCCGATAGGCTTGGTAATGAAATCGGAGGCGTCAAGGTGCAGCGCCCTGATTGCAAGTTCAATCTCGCTGAAGCCGGTCGCAACTATGACTTCCGTGTCGGGGAATTCCTCCTTGGTCCTTCGCAGGACTTCAATTCCGTCAATTCCGGGAAGGTGAACATCGGTAATGACAATGTCGGGGGCAAACTGCCGGCAAAGGTTGATACCGCTTTCTCCGTCAGCCGCCGTCAGCACGTTGTATCCGGAGTCCTCCATGGCAACGCTCATCACCTTGCAGATGCCGGGATCATCGTCGATCAACAGAACTTTGCAGTCCTTCAATTCCATTTTCCCTCTCTCCTCACAACTCTTCTAAAAAGAACGCATCGGCTTGCATTCCCGGCAGATCGTTCCAGGCACGGAAAGTTCACGGTCTATCTTATTATTTGCCCTGCAACGTGTCCGATGACCTTCAAGCGCAAGTTTACGGGGCTGGATAGGATTAATTCGGATCTGAACAACGATGGAACAGGTCACGCCGGCCCATCGGGAAGGAAAAATGCCTGTCGAAGGAGATGCCCGCTTGAAGATGATCCCTCTTACGGGAAAGAGATCACCGCACCGGAGGGATGGCCGTCACACGGTCCCCAGAGTGCTTTTGCATCCTATAACGTATTGTCAACGATTACATCCCGGATTCTTCCACAGGCAGCGGGGAAAAGAAGACTTTGCATGAAGACTCGCGCATCGTCCCCGCAGGCCGGCTGTCTGTGGAAGAGATTCAACGGGCTTCCCGACGATTGCTCCTGATGGATAAACCTCAACGAAGGGACTGCCTAGTGAGCGCACCCGCCGCCGGTATGCCCGGCGCAGGTAAACCCGGGTTGAAACTCCTGCAGCCGATTCGTTCCGAAGAGCATGATGTTTTGTTCCACCGTGCCTTCTTCCACACGATACACCTTGACCCCCTGAGACTGCAGTTTCATCAAAGCCCCCAACCCGATGCCCGCTGTGGCAACGGCATCCACCTTGCGTCCCCCGAGTGCTTTCAGAGGTTGGCACATGCCGTGGGCGTGATGCATGTCGTTGTTCCCAATTTCCTCAACATTCCTGGTCTCGGTATCGACGATGACAAAACCCGGGGCCGATCCGAAATGTCCATAGATCTTGCTGCTCATGCCTTCCAGTGTTTCGGTAGGAAAACAAATTTTCATTTTATCGGTTCCTCTCTGTTTGTTGGTTTCTACAAGTGACTTGCCTCCAGGCTCCAAACACCTCGGCGGAAATCATCCCGAACCCGCAAGGGGGATTGATACCACGGTCGGAAAACGAGTGACGGAATGCCGGGTATTGCTATAGGGACCGGCGGCACCGCCTTCGCGGGCATCCTCCATCGCCTTCTCCGGTTCCCCGCCGCTCTTCCGAGCAGAATATGCTCTTGCCCCTGCATGCAGGGCATCCCGCCGGTCTCCCGGTCCCGAAAGGCACATCCCAGGTGTGCCGGCACTCGTCACACTTAAAGGTTCGCTTCTCAGCCGATTCACCGCCGACTCCTTCAATCCTCAGGGCGAGGCCTTCCACCAGTACCTTGGCTATCCTGCTTCGCGCCGCCTCGATGATCCTTCCAAAAGTCTGCCGCGATACATTCATTTGTTCTGCAGCCTGTTCGTGATAGAGCCCTTCAAAATCAGCCAGCCGTATCGCCTCGAATTCATCGATGGATATGACGACCTCTTCCAGCGACGATGCGGGCACTCCGGAAGGTTGGAATACTCTGCACCCCGGTTCACCACCGATTCTCCGGCAACATCTCGGTCTAGCCATAGCGAATGACTCCTTCAGGGGTTAATTATGAGCATATGCCCATAAATGTCAAGCTTTAATTCCCCGGGGGTCTGGCCGATGTCCGTTCATTGTTGTACAACTATCCGGAATGATGTTATATTTCCATGGTACCGATAAAAGCCGGAAGCCGGTAATTGTCATTTGGACCCAGAGAAATCCGTTCATTTTTCTCACTTGACCCTTTCCGGCAGCTTTGTTAATAGGTGGACAATGCAGAGAAAAACGATCCACACGATTTTTCGATGGCGTCCCTGGCGGCAATGGCTGGAACTGCCTGAGGTGAAAACCGTCCACTGCTAGCGAGGTGACTGGCTTGGTATGAAGCCGTGGAGGTTATATCCTCTGCGGCATTTTTTTTGGGCGAATCAGAGGTGCAGATCGCTCGATTGGTTTCAGGAGCAAAAGGTGGCAGCGCGTAAGATACTTCTTGGAAATGAAGCGATCGCATTCGGTTTTCTGGAGGCCGGGTGCACAATGGCAACATCCTATCCAGGGACTCCCGCCTCCGAAATTCTGAGCGCTTTTGTCCGCTTCAGGGAGCAGGAGAACCTCCCCGATCTCCACCTTGAATGGTCGATCAACGAGAAGGCCGCCTTTGAGGTCGCTCTGGCGAACAGCTACACTGGACGGCCCTCCGTTGCCGTCATGAAACAGGTCGGATTGAACGTCGCCGCGGACCCGCTCATGAGCGCCGCCTACACGGGCGTGAAGGGCTCTTTCGTCGTCGTATCGGCCGACGACCCCGGCCCTCACAGCTCACAGACCGAACAGGACAGCCGGTTCCTGGCCATGATGGCAAAGGTCCCCGTGTTGGATCCCCGGTCGCCCGAGGAAGCCCGCGATTTTGCGCGGCGCGCATTCTCCGTCTCCGCAAAGTATGAAATCCCGGTCATGCTGAGGCCCACCACCCGGGTTTGCCATGCCCGCCAGGATATTGAGCTGCCGCGACTGGGCTCGACCCCGCGGTTCCCAATTTTCGAAAAGAATCCCACCCGTTGGGCCGCGACCCCCAAGTTTCGGCTGGTCCTTCACAGGCAGCTCAATGAAAAGCTCGTACGGATTTCGACGGATCCCGAATGTTCTCCGCGGCTCCTGAACGAAGGCTTCATTCATTTGGGCGGATCGCGGCATTCGAAAGACAGGCGGAAGGTTTGCATTGTGGGGTCCGGCGTCGTACTGGCCTACGCCCAGGAAATCATGGAGGAACTCGGACTCTGGGACCAGGTGCCGCTCTATCAGGTCCCCATGCCCTACCCGCTCCCCGCTGCCTTTAGAGACCGCCTGACGGCCGATTACGAACGCATCCTCGTGCTCGAGGAAACCGATCCCGTGATCGAATACCAGTTCCAGAACCGGAAAAAAGTCTTTGGCCGGACAACGGGGACCGTCCCCACCGCGGGAGAACTCCTGCCTGAAGTGGTCGAAGAGGTCATCACGGGGTTCCTCGATCTTCCGCCCGCGCCCGCGGTGCAGATGCCCGCCTATCCGGGAAGGCGGCCCACCCTTTGTGCGGGTTGCCCGCACCGGGCGGCCTTCTTTGCCATCAAGAAGGCATTCCCCAAGGGCATCTATCCGGGCGATATCGGATGCTACACCCTGGGAGTCAACCTGGGAGTGGTCGATACGGTCCTGTGCATGGGCGCTTCCATCAATCAGGCCGCCGGTTTCTATCACGCGTACCACTCCGGACGGAAGGAATCGTCCACGATCTGCGCGACCATCGGAGACTCCACCTTCTTCCATGCCGGCGTCCCGGCCCTCATGAATTCAGTGGTCCAGGGAGCGCGATTTGTCCTGGTCGTGTTGGACAACAGCACGACCGCCATGACCGGACACCAGCCCACACCGGCCCTGGGCACGTCTCTTGACGGGATCGCCGTTCCACGGCTGTCGATCGCCGAACTCGCGCGAGCCTGCGGCGTCACATTTGTAGTCGAAGGAGATCCTTACAATTTTGACGCATTCGTCGCTTTGTTGAAATCGGCGGGAACGCACGCCGGGGCTGATGACGGAGGGGTAGCGGTCGTGGTCTCGCGAAGGCCCTGCCTCATGGACAAGAAGCAACCCCGTTCCTGGATGCCCGTCCGAATAACGGTCACCGAAAAATGCAAGGGATGCGATTTTTGCGTCAAGCAGTTCGAATGCCCGGCGCTTCAGCCTCAGGGTGAAAATGCTCCGATTGCCATCGACCGGGCGCTTTGTACCGGGTGCGGCGTCTGCATTCGCGCCTGCCCTCACGGCGCACTCGAAGCAACTCCTTCCGACGCCTGATGTTTGCCGGAAGCGATCGGCCCCGGCGCAAGGGATCGGGGGAAACGCAATTCAGAGAAGGGATGGGAATGCAACAGATCATCGTAAGCGGTATTGGGGGGCAGGGGGTTCTTTTCGTGACCAAGCTTCTGGCGGAAACCGCATTGGATATGGGGAAATCGATCCTGGTATCGGAGACTCACGGAATGGCCCAACGGGGCGGAAACGTCCTCAGCCATCTCAAGGTCGCCTCACCGGCCCATTCGGACGTGGCGCTGATCAGTCCCCTTGTGAGACCCGGCCACGCGGATGTACTCCTGGCGCTCCACCCGGACGCGTTCCTCGCCCATGGTTTTTTCCTGAAAGCGGGAGGCCGCATGGTCCGCAATCTCCCGGGTCTCTCAACGCGCGATTCCCTGGATGCCGTGAGGATTGCGGCCGGCGTCGGCTCGGTCGTGTCCGCAAACCTGGTGCTGCTGGGTTTTGCCGTCGGATCCCACGCGCTCTTCTGCAGCCCCGAAGAACTGGAAAGGACGTTGCGGCGTCTTGGCGGAAAGCGCCTTGAATCCTCCTTGCCGGCATTCAGGGCCGGGCTCGACGAAGCCTCGAAGAGCGAAGGAATCTGACTCCCGCAGGGGTATTCCCTGCACGGAGTCGAGCTGATTCCGTGAATGCAATTACCGTTCAATCGTGTAATGGCTGTCACTATGTCCTGGGATCTGGTCCCCCATTTTTTTGTATCCGGCCTCACCAACGGCAGTATATACGCCCTCATCGCGCTGGGTTTCTGCCTGATCCAGAACGCCACGGGCCTTGTCAATTTCGCCCAGGGCGAATTTGTGATGCTGGGGGCGATGGTCGTCATTACTCTCTATAATTCGCTCCATCTGCCCATGCCCGTCGCATTTGTCTTATCCGCCTGCGCGGTTGCGCTGGTTGGAATGGGCCTGGAATGCGGCCCGATCAGGCACTCGAGAAACCGGGACATCCTTACGCTCGTGATGATCACCGTTGGAGCTTCCATCTCGATCAGGGGCGCAGGCATGATGCTCTGGGGCAAGAGCGCTCATATTTATCCGGCAATCGGAGGCGACACTCCGATCCTGCTGCTCGGAGCCGCCGTTCTGCCTCAGTCCCTCTGGATCATGGCTCTTTCCGCCGTCGTTCTGGTCGCCCTGTACTGTTTCTTCCATCGCACGCTCCTCGGCAAGGCCATCAGGGGCGTTGCGGATAACCCATTCGGCGCCGTCCTGGTCGGCATATCGGTCAAGCGGCTCGTCGCCCTCTCCTTCGCGCTCAGCGGCGCCCTGGGAGCGATGGCCGGCATTTTGATCACCCCGATCACGAGCATGAGTTACGATGCCGGGCTGATGCTCGGGCTGAAGGGATTCGCGGCGGGCATACTGGGGGGATACGGGAGCACGGTGGGAGCGGTTGTGGGCGGAATTCTTCTGGGGATCCTGGAATCTTTCGGGGCCGGTCTCATTTCTTCGGCCTACAAGGACGCCATCGCTTTCCTCATCCTGCTTGCGATCCTTTTCGTCAGGCCGGCCGGCCTCTTTGGCAGCGCCCGGATCCATAGGCTTTGACCGGTTTGAAAGACAGACAATTTTCAAAACGGAAAATCATTTTTGCGGACAACATCCTGAGACAAATACGATGCGCACTCCCATCATCCTGCTAAAGCAGCGGCACCTTCTTCTCTTCGTGAGCATCGTCGTGTGGTGTCTTCCACTGGCTGTCGGCAACGACTATGTGCTGCTCCTCCTCAATGTGATGGCACTCAATGCCCTGGTTGTCCTCGGACTGAACCTTCTGATAGGCTCAACCGGGCAGATCTCTCTCGGGCACGCCGCTTTCTACGGCATGGGGGCCTACCTTTCGGCGATAGCCAGCACGACCTGGCACTGGCCCCTCTGGGGTGCGCTGCTGTTCGCACTCGCTGTGGTGGGGATAGCGGGTTTTCTGCTTGCACTTCCCACCCTGAGACTCGAAGGCCACTATCTCGTCATGGCCACTCTCGGATTCAATATCATTATCACCATCGTTCTTACACAGATGGAACCCGTCACGGGAGGCCCTTCCGGGTTCTCGGGCATTCCCAAAATCAGACTCGGCCCCTTTCCCCTGAACACTGACCTGAAATTCTACTATTTCATCTGGACCCTTTTCCTCATTGTCTTCGCCCTGACGCTGAACCTCACCGAATCGAGAATCGGGAGGGCGCTGAAGGCCGTACACCAGAAGGAACTCACCGCGCAGGTCCTCGGAATCCCGAGCTACCGGTACAAAGTGATCACCTTTGTGCTCAGCACGGTCTATGCGGCCCTTGCAGGGTTTTGCTATGCCCATTACGTGACCTTTATCAGCCCGAAGACGTTCGATATTTTCTATTCGCTCCAGGTTGTGACGATGGTCGCCGTGGGAGGAATGGGGAGTCTCTGGGGCGGCCTTCTCGGGGCGGCGCTCCTGACGGCCCTTCCTGAGGTCCTGCACCAGTTTGAAGATCTCCATGTATTGCTCTACGGATTGATCCTCACGGGAGTCCTGGTGTTTTCCCCCAAGGGGCTTGTGCCTTCGATCGGCGCCTTCGTTTCCTCAAGGTTCACTCCTAAAGGAGACGCCGGCGTGTCCCCCGTCAAACCGTCATCTTCGTTCCCACTGCAACTCCAACCCGGGGGCAGAGCCTTGAGCGGGATTCCGGCACCTGTGGAAGGCAACCCCTCGGGCGGCCCCGGCAAAGCGGGGGCTGCGGTCCTTAGCCTGCACGACATTTCGCTGGACTTCGGAGGATTGCAGGCCCTCTGCCGGATCGGGTTCGATCTCGTGTACGGTCAGATCGTTTCGATCATCGGCCCCAACGGAGCGGGAAAGACCACTCTCCTCAATGTAATTTCAGGCCTGCTGCAACCGCGCGAGGGGCGCATCCTCGTTCGCGAACGGGATATGGTCGGCAAGTCCCCTTATTATCTTGCCGCTCACGGTGTCGGGCGGACTTTCCAGTCCGTTCAAATCTTCCAGGATTTCCCGGTGATCGAAAACGTGCTCCTGGGGTATCATCTCCAGGGAAAATCAGGCTTTGCCGCCGCCTATCTGCATACGCCGGCAGAGCGCTCGGAAGAAATTCGGCTTCGCGAAAAGGCCCTGGAACTTCTCGACAGTTTCCAGTTGGCCGATAAAGCGGGACTACCCGCTCAACAACTGAGCCTCCTCGAACAAAAACTGCTGGAACTGGCCCGTGCCCTGGCCCTCTCCCCGTCCATTCTCCTCCTCGACGAACCCGTCGGCGGATTGAACCCGAGGGAAAGCGAGGTGCTGGTCGACACCATTTCTCATCTTCGGCGCGGCGGGATGGGGATATTGCTCGTGGAGCACGACATGAACGTGGTGATGCGCCTGTCGGACCGGATCGAGGTCCTGCAGCACGGCCACCGTATTGCATCGGGAACTCCGAGGGAAATCCAGCACGATCCCCGGGTCATTGCGGCGTACCTGGGAGTGAAGAAAAAATAGGATGGAGGATTCGAACCATTGCTCAGAGTAACCGGCCTTTCAGTGCGCTACGGGACCATGCAAGTGCTCCGGCGCGTCAGTTTCCACGTCGCCGAACACGAGATCGTGGCGCTGATCGGCGCCAACGGTGCCGGAAAGACGACTCTTCTCCGGGCGATAAGCGGCTTGAACAGGGCTTCGGAGGGAGAAATCCTTTTCATGGGCGAACCCATAAACCGGCTGGCTCCCGAGAGTATCGTCCGAATGGGGTTGGTCCACGTGCCGGAAGCCCGCCAATTGTTCCCGAACATGACCGTTCTCGAGAACCTGGAACTCGGCGGATATCTGTACGGCCCGAAGCACGTCCGTTCGCACCTGAGCGCAATGTACGAGCTTTTTCCCATCCTGTCCGAACGCAGGCACCAGAAGGCGGGCACGTTGAGCGGAGGCGAACAGCAGATGCTCTCAATTGCGCGTTCCCTTATGGCCAGGCCGCGCCTCCTGGTCCTCGACGAACCTTCGATGGGGCTGGCCCCGCTTATGGTCGATGAGATCTACCGGACCATCGAAACCCTCCACCGGGAAGGGACCACCATCCTGCTGGTCGAACAGAACGCCATGGGGGCGCTGACCATTGCGCAACGAGCCTATGTGCTTGAAACGGGACGCATCGTCCTCTCGGGCAGCGCCGACGAATTGATGGAACACGATGATGTTCAGAGGGCATACCTGGGAAAAGACTACCAACACAAATGGGAAAGGTAGGGAGAGCCATGTCGGGGAATCCCATTCACACAATGTCTCGGGACCAGATGCGCCAGCTTCAGCTCGAACGCCTTCAGATGACGCTGAACCGGGCCTACTTTCAGGTTGATTTCTACCGAAAGCGCATGGACATCCTCCAGATCCTGCCTGAAGAAGTCGCAACGTTCGAGGATTTGAGAAGATTCCCGCTGACCACCCGTGAAGACCTCACGGATCATTACCCGTACGGACTCTTCGCCGTCCCGCTCCGCAGCATCGTCCGCCTGAAGATCACCTCTCCCGCCCTGAGAGACGAGGGAAGACCCATCGTCGTCGGGTTCACACGCCATGACGTCGCCATGTGGCAGTCGCTCATGGTGCGCCTTTACGAGCGCCTCGGCGTAACGGACAGGGACATCGTGCAGGTGGCCTTTAATTTCAGCCTCTTCCCGGGGGCTTTCACGTTCAACCACGCGGCGGAGACGCTAGGTGCAACCCTCGCTCCTTCGGCCACGACATCCGCGACCCTGCAATTGCGCATCATGCAGGACTTTCGTTCCACGGTTCTCGCAACGACCGCGGCATTTGCCCTGCATATCGTGGACACGATGGAAAGCCTCGGATTGGGTGCCTCCGACCTGCATCTACGGATGGTCCTGCTGGGTCCGGACCCGCTTTCCGAGGTCACCAGGAATCGCATCGAGGCGGTCTTCAAGGTCCCGGTATACGGGCTTTTCGGAGTAACCGAAATGGGAGAGCCCGGAATGGCCGGGGAGTGCCCGTCAAAGGACGGCCTGCATATCGCCGAAGACCAGTTTTTGGCCGAGATCGTGCATCCCGTTACCGGAGACCCCGTCCCAACGGGCCAGGAAGGAGAACTCGTGCTGACCACCCTGACGACCGAGGCCTATCCCCTCATTCGCTACCGCACGGGCGATATCACGGTGCTGCGGGAAAGCCCCTGCTCCTGCGGCAGCACTCTGGCCAGAATCGTTCCGATTCTGCGACGAACGGACAACCGCGTCACCATCCGCGGAATCCCTCTCTATCCCGAACACATCGAGGAACTTCTCCTGGCTATCGATCCGGAGCTTGCCGACTTTCGTCTGATCATTCACACACTGTACGGAGTGGGAGAACAGATGGAAATCCTCATTCACCGGTCTTCAGCCGAAGACCTCCCGGGAAACAACCGGGCGCAGTATCTGGAGTTGTTGAGGAGCCAGGTGCGGCGCGCTCTCGGCCTGGGCGTTAAAGTCCAGTGGGTCGAACCGGACCGTCTGCCGAAGGAGGGCCTCGTCTACAAGACGATCTTCAGGACACTGCCTCCGTTTTCCGCTCCGGAGTGATCCACACAAGCCATGATCGGTTATTCTTCGACCGCTTCCCGTTGAGGACCGACACCAAAGCCTTTTGCTTCGAGGCCGAATTTGAGGCAATACGTCGTCAGCAGCCCGACGTATGCCCCGGCGGCGACATCGGAGGGGAAGTGGGCGGTCAGGACGACTCGACTGGCCATTACGAGAATGGCTGCGGCTGTGTAAAGATACTTTCCCTTTGGATAGAGATAATAGAGGGCCAGGGCGAGGGCGGCGATCGTCGCGGCATGGCCCGACGGGCAGGACGTGAACCCGTACCGGGTGTGCAGAAAGTAGAAGCCGTACGCGTTGGCTTCAAACAACATTGAAGGTCTTGCACGTCCGAGGCAGTATTTCAGAAGATCCACGAGCAATCCGGACAGTGCGACCGAAAGAAAAACCAGGAGCGCCCGGTTCGATCGCATTTCATTCTTTCTGATAAACTTGAAGCATATGAAGGCCGCGGCCGAAGCCACAATGTACCACGTGGAGATGCCAAGGCGAGTGGCGATTTCGAAGAATTCCTTCCTGGAATCGGGCATCGCATGAAAGTAAAAAGCCGCGGGCCTGTCAAGGAGGAAGAAAGAGAGTGCACAAACCAATACAACCCCGATAAAGGATACGAGAATATATCTTGCTTTCATGGTTCCTCTCCGGGATGCCGGCTGTTCGTCAACCCTTCCTTTGCACGCATTGTACCCAACTCCTCCGCGGGTGGGCAAAATTCATAGTATTGCAACAAACGTGGAGTTAGTGAAACTCCTCCGCGCGTAGGGTGGGCAAAAGCGAAGCGTTGCCCACCGAATCACTTCATGGATGAATAACGGTGGGCACGGTGGAGCCGTGCCCACCCTACACCGCCGTGGCGGGTGGCGGGTGGCCCGGATACTTGTTATCCGGGTCCGCCAGGACAAAAGGACCGGACAAATCCTTCGTTGCCCTTGCGGGACTCCTTCTTTGAACCTCTTGCGCTTCGCGCCCGGACAACAGGTTGTCCGGGCCACCCGGGGACGTGAGTGATCGCACTTTCCACGGCATATCGGGCTCCTTCTTTGAATCGACATGCCCATTATAAAGTGTTACCCATGCCCCAAAACGAGTGTTACCCATGTCCCAAAACGAGTGTTACCCATGTCCCCGGTCTACACACCCCCTTCAAGGGGGAGGAGCCAAGCATCAACTCCCCTCCCCTGGCGGGAGGGATGCGGGGAAAAGGAGAAAGATACTCAACCCGGTTTATAGAATATGTTCGCAGCTTCCCGGATTTTGCACTTTGCGAACATGGACCCGACCTCCGGCCCGCGGGCCGCATTTCATTACTTATTGCATTTTTCAGGATTTGCACGGATAAAGTGACCGGATATACCGGGAAAGATTCCGCGGGGGCCGTCCCGAGCATGTTTTTCCGGCCTCCGCGAATGAATGTAAGATGCAAAGGGAATTCAATTCAGGGAGTCCGAATTTGTTTCGCTCTGATGGCTTTATGCCCTATGTCGTACTGCTCGCACTCTGTGCTTCACTATATTTGCCGGGAATCGCTGCGATTCCTCCCATTGACCGCGATGAAGCGCGATTTGCCCAGGCAACCAGGCAGATGATCGACAGTCATGATTATGTCCGCATCCGGTTTCAGGATGAACCGCGCAACAAGAAACCGATCGGCATATACTGGCTTCAGGCCGCCGCTGTTTCCATGAGTGGCGGCTCCGCAGAGACGGCCATATGGCCTTACCGTCTTCCGTCTTGCCTCGGGGCAACACTGGCCGTCCTCCTGACGTTTGCCGCAGGCAGGAGACTCTTTGATTCCCGTCGTGCCCTTCTTGGCGCCGGACTGCTTGCGGCTTCCCTTCTTCTGATCGTTGAAGCGCATCAGGCAACCACCGATGCCGCTCTACTCGCCGCTGCGCTCGCCGCTCAGGGCGCACTGGGGCTGCTTTACTGCAGACCGAATCCCGTTCAACCGCCGCCGTTGTGGATTCCGATTGTGTTCTGGGCGGCCCAGGGCGTTGGAATTCTTTTGAAAGGCCCGATCGTCCCAGCCATCTCGGCACTCACCATTGCCGGACTCCTGGCCGCAGACAGGAACGCCGCATGGCTCAAAGGAATCCGTCCGGTTGCCGGGATCATCCTCGCGACCCTGATCGTCAGCCCATGGGCAATCGCCGTCAATCGGGCAACCGGCGGGGCCTTCTTCCACGACGCGGTGACCGAGGATCTCCTTCCGAAACTGATCTCCGGGCAGGAATCCCACGGCTTCGTACCCGGCTACTACCTTCTCCTTTTGCCCCTCACCTTCTGGCCCGCTTCCGCTTTCATCGGGCTGACGCTTCAAAACGCATGGGAAAATCGCCTGTCGAGGAGTGTCCGATTCTGCCTCGCATGGATCGTTCCCTCATGGATCATGTTCGAACTCGTGCCGACAAAACTTCCGCACTACATTCTTCCCGTGTACCCCGCGCTCGCCCTGCTCACCGCAAACGCCATATTCGCCGTGCGGGAAGGAGTTCAAGCCTGGCCCCGGTACTGGCCTTCCTGGCTTGTCACCATCATCTGGGCAGCCACTGGAGTCACCATCATTGGAGCGATCATCACCATCCCATGGTACCTCGACGGGGCATTTTGTCCAGCGGCAGTTGCACCGGCGGCCGCGGCGGTCATATTCATTCCTCTCGCCGTCTGGATGCTCACCAGGGAACGCCCGGTCCACTCGACTATCATCATGATCGTCGCGACCGTGCTGATTTTCGGCCTCACCCTCCAGCAGGTTTTCCCGAATATCAGGTCTTTGTGGCTGAGCCGGATGGTGGCAGGAACGGTCCGGGAACTCACCAGTCTGCAGGACCGGCAATTCATGGTCGCATCCGCAGGTTACCAGGAGCCCAGCCTGGTTTTTGCGTTGGGACCCGAGACGCAACTCGTTTCCGCGGGCGAGGCTGTATCGTTATTGGCCGAGCACCCCGACGCACTGGTTATCGTGGACAACAAGTCCGAGGAAGAATTCCAGAAGAGCGCGGCGGAGGCGGGAGTTTCCGTCAGGCACATCGGGGTCATTCGGGGCTTTCACTACACGAAGGGGCGCTGGATCACCCTGCGCCTTTACGTTCCGTCTGCCGAACCCCGGGCACAGTAGCGGGCGTATCCCCGGTTCGTTCAGTCGCCCCGGTCTCTTGGCTGTCGGATGCGATTTCGAAACGAAATGCGCGCCTCTTCAGCCACCAGACGCCGAAGGTATCCAACAGGCCCACCCACAGCCGGTTATTGATCCCGTATTTGCTTGTGCCTCTCAGTCTCGGGCGGTGATTGACCGGGACTTCATTCAACCTGTATCCCTGCATCTCCACCAGAGTGGGGAGAAATCGGTGCATACCGGCAAACCTCGGCAACGCCCGGACACATTCCCTTCGGAAGGCACGGGTGGAGCAGCCCACATCGCGCACGGTATTTCCGGTCACCCGGTTCCTGAACCCGTTTGCAATACGGGAGGACCATTTTCTTATCAGGCCGTCACGGCGTCTTTGCCGATAGCCGTTCACCATGTCGGCCGATCCTGAGAGGACCATTCCCACAAGCGCCGGGATATCGGACGGATCGTTCTGGCCGTCGCCGTCGATGGTTGCCAGGACTTCTCCCGCAGCTTCCCGGAACCCGGCCCATAGGGCCGCCGACTGACCGGCGTTGGTCTTAAACGAGATGTACCTGTGCCGTCTGTCTTCGATGTGGATCTTCCGGAGGATCGATGGAGTCGCGTCCGTGGAACCATCATCCACCCAGACGCATTCCCACGACCACTGTTGCCGGCTCAGGGCATCGGTGATTTCCCGGGCCAGAGATTCAATGTTTTCGGCCTCGTTTTTCACCGGGACAATGACTGAAAGGTTTATCGTGCGCTGCTCCTGTTTTTCCCGTTTGATGCGGGCGGATTCCCCGGCCGCCATCCCGTCATTTCAGTCCCACTGAGCATCAAGGCGCCGCAGGCCATGGTCAGGAAGACTTCCGAAAAGTGTAGTTCTGAAAGATCAACTTCTCGACACCATCGCTCTTTTCGATACGGACCGTATCTCCATAGTAGGTGCCAAGGCCCACATTCATGGCCTTGGTGTCGGTCACGGGACTGAGGGCGTAGTAGATGCCGCCGTTAACGATCATGGTCAGTACGCCGTCGTGTTCGGTCAGTTCCAGCGTTTTCCAGAAAGGATAGAAGTCTGAAGTCATTTCGGCAACGTAACCGCCGCAACGGTCCAGCCAGACCTTCCCTGGTGCCGCAGGGGTGACTTTGGTGAGGAACGGCAGCAGCTTGACGCCCAGCCAGATATCATCGAACACCTCATAACCCGCTACCGACTCGAACGATAATTCATGCGTTTCCATTCCCGGGTAGCCATCGACGGCAAAGTTGCCGTCCACCAGCGGCAACAGTTTGTAGGAAAATCCTGAAAAAGCCTGCACGAGAAGGTGATCGTCCTCGACGCTCACGGAGACTACACCCCCTCCCATCCCGGTGTACAAGCCGACACAGCGCTGAAGCTTTCGCAACGGCATGGGCGCGGGCGGCAGGGGACTCGGCGCGGGCGGCGGCTCGATGCCTTTCTTGGCCGTAAGGGCTCCTTCAATGGCTGCAACTGCGGCCGTCCTGGCTATTCCCCCGCCGTTGGCCGAATTTGTGAGAACAACCACTCCGAGCTGGTGTTCCGGCACCAGGATCAACCGGCTATGTTGCTGGGCCGTATCACCGGAAAAACTGACGATTTTCCCCGCGTACTCCAGCTCCGGGTCCGACAGTATCCAGTAAAGTCCGACCCGATAATCGAAGTCCAGCGGCACGCCCTCATTCTGTGCCGTCCACATTTTCCGGAGCGTGGCCGGCTTGAGCACAATGTTTCCGCCCAGACTCCCCCCGGCCAGCATAGCCCGCATAAAGTGGGTCATCTCCGCCGCGCTGGAGAGAGTCGAACCGGCAGGCAGGTAATTGACAAAGACCCTCTTCAGCAATTTGCCGTCCGAGCTGTACGACTTGGACACGTATGGCGTCATCTCCGGCTTGGGCGCGAAGGAACTCCGGGACATCGCCAGGGGAGCAAAGATATGGTTGTCCGTATAGGTGATGAAGTCCTGACCGGAAACCCGTTCCACCAGCAGGCCGCTCAGGGCGGCCCCGAAGTTGGAGTAAGCGTACGTGGTGAAGGGGGGAAAGCACATCCAGTCCTTCTTCAGTATCTTCAACGCCTGTTGCATGGCTTCCGGCCGGAAACTGTAGCCCATCATGTCCGGGGAGTTGTACGGCAAGCCGGCATGGTTGGCCATCAAGGCCCGGGGGGTAACGCTGGAGGCATCCACCCCGGGGAGACGGCTCCGGATGGTGAATTCGGGAAGGTAATCGGTGACAGGCTTGTCGATATCAATCTTGCCCTTTTCCACCAGTTGCATGATGGCGGTGCCTGTAAACGGCTTGGAGATTGAACCGATCTGAAAGACCGTGTCGGCTGTGGCGGCGATCTTATTGGCCTTGTCGGCGTAGCCGAAGCCCTCTTGCCAGACCACATTCTGACCGTCCACCAGCGCGATTCCAAGACCGACGACGTTGTCGTCCTGCATTTGCTGCTTGATGAGCTTCGTGACTTGCTTGATCGCGGGACGATAATCGACATTCCAGCCAAGCCCTGCTTCCGCTCCGTTGCGTATGTCAAGAAGGATTCGAGCGGTATTGATCTGCGGCACGGTTCGGTAATCACTCGTATTCAGACCCGAAAACAGCGCCCATCCCTTGTCCGGATAGAAAAGGAAGTCGGTCGTTGTCCCGGGATTGAGACCCGTGTGGCCGATTCTTCGATAGCCCAGGCCGTTTTTCGTCACCTCAAAGCCGTACCCCATTATCGAAGGCGCCTTTATCGTCCACGCCATATCGAGTGTTTCAGGTCTCAGAACGGTCCCCCCCGTGAGGGCAGCGGCCCACGCCAGCATGTCATAAGCGGTCGAAACGCCCGACCCCGCCGTCCAATCCCATGAGAAATTCCACCGCAGCACGCTGAGAGGACTGCCGTACCCGTCCAGCCAGAGGTATCCCGGAGTGCGAAGCGAGGGGAGCTTGCCGGATTTTGTGAGCGAAGTCCTCGCCATTCCGTGCCTGGTGAAGAACCGCTTGCGAACCAGGTCTTCGACTTTTTGCCCGCTGGCTGCTTCGGCAATCATCCCAAGGACGTAGTAGCCGGTATTGCAATAGGCGAAATGTGTCCCGGGAGTGAAATTCATCGGGTGAGCGCGGGTGATCGCCAGCACTTCTTCCGCGGTCCATTCACGGGTGGGATCGCTCTGCATCTTCTTCATGAACTCCGGGGAGTTCTCATGATCGTACAGCCCGCTGGTATGGTTGAGCAGCATCCCGACGGTGATGACGTCCCCCTTCGGTACGAGCCCGGGGGAGATCCACCTGTTTACCCTTTGGTTGAGCCCCAGGCGTTTTTCTTCGATGAGCGACCAGACGAGCGACGCCGTGAATGTTTTGGTAATGCTCGCGAGCCGAATCGCGTGGAGGGCCGACATCGGCCCTTGCGTTACAGTGTCGCCCACTCCGGCTGACCCGAACCAGGCCCCTTGCGGCGTAGCGACGCCCATAACGGCTCCCGGGACCCCCTGAGCCACAGCCTCTTCCAGCAGGGCCTGGAGTTCAGCGGCGGGAATCGATCCTGCCGAGGCTGTGGAAAGCGAGGGGGACAGTAATTCTCGCGCGTTCGCTTCCGAGGCGAGAACAGCTATCGCCGCCAGGGAGGCACACAGTAAGAGCAAAACGAAAGATGTCCTGATCATGTCGGTACTCCCGTCTTGAAAGCATGGCCGGAATGAAAGCATACAGTACCACCGTATCACATTTTTTCAATATATTGAGTTCTTAAGCGAACATGACCAAGGTTCTTCAGAGGGACCGGGGGTCACACCCGTTTTGCTGAAACTGTTTTCATATTACCATACCTCATTAGTTTTGATGCATCCGGAAGTTCGGAGAGCCACACAATCTTTCCACTTCCATATCCCCACATGAATGATAGTCTCTTCGATGGATTAACCGTCTTTCGTTCAGTGCCGATCGTCGTCGCTCCCGACCGGGGTTATCAAAGCCCATTTACTGGAATCGGGTATTTCTATCGCTTATACAAGATGATAGAATTTTGCCTGCAGTTTGCATCACGGCATGGTGCATTCCTCCCCTGAGAAGCACTCTTCCGGTGAACCAATGCGGTTTTGCACCGTTTGGAATCCTCATTGGATTCGAGCTTTCTCCTGGTCCCATGCAGCGGGATTCACGCCGGACGGGACGGGTCCGGCAGATGCCTGCCCGGGCGCCTGACCCCCGGGTGACCCGGACTTGACCTCTCGGGAATTTTCGAGTGGACATGCCCGGTTGAAAGATTTATGAAGATTTCTTCCATTCATGATGTGCGGCGTCGCTTCATTTTCCGAAAAACTGCGAAATGCGGGAGCAGTCTACCGGCGGATCGCGTTTTGCGGCAATCTCAGGGACAGCGATCAGGATAAACAAGGAGACCTGAAATGAGTGTTTCGTTCATGCCGGTTCGGGCGTCTCGCGAAGACCTGTATGCCCATCAGCTCCAGGGGCTGAAATGGACCGTTTCCCACGCCTACAACAATTCCTCCGTCTACAGACAGAAACTGGATGAAGCCGGAGTCGATCCGACTAAAATTCGATCTCTGGACGACCTCTACCGGCTGCCTTTCACCACTGCCCAGGACTTACAGCAGGGCTATCCATTCCCCCTGAGGGCCGTACCGTTCGACAAGATCGTACGAATCCATACCTCATCCGGCACAACCGGAAAGCGCAAAGTGCTCTGCTACACCCAAAAGGATATCGACGACTGGGCTTCCATGTTTGCCAGATGCTATGAAATGGCCGGGCTGACAAGGGATGACAGGGTCCAGATCGCCGTGGGATACGGCCTCTGGACCGCCGGGGTCGGGTTTCAACTGGGATGCGAACGATTCGGGGCTATGGCTATACCCGTGGGTCCCGCCAATACGGAAATCCATTGCCAGATGCTCATCGATATGCAGAGCACCGTTTTTTGCGCGACGGCATCCATGGCCCTCCTCATGGCCGAAGAGATCGAACGACGGGGCATTAAGAAGCAGATTGCCCTGCGAAAGTTCATCTTCGGGGCGGAGCGGCACAGTGCCAGAATGCGCAATCGTCTCAGAGAAATAACCGGGGTCGAGCACCTCTACGACATTCCGGGCCTGACAGAGTTATACGGTCCGGGCACGGGGCTCGAATGCTCCGCTCATCAGGGCGTCCACTACTGGGCCGACTATTATATCCTGGAAATCCTGAATCCTGAGACGCTCGAGCCCACTGCACCCGGCGAAGTGGGTGAAATGGTCGTCACCTCCCTCCGGAAGGAGGCGACACCGCTGATACGCTACAGAACAAGGGATTTGACCCGTTTTATTCCCGGGCCTTGTCCCTGTGGCAATCCCCTTCCGCGCCACGACCACATTCTTGGTCGATCCGATGACATGTTCATCTTCCGGGCGGTCAATATCTACCCTGGCCAGATCGATCATGTGCTTTCGCAGATTCCCGGCACAGGCAGCGAGTACCAGGTGCACCTGTACCGAAAGGAAGACGGAAGGGACGTGATGCTCATAAAGGTTGAACAGCACTCCACCGATTCCCCGGACGAGGAAAAAAGACTGGCCGAGATGGTCGCGGGTGAAATCCGCAGGCAAATCATGGTCCGGTGTCAGGTTGAGGTTCTGGAATACGATACGCTTCCTCGCACGGAAGGCAAAAGCAAACGCTTTTTTGACCATCGGCTCGATGACTAGGACAAGGATTATCTTTCTGGGGTCGGAGACTTAGGGACCCGGTCACACCGCGGCTTCCACCGGTCGCCTCGCGTACTGCAAGGAGGGAAAATGAAAAGGCAGCAAGGTCTCATGTATCGTTCCATCGTGTTGGCCGCCATCGCCGTTTTTCTGTTCTGCAGCGGCAGCGCAGTTGTGCGCGCATCAGAACCGGTCAAGATCGGAGCGTTTTTCGCCCTGTCCGGTCCTGCATCGTCCATAGGGACTCCGACCAAGCTTGTCGCCCAGATGGTTGTCGACAAGATCAACAAGGAGGGCGGAATCAAGGGCAACCCGCTCGAACTGGTGGTCGGCGATACGGAGAGCGATCCCACCAAAGCTCTCATGGAAGCCAAGCGATTGATAGAAAAGGGCAAAGCTGCCGCACTCATCGGTCCCACCCGCACGGACGAGGGGATGGCCGTAAAACCATACATCGAAGATTCCGCCCATATCCCCATTGTCATGACCATCGGAGGCGACCCCGTCATTGCCGGCGGCAAATTCGGCCCGTTCACCTGGACGTTCAAGACTCCCCAGAGAACATCGATTGCGGCAAAGAAGACTTTTGACTATATCCGGTCGCAAAAACTGACCAAAATCGCCCTCCTCACCGCCACGGACGGATTTGGAAAAGACGGCCTGACTTGGCTGGAACAGCTTGCTCCGGAATACGGTCTGGATATTGTGGCCAAGGAAGCCTTTTCGGTTTCGGACACCGATATGACCCCGCAGATTCTCAAGATCAAGAGCAGCGGGGCACAGGCCCTCGTCTGCTGGACGATCGGCCCGGCCGGTGCAAGGGTTGCCAAGAATGTGAAACAACTGGGTCTGGCGATCCCCCTCATTCAATGCCACGGACAGCCTGATCCGAAGTACATCGAACTCGCCGGCGATGCCGCCGAGGGGAGTATCATGCCGTCCACTAAATTGATGGTGGTCGATCAACTGCCGGACACCGATCCCCAGAAGGCGGTCATCATGGAATTCATCAAGCTCTATAACGATGTTTACCACTTTGACCGGCAGTATCCCATCAACACTCACTCCGGGTACGCATGGGACGCCATCTATCTGGTGGCAAACGCGATGCGTCAGGCAGGCACCGATCCCGAACAACTGCGGAACGCGATCGAACATACAAAGGGGTACGTCGGAGTGAGCGGGATCTTCAACCTGACCCCCGAAGACCACAACGGCCTCGGAACCGACTCGCTGGTCATGGTGAAAGTCGAAAAGGGCAAATGGGTGCTCCTGAAACCTTGACCGGGCGATAAGTAAGATCGAATCGATGCGTTCTTCCAGGCTTCCCCGGAATCTTCGCAGGATCGTAATCCGCGTTCCCAACTGGATCGGCGACGCGGTCATGGCTACCCCTGCGATGTCCGCAATCAGGTCGGCCTATCCCGAGGCCGAGATAGCGCTTATCGCCAACCCGGTCGTGGCCGAGCTCCTGTCGGGGCACCCCTGCTGCGACCGGGTCATCGTCCTGGACAAAAAGCGGGAACACGGGGGACTGAGGGGTATTTTCAGGTTCAGCGCACTGCTGCGAAAAGAGCGCTTCGATGGGGCTTTTCTGCTCCAGAACGCCGTTGAGGCCGCCATTATAGCCCGTGCCGCCGGGATTCCGATCCGAGTGGGATACCGCACGGACGGCCGCGGCTTTCTGCTCACCCACGGTCTTTCTCCTTCCGTATCCAAAGGGCTTCATCACACGCAGTACTATCTCCGGATGGTACGGCATTTCGGCATCGGTGAGGGGGAACGGCGTCCCACCCTCACCTGCACGGACAGGGAACTCGCGTTTGCGGATGAATTGCTCGCAGGCCGCAACTGGGCCGTCATCAATCCGGGCGCGGCCTACGGCTCTGCAAAGAGATGGTATCCGGAAAGATTTGCGGTTGTCGCCAACCTGATTTTTCGCGAATTCAATCTCAAACCCTTGCTCATCGGCAGTCCCGGTGAAGCCGAGATCGGGGTACGGATCGAAAAATGTGTTGAGACGGACGTCCTCAACCTCATCGGGAAAACGTCCGTCCGCGAGATGATGGCCGTCATCGCGCGGTCCTCGCTCATGATAACGAACGATTCCGGACCGATGCATGTTGCCGCCGCCCTTCAGGTTCCCGTGGTAGCCCTTTTCGGGCCGACCGACCCCGCGGCCACTTCGCCGGCTTCGACACGATCGCGGGTGGTGAGAAAGCCGGTCGAATGCTCTCCCTGCCTCAAGCGCGGGTGTCCGACGGACCATCGCTGCATGGAAACCATCGAGCCTCACGATGTGGTGATGGAAGCAAGGGCGCTTCTCCGTAGCGACCGGGAGACTCCTGCAGAAAATCTCACGTGATGCCCGCAAAGGCACCCGGACACGCCTTCATAAAGGTCTTTCCCTTGCCCGCTTCCCGGTTATCCACCTCTGTTCGTACTCTTTTTTCTTTCTCACCAGCCCCTTTTCCCGATCGATGCCGCGCATCTCAAAAGGGTGCCCGGAAGTCCCCTTTTGTCGCAGGACATCGGCCGCTGGAACCCTTCGCTTTTGCACCGGCATGAGGGATATATTGACAATCGGGCTTGATTCTGGCACTGAGAAGCGCACGGCTTGAGGTTGAGTTCGCCTTCTTACCTGGAATGGGATATGAAAATATCAATGGATTTTGCCCCGGCACTCGAGTGGTTCCTGCACAGGGCTGCCGGAATGTCCCGAAAGACAAACAGACGGCTTGCCGACGTTATCGGTTTGATCTGGCACCGCATCGACTCCCGTCACCGCAGGATCGTGCTCGGCAACCTCGAGCGGGCCTGGGGGGACGAATTGGACGAGGGTCGGCGCAGAGTGCTCTGCCGCAAGGTTTTCACCAATCTCGCCCGGGTGTTTCTCGAGTTTCCGTACCTCACCACATTGAGGAACGACATCGACGGTTTCATGACTTTTTCCGGGTATGAGAACGTAGCCAGGGCGTTGGCGAAGAAGAAAGGCCTCCTCATGATGGCATCCCATTTCGGCAATTGGGAAGTAATGTCACTGGGATGCTCCTACCGGCACATGCCTTTCAATGTGGTCGTAAGGCCGTTGGATAATCCGCAATTGGACAAACTGGTGAACGCGGTCCGGTCCGCCGGAGGCAACCGGATCATCCCTAAAAAAGGGTCGGTGCGGGAAGTGCTCCGCGTTCTGCACCGCCGTGGAATCGTTGCACTCCTTGTCGATCAGAACGTGGACTGGTACGATGGGGTGTTCGTCCCGTTTTTCAAGGACATAGCCTGCACCAATAAAGCCCTGGCCGTCCTTGCGCTGAGGACCGGGGCGCCGGTGATCCCCATTCATAACGTGAGGGAGCACGACGGGCGCTACAGGGTGATCTTCGGGCCGGAGGTGCCCTTGATACGGACGGGGGACACCACCAGCGATATCGAAGAAAACACGGCCCTCTTTAACCGCATCATCGAAGGCTATGTACGTCTCAACCCGGATCACTGGTTCTGGGTGCATCAGAGATGGAAGACCCGCCCTTTTCAGCCGTGGCCCCGGATGACGGAATGATCGCCCGATCATTCGCGGGGCTATTTGCGACAATTGCCGGCGCCGGTCCCGTCAGCTCCGGCCGATGCCGCCGGCCCGGTCCATCTGGAATTCGCTCCGGCCGGACAGCGCTTTGGAGCGGTGAGGTGATGGGAATCCTTAAAGAACACCGTAAAATGCTGATCGTAAAACCAAGCGCCATGGGCGATATCATCCATGGTCTTGCTTTTCTCAACTCGGTGAAGAAGCGTCTTCCATCCCTGGAAGTTCATTGGGTGGTCGCAAAGGAATTTCAAGGCATCCTCGAAGGCCATCCGATGATCGATAAACTCTGGATCATCGACAAAAACAGTTGGAAGAAGCCGCGCAGATTCCCTGAGACCCTGCGCGAAATGAAGAGCCTCGGCAAAGCACTGAGAAGAGAGCAGTACGATATCGTCGTGGATCTGCAGGGGCTTTTGCGAAGCGCGTTGATTTGCGCTCTAACGGGCGCGCGGCTGAGAGTGGGATTTGCCGAGGCAAGAGAGGGAAGCCCCCTCTTTTACACCATGAGGGTCAGGGGAGGATCGGAGATTCATGCCGTGGACCGGTACCTGAGTATCGCATCGACTCTCGGGTGCGATAACGTTCCGGTCGAGTTTCCGCTGCCTCCCTTCCCGGAATTCGATCTCGCCAGCCCGTGCTTTTCCGAGGATTATTGTGTCATAGCACCGTCGGCCGGCGGCGCGGCAAAAAGGTGGCCCACGGCATGTTTCGGTGAGTTGGCAGCCCGCCTGCCTCTGCGATCGCTGGTGATCGCCGGGGAAGCGGACGCTGAACTTGCCCGGCAGGTCGAAGCGGCTTCCGGGGGAAGGGCCGTCTCAATCGCAGGGAAGACAAGCCTCAGGGAAGTCATGGCGATCGTCGGAAGGGCCAGGTTTCTCGTATCGTCGGATACCGGCCCGATGCACCTGGCCGCCGCATTGAAAGTTCCCGTTTTTGCCGTATTCGGCCCGACGAACCCGGTTCGCACCGGGCCTTATGGTGATATTCACACCATTATCAGGGCGGAATTGCCGTGCGCTCCGTGTTATAAGAGGAAGAAGTGCCGCCAGTGGCTCTGTATGCCGTCCATCACGGTGGAACGAGTGTTGAAGAGCATCCGGGCCGGAATGCGATAAGCCCCGGGTCACACCGGTTTGAGAGAACAGGCGGCTCCGTCTCAACTCCGGGCGATCCGAACGGCAACAAAGGACATCCGGGCAATCGTTGATGAAAGCGGATCGAGGTGTAAGCCCGTGTCACAGGATATTTCCCTGTCGGTAGCGATCATTACCAAGAACGAGATGAAGAGGCTTCCCGATTGCCTGAGGAGTGTCGCTTTCGTCAAAGACATCGTGGTCGTGGATTCCGGGAGCACGGACGGGACGGTCGAAATGGCTCGGGAGTTCGGCTGCAGGGTCTATGTCGAAGACTGGAAGGGGGACGGCCCTCAGAAGCAGAGCGCAGTCTCGAAGTGCCTGAACGACTGGGTGCTCGTCCTCGATGCCGATGAACGGCTTACCCCGGAAGCACAAGCGCAGGCGATCGCGATTGTTGCCAACCCTGAGAGCGCTGATGCGTACAGTTTCACTCGGAAGAGCATCTTTCACGGAAGATGGATCGGGCGCGGCGGCTGGTGGCCCGACAGGGTTGTGCGGCTTTTCAGAAGGAGCAGAGGGGAATACCGCGCAATTACTCACGGCAGGTGGATCACTCAGGGGAAGCTGATGCATCTTGATGCATCCCTTGAGCATTATTCCTTCACGGGTTACGCGGACCTCGTGGCGAGGATGAACGATTACTCTACCCTGCGGGCCAACGAACTCTATGCGTCGGGCGCGAGGACAAACCCGTATGCCGCCGTCGCTCACGCTCTTTTCATGTTCTTCAAATCGTACGTACTGGGACTTGGCTTTCTGGCGGGATTTGACGGCCTGCTGATAGCCCTCACCAAGTCCGGAGGCTCATTCCTGAAGTATGCCAAGCTTGTCGAGCTGAAGCGCACGGGCAAAAGGGGCATCGAGCAGCGCGTTCCGGACAGGGAATTTCAAGATGCGGCTGAGGCCCGTTCGTCACGCGGACGGCAATGATTCGCCGGTCATCCGGGAGGATGTCGCCTGTTACGATGAACTTGGAAAATATCCATAGTATTCTTGTGGTCAAATTCAAACGCATCGGCGACGTGCTGCTGACCACCCCCCTTTTCCGGAATCTGCGCATCCGCTTCCCGTCCGCAAGAATCTGCGCGACCGTTCTGGAAAACACGGTCCCGATGCTTTCGGATAACCCGGACATCGACACCATATTGCCTATCGACAGGAACACCGGCATCTGGCGGCAGCTTCGCTACATTTTCGCTCTTCGCAGGGAAAAATTCGACCTTGTCATCGACCTGAGCGACGGAGACCGCGGCGCCATCGTGTCTTTTCTGACCGGAAGCCCCCGTCGCCTCGGTTACCGCATGAAGACGAAAAAGCTGATCGGAAGGGAACTCCTGTTCACCGATCTGATGGACAACCGGGACAAGTTTGAGCATGCGGTCACCTACCACCTGGAACCCTTGCGCCGTCTGGGGATCCCGGTGAAAAACGATAAAATGCGGCTCCACTGGTCGCACGAAACCGACGACACTGTTTCCGGCGTCCTCCGGAATTCAGGGATAGAGCCCGGTGATCCATTTGTTGTAGTCCACCCGACTTCGTACTGGTTTTTCAAATGCTGGCTCCCCGAAAGAAACGCTGCAGTGATCGATTTTCTGTGGGAACGGTTCCGGATCCCCGGGATCGTCACGGGGAGCATCGTGCCCGTTGAGATGGAATTCGTTCGGAAGATGCTGGCCGAGGTGCATTCACCGGTCATCGACCTCGCCGGGAAGTTGAATCTGAAGCAACTGGCCGCACTGGTTCACCGTGCCGTGCTGTTCTTCGGAGTGGATACGGCGCCCATGCACATGGCCGCGGCAGTCGGAACCCCCGTGGTGGCCCTGTTCGGCCCATCCCTCGATCACGTCTGGAAACCGTGGGGAGACGGCCATGTCGTCATCAGTATGGGTCTTCCCTGCCAGCCCTGTGACCGGCTGGTCTGCGAAGGCAGCCCCAGGAGCAGGTGCATGGACATGATCGGAATCGATTCCGTCACCCGCACCCTGGAGGCAAAACTCCTGGAACTCGGCTATAAGCCCCGGTGATTCGACCGGGCTTTATATGAAAAAAGGAATTGCCGTCTAACGTATACCCTGTCTCGATTTAGGCAGAAATTTTTTTATTGTTCGTTGTGGCCGAAAGGCCATGAGTGTTTGCCGGAATGACGAATCGTGATTTTACCCGGTCTCGGATTTTACTTTTGGCAACAGCCCCGGAATCATTCCCCCGCCCTTTTTGAGTTGTTAAGGCTATCGCCTTGAACGCGACTCCGTATCAGCCGGCCAATTCGGGCAAATTTCTGAAATATTCGAGGCTCTCGGGATTCGCAAGGGCATCCCGGTTGGTCACTTCCTGGCCGTGAATGACTCTTCGCACCGCGATTTCAACTTTTTTCCCGCTCAGCGTATAGGGGATATCGGGGACCGCGACGATCCTCGCCGGGACATGCCGCGGGGTGGCGCCGTCCCGGATGGTCTTCCCGATCCTGTCCCTCAGTTCGTCATTCAATTCGAGCCCATCGCGCAATTTTACGAAAAGGACGATCCTGACGTCGTTGTCCCAGTCCTGTCCCACGACCACACTGTCGAGGATTTCCGGAATGGTTGCAATGGGTCTGTAAATTTCGGCGGTCCCGATCCGTACTCCGCCGGGATTGAGGGTCGCGTCCGACCGGCCGTAGATGATCACCCCTCCGTCTTTCTTGATTTCGACGTAGTCACCGTGGCTCCACACGCCGGGAAAGAGATCGAAGTAGGCGCGCCTGTATTTTTGGCCGTCCGGATCATCCCGGAAGTATATGGGCATGGACGGCGCCGCCGCCGTACAAACGAGTTCGCCTTTTTCATCGATCACGGACTTGCCCCGCTCGTTGTAGGCTTCGACTTTCATCCCCAGGCCGCGGCACTGAAGTTCTCCCGCGTACACCGGCCCCATGGGATTGCCGAGAGCAAAACAGGAAACGATATCGGTCCCTCCGGAGATGGAAGAAAGCAACACATCATTCTTGACGTCGCGGTAAACAAATTCAAAACTCTCGACGGAAAGCGGAGAACCGGTGGACAAAATGGTGCGCAGATCCGACGGATGGTGGCTTTCCGCAGGTTTCAGCCCCGATTTCTCGACTGCCGCAAGATACTTTGCGCTCGTTCCGAAAATCGTCACCCCTTCGCTCCGGGCCAGCTCCCAGAGAACCTCGGGACCAGGATACATCGGCGATCCGTCATAGAGAAGGACCCGGGCTCCCAGGGCCAGTGAACTCACCATCCAGTTCCACATCATCCATCCGCAGGTAGTGTAATAGAAGAAGGTGTCATCCCTCCCAATGTCCGTGTGCAGTTTGAGTTCCTTGATATGCTGAATCAGCGTGCCCGCAGCGCCGTGAACGATGCACTTGGGAACCCCCGTTGTTCCCGATGAATACATGATGTACACGGGGTGGTCCGCCGGAAGCTGCTCGAACTCGATCCCCGGATCGTCCTCGTCTGAAAGGAATTCATCAAAAAGCACGCCGTTCGGGACCCCATCCGCCCCGGGAGCCGAATCCACATAGGGAACAACCACAACCGTTTCGATACTTGCAATCCGCTTCACCACTTCCGAAACGTTCTTCAGGGAATCGATCTTCCTGCCGTTGTATCGGTAGCCGTCCGCGGTGAAGAGCACGCGGGGTCGGATCTGCCCGAATCGATCCGTAACGCCTCTCATCCCGAAATCCGGCGAGACTGAAGACCAGATCGCTCCGAGGCTTGTGGCGGCAAGCATGGCAATCACCGTCTCGATCATGTTCGGCATGTAGGCGGCAATTCTGTCTCCAGGTACAATTCCGATCTGCCGGAGCGATCCGGCGAGCCGCCCCACCCGTTTCCACAGTTCCCGATAGGTGATGTTCCCGGTTTCCCCACCCTCCCCTTTGAAGCTGAGGGCGATCCTGTTATCCCGATATCGCAAAAGGTTTTCCGCAAAATTCAGCCTTGCACCGGCAAACCACCTTGCGCCCGGCATCTTCATGGGATCATCCACGACCTCGGAAAAAGGGGCACTGTGGATAACCTCGCCGAACTCCCACATGGAAGCCCAAAAATCTCGGATATTTGATATCGACCAGGCATAGAGATCCTCGTAAGCCAGGAATTCCCTGCCGTACTTCCGGTTGACATAAAGCATGAATCGATACATGTTGCCGGCCTGTATGCGCTCAAGCGACGGCTTCCAAAGCATCCTTCCCATCCACTCCTCCGCGATTCAGCAGTCAGGCGCCCCCGCCCCGGAGAACCCGGAGCATGGTTCAGGAGAAAGGGTCGCCGGAGCTGTGCCAACGCTCTCGTATTACTCTAAGAAGGCCCGGTGCCGCGTCAACTCGAGTGGGGGGCAGCCGGCCCGTCTTCTCAAGGACCTTTCCCGGTCAGCCGGGCTCGGACAGCCACTCCAGGGTATTCGAGCACCTCCCTTCGGACATACTCCTTGACATTCCCGTTTCTCCCTGCTACTGAACAGGCCAGTCTGACGGGATGAGTCTGCCCGAATTCCTGCAGCAGGAATGGGACGGACAACCGGAGGGAGGGCCCACTGGTTTTTTCCATCAACAAATCTCGTCTTGTTTTTGGGAAGAGCCTTCCTGACGATGGTCTCGAAGGCTTTTTGTGTTGAGAAGCTTATAGAAAATGAGGAGAGGTCATGCGCATCATCGAAAAAGTATCCGAGATGCAGCGGCAAGCCGATCTGTGGCGGCAGGAAGGGAAGAAGATCGCTCTTGTTCCCACCATGGGGTATCTGCACGAAGGACATCTGACTCTGATGCAGGCAGTCCGGTCAAAAGCCGATGTGGTCGTCACCAGTATTTTTGTGAACCCGACCCAGTTCGGCCCTGAAGAAGACTTTGCCCGCTACCCCAGGGACCTGTCAAGGGACGTTCGACTGGCAACCGACGTTGGAGTGGACGTCGCGTTTGTGCCCCCGGTAGCTGAGATGTATCCCGAAGGGTTCGAGACCTACGTCGAAGTGACCAGGGTAACGATCCCGCTTTGCGGCCGAAGCAGGCCGGGGCATTTCCGCGGTGTCACGACGGTCGTAACGAAGTTGTTCAACATTGTGAAGCCGCACATCGCCATTTTCGGCGAGAAGGATTTCCAGCAACTGGTTGCCATCCGGCACATGGCCAGAGATCTCCATATGGACATCGAGATTCTCGGCCATCCCATCGTTCGTGAACCGGACGATCTGGCGATGAGCAGCCGCAACAAATACTTGACGGCCGAACAGCGCAAACGCGCTCTGCGTCTGAACCAGGCGGTCAAAAATGCTCAGGCGCTCGTGCGGGGAGGAGAGAGGCAGGGAGAAAAGATCCTGAACAGAGTGAAAGAGGTATTGGACCCGGGAGGCGATGTCGCGATCGATTATGCGCAACTGTGCGACCCCGCAAACCTGCAGGATGTTGAACTGGTGGAAGGTCCGACGCTGCTCGCGATGGCTGTTTTTGTCGGGGCCACCCGCCTGCTCGACAATTGCGTTTTGCATCCTGCCCAATAATGCCGGATTTCGCCGGATGATCACACTCTTTCAGGAGAAGAACCATGCAGAGACTGATGCTCAAGTCCAAAATCCACCGCGCTCGAGTAACGGACGCCAATCTTCAGTACGAGGGAAGCCTCACTATAGACGAAAGCCTCATGGAGGCCGCGGATATTCTGCCTTTCGAGCAGATTAAAATTTACAATATCTTTAACGGGGCGAGATTCGACACTTACGCTATTCCCGGTCCCGCGGACAGCGGGGAGATTTGCTTGAACGGGGCCGCAGCGAGAATGGCGGCGGTGGGGGATCTCATCATCATTGCCACGTATGCCGGGTATAACGATGACGAGATAGCCGCCAACAAGCCGAAAGTCGTGTTGGTGGATTCAGATAACAGGCGTCGCATCAGCGGGTAGCCGCCGGGTCCGCCATTGTGCGATTACGGGGCTCCGGCGGATTTGATGTCAGAGGTGACGGCGATCTCCCGCATGACCGGGGGAGATGGTTGCTGGGGATGTCGTTTACCCGAGGGGACCCTTCCGGGGTTTTGAAATCGGTACCATCCGTCTTCTAAAGGAGGAGATTGCACAATGTCCATGAGTTCATTTCTTTTCACATCGGAATCGGTCACCGAGGGTCATCCCGACAAGGTAGCCGACCAAATTTCGGATTCAATTCTCGATTCCATACTCGCGGAGGACAAGACCGGGAGAGTGGCGTGCGAAACACTCGTGACAACGGGGTTGGCTTTCGTCGCCGGCGAAATCACGACATCCACCTATGTGGACATTCCTGAAATCGTCCGGCACACCATCAGGGATATCGGTTACAACGATTCTTCGATGGGGTTCGACTGGGCGACTTGCGCGGTGGTCACGAGTATCGACAAACAGTCCCCCGATATCGCCATTGGAGTCAACCCCGGCGAAGGGCTTTTCGAGGAACAGGGGGCGGGCGATCAGGGTCTGATGTTTGGATATGCGTGCAACGAAACCCCGGTCCTTATGCCGATGCCCATTTACTACGCCCACCGGATCACGCGCAAGCTCTCTGAAGTCCGGAAAAATGGGGTACTTGATTTTCTAAGGCCGGACGGAAAGAGCCAGGTCACGGTCGAATATCACGATCATCGGCCAACGCGAGTGGATACCGTTGTCGTTGCCGCTCAGCATGCGCCGAATGTCTCCTATTCGATGATCCGGGAGTCAGTCATCGAAGAAGTCATCAAGAAGGTCATCCCCGCCGAATTCATGGACGACAAAACAAAATTCTATATCAACTCCACGGGTCGGTTTGTCGTGGGAGGACCGATGGGCGACTGCGGACTTACCGGAAGAAAAATCATTGCCGATACATACGGCGGTCAGGGAAGCCACGGCGGAGGTTGTTTTTCCGGGAAGGACCCATCCAAGGTTGACCGCACCGCTTCCTATATGGCACGCTATGTCGCAAAGAACATCGTAGCGTCGGGAGTGGCCGACCGGGTGGAAGTCCAGGTGGCTTACAGCATTGGTGTCGCCGAACCGGTTTCCCTCATGATCGACACCTTCGGCACAGGGAAGATCCCCTCGGATCGCATCGCTTCCATTGTCAGGGAACTGTTCAGTTTCAAACCCATAAATATGATAAAGCATTTGCGCCTGCTTCGTCCCATTTTTAAGAAGACGGCATGCTACGGACACTTCGGGAGAATGGATCCCGATTTTACGTGGGAAAAGACCGATATGATCGAGGCCATCAGGGACAAGGCCGGCTTATAGCCGCAGTGCCCGGATCCTTCGTGCCCGGGACCGTTTGACCGGAATGCCCGGCGATTGCGCCGAATGGCGGAATCGAGAGGGGCGCCCGGCCGCGGCCCGGGCAGGCCATCAGAAGCGCTGCAAGAATTCTTGAGCGCTTTTTGATTTCTCCCACCGCGGGGAAATTGTTTTGTCATCTGATGTGAAAGATTCATTCTGATTGAATATCTGAAGGAGGTTCCATGGAGTTCGATGTCAAGGACGAGGGATTGGCTGGGAAAGGAAAGCTCCGGATCGAATGGGCGGAACAATCCATGCCCGTCCTGCGTTCCATCAAGGAAAGATTCGGATCTGAAAAACCGCTCGAAGGCATAAAGGTTTCCGCCTGCCTGCATGTGACGACGGAAACCGCATCACTGGCCAAGACCCTCAAAGCCGGCGGCGCCGACGTCCGCATTTGCGCATCAAATCCTTTGAGTACCCAGGACGATGTGGCGGCGTCTCTTGTCATTCATGATCAGATTCCGGTCTTTGCCATAAAGGGCGAGGACAAGGACACTTATTACCGGCATATCCATGCGGCGCTCGGGCATTCGCCTCACGTCACCATGGACGACGGAGCCGATCTGGTCAGCACGATCCATTCCGACCGCAGAGAACTCCTCGCTACGCTTCTTGCCGGGACTGAGGAGACGACCACCGGGGTGATCCGTTTGCGGAGCATGGCGGACAAAGGCGTGCTGCAGTACCCGATCGTGGCCGTAAACGATGCGGACACCAAGCATCTGTTCGATAATCGTTATGGGACCGGACAGAGCACGCTCGACGGCATCATCAGGGCCACGAACCGACTCGTAGCCGGTTCCAATTTCGTAATCAGCGGGTATGGATGGTGCGGCCGGGGGGTTGCAATGAGAGCGTCCGGCCTGGGTGCGAAGGTCATCATCACGGAAGTCGATCCGTTGCGCGCTCTCGAAGCGGTCATGGACGGCTACCGGGTTCTTCCCATGAGTGATGCCGCCTCGATTGGCGATTTTTTCTGCACTTTGACGGGAGACATCCACGTTTTGAGGGGCGAGCATTTCCAGGCCATGAAGGACGGGGCGATCGTCTGCAATTCCGGTCACTTCAATGTTGAAATCGATCTCGAGGCATTGGATGCCATGGCGGTTCAACGCCGCGCGATAAGAGATTTCGTCGAAGAATTTCAACTCAAAGACGGCCGCAGAATTTACATTCTCGGCGAAGGACGGCTGATCAACCTGGCGGCGGCCGAAGGCCATCCGTCCAGCGTCATGGACATGAGCTTCGCCAACCAGGCGCTTTGCACCGAATATATTGTGAAACACCATACCACCTTGAAAAAGCAGGTCTACCGGGTACCCCAGGAGATCGACAAGGAGATCGCGAGATTGAAGCTGTCGAGCATGAATGTCGATATCGACACTCTGACCCCCGAGCAGGACACCTATCTGCATTCCTGGGAGATGGGGACCTAGCCTTTCGTGAGCGATAAAAGTCGCCCATGACTGCTTGCCGCAGGGGCAACATGCGATCCGTACCGTGCCGGGCCTTTTCTTTTGGTCTGTTTTGGGGAATTCTCATCGCGGTGTTTCTTTGTGGATGTGTCCCCACTGAGACTCCAGAGAAACCTTCGCGCACATCCGTTGTCGAACGGGTTCCCGCTGAAGGAATTCCCGATTTCGAAGACGATATGGATTCCAGGTCCCTGCTCCAGGCAGCCGGGCAAAGCCTGGCCTTCCTCGACAGGATACCCGGGGACCGGCTCTACCCCCTGGGTGAACTCAAGATCCGCGCAGACGCAATCAAAGCGTCTCTTCAGCTCTTCATGAAGCTTGGTGAGGCCGGCCGCCTGGACCGGTCCTCCCTTGCCGAAGCCTTCGATGTCTATTGCATCCACCCCCAGGGAGACCCGCATTCCCTTGTCACCGGCTATTACGAGCCTGTTCTCGATGGAAGGATGCGACGCGATGAGACCTTTCGCTATCCGCTTTATGGAATCCCCCCCGATCTTGTGACCATCGACCTGGGCTCCTTCGATCCCGGCCGGTTTTCCGGCGAACGGCTGATCGGCCGGCTGAGTGAGAAGAAGGTAGTGCCCTATTATACCCGGGCCGAAATCGATGGAGCGAATACACTGGACCCGGCCGGATGCCAATTGGTCTGGTTGAAGGACCCCGTGGACGCGTTTTTCCTCCACGTGCAGGGTTCGGGCTTGATAAAGCTGCCCGCGGAATCGCGCCGCGTGGGTTATGCGGGGTCCAATGGCCGCCCTTATCGCAGCGTCGGGAAATTCCTGATCGACAAGGGCCTGATGTCAGCCGACGGGATGTCTTTGCAGGCTATCCGCGGCTACCTGAAGGCTCATCCTGAAATGGTCGATGAGGTGTTGGCACAAAATGAAAGCTACGTATTCTTCCATTGGGTGAAGGAAGGCCCCGTGGGAAGCGTCAATGTGCCTCTCACCTCCGGAAGGTCGGTAGCGACGGACCCGCAATTCCATCCCCGAGGCGCCCTCTCCTTTCTCGAAACGCAGAAACCCATTCTCGATGCACAGGGGAATGTAACGGGCTGGACGCAGTTGCACCGATGGGTCCTGAACCAGGACTCGGGAGGTGCCATCAAGGGACCGGGAAGAGTCGATCTCTTCTGTGGAACCGGAGATTCCGCCGAATGGACCGCAGGTCGATTGAAGCATCCGGGAAGACTCTACTTCCTCGTGAAAAAGGACAGCATCGAAAAATAGGTCATCCCCACCTTGAGCGAACCGATACCTGGCAGAGCAATCCGGACGATTCCACGGGAGATGTCCCCGGAGGATGGAAAGCTTTCAGAGCAGTGTAGGGTGGGCAAAAGCGAAGTGTTACCCACCGTATCCACCGCATGGCTGGAAAACGGTGGGCACGGTGAATCTGTGCCCACCCTACACAGCCAGGGGATTGTCCGGTCCAAAAACGATGAAGAATTCCAACATGTTCAACTCCCACCCCGCCTCCGCCCTCAAGGGGGAGGAGCCGAACTCGCGATTTCTCGTCAAGGGGGAGCCGTTGACTGTTCCTCTCGAGGGGAAGGAGCAAAGCGCCGATTCCCCTACCATGACGGGAGGCTCTGGACGCCGGTTGCCCTCCCCTGGCTGGAATGTGGAGAGGGAGAGTCTTTATCCCCGCCGGCTCCCCTCAAAACCGCTCAATCCGGTTAGTTTTTGTCCGTGGAGCAGTGTTCCAGCAAGAATTGGAACAGGATCCGCAGTTCATCGAAACAGCGGCAAAGAGCCAGAGCGGCCTTGAGTGTATCATCGCTTTCTTTTTCAGAGCCGGGAACGATCGTTGACAGTAAGACCATTTGAGCGGCCCTGAACCGGTCGGTCGTCAGTTCGCCGCGAAGTTTTATCTGGTGCAGGAGTTTACCGGGCGCTGCCTGCGCGACAATTTCTTCCAGTTCCATGGACTTTTGCTGGTATTCGCGCGCCAGCTCCCCCATTATGCGGAGGTGGTCGGATGGCTGATCTTGCATGTGGGATCCTTTTTTCTCTTTCGTTGAGATTATTTTTGCATTATTAATGATTTAAAAATACTACCATGCGGGTTACGATGCAGCAAAGTATTGATATTAGGGCGTAGTGTCAAACTATAGTTTCTTATTTTGGTCTGCCGCTCCGGGGCCAAAACGCTTTTCGAGGCCCCGATTGAGGTGACAGGTGCGTCCGGAGCCCTCCTATGCCTTCACCATCGTGTGAGAGAAGCTCCCGGTAAGGAGAACGGCAGTTCCGATATTGAATGAGAGACTAGAAACGATTTCCTTATGGCCGCGGGTTCCGGCCATATCCCTGTTGTCAAGAAAGGTTCTGGCGGATGTTCGTAAAGGTGCTGAACATACTTTTGGCTGATTGGATCAAGATTCCTTCCGAAGGTCTTTCTCCGTTGCTTGAGCGAAAGTTACACGAGCGTCTGGTCTTTACGAATCCAGATTATGAACTGCGGCACAACAGAGGGGAGTGGATCGGCAACATACCTCCTCAAATCAGTTGCCTGCGTCAGAAAGGGCGAAATTATCTGCTGCCCAGAGGATTTCTGGATCAACTCATCGAGCTATGCAAGAAGTTTCAACAGCCCTACCGGATTGTAGACCGCAGGCGTTCTTTTGAGGCACTCCCGATAGAATTTCATGGAGAATTGAAAAGCTATCAGCAGGACGCGGCCGAAGCCGTTCTCGACCGTGATTTCGGCACTCTCGTAGGAGGACACAAGAGCGGCAAGACGGTTATCGCTCTTTATACCGTCGCTCAAAGACGCCAACCCACCCTTATCCTTCTGCCGAAGCTGGACCTCTTGGAAGGGTGGTTGACGAAGATTGAGAATTTCCTGCAGATTCCGAGGAGTGAAGTCGGGATTTTTTCCGGAGGGGTTCACAATGTCGGGAAATGCATCACCATCGCCCACACCGGCGAAGCGATCCGATATTGGCGTAAACTCTGGGATCAGGTGGGATACGTGATTCTGGATGAGTGCCAGCGCTGTCCATCCAAGGTATTGACCAATCTTGTCACGAATTTTGACTGCCGGTACATGCTGGGACTCTCCAACACGGTTCAAAGGAAGGACCGCCTCTCCAGGCTGGTCTATTACTACGTGGGTGAAGTGGTCTATTCGATCAATGAAAAGGACGCCCGTGAAGGGCGCGGTATCATCCACGCCCATGTCATCACCCGCCAGACGGATTTCGAATACCCTTACCACTCACGGGCCGATTATTCAGTGATGCTGGAAGCGCTCATGAAGGATGAAGAGCGGACCCGCCTTATCGCAAACGACGTGGAAACTGAAATCCGTGAGGACGGGAAATCGGTTATTGTCCTGTCGGGCGGCGAAGAACAGGATAAAGCCCTGGGGGATGAACTTATCCGCCGGGGAATACAAGTGTTCCATTACCGGGCTGAAGTGGAGGACAAAGCGGAAGTTGAGCACAACGTGGACGAAGACGAATATGAGCAGCAGAGGCCTGCCCGCTGCATTCAGATGCCTCAAATCGAGGGCCCCGCTGCGATCTTTGTTTCTGCGGAAACTCTTTCGGCATGTGCCCAGTCTCTTGATTCGCAAGTGCTCGTATTGGCTGTGCCCGTATACTTCAGGAAAAACCTGGCCATCGCCATTCGCGATCTGCTGCACAATGGGATCGCCACTGAAAGCAAAATGAAAATATACGACTACGTGGACCAGAAAATCGGCCTCCTCGAGAATTTCTTCAGGATGAGAAGCTACAACTACGGCGTCCATCCGGATGTCCTTCTCAATCCCAGCGTGAATTGACCAGACATCGAGCACGGGACTGTTGCCGGGAATTCCTCCCATGGTCTGACCCGCACTGGAAGAAATTAGAGGAAATCGAGACTATGGTCAGGAAATCGTTTGTCGGACTGGTCATTTTATTCATCCTGCTTCTGAACTCCTTCCCGCATTCAGTCGCGGCGCAGACCTGCCCGTCGTTGCCTCCTGCGCTGGAAACCGCCGTCCAACGCACTCTCTCGTCAAAACCGGGGGACCTCTTTGTCGTTCTCAAGAACGGCCTCACCGTTCTTACCTGTCGGAAGCCCGATTACGATGTGGTATCGGTCAAGGTCTTTGTGCGCGCCGGTTCCATCTACGAAGGAAAGTACCTGAAGGCAGGCCTTTCCCATTACCTCGAGCATGTCCTGTCCGGAGGCACAACCCGCTCGTTCACCGAGGCGCAGGCAAGAGAGCGCCTGGAACGCATCGGCGGAACGACGAATGCCTCCACGACCTATGACAATACGGTCTACTACATCAATACTTCGCCGGATCACTGGAAGGATGCGCTCGATCTCCTTCTTTCCTATGTGTCTGAAAATACCCTCGACCCCAGAGAGGTTTCCAGGGAAAAGTCGGTGATCCAGCAGGAAATCAAGATGGGGGAAAACAACCCGGGCAGCGAACTGTGGAAACTCTTTATCAGGACGGCCTACCAGGTCCATCCGGTAAAGTATCCGGTAACCGGATATGAAGACGTGTTCGTGCAGGTGGACAGGGATGCCCTCCAAAGCTATTACCTGGATCGTTACCAGCCGGAAAACATCGTGGTCTCGATCGCCGGGAATATTGTCCCGGATGAAGTCCTGGATTTTGTCGCTCAGAAGACCAGGGACTTTACCGGCCGCGCCGCCGAACCGCCAACGGTCCCGGTAGAACCCCAGCAGACCAGTCCCCGATGGCAGGAGAAGGAAGTTCCCATAACCAGGATGACCCAGGTCATGGTTGGTTTCCCTTCCGTCTCCCTTCATGAGAACGATCTCTACGCGCTGGACCTCCTGTCTTTCCTCCTTGGCGAAGGGGAAACATGCCGCCTCCATTGCCGCCTGAAAGAGCAGGAGAATAAGGTATTCAATGTCTCGGCCTCGAACTGGACCCCATCTTTCGCCAGGGGCCAATTCTTCGTCTCCATCACTCTGCCTCCGGACCAGTGGCCCGCGGTTCTGAGTGAGGTCATCGACGAGATCGACATTCTCAAGAAGGACCTTGTTTCCGAAACTGAGCTCGAAAAAGCAAAGAAAGCGACAATCGCCCATCATGTATTCGGCATGGAGACCGTCTCTTCCGTCGCTTCCTCGATCGGCTCCTCCTATATCAACACAGGAGATCCCTACTTCGACGACGTCTACACCGAAAAGATTCGCAAGGTGACCCCGGAGGAGATACGTGCCGCCGCCCGGCAGTACCTTCTGATGGACCGCTCCAACATTGCCGTCATCAAGCCCGCCGCACCCCGGGCCAAATCCGCTGAATCCGCCGCTGCGAGTCTTCAATCTCACGATCCTTCACTTCCCGAACTCAAGGTACTTCCCGACGGCTTAAGGGTGCTGCTGAAAAAGGACCCGTCCCTTCCCATGGTGACCGTACATCTGTACGGCCGGGGGGGACTGGTTTGCGAAGACCCGGGAAAGCCGGGCATCTCCGCGTTCACGTCATCGCTTCTCACCGCGGGAACGATCAAAAGGACAAAACTCGAAATTCTCCGGAGCATTGAAGATGTCGGCGGGACTGTCGAGACCGGTTCAGACAACAATACCTTCCACATATCCATCAAGATCTTGAAGGAAGACATCGATACGGCGCTCGACATCCTCTCGGACATTTTACAGAATTCACAGTTTCCCCAGGAAGAGATGGAGAGGAGACGCACGGATACGCTCCTCGCCATCCAGCGCCTCGATGAAAACTGGCAGTCGGAAGTCGTGCGCCTGTTCAAAAAGGACTATTTCCAGAACTCTTCATACAGAAACGACCGCGTCGGCACTCCCGAGTCCGTGAAGTCGTTCTCCAGGCAGGATCTTCTCGAATTCTACCATCGCATGGTAAATCCGAAGTCCGCGGTACTGGCCGTCTACGGCGATATCGATTCTTCAGCGGTCCTGAGTTCTCTCACCGGGCGGCTCGAAAACTGGAAAGGCCGGGAAGTGAAACCGCAGCAGCCTCCCGATGAAACCCGGCGGATTGCCTCGGACAAGATCATCGAGAAGAAGAACGAAAAGAGTTCGGCCGCCCTTTTCGTGGGTACCAACGGTATCGAACTTGAGAGTGCGCAACGCCAGGCGCTGGATGTCCTGGATGCAGTCTTGTCGGGGGCGGGCAATCCCGGCGGCAGGATATTTGAAGCCCTGAGGGGAAAGGAAAATCTGGTCTACGTGGTCGGCGCTTCTCCGTTCTACGGCAAGAAGGCCGGCTTTTTCGGAGTGCTCACCCAAACCACTTTGGCCAACCTGGATAAGGTGCAGGGCACCATCCTGGAGCATCTGCGCAGTTTGTGCGATAAGCCGGTGCCGCCGGATGAACTTGAAAAGGCCAAAAACGGGATCGTCACCGTTCAAAGGCTGAGGATGGAAAGCCTGGACGCACAGGCTCAAAGCGCCGCCGTCAATGAAGCGGTCGGCCTTGGCTGGAAGTTTGACAAGGAATACATCGAGCGCATTAAGACGGTCACTGCCGAGGACGTCCAAACCATCGCGCGGCAGCTCTTTACCCATACCCTGATCGTGCGCACGATCCCCGAACACCCGGTGGAAGTCCTTGCATGCCCGCCCGCAAAATCCGACGTGCACACCCAGTAACGCGGTCTTACGCCCGGTTCGGCCGATCATGCGCCAACCGGCTCAACCGATCGTTGTTCTCCCGGGGCGTTGGATGCGGCACGCACGTATCAGGGTGTTCGGTCTCGCGTCGCGGGCTCATCGGGACACGGCGTTCTCGTCGGCGGGCACACGTATTCGATATCGTTGTATAAATACCGCGTGAGCCGGTTTTCCCGCTCAAGGGAGAGCACAGCCCGATCCATTTCCGTTTTCGAGACCCCGAGGGCTGCGGCCATCTCCCCGATGCTACAGGGTCGTCTTTCCACAAGAGTCAGGACCCGCCGTCCCAGGTCCGGGTCCTCGTTACCCGTACACAAGCCGTTGAAACTCCCGATGATGAGGGTCGTCGCCGAGGGGAAAAACCTCGAACACTTCTCCATTCTCTCCCGGGATAATCCTCTTGTTTCCGGCTCAGACGGCGGCCGTACGACGGTATTCAATTCCACATGGTCCGGCTCTACGCTGTTTACAAACCGGCTGATCTTCTCCAGTTCCTCATCCGTATCGTTCAGTCCGGAAACCAGCATCACCTCGATATGCAATCGGCCGCTATACTCTCGCCGAAAAGCCCGTAAACCCTCAAGGATCACGGTGTTGTCCAAACCCGGATGAGGCCGGTTAAGGCGTCTAAAGACCGCATCGGAAACCGCGTCGACGGACGGGACCACACGATCGGCCATGAGTAACGCGTGCCGGACCTCGGGTTTCCACAGCAGAGAACCATTCGTGAGCACGATGAGGGGCAGTGACGGGAATTGCTTTTTGACAAGCTGGATGAGTTCTCCCAAAGGCTCATACAATGTGGGTTCGCCGGCGCTTGAAAAGGTAAGGACGTCGGCGGCGCCGGGGTAGTGCTCGAAGTAATCGTTGAGGTCTTCCAGGACTTTCGAGGGACTGACGAACGCCATGCGCTCCGTTGTGAGGCGCGTGGTTCTGCCGGACTCACAGTACAGGCAGTCGTAACTGCACGTCTTGGGGGGTATGACGTCGATGCCCAGTGAACGCCCGAGCCGACGGGACGGGACCGGGCCGAAAATGGTTTTCATACGATCGCCTTAACTGAAACAACATAAACAGCGATTCGAAGCGGCAAGGCTTATCGCTGGACTGTGGGTTCAGGATTGATTGAGGTCACAGTTCGCCTGCTCCCTCATCCGGACATTTCATCATGATTACGTGATCCATCTTCTTGCGGTAGACCTCGCAATCGGAGCAGGAGTGATCCGTTTCCTTGCAGCACCGGGGTTTCAGTTCCCAGCAGGGCACCGGGAAATTCAATATTGCCGGGCACTGTTTTCTCATGGCATCATCGCATCCGCGGACGCTCCAGCATGGTGCAATGGTGAGGAGTTTCTTGATACCGGCTATATTGAGCCCGTCGTCGGTCAGGAGTTTTCGCAGGCATTTCAGCCACTGGAGGTCGTTATTGGAATAAAACCTTTTCCCACCGCGCCGGGCGGGTTTGATCAGGCCTTCCTGCTCATAAATCCTCAACGTCCTCGGATGAATGCTCAACAGCTCAGCTACGATCCCTATGGAATACAAGGCCTTCTGGCGTTCGACCTCCATTGATCGGTCCTCCTGTATCGGTTATATACAAAGTCTATTGAAGTGTTGAAGATTATAAAAGCTGAACAATGCGTTGTCAAATATTTTCCGGAACGGGATTTGGCGCCATTTTTTCCATTTTGTCTTGCTATTTCCACCGACTATAAAGTAACTATTAAAAAATTTGAGTTGATGAAAGCGAGACATCTTAGAGGAGAAGAAACAGATGCGAAGCGACGCCATGAAAAAAGGCTTAGAGAAGGCCCCTCACCGCTCTCTTTTCAGAGCGATGGGATATACTCAAACCGAATTGGATCGGCCCATCATCGGAATAGCCAACTCAGCCAATGAAATCATACCGGGGCACATTCACCTGGACAAAATTGCGGAAGCTGCAAAGGCGGGCATCCGCCTGGCCGGAGGCACACCCATTGAATTCAGCACCATCGGAGTGTGCGACGGCATTGCGATGAACCACGCGGGGATGCGGTATTCCCTGGCAAGCCGGGAGTTGGTCGCCGATTCCGTAGAGATCATGGCCATGGCGCATCCCTTTGACGGGCTGGTCCTCATTCCCAACTGCGACAAGATCATCCCCGGAATGCTGATGGCCGCACTTCGCCTCAATATCCCTTCCATCGTGATAAGCGGAGGCCCGATGATGGCTGGCAAGGCGGGTCAGAAGCAGGTGGACCTCATCTCCGTCTTCGAAGCCGTGGGGGCCTTCAGGGCAGGGCAGATCACCGAAGAAGAGCTGTCCGAACTGGAAGATTATGCCTGTCCGGGCTGTGGTTCGTGTGCCGGCATGTTTACCGCCAACTCCATGAACTGCCTTTCCGAGGCCCTAGGCCTTGCGCTGCCCGGCAACGGGACGATACCGGCCGTGACCGGCGCTCGAATCAGGCTGGCAAAGACGGCAGGCATGCAGATCATGGAACTGGTGAACAACAATATCCGTCCCCGGGACATCGCAACACTGAAAGCTTTTGAAAACGCCATTACCGTGGACATGGCCCTCGGATGTTCAACCAATACGGTCCTGCACGTTCCGGCAATCGCCCATGAAGCGGGGATAGACCTGGGTCTCAATCTATTCAACTCACTCAGTTCCCGTATTCCGCACCTGTGCAGCCTCCGACCCGGAGGGGCTCATTTCCTGGAAGATCTGAATGCGGCTGGAGGGGTTACGGCGGTGATGAAAGAACTGTCCACCCGGGATTTCATCCACCTGGATGCCATAACGGCGTCGGGCAAGACGGTGTCGCAAAACCTTGCCGAGTGCAAGGGCATCGACCACTCCGTTATAAGACCCCTGGACAATCCTTATCATCATGAAGGAGGAATAGCGATCCTCTACGGGAACCTCGCCCCCGAAGGGGCGGTGGTCAAACAGTCCGCGGTGTCCGCCGAGATGCTGCAGCGGACATGCAAGGCCAGGGTGTTTGAAAGTGAATCCGCGGCATCCGACGGTATTTTGGGAGGCCTCGTCCACGCCGGTGATGTGGTAGTGATCCGCTATGAAGGCCCCAAAGGGGGGCCCGGAATGCAGGAAATGCTCACTCCAACCGCCGCAATCATAGGCATGGGACTTGGCAAAGATGTGGCGCTGATTACCGATGGACGTTTCAGTGGAGGCACCCAGGGCGCCGCCATCGGCCATATATCCCCCGAGGCCGCGGTTGGCGGACCCATCGCGCTGGTCGAAGAGGGTGATGAAATCCTTATAGACATCCCGAACAAGAAATTGGAACTCCTGGTCGATGCATCCAAACTGGATGAAAGGCGCGGGAAATGGACACCTCCTCCGCCAAGGATAAAGGAAGGATACCTGGCCCGGTACTCTCACCTCGTCACCTCAGGGGCGACGGGAGCTATTCTGCGGTCGGACTTTTCCAAGTAGGACCAGCGCTCCCCTCCCTTGGCGGGAGGAGTAAGGGGAGGGGGAAAATCACTCAAATCAGGTTTAAGCCTGTAGGATGTTACACCGTTTCCGGCCACCTCAGCCTCCCCACCGGGAGGATGGGCCGTGTCGATTTCGCGGCCGGGCTCTGAAGAGCAGGAATGGATTGGCCTGTGGGTTATGTGTTTCGCATAGAAGACGCACTTCGCTACGAGGAATGGTGCCAGTCTGAGATCGGACGCCGGGCATCTTTGATCGAACAGGAGCTTCTCCTGCGCCTGTGGGCACCTCCGGGGCCGCAGAGAGTGCTCGAAGTCGGGTGTGGAACGGGGATCTTTCTTGACTGTTTTTTGCGGAATGGCCATGCGGTCTCAGGTATTGATCCGTCGGTTCCCATGCTGGAAGTCGCGCGAAGGAAGTTCGGGGAGCGCGTGACTTTGAGTCAGGGATACGCTGAAAACCTCCCTTACGAAGACAATGAATTTGACACGGTGGCTCTTCTCACAACCCTTGAATACACCGACAATCCGGTTCGGGCGCTGGAGGAAGCGTTGCGGGTTGCAAGACGGCATGTGTTGCTGGGAGTCATGAACAAGTATTCCCTGATGACTCTTCACCGCTACGCCGAGCGTTTCTGGAAGAAGTCTTATTATCGCCACGCAAAGTTTTATGGTGTCTTTCACTTGCGCCATCTGATTGATAAAGCCCTTTCGGGTCCGGTTCCCGTTCGATGGCGAACCTGCCTGTCCTTCCCGCTGTGCGCCCTGAGACGGCTGTCCGCTTTCGAACGCTCCCCTCTTCTTCAGTGGCATCCATTCGGTCATTTCATTGGAATGCGCGTCGATATCCTCTATCCTCTGCAGACTGTCCAGACTCCTTTGTTCGGCGAGATCCCATCGAGAATGACTCGTCCGGGGCTGCGCGCCTCCTGCTGGAGGTCTCCACTCGGGAACGGACGTCCCCGGGGCCTTCCTCCTCACAAGGCGATCCTCGAATCCCCGGGCCCAAAGGAAGTGGGAGCGTCCGCCGGGTCTGCGCCATGAAACGAACCGGATCCGGGTGGTCCCCTAAGGATCAGGAGGATTCATGAAGGAGGCGATGTTATACAGGAAACTGGATGGCGGCGCCGTGGAGTGTTTTCTCTGCGCCCAGCATTGCCGCATCAAACCGGGAAAGCGGGGGAAATGCGGGGTGCGGGAAAATGAGCGTGGGACCCTCTACAGCCTCGTTTATCAGAAGGTCATCGCGCAGAACGTTGACCCTATCGAAAAAAAGCCTCTTTTCCACTTCTTCCCCGGAACCAAAAGCTTTTCTATTGCAACCGCGGGGTGCAACTTTAGATGCCGGTTCTGCCAGAATTCGGACATCTCGCAATCTCCCAGGGAATACCACACCATATACGGCCAGGATATTCCTCCCGCCCAGATCGTCGAACGGGCAATACGCTCTCGTTGCGCGAGCGTCTCTTACACCTACACCGAACCAACCATCTTCATGGAATACGCCCTGGATGTGGCCCGGCTTGCCCGTGACGCCGGCATCAAAAACGTCTTTGTCACCAACGGGTTCATGACGGCCGAGACCCTGGAGGCAATCGCCCCCTGTCTGGACGCGGCCAACGTCGACCTTAAGGCGTTCAACGATGACTTTTACAGGGCCGAGTGCGGGGCAAGGCTCGATCCTGTCCTTGAGACCATCCAACGAATGAAAGCCCTCGGGATTTGGGTGGAGGTCACCACCCTGGTCATCCCGGGATTGAACGACAGCGATGATGAATTGAGGGAACTGGCGCGTTTCCTGGTATCATCAGGCCCGGACATCCCATGGCATGTCAGCCGTTTCCACCCGGATTACCAGCTCACCAGCATTCCCCCCACTCCTGTCGACACTTTGCAGAAAGCGCGCAGGATCGGAATCGAGGAGGGTTTGCGATACGTTTACACGGGCAATATTCCCGGGGATGACGGCGAGAGTACTTTCTGCCCCCAATGCGGCTCGATGCTCATCAACCGGTTCGGGTTCAGCATCGTTCAAATGAACCTCAAGGAAGGCGCCTGCACTGTTTGCGGCACGCGCATGGCGGGAGTGGGAATCCGATGACTGGCGGTCGCCGCAAGCTCATTGCACACATTTACGAGCGCCTCCATGAAGCGTTCGGTCCCCAGAAATGGTGGCCGGCGGAAAGTCCCTTCGAGATGATCGTGGGCGCCATTCTCACCCAGAATACCGCCTGGAAGAATGTGGTCCGGTCAATCGATAACCTCAGGCGGGAAGGTCTGCTGGGGCTTCGGCCGTTGGCTGAGATGCCACAGGCGGATTTGGCCTCACTCATTCGCTCTTCCGGTTATTACAACCAGAAAGCCCGGAAGCTCAAGACCTTCTGCGGGTATGTGCTCGATAGATGGCAGGGCGATCTTCGATGCTTTTTGTCTCTCGAAATCGAACCGCTTCGGCACGAACTTCTGCAACTCCACGGAATAGGCCCGGAAACTGCGGACAGCATCATTCTGTATGCTGCTTTCAAACCTTCGTTCGTTGTCGACGCTTATACCTATCGCATTTTCAGTCGCCACAACTGGGTGTCGGAGAACCTCGGCTATGAGGAACTGCAGAGCTACTTCATGGATTGCCTGGAACCTGACGTGGGTTTTTTCCAGGACTTGCACGCCCTCCTTGTAAGGACGGGCCACCTCTACTGCAGAAGAGCGCCGCGGTGCGAGGGCTGCCCGCTCAATGAATGGACGGAAGATAACTGATTCTATTGCAAATACATCACTAGTGTTTCTCATAAAGGGGTGCGTATGATCAGGATTCAAAGGATTCTCGTGCTGGTGGACTTCTCTCAAAATTCCGCCAAAGCGGCAGAGTATGGACTCGGCATCGGCCGGGAGCAAGGGGCTCGAATATACTTCCTCCACATGATCAATCAACGCATCATCGATGCGGTGCAGGAATTGAGCAGCAAGGGATACAAAGGAGATTTCCTCCAGGCGATGAAAAAGCTGGTACAGGACAGGGAAAATGACCTGAGGGAATTCGTCCCGGAAGAAAATCGGGAAGGCGCTGAGGTGGAATTTCTCATCCGAAAAGGAGAACCTTCAGAGGAAGTCATCAGTATCGCAAAGGAATTCTCCATTGACCTGATCGTTCTCGGCAGCCAGGGGCACACGGCGCTTGCTTCCGGGTCGATCGGCAGCGTCGCGCAGAACGTGGTCAACCGCGCCCCCTGCCCGGTCCTGGTGGTTCGAGGCGTGGAACATGGCTTTATCGAAGTCTCACGGGATGAATAGGAATAACCGGAAAGGGCTGTCGTCCTTGCGGCCGAACTCGCAACCCATCTTTTTCCGGAAGCAGTGCTTGAGATCCATCATTACGGTATGAAGACGGCTTTTTCGCGCCGAGCGGAGCAGGCGATTCGATAGCGGGATCGAGTTTTCCGTGGGGGTGCCGTCGCGTGACCGGATCAGGACGCCCTGCCGCTTTTCGCGGGTCTCCTGGGAGTGCGTTTCGTTCCCTCGGGGACTTCCACGTTGCTCGTGGTTTTCCTTCTTCGCTGGTCTTCCAGATATTGCTGGAGCTTCAGCGGCAGCCCACGTTTCTTTGCCGACCGGCTGCGCAGCTTTGTCAAAACCCTGGCTGCAAGAGGCTGTTTGAGCGGGAAACCCCATTTCCGTTTGTATTCCCTGGGAGTCAACTGGTGAGTTCGCAGGTGGTTTGCCGTCAGTTGCCGGAATTGGGCTCCACATTCCATGCACGTTACCTGATCTTCCTGGATGGAGCCTCTGGCGTCCCTTCTTCCGGGGGGTTCGCGTTCACCGGCGAACTCGTGTCCGGACTCGTCCAGCAATATCGTCCTTCCTTCTTCTTCGGCCCGCTTTATACTGTGCAGAGCGTTGTACACTCTCATGAGGACCGATTCGATTTCCTCGCCCGACATCTTGCTGATCGAAGCCTGCGATTGGATTATCTCAACTGCAAGTTCCAGCAATTTCTTATCCATAAAAATTCTCCTTCCTGTAAGGCTGCGGTGGGAACAAGAAAGACAGTAGGCTATTTACAAAATATGATAACTGGAGTTCTCTTTGTAAAGGCAGGGATTGATAAATTCTTGACGATATTGATCTAATGCGTACTGATACTGATCTGATGTAAGAATTACTGAAATGCAGACCTGATTCCTGGATGAGACAGGAAGACAACCCGACGTTGCCCCTCTCCATGGGCGGGATGAAGGACGACCGGGATGCCGAGGGAATATCCCGAATTCAAAAGATAACCGGCTGTTCCGGCGAGCCCGGAGGGCCACCGCATCGCCGTTCGCGGAAAAGAACCGGTGAGCGTTCCGTCATTTCGACCGAAGCAGGAAATCCACGTATCACCCTTGCTCCGAAAGATTCTCCGCTGTGCTCGAATTGACAAAAGAAGCATCGCGCGATCGCTCAGTCGGGACGGCAGCCTCCTACAGCTTCCCTACAGTCTTCTCTACGGGCCGCCGCTCGGGAACGTAAACTTCGGGGATTTTCCCCTCATTCCATTCCTTGGAAACATAAAGGTTGCAATAGCAGCTCCCATACTCCTCGACATCGGGAACACGATAAACACAGGGACAAATGATGTCCCTGTCCCACTCTCGATCGTTTGACGCCAACCGGCACGGGCAACACATGTACCCGTATCTTTCCCTGTTGACCAGAAGGCCTTCGAGCAATTCGAAAACCTTCTTCCCGTCCTTATTGAAATAATACCCTTTCTTTTCCTGGGTGCTCTTCAACATCGCATAGAGCTCTTCCACATTCATCATAAGTTTAGCGCCTCCTTTATCTCTTCCTTTCTGAAACCGACGATGATTTTGTCCCCGATGATGATTGTTGGAAACGAACAGTTCGGATTAACCTTCCTGACCTCCTCAATAATCGCCTGTCTAGCCTCACCATCCAGTTTGTCGACATCAACGCAATCGTAATGAACACCGCACCCGTCAAGAAACTCCTTGGTATTCTTGCAGTGGATACAAGTACTCAGAGCGTAGAGTCTCACATCGCAGTTTCCCATTCCTTATCTCCTTCCCCTCATGATGAATGTTCATCCAAGAAGCCCGCCCATATAGCGGAGCCACTCAACCATCGCCGCCGTACATCAATACCCTTTTCCCCCGCCTCCCTGCGGGCACCACGGACATATGGAAAGCACGGGACACAGCCCGCCGCGCGAAATTCCCGCCGCGCGAAGCGCCGGCATCAATATAATCATCGGCCGAGAAGATGCCTTCGCTTCATTCACTCAATTCCGTTCAAAATGCCAAGGCGAGTCAGTGAAAAATCATATCTCACCGGATCGCCGGGGCGTATCGATCTGAAAGCGGCCGTCACTTCGAGCGCGGTCTGCATATCGGCCTGTTTGCGTTCCGTCAGACCCATGCCAAGACTTATCCTATGCATGTGAATATCCAGGGGCACAATCAGTTTGGCCGGGGATATCCCGTTCCTCCACACCCCGAGGTCCACATCGTCCCGGCGAACCATCCAGCGAAGGAAAAGATTGAGACGCTTGCAGGCACTCCCTCTCGAAGGACTCGGAAGAAACATGCTGCCGCAATCCGCCCCGCACCCAAGTTCCTCGGCAAAACCCGCCAGGGCCGGAAGAACGGTGATCGCATCCTGCTTGAGATGAGCCGTAAAAGATGCTTCAAGAGACCCATATTTGTGGAGTATCTTCTTCACTCTCCCCAACAGCAGAGCGATCTCATCGCCCGTCGTAAACCGGTGTTTGAAGCCTCTGAAAGCCCGCGCAACGCCGGCGCTGGAGGCAGTAAGGACGAAATCGGCCGGCGACGATCCCATTGGCCGCAGAACCGATTCAACACTTTTCAGGATCTGGGCCACGCGGCCGTAAGCAAGAGAGGAAGCAAGCAGACCGACGATTTCCCGATCGCGCGGATGTTCGTATGAATAGAGGAATTCCAGCGGATCCGGGTGGACGTATTCCCTGCGATTGAATCGCGCGTAGAGTTCCTCGAGCATGTCTCTCCCGGCAGGGCAAGCCGGCTCGGAACCTGCGATTTTAAAGATGGGATACTTCTCTATCCGACTCACGGTTTTCCCCTTCAAACATTAAAAGGATGCTCCATTTGCATCCCCGACGTAGATATCGCTTTGAATGGAAAGTAACACATACCCGGCGTATTTTACAGGCCCTGTGAGAAGATCGCCCATGCACAGGGGACGTTGGCGGATCGAATTCCTCCACCGTGACCGTCCCTCTGCGCCAGTGTTATTGGCGATGCCCCTCCCACTCTCAACTGAAACGTGCATCCAGGTACCTATGGAGTTTTCCTTCAAAGTCATCATCCCATCCGCCGTGGTAGACTATGGATGAAGCGATTTCCGAAGCCAGGATGGCACATTTCATCTTCACCGGAATTCTTCTCACCCGTGCCCTGTACTTCGGATTGTTTTGAACCAGAGCGGGAAGATGGTGAAGAAGGACCTTGAAGAATAGCGGCTGCTCCACCATGTGGCTCTTATTTCGGAAAAATGCGAACAACCTTTCGTAGTGCCCGTTGATTTCCTCGCTTACTGCCGCGCTGATGTCGGTGTAGAGTTGCCTTCCCTCGGCCGCGCGGTATCTTTTGAAGATGAGGTTCGCTTCCTCATCCGCCTTGCGGTCGAGTATCCGAAGGACATCACCCACATAGGCGTCCTTGTTCTTCAGGAACTCCCTTTCGGTCATGAGCACATTGGCAATGATCTCATAGGAAGAAGTAATGACGCCGCACTTATTGGCCGATGCGTCGCGAAGGATGATGACGCCGCCTTTCTGCAAAGCGACCCTGGCTCCGGGGGTGATATAGGAATTTGCGCCTTCGACAATAATCCTTGCCGACGGATTGCCTCCATTGTGGAAAAATCTCGGGCAGTTGTTCTCGTCAATCGTTTCGGGACGCCCCCCACAGGGCAGAAAGAGGTCAACCGGCTCGGAGAAGATGAGTTTAGCCAGTTCGTTTTGATATTCATCGGTCGTGAGCCACGTTTCCTCCAGGCCGGAGTCCGTGCGGGCAAGTTTTCGGTAGAGTTCTTTCAGGGATTCCTGGACGGTATGTCGGCTGAAGAGCATGAAGCCGCCGGGATGGAGCAATTCCGGGTTGAAATCGCCGACGTCGGTTTGAAGAACGATCCGCCCGAGCCCCTCGGGATCGGCTCCCTGCGGATCGTACAGGGCCCCCGAGATATCGGTTATGGAGACGATCCTGGCCTTCGGGCATCTTTCGAGAAGCAACCGGATCGAGTTGCCTGCAACGTCGCCGTTCGGGCCTCCGATGATCTTCAAGCTGAACGGATCGCGGGTCATGTCTATGCCGATCTCTCTCATGGCGATCGTGGCGGCCCTGATCACCCCCCTCGATGTTACCCCGTAGTGCTTGTGGTTGATCCCCGCGCGCTTGCTCGATATGATCCCGGATCCCAAGACGTACCCCCGCTTCATTGCCTGCCGGGCAATGATCTCGATCATAGCGTCGCTCATGTTCTCGTCGGGCCCCAGTTCGATCGGCTCATCATCCCCGTAATGGTCCACAACCCGCCGGTCTTTGGCTTTGCCGCCTTCCGTTATGAAGATATCCAGAAATGCGTTGGTGATTGCGTATTGGAGCTTGTGCATCTGTTGCATCACCGCCTCCCGGGTCTCCAATCCCCTGGCGTCCAGGATCACCACGAGCTTTGACCCGCCTTCGTAGATATCCTTGTTTTTCAAATGTTGGGTGTGGGCCAGGACAAAGACCTCGCGGAAAAGACTGTTTGAGTTGGTCGTCAGTTCATCGTGGGTCCCGCAGAGGATCGTTCGCCATCCGCCTCTTGCAATATCCGAGAAGCCGATGTGGTATCCGAAGCCCCGGCGGCCAAAGAAAAAGGTCACCCTGAACGGCACGCGGCCCGGAAGGTCTTTGGTGAACTCCGGCCCCAGTTCCGACAGATACGACGGGTCCAGCCTGAAAGCGAGCGCGTGTTTCTCGGGAACGAAGAAGTTGGTCTTGAGTGTTTTGGTTATGAGGAGAAAGCAGGTCTTGTAGATCATCCTTCGAATCTCATCAAGGTGCCTGTGTCCCGTATTGTAGCTTTCGACAGCCGCCTGCGCTTCTTCCCTGGCATCTTCATATGCCTTATCCCGCTCCGTCAGTTCCGGATCGAAACGTTTTCTAAATGTATCGATGAGCTTCATGACAATGTGGGGATGGGAGAAGAAAGCGTCCTTCACGACGTCCGTGCTGAAACGATCGGGCTCACAGTGGCCGAGGGTGGTCTGGCAGAAGGCAATGAAGGCGTTTACCAGCGAAGCGTCCTCCCCACTCATGAAACCGTTACTGACGAATACGGAGTATGCGGCATTTTCCGTTGCGAGGATCTGGGTGTTGTAAAGTTCTCCTTTGAGTTCCCTGAAGATGTTCGATTCTCTTGTAACGGGCAGGCCATCGGCTCTGGCGACATAGAAGTTTCCGAGAAAATATGAATGAGGTTCACCGCTGATGTTGAGACTGTAGGATCGCCGCACGCCGATTCCAAGTCTCTTGAAGACTTCCATGGCCTGGGTGAGAAACCCCTGATGGGGTGGATTCTCCACCGAAAAAAGAATCCGGTGCTCTCTTCTGTGCTCGTTCCGGCCGGTCGCCTCCACATCAAGGAACAGCCCTTCGTGCTGAAGTCCCTGCTGGTAAAGCCACAGTATCCTTGCGATTCGTTCGGGCGGCGACAACCTGACATAATTCTCGCTGTTTCGCCAGAAGAGATCGAGGTTCTTGTTGAATTCCTTGAAGTTGAAGGCCGGATAAAGGGCCGTCAGCCGTTCACGGACGGCGTCCCTCGTTCCTGCGGGAACCCTGCATGTGCGTGGCTTGGCGAGTTCTTCAAGACTCTTGCGATCGAACTCGAAGCGCAGGACCTCCAGGTTCCGTTCGGTCCCGGCAACCGGTTTCCACGAATGGGTGATCTCGGCGTAGGAAATGTCCCGGCCATTTAGAGCGGTCAGCATATCGTAGAGGGACCCGGGCACATCCAGTCGGGCGACGATGAGCTTTCTCGGCTGATCGAGAAGGACTATCTTTCTCTGGCTCCGTAGAGTCTGCAGTCCCAGGATCAGGTTCGTCAGTGCCTCGACGTCATTTTCCATGGTGATGAAAAAATAGCCCGGCATGTTCCCGTAGAGCCAGTCAAGGTTCTCGCCTGCCTGCCTGGAACGGCCTTCCAGCATCTGGACAGCCTCCTTGTAACACGCATCCTTAGAGTACATCCAGGACTGGAACTCCCCTTCCAATTGGTCGTGAGCTGCTGTTTGGCACATGATGAATCCTCACCCTTGAAATGTCACTTGAGCCACGTAAGCGTTCCCCTCAGGGTCCTGCGTGGCAGATGTTAAACTCTTAATTCGGGATCCAAAAACCGTCAGGGATTCCAGATAAATACACGAGCGCCGCGTAGAACGGGCTGATCGTGGAGCAACCCATCGCCTCTTTCCTCATTCCGGATCGCGGGGGCATATAAAATCGCATGACGCGAGGAATGGGACGTTTCTTTACACGATCCCGGTCCTATTCATATTCTTCGCATTGCCAGACCCCGCCTTCCGGTTTCCGGAAGCAACATGTTTCAACCTGCGCGCAGTTGCAGCACAGCCCCATCAGTGTGCTTCGGCGGGTTTCCGTTTTTTGGGTCGATTTCGGCGCCGGGCGACGGGGGTTCACCGGTCCGGACCCGTCAAATTCCTCGCAATGCAGAATCGGCCGATCGTGACCGGCGATGTATGAACACTCGGCGGAGCGGTTGCACGTCGAACAAAGGCCATGAAGTCGCGTCGTCACCGCCTTTGATTCCCTGAGGTCTCCCGAGGGGGTGCAGTTGAAATACGTGGTTGGTGCGCTGTCGATATTTCCGGTAAAAGGTGTCTTTCCCATGGCTGTAATACCTCGCTCGAATTGGGTTTGTTCTCTGATGGCGGCCTGTCCGCCCGATGCTTTCGCAATCCCTTTGAGCAAAATAGATGCCAGAGGGTGCGTGGTCTTCGGGCAATCCGCCATAGAGGTCCGGGCAGAGGCTCAAAGGAAACCCCAGCTTCCGGAAAGATCGGCTCCCGGCCTCGATCGGCACTTGAATAACCTGGATTGCCATCGAACATGCGGGCCCCGGGGGAGGCGTGAAACGATTCAGCCAGGCGGGATGGGGGATCGGCTCCAACCGCAAGCCCGGCAAAGGGGTTTTTACTTATACTTTAGTCAGTTATCAGGATGATCGGGATTCCGTTCGGTAAAGATCGAGGTGGTGAGTTCCGCTCCACCGGGGAATTTCTCCCCAGGGGAGCGCATTGGAAGCAGGGGTTTATGCAGGTATTTTTTGAAGCTTCTCCCGGAGCGTTTTGCGGTCGATGCCCAATATCCTTGCAGCTAAAGACTTATTGTCCTTTACGCCGGCAAGAACGTTCCGTATATATTCGGCCTCCACTTCGGCCAACGTGCGGTTGAGTCCTTCCGTACGCAGGGCTGAAAAGCGCATGAGAGACGGGAGATCCGGCACTTCTATCAGATCTCCGTCGGTCATGGCCACGAGTCTTTGGACCACGTTCTCCAATTCCCGAACGTTTCCCGGCCAGTGATAACTTCGAAGAATCTGCAACGCCTCGTCTGAGAGGCGCGGCGCCTTCCTGTCGAATTCCTCCGACTTCTTCCTGATGAAATGCCGGGCAAGTAAAATGATGTCATCTCCACGCTCCCGCAGGGGCGGAGCCTTTATGGTGATAACATTGAGGCGGTAGAAGAGGTCCTCACGGAAAATCCCCTTCCCGGTCAGCGCGTACAAATCTTTGTTGGTTGCGGCGGTGATTCTCACATCGACTTTTCGGGGCGAACTCGACCCCACCATGCAGATTTCCTTATCCTGAAGAACCCTCAGCAACTTGACTTGCATCGAGAGGCTCGCCTCACTGATTTCGTCCAGGAGGATCGTGCCCCGGTCTGCTGTCTGGAAAAATCCAGCCCTTGCACTGGCGGCCCCGGTGAAAGCTCCTTTAACGTGGCCGAAAAGCTCGCTTTCGAGCAGTTGCTCCGGAATACAACCGCAGTTTACCGGGACGAAGGGAAAGGAGGCTCGTTTGCTGCTGTAGTGCACGGCGCGCGCGATGATTTCCTTGCCTGTGCCGCTTTCCCCCTGGATGAGAACAGTAGCCGAATTGGCCGCCGCCTTGGCGATGGCGCCAAACACGTCGGTCATGGCCTTGGACTCGCCGATAAGCCCGAATGCGGCAGGGGTTGGAGACGACCATTCAGCTTTTTTTCTGACCCTTAGTTTATCAAGGGCCCTGTCCACAGCTTCAAGGAGTTCATCGTCGGTAAAGGGCTTGGCCAGGTATTCTTCGGCACCTGCCTTCATCGCGCGAACGGCGCCTTGTACCGTGGGAAAGCCCGTGATTGCCAAAACTTCACTACCCTTGAAATTCTCTCGGATGTGTCTGATCAGGTCAAAACCATCGGCGCCGGGCATTCTGATATCGGTTATGATCAGGGCGACCGAGGTGGTGCCCAGCAACCTGACGGCTTCATCAACTCCTCCGGCGGTCAAAACGTCAAATCCCCGGATCGTCAGATTCCTGCGGAGTACTTCGAGTGTATCCGGACTGTCATCGACAGCGAGGATTCTTTCCATTTCTTTCATGGGCATGAGCTTTCCTTCTCTCCGCCACCGGGGAGGATGAAGCTGCCGGCAGTCGCACCTCCACACACGTTCCGACTCCCGGAGAACTGTCTACAAAGATCGTGCCTTTCAGACCGGTTACAATCTCCAAGACAACAGAGAGCCCCAGCCCTGTGCCCTGGCGCACGCTCTTGGTGGTGAAGAAGGGGATGAAAATTTTGTCTTTGATGTCCGGGGGCATACCGCAACCCGTATCCCGGACGATCAGGGAGATCTGTTCTCCGGATCGCCTGGTTTCGATGCTGAGCGCGCCTCCCGTCGGCATGGCCTGTATCGCGTTGACGAGCAAGTTTGCGAAAACCTGGCGCAGTTGGCCGGGGTCGGCTATGATCTGCCCCGCATTCTCGGCGAAGAAGAGTGTGGGCGTGATGCCCTCCTTCGCAAATCGATGTTCAAAGAAGCTGATGCTCTCCTCCGCAATCTTGTTCACGTTCACCAGGGATTCACGCTGTGGCATCTTACGGCCATACATGAGCAGTTTTCGCACGATTTCCCGCACATACAACGAAGTGGCCACAATCTTGTCAAGATCGCTCGCTGCCTGGCCCGGCAAATCGGGGCACTTGATGGCCAGTTGGGCAAAACCGAGAATGTTGGTCAAAGGTTCATTGATCTCGTGAGCCACGGCAGATGCGAACTGCCCCACCATGGCCAATCGGTTGGAGTGTTTCATCTGTTCCTTGATCTTCCGCTGCTGCTTCTCGTATAGTCCCCGCTCGATCCGTACCGACAACTCGAGGGCGATGGTGTCGAGGAGCCTTCTTTCCTCATAAAGGAAAGGTCCCTCGTCCAACTCGGGCATCGTTTCAGTGTAGACCACTTCGACGAGCCCTCTCTGCTGCCCGTTGACCACAATCGGGGCCGCTTGCGACTGTGCGCCTTCCTTGTAGCCTTCAGTCGCGCAGGTTTGTTTGTCAAAGGTGATTCTGGCAGCCGCGACGTCGGCATGCAGCCATGCGGGGGGAATGATTCTCACTATTTCGGCCAGCGCCTCAGCCGGAGGTTTGGTGGGTGATTCGAGGATATTCGCGATCTTGTAGAGACATGAGAGTTCCTTGACACGCTCTCGCAAGGACCATGTCGCATGCCAGTGAATCAACGCTGTGGATACTGCCCGTGCCGTGTACTCCAGAATTTCTATTTCAGCCGGGCTGAAGGCTTCCGGCCGTTTGAACCCGAACTGGAGATACCCCGAGCCTGCCTCTCCGACCGAAAGGGGAACCAGGGCGATTGACCCGCAGGCCGGCGCCGGCCAGGCATTATCGATCAGCGCCCGCTTAATTCTCTCTTCCGTGTGAAGAGAGTATCCCGTTACGTCGTTTACCCAAAAACTGCCATTCTCGGAAAAGGCCCCTTTGACCCGGTCTTTCCCCTCAGCTTCCGAGGAGCGGAGAAGATGGAATAAATCCCCCTCCCCTCGCCCATCCGGCGCGGTCCCCCCTCCACGGCGCTTTCCCTGGTCTTTAATGGTAAAATGAAAAGATCTTTCCGTACGGCTGAGCGCGACGGCACATGAATTACTCGTGCCCCCGCAGATTTTTATAAACACCACGTCGCAGTCCACATAACCGATCAGCAATTTGAGGACTCGATAATAGAATTCGGTTTTGGGAAGTCCTTCCGACGCCGCCTGGAGGATGCCGGATGTCAGAGCGAAAGACTGTTTTTCGGGAACCTTTATCCTTTTCCTGGTGCCTGGCGGTTTCTGCCCCATTCTCCCCTCGTACGGCGCTCTCCCTTTCCGACCTTATGGAAGGGGATGGTGATATTCGATCCGGAGCGGCGGATGCGTCCACCCCGGTTTCCATGACTCGCCCGAGATCGATGCAAAACTTCCAGAGATAATTACGGGGGTAAGTATATCAGTCCAGGTCCGTTCAAACAACAGACCTCCTGGACGTGAGTAACCGAAAGACCCCGGCTGTCGCGTGAGAAAAGCTCTCCCAAACGGTACAATTCGAGGACGAAAACGCAGCCGCATCAACATTCGAAAAGGCGGCGGAAGCGCATGGAAATCGGACCCTGGCGGGAACGCCTTCACACGGGATTTGAAATCCGTCAACAGAGGCTTTTACCGTTTCTCCTGTTTTACGATCCTCATTGACGCAGCAACGGTTTTCTGTCATTCCCGTACGTACGGTTTGAGGGTCATCCGGGAAATGAATACCTGAGCATCTGCAAATCAATCTGACGGCATCGGGGCAAGGCACATATGCCGATCCTTGTGCTTGATGTTCGGACCACGGCGGGAATTTCAGTGGAAGAGACAGCATGAATACGCGATCAGCCTTGAAAGACATTCAGACTCGGATCACCCGAAAGTTCGCCTCCAGGCTTCATCGCCTCTGGTTCGATTCATGCGACAAACCGGTGCGGGCCCCCATCGGGCAACTTCTCAAATTCGGCTCTGTCCTGTACGGCACCGGGCTGGAACGCGCCCAGAGGAGAGCCCGCGCCTGCAGGTGCCGCCTTCCGGCCTTCGTCATCAGCGTAGGGAATGTCACTGTCGGCGGAACCGGCAAAACCCCCATGACTCTCCGGCTTGCCGGACAGATCGCGGAACTTGGATTCAACTGCGCCATCCTCATCAGGGGCTACGGCAGGCAGGGACGGCGAACCGGCTACGTACAGCCGACAGGTGACATATACTCGCAGATGATGGAATACGGTGACGAACCGGTCCTTCTCGCGCATAAACTCAAAGACGTGCCCGTCCGGGTGGGAAAGCGCAGGTGTGAATCGGGACTCGCTGCAATCCGGCAATGCGGGGCACAGGTTCTCATTTTGGACGATGGTTTCCAGCATCTTGCCGTCGACCGTGATCTGGATCTCGTTCTGCTCGACGCCGAAAATCCTTTCGGCAATGGAGAATTGCTTCCGGCCGGCCCGATGAGGGAGCCGGCATCCAGTCTTAAACGGGCGGATGCCGTGATCCTCACCCGAGCCGATAACGCCGCGGGCACTGAACGCACCAGGCGGCAAATCCATCGAATCATCGGTGAAAAGCCGCTATTTAGCTGCCGCCACACCCTGAAAGGGTTCCGCGCGGGGTTGAACGGCCCCCTCCTTCCCATCGGGAACCTGGCAGGCAGACAAGCGGTGATGTTCTCGGGCATCGCCGATCCCGGGGCCTTCTTCCGATCGGTCGAAAACCTCGGGGTCCTTCCCTGTCGCTCCTTCGAGTTCCCCGATCACCACCGGTTCGATCGCGAAGACATCACCGCACTGCTGAAGGCGGTCCATGAATCCCGGGCGAGGTGCCTCATCACCACGGAGAAAGATGCGGTTCGGCTTCCACCGGCCATTCAAAGCATCGTTGCAATCCCTGAGCTCGACATCGACTTCGGTCCGGATGAAGAGCCATTCCGGGATTTCCTGGCCCGGAGACTTCCCCTTTGACGGAAAGCGTACGAGAGGGATAGCCTCCACGGCGGCCGCCTTTGACACAAACCCTTCAAACAGGAACCGCTCTCACTTCACCGCGTAGAACCCCCCGGCAGGACCGAACCTGCAATGCACTAGACTGAATATTCATCCGTCACGGATGACTCGAGACTATCTGTAACATCGAATTCATCTTTACATGAAGATGAACCAAAACACTATTCTCAATGCAATGCGCAAATCCGGCGGCGTCGTCACTTTCGCGGGCGCCTGTAAATGCTTAAGAATAACAGTGAGCGGTGGTATCCTCTGTTGGAGATGAAATTGCGCATCAGGGGGAAGGCCGGTGTTCGAGATCGACGGTTCAGGCTACTCCCGAAGCGACATAGCTTTCAGACTCGCGGCCGATTGATTCACTTTTTGCCGCTGCATCCGCGAACACCCGGACACGTTACGGCAACCGGCCTCGTGAGGTCGTCCCATGAGGCTCGTAGACAAAATACTCGGCGTTAGAGAGAGACTCCGGAGCAATCCTACCGCAACTGACGACTCCGGATTCCGCCCTTCATCGACTTGCATCTTCCCTGGAGGGTCCTATGACCAGTCGAATAAAGATCCGCGGCATCTACAGCACTGCCCTTACCGGATTGATCCTCGATTCGGGCTACTCAGTGGTGGAACCTTCCCCGAGGATCCGTGAGCGCTTCGCTCTCGATCACCTGAACCAGCCCTACGATATCCTGGCTCGTGACAGAGACGATTTCCAGGGACTTGAACTGTCCGGACAGCCGGAAATGATATGCCAGTTTCTGACATTTCTCCAGGAACACCTCCTGGATGTTGTACTGGTCGAACTGGATCAGGATGAATCCGATGACGGAACTATCAACGCGCGAATAGAGTTTCCCGGCGCGTCCAAAGATGCTCTTGACGGAATCCGCCTTGCCGTAACCCCGACACTGCACAGGCACCATCGTCTCCGCATCATCGACGCGAAGGCGCTCGAGAAGGCCGAGAGTCGCCTGCACGGCCATCCGGAGAAGAAACCTCATCTCGAAAAAGAAATTTTTCTTCAGACCATCTTTCTCCCGATCGAAAAAGCGGGTATCGTACGAGTCGAGCACGTGAGGCCTTCCGGGAAATCCATGCGGCCCAGGGAAGGGGTTCTCGTGCGGGCAAATCCGGCGGAAATCGTGTTCAGGCGTTCTTTCCTGAAGGGCCGATACGACGGCCTTGACCTGCCGATCCAACCCGGGGATTATGGGCTTACAACCGTACAAGAAGGCGCGTGGTTTATCAAACACGATTATTTTTCGAAGGATAACCGCCTCATAGGAGAGTATTACAATATCAATACGCCAGTGGAATTCTACCCCTATGGAGCGAGATATCTCGATCTCGAAGTGGATGTCATAAGACGGCCCGGGGAAAATCCTGTATTATTGGATCGAGAAAAGCTCGCGCTTCTCTCGCGGCGCGGGTTCATCGGAAACGCACTTGAGTCGAAGGCAATCCAGGTTGCCGACGAAATCCTGAAAACCCTGACTCCCTGAACACCCTGTCAGGCAATGATACACGTCTCTGCTCTTGCAGACTCACCGGATTGACTTTGAATAACCTTTGCCGTCTCTCGAACGCAACCGTTCCATTGGAGGAGGAGCATGCAGGCTAAGCGAATGTGGACCATCCAGTCCCTGTTGATCTGTTTTTTCTGGAATGCGGTTCTCCTGGCTATCTTCTACCTCATGGCCGACAAAATCACCGAAGGCATGCAGCAGTGGACCACTCCGTTCCTCAAGGCAGGCGGCGGCCCATTGCCGGAAGATGCCCGGTCCGCTTTTTCCAATCTCGACCAGTTTATCACTCAAACGAGAAGCTACCTCGTGCCCGTCATTTTCGGCGCGGGAGGGTGTGCTACATTCGTTCTCTGGCTGTTTGTCCTTTTTCAAGGCCGTGGGATGGCAAACCGGATTGAAGCTGTTTCAGAACCCAAGGCCGGCCGCGCGGCTCCCACCGAGGAAAAGCAGGCCGACAGGAAGGCCGCTGCCGCCCCGCCGCCACCCGATGCCTCCCGGCCCTCTCCACAGCCCGCCATTCAGCTCCTCTCCATCCTCCAGAGGGAAGGCCGTCTCATCGACTTCCTCCAGGAGGATCTCGGCGTTTACGATGACGCCCAGATCGGCGCCGCGGTGAGAAGCGTCCACCGGGGCTGCAAGGAGGCCCTCTCGGAATACGTCGAATTGAAGCCGATCTTTGCGCAGACAGAGGGTGAACAGGTGTCGGTTCCCTCCAATTTCGACCCGAAATCCATTCGCCTGATCGGCAATGTTTCCGGAAATCCCCCTTTTCGGGGCACTCTGCGCCACAGGGGTTGGAAGGCGGCCCGCGTGCGGCTGCCCCAGGTTGCAGTGGAACGAACCGCGGACTGGGTCCTTGCTCCCGCCGAAATCGAGATCGGCACGGAAACCGCCTGACCGGAAACATCCTCCGGAGAAGCGTTCGAAACGAACCGTGAGATATCCCCTGTTCCGGGCCTTGAGCGGCCCGCAGCACATCGGTTCTCGCACAATCGGTTCGGAGCGAGTCTACTGAAGCGCAGAGCGGTCTTCTCCGGAAAACCGGGGGCAACCTGAGAGAACACAATGTTAACAGGCACACAGACCGAAATGGATATTCCCGGCGAATTCGCCGATCACTCGTTTCAATACATCATCGGGATAGACCTCGGAACCACCAACTCAGCCCTGGCGTATGTCGACCTGGCTTCGACCGATCCGGCTGCGCGCAGCCCACGTTTTCTTGACATCCCTCAACTGATCGCGGCAGGGGAACTCGGCCGGCGGGCGGTTCTTCCCTCTTTCCTGTATCTCCCCGGACCTTATGAACTGCCTGCGGGCAGTACCGCTCTCCCCTGGGACCCGCGGCGTAATTATGCCGTCGGAGAATTTGCCAGGGAACAGGGAACGCTTGTGCCGGGCCGCCTGGTATCTTCGGCAAAGTCCTGGCTCTGTCATGGAGGCGTCGACCGCACGAACTCCATACTCCCCTGGGGCGCCGGGCCGGATGTGGAAAAGGTCTCGCCGATCGAGGCCGGTTCGCGCTATCTCCGGCACATCAGAGAGGCATGGAACGAGACGAAAGCCAGGGGGAAGGAAGGACATCTGCTCGAGGAGCAACTGGTCGTGCTCACCGTTCCCGCTTCATTCGATGAGGTCGCCCGGGAACTCACGGTTCGGGCGGCACGCGAAGCCGGTATCCCTAAGCCGGTCCTCATTGAAGAACCCCTTGCCGCCTTCTACGCATGGCTCTCGACCCATGAAGCCGACTGGCATGCAACGATGCGTCCGGAACAACTGGTCCTCGTATGCGATGTGGGCGGCGGTACGTCGGATTTCACCATCATCGCGATCAGTGAAGATGACAGGGGCATTCGCCTGGACCGGCTCGCCGTGGGAGAGCACCTTATGCTCGGCGGCGACAACATGGATCTTGCCCTTGCACGGCATATCGAAAAACAGTTTGCGGAAAAGGCGGGCCGGCTCGATTCCAGAAGGTGGCACCAGCTCTGGCATCAGTGCAGAAAGGCCAAGGAGACGCTGCTCGCCGGAAGCTCAGACGACCCGAAACCGCCGGATCGGGATTCGGTCGATATCACGATAGTCGGTTCGGGAGGTAGACTGATAGCCGGAACCCTGAAAGCCACCCTTACCGGGAACGAGGCGGAAGAACTCATTCTCGACGGTTTCTTTCCCCACGTCTGTGCCGATGAAAGCATGGAAGACGTCGGAAGAACCGAGCTGTCCGAGTGGGGTCTGCCTTACGTTCAGGATTCGGCGGTCACCAGGCACCTTCTGGCTTTCTGGCGGCGCAACAGGGACCTGTTGTTTCGCGAAACCGGCCGCTCCGCCCCCTACCCCGATTTTCTGCTCTTTAACGGCGGCGCTTTGATTCCGGCGTCCATCAGAAGCCGCGTCCGCGAGGTGGTGCGTGAATGGTTCGCCGCTGACGCCGGTGACGACTGGTCGCCGACGGAGCTGGAAAATCCGCGCCCCGACCTTGCCGTCGCGGTGGGCGCCGCATACTACGGCCTGGTGCGGCTTGGAAAAGGAATAAGGGTGGGGGCCGGAAGTCCCCGAACGTATTACGCGGAAGTCTCTCCGGAGAAGGAACGCGAAATCGAGGCCGGCACCCTGAGAGCCGTGTGCCTGGTGCCGAGAGGAGCGGACGAGGGATTCGAGACCAGCCTGGAGAAGCCCGAATTTCAGGTGCTCGCCAATCAGCCCGTGATATTTAAAATCCTCACTTCCAGCACTCGCCTCGAGGACCGGCTTGGTGAAATCCTCACCCTGCCCGCGCACGAGGTTTCAGTTCTTCCCCCGATAAAGACAGTCCTCAAATACGGGAAAAAGGGCACCGCGCAGAGTTTGCCCGTCCGCCTCGCGGTCACCCTCACGGACATCGGCACACTCGAACTCTGGTGCCGATCCATTTCAACACCTCACCGGTGGCAGCTCCAGTTCGATGTCCGCCACAGCGCTGGGGATGCCGGTCCAGCCGCCGCCCCCGGAGAAATTTTTGACTCGAACCAGATCGAGGAAGCCCAGGCCGCAATCTCCGCGGTTTTTCGCAGGACCGAGGACCCGGCTGCGCCGGCGCCTGAACGGCTTGTTCGCAATCTCGTTTCCATTCTCGACCTTGCCAAGGAAAAATGGCCTTCTTCCCTTATCCGCAAGCTCGCCGACACCCTGATCGAAAACCGGGACGGCAGGGCCATCACCTTCCTGCATGAAGCCCGATGGCTGAACCTGCTCGGGTTTTGCCTGCGTCCCGGATTCGGTGACCCCGTCGATGAATGGCGTATCAAGGAAGTCTGGAAATTTTACCCGCCGGGTCTCATCAACCCGCGGCAGGGCCAGAACCGATCGGAATGGTGGATCTTCTGGAGGCGGGTGGCCGGGGGCCTCAACGCGGGCCAGCAAATGCGGATCTACCAGCAGGTGCTCCCGTATCTTCTGCCGGAAGACCGCAGGAAGAAAGGGACTTCAAGGAAAGGGAGCCGAATTCAGAGCGCGCAGGAGGAACTCGAGGTGTGGATGATGCTCGCAAATCTGGAAAGGCTTCCAGCCGCTGCCAAGGTCGACCTGGGGAAGCTCATGCTTCAGCGGATCGTCAAAGGCAAACCCAGATCCCAGGAGCTTTGGGCCTTTGGCCGGTTCGGCGCCCGCATCCCGTTTTACGGTCCGCTGGACCAGGTCGTTCCCCGAAAAGAGGTTTCCGGGTGGCTGAATGCGCTGCTTGCTCTCGACCCCGAGGCGAAAGATGCGCTGGCGCAGGCGCTCCTCTTGTTATCGAGACTCACGGGCGACCGCGAGCGAGATCTGGATCAGACCGATAGAGACAGAGTGCTCGAATGGTTCGAACGGTTTTCCCAGCCCCATCATTTCAGGGAGCTGCTCACAAACCCGCAAGCCACCCTGATGAGCCGCGAAAGGGACTGGATTTTCGGAGAATCCCTCCCGACCGGGCTCATGCTGCTCGACACCCATTGACAACTTCAGGGGTATCCCATGAGCGATCCCTCATTTGACGGAATCCTTGCCGACAAGAAAAATCTCGAACACATCCTTGACAACCTGATGGAAGGGATCATTTCTCACGACATGAACAGGCGCATCCTCTTTTTCAACCGTGCGGCCGAAAACATCACCGGCTACAGCAGAGAGGAACTGCTCGGGAAGGATTGTCATGAAGTTTTCGGGAGCCCCTTTTGCGGGCAGAGGTGCTCTTTTTGCGGAGAAGTCCCCGATTCCCTCGAGCAGAAGACCTATCCTCTGAATATCCTCACGCGCAAAGGTGAACCCAGGCGCATTGAAATGTCGGTTACGGCAATGACCGATGAGGAAGGCCGATTTGTGGGGGTCCTGGCCGCTTTTCGCGACCTCACCGATCTGTTCGGTCTGAAGATTCGCCTCGGAGAAATCACCTGCCTGGGTGGAATCATCGGGCAGGATCACAGGATGCTGCAGTTATTCGAGCAGATCCGGGACCTCGCGACAAACGACTTCCCTGTGCACATCTCCGGTGAGACGGGAACCGGGAAGGAACTCGTCGCCATGGCCATTCATCACGAAAGCCATCGCGGAGGGGGACCTTTCGTTCCGGTGAATTGCGGGGCGCTGCCCGAGGGGTTGATCGAGAGTGAACTTTTCGGCCACGTCAAAGGAGCTTTCACGGGGGCGATCCGCGACAAGAAGGGACGGTTCGAACTGGCCGACAAGGGAAGCATTTTCCTCGACGAAGTATCCGAACTTCCGAAGCCCACGCAGGTAAAACTCCTGCGAGTGCTCCAGGAAGGCACCTTTACCAGGGTCGGCGGCGAAGACATGATTTCCGTCGATGTGAGGGTCATAAGCGCTACAAACCGCGATCTCAAACGTGAAGTGGAAAGCCACAATTTCCGGGAAGATCTCTATTACAGGCTAAACGTGGTTCCCATTCGCATCCCTGCGCTCAGAGACCGCAAGAACGACATCCCCCTCCTCACGGCGCGCTTTCTCGACCAGGCGATCAAGCGCGGGCAGAAACCGGCCGTCCTTTCCAAGGAAGCCCTGTCCGTCATGATGGACTATTCCTGGCCGGGAAACGTCAGGGAGCTGCAGAATGCCGTACACTTCGCCCTCGTCAAATCGAGGGGAGGCACCATCTACCCCGATGATCTGCCGCTCGAACTCTGCCGCGAACGAATGGCCTGCAAACCCGGGCCGTCGCCGAAGCTCGATTACGATTCAGTCGCCGGGGCCCTCAGACAGAGCGGCGGCAATAAGGCAAAGGCCGCCAGACTCCTGGGCGTCGGCCGTGCCACTCTATACCGGTTCCTCGAGACGTATCGGGATGTCCCATGATACACTTCCGTCTCATAATCGATCTTGAGACACTTTTTCCATTCCATCCGATCCTCGCGGACCATGTCCATTGCGGTCCCGGCACCAAGGCGGGAACGACCTGTCTCACAGGTGTCTCAAGAGCGACCGGCCTTTTAGAGATCTTCCTCTCCCTCCCTTGCTAACTATCTAAAACTTCTTATCATTTAAAGCAACTGCATGCCGCCTCCTTCTGGCATGGTTCTTGCTTTATTAGTGAATCGAAGAAGCTGGGATCAATGAAGCACTTTTCTGCAGGGAGCAATTGGAATGAGGCCTTCCGATGTCGTTCTTCTGAAAACTCTGGAACTCGCCGATCGCATGAACGAAATCGCGGATGAGGGGGACGGGGTCCGGGAAGATTCCGGCTGTGGAGTTTTGTACGGGGTCCTCCGGGATTCGGCATACAAGATCAAGCGGCTCGCGGAGCAGGAGCGGGAAATCCATGCGCGCAGGAATCGGCGGGATCACGACATCGAAGGCGAGGAGGGATCGGCTCCCGGCCTCGTCTAGACGATCCGGGACGCATCAAAGGGCACCGGAAAAAGACCGGTGATTTCACCATACACCAAAAACCAAACACAGTGGGGGATTGACATGCCAGACGTCTTGATGCTTTCTCGGTTGCAGTTTGCCGCTGCAACATTTTTCCACTTTCTATTCGTCCCGCTGACGTTGGGGCTTTCCGTGCTGATAGCAATCATGGAAACCATGTACGTTCGGACGGCGAACGAAGAGTACCGGTCCATGGCGAAATTCTGGGGAAAAATCTTCCTGGTGAACTTCGGCATCGGGATTGTGACCGGGATCACCCTCGAATTCCAGTTCGGAACGAACTGGTCGCAGTATTCCCGTTACGTCGGCGATATCTTCGGTTCACTTCTTGCCATAGAAGCCTCAGTGGCCTTTTTCCTGGAGTCCACGTTCATCGCGGTCTGGGCCCTCGGATGGAACCGGCTCTCGCCCAAAGCTCATGCAGTGAGCATCTGGCTGGTGGCAATCGCCTCTAACATGTCGGCTCTCTGGATCCTCATTGCAAATGCGTGGATGCAGCACCCGGTAGGATTCACGATCCGAAACGGCAGAGCGGAACTGACGGACTTCGTGTCGGTCATCACCCAGCCCTTTGCGATTTATGAAATCGTTCATACCCTTGGAGCCGCATACATTCTGACCGCTTTCTTCATGATGGGAATATGCGCTTATCATCTGTTGCGCAAGCAGCACGTGTCTTTTTTTACCAGATGCTTTCGCATCGCCGTCACTTTCGGATTGATTTTTTCGCTCTTTGAAGTGGTCCAGGGGCACCTGCACGGCGCTGAAGTGGCTAAGGCACAACCGACAAAGCTGGCCGCCATGGAGTCGCTCTGGGAAACGACGGCTGAGGCCCCCCAGCGTCTGTTTCTGATCCCCGATGAACAGAATGAAACGAACCATGCCGTATTCGGGTCCATTCCGGGCGCTTTGAGCATGCTGGCCTATCACGACCCCAAAGCGGTGGTCAAGGGTCTGAAGGATTTCCCGAAAGAAGACCGGCCGCCGGTTACCATTTCATTCCTGTCCTTCAGGGCCATGGTCGTTCTCGGATTTCTTTTTCTCTTCCTCACCATTTACGGCTGGTTCAGACGGAACCGGATCATGGAGAGCCCGACCTATCTCAAGATCATGCTCTACGCCATCCCCCTTCCTTACATCGCCGCTCAGGCTGGATGGGCGCTGGCGGAAGTGGGACGGCAGCCATGGGTGGTCTATGGGGTCATGAGGACGGCCGACGCCGTTTCGGCGTTGAGCACTTCTCAGGTTCTCATCTCATTCATCGCGTTCGTCGTGGTGTATTCCCTGCTCGGGATCGCCGCCTTCTCACTCATTGTAAGGCACGCCCGAAGGGGCCCTGTGCCGCAGCCGGCCTCAGCCCGCTAAAAGGAGGGATCAAGATGCTTGAATCGACATGGTTTGTTCTATGGGGAGTTTTATGGGCTGTCTATTTTATGCTGGACGGCTTCGATCTTGGACTGGGAACACTGATGCCCTATCTTGCCGGAAACGAGGCCGACCGACGGACAATCTACAGGGCAATGGGGCCCTTTTGGGACGGAAACGAAGTGTGGCTGATCACTGCGGGAGGAGTCACCTTTGCCGCATTTCCGGTTACCTATGCCGTGATGTTCAGCGGCCTCTATTCAGCCCTCATGCTGGTCCTGTTCGCCCTGATCTTCAGGGGCATCGCGATGGAATACCGGTCTCAGGTGGATGACCCCAGGTGGAGAAAAATCTGGGACGTCTGCCTGGTCGGAGGGAGCTTCGCGGCGGCATTGCTCCTCGGAGTGGCTTTTGCCAACATCTTCAAGGGAATCCCGATCGACCGGAACGGGATCTTTCAGGGGACCCTCTTTACACTGCTCAATCCCTATGGACTTCTCGGAGGGATATTGTTCCTCGTCATGTTTCTCCTGCACGGCGCACTCTGGCTCACGGTTAAATCCGACGGCCCCCTCCATGAACGGACGGCCCTCCTTACTGAAAAACTCTGGCTCGCCGTGGCCGTCGTGGCCGTCGCCTTTCTCATTGCAACATGGTTTGCAACCAGGCTCTACGACAATTACCTCAGGAATCCGTTTTTCTTTGTGGTTCCGATCGTCGCGATCCCGCTTATCACCATCGGGGCACTGGTTCTGATCCGTGTTTACATAGCCCGGCAGCACTGGTGGAAGGCATGGTTTTCATCGAGCGTATTCATCGTCGGCGTGACCCTGTTCGGAGTGGCGGGTCTCTACCCGAACCTGCTCCCGTCCAGCCTCAATCCGGCTTACAGCCTCACTGTCTTCAACTCGGCGTCGAGTCCGCTTACCCTGAAGATCATGCTCGCCGTGGCGCTGACTTTCGTTCCGATTGTCCTCATCTACCAGGGTTGGGTTTACAGGCTGTTCAAGGACAAGGTGGAACCGGGGGAAGCAGCCCACGAAGACGGATACTGATTCCTATACCATGAGGAATGAAGCGCCCGGAATGGGCTGTTGCTCAAACAGAGCCCAAGCGAATGATGAGCCGTCTGTCCGGAAACGTCACCCCGACGATATTGCCGGGGTCCAGAGTCGTCAATTGGAATTACCCGATAATTTCAAAAGACTGGATCCCGGCCTTTCTATGAAAAAAGGAATTGCCGTCTAACGTATACCCTGTCTCGATTTAGGCAGAGATTTTTTCATTGTTCGTTGTGGCCGAAAGACCATGAGTGTTCGCCGGAATGACAAACCATGGTTTCACTTGGCCTCGGATTTCCCTTTGGGCAACAGCCCTGCCGGATCCCTCCCCCTCATGCGCGAAACAATTGCTTTTCCTTATCGTCCGATTTGTGGTTAGATGAAGGGTGTCAGGCGCTTCCAAAGCCGTGCCGGCACGAAGTGTCCGCATCATCTCCCCTGCTTGCAGGCCGACGGTTCCATGAACTCATGAGTGCTGGGTTAAAGCCCGGACCGTGGATTTCATGGGGCTTTCCGGAAGAGCGGATTCATTGCCGGGAGGAGACATCCCAACTCAAAGCCACAGGAGGACGACTCCATGGACAAGCGAGAATTTACGCGGATTGCATTCCGATCCGAAGCAGAGGTGAAGTGCGGGGATAAAGACATCAAAGGTGAGATTGAAAACCTCAGCCTGACCGGAGCCTTCGTCAAGACAACCTGCCTGGCGCCTCTCGGAAAGCCTCTGCAAATCCGGATTCAGCTCTGCGGCGCTTCGTCCGAACTGTCCGTTACCTTAAAGGGGAAACTTGTCAGACAGGACCCTCGCGGCTTTGCAGTCGAGTTCACGGAAATGGCTCTCGATTCCTTCTTTCACTTAAGAACCATTATTGCGGCAGCCAATATCGATGAAGCCTCGATGAGGACTGAATATGCGAGCGCTATCCGGGATCAGCAAGACTGATCCTGCACCGGGGACGCGCGATCGATCGCTGCCGCATGCCTGCATCCTGCCCGCCGGAAACCATGGAGACACTGTATGAATTTCCTCCGCAAAGCAATGGGTACCGCGCTTCTGCCGATCGTCTTCCTGTGGCCCGCTTTTGCCGCAGCCGAAGGCGATTCCGTCACGGTGACGATTTACAACCAGAACCGGGCACTGATCAATGAAACCCGGGAAATGGCCATCCCGCAGGGGACACAGACCGTTGAATTCAAAGACGTCGCCGAAACCATCGACCCCACCTCCCTCCAGGTGCGGTCCCTCACTTCTCCGGAGGCCTTTCGGATACTCGACCAAAATTACGAATACGACCTGATAAACGTCCAGAACCTGCTCAATAAATATGTGGGGAAGCGGCTCAAGGTGATGATCGCCGACCCGCAAGGCGCTCAGAACGCCAAGGTGATCAAGGACGCCAGGCTGCTGGCAAACAACGGGCAGCCCGTCTTCATGTTCGAAAAAACGGACGCGTCGTCTTCTCCGTCTGCCGCAGGCGAAGTTTACGTCGGGAGCTACGATGGGTTGCTGCTGCCCCAAATCCCCGAGGGACTGAGGCCTCAGCCCACCCTGGTCTGGCTCGTCGAAAATCGCGGGGAACCGCAACAGAAGATCAATGTCTCCTATCTTGCCGGAAATATGAACTGGAAGGCCGACTACGTCCTGCAGCTCGACCGCTCGAATGTCAAAGCCTCACTGTCCGGATGGGTGACTCTGGACAACCAGTCGGGCAAGGCCTTCAAGCAGGCGAACCTGAAACTCGTAGCAGGCGACATTCATCTCGTTACGAGGCCGGAAAGGGCTCCCGAAGTCCTTCGAAAGATGGCTCCCGCCGGTGCCGCTGAAATGATGAAGCAGGAGGAACTCTTCGAGTACCACCTCTACTCCCTGGGACGGCCCGTGGACATCGGCAACAAGCAGACAAAGCAGGTCGGCCTGCTCCAGAGCCCGGAACTCAAGATCGAAAAACGGCTGGTCGGACGCTGGAACTCCGACCGCTATGACAGCGCCGTGCGAGGCGTCACGCAGGAGAAACTGGCCGTTCTTCTGAAGTTTAACAACAGCAAGGAAAACGGAATCGGCCTTCCTCTGCCCAAAGGAATCATTCGGGCCTACCAGGAGAGTGCGGACGGTTCGGTCATTTTCATCGGTGAAGACACTATCGACCATACGGGGAAAGGCAAGGACGTTGAACTGAAGGCCGGCAATTCCTTCGATGTGACCGTCGAAAGAAAGCAAACCGACTTCCATAAGACGGGAGCGAATTCCGTTCGTTACGGCTGGGAACTCAAAGTCAAGAACAGCAAGGACAGCATTCAGCGAGTGGACCTGGAAGAAACGTTTCCCGGCGAATGGAGGCTTGTGAACGCGAGTACAAAGTATGAGAAACTCGACGCCCGCACCATTCGCTTCACCGTCGACGCACCGCCTTTTGGCAAAGGAGAGAACGCCGTAGTCACCTATCAGGCCGAGCTGACCTGGTAGACGATCCGATCCGGCAATAAGAGCGAGGCAGCCTACAGCCTATTTCCCCTGGCCCTCCACCGCCTGATCCACCGCATCCAGTCTCTCGTCCCCCAGCTGACGTGTGGCTTTTGCCTTACCGATGGGACGGTCGGCGAATTCCTTGATGGGGTTCGGCTGCGGCACAGTCGATACCTCCGCCTTGTCCTTGGCGCCAGTGGTACCGCGCGGCTCCTCCTTTTTCGAACAGCCGCACATCGCACATGAAATGACGAAGCACATCACGGCAAAACAAATCCATACGTCTTTCATGTCCTCTCCAAGCGGTATCTTCCGGGGAAGCACGGCCCCCGATGCTGTTGCTTTAAGCCCTCTTGGCCCGTTGCGGAAGTGCGTGGAGTCATTCCGGCGGAAGCCGGAATCCGGCGAGTCAAGCTTTTCCTGACCCCGGCTTTCGCCGGGGTGAAGGCTTGGGCCATTGAGATTGTCTTTAAAGCAATAGTATCGACGGAGCCCCCCCGGCCCATCATTCCCGTTCAACCTGCCCCCGGCAAAAGCACCGAGATTCGAATCCACGCCGCCCCAACGCCGGGACATCCATCAGTTGGAATATTTCGACAGAACCTGCTTCAGACTATCGGCGATGCTCGGCGCCTGCAGCTCCTTGCTCTGGAATATCTGCATGGGCAGCAGGCCCGCTGTGTTGTAAAAGGAGGAGTTCGCCTTGTAATCGATCTGGAGCGACGCCCCTTCAATCGAAAGGCCGGCAAAGAGTCCCCTGCTGCGTGAGTACGAAAGGATTTCGGCCCTGAGTTGAACGTCCGTACTGGCCTCGGCTTGTCGGCCGACCGGACCGGCGGCGACTGAAGCGTCCGCCCCGAGAGTAAATTTGCCGCTCGTTATGGCATCGAGGCTCCTTACGGTTTTGAAGACGAGAATGACATCCGTTGCCTGGGCCCCGATCTGCCACCCCAGACTTCCACCCGCAATCGTGATGAATACGGGGTTGCTCCAGCTCTTGTCATCGAAGCGAACACAGATCACCCCGCTCCCATAGCGGCCTCCCACAATAAAACCGGCCTTCAAAAGGTCCGGAAGGACCGCTATCCCGCGGGCATCGGCCAGCATTGACGGAGGGATGGTCTGTTCAGGGATGCCCATGATCTCGTTTATAACATCGATCACGCTCTGCACTTTCCGTATCTGACGGTTTGCTTCCGAGACGCCAGGAAAACAAAACAGGCCCAACAACACGGCGCTCATCGTGAGCAAGCACAGTAGTTTCTTCATGATTTTTCCTTTCCCGGATTCAGTACTCCTCATTTGCGGCCTCCTCAGGCCGTACATAAGCCTATATAGCTTTCGGCCATACTAGAATGTTCGGAAGGAATAGTCCAGACGTTAAGAAAAATCCAGTGATGCTGATGGGTTCAGCGGCGAACTGTCCCTTGGGGACGAAGAGGATGAGAGTTGCTCTTTGCTCGGCAGGAGCCCAAACGCACACACTTAAATCAATTTGCGTTCAAGCAATAACAAACCATGTTTCTCAAGAGCGCGGGGAACTTCGTCCCCCACACCCCCCACGCCGCTACGCGGCTTTCCGTGGCGCTGCGGCAGCGCCCCAAAAATACGGGGCGGTCGCCGCGAGCGGCAAAGCTTTCAGCAGCGGGGCTTATCGGACGGCTGAACCACGGCATGGCGATCCCGGCGGATCACACTCCTGCCGGGGCGAAGAGCAAACAGCACAAAAGCCGGTATCACACAGAAGAGAAGTGGGAGAACGACTGCGGCAAGGCTTCTGCGGCCCTCGACGAACGCCGTTCCCACGGAAAGGCCGATCAGAGTGATGATCAGACACCAGGATATCATTCGTCCGAGGCGTTTCAGGTAATCCAGGAAAGCCGCTTTATCGTCGTTGGAACGTGCGGGGCGGTTCGTTTCAAATTCAAGTTTCTCGTTATCGGGCATGGACCGGATATTCCCGCTCACCGCAAAGCAATCGGAGAGACTGCCTTTCCATCGGGCAGACCTGCGGCGCTACCGTCGAGACCGGCTGTGCGTTTGTCTTGCCCCTTTAGGATAGTATTAACGACTCTGTACAATCGAATGGGTGCGATGGCCTCCGATGGATCGCAGGCAAAAACAGGCATCAGACCATTAAATGGCTTCGCGAAGATTGTTCGTGAGCCGTCTGATCATTTCTTCAAGGCACCTTCTTTCGGCTTCGGCCAGATCCTTGGTATACGTGGCGGCAAAGTATAAGGTCCCGAGACCGCAATCGCCTTTCCAGCAACCTTCCCTGCCGTGCTGTGCAAGTCTCTGCCTCACATCATCCGATTGTCCGACATCAATCACCTTCCAGACGTCGTTGGTCTTACACCACACCACGTAGACCCCTGCCATGGCTTGGAGTCTATCCGGAGCACTGTACGCACCATCGAATTCGTAGCCCCACTGTTCGAACGACATGTTGACCCCTTTGCGGCAAGTTGTTCATTTTGAGGAATCCACATCGCGGTGCTTGCTGATTGAGAACTATGTCACAAGGGGGCTCGTATTTCAACAAAAAAACAAAGCCGCCCCCCGACATCGATGGGTGAAGGCAAATCAGGCCGAAATGGGGGGCGCCGGGATTGCCGCAAGGCGAAGATCTGTCGACGTGACGCTCATGACCCCGTTCCTTTGAGTCGGCGATAGCGCCGGATGAGCGTGTTGGTCGAGCCGTCGTGCCGGAGCGCCGGTTCGTCGACGCCTGACAACTCGGGAATGATGCGCTTTGCCAGGACCTTGCCCAGCTCGACCCCCCACTGGTCGAACGAATCGATGTGCCACACGGTTCCTTGCGTGAAGACGCTGTGCTCGTAGAGTGCGACGAGCTTTCCGAGCGTCTCGGGAGTCAGCCGTTCCGCAAGAAGGGTGTTGGTTGGACGGTTGCCTTCGAAAACACGGTGGGGGACCAGCGAGTCCGGGGTGCCCTCGGCCCTGACCTCTTCATCCGTTTTGCCGAACGCCAGCGCCTCGGTCTGCGCGAACAGGTTCGCCATCAGCACGTCATGATGCCGGCCGAGCGGGTTCAGAGACCGGCAAAAACCGATGAAATCACACGGAATCAGTTTCGTGCCCTGGTGGATGAGCTGGTAAAAGGAGTGCTGCCCGTTCGTGCCCGGTTCACCCCAGGTGACGGCCCCCGTCTGATAATCGACAACCGCGCCATCCAGGGTAACACGTTTGCCGTTGCTCTCCATCGTCAACTGCTGAAGGTAGGCCGGAAAGCGCTTGAGATACTGGTCGTAGGGCAGCACCGCAACGGTCTCCGCTCCGAAAAAGCTGCTGTACCAGACTGAGAGCAGCCCCATCAGGACGGGCAGGTTCCTGGCGAAGGGAGCGGTCCGGAAATGTTCGTCCATCGCCCGAAAGCCTGCCAGCATCGCGTGAAAGTTTTCAGGGCCGACAGCGATCATGGTTGAAAGCCCGATCGCAGAGTCCATTGAGTAGCGGCCGCCGACCCAATCCCAGAATCCGAACATATTCGCCGTGTCTATGCCGAATTTCTCCACTTCCGCGGCGTTCGTCGAAACGGCGACGAAGTGCCTTGCAACAGCGGATTCATCGTGAAGCGTTCCCAAAGCCCAAGTCCGCGCCGTTTGAGCGTTTGTCATCGTCTCGAGGGTTGTGAAGGTCTTCGAGGAGATGATGAACATCGTCTCTTCGGGGTCGAGGTCGCGTACGGCCTCGGCGAAATCCGTGCCGTCCACGTTCGACACGAACCGGAAAGACATGTCGCGCCTGCTGTAGTGCTTCAGCGCTTCATACGCCATGACGGGACCAAGGTCTGAGCCTCCGATACCGATGTTGATGACGTTTCGGATGCGCTTGCCGGTATACCCGAGCCACCGGCCGCTGCGAACCTCATCCGCGAATACGGCCATCCTGTTCAAAACGGCATGCACTTCGGGCACTACGTCCGTGCCGTCAACCAGGATCCGCTCACCAGCGGGCGCTCTCAGGGCAACGTGAAGCACGGCCCGGTTTTCAGTGACGTTGATCTTCCGGCCGCTGAACATGGCTTCGATGCGTTCGGGAAGCCCGCAGTACCCGGCCAGATTAATGAGAAGCCGGACCGTCTCGTCGGTGATGCGGTTCTTCGAGTAGTCGAGATAGATGCCGGCGCCTTCAACGGCAAAGCGCTCACCCCGCTTCGGATCATCGGAAAAGAGGGTCCGCAGGTGTACATTGCGAATTTTGCCGTAGTGCTCTTCGAGGGCCTTCCAGGCCGAGCACTGCGTCAGTTGGGGCTTTTTTGCCGCCGGGTCCCTGACCATGATCGTCTTCCTTTTGTTTGGGCTTTCTCCTGAGGCCGGATTGCCTGAGTCGTTTTCCGGGGCCGGGCTCATCGAGGGTTCGTGCAAGTCCCGATCCGGCTTTCATCCGGGTTCATCACTGAACCAGACTGCTTGCGCACGGCCAATTCGGTCGGCTTGCGAGCTTTTTGAGACTCCGCCTTTTCCAACCAATCTAACGCCGATCGCTCAACGCGCAACTTTCATGCAAATCGGATCGCAGACCTTTCACCAAAGCATTCACTTTCCAAAAATCGAGACCCTGACAGGATTCAGATTTCACTATCGGGCCGGCCGGTGCTGTAGAGGTCTTTCGCGTGGTAGGAACTCCGCACGAAGGGGCCGCTTGCGACCTGGGAAAAGCCCATTTCGAGCGCAATTGTTTTCCAGTCCGCGAATTCCTCCGGAGTGACGAAGCGCTCCACCGGAAGATGCCGGGCGGACGGCTGGAGGTATTGGCCCAGGGTGAGCAGGTTGCAGCCCGCATCCAGGAGATCTTGCAGAGTCTCCCGGACTTCTTCGGAGGATTCTCCCAGGCCGAGCATAAGACCTGATTTGGTGGGAAGTGAAGGATCGACCTTCTTTGTCCCGCTCAGGAGTCCCAGCGACCGCCGATACACCGCTCCCGGACGCACGGACGGATACAGGCGCGGAACGGTCTCAACGTTGTGGTTCAAAACATCGGGGCGGGCCGCAACCACCTTGCGCAACGCATCGGCGTCGCCCTGAAAATCGGGAACCAGGACTTCCACCAGCGCGTCCGGGACTCTTTCCCGGATCGCCCTTATGGTGGCCGCAAAAAAACCGGCCCCGCCGTCCGGGAGGTCATCCCGTGTAACGGACGTTACCACAACGTAGCGCAGGCCCAGTCTTCCGGCGGCTTCGGCCACCCTGGCCGGCTCTTCCGGATCGGGAAGTCCGAGGGGCCCGTGTTCCACGGCGCAGAATCGGCAATTGCGCGTACAGCGGGGACCCATGATCAAAAAGGTGGCCGTCCGGCACGAAAAGCATTCCCACTGGTTCGGGCATTTGGCTTCCTGGCAGACGGTATGGAGTTCCCCGTCCCTTATGAGGCACTTCACCTGTTCGTAAACCGGACCCGAAGGAAGCTTCCGCCTGAGCCATGGAGGCTTGCGAACACGCGGTTTCTCTTCGTTTTGCATCGTCATGCCGTCCTTGACACCGCTTCTGCCGGGGAATCATGCAAAAGACCATTTAGAAACGCGCAATCGGTTGGGACCAGTTGCACCTCGAAGACCGATTCGATGCTGCGCTTCACTTGCTCCCGGACTTTTTCCATGGGCAACTCGACCGAGAGTTCCCGTGCGAGCGAGGTCATCGTGATTCCCCGCAACCCACAGGGATTGATCCAGCCAAAGGGTTCCAGGCACACATTAACATTTAGCGCGAAGCCATGGAACGTGATCCCGTGGCGGACGGCAACCCCGATGCTGCCCAATTTGCTGCCGCCGACCCAGACTCCCCGGTTGATCGCATTCCGCCCGGCATTCACCCCCCAGTGGGCAGCCGTACGGATCATGACTTCCTCCAGGCGTTCCACGTAACCGGTGACCGAGAGGTTTGCCGCATGCAGGTCGACGATCGGATATCCGACCAGTTGGCCTGGCCCATGATAGGTTATGTCTCCGCCGCGCTCGACATGCATGATGGGGATTCCGCATTCCCGGAGAAAGGCCTCAGGGACCGTGAGATTTCCCAGCCCGCCCCGGCGCCCCAGGGTGAAAACCGGAGCATGTTCCAGCAGGAGGACGGCATTGGCCGGGAGAATACCCGATTTCCGGGCAGCCACTAGGCCAACCTGAAGCTCCCAGGCCTCTTTGTATTCCATCGCCGCCGAATCCGCACAAAGCCAGGTTTTCCCGGCTCTGCCCGGCGCTCCGGTCATGCCCTCATTTCGCACCTGGACCTCCGAAACCCAAACATCCCGTCGGCTGAATCCGAACCCACATGATTCTCAGCCCTCAAGCCGGGCCTCCGCAGATCAGGCAGGGATTCCGCGCGGCGGCCGTCTCGTCCAGCCGCCTCACCTTCGGACGGCGTGGAGCCTCGTGCAACTGCTCCGGGTTTTCCGCCGCCTCTTTCACGACTTCCTTAAACGCTTCGATAAAAAGGTCGATCTCTTCCCGGGTTTCCGTCTCCGTAGGCTCTATCATGATGGCCCCGTGGACGACCAGCGGAAAGTAGATGGTCGGCGGATGGAACCCGTAGTCTATCAATCGCTTGGCCATATCCAGGGTGGTCACCTTGAACGGCGCCTGGTACTTGTCGGAGAAAACGCATTCGTGCATGCAGGGTCTGTCGTAGGGCAGATGCAGAGTGCCCTTGAGCTTTTCCTTGATGTAGTTGGCGTTCAGCACGGCCAGTTGACTCACCTTTTTCAGCTCCGGCCCGAGACTCAGGATATAGCTGTAGGCCCTGATCAGGATCCCCACGTTGCCGTAGAATGCATGGAGCTTCCCGACGGACTGCGGAAAATCATCGGAAAGGAAATATTTCCCATCCTTTTCGAGCACTCGGGGCGTCGGAAGGAAAGGCTCCAGATGTTTTCTCACGCACACCGGCCCCGCGCCCGGACCTCCGCCTCCGTGGGGTGTCGAAAACGTCTTGTGCAGGTTCAGATGCAGCACGTCGACCCCGATGTCCCCCACGTTCACGATGCCCAGCACGGCATTCATGTTGGCGCCGTCCGCGTACACCAGTCCGCCTTTGGCGTGGACGACTTCAGCAATCTCTTTTATGTTCTCTTCGAAGAAACCGAGTGTATTCGGATTGGTGACCATGATTCCCGCCGTTTCTTCATCCATCGCTTCCGCAATGGTCGCGGCGGAAAGCACGCCCCGCTCGTTTGACTTCACGTTGACCGGGCTGTAACCGCATAGAGCGGCACTGGCCGGGTTGGTCCCATGAGCGGTATCCGGGACGATGATCTTGGACCGGCGCCTGCCTTTGCTCTTATGGTAGGCATGGAAGACGAGCATTCCGGTGAGTTCTCCGTGCGCCCCGGCCGCGGGCTGGAGCGAAACCGCGTCCATGCCCGTGATTTCCGTCAATAGACGTTCGAGATCGAAGAGCATCTTGAGTGTTCCCTGCGACAGACGGGTCGGGAGCATGGGATGCGCTCCGGCAAATCCCGGCCGCGAAGCCTGTTTCTCGTTCGTCTTGGGATTATATTTCATGGTGCATGAACCTAGGGGGTACATGCCCGTGTCCACACCAAAGTTCCATGAAGAAAGCCGGGTGTAGTGCCGCACCACTTCGACCTCGCTCAAGTCCGGAAAGCTCGGGCCCTTACCGGCGACGGTTTCATCCACCGGAAAGGACTGAACGTCCCGCCGCGGCAGCGATGCGCCGACTCTTCCTTTTTTCCCCTTCTCCATGAGCAACGGCTCTTTTAATATCAACCCCGTGGTACCTGCGAATTCCGTCATGACTCAACCTCGTTTCACGAATTCGGGAATTTCAAACTTCCGGGATCTGCCGATCCTTCCGTGGCGATACATCGGCAGATCAGCCCTTCACTTGCCTCACCAGATCGTCCATATCGCTTTTCGACCTGGTTTCCGTGACACACAGCAGGTAATGGCCGGGCAGCTCGGGATAATAGGGAGCAAGGGGAAGGCCTGCCACGATCTTCCGGTCCACCAGTTCCTGGTAGCGGGCTTCAAAACCGGCCGGGAATTCCACAACAAATTCATTGAAGGTGGGGCTTGCGAACGGAATCTTGAATCCAGCCCTGCTCAGTTCTTTTTTCAGGTATTCGCTCTTGTCGTAATTCAGCCGGGCCAGTTCGCGGATCCCGGTCCCGCCCAGAGACGCCATGTACATCGCCGCCGTCACGGCGCAAAGACCGCTGTTCGTGCAGATGTTCGATGTCGCTTTTTCACGCCGGATGTGCTGTTCGCGGGTGGCGAGAGTGAGAACGAATCCTCGCTTTCCATCCCTGTCTTCGGTCTTTCCAACCAGGCGGCCCGGCATGCTGCGCACGTACTGCTTGAGGCAGGCGAACATCCCGAGCCCCGGTCCTCCGTAGCTCTGGGGAATGCCGAAACTCTGGCCTTCGCCGCAGGCGATGTCTGCCCCCTGGCTCCCGGGGCTTTTGTAGAGTCCGTAGGCGAGCGGTTCGGTAAAAGAAGTAATGAAAAGGGCCTCCGTGCCGCGGGCCAGGTTGGCGACAGATGCCAGGTCTTCAATGCATCCGAAGAAGTTGGGCGACTGAACGGCAATTGCCCCCAAACTCTGAATGCCTTCGAGCGAGCGCAGATCCGTCCTGCCGTCTGCAGATGGGGGCAGTTCGATGATTTCGAAATCGGCGGGTTCCAGGTAGGTGCGTACGACGCGGCGGTAGAAAGGATGGATAAGACTCGACAGGGCCACCTTTTTCCGGCGGCTCACCCGGACCGCCATGAGCAGCGCCTCGGCCAGCGCCGAAGCTCCGTCGTAGAGGGAAGCATTGGCCATGTCCATTCCCAGCAGGTAGGCCACCAGCGTCTGGTATTCGAATACCGCCTGGAGCGTTCCCTGGCTGATTTCCGGCTGGTACGGGGTGTAGGAGGTCGAGAATTCCGATCGTCCAAGAAGATAGGATACCGTCGCGGGGATAAAATGTTCGTAACTGCCGGCCCCCATGAACACTTTGTAGTCCGGGCCGACGGCCATGGACTTTTCCAGGGAGGCCATGAAGTCGTTCAGTTCCCATTCGGTCAGAGGTTCCGGCAGCCGGAGATCCGTTTTGCGGCGGCAGGCGTCGGGAATTGATGAGAAAAGATCGTCGAGGCTCGCCGCCCCCGCCACTCGGAGCATCTCTGCGATGTCTTCACTGGTGTGAGGCAGATATCTCATTCTCTCATCCCCTTTATCAGTTCGAGGTAAGCATCGCCGGTCATGAGGCCGGCCACCTCCGACGGATCGGAGGGCTTTACCAGGGCTATCCAGCCGTCCGTGTAGGGGGCCTCATTGACCAGAGCGGGCGATCCTTCGAGGGCCGTGTTTACGGCGACGATTTCACCGCTTACAGGAATGAAGATCTCGGCCACGGCCTTGACCGATTCCAGGGTCCCGCACTGATCTCCCTTTTTGAATGACGCCCCCACGTCGGGGACTTCCACGAAAACGATGTCTCCCAACTGGTCCTGGGCATAATCGGTGATGCCTATGCGTATCGCATCGCCTTCGACTTTTGCCCACTCATGATCCTGGGTGTATCGTATATCATCCGGTACTTTCAGTTCCTCGATCTCTTTCATGCTTTACCCTCCCCTGTTGAGTCATTTCCCGAATGGGGCGCCGCGCGGTCCGATCCGGCCGGATATCGCCCGCAATCATCGCTTTGAGCCTGCGCCGCCGGTTTTGCGGCTCCATCAAGGTAAAGGACCGTCGAACATCCGGGACACCAGGCACGATCGCCTTCTCAATAAATATATGGGACCTTCAGGTTGTAACTCTTGTACACCACGAACGTTTCTACGGATTCCACGTCTTTCACGCGGGATATTTCCTCGGTATAGAATTCCAGGAGTTCGAAGTCTTCCTTCAGAAGCACCAACAGCATGAGGTCATAGCGCCCGGTCACCACGCTCACCGAAACGACACCCCTGAGTTTGCTGAACTCCTCACCTTTCTTGAGGAGATCCATGTTCTGAAGTCTCACCCCGACCATGACCAGCTTATGGCCCTGAATTGCATCGGGAGCCACAAGCCCCGAGATTTCAAGGACTTTCTCATCTGTCAGTTTTTTCACCCTGGCCCTTACGGTGTTTTCGGTAAGGCCCAGTTGTTCCGCAATTTTCTTGAAGGACTTTCTCCCATCGCGAAGGTGCTTGATGATGGAGAGGTTGATTTCGTCGATCTTCATACGATGCTCCACCGCCTGAGAATGAATCTGTTAATGCACATGATCCTGGACGATAAAGGGGGACTCACATTATGTCAATATGCGCATGGGAACGCTTCCAAAAACCAATGTCGAAACTCCCTTTTTTCGTGTTTTGCGCAATCCCATCGTGTATCATATATATCGTGACTCATTTTTTCCGAAAACAGCAATATCAATCTCATTTTTTTATTGATTAATAAATGATTTTTTATACTATTTTATGAAAAGCAAGAAAATTCCGGTTTATTAGTGAGTTACGCTGAAACGATTATTAACGGGCGAACGACCGGCCTGGAGGGCTGACTGTCATGGGAAAGCGGATCGCGATCATTGGTGCGGGGCCGGGGGGATATATGGCTGCTGTCCGTGCAGCTCAAATGGGCGCCGAGGTCACTGTCATCGAACGGGACAACGTTGGAGGAACCTGCCTGAACCGGGGGTGTATCCCCTCCAAGATCATGATCACCACGGCCGGGATGTTGGACGGGTTCCAGCGTGCGCGGGAGTTCGGTCTGAAGCTCGAAGGCCGGGTCACTCCCGACATGCCGCAGTTGATGGCGCGCAAGGCCAGGGTGATCCAGGATCAGAGGAAGGGGATCCTCGAACTCCTTGCTCGTCACAAGATCACGTATCTCCGCGGCCGGGGGGTCATTACGGGACCCGGCTCGGCAATCTGCAGGCCGGCTGACGGCGACATCGTGGATGTGCCGTGGGACAGGCTCATTCTGGCCCCGGGGACTGAGCCCTTCAACTTCCCGGCATTTCCCTTCGACGGAGAGAAGATTCTTTCCAGCAACGACGCTCTTTCCCTTCTCGAAGTCCCGCCATCCGTCATGATTCTCGGAGGTGGCGTGATCGGCTGTGAATTCGCCTTCCTCCTGACGTCGCTCGGCTCCCAGGTGACCGTCGTCGAGGCATTGGACCGTCTGCTTCCGCTCCCCTCCGTGGATGAAGACTGCTCCAAGGTCCTGCAGCGGGAAATGAAAAAGCGCAGGATCAAGTTCATGCTGAAGCGATCCATCGAAAAGGTCGAACGCATCGATGGGAAGCTCCGCGTGACCATCGGCCCTTCCCCGCTCATCCCGGTCCTCACGGAAAAGGAAAAAGAACCCCTGACGGCGGATGTGGACAAGATGCTGGTCTGCATCGGGCGCAAACCCAACACCGCGGATATGGGCCTTGAGAACCTGGGAATAGCCCTGGACGGCAGGGAATGGATCGCCGTCAATGACCGGATGGAAACCAATATTTCCAATGTCTTCGCCATTGGCGACGTGCTGGGACCCTCCCGGATCATGCTCGCTCACGCGGCTTCCGCCGAAGGTCTCATCGCCGCGGAAAACGCCGTGGCGGGCGGCAACCGGGCGATGAGATACGACATCGTGCCGGGGGCCATATTTACCGCGCCGGAAGTGGCCAACGTCGGACTCACCGAAGCCCAGGCCCGAGAACGGGGCCTTCCGGTTCGTGCCGACACGGTCCTTTTTCGGACCGTGGGGAAGGCGCAGGTCATCGGGGAGATCGCAGGCGAGGCAAAGATCGTATCGGATGCCGGGAGCGGCAAAATCCTGGGCGTCCACATCGTTGGTCCTCATGCGACCGACCTCATTGCCGAAGGGACCCTCGCCATCAAAATGGGCGCCACGGTGCGGGATCTCGCCGAAACCATCCACGCGCATCCGACGCTTGCCGAGATCATGGTGGAGGCATCTTTCAAATCGCTCGACCGGCCGATCCACGGATAATCAATACGGGGTTGCATTCAAGACGATATTCTTAACATCCCCAAAAAGAGCGTGGGAACGCAGACACTTTTCCTTCGGGCAACAGGCCGGTTCCCTACATTCTTAACAAATATCGTTTGTTATTCCTTGAACGCAAAAAAGATGGAAACGCCGGGACCGGAGACTTATGACATCCTTTTCCGGCTCAGGGCGCCAGTCTTTGGCAAGGGCGGCGCGGACGTGTCAGGGCAACCATGCTTCCCAGGATCATGGTTCCGCCCACCCAGAAATGCCACGTAGCCGCTTCATGGAGAAACACAAGTCCCCAGATCGCCACGAAAATCACCTCGCTGGTCAAAAGCAGGCTTCCTCCGAAACTGCTGCAATAAAGGAACCCTTCATTCATCAGGAGCTGGGCGATTATGGATGTGCCTATGATACCCCCCACCACTAACCATTCATACGCGCCGGCAGGCAGTTTAGGATCGGAAGCAAAGGGGACAATGGACGTGATGGTGCCCATAAGGCAGAAGTAGAGGTAGATGATCACCGAACCGTCGGTCTCCCGTGCCTTTTTGACAGTCGAAATGGCAACACCGGCGAAAGCGGCCCCTACGAGGCACATCCCTTGCCCGAGGACGCCTCCTTCCAGTTTCAAGTCGAGGAAAACGGCAATTCCGCAAAGGGTGACTACAATCCACGGCAACTCTTTGTCTATCCTCTCCTTGAAGAGCAAAGCCGAAAAAAGCGCCGCGAACGCGGGATAGGAATAAAAAAGGACCATCGCGGTAGAAATGGGAATGAGGTGGTAAGCCCAAACCACGGCCACGAACGATATTGACCCCGTGATCCCCCGGTAGATCAGCAGCTTCGGGTTGTGGCAGGAAAACGGGTTGTGATGCCGGCCAAAGATCAGGACAAGGATGGCCATACCACAGCCGAAGCGATAAAAGCCTATGTCCCAGACACTATAGGTGGCGCTCAGGGACTTGACCATGCAGTCCATCACGGCAAACAGAAAACCGGAGGAGAGCATGAGGAGCGGGCCGATCCCAGCAAATGCCTTCAGTTGCACGCGAAGTCTCCAGGTAAAATGACACGCCCTTGCAGCCCCTTCCCGGCGCCGGGCAGTTCACCGAGCATTCTGAACCGGCTCGAGCGGGAAGGCGGGGAAGTCGTAGTCCCCAAAAGATAAAAGAGCCGATATCGGGGGAAACACCCAAAATCGGCTCATGAAGACTGCCGTTCCGGCCGTTCATACCATGGTCCGGAACCCCGACCGGCGGCCGATACTTCGACACGCCGGACGCATATATACTACACCCGCATCATACGGTAAAGCGATGTAACACCTCTTCTGCTTCGACCCTCCTTTTCCGAACCGTACACGCACCAGCGAAAAGAGTGTAAACAATGGTGGCGGGTCGAGGGAAATCCCGTCCGCAGGGACAAGAGGCGCGACCAAACCCACCACCACGGTCGCATCTATTTCTAGGCTGAAATCCGCATGCACATGACGTCACAAGTTTTTGCGAATGAAGGAGCAGTGTAGGGTGGGCTCGTTCACCGTGCCCACCGGTTCTTCAGCCGGACGGTGGAAAACCCTGGTGGGCAGCGCTTCGCTTCTGCCCACCCTACGGACCATACGCACCCGGAAGGGGCTATAAGCAGCACTGCCCCCCGGGAACACAGCAACCGATGAATGAGTCGACCCAATCGAGTTGTTCGAATTCCCGGATTATTGCGATCAGGGTTTTGGCCCGTTCGTCTCCGAGTATGGGCCGGACCAGCCAGTAAAATTTCTTTTCCAGTTCTTCGTCCGTCGGAAGCGTGTCCGGCGGTTCCCACATTGCCTCCATCCTTCCGGAAGCCAGCCGTCTGCCGTCCGCCGTGTAAACGATGACTTCGGCATAGGCTTTTGCCGGAAAGGCGTTTTCGTAAGCTTCCTCAACTTCGGCAGTCACTCTGTCCGCCAGGGACAGAAGGGCTGCGTCAAAAATGCGGGGCGGAAGCACCTGCTTTGGCCCAACCTCCGAATCGATCAGCGCCGCCGCCAACGGATAGGGGAGATTGTATTGAGCCTCTTCGGTGTTTGCGGGGTGACGGCGGCTCAACTCGCAGGCGGCCTTGAAGGTCCGGACTTCAATCCGCTCGATTTCGTCCGGCCGCAGGCGGTTTTCAGCCGCTATCCTGAGCGCTCCGGCGATTGCAGGCTGAGCCCATCTGCAAGCCGCATACGGTTTGAAATAGAGGGACATTATCTCATATTGGGTGCCGAGGTTTTCGATCCATTCCCTCCTCGGCGAATCGCTGAACAGCGGTTCCACTCCCGTGAAACCGTTCCGGGCCATCCCAAGGGACGAAGCCGCCACCATGCACCCCCACCCTATGGCGTCCTTGCCCATCATAGGAGTATCGACGCCTTTCATCATGGGGGCGATGGGGGCATGGTATTCCGCCGTCCCCATGGCCTCCCGGAGAGTCCGTGCATCGACTTTTAGCAGTTTGCCCGCTGCCGCGGCTCCGGCAACCGCTCCCCAGCTCCCGGACGCATGATATGTCTCGTAGAGCGCGTGCCGGATCACACCGGCACGGGTGCCCAATTCGTAGCCGACAACCAGCGCTGTAAGGAATTCCTTTCCGGATACTCCGGGCCGGACTTCTCCCGCAGCCAGGATCACCGGCAGGATGCAGGCTCCCGGGTGTCCCTTGACGAGCCGGTAACCGTCATCGATATCCAGGGCATTCTGGGCAAAGCCGTTGGCGAGTGCGGCACCGGCCAGCGACACACGTTTGCCGGATGCAAGAATCGTTGCTTCGTCGCCTTGGAATTGTTCGGCGGCAAAGCCTGCCATGAGCCGCCCCGGAGTCGTATCCGTACCGGCTATTAACGCCCCGAGGGCATCCATGAGACACCGCTTTGCCTGGTGCTGCACCGCGGCAGGCAGTTTGTGCCATTCCACGTTCAGAACGAATTCTATTACTCTGTCGGTAAGATTCATTAATTTCCACTCCGGGACAAACTGCGGGAAAAGGGTTAGATCAGCCCGGCTTTCTTCAACCAGTCCCGGGCGACATCCTTAACCGGCTTATGTTCGACGTCCACCTGGTAGTTCAGCTCGGTCATGGTCGTGGTATCGAGTTTACCGGCCAGACCTGCGAAAATCTTCTCCAACTCCGGATACTTATCGGCGGTCTCCTTTCGCACGACGGTGGATGCGTTATAGACCGGGAAAAAGTGCTTGTCGTCATCCAGGACCACCAGGTTGAATCCCTTGATGCGCCCGTCCGTGGCAAAGCCGAGGGCGACCTGCACCTGGCCGTCTTTGAGGGCGTTGTAGAGCAGGCCCGGATCCATTTTGGTGATTTTATCATCGGGGAATTCGAGTCCGTAAGCTTCCTTGAGCGGCTGGTACCCATCCGCGCGAGCATAGAATTCGCCGTTCAGACCAAGCTGGATTTTATCTTTGTTGGCTTTCACGTATTTTGCCAGATCCGAAAGAGATTTTATTCCGAGCTTGCCGGCATCGGCCTCCCGCATCATCAGGCAGTAGGTATTGTTGAAATTCATATATGGAAACCAGACGATGCCGTTCTTTTCGAGATCTTCCTGTTTAACCGTTTCGTAGCATTTCTGAGGATCCGTGATCCCCTTTTCATGTTTGAGAAGAGCCAGAAGTCCGGTGCCCGTATATTCCACATACGCATCGATCTGTTTGTTGAGCAGCGCCTCCCTCACGACAACCGTTCCGCCCAACCCGGTTTTGTCTTCACACTGAAAGCCGTTTTTCTCCAGGAGGGTTATCAGGATGCTTCCGAGTATCCTCTGTTCGGTAAAGGCCTTCGATCCCACCACCAGCTTCTTCTCGGCTCCAAAGCCAAGAGCCGGCGCAAAAAGAAGGACGGCCACAACCAAGCCACATGTTAACTTCATCACCGAACGCACTGACTTCATCATGTTGCTGCCTCCGTCGTTTGATAAAACACCAAATCATTCCGGCAGGATCTGAAAGCGCCCAGATCGCTTCAGAGATTCATGGCCCCGTTTGATCCATGAAGCCGCTAATCCTCATAAACCAGGCCCGGGCTGATGAGCCAACTCTCCGCCCGTTCCAATATCCAGTTTATGATCACCGCCAGAGCAGCGGTCGGCACGGCTCCGGCGAACATATATCCGGCATCCAGCATAGCGATCCCGGTAAAGATGAGGTCTCCCAGGCCGCCGCCTCCGACGAGGAAACTCATCGCCGCCGAACCCACATTGATGACCATGGCTGTCCGGATTCCGGTGAGAATGATGTACATGGCGTTGGGAAGTTCCACCTTGAAGAGGAGCTGCGTCGAGGTCATGCCCATCCCGCGTCCGGCATCGAGCACCACCGGGTCCAGGTTCGCAAGACCGGCGACGGTATTCCGGATGATGCTCGTAATGCAGTAGACGACCAGTCCCAGAATAGCGGTCTTTTTCCCGATCCCGAGATATGCCATGGCGATGGCGATAACCGCGAGCGACGGCACGGTCTGGAAGATTCCAAGAAAGGTGAGGAGCCAATCCTTGTGGCGCCGCATGAATCCGCGCGTCAGGACAATGCCGGCCGGGACCCCCAAACCGATGGCGATAACGCCGGAAATGCCGACCAACTGAAGATGTTGAATCAACAGCAGCCAGATCTCGCCGGGATGCTTCTTTACGAATTTCAAAAACCCCTGGCTCTCGGAAAAAACGCCCGCAACGTAGGCCAGCAGGACCGCGATCACGATCCATGCCGATTTGTCCACAATATGGCGGCCGTTCCCTTTCATTAAATTCTCCCGAGAGCCGTGACGTTTCCCCAGTGTCCGCCCCGTTCATCGTAGGTTTCACCGACTATGGAGATGAGGGTCCGGCTGTTCAGGATCCCTTTCAGCACTCCGGCCTCATCGGTCGCCACAACGATTCCCAGGTCGTAGGCCAGCATCTTGCTCAAGGCCTCCTTAAGGTTCTGGTCCGGGGTCACCGTAAGAGTCATCGGACGAACGACATCCCCCACGACGCCTCGATGTCCCTTGAGGTCGTAAAGATTCACATAGCCTTCGAGTCTTTCTTCGGTGTCCGTCACCAGGAGAAACTGAAGATCGTTGCAGAGCATATACTCCAGTACTCTCTCGCTTGGGTCGTCCAGGCAGCAGTGTACGGGAGTCGTCATCATGGCATCTCCGACCTTGAGCAGGTTCAGCCGCTTCAATGCGCGATCGGTTCCCACGAAACTTTTGACAAATTCATCGCGGGGTTTGCTCAGAAGCTCTTCCGGCGTACCGTACTGAATAAGCCGGCCCTCCTTGAGAAGAGCGATCTTCTCGCCCATTTTGATCGCTTCATGGATGTCGTGGGTGACGAATACGATGGTTTTCTTCAGCTTCTCCTGAATCCTCAGGAACTCATCCTGAAGTTCTTCCCGGTTGATCGGATCGATGGCTCCAAACGGTTCGTCCATGAGCATTACCGGAGGATTAGCCGCCATCGCGCGTGCCACTCCTATGCGCTGCGCCTGTCCTCCGCTCAGTTCGCGAGGGTACCGGGATCGAAAAATCTCGGCATCGAGGTTCACCATTTCCAGAAGTTCATCCACGCGTTCGTCGATCCGTTTCCTGTCCCATCCAAGCAGCTTGGGGACCGTGGCAATGTTGTCGCGGACCGTCATGTGAGGGAAAAGCCCGATCTGCTGGATCACGTAACCGATGTTTCGCCGTAACTCGATCACATCCATCTCGAGGATGTCTTTCCCGCCGATCCGGATATTGCCCGAAGTGATTTCTATCAGGCGATTGATCATGCGCATGACGCTGGTCTTGCCGCACCCCGACGAACCGATAAGAACGCAGATCTCTCCGGGGGGTATCATCAGGCTGACATCATCCACCGCCGGCGCTTTGGTGCCGGGATAAATCTTGGTCACGTGCTCGAGTTCTATCATCATTGTGCTTTTAACCCTTTGCTGACCATGCGGTTTTCGATGAGTCTGAACACATAGTCGGCAACAATGGCCATGATCGACACGGCAATGGATCCCGCATTGATCATCGCACCATAGCTTTGCCCTATCCCCATAAAGATCAGATGGCCGAGCCCTCCAGCGCCGATATAAGCGGAAATCGCGCCGATACCGATGGACATGACCACGGCGACGCGCACTCCGGCAAAGATCACGCTCATCGCCATGGGGACCTGCACTTTCAGCAACACCTGCGCCCGCGTCATCCCCATCCCCAGACCGGCGTCTATGATGCCGGGATCGACGTTTTTTATGGCGGCGTAGGTGTTTCGAATGATCGGAAGCTGAGAATAGAGCACGAGGGCGATTATGGCCGGAACGTTACCGATGCCGTGTCCGACCAGGGAAAGGACCGGGATCATGATTCCGAAAAGAGCAATGGACGGTACGGTCATCATGATGCCGGCCAGATAGAGTACCACTCTGGCAGCGGTGAGATGGAACGTTATCCAGACACCGATGGGCACTCCTGTGAAGATGGCGATGATAACCGCTATTGCGACAATGTACACATGCTGCTGAGCCAGGCGGACCACTTCATCCCAATTCTGTATGAAGAAATTCAGGGTGTCGCTCATGTCGCCTCACTCACTGAGGTATTTGATTTGTGCCTAATCCGGGCAATTTTCCGCCCCTCCCTCAGGGAAGGGAAATCGCCACGGGTGGCCCGGATACTTGTTATCCGGGTCCTTAAGGACAAGAGGAGCGGCCGAATCCGTCACCGCAATTCCAGGGCTTACCCTCCAAGCCTCCTCTTGCGCTTCGCGCCCGGACAGCAAGCCGTCCGGTTCACCTGCTATAAGCGAGCCGTTTCTTGAACGCGGCTGAATCAATCGGCCCGAGACCGCTCCTTATGGCGGGACAGGCTTTCCGGTCGTGCCCCCGGTATTGCCGCCTGCCACAGAATCTCTCTGTCAAAGACTTCGAGGCCTCGCCGGCCTGTTGTCAGCCCGCACGCCCTGCCCGATACTTCCGGTCTCGAGATCTAATGCAGAACCGCTTTTGCCACTTTGACCGCGGAACCCGCATCGGGAGCGTAACCGTCTGCCCCGATTTCGTCGGCAAATTTCTGGCTCACCGGCGCTCCGCCCACCATTATCTTCACCCGGTCTCTCAACCCGCCTTCCGCTATGGCATCGATGGTCTTTTTCATCATGGGCATCGTAGTGGTGAGCAATGCGGAAAGACAGACTATATCAGCTCCCTTGTCTTTGATCTCCGCCAAAAACCTCTCCGGGGTAATGTCCACTCCCAGATTGAAGACCTGGAAACCCGAACTTTCGAGCAGCATGGCGACAAGGTTCTTCCCGATATCGTGCAAATCCCCTTTTACCGTCCCAATGACCACTTTGCCCCCGGCGTTCCTGTCTCCTTCGGCCAGGAGGGGGGTCAGAATACCGAGAACACTGCTCATGGCCTTTGCGGCCATAAAGACTTCAGGGATGAACATGTCCTCGTTCTCCATCTTCTCGCCGACAACGTCCATTCCCGAAAGCAGCCCCTCATTGACTATCTGCTTGGCGGGAACGCCGGCATCCAGCGCATGGCGAACCAGCCCGGTAAGTTTTCCCTCATCTCCTGCCACCAAGGCCTCGATAATGGGTTTGGAATCGAACATGGTTAATCCCTCTTTAAAGTAAGATGTTGAATCGTTGCCGAATGGCTTTATCCTGAGCTTCAGAGATATAAGACTTCTCGTCGGCAGCAAGAATCCGTTTTGCTATGGCCCCTGCCCTCATCCACGCATCCTGTGCACCCTCCTTTTCCCACTTGACCCGGCTCTTGCGGTCGGACACGCCGTTTCCCTCGAAATATTCGTCGTGCATGTGAGTCATGGTGTGGGCCGCCGGCATGAAATTGGATCCCGGGCCAACGGAATCGATCACTTCGAGCGCCAGATGCTCGGGATCGACTTCAATTCCCTTGAGGACCTTGCAGCACATCCCGATGATTTCGTCATCGATCACGAACTGTTCGTAGGACACCGCCAACATCGATTCCAGCATGCCGGCCGCATGGTGCACGAAATTCGATCCTCCCATCGTGGCAAGAAGAGTCGTCAATCCCTTTTCCCAACCCGCCTGGGCATCCGGGATTTTCGAATCCGTGAGACCCGATGAATTATAATTCGGTACCCTTATGTGGTGAGCCAACTGATGGACCGCGGCATTCATCATACCGCATTCGACGGAGCCCCCCAGGTAGCCCATGGTCCGCAGATTCGCCATGCCCGGGATTCCTCCGTACAGCAAAGGCGCCCCTGCGCTCGTCAACTCGCAAATGGTGATGCCCGCCATCTGTTCCGCATGAAGCTGAGCCAGGGTCCCGGCCATCGTGATCGGCGACGTCGAACCCGCCATGGGAGCACAGGACAGCGCCACAGGGATATGATTCTTCGCCGCTTCACGCATGATGGTCGTTGACTGGGTACACAATTTGAGAGGGCTGATCGCAAAACTGGTGATGACGGAGATGAAAGGTCTTTCCTTGAGTTTCTCCGCTCCTCCGGCAATCACAGAGGCAAGATCGACCACCCGATGGAATTCTTCAACGTTGTTTACCCCCGCCATGACATGTTTTGCGGTCGCTTTGAGGGAGGCGTAATAGACGTTCACGTCGTATTCCGACTGAGGGATGTCGGTGGGGATGCACGGACGCAGAAAAAAGTGCACGTGATCCAGTTTGTCCACCAGTCTGCCGAGTTGATACAAATCCCTCAGAGTGGTCGGGCGGGCTTGGCCCGTTTCGAGATCGAGGATCCTGATGGCCGCTCCCCCGGTTCCCAAATGGACGCGATGTTCCGTGAGATCGAGGTCGTTTTTCCCATCCTGGCTGCACAGAACCACTCGCTCCGGGGCTTTGGCCACTTCGGCGGTGACCAGATCGCGGGGAAACCTGACCCTGGCGCCGTTGCGATCCACCTTCGCGCCGCTCTTCTCAAGCATATCGAGGGTCTCATCCAGGCCGGATTCGTATGTGAAGCCCGTTTTCTCCAGGATGGTGAGAGATGCCTCATGGATAGTCTTCACCTGTTCATCTGAAAGGGGGCGATACTGAATCCCCGAAAGTCCCTTGCTGTCCATCCCGAACTCCTCGTGTCTCGGGTTGCTGCAAAATCCGCAGCACCCGGAAGGACCGTTTCCTGTGCAAAGCTGCCGTCGGATGCATCAAGCGACCCGTGCATGCGTGTCGCAGAGTCCGACGAAAGAGCGTACTCCCCTGCAATCCTGAGCGCGCCGACCGCGGCCGCGCAAGCCCGGCGGATTCGCACCGTGAAAAGAACAGCCCGCCAGGAGGTATCGAAAGGCGAACGCTCCCCGGCGTTCAGGCTTCGACCCCGCGGCATGGACGGCGACACGACGGGCTTGCCGACCGGTCCTGACTCTACCCGCCAAAAGAAGCGAACGCCTCCGTAAACCTCTTTTCCCCGCCCGGACGGATCGGGAATTCCCTGCAGGATCCCATGATCGCGTCGGCCACGGCCTGCCCATACCCTCGCGAGAAGGCCATGAGGACGATCCCGACGGAGCCCCGTTCGAAAATCACCACCTGCATGGGAATGTGGACCGCAGGGCCTTGAATGAGAAAAGGCGTTGCCTTGCCGGGAGGAAAGCAGTCCAGCCGGGTCAGCTTTTCCATAACACGAGGGAGGTTGTCACCGACGAGCGCCAGCAGGCACTGCCCATCGGTGGTCTCGGTGGCGAAAAGCTCTTTAACCGGCGGCCCCGGCTCGTGCGCGTCCAGATCCCACAGCGCCGCCTGCGTCCGGTTCATGCGATTGACCAGCCACCCCTCGACCGGCATGCACTCGCCGGGGGTTCCCGGTACGGGCTTCCCGAAAATCGTGACGGTATCGAGAACCCTGCTCTGTATGTCAAATTTACTCCGATGACTGAGGTCCACAAGCCATGGCCCGGACTTTTCGCCCTCATAGCCGAGCACTACATCCCAGCCGTCCCGCTGTGCCAACTCAACCGGTGAGGCCTGCAACGCAATCGGAGAAAAGCGCTTTATTGCTTCGGTATTCATAGGTCTATATCCTCTGCCGCTTTCCGTCGGGGTCGTAAAAAGGAGTGGGAACCACCGTGGCCGTAAATCTCTGACTTCCCATGCCTTCCTGAAAAATCTTCAGGGGCGTCCCCACTTTTGCCAGCGGAGCATCCACCAGGGCCAGGCCGATGCTCCGGCCGAGCGCATGGCTGTACCGCACCGTGCAGATATGGCCGCGGACGGCGTCATCCACAATCAGTGCTCCATCTCCCGGTTTCTTCGAGGCATCCTCCATCTGGATGCCGACCAGTTTCAGGCGGCCTTCCTGATGTTCGGTGAAGTGAAGCGCCGGCGCTCCCACCGTCTTCGCCTCGGGCTTGCCGCGGTACCACAGAGGCCCCATGCCGAGATCGTGCAAAGTCGTCCTGATCTCGCTCTCCTGGCCGATGATCACATGACCCTTTTCAAGCCGAAGGCAGTTTTGCGCCTCGAGACCGAAGGGGCGAATGTCGAATTCCCGCCCGGCTTCCATGAGCGCCTGCCACACAAAACGGCAGTATGACGAGGGGATGTGCAGCTCAAAGGACAATTCGCCGACAAAACCCAGCCGCATCGCCTTGACCGGGACCTGCGAACACAGAAGCAACTCGCGATAGCCAAGGTACGGAAAAGCCCCGTCGGAAAGGTCGGCGTCGGTGAGCTTCTGAAGGACCGCTCTGGAGTTGGGACCGGCAACATTGATGGCCCCCAGCGTATCCGTAAGATTCACGATGTGGAATTCCCAGTCTTCACCGAGGCACTGATACCTGATCCATTCGGAAGTCATTCCCGCCCGGCCCGTCGAAGCGGTGAAATAGAAGTCATTCTCGCCGGTTTTCGTGAGCACTCCATCGTCGACAAGACAGGCATCGTCGTTCACCATGGCGGAATATTTCATCCGGCCCATCGGGATCTTCAGCATGTTTCCCACATACACCCGGTTCAGGGCCTTTTCGGCATCCGGCCCGAAAATTCTGAACTTCCCGAGCGTCGAGACATCGATCAATCCAACATTTTCACGGACGCTTCGAATTTCTTCCTTTGAGGAAAAATCCTGAGAGAAATAACGCGCGCGCTTCCAGACTCCGATGCGGCGGAAGATCCCTCCCTGGGATTTCTGTTCCCGGTCAACCGGGGTCCGCTTATGGATGTCATGGTTATGCGAGGCGTAGGTTGAAAAGAGCGTCGGGACCAACGGAGGGCGAACGGTAGTCGGCTGAATGGGCAACTCTTCGCCGTCACGAAGTTCGTCCAGGATGAGCGGAAGATTGTGCCCGGGAATGCCGCTCTGGCTCGGACCTGTGCCCGCGGCTGAGAAACGCTTCGCAAGTTCGGGCACGTCAAAGCCATACGCGACGGACTGCTTGAGGTGTTTCACGGTGACGTCTTCGTCGAAGCAGACGAAACTCTTCTTGCCGCAACTGCCGCGAGACATAAGGACCTTGCTGCCTTCGGCGGGGCGCGCGACCTCTGCCAGTTGATCCCGTGCCTCGTTCATCTCGCCGGACACGTCCGCGCCGCTGTCAAGAGCCGCCGCCAAACCGGCGAGCTTCCCGGACGCTTCGATGGCCTCCGGTTGAGCGTGCCCCTGTAGCCGCCCGGCCACATGGACCCCTTGCGGAAGTTCCGAAGGCAAAAAGCTGTTCGTGCCGCGATCGTATGCCGTCTTGCCCTGGGCCAGGACGAGCAGACCGCTGTTGGGAGTGAGGCCCGCCGATGCGACCACGGCGTCACATGCGAAATGCTTCTCGCCGGGCCCGTGCAGACTGGTGAGTTTCACTCCACGGACCATCCTCCACCCCTGTGTTTCGCTCGCGGCCCAACCGGGAAGGAAGCGGATCTTTCTTGCGCCGAGAGCGGAAACGAGTTCGCCGTCGTAACCCTGAGAGCGGCTGTCCGCCACGGCTCGGATATCCATTCCGAGATCGGCCAGTTCCACCGCGGCTTCCAGACCCAGATCGTCCCCCACACTGAAGACGGCGGATGCCCCGGGAAGCAAACCATAGTTTGCCGCAAGCCGGTGCGCGCAGGCTACCTGCATGACGCCCGGCCGCTCGTTGTGTTCGAAGACCAGGGGCCGTTCATTGCACCCCGTCGCCACAACGACGCTCTTTGCCCGCACTTCCAGGTAGCGCTCGGCGAAATGATCGCCCACTCCGCCGACCTGGAAAGCGGTCACGAGGTTGTCCCCCCAGATCCCGTTTACAGAGGCGTGAGTGAAGATGCGCACGTTGGAATATTCCCGCAACTGCGCAGCCAGCTCTTCGGTTCGTTCGTAGAAGGGCCGGCCGTTGCCGCTCGCTCTACTCCGCCATGCATAAAAGCCTCCGAGCCACGGACGGCTTTCGAAGAGAACCACGCGCAAGCCCTGCTTTGCAGCGGCGAGGGCCGCATTCAGCCCTGCAGCGCCGCCGCCCGCGACACAGACCTCGGCATTCAAAAACGCCTGATCGGATTCACCCGGCTGCCATTCCGGATTGAACCGGCCCAGCCCCGCCATGTTCCGGATGTGCTTCTGGAAAAAAGGCCAGAACCGGTAAGGTTTATGGAATACCCGATAAAAGAAACCGGCCGGCATCGCCCAATGCAGGCAATCCATGAAGCCCCAGGCATCCCATTCCGGGGTGCCGAGGACGTTCTGGGGACTGACCGACTGGCCTTCGCGCAGCAGGGCCTTTTCAGCATGCACGTTGGGCAGGCCGTCTACGGTCATCATGCAGTTGGATGACTCTCCATCCAGGCTGTAGAGCCCGCGAGGCCTGTGATATTTCAGGCTTCTGGAAAAAATGCGCACTCCATTGGCGTAAAGCGCGGTGGCCACACTGTCGCCGTTGCACCCCTTCATGGTGTGGCCGCGATAGTTGAAGGTAATGCTGCGCGCGGGATCGATCTTTAAGGTCGGCAGGCCGTTCAGGCGCGTCATTTCGTCACCTCCGTCCCGGGCGCGGACACCTCACGATTGGTCAGAGTGTTGCGATGGCGCGTAAACCATATTCCACAGCCATCCCGGTGGTACCACCACTCTTCCTGAGGCCCGCTTGCGTTGTCGTGCATATAAGCCCAATCGGCCCAAGCCTCGGGAGTCAGTCCCCGCTCATCAGGACGGGGCCCCCGGATTTCTCCGCCGAATTTGAACTCGTAAAGATTTCGCCTGCCGCAGATGGGGCACGTTATCATGTATGACATATCAGAACCTCCCGTTAGTTCCACGGCCCGTAGTTCACCGGAGTCGCAATTTCTCCCATCAGCCGGTTGTCCTGGTAGCGTTTCAGCGTGAAAGGCTTCAGTATATCCGGACAACTCTCCTCGGCCATGTACCGGGCCAGGTATCTGCCGGCTATCGGACCCGACTTGAACCCGAAGTAGCCCCAGCCGCAATTGAGATAAAGCCCCTCATACGGTTCGTTGCCTTCGATGATGGGTGCCATATCGGGCGTCATGTCGGCCAGACCGGACCAGATCCTCATGAAGCGGAGCCCTTTCAGACTGGGCATAAGCTCAGTCAGGCCTTCCGCCTGATGTTTGATGTATTCGGCCGTGACCATGGTGGTGAAGTTCGGCCAGGGATCCATGTGGGCGCCGGTAACCAGTTCCCCTTTGAGGCTCTGGTGGCAATAGCAGTGGTAAGTCCCCGAGGATACGACGTGGTCGAGGAACGGCTTCAAGGGCTCACTCACCATCGCCTGAATGGTAAGGACGTGAATGGGCAGCCTCAGCCCGACCATCTGGGCCGCCTGGGCGCCGTAGCCGCCGGCTGCGATGAGCACTTTGCGTGTCTTTATCGTGCCCCTCGAGGTCTTAACCGAGCTGACCTTTCCGCCTTCGAGCCCTATGCCGGTCACTTCGGTTTGCTGGTGGATGTGAACGCCCCTGGCCGCCGCTCCTTTTGCCAGTCCCCATACGACGGCGTCGTGGCGCATCGTCCCCCCCGGCGGATGGTACATACCCCCGAAGATCGGGTACCGCGGCCGATCCGAAATGTCCAGCAACGGCACAACCTCTTTGCAGCCCTTGGCATCCAGCAGGTGGCTTTCCACCCCGAGAAACTGCGCCGTCGAAATCTGGTTGCGGAAGGCGTTCATTCCTGCTTCGCCGTGGGCAAGGTTGAGGTTTCCGCAGTTAAAAAACATCATGTTGAAGTCCAACTCCGAGATCAGTTCCGGCCAGAGCGCCAGTCCCTCTTTGTAGAGTTTGAGGTTTTCCTGGGTGCGCTGATTGGCCCGGACGATCGCCGTGTTGCGTCCCGCGGCGCCGAAACCGATATAGCGCCTGTCAAGGACTGCGACATTGGTGATGCCGTGATCCCGTGCGAGGTAATAGGCGGTAGCCAAACCATGGATGCCACCGCCGATGACCACTGCATCATAGCCGGCTTTAAAGGGAGAGGTCCCCCACAGCCTCTTGATTTTAGAAAACATCCGATTCCCTCCGCTCAGTTGACTCAAAGAATGCCTTGCTGATCGTCAAAAACAGGTGTGAAAGGTGATATACGGGGCTGGATTCAAAACCTCCACCCCTCAAGATTTGTGATTGCATGGCAGGCATTTGCAGCCACCTCTGAAAAAAGAACCCTCTATATTCTTCCAGTTGAAGTATTCACTAGCAGATGAAACAAATATTGTCAAAATGAAAGTTACAACTCTTTCACCGCAGAGCGTTCGGGGATTCCTTTTCCCCATTACCGAATGAAGCAGCCGATGGAACATTGAAGCTGATCGGGGCGGGCAATCCCGGCTTTTTTCAGGTGTATCAATGAGCTGCGCCCGCCGGGAAAAGTGAGGCGCCGTGAAAATCATGCTGCATATCTTTGTGAGATTCAATGTAACAGAAACTGTCAAATCCCCGTAAGGCCGGATTATGCAAAGTGACATGCCGCGAAATGATCCGGAACGATTTCCCGGAGCGGCGGGTCCTCACGGCTGCAGATTTCCTGCACCATGTAACAGCGCGTGCGGAACCGGCATCCTGACGGCGGGTTTACGGGGCTGGGAACTTCACCCGTCAGCACGATCACTTCCCCTTTGTGTTTCGGGTCCGGAAGAGGCACGGCGGAAAGAAGCGCTCGAGTGTAAGGGTGCCGCGGAGAGCTGTATACCGCTTCGGTGGCGGCCAGTTCCACGATTCTGCCAAGGTACATTACGGCGACCCGGTGAGAGATGTGTTTCACGACGCTCAGATCGTGGGAGATGAAAATATAGGTGAGTCCGAGTCTCTCCTGGAGCTCTTCCAGGAGATTGATGACCTGCGCCTGAATGGAAACATCAAGCGCCGACACAGCTTCATCGCAGACGATCAGTTTGGGACTGAGCGCCAGTGCCCGGGCAATCCCGATGCGCTGCCTCTGGCCTCCGCTGAATTCATGAGGGTACCGGCTCCGGAACCGGGCCTCCAGGCCCACAGTCTCCATGAGCAGTCCGACCCGGTCCCTTTTTTCCCTTCCCTTCAGCCCGCCGTGTATATACAGCGGCTCGCCGATGATTTCCTCGACATTCATTCGGGGATTCAGGGAAGCATAGGGATCCTGAAATACAATTTGCATATGCCTGCGCAGAAGCCGCATTTCAGCTTTCGACCGCTTACTCAACGCGGTCCCCTCAAAAATAATCTCCCCTTCCGTCGGCTCGATAAGCCCCAGAACCAGGCGTCCCACGGTGGTTTTCCCACAACCCGATTCGCCCACCAGTCCCAGAATCTCGTTTCTGTCCACGGAAAAATCGATGCCGTCAACCGCCTTCACGTGTGCGACAACCTTCGAGAAGACTCCCCCGTAAATGGGGTAATACTTCTTCAGGCGGCGTGCTATCAGCAGTTGATCGCTCTGGGCATAAGCTGTCTGGATCATCTGAACAAATGTCCCACTTCCCGATTGTAAATGAAACAACGCACCTTGTGGTTCGGTGCGATTTCTTCCAGTTCCGGTTCCTGAGCGGAGCAATAATCCCTTGCATGCGTGCACCGGGGATGGAAGCGGCATCCCGGTGGAAAATTCAGCGGGTTGGGAACCATCCCCTGAATGACCTCGAGCTTTCGTTTCCTGCTTTCCGTCAGGCGCGGTATCGAATGGTGCAGGGCCTGAGTGTAGGGGTGGGCAGGCCGCTCGAAAATCGCCTCGGCATCACCGTATTCGACGCCTTTTCCGGCATAGGCCACGACTACGTCGTCTGCTACCTGGGCGATAACTCCAAGGTCATGGGTAATCATCATGACCGCCATGCCGATCTGTTCCTTCAACTCATTGATGAGCCGCAGGATCTGGGCCTGAATGGTCACATCCAGCGCGGTGGTCGGTTCGTCGGCGATCAGCAGTTTGGGACGGCATGAAAGCGCCATGGCAATCATGGCCCGCTGGCGCATCCCGCCGCTCAGTTGATGGGGATAGGCGTCAACCTGCTTCTCGGGCGAGGATATTCCCACAAACCCCAGCACCTCGACCGCCTTCTTTCGGGCATCAGCCTTGCCGAGACCCTGGTGGAGGATGATCGCTTCCATGATCTGATTGCCGATGGTGTAGACGGGGTTGAGGGATGTCATCGGTTCCTGGAAGATCATCGAAATATCATTGCCGCGTATCCTGCGCATCTCGGCGGGCGATTTCGACAGCAGATCCTCTCCCTCAAAGAGAATCTGTCCGCTGATGATCTGTCCCGGAGGGCTGCTCACGAGCCGCAGCACAGACAGTGCGGTAACACTTTTCCCGCAACCCGATTCGCCGATGACCCCCAGGGTCCTTCCTTTGCGGATGATCAGATCCATGCCGTCAACGGCCCGGGAAATCCCTTCCTCAGTGTAAAAGAAGGTCTTGAGATGCTTGATTTCCAGCAAAATGTCCTGCAAAGCCTTTAAGTCCTCGTTATATCCGACGCTATTCTCCGCGAAGCCGCGGATCGATCATGTCTCTGACGCCATCCCCCAGCATATTGAACGACAAGATGGTGATGAGGATACTGAGACCCGCGTACATGGAGATCCATGGGGCATTGATGAGAACATCCACCCCCTCGCGAGTCATGTTGCCCCAGGTGGGGGTCGGAGGCTGAACGCCAAGGCCGATGAAAGCCAGGTTCGCCTCCAGGCGGATGGCTTCACCCACCCAAAGTGTCCCCGCCACCAGCAGTTCACCGAAAATATTGGGAAGTATGTGCTTCCTCAGAATCCGGGGAACACTCACTCCGATGGCCTGGGCCGCCGTCACGTAGTCCCGTTCCTTTATGGAGAGCAGCGCTCCGTGAGCGAGCCGCGCAAATCGCGGTGTCATGACGATGCTGATCGTGAGGATGAGGTTGAGGAGATTGGCGCCCAGAACAGCGGTCACGCAAATGGCGAGGATGAGATCCGGAAAGCACATCACCACATCGATGGCCCGCATTATCCCCGTTTCCACAACACCCCGGTAATAACCGGCGATCATGCCGAGCACCGTCCCGAGAATCAGGCCGAAGGCTACGGACGAAACCCCGATGATGAGCGAAATACGGCTGCCCCAGACGATGCGCGACAAGACGTCGCGGCCGAAATCGTCAGTGCCCAGCCAGTGAGCGCCGCTGCTTGCCTGCAGGCGGATGTAGGAATCCTGGGCAAGGGGATCCATGGGCGCAATGTAAGGGGCGAACACGGCCATCAGCACGATCAAAACAGCGATGACGCCCCCGATCAGAGCGGTACGATTCTTGAGAAATGCAGCCCACATCTTACGGCTGTCGGATAGTTCCTCGGGACTTACCTCCACTTGAATTCCTCACTGAGATCACCTGCGGTTTCACAGGAATGAGAGTCGCGCATTGTGCCAAAACCGTCACTTGTATTTGATCCGCGGGTCGATCAGACCATAGAACAGGTCGGTCGCCAGATTGAGCACCACCACGATGGTTGCGTAAATGACCATCACCGACTGGAGTGTCGTGTAGTCCCGCTGCTTGATTGCCCCCACCATGAGTTTGCCCAGCCCAGGCCGGGAAAAGACAATTTCGACCATCACGGAAGAACCGATAAGCACCACTGCATACAGACCGCCCAGGGCCACGATGGGAATCAGGGCATTGCGAAGCACGTGCTTGAAAAGGACGACCCGTTCCAGAACGCCTTTGGCATGGGCAGTACGCACGTAGTCTTCACGAATCGTCTCGAGGATCGAAGACCGCGTCATCCGCGTGATGTACGCGGTCATGAGCAACCCCAGGGTCAGTGCGGGGAGGAACAGGTGGCGCAGATTTTCCACCGGGTCTGAGAAGCTGCCGACCCCCACCACGGGAAAGAACGGGAACTGAATGCACAGGAGCAGTATCAGAAGGATACCGAGGTAGAAGGCGGGGACTGAAAGACCGACAAGCGAAAAAATGCGGTTGAAGTAGTCCACGAAGGTATTTCGCCGCACCGCCGCCAGGACCCCGAGCGGGACGCCGAACACGTAGCCGAAAATGATGCCGCTGAAGGTCAGTTCCAGGGTATGGGGAAGGACTTCGAGCACCTGTGAAGCAACGGGGTAGCCGGTAATGATCGATGTGCCGAGATCGCCGCGAAAAAGACCGCCTATGAATCTGAAGTACTGAATCCAGAGAGGCGCATTCAGGCCCATTCGCTCGCGCAGGGCCGCCACTGCGTCCTTGCTTGCGTAATCTCCGAGGGCCGCAACGGCCGGATCGCCGGGGAGGACCCTCACGACCACGAACACCATCGTCAGTACGACGAAAAGTATGGGAATGCTCTGCAGGATTCGACGAACGACGTAACTGAACATAGCGTCACAAGTCTTTGCGAAGCGTTGGAGCAGTGCAGTACAGGGTGGACAGGGATTCACCGTGCCCACCACTCATCAGCCATCCGGTGGGCAACGCTTCGCTTTTGCCCACCCTACAAGCCGCCTGCGAAAATCAACGTTGAGCAGTTATAGATGTCGTCGCGTATAAACATGTGTTTTCAACTCGGGCGAGAGCGGGAAACCATGGAAGTCTCCCCCCTCCGCGTGCCTTTCCCGGTCCATCATGGGTGAGGACCGGGAAAGCCGCCGTGAGTGTTGTCCACACAGGTGAACGGCAAACATGAATCAGTGCGCCAAAATACGCGCCTTTTCGGTGATGGGAACGCTGTAGGTTTCCCAGAGGAATTCCAGGGGATATCCCAGGTCCACATAGGATTTCATCGGGAAGTCGTATTTCAGCCGGATCACCGGCAGGGCCGCCACGTCCTTTAGCACCTGGATCTGGGCCTCTTTCCAGAGCTGATCCTGCTTCTTGGAGTCAAGCTCCCACCTGGCCTGATCGATGAGTTGATCGATCGTGTCGATCTTGCCGTCTCCGTTGGCGTCCACAAGGCCGTAATGACTGAAATTGGTGTCAGGCTTCTTGCCCGATACCACAGACGCGTCCGAGGAATAGAAGCGACTCAGAAAGACATCCACATTGGGACGCCAGGAGGCATAATAGACAATCGGGCTGGCATCCTGGCGCACCATGCTGTGAAAAGATGCGTGCTCCACCACGTTCAGTTTCAGGTTGATTCCCGCTTTCTTCACCTGGGCCTGGATGGCTATCATCGGCTTGCGGTAGCTGGAATCCATCTCGCTGACTATGGCCTCTGTTTCAAGTCCGTTCGGATAACCGGCTTCGGCCAGGAGCTGCTTGGCTTTTTCGATATTGTTCTCGTAAACGACGCCCGCCTTTTCAGCTTCTTCCTTTGTCAAAGCCCCCGGGGCCGGCGGAGCCAGGGCAGCGGAATAAATGGGCACGGCGAGATTCTTCCCCATGAAGGCAGCCACTTCCTCGCGGGACACCGCATAACAGAACGCCTTGCGGACACGGATATCGTCGAAGGGTTTCTTGGTAAGGTTGAAGTTGAGCATCTGCACTTCGCACGGGCCGAAGCTTTTCACGGACACCTGGGGGAAAGAGGCGATCTTTGCAACCCACTGATCTTCTTTGAGTCCTTCTATAATATCCAGTTCGCCGGTGCGCAGCCCGAACTCGCGGGAACTTACGCTGGCCATGAAACGAACGACGACCTCTTCCAGAATGGGTGCACCCCGGAAATATTTGCCGTTTCGCACCAGGTTGATTTTCTGCTGCGGTTCATAACCCTTGAAAGCAAAGGGTCCCGTGCCGACCGGATGCGTCTTGAACCAGTCGTTTCCCTGGGATTCGATCGCCTTCTTGCAGACGATGAATCCACCGGCGTAATTGGCCACTTTCGCAAGGAACAAGGTCTCCGACATCGGTTTTTCAACAGTGATTTCCACGGCATTGGGACCCGCCGCCTTGAAGCTGAGGCCCGAATATTCCCCGGCATAGGCTGAGGACTGCGTGTTGGCCGCCCGCTGGAGCGAATACAGGACGTCTTCCGAAGTCATCTCATAGCCGTTCGGATTTCCGGGAAACGGATGGAAAAACACACCCTTTCTCAGAGAAAACGTCCAGACCTTGCCATCCTCGGAGACCTTCCACGATTCGGCCAGATCGGGCTCGACCGCCACTTCATTTCCCGGAGCGTATCGCACGAGGCCGTTGAACATCGTGCTCACCACAGCGCGATCCACAGTTGCAGCAGCAGAGTGAGGGTCAAGTGTCTTTACGTCACCGGCATCAAAGGCAATGGTCAAAACTTGCTTTTTGGCCAGCTTTTCAGCGGCCAAACCATTCGAAGCAAAAGCTGCGAACAAGATCATCATCAAGACCGCAACAGTTCCGATAAGCCGTCTCTTCATAGCCTCTCCTTTGAGTCCAATCCACAGAACACACGACCAGCGGCCGTTGCCGGATGCCCACCTGCGTTAACGGCACCCCAACGGTTCCCCCTCTCCCAATGTCCGACCCCTTCCCGCCACAGGCAAACGTTGCAGCAAATCCCGAACGACCTTGCAGCGGTACCGTTCAGGCAAAAACCGCAACCAACGGGACTCACATACGGCTGTCCGTATCAGTAACCCGGAAAGGGCTCGTAACAAATATATTCAATTTTGCATCAAGAATTATCGTAGTTAAAGTCGGGTGTTTTGAATTCGGCCCTGTCAGACTTGCGCTGGAGTCTATGGGAAGCGCCATACCGGAACCGGAACGGCGCGCTGAGGCTGTGCGCCCGCATAACGCTTTTTAAATAACCTGACACTGTCGAACTGACCCTTTTGTTGAAATATTTAGTAGCAAACGGCACAGTCGATGTCAAGCGTTATCGGCAACGGGCATCCGAGGGTCGCTTTCGAATGCAAATCCTGGATCAAACGGCAGGACATGACGCCAAAAAATGAAAAAACCATCATGGACGTGTGGTCCCGAAGCATCGGTCCGGTCCCCTGCACCTTTGGCACGCACTTTCTCAAAATAGACGTAATTTGCAACTAAATTCATATGTTAACTTCAAGGTCGGCAATGCTCCCGCAGTGACGCAGGCGCGCCGCCCCCGAGTCCCGATCGATCGGGCAGGATCGAGCACCAAAAGAAATACTGGACAATGTAACAAAAATGAAACAAAATATTTCATTGACAATGGAGAACTATTTTCCCCGGGTTTCAATGTCTTTCACAACAAATTCGGTGGTTCGATCATGAATCAACTTCAGGGCAGTTCATTGTTGGAACGAATCAGTCAGGCAGAGGATCAGCTTGCTCCCAAAGGCAGGGTCCTCGCGCAGTATGTCATCCAGCATCCGCAGGAGGCGGTTTTCCTGAGGACCAGGGGCCTGGCATCGGCATGCGGCGTGAGTGAGGCAACGGTCGTTCGGTTTGTAAACCAGTTGGGCTACACCGGCTACCGCGATTTTATCCGCGCCTTGCGCGATCTCGTGGACAGCGAAATGACGCTGGTGGACCGGGTGAAGGTGGCAAGAACGGGGAGTTCCGAGTGGAGCAGTATCGAAAACGTCATCTGGGAAGAGATCGGCAATCTGAAGAGGCTCAGCCAAGCCGTTGATATCGAATCGATTCGCACGGCAGTCGATCTCCTGATCGGCGCTCCGGCAATCTTCGTTATCGGCTCGAGGCTCTCCTATACGTTTGCCTACTACCTGGGATGGTCGCTCACCAAGGTGCGCACGGGCATCACCATCCTCAAGGGGAGCGACAGCACCGCAATCGATCGATTGACGCTCGCTGCCGAGCCCGGCCTCGTCGTGATCCTCGCCACGACTCGATGCCCCAATGAGCTGATTCGCCTCGCAAAAGTTGCGAGAAGGAACAGCCATACGCTTCTCCTCATTGCGGACAGTCCACTTTGTCCCGTCGCTCAGTTCGCCCAGGTGACCCTCATCGCCCCGTACGAGCGTTTTCCAATAGTCGGGAGCCCCAGTGGGATTTTTTGTCTTCTGAACGGACTCATTCTGGATATGATCAACCGCAATGAAAACGGTCTCCACGAGCACCAGGAAAAGCTGGAGAAGGCTTTTCTTGAAAATGACATTCTTTTCAACCTGGAAAAGATCTGATAATGAAGACGGTCTGTACGAGCGCCGGGAGAAGCAGGGAAAAGCCTTTCCGGAAAATGACGTTCCTGCCGATTTGGACAGGATCCGATCCGGAGCACAGGCGCCGGCTTTTTTGTCTGCGGCCCGCATGAAAGGGCCGATCCCGCCTTCCACGGTTCCCGCGCGCTTTTCAATCTCGATAGGTTCTGGATTTCATCATCAAGCTCATGGAGGTTTGTGTTGTGACAAAGCATCTGATCGAGTGTGTGCCGAACTTCAGTGAAGGCCGCCGCACTGATGTGATTGAAGCCATCGCAGCACCATTCCGGGGACAAAAGGGCGCTATCTCCTGGACTACCGCGCCGACCCCGATCACAATCGCCTGGTCGTGAGCTTGGTCGGCCAGGCAGAGCCGATTCAGAAGGCACTGCTTGCGGCCTGCCTTGTCGCCGTGGAAAAGATCGATCTCAACAGCCGCCAGGGAGGCCACCCTCGGATCGGGGCAATCGGCGTGGTCCCCTTTATCCCCCTGCGAAACATCGCCATGCAAGATTGCGTACGGATGGCCCACGACTTCGGCCGGCGCTTCCACCATGCAACCGGAGTCCCGGTTTACTTTTACGAGGAAGCGGCAATCCGGCCTCAACGCCGCGCCCTGGAAGTAATTCGCAAGGGCCAATATGACACCCTCCGGCATGAGGCGACCCAGCCCGATCGCACCCCGGACATCGGCGAGCCCCGCCTCCATCCCACAGCGGGAGCGACCATAATCGGCGCGCGTAAATTCCTGATCGCCCTCAACGTGAACCTCGCCACCGACAATCTCGATGCAGCCAGGCAGATAGCAAAGGCAATCCGGGCTTCCAGCGGAGGCTTCAGTTCCGTCAAGGGGATCGGGCTCGCTCTGGCCGGGAGGGGGATGGTCTACTTCCCGGCGGTGACCCGGCCGAATGCGGCGCCCCGGGAGGTGCCCCGCTCAGTGGACACCGTCAGCCGTCCGTAGCCCGTGGGGAGGGAATCCGGGATTTTCGCCACGATCTTTTCGTCGGTCCAACTCGTGACGGTCAACGCCGTTCGCTGGAACTTCAATTTACCGGTGCCTTGAACGGCGCCGAAGTTGATGCCGGTGACCGTGATTTTTGTCCCGACACTGTACGCCGTGGAAGGAGTTACCGAGAAGATTGCGGGAGCATGGAGGACGCTCGATTGCATGGATTTATTCAGATTGAGGCGGCCTTCGGTCAGGCACAATTTGGCAAAGGCGTCCGCCTGCCCATCCTCGGCTCCGTTCAGGATCAGGGCCTTGATGCGTTTCCAGTCGAGGGTCGGGTACTTGCTCCACAGCAGCGCCGCAGCCCCGCTCACCACGGCACAGGCTTCCGAGGTGCCGGAGAAACTCGCGTATTTCCCCCCGGGAATGGTGCTCAGGATGCTCTTTCCGGGAGCGAACAGGTCGACGCCGGCAAAGCCGTAGTTGCTGGCGTAGAGCGAGCCGAAAGAGGCCCTCCGGTCTGTATTGCTCGATGCGCCCACGCTGATGATGTTGTCGAGGCCGTAGGCTGCGGGATAGACGGGAGAAGTATCGATGTCCAGTTTATCGTTTCCGACTGAGGCGACCACCAGTACTCCCGCTTCCCGTGCGGACTTCAACGCGCTGTAGAGCGCTTTGGAGTATCCCTCGCCGCCCCAACTGTTATTCAACACCATACGGGGATAGTCGTTCGCCGCCTTGACGGCCAAGGCGTAATTGATGCAAGTGACGGCGTCCTCCGTGGTCCCGTTCCCAGCGTAGTCGAGGAACTTGAGGGCCATGATCTTTGCCTTCCAGCAGACGCCGCTGACTCCTTTGCCGTTATCTCCCCCGGCCCCGATAATGCCCGCGCAGTGGGTGCCGTGATCCTCGTCGTCCGCCGGGTCGCCGTCCCCATCAACGGTGTTGATCCCATAGACATCGTCAACCCATCCGTTGTCGTCGTCATCCTTGCCGTTTTTCGGTTTTTCATTGGGGTTTTTCCACAGATTTCCTGCCAAATCTTCATGATTGTAAGCCACCCCGCTATCGATCACGGCCACAATGGTCCGGCTCCCATCCTTTCGGGTATTCCAGGCCTGCGCCGCATCGATATCGGCGTCCGGCGCGCCGCCGCCCCGGCCCGTGTTATTGAGGGCCCACTGGTCGTCAAACCGGGGGTCGTCAGGCAGGACGTGCGCGTGGACCCGGTAATTGGGCTCGGCATATTCCACCGTGCCGCTACTGTACAGGGTGTCGACGGCCTGATCCACGGACACGGTCTCCGGCAGCTTCACCTTCAGGAGCCCGAGGCCCGGGTGCGCTCGTACCGCTGTGCCATGGATCTGCTCCAGAGCAACCCGGGCTTCACCGGGCAATGCGGCGGCATACTGTTCGGCTTCGGTCCCGCGCAGGGGGACCGCGTCCCGCACAACCGGCATTTCCCGGAACTTGACCAGCACTTCGCCCGGAGCGCAGGAGCCCTTGGCGCTCCCAGTCACGGACTGGGCCGCAACCCCCTGTGCCGCCGGATCTTTTTGACCCGGCACGCCTGCCATAGCCAGGCAGAGAAGAGCAATCCTGAAAAAAAAGATATATTTTTTCGCCATCATATCCTCCGGTGTCCTTTCGGATTTCTCGAGCCGGGCCTGTACCGCGAGGGGAAGCCGGTTTGTTTTCAGTTTCGCGAAGTTTACCAGAACCCCGGCTGAAATCGGAGAATTTTTGATTCATACGCCGGAGAAGGCATGGCTTTCACCCGGACGCCGTTTTATGGGTCCGACTGAGCCGTCGCTGCCGCCGGGATGACGTTTCCGGACAAACGGCTCATTTTTCACCTGGATTCTATTTGGGCAACAGGCCGTTTAGCTCCCTTGATGGGGGAGGCGGGTGGGGTGTGATTCATTGAAGACATTCCAGCCCCGGCGACGCCTCCCGTGAAATTGCTCAGATTAGGTTGGATTCCGTTTGGGCAAGAGCCCCGGAACGATGAGGCGGGAATACGTGACTATAACGGTACGGGGTGCACGCCCAAAACGCCTGAACCGGCCTTACCGGCATTGCACTTGCCTATTTTGATGGGCGTATCGTATGATTCCATGGGCCTCGGGGATTCCGGAAGCGTTTTCGGGTGGAATCCGCCCCCGAATGGGGCTCGACATCCGCCGGCGACTGCTTTGACGAATTGTTCAGGCTAATCGTACTACCCGGCACTTTTGGAAACCACTCAGGTATCATTTATCATTCACAAAAGACGGGGGGATTTCATGGCAAAATTGAAGATGTGTCGGCCTATTGTTCTCACGATAACAGCCGTCGTGGTGTTTGCGCTGACTGCAGCCGCCCAAAGATCGGCCGAACAAATAAAAGCCGAACTTGCTTCGCTTTGGGTGGTCACAGTCGAGGGTGAAGCCCGCACTCGAATACTCGAGATTCAGACAGTTACGGCGCAGTCAGAAACCGATTTCCTGCTCTCCTCAACCTATGGCTGGAGCGATGGAGCAAAACAACCGGTTACGGCCACGGCAAGCACGACTCCCAAAGGGCTGAAGCTCCAATTCGCCACTCCCGCCGGCAGCATGGTTATCGCGGAACAGTCCGGAGACGGCTCCTTTTCCGGTACGTTCAGGGATAAGAAAGGCAGCATCAAAAAAGTCACGCTTGAAAAGAAGTCTCCCTTTGACAACACGGTTCAGGCCGGTCCCTCATCGGCCGAAACGGCCGCTATAACCAAAACCGATATGAAACCGTTCGTCGGCAAATGGGCTGGAGAATGGGAATTGAATGACGCCGGGCGGAATACCCGATCGGTTGAACTCATTGTTGAAATGGATGCCGGCGGCAAACCGGTTGTCACTTATCATTATGGGACCGTGCAATTGGGGACTTCGCACCTTGCTTCAACGACCATCGGTGAAGGTGCCCGTAAGGTCAAGCCCAGATTTATAAGGAAAGAAGGGGAAGTATATCTCACGTTTCCGACCGGATACCGCACGGGCACGTACGAGTTCCATCTCGTAAACGGGAACTTGGAGGGTAAGGATGAAAGAGCAGGCGGGTCCATTACCTGCGTATTGAAAAGAATACAGTGATAAACAACCCGCCGGCGCTGGGAGTCTACGAGTTTATCGACAGCAGTATATATTCGTGTTCCAGTATCGCAGGTCGGGAGAGCCCTGCCGATCGACGCATTCAGCTCTTCGGCCGCCGACGCCGTGTGAACGAGGGAATCAGTCGCGGCGTGCGGGCGCAGTAGGCTTCGTACTCGCCGCCGAACTGGGAGCGCAGCAGCGCCTCTTCCGCGCGTATGCGGGCAAAGAGCGGCGGGATAATGAGCGCCGTCAGCAACACGCCGACCCCCGAACGAAAAGCGAGGGCCCACCCCAGCGAGCTGACGAGCAACCCCAGGTAGCTGGGGTTGCGGATGACACCATAGATGCCGTTCGTGACCAGAGTATGCCCCGGCTGGATGGCCACCAATCCGCTGAACCGCCGGCCGAGCACAAAGACCGGCCAGATCCGCAACGCACCGCCGGCGGCGAAGAGAACGACGCCAAGCCGGCGAACGGTATCCCCGTCGAGGGTCCAGAACTCCCTCCGGTCCGTGTAGGCCGGCAGGTAACCGGCCAGAAGCCCGATCAGCGCGAAGACTGCGATGACCCAGCGGTTGGCACGATCCTCGCGCTCGCCGGGGCTCAGGTTTCCGCCGCTGAAGAGCGCTACGCCGGACATCACGAAGAGTGCGATCGCAAGGGCAACCAGGGCCGGGTGGGAAAAGAAGGCGACAAATCCGCCTTCGCCAAGGACAGCGAGCCCGAGATAGGCAAGGGTCGCCACAATATTGATGAACGCTAATCCGGGCGCAGGCGTCATGGCTGCCTCCGCTGGACGATCCCCTTTTTGCCGGGGCGCCGGTTTGACGTCGACTCAATCCCCCTCCGCAAAACCATCTCCCACCTCGCCAGGCTCCAGAGTAACTGCGTATCAGGGACGTCGATATCGGTGATTTCGATCGGCTGTAAATCGATAATTTACCGCAAATGGAACATTCCATTATTAAGTTAATAAGTTACGATGCGTTGTCCAATCACTGGATTCCCTTTTGATGTCGCCGCTACGAAACTTCAGGCCGGAGAGACCGGGAGTTGAACCTGCGTCTTCACCCGTGGGGTGCCTTGGTTTAAGGCTTTAGAAGGGCCTGCACTGTTTATGCGCCACCATGGGTAGGGGGTAGAAGAAGATATAAGTGTTCTTGATTTTGGAAACAATGATGAAGCAAGTCAACGGAGTCAACCCAAGCCAATGGTAGATCGGACGACCTGATCGAATTCAAGGGAGACATTTCGGGAGAATTAGGTTCCGGTTTCCCGAGCGCGCACCGCTAGGGGACTTCCTTGCCTGAATGCCATGCCAGAAGTTTGGGCATATCGACAAGCACAACCTTTTCCGTTTTTCTCGCGCTTTCAGTAGCCTCGGTTGTAAACCTGCTTGTCGTTACAATGTAGCCTTTCAATGCTCCTTGTTCCTCTATTACGCCCTTGAATTGCTGCACAGTTGGACGGCCTACCGGATTGTCGGGAGAATACCGCTTACATTGTACAATAATCAGGCCCTCCGGGTGGATGATATAGCCGTCAACGCCATAGTCATTACTGCGCTGAGTAATCCCAACAGGATATCCCCAAGCTTCAAAAAAGCTCATTACATGCCGCTCGAAGAGCACCGGGTCCATGGTCTGGAGGTTTTCAAGCAACTCGGCATCTTTAGTGGGAAGATCAGCCCGCAGGGGAATGGTCGCCTCGGCACGAAGGGTATTTAGGAATTCCTTGTTGGCTCTGCGCGTTTTTTCTATGGCAATAAGGCTTAGGAGCACAACAGTAAGTGGATCTCTAACGGATTTATCCTTGACGAACGCCTCAATAATGGATGTGACTCCCGCTGTTCCCAGGAAAATCAAGAGGACGACTGGAAGGCCGATAGCTCCTCCAAACGCCGCAACTCCGGCACCATGCATTCCTACAAAAGCAGCTCCGACGGCCGTTGCAGGAATGGCCACTTTTACTGGAAGTGGGAGACTGGAACCTTTATAGTTCCTTACTGCTTCGAGAGCTGAGTTACCAAGAATCAGCGCTGCACGCCTGCCGTCCATTATGCGATAGAGTTCAATCGCCAAGTCTTTATTCCTCTTGCCCGACGCCAGTATTTCGCGCGCTCGCGTGAGCCATTCTATTACCTCTTCCCTGTCGCTTTCCTTACTGATACTACGGATCGTTCCAATCAAGGCAGAGATGATATGCTCCCTGAATGACCGACCTCCGCCGATAAACTCCTTCGGCTCACTGTCGGGATGGGAATAAGGAGGCCCCATCGTCTCGACTTTTTGATCTTTTCTCGTCCGAATCTTTTCCCATGCATTTCGATACCATGGCATAACGTTCTTCCCTTAACGGAGTTGGTAAGCCTGCAAATTGAGGTGATTTTGATAACTTTACAACTTACGACATTATATCCGGTTAGGGAATCCCGATTTGCCGTAGTCGCCGCTCTACTTCATACAGAAGGCGGCGCGAGTTGAATGTGCGTCCTAGCCCGCAGATTGGCTTGCCATAGGGCTTTAAAAAGGTCTCCACCGCCTATCCACCACCAAAGGTAGTGGGCGGAAGAGGCTTCGGACCTATGACACAGCCCGGAGAATGGCCTTGGGCAATCATTAGTTTTGCACCTGCACCGATGTTGCACCAAACAGAAGATGCCTGAAAACACTTCCCTGAACCGGCTGACCCAACGGCGGCAAGCAGCTTTTCTCGCTCCCGTTGAACCGTTTCCGGTCTTCCATCATTTTGTCCGGTTATAGGGATGTCGGTCAGTCCGCAACGCCGGTCGTAGTGAGGGAGGAGTCTTCAGAACAGGGACAAAGTGTGCACTATTGTCCATCAAAGAAGGCGTTACTGTCAGGAAATCATCCACGACCCGAGCACAAACAACTCCCCAAGGGCGAAAAGCGTCCCGAAGATTATCTTGTTGCGTCGGGCCAACCAGAGCGGCAGATAGATGTCAAAGTTATCCGTGCGTTCTTCCGTGTAGCGACTCGCCAGATCAGTCAACGGGCAACGCCCCCGGTTCATCGCGAGGAACATACACTCGATGAGTACCGGAGCGGTCAGGACGCCGGCCCATAGAAACTGATGACGGGCACCGGCAAAAGGAATCAGCACAATGCATCCGGCAAAGAAGAACCAAATCGCCGTGTGCAGGAGCTTGATCCCTACCAGGATGGGGATTCGTTCGGATTGGCGCTTCAAGAGAAATCCCAGTCAGGAATATTGGGTAAAACCAAACAAAGGTACATGTTGCACGCATAGATAAGTGCTCGTACCCCCCTTTGTCTGCATTTTCGTACCCGGAATAATTGACCATATCAAACCGGACGTGCCCACATTATCTGACTCTATAAATCGGCCTGTCCATGTATTTGCTGCTCCAGGCAAGAGGAAAAAACCCGCGTCTTGGTTTCCCATAACCCGAGATTTTACAACATGAAATAGGGCAAAGCGATGGCAACCGAAAATACCCTCGTCTTCCCTCACCAAGATCACTAATTATACTCGAACGCTACCTGAAATCATACCGGGCGAACAGGCAATCCACTTCGTCTTCTTGTTCCTTCCCGGCAGACTTTTCATTGGAGGCTGACTCTTCCTCCCCATGCCTGAGGTGGTCCGACTTGGAAAGGCAGGCAATCAACAGGATCGACCTTGGCGAGAAATAATGGAGCGCGGCCTGTCAACAGGGTTGATAGTTGATTTCGTAAGGTATTGAAAATCTGATTTCCAGGTATTTGCCTTAACGTGGTCGGAACGACTGGATTCGAACCAGCGACCTCTGCGTCCCGAACGCAGGGATCGCTAAAATTGTCATCAACCTCGATTTCTATAGGCGGGACAACCAAAGATGCTCAGAAGCCTGTTTTTACCCTTCTGTGTTGATAGGTTTTCGAGGCTGTAATTGATGGTTTCTATCTGTAATTATTTGATAATACTGTGGTGGAGATGAGGGGATTCGAACCCCTGACCTCCGCGTTGCGAACGCGGCGCTCTCCCAGCTGAGCCACATCCCCACATCGAAGCAGTTTCTTATAGCTCCTTGCCGGAAGCGTGTCAACAATCGAAATGATCTTGAAGGAAGCCTCTTTTCCAGATTGAGCCGGGGCCGTCGGGGGCTGCCTTCCGCTCAGGCTCCTCGCAGCCGCATGGCGGGCCGCCGCGATCCACGCATTCAACTCCCTCAACCGTTCTTTCTCCATCCGCCGGACGGCCGTCCCCGCCTCCAGTGGTTGGAACATCGGAATCGGGAGAAAATCCGGGGAAGATGAAAGAGGCGAGGAAGAAACACCCGACCATGGGAAAGTGCAACTCCCCCATGCAAGTGCCCACTTCCCTACCCCGGTTCCCGTGGAATGGAATGAAAGCCCCCTCGATTCGCCGGAGTTGAACGGGTTATTTAGGAATGAAAGCTACCTCAATGCAAACCCGCTCTTCAAAGTGGAGCGATACTTATCGGACGGCCGGAAAGGGCGGGTGGACCCCAACCCGTCCCGGGGCGGCGGGTGCATCGGCGGGGCATGTTGTCAGAGACCATGATCCCTCAGGATTCAGGGGAGGATTCGGGTTTCGCCTTCCTGTAAAAGTCCATCAGGAATTCCGCTTCCTTCGGTGACAGGTCGAATCTCAGGACGGCTTCCTGCACGAAACTCTGCGGTGACTTCTCCGGATGTTCCTCCAGCGAAGCCGAAATCCATTTCACCGCTCTGCGAATTGCCTCCCCTTCGGGCATTACCGTAGCCATATGGTGTCGCTCCTATGCGGGTTAGGGTTCATATCGAATCTATTATATGCATGAAACCGTTCAGGATGCGACACAAAACAGCGGATCGGGCGTCTTTCGATTGCAACTGCGAAAATTTCCGAGTCACCCGCAAAGGCGCTCGACCATCGATGGCGGAGGAGCCCCGTCCGCATTTCCGGCAGGCATCGCTCCGGGACGCCCCGGAATCGGCCTCTTGCCCAAAGGAAAATGTCTGCATTCCCACGCAGGAGCGTGGGAACGAGGCGATGCCCTGTCTCGATTTAGGCAGAGATTTTTTCATTGTTCGTTGTGGCCGAAAGGCCATGAGTGTTCGCCGGAATGACGAATCCTGATTTCATTCGGCGTTGGCTTTTCCCTTGGGCAACAGGCCGGGAATCCGGCCCCTGCTCAGTGCCCAACCTCAATGCAACACCTCAGTGCCCAGCCTCAGTCCACAGCCTCAATGTCCCGTATCGGTGACTCCCGCTTCGGCGAAAGTCTTGCAGTCTGTGAGGATGCGTCCCGCAGCTTCGATGATGGTCATGGCAAGGACCGATCCCGTTCCTTCTCCCAGCCGCATGTCGAGATCGAGGATCGGGCGGAGTCCCAGGAGTTCGGCCATGGCAATATGCCCGGCTTCCCTGCTGCGATGGGATACGAAGAGGTAACCCGTCGCGGCCGGAACGAGGCGGCATGCAATCAGCGCTCCCGCCGTGGCGATAAACCCGTCGCAGACGATGGGAACCTTCGATGCCGCGGCTCCGAGAATCGCTCCTCCCAGCGCGGCGATTTCATGTCCTCCCACCTTAGCCAGCACATCCAGCGGGTCGTCGGGATCCGGCCGGTTCACGGCAAGCGCCTGTTGAATCACGTGTATTTTGTGTTCGAGCGCCGCGTCGTCGATCCCGGTGCCCCTTCCGGTGAGGTCCCTTACGGGCCTGCCGCTCAACGCCGCGACGATGGCGGCAGAAGGGGTCGTATTGGCGATTCCCATGTCGCCGGTACCAAAGAAAAGGTATCCCTCCCGGGAATAGGCTTCTTCAACCACTTTGGCCCCCACCAGCAAACCTGAGACCGCCTCATCCGCGGTCATGGCCGGTCCCACGGCGATGTTGCCCGTTCCCTTCCCAATTTTGCGGTGCAGGATCGGCCATTCTTGAGGCAGGTCGGCGGCAACGCCGCAATCGAGGACCCGGACGTCGCAACCGCAATGACCGGCCAGGACGTTTATCGACGCCCATCCCCGGACGAAGCTGTACACCATCTGGGCGGTCACTTCCTGAGGATAGGCGCTGACCCCCTCGGCCGCCACCCCATGATCTCCCGCCATGGTGAATACAATTTTTTTCGTCACTTCGGGGGCAAGGCTCCGCTTGATGCCCGCAAGACGGGCCGCAATGATCTCGAGCTGCCCGAGGGAATCCCTGGGCCTTATCTGAGAATGCAGCCGCTCCCATGCCCTGGATTCCCATTCCTTCGAAGTCGGTTCGATTCGCTCAATCAAACGTTCAAGTTCTTTCATGTTTCCCGGCCCCCTTATGGATCATACTGGTCAAAATAAAAAAATCCTTCAAGCCTCCACACTGAGGCTTGAAGGATCGCTTGATGGCATCGGCAATCCTGCGCCATAAACAACGGTTGATGCGTGCGACTCTCTACGGCAGGTCTTCTGGCTCGCGGATCATCTTACCGTCCGGACCTTCCCATCCCCGGCGACGCCGAGCGGCGACGGCTGACAGTGGTTTCTCCGGATTTCATCCCCGCTCACAGCGCCGGCCAAACGCGTCGGTCTCTCACCGACTTCCCTGTTAGGCTCAAGGCACCGCAGAGAGTTCTTCTTCACTTCTTCCCCGACGCCGGGGACCTAAGCCTTCTTCCCCGTTCGTTTGAGAAACTTCAAAGCCTTCTCGGTTTCCATCACCGGAATGATTTCCGCAATCCCGAGGTCCGACCAATTGAAGACGGAAGCGGCCAGGTGCACCTCGTCGTCCGCCTCAAAAAGTCTGAACACCCTGTGGCCCGATATGTCGAACCATTCCCCTTTCACTTCCACTCCCTGTTCTTTCGCCCCGCTCCCCAAGCCTCTCTTGATGACTTCGTTTCTGTCTTCCGGGGAATAACTGAAAATGCCCATAAACAACATGTGGGGTCTCCTTTCCTGTCAGGTGGACCGAAAGTCCGGTCAACGGTGGAATGCTGGAATGTCACAACTGCCATTATAAGGAACCCGGCACAGGAAACGCAAGCCATTCCGGCAGAGGCGACCGAATCACGGGCCGGGCTTTCCTGCCCTTAACTCAGCGGGAGCCGTTCGACCAGTTTCCGGAAGGAACCTTCCATTCTGCGGCTTACGTATTCCGAGAAGGACTTCTCGAGGATGAGGGATATCTGAGTGGTGCTGCGCCAGCGCTTCATAGGGTCGCAGTCCAGGCACTTCATGATGATGTTGTTCAGTTCTTCCGGGATCTCCGACCTCCACACCTTCGGCGGAGTCGGATACTGTTCGCAATGCTGAATTTCGTACTCTTCGTAAGACGAGGCGGTGAAGGCGGGGCTTCCCGTGAGCATCTCGTAGAAGAGCGCCCCGAAGAGATAGATGTCCGTAAACACCGGAGGCCTTTTTCGCGCCAGGTAGGGCCGGAACTGTTCCGGCGCCCGATAGGCGAGAAACGTCAGCGGAATCTGCTTGGGGGAGGTTTCGCGCGGATTGCATTTTTCCAGTTCCGCCCACAAACCGGCATTGAAGATTTTAACCTGGCACGGATCATCCCGGAGCACGACCCTCGAAGGGCGAAGATCGAGGTGGTATACGTTTCTTATCCGTTCGTCGTCGCCCATATGGAGGTGAAGGTCGCCGATTCCTTCCAGGATTTGATAGGCCAGATACACTGCAAGAGGGATGGGCAGAATTATCTTTATGGCAAGGATATCCACCAGGGAAATCGGCAGATGTTCCCTTATGATAAGGAGTTGGTCGCCGCACTGCGCCAGGTCGAAGACCTTCACCACGTGCCGCGAATTGCACATTTTCCGGCCCAGGGCCCAGTCTGCCGCGGTCTCCGGCTTGAGGCACCTTCCGAAGGGTCCGATCAGGATCTGACCCGCCATTTTTCGGCCTGTTTCATCGTCCTGGACTTCCAGGACAAGTGACGAAAGGCCCACGTGCAGCAGGTTCGAGAGGGTGTAGCTGTGTTCTTCACCCGCCACATAGAGGTGTTTTCCGAGGGGATATGAAAGTGCGTGCCGCCCGAACAGTTCATTCACCGAATACTGGTCGAGGGAAACGGCGGAGGAAGAAATCGCTTCGGATGGGGCCTTCCTCTGCGCTTTTTCCGCCTTGCCGGCTTCTTCTTTCGACGGCTCCGAACGGGCTATGACCGCAGAGGTGACGCCTATCCTTTTTTGTGTCTGAGAGCACTTGGTGATTTTCAGGAGGATCTGCCGCTTCAGGTCTTCCTCGGCGTCCGGATCGGCATATATGTTCTCGTAGTACCGGATGGCCTCATCCCACTTCTCCTGATGCACGGCGCAGTCACCACACATTTCCCAACACCGCATCACGTTGAAACCGCCGGCCGCCGCCATTTTGAATTGCGTGATCGCCTCGTCCCAGAATTGCCCGTCCATGAGTGCCTGCCCGTATTCGAATGCCTGCTCCGGGTCGTTGAAAAAGGCGGGCGTTGTTCCGGTCTGTCCGTCTGCCGATCCAATGCCTTCCGGTCCGGCTTCGGCGACCTTTCTGTACTCGGGCTCGATCCTGGCCTTCAAATCCTCCTTTTCGGCTTCCGAAAGTTCACTACTCTCCAGATCGGTCAGAAGCTCCCTGAAGATCTCCCCCGCACCCTCACCCAAACCCTGTTCGAGGTACAAACGAGCTTCTTCAAAGCGACCGAGAAATGTTTGAAACAGCTCCGCACAAGTCATTCTTTCAAGAACCCCGCGTCTCCAGGTCCGCTCGATCCGGATGACTCACTTTCGGTGCAACACCGCAGGGCGCGAGAGGACCTTCGGTTTCCGACTCGGGACCTTACCCGATTTGATTGAATATCCTGTCCAGGTTTAACACCGTTACAAGAGAACCATCGTCGCTTCTGATGGTACCCAGCGTCAAGCCGTCATTCGATTTCCCGAGCAGGATTCCGGCTTCGTTTTCGAGATCGACCGCGGCGGAGTCGCAAAAAATGAGGGCGTGCTTTCGCCCGGTGCTCACCATAATCGCTCCTCCGGCCTTCGGGGGACTCTCCGTAAAACCCAATACCTCAGGCGGCACCGGCAGGAACACGTAGCCTTTGAGAACATCCGCGGGCAAGCCCCCCCATGTTCCGAAAAGATCGGCTTTTATGCTTTTGAGAAGAGGTTTGAAGTCGGACAAACCGGCATAACCCCGCTTGCTGATATTCTTGGCTTTTTTGGCCGAGAGCTTTTGGATTTTGACCACCTGCGATCCGAGTACCGCAAACTTTCTGCCTCCGATGGCGAAGAAACAGACCTGTTCCTTCCTCACGTCGGGCTCCACGGCACGACCCACGGGCGAAACTGCGCCTTCATCCGCTTTGGGCGCCTCAGACTCCGTTTCGAGCAGGCTGACCGGATGCTCCTCCGCGGCCCTGCCCCCTTCAAATGGCACCTCAAGCCCGGAAAGCAGGTCGATCCGGCTGTCCCATCCATCCTGATTCGCCTTGAGCGCGGATATATGCCGCTCCAGATTGGACCGGATGTCTGCAAGGCGGATGGTGAGCGGCTCCAGCGCCTTTGATTTGCCAAGAATGTCCTCGATCCGGCGAAGCCGCATGTTTTCCGCATCCAGTCCCTGCACCGCATCCTGTCCAATGGCAAGGGAAGACTTGACCCATTCGCTCAATTCGGCTGCATCCCGGCGGGCATCGGATCGGGCCTCAAGCCCGGAAACCGTGGGGGGCAGGGCTTCGGCCGCAGGAGCAGAAGCCTGAACGGGCCTTTCGAAGGCAGGTTTCTCCCGTGTCCCCTGGAACCGTCCAATCAGCGTCTTCACCTTCTCTTTTTCCTGGGCCCCGAGCATCCCACCCTTCAACAACATGGTCTTGAGGGCTTCCTGAGCGTCGCGGACAAGTTCGATCAATTGGGGATTAATGGTATGCGGCTTGGTCTTCACCCGTTCCAGCATCATTGCCAGGATCTTGTATATCGAGTTCGTCCCCACATTCTTGCGGCAGTAGGGCTCAAGGTTGAAAAGCGCCGACTCGAGGCTCGAAATGTTCTCGATGGAGAATTCCCAGTCAAGGCTGAGGTAAGCTATATTGAAAGCCTCGATGAGGGGCGCCAGTTCCTGATCTTCCCTGGAGTCCGCCGGAAATACCTTCTCCGGTTCGGCTATGACGACAGACTCCAACAGCAGTGGGACTTCCGTTTGCATTTCGTCCGGAAGATCGAGGCCCGCCCGCTGAGCAGGACCCGGCCCAGGTACGGCTGCCGGAAGTACCGGAACGGGATTTTTGCGTTCAACGGCCGGCGTTTCCATTTTCAGGTCGAGGCGGGGCGCCTCTTCCGCCCCAGCGTGGAACGAGCCGGTCGGAACAAAAAGGCTGTCGATTTCTTTGTCGATCTGAATGTCCAGCGCGTCGACATTCAGATCGAGCTTTTTCTCGACAGCCGGGGCAGGTTCCGGCGCAAATTCGATCGGAGGCGGCTCGATGACGGGTTCGAGCAGGATATCCTTTTCTTCGATCCGGTGGGTCACCAGAAGATCGGGTCTTTGCTCGACCTGCACTGCAGCCGGCTCGGGTGTACTGAAAAGTTTGTCGATTTCCTGGTTGATCTCCAATTCCAATTCATTCATCGCGGGGGCCGGTTTCAGTTTCTCCGTCACCTGCTTTGGGGGTTCCCCGTTGGAAGGCCTTACTGCCGACGTTTGAGCGGGGGCCGCTCGTTTCAGATCAGCGTTTTCGGCCTGCGTCGATTTTTCTGCTTCCGGGCGGGTTTGGGTGGCAGGAACAAACAGACAGTCAATCTCCTGATCTATCTGAAGCTCGATGGCTTCAAAATCGATCCCTTTCGTTTTGACTTTCATTTCATTGTCTTGATTTTCAGGCATCGGTGTGTTCCTTCCTGGTAAAAGCCAGCCTTTAGCTTTCCCTTCTTCTTTCAGTAACATGAAGCCGTCTGCGCCGAAGTGCGGCGGCTTCGCAAACCGACCGATCGATACCGTCGCGCCGGGTTTCCGGCGTCATGGCGCGGTCCCGGCAAGAGGATCAGCCGCGGCCGGAACTGAAACCGGTCCGGCCGCTGTTCTATCAGGAGGCACAATCCGAAGCTCGCAGGCTGTCTGAACATCGGGTTCGGGGGCCACACGCGGAATACGGGGAAGCGCGGAATGTACCGGTTCGTCTTACTGTCCCCCCACCTTCGTTATCACGCTTCTTATCGTGCGCTTGCTGATCTCCCTCAGCGTCTCGTAAATCCCGTTTCCCTTCATGGCACTGGCGCTGAAGGCAGGCACGCCGAGGTCTTTATTCAGGTCCTCGTTCATCTCGTCGACGGTCAAAAGAGGAATATTCGATTCAAGGAGATCCCGTTTATTGTACTGCAGCACGAGAGGCACCTGGTTGATGTCCAGACCCTCGTCAGCCAGGTTTTCGGCAAGATTCAACAGGCTTTCAATGTTCTTCTGCTTTTGGACGCGCAACGAATCGGCGACGAAAGCCACACCGTCCACGCCTCTGAGCACCAGCTTCCTGGTCGTATTGTACATGACCTGGCCGGGTACCGTGTACAATTGTATTCTGATGGTCAAATTGAGTATCTTGCCGATGCTGAGGGGCAGGAAATCAAAGAACAGTGTGCGATCGCCCTTGGTGTCTATCGTGACCATCTTGCCGCAAACCTGCTTGGACATGGATTCATGTATGTAGAGCAGGTTCGTGGTTTTTCCGCCTCTCCCCGGACCGTAATAAACAATCTTCGCCTGAATCTCATTTTTGCTGAGGTCTATAAAGGCCACTTGTTCTTCCCTTCCAAGCCGTCAAAAACAGCGATCATCTGCTCGACGGCCCTGTTCAGTCTGAGCCGGATCAACCCGAGCGATACGTTTTCGTTAAAAAGCGTTATGATGATGTATTCCGTTCCCAGCCTGCTGAAGTGAATGTTCCTTTTATCCCCCTTGTGAAATAGAAGACTGAAATCTTCTTCGCCAATCAGTTTTGCAATCTCGGCCGTTGCTGCGAAATTTGCAGCGGAGAGAGCGGCGAGGGAGAAGATATCTTCCATATGGAGTGACCCCTGATGCATGATGAGATTTCCTGAAAAATCGACGATGATTACATGGTCAGCTCCGGCCTCAAGAAGTTCTTTCCCGACGATGTCTTCGAGTTTCCTGATTTCGTTTCTCGTGACGATCAAGCTCATTATGAATCACACCCTTTTTGTCTCACGGCGAATTCCTGCTGCGATCCTCTGCCGCCATCCACGGTCGATTTCGAGAAGCCCTCACGACAATTACCAGACCTCGCACCGGGCGGATGGAATCCTTATCCGCCCGTTCCCTAATAATCGTCAGGTTCTTTTGATATCTTTATGGTAATTGACGACCATCTCGAACAGAGGGTGACTCCTCTGAAGCCTGATGTAGCGTAAGGGAGCGATGAATACATCGTCATCGGCTATGATCGAACACAGGATATCCTGGGTGTCGGCGGAAGGGAAAGCGTCTATGATCTGAACTTCCTGCGTTGGGCGAACATTTTTTCCTTCCTTCAGGGTCAGTTTCATCAAATCCTTGGAAGGATAAGCCGGAATGGGCAACTCCTTTCTGATTTCCTTGAGCAGTGCGCTGTGCCTGCCTTTCAGAAAATCCGGCGTGTTTTCGTCCCGCAGTCGCATGGACTCTATGATGAGCTGCTCGACAGGCTTCTCGATGGTAGGCGACGCACCCACTCCCTCCAGCGCCATGGTCTGGAATCGTCCGTTTTCCCATAGAAGCATCTTGAGAAGGGCCTGTTCGCCTTCCAGTTTGTCCAATTGGGCGTGGTAGACCCGTCCCGAACCCACATGGATCGTCCCACAGCCTTCATCGGAATCTATCTTGAACAACAGGTTGGATTTCGACAGACAGACGATCTGGATGAGATCGGTCAACTGGATGCCGTCGACCGAACCGGTGAAACCCTGAGCTTGCGATGCATCTCTTGGAGCGGCCTTGTAGTGATCGACGAGCTTGCCTTCAAGGTACGCCTCCTGGAGATTGGCTCCCCGAAGGTTTGCCATCCTCAGGTTGGCCATGTTGAGCCTTGCCCGCCACAGGTTTGCCGCCTGTAGATTCGCCCCCTCGAGATCCGCGTTCTCGAGGTTGGCGCCCTTGAGGTTCGCCCTCGCCAGGTTGGCCCCTACCAGGGTGGCTTCCCGGAAGTTCGCGCCCGACAGATTACTGGCCCTCAGATTCGCCACATTGGCCCTGGCCCCTGAGAGGTCGGCTGCTTCCAGGTTAGCTCCGACCAGATTGCAGGCATGCAGGTTTGCCTTTATCAGTATCGCCCCCTTCATGTTCGATTTGCTCAGATTTGCATTCGAAAGGTTGGCCTGCCGCAGGTCGGCTTCAGGAAGCCAGCCGGCGTTGGAGAGGTCGAGGGTCGAGAGATCGACTCCTCTCAAATAGGCGGGTCCTCTTCCTGCGATGATGGACATAAGCAATTGTTTTCGGGTAATCTCTGGCATGGTGTTAGCCCTCTGACTGCGACCGTGCCGCTACGGTCCGGAGCCTTCGCGATTTTGGGGAAGATTATTTGGTGATCGGGTGACTGTCGACAGCCTGTTTCGTTTCATTCCATCTAATATTCGGCATGAACGCAGCGGACCATGAAGGAACTGAGGTTTTTTTACATCGGTTTAACAAATTTCCGACAATGATAATCCTGGATGCATGAGAAAGAGTCTTCTGTCTCGTTCAATAGAAGATCGTGAGGCAGCGGTGATATGGGTCCGTTCTGAAACTGTCCATCTGGCCCAGATGCCACAGCCAGCCATCGATTTGGACGCTCGTCAACTCTTTTCCGGACCTCTGAAAAGCCCGCCTGAGCGCATCCACGGCAACGATCGTTGCCGCGCGGATTTCAATTTCCTCATCGCTCCCGGGCATTATCTCCTCCTTTCGGCGAATCCGTTCCGAAAGGTCCGGGTGATAGGAAATGATTCCGAGTTTCCTCAATACCTGCGGCAGCTTGTAGTCGGCAAAGGCCGTCAGCCTGTCGATGTCGTCGAACTCTCCCCACTTCCGGCCCTCGAAGGCCGCATGGAGATCTGCGGCAAACAGTTGAGCCCTTTTCCAGAAGTACACCTCGTGTCCGTGATAGAGCGACTGATCGCGAAAACCGGCAAAGCTTCCGACAATCTCATGAACCAGTCTCACGGCACTGCACCCGGCGGCTTCGACAAGATGAACGGCATCGCCCCGCCATCGGTCGAGCAGGACTCGGCCGGCTTCTCTCAGGTTGCTGAGGCGCGCTTCGAGAAGAGGAATCATGCCTCTCCCGCGAAAGATGTCATGCAGCACTTCGGAGTGGATCCCGGCGAGAAAAGCGGGGGCCGTAAGGGGCAGTCCGGCCTCGATTGCGCGTTTCAAGCTCGCGGCCAGCCCCCAGTAACCGGAGTATTCCGTCCCGTTGTAAGTGACGGACCAGATTGTTCTATTTTTCTCAGGCCAAAAACAATGATTCAATACGTCCAGGACAAAGATCCACCGAACGGTCTCTTCTTTCCCGTCGAAGAAATGGCACGGGTGCCGCCATTCATTGTGTGCATCCGCAAGATGCCCCCATTCCGCGATACCGCGATCCACGGCATCGGGGTGCAGGAAAACCCGCTCACTCCAGGCCGTGACGGCCTCAGCCGAACTCAAAACAGGGAAGTCCGGAAGTTCCAAAACCATCATCTCGTTCGCTCCATTCCCCGTAATCCTTAGCTTGACTTCCGGGCACCGTTTATAATACTGTAGCTACCTGCACGTTGCGAGTTCCCGTTTACCATACTCTCCCGTCATCGACGTGTACTGTTGAATCTGTTTTGTGATTTATTTCTTTTAATCGAAACCGTAATATGTGTATGTTTGGAAATTGAACTCTTTCACAAGGAGAGAACATGAAGACATCGGTATCGGTAGTCCTTGCTTTGTCCTTTGTATTCGCTCTCATTGTGTCGCCGGCCTGGACGGCGGACAGTGTCAAAGTAGGCATCATTCTGCCCGTTTCCGGTGAAAAAGCCAAGTTCGGAGAAATAGAGAAGAAATCCTTCGAAATGGCTTTGGAGGAGATCAATGCGGCCGGGGGCATCAACGGCAAGAAGCTGGAGTTCCTCGTGGAGGATGATACGGGTCGGCCCGATGTGGCCCGATCGGCAGCGGAAAAGCTTATCACCAAGGATGAGGTCGTCATGCTCGGCGGAGGTTACGGAAGCTCCGAGACCTTCGCCATCGCCGGGGTGGCTCAGCAGAGCAAGATTCCTTTCCTGGTCAGCACGGGTTCCGACAACAAGATCACCGAGATGAAGTGGGACTATATTTTCAGAATCAGCCCGCCTGTCGGAGATTATCCCAAGGGCCTGGAATCTTTCCTGACCGAGGTGGCCAAACCGAAAACCGCGGCAATCCTTTATGAGAACACGAACTTCGGTTCCTCGGGGTCCAAGGAATTCCAGCAGATCTGCGATCGGCTCGGGATCAAGGTGGTCTTGTCCGAAGGTTACCAAAGCGGGGGTGTCGACTTTAAGCCGTTGCTCGTCAAGGTCAAACAGGCAAATCCCGATCTCGTCTACATGATTTCCTATCTCATGGACGCATCCCTTCTGATGAATCAATCCATGGAACTCCGCATAATGCCCAAGCTTTTCGTGGGCGGCGCAGCCGGATTCACTCTTCCCGAATTCGTAAAGAATGCCGGCAAGGCAGCCGAAAGCGTCTATTCCGCGACCCTGTGGTACCAGACGCTGCCCTATCCCGGCGCTATGGATTATTTCCAGAAATTCCTCAAGAAATACGGCAGCGATACCGAGTACCACGGCGCTGAGGCCTACGCATCGGCTTATGTCATTGCGGATGTTCTTAAGCGCACCAAATCCTTCAAGCCCGATGACGTGCGTCAGGCCCTCATCGAGACAGACATGATGACCGTGTTCGGCCCCGTCAAGTTCGTCGCTTATGACAAAATGACCAACCAGAATAAGCTGCCCACCTACCTCGTCCAGTGGATAGACGGCAAGCTCGAACTGGTCTGGCCCAAAACGGTCGCATCGAAGCCTTTCATCTATCCCATCGAATGGGAAAAAGTTTGGAAATAATAACTGTCTAATCCTGTGGGGCTGCAGGGACGTGCAGCTCCACAGTCAATGACCCTTCTTCAAGGAGAGGACGGCTCCCAATGGATGTGTTTATCCAGACGCTTGTGTCGGGGATTCTGATTGGCGGCGTTTATGGCCTGATCGGGCTGGGCATGACCCTGATCATGGGCGTTATGAGGATCATCAACCTTGCCCACGGGCAATTGATGACGATCGCAATGTACATCACTTTCGTGCTCTTTGAACATCTCAACCTCGATCCGTATTTCTCTCTTCTGGTGACGATGCCTGCCTTGTTTCTCCTGGGAGTACTGATCCAGAAATGTCTGTTGAACCCTCTCCTCAAGGTCGACTCGGTCATTCCCGAGAATCAGGTACTCATGACCGTGGGCATCGGCATAGTTCTGACGGAAATCGTTCGATTCATCTTCCGTTCCGACTACAAGTCCGTGAAGACTTCATACAGCACCGCTACGATTTACATCGGTTCGATATCATGGAACCTCGCCATGATCGTCGCCTTCTGCCTCGCCTGCCTTTTGACGGCATGTCTTTTCTTCTTTCTTCTCAAGACGGACATGGGGAAATCCGTGCGTGCCACCGCTCAGAACAAGGACGCCGCTCTTCTCATGGGCATCAACGCGGAGTGGATAACGATGCTCACTTACGGGCTTGGAGCCGCTCTGGCTGCGGCGGCGGGCACCTTGCTCCTGCCGATCTATTATCTGTTCCCGGACGTGGGGGGGCCATTCACTCTCAAGGCTTTTGTCATCACCATACTCGGAGGTCTGGGAAGCACGGTTGGAGCTATTGTGGGGGGTGTTGTACTCGGGGTGGCCGAATCCCTGGGTGCCACCTATATCTCGATGGCCCTCAAGGATGCCGTGGGCATGGTGATTTTCCTGCTGGTGCTCGTATTCCTGCCCGGCGGTCTCAAGACCTTGACGAAAGTTTAGCTGGGGTGCTCTTATGAAGGCAAAAGTCAATTACATCACGATCGCTATCTACGCCTGCATCGCGCTTCTTGTTGCCTGTTTTCCAGCCGTGGTACCGTCTGCTTACTACAGGCACATTTTCATCCTGGCGTTGATGTGGGTGGTGATTGGATCCTCCTGGAACCTCCTCGCAGGCTTCACCGGCCAGGTTTCCTTCGGCCACGCCATCTTCTTCGGCGTCGGCGCATATACGGCAGGGCTTTGCGTAACCAAGCTTCAGATTTCCGCCTGGTGGGGCATGCTGCTGGGAGGTCCGATTTCCATGCTCGTCGGAATTGTAATCGGATTCATTTGTTTTCGCCTGAGAGGCCCCTATTTTGCCCTGGCGACACTCGCCATTTCTGAAATCTTCAGACTGGTTGCGATTTTCTGGAGGGGCCTCACCGAGGGAATGCAGGGAATCCTCATCATCACCACGCTTCCCAAGGTTTACTATTATTATATTGCCCTTGGCCTTGCCGCGGCTTGCGTTCTCGCCGTTTACAAGGTGCTGCATTCCAAATGGGGCTACTACTTCGTGGCGATCAGGGAAGACCAGGATGCTGCCGAAGCGCTTGGAATCAGTTCTTTCCGCTACAAAAGCCTGTCGTTGATGGTCAGTTCGTTCTTTACCGGGTTGGCTGGGGCGTTCTACATGAACTACATGGGGTTCATTGACCCCGAGGTCGTCTTTTCGCTCCATTACGTTTCGATCATGGCCATTCTCGTGGGTATTATAGGCGGCGCAGGAACTCTCTGGGGTCCTCCCGTCGGTGCCTTCATCATGGTCGGTCTCCAGGAGACTTTTCGCAGCAGTTTCTTCGGGCTGCTCCCGCGATGGGTGAGTGAATCTCACTCGTTTGTGTTCGGCCTGCTTGTAATCTTCGTCATTCGCTACATGGCAAACGGTGTGGTCGGAGACCTGCCGAAGCTCCGCATCTTCAGGCTGAAATCCAAAGAAGCGACTTCTCTGATCGGTGGGAATTGAACATGAACTTTTTTGAAACAACTCGTCTCACTAAGGCATTTGGCGGCTTGCTTGCCGTCAACGACCTGACTTTTCAGGTTGAAAAGGGGGAGATATTCGGGTTGATCGGGCCAAACGGTTCTGGAAAAACCACTGTTTTTAATCTGATCACAGGCTATTACCCGATCACCTCCGGAACTGTTCAGTTCGAGGGAAAGGAACTGAACGGCCTGCCCACCTGGAAAATCTGCAAACAAGGAATCGGGAGGACCTTTCAGATCGTCAAGCCTCTCAGGCGCATGACGGTCCTTGAGAATGTCATGACATCGGCCTTCAACCGAACCTCCAACCAGGCAGAAGCCAGGGAAAGGGCACTCGAGGTCCTCTCATTCTGCGATCTGCTGAAAAAGCAGGATAATCCGGCAAAGGGCCTCACCATCGGAGACCGCAAAAGGATGGAAATAGCGAGGGCCCTTGCCACCGGTCCGGCACTCCTGCTCCTCGATGAAACCATGGCCGGCCTGACGCCGCAGGAACAGGCGGAAGGGGTTGAACTGATCCGCAAGATCCGAAAGTCCGGAATCACCATCATCATTGTCGAGCACATCATGCATGTGATCATGAACTTGTGCGACCGGATACTTTGCGTCAATTACGGCCAGGAAATCACCAGGGGAACTCCTGCGGAAGTCGCCAACAACCAGGCGGTCATCGAGGCATATCTGGGAAAGGAATAGCATCATGCTGCGCGTGGAAAACGTCAATGCCGGCTACGGGGATGTTCAGGTGCTCTGGGATGTCTCCTTTCGGGTCAGACCGAATGAGTTTGTGGTACTGGTGGGTGCTAACGGAGCCGGCAAGAGCACGATCATGAGGACCATATCGAGTCTGATCCGGCCGAACAACGGCGGCATCTGGTTTGAAGATCAGAGGTTGGACCATGTGGCCCCCTACCACATTGCCGGTGTGGGCATCGCCCATGTGCCCGAGGGGCGCCAGCTGTTTCCGGAAATGAGTGTCCTCGAGAACCTGGAATTGGGGGCGCTTACATCCAGGGCCAAACCGCATCGCAAACAAACGCTCGAATGGGTGCTCGACCTGTTCCCGCGACTCAGGGAGCGCCAAAAACAACTTGCCGGGACCTTGTCCGGCGGCGAACAGCAGATGTGCGCCATTGCCCGCGGCCTCATGTCGCGGCCCAAAATGGTGATGTTCGACGAACCTTCGCTCGGTCTTTCTCCTCTGCTCACTCAGGAGATCTTTCGGCTGACCGGAAAGATCCATAAGGAAGGCCTTACCATCCTGATGGTGGAACAGAACGTCAAACAGACACTCGGCATTTGCGATCGCGCCTATGTGCTCGAGAACGGCAGGATCATTCTGGAAGGCAAGGGCCGCGAACTCCTCGAAAACGAAGAAGTCAAGCAAGCCTTCCTCGGCATTTGATTTTTCCCAATCACTCGAAACAAAGCGGCGGACCGGATTTCCGGCCCGCCGCAATGCTCATGAAGACGGTTACCGCAAGAGGGATAGCCCATTGACGGTGAAGATCGGTTAATGGGCGGATTTTTTCGTACTCGGGTCTATCACGAAGGGCGGCACACTGAGACGAAGCCCCTCCCCTCTCTTAAGCCATCATGTCCCGGAATATTTGCCGTGTGTTGTCACGGTGGTCCACGATGTAAATCATGACAGCGACTTGCTTCAACTCTTCTATGAGCTTCGGGAGTACCGCGCGATCGATTTCGTAGGTCCTGATGTATACGATCCGCTGGCCTGGCGGCGCGTACTCATAAGAGCTCAAAATACTCGCGATGCGCCCCTCATACTTTCGAATGACGTCCGTGATGTCCTTGATCGACCCGGAACGATCTTCCACCTGAAAAGCGATCTGGATGCCTCTTTTTCCCAGTCCGCTCAGCATGATGAGGACCTTGAACAGATCGTCCCTGGTGATGACTCCCACCAGGTCCCCTTTATTATTGACAACCGGGCACCCGGAGATCTTCTTGCGCATCAGGACTTCTGCAGTCTCCTCAACGGTATAATCCTGCGAAACGGATATCGGGTCTTTGGTCATTATGTCGTGGACTTTGATTTTCGAGATGAGATAGAGCAGTTCATGAACGTCCAGGGTAGTGGCATCCGAAGCTGAAGCTCTTTTTAAATCGGTATCCGACACGATTCCGACCAGCTTCCCATTTTTCATCACCGGCAGCATTCGGATTTTGTTGGCCTTCATAAGACTCAAGGCATGCTGCATTGAATCGTCTTCCTCGATGGTGATTGCATTCTTGCTCATCCAGTGTTTAACCAGCATTCTTGTTCCTCCCGGTTTCGAAAATTAGTCCCCTCACGACGTTTCGCATATGGCTTCTATATGGTATTCTTTTCGAATAAAATCCATAAGTATTTTTCGATCGTTCAAAATGGGATCCCGCAGCACCTCCCGATGCAATTTTCGCAGGATTTCACCAACAATCGGCCCCCGTTTGAAACCGGTCAGCTTCAAGATATCCTCGCCATTTAGTGCGAGGTCCCCGATCTCCAGCGCACCGTGGTTTTCCAGTTGTTCACCGAAGCGGCGGCGCAGGATTCGGGCCCTTTCGATCCAGTAAGGCCCGTGTCCGTACGAAACCCTGCAGGCAAGCGCGAGATCCAGAATATCCTCGATGCATTCGGCTCCAGCCCCGGCGATAAATGCCCTCACCTCCGCGTCCGTCCATTCGTATGCTTCATCCGAAAGCTGATTCGATACTATATTCTTCGTCTCCCTGATCTGCCGGTTCGACATCTTCCACCGCTTCATGGCCTGCCCGGCAGACTCAGCCGCCTCTCCGGCATTCCTCCGGTAAGATGGACTTCCCGGGCATCCTTCTTCTCCCAGCCCGTGCAGCATCGCTGCGATTCGGACCCTCAGCCGAAAAGGGCAGTTCTCGATCGCACGGATGGCGTGCGACTCGGCGCTCTCATTCAATTCAGGCAAGATCGTCCGAAAGACGGCGCTTTCCTTCATTAGAGAGAAACACTCCGCCGTATGCCCGCCCATGAGGATCTTGAACAATTCCTCACGGATTCTTTCTCCTGCGACTCCGGCAAGCTCGCTCCCTTTCGAGCAGATCGCCCTCCACGTATCCTCATGAATTTCGAACCCATATTCACAGACGAGCCTGAAGGCCCTGAGGACCCGAAGGGGATCCTCGCTCAGGCGAGCTTCGGCGTCGAGCACGGCCCTCAGCATCCGCCCATCAAGATCCCTGCGCCCATCGTGCGGATCCAACAATTCCCCTTCCGGGTAGGAGAGAGCAAGGGCATTAACGGTGAAATCCCGCCTTCCGAGGTCGGCGACGATGCCCTTCGGCAGGCTCTCCGGGTAACTTGTCACCTCCACATCCCGCAATCGCGTGTGAATTCGAACCGTCCCGTGGCGAATCCCGACCGGCACCACGCGCGGGAAAAGTTGCATGATCCGATCCGGCCCGGCGTTGGTGGCCAAATCCCAGTCCTTCGGGACCCGCCCCATCAAACGATCGCGCACCGCCCCTCCAACCAGCCACACTTCGGAGCCCGAATCCCTGATACGCTCCATCATGAGGCGCACATCCGCGGGGACAAAGTCCGTCTTGATGCTCTCCTTTGCATTCACCTGAAAATTAATCCCCCGACTATTGTGACATCCCTTCAGTTTTCATTGCTTTCGGGCTTGAACTTTTCTCCACCGGCAATATAATTGTTTTGATTGGTGTTTGCGACCTGTTGCATGCTAATGACGCTACATTGTACGCATCTCAAGGGAGAGAGCGCTTGGGTGCCGCCGAAGCAGAACGGATCATGCAGGACGCAAATCTTATTGTCGAGGATATTCCTGCAGGCAAGTCCATATTGTACTTGGTGATATTTTTCTTTGAAATTGCCGTCTGTTTTGGTATAGGTATGTTGATTTGAGACCTCACGAGGGTCTTGCGCGTTTTTGATTTCGAGCGAAAAAGGAAGGTTATGGCTCTGCTTCTCGTCCTATCCCTATCCCTACTTGGCGACCTGGAACACGGTCCGGAGCGGAGGCCCCTTGCCTTTCCCCTGCGCGCGCTCTGAAGCGCCGCAAATACGATTCGGTTTAAGGCCATGGGTTCTTCCCATGGCCTTTTCTTTTGTGCGCCCGGCAGGGCGCGCTCACTTGGAGGTGCAAATCCTCTACAGGCCCGACAGGGGGAACTGTTAGCCGGACGGCAAGGGTGTCCACCGCGAGGTGGAATCTGAAGGAAGCCGCAGGCAAAGCGCTGGCCTGACGAACAGGAACCGCATACGAGGCAGCCATGCCGAGATGAGAAGGCAAATATCTTCAAAGTCCAATACCTGTACGGAAGTGCATGGAAGTAGATGCGGCGGGCATAAGCGTGAAGGTGGGTGCGCATTACCCGGGGAGATCTGCCGATCTGCCCCTTGTGCTACCGCCGTCGTGAGACGGCGGGATGGGTCGGCAGAAGTCAGCAGAGGGCATAGTAGGTTCATCGACCGGACTGAAGGCCCGAACGTGAAGTGTGTGGCAGGAGGCTTGAATTTCGATGAGCAATAAGGACGCAGAAAGTCGGACTGAGATGTCCGGCACATCAACGGAGGACAGCGGACGGAATCTGCAAGGCCCCGTTGTTTGTGCGTCAAGGCTCACGGCAAGGAGAGATGACCCCAGCCAGAAGATTCAAGACTTGATGGAAGCGGTGGTCGAACGCGAGAACATGTTTAGAGCGCTGCGGCGGGTGGAATCAAACAAAGGATCTCCAGGGGCGGACGGAGTGTCTGTCGAGGCCTTTAGAGGCAACCTTCGTGAAAACTGGCCGCGCATCAAAGAGGAACTGCTTGAGGGCCGGTATCAGCCGCAGCCAGTCCGGAAAGTCGAAATACCTAAACCGGGCGGGAAGGGAATGCGACAATTGGGCATTCCCACGGTAATGGATCGACTCATACAGCAGGCGCTGAATCAGGTTATGCAACCCATCTTCGATCCGGGTTTTTCCGAGTCAAGCTATGGATTCCGCGCTGGCCGCAGTACGCATGAAGCTGTGCTGAAAGCACGAGAGTATGCAGCAGCAGGCAGGCGCTGGGTCATAGACATGGACTTGGAGAAGTTCTTTGACCGTGTCAATCATGATGTCCTAATGGCACGGCTTGCCCGAAAGATAGAGGACAAAAGGATATTAACGATTATCCGCCGCTATCTTCAAGCAGGTCTCATGATCGGAGGTGTCGTATCGCCCCGAACGGAAGGAACTCCTCAAGGCGGACCACTCTCGCCTTTGCTTTCCAATATCTTGCTCGATGATTTGGATAAGGAACTGGAGAAAAGGGGCCATGCGTTTTGCCGGTATGCGGATGATTGTAATCTTTACGTAAGGTCTGAACGTGCCGGACAAAGGGTGCTGGCAAGTATTACCCGATTTTTGACCAGCAAATTAAAGCTCAAGGTTAATTCAGAAAAGAGCGCGGTAGCACGCCCCTGGGTTCGCAAGTTCCTGGGCTATAGCATGACCTTCCATAAGCAGCCGAGGCTCAAAGTCGCTCCGGCTGTGGTGGATCGCATCAGAACAAAGCTTAAGGACACCTTTCGTGCGGGCCGGGGACGAAGCATACGCACTGTAATCGAAGAACTGAAGCCGATTTTGCGAGGCTGGGTAAACTACTTCCGGTTGGCCGAGGTGAAGGGAATATTCGAGGAGTTGGACGGATGGATACGTCGCAAGTTGCGGTGTATTCTCTGGCGGCAATGGAAAAGGTCCCACACCCGGGCAAAGAATCTGATGAGGTATGGTTTGGGGGAAGAGAGGGCATGGAAGTCCGCCACAAATGGGCGAGGCCCCTGGTGGAACTCCGGGGCCTCACATATGAACCAATGTTTCCCTAAACGCTTCTTTGATCAACTTGGACTTGTGTCACTGCTTGATCAACTGCGAAGACTTCAATGTACTTCATGAACCGCCGTATACGGAACCGTTCGTACGGTGGTGTGGGAGGACGGGGGAGGTGACTCCCCCTCCTACCCGATTTCAACGGTTGCACACACACGGAGGTGGTCGAGATGGGACTAAATGAGAGTTCACTTCTGGCCGGAAGCGGTTTTAAACGAAGTCACGACAACAGGCATTGCATTTTAACAGTGTCGAAAGGATCGTCACGATGAGCAGGAAAATTGCTATTTTCGATACAACACTGAGAGACGGGGAGCAGGTACCGGGCGCCAAACTGAACAAACGGCAGAAGATTGAGATCGCCCAGCAATTGGCCCAATTGGGCGTGGACGTCATTGAGGCGGGTTTCCCCTGTTCGTCACCGGAAGACCTCCAGGCCGTAAAGTCGGTGGCCGAACATGTGAAGGGTCCGGTGGTCACGGGTCTGGCAAGGGTAATTCAGGAGGATATCGACCTCGCGTGGGAAGCAATCTGTAAGGCCGAGCGCCCTCGTATCCACGTCTTCCTCGGCGGATCGGATATCCATCTTCAGAAAAAGCTTCGACGCGATCGTGCGAGCGCCCTTCAAATGGCGGTCGACGCCGTGAAATACGCTAAGCATTACTGCGAGGATGTGGAATATTCCACGGAGGACGCCTCCCGAACCGATTTCGAATATTTGTGCAGGGTGACCGAAGCAGTGATCAAAGCGGGGGCAACCGTTATCAATGTCCCCGATACCGTCGGTTACGCACTTCCGGAGGAGTTTGGAGAAATCATCCGAAAGCTGCGTGAGAAGGTCCCCGCTCTCGACCGTATCGTTCTGAGCGTTCATTGCCATGATGATCTCGGCCTTGCGGTCGCCAACAGCCTCGCCGCCATCCGCAATGGCGCAAACCAGGTGGAATGCACCGTCAACGGCGTAGGAGAAAGAGCCGGGAACGCTTCGCTCGAAGAGATCGTCATGATTCTCAAGACCCGCCAGGCGACGTATCAGGCGTACACGGACATCAATACGCAGCAGATCTACCGCACCAGCCGCATGGTAAGCCGCCTGATGAATGTATCCGTCCAGCCGAACAAGGCCGTCGTGGGGGCGAATGCGTTTGCCCATTCTTCGGGGATTCACCAGGACGGGGTGCTCAAAGACCGGTCCACCTACGAAATCATGAAGCCGGAGGACGTTGGGCTTCGCCAGCATAAAATCGTACTGACCGCCAGATCCGGCAGAGCGGCTCTCCGGCACCGTCTGGGCGAGATCGGGTACACGCTCGAAACCGAAGTCTTCGAGCGAGTCTACAACAGGTTCATCAATGTGGCGGACAGGAAGAAAGAGATCAGCAGCCAGGATCTCAATTCCATCGTAGAAATAGAACTGACGAAAGTGCCCGAGACCTTTACATTACACAGCCTGCAGATCATGAGCGGGAACACAATGGTTCCGCTCGCTTCGGTGACTCTCGTTCGGGGAACCGAGCGTCTCACCGATGCAGCCACGGGAAACGGCCCGGTGGATGCCGTCTTCAACGGGATTGAACGGATAGTGGGAGTACAGGGCAAACTCCGCGACTATGACCTCAAGGCAGTGACAATGGGCAAGGATGCCCTCGGAGAGGCGATGGTTCGCGTGGAAATCGGAGGGACGCTCTATTCCGGGACGGGAACAAGCCCTGACGTCATCGAAGCCAGCGCCCGAGCCTATCTGAACGCGTTCAACCGCTTCTTCGCGAACAACTCACACTGAATGTGACCCTCTTGGTGGAGTGGCGTCATTTCCCACGGGTGGCACGGACGGTTTGCTGTCCGTGCGCGAAGCGCAAGAGGAGGCTGGGAGAATAAGCCTTGCGATGCAGGTAGCCGGCCCGGCTGTCCCTCTTGTCCTTGCGGACCCGGCCAACAAGTATCCGCGCCACCCGCCGGATCGCTGACGGGAGCCGCGTCATTCACTGTGGGGAGAGCGGCAGCAGGCAGGGTAAAGGCCGGAATGCCCGGGTTCATCCATGCCGCACGATACCGGATGAATCCTGGGGCGCGCCGGCGCCCTGGCCCGGGTCGCAGGGCGGTGTGCCGTGTTTGTTCTCGGCGATATCTTCTTTGTACTCCACGCCGTAAATGAAGAGCATGATCATTGCGAAACTCAGGATCAGCGGTCCATAGAGGATCCCGGTCAGACCGAAATATTGAACGCCTCCGATTATGGCCAGAAATATGTAGAAAGTGGGCATCTTCGTACCCCCCTTCATCAGGTATGGCCGGAGGAAGTTGTCTATGCCGCCCACGAGCACTATCGACCACAAAGCCAGGACAATCGCTGATTTCCATAGGCCGAACAGGATGAGATAGACGACCATGGGAATCCAGACCAGGGCGGTTCCCACAATGGGGATAAAGGAACAGAAGGCCATCACCGCTCCCCAGAAAAGGCCCGGCAAGCCAATGATCGCAACACCGATCCCTCCTACGATCCCTTGGCAGATGGCCGTCAGAAACGCAGCAAGCAGAACCGATTTCGCAACAAGGCGCGCTCCGTTCAGGATCGCGTCTTCCTGCTCCTCCCTCAGGGGGGAGTATTTCCTTCCCTGCTCGATCATCGCCGCTCCATCCCGCACCAGGTAAAACATGATGAACATCATGATGAAGAAATGGGTAACGAGGCTTGCGGCATTTCCGAGCAACGTCGCTCCCTTGCTCAAAAGGAACTGGCCGATATTTCTGCTCAGCGCAAGGAGATTGCCGGCGACGTCGATCTTAGATAAATCGATGAAGGTCAGACGCTCCTGAGCCCACGCAAGATAGGAAACGATTCGGGGATCCTGACTGATTTTTTGAACGTTGCCCGCCTTTATCCAATCGTTGATCTGGTTGACGGTCTGAATGCCCTGGGCGACAAGAGTGGAGGTGAACAGGAAAACCGGTATGGCGATAACGAAAGTTGCAAGAAAGACGATGGAAAATGCCGCAAGGTTCTTTCTGCCCCGGTAGAGCCGCGTCAGGTAGACCTGCAGCGGATAGAACAGCGAGGAGAGCACGATGGAAATGACAAGGGTGTCCAGGAAAGGGTTGAGGATCAAATACGCCAGATAAAGGGAGAAGAACAACACGACCAGCAGAAAAGGACGGTATCCGCTGAACTTGTGTTGCGCATGCATCGATTGATTGCTCGATTTCTTCATCGGGTTCTTCCTGAAAAAGCAGTCATCGGTTCACGATCCCTATTTCAATCTGGATGCCTTTTGCTTGTATAGACTCGCCTTGTTGGAATCTCCCATTTCCTTATAGATATCGGCCTCAAAAAGAAAGACCTCCTTCAGTTTACCCGGGTCGTCCTGAAAAAGGATCTCGGCTTTGCGGGCGAATTCCACCGCCTTTTCTCTCGAGCCTTTCAGCCTCCACGCCCGCGCCAATCCCATGAACGCCTCCCCATTGTGGACATCGACCTGCACGGCCTGTTCAAAAATGGGAATTGCCGCATCCGGCTTTCCCTTCGCCAGATTGGCTTTGGCCTGATCCACCAGATGCATGGACGCCAGGTATTGAGGCTGCTGTTGAGGAGATTGCTTCTTCTCCTGTTGCGGCGGAGGTCCTGCTTCCTGAGTCACCGAAACGTCCATTTCCTTGAATTCGGGAGCAGGCTTGAGAACAGGGCCCTGGCCCGGAGACGCGGTAGCCGCGGGCTGCCGAACCTTCGGCGCGGACGCCGCGGGCGGTGGCTGCGTTTTCCATTCGGGAGGGATATATACCTGCCTCGTCGGGGCACAGGCCACGCAGAAAACAATCAAGAGGGCAAGGACGAACCCGGCCTGTATCGCTGTTCCCCATTCGTGTGATTTCTTATTCATTCTCCTGTCGCCTCCCGTCTGATGAAGCCCCCTGCTCCAATATTTCCGGGCCGGGATCAATGATGAGGAAACTGCCGGGGAAGACTGACCGCCCGATTGCATTAGTATCGCGAGCTGTTTCTCTGCAATACGCTGGAATACCGACAGACGGCCGCCCGTGAAACCGTGTGGCGGGACGGTTTTACTGTCTTCCATGAAGGGTACAATATTCTTTTGGGAGATTTTCCACCAGAAAATATTCGAGGCGCTTGTCCGGGCAGCGGCTGGTCGCCAGTTTACCCGTCTGCCCGCAGATGACTCGCTGAACGATTCCCGGAGGCACCCGAAAAGACTGCGGATCGACCCAGGGCCGTACCTGGTTGAAGAAACGCGTCCAGATCTTTGCCGCACCCTGAATGCCGTTCAGATTGGTGGGACGCCCGTCATCGAAACCCACCCAGACAAGGACCACAAGATCCGTGGTGTACCCCGCAAACCAGGAGTCGCGGTTATCATCACTGCTGCCGGCCTTGCCCGCACAACAAAAATCGATCCCCATTCGTCTGAGGCTCTTCGCCGCCCCCCTGTCCATCGCCCCGGCAAGGACATTCGTGATGATGAAGACTTTCGCAGGTGTGGTGACGGAAGAGAGGTCGACGCTTCGCCGTTCCTGGATATCTCCGTCTTCCGTCACCACTTCTTTAAGACTGACCAGATACGGCCGCTGCCCGTCATTGTCCAATGCCGCATAGGCTCCGGCAAGCTCTATGGGCGTTATCTGGAAATCTCCGAGAGCGATGGACGGAACCGGTTGCAGGGGGGAATGGATCCCAAGGCTTCTCAGCGTGCTGACGAGGTTATCCAGTCCTATGGAGCAGCCCAGACTGACCGCTGCGGAATTGATCGAATCCTCCAGGGCCAGCCGAAATGTCACCCGCCCTCTGTACTTGTCATCGGAATTCCGGGGCGTCCAGGGATTTCCGTCGACTGTGTACGTTGTCGGTTCGTCGGGCAGCCAGCTCGCGGGAGTGAACTGGTCGAGGCCTCCCAGGAAAACGAAGGGCTTGATGGCCGAACCTGCCTCGCGATGTGCTTCCAACGCCCGGTTGAAACTGCTCTCCGCATAATCACGTCCGCCCACCAGGGCAAGAACGGCGCCGGTCTTGGGTTGCAGGGCGATTAAAACAGCCTGGAGAGGATCTGCGGTGGAGCCGGTGCCCTCGTCCCCCCCCGCACGATCTTTTTCCAGTTCCTGAAGCCCTTCGACCAGAGCCTTTTGAGCGGCAATGGCCATCTCGGGATGGAGGGTCGTATAGACGTTGAGCCCCTGCGACTCCAGGACTCCCGGTGAATACAATTCATGGAGCTGCTGGCGGACATAATCCACAAAGTAAGGCGCAGCATTGACGGGGAGAAAGGTCCCGGGAACCCTCAGCGGCTCGAGGCGGGCTTTGTCATATTCCTCAGCCGATATCTTGTTCAGGTCGAGCATGCGTTTGAGAACGGTGTTCCTGCGCTCGATTGTCGCCTCAGGATGAGTGAAGGGCGAATAGGAATTGGGGGCCTGTATCATCCCTGCCAGGGTAGCGGCTTCAGGAAGAGCGAGGTCCTCCACGTTCCTGCCGAAGAAGAACCTGGCTGCTTCTCCCATTCCATGGACGGCAACGCTTCCCCTTTGACCGAGATAGATCTCGTTCAGGTACATTTCAAGGATCTCGTCCTTTTCGTACATGGCCTCAATGATCATAGACATCGACGCTTCGAGGAACTTGCGTTTCAGGCTGCGTTCCGGTTCGAGAAAGTAGTTCTTGACAAGCTGCTGTGTGATCGTTGAACCGCCCTGAACGACTCGGCGGGCCAGCAGATCGGCCCAGATGGCTCTCAAAACCCCGACCCAGTCCAAGCCTCCATGTTCGTAAAATCGGTGATCCTCAATGGCAACGACGGCATCGATCAGATGCCTGGGCACCTGCTGAATGTTGAGCAGCAGCCGGCTCTCCCGTTTGGGACCGAAAAGACGCGCAATTTCAATCGGTTCAAGCTCAAGGAATGCGAGGTCTCCCTGGCTGTTGCGAATTCTCTGGATCCTGTTCTGTTGAAACTCGAATTGAACGCGCTGGCTGGAAAGCGAATGGCCGGGGAACTTGAATTCCCTCAGATAAACAGCAAGACTCGCCTTGCTGATTTTGTATTCCCCGGCACGCAACGGTTCTTTCAGGGCCGCCTGGTAACGGCGCTCTTCAAGCATCTGTCTCAACTGGAGCAGAGCCAGGGATTGCCCGGGGTAAAGGGGCACCGTCGCGGAGAACACCCGCGCCGGGACACTCCATCTGCGGGATTCGAAACGCTCTTTGACTTCCTTATACAGATAAAGGAAATAGCTGGTCCAGAATAGAATTGCGACAACCCCCAGCACAAGTCCGAGCATCAGCCAGAGGCGGCGCTTCGAGGATGTCTTTGAGGCAGGTTTTATCATAATAGACGGCTATGAACCCATCCCGGCAAGACAGGAGGGCTCTCAATATATCCCATGGTCAGGAATCCATCCTTTTGTCCAGTCTCACTACACACTCGATGTGAGGCGTATGAGGGAACAGATCGAAAGGTTGAACCTTCCTGACTTCATAGTCCACCAGCAATTCAGCCAGATCCCTGGCAAGGGTTGCCGGATTGCACGACACGTAAATGATCCGCCTGGGCGCGATTTCGAGAAGGGCCTTCACGACGTGCGGGTGCATTCCCGCTCGAGGCGGATCCGTTATCACAGTGTCGGGCAGATCGGCATCGCCTCCGGGTCTGCGGGCATCCCTGATCATGTCCTTCAGGTCCCCAGCAACGAAACTGCAGTTCCCGATCCCGTTCAGCCGGGCATTTACGTACGCATCCTCGATGGCCTCAGCCACGACCTCGAATCCTACAACCTTGCGCACCCGGGAAGCAATGAAAAGAGCGATGCTGCCCGTCCCGCAATACAGGTCCCATACGGTTTCCCCACCTTCGAAACCCGACAGACGGCAAACCGTTTCGTAAAGCATCTCGGCACTACGCGGATTCGTTTGGAAAAAGGAGTGTGCGGAGATGCGAAAAGTCAATTCTCCAAGCCGCTCTTCTATAAATCCCGGGCCAAAGACCACGCGCGTTGCATCGCCCGTCGCCACTTGAGCCTTCTTATCGGAGATTGAATGAATAATGGTCGTGACCTTCGGGATGCGGGATAGCAGATGCTCAGCCAGGTCATCCACATACTGCTGATATTCCGGGCGGTTGGTCGTCACAATGTGGATGAGTGCCTGATCGGTCTTTTTTCCTTCGCGTACGACAAGGAAACGCCAAAATCCCTGCTGAGTTTTGATACCGTACGCGGGAATACCACTTGCGGCGCACCACTCCCTGGTTGCGCGCAGAATGTCAACCGCTTGCACCGATTCCAGAAAACAGGTTTCAACATCGAAAATCTTGTCAAAAAAACCCCGGACATGGAGTCCGAGTGTCAACCTGTCCGCGTCCTGCATCCCTCTCGAATTGATCTCCTCGGTTGAAAGCCACCTTCTGTCCGAGAAAGTAAACTCCATCTTATTTCGGTAATACGTCTCCGAGGGGGAAGGAACGAGTGGTTCAACCAGCGCCTCCCCGACGCCCGCCAGGTGTTCGAGGCATTCGAGGACATGCACTCTCTTCCACTTGAGCTGGTCCCCGTAGGCCAGGTCCTGCCAGGCGCATCCGCCGCAGACCCCGAAATGAGGGCAAAAGGGAGCGGCATATGAAGGAGATTCGGAGAGTACCTCAAGAGCCCTCGCCTCGGCATACTGGCGCTTCTTCCTGGTGATTCGAGCCCTTATACGCTGTCCCGGAACCCCATGGTCCGTGAAGACGACGAGACCTTCCACCCGTGATACGGCTTTGCCGCCATAGGCCAGTTTCTCGATATCGAGTTCCAGCTCATCGCCCTTCCTGATGACATCCATAGACGTCCGATTTTTCCTTTCCATGCTGAGCATTCCGAGCGGCCCTAAGAATACGCTTTTTATTGCGCATAGAAAACTGCTATCAAGCGAGATTTTTTTTGTGCGTCCTCCGATGATCGACCGGCGTCTTTTTTTTGCTGAGCAGTTGTGCTAAAAGACACTCACTCCGCAAATGTGCCCTTCGAGGCTACACGGGGCTGATTCTCTGATCCGACGTGCGCCCGGGGACTCTCTTATGCTCGTACACCGAATCCGAACTTACGGCCGATTGATTAAATTCAGCCATACCATATTTGCGCTGCCGTTCGCTCTTGCCGCCGTCCTTCTCGCAAACCGCCAGCACGCAGTTTCGTGGGCCACTTTCGGATGGATCGTCGTCGCAATGGCAGCCGCCAGGTCCGCCGCCATGGGGTTCAACAGATACGCCGATTATGAGTACGATCGAAGGAATCTCCGGACAGCCGGACGACCTTTGACTTCAGGCGAAATCGACAGAAAATCCGCGTTGGCTCTTATCGCCCTGTCTTCCCTGGCGTTCGTGCTGAGCGCGGCCAACCTCGGCCGCTTATGTCTTATCCTGTCCCTCCCGGTTCTTTTCGTTTTATTCTTTTACTCATACACAAAGCGGTTTACACCTTTCTCGCATTTGGTTCTCGGCTTCGGGATCGGGCTCGCTCCGGCCGGAGCGTGGATCGCCGCGGCGGGCACTCTGGATTTGAAGATCCTCCTTCTTTCTCTGGCGCTCATGACCTACGTCTCCGGTTTCGACATCCTCTACGCCTGCCAGGATGTGGATTTCGACAAGGAAGCGAGGCTGTACTCGATTCCCGCCTGCTGGGGCGTCCCTTCCGCTCTCTTCTTCTCCACGTCCCTGCATATTTTGACTTTTCTCTTCCTGCTGTCACTCTATTTTGCCTTTGGCCTCGGCAGGGTCTACCTGGGATTCCTGCTCCTGATCAGCCTCCTTCTCGTGACCGAGCACCGGCTGGTCAAACCGGACCGCCTCGATAAGGTAAACGTGGCGTTCTTCCACACGAACAGCGCGATCTCGATCCTTCTTCTTCTTGGGGTGTGGGCTGATATATCATTTGTCTGAGGGCCCCCTGCGGCTCCCGCCCTGCCGGACGGCGACGGGGCCGCCCGATGATCGGGCGCCGGCGTCAGGCATTTGCGCAAACTTACTGAATCGGGGCCACCGGCACCCCCGCCGGTCCCCTACCCGGATGGACATCAAATGAAGACTGCGTATCAAAGCCTCAGGGACTTCATGACGACGCTCGAACAGGCCGGAGAACTCCTCCGGATCAAGGCGCGGGTGTCGAGCAATCTTGAGATCACCCAGATCACGGACCTGGCTTCCAAAAGCCCCGGAGGAGGAAAAGCGCTGCTCTTCGAGAATGTGGAGGGATCGCGGTTTCCGGTGATCACCAATGCCTTCGGAAGTGAAAGACGCATGTGCATGGCATTCGGCGTTTCCGACCTGGACAGCCTGGGCGCCCGGTTGAGGCGATTCATCGAGATGGAGCCTCCGAAATCGCCGGTTGATGCCCTGAAACTGCTGCCGCTGGGAATCGATCTTCTTCGATTCCTTCCCCGAAAGACAACGAAGGCCCCCTGCCAGGAAGTGGTTTACACCGGGGAGGCCGTAGACCTTTCCATTCTTCCCGTGTTGAAATGCTGGCCGCTGGATGGAGGTCCCTTCATCACTCTTCCGGTCGTTATCACTCGAAGCCTGGAAACCGGCCGGCGCAATGCGGGAATGTACAGACAGCAGGTCTACGACCGCCATACCACCGGAATGCACTGGCACATCCACAAGGACGGGTCTCATTACTTTCAGGAATTCCACAAGAAAGGCCGGCGCATGCCCGTCGCCGTGGCGATAGGGACGGACCCCGCCACCACCTACGCCGCTACCGCTCCGCTTCCCCGCGGTGTGGACGAAATGATGCTCTCCGGGTTTATCCGGCGCAAGCCGGTCCCGATGGTCCGTTGCTTGACGGTCGATCTGGAAGTCCCGGCCGAAGCCGAATTCATCCTCGAAGGCTATGTCGATCCGGGAGAAGTCAGGGTTGAGGGGCCGTTCGGAGACCACACCGGGTATTATTCCCTTGTGGGAGACTACCCCGTTTTCCACGTAACCGCGCTCACGCACCGGCATGATGCGGTTTATCCCGCGACCATTGTCGGACGGCCGCCGATGGAGGATTGTTTCCTGGCCAAAGCCACCGAGCGGATTTTCCTCCCGCTGCTCAATGCGGTTCTTCCGGAAGTGAAGGATTACTGGATGCCGTGGGAGGGAGTCTTCCACAATATCGCGGTCATATCGATCGACAAGGAGTACCCCGGGCACGCGCGGCGCATCATGAGCGCAATCTGGGGACAGGGACAGATGAGTTTCTGCAAAGCCGCGGTCCTTGTGGATTCGAAGCTGGACCTTCGGCAACCGCGAAAGGTGCTGGAAACCATCCTGAACGAGATCGACCTTGAAAGCGATATCTATCTGGCGGAAGGGGTGCTCGACGTTCTGGACCACAGCGCACCCGATCCTCTTTTCGGAGGAAAAATCGGCATCGACGCGACCTCGCGCATTCCCGGGGAGAAGGACCGCCGCCCAACCCCGCCGCTTTCCCCCGCAACTTCTCCCGAAACGATCGCTTCCTCAGTCAGGGAAGTCTCCGACAACCTCGTTGCCTTCTTCGATCCGGATCTGAAGGTCCGGAACAGGATGCTCATTCTCAATTTGCGAAAGGACGGGAAAATCACGGGGCGGAAGCTCGCGTCCCCGGTCCTGGAACATCCGGGGCTCACGGGTTACTCGATTTTTCTTCTGTACGATGAAGGGATCGATCTGAGGGATTCTTCGTTGACTCTCTGGAAACTCTTCAACAACGTCGATCCGAAAAGAGACATCATCCGCTCCGGGGGCCGGGCCGTGATCGACGCGACGAGGAAGGGACCGGAGGACGGCCATCTTCGTCCGTGGCCGGACGACATCGTGATGGATCCCGAAATAGTGGAACGGGTGAAGCGTCGCGCGGCCGAACTCGGGATAGAAGAGTTCATCCAATGAGGTCGGGGGGGGGAAAACGCCGGTCATGCCCCGGCTATGGCCCGATCGATCTTTCACGATTGGCCAAAGCTGCTGCAGACCGGCATTAACATGCCGTACACCGGGCCGACATCAACGCGCCCCGGGGCGGAACGGCGCAGAGGCGCCTCACTTGTTTTCGGTGTGTGTTACGACCAGTTCCTTGTTCTGTGCGTCCACAACAATGGTGGACCCGTCGGGGATCGCACCCGAGATCAGTGCGCGGCCGATGCGTGTTTCGAGTTGATGCTGCAGAAAGCGTTTGAGCGGCCTCGCTCCGAACACGGGATCGTATGCCGACTCCGCAATGAATGCCTTTGCGGCCGGTGTTATCTCGAGGCCGATCTGCCTGTCTTTCAGCCGCTTGGCCAGATCGTTTGTCAGCAGATCGATGATCTGTTCGATCTCACCCTTGGTCAACGGCTTGAACAGGACGATGTCGTCGACCCGGTTCAAAAATTCCGGCCGGAATTGCCTCCGCAGCTCCGCCATAACCTTTTCGCGGGCTTTCGCGGTGATTTCCCCCTGGGCCGTCACTCCGTCCAGCAGGTAAACCGACCCGATGTTGCTCGTCATGATGATGACCGTATTCTTGAAATCGACCGTCCTTCCCTGGGCGTCCGTAAGCCGGCCGTCGTCGAGGATCTGGAGCAGTACGTTGAAGACATCGGGATGCGCCTTTTCGATCTCGTCAAAAAGGATGACGGAATAGGGCTTCCTTCGGACCGCCTCGGTGAGCTGTCCGCCTTCCTCATACCCGACGTAGCCGGGAGGCGCCCCGATGAGGCGCGATACGGTGTGTTTTTCCATGTACTCGGTCATATCGATCCGGACCACGTTGTCCTCCGAATCGAAAAGGGCTTCTGCCAGGGTCTTTGCCAGTTCGGTCTTTCCGACACCCGTGGGGCCAAGGAAGATAAACGAACCGATGGGTCTTCGCGGGTCCTTGATCCCCGATCGCGCGCGAATGACCGCGTCGGCAACGAGCTGCACCGCCTCATCCTGCCCAATCACACGTTTGTGGAGGACTTCATCGAGTCGGAGCAGTTTCTCTCGCTCTCCTTCCACGAGTCTTGTAACCGGGATGCCGGTCCATCGCGATATGATGTCGGCGATTTCCTCTTCCGTTACCACTTCTCTCAGGAGACGATTGCCCCCCTGCTTGTTCGACAGCCGCTCCTCCTCCCCCTTCAGGCGTCTTTCCAAATCGGGCAGCAGACCATGCTTCAGTTCGGCAACCCGCTGCAGATCGAACTGCCTCTCGGCAATTTCGATGTCCCGGCGGACCTTCTCGATTTCCTCGCGCAACGCCTGGACTTTCTTGATGGCCTGTTTCTCGGATTCCCACTGGGCGCTCATGGCGTCGGCCTTGCCGCGAAGATCGGCGACTTCACGCCTCAGGGCCTCGAGGCGATCCCGGCTCGCTTTGTCCTTCTCCTTCTTGAGGGCCACTTCCTCGATCTCGAGCTGCATGACTCTGCGGGAGGCTTCATCGAGTTCCTCGGGTTTCGAATCGATTTCAGTCCGGATCATCGCACAGGCCTCATCCACCAGGTCAATGGCTTTGTCCGGAAGGAACCGGTCCGTGATATAGCGGTTCGACAGCACGGCGGCGGCCACCAGCGCACTGTCCTGGATCTTCACGCCATGATGCACTTCATAGCGCTCCTTCAGTCCGCGCAGGATGGAAATGGTATCCTCAACCGACGGCTGCTCCACCAGCACCGGCTGAAACCGGCGCTCCAGCGCCGCATCCTTTTCGATGTACTTGCGGTATTCATCCAGGGTGGTCGCACCGATGCAATGGAGTTCTCCGCGCGCGAGCATCGGCTTCAGCATGTTGCCGGCATCCATGGACCCTTCGGCCTTTCCGGCCCCGACAATCGTATGCAACTCATCGATAAAGAGGATGATCTTGCCTTCCGATTGCTTGATTTCCTGCAGCACAGCTTTCAGCCGTTCCTCGAATTCTCCCCTGTATTTTGCTCCGGCGACGAGGGACCCCATATCAAGCGCAAAAACGCTCTTGTCTTTCAGCCCCTCGGGAACGTCGCCACGCACGATCCGGTGGGCAAGCCCTTCCACGATCGCGGTTTTCCCGACACCCGGCTCCCCGATGAGTACGGGGTTGTTTTTCGTCTTTCGGCTGAGTATCCGCACCACGCGCCGGATCTCGCCATCCCGTCCGATCACCGGATCGAGCTTGTTATTGCGTGCTTCCTGAACGAGATCGCGTCCATATTTCTGAAGCGCCTCGTACGTGGATTCCGGAGAAGCGCTGGTAACCCGCTGGTGCCCCCTTACGGAAGTCAGTGTTTGCAGGAACGCATCGCGCGTGATCCCGAATTCCTGGATGAGCCTGCCCGCGGGAGTTCCCCGCCCCTCCCGAAGGAAGGCGAGGAAAATGTGCTCGACGGACACGTATTCGTCCTTGAGCCTCTGGGCCTCTTCCTCCGCATTGGTTAGGAGTTTGTTCAGGCGCTGGGTGATGTAGACCTTTCCGGCTTCGACACCGGGGCCGCTGACCCGCGGTTTCTTCTCCAGTTCCTGTTCGAGCCGCTCCCGCATCCTTTCGACAGGCACATCCATTCGCTGAAGCAATTTCGGCACCAGCCCATCCGGCTGTTCCAGCAGAGTCAGCAACAAATGCTCGCCGTCAACCTCGACGTGCCCATACCGAATCGCCTTTGTTTCAGCGCCTTTCATTGCCTCCTGAGATTTAATTGTCAGTTTGTTGAAATCCATATAACGTTATCCTCCTTAACAGTGGACATATATTCACTTCGACCGAAGAATGCCCCCATTCTCGATGCGCGGCCCGAAGGCCGGCCCTCAGTCGAAGATTTTGCTCTCAAGTTCCCGGATATGATCTTCCAGGGATTCGACTCGCGCCATCAGCTCAAGGATCACACCGATGCCCGCGTAATTTACGCCGAGTTCATTGCGCAGTCTCAGAATCCTCCGAATCTGCGGAATCACTTCGGAGCGAAACAGCGCCGTCCCGTCACGGTCCCGCTCTATGAAGTCAATGAGCCCGAGCTGGATGAAACGATCGATAAGTTCGGGATGGACTCCGCAGTGATACGAGACCTCCGCGGCGGTCAAATAAGAAGCCCCCCCTGAAACCGTCTCCATACTCACCAGGAAATAATGCTTTTCCGCCATGGGACCGATCCTCCTTCGTTTACAAACGTGGGTTGAAACCGGATGCCTTCCGCAGTTCATCGAAAAGCTCCTGTTCACGCTTGGAAGGGTGTTTCGGGACCATGATCCGGATCACCGCATAAAGATCTCCCGTCGAGCCCTTGGGATTGGGCATCCCTTTTCCCCTCAAACGCAGCTTCTGTCCACTCTGAGTCCCTGGAGGAATCTTCAGGGTCAATGGCCCGGAAAGTGTCGAAATCTGCACCTCGGAGCCGAGTACGGCCTCCCATGGCGAAACGGGAAGGTCAACGTAGATGTCCCTGTCCTTGAGCCGATAGGCGCCGTGCGGCTGGATTTCGATCTTAAGGTAAAGGTCTCCCCTCGGCCCGCCCCCGGCGCCCTCTCCACCCTGGCCGGACAACCGGATTTTCTGGCCGGTCATGATTCCCGCCGGAATTTTGACCTCGTAGGTTTTTTCCTGTACGGACAACTGCCCGTCCGGGGTCACGGTCTGCATCTGCAGTGTAATCGGCTTGGTGGCGCCGTGGAATGCATCTTCCAGACCGATTCTGACGGTTGCCTCCTGATCCGCCCCGGCCTGGCTCCAGACCGGACCGGCTCCGCGCCTTCCCCCGCCGAAGCCCTGCCGCACCCGCTGGCCTCCGAAGAGCGCTTCGAAGAAGTCGCTGAAGCCCCCTGTTCCACCCCATTGGAATTCGTTGGGACCCCCTCTTCCTCCCTGACCGAAGTCACGCTGGAAATCCCACCCCGGAGGCGGCCTGAATTCCTGACCCGTTTTCCAGTGCTCCCCCAATTCGTCGTACTTCTTGCGCTTCTCGGGGTCTTTCAGCACTTCGTACGCCTCATTGATTTCCTTGAATTTCTCCTCGGCATCCGGGGCCTTGTTCACATCGGGATGAAACTTCCTCGCAAGCTTCCTGTACGACCGTTGAATCTCTTCCTGACTGGCCGTCCGCGAAGCCCCCAGAATTTCGTAATAGTCCCTGAATTTGACTGCCATGATTTCCCGCCGCGACCTCTCCTGTGTCCTGTTTCCACCGGAGTTGGAGAACCGCCCCTGTCAGCATCCGACTCCCCAACTCCCTCCACCTGCCTCAACGTTCTCTGAACTCGGCATCGATGACATCGTCCCCGCCCGAGGGACGGCCGTGTGGCCCCTGTGGCCCCCCCTGCCGACCCCCGCCGGCCTGCTGGTATGCAGCCGAGGAAACGATCTGTATTGCCTGCTGCAGGTCACTGATCAACTGCTGGTACCGCTCCTTCCCGAGGCTCTCGTCCTTGACGGCAGCACGGGCATCCTGGATAAGCTGTTCGGAGCGGGCTTTTTCGTTTAACGGGACCTTGTCCCCGAATTCCTTGAGCGACCGCTCGAGCTGATAAGCCAGGCTATCCGTCTGGTTCCTGCTCTCGATGCTCTCCCTGCGCTTTTTGTCCTCCGCCGAATGATCGCGGGCCTCATTCACCATCTTTTCCACATCGTTTTTCGAGAGATTGGTGGACTCGGAGATGACGACGTTCTGTTCCTTGCCCGTTTCCTGATCGCGGGCCGTAACGCTCAGAATTCCGTTCGCATCGATGTCGAAGACCACCTTTACCTGAGGAACGCCCCGAGGAGCGGGGCGAATGCCGTCGAGCCTGAAGCGTCCGAGAACGCGGTTGTCCCTGGCCATCTCCCTCTCGCCCTGGAGAACGACAACGTCCACGGCCGACTGGTTGTCCTCGGCGGTGGAGAATATTTCCTCCCGGCGAGACGGAATGGTGGTGTTGCGTTCTATCAGCCGGGTCATCACGCCGCCGAGAGTTTCCACCCCCAATGACAGCGGCGTCACATCGAGCAGCACGACATCTTCCACTTCGCCCTTCAGTATTGCAGCCTGTACCGCCGCCCCCACGGCCACCACTTCGTCGGGATTGACACTCATGTTCGGCTGTTTGCCCTCGGTGAGTTTCCTCACGAGTTCCTGAACGGCCGGGATCCGGGTCGATCCGCCCACCAAAATGACCTCATCGATATCGCGTGCCGTAAGCCTGGCATCGGAGAGGGCCTGTTCCACCGGCTTCATGCAGCGCTGGACGAGATCGTGCGTCAGGTCGTCGAATTTGGCACGTGTCAATTTCGTTACCATGTGCTTGGGACCGGTGGCGTCAGCCGTGATGAACGGCAGATTGATCTGGGTCTCCATCGTGCTCGACAGTTCGCACTTGGCCTTCTCGGCCGCTTCGTACAGCCGCTGCAGGGACTGCCGGTCATTTCTGATATCGACGCCGGTTTCCTTTTTGAACTCATCCGCCAGCCAGTCAACAATCCGTTTGTCGAAGTCATCGCCCCCCAGGTGCGTGTCGCCGGAGGTGGACCTTACTTCACATACGCCGTCGCCCACATCGAGGATGGAGACGTCAAAGGTGCCGCCGCCAAGGTCGAACACCATTATGGTTTCGTTCTTTTTCTTCTCCAGCCCGTAGGCAAGGGCCGCCGCCGTGGGCTCATTGATGATGCGCAGCACTTTGAGCCCGGCGATTTCTCCCGCGTTCTTGGTGGCCTGCCTTTGTGCATCGTTGAAGTACGCGGGGACCGTGATCACCGCCTCCGTAACCTTCTCTCCAAGGTACTTGGAAGCATCGTCCACCAGCTTCCTCACCACCAGCGCGGACACTTCCTCGGGAGCGACCGACTTTCCCCGAACTTCGAACCGGACAGCGTCGTTCTGTCCTCGCTGCACCTTGTAAGACACGATTTTCGATTCCTCATCCACCTCGCCCCACTTCCGGCCGATAAACCGCTTGGCCGAGTAGATGGTGGCCAGGGGATTGAGGATTGCCTGCCGCCGGGCGATCTGGCCAACCAGGCGCTGTCCGTCTTCGGTGTAGGCAACCACTGAAGGGGTCGTGCGGGCGCCTTCGCTATTGGCAATCACCGTGGCAGCCCCGTTTTCCCAAATGGCAACAACCGAATTGGTGGTTCCAAGATCGATTCCTACCGCTTTAGCCATATTTCATACCTCCCATATCAATAAATAATGGCAAAATCTATCAAAACCGTGCTTTGACAGATTCAGCCGGCATAGCCTTTCAGATTTTTAAATACATTAAATGATTGAAGTATTTTTCAAAATCCAACACAATGTAATCATCTCGCCCGCCGCTTTCCAGAGCATACGGGAAACTTTATCCGCCCTGATCCTCATATCAGACTCGGGATATAGCCGTCATGGAGCATCAGTAACTACGGAAATCATCGAACCATCCCGCATTCCGTTACGTCTATCGCTTTTCGCCGGGAAATCATGCGATTGTCTGAAAGCCTGCCTTATTCCATGACAATTTAGCTTTTGACAGTCTCCCTTTTTTCCCTATCATGTGCTTCAGTCTGGTCAGTATCCTGATCGTCTTTTTTGGCGGGCAATTGCCACAATCACTCCAAAAAGGGTATATTTATATGGATAATGGGCATCCCCCCGGGGAACGAACGATGGAATCTCAACAAAATTTAAGAACTTCGGACAGGAGACGCATGGCCGTTGTAAAGAAGGAGCTTCCGCTGCAATTGTCGCCGAACGCTTTGGTAGTTTTGAAGAAGCGCTACCTCCAGAAGGACGACACCAACACGCCGATCGAAACCCCCGAAGAGCTGTTCTGGCGGGTGGCAAAAGCCGTTGCCGCCGCAGATGGCCGATACGGGGGAGCCGACAAGGTGGAAGACACGGCTTATCGGTTCCACAGGCTCATGACCTCGCTTGACTTTATGCCCAACTCTCCGACGCTGATGAATGCGGGGCGGCCGCTCGGCCAGCTTTCAGCCTGTTTCGTACTTCCGGTCGAGGATTCGATCGACAGCATCTTTGACGCGATAAAACACGCTGCCATGATTCATAAGAGCGGCGGGGGAACCGGGTTTTCATTTTCGAGGATACGGCCGGAAAACGACAAAGTCCTGTCTACCCAGGGAGTGGCCAGTGGGCCCGTGTCTTTTATGACCGTCTTCGATACGGCGACTGAAACCATAAAGCAGGGGGGCACCCGGCGTGGAGCCAACATGGGCATCCTGAGGGTCGATCACCCGGACATCGAAAGGTTCATTACCTGCAAGGCCGACGATGACCGAATGACGAACTTCAACATCTCCGTCGCCGTGACCGATTCGTTCATGAAAGCGGTGGAGGAAGACACCGAATACGACCTGGTCAGTCCCCGCACCCGCGAAAAGGTGAAGAGCGTTTCCGCCCGCAAGGTCTTTGATGAAATTACAAAATCGGCCTGGAGGAACGGCGAACCGGGGGTCATCTTCCTGGACGCCATGAATCGTCACAACCCGACCCCGCACGTCGGAGAGATCGAGAGCACCAATCCCTGCGGTGAGCAGCCCCTTCTTCCTTATGAATCCTGCAACCTGGGGTCCATCAATCTCGCCGGTATGGTACTGGACGGGAAGATCGACCTTGAGCGCCTGAAAGAAGTTGTCTGGGATTCGGTCCATTTCCTCGACAACGTCATCGAAGTGAACAACTATCCGCTTGACATCATCGATCGGATGACAAAGGCAAATCGCAAGATCGGGCTCGGTGTGATGGGATTTTCCGACCTGCTCATCTCGCTCGGAGTTCCCTACAACTCCGAGGAAGCCGTGCAAACGGCCGAGGAGGTGATGGCCTTCATACAGCATGAGTCTAAAGCGGTATCGGCTCACTACGGAAAGGAACGGGGAAACTACCTCAACTATGCGGGTTCCGTTTACGATCGCCCCGAGACTCCGCACATGCGAAACGCCACCACCACGACCATCGCTCCCACCGGAACGATAAGCATTATCGCCGGGTGCTCGAGCGGCATCGAACCCCTGTTTGCGATCAGTTATGTCCGGAAGGTCCTCGATAATCAGGAACTGCTCGAAGTGCATCCCCTCTTTCAGAAAGTAGCCAGGGACAGGGAGTTCTATTCCGAAGACCTGATGAAAAGGATCGCTGAGAAGGGGTCCATCAGGGATTTTATGGAAATCCCCGAAGACGTCCGCCGTATCTTCGTAACGTCCCACGAAGTCAGCCCCGAGTGGCATATCCGTATTCAGGCCGCTTTCCAGAAATACACGGACAACGCGGTCAGCAAAACGATCAATTTTCCTTTCAGCGCCACGCCCGAGGACGTCAAAGCTGCTTATCTCACGGCCTACACACTCGGATGCAAGGGCCTGACCATTTACAGGGACGGAAGCCGCGACGTTCAGGTTCTCAACATTCAACGCAAACCTCAGTACCCTCAGGTTGAACCCCGCCCGCGTCCCGACAAGACTTCCGGAATCACCGAGCGGGTGAACACCGGGTGCGGCAAGCTGTACGTGACCCTCAACTGGGATGAATATGGGTTCTGCGAGGTATTCGCCCAGATGGGCAAGGCCGGCGGCTGCGCTTATTCTCAGATAGAAGCCACCGGGCGCTTGATTTCCCTTGCGCTTCGGTCGGGGGTCAAAGTCGAGTCCATCATCAAACAGCTCGTCGGCATTCGATGCCCTTCGCCCACGTGGAGGAACGGCGAGCAGGTGGTGTCCTGCTCAGACGCCATCGCCAAGGTCCTCAACCACCATGCCGATACCAATATTGCCTCCATACCCGATGAGATGGGAGCATGCCCTGACTGCGGGGCCGCGGTCGAGCATGAGGGGGGCTGCATCGTATGCCGCTCTTGCGGGTTTTCCCGCTGCAGTTAGACGAAATGATGCCGATTCACCATTCCTGGGACCTGTCGCCCACCGAGGCGATAGGCCTCCAGCTTGAACTTGCCCAAAGGGTTGTTCTGCAGCCGCTCCCAAGGGACTTCAGCATCCTGGGGGCTGCCGATATCGGATATGCCCGGCCGGGAACTCACCTCGTCGCCGTCGTCCTGACATTCTCCTGGCCGGACCTTGAACCGCTCGAAGCCGTTCACGCCGTTTGCCCGGTCAAATTTCCCTATGTCCCGGGTCTTCTTTCTTTCCGTGAGATTCCGCCCGTGATCGAAGCCTTCGGGTTACTCAAAAACCGACCCGATGTGTTTCTCTGCGACGGGCAGGGAATTGCCCACCCTCGAAGGTTCGGACTCGCGGCTCATCTGGGCCTGTATATAGGCTTGCCCACTGTCGGATGTGCCAAGAAACGGCTGTGCGGGAAACATGATCCGCCTGCTTTGGAGAAAGGCCGGGCCGCGCCGCTTTGCTTAAAGAAGGAAGTGGTGGGATATGTCCTGCGTTCAAGGGACAACGTCAAGCCGATCTATGTCTCACCGGGTCATCTCTCGGACGTGGAAACGTCAAAGGACCTCATCATGCGCTGCCTGGGGCGCTACCGCATTCCGGAACCCCTGAGGCAGGCTCATCTCGCTGCGACACGACTCAGGCGCGACCTGGTCTCCATTCCCGGCTGACATCTCCTGCGGTGTTGTATTTAATTGATTTTCTCTATATCCTGGCCACGCTGTCGGAATATCGTCATGTTTCTATCGTTTCACGCCGAATCTGTTTCTGTTCGACACCAAGGAGTCTTAAATGCGCGCAGCGACTGCCGGGACGGATTGGGAACATTTGACCGAAATGATGGGCGCTCTCGTGAAGCTCATCGGGGGCAGAGACGTCAATCCGGTTTGTGTGGGAATTCTTCATTTCTACAACATCTCAAACATGCAGGGGTTGAAGGACCTCGCGGCCGTCGCGAAAAAGCTGGAAGCCTTCGCGATCCGGAATCTCGATGCTCCCGGTTGGAACGACAATGCGGCGGCGGTCCTCAGCTTTGCAATGGAAACGCTATGCGAAAAGATGAAAACCCGGACCGATGGTCCCGAGTTTGCCTCGTCCCTGGAAGAAATCGCCGCCTATCTTGATTTCTTCTCAGACGATGTGGATTCGCAAGGGGATATGTTCGTCGAAAAGGCCGAATCCGATCACTCCGATTCACACGTTCCCGTGCCCCCGAAGGTCCCGCCCGAGGATCCCGCGGGCGATTTTGATGCGACGGCCGAAGCAGCCGCTTATTTCGGGTCATCTCCAGTGTCTCCCGAGGTTCATCCTGCCGTTACGGGGGCGAACTGCAGCGACGGCATGCAGAATGGAGAGGCCGGCATGCCTGGTGGGGATGAACCGGAGTCGCGCAGTAGAGCCATCGAAGAAGCCTATACACCAGACGCTGAAATGGAACAGGTCCATGAAGAACCTCCGGGTGCCGTGGCTGCTTCAGTTGAAACCGCCGGGCAGACCATGGAACATAAAGCCGCCGCCGTTGAAGGCCGGAGTCCCTTACCATCCCCGGCTGGGCCCGCCGGCCTGGAAGCCGGGTACCGGGAACTTTTGAAACACGACCCGCGCTCCCAGATTTTTGCCCTTCTCGCCGAGGCGTTGTGTTTTCAGGGCAGGTGGACGGAGGCTGCCGACACATGCCGGCAGGGTCTTGTTTTCCATCCATATCACCTGAGGGGGCGCGTCCTTCTCGGATGGGCGCTCTGGGAACTTGGACGAGCGGAGGAGGCCGCGGAAGTCCTCAGTGACGCAGCCGGGGAGATGGAAAAGAATGCCGTTCTTTACCGTATCCTTGCCCGGATAACGGAAACCGGGGATCCTGTCCGGTCTGCGCGGTACATGGAGCTTTACCGGAGACTCGAACCCGCCGGCAAGGCTGGTCGCCTCATGGCTGACGTACGGACTTCCGCTCCGGTCACCCGGGTAGAGGGTAGCGCCCCAATCAACTTCGCTTCGGAACTCCTGCGGCGATTCCAGTCGAAGGTCCCGCGGACTGTTGGAGGAGCAGGGTTATTTTCGGACCGTGACAGACAACGCCTGGCGAGTATTCTTAAGGACCTGGTTCATCGCCACAGCAACCCGGTATATTGCTCGGATGACAAATCGAGGGTCTCGTAACATACAGCAGAAGAACAAATCTCCTGAGATATCGGGTTTTCTTTGCCCTCGGTGCATCCTTTCCTTGGAATTTCTTGAATTTCAGGGTAATGTAAGCTCGTTAGGGCTGAGTCTTCCTTGAGCGGGGTTCTATCCGACTATTGGACAGTCTCAAAGGCCCCAAAAGGGGATGTCCGCATGATCGGCACGGGGAGGGCTTGGGTGCCCACAATCCGGTTGCTAATCCACTGAGAAGACATTCTGACCTTCTACCATAACACGGCATTCGTTCGGGGCTCGGCAGTGTAGCGCAAACACCTGTGCGGTGCTCTGCCGGGGCAAGTTTAAGCCGAAACACCGTATATTCCTCAGGTGTCACGGGTACAGGGCTTCATTCGACTCCGGAAAGCCCGTGATATGTTTAATCAGGGACTCTTCACTGAAAGAATGGAAGTATGACTGAGACAGTGCATTCGTTCCACATCCCCGTAATGGGGACGTCCTTCACCATCGAATCACCGATTAAAGTTGCAAGATATGGGATTTCATCCGTCATTTCGCTTGTGGATGATACTCTCGTCGAAAAAATGAGACGGTTTTACTGTAAGGTTGTAGGGGCGGAATATACTCCCATCACGAAACACGATCACGACGCGCGGGCAAACCGTGTCACCGCTTATTTGAACCTGATGGATGAAATCGTCAAAGAGCAGTTCGAGAAGCTCAAGGCGTCCGCATTTGAAATCGGGACTGAAATCACGAAATATTTTGAGCTTCTCCCTGAAACATCCTCATTGAAACATCTCTACAAGGCCACGTTGTCCATTGGAGATTCGGCCCAGAAGGACCTCGCGCAGGACGAACTTAGAAAAAGGATCGAGCCGGGCACCATCGACGTCAATATTATGACGAAGGTCGATGGGATAAACTACGATGAAAACGGCTCCCCCCTTCCCGGTGAATTCACTGATGCTCTGGCTGCTTTCCGCGGCTATGCAAAAAGCAACCTCTCATCCTCCATTGTCTTTTCCGCCGGCTTCAACGGCCGCCTTTACGGATATGCCGAGCAGTTTCAGGACTTTCACGCCGATGAGAGTGGATCCATCCGGAAGAAGATCGTCATCAAGGTGAACGATTTTCGCTCCGCCCTCACCCAGGGAAAATTCTTTGCCAAGAAAGGATTGTGGGTTTCTGAATACAGGGTCGAATCGGGCCTGAATTGTGGAGGCCACGCATTCGGGCACGGCGGCAACCTGATGGGCCCGAGCCTGGAGGAATTCAGGCAAAAGAAAGACGAACTGATCTCCGCACTTTTTGCCTTATATAACAAGGCCCTTTCGCAGAAGAAAAAGAAGACGTTCGCCGATCCCCATAAAGTCAGCATCACGGCTCAGGGCGGGATCGGTACCGTGAACGAGCACAATTTTCTCCTCAGACATTATAAGGTAGACGCAACCGGTTGGGGAACTCCCTTTCTCCTGGTTCCGGAGGCGACGACTATCGACGAGACCACTCTGAAACGGCTGTGTGAGGCCGGCACGGAAGACTTGTACCTGAGTGACGTCTCGCCGTTGGGGGTTCCGTTCAACAACTTGAGGACCTCTTCGAGCGAAATGGCAAAAGACGAGAAGATCAAAACGGGCCAGCCCGGAAGTGCCTGCAAAAAGGGGTACCTGAGATCCAATACCGAATTTTCGGAAAACCCGCTGTGCGTTGCCTCCCGATCCTATCAGAAGAAGAAACTTGAACAGATCTTCAGTGGAAACGGCAGCCATCCGACGACATCCCAACAGGCAGCTATGCAAAGAGTTATTGGAAAATCCTGCCTGTGCTGCGACCTTGCCGGAGCGGCGATCCTTTCCCACGGCCTCGAAGAGCCCGGGGAGCAACCCGCTACTCCTGCGATCTGCCCGGGGCCGAATCTGGCTTACTTCTCAAAAGTCCTCACTCTGAAGGAAATGGTGGATCACATATACGGACGAATCAGCGTCATCAATGACAGACTGCGTCCGAACATGTTTATGTCCGAACTCGACATGTACATAGATTACCTGGAAAGAGAGATCACTGAAGCGCTTCCCCAGGTCAACGACCAGAAGATCAAGTACTTTAATGAATTCAAGGTAAATCTCACAGAGGGAATCGCATACTACCGGGAACTGATCCCTCAGATGACGGACGAAACCCGGGAATACCGGCAGAGGATGGCCTCCGACCTCGAAAGATGCCGTGAAAAGCTCCAGAGGCTGATCGCTCGTTTCGCACAATTCTTCTCCTGATCGGTCTTTCGGCGGACCGGCGCTCCTTGTCCTCCGCTTTCCGGCATAATCCGGCTTCCCCTTTTTGTTTCGAAGGGTCGCGGTTTGGTCGTACGACGAACTGAAGACCCCTTCGAACCCCGCTATCCGCCATGCATACACTCGCCCAATACAGCTACAGAAATCTCTGGGTTCGGCGTTTCACCACTCTTTTGACCGCCGGAGGGATGGGGCTCGTCATATTCGTCTTCGCGGCAGTCCTGATGCTTGCGGCCGGCTTCCAGAAGACCCTCGTCAGCACGGGGGAAAAAGACAATGCCGTGTTCATTCGAAGGTCTTCCGAGGCGGAAGTCCAGAGCATCGTGCCACGGGAGCAGGCTGCAATCATCGAGAGTATGCCCGAAATCGCCACCGCCGGCGACGGCAGCAGGCTTGCGGCTCGTGAAGTGGTCATCCTGATCGGTCTCGGCAAACGCGATTCGCGGACAGTGGCCAACGTCACCCTGCGCGGGATCAGTGCCGACTCATCCATCCGGGTCCGCCCCCAGGTCCACATTGCAGCCGGACGTCCAATCAGGCCCGGGACCTCCGAAATCATGGTAGGAAAGAGCATTCAGCAACGGTTCGCGATCAGCGGTCTGGGGCAGACGATCACTTTCGGCTCCAGGGCATGGACGATCGTCGGGATCCTGGATACCGGCGGGACGGGATTCGAGTCCGAGATTTGGTGTGACGCGGACGTCCTGATGACCACCTTTCGGAGGACGGTCTATTCTTCCGTCATTTGCCGGCTGAAAGACCCTTCGAGTCTGGCATCCATAAGAGATCGTGCCTTAAAGGATCCCCGACTGACCGTCGAAGCATGGCGGGAAACGGATTATTATGCTTCGCAATCGGAACTGATGGCCAAGTTCATCCGCATCCTAGGGATTACACTGACACTCATTTTCAGCCTCGGGGCAATCATCGGTTCCATGGTCACCATGTACGCATCCGTGGCAAACAGGACGGCGGAAATAGGGACGTTGCGCGCCTTGGGATTCGGCCGCTGGACCATTCTTTTCACCTTTCTCATGGAATCCGTCTTCCTGAGTCTCATAGGCGGCGTCCTGGGCCTGACGGCCGCCTCGTTTATGAATCGCCTGAGTGTATCGACCCTGAACTGGCAGACTTTCGCGGAGCTGTCTTTCCGTTTTGTCCTGACGCCTTCGATCATTATGAATGCACTTCTGTTTGCGGTCGTCATGGGTTTGGTCGGAGGTGCGTTTCCCGCATTAAGAGCCGCGCGAATGAACATCGTGAAAGCACTGCGGCTGCAATAGGGCGCACCCCTCCTGAGCGGGAACCGCCTGAAGGGATTCTGTCCGCGCAGAGGCTTTGCCCAGGGAAAGGGAGGAGGAAGGGGCTAACGGGTGAGTCCGGGCAACGAATACCGGTAAGGAAAATCCGAGACCGGATGAAACCAAGATCCGTCATTCAGGCGAACAGTCATGGCCTTTCGGCCACAACGAACAATGAAAAAATCTCTGCCTAAATCGAGACAGGGTATACGTTAGACGGCAATTCCTTTTTTCATATAAAGACCGCAATCCAGCCTCTTTGAAGGGTAATTCCAATTAACGTCACTGGACTCCGGCAATACCGCAGGGTGACGTTTCTGGACAAACGGCTCCTTTCCCGCCTGGATTCCATTTGGGCAACAGTCCCTTTATTCGCTTCGCCTGCACTCATCGATCACTTGCCGAACCGTGGCCGCAAGATCTTTCATCAGGATAGGTTTCATGACGACTTTCCTGATGCCTATGCTTTCAACCACCTCCTCGGAAACCGCCTCGCTGAAGCCGGTGCACAAGACAATCGGCATGCCGGGCCGAATCCGGATGATTTCCCGCGCCAGTTCCAGACCGGTCATCCGGGGCATCGTCTGGTCGCTGACAACCAGGTCGAAGCTCAGGGGGTCGCTCTGAAAGGCTTCCAAAGCCGCAACGCTGCCGGTTGCGGCCAGCACGTGATACCCGAGTTGTTCCAGCATCAATCTGCAGGCATCCACGAGGCTCTCTTCATCATCGACGAGAAGGATCCTCTCGTTGCCCGAGGGAAAAAGATCGAGTCCTCTTCCTTCGATTGTCTTTGCTCCCGCAAGTTTTGGAAAAAACACATCAAATGTGGTCCCCGCGCCGGTCGGGCCGGACACTGTAATCGCACCGCCGGAACTCATGACAATGCCATGCACCACGGAAAGCCCCAGTCCGGTTCCTTCGCCCCGTTGCTTGGTGGTGAAATAGGGGTCGAAAATCCGGTTCACGATGCCGGGGTCGATTCCGTGCCCGGTGTCGCTCACCGTCAGTCTGATATAATCCCCGGGATTGAGATCGACCGGCTTATCGGGGTCTTCCTCACCCAAATGCACCATGCCGAGATTTACTTCCAGCGTGCCTCCACCCTCCCTCATCGCGTGAGCGGCATTGGCGCATAAGTTTATCAGGATCTGATGAATTTCCGTGGGATCAGCCAGGATGGCATCTTCGTCCCAGGGCACGTCAAGCCCCTGCCGGATCTCGATCGTCGAAGGAAGCGATGCACTGAGCAGTTTAAAGGCTTCCTTGATGATGGGAACCAGGTGAATCGGCTGTCTTTTCTCCCCCGTTCCGCGGGTGAACGCGAGAATCTGCTTGACCAGGTCTTTGGCGCGTTCCGCTGCCTTGACCGCATTCTGCAATTGGTCCCATGTCTTGGAGTATCTGGGAGTGTTGCGGAGCGCCAATTCAGTGTAGCCCATGATGATCCCGAGAATGTTGTTGAAGTCGTGAGCGATTCCTCCGGCAAGGGCACCGATGGCTTCCATTTTCTGAGCCCTCTGGAGTTGCTGCTGAAGCCTGTGGTTCTCCGTTACATCCCTGGCCAATTCCACCACACTCCTGACTTCTCCATCGCCGTCAATTATCGGGATCGACCGCAGTTCCCAGGCTCTTCCATCCGGTGTTGAGCTGTATCCGCCGGTCGGCTTTGCGGTACCAAAACTTTCTATTACGGGGCACTGTTCACACGGATCGGTCCTGTTATGGCGAACCCTGAAACACTGTTGACCAATCAGGGAGGCCGGTTCTTCTATTCCGGCCCACCCGGCGCCGGACGCCCAATTGCTTGCGGCCTTGTTGGCCCATATTATTCTCAAATCCGCGGACTGGAGAGACAGACCGTCCGGAATGACATCGAGCAGGGCATTGAATTGTCTTGAAAGGTTTTCGAACCTGTTCGTACTCTCTTGAAAATTCTGCAGGGCCAGCTTGCGTTCTTTTTCCTCCCGGTTTCCCTCCTGCCGCGCTGCGAGTACCGGAGCGATGTAGTCGGCGATCTTTTCCAACAACTCTCCGTCGCTCTCACCGTAACACTTTCCTTCGTCGGCAATCCCGAGGTACCCGATTGTTTTGTCATGGAAGACTACGGGAACGGTCAAAACCGGAGACAGGGGAGTATTTCCGTCCGGAAATGACCGCAGATCAGCCGAAAGGGAGCCCTCCACCCGGCCCGCAGCACCTCCCCAGATGCTTTCGGTCCAGGTCTCGCGTGAAAGATGTAAACCGTCCTCCTCGATCAGAGGTTCTCCATTGGCAGCCCGCTGCATCGACGTTGCAACGATGTCGCCGCTGTCGTCGTAATAGGAAAAAACCCCGCGTTCACTTTCAAAGGCTCTCATGATAATGCTCAACACCTCGCCGTACATGTCTTGATCCGGCGCAGTGAGCAGAACATCGGCAATCCGGTTTCTGAAGCTCAGCTCACGCTCGGATTGTCTCAACAGACCGACGGCGCGGGCACGCTCTTCTTCCTGTTCCATCTTTTCAAGCGCAAAAGATAAATCAAGAGCCACCTCCTCGAGGAGTCCGACCTCATCGTGGTCGAAAAAGCCGGGTTCCGATGCATACAATGTCAACACGCCCGCAACCGTTTGGCCCACCCGCAACGGGAGCGAAACGGAGGAGCGGTACCCCCTTTTCAGTGCCTCATCCCGCCACGCCGACACTTGGGGATCAGTCGCGAGGTCCTTGCAGACGCAGGCTTTTCCTTCCCGCAGGACGTTCTTCACAACATAGCCGGCCTCAGGACTCTTTTCGATGAGCGCTTTAAGCTCGTCAAGGAAACCATCTTCAGCACCGTAATGAGCCGCGGGGTTCGCCGAGGTGCATTCGTTATCCGGCAGGCCGATCCATGCCATCCTCAGACCGCCGTATTCGACGGCTGTTCGGCAGACTCCTTCAAAAAGCCGGCCGCGATCGGGAGTCCTTACGATCATCTGATTCATCTGGCTCAAGAGAGCGTACAGGCGGTTGAAATGAAGAATTTTCTCCTCCGCCTGCTTTTTTTCACTGATATCCCTGCAGATGCTCAAATAGACCATTCGGTCCCCAAGTTTTACGGGACGTACACTGATCTCCACCGGGAAGCTGCTGCCGTCCTTTCGTCTGTGAACACTTTCAAAGACAAGCCCGTTTTCTTCCCGAGCCCTTCTCATCTGGTCTTTCAGGTCCCCTGGCGCAGCCGCTGTTCGCAAATCTCCAATCGTCATCTGCAGCAGTTCGTCACGGGTAAATCCATACGAAGCGATGGCCCGGTCGTTCGCCTCGATGATCTTCAGAGCGGTGTCCGCCGTGATTATGATATCGTTCGCATATTTCGTCAGGTTTTCATAACGTTGCAGGCTTTCCAGTCGCCGGGTTTCAGCTTCGTACTGGCGACGGTAATACTCAGTCTCTCGTCGAGTCCAGATCAACCCCAGGCACGTTCCCGCGATGACGAGCAACGTGCATCCGAAAATATACATCACGAATGCTCGTGTTCGGAGAGGAGCATAGATCTCCTCGATATCCCGCTTCACGACAAGGAACCAGGGCGACCGGGGAATACTCCTCACTGCCGCAAGGACGGGCACCCCGCGATAGTCCAGCCCCTCGATGATTCCCTCCTGGCCTCTTGCCGCCATTGCGGCAGGCAGCAGCGGACTGTCCAGGGGGAACCGCAAAGAAAGAGCGGTGTCCTTCCGGAATCGAAGTTCATTCAGATAAACCACTTCCCGGCCTTCCCGGCGAACCAGAACGGTTTCCGTGGTACCGCCCTGATTGAATGTTGATTGAACGAGGGGATACAGGAACCGGTTGGGATCCAGCCAGAGGAGCAGGAATCCGCATCGCTCCTCATGGCCCCCGTCCGGTGACGCCAGCGGGATGGCAAAATCGAAATGAAGATCACCCTGGCCCTGGGATCGGTAAAGATCGGTGAAGGCAGGCTCCGTCGAGTTCATGGCCTCGGGAAAGCGGTTGAACATATCGCCGTAGCATTCAGCTCCGGGGGGTGCGGACAGCCTTATCGCCCCATCCTCGTCCACCAGGGCCGCACACTGAGCCAGATAATGTTTCCTGATTGAATCCAGCCAGGCGAGGATTTTCCCCTGCGCCTCAAGATCGTCCGGAGTCTCCATCCAGTGTTTCACACCGGGAAAAACGAAGGGATTCTCGATAAACAGCACCGCATCGGAGTACAAGCCCTCATACAAACGGGATATCTGGTTGGCTTTCCAGTCGGCAAAAACCTGAAGGGCATTTTCAGCATGGAGCCTGGTTTCTTGCTTTTGATTCTCATAATAGAGATATCCGGCAGTTCCGAAACCAACAGCCAGGATGACAAAAATAACAATAAGCTGATACGGCACACGACGGGCGTTATCTTTTGTCGGCATGATGATGCCTTCTTCCCCGGATCTTTGGGGTGGAGTAGTTATTGATTTGTTCATTAAAATAACATGAACAGATATTGTTATACAAGCAGCTTTCGGAAAACGACCCTGTCGGCGCGCAGACTCCCGACGAATCCTGCCGATACCGTATTGGTTTCCTATTCTCTTCAACCGAGTGAGCGTATGAAGCATTCCGGTCTTCTCAGCCGGCCCCAAATCAGGGGCACATCAAAGGCGTTGCCCCCGGTCGCCTTCCCTGCTATGAGAGAGGGGCTGCGGGCGCTTCCCGACGGGGCGTGTCCGGAGGCGGATGTGTCGCGGCAGGACTTTAGATGAACGGAACCCGGATATTCTATGAAGATAATGTTCTATAGCCAGCATGTGCTCGGAATCGGGCATTTTTTCAGAAGCATGGAACTCGCCGGGGCACTGGACAGGCACGACGTCCTGTTCGTCGAAGGAGGGGACGCGCTGGAGGGCTTTGTGCCTCCTTCGCATGTGACAAGACTCCTGCTGCCCCCAATCATGATGGATTCCGAATTCAAATCCCTGCAAACCCAGGACCGGGACATTCATGATATCAGATCCCAACGCCGGAGCCTCATTCTGGAATCCTTTCTCGCCTTCCGCCCCGATGTCCTCATTACGGAACTCTTCCCTTTCGGGCGCAAGCAGTTTCGGTTCGAACTGATGCCCCTCCTCGATCTCATCAAAGACAGCCGAACCGGCACAAAGGTAATCTGCAGCCTCAGGGACATCCTGGTCGAGAAAAGAGACCAGGCGGAATACGAAGAGGGAGTGCTTAAGGTCCTGAACGCACACTATCATCACCTGATGGTCCACTCCGACCCCCGTATCATGACTTTGGACGAGACATTCGACCGGGTGAAGGATATTGCCGTTCCACTGGATTACACGGGATTTATCGCGAGGAAGCGGGCCACGGGACGGAAACGATCCGCGGAGAAGATCATCATCGTAAGCAGCGGCGGCGGCAAAGTCGGCGTGGAACTGCTGGACGCTTCCATTTCGGCCCTGAAGAGACTTCCCGGCATGAACGTCCGCCTTCGCATTTTCATCGGGCCGTTTATGGAGAACGGTGACAGAGAAAAATTGACGGCCCTTAGCTCAGACGACTCAAGGATCAGCATGGAGCCCTTCTCCCTCGATTTCCTCGATGAGCTGAGCCATTCGGATTTGTCTGTCAGTATGGCGGGATACAACACGTGCATGGATGTCCTGAGCGCGGGGGTGCCGGCATTCGTGTATCCGTTCCCGCAAAACAGGGAACAGATGATGCGCGCAAGAAAGTTCGAAAAGCTGGGATTCTTCAACATACTGAACACCCTGGACCCCGATGTGCTGGCTGGGGCTTTCGCCGAAGTACTGCTGAACGAACGGACCATTTCCCCTGCAATGTCGCCCGATTTGTCAGGCGCTGCAAAAGCGGCGGTAGTGGTTGAAAAGTACAGTCCTTGAGATTAAAATCAAACGGTGATATGAGGTCTCTTCTCGCATTTACACTTTCCCGGGTTTGCATATAGTGCTGGGGACAGCCTCCTCCATTGATGGGAATAAGTGTCAGGAGGCGAAGAGATGCTTGTTCCGCGACAATCCATGAGCGCAAAGGGGTAGGAGAAAGAAGTGCAACCCGTTCAAAGACAAGTGGTCCTCCCTCTCGGTCAAGTCCTCAAGATATCCTTCAATTCGATAAGGGTCAGGATATTCCGATCCATGATTACCACTCTTACGCTCGTACTGGCAGTTGCATTCGTATCTTACACATGGTCCGGATATGACATTTTGAATTCCCTCTGGCCCCACGCCGATGCTCCGCTTCGGGATGCAATCACATCGAGCGGATATGAGCTTACCAACGGCCACTTCGGGGCCAGCCCCAAAGATCAATGGCTCGTGATCCTGTCACTGCTCGTATGTGTTGTGGGAATCGTGAACGCCCAACTCATGGCAGTCACTGAACGTTTTCGAGAAATCGGCACCTTCAAATGCCTCGGCGCCCTGAATAGTTTCGTCGTACGCATTTTTGTTCTGGAAGCAGTCTACCAGGGTTTTATGGGAGGTTTTGCGGGGAGTGTGATCGGCATACTCACCGCCACATTTTCTGTCCTGTTCAAGGCAGGCTTCATCGCACTGGCGTACTGGCCGACCGGAGAGATGCTCTTCACCATCGGCTGGTCAACATTACTGGCTGTGGCACTTTCGCTGCTGGGAGCGATCTACCCGGCCCTGGTCGCCGCAAGGATGCAACCTGCCATCGCGTTGCGCGCGGAACAATAGGATTCAGCCCAAAGGAATGACATGAGCCCCGGCAATTCACACAATGTGGTCAGGCTTACCGAAGTGACCAAGGTTTTCAAGATGGGCAACAACGTGGTAGAAGCCCTGAAGGGGATCAACTTTTCCATCAAAGCCGGTGAGTACCTCTCCATAATGGGCCCGTCCGGTTCGGGAAAGTCCACCCTGTTCAACATGATCGGCGCGCTTGACAAGCCGACCTCCGGAAAGGTGTTCATCGACGAAGTCGATGTAGCCCAGTTGGATGCCTATGAACTCGCATGGCTGCGGTGCCGCAAAATCGGTTACATTTTCCAGACCTTCAATCTCATCCAGGTCATGACTGCCATTGAAAACGTCACCCTTCCGATGATCTTCGCCGGGATGAACCGCGATCAATACATGGAGAAGGGAATGGCATTGCTCAGACTGGTGGGTCTGGCGGAGCGCCATCAGCACAAGCCCTCAGAGCTCTCCGGCGGCCAGCAGCAACGTGTTGCCGTCGCCCGGGCGCTCGCGAACGACCCGACCATTATTTTAGCCGACGAACCCACAGGGAACCTTGACCTCACCACCGGCGAAGAGATCATAGCCCTTCTGAAGGAGCTTTCCACGGACAGAAACGTGACCGTGATCTCCGCGACTCACGATATCAAAATGCTCAATGTTTCGGACAGGGTCGTGTGGATACGCGATGGGCGCATCGACCGCGTCGAGGAGAGGGAGAATATCAAGATTTCCGTTGGAGAGGTATCCTGACAGCCATGCGTACCCGCGAGAGACATGATATAAAAGGCATTTCCCGCAAGGGGCCGGTTTTTTTCCTCCTCCTGCTGGTTTTTGCACTTCTTGCACCGCGGGCGGTCCCAGCACAGGATATGATGGATCATGTCGCTTTCTTTGGGGGTATGAAGGACCGATCCATCGGGAGCGCAGGCAGCGAAGCGGCGGCCGATTACATTCTCAAGGCTTTCCAGAGCGCCGGATTGGAGCATGTCGGCACCCAGGTATTCCTTGCACCCGTTCCTGAAGTCTCTTCCGCATCCGTAGAGGCTGAGGGCAGGACCATCCCCATTTATCCCTGGCAGGCCAACCTCGTCTACCTGTCCGTGACCCCCGAGGAGGGACTCTCGGGGACTCTTGTTTATGCCGGGTCCGGGGATTTCAGTAAGTTCGACAACGTACCGGTCAACGGCAGCATTGTGCTCATGGACATGGACTCCGGTGGAAACTGGCTGAATGCGGCCGGCCTGGGTGCGAGCGCCATAATCTTTATCGGGGATGACCATTCCATAAGAGGCACCTACAAGGAAAAATCGACGCAGACGCCTCTGGCCATTCCAAGGTATTGGGTTTCCAGGACAGACGGCGAATACCTCAAAAGCCTGGCGACCGACGGTGCCCCGAGGGTGACGGTCAAGTCCCGGACACGCTGGAAGAACAAGGTGGTTCAGAACTGCTACGGCATCCTTCCCGGCAAGGATCCGAAGCTGCAAAAAGAGATCATCGTTTTGAACGCCGCCTATGACGCATCCGCAAGCGTGCTGGGGTTCGCACCTGGAGCCGATGAATCCACGTCCATCTCCGCACTCCTGTCGCTTGCCGAAGACTTTTCCAAAAACCCCCCGACCCGCTCAGTCCTGTTTCTTGCAACGATCGGCAACGGTCAAAGTCACGATGGCCTCAGACAGTTCGTGTGGTACGCCAATTCCAAGAAAAAAACTCTCAAAAAGGCTGTCTCGCAACTGAAAGAAGTGAAGCAAAAGGCCGATGACCGGCTTGATCTTCTGGAGAAGCCCGACCCTCTGAACCAGGACAGTCCCCAGGACCGGGAAATAGTGCTGCAGGCCCTGCTGGAAAAGGCCAAGGACAAAGCCGATGCGTTGACACGGGAAATACAGTACAAAAAATCGCTTTCTATGAAGGAAATCCAGGCTGCTCAGGAAGAACCCAGAAAGTACCGGCAGCTCACCATGGTGACAGACCTCACAAGGCTGACTCCCGAACAGCGGGAACTCGCTCTGGCCCTTGTGAACGAAGCCATAGAGGATTCGCACGCCGCCCACAAGGAATTGAAAATCCGAATCCAGGCTTCAAAATCAGGTGGTGAAGTACGTGCCCTCATGGAAGGATATACCCCGGCTCTTTATCTGGACCTTCACCTGTCCTCTCATTTCAGCAAATTGGGGCTGGTTGAGGTCGGAGACACCTATCCGTTGCGGGCAAGCCTGCAGCGGGCTAACAGGGCTGCAAGGCTGGATGCCCTTTTCAACCAGGTTGGCGATCAGACGGCCGCCGAACTGGGTTTGCCGGACATCTCCAGTGACACATCCAGAGGCGGCTCGCCTGAGGAAGGCGCGGGAAGGGCCTACGGGAAAAGCCACCCCGCCAGCGACGTCGCCAACATTGCGGGCCTTCCCGCCGTAAGCCTGATGGCTCTGGACGATCAGCGCCCTTTCTGGTCCACTCCCCTGGACACGCTCGAACGTGTGGATCGGGAAAGCATCCGAACCCTGATCAGGTTCCTCCCCATTGCACTTAGGAGATTATTGTCGGAGCCTTCTCTGAAATCATCCATCGATTCGGGGATTGTCGCTTCGTCAGGTCTGGAAGGGCAAGCCATGTTCATCCGGCAAGGGGAACTCTTCCCCGACCAGTCCGCTCCGGGGACCATTATTTCCGTCATTCAGGGGGATTCCGTCTTCAGAACCATGGTCACCGTGGAGGGTTCATACTTCATTCCCGGTCTGGCCAACAAACGTGTCGCCCTGGAAAAGATCATACTCGAAGCTTACGGCATCGACCCTGCAACCGGACGCATCGGGACTGCCCTCGATAAAACCAAGACGGGGAAAGAGAACTTCAGAATCAACGTCAAGGGAGAATCCGCCGCTGCCGCGCTCATTCTGTTCCGCTGCCAGCAGACCGATGTGATCCCCGTGTTCAATCCTCAGAACATGGGATACCTCACCAAGGCCGATTTGCTGGATGCCTCGACGGAGGCCCTGCCGCTGCGCCACTGGTTCAGCCGTGTAGACGGCCGGAATACGATGGCGATTTCCGTGTTTCTCGAGAAGGGCACACGATTTAAACTCATCATGTCGGAATCCCTGCTCGCAAGAGAGCTTTTTCTGCTGAACGGCTCCAAAGAAAATCCGGAAGGAAGGGGCTTCCTTATCGCGGACCCGCCCACCATTTCCCTGGTTCCGTATGAGGTGACGAACGACTTGCACAACCTTGTCGGGCAGCGGCTTCAAAACCTGGTTCGGCACGGGATCAACAATGTTTACCTCGAGTCGCTTTTTAGAGACTCGGAGAAAGAACTCGAACAAGCCGTTATTTCTCTTTCCAGACATCATTATAAGGATTTCTGGGACAGGATCGTCCCGGCATGGGCAAAGCTCGACATCGTCTACGGAGAAATCGAGAGCAATCAGCGCGACGTGCTGGGCGGCGTGATGTTCTTTATTGCCCTTTTCGTTCCCTTCGCCTTCTGCGTGGAACGTTATCTTTTCTGCTTCAGGAACATCTACCAGCAAATCGTCGCATTTTTCCTCATTCTCATCATCACCATCCTGATCATCAGGGCGCTCCATCCCGCTTTTCAACTGACCTACAGCCCCATGGTGGTTATTGTCGCATTCTTTATCGTCGGTCTTTCGCTGCTCGTGTCCTCGATTATTTTTTTGCGGTTTGAAGGGGAAATGGAGGATCTGCATACACGGATCGCCCACGTCAAGACACCCCAGGCAAGTAAATGGCAGTCATTCGGAGCGGGATTCTCCATCGGAGTGTCGAATCTCAACCGAAGGAAGCTGCGGACCGGGCTGACCTGTATCACATTGGTCATTCTGACGTTCACCGTGATGTCATTCACAAACGTGAAGAGCCTGCATAAGTCGACTCTGACGCGCATCTCCGAAGACAACGCCTATAGTGGGATCCTGTTACGGCACCAGTTCCGCCTCCCTCTGACCATGCTCACTCTCCAGGACATGAAGACAAGCTTCACCGAAGGCGAAGCTTCGATCTGGCCGAGGGCCTGGATCGACCCGGCCATGGGAACCGAGCGTATAATAACGGCGGTTTTCAGAGCCGGCCAATCCTCGCCGGTGGAGGGCATATTGGGATTCGGCCTTAATCCTCCCGAATATTTCCGCCAACTGCTGACAAGCGGGAGATGGTTTGAGGGATCGGATGACAACTCGATTCTCCTTCCTGCGGCGATGGCGAAGCGGCTGGGACTCGACCCGGAGACCGACCTGAATGCCGTAGTGCTGCTCTTCGGCACCCCGTTCAAAATCGTGGGGTATTTTGACGGATCGCTGTTGGATTCCGTCAAGGACCTCGACCAGAACCCGCTGGCTCCGGCCTATTTTGAAGTGGGTCAGGGCGAGGACATGTCTGAAGTGGAAATCGAAGCGATGCAGGGGGGAGAGGAACTGCTTCCGCAGACCGAGCGGTTCCGTTACGCCGCAGGCAACCAAACGATTATTCTTCCTTTCGAGAAGTGTCTGGAATACGGGGGAACATTAAAGGCCATAGCCATTCAACCCAGAGGGAATCCCGTCGAAATCGCCGACAGCCTTTCCACCTGGCTCGCCTTCCCGCTGTTCGTGGGAGACAACGGAACGTGGTATCACAGCGCGAGCACCACCCTGCGCTATCAGGGTGTCGCCAATCTGCTCGTGCCCATACTCATCGTGATCTTTATCACCTTGAACACGATGATCGGGCACGTCCATGAACGGCAGCGGGAGATCGGCACGTACACCTCGATCGGCCTCGCCCCGACTCACGTCGGGTTCCTGTTCATTGTGGAAGCGCTCTCCATGGCCGTGATCTCAACGGTCATCGGGTATATTCTGGCGCAATTGAGCGCCAAGTACCTGGGGAATGTGGCCGCGTTTTCGCAATTGACTTTTAATTACTCCTCTCTTGCAAGCGTTGCCTGCATGTTTCTTGTTTTTTCCGTTGTGTTCCTTGCAGCTTTGTACCCGGCACGGCTGGCCGCCCGGATCGCCATGCCCGACGTCAACCGAACATGGACCCTCCCGGCATCGGAAGGGGATTCGATTTTCATGAACCTTCCCTTTCTGCTCAAAATTGAGGAAGAATCGGGAATCATGGGGTTCCTCAACGCTTTTTTCCATTCCCATATGGATGTTGCCCATGGAATATTCATTGTCGATGAAATCTCCATGGACGATGAGATCCCGCCTGCCCGGCCAGGCCATGTTCCGTTTCCGTTCTGCATCGTGATCCGTACCAATACATGGCTTGCCCCGTTTGACTTCGGGATCAAACAGCGCATCCAGCTCCACTGCTGCCCCTCCGAGGAGGACCCCGGCTACCTTGAGATAGCCATTGTGATGACCAGGGTTTCCGGCGAACACTCGGCCTGGATGCGGGCAAACAAGAACTTCATCAAGGCCATCAGGAAACAGATGCTCCTGTGGCGACTCCTCGACAATGAAGCCAAATCGGTTTATTTTCACCCCGATGAAAAGCCGGCGGTGATGCCGTGATCCAGAGGAGATGCTTCAATACGCCGAATGTTCGGGGCAAGACGGGACCAACCGATTTCGCTCAAGGGGATCGCTCTTCATGAAAGAACTCCGGGTACGCTTTCCAGCGCTCATTGTCGGCCTGATTTGCGTTTTTCTATGCTGTATTTTCACTCCCTACAACAATATCAAACTGCAGAACAGCCCGGTCGCAGGCGGCCATTTCCCTCTTGCATCCTTTGCCTGCCTGCTTCTCGCGCTGATCGTGATCAACCCGGTTCTTTCCCGTTTGAACAGGAAATGGCGCTTTCACTTCCACGAACTTCTGCTCATCTGGGCCATGGTGACCGTCGCCACGGGCGTTGCCTATACGGGGTTGATGCGTACATTCATCATCAACATCACAACGCCCGGATGGATCAATACGACTTCCAGCGACATGGGCCGACTGCTCCTCTCCGTTTTGCCCAAATCCCTGTTTCCCAGCGATCCCGAGACGATCCGGACGCTATACAGCGGTTTTAGCGGTGGACCGGACATGACCTGGGGAGAGGTTCTGCGACGCATCCCATGGTCTGTCTGGATAATTCCGATGGCATGGTGGGGTCTCTTCATCGGCTTGGTCTATACGGCAATGCTCGGTATGGTCGGGCTGTTCTCTCACCAGTGGATCGAAAACGAGAAGATGAATTTTCCGCTTTTGCGGGTTCCCGAGACCTTGAGCCGGGAATCCGAGGACGGCACTCTGTTCAAGTTTTTCACTCACCGATATTTCATCATCGGCTTCAGCATCCCCCTCTTCCTTCATCTTCTCAACGGGCTTCATACCTATTTCCCTCAAGTCCCTCAAATCCCCACTCTCATTCTGGCCCAGCCGTACATCCCCAGGGAAGGTCTCTTTTCCGGCTTCTACAAGATGAAGATTTACATATACCCCGCATTTATCGGATTCGCCTTCCTGGCGACCAAGCAGGTGTCCTTCAGCCTGTGGAGTTTCTTCATATTTGGGGGGTTCTTACCCGGTTTGCTCAAGCTCTTCGGATGGCGTTTCCCGGCCGCCGCACTCGGCACCACTTTCGGCCCCGTGCTCTCGAGAGTCGAGGAAATGCAGATGATAGGGGCCTTCGGAGCATTCTTCTTCTTTATCCTCTGGCTATCGAGGCATCATTTGCTCATCGTGATGAGGTCTCTTGTATCGAAGCAGAATAACGTAAATGAATTCCATGGGTTGCTGGCTCCCAAGACAGCCTTCTATCTATTTTTCGTGGGAGTGGCGGGAATCACCGTATGGCTCAACTTTTTCGGCATGGACATCCTGTCCACGCTGCTTCTCCTGGGCGTCTGTTTCATGCTTCAACTGGTTGCATCGAGGCTCGTCTGCCAGGGGGGATTGCCCTATTTTACGTTGGCGGTGGCGCCCTCGGACGGGTTCCTGGCCTTTCTCGACACGCGCCTCATCGCCCCCGCCACCCTGTACATTGCCATGGTGGCCCAGAAAGTCACCTTCCTGGACATGAGGGAATCTCTCATGCCGTCCCTCTTCCATTCATCAAAACTCTCAGATGGGAGCATGCCCCGGAATCGATTCCTGTGGGGCATAATATGGGCCGTCGTGCTCGGCATCATCGCGTCCTTCATTGCCATTCTGGCCCTTTACTACAAGTTCGGACTCAATTCTCTTCCCGACGACTGGGCCGTTGAGAGCGCGAGAAGGGTTCACGAGAATGTGGCCCAGCTTCTCAACCATCCTGAGGAGCACAAGAACTGGAGCATCGCCTTCACCCTCATCGGCGCGGGGGTTATGGCCTTTCTGGTGATGGGCTACCATCAGTTCATCTGGTGGCCTCTTCACCCCATCGGCTACCTCACCACATACAGTTCAGCCATGCAGATCCTGTGGTTCGGATTTTTCATCGGATGGCTCTGCAACTCATTGGTGCTCAGATACGGGGGGGCCAATCTTTACGGAGAAATCAGGCGCCTTTTCATCGGCTTGATCGTAGGAGACATGATAATGGCGATCGTCTGGCTGATCGTCGGTCTGTTCACCACGATCAGTTATCATGTCTTGCCGCTTTGATCGAATCTTCCGCATCGATTCCCTCCCGGGGAAGGTGCAAGATGCGGGGAAGGGCCTCATTTTGAAAACCTGCTTACCGTCAAACGCATTCGGGGAAGTGCATGTACGAGGATAAGGAACTCAAAGAGTATCGAGACCTGCTGAAACCGCCCGAGAAATTTGAAGAGGGGTTCGGCTGGAAATCCATCATAGGAGCCATTTTCATCGGGTTTTTGATGATGCCGGGATCTATGTATCTTGGCCTGGTGGTCGGCACCGGTGTGGGTCCCGCCGCTCGTTGGGTGACCATCATTCTTTTCGCGGAAGTGGCTAAACGAGCCTACACCCCCCTCAGGCAGCAGGAAGTCTTCGTGCTCTACTACATGGCGGGGGCGGCATTGGCCAGCCCCTTCTCCGGCCTCCTCTGGAATCAGTACCTCATTCAGTCCGAAGCCGCAAGGATGCTCGGCCTCACCCAGTACATTCCAGCCTGGATCGCCCCACAGCCCGGTTCCGGGGCTCTGCTCGACCGGACGTTCTTTCACAAGGACTGGCTTGTTCCCATTCTTCTCATGGTCGGCTTCGAACTCATCTCCGCCGTAGACCACTTCGGCCTCGGCTACGCATTGTATCGTCTCACTTCAGACGTCGAAAAACTCCCCTTCCCCATGGCCCCCGTCGGGGCGCTCGGCAATATCGCCCTGGCCGAATCCACGGAAAGGGACGAAACGAGTTGGAAGTGGCGGGTCTTTTCCATCGGAGGGATGATCGGCCTTGTATTCGGCGCGCTCTATGTTCTGCTGCCGGCGGCATCCGGGGTCATACTCTCGGAACCGATCAGGCTCTTTCCGATACCATGGATAGAACTCACCCATGTGACCGAAGACTTCCTCCCCGCCGTCGCCACCGGTATCCAGCTCGACCTAGGGCTTCTCTTTCTTGGGATGGTGCTGCCTTTCTGGGCGGTCGTCGGCGGTGGTGTGGGACTCATCATCACCATGATTGCCAATCCCATTCTCTATCAGTACGGCATTCTGCACCGGTGGCACAAGGGGATGGGAACGGTAGACACGGTTTTTGCCAACAATTTTGATTTTTACATGAGCTTCAGCATCGGGCTCGGTCTGGCCATTGCCCTGATCGGGATCATCCATGTTTTCGTGAGCTTCAGACAAAAGTACGCAGGGACTTTCAAGGAACGTTTCCAGACACTTTTTTCTCCGCCTCCGGGACGCGGCGATTTCAGTGTATGGATTGCGATCGGCATCTACGTCGTTTCCACAACGGCGTACATTCTCCTTTCGAGTCTGCTGGTTCCGGGGTTCCCCTGGATTTTTCTCGTGGCTTACGGCTTCATATACACACCCATCATTTCATATGTTTCCGCCCGGATGGAAGGGGTCGCGGGGCAGTTCGTGAACCTGCCCATGGTCCGGGAAGCAACCTTCATTGCTGCGTCGAAATTTTTCGGCTATACGGGAATCGGCATCTGGTATGCACCTATCCCTTTTCACAATTACGGTCGGGCAACTGTCAGATGGAGGGAGATCGAACTGACCGGCACGAGTTTCAGGAGCATCATCAAGGCCGAGATCCTTGTGCTTCCCGTCGTTCTGATCGCAAGTCTGCTTTTTTCTCAATACATCTGGAAGCTGGCACCCATTCCATCGACACAATACCCTTATGCCCAGGAATTATGGCATCTTCAGGCGCTGAACACCCTCCTCCTTCAAAGTGCGACTCTCGAAGGGAATTCTCCGTTTTTCCAGGCCCTGAATTTCACCTACCTGGGTTGGGGAATGGGGCTGGGAATGGCCACCTATTGGGCGCTCGCCGCCTTCCGCCTCCCAATCATGCTGATATACGGTGTGACCAGGGGACTGGGGCAGACCACACCACACGGCATCTTTCTCGAGATCATCGGAGCGCTCCTCGGGAGGTTCTATTTCATCAAGAAGTACGGCCTCTCCTGGAGGCAGTACGCGCCGGTGCTCCTGGCAGGATTTTCATGCGGCATGGGCCTTATGGGGATGCTCGCCATGGGGTTTACCCTCATCATGCGGTCGTTGCGCAGCATGGCCTATTGACGACTCCGGAGCGCCCCGCATGAAACAGGCTGGTCGAACAACATGGGCTCAGTTTCAAAGGCCTTGATCGTCTTCCTTAGATTCCCCGAAAGAGGAAAGGTGAAAACCCGGCTGGCGGAAGCGGTGGGTGCCGAGGAATCCTGTCGCATCTACCAGAGACTCTGCCGCAGGACCCTGGGTATCGTGGCGGATTTCAAGCGCCTGAACCGCGACCTCCACGTGTTCCTCTATTTCACACCGCTCGGCAGGCTCCCTCAAATGCAGCAGACTTTCCCCGGCCCGTGGCGATATGTCCCCCAGGAAGGGACGCACCTCGGAGACCGGATGGAGAAAGCTTTCGGCTCCGTTCGGGACAAAGGTTACAGGCAGACCGTGCTCATTGGGACGGATATTCTCGATATCGAGCGTCAAGACCTGGAAGAAGCATTCGCCGCCCTGGAAAGAGACAACGCCGTTCTGGGCCCCTCAGCCGATGGCGGATATTACCTCATCGGCCTCACGCGTCCGTGCCATGCCGTATTCGACTGCGACATTTGGGGGACCGGCGATGTATACTCGAGATCCTCCCGCATTCTCCTCGAATCCGGTTTCGAGCTGCAAACCACAAGGGAACGGCAAGACGTAGACCGCCCCGAAGATTTGAGGTTTCTTCATGCCAACGCATTTTTCAAGAAACTCTCCGTTATTATTCCGACCCTTGGTTCTCCCGAACAGCTTTCCCCCCTGCTCGTGCGGCTGAAATCGCTTCTTTGGCCCGGCGATGAAATCGTCGTGGTCAAGGGATCGGACCGCGTCACCGAAGGGGCCCGCCAGGTCGCTCCCGATGTCGTGTATGCCTCTTCCGCCAGGGGCAGGGGGCTCCAACTCAATTGCGGCGTCGGATTCTCCAGTGGGGAGGTTCTTCTATTTCTTCACGATGACTGTTACCCGCCCCCTGCTTTCCCTTACTCGGTGAGGACCATTCTCCGGACCCCGGGAAAAAGCCTTGGTTGTTTCCACCTGGGTTTTGCTCCAACGACTCCTCTTCTCACCCTGATCGCGAAATGGGCCAATCTTCGGACCCGTCTGTTACGGATGCCCTACGGCGATCAGGGGATGTTCTGCACGCGGGATATGTTCGAGAACGTCGGCGGGTTTCAAAAGAGGTATCTTATGGAGGACGTCGATTTTGCCGAACGCTGTATGAAACGGGGAACACTCCTGATGCTCCCCGATGCGGTCCTCACCTCCCCCGGGCGATACCTGAAGAAAGGAATCCTGCGCGCCTCTCTGCAAAACCATCGCATCATGCTCCTGTATCGTTTTGGAACGGAGGACGAGAAGTTGTATTCGATCTATTATTCGTAAATCCGTCATCCAACGTGAACGGGCCTGCACCCGACGGGCATGATTTTGACTTTACAGCAGCGCTCTAAGGGGGGAAAATAAACTGGGTGGAAATTGTATTCTTCTTCCCACGGGGTTGGTGCCGCCAATAAATGTATTTTGACAACCTTTTTTGAAGTGATGAGCCTTACCGGACCATCCTGATGGAAACGCGCCGTTATCCAAAGACCAAGTGCCGCCCAGGTTTTCGCAATGGGTTCAATGCCGGTTTGTGCCGGAAGGCCGGGGTCCTGATCCTCATTTTATTCGCATTGCTGCCGCTCGGGCTGTCCGCCCAAACGGAGAGCCCCGGCAGTCCGTGGAAGCAAATTGACGAAGGCCTCTTCACGGCCGAATTCTCTTTGCCCAAACCCGGTTTCTCCGAATTCAGGGTCACCGTCATCCGGATCGACCCCAGGTATTATGCGTTCAAACTTCTCTGTGCATCGGAAAATGACCGCGAGAAAAAAACCGTCAGGGAGTGGTGTCGAAAATTCAATCTCGTAGCCGCAGTGAATTCCGGAATGTACCAGGAGGACGGGATCACAAGTGTGGGCTATATGAGAAACTTCAGTCACATAAACAACCCGCGGCTTGGGAAAGACAGGACGATACTGGCATTCAACCCTGCGACTTCCGATGTTCCGGAAATTCAAATCATCGATCGGGAATGCCAGGACTTCAACGTTTTGCGGCGGAAGTATCTGACATTCGTTCAAAGCATCCGGATGATTTCGTGCGATCAGCAGAATGTCTGGAATCAGCAGGCCGCGAAGTGGAGCACGCTGGCCATCGGGACGGATGAGGGCGGCAAAGTGCTCCTGATGTTCGGACGTTCGCCGAGTTCCGTGCACGATTTCATCGAGGTTATCCTCTCTCTTCCGCTGTCCCTCACCAGTGCGATGTACCTGGAGGGCGGGCCTCAGGCTTCGCTTTACCTCAAGACCGGTAATACGACGCTGGAGAGGTACGGGACCTGGGAAGCCAATTTTAAGGACGATGATTCCCTTCAAATTCCGCTTCCCATCCCCAACGTGATCGGCATCGTCAGGAAGGACAGCCAGGCGACAGCCGACCCCGGCAAGGGGAAGTAACTTCCCCCGGTCCTATCCCGAGCGCCTGATGATCCTGGAGAAGAGCCGCCCGAGATATGGCTCTTCCGCCTTCAGCGCGCCGTGTGGACAAACCTCGATACAGCAGTAGCACCTTATGCATTTATCGTAATCGAAAGAGATCTTCCGCTTTTCAAGAGTAATGGCCCCGGCGGGACAATACCGCAGGCAGTCTCCACAGTCCCTGCACTGCGAAGCGTCGGGAACAGGCCTCTGGATGAGATGCCTGCGCATCAGTCCATGCGTGCATTTCGGTCCGAAGAGCAGCGCGGACATTCGCGGAAACCTGAAATCCGTGACGCAAGGGAGGCTGCCGTCAATTTCGAATTCTCCCGCCGGTATTCCGGCTATCCCGGCTGCAACGTTGGTGAACAGTGAGTTCGGGTCTATCCCCAGCATTTTGCACACCGCCACATCGAGCGCGGTCGCATCCGAACTGCCCATGAGTACGCCGATCGCCTTTGGCCTTCCACCCTTTCCGGGACCGTCGCCTTCCATGGCCAGAATCCCGTCGAGAATCGTCATGCGGGGTTTGATGGCCTGATAGATCCTGACCAGCAGCATTGCGAACATTTCCCTGTCCACCCCTGCCCTCATGTGCCATTGCGGCTTTCTCAGCCCGACCACACATCCGAAAAGGTTCTTCACGCCCAGGGTGAGCAGCATCTGGCTGTGGGTCTTGAGCTTCGGGAGGTTGATCACGACATCGGCCCTCAGGGCATCTTCAGCAAGTTCGATCACATTGAACGGCGCTCTGACGTCGACAGAGACGGAGTCTCTAAATTCCTTGAACTCAACGGGCAGACCTTCGAGGGCTTCCCTGATCCCGCTTTCCTTCAAAACCTTTTCAAACGATCCCATCGCGGGGCTGTCCGATATCTGAGGAATCGCTCCTTTTTCGAGCACGTATTCCGCGACAGCCCTCACGACGGCTGGGTGGGTCAGGATTGCCCTGTCCGGAGAGGCCGGAGCGAGCAGGTTGGGTTTCAACAGCACCCGTTGTCCCTTTTCAATCCCGGGGTCGCAAGATTCCAGCATCTCAAACAACGGATACCGGATCGCGTTGCGGTCGTAGTCGGCATGTCTGACGATCACTTTTACCATCTGGTCTGCATCGCTCCTGTCCGCACTATCATCGATGACCGGCGCCAAAAGCCTCCGGTCAAAGGGACCGGTTCTCCGGAATTCTAAATTTGGGGTCCTCGATGTGCTCCCCCTTGCACCTCGGACACCGTCCCGGACTGGTAAATCGGTCCCTGCCCTCGAAAACATAACTGCATTCAAGACATCTGGCGGGTGTCACGATCAATTTCATGTTCCGGGATGCCAGCGATCGATCGATGTGGGCCAGATGTTCGTAAATCTCCTTCTCGCTACGCCGCAGTGCCTTGGAGAGGCCCAGCGCGTTCCGCTCCCCTTTCGAGAGCTCATCGATCAACTCCTGACGCACTGTTTTCATTTGACCGGACTCCACGTCCCTGGAAAAAGTCCCGGGGCCCTTCCTTCGCTGGAGCGCTCACCACCGGGCGATGACTCCGTTCCCATATCCAATGCCGTTGGCTTACGGGGCCGCAGAGCATCACACCATTTGGACCAAAGGAAAAAACCCGCTTGAGACCGATGATCCGGACAATTTCCCGCCTTGCAGGAACATCGAAAGGGAGCTCCCTTGTTGATTCATCCCCATGGCCCCCCTGCCCCCGTAGCCCCCGGCAGAGCGGGTATGGTCCAATTTCTCGTACATTATCAGACTTTGGGGAATGTTGTCGGCTGACTGATGGAAGCATCGGGAATGCCCCGGTAAAGGAAATCCGGCTTTCAATACCACGGCAATCTTGTTGCCACACCGGGCAACGGTTGCTATTGTATGAGTACAATGTCAGCAGGTGCCCAATATATCATCTTTTTCCTTTTGCCATTAAGGAGAACCTCCATGCTTGAGTTCATAAGAAAAGGTATTTTTGCCGGGATTGGCGCGGTCGTGTTGACCAAGGAGAAGATCCAGGAAATGACCCGCATGCTGGTCGAAGAAGGCAAGATATCGACCGATGAAGGCGAGAAGCTCGCCGATGACCTCGTGAAAAGCGGTGAGCGTCAATGGGAGGAGATCAACGCGAAGCTCCAGGAATCCATGAAGAAGTGGGGGGAAAACGTCGAGATGGTGAGGAAGAAAGAATTCCAGGAGATGAAAGCCAGGGTCGAAGCGCTCGAGCAACGAGTGGCCGCGATTGAGGGTACCGGGAAACCGGGAGACCAGACCGCCGGGGATAAATGAGCGGGCAGGCTCCGTTCTTCGTCCCTGTTTTTCCGCCAGGCATCCTTCCGCCGATCCGTTTGTCAAGTCCCCTTGCATCCTTATCGTGCCCGGCATCTGATTCCCCCGGCATCCGTCATGAGTGTCGCCTTCGTAGAGGTCATCGTTAGGCCTCTGCGATGAATCCCGCAAATCCAAAACCGGTGGGCCGCTTCCAGTGCCCCGCATGGGCTGGAGACCGGAGTCCAGACGTGATGAATCCCCACAGGAAGAAATCCGAGGACGAGTATTCCCGGACAGCCGCGTTGTACGACCCCCTGCTGGGTCCGTTCCTGAGGCCGATCAGGAGAGACGTGGTTGCACTGGTGTCCGACCTTGGATGCGGCAGGGTTCTCGATATATGCTGCGGATCGGGACAGCAATGCATCATGCTGGAAAGGTTCGGCTTCCTCGCTGCCGGGGTCGATTTGTCTCGGGCGATGCTCAACCAGGCAAGGAGGAAGAGTCCCCCCGCAATTTCATATTTTCTTGCAAACGCCGCTCACCTTTGTTTCAAGGACGGTTCTTTCGACTGTGCGATTATCTCGTTCGCCCTGCACGAGAAGGATCCTCTAACCCGCGCCGGGATAATCCTTGAAGCGAACAGGACACTGAGCGACACGGGAAAGATCATCGTCGTGGACTACGTACGGCCGGAAGGAATCCGCTCTATTGGCTTCATGAACTTTGTCGATCTCATAGAAAGAATCGCGGGGCGCGAACACCACGAAAACTATCGGCTTTACATGAGGGCACATGCGCTCGAGAGGCTCTTTACGGAGCTGAACATGAAAGTGACGATACTGAAGACTTATTTCATGCGCACCGTGGCCCTCGCACTTGCAGAAAAACCCGGGCAAGGTTCAGGTTCCGATGCATCCGGCTGAAGTCTCGCCAATCGATCGATAACGCGCATCCCCGAAAATTCTTGTGAAAAGCCGGTTCATGTGGTCTAAACAGATCTGCTTCGCCATACGGGACGAGACTTTCGATACCGCCGGTGACCCATATCACCGCGTTTTCCCATTTTGCACCAAGATAGCTCAGACCTTAGCTAATCGTCAGGTTTGTTCCATTGTCAAGGAGACTCAAATTCGAGGGGGAAAGCAATGACTGAACCGGAAGATTCCCAGGGGATCGAGGAACTGCCCGATGCAGAAACGGACCGGGCCTGTCGCGCGGACGAAGTGTTCACGGAAGCATGCAACGAACACGGATTGAACGTCGGTTCCTTTGAAGATTTCGTCGCCTGGAATAAGTTCGTGGGTGGGGAAATCAACGAGACCGAACTGATGGAAAAGGCTAAAGAGGAAATCGATGAGTATTCGAGCACTTTTGGGAAATATCTTGTGATCCGCAAAGACGACGATCACGAGGAAGCCAAAAAGCGTGAACGGGCCCGACAAGCGAACCGGATATACCGGCAAGTCTGCGACGAAGCACGCATTGCGGTTTGCTTTTTTAAGAACTTCAGCGCCTGGAGCGACTACGTCGAAGGGAAGATCGGCGATTCGGAGTTCCGGGAGAAAGCGAAGCTGGAAATCGAGAAGATGGCTTCCGGCGTGCAGGCCGGACAGTAACCCCGCATTCGAGGCAAGCTGAGCATACCCGTCCCGGCAAAAGAACACACTGAACGGTTTTTCCGCCACCGCCTTTCAGTTTGAAGCGCTTTCATCGATGAATGGGATCCGTCGGCTTGCCGGCAGAAAGCCCCCCCCGATCAATCGGTCAGATCTGCGCCGACCAGGGGCTCCAGTTGAGCCAGCGCTTTCTCGAAATCACCCAGGGACTCATAGTACTTTACCTCATATTCGAGCAGCGCCGTAAGACTGTCGATCAGCGTCAGAAAATCCGTGTTCCCCACCTGATAGCTCGCGGTAGCGGACTCAAGGGCCATAGAAGCCTGGGGGACCACGACCAGTGAGTAAAGCTTCACCAGTCGATCCGAAGTCGTTGCCAGGATGTAAAACTGTTTGATCTGCGAACTGACGGTGGTCGAAGTGCTTTGGCGCATACTCCGGGCACTGGCGAGGCTTTGTTTGGCGGAGTCCAGCTCAGGGGCTTGTTTGCGCCAGAAATAAAGCGGCACTTTCGCTTTGAGCATCCAGCCGTACATGCTGGGGTTCGCATCACGATCGTAGTATGTAAAGCCTGCCGAGAAATCCGGGTAGAATTCCTTGTGAGCAAGTTCAACGGACTTTTGCCTGCGGTCGATTTCCCGTTCCTGGATCTGCATGGCGGTGGAGTTGACCTGGGCCAGTTGACCGAGTTCTTCGAGCGAATATTTCAGTTCCGCCTTTGTGATGTCCGCCGGTTTCCCCAGCATCGTGTCCGGGGGACGATCGAGCAATGCGTTGATCTGGGCTTCCGCAACGATGCGGCGCTGATCGAGCACCACCAGCCGGTCAATGAGCTTGGATATTTCAACCTGCGCCTTGAGGACGTCCTGCTGGATTCCCTGACCCACCTGATATTTCGTCTGTGCTATTTCAACGAAATTCTGGAGCAGGTTTTTGTCCTTTCGTACAATTTCCATGGACTTGCGAATCACGAACAGGTCGTAATATGCCTGCTTCAGCTCCGTTATGACCTGCCTTTGCGTTTGTGTTCGATTCAATTCCTCCACCTGGGCTTCAATCGATGCAATCTTACCCTTCAGCCCGAGCTTGCCGGGAAAAGGAATTTCCTGTTCGACCCCGATCGTGCGGGCCGAGGATGGATCGCCGCGCTGCAATTTGCCGGGAAGGGGATCGCCCATGGACTGGACGACGATAGAGGGATCCGGAAGCGTTTCGGCGGGCTTCACCAGGGACTTCTTCGCCTGGGCGGTTTCCTGCGCGGCTCGAATCGCCGGGTTGCGCTCAATGGCGATGGTCACCAAATCTTTGACGGTTATCGTCTCCGAACCCGCAGGCGCGTCAGCCGCAGGAGAACTCGAAGGCCTGTCGCGGGGAATGTCGATTTGAGCCATCGCCATGCCTGAAAGCCCCGCCAGGATGGTAAACAACACGCGAGGAACCCACCTCTTCATCGACCTTCCCCCTTCATTGGCTAAAGTACCGTGACACCCTGCGCAGACAACCCCTTACAGGGCCCATCGCCCGTATCGTTTCTTCCATGCGGTGAGGAACCACGTTCGTCCATATCCCGACCGGACAGGGGAACCACTGCGTTCGGCAACGTCCCCGGTGAAGATACACAACGGGCTCCCCCTTGTCTCCGTAACCGGAAAACCGCCTGTTTAAACCATTCAAATGGATGCAGTACCCTATCGGAAGCCAAACAGGCGAGCACGGAACATGGTCGCATTTTTCCACTTATGGGTGATTTTGCCAAATCAAAAGAGAAGGTGCGGAACAGAATTATGGATAACGCCACAAGTCATTGCGAAATGAAGGAGCAGTGCAGCATAGGGTAGGCACATTCGCGTGTTAGTGCCCAAATGGAATCCAGGTGAAAAATGAGCCAATTGGTCTGAGACGTCACCCCGGCGGTATTGCCGGGGTGACGTCTCCGGACAAACGGCTCATGCTTCACTCTGAATCTGTTTGGGCAACAGCCCCAGGAGCGTGGGAACGAGGCACTACCCCGTCTCGATAAAGGCAAAAAATCCTTCATTGTTCGTTGTGGCCGCGAGGCCATGAGTGTTCCCCGGAAGGACGAGTCATGGTTTCATCCGGCTTCGGCTTTTCATTCGGGCAACAACCCTGAGAACGGAGGTCCCGGGCGAATGCGGGACCACCACCTCATGATGAGCATTCGAACTGCCGCTCGGACCCGTTTTAGATCCCGAGGTCCTCGTTTATCAGTACGATCTTTATGCGCCCCTTGGGAAAAGACTTTTCGGTGATCGCCCAAACGTTGCATATTCTCGAAGGACCTTTGCATTCCTCGCAAAATGAAGTGGACACACAAGGCGTTTTCGTGTCCAGCCTCATTGCATTGACCGGCGCGGAGTAGTTTTTGATGCGGAGCATGGCGTCTTCGAGGTCGGGAACGATCTTGTTGCGGCCGACCACGAGGACCACGTTTCTGGGTCCGAAAGTTATTGCGCCCACTCGATTGCCGATCATGTCAAGATTCACCAGCTTGCCCGTTTCGGTTACGGCATTTGTGCCGGTTAGGAAAAGATCTGCCAGCAGCGCCTGCCTGCGGCGTTCCAGCACTTCCTCCGGGGGAACAGTCTTATCGTAGGTGTCAATTACCTGAAGACCGGGGAAACTTTTCAGTTTTTCATAGAGCCCCATGCCGATGAATGTTGCAGAACCTCCCCAGGAAACGCTCTTAGCCCCTGTTGCAGGTATTATCCGTTCGATGATTATCCTGGAAGCTTCCTCTGTGTCATTCGCGAGAAAAACTTCGAAATTGTTCGCTTCCAGTGTTTCCTTGACATCGGCCAGTCGGAGCCGCCAGTAGTTATCAATTGGCTTATCCATCACTTACTCCTGATTTTGACTTCTTTTTCGAGCCCTCCGGGCCCGTAAGAGTTCTTTTTCTCTCTGTCAGCAAATCCACGTGCTTCTTTTCCTCATTGATGATTTCAGTGACTGTGCGCAGAGCATCCCGATCGCTCATGAACGATTGGAGAATTTCGTAAAAGGCGATTCCATCCTTCTCGAAACTGATGGCAATGTCTACCAGATCAGCTTCGGTCTCAATCTTGGTGCAATCCACTTCGTCCAGGGAAAGCACATGGTCGGAAACCGCACTCTGCAGAATTGCTCCCCCTAACTGTTCGATCGGGTCTTCATCGCGTCCCTGAAACTTCGCCTTCATCTCAAGGAAGTGTTCCCTGTGACTCACTTCTTCCTCAGCCAACCATTGTAACAGTTCACGCAATTCTCCGGCAAATACCAATTCCGCGCCGCTCCGGTAGAACCGCTCCCCATTCTTTTCAAGCTGGACAGCAATATCAATGACTTCGTTCACCGAAAACATCTGTATTCGCCCCCCACCCTCAAAGGTGGTCAGGACTATCCCTGACTCTTCCTGGGCCGCCTGAATTTGCGCGGCTCTGTTTTGCTCCCCGACTCCTGCATTTCCACAACCACCGGCGCAGGCTCCTGGTTTTTCTTCTTTCTCTCCTCCTGGAACTTGACCAGGTTGGCAGGAAGGCCCCTTTTCTTTGCCGCTTTGCTGCGGGCTTTTGACAAAGCCTTGGCGGAAAGAGACTGTTTGAGCGGGAACCCCCATTTTTTCTTATACTCGCGAGGATTCAGGCCATGCGCGCTCAAGTGTTTGGTTGTCAACTGCCTCATTTCGACTCCACATTCGAGACAGATGACCTTGTTCTCCTGAATCGACTCCTTCGGCCCGATCCTCTCAGGAGGTTTCTCCTCGGCGGAATCCTCCGAATGCTCGTCACCGTCGAGGTGTATTCCTCCCTCCTCGGCATTCTGAATTCTCTGCAATGTAGCAAAGGTTTTGACCAGAGTCAGCTCGATTTCCTCCGGCGTCATCTTGCCGACAGACGCTTGTGCCTGGACGATCTCCGCAGTGATTTCCAAAAGTTTCTTCGACATGGCTGCTCCCCCGCGCTGATGAATGATTCTCTTGCTTAAGACAAAATCCCCTCCATTGATTTCTAACAGAAGCTTTGCCTCTGATGCTTCTTGCGATTGAAGATGGGATTATTATTAATATCATTTATAATGTCAATGCAGATCCCTATACTACAACGGCTTTCGAGATAAATTCCGAATCTTGAAACATCCCTTATTTAATGCTTTTACTATTTCATCCGTTTTCAGGAACTGTAACGCAGGTATATAATAGCAAGGGTTACGTGCCTGTGCGAGGCCACGGCGTTGACTTAAGCGGGCAGGTGGAGCGTTTTGTCTTTTCGGCCAAGGGGAAAAATTCGCCTATGACTGATGATCCAAGAAGTCTCCAGCGTTGCTCGAAATGAGGAAAAAGGCAGCTCTATCGTCAGGTCAACGCGATTGCTATGGGAATGTGTCGGCTCGGATTACATCCTGTAATCGTTGCCTATGAACGGAACTCGTGCGGATTCCGGGCTCTTCGGCCGCCGGGGCAACGGGCTGAATGTTTGTCGGGAATCCACGGCATTCACACAATATCTGCTTTTCTTTTGGAGGCTTGCGAATGGAGCTTGACCGGCTTGAAAAACAAATCAGTTTTATTGTCGAGATAGACAAATTGAAACATATCGTCCGCCAGACGCTCCTTGTGGACTCATCGCGGCAAGAAAATTCATCTGAACACTCCTGGCATATTGCGGTCATGGCAATCCTCCTCGGGGAATATTCGAGAGATAGCCACACAGATCTTCTCCGGGTATTAAAGATGTGCCTGATTCATGATCTCGTCGAAATAGACGCGGGCGACACATATTGTTACGACGAGGAGGGCAACGAAGGCAAAGGCAAACGTGAAAGAAAAGCTGCGGATCGCCTGTTCGCTATCCTGCCTCCCGGGCAGTCGCAGGAATTCCGTGACCTGTGGGAAGAGTTCGAGGCGCGGGAAACGCCGGAGGCACTTTTTGCAGCCGCACTCGACAGGCTCCAACCCCTGCTCAACAATTGGAGGACCGAAGGCGGGATGTGGCGAAGACACGGGGTAAGGAAGCACCAGGTGATTTCAAGGAACCGGCATATCGAGGAAGGTGCGCCGGTACTTTGGGAATACGCAAGGAATCTCATCGACAAGGCGACCGAAAGCGGTTTCCTCATGGAATAGCCGGAAAAATGGAAATTCCTGAAAAATTGGTTTCCAGGTTCCGTGATTTCAGTGTTAGAAGGGAAATAGTGCCTCGCATTTTCTTCCAGGCTGTATCGCTGCCGGTTTCGCCCGGCACGGCGCGACGGCATTCGGTTTGAGTAGGGAAGGAAAACGCGCGGAGGATGCAGGGGAACGCGAGGGTTGTCGCCCCGCTGAGTGACCGGTTTCTCCCCTGTGCCGGAGGTTGTCTCGCATGAATGGAGGCGGGTAGAACGAAAGAGCTGAAAAAACAGGAACTACCGATTATGGATGAGCACGTAAGAGATGCTATTCTGAAACGTATGGCCGTAGAGCCTTTCGCCCGGAAGTTCGGGATAGAGGTTATCTCCATCGAAAGCGGCTATTCCAGGGTCACGATGAAGTATACTTCGGACATGGACAATATGTTCGGCATGGCTCACGGGGGAGCTGTCTTCGCACTGATCGACGTGGCGTTCGAAACGGCATCCAACTCTCATGGAACCATGGCTGTCGCCCTTAACATGTCCGTGAGCTACCTGGCGGCTGCATCGCCCGGAGATACTCTTTTCGCCGAGGCCAGGGAAATCAGCCGGACCCGCAAAACCGCCTGTTATGACATCAGGGTATCCGATACGGCGGATCAACCAATTGCGGCGTGCCACGCCATGGTCTACAGGAAGGGGACCCCCCTGCCTTTCCTCGACCGCCTCTGAGCGGGGGGAAGAGGTGGTGGAAACCCCGGAACGGTGATCTCCGGTATTCACCAGTCTCGCCGATAGGATTGCCGACTTAAAGAAGCCGGACTTACGACACCCGTTCCTGATTCAAGCCGTTAACAGAATGGTACTCGCACGCGCCCGACGACTCTGCGCAGCAACTCATCAATTTCCTGCGACTCGTAGGGCTTGCACAAGGTCCCGCAGAAGCCGTGCTCTTTATACTGAGCCGTGATGGGATCACCCGAGCCGCCGCCTGATACGATGGCCTTCACTTTTGGGTCCATTTCGCGCAGCCTTTCATACGTCTCCATCCCCCCCATGCCTCCAGGCACGGTGATGTCCATAATAATGGCATCAAACGGCCGATCCAGCCCCATGGCTTCCTGGAAAAGTTCCAGCGCTTCGATGCCGTCCCTGGCAAGTTCAACTTCGTAGCCGAGGCATCTCAGCAAATCGTACGTGCGGTTCAGAACGTCTTCTTCGTCGTCCATGACGAGTATCTTGCCTTGCCCGCGGGGCGCCCCTTTCGCCGGCGAATTCTCCTCGAACGTGGGCCGTTCGATTGCCGGCAGATAAATGTGGAAACAGGAACCAACACCCGGCTCAGATTCGACACTGATATATCCTGCGTGTTTCTTTATGATCGAATAAGCGGTTGAGAGTCCCAGCCCGCTTCCCGCATGCTTTGTCGTGAAGTACGGGTCAAAGATCCTCGTCAGAGCCTTTTCGGGTATTCCATGTCCCTGATCCCTGACGGAAATTTTGAGGTAGTTTCCGGCTCCTAAAGGCAGGATTTCCTCCGAATCCAGACTGACGTTTTCAGCCGCAACCGCGATCATCCCGCCTTCCGGCATGGCCTGTACGGCATTGATGATCAGATTGTTGAACACCTGCCCAATCTGCCCCTCATCGCATTCAACATACCAGAGATCTTCGGGAATCGAAAATTCGCACCGGATGTTGGACCCGCTCAGGATGAAATGCACCGTGTCACTGAGGAACCTGGAAATCTCGATGATCTTTTTGATGGGCTCTCCGCCCCTCGAAAAGGTCAAGAGCTGATGAGTGAGATTCTTTGCACGCAGACAGGCCTTCTCCGCCTCCGTCAATTTCTCCACCGCCCTTTCATCAAGCCAGCCGTACATTCTTGCAAGGGAAATGTTGCCAATGACCGCAGTCAGGATGTTATTGAAGTCATGCGCAATTCCGCCGGCCAGCACTCCGATTGATTCGAGCTTGCTCGCCTTTATGCGTTCTTCCTGCATCTTTTTATGATCGGTCATATCCTCGGATGTGACAAAGGTATCCCCATTACCCATGGACACCACCCTGAATCGAATGTCCCGGACTGAATCATCCTTACACCTCGCCCTGTGGTCACGAGTAATGATTTTGTGCTCCCGATCCGTGGTGGGATCGTGCCTGAACAGGTCCAGCATATCCTGTCGTTCAATGGGGTCGGGACAGGCAAGCTCCAACCATTCCCGGGTTGTTGGAATGTCCTCGACCGAATATCCGAATAAATCGGTAAATCTTTGATTCAAATAGATAATATTTTCATTTTTGTCCGCGATGCAGATTGGAAACGGGGATAGTTCAGACATGTTCCTGAATCTTTTTTCGCTCTCCAGGAGAGCCTCCTCCGCTCTCTTCCTCCGGCTCACATCCGTCAGGATACCCACCGATCCGACAACCTGACTCGATTCGTCGTGCCACGGGAAGGAATGATCCCGCAGCCACTTCATTTCACCCGACTTGGTCTCGATCAGGTAGTCAGCCTGGTATTCCCCGGTTTTACCGCTTTTTCGATTCCTGATGATTACGTCGGCTGAAACAGCCTGATCTCCCGGGACTTCAATTTTCTGAACAAGCCTCGAAAATTTCAGAGTGTCGATCTCTTCCGCGGAATATCCGGTGAGCTTGAAAATGGCGGGGCTCAAGTAATCATAGACCATGGAATCATACCGCAGCCGGTAAATGACGTCTCCGGTGTTCTCGGCAAGAAAGCGGAATCGCTCTTCACTTTCCCTCAAAGCCCTTTCAGCGAGCCTTGGAGCCGTGATGTCCCGGGACACCACGGCCGCATGAGTCACGTCACCTTTATCATTGTAATAAGGATAGCAGGCGATATCGTAACATCTGCAATCTCCCCCATTGAGGCAAAACCATGCTTCCTGATGGATCTCCCGTCCTTGAAAACATTGGTCCAGATACCTTTTGAGCGCCTCTCCAAAAGGGCCGGTTCCACAGATTTCCCCCACTGAACGTCCGACAATCTCGGAACGGCTCTTGCCAAGCGCCCTGCAGTAGGCTTCATTCACCACTGCGTGCACGTAATTGGTGTCTATGAGGGTAGTCGATTCTTTCGAGGCATTTGCCGTGAACTCATGCATCTGCCACAGTTCTTCCGGGTCGTTCTCTGCGGAGGCCTCTCCCCCGACGGCATAGTACTCCACCGGCTGTTTATGCGCATCCAACACCGCCTCCACGGTCCACCGATGCCGGCAAATCTCCCCACCGGGCATCACGGCTCTGAAGCCGATCGTTTTCACAGGGTTGTCGATCCCTGTCGCAAGGATTTCATTTTTCACCCTTTCGCGATCGTGAGGATGAACTTTCTCGAGCACATCATCGCCCATGACTTCTTCGGCGACCTCCTGAAAACAGGTACAATAGCTCTGGTTGACAAACGCCAGCTTCAGATCGGGAAGAAACCTCACCACCAAATCAGTCCTGTCTTTGTTGCTATTCCGGAGGCATCTCTCCGAAGTTACCGGTTCTTTCATACCGTTGCGCAGGTGCACCGGCTCCACGGCCGGTTCATTCCGAGAGTCTTTTCGATCACTCACTCCATTCCCCTTCAAAATGGGACCAAACCCAACCCCATGCTCCGCCGAGATACTCCTACTGAGACTGAGTTGTGTTTAAGACGATAGTCTTAACATCCCCAAAAAGAGCGGCGGAATGATTCCGGAGCTGTTGCCCAAACAGAATCCAAGTGAAAAATGAGTCGTTTGTCCGGAAAATGTCACCCCGGTCCAAACACGGAAGCCGGGGTCCAGCGTCGTTCATCGGAATTACCCGATAATTCCAGGGAGGCTGGATTCCGGCTTTCTCCGGAATGACGTTTTCCTGGTTTCATCCGGCCTCGGCTTTTGCTTTGGGCAACAGCTCCGGGCACAGTTCCCCACTCTCTTGAGAAACATCGTTTGCTGCTTTCCCGAACTCAACTCGGCATCATTCATAGCACATCGACAGCCCCCGTCAGCGGACGTATCGAGGTGCAGCCGGCGAAATCGCCCGGCGGCACAAACGCGGACGTTTCCCCTAAAAACCAACGATATCTATACGTTACCATTAGGCCTGCAAAGGCATAACGATCCTGCATGGAGTATCACCTTTTCGAAAAAATTTATCGGATGCTGGTTTAAAATTCTTTAATATTTGTTGAAGGCCGGGACCCATGGGCGGATCTTAGCATTACCAGGCAAAATCCCCCGCCCGATCCAGGTTTTGACAAGAACCGAATCTGTACGGCATGTCGACGCTCACCCATAATCGCGCCTTTACCCTCGCAGGGGATCTTAAGCCAAGACCATTATGTACTCGTACATGACCCAAAAGTGAGACACGCTCCCCAGAATAACGAACACATGAAACAACTCGTGGTAGCCGAAAACATCGGGCCGAAAATCAGGCTTTCTCACTGCGTAAATCAGAGCACCGGCGGTATAAAACAATCCGCCGGCAAGCAGCCAGAGCAACGCCCCCGCCTGAAGACTCTCATAAAGAGGGTAGACTGCTACAATCGCCAGCCAGCCCATACCCACATAGATCACCGTCGAGAACCATCTTGGAACTTGAAACCAGAACAACTTGATCAGCATTCCGATGCAGGCGAGGGTCCAGATGCTTCCGAACAGGCTCCATCCCCAGGGCCCCCGGAGAGGAATCAGGCAGACAGGCGTGTAGGTCGCGGCAATCAGAACAAAAATCATTGTGTGATCGAGGCGGCGCAGCCTCATGATCCCTTTATCCGAACAGGAGGCCAGATGATATAGAGCGCTCGAACTGTACAGGAGAACCAGACCAAGCCCGAACACGGTATAGGCAAAAAAATGCCAAGGTTTGAAAGGATGAATCGATTTGTAGATCAACAGGATCGAACCAATGACGGCAAGCATCGCACCGATAAGGTGCGTCAGGCCGTTTACCGGTTCTCTCAACTTTATGCCCATATCAGGCCCCTCTCCAACCCGCGAATCACTTCTCTGAACGACTCCGGAGATAATAACACACACTTTCCCGGGCTCATTGAGCTTTGATTCAAGTCTCTGTTAAATTTAGCTTTACCCGGATCATTGCAGTGCTTGGTTTGCTGTCCGAAGGAGATAAGAACATCGAAAGACCCAACGGCAACGGCTATCCCTCCGGAGTCCTCTCTTTTCATTCGCTGCCCGATCACCCTGTTCAAATTTTCATTGCGGCGTTATATTGAAAACAGCACAGACCTGCTACGGACTCGAGAATGGTCTGTGGAGCGCTATGGCGCTCGAAGCGCGCCCGTTTGCCGCAGTGTCTTGCGAAAGGGGTTGTGTATGTTCAGTATGCCCGATCTGGTCGTTATTCTGGCGGTAGTCCTCATTATCTTCGGACCCGGAAAACTCCCCGATATCGGAAAGTCTCTAGGCAGAGGCATTCGAAATTTCAAGAAGGAAACCGACGAGGAACCTCCGGCGGAAGACAGCGGGCACAAAACCGTCGCGAGTGACGCCGAAAAAGTCGAAAAGACCGAGAAGAAGACCACTTCCACTGAATAATGTCTAGTGTGAAGGTGCTGCCGGCTCAGCGCCGTCACCGGCATTTGTGGCCGAGATGTCCGGACTTCCGTCACCGGAGAACGCCTGGGCCATTCATGGCGCGAAAAGCTCGGCGCCCGCGGCCAGTATCCGGCGCTTGTCCAACCTCTCCATCGGCAAAGGTCTTTGAACTCCACTTTGCCGTTGAGAATCAGATTCAATTCAGACAAAATACCTGCCGGGTGCGCTCGAAAAGCGCGATGGTTGTGTGTATAATCGGAGGCGAGACTACTGATGGAAGAAAAGATCAAAACGCTGGGGCAGATATTTGCAAATCATTTCAGCGCTCGACTGGACGTTGTGCGGCTTCGCACTGGCCGCATCACCGAACGGATCAAGGTCGACCATCCGGAAGCGGCTGCCATCGTTCCTTACATCGACGGCGGACGGATTTTGATGGTTCGTCAGTGGCGCTATGCCGTGGGGAGGGAGACCCTGGAAATCCCCGCCGGCAAAGTGGACCCGGGGGAAGATATTCTGATCTGTGCCCGGCGGGAACTCTCGGAAGAAACCGGCTACGAAGCAAAGCGTATCCTCCCGATCATCAGCTATTATCCTGCTATCGGATACTCGAATGAACTGATTCGAATCTTCGCGGCCTCAGGCCTGACGAGCGTGTCCGAAAAGACGGATGAAGATGAGATATCCAGGGTGGAATTGATCGAACTGGACCATATTCAGGAACTGATCGCTCAGGGACATATTCAGGATGGCAAGACGGTCGTCGGGATTTCACTGTTCAGGGCGAAGCAGGAGAAGGGTGAAATCCCCGAGGACTTCTTCAGCCATTGACAATCGCGGCCATGAAAGTACCCATTACCCGTTGCGGATACTATCGCCTCATCAGGGAACTGTTTTACCTGAGGCACGTGGTGCGGCCCGAAGTCCTGGAGGAGTTGCAGGAGGCCAGAGCCTACGGGGTTAAGATTGAGAACCAGCAATACCTCGCGGCCCGCGAGCGCCACTTGGTTCTGCAGAAGAAGATCCGCGACCTGGAAGAGAAGGTCGCCGCCTGTGAGATTGTTGTGGGCCGCAAGTTCTTCTTCAAGCAGGCCGAATTCGGCGCTCTCATCGAGATACAGAACACCGAGACAGGCGAGAGACACTTCTATCAACTCGTGGGACCCTACGAATCCGATGTGGTCGATGGGAAGCTTTCGATTGAATCGCCGGTGGGGCGTCATCTGGTCGGATGCAGGGAGGGGGAGGAAATCGTGGTCTATACCCCTGCGGGAATTCGCGTCTACCGCGTACTGTCCATTCAGGTCTAGCTTCATTCCAGGGGATCGCCTGCAACTCCTTTCAAGATTCCCGTTTGTTCCCCCTGAGAGGCAAGCAGGAACCCCCGCGACGCATGGCAAGACCCGCGGCTCTCACTCTCAAATCCCCGGTATGACCCGCCTCATATCGCCTTAAATTTCTTTATTGCGGAAAGCACCCTCCTGTCATTGTGTAGATTCACCTCGGACTTTCATCTATCGACCTTCCGCCTCGCACGGTCTTTTCCTCCCGGGAAAGTCTCAAGCAAGGTAACGATAAGGACCACCGTCCCCACGTAGAGAGTTACCGCGAAATTGGTCCACTTCATTCAAACGCCTCCTTGATCTTCCTTATTGGTGGAAGATAACCATCATTTGCGGTGTGAGAAATCGGAGTCGGGCGGTCGTGCCCCGAGACGCGGACTTTATTTTCCCTGCGATATCCCAAGGCAGCCCTTCACTAACCTGTTGACACAGGATCCACAATTATGACCAAATATGCCGCACTGTCTGGAAACGAACCTTCCGGCTCGGCAACCGCATCAACTTACTGTGCGAAGGGATCAAAGAGGAGATAGAGCATGTTCAAACTCGATGACGGTCAAAAGTACCTCTTGCCAAACGGAGAAGTGGTTACGGCAAGGCTTGTCGATCAGGCTTTTCTGCTTGAGTTCCGCAGGAAATATCGCGCCCCCCTGGCCGTGGGCAAAGACGGCCGGCTGATCCTTCGGGGAGAAGAAACCGGCTGGACGGTTGATGCATTGTCTCCATATGACGAATCGGAGGGAAAGGCGGAAAGTCTCTGAAGGCTCGTTCAGGCAGCCCGCTTCTTCCGGGTGTATTTCTTTGAAAAGGCCGGGCCTGGAACATAAGCCCGGCCCAACCCCCGAGGGGGGCGTTTTCTGCTCGCTGGTCTTGGTTGAATGCCCTGCTCTCTCAAATCGGCCCGGTGACGGATGATCGACTGAGGCAAACTCCACCCGGCCTCAATCATCCAACCCTGCCGCGAGTGGCATTAAATGCCCCGTCCAGCAGCAGAACGATTTGATCTTAACCGCCAATCACTACTGTCCGGTTAAATTTGGACCCATGACTGCAACTAGTTGATTTATTAAGCATTGTTACACAATTATCTGTTTTCGATTTGAATTTCCAAAACATGCCAAGGGCTCAGTTTTGCATATCCATGGCTTTACCTCTTTTGGGAGTTCTATGCTCGGTGCGGGTTTGTAGGCCACAGGAAGCTGCCGCAGGAGGCAAAACCACAGCATCAGAACCATTTCGGAAATTTACCGGACAGCAGTGACCGCCAATACTTTCGCGTCCTTGTGTAAGAGCGATTTCTTATCACCATTTTCTGCGCAGCTTGATATCGATTGCATCCGATCGGTTTTTCCCGTTTTCCCTCCTTTGCTGCACCGGGATCGCACTCAAAAGACATGGGAAGGACTGTGCCCATCGTCTTCTCCTCCGGGCCGCTCCTTTCCTTCCCATGCCGTTCGTATCGCCGCATCACTCCACAACCTCTGATCCAGGGCCGGCATTGACCAGGATGCTTTGCAATCCCGCGTCAACAAGGACCAGAGGCCGCAGAGTGTGCTCCCCTTATTGCAGCTTCAGAATCGTCACGGAAGCATTGGCGTTTATATTCGTTCCTCCCGCCAAAGTCTGCAGGGTGACGGCTGCTGTACTCGTGTGGTTCCTGAGGGTCAACACATCACCGGCAGCGGCTGTGATAATCACCATGCCCGGGTTGGGTTGGGTACCGGCCCCTGAACCGTAGGTGCCGCCCAAAACCGGTGCTCCATTCTGGAACAGAGTAAACTGGTTTGGCTCGACCCCTGCTACGTTGAACCATACTGCATAAGTACCGGCAGTGGTAACGACGATTGTGGAAGTGCCCGGTGCATGCGTAAAATCGCTTGAAATAACGCCGGTATCGCTGAAAGCGACATCTGCTTCGAGTGCAACGACTTCGGCAGCTAAATTGTAAATATGGGCATATCCCGTCACTCCGGCGGGTCCCTGAGGTCCGACGGGTCCAGCAGCTCCGGTGGCTCCGGTGGCTCCGGTGGGTCCAGTGGGTCCAGTGGGTCCGTCCGCTCCAGTGGCCCCAGTGGCCCCAGCGGGTCCGGCAGGCCCCTGAGGTCCGGCAGGTCCAACAGCTCCGGTGGCTCCGGTGGCTCCGGTGGCTCCAGCAGGTCCGGCGGGTCCGGTCGGTCCAGCAGGTCCTTCAGGTCCGGCAGGTCCTTCAGGCCCGGCCGGGCAGTCGCAGGGGCATTCCTTTATGACAAGAGGCACGTAGGTCGTAGGCGTTTGGTCGTATCTGGAATCAAGCGATTTCGATGTCTTAGGTATTACCGTAAAGAAGAAAGTACCTGATCCGCTTGTTCCGGAGGCAGTCAGCGAGATATGGATGCAAATGCTGTCCCCCGGGACGAACGCCTTTGTATCACCCGTATAGATAATAATGATCCTGCCATGAAGTAAGTTTTTCTTGACAATGAAGTCGAGGGGCGACAGATTCTGTGAGATTACCGTCACATTCGCGTCGACATCTGTGAGTGTCACACCGTCCTGGCTTGAGAAGACTATGTTAAAAACATCGTTTTTCATAATGGAGTTGGTGGAGTTTGGATTACTATTTGTAATACACAGGTTTACATTAGACGTGAGATTGGTTGAATTGAAGCAACCTGCAAAAGCTGTGAGTTCAGGTAATATAAGTTGATTGGTGGGAGTGACAGTGGCGGCAGTATCTACAGTGGTATCGGCAAGGGCCGGACTTATCATTAGTAGGGCCAGCATCATTATAAAAAACAATTTTCTTATTATCATGACAATCCTCTCCTTAAGTTTGATATTTCATCACAATCCCCTGTTCAAGTTTGACGTTTTCATGACAGTATCATCTTCAAGTGTTATGTTTTCATGACAATCTCCTCCTCAAGCTGTAGGGTGAACACCTTGGTCGCATCCGTATCCTCGATGAGATTGGGAGCACCGGTAGCGATTTCGGCCGTATGCAGCTTCTGTTTCGCATGTTCCACTGGCCTGGGTGACACAGGCATCGACAACAAGGCCATTTCGATTGTCCATGAGCACGTGACCGGTGAAGGAGAGTTTGGCCTCTTTTCCCTTTCCCCGTTTGGCAAGAAGCGACTCCGGATCAGTCATTGAGGCATGGGTCTCTTTGGTTCTTCTCTCCCCATGGAAATCCATTCCCGGATTGCGACCCCCTTTGGAGAAAGCAATTTCAGCAAACCATCTTTCGGACGAAAGCTCTTGGGGGAGGCCCACGCTTCCAGTAGAGTCCCATCTACTGATGAGAAGTGCTCATTTGAGAGCAGTCCCTCTCCTCCCGCCTTTTCAAGCTCGGACTTGAGGAAAGAGAGGGCAATGTCTGATTCGATCAACCTGTCACGACTTTTGAAAAAAGTGGAATGATTCCAAGCTGATTCATCCACGTGGGTCCGATGAACCATCGGAAGAGAATATTGTAGTCGATGCGCTCAATGAGAGCCCGTTCTCTGCGAATGGAGTTGAGAATCTGCGGCAAAGGAGTTTGAGAAGCCGCTCCGGTGCGATGGACGGGCACACTCTCCTGTCGAGTACATCTTGCTGAATCGCTCATTCAAAACCTCAAGGCATTCCCCGACCATCACCTTGACTGGTCGTAAGGGATGTTTCGTCGAAATGTGCTTCTCTGCATAAACGCAGCAGAACATTTTCTGCTGCTGGTGATCGGGAGTCCTCATCCTTGATTTCCATTTTCTTATTATGCAACTGCGATAGGATAAGAATTTATCAAATATGAAACTCATACACGGATATTCGCGCTTTTTCAACAGCCTGCTGAGCCCGGCCCAAAACATCATAAAGGGCGTGCTCTACTGCTCACTGCATTCAGCTTAATGTGCTGCTCTCTCAAGTCGGCCCAGTGACGGATGGGCACCTAACGCAAACTCCACCCGGCCTCTATCATTCGACTCTGCCGCGAGTGACATTAAATGCCCCGTCGAGCAGCAGAAACGATTTGATCTTGACCGCCAGCACTTCGGCTTCTTTGTGCAGAGTGGTGGCCCTGAGATCCGGATGGGCCTTCCCGATCATTCCAAGAATCGCACCCCGTGCGGGTTCTTCTTCCAGGGGATGAACGGTCCCGTACAGGGTCAGCGCCCTGATGTCGCCGTGTGCCGCGGGAGAATTCAGCCGTGTATCCACCAACAGGCTGATGCAAGGGTTCCTCGCGATATTCTGATATTTCCGCGTGGTCTTGAGCGTCACCATATATATGGTGCTCACAGATTCATCCGTTACGTATCTCATCAGCGAACAGTGCGGTTCGTTCTCGAAAGAAGTTGCGAGAACACACATGTCATTCTCTCTGATAATCGCTTTCATCTGTTCCGTCATCCGAGCCCTCCTCGACCCACCGGCCAATTGTGGCCGGATCGATTGCCCCTCCATACTCCGACCGCTTTCCAGCCCCGGAACGAGCAGAGGCCGGATGAAAACAGGATTAGTCATTCCGGCGGAAGAGACTGCGTCAAAATACCGCCGGGGTGGCGTTTCCGGACAAACGGCTCATTTTTCACTTGGGTTCCGCTTGGGCAACAGCCCATTACCCGGCATCCGGCATCCGGTGACTCGGAGAACCCGAAAATGAGTATCGGGATCGGGTAGGAGGGGGAGTCACCTCCCCCGTCCTCCCACACCACCGTACGAACGGTTCCGTATACGGCGGTTCATGAAGTACATTGAAGTCTTCGCAGTTGATCAAGCAGTGACACAAGTCCAAGTTGATCAAAGAAGCGTTTAGGGAAACATTGGTTCATATGTGAGGCCCCGGAGTTCCACCAGGGGCCTCGCCCATTTGTGGCGGACTTCCATGCCCTCTCTTCCCCCAAACCATACCTCATCAGATTCTTTGCCCGGGTGTGGGACCTTTTCCATTGCCGCCAGAGAATACACCGCAACTTGCGACGTATCCATCCGTCCAACTCCTCGAATATTCCCTTCACCTCGGCCAACCGGAAGTAGTTTACCCAGCCTCGCAAAATCGGCTTCAGTTCTTCGATTACAGTGCGTATGCTTCGTCCCCGGCCCGCACGAAAAGTGTCCTTAAGCTTTGTTCTGATGCGATCCACCACAGCCGGAGCGACTTTGAGCCTCGGCTGCTTATGGAAGGTCATGCTATAGCCCAGGAACTTGCGAACCCAGGGGCGTGCTACCGCGCTCTTTTCTGAATTAACCTTGAGCTTTAATTTGCTGGTCAAAAATCGGGTAATACTTGCCAGCACCCTTTGTCCGGCACGTTCAGACCTTACGTAAAGATTACAATCATCCGCATACCGGCAAAACGCATGGCCCCTTTTCTCCAGTTCCTTATCCAAATCATCGAGCAAGATATTGGAAAGCAAAGGCGAGAGTGGTCCGCCTTGAGGAGTTCCTTCCGTTCGGGGCGATACGACACCTCCGATCATGAGACCTGCTTGAAGATAGCGGCGGATAATCGTTAATATCCTTTTGTCCTCTATCTTTCGGGCAAGCCGTGCCATTAGGACATCATGATTGACACGGTCAAAGAACTTCTCCAAGTCCATGTCTACGACCCAGCGCCTGCCTGCTGCTGCATACTCTCGTGCTTTCAGCACAGCTTCATGCGTACTGCGGCCAGCGCGGAATCCATAGCTTGACTCGGAAAAACCCGGATCGAAGATGGGTTGCATAACCTGATTCAGCGCCTGCTGTATGAGTCGATCCATTACCGTGGGAATGCCCAATTGTCGCATTCCCTTCCCGCCCGGTTTAGGTATTTCGACTTTCCGGACTGGCTGCGGCTGATACCGGCCCTCAAGCAGTTCCTCTTTGATGCGCGGCCAGTTTTCACGAAGGTTGCCTCTAAAGGCCTCGACAGACACTCCGTCCGCCCCTGGAGATCCTTTGTTTGATTCCACCCGCCGCAGCGCTCTAAACATGTTCTCGCGTTCGACCACCGCTTCCATCAAGTCTTGAATCTTCTGGCTGGGATCGTCTCTCCTTGCCGTGAGCCTTGACGCACAAACAACGGGGCCTTGCAGATTCCGTCCGCTGTCCTCCGTTGATGTGCCGGACATCTCAGTCCGACTTTCTGCGTCCTTATTGCTCATCGAAATTCAAGCCTCCTGCCACACACTTCACGTTCGGGCCTTCAGTCCGGTCGATGAACCTACTATGCCCTCTGCTGACTTCTGCCGACCCATCCCGCCGTCTCACGACGGCGGTAGCACAAGGGGCAGATCGGCAGATCTCCCCGGGTAATGCGCACCCACCTTCACGCTTATGCCCGCCGCATCTACTTCCATGCACTTCCGTACAGGTATTGGACTTTGAAGATATTTGCCTTCTCATCTCGGCATGGCTGCCTCGTATGCGGTTCCTGTTCGTCAGGCCAGCGCTTTGCCTGCGGCTTCCTTCAGATTCCACCTCGCGGTGGACACCCTTGCCGTCCGGCTAACAGTTCCCCCTGTCGGGCCTGTAGAGGACTTTCACTTCCAAGTGAGTGCGCCCTGCCGGGCGCACAAAAAATAAAGCCCGCTTTGAGCGGGCTGGAGATGCTTTAAAGACCAGGCAATGCAAAGAGACTTTCGATTTTTCCGGCAGCGAATCTGAAAACCAGTGGAGATCTCGGGGATTCCCAGCCCGCGAATGTGGTTGTTTCTTCTACTAATCCCGGGACGGATCCGCGTCAAGGCCTTTGGAACCCGGAATCATTTTGTCCGGTTGAAACGGGCCCTCGATCAGGACTTTTCTTTTCCCTTGCTGAGTTCTTTGTCGATGACTTTCCTGAACACTTCGACAGAAGGGCCGCCGGGAATCATCTTGTCGTTGACGATGAAAGTGGGGGTCATACCGACACCGGCATTCGCTCCTTCCTGAAAGTCCTTTTCAACAGCGGCCCGATATTTTCTGCTTTCACAACAGCTCCTGAACGAATCCATTTTCAGACCGACCTGAGCCGCGTATTTCATCAATTGGTCCGTGTTAAGATCCTGATCGCTCGCAAACAGGAGGTCCTGGTATTCCCAGAACTTTCCCTGTTCATTTGCGCACCTGGCAGCTTCAGCCGCCTGCTGAGCCCACGCATGTCCTTTCACGGGAAAGTCTTTGAAAACCCATTTGATGCTGTTTGAGTACATCCCCCTTATCTTCTTTACCACTTCGTGGGTCTGGCGACAGGCATCGCATTGATAATCGGAAAACTCTACGACCGTTACGGGGGCGCTTGAGCCGCCGAAAACCGGATCCTCACTCCCGACGCTCACCCTGGCGCTGGGAAGGGGGGGTTCCTGGAGGTAAACATTGACTCCGTAATTTTCCTTGAGGGACATCCCGTAAGCGTACACTTTCCGGTAACCCTTCTTCTGCCCGAGGAAGGCTGACATCTTCTTCCTCAGTTCTTCCTCAGACCCCTTCCAGTCCGTCCAGCGGCCCCGATTTTCACGGTAATACTGTTCCAGTTCCTCCGCGCTCACTTCGACCCCCCCTGCCAGGATCACTTCATCCACAAGCTGTTGGGCATTGACTCCCCGGCGTTCGGCTTCCTTGGTCAACAATATCTGCACGATCATTTCGTTGAGTCGCTGCAACCTCAATTGGTAGATTTCGTTTTCCAGGTCATAAATCCGGGCCGCTACCGGACGATCCAGTTCATCGGCAGTGATGTTCCGGCCTCCCACGCTTGCGACGATTCCCTGGGCCGGCGCGTCCTTTTCAGACGCCAGGATACCGCCGTCCCGGGGAACGGCCAGGATCAATAATACCAGGGGAAGGAATCCGGCAACCGTCGCCCGCCATCGCCTCTCCTGTTTCATGCAGACGAACAGGACCAGGGAGATGACGCCGAGACTGACGACACAAAAGAAGCAGGGAATTTTTGTCAAGAACAAGTTCCACATTGGATTCACTTTCATTTGCAAAGCATCGGATTCCCTTGAAGCGGACACCCGCCCTCCAGGCCCTCAGCCTTAAGACCAGACGTGATTCACCGCTATCCATGGTGCTACTGCACTTCAAAGTGCAGAGGCATTGCCAGAGGCAGGGTGAACGGAATCTGGCCGGGTGGAAGTTCGATCGCCTTGTAGCCGAAAATATTCCGCCACGGTAAGGAAACATTTGAACAGGCGTTATTGTAGTCGGCGGATCTTATACCTGTACCATATCTAAGCGTGCGGGCATACTTTCGCGCATAATAGAAGTGGTCGACGCCATCCGCCGTCGTGCGGCGAATGAGGGTGTTGGTTATCCAAAGATACATCGTTCCCTTGCAGTCAACCTTGCTGAAGAGCAGATCATCATAGGAAAAGGGCATATTGCCCGTATATTGCACGATGGGTACAATCAGGTCGAGACCAGGCACGTAGATATCCAGTTTGTACCTGGATCCTTCAGGCTGGTAGTCCTGGTATTCCGGGACCAACCCGCTTCCGACGAGATAACCCAGATATTGGTTGTTGGCATCATAGACTTTAAAACTCCCGGGAAGTCCTTGAGGACCTTGGGGTCCCTTGGGGCCGGTAGCTCCCGTAGCTCCCTTGAGTCCCTGAGGACCAACGGGTCCCTGAACCCCCTGTGGACCTGTCGGACCCTGAGGACCGGTGGCTCCCTTGGGTCCCCGAGGACCGACAGCACCCGTATCCCCCTTGAGACCCTGAGTTCCCTGTGGTCCCTGAAGCGCCTGATTCCAGGAAATCTGCAGTTCATTTTCCCCGCAGGCAAGAGGAGTATTCAGGGACATGCGCAGCACATTGGTGTCCTTGTCGAGACAACCATAGAATATGTTGCTGAAAGCAGGGGCTTCATTCCACGTAACCGCCGTCTCCGTCCCTTCGATACAGTCAATCTTTTGATCGACAACCAGACGCAAGGCATGGCTCACGTTGTCGATGCATCCATTGAAAACGCTGAGGGCCTTCACCTCTTGAATGCCCGGAACAGCAAGAATGACGAAAGCGACCGCCCAGAAAATGAGTGCCTTTCTCATGGTTCACCCCATATCCTCACTTCGCCAATCGCCGGCAAAACCCCCTGGATCTTCGGAAAGCCGTCATTCCCTCCCGATTCGGCAATCACGGGTGAGACATCGAGCCGAGCCGACATCATCCCCCGCCCTTGTTCAGCCATACCTGCAATCTTGGCAACGGGAGTTCTTCAACCACTTCGGGCTTGGGCTTGGGCTTGACCGTTTCCTTTCTAGGCTTGGCCGAGTTCAGCCTGACGCTTTGAGGCCGCCCCTGTTCTTTGCCTGGGACTGCTCCTCCGGTACATACCGCCACATCCGGCAAACCGTCGTTATTCACATCGGCAATTGCGACGCCCCAGGCCACAGAGAGCCCGGTTGTTGGAAGATTCGTTTCGATTTCCTTAAATCCACCTTTGCCGTCGCCCTTCAGAACGAAAAGTCCATAGTCGCTCCCTAGTGACTTCTCTCCGCGGCCCGAAACCACCAGGTCCAAATGCCCCTCCCCGGTCAGATCTCCGAGCGCCACTGCAACGGCGCCTCCTTTCAGGGACGGCAACACATCCGGCAACGCCAGCCAGGAACCGTCAGCCTGCTGCAGATATACCTCGGGGCCGTTCACCTCGCTGGCCATCACAAGATCCGGCAGCCCGTCTTCATTGATATCTCCCACCGCAATGCCCCGGTAAAGGCCGCCCAGGGTGGGTTCGGGCAACCCCCGGGAGGCATAACGAAAATGTCCCTTGCCGTCTCCCAGCCAGACTCTGGGTCCCGCAAAGTATGCGGCGACGACGTCCAGGTGGCCGTCGTTATTAATGTCTACGAGCCGAACCTGATTGGCCCATCCACCGTTGTTTTCATCTTCGGGTTCCTTTTCCTCTCCGTTGGGCAGGCCGGTCGACCTCGCTTCCTGCCAAAGGATTCCCGTTCCATCCCCGAGGTAGACCGTCAGCCCGCCCTGATCGGATGAGGCGGCAACAATGTCAAGGAATCCGTCTTCATTGACGTCTCCAACGGCAAGATCTTCGGAACCCTTGTAGAAACCCAAGGCCTCATTATCGTTCTCGGAAGATTTAGGCGTTGAAATAGCCGGGTTCAGCTTCTCAACCATCGCCTGCCAGTGTCCCGCGCCATCGCCCGAATAGACGAATACTCCCCTGCAGTGGTCTGCCACCACCAGATCAAGGTGACCGCTGTTCCTGATGTCTCCCAACGCAACACCCCCACCGCAGGAAGTGTCCATCTGGAGCCCGGCCGACGTATCAGTCCACTTGCCCGTTCCGTCCCCGAACCACACATGCGCTCCATCCCCCAGGCGGGGGATAGCCGCCAAATCCAGCTTGCCGTCTTTCTTGATGTCCGCAAACATCGGGGTGCTCTTCCACATGCCCTTGGCGGGCAAACCATCCGCCGACAAAATGAAGTTCAGGGTGGGGCGGGACACAGCGCCCAGCCGTGCTGCCGATTCGCCCGCAGCAGTTGCTGGAGGCGTTGCTTTGGGTTTTGACGATTTGCTCCAAGCGTAAACGATCGCGCCGATCAATGCGACAAGGATGACGCATCCCAGGATACTGCGCTTCGGGAGACGACCCATAGCTTCACTCCTCCGCTTAATCTTGTGCAGGTATCAGACGGTACCAGACGCCGCCCGCCTTGACCCACTCCTCCACCAGGCTGTCCTCTTCGGGATCGAGCTTCGCAAGACTCGGGTCAGTTGCCTTGTAACTATAGGTAATCTTGACTTTTCCCTGATCGCCGCTCACTTCGGCCCAATCGATCGAGTGAGAAAGATATGACCTTAGAGCCTTCCTCTGTAAAAATTCTTGTGCCGGCATTTGTCCTTTGAATGTGGGATCGCAGTATTCATAGACAATGTCCCAACGCCCTTTTTCCTTGGCATCCCAAAACTCATCCGCCCTCCCGGTCAGTGCGGCCTCTTCCTCGGCGGGTCTCAAACTTGGAGGCATTTTAGGCACCTCACCCAATCGCTCTCGCGGCAAGGGATACCAATTCTGCTCACGTTTCTGCCAGACCTGCCAGACCATGACCTGCCTGGGCGGCGCCTTGGGAAATTTCCTGGCCCCGGCGATGTATTCCATCTCGACCCAACCGACGTCACCATCCGTCTCCACCCTACCGATGCTGTAAGACAGAAAAGTGAGGGGATTCTTATCTTTTTGCTTGGCGGCGAATACCTCTTTGCCGTCAGTCTCTTTCCCCGGATCCCTCAGAAAATCGTAGAGCGTACTCCAGTCGTCCTTGACCTGAGCATCCCAAAAGGCCTTCACACGTTCCTTCAGCCCAAGATTTTCATTTCTGGTCGCTCCCGGCGCGACGCTGTGGAGACTGCTCAAACAGAACACGGCAAGCGCTACGATTATTAACCGTTTCATCAATATCAATCCTTCTGCAGGTGAACTGAAGTGGTTTAAAAAAGCCTTGAAAGGGCAGCGATTATATTTGCCCGACAACTGCGGAAGAGGACTTAAGCACTTGAGCCTTTTGCCTGAGCGTTGATCTGTGCGGTGGCATAATCCTTTCATGAGAACATGATTGAAGCCACATTGAGACCGGATAGTAATAGGTTGAACTTATGTTGGCATTGACGCCGTGTCAAGGGCGCCGCAGGGATATAACGGTGCGTTTTCCGTTGCATGAATAACGATTGCATGTATCCGTCGGACGCCGTTAAGCATTCTTTTATTCTGAGAAAATTCTATCTATAGGTTTTCAGGGAATGTGCTCCGGACGAGGCGGGGGACAAGGAGCCGCTCCTCGTTTCCCCCCTCGACCTGCAATCCGCCGGGCAAGCAAAGCAGATTTCTAACGGACGGATTCCGGTATAATGGATGACTGAGCATCCCACTTGACAAACCCGCTTGCGTCGATACCTGCGCTATTACCCGTAACGCCGGTTATAGCATCGATCTCATCATCACTGTCGGAATCGATCTGGATCACCGCGAGGCCCATGAGCGGAGAATGAACCGATTCCCTGCAAACCGTGCTTGCCACACCGGTTACACGGAATCGCCCGAATGCGGAATGCAGATCATTCAGTCTGAATTTGGACCCATTGTTGGCCATGCCGTCGATCAAGCCCTCAAACCAGCTTCTTATGCACTGGTAGACACCCGTATAGTGGACTTCATTCTCATTCCAGAGGTCGAACTGGGCTTTGGTCTTGATGTTGTACGTATCCTGCTTCACGTTCACCTTGCAGGGCACCAGCGTAAGATCGACGTTCCGGAACAATCCGCCATAGGCGCCGACAGACGGAAAGTTGACGAGCAGGTACTGTGGGCAGGCATCATACTTCACGCCATCCAAAGCGATTTTACCCGGGGTGCCCACCACGCCGCCAAGAGAAACACCGGCAGCGCGAGCCGCAAAATTCCAGGAGTTGTAGGCATAAGCGGAGTCCAACGAGTAGTCGATCACCGTTGCCGTGCCGTAGAGATGGTTCCAGTTGATGGAGTTTGCGCCGGCCGCATCCACGGCAAAACAGAGCAGCATACCGTCAGGTCCTTCAAAGGGCGGCACGGCGATGGGCAAAGCATCGGAACCCGCGTTTTGACCGGTGCTGGCCTGAAAATAGGCAGGTTGGTTGGCCGTGAGCTTAAAAGTAAAATCCTGGGTATGGTGGTTCGGTCCCCTCCTCCAGTAACACTTGATGTTGACATCGGCATAGTAATCGTTGCTGATTGTGATGAAAGTCTCACGCTGTGGTGCATCCAGGCGGGTCCCGGTGATCTGAACCTTTGGGAAGACCAGTACGCTGCCCTTCTGAGTCGTGTTGCCGACATTGGGCGCAGCTCCAGCCACGCTGACCGCTAGTGCAGCCACGAACAAAACTGCCAACGCAAGAATAAGCTCTTTCTTCATGACCGTATCTCCTGCTCCATATTGCTCAACAGTGTCGAGCGGTTCACTCTTCGCATCACTCTGCGCGACCGGTTGCCGTCCAGCCGCGCCACCTCCTCTGTCTTGTTAAATTTCACCCTGTCTGCCGAAGGTCTCCCTGCCTCCCGGATTTTGCGGGTCTGCGTAAGCGGTAAGTTGCTTCATGTCATCGGAGCGGCGGTGGTTCGATCGAATACGCGATCCGTTTGGCGGAAGTCTTCATCGGCGAATTCACTCATTGAATTCGATCTGCGTACGTCAAATGAGCGGACTGGCCACCCTTGTTCAGTTTAGGGAGCAAGGCACGTGCCAATTTCAGGAGCTTTACTCGTCGAAAAATCCATCTCATTGGATATTATGGGATAACGGTAACCTGGCGAATTTCCCCTCATGATTCCTATTGCACAAAGCCTCTTTCATCAGTACCCCTGTGGGATACCGGAGTCGGATAGCCATGACAAATTTATCCTATGCTTTTGTGTACAAGATCGCCGGAAGCTTTATTGGAAGCCGATGAGCGGTAGGACAAATCTGTCATATCAAAGGCATGCGGATGTCGGGGCGGATATGACGTGGACACGGCAAGCGATTGAATTCCTGCACAATCAGGCAATCCTTACGTACCGGGCCTTAAACCAGGCAAGTCAACCTTGCGGCCGGGGAGCGGTTAAGGTACCACGCAAGCGGGAGAAATTTTGTCCCTCTGCGAGGAACGGTATTCGTAAAACGACGATGGCCGCTTCCATCGCGAAACGATTTCACAATGTGAGCGTCGCCCAAAGAGAAGGGAGCGTGCCGCAATGACAAAGAGGGGGGCGAAGATCCTCTCTTCGCCCCCCCGTGTTCTCGAAGTCCGCTCTGCACGAGGAGCAGGCTCCTAACGGCCGAATTCCGGTACGATGGACGAGCTGTTGTCCCACAGAATGTAGCCGCTTGCAGTACCCGCACCGTTGGCGCCGACGGCGGCCAGGACGTCAATGTCGGGGGTCTCATCGGTATCGGTATCGATTTGCTCGACGAGAAGGCCAAGAAGCGGAGAGGCCACGGATCCGCTGCAAACCGAACTCGCGACGCCGGTCACCCGCATACGCCCGAACGCGCTGTGAAGATCGTCCACATTGAACTTGGTGGCGTTGTTCTGGAGTCCGCTGACCAGGCTTTCGAACCAGCAGTTGATGCACTGATAGACGCCCGTGTAGTGGACTTCGTTTAAATTCCAGAGGTCGAACTTAGCCTTGGTGCGAGTGATGGCATGATCCTGCCTCAGATCCTGCTTGCAGGGCAGCAACGTGAGATCATCATTCACGAACAACCCGCCGACTGCACCTACCGCCGGGAAGTTGAAAAGCAGGTATTCCGGACAGGCATCGAAATTTACGCCGTCCAGGGCGATGGTCCCGGGGGTTCCCACCGGGCGTTTAAGAGCAACGTTGGCGCGGGCGGCAAAATTCCAGGAGTTGTACGCGTAACCGGTGCCTCCCTCCCCAACCGAGTAATTGATGACCGTCGCCGAGCCATAGAGATGGTTGAAATTGATCGCGTTTTCCCCCGCGGGATCAACGGCGAAACAAATCAGCATGCCGTCGGGCCCCTCAAAGGGTGGGACGTCCTTAGGTTCACCCGTGCTGGCCAGGAAATGGACGGGTTGATTGGCGGTGAGTCTGAAGGAAAAATCCTGAATGTGCTGATCGGATCCCCTTACCCAGTAGCACTTCACATTGACACCTGAGTAGTAGTCATTAGCGATCGTAATGTAAGTATCGCGAGGTGTGGGGCTCTCAGCGATCCGCACCTTCGGGTAGATCAGCACGCTGCCCTTCTGAGTCGTGTTGCCGACATTGGGCGCCGCCGCCGCGCTAACCATGCTCACCATCCCGGCAAGCAGAAACAATATCGCCACTGCAAAAATAATCCCTTTCTTCATGACCGTGCCTCCTGATTCATATCGTTGACCATATATGAGCGGTTCACTCTTTCCACCACTCTCCATGACCGGTTAACCACCCGCCGCACCACCTCCTCTCTCCCCTCTTTTGTGCCCTCAGTGGGGAACACACCCATCGACTGAATCAAACTGCCCGCTTCAATGAACTTCGCGCGGACGATGATCACATTCCAGCAACCCCCCAGAACCGTTCACTGCCGGCCGAATGGGATCCTTTACGCGGCTCACCGGCAAACCGTCCTCCACAGGCCCGACCCAAACGCTCCTTTGAGGAGCGCCGGTTTGCAATCGTTCACATTTATCGCGGGTTCCGGCTTGCCTTGTCACCATCCGGAGTCACCGCGGCCGGTCCCGTGGTTTTCCGTGAGCAGATGTCGCTTCGTGTCTTCAGAGCAGTTGGAACTGGAGATCGAACATTCGATCCGTCCGGCAAGAGCCTTCAACCCAGGGCTCGATGAATGAAATGGATCTGTCTGCTTCAAATGGGCGGTCTAGCCACCTCTTGGTGGTTAAAATGAGCAAAGCGCGTGCCAGTTTCCGCAGAACTGTTCATTTAAAAATTTCAGGCTGTCGATATTCAGATAAAACGGCTGGTTGTAACGAACTTCATCTGCCTTACGATTCGCGATTGACTCTTGTATCAATACTTCGGGGGAATGTGGAAACGGGGCAGGCGTGATAAATTTATCCCAGAGTTCCGTGCCAAAGACCTCAGAAAGCTTGACTGAAGGCCCGTGAGCGGTAGGATAAATCTATCATATCGCAGGCATGCGGATGTCTTCTTTGCGGGGAACGATTCCTTAATGCATGTGGCTCATTCCCAGGGCTGTTTTATATTCCTGTACGTCTATGCCATGCTTTCGTATCAATTGAAGAAAAGCCCGACGGTGCTTTCGCGCGGCCTCGGCAGCCCTCGAAATGTTTCCGTGGTTGGCGAGCAGCAGTTTCTGAATGAAAGCTTTTTCAAATTCATCGACGAACCGCGCCTTCGCTTCTTTGAAGGATTGGGCGTCATTCTCAAATGCCTCGAACCGGGGCAGATTGATTTCCATGTCCCGTATGATGCTGGTTTCAGTATGCACGACGGCCCGTTCGACCACGTGTTCCAGCTCTCTCACATTCCCGGGCCAATCATACAGAAGGAACATTTGCATGACCTCAGGGGAAAAATCCGTCACATGCTTTCCGGTTTCGGCAGCGCATTTTCGCAGGAAATGGTGGGCAAGAAGAGGGATATCATCACGTCTGCCGCGCAACGGCGGAAGTTTCAACGAAATGACGTTCAACCGGTAGTACAAGTCCTTCCGAAGCCTGCCGAGCTGCACCGCTTCTTCCACATCAATGCTGGAAGCCGCCAGGACACGCACGTTTGCGAGACGTTCCTTGGTGCTGCCCAGAGGGCGGTACGTTTTTTCCTGGAGAAATCGCAGCAGCTTGACCTGGGCTGCATGCGGCAGGCTGTCTATCTCATCGAGGAACAACGATCCCTTCTCAGCCTCGAGGATCAATCCGGGTTTTGTTGCCGAAGCCCCTGTGAATGCCCCGCATTTGTGTCCAAACAACTCGTTTTCCGCCAGCTCAACGGGGATCGCCCCGCAATTCACAGGGACGAAAGGCTTGTTGGACCGGGGACTCATCTGGTGGATCAGGCGCGCGCAGATTTCTTTCCCCGTACCCGTTTCGCCGGATATCAATACGCACGAATTGCATTTGGCAATGGCAGGAATTTTATTTATTTCTTTCATAAAGGCTTGGCTCTGCCCCACCAGGACTCTGGAATCTATAAAGTGCGAGAAGGGTTGCATGACGGTCACCTCCGCCTCGCCCGCCTGTTTGAAACCAGACACAAGCAGTGCTTTATGCCGCCAAGCTACTGCCTCCGGCACCATCGACCGGGCAAGACCGGGAACAGCGAATTGAGGTTTGCAGAGGAAGCTTGAACACCTCCCTCCTCCTATACTCCTGCTCTTGAAGATCACGGCCCCGAAAACGAAGGCAGCAGCTTTCGCCCATCGTAAACGGGCATGACTCTTCCCCATCCGCAGTCGCCATGTTCGCCCACGGTCTGCGTTGGGTTTGTTCCTGATTCAACGCCCCGAGGAATTAAGACTGAATGGAAGCACCGGCTTCTTCACTTATGCCGCAACCGCTATCTCTAATGATGCGGCATAGACTTCCGTGCCCCAGCGCCCATACCAATAAGGTTTCTCCAGGCCAGATCCTTAGCTGGACTTGTAATACAATGAGTACCAATAGTGCTAAAAATAATTTACTGTGATCGAAACGCAATAGGTGAAAGCACGTATTTATCCATAGGCGGGAATACTTACTGAATAAGATTACTGAAGGGAAACATACAACAAATCAGGATGCCAACCACCGTGTAACCTCTCTTGATGGCGTATTTTATAAGGTCGACGTTTCTGCGGATTTTGAGTTTTTTCATAATATTTGCACGGTGATGCTCGACCGTGCGTTCGCTTATACACAGGACTCCTGCAATCTCTTTATTGAACTTCCCATCCGCCAGAAGCTTGAGCACCTCGCGCTCGCGCAAGGACAATAAATCCGGGGTGTTCTCCGCATGATCCCCTTCCCTCCGGTTTGCCAGAAGATCAACCATCTGGCTCGAGAGGAGCCGGGAAATATACCTGCGGCCATCGCGTATCGTTTGTATGGCCGTCTGGAGATCGACATCGGTATCCCGTTTCAACAAATACCCATGAGTGCCCGCAAACACCGCCTCATGAAGGAAATCCCCATGCACGGTCAGTATAAGGGTTTTTATCTCAGGGCGAATCTTTTTCATCTCGAGAGTGGCTTCGATGCCGCGAAGGAATGGCATGTCAACGTCCAGGATTACCATCTCCGGTTTTACACTATTGAACAGGTGAAGAAGCAACAGGCCGTCTTCAGCCTCGCCGACGACCTTGAGGTTCGGAACCTCTTCAATAATCCGCCTTACTCCCTGCCGAAATAAAGTATGGGGATCTGCTAAAACGATACCGTAGCGGGACATCACATTTCCTGCTGCTGCCCTTCGGAACTCGATCCCGAATCATGAGCGGATCGATTGCCGCAGGCACGTCTCGACCTTTCACGATAAAGGCCGGCCTGTCCTCCAGGGAACCGGCCTTCCGGAACACCCGCCGGGGAGCCTGCCGATGTTGGGCTCGTTTCGGTCCGGACCAGGAGGGGATTCACCTTAATGCATCTTGCGGCAGCGCATGAAAAGGGACGGCAGAGAACAACACAGCGCTTCATCACTGATTCGATCATGGAAAATCGGCATCCAATTTTGTCTCGAAGGTCGCCCCTTTTCCCAAATTATTGGTAATCGTATCCGGGTTCCCGAACGTAAAATAAAATATAAGACAGACCCGCCAAAGAATCTCCCTTATACAAATGCCATTATCGGTGATGATTCGGTCACCGTCCCTGGAATAACCCGGCAGGAAACCGGATTCGCTTCGAGTTCTGTGCAGGTATCGACTGATCGTTCAAGAATGGCGCCGGCGGCACCCTCACGCGAGACGGCTGCTTCTATGGGGCAAAGCGTTTCTGCTTTTCCTTCCAGTCCTGCAGCAAATTGACCTCCCTCTCACAACGTGTCTTTAATGGCAATAAAGGTAATCAATCCCGAATCAGTGTCAACAGACTCACTGCTTATAAGATTCAGCAAAGACGTGTGAACGAAGACGGGGCGACCGGCATTCCGGTCTTTGCGACAAAAGGGCATTCATCCGGACACGACGGATGATGAGCGGGGAAAGTCCGGTGGGCTTTTTCCTTCATGCGTGGTACAACGCCGTTGCCCTCGGGAACTCAAGACCAAGTACTTTTTCTCCCCAGTCGGCAACGCTTTTATAGGGCCCCTCGAACCCCTCCTCATCCGAGAATTCGCCCTTGCCCGGATCGATCGCAACAAAAGGGACTCCGGCATACCTGGCAGCCGTCAGGTCTCCCTTCCCGTCTCCGAGGAAAAGGCATTTTCGGGGATCGACCCGATAATCCCGGAGAAAGCGCTCCAATGATTCGGATTTTGGCCAATCGCCGCCGCCCTTTATAATATCCAGCAGAGAATCCAGGTCGTGCGCCGCCAGAATCTCCCGAAGTTCGGCCAGAGGCGTATTCGACACTGCCGCTTTCCTGATGTTTCGCCTCCCCAGTTCGCCGAGAACTTCTCTACAGCCTTCAGCCGAGGGGGCCTTGAACATGGACTGGCGGGCCAGTTTCGTGAACGCTTCCCAGCGCAGCTCAAATTCATTTTCCTTGAAGGGGCTGCCTATGGCGCGCTTTTGAATAATGCGAATTTTGCTGCCACGGTCGATTCCCGTGAGTCTCAGATACAGCTCGGCTACGCGCTTCCGCAGAACCGGATCGTCACTGAACGCACGACCCATGGCCTCGGCATTCGCGAGGTTCGAATCGATCAAAACCCCGTTAACATCGAATATGCAGACTTCTATCCCCGGCAGACTCATGAACGCAACTCCATCACTCGCTTGCGATTGAATTCAGGCAGCAAACCCGCAACGTCATGTCCTTAGACATTATAGGGATCCGAAATCGCACGGTTCTTCAGGCCAACCCGGGAAACCGTGCGAGGACAAAGGAGGTTCCTTGTATGTTCACGGCCTGTCCCCTTGCCGTAAGGACAGAATCCTTCTCTGCCCGCCAGGACTGTACTCACAGCATACTTTTATTTTTAATAATATCAAATTTCCCAGCCCTCTCTCAATATTACCCTCAACAATTCGTCAAACCTGAAGAACCCGACGAGGCCCCGCTCGAGCTTTGCGGGAACCGGCGGAGCCCCGCTCGGACAACCGCTTCGATATTCATTTTCCACTCCCTAAAAAGAGTTTACCCGCTGTTCATAATGTGTCATTTTAAATTGAATTCACAACCCATTAGCATAGCCTTCACACAAGGTCTGATTCTTTTTACATCAGGACTTAGAGCTGACTTATGCGCCGTCTCATCGCTTGCCTCCCGTTCCTCCTCATCCTCTTTGCGGCGTGGACGCCCGACGGGAGGAGCCAGGTGGCTGAAGATGTCATTCATGCCTGTTCCGACAGCTATACGGGCGGGCTGCGAATCGTAACGGAGCCTGAACGGTGCAAACCCTCAGAAACGGCAATATCCTGGAACAGTGAAGGTCCCAGAGGGACGGTCGCCGGCCAGGCGCCTCCGGGTCCGCGCGGACTTCAGGGGGCTTCCGGCATGAAGGAAACGAATGGAGGCGGAAGCGGGCAGGCTCCATTCCAGTCCAGGGTTTACATTGACGACATCCTGCTTATGGCCGCGGTCGCTTCCATGATCGTGGGACTGATGGCCATATGGCTTGCGATTTTTTTCCACAGGAGTTCGGCGCGGCTGCTGCAGGAAACGAGAGAAGCCGCGCAAGGGATTGCCCTCAGCGCCGAGCGCCTCGGAAATCTTCTGGACAAGCTCTATGCGGACGCCCTTTCGCCACTTAAAAGCCTGGCCGCGCTACAGCAGGCGGCCCATCCGCCCCACACCGCAACATTCGGCGATTCAGTGGCCGGCAAAGTCCGGGAAGGAATGGAGCCTTCGGCACAGCAGACCGAAGGTCCGGGTCGCATATACATCACGGTCCCCACTCCTCCGCAACCCAAAGAAAAAACTTCGCCGCTCCCGCACGGTCTGCGTGCGTTTCACGGCAAACGGCTGGAAGACCTGCTGGAACACGAAGAAGTCGCCGAAGCGATCAAGAGACTGACCGGAAAGTACTATATCAAACTTCTTGAAAATCTTCGGGTTTCCGGAAAAGTCACCGTCGATTCGGCGGGCGACGCCACCATTTCCGGGACTGCTTCCCACCTGGATGCCATTGAAGAGGCCATGCTGCACCTTGACCACGATGGCGGGATACATGCCGCGATCCTGACCCAGGGGGAAAAAGTGCTCTACTTCACCAACAGGGATGAGTCCAGGAGCAGGCTCATTTCTCCGGTTCAGCAGTTTCTCTGGCGATTCAACGACATAAAAGTAATCTTCATGAACAGGTAGCGCCCTGGGGGGGACGCAGTTCCCCACGCTCTTGAGAAACACCGTTCGTTACTTCCTTGAACGCAATCGTTCATGATGCTCGCCTCACCTGCGAAGCATGAAAATGCGTATTTCAGGAGTCTATTTCACACAGTGAAATTGGTATCAGACCACCCGCACGACCGGCTGACCTTCGAAGGCCGTGCCGATCAGGCGCGCAGCCGGGACCCCGCCCGCGCGGAGTTTTGCCACCAGTTGTTCCGCCTGCCCTGACGGCAGCGAAAGAAGCAGTCCCCCGGAGGTCTGGGGATCGAAGAGGATTTCCTGTTGTTCGGCTGAGAGTCTGACCGACAGTTCGAGGTTCCCCTGAGCAAGCTTTCGGTTTGCCGCATTGCTGCCGGTTGTCTCTCCTTTCCTGTACATCTCTATTGCGTTGGGATAGAAGCGAAGGCTGCTGAATTCGATGTCGATGCGGACCCCGCTTGCCTGCGCCATCTCGAGAGTATGCCCCAGCAGTCCGAACCCTGTAATATCCGTGCATGCATGGACATCGAAACCGAGACCTATCTCCAAAGCGGACCGGTTCAAGGCGGCGACCTGAGGCAGGATCGCCTCGAGTTCGCTCCAGGGCAGTCTCTTCGATCTGCGGGCGTTGAACAGGACCCCGGTTCCAAGGGGTTTTGTCAGCACCAGTGCATCCCCGGGGCGGACCGCGCGATTGGTGAGGATACGGTCCGGCGACACCAGGCCGGTTACCGCAAGGCCGTACTTCGGTTCATCATCGACCACCGAATGCCCTCCTGCAAGTGAGGCTCCCGATTCCGTCACTTTCTCGAAGCCTCCCCTCAGGATCTCTTTCAGGACCTCCATACCCAACTTCTTTATGGGAAACATCACAAGGTTCAAAGCGGTCACGGGGCGGCCGCCCATCGCGTAAATGTCCGAAAGGGAGTTCGCGGCGCCTATTCTTCCGAACCAGATCGGCTCATCGACCGGAGGAGTGATGAAATCAACGGTAGATATCATCGCCAGCCTGTCAGAGACCCTGTAGACCGCAGCGTCGTCGCCGGACTCGAAACCGACAAGGAGGTCGGGATCCGTCGGGGATGCGAAGCCCTGGAGCGCGTCCGACAACACCGTCGGACCGATTTTGGCGGCTCAGCCGCAGGTCTTCGCAAGGCCTGTGAGCGTCTGTTTTTTGAAAAAGTCCATCGCGAAATCCGTTTCCTTTAGAAACATCGGGGACAGGGACAGGCAATCACACCCAAACCTGCATACCAATTCTCCATGAATATTGTAATCATCGACAGGTCCAGGTCATTGTCAATCCCCTGGAGTCAAAAAGCCTGAAGTCGCGGCTTTCATGCACGTGCCTTTCATTCTTCCCGATTCAACCCACTGGACATTATTCCCGTTTGGCAATATTCTTCCCTGGCTTGTCCGACGCATCAGGTGCAGCTTCGCTCCCGGCGGCGTTTTCCACTCATCTCATGGCAAGATGGGATGTGCGAGCCGTTTCGTACTGCGGAAGCGCCATCGAAGGGAAACACTGCTGTCGAATTTTAGTGAGAGATGCCGCAGCGGTGCCGCACCGACATGTTAAGTTTAATAGTTGAAATCGGAGGCTCTAGACCAGACAACCATGGATAAGACACCAACGTTCCGGAAGCTTGCGATACGGAACAATCACAATTGCTTCGGCTGTGGCCCCACCAATCCCTCGGGGTTGCACATGACATTCTACACCGACGGTAAATCCCTCTTTTCGGACATCGTGATTCCCGATCACATGGGCGGCTGGAAGAATTTCGCGCACGGAGGAGTCATATCGACCATTCTGGATGAGGTGATGGGCTGGGCCGCTATTTATCTATTGAAACGCCTGGTTCTGACCAAGTCCATGGCCGTCGACTTCCTGAAACCCGTCTACCTGGGGAAACCCTTCAGGGCGGAAGCCAGACTGTCCGCCAGGGAAAGCGAACGTGAAGCTGTCATGGAGGGATTTCTTTGCAGCCCCGACGGAATGGTCTATGCCAAATCCAGAGGCATATTCGCCGTCTTTAAACCCGATGCAGCCCATAAGCTCGGGATGACGGATGAACAAATCATGAAGGATCTGGAGCCCTTGATGAACGGGGAGGCTGAAGCTTAAAGGCATGAAGGTTATTTATTTGTGATTTCAATAAGATACTGCAACACTCGTCGCTCTTGGCACTACGGAATCACGCATCCTGCCGGACGACCCCGGATTGCATGCGGGTTTGCAGTTGTAAAACGGGCATTCACTGTTAAAGCAAAGCTGGGACTCAGAAAGGCACAGCAGTTAGATGCCGGAAAGCCGCGTGGGCCTCTCCTCAAATGAATCCGGTCAACCTGCTACATAAGGCATACAGTCCCTACTGCCTGAATTACTACTGTGATAACAAGTAACTACAGTTAAAGTCTCTCAAAAATAAAGTGTTTACCGTATTAACAATTGGACAGATGGAATTTATTGTACGATCACCCCAGTAAATTTCCTAACCCCCTAGAGCCAGGCTCGCCCCGCCTGGCTCATTTCTTTTTTGCATCTTGGAAGCCCGATCTAACCGGACCGATCCCAGAGATCGTGCGGAAGGCTTCCACGGCTTGAACGCAAGAAAGCAAACGGGGTGACGTGGAGAAAATTCGAGACCCTTGCCGTGTAAATGTCCGCATACCTTTCGATCTGCCGGGCAAAGTGGCTTTTGTCGATTCCCGTTCGCATCAACAATCCCCAGTGCGGGTTGAGCAGTCTCCCGGCAGCCTGAGCAACGGGTCCGATCTTCGCATCCACGTCGGCAAGCTGACGATGGACTCGCGCCGCCTCGCCTTCCAGTTCTTTCGCCGGCTCCGCAATCCGCTGTCCATACCGTTTCCGGATTCGCTGCAGCTTCAGTCGAAGATCCGAATACCGGGATTCCAGTTCTTCCTTCGTTCCCATCATCCGGGAAAGTTCATCCTGCTCGCTTTCAAAACCTTCGACCGCGGCGATTTCATCTTCGAGTTCACGAATAACCAGGGCGGTCCTCCAACGCAGGATACTTTTGGATATATTCACATCAGCGAAAATATGGTCGCCCACGTAGAGTATCTCATCGCCGCTCAGACCCAGACTTTGTTCCACAAGACCCGCATTCCCCCCGACATACACGCGGCCGGTCTTTAGCGGGCCGCGATGTTCCTTGAACAATCCTTCATCGGTGACCAGCTCGAAGGCGGGAGTGTTCACGGAGAAGAAGTCCGGTTTTCGCGCCCCCACGATAGCAACGTCGAACAGGTTCCTCCATGTCTGATTCCCGGGAAGGAACCGGTCGAAGACATAACTCAACATGGAAGCCGTATAGGTCCATTCGGAATTGGTGATGAGGAGCAGCTTCTTGCCGGACTTTTTCTGGTCGAGCAGGGCAAGGGGCATTTCTTCGTCCGGATCGACGAAGCGATCCGGGTCCGCAATGACCTCCGCCTTGAGTCTACCTTCCATGTGGGCATCGTCCAGAGACCGCCTCACCATCCTGTGGAGGTCCGCATACCCCATCGAGCCGGCAACCCGCCCCTCATCGAGGAGGTCCACCAACTGCATATACAGGCACGCTTCGGAAATGGAAAAGAGCGTGTTCAAAAAAGCCCACCTGGGAGAACTCAGATCGACCTGCTCCCGCTGATAAGACCGGCGCTGGGTTTCGAAATCCAGCGGTTTTGTGCCGTGAAAGGCTCGCTTGACGTAACCGAACCGGTTGGCCTTGACCACATTCCCGTATTCCTTGTCGATGATGAGGCCGCGTACCACGAGATCGGGATCGAAGGACAGATCCCCCACGGGCCATCCCCCGGCTTCCAGGCTCTCCTTCATATACGCATACGCCCTCTGCTCCCATTCCGCCATCCGGTACTGAATGAGCGTATAGTCCATATCGTAGCCGACGGCCCGGATCGCACCCAGGTTCAGTGTCCTGTTGCAAAAAATGCCGCGTGCATGATCCTTCTTTTTCATAATCCCCCAAGCCGGATCCATTCCGGATTCATCCGGATTTCCGGTAGTAGTCCGCCAGTTTGGTCCCCGCCATCCCTTTTCCTTTGAGGTACTCGATGAATAATTTGAAGGCATCCTCAATCGTGGCGAACTTTTCCATCAATTCTTCCAGGGAGTATCTCGCCGCTTCCTTTTTGACAAAAGTCTCCACGGCGTTTTCCATTTCAAATCTCGAGAAGTCATCTTTGATCCCCCGACAAAAGAAATGCTTCATCTCCGCTTCCAGTTCCGACAAAAGCTCTTCCTTATTCATGTCCATGGTTCCCTCATTTCAAAAGCCGCTCTCCCGGCTGGCATAGTAGGGTGAAAGGCCCGACTGTTCGACCTGCGGCTGTTCCGAATGCTTTTCATCGGGACCGGATTCACCGCGTTTCTTCGTAATAGAAATCATCATGCAAAGCCATGGTTATGTATCTTTCCGCAAATACGTGCAAAACAGCATCCGGTTTATCGGATAGAATCTTATCATATTTGAAGGGAACAAAAGGAGCCACGCCGATAACTTTCGTGAAATGCTGATTCAGATAGCGATACAGGTTGTCCCCGAAAGAGTCGTGTCTGAAGTAGAGTTTGCTCAGTTTGACGGGGTTATTTCCACTTTGAAGTTCAAAGGTCGTGCTCAATTCTTCCTGAAGCAGATCCTCCATCAGCAGCATTTGGGCAAGGTCCCCCGCGGGGGAACTCTTATGCACCGACACCGCCCCATCCTTAATGGAAAGCGGACCACCACCCCCAAAGGCCGCCGAGAACTCATTCATGATTTGGCGATAGCCCACGTAGGCGCCGTAGTCGTTCCAGTGGGAGTCAGTCTTGTAATAGATCGGATGTTGTTTCTTCGCTTCGAGCAGTGGACCTCTCAAATCCAGAATCTTCACGCGCGAATGGGTTTTCATGTACTCGGTAAACTGGTCCAGCCGTGTCTTTGCATTGAACTTCTTTAAATCCGCCGGAAGATATTCTTCATAGATGGTGTTCTTGTTCGGTACGATCACCGCCAGGTAAAAGATGCCGTTTTTCGAGAAGATGTCGTGATTGCGTTCAACGCATTCCCTCAACTTCTTCAATTCCGCTTCGGAAAGCGGCGTGGTTCCCATGTGGTCGTTGAAGGTGTAACCGTCCGAGAGCACCTCTGAGCGATAGTACATCCATGAATTCCTCCCGAGGATGACGCTTGGGACCGGCGACACCCCGAGCAGGTCCACTCGCAAAACGTTGTTCATCCTTATCAGTGTGGTCCTGAAGCCGAGGTGATCGCCGAAGAAGTTTTCATAATCTTTCGGGAAGCGCGACAGGGAAGACAGGCTGAGTTCGGGAGCGTTGGCCAACTCCCTGTTTTCCGTGTACTCGAGGTTCCTGAAAAGGCGGCAATGCATCTCGACCAGGGGGATCCAGATTGCGATAAAGAAAGAAACGAGGAAGAATCTGCTTGCGACTTTCATATCCTGTTCCTGGATCAGGCCGGCGAGCCGGCGCCTGGAGCCGATAATGCCGGGCTCAGAACTTGAAATAGATGAACGGGTTGTATGTGCCGCCCGCAAGAGACATCGAGGACAGCGAAAAGATCATACCGAGAAAGAACACATAGGAACTCTGGAATACCATTCCCTGCACGGACCCCGCCCGGGAAAGCGACTTCTGCGCGAACCCGGTCCGCACGAGGCTTATTTTAGAAAAGACCGGAACGGACAGGATGACGGCCGCCACGAGAGCAAAAGCCAGTTCATTGTTCATGTAGGTGGATGCGGTGTATTTTGCGGGAGCAGCTCCGGAAAATCCGAGCATCGATCCCAGGTATGAAAATCCATGGCCGATGCTGTCCGACCGGAAAAACACCCAACCGACGACAACAACGGTCAGCGCGTAGAAGTGCCTGACCGGCTGCCACGCCGATTGCAGCAGGCTTCCGATTCTCGTCCGCTCGATGACAAGAAACACTCCGTGCCACACCCCCCACGCGATGAATGTCCAGTTCGGGCCGTGCCACAAACCGCAGAGCAGGAATACAACGATCAGGTTGAAATGCTGCCTGGCGGGAGAACACCGGTTGCCGCCCATGGGGATATAGAGGTAATCCCGGAACCAGACGGACAACGAGATGTGCCATCTCCTCCAGAACTCCCGTATCGACTGGGATATGTAGGGATAATTGAAGTTCTCGGGAAGTCTGAACCCAAACATCCGCCCAAGCCCGATGGCCATGTCGGAATAGCCTGAAAAATCAAGGTATAGTTGAAGCGTGTAGCAGAGGATCCCAAACCATGCGAGGCCTGCCGTTATGTCGCCGGGAGCGAGGGAAAAAACGCCGTCCGCGGCCTGGGCGAGCGGGTTTGCAACCAGGACCTTCTTCCCGAGTCCTATAATGAAGCGCTCGATTCCGGTCGTGAGGTCATCGCTCGTAATGAGCCTTTGCCTGAGTTGTCCGGCCGCATCCTGGAATCTGAAGATCGGCCCCGCGAGGATTTTGGGGAAGAAGGACAGGTACAGGGCAAACCTGAGAGGATTCCCTTCCGGTTCGGCCCTTCCATAGTAGACATCTGCCAGGCATGACAGCGCATGGAACGTGAAGAAGGAAATACCGACGGGCGCATGAGCGCTCACCTGTCTCAGGGGGGCGAATGGGAGCACGGCAAGGAAGCTGTTCGCAATTTCGATGGTAAAATTGAAATATTTGTAAAAGCAAAGCAGCGCGAGGTTAAAGATTATCCCCAGAACGAACAATATCCTCCTGTAATCCAAGAGAGCGGCCGGGGCCTCAAGTGAAACTCTCCCTGCCCTTCCGCCATCCGGAAGCCCCTCGGCATTCTCTTCCCCGCGAAGGCCCGGAATACGAATATCTTGCGCATCACGCTCCGACCGGGTCACCGGCACCGACCGGAAAACCCCCTTCGGATCAAAGTGCTGAATGCCCAGGGCCAGAGCGTAGTTGACAACGCAGGAGAGCAAAAGAACAAAAATATACCCGCCTTCTCCCCACGCATAGAAGAAAAGGCTTGCCGCCAGAAGCCAGACACCGCGGTACCGCGGTCTCAATACGAAATGGACCGAAAGGACGACGGGCAGGAAAAGAAACAGGAAAATCAAAGAGCTGAAAATCATTTAAGCCTGTTCTCCCACGCCCTGTGCCATGCCCCTTCGGAGCAGGTTTTCCCGCCGGCAAAGTCCGATACCAATTTGCTTTCGATTCGCCCCCCGAATGCCATGCCGGCCACACCGCGGCGAGATCGAAATGATAATAAGAAAATCCGACCCCGCATGCCGGGAAGAATAGTGTAAAAAGCCCGAACAGGCAAGCGCAGAGGCGCAATGCGAGGAGCGAAAACACCAGGCCGGCGATCTGCGGGCTGGTGGGAACGCACGGGATGGATACACATCGGGCAAAGCGGATTCTGATTGCGGGGAAAGGCCGGACCGCATGAAAAGAAGGCTGAATGAAATGGGCCTTCCCTTTCCGGAGGGATCGGGAAGGCCCACACACGGATGAGAAGCGGTTTATTTGAGTTTTCTGGCCAGGAAGAATCCGTCGGGATCGCATTCTTCTCTCAAGAGGGACAGATCTTTATCGCTCGGTTCCGCCATTTCTTTCAGGTCGGGCGAAATCAGCAGCTCAAAGCTGACTTTTTTCTGTATGTCTTCGGCCGTTCTTCCTTTTGCCGCTTCGAGCAGCACCATTCTGTGGGTTTCGTCATCAAACCCGAACAGGGCCTCGTTGGTGATTACGCGGTAGGGTCCGGATCCCATGACCCCGGCTTTATCCCTGTAGTCGGCTGAGCCGTCGCCAAATCCGATGCTGGTTACGAAATCCAGTTTCGGGGTGAACCTTCTCGGCTCAAGTGCCATGATGATGATCGACTTTTCGCAGTTTGCCGCCATCGCTCCCGCCCCGCCGCTGCCGGGAAACCTTGTCTTGGCTTTCGTATAAGTGCCGCCCTCGAAGGTGGAGTTGACATTGCCGTACATGTCAATCTGGGCTCCACCGATAAATGCGAAGTCCGCGTGCCCTCTCTGGGTCAGTTCGAACACGGAACTCAGCCCCTTGAGGTAGCAGGCTTTGCGGCAAGCTCGAGTGTCTCCCACCGATAGCGGCATGCCCATTTCCAGAATGGGAGTCAAAGGGCCGGCCTCGAAGATGATCCCCAGGCCCGGAGCATGGGTGAGCTGGGCATGGATGGAGGCGATGATGGGCAGACCGGTTCCCACGAATACGATGGTGTTGTCTTCCAATACTCTCGAGCCGGTATAGGCGATCATTTCAAACGGTGTATATTCGGACATGGTCAATACCTCCTTCTGGATTCGGAACTTGAATGTCTAGGAAAGAATGATCGGCTGTCCACCGTCCAGGTCTTTGATCTTCTTGAGCGTCTTGTAGGGAATCTTGGCGAGGAAATCGTCATAGGTCTCACAGCCGAAGATATAATCGTCATAGTACTTCTTCAAGGCATCCTTGTTCCCCGTTTTCCTGAATTCCTCGGAGGCGCTGCGGAACATCAGTATGTGTTCCATATCGAACCAGTAGAATCCATAACAGGCGCCGGGATAGCTCGCGAAACGCTGCTCGATCACCGCATCGACCGCTGTGTAGGGTATTTCCGTCAGGTTGGGAAATGTTCTGATGTTCTCGTTGGATATGACTTGTTCGGCGGTTACGATGGTGTGAGCGGCAGCCATGGAGATTTCGGGGCACGTGCAGTGGGCCCCGAAGATACGGCAGTTTCCATGCTTATCCGCAGCGGTCACATTCAGGATTCCCACATCGGGATAACATGCGGGCACGAGGTAGCAGTTCTTGCCGCTGAAGGGACTCGCAACCATCATCCCCCGGTTCACCAACTCGAGGTCGGCCCCGCCGTGGTCCCTCACCGGCAGGAACTCGAGCCCCATCGCGGCGGCCTTGAACCGTGCGGACATCCCATAGTTGGTATAGTCGTCAAGCCGTATCATTTCGTTGGCGCAAAGATGCCGGAAAAGGGGTGCAATACCGATGACTTCGTATCCCCACCACGCGAGTTCCACGCGTTTGATCGAGATGTGATCGGGGTAAAGAAGCATCGCGCCGGCGAGCAGTTCGGGGCAGATGGAGTTGGACTGGAAGGAGAGCGTAAGGTCTTTTGCCCCATGGCGAATGATTTCGTGAACCAGCGCAACGGGCGGACGAGTGTTCACGAATCCGCCGATCGCGATATTGATTCCGTCCTTGATGTACTTGCCGACCGCTTCCTTCGTTGTGGTCCTCTTGTCTGAAAGCGCCTTCGGCTTGTTGACCATGATCTTTCTTGCTTCTTCCGGAGATGGTCCCCACCAGGAAAAGGATTCTTCCCCCTGCTTCAGCGATTTCTCGTCCAGATTTGTGATGTTTTTGATGAAGGAGCTAGCATTGTTTTTCATTCGTGACCTCCAGCTACAAGTTGAAATGTGGCTTCCTCTTGCTTGTCCAACTGTTCGGAAAGGGACAGTTCGGCGACGATCGGACGTTCCATGAGCCTTATTTCACAATGATGTGTATACAAGAAATGGTGTGAGGCGGTCAAGTGGCAAGTTGTGCAACGACCCACTCACGCTCGATCAAATATGCACGTACCCGCCGCAACCTCCAGAACCCGCCCGCCACGCCGACCTTCTCGGAACGCCCCCCCTTGCCATGACGGTTGCACCTGCCGTAAAATGAGGGGCACACAGCAAAACAGTTATGGATGAATTTCCCGTTCGGGGCAGAGTTTCCCTGATGAGCATCGGCCCTCGCGAAACCGGAGAGACTGCGAAAGGGGCCTCCGTTCAAGGCTTTGCAAAAGAAGCCGCCAGGGCTCCATGAGCCAACCCTGCGCAGTGGAGCAGGCTTTGATTGCTCGATACCGCCGTAACCGGCATGTCTTCAGTGAATCACCCCACCGCCGTCAAGGGGGAGGAGTCAAATCCGCGATTTCTCGTCAAGGGGGAGGAACGAAACACCAACTCCCCTCCCCTGGCGGGAGTGTTTGGCGAGGGGAGGGGGAAAAATCGCTCAAATCAGATTGTGGAACAGTCATTGCACTCTTTCAAACCTGAGAAAGGGGGGAGACCGATGCCAACAACCATCGCCCTGATAAGCTACGGCAAACTTTCCTCACTGGTCGAGAAACTGAATTTCAGTCCGCCGCCTGGGATAAATATCAAGATCGTCGATGCTCTGTTTGACGACGCGCTCGATATCGCCAAATCCATGGAGAAGAACAATGACGCGGATGTGTTCATCTCGGCGGGATCCAATTGCTTTCTGCTGTCGAAGCACCTCCAGGCACCCCTCGTGGAAGTGAAGGTTACCGGGTTCGATTTCCTGCTGGCGTTGGAACAGGCCAGGCGGGTTTCCCACAATGTGGCGATCATAACCTATCATCAAAAGCTGCCCTACCTTGATGAAGTGCTCGCCACTCTCGCCGTTGAAGTCCGTCAGGCCACTTTCACCAACATTGGTGAACTGGGCGCGGTGATCGACGGGCTCAAAGGGAAAGGCGTCACCGCCATCATCGGCGGCAGCCTCGTCTGCGAGCAGGCAAAGGAAAAAGGTCTGGCCAGCTTTTTCATCTACTCGGAAGACGGCGTGATGCGGGCGCTCGATTCGGCAATCAAGATCGCTCAGACCAAGAAAAAGGAGATCGCCAAGGCGGAAGAACTGCAGGCGATCATGAACTTCGCCTACGAGGGGATAATCGCAGCCGACGCCAAAGGGACCATCACCTTTTTTAATCCCATCGCTGAAAAGATAACGGGCATTCCACTGGCAGATGCATTGGGAAAACCGGCCGACACCGTCCTGGAAGGCAGCCGGCTAAACTATGTCATGCACTCGCAACAATCGCAGATCAATCAGATCCAGTCGATTGGCGACGTGAAAATTCTCACCAATCGCATCCCGATAGTGGTTCAGGGAGAAGTGGTCGGGGCCGTCGCAACCTTCAAAGATGTGGGAATGATCCAGGAAGCGGAAGAAAAGATCCGCGAGAAACTCTACATCAAGGGTTTCGTGGCTAAGAACACCTTTAACGACATCATCGGGCACAGCCAGATCATAAAAGGGGTCAAAAACGAAGCGCTTAGATTTGCCAGGAGTGAATCGACGATACTGATTCTGGGGGAATCGGGGACGGGCAAGGAACTGTTTGTCCAGGCAATACATAACGCCAGCAGGCGGGCCAAACGGCCGTTTGTGGCGATAAATTGCGCCGCCCTGCCGCCCAGCCTGCTGGAAAGTGAATTGTTTGGCTACGCGGAAGGAGCTTTCACCGGGGCAAAGAAAGGCGGTAAACGCGGCTTATTTGAACTCGCCCATAGCGGCACGATCTTTCTCGACGAGATCGGCGAGATGCCTCTGCCCATCCAGTCGCGTCTCCTGCGGGTCCTGGAGGAACACGAAGTACTGCGGATTGGCGGTGAGCGTATCCTGCCCGTCAATATCAGAGTTATAGCCGCCACTAACAAGGACTTATGGGAATTGGTGAAGAACGGCCGGTTCCGCGAGGACCTGTACTATCGCCTGAGCGTGCTGGAGGTGCGGCTGCCGGCTTTGTATGAGCGCAAAGAAGATATTCCGCTGTTGGTCAGGAGGTTCCTGGCGGAATTTCGTCCGGAACTGCCGCCTGTGGTGACCTCCAGGATCGCCAATAATCCACTGTTCGCAGAGTTCCGCTGGCCCGGAAACGTACGGCAACTGCGCAATGTGGTGGAAAGGCTGGGCGTTTTGTACGACGGCGCCGAATCGCTTGAGGCATTGTTGGACAAGCTGCTGGGCCACAAAACAGCCGGACGGGACTGCAGCCGTGAAAGGGAGAATCTACTCGAACTGTTGGAGGAAGCATCCGGCAACAGGTCGGTGGCGGCCAAAATGATCGGGGTCAGCCGCACCACCCTGTGGCGCAAGCTGCGCCGGCTTAATATCGAATAGGTTATAAGTGGACGATCGCGGCCCGACTCAAAGAAAATGGTTGAAGGTTAACAGTTGAAACAGTTGTGCAACACTTTTTGAAATCCATGCGAAACACATCGCAGGCTTGACAGATCGTAACCGGCGTACCGACCCGCTTGGGTATACCGTAAAATTACGGCTAATCTACATATCGGTCCCCTGTGATCCTCCTCGAAATCCTGTATCCGGTGCACAAGTAAGCTCCGCCAGGTACGATCGCACGGAATACAAAGTCCTCCCGTCAGTCATACCTGGAAATTCAGCATAGACCCAACCGGCTCCCACCTCTTTATTTGTGGCATGACCTGTGCACAACGCATCAGGCGACCGGGGATCCGGGTTCTGATCAGACCCGAGCAGCGGACCAAAACCGGTCGTCAACTGAATTATCAGCGTGTCGGTCCATCTCGACTCCGGAGACGATGCCCAATCACTTCAAGCGCTTAAATGCAAGCAGAGAGGAGATTTTCAAGTGGCGATGACGGTAGAATCTCAAGTGCCAATCTCTTTACCCTGGTATAGAGAAGTGGACGCCAATCAGTGGAAGGCATTGCTGGCAGCCAGTCTGGGCTGGACCCTGGATGGGATGGACGTAATGATTTATTCCATGATCATCGTTCAAATCATGAAAGATCTGTCCTTCAATACGGCAATCGGGGGATTGCTGGTTTCGGTATTTTTGTTGGCTTCAGCGGTCGGCGGGATATCGTTCGGAATGATCGCCGATAAGATCGGCCGGACAAGGGCTCTAATAGCCAGCATTCTGATCTATTCGGTGTTTACGACCGCCTGCGGTTTTGCCCAGACGGCCCTTCAGCTCGGCATCTTTCGTGTGCTCCTCGGCCTGGGCATGGGCGGTGAGTGGGTTGCGGGGGCAGCCCTGATCACCGAGACATGGCCGACCAAACATAGAGGCAAGGCCATGGGCATCGTGCAGAGCTGCTGGCCCCTGGGTTATGCATTGGCAGCGGTTGTGACCGCTATTATCGTACCGGCCTACGGCTGGCGCGCGGCTTTTTATGTCGGCATCCTGCCTGCACTGGTGACGGCATGGATTCGCCATGATGTGAAGGAACCCCAGATATGGACGGACCAAAAAGAGAAAACAGCCAAGGAAGGGACTTCCGAAGGCACTCTGGTCCTGCTGGGCAGAATTTTCTCCAGACAGTACCTGCGCCGAACGATATTGGCCTGTCTATTGAGTTCCTGCGCAATGTTCGCCTATTGGGGTCTTTTCGCCTGGGTCCCGGGGTTTCTGGCTGCATCTCCCGAAAAAGGCGGTGTCGGCTTGAATGTCCTTACGAGTTCGACCTTCGTCATCGCCATGAATATAGGCGGTTGGCTGGGTTACGTATCCTTCGGATTCATCGTCGATAAAGTGGGCCGCAGAAAACCCTGGATGGTTTTCATGCTTATCTCGGCGGTTCTGGTGCCCATTTACGGGCAAACTCGTGATGCGACGCTGCTGCTGCTGATGGGACCCCTCGTGGCCTTCTTCGGAATGGGATATTACAGCGGCTTCGGGACTATCCTGGCGGAATTATATCCCACCAAAATCCGGGCCACCGCCCAGGGCTTCAACTATAACATCGGCAGGGCGGTCAGCGCCTGCGCCCCGTTCGTCGTTGGGTCCCTGGCACTTACCTATGGGTTGGGATCGGCCTTCCTGATCACTTCGGCGGCATTTCTCGCAGCGACGGTGATGATTTATCTGCTGCCGGAAACGAAGGGCAAGGTTTTGGATTGAACCGTTCTTCAAAAGGGATGCGGGGCAGAGCTATCTTCGGCTGACTATCAACCACCCCGACTGCAAGGCTTTGTCTTTCCTAAGAAGGAGTTTCACCTTGATGAACGCGGTAGATATTAAGAGTATTTTTCCGGAGATCGGCTGGATCACGGACGGGCAGTTACGGGAAAGCTGTGTAAACACCTGGCTTGCAGCGCTCGACGCCGGGGGATGGGATAAGGATACTTTCCTTAAGTTACCGTTTGTGATCAATGAATTGAAAGACTGTCCCGTGTTGTTGATCGACCACATCAGGAATGTTACCAAACTGGCCGCAGAGATGCAGGAACAATTCGATCGCGCATACGGGCAGTACCTGGTTGCCGAGCGTGATGTGGTCATCGCGGGAGCCCTGCTGCACGACGTGGGGAAACTGTTGGAGTATAGCCATGAAGCCGGCAATTACATTTTCACCACCCATGGGCGGTATGTGCGGCATCCGGTGGGAGGGGCGATACTGGCCGACCGATGCGGCGTGCCCGAAAAAGTGATCCATATTATCGCCACCCATTCGTTTGAGGGGGAGCGGTCTTTTCGCACACCTGAAGCCTTTATTGTCCGTAACGCCGATGACTTGAACCTGCTGTTCCTGGCATTCCGGTTTCCATTACAGATGCATCACAAATGACACCGATGACTTGGGATCAATGCGTCATTGTCCCGGATTCGATATCGATAATTGGAGGAGAGTACTTTGAATTCAGCCCGTAAAGCTCTACGCGAAATGTTAAATGGGGATAAGATAATCGTTGCTCCCGGGGCCCATAACGGTGTTTCGGCCAGAATCATCGAAAAAGTGGGTTTCAAAGCGGTATACGCTACCGGATACGGCGCATCGGCCAGTCAGCTCAGCCAGGCGGACGTGGGATTGATGACTATGACGGAGATGGTCACCCACATGCACAACATGGTGGAAGCGGTGACCATCCCGGTGATCGCCGATGCCGACACCGGCTACGGCAACGTGATCAACACCATTCGGGCAATACGACAATTCGAAAAGGCCGGAGTAGCGGCAATACAACTGGAAGACCAGGTCATGCCGAAAAGGTGCGGCCACATGCTGGGCCGCGAAATTGTACCGATCGACGAGATGGTCGGAAAAATTGAAGCCAGCGTGAATGCCCGCCATGATGATGATCTGGTAATAATTGCACGCACCGATGCCCGCACCAAATACGGTATCGAAGAGGCCGTCAGACGGGGGCAAGCCTACGCCAACGCAGGGGCCGACGTGATTTTCATCGAATCACCTGAATCAATTGAGGAAATGAAGTTGATCAACCAATCCACACCCAGACCCACGCTGGCCAACATCGTGGAACGAGGCCGGACTCCGCAGTTGCCTGCCGCCGAACTGGAAAAGATCGGCTATAAGATCGCCATCTTTCCGGTTGCCGGCGTGCTGGCGGAAACAAAAGTGCTGTTCACTGTATTCGACCGGCTGATGGAAACCGGCAGCACCAACAATATTATGGAATACCTGTACGATTTTGAGGAATTCAACCTGTTGATGGGTGCGGGAAAGGTCAGGGAGATAGAAAAACGCTATCTGCTGAAGAATTAGACAGGGAAATTACTGTGAGATTATGAGGGCGATACGATGAAAAAATGCACAGTGGTGTTGGGCGTAATCGGAGCCGACATTCATGTGGTCGGGAACAGGGTGATCGACTTCGCGCTACGGGAGGAAGGGTTCGATGTGGTCAATCTTGGCATCTTCACCTCCCAGGAAGATTTTATCAACGCGGCCAAGGAAACCGACGCTCAGGCGATCCTGGTCTGCTCGGTCTATGGGCACGGGGAACTGGACTGCCAGGGACTGAAGGAGAAGTGCGTCGAGGCGAACCTGGGCCATGTCAAACTCTACGTGGGCGGCAATCTGGTTGTCGGCAAGCAGGATCCGGAAGGAGTCAGGCGCAAGTTCTTCGACATGGGCTTCGACCGTGTCGGCTCGGAAAGGACGATGCCGGGCGAAATCGTAGAATGGTTGAAAGAAGACTTGGGTCTGGAGGCGTGAGGACGTGATGACACTTTCGCTGTTCATTGATTTCGGCAGTACTTTCACCAAAGTTACCGCTGTGGACCTCAAGCGGGAAACGATCGTCGCCACTGCCAGATCATTCTCTACCGTGGATACGGATGTCATGCTCGGCCTGGGAAGCGCTCTGGAGATATTGAAACAAAAACTCGGGGTCGGAGAACTCGCAGCGGAACACAAGTTTGCCTGCAGCAGCGCGGCCGGCGGTCTACGGATGGCGGCCGTTGGGCTGGTGCCGAAACTTACGGTTGAAGCCGCCCGTCTGGCGGCCTTGAGCGCCGGCGCAAAACTGGTCGGCGTGTATGCCTATGATCTTACCAGCGGCGAGATGGAAGAGATAATGGCCCAAACGCCGGATGTCATCCTGCTGGCCGGAGGTACCGATGGTGGGAACATGGACGTTGTCGTCAACAACGCACGGATGATCGCCGACTCCCGTTTGAATGTTCCGGTAGTGATGGCCGGGAATAAGGCTGCTCAAGACGAGGTGCGCTCGATATTCAGCAGGGCCGGCAAGGATGTCCGTATCACGGCCAACGTACTTCCAGGCGTACAGGAACTGAACATCGAACCGTCGCGTCAAACCATCAGAGACGTTTTCCTGGACCGGATCATCCATAGCAAAGGGATCGACAAAGCCATGGTTTACCTCGACGGCATTTTGATGCCCACCCCCACGGCGGTGCTGCAGGCTGCCCGATTGCTGGCCAGTGGTACGAAGGCCGAGCAGGGATTGGGGGACCTCGTCGTTGTCGATGTGGGAGGAGCGACAACCGACATCCATTCGATCGGTTTCGGCAAACCGATGCAAAGCAACGTTATTTTGAAAGGGCTGCCCGAACCCTATCTTAAGAGGACGGTCGAGGGTGATCTGGGAGTGCGGTACAACGCGCTGTCGATACTTGAGGCAGTCGGCGCCGATCGTCTCAGTGAGATATCGGGTTTGGACGAACAGTTCATCACGGAAAAAATTCGCTGTCTGAGTGTCAATACGTTCCATGTGCCGCAGGGCGAGGATGAAATCGCTCTGGACAGCTCCATGGCCTACTGCGCAATCGATATCGCCATCAGGCGGCACTCGGGCAGGCTTGAACACTATTACTCCCCGGCGGGGACCGGTTTCGTCCAATACGGGAAGGATCTTACCGGGGTAAAAACGGTTATCGGGACAGGGGGACCATTGGTGGAATCGAATTCTCCTCTCGCTATCCTGCGAGGCGTGCTGTTCGATCCCAGGGATCCGGTCATCCTGAAACCGCGCGAACCAAGTTTCTATGTCGATCAGGCGTACATCCTGTACGCCATGGGATTGTTGGCGGAAACACACCCCGACACCGCTCTGAGAATCATGAAAGCGAATCTTGCGTTGTTGCGGGATGGTTGCTGTATGGATCCGAGCGACTGAGGAGGTAATGAATTAATGGCCGAATTTAAAGTGGACCTGTCTAACAAGAAATGGGATGAGGATGTCTTTTTGAAGTCGCGGGGTGAGGTGCTGCCAATGTGGCCGACCGGGGCCGAGGTGGACCTTGACGATGCCGTGGCATACCACCTGCAAATGCCCGAGATGAAAAATACCGCGCGTCTGCTGGCCGCAGCCAAAACTGAGGGCAGAACACTGGTGGCTTTTCGGGGCGGCGTAGCCACGGTTGAAAGCCAGATCGAACTGCTGCGGTTTTTGCAGGACGCCGGTGCCGATCTGTTGCCCGCGACTGTGGACAGTTATACCCGGAACCTGAAATTCAACGAGGTTGAAAGAGGGATAACCGAAAGCTACAAACAGGGCCGTTCCCTGTTAAACGGATTTCCAGCGGTGAACATCGGTGTCAAGGGATGCCGTAAAGTCGTTGAGGCCGTTGATCTGCCCATTACCTGCAAACACGGCTCGGTGGACGGCCGTATACTGGCTGAAGTGGTTTTTGCCGGCGGCATGACGGATTACAACGGCGGTGGGATTTGCTTCAACGTTGTCTACAGCAAAGACGTCCCGATGGAAATATCGTTAAAAAATTGGCAGTATATCGACCGTCTGATCGGGTACTACGCCGACCGGGGCGTTATCCTGCACCGTGAGGAATCGGGCGCGCTGACCGGCACTCTGGTCCCCCCCTGCATATCACTGTCGGTTGGGATCCTGGAAGCGCTGCTGGCGGCCGAGCAGGGTGTGCCGAACATGTGCATCAGCTATGGCCAGGGCGGAAATCTGCTGCAGGACGTGGCAGCCATCCGCATGCTCAATGAACTTGGCCGGCATTATCTCGATAGATTCGGTTACAAGATGGGATTGACGGCCAAGTTCGACCAGTGGATGAGCGCTTTTCCCCACGATGAAACGGCGGCCTATGGCGTCATCGTTTTGGGTGCAGCCACGGCGGCGTTGGGAGGGGCTCAGCAGGTCATCGTCAAATCCCCTCAGGAAGCCATGGGCATCCCCACCAAGGAAGCCAACGCCGGGGGGATCAAGGCCACCAAACAGGCAATCGGCCTCTTGAGCAACCAGTCCTATCCGCTTGACAGCCGCCGGTTGCAGGAGGAGATAGAAATAATCAAGTGGGAAACGTGTTCGATTCTGGATAAGGTGTTTGAAATGGGTGACGGCGATATCGCGGTTGGCTCTGTGCGTGCATTCAAGAGCGGCGTCGTTGACGTCCCGTTCGCTCCCAGTTTGCAGAATGCCGGCAGAGCCATGCCGCTGCGCGATGCCGAGGGGGCTATCCGCTTTCTTAGCCACGGCAACCTCCCGTTCGATAAGTCCCTGGTCGAATACCATAAGGAAAAACTCGCCGGCCGGGAAAAAAGAGAAAACAGAAAGGCCGGCTATAACCTGGTCATCGAGGACATCTATGCGGTGAGCCGTGGTCGGTTGGTGGGCGGCAATGATGTCCTGGGGGCCAAATGTTCGGCCGGGAAATCACAATAATGCCGCCTGATATCAATTTACCTAGAAAATAGAGTCCCGAAATTCGTATTTTCATGCCTTGCGGTGACGCAGGCGGCATGGAGAATTGCGTTCAAGATAAGATAAAACCCAGCGGGGGAATAATTCCCATAAGCGCTAACTTAACAAAAGACAATCATTGCCTCCCACCTCTCAGTTTGACGTGGGCGTTTCCGTGGGGGCTCTCTGAGCCTCCGCGATATTCTCGGCCAGTTTTTGAGAGATCGATATAATTGGAGCACCGGATTGACCGCAGATCTAACCAGATGGAGCATAAATGAGGTCTCGCGCCACAGACACCGTGATCTTCTCGATGTCCTCGCGAATCGGGTACCCCCAGGGGAAAAAACTTTCCCCTGCAACTGTCAGTGCCTCAATCAGAAAGGCAAGAAAGAGTTTCCCGTGTATCCAAGCTTTTGCCGCATTGACGTCCTTTTTTTTCAAATGGCCCAATTGCATGATGGACTTTAGCCGCTTAAACGCCAACTCTACTTGCCAGCGCCCGCGATACATTTCTAAAATCAATGCTGCGGGAAACTTTCGATCCAATGTGGTGAACACAAAAATATATCCGGCCGCTTCAAGGGTTTCCGGCTGCGGCTCGCGTCCCTTTCTTTTGCTGTCCTTGATGACCTTGCTCCGGGCTTTCTCCGCGGCTTCCTTGCTCTTTTTTATTCCACAAATTCTTCCTGTGATGAGCAGATCATCGTCCCGAGTACAGGCGTCCCAGTCACCCAATTTAGTCCCGGTTAGCGTCCTCAAATGCTTCAAGAGGATAAATGGACTGCCATCCATCTCCGTACAGGGAAGGTTGGATGTATTCATACGCACAATCACATTGCCGCCGCTGCGAGCCACATGGCCTATATCGGCGCAGTGGGCATATCCTCTGTCCGCCAAGAGAAGGTCTCCGGGCTGGACCGAAAACCTCTTGAACGATTCGCCAACTTTTGGACTCGTGAGATGGACCTCATCGCACTGCAGTAAGGGCAAACCAATCGAATAGTGGAGCCTCCATGTCGAACCGGTATTGCCGGGCTCCTGTATGGTGGTTGCGTCAATGATGCGTATGCGAAAATCCTTTCCAAACATCACCGTGGGCCGCATAGTAGTCCATTGCTCCATGAGTGCTGCGGCCATCCATCGGAACCATTCCCCGGAAGCCCTAAGGCGCTTTAGTAGCGCAACGTCGGAAATGCAGACTATGTTGCCCTCGGATGCTCTTACCGCTGTTTCTCTGAGCGAGCACCCATCAGCCAAATGGATCAGAAGTGTCCGAACAAGGGATTCCGGATCTGCAAACTTACGGCATCGGTGCAAGGCTCCCAACTCTTTGGCTTTTTGTTGCCACGACTCCGGGAAGAAAGTCAGCAATACCTCCCAATTATCTTGGCCCGTAATATCTTTTAGTTCCATCGTCACCCCTCCTTTGGGTGACGATTATGCAATAAATCTATAACTGAATGCAATAATTAAGTTAGCGCTTATGGGAATAATTCTCCCGCGCCCCCCGGATTTCGGCCACGCGCGCAAGTGCGCGAGGCCGAGCGCTCGGCGCTGGTGGTGCTTGCCCACGCTGGGTGAGGCGGCGGTATAGTACTATCGGCGGGACGTCACATCAGCGTATTCTTTTCACAGGATCGAATTCGAAAACGGACTTCTTGATATCCTTAAAAATGCCGGCTGCTTCCGGCTTCCAGGAATTCGGCAGTTTTTCTTCAAGCAGGCCCCTGGCGTCATCATCGTTCTTCCCGGCCATCAGTTCGTAGTAACTGCATTCAATGGCGGTGGCTGCAAGTTCGAGATCATCCTCACCCGAGAGTTCATTCTGAAGCTTGTTTTCCACTTCACACTTATTCTGGCTCAGAAGCTTCTCATAAAAGCTCTTCTTCTCTCCCGGCCTGTCAACGCTCCAACCCCCGCCCTTATAGAGCAGAAGCCGCTCCATTACGGGAGACATGGAATACGGGAACCAGAGCTTGGGGTTCCCGGCCTGGTAGTAGGCGAACTGATAGTCGATAACGCTGATGTTCCAGCCGTCCCCGGCGTCTGCATCGGACATTATGAATTCCTCGAGGTTGGAGAGGTCCACAACGGAGAGATTGCCCTCTCCCCCGCATTCCGTGCAGAGAATCCCCGTCATACAGCAGTGGGCGCCCCCGGAGAAGCAGTAAGTGAGCAGCGTGCTGCACCCTTTCTCGGGAAAATCATCCATGACTTCAATTTCGGGCATTGAAAAATAACTCTCGCCCCTGTAGAGGACCTTTGCGTCTTTCCTGACCACAACAGAATATTTCGACTGCGGGCCCTCCCGATGCACCGACACGTCGAACGCGCCGAACGAGGTATGCTTCCCGTCGCTTCCCTTTAGCTTAGATCCGGTTTCACTCCAGCTTCCCAGTTCATCTCGATCGTGCTTTTGATAGGCCACCGCGGAACACAGACGGCCACGTGAGCCGTCGCACGAGACTCCGCCATCCAAAAGCCGGATAAACCCCGGCGAAAACACGAGTATTATGGGTATGAGAAATAACAGCAACCTGATCATGAATTTCCCCGGCGATCCGTTTCTCTAGTTAATGAACTGCCCGATGAAGTCCGCACACTTTTTCTTCCCTCTGAAAACACCGAAATGACCCTCGCAGAGTATGTCCGGTTCGAGCGCCAGAAGCAACCGAAGCGATTTCAGATATTCCTCCCTGTTGGAAAGAAATCCGGGATGCAGCGGCCCGTGCACATCCTGTCCAAAAAGAACCCTGAATCCGCAGGACTCCACAAGGTACACGACCGAACCGGGCGAATGGCCGGGAGTATGGATGGCCCGAACCAAACGGTCGCCCAGGGGGATTTCCTGTTTTTCCGCCAGGAGGATGATATCGGGCCGGAACGGTTCAAGAGAAGCTCCATACCAGCTCGCGGCAGTCACTTCATTATCTCCGGTCTCAAGGAACTTCGCGTCAAGAGCGTGAGCCACGATCTTGCAGCCGGTCTTCTGCCTCAGCAGATCGGCTCCCCCCACATGGTCGAAATGGCAGTGCGTGATCAGCAGGTACTCGATCTGGTCAGGCCTCACCCCACATGCATGAATGTTCTTCAAGATTCTGTCCGTGGCGTAGCCGCACCCTGCATCCACGAGGGCGGCATGCCCGCCCGGATTCATCAGGTATACGGCCGCATCCTCGGCGGAACTGTATTCGCCTCCGCCCACCTGAAAGACTTCATCTGTGATCTTCATGAAGTTTCCCTCCCGCCTTCTTGAGGCCGAAGCCGTCCAAGGAATTCGGCCATGTCACTGACAGATGCATGCTCCATGGTTCACTCCTTATAGTTCGGGCATCCGGGCAAACTGGACGGACCGGTCCCTTTGTCCTGCATTTTTCGGGGGGATTCCCCAATGAGCGGCGGAGAAGACGATCGGGAAACGGCAGCAGCGAGACGGCGCCGGCTGAAGGCAGTATGAATCGCACGGTTCAGAACTCGTAAAGACATTGTCGCAGCTCCTTCGCCGTGCACACGGAATCGCACTCGTTCAGACGATCAAGCTGCCGTAAATGGTTTGTTGTCCCGGGATGAACTCCAAAACACCGGCAAAACAAACCGGGCGTTGGGCAGAGGGCAAAAAATACACAATCCGAGACCGGTTAGCTCTTGAGGTAAAACCTGTATTCTTTTCCGCACCGAGAGCATTTGAGCGTGCACTGTTCTCCCCGGTCACAGGCTATATCCACCCTGGTCCCGCAGGCATCGCACCGTCTGCTCACAGTGAAGCCCTTCGAATTCTTTTTCGGCTTGTCCATTTCCACCTCTTCGAGCATCCAACAATCCATCATATCACAATTTGTCGCGCGGCATTGAACCATTCTTTCCGCTTCGGCGAAAACCCCCGGGAAGGGCTGCCCCGGGAATTTTGGGGCACTCCTTTCGGCTCCCGGCCCGCCGGCCGCAAGTCCGAACAATACCCGAAGGCAGGCGCAAAACCTTATTGCCCGATCCCGGGACCCCACCAGTTCTTCTTTTCCCCGCTGTCCAGGTCTCTGCCTTCACCGGGGAAAACGTCCCGTTCGGCAAAAGGCGTCGGGGCGCTCACCCGGGGCCACTTCCCAGGCTGCGGCCCCGGTCCTTCAAGGGTCACCGCGGAAGGAGCGGAATCCACCATGCGAGGGTTCTTCCGGAGGTCCAAGCCTTCAACCGGGCGGCTGAATTCAATGGGTATTCCATTCGGGTCGAAGGCATAAACGGAGTGAATGAAGCCATGATCGATCACGTCCGACACCCATAGCCCGGCCGCATCGATCCTGTCCTTGAGATCCCACAGGTCGTCCTCATCCTCGACCCCGAAAGAAACATGGTCGAACACCAGCGGACCGGCAAAAGGCTGACCGTGGTCCTTTTCAGGAACGGGCTCCACATCAGGCCACTCGAAGAAGGCGATGTGATGCCCGGGGGCGATTTCAAAAAAATAGTGCCGGTATCCGGGCTTACCCAATCCGGCCACCATCCTCATGCCGAGAAGATCCCTCCAGAACCGGATGGTCGCGTCCATGTCCCGCGTGGCCATAGCCAAATGATGTATTCCGTAGTATTTTACCATTGCGTTTCTTCCCTGGATGAACGACCGGCGCACAACTATCCGTCGTTTTTGAGTGTTCATATATACCCTTAATCGGTCCCGGTTTCTATCGATAAAACCTGCCGGGCCTTGACTCAGGTTGCCTTAGGATTGAGGGACCAAGCTTGCCGATTTTGTTAATGCACAATAGTATGCCCATGTATGAAATTCTGCCGAGTCCGCCTTCGGGGGCTGACGGGCCGGTTTTAAGGGTTGCACGGGCACGGTGCTTCCCGTATCAAGAGAAGCCGACCGGCGGGAGCGGGCGCGGACCACACTTTATTGTTCGCGGATGGAGGTCGACCGTTGACGGCCGGTAAGATCTCGGGAAGTCCGATGAGAATCATCCGGGGCCTCTTTTGCATCCTTGCTTTCCTTTGCGCATTTGCTTATTCCGGGGCCGCACCTGCCGGCGAGGCCGATCTTTTGAATCCCCCCGTCTGGAAGGAGCCCCTGACGGGCGTCGAGTTCGTCCGGGTACCAGCGGGATGCGTAAAGGTTGAGTGTCTCCCGGGACCGGAAAAATCATCTCATAACGAGGTCTGCACTAACGGCTTCTGGCTGGGGAAATACGAAGTGACGCGCGGTCAGTTCAGGGTCTTTGCCGAAGCCTCCGGCTACAGGACTGATGCCGAAAGAGACGGTTTCTCATGGGTTTACACGGGGCAGTGGGAAAAGAAGCCGGGCTGTGACTGGCGCAACGCCGGGTTTCCCCAGGATGACAACCATCCTGTCGTGAACGTTTCCTGGAATGATGCCGAAGCAATGGCAAAATGGCTCTCCGAAAAAAGCAAGGGGAGTTTTCGCCTGCCTTCCGAGGCGCAGTGGGCCTATGCGTGCGCTGCGGGCCCCGACCGGCCGGCCGCAGGGGAAAATGAGCGGGAACCATGCCGTTTTGGCAATATCGCCGACAGGACCGCCCTGCAGCACTTCCCGGCTTGGCAGACACTCGCTTGTGAAGATGGGTACATATTCACCGCTCCTGTCGGTGCTTTTTGCCCAAATGCCTTCGGCCTGTACGACATGACGGGGAATGTCTGGGAGTGGACCGAAGACGTATGCACGCGGGATTCCCATGAGAAAGGTCGGATGGAGGTTTTTGCTCCGGCCACGGGTCCGGTCCGGGTGATTCGAGGCGGGAGCTGGTACACGGGGCAGGGGTATCCGGGATGCCGGAGCAGGGATATCCTGCAGTCACCAATGCGCCGCAGCAACGATATCGGTTTTCGTCTCCTGAGAATACCTTGAAGGTTGAAACGAGGCATTTACTGTGTTATGCACCCTTCGTTTGAACGGGGACGGAAGGTGCCGACAACTTCACCCGTTTTCGGAACTGTTTCACCTCTTCCTCAGTTTTCTCCGCCTCATGCAGCCGCTCCGATCGGTCTAAAATTGTTCGGTATTCCTCTTCCATTTTTAAAATCAATGTTTAGTTTCGTTTTGTTTCGCTTCTCCCTTGACACGCAATTACGACTGGTTTAGGATTGCACATTCACGTCTTTTTTGCACAATTGAGTCATTTTTGCTGAACGCTAATAAGCCTCCGGAGCCGCACGCGTTTGTGTCGTTACACGTGTTTGGGTTTATTTCGGAGGAGGGGTCCGACGATTTGAAATAGACAATGCTTTTGGGGAGTTACGACTGCCGCTGATTGGCTCTGCAAGGATATCCCGGGGATGAATCTTGAGTCTTTCCTGCTGAAGGAAGAAAGCGCCATAGCGCGCAAGTGGTTTCAGATGATCGCGGACACCTACCCCGCCGAAACCGCAAGGTTACTAGTCAAGGAAAAGAATCAGTTCGCCAATCCCGTCGGACAGACGATTCACCATGCAGTCACGGGCATAGTCGCTGAAATGCTTCGCGGGAACGATCCGGACAAGATCGCTCCTCTCCTCGACAGGATCATTCGTATCAGGGCCGTCCAGGATTTTACACCTTCTCAGGCCACTGCCTTCATCTTCCGATTCAAAAACATCATTCGCGAGATCTTTCAGGACGAAATCCGGGAAAACAGGATTTCCCGGGACGACCTTTTGACCTTCGAAACCAAGGTCGATGAACTGGCGCTTCTTGCCTTCAATATCTATGCGCAGTGTCGTGAAAAGCTGTATGAAATCCGGGTTAACGAGGTGAAGAACCGGACTCACAGGCTGCTGCAAAGGGCCAATCTCATTGCCGAGATCCCTGAACCCGGGCCTGAATCCGAAAAATGACCTTTGTGTTGAATCAACTTTTGAAACGAGGGATTGTAAATGGGCATGAAGTTTTCTTTACTCACAGTCATTGCGCTCGTTTTAGTTGCTTTCCTGGGAGTGAAGGCGGCAGGCTTGTATTCCTTTTTCGGAGTCGTTGTCCCGTATGTCGCCATCATCTCTTTCCTGGGCGGATTTATTTACCGAATTCTGAAATGGGCGAGCACACCGGTCCCTTTCTGCATCCCCACGACTGCCGGACAGCAGCAGTCCTTGCCGTGGATCAGGCAGAACAAACTGGACAATCCTTCCACCACGGCCGGAGTCGTCGGAAGGATGTTGCTCGAAGTCCTTCTTTTCCGGTCTCTTTTCAGGAACACTAAATTCGAATTCAGGGAAGGTCCGAGACTTTACTACCAGTGGGAAAAATGGCTGTGGCTGGCCGGCCTCGCCTTCCACTATTCGTTCCTCGTAATCCTCATAAGGCATCTGCGTTTTTTCACCGAACCGGTGCCCGGCTTCGTACACCTGACCGAACGGGTGGACGGGCTCCTTCAACTCGGCCTTCCCGGCGTGTACATCACCGATCTTGTCTTTCTGACCGCAGTCACCTACCTGTTCATTCGCAGGGTCGTAATTCCACAAGTGCGGTACATGTCCCTGGCCGCGGACTATTTTCCTCTCTTTCTTCTCTTCTCGCTCGGCCTTTCGGGCGTGTTGATGCGCTATTTCACGAAGGTGGACGTCATCAAAATCAAAGAACTCGCGGTAGGCCTCGTTTCCTTTCATCCAACCGTTCCCGAGGGTATCGGAGTACTCTTTTACATTCACCTTTTCCTCGTCTGCACGCTGTTCGCTTACTTCCCATACAGCAAGCTGATGCATCTCGGCGGCGTTTTTCTCAGCCCGACCCGGAACCTGGCAAACGACAGCCGCATGAAGAGGCACATCAACCCGTGGAACTACCCCGTAAAGGTCCATACGTACCAGGAGTACGAGGATCATTTCAGGGACAAAATGATAGAGGCCGGGTTACCGGTGGAAAAGGAGTAGACAATACAATGGCAAAGGTTCCAAAACCCAATGAACTTGTCATCGGACACAAGCTCCCCCAAACGGGGTGGATGGACACGCCCGTCGAATTCCGGCCGGGTACATGGTGTTACCCGGGAAAGGCCAAGAACCTCAATGCGCTCGACCTCCCCAACCCAAGGGAATGGTCGCCCGCGGACGAAGACTGGAAACTGCCTCCCGATTGGAAGCAGATCATTCTGGAGGGGCTGAGGGAACGCCTCCACAAGTACCGTTCCCTGAGGGTCTTCATGGACATCTGCGTCCGATGCGGCGCGTGTGCGGATAAATGCCATTTCTACCTCGGCTCGGGCGATCCCAAAAACATGCCCGTGCTCAGGGCCGAACTTCTTAGATCGGTTTACCGCAATGATTTCACGGCGGCCGGCAAGCTCCTCGGCAGAGTCGCCGGAGCGCGGGAACTCACCATGGATGTGGTGAAGGAATGGTTCTACTATTTCTTCCAGTGCACGGAATGCCGCCGCTGCTCACTTTTCTGCCCGTACGGGATCGATACCGCCGAAGTGACCATGATCGGCAGGGAGCTTCTGAATCTGGTCGGGCTCAACATCGACTGGATCGTCGGACCGGCCGCCAATTGCTTCCATAACGGCAATCATCTCGGCATTCAGCCTCACGCCTTCAAGGATATGATCGAATTCTTCGTGGATGAGATCGAAGCGATTAACGGCATCAGGGTCGAACCCACTTTCAACAGGAAGGGTGCCGAAGTTCTCTTCATTACGCCTTCGGGCGACGTCTTCGCCGATCCGGGGACCTATACCCTCATGGGATACCTCATGCTTTTCCACGAAATCGGCTTGGACTACACGTGGAGCACTTATGCTTCCGAGGGCGGCAACTTCGGCATGTTCACTTCCCACGAGATGATGAAACGGCTCAACGCCAAAATGTATGCCGAGGCCAAGCGGCTTGGCGTGAAGTACATCATCGGCGGCGAATGCGGCCACATGTGGCGCGTCATCAATCAGTACATGGATACGATGAACGGCCCGGCGGATTTTCTCGAAGTGCCCAAATCGCCCATTACCGGCACGGTTTTCGACAACGCCAAATCGACGAAGATGATCCACATCGTCGAATTCACGGCCGATCTCATCCGCAACGGGAAACTCAAGCTCGATCCCAGCCGAAACGACGGACTGAACGTCACTTTCCACGATTCCTGCAATCCCGCGAGAGGCATGGGATTTTTCGAGGAACCCCGCTACGTGATCAAAAGTGTGTGCAACAACTACTTTGAAATGCCTCCGAATACGATCAGGGAACAGACTTTCTGCTGCGGCAGCGGTTCCGGCCTGAATACCGATGAATTCATGGAAATGAGAATGCGGGGAGGCCTCCCCAGGGCGAACGCCGTAAAGCACGTCAACGAGAAACACGGCGTGAACATGCTCGCCTGCATATGCGCCATCGACAGAGCGGTCCTCACCGCCTCGATGGATTACTGGGTGCCCGGGGTCGGAGTCACCGGCGTTCACGAACTGGTGGCAAATGCACTGGTGATGGAAGGCGAGACGGAAAGGACCACCGATCTGCGCAGCGAGCCTCTGCCGGGAATGGAGGACAAGGAGGATAGTGATAATGAGGATTTATAACGGCAAACCCATCATCATAGGCCTTGTCATCTTCATCGGCTTGGTAACGTTCCCGCTGTGGTACAACATGGGCAAGGCCGCCCCCGCGCCACAGCCGAAATTGGACACTCCGGTCATCCAGCAGATGGTTCAAAAGCAGTGCGTCCTGCCCACGACCGAAATGCGGACCAACCACATGCAGCTCCTGAACACATGGAGGACCGATGTCGTACGAAACGGCAATCGGCTCTACACGGCAGCCGACGGCAAGAAGTACAACATGAGTCTTCAGAACGAGTGCATGAAATGCCATTCCAACAAGACTCAATTCTGTGATCAATGCCACAACTATGCGGGGTTACAGGCGGATGTAACGCCTTACTGCTGGACTTGTCACATTGCCCCAAAGGAGAACAAGTGATGGAAAGTAGCAGAAGGAACTTCCTGAAGATCGGCGGAGTCTGTGCGTTGGGGCTGGGAACCCTGCCGATTGCGGATGCACTGGCAAAAGCCGAATTGCCTTCGGTTTCGCCGAACCCCGAAGCGTTGGTCGCCAAACAATGGGCCATGGTCGTGGACATGAAGAAATGCTGGGAAAAAGGCAAGGAAGGCTGCAAAGACTGCATACTGGCCTGCCACCAGTTCCACAATGTCCCGGATATCAAGGAACAGAAAGAAGAAATCAAATGGCTTTGGACCGACACGTACGAACATGTTTTCGCAGGGCAGGAAAATGACTTCGTGCCCGATGACGTCAAGGAAAAGCCGTTCTTTGCCCTGTGTAACCATTGCACCAACCCCCCGTGCGTCAGAGTCTGCCCGACCCAGGCCACCTTCAAGTCCAAGGACGGGATCACCATGATGGATTTTCACAGGTGCATCGGCTGCCGGTATTGCATGGCCGGCTGTCCCTACGGGGCAAGAAGCTTCAACTTCAGAGACCCCCGCCCCTACATTCAGACCGAACTGAATATGACATTCCCGACGAGGGAGCGCGGCGTGGTCGAAAAATGCAACTTCTGCAACGAACGGCTCGCCATCGGCCAGCTTCCGGCCTGTGTCGAAGCGTGCAAGTGCGGAGCGCTCTGCTTCGGAGATCTGGAAGACCCGAACTCCACGGTCCGGAAGATCCTGGGAGCGCGCTTCACGATCAGACGTAAACCCGAACTTGGGACACAGCCCAATGTTTATTACATCGTATAGGGGTGGAATATGCTTGAAAGGGCACTGACTGGAAGTCCGAAGTATTACAAGCTGCTGGGCGGATTGCTCGTCTTCATGGGCCTCGGTTTCGCCGCCTATCTCCTCCAGCTTAACAGAGGCTTGACCATCACCGGAATGTCCAGGGACGTCTCCTGGGGTTTTTACATCGCCCAGTTCACTTTCCTGGTCGGTGTGGCCGCCTCCGCCGTCATGGTGGTGCTGCCGTATTACCTCCATAACGTCAAGGTGTTCGGGAAAATCACCATCCTCGGTGAATTCCTCGCGGTCGCCGCGGTGACCATGTGCCTGTTGTTCATCATCGTCGATCTCGGCAAGCCGATGCGCCTGTTGAACGTCCTGCTCTACCCGACCCCCAATTCGGTCCTCTTTTGGGATATGATCGTCCTTAACGGGTACCTGTTCCTCAACATTCTCATCGGATGGAACGTTCTGGAAGCGGAGCGCAAGGGGATTCACTACCCGAACTGGGTGAAGCCTCTGATCTACATCTCCATACCCTGGGCAGTCAGTATCCATACGGTGACGGCGTTCCTTTACGCCGGTCTTCCCGCAAGGCACTACTGGCTGACGGCCATCATGGCCGCCCGATTCCTCGCGTCGGCTTTTGCCTCCGGCCCTGCCCTTCTCATCCTCCTTGCTTTCACCATCAGGAAGTACACGAAGTTCGATGCGGGCAGGGAAGCCATCGACAAACTCTCGCAAATCGTTACCTATGCGATGATCATCAGCGTATTCTTTGTCGGGCTGGAGTTCTTCACCGCTTTTTACAGCCGGATTCCATCCCACATGGACGCACTGAAGTACCTCTTCGTCGGGCTCGAGGGGCACGCCAAACTCGTTCCCTTCATGTGGACGTTCGTCATCCTGGCCGTCGTGGCGCTTGTACTCCTCATCAACCCCAGGACCCGAAAGGCCGATTCCACCCTGAAGATCGCCTGCGTGGCGGTGTTTGTCTCCATGTGGCTCGAAAAGGGCCTCGGGCTGGTTGTGGCCGGTTTTATCCCGAACCCCTTCGACCAGGTGCGTGAGTACGCTCCGACGGTCCCCGAATTGATGATCGCTCTCGGAGTCTGGGCTACCGGGTTTTTCGTATTGACCGTCCTTTACAAGATCGCCGTATCGGTCAAGGAGGAAGTCGCCTAGACGCCTTCCTTTTGCTTTTCCAATGCCTGCGTGCACCGAATCCCCCCTGTCCCCCCCATAAAAACAGGGGGGATTTTTTTGCTCTCGGCTGTGCGCTCACGGGCGGGTGCGCAGGTGGGAAGATTGCCTCATGCCCAATTTGCGTTCAAGGAACAACAAACGAGATTTCTCAAGACCGTGGGGAACTGCAGTCCCCCACACCCCCGCGCCGCTTCGCGGCTCAGTTTGGGGGCGCGGGGGAAGGGGCTGTTGCCCAAACAGAATTGAAGCGAAAAATGAGGCGTTTATCCAGACACTTTTCCTTTGGGCAACAGCTCCGGAATCATTCCCCCGCTCTCTTGGGGTTTATATTATCTTAAACGCAACCCGGCATCACCTGCCGTCAGCCCCGATTTCCGGCTCTCCCGCCGCATCTTGTCCAATTGTTTTTGACTTCGAAATCTGCTATGAAATTCCAGTCGTCATTTCTCCGGAACGCCTTTTCTGGCCTTGAGATTCAGTGGGGGGAAAGACCCCCGTTAGCCGGGCTGAAGCCCGGGGCTGCGCTCGATCGTTTTCCCGGATCGGGTTTCCGGGCAGTCAGGCGCAGCGGACAATCCGGACGGGATAAGCCCGCAAGGAGAACGACCGTGAAAAATATGTTCTGGATCCTGCTTGCCCTTTTTGCCATGGTACTTTCCGGATGCGCCGCACTCGAGAACGGAGCGAACGGACGTGGAGATCCGACAGGCAAATTCTCCGGCCAAACGGGCGCCGTGAAGCCCTGCGGTCCTCTCGACAGGGAAGAATCGGAATTGAATCAGAAGCTCGCCGGAAAGGAAGGCGCGAACATCCAGCGGCAACAGGACAGGATTTCGATAACCTTGCAGTGCAGTATTCTCTTTGACGGGAATTCGAACGCCTTAACGACCGAGGCATGCAGGCAGCTCGGTGAAGTCGCGGACGTGCTGCGGAAATATCCCGAATGCCGGGTCAAAGTGGACGGGTTTACAGACAGCTCCGACCGGGAACAGTACGATCACGAACTGACGGAGGCCCGGGCCTGCGCCGTCAGGGATGTTCTCGTCAGCACGGGAATCAATTCCTCGAAGATCGCCGCGCGCGGCTTCGGAGATTCAAAACCGGTCGCGTCCAATATCACCGATGAAGGCAGGCAGGCAAACCGCAGGGTGACCATCACCGTATCTCCCCAGTGATTCCGTACCATTACACGAAATCCTGCTTGGGCAATGCACTGTCCCGTTCCGTTGCCTCTCTCCCGCCGCAGAGTGACCGTGACCATGCATAGAGTGCGATTGCGGCGGCAGCGGCGGCGTTCAGGGACTCGACCTCTTTCAGGATTGGAATCGAAACCGCCTTCTCCCTCCACTTCCGGGGCAGCCCCGGGCCTTCCACTCCCGGCAGAAACCCGAACGCCCCGGGAAAATCGATAGTCGAAATGTCTCTCCCCCCGGTCGACAAGGGCAGCACGTTCAAATCCTCCGGCAACTCCTCGATGGAGGGTCCCTCCAGCAGCCTGATCTTCAGCGCCGCACCGCCCGACGCCCTAAGCGCCTTCGGATGGTACGGGTGAGCGCTTTCGGCAAGGAGGATCGCCTGAGCGGCTCCGAATGCGGCCGCTGAGCGAAGGACCGCTCCCACATTTTCCGGATCCTGAAAGGGGATCAGGATGCTGCAGCCTTCCGGAAATCCCTGGGACGGGACCCATGGATCCATTTCCCGAACCTTTATAAGCAACAGCGGCGACGCCGTGCCGAAAACATCGAGGGTTTTGAACAGACCCGGAGCAAGCTGATACCAGTCGGTGTGCGAGGGGGTATCTTCCGGCGGCGGATTGGAATCCCCGAGGCTTATCCAGGCAAGGCACAGGTCGGGGTAGTCCCTCAGGATCTCCGATGTTGGCCTTTGTCCGGAAACGAGCGCTCGACCCTGTTTCCTGATCCCGCGGGACACGAGGAGTTTTTTCAGTTCCGTGTATATCTCGTTGTGCTCGCTTTCTATCCTTCTCGCGGTGTGCCGCTTCATGGCCTGACCCTTCCTGACCCGCAAGGGCTGACTGATGCGTTCGAATACAACCAGGCGCCTTTCATTGGGTGTTCCCGGGATCCTGTAATCGATGTCGTTTACGAGGCGGTATTCGTTGGGTAACAGGTCGCACGCCTCCCTGATTTCGCCGTCGCACCCGGGGCCCTTCATGAAAATCGCCAGACCGCCCGTATCGAGGGACCCGCCGATCCGCTGGAGCGTCACTCCGATGCTTTCCACTGCGCGCGTGATGATGCCGCTGACCGGGTATTCGGATTCGGAAGTGATGCTCCTGCCGATGATTTGCACTCCTTCGAGCTGCAGTTGATCGACGGCCTTTCGCAGGAAGGAGATCCTTTTCTGCCGGCTTTCGGCCAGGAGAAGCTCGAGATGAGGGGCGGCGATCCTGATCGGGATGCCCGGCATTCCCGGACCGGTGCCAAGATCCATGAGGGGCGAGGGAAGATCCATCAGTTTCAGAGGCAGAATCGAATCGACATAAAGCTTCAGGACCATGTTCTCGAAGTTATGAATGCGCGTGAGGTTCAATTCGGGATTGAATTCCCTCAGGAGTTGATGATATTTCCATAACTGCCGGATTTGCAGGGGAGAAAAAGAAATGCCGCACCTTTCCAGGATGACGGACATTTCCTCGGGACCTGGTGGGGTGCGGTCACTCTGCAAATATTCCCTTTTGTTTCTCACAAGTCCGCTCCTGAAAGCAAGCCCGCCAAACCGGCTGAGAGGCCGGTGCGGCATTGGTCGGTAACAGCGAAAGATTTAAAAAGATGAAGCCCCGTCCCCGGCTTCTTATAATCACGGATGCTTTATGAAGGAAGGCTTTTTTTACCATCCAGCCTGGCCCGTACTCTTTGAAGACAATCACCTGCTCGGTCTTTATAAGCCGGCGGGGTTGCTCGTTCAAGGAGATCAGACGGGAGAGGCCTCCCTGCTCGACATGGGGAAGGCATGGCTGAAGGAGCGGCACCACAAGCCGGGCCGCGTCTACCTGGGAATGGTTCATCGCCTGGACCGTCCCGTCGCGGGCGTCGTCCTCTTTTGCCGCACGTCCAAGGCAGCGTCCAGGCTGAGCGAACAGTTCCGCTCGGGGAAGGTGAGGAAGAGTTACCTCGCCGTCGTGGAAGGGAAGATGCTCACCGGCTCAGGACGCCTGGTCGGTCACATAGAAAGGCGGGATGAACGGTCGAGCGTCGTGGTCCCCGGCCCGACCCCCCACAGCCAGGAGGCAAGACTGATTTACCGGACCCTTGAGACATCTGAATCGCGAAGCCTTGTCGAAATTGACCTGGAGACCGGGAGGCACCACCAAATCCGGGTTCAGATGGCGCATCTGGGCTTTCCCATCGTCGGGGACCTGCGCTACGGGGCACAGGGTCCACTGCCGCAAAAGCAAATCGCCCTCCTGGCACACGAGCTTGAATTCGAACATCCGACCGGGAAAGAGCGACTGATCCTGCGCTCTCCGATTCCTCATTCCTGGCCATGGGAAAGCCGGGAGGAGGAGGCCGCTCCTCCCTGGAACTGGCGGGAGATAGAACCCGCCGTGCGAGGACGGATCGAGAGCGCAGGCTCATCATGACACGGCGTCGGGCCTGAGGCATCTTGCCCGTCCGATGCAGGGAGATAACGACACGCTCAGATGCCGCATCCCCTGCACCGGCTATGGTTCATTAGATGCGCCCTTGGAATCTCGTTTGCTTATAAAGGATCCCTATTGGAATCCGTCACCTTCCAATGGAGCCTACTCCTCGCCAATGGGAGCCGGGCTGCCACACAAGGTGTTTTCCACAATGGTTCTTGAGAACATGAACTGAGGCAAATAATCCGGTCCCATGGATTTGGAGCCGACGCCGGACATCTTGTAGCCGCCGAAGGGGTGCCGCTGCATGAGAGCCCCGGTGGTGGAGCGATTGATGTAAAGTGTGCCCGTTTCGAGATTCTTGCACGCTTTTTCGATGTTTGCGGGACTTCCGGAGAAGACTCCCGCGGTCAGCGCATACTGCGTTCCGTTTGCCACTTGAAGGGCCTCTTCGAAAGTGCCCACCTTCATGATACAGACCACCGGCCCGAAGATCTCCTCCTGGGCCAGCCTGCTGTCGGGCCGGATGTCCGAAAAGACCGTGGGCGGCACGAAATGGCCCGACAGGGAACCGTCGGTATGGGATACCAGAAGCGTCGCCTCCTTTTTGCCGAGTTCGATGTATGCCGTGATCTTTTTCCCGGCCGTTTCATCAATAACGGCCCCAACATCGGTCCGGGGGTCCTCCGCCGGCCCAAGGCGCAGGGTTTCCACCGCATTCTTGAATCGGCTGATGAACTCCTCGTAGATTTCTTCCAGTACGATCAGTCGCGAGCACGCCGAGCACTTCTGCCCCATGTAACTGAAGGCTGAACGGACAATGTGGGGGATTGCTTCATCCAGGTCCGCATCTCCGTCTACGATAATGGCGTTTTTCCCGCCCATTTCGGCAGTGACGTGCTTCACGTTTACCGCCCCTTCAGGTGTCTTGCCCGACTTTTCAATGATTCCGAGGCCGACTTCTTTGCTTCCGGTAAAGATCGTGAAGGACACCTGGGGATGCGTCACCAGACGATCGCCTATTTCGCCCCCCGACCCCGGGATAAAATTGAATACGCCGTCGGGCAGACCGGCCTCTGCAAACACATCGTAGACCGCCTTGCCGACCGCAGGAACCTGGGAGGCAGGCTTGTACACCACCGTATTGCCGGTGACGATGGCCGCGCAGGACATCCCGATGGAGATGGGAAGCGCAAAGTTCCAGGGGGCAATCACCGCACCTACACCTTTGGCTACCCGCAATTGCCTGTTGGTTTCGCCGGGGAAACTGGGGAGAGTGTTGAGGTTTTCCAGACGAATCATCTCCCGTCCGTAATACTCCAGAAAATCTATGGACTCACAGGTGTCCGCCAGCGCCTCGGTCCAGTTCTTGCCGCTTTCGTAGGTGAGAAGCGCCGCAAGTGCATAGCGCTTCTTCCTGACGACGTCGGCCGCCTTGAAAAGGTATTCGCTGCGGTGGGACGGAGCGGTAGTGCTCCAGGCGGGAAAGGCCGCTTTTGCCGCGGCAATTGCTCTCTCCACTTCCGCAATGCCTGCCGCAGACGCCACAGCAACAAGGCGGTCCGGATTATTGGGATCGGTGGACCGGATTTTCCTGTCGGTCTTGACGCTCCGACCGCCGATGTAAAGAGCAACATCCAGGGGGAAGCTCCCCTTCACGCGATCAAGAGCATCCTTAAACTGCTTCCTGTTTTCTTCCGTCCATTCAACGGGAGTATCGTTTGTGAACGGACCTTTCGAACCATACTCCGGGGCGTTTTTGCCGGTTGCCTTGACTTGTTCTTCCAAATTGTTCGCCATTTAGATTCCACTCCCTTTGTAAGGGTGACGTTTAAGGCTTTGGGGATCTCGAGGTCGGAGTCCCGGGTTTTGAATCCGCAACGGTGCCTGAGGCTTGCTCCCTTGCATGAATCGTCGTGAGTCGCAGTCTCTCCGGCACCGGCCTTTCATGGAAACAGGGCGGCACATAACCGGGACTGTCGGCGAAGCCCTCAATCCTCCACAGGTACGATCACCACACTCTGAACATCATCCGATGTAATTCATGAGTTTTTATTTCGGCTCTTTAAAACGCCGGAGAACGCATTCTCTCCCGCGGGCCGAAGCCCCGCTCCCCTTCCCGCATCGAGAACCACATGCACCATGTCGAATGCGTATCCTCTCGAGCAGGCCAGAAGAATGGTCCCGTCCACGCCGTCACGTTCCAGGACAGCTATTTGGCAGGGGACGTGCGAAAATGGACCCTGAAATATGACGGGAGGCTCTTTCCTGGGGTCTGCAAGGTCAAGAGACGTCAGCTTTTCCGTGATGGAAAAGACGTTCCGTCCGGTGAGTGCCAGAAAGACGCTCGCCTCCGTAATGTCTGTAACCGCCGGACCGTCGAGGATCTGCGGGGCGTCTCCCCAGAGGTGCCAGACGGAGGCCTGAGTTCCGTTCATGCGGTTTATGAGAACGCCGTCACGGAAGCGGGACTCCCCGGGTTTTTCCGGCACCGCGATATCAAAAGGCGCAGATTGGGAGATGTCTCGACCCTGGAGGTCCCACCTGGGCCGATGGCTCAGATCGATGAGGTAGGGTCCGGTCCCTTCATCCTCGTATTCCAGGGTAACCATCCAGTGGCCCCGGTTTTCGGTTCTGACCGGTCGGGAAGAAAAAGAAACCGGCGATCTTCGTTGAATGTTTCTCATGAAATTGTCCTCTGTTGGTGGTGCTTCCTGCTGTTCAACCATGAAGCCTACATCTTCATCCGCTTGCCTTCGGGATCGTAAAAGGGCATGGGGACGACTTTGGCCGATATGAGCCGCCCGCAGCAGCCGTCTTCATAGATGGACAGCCGCCTGCCGACGGAGGCAAGGGCTTCATCCACCAGAGCCATTCCCGCCGGTTCTTTGAGCGCATAGCTATAGCGGGCCGTGCAGACGTATCCCCGAATTCGAGTGTCCACAACAATCGAACCGTCTTTCGGGACACCGGACGAGGCAGGGTCCTCCATCTTGAATCCGACCAGCTTCAGGCGCTCCGCCTGGTTCTCGGTCTGCTTCAGTGCCGCCGCTCCGATGGTCCCGGCTTCGGGCTTATCCCGGTACCACAGGAATCCCAGTCCGATGTCGTGCAAAGTCGTCCGCTGCTCCGACTCGGACCCCAGGATCACATGTCCTTTTTCCATACGCAGAGTGCTTTGGGCTTCCAGGCCGAACGGCTGGATTCCGAATTCCTTTCCAGCCTCTTCGACAATGTCCCACAACGTCTGCATGTAAGAGGAGGGCACGTGCAACTCGTAGGAGAGCTCACCCACGAACCCCAGGCGCATGGCCCTGACCGGTATGGCTTCCCGAACGATCAATTCCCTGTATCCCGAAAACGGGAAAGCTTCGTTTGATACATCCGCCCCGGTAATTTTTCTCAGCACCTTTCGGGCATTTGGACCCGCCAGGTTGATAACGCCGTAAGCGTCCGCCAGGTTGACAATATTAAAATTCCAATCGTCATAGCGGGTATGGTAGCGCACCCAATGCGCGGTCTCGGCGGCACGGGTGGTGGATGTGGTCAGGTAATAGTCGTTCTCGCCGGTCTTCGTCACAATGCCGTCGTCGATGACGCACCCGTCCTCATTGCACATGGCGGAGTACTTCACCCTGCCCTTCATGACTCTGGACATGTCGCTCACATAGACCCGTTCAAGGACCTTGAGAGCATCGGGGCCGTAGAGGCGGAATTTGCCGAGAGTGGAACCGTCCAGCACGCCCACGTTGTTGCGAACGTTTTCGATTTCGGCCCGTGCATTTTTGTCCTCCGAGAACCGCCTGGCGCGATTCCAGACCCCGACCCGTTCCATGAGTCCTCCCCCGGCGGCGGCCGCTTGAGAGTCGTGCACCGGTGTGCGTTTGCTCATGTCATGGTTCGATCCGGCATAAGTTCCCAGCAGAACCGGAACCAGGGGTGCGCGGACTGTTGTCGGTCGAGGATTTGGATCGGGGCATTCCTGAGTACCGGCCACATAGAGAGGCAGGTTGTGACCGGACACGCCTCCCTGACCCGGCCCGGTGCCCGCTGACGTGAACCGTTTGATAAGCTCGGGGACGTCAAAGCCCATGGCCACAGCCTGAGCGACGTTCTTCACCGTTGTATCTTCGTCGAAACAGATGAAGGTTTTGTGAGCGCAGGCCGGCGCCATTACGAACTTGGAACCCCGGCCGGCTCGCGGCAGCGCCGCCAATTGTTTACGGGCATCCTGAAGCGCGCCCGGAACCGAAGCTCCGCAATCGGCTGCCGCCTGGAGACCTGCCAGCCATCCGGAGGCCTCAACGGATAAGGCATCGTGAAGGCCGAGCATTCTTCCGGCGGCGTGCATTTTGCCGGGCAGGTCAACAGGGAGGAAAAAGCCGGTATGGTCATCATATTTTTGCCCGGCCTGAGCCAAAGTGAGAGGCCCCGTGACCGGTGTGAGACCTGCAGATGCAACCAGGACATCGCAGGAGAATTGACGTTTCCTGGTCCCCGAAAGCGTTTTCAGAATCACTTCCTTGACCACCTTGCCGCCTTTTGCTTCAGCAGCCACCCAACCCCTGTAGAACGGAACTCCTCTCTTTTCGAGTTCTCCAATCAGGGCCGGGTCCTGGCCATCTTCGCGGACATCAGCGACGCAATGCACTTTCATTCCGAGGTCGGACAGATCGATGGCCGCTTCCAGCCCGAGGTCGTGCCCCACGCTGAACACCGCCTCTTTTCCGGGGAGGAGCCCCCAGGAGCGTGTCAGCCGGTGTGCGCATGCCGGTTGCATGACTCCCGGCTTCTCGTTGTTTTTGAAAAGCAGGGGACGCTCTATGCAGCCCGAAGCCGCGACCACGCTCTCGGCGCGGATTTCGATATATCGTTCGTCAAAACCGTCGTCCGGCTGACCTCTTTGGAAGGCGGTCACGAGGTTGTTGTTGTAGAGCCCCACCACGGAGGTATGCTTCAATACGCGAATATTCGACATCGCCTCCACTTGACCGGCAAGGTCTCTTGCCCGCTCGAATAGCGGCCCTCCCTTTGCGTACTCCGCCGTGCGATACTCGAAGAAGCCTCCGAGCCAGGGCCGCGACTCCAACAGGACGACACGAAGCCCTTCCCCCGCCGCCGCCAGGGCCGCATTCATCCCCGCCGGGCCGCCGCCTATCACGCATACATCGGCAGCGGGATAGGTTTCGTCATATCTGCCTTCAAGGACGAAGTCGGGTGCCAACACGCCGAGCCCCGCAGCCTTGCGTATTCGTTTGACGGCTATGGGCCATATGCGTGCAGGCCGGTGAAACATCCTGTAATAAAATCCTGCGGGCATGGCCCAACTCAACTTGTCCAGAAAAGACATCAGGTCGAATTCCGGTGATCCCACCACGTTCTGGGCTTTGATCGTCATGCCGTTTGTGGCCGGAGTGTTTTCCGCCGGAACGTTGGGGATGCCGTCCACTTCCATGCAGGTATTGCCGCATTCCCCGTCCAGGCTGTAGAGCCCTCGGGGGCGATGGTATTTCAGGCTTCGGGAAAAAACCCGAACCCCGTTGGCATACAGAACGGATGCGATCGTATCCCCTTCCATCCCTTCAAGAGATCTTCCCCCGTAGTTGATGGAAACCCTTTTCTCGGGATGAACGCGCAATGTAGGCAAGTGTTTGAGTCTGTTCATCTACACCACCTCGGTTTCAGTCGTTTCAACTGCCAGGGGCACCTCCAGGTTGGTTGTTGTGTCGCGTTGGACCACAAACCAGGACCCGCACCCGTCACGGTGACACCACCATTCCTCCTGGATGCCGGCCACGCAGTCGTTCATATGGACGTAATCGCACCATGCCTGCGGGGAAAGGCTCTCCAGGTCCGGCCTCGGCCCTTTGTCTTCCCCGCCGTATCGAAATTCGTATCCGTTTCTTTTGCCGCAGATGGGGCAGGTTATCGTTAATGCCATGGCATCTCCTTTTTTGTCCGGCAGTCAGTCCTTATTGTTTTCTGATCGGCGATCGGTGAAGTCCTCCCCGTTACGCTTGCGTCGAACGGTTCACTTCTCCGTGGATCAGTTGTCGGGACTATAAGTTACCAGGGCCGCGGTTTCGCCCATGAGCCTGTGCTGCTCAAAACGCCGCAATGTAAAAGGTTTCAGGATTTCGGGACAGTCGCCGCCCGCCAGGAACTCGGCCATGTATTTGCCCGTTGCGGTGCAGGATTTGAACCCGAAATATCCCCAGCCGCAGTCCATGTAGTAACCCTGGATGGGGTCGTTCCCATCCATGATGGGCGCCATATCGGGAGTCATATCCGCAAGCCCTGCCCAATGGCGCATGAACTTCACCCCTTTGAGGCACGGCAGGAACTCGGAGAGGGATTCAGCCTGGTGTTTGATATAGTGGGCGGTGGTCTGCGTCGTGTAATTCGGCCACGCATCCATGTGTGCGCCAGTGGCAATTTCCCCCTTGAGCGTCTGGTTCGCGTAGCAGTGGTACATGCCCGAAGAGACCACGTGATGCAGCAGCGGTTTCACCGGCTGGGTCACCATCGCCTGTATGGTCAAAACGCTTATGGGCAGGCGGATGCCGAGCATCTTGGAGGAAATCGCGGCAGAATAACCTCCCGCCGCGTTGAGCACTCGTGATGTGGAGATCCTCCCCCTATTGGTTTCGACGGAAACGATCCTGCGGTTTTTCACCCCGATCCCGGTCACTTCGGTACCCTGATGGATATGCACCCCATGCTTCGCAGCGCCCCTGGCAAGCCCCCACACCACTGCATCATGACGGACGATGCCGCCGGGCGGATGATACATGCCGCCATAGATGGGATAACGGGGCCGGTCGGAGATATCCAGGGCTGGAATCAGCTCCTTGCACTCCTTGCGATCCACCAGCAGGCTCTTGATCCCAAGGAATTGAGCCGAAGCAACCTGAGTGCGCATGGCTTTCAATGCCGCTTCACTGTGGGCAAGGTTCAGGTTCCCGCAGTTATAGAACATGAGGTTGAAATCCAACTCCCTGGTCAGGACCGGCCAGAGTTCCAAGGCTTCCCTGTAGAGCGGGAGATTCTCCTGAGTCCGCTGGTTGGCCCGCACAATTGCGGTGTTTCTTCCCGCGCCCCCGAACCCGATGTAACGCTTTTCAATGACCGCAACATCTTTCATTCCATGACGGCTGGCCAGGAAATAGGCAGTCGCCAGGCCGTGGAGCCCACCACCGATAATGACCGCATCGTAGGTCGGCTTGATGGGAGAAAGTGCCCCCCACAATCGTTTGTTCTTGCCGAACATAAATTCTCCTCTGACTCTGTCTGGACATGCCGTCCTTTACTCAGAGACCCTGCTCACGCAATCCGACAGGATCATTCCTCCTCGCCGACCCTGGGATCGATGACGATCTCAAGGCATGGGCTACTCAGGGTCTCGCCATGTCGCTGATGACTCCCGGCCTGCACGATTCCTTTAGCCCTTTAATGTAGCGGGACTGGTAAAGGCATTGATTCCCGCTGAGAGGCAGATCGCCGCGGATCGGGTATCGACAGCCTTGCAGCCTCTGCCGTCGGAGACCATCAGATCGAGATCCAATGTTTACAGGTGCAGCACTCGGCGAGTGACTTGATCGCAGCATCCGAACCACCCGCCGGGATAATGACCCGGCATGCGCCCTTTGGCTGAAACCGACCCAATCGACTCGCGTGCCAAGCATCTTGTCGAGCTGGTGAAACCTGCCGAGCATTGCGGGTCAAAAATTGAGATCGGATTGAGAACTCCGCCGTCCCGGAAACACTCAAAAAGTGTGCCACTCCTGAGGACGCATATCAACTAGCTGAAATATAAAGAACTATTCGACAGGCAATCTGCTTAGTGACAATATTGCATGATGGGACAGAATCGCCCCACCAGATGGAAGAACCGGGTCTATTGATTGGAAGTTACATGATAAATTCCCATAGCGACAGGACTGTCCCATTTTGGGCTATCTGATGCTTCAGACTTGCATTTCCCTGTGGAGAACCCGGTGATCGAACGGTATATCACCGCAACTTCCGGCTTGGGACGAGCCGGGGCAGCACCTCGGGCCGGCAGGGATCACACTCCTTCTTCCAGGTCATCAGCGGAAGGCGTTAAGAGAAGTCTACCTTACTGACAATCAACCAGGCGTTTGGCGGCAGGCGGGAGCGCAAAGATTTCCATTAATATCAAACTCCAGATTGTAAAATCCGGATATGGTGGATATATTAGGATATTGCTTAATTTCCCCCAATACTCCAGCAGATACCGTGATATTTTGTAATTCAGACGTGTTTTTGATAATCACTATCCTTGGTTCGTTATTCGATACGCTGTCGGAAAGCTGTAAACCACACTGTATAGCCAAACGATCATTATCTACAGTTATTGGTATCTTACACGACATAGGCGCACGCCCGATAATACAGTTTTTATAGGTGCTGACATAATCCATTTTCTCTATAATCCTTCTGGTAACCACATCGGCGTAACCAATCCCAGGTGCATGTCCATTTGTTTTCACAGTTAAATCCAGAACAGCTATTCTATTGATATTGCGGGTCTCATCAACCATATATGAATCAATATAACGGTTGATTACATTATTATCCATGCCAGCGCCACTAACATCTTTTCCAAGTTCACGAACTACCAGCAAATCAACCTTGTCCACCAAGAGTCGCCCCATTAGACTTATTGCTTTCACCAAAAGCTCTTTTTCTCTGTCATAAAAATTCCAGGGTTCCACAATCTCAATGTGAGCTACTCCTTTATAAGCATCTTCCACTACAGCGATACCTAGTTTTATCAATCCACGGGAGATCGCAACCTTGGCTATCGCCGGTATTATCTTGCCAAATTCTCTCAGGGGAAAGGAATGAGCCTGATTTGCACCGGCGGCATTTCCAAGACCAACTGCTATCATTTTTTGAAGGCCGCTTTCGGTTTCACCCCTGAAATCGGTATGTGGCTTGATCCTGTTGACAACCACTACTCCGTCGGATTTTTCGAAGGCAATTCGGTCAAAAAAGACAGGCAAGCCATCATCTGTTGTGCCCAGTTCAACCACGTCCATTGATGAGGCCACTTCCACCTGCATCGATTCTTCGGTGATTCCCATGCCGGCCAGGATCAACTTCTGTTTCTCGGGATCGCAGCCTCCGTGAGTTCCCATGGCTGGAATGATAAACGGGTGGGCACCAAGGGATTCGATCTGTCTCACAGTCTCTCTGACAATAATGTCGATACCGGCTACACCCCTGCTTCCCACAGCGACAGCAATTCTCATCCCCCTCCGGATGGCTCCTGCAACAACCTCTTTCTTGAAACCCCCGGCGATAAGTTGCGGTATTTCAGCGGTAACATCTTCACGGGGAAAATCCTGTCTCACATCGATAAATGAGGGAATCGTACATTTATCGAAGAACTCCGAGTTATTCTCTCCAAGGCAGAACAATCTCTCTTCCTCCCTTACATGAATGCCATAGCCGGGCCTATTCTCCATGCTTTCATCATTTCAATCGCCGCAGCACGAAGCAATTTGCCGGATCTCGCCTGGTAATTCGCATCCACCTTCGCGGTTATGCGCCGTATCAATATCCATGTCTTCCGTACGAGTATCGAACCTTGAAGATAGCGGCCCTCTCGTCCGGCATAGCCGCCACGTATGCGATGCCTGTTTGCCGGGTCGGCGCTTTGTCTGCGGCTTCCTTCGGATTCCATCTCGGGGCGGGCACCCTTGCCGTGCGCACCATCAAAAGGATCGAGCCACGCCACGAATTGGCATGGCTCGATGAGTACCATCCATCAAAATTGCAAATCAAACGCAGTTCAACTATTACCTGTCCGCTTTATATTTATCCAATAAGCCCAGTCTTTCCATATTACTTCTTAGTGTTTCAATGGTACTGCTCGATGCCCTGCACAAAGGAGGGCGTACAAACCCTGCAGGCAGGCCGGCAAGCCTCATTGCTTCTTTTAATGGACCGGGGTTTGATTCGATGAATAATGCTTTGATAAAGGGTTGATATTGCGCATGGATCCTAATTGCTTCATCGACCTTCCCATCTTTTACAAGTTTCCATAACATTGGCCAAAATCCAGCAATTACGTTCGGACTTGCAAGTACCCCTCCATCTACACCCAAAACCATCTGTAGAACCATGGAGTATTCATCACCACACAGAATCTGTATCTTATCTCCGACACGATTCAAGAGATCAATAACTTTACCCACATCAGATACTGATTCTTTTAATCCAACAAGATTATTTATCTGCTCAGCCAAAGTATTAATTACTGATACCTCAAGATCTACACCTGTTCGTGGCGGAAAGTTGTATATGATAAATGGCATATCAACGGCCTTATCGAACACCTTGAAGTATTCGATGATTCCATCGTTTGTGCCCTTAACGCCATAAGGTGTTATGAGCAAAATCGCATCGGCGCCCGCGGCCTTGGCATACGCACCAATCTCTATACAGTCGTAAATTCCCGGTGAGCATGCGCCGACAACCACCGGGACTTTGCCCTTTACCTGATCCACGGTAATGTCGATAATCCGCTTTCTTTCGCCGACGCTCAAGGCCACGTATTCACCTGTTCCTCCAAGAGCGCAAATACTCTGGGCCTCATTTTGTAACTGAATGTCTATTATGTGTCTTAGGCTCTTTTCATCCACTGAGTTGGTCTCATCTATCGGTGTCACTATGGCCGTCACAATACCGAACTTCATTTCAATCTCCCCTCTTTTGATCTTCCATTGCTTTGTCCTTTCGGACAGTTACCACTTGGTTTCACCCTCTTCGAGCTATCCGTACAGGCGAGCTGAACCCAGGACTTTGGGATTGACCACATTCCCCGATCCATCGCCCCGCAGCACCTTTATCACCTCGGTCGCCAATGTCAGGGAGATGCGATACTTGGATTCCCTGGTATCCCCGGCAAAGTGAGGCGTAAAGATCACATTCTCCAACTTCAAAAGGGGTTCATCCGCTTTCGGCGGTTCCTGCTCCAGCACATCCAATGCTGCTCCAGCAATCACGCCGTTCTTCAGCGCTTCATATAGGGCGTTCTGATCAACGACCGGCCCGCGGCCGACATTGACGACATATGCGGTTTTTTTCATGCGCGAGAGCAAATCCGCCGAAATCATGTGCCTCGTGGCCGGCGTTAAGGGAGTGTGAATGGAAATGAAATCCGCTTCGGACACGCAGGCCGAGAGATCTTCCACCTTCTGAACACCGACCAGGGCCATATCTTCAGGAGCTACAAACGGATCATAGCCGAACAGTCGCATATTGAATGCCTTCGCTTTTCTTGCGACCTCATATCCAATCCTCCCCAACCCCAGGATCAGCAGCGTCTTGCCGTTCACCTCCATGGGATAATACGCATCCCGGAATTCCCAGTGGCCCTCTCTTACCATCGAGTCACTCACTCGAAGGTTGCGGCTCAACGCCAAAATACTCATGATTGTATGTTCCGCCACCGACATGTAATTGCCGGCCGGCACGTTGAGTACCAGTACTCCATTATCGGTTGCGGCTTTGACATCGACATTATCCACTCCCACTCCGTGTTGCCCCACCACGGCCAGCGACGGACAACTCTCGAAAATGCGCCTGGTCGTTTTCTCCACCCTGGTAATCACCGCTTCCGCATTGTTTTCATTGATGTATCGGATGAGCGTATCTTCCGCGCCATCCGGGGCCATTACAACACGACACTCCTTATTCAGGAGATCCACGCCTACGGGTTGAATGGTCGGATTGATCAATAAGACTGTTTTCACCATGAAATTTACTCCCTGAAGTTTCATCTGCCGATTTGGAATCTGGAATACAAGGACTACTTAACAAGTCCCAGCACTTTAGGCAGGAACAATACCAACTGCGGTATATATGTTATCATAAACAACACAGCTATACTGGCCCCGATAAACGGCACTGCCTCTATAACCAAGTCTCTAAGCTTTGTTTTGCTGATAGCCGCAGCAAGGTAAAAGGCGAAGCCATACGGTGGAGTGATCAGTCCGATCATCACATTCACAACCATAACCACTCCAAAATGGACAGGATTTATCCCCATTGAAACTACCAGCGGAGTAAATATTGGCGCAAATAAAAGGAGTTGGACTGCATCCGATATCCACATGCCGTTGAACAGTAGAAACAAATTGATTAAAAATAAAACGGTATAAGGAGAAAGGTTCCATACCCGCACAAAGGTCGCAACCGATTGTGGTACCCTTTCCATAGCGAATATCCAGCCGAGAACTACGGAAAAGGCAATGATAAGGTAAATGGAAGCCGTTGTTTTGACCGAACTGATGAGTGCCTGCATAAAACTCGCCCACGTTATGCTCTTGTACACAAAAGCGGCAACAAGAAACGCATAGCCCGTCGCAACTGCGGCCGCCTCAGTGGCGGTAAAGATTCCGCCCAATATTCCGCCAAGGATGATAACCGGCATGAGCAAGGCCCAGATGCTTGACAGCAAAGTATTGCCCGCCTGCTTTAAAGTAAATTTCTCACGATTCTTCGGGAAGTTCTTCTTTTTGGCCAACAGCGCAATGATAAGCATTTGGCTAAGACCTATTAATATCCCGGGAACTGCGCCCCCCAAAAACAGCGCACCCACCGAAACATTGGTTACGCTGGCAAAAATAACCATCGGTATGCTCGGCGGAATAATCGGCCCCTGGATTGCCGATGTGGCCACAACGGCGGCACTGAATTCCGTTGTATAGCCGTCTTTCTTCATCATATCGATTGCCACCGGTCCCAATGCGGAAACGTCAGCCATCGCGGAGCCGGAAATACCGCCGAAAAGCATGCTCGCAAGAACGGTAACATAGGCGAGCCCGCCTCGAATCCGTCCAACGATCAACTGGCTGAACCTGACCAGATGATGCATCATTCCGCTCTGGCCCATCAGCTCCCCTGCCAGCGTAAATAAGGGAATACACAGAAAAACGAAACTGTCCATTCCGGTAAAATACTTGTGAGCGTATATCCCTAGTGAACTCCACATATGTGGCGCAATCACAAAATATGAAAATGCTGCAGCTCCTACAGCAAACATCACCGGAGCTCCAACAACAAGCAATACCATCAGGATTAGAATTACTACAAGTAATGACATATTGACTAGTCCTTTCCAAACAGCTTGATAACATTATATATGGATTGGTATAGCATTAATAGTGCGCCAATCGGGATGGCAAGATATGGATAAAACCAGGCCAAATCAATGCTTGTAATTTTAGCATTCAGGCCTTCTATCGCCTGATCCCAGCCTTCCTTCATCAGGAAGAAAAGTAGAATAATAATTATAAACTGGTAGAAAATATCACGCCATTTAATGAATTTTGCAGGCCATAAATGGTCCAAAAAATCAACCTTAATAAGTGAATCTTCTTTTATCAAAACATTTCCGGTTAACATTACCGACCAAATTGTAGAATATTTGGCAATCTCGTCTGAGCTGGAAATTCCAGAGTTAAATACATATCTCAGAATGACTTCTAGAATTATTATCATTGTCATAATAACCATGAATAAGCATGACACACGTAGGCTTACAAAAGCTATTACGTCACTTAAATACCTTAATAATCGCATTATGGATTCGTTCCTCCATTACGACTCACATCGATATGGTGAGTATGATTCTGAGGAAATACCCAGGTTTCCCTTGCACTGGCGGCATATCGGAGACAAACAGCTCCCAACAGGTTCAGGAAAACCCAGGTGTCACTTTATATGAATGCAATTCAACAGCTCAACAAGTACTTCTATCAGTGCTGAAGTTCCAGATTTTAATTTTGTATACCAGTGTCAATCTCTGCTTGCTTAATAGCCTTGAAAAGCTTATCTATCCATATCTGGTCAACTTTTCCTTCCAATTGTTTTATAACTGGACCTTGAACCTTGTCTCTAAACATTTTATACTCTGCAGGAGTTGGGACATAGATTTTAACACCGGCTTTGGTGAGAGTCTTTAAGTCGTCATTTGTTTTTGCGGTTACAACACCGAGGAATGCAAGATCCGCTTCACGGGCCGCATATTTTATTATTGCCTGATCTTCCGGACTTAAGCCTTTTAAGAATTTGTCGTTCATGACCACAACAGCGGCATTCAGTAGGTGATTATCAAGTGTATAGTATTTCTGCACTTCTTGAAGCTTAACCATAATCATTGTATATGCGGCATTTTCCTGGCCATCAACAACACCGGTCTGCAGTGCGGAATAGAGTTCTTCGAAAGGTATAGGAGTAGGATTTGCTTCGAGCGCTTTTATCATTGCCAAATGCACTGGCACTTGCATGGTCCTTATTCTTAGACCCTTTACATCTTCCGGTGTTTTGATTTCACGCACGCTATTGCTAAAACACCTGAACGATGAAGGGAGCCAGGAGATCACTCTCAACTTGCTTTTCTGGGCCGCGGCTTCACTGATTTCTTTTCCAAATTCACCGTTTAATACAATTCTTCCAATCTCGGTTGTTTGAAAGGCATAGGGAATATCGAGCACCTGAATATTGGGTTCATATGCTGCCAGGAGCGACGACGATGGGCCTGCCGTGATCTGAATATCACCCCGAGCGGTTTGTTCCATCATGGAACGCAAGTCACCCAACTGGGAGTTTGGAAAAACTTCCACCTGGATCCTTCCACCGGTTTTACCTTCAACAATTGATTTAAATACGTCTGAATAGGCAAAATATGGACTCTCAAGAATACCTATTTCCGTATCCGGATGGCCCAGCTTAATGACTATTTCACCTTTTTGCGACTGAGCAGCCTGTGCGGTACAGGGCAAAATCAAGGAAGCAACCAGCATTAACGGCAAAGCAACCTGGAAGAACTTTCTGGCACTCTTCATCTAATTTCTCCTCTCAGTTTGTCTTTTTGCGGTTCTCAACTCACCTCTAAACTCCCCCTTTGATGTTTCGGGGATAAATGGAGTCCTGCTTCCGAATCATTGTTGAAACCATGGTTTTGCACGACCACTTCAGCCGCGGCGAGCCACCGGAAACGGCCCCCCCTCCCCGGTTCAAGAGTGCTCGATGCTGTAGAAGCGATAATCGCAAGATGGGGCAAATCCGCCCGAGATCAGGCATTAATTCTTTTCCATCCCGTTTTGGGCTGCACCGGATCAGGACCAGGCATGAACACGGGTCAAATGCTCCACCGGTAACCTGTTCCAATGCCCTTGAGCTATTTGCAGGCACGCCGGCCTGATGCCCGCTCCCTTGCAGAAACTGATTGCATGGGCCTGTTTTTCACAATTCTTCTCAAAAAGAAAAGCCATCATGAGTTCTCCGGATCTGGAATGGACACACGATTGAGAGGTCTAAGGCAAGACGGTAGTGCATGACGCGTGCCATGCGAAGCAGGTTAAGCTTAACATACTGAAATATATACTATTAGTTGGATAAAGGGTCGGCCAATGACGTGAAGAGGAGATGGGACAGGCTTGTCCCACCAAATGGGATCACCAGGCCTATTGCCCTGAAGTCCAAAGATAAATTGCGATAGAGACATTTTTGCCCCAATTTGGGCTATTCGATACCATGTGTTTCCATTTTTCTGTGCAGGGTTCGGCGATTGAGTTTTAAGATGGACGCAGCCTTTCCGCGGTGCCAGTGTGTTTTCTCCAGGGTATGCAGGATCAGTCTCTTTTCGAATGCTTCCACCGCATTGCGGAGTCCGTTCACATCACTGGGAACGTCATACAGCGAAGAGATGGCAGGGGGCTCAACACCGCCGTCTATTTTGCCCATGAAATCCAGGCGCCCAAGGGTAACATATGAGTTGAGAACATTCTGGAGTTCTCTCACATTGCCGGGCCAACTGTAGCTCTGCAGCGCCTCCCACACCTCCGATGGGAGAACGGGCTTCTCGCCGCCCCCGCAGTACTGCTCCAGGAAGTGGTCTATCAGTAAAGGAATATCATCCTTTCGCCTCCTCAGTGGCGGAAGAACAATGGGAAGGATATGGATTCTGTAAAAGAAGTCTTCCCTCATCTTTCCATCTCTCACCAATTGCACCAGGTTGCGGTTGGTTGCCGCTACAATCCGAAAATTGGAGCGTTTAAGCTCGTTGCCGCCAACAGGCGTGTATCCTTTACCCTCTATGGCCCTGAGGAGCTTCACTTGCACGCTCAGACCAATCTCCCCTACTTCATCCAAAAACAAAGTGCCGCCGTCGGCAGTGTCCAGATAGCCGCCGGTGTCCGCACTGGCCCCCGTGTAGGCTCCTTTTCGATGACCGAAGAATTCACTCTCCAGAAGGCTTTCCGGAACGGCACCGCAATTGATGGGAACGAAAACTCCCCTGGAGCGGGCACTGAGGTCATGAATTGCATGGGCCACCAGTTCTTTCCCGGTTCCCGATTCACCACTTATGATGATATTTGCGTCTGTGGACGCCGCCTTTAGAATAAGTTCATAAACCTCCTGCATGGGGCGGCTCTTGCCGATGATATTGCCGAGATTGTACCGGTCTTTGATTGAAGACCTCAGCCGCTTGTTTTCTTCACGAAGATCAAGCTCGACCTCCTTCTGAGCGGTCACGTCGGCGATGAATCCCTCCAGGGCTATGAGTTCTCCATCATCGGAGAAGACTCCTTCCCCTTGCTCCCACACCCACTTTTCTTCTCCAGAGGTCGTTCGGATTCGATAGTTGAAGCTAAATGGTCGTTTTTCATCTACAGATATGGCCACCTGCCGCAACATGTTTTTTCGATCCTCAGGATTGACAAGGTTTTGGAAGGCGGTTCGATTTTCTCCGGTACCCAGCAGTTGATGGGGTTCAAACCCCAGCAGCTTTGCGCTCCCCTTGCTGGCGAACTCCATGCTGAAGGTCTCGTCGGCCTTGCACCGATACGCCATGCCCGGGAGATTGTTCATGAGTGTTTTGAGCTTTCGTTCGCTTTCCAGTACCGCCTCCTCAGCCTCCTTCTTTTCAGTAATGTCCAGGCACATGCTTAGCTTGGAAATGGAGCCGTCCTTTCGATGGATGGGCGTTGCTATGTTCTGATACCATTTCCTGTTCCGTGGACTTTTGCACTCATAGCGAACCGTTTCTCCCCGGAAGACAGGCTGCTCCCTGCACCATGGGCAAAGGGAATCCAGCTCATAGACCGCCTTATGGCAGAGTTCTCCCGTGACATCACGACCGATATGTTCGCTCACCCTGTCATTAATGAATTCGATGCGGTTATCGGAGGAGCAGACATAGACGAATCCGTCGAAAGCCTCCACGATGCCCTTGAAATAGGCTTCGCTGTCTCGAAGGTCTTCCACTGTCACCGTGGGTCCGGCGATTTCATCCTCAAGGTGTCGTCTTACCTTTTCCGCGGATTCTTCCCCATTTGGTGCGTTCAGGTCCACCGGCAACCCCCTTGTTGATTCCACGCATCTTGAGACGTGGAAATAATGCTCATCCATTCAATGAAATTACGCGCTTGCAGTCATATGCCAACGCTCAAAAGATTTTTCTATCAATTGAGCCCATTACGCCGAATCGTTCAACACCGCCCTTTTGGCAAGGTCCACCGGCAATGACCGGGGGGCCTTGCAGGATTCCTGGCACAAATTCCAAAAGGGTAGAAAAAAGGCACTTCCCCGTTAAAGAAAAAGCCTGCCACTAACAATCGCACAAAAAGGAGAAGCACCATGGGATTTCGCGCCAGTGTACCCGAGGAGGTCAGCGTTTTCAAAGAGATTCAGAGCCGGCTCGAAAGGGTTTTGGAGATGATTGGGACCGACCTGCAAGGGTTGCTGGCCGGCCTATGTGCAGGGATGATGAATGCCAACCCCCTGCTTTAGAATCATTTGCAGAACAAAGGTTAGACCGCATGCTGGTGAGCTGGTAAAATACGGTCGGAGTTTGAGGTCCCGCATGACCGGAGACTGCTTCGAAAGCGTGGTTGACATGATCTTACAAGATGGCGGATTCTCAGGACCGGAGCAACAGCCGACCCCTTGGGCAATAGACCGATCGGATCACTCTTGGTTTCCTCGCTTCGGCCATTACTTCGTGGAGCAGACCGTCACCTACCCGGCTGCATACCACCCCAAAGAGGACACTCCCTTCGGATTGGTTGTGGGAAGACTGCAGAGAGAAATACCTGGTCTTGGAGAAATCGCCTGGGAGGAAGCTGAGGTGCCTTGAACAGGGCGAAAGCATACGGATAGAAGGCAACTCATATGACGGGGAACCGGGAGGCACCCCGGGTGATGGACAGCCAATCCGTTATTTTTATCAACTTTTTTCAGTCGGACGAGTATTCAGGCGGCGCATGTCTCGTGGGCTTCCTCTTACGTCCATCGGCCGGATGGCTTCTCGCTTCGCCGGGGTTAAAAGAATGACAGAGATTTTTGATGATTGGCCGGAAAAGTACGATCAGTGGTTCGAGAGTTCCATCGGCAGGCTGGTGAGGGAGTATGAGGGTCGGCTTTTTCTCGAAATGACCCGCCCGGGCCAGGGGGAACGGATCCTGGACGTGGGATGCGGCACCGGCATTTTTACCCTCGACCTCCTTGCCGCCGGATCCCGAGTCACAGGGCTCGAGCTTTCTCTTCCCATGCTGAGGCGGGCCGGGAAGAAAGCGGCAGGCCGCCCTTTCCACATGGTCCAGGGCGATATGCGAGCACTCCCTTTCGCGGACGCTTCCTTTGACAAGGCCGTTTCCGTGACCGCCATAGAATTTCTCGAGGATGCCCGGGGCGGGATCGCAGAACTTTTCAGGGTTACCAGGCCAGGCGGACTTGTCGTGGTTGCAAGCCTGAACAGCCTGAGTCCCTGGGCAGCCCGGAGGAAAGCCGCAGCCAAAGAGGGACACGTCATCTTCCGGCACGCCTGCTTCCGGTCCCCGGCGGACATGGCTGCTCTTGTGCCGCTCCCGACCTCGATCAGGACCGCGATTCACTTTCAGAAGCAAGATGACCCGGACCGGGCAAGGCAGATTGAAAAGGACGGAGACTTGCGGCGCCTCGATACCGGGGCCTTTGTGGTCGCGCGCTGGGAAAAACCGCCGGCTTGATCGAGATGGAAAATAAGGGCTTGTCCGTAAATAGGCCTTTTAGGGATCGCACCGGATTTTGAGACCGATTTTGGTCGCAACGATTGAGCAAAACCGCAGGCGTAGCTGGACTACGTTGAGGATTTTGCGATTGAGGAGCGGCCGAAGTGGGCCAAAAGCCGGATGCGAGCACAAAGGATTTATTTACGGACAAGCCCTAAGTCCACCCCACGGCCAGGAATTCACTTTACCCCGCACAAGGCGGGCACTATTCGCGCCTCGTGGATGGCGGATCATCTTCCGGCCTGTTGCCCAGACAGAATCCAGGTGAAAAATGAGCCGTCTGTCCGGGAACGTCACCTTGGCGAAAGCCGGGGTCCAATGCCGTTAATTGGAATTATGCAATAATTTCAAAGAGTCTGGATTCCGGCCTCCGCCGGAATGACGAATCCTGATTTCATCCGGCCCCGGTTTTTCCTTTGGGCAACAGCCCCTTTTCGAATACCCCCCGGTTCGTTAAGCAAATCCCTATCCGGGTACTGAAGCAAGAGGCGTATCGGTTCGCTCTATTCCTTGCGCTCTTCCTTCTTTTCTTTCCGGTCCTTCTCTTTCAGGTTCAGGGTCTGCCTGACTAGATTCTTGTCATGTTCAAAATCGACAACCCGCTGCAGCATGATCTTCTGGGCCATGACCGGCCCTGCGCCGTGCCAGGTCGCCACCCCGTGCTGTCCGGCAGTCCAGTGCTGCAGAAGCTTGTGAACCTTCAGGATATTCTCAGTGGGTTCATCGGACCCGAAGCTGTAGAATTCCCTCACATAATCCTTCACCTCGGGATTCTTCAGTTCTTTCAGGGAAGGCATGGTCACTATCAAGCCGCCGCCGATATCGCCGGCGAGAGCCATGACCCGCCAGAAGGCGTTGCAGATGTTCAGCTTCGCCACATTGCCCATCACTTCGTCAGGCAGGTAAACACCGGAACCCGGGGGATCTTCCTTACCCTTCATTGCAGCCGCCATACCGCACGCCCTTCCCGTCTCCCTCAAAACGACCATTTCGGTGATTTGATCGTTGATATGGCTGACGTTCTCGAGCCCTTTGTATTCCTGGATCAGCTTGCAGGCGCCGATGATCTGATTCATGAAGCCCACTTTGCACGTGCCTCCGCAGGTCATCCTGTGGGTCTTGGCAAACCGGGTCACGAATTTTCCCGAGTATCTGTATTCCCCGCAATGGAAGACCCGATCCCAGGGTACGAACACGTTATCGAAGATCACGAGAGATGTCTCCCTCTGGCCAAACCGGGGATTCCCCAGTTCCTCCAGGTCGGAGGCCGCGTCTCTTTCCGCGGAATAAGGCGAGTACTGGCAAACGTAGGTGATTCCTTCGGCATCGGTGGGAGTTGAGAACGCCACGGCGTAGTCCTCTTCCCCTTTGGAATGGTTGGACTGGGGCAAAACAAGCAATTCATGGCTGGCAAAAGCTCCGCTGATGTTGATCTTGGCTCCGCGCACGACGATGCCGTCTTTATTCCTGTCCACAATCTTCAGGGACAGGAAAGGGTCCGGCCAGTCCAGGGTCTTCTGACCCCGCTTTCCACGCGGTTCGGTAAGCGCGCCGGCCACGGACAGGTCTTTTCGCTGAACCATCTTGAGGTATTCCAGGAACCGGGGGTAGTACTCTGTGCCCAAGTCCCTGTCCATCTCCCAGCATGTGGCGGCGAGGGAATGGAAGGCATCGTATCCCACGCATCGATAGATGCAGGTCCCGAGCATCTCCGAAGTGAAGGTCCCGGCCTCGGCCTTCTTCACAAGGTCGTCGTTGGAGGCGCTTATGTACGTGTAGCGGTTGACCGTGTCATTGATGAGTGGAGAATGGCAGGACATGATATGCTTGTAGCGGGGGTCCAGCGCCCATTCGTAACTCGCCTTGTTGGCTTCGACCACGGTGCGGGTATTTCGGTTTTCAAGTATGCTGTCCACCTTCTTCCCGTTCATGAACACACGGGGCTTGAGGCTTTTCAGACTTTCTTCAAATTGTTTCGGGGTCATCAGGGCCATGGCGTTCTCCTTTCACATCCGGAGTTTTCCGCAAACACTCTCTTGACGGCCTGTACAAGTCGCACTCGCTGCTGATGCGTCCTGAATCCCTGGTCTGCTCGTTAATTGCCGTCCATTGCCGGAGTTCATCCTCTCCTTTCCCCTGACCGCATCGGCAATCGATCCCCAGCGTCCTTCTACTTGTCCACCAGGATATGTGTGTCCGCCTTATTCGTTTTGATCAACTGCCCGTCTTCAAGGTACTCAAAATACCCTTCCAGCTTGTTATACCCTGTTTTCAAATCCTGAGGCTGGATCCTCACGAGCATCCTGCCCGGCATGTCGATTCTCATATTTTCAACCCCGACACAAAACTCGGGAGACGACTGCACCATCCCCTCAGACGACCACTGCCCGCAGGCTGACCCCAACGGTTGATTGCTGTTGACCTCGGTCGAATTACAGTAAAGAGAAGGCGAATAACCGGAAATCTGCTCGGCAACCCATCTGAAACATGCCTTCTGGAAATGAGGCGGACGGTCCGAATCGAAAGACACCGAAACATCATATGGGAGCCCTTCTCGAATGACATCGGGCAGTTCCAGGTTGGTGACCCTGACACTGGCGGTGCTGCTTCCCAGGTGATACGGGAGGTAACTGCAAGACGCCAAGACGGCAACAACCGCTGCAATCAGGATGATCCCCTTGAAATAATTCATAATACTCCCTTTCCTCGATCCAAAGACTTTCTTCGATGCATCTGCCCGCCATCGCAGCCCAAGTATAAGCGATCTCATCCGTTGTGAAGAACCTGATGTCAAGACTCGGGAAATCTTCCCACGAACCGTGTCGGATAGATGATTGCGCCGGAATCCACAAATCCGCCCGCATCGCCCATTGAGGATACTATTCCGGCCACCGGAAAATCTCAAGAGTTCTTTGAGGACATGTGGGCAAGGGTCAAGAAATGCATGCCCGCGAGCATTTGGCCTTTCGAGCATCAGCACGACACGAACAAAGGCGAAAGGGGGTGCAACCATTGGGCTGCACCCCCCGTCCAGGATGTTCATGCTGCGTTATTGCAGGGATAATTGACTCTTAAGCGCTTTTCTTCGTTATAACCTTCGTGTCCTCGGTGAAGTACATGGCGACAGCGCCGATCAGCAGAGAAAGCAGGCAGAGGAGGAAGGCCATCTTATAAGCTTCAACCGGGAATTTGTCGCCGACCTTCCCGTAGGCGTCCAATACGATTCCCATCACCGCCTGGAACAAGGCCCCACCCACGAAATACCAGATGTTGACCATGCCGTTGGCTGTCGCGATGAAACTGTGAGGCTGCCCCTCGGCGATGTGCGCGTAGTTCGGTACATAGGCCCCGCAGAAGAACCCCATGATGAACAGCAGCGGATAGAATGCACCGACCGGGATCACACCGGGCCAGAGGACGACCGGCACCCAGGTGACTGCATAGATGATGATCCCGTAGAGGGATGTCTTCCTTCTCGACTTCAGGACACGGTCGGACACCCACCCGGCGGCGAGGCAGCCCAGCGCCATGCCGATGGGCCAGAACATGAGCATATTGGCGGCTTCCTGCTTGGGCAATCCATAGATCTGCTGGAGGTAGGGAATGCACCAGAGGCCCTGAAATCCCATGACGGTTCCATAAATCATGAAGGCATAGACGGCGATCAGCCAGTAGTTCTTCATCTTGAAGAGCTTCTTGATGTTTGCAACGAAGGGAACTTTCACACCCGCCTGTGCGTAGTACTCAACACCGTCAATCTCAGAAACGGTAGGGTACCCCTTGTCGCTCGGTTTGTTCCTCAACACAACGAAGTTCAAACCCGCCAGGATCACCATGAAAGCACCCAGCCAGAAGAATGAATATCGCCACCCGACAAGGCCCACCAGAAAGGCAAGCGGCGCGGAAGCCAGGATGGCGCCGGCATTGCCCCAGGTGAGCATCATTCCGGTAAGGGTAGAAAATTCATTCGGGCGGAACCAGTTGGCCAGGATCCGCATGCAGGGTATCCACACAACGGCCACACCGACACCCATCAGGAAGCGGCCGAAAATAATCACTCCGAAGCTGTGGGCGAGCCCGAACAGTGCCGTACCGATCGCGGCGACAATGAAGAAGGTACCCACAGAGAACCGGGGGCCAAGGTAGTCGGACAATATCCCCGATGGAATCTGCATGAAAGCGTAAGGGTAGAAATACATCGATGACAGAATACCCAGGCTGGTTGCCGTCAAACCAAATTCCTTCATCAGTTCGGGCGCAACCACAGCCGGTGCGACTCGATCAAAATAGACAAAGATGTAGGTTAGCAACAGCATTCCATAGCAAACCCACCGATAACGAAGCATTCTCTTTGCCAACTCGGCAGGTTCACCCTTTGCTCTGCTCACTTCAGCAACGTATTCGCTCACTGGCCTACCCTCCGTAAGTTGATTATTTCATTGGGATTTAATCAGCCATCAGACAAACGCCCAGTAGATTCGATGCTATTTACTTAAGAAACCTCCTTTCCAAAAGGTCCGCCCAAAAGAGGCACAATGTCCAGTCCGGCAAATTCTCAGCAGCCCTCACCCCACAACCTTCAGATGCCCAAAAGTTCTCATCCGTATCTGAAGCTGACTCCAAAACCCCCGCGGGGATACTTCCACTCGATCGCCTCGCTTGCCCTGGGACAAACGACCCTGCATGTCCCGCATTCCAGGCAGCCGGCGTAGTCGAAGCTGAGTTCCCCGTCTTTTACGGAGTAAAGGCCCGCCGGGCATGCAACCGTGCATGGTTTCGGCCGGCAGGAGGAACAGATTTCCTTCTTTACGACAATGTGAGCCTCGTCGTCATCCACGACAAATTTGTTCAGACCCAGCAATTGTTCGATGCTCAAACGCTTCAAAGGTTCTTTACTCCTTTCCACCCATCGAGGGCCAAGTGGGACAGGCTGATGTGACTTTCCCTGATCTGGTTTAACACCGTCTGCCAGAGGTGAACCGGAGGAGCGCCGTTGACTGTGAACAGTTTGCTTGCAAGACCGGTGGCGAGCTTGGGGTATGCGCTAAAAAGGCGATCGTTTTCCAGAAACGAGGGTGCGTTCCGGTAGGCCTCAAGATCCCTCAATACAAAACTCTGTTTCAGCAATTCCTCGTAACAGCCAAGTCCCTGTCGTGAAAAATCGTTGCGGGCCTTAGCCTCCATGACCGCCTTTGCGGCGGCTTCACCGGAGGCAACGGCAAAGTCCATTCCACGCACCGTGTAGCCCAGATTGAGTACGAACCCGGCGGCGTCCCCCGCCACCAGCATCCCGTCGCCGCAGAGCCGGGGCATCATGGCAAGACCCGCCTCGGGCACGAGGTGCGCCGAATACTCGGCCACCTCGCCCCCTTCGATAAGCGGGGCGATGTGGGGACTGCTTTTAAAATCCTCCAGGACATCGCACAATCTCACCTGGCTTTGCCGCAGTTCTCCCGCGTTTACGACCAGGCCAAGCGAGATGCTGCTCTTATTGGTATAGAGAAAGCCGCCTCCCCGCATTCCCCTGGAGCAGTCGCCGACGAACATGTGAACGGCGCCGTTGTTGCCTTCGAGCTGGAAGCGCCCTCTTACGGTTTCCTCGGGCAGTTCGATGATCTCTTTAACTCCCGTCGCCACCTGGTGGGGAGTGAAGAGCTTTGCCAGGCCCGCCTTCTGGGCCATCACGGAATTTACTCCGTCTGCGGCAATCACCACATCGGCCAGCATTTCATCTTCGCCCGCCCGTATGCCGATAACCCGTCCGTTTTCGATCAACAGATCATCCACCCGAATGCCGCAGGCGAGCAGCGCCCCCGCCTCCTCGGCTTTTGCCGCCAGCCAGTTGTCAAATTCAGCCCTCAAGAGCGTAAAGGAATGGTAGGGAGGAGTCGCCCAGTTAACGTCCCGGCAGGTGAACGAAACGCTCCGGTCACCGTCTAAAAACGTGATGACCTCCCTGGCAACGGGCCGCTCGACCGGGGCTTCTTCCCAGAACTTTGGGAAGATCCGGTTTAGCGCATGAGTGTACATCCGGCCGCCGTACATGTTCTTGCTTCCGGGTGTTGTCCCGCGTTCGACCAAAACCACCTCATGGCCTTCTTTTGCCAGAAGATACGCTGCCGTGCTCCCGGCAGGACCCGCACCAACTATGATTGCAGTAAATCTTTCCTCAGACATGTCGTCACACAACCCGGTTTCTAAGGTTTTTCACAAACCGAATCGAGCAGCACGGGGACCATCCCCCGTAGATTACCCATGATCCCCATGCCGCTCGCGGAAAGCCCCCCGGCCTACCTCTTGAGCGCCCTTGCGAACTCTTCGATAAGTTTAGGAACCACCTCGTAGAGATCTCCCACGATTCCGTAATCCGCGGCTTCAAAAATGGGGGCATTCTCGTCGCGGTTGATCCCAAGGATCACCTTGCTGTCGCGAATGCCCGTTACGTGCTGGATTTGCCCCGACACCCCGACACCGATGTAGAGGTCCGGTTTCACCTTCTTTCCCGATATGCCAAGGTATACGTCCTCGGGAAGCCAGTGGAGCTCTTCCGCAATGGGACGCGAGCAGCCCACCTCGCCCCCCACCGCCTCCGCAAGCTCCCGGGCAAGCCTTACGTCTTCCTTCTTCTCAACCCCGCGGCCGACACAGACGACGATTTTTGCCTCCGTTATGTCCACGGCCTCGCGGACCTTCGGGGTCCGGCCGACCACCGTAACCGCGGAAGGCGGAGCGGGAGGCAGTTCCCTTACCTTTCCCTCTCTTCCCTCCTGCGCTAAAGCCTGCTCGAAGGTCCGGGGAGCGATGGTCGCCATCTGGGGCCGGGTCGTGCACTCCACTTTCTGCACGGCAAGGCCCCCGAAAAGGAGGCGCTCCATCTGAAGGAGCCCCTTCTCCTTATCCAGGCTAAAGCCGATGCATCCGCTGCAAAGCCCCGTGTTAAGCCTTGTTGCAAGCCTTGCCGCCATTTCTTTTCCGCGCTGTGTCGCGCCGATAAAAATAACGTCCGGATCCTCCTCTTTTGCCGCCTCGGCCATGACCGGGAGATACGCCTCAAGGGGCTGGTCCCGCGCAAGGGGGGGCAGAAGGTAAACTTCATCCGAACCGCAATTGATGTATTCCCTGGCCGACTCACCTGTCAGCGCAAACGACACGAGCTTTACGCCCATTTCCCTTGCCGGACCCACGCCCGCATTCAGAAGCTCCAGGGTCTGTTCGCGACTTTCGGCAAAAACCCAGATTCCAGCCATCGATCCCCACTCCTCAGGCAATTACGCCTTCCTTTAAAAGGGCCCCCACAACCGAACGGATATCGTTAGCTTCCGCTCCGAACTTCAGCCGCTTGCGCTCCATGGTCGCAGCCAGAACGCCCGTTGTCTTAAGACACTGCCCGTTGGCCGTCCCCCCGAGTTTATCGAGGGTAATGTTCTCAACGGGTTTTTTTGCGGCCCCCAGGACCTGTTTCAAGGTCGGGATCCTCGGCGTATTGATGTCGGGGAGCACCGTGACCAGCGCGGGCAGGGGCAAAGACACGACTTCCGTCCCGGAATCGAGCTTTCGCTCTGCAATCACGCGCCCGTTTGCCTCGTCATAGGTGAGCTTATTTACGTAGGTTGCGCACGGGATCCCGAGCTTCTCGGCCAGGGCGGGACCGACCTGCTGCGTGTAAAGATCGCTTGACCCTTCTCCGCACAAAATGAGGTCGCAGCCGGCCTGCGCGCGAACGGCCGAAGCGAGCAGCGCGCAGGTCCCGGCCGGTTCCAGGTCGACAAAGGAGGGGTCGTTTACAAAACAGGCTTTTTCGGGTCCGCGGGAGAGCACGTCTTTTAAGCAGTTCTTCGCCGCGGGCGGAGCCACGGTCACGGCCGTTACACTTGCTCCGTGCTTTTCCTGAAGAAGCATCGCCTCTTCCACCGCGTTGCGGTCATAGGGGCTTATCTTGTAGCTCACCCGGTCGAGCAGCAGTTTGCGCGACCCGGCATCGACCTTTATGTCCGCTTCATCCATGACCCATTTAAAACAAGTGATGATCTTGAGCATTTGTGACCCCTCCGGTTTTCTTCTTAACGCAGTACGCTCCCCGAGATAACCATCCTCATGACTTCCGAAGTCCCCTCGTAGATTTCGGTTATCTTGGCGTCGCGGTAGAGACGCTCGACCTTGTGCCCCTTGATGAACCCGATCCCGCCGTGGACCTGGATCGCCCGGTTCGTCTGGCGGGCCGCCGTTTCGGCCGCGAAAAGCTTGGCCATGGCCGCTTCCTTGCTGTAGGGCTTTCCCTGGTCGAAGCACCATGCGGCGTAATAGGTAAGGAACCGCGCGGCCTCGACGTCGGTTGCCATATCGGCAAGCATCCACTGGATGGCCTGAAAGGAGGCGATGGGCTTTCCGAACTGGACCCTTTCCTTTGCGTAGTGGACGGATTCGTCAAGAGCGGCCTGGGCGATGCCCAGGGCCTGCGCGGCAATGCCGATCCGGCCCCCGTCAAGGGTCATCATGGCGATCTTAAAGCCCATGCCCTCTCCCCCAAGGAGGTTTTCCTTCGGGATGCGGCAGTCTTTGAGGACGACCTCCGAGGTCAGTGCCCCGCGGATGCCCATCTTGTTTAAGTGTTCCCCGGGCTTGATCCCGGGTGTACTTGCGGGAACGATAAAAGCGGTGAGACCCTTGGGTCCTTTTGATTTGTCAGTGCTCGCAAAGATAATGAAAACGCCCGCCACGGGGGCATTTGAGATAAACATCTTGGTCCCGTTTAAGACGTACTCGTTTCCGTCAAGGACGGCCGTCGTGGTTCCGGCGGCGACGTCGGTCCCGGCCCCCGGTTCGGTAAGCGCAAAGGAGCCCAGCATTTCCCCCTTGCAAAGCGGGGTGAGGTATTTTTTCTTCTGTTCCTCGTTCCCGAATTTAAAGAGAGGAAAGCATGCTAGCGAGGTCTGGCATTCGAGGGTAAACCCCGTTGCCGCGCAGGCGCGGCAGAGTTCCTCTAAGACGATGATATAGGTGAGATAGTCCGATCCCGCCCCGCCGTATTCCGCAGGATAGGGAATGCCGCACCAGTCCTGCTCGGCAAGCCGCTTCATGTTCTCGGCCGGAAAGCGCGGCAGCATATCGACTTCTTCCGCGATCGGTTCCACGTACTTCTCACAAAATTCCCTTACCCCCGCGCGGATCAGTTGCTGTTCTTCGGTCAACTGAAAATCCATGATACGTTCCCCTTCGTTGAATGATCGTCAAGTGATGGTTCGCAAAGCCAAGCCCGGCTGCCCGAAGCTTCCCGGAGGAGGCGGGGCGCAAGGCCCGCCCCGTTCGATCCCGGTCCGCTTCGGTTCACAGGAGGCCGCTTTACTTCTTCTTTTCGGGTTCAGGCACTTCTTCGGTGATGCCCGCGATCTTGCGCGCGTATTCGGCAAATTCGTTTACCGGTGTAAAGGCCCTCACCACCAGCTTCGCGCCGTCCGGCGAGCCGCCCCCGTGCATACAACCGGGGACGCCCGCGCCCAAGGTCAGCCATTCGGAGAGTCTTGCGGCCCGTGCCCTTGCTTCGGCGCTGAATTTCGGGCTTGCCTTGAGAGCGTTTTGCACCAGGTGTCCGTACTTGGGATCGTTGAAGTCCTTCGAGGAGGGGAAGCAGCCGGTCTCGACCACTCCGCCGCCGATGTCCTGGCAGAGGCGCTTGGTCTGGTAGGGAAGCGTCGCCACGTGCACCTTGTTGGTGTGCGCGAGCAGCGAATCGGCAACCCACATGCCTCCCGGGCCTTTCTTGCCGAGGGCCATGGCGCCGATGCCCATGCCGTAGGTCGTTTCGTTGTTTACCGCCATCTCGACCATCTTGTTTGCAAACGTGCTCGCGGCAAGGCCGTTCGTCCGGGCCATGAGGGCCCCGGCGCCGATCATGACGTCACCCTGTCCGGCCACGCATGCGCCGATGCAGGCCCGGTAGTTGGCCGTGAAGTACTCGATGATTTTGCCGGAATACTTGAATTCCTGGCACATGAAGACCCTGTCGTTCGGAACGAAGCAATCCTCAAAAAAGAGGAACGCCTGGGTGATTCCCGTCTCCGGACTGTCGAATCCTTCTTCCTGTTCCCTGGTGTCGCTCGGCCGGCGGGTTTCCACGATGGTCAGCCCTTCGATGTCGCGGGGGACCACGAAAGTTACCGCATAGTCCTTGTCTTCTTCCCTGTAGCCGCTGCCCGGAAGGATAAAGATCTCGTTTGACGCGGCGACGCCGCAGATCATGGCCTTGTATCCGCTGACCACAATGCCGTCTTTTCTCACTTCCTTCACATGGACGTTGCTGTCGGGGTTGACCTGCTGCGAGGGCCTGAGGGCGCGGTCCCCCTTGGCGTCGGTGAGCGCGCCGGCGACGACGAGGCCCTTTTCCTGGGCGCCGAGGATCCAGTTCTTAAGGCGCGCCTGGTAGTTCGTACCGTTTTCCTTGTCGATGAGGGCGGTGACGTTCCACATCACGTTCTGGGCGTTCCATCCCACGCAGATACCGCCGGTGCAACTGCCGGTGAAGCGGTACATCCAGCGCTTCATCTTGGAGTTGCCCATCAGATCCTCGAGGTTTTCCATCATGGAATTCCATTTGTGAATCTTCTCGCCGGTAAAGGTTGAGGTTGCGATGAAGTCTTGTGCGTATTTCGGGTCATGGGAGGCGTCAAAAGCCCTGGCGTGGCTCTCGACGGTCCGGCGGGTAAGCGGGCTGGTGGTCACGTCTTCGATAACCTCCCCAAACTTATACATATTCTGACGCATTGCCTTCAAAGACTTGAGATAATCCTCTCTGGTTTTCAGTGCCATTTTGTCTCTCCTCTGATGCATGGTTGATTTGTGATCGGGATTCACATATCGATCGCACTCCAGCTCGAGTCTCAGTTACCGTTCTTCTTCAGTATCTCCTCCTTGATGCCCATCGGCGTCTTTTCCTGGAATATCCGTGGATCCATCAGCTTGAGATCGGGAGCTATCAGGGGCTTCCATTCCATCTGGGCCAGGACGTCTTTTTCAAGGTCGACGCCCGGAGCGATTTCCGTCAGCGTGACCCCCTCCGGCCGGAGCGTAAATACCGCCCTCTCGGTTACGTACATGATCTTCTGACCGCTCGTGCGGCCGTACTCCCCGCTGAAAGTGATGTGCTCAACCTTCTTGACCAGCTTCTTCACCTTGCCTTCATTTACGACGCTGAGCTTCCCGTCGCGTATATCCAGTTTCAAACCGCTGGCGGTGAGCGTTCCGCAGAACACGACGACCGGCGTGCTCTGAGTGATATTGATGAATCCTCCAGCGCCGGCGATCCGCGTCCCGAACTTGCTCACATTGACGTTCCCGTACTGGTCCATCTCGGCCATTCCCAGCACCGCAAGGTCGAGTCCGCCGCCGTCGTAGAAGTCAAACATGTTGGGGTGGTCCACCATTGCCTGCGGGTTGACCGCGGTCCCAAAATAGAGTCCCGCGAGGGGCACCCCCCCTATCACTCCGGGTTCAACCGTCATGGTCATGAGGCTGCTGATCCCCTCTTCGGCCGACACCACCCCGACGCTCTCCGGCATCCCGATACCGAGGTTTACCGCTGCATCGGGGACCAACTCCATGGCGCATCTTCTGCAGATGACCTTCCTCTCGTTCAGGGCAAGCGGATTGACGCTGCTTAGCGGCACCCTGGTCTCACCGCACAGGCTCGGGTTGTACTGCACCGCCATGGGGACCTGCCAATGGTTCTCGGGTTTGGCCACGACCACCACATCCACCGCGATCCCCGGGATCTTGACCAGCATCGGATGAAGGGTTCCGGCCTGCACCACCCTCTCCACCTGCACGATCACTTTGCCGCCGGATGCCCTGGCCGCCAGTGCAACGGCAAGAAACTCGAGCGCGATGGCTTCTTTTTCAATCGAGATATTGCCGTACTCGTCGGCGCTGGTCCCGCGAACGATCGCGATATTGATCGGAAAGGACTTGTAGAAGAGGTACTCTTTTCCGTCGATTTCCATGAGCCTCACGTATTCCTCATGGCTCACGCTGTTCAGCCTGCCGCAGGTCTCCCTGGGATCGACGAAGGTCTTAAGGCCCACATGGGTGATTATCCCGGGTTTTTTCCCGCCGATGGCCCTGAAGAGATGCAGTATGACCCCCTGGGGGATGTTGTAGGCCTCGATCTTGTTTTCGACCGCCATCCTGATGATGTCCGGCTGAAGCCCCCAGTGGCCTGAGATGACTTTTTTCAGCAGGCCTTCTTTTGCAAATCGATTGAGACCCCAGTTCGACTTCCCGTCGTTCTGGCTCGCGCCGAAGGCCAGGGTGAGATCCCGCGGTTCCCCGGTTTCAAGAAATCTCTTTTCGATTGCCTGGACCACTTCATCCGGATGGCCCATTCCCACGAACCCGGTTGTCGCAACCGTGTCCCCGGCCTTGATCAATTTGGCCGCTTCTTCAGCAGACATGAACTTTGCCATCGCTAAACCTCCCGTCTCGAGCACAGTCGAAATTTTAAGGTGGCATCACAACCGGCGGTAATCCCGGTTAATGGGATATGGAGGCAAACCTTGTGCCAGATGACGCCCGGACCCGTAATTGCTCATTAAAGGGCATGAACCCGCCAATATGCGCATGTTCATGCAATCCGACACTGCGGTCGTGATGCTTTTCTGCATCGCAACAGAGCCTCAAGCAAGGATGAATCGGACTGTCAATACGTGAATTCTAAGCAGATCCACATGGTGATGCCGTACGGCATCGCGTGATGCACAATGCATCACGCGAATTGAGTCACCTTTGCACATGGTCGCAATTGAACAGGTACGAGGAGCGGTAGCGGGGATGGATGATTACACTGCGATCCTAGATTCGCATTCTCTGATCGTCGAAACAGGAAATCCCGTTTTCAAGTTCCTGATTGATGGGGATCTTATATTTCTTGATTTTACGCACTACGGTTGACTGGTTGAGATTAAGCGCCGAAGCGACTTTCCGGGTGCTGCCGTGTTTTTTCAGTGCCTGTTCGATGAGCTGCCTCTCAACCTGTTCAATAGCCTGTTGAAACGACACATTTGCCGGCAATACCATCTTCCCTTCGGCCTGAGCGTGCTGGTCTCTCATATGCACCGGAAGATGGCTGAACTCGATTTCATTGTCTTCCGTCATCACCAGCATTCGCTCGATGACGTTTTCCAATTCCCTGATATTGCCGGGCCAGGAGTAGGCCAGGAAGGTGTCAATGAGCATGGGGGAAAAGCGCTTGTTGAACTGATACCTCTTATTGATCTTCTCCAGGAAATGAAGGACGAGCAGCGGGATGTCTTCCTTGCGTTCGCGCAGGGGAGGAATCTCAATGGACACGACGTTCAGCCTGTAATAGAGATCTTCCCGAAAAGTGCCGAGCGATACCATCTCCTGCAGATCCTTGTTGGAAGCCGCAACGATCCTGGAATCGACGGGAATCGGCCTGATGCCGCCAACTCTCATCACCTCATGGTCCTGCAGTGCTCTCAGCAGTTTCACCTGGAGGTTGAGAGTGATGTCCCCCACTTCATCCAGGAACAGGGTCCCGCCCGATGCCAGTTCGAACATCCCCGGCTTCCCCTGCTTTCTTGCCCCCGTGAAGGCGCCCGGCTCGTACCCGAACAGCTCTGATTCCAGGAGATTCTCCGGTATGGCACCGCAGTTTATTTTGATCAGGGGGCCGTCGGCCCGATGGCCCAGGCGATGGATCGCATTGGCGATGACTTCTTTTCCCGCACCTGATTCACCCGTAATCAGGACCGTGGAATCCACTTTGGCCACTTGCGCCGCCATTTCCAGCACGCGCCGTGTTTCCGGACTTCTGGCCACGATGTCGGAATTCCTCGTTATCTGCTGGATCCGCATCTGTTCGAGTTCTGTCTCATAGATCTGGTTGAGCTGTTTTGTTTTTTCAAGAAGGTCTTTAAGGTAGAGTATCTCCGTGATGTCCCGAATATTGGCGACAACACGTTTAATTTCGCCATCCTCTCCCCAGATCGGAATCGCCGTGCCCATGATCTTCTGGCCGATCTTTTCCCCCTTGGTCATTTCGAGCATTATCGTAACTTTCTTCCTGGCGTTGATGGCCGCCATCGCTGAAGATTCGGTGTAGAACTTGTTGGCCACCATATCCCGGGCATTCTTCCCGACCACAAAATCCCTCGGAATACCGCAGATTCGTTCCCATGCGCTGTTCACCATGAGAATATTTCCGACCCCGTCCGTAATAAACAGCCCGTCGTGGGAGGCTTCCAGGATATCTTCCAGTTCACAGGAGAAGCATTTGTTCGGCAACCCTTCAGGCTTCCCGAGAGTACTCAGGAAGCTGTAGTTCTTGTGCGTCATACTCAGGCCTCCTCGCCATGCCGCTCAGACCCGGCCGCCCTGGCTGATGAGTTCTCAATTGCGGAGCCTCGCACCCCCAAAACATGTCGATGGGGAGCCGGCTCTCCGGCAACCACATTCATTATACCTGCAAGCAAGTTGAATGCCTGCCGCCGCAGTTTCGGCCGGAAAAGCGCATTCATTGCCCGTTGGGACGCAGAAAAACCCTCCGCCGTTCCAGTGCTGTCCACTTCCGTGTGGAAAGTTCATATTACGAGTTGTCTCAGCCGCGTGCCACGATCCTGTGGTCCCCATCGAGAAAATTCGAGGGCACGCCTCCCGCTCATCCCATCGGAGATGGGACTCCATTGCATTCTATTGCTTATTGTTACTCGTTGCCAAAATTTATTTTTCAGGAATGCTCTTTGCCATTGCCTTTCCGTACAGGAAATTATAACTGTTTATGGCCATTCATCCAGAGCGCCATAAAGAAAATACAGTGCTCAGACACTTCCTGCGGCATTTTTCTTGAATGCCCATGAAGGTACGAGCGGGGAGGCATCCTGGGATTGTCCTCCTAAAGAGCCACCGGCCGATGGAGAGTCATGTCGAATTGCAGAACAGGGAGGATGAGCAGGAGAAGAGACAAACCGACAGTCAGCCCAATGCCGGCACCTGGGAATCGCCATTGCCCCAGTGCCCTGTTCGTCGCAACGACCTTCTCGGCACTGGACATTGGAGTTCGTTTGTAAGTGAAAGTTTTTATTATACTTTAGAAATAAGTTATGCGAACATTATTTGTTGAGGAGCCAAAATGAGTAAAGAGACTACGACTGCTGGGAAGAAGGGTGAACGCGCAGAATCTGAATGCCAGGCCGGCTCGGGAAATCAAGCAGCGCACAAGTTGAAATCTACAGCAGCAGACCAATCAAAAAAGCGTTATCAGATCGATATCTTCAAAGGCTGGTGCAAAGCATGCGGCATCTGTGCGGCATTTTGCCCCCGTGAATGCATACGTCTGGACGAAGAAGGTTCTCCATTGGTTGAGGACCCCGAACGTTGTTCGGGTTGCGGGTGGTGCGAACTTCATTGCCCCGACTTTGCGATCAGTGTAAAACCCGTTAAGAAGAACTCAACCGCCGATCCCGGAATTTGAATCGTTGATCTCTCGAATCATTTCTCGTTTTCAGAAAGATCGATTATAGTAGTCGTCCGCCGTTCGGGTTTAATGGTCTCATTGTTAACCTCACATCAAGGAGTCGATGACTTTGATCCCATCAAAGCGTCCTGGGCGTCAGTTGCTGTTACAGGGAAATGAGGCTATTGTCGAGGGAGCGTTGGCTGCGGGTTGTCGTTTTTTCGCCGGCTATCCCATAACTCCGGCAACGGAGATCAGTGAGGTGATGTCCTATCGCCTGCCTGCGGTAGGAGGGTCCTTCATCCAGATGGAGGACGAAATAGCAAGCCTTGGGGCCGTTATCGGAGCGTCGCTGGCTGGGGCAAAATCCATGACGGCCACCAGTGGACCGGGATTTTCCCTCATGCAGGAAAACCTTGGTTATGCGTGTGTTGCGGAGGTCCCCTGCGTAATCGTAAACGTGATGAGGGGCGGTCCAAGCACGGGTCTCCCGACCAACGTGAGCCAGGGAGACGTGATGCAGGCGCGGTGGGGCACGCATGGAGATCACCCGGTCATAGTGCTCGCCGTCTCAACGACTCAGGATTGTTTCAGCACCACAGTAAAAGCATTCAACCTGTCCGAAAAATACAGGACTCCCGTGATTATCCTCGCCGACGAAGTGGTTGCGCACACTCGGGAGAAGATCTATCTGCCCCACCCCGAGCAGGTCGAGGTGGTGGATCGGATCAGACCCAACATGCCTCCGGACTGGTATATTCCATTCGAGGACAACAGCCGCGGCGTCCCCCCGATGAGCGCGTTCGGGGACGGATATCGCTACCATGTAACGGGCCTGATTCACGATGTCCGTGGCTTTCCGACCCAGCGTCCCGATGAAATCGTCCCCTTCATGAACCGTCTTTTTCGCAAAATCAACCAGCACTTCATGGACATCCAGATCGTTCACGAGGAATCGGTCGAAGACGCGGAGGTCGTGGTCATTGCGTACGGATCGGTTTCGAGATCCGCGCGCAGAGCGGTAAGGGAGGCACGCGAACGTGGGATCAAGGCAGGGCATGTGCAGCTCGTCACTCTTTGGCCTTTCTCCCGCCAGGCGCTCGAACCGATTCTACGTCGAGTCAAGGCCGTGCTGATCCCCGAAATGAACATGGGCCAGCTCTCCCGGGAAGTCAAACGCATCAACCAGGGAATAACCCGTGTCGAGACATTGAACCGAATAGACGGAAGCCTCATCACTCCTCACGAAATCCTTACACGGCTGATGAAACTATGAGGCAGCCGATTTGCATCTCCTCAGGTCATCTGGTTCCTGGATCCGCTACTCCGGAATCGCGATAACGCAAACGAATAAGGCTGCGAGGTTGGTATGGCAGAAGCCACTACACTGATTCACAAGTATCTGAGGCATGACAAGAAGTTCCCCCACGTCTGGTGCCCCGGCTGCGGCAACGGGATCCTTCTTGGGTCGCTCATTCGCGCGATCGGGCGGACCGATCTCGGAAAAGACGAGATCGTCGTGGTATCCGGAATCGGGTGTTCCGGCAGGATTTCGGTCTACGTGGATTTCAACACGGTCCATACAACCCACGGCCGTGCACTCACCTTCGCAACGGGGATAAAACTGGCAAATCCCAACCTGAACGTTATCGTCATCATGGGAGACGGCGATGCCACGGCAATCGGGGGGAATCATTTCATCCATGCCGCCCGGAGAAATCTGAACCTTACCGCGATCGTCGTAAACAACAGCATTTACGGGATGACGGGGGGACAGTATTCACCGACCACTCCGTACGGAGCGTATGCCACGACAGCCCTTTATGGAAACGTCGAGCATGCATTTTCCATAGCGGAACTGGCAGCCATGGCGGGCGCCGGCATGGTCGCAAGAGGTACGGTCTATCACGCTTCTCTTCTCGACGACCTCCTCGAAAAGGCGATCCACAAACGAGGCTTCTCGGTCGTCGAGGTCATCAGTCACTGTCACACCCAGTTCGGCCGCAGGAACAAAATGGGCGGCGCGGTGGAGATGCTGCGCTGGCAGAAGGAATCGGCCGTACGCCTGGAGAAAGCCGCTTCAATGAGTGCGGAGGAACTCCAGGGAAAGTTCACCATAGGGGTGTTGGTGGACCGCGACCTGCCCATTTACACAGAAGAGTACGGAAGGGTGCGTGAGGCGGCGAAGGCCAGGCTATCATCCACAGTCCATCGGGAATCCGGCCCAACTCAGGAGCACACGCAAGCGGCCGATGGTGAATGATTCATACTGCAGAGACCCATCATATGGAGCGTTATATGGGGCGATACGAGATCCGGCTCAGTGGTTCCGGAGGTCAGGGACTGATCATTGCGGGCATCATTCTTGCCGAAGCGGCAGGAATTTACGACGGGAAATTCGTCTGCCAGACCCAGAGCTACGGCCCGGAAGCGAGGGGAGGCGCCAGCAAGGCGGAAGTGGTTATCAGCGATGAGGAAATCGACTATCCCAAAGCAATCAAGCCCGATCTGCTCCTCGCGATGAACCAGAGGTCCTGCGACACATACTTTTTCGATCTGAAACCAAACGGCATGCTCATTGTCGACTCCACCTTCGTAAAGCAGCTTCCCACGACCATAGCTACGGCTATACCGTTTACCCAACTGGCGAGGGAGAAACTGGGCAAGGAAATGGTCGCCAACATCGTCGCCCTGGCCGCCCTGGCCACCATCTCGGGCGTGGTGTCCCTGAACAGCCTGGAGGCGGCCGTGCTCAACAGGGTCCCCGCAGGCACGGAAGAATTGAACCGGAAAGCCCTCGAAGCCGGTATTGAAGCTGCAAAACTGGCAATGCAGGAGAAGGCAATCAAAGGGACGTATGAAGATTCTGCTGACCAATGATGACGGCATTTATGCGAAGGGCATCGAAGTCTTGTATCTGGCCCTTATCGAAGAGCATGAAGTGACCGTCGTCGCTCCCGAAACCGAACAGAGTGCGGTGGGACACGCCATCACATGGCTGGACCCTCTCCGGGTCAAGAAAGTTCAACGAAACGGGTTCTTCTTTGGGTACGCATGCAGCGGTACGCCTGCGGATTGCGTGAAAATCGCAGTCACGGAACTCATGACATCCCCTCCGGACATGGTGGTTTCAGGGGTGAACATGGGGGCCAACGTGGGCGTTAACGTCATCTATTCGGGGACGGTATCGGCTGCCACGGAGGCCGCCCTGATGGGGATCCCGTCTGTGGCCGTATCCATCGATGCTTTCAAACCCGTGGACTTTACCGCAGTCACGGAATTCATCCCGAAGCTGCTCCGCATAATGCGGAAAGAAGGCCTCCCGCCGGGGATTTCCCTCAATGTAAACATTCCCAACGTTCCTTCAGCGCAGGTGCGTGGAGTGCGTATCACCCGGCAGGGTAATATGAAGAGCCTCGAACGATACGATCGGCGGGTCGACCCACGCAGCCATGTGTATTATTGGCTGACCAACACCGCCGTCGTTCGCGACCATGACCCATCGTGTGATTCCGCGGCTCTCGCAGAGCAGTACATTTCAATCACACCGATTCACCACGACCTGACGGACTACGAAACGCTTGAAGTCCTGACCCACTGGAATCTTTGATCGAGGGCGCACCCGCCCTCTCGCTTCCATCCCTTCGGCTTTGGTTTCGAGTGGATTTCCCAAGAAAAACCCGCTTCCCTCACGAAGATGACAGAAGCGGGCGGCCATTCCTCCGAATGCGGGTAAGGATCGGTCCCACCTATTGCGGCAACTGCACGATGACGGGTTTTTGCACCCGCTGTTCCTGCTTTACCTGTTCGAGGAGGGTGCTGGCCTTCCTCAATTCCCCGACGGGCTGGAGACGGACCACGTACGGTTGCCCTGATTTCGGGTCAGCCGAAGCCGTAACCTCACATTCATAACCTTTCTTCCGCAGGTTTTTTTGCATCTCGTCAGCGGTCTTTTTGTCTTTGAAAGAACCGACCTGGACGGAATACATGACTTTCCCCCCTGCTGGAATCACCTTCTTGTTCCCGCCGGCCGCATCAGATCGACCCGCACCCGCCGGAGCCTTCATTTGAGCCTTCGGTGCCGGCCCTACCGATGCCGTTTTCTGGCCCAGGTCGGCTATGGAAGGTGCCGCCGGTTCCGGCTTTTTCGCAACCGGTTGCTCCGCCTGTAAAGGCTCACCCGACGAGGATGCGGCTGGTTGATCCTTTGGCTTCAGGTCCGAAACGGGCGGAGGTGTCTGCGTTAGTGCCTTTGACAGTTCGTCCATTCCCGGGCGGTTTGGCCCAGTCGAATCGACTACCGCCCCGGGAGCGGACCCGGGGCCTTTGGGATATTCATCGTTCATTCCCTCCGGTTGCGCAGCATTGTCCGAAGGAGGTCCGGACGCTTTCGGTATCCCCTTGACCACCAATCCCTTTTCCGAAGCGGGCTTCTTCGACTCTTTGCCGTTCTTCTGGTGTAATATCAAAGGAGTGGCGATCACCAGGATGATCACGGCCGCCGCCGCCCACAGCAACACCTTCATATGCGGCCGGCTCCGGGAACGAAGGTTCTTTTGCACGAAAATCTTTTTCTTCTGCATAGACCTCCCCCTAAATCATGCTTTGAGCTTTCACAAACGCTCTTCGAAATCCGGGCAATGCCTGCTCGATTATGCGGTCATCCACGCAATAGGCTATCCGGATATGTCCCGGGCCGGCAAACCCGCTGCCGGGAACAACCAGGATGTTTTCTTCCTGAAGCAGCCTCGTGAATGTCACATCGTCCGCGATAGGGCTTCTGGGAAACAGGTAGAATGCACCCCGTGGGACCACCAGGTCGTATCCCGCCTCTTTGAGGCCGGCGACAAGCCGGTCCCTCTTCCCTTTATAAATGCCCGTATCGACACATATCCCCTGCAGTTCGATGATCAGCCTCTGCATCAGACCGGGAGCATTTACAAAACCCAGGATCCTGTTGGCCAGGCTGAGAGCGCCCATGATCTTCGAAACCTCATCGGCATTGGGATTCACAGCAACGAATCCGATGCGTTCTCCAGGCAGGGAAAGGTCTTTGGAATAGGAAGACGTGATCAGAGAATCCGCGTAATACTGGAAGATGCACGGCACACAGCAGCTATCGTAGACAATCTTCCGATAGGGTTCATCGGACACGAGATAGATTATTCTCCCATATTCCCTGCTTTTTCCGACAAGGATCTCTCCAAGGTCTTTTATGGACTCTTCGGAATAAATCTGTCCCGTAGGGTTGTTCGGAGAGTTGATCAAAACCACTTTCGTATTCGCACGGATGCCCCGCTCCAAAGCATCGAGGTCGAGCGTGAAGTCTTCCCGCGTGGGAGCGACGCTCAGTTTACCTCCATGATTATCGGCGTAGAACCCGTACTCGACAAAATGGGGCGCCGGAACAAGGACCTCATCACCGGGGTCGAGGAGGGTTTTGAAGATGATGTTGAGTCCGCCCGCCGCTCCACAGGTCGCCACAACATGTTCCCGAGCCATGGATACGCAGTATTCACCGCACAGGTAGGCCGACAGCGCCTCGAGCGTCTCCGGCAGGCCTGCGTTGGGCATGTATCCATGCATCGCGGGGTCGTCGCGGTCCACCAGTTCCCGGAGCTTCCTTTTCACCGGCTCCGGAGGCGGTACGTTGGGGTTGCCCAGACTGAAGTCATAAACGTTTTCATTTCCATATATTTTCTTCAAGCGCGTTCCTTCCTCGAACATTTTTCGGATCCAGGAACCGCTTTCCATGAAATGGAGCATTTTTTGAGCCACTGCCATTGAAGATTCCTCCACAAACCAAGTAGTCTCACCGGAAGGGATTGCCACGGGGTTCGATGTGCCCCACCCTCCAAGCCGACACTATAAAAGACATGGACACATTGATGCAAGCACTTAACCATCGCCCCCGTGAGAATCACAAAGAACCCCGGCCGGTCCTGCCCGAGGACATGATCCCGCCTTCGACGCGGGTTAACGGCAGGGCCGATGCGATGCGCCTCTCACGGGCTCAACCGATGCAAAAGCGCATTCCCTCCCGAACGCAGACTCATTAGGTTTTTGCATGGCCATTCGATTATGCTATAAACGTCGGACCGTTGTTTTTCGATAGCCGTGAAAGGGAGTGCACACCAGGGGAGCCCTAATGAAAGTTGCTTATTTCAGTATGGAAGTTGGTCTTAACGAGAACATTCCAACCTACAGTGGAGGTCTGGGAATCCTCGCGGGAGATCATATCAAATCAGCCGCCGATCTGAACATCCCCCTCGTTGCCGTCACCCTGCTCTATAAAAGAGGGTACTTCATCCAACACATCAATCCCATGGGACAGCAGGAGGAGACATACCCTTATTTCGACCCGCGCGCCTTCATGGAACCGCTGCCCTTCAAAGTGACCATTAAAATAGAAGGACGCGATGTGAACATCGGGGTCTGGAAACATAACCAGGTCGGCATTTCCGGCCGTGTGCCGGTGTATTTCCTCGACACCGATATGCCCAGCAACGCCCCGGAAGACCGCCTGATCACACAATTTCTGTACGGAGGCGACACGCACACCCGAATCTGCCAGGAGGCGGTGTTGGGAATCGGCGGTTATGCCGCGATGCGGCGGCTCGAGCCCGGCATTACGACCTACCATATGAATGAAGGGCATGCGGTCTTCCTCACGCTGGCCCTGCTCAGGGACTTCAACGGAAATGCGGAGAAGGTTCGTGAGAAATGCGTCTTTACAACTCACACTCCGGTCCCCGCGGGTCATGACAAGTTCGCACACGATCTGGCCGCTACCGTCATGGGACCTTATCTGCCTTCCAACATCAAGAGCCTGTCCGGAGAAGAGGTCCTCAACACCACCGTACTCGCACTCAACCTTTCCAGGGCAAGCAATGGGGTCAGCGAACTCCACGGGGAGATCTCAAGGCAGATGTTCCCGGGGTTCGAGATCGGCCACGTCACAAACGGTGTGCACCATTTGAGCTGGACGGGGCCCGAGTTCAAGGCCCTCTACGACAAGCACATTCCCGGATGGCGGGAGGAGCCCAAAAAACTCAGCGAAGCCGAAGCCATTCCCGGCGAGGAAATTGGTGAGGCAAAGCTATGCGCGAAGAAACGTCTCATCAGCTACATCAATTCCGTCTCGGGCGCCGGCTTCACCGATGAACTGCTCACGGTCTGTTTTGCGAGGAGAGCAACGGCCTACAAACGTGCCACCCTGATTTTCAGCGACCTGGAGTATCTCTTCAATCTCTCGTTCGACCGGGTTCAGTTCATCTTTGCCGGAAAGGCTCATCCGCAGGATGAGGCGGGGAAGCAGTTGATCAGGGAAATCATCAATACCGGCAAACAGTTCGAACAGAAACTGCGCCTGGTTTTCGTTCCGAACTACAACATCTGGTCGGCCGCTCTTATGACCCAGGGGACGGATGTGTGGCTGAATACGCCCAGACGTCCCAGGGAGGCGAGCGGCACGAGCGGAATGAAGGTCTGCTTTAATGCCGGGGTCAACATGAGTGTGCTGGACGGGTGGTGGCGCGAGGCGTGCAACAACCGCATCAATGGCTGGGCTATCGGCGATGATGAGGATCAGAGCGACGAGGAAGCCGCCGCCGATCTCTATCAGGATCTCGACGACATGGTCACAACCTATTATGCGAACCCCAGGCAGTGGCAGTCGATCATGAAACATTCCATCGCCGACATCACGCCGGTCTTCAATACCCACCGCATGCTGATGGAGTATGTGCGCAAATACTATCGGTAGAAACCGACGCCGGAAGCCCCGGAAAGCAGGGTACCTGAAAACGGTCCGATCTGCCCGTCCATTGCCCGGGGAACCGCGCGATCTTCGCACGCAGCAAAGCAACCGGCATCTTGGCCGTATATTGGTCCCCGATCCCAATCCGCTCATTCACCCAGGCACTCAAAACCCTCTACGATCCCCTTGACAGCGCAGGTCCGTCTTCTTATGGAAAGTTCAAACGAACCAGTCCCGAGCCGATTCCTGTCGCTCATTCATTCCCTTCGGACTTGTCCATAACTCCCGGTCATTCTGAACCACGCCGCTTGAGGCTCGGCTGGAAGCGGTGCAGATTCACCGGCGCAGGCGATGAATCGTCCTGCCCGGTCAATGGCACGAGGAGGACACGCGATGAAAGCAGCCATGGTTTTTACTGGAAGCGGACCGATTCTTATTTTGACGACCTTCGATTCTCTGGACGAACCCGGACTCGTCGAGAGGCTCAACGCGAGGGGCATCAAGAAGTACATTGCTTACGAGGTATCGGTGGACAAGGTAAAGAAGCATTACGGAACACGTTTTTCAGTGATCCTGGGCGACCTCTCACAAACGGACGACCTGCGCGTGATGGATATTGACGGGCATCACGTGTTCAACAGTTTTTCGTTTGAAGAACTGGGAACGCCTGTTTACTATCCGCCCGTCAAAAAGGATTAGAGTCCCGGGATTGTGCGCACCGCAACGCGTGAAAATGCAGCGGTCTTTGGAGTAAAGTGTTCCCGAGGTCCGATTTATCCGGAGCGCCGGCGAGTTTACCGGCGCGGTGGATGGCTGTTGCCTGTTTTCCTCTGTCTTTCCGTTCGATCCCCGTGTAACGCAACCCTTTCAGCCTTCATTCTTACGATCGGTAGGAAGCGTTGATCTTGACGTAATCATATGAGATATCGGATGTATACGCGGTAAATGAAGCCAACCCCTCTCCAAGGTCGAGGTGCACTTTGATTTCTTTCTGGCGGAATGCCTGAGCCGCTCCTTCTTCGACACCCGCGCCGGAAACGGGCGTGCCGTTTCGGAAGACGCAAACCCCGTTGAAGTACAACGTAACGGCCCGGGGTTCAAGGGGGACCCCTGCCCTTCCGGCCGCGCACACAATCCTTCCCCAGTTGGCGTCCTCCCCGAAAAATGCGGTTTTGACGAGCGGAGAATTGGCCACGGTGAAGGCAACGGCCCGGGCGCATTGCCTATCCCGGGCGCCTGTTATGTTTATTTCGATGAACTTTGTCGCCCCCTCCGCGTCCACAACGATCTTCTTGGCAAGGTCGAGAAGGACCGCCTTCAGGGCTTCCCCAAACAACCGGCTGTCCGCGCTCTCGATTTCATCCACCACCGGGTTGTCCGCGGAGCCGCCTGCAAGAACAATCAGGCTGTCGTTGGTGCTCGTATCCCCGTCAACGGTGATGCAGTTGAAGGACTCTTCGGCCCCAAGGCGCAACCAATGATCGAGGACCTTGCGTTCGATCGCCGCATCGGTGCAGACAAACGCAAGGAGAGTGGCCATGTTCGGACCGATCATGCCCGAACCTTTCGCCACGCCCCCGATGTTGACCGGTTTTCCTCCAATTTCAATTCGCGTGCCGGACATCTTGGGCACCGTGTCCGTGGTCATGATGGCACGGGCCACGTCGTCCCATTTGTCCGGGCGGGCCGATTCCACCAACCCGGGCATGACGCGCGATACCGGTTCCAGCCGCAATTGAAGTCCGATGACACCCGTTGACGCGACCAATACGGACTGCGGGCTCGTGCGCATCGCTTCGGCAGCCATGCGCGCCATTTCTCCGGCCTTCTGCAGCCCTTCCTCTCCGGTGCATGCATTGGCGATTCCAGCATTGACGACTATCGCCGAGATCGAGGGAGACTTGAGATGCTCCCTGCTCAGTTCAACCGGCGCCGCGGTGAATCGGTTCGTTGTAAACACCCCGGCGGCGGTCGCTCCCTTTGCGGAATCGACCATGATGAGAGCCAGATCCGGCCGGCCCTCGTAACGCATTCCCGACGCGGCGGCAGATACTTTAAACCCCGGGATGATGAAGGGACCGCTATTTACCGTGACACTTCTTGTATTTTTTGCCGCTTCCGCATGGACAAGGGTCATTTCGCCCCACCTTTCGTTCTTTTCTGACCTGAGGACGGGCCGGAGCATCCTCCGCCGGCCCGAAAAACAACGGCTGCTCTTCCTGTTCTTTTCGAAGTTCCTGCAACTCTTCCTCACGCTGAATCTGAATATGGTACAGCAGACGGACCGTCTCTTCCTTTATCCTGTCGATCATCTCTTCAAAAAGGCCGTGCCCTTCCCGTTTGTAGGCAACCAGGGGATCCTGCTGGCCATAGCCGCGCAGCCCTATGCCTTCCTTCAGGTGATCCATGTTGAGAAGGTGGTCCTTCCAGTAGGTATCGACGGTCTGGAGGAGCAGGTAACTCTCCAGCTCCCTCATCATGGATTCTCCGAATTCCTGTTCCCGGGACTCGTATCGCTTCTTCACCCTGTCCAGGAGTTCCTCAGTGAATTCCTCCCGGCTCACATCTCCCATGGATTCCGCGGACAGTCTCAGTTGTATTCCAAAAAGACGCAACCCCTCGTGGTTGATCTTTTCCAGGTTCCAGTCTTCCGGATAGGTTTTCTCCTGAGTGGTATCATCAATCAGCACGGCGGTCAGGTCCTCGACCATATCGAATATGACGGGCTTCAGATTCTCGCCCTGCAGGGCTTCGCGGCGCTGCTGATAGATCACTTCGCGCTGCTGATTCATGACATCGTCATATTCGAGCAACTGCTTGCGTACGCTGAAATTCTGAGCTTCCACCTTGCTTTGAGCGTTCTCTATGGCCCTTGTCACGAGGCGGTGTTCGATGGGTTCGTCTTCCCGCATTCCCATCCGCATGAGGCCCGACAACCGATCGGCGGCAAAGATTCGCATGAGGTCGTCCTCAAGCGAAAGATAAAATCTGGACGATCCCGGATCCCCCTGCCTCCCGGATCGACCTCGGAGCTGGTTATCGATGCGGCGGGATTCATGGCGTTCCGTGCCAATGATATGCAACCCTCCGACCTCGACCACTCCCGGGCCTAAAACGATATCCGTCCCTCGACCGGCCATGTTCGTGGAGATCGTGACCGCCCCCGGCTGGCCCGCCTGAGCGACGATTTCCGCCTCCTTTTCATGCTGCTTGGCGTTGAGCACCTGGTGAGGCACCCCTTCCTTTTTCAATAAGCCGCTCAGCTTCTCGGACTTCGCAATACTCACCGTTCCCACGAGGACGGGTTTCTTTATCGCATGCAGTTCCTTTATCTCTTTTGCGACCGCCTTGAACTTCTCCTGCTCGCTCCCATAGATGCAGTCGGGGTTGTCCACACGGATCATCTTCTTGTGGGGAGGGATCACCACAACCTCGAGTTTGTAAATCTTGGCGAACTCGGCGGCTTCCGTATCGGCGGTACCCGTCATCCCGGAAAGCTTGTTGAACATACGGAAATAATTCTGAAAAGTGATGGATGCCAGGGTCTGGTTCTCATTTTCGATGTGCACGTTTTCCTTGGCTTCGAGGGCCTGATGCAACCCTTCGCTGTATCGCCGGCCGGGCATGAGCCGCCCGGTGAACTCGTCCACGATGATGACCTGACCGTCCTTTACGATGTAGTCGACATCTCTTTTGAAGAGAACGTGGGCTCTCAGGGCCTGTTGCACGTGGTGGAGGTTGTCGATATTTCTCGGGTCGTAGAGGTTTTCGAGTCCGAGCAGCTTCTCGACTTTTGCGACCCCGTCTTCATTGAGGGCGACCGTGCGGCTTTTTTCCTCTTTTACGTAGTGGGTTTCCGCCTTCAACTGCGGAATGATGCGGTTGATGTTGTAGTAGAGCTCGGTCGATTTTTCAGCCGGGCCCGAGATAATGAGCGGGGTGCGTGCTTCATCGATGAGAATGCTGTCCACCTCATCCACTATCGAATAATTCAGTTCTCTCTGGACCATGTCCGCGATCCGGAATTTCATGTTGTCGCGGAGATAATCAAAGCCGAACTCATTGTTGGTTCCGTAAGTGACGTCGGCGTTGTAGGCAATCTTGCGTTCGGGATCGTCGAGTCCGTGCACGATGCAGCCCACCGTAAGCCCGAGGAACCTGTAAACCTGGCCCATCCATTCGCTGTCGCGCCGGGCAAGGTAATCGTTTACCGTCACGAGATGAACCCCCTTGCCGGCCAGCGCATTGAGATAAACCGGCATGACGGCGACCAGGGTCTTCCCCTCGCCCGTTTTCATTTCGGCGATCATCCCCTGATGCAGGACGATCCCGCCTATCATCTGCACGTCAAACGGCCGCATCCCGAGCGTTCGAATGGAAGCTTCCCTGGCGACCGCGAACGCCTCGGGAAGGAGGTCGTCGAGCGATTCCCCTTTTTCGAGACGCGCCCTGAATTCCGCGGTTTTCGCCTTGAGTTGGTCATCGCTCAGCTTATGTATTCCGGACTCAAACGTATTGATTTCGTCCACTATCGGGGCGATGCGTTTGAGGTTTCGTTCGTTTTGGCTCCCGAAAATCTTTTTCAGTATAGTGGTAAGCATCAGCCTTGTACGTTCCTCCTGATAAGGAGCACTCCAATAAGGTCTATATTGACAGCAAAGGCACGCTCGGCGTGCCTTTGCTGATTCGGCAAAATGCCTTTGCTTATATAACTCACGTTCCGTACGTTTGCAATTCACTTGGACATTGCGCACGCTCCGACAATAAACGCCCCTTAAGGGCTTCCACCCGCCCTTATTGGCGGGGAAACCCTTTTGACCGCGGGCCCACTCTATATATCGAGGACAAGAGCCACTTCATCGCAGTTGGGGAACTTCGGGCAATGCAGACAATCCGCCCAGATCTTTTGCGGAAAAATGTTCTTGTCAACCACCCGAAAACCGACCCGTTCAAAGAAACCGACCTCGTAGGTGAGCGTAAAGAGCCGCTCGATTCCCAGATCCCTTGCTTCCTCGATGCATGCAGCCACGAGCAATCGACCGATGCCGCGTCCCTGCAAGGTATCGGTAACGGCAAGAGACCTGATTTCCGCCAGGTTTTCCCAGATGATGTGAAGGCCGCAGCAGCCCACCACCTCCCCGGTCTCATCGTCCAGGGCGACAAAGGTATCCCTGAGATTGGTGTAGAGTTCGCTCAGGGACCGGGCAAGGAGTTTTCCATCCTGCGCGAAAAGCACGAGCATCTTCTGGATCTGTGGTACGTCAACAATTCTTGCCTTGCGAATCATATTTTTCGCCTCTACGGATAATATCATGATTTGAGCGATTTCCTCCCCCTCCCCTCGCCCCTCCCGCCAGGGGAGGGGAATTTACGTTTAGCTCCTCCCCTTGACGGGGGAGGCGGGGAGAGGGTGTGATTCACTGTGGACATTCCAGCCCCGGCGACATCTCCTGTGGAATCGCTCAGACCTGGGATATGTCTCAGCCGAAGTTATACGGCCCCCGCCCAATGCCGGCATTCCCAGGCCTAAACGATGGAAACAAGCCGCACAATTCAATCATCGTCCCGGCGGTAAATCATCTGACGGACCGATTTAACGAAGTATTCCAAATCCGCTTGCGTCGTCGAGTATCCCGGTGACACACGGATCGTACCCTCCGGGAAAGTCCCCAAAGTCCGGTGGGCCAGAGGTGCGCAATGCAATCCCGTGCGCACGGCAATATCGAAGCCCTCATCAAGGACATGCCCTGCATCCGCCGGATTGATCCCGTCGATCGTGAAAGAGACGGCACCCGTCCCTCTGTCTTCCGGACTGAAAAGCCTGATGCCGGGGAACCCCCTCAACCCCTCTTCAATGAAGGAGGCCATTTCGATTTCATGTTTCAAAAGGGAATTGCGGCCCTTCTCCATAATGAAGTCAATTCCTGCGCCAAGGCCGGCGATACCGGGCAAATTCGCCGTTCCGCTCTCATAACGGTCAGGGCAATCGCCGGGCTGGGCGGCTTCCTCGGATCTGCTCCCCGTTCCCCCCTCCACCAGAGGCAACACATCAAGATCCGGCCTTATGTAGAGGATGCCCACGCCCGGCGGACCGAGCAGGGCTTTGTGGCCGGAGCATGCGAGCATACCGAGATTACAGCCTCCGGCGTCAATCGGCTGCAGCCCCGCTGTTTGAGCGGCGTCGAGAAGCAGCGGCGTACCCCTGGAGTTGCACAATTCGGAGACTTCGACCGCAGGCTGCAATGCGCCGTTCACATTCGAAGCGTGATTGAGTATCACGAGTCTCACGGGAACTTCAAGAGATCTTTTGAGGGCCGCCAGATCGAGCACGCCCCGGGGGCTGCACGGAATGACCGTGACCTCGATTCCCGTCTCCCGGAGTCGCCAAAGGGGCCGGACAACCGAATTGTGTTCCAGCGCGGAGATAAGTACCCTGTCCCCGGGTCGCAACCATCCCTTCAGTACGACATTGATGCTTTCCGTGGCGTTCCTGGTGAAGATAACCCGTTCCGCGGCGGGGATGCCGAGCATCGAGGCGACCTTGGCGCGAGCGTCGGCGACTATCGAGGAAGCCTGCCTCGCGAGTCGATGAGCTGCCCTTCCCGGGCTCGCTCCGACCTCGGTCAGGGCGTACCTCACGGCTTCGTATACCCCTTGAGGCTTCGGAAATGTTGTCGCGGCATTATCCAGATAAAGACTCATTCCGAAATCCTCTGTCTTCCGGCATAGAGCGTGAACCTCGCAGCACGCGCATATCCGATGAGCGTGATGTTCAGGGACTTCGCAAGTTCAATCGCAAGCGTTGTGGCAGTATTGCGGCTGACAAGGATGGGAATTCCCACCTTGGCCGTTTTGATCAGGATCTCGGATGTAAGACGCCCGGTCGTGACCAGGAGTTTGTCCTTCAGCGCAATACCGCTTAGCGTTGCGTGGCCGATGATCATATCCACGGCATTGTGCCTGCCGATATCGTCCCGGAAAAGCAGGACTTCACTCGGGCCGGCGAGAATCGTGTTGTGCACTCCATGGGTACGCCGGTACGTCTCACTCAGGCGGTTCAGATCCTCAACTCTTTCAAGAATCTGCCGGACCGAGACCTGAAGCGTGCTTTTCACGCGCCTGCTCATGAGCGCATCCAGTGAAAAATAGAAAAGGGAACCCTTCCCGCATCCCGAGGTGATGGTTCTTTTCATCCACATGCGATCGGCGAAAGAGGAGGGATTCTTAACGACAAGATCGACCTTTCCCCCCACCTCGTCGACCTCTATCTTCTGAATGTCGCCGGGGCCGTTCAGAAACCCCTCCGAACGAAAGAACCCAACGGCCAGTTCATCCAGGTGATGACCGGCGCAGAGCAGGGTTACCATTTCCTTGCCGTTCAGGTAGAGAGTGACGGGCTGTTCCTTGATGACCCATTGAAGCTGCTGGTTTTCCAGCCCCTCTCTGCCAAAAACCAGCGCTTCAACCGAAGCGACCCTCTCGGTTGACTTGCCTTCCTCGTGCAGCGCTTTCTTCTCCCGTTCGAGATCCGTCATGGCAAAGCCAAACCCCGTTTAAAACCGGCTCAGACCGGCCCTCCCGCTTTCAGGTAATCGGCCAGTATCGTCCCATGGTCGAATGCCAGGGGAATCGGAAGACCGTCGGGCGGAAAGACCTGCAGGTTCTTCGCATCGTCCGCGGCCCTGGGACGGCCAACGCCGACAGCGGTGAAAACCACCGTGGCCGTATGGTGGCGCGGGTCACGCTGCGGATCGGAATAAGCCTTGAACTGCCTCAGATCGTCGAGTTCCACGCCGGTCTCCTCGAGGGCTTCCCGCCTTGCGGCTGATTCCAGCGACTCACCGTAGTCGACAAACCCTCCGGGCAACGACCATCCGAAGGGAGGGTTTTTTCGTTCGATCAAAAGTATTCCCCTCCCGGGAATGCGGATGATGATATCCACCGTGAGAAAAGGATTCCGGTAGACATTGACCGCAGTTCCGCATTTGGGACAGGTAACAATATTCGCACCGCTCATTCGGTTTCCTTTCTCGACGGGGTCTCATGAAAAACCACGTGTTCAAATAATAATACCAGAAAAATGCCAAAAATCAGACCATTGCCAAGAAACATCCTCATTGCGGCGGGAAGCGAGGACATAAAAGGTCCAGGGAGAAAACTCACGACCGTGCCCAGCAGTACCGGCAACCCAACAACGAAATAATCCCGGGTATGAATCCCACCCTCTGCAATGATGACCAGAGCGGCACCAATTTGAGCGCTCATCGCAACAGCGAGAGCGGCGCCGACAACCGCCGAAGGCACCATGGCCAGCAGCGCGGCAAATTTGGGAACCAATGCGGCCGCGATGAGCATGATTCCGGCAATTGCAGTGACAAAACGGCTGGCTACCCTGTTGGCCACGACTACCCCGGGGCTGATGCTGTAACTTACGAATCCGACAATTCCCATCAGTCCGCAGCAGACCCCCGCAACCCCGTTAAAGAACAGCCCGCGCGAAATCCCCTTCGGCAGGCGTTTGAGATCGGTCAGGCCGGCTATCCCATGGATGCTTCCCAGTGTGTTTACGACCACGGCGACATAGGATGCCGCGAATGCAAGGATGGCCGGCCATGTAAAAATCGGTTCAGCAGGGATCAGATCCGGCGGAAAAGAGAACCAGCGCGCCGAAATGAGGGCGTGAAATTCAGGCATTTTCAGGAAGGAAAAAAGCAAAGAGCCGACAGCGATCCCCAGAAGCAAGGAAATTGTTTTCCAAAAGCCCTTCAGCCAGTGCGAGAAGAATGCCATTATGACAATCAGGCCCAGGCTGGCGAGAAGCGTGGTGATGTTGCCGTCAGGGTCCGTGTGATTCATGCCGGTCAGCATGCGGGTCAGAAAGGGCAGCAGGGAAAATGCGATCAGCATCAGGATGACGCCGACCACATTGGGAGTCGCCCATTTCGCGACATTTTTCAATCTTCCGAACACAACGGCCACCATGAGAAGTGCTCCGCCGGCTATGGTCCCTCCCTGAATAGTCTGGATCCCGTAGGGCGCAAGAATGATGAAAGTGAGCAGCAGCGCGGTCGATGGGCCCTCGAGAAGGGGGTAACGATGCCCCGCGAGACACTGCAATGTTGTGAAAAGACCCGAAGCCATCAGGATCAACTGGAAAAAACGAACCTCGCCGGCGGCATCGAGGTGCAGGGCCTTACTTCCCAGGGAGGCTGTGATGATCAGGAAGGAAAACATGATGACGGCCCACTGGAGGCCGTAAAGAAGGGAATATTTCAGGGGAGGATTATCATCTATGTCATAAATATAGTCGGTTTTATCCATCTATCGTTTTTGGCCGGCCTGCACAAAATGCGCTCGGTGGGCATCGCAATCCCAGGCAGAAGCGGTACCGCGATGGGTTAGAGATAGAAAAGCCATGTGCCTTGAGCTGACGGTCCGATCAGTGGAGGATTTCGAACAGGGTGCTGATCGAATCCTCATTGTGGATATTTCGTATCGCCGTCGAAAAAAGTCTGCACGAAGGAACGATTTCTATCTTCCGGCAATGGGCCGCCTGAGGTCTTAAGGGCAGAGTGTCCGTGGCGACAAACCTTTTGAGCTCGCTTTTTTCGATCCGCTCAACCGCCGGTCCCGACAACACCGCATGGGTCACACAGGCATGGACTTCTTTTGCGCCTTTTTCCAGCAGGCTTTTCGTCGCCTCGACCAGGGTCCCGCCCGTATCCACCATGTCGTCCAGGACAACGGCCGTTTTCCCGGCCACCTCGCCGATGATGTTGAGCGCTTCGGCCTCGTTCACATTCGAGCGCCGCTTGTCGATCATTGCGAGCCCCGATCTAAGGAGCTTGGCATAGGCTCTCGCCCTGGGAACGCCGCCCGCATCAGGAGAAACAATGACCATGTCCTTGTCGAAATGCTCACGAATGTACGGCAGTAGTATCGGTGAGGCGTAGAGGTTGTCCACGGGGACGTCGAAAAACCCCTGGATCTGCCCGGCATGAAGGTCCATCGTGAGGATACGGTGCGCTCCGACCCGGGCGATGAGATCCGCAACCAGCCGCGCGGTGATGGGCACTCGGGGCTTGTTTTTACGATCCTGACGAGCGTAGCTGTAATAGGGAATGACTGCCGTGATTCTGCGCGCCGAAGCACGCTTGAAAGCATCGACCATCACCAGAAGTTCCATCAAATTGTCATTTACGGGGTGCGCCCCGGACTGAATCACGAAAACGTCTGCACCCCTGACATTTTCCCCGATTTCGACCCTGATTTCGCCATCGCTGAAAGTGCTGACCAACGCCCTGCCGAGGGGTATTTCCAGTGAATCACAGATCTGGTGAGCCAACTCCCGGTTGCTGTTCCCGGCGAAAATCTTCATACCGTATGTAGCCATTGCCATCCCCTATCTCATCCGCGCTGAATCCAAACAAAAAGGTGCCTTTTTTTTATTACAGGCAGGCCGGAATGGCAACCCTTTTTCGTGCCCGACACCGGGACGACGAAGCCCAAAACCCTCGGTTGTACAACCGGTTCAACGCAGCACGCCTTCTCAGATCGTTTCCAGGTCCTCATCCTTCACACAATATCCCTCATGGCCGGGCCAGTAGAGAAAACGATGGCAGTGAGGGCATTGAAGGATGACTTCGTCCTTTTGCAGTTCAATGTACTTCTGAGGTGGAATATTCAGATGGCAGACCTGACATACGCCGTTTTCGACCGCAGCGACCGCGATCCCGGCCTGTTTCTTGAACAGAAAATTGGTGCGCTTCAGCAGGTCCGGGTTCAGCTTTTCACGGACCTTCTGCTGCAGTGCTTCCAAACGTTCAAGCCGATTCTTCAACTGATCGCTTTCACTGCTGAGCACTTTTCTATCTTCCTCGAGCTTCTGCCTTTTGGTGGAGAGGTCCTTTTCCAGCGTCTTCAGTTCCTTGCCCAGGGCCTCGATATTCTCCATGAGTTCGAGGGCTCCGTCTTCCCTGCCGGCGATGTCTTTCCGGATGTCTTCTATCTCTTTCAGGATAGCCTGGTACTCTTTGTTCGTTTTAACTTCATTCATGCGGCTCTTGCTGCGTGATATCCTGGTTTCCAAATCCTGAATACCCTGTTCCAGAGACTTGTGGGCTTTCCTGGCCAGATCGTGCTCTGCCTTCTTTGCGAGGTATTCCCCTTCGGATTGTTCGAATTCCTTCTCTATCTCAGCGATTCTCTTCGGGGTCTCCTCACATCCGCGGATCAACCGATTTTTCCTGTCCTCCAGTATCTGGTATTCAATCAAACATTTGAGTTGGTCAAGCAATGTAGAACCTCCCTTAATATTATCCTGGTAACCCGAAGTCCGGTGTTTCACCGGACCAATTCTGCTCTCAAACCGATCAAGTGCCGAAAATAACCTCCCGCAGGCCCTGCCCCTCAGTCCTTCAGAATCAGGAAAGGATCCACTTCCGCATCAGCCGTGCACACCTCGAGCACGACCCGTTCCCGGACGGCCTTCGATCGCAGATATTCAGCAAGGGGGCCAACCACAACCCTCTCGGATGCAAAGTGTCCTATATCGATTAACGCGAGGCCATATTCCTCCGCTCTCATGGCTTCGTGATATTTCACATCTCCGGTAACGTAAAGGTCCGCATTCATTCCAATGACCGTATCCAGAAGACTTCCCCCGCTCCCACTGCATACGGCGATCCGACGGATCATTCTATCGGGGTTTCCTACCACCCTCGGACACGTGCAACCAACCGCCCTCGCTGCAAACGAAGCGAAGTCTTCAAGGCGCATCGGCTGAGGCAACGACCCGACACATCCCATCCCGGCGTAGCGGTCCTCTCCCTTCCACTCATCCTCGGTTTCCAACGGCTCCATCGATCCGAGTCCGAGTATCCTCGAGAGTTGTTCGTTCGTCCCTTCGCGTGCAGCATCCAGATTGGTGTGCACGGCGATCAGGCTGATCTCCTCTTTCACCGCCATCGATACCAGGTTTCCGGGATAAGTATCCCAGCACACGACACTCAGCGGGTGAAACAGGAGAGGATGGTGTGTGACAAGGCACCGGCATTTCCGTTCCACGGCCTCTCTGAGGCTCTTCGAGCTGGGCTCCAGAGCCACGAGGAGCCGATCCGCCGCCGCCGCCGGACTGCCGACCTGAAGTCCGCTGTTGTCCCATGAAGCACCGTAACGGAAAGGCGCGTAGGAATCGAGCCAACTCAAAATGTCCGCCACTTTGACCATCTTGTTCCGTTCTCCGGGCGGGCGCGCCCTGCCGGGCACGCCCAAAAAAGAAGGGGTGTTCGTTAAAGAACACCCCTGTTTAGCTGTAATTCTCCTGACCGCGGCCCGTGAAAGCTCTCAGCCCCGGCTCTCCGGGGCGGCACACTTTTCTGCCGGAGGACGGGATCGGCGTTTTCCTTCGCGTTGTTTTCTCTGTTGTTCGAATCTCTTTCATTGCCATCAAGAATGGGCCCACCTGGCCTCGAACCAGGGACCTACCGGTTATGAGCCGGTGGCTCTTCCAACTGAGCTATGGGCCCTTATCCTCCATTTGCCGGGCACGTTTATATAAAGAGTCGGTTTTACACTTGTCAAGACAATTCTATTCTCGTCCGGGCATGAGCAAGCCGAACGGTGAATGGATCGTCCGTATCCATCCCTTTACGTTTCAATGAAACTTTTCAGTTCCTTCCTGCGGCTGGGATGCCTCAACTTGCGTAACGCTTTGGCCTCGATCTGCCTGATGCGCTCGCGCGTCACGGCAAAATCCTGGCCGACCTCCTCAAGGGTGTGATCGGCTTTCTCTCCAATCCCAAACCGCATGCGAAGCACTTTCTCTTCCCTGGGGGTCAGAGTTGCCAGAGCCTTCCTCGTCTGTTCGCTGAGATTTAAATTGATGACCGCGTCCACAGGCGAGGCGACCCGTTTATCCTCGATAAAATCTCCCAGATGGCTGTCTTCCTCCTCGCCAATCGGAGTCTCGAGGCTTATCGGTTCCTTGGCTATCTTCAACACTTTCCGCACCTTCTCCACCGGAAATTCCATTTTCTCGGCGATTTCCTCCGGAGTCGGCTCACGCCCCAATTCCTGGACCAGATAACGCGAAGTCCGGATCAACTTGTTTATGGTCTCGATCATGTGAACCGGAATTCTGATGGTTCTGGCCTGGTCGGCGATAGCGCGGGTGATTGCCTGTCGAATCCACCAGGTTGCATACGTGCTGAACTTGTAGCCTCTCTGATATTCAAATTTGTCGACGGCCTTCATCAGGCCGATGTTGCCTTCCTGAATGAGGTCGAGAAATTGCAGACCCCGGTTGGTGTATTTCTTTGCAATACTCACCACCAGGCGCAAATTCGCTTCGATGAGTTCGCTTTTCGCCAGCTTGGACCGGACGATCCCATCTTCGACACGGCGGAGGATCTGACGCAACGACCTCGAATCCATTTTCGACTCAACCTCGAGAGTTGCAATCTTCATCTTCGCTTCGATCGCCCTGACAACCAGGTCGAGAAAATCCTGCTCCCCCATCCCGGTTTCCGCGGCACAACTGCAAAGCATTTCCTCATCTTCCAACGCCGCCTCGTAGAGAGGTTTCAGTTCCTGGAACGGCTTCCCCGAGCGCAGCAGGCAGTTCTCAAGGTCCCTTTCGGATTTCTCGATGACTTCCAGGCTCAGGTGGAGCTTATCGATGATGCTGTCAATATGACGCTTGCTCAGTTGCAATCCCTTGAGCAGGCTGACAATCTGTTCTTTGTTCTGCTGGATCCGGTTCTTGAGAACGAATTCCTCATCCGACGCGACATTGTCGTCGACAAGTTTGATCTGCATGATCTTGTTTTCTTCATCCAGGTGCTGAACGTCATTCAGGATCTGTACGACCCGTTCCTTTTGGGCCGCCTCTTCCTCTTCGGTAATCTCTTCATCCACTTCCCGCAATACTTCACTGAGCCTCGTATTATCGACCTCAAGCTTGTCCTTGAGGCGCATGATTTCCTTTATCCCGATCGAGGATTCCATGATGGCGTTGAATATTTCCCTCTCTCCCGCTTCAATCCGCTTGGCGATCTCCACTTCTCCCTCACGCGTGAGGAGAGACACCTGCCCCATTTCCCGCAGGTACATTTTGACGGGGTCCGTGACGCGACTGGTCACATCGGCTTCGATGTGAAGTTCGTCGTCCTCTTCCTCCAGCAGCGCATCGGAATCGCTCCCCGATGTTTCATGAACCACCTGGACCTGCTGTTCGGAATCCACGATCTCGATGTCCATCTCATCGAAGATCATCATCATATCGTCCAGTTTTTCGGGGGACACCAGATCCTCCGGCAAGGCTTCGTTCACTTCGTCGTAGGTGAGATAGCCCTTTTCCTTGCCGACCGTAATGAGACGTTTGATGTCGTCCATTTCCGGTTTAGAAAGAGCGGGATCGCGCCGTTGCTTTATTTCCTTATCCGTCATCGGTTCTCTCTCCTAAAGGTTATCCGGTATGTCTCCAACCCTCTTCTTGGTCGAATTGAGACTTTGAATCTGTGCCAGCAGACTCTCCACCTGAGCCGTATCGCCTTTTTGGGCTGCCTGCTTCAGTGCAGTCTCCAGTTCCAGACTCTTCTGCTTCACCTCACGTCTGGACAACATCTCCAGCCAGTCCATAAACTGGACTCGCGGTTCCTCCAGATCGGATGATTCAAGCAAGAATCGCGTGAAGATTTCTTTGGACTCCTGGTCGGGAAGAAGATCATAAACCATTGTAGCGTTGAAAATCCCGCCCGGCGGGTGGGGGGCTTGCGCGAGGACCATCGCGACCGCCCTTAATTTCGGCTCCCTGAAATAATCCGAAGCTCCCGAATCAATCGCATCCTCAATCAAATCCGGATACCTCACCATAAGCCGGAGGACTTTCTCTTCGAGGGAGTGCGTTTCGGTTATTCGGAGCGTAACAGGAGCCCGGGAGGGGCTGAGATGCCTCTCCTGTCGGTGTTTGCCGTGATCCAACTGCGTTCTTATGACCTCTTCGGAAAGGGAGAGGCGGTCTGAGACCACACGCATATATTCAGATCTCAATACGGGTTGATGCGCCGAGTCGAAAATCAGTTTCAAATCGGCCAGGACTTTCGTCTTGCCACTGGTGCTTCCATCCCAGCCATCGAGCACCTTCCTGACGGCATAGACTCCAAGTTCCTGCCGGTCCTTGAGCAGGACCTCAAAATCACCGAGCCCGGCCCGTTTCAGGAAATCGTCCGGATCCATGCCATCCGGGAACCGCACGCAACTCACGGACAATTCCTCCTGCAGGAAGAGCGGAAGCCCTCGCAGCATAGCTTTCTCTCCCGCTTCATCTCCGTCGTAAGCCATGACCACTTCTTCGGCCATGCGCGAGAGAAGTCGGACCTGATTTGGCGTGAGGGCTGTTCCCAACGTTGCCGTAACCCGGTAAAAACCCTGAGAATAAAACGCCAGCAAGTCCATATATCCTTCAACGAGAACGACCTGCCGGACCTGCCGGCACGCCTCGCGTGCTTTGGCCAACTGATACAGCAGGCGCCCCTTTTGATACACCGGCGTCTCAGGGCTGTTCAGATATTTCGGTTCCCCCTCGGTTTCGCCGGACAGACTGCGGCCTCCGAAAGCTGCAATCCGACCGCTCTCATCCCTTATAGGGAAAATGAGCCGATTTCTAAACCGATCGTAGACTCTGTTCTTGGCCTCGCTCCTGGCGAACAACCCGGCCTTCAATCCCAATTCGGGACTGAACCCGTTATCCGTCAGGCAGCGCAACAGAGCATCCCATTTTCCGGGAGCATATCCCAGTCTTTCAGATTCGACAACCTGCTCAGGCAGCCCGCGTCTCCGAACATATTCCCTGGCCTCTCTCCCCGCCACATTATGATGAAGCTGATCGTAGAAAAAATCCGCTGCGGACTGGAGGATCCGGTAGAGCTGCTCGCGCTCCCGCCGTACCGCATCACCGGCGGCAGCCAAAACACCTTGATAGGAATCCTGCTCCGGGAGGGTTATGTGATAACGGTCTGCCAGATATTTCAGGGCTTCCACAAAGGTAAGGTTCTGGTGCTTCATGACAAAACTGAGAACGTCTCCGCCGCTGCCGCACCCGAAACAATGGTAAAACTGGTTCTCAGCATCGACATGGAACGACGGAGTCTTCTCCTGATGAAACGGACACAACCCAATGTGCCGGTTCCCCGATCGACGCAATGGGACCACCTGCCCGATCACCTCAACGATGTCCACGGCCTGTTTCACCAGGGCGGCTGTACCGGAAATGTTCACTAGTGAAAGCCTGCGCTATTGTATAGGGCCAACATCAAAAGTTCAGTGACATCCCAAAACGGCAAATTTATAGTTTCTATCCGCTGCTCAAATCTAAATCAAGGATTTTCTTGTTCACTGAAGAAGAAACCGGACGCGATGAACCGGTATTGCGGCTTTCAATCACATTCAACCGCCCCGGACGAAACTCATCCCCTCTCCGGGCCGGCCCCGTCAAAGGGGAGAGGAGCAAAGACCTTTCCTCGTCAAGAGGGAAAAGCCAGGCAGCAATTCCCCTCCTCGGTCAAGGGGGGAGGACAAACCCCGGTTTCTCTTCTGCTGCCGGGCGAAGAAATCCCCGGGTGACACGGACAGCTTGCTGTCCGTGCGCGAAGCGCAAGAGGCTCGGAGGGTAACCTCCGGAATCGTGCCGGTGGATTCGGCTGCCCCTCTTGTCCTTACGGACCCGGATAACGAGTATCCGGGCCACCCGCGAAGGGAGGGGGAGGAAACCGCTCAAATCAGGTTTTCAGCCGACGCGAAATTTAAGCGAGAAGTTTCCTGCGGACCAGTTCATTCACTTGCCTGCCCTCAGCTCGGCCCCCCACCTTGGGCATCAGGGCTTTCATCACTTTGCCGATGTCCCTCTCAGAGTTTGCTCCAACTTCGGCAATCACCTGGTCGATCATTGCCTCGAGCACTTCCACCGCCAAAGCCTCCGGAAGAAAAGCCTGCAGGACCCGGGCCTCTTCCTGTTCAGTCCCCGCCAGATCGGGCCTCCCGGCCAGCCTGTACTGTTCTTCCGATTCGCGCCTCTGCTTGATCTGAGATCCGATGACCTGCTGGATTTCCGCCTCGTTCAACTCACGCCGGATTTCCTTTTCCTTAACCTTCAATGCGGTCAAAAGCAAGCGAATCGCGTTGCGTTTGGTTTCGCTTCTCTCCCGGATCGCCTCTTTCAAAGCCAGTTCAATCTGCGCCTGCAATGACATAGTCGACCTCATATTCAGTCCGCATGAGAACTCTTTTCACCAAGATAACCCTCGACACAGGCCAGAGCATCCTTAAACCGCAATGTCCCACTGTAAATGGCTTTGCCCGTGATGACTCCCATCAGTCCCAGGGGTACCAGAGGCAGCAGGTTCCGGATGTCCTCCAGGGTGGAGACTCCACCTGAAGCGATCACCGGAATCCTGCAGGAATCGATCAGGCGTCTTGTGGCCTCGATATTCACCCCTGACTGCATCCCATCCCTGTGGATGTCGGTATAAATAATCGCGGCGAGATCAAGACCCTCGAACTTCCGCGCCAGCGCAACGGCGTCCGTTCTCGTGGTTTCCTTCCAGCCTTCAATCGCCACCTGGCCGTCGCGAGCGTCTATACCCAGGGCAATTCGCAGGGGGTGCAACCTGCAGGCATTCTCCAGAATTTCAGGCTCCCGTATAGCCGCCGTTCCGATTATGACCCTCTCCACTCCGGACGCGAAATAATCCTCGATGGTTTCAAGGCTCCGGATCCCGCCGCCGACCTGGAGGGGAATCCCCACCGCCCCGGCGATCGCCGCGATCACGCTGCGATTGGCGGGTGAACGGGTGAATGCCCCGTCAAGGTCCACCACATGCAGCCATCGAGCGCCTTCCTCTTCCCATCGCTTTGCAACGGAAACCGGGTCTTTCCCGTAGACGGTCACCCGGTCCGGGTCACCCTGCATCAGCCTGACACAAACGCCTTCCTTGATATCTATCGCCGGAAAAACAATCATTTTCTTTTCGCCTGTCAGTATTCAAGGCCCCGGGAGAAGTGAGCCGAGGATCCCGGGACAATTCCATCCAAAGGTATGGCCGGTTTCCGGCCGGGCCGATCGTCCGCCGGCGAAGCGCCGCGACGGAGGACCGCAACCGGGGCAAAACAGTCGAACAGATCAGTCGACCTCCGCCGTAAAACGGACGGGAGCGGATACCGCGGAGATCATCCCGCTTCCACGTCAGGCTCCAGCACGCCTTTCAAATAGTCCGGGGGCTTCAAGACCTTTCGATCCTTGTTGACACAAACGTGTATCGTATAGCCGCTCGCAAGGAAGTCCTCCCCTCTCGATATCTCGTACTCGAATCTCAGGCGCGCGGGACCCGCAAATCTGAACTTCGTCGTAATCGTGAGGACATCATCGTAAAAGGCGGGCTTCCGGTAATTGCAGTGAGCCTCAACGACGGGAAGGTAAACCCCTTTGCCCTCCACTTCCCTGTAACTCATCCCGCGACACCGGAACCACTCCGACCGTCCAATTTCAAACCACTTGAGATAGTTGCCGTAATATGCATTGCCCATGGCATCCGTATCGCCATAGATGACCCTCAGTCGAGCCTGTACACACATGAATTTAGTCCTGTCCGAGAGCGGATTGGCGAACGACCGGATTCGAAGCCCGGCAAACGGCATCAGGAAAAGTCCATGACCCCGATACCGCCATCCCGGCTATTTCAGTCCGGCGGAAACACCGATGAATGTTCTGAACAATTCCACCCCGTTCGCCACCTGCCATCCAGCGGCCCGAGCGGTTCTTTCGCAAAACGTATCGCTGACGGGGCGACCCGTGCCGGACCGGTTCAGACCGTCCACGAGCAGGAAAGGAACCTGATCGGCGACGTGGGTCTTCTTACAAATCGGCGTAAAATGGTCCGTAACGAACAACATTCGAACCTTTTCGAATTCGCGGGCCCCCTCCACAAGAGGCGCAACCACTTTGCCGTCGATGTCTTCTATCGCCTCGATCTTCTGTTCGAGTCTTCCCTCGTGGCTCGCCTCATCCGGCGCCTCTATATGCACGTAAACGAGGCTCCCTTTTTTCAGGGCGGTAAGGGCCGCCTGCACTTTTCCCGCGTAATTGGTGTCGAGATATCCCGTGGCGCCCGGTACGCTGACGGGTTCCAATCCCGCGTAGACCCCGAGACCCTTCAGGAGATCCACGGCGGAAATCATGGCGCCCGTAAGCCCGTATCTTTCTTCGAGAGTGGGCATCGCCGGAGATTTCCCCTGTCCCCAAAGCCATACGGCGTTGGCGGGAGCTTTCCCCTCTTCTTCGCGCTTCCGGTTTATGGCATGGCCTGAAAGAATGGAATTCGCCTCTTCGATAAACGAAGCCAGAACGGGCTCCTCCAGGCACCCCCGTAGATGAGGTCCCGCGGATTCTCCCGAAATGTCATGAGGCGGAGTGGTCGGGACGTTGACCCTTCCGTTTGCCCAAACCAGCAGGTGCCTGTAGCCCACACCCGGATAGAGCTTCAATGGACCGCGACGGGCGGCTTGCTGAAGAGCGGCGATCAGTCCATGAGACTCGGCGCTGGAAATGTGGCCGGCCGAATAGTCCGCCATCCTTGTCACACCCATGGCGTCGGGTTTCAAAGTAACAAGGTTGCATCGAAATGCGACTTCACCGGGATCCAGATTTATCCCCATGCTCGCAGCTTCCAAAGGGGCCCTGCCCGTATGATACCGCGACGGATCGTATCCCAGCAGACTCATATTGGCGACGTCGCTGCCGGGTTCCATATTCGCCGGGATGGTATGGACCGTCCCCATTCTTCCTATCGGCAGGAGCCGGTCGATATGAGGTGTGGACGCCGCATCGAGGGGGGTTTTTCCCCCGAGTTCTTCAAGGGGATAATCGCCCATCCCATCCCCGACAATGATGATGTACTTATTCTGCATTTTCATCTCGGCAAAGGAAACGAAAGCTAAAAGAAATCGTTCGTCTCCTGATTTTCGATCCTGATGATCTGTGTGGGGGCCATGACCACATCGAGGCGGTCGATCTCAGCAAGAGCCTTCCGGACATCCCTTTCGAAGGCCTCATGGGTCAGCATGACGATCGGCACGGAAGCGGCCTTGTGACGGCCCTTTTGCATGACGGCGGTTATACTGATCTGGTTCTTCCCCAGGATGCCTGAGACCTTGGAGAGGACTCCCGGCCGGTCCAGAGTGGAAAAGCGGAAATAGTAGCACGTATGCACATCGGACATCGGCTTGATCTCAATGTCCCGCAGCCGGTCGGGTTGAAAAGCGAGCGAAGGGATACGGCCCGGCGTACTCCCTAGAATATCACGCGATACATCGATCAGGTCGCTCACTACCGCACTCCCCGTCGGCATCATGCCCGCACCCATCCCATAGAGCATGATATTTCCGACTGCATTCCCCTGAATATGCACGGCATTGTATGCGCCTTTCACACTGGCAAGCACATGATGACGAGGGATGAGCGTGGGATGGACCCTCATTTCAATCCTTCCCTCGATGTTCCGGGCAATCGCCAGAAGTTTTAAACTGTAGCCGAATTCCTCGCCGAATTGGATATCCAGGGGATCTATGCGAGTGATTCCTTCGGTGTAGACATCGTCAAACCGGATGCGTGTGCCGAAAGAAAGAGCGCTGGCAATCGCGAGCTTATGGGCGGTGTCGATCCCTTCTATGTCCAAAGCGGGATTCGCCTCGGCATAACCCATTTTCTGGGCGTCCCGAAGGGCGTCCTCGAAAGACAACCCGGCTTCGGTCATTTGAGTGAGGATGTAGTTTGCCGTGCCGTTCAAAATGCCGAAAATCGTCTTGATCCGATTCCCCGCGAGACCCTCGCGAAGAGACTTGATCAGCGGGATGCCTCCGCCAACGGAAGCCTCGAACCCAATGGATCGACCGTTTTGAGCCGCCGTCTCGAAGAGCTCGTTTCCGCTGTGAGCGAGAAGAGCCTTGTTCGCGGTGACCACATGCTTTTTGTTTTCAAGCGCCCGGCGGATGAGCTTTTTAGAAGCATCCAGGCCGCCGACCAGTTCCACGACAATCTGAATTTCAGGGTCATCGAGAATGTCGTCAATACGGGTCGTGAGCTTGTCTCTCGGCACATCGACGGGCCTCGGCCGATCAATGTCAAGATCCGCCACGCGCCGCAGTTCCAAAGGGATCCCGAGGCGATCTTCTATCTCGGCTGCATTCTCGCGCAAAACCTGAACAACGCCGCAACCGACCGTCCCCCAACCGATTAGACCAACTCCGATAGAACGCATTTCACCCTCACGGTAAATGAGTAAAAAACACCGGGCCACAAAGCATGAGCTGCAAACGGAATCAGTTGTGACCGAACTGAGTCGATCAAACATGAAAACACCGGAATTGCTTCCGCTGTTTAAGTCCGGAGGAAAATAACTCTTCCTTCAATTCATTTTCGAGGAGAAACCGGCGGAAAGAAACAGACCTGCACTTCTTCGTGCGCCTCTTATCTTTTCTTCAAGGCCGCCCTCATGCCTCTAATGGCCTGCCTTGTCCTCATTTCGTTTTCGACCAGGGCAAACCTGACGTATTCGTCACCGTACTCTCCGAAACCCAGGCCGGGAGAAACCGCCACTTTCGCTTCCTGTATCAGGAATTTCGAAAACTCGACCGAACCCATTTCCCGAAAGCATTCCGGGATACGAGCCCAGACGAACATCGTGCCTTTCGGCTTCTCGATATTCCAGCCGATCCGGTTCATGCCGTCCACCAGTACGTCCCGGCGGGATTTGTAGACCGACACAATGTGATCGACGCAGGCCTGGTCGCTCTGCAGGGCTATTGTTGCGGCGATCTGGATGGGTTGAAAAACCCCGTAATCCAGATAACTCTTGATCCGGGTCAACGCCGATATCATTTCGGGATTTCCGACACAGAACCCGACCCTCCAACCCGCCATGCTATAGCTCTTCGACATGGAGAAGAATTCCACGCCAACCTCTTTCGCACCCGGGACCTGCAAGAAACTGGGAGCTTCATAACCGTCGAAGGCAAGATCCGCGTACGCAAGATCGTGAATGACCATCATCTGGTTCTCTTTAGCGAAGTCGACGATTTTCTTGAAAAACTCCAGGTCCACAACAGTCGTTGTCGGATTGTGGGGAAAAGAGATAATCAAAAGCTTGGGCCTCGGCCAGGTCTGTTTTGTGGCGGTTCGCAAATCTTCCAGGAAATTGCGGTCCGGCCCGATCGGAATCGACCTCACGTCGCCTCCGGCGATGATTGCCGAATAGGGGTGAATCGGATACGTGGGATTCGGCGTAAAGACGACATCCCCGGGGCTGACAAGCACAAGGACAAGGTGAGACAACCCCTCCTTGGCTCCAATCGTCACAACGGTTTCCGTTTCCGGGTCGATATCCACGTTGTAGCGACGCTTGTACCAGTCTGCGATGCCGTCACGAAGCTTCGTGATGCCCCGCGATGCGGAATAACGATGGTTGTGTGACTTGCGTACGGCTTCGACCAGTTTGTCGATGATGTGTTTGGGCGTCGGCAGATCGGGATTGCCCATTCCAAGGTCGATGATATCTTCGCCTGCTCTCCGGCGTTCCATCTTGAGTGCGTTGACCTGAGCAAATACATAAGGCGGCAATCGATACATTCGACTGCGTTGACCGATATTGAAATCCATAGTCGCTCTCCCTCTTTTCTGAACGTTAAAGCATATATAAGAGGAAAGGGGTTGTCAAAATATTTCAATTCGCCCGAACATTCAGTGAACCGCACGCCTTCCCCGGCGGGGCACGGATCGCCCGCGGGATTTCCAGGGGAACAGCCCATGCGGCCCGGAGCGCGGAAACCCCTTGTATTCGAGGGGAGCGTTCTGTTAAGTTACCGCTAACTTGGCTCCCAAGATCAGTAATTCTATAAACGTCGACGCAATAAGGCAAGCCGATGAAACAAGTCATTTTGGGTACTGCGGGACATATCGATCACGGCAAGACATCTCTGATCAGGGCGCTGACCGGAATCGACACAGACCGGCTGAAAGAAGAAAAACTCAGAGGGATCACCATCGAGCTGGGTTTCGCCTACATGGATCTTCCAGGGGGAAACCGCATAGGGATCGTGGACGTGCCCGGTCATGAACGCTTCGTCAAGCATATGGTCGCCGGGGCGACGGGGATTGACCTCGTCGCCCTGATCGTCGCAGCGGACGAAGGAGTTATGCCGCAAACACGCGAGCACATGGAAATTTGTGAATTACTGAAGGTCAAAAAGGGGCTCGTCGTCCTGACGAAGATCGATCTTGTTGATGATCCGGACTGGATAGAGATGGTTCGGGAAGATGTGAAGGAGTTCCTGAAAAACACCTTCCTCCACGACACACCCATCCTCCCCGTTTCCGCGGTTACGGGAGAAGGGATCGAAGATCTCAAGCATGCATTGGCTGAACTGTATCGGGAAGTTGAGCCCCGCAGTTCGGAAGGACCGTTCAGGCTGGCCGTGGACCGTGTTTTCACCATGCGCGGTTTCGGCACCGTTGTGACGGGGACCAGCACATCGGGCACGCTGCATGTAGGAGATCCGGTGATGATCTATCCATCGGAACTGCGCTCCAAGGTGAGGGGTTTGCAGGTTCACGGCAGTGAAGTCCAGGAGGTCCTTCCCGGACAACGCACCGCCATCAACCTTCAAGGCATGGAACGTGCGCTCATAGAGCGCGGCAACGTGGTGGCTACGCCGGGAGCGCTGGCTGCCACGCATATGATAGACGTTCAAATCGAACTCCTTTCCACCTCGCCCAGGCCCCTCAAGCACAGGGCAAAGATCCGCTTCCACACGGGGACCGCCGAGCACATCGCAACGGCCGTGCTGCTCGATCGACCGGAACTGGCGCCCGGCGACCGGACCTTTGCCCAGATTCGCCTCGACCATCCCATCGCGGCCCTTCGCGGAGACCGTTTCGTTATCCGTTCATATTCTCCGGTTCAGACCATCGGGGGAGGAGCCGTTCTCAACCCGCTCCCGCGCAAGCATAAAGGCCAACAGAAGCGGGAAGCCGCCAGGGCGCTGAAGGAACTCTTCGAGGGCACCGAAGCCGACGGCATCCTCTGGCACGTCAGACAGGCCGATTGGGCCGGGCTGACCCGGGATGAACTCCAGGTTCGGGCCAATGTACCTCCGAAAACCCTCGATAAATGCCTTCAGGAGTTCATGACCCAGAAGAAGATCATCCTGTTCGACAAGGAAAATCGCCGATTCATCGAACAGAATGCGCTCGAAGAACTAAAACAATCCATCCTGGGCGCTCTGGCCGACTATCACTCGCGTTTGCCCCTCAAAACGGGGATGGCTAAGGAAGAACTTCTGGCGCAACTCGTCAAGCCCACCGATGTCAAACTCTATAACTTCGCTCTCAGGCAACTGACGGATTCCGATCTGATCGCACAGGAAATGGAATGGGTGAGACTGATTTCCCACAAGACCGATCTGTCCGGCGACGAAAAAGTCATCCACCAAATGATCGAAAAGGCTTTCAAAGATGCGGGGCTGCAACCTCCCTTCCTGAAGGAAATCGTCTCCGGCATCCCCGGCAGCCCGCGCCGGCAACAGGACGTGCTCGACTGGATGGTTTCCCACGGTATCCTGGTGAAGGTCAAGGAGGACATCTACTTCCACGCGGAAGCCCTTGCCGAACTCCAGGCTCGCCTGATCGCCTTTCTAAGGGAGCACGGGGAAATTTCAACAACCCAGTTCAAGGAGATGACACAGGCCAGCAGGAAATATACAATTCCGTTGCTTGAATACTTCGATTCGCAAAAGGTGACAATCCGGATAGGGGATGTACGAAGGTTGCGCGAAGTAAGGTCAGGTTCATAAGGAACCACTTCAGATGAACGGTCTTTGCAAAAGGAGAGGAAGATGCTCAAGCACGTTGTGTTCTTCAAGTTTAAGAAAGGAACGCCGGACGGCAGCATTGCGGAAATCGAAAAGGGCCTCAAGGGACTTCCCTCGATCATCGCGGAAATAAAAAGCTTTGAGGTCGGCCGTGACGTGGTTCATTCGGAAAGGTCGTACGATTTGGCGATCATATCCTCCTTCGATGATCTGGAAGCGATGAAGCGCTATCAGGTCCATCCCGCCCATCAGGCGGTCGTGGCCAAGTCAAAACCCGTCGCTGAAAGCATTGTGGCCGTGGACTTCGAGTCCTAGCGCTCCGTCCGAGCCCTTTTCCGTACACTTCAGAGGTTCTGCCAAACGAACAAGCCCGATCTCCCCTTCCCGGGGAAGTCGGGCTTGAATTTTTCCGATACGCGAACAGCGGTCTAATGAAGCCTGGGCAGGGCGGAATCGTATGAGTCCCATACGAGCGCCCTGCTCTTCTGAATCCGGTCGGCGGAAATTTACATAGGAATATTCCCGTGTTTTTTCGGCGGCAGAGCCTGCCGTTTCGAACACAGGAGTTCGAAGGCCTCGATCAGGCGCGGCCGTGTTTCGGACGGCATGATCACGCCGTCGATATACCCTCTGGATGCGGCAATGTACGGGTTGTACAGGGCGCTTCGATAGTTGTCGATGATTTCCTGGCGTTTCGCCTTGGGGTCGGCGGATTCGCTGATTTCCCTCCTGAAGATAACGTTGGCGGCGCCTTCGGCACCCATAACCGCGATCTCCGCCGTCGGCCATGCAAAAGCAAAATCGGAGCGCAGGTCGCTGGAGCACATGGCGAGGTAGGATCCGCCATAGTCCTTGCGTGTGGTCAGGGTAACCTTGGGCACTGTGGCTTCGGAGTAGCACCAGAGAAGTTTTGCGCCATGACGGATGATTCCACCCCATTCCTGCTGTTTCCCGGGCAGATAGCCGGGCACGTCAGCGATGGTGAGCATCGGGATGTTGAACGCATCGCAGCAGCGAATGAACCGCGTCGCCTTATCCGAGGAATCCACATCCAGACAGCCGGCCAGGACCTTCGGCTGGTTTGCGATGATTCCGATGCTTCTGCCGTTCAGCCGGCAATAGCCGATAACCATGTTCTGGGCAAAGTGCTGATGCACTTCGAGGAAATCCCCGTTGTCGACGATTGCCCTGATGACATCTCTTACATCGTAGGCGCCCATCGGATTCTCGGGAATGATGGCATCCAGCTCGGGAGCAACTCTGCTTGCGGGATCCCCGGTCTCCACGATGGGAGGATCTTCCATGTTGTTGTCCGGATAGAAGCTCAAGAGGCGCTTGATTTCCTCGATACAGTCGGCATCGCTCTCAGAGGCAAAATGAGCCACACCGCTCCTGCTGTTGTGAGTCATCGCGCCGCCCAGTTCTTCCTGGGTGATGATTTCGCCGAGAACCGACTTGATAACATCCGGGCCCGTGATGAACATCAGGCCGGATTTCTTGACCATATAGATCCAGTCGGTCATGGCGGGAGAGTAGACCGCTCCACCCGCACAGGGCCCCATGATGGCGGAAATCTGCGGGATGACGCCTGAAGCGATGGCATTGCGGTAGAATATCTGACCGTAGCCAGAGAGCGAATCGACACCTTCCTGGATGCGGGCGCCGCCGGAATCGTTAAAGCCAACGAAGGGCTTCCCGGCCCTCAGCGCGAGATCCATGACCTTACAGATCTTCTTGGCGTGCATTTCGCCGAGGCTCCCGGCCCGTGATGTGAAATCCTGCGCAAACGAAAACACCTGCCGGCCGTTCACCAGCCCGAATCCCGTGACGACGCCATCCGCGGGGACATCCACCTTATCGATTCCGAACAAAGTCCCCCTGTGTTTCACGAACATGTCGATTTCACGGAAGCTACCGGGATCGAAAAACAGGTCCAACCGCTCACGGGCAGTCAACTTGCCCCGCTCATGCTGTTGCGCAACGGCCTTGGGTCCACCCATTTCTCTGATCTTCGCTTCTCGCTCACGCAGCTCCTTCAGTTTATCTGCAACCCTTCCCATATCCGCTTCTCCTCCGTTTCGACAATGAAAAGACCCCCTGGTTAGCTTCCAATAGACCAAATTTAAATCATTCTAGCGGTTCACAAGCTCTTGTCAAGCGGATTCCCCGCCCATTCGTCCAAAGATTCACATTAACCGAACACCGATGGGCACAAGTTCAAGCCGCGATGACTTTAGCACAAGAGCCGTCCCGGGTTCTACTGGTATTTGAGCAAAAATCTACGATGAAGGATGCAGGGCTTTGCGAAAAACTGTTTTGCTAAAGAGGACCCGAGGCCGGGTTGGGCCATCGCCGGGTTATGCATTTTTGAGAACACACCGGGCCGTCCGGATGGTCTTTCGCCGGACCGGCCGGCAGAACCGGCGCGTCTTGTCTCTTCGGCGGGATAGGAAATATCCGGCGAATCGGGATATCGCTCCACAGGGGGCCGGAGAACCGAAGCAGCCCGCGATCCAAGCGCCGCAGGCTCCTCGGAATCAGGCTCCTCGGCATACGGGCGTCAGCCGGGCATTGATTTGTGAATCAGGTAACGATCGGGGGGATTTTCACGCCGGCTCGCCCCTTCTTCCGGCGGCATCCGGGAAGAGGCTCCAGTCGACCTCGGAGGAATAAGGAACATGCCGGATCTCGAGCTTCCGGTCGCGCGCTTCGAGCCACATGAGGCGGCTCTCCTGCCTCCTGTCGCCGTCATCGCGGATCACGAAATGCGCCGCGATCCCGAAGAGCGTCATGAAATCGAGCGACTGCGGTCCGTCGCATATCACCGCATCAAAACCCCGGACGTGCAGATCTCCCACGGTGATGAGCACCGGTTCGATAAAATCGTCGCCGTCTCTCAGGTCGTAAATACGGTGGGGGATGAAACTCCTGTCGGAAAACGTCCAGAGCAGTTGATCGATGTGCTGCGCCGAGAGGGTTGAATCCACCGCTACCTGGACTTTCAGGCCGGCATCGTAGAAGTGTTCCACCAGTTTGCAGAGGAGTCTGCGCTGCTCGGCGGCGGGTGTTTCCATGAAGTAGATGAGTGAATCGGGCATGGGAGCACCTAACAGGTCAGATGAAAGGCGCCGGCGACGTCCCCGCCCTTTTCCCGGAGCCGGTTGAATGTGCGGACAGCATCCTCGGTAGGTTCCTCGATCAGCGCGATGCCCGCCTCGCTCAATGCCGACTTCAGCGCATCGGAAGCACACATCCTCCCCGGCTGTCCCATTCCGATTATCAACACCTCCGGTTTGGCGGCAAGAATATCCGGCACGTCATCCACGTCCACCACATGGCCCTCTTTCCTCCACCATGCGGCGATAACCTTCCCTTTCAGGATCTTGAGATCGCCGCGATGGACCTTTCCATTAACCGTCATCATTCCGAATTGATAGTTTTCGACCATATCGGTACGTCTCCCGGACATCCCTTAGGATGCGCGGCCCCTGAATTCCTTAAAGCCTGCACAGCTTATGCACCGCTTCGACGGAATCCGGCCCGAAATAACGGGTCATATCCTGGAAGAATGTTTTCGTCGGACTCACCTGGAGCTTGCTGCTCAAAGCAATGACGGCTTCTCCCTTGTCCTCGACCAGCAGATGCAGAAAGGTCCTGCACTCTCCGGAATGGCTTACCAGCAGGTGGCGAAGCCGCCCCAACCCGTCCCTGTCCAGCGTGTCCGCCTTCAAATGGATTCGCACCTCTTCAACCGTCTGGACCTGGGCTTCGTCGATAGAAAGGATGTGGTTGGCAATGATCTTGCTTCCCTTTTCATCATGTTGAACTTTACCGATGACCACGAGCGGCTCATCGGAGTCGAGCAACTGCCGCGCCTGTGAGAAGGTATCCGAAAACGCGACGACTTCCAGTGTTCCTTCCTTGTCTTCGAGCAACAGGAAGGCCATGCGGTCTCCCTTCTTGGTGGTGAGTTCCTTTATGACGCTCACCATCCCGCAGACCACCACTTCGCTGCCTTCTCTTTTTTCCCTGACTGCCTGGCTGTCGGCCGAACAAAGAGAGGATACCTGGTCTGCGAAGAAATCCAGAGGATGACCCGAAATATAGAACCCCAGTGATTCCTTCTCAAACTGAAGCGTTGTACGGCTGTCCCACTCGGGGACCTCCGGCAGGGCATGTCCGCCGGTCTTCTCCTTGGGTTTCAGGAGATCGAACATGTTGATCTGCCCCGATTGCCGATCCTTTTGCATAAGTTGAGCCTTTTCCATGGCGTCGTCAAGGGCGGCCATCACTTGAGACCTGCCCGCATGAACGGAATCGAAAGCACCGCACTTAATCAGTTGCTCGATCACCCTGCGGTTCACTCTCTGAGTGTCCATGCGAAGGCAGAAATCATGGATCGACTTGAAAGGCCCCTCTTCGGACCGGGCGTTCAGGATCACTTCGATTGCGGCTTCGCCGACGTTTTTCACCGCCCCCAGGCCAAACCGGATCCTGGCGTTGACCACGGTGAAATCCTTGTTACTCGCATTCACATCGGGAGGCAGGATGTCGATGCTCTTTTCCTTGCACTCATTGATGAGCTTCACCACCTGGTCGGTGCTGCTGAGGAAGCTGTTGAGGAGGGCGGCCATGAATTCGACCGGATAGTGGCTCTTCAGGTAGGCGGTCTGATAAGCCACAAGGGCATAGGCGGCACTGTGGGACTTGTTGAATCCATACCCCCCGAATTTTTCCATCAGGTCGAAAATGTGATTTGCCTTGGCCAGATCCGTCCCGTTCTGCTTCGCGCCTTCGAGAAAGCGAACCCTCTGAGCGGTCATGACGTCCCGGATCTTCTTGCCCATCGCCCGCCGCAGGATGTCGGCCTCGCCAAGAGTATAATTGGCCAGAACGCTTGCAATTTGTATGACCTGTTCCTGATAGAGAATCACGCCGTATGTGGGTTCGAGGATCGGCCTCAGCGCTTCCGGGTCGTAGGTGATTTCGATTTGGCCGTGTTTGCCCTGGATGTAGTTTTCCACCATGCCGCTCTCCAGCGGGCCGGGCCTGTAGAGTGCAACCAGGGCAACGATGTCCGAGAAGTTCTCCGGCCTCAGGCGAACGAGGATATCCCTCATTCCTGAACTTTCGAGCTGGAAGACGCCCGTGGTCTCAGCACGGCTTAGCAGTGCGTACGTATCGGGGTCGTTCAGGGGGAGTTCCTCGATATTGATTTTCAGGCCGTGGTTTGCCAGGATGAGCTTGACGGCATCGTCGATAACCGAAAGGTTTCTCAGCCCCAGAAAATCGAATTTGATCAACCCTGCCTTTTCCACATACTTCATGGAATACTGGGTCACCACTTCGTCGTCCTGGCCACGGTAGAGCGGCATGTACTCGACTATCGGCTTATCCGCCATAACGACACCGGCGGCGTGCGTGGATGCATGACGTGTCAGTCCCTCGAGAGCGAGGGCGATTTCGAAAAGTTCCTTCAACTGCGGGTCTTCCCTCTGCAGTTCGGCCAGGCGGGGTTCCAGTTGAAAGGCCTTTTGCAGAGACATCCCCGGTGAAGACGGTATCATTTTGGCAATCCGGTCCACATCGTTGTAGGGCATTGCCAGGGCGCGTCCCACATCCCTGATGACCGCACGAGCCTGCATTGTTCCGAAAGTCGTGATTTGGGCGACCCTGTCCTTGCCGTATTTGTCGGATACATATTTCAGGACCTCATCCCGGCCGTGGATGCAGAAGTCCACGTCAATGTCGGGCATGCTGATCCGTTCCAGATTGAGAAATCGTTCAAAAATGAGCCCGTGTTCGATGGGGTCCAGGTCCGTGATGCTCATGACGTAGGCCACAAGGCTTCCCGCCGCTGAACCTCGGCCCGGCCCGACTGGAATCCCCCGATTCTTCGCATAGTTGATAAAATCCGCCACAATAAGGAAATAAGCCGCAAACCCCATCTTGTGGATGACTTCCAGTTCGTAGCGCAGCCTCTTCTCGTAGTCTTGCCGCTCCTGCGCCGATAATGTCCCCCGCTTTCTTTCGATCAACAGCATCCGCTTCTCGAATCCTTCGAACACCGTTTTTTCGAATCTTTCGTCAACGCTCTCTCCGGGTTCAAGCGGAAACACCGGAAAATGATATTCTCCAAGATCCAGTTGCAGCCGGCACCGCTCGGCTATCTTCAGTGAATTCTCCACGGCCTCGGGCACGTGCCGAAACTCGTTAGACATTTCCTCGGGCGATTTGAAATAGAGGCTATCCGTCTGGAACTTCATCCGTTTTTCGTCCAGCACGGTCTTTCCGGTCTGAATGCAGAGCAGTATCTCGTGAGCCCTGGCATCACTTCTGCGCAGGTAATGGCAGTCGTTGGTGGCCACCAGGGGAAGCCCGGTCTCCCGACTCATCTCTATGAGCAGGTCGTTCACCTTGGCCTGTTCCGGAATCCCATTGGCCTGCAGTTCCAGGAAAAAGTGATCGGGCCCGAAAATGTCCGCCAATTCGAGGGCGATCTTGCGCGCCGCTTTCTCCTGATTCCTCGACAAGAGACTCGCGATCTCCCCCTTCAGACAACCCGACAGGCCGATCAGTCCTTCGTGATGCAGGCGAAGAACCTCCTTATCGATACGCGGCTTATAGTAAAAGCCCTCGATGTAGCCGATGGACACCAGTTTCATGAGATTCTGATAGCCGGTCAAGTCCTTGGCCAGCAGGACGAGGTGGTAGTTTCTGCCATCCTCCGATGCCCCGCCTGCGTCACTCCGGCCGTGGCGGTCATGCCTGCTCTTGGGGGCCAGGTAGACCTCACAACCAACAATCGGATTGATCCCGGCCTTTTTAGCCTTTTCATAGAATTCCAGGGCGCCGAACATGTTGCCGTGGTCGGTCATGGCCGCAGCCGGCATATTCATGCTGCGGGCCGTTTCAATGAGGTCGTCCACACGAATGGCGCCGTCCAGAAGGCTGTATTGGGTATGCACGTGCAGATGCACAAACGGGTTCATCGATGATTCCTTTCTCATTCAGAGCATCGTTGCCGTGGCTTATCGTACATCAAATTTCACCGGTTGCCACCGCAAATTCCCCGGGTTGAAGCTGAGGCCGTCTTTGCTTTTACGTGCGGGCAATACCCATGGCAACCCGGTTTTCCGAGCCCGGCCAAGTGCAATATACTGTTTTTCACACCATCAAAATACTGGATTGACCTTATTTATTCCAGACGGCTTTTCTGGGAAATTCGCAACAGGTGCTTGCCTATATTACCCTACTGAAAACCGGGTGAAGGAGGGCCCCGGTTTTCAGTCCCCCTGAATGATCGTTCAAAGTGACGCCCCGCATCGAGACCGCTTCGAAAGGCTTAATTCCACTTGACTTTAGCGATAAGTATCAGCTAATATCCCTTTGTTTTGGACTCTCAGGCGGGTGTAGCTCAGTTGGTAGAGCACAAGCTTCCCAAGCTTGGGGTCGCGGGTTCGAATCCCGTCGCCCGCTCCATGGTTGAAGGTATTCCTTCTGATAAAGAAGGCTTCCCTTATTGAGGTGGCTGCAGTCCAATCCCGGTGCAGGCTTACTTCGATTAGTGGATGACAAGACTTCCGGGTTCCCTAGAGTGTGAGAGAAGCCTCTTATAACTTGGAATTAGAATTTCGTCGCGTCTGCTAAGAGAAGTGGGTTGCCAAGCCCGCTTTTTTTATTTTTGGGGGGCTCTTTGAAGATGAAGAAAACCGAGACGGTGCCCTCGGCTGAGGAAAGAAATGACCAGGTGATCGAACGAGTCTGGGAGGTGGTCGAACCGGTCGTTCGGTCGGAAGGCATGGAAATCATTGAAGTTGAGTACCGTCGGGAATCCATCGGTTGGGTCCTGCGGATTTTCGTCGATCAGGAACGGGGAGTGACGGTGGAGGATTGCGCCAGGATAAGCCAGGTTGTCGGGGACCTGCTTGACGTGGCTGATATCATTCGCAATCCTTATAATTTGGAGGTGTCTTCCCCCGGGTTGAACAGACCCTTGCGAAAGAGAGAGCACTTTGAGAAGTGTCTGGGCAAGGTTGTTGAAATCAAAATGGTCGTGCCCCTCTCGAATCGACGAAATTTCAAGGGGAACCTCAGGGAAGTCGGTGAAGACGGGGTTAAAATAGAGTGTGAAGGCCGCTTGTTTGAACTCTCTTTCTCGAACATGGACCGGGCTCGTCTGCTGTATTTTGAATCTCAGTGACAGCAAGTGAATATTGGCTGAAAAGCTGTTAAATATATTAAGGTTATTGATTCTATCCCTTGTGAGGAGACTAAAGTCATGGCCACCGAACTCAAGCGGTTGATTGATCAGGTCAGTCGGGAGAAGGGTATCGACCGTCTGACTCTGATCCACACACTGGAAGAGGCCATCAAGTCGGCTATTAAGAAGAAATACGGTTCACGGCTGGACCTGGATGTTACTTATAATGAAGAGTATGGGGAAATAGAAGCTTTTCAGTTCAAGGAAGTTGTTGAGGACGTGACCGATCCCGACAAACAGGTCTCCGTGAGAGATGCCCTTACACTCGATCCCGAAAGCGAAATCGGCGATGAACTCGGAATCCGGATGGACACCGAGACGCTGGGCAGGATCGCCGCTCAGTCCGCCAAGCAGGTTATCATCCAGAAGATGAAGGATGCCGAGCGGGAAGTCGTGTACGAGGAGTTCAAGGGACGAAAGGGAGAAATCGCCCATGGGGTGGTGCAGCGTGTCGACAAGGGCGGCATCGTTGTGAACATGGGACAGGCTGAAGCGATCCTGCCGCCCAAAGAACAGATTCCCAGGGAGGTCTTTCGTCAGGGCGATCGAATCAGGGCCTACGTTCTGGACGTGAAAAAAATCAGCAAAGGGCCTCAGATTATTCTGAGCAGGACCCATCCCCATTTCCTTATACAACTGTTTTACGGGGAGGTCCCCGAGATAGTCGAAGGCATTGTCAGCATAATCAGTGCGGCGAGGGAACCGGGGTCGCGAGCCAAGATCGCCGTCATCTCGAAAGATTCGGACGTCGATCCGGTGGGCGCCTGCGTGGGGATGAAGGGAACCAGGGTGCAGAATGTAGTGCAGGAACTCCGCGGGGAGAAGATCGACATCGTACCCTGGAACATGGACCCGGCAAAATTTGTGGTCAACGCCCTCGCCCCGGCAATCATATCGAAGGTCATCATCGATCAGGCCAATCGCAGCATGGAGGTCATCGTTCCCGACGACCAACTGTCGCTGGCGATTGGAAAACGCGGCCAGAATGTTCGCCTTGCGTCACGGTTGACGAACTGGCGGATCGATGTGAAGAACGAAACGCGGCATGAACGCCAGAAACAGGCCGGATACCAGTCTCTTCTGCGCATCGACGGGTTGACGACTGAATTGGCGGATCGGCTCTATGAGGCAGGGATCACCTCTCTGCAGGAATTTGTAGACGCGAGTCTCACCGAGCTTGAAGAGTTGACCCATCTTTCCAGTCCCGCTCTGGAAGAAATGAAGGCGGAAGCAGGGAAGGTGATCACGGATAATCATGCGACCGAAGCATCTGTGCAGGCGGAGGCCGATACGGAAGGAAGCGAGGATTCTTCCGGGGCCGTCGATACGACGGATGCGGCTCCGCAGGAACAGCCTCAGGAGAGTTAGAACCGGTGGACCGTGGTCATGTACCCATTCGAACTTGTGTGGTTTGCAGCAAAAAAGGAGCGAAGTCCGACCTTCTGCGCATGGCTCTCAGCTCGGCAGAGAAATCCATTGTGCTGGATCGCGGTCAATTGCTGGAAGGACGCGGCGCCTATGTCTGTCCACAGTGCCTGCCTCGATTGGGCTTCAGCAAACGGGTCCGTCAGGCATTCCGCAACAGGGCTGCGGCATTAGCCCTGGACAGGGAGGAAGCGGCCGGCCGTACGCGAGGCGGTACGGACCCATGAGGACGATAAGGATATCAGCCGTTCGCCGCGCTTATATGAGGGATTTTCACTCTATCAACTCGAACGTACTCAAGCCGCAGGCTTGTAAAATCCCTCAAGAATTGCCGTACGGGGATCACATGATAACAGGGTGCCCCGCTCGGCGCCTCAACTTTCGGGAGGCGAGTTCGTCATGCGACAGCGACGATCAGGAGTTGGGGTTCCAGTAGTTTGAGAGTCAATGAGTCTTGGGTCTACAAGGGGGTAGTTTTCATGACGCGAATGAGGGTGCATGAACTTGCGAAGGAACTCAATATGGAAAACAAAGACCTGATTGATCGCATCATCAAAATGGGCATTCAGGTCAAGAACCACATGAGTACGCTCACGGATTCCGCCGTTTTGAGAATCCGCCAGCAGTTCTCCGAAGCAAGAGCTGAAACAATCGAAGAAAAACGGATCGGACGAGCGGTTATCCGGAGGCGAAAGAAAGTTGCCGACGAGGAAACCGCCGTCATGGAGCCGGAGGGGGCGGAACAGGTCGCGGCTGATGCCGCGATTGCCGTGGAAGCGATTCATGCCGAGTCGGTTCAGGTCGCGGAACAGGTTGTGCTCCAACCGGAGCCTTCACCCGCAATCGAGGTTCCTCCGCCGGTCGGGGAGGAATCCGCAGTCGTCCAAGCCCCTGCCCGGGAAGGAACCCCGGAGCCTGTCACCCCTGAACCAGCCCCTGAAGTCGTTGCTCCTCAGGTTGCCGCACCTCCTGCGGGACCACCCCCTGTAATCGAAACCCAGACGTCCGCCCCTGCGCCCAAAGATGAAACTCCTTTGCCGGAACCTACGGAATTACCTAAGGAACTCGAACTAGAGGAGAAAGAAATCCAGGTGAAAGAATCTCAGCCGGAACCTACGTCGCAGCTCCCCCCATCGCCCCTGCATGTTGAAGTGAAACCGCCTGCTCAGGCCGCCGCCATCCCGGCCGCGGAGGCAGTCGAAGAGGAAGAAGAGGACGAAACAAAGGCCAAACCCAAGAAAGCCAAGAAAAGGCGCCGAAAAAAGGCCCGAAAGGATGAACCGGCTCGAATCATCAAACTCCCGGAAATCATCCCTGAAGAACCGGAGGAAGAAACCGTACTTCCTCAGCACATTGCTACTCGCCTCCAGGTCAAGACCGAGGAAGTCGAGGTCAAGGATGCGCCGCGCAAGAAGCGTGCCCGCCCGGAAGAGTTCGAAAAGGAAGTTGCGGACAGGAAGGCCAAGGGGGTTCGCAGAAAAGAGGTGTTCGGAAGGGAGGACCTGTATACCAAGAAGGAGATCGCCGCTCAAGATGACCGCGGTCGACTGAAAGGTGACAGGAGAAGGCCGACCGCCGGGGAGATGCTCAAGGCTGAGGCCGCTGTTCCGAAGATCGGCAAGCGGAAAATACGGATCGATGAAGCCATTACGGTGGCAAATCTTTCGAAGCAGATGGGAGTCAAGGCGAGCGAGGTCATCAAAAAACTTCTGCTCCTGGGGTTGCCTGCGAACATCAACCAGGCGCTCGACTTTGATACGGCCGCCCTTCTGGCTTCCGAATTCGAATTTGAGGTCGAGAAGACCGCTTTCGAGGAAGAGGAATTCCTCCATGTCGCCGCGGATCGAGCCGAGGACCTCACCCTGCGCCCGCCGGTCGTCACGGTCATGGGGCACGTCGATCACGGCAAGACGTCTTTGCTGGACGCAATCCGCCACACCAACGTGATTGAAGGAGAAGCGGGAGGAATCACCCAGCACATCGGCGCCTACTACGTGAAGCTTCCCACTGGCGATGTTGTCTTCCTGGATACTCCCGGTCATGAAGCCTTCACATCGATGCGTGCACGCGGGGCCAAAGTGACCGACCTCGTCATCCTGGTGGTAGCCGCGGACGATGGAGTAATGCAGCAGACGGTCGAGGCGATCAACCATGCGAAAGCCGCCGAAGTGCCGATCGTAGTGGCCATAAACAAGATCGACAAGCCCAATGCCAATATCGACAGGGTGAAACGGGAACTCGCGGAACACGGTCTGATACCCGAAGAGTGGGGCGGCAATGTGACGATGGTGGAGATTTCCGCGAAAAAACGCACGGGCGTCGAGGAACTCCTCGAAATGGTGCTCCTCCAGGCCGAACTGCTGGAACTCAAGGCCAACCGGGACAAGCCCGCTAGAGGCCGTGTCATCGAAGCAAAGCTGGACAAGGGCAGAGGTCCCGTAGCAACCATCCTCATCCAGGAAGGCACACTCCGAACCGGCGATTTCTACCTGTGCGGCGTCAACTCCGGTCGAGTCCGAAACATGTTCAACGACCGGGGACAGAGGTTGGATATCGCGGGGCCGTCGATGCCGATCGAAGTGCTCGGCCTCTCGGGGGTTCCCAACGCGGGAGACGATTTCATCGCGCTCACCGACGAGAAGCAGGCGAAGATGATCGCCGAGCACCGGCTCGTGAAACTTCGCGAGAAGGAACTCACCCGCACCAGCAAGGTCACCCTGGAGAGTCTGTTCGAACAGATTCAGGAAGGCGAGATCAAAGAACTCAAGATCATCCTGAAAGCCGACGTGCACGGCTCCCTTGAAGCCATCAGCGACTCTTTGCTCAAACTGTCCACATCCGAGGTCAAGATCAACCTCATTCACTACGGCACCGGTGCGGTCACCGAGACGGATGTGATGCTGGCATCCGCATCCAACGCCATCGTCATCGGGTTCAACGTCAGGTCCGAGACCAAGGTGCAGGAACTGGCGGAGCAGGAACATGTCGACTTGCGTTTCTACGACATCATCTATCAGCTCCTCAACGAAATCAAAGACGCCATGGTCGGAATGCTGGAACCCACCTACAAAGAAAACGTCATCGGACGCGCCGAGGTGCGCCAGACCTTCCAGGTCCCGAAGATCGGGATGGTTGCGGGCTGCGCCGTTCTGGAAGGGCGGGTGGAACGAAACGCCAGGGCCAGGGTCCTGCGGGACCACGTGGTCGTATACGACGGCAAAATCAGCTCCCTCAGGCGTTTTAAGGACGATGCGAAAGAAGTGAAAGCGGGGTTTGAGTGCGGCATCGGCATAGAGAACTTCAACGACATTAAAGTGAACGACATCCTGGAAGTCTATGAACTCCAGGAAGTGGCGCCTGTACTGGAGCCGCAAAGCTAGAGGAAGGCGGGAGCGCGGGGACCTATGACGGTTGGAATAGCCCGGGTTACTTTCAGGCTCCATGGGAATCAGTCCTTGAAGGAAAAGCGCCGGGTGGTCAAGAGCCTGGTTGAAAAGAGCCGCCACCGATTCAACGTTTCCGTGGCGGAAGTCGCCGATCAGGATCTTCTTCAGAAGGCCACCATTGGAATTGCGGTGGTCGGGAACGACGGTCGGGTTCTGAACTCCCTTCTGGACCGCATCGTGGATTTCCTGGAAGCCCTGAATCTGGCCGACCTGGTGGACAACGAACTGGAATTGATACCGTTGGGAGAATAACGCGTCCCCTGCCCTTGAAAGGCCGGCGGCGCAGGCAGAGTTTTCGCTTCGATTGGATTACGGATTCAGGAACTTGAGGCATTTTTGATGGAATACAAGAGAGCGGATCGGGTGGCGGACCTGCTTCGACAGGAAATTGCAGACCTGCTCCTGCGGCGGGTCAAGGACCCACGCGTATCGAGAGTGACCATTACCGGCATAGAGGTGTCCGCCGATCTGCAGAATGCAAAGGTCTTCTTTTGCCTCATGGGGAGCGCGGCAGCGGAAGAAATTGAGAACGCGATGGAAGGACTGAATAAGGCCAAAGGGTTTATGCGGCAAGAGCTGGGGAAACGTGTCCATATGAGGTATCTCCCCCAGCTCCATTTCCATTATGACAGCTCCTTCGAGTACGGGGACAAGATCGAACGACTGTTGAAAGACCTGCACAAGGATGAATAGAACTCCGTCTGAAATAGTGTCCGCAGTTGTGGACGCCATCGTGAAGAGGCATCGGTTTCTCGTGGTCACCCATGTTCGGCCCGACGGCGACGCCGCCGGTTCGCTTCTGGCAATGACGTTCATCCTCCGCAAGCTCGGGAAAGAAGCCGATCCCTTTTGTGAGGACCCTCTTCCGACCGGACACGACTTCCTCAAAGGTGCCGGGATGATCCGGCATGAAGCGTTCGACCCGTCTCCCTATGACGCCGCCGTAATCGTCGATTGCGGCGATTTCCAAAGGGTCGGATCAAGACTTGCCGAAACCGTCGGCCGCATTCCGATGCTGATCAACATCGATCATCACGTCACCAATTCGCCTTTTGGACACGTCCGCTGGATCGAAACATCCGCCAGCAGCACCTGCGAGATGTTGTTCGATCTCGCCGACAGCCTGTCGGTAACCCTCGATCCCGACATTGCCGCTCAGCTCTACACCGGAATACTGACCGATACGGGTTCGTTCCGCTTCGCGAACACCAACCACCGCGTGCTGGAAATAGCGGCCAAATTGGTCGCGGCCGGGGTGAAACCCGCATTTGTCGCCCAGAACATTTACGATTCCGCTCCTCCCCAGCGTTTGCGTCTGCTGGCCCAGGTCCTTCCAACGGTCAGGTTCTTTCTGGACGACCGGCTTGCCACCGCCGAACTGACCCAAAAAATGTTTAACGATACCGGCACATCCTTTGTTGACAGCGACAGCTTCATCAATGAGCTCCGGTCCGTAAAACCCGTGGAGATGGCAATGCTGTTCCGCGAGGGGAATGACGGACTGATCTACGTCAGCATGAGATCCAAAGAGCGGGTCGACGTCGCGACTTTCGCCCAGAGGCATGGGGGTGGAGGACACCGGCTGGCGGCTGCCTTCAGAGTGCCGGGAACCATGGAAGCAGTTCGATCCGCCATTACCGGCGAAGCATTGAGTTACATCACATGAGGAATATGTCTTCTGAAATCACCCGGCAGAGTTCACCTCCTGCCATACGGAAAACGGCTTCCTGCCTCCTCGCGATGAACGGGTCCGAAGAGAGCGGGCTCCTGGTTGTGGACAAGCCGGAAGGACTGACCTCTTTTGCCGTGGTGGCCAGAGTGAAACGGCAGCTCAATCTCAGGAAGGCCGGACACTGCGGCACGCTGGACCCTTTTGCGACCGGCGTGCTCCTGATCTGTTTGAACCAGGCGACCAGGATTGCCGATCAACTTCTGAACCAGGCTAAGCTTTACCGGTTCAGCGTACGCCTTGGGATTGAAACCGACACCCTGGACAGAACCGGAAATGTGGTCCGGGTCTGCGAGCAGGTCGTGCCGCCGGGGGAGCAACTGGCCAATGTGGTGCAATCCTTTGAAGGCAGGCAGATGCAGGTGGTGCCGCTTTATTCGGCGAAACGAATCCAGGGAAGACGGCTCTACGACTGGGCGCGACGCGGCGTTGGGGAGATTGAACTTCCGGAGCAGGAAGTTCACATCCACAGGCTGAAACTCGTGTCGTACCAGTACCCTGAAATCGTTCTGGAAGCGGAGTGTTCGAAGGGGACGTACATTCGTCAGCTTGCTTCAGACCTTGGCTGCAAGCTGGGCTGTGGAGGGCATGTTTCGGAATTGAGGCGTCTCGGTTGCGGACGTTTTGAGATCGAGCGGGCGCAGACACTGGATGAGATCATGAACGTGTCCTCATCCGATTTGCCTGTGGAGGGCATCGTTCCGATGAATGACGCCCTCTCTCACTTGCCTGCGCTGGTGATAAGGGATGAACAGATTTTGCACCGTCTTCGTTTCGGACATATTGATCCCGCATGGGAAATGGAGCACCGGGGGTGTTTTTCAGACGAGGACGTTCCGGTGCGATTGGTCACAGATCAAGACCGGCTTGCAGCATTGTGGTGGCCTCATCCACAAGCTGGACAGCATCGCCGATTGCGACTTTTTCAGTTTTGACAAGTGATTTCGGATTGAGGGCAGCAGAAGAAGAATTGAGGTTTAGAATGGTGGCTCATGGTCTTCGAACTTCATCGAAAGACTGATGATCCGCGAACAATCCTCGCGATCAGTCAACACGTAGCAGCATATCACGTTTAAGGAGGATTAAGCCGTGGTAATGACTCCAGAGAAGAAAAAGGAAATCATAGAAGGCTTCAAAGTGCATCCGTCTGACACGGGTTCCCCGGAGGTGCAAATAGCCCTCCTCAGTGAGAGAATCACTTATCTTACCGAGCACTTCAAACTACACAAGAAGGATCATCACTCCCGTCGTGGGCTCCTGAAGCTTGTTGGACAGCGCAGACAACTGCTCAACTACCTTAAAAAGAAGAATTCCGACCGATACAACACCGTTATTGAGCGACTCGGACTGCGCCGATAGGCCTTCCGGACAATCGATCTTTCTCGGGTGTTGAGACAAGGATAATGCCTATGAAACATTCAGTAGAGGTTGAAGTGGGCGGTCGCCCGCTGATTTTTGAATCCGGACAGGTTGCACGCCAGGCCAGCGGTTCCGTTCTGATGAAATATGGCGATACGGTAGTTCTGGTGGCGGCTACCAAGGAGGACCGGGTCCGGGAGGGGATCGATTTTCTACCCCTGATGGTGGACTACCAGGAAATGAGCTATGCGGCCGGCCGAATCCCGGGTGGTTTTTTCCGCCGCGAGATCGGCCGCCCCAGCGAAAAAGAGACTTTGACGTCTCGATTGATCGATCGGCCGATTCGCCCGCTTTTCCCCAAAAAATACGTTTTTGAAACCCAGGTTGTTGCGACGGTCCTGTCCGTCGACCAGGAAAATGAGCCGGACGTGGTGGCGTTGACGGGCGCCTCAGCCGCCCTGCACATCTCATCGGTGCCTTTTCAGGGTCCGGTGGCGGCAGTGCGGGTGGGCCGGGTGAACGGCGAATTCCTCATCAACCCCAGTTCCAAGCAACTGCTGGAAAGCGACATAAACGTGGTCGTGGCCGGCACTCGCGATGCGGTCATCATGGTGGAAGGCGGAGCGAATTTCGTGTCTGAAACCGACATTGCAAGCGCCATCGATCATGCCCACAAGGCCATCCAGCCGATCATCGAGGCCCAGGACAGACTTCAGCAGATGATCGGCACGGTGAAGGAGCCCCCTCCGGAAATCATTCTGGATGAGGCGCTCGCCGAAGAGGTTCGCAGGCATGCGGAAGCCGGATTTCGGGAAGCCATGACAACTCCCGAGAAACACCTGCGCCGGGACAAGCGGAAAGCCGTAAAGAAGCAGGTCAAAGCCGAACTGGCACCCGATGACCCCGCGAAGCAGAAACAGGTCGATGAGATCCTCGAAGACCTCGAGAAGGAAATCGTGCGCGCGATGATGCTCGAGGAAGGACGGAGGATCGACGGCCGCCGGTTCGATGAGATCCGACCGCTGAACATCGAGGCGGGAACGCTTCCGAGAACTCACGGCTCGGCGATTTTCACCCGCGGCGAGACCCAGGTCCTCGCGGTGGTGACGCTCGGGTCATCCTCGGACGAGCAGAAGATAGAAGCCCTTGCCGGTGAAACTTTCAAGTCCTTTATGCTGCACTACAATTTCCCGGCCTACTCCGTTGGGGAGGTGCGTCCCCTTCGAGGTCCCGGGCGGCGCGAGATCGGTCATGGGGCGCTGGCCGAGAGGGCCATCAAACCCGTTCTCCCCAAGGACGGTGAGTTCCCCTACACCATCCGTGTGGTGTCCGAGGTCATGGAATCGAATGGATCGAGTTCCATGGCAACGGTCTGTGGATCGGCCCTGGCCCTGATGGACGCCGGCGTGCCCATTTCCAGCGCCGTCGCGGGCATCGCAATGGGTCTGGTCAAAGAGGGTGACAAGACGGTCGTTCTGTCGGATATCCTCGGAGACGAAGACCACCTTGGAGACATGGATTTCAAGGTGACCGGAACGGAAACGGGAATCACCGCCTTTCAGATGGACGTCAAGATCGCGGGAATCGATCGCGACATCATGCAGCGCGCCCTGGAACAGGCTCGCGCCGGTCGCCTTTTCATTTTGGGAAAGATGAAGGAAGTACTTGCCGCTCCGAGGCCCGAGCTGTCTCCGTACGCTCCCCGGGTTATCAGCATCCAGATCAACCCGGAGAAGATTCGCGACGTTATCGGCCCGGGAGGGAAAGTCATTCGCGCGATCGTCGCTGAAACCGGAGCCAAAATTGATATCGAGGATTCCGGCAGGGTCGTCGTCATGAGTCCGGACAGCGCCGCATGTGACAAGGCGATAAACAAGATCAGGATGCTCACCCAGGAGCCGGAAGTCGGGCAGCTCTACATGTCCCGCATCGTGCGAGTCACGGACTTCGGGGCGTTTGCCGAGATTTTGCCGAACATCGAAGGGCTGATCCACATTTCCCAGCTTGAGCACAAACGGGTGCGAAAGGTTACCGACGTCGTTCAGGAAGGGGATGAAGTTCTTGTCAAGGTGATCGAAATAGACAAGGACGGACGAATTCGTTTGAGCCGCAAAGCCGCTCTTGAAAAACCTCAAACCGGCGACGAATGATCGATTCGTAACGGTGAACAGGCATCAGGTCCGATAATGAGCCTTCCTCCTGCGGGGGGAGAGGCTCAGGAACACGGACGTGGTCTGTTGCGTTCCATCATCGGCCCGCTCCTTCTCATTGTTTTGTGACGACCACCGATCTCATCGGGGAAAAAAGAGGGAACCTTGCATCAGAAGACAGTCCTCCCCAACGGTATTCGTGTTCTCACCGAAGCGATTCCGCATGCGCATTCCGTGTCCACCGGAATATGGATCGGCGTGGGTTCCAGAAATGAAAACGAAAATGAACGAGGCATTACTCACTTCATCGAGCATATGCTCTTCAAGGGAACACAGCGCCGCAGCGCACTCGACATCGCGAAGGAATTCGACTCCACAGGCGGATTCGCCAATGCATTCACGTCCAAAGAACACGTGTGCATCCACGCCAAAGTCCTGGCGACTCATCTTCCCCTGGTCGTGGACGTCCTCACCGACATCCTCCTGAACTCCGTATATGCTCCCGCTGAGATCGAGCGGGAACAGCAGGTCGTTCAGCAGGAAATCCGGATGATCGAAGACACGCCCGATGAATATATCCATATTCTCTTTCAGGAAATGTTCTGGAAAGACAATCCGCTCGGACTGCCGATCTACGGGTCGGCGGAGTCGGTCGGCGCCATTACCAGGGAAAAACTCATCGAGTACCTGTCCCGGAGTTTCCATCCCGAAAGGATCGTGGTTGCGGCCGCGGGCAAGCTCGATCACCAGAGGTTCCTCGACCTCATCGCTCCCGCCCTGGAAACCGTGAACCATCCTGCGTTCCGTCATGAGTCCGCCACGCCGGAAAACAACTATCTGATGAGGGTCATTCCCAAGGACCTCGAACAGGTTCACCTGTGCATGGGCCTGCGAGGCAACTCTCAGGTGGATGAGAACCGCTTTGCCTGCCATTTGCTCAACGTGGTGCTTGGAAGCAGTATGAGCAGCCGGCTGTTTCAGGAAATCCGTGAGAAACGCGGACTGGCCTACTCCGTTTATTCCTTTTCACACAGCCATGAAGACACCGGCATGATGGGAGTCTATGCAGGGGTCAGCGCCGAAAACGTTCTGGAAACCCTTCGACTCGTCAGGGAACAGCTTTCTCATCTCGCAAATACCCCCATCCCGGAATCGGAGCTGAACGCCGCCAAGGAATACCTCACGGGCAGCATGTATCTGAATGCCGAGAGCACGGATTCGAGGATGAATCGCATGGCGAAAAACGAATTTCTGTTCGGCCGCTTCGTTCCGTTCGAGGAGATAGAAGCGAAAATCAGAAGAGTCACTGCCGGCGAGATTCTCGAATGGTTCAGGACTGTCTGCCGGCCGGACCGGGCTTCCCTGCTGCTGTTTGGACCTGTTGGATCCGATGCCGCGAACGCAGAAGATTTGCTCGTATAGGGACATCCCCCATGCCGCTCTTTTTTCAGGTCCTCGCAAGCGGTTCGAAAGGGAACTCGATTCTGGTCTGCAGCCCGAAGACCCGAATCCTCATGGATGCAGGCCTGAGCGGGCGTGAACTGGCGCGGCGACTGGAAAAGACCCCGGTCAACGGCCACCAGTTGGACGCCCTGGTCCTCTCTCATGAGCACTCGGACCATGTGCACGGCGCCGGTATATTGAGTAGGCGCTTCGGCCTTCCCGTATACCTCAGTGAAGGAACTCTGGACGGCCTTCCGCCGCAGATCGGCCGCCTCGCTCAGCATGAGATCTTTCAGGTCGGCACATCCTTCCGCATAGGCGATCTCAGCCTTCAGTCTTTTTCGATTTCTCACGACGCCCGGGAACCCTCGGGATTCGTCATCGAGCATGATGGGGTGAAGCTCGGAGTCTGCACCGATCTGGGGATAGCCACACAGCTTGTGAAAACGCGGCTCAAGGGCTGTCACGGCCTCATCGTCGAGGCGAACCACGACGTCGACCGCCTCATCAACGGCCCATACCCCTGGCATTTGAAGCAGCGCATCAGGAGCAGGCACGGTCATTTGTCCAATTCAGACACCTGTGAACTTCTTAAAACGCTTCATCACGAATGCCTGCATTCCGTTGTGTTTGCCCATCTCAGCGAAATCAACAATCTTCCCGAGCTGGTGATGGAAGCTTCCAGCGAACTGACAGAGGATCCGGCGTGGGAAAACGTCGGTTTCGAAATCGGGAAGCAGCATGAGGTCGCCCGGTCAGTCGAGCTTCTCTGATGCGTATCCCGCGCTGCCCCGGCCTCTCCGGGGAGCCGTTTGAGGGGCTCCCAAAGGCAACAGGCCGGGAATCATTCTCCCGCTCTCTTGGAGTTTCTCTTATCGTGAACGCAAATTGGCGTGATTCATTTTTCACTTGGATTCTGTTCGGACAACAGCCACTTGATCTTTTCCCCGTCAATGCCTTAGATTTCTAGTCGAACTTCGATTCCGTGTCCACGAAGAGGCCCTTATGAGAACAATGCAAAAATGTCTGCTTCTCCCCATCGACGGTTCCGACAAGTCCTTGAATCCGATCGGATTCATTCACCGCCTGTACCCCGATTTGGGGGAGGTAAGCATGATCCTGTGTTATTTTATGCCTCCCCTGCCCCCCATCTATGCGGAAGAGGGAGGTCCTCCATCACTCATCGAAAAGAAGAAAAGGTTCCTCGCGACGAGGGAGCGCAATTCTCAAACCGTCTTCGAGCGTGCGAGGCGAGCGCTCGGCCGAGCGGGTTTTCCGGAGCATCTCATCCAGGATTTTTCTCAGGAAAGGCAGATGAATGTGGCTTACCAGGCCTGTCTGCTGGCGGACGTGAAAAAGGTGGACGCCGTCCTGGTGCAGAAAACGGTCAGCAGCGGGCTCGAGGGGTTCCTCAAGGGAGACCCGACCACAGCCCTGCTGCGTCACTGTATAGTGAGTCCGATCTGGTTTGTCGACGGAGAGATCAATCCCGCCCGGGCGGCCATCTGCATTCTGAACGAGGATGTTTCACTGAGAATTGCCGATCACGCAGCGTTCATGCTCGAGGATACGGCCACTCAAATCGTCATCCTGCATGTGGCGAAGTCCATTTCGGAAACCGTCACCGTTCCGGCCGACTCGTTCGAGACGGAGCTTGGATGGTGGATGAAAACCGAATCGGGGCGGGTCATTCGGCCTTTTCTTGTCAAGGCATGTGATATTGTGCGGGAGGCGGGGATCGATCGGAAGCGTATTCAGGTCACTCTCGTGCCCGGCAGAGGAAATCCCGCTCATGAGATTCTTTCCTACTGCCGGGAACAGAAAATCGGCATCGTGGCCCTCGGCCACTCCGAACCGGGCGGAGTATGGAGTTTCCTGAAAAACTCCGTCACAAAGAGGATCCTGCTCGATTTCAAGGACATGGCCGTCTGGGTCAACCAGTGAGTTCAGGCGCGTTTCGGTTTTCGCTTCGTCTTCGTCAATTCATCATAGAAGATCAATATCGGGCTCGCAACGAAGATCGAGGAATACGTACCCGTGATGACCCCGATCAGCATGGCGAAACTGAAATCGTGGATGACCGTCCCGCCGAGAAAGAACAGACACAGGAGCACGAAGAACACGGTTCCCGACGTCAGGATGGTGCGGCTCAGGGTCTGGTTGATGGCCATGTTGACCATGTCCGAGAACTTCTGTTTCTTGTCCTTGTTGCGGTTCTCGCGTATCCGGTCGTACACGATAATCGTGTCGTTTAGCGAATACCCGGAAAGTGTGAGCAGAGCGGCAAACACTTCCAGAGTAAATTCCTTGTTCACGATGGCAAAAACCCCGATCGTGATCAGGATGTCATGGACGAGTGAAAGCACGGCCCCCAAGGCGTAAGGCAACTTCAAGAACCAGCAAAGGGCGAGCGTTATCACCAGGGCTGCCGTGATCAGATAAACAAGGTTGAGGCCGAGGGCTTCCAGCAGATAGATCCCGATCAGCAGAACTCCACCCATGATCGCGCTCGTGGCCCATTTGAATTCAAAACGCCCCGAAATGTAGATGGCGATGAAAAGCAGGGCGTAATAAATCGCCTTGAGTGCCTTTTGCCGCAAATCCTGGCCGACCTTGGGCCCCACCATTTCCACGCGGCGGACGCTTGCCTGACCTTCCCCGTATACTTTTGCAAGGTCCTGCTCGACCGTCTGCGAAAGGGCCTGCAGCTCTGAGGTGATCGTATCCGTCCGGACCAGAAACTCATTGTCCCCGCTTGCGCCGATCTGCTGAATCGCGCTTTGCGTGGCCACTCCCTTCAGTGCGTTTCGAATATCATCGGGAGTCGTCGGCTTGTTGAATTTGATCTGGATCAGGGTCCCGCCGGAGAAGTCAACACCCATATTGAGGCCGCCCCGCCAGAAGAACACGGCCATACCAAGAAGGATGATGAACCCCGACAGAAGAAAAGCCTTGTAGCGCATTCCCACAAAGTTGACATTGACATTGGGTTTGATCAGTTCCATTGCCGCTTACCCCTTTTGATGACTGTGACAGTCTAGATGCTCAGTGTTTTGACCCGCCGTTCCATCAGGAGGTAGTCGAAAACGACGCGAGTTACGAAAATGGCCGTGAACATGTTGGCTGCGAGGCCTACGGTCAATGTAACAGCAAATCCCTTGACGGGACCGGTGCCGAATTCCCACAACACCAGGGCTGCAATGAGGCTGGTGACATTGGCATCGAGGATCGTGATGGTGGCCCTCTCATAGCCCGTTTCCACTGCTGCCCGGGGCGTCTTCCCCAGCCTCATCTCTTCCCGTATTCGTTCGTAGATGAGCACATTCGCATCGACGGCAATTCCAATGGTCAGTGCGATACCGGCGATACCCGGAAGCGTCAGGGTAAAGCCGAAAAGAGCCATACCGGCCAGGACCAGGACAACGTTCATGATGAGGGCCAGATCGGCTATGAATCCTGAAAAGCTGTAATAGACGATCATGAACACGATGATGCCCAAACCACCCACCAGCGACGCAATGACTCCCTTATGGATGGAGTCGAGTCCGAGGGCGGGCCCGACCGTCCGCTGTTCCAGGATCTTGACGGGGGCGGGAAGCGCGCCGGCCCTCAGAACGATCGCGAGATCCCGGGCCTCGTCCATCGAGAAGGAACCCGTGATGGACGCTTTTCCGCCGCTTATTTTTTCCTGGATAACGGGAGCCGAATACACGACGCCGTCGAGAACGATCGCCAGACGCTTCTTCACGTTGGCTTCTGAAATCCGCTCGAAGAGACGGGAGCCCTGTGAGTCGAACTCGAGGGAAACATACGGATTATTGAACTGATGCTCGATGGCGACCTGGGCGTTCGTTATATATTCACCGGTCATGAGCGTCCGGTCCTGAAGGACGATCTGGGAATCGGACTTCTGACGGGTTGTCCGGTCGGTCTGCTTCATCTGATACACTTTATCGCCCGGAGGTGCTTTCCCCTCCTTGACGTCCTGGGGGCTCACTCCTTCGGCCACCAGTTTGAATTCAAGCAGTGCCGTCTTCCCGATGAGGTCCACGGCCCGCTGAGGATCCTGTATGCCCGGGAGTTGCACCAGAATGCGGTCTTCCCCTTCCGGCCGGATATCCGGTTCGCTTACCCCGAATTGATCGACCCGGTTTCGGATGGTTTCCAGCCCCTGCGCGATTGCCAGTTTCCGGATCCGGTCGACTTCCTTGTCGTCAAGACTAAGCAATATTCTCATGCTGCCGTCGGGGCGCGTCTCCCCGCTCACCCATTTGAGCGTCGGGAAATTCTTTTCCACGGCAGGTCTGATCTCGTTCTGCTGATCGGTCCCGGGAAGCATGATTTCGATATCCCAGTTCCCCACCTTCTCGATTTTGCTGAACGCGATCTTTTCGTTTCGAAAGGTCTCTTTGAGGTCTTCACTGAGACGTTCTGCGGTATTCCCCACGGCCTGGTCCGCCTCGACTTCGAGGACAAGGTGCATGCCGCCCTGGAGGTCCAGTCCAAGATGAATCTTCTCTTTCGGCAGGACCTTGGTCCAGCCCGGCGGCAAGGAAGGGGTGAAAGTTGGAACCAGGAGAATAATCCCGGCAAGCAGAACGACTCCGACCAGAAGTGCACGCCATGTAAGATTTTTCAAGTTCATTCCTCCCGACACTCGTTTCAAACTATTCCGGTGAAGCCATTCATCTCCCCTGTTCCTGGCGCAGACATGTGTGAGGAGAAGAGCGTGTTTCTCCCTCCGGCAGGTTCACCGCCCCTTCGGTCAGACGGGAAAGGGCACCATCATGAGACTTGGTGCCCATTTAAACAAGCTATCGAACACCACCGGGGGTTACTCGGCGGTTTCGGTCCCCTTCGCAAGCACGGCGGCGATGTAGCCTCTCTGAACTTTGATACGCACTTTTTCGGCGATCTCCACCGTCACGATGGTGTCGGTAATGCCCGTGACCGTTCCCTGAATCCCACCCTGCGTGAGAACTCTGTCTCCTTTTTGCAGGGCGGCGAGCATGCTCCTGTGTTCCTTTTGCTTCTTCTGCTGGGGTCTGATGAGGAGAAAATAAAAAATCGCAACCATGACGATAAGCGGCGCGAACGCATAAAAGTTACCGGCAGCCCCCTGTTGGCCCGCTCCTCCCTGACCCGTTGTCCCCATTGCATGTGCAACACTGACCCAATCCATCTATTCCTCCAGAAGAGTATTTTATCCCAAGAAACAATCGGTTGACTCACTCACTTAGAATATAAGCCGGAGCTGTCCGCCGCACTATAGCGGGCACTGTGCCCCGCAAACAAAACAGTACTATAAACGACATTCCTGGAGAATTGTCAACCGTATTGAACTCCACACAGTGCCCTCGAAAGGACCCGGCCGGCATTTTGTGAATACCGAGGTCAGCGTCGTATCCGAACCGGGAAGCCGGCCGGGCGATCCTGCCGGCTCAAAAGACGCAGTGCAGGCAAACGGGCACGGACCCGCCGGCATCGATTGAAAATCTCTTTACATTCGCTGCATTGCCATGGGAAGATTCCACAACGCGGATCTCTGCAGGCGATAGTCCGCAGGGGTTTGTGTCCCCGGCCGCCCGGCCCATTGTCAAACCGGATTGCCTGCCGGACGCCGCGGGAGCCTGTCAACCATGCATCAAAGACGATCAACCCCGGACATCCACGGATGAAACCATTCATTGCCGAGTATGTCATCTGCCCGTCCTGTCTTCCCGACGAAACCGGATTGGCCCTGTCGGTCGAAGAATCCGTCGGGGATGAGGTCATCCGCGGCCGTTTTCACTGCCCGGCCTGCGGGGCGGATTATCCCATTCGGGAAGGCACGGCGGAACTTGGGGTCCCTTCCGAGATCGGCGAGAACCCGCCCGGCAGGTATGAATCCCCGGAGCTTTTATCATCGTACCTGTGGAGCCACTACGCGGATGTTTTCGGCGACCCGGACGCCGGCACCGCCTATTCCGAATGGTCTTCGCTCATCGGGCCGTCCCCCGGGCCCGCTCTCGACGCGGGCTGTGCGGTCGGCCGCTTTACCTTCGAATTGGGCCGAACGGGTCGGCCTGTCATCGGCATAGACAATTCGAAGCGCTTCATCCGCGCCGCGAGGGACCTGCTGACAGCCGGGCGCATGGACTTTGAAGTCGTTCTGGAGGGACGGCTTCACACGAGCCGCTCGTTCGAAGTTCCGAACGCATGGAATCGGGACGGGGTCGAATTCATCGTTGCCGACGCCCAGGCCCTCCCCTTCCGGTCCGGTACTTTTTCCACCCTTGCGTCCCTCAACCTTGTCGACAAGCTTCCGAAGCCTCTGGCACATCTCATCGAGATAAACCGGGTTTCCCGCAGGACTTCCGCACAATTGCTTTTCTCGGACCCCTTTTCATGGTCCGATGAGGCCGCCGTTCCGGCAGACTGGCTGGGTGGCCTTCCGGAAGGGGAATTCGCCGGAAGAGGGCTCGACAATGTGGAATCGATTCTGCAGGGAATACGGGGCGGACTTCGTTGGCCATGGACCATCGACGGGCACGGAAGCGTCTGGTGGAAGATCAGGAACCACAGCAATCATTTTGAACTGATTCGAAGCTGCTGGGTAAAGGCTTCGCGGTAGAAAACCCAAAGGCGGACTCCTGATGCGGGATCGCCCCCATGGAGTTCGCCGGATTTTCCGCGGACTGCACGCCGGCCGGGAATGGCGCCGCAGCTCCGTTGAACTCACTGACCAAGGAGAGTCCATTGATCGACCTCGACTTTTTGTCCAGGGTGGCGGTCGCCGCAGGTGAGGCCGTCATGGAAGTGTACGAAACCGACTTCGAAGTGGAACGGAAGGAAGACGATTCTCCCCTTACCCTTGCCGACTGCCGATCCCACATGATCATCGGCGATGCGCTTCTTTCGAAATATCCGGAGATTCCTTTCCTTTCGGAGGAGGGCAAAGCGACCCCGTACTCCGACCGCAGGGATTGGAAACGTTTCTGGCTGGTCGACCCGCTGGACGGGACGAAGGAATTCGTGAAGAGGAGGGGTGAATTCACGGTGAACATCGCTCTCATCGAGGGACACACGCCGGTGGTGGGAGTGGTCTATCTGCCTGTCCTGAAGCGGCTCTACGTGGGGGATGTCCGCCTGGGGTGCTGGGAAATCGAGAATGGAACCAGACGGAGCCTGAAGGTCAACGCAGTCCCCCCCGAAACGCTCAGGATCGTGGAAAGCCGGTCTCACCCGGCTCCCGGCCTTGAAAAGATACTCGACCTCATGCCTTCTCATGAAATCGTATCGAGGGGCAGTTCCCTGAAGTTTTGTGCCGTCGCAGCGGGGGAAGCCGACTTTTATCCCCGTTTCGGCCCGACGTGGGAATGGGATACGGCCGCCGGCCAGGGTGTGTTGACGGCAGCCGGCGGGGTCGTCGTGGATTTTCGGGGACAGCCCTGCCTCTATAACAAGGAAAGCCTGCTGAACGGACCGTTCCTCGCAGCTCCGAGCATCGGATGGCTCGAAGAATCGGGTATCCTTGCACGGCTTTCGACGCTCCCACCCCCCTGATACCGCCCGCCGGGCGGCGCTGCGCCAGGGTGTGCGATCGAGCCGCCCGGCCATGGTCGACCGATGACGGCCGCGGCCGCAATCGAGGCAAGGACAATTCCGTCCTCCGCCGAAAGTGGTATTCTGGATGAGCGAGCGACCCGCGAACGCGTTCGGGTGTTTTCTCTCTGTTGGATTGGAACACCGGCGATCCGGAAGACATTCCCGGAAATCTGTTACAAAAGTGAGGAGCAACCCAAGTCGATATAACCCTTCAAGTTGGAGGTCGAGATGTTCGGTTCAGCGAAGATCTGCTCCCTGGTCCTCTTGATTTTTGCGGCGCTTGCCGCCGCCTGCACGAATACCGCGAAAGTCCAGTCAATGTCTCCGGAGGAGTATGCATTCCAGCCCCCCGTCAGCCTGAATCTGCCTGTCAAAATTGCGGTTTCCACCTTTGATTTGAACACCGGGCAGCCCCCCGAGCAGGTCGGGGATGCGAAAACCGGCGTTTTTCACAAGTCGACGCCGATAATCTCTGCCGAACCTGCAAACGAAGTGGTGACCAACGCGGTCAGAAAGGGGCTGGAGGGCGCCGGGTTGACTCTGGCGGACCCTTCCGAGGCCGACTATACGTTGGAAGGAGTCGTGGAGAATTTTTGGGTCGACGAGTACACAAAGGGTTGGAAATTCAAATACTCCAAAGCCAATGTCAGGTATGACGTCGCGGTCAGGGACCGGAGCGGACAGATCGTCTGGGTCACTTCAATAGACCGGTACAAGGCATCGGATGCCTTGACCGATAAAGCCGGTGAGTCAATCTCCGTCCTCAAAACGGCCTTGCAGGAGTCGGTCCAATCGTTGGTCGAGGACAAATCCCTTTGGGAGTTGCTCGCAAAATGGCAACAACCGGGAGCGGACTCAGCCCCCGAAGGCAATTGAATGAACGGGACCGACACGCCCGCATGCAGGCACCAGCCTTCTCGGGACTGAATCACGGGTGGGCGGAGAGCCCGTTGTTCGTTCACCCGTTGGTCCAATTTTGATTGCCTTCGAGACTCACCTTCACGAACTTTTGGCCGTTTTGCGCACAGAACTTCAACTACAGAATCTGCTCTATGCCAATCGCAATCAGCAAAATGCCCCCTGCGATTGCCGCTTTTTTGGATATATTCCGCTTTATGAAGAATTCGGCAACATGGTTTCCCGCCCAAAGGGCAACAAAACTCAGCACGGCGGATAGAAACCCTACGAGCAATGAGTTCAGGCCGATCATCCCGGCGCTCAAACCTCCTCCTACATTGTTTATCGATAGTGCAATTCCAAGGAAAGTTGCCTCCTTAAAGTCAATATGCTTCGAATTATCCATGTCCGCATTTTCCGGATTCAACAAGATACCGCGGATACTCTTTGAATTCTCCCGGGAGGGATTTTCACGGCGCCTGGCTTTCAGGTATGGTTCCAGTATCATCCAGGAGCCAATAGCGACCAGAAATACCATGGCTATCAGGGAAGACAATCGCTTTCCCATAGACCCGGATATCATCGTACCTGAATAGGCCGCAAGAAAAGAAATGACAAAGGTAATTACGGAAATCCACAGGTTGGTGAGCGTACTTATTTTTATCCCCTGAATGCTATAGGCGATTCTCGCTCCGACGTTGTCAAAATTGTTCGTTAAAGCAATGAGAAATGCATATAAAAGATGCTGCATCGCATTTGCCCTTTTAGCATCTTGGGATTTTTTGCTCTTTAAGTACGATGGCGTTCAGCAGTTGTCATTCCTGCCCCTATGCCCGTATATGGCTCGTTATGACCAGCGTTTTCGAGTATTCATAAGGCAAAAAAGCGCTTTGGCAAGCATATTGTCCGGTATGACATCAAAATGTAACAAAACGACACGGTTGTATGGGGTCACACCTGCGCATTTAACATTGCACAAACGCCAAGGCACAACGTAAACGTATGAAAACGGAGGAAAGAACTCGGGGATTGGCCGAATGAAAAGGCACCGGGCTCATGGAGCGCGCAAGGGGAAAACGCCCATGGACCGCTACTTTCAAAAGAGGAGGGCCACTCCCTTCCGGGACCGGGTTGAGGCAAACTACGACCACAGGGAGGGAGGCAGCCCTATCCATATCGTTGACAGTGAATTTCATCGCACAAGGATGATGACCAAGGGGAAAGGCGGAACACTGTTGACGCTCGTTCGAGAATACTCGGATGACGCTGCCGTTCCAGGTATTTGATTCCTTGGTCGGGACGACTGGATTCGAACCATTTTTCCCGATGTCTTCCGAGGCATCTATCGGTTTCTGCAATCGGGCGATCCACAGAATTTCGAAGTGGTGAAAAAAACATTTGACAAGTTAGGCGTTCCTAAGATAATACGGCCAACCATAACATATAAGTAAGGCCATAATTTTTGAGGTGGCCGATACATTCGCCATCGCTGGTACGAGTGGGTCCGGGACCCAATTGCTTTCTCCCGCAAGGGCCCCGAAAACCTTCACTCGGGCTGAATCGGTGTGGAGTTGGGTTCTGGCGAGAACAGCGCGCCAGGAGAGTTGGCTAAAACAAGGAGGAACGCATGCAACGATCAAAGAGCGCAGCAGATGGAAAGAAGGTCCGGACGACAGAAGACACGTCTGCTTCAACGTCCCCAAGCCGGTTGAATGCCATGCCGGAAAACCGGCCGGAGAATGCACCGGCACAGGTCCTTCTTCGCAACATGACCCTCCAACAAAGGGGAATCATCTCCAAAGTCGACGCACGTGGCGAACTTGGCCGGCGCATCCGGGACATGGGGCTCGTTCCCGGAACGCCCATTGAAGTGCAGGGACGCGCCCCGCTCAAAGATCCCGTGACGGTGAAACTCCGCGACTGCACCTTGGCCCTTCGCAACAATGAAGCCGACCAAATTTGGGTCGGGGTGGAGGATGTACAGAATGGATGACCATTTCATAGCCATCGCTGGTAATCCCAACTCCGGCAAGACGACTCTCTTCAATGCACTCACGGGCGCTCACCAGAGAGTTGCCAATTACCCGGGGGTCACAGTCGAGAGAAAGGAAGGCCACTGCAAGACAAATGGGAAGGAAGTCCGCCTGGTGGACCTCCCCGGGACCTATTCTCTCACTGCATACTCACCCGAAGAACTGGTGGCGAGAAACGTGCTGCTCGTAGAGAAGCCACGAGTCGTCATCAACATTGTCGATGCCTCCAATCTCGAACGGAATCTCTACCTCACGCTTCAGCTTTTCGAGTTGGGAATTCCGGTGGTGATCGCCCTCAACATGGTGGATGTGGCAAAAGGCAGGGGCATCGTAATCGACGCCGCTCGGCTTTCAGGCATGCTTGGGGTTCCCGTGGTTCAAACCATTGCCAGGAGCGGAAACGGCAAAGGCGAACTGCTCAATGCTGCGGTGGCGCTTGCAGATGTCGCTTCCGCCTGGACGCCCTTACGCATCTCCTATGGTCCGGACATTGATCCAGTCCTCGATGCAATGGAGGAAAAGATACTCTCCGTCGAGTTTCTCACCGGTTCTCACCCGGCACGCTGGACGGCCTTGAAGTACCTTGAATGCGATGAAGATGTCGTGGAAAAAGGAAGAAAGGCGAACGCCGAATTCTCGTCCCAACTGGAGAAGATGGTCGATCGGGTTGCGGAGCATCTCAAGAAGACCCTCGATACCTATCCGGAAGCCGTTATAGCGGACTATCGCCACGGGTTTACAGCGGCTTTGCTGAAGTCCGATGTGGTGAAACGAGATCATGAGGCGGACCGCCAGTACCTCTCGGACAAAATCGACCGGGTCCTGACCAACCGTTTGCTCGGGCCTGTCATCATGGCATTTATCCTTTATGCACTCTACTATTTTTCATTCACGTGCAGCGAATTCCCCGTCAAGTGGCTTGAGGCCGGTTTTGCGGCCTTGAGCGGGTTCATGGAATCCGTCCTGCCGGAGGGGCATCTCCGCTCCCTCATCACGAAGGGGATCATCGACGGTGTCGGAGGAATCCTCGGGTTCGTGCCCATCATTATTTTCATGTTTTTCGGAATCGCAATGCTTGAAGACTCGGGTTATCTCGCACGGGCAGCATACATGCTCGATCGCATCTTCCGTATCTTCGGGCTTCATGGAAACTCGTTGATGGCTTACATCGTAGGAGGCGGCATTGCGGGCGGATGCGGCGTTCCGGGAGTCATGGCCACCCGGACGCTGCGAAGTTCCAAAGAACGCCTGGCTACTATCCTGACAGTGCCCTTCATGAACTGCGGGGCGAAGCTCCCGATTTACGCCCTTCTCATCGGGGCCTTTTTTGCCGAGAACGAAGCCCGGATGATGCTCCTCCTGACGGGAATATCGTGGTCGATGGCATTCCTTGCAGCAAAACTCCTCCGCTCGACGATTCTCAAAGGACCGAGCACCCCTTTCCTTCTTGAACTTCCTCCGTATCGACTCCCCACGCTACGGGGTCTTCTGATCCACACCTGGGAGCGGGCGTGGCTCTACATTCGCAAGGCCGGCACCATTCTCCTCGCTGTTTCCATTCTCTTCTGGGCGTTCATGACGTTTCCGGAACTCCCGGAATCTGAGAAGACGATTTTTGAAGCGAAGCGTCAGGCCATCGTGGCCGATCTTCCCGAAGATCTCCGTGCCGACGCGCTCGCCGGGGAACTCCCGAAAGAGGAGATGCCGGAGCAAATTGCAGATGCGCGCGAGAAGTTACTCGCCGTAGAGAAAGCGAAAGCGCAAGACGCTTTGAGATACTCGATCGCGGGAAGGGTCGGCACCGCCCTCGAGACGGTCACCCAATTCTGCGGGTTTGACTGGCGCACCAACGTCGCTCTCGTGGGAGGCTTCGCAGCAAAGGAGATGCTCGTCTCCGTCCTCGGCACAGCCTACTCGATGGGGCAAGTCGATCCGGAGGAAGATGCCCCTCTCCGCGAGCTTCTTGCGAAGGACCCCGCCTGGAATCCGCTCGTAGCGTTCACGTTGATCCTGTTCAGTATGCTCTATGTCCCCTGCGTGGTGAGCGTCGTTTGCCTTGCAAGAGAGGCGGGAAGTTGGAAGTGGGGGCTCTTTTCGATGGTGTTCGACACTGTGCTGGCATTCCTGGTTGCGGTTCTGGTCTACCAGTGCGGCAGACTGTTTGGAATTGGAGTTTAGGAGGATCGACATGCGAATGAAAGAGGCCATCGGGGCGGCGGAGCGCCTTGTCCGCCACCTCCTGGAAGTTCACGACTCGTCATACGGGTGCGTATCCCCGGAGGGGTTCTCTCTCGGGTGCTCAGGGGTTCAGAACAGCTTCTACGGCTCATCAACCACCGATCACAGGAGAAGACTATGAGAAGTTCACGCACGCTGTTCATGTTGCTGCTCGTGCTGATGCTGGTTGCACCCTGGCCGGTCCTGTCGGCAGAGGATTCCGCTGGTCCCGGGGGGAAAAACGTCACTGCCGCCGAAGGGAAGACTCCGGGTGAACAAGAAACCGGACGTGGCGAAGGGTTCGAACCCGAAGCCGAGGCGACCAAGGGGCCCGAGATCCCCGCCACCTTCGGACCGCTCGTCACCGATACCGCCATTCCCATCGATAAAGGCCATTTCGCCATCCAGCCCACCTTTTCCTACAGCAATGTTTTGAAAGAGTTCTCCCCCCACTGGGGACGCACTTCAAGCGACGGCGATCATCAGTCCTTCGGGATGGACTGGAAACTTACGTACGGTCCGATAGAAAACATGGAGGTCTTCGTAGACATCCCCTACGCGTACAATTGGGCCGATGAAAGCGGGGTGTCGGCGAATGGGGGCGGGATCGGTGATGTCAACCTGACCCTGAAGTACCGCCTGGTGGAAGAAACGTCGTGCGCGCCCACAGTGACCGCCTTGTTCGCCACGGACTTTCCCACGGGCAAGTTCAAGAACTCCAATCCCGGCAACCTGGATACCGACCTCATCGGCGGCGGCTCCTACGTCTTCACCACCGGGTTCAATGTTTCCAAGTATGTCGCGCCGTTCGTCCTCTATGCCAATTTGTGGTATTCGATGCCGACTTCCTATGATGACCATGGTTCTCAGTACCCCGGGGATTTCGTTACCGTCAACCTGGCCGCGGAATATCCCATCGTGGATAAGTGGGTGGCCCTGTTCGAACTGACCAGTTACTGGGGTGGGGGCCGGCTTTTCGGTCCCGACACCAACGTGCCGCACGAATCTCTCCTTTCGGCGGTCCCGGGAATCGAATACATGGCCACGGAGCACTTCGCCCTGGCCCTGGGGTTGAACGTCGACCTGGTCGGGAAGAACACGGATGCCACCATAGGACCTATATTTTCCATGGTCTATGGTTTCTAGAACCTCGTCGAAAGGATCTTTTAGGAAGCTGGCCGGAGCCGGGTTCCGGCTCTGGGATAGAGAAGACCGGCCGAATGATGGAGGAGGATTCGACATGAGACAATCGGGCCATAAGCAAGGGGTTTTGCCGCAGGACAAGGGAGAGTGCTGCGGGCGGGGAAAAGATCCCTGCAAGCATTGTCCTCTGCTCGGTTTACGCGTTGCCATCGTAGGCGGCATCGGCAGAATGCTGCCCGATTATCGCCAGGTTGTCAAGCAACTCGGGGCGGAACTCCTCTATCATGACGGTCATATAAAAAATGGCAGCTATAAGCTCAAGAGCGTCGTCTGCGGAGCGGACATCGTGGTTTTTATCACATCAGTAAACAGTCACGGCGCTCTCAGCGTACTGAAAGCCGTCTGCAAGAAGAAAGGGAAGAAGTTCATTGCACTGAGGGAAACCGGGTGCGAATCGCTCGACAGGACGCTGAGAAATTGTGCCGCATAGGCCGTAACACGTTAGATTTCAAGGAGGTCACAACCGTGTGTGCGATGGGAATCGTGGGAAAGTTGAACCGGTCCGGTATGGAAGCATGCCGCAAAGGGCAATATGAAGAGGCCGAAATAAAGCTGCTTACGGCCCTGGAGGTGGTTCAAGTCCAGGGCAGAGGCTGCACAGCCATAAAGGTTCACAACAACCTCGGCATTGTCTACGAACTCCAGGGACGGGATGAAATGGCCCTCCATCATTACAAAAACGCTTTGGATCTGATGAAGACGGGCGCTGCAGTAAATCATCCGCTGCATGGCCGGCTTGTTCAAAGCCTGGCGAGAGTTGCTTCGGGAGGTTCCGCTGCCGGTTGACTCTTGCCAAGATTTTAAGAAACCGCCCGTTTTCCCTCTGTAACAGAAGGAGCAGCCCCAGTCTGCCACCGAACGCGGCAGATCGAAATCGGCGTATGGGAGGATTGGTATGTGGCAGACAATCGCTATGGTCATTCTATTCATCGGGGCGGCGACATATGTGGCTCGCCATTTTCTGAGGGTTTTCAGAACCGGAAGCGATTGCACGTGCTCGGGTTGCTCTTCCCCGGCGAGCTGCAATGGAAGGCAACAGAGATCCACACCTGCTTTCCCGAGTGATGTAGATAACCAGGACCATTAAATTGGGGGGGCGTATGTGCATCATGGTGATCAGCTCCACAGCAAAGTTGATTGAGATACTTCCGAAGCTCAACAAGCTCGACGTCTCGCAAATTCATTTCTACAACGTTGAGATGGAAGGTGATTTCGGCATGCCTCTCGTTTCCCTCATGCCATTTACCAACCTGCTCGTTTGCGAGGATTCTATATTGGACTCCTCCAACTTCCGGGATGGGCCGCTGGTTTGTGAAGCCGAACGCATGAATGTGCCGGTATTGAGTGAGACGTGGCTCGGCCAGATTCCATTCGACTGACGCGCCCGAAGATGCGGGGCCGGGCAAGCCCCATTGTCGCAGAGTTGATGAAAAGCCGGGTGGGCTGACTTCCATCGCCACGACTGCGATTACCGGGGGGAGGGGTAAGGGCATGAAACATAAATGTCGCATTGAGAAGCTACAAACGAGACGTACCCGAGAAATGTTTTTCATTCGTTGTCCGGAATGCGGACGAATAGTTGTCGGCTCGGTTGCCGGGCATGAGAGTCTGACAAATGAGGAACTGTTGAGAGCGATCGGAAGATAGCTCCGCATCTCCTATCGCATCCAGGGAGCGGAGCGAGGGTATACGGGAAAGACATATTAAAAGAAAAGCCCCTCTTTCAAGGGGCTGAAATTGCTAACTTTTTGGTCGGGACGACTGGATTCGAACCAGCGACCTCTGCGTCCCGAACGCAGCGCTCTACCAGGCTGAGCCACGTCCCGACCTGAACTTTGATTCTTTAACAAAAAACCCTCCCTCTGTCCAGGGCTTTCATCCTCGCACCACCTATCATTCTCAAGCTTTCTTCGGTCGATCGTTGGAATCTGCCATGCCCCCCTGCTTTCCGTGCCGCAGGATGCCGGTCGGCATACGTATTGATTTTCCTCCGTGGACCGGGGAGAATAGACTGTGGGAGAGAGAGCTGCTTTCACCGGAGCGTACTTCATGCACGACCGCAGGGTACCCTGTGAACGAAGCTAAGGTAATTCATGGCAGTTCACGCACCCAAGTAAGGTAATTCGACGACAGGGTGTTCGTACACACAAGGAGATCTGTTCGCCCACTTCACACAGGGCAGGTCATACACCCAAAGAGGGCGAATCACGCACTTGACACGGGGCAATCCATGCATTTCCGGCAGGGCAAGGATCCACGCGCTGTGCGGGATGATTCATAACACTGCATATTGATATTTTTGCATTATGGCAGTGCGATAGCGGGGCGTAACAGGACGATGCATGCACGATGACGGGGAAATCATGAACGACGATACGGCGCTGCCGGTTTCCGAGCCCCAGTCCTCACCGGCTGAGGGTCCTATCGAGGATCCGTCGGAGGGGTCTCCTCCGGAGGGGCAGGCCCTGGTCTCCAGGATCGCCGCATTCCCGCATCTGCCCGGAGTCTACCTGTTCAGGAATTCCGGCGGCATCGTGCTCTATGTCGGAAAAGCCGGGGACCTCAGAAAGCGAATTTCCAGCTACTTCAGAAAAACCGGCGCGGTGAACATCAAGACGCGCGCGCTGCTCGCCAAATCAGCCGACCTCGAATACGTCGTCACACACACCGAAAAGGACGCCCTGCTCCTCGAAGCGAGCCTCATCAAGAAGCACCGCCCCCGCTACAACGTTATCCTGAGAGACGACAAGAATTACCCGTCCCTTCGGATCGACCCCCGCGAACCCTTCCCGCGCCTCGAAGTCGTCCGCAGGTTCCAAAAGGACGGAGCGCTCTATTTCGGCCCCTACCCTTCCGCCTATGCGCTCCGGGAGACGCTGCGCCTGCTGAACCAGCTCTTTCCTCTTCGCCTGTGCAAGGGAAGACGCCTGTTCGCAAGGGAACGCCCCTGCCTCAATTATTCCCTGGGCCGCTGCCTCGGGGCCTGCGCCGGGAAGGTCAGCGAGCACGACTACCGCAAGATGGTGGACGAGGTGATCCTGTTCCTCCAGGGAAAGACCGACGTTCTCCAGCAGCAGTTGCGGCTGCGCATGGCCGAGGCGTCGGAATCCCTGAACTTCGAAATGGCGGCCCACTACCGGGACCGGCTGAGCGGCATCGCCTCCATGCTCGAAAAACAGCACGTCGTATCCGACCGGTTCCTCAACCAGGACGTCATCGGGCTCTACCAGGAGGCCGAAGGCGCGCAACTCGCGGTCATGTTCATCCGCCAGGGCGTCGTTACCGGCCAGAAGGACTTTGACCTCACCCAGGCCCAGGGCGACACGGACGAACTCCTGACCGCCTTCATCCAGCAGTACTACGAGGAAGACCGGTACATCCCGGATGAAATCCTCGTCCCGGCGGAACTCGAAGCCGAAAGCCTCCTCGAAGAGTGGCTGTCCGAAGTGAAGGGAAAGAGGGTCCGTGTCTGGGCGGTGAAACGCGGCGACCGCAAACAGCTCCTCGAAATCGTCGAGAAGAACGCCTTCGAGCGCTTCACGAGCCGCCGCAGGGGGCAGAAGCGGAACACGGGCATCATCGAAGGCCTCCAGCGCATCCTGAAGCTTCCCCGCCCGCCCCTGCGCATGGCCTGCGTCGACATTTCAAATATCCAGGGGCAGCACGCCGTCGGGGCCGTCGTCGTGTTTTCAAACGGTCAGCCGGATAAGAATTCCTACAGGCATTACCGGATCCGGGGCGAGAGCCGGCCGGACGATCCCGCGATGATGGCTGAAGTCGTCGAACGCCTGGTAAAGAACGATCCGGAACTCGCATCGACCCTCGACCTCCTGGTGCTCGACGGCGGCAAGGGCCAGCTCAGCCGCATCGTGCGACTCATGGATGAAATGGGAACCACCGCGCAGCTCCCCCTGATTTCACTCGCAAAGGAAAGGGAATGGGATCGCGGCGAAAAAGGACGCGGCCTCTATGAGAAGGTCTATATTCCCGGCAGAAAGAACCCCCTCTTTCTTCATCGCCACCCGGACATCCTGCACCTCCTTCAAAGGCTGAGGGACGAAGCGCACCGCTTTGCCATTTCCCATTACAAGACCCTCCACCGAAACGGACTCCTCGCATCCGCCCTCGACGCCGTTCAGGGGATCGGTCCCAGCCGGCGGCAGGCGCTCATCAAACACTTCGGGAGCATCGAGGCCCTCCAGAAGGCAACGGTCGAGGAAATCCGGAACGTCCCCGGCATACCCTCGGCCCTCGCCGAAACCATCCTGTCGATGCTGAATACAAGCTCCAAGGAATAAACGCCGCAGACGGAGGTTATTCTTCTGCCGGGTCTTCGGCGGGAATGCGTTTGAGAAGGCGTGCCCCGATGGTTCTCAGGTCCGGGTCGGGAAGGCTTTTCAGGAGGGCTTTCTCTTCGGGGGTCAATTTGCGTGCCGGGGCCTTTTCGCGCTTCTGAGGGCGATGCCGCCTCGCCTTCATTTTCGCGAACATCGTGTGGTTGGGATTGAGAACGGGCTGGGCTTCCGGGACCTCGCCGACCCTCACCCGTATTTCCGTGACGAGAGGTTCCGGCCGCTTCCCGTTGATCTTTTCGATGAGCGCATCCTTGTTCAGTTCCAGGTGATGTTTCCAGACGGAATCGAAGGCAACGATTACCAGGACCTTGTCTTTGAGCGATTTCGGCAGGGAATACCGGGCAATCTGCTCCCCGACCAGATCGCTCCAGTCGCCCAGCGGGCTCGCGGAAAACGCCGGGTGGCGTTCCAGAAAGCCGCGCACCAAAGGTCCCACCAAAGACTGTTTGTCCGTCTTCTTCAACCGGTCACTCCCCCGAGGCCCTGCTTTCGCCGCCGATCGATCTTTCCAGGCGGCGCAGTGCCGCGTGGATTTCGTTGAACTGGCGCTGCAGGGCATCCAGCAGGACCACCGTATCGCTGCTCTGGAACGGTACCTGCGAAATGAACCGGTCGAAGAGCATGGCGTCGACATTCGAGAGATACAGGTCTTCGATTCGCCTCAGCAGACCGGACGCCAATTTGAAGACAATCGCGAGGCCGATCACCTGCACCAGGGGAACAAAGCTGTTCAAAACGGTCCCGAAAATCTCCTGGAGTTCCTTCTGGCCGGTCAGGGCGGGCTGCAAGCAGACATACAGCAGCCAGCCGGCCTGGATCAGCGCGAAAACGGGGAGGAACCACAGGAGCCACTTGAACGGCGCCCACGAACTGTACAGGATCTGCCAATCGCTTTCGACGATCCGTCGTTCCTTTTCCATCAGATCTTCCGAGGACAGCGTGCCCTGAGGTTTCCTGGACAGCAGCAGTTTCATGCGCTGGTAGGGATGGAAAATGAGCCGCAAAGGGAGGTGGTCGATGCTGTTCATCAGGCTGTCCGCGGGAAATGCCCGTTCAGCGGAAGTCGGCAGCTTCTCGATCTGCGACCTTGCCCGCGGCGCTCTCCCGATCTTCTGCGACAAGAGCCTCTCGATCAGGAACTCTCCCACAAACTGAATCACCAGCCACAGGAGTTTCCCAACAAGGAAGATGACCGCCACCATGGCAAGATAGGTCATGAGCTTTCCGAGCGGCTGCACATGGACCCAGCGGAACTCCGTCCAGAATGCCGGGGATTTGAGGGCCTCGGGTTGAATGGGGCGCAGGCATTGGGCGGTTTCCGCATAACCGGAATGGTATCTGCCTGCCACGGGATACGCCAGCATGAGACAAACCAGAAAAAACATGAACCATGTGAGTCTCTGGGCGGCTTCGTAACGCCTCAACCCGTATTCCATGTCTTTCTCCCCTCCTCGGAACAGGCGCTCGGGCCTTCCTAACTGCACTACTGCTTCGCAGGCAACCCGCATACGGTCTCACTTCGACCGATTCTATCGATAAGAGGCAAAACATCTACAACATTTTAGCCGCTCAGTCAAAGAGTTAGGCATCTTGAGGCGGGACCGCGCAACGAAGGGACCTTTGGCTGAGGAACTGCTGCCTAAATAGAATCCAGGAGAAAAATGAAGCGCTTGTCTTGAAACGTCACCCCGGGGGTATTGCCGGCGTCCAGTGTGGTTCATTGAAATTATCCAATGATTTCAATGAATCTGGATTCCGGCCTTTATATGAAAAAAGGAATTGCCGTTTAACGTATACCCTGTCTCGATTTAGGCAGGGATTTTTTCATACTTCGTTGTGGCCGAAAGGCCATGAGTGTTCGCCGGAATGACGTTTCCCGGTTTCATTCGGCCGCGGATCTTCCTTTGGACAACAGCTCCGCCGGCCTCACCGTCAGAACCTGAAGTTTCCAAAGGACGGTTCCCCCACGGGTTTGAGCAGGCTGACTTCAAATGCCGCGGCCAGCCAGTGTCTGATCTCGGAAAATTTGAGCACTCTGTCATTGAAGAGGCGGGCGGCACAGTAAAAGGGGGCGGCCTCTCCATCATATTTTTCGATCATCCGCTGCCTGAAGACCTCTTTCTCCCCCGCACTCATGGGCTTTCCCTCTGAAACCCGTTTGCGCTCCTCGAGCGACAACAGGACTTCCCCGGCGGACCGGCCGCTCATCACCGAAGTCCTCCCTCGCATGGTCGAAAAGAGGAAATGCGGCCTGTACGCCCGTCCGCACATCCCGTAGTTCGCCGCTCCGTTGTCAGGCCCGATCACCACCTGTATCCGGGGCACCTGCGCGCAGGCGACGGCCCGCACCATATCCGATCCGTATTTCCCGATTCCCCCCTGTTCCGCTTCGGCGCCCACCATGTACCCCGGAGAGCTTTGAATGAACAGGAGCGGCAGTTTCCCGTTGCAGCACCGGATGATCCATTCAGTCGCCTTTCTCGCGGCTTCCGAAAAAATGATCCCAAGCCTGTTTGCCGACACCACTCCAAGCGGGATTCCCTTGATGCGGATTTTCCCGGTGAGGATGTCGTCCCCTCTTCCCGGCGCATAGTCCTTCTTGTATTCGGAAAATCGGCTGTCATCCGAAACGGCTTCAATAAAGGCGCGGGCATTGATTCCCTGGTGGACGTTTCGAGGCATCGTTTCGTAGATCGATTCCGGAGGCACCCTGGGCGGGACTTCATGGTACCGGTGGACGACCATTTTCTGCGGAGGTTCCATCGAGAGGATCTCGCGGACTTTGTCGACCGCTTCATCCTGGTTCCGGCAGAAATGGTCGGCGCCTCCCGAGATCTGCGTGTGAACCTTGGCCCCGCCCAGATCTTCCGCGGAAATGATTTCCCCCGTTGCCGCCTTCACGAGCGGAGGCCCTCCGAGGAAAGAATAAGACAGCTTGTCGATCATCACCGCCTCACAGGCCATGAAGACGATGTAAGCGCCCCCGGCGGTATTGCCGCCCGTGCTGAGGGTCACCTGCTTGAGGCCCATCGCGGACATGCGGGCCATGTTGTAGAAGATCGACCCGAAGTGCTGGTCGTCCGGGAAGACTTCCGACTGCATCGGCAGGTAGGCCCCCCCTGAATCGGCGATATACACGCAGTTCAAGCCGCAGCGCTCCGCAATGGCCTGGGCCCTCATGTGCTTTTTCAATGTAATGGGAAAATAGGTCCCGGCCTTTACCCTGCTGTCGTTTGCGATGACCATGGTCCAGTTGCCGTGAATCTTCCCGAGGCCGGTCACGATCCCTGCGCAGGGAAGGTCCTCGATATCCGGGTAGTGCAGCCCGAACCCGGCGAGGACGCCCAGTTCATAAAATTCCGTCCCGGGATCGACCAACCGTTCGATGAGTTCCCGTACGGGCTTTTTGCCCTGTCGCCCGAGGCGGTCCAGGGCCTCGCCGCCCCCCGGCCATATCGCCTTGAAAGCCAGTTCATCGAGCTTTCGTTCCTCGTCTTCCCAGAAAGCCCGGTTCTCCGCACCCGTGTTTTCCATCGTGCACCTCCGGTCCCTATCTGCCTTTGTAGATCGGTTTTCTCTTTTCCCGAAAAGCGGCCAGCCCTTCGAGGCGGTCCTCGGTTGGAATGGTCATCCAGTAAGCGCTCGATTCGATCTCAAGCCCGGTGTGCAGATCGGCCTGCAAGCCGTTATTGATTGCCGATTTGGCCTGGCGGATTGCAATCGGACCCGCATCGCAGATCGCGGCGGCCATCTCGAAGCATTCCTCGAGCACCCTCTCCTGAGGGCACACCCTGTTCACCAGGCCGATCCGGAGCGCTTCCCCGGCGCTTATCTTTTTCCCGGTGAAGATGAGTTCCTTCGCCCTGCCGATGCCCACGAGCCTGGGCAGCCGCTGAGTGCCCCCGGCGCCAGGAATAATGCCGAGCTGGGTTTCCGGCAACCCCATTGTCGCGCGTTCGGACGCGATACGCAGGTCGCACGCGATGGCCAGCTCGGTTCCGCCTCCCAGCGCGAGACCGTTGATGCCGGCGATCACCGGCTTATTCAGGCATTCGATAAACGTAAACAGATTGCGAATCGTGAAAATGAATTCCTTCACCTGCTCGTCCGTGTAGGTAGTCCGCTCCTTGAGATCGGCCCCGGCGCTGAACGCCCTGTCCCCCGATCCCGTGATGATGACCGCTCGGGCATCGGAATCGAAATGAAGCTTTTCAACGATTTCCTTGAGCGCCCGAAGCATCGCGAAATTAAAGGAATTCATGACTTCCGGCCTGTTGAGCGTGAGAACCGTCACGTGGCCGCGTTTTTCCACGAGAATGCCGTGCTGATTCATGTGCCCTCCGAGTGCGTTCAGACAATAAGGGGAAACTACGGACTCTGTCAGAAGCAAACTAAGCACGCTTCCGAATTTGGGCCATTGGGAAGGGTCAGGCTTTTCCGACACCCATTCTTTCACGGACGGCACGATCGAGCATGGCGTCGAGGCCCCCGCGTTCCTCGGGTGCAAACCCGAACGCGTCCCGCCAGACGTCTGTGCCCTCCATGCACAGGTACGCGCGCAGGCCGGGGTCCGCCTTACGGATGAGGTCCGCCATGAAGGAATACATTTCGACCCGGATGTCCCGAAAATAGCGCATTTTGTCATCGAGTCCGCGGATGAATTCTCCGCAGGTGATTCGCGAGCCGGGATGCCTCGATCGTATGGCCGGCTTCAGTTCGGGCATGAAGCGGAATGCGCCGAGACTCATCCAGACGATGCGGGCCGGATCGACCGCATCGAACAGTCGTTCCAGGGTCTCCCGGTATTCCTTCCGCCACGAGCCGAATTCGATCATCGGATCGAAGTGGAAGGCAAGATAGTAGCCCCATTGCGAGCAGGTGCGGGCCGCTCGGAAGCGTTCTTCGAGGGTGGCCGATTTGGGTTCTTCGCGCTTGCGGATGCTTTCGGCATTGAGTGACCAGGCGACGAGGACATGCCCCGCGTGGTCGAGGTCTTGCAGGTTCTCGATGAAATTGGTCTTGGTTTTCAGCTCGAGTACGGCATTCGAACGGCCTGCGAAGAAAGGGACCAGTTGCCGGGAAAACCCGGTCCATGGATCGAGCAGCAGGGAATCTGTGAATTCGCCCGTTCCGATCCTGTGCAGCCTTTCGGGGTGGGCATCCAGCTCTTCCGCGAGTTCGCGGAAGAGGTCATCCGTATTTCCGAAGAGCCTCAGGTTCGGCTGGTTGAGGTACGCCTGCAGGATGCAGTAGGTGCAGTCGAGCGAACACTGCATCCCGAAATGAAGTATCCGGTACCCGCAGCAATGGTAATGCCGCGTTCCCGGGCAGGATTTCAGAAACCGCCCCCGGAACCTCACCACCTCCAGGACTTCCGGGTCCTGAACCGGCGCCTCGGGGACCCGGTCCACAACGGATATCGTCGCGTGGGGCAGGTTTTCCCTCAGGGTCGAAACGAGGCGGCTCCCGGCCACATCCGCTTCGACCAGGATTTTATCAGGCGGTTTGAAATGCATGAGTTAATGGTCCTGCAAAAGATTCCGGACCCCGGCTTCCGAAAGCCGGGGTGACGGGTATTGCGCTCGTTCCCACGCTCTTGGGGCTGTTGCCCAAACAGAATCCAGGTTGAAAATGAGGCGTTTGCCCAGACAACGTCACCCCGGCGAAGGCCGGGGTCCAGTGTCGTTAATTGGAATTATCCAATGAATTCAAAGAGTCTGGATTCCGGCCTTTATATGAAAAAAGGAATTGCCGTCTAACGTATACCCTGCCTCGATTTGCGCTCGTTCCCACGCTCCTGCGTGGGAATGCAGACACCTTTCCTCCGGGGAACAGTCTCCTTCGCCGGAATGACGAATCCTGGTTTCATCCGGCCCCGGCTTTTCCTTTGGGCAAAAGCGACGGGCTCATCCGTCCTCCGCTTCCGGGGATTCGGGACGCATGAGCCTTGCCAATGCCGAAGAATCGGCAAGGCTTTCGGCACGTTCCAAAAGAGACTTCAGCTCCCGGGCGCTGGAGAACGTTACCTTCATTTGCCAGCGTTCCCCTTCGAACGCGGGCGGGGGAATCACCTGGATGCCCGCGGGCAGAGCGGCTTCGAAGAGGTCCTTTGCAAATCGCTTTTCCCTTGCGGTCAGCCTGGGAAATCGCCACTGCCGGAGCAGTTCCCTCACCCTTTCGGTCTTCTGCCGATGATTCGATGCTGGGTCTCCCATGATTTCCGCCATCCGTGGTGAACCGATGAGCCTCCACTTGTCCTCACCCCGCGCCAGGGCAATTTCGGCTACCCTTTCCACCAGCTCCATCTGAATGCTCGCGCTGCACCGCAATTCGGCCAGAAAGCGTGCGACCGCAACCCTGCTCTCTTCGTCCCATTTTGCCAGCTCGAGGGCGGCCCTGTCCGACACTTCCTCACGGGCGACGGCGGCGAGAAACCCTTCATCACAATCGGCCAACCGGCACCATGTACGGATCACATCTTCCCGAGGGGCGATATTGAGCCTCTTTGAAAAGAGGGAGGCAAACTGCTGCAAGGAAAGGATCCGAGCAAGTTTTGAAACGATCCGGGCCTTCTCGGCGGTGTTCAACGGGGGTCCGAAGAGCTTGCCCTCCACGCGCCGCAGCATCAGCTCCGTGCGGTCGCAGCCCGCCGGAAATATGATGCAGGAAACGGCGCCGATGCCATTGGCCGACGCCCACCGCAGGCGCTTGAAGCCGTCCACGATCGTGAACCTGCCGTCTTCCCGGGCCAGAAGAGAAGGCGAATCCAGGATTCCATGCCGATCCAGCGAGGCATAAAGCAGCTCGGAGCCCGAGAAGCTTTCGACGGCGAAGTCCAGGTCATACGGATCTACCAGGGCGAGGTCCACGGTGGAAAAGACGGTCTCCATTTTAGTTCGCCAGACCTTTGCCTGAGAGGCGCTCCAGGGCCTCGAGGTAGCGCTTTCGCGTGTTTTCGACCACGTCCGGGGGCAGGACCGGCGGCTCATCGGTTTTCTTCCAGCCGATCCGGATGAGGTAGTCGCGCAGATACTGCTTGTCGAAGCTCTCGGGGCTGGTTCCGACTTCATACTTGTCGGCGGGCCAGAACCGGCTGGAATCCGGGGTCAGGACCTCATCGACAAGGATCAGACGGCCGTCGAAAAGGCCGAATTCAAACTTGGTGTCCGCAAGGATTATGCCCCGCTTTTTGGCATAATCCGCGGCCCTCCGGTAGATCTCGATGGTGACTTCGCGGACGCGCAGGGCCATGTCCCTTCCGACGATCTCCCCCATCCGGCCAAACGATATGTTCTCGTCGTGATCGCCCAGGGCAGCTTTCGTCGAGGGAGTGAAAATAATCTCGGGGAGCTGTTGGGCTTCTCTCATCCCGGCCGGCAGGGCGATGCCGCAGACCCGGCCCGTTTCCCGGTAATCGTTCCAGCCCGAGCCCGCCAGATACCCTCTCACGATGCATTCCACGGGCAGTACCCGGGCCTTCCTCACCCACATGCTCCGGCCGGACAGCACGGCGGCATACGGCCGGCAGGCTTCCGGAAAGTCCGAAACATCGCTGCTGATGAGGTGGTTTTCGATGACATCGCCCAGGTATCGCAGCCAGAAGTCGGAAATCTGGGTCAGGATCCTGCCCTTGTCCGGGATCGGAACGGGCATCACCACGTCAAACGCGGAAATCCGGTCGGTTGCCACGATAAGAAGCGAATCCCCCAGATCGTATATGTCTCTCACTTTCCCGCGACTCATGAGCTTCAATCCCGGGAAATCGGTTTTAAGGACCACTCCGAGTTCCTCCTGCATTGTTTCTCCCTTCCATTGCTTTTCTTTTTGATATCATTTCCCGAATCCATCGTCCTCATTTTCTCACGAATCGGAGGACGCCGCACTCCCCTCTTCTCAACCGCACCCCGTATTGAACCGCTACGGTCCCTTTCTATCGATCCAGAACCGGGTTGACCGGCAAGGAGGCATTTGTTATCTTGGTTCTCACTGGATATCAAGTATTTCTGAACAGATGTCAAAGTAAAAGAAAATGGGGAACGGGACTGAAATGACGACCTCAACGGAAACGTCAAACAGGCCGCTGCGAGGGATCGCCGCGCTCCTCAACGATTCCGAACGCAAGGAACTCTTCAGGAAGTATCTGTATCTCCTCGGATGGATCGAGATCCTCATCCTCATCGTCTGCTGGCTCTATCAGCTTGGAGACGGTGGACACGACCGGTTCGGTTCCGTGGAAGTCCCCTTTCCCTGGAAAGCATACTTTCTGATCGCGTTCCTGACCCCTGTCGCGGTGACCTTCCTTGTGGGCGTGGTCGTTGTGGGCTTCAACAAGTATTTCGCTGAAGCCGAGCCACTCGATGCCCCGCAGGGGGAAAACGGACCTCTCGATGAAACCGCCGACGGGGCCGGGCGCATTCAGAAGCTGAACAGAATGGTAAACCTGCTCCGGCGGCTTCCCTTTCTCGCGCTTCTGCTCCTCCTTGGGTCGCCGTCGCATTCTTTTACAAGATAGACGTGATCCTGGGTTTTCTCGGAAGCGTGGGGGAAAAATCGGTCAGGATTTTCCTGATTTCCGCGGCAGTTCTCGTTGGCCTGGCCTCCATCTTCGCGCTCATTTTGATCGTGCTCAATTTCCAGTTGAGAAAGCGGTCGATGGAATACCAGTACAGGTCCGATGTCGCCCAGCGCTTCGGCCTCATCATCCTCGACGACAATACGGTCCTCAACAGCGAAGGCAAGCTGCTGGTAAACGGCAGGAAGTGGAAGCAGACTGTTCCGCTGCTGTCGGGCCAGTCTCCCGATTCTTCCTCAAAAACCGCCGGGGAAGGCGGACCCGCGCCTCGGACCGTGGACTGCGAAACGACCTGAACCGCCCGGCACCGCAGGGTCGGAAATCCGCTCTTTTGTCCATTACGGACAGCCTCCTTTCAAACTCTTGAAGCGAGCCGGTGTGAATCATACGCTGCAAAAACGCGCATACGCCTTTATCCGTGAACACGGCCTCATCGAGCCCGGAGACCACGTCCTTGCCGCGGTTTCCGGAGGACCCGACTCGACCGCGCTCCTCCATGTCCTGATTTCCCTGAAGCCTTTGCTGCGAATCGGGCAGCTCACCGTCATTCATTTCAACCACGGGTTGCGCGGGGAAGAATCGGACGGCGACATGGCCTTCGCCGGCTCGCTTGCCAAAATGTGGGACCTTCCCTTCGTTTCCGGGAAAGAAGATGTGAACCGGTATCGGGAAGGCCGTCACGTGTCTCTTGAGATGGCGGCCCGCGATCGCAGGCATCTCTTTTTCAGGGACGCTCTCACCCGTTGTTCGGCCCAGAGGCTCGCCCTTGGCCACACGGCCGGCGACCAGGCCGAGGAGTTGCTGCTCAGGCTTCTCAGGGGGACCGGTCCATCGGGTTTGGGCGGGATGCTTCCGGCAACCGGCCAATCCATCATACGTCCGCTTCTCTTCGCCACCAGGGAAGAAATCCTGGACTACCTCGGCGCTCAAAACCTGACCTGCCGGGAAGATTCATCCAACCTGCAACCCTTCACTCAACGGAATGCCTTGCGCCTGGAAGTCTTCCCCCTGCTCAGGAAATACTTTCACCCGGACGTCGCGCGGACTCTTGCCCGACATGCCGATCTCGCGCGGGAAGAGGACTCGTGGTGGGCCGATCGGATAGAAGAGAGCCGGCCGTCGGTTTGCGTCGAACAATCGCCGGGCCGGATCGTCATGGACATTGGTGTTCTTTCCGGACTGCATCCCGCGCTGCGAAGAAGACTGTTGCGCGACGCGATCCGGACCCTCAGGGGCGACCTGATGGGGATTTCGGCCGCTCACATTCTCGCCCTCGATGGGATCGCAATAAGAACCGAAGCGGGCCGAAGCGTCCATCTTCCCGGAGGTTTGAAAGGGATCACCGAGAACGGTCGATTGCTGCTCATTCCGGGGGCGGAGCCTCCGGAAAATCCTTCAACGCCGTTCGAGCAAACGGTTCCCGGTCCCGGGATTTATGATTGGCCGCTCTTCAGCGCAAATTCGGATAGGCAAGGTCCCGCCGGGATCGAAATTCGCATCCAGGACTGCGGGACCCCGGCGGCCGCCGACTTTCAAGCCGCAACGCCCGACGTTGCATGGCTCGATGCGGACAAGGTCTCCTGGCCCATGATGCTCAGGACCTGGAAGCCGGGCGATCGCTTCCGCCCCCTCGGCCTCTCAGGCTCCAAGAAACTGCAGGATTTTTTTACGGATGCCAAGGTGCTGCGAGCCGAACGCGGAAGGATTCCCCTGTTGTGCGACGGGGAAAAGATATGCTGGGTCGTGGGCCACCGCCTCGATGACCGTGTGAAGACGACGCCGGAGACGAGGCGGGTGATTGTCGTTCGGGCGTTTTAGTAGTGCAGGGTGTGGGTGGATATGTTGGAATCCTTCGGCATTCAAAGACTTGACAATCCCCTGGCGGTGTAGGGTGGGCACAGATTCACCGTGCCCACCATCTTTCGGCCATGCGCTGGATACGGTGGGCAACGCTTCGCTTTTGCCCACCCTACGAGCTAACCCCTCCCTCCAAGGGAGGGGAGACACGAGGTCTCCGGCGCGCCCCGTTTGAGAAGGGGAAACAGGGTTGCGGCTGGGCGCAACCGGGCTTTTCAGATGAAAAGGTTAGGATGGTTTTCTTCAGGACGCTGATGAATCCTGAAGCTCACTGGTTCGCGGGATCCATGCGCTGAGAGCGCTGCGACTTCCTCTGTATGGCCCTTTCCTGAACGGCCTCGTATTCCTCTTTCGAGATGTAACCGTCTCCGTTGGCATCCAGCCGTTTGAAAGTCTTTTGAGCCCGTGCCGTAGCGTACGCGATCCACTCATCGAGTGTGATTCTCCCATCGCGGTTGGCATCTATAATGTTGAAGTTTTCCTCGAAGTGCCTCCATGGCCCACCCGAAGGAGCCTGCCTGCCGCGTTTTTCCATTGCTCTGGTACTTGCGGCCTGAATATCATCCCTGGTGATGTAGCCGTGACGCTGGACGTCTATCGTATTGAACAGCTTTTCGGCATGTTCCCGGGCAGTTGCCACGAATTCGTCCTCGCTGATCCGCCCGTCACGGTTCCTGTCCAGGGCATTGAATTTACCCTCGCTGTTCCCGCCGTACGACTGCGCGAACACCATTCCCGAAATCAACAGGAACCCTGCGCAGACCGCAATTCCCATCAGTTTTCTAAAATAAGCCACCACTTACTCCTTTCGGAGGATTCAACCGAGTCCTCACCAACACGATCCACGATCCACCATCGGCACCGGGGGCGTCCCCGAATTTCCGGCCGCTCGCGGCCCCGACGGGTAACGCCGTTCCAAAACCCGGACTCACCGGCGTTTCGAAGATGCGTTACACTCTGCCGTGCGGTCTTCTTTTGAGCTCCGGGACGGCCAAGTGAGGCCGAACCGAAAGACCAAGTGAATTATGAGGAGCTATTCCGGCATGAAAGGCAGCCCTTCCAGGGAAGGCTGCAGTTCGGCCACGATCTCATCAAGCAGCGGAAGGAGTTCATCCCTGGCACAAATGGTCACTTTGCCGGTTCTTCTGGTCTTGACCTCGACTTTTCCCTCCTTCCACAGTTTCTGGCTGACGACAACCCGAATGGGGATGCCCAGGAGATCCGCGTCTTTCAATTTGACCCCCGGAGAATCATCCCTGTCATCGTAGAGCACCTCGTACAGGGGTGCCAGTTGGGCGTAGATTTCTTCGGCCATTCGCGCCACTTCAGGTTTATTGCCGAGTGCGCTGAGGATCACATGAAACGGAGCGATGTTGATCGGAAAGATCATGCCTCCCTCATCGTGCCACTGTTCCACAGCCGACGCCATCAGCCGTTCCACTCCTATTCCGTAGCATCCCATGACCACCCGCTGCTGCCCCCCGGCGGCATCGAGATACGTGGCATCCATGCTCTCCTGGGCCGTGTACTTGGTCCCCAGCTTGAAGGTATGCCCCAGTTCAATGCCGCGGCAGATTTTCAAGGTGCCCCGGGAACATTTTCCACACCGGTCACCTTCACGAACTTCGGCAATGTCCGTTAACTCTTTGACGAGGAAGTCGCGTCCTGAGACTACATTCTCCAGATGAATATCAGGTTTGTTGCCGCCCGCTACGAAGGGGATCCGTTCCGTCACGGAGGTGTCGAAGATCGTCCGGATGTCTTTCAGCCCCACGGGAGAGAGGAAACCGGGATAAAGGCCCTTCGAAGAAAGAACGTCCTCCGAAGCAAAGTCAAACTTGGTCGCCTTCAGGTAATTCGTAAGCTTGGTGGTGGAAACTGTAAAATCCCCCCGTATTACGGCCAGGACCAACTGCCCGTCCGCTTCGTACGCGACGGTCTTCAGGAACCGATCTTCACTGGAACTAAAGAATTCCATGAGGCCCGAGATCGTCTTGACGTTCGGAGTGGACACGGCCCGCATGGGCGGCGCAGTGTCGGGGATTCCTTCCGGCTGGGGTTTTATTCCCTCGGCCTTTTCGGTATTCGCCCGATAGTCGCAGTGGCTGCACAGAACGAATCGGTCTTCCCCGTTGGGGGACTCGAGCATGAATTCATGGGAACCGGTGCCTCCCATGATTCCGGAATCCGCTTCAATGGGAATCGACTTGAGCCCGCACCGTGTGAAAATCTTCAGGTATGCGTTGAATATCTTCGGATAATAGGCGTCCAGGTCCTCGAAATCCGTGTGAAAGCTGTACCCGTCTTTCATGAAGAATTCCCTGACCCTCAACAGGCCGGCGCGCGGACGCGCTTCATCCCGGATCTTGGTCTGTATCTGATAGACCATCACGGGCAAGTCGCGGTATGAACGCAGAAACTGTCTGGCGATATCCGTCACCACCTCTTCGTGAGTCATCGCCAGGACAAACTCTCTGTCTTTCCTGTCCCTGATCCGGAAGAGTTCCTGTCCGATGTCGTAATAACGGCGCGATTTTTTCCACAGCTCAGCGGGATTGAGCACCGGCATGGTGATCTCCATCCCGCCGATGGCATTGAGTTCCTGACGAATGATGTTCTTGATCTTCCCAGCGACCCGGTGGCCAAGCGGCAAGAGCGAATAGACGCCCGCGGCGACCGGGTGGATGTACGACCCCCGTAGGAGGAATATATGGGATGGGGTTTCAGCTTCCTTCGGAACTTCGTACAATGTGTGGATAAAGTAGTTGGAATAACGCATGGGATCTCTCGCCTCTTTTGTAATTATAAGTATAATCGTCGCCTTATCACGCCATTGTGCTACGGGTTTTAACCGGAAAACACTAACATGTTCCCCACATTCACCACAACCATTATTCCTCGGAGCCTGGGACAAGTTATGTCTCAGGCTCGATCAGTCAAGGCTCTGCCGCACCGCTCATCTCTTGACACCAACGGGATTCTCCCTTAATTTCAAGAGGGTCGGGAGGTTCGGGGTGTTATCTCCGGTATTTATTCAAGAACGATGGTACGTTAGAATAGAGTGTGCGTCGGCGCGTCGTGAACGGATGACATGCGGGGCATTGTTGTGTTTTGTGTTCGGCGGCATGTATCGCCCGGGAACTGAGGTCGCGGCAGGCCGTTTCATCAGTACCGGTGCTCACAGGGTATACGGCAGAGGAGAAAAGGTGGTTGAGCCTGGAAGATTCGGGAGGTGGTTTTTTTGAAAAGCGCAGTGTTGAACGAACTTAAAGAAATGAAACGGCGCATGGATTTACTGTATGCCGAGAGCTTCGAAGCCCGCGCTGCCGAAGATCCGGAACCGGATCCCGTTGAAAAATCGTGGGAACCGTCCGTGGACATTCTGGAGACGGAAGGTTCCTTCCTGCTGTTGGCCGACTTGCCCGGAGTGTTGGAGCCCGACCTGCAGGTTGAAGTCGCTGAAGGCAAGTTGTTTATTCGAGGCAGAAGAGAGGCCGTCCCCTGTGGGGGGGATCCAGCCCGATTCTCTCTTTGCGAGCGCGGGAGCGGCAGTTTTGCCAGGGCGTTCGTACTCCCCGCCGACTGTGAAACCGGGTCGGCGAAGGCTGAACTGAAAGCGGGGGTCCTTTTCGTCGAAATCTCCAGGGGCCGCATTCGCAACGGGACGGCTCACAAGGTTTCGGTGCAGGCGGGATGATGGTCCGAGGCGGACTCGCCGGTACCCGCCACGCCAGATGCCGGCGAAATGCAGGGCGGGAACTAATCCCTGGTAAGGGGATAATCCTTTGTACACGGATTGACACAAGGGATCGAGAGTTGGAATCGATTTCATTCAGGAGGCTTTACGAATGGGAAGCAGGTTGCGTACGACGGTTCTGCTGGCCGTACTTACCGCGTTGATCATATGGATAGGAAAGCAATTCGGCGGCAATCAGGGCATGATGATCGCCTTTGTGCTGGCTGTCGTCATGAATGTGGGCAGCTACTGGTTCTCGGATAAAATCGTGCTGGCGATGTACCGGGCACAACCCCTTGATGAAACCCACGCTCCGGAACTCTTCCGGATCGTAAGAGAGCTTACCGCCACAGCGGGCCTCTCCATGCCGCGGATCTACATGATTCCCGAGGCCGCACCTAATGCGTTCGCAACCGGCAGGAACCCCGAACACGCGGTCGTTGCGGTTACCGAGGGGCTCTGGCGCCTGCTCACCCCCGAGGAGATCCGGGGAGTGCTGGCGCATGAACTGGGGCATGTGATGAATCGGGACATACTCGTAAGCTCGATCGCGGCCACCCTGGCCGGCGTTGTCATGATCCTGGCAAATATGGCCCAATGGGCTGCGATGTTCGGCGGCTTCCGGGGAGGCGGCGACGACGAACGCGGCGGTGGAATCTTTACACTGCTGATTACGGCAATTCTCGCCCCCATCGCGGCCACTCTGATCCAGCTTGCCATTTCCCGGTCTCGCGAATACCTTGCCGATGAAACGGGTGCGAAGCTTTGTCACAGCCCCGGGTCGCTTGCGCGCGCACTGGAGAAGCTTTCCGCCGCTTCCCGGCAAATTCCGATGGAAGACGCGAAACCGTCGACGGCGCATATGTTCATCGTGAACCCGCTCACGGGCCAGACCCTCGCCAATCTTTTCAGCACGCATCCCCCCATAGAGGAAAGGATCCGGCGCCTGCGGAGCATGTGACCGGTTCCTTGTGCGTTTCCATCCAGTCCCTTGCATACCCGGGCCAACGGATCAGCCGGGCAGCATCGGGGCGTGAGGCCGAGCGTTCGGCGCTCGCGGCGACTGCCCCGCATTTTGCGGGGCGCCGCCGCAGCGCCATACACAGCCGCGCAACGGCGTAGGGGTGTGGGGGACGGGGCTGTTGCCCAAACAGAATCCAGGTGAAAAATGAGCCATTTGTCGAGAAATGTCACCCCGGCGAAAGCCGGGGTCCAGTGCCGTTACTTGGAATTATCCAATGATTTCAATGAGCCTGGATTCCGGCCTTTATATGAAAAAAGGAATTGCCGTCTAACGTATACCCTGTCTCGATTTAGGCAGAGATTTTTTCATTGTTCGTTGTGGCCGAAAGGCCATGAGTGTTCGCCGGAATGACGAATCGTGATTTCGTCCGGCCTCGGCTTTTCCTTTGGGCAACAGGCCGGGACGCAGTTCCCCACGCTCCTGAGAAACACCCTTTGTTACTTTCTTGAACGCAAGCTGTTGTCAGTGCCCCTCCGAAGGGCTTGCGGCGTCCGACCCGGGCACTTCCGTCCGGGCGCCTTTCTTTCTTCCGAAAAGCCGAACCACCACCACGTAGAACAGGGGAATAAACAGAGTGGCCAGGAAAGTGGCGGCAATCATGCCGCCCAGTACGCCGGTCCCGATGGCCGTCTGCGCTCCGGCGCCGGCCCCGGTGGCTATTACCAGGGGAAGGACGCCGAAGCCGAAGGCCATCGAGGTCATGATGATCGGACGAAACCTCAATTTCGCCCCTTCCAGCGTGGCCTCGACGAGCCCCATTCCCCCCTGCAGTTTGCCCATGGCGAACTGAACGATCAGAATGGCGTTCTTGGTTGTAAGCCCCAAAACGGTGAGGAGCCCGATCTGAAAGTAGACATCGTTGGGAAATCCCCGAAGCGATGTGGCCAGAACTCCGCCGATGACCCCGAGCGGCAATGCCAGCATGATCGAAATGGGGACGGTCCAGCTCTCGTAAAGCGCAGCCAGGCAGAGAAAAATCACGATCATGGAAAAGGCGTAGAGCGCCGGGGCCTGGGACTTCGCCATCCGTTCCTGGTAGGAGACCCCGGTCCAGTCAAAACCGACGCCCCTGGGCAACTTCGAGGTGATCTCTTCCATGGCCTGCATCGCCTCTCCCGAACTCCTCCCCGGCGGCGCTTCGCCCCAGATGTTCAGAGACGGGAAGGCGTTGAAGCGTTCCAGCCGCGGAGACCCGTAGGTCCAGCGCCCGGAGGCGAATGAAGTGAACGGCGTCATCGTTCCCGCGTTATTTCGAACGTATAGCCGTTCCAGGTCGCTCGGCAGCATGCGGTGGGAGACATCGGCCTGGACGTACACCCGCTTCACCCGTCCGCCCTGGATAAAGTCATTCACGTAGGCGCTGCCGAATGCCGCCGAAATGGTGCTGTGGATGGAGCTTATGGGTGCCCCGAGAGTACCCCCCTTTTCCCAGTCCACGTCGATCCTGTATTCGGGCACATCTTCCAGGCCATTGGGACGAACACGGGACAGTCTCGGGTCCTTGGCGATCATGCCGAGCATCTGGTTGCGGGCCGCCATCAAGGCCGAGTGGCCCAGCCCGCCGCGGTCCTGCAACTGAAAGTCGAATCCGTTGGCCATGCCAAGCTCAACGACCGCCGGAGGAGCGAACGCGTAGACCCTTGCATTGCGGATCTTCGAAAACCTTGCCATGGCGCGTCCCACGATGGCTTTTACTTTGAGGTCCGACCTGTTGCGCAGCTTCCAGTCCCTGAGCCTGACGAACGCCAGCCCCGCATTTTGACCGGTGCCGGAAAAACTCCTGCCCGAAATCGTCATGCAGGATATCACCGCTTCTTTTTCATCCCCCAGAAAATGGTTTCGGACCTCTTCCATGACCAGTTTGGTCTGCTCAAGTGTTGAACCCGCCGGCAACATTGCCTGGACGGTCACTATGCCCTGGTCCTCATCCGGGAGATAGGCGGTGGGCATCCGCTGAAACAGGAATCCCAGGGCCGCTACAATCAGAACGTAAATAAAGAGATAACGAAGCTTCTTCCCGAGAATCACGCCGACCATGGCCTGGTACTTGTCCCTGGCCGAGGAAAACGCCCGGTCGAACCATCGGAAAAAAGGCCGGAAGAGAAAGAAGCTGGTCGCCGCGGTCCCATGCCCTTTTGCCACGGGCTTGAGGAGCGATGCGCACAGAACGGGGGTCAGGATCAGGGCCACCAGGACCGACAGCAGCATGGCGGCAATGACGGTCACGGCAAACTGGCGGTAGATGACACCGGTGGAACCGCCGAAGAAGGCCATGGGGCCGAAAACAGCCGAGAGCACCAGCCCGATGCCTATCAGCGCGCTCGTAATTTCTCCCATGGACTTGCGGGTCGCTTCCATGGGCGACAGCCCCTCCTCGGCCATGATCCGTTCCACGTTTTCCACCACCACGATGGCGTCGTCCACCAGGAGGCCTATGGCCAGCACCATGGCGAACATGGTCAGCATATTGATGGTGAACCCGAACATTTGCAGCACGCCGAAGGTCCCCAGGAGCACCACCGGCACGGCCATGGTCGGAATCAGCGTGGCCCGGATATTTCCCATGAAAAGATACATCACCAGGAAGACCAGCAGGATCGCTTCAAACAGGGTCTTGACCACCTCATCGATGGCCACATTCACGAACGGCGTCGTGTCATAGGGATAGATGACCTTCATCCCGGGCGGAAAGTACCTGGACATCTCCTGCATCTTCGCCCTGATGGCGTTGGCGGTCTCCAGCGCATTGGCGCCGACGACCTGCCGGACAGCCATTGCAGCGCTGGGTTTGCCGTTGTAGGTCATCTGCGTTTCGTAGCGCTCGGTCCCCAGTTCCGTCCGTCCCACGTCCTTTACGCGTACGAGGGAGCCGTCCGGGTTCATGCGCAACGGGATGGAGGCGAACTCCTCCGGAGTGTGGAGCAGATTCTGGACGATGATGGAAGCATTCAGCCGCTGGCCTTGGAGCGCCGGCGCCCCGCCGAACTGGCCGGCGGAAACCTCCACGTTGTAGTCGCGAAGGGCTGCGACGACGTCATCTACCGTCAGCTTGAAACTAACCAGCTTATCCGGATCCAGCCAGACTCGCATGGCATACTGGGAGCCGAAGCTTTCCACTTCACCCACACCGGGCACCCGCGCCAGCACTTTCTCGAGGTTGGATTGCGCATAGTCCGTCAGGTCATACTGATCCATGCTGCCGTCTTCCGAGACCAGGCCTACGAGCAGCAGGTAGTTCTTGGTAGATTTGCTGACCTTGACGCCCTGGCGCTGCACCACATCGGGCAGACTCGCCATGGCGAGTTGGAGCTTGTTCTGCACCTGGGACCAGGCGAGGTCCGGATCGGTCCCCGGGGCAAAGGTCATTTCGACCCTCCCGGATCCGGACGAATCGCTGGTGGCGGCCATGTACAGCATCTTGTCAAACCCGGTCATCTTCTGCTCGATGATCTGGACCACGCTGTTTTCAACCGTTTCAGCGGAGGCGCCGGGATAAAAGGCATCGATGGCGATGGAGGGGGGGGCTATAGGTGGATATTGGGATATGGGTAAAGTGCGAATCGCCAGCCCGCCCGCCAGCATCATGATTATGGCTATAACCCAGGCGAAGACCGGGCGGTCCAGGAAAAAATTAGACAGCATTACGGTACTCCCTCAGTTCGATTGGACAGCCGCGCGTTTCTCGCTCCCGGCGTCCACGCCGGTCTTTTGGCTATTCAGGGGAACGGCCTTTACGGCGGTGCCCGCACGCACGTTCAGCATGCCTTCGACAACCAGGCGTTCTCCCACCGACAGCCCCGATGAGACGAGCCATCGGTCGCCGATGGCCCGATTGAGTGTCAACATCCTCTGCTGGACCGTGCCGGCGTCATCCACAATCAGCGCTATGGGCTCCCCCTTCGGATTGCGACTCACTCCCTGCTGAGGGACAAGGATGGCATTTTGGGCGACACCCTCCTGTACGGAGCCCCTCACGAACATGCCCGGCAGGAGCAGATATCCCGGATTCGGGACTACGATGCGCAAAGTAAAAGACCCGGTCGCCGGATCCACCGTGACGTCGCGGAATTGCAGCATGCCTTCCATGGGATAGGGTGTCCCGTCTTCCAGGAGTATACGGACCTTCCTCCCATTTTCTCCGTTGGCTGTGAGCCGGCCGGCTTCCAGATTACGTTTCAGGCGCAGCAGTTCGGCTGACGATTGAGTCACGTCAACGTAGATGGGGTCCATTTGTTGAATCGTTGCAAGGGTCGTCGCCTGGTAGGCGGTCACCAGCGCGCCGTCCGTCACTGTGGATCTTCCAATGCGCCCCGAAATGGGCGCGGTGACGCGAGTGTAGCCCAAATTGATGCGCGCGCCTTCAACGGCGGCCTTCCAGTATTCAATCTCGGCCTGGGCTTGCTCCAGGGCGGCGGCCGTGTCCTCTGCATCCTGCTGGCTCACTGCCTTGACGAGCAACAGTTGCCTGCATCGCTCGGCCTTTGCGCGAACTGCCGGCAGATTGGCCTGAGCCTTGGCAAGTGAAGCTTTGGCGGAGTCATGGGCCACCTGGAAAGGAGCGGGATCGATCTGGTAAAGCAGTTCCCCGGCTTTAACGTCGGAACCTTCCGTGAACAACCGCTTCTGTATGATCCCATTTACCTGCGGTCGGATTTCCGAGACCAGATAGGCGGAGGTCCGGCCCGGCAACTCAGTGGCCAACTCGACTTCCTGCGCCTCGATGGTTACGGTGGCCACTTCGGGGAGAGGGGCCGACGAGGCGTGCTGCGCCTGCCCCCTCTCGCAGCCTCCAAGCAATAATAGGCTCGAAAGGGCCATCAAAGCCATACCGAGCCTGAATCGTTCATAACCGTTCCATTTGAATTCCATTAGAAACCTCATCGCTGTCATCATGGAGCCCATCAGGTCAGCCAGTCCACTCACTGTGCTTAGGGCTTGTCCGTAAATAAATCCTTTGTGCTCGCATCCGGCTTTTGGCCCACTTCGGCCGCTCCTCAATCGCAAAATCCTCAACGTAGTCCAGCTACGCCTGCGGTTTTGCTCAATCGTCGCGACCAAAATCGGTCTCAAAATCCGGTGCGATCCCCAAAAGGCCTATTTACGGACAAGCCCTTAGTCAGTGCATCTGCCGGCCGGGAGGCCGATCGAAGGGTTTTCTCGTCACTTCTTTCCGGGAATCGCGAACCCAAAGCTCAGATCCCTCCGCCCGGCCTCGCGCCAAATCTTCCTTCCGTGTTTGCATATGATCTCTCGAACCTTAAACGATCCGAAAAAAGCCCGATCAATGCCGTTTCATACGGGCTTGCATTCAGGACGATCCTTTTAATATCCCCCAAAAGAGCGGGGGAATGATTCCCGGCTCATCTTCGCAGCACTTTTTCGTTTATGCCCGTCTCTGTCCAGCTCTTTTCCGAAATGGTGTCAGTGTCAAGCTCTTCCTGCTCGACCCACAATGTGTGGCTTATCAGCCCGAGATCTCCCAACGCCGAACTCACCTCGCTCCCCAGAACGCTCGCCGACCCGGGGTCGGACTTCCACTCGAGATGGATGCTGATATCGGTTGCGTACCTTGCGTTGCAAAACACCGCCAGGTTCAACTGTTTCCCGACTGCAATGGATTGGACCATTTGTCTGCAGATCTCGAAGACTTTTCCGGCTTCCTCAATCCCCGCCGCACGAATGCTTATAATCTCAAGCCAGATCAAGCTGCCCATCCTTGCCGCCATGCAGTCTTCAACACATGAACCTCCTCACCTGACGAGGCTGCGCGAACCGACCCAGGTTTTCACGGGACGGGGTGAAGGTGCGCTATGAGGAGCTATCCCGGATGATAGACCGATGCACACAGCCTCCACCGGGAAATATAGCCATAATCATGCCAGGAAATTTTGTGCTTAGATTACAACCAAATAGCATAAAATGCCTGGAATGGACTCACTAAATATGGTAAATTTTGGTTAAATATCGTTTTTATGTTAAATAGCGTGAAAAATGCGGTGGGTCTCGTTCCGGATAGCGAAGGTCCACAACCGGGGAGACAGGTGTGAAGGTAGATGGGAATGAGTTTTTCCGCCAGGCCACGCTGCAAATCTGCAGCAGTCTCGACATTGAAAGGGCCCTGTTCAATTGCCTGCAGTACATTCGATTGTTTATGCCCGTCTCCACCGCGTCTCTCAGCGTATTTGAACCAAGCACCGGGATTCTTAGAAGCCTCATCATCGTCGAGCATACCGGGAAGAAAATATCCCTTCCTCCAACTCAGATGTCAAGGGAAGCCACTCAGGAGATTGAGTCCACAGTGGGGGCCGGAGATATCAGGATTGTCAAGCGGGACAGATTTGATTTAATAACGAAGAGCCTTCGCCCTTATATCGACCTCTCGGACCGTTCCGCTCTCGCCATGGATCTCGCGGTCGAAGGTAAACGCCTGGGAACTTTCGCCGTCCTGGCGGAACGAAGGGCTACGTTCACCCAGGAGCATATCCACCTGGTCTCGCTTTTGCGGGAGCCCTTTTCGATCGCCATGTCCAATGCGCTTCGCTACGAAGAAGTCGTAAAGCTCAAAGACATCGTCGATGCCGAAAATCGGGAACTCAGCCGGGAACTGCGGCGCTATTCAGGCGGCGAAATAATCGGCGCTGAATTTGGCCTGAAGAAGGCAATGGAGATGGTGCGGCAGGTAGCCCCGCTCGACAGCCCGGTCATTCTCCTTGGGGAAACCGGTGTCGGCAAGGAAGTTCTTGCCAATGCCATTCATCACACGTCATCCAGGAGAGGCGGTCCATTTGTCAAGGTGAACTGCGGCGCGATCCCCGAGACTCTTATGGACAGTGAACTTTTCGGGCATGAGAAAGGTGCCTTTACGGGTGCTATCGCACAGAAGAGGGGACGCTTCGAACGGGCGGATGGAGGGACCATTTTTCTCGATGAAATTGCCGAGCTGACACTCCCGGCGCAGGTAAGACTCCTCAGAGTGATTCAGCACAAAGAGATCGAACGGGTGGGCGGAACGAAGACCATTCCGGTGAACGTCCGCATCATCGCCGCAACCCACAGGGATGTGGAAGATCTGGTCCGGAAAGGAGTATTCCGGGAGGACCTGTGGTTCAGGCTCAATGTATTCCCAATCACGATCCGCCCTTTGCGCCACCGCAAAGAGGACATTCCGGCCCTGGTTCATCACTTCATTCAAATGAAATCAAAGGACCTCAAAATCTACCCCCCGCCTTCGGCATCCGCCGAAGAAATCGAACGCCTGAAAGCTTATCACTGGCCCGGCAATGTACGAGAGCTGGAAAACCTGGTCGAGCGTGAGCTTATCCATAATCGAGGCAAGGGAAAAAAGGGGAGACTGACGTTCGAGCATTTCGATATGTTGCCAAAAACCGAAGCGCCGGCCATGCCGCACGAGATGGGCTATGATCTGCGTACTCTTGATGAAGCCGTTTCGCAGCACATCCGAAGAGCGCTTCAGACGTGCAATGGGAAGATCAGCGGCCCCAGGGGAGCGGCCCAGCTCCTTGGAATCAATCCCAACACACTTAGAAGCCGGATGAGGAGGTTGGGCATTTCGCTTAAATACTCTCCGTTCAGTAACGTTGACACTCCACGGTAGTGTCTTCGTGGCGCAGATCATACGGGGCATGGCGAATCGTGGATGCGAACCGCACCAGAACCCCACGGCGCTGACTGTATTTGACAGCGGCCCTGTTTTCCGCTACACATCATTGTAGCCCAACCCGGCAAGAGACCATTGCCCGCCGACAAGCAGAGAAATCCCCACCTTTTTAAGAGGGGCGAGGGATTTTCTTGCGTCGGGCCTTGCGGATAAGAGATACCGCGGGCATTGACTGATTGGGAAAACACCGCCGCATTGCTCTTCCTAAATCCGCCTCACCCGAGAGGACCGGCTGCAGATGATGAAATTCTTTGCAGGCCTGCGATTTCAGTGAGAGTCTTGCCGGCGATCGAAGATCGTGGACTGCTGACCGAGACGACAAGACTGCTTCCGTCCGGCTTCTCCCGGCGATGAAACGGAGAACGGCCACGGGGATCTTCCGGAACAATACGATACCAGGCAGTCAAAAAGATTTCGTATCCTGGAAAGGGAATATCATGGCCAACGTGATTGTCATTGGAACCCAGTGGGGTGACGAAGGGAAAGGCAAAATCGTAGACCTCCTCACAGAGAATGCCGACTGTGTGGTTCGTTTTCAGGGGGGAAACAACGCGGGCCACACACTCGTGGTGAACGGCAGGAAATACATCTTCCACCTGATACCTTCGGGCATTCTTCACAGCGACAAAGTCTGCATGATCGGAAACGGGGTCGTGGTCGATCCGGGAGTGCTCATGCAGGAGATGGACCGGCTCGGGAGCTGCGGCATCCCCGTGACACCGAAAAACCTTGTCATCAGCCGCTACGCCAATGTCATCATGCCCTATCATCTCGCACTGGACATTGCCAGGGAGAAGAGAAAGGGCGGAGGGAAGATCGGCACCACGGGGCGGGGAATCGGACCGTGCTACGAGGACAAGGTCGCCAGATGCGGCATCAGAATTCACGACCTGCTGGATCCCAAAGCGCTACGAGCCAAGATCCGGCTGAATCTCGAAGAAAAGAACTTCCTGCTTCAGCATTTCTTCGGCGAGAAACCGGTGGATGCCGCCGCCATCGAGGACGAATACATGGGGTACGGGGAGAAACTGGCCCCCTTTGCCGGTAATATTTCCGAACGTCTGCAAGACGCGGAAAAGCACGGCCGGAACATTCTCTTCGAAGGGGCTCAGGGGACTCACCTCGATGTGGATCACGGGACTTATCCTTTTGTGACCTCCTCAAACACCGTTGCGGGAAATGCCTGCTGCGGCTCCGGAATCGGCCCGACAAGGATCGACAGGGTGCTTGGCGTGGTCAAGGCCTACACCACCCGGGTGGGAGGAGGCCCGTTCCCGGCGGAACTCCTGGACGAGACGGGAGAGAAGATCAGGGAGATCGGCGGGGAGTTCGGCGCGACCACGGGCAGGCCTCGCCGCTGCGGCTGGCTGGATATGGTCGTGGTGAAGACCTCCATCCGCCTGAACGGGCTCACCGGACTCACGATCACCAAACTGGACGTCCTCACGGGAATACCCGTTCTGAAGATCGCGACGTCTTACCAGTGCGGCCCGAGGACGCTCCGCGCCATGCCTCCGGAACTGGAAGCGCTGGAAGCCTGCAAACCGACATACGAAGAGTTCCCCGGCTGGACCGAGGATATCGGGGCGATCCGTCGTTTTGAAGATTTGCCCGGGAATACCAAGCGCTACCTTAATGCGATCGAGGAGATGGCGGGAATCCCTCTCACCGTTGTATCGGTAGGCCCGGGGAGGGAAGAGACGATCGTCATGGATCAGCACATGTAAAGGGTTTGTCCATGAGTTGAATGCCTCGTATTCGAGAAAGGAATTGCCTGGAACTTCCTTTGAGCGGCCCGCCCGCCGGGCCTTGACTCTATGCATGCGTTAACAGACCCCGGGGACAAATGGTTCCCGGGGTCATTTGTGCCGACCTTCAGCCATCCAGAAGTACCGTAATAAAGCCTCATCACAACGCCGAATGAACTCGCTTGCCGGGAAATGAAAGAAGAACTTCGGTCCGATCGTTATGGAAGCCGACAGTCGCGTCGTCCTACAGGTCCTTCTCGAGATCCGCGAAAAGGTCCTCCAGGCGGTAGAGCATTGTATCGAACTCGTTCAGACGATTTGAAAGGAGCAGTTCCCTCGCGACGTCGCGGACTTTCACCAGTTGCTTCTCCATCGCGACGATCGGCCTTTTCGCGTTATCGGGGATCGCCGGATCGTTTCTCGTCCTCACGACGACATCCACGAGATGGTACAGATCCGGTTCCTCCTTCAACACAACCGTATAGCCGTAGGTATCGAGGAATTTATACAAGTTGGGAAAGCTGGACCGCAGTCCCTGCGAACCGTAGACGGCTTTCAGCGATATGTCGATCTGAATGTATTTGCTCATGCCGGTTCCCCCGCATCTGGAAGTAAAATCAAAGGTCGTCTGATATCCGATACCGTTCAGGAAACGGTTATTGCCATGTCCATTCTTTTTGGGGCAACGCTCAGGTGCACATTTCCAGGAAGCACTGTAATTAATTCCTTTCGCAACATAGAACTGCCTTCCTGAATGTAAGCATGCAAAATCCGATTCCAACCGGAAGGCCGATCACAGCAAAAAGACACGGATAGTCTCTACAATCGCAAAGATTTGAGAAACCGATAAGCATCCCTCCGAAAATCCTTCTGTACAGAATAACGCAGATAAGAACTCTTAAGTTCAATTCGGGCAATTGTGCCACAACTCCCGGCAACTGCAAACCCTTCACATTCACACTGAGGGCATTTTGCACAACGATCAGTCGTCCGCGCACCGATCGGCCATTAGCATAAGCACGTTATGTCAGCTTTGATAGAGCGTACACGCCGTGTGAAAAGTTACATGAAGTGAATCGCCATCCATTGATAATGCATTGACAACGAAAGTGTCATTAAAGTACATTGGAATTGGTCGAGTTTTCACTTTAATCACTTTTTGCCGGAGCAGGGCTGAACACATCGTTTGCCGCTCCGGATCGCTTCAATCGGTTTTCAGTAATCTTTGTAACTGGTTGTCCGTTATTTTAGCACCATCGGATAAGGGTAAGCCAGGCAATTTATTGTGAAATTAATTACAAGCGAGAGGGGGTGTTCAGGGCGTTTTGTCTCCCGTGCCTTTCGGGGCACCGCAGGTTGAAGAGCTGATTGTGACAAGCTGATTGTGTAAGTGAAGAGCAGTTTTAGAGAAAGGAAGCAGAATATGAAGCTGACGCGGAGAGATTTTCTCAAAATCTCTGGCGCAGCTACGGCAGGCCTGGCCTTGACTGGGATGGGGTTCAATCTCAATTCCGTGGAGGCCTACACCTGGAAGCTGCGCACGAAAGATGCCAAGGAAACCCCCACCATCTGCTGCTACTGTGCAGTGGGATGCGGGATCATCTGCCATACGGATAAGACATCGGGGCAGGTCATCTACACGGAAGGGGATGCCGACCATCCCATCAACGGCGGGGCCCTGTGCGCCAAGGGGGCCTCATCCTACCAACTGGCTCAAAATCCCAAACGCATGACCAAGGTCCTGTACAGGGCCCCGAACAGCGACAAGTGGGTGGCCAAGGACTGGAAATGGGCCCTCCGGGAAATCGCCAAACGGGTGAAGAAGACCCGGGATGCGACTTTCGTGGCAAAAAACGACAAGGGCCAGGTCGTCAACCGCTGCATGGGAATCGCATCCGTCGGCAGCGCCGCCATGGACAACGAGGAGTGCTGGCTGTATCAGGCCATGTTGCGTGCTATGGGACTGGTCTATATCGAACACCAGGCCCGTATCTGACACAGCGCTACCGTAGCGGCTCTGGCAGAGTCGTTTGGACGCGGCGCGATGACGAATCACTGGATAGACCTCGCAAACAGTGATTGCATTTTGATCATGGGAAGCAACGCGGCGGAGAACCACCCCATCTCTTTTCGATGGGTCATGAAGGCCAAGGACAAGGGGGCCGTTGTGATAAACGTGGATCCCCGCTTCACCAAAACCTCGACAAAGGCCGACATCTACGCCTCTCTCAGGTCGGGCACCGACATCGCTTTCCTGGGAGGAATGATAAAGTACATCGTCGAGAACGATAAGTACTTCAAGGATTACGTCCTCAACTACACCAATGCTTCATACATCGTGGGCGAGAAATACGATTTCAAGGACGGGTTGTTTTCCGGGTTCAACGCTGAAAAACGAGCCTACGACGGTTCGACGTGGGCCTATGAAGTCGACGAAAACGGAGTACCCAAGAAAGACCTCACCCTTCAAAATCCCCGATGTGTGTTCCAACTCCTGAAGAAACATTATTCCCGCTATGACCTGGATATAGTTTCCGGCGTTACGGGCACTCCCAGGGACGACCTGCTCAAGGTCTACGAGGCGTACTCCGCAACGGGTGTCCCCGACAAGGCGGGAACGATCATGTACGCCATGGGCTGGTGCCAGCATACGGTCGGGGTCCAGAACATCCGGTCGATGTCGATCATTCAGTTGTTGCTGGGGAACATGGGAATCGCGGGAGGAGGCGTCAATGCGCTTCGCGGGGAAGCGAACGTTCAGGGATCGACGGACCAGGGACTGCTGTTCCATATTCTTCCCGGTTATGTCCCGACGCCTACGTCATCGCTGGCGACACTGGCCGACTACAACAAGAAGAACACACCCGTAAGCAAGGACCCGCTCAGTGCAAACTGGTGGCAGAACCGCCCGAAGTACCTGGTGAGTTTTCTCAAAACCATGTATGGCGACGCCGCGAAACCCGAAAACGACTTCGCCTACGGTTGGCTTCCCAAGCCCGATGATGGGAAGAACTACAGTTGGCTCGATCTGTTTGACTCGATGTACAGGAAGGAACTGCAGGGCTTTTTCTCCTGGGGTCAGAATCCGGCGGCCAGCGGCGCCAACGCGAACAAGACCAGGGAAGCCATGGCCAATCTCGACTGGATGGTCGTGGTCAACCTGTTCGACAACGAAACCGCGTCCTTCTGGAGAGGGCCAGGCATGAGCCCGAAGAAGATCAAGACCGAGGTCTTTTTCCTGCCGTGCTGCGCATTTCTCGAAAAGGAAGGTTCAATTTCAAACAGCGGCCGCTGGGCGCAGTGGCGTTACAAAGCGCAGAATCCAGCGGGCCGGTCGTTGCCGGACGGCGACATCATTTTTGAGCTTTTTGAAGAAATCAGGAAGCTTTACAAGAAACCCGGCGGCAAATTCCCCGACCCGATTCTGAACCTGAAGTGGGAATACGCTACCGACCACAAGTTCGATCCCCACCTGGTGGCCAAAGCCATCAACGGTTACTGGCTGAAAGACGTGACCGTCGGCGACAAGACCTACAAGAAGGGCGAACTGGTCCCGGCCTTTGCCATGCTCAAAGACGACGGATCAACCGCTTGCGGTAACTGGATCTATTGTCAGAGCTACAATCAGGACGGGAACAACATGGCCCGAAGGGACAAGACCGATGACAGCGGGATTGGGCTCTACCCCAAATGGGCCTGGGCGTGGCCGGTCAACCGCAGGATTATCTACAACCGCGCATCCGTGGACCCGTCCGGAAAGCCGTGGAACCCGAAGAGAGTGGTCATCGAGTTCGCGGGAGACGTGAAAGACGGGAAATACACGACGCTGAAGTGGAAGGGCGACGTACCCGACGGACCGTGGTATCCGCTGAAGAACCCCGATGGAACGACAAGAGAAGATGGAAAGCTTGCGTTCATCATGAAGCCGGACGGTTATGCGTCGATCTTCGGTCCCGGTCTCAAGGACGGGCCGTTCCCCGAGCACTACGAGCCGATGGAATGTCCGGTGGACAAGAACGCGTTCGGTCCGCAGATCACCAACCCCGTTGCCGCCGTTTTCGGGACCGCCAGAGACATCATCAAGTCATGCGACCCGAAATTTCCATTTGTGGGGACCACCTACCGCGTCACCGAACACTGGCAGACGGGCGTCCTCACCCGTTGGCTCCCGTGGCTGATCGAAGCCGAGCCTCAGATCTTCGTGGAAATGAGCGAGGAACTGGCAAAGCTGAGGGAAATCAAGAACGGGGAAATGGTCGTTGTGGAGTCTCCGAGAGGCGCACTGGAAGCCGTTGCCATAGTGACGAAGCGCTTCAAGCCGTTCAATATATTCGGGCAGGAAGTGCACCAGGTAGGTCTGCCCTGGCATTACGGGTGGGTCTGGCCGCCGGAAGGAGGCGACAGCGCCAACCTGCTCACTCCTTCCGTTGGAGACCCCAACACCCGCATCCCCGAATCCAAAGCTTTTATGGTCAACGTGCGGAAGAAAGGATAAGCCATGGCAGGAAAGAGCTTCTTTGTCGACACGACCCGGTGCACGGCCTGCCGCGGTTGCCAGGTTGCATGCAAGAACTGGAACCAGAACGGCGCCTCTCAAACCAGGAACACCGGAAGCCACCAGAACCCTCCCGATTTTGACGGCAACACGTTCAAACTTGTCCGCTTCAGTGAAGTGGACAACGAAGGGAAGGTCGCCTGGTACTTCTTTGCCGATCAATGCAGACACTGTCTGGAACCTCCGTGCAAGGACTCCATCGCGGGATACGTCAGCGATGCCGTTATCCAGGACGATGCCACGGGGGCGATTTTCTATACTGAAAAGACCAGGGAAGCACCCTTTGACGAGGTGAGGCAGGCGTGCCCCTATGACATCCCAAGGCAGGCCAAAGACGGCCGCCTCGTCAAATGCACGATGTGCATAGACCGCGTGAGTAACGGGCTGATCCCGGCCTGCGTCAAGATTTGCCCCACGGGTGCGATGAATTTCGGGGACCGGGACGAGATGCTCGCCCTCGCCAAGGATCGCCAGGAAAAGCTCAAGGCGAAGTATCCGAAGGCGCAGCTTCTCGATGCCGACCAGGTCCGGGTGATCTATCTTGTGGTGGACGATCCCAAGAAGTATTCGAAGACGGCGGTCGCAGCCCTGAACCCCGGAATTGACCGCAAGTCGGCCGCCCGCCGCCTCGCGCGGCCGGCGCAGGGCAGTTTGAAAGGGACGGTTCGGGGCTAGCGTCCCCGGGTTGCCTGTGCGTTTCATGATGTAATACCTGATCCGAGCGATTCCACAGGAAATGTCGCCAGGGCTGGAATGTCTCCGGTGAATCACACCCCCACCCCGCCTCCCCCGTCAGGGGGGAGGCGGCAACCGGGACTCCCCTCCCCTGGCGGGAAGGTGTACAGACCGGGGACATGGGTAACACTTTTGATGGTGGGTGGCCCGGACAACTCATTTGTCCGGGCGCGAAGCGCAAGAGGTTCAAAGGATGATTCTGCAAGGGCAACGAAGGATTTGTCCCCTCCTCTTGTCCTGACGGACCCGGATAACAAGTATCCGGGCCACCCGTGATGAGAGTTCCGTGCCTCGTTCTCTCGCTCCGCGGCCTGTTGCCCAAAGGAAAAGCCGAGGCCGGACGAAATCACGATTCGTCATTCCGGCGAACACTCATGGCCTTTCGGCCACAACGAACAATGAAAAAATTTCTGCCTAAATCGAGGCAGGGTATACGTTAAACGGCAATTCCTTTTTTCATATAAAGGCCGGAATCCAGGCTCATTGAAATCATTGGATAATTCCAAGTAACGGCACTGGACCCCGGCTTTCGCCGGGGTGACATTTCTCGACAAATGGCTCGTTTTTCACCTGGATTCTGTTTGGGCAACAGCCCCTCCGGCGTGGGAACGCAGAAGCGACAATGCGCATAAGGTCGAGTACATCCGTCAAATCCCGGTTGCACGGAACATGCGGCTCGGCCCAGGCACCGGAGACAGTCGAGAGCGAGAAATTATCCGGGGATCACATGAAGGCGAGTCCGGCAAGATTGGGTTACACAATCCGACAAAATCAGGTATGATAAGGGGAAGCCATGCAGGATCGGCTTCCCCTTTCGTTAAGAAGGACGAATTTGAAAAAGCGAAGCGATCACGAAAAGGAACAAATCGAACAGGCTTTTGCCCTCGCCAGGGCTGAAAAGCCTGCATACGCTCACTTATACCCTTTCCTGGAGGACCTGTTCCTGCTGAGGGCGGGAATCAAGAACGCCCTGCGCCTCGATCCGGTCGGCATCGACCGGCAACGGGCCGAGACTCAATGGGAGGCCGGTTTTCCCTTGATCGAGCGGTGGAGTTTCCCGCTCGACGCTGACGCCGCAGAGGCTTTTCTCTCGGAGATTTCCGGGAGCATTCCGGAATCGAACGAGCAGATCAGCTCGGCTCATTCAGCGCTCTCCCGCTCCCTTGCCGTCCATCCCGGCCGCAAGGAAGCCATATGGCAAAGCTTCCTTCAACACGAGATGGAACCGTGGGAAGAGTGGGTGGAAGTGAAGGACATCGATATTGCCTCACTTCTTTTCGTTGCCAGAAGCTGCCTGCGCCCCTCGATCGAACGGGCCGCCGAGGACCTGTTGGAGCGGTTCGGTCCGCCGGCACGATGGCTTAAGGGATACTGCCCGGTCTGCGGGTCGCTGCCCTCCCTTCTCTTCCTTGAAGGGGAAGGCGGCCGGAACGCTTACTGCTCATGGTGTGGAACCACCTGGGGGATCAACAGGTTTCAATGCTGCTATTGCGACAACCGCCTCCATGAATCGCTGGGGTATCTCATGATTGAGGCGGAACCTCATTACCGTATTCAATACTGCAATCTCTGCAAATTCTATTTTAAGCTGATTCAGACAAATGAATTGTTGTATCCACCGTATCTGCCACTCGAAGAGTGGACAACTCTGCATCTCGATCTTTTGGCTCAGCGCGCCGGTTTGAAGCAACCCCCTTCGCCTTCTCCGGTGAGATACGGGAACACCCGGTCCTAGCAATCCCTCCAGGGATCCCTGCTTTCGGACGGTTTGCCTTGCAACCGACCATCCCGGCCGCCGACTCAGCCGCCCGCGCCGCGGTGGGTGTCAAGTCATGCGGAAGGACCCGTTCATTCCGTTCTGTTCTTGAGGTGACATAGGGGTCTGACATAATGGGGAACCCTCAGAAAATGATTTTTGACGAACAATGGAAAGATTACTACCGTGCTCGAGTGGGGTCCGCCGAGTCAGTGCTCGAGACCGCCATCAAAGACGGGGACCGGATCTTTGTAGGTTCGGCCTGCGGCGAACCTCAGCACCTCGTCCGGGCTCTCGTGAAGCTCCTGCCGCGCTACAGGGATTTGGAACTCGTCCAGAACCTTTCAGTCGGCGAACTTCCGGAGGACTGGAGCGTACTTCAGAAGTATTGCAGGCTCAAAACGTTCTTTGTGGGCTCGAAATCGAGAACGGCGGTCAACCAGGGGCTTGCCGATTATATCCCCATCTTCTTTTCCGCCATCCCCGGCCTTCTTCGGGACGACAGCCTGTGGGCCCTCGACGTGTGCCTGATCCAGGTCACTCCTCCCGACGAACACGGCTTTTGCTCCCTCGGGATCGCCGTGGATATCACCAGGGCGGCGGCGGAAGAAGCCAAAATAGTGGTCGCCCAGGTGAATCCGAATATGCCTCGCACTTTCGGCGATTCCTTCCTGCACGTGTCTCAGATCGACCATTTCGTGGAATACGAAGAACCGCTGATCGAGTTGATCTTTCGTGAACGCAGCGCCGTCACGGAGCGGATCGCGAAGTATGTCTCGCTTCTGGTTGAAGACGGTTCGACCATTCAGATCGGGCTGGGACGGGTCGTAAACTCCATACTGATGTACCTGGAAGACAAGAAGGACCTGGGTATTCATACCGAGATCCTGACCGACGCCCACCTTCACCTCGTGAGGAAAGGAGTGGTCACCGGTCTCAAGAAGACCGCCCACCACGGCAAAATCGTCGCGGGGGCGTGTGTGGGAAGCACCGATCTTTACAGCTTCGTTCATAACAACCCCGAAGTTGAAATCTATCCAATCAATTATGTCAACAACAGGCGGCTGATCAGCCAGCACGTCGGAATGGTCGCCATCAATTCCGCCCTGGAAATCGATCTCACGGGCCAGATATGCTCCGACTCTATCGGTCACACCATTCACAGCGGCATAGGCGGATATGTGGACTTCATGCACGGCGCTGACTGCGCCCCCAGGGGAAAGACCATCATCGTTTTCCCGTCCACGAGCACGGATGGGCGCAGGTCGCGCATCGTGAGCCATCTTACGAGCGGCGCGGGAGTGGTGAGTTCGCGCAGTACGGTCCGGTACGTCGTGACGGAGTTCGGCATTGCCTACCTGCATGGGAAGACGCTCCGGGAACGGGCGCTCGCCCTCATCAATATCGCCCACCCCAAGTTCAGAGAGCGTATCCTCTCCGAGGCGAAGAGTCTGCACTACGTTTTTGAAGACCAGATTCTGCCTCCCGTTTACGAGCCCCTGTATCCCGGGCAGTACGAAACCTATCAGCTCTTTCCCGATGATGTCAGAATCTTCTTCCGCCCCATAAAGCCCACCGATGAACGGTCGGTACAGGAATTTTTCTACGGCCTTCCCGACCAGGACATTTACTACCGCTTTCTGTCTGCCATGAAGGTATTTCCTCATCGGAATGCGCAAGGAATGTGCAACATCGACTACGAACATGAAATGGCGATCGTGGGCGTTCAGGGGGAAATCGGCAACGAAAAAATTGTCGCCCTGGGTCGATACATCCTGGACCAGAAGAGCAATATCGCTGAAGTGGATTTCGCGGTCGCCGCGGAATGGCAGCACATCGGCGTCGGCACCTTCCTGCTGCACTATCTTTGCGAAATCGCGAAGAACAAGGGAATCAGCGGATTCACGGCTTACGTTCTCGCATCGAACAGAAGGATGCTTTCCGTTTTCTACAAAGTAGGCTATATGGTGCACGCGTCCCTGGCGGATGGTGTTTATGAGATATACTTCCGGTTCGATGAACCGGCTCAGGTTTGTATTACAGATGCGGATTCATAAAAATGAATGCCCGAAAAAACTTATCCCCTACCGATCTTGCTTTCGACATTGACGGCGTGGTTGCCGACACGATGGAGATCTTCGTCAGGCTTGGCCGGGAAAAATACGGACTGACTTACCTCACCAAGGAGCACCTCAGTTGCTATAACATCCACGAGTGCCTCGACATCGACAGGGAAGTTATCGACGATCTCATCTGCCTGACCCTGGACGATGAGCATACGCTCCAGATCCCGCCGATGGATGAGGCTCCGGAGGTTCTCACCGAGCTGGCGCGGCACGGCCCGCTTCGATTTGTGACGGCCCGCATCTGGCCCGAAAGCATCATTTGCTGGCTCCGCATGAATCTGCCCGAAGTGCCTCCGGAAAACATCCAGGTCACGGCGACCGGCGCTCCCGAAGCAAAACTGAAAACCCTGCAGGAGCTTCATGTGCGGTGTTTCATCGAGGACAGGATCGAGACCTGCAAGCTCCTGGCAACCCATGGGATTCAGCCTCTGCTCTTCGATCAGCCATGGAACCGCAGTCCCGTCGAGGAAGAATTCCCCCGGGTGAAAAGCTGGTCTCAATTGCGTCAATGGATCTTGCCCCAAAATGGGAGATTGATGTAGAGTAGACCGGATCGTTTCCAATGGCTTAAACCCCACTCTCCCAACCCGCAGGGGCAAACGGAACCGTTTCCGCATGGGCGCGTGTTGGAGACTGATGTCTTTCTGAACTGCTGGATCTCATGAAATCAAACGACGCACTTCCCATTCAAGTCAAGGCGAGCCGAGAAGGTTTTACGCTGGTCCCCCATCCGACGGTCCCGTTTGAGGCCATACTGGAATATATGAGGAAGCGGCTGGAAGAGTCGCGCGATTTTTTCCATCATTCGGAAATGATCCTCGACCTCAGGTCGAGGCCGTTGCGCACGGATGAGATAACCGCCTTGAACGAACTGCTGGTGAAGCATTCGAGGGGCAGACTGGTTGAAGTGAAGCTGGCCGGCGATGTGGCCTTCGCCTTGAACAGGGGCGTTCAGGATCAGTCCGCTGCCTCCGAGGCCCATACGGCCGTGCGCAAGGACGCCGAGCCGATCATCGTTCGAAGCACCTGCCGGTCCGGGGTGCGGGTCGTATCGTCCTCCGACTGCGTCGTCCTCGGGGACGTCAACCCCGGAGCTGAAATCATAGCGGCAGGTGATATAATCGTTTTCGGCAATCTGAGAGGGGTCGCTCATGCCGGAGCCACCGGGGACCGCACGGCGCGGATCTGGGCCCTCAGTATTCAACCCAATCAGCTCCGCATAGCGGATCTGGTCGCCGTTCCGCCCCGTGGCCAAAGGTCGGTCTCCAGGAAATATGAACTCGCGGAAATCAGGGACGACCTGATTGAAGTGAGCACGCCGTAGAGGGCGCGAGGCTTTTTTGACGGTGTCGAAGTATCGTATTTTTTTAACTCCAGAAACGGATAGGATGCATCATGACCGGTAAAGTGATCGTCGTGACATCTGGCAAAGGCGGTGTCGGCAAGACCACCACTGTTGCCAATATAGGCACCACGCTGGCCAAGAAGAAGCACAGCGTCGTCATGATCGACGCAGACATTGGCCTGCGGAACCTGGATGTGGTGATGGGGTTGGAAAACCGCATCGTCTACAACCTCGTGGACATAATCGAGGGCAAGTGCCGAAAGCAGCAGGCGATGATTCGCGACCGCAAGCTGACCGATCTTTACATCATTCCCTCGGCTCAGAGCCGGGAGAAGAACGCCGTTCAGCCCGAACAGATGAAGGAATTGTGTGCCGAACTTGCCGAAGAATTCGAGTATGTGATCATCGACTGCCCGGCGGGCATCGAACAGGGTTTCAGAAACGCAGTTGCCGGAGCGCAGACGGCCGTCGTCGTCACGACGCCCGAAGTGTCGGCCATTCGTGACGCCGACCGCGTGATCGGATTGTTGGAGGCAAGCCTCCTCAAGGACATCCACCTTATCGTCAACCGTTTGAACCAGCGCATGGTCAGGAAGGGAGACATGATGTCCACCACGGACATCGTGAATCTCCTCGCGGTGCCTCTTCTCGGAGTCGTGCCCGAGAGCGAGGAAGTGGTCGTATCCACCAACCGCGGCGTTCCACTCGTTCACGACCGGAGCAGCAAGGCCGGATGGGCCTTCCAGCAAATCGCTGCCCGGCTCGACGGGGAAAAAATACCCGTTGAAGACGGAGATGGGGATACTTTCTTTGCCCGCATGAAGCGGTTCATCTGGAGCTGACAGGGAGGATCAATCTCATGCTGAATGCAATCCGGCGGTTTTTTGGTCAAAAACCCAGTGGTCAGGTTGCTCGGAAACGAATGCAGGTGGTCTTGATGCATGACAGGATGGACCTCACCCCGGACATCATGGAATGCCTCAAGAACGATATTCTGAGCGTAATTTCACGCTATATGGAAATCGACGCCAAGACCATCCAAGTGGACCTCGAACAGGGCAAGGAGTATACCGCGCTCGTGTCCAACATCCACATCAAGCGAGTCTACCGGCGCACCGTTCCGGGCTGATGCACTCCGTCAATTGAGAATTATATCAGGTGGGGAGGAAAGCCGCCGTCGACAATCGGACCCGGACGGAAAAGCCGGGGTTGACCGGGCAAGCGGCTTTCATGACCGTTAAGCGATAATCGAGCCCCTGTTGCAGCCCTCCCATGAGAGCGGGAGGGGTTTAGACCGGAGGCTCCATTCTGGAATCGAATTATGACCATAAAACTACTTCTTGCCGCCACACTGAGAAAATACGTCCCCGGATACGATGGTTCCACAGGCCATGACATGGAGGTCGAACCAGGGACAAAAGTGAAAGATGTCGCCGAAAAGCTGGGAATCCCCGTTGGAGAGGTGAAGCTCATCATGGTGAACGGGGTTGGTTCGAAGTGGGACACCGCTGTCGGCGAAAACGATCGGGTCGCATTGTTCCCACCAGTGGGAGGGGGATGATATCCGGAACGGCTGTGGGAATAATCGCGGTGTTGCGCATTGCCTGCGTAAGCCGAAATGCCCCCGGCTTGGCTGCTTATAGCTGCCTTGAACCGGGGGAACATACTAACGCCCCAAGTGCTTGCGAAATGATCGAGCAATGTAGGGTGGGCACAGATTCATATTGCCCACCGCTTATCAGCGATACGGTGGGCAGCGCTTCGCTTTTGCCCACCCTACAAACTGTGGGAATAATCGCGGTGTTGCGCATTGCCTGCGTAAGCCGAAATGCCCCGGCTTGGCTGCTTATAGCTGCCTTGAACCGGGGGACATACATAACGCCGCGAGTTTTTGCGAAATGATCGAGCAATGTAGGGTGGGCACAGATTCACCGTGCCCACCATCCTTGGCCATGCGGTCGATGAGACGGTGGGCAACACTTCGCTTTTGCCCACCTGCGCGTTCTTGTCCCAGCGGACCCGGGCAGCAAGTTTTCCGTCCGGGTCACCCACCCATCCTGCAATCCTCAGTCACTCCAACTGGTTACCACCTGAGGCGCCTCGCTAATCTCCGATCTCCTCTCTCAGTTTCTTTACGCCTTCCTCCAGTTCCGAAAAAAGATCCAGAGAGAGAGTCAATCCCTTCTTGGACGGGTGATAATCTCCGTCGTCTCCCTTATAGTAGACCCGCAAGTCCACGTACTCCTTACCTTTGAAAACGGTAATCGAAGCGCGGACTTCCTCCAGCGGGTTTTTAGGGAAACTGTGAACCACTCGAGCTTCTTTTGCCATGTTTTTATTCCTCGATCAGACCCTTCGATTAAGACGGCAATTCACTGTCAGTAATAAAAATAGATAGGCCGAACACTCGCCCCCGGCAAAGCAGGCCGGTACTTCCAGGGCGACTCAGCACCACTGCCGTCATACCTCACCATTTCACGGAACACCGCCGTTCCTACTGTTTCCCTGTCAGGTGCTCCAGGACCTTGAGAATGGCCGACACGTCCAGGTCTCCCCATTGCTGTCCCACTCCGGTCCTGAACAGATGCAGAAGCATTTGCCCGACCGGAATCGGCGCGCCGGTTTCATAGGCCGTATCCACCAGGAACTTGAGATCTTTGGTCATATGTTTCAAGGGGAAGGCCGGGCTGAAATCCCCGTTCTTGAGTCCCTTGGCTTTCATTTGAAAAATCGGACTGCCCAGAGGCCCATTGAGCAGGGCATCCAGAACGGTATCCACCTCAAGACCCGCAAGCTTTCCGAAGTTCAGGGCCTCGCACAATCCTTCCATCATGGCGCCCAATAGAAGATTGTTGGTCATTTTCATCATCGAGCCCTGCCCCACTTCGCCACAATAGACGACCTTCTTCCCCATCGTTTCGAGCAGCGGCGTGTGGGCATCGACATCTTCTTTCCTGCCCCCTGCAAGAATGACCAGCGACCCGTCCATCGCCGGTTTCTTTGAACCGGAAACCGGCGCATCGATGAAAACGACGCCGGTGGGCGCGAGTTTTTCGTTCAATTCTTTAGTGAATCCGGGGGACACGGTACTCATGTTGATGAATGCTTTGTTCCGGTTCAGTGCCGGGCCTGCTCCACCGGTACCCCAGAGCAGGTTGTCCAATGCTTCCGGCCCCGTTACCATCGCAATGAGAACGTCGTTCTCCTCTGCCAGTGCCTTTGGGCTGGAGGCAATTTTTACTTCCGCATTCTTGAACACCGCGGCTTTTTGGGGGTCGCGGTTATACACGCTGAGGGGATAGCCCGCCCTGGCAACGTTCCCGGCCATAGCCGTCCCCATTATCCCCAGTCCCATAAATCCCACTTTCGGTTTCATTTCCCGTCTCCCGTTTACATTTGCAGCCGATTGCCACGCTGTCACCTCGTAGAGCATATATCCAAGTCGCACGAAACTGAAAGGCAAAAGTGGAGCGACTGTCTCAAGCCGCGGCCGGCAGCGATTCTGTTTCATGGTGCAGCGAATGGAAAATAACCATCCTTTTTGTAAAGTGCACCATTCGGCAAACCATGAGGCCGGACTCGCGGGGTTGTTGCTCAAAGGAAAAGCCGCGGCGAAATGGTACCAGGATTCGTCATGCCGGCGAACCACCATGAGCCGGGGCCTCACAACCAAGGGAAAAAGTCGGAATCATGTCGTGAAACCTAAATTTGTGGTTTCATAAATACAATGACGTATCGCGGATATCTCACCAGGGGTAGCCCGCAAAAGAAAACCCACGGAAGATACGATAAAATCTCCCGTGGGTTGACACAGGTCGAAACCGTTGCTCACGAGCCTTCGGGCGCTATTCCACTGCGGCCGTCCCGATGCCCGCGGCCGTTGCCGGCACCGCCGATTCCGCGGCATACTTTTCCCTTACCTTCAGGAGAAAGATCACAACCGGCCGGTAGGCCAGATGCGCCCATTTTGCGAAAGGTACTTCCAGCACCAGCATGGGAACGGCGACCATCATGTGAATGACGTAAAGCGCGTAGGTTACAAAGGGCCAATTGAGGAGCCGGGTGAAATGGATGAAAATCCCGGTCAGGGTCGTCAACTGGAGAAGGACCAGGAACATCCAGTCGGTCCCATGGGAGTTCTTGTAAGGCGGCTTGCTCTTTTTCAGGCGACCGATGATAGCGTACGTGGTCCCGTAAAGAATCGCGAACGTTGCGTAATATCCCAGCAAACGAACGGGATGCCAGAACGCGTATACTTCGCCGTCTCTCTGGAACCACCTGATGAAGAAAACCACCAGCATAAATACGGTGGAGTACCCGGTCATGATCATAAGATGCACGAACCACTGCATCCTGTCGGTGCACTGGCCGAACCGTTTCTGAGTCACCATGTGGATGACGAGTTCTTTCGCCTCGCTCGCATACAACCGCAGTGGGATCTTGAAGGCGAGGTCTCCCATGACCGCCAGGAAACACCTGAAAACGTTGCTGAGAAGCAACAGCGAAAGGACGGCCGCCATTATGAGGTCCGCAAGTTCGATATTTTTGGCGGGCCACAGGGAGTTGAGCGAAGCATTGTTCCAGTCGGGCTTGTGCGTGTTGAAAATCAGCATGCTCAATCCCACTATAATGGCCGCAACGGTGATCGCGAGGATCTCGAATCGCTCCGAAGTGTAGAACCTGCGGGCGAATCCCGTCCAATCATACAACGAAGTGAGGTACCTGCGCATGACCATCATCGTCTCACCGGGTTCCGCACCCCGCGGGCATCGCGTGGAGCAGTCTCCGCAGTAATAGCAGAGCCAGGGTTCCGATGAATGGAGAATCTTATCCTTCTGCCCAAGCTGAGCGTACCGCACCATTTTTCTCGGGAAAGGATTCCCGGGTGTGGAAAGAGGGCAAATCGCGGTGCATGTGCCGCAATTGTAACACTTATTGGCGTCTTTGAGTCCGAATGCTTCAAGGTCCCTTATCAAACTGGGATCGACTCGATTACTCATCTCGTTAGCCTCCCTGATATCTTTTTCTCCAAATGCTCTTAGAGGAGCGATGCCGGACAAAACCGGGAGCCGGAAGCCGCGTGTGGTTCGGTTCCCGGCTCCATACCTGCCATCCCGGCCGGTTGCCCCGTCTGGCGGGTGCATCCGGCCGAAACCATCAATACCCCTTGTAGGGGTTGGGGCCCACTTCAACGAGCCTTTCGGCATATTCGTCCAGCAGAGCGGGGAGTTTGTCGTAGTCCGTGATGGCAACGTTTTCGAAGCGCACGCGATCGGACTCCAGCACCAGTCGTTCCAGGGTTTCCTTGACCTTGCTCAGGCGGATGCTGGCCAGTTCGCTGCCCTTCATGAAATGGCACTGATAGTCGTCTCCATGCTTGCAACCCAACAGGAGAATGCCGTCGATGCCTTTCGAGAGCGTGTCGGCCACCCACACGAGATTGAGAGATCCGAGACATCGCACGGGGATCACACGGACCCATGCGTTGTAGGTCATCCGGCGAAGCCCAATCATATCCAGGGCCGGATAGGCGTCGTTTTCGCAGGCAAGCACCAGGATTCGCGGCTTTTCCTCGTATTCATCGGGTACGTTGATGGACTTGATCATATCGCCGATCATTGCGATCGAATAATTCTTGAACGATATGATTCTTTCCGGGCACGCGCCCATACATACGCTGCAACGTCGGCAGCGAGTCGGCTGAGGGAGCGGATTCGCCTTCTCGTCCTCATTGATGGCCCCAAAGGGACACTCTTCCGTGCATCGTTTACACTGCGTGCAACGCTGCATGAAAAACTCGGGGTAGCTGAGGTCTCCGACTCTCGGGTGAACGGCTGCGCCGCGGCTCGTGAGTTCCACGCACTGGATGGCCTTCATCACCGCGCCGGCTGCGTCTTCGACCGAATTGGCGGTGCCCATGGGCCGTCTCACCGGGCCGGCCGCATAGATCCCGGTCCGTCTGCTTTCATACGGAAAGCAGATGTAGTGAGAGTCCGGAAAGCCGTACTGCAGGCCGGGAAGCTCCGGGCCCTGGCGGTATTCGAGGTTCAGGATGTCCGAAACGAGGATCGCGTCGGCGGGAACGTCGCTTTCTTCCTCCTCTTTTCCCTCCTGCTTCTGTTTTGCCTTGAAATCTTCTCCGAAAGCCGTGACGGGGACCATTCCCGTGGCAAGGACAACCATGTCGAGATTGCCGAGCAGGATGTTGTCTCCCAGGAGTTCATCGAAGGCCTCCACCGTCAGTTCGCTCCCGCTCAGGATCACCTCCGGGGACTGGCTCCGGATGAAGATCACGCCTTCCTGCTGAGCTTTCCTGAAGAAGTCCTCGCCCTGGCCGGGAGTCCGCATTTCCTTGTAAAGGACGAAAACGCCCGCATCCGGGTTCTGCTGCTTGACGAGAATGGCCTGCTTCAAGGCCGTGAAACAGCAGATGCTGGAACAATAAGGCAGATGTTCCGGGTCGCGTTGTCCCGCGCACTGGAGGAAAGCGACGTTTTTGACGGGCCTGCCGTCGCTGGGCTTCGTGATCTGCCCCGATTTGCTGAGTTCCTCGAACTGGACATTGGTGACGACGTTTGGCGAAACCCCGTAGCCCAGCTTCCTGTCGAGCTTCAAAGGATCGTAGGGCTGCCAGCCCGCGGCCATGACAACCGCTCCGACGGGATGCTGAACCGTCGAACCGTTTTGCTGAATGAAGGCGGTGAAAAGGCAGGGGCCGCCGACGATTTTCTCCATCCTGGCGCCCGTGTACACCGTGATCTTTTCCGTGGCCTTCACGGATTCGACCAGCTTCTGGATATCGTTGTCGGTCACTTCCTTGTACGGAAAGGTGACCTTTTTGGAAACCTTCTTCTGAAAGCCTCCCAGTTCGGTTTCCTTTTCCACGAGCACTACGTTGTAACCCGCCCTGGCGCCTTCCAGCGCAGCGGTCATGCCGGTGATCCCACCGCCGACGACCAGGATATCCTTGCTCATTTCCTGTTCCGGCTTGAAGGGTTCCGGCAATTCCATCCGCTGCACCCTGATGGAACTCATCCGCAGGTAATCCTCAGCCATCATCTGGGTGTCTTCGTCATTGGGTTTCTGGCTCCAGACGACCTGTTCCCGAAGATTCGCCCGATCCAGCACTACGCCCTCAAAATTGAACACGTCGTACATAACGCGGGAAGAACAGGCCGCGATGACCAGGGAATTTACTCCTTCGTTTGCGATATCGTCCTGAATGAGCTTAACCCCTTCCTGGTTACACAGGTTCGGGTGGGTCCTGCAAACGGCCGCCTTGCAGTCCTTAAGGGCAACGCTGCAAAGCTGATCTATATCGAGGGCATCTCCGATGCCACATCCACTACAGACGTAAATTGCTACCTTCTTCTCCATCGAGTCTACCTCCTGGCAATGGACTGCACGGCTTTGAGTGCGGCTGCCGTGCCGTCTTGAACCGATTCAGAAACGCCCGCCGGGGTTCTCGTGCATCCAGCGGAACAAATCCCCGGTTTTGCGTTCTCCGAAGCCACAAATCCATAATCTCCCAGGGGAATAACCGCGGGGACATCATTTTCGGCTGTATTCGGCTGCATGCCGGTCGCCAGCACAACCATGTCCACATTGATTTCGTGCAACGATCCCGCAGCGGTATCCTCAACACGAAGAATCAGGTTCTTTGTGCCGTCTTCTTCAATTTTGGCAACCTTGCCCTTGAAGAAATTCACCTTCTTATCTTCCTTGAGCTTCCGGTAGAAATCTTCCAACCGGTCCATTGCCCTGATGTCAATGAAAAAGATGTACATTGTTGCATCCGGATACTGTTCCCGGACGTAGGTGGCCTGCTTCATGGAAGCCATGCAGCAGACGGATGAACAGAACGGGAGGTGATTCTCATCCCGGGAACCCGCGCATTGCACGAAGGCAACGGTCTGAGGTTCCCTGCCGTCGGACGGGCGAAGGATCTTACCCTGCGTCGGGCCGCCGAACGAGGCGAGACGCTCCATCATCACATTGGTGATGACGTTGGGATACTTGCCGAATCCCAGAGTGTCGAGCTTCGTCGCGTCGTAAGGCTTCCATCCCGTCGCCCACACGATCGAGCCGACGTTCAGGGCGATGGTCCTGGGTTGCATGTCCAGCTCGACGGCATCATAAGGACAGGCCTCTTTGACCTTTTGCGCCTCACCGCTCTTCACCAGGGAAGGATCGAGGACGTAGCGCATCGGGAAAGCCATGTCGTGCGGCAGATAGGCCGCCTTGATCTTGTTCATGCCATAGTTGAAGGGATTGTCGATTTCCAGGGTGCAGGCCTCGGCGCACTTGTTACAAGCCGTGCACTTCTCATTCACGTATCGGGGGGTGAGTTTTACGGATACGTCAAAATTCCCTTCCTCACCGGAGATGTTCTGCACTTCGGCGAGTGTAAGGAGGTGCACCTTGGGGTTGTTTTTGATCCGGCGAAAATTCAGTTCCAGACCACAATAGGGGGGACACAATTTGGGGAAGTACTGATGAAGCTGAGCAACCCGTCCTCCTACGTATGGATTCTTCTCCACGAGAAAGACTTCGTGTCCAGCTTCTGCTGCTTCGACGGCGGCAGTGAGTCCGCTCATGCCGCCTCCGACCACCAGAATACTTTGTGCTAGTGCATTCATTCTTCATCCTCCTGGGCTGATTGATGTAACAATATCGAGAACCCCCATCAGCATTTGGGTGTAACCTCCGAAGTCAGGCCGCGTTCTTCCCGGCATAAAAGCTGCCGGATCCCGCACCCTTACCTGCGAGCGTATATACACATCGAATACTGTCCGTGCAACCGGCACATCGAAATTGTGCGATAAATTGAAATTCTCCGAGTTATTAAATGATTTCCGGGTATAACGTCAACCCTTCGCCTCAGGTTGTGAAAAGAAGATCCCCGGCCCGAAACCACTTTTCTTGGAAGAGGCAGTCTGTTATCTTACCTGAGCGCAATGCAGTAAATTCTGCGGAGCGGAGTACAAGGCCTGTTTGCACAACAAGAGATGATCCATTCGGTTTTCAACAGCCAGAACATGGAGCGGGGCAATGAATGATAGTCAGAATCAAAAATGCAAATGTACCCAAACGGCAATAAAACTCGCACTCTCTTTTGCGGCACTTTTTCCGGTGTACGTCATACTTTACGTGACTTTTCCAGCCTCCATCGTGGCCCTCTACGTGATATCGGCTGTGCTGTGCGCTCTCTTCGCTCCCTGGGATGACCTGAAGAAGAAGTTCCTCTCCTAGCATCCATCCGGGGAGCGCCCCCGGTTGCTCCCGCTGTGGAGCAGGCCGGAAGAAGGCGGACGAACATCGCCGACGGGAAAAACACCGATCTCCCTCTCCCCGAGGGGGGTCGGGCAGTCGAGGGATGGATATCGTTCAGCCGTTCCATCCCGCTATGTATTCTCAACCCTGACTTGACACGTTTCACAGACGAACAAAAGGCGGGTCCCTGAAGGGCCGGCAGCAGTCAAGACCAGACGTCGATCAGAAAAACTCGAATTATTATCCTACCTCAAACCGGGCGGTCTGTCTATACCAAAGTGTATTCATTAAGACAACTTATCCGCTTTTTCAGGATCTTCCTCCACGCCCATCGGCATGCCGTTGTTCGTTTCCGGCATCGGCACTCCGCCCCGACCGGGTTCATCTTCGCGAGGAGATAAATCGGGAAGGTCCGGCAGCCCATCGGGGCGCATTTCCCGGGTTGTCTTGTCGATGGTCTCCAAAGGAGGGATATCCTCTCCGGTCGAAGCTCCCAGTTCCTTGAATTTCCTGGCCGTAACCAGTATCCGTCCCTCTACGGAGCCGACAGTCCGGTTGTAGGCCTCAACGGCACGGTCCAGCCCTTTCCGGATTTCCGAAAGGTGGCCGACCAGAGACCGCATCCTCTCGTAAAGGGCCTTCCCCAGTTCGCTTATGGCCAGGGCGTTCTCGGCGATTCGCTCCTGCCGCCATCCGTGAGCGACCGCACGAAGGAGTGAGATCAGCGTCGTCGGGGTCGCGAGAATCACGCTTCTCTGAACTCCGAACTCGATGAGCGACGGGTCCTGCTCCAATGCCGCGCTGAAAAACGATTCGCCGGGCAGGAAGAGCACCGCGAATTCAGGAGCGGGAGAAAATTGCTCCCAATAGGCCTTGCCGCTCAATTGAGTGAGGTGCGATCGAATGTGGCGGGCATGCTCCTTCAGCTTCAGTATCCTCACCGATTCCTCACGGGCCTCGAGCGCCTCGAGATAAGCCTGGAGGGGCACCTTGGAATCGACCACCACATTCTTGTGATTGGGCAGTTTGATTATCATGTCGGGCCGCAATCGGCCCTGTTCCCCGGAAACGGATTCCTGCTGGAGGAAGTCGCAATACTCCAGCATCCCGGCAATTTCAACGACTCTTTTGAGCTGGATTTCTCCCCACCGGCCGCGAACCGTCGGAGTCCGCAGCGCCTGCACCAGGGCCGATGTTTCCCGGTTGAGCCGGTCCTGGGTCTGAGCGATCGTTTTCATCTGCTCATGAAGTCCCACGTACGCCGTCGTTCGGGATTTTTCGAGGTCGCCGATCTTCTCATCCACTTTGGCAAGGGATTCCCTGAGCGGCTTTACCAGTTCCCCGATTGCCTGTTGTCGCGCTTCGAGATCATACTTTGCACCTTCCTGGAATTTTTCAAGAGTCGCCCGGGCCAGTTCCAGGAAAGACTGGTTGCTGCTCCGCAGGGCATCCGCGGAGAGCGCCTTGAACGCATCCGAGAGCTTGACCCGGGCATCGTTCAAGAGAGCCAGTTTTTCTTCGGCGGCTTTACGTTCCTCCATCAGCCGGGTACCGACCTCCGAGAGTTTTGCCCGAAAGCCGGCATTCTCGTTTCTGAGATTCAGGAGCTGCTCTTCACAGGCCCTCTGCCTCGCTTCGAACTCGGGAATTCGCGACGCTTTTTCTTCAGCGACGGCCCGTCTCTCGGACGCCTCCCGAAGGTCGGATCTCAGCCCGGATATCTCGCCGGCCGCTTTCTCCAGGGACTCGTTTTGCGCCAGCACCTGAAGATCCTTTGCGGACAGCCGCTCGCCGAGAAGAGCCCTCTCGGTTTCAAGCTCCGCCCTCAATTTCTCCCCTGCCCGCTGCATCCTTGCCCGGAGAACTATCCAGCCAAGCAGAAATCCGGCGATGAGTCCCAGGAGGGGCATGAGGTACGGTCCGGGGAACGAGAGCTGCTCGGTCATATTCTATCCCTTCGGCAAATGAATGGACGAACACACGCGTGAACGGACGTCGGCTTTTCCGGTACGCCGGCCATACTCTAATTCGGATGCCGGCACCATGTCCAGTCCGTAGTCCGCGCTCCGCCGATGTGAAAACGGTTTCACTCCGCCGCACCCGTCCACGCCGTCTTCCACGGCATGCGGACCTGCTTCATCACATTGCTTGACCGCGGGAACCATTTTGACTATCTTGAAAATGTACCTTCTGCAAGGAGCAGCTTGATGAATGCATGTATGATTCCGGAGAGAAGCGGCACGGATGAAGACCTGGCCGGTATTTTTAAACGGACCAGAACGGTTGCCGTCGTCGGGATATCTCACAGGGAAGAACGTGACAGCCACCGTGTGGCGAAGTACCTCAAGGAGCACGGCTACAGGATCATTCCCGTAAACCCCAAGTACCAGGAACTTCTGGGGGAAAAATGTTACCCCGATCTCAGGGCCGTTCCCGGCCATATCGACGTTGTGGATATTTTCCGAAATGTCGAATTCATACCGGGGATCGTCGATGAAGCCATCTCCGTGGGCGCCGGCTGTGTTTGGATGCAGCACGGGTTATCCCACGAGGAAGCGGGCGACAAGGCGCGTTGCGCGGGAATCGCCGTTGTGATGAACCGGTGCATGATGGAAACTCATCATCGTATTAATAAAGACAGCAGCCCCGGTTTTCAATCCGACACCCATCCGGCGGACCCGGCACATCTTCCCGATTCACCGTGAGGGGCAATATTGCGATTCTGCCTTCCCACGCGGGAGCGTGGGAAGGCGAGAGCGGTGGAGTGTAGGGGGACGGGGGCGCGGATACCTTTTATCCGGGTCCGTAAGGACAAGAGGGGTGGCTGGATCCGCCACCGCGATTCCAGTGTCCATCCTCCGAGCTTCCTCTTGCGCTTCGCGCCCGGACAAACAAGTTGTCCGGGCCACCCTCAAAATGTAGGGTGGGCACGTTCACCGTGCCCACCAGAGGTTGATTCCTATTTGAATTCAAACGCAAGTATGTTGTGGGGATCGACCCTCTTAAGGGCGGCCAGTTCCTCCGCAGTTGGTGGATCCATCACGGGCGCTTCGGTTTCGTCGATTGCCCAACCGGTATTTTCCTTCACTTCTTCAAGAGTAGTGTACGGGAAGATACAGTCGAGCTTAAGGTACTTTTCACCCGCCGGTTTTCTGAAGATGCACAGGGGAGTGATCACAGTGAACGGCTTATCGACCGCAGGGGCTGTGGTGGCAAAGTCCACGTGCTCGATAAAAGTCCTCTTGTCATGAGCCGGTTTCCAGATGATCGTCCTTGGAGTAATCGGTGTCAGGGTCGCGCTTCCAGCACCGCCGGGTCCCCTCAGTTTCGGGTGATCGTAGTCTCCTCCCAGGTAAGACATGGCGATTCTGCCTTCCTTATCCATCTGCAGACAGGAGAGGAAAGCGATGTCGCCTTTGCCCGAGCAGAACACGTCGAATATTTCATCGAGTCCGAAGGCCGCGACACTGCCTCCATACGTATTGAAAGTGAGGGTGGAAGCCACAACCGGCGGATTTGACCAGTCATGATCCACGCCATCGCTCAGGGTCAAATAGGTGAATTCTTTTCCGAGAGCCTTGGCGGCTTTCATGGCTACCATAGGAGTAGATGAAGCCAGGCCGTGGAATACTACATCTCCCTCCTTGATTTCGCGAATGATGGCAACAGCCATCATTTCCGGTTTGCCGTAGTCCTTGCCGTATTCCATGTTAGACCCTCCCTTCCAGCATTTTGTCTGCGAACTGTCGAACTTCACCCGTCTTGACGGCACCCACGTAGGCTTTGTGGTCGGCCCAGTCTACCGCCATATATTCGGGGTAGCAGATGCCCGGTTTTGCTCCGCCGGGAAGTTCAACAACTGCCTCTACCAAAAAGTGAGGGATCGCCGTCAGTTTGGGTTCTTCCTGCATCCGGTAGGTCCCAACGATGTGCTCCGCGGTGATTATGGTTTTCTTGGCCGCTCTGGACATCAGAACATCCTGGTAGCTGGGTCCCAGAATACGGGCATTCCCATAGATATCCGCTTCCTGAACGTGAATAACCGCATAGTCCGGCTTGAGGGCCTTCACGCAAACAGTTTCAGTGCCGTCGAAGGGACTTTTCATTACCTGGAAGAACTCCGGACGCTTCGCGACCAGATCGCTTCCCCACATGCCGCCGACAGGCATAAAAGGAATACCGTATGCTCCCGCACGGAGAGCGTGAATCATGGCCGTTCAGGAGCCTTCCATGGCTTTGGCGGTCCCCCCCTTTTCCATCGATTTGCGCATTCCGGGAGCCAAACCTGCTTCATTTTCCAGTCCGAAGAAACCGAAGTACGCGGTGTCGGCCTGCAGTGTGGCAAACATCGTATCCGCTGCTATGCCGATGGCAGCCCCACAGATCTTGAGGTCTTTGACCGGTTTTCTGGTCAGCTCGAGGAAAAACAGGGTCGGGTTTCGATGCATGGCATTTCCGCCCACCGCCAGCAACATGCCGTCCTTGATGAGGTCGGCAGCTTGAGATAGGGACATTAGCTTCTCTTGCATGTTTACGCTCCTCTTCTCTTTTGATTAAGCACGTGAACTGAGACCCTTTCTTTGCAGCGAATTGCCGGGTCTTCCGGGTAGCTGAACACTCGATAGCGGTCGAATTCTCAGAGTCCTTTCCCCAGGTTATCGGAACAGGGCTTTCGCCCCGACCGAAGCTGTCGAACGGAACAGGAACCGGCGTTTCAACCCGGATGGTTCATTCATTCCCTTAATGACACCGGGGTTAACGGTCTAAAGACCATCACCCTCCTAGACCAGTCCTCTTGCCTTCAGCAGAGGCAGCGGACTTACGAACAAACGCCTCAGCCCCAGCCGGCTGACTGGACAGCCGTAAGCCAACCCCATCAACTGCGTGAAATAGATGATCGGAAGTCCGTAACTGATTTTTCGTTCCTCCTCTATGGCCCGCTGCCGTGTATCCAGGTTGGCCTGACACATGGGGCACGCCACCACGATCGCATCTGCTCCGGCCTGGCGGGCCGCCTCGAGCACCTGCCCGCCGAGATCGATGACGATGCCCGTTTCCGAAGCCGCAAACCCGCCCCCACAGCATTCACCCTTGTGGGACCACTGGACCGTTTTCGCACCCACCGCCTGCAGAATGCGGTCCATTGAAGTTGGCTGTTCAGGATCGTCAAAAGCCGCAATCTTCCGGGGCCTTGTGATGAGACAGCCGTAATAGGCAGCCAGTTTCAGGCCGTTCAACGGCTTGACTACAGGTTTGGCAAGGCCCTCCAGACCTATGTCCTCCAGCAGGAACTGCAGCAGGTGCACAACTTCCGGCAGCCGGTCCAGCGAAGCATCGATCAGCTTGCCGATCCTTTCCTTCGCGGCGGCACTCCCCTTCAGTTCGGCACTCGCTGTTTTCAAACGGTTGAAGCAGCCCGCACAAGGCGTCGTCACCGTGTCGAGACTCATTCGGCCGATGATGGCCAGGTTGCGGGCGCTCAGGCTCACACTCAGCTCATGGTCAAGGCTGTGCGCGGCGGTGGCGCCGCAACAGTTCCAGTCTTTGACTTCTTCCAGATGGACTCCCAGTTGCCGGCATACGAGATGGGTGGATCGGTCGTATTCGCGGGCCATGGCATGGACGGAACACCCAGGAAAATATGCAATGTTCATCGATTGTTTCCCCCCTGCTTCCCCAGGCTCTCATCGAACAGCCGTCGAATCTCCTCTCTCTTCTTCACCCGGGGTGGCAAAAGACTGAGCTTGCCCTTGAGGAACATTTTCAGCCCGAGATCGGCGTCTTTCGTGTACTGGCAGGTCATCCAGTTGAACTGCATCGCCAGGGGAAGTTCGGAGATTCGCCCGAGCCTCCTGACCGACGAAAGCATCAGTTCGTAGAAAAGCTTGACGTTCGGACGCGAAGTCTTCACTCCCTTCCGATAAGCCTTCTCCCGCATGTAATCAAGGATACGCGGGATATCGATGCCCGAGGGGCAGCGATCCCGGCACAGATGGCAGGAAAGGCATATCCAAAGGGCATCCACGTTCATCAACATGTCTTCGGCACCCAGTTTCACGAGCTGTACGACCTTTCTGGGCGTATAATCGAACGCGGGACCGTTGGAGCAGCCACCCGAGCATTTTCCGCACTCCAGGCACATCTCTACGTCCACTCCGCAGTTCCGCCGTATTTCCTTCACGAGCGAATCGTCGATTTCGTTGAGACGCATAGGCCGATACAAGTCTTCACGCATATTCTTTCTCACTCTCGGTTGAATAGTGCGATGACATTCGCCGCCGCTGCCGCTCCCTGCTGCTGGGCGCCCGGAGTCTCCACGGCAAACCCGCATCCCCCGGCAAAGAAGACCTTTTCGCCGGTCTTTGAGGGGTCAAACCGCTCGTGTTCGATGAAACCGTATTCATCCGTCTTCGCCCCGAACATCGTAGCCAGCGCCTTCGTTTCGGGATGGGGAGTAACCGCCGCAGCCAGAACCACCGTGTCGACCAGCACCTCAATGGGGATGCCGATCAGGGTGTCTTCAGCCCTGACGAGCAGCCTGCCGTTCTCGCACAGGACCTTGGCCGGACGTCCCCTGACGTAACGAACGTGCTTCTTTTCGATCACATCGCGTACAAATTCCTCGTACTCTTTGCCCGCGGCTCGATAGTCCATGTAGAAAACGTAGACCTTCGCGTCGGGAAACAGGTCCTTCACCAGGCCCGCCTGTTTGGCCGTGTACATACAGCAGATCTTGGAACAATAGGGGTTGCCCTTGGAACGGTCCCTCGATCCGACACACTTAATCAGTGCGACTCCTTTCGGCGGCTTCCCCAACCCGCGGCTCCATTCCTTCAGCCGCGCCTCGAATTCCAGTGCATTCAAGACATCGGGGTATATCCCGTATCCATATTCCCCATAAATGGATAGATCCATCAACGCAAAACCCGTTGCCAAAACGGCCGCATCGACTACCAGGTCTTGAGCGCCGCCATTGCGGACGTCTTTGATGCCGACAAGAAAGCCGTCCTTGTAGGGTTGGCCTGCCCTCACCGTCGAATGGGTCATGATGGTGACTTCAGGGCATCCCTCCAGTTCCCCAATCCTTTCGTCTAGGAGTTCCTGAGGGTTTTCCCAACGAGGAAAGCTGCTGCACAACCGTCTTGGGGTGCCGCCCAGTTCAGCCTCTCTCTCGACAAGCACAACTCTAAAACCGGCCTGCCCGATCCTCAGAGCCGCTTCAATTCCCGCCGGTCCCCCTCCGACAACAATCGCCGTCTTTTTCCGATCACCCATCAATCAATTTCCTTTCTCGAGGCCGAGCTTCTTTAAGACGCCGTCAAGAGGAATGGTATTTGCCGCAAACCCCAGCTTGGAAATCGGCACGCCCAGAGCGATGGCGATGAGCTGCCCTAAATCGATGGCGGGGATTTTGAATTGCTCACCGAAACGCTTGCTGAGATTGGGCTGTTCCCTGTCCAGTGCCACATTACAGCCCGGGCAAACCGTCGTCAGCAATTCAACACCGGCGTCCTTGGCGCTCTTGAATTTTTTGTAAAGATGCGGCTGCACGGTTTCCTCCCTGTGGGTAAAGCCCCTTCCCACCGAGTAGCCGCAGCATAACTGCCTTTCCTTGTAGAACACCGGCGTGGCTCCCAGCGCTTCGATGATTTCCTCATGAAACGTGGGATAGCCGCCGTCGTCCAGAATCCTGTATTGCCTGGCCACGTAATGGCATCCGTGATGAGTCCCCACCCTGAGACCCGTGAGAGGACGAACCACTTTCTCGGCAATCCTGTCTTTCAGGCGATACCACATTTCCTGCACATGGTAGATCTTCGTCTTGCCTTCGTACGCATACCCCAGCTTGCCGATTATGCTGTTCACCAACTGGTGGGTCTCGGTATTGCGCAGGGTCAGGTGAGACAACTCGCTCAGGTAACCATAGCAACCGTTGCAAAACGTATAGGTATCGAGATGCTTTTCTTCCGCGATGGCAAGATTGCGGGCCGCGGCCGTGAGGGACACCTCCGGCTTGTAGGCCGAACAGGTCAGGAGGTAGCCCGAACAGCAGGTCTGGTCCGGGTCCATGACGGGATCGATGCCGAGGAGCTTCAGATTCTCCTTTACCGCGCTTTCCGTCCCCGGGTATTCGATGCTGCCGGTACAACTCCGGAAGAGGAAGACGGTCTTGGGGATTTCTGGAATCCTTTCCTCCGGTTTAATCATCCTTTCTTGTTGCACTCGTGATCCTTCCTTCCATGTACGTTAAATGCACGGGCTTTTCATTTTCTCCCTTGATTCCTTCCAGAAAAGCCGTTGCACCGGTCATGTCAAAAAGCGCCTTGTAGTCTTCACGGGCTTTTTCGGAAACGTCCGGCCAGGGGACCAGGCCGATTCCTTCTCGAATCTTCCTGATCCTCGCCCGGTTCTTTGCGCTGGTTGGGACAAAGGTGAGACCCTCTTCCCTCGCCTTCACGGCGAAACGTTTGAAGGGGAGGAAATATTTCAGGCCATATCCGCGTTCAATGGCATAGTAACGAATCTGCATCATCAACATGGGAAAGGGAATATCTACGGGGCACATGGTGTAGCAGTTGGCACACCAGAAGCAGCGCCAGATTTCCTCGCTCTTCAACCACCGCTCCAGCCTGCCGCTCAACATGTCGTTGATGATCTGGCGGGGATTATAAGACGGCGAGATATTGGCGACGGGGCACACACCCGCGCACTTGCCGCACTGGAGGCAGCTTTCAAGATTCTCCACCAGGTTGTAGACATCCACTTTCGCGAGAAGATTCTCAATCCGGTCTTTGTCTTGTTCTCTGGGCATCGATTTGATATTTCCCTTTTCTAATATCCCCTGCGTGCTTTCGCAGGATCCCCTCGAAGAAAGCTTCGCACCTCAGCCACTGTGATGAGTCCGCGGGGAGCGATCGGGTTCGCCTGCAGCCGGCAACCCCCTCACCCGCCCCCGCATCTCATCAGGTGATCGGCCGCTCCCGGAAGAACGCATACAGGATCGCGCCGACGATCAGACCGATAAAGGGAACCCAGAAGGCCGCCTCATACGCCGCAAGCGGATACACTCCCGCTTTCACAGCCGGATACCTTCCGATGACGATACCCATAATCTGCTGATAAAACGCTCCGCCGACGAAGATAAAGATATTGATGGAGCCGACAGCCGTACCCGCGAACCTCGGTTCGCACGTCTCCTTCGCACAGGCAAAACAGGACACGAACGCGCCGCCGGACAAGCCGTAATAGAAGAAGAGGACATAGAGGAATGTAACCGACATCTTATCGGTGAAGAACACCAGCGGGATGTATGCCAGGGCGTGCAAAATGCAACCCCACAGCAGCACCTTCTTCCTGGATTTCAAAATCTTGTCGGAAAGATATCCTGACAGGGGGCAGCCGAAAACCATGCCCAGGGGAAACATCATGATGATGTTGCCTGCAGCCTGTTTGCTCAGTCCGTAAACATTCTGCAGATAAGGACCGGCCCAAAGCGACCCGACGCCCATGAATGTCCCATAATACGAAAAAAGCAGCAGGCCGAGCAGGTAGAATTGAGGATTAGTAAAAACGGCCTTCAGGGCAGCTCCCAGGCTGACCCTGGGTGCGGCAGGCGCGGGAGCCAGCCCCATGAGATCGCGCGGTGTGGGGAAGCCGAGTTCAGTCGGTTTGTTGCGGACCACGAGGTAGGTAAAAATAGCGGCCAGCACGGTGAACGCTCCAACCACATGGAAGGAGTTCCGCCAGCCGATAAGGCCCATCAGGGCTACAAGCGGCGCAGCCGAAATCAATGCACTGATATTCCCCACAGCCAGCAGAACGCCGCTGTATGTGGCAAGCTCATCGGGCTTGTACCAGTCGGCCAGGACCCTCACGGCAGGCACGTAGATGAAACCCACACCGAAACCGACCAGAAACCTGCCAGCCGCCAGGAGATCGACGCCCGGGGCCAACCCGAAAATAAATCCGCCGATGGCGGCAACGAGGATAAACACCGACATGGTCTTCCGCGATCCCCAGGTGTCCGCGAGGACGCCGGCAGGCAACATCGCGACCGCGTAAGCCCAGAAGTACATGGAACCCATGAATCCGAGAGCCGCCGGTTGAATCCCGAGATCTTTAATGATCTCAGGTCCCACAACTGCCGGAGCCGCTCTGTGGAAATACGAGACCAGGTAAGCTGCAGAAATTGCAACGAATATCCAAATCCGGTATTTCTGCATCTTGCGAACCAGGTCACTGTCTAATACCCTGTCGATAGGCAATGCAGTTCCCATGAGTCGACATCCCTTCTTTAGTGTTTGAATTAGGCAGCCTTTGATTCGGAAACGATTCAGTCAAGCCCCATCCGGAAATTACCGGACGCCTCCGCAGGGAAGGCGTCCGGCCGAATCCTATTTCTTCTTCAGCATACCGGTAACGTCGACGGTTCGCAGTACCTTCAGCTCTTCAGCCGTAGGTTCAGGAGTAACCGTGACATTGGGCGAAATTTTCAGATCCCAGGCAGTATTGGCTTTGATTTCCTCTACGCTGGAGAAGGGGTAATAGGACTCGAGGTAGAATTCCTTGGTCACCGGATCGGGCCGCAGGATTCCCAGGGTGGTGACGATGCCGACCGGACCGCCGCCGATAAAATTGTATTTATCCCGATCGTTGCCGCCGTTCAGGAAGCCGGGGGTTGTAATATAATCGATTTTTTCGGCGAATCTCTTCTGGTCGTGCGCCATCATGATGACGACCCGCTTGCAGCCGCAGGCGATGTCGTTGGCCCCTCCACTGCCGTTCAACCGGGTCTTGGGAGGCCCGAAGTTGGGGCTTGCCGGGTCAGCCCAGAAACCCGTGGTGTTCACATTGCCGAATTTGTCCACCTGGGCCGCACCGATAATCCCAAGATCGCATTTTCCGGAAGCCACCAGGAAGCCCAGTGCATCGATGGCATTGGTAAAAGAAGTGGCGTTTGCCGATATCCGGTTGTCCTCGATCCCCCAGGGCAGCCCGCCCACGGGAGTCGCGCCGTAAACCCCCCCTTCGGTCATCGATATTGCGTTGGGTGCATGGTATGCGAGGGCAAAGTAACCGGCCAACATACTGAGACCCACACCGAAGATGCACAGATCACCGTCACGGATTTCACGCCCCGTCGCGATCGCCATCATCTCTTGTCTTGTGAATTCCATGTGATCACCTCCTTTAGGCGAATTTCGATTCTTTCATCAGGGCTTTGATTTCCTGGTCACTCTTGATCCACTTGCGGTAAGGATCCATCAGGTGGGTCGTGGCATTGTTCATCAATTTGTCTATTTTCTCTTTTCCGATGAGAGCCAGGAATTCTTCATGGGTGTGCCAGCTCTCGATGTATTTTTTCTTGTACTCCTCGGTCCCTTCGTCCGTCCCCAGCAGCTTGTTCATTGCCACCATGTTTTCCTGGTCGCTGTCGTAGATTCCCACGGAGCATTGGGGCCAGGCACCGAGCTGCCACGGAATGACCGCCTCGACCAGGAGGTCCGGGATTCTCACCAGGTTCGGGTACTGCCGCATGCAGTCGGTATCGACAATGAAGTCGGCCTGCAACACGACCTTGTCGGCTGCACGAGCGAGTTCATACCGGCTCCATTCCGTACCCAGAACAATGGCGTTCCCCAGCACATCGGCCATGGTCACGTGGATGGAGGCAACCTCCGGCCTGGCTACCGGCAGAACACCGAAAGTCTTCCCCGTGAACGGGTCGGCAACCTCCGGGATCTTGGAACAGCACGGGTATTCACTGGGCTTGAAGGAACTGCGGGTCTGCAGATCGCTTCCAACATTTACCGTCGTGGGGACGAAGGGCCATCCCAGGGCCGCTCCCAGGAAACGCAGAGGCATTGAAAGATTGGACCAATCCTCCCAGAGCACCTTGCCGGCTTCGACGGCGCGCCTTACCCCGTTGGCAAAGCCGTATACCTCGAGTCCTGAAAAACCACCCTCAACCTTGTTACAGACCCCGGCCGCGCAGAACAGGTTTACCTGCTGGCTGCAGCAATGCGCGAGGTAATGGATGTTCTTGCGTCCCTGCCGGGCCATCTCCAACCCAAACGCAATCGTGTCGGAGCCAACCGGCAGGCCGCCGCCGCTGGAATAAAGCATCCCATCGCGTGTGTACTTGGAAACGGCGTCGCTTAGTCCAATGAGTTTGTTCGGCATTTCAGTTCCTCCTTCTGTAGATTATGAAGCTCGGCGCTTTCATCCCCCCATCCTGTCTCGCACTGTGGGAAATGGACCATCGCCCTATAACAAAATGATGGACTCCATATAACACTTTGTAATAATCGCTGTCAATGCTAAAACTCCCCAAAAAACTGCTTCCAGGCCAATCTATCCAGCGCAACCAACGGGGCGCCGGCAGCCTCTTAAAGGGAAATGAAACAAGGGTGAAGGAGATTGCGGACCTCGCGCTGGAAGGCGTGAGGTCCATGGCAATCGAAAGGTGCATGGCTCGAAGTAAAGGGAAGAGAGAGGAGAGCGGGAAAGACCGTGTGAGGCGGAGTCCGATGAAAAGCGAGGAATACCGCTACGGGATAAGGCGGGGCCGCCGGCGTGGGGTGAAGCAGCATGACGGCCCGGAATAAGGTTGCTGACGGGCAAAACCTTTTTTGGATCAAATAGGCGGGGAAAGCAATTTAGAGCTGGCTGGCAATGATCATCTTCTGGATGTGACCGGTTCCCTCCAATATCCGGAGTGCATTGGCGTCCCGCTGGAACTTCGCCATGAGCGTGGGACCCGTATAGCCTCTCTGCCCCAGAAGGAGCATCCCTTCGCTGGTTATTTCCGCCGCGGTTTCTGCGGCGAAGAGTTTGGCCATGGACGCTTCCTTCGTGTAATGCAGGTTCAGATCCATCATTCGGCAGGCCCTCCATGTGAGCAGACGGGCTGCGCAAATATGCGCGTCGTGTTCGGCCAGAGCGAAACTTATGCCCTGATTTTCAATGATGGGGCGATGCGAGATCACGCGCTCTTTGGCAAACCTGATGGCCTCATCATGTGCGGCCCGCGCCAGCCCCACGCAGATGGCCCCGAAGAAAGCCCTCCCCCAGTCCAGGGTTTGCATGAGAAGATGATACCCACTGCAGGGAAAGCCGATGAGGTTCGAGCTGGGAACGACAACATCATTGAAAAAAACCGTAGCCGTCGGCGCACTACGAAGACCCGGTTTGTCATGATAAGGGCCGATGGTTATGCCCGGAGTTTCTGCCGGAATGACAAATGCATTGATCCCGGCCCGGCCCCTGGCTGCATCGGTACTTGCCCACACGACGTAAAAGGAGGCGGTTCCCGCACCGATAATCGGGCCCTTCGCTCCATTTATGATGTAGCGGTCCCCATCCGGATGGGCCGTGGTAGAGAAGAATGACGTGTCGGCGCCGCCCTTTTCTTCCGTAATACAGCAACCGGCTATTCGACCTTCAGGTCCCAGAAGACGCGGGAGATAGGTCGCTTTTTGATCGTGAGACCCACAAATGAGGAGAGCCGACGCGGCGTGCAGCGTTGCCGCGTATGTGCTGGCCAATCCGGCACAGCCGTAACCGATTTCTTCGGTTATCAGAGACAGTGTCAGGAAGTCCAGCGGACGTCCGCCGTACTGTTTCGGGATGAAAAACGAATTCAGATTCTCGGACGCTATGATTTCAAGGTAACCCGGATCGACGGGCCCCGGTTTCCCGGCGTCGATTACGAGTGAGAGGGGTTGTATTCTTTTTCTTGCAAGGCGACGAAATCTTACCTCGAGTCTCTTCTGTTGAACGGAAAGCTCAAAACCAATCAAGGCTACTTTCCTCCACTTCTCTGCCAAAGTATGTAGTCGAGAACGGATTTCCTCTGAGGCAGTTTGAGTCCCCGGATCGCAATGAGTATTTCGTGCACATAGGGTTCCTTTAAGACTCCGCTTAGACTGTCATCGATGGTTTCCTCCTCTTCAGTTTCGTCAAGGAAATAAGTGAGCTGTTTCCCGAGAAGTTGACCGATACGCTGGAGATCCGCGAGGTAGAGGCGCCGTCTCCCCCGTTCGTAATTTGACAGAGATGCCTGCGTGCAGCCGATTTGCTTCGCCAGTTCTTCCTGACTCAGACCAGCCTCTTCCCGTGCTTCCTGAAGCTTTCTGCCAATTTTTACATATGTTTTCATATAGGGCGCTCAAATCGTCTGAGTCGAAGTTGACAATCGCTTCTCTTTCCAAAGAAACTCTGAAAGAACGTTCAGTATCCCGCTCAGGAAGGGGATTCTGCACGCCGGCACCGCCCTGCATAGAGCATCCCCGGTCTGATTTCATATAATAGTTTTTCCAGAATTTCAATATCGATCCGGATTCATTGTTGCCCGTTTGCGATCTGACCGAGCCTCGCCGCCAATAACACGGAATTCAAGCAGTTGCATTTTTGAAGCCGGGGACCGCGCGGAAAAGGCAAGCCTGTCCTTTATCCATTCTGAGCTGAGCGATCCCGCGGGGGATTCCGCCGAGGACGGAATATCCTCTGTGATTCGCACCCCCACCCCGCCTCTCACGCCACCCCCTCAAGGGCGAGGAGCCAAACTCCGATCCCCATCCCCGGGCAAGGGGGGAGAAGCGGGTGACACGGACAGCTCGCTGTCCGTGCGCGCAGCGAAAGAGGAGGCTCGGAGGATAGCGGCAGCGGAGTTGGCTGCCCGTCTTGTCCTTACGGACCCGGACAACAAGTTGTCCGGGCCGACCGCCAACGGCCTGTTGCCCAAACAGAATTGAAGTGAAAAATGAGCCGTTTGTCCAGACAACGTCACCCCGGCGATATTGCCGGGGTCCAGTGTTGTTAATTGGAATTATCCAATAATTTCAAAGAGTCTGGATTCCGGCCTGCGCCGAAATGACGGATCGTGATTTCGTCCGGCCTCGGCTTTTCCTTTGGGCAACAGCCCCTCCTACGTGGGAATGCAGACACTTTTCCTTTGGGCAACAGGCCACCAACCAACACCCCCCTCCCCTGACTGGTGTTTGGACCGGAGAGATGGGTAAAGAGATGGGGAGAAAATCGCTCAAATCGGGGTTCAGCCGATGGTACCGCACCCTGCACACCGAAAGAGAGGGACTTTGAGCGCCTTTCGGATCTAACGGGTTGCGGAGGCCCATGCAATAAGGTATTTTAACTATCTGAGGCATGATTTCTCTTTGATATCAGGCGCTATCCATGAAGTTCCGATACCGCGAACGGCAGCTTGACTTCTCAACCCGGTCCGCTTCTGCCGACAGTGTCGGCGAGTCGAGCATGTCGCTGGACGGGCGTTACCGTGCCTGCCCGCGGCGGCAGCCTGGAAGCCATTATCCTTATCCCTAGAGGCGGATAGTCATGAATTCCCTTGAGGCGGAAGCTTTTTTCGATCTTTCTTCTTATGAACACCGAGATCTTTTTGCAGGTTGCACACACGTGTGGCAGGCCCTGGGCAAGATTTCTTCCTATCTGCAACAACAGTCGAAACAGAACGTGGGCTCACTGGCCTGTTTCCGCCAGCCGCTTCCTCAAGCGGTTGTGCTCTGGCAGGGGAAAGCCTGGCACCGAGGCTTCCAGGTCCTGGGAGGAGACGTCACCAAGAAGACCTTCCGCATAGGAATCGAGAATGAAGAGACCTCGGAAGCCGTCCTGCTCTGTGCGGGAAGCGTTCTATGGGACGATCGGATCTTTCTCGGGCCGGGCTGTGTGGTGGAACCGGGCGCTCTCATCAAAGGGCCCTGCATTATCGGGTCTCACACGGAAGTTCGGCAGGGAGCCTACATCAGGGGGAACTGCATTATCGGTGACCGGTGCATCGTAGGCCACACCACCGAAATGAAGGCAAGCGTAATGCTGAACGAGGCCAAAGCGGGGCATTTTGCCTATATCGGGGACAGTATTCTCGGGGGTTCGAGCAACCTGGGCGCCGGAACGAAACTGGCAAACCTCAAAATCAAGGAAGGCACCGTGCGCGTAAAGGTGAATGGCGAAATCCTGGACACGGGCCTTCGCAAGTTCGGGGCAATCCTTGGGGACCGAGTCCAGATAGGATGCAATGCGGTGACAAATCCCGGGACGGTTTTGGGTAAAGACTGCCTTGTCCTTCCGGTCACTTCGGTACGTCCCGGTTATTATGCTCCCAACACCACCATTCCTGCGGACCGTTGATCCTCTCACCCGGTCGGCAGGTGTTTCGCGGACTGGGCCCCCCTTCCAGCGGTGCCCCTCAAACGCTGAGAAGACGGCTCATCCCGCGGCGAGGATCGCTCCCGCGATTCTTTCCTGCTCTTCCGGCCGGAGATACGGATGCATCGGCAGACTGAAGACGCGCTTTGCGCAGGATTCACTCACCGGAAAGTCGCCTTCCTCGTAGCCGAGATAGGAATAGGCGGGCTGAAGGTGGAGAGGCCTCGGGTAGTAGATTGCCGTCGGGATCCCGGTTTCTTTCAGTTTTGCCAGAAGCCCCGGACGGTTCTTCTCTTCCCTCGCCATGACCGAGTACTGAGCCCATGCCGAAGAACAGCCTTCGGGAGCGACGGGAACGCAAACCGGTGACGATTCGTGCCCGAGGAGTTCCGAATAACGGTTCGCAACCTGCTGCCTCAACTGCAACTCCTCCGGAAAGATTTCGAACTTCGCCAGGAGCACCGCAGCCTGTATCGTATCGAGCCTTGCGCAGAGCCCGATTTCGAGGTTTTCATATTTGTCCTCTCCCTGGCCGTGAATCCGCAGAGAGCGCATTCGGTGGGCGATATGGTCATTGTCCGTAAAGGCCATGCCTCCGTCCCCATAAGCGCCCAACGGCTTGGCCGGGAAAAAGGAGGTGCACGCCGCATGACCCAGGCCGCACGTCTTCCTGCCGAGGTATTCGGCGCCGAAGGCCTGGGCTGCGTCTTCGATCACAAAAAGCGAATGATCCCCGGCGATCGCGTCGACCTTTCGATAATCGGCCGGAAGCCCGAACAGGTCGACGGGCATGATTCCCCGAAGCCGCAGCGTCTCCCGGGAAACCCTCCGGGACAAGGGGTAGCCGCCGCCGGTCTCACACCCTTTGAGGGCCGAGATCAAGGGGGCCAGATGGTCCATATTCATATTGAATGTGACCGGGTCGATATCCACGAAAACCGGCGTTGCACCGAGCAGTGCTATCGATTCGGCTGTTGCCGTAAAAGTAAAGGGTGTCGTAACGACCGCATCTCCCGGTCCTATTCCATAGGCCATGAGAGCGAGCACGAGCGCATCCGTTCCCGATGAGCAGCTTACCCCGTGTTTTGCTCCCGCGTAATCGGCGAGCCTCGTTTCAAGCTCAGCGACCTCCGGCCCCATGATGTATTGGCCATGATCGAGAACGGCCCTGACCCTGTTCTCGATCTGAGTTCGAATTCTTCTTTGTTGAGCGCTCAAGTCAATGAAGTTCATGATACCCTCTTATTGATGTCCCGAATTTCGGAACGTGAACATCTGCATCGCTTATCGAAAATCGTAGCCCCGGGATGCCTTCTTTGCATGAAACACGACTTGTTCCTATAGCCGTATTCCCACAGAAGTTCAACGTTTTCGATACACGGATTTCCGGGACTCCGGGGAGCAAATCGCCGTTCGATAGGGTATAATATGCTTGATCGCTTCGGCAATTGTCTTTAAGAGGATAAGTGTGTGTAGTCCAATCCGTTCATTTCCAATGGAGTGAGCATCGCCCTATGGCCAAACCGCCGCAAGTCAAATCCGTCTGTATTCACGGTCATTTTTACCAGCCGCCTCGCGAGAACCCGTGGCTCGAAGAGATCGAGCGCGAAGAGAGCGCCGCTCCTTTCCATGACTGGAACGAGCGGATCAACGCCGAATGCTACCGGGCCAATACGGCCGCCCGCATCGTCGACGACAGGAACCGCATCTTGAATCTCCACAACAACTACGGTTCCCTCAGCTTCAATTTTGGGCCGACTTTACTGAGATGGATCGAACGTCACGATCCCTGGGTTTACAGCGCCGTTCTGGCCGCAGATCGCGAGAGTGCGCTCCGTTCCGGGGGACACGGCAACGCCATTGCCCAAGTCTACAATCATATCATCATGCCGCTCGCCTGCCGCCGCGACAAAGTCACTCAGGTTCATTGGGGAATTCGCGATTTTGAATGGCGATTCGGCCGCCGGCCCGAGGGGATGTGGCTGCCGGAAACCGCCGTTGACCGGGAAACCCTGGCGGTCATGGCGGAGGCCGGGATCAAGTTCACCATTCTGTCACCCTTTCAGGCCGCGCGATGGCGCTTTATCGGCAAAGGGTCAACCTGGCAGGATGCCCGTGACGGGAGAATCCCCACCGGACGTGCATACCGGTACGACTGTGGAGGCGGCAGGCGCCTTCACGTCTTTTTCTACGATTCTTCCCTTGCAAGGGGCATTGCCTTTGAACGTCTGCTCGAGCACAGTGAAAGACTCCTCGCGCAGATCGACGCAGTCTACGGAGCCCGGGATAAGGACACTGAGGAACCATGGCTCGTTCATACGGCTACGGATGGAGAATCCTACGGTCATCATTTCAGGTTCGGGGACATGGCTCTTGCGGCCGCGTTCGAAAAAATGGAGCAGGACCCGGCGACGCGCGTCATGAATTATTCGACATTCCTTTCATCCTTTCCCGTGAGGGCCGAGGCGGAAATCGTCGAGAATACCGCCTGGAGTTGTGCCCACGGTCTGGGGAGGTGGCAGTCGGATTGCGGTTGTCACGTGGGCGGAGAACCGGAGTGGAACCAGCAGTGGCGCGGTCCCCTGAGGGAAGCGATGGACTATTTGCGCGACCGGTTGGCCCACCACTTCGAGCGCCGGATGGAGCCGTTGTGCAAAGACCCCTGGAAAGCACGCGATGAATATGTCGAGGTGCTCCTCGATCCGGAGCGCAACCTGGAATCTTTTATCGAGCGGCACATGCGCCTCGGCCCGGATTTCAGCTCCATTCACCCCTTTCTCCAACTGCTCGAAATGCAACGCTTCTCCATGTACATGTACACTTCCTGCGGCTGGTTCTTTGACGAAATCAGCAGCCTCGAATCCGTGCTGATTCTGCGCTATGCCGCGCGGGCCTTGCAGTTGGCGGCGGCTACCGGAGCGCCTGACTTCGAGCCCCGGTTTCTTACGATCCTGGAAAAGGCTCGAAGCAACCTTCCTGAATTCGGAAACGGGGCAAATGTGTATTTGAAGAAGGTGAAGCCGCAGATTGTTGAAAAGAACCGCGTCGCAGCAAGTTATGCCATTCAGTCCCTCGCTCGATCGTCCCAAAGGGAATTTGAGCTGTACGGCTTCGATATCCTGCCCCAGCGGGAGGAGGATCTCGGATCTAGCCCCGCCCCGTGCCTGTACGGTCACGTGAAAGTGCGAGCGGGCAGGACCCTCGAAGAGGAAGATTTTACGTACACCGTTCTTCACTTCGGAAGTCTTGATTTTCGGTGCGCGGTCAAACCCTACGCGGGGGAGGACGACTTCAAATCCACCCTGGAGGCCCTGCAGGCGGCCGTGGAGGAACAGAACACCGTGCGGATCGTCCGCATCCTGGACGAGAGGTTCGGAGCAACCCATTTCAACCTGCACGACGTATTCAAAGACCTGAGATCCTCGATTGCTTTGGAGATCAGCCAGAAGACCCTTGCTTCCTACACCGGTTTTCAGCGCAGCCTCTATCAGATATACCGGCCCCTGATGGGTTCGCTTCGCCAATGGGGCATCAGGATCCCCAGCGATCTGCGCGTGACCGTCAGACGCGTTCTAAGCGACGAAGTGAAACAACTCGTGGACGATATACTTGCCCACGAGCAAGCGGCATCCTTCGGAAGTGAGGGATGGGAAGCCACGGACTTCTTCTACCGCGCCCATGTCGCTCACCTGCAGAACCTGTTGCACGATGCAAAATCCTGGGGCACCTCGCTGCATCTTGAAAATCCGTCTTCACATCTCGGCGCAGCCATGGTGAACAGCCTGACCACTCTTGAGGGCACCTTTTCCGCGGCTCATGCAGGCCGGGTCATGCGGCTCGTGAATGTCTGCCAGGTCCTCGGCGTGACTCCGGAAGTGTGGAAGATGCAGACCCTTTATTTCGATCTTGTGCGAAAAGGATTGGGCAGCCCGAAACTGTTTGCGGGGCTTCTGAACGCCAGGAGATTCTGCGCCGAGCTTGACAGGTACCTGGGATGCCGGTTTGCCGATTTTCTCGACACCCTGCCCGAATCTCTTTCCATGGAACTCGTCCCGGTCAAACAATCGACCGCCCTGTTGAGGGTGCCTTAAAATCGGTTTCGCCCCTTACGGAGCCGGTGCGGTGAATGCCCGCTCGGGAAATTTGATGAATCGGCTTATCCACGACCGGCTTTATAATCTTTCCGGCATTGATCGACAGCCGGCTTTGGTGTAGATTCATTGTGCATTGAAGACTTTTTATTCAACGGAGGTGCAAATTCTCAATGTGTGAAGCCAACGCTTATCTGTTCAAAGACGGCCGGGAAGTCCTCGTCATGGAGGCGGTTGACATTATTGAGGATGAAGGGGATCAGATCAGGGTCGCGAATATTTTCGGCGAGCAAAAAGTCGTCAAGGGCAAAATCAAAAGCATGTCCCTGGTGAATCACAAAATCATTCTGGAAGAGCGGAGCTAGGACGGATTCCGGTTGGGGAAACGCTCCTCTTCATGGACTGGTGCGGCTTCGGTTTTATCCCTTTGCGCGCAATACCAGTCAATTTGCCTGCAAATCCCTCTCACGATCTTGACCTCTCGCGCCCTTAGCCCGATTCGGCTGAAAAATCGCCTGACACTCATCATCCAGTAATCGGGGTTTTCCGGATTGATGAAATGGATCATGGCGAGGGTATCCTTCAAATGGTCGTACATGCCTTCCAGTTCCCGCCCGGCGGCAAGCCGCGGCACAAAGCCGCCGGCTTCCTCGCGTTCGGCCATGAACAATTCGTAGGCCATGATCATGACCGCCTGTGCCAGGTTGATCGAGGAGAAATCGGCAGTGGGAATGGTGACGAGGGCATCACAATACCTGAGATGCTCATTGCTGAGGCCCCGGCTTTCCGTGCCGAACACAATGGCAACCTCGTTTTCCTGGCTGACGGCCGCAAGTTTTGAAGCCATCTCCCGGGGAGTCATGACCGATTGCCGGCGGGAACCTTTGCGGGCTGTAGTGCCGACGATGTAGCGAAAAGAGGCCAGGGCCTCCCGAAGGCTGTCATGGACCTCCAGGGATGCCACGACTTCCCCCGCGGTGTGAGTGGCCATTCTCTGGACGCGGTCGAGATCGAAATCTATGGGATTAACGAGAACGAGACGACCGATTCCCATGTTTTTGGCCGCTCTTGCCGCCGCGCCGATATTCTCCGGATAATGGGGTTCATTCAGAACGATGCCGATGTTTTTCAGGTTCACTCTCATGATAAATCCGTACTTCGATGAAGCGGGACTTTCCCCGGCAATCACGATCGTCAGGTACGGGCACTGGGGTCGAATACCCTGACGGTATCCGTACGAGCAGAGGATTTCTGCAATTCAGGCCGGGACCGCCTGATACGACTCCCCCGACGGCACACCCGGGCTCCCGTGCCCTTCGATCCACGTTGACACCGACTTTTCCAGATGTTTAAATTGTTTTATGACTATCAGCATTCACATGGAAATGCTCAGACGCTGATTTCACATAAGTTCGACAAGAAGACAAGTGGTATGTTCCGAAACCATAGGGTTCTTCATCAAGGGAGGGGCAAATGTGCGCCGAGCGGATTCGAGAATCGGTCATTGCCGGTACGTGGTACCCAGGGCATCCGAAGACGCTGAGGGCTGAGATCGTCAGGTATCTCGACCAGGCTGAACCGGTCAAACCCAAGGGAGACCTCGTCTCTCTCGTTGTCCCTCACGCGGGATATATGTATTCCGGGGGTGTTGCGGCATATGCCTATAAGCAACTGGAAGACACCCACTTTGAGCGCGTCCTTATCCTGGCCCCCAGTCATCGGGCTCATTTTCGCGGCACCTCCACCTACAATCTTGGCGGATACAAAACTCCGCTCGGGGTCGTTCCGCTGGATCAAGAGATCGTTGACGCACTGCTCGAGCACGAGCCTTTCTTCGGCTATTTCCCGGAGGCTGAAGACGGGGAGCATTCCCTGGAAATACAGTTGCCTTTTCTTCAGGTCATTTTGAAGGACTTCAAACTGATTCCCGTTATCATGGGTGAACAGAGCCTGGAACTTTGCAGCAAAGTCGCTGAGGTGATCGGAACGCTCTGCAGGGGGAAAAGGGTGCTTCTGGTCGCCAGCAGCGATCTGTCTCACTTTCATTCATACAGGGAAGCCAGGGAACTGGATCAACGGGTGGTTGAGCGCGTGAGGGCTTTCGATCCCGAAGGCTTGTCCCGGGAACTGTATCAGGGAACCTGCGAGGCTTGCGGGGGTGGTCCGATCGTAACTGCAATGCTGGCCGCTCGAAACCTGGGCGCGGATACGGCAAGAGTGCTGCACTATGCCAATTCCGGTGATGTAACGGGAGAAAACAGCGGGGTGGTCGGGTATATGGCGGCTGCTCTCTACAATGTCTCAGGCAGTACGGAAAGGGTTCACGATGCGGACGGATAAAGTCGGAGTGGATCTCGGGCTCTCCGCGGAAGAAAAGAAGATTCTCAGGCAAATCGCATACAATGCAATCCGGAAACGATGCTTCGGGGAGCCTGTGCCCAAATTCGCGTCGGAATCTGCCAAGTTGAACGAACACAGGGGGGCTTTCGTCTGCCTTCATAAGAACGGCGAACTGAGAGGATGCATCGGCATGATCGAGGCCTCCGAACCTTTGTATAAGACAGTGGAGGAGATGGCCATCGAGGCCGCTTTCGGCGATCCCCGGTTCTGCGCTCTCGAGCCCGATGAAATCGGGCAAATCGATATCGAGATCTCCGTGCTTACTCCCCTTCGGCGCATAACGGACATTTCCGCGATAGAGATCGGCACGCATGGACTGCTTATCCGAAGGGGTTTTCACTCCGGCCTGCTCCTGCCCCAGGTGGCGACCGAGAACAATTGGGATACCCGGGAATTCCTCGAGTATGCGTGCCGGAAGGCCGGCCTTCCGGTGAGTGCCTGGAAGGATCCGGCGACGGAAATTTACATTTTTTCCGCCGATGTCTTCTGAGGTATCTCGCGGGCCGTGAGGCGGCCATGCTTGAGGACCCCTGCAGGTGGGACTCACGGTCGCCCCGTCCTTCATCGCCGGGAAGGAGCCCCGGCACTTTCAGGGCGATCTGTTTCGGGCGGCCGGGATTTTCAGGATGCAAAAGGCGTTTAACCCCGCTTCAGGGGCGAGGCTTTCCGGCTTGATCCGGGAGAAGGAAGGAACGATGTGGGTGAAATCCTGAATATCAGGGATCGACATCGCCGTCTTGCAGCGAAGAGGGGCTTTGAGAAGTGGGTTCGGAAATTCTCCGAGCCATTCGATCAGGAAACCTCAATCGCGGACTTGAGCGACTCGACCCTTGGCATATTGATACAAGGCAATGAAGAGTCGTCCTTGACGCTCCATGACTTCATCATGGGAGTGATGGGGATGGGTCCGGGACTTCGCTTTCACTTCCTCGAAAATGCGGAAAAAATGGCCCTGATGGACGTATCTTTCTTCCTCCTGGATCAACTCCGCTTCGAGGCCATGCGAAGACTCCGCTGGGTTGAGGACCACCCGAATTTCCACGTCCCGATGATCGACCTGGTGGATTGCTTCACGGATCGCTTTTCAAAAGTGCGGCATGAAGCTCCCGCCCTGAGCAGGGATCACCGGTTCTACAAGGACTACGAGAAGGCCTTCGCGGGGGATCGGAGTTCCTTCATTCGAAGACTGGTGCCCATGGCCCTCGATGAATTCCAGAAACATGCCGCCAAATAAACGGACCCCTGCTAAACGGCATCCTCCGTGCCGTTCATTCCCCCCGCTCAGCCCGTGACTCACGAACCCCGGCAATTCGTCTGACGGGGGAACACCCCCGGTGGATTTTAAGCTCATGCCCAAAGAGAGATTTCATATCCTGATGGCCGATCGGTGCCTGACCTTTCTGAATGCAGCCGGGCATCTGCCCGCGGCCGTCGCAAGAAACAGGCAGTCGTATCTGCTCGGTTCCATTTTCCCCGATACCCTGTTTTACGACCTCCCCTTTCTCACCCTCTCCGGACTGGGCAAGGAACTTCATAGACTGCAGGGGCAACCGACCCTGTCATTTCTGGCGCTCCTGCTGAGGGAGGAAAGGCAGAGGCTTCCCGAAGAGGCATGGGCATGGGTGCTTGGAATGGCCGGCCATCTCCTGGCTGACGACCTGCTGCATCCCATAATCAACACGTTGATCGCGTCCGCATCCGGGCTCTTCCCGGAAGGGCTTTCTCCGCGGGATTGTCATCACTGGTTTGAGAGTGAACTGGAAGGGTATTGGATGGCCGGACTCGGCCCCGGAGATGGTTATGCACCTCTGCTCAAGGAAATGCCGGATGCTCCCGGCTCCGGGACATGCATCAGGCTCTTTCCCGAATTGCTTTCGGCGATGCACCTCACACGCGTTCCGGATGCAGTCAGGATCAAACGGTGTCTCTTCTGGCAGACCCGCCTGCTGAGGCTGTTTTCACACCCGGGGCCGAGGAAAATAAGGCCTGTACTCCTGCGGCACCGGATGACCCGTTACCCGGGGGCGCTGATCGTTCCCGCAGGCACCGCCGCGCAGCTCCTGTCCGCACGTGCCGGCTACCGGGACATCGGCATACCGGACGTCTTTCAAGACAACTTCATCACCCACGCGGTCAGGGATTTATCGGGACGCCTGAGCGGGCTTGCAGAACTGCTTTGACAATCCCCTCCGGGTCGAGACCCTCCAGCCGATAGAGGACCTCGGGGCTTCCCGAAAGTCCGTAGCGTTTCACTCCAAGCCGCGCAACCCTGCAGGGCGACCCCGCTCCCGCAAGGACTGCCGCCACTCTCGCACCCAACCCCGTGTCGATGTGATGATCCTCAGCGGTAACGATCAGGCCCGTTTTTGCCGCTTCGAAGACGGCTTCGTTATCGAGGGGCTTAACGGAAGCCATGTTGATCACCGACAGATTAATGCCGTGTTCCGACGCGAGCAACTCCCTCGCTCCGAGCGCATTCCGCAGGACGGTCCCGTAAGTCAGTATGGCGCCATGGTCTCCGCGCCTGACCCAGTCCGCCTTGCCGGGAACGAACTTGTAGGAACCCGCAAAAAGCGGATTCCCGGATTCATCGGTGATGGCATTCAGCTTGGACCTTCCCATGCCGACGAAGTAATTCCCGGGATGCGACGCCGCATACCTGACGATCCTGTCCGTCTGGTTGGGATCGGCCGGGAGGAAGATCGAAAAACCAAACAGGTTCTGGAGCAAACCGATGTAATCGATGCATTGATGGGTTTGACCATCCTCACCCACATCAAGTCCCAGATGGGTGCAGACGACCTTCAGTTGGGTCTGGTTGATGTCGTTCAGCCTCTGCTGATTGTACACCTCCGATACCCCGAATACCCCGAATGTGCTGAAAAACGGGATAAAACCTTCCTTGCTTACGGCCCCCGCGAGACTGGCCGTATTATGCTCCTGAATGCCTCCCTCGAAAAACGCTCCCGGGCTCAAGTGATGAAAGGCATCCATCTTTACGGATCCTTCGAGGTCGCAACTGAAGCCCAGGATGAGAGGGATTTCTCCGCGATTATTCAGTTTGGCGAGGTCGGCGAGCGCAGCTCCATACGCGGAGCGGTTGTCCGTCAGGGTCTCCGTGCCGTATGTTCTTGGTTCTCCAAGCTCTGCGACCGGGTATTCCATGGAGGGACAAAATGCTTCATGGAAGGTGCGCCACGCTTTTCGCTTTTCGCGAAGCGTCGGGAGGGGATTGTCCAGGCCAAGTTCCCCGAGGGCCGCGGCGGCTTCGGTATCGTTCAGCGTGGAGCCGTGATACTTCGCCTTATTTTCCATGAAGGATACCCCTTTGCCCATGGTGGTCCTCGCGATCAGCACCGAAGGATACCGCGGATCGTCCACTTCGCGCCGGCGGATTCTCCTCAAAGCCTGGAAAATGGCATCGAAGTCATGGCCATCCCCCAGGTAGACGGCATTCCACTGCGAAGCCACGTACTCGGCCTCGATCTCCTGCGGCATGACGTCACTCGTATCACCGCCGATCTGGAGATGATTTCTGTCAACGACACAGAACAGGTCGTTCAGCTCATATTTGACGGCAAAGCGCCTGGCTTCGGCGATCTGGCCCTTTTGCTGCTCTCCGTCACCCATGAGGACAGCCGTCCGGGCAGGTTTCTTCTTCAGTTTGAGCGCAAGGGCCATACCGGCCGCCGTGGACAACCCCTGACCGAGATTGCCGGTATTCCATTCAACACCCGGCACGCAGCATTCCACATGCCCGGCGAAGCAGGAACCCGCGAGCCTGTATTCCAGGCAGAGGTTTTCCTCGGGGATATATCCGAACTCGCACAGAACACTGTATACGCCCGGAGTGATGTGCCCCATGCTTACGACCAGACGGTCGCGCTCGGCCCAGCACGGATCATCCGGCCTGTGATTCAAGGTACTGTAAAGCATCAGGACGAGATGCAGGGAGGACATTGAACCTCCGGGGTGACCGCTTCCTGCAAGGGTTGTGGTAAGAATGATCCTGCGCATGCAACGGAGCCACATTCGGTGAAGTGTCTCACGCTGTTCGTTCGTCAAAGACTTCTGTTCGAGGTCAATGTGAAACATGATCCGGCCGTCCCCTCTACTGTACCATCTTCAATTCCTGCGTTTTTTCGCTTTCGCCCAATTTCCCTATGACGGTTTTCGCAAACTCCAGTACTGCCTGTCTGAAGGGCGAGTCCCCTTCCTCAATCAACACGGGACGCCCTTTGTCTCCGCCTTCCACCACCAGCGGGTCAAACGGAAGGGCTCCGAGAAATGGGACCTTCATAGACTCGGACGTCTTTTTCCCGCCGCCGGTGCTGAAAATCGGGATAAACCCGTTGCAGTGAGGACAATAAAGCCCCGACATATTCTCGACGAGGCCAAGCATGTCCAGTTCGACCTTGCGGCAGAAGTTTATGGACTTTCGCACATCCGAGAGCGCGACCTCCTGAGGAGTGGTCACTATGATGGCCTTTGCCTCGGGAATGAGTCTGGCGATGGTGAGAGGCTCGTCCCCGGTCCCCGGAGGGCAGTCAATCAACAGATAATCAAGGTCATCCCATTTGCAGTCTTTGAGAAACTGCTGGATCACTCCGTGCTTCAGCGGTCCCCGCCAGATGACCGCCGCATCCGAATCTTCAAGCATGGATTCGATGGAAACGACCTTCAGGTTCGGCAAGTATTGATGGGGTATGATTTCCTGGTTGGACGTCACGGTGAGAAGACCGTGAAGGCCAAACATCCTGGGGATGCTCGGACCGTGCAGATCGATATCCATGAGGCCGACCTGGAACCCCATGCGGGCAAGCGACAGCGCCAGGTAACTCGCAACACTGCTCTTACCCACACCACCCTTGCCGCTCATGACTATGAGCTTATGTTTGATCCGCATCAGCTTGCAGCGAATCAGTTCTTCCTTGGATTTCTTGTCGCCGTTCGGGCAACTCGCACATGACTTTGGATCACATTTCATTATCTCTTTCTCCTAAATATGGAATGGCGGCAAAAAAGAGCCTCGCCACCTTAAATTCTATCCCCTTCCTTGTCAACTTTCACAAATCGGGTTCTCGATAATAATCATCGCGCCCTTAACCGTCTGCTCGCATTCCCCTGTTAGATATTGTATGCCTTCGGGAGAGCAAAATCCAATTTTCGGTGTAAGAAACCGCTCGAACATAACCGAACGGCTCCATCGCGTTTCCCATTCCCCGGCCATCCGTAGCGGCAGACCTTGACTTTTTCACACAAATTGGCAATGGTGGAGCTACATCGCAGTAGTTATCCGAAGGGAAGAATAGCTGAATAACAAAAGTTTTCGGCTATGCGGGGTGATGAACCCCGTTCCGAAAGGGATGAGGCCTGTACCGAGGCCCATTCCAAACCGCGAAAACGAACGGAATTTCGTTAATCGAGCCACAGAACGGAGACGCGCGTGTGCGCGGTCGCGTCTTTTGTTCCATTTCAAAACAGGAGAAGCCTATGTCCTGGGATGTATTCCTGATGATCGGAATAGCCCTTGCCTGGATCGTATTGCACCGTTGGGTCCTGCCGAGAATGGGCGTAAACACCTGAATGTCCCCATCCTGCGGGATCGGCGATCCCCGAAAAAAGCCTCCGAAGGAAATCGGTCGGTAGACCTCCGGTTATCTTTTCAACCTTTCATGCGGATTTGCGAACAATCCCCATCCGTTCCGGCCACGGCAAGGCGTGAAGAGGCCCTCCGGACCATCACTTCTTTCGCATGGACGACCTGGATCGTTTTGGCGAAGATTTACGACTCAGGATGACCAGGGTGGAAATCACGATAAGGGCGATTGCGCCCGTGATTCCACTCAGCCATTTCCAGTCCACCAGATGAATAGTGTGAATCGACTGGTACGCCCTCTTGAACCAGCCTCCGAGGGGCACCTCTTCCTGGCTGACGAGGGATACGGTTCTCTTCGGCTGATCCGAAAGGTAGAAAACCACTTCCCCCACCTTTTGACCGGCTTCTACCGGAGCAGTGATCTCCGCCGGGGCATGGATTTCCCATTTGAGCTGTTGCTTCTGAGCCTGGGGAATCAGGAAACTTGCCGCCTCGATGGGGTAAAGACCGAGCTGATCCTGTTGACCTTTCCAGACCTTGATCGTGGAGACCGGCTGGCCCTGGACAAAAGGCTGAACGAGCGTGAAATAGCGAAACCCGTAGTTGAGCAGCTTCATCGCCTCGCGCTCCCTGATCCCGGGAGTGCCCGCCCCCATGACGACGGCCAGCAACCGCATCCCCTCGCGTTTTGACGTGGCCGCCAGATGATAACCCGAGGCTGCGACATAGCCGGTCTTCAACCCATCCACGGTTTGATCTTTCAGGAGAAGATGGTTGCGATTGTATTGAACAATGTTGTTGTATGAGAACTCGCGCATGGAATGGTATTGCAGGGATTCGGGGAACCTTCGCAGATAAGCCGCGTCGAGGGTCGCCATGTCCCTTGCCGTGGTCACCTGGCCTTCCACCGGCAAACCATGAGGGTTGAGGAACCGGCTGTGCGTCATGCCCAGTTCCTGCGCTTTGCGATTCATGGCATCCACAAAGGTATCAACGCTTCCGCTGAGATGTTCGGCCGCCGCGACACAGGCATCGTTTCCGGAGACCACGGCGATACCCTTGAGGATTTCGTCCAGGGATATTTTCGTTCCGATTCCAACAAACATCTTTGATCCGCCGGTACGCCACGCGGTCTCGCTGATCCAGATATCGTCACTGGTATGAATCTTCCCCTGCTGAAGTCCCTCGAAAATGAGGTACAGGGAAAGGATCTTGGTAAATGATGCGGGTTCGATGATTTCATCGGCATTCTGCTCGAAGAGGACAGCCCCGGTGGAGACTTCAATCAGGATGGCCGACCGAGCATTGATCTGTCCCGGCGATGCGTCTCCGGTTGCGGCTTTGGCCGGTGCAGTTTCAGCGCCCTTCTTGCCGTGCGCGGGCTGGGTGCCCGCCTTCTTTCCCGGAACGGGCTGCACCCTTACGCTCTTCCCCTGAGTCTGGCCGAGGGCCCGGCTGTCAAACGGGTAAAAAAGCGGGAATAACAGCATGAAGATTACCAACAATGAGGACAGACGTTCCTTAAACATGCGTTTCCTCTCGTGACAGGACGATCTGACTGCAATTCCCTGATGGGAATGTGATGGAGCACCTGTTGAAAAATCCCGAAAAAACAAAAATCGAGCGAGCGCTCGGGCCTGCGGGCGAGATCGCCCATCCCTTGCGCCTTTTCATGATACCCCGGTTTTCCGGTTCAGGAACCCTGCAAGCAGAAATTTTGTGCATGCCGCACGGCCCCGGGGCGTTCATCTTATACTTCCAATTTCCCCGATTTTCAAGGAGGACAAGCCGTACCGGAACCTGTCAAAATTCACCGCAACGCGATCGATCACGAGAAAGTCGAATACACGCAGGCTACATCTTTGTATATCATTTCGCCTCATGTTCGTAATACATGAATTTCTCTTAATTGTAAGCGATCCGCCTTCACGGAGCCGACATTCCGGTTGACAACCAGCCGACTTTAAAATAATCAATAGGCAAACCCCAAATCGGCTTTTCTTACTTATTCCCATTTAGTAGCACGGCATCAAACTGAGAGTGTAGATCCTGTACGGCCTGCAGTTGCTGCCTTGACGGGAAAATGCCGCGTGGGACCACAAAAGTCGCGATTCTCCGGGCCTGTGCCTTGCCCATCCACATCTGCCGTGGAGGATGGGCAGGTATCTGCGGACAAACGCGAACGTGCGGTTATAACGCAGTTTCGATCGGAGGGACGACGTGTTCAGTGCCCGATCGCTCCGGGCTCACGGCAGCACCAGACGGGGCAACCGGTGAAGTCGGCATGATGAGGCAGGTCAGACGGATTCTGACACTCGATGTTGCCATCCAAAAGGAGGATATGCACCATGAAAAGAACCGGAAGGCTTTCTTTGTTGACTCTCATCCTGTTATTCGGCTGGGTGACGGTCGCTTCGTCCCAAACCCCTTCATCCCGGCCCCCCTCACCCCGAAGTGCCGCATCCCGGACCGCGGCAGCCCAACCTCAGGCATCGACTGAGCCCATCATGGTCGGACGCATATCGGAAGTGGAAGGGCAATTGCTGCGCTATGTCCCAGCCGAGAAAGATTGGGTTGCAACGATTAAGGACGCGCCTTTCGGATTGGACGACGCCCTCTATTCCGACCAGGACGGCAAGGCTGAATTTATCATGCCGAATGGAACGTGGATCAGAGTCGGCGCAGACACTCAGATCCAGCTCATTGCGCTTCGCCAAGACGTTTGTGAAATCGACGTGGCTTCCGGGGTCTCCAGATTCTTCAACAAGAGCCAGGACGCCGTGATCAAAACGACGACTCCTTTCGGCTATGTCGTGGCCCCCGCCGGGACTACTTTCGATCTTTACGTGGGGGACGAGTCGGTTGAAGTCATCGCCATCTCAGGCACCGTGGACTTCGTCCTGAACAATGACGCCGCAAAGTATCAGGTTGCAGCCGGCTCGCCTTCCCTGTTATCGGACGGCAAGGCGGTGGAAGACGGCGCCGGAACTGTTGACGCCGATTGGGACGACTGGAATGCGGCAAGAGACGAGTTGTGGACCAAAAAGATCACCGTGAAGGGGGCCTCGACGCAATACCTCCCCCCGAACCTGTCGGACGACTCTTATGATCTCGACCAGAACGGCAGTTGGGAGACCGTTGACTATGAAGGCCAGCAGAGGACCATGTGGCGCCCGACCACCGTGGACAATGACTGGGCTCCTTTCACGCGAGGCAGGTGGACGGAATGGAACGACGACAACTGCTGGGTACCCGAAGAATCGTTCGGGTACGTCACGCATCATTACGGCAACTGGGTGAGGGTGGAGAGCTGCGGATGCTGGTATTGGGCCCCCCCGATGCCAAGAGTCCAGGTGGTCGCCGCCGAGCCCGCTTACGACCCCTGCACCTGCTGGTATCCGGGAAGAGTGGCATGGATCAGCTCCGGAGAGGATATAGGGTGGGTGCCTCTGGCCCCAATGGAACCCTATTATTCACACCATTACTGGGGACCGCGCGCCATGGTCGTCGCCGGTGTGGGCTTTGCCGGCATCAATATCAACATCGGGAGCTACCGTTGGCTCAACAGCGCCGTCATAGTCAATCAGCGTAATTTCTACAGTGTGAACAACTACAGCAGGGTCCGCATCACCAATATCAACCGAACCACCATCATCAACAACTACCGCAGCCATGCCGTGGTAAACGACAGGGTGATGAGCAACTACAGGAATAACAAACAGAGGTTCAACTTCAATAACGACATCAGGGTGACAAACAAACCCCATGGAGACGTGGTCAGGAGAATCGACAGCAACCGGAGAATCGCCGGCCAGACCAGGAATGTCAATGCGTCGGGAATCGAACGACGGGTATCCGGCGTCAAAGAGGGACAGCTTGCGAAGGGCGCCAGGATTAAGAACCCGTCGATTACCAATAAAATTGTCCCTGCCGGCGATGTCAACAAACCGAGGAAAGAGATTGCCTCCCAAAAGATGGGACTAAAGAAGAACGAGCGACAGCCTCGTGAAGTCCAAACCGGAAATCGCGGGACTCAGGGGCAGCGCGGCGAACAGGGCAAGGGCGGGATCAAGTCTCCCCGCGGAACCGGCCAGGTGCAGGGCCAGCCCTCGGCACGAGAGCAGCGGCAGCAGTTGCAGCAGGAGAAGAGACAACAGCAGCAGTCTCCGCGGCAGCAGCAGATGGAACAGCGAAAACAGCAGCAGCAAAACCAGAAACAACAGCAAATGGAGAAACAGAACCAAAGACAGCAGCAGCAACGTGAAAAGCAGCAGAGCCAGCGGCAGCAACAGATGGAACAGCGAAAACAGCAGCAGCAGAACCAGAAACAACAGCAAATGGAGAAACAGAACCAAAGGCAGCAGATCCAGCAGCAACGGCAACAACAGCAGCAACAGAGGCAGCAGGTTCAGCAGCAGCGACAGCAGCAGCAACGGGAAAAACAGCAGTCTCAGCGGCAGCAGGTCCAGCAGCAGAGGCAACAACAGCAGCAACAGAAGCAGCAGGTTCAACAGCAACGGCAACAGCAGCAACGGGAAAAACAGCAGTCTCAACGGCAGCAGGTCCAGCAGCAGAGGCAGCAACAACAGCAGCAGAAGCAACAGGTTCAGCAGCAACGGCAACAGCAGCAGCAACAAAAACGCCAGCAGTCTCAGCAAGGACAAAAGCGAAAATCTCAGGAAGTACAATAAACGCCTTTGACTCTTGCTTCTGATACTCACCCCTCCCGGGATTGCTCCCGGGAGGGGTTTTTTGTTTCAGCCGTCGGCAGGGCGGTCGTAAGAGGGTCCGATCGCCTTCCGGTCCCAAAAGGGAGTACATGCAGGCTCCGTTCACGGGACCCTGTAAATTCCTTTTTTACGGTGCCTCGATCGATTATATTCACAGCGGCAGGGATTGCCCTTTTCATTTCCATGAGGAAACGACCCGCTCACTCCCTTTCCACATTTCAGTATCTATGGGGAACAACCTTGGATGCGTTTCGGGTGGGAGTCCTTTCATTTTATGAGACCGGTATCGATGAATTCCGCTGAGACCGCCGAGCAGTTGAGAAGACACATTGAGGCACTGACCGTTCAAATCGGGGAGAGAAGCATCCAGCGTCCGGAGAATCTTCAGAAGGCGCAAGACTACATTGAGTCCGCCTACAAGGACATTGGCCTGGAAACTCGCCTCGAAAGTTATGCCTTTCGCGGCCTTCCCGTTGCCAATGTTGTCTCACGGATCGACTTTTGCCGGAACCCCTCAAGGACTTATCTGCTCGGAGCGCATTACGATACGGTTAAAGGCACGGCCGGGGCCGACGACAATGCCAGTGCGGTGGCGGTGCAACTGGAGACCTCTCGCCTGTTGAAGATGCTCAGCGAACAGAAGGTCATGGACCTTTCGGTGAAGTTCGTTTCCTTCACTCTCGAGGAGAAACCCGCTTTCCTCACACCGTACAGGGGCAGCAAGATCCATGCCGGGAAGGCAAGAGAGGAAAAGGAGCCGCTGGAGGGCGCAATCTGCCTGGAAATGGTCGGTTACCGCTCCATGGCCCCAGGATCGCAAAAATACCCCCTGCCCTTGCGGTTTGCCCATTACCCCAGGGAAGGGAACTACATCTCCATCGTCGGAAATACGAAGTCGCGGGCGTTCACCCGGTCAATTCTGGATGCCTTCTCTCAAAACCCTGAACTTCCGGCCATCTCACTGACTGTCCCGCTGAACGGCTGGCTCATACCGGCGGTCAGGCGAAGCGACCACATCTCCTTTTGGGACCAGGGGTTCAAGGCGGTGATGATAACGGATACCGCCAACTACAGAAACCCCCATTACCATGAGCGCACCGACACGATGGAAACGTTGGATTTTGATTTTATGTCGAACGTGGTGAAAAGCCTTATGCTTTTCTTTTCTTCTTCCAAATGAGCGCGGTTGCGGCATGCGGTGGTCTTGCAGCCCGCAACCCCGCATCGTGCGATTGGCCATGATGGAAGTAACTGAAACAACCATAAAAACCGCACTTGTCAGGTCCAGGATTCCGGGTGTGCAATTTGTGATCAACCCTTACCTGGGCTGCAGTCACGGGTGCAGCTATTGTTACGCGGCCTTCATGAGAAAATTCTCCCGCCGGCATTTCAACCTCCCGTGGGGCACATTCGTCGAGGCGAAGGTCAACATCGCGGAAGTGCTGCGGCGCGAACTATCCCGCAGGAAGAAACCTTCAACGGCTATGCTCTCGAGCGTATGCGACCCATACCAGCCCGCGGAAAAGCAATACAGGCTGACCCGGCAGTGTCTCGAAGCATTGATGGAATATGGATGGAACATCGAAATCTTGACGCGATCGCCGCTGGTTCTCCGGGACCTGGATATTTTGTCGTCTTCGCAGGAGACTTCGGTGGGAATTACCCTACCGACGGACAACGACGAAGTCAGGAAGATACTCGAACCGAACGCTCCGAGTATCGGCAGTCGTATCGAGGCCATAAAACGGCTCAGCGAGGCCGGTCTGCACACCTGGGCATTCGTCGGCCCCCTGCTTCCCATGGACCCTCAAGCCCTCTTCAACCAGGTCTTTCCGTATGTCGACCACATTCTGATCGACGCACTGAATTACCGCGAAAAAGTGCGCAATATATTCCATCAGCATCATTGGGAATATGCACTGACCGATGAATTCGCCGACCGCACCGCGGCGCAATTGACCGCTCTCTTCGGTGGAAAGGCGTGCCGGGTCTGAGACTAAGGGCTTGTCCGTAAACAAATCCTTTGTGCTCGCATCCGGCTTTTGGCCCACTTCGGCCGCTTCTCAATCGCAAAATCCTCAACGTAGTCCAGCTACACCTGCGGTTTTGCTCAATCGTCGCGACCAAAATCGGTCTCAAAATCCGGTGCGATCCCTAAAAGGCCTATTTACGGACAAGCCCTAAGTAGTCCATTTCACAAATTCAATGACATAATCCTATTGATGGGTGGCACGGACAACCCGTTGTCCGTGCGCGAAGCGCACGAGGAAGCTCGGAGGGCAAGCCCTGGAATCGTGGTAACGGATTCGGCAGTCCTCTTGTCCTAACGGACCCGGATGGCAAGTATCCGGGCCACCCTTTGAACGTGTTGGAATTCTTGGCTCGTTCCCACGCTCTTCGGGCTGTTGCCCAAAGGAAAAGCCGAGGCCGGACGAAATCACGATCCGTCATTCCGGCGACGGCCGGAATCCAGGCTCCTTGAAATCATTGGGTAATTCCAGGTAACGGCACTGGACCCCGGCTTTCGCCGGGGTGACGTTGTCTGGGCAAACGCCTCATTTTCAACCTGGATTCTGTTTGGGCAACAGGCCGGAACGCAGTTCCCTACGCCCTTGAGAAATAGCGTTTGCTACTCTCTTCGATGCAGCCCGTATCAGATATACGTGATTGCACCGAGCTTTTTCCGCCGCCGGACGGCCTCGAGCAGACCCACCGTTCCGGTCATCATATTGTCTCCAAGAGGCGCTCCGAAGGAAATCGGCAGTCGGGATGTTTCAAGCAGCCGCCGCTTGGGACCCGTAACGACAACGGCTTCCGCTTCATTGAAACCGAACGGCTTTCGGACGTATGCGCCGTGCCCTCCCTCCTTCAATATCCCTTCATGATCCATACTGCCGTTTGCCATGTCTCTCAGCAGGCCTTCCAGCCTTGCAAGGTCGAGATCGCGGGTATGGTATTCGAACATGCTCACGATCTCTCCCTCGTCGAGGGCCGCTCCGACCGTATGCGACGTCGCCACATCCAGAACAAGGATTCTCTTTTTCCCGAGCGCCTGGATATCCATGGACGCTCCGAGTACGGCGGCCATCCCGCTGTCCATCACATAGACCTCTTTCGCAGGCAGGTTTGCCGCACTTTCGGCAAGGCTTCTCAGCCGGTTGAATGCTGCCGGGACTTCGTCACTCCCGTACATCAGGGAATCGGGATGCGGATTCGAGTCCAGGCGGGCCTGGAAGACATTGTGGCGATAATCCAGGTGAGATACACCTGCGGGAGGCATGCCGTGGTCCTGCGCGCAAGCCACTACGACGTCGAAGGCAAACGGCACGCCGAACCCCCGGACGATTTTCTTCAGCCGATCGATTTCAATGTCGGCAATCGACAGGTGACTATATCGTTTGTCGCCTTTCAGCGCCTCGGCCCGTTCGTCATCGAGGACCGCGATCCCCCAGGATCGCACCTTTTCCGGGTCGTGGCTGAGCGTGCGGGCGGATGAGGCCGACATGAGCACCTCCACCTCCCGGGCCTTCCGTTTGAGAATATCCGTGATGGGACCTCCCCCCATTTCCTTACCGGTGATGAGCATATCTCCCCGGAGCCTCGCGGCCTTCTCGGCAAGATAAAGAACTGGAGACCTCGCCACGGATTTGTAGTGCAGCCCGGCAGTGTCATCAAAATAGAGGACGTCCAGGGTCCCGGCTCCGACGTCGATCATCAGGTATCTGCTCAAATTTCGAGGTCCTTTCCATAAGGGGCTGTTGCCCAAACAGAATCCAGGTGAAAAATGGGGCGTTGTCCGGAAACGTCACCCCGGCGGTATTGCCGAGGTCCAGTGTCGTTAATTGAAATTCCCCAACGATTTCAAGGAAGCTGGATTCCGGCATTTATATGAAAAAAGAAATTGCCGCCCAACGTATACCCTGCCACGATTTAGGCAGAAATTTTTTCATTGTTCGTTGTGGCCGAAAGGCCATGAGTGTTCGCCGGAATGACGAATCCCGGCTTCATCCCGCCTCGGCTTTTCCTTTGGGCAACAGGCGCATAAAGCAGCGGCAAGTCATCGCAGGTCTGGTTCACCTCAGGCAAGGAGGGTGGACGCCCGTTTCATGAGATCTCCGATCCTGAGGTTCCGGGGGCACCTTTGTTCCGCAGCCCTGAAGTCCATCGTCGCAAGCCCGTCCCTCACATCCGAAGGCAGTGCTGCGAACAGCTCCCGAGCGCGGTCGCTGTCCCCGTAGCTGTGGAAGTACATGAGGTATCTCATCAGGTCGCTTATCGGCACGCGGCCGTCCATGGCCGATTCGCACAGATCGGCGCACCCGGCGCAATAGCTCGTCGATGTTTCGTGCGCATAGCGGTCCAACAGGTCGAGGTCGGCGGCAGAGAGTCTGGTCCGGTCCAGAGCGGCGGCGATGTTGGACATAAGAACCGTCATATTCGGCATCTGGGAGCAGATGCTGGCTATATTGGGGTTCTCCCAGATAGCTTTGAGCTTGGCCTGTTTGTCGGTAAATCCAAGTTTCAGGAATCTGCCGGCCATTTCCAGTTCCGCTTCACTGCCCATGCCCACGGAGCCTCCACCCTGGGTTTTCATGGCCGTGATGCCGATTCCGGCTTTCACGCACGCATCGACGGCGGCTTTCATCTTGTCGCTTCGCATGATTCGAAAATTGTAGCTCACCATGACTCCGTCAATCCATCCCAGTTTTGAAGCGGCAAGCATGCAATCTTCCATGTTGGAATGCGCGCTGAACCCGAAGAACTTGATTTTCCCTTCCTTCTTGGCCTTCTCGGCCCACGCCCTGGTCTCATTGTTTATTTCATTCATGTAACTCATGCCGTGAATGAAATAGAGATCAATATAATCCGTGTTGAGCTTCTGAAGGGACTGGTTGAGCAGCTTGGTCATGCCGTCCGGATCGCGTTTATCGGATTTTGTGACCAGAAAGACGTCTTTCCTCGTTTCGGGATATTTCTTGAAAAACTGCCCGAAGCCGACCTCACCTTTGCCGCCTTCATAGCAGTCGGCGGTGTCCCAGTAGGTGACCCCCCATTTCAATGCCTGCCTCAAAAGGAGCTGATTGGACTGGATGTCGAACATCCCTCCGAGAGCAAGGCAGGACACATTGACCCCTGTTTTGCCAAACGACCGGCTGGGGATTTGACTCGCTTCCACCGGCTTCTCGGACGAGCCGCCGGCAACCTGCGCAAAAGCGGTGGACTGAAGCAGAAGAGAGCTCGATCCCAGAGCCCCCGCGGTCTTTAAGAAATCGCGCCTTGAAAGATCTTTTCCTCCGGACATTTTCTGCGTCTCCTCACGTTTTCCTCTCGAAACAGACAGGATGAAAATTATGACAGTGAAAATCGCGCATGCTACAACAGCAGGGAACGCCTTCTGGTGCGCGATTCATTTTCCGCTGTAACCCGTATCGCCCTTCTTCCGCTGACAGGGCATTCGTGTTCGCAAATCCCGCACCCGATACAACGTTCCAGATCCACCTGCGGACGTTGCAGCCGGACCTGAATTTCAATTCCGGCCCGCTCCCCCGGAGGCATCTCAAAGGGGCGGTCAAGGGCTATGGAGATCTGCTTCTCGGTGTTTGCGGTTATGAGCCGGCGCTGAGTTTCGGGTTCGGAAGGGAGCCTGACATAATAGTCTCCGCTCGCGAACTTGCCGGGCTGCAAACCCGGTCCTTCTATCTCAACCGTGGAGGCATCGGCCTTCAGAACCTTAAGGATGCCTCCCCTCACCGTGACGAACTCTTCTCTTACAAAAATCGCTTTCGGGCTGACGGGACAATTTTCCTGGCACACGATGCAGGGCTTGTCCATGGCCCAGGGAAGGCAGCGGCCATGGTCGACGAATGCCGTGCCGATCCGGAGCGGCCCCTTGCGGGCATATTCATTCAGCCCGAGCTTCTCATCGATGCTGATCGGCCTGATTGCCGCCGTTGGGCAGATGTGGCTGCACGCTATGCAGTTGTGCTGACAGCCGCTTGCCCCGATACGAAAATTCAATGCAGGAGTCCAGATTCCTTCAATCCCGGCTTCCGTTCCGCACGGATGAATGACGTTGGTCGGGCAGATCCTCATACACTGGCCGCACTTCAGGCAGCGAGTGAGAAAGTCCGACTCGGATAAAGCGCCGGGCGGCCGTATGACCTCGGGATTCCAACTGTGGCTCATCCCGCCTCCCAGGCGCAAGACGGGCACAACGGCTATTCCGGACAACGCCGTAATGACGAAGCCGCGTCTGGACAGATCGGGGGAGCTGATCTCACCCGTCGCCGACGGGACCGTGCGATACGATATCAGGTCGTGCCGGCATTCGTCCATGCAGTTCATACAGAGCACGCATTCATGGACACGGATCACGCCGGCAGGCTCGCAGGCGCCTTCGCAGTTGGCCTCACACAGCCGGCAGTTCGTGCACTCTCCCGTCACCTTGCCGATCCGCCATGGGGCGAGGCGGCTGAGAACACCGTACAAAGCCCCCAGCGGGCATACGAACCTGCAGTAAAACCGGGGGACCACGAGGTTGAGCAAAACCGCTGCAATGAACATCCCCCCGATCAGCCATGCTCCCTCGTAGTATCTCTGGTTTACGGAGAGCGCCTGGGTTGTGGCATCGAGCAGCGGCAGGAGCACAAGGTTGACGGATCGGTGCACCAGGGGGATCGGATCGAGGAGCCCCGTCTGAAGAGAGGACCGGATCATGCGATCCAATGAGGTAAAGAAGGCAATCAGGGTCCAGAAACCCAGGAGCATCAACAGGGCCCCCGCGGCCTTGCCGGGCTTCTTCCATGTCTTGACCATCGTCAAAGCACAGAGGGAAACGGTAACCGCCAGCAGGCTCCACAAGACCATGGGGACATCGAAAGCCGAACGTATCACCCGGGCGATGAGAACCCCGGATGCCGCGGACAGGAGGAACAGAAGAATATAGTATTTTACGGACTGCGCGCGATGCGGCTCGTTTTTTTTCAGCCTGCGCGCCAGCGGTTCTCCTCTTCGCCCCAGATACCCGACGAACTGATGGATGGAGCCGAAGGGGCACATCCAGCCGCAAAAAAATCTTCCCAGCAATACGGTAAGTACTACGACCGCCAGGGCCCACAAAAGTCCCGAGTACAGCGTGCCCGTCGTGAGGATGGTTCCGACCGCCACCAGGGGGTCCAGTTGGAGAAACCAATTCACCGGCCATCCCCGAAGCTGCCACCAGTCGGTTCCAATAGAGCTGACGATGCAGAACCAGAGGAATACAATCAGAAAGAAGATCTGGCTAATGCGTCTGACAAGAACGATTCTCATAAGTCTTCTGGGTAATTAGGGTTACCCGGTGCTTTCGCGCGCCGGTTTGAGAGATTCGAAATCGGCGGTGCCCGCCCCCGCGGCTTCCGCCTTTGATATATAGGGAAGCTCGGGAACGGACTTGCCGAGCAGGACGGCCCCGAAAGCGTCGGCGGCCACCTGGTCCGTGCTGACGATCATGGTATTGGTCTGTTTCAGATCCGAAAGAGAACCGCCGGTGGGACCGTTTGTCATCATGGATACCGTCCCGTCAAGGATCACCAGGGTTGGTTTGACCATCAGGGCAAGCTCCATGATGAAGTTGTGGATGTTTTGGTGGAATATATTCCTCCTGCCGCCTATGAGGCCGTACCAGTTCTTCATGCTGAGGGAAGCGCCGCTCCGGTGATGGTCCTTTACCGGGGCCATCCCGATGACCTTGTTCACGTTCGTGAACGGAAGGTAGAGCATGGGCCAGTTTTTGATGAGGGTTCCTCCGGGCACGGTGATCGGCCTGAAGAAGGTATCCCTGGGATACATGAGCTTCCCCCCGGAGGACCGGACGGCGTCGCCGATGCCCGTCAGGGCAAAACAGCTCTCCGGATCGTTGATCGGGTTATCTGTGACGACAACCGATGACGCTCCGGCCTTCAGGCAGAGGCGAATCACTTCCGAGAGCAGGTCGGGGTTGGTGGTAGCCGACAGGATCGGCGGGGTGGCGAAAGCCGCATTCACTTTGAGCAGCACCCGGTCCCCGTTTTTTATGAACGACTCGATGCCGCCGATTGCTTTCAAACCGAGATTGACGCTCTTGATCCTGTCCTCGCCCGAGATGATGCTCATTCGCGTGCCGGCTTCCGGGACGGAAAAATCCTTCAGAACCGCCAGTTCCTCGATTTCATCCGAGGACAGGGGGGGACCCTTCGAGTCGTACAACCGGTAGCTCAACAATCCGGCGGCAGCTATGACCGCCCCCGCTTTGGCCGAGCGGATGAGGAACGAACGACGGTCGAGTTCTTCCCCTTCACCCTTCGGTGGCTGCTCCATCTCTGGTTTCATTGAATTCCCCGGAATAACGCGAGCGCGAGCTTTTCGGCCACGTCCCGGTCATCTGCTTCGTGCACTCCCGCAAGAAGTTCCCCCTTGGAGAATACCACTTCAAATACATCGAAGACTTTTATGACTTTGACTCCCGGAATATCCAGGAGGCTCGAGTCGAGCGGGACGCCGCCGTTTTCGACAAGAAACCGCCCATAGGCCTCGACCAGTTCCGACGCCTCGCCGGGGCTTTTCCGCTTGGACAGGAAGCCGGTCACGCCGATCCCGTCGAAAGTGTAAGTCCCCGTAAAAGTATTATCGAGCCCACTGAAGCCGAACACATCGGAAGAATGGAGTGAGACACTCGATGCATCCAGGTTCTCCGGAGGAAACAACGTGAGTTCCCCGACTTTATCCCCCTCCGCCGGCCTTTTCACCACCATGGTCTGACCGACTGCAAGAAGGTCGTCGCGCATCCCTTCCGTGGAAGCGATTATCTCGACGTAATCCTTTCCCTGGACGAAGTACAGGGCATTGGGAGTCCCGTAGGAGAAGTCCGTGAGTGAAAGCCCCTCGGCTTCGGCCCTCTTCTGGAGGCTGAAAACCGAAAAGGCGTTTCTCACGTCTCCCATGTCGTAGAGAAAGATTTCGATCCATTCGGCCGGTTTTCCCTGCTTGACGAAACGCCGGCAAAGGAGTCCCTTGAAACCGCTCGACAGGTAAAGCTCGGCTTTCCCGTCAATCTTCTCCGACAGATCGTCCGGTCCAAAGTTCTCAAGCCCGGACATGGGAGCGAAATTTGCCGGGACGTATTCACGCAGTTCGCTGCTCTCAGAGGAGGCGGACCCGGCCATCGGGGAAGAACCCTTATCGGGGAGAGTTGCCGTAAAGACCGCGGCATCGAACTTCGACTGCTTCCACAGGATGCCTGCGGCGATTCCGACAAGAGCCAGCAGAATCAGGAAGCCTGTATATGTTTCCATCCTTCCGGGTCGACTATGCATTGGAAAGGCCTCCCATTACCCGGCGCGCAGGTTCGAAGAGGGCTCAAGGGGCGTTTACATGAAAAGCCGCCCTCACCCACCCTGCCGCCGTGGGGAAAATTACGATTTTAAAGTTCGCGAATCATATCAACGAAGAAAAGAGGAGACAAGATGCAAGCTCCTTCCCGATGCAGCCCGTCGACTCAGTTCAGCACGGCCACATACCGGTCGACAGGCGCGTAATCATCCGTCAAAATAGGAAGATCCCGTTCGATCGGTTCGGTCCGGAGATGCTGCAGGAGTTCATCAAACGATGGGTCTTCGCTCCTGAATTCGGGTTTTCGATCCGACTTCAGCGCCACGAGTATCACGTTCTGCCAGTAGGTCCCGCCACTCGAATTGACGGGGAACAGGTAAACCTGGGGGAAAACCGCCTTGAAAGTCGCGCACTCCGCCCTCAGAAAGCGGCCCTTGTCTCCCTCCATGGCACTCAGAATGTTGACCACCACCACTCCGTCATCGACCAGAAGATCATGCATCCTCCCGACGCATTCCACGGTGCTGAGATGAAACGGGACGGAATAATGCGAATTGAAAGTGTCGCACAATATGACGTCATAAGGTTGTCTGGCTTTGTTAAGAAACATTCTTGCGTCTTCGTGATGGATTTTCAGCCTCGGGTCGTCTTTAAGCGCAAAAAACTTTCTGGCCGCCGCCGTAACCCCGGGATCAATTTCCACAACGTCCATCTGCATTTCAGGATACGCCCTGAGGGCGTATTTCGGGAAAGAATACCCCCCGCCTCCAAGCATCAGGACTTTTTTCATCCCGGGCTTGAAATAGGGAGCGAGCCTGTAAAAATCGGAATACCTGAGCGCCAGTTCGATGTGGTCGTCGAGGTACATCCCCGACTGAGTGCCTTCCGGGCCGGTGACCAGGACCCTCATCGGCTTGCCCGTCCTCATGCTGATTGTGTTGTACACGAGGAGCCGGCTGTATTGAGTGTCTATATCGTGGAAGTCCAGCGAATCGAGGTAGTCTTCGTATGAAGCCGAAAGGATGAGAGCGAGCACGAACAGCGCTGCGACCGAGCCTTTCAACAGCCAGTCCCCTTTGTAGGCAATGAGCGACGTCAGGGCAAGCACGATGGAGAGAATGATGATGATGTTCGTACTTCCGAAAAAACCGATAAGGAAGAAACCGGCGGCAAAGGTTCCCACGATGCTGCCGATCGTGGAAATTGCATACAGATTTCCAACTGTTCTCCCTGATTGCTCGAGATTTTTCATTTTCAGCCTGACCGCGTAGGGAGAAACCATTCCGAGCAGGACACTCGACGGAGCGAAGAGGATCATAGTGGCGGCTGTTGCGCCAAGATGGATGCTCCCGGCATGCGTCTGCAGGAAACTCAGGACAAAGGATTTGGTTAGCGCGATAGCCGCAATAAAACACGCTGCAACCAGGACGATGTCGCCAAGAGTTTTGTACCGTGGGTTATTGTCCGCCAGCCTTCCCCCCCACCAATAACCCAGGCTGAGGGAACCCAGGATGATCCCTATGAGGCTTGTCCACACGACAATAGAGGTCCCAAGAAAAGGTGCCAGCACTCTTGAACCGGTCATTTCGAGCACCATAACGACTGCGCCGCAGATGAAAACGACAACTTCAAGCATTTTCAGTTTCCCTTTTGGAATTCATTCATCAGGGGTTTATTATATTAAAAGGTCGCATGGAAACAATGGTTTTGCATCGGCGGGGAAAAGCAAGCTCCCGCAATGCGACGACATAAGCAGGTTTTTCTGTTGTACTCATATTGGTTCAGCGTGAGGACGAAAGGACTCGTCTGCAATGTGTTCCGTGTAATTCACTCTAAATATCGTTCTATGCAACCCGAATGCTCGGTAATCGTCGAACAATGAGTTGCTTCTGAGGAGGAGGCACGATCGTGAGGGAGACATTCAGAAGTTTGGCAGATCGATTCCATCAGGCTGATCCAGCCGTGGCTTTCGCATTTATTCTCTGGGATGGGGAACGGATCGAATTCGGCGAGAAACCCGCGTTCACCCTCCATATCAAGTCGGAAAAGAGCGCCAGAGAAATTGCCGTCAGGAGGTTCTTTGGTTTCGGCGAGGCATACACCAGCGGAGAGATAGAGGTCGAAGGAAGCATGGAGGAACTGCTGCGCCTGGGACTCGCCATTAGATTCGACAACCTGGAGCCGAATGCCCTCAGGAAACTTCGGCTCATTCCCGACTACCTGAAAACCCGGTGCACGCCCGGCAGGGCCAAAAAGAATATTTCCTACCACTATGACCGCGGCAATGATTTCTACAGGCTCTACCTCGACAATACGATGACTTATTCGTGTGCCTATTTCACGAGTCGGGAAAATTCTCTCGAACAGGCGCAGATGAATAAATACGAACATATTTCACGGAAACTGATGTTAAAACCGGGCGAAAGGCTCCTGGATGTCGGTTGCGGATGGGGGAGCATGCTCATTTACGCCGCTCTGAACTATGGGATCACCGGTCTTGGCATTACCCTCTCGAAAAATCAATGTGAATATGCAAACGATAAGATCAGGGAACTGGGGCTCGAATCCAGCATCTCAGTGGCCCTCGCCGACTACAGAAGCCTCAAGGGGGAATTCGACAAGTTTGTTTCGATCGGGATGTTCGAGCATGTGGGAAAAGAATTCATTCCGACCTTCATGAGGGCAGTATCAGGTTTATTGAAGGACGGCGGGCTGGGGCTGCTGCACACAATCGGCCTCGAGTTCGCTACTTCCGGGGATTCGTGGCACATGACGTACATATTCCCCGGCGGCTATATCCCCGAACTGTCCGAGGTTGTCGGTCAATTGGGACAGGCAGGGTTCTCGGTACTGGACGTCGAGAACTTGAGGACACACTATGCGCTCACTCTGGACCGATGGGTGGAAAACTTCGAAAAGAATGAGGACAAGATCCGACAGATGTTCGATGAACGCTTCGTCAGGATGTGGCGTCTCTATCTGCAGTCGTCATCGGCCGGTTTCAGATATGGAGACAACCGGCTGTTTCAGGTCTTGTTCTCCAAAGGCCTGAATAACGATCTGCCCACCACGAGGGAGTATCTGTACCGGTAAAGTGTAAATCCTGATTTGAGCGATTTTCTACCCCATCCCCTCACCCCTTCCGCCAGGGGAGGGGAATTGGCGTTCGGGCTGTTTCCCAAAGGAAAAGCCGAGGCCGGATGAAACCGGGATTCGTCATTCCGGCGGAGGCCGGAATCCAGGCTCATTGAAATTATTGGGTAATTCCAATGAACGACACTTGACCCCGCAATACCGCCAGGGTGACGTTTCTGGACAAACGGCTCATTCTCCACCTGGATTCTGTTCCGGCAACAGGCCCCACGACCCAAGCACCCGAGTGGGCAGCGGGTCTTTGGCCTGCTCGCGCCGTCAGGCTTGACATGCCCTTATCGGCATGCCATAGTCCCGCACCAAGCCTCCCGTAGAGAATGTGCTTATCGATTGCGTCGATGTTTGTTAGACCGTGAGGAAATGGAGACTCTTGCAACCGTCGGTTCTTTTGTCCCGCCGGACCGATAGTTGCGTTTGGAGGATCGGACATTTGTTCCGTTCGTCCATGCTTCAATTCAACTCGGTCCCGGATTATTTTGCCGCCATTGCTGATCCTGGTATCACACAGCGGGGTTGTGAATGAAATCTGAAGTACGCAAGCTCGAGGACCTCGTCAACATGGACAGCCCGGAAGCGGTTTTCTCGGAAGCGGGCGTCATCTTCCGGATTATGTTCCCAGGAGGCGATTTTGCACCGGTCTATAAGGCTTGCGAAGACATCGTCGCCTTGTTCAAAGGGGACTATCCGGGGTACCGCGGCTGCAACATCTATTATCATGATCTCAAACATACGACAGACTGCCTCATGGCAACGACAAGGCTCATTCACGGAGCGTTTGCGAAGGGAGTGCGCTTGACGGAAAGGCATGTCTGTCTGGGGCTTGTATCGTCCCTCCTGCACGACACGGGGTACATTCAAGGCATATGGGAAACCGGGGGCACAGGGGCGCAATATACCCTCACGCACATCGAACGCAGCATCTCCTTCATGGAAAAGTATTTTGCCGGGAATGATTACTCTACCGACGACCTGCTCTTCTGCCGGGGATGCCTGAAGTGCACCGGTCTCGATGTCAACATCGGCGAAATCCCCTTCGAATCCACCGAACACGAATTCCTTGGCAAGGCCCTCGGCACGGCGGACCTTCTGGGGCAAATGGCCGACAGGACTTACCTCGAAAGGTTGCCGTTTCTATATTGTGAATTCGAGGAAGGCGGAGTGCCGGGGTTCTCCGATGAATTGGACCTTTTGAGGAAAACCCCTGGATTTTGGGAGTTTACGAAGAAGCGCTTCGCCGAGGACCTTGGCGGAGTCGAGGGGTGGATGCTTCACCATTTCGATGCCAGATGGGGCATCGCCCGGGATCTCTACAGGGATGCGATAGAAAACAACATGCACTACCTTAAGTACGTGATCGATTACCATGAATCCGATTACAAGGACTGTCTGCGCCGGGGCGGCCTGATGAACCTGTTACGAGAACTGGAATCCCCGAAAGCGGCCGAACGGCCGACGGCCGGCAAGGAGTTGAAGACCCCGGGACCGGGTGACGACGGACGATCGAGGACTTAAGGGCTTGTCCGTAAATGGGCCTTTTAGGGATCGCACCGGATTTTGAGACCGATTTTGGTCGCGACGATTGAGCAAAACCGCAGGCGTAGCTGGACTACGTTGAGGATTTTGCGATTGAGGAGCGGCCGAAGTGGGCCAAAAGCCGGATGCGAGCACAAAGGATTTATTTACGACAAGCCCTAAGTTACTGCAGGACGTTTGGGCAACACCGGCCACACGGGTCGACTATTATTCCCTCACTCCTCCGGATTCCCTTGAAGCGGGATCTGGTCCGCTTCGCGGGGCGGACGGCCTTGACGGTTGAGGTTCCGGGCTTGGTACCATGCGCACCCGGGCTCTTCTTTCACGGCCGGAGATGTGGGGCATCCGACAATCATTCTTCCACAATTCGAGGGTAACCATGGAAACAGAAAGTTCAAACCCGATAGTCTGCATGGATACGTCAGAGGGAACCGTCAAACTTGAGCTTTGGGCCGATAAGGCCCCGGTCACCGTAGCGAATTTTCTGCGTTATGTGGACGAAGGCTTTTACAGTGGGACCGTCTTTCACAGAATCATCGCCGATTTTATGATCCAGGGGGGCGGACTCTCCTCGGACATGAAAGAGAAGAAAACAAAGGACGCCATCAAGAACGAGGCGTCGCCGGAGTTGAAGAACGAGCGGGGCACCATCGCCATGGCCAGAACGAACCTGATCCACAGCGCGACGGCCCAGTTCTTTATCAATGTCGTGGACAATGATTTCCTCAATCAGAAGAACAAGACCCCCATGGGCTTTGGCTATGCGGTATTCGGACGGGTCATCGAAGGCATGGAGGTGGTCGATAAAATCAGGAAAGTCAAAACCACTTCATTCGGACGATACGAAGACGTCCCGGCCACACCTGTCTTGATTAAGAGCATTGAGCGCTGTCAGGGCGCCTGACAGTCCAGGTTTGAACCGGACAACCGTCGGAAGCCCGGCAGTTCCTGATCCGCCTGAGATTCCCGGGCATGAAGGTCCCCCAGTTCCACAGGATTGCGCGGATAACCCTTCATTGTCCGGGAAATTCCCCATCATTTTTTCGCTGCTCGACAAAACAATTCACATCGGGTGCAGGTTCCTGGAGGCCGTGGTTTCCTGCGCTTTCTCTCATCACGCCGGATCGCCTCCGGGGACCGACGGTCCCCGGAGGCTCTGTCCGGTTGACAGGCTTCGTCCATAAGCCGATGACGTGAGCCATCCCTTGCAGCTTACTGCTTGTCGTCGGTTTTCTTCTTATTGGCAGGCGTCTGCTCCTGCGTTCTTGACTTCTGAGGTTCCTGAATTCGCATCTGATTGCCCTGAGGCGCCGGACCGGACTCACCGGGTTTCAGCTTCTGATCGAGTCTCTGCTGATTTCCCCTGTCCTGTCCGGGAACCATCTGGCCGGGCCTGCCGGGCTGGCCCTGCTCGACTGCTCCCCCGGGACCCCGCCTGCCGGGCTGCATTGTTCCGGGCTGCGCCTGCTCGCCCTGTCGCCCCCGCTGATCGAGTCTCTGCTGATTTCCCCTGTCCTGCCCGGGAACCATCTGACCGGGTCTGCCGGGTTGTCCCTGCTCGACTGCTCCCCCGAGGCCCTGCCTGCCGGGTTGGCCTTTGTCCCCAGGCTGCATTGTTCCGGGCTGCGCCTGCTCGCCCTGTCGCCCCCGCTGATCGAGTCTCTGCTGATTTCCCCTGTCCTGTCCGGGAACCATCTGGCCGGGCCTGCCGGGCTGTCCCTGCTCGACTGCTCCCCCGAGGCCCTGCCTGCCGGGTTGGCCTTTGTCCCCAGGCTGCATTGTTCCGGGCTGCGCCTGCTCGCCCTGTCGCCCCCGCTGATCGGGTCTCGGCGGGGTTATCCGTTCCTGTCCGGCGCCCTGCCTGCCGGCTTGGCCCTTTTCTCCGGGCTGCATCGTAGCCGGCTGCCTCTCCTGCCCGGTTCGTTGCGAAGGCCCCTGACCTTGGACTTCCCTTGCGGGCCGCGTCTTCTGCTTTATTTCTTTTTCCTGGAACCTCACCTGAGACGGCGGCCTGTTCACCTGATCGGCCGGAACGATTTTGTTCGTTATCTTTGGAGGCTGGACAGCGGCCTGTTTGGCCAGGCTGCCCTGTTTCGTCCCCGCGACATTCCGCCTGATCGCATCCGCGTTGAACTTCGGACCTTCCTGTCTGGAAAGCCGCTCGTTCTGCTCAATCCTTCTCATGACTGTAGAATGAGGTTTATTCACCACGTTGACGTTTGTGAAATTGTACCTCTGACGGTTGCCGCTGTAATTGTTGATAACCGTGTTATTCACGAGGGGAGCCGGGTGAAAGTTGTTTATGATGGTGGTCCGGTTGATATTCGTAATCCTCACCCTGCTGTAATTGTTCACCGAGAAGAAACTGCTCTGGCCGATCACAACGGCGTGGCCGACATAGCTGAAACGGTTGATGTTGATACTGACGGCCGCCGGATTTTCAACCACGATACCTCGCGGTCCCCAGTAGCGATGGCAGTAGTACGGTTCGGCCGGCGCAAGCGGAATCCATCCCACATTCGCGCCGGAACTGATCCATGCCACTCTGCCGGGGTACCACCCCAAACCGATGCCGGCCACAGGTGCCACACCGGCACTCACCCCAACGGCCGGCGGCGCCCAATACCAGTAGTTGTTGACAAAAACCCAGTTTCCATAGTGGTGGGTCACGTACCCGAAGGGCTCGTCCGGAACCCAGCAATTGTCACCATACCACTCAGTCCATCTGCCGACGGAGAAGGGAGCCCAGTCAGTACCGACACGCGTCGGCCTCCAGAAGGTGCGGGGCCGGCCCTCGTATTCCACGGTGTCCCAACTGCCGTTTTCGTCCAGAGCGTAGGCATCATCCTGAATGGGAGCCGGGAGATAGTTCGTCGACTGCCCTCTCACCGCCAGTCGTTTGGACCAAAGATCTTCTCTGTCGACGTTCCAATCATCCCAGTCGGCATCCACATTTCCTTCACCGGGGGCAACCTCTTTGCTGTCGGCAATGATTGAAGATGAACCGGGCACCACCTCATACTTTCCGCCGGTTGCGTCGTGAACGAAATCCACTTTGCCGCTGAGTGCGATCACCTCGGCGGACTGATCCCCCACGTAGAGATCGAAGGCCGATCCCGGCTGAGCCATCACATAGCCGAAAGGAGTCGTTGCCTGGATGACGACGTTTGAGCCCCTGGCGAAGAACCGGGTAATCCCGGAAGCGACATCCACGACCGTGACATCAGGTTTAAGGGCGATAAGCTGAATCTGCGTGTCTCCCGCCGTCCTCAGCCAGGTATTATTCGGCATGATGAATTCGGCCTTGCTGTCCTGGTCGGAATACAGGGCGTCATCCAATCCGAACGGAGCATCCTTGACAGTGGCCACCCAGTCCTTTTCTGCAGGAACATATCGCAGCAGTTGACCTTCCACATCGGATATGCGGCCAACCAGAATGGCCTCACCCTCACTCGCGGGTTGGCTGAACGAAGGAGCAGCCCACGCCACTGAGAACAACAGCATGACGGTTAACCAGAACCACTTGACTCTGTTCATCCGAAATCTCCTCTAATCCGGTTCGTATCCCTTTGAGAACAAACCGTGTCTTCCACTCTCCGCTCCGGGAGAATCAATTTAAAACCTGATTACGCCCATCCGGGCGCACAATATCTCGCAGCGAATTTGTTTTCCATGACCTTAAGATTATACGATCACACCGGTGGCCCCACAATCCCCACATGCATTCTTTTCCAGTCAATCTCCCGCCGCAGACAAAGGCCGGGGCCCCATCTGCGGCACAACCTGGCCGCGCCCGCGCTTCCCTATTTCTCCCTGGCCGCCACAATCAGCCCCAGAGACAGCCAGAAAGCTTCCCTCAGGCGGCGCATAATGCTGAATGCGGCGCCCAGGGTGGCCCCCAGGCTGAAACCGAGCGACAGAAGGATATTCCCTCCCTCCTGGATCCCTGCCGCGGCAGGGATCATAAAGCCGAGACTGCCGACCAGCATCGACAGGGAATCCAGACACAACGCCAGACCCGGGCTGATGGGATGACCCAATAACCGGAAGATGATGTAGACTTCCACCGCATGGAGGAGCCAACTCAGGAAGAGCAGTGCAAAGACCAGGACGGTCTCTCCGGGATGTTCCCTGTAAAATCCGGCCATAAAGGCATCAAGGGTGGCGAACTCCTTCTCTTTGGCTTTAAGGCCCCGCGGGCACAATCGGTATTTCTCCAGAAGACGAATCCCTGACGAGCATGGGCTCGCGGCCTGCAGGATGACAAAAAAGACACAAGCACATGCCAAAATCACCGCCGCAAGACTGAGAGAACCCAAATGGGAAGATGCACCGGAGAGCAGGAGCGGAGTCATGGCGAGGCCCAAAAAGATGTATACCACCAGGCTCAAAACCCAGATGCCCTTCTGGATGACCACCGATGCGGTCGCCTCCTCCCATGGAACGCCTCTTATCTTCAGGCGGGCGGCCTTGAAAGGTTCGCCCCCAAGAGAGGCCGTCGGGGTGAGCTGGTTCAGCGATTCGCCGGCAAGGCGGAGAAAAAAGAGAGTGCCCAGGGACGGGCGGGCTTTCCTGGTCAGCAGGAGATGGCGCCATGCGAGGGCCCCCAGCCAATTCACGAGGCCATAGGGGACGAGGAGAAAAGGCCAGTAGTAACCCACCTGGGATATGCTTTGACCCAGGTTGGCCCAGCCGACCTTGTTCAGCATCCAGAGCAGAAATACCAGCGCAATAGTCAGTAGAATCAGAGTGAGACGGCGCATTGACCTCTATGTAAGGTATGTTCTTTTAAGAACGTTATGGTCAGGGTCAGTCAGCACGGCCGGCCGGATCGGGCAAACAGCGCGGAATTCCCCCCTGTAACGCCCGGAGCAGCCGTTCAAAGCTGACGGCATGAATCGGGACCTGGCATTACACCTCGGGCCTGACTCCAAAATAATCCGTATAAAATTGGAAACGGCGTCTCTCCGCCGCGGGATCGAAATCAAATTCACCCAGGGAGTAGCGGTGCACCCCTTTTTTGTTCATGGGATTCTCCACCAGGAACCGCCGCATCGCTTTTTTGGCTTCCTCGGTGAGTTCCATGGCAAAATGGTCGTAAATCCGGCCAATCAGCAACATGGGATCCCGCACGAGATCCGAATACTGTACATCAAAAAAGCGCTCCTTAAGGGCAGGGTTCCCGTCCCGGAACCGGATGGCGAAAGCGGCGGCATCATCCCAACGTTTCAGCACTTCCTTGCCCAGCTCTTTCCTGTCAAGCTGATCGGTAAACCCGCGACGCAAGACCTCGGTGAAACTTGCACAAGAAGGCAACACCTTGAGAGGATCGCGGTGAGTCATGATGATACCCGCGTCGGGATAGACCTGGAGAAGGGCATCCAACGCCATTAGATGGCTCGGGGCCTTGAGCACCCAGTGTGTTCCCGGACAGCGCCACTGCAGATGTTGCAGAAAGGTGCGATGGAATTCGTAGCTGGGGCGCTTATCCGCCGGATCGAGCCAGGCCCGGTAGGTCGGGACGTTATACATCGAGTCGAAAACGTAACTTCTAAAGCTCATGCCGGTGATCGCGATGCATTCCTGGGGAAGCGTCGCTCCGATCATGTGGGCGGTTTCAAAATCCGGCATCAGGACCTTGATCCACCACAGCTCTTTCCCGGCGAGGGCAATTCGTGGGTCACGATCGTAGGTGGCCCTCTCGGGAGGCGGAGAAGGATGCATCACCTCCCAGATTTGAGGAGCACGACTCAAAGGATCCTGGTTCATCAGTCCATGCAGAAATGTCGTGCCCGTTCTGGGAAGTCCCGTTATGAACAGGGGACGCCGGATAACCTCCTCGGCGATCTGCGGGTTGCGTTTGCGGTCCTCAATCAGGCGGAGCCGATTGCACAGCAACCTCAAGACATCGTTGTAAGCGCAGATGCGTCCGATAAAATGGAAATGCGAATCCTTCTCGAACGATTCGAGCAGGATCCGGAAGTCTTCTCGAAACGCCTCATCACCGAAGTCGTTGAGGCCGGTCTGGCGGGATGCCTTTTTCAGCAGGTTCGCTTCATCCATTCGCATCAGGAAGGAGGCGTTCCCGGGTACCAGGCGGCCGACCATATTGACGGCGCTTACGAACTTCGAACGGCTGGGCTCTGTTTTCGCGGCAGCTTTGCGGCATGTTTGAGAACCGGGACTGTGCCCGGAATTACCCGGTGCCAAAACCTTTTCATCGACCCGTTCAACAGAAGTGAGATTCTTTTCAGCCACTGCAAAATCCTCATTTAAGATTTGGAAAGTGAAAGATCCCGAGAGGCAGGAAAATACCCGACAAAGGAACTGACACGGCCCTAAAACTCACACCTCGATGACATACGACCGGCACACCCCAAAGCTCTTCAGCCGCCGTCCTCCTGTGCAGGTTTGCACTCCCGCCCGGATGTTTCGCCAAAGAAGCGCCCCTGAAGGCCTAAGTAAACATTTACTTACCTTTTCCCGGAACCGGACCCAATGTCAAGCAAATTCAACCCGGGGGAGCACGTCCACCGGCCGAATAAGAAAGCAGCCTTTTGCCGCCCGAGGGCAGTACGCCCGATAATCGAGGCTGACAAGCATCGCCAGGTTAAAAATCGCTTCCGCATGTTTCTTTTCGATGTCCGCCATGTGAAAATTCCGGACGGGAGCGGAATCGCACACGGACTTCGGGATCACGGGCAAAACATGAGCGGCAGGCTGTCGGCAACCATTAATCCTTTTTGAGTCGGCAGGATCCTGCCGTCCGCAACCCGGATGATCCCCGATTTCGCGAGATCCCTCAATACCCTGTCGTAATTGTGCCGGTCGGCGATCGTTTCAGCACTGATCCCTTCCCTTGTCCGCAACCCCAACATGAGCCGTTCGAGATACTCCTGTTCCCCGTTCAGCGTTTCGATGCCGTCAACCGGAGCCCCTTCTTTCGACAGCATGCCGCAGTACAGTTCCACGGACCTGATGTTCCACCAGCGGGAATACCCGTCAAAGGAGTGCGCCGAAGGGCCCAGGCCAAGATACGGCACTCTGCGCCAGTACTTCAGGTTGTGGCGGGAAGCATATTCAGCGGCCCTGGAAAAATTGGATACTTCGTACTGCAGGTACCCATGTTTTTGCAGGAAACGGGTCGTTCCGAGGAAGAAGGAACTTTCCCGGCTTTCACTCAAGGGATTCATTTTCCCCCTGGCAAGCAATTTCCCAAAAGAGGTCTCTTCCTCGTAAGTCAACTGGTAGCAGGAAATATGTTCAGGCGCCAAATCAACCGCACGCCTGAGCGTATCCCGCCATCCCGCCAGACCCTGCGCTTCGAATCCATACATCAGATCGATGCTTACATTCCCGAAGCCCAAGGTCCTGATCATCCTGACGGCCTCTTCAGCCTGCCGGGCGGAATGCCTCCTTTTGAGATAAAGCAGCGCATCGTCACTGAAGGACTGGACGCCGAGACTGATCCGGTTCACACCGAGATCGACGAGGCATTCAAGTTTCTGGGGGGTGATGTCTTCCGGATTCGCTTCCACCGTAAACTCGACATCCGAAGAAAAGGGAAATCCCCGGCGAAGGCAGTCAACGATTTCCTTCAGGTCTTTTCTCTCGAGCAGAGTGGGGGTCCCGCCCCCGACGTAGAGCGTATCGAACGGCTCGAACCTTCCCTCATAGAGGGCGGCTTCTCTTTTCAACGCCTCGATCCAGCGAGGGATCAGGGAAGACGATGCCGTTGAATAGAAGCCGCAGTAAGGGCACTTCTTTCGGCAGAAGGGCACGTGCAGATAGAGGCCGGCGGATTCTCCCCTATTCATGATCGGCCTTCAAAACAGCGACAAACGCGCTCTGGGGTATCATCACGGCCCCCACCATTTTCATCCGCTTCTTGCCCTTCTTCTGTTTTTCAAGGAGTTTTCGTTTTCTGGTGATGTCTCCGCCATAGCATTTTGCCGTCACATCCTTTCGGAAAGCGTTGACGGTCGAGCGGGCAATGACCTTGCCCCCGATCACCCCCTGAATGGCGATTTTGAACTGGTGCCTGGGGATTTCTTCTTTCAGCCTCTCACAAACCTGCAGCGCCCACTCTCTTGCACGGTCTTTGTGGACGATGAGCGAAAGGGCATCCACCTTTTCTCCGTTCACCAGGATATCCAGCTTCACAAGATCGCTTTCCCGGTACTCGATGAGGTCGTAGTCGAACGAGCCGTAACCCTGAGTGACCGTCTTCAGCCTGTCGTAGAAATCAAAGATGACCTCGGCAAGAGGCGTCTCGAAATGCATTTCGATCCTGCCCGGGGTGGGGTAGTGGAACCGGGGGTTCACCCCCCTCCTTTCCAGGCAAAGCTTCATCACCGCGCCCATGTATCGTTCCGGAATGATGATGGTGGCCTTGATATACGGTTCGGCAGTGCTCCTGATCTTCAGCGGATCGGGATAGTATTGGGGGTTATCGACCATCAGCGTGCTGCCGTCATCGAGCGTAACCTGGTACTGTACGCTCGGTACGGTCATCAGTATGGCCTGGTCAAACTCCCGCTCCAGCCTCTCCTGGACAATCTCCAGGTGCAGCAACCCGAGAAACCCGCAACGGAACCCCTGTCCGAGCGCGGCCGATGAATCCTTCTGGTAGATGAGCGCGGCATCGTTCAATTTGTATTTTTCCAACGCATCGACCAGGGAAAGATACTCGTCGGAGGACATTGGATAGACTGAGGAGAATACGACCGGCTTTACCTCCTTAAACCCGGGAAGAGGCGCCGGAACCGGGTTGGACTCAAGAGTCACCGTGTCGCCGACCCTGGTATCGCTGATCGTTTTCACTCCCGATATGATATACCCGACCATGCCTGCCGTCAGTTCCGCCCTGGGATCCCTGGCCAACCGGAAGATACCCACTTCTTCCACCCGGTAAACGGCCCCGTTCGACATGAACCGGACCGTATCACCGGGCTTGACCGTACCGTCGAACAACCGGCAGCTCACGATGGTCCCGCGAAACGGGTCGTAAAAAGCATCGAAAATCAATGCCGAAAGAGGTGAGCCGGGATTCCCGGAAGGTGGAGGAATCCGATCGACGATCGCTTCCAGGACCTCGTCAATGCCCCTGCCCTCCTTGGCGGAACACAGCACCGCCTCGCTGGAATCGAGCCCCAGTTCGTCATCGATCTGCTGCCTGACCCGGTCGATATCCGCTGAAGGGAGGTCTATCTTGTTGATCACCGGAATGACGGTGAGATCGTGTTCCATGGCGGCATAAAGATTGGCCAGCGTCTGGGCCTGGACCCCCTGGGACGCATCGACCAACAGGAGGACCCCTTCGCAGGAGGCGAGGGCCCGCGAGACTTCGTATGAGAAATCCACATGGCCCGGGGTATCGATGAGGTTCAATTCGAAAAGGCGGCCGTCCCGGTGCCTGTAGGGAAGCGCCACCGTTTGGCTCTTGATGGTTATCCCGCGTTCCCTCTCGATATCCATGTTGTCGAGGATCTGATCCCGGAACTGCCGGTCCGAAACAAGACCCGCATGTTGTATCAGGCGGTCCGCCAGGGTGGACTTGCCATGATCGATGTGAGCTATGATACTGAAGTTTCTGATTGCCGTCATAAGGTCATGTCATTCCCGTAGGATGGAACTCTCTCCGACTTCCAAAAGGACACGTTGTCCCGGCCTGCGCAGAACCGGTTCTATAATATTCTCTCCCGGGCGGACACAATCCGGCCAAAGTTTTTATATATAGCCTATCCGCATTCAGGGGCAAACCCTTTTGCTTCATCCGCTTCGCAGCGATTGCTCCGCGGACCTGTCCCGGAAGTGGAGCCTTCAGGCGATTTCCCCGGCTTCAGCATACCGGGGGAACGCGATGGAGAGACGTTCCCGGCGCACAAAAAAAACCGCTCCATCCCCCCATAGAAGAGGGGTGGGGCGGTTTTTCGGACAGGATGGTCCCTGGCTGGAATGGAAGCTTAAAACGACGCCGTTACGTTTATCCCGCCGAAGACGTGGGTGCTGTCCCCATCCCATGAGTTAGCCGCGATGACGTCTGAGGCTTCACTCGTCAGAGGAAAAGCGACTCCGATTTTCGGAGCTATGCTTACCCATTTGCATACGGGAATCGGAAGGGCGGCGGAAATTGTTCCCGCATGGGCGGAGGAATACGAACCCGTCTTGCCGTTTTTGTTGAGCAGCGTGTCGCTGTCAAAGAGTGACTGGTATCCGAAAGTCGCACCCAGAGCGAGGCTCATCCCGTACCAGGGAAGCGGGATGCTCTTGCTGAAATCGAGTTGAACCCACCAGCCCGGGGTGTGGGTGACTTCCCGGTATGCGGTCAAAGCCACGGTGACCCAGGGGAAGGTATAAGAAACCCCGCTAAAAATTTCCCACGCGTCGTACTGTGAATTTACAAGAGAATAGTAAATCGTCCCGGCTGTTGCGTTGAAGTTCGTACAGAGTTCCCGCGTATAAGAAGCGGTAAAATCAGTTTCATTCCATCTCGCGCCCTTTATGGACGGATCCCCACTCCTGTTCTGATCGGTGTCGAAGTTTCCCCATATGTTGACGGAAAACCCTTTGTACCCTGCGGTAAACGACGGTTGAATCACCGCGCTGTGGGCGCTCAATGCATACCCTCTCCAGAGGTACTGGCTGAGGATATCGGTCCCCACACTCGCGGTGGGTTTCTCCTCCTCCGCGGCTGCCGGAGCCGCCTGATCGTCGGCATACACCGTTCCTCCGACGGCAAAGAGCGCGATAAACAGAAATGCAACCATGAAACACGACCTGATTCCCACCGAATAGAATCTTTTCATCTCAACTAGCCCCTTTTTTGATTGAATTGAACCGAATCGGCGCGTTCCGGATCCATCCGGAACCCGAACCCCTCTCCTTCTCTTTCTTGCCGGCATTGAAAACCATTACGATCAACTGATGGGATTCCGGAACCGGAGACGAAACCGACCCGATCCGGAACTGTTTCCTAATGAAGCCGCCTTGATACGGCCGGTGCGGCCGCCGTTCGAGCGTTCAGCCTGAATCTCGGTCACCACCTCCCCCATGCCCAGCTCCGTTGAAGCCGGTTTGATACTGTCCTTTCGCGATTATGGAAAATGGTGTATTGCAGGAACCCTGCCATAGATGAGCTGACAGTCCCCCTCCCGGATCCAAATCGAAGGGATTGCATGCAATATCGCACAATGGAAACCCATCTCCCTTGAATTCATTGGAGTTTTGTTCGGACGGCCGGGGAGCGTTGTTCCCGCTCAGATGGAATCGACCGACACGGTTTCTCTCACCTTTTTCATTGAATCGTCAAAAAATGAAACGTTTTTGTTCAATTCATCCGGTTGGTTTCGGCTTTAAGACAAAACTGGTCACAATTCCGATGCAATCAAGATGCGGCATCCACAACGCACAGACCGGCCAACAGTGTTTCCAGCCTGCTGCCTTGTCCCCGCCATGTCGAGGAAGCGGTACATCCAGGAATGAAGCCCTTCGGGCTTCCGCCGGCGCCTCGGGGCGGCCGGACCGGCAAGGGATCGGCCGCACGCCGGGATGAGCCCTATCGGAGCCCCCTCCACTTTAACATTCCCGCATCGAGTGAGAGTTTCGGATTGCATCCGACTGCGGATTGAGAATATCTTTAGGTGGAAATATCTTTAGACCGGCAGGAAACTTGGGCCATGCCGATCGGAGATCCGATTTCATGGATGCGGCCTTTAGCGATTATGGAGATGCCTGATTGCATGTGTTCTCCCCTTGGGTTTGTTTGCCGGGGAGAGCAGCCGAGCCCGGTTATGGGAATGAGTGAGCCATGAACGAAGAAGAACTGCAGTTGCACCTCGCACAGGAGTCGGTTGCGGGATGGGAAATCGTGTCCACGGGAAGCGGCTTTCTCATCTCGACGGACTGGCGCTGGCCAAACAAAGAGCGCATCGAGGTATATGTGAGGGCGGTCGGGGAAAGGGAAGATCTATTCCTGGTGACCGATGGCGGTGAGGTCTTTAATTTCCTGTTCGCCCAGGGGATCGACCTTTCCAAGGATGCTCAGGGCATGAAGATCCTGAATACCGTGGCGGAGCAGTACGAAGCCGGAATCCTCGACTACCAGATCGTGAAAGGAGCCAATCCGGCGGAACTCCCACGGTCCATACGGCTGATTCTCGAGGCCATCAAGGATACTTCGTATCTCCTGTGGCACAAGTTGAACCAGGGAGGTCCCCTCCACTGAACGCCGGCTGAGAGCTATCTGCCCCTGGCTCCGGCGGCTTTTCACACGGCCTCCGGAACAGACCGAAGCCACGTCTTCAGCCTCCGCTGCCCCGCTCCGGCGGGTTCAGCGCTTGGCCCTGCCGCTGCCGAGTGAGAATTGAGGATCGAGCCCCCGGGGGCAGGGTCCTCAAACGGGCTGGCGGTCGATGAACTCGAGCGCCTTCTTCATGCGTTTGAGGACGGTGTCTTTTCCCAGCACGTCGATCACTTCGAACAACCCCGGACTGACCGTTCCACCGGTAAGGGCCACCCGCACCGGCTGAGCGACCTTGCCCAGCTTAAGTCCCAGTTCGGAAACGATTTCCTGGAAAACACCTTCCAGCCGCTCCTGGGAAAATCCATCCATTTCCACGATCTTCGAGACTAGTTTATTGAAGGGTTCGCGCATCTCGGGAACCAGGAATTTCCGGGCTGTTCCCTGTTCGTATTCGATCTCATCCACCATGTAGTATTTCATGCTGTCCGCCATTTCGACCAGCGTATGAGCCCGAGGCTGGAGGGTCCGGACGGCCTTTGCGACGTAGCCCGGCGGCTTTTCGGGATAGCCGTGTGAGGCCAGGAATGGCTGGAGCAGCGGAACGAGGGACTCCGCCTGCGTCTCTTTGATGTAGTGAGCATTTAACCACAGCAATTTTTCAGGATTGAATACACTGGGGGCCTTGCCGACATTCTCCAACAGGAAATATTCGATCAACTCCGCCCGGCTGAAGATTTCCTGATCTCCGTGAGACCAGCCGAGGCGCACCAGGTAGTTGATCAGCGCCTCCGGCAAAAATCCCATATCTTTATAGGCCATGACGGAAGTCGCCCCATGGCGTTTCGACAATCTGGCCCGGTCCTGCCCGAGGATCATGGGCACATGGGCAAAGTAAGGGAGTCTGGCCTTGAGCGCCTGGTAGATGAGGATCTGCCGCGGGGTATTGTTCACGTGGTCATCACCGCGGATGACATGGGTGATGTTCATCGTGACGTCATCCACGACCACGGCGAAGTTGTACGTCGGCATTCCGTCGCTGCGTTGGATGACCAGGTCGTCCAGTTCGTTGTTCTCGAAGAATATGGGTCCCTTGATGATATCGTTCAAAACCGTCGTGCCGGTATCGGGGCACCTGAACCGCAAGACCCTGTCCCGCCCCGGCCCAAGCCCGCGCTCGCGGCATTTCCCGTCGTACTTCGGCTTGCGCCCCTCAGCCATCGCCTTCTTGCGTCTCACGTCCAGATCCGCGGGAGCGCAGTCACAGTAGTAGGCGCTCCCGTTTTCAATCATGATGTCCAGGTATTGCTTGTAGACGTCAAGGCGTTTGGTCTGAAAGTACGGGCCTTCGTCCCAATCGAGAGAGAGCCATTCCATGGCGTCCAGAATGGCCTTGATTGAAGCTTCAGTCGATCTGACAACGTCCGTGTCCTCTATTCGCAATACGAACTTGCCACCCTGATGGCGGGAAAAGAGCCAATTGAAGAGGGCCGTCCTCGCTCCACCGATGTGGAGGAAGCCCGTGGGACTGGGAGGAAATCGGGTAATGACGGGTTCCATGAACCTCTTACTCCTTTAATGCCTGGATTCCGGTTGGAAACGCCTCATCGGGCCTTCGACCGATGTAAACGAATGATTCACTCATGTTGGCGTAAACACGATACATTTAAACTAAACCTTCAGAATTGAAGGTGCTATGCATAACACAGTAGAATTATAAACACAAGAACGGCTCCGGCGACTTCGAGACCTCATTTCACGTAATCCTCCACGCCGCATGGGCATCGGTCTAAAAAAATGCTTTCTCGGGAAAACAGAAATCTTGCTCATTTTCTTTTCATCTGGCAGTATGCGCAGCAGATGGCGTAGGATATGCGTTGCCTGGGTTGATGGCCAATGAAATTATGATCTTCGGTGGGATTTAAGAATTGTCCTGTTGAAAGGGAAAGAGGCATGAAAAGGGTCGTCCGTGTTCTGGGATGCTGTTTGATGCTGTTTGCGCTCCTCGGATGCTCATCCAAAAGTATGGAGGTAGTGCCCGGAGAGGCCACTACCCCTCCGGTAATATCCAGCACGAAGGTAAAGGTAATCGACGTCTCAAATGATACCGGCGAGCTGTTCGATGTGGATGTGATCGGGTTGCTCTGGGGCAGTCTGGATGATGCCCTCAGGAAAAGGGGAATGTACTGGACCCCGGATTCTCCCAATCCTCCGTTGACCCTTGAGGCGCAGGTGATCAAATACAAAAAGGGCAATGTCATCACCCGCCTTTGCCTTGTGCCCGTGGTGGGGAATACGGTTCTGGTGGCCAGGTGCGAACTGAAGGACGGCGGCAGGGTGATTGCATCGGCGGAAACCAAGCAGACCATTGCGATCGGCCATGGAGGCTTTACGATAGGCGCATGGAGGAAAATCTTCGGCGAGGTCGGCGAGGAACTGGTTGGGAAAGCCGTGCGTCCGGCGCCCGTGTCGGGCTCAAAGGGGCCGTCTTAAATTGATTGACAATTTGTCCGGGATCTCTATACTTAATCGTTTCAATACCCTTAGCAGGATAGGCTGTGCGGATACGTGTCGACGAGATACCCGAGTCCGGGAGGTTTTTGCATTTTCATTGGGATCAGGAGAGGCTGAGGCACTTCCTGCTTCCGGATGATCCCTTTGGAATCGAACTGGTCCATCCCGTCAACGTCGACTTGGAAATCAACAAGAAAACCGACCACATCCGCATTCAGGGAACCATCAGGGGCACCCTTCAGGTGATATGCCATCGGTGCCTCAAGCCTTTTCACTGGCCGCTCGACGAGAATGTCGATGTTTTCCTGGTCGAGGAACAGAAGGTCCCTGTCGAGGAAGAAACAGAGTTGGAGGATGAAGAGCTCGATTTTGATTTTTTCGACGGTGAAATCATTGAAATCGATCAACTGGTGGCTGAACAAATCTTCCTGGCGCTCCCTTTGAAAACGCTCTGTTCAGAGAACTGCCGCGGTATTTGCCCTCACTGCGGGGCAAACCTGAACGAAGAGGAATGCAAGTGCGAAGGAGGCAGGAAGGCGTCACCGTTTGCAAAACTGGAATCGATCAAGTCTCGATTGCCCAATCCCGGTGAAGATTGAACCCGGGCAGAAAGAGCGATCCGATTTTCAGCATATTGCCGCTCTCGCGAAGAGTCCTCCCCGAAAACCAGATGAACACCAGTTCCCCGGGGAACGCTGTTCCCTTCGTCATGTCTATGGTTCGGGCCTAGCACCGGGAGAGTTCGAATGTGTCGGGATTGCCGGTTCCGGCCGACGGTCTGTAGTTATTCAGTCTATATATAAGGAGATGAAAACATGGGGGTTCCCAAAAGGAAAACATCCAAAGCCAGGCGAGACAAACGACGTGCTCATCTGAGTCTGGCGACTCCGCCGCTCGCTCGGTGTCCTCAGTGCAACGAAATGCGCATGCCGCATCGGGTTTGTCCGGGATGCGGTTATTACCGGGACCGCGAAGTCCTAGAGTTTGAAGAAGAATAAGCGAGACATAACGGCAGCAGAAGGCTCGGTCTATGAAAATTGCGGTGGACGCCATGGGTGGGGATCATGCTCCCGAGGCGCTGATTGAGGGATCACTCCTGGCAAAACCGCAATGCGCTGATGAGATCATACTGATCGGCAACGAAGCTCGACTCTCCAGCCTTTTGGCTCTCTCCGACAGCGGCGCGTCCATCAAAGTGGTTCACGCCCCGCAGGTCATCGGTATGGGCGAGGCCGGCCCCTTAGCCATCCGGAAAAAACGCGAGGCTTCACTGAGCGTGGCCATGCGCCTGCTGGCCGAAAACGAGGTGGATGCTGTTGTCAGCGCCGGAAACAGTTCGGCGATAGTCGCAGCCGCCAAGTACCTGGTCGGACTGATTCCCGGGCTGAGGCGTCCGGCCATGGCCGTGCCGCTCCCGACCCCGTCGGGCAGAATGATACTGCTCGATGCAGGCGCCTACGCGGAAGCCAACGCCATTCACCTGGCTCAATCGGCAGTGCTTGCCCATGCTTTCCTGAAGGTCACCGAGGGAATGAGTCAGCCGCGCATCGGCTTGCTGAACATCGGCCAGGAACCCATCAAGGGAAGGAAGGTCGTTCAGCGCGCTTTCGCTCTGCTGGAGCGCTCCAGCCTTCATTTCGTGGGCAATGTCGAACCGAACGACCTCTTCGCCGGCACTACGGATGCGGCCATCTGCGACGGGTTCGTCGGAAACGTTCTGCTGAAGATGTATGAAGGCTTTTCCGAAACACTCCTTCGTTTCCTGGAACACCAGGTGCAGATGAGCGGCAGCGAATCGGAGGAGGATTTCGGACGGATCATCGAGCGGTTTAAGAAGAATTACCATTATGAACACGTTGGGGGCGCACCTCTTCTCGGGATCAGGAAAGTCGTGGTTGTAGCGCACGGACGATCCCGGGCGACAGCCATAGCCAATGCCATACGGTTTGCTTCCTGCCTGTCCCGGGAAAAGGTCTATGAGCGTCTTTCAGAGGAATTGGAGGGAGAAGGGACTCTGGCCGAGTTGAGGCGCCAAAACGCGATTCTTATGCTGGAGCAGTTGAAGAACAAGTGGGGATTCATTCACAAGTGAACCTGCCCGGCACCGGGACCGCCAATGATGTCTCCCTTTTCCCCGTCGTTGCCCGAGTCGAAAGGAGATGGAACTGTGGATTATTTTTTGACGGAAGAGCAGCAAATGATCCGGGAACTCGCCGGCCAGATCGCAAAAGAAAAGATCCGGCCTGTCCGCGCTCACTTGGATGAGCAGGAGGAGTTCCCTTGGGAGATCATGAAGATACTGGCTCAGGCCGATCTTTTTGGCCTCTCCATTCCCGAGGCATACGGCGGCATGGGAGGAGGCATCCTCGACAACTGTCTGGCCGTGGAACAACTCGCGCAGGCGTGCATCGGCATTGCCACGACATTCGCTGCGAGCGGCCTTGGCGCCTACCCCATTCTCCTGTACGGCAGCGAAGAACTCAAACAGACCTACCTTCCACAGATAGCAAGCGGAATGACGCTGGCCGCCTTCGGTTTGACCGAATCCGGAGCGGGCAGCGACGTCTCAGGCATAAAGACGACTGCCGTGCGTGACGGCGACCACTACATATTGAACGGCACGAAACAATGGATCACAAACGGAGGTGAAGCCGGGATCTATTCCATCCTTGCGATCACCGACCGCTCGAAGGGTCCGAGAGGAGCCAGCTTCTTCGTGGTCGAAAAGGGCGATCCGGGGTTTTCGTTCGGGAAGAAGGAGAAGAAACTGGGCATCAGGGCTTCCGCCACACGGGAACTTGTGTTTCAGGATTGCCGGATCCCCAGGAACCGCCTGATCGGCCGCGAAGGCATGGGCTTCATCGTTGCCATGAAGACCTTCGACAAATCCCGCCCGGGCATCGGCGCTCTCGGTGTCGGACTGGCCCAGGGAGCGATGGACGTCGCCGTTGAGTACGCCAGGAAACGCATCCAGTTTGATAAGCCCATCATCAGTTTCCAGGCAATTCAACACAAGCTGGCCAACATGGCGATCAAAACCGAAGCGGCTCGAGCTCTCATTTATTCCGTCTCACGATACATGGATTCGGGCGATCCCAACGATGCAAGCAAAGTGGCTGCCATGTGCAAGGTATTCGCCGGTGATATCGCCCTTGAAGTTGCGACCGAAGCCGTTCAGGTACTGGGCGGCTATGGGTACATGCAGGACTATCCCGTGGAGAAGATGATGAGAGACGCCAAGATCCTGCAGATCTACGAAGGGACGAACGAAATACAGCGCAACATCATCGGTCAGGAATTGAACAAGGAATACGGAAGGTTGAAAGAAACCTTCTTTTAGAAGCACAGAAGGAGAACTATCGCCCATGCATGTTGTCGTATGCATAAAGCAGGTTCCTGACACCAAGAACGTCAGGATCGATCCGGATACCCACACGCTGGTGCGGCAGGGCGTGGAAAGCATCATCAATCCATTCGACTTGTTTGCCGTCGAAGCGGCCCTCAAGATGAAAGACGAGTTTGGAGCGAAGGTCACAGCCATCACCATGGGGCCTCCCCAGGCAAAGGACGCTTTGCGCGAAACGCTTTCACGCGGAGTGGACGAGGCGATCCTGCTGAGCGACCGGGCCTTTGCGGGCTCGGACACCTGGGCCACTTCCACCACGCTGTCCGCGGCTATCCGCAAGATGGGCGACGTGGACCTCATCATCTGCGGCAAACAGGCGGTGGATGGAGATACCGCGCAGGTCGGTCCCGAAATGGCCGCCCTACTGGATATCCCTTTCGCCACATTCGTCAAGAAAATGGAAAAGATCGACGACGTCCACCTGAAAGTCGCCCGGCAGACGGATGAAGGCACCGAGGTCTGGAAAGTCCCTCTTCCCGCACTGGTCACCGTGATAAAGGAACTGGGAGAACCAAGGATGCCGTCGCTCCGGCATAAAATGCGCGCCGGCAAGGCTGCGATTCCGGTCTGGGGGGTCTCGGATCTTGGTCTGGATCCGAACGTCGTCGGACTTTGCGGTTCTTTCACTCAGGTTGTCCGGGTTTTCAGCCCGCCGCGCAGGACCAATCGTATCGTGATCGACGGAACGATTCCGGAACAGGCTGAAAAACTCTTCCATTATCTGAAGCAAGCCAAGGTGCCGGGAATATGAAAGCGATTGTCGACCGTAAGAAATGTACGGTTTGTGGTGTTTGTACGGAAGCATGTCCGGTCGAGGCCATCTCGCTGAAGGACGCTTCGATCGAAATTTCCGACGATTGTACCCTTTGCGGGATGTGCGTCGATACCTGTGAATTCGGGGCGCTGTCTCTCCCCCAGGTGGGCACGGGGGTGCAGGCGAACCTTGACGAATACAGCGGAGTGTGGGTCTTTGCCGAGTGGCGCGGGGGCGCGGTCCACAAGGTGAGTCATGAACTGCTGAGTGCGGGGCGGATGCTGGCGGACAAACGCGGAGTGACCCTTTCCGCCGTTTTGCTCGGGCACGACATCGGCGGGAAGCTGCCCGATGAGCTCATTTCTTTCGGGGCCGATGTTGTCTACGTGGTCGACCGCCCGGAACTGGCTCGTTTCACCGATGAAGCCTACGCAAAGGTCCTGACCGAACTGATACGCCGCAAACGGCCCGAGATTCTCCTTGCCGGGGCGACCAGCATCGGACGCTCGTTTATTCCCCGGGTCGCGGCTACGCTCAAAACCGGCCTTACCGCGGACTGCACCGAACTCGATATCAGCGACGAAGGACTCTTGCTGCAGACGAGGCCCGCATTTGGCGGAAATGTCATGGCTACCATTATTTGCCCCAACGGGAGGCCCCAGATCGCCACGGTGCGACCCAAGGTGATGAGGCCCGCTCCGGTTCAGGGGCACCAGGGCCGCGTGGAAGCCGTCGAGGTCCCGCAGGAATGTCTGAAAAGCAGGGTCCAGGTGCTTGAAGTCATCCCGGAAGCGGACAAAACAGCCAAGCTGACCGAAGCCGACGTCATCATTACCGGAGGCCGGGGTCTACGCAAATCCGAGAACTTCAAATTGATCGCCGAAGTCGCCAACCTCATGAATGGAGCGGTGGGTGCATCGCGTGGGGCGGTGGATGAAGGCTGGATGTCGCCTTCCCACCAGGTCGGCCAAACCGGCCGTACCGTCGCTCCGACCTTGTACATGGCGGTGGGCGTGTCCGGAGCCATCCAGCACGTCGTCGGCATGCAGGGGTCCAAGATCATCGTTGCGGTGAACAAAGACCCGGAGGCGCCGATCTTTGATGTGGCAAGCTACGGTGTTGTGGCGGATCTTTTTGAGTTCATCCCGGAATTCATAAAACGGATCAACGTGGAACGAGGTGAGAACACCTGAGGCCGCGGGGGGTGATTTTCCCTGTCCCTTCACGGCTGCAGGGCCTCTCCGGTTGTCCTGTCCCCATCGGGCGATCGTCGGATGTCCGCTGCCCGTATGCGGCAGTGTACGGAGTTTTTGGAGTGTGGAGATGAGTGAGAAGCGCGTGATCGTGGTCACGGGTGCAAGCAGAGGGATAGGCAGGGCGATCGCGGTCTCTTTGACCGAACCCGGCTTTGAGATCATCGTCAACTATCATTCCAGCCCCGGCGCCGCCGAGGAAACCGCTGCGGCCGTCGAAGCCGCAGGCGGGATCGCCCGTTTGCATCGCTTCAACGTATCCGATCCTGACGCGGTCAGGGAGGCGTTCAAGGAAATTGCCAAGACATACGGACAAATAGACATCCTCGTCAATAACGCCGGCATTACGAGGGACAATCTCCTGGCGCTCATGAAACCGGGGGAATGGGATGAAGTCCTGAATACCAATCTCAAAGGGGCCTTTCTCTGCTCTCAGGCCGTCGTCAAACACATGATGCGCCGGCGCTATGGGCGGATCGTAAACGTGAGTTCCGTTGTGGGCGTCATCGGAAATGCGGGCCAGTGCAATTATTCTGCCGCCAAGGCAGGACTTATCGGATTCACGCGCGCTCTGGCGCGCGAATTGATTTCGCGCAATATCACCGTTAACGCCGTCGCTCCGGGTTTCATCGCAACCGACATGACGCTCAAGTTGCCCGAAAAGGCAAAAGAAAGCCTTATTGAGCAGATACCCGCCGGCCGTTACGGTACTCCTGAAGAAGTGGCGGCGGCGGTCGCGTTTCTGGCCTCCGATGCCGCGGCATATATCACGGGTCAGGTGCTTCACGTCAATGGTGGAATGTTCATGGGATGAGGTTTGAAACCGTTCTCGCAGATAAAGAGGGTGGACCCCGTTTGGCGCAGAACGAATCAGCTCTTCTCCGTACTCGGTCAGGGAGAGAAGGATGGAATTAAGAAACGGTCGTCGAGTGGTCATAACAGGAATCGGCTTGGTGTCTCCTCTGGGAGTGGGCATAGAGGAAAACTGGAATCATTTGATGGAAGGCCAATCGGGCATAGGGCCGATCACCCGCTTCGACGCCAGCGGCTACAGTACTCGGATCGCCGGAGAGGTGAAAAACTTCAACCCGGAGGATTTCATCCCCAAGAAAGAACTCCGCAAAATGGACCCTTTTCTCAAACTCGGCCTTGGAGCATCCCGGCTGGCGTTTGAAGACAGTAAGCTGACAATCCCTCCGGAATCGGCCCCGCGCGCGGGAGTTGTGATGGGGTGCGGACTGGGCGGATTGCAGACCCTCGAGGATTCTCACAAGATTCTTCTGGAGTCCGGACCGAAAAAAGTGAGCCCCTTCTTTATCCCGATGCTCATTGGAAACATGGCCCCCGGGCTGATCTCAATCTATCACGGGGCGAAGGGGCCGAACCTGTCCATTCAGACGGCGTGCGCAGCGGGTACCCATGCGGTGGGTATGGCTTACCACATGGTCCGCGGCGGAATTGCCGATATCATGATTACGGGAGGAGTCGAGTCCACGGTCACTTCGTTGTGTGTCGCGGGTTTCAATTCCATGCGGGCGCTTTCGACTCGAAACGATGAACCGCAGAAAGCTTCCCGTCCCTTCGATCGTGACCGGGATGGGTTTGTGCTGGGCGAAGGGTCCGCCGTTGTCATTCTGGAAGAACTGGAAATGGCCCTTGAACGGGGGGCGAAGATTTATGCGGAAGTGATCGGTTTCGGTGCTTCCGGAGACGCCTTTCATATGGCGGCACCCGCCCCCGACGGAGAAGGCGCCGTCCGATGTATGCAGATGGCCCTCTACGATGCCGATGTTTCTCCCGATGCGGTGAATTATATCAATGCCCACGGCACGTCGACCGATCTCAACGACAAGTACGAAACGCAGGCCATCAAGACGGTATTTGGAGACCACGCCTACAAGTTGGCCGTCAGCTCCACCAAGTCGATGACCGGGCACCTGCTGGGCGCGGCGGGTGGGGTGGAGGCGGCCTATACGGTGCTTGCACTGGAGAGGCAGATAATTCCTCCCACCATAAACTATGAAAATCCCGATCCGGACTGCGATCTGGACTATGTGCCCAACAAGCCCAGGCAGGCTCATCTTGAGGTGGCGATGTCCAATTCATTCGGATTCGGGGGGACAAACGGGACCCTCGTCTTTCGCAGATGGACGGGCAAGTAGTCCGCGGAACGCAAGGCTGTTTGCAGCGTCGGGCAGGAAGATATGCGAATCATTGTGGGAAGCGATCACGGCGGCTTCGAACTCAAGGAAGAGGTCGTGGCTTTTCTGAGAGGCCTCGGCCACCAGGTGGAAGACATCGGGACTCACGATCTCCAATCGGTCGATTATCCCGAGTACGCGGTGAAAGTCGCCGGGGCCGTCGCACGAAGTGAAGCCGATCGGGGGGTTCTGGTCTGCGGGAGCGGCATTGGCATGTCCATGACCGCCAACCGCATCCGCGGCGCTCGGGCGGTTCTCGCGTGTGAACCATACGGAGCCAAGATGAGCCGCCGCCATAACGACAGCAACATCCTATGCCTCGGGGGGCGGTTCACCGGCCGGGATCTCGCTTTCGAAATCATCGAGGTCTGGCTTGGAGAACCTTTTGAAGGCGGACGGCATCAACGGCGGGTGGAGTTGATCGATTCGCTAACAGGTGGATGAAGACACCGCCGGGCTCCGGCGGTTTTCGAATCGGTCGAATGTCCCTGTGCATTCGAACGGTTTCAAGTTAAGAAGAAGAAAGTGAACGTTTGTGTCCTGCCGGTTATGGCCAGTCAGGAATCCAACGCTCTCTCAGTGTCAAGTTCGGAAGTGATTTGCCGCGCCTGTTACTCACGACAGAGTGCTATGAAAGGGAAGGACATGTCCCAGCTCGAGGCCGTCGATCCTGAAATTGCTGAAGTCATCCGCGAGGAGGAAGAACGACAGAGAGGGAGGCTGGAACTCATCGCCTCGGAAAATATTGTCAGCAACGCCGTCCTGGAAGCCCAGGGGTCCGTCCTGACCAACAAATATGCCGAAGGGTATCCGGGGAAGAGATACTACGGCGGCTGTGAATACGTGGACACGGCTGAAAAACTGGCCCTGGAAAGAGCAAAGAAACTCTTCCACGCCCAATACGCGAACGTCCAGCCTCATTCCGGATCACAGGCCAATATGGCCGTATTCTTCGCCGTTCTCCAGCCGGGGGACACCATCCTCGGCATGGATCTGCGCCAGGGAGGGCATCTCACCCACGGCAGCCCGGTGAGCTTTTCCGGAAAGCTCTTTCACGTGGTCTCATACGGCCTAAGGCGGGACACCGAACAGATCGATTACGACATGGTCTCGCAACTCGCGCGCGAGCATCGGCCCAAGCTGATCATCGCGGGGGCAAGCGCTTACCCCCGCACCATCGATTTTGTGCGCTTCAGGCAAATCGCCAAGGAAGTCGCAGCATACCTCCTGGTGGACATGGCCCACATCGCGGGTCTGGTCAGCGCCGACCTTCACCCGAATCCCGTTCCCGATGCGGATTTTGTGACCTCGACCACTCACAAGACGCTGAGAGGCCCCCGGGGAGGGTTGATCCTGTCGCACGCCTCCTACAGCAAGATGCTGGACAGCCAGATTTTCCCCGGCATACAGGGGGGTCCCCTGATGCACGTGATCGCCGCGAAGGCCGTGGCATTCAAGGAAGCTCTCGAGCCTTCGTTCAAGGAATATCAGAAGCGGATTCTCGCCAACAGCAAAGAGCTTGCCCACGGACTCCTGGAACTGGATTACCGTCTGGTATCCGGAGGGACCGACACTCATATGGTGCTCGTCGACCTGACCCCCAAAGGCATGACCGGCAGGCTGGCCGAAGAAACCCTCGATACGGCCGGCATCACCGTGAACAAGAATTCCATTCCTTTCGATTTGCAGAAACCTCAGATCACCAGCGGAATTCGAATTGGAACACCGGCCATCACAACGAGGGGCATGCTGCCGGAGCACATGAAAGTGGTCGCGATGTTCATGCACCGCGCGCTCCGGTCCGCAGGCGATGAAAAGGCGCTGCTGAAGTTGAAGGACGAGGTGGCGGAATTCTGCTCTTCCTTTCCGCTCTTCGCCGGATGAAACGGCCGAGACCGGCATTTGCGATTCTCCCGGGCCGCTGCGGATGCGGCCAAGAGGCATTTACCCGGATCGAGACGACATACCCGGGCTTTCTTCCCGGATGCCTCACAAAGACTGAAGTTTTCTTGCCATGAATCACGGGACCTCCTCGACAGACTCCAAAGACCGGCATTTCATGAGACGGGCTCTCCGTCTTGCCGCCAGGGGAGCGGGCCGCACGAGCCCCAACCCGATGGTGGGAGCGGTCGTGGTGCAGGAAGAGGTCGTTGCCGGAGAGGGATTTCATGAGTACGTCGGCGGCCCTCATGCCGAGGTCGTCGCCTTGAGGGAGGCCGCGGACCGTGCCAGGGGGGCGACACTGTATGTTACGCTGGAGCCCTGCAATCACCATGGCAGAACACCTCCATGCACACAGGCCGTCCTGGATTCGGGCGTATCGAAGGTCGTTATCGGAATGCCCGACCCCAATCCCGGGGTGAAAGGCGGCGGAGCCGAATTTTTGCGCCAGCAGGGTCTGGCGGTTCAAACCGGCCTGCTGGAACCGGAATGCCGCATGCTCAACCAGGCATTCATAAAATATGTGTCAACGGGCCTTCCTCATGTGACCCTGAAGGCAGCGGCCACCCTGGACGGTTTTATCGCCTCTTCGACAGGCGATTCGAAATGGATCAGCAATGACCGGTCCCGAAAATTCGCACATCACCTGAGATCCGCTCTCGACGCCGTGCTGATCGGAATCGGCACGGCGCTCGCCGATGACCCGCTCCTCACCGCAAGGTCAGGAGCGAAGCCCGCATGCCGCCAACCCGTGCGCATACTCCTCGATACGCATTTAAGATGCCCGCCGGACAGCCGGCTCGTCCGCACGGCGGATAAGGTCCCGCTTTGGATCGCCTGCGCAGAAGCCGCGTCCTCCGAGAAGGAGCGGCGCCTGAAAGAAGCGGGAGCCGACGTGCTGCGAATGCCTTCACAAGAGCGAAAAATCCATCTGCCCTCGCTCCTGGCCGAACTGGGAGCCCGGCAGTTGACGAGCCTCCTGGTCGAAGGCGGGGCATCGGTCTTGGGAGAATTCATCGACAATCATCTGGCGGATGATTTCTGTTTCTTCTACGCTCCGAAAATCCTCGGGGACCCCAACGGGGTCCCGATGGTCAGGGGCCGGACGAAAGGATTGATCTCCGAGGCCGTGGAGGTTTACGATGTGCGGGTGAAGCGCTTCGGCGGCGACGTCCTGCTCTTGGGGAGATTTAACCGGAATCCGTGGTGAGCGGTCCAGGGGGAATGCGATGTTCACCGGTCTTATTGAAGGAACTGGAGTTTTGTTGCGAATCGAACAGCACGGGCCGGACTCGAGGATCGTTATCCGGCCGGAATACGAAATGCATCAGATCGAGGTCGGAGAAAGCATCGCGGTAGATGGCGCCTGCCTGACGGTGGTTTCGTTTCAGGCAAACACCTTCAGCGCCGACGTGTCCGCGGAGACCCTCAGCCAGACGACTCTGACCCGCAAACCGCCCGGGAAGCGCATCAACCTGGAGCGCGCCCTTCGCCTGGGGGACCGCCTCGGGGGACATATCATGAGCGGCCACGTGGATGGAATCGGAGTCCTCAGGGAGCGTTTGCGGGAGGGGCGTTCATGGAGGCTTTTTTTCGGGATTCCGGATGAGCTGTCACGCTACGTCGTTGCCAAGGGATCCATCGGCATGAACGGCATAAGCCTCACCGTCAACGGCTGTTCCTCGGGCCGGTTCGACGTGAACATCGTCCCGCACACCGCGGCTCAGACGACCATCGCGGAACTCCAGGCGGGCGAGGAGGTAAACATTGAAACCGATGTTATTGCAAAATATGTCGAAAGCATGCTGAGCGGCTGGTCGTCCGGGACCGATGATACGAAGCAGGCAAGCCGGATTGACGATAATTTCCTTCGAAAGCACGGATTCATTTGACCTTGCTTTCGGGTACCGGCACGGGCCGCGGGTCATTTGTGCGAAGACCGGCCCAAAATGGTTGGGCCATAAGGCCCTCGCGAACTTGAGAATGATCGATGCCGATGTTATAAACAAATCCGAAATTCCTGTGGAGACAACGATTTTTTTGAAGAGGAGTTAGTCTGATGCCTTGCGCAACCATCCCTGAAGCGTTGGAAGATATCCGCCAGGGGAAAATGGTTATCCTAGTGGATGACGAGGATCGCGAGAACGAAGGGGACCTTTGCATGGCCGCTGAAAAAGTGACCCCCGAAGCGATCAACTTCATGGCCAAATATGGCCGGGGACTGATATGTCTTTCCCTGACACCGGAGCTGGTCGACCGTCTGCACCTTCCCATGATGGTCACACACAATTCGTCCCAGTTCCAGACCGCGTTCACCGTATCGATAGAGGCCAGAAAAGGCGTTACGACGGGAATCAGCGCCGCTGACCGGGCACACACCATCTTTACCGCCATTGCCGACAACGTGAAGCCGGAAGACGTAGTGAGCCCGGGACATGTATTCCCCCTTCGGGCCAAAAACGGGGGTGTGCTTGTCAGGACGGGACAAACCGAAGGTTCCGTGGATTTATCCCGTCTCGCGGGCATGAAACCCGCGGGAGTCATCTGTGAAGTTATGAAGGACGACGGCACGATGGCCCGGATGCCCGACCTCGAGGAGTTCTCCAGAGAGCACGACATAAAGGTCGTAACGGTCGCCGATGTCATTAAGTACCGGATGCAAAATGAGATCTTCGTCCACAGGGCCGCGACGGCCAACCTTCCGACCTCCTACGGTGGGGAATTCAAGGTCATCGCCTATACCAATGAAATAGATGAATACTGTCATCTGGCGCTCGTAAAAGGAGACATTCAGCCGGAAGATGAGGTATTGGTCAGGGTGCATTCAGAGTGCCTCACCGGCGATGTCTTCGGTTCTCTTCGGTGTGACTGCGGAGGACAGTTGAGGTCTGCCCTGGCTCAGATTTCAAAAGAAGGAAAGGGTGTCGTCCTTTACATGCGGAATCACGAAGGGCGTGGAATCGGCATCGTGAACAAGATCAAGGCCTACGCGCTTCAGGAAAAGGGCTATGATACGGTCGAAGCGAATCGGGTGCTCGGCTTCCAGCCCGACCTTCGCGACTACGGCATAGGCGCCCAGATGCTCGTGGATTTGGGCATCAAAAAGATGCGCCTCATGACCAACAATCCCAAGAAGATCGTCGGGCTTCAGGGCTACGGGATCACCGTCACGGGCAGGGTCCCGCTCGAGATCCCGCCCAACGAAAACAACATCAAGTATTTGAGCACGAAGTGCGCCAAGATGGGTCATATTTTGAGCTGCGTTCTGGAAAAGGAAGACCAAAATGAAAATCTATGAAGGGAAACTCCTGGCTCAAGGACTTAAGTTTGGAATCATCGTCAGCCGATTCAACGACTTCATCGGGGAGCGCCTCCTGGGAGGCGCCCTTGACGCATTGAAGCGAAGCGGCGCCGATGAGGACAGCATTGACGTGTTCAAGGTCCCGGGCGCCTTCGAGATCCCGCTCCTGGCAAAAAAAGCGGCCGGTACGGGCCGCTACGACGCGGTAATCTGCCTGGGAGCGGTGATTCGCGGTTCGACTCCCCATTTCGATTACGTGGCCAACGAAGTCTCCAAGGGGATTGCCAACGTGGGCCTCGAAGCGGGCGTTCCCATTTCCTTCGGCGTACTCACCACGGACACCCTGGAACAGGCCATCGAAAGGGCCGGTTCCAAATCCGGCAACAAGGGATGGGACGCCGCCATAGCCGCCATTGAAATGGCCAATCTCATAAAACAGATGGCTTAGAGGGGCTGAAGGGGTTTCTTCGACACAGGGTTGCTTCCAGACAGGTTTTTTTGGATGATCGCAACTCAGTGCGAAGCGTCTCCGCTCAAGCATCGGCCAAGAAACCCGGGGGCCCGCCAGGGCCGCCCGTTGGGGATCGATTTGTTACGGGTGAAAATTTAAGATGGGTCAGCGCAGACGTTCCCGCGAGATTGCTCTCCAGATACTCTTTCAGATGGAAATGACCGATCAGGCTCCGGGAGAGGCGATAGCCCTCTACTACCGGCTCTTCGAGGACGGGGAGGAGGGCCACGTGCCGTTTGAGGTGCGTCCGTTCGCGGAGGAAATCGTCACGGGGGTCAATCTCCATCGGTCCGAAATCGATCGTTTGATCGTCTCCGCGTCGGAACACTGGCGGCTGGCCCGCATGTCGATCGTTGACCGGAACATTTTGAGAATCGCCATTTTTGAAATGCTTTTTTGCCCCGATATCCCTCCGAAAGTCTCAATAAACGAAGCCATCGACATGGGGAAAGCATTCGGCAACCTCGAGTCGGGGGCTTTCATTAACGGTATCCTCGATCACATCCTGCCCAAACTGAACCTTGAACTCCGAGCCCGAAGTCCCGAGGGGGCATAGCCGCCGGACTCCCCTCGCCTTCTTCAGCATCGCGGGCAGTTCGCGGCCGTGTCTGATGATGAACGTTCCTCGATCCGGGTAGGCAACTCCCCCCATGGATGTCGGAATTTTGACACTCGCGCCGGATGCACCCATCGGCGGTTTGACGGTTTGATAGACTGAGGAAGCGGCAACCGGACATGGATTCAAGATCGTCAAAATATTGACTACGTCAAATCTCTGACGCTGTCCCCGGCACCGACCAGCCTCGAATTTCTTCTCTTAAATCCCCTTATCAATTCATTCCAATTCTCCGATTTATTACAACCGGCCGTAATCGCCCTGTTAGTCCCACTATTTGATTTTGGCTCATTCCGGGGTGCTTTTATCCCCTTCTCATTTCGACTCCCCGAGGCACCCCCTTTACGATGTCTGTCACGGCGAGACACAGCCGGAGGCACTTCCAAGGAGTGCGTCGACTGCGACCATGCGCCAAGTGCATATCGGGCCGGCTCTTCGCCGGGAAACCGATGTCCGGCGCAGCCGCGCGGGATTCGGCGTTCTCCTGAGCCTGGCTTCTCCTTGAATTCCTTAAAAAAGTTTCATCATAAAACCCCCATGATTTCCCTCCGGCCTCATAGGTATTGGCACGCAGCGTGAAATACAGAACATGCAACCCCAATGACAAAGTCCGAGTTATTTCGGTCGATTCGTTGAAGCTCAGACTGGTGGGGCATAATTGTCTCTTTTGGGAAGGAACCATGGGAACGATCAATCCACGGCCATTGAGAAGATCAGGGCTGAGAAGAAAGTCCGAGGGCAGATTCACAAAGTCCGCTTCTCAGTCTCCTTTCACATCCCGCTGTCCGGTCCGGACAATCGCAGTGAGCGGCGGCAGGACCGGACTGGGCAAGAGCACCATCGTCATCAACCTGGCCGTCGCCTTCAGCCGATTGGGCGAAAGAGTCCTCGTTATCGATGGGGATTTGGGACTCGCCAACGTCCATACCCAGCTTGGATTGACGCCGAAGTACGGTATCAACGACGTTCTGGAGGGAAACAAGCCTCTCGATGAAATGCTGATAAGCGGACCGGGCGATATCCGGATCCTCTCCATGGTTTCGGGAACCGGCGGGTTCACGAGACTTACCCACGAACAGAAGCTCATCCTCCTCGAGACTCTCGATAACCTCGACACGGAAATCGATGTTTTGTTGATCGATACCAGCGCGGGCATCTCCGATTCGGTTCTTTATTTCAACTTGGCGGCCCAGGAGAAAATCATCGTGCTCACTGCCGACCCCGCGTCAATTTCGGGCGCCTGCGCCCTGATCGAGAGTCTTTATTCAAAATACCGTGAGCGGCATTTCAAAATCCTGGCCAACGGGGTGGTCAGCAAGAAGACGGGGAAGGAGATCTTCTCGAACCTGTGCAGGGCGGCCGATCACCTTTCCGGCGGTTTGTCACTCGATTACCTGGGAAGCATCCCTTTCGACCCGTGCATCCCTGAAGCCGGTAAACAGCAGCGGCCGGTACTGGAAGCCTTCCCCGAGTCTCCTTCCTCAGCCGCGTTCATGCTCATCACAGGCAACATCGAAAAGATGCCCCCGAATACGAATCAGGGAACCATTCAGTTTTTTGGGAAACGATTGCGCAGTGTATGACCAAGTCAGGAAAAGATGAGATGACACAGATGCCCGGAAGGATTGAAAGCGATTGTTCGATTGAAGAAGCCGACAGAGCAACCACGGAACAGATCATCATTGAGCACAGCGATCTGGTCAAACACATGGCCCTAAGGCTTTTCTCGAGACTGCCCGACCACGTCCCCATCGATGACCTCATCAGCGCCGGCATTATCGGACTGATCGACGCCGTCGACAAGTATGATTCAAGGCAGGGCATTCCTTTCAAGTTCTATGCGAAGATACGCATTCGAGGGGCGATGCTCGACGAGATCCGTTCGATGGACTGGGTTCCGCGGTCGCTGCGGCAGAAAAGCAATTCCCTGGAAAAGACCCACATCGAACTCGAGCAAAGATTGGGGCGATCTCCATCCGACGAAGAAATCGCCGCTGAATTGGGTGTATCGTTAGGCGAGTACCACAAGCTGCTCGATGAGATCAAGGGGATCTCCCTCGTGCCTGAAAACATCAATGAGACGCTCCTCGAGGGCGGGGAATCAGGGACTCTTGCGACCGACTCCGAAGAACTCTTCCAGAGCGCCTACCGCCGGGAGATTCAGCAGCAGCTTGCCGAATCGATCAAGAGCCTTTCGGCCAAGGAGCAACTCGTCCTGTCTTTGTACTATTATGAAGAGCTGACGATGAAGGAAGTGGGCGTAGCCCTCGGTTACACCGAATCGCGAATATCGCAGATCCACACCAAGGCCATCATCAAACTTCGCAGCAAACTGGCAAAGAAACTGAGCGCCGAGGATCTGCCTCCCTACATCGGTTCCAAGGATTTGGCTTTGGCAAGTTCCGCAAGGTAAGGGGGTGTCGCCACGGAAGAATCCGGGAAACGAGTCGTTTGTCCGGAAACGTCACCCCGGCGATATTGCCGGGGTCCACTGTCGTCAATTGGAATTACCCAATGTTTTCAAAGTGCCTGGATTCCGGCCTTTGCCGGAATGACCAATCATGGCTTCATATGACCCCGGCTTTTCCTCTGAGCAACAGGTCTGCAATCCGCGGAATTCCGTCGATCCTGCAGATGGGGAATGCCGGGCCTCGTTTCACTTGAGGCCCTTTCCGGACGGGATATCATACGGGCACCCGGGGCGGCGCCCACGATGGGATACCCTCAGATAAATCAGCCGGGAAATTCAAGGGACAGGATTTCCCCTTCCCTGTCCTTTTCCGCTTTCACAACAAGTTCGAGACTGCTGTCTCGAACCCCCAGGGCAAGAGGGGTCTTGCCTTTTTCTTTTTCCAGGTGAGTGATCTCCCGCAGGGTCTCCAGGACCTTCCCGCCGATTTCAACTCCGGGAGACGGCAGGCCGGCTTCCCTGTATTTGGCGCTGACCAGGACCCGGCCGTCGCCGGTTTTCGTCAGGGTGATCTTCTTGGCGTTTGCATTTATCCCGTGGAGCACCGCGAGTGCGATCCATTTCAGGGCTGCTTCATCGTCGGCCGGTCCCGAGGCGAGTTTTGACATCTCGAGCAGCGGATCCGTGGTGGCGAAACAGTCGCAGAGTTCCTGGATCTTCGCGTGCAGATTGCGCCTGTCGTACATAAAATGCTCCTCTCCCAGCGCGGAAGCGGCCGGGAATACGGCCATTGGCGGGAAATGCCGCAGGATGCGCCCGCCAGCCTACGTCCTGTCTTTCTTGAAACTCTCCTGGAACACCTGTTCATTGACGTTCCCCGACTCGGGGCCTCCACATTCGGGGATATAGCAGGAGACATCGACAAATTCACATTTCTCTTTGCAGGATGGACAAATGTCGGGCGGGGTTGTCACTTCCATCGTGTTTCCGCAATTATTGCACTTCCAGACAGCCATTGTTTATTCCTCCCTCGATAGGAACCGGTCTCTCCTCTGAAGCTTTCTCCTTTTTCCGCTTGATTGACTATAGGTACGCATAACCCGAAAATCAATCAAGCGGCCGGTCCATTCCGGCAGCAAGCGGCATTTTCCTGATTTGAGCGATTCCGTCCCCCTCCCCTCGCCCCTCCCGCCGGGGGAGGGGAATCCGAGTTGGTGCCTCCCACCAAGGGAGAGGAATTGCCGTTTAGCCCCTCCCCCTTGACGGGGGAGGCTGAGTGGGGGGGGGTGATTCTCTGAAGACATTTCAGCCCCGGCGGCATCTTCCTGTGGAATCGCCCAGATCAGGATTTTCTCTTTTCATCGGAGTTCCCATGATTTATCTTAACGGGGCAAAAAAAAACATACGCATGCGCGCTCATCGTCACTAAAGCACAAGAAGCGCCGGATCGCAGGCTCGGATGGCTCAGATCAGCTATTTTCTTATTTTCTTTTTGGTCCTCTACATCGCTCAGACCCTGGCGGTCATGTGGCTGGAGCGGCTCAACCTGAAGCACATGAGAAAGTACGGCCGCAGCGTCCCTCCTTTTTTCGAAGGCTTCATCGACGCTCCGGGACTGGCCGGGATCGAGGCATACTCGACGGCGAAGAGCCATTTGAGCTGCCTTCGGGAACTGGTTTCCGAATCGCTGCTGCTGGTCCTGATTCTGTCCGGTTTTCTTGCTTTTCTCGAAGGTCTCACCGTCAAATGGGACCTCCACGCCGTCCCGGCGGGTCTTTTCTTCTTCCTGGCGCCGGGTGCAATCCTTTACGTCGTCGAGCTGCCGTTCGGCTGGTACGATTCTTTTGTTGTCGAGGAGAAGTTCGGCTTCAACAGGTCGACCCTCAGGTTGTGGATTGCGGACCGTCTCAAATCAACCCTGCTGGGAGGATGTCTTACGGCCCTCCTCCTCTCGGCCCTGATCCGGATGATCCAGGTTTGGCCCCTGAACTGGTGGCTCTGGGGGTTTGCCGTCATATCCGCGGTACAGATTTCACTCGCCGTCCTCTATCCGGTCCTTATCGCTCCGCTTTTCAACAAGTTCGAACCGGTGCGGGACGAACTGCTGGCAAAGAAGATCCGAACGGTGATGGAAGAAAACGGAATCAGGCTCAAGAAGATACTCCAGATGAACGCCGGCATTCGAAGCCGCCATACCAACGCGTACTTCACCGGCCTGGGCAAGACGAAACAGGTGGTCCTCTACGACACGCTTCTCGAATCGCACACCCACCAGGAAATTCTGGCGGTGTTGGCCCACGAACTCGGCCATCTCAAGAAGAAGCATATCCTGAAACAGACCCTGATTTTTGAGGCATCCCTGCTGATCGCATTTTACCTGAGCTACCGGATGCTCACCTGGCCGGTTCTCTATTCTTCGTTCGGATTCGACCCCCGGCATACCTACATCGGACTTTTCATCCTCGGGATCCTGTGGCAAAAAGCGGGCTTTTTCGTGCAGCCGTTTTACATGGCCGTTTCAAGGCATTTTGAACGGCAGGCCGACCTTTTTTCACTCAAAATCCTAAAGACTCCCGCGCCTCTTCTCAGCGCTCTAAAGCGGCTCGCCGCCGACAACATGTCCAACCTGAGGCCACATCCCCTCTATGTCCGGTTCCACTATTCCCATCCGCCGCTCCTCGAAAGAGCCGCATTGCTCGAAAAGGCCGACCCGCCCGGTTCCGGCGGCGTCACCCGGTCCATGCTTGACCGCAGGGTGACGGGCTGATGCTGGGAACCTATATCAACATGGGTTCGATCGTTGCGGGAAGCGCGATCGGCGTGGCCGTGGGAACCAGGCTGCCGGAAAGGATCCGCCTGACGGTCCTTCACGGCCTGGGGCTGCTGACGATCCTGGTCGGCCTCCAGATGGCGCTCGACACGAAGAACGTCCTGGTTGTCCTGGGAGCCGTCCTTCTGGGCGGGGTCCTCGGAGAGGTCCTCAAACTGTCGGAAGGCCTGGAGAAGCTCGGAGACTTCCTGCAGTCCCGGATGTCCGGGGGCCGCGGGGGTACTTTCGGTGAAGGATTCGTCATGGCGAGCCTGGTGTTTTGCATCGGTCCCATGGCGATACTGGGATCGATCGAGGACGGATTGCGCGGCGACTACCGCCTGCTGACCATCAAGGCACTGCTCGACGGGTTCGCGTCCATCGCCTTTTCCGCAAGCCTTGGATGGGGGGTCGCGCTTTCGGCGCTCTCGATATTCATCTACCAGGGCGGCATCACCCTCTTCGCGAGCATCCTCTCGCAGCTCCTGACCGCGCCCATGATCACCGAAATGACCGCAACGGGCGGGCTGATCATCGTGGGGATAGGCTTTAAGCTGCTGGACCTAAAACAGATCCGCCTCGCCAGTTTCCTGCCCGCGCTGGCCATCGCCCCTCTGATCGTCGCCGTCATTCCCTGGCTGAAGAACTGGTTCTGATAACAATTTGCATTCGAGATACTATTAGAAAATGAAAAGCGTGGGGAACGGCCTGTTGCCCAAACAGAATTCAAGTGAAAAATGAGCCGCTTGTCCAGACAACGTCACCCCGGCGATACTGCCGGGGTCCAGTGTCGATAATTGGAATTATCCAATAATTTCAAAGATTCTGGATTCCGGCCTCCGCCGGAATGACGAATCCTGATTACGCTCGTTCCCACGCTCCCGCGTGGGAATGCAGACCCTTTTCCTTCGGGCAGCAGCCCGGGAATCATTCCTCCGCTTTTTCTTGCGATTCTGAGACTATCGTCCTGAACTCAACTTCCTCTAACCCGCCTCTGAAACCAACTCTTCGTGCACCGCATGCCCGACCCCGTTTTGCAGGGACTGGAGGTGGCTGTAGAGCCCGTTCAGCGTCATCAGGTCGTCGTGGGTCCCCTCTTCGACGATCCGGCCGTGATCCATGACCAGGATCCGGTCCGCCCTCCTGATGGTCGACAGCCTGTGCGCGACCACGATGCTCGTTCGATTGGAAAGCACCGCCTGGACCGCTTTTTCCACGAGCATCTCCGTCTCGGTGTCGACATTGGCCGTAGCCTCATCGAGCACGAGGATGCGGGGATTGCGCACGAGCACCCGCGCAAGGGCGAGCAGTTGTCTCTGCCCGGCCGAGAAATCCATGCCTCCCTCGCCTATGCGGGTTTCCAGCCCCTGGGGAAGCGATTTCACCAGGGCGGTCAATTGAGACAGTTCGATCGTTTCATTGAGATTTTCTTCGGTCACCCGGCGGTCGAGTACGATATTTTCCCTCAGGGTCCCGGGCACGATGAACACATCCTGCATGACCAGTCCGATGCGTTCCCTCAGCCAGTGCGGATCGAGACGGTGCAGGTCGATTCCGTCCAGCTCGATCGCCCCCGAACGCGGATCGTAGAACCGCTCCAGCAGGTTGATGATGGTCGTTTTCCCGGACCCCGTCGCTCCGACAATGGCCAGTGTCTCTCCCGGTTTGACATGAAACGAGAGGTCCCTGATGGCCGGGCGGTCCGGTTCGTATTCGAACGTAACGTTCTTAAAGACGATGTCCCCTGAGACTTCCTGGATTTTCACGGGATCAGCCGCTTCGGGAAACGAATCGGTGACTTCCAGGAGCTGAAAGATCCGCTCCGCGGAGGCCATCGCGGACTGAACGATGGAGTACTTCTGAGACAGTTCCCGCAGGGGCTGGAAGAACAGCCTCATGTACGAAATGAAGGCGGCCAGGATACCGATCGTCATATGGTTCCGGAGGATTTCACCGCCGCCGTACCAGATGATGAGCGCCATCGACACGGAACTCATGACCTCGATCAGCGGCACGAAAATCCCGAAAATCCATATCTGGTAGAAAGCGGAATCGTAGTATTTCCGGTTGAGGTCCGAAAACTTCTCGTGGATGTCCTTTTCCCTCAGGAAGAGCTGGATAATCGACATCCCGTAGACGGTTTCCTGGATGAAGGCGTTGATCCCGGCCAGGTGCTGCCGGATTTCCCGGAATGCATCCCTGCTCAGGCGTCCGAACCAGAGGGTGATCAGCAGCATGATGGGGAAAGTCACGCTGAGCATCGCCGCAAGCTTCCAGTTCATCCAGAAGAGTATCGCAAGGATGCCGACGAGCCGTATTCCCTCGTTGAAAAGTGTCACGATCACGGACGTGAACATTTCGTACATGTTCTGGATGTCGTTCGTGAGCCTTGTCACCAGCCGGCCTACCGGATGCGCGCTGAAAAAGGAGAGGTCGAGGCCCACGACGTGGTTGAACAGGCGCTGCCTGAGGGACTGCATAATCCTCTGGCCCGTCCATTCCAGCACGATCACCTGGATGAAGTTCGCGATGAAACCGATGACCACGGCAAGCAGGAAGAATGCCGCCATCGAGGCCACACCCTTTATCCTGACGGCAATATCCAAACCGGTACCGACGATGTACCGGTCGATGCTCACCTGAACGAGTCTCGGGAGGACGAGACTGGTGCCGGTAACGATGAACGACAACAGGACCGCAAGGGCAACCCATTTCCACTGGGGGAGCACAAAGCCGAGGATGCGGCGCCAGAGCCGGACGTCTCCGATACGTCCGATCTGCTCCCCTTCAAAATATCCGTAATCGTTCTGCATGGTCCTGTTCCGTCACTTCCTTCCGCTTGGCGCTGTCCGAAGGCGCCCGCCGGTCATGGGCAAAAGCGAAGCGCTGCCCGCCCGTGGGTCGAGCATCCCTTGGGTGGCCCGGACAACTTGCTTGTCCGGGCGCGAAGCGCAAGAGGAGGCTCGGAGGATGGGCCGTGGAATCGCGGCGGCAGGTCCCCTGCCCTCCTCCTATAACGAGTTGGTAGGGTGGGCAAAAGCGAAGCGCTGCCCGCCGTATACACCGCATGGCCGAAAAATGGTGGGCACGATGAATCTGTGCCCACCCTACACTGCTCTTGAGAAACCTCGCTTGCTGCTTTCCTGAACGCAATTTTCAATGCCGGCCTCACCCGCGAAGCCTTGAAAATCGGTATTTTCAAGGCACCCTCCATCAGATCTACCTCGAACGGGTCTGCTCCCTGTAAATGGTCGAATAAAAGGGGCTGTGCTGCAAAAGGTGATCGTGCGTTCCGCGTTGGACGATGCGCCCCCGCTCCATCACCAGGATTTCCTGAGCATCGGCCAGGGGGGCGATCCGATGAGATACGACGATGCAGGTACGCCCTTTCAGATAGGCCGCAATCGATTGGATGATCGCATGTTCGGTTTCCATATCGACCGCGGACAGCCCGTCGTCGATGATGATGATGGGGCGCTCGAGCAGGAGCGCCCTGGCGATGGCAAGCCTCTGGCGCTGTCCTCCCGACAATTTGATCCCCTTCTCCCCTATTCTCGTTTCATACCCGTCCTTCATGGCGACAATTTCATCGTGAATCGCGGCCGCGGTTGCTGCCGCCTCGATTTCCCGCCGGGTCGCGGTCGGCCGCCCCAGGGCGATATTATAGGCAACCGTGTCCGAGAAGAGACTCACGTCCTGCGGAACATAGGCGATGGCGCCTCTTACGGCCGAAAGGGGGAGATCGTTCACATCCAGTCCGTCGAAGAACAGGGTGCGGTCGGGCACGGGATAGAGCCGGGCGAGCAGGTGACACAGCGTGGTCTTCCCCGAGCCGGTCCTTCCCACGATTCCGAGGAAAAGGCCGGACGGCACGTGCAGATCGATTTCCTTCAGGGCGGGGTCGCTCTGGCCCGGATAGGCGAATGAAAGCTTTCGAACGGAAATGTCCCCCTTCGTTATGCGCTCGGAAACGGGCTTCTGCGAATCCTGAAGGCCCGGCCTTTGGAGGATCAATTCCTGGATCCGGCCAAGAGAAGTGATGCCGCGCTGAGAAAGGTCCGCCACCCACCCCATGGCCATCATCGGCCAGGTCATGAGGAAGAGGTAGCTGATGAACGCGACGAAATCCCCGGCGGTGATCGTTCCGCCAATGGCCATCCGGCCGCCGAAGAAAACAACGAGGAGCATGCTGACGTTGCCGACGAGGCCGGAGACGGGCATGAGCATGCCGTAAACCATCGCGAGACGAACGTTGTCCCTCACGTAGGTTTCACCCATATCGCCAAACCGGGCGGCCTGTGGCGTTTCCTGGTTGTACGCCTTGATCAGGCGAATGGATGAAAACGTGGACCGGGCAAATTCAGTCAGGACCGAAAACTGTTCCTGGACCTTTTTGAACCGCCGGTGGAGCCTGCTTGAGAGGTACCGCGTGAGGAACGCCAGAACGGGCATGGGCGCAATGGCGATGAAGGTAAGGGTCGGGTTGATGTAGGCCATGAACAGGAAGGCGGCAAACCCCATGAAGACCGCGTCCACGAAAGCGACCAGCCCCATGCCGGCGGCGAGCTGGACCGCCGACAGGTCGTTCGTCGCAAGGGCCATGACCTCGCCGGCCGTCGTACGCTGGAAAAATGCCTTGTCCAGGGTGAGTATGTGCGAAAAGAGACGGCTCCTGAGGTCCGTTTCCAGGAGGCGTGAGAACCCGAGGAGCAGGTTTCTCCAGAAGAACCGGAGCAGAGCGATCAGGACGGCAAGGAGGATTATGTAAAGGGCGTACCGGACGAGAATGGACTGGGTCGCCGTTCCCTTCTGGAGGTCATCCACCGCGAACTTGATGATCCTGGGGACGATGAGTTGCAGGAAATCGACGGTGATGAGCGTGAGGAACCCGATGCCGACCCGGAGGGCGTAGCGCCTGAAATAAGGGATGATGAGCGCGACCGAACTCCACGACCCGGTCTTTACATCCGTATCGGTATCGGCGTCGGAGCCGAAAGCATAACTGCCTTTACTCACCGGAGCTGCTGCTCCTTTCCCGGGTTCAGGATCGCCTGCGCCATGTCCCGGCCCGCCAGGTAGGATTCTTCCAGCCACTCCGGATGGTCGGACACTCCCTGCGCGGCATTCACCCCGCGGTAGAGAAGCGAACGCCAGAGTTCCGCGCCCAGGGCGTCGAAGAAGTAGCGTACGGTGAGCACGGCCCCGTCAAAAAGCTTCTCTCCCCTGGTCGCCCCGATGGAGATGAAAAGCCCCTTTCTCGGATAATCGGCAGTCCCGAACGGCACCTTGTCCAGCCAGTATCGTTTCACCCACAGCGACTGGCAGCGGTCCATGAGGATCTTGGTATGAGCGCTCACCGTGTAGAAGAAGATGGGCGAGGCAAGAATGATCCCCTTGCATTCGAGCAAACTGTCGTAGACCTTCTGGAAGTCGTCCCGGATCGAGCAGCGGCCGGTTTCCCGGCAGGCGTACAGTTCGAGGCACGGCGACATCTTGAGGTCCCTCAGGACGACTTCCTCGACCTGCGCGCCCGCATCCCGCGCGCCGCGGACCGCTTCGCCGAACAGCCGGGAAATATTCCCTTTGCGTCTGGGACTTCCGTGTATGGCGATTATTTCTTTCATTGTCATCCTAAGTTCCGAGCAAACAACAGCGGCGGTGCATCATATTTCCATGTCGTCTTTCTTTCAAGGGAACATAATGGGGGCGACATCCCGAATCCCATGCCGCCCTTCTTCCAAGGGAGCACGACCCTACCCCATTATCGTCACGTTTCGCACAAAATTATCATCCCTGCTCCCGGGGGACGCGACGGGAGCGGCGCATCATGTTGCCATGCCGTCCTTCTTTCAAAGCAACACGACGGGACACGGCGCACCCTATCCTATAGCCCGGGGTCGCTTCCGTTTTCGAAGACAACCAACTTTATATTATAAGCCCATTTGCGGCTGTGGACTAGGTTTATGCCTGTTGCGCCCTCTTTTAACGGCAGACGCCGGACCCCGCGGTTTCTCGCGGCGGACCGCCCGAGAGTCGCATTGCCCTCTGAATCCAATCAAGTTTGCGAATTTGCCACGGGGAATACCGGTTGGGCCAACCTTCGGCAGGGTGATCCTATCGCATTGTGAATGCTTGAGACAGCCGGAGATAACCGGAGATGCTCTGAGACAATCGGTAGAAGAGCATCTAGGAAGAACGTGCGAGAAATCCATCTCTCCCCACCGATGTTAACCCACATGGAAACCGCAGTCATCCGGCAAAACCCTCACAGAATGGCCTCTCACAGCACCCGTCAGAGAATAACACCTGCCCTTTGCCCTTCTGCACTTCTCCAGGTTGATGTTTATAAGTAAATCATATTCTGAAAAATCGCCAAGTTGACCTATTGGCAAGCAAAGGTTGACTCCCGGAACGCTATATGGTGTAAAATACAAGGAATGTAGAATGTAGGGTGGGCATCGTTTTATCATGCCCACCACCCAGGTTTTTCAGACAAAAACCGCCCCATGAAATAGACCACTCTACAACAAGGGAAAAATGTAGATGGCGAATTATCGCCGTGCCTCATTATCCGGGGGAACATTCTTCTTCACCGTGGTAACGTATCGGCGCAGGCCCATCTTGGATCAGCCGGTAAGCAGGCAGGCGCTTCGGGAAGCCATCGACGACGTTCGACAGCGACATCCCTTTTTCATCGGCGCTTGGGTCCTCTTGCCGGAACACCTTCACTGCATATGGACCCTACCTGAAGGATGCTCCGATTTCTCTCTGCGCTGGGGTCTCATCAAATCCGGCTTCTCGAAACGGACAAAAATTCTGTTCCACGTCAGGGAATGGATGAATGATTCAAAACGGCATCACAGAGAGTCCACCATCTGGCAGAGACGTTTCTGGGAGCATCTGATCAGGGATGAAGATGAGTATCCGGCATATATGGATTACATCCACTACAATCCGGTAAAGCACGGGCATGTCAGGCGAGTTATTGAATGGCCCTATTCTAGTTTTCATCGATATGTCCAATTGGGCATTTACCCTGAACACTGGGGCGGAGGCTCAATCCCTGATACGCAAGGACATCCTTGGGGAGAATGAAAAACGGTGGGCACGATAAAGCTGTGCCCACCCTACCCGGCTATTAAACAGCGGCTTGACCCCTCTCCCTTTCCTCCAGGTAGCCGCATTCTCGATTACCTACCTCTTTTCCGCTGCGATTATGGCCTTTGTGTACCTCGATCTGTTTCTAGGCTGTCCAGGATCACATCTAGTGTTTTCATCCAGGCAGGAGCAATGAAACGAATCCACATTTTCGTTATCCTTTCGGCAGTGATATTGCGCAGGAAATCCCTATTGAAATGAGCCGCGTATTGAGAATGCTCATTCTTGAATTCCTTCAGGAGAAGAGTCCCCGCAGAAAAATGTGAGTCGCAAAATAGATCACATCCATGAACTACAACAAGGGCGACACGGGTTGTGTCTCTGAAAAACTTATCTATCACGATAGACACGGTGGCGCTTAAAGCTACATAGTCCTTAAGGCTATGTTCAGGAACACTTAAAAAAACGACCCCTGGACCATACTTTGGGAGCTGATCACGAGCTTTCTTAAGAGATTTCTCGAGCCCCGCGATATTAAGTTCATTCGCCTCTATCTTGCATTTAGCTTCGCAATATGCTTTTGCTCTACTCGGCAACAAAATTTCGAAATCGAAGTCCTCCCCTTTTTTGCCAATTGGTTCTACAAAGCGTACTGGAGTACCATTTAGAACCAAAATCATAAGGGCAACAAATTCGGTAAACGTCTGTTCGATTCTGTCTGGATCAGCCCGAATTATCTCGATCCGTCGCTCAATACCAGGAACTTTTTGAAGATTAAAGAGAAGTTCTCCAAATTGAACAACGCGCACGATATGCCGGATCCGGTCATCTTCAGTGGTAGGACATGTACGGAAAAAATCGAGTGAACTGTTGTTTGACATGACATTTGCCTCGACCCAGTCCAAACCAAGGAAATGCGCAAGAACGACTTGAGCCAAGGAGTAGGCCTTCCATTCGGGAGGCGTGGATTCAGGTAAATGATGTTTTAGCCAAAGTTCAAGAGCAGAGTATGGGATCGGTTTCATCGTTTGCTCTTCCTAATAAAATTGTTTTGTATAGGTCCGCGGTGTCTTGGACACATTCCGATGTTATTAAGCCATCTCCTCAAGTGAACGTGTCTGCTCGGCTCTGACCTGAGCTGGAGTCTTGTAGCCGTGCGCTTGAAGAATCCACTTATTGTTGTACTCAGTCTTGAATGCAAGGAGAGCTTCCCTGAGCTCTTCGACGTCTGCGAAAGATTTCAACCAGAGAAGGTTTTCCTTCAAGATTCTCACAAATCTCTCGGCACACCGGCTCACGGACAAAGGCCGGAGAAGAGAAAATGCCGAGGAAGGAGCTTTCCTGCTGGAAATCATTCGACACAAACCGAGAGCTGTGGTCGCGGCGAAGCGAGAGCCCTTGTGCGATTTCTTCTCCAAATCCACCGAAGAAGTCTCTGACTCCCCGTCGTATGAGTTCAAAGGCTTCGAAGCGAGTTCCGCATGTGGCGGCATGGATATCTATGCCCTCCATCGAACAGTGATCGACGGCAAAGAAGATGGAGACCTTGCCTTCCCCGGTTATAAAGGAAGAAGTCCGGTCCATGGCCCACATCTCATTGACCCGCTCAGTTGTATTTACTCCATCGTGGACCTTTCGCACGGTGGGGCATTTGATACGCCACAAAGCGAGAAGGTTGTGCTAGCGTAGGAGTCTCAGGATTCGTCTTTTCGAGGTTCTGATCTCGTTGAATCTCAACCTCGCCCACACCTTCCGGTAACCCTCACCATGAAACTGGGAGTCTGTGAGGATGAAACGGGTTTCCGGCGTGATCTGCTCAACCATACACTGGCCGATTGGTCCCCTGCGGCCGGACATAGGCCCGCAGCCATTGCAGCGCTGAGCGTAGACGCTTGATCCTACAATCTTCCACGGTCAGCACACTCTTGCCAGACCGTACGGTTTACCTTTGGACGGGCGAGAGGGTCCGGCTCGCTTCCTCGACCTCCTACGGGATAAAAAGCGGTTTTGTTCCAATCTTTCGATTTCTTCCCGGAGAAGCTCAGACTCCATCGTAACCTCTTCGAGCTTTCCCGGCCTCTTCACGACGGATTCCCCTCTCGAGAGAAAATCATCTCTCCACCGGGAGATCAGGGCGGCGGTGACGCTATGCTTCCTTGAGACCAGCTCCAAGTCTTCCCCCCGAAGGCGGCGCAAAGCGATCATGCATTTCATCCTGGCGGAGAATCGCTACGGCTTCCGCAGGGCAATCTCCGGCAGTTGCGGGGTATGCCTTTGATGGCCCTCAAGCTTTTCCACTTCCATTAACCATAATGCGGACACCTCCTTACGTTGGTCATCTCTTCCAACTAGGTGTCCAAAGGAACCGTAGACCAAGGCATTCGCAGCTTATCCACAACTTTGTTGATATTTTACCATCTATTTCTTTGTACTGATAGGCTGGGCCAAATATATCTCCCCTGAAGAGCGAGAAATCGGTCCCTCGAATCTTTCACGTCACAGGATCACGTCGCTCCCAGAAGCCCAGGATTGGCCAGCACGGCACAGGGTAGAGCAGAAAGCAGGCAAACCGCCTGCCCTCCCTCATCAAACCGTGCGTGCAGTTTTCCCGCACACGGCTTTCCGATGTAATTTACCGCAAGGCATGCGCTTTCTTCCAGCCCGCTGTTGCCGGCACCTTGTACAATCCGTAGTTCTTGTAAAGAGCCCGATTGCCAAATCCGGCAAAGCCTGTTTTCTTGCCCCTGACCCTGTGATGCTTGCACAGGTGGATCAGCAGCCGCTTTTCCACGTAACCCCGTACGTGTTTCAGGGCCTTCCTGCAGTTCTTAAAGTGGAAGTAGGCAACCCAGCCGCGAACGGTGTTATTGACCTCTCCAACGACGCGATCAGGCTCAACGAGTGTCCTCCCGCATTGCGTAAGGGCGGTGACGCCGTCGATCCCGGCGCTTCCCTTGCCAGCGCGGACAAGGCTGTGGCATGACTGAGGATATCCGCCCGAGAAACCTTGTCGTACAAGGCGTGGAAGCGGCAGTCCGCCTATCGCTTGCTTTCCGGCTCCGGCAAATGTCCGCGGAACCCCTGGGTGCATTATAGAGGAACCGAATCAGCCATCTGATGATGTGTTGACTGAATAGGGAAATAATTATAACTTAATAATGTTAGCTCACTGCCCACGAACCGAAGGGTGAAGAGGGGGGGTAGTGCGGCGTCTTCGCGCGGAAATCAGCGTATCCCTCACGTCTTTCACCAAAAATAGCTTTGTCCCCACTCGGCGGGAAGCGTACCGGCCGGCGGCAGCCTGTCTGTAGGCCGGTCTCATGAAGCCGGATGCGGAAAATCGGCAAGCCCGGCTCCGTGAGGAACCGGGGCCGCCGAATCCAGGGGGAATTACCGTGCCTGCGCCGGAAAAACCAGGCGGCAAACCAGGAAAAGAAATCCCAACCCGTAGTATCGGGAGAAACCGGTCACCTCGACTCAACCAGGAATGAGCCATGCCCTATAATCAGCGGGAGATTCGCCTGTGAAGAAAAGAATCTTTGTCGCCCTCACGATTGTATTTGCCGGTGCGTGCGCTTTTCTCTTCAGCATCTTCTACAATGAGGCCAAAAACACGGCCATCACCGAGCTGAACGAAGAACAGACGATCCAGGCAAGGCAGGCGGCACGAGGAATCGAAGAGTTCTTCGCAACGTGGACCCGGGTCCTGGACGCTTTGTCAAAGATGGATGAGATCATCGACACCGACGCCGTCGGTAAGCGCTATATCAATCTCGTCTATGAGGCCAACCAGGAGCAGATCCGGTCGATCACCCGCATGGATGAAAGAGGCGTAATACTTTATGACTTTCCCTCAACCGCCTCTGCGGGGACCGATATCCCGGACCGGGAGCACGTGCGTGAGCTGCTGCGGGACCACAAGCCGGTTATCAGCGATGTGTTCAGGGCTGTCCAGGGATTTGACGCGATTGCCCTCCATGTGCCCGTCTTCAGCGGGTCCGCATTCAGAGGGTCAATCGGGATACTGATAAGTTTCGAGAGCTTGGCGAAGCGCTATCTCGATGTGATAAAGATCGACAAAACAGGGTACGCCTGGGTTGTCAGCCGTGACGGAACGCAGATTTACAGTCCGATACCGGGATTCACCGGGAAATCCGTGTTTGAAACCATGAAGGATTCCCCTTCGCTTATTGCCATGGTGAACGACATGCTGAAGGGCCATGGAGGCGCCGCGACCTACACGCTTAACGGAACAGGCGGCCGAAAGGACGGACAAGTCACTGAATACGCCGTGTATATGCCGGTTCATATCGGGGATACGTACTGGTCTATTGCCGTCGCCTCTTCCGAACAGGACGTGCTTTCCGGCCTGGTCCCCTTCAAAAGCAAGCTGGTAGTGGTCATCGGCGGTATATTCATCTGCGGAATGCTGCTGTCGTTATTGGGGGCGAGGGCCTGGTTCATTGTCACAGAGGAAGAAAAACGCAAACGGATGGAAAGAAAGCTTCAGCTAAGCGAACAGAGCGCAGAGAAGTTCTCCACCCTGTTCCATGCGGCGCCGTTTGCAATGGCGCTCGCCACAATGCCCGACGGCGTGCTGTACGACGTGAACCGGGCCTGGCTGGATCTATCCGGTTACACCGGCAAAGAGGAGGTTATCGGGAAGTCCGGCGCGGAGTTGGAAATAATACACAAAGCGGAACCAAGAGAGCGCATGCTGAACGAATTACGGCAGTTCGGCTCCGTTCGGAACGCAGAGATGGCGGCATGCACCAGGACGGGCGCCCCGCTTACCCTGCTCGTCAATATGGATTCGATCGACATCGGCGGACGTAAATTCATTCTTTCGTCGATGCAGGACGTCACCGAGCGCAAGCAGGCAATGACGGCGCTGCTGGAGAGTCGGGCGAAGCTTGAAGCGGCTTTGGCCAGTATGACCGACGCCGTGTCCATTTCAGATGCAAACGGGCGCTTCATCGACTTCAACGATGCCTTCGCGACGTTCCACAGGTTCAGGAGCAAGGACGAATGTTCCAGGACCTTCGCCGAGTATCCCGACATCCTGGATGTATTCACGGCCGACGGGGAACCGGCGCTTCCGGACCAGTGGGCGGTCCCCAGGGCGCTGCGGGGCGAGACGGCCACGAACGCCGAATACGGGTTGCGGCGCAAAGACACCGGCGAATCCTGGGTCGGAAGTTACAGCTTCGGTCCCATTCGCGACAAAGACGGCCTGATCGTCGGAGCTGTGGTGGTGGGCCGCGATATCACCGAGCCCAAACGGGCCGACGAGATCCTCCGGACAACAGTGCAGCGCTTTCATAAGATCCTGTCCAACATCTTTGTCGGCGTTTTGGTTGTATCGGAAGACAATCGAATCGAGTTTATAAATCAAAACCTCTGTGACCAGTTCGATATCGCGGAGGCTCCATCGGATATGATCGGAATAACGGCTAAGGAAATGCTGGCGAAAGTGTTGCCCGCCTATGCCGACCCCGAAGCAAATGCGACTTACATCCGGCAAGTTGTCTCCCGGAGACATCGCATCGAGGGCGAAGAGGTCCGGATGCGCAACGGACGAGTGCTGCTGAGAGATCATATTCCCATCATGGTCGATGGAAAGCCGCGCGGCCGAATGTGGCAGCATCGCGACATTTCCGAGCGCAAGGTTATGGAACAGGAACTTCGCGAATCACGTGATGAGCTTGAGCTGCGTGTTCGGGAGCGCACCGCCGAACTCGACGCGACAATAGAAAAGCTGGAACTGTTGAACCAGGAGTTGCAGGAATTTGCCCATGTCGCCTCCCACGATCTCCAGGAACCCCTGCGCAAGATACAGATCTTCTGCGACATGACTCAGAGAAGATGCGCGGACACACTCGACAGTGCCGGACGGGAATACCTGGACAGGGTCCAGAGTTCGGCGTCCCGCATGCGGCAGCTTCTCGACGACTTGCTCCAATTTTCGCGGGCGGCTGCAACGCCGGAGCCGTTCAAGACCGTAGACCTCGAGCAGATCGTGCGGGAAGCGGCGGATGTCTTTGAAGAAACAGTCAGGGAAGCGGGCGGCCTGGTGGAAATCGGAAATTTGCCGACCATAGAAGCCGAAGAAACTCAGATCCTGCGCCTTTTTCAAAACCTCATCGGCAATGCGCTGAAGTTCCGCGGCACCGAACCGCCTCGAATTACGGTGTATGCAAAACAGGATGACCCCGGAGTCTGCGAAATCTTCGTGACGGACAACGGCATCGGGTTTGAACAACAGTATGCGGAGCGTATTTTCAAGCCTTTTCAGAGATTGCACAGCCGCAACGAATATGAAGGGACCGGAATCGGCCTTGCCATATGCCGGAAAATAGCCGAGCGGCACGGCGGGGGCATCAGGGCCCACAGCGAGCCGGGGAAAGGTTCGACGTTTATCGTCAGATTACCCGTAATCTCGGGGTCAGACCTACACATTTGACATAATGACGGGGGCGCAAGGAGTGGTCGGCAATGAAATGGGGCCTGTTGCCCCCCAAAAAAGCCGAGGCCATATGCGTCAGGATTCGTCATTCCGGCGGAAGTCGAAATCCAGGCTCCTTGAAATTATAGGGTAATTCCAATTAACGACACTGGACCCCGCCACGCCGCCGGGGTGACGTTTCCGGACAAACTGCTCATTTCTCACCTGGATTCTGTTTGGGCAACAGGCCGTTCACCGTGCCCGCCAATTCTCACCCATGCGGAGGGTAAACCTGGTGGGCAACGCTTCGCTTTTGCCCACCCTACAAGCCGCCTGCGGAAATCAATGATTGCCGTTATATAGGTCGCTCCGTATAAAGAATACGGGCCTCAGGGGCATCGATGTGCAATCCCACGATCGAAGATCACCGGAGCCTTGAGGATGTCCTTCTGCAAATATGTGGATCCGGGGACGTATCCATGGAATAGTGGACCGGACACGCACGAGAACGATCGCAGTCGTCGCATCTCTGCTTTTCATGCTTGAGGGATTGTGCAATGCAGATAGCCGTCACACACACCAATACGGATTTTGATGCCCTGGCTTCCCTTGTGGCCGCCACCTACTTGTATCCCGGGGCAACCGGGGTCCTTCCAAATCAACTGCGTCCCAATGTGAAGAATTTTCTGGCCCTTCACCGAGACCTTTTCAAGATTTGTTCCGCCAGGGAATTGGACCTGGAAAGTGTCACCGGGCTGATCGTGGTGGACACAAACAACTGGGGCCGTATGGAGCAGCCCGCATCGTTTAAGATCCGGGACGATCTCTCCATCGTGCTCTGGGACCATCACATGAAGGGGGGAAATATCGAGCCGTCCTGGAAGTGCCGGGAACAGGCCGGATCCACGATTACCCTGATGCTCCGGGAGATGAGAAATCGGGATTGCGCTTTTTCGCCCATGCACGCCACTCTTTTCCTCATGGGCATTTACGAAGACACGGGGAACCTGGTCTATCCTTCCACAAATGCCGAGGACGCCCATGCAGCCGGATTCCTGATGGAAAACGGCGCCGACCTGAACGTGGCCACAGCCTACCTGTCTTCATCGTTTGACGGCGGTCATACGGACATCCTGACAAAAATGCTCGATTCTTCCCAGACCCACAGTTTTGGAGGATATGAAGTGGGCGTCCCGCTGGTGCAGGTTGAAAGCGGCCTGTCCATGCTCTCCTCGGTGGTTGCCAAGTACAAGGAGATCAAAGGGTTGGACGCCGCCATCGGGATTTTTGCCGCCTCTTCCGACAGGTGCATGGTCATCGGCTGCTCCGGGGCCCAGGAAATAGATATTGGAGGGATCATGCGAAAGCTGGGCGGGGGAGGCCACACCGGAGCCGGGTCGGCAATGGTGAGGTCGGAAGACGCCGAATCGGTGCACCGCACGGTGATGGAACTCATCGCCGATCAAATGAACAGACCCAGGACATGGGTTCGAGACATCATGTCCAGACCTGAAGCGTTCGTTCCGTCAACCGCTTCGGTCCGGGAAGTGCGGTCCATGGTCGAAGGCGCACGCTCACGTACCGTGCTCGTCTTGGACGACGGGAGATTCTGCGGACTGATCTCCAGGGAAGAATGCGGCAAGGCAAAGACCGACTCCCAGTTGAAAGCGCCCGTCAAGGCCTTCATGCGGACAAACATTCCGCCGATTCGCCCCGATGATGTTCCCAGGGAAGCCTTGCGGCTCATGGCGGAAACCGGAACCGGCGTCCTCCCCGTGGTCGAGGACGGCAGGCTTATGGGTGTCGTAACCAGGACCGATCTCATGCTCCATATTTATGAGTTTTGAGGCACGGGGTCAGACCTACACATTTGACATGGCCGGGGACCGGAGGAATGGTTAAGGATGAGGCAGGGCTGTTGCTCAAACAGATTCCAAGTGAAAAATGAGGCGGTTGTCCGGAAACGTCACCTTGGCGGAATTCCCGGGGTCCGGTGTGGTTGATTGGAATTATCCAATAATTTCAAAGAGTCTGGATTCCGGCCTCCGCCGGAATGACGAATCCTGTTTTCATCCGGCCTCGGCTTGTCCTTTGCACAACGGCCCCGATAGCCCGTGCAACTGCGCAAGGTGCCGGGCTGCATCCGGGCCGGTGATGAGGCGACGGCGGGGGCAAAGGCATGGACACGTTTGCACAGGGAAGAAGCGATGCGTAGTGTTGAATAGGCATCTGCCGGGCAAGGAAGATATCGGCGCCGGTCAAAAGTACCGGTCCGGCTGTTTTGACCCAGTGTCAAATGTGTAGACCTGACCCCATGGAGACAGGAGGAACCAGGATGATCCGTCAGGATTCAGCCCGCATCCTCGTCGTGGACGATGACGAAGCACACCGCCTCATGCTGAGGACTCTTCTGGAAGAATGGCATTACGGCGTTGTCGATGCCGAGGACGGCGTCAGGACGCTCGAAGTCGTCCGCCGGGGAGAGATAGACCTTGTCCTCATGGACATGCGAATGCCACGGATGGACGGCATCGAAGCCACCCGGCAGATCGCCGGCTACAATCCGGCCCTGCCCATCATCATCATGACCGCCTATTCATCCATACCGACCGCCATTGAAGCGCTGAAATCGGGTGCTTTCGACTACATCACCAAGCCGCTCGACTTCGACGCCCTGAAGCTCATCATGGAGCGGGCGCTCAAGCACACGAGGCTCGAACGGGAAAACGAGGCGCTAAAACAGCAGCTCGCGCGCATCCGCGTTCCCCAGATGCTGGGCCGCAGCCCGGCAATGGAACAGCTTCTCGAAACCATTGCGCTGGTCGCCCCATCGGAGGCGACGGTGCTCATAACCGGGGAAAGCGGCACCGGAAAGGGGTTGGTCGCCCGGGTCATCCACGCAAACAGCTCCCGGGCGCAGATGCCGCTCGTTGAAGTCAACTGCGCCGCGATGCCCGAAACATTGATGGAATCCGAACTGTTCGGCCACGAAAAGGGGGCGTTCACGGGCGCCAACCGCGAACGCAAGGGACGGTTCGTACAGGCGGACCGGGGGAGTCTGTTCCTCGATGAGGTGGGAGAGCTGAACTCCTCCATGCAGGCCAAGCTCCTGCGCGTCCTGCAGGACGGCGAAGTGCAGCGCGTCGGGAGCGACAAATCCATCCCCGTGGATGTACGGGTCCTTGCCGCGACCAACCGCAAGCTCGATGAGATGGTATCCGAAGGGACATTCCGCGAGGACCTCTTCTACCGCCTCAATGTCGTGGCGATCGAAGTCCCCCCTCTGAGGGCCAGGGTCGAGGACATCCCCGTTCTCGCCAAGCATTTCTGGGAAATATTCGCCCAAAAGAATCACAAGCCGATCGGCGGGATGACCCCAAGGGCGATGGACCTCCTCTTAAGGCACCACTGGCCCGGAAACGTGCGCGAACTGGAAAATGTCATGGAACGCGCGGTTATTCTTCTGCGGGGGGAGTACCTCTCGGAGAAGGAACTCCCGCTCGGCATACAGAAACTGGGCCGTGAGGACGAACCCCTGCGCGGATTGGATAAAGCCGCTCTCGCAAGGCCGGGGACGACTCTCGCGGACATGGAAAAGCAGCTCATCGCGCAGTCTCTTAAAGATGCCGGGGGAAACAAGAGCGAGACGGCCCGCCGCCTGGGCATAACGCGCCGCACCCTGCAGTTGAAGCTCAAAAAGTACTTCGGTGAGCCGGATGAAGACGAAGGGCCGGATATGCCCGCTCAAGAGTAATTCCGCCGGCCGGCGGCTTCGATCAGGGCCGACGGGCGTTTGTCCAGATCGGGACGCAGATGCCGATGAACTGACAGGCTGGTGGTTCTTCCGAAGAACGCTCAAGGTCTTTCGGCCACGACGAACAATGAAAATCTTTTTGCCTTAATCGAGACAGGGTATACGTTAGACGGCAATTTCTTTCTTCATGTGAAGTGCATACAGGTAGTAAAGAATCGGCACCACGAATACGGTCAGGACGGTGGACACGACCGTTCCGAAGATCAGGGAGATGGCCAGGCCACCGAACACGGGGTCGGTGACCATAATGGCCGATCCCAGGACGATGGCCAGCGTCGTCAACAGAATGGGGCGCAGCCGTACTGCGCCGGCCTCCCGAACTGCTTCCTCCAGCGGCATTCCTTTATGCTGGTTGTCCTGAATGAAGTCGATAATCAGAAGAGAACTGCGGATGACCACCCCGGACAGGGCGATAATGCCGACTATGGAGGAGGCCGAGAAATCTGTCCTCATGATCCAATGGCCGGGAAGGATGCCGATGATCCCCAGCGGTAGCGACGACATGGCAATCATGGGGATCAGGAACGAACGGTAATAGCCCACCAGCAGCAGGAAAACCATGGTCAAGGAAGCTCCCAGGGCAATACTCATATCGCGGTAGACGTCCAACGTCAGCCTCATCTCGCCGTCCCACAACAGTTGATAGCCTCCGATGACGTCTGGAACTTGAGGATTGAGAGTAAGGTTGCCGGTCCGTAACGGGCGCCCGTCCGGTGCCTTCATGCCGTCCAGGCGGCGGTCAAGATCGAGCACCGCATAAAATGGCACCGAGGATGCGAGTTCACCTCCAACGAAGGTGACGCGCTCGTTGTCCTTGTGCTGAATGGGCCGGTCGGCTTGCGCCGGGACCACGCTGACAAGTTCCGATAAAGGCACCGGTCGTCCCTGGGCATTGTCAACAAAGATGCGATCCAGACGCGTCGGGTCGACTTCATGGCGACGGGGAACGAAGGCGCGGACATTCACCGGGTTCTTCTCGTCGGCGGGATGGGCTCTGCTGACCACCGCGCCGCCATAGACCAAACGCAGGGTCTGGGCAATCTGGGCCACAGAGACGTTCGACAGCGCCGCTTTCTCCTTGTCCGGGACAAGCTGATGCTCCACCACATCAACCGGCTCGCTGTCGGACAGATCGACCATGTCGTATGTGTCGGCGAAGGCACTAAACACCTGGGCCGACAAGGCCCTCAGCCCTTCCGGATTTGAGCCGTAGATTTCCGCCAGAACGGTCGTCCGCATCGGTGGCCCCGGCGGATCTTCAACCAGACGGATCTTGGCGCCGGGAAAGCGCCCGCGGATCTCGTCAATCTTTGGCCGCAGTTCCCGGACGATCTTAATGGAACTGGTGCGACGTTGATGTTTATTGACCAGATTGACACGGATTTCGGCGACAGAACTGCCTTGCCGATCGGCCGTGGCTTGTTTGAGGCTGTTGTAGTCGGCGACACCGGCCTGCCCAAGCCAAGTCTGATAGTTCAGGACATTGCTGTCCCGGGCAAGCAGTTGCCCGATCTCACGGACCAGACGATCCGTCTGTTCGATGGGGGAGGTCTCCGGCATAACGATGACGATGTTGAAGGTGTTTTTGTTGTCCTTGGGCAGGAATCCGAGATTGACGCCCAGGAACGATTGCGGCCCGCCGACGCCCGAGGGGCGGATGAACTGCCACGCACCTTGGAGGATTGAGCCGATCAACAAAACCGCCACACAAAGAGCCAGCCGGCGCCGGGCGTTGGGATGCTCCTGCAACGGCCGGATTAAAGGGAGGTAGAGCCGGCGCAGCAGATCGGGCCGCTGCGGCGCCACCGCCCGCCCGGTCCCGTCCCCACAATGCCCCGGGTGGTTCGTGGCAACCCACCGGTTGGCTGCCCAGGGAGTCACGATATAGGCCACCATGATGGACGCGGCCATCGCCACCGGCACATCGATGGTGATAGGGAAAAAGAAGGCGCCGGGCATACCTGTCAACAGCAACATGGATAAAAACACCAGCATGACCGCCAGGGTCGCCAGACTCGTGGCGTTGCCGATTTCATTGGTGGCCTCAATAGTTGTTTTCTGCCTGTCTTGTTGATTGGCCAGGCTGTAGTGACGGTGGATATTCTCAATGACGACGATGGCCGCGTCTACCAGCATCCCAAGAGACAAAATGAGACCATACAACGTGACACGGTTTATGGTTATGCCACCGAACAGGTCAGTCGCCAACGTCACGAACAGGGTCAGCGGGGCGGTCGCGGTGACGATCAATGCTTCCTTCCACCCCAGAAATGCCATAAGAATCAGGCTGACGGTTACGATCGAGATGGCGAGATGTTCCAGCAGCGTATTGACGGCATCGTCAGCTTTCTGTCCATCATCGCGAGTCACCACCATCTGTACATCTTTGGGCACGAAGTCTTCTTTCATGCGTTCAATGCGTTCGAGCACACTGTCGGCGACAAAGACAGCGTTGGAGCCTTTCTTTTTCGCCACCGCGATGGTGACGGCGGGCATTTCCATCGGTCCAAGGCGTTGAAACCTTTTGTCTCCGGGACTGAAAGCGAAGCGGCTGAGCCGGTCAATCTCGGTTGGCGAACCATCTTTGACGACAGCGATATCCTTCACATAGATCGGACGTCCGTCATGCAGGCCAACAATTTGGTCGCGTACATCATCGTCTGAAGTGAAAAAGCCCTTCAACTTGACAGCCTCGATAGTATCTTTGCGGACCGTTTCCTGAAGCGGCACCGACAGATTGCTGGAGTCAAAGGCGGCAGAGACCTGGCCGAGGGTGAGACCAAAAGCCTGCAAACGCTCGGGGTCGAGTTCAACCCTGATTTCCCTGTCATGGCCGCCGCGCACGGTGACGACCGAGAGATTGTCCAGACTGCGGAGCCGTTCCGCCATTCTATCGGCCAGACGCTTCAGTCCGTAGTCATCATAGCTGAACGAGGCCAGGGTGACCGTGACAACAGCAAGGTCATCGACATCCACGGACCTGATCTGTGGAATGCCGGCATCGGAAGGTAGGCGCGCACGGTTCGACATGACGCGATCGTAGAGCTTGACCAGGGATTGTTCCTTGGGCTGACCGACTTTGAACTCCACCGCGACGGCACCGAAGGAGTTCCGGGCGATGGCATAAGTGTGATCCACGCCGGTCATTTCGCTGAGAATTCCCTCCAGGGGAGTAACCACAAGTTCCTCCACCTCTTTAGCCGAAGCGCCGGGAAGCGTTACGGACACCTGAGCGCCGGGCACCAGGATCTGGGGGTTTTCCTCACGCGGGGTCAATAGCATTGCCAGTACACCGAGTATGGTGATGCCGAGGACAAAAACGATAGTCAGTTTCGAGGTGATGAAGGCTCTCGCCAGCCGGCCGGCAAGATTTAGGCGTTGTTCACTCATTCTTTCCATCCTTGCCCTCGGTGAGAATGACGGCGCCATCCCTGACGGTGTCGTCAGCTTGGGAAAGAATCCTTTCGCCCGCCGACAGTCCGGATGTTATCTCCATCAAGCCGTTCCATTCACGTCCCAATCGCAGCCAGCGGAAATGAGTGACGTTATTGTCATCCACAACAAAGACACCCTCCAACCCGCCGCGCCGAACCAGAGCCTGTTTCGGAATTGCGGGAGCCGGGGAACTGCCCAGAACAAACTCGGCCCGGCCGAACATTCCCGGCAAAATTTCAGGGGAACCCGGCAAGGCAACGTCCACCTCGTAACGCCGCGTTACCGGATCACCCGACGGAATGATGCGCTGTACTGTGCCCTTGATTACCTCGCCCGGCAGGGCGTCGATCCGCACACTGGCGGCCATGCCGGGCGTTATACACTCGACATTGCTTTCGGGAACGAACACCTTGAAAAGCAGAACTTGCCGCGATTCGATGGTCAGGATCGGCACACCGGTGGTGGCCATGTCGCCACTGTGCTTGTAACGTGCCACCACCACGCCGCCGACCGGACTCGAGATTGTGGTATAAGCCTGCTGCGCCTGGGCGGATGCCAGAGCGGCTTCGGCCTTTGTCAAAGTGGTTTGGGCGATATCACGCCGCACCTGCGCCTTGAGCTTTGTATCGGTAGAAGCCCAGCCCTGTGTTGCCCCCGTTGTAAATGCTATTAAGTCGCGTTCGGCATCAGCGAGGTCGCTTTTTGCAGCGACGACGCCTGATTGCGCCTGACGAATGGCCGCATTGACGTCGCTGGGGTCGATCTGTACCAAAACGTCGCCTTTCTTGACCTTCTGCCCCTCACGGACATCCAGATTCCGGATGAAGCCGACAACTCGCGACGACAGATCGATGCGGTCATCGGAGACGACGCTGCCGGGCTCGCTGTCAACGTTGGGAATGTCCACCGTCTGCACAAGCTCTGTCGGCACGCGCATCTTGCGCGGCTCGGTATAGGCTTTTTTGTTGCCGTCTCCACACCCCGGAAGAAGAAGCACAAGAACGAGAAAGGTAACACGCAATTGGTTGCCCATTTCAAACCTTTCTTAAACCTTCACATGGCTGAATCGTCGCGCGAAGAACCATCAGTACATGGCGCGTCACCGTGTCAATGGTGGAAAGCTCCAAACGGCCGTCTGGTAAATATGGCATTACGCGCGCGAGCTGGTAACTGCCGAGAACGAGGCTGGCGACGGAAGCCGCCGTCATGACGGGGTCGGGCGTGTTGGCGCAATCGGCGATCAAATTGGTCAGTAAGGCGAACGGTTTCTTGAACACGGTCTTCGCCAGATATTCAAGGCGCTCCTCGGTCCCGTCCAGCAGCTCGCGAAGAATCAGGCGTGTGAACAATCCTTCGCCGAAGATCTCTCGGACGAACCACGAGACAAACGCCTCCAGGCGATCATCCGGCGAAGCGTGCTGTTTCACCAGCCCTTCGAGCGGAGACATCCGTTCGGAAAACACATGCGCCAGAGAAGCGCGAACCAGTTCTTCCTTGTCCTTGAAGTGGTAATAGAGATTGGCAACCGTCACGCCGACGGCAGCGGCAACGTCGCGCATGGACACCGCCGAGTACCCTTTCGACGCAAAAAGGCCGGAAGCTACTACCAGAATGTTTTTTTGTGTATCGGCATGTTGCATGGCTCAACCTGCTAAAGCATGAAAGGTTTCAGTTTCTATGATCGATTGCGATCCAGTATCCGGTTTCTAGTCATCCCACCCGCCCCCGGCTGCTACATAGATATTGACAAGATTGTTTCTTAAACTGAAGTCAGAGGATACTTGGCTTGATTCGGCGATGAGCAGATTACGCTCGGCGTCAAGGACATCAAGAAAGCTTGCATAGCCATTGTCGTATTTCTGCGTGACAAAAGCAGCAGCTTTGCGGTTTTGATTGACACTTGCTGTCAGTGAGGCGTTGCGGATCGTTTCATGCAAGTAACCCGACAATGCGGTTTCCATATTTTCCAGCGCTCCCAAAACGGTTTGCTGATAGTTCAGAAAGGCTTGTTTTTGTTGTGCATCAGCGGCATTGATTTGCGCTTGAATTTGTCCGAAATTCAGGATCGGCTGCACAAGGTTGGCGCTTAACCCCCAAGGTGTTGACGAAAACGGCGTCGCAACCTGTCTGCCAAAAAAGCCGGTCAAAGAAATGTCGGGAAACCATCCGGTTTGAGCGACATATTTGGCCGAAATGCTCGCTGCAAAGCGGCGCTCGGCGGCGCGTATATCCGGACGCGTTGCCAGAACCTTGGCCGGTGCCGCAATAAGAATATGATGATCCAGCGGCTTCAAGTCTTGTGTGGTTTTGAGCAAAACGTCCTTGCTGCCTGGCGGATATCCCAACAGAACATTCAATCGGTTGAGCGAAGCATCATGGGCCGTCTGCAAGGCGGGTATCAATGAGTCGGTCGTTGATACCTGAGCGCTTGCGCGTTGGACATCAAGGTCGCTGGCCTTGGTTTCTTGCATTTGGGCTTGAATAATCTCCAGAGTCTTTTTCTGCGTTTCAAGATTATGCTTGGTCAGATCGATTTGCCGCTCATAATTCCGCATCTCAAAATAATTGTGGGCGACCTCCGCAAGCAATCCGACCCTGACGGCTTGCTGGGTGGCTTTTTCGGATTGGAGAATGGCTGTTGCCGCAGCCGTGCGGGCTTGATTGCGACCAAAAAGGTCAAATTCCCACGAGGCTACAACCTCTGCTTCGCGAAAAGTGATGCTTTGATCATTCGTGAAATATCCCAAATTGCCTCGTTGAGCGCCCATGGCGCCGTTGATTTGTGGCAGCAAAAGCGATTGCGCGGCCCTGCGTCCGGCACGCGCTTCTTCCACGCGGGCTTGGGCAATCTGCAGGAATTTGTTGTTGGCTAAGGCTTCTGTGATGAGGATATCAAGCGTTGGATCGTCAAAATGTTTCCACCATTTATGGTCGATCTCCACTTCGGGGCCGGTGGACAGAGGCGCATTCAAATCTACCGTTGCTGTCGCGCCTGTCAGTCGATTCCACAAAATTGGGGTTTTAATATGGGAATCCTGCAAACGTACAGGACTGGTGCAAGCCCCGAGCAGCGCTGTAACAACTATGGCAGAAACGGCGGATTTCAGATTAAGCATGATGAACTCTTTTCGTTCCCGGTATGCGCTTTCGGCACGTGGAAGATAGGCATTAAGCAGGCGAGGAAGCGCGGCCTCGATGCCAAAGCACGCAATCGAGCGCCGCGTCCCGTCGCTACGCTATCGGCCCTTTGCAATGGCCTCGGAGATTTTCTTCCATGTCCGATCATAAACGGAAATGACCTCTTCCAAGCTGCTCTTAATGGCTTCCCAAGATTCACCGCCGACGGCAGAGGTTTTCTCAAGTTCGGCTTCGGCTTTCTCGGTTTCGACAGTAAGGCGGCGGATGGCGGCATCGATTTCACCGCATGCCTGTTCAATTACGTCCGAGGCGGTCGCCTGAACGGATTGCAGGGAGGACTGCCGGGATTCGCGTTGGGCTTCGGCGCGAGCGATAATCACCTGCTTTATGATGTTCGCATGCCCCGTGACAGCCGTAATGCCGTAATATAGGGTTTTGATAGGCCAATTCAACTTCAGCCCATTCCGCCTGAAGCGATGCGTAGGTATGTCGGCGACTTCCCTGACAGCGGTCACATCGGCCCGGAGGGCATCGACGTTGGCCTTGAAAGCGTCTCGTGTGGCCCGGATCCGAACGACGACGCGATCCGCTTCCGTGCGGGCATCGTCTTTCGACGTTTGGGCAGCGTTGTCGAGCGACACCAATGTTGCCTCGATTTCATCGAGCTTTTGTTTGGCCCATTCCAAATACTCATGGGCGCAGCTTTGCTGTGACATGGTTGAATTCCTTCCAGTAACTGCCCCCGACCCATTTCCGGCGGCTTCGGTTAGAGATTCCGGACTTCGATCTCGACCCGGCCTCGCAATTTGATTACTGAACGAACGTTCGATAAGCAAGCTATCACAACAGCCAGGCGGAGTCAAGAGGCAGCCGTACCCTTCAGGGCAGAATCAAAAATTGCTAACGAGAAACTCCTGCCCCTCGACCTTGAATCGGTACCAACTTCCCACAGACGCGAAGAGACCGCCCATCGCGCGGAGAAAATGCTCGATCCGACCGACAAACTCCCGCTCCAGCTCGCGCGCGCCATGTTCCTCGTTGAGCTCCGGAAAATCGAGGGTGTATTCGTTCTTGACCGCAAGCTTCCGTAGGCTTGGCATGTTTGCCGGTCTCCGCCGCTACGGTCCGATCAAAAGTGGTTTGATTGAGGAGGGGCTTTTCGTAGGTCTGGTTTTTGGTTTCACACACACACGAGCGGGCAAAAGCCCATCTGTTCATCTGTGTTCCGGTCTGTCTTTTGAAAAATTGATTGAACTTTAGTGCCGCAGGGCGTCCCTTCGTCATTCGGGCCGAAAGACGTTGGTTCTTCCGTCTCAGTCTAATGTGATTGAATGCCGGATGGGAGGGCACTTTCTGGTGGGGAGCATCCGAGTCAACGAAGCGGTCCGTCGCGTCCCAAGAGCAGTGGGTGCGCCTGTCTTGGAGCAACACATTGAAAATACCTCAAATACTTGATTTGTAGTTACGAACTGAACAATCATAACAATGCAATTAAGTACTTGCGAGCAAGGCCTCAAAGTCGGGGATGACCCGTCCTGTTAATGAATTAAAACGCGCGCTATCATACATGAAGTGGGGCTATTCAAAAGGCATTTGTCCACTTTGCAACAATCAGGTTTCCCTTGATGAGGTTGAGCGGATTTTGATTTAAGGCGGTTTGTCACGCCTTTAGGGCAACGACTTGCCCTCAACGCCAAGCTTGGAGCAAGAATATTCCGTAGGAACCGGACACTTGAGGCTTTTTTTGCCCATCGACGGGCATCAGCTATCCTCGACGGCGGTCACCCTCCGTTTCCTCATCTTCTAGCGAGCGCTTCTTCCAGTCGCCTTGCATCAGCAACACCTGAGCTAACAAGGGCAGCGAGCAATCGATCCACGTCAAAGCGTACCGCATTGTCTGTATCAAACAGAGCCGGTTCCTGATGCCAAACTTGTTCGATCCACGCGCACACACGGTGACCGAAACCGTGATCGACCCAGAAGACGCTGTCGCCAGGGTAGCTTTCCAGCCACGTCTTAGCCGCTGCGACGATAAAAGCCAGATGTGCCCGCCTTGGAGACACCTCCAACAAATTGAGTGTCACGAGAGCAACAAACTGCGAAGGACCGTTCTCGACCAACTTTTCCAGCACTGGGAGAAAGGTATCGAGCCGATCAAAGCCTTTTGGAAGCAAGTAGCATTTTGCAGACTGGGCAAAGCCATAATCGTTAAAGAAGAGAATGGCGATAGCCGGTCCTATGTGCGTCTCGATTGAGGCGGATCGGCTGCCCCTTAGCCGCTTCCAGCCGCTGCTCGCCATCAATCGGTTAGCGAGTGCGGACCGAATGCTAATCGCGATGGTCTCCTGCAGTCCACAATCATTGAAATAGACGAAGTCAACGCTTCGCAGGAACTGCGTGACTATGTCGAAGAACTGTTTGTCGGGCAGCGAACTGATCGGTGCCAATGCAAGTTGCTCAATCTCCGGCAATGCAAGAGCAGGCAGGCAGCGGGCCAGCAGGTCGAAGTAGACAGCGTTCCATTCCCCAGGCGGGTTGCTAACCTCTTCATACTCGTCCAGTCCGGTACCGTTGGCTGTGGCAGTCCAAGCAACATAGGTTCGAACGATCTCCACAATCCAAGGCCTCTGGACTACATCGAAGAGTCTGTCGGCGTTTTTGAGCCAAAGTGCCGCGGCTTGGTGGTCAGCGTATGTATCTGGTCGCGATCGTTGCTGTTCGAGCATATCATGCTGCCCTCGTCTGCCCGGTAGACTGATACCCTGTCGCCGTCTCACCGTTTCCGACGGGAACGCCGGCCAGTCAGGCTCAGGACGCTCACTACCAAGCCACGCCACTTCAGCGTCCACAGCCGCTCGGACGCGTTGCCGGTGGTGCTCGGAACGAGCTGCGACTTCCTCCTCGGTCAGATCCTCTTTGTGTGTTGGCCGAATACACGCCGCGAATGCGCATCGTAGCGTAGCGCGGGGCAAGCGTTCGTCAATAGAGGCAAGCGTGATGGCGGCCGCGCCGAACCCGTGCGCCGCGGCAGGGTTATCGCAGGCGGCCACTTCAAGAAGGGTGCGCAAGTCCCCAGTGGCGACGGGACCTTTTAATGAGTGGATCATTCCGACGAACGCAATTGCGATCGGATTGTAACGAAGCCCAGACCGAAACCGGTAAACCGAGTCCGCCGCAGTCTGGAACGCCTGGATGAAGATGCTGTGCGCCCACCCTGCATGCAGCGCATGCAACTTGGCGTCACCGTCACGCATCGCGATCATCGCAGCCGTGACAACCGCTTCCTTAGGGATCCGCTCCTTGTCTGAATCTTCATTCGTCGGTGCGGCCGTCAAGTCCCGCGCCCATTCAACCGCAGCAGCAGCAAATTCGAGTGACGAGCGAGATGGGTCTTCCAGTGCCAGGCTGAGGCGTGTCTGCATGTTAAAGTCTGAAATACCAGGCTTCGCCGCCTCTTGCAGAGCTGCAAAGTGCCTACTTTCTGTTTCCGGCGACACATATTCGCGAGCAGTCGTCCGGGTGCCATCGCAAAGCGTGACGGGCACCTCCTGCCAATTGGCCGGATCGATAAAATTGAGTGCGTGGACGACCATCAACCTTGGATCAGCCAAGGTCGACCGTTCATCAGGCGGACCGACGCGCTCCGCCGCACTGCAAAGCATAGCGCTCAATGTCTCTCGCAGTTCGGTCGGCTCGATTTCGACGTACTGACCAAGGAGATGCTCAAGCGCGAACCGCCGAGAAGCGTGCCTCTTAAGGTCTGCCAGACTTGCGGTGCCGACTGGCTCCTTCTGGGGAGCCTTAAGCCCGAGAATATCCGGGTACTTAAAATTGTCGTGCATGTGTCGCTCACGGTCTATGCACAGGAGTTCGGGGCAAGCAATGAAAGGGACTGCCGCCTCACGTGATTTAGGCCAGTGCGAAAGCAGAAGATCAACCGCGACAAGGAGATAAGCCACTGGGGAGCCGGGCGGGCCAAGCACATCGGCGAGCACCCTGTCGAAGGTCTCTCCTATTTCGATCTGGCGGTGCGCCCAGGCCTCAAGGGCCATCAGGGCCGATGTCACGCTATAATGGCCAGCCGTCCACTCCCGTGACCACGCGTACGATTGCACCCACGGAAAGGCCCGCTCGCCATCAGAAAACGAGATGGTGATTGCGTCGGCGCCGCAGTCGCGGCCACGGGTGTAGAATGAGATCGCGTGGTCGACTAGCCGGTGGATCAGCGACAAACCATGTTTCGGGGCATGGATAAGGAGGTCAAAGAATGGTCCCTGCGCCGGTGACGCTGGAAGAAACTCGTGGTCTACAAAGCTGAATGGCTCTGCGAACTCGTCACGGTGGTGCCGCTCCTCAGGCTGATGCTTACGGATCAGCACAGCCGCAGTCAGATCCGCCAGCTCCGCGGGTGCAGCCTGAGCGATGGACCCTCGGAACTTTAGAACATTCCGCACAGCATTTTCGCTGTGCCGGCGCTGGCCCAAAGATCGCAGGTACTCTGCAGCTAGTTCGGGCGTGCGATTACAGAACAAGAGAAAACCGAAGCGGAGATCCGATTCCAGCGAACCGATCCGGTCGTGATCGATCTCGCCTCCGAACGGCTCGCGGTAATCGAGGAAGGTCTTGGGATGATGTGCCTCCTCAATCTCGGTCAGCCAGCGATAAAGACACTGCGTCAGCAATGGCGTCAGCGGATCGCGTCCGAGTAGCCCAACAGACCATGTGGTATAAAGGTCGACCACATCAGGCAGCGCCGCTGCCGGCAAGTTCTGCCCGAGGCTGAGCAACCAGACGATCAGCCGGTACCAGGACGGTCCACTTGGGACATTGATGCTTGCCGGGATTGTCGCCGGGGCAAGCCCGATTGCTGCGAACATCCTTGAGGCTGGCTCAACGTCGACCGCCATCACGGTCCGGATGAGCTCGCGGAGCATGCTTGCATGGTCCGTGAGCAGAATGCTCCACACTCGCGTCAGCAGTTCGGACCCGACCTCGGAGCGAACGAGCGCCAGCAACGCCCCTCGGCGCCAAGAACCGTGTGCGCCCTCGTGGCTCAGGCTCTCGATGAATGACTGCCATCGCACTCCATCGACTGCTCGCTCAAGGGCCATACGCGCAGCAAGCTCCACACCCCTCGCCAAGACCGCTGGCGCAGTGCAGTCGAGAGATAGGCGCTCGATCATCATCGGCTCAGAATGAAGCAGGTTGGCAACTGCCCATTCGCGAAGGACATCGTGGCGGAATGCAACTCGGTCGCTCCCCAGGTCGCGCAACGTCTCGCTTGCGACCAAGGCGTTGACCGCTCTGGCCAGGCGATCACTGACGTCGAGCGGCTCGGCGGGCGCGAGCGCCTGTTCAGCCAAAGCTTTGAGCAGCCTCGCACGTTCCCGATGGTCGCTGTCGAGTTTCCCGTCGGCCGTCTGCCACCACTGCTCGGCCATGTCAACCTCGGTGTGCGGGATAGGCTCATTCCGCGGCCGGCTCGCAAGGCGGGCGAGGTGGAAGAGGTTCCGAGCCATGTGGCGTGCCGGGTGAGTATCGGTCAAAAGCTGGGCAAGCATAGGAGCCGCAGCACGCATCTCATTGACTTCGGCCTCGCTCAGTTCGCCGATCACAATAGGTTCAGCCCGGCCAAGACAGGCCAGTGTGTCTGACGGGAGCCAGTTCGGCTCCTCGACTGCAAAATTGCGCCTAGCCGTCGCAACCACGGCAACGCCTGGGACATTCGGAGCCTCGCGGACAAGGTCAATGACTGTCTTACATTCTTCATCACTGAAAAAATCCAGGTTGTCGACAAAGAGGATTGCTCCACCGTCGCACGCGAGATCTGTCAGCAGGTCGTGAGCTGTGCCGTCGAACCCGAGCACGGCTCGCATTGCGGTCCACCCATTTGGTATAGTTCGCCCAGGGCTGAGTACTATCACCTGCGCCTCTGTAGCGATCTGTTCAGCGACATGCTTCAGAATCCCCGACTTACCGACGCCCGCGTCACCGCGGATCTCGATGTAACGGCCATTATCAAGGGCGGTGTGAACGGCATCGACATGCTCATGTCGTGTCAACATTACGTTGCCAACCCGATCTCGGATGTCAGCAAGAGCGTTGCGGGAAGCCTCGGCGAGAGCAGCGCGCGCGGATGTGTTGTACCGGACGCCAGCAAGGCGAAATGACTTTTGTTGAAGATCCTCAATCAACCCATCGCGGGTGCGGTCACCGCCGCTTGCCGCAATCTGCAGCGCAAGTTCGACCAACGTCGCCCAAAGGCTTCCAGCCCGCAACGCATCATCCGGGTGGAGAGCGCGGACGGCACGTTCCTTTGCGAGTTCTTCGGCCGACGAGCCTCGGGCTGTGAAGTCGAAGACGAGAATCTGGAGTTTGCGCAGGATCCGCCAGACGGTCTCGTCATCGTCGGGCGACCCGGCGTCATGAAGATGTGACTTTATGGTGCACACAAAGGTGCGCATGTCAGGGTTGGCGGAGCCTGGCCGATCGATCCGGGTCATGAAAGTCGTTGCGTCACCTAACTGTCGTGCCCAAGTCAAAACATCCTGATAGGCACTGTCGATCTTCCGGGAAGTTCGGGCGGTCGCGATCGCAAGCTCGTATCGGCTGGTCCAGAAGTCCGACCTGCGCGCGGCCTCGATGATCTGACCCACAACCGCACGGAACACCGGATCGGCGGGCGTAAAAGTGATACTTCGCTTGACCTGGATCTCAAGAATAGCTGGGTCGCCGCGCGGACCGCGGGCGTGCACGATAACGTCGTCGAGCGGCCTACCCTCGGCGGCCCGCTGGAACTCGATGCGGTCGATCGTGGTACAGGGCAGACCACGGGGCTCCGAGCCCGTCAACATGGAGAGCAGATAGTAAGCGCCTACCTGACCCTCGAAGTGGCTGCCGGCCGGTCCGCTCGACGCTGGGCTAGTTGCGTTAGCCGCCACAGGCCTTCACCTCCGTGGACACTGTTCGCGGCGCCGCCGCCTCTGCCTGCATGCGTCCCTCCTAACTGGACAATTCACGGAATGTCCAGTTCTAGAAATGCAATCCTTTTTGTCCAACCCTGCTCCGCGAGCTGAGCATCGATGACGACTCGCGAAAAGGCTTCACTGCTGTTCGGCATGTGCTTTGAGTGTCCCTGTTTATCGACCTCGGCGGCAACGAGGTGGTCTCGGTCGTTCATCATTTTTCCAATTTACGGGGCTGGGCATATCAGTTGAAGTCCGGCACGAATCGGTAACGGCGGCGCGGGCCGACGGCCGCATTTCAAGTTCCAGTAAGCCCACGATCGCGGATCGAAGATCCCGGGCGGGGCATTGTCCAGGACCTCGCAGAACTCGTCTTTGCCGACAATGCCTTTAATAGCCCTCAAATCCTCAACCGTGCCGTAGGTCATGACATGGGCGAGAAAATGCACCGGGTCGGCAAGCGCCCTCTGCGGTTCCTTGAACCAGACAACGCGGCGCGCCACATTCAAGAGTTCCGGCGTCGCGGGTAGGGACTTCATGGCGCATATCCTTCTTCGTCTGTCCGCTTGATGTACGGCGCGAGCACAGGAAGGCCGGCCGCATCGACGGCCTCAACGGCATCCGTTAGCCGCCTTCGCACATCAGCAGGCAAGGTCGGCACATCATCAAAAAAGCTGAGCGCCTTCAGCGTAATCATGGGATTGAAGCTGCGCCCGTAAACAATCCGGCCCGCCGCCAGTGCGGTCGGCAAGTCGATGCCCTGCCGGATCAGCGCGTCCATATCAAGATAGTCCTTCGCCTCGGCTCGCTTCTGCACCACCGCAACTTTCGTCCCGGCAATGTCAAGCAGCGAAGCAACATAAAGCCGCTTCCCCTCGGCCTGCTCGCGTGGCGCGGCTTGCCCAAGGCCAAGCCCCCCGAAAAACGAAACCAAGACCGGGCCGTCGCGTTCGACGCGGCATTTCAAAGTGTTGGGAGCAACTTGCACTCGCTCCACTCCCTTGAGGTAGGGGATGGCAGCGGTCAGCTCATCGGGGTCGAAGGGTTGGTTGGAAAAAAAATCAAAGTCGACGGAAGCTCGATGCCCAAGATGCAACGCAAGCGCCGTTCCACCGTAAAGCGTAAAATGTTCCGGCGTGGCGTCAAGTTCCGCCCACAACCGGAGCTGCGGTGGCGGCAAGGTGGTCAAGTTGGGCTTAAAGGCCATGGGCTTCCCTCCGTCAGCCGATAAATAAAACATTAAAGGTTTATGATAGCCGGGATAGCAAGCAATATCACACAAATTTGCAGACAAGTGCATATGATGATTTCAGTCCCGGTTTCAAAACCGGGTCACCGTACCAGGGCCAGCAATTTAAGAGAAGGCCCGCGCGGCTGTTTCTCGCCCCTTTCCCACTGGCTCACCAGTCCCACCGTCACATTCAGATAGCTGGCAAACACGGCTTGGCTGACGCCGGCCTTCTTTCTCAGTTCAGCGATTTCCTGTGCCGAGAGTTTTTCCACGGTCGTCAGGCACGATGCATCGAAATCGCGCATCGTCTTCGTGCCGATCAGGCCAAGCCGATGCAGCCCCGTCGCCGTTTCGTGCAGCGCTTCCAAGGCTTCACTCTGATACTTCTTTGTTTTGAATATCCGCACCCACGCCCCCTCAATGCTTACCAAATACTGTAGTACTTAGTGTTATGTTTTGCAATGCTGTCGGTGGTTTGCTTTCGACGAGCACGGTCTTGTATCAAGTCGAGCACGTTCCGCAGCATAGACGGTTGGATATCGGTTTACCTGGAGGCCACTGCACTAAAAACTGAAAAACACCTTCTGCAGGACCTTCGGAGTGATTCCGGCAAGATCCAGGTACATGGTCAGGCCGCCCATGAATAAAGGCCATCCCGCCCCCATGATCATGGCCAGATCGACGTCCTTCGAACCTGCGACCACCTTTTCCTTCAAAATGAGGTCCGCCTCCTTCGCGAGGTTGTTCAGGACCCTCTCCCGAATCTCTTCGGGATGAAATTCTTTTTGCCCCGTCTTAATCCAGAAGTGCTCAACGTCGGGATCGACCCGCGCGGGATCGGTCTTCGGCAGGTAGATGCCCGGTTTTTTCGCCTCGACCAGCTTCTTTAGATTCGCGTTCATGGGAAAGCGCTCGGGCCCGAAAGCGCGGTTGAGGGTTTCCATGACATGGTAAGCCACCGCCGGTCCCACCATGGCCAGCAGGCCGAACGGCGCCATGGGAAGCCCCAGGGCGAGCAGGGCTTCATCCACCTGCTGAAAGGCAGCCCCTTCGTCCACGAGGGCAAGACAATCGACGAGCATTCTCACGAGTACCCTGTTCACAAGGAACGCCGGAGCATCTTTCACGAGAACGCCCGTCTTCCTCAGCTTCTTCGTCAGATCGAAGGCGGCGGCAAGGGCGTCGTCGCCCGTCTTTTCCGCCCGGATCACTTCAACCAGCGGCAGCACGGCCACGGGATTGAAGAAGTGAAATCCCAACATCCTTTCCGGGTGCTTGAGAACGGAGGCCATTTCAGTCACGCTGAGCGAGGAAGTGTTGGTGGCCATGACGGCTTCCCGCCGGATGAATTGCTCCGCTTCGCTCAGGACCCGCTTCTTCACGTCCATCTCCTCGAATACCGCTTCGATCACGAAGTCACAATCCGAGAAGTCCCTGTAATCGAGCGTCCCGCTCACCAGCGTGCCGAAATAGTCCGCCTTGCCTTTGTTCAACCTCCCCTTTTCGACCTGCTTCCTGATTTCCCCCCGCACATAGGCGCATCCCTTCTCAACAAGTTCTCCGCTGACGTCCTTCATGACCACCGGGACGGCGAGGCGCTGGATGAAGAGCGCGGCCAACTGCGACGCCATGAGGCCCGCGCCGATTATTCCGACCTTGGCGATCGGTCTTGGCTTTGCCTCTGGGACGCCTTCCATCCTTTTGGCGTATCGGTTTACAAGATCGAAGGAATAGATCGATGCCTTGCACTGCCGGGTTTTGATGAGGTCCCCGAGGGCTTTGTTTTCTTCCTCGAATCCCTGCTCGACGTCCCAGCCGCATGCTCCTTCGATGAGTTCGAGAGCCCTGTACGGGGCCGGCGCTGCGCCGTGCACTTTGCCCTGAACGAAGGCGCGCGCCTTGGCCAGGGGGGTTTTCATATCCCCGACCTCGAAAGCGGGCCTTTTGATTTCGACTTTTCCGGAAATAGTGTCCATGAGGAGCCTCAGGGAATCGTCCAGGAATTCGGCCCCTTCGAAGATCCGGTCGGCTATCCCGATTTCGTGAGCCTGGACGCCGTTCAGCATCCGGTTCTGGTTCAGAGCGTTAAAGACGATGAGCTGAGCGGCTTTTTCGGGTCCGAGCAGTTTTGTCGCGAGGGTGCAGCCTCCCCATCCGGGAATCAGCCCGAGAAAGCATTCCGGGAAGCCGATCCCCTGCGCGCTCTTCGACACCGTTCTATAGGTGCAGTAGAGGGCCGCTTCGAGCCCTCCGCCCAGGGCTACCCCGTTGATTGCGGCAAGGCTCGGACAGGGCAGATCCATGATCCTCTTCAGGATCGTGTGGCCGGTCTTGCCGATCCGGTACCCCTGTTCAAACGTGGTGATGAAGGGAATCTCGGTGAGGTCGGCTCCCGCCGCGAAAATATACGGCTTGCCCGTGAGCATCAGTCCCTTGACGTCGCCCTGCCGCTCGATTTCATCCAGCGCTCCGTTTAAGGACATCAGGGCGGCTTCGCTGAAGACGTTGGGTTTTTTGTAGTCCTGACCGTTGTCCATGGTCAGGATGGCGATTTTGCCGACCGGTGAAAGATAGAACCGGTTGTAGAAACGGGTTATCGGTTCAGCCATGGTGCCGCTCCCTGGTTGTTTCCCTCGGAATATTCATTACGACTGGTTCCGGACATTTTCCCAAATTGCCGACGCTCCCTGCCCCAACCCTACGCAGAGAGCCGTGAGGCCGTAACGGGCATCCGGATGTTCCGCGAATTCGTGCATGAGATGCAGGACGAGCCTCGGCCCGGAACCGGCGAGCGGATGGCCGAAGGCGATGGAGCCTCCCAGCGGGTTCAAACGCCCCTCATCGGGGACCTTCAACCCGAATTCCTGCATAAAGACGATACACTGGACGGCGAAAGCTTCATTCAGTTCCACGAAATTCATATCGTTCATGGTAAGACCCGTCGCCGCGAACACTTTCCTGGTCGACGGGACCGGGCCGTATCCCATGATTTCGGGTCGTACCCCCGCATAGGCGAACCCGACGAGCCGCATCTTCGGCGTGAGTCCCAGTTCCCGCGCCTTATCGAGGCTCATGAGAAGCACCCCGGACGCCCCGTCGTTGAGACCGGAGGAGTTCCCCGCGGTCACCCTCCCCTTCGCCCGGAAGGGCGTCTTGAGCTCGGCCAGTCCTTCAAGAGTGGTATCCGGACGCGGCTGCTGGTCACGATCCGCCACCTCCCACCCTTCTTTGGTGTACACGGTCATGGGCACGATCATTTCCTGTATCTTCCCGGCCTCATAGGCCCGGGCCGTCTTCATCTGTGAAAGGAAGGCGTATCGATCCGCCATCTCCCTCCCGATCTCCGGGAACAGGTCATGCAGGCATTCGGCGGTTCTTCCCATCACGAGCGCATCTTCGGTAACCAGGCGTTCGGCGAGAAACCGCGGGTTGGGATCGGCGGTCGCACCCATGGGATGGTGCCCCATATGTTCAACGCCGCCCGCGATCGCGACGTCGCACGCTCCGAGGGCAATTTCGGAGGCCGCGGCAGTAATTGCGGTGAGTCCCCCCGCGCACATGCGGTCCACCGCGAACCCCGCGCACGACTCCGGGAGCCCGGCCAGCAGCGCAGTCGTGCGTCCCAGGGTCAGCCCCTGGTCTTTTTCCTGCGTCGTTGCCGCCCAGACATTCTCTTCGACCATCTCGGGCTTTACTCCCGGGTTTCGCCTGAGCAATTCCCGGATGATTTTCACCACCATATCGTCTGCGCGCGTCAGCCAGAAATATCCCGTTTCTCCGGCCCTTCCGAACGCCGTTCTTATGCCGTCCACCACCACCACGTCTCTTGCCTTCATGAGGGTTTCCTCCTCGGGGACCCATCCCGATCCTGGGGAAAATGAGCGCTTCTCCCGAAAACAGCCGATGCGGGAGAGCCTCTCATGCCAATTTGCGTTCAGGAAAGTAACAAACGATGTTTCTCAAGTGCGCAGGGAGCTTTGCCCCCCACACCCCCGCGCCGCTGCGCGGCTTTCTGTGGCGCTCGCGGCGAACGCTCGGCCTCACGCGCTTGCGCGTGCGGCCGAAACCGGGGCGCGAAGGCGGCAGTCCTCACACCAGTGCAAACCCGTCTTCGGGAATTTCAAGAGCGGACGTGTCGTTTGACATGATGGCCCTTGCCCTTCCCCCCGCCTGAGTCAGCACCTGGTTTATGAAGAAACGGGCCGATGCGATTTTCCCGAAATAAAAGGCAGCACTTCGGTTTTCATTGTGGAGTTTCGCTTTTGCCCGGTCATCCGTCGCGTTATGGTCCCTGTAAATCTCCTGCAGGCGGCGGTCGGCCAGGTGCGCCTGCCAGAGCAGCATGAAACCTATTGCGACCTCGCCGCACAGGTCGAGGTAGGGTTTTGCATTGAGGAGCGGCACTTCGAATTCGTCGGTCATGCCTTTCAGCGCAAAGAACTTCGTCACCTGAACGGCGTTTTCCTGGGCCTCATCGTAGATTTTCACCAGTTCGCGCAGGTTGAAGTTTTTTCTGACTTTGCCAAGGATCTCTTCGATGGCGGCCAGGGCGTTCTTGACGAGTTGCCCTCTCTTGTAAGTAAGCTTCCTGCCGACCAGGTCGAGGGCCTGGATGCCGTTTGTCCCCTCATAGATCGAAGTGATCTTGCAGTCTCTCAGGAACTGCTCGACCGGATATTCGCTTATATAGCCGTAGCCTCCGTAGACCTGAACGGCGGTCTCGCAGACCCGGAACCCGAGATCGCTTCCCATGGACTTGCAGACGGGGATAAGCAGGTCCACATATCCCTGAAAGAGTTCTTTCTCCGAATCGGTCGCGGCCGCCTTCACCCTGTCGATGCAGTACGCCGCAAGGAGCAGGAGCGCCCTCAGCCCCTCCGTGCTGCTTTTCATGAACATGAGCATACGCCGCACGTCCGGGTGCCCGATGATGGGGATCCTGGGCCGTTCCGGGTCTTTCATGTGCTGAACGAGCGTTCCCTGCCGCCGTTCCTTGGCGTAATTGAGCGCGTGCATGTACGCGGCGCTCGCATGACTCAGCCCCTGCATGCCGACGAACAGCCTCGCCTCGTTCATCATCTCGAACATGATGCGCATGCCCGAGTTTTCCTCGCCGAGCAGGCGTCCCACGCATTTTCCGTTCTCTCCGAAGTTGAGGGTGCAGGTGGATGAACCGTGAATGCCCATTTTGTGTTCGATGCCCCCGCAGGACACATCGTTGTCGATCAATTCGCCGTTCTCCCCCGGGCGCAGATTGGGCACGAGAAAAATGGAAATGCCCCTCACCCCCTTGGGCGCGCTTTCGATTCGGGCGAGGACCATGTGGATGATGTTTTCCGTGAGGTCCTGCGCGCCGCAGGAGATAAAAATCTTCCGGCCGGAAATGCTGAAAGACCCGTCGGGCAATCGTGCCGCCCCTGTGCGCAGGTTTCCCACGTCGCTGCCGGCGTCCGGTTCCGTGAGGCACATCGTCCCTGCCCACTCCCCGGCGTACATCTTGTACAGGTAGGTTTCCCTGAGGTCGGGAGCGCCGTACTTTTCCACGATCCGCGTTGCGCCGTGGGTCAATCCGGGGTACATGAGCAGCGGCCAGTTGGCGGCCCCAAGGCATTCGATGCATGCATTAGCCACAACAAAGGGGAACCCCTGTCCTCCGTATTCAGGCGAATCCGAGATTGACTGCCAGCCGCCTTCCTGGTACAGGCGATAGGCCCGGTGGAAAGATTCCGGGACATTGACCTTCCCGTTCTCAAACCGGCACCCTTCAACATCTCCCGCCTTGTAAGCCGGGAAGAATTCGTTTTCGGCCAGCTTCTCCGCCTGATCGAGGACCATGTCGAAGGTCTCGCGGGAAAATTCGGAGAAGAGAGGATAATTGCATAATTCCTCGATGCGCAACTGCTCAAAGAGCACAAATCTTAGATCCCGCCCGTCCGCAAGCAGTTTCATTCCGGTTTTCCCCCTGCTTCCTGTGTTGCGCTTTCCGTTCGTTTAACACTGATTCCATGGAAAAAAAGATCCGTAACGGGCTCTGCCAGTGATTCCAGGTCATAGTGCATGCCGGCAAGGACCCAGGTCGAAACAATATCGTCAAGCGTGCCGAAAATAAGGCGCTTGACCAGCCCGACCTGGAGTTCCGGGCGTAACGTTCCTTCCCGCTGCCCCTGTTCCACGATCTCACCGATGAGATCCATGTACTGCCTGAGTTCATCCTTTTCGTATTCACGCATGAACCGACTGCTCTGGCGGAGTTCCACCTGAAAGACCGCCGCAAGCTCGGGATACGCCTGGAAAGCGGCCAAATGCATGTGTATGAGGCATTTGAACCGGGAAACAGCGTCCTTTTCCAGAGATATGGCTTCCCGGAAAGTGGTGATCACTTCTTTCATCTTGATCGCGAAGATCGAAGTGAGCAGATCGTCCTTGTTTTTGAAATAGAGGTAGATGGTGCCGTCGGCGACCCCCGCTTCGCGGGCGATTTCGGAGACTTTCGACTGAAAGAAGCCCTTCTGGGAAAATACCCTCACGGCCGCATTCAAAATGGCCTGATGCTTGTCCGTTGCCCGGCTGCGCATAGGATGCCCTTGATAGCAGTCAAGAAGAGTGTTCCGAGCGACCCGGTTGAAAGTCGCGGTCTGTTGAATGAATGGTCATTCAATTCCCATAAACTTTGTTTTTGGTTTGTCAAGCGAATTGAATCGGACGATAATTGAATGCGGCGGCTTTTTCCCTACCCTCACCACGCACCCGTATCCAACAAAAAGGAAGATCTTATGCAGATCACTTGTCTTGGCGCGTCGCGCTGCGTCACCGGATCGTCTTTCCTCCTCGACAACGGCAGCAGATACCTGGTCGACTGCGGACTTTTCCAGGGCGGCAAACAGATGGAAGCGCTCAATCACAAAGAGTGGCCGTTCGATCCCAGGGATCTCTCAGCCGTCTTTCTGACCCACGCCCACATCGATCACTGCGGCCGCCTCCCCAAACTCGTCAAAGACGGGTTCAAAGGAAAGATTTTCGCGACGCTGCCCACAGCGGAACTCTGCAAGATTCTCCTCCTCGATTCCGCTCACATTCAGGAAATGGACGCCGAATGGATGACCCGGAAGAATCGAAGAGAGGGAGAGGGCGATGTGGCGCCGCTTTATACCGTCGACGACGCCACGGCATGTTTCCCGCTCTTTGAACCGGTCGAAAAGGACCGGCCGATATCCATCAACAACAACCTCAAGGTGTCCTTCCGAATCGCAGGGCACATCCTCGGGGCCTCGAGCCTGGAAATGTGGAGCGGTACGCCGCCGAAGAGTTACAAGGTCGTCTTCTCCGGTGACATCGGATACAGGAGCCAGTTGATCGTTCAGGACCCCGAATGGATATCTACGGCCGACACCCTTTTTGTCGAATCGACGTACGGCAACCGGAACCACAAATCCTTCGAGGAGAGCAGGAAGGAACTGCTGGCAGCCATCCGCTTCAGCTACGATCATCACGAGAAGGTGATCATTCCGGCCTTTGCCGTTGAGCGCACTCAGGAACTCCTGTACGTCATAGGGGGATTCTTCAGGGAAAAACTTATCCCCCGGATGCCCGTCTATGTGGACAGCCCGCTTGCGATCGCGGCTACCGATATCTTCCGCAGGATGAAGGACTTCTACGACGACCAAACGAGAGCGATCCTCGACAGCGGGCACGACCCTTTCGATTTCCCCGAGTTGATCCTCACGAGGTCTTCGCAGGAATCCATGGCCATCAACCAGGTCACTGGACCGGCCATCGTCATAGCCGGCAACGGTATGTGCACCGCCGGCCGCATCAAGCATCATCTGAAACACAACATCTGGCGTTCCGGATGTTCGGTGGTCATCGTGGGATTCCAGGCCGAAGGGACGCTCGGACGCAGGCTCGTCGAAGGCGCCGAATTCGTGAAGATCCTCGGTGAGCGGGTGGCGGTGAAAGCGAAGATATTTACGATCGGCGGCTTCTCCGCCCACGCCGACCAGTCACATCTGCTCGAATGGATCGGGCACATCAAGCGCCCCGGAATGCAGGTCTATGTCATCCACGGTGAACAGCGCGTCAGTGAGCAATTTGCCGAAACGCTGAAGACCCGCTTCGGGCTTTCGGCCCATGTGCCGGCGATCGGCGACGTGATCAGCCAGGATACGATCGAATCCGCCGTTCCTGCCGCGGAAAAAGTGGAGGCGGATCGACAACCGATCGCCGGGGTGCTCCAAAAAGCCGCGCAGATCGGCACCCTCCTGGAAAAACCCCCGGAGGCGCTGCCTCAGAAGACCTTGCGGCAGATTCAGTTCGACTTGGCCGAGATGGCGAATCGCCTCGACGATATGCTTCGGGAAATCAGGGCAAAGACCGCCCCGGATCAAATACCTGTGGAACATTCCGGACCAAAGTGAATCTTGAACGGCACCACGGGCAAAACCCACCAAGCTTAATCAGCGCTGCCTGCACCGTGGGTGGGGTAGAGGTGTGATTCACTCCTGTGCAGGACTTTCATTGCCTTGCCGGTGGGTGACACGGACAGCGTGCTGTCCGTGCGCGAAGCGCAAGAGGAGGTTCGGAGGATAGCCCCTGAAATCACGATCGTGGGTTTGGCTGCCCCCCTCTTGTCCTTACGGACCCGGACAACAAATTGTCCGGGCCACCCGCCCCCTCATGATCCCCTGCCCTACTGTTGCAAAGAGGGCAGAGGGGATTTCCCGGCTTACGGCAGGACCGTGACTCGTGGGGAAATCCGCCGAAATCAGGCGTGTTCGTGCAGGTACATCTTAATGGATGGGAACGCCCCCTGGGCCGCGGCGATGAGGTGTTCGTCAATTTTCCGCCCACCCATGTATTCACTCAGATGGAGTTCCTTCCCGTCCATTTTGTAGATTTTCCCGCCGGCCGCCGTCAGTATGATCTGAGCGGCCGCCAGATCCTGGTATGAAACATGCGCCAGCAAAGCGCCTTCCGCTCTGCCGCGCGCTACGTAGCAGATGTGAGCGGCCGTTGAGCCGAGGTTTCTGATCTTGCCGGGAAAGACCGAGCGGTAACGGTTGTGGAATCTGGAGTAGGTCAGGAGAAGGCTCTCATTGCTGATTTCCCCCGGATCGGGAATACGCATCACTTCCTTGCCCCAATGAGCCTGCTGGCCCGCCTGGGCAAAGAACAGATCTCCAGTCACCGGCATGTAGAAAACCCCCAGCACCGGCCAGAAGTTTTCAAAAAGGGCCAGGGAAATGCCCCATATCGGAATGCCCGCCTGGTAGTTGGCCACACCGTCCAGTGCGTCGTAAATCCAGAGGTATCCTTTTCCGCCATGTACGTAGGCCTGGTCGGGCGTGGAGTCCCCAAACAGCACATGTTCGGGAAATCTCGCATTCAACTGGTTTCTGAAATATTCGACCTGTAGAAGCTCCGCCTCCGTGACGAGTTCCTCATCGAACTTGAGTTCCGGGCTGCCTTTCCCATAACGCTCAAGAGCCAGATCGCCGGCGCCGCGAACCGTACTCATCGCGAACTCCATCAAGTCCTCGATATTGAGATTCCCCGCATCGCTCATTTGCACTCCTTCCGGTGAACCAAAAGCACCCTGTGGACTATACTCGGTATGGCCTCATTTCAGACCTTTCTTGGATTTATATGTTAGCAGACCGGGGACTGCGGTGGAAATGAAAATCGAAGCCCCCGTCATCCGCGGGAAAAAGCACTCTCCCTCGTGGCATTTCCTTGTATCCATCACACCTTCTCCCTATATTTCTCTCGTTGACTATCGAGAGTACATGGGTAAGGGATCTCCGGCATCCATGCCGTGCAGATCAAACATGGGCGAAGTGGATTTCCAGGAGTCGACAATCAGTGAACGATCCAGTCATTACCCTGCTGACCGATTTCGGTGTTGAGGACGGCTATGCGGCGGCCATGAAAGGCGTGATCCTCGGAATCTGTCCCAATGCGCGCCTTGTTGACGTCACTCACCTGGCACCGACCCACGACATCCGTGCCGGTTCTTTTCTGCTTGCGAGTGCATGTGGTTTCTTTCCGGCCGGGACGATTCATCTTGCGGTTGTCGACCCGGGAGTGGGCACGAAGCGAGCACCAATTGCCGTACGAACGCCCCGGTACTTCTTCGTGGGACCGGACAACGGCCTTTTCTCGCTCGCCCTGCGGGACGAGGCCCGATGGGAGGCGCGTGCCCTGGGAAACTCCACCTATTGGCGCCCCGAAGTGAGCACCACCTTCCACGGCAGGGATATCTTCGCTCCGGTCGCCGCCCATCTTGCGAGAGGAGTCCCCTTTGAAGAACTTGGGCCGTCGTTCAGTCCGTTCACGCCCCAATGGAGTTCGATCGCGAGATCCGGAGAAACCTGGGTTGGGGAAGTCATTCACATAGACCATTTCGGGAATGCCATAAGCAATATCACCCGAAACAATCTCGATGAATGGGGACACGAGAATGCAGAGGTGGTGAGAGTCCGCGGCAGCGATCTGCCGGTTGTCGCGACCTATGGCGACGCTCGGGCGGGAACACCCGTAGCGCTCATCGGGGGCAGCGGATACCTTGAAATCGCCGTGAGCCGGGGAAGCGCCGCCGAGTCCCTGGGCATTAGGCCCGGCGACCGCGTGCAGGTTTGCCGCAGATGAGGGGCCGCGTGCAGGTTTGAAGTTTGTCGTGAGCGTGCCGTCTGGAACGTTTGAAAATAGGATAAAGCAAGGTTTTCCATCAACCTGACGACGGTCTTGCCTCTGCCGGGTCTCCTGCGGGAGGAGCCGGGGCAACCGACCTTTTCGGGTTCGAGGGAACCGGCCTTCGACTTGTTAGCGCCCCTCAGCCCACAGAACGGCAAGACCGCCGCATAATTCCGGTTTAGGAGTGACGTAGGATGCAATGTTCAATGGACCACATAGTTTTGAACGTCGACGATGACGAAAAGATGATCGCTTTCTACTCCAAAGTGCTCATGCTCCCAACGGAACGGCTGGACGAATACCGGTCGGGACAAGTCCCATTCCCATCTGTGCGACTCAACAAGGACACGATTATCGACCTGTTTCCGAAGAAGCTGTGGCAGGAAAGCGCTCGCGCGGGAGAAGGCCATGAGAACCTGAACCACTTCTGTCTGGCATTGAGCAAAGAGGACCGGCAGGGACTCCTGCGGCGCCTTCGTGACCATGCAGTTCCGATAGAGGTGGGACCTGTTCCTCGTTGGGGTGCACACGGCACCGGAACGTCAGTCTACTTTCGAGACCCGGAAGGCAACCTCATCGAAACGAGGTATTACGAAGGGCACGACAGCTCGGAGAAATGTCTGCTGGGGTCGTAAACGGCACATGCCTGCCCCGTTTCGGCGTCCTGATTTCGTTGTTGATTCCTTCGACGACCCCGCTGGTGATGAAGTGTTTGAAGTAGTTGTGAAGCCCGGTCCGGCCGGCTCCGGGGAGGCGCCGCAGGCTGAAGGCGGACCGCGGATGAACGGGAATCCCGCGGGGCACTGTGCCGATTCCGGGCTTCAGTTCGGAAATAATATAAGAGAGACAAAGCCTTTACACCCAATGTAAGTATGATTACCTTCCCAAAGACCGAAAGAAGAATGTTCGAAGGAGGACACTATGAACCGGGAAGGATTGAAGGTTATGTTATTCGAATTGTACAAGGGGAGCAATTTTCCTCCGGGCACGGTCCAGCCGAACGAAGGGATTGAAACTCCGGTAGCTTCGAGCGTTGTTTCAGGTGCCGTGGCGAGGGACGAATCTGAAGATCCGATGACTAAAGAACGCGAGGAAAAGGTTGAGTCGTGGATGAGAGACGTCATGGCCTTTATTCGCAACATCGACCTCAACAACCTGTAACGTTGTTACATATTGCGGATGCCGGCGCATCTGAAAACCCCCCTCACGAGACAAGAGCGGGGGTTTTCTTTTGGCTCTCGACCGGACGGAGCACTCCGGCAAAGGATTCGACCCCCCCTTTATGGCGTGCGGCATCGAAGCGGCCGTACTTCATTGATTTGCCAGTCCCCGAATTCTGGGGTATATAGCACTTTGATTGAGACCGGGGTCTCCCGCAGCAACTGAAGGCGGCAAAGTTCAACTGCAATGAGTGTCATCCGGCTGAGTGCATTTTGGCTATTACCCGCAGGTGTGTGACAGGAAAATGCTTCGTCCTTCGATCGTCATTTTGTTCCTGACGGCCCTGCTCTTCCAGGCCGGCTTCAGCGCGCCCCGATCGTGGGCGGCTTCCCCGGGGGATATGCCGGTTGATGGAGACTGGCTGGTCAACCAGCTCGGGGCCGAGCCGCCGACGCTCAACCCGGTCATTTCGACCGATGCCGCTGCATCCGGCATTGACGAGTACATCTACGAATCCCTCCTCAAACGAAATGAAAAGACGCTTGAACTGGAACCCGTTCTGGCCGAAAGGTGGGAAATCTCCGACGACCACCTCACTTATACCTTTCATTTGAGGAAGAACGTTTCCTGGCAGGACGGCGAACCCTTCACCGCCCGGGACATTCAATTCTCGTTCGATCGCATACGGGACCCGAGCGTGGATGCGGCTCATTTGCGAAACTACTACCAGGACATAGACAAACTGGAGGTCCTCGACGATTACACGGTCCGTTTCCATTACCGGATCCCTTATTTTCTGGCACTTGAATTCTGTGGGGGAATCCCCATCGTGCCGGCTCACCTCTTTAAAGAGGGACAGGATTTCAATAAGCACCCCATCGGCCGCGGTCCGGTCGGAACAGGTCCTTACCGTTTTCTTCGCTGGCGGACGGGAGAAGAAATCGTGCTCGTTCGAAACGACGCCTATTGGGGGGTAAAGCCTCATCTGAACCGGGTAGTTTTCAAGATCATCACGGACCCGACCGTCGCGCTCCAGGTGCTGAAACAGGGGGGCCTGGACACGATGGGCCTCAACCCGATCCAATGGATGAGGCAGACGCAGAGCAAACGCTTCGAGGAGAATTACCGGAAGTTCAAGTATTATCAACCTCGTTATACATATATCGGCTGGAACATGAGGAAGCCGATGTTTTCGGATCGCAGGGTCCGTCAGGCCATGACGATGCTGGTGGACAGGGAGATGATTCTCAAGAAGATTCTTTTCGGACTCGGCACGCTCGTGACCGGGCCGTTTTATGTCAATAGTCCGGAGTACGATAAGGACATCAAACCTTATCCCTATGATCCACAGGCCGCCCTTGCCCTGCTCAAGTCCGCCGGATGGGAAGACCAAAGCGGGAAAGGCGTCCTGGAGAAGGACGGCATCCCGTTTCAGTTCGAATTCCTGATTTCGGCAGGTTCGAAATTCGCCGAGCAGCTTGCCACGATTCTTCAGGAGAACCTCAAGGAGGTCGGGATAAGGATGACCATACGCAAGCTGGAATGGGCGGTATTTATACAGAAAATCGATGAACACAGCTTCGATGCCTGTACTCTGGGATGGAGCTTGGGGTGGGAATCCGATCCTTACCAGATCTGGCATTCCTCTCAGACGGACAAGGGTTCAAATTTCGTGGGGTTCAAAAATGCCGAGGCCGACCGGATCATCGATACCGCCAGGCAGGAATTCAGCCAGGAAAAACGCAACGCGCTTTATCACCGGTTTCATGAAATTCTTCACGAGGAACAGCCGTACACGTTCCTGTTTACGGTGGAGGCACTCGAGGCCGTCGCGAGCCGATTCAGGAATGTGAACCTGTATCCTATGGGACTTGAGCCGAAACAGTGGTGGGTACCTAAGGGGTTGCAGAAATACACCTCTCAGTAGCCGGCGGCCATCCGGGCGACAAGAAGTGACGCCGGCCCGGGCTCCGCGCATGACCGCATTCGGGGCCCGGAATATGCCGTGGGGGGTTGCTCCCGCATATCGGTGTGTCGTCCTTTTTGCCCGGCGTGCCGCCATGCGGTGAGAATTTTTGAGGATTTCCGATGAATGATACTCCGAACAACTTCAAGCGATCGTCCCTGAACGGCTTTTCAGCTTCTTTCATAGATCGCGCGCACAATCGACGTAAAGACGACGAATGGCTGCGGGAGCGGCTTCGAGACCCCTCGGCGCTTTTTGTCTCCGTGTGGCAGTCCAACCTTTTGTTCGCGGGCGATGCGGCCCCTCATCCGGCGTTCCTGTCCCGCGATGATCTCGCAAGGCTTGGAGTGGACGCCGGTTCGAGTATTTTCCTGGGTCTGGAGGGGGGAAGACCCTATTTTGCCGTGGACGTCACCCGGAGCGACTCCAAACTGCCGCCGGGCATCTCGCAATTCGGCGAGTTCAAAGACCTGAGGGCGATGAGTCCCCTGCTCGACTCGAAGGATGCCGCACTCCTGGCCTATGCCAAGACCATTACCCACTGGCACGGAGGCAATCGCTTTTGCGGGTACTGTGGAAGCCCGACCGTCGCCGCCTCGGGAGGACATGTCCTGGTGTGCAGCAACGAGGAGTGTGCCAAAGAGCACTTCCCTCGAACGGATCCGGCGATCATCGTGCTCGTCGCCTCCGGAGACTCGTGTCTTCTTGCCAGGCAGGCAATCTGGCCGAAATTCCGGTACTCGGTCGTTGCCGGGTTTGTCGAACCGGGGGAGAATGTCGAGGACGCGGTTGCCCGCGAAGTATTCGAGGAAACGGGGATCCGCGTGCGGGAAATCAGCTACCATTCTTCGCAGCCCTGGCCTTTCCCGTGTTCGATCATGCTGGGTTACACGGCCAGGGCGGAACGCGGCCGCATATCGCTGCGCGACAGGGAACTCGAGGACGCGATGTGGTTCTCGCGAAGCGAGCTGACGGAAGCCTTCGAACAGGGGAAGCTGCTCCTTCCGCCCAAGGTCGCCATCGCCTTCCATCTGATAGAGGACTGGTTCGATTCGGAAGGGACGATTCGGTTGAAGGACCTCCATAGCCCGCTCGTTCCGCCCCCCTGAAGGAGGTGCTGAGCAGTGCAAATCACATTGACTCCGAGCAGAAAGCCCAACGGCAGGTTTTGAGAGGAATCGACATCTGTAGACATTGCATTCCCGGCAATATCTTTCGCAGAATCGCCCGGATCGGGTTCGATACCGGGAAGGCAGGAACCGCGGCTCACGGAAAGACAATCACATGAAAGGATATCTCATCAGGAGGATTTGCCGGATCGTTCCCACGCTTCTGGGGATTACCGTCATTACCTTTCTCATCATTCATATCGCGCCCGGAAACCCTGCCATGCTGAAGCTCCAGATGACCGGGGAAGCGCAGATCGGTGAACGGGCCGTCACCGAGCAGATCATCGAACAGACGAAAAAACTCTACGGGTTGGATAAGCCCCTGCCGGTCCAGTACCTCATGTGGGTAGAGCGCATTTTCACCCTGGATTTCGGCACGTCGTACAAGGACCATCGCAATGTCTGGGACAAGATAGCCGAACGATTGCCCGTGACCGTGCAGATCAACCTCATTTCCATCTTTCTCGTCTACCTGATTGCCATCCCCGTCGGGGTGTATTCGGCGACTCACATGGGTTCCTTCACGGACCATTTTCTGACGTTGTTTTTCTTCTTTCTTTATTCCCTCCCGAGCTTCTGGGTGGCGATCCTGCTGATCATGTTTTTTGGGGGCGGGGATTTCTGGGACATCTTTCCGGTTTACGGGATATCCTCCATCGGGGCGAGTTCCCTGCCGATCCTGAGTTGGCTTGCCGATCGCCTCTGGCATCTCGTGCTGCCTGTCGCCTGCCTGACTTACGGGGGCCTCGCCTATCTTTCCCGCCTTACCCGTGCCGGCATGCTCGAAGTGATCCGGGAAGACTACGTGCGAACTGCCAGGGCCAAAGGATTGAGCGAACGCGTTGTCATTTTCAAACACGCTTTCCGAAACGCCCTCCTGCCCCTGATCACTCTGCTGGCTTTTCTGCTTCCATCGATGTTCGGAGGAAGCGTGATTATAGAGTACATTTTTTCGATTCCGGGAATGGGACAGTTGGGATTTGAAGCGGTACTGAGCCGCGACTATCCGGTGATAATGGCCATAACAACCATCTCCGGTTTCCTGACGCTGGTAGGTCTCCTGATCTCCGACCTTCTCTACGCGGTTCTGGATCCGAGGATCAAACTGGGATAGCCTGAAAACGACGGGACGGCATGCTCCGGCGCCGGCCGAGCGAGAACGGCGGACTTCGAACGGCTCCATCAAACAGGACGACAAGTGAAAGACACATCTCCACACACATACTGGAAGATGGTGTGGCACCTCTTCAGGAAGAAGCCTTTTGCGAAGCTGGGGCTTTGGATCACCATTATCCTTATCCTGGTGGCCGTATTCTCCCCTCTCCTGGCAAACGGCAGGCCCATTCTGTTCCGTTACCAGGGTCACTGGTACTGGCCCGTCTTTTCGGGGGCGGAACAGATTGGAGATGCCACCTGGAAGGAGATGAAAAAAAAGACCCCTTTTGTTTTTCAGAGAAATGCCGGGGGACAGGGCAATTTTGCCGTCTGGCCTTTGGTTCCTTATTCGCCTACCGAATACGATCTTCTGGACAACCTGTCCGCTCCCACCCGCCGGCACTGGTTCGGCACCGACGACAGCGGGAGAGACGTGCTCAGCCGGATGATTTACGGGGCACAAGTTTCCCTGTCGGTGGGCTTTGTCGCTGTTGGAATCGCCCTCGTGATCGGCATATTCCTCGGGGCATTGGCGGGTTATTTCGGGCGATGGGTCGACACACTGATCAGCTGGCTGATAGAAATTCTGGTCACTATTCCGACCTTTTTTCTCATCATCGCCGTAATCTTTTTCCGCCCTCCCAGCATTTACAACATCATGGTCGTGATAGGACTTACGGGCTGGACGGGGGCGGCCCGTTTTGTGCGCGCCGAATTCCTGAAGCTGAGGCAGCTCGATTTCGTCATGGCCGCAAGGGCGCTCGGGGCATCCAGCGGCCGGATCATCTTCCTGCACATGCTGCCGAACGCACTGGCTCCCGTCCTGGTCTCCGCCGTCTTCGGAATCGCCGATGCGATTCTCACGGAATCCGCCCTGAGTTTTCTCGGCTTTGGCGTCCCCCCGCCGAGGCCGAGTTGGGGGGACATCCTTTCGCAGAGCCGGAATTATATTGAATTTGCATGGTGGCTGACTTTCTTCCCGGGTCTTGCCATTTTTCTCAGCATCACCGCTTATAACCTGGTCGGGGATGGATTCCGTGATGCCATGGATCCGAAATTGTTCGAGTGACGAAGCACATCGCCTGAAATCCAGGATCCTGCCGGTCGCCCGATGGACCGGCGACAGGAAGACCACCCCGCCTCATGGCCGTTGCGCCTGAAATGGTGGACCAATGCCCTACTCTGTTCTCCAGGAAGAAAGCAACATTTACACGGTCACCAGGCTGAACGCCGAAATAAAATCCGTCCTGGAGTCCGAATTTCCCCTGGTTTGGGTCAGGGGAGAAATTTCTAACTTTCGCATTCCGGGATCGGGGCATTACTATTTTACCCTGAAGGATGAGTCCAGCCAGGTTCGAGTCGTTTTCTTCAGGCCGCAAAGCCGCCACCTCCGCTTCGTACCCGAATCGGGCATGCAGGTGCTCTGCCAGGCAAGAGTCGGCGTATATGAACCGCGGGGAGAGTATCAACTGATCGTCGAGGTGATGGAGCCCCAGGGGGTGGGAGCGCTGCAGCTCGCATTCGAGCAGCTCAAGAAGAAGCTTGCGGCCGAAGGGCTTTTCGACGCCTCCCTGAAGTCTCCCCCGCCCGTCTGCCCTCAGAAGATAGCCGTGGTGACATCCCCTTCGGGCGCCGCGATCCGTGACATGCTCAAGGTCTTCCAGCGCAGTCCCTACCCGCTCGACGTCACTCTTTTCCCCGTGCCGGTCCAGGGACAGGGGGCCGCCCAGGAAATCGCCGCCGCCGTTGCGTTTGCGGATCGTCTCGCTGAAAGCTGCCGATGGGATGTGGTCATTGTGGGGCGAGGCGGAGGAAGCATCGAAGATCTGTGGCCCTTCAATGAAGAAGTGTTGGCAAGGGCTCTTTTTGCGTGCACAATCCCCACCATCTCCGCCGTGGGCCACGAGATCGACTTTACCATTTCCGACCTGGCGGCGGACATGCGGATGCCCACGCCCACGGCGGCAGCCGAATGGGTGGTGCATCAGCTCGATGAAGTCCGGAGAAACCTGGGTGCCTTCTCGGACAGCATGGGCCGCCTGGTAACCCGGAAACTCGAAACGGAACGGCTCAAACTCGGGTTTCTACAGGGCAAGCTCCCTAGCCCGAAGCGCCGCATCGACGATTTGCGGCTCACCCTCGATGACAGGGTGGACCGCCTGCGGCTGAGCCTTTCCCGCAGGATCGAGAAGTCGAGGACCTTGCAGGTTCAGCTTGAAGGGAAATTGTTCTTTCACCATCCGTTAAAGCTCATAAGGCGGCATCACGAAACTCTGGATCAGGTTACAAAGTGGTTGACGACGCACCAGCGCGGCATCCTGGACAGGCACCGTCTGAGGTTTCACGGGCTGGTTTCAAAACTCGAAGGTCTCAGCCCGTTGAACGTCCTTGCCAGGGGCTATTCCATCACTTACCGGCTGCCCGGGAAAAAGATCGTAACCCGTTCGGAGGAGGTTCAAACAGGGGACGAGGTCTCCGTTCTGCTTTCGGAGGGCTCCCTGGAGTGCACCGTAAACAGAACCCGGGATGGACATTCCAATTCGCATTGAGGAAATCCGTTGTGGCAAAAAAAAGAAGCGACCAGTTTGAAGAAGCGATGAAGAAGCTCCAGGCCATCGTCGAAAAGCTCGAACGGGGGGACCTGCCGCTGGAGGAAGCCATGGAGAGCTTCACGGAGGGAATGCGCCTCGCGCAAATCTGCCATCAGAAGCTCGAAGAGGCGGAAAACCGGGTGCAGACGCTCCTCAAGGACCAGCAGGGGGGATGGTCGACGGTTCCCTTCGAGCCTTCGCCGGGGAACAGTTCCGGAGAGTAAGCCTTTTCCGGATGGACCGGCGTATCCCCTTCCCGTGGAGAGTATTCGGCAGGGGCGAAGAGCAATGGCGTTGACTTAAGTGTGCTCGAACCATTTCATGGGAGATATCCGCAGGAATGCAATGTCTTCGCGGCTGGCAGGGGCAGCTTGCCGTCCGTGCGCGAAGCGCGAGAGGAGGCTCGGAGGATGACCCATGGATGCACGGCGGCTGATTCGGCTGCCCCTCTTGTCCTTACGACCCGACCCGGATACAAGTATCCGGGCCACCCGACACATCCCCACCCGGCGGGTATCTGCCGCTCCCATGGTATGCGATTGCAGTGAACAATCGAGCATGAGCTGTGGTTACTCCGGATGCCGGCCATTGAATCAATGACCCCGGACTTTTTGAAAAACTGCGCTGGGAGACCGGCGGCAGGAGCGGTATCCATATGCAATGTATGGCAGGATTGAATTTAGGGGTTGGAAAGATATTACAAGACATGATAAATTGGAAAATCAATCTCATGGTCAATGATGAATAGGGGCTGATGGTGAGTTTCGATCTCAAGATTTATCTGTCGAAACGGAAAGAGTTGGTGGACGCCGCCCTGGAGGATTGCTTCCCGGTCCCGTGCGGATTGGAGAAGAGGGTCCTGGAGGCTGCGCGTTACAGTCTTTTTGCGGGCGGGAAAAGACTTCGCCCGATCTTGTGCCTTGCCGCCTCGGAAGTCGTCGGGGGATCGGTCGAGGAGGTCATGCCGGTTGCCTGTGCCCTGGAGATGATCCATACTTATTCTCTTATCCACGACGACTTGCCCGCTATGGACAATGACGATTTCCGTCGAGGCAAACCGACGAATCACAAGGTTTTCGGGGAAGCCACAGCCGTTCTTGCCGGGGACGCTTTATTGACGGAAGCTTTTGATTTTGTTTCCGGGACGAAGGTCGGCGGGAAAGTCTCCGCGGAAAAGTTGTTGTCTGTCGTCGCTCTTCTGGTCAGAGCTTCGGGTTACAGAGGGATGATCGGAGGGCAGATTATCGATCTCGAGTGCGAGAATCGGACGGTGGATATTGCCACCGTCGAATACATGCATATACATAAGACGGGAGCGCTCCTGTCGGCTTCTCTGGAGGTCGGCGCCCTTCTTGGCGGAGGCTCTGATGACCGGATCGAAGCGTTGAAACGTTACGGACATCACCTCGGGCTCGCTTTCCAGATCACCGACGATCTTTTGGACGTGGAAGGAGAAGCTCAGGAGATGGGGAAAAAGCCCGGCTCCGACGCTGCAAAAAACAAGAAGACTTACCCTGCCATCCTGGGCATCGCCCACTCCCGGGAAGCGGCTCGCGAACATGTTGAGGGGGCTCTAGACGCTCTCACTTCGTTTGACGACAAAGCTGAACCTCTGAGGGCCATTGCACGATACCTGCTGGTGCGGCGGGCATAAGAGGGCCATCCCGGCGTCGGCCGCCGGATAGGACCTTAAGTTGCGCGAACCCCAACCGGTGTTCGGGGTGCCGTTTCAGACCCGGCCTGAACCGGTATCGCGGAAAGGTGGAACCTTGAAAGAAGTAGATGGAGAAAGCTTGCTGTCACGAATCGACAAGCCGTCCCAACTGAAGCACCTGTCGATTCCCCAACTTCAGCAACTCGCCCAGGAAATCCGGGAGACGATTATCCAAACCGTCTCCACCAATGGCGGACACCTCGCGCCGAACCTCGGCGTGGTTGAACTGACGCTCGCCCTTCACTACGTCTTCGACACCGCCTGTGAGAGCATCACATGGGACGTGGGCCATCAGGCCTATACTCACAAGCTTCTTACCGGGCGCCGGTCTCAGTTTCACACGCTTCGCCAGTACGGCGGGCTAAGCGGCTTTCCCAAGAGAGCTGAGAGTAAATACGACGGATTCGGCACCGGCCATTCGGGAACGTCCATTTCGGCCGCTCTGGGCATGACGGTGGCGCACTCGCTGAAGAAAAGCCCATGCAGGGCGATAGCCGTAATCGGAGACGGCAGCATGACGGGCGGGATGGCTTTTGAGGCGCTGAACCATGCCGGGGATCTCGCAAAGAACCTGATCGTCGTTCTCAACGACAATGAAATGTCCATTTCGCCGAATGTCGGCGCCCTGTCTTCCTATCTCAGCCGCAAGCTCTCCAACAAGACCATCATCTATTTGAAGAGGGAAATGGAGAACTTCCTGAAATCGATACCGGGATTGGGGCCCAATATTCTTCAAGTACTCAAACGGAGCGTCGATTCACTCATAACCTTTTTCACGCCGGGAATGCTCTTTCAAGCCCTTGAGTTCCATTACATCGGCCCCATTCAAGGCCATCGCCTCGATAAACTCATTCAGACCTTCGAGGCGGCCCGACACGTTGAAGGCCCGGTGCTGATCCATGTCATGACTCAGAAGGGCAAAGGATATCCGCCCGCGGAAATCGATCCCACCAGCTTTCATGGGGTAGGCCCTTTCGATATTGCTACCGGAAAGATTTCGAATTCCAATCCCAATTCTCCGCCGTCCTACACGAAAGTCTTCGGGAAAACGATCATGCACCTGGCAGAAACCGATCCGAAGATCATAGCGATCACGGCGGCCATGCTGCAGGGCACGGGCCTGGAGTGTTATTCGGAGCGGTTCCCGGACCGGTTTTTCGATGTCGGGATCGCGGAGCAGCATGCCGTAACCTTTGCCGCGGGACTCGCTGCGGAAGGATTCAAACCCGTCGTGGCCGTTTACTCCACCTTCATTCAGCGGGCGTTCGATCAAATCATCCACGATGTCTGCCTGCAGAAACTTCCCGTTGTTTTCGCGATGGACCGCGGGGGGATCGTGGGAGAGGACGGCCCCACCCATCACGGGACCTTCGATCTTTCTTTTCTGCGCATCATCCCGAACATGATCCTGATGGCCCCCAAAGATGAAAACGAGCTTCAGCATATGCTCAAGACGGCCCTGGATTACCAGGGACCGGCGGCCATACGGTATCCCCGCGGGAACGGAGTGGGAGTTGCATTGGACGAGGAGTTCGTTTCCCTGCCCATCGGCAGGGGAGAACTCATCCGCGAAGGCGAAGACATCCTCCTGATCGCGGTCGGCACGACCGTTTCGCCGGCCTGCGAAGCTGCGCAACGTCTGGAGCAGCAGGGTGTGAGGGCTGCCGTGATCAACGCCCGGTTCATCAAGCCGCTGGACCAGGAACTTATCCTGAACTGGGCCAGGAAGATCGGGAAGATCATCACCATCGAGGAGAACGTCCTTCAGGGAGGGTTCGGAAGCGCCGTTCTGGAAATGTTCCAGGAGGCGTCATTCTTACCGAAGTCCTTCACGCGCCTTGGGTTGCCGGACGCCTTCATTCCTCAAGGAAGTCAGACCATTCTAAGAAACCTCTACGGAATCGATGCGGACGGGATTGAAAGCGCCGCTCAGAACATGTTGAACACGCGTCATGGCCAAATCCTCCACGCGATTGGACAAACTGCTCGTAGATAGGGGTCTTATCACCAGCAGGGAACGTGCTCAGGCTCTGATCCTGTCAGCCAAAGTGATGGTGGACGGCGTCGTGATCACCAAGGCGGGCCACCAGGTGCATACGGACTGCGGCATTGAACTGGTCGGGGAGGATATCCCCTATGTCAGCCGTGGCGGTCTCAAGCTGGAACATGCCATTCGAAGCTTCGAAGTGGATGTCCTGGCACTGGTTGCAATGGATGTCGGCGCATCAACGGGGGGCTTCACGGACTGCCTGCTTCAGCACGGCGCGAAGAAGGTCTACGCCGTCGACGTCGGGTATGGTCAACTCGCATGGAAACTCAGGCAGGACCCCAGGGTGGTCGTTCTTGAACGGCGGAACATCCGGTACCTGCCGCGAGACGCCATCCCCGAACCCATTCAAATTGCCGTGATAGACGCTTCCTTCATATCCCTCAAGCTTGTGATTCCTGCCGTGGCATCATTTCTCGATCCGGGTTCATTTCTTATCGCCCTCATCAAACCGCAGTTCGAGGCTGGGCGTTCCCAGGTGGGCAAAGGGGGCGTCGTTCGGGATCCTCAGGTGCACAGCGAAGTCTGCTCCTCCATCTCGGAGTTCTGCCGGTCCTGCGGTTTTGAAGTGATCGGGATGGTTCCTTCACCCATTCTCGGCCCTAAAGGAAACAGGGAGTTTCTGATGGCGGCCGTTTACAGACAAACCGCTGCGGCAAGCTGAACTGCGGCAGCGGTTTCGATCAAGCACTCACCATGCGCCTCAACCTGGTTTTTGTCGGAAAAACCTTCTTCCCCGACCTGGAAGCGGGTATCGAACGTTACCTCAGCCGTCTGCGACATTACGTTCCGACCCGGGTCTTCATCGTGAAAGCCGAGAAGGTAATTTCCTCCTCTCACGGCGGCAATGAAGCCGTTCTTGAAAAGGAGGGAAACCGGATCGCGAAATTGATCGGCAGGGAAGACTACGTGGTGGCCTGGGAAAAAGGCGGGAAGGAACTGGATTCAGTGGGGTTCGCCAGGTTCCTCGAAAAAGTCAGGGAAAACGGCGCGAACACCGTCTGGATGATCGTCGGCGGACCGTTGGGCCTGTCGGAAAAGCTGGTGGCGAGCGCCGATGCGGTTCTTTCCCTCTCAAGGATGACTTTCCCCCACGACCTGGCCCGCCTGATGATTGCGGAACAACTCTACAGGGCGTTCACCATCCTAAAAGGGGAACCCTATCACAAGTAAAACCCGGCGTTCGACCGACACAATTATCGACCGGCAACAGGGTATACCCCCCGCTTTGCCGGTTTGTCGTCGAATTGACTGGAAAACGAGCGTGATCGAGAGGGAATAAACCCCACCCCGCCAACGGCATGGACGGCCCATATCCACCGGTACGGGTCGGCTTTATACCCGCCTGTGTTTTCATATCACTTTGAAAGCAACTTCCGGCTATACCGCGACCACCTCGGTGATCTCGGGCACATCCTGCTTGATCGTCCGTTCGATCCCGGCTTTCAACGTCATCCGGCTCATGGGGCAGCCTTGGCAGGCGCCCGTTAAACGAACCTTCACGATCGAACCCTCAACGTCCACCAGCTCAACACTTCCACCGTCGCGCTCGAGCATGGGCCTGATCTTCGCCAATGCCGCCTCTACCTTTTCCCGCATGAATGCCTCCTGTGATGAAATATTGGTCCGGTCCTTTATAGTCGCCTGCAAGCCTAAAATCAAGAAGAAGGCTGTGCCCTCCCCTTCATTCCTTTCCGCTGTTCAACGCGGCGGCGTGACTCAACAGTTCCTCCCGAATGCCGCCAATGGAACCCAGTTTCAGGGAAAGTTCCCCCAGGTTCTTCTCCACATCGGCCTTCCCTGTTTGATGAAGACACAAAGCCCGTTGAAAGGAATGGCGTATTCCTTCCATGGTAAGCTCGATCTTCTCATTGAGAGCATTCTGAAAGTCTTTGACGCTGCCAGTGATGCGGTTTACGAGGTCGTAGCGCACCCTGCCGCAATGTCTGTCCAAAAGTTCCGTCACTGCGGTCTTCATGTTTTTCAGAATCATCTTTTTTGCGATGAACTGCGGCAGAACCGAGGTGGCGGCGAGTTGCACGAGTTCGAGCCCTACCGGATCGTCTTTCAGAAGGAAGTAGAAATCACTCTCCTTGGTGAGTGCATCCACCGAGGTGAAAGGCTTCAGTCTGAGATCGAAGATGTCACCCGTAAGGATGAAGATCCTTTCTATTGTATTGTTGATCTTGACGGCAAACTCCTGGTGAGCACTCCCAAGGCGGGAAGATATCCTCTCCGTAAGCTGTTGGCGCCAGGCGGTGAACGTCTCACGAATCTTATCGAAGACAAACTGTTCAAGGCCTTCCCGCAGGCTGCCCCCACCCCGTTCAATCCGCCGGAGGTACTCTTCTTCAAGCTCCCGGTGAAGAACGGGCAACCGCTCTTTCTTGAAGGCGTTTATTTCCTCGTCCAGTTGCGAGATGATCTTGTTAAGGTTTCCCTTGAGAAGGTATTGGCTGTTTTCACGATCTTTGCCGATGGCTTTCATTTCTTTTTCGAACCGGTCGATCTTCCCCGTGAGTTCCTCTAAGGGCAGCTTGATTGCTTCCTGTTCGAGCTGAAAGGATATGGTTTCGTCGGCGATGAGTTTCAGTAGATTGTTTATGGTCGACTGGAGGAGCACTTTTCCTTTCTCGTGTAAGAGGAATTCCTGCAACTGTTGCTCGAAATCCGGGAGCAGACTGCGGCTTACGAGAGCATCATCCTTGCCTTGCTTTCCTTCAAGTGCCCAGCGTGCAGACAATGGATACATCTTTACCTTGCCCTTGCCCAGGTCGTCCTCGAGAATGCAGGTCGTGAAGGCCGATGACTCGATTCGGTCCTCATCACTCACCTGATCGATCTTGTTCAAGACAAAGAAGAGTTTGTCCACATATCCCCGGACATCTTTCAAAAACTGGTGTTCGCTCTTTGAAAGGGGCGGATCCGCCGAGATTATGAAGATGCCTGCATCCACAAAGGGCAGGTAGCCGTAGGCAACGTCCGTGTTGTGGCTGTAGACGGAACCAGCACCGGGAGTGTCGATGATGCGGACTCCGCCTTTGAGATACTGAGAGGGATAAAAGACGGTGACCTCTTTTACTCCCTTGTTGTTTTGAGGATTGTCTCGCTCTGTAATATACGCTGGAAGGCCAGTGAGACTGGTCTCCTCCCGTCGATCATTTAGGAACTCGACTACCACTTTCAGCGCAGGGCCGTATCGCAAGATCGTTACTACCGACGTGAGAGGAATGATGGCAGTCGGAAGGAGACTTTCACCCAGAAGAGCGTTGATAAAGGTGGACTTCCCTCTTTTGAACTGGCCCAGGATCACGAGGTTGAAGGCTTCTTCTTCCAGTTTTGTTTTGATGCCTTGAAGAGACCTTGCCGTTTCATCGCGCACCGCACCCGACAAACGATCGACGGTGTTGAGCAGGTTGTCTCTAATCTGGCTGTATTCAATCATGATCTACCTCCACAAGGACATGCCGGTATCATCTGAAACGCCAACGCTCCCTATGCCGGGTTGTGCCGCAAAAAAAAACTCCTGCTTCGAAAAGAGAGCAGAAGTCATTATCCCCGCCTGGGGCTGTTAAGGCGAACTTCATCGCCGTGGTTTTGCTCTGTTACAATAACAACGGCACGGGCCCTCGGTCAAGCACCGTCTATCCTTTGCCGCCCCGTAGCCTGGCCGAAACGATATATACCAGACGGCATATCCCAGCCTCCGTCGCACCAGAGACCATTGTGCGGAGGGAAGATAAGGCATTGCATAAGGCGCACTTGACTGCATGGGCCCAGGATGGTAGTAAATAAGTAGTGGTGATGGAGTCCACCCCAAAATCGCATAGAAGAGCTGATGACTCCTGCCTGGATGATGATTGGGCAGGAGCTGTCCGGATTGGACCGGGTTGAACTGAATAAGCTCCTGCCAGAACAAAGTCTGGAGGAGCTTTTTTTGTTGTGCGCCAGGGATCTCAACTTGGAGTGGAGAAAAATGTTATCGCAAGCACTCGTGGAGACCATACTGAAAGGATTGAGCGTCATTTAATTTTTAACCTGAGCCGGCCTCGTGGTCCCGCTTCTCGATGTCGATGGCTCAAATACAAAAAGAGGGAAAGACTATGAACCCTAAGATCGCATCCGTCCGGGCATTGGAGATTCTCGACTCACGTGGCAATCCCACGCTCCGCGTGTTTGTGACCCTGGAAAGCGGCATCAAGGCTTCAGCCTCCGTTCCTTCGGGGGCATCAACCGGCGAGAACGAAGCCGTTGAGTTGCGTGACGGAGACAAGGACCGTTACGGGGGTAAAGGTATTCTGAAAGCCCTTGCGAACGTCCAGGAAATAATCGCCCCGAACCTCGTTGGTTTAGATCCCACATTCCAGGCCGAAATCGATCATCTCATGATTGATCTCGATGGAACCCCCAACAAGGGCAGACTGGGAGCAAATGCGATATTGGCCGTTTCAATGGCGCTCGCACGCGTGGCGGCAATCAGCTCGGGTCTCCCCCTTTATAAGTATCTGGGCGAAACCGGCATGGTGCGGATTCCCGTACCCATGATGAACATCCTCAATGGTGGGAAGCATGCCGACAACAGCGTGGACTTCCAGGAGTTTATGGTCATGCCTTTGGGAGCACCGACATTTTCCGAAGCCCTGCGCTATGGAGCCGAGACTTTCCACGCTCTGAAAGGGATCCTGAAGAACAGGGGCTGCATGACCGGTGTTGGCGACGAAGGCGGATTCGCCCCGAACCTGGGCAGCAATGATGAGGCGTGTGAGGTCATCGTTGAGGCCATCGAGGTTGCCGGGTACCGACCCGGTCAGGACATAGCCATCGCTATAGACCCGGCTGCCAGTTCTTTCTTCGAGAACGGCAGTTACAACCTCAAGAAATCGGGACAAGGGAAAAAAACCTGCGCCGAAATGACGGAATTTTATCAATCATGGGTTGAGAAATATCCCATCGTCTCGATCGAAGACGGCCTCGATGAAAACGACTGGAATGGGTTTGCGCAGCACACCGCTGCCCTTGGCAATAGCATCCAGATTGTGGGGGACGATATCTATGTTACCAACACTCGGTTCATTGCCCGCGGGATCAAGGAAAAGGCCTCTAATGCGGCCCTCATTAAACTCAATCAGATCGGCACCGTTACCGAGACCATCGAGGCGATTCACCTTTGCCGCAAGGCGGGATGGGGGTTCGTTATATCCCACCGCTCCGGAGAAACCGAAGATCCTTTCCTTGCCGATTTCGCCGTGGCTATGGGCGGCGGCCAGATCAAAGCCGGTTCAGTTTGCCGAAGTGAACGGATCGCAAAGTACAACCGATTGCTGGAGATCGAGGCGGAGATGGGGTCTGCGGCCGTTTTCGAGAATCCTTTCGAGGTATGATTCTGTTTTCAAACGGGGTAGCACTGTGGAGCTGGAAAATGCCGAATGCATCCTTTCCTGATCTGACCGGACAGCACAAACGCGGAATCGCTGCAACACTCGCAATTTTGGACGAGGCGCTGTGCGAGTTTCAGCAATGGGCGGAAGGCCGTGCGATCCGTTCGGTGTTTTATTCCGAGACGAACGAGCTTTCGGCTGCGCAGCGCGAGGCGATAACCAAAAAGGTTTCAGAGATACGGAAAATACTCCGGGACATCAAAGAAAGCTTGCAACTTGAAGGTCGGACTAGAAATGCGAGCACCAGTATTTGGGCACAGTGTTCAGCCCTCTGGGTCAACCTGGTTGAAATTGAAAGCGGACATTTGAGTCGCTATGGAGGGTTGCCGTCCGGGTTCGCAGAGTATATGGACCCAAAGGTCCGCATGCTCATAGATTCGTTTGACCGGATTTCGAAGCTTTTGAAGGAGCATTGATCTTTTTGGTCCCGAGCGTCAGAGGCATTTGCCGGATCGAAAAAGACTTGAACCGCGCCTGATCAAGAGGGAAGCATCACCGGGAGGATGGAGTGAGTGACGCACCGGAAGCAGTTGGAAGGAACTCGACAGAAGCCCCATGGCTCAATCGCAATGTCGTGGCCTTCGGCCTCACAAGTTTTTTGAGTGACTTTTGCCACGAGATGGCGACGGCGGTCTTACCGCAGTTCATGCAGACGATAGGTGCGTCCGCTGCCGCTCTCGGCTTTATCGAAGGCATTGCGGATGCCCTTTCCAGCTTTGTCAAACTTGGCGCCGGGTATCACAGCGACAAAATTGGGCGTCGCAAAAGATGGACCGTCGTCGGATATGCTCTCACCGCAATCTCGAAAACCGTTTTCGCTTTCGCCTTCGCCTGGCCTCTGATTCTTGTCGGCCGGGTCGTGGGCTGGCTGGGCCGAGGCATACGCGGTCCTCTTCGAGATGCCATGCTGGCCGAATCGGTTTCCCCGCTAGATCGCGGGAAGGCATTCGGATTTCACCGGGCAGGAGATACCGCAGGTGCCGTAGTCGGACCCCTTGCCGCTTTCGGATTGTTGACCTGGATTTCCAACCATCCCGCCATGATTGAATCGCTCGGGCGCTTGATACCGTCACTGGCGGGGGCGCCCGGCGGAGATTTCCGCATCATTTTCCTGCTCACTCTGGTGCCGGGCCTCTTGTCCGTTATTTCCATACTCAGCATAACGGAGAAGAGGCGGGCGCCGAACCATGGTCTGCAGCTCATGGGTGCCATCCGCGCCATGCCCAAAGACTACCGATGGTTTCTGGCTGCGGTCGGTCTTTTTGGGATGGCAGATTTTGCTCCAACCCTTATGATCCTTCGCGCAACTACCGTCATGGAACCTCAAATGGGGCTCATCGAGGCTTCCCGGCTGGCGACTCTCTTTTACCTGCTTCGAAATATCTTCTATATGGTTGCATCTTACCCAATCGGCGCTCTGAGCGACCGGTTTTCGAGGACCCGCTACCTGGCCGTCGGATATGGGGTGGCGGTGATCACCTTCCTGGGTTTCGTTTTTGTGGTTCCGTCAATCTGGTGGTTTGTCATCTTCTTCAGCCTTGCAGGCGTTTTCATCGCATGGGAAGATACGATCGAAGGGGTAGCGGTCCGGGACCATGTGGACGACAGCCTCGCGGGGACCGCCTACGGCGTCCTGGGAGTGGTCAACGGGCTCGGAGATTTCGTCTCGAGCTTCGCAGTGGGTTTATTGTGGTCGGCGCTGGGGCCGTCGTGGGGATTCCTCTATTCCGTCATAGTCGGATTGGCCGGAACGATTCTCATGGCCTCCATCCGCTGTTGTACATTCAGGCCGGGTACAACCGGAAACAAAGCTGGATGAACTATGACCCGGAACAGGCGAACATTACCCTAAACGAGAACACTTCCGCTTGTCCGATGGAAAGCGGTGGCATAAAAGGCGGCGGCACCTACTCCTGCTTCTGAAACTCATAGACCCTGTGGGCGAACTCCTCGAACACTTTCTCACAACTTTTGAGTTTCTCTACGGCGATCTTTCTCAACGGAGCACCCAAGAAGTCCCTTTTTTCTATTTTTTTCAACCATTGTTGAAGCTTATTGAGTTCATCCTCATTTTCTTCAACCTCGGCAAAGATGAAATTCTGGTTTTTCGTTTCGTTCTCGATTTCCTTAAAAAAATCTTCACATTTCTTAATGAGTTCCTGATAGTCCTCGTTGCGTGAGGTCATGAAGACCTTATTGATTTGTTCTTCCTGGTCCCGATCCAGGCTTTTTCCACGTATCACGAGACTATTCCCTTTGAATTTCGCGATATCTTTCGCGAGCTTCTGAAGTTCACCCACCCGGTCGCTTGAGAACGGGACAATCCACAATGACTGGTAACTGACAGCGCCCAGTTTTTTCAGCTGTCTCCAGACGTATACCCTCGGTCTCGAAGGTTTGGCGGGCAAGCTATATGAAAAGAATAGCCATTTCATGTAACCAGCATTACAATAACCGGGCACAAAGTCAAAGATTTTTTGAAGGAATCGGGATGGCGTTTATTCGAAACAGGCTGTTGCGGTTGCTAATCCCGGTCAGCAGACAATCATGCGCCGCTTTTGGCGGGAGGGTGTTCGGGCACGGTCTCTGGACCGACCGAAACTGAGGTGGCGAGCCGGACATGAAAAGGCTTGATTTTGCACCTGCAGCATCTTAAACTAAAAATGAAATAAGTGGTGATGGAGTCCACCAAAACCGCCTGAAATGGTTGATGACTCCTGTCAGGGTCGCGATCCCGGGCAGGAGCAGGCGTGTTCTTGAGAGCGCTCCGAGCGTAAAAGCTCCTGCCGGGCACATGGCCCGGAGGAGCTTTTTTTATGACGCGATATTACTGCCCCGGTTGCTGGACGGACTTTGAAAAAGACGCTGCCCGTTGCCCCGTTTGCGGCCTCGTTATCCCAATATTCCGGGATTCAAAGGATTACGCCGAAAAGTTAATCGTGGCCCTGCATCACCCCGAACACTCCACTCCCGTCCGCAGCGCCGGGCTTCCTGGAACAACCAAGGCTCCACGGGCTGTTTCAGCCCTGATCGATTTTTTCAAGAGAACCGGTGACATCACTATCGCCAGAGCCGCGGTGAAGGCTCCCGGCGAACTGGACAGGGAAGAGGCTCGCCGGTTTTTTTGTGCTCCGGCCGATCACCCCGCAGGCATGATCAGGCGCGAGGTGCGGAGGATACTGGGAGAAAAGGATGCACACCGACCAGATGCAAAGTAATCGCAGTGGAATGGGGTCAAAGGAAATGCCGGTTGCAGAAGTGACTCACGATTTTCCCCGATTCAAGCAGTACACTCGCGCCAAGCATACCATCGCCTATGAGATCCGCACCCTGGCGGAATTTCTCCGTACCCGACTTGGGGAAAGAGAGGCTGAGGAGTGCCGCCAACTGATGGTCAAACTGGCCGAAGACCGGTTTGTGTTGGCGGTGGTCGGCCAGTTCAAGCGAGGGAAAAGCTCCCTCATGAATGCCATTATAGGGCGTGATCTTTTACCGACGGGAGTGCTGCCTCTTACGTCAGCCGTTACGGTGCTCAAGTATGGCCCCAAAGAGCGTCTCACCATAACCAAAGAAGGGGCAACGTACCCCGAAGAAGTGCCGCTTTCCAGCCTTGCCGAGTATGTGACGGAAAAGGGAAATCCGGGAAACAAAAAGAAGGTCGCTTGTGCTTGCCTGGAGCTTCCGTTGCCGTTTCTACGCAGAGGGCTCGAATTCGTGGATACACCCGGCATCGGGTCCGCAATCGAAGCCAATACGGCAACCACCTATGGTTTCCTGCCCCGGAGCGATGCCGTGATCTTCGTGACCAGCGTGGAATCGCCGCTCACTCGGGCGGAAACCGATTTTCTCGAAAGCATTCGGGGACATGTCCGCAAGATTTTCTTTGTCGTCAACAAGATCGATTTTGTAGGCGAAAAGGAACAGCAGGAAATCCTGCACTTTATCTCTGAAGCACTCAAGCACCGGACGGGAGCGGAAAACGTTCGAATCTTTCCCCTTTCTTCAACCCTCGGCCTGACGACACTGCTTGCCGGAAAGGAAGAGTCCTATGCGCAGAGCGGCGTAAAAGCCCTGCAGGAGGCGTTGTCCAGCTTTCTTTCCAGTGAGAAAGGCAATGTGCTGCTGGTCTCCGTGCTGGACAAGCTGTTGCGGCTGGCAACTGAAGCGGAGCGGGAGATGAGCCTCCTCAAAGCTGCAGGTGAGACTTCCCTGGCAGAAATGCAGGACAGGACCGCAGCTCTCAAAGAACGCTTTCAAGTCTTGCGGGATGCACGAAGAGAGATTTTGCGCGAAATCCAGGAACGCACCATCGGCTGGGTAAAGAAAAGGGTTTCCGCAAGGGCCGGTTCATTCCTGGCCGTCGAAGCTCATACTCTCCTTGAGGACCTCGATAAAGCGCTTGCCCTACCCCGCTGGAGGCTTTCCCGCAGCGCTGCAAATGACTTCAGGGAACATGCTCTGACTCGATTCACACGTGATCTGGACCTGTGGGTAAAGGAACAGACTGAGAGCCTCAACCGCGAGCTTTCGGAAATCCTGCGCGTCGAATGGAGAGCGATCGAGCAGCAACTCCACAGAATCCCGGTTGAGGCGGCGGAAGTCCTGGGAGTCTCCGGCGGTGCGGGCGATCGGTATGAGGGCGGCGACCCCAACCTTCCCATCCACGGGGTGCTCACTCAGCCCGGTTTCAAGGATCTTCAGTGGCGTTCGATGTTGCCGATGTTTCAAGGCTGTTTGCCGGTCCTTATGATGAGGTCCTCTCTCAAAAAACGGCTTGGCAGCGAGATTTTGGGCTTTTTGGAACCCTGCGCGAGGCACTTCAATGGGGCATTTGAGGAAAGAATTCGAGAAGTGCTGAAGCGCGTGGGCTCCGAGACGGAGAATCGAGCTGCGGAGCTTGAATCGCGCTTCGTCCAGGCCATGAAAGGCAAACGGCTCGCCAAGGGGATCGATGGGCATTGGCAACTCACCGAGCTTGACAGCGCGGTGCTTTCCCGGGAAATCGAAATGTTGACGGGTATCGAGCGGAAGCTGATTTCTATTCAAAGTGAGATGCTTGAACCTCAGACCGTTTCGGGTACCGGGAATTTTCCGGAAGCTTCCGTCGAGCCGCTTCCTCCGACAATTCAGCCGGAAATGGAGTCTCCTCCGCCCGAAGTAAAGGTTAAACCAGCCGACAAAACCGGAATCGCGGGTGATTTGAGCACCCGCGGGTGCCCGGTGTGCAACCGTATGGTCCATGCTTCCTCCCATTTTCTCGCCCACTGGCAGTACGCAATTGCGATTCGGGAGGATGCACAACGCATGCATGCCCTTTCACTGGGATTTTGCCCCCTCCACACCTGGCAGTTGGCTGCGGTGGCTTCCCCGCAGGGGATCTCCCAGGGGTATCCCGGTGTTATGGAAAGGCTTTCAACGGAACTTTTTAGGATGGCTGAAGGCACATCGGAAGTCCAGAAGACTGTCCGGGGGCTCGTTCAGGATTCCAGGCACTGTCGAGTGTGCAGTCTTATGAGAGAAACGGAAACAGCTTATTTGAAAGACTTTGCTGCGTTCGTGCAAACACCGGAAGGCCAAAGCATGTACCGGCACTCCCAGGGGGTGTGCCTGCGCCACCTTGGACTGCTCACCGCCATCCTGCCTTCCAAAGAGTTGGTCCGCTTTCTGCTCGAACACGCCGCCCAGCGTTTCAGCGAAATATCCGAGGACATGCAAAGTTTCACGCTGAAACGCGATGCGTTGCACGGTTACGCACAGAATCTCGATGAACGGGATGCCTACCTGCGCGGCCTGGTTTTTAGCGCCGGCGCCAGGAAAGTCTGTTTTCCCGCGGAGTTCGATGCTGAATCGAGAGATGAATTGTGAGTCTGTTGAGAGGTCGATCTTCGCCGCCTCCCACTTGGATATGCAAATGATCGAATTGAATGAGAACCAGAAAAATTATTTTCTTATAACACTTCAATATGCGGACAGGCTGCTTGCGGATTCCGAGCAGACCCTGGCACTCACCAGTTCCGCATCTCCCTTCAGACATTACGCTCCGGATGTTACGCCGGCGCAGTGGAGCGAGATCGAGGGGGGTATAGCTCTTTTTCGGGAGTTGATGCGCCGCATTCTTGAAGATATGGACCTTCGGCCGGGCCCATCGAACCTGAGCGCCGCTCGATCCCTGTCCACCTTATTTCTTTTTGTCGACATTGCTCTTGAGGAACTCAGGTCCAAGCACATGCGCAACTATGGAAAGTTGACGGACGGAACTTCGCAGGAGTTGGACGGGATCGTTTTTGAAATGCGCAGACTCATTGCCCACATCAATGATTCCCTGTCCGACAGGTGCACCGACTAGCCGGAGAGGACGCTGTAACATTGGTGGAAAGACCTCAACACCTATGACCCTGAAGCGCGTACAAATCATTCTGATTCTCTTCTCTGTTTGGATGCTGGCCATAATTGCACCAACAGTCCACTTTGCACCGGGAAATTGGGAAGGACTGGAACAGACGTCAGCCAAAAAGCCCGTGTCCCCGGAAATGCTTTCCGGGGCCTTCTTGGCCCTTGCGTCTATTGTTTTGGCGGGGTTCTTCAGCTTTTTCTTGTGGAAGATGCTAAAAAGGGGAAAACGAAAAGATGATGATCCGCACGAGATCTATTACGAGCCCACCCGCGTTCCCCCGTTATTTTACGCAATTGTCATCATCCTTCTTTTTGCCTTCCCTGCAGGGTCGGTATGGTGGATGCGTCATCCGTCAAAGATCGTCCAACAGCCGGAACAACCCGGGCCTTCCTTCGTTCTTCCGCAGCAGTCGCCCGAAAGCCCCGCAACGGCTCTGCCCCGGGGTTTACGAGACCATGTACCAACAAAGTCGGAAACGATGGACTACCTCCCGGCAATAGCCCTTTTGGGCGTGCTGGGCTGGATGCTCCGACGCATTCTGCATCGCCGCCCCTCTGAAGAAAAGCCACTGCCGCCGGATTTGATCTCGGTTGCCGCCCGTGCAGCCATGGATTTGGAACAAGGCGAAGACCCGCCGGAAACCGTGCTTCGCTGTTACCGGGACATGTGTGTGATCCTGGGACGGAAGGTGGCCATGCGACAGGAGATGACCACCCGCGAGTTTGCTCGGCTTCTGCAGGAAGCCGGAGTGCACGAGAAGGAAGTCCTGAAGCTGACCACCCTGTTTGAGCGCGTGCGTTATGGACGACACGCTGCCGGACCCGGTGAACGGGTCGAAGCCGTCACCCTGTTGAAAGCTATCGAGAACCATTATGGAAAAGTCGCAAAAGAGCCGTAACCACCGGTGGATGAATCCGCCAATTCCGGTCCTGGCGGTTTTCTTTTTTTGTTTTTCCTTCCAGATGTTGATCTGGGGAAGCCGCTCCTTTCTGGTCGTCCTAAATCTGGGGGTTGCGATACTCCGTGCGCTGCCCCAGGCACTGTGCTGGGCAATGGTAGCGGCGCTCCCCACCATATGGGGGTTGAGGGTCATAATCCACTTGGGAAGCGGTGGGGTGTCGAGAAGAAATGCGACCGGGATTGAACCTCTCCTTCCAGGTCGAATGGAAATTATCCACAAGGCCTTCGTCAGGGCGGAATCGTCAAAGTATTCCCAAGAGGAGGTAAAAAACCTGTTACGCTCCCTGGCCCTTGATCTGATTGCTCTGAAGAAGGACCTTTCCGAAGCGGAAACGCGTCAGAGATTCAATCGGGGAGATTGGACCGATGACCCGGCACTAAGCGCCTTTCTTAAGCAAGGACCAGACGCAAGAGAAGAAAAACGGGGCCGCTGGCCGGGGTCGAAAAAACCAAGAGCTCGGGCCTTTCCGGACGACGTCATGGATGCCATGGATCGTTTGGAGGTCTTCAGTAATTTCTCCATTAGCAAAGGACAATATGATCCCCCGAAACCAAAGCGTTGAGCGGGCATCCGGAAAAAACACCCGAATTCCGAACGCAATGGAAAAGGCTGTCGCCTGCAAACGCACTTTTCCGGTGGAAATACTCTGCCCCGTGCCGGCAGACGGTCACGCGCTCATAGAGGACCTTTCACAGAGTCCGGGAGCATCACCGGAACCACTTTCACATATCGGTTTCGCTTGCGCGTGAGGATCGCAGAAAATTGATAACTAATTGCGCTTCTACAAGAGCAGCGCCCTAATTCCTTAAAAGAAGCGCTACACATGAGGTGTTTGTCCCATGACTTTCCACAGTATACTATTTGAAAGCACTAAATGCAGCATAAAAAAGGAATCACTTGAAGCGCCAGCTTTTTTTGTTGATTTAAATCTCGATCAAGTTGTAGACGCCATCACAGCCGGCAGGCAGGAATATGATTTAAAACCATTTTTTTATACTTCACTTAAGGATATCGACGCGATCGAGTATCGTCATGAGGTAATGAAAGATCTTGAAAACACAATTCTCTTCGAGCATATAAAATCATTTTCCGGAAAAATGCGATCGATGCGTGAATATCTTGCCCAGGCAGATAAGCTCTACTACAAATACCAGAAGGAAAGATGGTTTCTGGATGCAGTGCAACTTTACTTGGATGCGGTTAATTGCCTGGCACATGATTTGTCTCTTGTAGATTTGAAATCGCGCGGTTTTCTGGCTTTTTGTGAATATCTGATGAACTATGTCGAATCCGATCGTTTTACGTCGCTTCTGGATGAAACGGAAAATGTTATAACCGAATTATCCTCGATAAAATACTGCTTCCTCATAAAGGATAACAGCATCAAGGTGAGTAAATATGTATGTGAAATCGACTACAGCGCGGATGTTGAGGAAACATTCGAGAAATTCAAACAGGGAGCGGTGAAAAGCTATGAAGCCAAATTTTTCAATTGGCCGGATATGAACCATGTTGAAGCGCAAGTATTGGATTTGGTAGCCCAACTGTATCCCGACATATTTTTGACTCTTGATAATTATTGCACGAATAACGGCCATTACCTGGATGAAATCATAGGCATTTTTGACCGGGAAATCCAGTTTTACGTCGCCTATCTTGCGTATGTCGCAATATTCAAACGAGCGGGATTGAAATTTTGTTATCCGCAAATTTCCGATAAGAACAAGGAAGTTCATGATTATGAAGGATTTGACTTAGCCCTGGCCAACAAACTTCTTGCTGAACAATCATCCGTTGTCTGCAATGATTTCTACCTGAAAGGGAAGGAGCGCATATTGGTAGTATCCGGCCCAAACCAAGGCGGTAAAACAACCTTCGCCCGTGCCTTCGGGCAGTTACATTACATGGCCGGCATAGGCTGTCCGGTCCCGGGCAGGGAAGCGCGGCTTTTTTTGTCCGACGGGCTATTTACGCATTTCGAAAAGGAAGAAAACATCAAAAACCTCAGAGGTAAACTGCAGGACGACCTGGTCAGAATTTATGACATCTTAAACGAGGCCACCCCGAACAATATTATTATAATTAACGAGATTTTTGCCTCTACAACATTAAAAGACGCCGTTTTTTTAGGCAAAAAGATAATGGATAAAATAATACAATTGGATTTGCTCTGCGTATTGGTAACATTTATAGATGAGTTAGCTTATTTAAGTGAAAAATCGGTAAGCATGATCAGCACCGTTGTTCCAGAAAATCCGACGCTTCGAACCTACAAGATTTTAAGAAGACCCGCCGATGGACTTTCATACGCTATATCAATTGCCGAAAAATACAGACTCACATATGATTGTTTAAAGGAGAGGATAAAATTATGAAGGCTTTTCTAATGCACAAAGATCATGATTTTGAACTACAACAGAAATTGCCTTCGAATGAACAAGCATTGACACAAGACCTGGAATTAAACATACTGTTCAACGCCATGGCGCTCGGTGACAACTTTTTATTTGAGACGGCAAGAAAAGCCGTTCTGTCCAGTTCAAGCGATTTGGATACGATACTCTATCGCCAGGACATTCTCAAGGATTGTTTTAAAAATCCTTCAATCGTCAGGGATAGTTACGATATTGCAGTAGAATCAATTGAACGTAAGAAAAAGCTTGATTGGGGCCTCTCAAGCAGATATCCCAGCTCGGTTTTGCATAGTTCGATAGCAGTGTTGCAGATGTTTGTCGGCCTGCTCAAAAAACTGAAAACTATCGCCGACAGACATGCCGATAAATTCGAGTCGGAAGGCTTTACAAGGTTTTTCGCGATGCTCGACAAAGAACTTGGTGATGAATATTTCGCCGGCGTCCAAAATCATTTGAAAGAACTGAAATTCCGCGACGGAGTTTTGATCAGTGCTGAACTGGGAACTGGGAATAAAGGTATCAATTACATACTTCGTAAATCACAAGACAAGAAACAGAGTTGGATAAAGCGGATCTTCGCCAAAAAACCTCCCGCTTATACTTTTTATATTGGTAGTCGTGATGAAACCGGCGCCAGGGCATTGTCGGAATTAAGAGACCGGGGGATCCATCTCGTGGCCAAGGCGCTCGCCCAGTCCAGTGACCATATCCTCAGTTTTTTTAACATGCTGCGGACCGAATTGGCCTTTTACGTTGGTTGTTTGAATTTACATGGGCAACTTGCCCAAAAGGGAGCGCCGATGTGTTTTCCCGTGCCTGTGGCTTCCGGCGAACGCGGACATTCTTTCAGAGGATTATACGATGTCTGCCTGGCTTTAAAGCTGGAACAAAGAGTTGTGGGAAACGATCTGAATGCCGGCAATAGAGACCTCGTGATGGTCACGGGTGCCAACCAGGGCGGCAAATCCACTTTTTTGCGGAGCATAGGTTTGGCCCAATTGATCATGCAATGCGGTATGTTTGTTCCGGCAGAGGCTTTCCGTGCCAATATCTGCGACGGCCTGTTCACGCACTACAAACGCGAAGAAGACGTCGCCATGAATAGCGGTAAACTCGATGAAGAACTCAGCAGAATGAGCGATATCGTAGACCATATAAGGCCAAATTCCCTGGTATTGTTTAATGAATCATTTGCCGCGACCAACGAAAGGGAAGGCTCGGAAATTGCCAGGCAGATAACCTGCGCATTATTAGAGAAACGGATCAAGGTTTTTTTCGTCACGCACTTGTATGAACTTGCGCGTTGTTTCCATGACAAAGAAATGGAAAACGCCGTTTTTCTGCGGGCTGAAAGGCTGACCGACGGAGGGCGAACTTTCAAAGTAATCGAAGGCGCGCCGTTACAAACCAGCTATGGCGAAGACTTGTATAACAGGATATTCGGAACCGGCAATCAAAGTCCTTGAGGTGCCGCAGGGCACCGGTGTTTCCGACCGAGGTCCGGAATACCCTGCATCCGCGGGAGGCCCTCGGCAGCTTCGCTAATATGAATTCGTAGAGGAAAAGATGATCTTTCAAAACCCAAGCATTGATGAGGTATCCGTAAAATGCACCCGAATTCTGGCCGAAATGGAAAAGGCCATTGTCGGTAAACGCACTTTCCTGGAAAAGATACTTTGTGCCGTACTGGCCGACGGTCACGTGCTCATAGAGGACCTTCCCGGCCTGGCCAAGACTCTTACAGCCCGGAGTTTCTCTTCAGTGCTGGGTTTGGATTTCAAAAGAATCCAGTTTACCCCGGATCTTCTGCCGGCGGATATCACGGGGGGATACGTGTTCAACCGGCAGCGCGGGGCCTTTGAACTGGTCCAAGGTCCCATCTTTGCCAATCTGGTCCTGGGAGATGAAATCAACCGGGCCCCGGCCAAGACCCAGGCAGCCATGCTGGAGGCCATGGAAGAACACCAGGTCACCCTGGAGGGGGAGACCCTTGCCCTGCCCCGGCCCTTCATTGTACTCGCCACTCAAAATCCCATCGAATACGAAGGGACTTTCCCTCTCCCCGAAGCTCAACTGGACCGATTTCTGATCCGCCTGACGATAGGATATCCCACTGTCGATGAAGAACTGGAGGTGCTCAGACGCAGATGGGAGCGGCAGGAGGACGAAATCAGGTTGGAGTGTATCTCCAACACAGAAGAACTGAAAGCCATGCGAAAAACCGTGGAGTCGGTCTATATCGACCCCGACGTCGCACGGTACTGTGTGGCTCTGGTGCATGCCTCTCGCAAGGAATCGCACATTGCGGTGGGAGCCAGCCCGCGGGCCTCGCTCGCCTTGCTCAAGCTATCCCGTGCCAGGGCGGCAATGGAAGGGAGGGATTATGTGATTCCAGATGACGCCAAATTCATCGCCCGGGAAGTATTGGTCCATCGGCTACTGCTCAAACCGGATATGTGGACCATTGGAATGGACGTTAAGGACGTGGTTGAGACAATCGTGAACAACGTTCCAGTTCCTAAGGTAAACAGCGCATGACCAGGGCATGGTCTTTGGTGGCATCATTGAGCATCATCCTTCTGATTTGCGGTCTGGCCATGAAAAATGGCAGCCTTTTAGCCCTGGCCTTACCATACCTGGCTTTTACGCTGCTGCCCCTTTGGCCGAACCCGCCCAAACCGGATTGGAAGGCCAGGCGGGAATTGGATCCGGACCACCTTATGGGAGGGCAGCCCTGTGAAATTGAAGTGCGGCTCACGAATGAAGGGGTAGATTTGGAAGAGGTCTATTTGAGCGACCGCCTTCCTTCAGGGGTGAAGGTTGAGGGGAACTGGGGGTATCATGGGCCATTCAGGGCCGGCCAGACAGAAACGCTTCGGTATGCCGTGCGGGGGCAGCGGGGGAAGTATGAGTTTCCAGGGTTATCCATATCGGTGCGGGACTTGTTGGGGTTGAGCAGGAAAGAGGAATTTCTGCACTGCCCCGGGGTCATGGCAGTTCTCCCGGCAGCTGAAAAGCTGGGGAAGATTACCGTCTCCCCCCGGCGTACTCGGGTATTTACCGGAGAGATCCGGTCGCGAGCTTCCGGGGCCGGGATGGAGTTCTTCGGCACTCGGGCTTATGTGGCCGGCGATCCTCTTCGCTATCTGAACTGGAAAGCCGGGGCTCGTTGGGACCTCCTGATCACGAATCTATTCGAACAGAAACGGATAGCGGACATAGGAATTATCCTGGATGCCAGGAGGAGCCTTGAGTTGAAAAACGACGAAGAATCGCTCTTTGAGCATTCGGTCCGGGCGACTGCTTCACTGGCCGATTTATTCCTTGGGGAAGGGAATCGGGTAGGACTGCTCGTTTATGGGCGCTTCATTGAATGGACTTTCCCTGGCTATGGGAAGAACCAACGGATCCGGATCCAGGCCGCCCTGGCCGAAGCGGAATTGGGCGAGCACGCTGTTTTCAAAGAGTTCAGGCATCTGCCCATCAGGCTGTTTCCGCCACAATCGCAGGCCGTTGTGATCAGCCCGCTTTGCCGGGAAGATGTAAATCCCTTTCGTTATCTCAGAGCCCTGGGATACCGCATTCTCATAATCAGCCCCGACCCCGTCGCCTTTGCAAAAAGGTTGCTTCCACAGGGGCGGCTTCGGGACACGGCCGAACGCATTGCCCGGATGGAGCGCAATGCGATCCTGGCCAAGCTTCGGCGCAACGGGGTCCAGGTAGTGGACTGGGACGTGACCCGGCCGTTATGGCTTGCCCTCAGAGGGGTGTCGACGGAGAGCAGAAGATGATTCTTTGGATTAAACGGGGGGCAGCGGTCCTGAGCGGGATTTTTCTGACGGCCTTGCTGTTCCCTGCCGGGAGTCAGTGGGGGGGTACTGCCGGCGGGATCTTAAATTTGGGATTCGTTGTGGCCGAAAAATTCCATCCCTCGCTTCGCCGGCCCTTGTCACCTTTGGTGCTGGTGTTCAACACGGTGCTTTCGGCCTATGGGGTCCTCATCGGCGGAGTAGCTGCATGGGCCATACTGGCGGCCGGTACGTCTCTTATTTCGTGGAACGCCGGCCTCTTTTTGCATCGCTGGTCCCATGCGCCGCTCCCCGTTCAATATCAATATTTCAGGCGCATAGGGGGGATACTGGCGGTGGGGCTGGGGGCCGGAATATCAGCCCTCGCCCTGCAGGGGCATTTTTCCCTGGGGTTTCTGCCGACGCTTGCCCTTGCATTGATCGGGAGCATACTCTTTTTAAGGCTGATTTCGGGAGTGTTTGAAAAAGCAGGGAGCCCTCCGCAGAACCAATGAGGACCTGATGGGCATCGGCCGTTCAAGGAGGGTATTCCGTACTTCACACCTTTTTGAACCGACGTTTCACTCGTAACAGTGCGTGCAATCGGCCATCCACTGCAGCTATATTTTCCGGTTGTCCCGTTCGTCGCGCAATCTCATTTTCGATCTCTTCTGCGGACTCTTTTTCCAATGCGACCAGCATGTCCGCCACATCTTCCTGCAGATACCACGGGACCGAAGACACAAGTTCGACCAATCGGTGTATGATGATCACGCGATCATCGTTTGAGGCGACACCCATCCCCAGCTTCGAAGCACCCACGACGAGTTCCTTATCCGGTTCATAGATCAGCCGCCGGAGGATTTGCCAGTGCTTGGCCGGCATTCCAACCTTGTTCAAGAGCCTGACAGCGCTACGTCGCCGTTCCAGGCTGGATGAAGTCTCCGTGGACGGGCTGGGTACAGGAGTCACGGCAGATTGCACCAGCGTATTGCAGGACATTACACCCAACTTCTGAAGGGCGTCCTCCGCCGCGGGCCGGTAGAAATCATCCTCCAGGGCGCGTTCGAAGAAGGGAATGGCCTCCGGGCATTTGAAGCCTGCCAGAGCTTCAATCAGGCCAACCAGCATACGTCGTTCCGAGAGCTTCAGCAACGCCCGGTGCACATCCTCATCCGGCCATGAAGCCAGGAAGCGAGCCGCCGCGCTCTCCACCGCCTCTTCACCGAAACGATCCTCCGGATCTGCGATATGCTTATCCCGAAACAGATACTCCATCAGGACCTCTTTGGCGCCCAGTCGCGCCAACGCCTCCACGGCCCAGAACCGAGGCTGGAATATCTTGCGCGGCTTTCCTTCCAGGAGAAACTTCCGCAACGGTTCGACGGACAGGGGCCCATATCCCACAAGGCTTGTAGCCGCTTGTTTTCCTGTGTTTAACGAATCGAGTTCGCGAATGAGCCGAGAAACCTCTTCTATTGACTTCATCATGCGCCGCTCCGTGATCGCTCCGCCGCACGTCTCCCGTGGGATTGCCGAACCTTCGTTTCTGCGTCAAATCATCATCGATCCGTCCTCATGACTGCCTGGAAGGTGAAGCGGAACACACTTTCCAACAACTTAGGCAGGTAGGCCCCTACGTGAAGCAAGACCAATTTCTTGAGGCCCGCTCTATTCGGGCAATCGATGCTCTGAAAAATCGACAACGAGAATTCCTCGAACTTGGCAGGGAAAAGTATCTTTCGAAACATGGCACATCTTCCTTATGGCGGCCTCAGTGAACTTTGAGGACGAAGGAAAAAATGTGATAGAGCGCAAAAGAAACGATACCCGCGACTATAGGGGTAAGAAACCAGGAAATCACGATCTCCCTCATTGCCTTGAGATCGATCGTTTTGAGCCCGCGGGCACCGCCCGCTCCGGCCACTCCTCCGATGAGGGCCTGATTCATGGAAGTGGGATACCCCAGGAATGCTGCCGTGTGCGCTGTGAGACTCTGCGCAATCTTTGCGCCGACACCCATGTTCAAATCGAGATGCACGATTCCCTTTCCCACTTTTTCCAGGATGGGACGGCCCCAGGTGAGTGCCCCGACGGCCATGACGATTCCGCCGAGGAACCCGGCTTTCATCGGGGTCATGAGTTTGAGGCCGAAGAAAACACCCACGGCGTTCCCGGTGTTATTGGCCCCAAGAGTGTAAGCCGCATAACAGCACGCGGTGAGAAGAGCATATCGGAGCAGCTTGTTCGCCGGCTCAGAGCGTCTCTTCATGAGCCTGTCGGTCAGATGAGTGAAAACGAATCCGAGGATGGCGCTCACAATGGGCGTTCCTATCCACGTTACGCACAGGAAAACGATGGTGGTCCCCCAATACACCGGTGCTCCCATGGCTAGAGCGGCTCCCACAACAGAAAAGCAGGCGAGCTGAGAGGTAGAAACCGGCCATCTCATCCACGTATTGGCCGCCGTTACGAGAGCAGCCGTAAACATCATGACCATTGCCCCCAGCGGAGTCATGTCTTCCCCTCTGATAATCCCGGTGCCCACGGTTTTTACAACATTGTGGCTCTCGAAAGTGGCCCCGAGGATAACGAACACGGCAATCAAAATGGTTGCAGTCAAAGGACTCCTAATCACTCCCGACCCATACGCCATACCCATGGTGGCACCCGTATAATGTGAGCCGATCGTCCAGCCGAAAAACAAACCAGAGACCACCGCTGCGATGGTCAAATAGAAATTTTCCATTGTTCGTCCTCCATTGAGTCAGGTCAGTTGGCATATTATTGTAGTAGTCATTACGCTAGAATTTTACAAAAGTCAAATTATTAATGTAATAGTTATTACATTAATAATTTGATTATTTGCTACTTGAAGTAACTTGATTTCCTCGTCAAAACGATATTCCGAACCCAGGCTTTGCAGCTTGGGCCATTGACGAAGTGAACTTTGTAGACTTCAGCAATCTGATAACCCGATCCGAATGATCCCACGGTTAGGGCGTGGCCCAAAAAGGGATTCCCGCGAAAGTAATATTAATGTTGGGCAGTTAAGATGAAACCACATTGATCTTTGCGCTCCTTTTCGCTATCATCTGCTGAGGCTAATGGTCTGGTGTGCCCGGCGACGAACAGGAGGCGAAAAGTGGAAAAACATCAACTGGTTCCGGTTATTTCGTCCGAAGAGCTGACGCAGTGCGTGGCGAAACTGGCCGGCCGGATCAACCAGGACTACGCAGGCGAAAGCCTGGTGGTGATAGGCATACTGAAGGGTTCCTTCGTTTTTATGGCTGATCTTGTGAGGCGGCTGTCCGTGCCGGTCAAGTTGGATTTCGTCCGCCTTGCAAGTTACGGGGACAAGTCGGAATCGTGCGGGAAAATATGCATCACCAAGGACATCGAAATGTCTATCGAAGGCCGGCACGTCCTGATCGTTGAAGATATCGTGGACACCGGAATCACTTTGCGCTGGTTCCTTGAACACTTGAGAAACCATCAGCCGCTATCGGTCAAGGTTTGCGCGCTGATCGACAAGTCGGAACGGCGCCAGGTGGAAGTCCCGGTGGACTATGTCGGTATATCGCTGGACAAGGGCTTCCTCGTGGGTTACGGTCTCGACTTCTCGGAAAGATATAGAAATCTCCCGGGCATCTTTGAAGTGCTCTTTGATTAGCCGCCGCCCGTTCAAGGCCTCTGCCGCCTTATTCGACCATCAGCATCCGGCTGGATTGTCAGAGAAGGAAGAACTTAAATGATCGTTGCCTGTGAATCCTGCGGCACAAATTTTCGTTTGGACCCCGAGAAGTTAAAAGGGGAAAGAATCAAGGTCAGATGTTCGCGTTGCGGTCATGTTTTCACTATAGAGAGACCGGAGGAAGAAGATTTTGTTCCCATCGGGCTGTCTCAGGAAGAGACTGTCGGGGACCAACCCGAGCCCGAGCCGCCCCAAACCCATCCGGCACCTCCGGCGTCAGGGAAAAAATCCGTGGCCCGGCGCATCCTGCTTTGGACGTTCGGGCTTTTGATCCTTGCAGGCGGACTCTACTGGATTACCGATCAGAAAGTACCTCCGATAACCACGGGGGCGGGGCGAGACAAGGGAGTGAGAGATACCGAGCAGCCTTCCGTGACCATAGCGGATTCGCTGCAGGCCTATTTTCTCGAGAACTCGCACGCGGGCCAGGTTTTCATCGTCGAAGGAGAGGTGCTCAACGATTCGAAAAAGCCGGTCAGCTTTATTCTTGTTGAGGGAAAACTTTACACCACCAACAATCAGGTGGCCCAGAAACAAAGGTGCTATTCCGGAAACGTGATGACCCGCGAGGAACTCGGACGTCTGAACGTTACCGAAATCCAGAACCGGATGATGAATCGTGAAGGCAAGAACTACAAGAACGTCCATATCCCCGCATCAACCCGTGTCCCATTCATGCTGGTGTTCCACAACCTGCCTGAACTGGAATCCCTCGGCGATTACAGTGTGGAGGTCGTGAGCGCCAAGCCGGATTGATTTGGTTCCCTGGTATTTATTCCTCTTTTTACAGACCCGCGAGAGAGAGTCCGGCTCTCTTTAGTTTGCCAAGCTATTGAAGTCTCGAAAAGAATTGACAAAGGGCCTTTTTCAGGGTAAACATCCACGTGCTTTAATCTCTTGATAACCGTACGGAAACACTCCTAATGGAAAAGGATGCGGGCATTAATGCTTGAACTGAAATTTGTCCGTGAAAATATCGATAGAATCGATCAGATGCTGCGGAACCGGCAGCTCAATTTGAGCCTGCAGCCCCTGTTGGAGCTCGATGCCGACCGGCGCCGTGTTCTGCGTGAAGTTGAGGATCTCAAGTACCGCCGCAACAAGGCATCCGAAGAAATCTCCGTCCTGAAAAGAGAAAAGAAGGATGCTTCTTCGCTCATAGAGGAAATGAAGGAGGTATCGCAGCGCATCAAGGCCCTGGACCAGGAACTCGCGGTCATCGAAGAGAAGTTCAAGGAGTTCCTGCTCTTCATTCCCAATATGCCTCACGAATCGGTCCCCGTCGGCGTCGATGAGAAAGACAATCCCGTCGTCAAGACTTGGGGCCGGCGTCCCGACTTCGATTTCGAACCGAGGCCGCATTGGGAAATCGGCGAGTCTTTGGGCATTCTCGATTTCGAACGGGCTGCCAAAATGACGGGCGCCCGATTCGTGCTGTACTGGAAGATGGGAGCGGCGCTCGAGCGGGCACTGATCACCTTCATGCTGGACATCCATACGCGCCGGCATGGCTATACGGAGGTACTCCCTCCTTTTATGGTGAATAGCGCGAGCCTCACGGGGACCGGCCAGTTGCCGAAGTTCAAGGAAGATCTTTTCAAGCTGGAGGACAGGGATTTCTACCTGGTGCCCACGGCGGAAGTCCCGGTGACGAACATTCACTCCAATGAAGTCCTGGAGGACTCCGAGCTGCCGAAGCATTATGTCGCGTTTACCCCCTGTTTCCGCTCGGAAGCCGGGTCTTACGGCAAGGATACCCGGGGGCTCATTCGCCAGCACCAGTTCAATAAGGTCGAACTGGTCAAACTGGTCAAACCGGAATCATCCTATGATGAACTGGAAAGCCTGCTTTTGAATGCCGAAACGATCCTTCAGGAACTGGGGCTCCATTATCGGGTCATCACCCTTTGCACCGGGGATGTCGGGTTTTCCTCCGCCAAGACGTATGATATCGAGGTGTGGTTGCCCGGCCAGGACACCTACAGGGAGATATCCTCGTGCAGCAATTTCGAAGACTTTCAGGCCAGACGGGCGAACATCCGCTTTCGGCGAAAGGGACAGAGCCGGACTGAACTGGTCCATACGTTAAACGGGTCCGGGCTGGCGGTAGGGCGGACGCTGGTGGCAATTCTTGAGAATTACCAGCAGGCAGACGGTACGGTATTGATTCCGCCTGTGCTGCGCCCATATGTAGGAAATCGTGACAGGATAGAGTAAAGGTTACTGTTTTATTTTACCATTCTTCAAGGAGCAGTAGACATGACGAAGAGCGAACTTATCGAAACGTTGGCCAAGGCTGAGGGCATTACTTTAAAAGCCGCTGAAACGGCCGTCAACGTTGCCTTCCAGAGCATGGAAGATGCTCTCATCCGATCGGACCGTCTTGAAATCCGCGGTTTTGGAAGTTTCAAAGTCAAGAACTACGAGGGATATAAGGGAAGAAATCCCAAGACAGGAGAACTCATCGAAGTCAATTCCAAGAAGCTGCCGTTCTTCAAGGTGGGAAAGGAATTGAAAGAGAGAGTGAACAACTCCGCGGCCCCATCGCACGACTGATGCACGGCACGATATCGCCCCTTGAATTCCGCCTGCTGCTTGAGGGCCGGGCATACCTCAGGCAGCAGCATGATCTCCCGGTCCCGCATCCGATTCCAGTGAAGCTGCCGAGTCGCCCCTTTCAATCGCGCATCAGCAGGAAATAGAGGTTCACCACCAGAAGGACCAGACTCCCTCCTACAAAGGAAAGGACGTCCCGAAGGGGCATGCCTTCCCCTGGGGAGCCGACGGTCGCCTGCAGCAGGAGCAGGAAGAGGCCGAACGAGCACAGCAGCAGGAGCACCCTGAACATTTTTCTCCAAACCATCAGCGCCAGGACCGGCACGCCGATCGCCCACACCAGGGGGTTCCTGGCCACTTCCTTCGGGTCGAGCTGGCGAAGCGCCTGCAATATCGTCGGGAAGTCCCAAACAGCGAAGAATTTGATGATGCGGTCCCAGTATTCCTTCACTTCTCCAGCCCTCCTCCTCAGTAGGTGATTTCAAACCCTCCGAATTCGCCCACAAACGGTTCTTCCTGAACTTCCACATGGTCGACCCGGCTGAGCGGGCTGCCTATGCGGCACCAATCCAGCATACGCCGGACCGCATCGGCTTCGCCTTCAAACACCGCCTCCACTCTGCCGTCCGCAAGGTTTCTGACCCATCCGGTGAGGCCCTGTCGATGGGCTTCCTCCCGGGTGTAAGCCCGGAAAAAGACTCCCGTGACCCTTCCTGCAATCCGAACGCGGACCCGTCGTTTCGTCATGGCTCCCCCGTTATATCGAAGAATTCCGAGGCTCCATTCCTTTAGGGATGCAATCTCCTCGGACTACGGCCAAATCCGGCGGCCCCCATGACGATGATTTCAACCTTAAACAGTACATCGTCAAGAATTCGGCCAACCGGAAGAAAAAAATGAATGGACGCACTGAATACCGTGTTTCACTGAACCGATTCGTGCCCTGTCAGGCGACGCCGTTGATCAACCGGAGCGAATCAAATCAAGCCATTGCCGTTCGGTCAGGATTTTGAGACCCAGTTCTTTTGCCTGTTTCTCTTTGGATCCCGCTCCAGGCCCGGCGACCACATAGTCCGTTTTCCTGGATACGGAACCGGCCACATTCGCTCCGAGCGCCATTGCCTGGGCCTTGGCTTCGTTTCGCGTCATCGTCTCGAGCGAACCGGTGAAGACAACCGTCTTGCCGGCCACCGGGGAGGCGGAAGGCGGCCGTTCGAAGTCGGTCACCGTCACCAGAGGGGGCCGGTTGTGCTCGGGCAGGGTGAGTTTATCCAATATTTCACGGTTATGAGGTTCGGCGATGAAAGCCAGCAGGTCATCCAAAATGCTTTCACCCATACCGTCAATGGACAGAAGATCCGCCCTGGCGTCGGGATCTCCCCGCTGAGCTTTTCCCATGCACTCCCGCCAGTGGGCCAGCGTCAGGTAATGGCGCGCCAGAAGGCGTGCCGTGGCCTGCCCAACCTGGTGAATGCCCAGCGCATAAATGAAGCGATCCAGCGGCATGGCGCGGGCGCGCTGAACGGCATCGAACAGCTTGCGTGCTGAAAGCTCACCCCAGCCTTCCCACTCGCGCAGGGGCGGCAACTGTAGTCCGTCACGCGCTTCCAGCGTAAAAATATCCACGGGGGTACGGATCAACCCCTTGCCGTGGAACAGCTCCAGGTTCTTCTCTCCCAGGCCCTCGATATCAAACGCGTTGCGGGATACGAAGTGCTTCAACCGTTCAACAACCTGAGCGGAACAGATCAGCCCGCCGGTGCAGTACGTATCGGCTTCCCCCGCCTCGCGGACCAGCAGGCTCCCGCACACGGGGCACTGGTCCGGAAACCGGTAAGGCTCGCTCAAGGCATGGCGCCGTTCTTTCACCACACTCAGTATCTGAGGGATGACATCGCCGGCCCGCTGAATGACCACCGTGTCGCCAACCCGGATATCCTTCCGGGCAATTTCATCCGCGTTGTGAAGGGTTGCGCGCTGCACGAGCACGCCGCCCACGCTGATTGCCTTCAGATGAGCTACAGGAGTGATTTTCCCCGTCCTGCCGACCTGGCACTGGATGGATTCTATGACGCTGAGAGCCTGTTCCGGAGGGAATTTCCACGCGATCGCCCACCTGGGCGAACGGCTGACGAACCCCAGTCGAGACTGCCAGTCGAGGCGGTTGAGCTTGAGGACCGTCCCGTCAATGGAAAATCCAAGGCCGGATCGCTGCAATTGAATCTCGTCATGGTAGGCGAGCAGATCTTGAAGATCGGCGTCCACGACCCTTGCCAGTCTGGCCGGCTCATTGAGCTGAAATCCCCAGGCTTTGAGCTTCTGCCGCGCTTCCCACTGCGTTTGGGCAAAGGGTTGAGATGTTTCGCCCCAGGCATAGGCAAAAAACCGCAGAGGCCGTGAGGCGGTAACGCCGGGATCGAGTTGGCGCAGACTGCCCGCGGCGGCATTGCGCGGATTGGCGAACAATTTGCCGCCCGATTGCTCCTGTTGTTCGTTGAGTTTAAGGAAATCCCGATCGTTCATGTACACTTCGCCGCGCACTTCCAGGACATCGGGCCATGCCTCCCCGTGCAGTCGATGCGGGACCTCCCCGACGGTTTTCACGTTGGCGGTCACGTCTTCGCCTTCGAATCCGTTGCCCCGGGTGGCGGCGGACACGAGGTTTCCGTTTTCATAGCGAAGCCCGACCGAAAGACCGTCAATTTTCGTTTCGCAGTCGATTTCCATGGGTACGGACGGATCCTTCACTTCCAGGAGAAAGTTCCGTATGCCGTCCAGCCAATCTTCGATATCGCCCTCGGCAAAGGCATTATCCAGCGACAGCATGGGGACCGTATGCCGGACCTTCTTGAAACCTGTCGCCGGCGTGATTCCCACGCGTTGAGACGGGCTGTCCGGCCGGATGAGTTCGGGGAAGCGCGTTTCAATGGCCTTGTTGCGCTGCCGAAGCGCATCATAATCGGCATCGTCCAGTTCCGGCTGGTCCTTTTCGTAATACAGGCGATCGTGGTAGGCGATCAGGCCGGCCAGCCTGCCGAGCTCGGATCGAGCCTCTTCGCCGGTCAGGAGTTCCACCGGCCTGTCAGACAAAGGGGTCTCTTCTGGAGTCATCGTCCTCTTTCCGTCATCTATTTTTTTATATCTATGTAAACACTTATGGCAGGATGTGCAGGCGCGTTCCGAAAGAAAAACGTAATGTCCGGGCCTTTAGCTTAAGGGGCGGCGGAAGGCCGTATCGAAGACACCGATCGCAGAATCGGGCCGATCATCAGCTCCCTCGTCCTGCGGAACCCCGGTTCCCTGAACCCGTGCTTCCATTTGAGGGTGAACAGTTCATCCGATACGACCAGGACCGACGCCAGGTCAATCCCTCGAAAACCCGCGACGGCGAACAGTGCGGATGTTTCCATATCGACGGCAAGGATGCCCAAACCCTGATGTTTCAGCACCTTGGCCGCAGTTTCACGGAAAGGAGCATCCGTAGTCCAGACTTCACCCTCATGCACCTTCAGTCCCTCGCCCTGAAACGCCTCCTTCAGGGCGCCGACAAGCCTGTCCGAAGGTCCGCCGCGCTTCTTCCCCGGATAATGAGCCGACGTCCCTTCTTCGCTGACCGCTCCCATGGGCAGTACGACATCGCCGACCACAACGGTGCTTCGGAGCGACCCGCACCATCCGACCGATACCACGGTCTCCGCGCCCAGAGCGATGAGCTTCTCCAGGACCATCACGCTCTGGGGCGCTCCGAGCATCGGCCCCGCGACCGCCATGGATACCCCCCCATAGGTTCCGACGAATACGTCGGCAAGAAAAAGCTTACGGACCGGTTCAGGATATTCGGAGAAACAATGGGTAAACAGTGACAGATCCTGGGAGGTAAAAACTAAAACGGCCGCCTTGGGCAGCGGCTCTTCCCGCCTTCCCCTGCGCGGTATTATGAGAGGGGAGTCTTCATCTATTCGCATTTCGGCGGCATTTGGGTCCTCGAAACGGTATCATAAAGGGACCCCTTGCCGGCAAAACCCGGTCCAGGGATCCCCCTCGAATTACTTGACTGATTCTCTCAGCTTATTGCCGGCCTTAAACCTCACGACCTTGGTCGAAGGGATTGTGATCGTCTGTCCGGTCCTGGGATTGCGGCCTTCACGCTGCGATCTCTGGGTCACATCGAAAGTGCCAAACCCCACGAGGGTGATCTTGTCACCTTTACCAAGAGCTTCACTTACCGCGTCGATCAGGCTGTTCAATGCCTTCTCGGCCGTGGCTTTGGTAATTCCCGAACCATCAGCCATCTTCATCACCAAATCGGCTTTCGTCATGTTGATCTCCTCCTCATAAGGTGAACACTTGAACCAACTCCATTGCCCCACTAAAAACGAGGACCGCAAGCGCAGAGGTCCTCCAGCCCCTATTTCGCTGGCAATTATACTAACCTCGATAACCTTAGCAAGCACTAAATCGGCTGGAACAAGGCCCTGACACATTTTCTTTATGTCATATTCACCCGATGAGGAGTCCCATGGGTGGAGATGAACGGGCACGGCGGGAATCGTTCGGGACGTTTCCACTCCTTAGCGACCCGCGCACGGGAACCTGCCGCAGGAGTTCTCCCGGCGCTTGGCTCAACGCATAACAGCCGAATCATTCCCGACCGACCTCACACCTTCGGTCCACCCCGGGTCCTCGAAGAAAAGAACAAGTGCCCGGGGCATCCCGCGGGAAGGAGCGACAGAGCGCATCGGACGGACTTTGTCAACCACAATTTGAGATATGGTTAACCAACTCTTGACAGCACTGCGACCCCTGGAGTAATACCTGTCGGGTGAACAAATGCAGTTCGGGTGAGACGTTGACTCATCGAACGTTGAACGCAAGTTCATTCCGCCGTCCTGGAATGAGCTATATGGACCATGTTGGGCATCCCGTGGATTTCATGCAACGATCCAGGCTGAAGAGGAGCTTTGCGAATGAAGCATTCGAATGTGAAAGACATGCGCCGGGCGGCTGAACGCGGAACACCCGTCTCCCACGAAACGGCCCTCGATGTTTTACTGTGCGGTCCCGACGAGATTCCCGAAATCCTGGCATGCGCCACATTGCTTCGCCGTCGATATTTCGGGAACAGGTTCCGCCTGTGTTCGATCGTCAACGCCAAGAGCGGAGCGTGCTCGGAGGATTGCGCCTTTTGTGCGCAGTCCGCGTACCATAAGACCGATGCCGAGGTGTTCGGCATGATCGGCCCCGGACAAATCGCGGCGGCCTACGAGGAGGCGGCCGGCCTTCCCGTGAGTCATTTTGGAGTTGTCACCAGCGGAAAGACCCTGCGCGATGAAGACATCGGTGTCATTGCGGATGCCGTCAGGAGCAGGTCGAATCCCCGGACGGCCTGGTGCGCGTCGCTCGGTTGCCTCGACAGGTCGCAGCTCCTCTTTCTGAAAGAGGCCGGAATCAGGCGATTTCATCATAATCTCGAAAGTGCGGAGAGTTTCTTCACGCACGTCTGCACAACGCACAGCTACACGCTGCGGATCGACACGATCAGGGCCGCGAGGGACGCCGGCCTGGAAGTCTGCTCCGGCGGCATCCTGGGGCTTGGAGAAAGCCTTGAACAGCGGGTGGAATTCGCTGCCATCCTGGCGAGGGAAGCCGTAGATTCCATACCGCTCAATTTCCTGGTGCCGATCCCGGGCACTCGCGCGGAATCCCTGGAGCCGATGAAACCCCTGGACATGACCCGAAGCATCGCCATGTTTCGAATGATCAATCCAACGGCGGAAGTGAAGGTTTGCGCGGGTCGAATCCATATGAGGGACGTGCAGTCGATGATCTTTTACGCAGGGGCTACGGGGATGATGATGGGCCCGCTGCTCACGGTCGCCGGACGGGATGTACGGCAGGACCTGCAGATGATCGACGACCTGGAAATGTCGGGCGCTGAATTCCATTGAACCGGCTTGCGTTCAAAGACCTGATTTAACATCCCCAAAAGGGAGGGAATGATTCCCGGCCTGTTGCCCAAAGGAAAAGTGCCTGCATTCCCACGCAGGAGCGTGGGAACGAGCGTAACCAGGATTCGTCATTCCGGCGCAGGCCGGAATCCAGACTCTTTAAAATTATTGGATAATTCCAATTAACGACACTGGACCCCGGCCTTCGCCGGGGTGACGTTGTCTGGGCAAACGCCTCATCTTCAACCTGGATTCTGTTTGGGCAACAGCCCGAGGAGCGTGGGAATGCAGATTTCGCCCATCCCCCTTGAGGACCAGGGTGCTGATCCATCCTTGACTCGCCACCCTTCCCTTACCATTCCCCGCCACGGGAGGGCAATTGACGTTTTACCTCCGATCAGGCATTCTCCCCTGGGACCGGGGTCGACAAACTGGATAAATACCCATCGCATCAAGGGTCGGATTTTTTCTCTTCTTGTGCGGCGATCGAGGTCTCTTCTCCATATTCGCATTTCACAGACAGTTATTTTAACAATACATTGGTTTCCCGCTTCCTTTATCACTGACAATCATTAATATTGATTTGATCGATGTGAACCGCCGGGTCGGCTGATCGTTCTTCGGACACGACCTCCGATTCTCCCGGCGGCGCAGGAAGTCCGATCGAAGATGATGAAGCTTTCGTTCAACCGGATTGGGAGTTTCCTTCACCATCTGTTCCCTTGCTTTCAGGCAAACCACCCCGGAATCGTCTCACGGAATGCGGACCGATGTTTGTTCAAGGCGGATTAACAACTTTTAGCGGATTGTGTGAAATTCACCAGGGAATTGGCCTGATGCTAAGCTGCGTTCAAGATGCCATCAACGAATGAAAAGCGTGGGGAGCCGTGTCTTCCACACCCCCACGCCGCTTCGCGGCTCAGTTTGGCGCGGGGGAATCACTCCCTCGCTCTCCTGGGGTTTATCTTGGACGCAAATTGGCCTGAGAATTGCCGATGAAATTCAATCCTAATCCCGGGCAGTCGTTATCTCACCGGTCATCAGAGAAACCCCGGGATAACCGATCCATTTCTCTCGGTCAGGACGAACCAATGAGGAGAAAATGCAAATGACTGGCGGCAGCGACCGGAATCGTGAGGGAGGATCTCCCACCCTTAAATCTACGGGCACTCGCAAGAAAAAGGGCCGGGGAATCATCGTTTTCCTCGTGATCGCGGCGGTATTGGCCGGCGGAGTATACCTCTACAGGGATTCGATTCCGGTGCGCCTGCTCGACAGGTTGACCGGTTCCGGCAAGGCAGTCCAACCGAAGGTCATCTATTATTGCCCGATGCACCCTCAATATCAGTCCGACAAGCCCGGGACCTGTCCCATATGCAATATGAGCCTTGAAAAAATGGAACAGGAACCTGCCGCGGGAAAAGACCAGGCTGTGAAGGAAGCGACACCCAAGGAGGGGATACCGCAGGGAAAGCGCAGGATCCTTTACTACCAGGACTCCATGAACCCGGCGTACAGGTCGGATAAGCCCGGCAAGGCGCCGGACGGGATGGACCTCGTTCCGGTCTATGAAGAGGAAGGCCAGGCCGCGGAAGCCCTCCCGCCCGGGACGGTCAGGATCAACCCTCAGAAACAACAGCTCATCGGCATACAGTACGGAGAGGTGGCGAAGGGGCCGCTCTCCAAGACCATCCATGCCGTGGCAAAACTCGCGTACGATGAAACGAAAATATCCAGGGTCCAGACCAGGATAGACGGCTGGATCGAAAGAGTGTTCGTCGACTTCACGGGGCAACTCGTGAAGAAAGGCCAGCCCCTCATCAGCATCTACAGCCCTCAGCTCGTCTCGACGCAACGGGAACTCCTTCTGGCCGGAAAGTCCAGAGACACCTTCGAGGGCAGCCAGTTCAAGGAAGCCTCGGAGGGCGCCGTCTCCCTTTATCAATCTACGCTGGAACGGCTCCGGTTGTGGAATATCTCGGATGCCCAGATAAGAGAGATCGAAAAACGCGGCGCCCCTCTGAACGTACTTACCCTGAGTTCCCCCGCCACCGGCTTCGTGGTGGCTCGAAACGCCTACCCCGGCCAACGCATCACCCCGGAAACGGAAATCTATTCCATAGCCGACCTCTCGACCATCTGGGCCATGGCCGAAGTCTATGAATACGAGGTCCCGCTCATCCGCATGGGCCAGCCCGCGACGATGACGCTCAACTATGTTCCGGGGAAGACATACACGGGCAAAGTGACCTACATTTACCCGGATGTGGATAAGACCACCCGGACCTTGAAAGTCCGCATCGAATTCCCCAACCCGGACTATCTCCTGAAACCCGATATGTACGCAAATGTCGATATAGCGGTCGATTTCGGTTCCCGGATTTCCATCCCTCAGGAGGCCGTTCTGGATTCCGGCACCGAGCAGATCGCGTTTGTCGCGCTCGATAACGGCTACTTCGAACCTCGCCGGATCCAACTCGGGCCGAAGGTGGGTGACCGCTACATCGTAACCGCCGGCCTCAAGCCGGGGGATAAGGTCGTAACCTCCGGAAACTTTCTCATCGACTCGGAAAGCCAGTTGAAGTCCGCCTTAAAGGGAATGGGACCGGGCCCTGCCGCCGACAAGGGCACACCCCCGGCGCCGGGCGGCGAAGCCGAATCCCCGGTGCCGGGCGCAATGGCGCCGATGCCCTCTCAACCGGAAGACCATTCCCAACACCAGGTGCAGCCTTCCGGTCCCGGACATGCGGACTCGGGCCACACCCCCGGGGCGCCGGACCACTCCGCGCACGGTCCCGATGCATCCGGGAAGACCCAGGGCATGCAAAACATGCCGGGCATGAACGCCCCGAAAGCCAGGCACTCCGGCCATGACGTGAAGACTCAGCCGGGCGGCGGAACCAAATGATGCGGGCAGCCGGGCTTTTCATCCCGCGGGAGTGAGCGCGCCATCCATCATCCGGAATTCCACGAGGTCGGGAAATGATCAACAGGATCATCGAATACTGCGCCAACAACAAGTTCATCGTTTTTCTCTTCATCGGCATGGCAATGCTTGCCGGTTATTACTCCATGAAGAACATCACGCTCGACGCGATTCCCGACCTTTCGGACACCCAGGTAATCATCTATTCGCGGTGGGACCGCAGCCCCGACATCATGGAGGACCAGGTAACCTACCCCATCACGAGCGCCATGCTCGGCGTCCCGCGGGTGAAAGACATCCGGGGGTTCTCGGACTTCGGATATTCCTATGTCTACGTGATTTTTGAAGACGGCACCGACATCTACTGGGCGAGATCGCGCACGCTTGAATACCTGAGCAATATCCTGCCACGCCTGCCCCAGGGGGTCCAGGTGGAGATGGCCAAGGATGAAACGGCGATCGGCTGGGTTTTTCAGTACGCCCTTGTCGATACGTCCGGAAAGCACAACCTCGCGGAACTCCGTTCCATCCAGGACTGGCAGTTGCGCTATGAACTGCAGTCGGTCCCGGGAGTCGCGGAAGTCGCTCCTATAGGGGGGTTCGTGCGGCAGTACCAGGTGAATCTCGACCCCTCCTCCCTCTTTGCCTACAAGATCCCGCTGGAAAAGGTAATCGATGCCGTCAGGGCCGGGAACAACGATATCGGCGGCCGACTGGTGGAATTTTCCGGGCGTGAGTACATGGTGAGAGGCCGCGGGTACATCAAGTCCGTAAACGACATCGAAAACATCGTGGTGGGCGTCAACGCGGAAAACGGCACGCCCATTCTGGTAAAACAGCTCGGAACGGTGGTCCTGGGGCCGGACATCCGCCGCGGCGTCGGCGAACTCGACGGCGAAGGCGAGACCGTCGGCGGAATCGTCGTCATGCGCTACGGCGAAAACGCTCTCAAGGTGATCGAGCGGGTCAAGGCCAGGCTCGAAGAGATCGAGCCCACCCTGCCCCCCGGGGTAAAGCTGATTACGACCTATGACCGATCCGACCTGATCGACCGGTCCATCGAAACCCTGAAGGGTACCCTGATCGAAGAATTGACGATCGTAAGCCTCGTCATCCTCATCTTCCTGTGGCACATCCCGAGCGCCATCATCCCGATCGTCACCATCCCCATAACCGTCATCATCGCCTTTATTCCCATGTACGGCATGAAACTGACGGCCAACATCATGTCGCTCGGCGGCATTGCGATCGCCATCGGAGCGATGGTCGACGCGGCCATCGTCGTCGTCGAACAAACGCACAAGAAGCTCGAACACTGGGAAGCGGACGGCCGCAGGGAGAATTTCAAGGACGTCGTCATAGGGGCCGTGAAGGAAGTCGGGGGCCCGAGCTTTTTCGCCCTGCTCGTAATCGCCGTGTCCTTCATCCCCATCTTTACGCTGGAAGCGCAGGAGGGGCGGCTCTTTAAACCCCTCGCCTTCACCAAGAACTTCGCGATGGCCATTGCGGCGGTGCTTGCCATCACTTTCGACCCGGCAATCCGTCTGCTCTTCACCCGGATGAACCAGTACAGTTTCCGTCCCCGATGGCTGTGCCGGATCACAAACGCGGTGCTGGTCGGGAAGATTCACAGCGAGGAGAACCACCCCATCAGCCGTCCGCTGATGAGGCTCTATCACCCCGTCGTCGAATTCGTCCTTCGCCATCAGTGGGCCACGATCGTTGCGGCGATTCTCGTCGTGGCGCTCACCATCCCCGTTTTCGAGCGGCTGGGATCGGAATTCATGCCGCCCCTGGATGAAGGCGCCCTCCTCTACATGCCGACAACGGTGCCGGGTATTTCGGTCACCGAAGCGGCGAGCCTTTTGCAGCTTCAGGACAAGATGATCAAGTCCTTCCCGGAAGTCGAGCGAGTTTTCGGGAAGGCGGGGCGCGCTGAAACGGCCACCGACCCCGCGCCCTTCTCCATGATGGAAACCGTGATCCTCCTGAAACCCCCAGGCGAATGGCCCAAAGTGCCCCGCTGGTATTCGGATTTCGCCCCCAACTGGCTCCAGAACCTGCTGCGACGTGCCTGGCCCGATCACAAGAGCACCCAGGACCTGATCTACGGGCCGGGAGGGCTAAACGAGACGATGCAGATCCCTGGCGTCGTCAACGCATGGACGATGCCCATCAAGGCCCGGGTCGATATGCTCTCGACGGGAGTCCGCACCCCCGTCGGGATAAAAGTCCTCGGCAAGGACTTGAAGGTCATCGAAGGCATCGGACAGGAGATTGAATCGGCGCTCAAAGACGTTCATGGGACCGCAAGCGTTTTCGCCGAACGCACCGCCGGAGGTTTCTTCCTCGACTTTGACCTCAAACGTGAAGCACTGGCCCGCTACGGCATGTCCGTCGAGCAGGTCGAAACGGTGATCGCCTCCGCCGTGGGCGGCGAAAACATCACGACGACGGTCGAGGGCCGGGAACGCTACCCGGTTAATGTCCGGTACATGAGAGATTACCGGAGTTCCATCGACCGGCTGAAACGGTCGCTCGTCACCACCTCGGACGGGACCCAGGTCCCGATAACCCAGGTGGCCGATATCAAGGTACTCTCCGGACCCGGTATGATCCGGGATGAAAACGGACGCTTGAGCGGCTACGTTTACGTGGACGTATCGGGCCGGGATGTCGGCGGCTATGTGGAAGACGCCAAGCGGGCCATCCGGGACAAGGTCCGCATGCCGCCCGGCTACAGCCTGGTCTGGAGCGGTCAGTACGAATACATGCTCCGGGTCCGGGAGCGTCTCCTGGTTGTGGTCCCGATCACGTTTTTCGTGATCTTTCTTCTCATCTATTTCAATACCGGCGCCCTTTCGAAGACCCTGATCATCCTGCTGGCGGTGCCGTTTTCCGCCGTGGGGGCCGTCTGGCTCCTCTATTTTCTCGGATACAATCTCAGCATAGCGGTCTGGGTCGGACTGATAGCGCTCATGGGGGTCGATGCGGAAACGGGGGTCTTCATGCTCCTCTACCTCGATCTTGCATTTTACGAGAGGCAGAAGAAAGGACTCATGAAGACGAAGGAACAACTGCGCGAAGCAATTGTCGAGGGAGCGGTCAAGCGGCTGCGCCCGAAGTTCATGACCGTCGCGGTGATGTTCCTCGGCCTGGTTCCCATCATGTGGTCGACGGGGGCGGGGTCGGACGTGATGAAGCGTATCGCCGCCCCGATGGTCGGCGGCATCTTCACGTCGTTCCTGATGGAACTCATGGTCTACCCGGCGATCTACGAAATCTGGAGGTGGCGCTTCCACGTGAGGAAAGCGGGAGCGCAGAATTCGGACTGAAGACTGCTAAGGGTGGAATGCGACGCAACCCGTCATTCGCACCCACGAACGCGATTTTCGATGGGTTTTGCGTCGCGCTGCCCATGCTGAAGGCTACGGGCTGCTGCACCCGTCTGTGGACTGCGAAGCTCGGGCTGTAAGCCGGAGGGAATGGCTCCGCCCGTTGAAGTGCGGCGTCGGGACCAGCCTTTCACGCCTACTGGGCGGCCGGGGTCTTTTCGAGGACCACGCCCTCATCTTCCATCTTCTTTATGTATTTGTCCGGCTCCTTCTTGAAAGCCTGTACGCACCCGGAACAGCAGAAATAGACCCTCCTGCCCTGGTAGTCCGTATAGACTTTCTTGTCGATCTTCCCGCCCATGACCGGGCAGTTGGTCTGAGGATGCCCCTTGCCGCCGGTATCCGCGGCAAACACGCTTGCGGCGAAAACCAGGCTCAACGAAACAAGCATAACGATCAGTATCTTTCTCATCTTTTTCTCCTTGGTGCGTTAATATATTCACTGGTCCTCCGAATGACAAGCGAGAGTATAGGGGCCGTCCCGCCCAGCCATGCGATGGACGATCAATGCAAGGTTGCGTTCAAAGAAGCCGCAACTGATGTTTCATTTTTTTATTTTTGACCTCATCCTCAGCTTTGTGATAATAGTTCATTCTGGTTCACTCTCATCTTGACAAACAACCTTTGTACCCGGTTCCGCGGAATTGTCCCTGACCCTGTCATAACGGAGCTTCAGTCGAGGTTCCTGGATGCGGCGATTGCCGGCGGGCGCCATCTATGAAAAAGATCGTGATCAGATCCATCCCAGGCAGGCCCGAACACAGGCTTCCGAGACGTCGGAGGATCAGGGGAAAGTATATCTTCGCATTCGTACTGGCCCTTCTCATCGCGGTCGTTTCCTACAACATGATTCACACTCCGAACCACAAGCCGCAGGTGGCCCCTCCCCTTCCGGAACCGGCCCCCGAACCGGCTGCATCCAACTCCCTGGACTATCCCGATTCCTCCATGCTCCGTTCGCAGTACTTCGAACGGTTCTCGATCAAACATCACATCGTCCGGGAGGGAGACACCCTGTCCCAGATCCTCGATGCCCTGGGGCTTTCCGGGACACTCGCCGGGCAGTGGGAAAAATCCTGCCGCAGCTTCCCGAAGCTGAACCAGTTGAAGCCCGAAGACGAACTGATCATCCACGTCAGCCGTAGCGACAATCAGCCGGTGAAGATCATCTATTCTTCCGCTCAAGGATCGACTTATACCCTGCGCAGGGTCGGGTCGGACTGGGATTGCCGCGACGACAGGGTGCTCCCCCTGTCCCTCGGGACCACCATCAGAGGCACCTTCGCCGAAGATCTCTATGATTCATGCATTGCAGCTGGGTTGCCCGCCGGTCTTGTCGCGGACCTCACCGATGTTTTCGCCTACGACGTCGACTTCAATTCCGATCTCAAGGAGGGTGACGGCTTTACGGTCTATTACGAGGAACAGGTGAAGAACGGCAGAAAGTCGAAAGAGGGGACCATCCTGGGGGCGGAGCTTACCGTCTCGAAACAGGTCTATCAGGCTTTCCTCTACAAGTTCCCGGACGGATCGACGGAATATTTCGACGCCAAAGGGACCTCCCTGCGCAAGCCCTTCCTGAAAAGCCCGCTCAGCTACAGGCGCATCATGGCCGCATCGAACTACAAACCTCTGAAGCCGATCCTCAAGATCTACCGTCCTCATATGGGTATTGATTACGCGGCACCCAAGGGGACGCCGGTCAGCACCGTCGGGGACGGGACCGTTTCCGCGATGGGGAAAAATCAGAAAGAAGGCCGATTCATGGAAATCCGGCACAAAGGAGGTTTCCAGACGTTCTACGGCCATCTGTCCGGCTACAGCAAGGGATTGAAGAACGGCAGCAAAGTGACCGAGGGGCAGATCATCGGCATGGTCGGGTCAGCCGATTCATCCACGACGCCTTACCTCGATTTTCGAATTTTCCGGTACGGAAAACCCGTCAATTATTTGAAGTCCGATTTCCCGCGATCGCGAACCATCCCCAAAGCTCTGAAGCCCGACTTCGAAAAGAAGCGCGACACCTGCCTGGCCGCTTTGCAGGGCAACCCGCACGGACCGTTCAAGAGCGCCGCCGGCAGTCCGGTCCATGAGTGAAGCGGTGCCGGACCTTTTCGCTGAAGTCTCGGTTTTCAGCGCGCTCGATAAGACCCTTCACTACCGGGTCCCCGCCGGACTGAGTGAAAGGGCGAGCGCCGGGATGCGTGTGCTTGTTCCTCTTTCCGGAAGAAGCGCCGTCGGCGTGATCGTTGCCGTTTCCGGGAACGCCCCCGATCTCGTCGATTCCGGGATCGAATTCAAGCCGATCCTGGCCCTTCTCGATTCCCGCCCCATCTTTTCACGGGACCTGATCGATCTTTTCCGGTGGATTTCCGGTTATTATTTTTACCCCCTGGGAGAAGTCTTCCAGACCGCCCTCCCCGCCGGAGCGGCCAATCCGCCCAAGGTGTTCTTCCGCCTGACCTCATCCGGGAAAGAAAAAGCCGGTGACGCGGAATCCGGCCTGCTGCAGTGCTTCGCAGGCAGGGAAAAGGTTTCCCCGGCCGAAGTCGCCGGGCAGTCATCCACCCCGGCGAACGTCAAGCGCCGTCTTCGCGACCTTGAGGCAAAGGGGCTCATTGAACGCTTCTACGAATGGCGAAGCGCCCTGCCCGGCCCGCGGATCAAAAAAATCGTTCGCCTGCTGTCCGACCCGGACCCGGAACTGTGCGGTCAAAATGAAAACCTGAAAGCCCTAACCGGGCTGCTCGGGAAAGCGGAACCCGGGCTGGCGCTAAGCTTCATCCGGCAGCAGGTGAAAAACGCCGACTATTGGGTCCGCAAACTCTGCAAGCAGGGGTTTGCGGCGGTGGTCGAAGAAGTGGACGTCCGCGAATTCCAGTGCGCGCAGACCCTTCCCTTCGAACCGCCTCCGGAACTCACCCCGGACCAGCAGGCGGTCTTCGATGCAGTCCTCCCGGCCATCGTAAGACCGGCGTTCGAGCCGTTCATGCTCTTTGGAGTGACCGGAAGCGGGAAGACCGAAATTTATCTCCGGCTGGTCGCGGAAACCTTGAAGCAAGGCAGGGGAGCGCTTGTCCTGGTGCCTGAAATCGGGCTCAGCACCCAGCTCGAAGCGCTCTTCCGCAGGCGTTTCGCGTCCTGCCTCGCATTATGGCACAGCGCGATTCCCGTCGGCGCCCGGCACGATCAGTGGCAAGAAATCGTGAAGGGCGCAAAGACCATCGTGCTCGGAGCCAGATCCGCCGTGTTCATGCCCGTGCGGGACCTTGGGCTGATCGTGGTCGACGAGGAGCACGATTCGTCCTACAAACAGGACGACCACCTGAGGTACCACGCAAGAGACGTGGCACTCATGCGGGCAAGGCTCCTCGGGATTCCGATCGTCCTGGGATCGGCCACCCCTTCCCTTCAGACCGTCCACCTGGCAAAGCTCGGGCGCTGCCGGCCCCTGTCGCTCCCGGCGCGCATCCTGGACCGGCCCCTGCCGGAGCTTGAAATCGTCGACATGCGAAGGGAAAGTTCCCAGTCCCGGGTCCTGTCGTACCGGCTGCGAAACGCTCTTACGGAAACGCTTGCCGCCGGGGACCAGGCGCTCCTCTTCCTGAACCGCCGGGGCTTTGCCGCGTGCTATGTTTGCAGCGTCTGCGGGGCGGTGCTCCAGTGCGGGTCGTGCAGCGTCAGTATGACGTATCACAAGAGAGAGAAGATGCTGCGCTGCCACTATTGCGGGAAGGAAGAAGCCGTGCCGGAGCGGTGCCCGGCCTGCGACCACACGTCCCTCTTTCCGCTCGGGTTCGGCACCGAGCGGGTCGAAGCGGAAGTAAGGCACCTGCTGCCGGACGCCCGGATCGTCAGGATAGACCGGGACAGCGTGGATCACCCCAAGGCCCTGGTCGAGAGCCTGAACGCCATCCGCCGCCGGGACGCGGACGTACTCATCGGCACTCAGATGGTGGGGAAGGGACACGATTTTCCGGACATCACCCTGGTCGGGGTGGTGAACGCGGACATGTCGCTGCAGTTTCCGGACTTTCGCGCGGGGGAGACCACGGTGCAGCTCCTCATGCAGGTCGCGGGAAGGGCCGGGCGCGGCGAAAAGCCCGGGCGGGTGGTCCTCCAGACCTACAACCAGTTTCATTACACGATCGAATGCGTGTCCGCGCTCGATTACCGGCGCTTCTGCGACATCGAACTCGAATCGCGCGAGAAGCTTCAATATCCGCCGTTTACGAGGTTCATGAAGTTCCTCGTGACCTCAGGCGACGAGGGAACGACGGAACGAGCGGCACGGCGGCTCGCCGCGATCTGCCGCGATGAAGCGGAATCCATTCGGGATGCCGGCAGGCACGTGGCGGTCCTTGGCCCGTCGGCCGCGCCTCTCGTCAAACTGAAGAACCGGTTCCGCTGGCATGTCTTTGCGAAAGCCTGGGCGAGCCGGGATCTCCAGGACTTTACGGAAGCCGTCATCAGCCGGGCCAAGGCCGATCCGGCGATGAAACGGGCGCAGATCGCCGTCGATCGCGACCCGATGATGAGCATGTGAAGGCCATGCCGGACGTTCTCCTCATACAGCCCCCCATCCGGGATTTCTACCTCACCGCAAAGAGGACCATCCCCTACGGCCTTGCCTGCATCGCCTCGGCGCTCGAAGCGGAGGGCTTCTCGGTCGAGATTCTCGATTGCCTGGCGACATCGAAGCCGAGGCCGATCGATCTTCCGCCCGAGATGGAGTATCTGCGCGACTATTACGGGAAGCCGGACATCTCCCCTTTCGGGCTTTTCCACCACTTCCGGCACTACGGATACAGCTTCCAGCACGTGGGAGCGGTCGTGAAGAAGGCGGCCCCCTTTATCGTGGGGGTGTCCTCGCTTTTCACGGCGTACGCCGATGAGGCACTGGCGGTCGCGGAAGCTGCCAAAGCGGCGCATCCGGGGTGCAGGGTCGTGATGGGAGGCCATCACCCGACGGAGATGCCCGAGGCGGTGATGCGGTGCGGCGCCGTGGATTACGTGATCCGGGGAGAAGGCGAAGCGGCGATGCCCCGGCTCGTGCGGGCGCTGATGGACGGGACCGGCGTTCGTTCGGTGCTCGGCATAGTGGCCCGGACGCCGGATGGAGGAATCATTGTCGCGCCGCCCGCGATTTCAGCGGACCTCGACCGGAACCCCCTGCCCGCGATGCACCTGGTGAACCGGCGGTTCTACCGGCGGGGGCCGAAGGGGAGCGCCGTCATCACCGCAAGCCGCGGGTGCCCGCTCAGGTGCTCGTACTGCTCGGTCGGAGGCTCGGCTTATCTCACGTACAGGCGAAGGAGCGTCCGGTCGGTCCTGTGCGAAATCAAGGAGGCGGTCCGAAAGTTCGGCGCGGGGTTCATCGATTTCGAGGACGAAAATATATCGCTTGATAAACCGTGGTTCATGGAACTGCTCGGCGGGATTATAGAACGCTTCGGCGAGGGCGCGATCGAGCTTCGGGCCATGAACGGTCTATTCCCGCCGTCTCTTGACGAAGAGATGGTGGACGCGATGAAGCGGGCGGGGTTCACGGCGCTGAACCTGTCGCTCGGCACGACGTGTCGCGGTCAACTCGAGCGGTTCCGAAGGCCGGACGTGCGGGAAGCCTTCGACCGCGCGGTTTCCTGGGCCGGGAAATACGGCCTCTCGGCCGTGGGTTACATCATCGTCGGCGCTCCGGGTCAATCCGCGCTCGATTCGGTTTCCGACCTTCTGTACCTTGCCGGATGCCGCGCGATCGCGGGGGTCTCGGTCTTCTACCCTTCTCCCGGGAGCGCCGACTTCAACCGGTGCGCGGAATCGAACCTGCTTCCGGCGGCATTCTCGCTCATGCGAGCGACCGCCCTCCCCATTTCGGACACGACCACGCGGGAGGAATCCGTCACCCTGCTGAGACTGGGCAGGATTTTGAATTTCATGAAATCGCTGAGGGAGGGTCACGGCCCAAGCCACGGGGAAGATGCCTCGGGGGGTGAATTCGCCGGGTCCTTCGGACTGGATCGGGATTTGAGCGCTGGGCATTTCCAGAGTCGGCAGATGGCGGATGAGTCTTTGACGAATCGGAAGTTGACAGCCCCGCAATCCCGGGGTCGCGATCCTCTGGATCGCCATTTGGCGGGGCTGCATTCTCCAGACGGTCATTTGCCGGGTTTGGACACCTCTGAATCCTTCCCGAACCGGCAGGACCGATGGCCACTGCCCGCCCGTCTGCCGGAATGCCCGTCTCCAGCCGCCCCCGAGGCTGCAAACCGGCCTCCTGACCTACTCGGATCTGCGCGGCCCACGGGTACCGGCCCGGCCGGGGCCGACCGTATCGAAGCCGGGAAAGCACTGCTCGAAATGTTCCTTGAAGATGGCAAAATCCGGGGAATGACACCCGACGGCGAGGTCTACGAACACAGGGCCTCGCATGCCTTGTGCAGGGCATTCATCGAGGGATTGTTCAAGGATCCGCAGAACAGGTGAACGGCTCTCGATTGCGGTCACCCACCCGGCGGCCGCTACGAAACTTACCCGCTCATTGTCTTCTGAGCCACCACGCGCTGTATAACCAGCCCAATCATAGCCACTTCAATCAATCAGCCCGGGCTCGGTTTCCCCCTTACAGGGTTTCTTCCTTGACAGCCTGCGAGGCCGCATTATATAAGGCCAATCAACAAGCGGGCTGGCGTAGCTCAACGGCAGAGCAGCTGATTTGTAATCAGCAGGTTGCGGGTTCAAATCCCATCGCCAGCTCCAATTTTCAAATACTTGCGTGTGTCTGTGCGAGCTGATTTTTTCCGAATGAGTGATTTTATGAGTAAAACTCCACTAATTAGCAATAAACTAGGTAGTTATGCCTTATGAACTTTTCTGAATGCCCCCGACGACCTCTACGCTATGAGAACTTTTGCACAATGATCCGAAAAAGTTGACGATTTTCGCTCCACGATTTTCAAGATCGAGGAGAGCTGTCTTGACTTTCGTAGTTGTCCTGGGGGTATTCAATGATGGAGAGACCACCGGGGAGGTTTCCGGCATGAAATTCACACCGGAAAATTCAATTGGTTGCATCAGGACAAAGGTCATTTTCAGGGAAACACTCACGAGTGATACGGGCTTTTGTTGCCTCTCACTCAGGCAAGAGGAAGAAGTCATGCCGCACCCTCCTGTACTGCGCACACTGACAGCGAATTGCCGGTGTTACCAGCGGGGCAGGCAAAAGAAATGGGCCGGTTCTGCTTAGTGACTCGGATTTACTTCTTCTATTTTGGCTTACCACATTCTTTGCAGCGACCGTCGGGACCAATAACACCTATACAGTTTCCATCGCTGCAAAGGACTCGATTGGCGGACTGATCTTCATTATGGGAAGACATGAAGCGGTCGACTTCGGACTGGTCGAAAACCTCTCCGCAGAAGCGGCATTTGAGGGCTTGAAGTTTAATGGTTTCGGCACAAGTTGGACATTGCTTTGTCAGTTCGATTAGGGGAATTGGAGGTGGGTCATCAATTCTTGAGTCTCGCTCAACTTGCATGTTCTTGATGGCCGCTGCGAGCAACTCATTGTAAATGGAGTGATCAGCAGTTGCCACCAGAATGCGTCCGTCTTTGAATCTACAGACAAAAGATACTCGGCCCTTGCTTTTTCCGACAATGGCGCCAGCCAACAGACCTGGAACTCCGGCAATTGCAGCCCCCAAGATGCCGGCTCCGATACTGGCGCCAGTATCTTTAGTGGAATGAGAGGAGACGGTTTCAATATACGCAATCTGATCTATGGAAATAGACTCACCGAAAAACCGATGTTTCGGGGTCCTTAAGCTCAGCCTTCCAAACATCAGCTGCCCACGACCTTGCAAAAAATCTGCTCCGTAAACCTCCAGTTCAGCCATAAGCCCCCTCAGATTTGCTGAATCGTAAGTGATCGGAAAGTTCATATCTAACGAATTCAATACCCCTTCAACAGGGCCCACGCGGCAAGCTATGCCCGGCAGGGTTATCTTCCCATATTCATAATGAAAGCCCATCCCCTGGAAGAATTCACATAAGTTTGAACCAGTTTCTAGACTTGAATAGAAATTATTTGCTAGGATACCAAAGATAGCCTTGCATCCAGATGGTTCCCTGAACATCGTCACCAGGCTCTGGAGGCTTACGGTTTCCCAGAACACACTCCGGCACATATATGTCTATATCGAAGTCAGCGTCTGTTTCTTCCGCCCCCATAAGACGGTTGACTGTCACCCTGGTTTTCCATGTACGCTGGCCCAGCATATCTCGATAGAGCTCTTCTATCCTTTTTACCGGTCCACAGAACTCATATGAATCCGGATTTAGGTCCTCTCTTGGTAGCAGGGCGGCCATGCCCTTCGTTTCGATGCGAATAGGCTCTCCCTCAGGCAATTCGGGATTGTGTCGCCGGACGGCCCGGATGAGGTCGGGGTCTTTCCAAAGCACCGGCTCTGGTTTGATAACGGAAAACCGGTAAGCATATCCGGACAGGATGAACTGGTAGATATCCCCCTTTCTGTAAAACACACGGTTAGCAGCGAAATTGGGATCAAAGAAGGTGAGTTCGAGTTGAGCGTCCGGAGTGGAACATACGAGTTGCGCTTCCAGTCGGCTAGGCCACAAGAGAATGCCCTCCATGGTGAGGGTGTGTTGGACCCCTTCACTTGAGAAAGGATACATGGCCATTAGTTCGTTTGCCCCAGACGGTCCGTCAAGTTGAATCACGATCCTGAGTCCGAACCGAGGAATGGGCCACTCAAGCAGTAATCCTTTTGGCTCATCCGGGGGAAACGGCAGAGGTTTCGCGCTCTGAATGCTCGCATAGGTGAGCGCCTGTCTGCTCTCATGAAGCAGAAGGGGTAGCCGCGAAACGAGCTCTTTGGGATTGTCCAGAAATATCCGGAGCCGTTCGCCGTAGCCGACATCCTGTGGTTGCAACACCCGCAAGATGGCTTCCTGAAATGGGAATTGAGCTGCGTTCATCCAAATAGGCTTTCTTAAGGACGGCTCCAACCGACGCTGGTAGCCGCGGGTTGTAGAGAGAACATACCATATGCCTGGCCCACTGTCACGAATCAGCGCGACGAGAATCTTGCGGGCACATGGACAGAGGTTTCTTAGAATTAAAGTGGAGAGAGTTGGGAGGGTAACACCGGCAATTCGCTGTCAGTACGCGCAGTACAGGAGGGTGCGGCATGACTTCTTCCTCTTGCCTGAGTCAGGGGCAATAAAAGCCCAGTGTTTCCCCGAAAATGACCTTGTCCTGATGCAACCAATTGAATTTTTCGGTGTGGATTTCGCCGCCGAAAACCTCCCCGATGGTCTCGACTTCGCTAAGTATTATGACATTCTTTGAGTGGGGATTATCGCGTTATTCCTGCTTTCACCAAACATTCACCTCTTCTATCAAAATGCGTCTACAATGAAAGGAGCATACCATGTTTCATCCATTTTTCTTCCACAACAGCTTCCACTCGTGCCATTGCCATAATACCCTTGCTGACGCCATGGCTCTCGCCGCCGCCTTCAAGGTCGAAGAGGACCTTCAGCAGGCTTGGAGGGAAGATGCGGAAAAGCGGGTGCGCTCCAACCGTCCTGACGACAAAGACGATCCATGCAACGTCAAGCCGGAAGTGTACCATCGGTAATTGAGTAAGTCTGGCAACTTTATAATGGAAGTGTTAATCTTATTGGGGCTTTCCTACCGTGGAATGGTATGGCCGTGTCATGTGGCAAATGGTCGGGATACTGGCAGAGCTTGAACGGTCGTTGATACGGGAACGGACAAAGGCGGGGCGGATGGGCCGCAAGAGGTTGCTGTCCGCACAACAGGTTGTCTACGCCCGCAAGCTGATAGAGCAGGGGGAAGTCCCTGACAATGTGGCTCAATCTCTCAACGTCTCGCGACGAACGCCTTACAGGGCTTTGGCCGCTCCGAGCCCTTGCTAAATCGGGTTCACTTCATGAGTAGCAAGAAATTCAAAGACAAATCTTGCGTGTATTGCTTCGACGGTGTCGCAGTAACAGCCGACCATATCGTTGCAAAGGAATTCTTTCCGCCAGAATACAGAGATGGACTCCCCAAAGTCCCGTCCTGCAAGTTATGCAACAACCGCAAGTCAAAACTTGAGCACTATCTCACGGCAGTACTTCCATTTGCCTCTGATCATGATACTGCCCTTGGATCGCAGGTAGAAAAGCTAACTCGTCGGCTTCAAAATAACCAACGTCTGAAGATAAGGTTGACCTCTGAATTGCAATCGGTATGGATAAAGAATGATGATGGACGATTAGAGGACACGATTGCATTACCCTTTGAACCTGATAAACTTGATGCTCTTTGTGAGTATATCATAAAAGGGCTTATATGGCACGAATGGGGAGTCGTAGTCCCCAAGGAATACATCATAAAAGTTATGACTGTCACACAGCATGGATTCAAATTTTTTAGTTACCTTTTGAATCTGAGTCCACTGAATCGTGTTGATAGATCATTCGCAGGTGGTGGTTTTAGCTACACCAGTACTCGCAATAATGAGGATGCAGCGTTTAGTGTTTGGCATATAAGGTTCTATGAGAATCTTCTTTTGGCTGGTACCGATTCCAAAATAAACTTAGTGAGCAATGGAATTTGTGCATTGACTGGTCCTCATGAAATTATTCTGCCTTTGATAAACCGGTTTCTGGGAATAAAGCAAACGGACTAAATGTGATGGACTTAGCCGGAACGGTGATCCAGTAGAATCTATTTACTCGTCTTCTAAAGTTATCCTTAATCTCGGCCTTTCGGCTTCCATTCTTTCGCTAAACGTTGAGCCTCGGCAATCTGGGCTGAAGTCATCCACTGGGCGACTTCATCTCTGAGCTTTGGAGCGTCTGTGTATCCTCTTGCTCCAGCCAGATTCAACCATACATGTGCCTTTACTAAGTTCTGCGGTACACCTTCGCTGTTATAGTACATCACTCCCAGAGCATGTTGCGCACTAGCTTGTCCTTGCTCCGCAGCTTTGCAGAACCATTTCATTGCCTCGGTGTTGTCCTGCGGCACCCCGTGGCCGACGTAGTACATCACTCCCAGTCTAAACTGTGTTTCTGAATCTCCCTGTTCTGCGCCTTTTCGGAACCATTTCAACGCCTCGGCATAGTCCGGTGGTGCGCTTGTACGAAATTCATACCTGAGTCCCAAAAGGATTTGTGCGTGGACATTCCCTTGCTCCGCCGCCTTACGGAGCCAGTAATTCGACTCGGTTTTGCCCACGAGGCGCATAGACAGAGTAAGTTGTGCTTCAGCATTTCCGAGCTCAGCCGCCTTGCGGTACCATTTTTCTGCCTCAACGTAGTCCTGTGTTACACCTTGACCCTTGTCGTACATAGTTCCGAGATTAACTTTCATAGTGACAACCGAAAAATCACCCACCGTGATCATCGAAATCTCACCCACCCTTTTTTGTTGTTTTTGATCCTGGGGCGGGATCCTGTTATTGGAGGGGAAACGGAAGGAGCCCATAGGGCGACTGGAGTTTTCCCCTCCACCGGCGGAAGCACTCATCGTCCGAGATTATGTTGCAGGCTGAGCTGCCGGCTCCAACCTCTTATCCGCAGACTTCCTCTTTGTCTTCAATGTCTCTTTGAGTCTGTAGCTCTCCCAATGGCAGTGAATGATATAGGCCTTGTGGGTTAAGCGATCCAGGAGCGCCGCCGTTAAAGTGGCATCGCCAAAGATCTGTGTCCAATCGGCAAACCCAAGATTTGTGGTGATGATCACAGAACCTCTCTCATGGCGCTCGGCCAAAATCTGGAACAGCAGTTGTGCTCCTTCTTTTGAAAACGGCACGTAGCCCAGCTCGTCAAGGACGAGAAGACCGCAGCGTGAGACTTTTTGGATTGCACGCGTGAGGCTTTTTGCCGCCTGGGCCTCGATAAGCTCATTGGCCATCCCGCAGCCGGTCACAAATCGGGTGGTGATCCCCTGACGACAGGCCGCAACTCCCAAGCCCGTTGCCATATGCGTTTTCCCGGTTCCGCTATTGCCGAACAGGATGATATTGCGATACTCCCGGATGTAATCACCTCTTCCCAGTTCGTGCAGCAACCGGATATCCAGACCGGGAGCTGCGTTGTAATCGAAGGTCTCAAGCGTCTTCATGAGCGGGAACTTTGCCTCGCGGACTCTGCGCTTCAGGCGGTTTTCCGCCCTCATCTGAAGCTCTGTTTCCGTCAGAGCCAGGAGAAATTCCCCGTAATCCGTGCCGCTCTCCTTTGCCTGGCGAATAAACGTTTCCAGCTGCCGGAGCACATTGGAGAGCTTCAACTGCTTTAGATTCTCTTTGAGGAGCACTTCTGTGCCGGCTTTCATTGCACACCCCCCAACTGCCCGTAGACGGAGATATCGGCGGGAACGGTCGCAGGCCAGTCGGGCAGGGGTGGTATCGTCTCCTTCGGGTCGGAATGCAACAGGAGGTGTTTGACTCCCGAACTCGAGCCGATGCCCTTCTCCAGCGAGAGATCTACCGCGGCATACACCTCCCCTGCTTTATGATCGCGAAAGAGTATCAAAACGGAGATAAAGTCTTTTATCCCGTCCGTTGGCCCCAGGGTTTCCTGGAATTTTGCCAAAAGACGCTCCAGGCTCACGGGCCATCTTTGCCGCCACTGCCGGATTGGCCTGGCCGAATCGAAGGCTTGTGGCCTTTGCTGCAAAAGCTCCAGGTAATGGTCGGGCTCGATCTGCCATTTGTTGTTTGAAAACGCTCTCTTGTGTGTAGCGATTCTTCTGCGCTCACTGTAGATCTAAACCTCGGAAACCTTCATCACAGCCCGCACTCTCAGGCCTGCGTAGCGGGTGGGAACCGAGTAGTGATTTTTGTCCACAAAGACCGTCGAATACGGATTCACTCGGGCATCCGCTGTCTGAATGTTGCTGAAGTCAGCTGCGGGAAGAGAAATCAAGTGGGCTCTCTCTTCTTCAAAGAGCTCACTTACGGTCCCCTCCCGACCCTGCATCCGATGCTCACCGTAGGCCAGGCAGTCTTTAAGCAGCTTCTCGTTTAAAGCCTCAAAACTCTCTGCCCGGGGGATCGGCACCATGTAGTTGCGCCTGACATATCCAACCATCCCCTCCACACCCCCCTTTTCATGTCCTGAGCCGGGGTTGCAGAACCGAGGCGAGAAGTTGTAGTAGCTGCGAAACTTAACGAAGGCTTCCTGTTCCCTCCGATCCTTGCCTCTCAACACTTTCTGGACGGCGCTCGTAAGATTGTCATAGATGAGGGTCGAGAACACACCCCCGAAGAAACTGAAAGCGCGCATATGCCCATCGAAGAAAGCCTGCTGGCGTTCGCAAGGGTAGCAGCTAACAAAATGCTTTCCCGAATACTTGGAGCGCATGCAGAAAAACTTCATTCGAACCCGCTCCCCGGAGATGATGCCTTCGGCACTACCCCAGTCGACCTCCGCTTCCTGTCCGCAGTCCGGCTCCAGGGGCACAAACGCCTTGCACTCGCTCATCCCGAGCAAACGTTTTATTTCCCGTACATGGCGACGGACCGTGACTTCACTGCCTCCGTAGCCATGTTCGCTCACCAGTCGATGATAGACCCTTCTCGCCGTGTGGCGCTGCTTCTTCGAAATGTCTTTGTCAGCCTCAAGCCAACGCTCGATGATCTCCCGGTATGGCCCAATCACCGGCCAAGGCTGATGATCCCTCTCTGCATAGCCATGCGGCTCCCCCCGCAAAGCTTTCCGGATGGTCTGCCGGTCGTGGCCCGTTTCCCTCTGAATCTGACGGATTCCCTTCTCATACACACGGTGTGCAATGCGTATGTACTCATACTGATCCATAGTGATCATTCCTCCCACCCTCCAGCAACACGTTAGCCCCGTTCATCATTTTCTCCGTGTTACCAGAAGTCCTTTTACGGGTGGGTGAGTTTTGCATGATCATTTTCTATTCAGGTGGGTGACTTTTCGATTATCACAATCAGGGATGCTTGGCAGGGCTGCGCACAGCTTGATACTCCTTGCCACCTAGTTGAATCGGCCGGTTTTTTCCGTATGATCCGGTAATCCTAATCTTTTTTGCCCATCCGATCTGTTGTAGAGCCTACCCAGGTGCGATCAAAAAAGGACGCACAGATGTCGAGGCCGCCATGCGTCCAATGGTACAAGAATAGCTCGCCCCACAAGGCTAACTTTCAAAATGGCCAAGGCGCCGGAACAGGTCCCTGGTTTGTCCAAAAGATTGTAGACCAATACATTGGTAATCGGTCTGGTCATCGGTCTTGAGAAAGAACTCGATAACGGATACAACGCATCTCGTCTTTGCGAATGGCGGATGAGGGTTTTACGGCCTCCCCGAGCCTTCATACCCGCCCGCCCTATTGACGTATGCGCAAATTTATGAGTAAAAGCCTGGGAAACAGGGTAAAACCGGTACACCGGATACACTATGGCACAGAGGAGAAACTAGAGCTGGCGCGCTTTTACGAGGGTTTGCAGGATCGCTATCCTCTTTGTAATCAGCAGGTTGCGGGTTCAACTCCCATCGCCGGCTCCGTAATTTCAAATACCTACGAGTGGCCGAACGGTTCGTCTCCTCCTACTCATCGGCAAACACGAGGCAGGTGTTGCGAAGCTTCTTCTTGCCCTCGGCTATGATCTCTTCTTCCGGCAAGGCCTCTTTCAGTTCGGACCGGTAACCCACGGATTGCTCGATGAGGAGCATCGACGTGAATCTGACGACGTCGTCCAGAAGCTCCATAAGATGGGTACAGCCCTTTGGACCCCCGAGCAGGGAATGCATCTTTCTAATGATTCCGCGCTCGATGGTCAGGCCCTCCAACTGGGCAAAGCTGCCAAGAACGGCAAAGCAGCGGGTGAGCGGCGCCTTGCTCATCGAGGCTGCGGCTGCCTCAATCATCTGTGTCGAGATCCGAACCGTGACCTCCAGATGGAAGGAGTGGTCAAGATCCAACAGGGAACTCGCAACTTGTAGGTGGTCATCGTCGATCTTTTTTGCGTTCAAATGGATGCTTCGCTGAAAAATATCCATAGCTTCCTATAACAAGGACTGAATAACGGCCCGACAGCCCTCGTGATTTGATCGCCGGTATTCTTCCAGCGATGGATGATGTGAGCAATGGGTTGGAACGAATCGGCAGCCTCCAATCGATCCTGTTTCCCCGGATCTCAAGGAGGAGTGTTCCATTCAGAACCGTTCCCGCACTCCTCACCCTGGTGAACGTACTCCCCATCGGTCTCTTACCGTAGGCTGTAAGGGCTTCCCCTGCAAACGAATTCCAGCTTTTCTCCAGGGATTCCCCCCCTCTAATCGATGCTCTGACTTCGTCAAGGCAATTTCCTGTATACGAAAGATCACCCATCGGTCAAGTATGAGAAATCGCCTGACAGTCATTTTATCTGCTCCATTCGAGACGGCAGACTGTCTAAAGCGCTCTTTCCGTCGTTTCACCATTTTTCACACTTTCGTTCCGTCGGTCCGAAAATTTGTTCCTATAGAGAAAATGGGGAGCACCCATCCGGCTATTCCGGCACCATGTGGAACTTGCTACAAAAGCCGCGGCTAATCGCGGCGGAGATTGCGGCCATCGATTCCTCCGCCGTCAACGTTTACGACAAACCGGTTCCATCAAGAGAAGCATTCCTGGCGATAAGATGACTATTTTGCGGATTTAAGCTTATCGCTCCATCTCTGCTGCAGTCTTTGGGCACAGGCAGTACCGGCCAGGCCGCCGGCTGCTCCGGATCCCTTTAACTCGTCAGGCATGCGCCGCTGGGTATCGGCAAAACCATCCAGCACGTCATCAGGGGGCATGGCACTTCGCACACCGGCCAAGGCCATTTCAGCCCCCATAAATGCGACCGCTACCCCCATGCCGTTTCTCTTGATGCAGGGAATCTCAACCGGGCTGGCCGGACAGTCGCAAGTCAGTCCTAAAACATTCTTCAGGGCTAAGGCAGCTCCATGGATCACCGCCTCAGTATCACCACCGGCCAGCCAGACGGAGGCACCGGCTCCCATGCCGGCACCTATCCCCACTTCACCCTGGCAGCCGCCCAGTGAACCCGTGAAGGCGGCTTTCTCCCCGACGATTTTGCCGACAGCGGCCGCAATTAAGAAGGCCTTGGCCAAGTCTTCTCTGGAACTGCCCAACTTCTCCGCCACCGTGAACAACACTCCCGGCAATGTGCCGGCCGATCCCGCCGTAGGCACCGCCACCACCAGGCCGGCCGAGGCATTCAGTTCGGCTAAAGCGACTGCCCGAGCCATGCCAATAGTAAAGGAACGCCCGGTCAGGCTCTTGCCGCTTTCGGCCCAGTCCGCCAGACTCTTGCCGTCACTCCCGGTGCAGAAGCCGCCAATCAGGGGATTATTCCCTTTGATGCTCTTCTCCATCGAGTTCCGAATGACATCCACAATCCGCACCGCCTCCGCCAGGACCGCAGACCGGGGCTGACCGCTGCGATGCGATTCGTACTCAAAAACAGCGTCAATCAATCCGCGTCCTTTAGCTGCTTCCGCCAATTCCTCAAAGGTATTAAACAACGGCTTTTCATCACTTTTTTCCGCAAAGGGATAAAGTGGTGCAATCTGCCGGAAAGCCAGAATATTCCCGCTGCCCAGCAGCCTTATGAACTCCCGTTCTCCACCTTCGGGAACCTGCTCTTTCGTTTCCAGGCAAAACAGGGCCGTCTTCCCTCCTTCGCCCACATAGAGTTCTTTCAAATCCGCCTGATGCTTCGCCGTGGCAAGCCGGACTGCTTCTCCCACAGCCGTGCCCTTCTTAAGAATATACAAGTACAGCCAATTATTGCCGTCATATTTCATGGGAACGCCGTTCAGACTGCTTACGACAATATAGCCGCCCCCGGGAGAATCGCAGTTTACATCCCAATCGATACCGGCTGCTCTGCCCCGCACCCCCATATTATTACGGGGGGCCTGCGGATCGGTGACTGCGACATAGTTCACGGTAATGCCTTGCTTTTCAGCTATTGCAAAGGAATTATTGCCCTCCGCGTCATACTCGCGAAAACCCAAACAGCCTGCCAGCAACGCAATATGCGTTCTATGTCCGGTAAACGACTTCATGAACATAGGATGAAAGGCAAAAGTCAAGGCTTTGGGTACATTCCCCATGATCCGGCGGGCCAAATAGCCTATCCGGGTGGCGCCGGCCGTGTGATTGCTGGAGGGCCCATGCATGATGGGTCCCACCACATCAAATAATCCCAAACTCATAAACGACCACTCTCCGTTGAATGCTTTATACAGGGATTGCCCCGCAAATTCCCGCAAGGAAATAAATGCTAAGTCAATTTTGCAAGATAGCCGTCAGAATCGAACACCCATTTGTATGGCTTGCCAATCGGCTTAATCCTGTTATCCGGAGCCTCACGCAGAAGGGAGGCGGAAGCTTCAAATTGTAGTAACTCGAGCGTATTTTTAATCCGAACGGCCTTGATTTCTGATATGCTTTTTCCGATGATACAACTAAGAGCCACACAAATAGCTTGCTGGTCGTTTCTTGCGATAAATGGTATTTTGCATCCATGCAGCGCCTTGCTGGCTATTGAGTTGGTATACATTTTATCAATATCCGATTTATCCATCAGCCTCTTGGTAATAGCATCCGCCAGGTTTATTCCCAAGGGACTCCTATCCGAACGGTCACTTATATCCAGTACGACGATTTTATCGACCTTTGGTCCTCCCTTTACCCAGGGATAATTGTTTCTTCCTGTTATATTGGGATCCATTCCCGTTCCGCTTATATCTTTGCCAATCTCCTCCACCACAAGAAGATCCATTTCCGCGAAAGGAAGTTTAGCCATTAAATCATAGGCCTTTTTCAGCAGCTTCTCTTCCGTTGCATGTATCTCCATTCCCCCGACAACATCCAGGTAAGCAATCTCATGATAAGCGTCTTCCACGATCGGCACGCCAATAACCATGGGCAACTTTGAAATAAGCAGAGCAGCGACCTCGGGAATAACCTCGGGAAGCCTTTTCGAACCAAAACTATGGATGGTTATAGCCCCTTGATGCTTTCCCATTCCAACACACAATAGCTTACATACGCCGCTTTCAATCTTCCCGTGAAAATCGGTATGAGGTTTAACCCGGTTGACAGCGACAATACCATCGCAGGATCTAGCGAACCGGTCGAAATAAACGGCCTGTCCCTGGTATTCACCGATCTTGTCTACATCCATAGACGATACAACCGGTGCTCCCATACTCTGTTCGCTGACTCCGTAATTGTTCAAAACGTGCAATTGTCCATCCGCGGTAGCACCCCCGTGGCTCCCCATCGCAGGTACGATATACGGCTCACAGCCGCTCTTTTTCAACTCATCCACAATAGTTCCAACGATAACCGAAAGTGAAGCGATTCCACGGCTGCCAACAGCAATGGCTATTTTTTGCCCACGCGTGAGGCTCCCTTCAGAACGATAACGATCGAATCTTTCATGGATGACCTGAACATAGTCAAATCGTGAACGGGAAAAAGTCTGTTCAACTCTTACCATAAGCGGCATTTCAACTATTGGTACATCTATCATATTGATATTCATCCTGCTGTTTCCTTCCTGTACAGACACCCGCCCAACGCTCATAGCTTTCAATGCGATACGCCGCAAATTTCGGTTAGTTTCGGGATGGTACCAGTATTATCTGTTGCAGTATTCCTTTGCCGGAACAATTAGGGTTTGTCCGTAAACAGGCCTTTTAGGGATCGCACCGGATTTTGAGACCGATTTTGGTCGCGACGATTGAGCAGAACCGCAGGCGTAGCTGGACTACGTTGGGGATTTTGCGATTGAGGAGCGGCCGAAGTGGGCCAAAAGCCGGATGCGAGCACAAAGGATTTATTTACGGACAAGCCCTTACTGCTGGTGTCCCGCTTTGCCGGTTCGCCGAAATACATTTCCGGATCGATGACAGCTTCCCCCGAGAGAAATCCCTTTTCGCTTATTTTGCTGCTGCCCAGCAGTCGCTTAGGCTTCATATCATTAGACATAAGCAATTTTTCACCAACGAGACGGGGCCGTGCAGAAGCATTTCGAACGCATTGCTTCTGCACGGCCCTCCGGACTGCTTGTTGGTTATTACTGTTGTTCTATGCTGTGCTTCCCTGGAATAAATTACCGCACCAGGACCGGCACCAACACTCATGTAAAGTCCATGTGCCGAGGATCTGCCCGTGACGGAAACCAACCAAGTCGTCTTGCTGAGGGTATGCACCATCGACACCGACGCATTGCGCCGGGAATCCGATCCAATGCGAACCGGCATCAAGCGACCGTAATAACCAAGCTTTTCCTCTGTTCTTATCACATGTACGGTAAAATAATCCCCAGTCCTTTTTCTTTAGCTATCGTCAATACTTGCGAAGCCACCGCTATATCATGTAAAGCAATGCCCCAGTTCATACTCACTATCTTTTCACTCTTGGCTTCGCGGCCCTTCTTCTTGCCTATAACAATTTCGCCGATTTCTGCATACAACGACGGCAGTTGCGGATAATAATCATTCGTACTATACTGCTTCCAGTCATCAACGACGAATTTGTCGGCATTCTCCAACGCTGAAAACTCCCAGCCGTGGCTGTGAACCGGCAGAACAAGTGCCCCCTCTTTGATCCATTCTTCCAGATAGATCGGCTTGCCCGATAAATGACCCGTAGCAGTCACAACAACGTCCGAGTCCCTTATCACAGCTTCCACGGAGGGGCCGGCTACGATCTTGCAGGCAACCTGTTTGCCCATTATCTCGATAAATTTTTGTGTGAAGTTTTCATTTATATCATATACTTTGACAAGTTCTATTTCCTTTAGGATATCGGCTAAAACAAGCAAATTGAAACGCGCCTGCTCTCCGGCTCCTACGATCCCCAACACCTTGGCATCCTTATTTGCCAGATATTTCGCTGAAACCCCCGACGCGGCGGCAGTACGTTGTGCAGTTATGTACCCGCCGTCCATAACCGCGAGGGGCTGCCCTGTGTTTACATCGTTTATTATGATCAAGCCCATGGTTGACACCATGTTAAGCTTGGGGTTGCTTGAGTACACGCCCGACCACTTTATCCCTATAGTATTCAATCTCGGCAGATACGCCGGCATAGCGTGTATGAAAGCATCATCCAACGAATGCACTCCGGTTTTGGGCGGGAGTTCATAATGTTTATTCCCGTGCTCGGTCAATACCTTCTCGGCTGTAACCACCACATCTTTAAGAGTTATTCCCGCCTCAATAACATCCTTGCGTGACAGGTATAGAATATCAATCTTCTCCATATTAAAAGTACCTTTCCAATAGCCTGTGATTTGTTTCATTTTTAATTATGGGCCTCAGCGCGATTTCATGGCCACATAAAACAGCGTTTGAACCTTTGCCTTTCACTTTTTTATCACGTTTATTTGGGCAGCAGTTCTTTATCCAATAAGTTTTTAATCTCCTTAAACTGCCTCGAATGCGCAGACCGCTCCACCGCGCCCTTGAGCCGGCCGCGCCAGCCGGGTCGCTTGGATTGGCCGGCGGTAAGACCCAAGATGGCGACCTCCGCCGGCAGAAGCGGCATCCACCGCACCGGCCGGCTTCCTGGCATCAGGCAGGCCCTACCTCTTTTGCCGCATGATGCCGCAAACTCACTATCTCGGTGGACGCACCCGGTTCTTCTCCAGAGTGTTCCCGCAGTTCCCTTCAAAAATGAGACGCCGCGGATCAGCCTCAGCTATCCATCCAAACTGTATCGGCGTAGTTGAAGCCCCCGAGAGCGCCGGTTTTTACCGGGACCAACCCTCTCACCTTACTGCTGACAGCACCGAGGTTGTTGGTGAAGATAGGTATTGCATGGCATCCGTCTTCGTAGATGATCTTCTGAATTTCAGCGTAGATCTCCTTGCGCTTGGCAGTATCGAGCGTGGCGCGCGCTTGATCAATGAGCATGTCGAGCCGCTCGTTTTTGTACTGGGCCTCGTTCCATGTTGCTGTTGATTTCCAACCAAGGGCGAGCAGAAGAGCATCGGTCGGACGCGCATTCCATTCGTTAGCGTGGAACGAGCGTTTCCGCCAGACGTTTGCATAGTACCCATCGGCCGGTTCTCGTTTGAGTTCGATAGTGAGGCCGATCCGGGCCGCTTCGGCCTGCAACAGCATCCCGAGTTCGACACTGGCAAAGGCGGGATCGCTGACATGCAATTCGACTTTGCCGTTCTCCATGCCGGCTTTCTTCAGGTAATACTTGGCCTTATCCCGGTCGAGCCCTCGCTGCGGCAGAGCCGCGTTATAAAATGGGTCATCAGGCGCGAATGGATGGTCGTTTCCGATCTGGCCATAGCCCTTCATGATCGATTTCAACGCTCTTTCACGATCAAACAGGTTTTTAATGACCATTCTGAGGTCAGGATTGTCAAAAGGCGTCCGATCCACCATCATGACCAGGCATGTGAATTTGGGAGCGGGCACCGAGTCAATCTTCACGTCCGATCGCGTCTCCACGTCCGATATGGAGACCGGAGCTATTCTTACGATCATTTGGACGTCGCCGGAAAGGAGTGCGCTCAGGCGGGCAGTGTCGTCGCCAACCCCGAAGAACTCCTGCTCATCCATATATGGGCGGCCTTCCAGAAAATAGTTCTCGTTGCGTACTCCCACCACCCGAACGCCCGGCTTGAACTCCTTGACTTTGTAGGGACCGGTTCCGATCGCGGTAGTGAAATCCGTTGTGCCGTCTTTTACAATCACGAACTGGGAAGTTCCCAGGATAATGGGGAGGTCCGCATTGGGCCCATTGAGCTTTACAATTACGGTGTCTTTGCCGTCGGCCTTTACCTCGCTGATCACATCGGCCAGGGTCTTTCCGGTCGATCCCACGTTCGGGTCCTTGTGGCGCATGAGGGAGTAGACCACGTCAGCGGCATCAAGAGTCTTACCGTCGTGGAAGGTCACACCCGGGCGAAGCTTGAACACCCACTCGCTGGCATCTGCGTTGGGCTCAAACGATTTCGCCAGTTCCGGTTGCGCCTGGCATTTGCTGTCAAGGCGCGTCAATCCATTGTAAAATATGAACCCACGGATATAATCCGAGCTGTTGGCAAACCTGGCAGGATCCATATTCTCCTTGACGGTGCTGTTTGTTCCGGCCACCCGCATCTGTCCACCGCGTTTGGGGGTTGCAGCAAACGCTTGACTCCAATGAGCAAACAGGCTGTCGGCCGTCACCACCGAAATCCCCATGCCTGTCAGCCATTTGATGGCCTGGCGCCGGGTCATTCCTCCTGATGAAAGGCGCTTGGTAAGGATGTCCTTGTCTCGCCCGGTCAATTCGACATCAATCAGATCGGTCGATACGCCACTCGGTTTTTTGTCAGGACTCTCGCTCATGAATCGCTCCTTTGGTGTCGGGATTTGGTTGATTCAACCCACCCTTGGGGGTGGCCGGCATTTTCATGGCATTCGTCTCACACCTTGGCATCCAGGCATGCTGAACGAAGGGCCTCTTTACCTCTTGAGCTTTCCCTGGTGCTTCAGAAACCACTTAACTTCTCCCAACTGCCATGCTCGAATCCGGCCATTCATAGTCCGTCGGGACGACATTAAATTTGGATTCATGGCTCATTTACGGATTTTTCGTTTTCAGAAGGCATTGGAAGTTATGGCCATTTCGGATCCGGTCGGCCAATCGGGCGCGGCCAAATCCTCTATTTCTTCATGGTTTGCCGGGTAGATGCCGGCGTAAGGTCCGTCGGCCGCGCTCGCATAACCGCCGAAAGCCGAGAACTTGAAAAAGGTTTTCGGGGGGAGCATGCCTTTTGCGCGCACCTCGTTCAGGCCGGGGAGAATGCCTTCGTCACAGACCGGAAAGCCCCTGAAACCGGCCTCCGCGCATCGCATGATATCGGCAATGTGGTAGCTGATATTATCGGATCCCCTCAGCCGCCACCCATTCTGCCGGCCCTCTGAGGTCGTCGCGGCCTTTGCCCCCGGGTTCCATCCCACCCGGTGGCCTATGGTCATGACCGCTTCGATGCCCTCTTCCCGGGACAACCGCGCCATGTCGACCAGTTCGTTAAAGGGCAGGCAGGTGGCGCAGCCGGCAAACCGCTGGCTCGAATCGGGTATGTCGTACAGGTCTCGCCTGGGAATGCCCATTCCGTTCATGAATTCGCGTATCTGGTTGACTGCGGGCATCTTTCTCCTCTCAGCCTGACATCACTCATCACGTTTGGAACGGAAGTTGCCTGGACGTCTCGATCGGGGCGCCCCTGGGCTATTTAAAGGTGATTTTTCGCCGTGTATTTTTTTAATTAGCAAAAGGCATGCCTGGTGTTTGTAATGTTTTGTAAGTTATAGATGTAGCAAGTTATATTCGTAAGCAAGGCTGAATTGAAGATAAACTGGCCGGGGAAGAATTATTCATTAATGAAATAAAAAACTGCCCAAATTTGGAGTTCCCATCTGCTTTAAAAGCGATAATAAGAGTTATTTCATATAAGTGTAGGCTCAAGGAGAGTACTTTGCCGCCATTTTAGAAATGAATAACACGGCCATTATGTGAAAATAGTCTTTGCGTGCGGGAGTTCTCACCCAAGTGATTGCGGAACCGGCCCGGCCGGCTCGGCCGGACCGGGCAATTCAGGTTTGAATAGGTCGGGAGAAATTATGAAGAACCGGATCACGGCCCAGGATATCCTGGACTATTCAAACGACGGCGCGATCGTGGTGGACGGCCAGTGGACCGTTGTCATGCTTAATGCCGCCGCGGAACAGCTTCGCCTGCTTGACAGCGCCTCGGTGGCGGGAAGCGACATAAGGTCTTGGTACATCTATATGCACCGACATTTATAATCGCGTAATAGGGTAAAAACGGTACACTCCGTACAGTGGATGCACTCGGCACACAAGGTTTCATGCGGGTTCGCCGGCATCTCGGAGGGTTGCCGGCTTTTTTGTAATCAGCAGGTTGCGGGTTCAAATCCCATCGCCGGCTCTCAGTTGCAAGCATCCGATTTCCTGGGTGTGCATATAGTGCGGAGGGAAGTTGAACCACCTCGTCGCACTTACCTTGCCCACTTTGTATGGCACCTGTCTCCGACGGGAAAGCGGTTCCGCCGGAGCCCGGTTGTACTGCCGGCACTTCCCTGACCCTCGCTATAAGCCATTTTCGGCGTCAACAAAGCCGCCCTTATGATCCGCCGACTTTCAAGATCGGAGACAGCCCCCTGCCCCCATGGAAGCAGTTTGCCTTCAAACCCGGTCAAAGGCGCCTCTCAATACTTCCCGCAACAAGACAACTATGACTTTCCGGGTATCCTGTTTAAGATCTCTTGATGGGATGAGCGAGAGAATTCAGCAGTTCATGGATGCCTGCAGTCTCATCTCTCAGCCGTGAAGGATCTTGCAGATAAGGACGGAGGCGATCACCGCCACCAGGTCGGCAATGATCCCGGCAGCCAGAGCGTGCCGGATGCGCTTTACCTGCACGGCCCCGAAGTAGACCGCGAGCACGTAGAAGGTCGTCTCCGAGGATCCCTGTATGGTTGAGACCAGGTAGCCCGTGTAGCTGTCCGGGCCAATGGCGGGGTCTTTGAGGAAGGAGGCCAGCACGGCGAATGCCCCGGAGCCGGAAAGAGAGCGAAGGATTGCCATTGTGAGCCCCTCCGGAGGGAGCCCCAGCGTGGCGGTCCACCCGCCAAGCCCCTTCACCACGACCTCCATTGCCCCACTGGCACGGAACATACCGATTGCCACAAGAATTGCCACCAGGTACGGTATGATCCTCACCGCGACCTGAAAACCCTCCCGCGCCCCGTCCACGAGCACCTCGTATATGCGCACTCCGCGCGCCATGCCGAAGGCGAGGAAGCCGATCATGATCCCGGGAATAATCCAGGGCGATATCGCTCTGCCAAAGAAAATCGTGAACGGAACCACCGCGACCACAGCCCCGAGCGCCAGCGCGCTGACCCAGAGCGGATAGCCTTCCCCTGCCTCCTCCTGCGCGGGCGCCTGCTCGGCGGCCGTGACGGTGGGATTCCGTGCGCCCTCTGCTGCTGCCCCGGGTTCATCGGTATCACGGACCGGGAAGAGGTTACGCAGTGCCGTGGCCGCGATTATGGCGGATATGGTGGCAACGACCGAAGCGAACAGTGTCGTGGGGAGAATTCCCGCCGGGTCTCCAGAACCTGCGATAGCTCTAAGAGCAATGACCCCGGTCGGGAGCAGGGTGACGCTCGCGGTGTTGATCGCGAGAAAGAGCACCATGGCGTTCGTGGCAGTCCCCGGGTACCTGTTGAGTGTGTTCAGCTCCTGCATGGCGCGGATGCCGAAAGGAGTCGCCGCATTCCCAAGGCCCATGACGTTGGCGGAAAGATTGAGGATCATCGCTCCCATTGCCGGATGCTCGGGAGGCACGTCGGGGAAGAGCCGAACCATCAAGGGCCGGATGAGGCGCGCGATGATCCTGAGAAGGCCGCCTGCTTCCGCAACTTTCATGAGCCCGAGAAAGAGGGTCATTACTCCCACAAGCCCAAGAGCCAACTCCACGGCACTCCCGGCCGAATCGACCATGGCCTTCGTGAGGTGCTCCATGGGCGAATCCATCCCCGCCTGGGGAATCCAGGTGAACTGGTTCCACGCAGCGGTACCAAACGCGATCAGGACTATTGCGAAGAAGACGACATTCATACAAAATATCCGGCCTCTCGGTTCTCAAAACTTGAGCATACTCTTCGCCTCCGGAAATCAGCCTCGGATCGAGAAGACCGACTTCGCGTCCCGCACGCTTGAGCACCGCTGAGAGGTGGGTGATTTTTCAGTTGTCATTATGACTTGGGCACATGCAGAAATCGCGTGTGCCTCTCCCCTTGGTTCTTAAGCTACCGGACAGCCTTTCCCGGACACGAATCGGGCTTGACCGTTTCTTCCGAGATCCGGCGGTAACGTATAATAATTTTTGCTTTTTTGGGGTACGGCAGTGCCCCCTTCGTGGGTTGAATGGAATCTGTGAGAAAACCAATTCACCCGAAAAACGAGGAAACCGCCGTGAGCAAGGATTTTACACCAACTCGAGAGAAGATGATCCAAGTAAATGAGGGAGTGGTGCTTGACCACCCTGGAGAGATGGTTCGGAGCGGCTCTTGAGGGAGATCGCTTGAAGCGTCGGATGCCCTTTGACTCTCTCTCTCATCACAGAGTCTCCTGTAAACGCTCCCTCGTGGCTTTCTATGTGAAACCCGGCCAGGGTACCGGAATTGTCGGCCCTATTGAAGAGACGGCGCCCATCCCCGGCACCCCCGGATATGACGAAAAGAAACGGAAGTCATTCTTCCTGGCCAGCAAGACCGGTCTGCGCTACGCCAAGGGACAACCCGGCAATCGCGGCAACGTCACCAACGCAACCAACGGTCCGCCGGGGTCAATGACCCTGGATGACGTGAGACGTACCCTGTCCCAGATCTTTGGCGACGGCCAGGGCAATTATCCTCCCGGCGCATATCTCGACCTGGTTCAAATTCACAACCTCGTGAACCTGGACGAGGTGGATGCCATTTACGAGGGCCTGGCGAACCCGGACCCCAAGGCGGAATGGATCGGGGCCCTGGCGGCGCTCCGGGACTGCCGGGACGGTACCAACTTGACCGGCCTCAACCCTAAAGAAGAAAAGTTGATCCGGCACATCGGCATTACCGGCCATTTCTCTTCTCCTGTGTTAATGGAGTGCGTCCAGCGGGATGCCGGCAACAACGTCATCGATACCCTCCTGGTGGCGATGAACGCCAATGACCGCCGCTATTTCAACCATCAATACAACGTGATCCCGGTGGCTGCGGCCAAGAACATGGGGATCATCGCCATGAAGGTCTTTGCGGACGGCTCCATGTACGGCAAAGACAATCACTTTTCAAGACAGGTGTCCGATGTGGTGCGGACTGTGGGCAGTTCGGCAATTCCCAGCGCTCCTCTCGTCCGGTACAGCCTGTCAACCCCCGGGATTTCCACCGCAATCATTGGCATCGGACATATCGATAAAGACCGGAAACGCGACCAGTTGGAACAAAACCTCGCAGCGTCGCGCCTTGCCGGCCGGATGGACGACACCGAGCGCAGGCGGATCGAACAATCGGCAGCCGGTGCCAAAAAAGGCATGACCAACTATTTTCAGCGGGAAGCGGAACTCCCGGGCTCCCCGCGCAACACCGCCGTTTCCCAGGAAATACAGGGGGACCAACGAATAGCGCGCCTGACCTGGCAGACGGCCTATGCCGGCGACCAGCCGTTGAGCCATTACGAAATTGAGAGGGACGAATTTCGCAGGGCCGATTTCGGCTCCGCTCCCCATCTCCAGACCGTTGCCGGCCGCGTCGAACATCGCCCCCAAACCACCCTGGAGCCGTTCGCCTTTAACGACCCGCTCACGGATAAATCGCCCCACCGCTACCGCGTGATCGCGGTAGACGCCGGGGGCCGGAGGGCCGACTCTCAGGATTTGCTCCTGCCGGCTACCGGCTGATGCGGAGAAAGAGCAGAATCTACGGCTTTCAGAACGGTCCGCCGGCTGTATCCATAAATCCCGGCAAGGGCTTAAGCCGTCAACCTTCTTTGATACGGGGTTGCATTCAAGACGATACCTTTAACATTCCCCCCAGAAAGCCGCGCAGCGGCGTGGAGGCGTGGGGGACCGGCCTGTTGCCCAAAGGAAAAGGGTCTGCATTCCCACGCAGGAGCGTGGGAACAGGATTCGTCATTCCGGCGGAGGCCGGAATCCAGACTCTTTGAAATTATTGGGTAATTCCAATTAACGACACTGGACCCCGACCTTCGCCGGGGTGACGTTGTCTGGGCAAACGCCTCATTTTCAACCTGGATTCTGTCTGGGCAACAGGCCGGGACGCAGTTCCCCACGCTCTTGAGAAACATCGTTTGTTACTTCTTTGAACGCAAATTGGGATGAGAGGCCAAAACCATGGATCGCCGCGAGTTTATTAAGGACCTGACGGCTCTGGGAGTGGCCGCGGGGATGGCACGGATTACCGGTGTGGTCCCCCAAAGCTTGGCGGCCCCGGGAAAAGGCGAGTTCCCTTACCGCCCGTTGGGCAGCACGGGGGAGAAGGTCTCCATTGTTGGTCTGGGTGGTTTTCACCTCGGCCGGCCGGAAGAGCAGGAGAGCATCCGCATCATTCGCACCGCCATCGACAACGGCATTAACTTCATGGACAACTCCTGGGATTACAACGGCGGCGAAAGCGAAATCCGCATGGGCAAAGCCCTGAGAGACGGCTACCGCCAGAAGGTCTTTCTCATGACCAAGATCGATGGGCGCACCGGGGAATCCGCCGTCAAACAGCTCAACGAGTCTCTGCAGCGCCTCCAAACGGACAGGATCGATCTACTGCAATTTCATGAGTTGATTCGCATGTCCGACCCTGAGCGCATCTTTGCCCCCCACGGCGCCTGCGAGGCCATGCTCGCCGCCCAAAAAGCCGGGAAGATCCGCTATCTTGGCTTCACCGGACACAAGAGCCCCGCCATCCACCTGAAGATGCTCGAACTCTGCTTCGCCAACAACTTTACCCCTGCCACCGTGCAGATGCCGTTGAATCTCATGGACGCGCACTATGACAGCTTCCAGACGCAGGTGCTGCCCGTGCTCCTGCAACACGGCATCGGGCCCCTGGCGATGAAATCCATGGGTGACCACTATCTTCTGGAGAGCAATATCGTAACCCCCATGGAATGCCTGCACTATGACATGAATCTGCCCGTTGCCGTAGTGGCGAGTGGGGTCAGACCTACGCATTTGACAAATCGAATACTTTTGATGCCTCTGTCTGCAAATCTCGATGGAAGTGACTGAAGGCTCAAGGAATCGCTCGTGGGAACTTTGGGAAGACCAAGTTTGTCAATTGCGTAGGTCTGACCCCGTTCGGTTACATACCGACGCATACAGCGTACAGTTGGAACGGTTTTTCTGAAACACTTGCGCCAGGCTGTTCAGAGATTCGGCTACGATGACGACGGTCCGGGAATCCGCCCACTTGAAGAGATCCGCTGCCGGCATCAGCGGCAGATTGATGCACCCGTGAGAACAATAGCCCTTGGCGATATCGCCGGCATGGATCCAGACATGATCGTAAATTCTCAGCGCCCAGGGCATCGGAGCGGGCTCGCCGAAGGCATTCGGGTAACTCCGGGAAATATGATCGGCATCCTTGTTTTCAACTCTGTACACCCCGGCCTGGGTCAATCCCTCCTTTTTCCCGATGCAAATTTCCGCGTCCCCAATCAACTTGCCGTTCTCGTACCAGGCGATGAACGGGATGTCCTTCACCACCAGAATGAATTTTGAAACATCGGAGACTTCAGAAATATATACGGGCATGGGACTCCAATATTTAAACGCACTGAAGTTGTTGGGGACCTTCAGGGGTCTCCCGTTCTCGATGTCTTCCTGAATGTAATACTTGGCCCTGTTGTTCAGGCGGGCCAAAATCGCGCGGGCGGTACTTGGACTCAGTTCGGGATCCTTGCGGCTCAACTTCTCCAGTTCACGTTCCGTGATCACCCGTTCTGTCCAGCCCATATCCAGGCGATTCACGGCGGTCGACGATTTTCTCTGAATATTTCCGGTTCCCTGGAATGATGTTCCAGGCGCGGAAGGACCGGAAGCGTTCTGTGCGGGAGTATAATCAGCCCCCCACGCCCACAGCGCGTTCGATAACAGGAATGCTCCGAGCAGTCGCCAAACCGACAGGATTTTCATCCGGCACCCCTTTCCGGCATGCCCTCAGGTCATCCTGCCGCTCGGAACAAGGAGCTAATCTCAAGCCGCGACGGCATCGCACCTTCGAGAAATGAACCCAACGGCATGCTCTTTCTTTCCGACCGTCCGCTTTGTCCTTTTCACAATCCAGCTGCAACCCCTTTCACCATGAACCCGCGCCCGAAGGCCCCGAACCGCCGGCTGAAGTTCCGGATTCAGGCGATCTCCAGCCTATGTTTATAGTAACCATCGATCCCCAAACATAAATGAAACCGGGCTTCGAATCCTGCGCTGCAGCGGGTATTCCATCCGGCCCGGGTCCAGGAAACCCAACCGATAATCCGGGGGCCGATTCCCGGCTCTCAATTCCTTACCGTGGGGTAGCTCGCGGCCAGCCATTCGTACCATCCGCCCTTGAGTGCATAAACCCTGTTGTAGCCCATCATGCCGAGTTCACGTGCCACACGGACACTGGTTGCCTCGTCCTCTCAGGCACAATAGACGACGATCATCTGGTCCGTTGAAAACATCGGCGCCCACTTCTGCACTTCTATTGGACTCTCGCACAATGCGCCCGGGATCCTCATCACCGGGCAGTCCGAGCGGACATCGATTATAGCGACGTCCGGACTTCCCAGGAGGGCCTTGAGTTCGTCTTTGGTCAATTCCGCCGTTGCACCGCTCACCGCGGCCATAACCAGGATCACGACCAGTGCCGTCAGACCGCCTGCAAGCCATCGTCCGATCATTTCCGCCCTCCTGTCTCCGGCTGCAACCTTCGAGGTCCAGGTTCACCTGTCCAAAGGTCCGGGCGGTGACACTCCCGCGATTGTCTCCGCAGAACAGCCGAATGCTCTATTGACGGGCGATCGGCCGCCCAGCGCACCTATTATATATTGGGCAAGACCGCTCGCTGCTTGAATTCTCTCGGAAGACCTTCTCTATTCCAGGGCCTTTTTCGACGTGGTTGCTCATTCCAGGCTGTGGTCGAAATCGATCGAGGAGGGTTGCCGGGGCTCAGAAAGAAGAACTTCAGCGGTAACAATCTCCTGCGGAACACGCTCAAGGAACAGGGCTCTACCTGGTTCCACTGCATAGAAATTTAATGCGGTTCCGCCCGCAAAAAAGTGGGCTAAATCAGGTATTTCATCATGAAAAATGCGGTATTCGCTGCTCGGTCCAGGCAGGGGATGCTTGCAGAGGACCGGCATTATCCCGGGAGACATCCGTTGGCGGTTCCTCAACGGTGCGTTCCGGTAATGTACAGAAAATTCCGTACATGTACCTGAAAGGGCGCCGGGGTATAGATACACAGGGGCCGGGCCACCGCTTCCTCCTGCAATTCCGCCGGGGTTTACAAACAATCGTGTCAAGGGTTTTCGGTTTGTCAATTGCGTAGGTCTGACCCCGCCCTTGCAACCTGAGCCGATTAGCAATATAACGAGTCACCAAGCCGACCATGTCGGCGAATCGCATAACCCTCACCCACAGGTGGAAACCCATGAACGTCCTGGCCGTCAACGGATCGCCCCGCAAGGGGAGCAACAGTTGCACACACCTCATCCTGGCACCTTTCCTCGAAGGAATGAAGTCCGCGGGAGCCCAAACGGAACTCGTGTCCCTCGCGGACCACGACGTCAAACCTTGTCTGGGCTGTTTTGGGTGCTGGGTGAAATCTCCCGGAGAGTGCGTCCGGAAAGACGACATGGCCGCGCTGCTGCCAAAATACGCCGAGGCGGAACTCGTCGTCTTCGCAACGCCCCTTTACCATTACAGCATGTCGGGACTGCTCAAGAATTTCATCGACCGCACTCTGCCCCTGGCGCAGCCCTGGATCGTCGAAGACACTTCCACTCCCGGACTGAGCGCTCATCCCACGCGCTTTCCCAGGGCGCGGTCCATATTTCTGGTCTCTCCCTGCGGCTTCCCGGAGTTCGAGCATTTCGGTCAATTGGTGTCCTATTTCAAGTTCATAGCTTCAAAGGAGCACTGGAAGTACGCGGGCGAAATCTTGAGGCCCGCTGCAGAAGCCCTCAAGGCAGATGCGTCCGGGAAAGTTTTCGGCTGGTACTTCGATCTGGTGCGGCAGGCCGGGGAACAAGTCGTCCGCGACGGGGCCGTGAGCGAGGCGCTCCGGAAAGAACTTCACCGGGACCTCTTTCCCGGCGGCTCCAAGGCGTTCCGGCAGCGCGCCAACCGGCACTGGATGGAGGAACTGGAGCGGTTCGGAAACGATCCCACTCCGCCGCCTGAAGCCCGATTGACCCGTTGAATCAACGATCCGGTCGTTCCGGCGCCGGTCCCGGCCATAGGCGATGATGCAGCAGGGAAGGATGTGAAGTGATGAAGTCGATTCTCAATACCATTCGTGGTTTTCTTCCCTGGATTCTTTTTGCCGTCCTGGCAGGCCCTACTCTGTCCAGCCTGAGTATCGCCCTGGCAGTCTCATTCGCGACTTCGATCACTTTCGGCTACCGCGAACTGCGCAAAGGGTTCATTCTCACCTGGGGGAGTCTCATTTTCTTTGGCGTGTGCATCGTCGCGGTGGTTTTCTTCAAGATCATCTGGTTCGCCGAAAACATGTCCATTCTGGCCAATGGAGCCCTGGCCGTCATCACGTGGACTTCAATCGCGGTGAGGAAACCCTTTGCCCTTCAGTATGCCCATGAGAAGGTTTCCCCGGAGCAATGGAATACACCCATTTTCTACCGCATCTGCCGGGACATCTCCGCCGTCTGGGGATTGATCTTCACCGTCAGCACCGTCCTCAACATCTACAAACCGCACGACGAAACCATCGCTCTGATCTATCCGGTCTGGTCGGCAGTGAGCATCGTCTTCGGGGTGTTCTTCAACGGATGGTATCCCAGGTTCGTCAGGGCCTCGGGGTCAGACCTACGCAATTGACAATCCTGGTCCTAAATTTCCATGGGTAATTCCTTGAGCCTTCCGGCACGTACAAACGTCCGCTCAAATCGCTTGCTCACCCGCTTCACCCTGATTTGGCCAGCCGGAGCAGTTCACCCGTCTCTTTCGGTTTTGCCCCGCCATAGCAACTGCACATGCAGATGCCGCTCTTTTTCGCCTGCCGGTCAATTTCGGGGAGAACCTTCCTGAGGCTGCGTGGTAAGAAGGCGCAACGGGATTCGGGTCGCACGGGCCAGCCCACCGGTTCCTCCTCCAATTCCGCCCGGATTTGCAAACAATGACGTCGAAGGTATCCGGCTGTCAATTGCGTAGGTCTGACCCCGCCAGGATGCACGGAGCTGAGAAACTCCTTCCTCGGGAACAGCCCCACGATGAGGTGCTGCTTTCACTCTCTTACGCGATGAGTTTTGAGAACTACGATGAGCGGGATCGTTCCCCGACAATTCTGTGTCATTGCCGAATCATTGTCCGGGGTATAAGATGGACTGCCGAAGTGACATGATTTCTTTGTAACCTGGAGTCAAAGAAGAAGATGCCGCCTTGCTACGTAATTACATGATCGCTGTTTGCTTCATGTCCGCCTTTGCACTTCTCCTCCCCATTGGTTGCAGAGGGAAGGCAGAAGGGGAGGATGGAGATACACGGCAAGCGATGGAGTCCCTCGCTTCTCTCTTGCGAACTCACGAGCAGCCTTGCAGCAGCAGAGGAAAGAGTGCGTGAACGGTCAACAGCGCAACGACATTAGACCCGGCATGCGTGTCGAGATTATCCTAAAAGAAGACCAGCGAACCGGCAAACGAACCGTTGGGACTGTGAAGGACATCCTTACTTCCTCCTCCTTCCATTCTCGCGGGATCAAGGTGCGACTGGAAGATGGCCGGATCGGGCGGGTACAAGGGATCCCTTCCGGCGAACTGAGTTCAACGAGGTCAGACCTGCGCGATTGACAACATAGGTCTTGTCCCAATTTCCATCAGTAGTTCCTTGAGCCTTCCGTCACGCGCGGTCGCCCGTTCAAATCGCTGCCTCGCCCGCGCTGCTCCCGATTCGGTCAACCGTAATGGTGATGCCCACCTTTATCGCCTGCCGATCATTTTCGGGAATGCCGAAGGCTTACCGTGCACCGGGAGGGATCCCCTGTACCCGCCCAATCCGTCCATCTTCCGGCCTAGCGGCCTTTACGCTTTCATCCGGCAACGGCCCGCCGGTGAGTTCCGTCAGTGCCTGAAGGTCCCGATCCGCTCGCCTGTCGCTCAGATGTCGCGCCTGTATTCCGCTGATCAATTCCGGACTCCCCTTCCAGGTACGAGACGACCTTTCTCCGATCCTCCCGACTTTTGAGAGTGTCCGTCCGTTCACTACCCCTCAAAGTCACATGGTAAGAGGGCGCCGGGGTATCCGATTCGCAAAGGTCGGGCAGCCCCTTCCCCCTTCAATTCCTACGGGATTCGCATACAATGGCATCAAGCATTTTCGACTTGTCAATTGCGTAGGTCTGACCCCGCGGCATGACACTCACCGCACATCACGGGGCCGCCGGTCTTTCGTTCGGACCCTGTCCGTTCATGACACTGTTTGCACTGAGCATGGAAGGCTTCCGTCAGAGGGATGACCCCTTGTCTTGTGTTCTGCGCGTGGCAATTGGCGCAAGGCTGGGCCTTGTCTTCCCCTCCCCGGTTGTTCAGGTGCTCGTCGAAATCGTGGTGGCACCTTGCGCACTCGAACTTCCCGGCATGCCGCTCGTGGTCGAATCGAACAGGCGGTCTGCCTTGGGCCCCCACCTCTCTGTGGTTCAATATCATTACGGCTTCCTGGGAAAGAACCGGAGGAACAAACAAAACCAACAGCAGTACGGCCAGCAGATATTTTCCACAGTTCACACGCTCCATGCGTATCCCCTTCCAGACAGGTAACGGTTTTCGTTTGTATTCGAGGCGGCGGCCGCTTTCGCAGAGCAGCGGTGCGGCCGGTCGCCTGTTGTGGAGACCAGCGATCGATTCCTGACCACGATCCACGGCAAGGTCATCCGGCGCTTCCTGAAAATCCTTACTCCTCATGCGCAAGGAGATTCTCCGATTCCCCCTCTGCGGGAGGTTTGAATTTATCCGGGATTACCATGGTCTTGCAGAGAATCTCCTTGAAGGTCAGGACCTCGACTTTGAGGTCGTATTCTTTGTTGAGGTCCTTGATCTGGTCGAAGCAATTGTGACAGGGAGTGATGACGATCCTGGCTCCTGTAGCCCTGATTTGATCGGCCTTGACACGTCCCGCGATCATACGCCGCTCTTTGTATTCCAGCCCCATGGGGAGGAACCCGCCTCCGCCGCCGCAGCAATGATTGTGATCGCGATTTGGACTCATCTCTCTGAAATCCTTGGCAATGTATTTTATGATCTCCCGGGCCTCCTCCCAGAGACCTCCGTTCCGCGATACATTGCAGGGATCCTGGTACGTGACCGGTTCCATCAGCACCTTATCCGGATCGATCCTGATGCGTTCATCGCGCAGGTATTCATAAAAGAGCCTCACGGAATGAACGATTTCGACAGGCGGTTTTCCATTCCGATATCCCGCAAGATAAGGCCCTTCAAATGCCGCGGAACGATAAGCATGGCCGCATTCCGTCAGGAGAATCTTCTGCGCCCCAAGCTTCAGTGCCTGGTCGTACATTTTCTGCACCGTCATGCCGGCAAGGCGGCGGTCTCCGGCAAACATCGCAAGATTCGTGCAGTCCCATCCCGTACTGGGTATGGTCCAGTCTTCTTCGGCGACCGTGAACACCTTGGCGGCCATTGCGATATCATTGGGACTGTACATGGGCTCCCGGGGATTGAGGGTGTACATGTACTTTGCATCCTTTTTGTCGATTGGAATGGTGAGCCCCCGGATTTCCTCCGCGGTGTCTTCCTCCATCCAGTTGCAGACGTCGAGGAAATCTTCTGTGCTCATTCCCATCTGATTGCCCGACTCACGATAATTGGGCAGCGTTCTCGCCAGTCCTTCGGGAACGATTCCCTGAGACTGGCATACAGTGCGCGCAACACTGATCATGGTGGCAATGTCGATGCCGAAGGGGCAATAGAGAGAGCAACGCTTGCAGGTGGTGCATTGCCCCCATACGATCTCGCCGCACTTATTCAGAAACTCCCGATCTACGTCGCCTTTCCTGCGGTACATCTCCCCGAGGGTGTTCTTGAACTTGTAAGCCGGGCTCATGCGGGGGGCTTTGCCGTTAGCCAGGTAATAGAGGCATGTTTCGGCGCAAAGACCACACCGCGAACAGATATTCAACCACGTTCTGACACGAGCGCTGTCGTTCGCGTCAAGAATCCGGGTAATTTCTTCAACATTTACTTGTGTCTCTTCTACTTCGCTCATCCTAGCCAACGCTCCTTTATCGCCCTACCAGGGTCTGGCACCCCGACGGGTTCCCATTTCAAAACCGATGAACGCGCGCGTGAAAAAGAACAGGATGGAATGTCCCAGCTTCGTGAACGGGATGATCACGAGCAGTATTTCGCCGAAGAGGATATGCAACACCAGCAGGACCCGGTAGGGTCCAACCTGGTGGTACGCGAGGAAACCGGTCACGAACGGAAGAAAAGTGAGGATCAGAAGCGCATGGTCCCAGGGGGAGCTCAGAATGCGCACTTCCGGGCGCACCAGCCGCCTCAAAAACAGGAAAACCGCCGTTGCCATGAAGACCGCCGTGAGGATGTCAGCCACGCTGTCCGGCAGGGACCATAGGTTTACTCCGAACGATTCGTTCCAGAGCATGTTGTGGGCGGAAAGGAACAGGGGAATTGCGAAAAGACAGACGTGAAAAAGATAAAACACGATACTGAAGACGGGCTGACTCCGCATGGACCTGCTTCCCAGCGGAAGAAGCCACCGGCCGATGGAGCGAAGACCCCATTTCATATCCTGGTGGTTGTAAAAGACTCCATCCCGTTCTTTGCTCAATCCATACAGGAAAGCGACGCGGCAGGACAAACCCGTAAGAAAAATAAAGAACGTTACCCAGAGCAATGGGCCTCTCAGCAACTCGTACAACTCATTCATAACCCTTTCCTTCCTCTTCTCTGCGACCTTTGGCGCGGGAACCCCGGTTTTCCCGCGGATTTCACCCTCGCCATGGACACGCTTACCGTCCGGCAAACCATCCCATTGCCGGATTCCCGGAAGACCTTCGCCTTCAGGCGGGACACCATGCCAGGCACATGGACAGGGGCGACCACCCCGACATCCGGCAAGATGGTCTCCCTCGCCCCGAGTATGGTTGTTTTCCGCTGTTCAGCCACCGGGCCGGCTCCAACTCCGATACCCACTCGAACCCCGGCATCCGCCAACCATTGCATCGGTTTGCACCTGCTGCCCGTGGCGGCTTACTCCTGGATCGACCGCAGATAGGCCTCGAGTGAATCGAAGTCCCGGCCGGGAATGAGTTCGTCCCCGGATTTGAGGTCATAGATCATTTCCCTGACCGGATCGGTCATCGCTGTGGGAAAGCCCTCCCCATTGACGTTGGTCACACTGATGAAGGCGCGCTTTCCGTTGTGTTTGACGTTCTTCGTATATGCCGCTTTCCCGGAACAACCCGCCGAGAGGCGAAATCCATACTTTCCCATTACCTCTTCAATGTTCATTGCCTTTCCCCTCGATTCGCGGGAATCACGGCACCAACTCTGCCGTGATTCCCTGCATGGTTAGCTTTCCGTCCACGCCGGTTCTTTTTTCTCAAGAAATGCCTTGACGCCCGCCTCCGCATCGTTGGTGCAGCAATGGGAAGCAAACAACCCGCTCAACATGTCGAGGCCCTTCTCGTAGGGCATATCCGCCATGCCGTAGATTCCCTTCTTGCCAACCTGCAATGCCAGGGGGCTCTTGGCGGCCAGCTTGCCGGCCAGTTCCATCGTGGCCTCCTCCAGTTGTTCTTTTGGCACGATCTTGTTGACCAGTCCCAGCCTCTGAGCTTCGGGCGCCGGGATCATTTCTCCCGTCAGCACCATCTCCAGAGTTTTTTTCCGGCCGACCAGTCGAGCCAGCGGAGCTGCCGGTCCGAGACAGATGAGTCCAACATTGATGGCAGTGGTTCCGAATTTGGCATCCTCGGCCGCAATGGTAAGGTCACAGGCGAATGACAAGCCGGCGCCGTTAGCCAGACAGAAGCCTTTGACCGACGCGATTACCGGTTTTCGCATATGGGCGATCGTGTGATTGTGCTCGTCCATCTTTCGAATGAACTCTTGGTAGTCCTTCGGCGTTTTGTTTTTGAATTCCGCGAGAGAGATTCCCGTGGAGAAGTGTTTCCCATTTGCCTTGATGACCACGACCCTCACTTCAGGATCATCATCCAGTTTCAAGAGAGCATCATTCAGCTCCCGGGCAAAAGGAATATTGAAGGTGTTCATATCCTGCGGGCGATTCAGAGTAATCAACCCGATGTGATTTTGCTTTTCAACGATGACGTTGGGTTCGGACATGCGGTTTCTCCTTTTGGAAAAGAGTCTTAAGACCCTGTGCGCCGTTGGGTGACGACAGGTTGCCATGATCTACCAACCGACCGGTGTGTTACTGCCACTCATTCAGTCCAGTTCCGAACTCATACCTCCTTTCTCGATCAGGCGCCGTTCAAGTGCAGGCGAAGCTGGGAGGCTGTCTGCATTTGATTGATAAAAAGGACACCGACCCGCCTCTAGGTGACGGGCCTTTCACGGAAGAACGAAAAAAGAACAATGGCCACAATCAAGCCGACAAAGGGAACCCAGAAAGCAGCCTGGTATGCAGCCACGGAGTACACCCCCGGAGAGATCGCGGGAAATTTGCCGAGTACTATCCCCATCGCCTGTTGGTAAAACGCGCCGCCGCTGAACAGGAAGACGTTTACCGCGCCGACTGCCGTTCCGGCGAACCTTGGTTGGGCGGTCTCTTTGGCACAGGCAAAATTGGACACAAAAGCTCCGCCCGAGAGTCCATACCAGAAGAAGAGGAAATAGAGCTGGCCCACGGACATCTTATCCGGGAAAAACACCAGGGGGATGTATGACAGAACGTGGAGAATACAGCCTGTCAAAAGCACCTTCTTCCTGGATTTCAGAATCTTGTCGGAAACGTACCCCGACAACGGGCAGCCGAATACCATGCCCAACGGAAACATCATGATGATGTTTCCGGCCGCCTGTTTGGACAGGCCGTACACGTTCTGGAGGTACGGCCCGGCCCAGAGCGAACCTACACTCATGAGAGTTCCGTAATACGAGAACGTCAGTATGGCCAGCAGGTAGAACTGCGGATTGGAAAAGACCGCCTTCAGCGCTTCGCCAAGCATAACCTTGGGTGCCGGAGGCGCAGGGGGCAACCCCATGATATCACGTGGAGTCGGAAAACCCAGTTCAGTCGGCTTGTTGCGAACGATCACCCACGTGAAGCATGCCGCGGCAATGGTAAAAACGCCGACGACAAGGAAAGAATTCCGCCAGCCGATGACGTTCATCAAAGCAACCAGCGGCGCCGCCGAAACGAGAGCGCCGATGTTTCCCACGGCCAACAGGAGTCCGCTATAAGTAGCGAGTTCATCCGGTTTGTACCAGTCTGTCAGGACACGCACCGCCGGCACATAAATGAACCCCACCCCAAGGCCGACCAGGAACCTGCCGCCCGCAAGGAGGCCAAGGTTGGGAGCCATTCCAAAGATAAACCCGCCAATAGCGGCGATGAGCACGAAAACCGACATCGTCTTGCGTGCTCCCCAGGTATCGGCCAATACACCGGCAGGCAGTTGCGCCCCCGCATAGGCCCAGAAGTACATCGACCCCAGGAAGCCGAGAGCTGCCGGTTGTATCCCGAGGTCCCTGATGATTTCGGTCCCGACCACCGCCGGAGCGGCTCGGTGAAAGTAGGAAATGAGGTATGCAGCGGATAGCCCGATGAATATCCATATCCTGTAACTGTACATTTTACGAACAATGTCGTCGGTAAATGATTTCTCGATCGTCACTGCCCTTTCCATGAGTCGATCCTCTCGTTTGATTTCGAGTTCAGGAGACTTCGGCCCGGAAGAAATGGAAGAAGGCGGACGTAGGCCCAAAATGGCGTCCGCCCCTTATTCCTATTTCTTCTTCAACATTCCCGTGACATCGACTGAGCGTAAAATCTCAAGTTCCCGCTCGGTAGGTGGGGGAGTGACGCTGACGTTGGGTGAAACCTTGAGATCCCAGGACGTATTTGCTTTCACTTCCTCTATGCTGGAGAAGGGGTGATAGGTATCGAGCTGAAATTCTTTCGTCACGGGATCGGGCCGCAATATCCCAAGGGTGGTGATGATTGCGACCGGACCGCCGCCGATGAAGTTGTATTTTTCCCGGTCATTGCCGCCGGTGATGTACCCGGGAGAGGTAATGTAATCGACTTTCTCGGCAAACCTCTTCTTCTCATGGGCCATCATAATGACAACCCGCTTGACGCCGCTGGCGATATCGTTTGCGCCGCCACTGCCGGGGAGCCTGACTTTCGGCGGACCAAAACGCGTGTTTCGCGGGTCGGTCCAGAACCCCGTGGTGTTGACGTTACCGAATTTGTCGATCTGCGCAGCGCCTATAATCCCAAGATCTACCTTGCCCGAGGAACATAGGAAGCCCAGGGCGTCGATGGTGCTGGTAAAGCAGGTTGCGTTGGCGGATATGCGGTTGTCCTCGACCCCCCAGGGCAATCCACCAACGGGCATGGAACCGAATACGCCCCCTTCCGTCATCGATTTTGCGTTTGGAGCGTGGCAGCCAAGTGCAAAAAATCCAGCCAGCATACTGAGACCCACACCGAATATGCAGAGGTCTCTGTCATGAATCTCGCGCCCTGTTGCTATGGCCATCATCTCTTGAGTCGTGAATTCCATCTGATCGTCTCCTCTGGAAGATATCTCTGAATGAGCCTGACTAACAGCCGTCCGCAAAAATCGATTCTTTCATCAATGCCTTGAGTTCCTTATCGGTCTTGATCCATTTGCGGTAGGGATCCATGAGGTGTGTGGTGGGATTGTTACTCAGTCTGTCGATCTTCTCTTTTCCAATAAGGGCGAGAAATTCCTCATGGGTGTTCCAGCTGTCGATGTACTTTGCTTTGTACTCAGCAGCCCCTTCCGCAGTGCCCAGCATCTTGTTCATGGCAACCATATGCTCTTCGTCGCTGTCATAAATGCCCACCGAGCACGCAGGCCAGACGCCAAACCGCCAGGGGACAACCGCTTCGACCAGAATGTCGGTGACCCTGACCATGTTTGGGAACTGACGCATGCAGTCGGTATCGACGATGAAATCGGCCTGCAGGACGACCTTATCCGCTGCGCGAGCCAGCTCAAACCGGCCCCATTCGGTGCCGAGCACGATGGCATTGCCTTCCACATCGGCCATGGTGACATGGATTGCGGCCAATTCAGGCTTGGCGACCGGCAGCGCACCGTAGACCTTGCCCGTAAAGGGGTCTGTGACTTGCGGGATTTTCGAGGTGCAGGGATACTCATCCGGCTTGAAGGCGCTGCGCCACTGCAAATCGGACCCTACATTCACCGTCGTCGGGACGAAGGGCCATCCCAGTGCTGCTCCGAAGTAGCGAAGCGGCATGGTCAGGTTGGAATAGTCTTCCCAGAGGGTAGCCCCGGATTCTACGGCACGCCTGACGCCGTTGGCGAAGCCGTATACCTCGAGGCCTGAGAATCCGCCTTCGATCTTGTCGCACAGACCCAGTGCACAGAGCAGATTTACCTGCTGAGTGCTGCAGTGACAGAAGTAGTGGATGTTTTTTCGTCCCTGCCTGGCTATTTCGCGGCCAAAGACGATGGAATCGGAACCTACCGGCCCGGCTGCGCCGCTGGCATAGAGCATGCCGTCGTGCGTGAACTTGGAAACAGCATTTTGCAGAGTGATCAACTTGTTCGGCATTTGAATCCCTCCTGGTGTGGTGATGTGGCAAATGAATTTTTTGGCACGTCGCGATGTGAACCATGGGTGCAAGCTATTACCGGGTGTGCTTTGTCTTCTCTTCCCCCTTTCTCCCTCCAAATGGGCTCGGCAAAGACCGGCGAAGGTCTTATGGCCCAACTTGCGGGCAGCCGGTCGCCATAAATCAACCAACCGACCGGTACATTTACGCAATACGGAAATGGATTCATGTACTCCCCTCTTCTGCGCTGAATCAGACTTCGTTTCCCGATCACTCGAAGTAACGAGGAGCTGTGATCAGGTTTCCTTCCAACGGCAGTCCCCTCTCTAGATCGTTGCCGGGACAGTCGCGTTTCGCAGATTCATGATCAAATCGGAAATTGTGTAAAAGCGACTCCATCGTTTTGACTGCCACTCCGTGGCCAACCTCGCCTTAAACTACCGACCGACCGGTATATTAATAAATAAAAACATAGAGGTGCACACTGCACCCTTGCCCGGAATCAGGCCTCGCTTCTCATGTGGTCGATGTAAAGCCGAAGCTGTGAGATTGTCTGTTGCCAAATGGCAGGGTCCCGGCTCGATGCATACAGAGGGCCGGTTCCGCTGAGTGAGATCACGATAAAATTGGCAACCGCGCGGTGGTCCAATCCTTCTTTAAGCATGCCCTTACGCTCCGCTTCATCGAGCCATGACTGTAACAACCTCGAGAAAGCCTTGAAGCCTCGAGCGATGCGGGCACCTATATCGGAAGGCTGCCTGGAAAATTCGACAAGCGAATTGAATAACATGCATCCGCCCTCAAAAATTCCCGCCCCCAGATAGTGCTTCATCGCATTTTCAATCACCTGTTGGATTCGTTCAAGCGGATCTTCAATATCGGCTACATCCCCGATCACAATCTCCTTCCAGATCCTTGAACACTCCTCGAAGGCGGCATTCCAGATTTCCTCTTTGCTCTGGAAGTGACCGTAAAGCCCCCCCTTGGTAAGATGGGTCGCATCAACGATATCACTGATCGATGTCTGGAAATATCCCTTGGCGGCGAAAAGATGCATCGACTTTTCGATTATATTCTGACGGCTTAAATTTCCCTTGTTTGTCATGCCCGGAGGTCCTTTCCAAAAATATACCGACCGTACGGTTTTAGGATTAGACCCGGCCGCGCTTCTTGTCAAGAGTTTTTTTGTGCTCGCTTTGTGTTTTTCGTTCTGCGAGGAATCGCCCGCCTTCGTGAATAACCGGCTGATCTCCGGTATGGCGCGGGGATGTTGGAGGAGAACAGTCCCAGGTGGAGGTTCCATATTCTCCTCAACCTGCTTTGTCAATGGAGGACTCATCGCCTGGTCCGTAGATGCTTCACTTGGGAATGCTCAGCCGAAGCAGTAATTCGGAGTCGCATACACCGTGCTGAATCATGGGCTTTCCGGGTTGGCTCCCCTCGGCCCAGGCAGAGCACGCTCGCCTGGGGGGCACTTCCTCACCTTACTGTGCGTCGGCTTGGAACCGATCTGCCCATGCAGTCTTTTCGATTCTTCCATGGAGATTCGAGAATTTTCCGTTCAGGACGGGAGTGATCCCCGGAGAATTTTGCGCTTGACACCCCGAGAGTCATGAGTCTATTGTAGACAGTAGACAGACAAAGGCACCCTTCAAACAATGGACTGACAAGCTGAGCGAGGAAGGCCAATGCCGGTTGAAATCAAATCCGTTTCCGACACCGTGGTGGATTACCTGAGAACCCAAATCATTACGGGTAGAATGTGCCCGAATCAAAAGATCAACGAAAACGATCTTGCTTCCAGCCTCGGTGTAAGCAGACCCCCCATTCGCGAAGCTTTCCGTATCCTTGAAGGTGAACAGTTGATCGTTTCTGTTCCCAGGAAAGGCACCTATGTTTCCGGGGTATCCATCGAAGACCTGACAGACCTGTATCAAAGCCGCGAGATGATTGAGACCTATGCAATCCGGCTGTTGAAGTCCATGGAAATAACAGAGTTGCCCAAGGTTGAGGCTACCCTGGATGAAGCAACCCGTTTAACCCTCCCTTCCATGGACAATCCGGATGAAATGATGCAGTTCCATAGAGTCTTTGTGGGCTTTCATTCCCGCTTGGTTGAAGCGCCGGGCAATTCCCGGATCATCCGTTTCTATGATGCCATTTCCTTAAGCCTGACACGCTATCAGTTGATCTACTTCTTTCAGCCGGGCTCGATCGACAAGTCTCTGCAGGATCACACCGATATTTTGAATTTTATAAAAACAGGTCAGTTCGATAAGGCAAAGAAGACCCTGGTCGAACACATCAATTACACCGCAAGAGTGCTGAAGAACAAAATATGGCTAAACCATAATAAACAATACGCATGACCCTCGGAAAATCAATTCATGCAGGCAATCTGAAAAAAAGGACGATTCCAGATGAAATCCAACGATTATCCGAAGCGTTACGAAACCTCAGGGGTAGAGTATTATATTGCTGTTGTTGCGACTACCGTTTGTGCCAATATGATCTGTCATTATATCGAAAGATCGGTCAGAGGCGCGAAGTTTTTTACATATCAGCCCGGATGTCTTTATGCACCTGATGAGACTGAAGAGTTGACGAAGGCGCTTATCGATCTGAGTAAAGATCCAAATGTTGCTGCCGTGTTACTTGTCGGGTTGGGATGCAGGATGGTCGTCATAGAGCAGGTTTTGGACCGGATCAGGCGATCGGGAAAGGCAGTCGATTTTATACCGGTTCATCAAACCAGGGGAATGTTGGAGGCAGTGAACACGGGAGTCGAAATCGCGGCCGATATGGCGCTCCAGGCGAACAACACCAAAGGAGAGGAAGCCAGGTTCTACGCCTTATGCTTCGGGACAAGATCCGGTTCGTCGGATACGGCTATCGGTCTGCCATCCGGCTTGAAGGCCGAACAGGCCTGCGGAACTCCCAGTTCTTCGGAACTGACGGGATGCGCCTGTTTCCAGAGTAAGATGAGCACGATTCCTTCAATTGATGAAGAAGCAATCCCGTCTCGAAGACAATTTCGCAGCATGGAAGAATACTCGCGTATCCCGACAGGGCCGGGCAAGGCCGCCTGTGCAGAAAACACGACCCGTATTTGCGGTACTCATATCGTATCGGAAGAGCCTCAGGACCATTTGCCGGAAGCGGCTGATCAACCTGGGCAGATTGGCGGTTCTGAAGCTCTTGACGATTCCATGCAGGCTTTGGACCCCGACTTTTGGCAAAGGATGGGAGTCTCGGAGGAATACGCTTCAAAAGAGCTTCCCCTCTTGAAACAATGGCTGACTGCATATCGGCGGTCAGACTTTTATGAGCGGCAGGAAGCCGATCGGAGCGTTCTCCATTGAGCAAACACGGGCGGGGGCGGCGCGAGCTGACAGGTTTCAGTCGGTTGCGACAAAGCTCCTCGGGCTGATGCCCGCAAGAGACTAAGGGCCGCCGTTTCCTCCTTCAATTCCGCCGGGATTCGCAGACAACGGCACCAAAAGTTTTCGGAATGTCAATTGCGTAGGTCTGACCTCGGGTAGAAGGCAGTGCAGATGAATGATTCCATCAAGAGATGTCCGTGGGTGGATCTCAGCAAGCCCGAGTACGTGGAGTACCACGACAGAGAATGGGGTGTTCCCGTCCATGACGATCGAAGCCTGTTCGAGTTCCTCATTCTGGAGGCCTTTCAGGCAGGACTGAGCTGGTATACGATCCTTAAGAGGCGGGATACCTTCCGCATTGCCTTCGACCGGTTCGATCCGGCGAAGATTGCCCGGTATGGCGAAAGCAAGATCATGGAACTCCTTGGAGATCCGGGGATTATCCGCAACCGTGCAAAAGTGCTTGCCACGGTGAACAACGCCGGGAGGTTCCTGGAAATCCAGGAACAGTTCGGAAGCTTTGATGCCTACATCTGGAGCTTCGTCGATAACAAACCGATTGTGAGTGTTCTCCGGAAATTGGAGGATTATCCCGCGAAGAGTCCGGAATCCGAAGCGATCAGCAAGGATTTACGAAAGAGGGGGTTTTCTTTCGTGGGACCGACGATAATTTATGCTCACATGCAGGCCACGGGAATGGTGAACGATCATACGGTTGACTGCTTCCGAAGGCAGGAGATCATATCCCTGGCTACCGACTCAATCCCGGGCGGGAGAGACGACTCCGGTGCCCGGGAACGTTGAACCGAAGCGCCCATTACATCCTCCAGGATTTCGCCTTCGGGACGGTGTTTCCCTGTCCTCCACTCGGAACAGTTCACGAGGCAATGTTCCGGAATCTTTTGTCCCGATCCGCGTTCAAGGAATAACAAACGATGTTTCTCAAGAACGTGGGGAACTGCGTCCCCCACACCCCCACACCGCTACGCGGCTTTCCGTGCCGCCGTGCCGCCGCGGCGCTTCGTGCGCCTGCAGCCGATGCCTCACGCACCCCGACTATCCCGGCTCTGTCTCATGCCTGAGCCGGGCAAGCGTGAGTTGTGCCGCAAGCCCCAGGACCATGAGGCACATGCCGAACAGGCATACGCCGGTCCAGCCGTGGAGCGACCAGATGAGCGCGGCCGCATAAGACCCGGATGCGCCGCCGATAAAAAACGTCACCATGTAAATCGTGTTGATTCGGCTCCTGGCCTCAGGCATCATTGCGAAGATCCGGGATTGATTGGCCACGTGAGCGCCCTGGACGCCGAAGTCGAGGAGGATCGCTCCGGCGGCAAGCCACCAAAGCGACCCATCCCCAAGCCACAGGATTATCCAGGACAACAATACCAGCCCCAAACCCGCCAGCACGATCCTGACAGGGCGCAGCCTCTCCGCAAGGCGTCCGCTCATCGTTGCGGCACATGCACCCGCCGCCCCCACGAGGCCGAAGATACCGGCAGCCTGGGCGCCCAGATGAAACGGCGGGCTCTCAAGGCGGAAGATCAGTGTGGTCCAGAAGGCGCTGAACCCCGCGAAAAGAAGTGCTCCCGTAATGGATGCTTCCTGAACCGGGGGAAGATCCCGCAGAAGTGCGGGAAGTGAGGCGAGGAGCTTATGGTACCTCAGTGCGGCCGTCGGGCGGCTGTGGGGCAGGCCCCGCCACAGCAGGGCGGCAAGAATGACCATGAATACCGCGGCTCCCCAGTAGACGGACCGCCATCCAAGATGCGCCCCCATGATCCCGCTCACCGTCCTGGCAAGTAAAACGCCGAGGATCAGGCCGCTCATAACCGACCCTACAACCCGGTTCCGTTCCGCGGGCCCGGCCAGGGTTGCGGCAAAAGGGACCATCAGTTGCGGCACGACCGAGAACAGGCCGACAAGAAAGCTGACTCCGATGAGGACCGGCGGTGCGCTTACGACGGCCGTCAGGGCGAGCGCAATAGCCGCAAGCAGCACCATCGTGACGAGGAGTCGCCGCCGTTCGGCCCGGTCTCCGAGCGGGACAACCAGGAGAAGCCCCAGACCGTAGCCTGCCTGGGTCAGCGTGGGGATGAGCCCCACCCGAATCTCGGGCACTTGCAGGTCGCGCGCGATTGCGGCAAGGAGCGGCTGATTGTAGTAAAGGTTGGCGACCACGGCGCCGCTCGACACGGCCATGAGGAGCACCAACAGTCTCGGTAGCCTTGCCTCCGGACGATGTGAATGAGTTCCGGGCACTTTAATAAACTCCTTTCAGGATCTTTTCGCACTGAAGTCCCTTCCGCGATTGAATCGGTCCGGACCCGAGTATCGCGAAAAGAGTGAGAAGACGGGCAGCGGATCTTGATCCCTTCAGTGCTCGGATTTTAGTCATGAAGGGCTGAATGTTCCATATACGATTCCGCGAAAGGCTTGCCCATTTCTGCCCGGTTTCGCAAATTTTGGTGAACTCATCCCCGGAAGTTGATATATTTTCCGGGGTTGCATCGTGTCGACAACCACAATGGAGAGGCCGCTGAGATGAAACAAATTCAGGTCAGAGCATTTCTCGATGCTGCTGATGAGGGTGTGCTGGCGGTCGACGCCAGCGGGCGGGTCACTCTCTTCAATGCCGCAGCCGAACGGTTGACGGGCATCCAGGCGCAGTCCGTCCTGGGCCGGCCCGTTCGGGACGTCATTCCCAACACGCGCCTGCACATCGTGCTCGAAACCGGGGAAGCCGAACTGGACCAAATCCAGGACACGGGCCCCACCACCATCATGACCAACCGCGTCCCGGTGCGGAACAGGCACGGTGAAATCGTCGGTGCACTGGCAACCTTCCGCGACATCGGCGACATAAAACGCCTGGGGAGCGAAATCGCCGAACTGAAGGAGACGCGTTCTCTGCTGCAGGCCATCGTCAATTCCACTCAGGATGCCATTTCCGTCGTGGATGAAAACGGCATGGGGATCCTCATCAACCCCGCCTATACACACCTTACCGGTCTCACGGAACATGACGTCCTGCACAGGCCTGCCACGGTCGATATCGCGGAAGGGGAAAGCATGCATCTGCTCGTCCTGCGCACGGGGCAGCCCGTTAAGCATGTCCCGATGAAGGTGGGCGCCGGCCGTCGCGAAGTGCTGGTGGATGTTGCTCCCATCATCGTCGACGGGGCGCTCAAAGGAAGTGTCGCGGTGATCCACGACGTTTCCGAACTGCGCTCGCTAAGCGACCAACTGGACCGGGCGCAACGGTTGATCCGGCGCCTGGATACCAAGTACACCTTCGACGACATCGTTGCCGAAAGTCCCATCATGCGGGAAGTGGTGGGACAGGCCAGGCGAGCCGCCGCGACTCCGGCAACCGTGCTTTTGTCCGGCGAAAGCGGCACCGGCAAAGAACTGTTCGCCCACGCCATCCACCATGCCGGCGACCGGGCAAAACGGCCTTTCATAAGCGTGAACTGTGGAGCGATTCCCGACACGCTCCAGGAAAGCCAGCTCTTCGGCTACGTGGAAGGAGCGTTCACCGGGGCAAAGCGCGGAGGGCAAAAGGGCTGCTTTCTTGAATCGCAGGGCGGAACCATTTTCCTGGACGAGATCAGTGAAAGCAACATCGCCGTGCAGACCAAACTGCTGCGCGTGCTCCAGGAGAAGGAAATCGTTCCGGTCGGCGCTTCCCGTCCGGTCCCGGTGGATGTGCGGGTGATTGCCGCCACCAACGTCGACCTCGCTTCCCTCGTCGAAAAAGGACGCTTCCGCTCGGATCTCTTCTATCGGCTGCATGTCCTGCCGATCCAGATCCCTCCTTTGCGGGAACGCCGGGAAGATATCCCCCCGCTTTTGAAAGCCCTGCTGAACAAGTTAAACCGTGAATACAACCGCCACGTGGAGGGAATCACGCCGGAAGCGCTGGCCGTCTTTTACGCCGGCAACTGGCCGGGGAATGTGCGGGAGCTGGAAAACATGCTCGGCCGGGCGATGATCAACATGCAGCCGGGAGAACGGATGGTGAGCGCGGAACACCTGCCGCTGCCGATCCTCCCTTCGGCGGTTCCGGCCACGGGGGATGAAGGCGCTTCGAGCGGTGTGAAGGAAGGCGGCAGCCTGGCTGAAGCTCACGCCGCATGGGAAAAGGCGACACTCCGGCAGACAATGGCGACCGTAAACGGGAACCGCACCCGCGCAGCGAAATTATTGAAAATCTCGGTGCGCCAGCTTTATAACAAACTGAAACGATACAACCTCCTCGATTGATGGAATAGGCAATTTATTGCCGGAAATAATTTGCCTACAGGCAATAAATTTCCGCCTCCCAGCACCTGAGAACCATGCCTCATGATCTCCTGGACTCAACCGGCCCGGAATGAAATCTCTTCTAATTTTCTTTTTTATTTCGGATAGATAAAAGGTAGCCTGCACCTCACCCGGGAAGACCCGCGGAAACCGGGGCGGACCACGCCCGCGTCGTGCGGCGGGCCGTGGGAACGAGTTCCCGGCTTTCGGGCGGCATCTTTCCACCCGTTCAGCGAGGATGGCACGGGATATGCTCTTTAAACATATTGAAAGATGGGAGGACAGGTATGCTTGCAGCTCAGAAGATCCCGGTTACAGAAAAGAAAATCCGTAAGGTCAGGCCGGTCATCGACCCCGAACGGTGCAAGGGATGCGGTATCTGCACTGCATTTTGTCCGGAGAAGATACTCGTTCTCGGCAATCACCTGAATGAGCACGGCTATCCGGTGGTGAAAATGACCAGGGGCGGGACCTGTCGCGGCTGTCGAAGCTGCGCCCTGATGTGTCCCGACCTGGTCTTTAGCTTTGTCCGGGAGGAGAACGGGTCATGCAAATCATGATGAAGGGCAATGAGGCAATGGCCGAAGCGGCGGTTCGAGCCGGATGCCGCTATTACTTCGGCTATCCCATTACCCCCCAGACCGAAGTCATGGAGTACCTCGCCCGGCGTCTGCCCGAAGCAGGCGGCACTTTCCTTCAGGCAGAGAGTGAAGTGGCGGCCGTGAATATGGTCTACGGGGCGGCAGGCGCCGGAGCACGGGTGATGACCTCTTCTTCCGGGCCCGGAATAAGCCTGAAACAGGAAGGGATTTCCTTTCTGGCGTCAGCGGAGCTGCCGTGCGTCATTGTCAACGTTATGCGGGGTGGGCCGGGTCTCGGCACGATTCAGCCCTCACAAGGGGACTACTTCCAGGCCACAAGGGGCGGGGGCCACGGCGATTACCGTCTGCCGGTCCTGTCGCCGTCTTCCGTCCAGGAAATGGCGGATTTGGCTTACAAAGCCTTCGATCTGGCCGACCACTACCGCACTCCTGTCCTGCTGCTTACAGACGGCATATTGGGGCAGATGATGGAACCCGTGGAACTGCCTGCGGGAAACACCGCTGAAAGGGTCCGCCCGTGGGCTACGGACGGCTGCAAGGGGCGTCCGAGGCGAGTGATCAAAACCCTGTTCCTCGATCCCCGTGAACTGGAAGCCCACAACCTTCGCCTCCAGGCCAAGTACGCACAACTGGCCGCTCACGAGGTCATGTTCGAGAATTACCGTCTCGAAGACGCGGAAATACTGATTGTTGCATTTGGAATTTGCGCGCGAGTTGCGCGTACCGCCGTGGACAATCTCAGGGAAAGAGGCCTGCCGGCCGGGTTGTTCCGGCCGATTACCCTGTGGCCTTTTCCCTCGGCTTCCCTGGAAGCCGCCGCAGCACGGGTGAAGCGCATTCTCACCGTCGAGCTGAACGCCGGCCAGATGCTGGAAGATGTGCGACTGGCCTTGCCCGGTCGAGAGATCCGCTTCTACGGGCGCATGGGAGGGATGGTGGTCACCGCCTCGGAAATCGAAGCCGAGGTGCAGCGGGCACTGGCAGGGAGTATGGCAGCATGAGCCGAAGTTCTGATGTTCGTCTGAAAACGTTGACGGGAGCGAGATTTCACTACTGCCCCGGTTGCGGCCACGGCGTGGTGCACCGCCTCGTGGCCGAAGTGATCGATGAACTCGGCCTGCGGGAAAAGACCGTCGGCGTCGCTTCGGTGGGTTGTTCGATCCTGATTTACAACTACATGGATCTGGACATGCAGGAAGCCGCCCACGGCCGGGCTCCGGCGGTGGCCACCGGTATCAAACGGGTGCTTCCGGACCGCATTGTGTTCACTTACCAGGGAGACGGGGACCTCGCGTCCATCGGGCTGGCGGAGATTGTCCACGCTGCGGCGCGTGGAGAGAACATCACGGTGGTTTTTATTAACAACGCGAACTATGGAATGACCGGCGGTCAAATGGCCCCCACCACGTTGCCCGGCCAGAAGACGACGACTTCGCCTTTCGGACGCGATGTAAGCCGGGCCGGCCATCCTCTGAAGATAGCCGAACTGCTGTCTGTCCTGGACGGGCCGGTCTATATAGCCCGGGCGGCAACCTTCAATCCGGCCGAAGTGGGAAAGGCAAAGAGATGCATCAGGAAGGCGTTTCGATGCCAGGAATTGGGGCTGGGATTTTCGATGGTGGAGATTCTGTCCCCATGCCCGAACAACTGGGGCATGGAGGCACCCGCGGCCTTGAAGTGGGTTGAACAGCAGATGACGGCGCACTACCCGTTGGGTGTTTTCAAGGACACGACCGTACCGGCATCTCAGGGCAACGTTTCCGATACTCCGACGGATTCCGCGTCGTAGCGGGAAAAGAGAGGGCCTTATGTATCATCAGGTGTTGATGGCAGGCTTCGGCGGGCAGGGAGTGTTGACTTGCGGGCAGGTCCTCGCCCTGGCAGCCATGATCGAAGGGAAATTCGTAACCTGGATGCCTTCCTACGGCCCTGAACAGCGCGGGGGGACCGCCTGTTGCGTGGTCACGCTGTCCGACCGTCCGATCGGTTCCCCGCTTGCGGAAAATTTATCGGCGGCCCTGATCTTCAACAAACCTTCCCTGGACAAATTTGAGCCGCAGTTGAGCAACGGCAGCCTCCTCATTCTGAATTCATGCATCATCCATGCGTATGCCGGATGCAGCCGGCACCACGTATATCACGTTCCCGCGGACACCATAGCGCAGAAAGCAGGCTTGAGGCGGGCGGGCAATATCGTCATGCTGGGTTCCTACATTGCCGCGGCCGAAGTGGTGTCGATCCAGGCGGTGCGGGAAGCGATCGTGAAATACCTCGGTTCCGCCAAACCTCATCTGGTGGGGGTGAACCAAAAGGCCCTCGCCGCCGGGCAGCGCTATATGCACGGGCTCTGGGCCGGGTCCGAGAGATCTCTCAAACGCGCTGTGTAGCCGCGGCCCGCCATGCCTGCGGAACCTGAAGGAATCCTTCCGAAAACGGGTTTCGCCGCGGCTTCGGAATCGGTTGGAACAGGCGTCCCTCCTGTCCTCGCGGCCCCGGGCGCGAATTGCCCGGGGCACGTGCCGCTCCCTTCGTGCATCATCCCTCCCGCACTTGCCCTGCAGGGTCTGCGCACCTTCCAATGAAACTCATGGAACCCAAATGAGTCGAGAAACTCCCCCATCCCGATTGGCCCCACTGTCAGTGCAGAGTTCCCGCTCCCAGGCGCAGCCGTCAGCTTTTGTCCCTCAGGGGTGGTCGGGGCAAATTGGCGGCTGGTCGTTCCGCAGGCGGCGCTCTTGATAGAGATCGCCGCAACAGGCTGTCGTTGTCCGCTCACAGTCAACTCGCCCGGGAGATTTCGGGAGCATTTTTTCGCCGTTCAGTGTGAAGAGAGCACTTGTATTCCGCATCGCGAGGGCTTGACAAGAAGGGGCTGCCTGAGAATGATATGATTGAGGAGGGAATTTAATCGTGCCGTCAAGAGGCGGAAGCTTGAGGGGAAATAAGTGAGCCGTTGTTCGGCAGCCGAAAGGGTTCGCCGGCATCTCTTTCCGGGAGCGCAGGGAGAAAGATCATGCTTTCACGATTCCGCAGGATAATCAAAACATTCCATCCCGAGGGAATTCCCTGGCCGGGTGCCTGTATCTACAATGCGATAAGCAGGACCGCAATGTTCCAGGCCGCGTACGACCGGCTTTCAGAGGACATCATCGCCTGCTGCCCGACCGGCAGGATTTTGGATATCGGCACGGGGCCCGGGCTTCTGCTTGTCAAGCTCAGTCGCATGCGCCCGGAGCTTCGAATAACCGGCCTGGATATCTCGCCCGCCATGGTTTCAGTCGCGAAAAGGAATATCGATACAGCGGGGCTCTCCTCAACGATCGAGATAAGAGAGGGAAGTGCCGGCAATCTTCCCTTCCCCGGAGAGACCTTCGATACTGTGGTCAGCACCGGGAGCTTCCATCACTGGAAGGATCCCATTGCGGGGTTGAACGAGACTTATCGCGTTCTGAGGAACGGCGGCCACGCTCTCATCTACGATCTTGTGACCGACATGCCGAAAGCGGCCCTTGAGGAAGTAACACGGGAATTTGGAAGGTTCAGAACCACGCTCTTTTGGCTCCATACTTTCGAAGAGCCGTTTCACAGCTCTAAAGATCTCGAGCCGGTGGCCCGATCCAGCTTGTTCGGGAAGGGCTGGACCCGGTTCCTGAGCGTGTTTTGCTGCCTGCAGCTTCAAAGATAGACCCAACCTTCCCCATCGATTCGGCTTTCTTCATCCGGTGAGCACCAAGCAAACTGCAGGGCGGTTGCGCTCAAGCCACGGAATCCATCCGCGGGTGGCCCGGACAACTTGTTGTCCGGGTCCGGGGCAGCCAAACCCACCACCACGTTTCCGGAGCTTATCCTCAGAGCCTTCTCTTGCGCTTCGCGCACGGACAACCCGTGAGGATCGAAGGGCCGCTGAACCAATCGGCCGCCTGCGTCAATGATAATACAAACAAGCGGCAGGAACACGTTTCCGCAAAAAAGCGGATTATAATTGTCTCCTGCCTTCTCGGTCAGGCGGGCCGGCATGGGATAATGGGGTGGGACAACGGCGGAAAGGATTGCCGGCCGTTCAGTCATCGAACCCGTTCAGGGCGGTATTGCAGGCGTTACCCCCTGTCATTTGGGCAGTTACCTGCACTTTCCGGTCAACTTCTTTCCCTTAAAAAGGACGGCCTCGATCTCGCTCAGGTGATCGAGCATCAAGCTCCGGGCCGCCTCACAATCCTCCCTCCTGACAGCTTCGAAGATGGCTCGATGGCCCTTGAGCGATTTTTCCGCCCGAACGGGATTTGCAAGGGAGTTCTCACGGATGCCGTCCATGAGATCCATCAGGGCACGAAGAAGACGACCCAGAACACGGTTCCTTGCGATTCGAGCAAGCGCCAGATGGAACTGAATATCGGGGACGAAATTCTGCCCGCTTTCGATGCCCTCCTGCTGCTTCCTCAGAATCCCTTCCAGCTCCTCAATCTCTGCGGACGTTGCGTTTCCGGCCGCCAACTGCGCTATGAACGGCTCGATGATTTTGCGGAGGTAAAAGATATCCATCAGGTCGTCTTTCTCATTGAACAGGCTGGCGGCCAGGGGCGCTATACCGGCCTGTTCCCCGGAGGCGAGCACATACGTGCCGTTCCCCTGTTTGATCTCAACCAGCTTTCTCGATTCCAGGGAACGAATAGCCTCTCGAACCGTGGTGCGGGATACTTTGAAAGTCTCGGTCAACTCCCGCTCCGTCGGAAGCTGGTCGCCTTTCTTCAGCTTTCCTTTCATGATCAGATTGACAATCTGATCGACGACATCTTCAGATGCCCGTCTCTTTTTGACTGCCTTCAACATACTGCACTTCCCTTCTCTTTTCTTCTCTTCCTTCGCCCCCCTATCGCAGCTCCGAGAGAATACTGAAATGGCGGACCGGGTTTGCCCATTTCAGGTCGTTCCATATCCGCTTTCGCTGCATGCCACTTATTTTATTTTCCTACATATTCGTCCCGTCGCCAAGACAGAAATTTCAGGTTAACCACAAATCGGCCGTCCCGGGAGCCAAACCGCTAACTGGGGCGGCAGTACCCGGGTTTTGTCCAGACGGTACTTATACCCTGGAGGCACAGTGTGCAGAATGCCGAACCGGGCAACAGCCTTCATTAAACGGTCGAGGTTGATGGCCGGGGTCAGCCCCGAGACACCGCGGGTTCACTCTCGGGATTGCGGGAGTCCCTTCTTCGTTCCCTGGACAGCCAAGGGCAACCTGTTTACCTTACTGACGAGGGTGACTCGAAGAGCCTCCGATCCGAGCAGGTTCCCTCTTTCCGGTGTTTTACGCCGGAGGACGTTTCACTGGAAGCGGAGGACCGCTGTCGCTCAGGGAGACGAAGCCCCTTTTCTTTCGGTCGTTTCGAGGGAAGCGGGTATCCGGCCCCGGCTTTTGCTTTGGGCAACAGGATGGGGATCATTTCCCCACTCTTTCGGGGGATGTCAAAACTATTGTCTCGAACGCGACAAAGTATCACAGGCGCATTCAACGGACTCTAATAATTTCTTGATTTTTATGGAAACACATATATAGTGTCACGGCTTTTGGGCACGTATGCGGCTGCGGGGCGTGTGCGACTCTCGTTTTCAGGGCATAGTTTTTTCGATAATCCCTTTGGGAAGCCCGCGTCATCTCCGGCATCCGGCAAATCGCGGCCCAGCCCGCTCTCCGCAGCGCAAGGGCTTGGATCACCAGTGTGCCGCGATTATTTTCACAGGGCTCAACTCATACGGTTCTAAATGCCGGCGCCGGTTCCTGGAATCAGCGGAGGTTGAAATATGCTCAGGTACATGATGGTTTCCACGCTCACTCTTTCCCTCGTACTGGCCATTGGAGGATTTTTCGGAAAACCGTTGAGTCGCAAGAGGGTGGAACCGCCTTTCCTGTGGGGCCAGGCAGGGCTGGACGGCCTGGAAGGAACATTGCGGCGACCGGCGTTCGATTTTCCGGAGTCAGCGAAGGGCATCCGATCCCCGAATCCGGGCGGACGGTACCGGGGAAGTTCCGCCGATTACGGAGCCGGTGACCCCTTAGAAACGTTCATATCGGCGCTCAACAACATGGTTGTCATCGAATGATTTTCCGGAGCGAATCGCCCCGACGCAAGGCGCATGCTCAAGACCTGGAATTTTCCTGCCCGGAGGCCGATCACGGAGGCCCGCCTCTCACATGGGGGTCCATCGTTTGAAGAGGTGCGACAGTGGAGGGTGTCTCACTATTCCGGCAGGGCGGTGAAGGGAGCCGTCGCCAAATAAATCAACACGCCCTTGACCTGAAAAACCCGCCCCCTCCCGAGTCATCACGGTCCGCGGGCATCTTTTTTCCACATCCGCGGGTTTGCCCTTGCCCGATCGGCCCCTAGAATTTCATCAGCCTCGGGGCTGCCCACAGGGCTCTCAGCCTGGTCCCGTCTCCGGGCACAGACTCGATGGCAAGAACCCCGCCGGAGAGTTCAACCCGCTCTTTCATTCCCGTTAGTCCGAGCCCTCTTTCCTGACTATCCCTGCTCAGGGCTTCATCGACGTCGAAGCCGACTCCGTCGTCCTCGATAATCAATTCGACCTCACCCTCCTCTTCCCGCAGGAAGATGCTCACGGCGGTCGCTTCGCTATGTTTCGCAACGTTGTTCAGCGCTTCCTGGATTACTCTGAAAATGACGATCTTCAGAGACTTTCTTACTTTGCTTTCTTTAGCATCAACGTGCTGGTCAATCTGAATGTTCGGATAAGTTTTCCGAATTTCCCTGCAAAACCAGTCGATCGTGACAAGGATTCCCAGATCATCGAGAATGGAAGGCCTCAGCCCCGTATAGATTCTTCTCACCTCCTCGATTGCGCCCCGAATCATCGGTACGAGATTCTCCAGCCTTTTCATGTTCTCCACGCCATCCAGGCCGTTGGCTCCGATCACGCCTTCTATGTTGAACTTAACGGCTGCAAGATACTGGCCTATGCTGTCGTGGAGTTCACGCGCCACCCTCCGCCTTTCTTCCTCCTGCGCGGTCAGAAGCTTGGAAGACAGGAACCTCAGCCTGCGCTCCGAGTCAAGCAACGCCTTCTCCGTTTCTTTCCTCGCGGTAATATCGCGCGCTATGCCCAATATCAGCATCTGCCCGCCTATCCGGGTTGGAAAGGTCCTCACTTCCAACTCCACCTGCCTGCCGTCTTTGCATGTGAATGTAAACTCATCCGGTCCTGAAGGATGTCCCTGCGCACTTCCAGCCAGGATGCGCCTCACCTTGGGGAGCTGATCGTGAGGCAGAAGTCCCCATTTGAGGATATTTTTCCCGGCCGTCTCCTCCAGCGAATACCCGGAAATCTGTTCGGCGGCCATATTCCCGTCCACGAGATTGCCTGATAAATCGACCAGGAAATAGGCATCCGGGGCATAAGCGAACAGGACCCGCAGGCGTTCGTTTGCGCTTGTCAGTTCTTCTTCGGCCCTCCTGCGCACGATCACTTCGGCCTGTAATTCCTGGTTTGCCATGGTCAATTCAGCCGTTCGGTCCCCGACTCGTCTTTCCAGTTCCTTATTCGCCGCCTTCAGAGCTTCCTCAGCCCGTATCCGGTCGGTGATGTCACGGTCGATTCCCCGATACCCCCGAAGATTCCCGTCTTCGTCAAGGATCGGCACACCGCTGGTCTCGAGCACCACGTATCGTCCATCCTTGTGCAGATTTGTGTTCTCCAGACGGGCAAAGGGCCCGCAGGACTCGACGATGGCCGCGCACAACCCCGCTATCCGTTTCGCCTCGTCTTCGTGCATGAACTCGCTCGGCCTTCTTCCGATGACTTCGTTCACCTCGTATCCCAGCAGGTCCTTCACTTTCGGGCTGACATACGTATAGCGGTTGTCAAGGTCCACTTCCCACACCCAGTCACTTGTTGTCTCAACCAGGGAGCGGAATCGCTGTTCGCTATCCCGAAGAGCCGCCTCCGTTCGCCGGTGCTCGGCCAGTTCCTTATTCAGCTCCTGCGTTCTCCGGTCTACGAGCGATTTGAGAGACCGGTTCCACACCAGAAGACCCGTCATCACCAAACATGCCAGGATGAGGACTCCCAGAGCGCCGATCCAGAACTCCCTCCTCGTGTAGAGACTCTCGTTGCCAAGGTGGACCCACTTTTTATAGATGGCCTCCCTCTCGCTCGGCCCGATCTGCGCCAGCTCCTTTTGAAGAATGGCCGCCAGTTCCGGCCAATCCTTGCGTACGCCGAACCCGAGGCGATAGACATAGCCGGTGTTGCCCGCCAGACGAAGGTTCGTGATCCCCTGCTTTTCAATGTGATAGGTGGCCGCCGCAAGGTTGGTCACCAAGGCATCCACCATGCCGAAAGACACCTTCTTCAGGCCGGTTTCAACGCTTGGCACAACATCGAGGTCGAGCAGGGGATATTTGTTGCGGATATAGTCGTGATCCGCATATCCTGAAACGATCGCAACCTTTAAGCCGCTGAGCTGTTCCAGGGTGAGCGACTCTTTGACTTCCTTTCTCACGATGATCACGGAGGGGAATTCAACGAAAGGGACCGTAAAAATCATGTACTCGGAGCGCTGCGGAGTCTCAGCCGCGGCGCCGAACATGTCTATCTGCTTATTCTTTGCACTCGCAAGGATTTCATCCCAGCTTTGCATCTTCACAATTTTGAATCGATAGCCAAGCTTCTTTTCGATAAGCGCTATGTAATCCGCTGCTATGCCCCGGTATTCTCCGTTTTCGTCAAAATACTCGATAGGAGGATAATTTGGATCAGGCGCAATGGCGATATCGGGATGAGCTGCAAGCCACTCGCTTTCCCGGGTCGTCAGGGGGCCTTTCGCATCTGCGGGAACAACTCTGACAGCGGCAAGTAAAACGCCGGTGAACAGAGCGATCCCGATGATCCGGGACCATTGGATGCACCTGATGTTTCCGAAAAATCTTCTAAGCGCAGCTTGCACGTCGCCGGTATCCCGTGGTGTGTTCCACAAGTGAATAAGCTGTGTTCGATTTTGCCTTTTGATCTGCCCCGGGACCGAACGGTCCCGTCTCTTCACAATCGTATTCCAAAATGCCCCCGTGAAATTCACTTGCCCATGAAGGTAACGACTCCGCGGTCATATTTAAAGAGCGAGCGGGGCCGTTCAATTCGAAAAGCTCACACTCACCCCATTTCCTGCAAGGAAAAGACCGGAATCACCAAAAATTGGAAGAATGAAAGGGCCGCCCAACCGAAAACGTCACTTGCCTGCCCGAGCCGTACCGCCGCTGTGGAGATGTTCATCGGAAGTGGTTACCATCAGTCTTATAGCACGGAATATCGTTGCGAAGGGCAACCTCGAATGGGAGAAATTGAATGGAGACAAACGTATCGGTTCCGGGCGCCGTCTTTGGTTCTGCCCTGATTCTTCTCGTGCTGTGGGATGCTTTCGAGACCGTCGTGTTCCCTCGCCGGGTGACTCGAAAATTACGCCTGGCACGGACCTTTTACCGGCATTCATGGCTCCTGTGGTCCACCTTCTCGGCAGCGCTCTTCTCAGCCAGGCGCCGCGAACAGCTTTTGAGCTTTTACGGTCCCCTCTCGCTCATCATCCTCCTGAGTCTCTGGGCAGGTATATTGATCTCCGGATTTGCCTTGCTGTACTGGGCATCCGGACCTTTTCTCCAGGCTGCGGCAGTGCATTCCGGCTTCGGCACCTCTCTTTACTTCAGCGGGACCACGTTCTTCACTTTGGGACTGGGCGATACAATTGAGGCCACCCTGAAACCACGCCCGGGGGGCGGTATAACAGGGGTACGAACATTTTTTCATGCCTCTCCGGCCGATGAACGGTTCGAAGAGAGCAGACTCCGGGAGTCTCTGGGACATGCTCACTCTGCGTGATGCACTCATGCTCGCCGTCAGCTTTTCCTCCATCCTGGCCGGCATTTTTCTGCCGGAGACGGCGTCACTTTTTCAGCCCTACCCCATATACTGCATGATGGCGCTCATTTTCTTCAGCTTTCTCTCCGTCCGGCAAAAAGCCATCCTGGCTACAGTGAAGGCTTCTCTTCCCAGCGTATGCTACTACCTGTCGATAAAGCTGATCCTGCTTCCCGCAGCGATATTTGTATTTTTTCAATACACATTTCCCGACTACGCGCTTGCAGCCCTGCTTCTCAGCGGTGTCTCCACGGGAGTGGCATCTCCCTTTTTCGCAGGCCTCGTCGAGGCGGACATGCCGCTCATGTTCAGCATGGTGGTCACCAGTTCGATCCTGGTGCCCTTCACACTTCCGGCGCTCGTCAAAGTTCTTGCCGCCCGAAATATGGAGATATCGCTCCTGGCCATGATGCGCCTTCTCTGCCTGGTCGTCTTTGTTCCTCTTTTTCTGGCCGAGGCATTGAAGCGCGTTGCTCCGGCGTTTGCCGAAAAGCTCTCCAGGGGGCAGTATCCGGTCTCCCTGGTATCATTTGCAATTACGAACCTTGGGGTTTTTTCGCAATATTCCGGTTTTCTTCGTGAGGAGCCGTTCGCCCTTGCCCTTGCCTTGGGCATTTCAGTTGGTCTGGCCGGTGTTTTCTTTGTGGCGGGAATACTGTCCACGCTCAAAAAGCCGCTGGCCTGTCAGTTGTCAGTTATAATCAGCTTCGGGATCCTGAACAACATCCTGGTTTTGGTGTTCAGTGCGCAGTTCTTCGGCCATCGCGAACCAACGGTGGCGGCGATATACACCATCCCGTTTTTCGGGCTTATTGTCCCGCTTCGCCTTTACCGGAAATGGAAATCGAGCCGGGCGTGATCCTTCCAGGCGGGTCCCTGAAGGTCAGCATTTCGATTCCCCCTCCGGCCCGGCCTTGCCGCTTTTATGCCCGAACCCGTCCCCTGAGTCATCCGTATAGTCTCTTCGCCCGTGGGGGAAACAACCGCGGCGGCTACCTGACGTCCTCGGAAGCCTCTTCTTCTTTTCCCGCGCTCAGTCCAAAGAGAAACACATCCACTATGGTCTTCTTCAAAGCTTCGAGCCCGGTTTCGCGGGTCGTCGAATCCTTGAAGACCTCGCGGTAGAGGACCATGATATGGGCCATGCCGACGAGAAGCTGAGCCGCCGTCTTCCCGTCCATCGTCTTCAAAGCCCCATCCTTCATTCTTTCCTCGAAGAAGGAGCCGAGGAACCGGTAGAATTCCTGCACGGGCCATTCAACAAACCTGCGTGCAAGTCCATGGCCTTCCAGGGCGCCGAACATGAGCATGCGCATGAACGAATCGTCCTCAGTGCTTTCACGCAGGATATTTCCCACGATCGTATCGAGGACTTCCCGGTCCCTCTTTGCCCGGACCGCCTCGACCGGATAATAGAGAAGCCTCGCGGCGTTCATTTTTTCTTCGAGTATCGCCTCGTAGAGCACCTCTTTGCTCGGGAAATGATGATAGAACATGGCTTCACTGACGCCGGCCTCCGCCGCCAACTGCCGCATCGTGGTTCCGCCGAATCCATGGCGGGAGAAGACCCGCGTGGCGGCGCGAATGAGTTGCCGTCTTCTCTCGTCACCTTTCAGCCTGCCCTTTTTCTCTGTCTTTTCATCCAAAGCCGGTGTGCTCCCGTTTGTTCGATCCTCACTGCCCGTGCGCATGGGACTCGCGTCTTTCTCGCCGCCGATGGCGAATCCGGCAGGAGATAAGAACCGCCGTCCATCCCGCGTTCGATTTTCGATTTCCCCCCGAACCGAAGGGTAAATCGAGGCGCAGCAGGATGAGCTTTACTAAGTAGTCCATTTCACAAATTCAATGACATAATCCTATTGATGGGTGGCACGGACAACTCGTTGTCCGTGCGCGAAGCGCAAGAGGAAGAGGAAGCTCGGGGGGCAAGCCCTGGAATCGTGGTAACGGATTCGGCGGTCCTCTTGTCCTTACGGACCCGGATACAAGTATCCGGGCCCAATGTACTAAGTGAATATTCATTTACTTATCTTTAAGACCTTCCCCCTTGTCAAGCGAATTCAACTGTGAATGTGGCACCAATCATTCGTCTATCCTGTGGGACACGATGGACGGAGCTGTCGGCAAACAGGAATGAGTGAAGCGAAAGAAGGAAATAAAGATCTTGTTGACTTGCAGCCTGCACAGGCCTATATTCAGTTCTGTGTAAACGTTTACGTAAACGTTATCATGGCCCTCACTGAACGGAGAAAAATCATGCCAATCGATGCCGATCTGCGAAAATCACGCCTTTACGACAAGGTCCTCGGATGTATCGCGGGGGGTTCCATCGGCGCCTCTTTCGGCGCCGCCCTCGAATGGGTGGCCCTCCCTTCCGGCGGCTATAAAGCGCTTGAAGAAAAATTCGGCGGCCTGGTGGAAGACCTTCTTCCATGGTCTCAGGCTGAAAGAGACGTCCGCTACTGGAACGGCCCCCTGCTCCACTACTATCCCATGGACCATCCGGCCGGAATGACTGAAGACGGGACCGAACTCAAATACCTCATCACCAAGGCGATTATCGAAAAAGGCGGGCCCATCACCGTGGATGACCTGGCCGACGTCTGGCGGCGCGACATCAGGCCCGAGACCATCGGTTACCTCATCAACCCGCACATCCGTATCTTCGTGGACAGATTGAGCGGTGGGAACTCGATCACCAGGATTCCTCCCTCCGAACTGGGCGGCATGACCCACTGGCCCGGCATGGTGGACGCCATGATGATGGTCAGCCCGATCGGCGCGCTCCACGCCGGCGATCCGAGGCAGGCCGCCCTGGACACGAAAAACGTGGCTTCGATCCTTCAGTCCAGGATCGGCTATGGTCTGGACTGCGCCGCCGCCGAAGCCGCAGCGGTTGCCGAGGCGATGCGGCCCGAGGCGACCGTCGAATCCGTCATCGAGGCCGCCAAGTCCTTTGTGGCCGCCCCTGTCGCCGAAGTGATCGATGAAGCAATCGCCATAGCCGCCGCGAATCCCGACATCCGGTCGGTAAGAGAACCTTTCTTCAAGAAATACGGTTGGCTGCCCGCATTTGACGGCATGGAAGTGCTCGCCGAATCGATGGCCTTATTTTATATCACCCAGGGGGATGCCAGGCTCTCCATCATCGGCGGGTCGAACTTCGGCCGTGATACGGACTGCATCGCCTGCGTCGCGGGCGCGATCGCCGGGGCCTTCTGCGGTGCCTCACGCCTGCCGGAACACTGGATAGACACGGTTGAAACCGCCGTCGCCCATTGCGGAATCACCGTTCAGGACCGGTCCATGAGGGACACCAGCGAAGATCTTTCCCGAGTGCTGCTGAATCTTGCGGCGTTTAGAGATCGCCAGGCTCGTACCATCCGGGATCTGGCGGCTGGAAAGTAGGCTGGAAGACACACGGAAAGCATTCCACTGAAAGGAGTAAGGCCATGAAGACAAATTTGAAGAGGGTCGGCCGGCGGGAACAACTCAGATTGGCGGTGGCGGTTTTTTCCGCTCTTCTGCTGATGGCCGGAATTTGTATGCCCTCCGCCGTGCAGGCGGCCGAAACCAAACCTCAGGTGATCCGGCTGGCGCACGTCACCGCTGAAGGCAGTCATTTCGACTATGCCGCAAAGAGATTTGCCGAACTGGTGGCTCAGAAGACTGACGGCAAGGTCAAGGTGGAAATCTATCCCGCCGGGCAGCTCGGAGATGAACGCACGGTCCTTGAAGCGCTTCAGATCGGCGGAATCGAAGCGACCATCATCGGCCACGACCCGCTCGCCCAGTTCACTCCTGTCGTGACCGCGATAAGCCTCCCGTATATCTTCAGAAACCGTGAACATGCCTACAAAGTCCTGTCCGGACCTTTTGGAGACGAGATACGCGCGGCTACCTTGAAGAAAGGGATGCGCGTGGTTGAATTCGGTGAAAACGGCTACCGGGTGATTTCGAATTCGGTTCGCCCGATCACGAAGCCGGCCGACGTGGTCGGCCTGCGTATCCGGAGTCCGCAGAGCCCGGTGAACCTCGCGGTGACGAAGGCCCTCGGAGGAAACCCGGTCGCAGCTCCGTTCACTGAAGTGTATACCATGCTGCAACAGCGGGTGATCGACGGCCAGGAAAACGCCCTGCCTCAGATCTACGATTCCAAATACTACGAGGTGAACAAATACCTCTCCCTCACCAACCACATCATGACATTCACGGTGTTTCTGGTGAGCGAGAAATGGTTTGACACTCTTTCGCCCGAGATGAAGCAGATCGTGCTCGATCTGGGCAAACAGGCCATGATGGATCAGAGGAGTTATTCTCAGAACCTAGCCGACAATGTTCTGGTAAACCAGTTGAAGCAAGCGGGCATGGAAGTGAACGCTCCGGACCTCGAGCCGTTCAGAGAGGCCACGAAGAACGTTCACAAGGAATTCATCCCCAGCTTCGGCCAGAAATGGTACGACCTGATTGTGGACACCAAATAGTACGCACCGGAGAGTATCCCGGGGCCCTCCCTTTGAATGGGGAGTCCGTGAGGGAGGAGACAATTATCCAGCTTTTTGACGGCGTGAATCCCCCTCCCTCGCCTCTCTCTCCTCGCCTCAGTGCGGGGAGAGAGAAACGGCAAATCCGATCGCTTCCGGAAGGAAGGCAAACAGCCCGGACAGCGAGGCAACCGCCTCCGTCCTGAACGTAGCGAACTTCGGTGAAACCAGGGGAAGTGCGAGTATATCAGTTTGCTTCCTCTGAGATTCGTTCTCGAAAGCTTCACCGGAAAGGGAAACGTAAGATGCGTTCCGCGAACAATATCATCGATTCTCTGCTCGGGGTGGTCCTTGTCATCCTTATGACAGGGATGATCGTGTCCATCGGCCTGAATGTTTTTTTCCGCTATGTCATTAACCACCCCCTTGCATGGGGGGACGAAGCGGCCAGAACGTTTTTCGTGTGGGTCGCGTTTCTGGGCGCATATGGGGCGATGAGACGAAGGACCCACATCAGAGTGGACGTGCTCGTTGAAATGCTTCCCCAGGGGATTAGAGTGCTTGTCATGGGAATCGGAGTGCTGATTACCTGCATTTTTCTTGGGGTGGTCACCTTTTACAGCATGCGCCTGGTTCTTCATGTGATCAAAGTTCAGGAGGTGATGCCCGCCACGGGCCTGCCGATGGCTTACGCATACCTTGCCATTCCCCTGGGTTCTTTTCTCATGCTCATCGAGGTCCTTGCTCAGGCCGGCCGAAGGGCCTTCTGGAGGCGAAACGCATGAATGCCGTGCCGTTTCTGGTTTTGTTTCTCGTATTGATCCTGGGGGGAATCGGGATCGCCGTCGCGCTCGGATTTTCTTCGCTTCTCTATTTCGTCATACGCCTGCCCACGGTGGGTCTGGAACTTATCCCCCAGAAAATGTTCGCCGCAATCGATTCCACCGCGCTGACCGCCATCCCCCTTTTCATCCTGGCCGGCGAACTCATGAACTTCGGCGGCATTACGGTGCGGATCGTGCGCTTTGCGTCTTCGATGGTGGGGCACATACGCGGCGGGCTGAGCTATGTCACCGTCATCGCGGCAATGTTTTTCGGCGGGGTCACCGGATCGGCGATAGCGGATGCCACCGCCGTCGGTTCCGTCATGATTCCCGCAATGGTGTCCAAAGGGTACCGCAAGGACTTTTCCGCGGCGCTGGTCGCGGCCGCAGGTTCGATCGGCCCGATCATTCCGCCCAGCATACCGATGATCCTCTACGGCTCCATCGTCAATGTATCGATAGGCAAGATGTTTCTTGGGGGCTATATCCCCGGGATCATCATAGGGTTCGCCCTGATGGGGCTGTCGTACGTTTACGCTCGAAGAGAGGGGCACCCCGCTGAAGAACGCAAGACCCTGAAGGAAATGCTCCTGTCTTTCGTCGACTCTTTTCTCGCCCTGCTCACACCGGTCGCCATGATCGGCGGCATCGTCCTCGGGGTCGTCACCCCGACCGAAGCCGGACTGATCGGAGTCGTCTATGCTTTCCTCGTGGCGACCCTGGTCTACCGGGTCCTCAGCATCAGGGATGTTCCCAAAATCTTTATCAACACGGCCATTACGTCGGGCATCGTTCTATTTGTGTTTGCCACGGCTTCCATCTTCGGCTGGGTCATGGCTTTCGAGCGCATTCCCCAGATCGTTGCGCAGTCGCTTGTCGGCCTGGGGGCGTCATCGGCCGTCATCCTGACCCTGATTCTCGCGGTGCTGTTGATCCTCGGAATGTTCCTCGACGGGCCGGCGATCATCATCATCATGACGCCCGTTTTATATCCGGTGATCTTAAACGCCGGGATCGACCCCGTGTTCTTCGGCGTGCTCATGTGCATCGACATCTGCATCGGTACGCTCACTCCGCCTGTCGGCGTCTGCCTCTTCGTTGCATCCGGCATTGCACAGGTGCCTTTTGAGAAAATAAGCTACGCCATCGTTCCCTTCCTTGCCGTTATGACGCTGCTTCTTTTCCTTTTTGCTTTTGTACCGCAACTGGTGATGTGGCTGCCCAACCTGCTGATGTGATGCGCGAGGACATTTGAGATGAAAAAGCGCGACAACGTGAGCCCCGGCGCTCCGGGCAAGACTGCAACCATCCGGGAACTTGCTTCCCGCGCGGGGACGTCGACCGCTACGGTTTCCCGCGTGTTGAATTCGACCGGCTTTGTCAGCGACGAGCTGAAGGCTCGCGTTCTGGAAGCCTCCCGCGCGCTCGGATACCACCCGAATGCCATCGCACGAGGCTTCAGACGCCAAAAGACGCAAACGATCGGCGTGATTATAAATGATATCGCCAATCCCTTTTTCGGACACGTCGTGAGAGGGATCGAAGAAGTCCTGGCTCCCCTGGGCTATCACCAACTGCTCTGCAACACGGACGGAGACGTCGAAAAGGAACGGATGTTCGTCAGGCTGTTGTGTGAAAAGCGCGTCGAGGGGGTCATCATTTCCGCGGCAGGGAAACAGGCGGAACACTTGCAGATATTGAAGGATCAGAAATTGCCGTGGGTCTTCGTAAACCGGCGCCCTCCCGGGTTCGGCGGACCCGCGGTATTGACCGACAACCGGGCCGGCGTTTTCGAGGCCGTCAAGCACTTCATCGACCTGGGACACAGGTCGATCGCCATCATCGCCGGGCCTCAGAGTATCAATACGGGCGCAGACCGGCTCAAAGGCTATCTCGATGCCATGAAGTCGCGCGGGCTGGGGGTTTCGCCGGAACTCATCTATTTCGGTGACTTCCAGGAGGCGAGCGGTTACCAGGGAGTGTGGGAACTCATGGCGCTGCCCCCCGAAAAGCTTCCGACCGCCATATTCATCTGCAACAATTTCATGGCCGCCGGCGCATGGAAGGCCCTGATCGATCTCGATGTTCGAGTTCCGGGAGACATGGCGCTCGCCGCATTCGATGAAACGGAGTGGGCACGGATCGTCAATCCGCCGCTGACGACCGTGGCTCAGCCATCTCATGAAATGGGACTTGCGGCAGCCCGCATTTTGTTCAAGCTGATATCCCGAAACAGGCCCCCGGATCAGGAAGCGGATTTCGAGGACGTTTATCTGAAGCCGCGACTCATCGTGCGTGAATCATGCGGCGCGAAGCCGGACGGGAAGGTTGAGCCCCGTTGATTTGAAATGGCGGGACTTGTGTGTACATGCGGAACAATCATTCCGTCACTACGGAAATATCCGGGTTTGCCCCTTGCCGTCTGCGCTTCGGGGTTTATCAGGAGTTCAGGAGGCAATGTCAAATCATGAATTACGGCAATGGAACTCTGGGAAGACTTCATATTGTTCATCTCGACCGCAACGAGGATGTGTATGAATCCCTGCATCGTTATGCATCGACGCACGGGATTCTGAACGGCGTTATCCTCACCGGGTACGGCACCATCGACAGGTGCCGGTTTCATTCGGTAACAGGGAACTCACTGCCCCCCGAAGACAAATTCACGACCATCCATGCGCCTCTGGAAGTCCTCGGAATCCACGGAATCATAGCCGGAGGGGAGATCCATGCGCACATGGAGGTGGCGGACCTCGATCATTCCTTCGGCGGGCATCTGGAGCCGGGATGCCGGGTGCTGTACCTTTGCGATCTGGTCATTGCGAAGATCGAAGGAGTTGATCTCGCTTTTGAGAGGAGAGCCCAAAGCGGCTTACGACTCCTCTTTGTCAGGCCCGGCGTCGAGGAACAGGGTCTCGCTCTCGAACTGGACAACCGGGACGAACCGCAGGCGGTTTCACCCGCCGTGGGTTGGGAGTCTTGAGTATGGTGCATGAACCCGGCAACGGGGATGTAGAGGAATCTGAAGACCGGCAAAGACCCTTTACGTCCGGGGCCGCCAGTGAAATCGTGGTCGTGGGAATCGATCTCGGGACCAGCGGCGTGCGTGCCGTAGCCTTCAATCGCAACCTTACGTCGCTTGCCGAGGAGAGGCGTTCCTACAAGGTGCGGGTTCGCCCCGGCGGAGGGGTGGAACAGAACCCCCTCGATGTGGCGGAAGCGGCTGAGGAATGCATTGCCGCCGTAGCCGTAAGGCTGAAGGGTATCGCGAAAATCTCGGCCCTCTGTCTTGCAGGGACCGTCAGCAGCCTCGCTCTTTTCGGCCCTCCCCATCCCGCGGCGGGAAGGCAATTCGAATATTCCCCCCTGACTCCGGCTTCATTGTGGGGCGATGCGAGGTCGGCGGCAGAGGCGGAGGAAATCAGGGGCCGGTTCGGTCTGAGCGCATACCGCCGAACGGGTTGTCCCGCTCACGCAAGTTACTGGCCGGCCAAGCTTTTGTGGTGGCGAAGGCATGGGATGGACCGCTTCCTCAAGGACAGCCTCGCTTACGCTGGGGAGGGGGACGCCGCTCTTCAACCGTTTCAGCAGCAAGGTGCCGAAAAGATAATCCTTGCCGGCCTCAAAGATTTCGTACTCTACCGCCTGACCGGCGAATGGGCGGTCGATTCCTCCATGGCGACCGCGACCGGCTTGTATGACCCTGTTGCAAACGAATGGGACAGGGAACTCCTGACATGGCTGGAAGTACCCCCGGAGAGGCTTCCGAGCATCCACGCGCCGACGGAAAAGCTTACGGTTGCTTCTCATGTCGCCGACAGACTTGTGTTGCCTCACGGAATCCCCGTGGTGATCGGCGCTTCGGATGGCGTGTTGTCTCATCTGGGACTGGGATGCATCAAGGCCGGCCTGGGAAGCTGCATGATAGGAACGAGCGGCGCGGTGCGTTTAAGCTCCGGGCAGAGAGAAATCGATTCGAAGGCGAGAACATGGGCCTATCCTCTCATCAACGGACTTTGGGTCCTGGGAGGCGCGGTCAATAACGGCGGGAACATCCTGTCGTGGTTCAGCGATCTCGTGAACGGAACGATTCAGGCGATTTCCAGAGGGCATTCCGAGCAAAGCCCCGCACAGCTATCCTCGGCGCTTGTCAAACCTTACGGTCTTATGCGCCTCGGTTTTCAGGCCAATCCAGGCGCCGACGGCCTGCTTTTCGTTCCCTACGTGCACGGGGAGCGCAGCCCTCTGTGGCGGGAGGATCTGAGGGGAGCGTTCATCGGACTGTCACCGACTCACGGGCCTGCCGAGTTGGCCCGCGCCCTGCTCGAAGGCATCAGCCTCGGGTTGTATTCGGTCTTCCGGGTCCTCGTGGAACAGGCAGGTCAGCCTCTCGAGCTGAGAGCGAGCGGAGGATTCCTCAAATCAAACGAATGGATTCAACTCCAGGCAAATGTCTTCAACGTTCCCGTAGCGATCACCAACCAGGGCCAGGAGACGGCGGCCGGGGCCGCAATGTTGGCCTGGCAGTCGGTCCATGGGGTACCCGTCAGCGACATGGCGAGGAGAATCACGGTCGTGAGACAGTTCCGCCCCGAGGAGAACGAACACGCCCGATATGAGGAAATCTTCGGGCGCATGGAGACTCTCCGGGAACTGATCTGGCCAAAACCGGAAAATCCACCGAAGCAGGACCCCGAACAGCATGCAATCATCCAGTGACCCTGCGGGTTCATCCCTGCTGTTGCAGATCGCTCTCGACATGACATCCGTCGAAGAGGCCGTCGAGGTGACGCGGAAGACCGTCCCTTGCCTTGACCGGATAGAGATAGGCACGCCTTTGCTGCTTTTCGGCGGGTTGGCCGTGGTCCGGACTTTCAGGGAACACTACCCGTCTCTGCCGATAATAGCGGACACCAAGATCTGCGATGCCGGCCGGCGCATCGCCGACGCTGCATTCGAAGCGGGAGCTTCCGTCGTGACCGTTGTGGCGGCAGCGGCGGACCGGGTCACATGGGTGGGTGCTTCTGAGGCGGCCCGGGTTTGGGGAGGCAAGGTGATGGTGGATCTCATCGGATGCACGGATGTTTTGAGTGCCGCTCGGGAGGCCGCCCAAAGGAACGCGCACGAGATCTGCGTTCATCTTCCGAAGAGACATCCCCCGGTCGCCGAAAGTTTCGAGGAATCGCTCGGGACTGTTCGGAAGGTGTGCGAAAGCGTCTCCATCCCGGTGTTCATTGCCGGCGGCCTGCGGCCGGAAGACGTGGAAGCCGTTTCCGGATTGGGAGCAAGGGGTCTCATCGTCGGAAGTGCGATCACCGGTTCCCCCGATCCGGCGGCATCGGCCCGAGCATTCAAACCGGCCTTTGATACCTTCCTTCCAAGTCCTTGATTCTACAGCCCGGGAAACCGCTTCCGCACGGCTTTTTATACGTGGGAACGAGGCAAACGTCCAAACACGAAGGCCGGGGTCCAGTGCTTCTCGATGTAAGCGCTGCCGCAACGCTGCCCTACGCCGCGCAGAGGCGTGGGGGGTGTGGGGCGCACAGTCCCCACACTGTTGACTGACTCCGATCCGTTGTAACCCGGAACCGGCGTCAGCTATTGATATGGTTGAGCAGTTTGCAGGCCTTGACCGTATTCTTCATGAGCATGGTGATCGTCATCGGGCCCACCCCGCCGGGCACGGGAGTTATCGCACCCGCGACATTGACGGCCTCCTCGAAAGCGACATCACCCTTGAGGATGCGTTTTCCATCCGCCGTTCTGCCGACTTCGTTCACCCCCACATCGATCACGACCGCTCCGGGCTTGATCATATTTCCCCTGATATACTGAGGCGTGCCGGCCGCGACGATGAGGATATCCGCTCTCCTGGTGTGAAAGGCGATGTCCTTTGTCCCGGTGTGGCAGACCGTAACGGTCGCATTGCCGCCCGGCCCCTTTTGCATCAGCATCATGGCAATGGGCTTGCCGACGATGTTTGACCGGCCCACTACGGTGACTTCAGCCCCCGAGATCTGCACGCCCGAGCGGAGAAGCAATTCCTGGATGCCGGCCGGAGTGCACGGCAGATAATCGGGCTTGCCGATCATGAGCTTCCCGACGTTCACGGGATGGAACGCATCTACGTCCTTTCCCGGATCGATGGAAAGAAGGACCTTCTCTTCGTTGATGTGCCGGGGCAAAGGCAACTGAACGAGGATTCCGTGGACTTTGGGATCCGCATTGAAGCTCGCAATCAGGTCGATGAGCGCTTCCTCTTTCAGATCCGCGGGCAGATCACGCTGTATTGAGTAAAACCCCAGTTCGTGAGCCGTAGACTGTTTTCCCCGGACATAGCTCTGGGACGCCTTGTCCGATCCGACCAGAATGGTCGCCAGCCCGGGGACAACCCCGTACATGGAGTTCATGGCATTGACTTCGAGCTTGAGTTCCGCCCGAATCTCCCCGGCGACTTGCGTTCCGCTGAGCAACCTTGCAGACATTGTTGATCCTCCCCATGGTTAAGCCCTGATAAGCGATTTCCTCCCCCTCCCCTCGCCCCTCCCCTCCCGCCAAGGGAAGGGAATAAGCGTTTAGCTCCTCCCCCTTGACGGGGGAGGCGGGGTGGGGGTGTGATTCACTGAAGACATTCCAGACCCGGCGACATCTCCCGTGGAATCGCTCAGATTAGGCAAACATCACCCGATTGCTGCCTAAAACAGCCCGTGAACCTTTCCCGTGTTGACATCGACGTCAATCCTGCGCAGGGCCGGATTGGAGGACGTGCCCGGCATCAGGCTGATGGTTCCGGCGCAGGGACACAGGAATTTGGCTCCCGAGTAGATCAACACATCGCGAATGGGCAGAGTCCATCCCGTCGGAACGCCCTTGACGGCAGGATCATGGGTCAGGCTGAGGTGGGTCTTCACCATCATTGTCGCATATTGATCGAATTTTGAGTCGGATTCCAGCATCCTGGCCTTCGCTTCGGCCTCGGGAGTCCATGAAACGCCGGCCGCCCCGTAGACTTCTTTTGCAATGAGATTCACCCGCTCCCTCAACTTCATTTCAAGCGGATAGAGAAACTTGAATTGGCTCTCTTCCCCGCAGGCATCTATCACGGCATCGGCAAGTTCCAGTGCCCCTTCGCCGCCTTTCGCCCAATGCTCCGACACGGCGCAGCGTGCGCCCGCTTCTTCAGCGTATTTCTTTACCAGCGAAATTTCAGCCTTCGTGTCGGTGCTGAAGGCGTTGATGCAGACCACCGGGTTCATGCCGGATTTGCGGATGGTCCGGATATGATGCACCATGTTGGGAATTCCCGCCTCGAGAAGCTTGAGGTTCTCCCGGGTGTAGTCCTCCGGCAGGGCTAGGCCCGCCACCACCTTCGGCCCTCCTCCGTGCATTTTGAGCGCCCGAATCGTCGTGGTCAGGACCGAAACATGGGGTTTCAAGCCGCTGAAACGGCATTTTACATTCCAGAATTTCTCAAACCCGATGTCTGCGGCAAATCCGCTCTCCGTTACATGGTAGTCGAACATCTTGAGGCCGAGGCGGTCGGCGATGATGGATGACTGCCCGACGGCTATATTGGCGAAAGGCCCGGCGTGAACCATGCACGGCTGATATTCCGCCGTGGACATGAGAGTCGGGTTGATCGTGTTCCTCATGTATGCGGTCATCGCACCCGCAACTTCCAGGTCCCCAGTCGTAACGGGATTCCCCTTCTTGTCAAAAGCCACGGTGATCTCACCCATGCGCTTTCGCAAATCGGCCAGATCGTTCACAATGGACAGAATCGCCATCAGTTCGGAACTCACCGCTATCCCGAATTTTGATTCCATCATGAACCCATCCTGCTTTCCGCCGATCCCGATGATGATGCGGCGAAGGGACTGCACGCAAAAGTCGATCACCCATCCCATTTCAACCCTGGTCGGATCGACGTCGAGCCTTCGCATGCCGCTAAGACGCTGCAGTTGTTCGTCACTATAGTTGCGCTCATGTTGCATCCTGGCCGTCAGAGCCACCATGGCCAGGTTATGGGCGTTCATGATGTCGTTTATATCGCCCGTGAGTCCCAGCGAGAATTCGGTCATGGGGATCAGAAGCGCGTTTCCGCCGCCGGCGGCAGTCCCCTTGACGTTCATGGTCGGCCCGGCCGAAGGCTGCCGCAGGCACCCGCCGACGTTCAGCTTTCTTTTCCCCAAACCCTCCATCAGGCCCACCGAAGTGGTGCTCTTGCCCTCCCCCAGGGGGGTCGGCGTGATGGCGGTCACTTCTATATACTTGCCGTCGGGACGGTCTTTCAGACGATTCATGATTTTCAAAAAGTCCAGCTTGCAGAGCCGTCCCATCGGCAGGATCTCGTCATTTTTCAGAGAAAGTCTTTCTCCCCATTCCCGGGGTGTCGGCATATTCGTTTCGGCTTCCTCGGAAATTTGCCAATCCTTCATCTTTATGGCGTCAAAGGGCATTTCTTACCTCCGGTTGATTCACATTCAGGTTGTTAGGCGGTATCTTTTCAGACATATATCCATCGTACACCAGATCCTATTCCTCAATCGCGTCACTGTTTCTCGACGGACAATCCATCCGTAAAGGCATTTGTGCGGATTCACGCCAAGCATTCGAAAGCTTACAGCAATGTCGAAATATATCAAACAGGGCAGTGCCGGTCGAATTGAATTTCTTTATAGCCATGGCCGGAGGTTCCCCTGTATCGAATGCGATCGGGTTTCATCCGTATGATGGCGAAGTCGGGATCACCCGGGCCGCTGATGAGCCTTTTGAGACCGGGCACCGCATCGTAGAGCGTGATCCTGTCCAGGCTGTCCGTGCTTACGACGCATGGCCCTGAAATCCGTACATGCTCCCCGTCGGGCCTCCCGAAACAGTACTCGGCGTGCGGGACCATTCTTATTTGAGCGGCCTTCTCCGAAGAAGTCGAGGTCGCACACCAGAGTTCCCCGCCTATCCATGCCCAACTCCCCATCGGGCGCACACCGACGGTCTTGCCGTCCGTTGAGGCCAAGGAACCCCAGTGGACTTCCTCCATCAGGGACTTCACACCTTCCATGTTCATTATTATTTTCCCTTCAGTTATCGAAATGGAACGGCCCCGTCATTGACGAGGCGCCGGGTGAAGCCGTGCCCTCAGTCTTCACCGGCCGGTTTTGCTTTGCCCCCGGCAGCGCAAATGCAGGGATTACCCGGAGTGAAAAGTTCAAAGCGCTGCCGGGGTGGACAGCGTTGTACCGTACCTATAGCTTCACAATGACGGTCTTTAGCTGCGTGTAGTGACTCAGCGCCTCGCGGCCCTTCTCGCGCCCGATGCCGCTTTGCTTGTAGCCGCCAAAAGGGGTTTCGACGCTGCCGGCCGGGTACTCGTTGACATAGACCTGGCCGGCCTGCAGGAGCGCGGCCACGCGGTGCGCCCTCCCGACGTCACGCGTCCACAAGCCGGCGGCCAGACCATATTCGGTGTCGTTGGCCATGGCGATAGCAGCTTCTTCGTTGTCGAAAGCCATGACCACGCATACCGGGCCGAAGATTTCCTCGCGCGCGATGCGCATCTCGGGACGCACGCCGGTGTAGACAGTGGGCCGCACGAACCAGCCTGACTCCGGAGCCGAGCCGCCGGGGCGGGCACCACCGGTCAGCAGTACGGCGCCTTCGTCGGCTGCAATGTCGAAATACTCGTTAACGCAGGTCCATTGAGCTTCAGTGATGATCGGCCCGATAGTGCAGTCCTCGCCCGGTCCGACCTTCAACTGCCCGACCGCCTCAGCCAACGCTGAGACGAAGCGATCATGCAGGCTGCGTTCGACCAGGCAGCGGGTGCCGGCAATGCAGGCCTGGCCGGCATTGGAGGTGAAACCGGCCACCACGCCCTTGACCGCGGCGTCCAGATCGGCATCCGCAAATACGATATTGGGGGACTTGCCGCCCAACTCCAGGGTGACGGGGATAACGCGTTCGGCGGCAATATGGCCGATCTCGCGTCCCGCGCGCACCGATCCCGTGAAGCAGATTTTAGCCACCCCGGGATGCGCCGCCAGCGGGGTACCCACTTCAGGGCCTGAGCCGGTCACGACATTGAGTACGCCGGCCGGCAGCCCGCAGGCTACCGCCAGTTCGGCCAGCATCAACAGGGAAACCGAAGTGAACTTCGAAGGCTTGGCGACGACCGTGTTACCCACCGCCAGCGCCGGTGCAATGCCGCGACCGGCCTGGTTGAGCGGTGCGTTCCACGGCAGGATCACTCCCACCGTACCGTAGGGTTCGCGACGCGTATAGCACAACCGGTCCGGGCCCACATCAATGCTCTCGCCTTCCACGCCGGCCGCAAGTCCGCCGTAGAATTCGAAGTACTGAGCGGTCACCTCCGCGTCGTTGCGCGATTGAGCGATGGGCTTGCCGGTCTCGCACTGCTCGGAGCGCGCAAATTCGTCGAGCCGGGCACGCAGTGAGGTTGCCATGGCGATCAGCACCCGGCCACGCTCCAGCGGCTTGCGATCGCGCCAGCCGGGCAGCGCAAGCTGTGCGCCGGCAACCGCCCGATCGACATCGGCCGCGCTGCCTCTGGCAATGCGAAAGCCCGGCTTTCCAGTGCGAGGATCGAACTCCTGCAGATGCGCACCCGACGCCGCGGTCCGAAATTCGCCGTCAATGAACATCCCCCAGACCCCGTTGTAATTCTTGTTGCAGTTTCCTTTATGACAGTGTGAAGTTTCCATGCCAACCTCCATATTTCCGGATATACAGCGGGAAAGATTATCCCCGGTCTCAGAGTTTCATCACCTTTTCGATTTTTCTCAGGCCGTGAATCCATGCACCGATTCTCAGTGAAGCTTCCGGCTAACCCTTTGCGCAGTCAGCAGCGTCGAGGCAGGCTTTGAGTATACGACCATCAAAAAAGGCAGGCGGAAACCGGTGGGTTCCCACTCAGTTAAGACCCGTCGCAGTCAGGTATTGCCCATCACCCGGCAATTCCGGAACCCGGTTCCCCCGGCGTGCGAAATAATGAAGGAATACTCCGCTCCCGCCGCGGGCATGACGTGCTCCATTAAAGGGAATCTTTGTGACAGGTCGAGTCGTTTTGCTTTCATCGGTTCTGTTCTTCTCTTTTTGGTGCTGTGATCAAAATTCCTGTTCAAATTCTGAAATGATGCCGCCTTTATCATCGAAAGTGATTGGCCGTTTCGTGGAAACCACCCGACAATCGCCCATCAGGTCCGGAAGGCAAGGCTCGGAGACCAGGAGGGTACTCAATTCCAGTGTGTTCTTAATGTGGACGAGCCTGAGATCGTTGAGTTCATACGGCCTCAACGTCATCAAGGCCGCCTGGACGGCATTACGATCATTTGAATAGGTCAACGGGATTTTGCCGTCTTCCGGGCAACAGGCTGTGACACAATTGATGGCGGTCTTTTCCAAATCGATCTTATCTACCACGCACCGGGTGGTGAAGTCGGCATGGCCGATCCCGACGGCATTGCCTTCACTGGCCGGGGTTATATCCCGAACAAAGATGCGGGTGATCTTCGGCCATGATCGTTCCGGGCTGTGGGCACAGGGCCGGCGACCTGTTACGATGGGATCCATGCCGCTGCCGCTGATTTCCTTTCCGATCTGGTCCACGATCAATAGATCCATTTCGTCCAAAGGCAGGCGCGAGAGATACTCACGTGCCTGCACGAGCAACTTCGGCTCCTCTGTTTTAATGTCACAGCCCGGGATCAACCGAAGTACGGCGGTCTCATGCCTCTGATTTTCCACGAGCCCTACGCCAAACAGTACTTTGCAGCGTTTTATCAATTCCGTACCCACGGTGTTGATAATCTCGTACATACCGCGTGATACGGAAAGCCTGTGGTAATAATCCGCTCCGATCTGATTCCCAAGACCGATGGCCGTCATTTTGATAAGCCCGCTCTCGGTAGGGCCCGTGAAGTCCGTGTGGGGCTTGATTCTGTTGATCAGGACAATCCCCCCCGCCTGGTATGCCAACTTGTCCAGGAAAATGGACACACCGTCGACTTCGCCGATCTTTTCCACCTCCATGGTAACCTTGATCGGGGCCCCCACGGTGTCCTCGGTGATCCCCATGTGAGCCAACACCTCAACCTGACCCTGGGCGGTGGCACCCCCGTGCGAGCCCATGGCGGAAGTGATAAAGGGTTTCAGAGCTGCCTGCTTGAGGCTGAGGACCACCGTCGACACCACTTCCACCAAATTCGCAATCCCTCTGCTGCCCACGCAGACTGCGACCTCCGCGCCGGGAGACAGACTGATATTCTCCTTTATGGATTCCCACTGTGTATCGTAGGTTGTCTTCACATCTATCGGGGGGGAAGCATTGAAACATTGTTGTACAAACCACATAATTGGAAGCTGTAAGTCCTGGTTCATGTTAACCTCTGTTTATCGCGGCAGGGTCCCTCCGCATGGGTTGGGCCGAGGACCGGGGCGTTGCGCCTTGCGGGTCCACTTCCGATTTCCGCCTGCTTTAACGCGGTATGCGAATTTCCCGCACTACGCTTGTCCCGTCAACTGAGTTCCCCCAAAGATGGATAGGACGTCTTCGCCGTTGGAAATTCTTCCGGAAGAGCATGGGCCGGTCGAATCATGCATAAGTTCCTGCTCCCGCACTCCCGTTGGAGGTTTTCGCGGAGGGTGAGCGTCCGCCTGTCTCTCACCGAATCGGGAGAACTCCTCTAGGCCCGATGGCAACTGACGAAATGGAGGTCGCCCATATCACGAAACTCCGGCTCGGCTTCCCTGCAAATCGGAAGAACCAGCGGGCAGCGAGTCGAGAATCGGCAGCCTTGCGGAGGGCGCAGCGGAGACGGCACGTCACCCGTCAGGACGATTCTTTCACGCTTGGCTTCAATGATGGGATCGGGTATGGGCACGGCCGAGAGAAGAGCTTTTGTGTAGGGATGAAGCGGGCCAGCATAGATCTGGGTTTTGTCCGCCAGCTCAAGCACCTTGCCAAGGTACATCACCGCCACCCTGTCCGATACGTGTCTGACAGCGCTCAAATCGTGGGAGATGAACAGATACGTCAGATTTCGCTTCTCCTGCAGGTCTTTGAGTAAGTTGATTATCTGCGCCTGAATCGATACATCGAGGGCGCTCAACGGCTCATCGCAGACGATGAAATTGGGCTCGACCGCCAGGGCCCGAGCGATGCCGACCCGCTGCTTCTGGCCGCCGCTGGCCTCGTGGGGATAGCGGTCGCCAAAGCGCGGGTTGAGGCCGACTTCCTGCAACAGAGCTTCCACCTTTTCCCGTCCGGCCTGGCCCCTGGCCAACCCGGCAATCTTCATCGGTTCGGCAATGATCGAACCGATACTCATCCGTGGATTAAGAGAGGCGCCGGGGTCCTGGAATATGATCTGCATATAGCGGCGCATCCTGCGCAGCTCTTCATTTTGCATGGTGCACAGGTTCCTGCCCTGAAAGATCACCTCGCCGGCCGTGGGCCGATAGAGCTGCAAAATGGCTCTTCCCGTAGTGGATTTCCCGCAGCCGCTTTCGCCGACCAGACCCAGGGTCTCTCCCTTCCTGATGAAAAACGTCAGGCCGTCGACCGCCTTGAGCACGCCTGCCCTGCGCTTTAACACTCCCCCCTTCTTTATGGGGAAATGCACCTTCAGATCTTTTACCAGCAAAATCTCGTCTTGAGGATTTCTACCTTTATGGTCGTCCTTCATGCGGCACCTTCCGTACATTTCCAGCAAGCCACATCATGGCCGGGCCTCACACTGCGCAGAGTCGGTCGTTCTTTTTGGCAGAGATCACCCTGTTGAGGGCAGCGCGGGTGGAAAGCGCATCCGGCAGGCAGTTTCCCAAGGTTTGGAGGCAGTCCGTCGATGGGCATTAATTTGGCGTTGCCTTGCGCGTCCAGTCTCGGTATGCACTTCAGCAGGTTGGTGGTATACGGATGCAGGGCTTTGGCAAAAAGCTCCCTTACCGGTGCTGTTTCCACAACGCGGCCCGCATACATCACATTGACCTTATCGCACAGGCCGGCCACCACCCCCAAATCATGCGATATCCAAATAACCGTCATCTTCAGTTCTTTTATGAGCTTTTTGAACAATTCTATGATCTGCGCCTGTATGGTCACGTCGAGTGCCGTAGTGGGTTCATCCGCGATTATTACCTCGGGGTTGCAGGCCAGAGCCATCGCGATCATCACTCTCTGGCACATCCCGCCGCTGAACTGGTAGGGGTAGTTGCCAAGCCGTTCCGCAGCCGAAGGGATGCCCACCAGTTCGAGCATTTCAACCGTTCGGTTTCGGGCCTGCGCCTTGTTCATCCCCATATGCAGCCGCAGCACTTCACCTATCTGCCGGCCAATGGTGTGCACGGGGTTGAGGCTCATTATCGGATCCTGGAAGATCATCGCAATTTTGCAGCCTCGCAGACGACGCATTTCCTTGTCTTCGAGGTCGAGCAGGTTTTGTCCCTTGAACAGAATCGCCCCGTCAACAATTCTGCCGGGAGGTTGTTTAACCAGGCGCATTATCGACAGGGCGCTTACGCTCTTTCCGCAGCCGCTCTCCCCGACAACCCCCAGGGCTTCGCCCTGAGACACTCCATAGGAGACTCCGTCAACCGCTTTGACCACCCCTGCCTTGGTGTAGAAATATGTTTTGAGGTCTTTCACTTCCAGTAATGCTGCCATAGACTCCTCTCGCCTTGTGATGCTCTCGGAGAGCGCAAATCCCGGGAGTAATCATACCCGGCCTATTGCTCAAAGGATAAGCCGAGGCCAGATGAAATCAGGATTCGTCATTCCGGCGAAGGCCGGAATCCAGGCTCTTTGAAATTATTGGGTAATTCCAATTCACGACACTGGACCCCGGCAATATCGCCAGGGTGACGTTTCCGGCCAAACAACTCAATTATCACCTGGATCCTGTTTGGGCATCAGCCCCTGCCGTGCCCCCCGCAGGAACATCGCCTTCTCCTCCCGCTCCTGTTGCCTCAAGGGGTCCAAGGATCATGTCCTCCTTAAACCGCCCCAAGGCATCAGAAAGCGGGTGTCCACTAAATATAAGGCCGTTTTGGCCGCTTTCAGGAATGTGAACCAAAGCATCAAAACCCGGTTGACTTATGCCCGTGACGGTCCCGGGGATTTGCGGCAGCAGCGCTCTTCCGCTTTTCAGCACAATGGCGGCAAGACCTGCGGGAGCGCATCCTCCGGGACCATGCTCTCATCCGGCCACTTCACGGAACACCCTGAGCCAGTTGCCGCCGAGGATTTTGATGATATCGTCATCCGAATACCCGCGAGCGACCAGGCACCGCGTGATGTTAGGCACTTTGCGCAAGTCTTCGATGTCCTTAGCGTATGGGACGGTATAAAACTGGTCCCGGGTCCCCGCCATCTCGGGTCGTCTGATCCGCCAGATCAAGTCCCCGGTGTTTTTTGGCAGAACCGGAAACCGTTCAACGGTGTCCGTGTGATCCAACCCCAGCCCGACATGGTCCACTCCCACCAGGCGCACGAGGTAGTCGAGGTGGTCCATCATGCCTTCCAATGTCGCTTTGGTCAGGTCGTTGTTCACCATCCTCGGAAGGGCCACGACTCCTATCACCCCGCCCGTGTCGGCCATGGCCTTGATCTGATCGTCGGGTTTGTTTCGCGTCGTGTCCGATAGGGCTCGCGCGTTACAGTGAGTGAAAACGACCGGTTTCTTCGACCGCTTGAGAACGTCCCAGGTTGTGGCGTCGCCGGAGTGGGACATGTCGACGAGAATCCCGAGACGGTTCATCTCTTCCATCACCTCAATCCCATGGAAGCTAAGACCCTGCACCTCACGGGTAAGTTCCGCACAGCCGGCTCCGAGGAAGTTTGACCCGCTGTAGGTAAGACCCATCACACGATAGCCCAACCGGTAAAACACTTCCAACAATTTGGGGTCGTTCTCGAGGCAGCTTCCGTTTTGAGTTCCGAAAAGAATGGCCACCTTGCCGTTTGCCTTCGCATCCGCGAAATCCGCAGCCTTTGTCGCCTGCACCATCTTGTCACTGTGTTTCCTGATGGTGGCCAGCATTCCGGACGCTTCATTCAACGATTCCATCAGGCTGTCCCCGCCCACCGTGACCCACGTCCCGTTGAGGCCTCCGTCCAGCAGCTTCCGGAAATATTTCTCCTCCTCGATGACATACGTGGATTCCAGCGCGTTAATAACCACCGCCGTGCGATGGAGTTCCATCGCACGGGCTTCCTGCTCGGCGTTCAGTTCGATCATCGTTCTTCTACCTTTCTGCTTGGGTTCAGTTTTCCATGAGCGCTTTGCATGCGTCCCGCAATGCCCCGGCCGCTTGAGCCAGCAACGACTGCCTTTGCGCGGCGCGAGCCTGGTCGCGGGCCAGGATGTCCTTCCTCTTCTCGATCATCCTTCTCACCTCTTTGGGAGCGGGACCACCGACGGTATCCCGGACACGCACGTTCTCAACCGGATCCAGGGCCATTCGCACGATCTCCTGATCCAGCCCCAGCGGCTTTCCGATAACCTCCCTGGCGGCTGCATCGACCATCTCGCTTGTGATTTCGTTGGATTTCTTTCCGGCCTTGATTGCTTCCTGGCAGGTGATGCCTACGATGTGATGGGATTGCCGGAAGGAGAGCCCGGTACGGCGCACGATTTCGTCTGCGAGTTCGGTTGCCGTGCCAAACCCTTCAGCCGCTCGGCGAACCATGACATCGCGTTTAACCGTGATCGTCGACAGGATCCCGGCCATCGTGATGAAGGAACCGATTGCAGTGTTGACACACCTCGGAAAAGGCCGCTCCGCGTAGTGCCACTCGCGTCCTCCACCAAGCGGAATCGCCTTGAGCACAGTCAGCATCTCGTTCAACCGGTTGGCCGCGAGCACGGCCTCTCCACGGACCATCTCGAGCGCAACGGGATTCTTCTTTTGAGGCATGATGCTGCTGATCGAACAGTATTCGTCGGCAAGCTCCAGCATTCCGAATTCGGCGGTGTTCCAGATATAGATTCCTTCGAGCAGCCGACCCAGATTACACAGCGAGATCGCGATGGCCGCGGCGGTCTGCAGTATGAAGTCGACATTGCCGCCCGCCCCATCCAAAGTGTTTTCCACAATCCCGGAAAAGCCCAGCAAATCGGCAAGACGCTCCCTGTTGATCGGAAAACCCGTGCCGGCCAGTGCGCACCCGCCCAAGGGGCAGAGATTCACCACGGCATACGCCTGGTCGAGCCGTTGCACATCACGGACAAACGCATCGTAACCGGCCAGCAGGTAATGCGCGAAAGTGATAGGTTGCGCTTGCTGCGAATGATGGGTGTAACCCGGCATGACGGTCTCGGCATGTTCCTCGGCTACCCGAAGCAGCACTTTCTGGAATTCGAACATTGCCTGCTCGATCTGCTCGATTTTCCCGCGAACGTCCATACGAATATTGGCAGGGTCCAGATCGTTTCGGGACCGGGCCGTGTGCAGCTTTCCGGCCACGTCGGCTCCCAGCTTTTCCACCAGGTGCTTCTCGGTGCTGAGGTACAGGCCCAGATTCGGATCCACGGAGAGGCCGCCGAGCCCCAGGCTCTCGAGATTCAGGAGTTCCCCCATGATCGCCCGGGCGACATCCTTCTGGATGATGCCCTGCTCTGCGAGCATCACGATGTGCGCCTTGTGAAGCTGGAGGTCCCGATCCAGGGACTCTTTGAGGTCAGTTTGCGGATCCCCTTCGTAAAACGGGGTCATCGGGAAGACATTCCCTTTGCCCAAACGGGATGTAAACATTTCACTTGTCATTTGAATACCTCGGTCAGTTTGACTTTTATGGCCTCCGCCGGTGAAGGTGCCCATTCACCCAGACACCTCAACCGGCGGCTGCATCAGGTTGCTGTTCAAAACGGTCCAGGCGATAGGCATCTATGGGCGCCGAAGTTTTCCCGTGGATTATGAGTTCGGCCATCATCTCGCCGATACCCGGACCGATGGCAAATCCCAGACCGCAAAAGGCGGTTGCGACGTAAAGGTTTTCCACTGCTTTTGCCGGGCCGACCACGGGCAGGAGATCCGGTGTCCACGTGGTAAACCCCGTAAAGGCTCGAATCACGGAAACCCCGCGCAATCGGGGGACGATGGTTGCGGTACGCTGCGCTGCCACACTCAAGGCCTCGTAGGTAACGCGGCGATCGTAGCCCTTGACGGACGCGGCCGGATACCCGATGAGCACGTTGCCCGAAAGGGTCTGACGAAAATAGCCGTAGAAGACGGTGCTGACGACCGGTTCCATGAACCTTGGCAACTGCTCGGTGACTACCAGTTGAGACCTGCGGACCACGGCGGGAATCCGCACCCCCAGCATGGCCCCAACGGCCGGGGACCAGGCGCCGGCGGCATTCACCGCCACCCGGGCCGCAATCGGGCCGTTTGCGGTTTGGATGCCGGAGATCTTTCCATCGACGGCGTCAATCCCCGTCACTTCCCGGTGCTCATGGATGACGGCGCCGGCGCGTTTGGCCGCGCGAGCCACCGCCACGCAGGACAGGTACGGTTCTGCCGAACCGTCCGAGGGAGTATAGACACTGCCTGCATAGGCTTCGGTGACATACGGAACGATTGATTTCGTATCGGCCCGATCGAGGAACCGGCATTCAAGCCCGTTCGCTCTCTCCTTCTCCACCATGGCCTTCAATTCTTCGGCGTGCTTGTCGTTCCAGGCAAGCCTCAGATTCCCATGCTGACGGTACTGGAAATCCAGCTCGGATTCCTCGGACAGTTTCTTCCAAAACCGTACTGCGCGCGTCATGATCGGAAGATCGGGGAGAGGGCGATGGCTTTGCCCTATATTCCCCGCGCACCGCCCGCTGCTTTCCTGCCCCACAACGCCCCTGTCAACCACGCAGACGTCGCACCCCTCTTTGGCCAGGAAATAGGCAAGCGATATCCCGATAATGCCTCCGCCAACGATCACTACATCATGAGCTTCCCTGTTCATCGACAACTCTCCCACACCATCACGGACAATTGCCGGCCCTCCGGGATCAGGATTCCATAAGGGCCGGCAGGTCTGATATATTTGCTATTTCCAGGTCAAACTTCCTGGCTCCAGGCGGCAGCTCGAGCTTGCGCCGATTGACCCACACCGTCATGAATCCCATCTCGGAGGCGGTGCCGTGGTCGTACTGGTAGCCGAACGCCGCGTGCAGGACGTCCTGAGGCGGCACCCCCATGCCTTTCAGCGCATACTCAAACGGCACTCGACTTGGCTTGTAGGCCTTACAGGCTTCGGCGGTGAACACCTCATCGAACTCAACGCCGATGTTCGCAACCGACTGTTTCATGATGTCGTTGTCCACATTGGAGATGATTGCCAGCCTGTAGGTGTCCCTCAGCCTGTCCAGGGCCGGCTTCACATCCGGATAGGGCAGGAATGAGCCCCAGGCGTCCGCCAGCTTCCGGCCGTCTCCGGGGCCAACGGGAAGGCCGAACTTTTTCAAAGTGGCCTCAACACTCTCTATTAGAATATCTCGATACTTGCGGTAGGGGCCCTGGATGAGGCGAAATTCCTCTTTTCCCCATGCCTGAACGTAGTCCATCACGTCGGCGCCGGGACCTGTCGGTTTTTTAGCCAGAATCTCCCGCCAGACCTGGGTATAGCCTGCGCGCGTGTCAATCAGCGTTCCGTAGCAGTCAAACGTGATCCATTTGGGTTTTCTAACAAGTTTCATAGCTCGGTTCCCTTTTAGCAAAGTCGGTAAATCCGGAAAGAGGATTGCCAGTATTGAAATGCTTCGTCTTCGAAATGCAGTGCGCCACAGCGTTGTGAGCATCGCAGCCCGCTATCGGGCGAATACCCCGTCGAGATCGGATCCCTCGACGTCAAAGACGCTCAAATGAGGCGGCAACGGCTCGGTGGTCATCCATTCGGGAAGACGATCGTCCGCGGTAGTGAAACCCGCGGCACGGTTAAATGCCAGTTCCAGCCCGAGCGTCTCCCGGCCCAGTGACTGCACGGGATCCTCGCCCGGGTCCCATCCGAAACGCCCACGCAACAGGTCGCGAATCGCCCCGGGTGCTTCGGCAAAACCGAAGGCTGCTATAAGACAAACCCCAAGGGTATCGAACCCGGCCGAGTTGATCTGCGACCTGGCGGACAGGGCAGCCTGTATCCGGGGATCCAGGTGATTGACATTGTTGTGAATGGTCTGGCCGCAGGTATGATCGGCCCCCTGCGGCGAAGTGGCGTAGGTCACCCCAACGCCTTTGACGGCGCGCGGGTCGTACCCCGAAATCGCCTGTTTCTTTACTACCGGCACTCGCTTTACGCCCAGGCTCCTACCCACGGCCTCGGCTCCCTCACCGATAAGGCAGCCCGGTTGTGAGCCCTTTCCGACCTCTTCGAGCAGTTCCAAGGCCCGCGCAGCGTCGCCAAATGTCCATTGCCCGGCCTCGGCGGCCACTCCCAGCGCTGCGCCGGCATCGATACTGTCCAACCCGAGATCGTTCATCGCCCAATTCAAACGGGCAATATCATCCATGCTGTCGATGCACAGATTGGAACCTGCCAACGCAATCGTTTCATACTCCACCGGCGAACAGATCTTTTTCCCGTCCGGGCCGGCAAACACGTTGGAACAGCCCACGAGACAGCCGGTCATGCATGCGTGTGTCGCCTGACCTTCCCCGCCCCGGGCCAAAATCAGGTCGCGCATGGCCTCACCGCTTATTTTCGCGGCACCCGCAAAACGGCCTGATGAAAAATTGCGTGTCGGCAGTGCACCGATTTCCTGGCACATCATGGTCATGGCGGCGGTGCCGTATTCGCCGTACACTTTTCTCCGGGGATGAGCCAAGAGGCTCTCGACGTAGCGCCTTGCCGCAGACCGAACGAGGGCGGCATCAACAACCGGCGGCTTCTCACCACCCGCGGAATCCACCACTATGGCCTTCAGCCGCTTGGCGCCCATCAAGGCGCCGAGGCCGCCTCGGGCGGCAATGCGCGACGGTTCCCCGTCCTTGTCGAGGTTCAAGACCCCGGCCGCTTTCATCTGCTTCTCTCCGGCCGGTCCGATCAGCGCGATTGCCGCTTTGGGGCCGTAGCGCCGTCTGAGCCGTTCCGCCGATTCATAAGCACCCATTCCCACCAGCTCATCCGCCGGTTCGAAGCGCACTCCCTCCCTGCTCAGCCGGAGAAGATACCACCCCGCCCTGGCGGGAGCGCCCTCTACGATCAGCGCCCTGATACCCAGACGGATCAGCCTGAGCGCAGTCGTCCCGCCCGCATTGCTCTCTTTGATACCTCCGGTCAGAGGACTCAAGGCACCGATCGACAACCGGTCGCAGCTTGAGAGTCCAAGTCCGGCGAGAAGCCCGGGCGCGAACAACAGCTTGTTGGACGGACCCAAAGGATCACAACGGGGGCAAACCTCATCGGTCAAGATCCGCGCAGTCAATCCCCGTCCACCCAAATGCCGCCAACCTGACGGCACGGGCTCGATTCCAACGGTCTGTTCCGCTACGTTCACACGCCAGATCGCTTCGTTCATAGCGTTTCTTCCCCTTCGATTCTTTCCCTGATGCGAGGGTCTATCAGGTCCCTCAAGGCGTCACCCAGTATATTGAGCGCCAGAATGATGATACTCACGGCCAACATCGGTGAGACCAGCAGGAAGGGCTGCCTGTGGATATACATTCTTCCCACCGAGATCATCTGGCCCCAGGTGGGTGTCGGCGGCGGCGGTCCCAGCCCGAGAAAACTCAGGCCGGACTCGGTCAGGATGACAAAGCCTATGGACAGGGTGACATGAACGAGCAGCGGGGGGATGGCATTGGGCAGTATGTGTTTCACCATTATTTGAATTCCGGTCGCGCCTATGGCTCGGGCGGCTTCCACATACTGGGCCTGCTTTATCGAAATGGCGGTGGTATATACGATACGGGCCGTGCCGGGGATGGACAAAATCCCGATCACGACTATGAGATTGGTGATCGAGCTTCCCAGGAAGGCTACGAGCGCTATGACCACGATCATAACGGGCAGGCAGAGGATGACGTCCATGAGTCGCATGATCGCCATATCTGCCATTCCCCCGTAGAAAGCGGCGGTGAGCCCCAGGGCGGTGCCGCCCAATGTGGCCAGCCCCACCGCGAATATTGACACCTCAAGGGATGCCCTTGCCCCATAGACCATGCGGCTGGCTACGCTTCGGCCGACCTCATCGGTCCCCAGCCAGTGAGTTTCGCTGGGGCCCTTCAGCACCTGCCCGGGGAAAAGCTGCAAAGGATCATGAGGCGCGATCACCGGAGCCAGGATGCCTATGACGATGAAGATGGCGATGACGGAACCACTGACCAGAAAACGGCTGTTTCGCCATTGATCGCTTCGCCAGGCGCGCGCCAAACTAGCACGGCATCCACATGTCCCCTGGATGGCTGTCCGGCAAATTCCCATCGGTACCTCCGAAGTTCTAACCTAATCCCTGGATATGCGCGGATCGAGGACCGCCACGATCATATCCACTATCAGATTGGTGAAGATGAACAGTGTGACCGTAATGATCAGGATTCCCTGGATGGACGGATAATCCCGCCGCAACACGGCGGATACAAAGGCGGACCCAAGCCCAGGCCAGGTGAATACCATTTCGGTCAGGACGGCCCCGCCGAGAAGCGCCCCCACCTGCAGGCCGATGGCCGTTACCACAGGGATCAGGGCATTCCTGAGAGCGTGCGCGTAGTACACCGTGCGGTTCGCCAGTCCCTTGGCAAAGGCCGTGCGGACATAGTCCTGCGAAAGGACTTCCAGCATGGCGTGGCGGGTCATCCGCGCCGCCACCGCTCCGACCCACAACCCCAGGGTGAGCGAGGGGAGAATCAACAGTCGCAGGTGCAGCCCGGGGTTTTGAGTAAACTCCGCAAATCCTCCGGTCGGCACCCAGCCGAGATTCAGCCCGAAGATGATCAACAGGAAAACGCCCGTGATGTAGACCGGCAGAGAACCCAGCAGGACCAGTACCCCGTTGATGGTCACGTCAATGTAACTGTTCCGGTGAAGGGCCGAGATAACACCCGCCGGTATGGCCAGGAGCAGCCCGATGATGAGAGCGCACACGGTGAGTTCGACTGTGCGGGGAATTCGGACCAGTACATCGCGAATGACCGGCCGCTTCGAACTGATGGAATCGCCGAAGTCGCCATGCATCGCACGGTTGAGCCAGTTCACGTATTGAATATATACAGGCCGATCCAAACCGAGCTCATGGCGCGCGGACTCACGCTGTTCAGCCGTCATCCCCTGGGGTGATTGACCGGCCATGGCCATTACGGCGTCGCCCGGCAGCAGGCGAACGAGGAAAAAGACAATCGTTATGACGAGCCAGACGAGCACCACTGCCAATATGACTCGCTGTATGAAATAATTAACCATCTCTCTAACACCTTCTTCCAGAGCCTATTTCCGGTTTGAGCCGCTTCCCTCCCCGTCGGGACGGGGAGGGAGTATTTAAGCTGCTCGCGCACCCGAATTATTTGGAATCGATGTAGGTTTCCCAGAGAAGGGTGCCGTAGCAACCATCCTGACTGAGATGGTGGAAATTTTTCACAGCGGTGCGCGCAACTTCGGAACGCGTGATCCAACAGGGCATGATATCCACGGCATCTTCCAGCATTATGGCCTGGACATTGCGCAGCATGTCCTCTCGCTTGGCGTCGTCCTTCGTCTGGAACGCCTGGTGGAGAACCTCTCGGAGTTTCGGGTTGTTGTACCGGTTGAAGTTGATGAATCCGCCCTGCCCGAAATAGTAAGGCATGTCGCTCAGCTCAAGGCCCCAGATCGTTCCGCCAACGATGTTCGCATGGCCCGGAACACCTTCGGGCAGTTCAAGCAGTTTCGTTCGCATCTCCCTGTACTCGGGCCAGGGCTTTACTTCCAGATCACAGGTGACGCCGATATCCCTGAAGTTTGCCTGGACGATCTCGGCAACCTGGCTCCACCAGGTGGGACCGTAGGTCATGAATGAAAGTTTCATCGGCTGGCCGTCCTTGTACATTTTGCCGTCGGACTTGTTCTCGACCCAGCCTGCCTCGGCCAGCAGAGCTTTGGCCTTTTTCGGATCGTAGCTGTAATATCCGTCGAGGTTTTTGGCATATCCGAAACGGCCGGGAGGTATCATGCCGCCCCAGATCGGATCTCCCTCGCCGTTTAGAACGGCATCGACGATCAACTGACGGTTGACGGCAAAGTTGAGCGCGCGGCGAACCTTGGCGTCATTGGTGGGCGGAAGGGCAAGGTCAAACACCAGGCGGCATCCATAGAAACCTTTGCCGCCGTCGGGGATGAAGACCGCCTTGTTGCCTTTCACTTTGTTAAGTTGCTGGAAATCGATGAATTCGATCATGTCCAGTTCGCTGGCCAGCAGACCCGTCAACCTGGCTTCCGCGTCCGGAATGATCACATACCTGATCCCGTCGAGGTACGGCAGGCCTTTGATGAAATAATCGGGGTTTTTCACCAACTGGACATCGACGCCGGGCTCATAATTCTTGTACTTGAAAGGACCGGTCCCGATGGTGGTTTCCGCCGAGCGGCCGCAGGTTTTCTCGTCCCAGCTTGGATGCAACACGAAGTCCTTCCCCGGCGCCATGGTCAGCCAGCGCAAAACGGTGATGTCGGGCTGCTTCAAGGTAAGCTTGACGGTGTTGGGGTCCACGGCCTCCCACTTGTCGATGATTCCCGTCAGGGTCTTGGCGTCTACCCCCGCCTTCGGGTCGAGACGATGGTTTTCGCTCTTGACCACCTGGTCGGCGGTAAGCGCGTCCCCATTGTGCCATTTCACGTTCTTACGGAGGTGGAACACAATTGCATTGTCCCCCTGCCATTCCCACGACTCCGCAAGATCGCCCACAATCTGGCCTTTGCCGTCGTAGCGCAGCAGAGCACTCCAGATTTCGGCCATGATCACCTGGGACTGGCAGTCGACGACATTATGCGGAGACCAGTTTACCGGATCGGAGAGCATCCCGTAACGCAGGACACCTCCACGTACAGGATCCGATGAAGCCGCCTGAGCCGACGGACAACCAGACATCGATAACACGAAGGCAATGGCAATTATGAAAACCCAAACCCCTTTCCATGTCCTGTCTTTCATATTATCCCCTTTTGATGTGTTCCCTGCTGAAGAGCTTCTGGATGGCTTACATCTTCGTACCACCACTTCAGAGCACGAAGCGGTGAATTTCCCCGGTCTACACGTAACGGCTTTACCCCAGCTTTGTGCGTTCCCCTCCACTGAGCGCCTCAATCGAAACCGGTTGCACCGGCGGCCGTTTACTGAGAGTCAGTACCTCCGCCAACGGTACGCCGAGGGCTTCGGACAAAATGCGTGCGGCAAGCCGTTCGCAACTGCGACCCTGACACAACCCCAGGCCGCTTCTTGTCAACCGCCGCACTTGCCACAAGGTGTGCGCTCCACTCTTGACGGCATCAAGAATCTCGCCTTTCGTCACCTCCTCACACCTGCAAATCACCAGTTCGGAGTCCGGCTCACTCTTTTGTTTCTCACTCTTTTCCAAGAACGGCACCCTCCTTTCCTTAAGCAATCCCACGGACCACGTGCGCCTGTTCAACGGGGACTGCAACGGTCACAACGGCCGACCGGTCATCTTTGCTGCGAGTCTCGATTTGGCTGCGCGGGCCAAGACAGCCGGTTTCGCCACCCGCACCCGCTGAATCATTTTGGATCAAGGTAGCTCTGCCAGAGAAGAGTGCCGTAGCACCCGTCCTGGCTGAGGTGGTGAAAATTCTTCACCGCAGTTCGTGCAACCTCGGAACGCGTGATCCAACAGGGTGTAATGTCCGGTGCATCTTCCAGCATCATCGCCTGGATACTGCGAAGCATCTCCTCGCGCCTGGCGTCGTCAGTTGTGGAGAATGCCTCCCTGAGAGTTTCGCGGAGCTTGGGGTTGTTGTATCGGTTGAAGTTAATGAATCCGCCAGGCCCCACATAGACGGGCATGTCACTGAGATCCAGGCCCCAGATCGTTGCACCGACGATGTTCGCCTTTCCCGGTACACCTTCGGGCAGTTCAAGCACCTTCGTTCGCGCCTCTCTGTACTCGGGCCAGGGTTTGATCTCCAGATCACAGGCGACACCGATATCCAGGAGATTTGCCTGGAAAATCACGGCCACTTGGCTCCACCAGGATGGACCAAAGGTCATAAACGTGAGTTTCATCGGCTGACCGTCCTTGTACAATTTCCCGTCACCCCTGTTGTCGATCCACCCTGCCTCAGCGAGCAACGCTTTGGCCTTCTTCGGATCGTAGCTGTAGTAATGCTCCAGATTCTGGGCATACCCGAAGCGGCCGGGGGGGATGAAGCCTCCCCAGATCGGATCTCCGTCGCCGTTCAGAACGGCATCGACGATCAGTTGCCGATTGATGGCGAAGTTGAGGGCATGACGAACCCTGGCGTCGTTTGTTGGCGGCAAGGACAGATCAAACACCAGGCGGCATCCATAGAAGCCTTTGCCTCCCTCGGGAATGTAAACTCCCGGCTTGTCTTTCACTTTGGGAAGCTGCTGGAAATCGATGAATTCGACCATGTCCAGTTCACCGGCAAGAAGGCCGGTCAATGTGGCTTCTCTGTCAGGTATTATCGCGTACCTGATGCCGTCCAGGTAAGGCATTCCGCTAAGGAAGTAATCGGGGTTCTTTACCAACCGGACCTCGACCCCCGGCTCATAACTCTTATATTTGAACGGCCCGGTGCCGACGGTGGTTTCCGCCGACCGGCCGCAGGTCTTCTCGTCCCAGCTTGGATGCAGGACAAAATCTTTCCCCGGCACTATGGTCAGCCAGCGCAGAATGGTGATATCGTGACGCTTCAACGTGAGCTTGACGGTAGCGGCGTCCACAGCTTCCCACTTGTCGATGATATCAGACAGAGTCTTGGCATCCACACCGGCCTTCGGGTCGAGACGATGGTTCTCGCTCTTCACGACCTGCTCGGCGGTGAGCACGTCCCCGTTGTGCCATTTCACATTTTTGCGCAGGTGGAACACCACTGTCTTGTCACCTGCCCATTCCCATGATTCCGCCAGATCGCCCACCAACTGTTCTTGGTCGTCGTAGCGCAGCAGCCCGCTCCAGATCTCACACATGACCACCTGCGACTGGCAGTCCACAACATTGTGCGGCGACCAGTTCACCGGATCGGCGAGCATCCCGTAACGAAGGACACCGCCACGTACGGGATCCGACGGAGTATCCGCCTGAGCCGAAGGATAACCAGACATTAATAACACGAAGGCAATGGCCGCTGCCAAAACCCAAACCCCTTTCCATGTCCCGTCTTTCATGGTTATCCCCGTCTTTGAAGTAGTTTCCTGTTGAAGAGTTTTTGGACGGCTTACTCCTTCGTCTCATCACTTCAGAGCACGAAGCAGTGAATTTCCCCGGTCTACACGTGAAAGCCTTACTCCAACTTTATGCGTTCCCCTCCACTGAGCGCCTCAATCCAAACCGGTCGTACCGGCGACCGTTTACTTGGGGGCCGGAACATCCGACAACGGACGGACAAAGCTTCGGGCAAATTTGTGCGGTATTTCGGAGCCCTGTTCAAACTCCTGCTTCCTGCTCTTTTCCAAAAACCGTGCACTCTTTTCTTCCGGCAATCCCACGGACCACGTGCGCATATTCAACGGGGACGGCAATGGTCACAACCGCCGTCCGATCATCCTTGCTGCGAGTGTCAACTTTGATCACACGCGCGGAGACGACCGGTTTCCCTTCGCGGTCCGTGCCCTGCACTTCGTCGCCGCTACGCGGAAGAGGAAGAAACTCATAGGGGAAGCTGACCGTCGCGACCCCTTCGGCAAAATTCAGATCAACCACGAAAATGGCCTGCCCGGGGCACTTTGCCACGCACAGACCGCAGCCCGTGCACCTCTCCTCCATCAGGGCGGGAAGCCCTGTGAGACAACCGCCGGCCAGGCTCACCGCTCCCAAATGACAGTTCGTTTCGCAGGGATTGCACGGGATCTGCTGACCGCACTCGATAACGGCCACCGGGCCGCGGCGCATACGCTCCTCGGAAGGCACGCCGGGAAGGCCTTTCAGATCGGCGGGACTGAACACCCCTTTCTCGGCCACTCTCAAACGCCACTCTTCTATCCGGCATTCGGCGCCGTCCGCGTTTGACGGCCGCCGCAAGGCGTTGAGGTTCGCGCAGGCCTTTTCATGCAACAGTTCGAATTCCACCGCCGACCTGTATCCCAGGGAATGGACCGCCGACAGACCGGCAATCCGGCCCTGCTCCATGGCCGTGCTGGCTTCCTCCACACCGGCGACGTCTCCCGCCACATAGATCCCGGGAACGGTCGTCTCGTAGTTCTCGTCGTGAATGGAAACATAGCCGCCTCGCGCCTGGTCCCAGCGGTGCGCGCAGCCGGCCATGTTGGTGAGCTGAAGCGAGGGCGAAAGCCCCACGGCCAAACAGACCGTGTCCACCTGGAACGTACGTTCCGTCCCCGGCTGCGGCTTGCCGTTTCCGTCCAGCTGGACGATCACCGCCTCCTCGACCTGCTCCCGTCCCCGGACTTCCCGAATCGTGTGGCGCGTCAAGACAGGCACGCCGGCGCGGACCAGTTTGGCCGCGTGAACCCAGTAGCCCCCGATTTTTGGCAGGGCTTCCACGACCGCCACACAGTCGGCGCCGGCCTGCAGCAACTGAAAGGAAACGATGAGCCCCACGTTTCCGGAGCCGACCATGAGTACCCGCCGTCCCGGCAGAACACGATGGATGTTCGTCAACGTCTGGGCCGCTCCCGCGGTCATGACCCCCGGCAGGGTCCAGCCCGGAAAAGCGATACGGTTCTCGTCGGCCCCCGTGGCAATCACTATCTTGCGGGCCTTCAGCTGGTCCATGCGGCCGTTACAAATAACGCCCAAAACGGAATCCTCGAAAATTCCAATTACTTTTGTGTCGAGCATTATATCCACGCCCAGGTCCCGCGCCCGGGCGAGAAGCTGCTGCCCGATCCTGAAGCCCCTTGTTCCGGACAAGTGCGCCTTGGAACCAAAGAACTTGTGGATCTGCTTGAACAGTTGACCTCCGGGTGAAGCCTGATCGTCAAGAACGGTGACCTTTGCACCGGCTTCCCTTGCCGCACAGGCCGCCGTGAGACCGGCGGGACCCGCCCCTACCACTGCAATCTCAGTCTCTAGCATGGCTCTTCACTCCAGCGGCCAAGCCCCTCTTGAGTCTCAACCCGCATTCCTTCCTCCACCACGGTGATGCATGTGCGCACCTGCGGTGCGCCGTTAACGGTCATGATGCAGTCCGTACAACGGCCGAGGCCGCAGAAGTACCCGCGCGGCTCTCCTTTCTTTTTGGTGTGCCGGAAGACCCTTTTTCCCGCAGCCATCAGAGCGGAGGCCACCGTCTCGCCTTCGAAGGCGGTAACGGGCTTGCCGTCTACAACAATTGTGACCGTCTTTCCCGCGGATTTTTGCCCAAGAATCGGATGATCTTGAACGCGCATCAGAAAGTCTCCTGTCTACTCCCGGGTAAGGACTTCCCGTCCTGTCGGATCAGCTTCTTCGTGTCGTGTTTGCACCAAACGCATAAAGTGATGGAAGACCGGCATCGATCGAGCGTCGATTTTCACAGAAAGCCTAACCCCGATCTCCCGCACAAGCCGTCTCGAGAATTCACGAACCGCACGGCTCAGCCCCAGCAGGTCCGCGCGAGCGGTCGAGCTGGAGCCGGGCAGTTTGAAACGGGTTAAACGTCTCTTCCGATACGGCTGACTGTCTTTCCAGACCCTTAGTTCTGATTCTCAGACATTACTTAAGGAGCTTCGACAACTTTTCGAATTCTCCCTCGACCATCTTGTAAGTATGCTGTGGTTGAGGGAATTCACGGTTTCTCACTTCTTCGACGTATTTTGAGAAAGCCTGAATCGATTTTTCCGCAAGATTTTCGTATTTTTTGACGAATTTCGGGGTGAAAGCCTGGAATACTCCCAACAGGTCGCTGCAGATGGTCAGTTGGCCATCTGCCTCGACACCGGCCCCGATGCTGTAGACCGGGATCTTGAGTTCATCCCGCATGATCTTGGTGACCTCGGGGGGCACCGCTTCAACGAGCAGCGCGAAAGCACCGGCTTTCTCCACCGCACGCGCGTCCGCAATCAATTCGGCGGCTGTTTCGGCGGTACGTCCCTGGGCCTTGAATCCGCCCAGTTGACCGGAACTCTGAGGCGTGAGCCCGATGTGGCCGATAACCAGCATGCCGCCGTCGGCAATGGCCCTGATCTGCGGGCATACCCGAACGCCGCCTTCCAGCTTTATCGCATCCACACTGGCTTCCTTGTAAAAGCGACCCGCGTTTCTAACGGAGTCTTCGACACTGACCTGGTAGGACAGAAACGGCATGTCTCCGACAACAAAGGTATTTGGAGCACCCTTTCTAACGGCTTTGCAATGCTCGATACACTGATCCATGGTAACGGGAACGGTCCCCTCGTACCCATAGACGCACATGCCGAGGGAATCCCCAACCAGAATCATATCCATGTCGGCCTGCTCGGCAAAGGTGGCCGTCGGATAATCGTAGGCCGTTACCCAAGTGACTATCTTACGAGCTTTTTTCATGTTCTCGAAATCAAACCGGGACAGTTTCTTTTTCATAAAAATTACCTCGGATTAGCAGGTTAACGTTGACTTTACCGGCACAGGCATACCTTGCCGTGCATGCGCCCTTGGACGGAAGCTCTGCCAACGGGAGTTGACGGAGATGAACGAAATACACGCCGTTCTCCCGCGCTATGAACCGGTGCGAGAGAGCGGCGTCATTCTGAGTTTGCCGTTTTCCAATACCTTCTTGTTGACGATATAATTCGGCAACTCACCTTTGAGGACCTTGACGACCTCTTGAGCCGACCTGGTCCGTACTTCCACCATCGCGTCTTCAGAATAGAAAGCCGCATGCGGAGTAATAAGAACGTTATCAAGTGATAACAATGGATTATCGAACTCCGGAGGTTCCTTCTCAAGGACATCGAGAGCAGCGCCCCGCACGATACCGGTCTTCACTGCTTCATAAAGCGCCTTTTCATCGACCACCGACCCGCGACTCAGATTGAGGACAAAGGCCGAAGCCTTCATAAGAGACAGTTCTTCGGCCGTTACCAACTTCTGGGTGTCCTTCGAGAGGGGCACGTGAACCGAGAGATAGTCCGCAGCCGAGAAGATCTCCCGCATTGTCGCGGGGTGGACGCCTTTGCTTTTCAAAACGTCGTCTTTGATGAACGGATCAAAGGCCAGCACTTTCATTCCAAACGCTTTCGCCCTGGCAGCCACCGCCTGGGCAACTCTGCCAAAACCCAACAGGCCCAGGACCGAATCCCTCACACGTTCGCGGGGACCGGCGGATTTGAAATCCCAAATCCTGTCCCGGATCCTGCGATCGTACTGAAAGATGCCCCGGGCGCAGGAAAGAATCATTGCCATGGTGTGATCGGCAACTTCTTCAAAGCAGTAATCAGGGCAGTTCACAAGGAGTATGCCCGCATCCGTCGCAGCATCAACGTCGATGTTGTCGAAGCCGGCAGCGTTCATGGAGATGACCTTACATCGCCTGAGGGACCGTATGACCTTCTCGGACAAAGGCGCATATTCCGATATGACGGCGTCCGCGCTCTCGGCTACCGCGGTAACCTCTTTTTCGTCGTTACAGTGCGAGGCGGTGAATTCGATGCCAAGCGGAGTAAACAGACCGTGTTCGATGCTCAGATCCGGCCACTCATAATCCGTCAGGACAACGCTGAATCTCTCTTCACGATTCATCTTCAAGTCTTTCGTTTCTGGCGAAGGCTTCTCTCATACCAAGTGTAGAGATAACTCCGTTGATAGAGATCAAGCTCGGAAAACGGATGATTGCCACTTGCTCAGTCTGCGCCTTAAGACTGTTGACCCGCATGACTGACGCCCCTACCGCAACCTTGTGTGCCCCTCTAGGCGGATGTCAGGGTCAAATCCCCCGGGCGCGCTCCGGAGTAATTGATTTCCGGGTTGATCCTGCCGACAAGCTCGTGAACGATGGAGGCCATTTTGACCTTCTGCCGGATATGGTATTCATGAAACTCTTCCGTGATCCACGGTTTGTACATGGCCCCCTCGGACTCGCCCGGTTCGAATTTGAAGTACACCGGCGCCGCCACGCGGGCGATTTCGGCCGCCTCGTAGGCCCTGAACATGCCGCCGAACGAGTCGGGAACAATCAGGTAAACATCAAGGGGAATGCTGATGGCTTTGCGGATGCCGGCCAGTATCGGGAGCGTAAGGTCGGGGGCCGGGTTGAAACTGTTGACGCCCATGCGCTCGATCACTTTCGCGCCCGCGGCGTTCGCATAGCCGCCGAAAACGGAAAACTTAAAGAATGTATCGGACGGGAGAACGCCCTTCTTGCGCATTTCGGTCAGGATCGACACGATGCCTTCGTCATAAACCAGAAAGCCCCGCATCCCCGCATCCACGCAACGCATGATGTCGGCGATATGGTAGGACACGTTGTCGGAGCCCCGCAGCCGCCATCCGTTCTGCTGTCCTTCCGCTGTCGTGGCGGTCTTTGCCCCCGGATCCCATCCCATGCGATGCCCTATGGTCATAACCATCTCAATGCCTGCTTCGCGCGAGAACTGGGCCATGTCGACCAGTTCGCTGAAATCCAGATAGGTCGCCCCACCGACGGTACAAATGGCGCGATGTATGACGAAGTTGCGCTTTTTAGCCTCGTCGACCATGGCTTTCAATGTCGAGAAATACTCTACGCCGGCGATTTCGGTCCGGCAATACCCCCCGTCGGGAAAGCGTTTGGTGGAAGTCGGTATGTCATATAAGTCGCGCCCCGGTACACCCATTTCATTCATAACTTCACGAACCCGATTGATAGCCGTCATGCGTTCCCCTTTTAGATTGATGTTCTTCCCATTGCCGCAGACACACTGAGTGACCTCTTGGCAGTTCATTCCCGTCATCCCTTTTGAAATCACGGTTTGCTAAAATTCTCCATCGCCTCTATGCTAAAGGCAAGAAGTGTGCCGCATCGATTCGATACCGGTATATCTACTCGATATGATGGCCAAAACTTACCAAACACCGATCACCTTCGCTCGTCTCACGTTCATAAAGAATTATTCAATTGTGAATCAAAAAGCGTGCGGGACGCTTGGGATTCAAGGCCTGAACATTGATTTCATTTATGAATTGACTTTGATTTGTTGTTTCCATTAGTTACAAATTATCTTTTCATATATGAATTGATGTGGTAGAAGGAAATGGTTGTTGGGGTTGCGCCGTTCGCTCGGGAACGAACGGATGGTTCCCTCCGCCACGAGGCTCCGGCCGGCTTGCGATGCGTGTTGCGACCTGAAAGCAACTCAGGGGAGTGCTTTGCATTAAGCAGGAGAAACGATGAAGCATCAGATTACGGCACAAGATATTCTCGACACTACCAGCAATGGCGTTGTCGTAGCGGACAACCACGGAATTATAGCCTTGATAAGTCCCAAGGCGGCGCAAAATCTGGGCCTGGACGGTGCGTCGGTCATTGGAACGGATATTCGGAAGATCCTGCACTCGACCGGAGAACGGGTGTTTCACTGCATGAAGACGGGCCAGGCTGAACTGGGGCACACCGAATCCGCAGCAGACGGACAAATCATCGTCGACATAACCCCCATATCGGCTCCAGACGGAAAGATCAAGGGGGCCGTCGTCAACTTTCAACCGACGCGGCAGTTTGACAAGTGCGAGCACAGGCTGAATTCTTCCAAGATGATCGCAAAACATCTCGAAACCATCTTCGAAGCATCCTCCGACGGCATTTGGGTTACGGATGCATCGGGGCGAATCCTTGCCATGAACCGCGCATCGGAAAGGCTCAACGGGATCAAGGCCGAAGAGGTCCTCGGTCATAATGTTTCGATTATGCTTGAAAAAGATCTTGTGGACCGCAACATTACGCCGGACGTCCTGCGCACCAGGCAGATCCTCAGCGTGATGCAGTTCATCAAGCGTACCGGCCGCTACCTGCTGGTGACGGGCACGCCTGCATTCGACGATGACGGCAATCTGTTGCTGGTCGTCGTCAACGAGCGGGACTTGACGGGATTGAACTGGCTTCAAAAGAAACTCGAAGAAGCCCAACAGGAAGCCGAAAAGATGAAGAGTGAACTCGCTGAATTGAACCCTCTGGGGTGGCAGGATGAAAATATCGTGGCCGAAAGCAAGGCGATGCGTCAGGTGTATAATGTCGCAATCAGGCTTTCTCAAAGCGAAGCCTCAAACATTCTCATTCTCGGCGAATCGGGCACCGGTAAAGGCGTGCTGAGCAAATTCATCCACCAGAACGGTCCACGGGCCGAGAAGCCTTTCGTACAAATCAACTGTGCCGCCCTGCCGGAAAGCCTTTTGGAAGCGGAACTGTTCGGCTATGAACGGGGGGCTTTCACCGGCGCCAAACAGCACGGCAAGGTCGGACTGTTCGAGTTGGCCCACGAGGGGACGCTTTTCCTGGACGAAATCGGCGACATGCCCCTCACCATTCAGGCTAAGCTTCTAAAGTACTTGGATGATTATGAGATTATGCGCCTTGGAGCAACCAAACCGAAAAAGATTGACTGCCTGCTCGTGGCGGCGACCAACCAGGATCTTGGGTTAATGGTCAAGAACAAACTGTTCCGTCAGGACCTGTTCCACCGGCTGAATACGTTCACTGTTGAAATTCCGCCGCTCAGGAAAAGACGCGAGGACATTTTCGAGCTGACCCATAACTACCTCGCAACGTTTAACCGCAAGTACAAGAAGAAAAACGTCATCCGGGCTGAAGGCATGGCCGCCCTACAGAATTATTATTTCCCGGGCAACGTGAGGGAGTTGGTGAACATGCTCAGAGAATCGGCGGTTATATGTGACAACCACGCCATTGATCGGTTCATCATTTCCAAGTTGGAAAGAGCAGAAGGGGAACTACCCGACACGGACAGCAGTCCGTCCTTTGATTTACCGTTCAGCCTTGAAGAAAAACTCAATACATATGAAAAACAATTGCTCACGAAAGCGGCGCAACAATGCTCTTCGACCTTCGAACTGGCGCAAGTCCTGGAGGTCAGCCAGGCTACGGCTTTCCGCAAGCTGAGAAAGTACGGGCTGACCCTGAAAGAATGAGGTTATGTCAGCGCGCGAACCGGCCCGCCCGCGGCGCACCCGAAAAGAGAAGCTCAAACACTTCCGCCTATCCGGGTATAATGAGGGGTCTTCCGGAAAAGGAGTACCTCCGCCTCTTGGAGAGGTTTGAGGATTTTCAGTTCGGCTGCCCGCTTCCCAGTGAGAAGCCAAACAGCCCTGCCCGCAAGTTGTCGGGACTACAGGCGAAGGCACCCATTTTCCGGAAGACCCTGGAAGACTTGAGAAACCTTAAATCAACACTTTAAGGATAACTCCGCCCATAAAGGGCTTCTCTCATCTTTTGAGCTTTCCCTGATGCTTTAAGAGCCATCTCACCTCTTCGATCTGCCATGGCGCCGCCGATTCTTGCGGCAATACCACTTTCATCGACTTTATCAAGCCCATAAAGTAGAGCGCAGCCTTATGCATGGAGTGCCATACGTTCATGTCGTAAAACCCGATATCATTCCATGGCGTAATGTTTTCATTGTAATACGCCCGGGCACCTTCGATATCCCCGCTCCGGACCATGGTAAGAAGTTCCACGTGCTCCTTGGGCAGCATGGCGGCCGTTGCCGTCAGTACCCCCCGACAGCCGAGAAGCAGATACCTCAAGGTAAAGGTGTCGGCACCACAGAAAATAAACAGTCGGTCGCCTAATTTTTCAGCCGTTTTCTTCAATGATTGGTGGTTTTTCCACGCAAATTTCATGTAGGAAACACGCCCCTCATCCACGAGTCTTTCCAACACTTCAAACGGGACCGGGTCGTCCAGGCGAGAGTACGGTGCGATGGGGATCTTAACGGCTCCTGAAATGTTCGTATAATGAGTGATCAGCTCATCTACGGTAAACGTTCGGAAGGCCAGCGGGTTGAAGGCCAGAATGGCATCAGCCCCCAAGTCCTCGGCTTGTTTGCAGAGATCGACGGCCGGATAAGTCCCCAACGCAGGGCAGCCTACCATCAGGGGCGCCCGCCCGTTCATGTGTTTGACCGCCACTTTGATGATTGCCGCCCAGTCTGCCCGGTTAAACAGATAAGACTCCCCGATGGCGGCCAGGACGCCCACGCCGGAGCAGCCATTTTCGAGTTCGAAATCAATGACCTTTTTCAACCCGACTTCATCAAGTTGTCCCTCATCGGTAAGAGGGGTTGGAATGAGCGCCATGATGTCCTTCATCTTCTTCATTATCACTGCCTCCTTGCAATTTCCGTTGTGTAATTCCCTCTAGTTACTTCAGAAGCGCCACCAGCTTTTCGAACTCTACACCAACCATCTGTACATGCGCCCCACCTGTGGAAACTCGCGATTTCCCACATCCTCGTCATATTTCATGCGCCGACGTTTCCGGCTGCACCTGCCCCAAAGGCCGTTGGATGCCGTGTTTTTCAAAGTCGATTCATACTCTCATTGGTGGTTTGATTGTAAGAGCAATAAGCGTGCCTCGCTTTCGTGATAGTGCCCATCAGTCATCTATCTTGCTGTTATCACAATATATTATGCCGTGCCGCTCTATTTGTGCACCCGAGATGAAATATTCATCTCTGCATAAACTTTCGATCAGATTTCGTTGCGTTACAATCAAAGTTGAATGTTTCATATGGTATTTCCGTATGATGTACGGTCTTTGACACATAAGATCCATCTATTCATAGATGAATTGCACCATAGTCTTCGCCTCATCCTGAGAGAAGACTCCCCCGGACGGACAATACCCAACGTCCGAAACGGGAGCCGCGGCGTGCAAGCAGACCGGCTGAGAGCCGACCCCGGACCGCCGGACATGCGGACAGGACTTCAGAAAGATTCTCTCTTTTTGAGGAGCCGCGTATAGTAGGAGCCGCTCGTGTAAAGAGCAGCCGCGGGGTTGTGGCCGAGGACCCGATCCTTGGTGAGCAGGACGGTGACGGGGGCGTCGGAATGCTTGATGAACAACGAATCGTGGCCTACGCAAAGGCCGACGATGACGTTCAGATCGGTCTTTTCCTGGTTCATGAGCATTGCCTGCAGAACCGGATTGCAGATGGCTTCGTATGTCCCCTTTTTGATCTTGAATTCATCGCGAACCCCGATCTCACTCTTGTCCACCGACCCGACCTTGCAGGCCACCACAAACGGCTCCAGATCGTTTACTTTGAGGATTTTGGCAAAGATCTTGGATTCTCCCATCAGGCCGATACACGTTGCAATGCCGATTTTGGCGGCGCCGATGCGTCGAGCGAAAGCGACGGTTTCCTCGACGCGTGTGAGCTTGCAGTAATACTCCCCTTCAATTTCCGCGGCGCTCCGCGCCATGCGCGCTTCGAGGCCTTGGCCGCGATAGATCTCGGTGCTTTTCGCTATGAGCGAAGGCGCGGTAATCTTGGTGAGGCAGAATTTCGGGAACACACTGTGCTGTCGCTCGCAGTTTCCGATAGAGCAATCAACACAGCTACGAACTTCGCTTTTTGCATTCATCTTTTGATTTCCTCCCGCTAGGAGCTGTTGTCCAAAGGAAAACCCGAGGCCAAATGAAACCATGATTCGCCATTTCGACAAAAGAGACTGTGTCACAATACCCGTCTCGGGGCTATTCCGAGTCAAATAGAGAGGAACGACGGTCTGGATACCTAATTCGAGATTTCGGTGAAAGCCGCAATACTATGTGTTTTCAGTATGTTACATCCAAAGTCACTGGACCCCGGCTTTCGCCGGGGTGACGGGTATTACCCTCGTTCCCACGCTCCCCGGGCTGTTGCCCAAAGGAAAAGTGTCTGCATTCCCACGCAGGAGCGTGGGAACGAGCGTAACCAGGATTCGTCATTCCGGCGGAGGCCGGAATCCAGACTCTTTGAAATTATTGGGTAATTCCAATTAACGACACTGGACCCCGGCAATATCGCCGGGGTGACATTTCTCGACAAACGCCTCATTTTCAACCTGGATTCTGTTTGGGCAACAGCCCGTCCCGCGTGGGAATGCAGATTCCTCACCTGGATTCTGTTTCGGCAACAGCCACGGCATGGCGAGGATACATACGCCCCCTCTCTTCAATCTTTTGACGAAGCGCCGGCATTTTTCTTGAGGAAAACTGCAATCCTGCACAGTCCGTTACTCGACGCTCCCTTTCCAGTGCAATGCCCGGCCTGCCTCACCAAAAACGGTCCATCACCAGGGACAGGCTCTCACGAATGCGCGTGCAACGTCTTTTGAAGAAATGTTTTCACCCGTGCATGCGCGGGGTTGGAAAAAATGGACGCCAGAGGCCCTTCCTCCAGAATTTGTCCTTCATCCATAAAAATCACGCGGCTGGCAACCTCCCTGGCAAATCCCATTTCATGGGTGACCACCAGCATCGTCATCCCCTCATGAGCCAACTGCCTCATCACTTCCAGGACCTCTCCCACCAGTTCAGGATCCAGCGCACTGGTCGCCTCATCAAAGAGCATGACCATGGGCTCCATGGCCAGGGCCCGCGCTATGGCAACACGCTGCTGCTGCCCTCCCGAGAGCTGGCTCGGATGGCTGTGCGCCTTGGGCTCCAACCCCACTTTCCGCAGATAACTCATGGCCTTCTCCGCCACCACGTCCCTGGGAAGCTTTTTTACCAGCCGGGGTCCAAGGGAAACATTCTCGATGGCGGTCATGTGCGGAAAAAGGTTGAAACTCTGAAAGACCATTCCCACTTCCGAGCGGATATGGAAAATATCCGTCTTCGGATGATTGATATCATCCCCGTCTACCAGGATCGTCCCACTGTCGATCTTCTCCAATCGATTGATTACCCTGAGCAAGGTGGACTTTCCCGATCCGCTGGGTCCAATGATCACAACAACCTCACCCTTCTGCACGTCCAGATTTATGCCGCGCAGTACATGAAGGGGGCCGAAAAATTTATGCACATCGGAGAATTTGAGGATCATGGGATGCGATACTTCCTTTCAGCGAAGTGTATTAGGCTGGCCAAGACTTGGGTCATGATTATATAGATCACGGCCACCAGTGTGAAAACGCGGAGATTATCAAAGGTTGCCGAAGCCAGCAACTGGCCGGTTCTGGTCAGTTCTCGAACGGTTATTGCGCTGACCAGGGATGAATCTTTAAGGAGGATGATGAAGGAATTCCCAATGGGCGGGAGAATCACCCTCGCCGCCTGTGGAAGAATGATCCTGACCATGATCTGGCTGGACTTGAGACCGATTGCCTTGGCAGCTTCCCACTGGCCCTTCGAAATCGATAGGATACCGGCGCGGAATATCTCGGCATGATAGGCACCGTAGCAGAGACTCAGTCCCAGAATCCCGGCCCGGAATGCGCTCAGTTGAATGCCCAAATCAGGAAGCACAAAATATATGTAGAACAACTGAACCAAAAGGGGGGTCCCGCGTATGATGTTGACATAAAACCGCGATGGCAGGTAGATCCAGCGCTTCTCGCTACGGAGTCCCAGTGAGAGGATGAACCCCCAGATAGTCGACAGAATGATCGAGGCCACCGTTATCTCGACTGTAAAGACGGCTCCATCGAGGAGAACGGGCGTGTACTCGTACACATGTTTCAGCAAATCTTCCATCGGTGCTCCAATATCGGCAGTAATCCCCGGTCCGCTTGCAGGACCGGGATCGGATTGGAAATCATCAGGCTGTAACGCCGCAGGGGTGAAGCAGCAAGCGGCGCTCTTGATTTTCCCCAACCGGGAGATCATCGGGAAAAAGCCCCCGAATCACTCCCGGATTACCCCCTATTGGCCCCACTTCGCCTGGATTTGCTGGATTTTGCCTTCTTTTTTCAGTTTTTCGATCGCCTTGTTCACTTCCTCCAGGAGATCTTTATTCGTCTTGTTTACCCCGACTGCAATATCCCCGCACATTACAGGCTGATAGGTGTCGACCAGTCTCGCCTTGAACTGCGTCTTATCCTTTGCCTTCCATTTGGCCACAGCTCCGTCCATGAGACAGGCATCGATTCTGCCGTTGGCGATATCCGTCAAAAGATCGGAAGTGTTATCATAAATGTTGACGTCCTTAAAGCCGCGCTCCTCCAACCCTTTGATATGATTGGTGCCGAATTGGGCTCCGATCTTTAGCCCTTTGATGTCGTCGAGGGTTTTGTACGGCTTGGTATCATTTGCCTTCACTATAAGCGCTTCACAAAGCGGCATCACGGGCACGGTGAAATCGATCGCTTCGAGCCGTTGTGGAGTTATCACCATTGAAGCGGCTATCAGGTCGACCTTGTTGGCTTGCAGACTGGGGACGAGGGCCGTCCAGGCTGTTTCGACGACTTCAAGCTTTACCCCCATGCACTTTGCGATCTCCTCCATAACATCGACCATCACTCCGATAATCTTTCCTGTATCCTTGTCCATGAAAGTCATCGGCACTCCGGTGGCCGTGGAGGCGACTTTAAGCACTCCCGTGCTTTTGACCCGGTCCATGGCCGGCCCAGCCCAGGCAAATGTTGAAAGGCCAATGATAAGAGATAGAACGATCACGACAGCAGGCAATCTTTTCATTTTTCGACCTCCGGTATCAGAATCAACAATTCCCCAATCCGACTGTTCAACCAAGCGGTTGATCTTCTCAAAACCGGACCAACCACGCCCATCCCCTTCTATTTCCATTTTCCGAATTTCTTCTTCAGATTCCTCCCATTACATGGACATGCAATTTGATGTCCCCCCCGGCCGGCATTCCCTCCAGGCAACGAAAATCATTCAGTCACGCCACACAGCCGGATTAACCAGATGGGAAGGCCGCTCTCCGATCAGCACTTTTCTAGCCTCCAAATCGGCGGTAGTTCTTAGCTCCGTAACCGACTCTTCAGAGAAGAAACCGGCATGCGGCGTGATAATGACATTTTTCATACGCATCAGCGGGTTGTCCCTGGCCGGCGGTTCGATCTCCAATACGTCTAGAGCCGCCCCTGCTATCCAACCCTCATCCAGGGCTTTGATCATCGCACTTTCATCTATGATCGGACCTCTCGAAGCGTTTAGAATCACGGCGTCCGGTTTCATCATCCTGAAGCGCTCAAGATTGATGATCCCCTTTGTTTCCGGGGTCAATGGGGCATGAACGGATACAAAATCCGCCTGCGGCAGGAGTTCATCGAGTTCGGCTTTGACAACTCCCGCACTTTCGCAGGCCGCGCGCGACACATAAGGGTCATAGGCCATCACACGCAATCCGAACGACATTGCCCGCACACTCACCGCCCGGGGAATCTTGCCAAAACCTATCAGCCCCAGCGTCCGCCCCCTCAGCCGGCGGGGGGGCGACACCACCCTGCAGTCCCACTGTTCATCATCCACAACGCTCCGGTGGTACACTACAATGTTTCTGGCGGCGGCCAGCAGCAGAGCCATGGCATGGTCGCAGACTTCTTCGACGCAGTAGTCGGGAACGTTGGTCACGGCGATCCCAGCGTCCGTGGCAGCCTTCACGTCCACCATGTCCACTCCGATAGCATAAACGGATATCACCCGGCATTTTCTTAAGGATTCGATAACCCTCTTTGTTACCGGGGAATACCTGACAATCAAAGCATCGGCGTCGGCACAGTTCTCAATCACTTCCTCTTCGGACCGGCAATCGAACCTGTAAAGATCGGCTATATCGCCAAAAAGTTTTTCTTCACAGCTAAGGTCTAGCCATCGGGGATCGGTCAAGGCCACTTTAAATCTTTGAAGCTTATCCATTGAAAAACAGACCTCCTGTTCCAAAAATCCAATTGCACATCAGTAAAACCTTTAAGCCGTTATTTTACGCGTTTCTTATCTTTCCGGAAGGTCCAAGCACCCAAAAGAAGATTATCCTGCACGGAAAGTCCGGGGCATGTGCTATATTCCTGGAGCATATAGCTGATTCCCATCTCCTTCATTTGGTGGGTCCCGCCGTCTTGAATCTCCCGTCCTTGAAATAAGACCTTTCCTTCCCGGGGATGAATAAAGCCGAATATCGTTTTTAACAGAGTTGATTTCCCGGCGCCGTTGGCGCCGATGATCCCGGAGATGGTCCCTTCCTCGATTTCAAAAGAGACCATTCCCCAGGATGTCAATCTCCTCCACATAACCGGCAGTGACATCTTCTACGGCAAGTAATGGCGTCTCCATCACCCTTATCCCCTTTAGACTTCCGAAGCAGCAGGCCTAGCTGGCATCAGCGGCATCCACCGCATCGGCCAGTTCCGCCAGCGTACGGAAATGGTAATCGGGCTTCGTCAACTCCTGGACGGCCTTGGTGCCGCCGAAGCCGGGCTGAGCAAACCGGCGTTCGATCCAGCACACCGTGTAGCCCAGGCGGCGCGCCACCCTGATGTCATGGTATTGGCTCTGCGCCACGTGAAGCGTATCGGCGAGCGTAAAACCGCGTGCGCTCAAGCGACCGCGCGTAAAGGCAAAAAACTGCGGGTCGGGTTTTTCGCACAGCGCATCGTCAGCGGTGACCGTATCATCGAAGGGCCAGCCAAGCGTGCGGTCGAAATGCTCCATGGCCCAGCGCCGGGTGTTGGTCATGGCTACCAGTTTGAATCGGCTGCCCAGGCGTTTCAACGCATCCACCGAATCGGGGAATGCCGGCCATTTGTCGACCGAGTCGCGGAACCCCTCAGCCATCGCCAATGTGCCGGGCAGGCCAAGCATGCCGGCCATTTCACGCCATACACGCACCAGGTCGTCGGGGTACATGCCCGCCCCAACGCTTCCCCGCACATGCCGGTAGGTCTCGAGGAAGGCCTCGTCTTCGATCGCGGCCCCGGGAACACTGGCCCTCAGGTAGTTGAGCATGCCGCGCTCAAAATCGATCAGCGTGCCGACCACGTCGAAGCTCATGACTTTAAAACTCTTAAGAGACATCACAGACTCCTTTGAAAACGAACGATTCGTTCTTTGCTGTCTTAACCGAATGGATTTATCCGCCGAGGTATCCATCGATCACTTGAGGATTATTGGCCACTTCTTCCATGGTGCCGTCGGCTATGCGCTCACCTTTGCATAAAACGGTGACTTTTTCGCACAGGCGGCCCACTGTCCACATATCGTGGCTGACCACCAGGAAAGTTACGCCGTTTTGCTCGTTCATCATCTTTATGGATTCAATAATGACCGATATACTGGACTGGTGGCCCCCCGCAAAGGGTTTGTCCATTTCATACAGCTTCAACCATGCGTGGCTAAAGCGATTTGAAAACCCAGGCGCGCTCGCGGCCGATCCGGTTGTTTCGGGCGGGGACCTGCAGGTACTGCTCTCTTTCCCATGCCCCCGGCAAAACCCCGGAAGAAAGTCCGGGCCTAATACTCCTTCGCCTGCAGGCTCAGGCCTGGGAAGGAGTTCATTCTGAGTTTCCCGTTCTCGAGTACTTCGCTGTTTACGATGTGGTCGGGCAACTTACCTGTAAGTACCTTGATCACCTCTCCGGCCGACCTTGACCGCACTTCCGACATTGCTTCTTCGGAGTAGAACGCTGCGTGGGGGGTAATCAATACGTTGTCCAGGCTGAGCAGGGGATTCCTGAAATCGGGGGGTTCATGCTCCACAACGTCGAGCGCCGCCCCTCGAATGATGCCGCTTTTCAATGCTTCATGAAGCGCATCTTCGTCTATCACGCCCCCCCGGCTGGCATTGATCAAGAATGCAGAACCTTTCATGCGCAACAGTTCTTGCGCGCCGATGAACTTCTGCGTCTCCTTCGCCAGGGGCACATGGATGGAAAGGTAATCCGCCGCGGCCAGGGTCTCCTGCTTGGTGGCGGGTTCAACTCCATTGGCTTTCAGAAACTCATCGGGGATGAAAGGATCGTAGGCCAGTACTCTCATGCCAAAACCGGAGGCTCTTTTCGCCACGGCTTTGGCGACCCGGCCAAAGCCCATAAGGCCTAGAACCGAATTCCTGACACGTTCGCGGGGACCGGCCGACTTGAAATCCCAGATCTTGCCGCGAACCCTGCGGTCGAACTGAAATAAGCCCCTGGCGCATGAGAGGACCATGGCCATGGTGTGGTCGGCGACTTCATCAAGGCAGTAATCCGGGCAGTTCACCAGCAGTATGCCTTCTTCGGTGGCCGCAACCCTGTCCACGTTATCGAATCCCACGGCATTCATGGAAATGATCCTGCATCTTCGGAGGGAGCGAATTACCTTCGCCGATATAGGCGCATATCCGGTGATAACGGCATCCGCACACTCGGCCAGTCTCAGCACGCCTTCTTCATCCTTGCAGTGTGCGGCCGTAAAATTGATGCCCAGCGTTGAAAACATGCCGTGTTCGATGCTCAAATCAGGCCACTCGTGATCCGTCAGTACAACATGGAATCTCGGTCCAAAACTCATTTTGCGTCTTTCGCTTCAGAACTCACCTCACGTGCACCTGCCAGTGAACGGTTCAGATAGAGGTTAAAATTCAAAAACAGGGGCAGCCCAGCCGTCGCCTTATCCATAAGATCGCGAATCTGCTCAACAGCGATCATTGGCTTTCCTTTTAAATCTGTTCAATCGGGTCATTTGTTGAAATGAGGTTTCACCTTGCATTATTATGGGCAAAAAGCGTGCCTGATTTTAGATGAGGATATAACTTGCCAATTTAACGGCGAAAGTTAATGGGATTTCATCCTTTGCATGGCTGATGGAGTAATTCATCGCTGAATAAGATACCTGGCAGACGCCTCCACATTCGAACTGAAGTTAGTAAACATTTCGATATTTCAATATGATGGTAAATCTTTCAGATATGCAGTTTAACTTTTCAAATATGAATTAAGGTGCTAATGTTTGCACAAACGATCCTGGCCGCTTGAGGTCGACGATGATGACTGCGAAGGACAACTCCGAACTGCTGGATTACCTGTTCGATCATTCCATGATCGATATCAATCGCGGCCGGTTGTTTGACACGGCACCGGCCGACCTGCCCCCGACCTTTGAATTCGACCGGATCGAGGGCATGATGCTGGGTCTCGCCGTGGGTGATGCTTTGGGGAACACAACGGAAGGCTTGTCGCCCGAAAAGCGCAGGGCCCTCCACGGGCCAATCAGGGACTACCTGCCCGACCGATATTCCACCGGGGAAGCCGCATCCCCATCGGATGATACCCAGCTTGCCTTCCGGACCCTCGAACAGATGACCCGGGACCGCGGGTTTGTCCCCGGGAACGTTGCCGCCCGCTTCTGCAACGACAGAATTTTCGGTATCGGTTCGACGGTCAGGGAATTCGTCCGGAATTACCGGTCGGGTGAAAGGGAATGGTACCGGTGCGGACCCAAATCCGCGGGCAATGGGGCTTTGATGCGCATAGCCCCCATGGTTGTTCCTCACGTCGAGCATGGATCGACCGGCCTGTGGGTCGACACCGCGCTCTCAGCGATGATCACCCACAACGACTCGGCGTCCATCTCCGCCTGCCTGGCTTTTATCGACATGATCCGGCGGCTCCTTGCAATGGATTCCCCGCCCGCCCCTTCCTGGTGGCTGGAAACATACGTTGCGGCCTCCCGCGATCTTGAGTCCGATGCGACCTACCGGCCCCGCGGCGGCTCTTTTCGCGCCTTCGAGGGAACGGCCTGGCAATTCCTTTCCGAAGTGGTGCCTGAAGCTTATCAAAGGGGGTTTTCCGTCGAAGAGGCGTGCGGTTGGTGGCATTCGGGCGCGTACCTTCTCGAAACGCTGCCAAGCGTTATTTATATCCTGATGCGGCACGGGCACGATTTCGAGGAAGCCGTCGTCAGGGCGGTAAACGACACCGTGGACAACGACACCATCGCCGCAATCGTGGGTGCCGCGGCCGGGGCTCTGCACGGCAGAACGGGCATCCCGGAGCGGTGGCTCGCCTCCCTCCCCGGTCGCACTGCCGATAAGGACGACGGCAAGATATACTTCATCCTCGACCAGGCCAAAGCCATCTGGGGATGAGGCCCCGGACCGGAAGCGCAGGAAGCCTGTAATACCGGGTCGCATTCAAGACGGCACTTTTGACATCCCCAAAAAGAGCGGGGGAATGATTCCCGGCCTGTTGTCCAAAGGAAAAGTGTCTGCATTCCCACGCAGGAGGGGCTGTTGCCCAAAGGAAAACCCGAGGCCGGACGAAATCACGATTCGTCATTCCGGCGAACACTCATGGCCTTTCGGCCACAACGAACAATGAAAAAATTTCTGCCTAAATCGAGGCAGGGTATACGTTAGACGGCAATTCCTTTTTTCATATAAAGGCCGGAATCCAGGCTCATTGAAATCATTGGATAATTCCAATTAACGGCACTGGACCCCGGCTTTCGCCGGGGTGACGTTGTCTGGGCAAACACCTCATTTTCAACCTGGATTCCGCTTGGGCAACAGCCCGTTTCCCCGCACCCCCCGGCTTTCGGCCACACGCGCAAGCGCGTGAGGCCGAGCGTTCGGCGCTCGCGGCGACTGCCCCGCATTTTGCGGGGCGCCGCCGCAGCGCCACAGACAGCCGCGTAGCGGCGTGGGGGCGTGGGGGACGCAGTTCCCCACACTCTTGAGAAACATCATTTGTTGTTCCTTGAACGCAGATTGGTATAAGACGGTCCCTCACTTCCCGATGCGGTCGATCTTCTCGAGCAGGTCGAGAATGCGACGCGTGGTTTTCATGGAAAGGAGCCAGTCCGCCGGGATGGCGCCGGTACCGAGAGACGCGCCCAGGACGGCGCCTATTGCCATGCCCCTGGCCGCGGAATCCCCACCCGCCATGACATCCTCCACAAGGGCTTCCTTCAAGTCGTCCGAATGCCGTGCGATCACCTGCACGACGGACGGCAGAGCGCCTTTGGTATCGCAGCTTTGCCCGAACTTCTGAACGGCGGTGCGAACCGGCATCGACGCCGCCTCGATCCCCTGAGTAATGCCGTCCGCCATCGGGGTCCCGCGAAAGAACTCATCCCTTACATCCACCATTGCCGGGACCGGCTTGTCGCCCTTCAGTATTCTCAACAGGACCCTCGCCAGGAATTCCGCATCCTGGAGCACCAGTGGGTCATTGTGTGTCATCGCCGTCTGAGCCCGGGAACTCCTGATGAGGCCCTCTTCATCATCCCTGTAAAGATACGCCAGCGGGGCGATACGGGCGGCTCCCGAAAAATCCGTCGAAGAAGAGCCCGATTCGGCCGGGCCGCGGCCTTCGGCGAAATTGCTCAGAGTGGCCCTGGTCGCCTTGTCGATATAACCATTGTACTGATTGAAGAGCGCTTTCCACCGCGCTGCGAAATCATTCAGGTCGAATCCCCGCTTCGAAGCAAGGGATTCAAGGAGCACGAGGGCCTGATCGCCATAGTGCGTGAATTCTCCGAGTTCCTTTGCGGAGTGGTAGGAATTCTTCAAGGGCTGGAGCAGGTGCTCCACCCTTCCGAATTTCTTGTCGATGTCGTTCACGTCATAGATCCAGTGTGCTCCCAGTGCCAGCGAGTCCGCGACAAATGAGGCGAGCACCATCGCTTTTGCCTTGTCTTCCATCTTATCCTCCATGAGAAACCGCCTGTAATCTGTTGTATCGGCCCGGATCGAAATCCCGGTAACCGATTCCGGACAGACGTATGTTAAGCATCCGCATTCGCGGTGACATGATTCACAGCGACTTACAAAGAACTTGACATCATTTCGTCATTATCTACCCTGGAACCAATCCGACCCTGTGGACGTGGTACAGTCGACATCTTAAATAATACGCATTTGCGTAAATTGAAGCGCAGCCGTTGACGTCCCCTTCGGTGACATTGCGGTGGAGCCGCCGGGCCGGACCGAGGTGCAACGCATGGGGAGGACGGTCGGGCAGGTTTCGAGCCTGTTTGGGGAGCTGCCCCTTCGAAGAAAGGGAAAGAGAGGTTCATCCGGATAACGAGCACCTCCGAAAATGCAGACGGCAGGGCAGGAGCCTGGAATACGCCATTTCTCTGAAACAGCGGGTCTGCCGTTTGAAGGTGGGCGAAGGTCGTTTGCATTTCCCGGAGTTTTCAACATTCAGCGCAACATGGTGTCTCAGTGTGCAGACTGGGAAAGGATTTCCAGAGGCGGTTTATGACAAAACAAAAGCGGATTATCCTGGCATTGCTCATCATCGTTTTGAGTGTCGGGTGCGATCAGATTACAAAGGTGATTGCCAGGGAGGACCTGCCCGAGGCCAGGGAACTGGCATTCGCCGGTGTCGCGCTGCGGCTTGATTACAATGTGAATGAGGGTGCGGTCTTCAGTTTCGAATGATTTTTGCCGGAAAGGTGGCGCGGGAGCATCGTCACTACGGCAGTCACCCTGTTCCTCGGGTTTATCCTCCTGGTTCTTCTGTTTGGTTCCGGGCTGAGGCCTCTTTCGGTCACGGCCCTATCGCTCTTCTGCGGCGGCAGCGCAAGCAACCTGCTCGACCGGGTTGCATTCGGGGGCAGTGTGGTCGATTTTCTCAGCCTTGGCTGGGACGGGTTTCGCACCTGCGTTTTCAATGTTGCCGATGCGGCCATCGTGATGGGTGCCGTGCTCTTTCTGCTGAGCGCCCTGCTGTGGGGCGTCCGAACATTCCTTTCAAAAAGGCGCACGCGGCCGACGCCCGGGGCGCTCGGCTGAACCGAACGTTTAAGGCAGGATTCAACGACTATGGCGCACAATACCGTCAAATCCGGTTATTCCCTGCTGGCGGACAGGCTGAACCGATTTCCCCAGGGCGCTCCTCCGTCCAGGCTGCTCTTTGAGATCCTGAAAATGCTTTTCAGCGAGGAGGAGGCACAGCTTGCCTCGCTTCTGCCCATCAGACCCTTTACGGCTGAAAAGGCCGCCCGTGTCTGGAAGCTGGATCCGGCAAGCGCTCAAAACATCCTGGATGAACTGGCAGGCCGCGCCATCCTTCTTGATGTGGAGCAGAACGGGAAATCGATTTACGTCCTGCCGCCGCCCATGGCGGGCTTCTTCGAGTTTTCCCTGATGCGTCTGCGCCGTGACGTCGACCAGAAGAGACTGAGCGAGCTGTTTTATCAGTATCTGAACGTGGAAGAAGACTTTATCAAGGGACTGTTCACTCAAGGCGAGACCCAGTTGGGAAGAACCTTCGTCCACGAACCGGTCCTATCCAACGAAAACGCCCTGCACGTGCTCGACTACGAACGGGCTTCGGAGGTCATCAGGAGTGCTTCCCACAGGGCGGTAGGCATTTGCTACTGCCGGCATAAGATGCTCCACATGAACAGGGCCTGCGGGGCCCCGATGGAAATATGCATGACATTCAACAGCTCCGCAGCATCGCTCATAAAGCATGGTTTCGCCCGCAGGGTGGACGTGGCGGAAGGGATCGACCTCCTCCGGTCGGCCTATGAGCACAATCTGGTCCAGTTCGGTGAAAATGTGAGGGAGGAGGTAAATTTCATCTGCAATTGCTGCGGGTGTTGCTGTGAAGCCATGATTGCCGCGAGGCGCTTTGCGATTCTCCACCCCGTCCATACCACCAATTTCATTCCCGAGGTCAACGAAAGTCAATGCAACGGCTGCGGGAAATGTGTGAGCATATGCCCGGTGGAGGCTATGACGCTGGTTTCATCGAACGATCCGCTCAGGCCGAAATTGAAAAAAGCCAAACTGAGTGAAGATCGCTGCCTGGGATGCGGGCTTTGCATCCGGGCCTGCGCGAAAGGCGGCATCCGTTTGAAATCGAGGCCAAAGAGAGTCATTACGCCGCTCAACGGGACCCACAGGGCTGTTGTGATGGCCATCGAACGGGGCAAATTGCAGAACCTGATTTTCGATAACCGTGTGCTCCTGAGTCATCGGGCCATGGCTGCCGTTCTGGGCGTCATCCTGAAACTTCCGCCGCTTAAGCAGGCACTCGCCGGCCGGCAGGTGAAATCACGCTACCTGGAAGCCCTGATCAGCCGCATGCACGAATAGCCCGCCCCCTATGGCCGTTTCGACCGGCTTCACCGCGTGCCGGGGAATATTTTCATGCCGGGCTGCATTCAAGAAAGCGGCAAACGATCTTTCTCAAGAGAGCGGCTCAGCGCCGCATGGTCGGCAACATCGGGGAAGGGACGGCGGCACGGAGTACCGCCGTCGGCAGGGATATGATTCGGCGGGACGGCGCGCCCCGCATACTCAGCTTCTTCGAATGGATAACGTCAGACATCGGGGAGCCTCACGTTTATTACACGGAAGATGCAAAGTTTCTGAAGTCGTTGAAGATCATGGCCAGGCGCCATGCCCTGCGCCAGTTTATCAGTTTGCCGCCGTTCCATATTCTTATCGATAAAAAGAGGGTCCGTATCATAAAATTCTCCTTTGCCGCCTGTATTCCGTGAAACAATTCTTACGAAGTCCGTCCTTCGTAACACTCATACTGTAGCTCACACATTAGGCTCGTCTCCGCTGAGGTTCAATCCATGCAACCCAGTATTTCGGATCGAAAACCCCTGTATCCTGAGCCGCTTCGCGCGGTACGACACGATCCGAAACCCCACCGTTTTCAGACCTTCCGGTACCCCCGATCGCATCTCCTGCGGCGCCTGCCGCAGACAGGCAACCCATCCGGCTCGTCGTTCGATCGGGACGGTGAAGGCGGGGCCCCCGTGGGGAGGCACACATGCGCCGTGTGTGACAATATCACGCGAGCCGGAAAAATCGGTGCCGCCGCTCACCGCAGCGCGACCGCCGGGCCTCTTCCCCATCCGATAAGCCGCTCAGACGAGAACAAAAGCAGGCTCCCGGCGGTTTCAGCAGAGGCTTTCCCGGATTTGCCGCCTCCCTTCTCCTTCCTGAGACGATCCGGACGGCCTGTTGGTTACATTAAGTTTCGCTAACATTGATACACTATCGTTGATTGACAATAATAATCGATCCCCTGCCATCTGAATGATTTGACATGAGAAATGTGAAAAAACGGTTCAGTTTCTGATTGACTTCTTGATGGTCCGGCAGTGAAATGGCGCCAGATTTTCGCTGGGTGGGGGACCCAATCCGTAAAAGAAAGATGGAGGAAGGCGTTTTGCTTTCTTGAACAGTGGTATGAAATTATGCAATAATGTGTAGATTCTCAGCATTTTGCATTTCTCCACAAAGCATTCATCAAATAACCGCTCCAGCCTTGGTTGATTGACATCGACCAGGGACGCAATAACGCGTGCTGTGAGTATGTTTTGTTATCGGTACGTTTTGTTAATCGAGTAAGTTTGGATGGAATACTTTTCCGGAGGAGTCGAAATGAAGCGAAGTACATTGTTCAGTGCGAGGATGGTAGTGCTCCTGGTGGCTCTTTCCCTTGCCGTTTTCCCGTGTCTGGGCACCGGGATCCGCGCGGAGGAAAAGGTCGTCAAAGTGGGATCTCTCCTGCCTTTGTCGGGTTCCTCGGCGTCGGTTGGGGTCCAGGCCAAGAATGCCCGTGAACTGGCCCTCGAAGAAATCAATGCGGCCGGCGGGATCAAGTCCCTTGGGGGAGCCAAGATCCAAATGATCTATGCCGACACGAAATCCGACCCGACGGTCGGAGTGTCGGAGACTGAACGTCTCATCAACACCGAGAAAGTTCCGGTCCTGATGGGCGCCTGGAACTCCAGTGTTACCTACCCGTCCACTGCAGTTGCCGAACGCTATGGAATCCCCTTTATTGTTCCGGTTTCCGTGAGGGACACCATCACGGAGCGCGGTTTCAAGAACGTTTTCCGGGTTGCCGCGAAGGATTCCTGGTGGACGCGCGATCAGTTCAAATTCATGCAGGATCTCAAAACCGAATTCAACGTCCCCATCGAATCGGTAGCGTTTGTCTACGAGAATGGAGACTGGGGCACGGGGTTTGCCGAGAAGTGGAAAGCCCTTGCCAAGGAAGCCGGCTACAAGGTTGTGCTGGATGAGCCCTACCCCTCCACGGCAACGGACCTCACCGCCGTGGCCAACAAGATCAAGAGGGCCAATCCTGACGTCCTGCTGCTGGTCTCCAATGCAGCCGACGCGATCCTCCTGTCCAACACACTCGCAGAATACAAGGTCTTCCCCAAGGCGATCATCGGCAGTGGCGGCGGGCATGCCGACCCGTCCTTCATCAGTTCCGTCGGGAAGAACGCTCGTTACCTTTTCGACCTCGTGGAATGGGAAACGGACATCAACAAACCCCTCGTAAAGGTGACCAACGACAAATATAAGGCAAAATATGGTGAGAATATGGCCGGTGAAGCCGTAGACGCCTACATTGCCGTATACGTGCTTGCGGACGCCCTGGAACGAGCCGGCTCGGTTGATCCGAAGGCCATTCGGGACGCGCTTGCCAAGACAAAAATCACCAGCGGGCCTGCAATGGTCGCTGCTTATAACACGATTGAATTCGACGAAACCGGCCAGAATAAGTATGCCGGTCTCGTAATGGTCCAGATCAATGATCTCGGGAAGGGCCTGGAACGAATCACCGTGTGGCCGAAGGAAGCCCGTCGGGCTGGGTATACCCCCGTGTTCCCCATGCCCAAAGAATAATAACCGCTTTGCAAATCAGGGGGAATCCTTCTTCACGGGGGGTTCCCCTTCCTGGTAACATCGGGGAGTCCTTATGATTTTCATGCTTCAAGATGTAATAAACGGCGTCCTTATGGGCCTGATTTACGGGTTGACCGCCCTCGGTCTGACCCTCATTTTCGGTGTGCTGAAGGTCATCAATTTCGCGCACGGGTCCCTTCTCATGGTAGGTATGTACGCGGCATACTGGGCAGTGAGCCTGAGCGGCCTGCACCCCTATGTGACCCTCATTCTGGTTGTGCCGCTCATGTACTTTTTCGGCTACTATCTCCAGGACATCATCATCAAGCCGATTTTCAAGTCTGAAAAAGATGTCCGTGAACCGGTGACGGTCATCATCGTCACCACCGGCGTGTGGTACGTCCTTGACAACCTGGCCCTGCTGGTTTTCGGTCCTCAATACCGTTCGCTTCATCCCAACCCGCTCATGGGGAAGATGATGCATTTGGGCGATATCTTCATTTCAGTGCCAAAACTGTGCGGCGCTCTTATTACCGTCGCCACCGCGGTTGCATTGTATCTTTTTCTTCAGAGGACACGCATGGGGAGGGCCATCCGGGCGACCAGCATCGACCGCGATGCGGCCAGTCTTCAGGGGATCAGTTCCTATAAGATATACAATGTGGCATTCGGGATAGGAACAGCGATCGCCGGCATTTCCGGCGTTGTCTTCATGCCTTTTTATAATGTCTACCCCTCGGTCGGGGTGCTCTTCGACATCAAGGCATTCATCATCGTTGTTCTGGGAGGACTCGGAAGCATAACGGGCGCACTCCTCGGGGGCATCATTGTCGGGCTTATCGAATCCATCGGTCCCCAATACATGACCGCAACATGGACGGAAGCCATCATATACGGCCTGTTTCTTGCCGTTCTGTTCGTGAAGCCCTCCGGCATCTTTGGTTTGAAATACGATTTCTAGGTTTATGTCCACCCTCTGGGAGCAGCCATGAAACGCGCACAGTTTCGTATACTTTCAATCGTTTTCGCACTGATTGTTGCCTTCGGTTTGCCTGTTTTTCTTAAGAGTGCAACCTATCTGCACATCCTGATCCTTCTGTTTTTTTATGCTTATCTGACCACAAGCTGGAACCTCGTGGGCGGCTTTGCCGGGGTCCTGCCTCTCGGACATTCAGCCTTTGTAGGGATCGGCGCCTACGCATCCACGGTCCTGTTCCTACAATACGGGATCAGCCCATGGCTGGGGATGATCGTCGGGGGTGTTCTGGCCGTCGTCGTGGGCCTCCTTATAGGGATCCCCACATTCAGGATGCGTGGGGCTTACTTTGCTCTGAGCACCATCGCGTTTGCCGAAGGCATTCGCGTTATGGTCGAGAATATCGACATGCTCGGCCCGTTCAAACTGAACGGCCCGCGGGGGTTGCAGATCCCGCCCCTGCACCTGGGATTGAAGAACTTTCAGTTCGCCACAAAGGAACCCTACTATTACATCATCCTGATCATGCTCGTGCTTGTCGTGTTCTTGACATATTTGATCTACCATTCAAAGCTGGGCTATTATCTCAATGCCGGAGGTGAAGAACCCGAGGCGGCCGAAGCTCTCGGCGTCAATGTCGCCAGGTGCAAACTCATCGCACTGGGATTGAGTTCATTTTTTACCGCTTTGGCGGGAACCTTTTATGCCCAGTTCACTCTTTTTATTTACCCGAAGAGTGTTATCGGCCTGGACCTCTCTTTCGAGATCGCTTTCATTGCCCTGATCGGGGGGCGGGGGTCGATTGCCGGACCCGTGCTCGGCGCTCTTCTTCTGAGGCCTTTAAATGATTTCACCCGGATTTATTTCGGCGACAAGCTCCCGGGCCTTCACCTGGTAATTTTCGGCACTCTGCTGATTCTGGTCATGATATTCCAGCCCCGCGGCCTGCAGGAACCGCTGGCAAAGCTTTACAACCGGATGCTGGATGCACTTTTTGGAAAAAAGACTGTTGAGGAAATAGGGTGAACATTCTCGAGATTTCAGACTTGACAATGAATTTCGGCGGGCTGACAGCGGTTCAGTCACTGAATCTCTCCATCGGGGAGGGGCAGATCCTCGGGCTGATCGGGCCCAACGGGGCAGGCAAGTCGACGGTCTTCAATTGTGTGGCCGGAGTCTATGCGCCGTCAGGGGGCGAGATCCGTTTCCAGGGTGAGAGAATCAATTCCGACAAGCCATGGAACCTGTGTAAGAAAGGCCTTGCCAGAACTTTCCAGATCGTCAAACCATTTTCGACCAAGACGGTACTCTACAACGTCATGGTGGGCAGCTTCTCAATCGCCGAAAAACTGTCCGACGCCAGGGACGGAGCCGTTGAGGTACTGAAGTTCCTGCACCTCTACTCGAAGAAGGATACCATTGCCGGCAACCTGAACATTGCCGACCGCAAGCGCCTCGAGATCGCTCGGGCGCTCGCCACGAAACCTAAACTGCTGCTCCTGGATGAGGTCATGGCAGGCCTCAGACCCACCGAAGTGGATGAGGTGATCGCGATCATCAGGCAGCTCCAGAAGAACGGGACGACCGTATTTGTCATAGAGCACATCATGCGCGCCATAATGGCCCTCTCGGACAGAATTGTCGTGATTCATTTCGGTCAGAAGATCGCCGAGGGAACTCCGCAGGAAGTGGCGAGTGACAGCAACGTCATAAAAGCCTATCTGGGAGAAGAATATGCCATTTCTTGAAGTGAACGGTGTCGATATCTGCTATGGCGATGTGCAGGTGGTATACGATCTCTCCCTGCGTGTGGACGAGGGCGAGGTGGTCAGCATCATAGGGGCTAACGGAGCGGGAAAGTCCACACTACTGAAAACCATTTCAGGTCTCATGGAGCCGTCCGGCGGTGAAATCTACTTCGAAGGGGCTCCCATCGGACATCTGCCCCCTGAGAAGATCGTCGAAAGAGGAGTCATCCAGATCCCTGAAGGCAGGCGCATTTTCAAGTTCATGACCGTGAAGGACAACCTGATCGTCGGCGCCTACAACAGCCGTGCGGACGCGGTAAAGGAAGAGACCATGCATGAGGTCTACGGCCTCTTCCCCAGGCTGAGGGAAAGGGAATCCCAGCTTGCGCTGACTCTCTCCGGCGGTGAACAGCAGATGCTCGCGATCGGCCGCGGGCTCATGGCCAAACCCAAACTGCTTCTGCTCGACGAGCCCTCCCTGGGGCTGGCCCCGATGCTTATCAGGAGCATCTTTGATACCCTGAAGAAGATCACGGACCAGGGCACAACGATCCTGCTGGTCGAACAGGACGTGAAACATTCGCTCGATCTGAGTGACAGGGGGTACATCCTGGAGCATGGGCGGATAGTGATGGAAGGCCCTGCGAAGGAATTGCTTGACAATCCCCATGTTAAGGTGGCCTACTTGGGGCTTTGAGGCAATTCTCCAGACGGCTTCAACACCGGGAAAGAGTCTCGGCGCAGAAGATGGATAAAACGGGGAGCGGAGAAAAACCTCCCCGTTTTGATTATGGGGCGGATGGATGTCCGTTCACGTTTCTTCGGAACGCTCGGCGCAGGGCCTTCACTCTTTGACTCTTGCGCCGGTTTCGGCTTGCGGCTGGAGGAGAAATTCAAAGTCCCGGGAGGAATAACGACCGCAGGGATTGAGTGTAACAAGCGGGCACCATACGCGGGCACCGGTTGAAGCCTGGATTGAGTGACGTGTGGGTGTCCACGCGGAGCGTATCCGCAGATTTCACGTAATTATGACCAGCAGAGGTTGAGGGAGATTTCGATGAAACACGAAGAGTTGACTGAATTGCGCTTGAAGGCGGTTAGCAAGGGTACATCCAATCTGACTCCTTTTTTTGTGGAAAAAGCTCAGGGAGCGGTCATTTACGATGTGAGCGGACGTGAGTTTATCGACTTTGTCGGCGGTATCGGAGTAATGAACGTAGGCCACAGCCATCCGAAGGTGGTGGCGGCAATCAAGAACCAGGCGGAGAAGTACACTCATACCTGTTTCCAGATAGTCATGTACGAACCGTATCTGGAACTCGCGGAAAAAGTGTGCGCCCTCACCCCCGGGTCGTTTCCGAAGAAAGCCCTGTTTGCAAACAGCGGAGCGGAAGCGGTTGAAAACGCAGTCAAAGTCGCGCGACACTATTCCAAAAAATCCGGCATTATCGCGTTTGAACACGGTTTCCACGGCCGGACACTCCTCACGATGACCCTCACAAGCAAAGTAAAGCCGTACAAGCTCGGTTTCGGCCCTTTTGCCCCTGAAATCTATCATATGCCGTATGCTTACTGCTACCGGTGTCCCTTCGGACTCGAATACCCGAAATGCGGCGTGTCCTGCGCGGATTACCTGAAGGAGTTTTTCATCGGCCACGTGCCTGCGGAGTCCACAGCAGCCATCCTGGTCGAGCCGATCATAGGCGAAGGCGGGTTCATCACGCCTCCTCCCGAGTATTTTCCGAAACTGGCCAAGATCTGCAAGGACAATGGAATCATCTTTATCTGCGACGAAATCCAGAGCGGCATTGGTCGTACCGGAAAGATGTTCGCAATCGAGCATTGGGGCGTCGAACCGGATCTGATCACCACGGCAAAGAGCCTGGGGGCAGGTCTGCCGCTGAGTGCCGTCGTCGGGCGCGCCGAAATGATGGATGAACCCCAGCCGGGCGGTCTTGGAGGAACGTACGGCGGTAACCCGGTCGCCTGCAGTGCGGCTCTGGCTGTATTGGACATTTTCAAAGAGGAAAATCTCCTGCAAAAAGCAGAGGCAATCGGCCGTAAGCTTCGAAGCCGGTTCGAAGAGTGGCAGAAAGAATACGAAATCATCGGCGAAGTGCGGGGCAAAGGAGCAATGCACGGATTCGAACTGGTTCGCGACCGGGTTACCAAGGAACCCGCGGCGAACGAAGCCAAGGCGCTGGTCAAATATTGCTATGAAAACGGCCTGTTTGTGCTGTCATGCGGGAATCTCGGCAACGTCATACGGACCCTGATGCCCCTGGTCATTACGGATGAGCAGCTCGAAAGAGGACTGAGCATCATGGGGGACGGCTTGGCAAAGCTCTCGAAATAGGTAAAATCATCGCAGGCTTTCGGTGAATGAGCGATCAGGGGGCGGAAGGCAGGTGGAGATCGAACTCCCCGGCTTTGCGCCCCGCTCACTTTCGGCCTGGGGACTTTCTCCGGAGCGGATTCGCAACGGGGATCATCCTCCTCGACCGTATCCCTTCGGCCGGCTGGAGCCAGTTTTGTATTTCCATTTTGAGAACCTGTGATAAATAATAATCCGATCTGAGCGGTTTTCTCCCTCTTCTCCTGCCCCTGCCGCCAGGGGAGGAGAACTGGACCGGCGTTTGGCTCCTCCCCCCTGACGGGGGAGGCGGGGTGGGGGTGTGATTCACTGAAGACATTCCAGGCCAGAGACATCTCCTGTGGAGTCGCTCAGATCAGGAATAGTATTCTCAGTTTTATTTTTTCGTATCTTTCACCGCAAACGGCGCGGGGCGCGGCAGCGACCAATGTAAGCCCGTTTGCGGCATGACTCTGCGGGCAGCCTGAGAGGGCGGTAGTTTGCCGGCTTTGGGAAGCAAGCCGCTGTTGCAACTCGGCTGCACAATGCTGAAGACCGCCCGGCAGCGCACGGGCCGGCATTTCCAAGGGAGGCGCCAGACAAATGAACGGATTCTATGATCGCATACTGACGGTGGATCTGACGGCAAAGACTTTCCGGATAGATCCGCTGCCGGGGAACATTCCGGAAAGATACCTTGGCGGAAAGGGACTGGCCTCCTACCTTCTTTTCCACCGCAATCCTCCCGGAGTGGATCCCCTGGCCCCGGAGAACTGCCTCATTTTTGCCACCGGACCTGTCACGGGCAGCAGCGTTTGGGGATCGTGCCGATACGGCGTCTTCACCAAGTCTCCCCAGACGGGGTTCTATTCGGAATCCTACTCCGGCGGCAAGGTGCCGGAAGCGATCGATTCCACCGGGTTCGACGCGATCATCATCACGGGAAGGAGCGCATCGCCCGCTGTCATTGTTGTTCACCCGGAGGGGGTGGATTTCCACGACGCAGGCAACATCTGGGGCATGGAAACCATCCGCGCCGAAGATGCGGTCCATGGGCGCTTCGACAGGCTGCGTCCCGGTTTCAGGAAATCCGGGGCTGTGGTGATCGGACCTGCCGGAGAAAATCTCGTCCGCTTCGCCGTCATCGAAAACGATTACTGGCGCTCGGCCGGAAGGACGGGCGTGGGTACGGTAATGGGATCGAAGCTGCTCAAGGGCATGTTGTTCCAGGGAGACCGCAAGCGCCCGCTCCACGATCCCAAAGGCCTCAGCGAATATACGAAAGCTTTTGTCCTGAAGGCGAAGGACTCCCCAGGGGCAAAGGCATACAAGGCCATGGGCACCCCCCAGATGGTAAAGCTCCTGAACAACGCCAACGCTTTCCCCACGCGATACTGGTCTGAAGGAAATTACGACCGGTGGGAAAAAATCGGAGCCGACGCCCTCCACAGCCGGCTCCAGGTGACCCCTCACGCCTGCCTGAAGTGTTTCATGGCATGCGGGCGGCTGAGTACCGTGCTCGAGGGGCGCCATAGCGGGTTGAAGATCGAGGGCCCCGAGTATGAAACCATCTATGCCTTCGGAGGCCTGTGCCTTATCGACAGCATCGAGGAAATCACTTACCTGAACGATGTCTGCGACCGGCTGGGCATCGACACCATAACCGCGGGCAACCTTTGCGCCTTTACTATCGAAGCCGTTAGACGAGGCAAGATCGACTACCGGATCGACTACGGAGACGTCGACGGCATTGCAGCTCTATTGAAGAGCATTTCCGCCCGGGAAGGTATAGGGGACATTCTGGCAAACGGCATTCGATTCGCCGCAAAGGAATGGGGACTCGAAGACATTGCCGTACATGTGAAGGGTCTTGAGCCCGCGGGCTACGATCCCAGGGTCCTGAAAGGCATGGGACTCGGATACGCCACGTCCGATCGCGGGGCCTGCCACCTGAGGGCGACCTTCTATAAGCCCGAATTGAGCGGGATGATCAGCCCCGACCAGATTGAGGACAAAGCAGACCTGTTTGTTGAATTCGAAGACCGACTCAATATTTTCGATACTCTGATCCTGTGCCGCTTTTTCAGGGATCTTTATACCTGGGAGGAACTCGAAAAAATAATCCGCCTCACCACCGGTCTCGAACTGGGAAAAGATTCGCTGCGGCGGGTTGCTGCGGCGGTTGCGGATGTGGTTCGCAGTTTCAACGTCCGTGAAGGGCTGATTCCCGAAGACGACCGGCTCCCCGTGCGGATGCACCGCGAAATGCTGAAGACCGGTCATACCATCAGGGAAGATGAACTGGAATACATGGTCAAAGACTACTACCGGGCCCGCGGTTGGGATGAAAACGGCCTCCCCCGCCACAACGCGATGGAATAGCGGCATCCGACCGAAACCCATCAACCGGATCTGTGACAAAAGGCCGGGGCACATCTGCTGTGCCCCGCACTCTCAGCCGATTGTTTTTATCAGGCCCAGTCAGCTTGCCGACCCCTTTCCGGGTCTCCGGCAGGAAGCGCTCAAGGCACCCTTCTCCCCTCTCTGCCTCGCCAGACGCGCAACCTTTCCTGTTTCATAGCTGCCGCGGACGGCGCAGTCCGTAAAAAAACCGGTTCCACATTCCATAAAACCTGAAGGCTCAACAGACTGCGGATTGCCTTGAAACCTTGGGCCGTAAAACCTTGAAGACCGGGCAGGAGTTGAGAGTCGGGCCCAAGCGGGGGAGGGGTTGCCCGATGACGAATCGCACCTTGGATCCGATGTCATGCAGATACTGCCCGAGACAGGACACGGGGCTTTCCAGCATTGAGGCCTCTTCTTCACGTTCGGCAGAGTCGAGTAGCTGGCATTATAGTGTTGTCAAAGGATAATTTCCTGGAATTCCGTGAGTACCTGGTAAGTGGAATGCCCGTATTATCGGATGGAGACGACAGGGAGCGGGAAGACATGGAAGACGCTGGATACATCAAGAATACCGGACTTCGAGGCGTAACCGTTGCAGACACCAGGATAAGTTACATCGATGGGGAAAAAGGAGTCCTGATTTATCGCGGCTACCGCATAGAGGAACTCGCCGAAAAATCTTCATTTGCCGAAAATGCCTATCTGCTGCTGAACGGCAGCCTCCCCGACGCGAAAACGCTCGAAGATTTCGAGCAGCGTCTCACAGCATCGAGGAATATTCCCGAGTTCATCCACGAGAGCTACGGAATCTGGCCTCGAACATCAAATCCTATGGACGTCCTTCAGGCTTCGATTCCCCTCCTGGCCTCGTCGGATCATGAGCTCAAGGAAGAATCCCGGCCGGCCAACGTCAGGAAAGCGATGCGCATAATCGCCCGGATGCCCTCGCTCATCGCCGCCTGGCACAGAATCAGAAACGGGCAGGCTCCCCTGCCTGCGGACGACCGGTTGTCGCATGCGGAAAATTTCCTGTGGCAGCTAACCGGTCAAAAACCGGACAAAGAAGTGGCCCGGTGTCTTGAAGTAGCCCTTATTCTGCAGGCGGACCACACGTTCAATGCGTCGACTTTCGCCTGCCGTGAAGTCGTATCGACCCGGGCACACATGTACGCGGGTGTGGCGGCGGGAGTCGGAGCACTCTCTGGAAGCCTCCACGGCGCGGCCAACGCCATGGTGATGGGAATGCTCTTTGACATGATGGCGAAAGGCATGTCGGCGGAGGATGTTTCCCGATGGGTGAAGGAAAAGCTGGACAGGGGTGAGAGGATCATGGGCATGGGACACCCCGTCTACAAAACCATTGATCCCAGGTCTGAAATTCTCAAGGAATTGTGCCGGCGGATGGCCGACTACACGGGTCTTGAAGATTGGTTCAAATTTCTCAAGATGCTTGAAAACGAATGCATCCGCGAATTTGAAAGGAGGGGGAAGAAAAAGATAAAGGCGAATGTGGATTTTTTCAGCGGCCTGCTCTACGCCATGATGGGAATCCCTTTGGACCTCATGACCCCGGTTTTTGCCATGGCTATCGCAGTCGGCTGGTGCGCTCACATCATCGAGGAAAAGTTTGCGGAAGCGCAGGCAAAGCCCATCCTGTACAGGCCGCAGTCGGAGTACATAGGCAACTACTGCGGGCAGATCGGCTGCGCGTATCAGCCCCTTGAAAAGCGGTGATTTAATCCCCCCGGCCGGAATCGGACCCGCCTCTCTGCTCTTCTGCAGCAATAGAGGTAGATTTGTATATTCTGTATAGCCGGCTGAAACGTATGCCGCCTTTTTCCCATCGGTACCTCGATTTCGTTCAGCCGACAGGGAGACTCCATCAGCAGGAGGTGGAGCAGGCTCCGGGATCGGCGACTCTTTGGGGCTCCCGTTGTCCGGCCCTTTTGGAATCGCCGGCTTTACCCGTCATCTCATGAGAACGGTATGATCACTACCCCCCCATATGAGCGACTCACCTCACTTGATGCCTTCCGCGGCGCAACCATGGCTGCGATGATCCTCGTGAACAACCCGGGCAGATGGAGCAGCGTCTATTCCCAGCTCCGGCATGCTCAGTGGGATGGATGGACCTTCACCGACTGTGTCTTCCCCTTTTTTATTTTCATCGTCGGCGTTTCCGTCGTTTTTTCTCTTTCACGAAGAAGAGGGCTCGGAGTTGCAGACTCCACGCTCGCGCTGCTAATCTCCAGGCGGGCGCTGATCATCTTCGCGCTGGGCCTTCTGCTCAACGCCTACCCCTATTTCAGCCTGTCCGACGTGCGTGTCCCCGGAGTGCTCCAACGGATCGCCGTCTGTTACCTCGCGGCGTCTTTGATCGTTCTCGGAACGGGCGTGAGGGGGCAGATTGCCTGGACGGTGGGCTTGCTTGCAACCTACTGGCTGTTGATGCAATTCTATCCCGTACCGGGGCTCGGTCCGGGAGTCTACGAACCGGGGCGCAATTTTGCGGCCTACATCGATTCCCTTTGCCTCTCCGGCCACATGTGGTCAAGCTACAAGACCTGGGACCCGGAGGGGATCATCAGCACCATTCCCGCTATCGGGACCGCCCTTTTCGGGGCGCTCGCAGCGCAGTGGCTCAAATCCGATCGCTCCGGGGACCGGAAGACCGCGGGGATGCTCCTCATGGGAATCGCGCTGATTGCTCTCGGCCGGTCCCTGGACCCCGTGCTTCCCATCAATAAGAACCTCTGGACCAGCTCTTACAGCATTTTCATGGCGGGAATGGCTCTCATCTGCTTTTCCGGCTTCTATTGGGTGATCGATGTCAAAGGATATCGGCGATGGGCAACTCCGTTCGTGATCTTCGGGGTAAACGCCATCACCGGCTATCTGCTCGCCGGGGCCGTCGACATCTTGATCCGATGGCCGATCCCGACCTTCGAAACCGGTTCCGTGATGAGGATCAGGACCTTTGTCTACGAGCTCATCTTCGCCGCGACCGGCAACGGGAAGGCTGCATCACTGCTCTTTGCCGCTGCCTTTGTAATGGTGATCTTCATCCCTCTCTGGGGAATGTGGAAGAAGCGGTGGTTCCTGAGGATATGAATCCGGGACGTGTTCGAATTTTATCAGGGGGAAGGACAGGGAACAACTTCGGGCTTGAAGGTCAATTCGCCCAGACGGGCACGTGCTTCCAGGCCGAGTTCATCGCGGTATCAGAGACTTTGCAGGAAGGTTCGAAGCTTGCGACGAGCGACCAGAATTGGCGGGAATGGTTCATCAGTCTGGTGTGGCACAGCTCGTGGATCACGACGTATCTCACCAGCTCGGGCGGGAGGAACAGAAGTTTATAGCTGAGGCTGATCGTGCCCGTAGAGGAACAGCTCCCCCACCTGCTCTTCTGACCGCGTATCTGGGCCTTGCCGTAGTGCAGACCCGTGCCGGCACTCAACTGTTCCAGCAAGGGGATGAGGTGCCGCATCCCTTGAAACCGGAGCCATTGCTTCAGCAGCATTCGACAGGGTTCATGCATCGACAATTCCCCGATGAGCTCCAATTGCCGATCGTCCGTCTGGATCAGTTGGATTCTACCCGAGTTCTTCGAGATACACCGCACGGAGAAAAATGAATCGACGGCTTTGAAATAAATGGAATCGGGCGGAAAAGACGATACCTCACCGGCCTTGTCATCGAATTCCATCCTTTGGAGAGTTTTTTCTATCCAGTTCCTCTTGTTTCTTATGATTTCAGGTACCTTTTTCTGATCGAAATTCCGCGGGACGACCACCTCGAGTTTCTGTCCGGGAAGCATCCTGAGGATAACTCTTCGTGCCTTCCCGCTGACACGGACAGTATAGGAAGGGATGAACCCGTCGGCTTCTTTCATCGGCATGTGGCCTGCAATCTGAGCGGGACGAACGCCCCGGAGGCTTCCAGCCGGAACGACATGGGCAAAGGCCCTCCGGGGCGCTCTGAAATTATGAACGGGCAGGCATGGCTGCCCGGATAGGAAACCGCATCGGAACGGCTACTTCTGATACTTGCCCTTTCTTACCTCCCTGTTCATCGGGGTGGGTTCCGCCGCTTTGGCCCAGACTTTCCCCTCGCCGTCCTTGAATATATTCCCTTCGATCGTGCCGCCGGCCTCCCCGCCATCCTTCAATTTCAGCGTAACGTCTTTCCCCTTGACCTCATACTTTCCCTCGATTCCGGAATAGGGAGCTTCGGGACCGGCGAATCTGTCCCGCTGTTTGAGGTAAAAGGTGCCGTCGGCATTGAGGATGAGATACTCCAGGGCGTTGCCCTTACTGATGTATGTCCCCACAACATTGGAATCATCGGCATTCGAAACACCGGAGTAACACAAAAGAAGCGTGACCGCCGCCAGAAACAGGACCAAACGTTTCATCCGCAAACCTCCATTCAATTTGCACTCGAGGTCTCCCCTGCCCCTTCGAGCCGCAATCGCTTCCGCGGGGGGCAAGGCAGACATGATCGACAACCCCTGCAAAAAAACAAACCATGCCGCTTCAAACGGGGCTTACTATAGCCCAGATGTCAATCGACCAAAATAGATTTTTAGCGGAAGCCGTTGATGCAGGGAACGCCTGCGGATTCCCATCAGTTCACCGGGGACGATTCAGGGCAGTTTCAACCAGCCCAGTTGAATTCCATAGAGGATGATTGCGAGGAACACAATAACCCACCCGCAGACCGTCAGTACTTTTCGCCAGGCGGGAGCGCGCTCCGGGGGCGGCAGTTCGAAGGGGGCTTCGGGCTTCTCGGGGAGGATCGAGTCGTCCCCTGTCCACGGGCTCCCGGTCCCGCGTTGTCCGAATGAAGCCTCGGCGTGGGTGTCCCGGGTCGGCGAGAGTGGAATTATGGGAGGCGGGACCATGTACTCGGCGTCGGATCCTGCGGACGCCGGCCGGAAAATCGATTGCCCTGGAGACACTCCACCCTTTGCGGACAGCGGCAGTGGAAGACCCTTTTGAAGGGCGGCGGCCAGGGACTTTGTCTTCTTGTAGACGGCAAGCCCCATGACGGAGAAGAAAAGCCCCATCACAACCATAATGAAAAGGGACGGATTGAAAGACGGTTCCAGGACGGATGACGCCGGATCACCAGGATCGTAGTAGACCTGGACAGCCTTACCCACTTTGTATTTCTCGACGGTCTCCGAAGCCCCGGGACGCCCGGCACCGGTACTGTCGCCGATGCAGATCCTGTCTCCCCGGTACTGCTTCCCGTTCACGGTGTACTGATAAGCCACTTTCGGGACGGCATTCCTTCTTCCCTCGGTCACGTGAAATTCAAGCCTCGAAGCGACGACAATGCCACCTGCGGACGGCCACCCGGCGGCAGCCGAGGCCTCGATGATCGACTTCACTCCAACCACCGTCAGACCGAGGCCGACCAGGACGAATATCATGAAGAATCCCCTGATAAGGCGCGAGATAAGACCAAGGGGAACTCTTACCGGGGCTTGAGAATTCGGCATATCGGCAGCTCCTGCGAATCGTCGTGGATTATCCTCAATAACAGTCGGCGGTTGCAGCCATTTTCCTTAACTCATTGTTCGCATTCTGTAAACATCGAAGCTCCTGAAGCTGAAAATCGGCAATGAGGGTCCTGCACCGAGGGGGGCCACAGGGATCATCGGCGATCTTCTTCGGCCGCTCGCAATTCCGGGGTTCAATAACCCGGTCATTCTCCCTTGAACTGAGCGATTTTATTCCCCTCCCCTCGCCCCTCCCGCCAGGGGAAGGGAATTGGCGTTTGGCTCCTCCCCCCCCTGCCGGGGGAGGCGGGGTGGGGGTGTAATTCTCTGCAGACATGCCGGCCCCGACGACGTCTCCTGTGGAATCGCTCAGATTAGGTCTCAACCAAATATTTCGGTTAACGTGTTTAGTTTGACATATATCGATATTTGTGCAAATGTTGCCGAAATGGAATCGGTAGCGATCGGGAACCGGTGTCGTACCCCCCATTCGGATCGCGCAGCGGGGGTTGCGTTTTTTGCAGAGGAGATGGTGCGGAAGCCGATTGTATCTGTTTCGATCCGCGTCCGCTTACGGTATCGCAGCTGTTTCGCCAATCACTACGGGAGGCAATTCGGTTTTTTTGTCATACTGATCTTTGTGAATGATAGGTCAATGTCTAGCGCTTTTACTGTTTGACTTTCAGGATCTTCTTGGATATACACTGCTAATCGTATTTTTTTGAGCATGATACGGAATTGTGCGGAAAGAATTGAAAAATTTCTGGCAAGACATTGAGATAAGTTGAGCCATGAAGGCCAAAAGGGTGTCCGTTACCCGGTTTTCTTGACTTTTTTTTTGTGCTTTTTCGGACGGGACAAGATCCAATATTACAGTAAGGCACATCTGCGGGTTGAGGGCGGGGGCACGAAATGTTCCGCGGATGGCAGGCCGGAAATGTAAACGTACTTTTGTAATAAGCCAATTTTTCACAATGTTTGGCGCCGCCTTGTGCGGTTTGTATGCGGTGGAGTGCTCGTAATCGGGGAAAGGAGGTGGGGTTCGCGCTGTCGGAAATGCTAGCTTGGGTTTTCTTCAAGACATGGATTTCGGTGGAATCGCGGCCATACGGAAGCCTCAAAGTTCATACGGAAGGAGATTAACAAATTATGCAGACATGCGAAGGTGGTTGCACAGATGCTGGATTGGTTGAAGGGTTGGCCAAAATTATCGAACCCTATCGTGGGCAGCCCTCCGGGCTGATTCAGGTGTTGGCCAAAGCACAGGAGCACATCGGATATCTGCCCAAATGGGCTCAGGTCATGGTGGCCGATGGGGTGGGTGTCTCGCTTCAGGACGTCTACGGCGTGGTGACCTTTTATGCATTCTTTTCGCTGATCCCCAGAGGAAGACACAAAGTCAATGTGTGTGCCGGAACGGCGTGCTACGTAAAGGGCACAAAGACGCTGCTCAAAGCAATCCGGGAAGATCTCGGCATCAAGCCCGGACAGACCACGCCAGACAGCCGGTACACGATGGACATAGTCCGGTGCATCGGGGCATGCGGCCTGGCCCCCGCGATGATTATCGACGGCAAGGATGTCCACGGACGTCTGGAAGCCGAACAGGTCCCCGAGATCCTGGCGCAATATGAATGAGCTTTAATCGAGCCACGGAAGACTCCCCATTGCTTCCTTTTCACGTTGTCGACTGCAGTGCGGCGGAAGCGGGATGCGGTGAGTGTGAGATGGGATGTTCGCAGTGTTGGCTGGAGTTCGATATGGGAGGAGACCCACTATGAAATCTTTGGAGGAGCTCTCGAAGATTAAGGAGAGCATGCAGGAAGTTCTCAAAATCCGCAATGGAGTACCGTCTGCCACAGAGAAAGCGCATATCATGATGTGCGGCGGCCAGGGATGTATCTCTTCGAAGTGTACCGACGTCGTGGATGCGATGAAGGAGTCTCTTCAGAAGAACGGTCTGGCAGACAAGGTCAGGATAGTACTGACAGGATGTATGGGGCCATGCGACATGGGTCCCGTAGCGATAGTCTATCCGGATGCCACCTTCTATCGCAAATTGAAACCGAAAGACGCCGAAGCCATCGTCGAGGAACATATCATGAAGGGCACTCCCGTAGCCCGCCTGCTGTACAGGGCACCGGGGGCGAAAGAGCCTACGGCGAGTTTTTACGACATCGACCTGTTCAAGAAGCAGAAGAAGATCGTTCTGCGCAATACCATCTATATCGACCCGATGTCCATCGAGGAATATATCGGACGGGACGGGTACGCCGCCCTCGGAAAAGCCCTCACACAGATGAAACCCGAGGACGTGATCGCAGAAGTCAAGAAAGCAGGCCTTCGAGGGCGGGGCGGTGCCGGCTTCTCGACGGGCATGAAATGGGGTTTTTCGGCTGCAGCCAAGGGCTCCCCCAAGTACGTGGTCTGTAACGGTGATGAAGGGGACCCGGGCGCATTCATGGACAGGTCCGTGCTCGAAGGCGATCCTCACAGCATCATCGAAGGCATGTCCATCTGCGGTTATGCGATCGGAGCGGAGCAGGGTTTCGTTTACGTTCGAGCGGAATATCCGTTGGCTATCGAAAGGCTCCAGCACGCCATCAAGAGGGCCCGTGAGTCCGGTTTGCTTGGCAAGAATATCTTCGGCACCGGTTTCAACTTCGACATTGAAATCAGAATCGGAGCAGGCGCGTTCGTCTGCGGTGAGGAAACCGCTCTGTTGACCTCCATCGAGGGCCGGCGCGGCGAGCCGAGACCGAGACCGCCCTTCCCCGCCAATGCCGGCGTTTTCGGGAAGCCGACCGTTATCAACAACGTCGAAACCTGGGCAAACATTTCGCCCATCATTTTGAAGGGCTCGGAGTGGTACGCCTCGATCGGCACCGAAAAGAGCAAGGGGACGAAAGTATTTGCCCTGGCTGGAAGAATCACCAACACCGGTATCGTGGAAGTGCCGATGGGCATTACGTTCAGAGAAATCGTCTACGAGATCGGCGGCGGAATCCCCAGGAAGAAGGCCTTCAAGGCGGTCCAGACAGGCGGACCTTCCGGCGGCTGTATTCCCGCTCAACATCTGGACACCCCGATCGACTACGATTCGCTCGGCGCTCTTGGCGCGATCATGGGATCGGGCGGCATGATTGTCATGGACGAAGACACCTGCATGGTGGACATCGCAAAATTCTTCCTCGACTTCTGCGTGGATGAATCCTGCGGCAAATGCTCTCCCTGCCGGATCGGCATCAAGCGCATGTACGAGATCCTCGAGCGCATCACCGGCGGCCAGGGCAAGGAAGGCGACATCGAACTCCTGGTTGAACTCGCTACGACAATCAAGAGCACGGCTTTGTGCGGCCTCGGCCAGACGGCCCCCAATCCCGTTCTCAGCACGATCCGCTACTTCAGGGATGAATACGAGAAACATATCAAGAACCATGAATGCGTCGCGAAAGTCTGCGAATTCGACAGTTGAGACGGGCCTGCTGAGCCCTTGAAGGAGATTTTTTCTTTGGAAGAGCAGCTTGGAGGAAAAGCCAGATGATCACATTGACGATCGATAACACCAAAGTCGCGGTCGAAGAAGGCGCCACGGTTCTTGAAGCCTCTAAACTGGCGGGGGTTAAGATACCCACGCTGTGCTATCTCAAGGACATCAACGTCATCGGTGCGTGCCGAATCTGTATGGTCGAAGTTAAAGGGGCAAGGACCTTCATGGCTTCGTGCGTTACTCCCGCCTCGGAAGGAATGGTTGTTCGCACAAACACCCCGGCAGTTGTCAAGGCGCGCAAGACCATTCTTGAATTGATACTCTCCGATCACCCGATGGAATGCCTCACCTGCATTCGAAACCAGAATTGCGAACTGCAGAAACTGGCTGAAGAATTCGGGATAAAGGAAATCCGGTTTCAAGGCGCCAAAACGGAATACCCCATTGACGACTCAAGTCCCTCCATAGTGCGGGATCCCCGCAAGTGCGTCCTCTGCCGCCGTTGCGTGTCGGTCTGCAACAATATTCAGACCGTACAGGCGCTCACTCCGGAAATGAGGGGTTTCAACACCCTGATCGCTCCTGCGTTCAACGAGAAGCTGGCCAACATGGAATGCGTCGGTTGCGGCCAGTGTTCGCTGGTTTGCCCCACTGGAGCGATACACGAAGTGGACGACACGGATAAGGTTTGGGCGGCCCTGGCCGATCCCAAGAAACACGTTGTGGTCCAGACCGCGCCGGCCACCAGAGTGCAGGTGGGCGAAACGCTGGGTCTGGAACCCGGGAGCATCGTCACCGGCAAGATGGTTGCCGGACTTCGGCGACTCGGATTCGACAAGGTTTTCGACACCGATTTCACGGCGGATCTCACCATCCTGGAAGAGGGCAACGAACTCCTGCAGCGGGTCAAAAACGGCGGAACGCTCCCGATGATCACATCCTGCAGCCCCGGATGGATCAAGTTCGCGGAGCACTTCTACCCGGATTTGCTGCCTCATCTTTCCACATGCAAATCCCCGCAACAGATGTTCGGATCCCTGGCGAAGACCTACTATGCCGAGAAGGCGGGGGTCAAGCCGGAAGACATTTTCGTCGTGTCCATTATGCCCTGCACGGCCAAGAAGTTTGAGTGCCAGAGGCCGGAAATGAACAGCAGCGGATATACCGACGTGGATGTGGTGCTCACCTCGCGCGAACTGGGCCGCATGTTCAAACAGGCGGGTCTCGATATGGAACAACTGCCGTTGGAAGAATACGACGCCCCGCTCGGAATTTCGACCGGCGCCGGTGAAATATTCGGAGCATCCGGCGGCGTTATGGAAGCTGCCCTGAGGACCGTTTACGAAGTTGTGACCGGAGAGACGCTTCCCAGCCTGGATTTCAAGGATTGTCGCGGTCTCACCGGAGTCAAGGAAGCTACCGTCAATGTCGGCAGCCTGCCTGTAAAGATCGCCATCTCCAACGGTCTGGGCAATGCCCGAAAACTGCTGGATAAGATTCGGGCCGGCCAAGCCGACTATCACTTCATCGAAATCATGTGCTGTCCCGGTGGTTGTATCGGAGGCGGCGGCTCGCCAATCCCGACCAATACCGAGATTCGCCTCAAAAGGATCGACGCCGTTTACCGCGAAGACCTGGGAATGCCTATGCGCAAGTCTCACGAGAACCCGGCCGTCACCGAACTGTACGCCGAGTTTCTCAAGGAGCCTCTGGGACACAAGTCCCACGAACTCCTGCACACCCATTACACGAAAAGGGGTCTCAACGAGGACAACGGAGACTAGGCCGGATTGACCGGGCGCCGGCACCGGTCCGCGGGCATCGGCAGAGGAGACCGTGCTTTGCCCGCTGATATGGCCGGAGTATTTTACAGCGTTTCATGAAGACTCTGTACACATTCCTGACAGGCGGCTTGATGCCCCCTGGAGGGTCACTGTCGGATTTCTGCGAAAAAAGGGATCTCTCCTGATTTCAAGGAAGAAGCGAAAGCTGTCATCAGCCCTTTTTTCGCATTGCGGAAAAAGGGCTGATTTATTTCGAGGGATACTCATGACGGATAATCGAATAGGAATTGTCGGAATCCTCGTTGAATGCAGCGAAAGAGCCTCTGACATCAACATGATACTGAGCGAATACAGGGACATCGTCGTAGGGCGCATCGGAGTCCCCTACCGGGAACGCAAACTTTCGGTCATCTCACTCATCATCGACGGTTCGACCGATCAAATCGGTGCGATGACGGGGAAACTGGGCAAGCTCAAGGGCGTTAAGGTGAAGACGGCCCTGCTGACGAAGTGAGAGGACCCCGGAGGAGTTGCACTGTGGAATATCGCGTGGAAAGAGATCTCCTGGGGGAGTTGCAGGTTCCGCGGGAAGCTTATTTCGGCATTCACACCGTGAGGGCTTTCAGCAATTTTGTAGTCTCCGGGATGACGACGCATCACACCCTGATCGTGGCGATGGCACAGGTGAAGCAGGCCGCTGCTTCGGCCAACATGGACGCGGGACTGCTCGAACGGTCCGTCGGTGAGGCCATCGTGCAGGCCGCCGACGAAGTCGCCCGCGGGGAGTTGGCAGACCAGTTCATTGTGGACGCCTTCCAGGGAGGGGCCGGAACGTCCGGCAACATGAACATGAACGAGGTCCTCGCAAACCGCGCCATTGAGATCCTCGGAGGCGCCAAAGGGGACTACCACATTGTTGACCCCCTCCGGCATGTAAACCTGTCTCAGTCGACCAACGATGTCTATCCCACCGCCCTTCGGGTGGCCGCTATCGGGATGGTTTTGACGCTCAGCGAATCCCTGGCTTTTCTGCAGACGGAACTGCAGAAAAAGGAAGCGGAGTTTGCCGGAATTCTGAAACTCGGCCGCACCGAAATGCAGGATGCGGTGCCGGTAACCCTGGGCCAGGAGTTCAGCGCTTATGCCGAGGCCATCGCAAGGGACCGCTGGCGGCTTTACAAGGTGGAAGAGAGGCTTCGCCAGGTGAATCTGGGCGGCACTGCGGTGGGCACCGGGCTAAACGCCGACCCGGCTTACATCTATAACGTCGTGGAGGCACTCAGGGCGATCACGGGATTCGGGCTGGCCAGATCCGAAAATACCATCGATCTCACGCAGAATGCCGATGTGTTCGTCGAGGTTTCAGGCCTCCTGAAGGCCGCCGCCGTCAACCTCGCCAAGATCGCAGGGGACCTCCGGCTGCTCTCCTCCGGCCCCTTCGGCGGCCTGGCCGAAATCAGGCTTCCGGAGATGCAGGCGGGGTCCTCCATTATGCCGGGAAAAGTGAATCCGGTTTTTCCTGAAATGGTTACCCAGGTCGCTTTGCAGGTCATGGGAAACGACCAGGTGATTGCCGCCGCCGCAGCCTCCGGGCAATTGGAACTGAACGCCTTCCTTCCCCTGATCGCCCACAACCTGCTTCACTCACTGGCAATGCTCATCAAGGCCGTGAACCTGTTTGCGGAAAAATGCATCAAAGGCATCCAGGTCAATGAAGACAGGTGCCGGCGGTGGCTCGAAGAAAGCCATGGGTTCGTAACCGCCCTCACCCCGCACCTTGGATATGATGCGGCGGCGGGGCTCGCAAAACAGGCCCACCGCGAAGGGAAGCGGCTCAGGGATGTCATTGTCGACTCCGGCCTCTTTTCCGCGCAGGACCTTGAAACCGTTTTCACCCCGGGCCAACTGACAAGGCCCGGCGTGGCAGGAGCGAAACTTTTGAAGAAAGGCAAAGACAGACGTGAACGCAACCAGTCTGAATGAAACTCCCCGCGGAAGCAGGCTGCATATCGCCATCTACGGGCGCCGCAATACGGGAAAGTCAAGCCTGATCAATGCTCTGACCAACCAGGAGGTGGCCATAGTCTCAAGCGTACCGGGCACCACCACCGACCCCGTGTACAAATCGATGGAAATCCTCCCCGTCGGGCCGGTTGTGATCGTCGATACGGCCGGAATCGACGATGTCGGCGAACTGGGAGAACTGAGGATTAAAAAGACGGTCGGCGTGCTGAATAAGGCTGATCTCATCATTTTGGTGCTCAACATGAACCAGGATGTCGACGGCCGTGAGTTCGACCTGATCGAGAAAGCGAAGGAACAGGGCGTACCGATCGTGGGAGCCCTGAACAAGATAGATGTGAATCCCGAGGCGAATGCGGCCGATTTCGCTAAGCTCCTGGGAATACGAGTTGTGGCCGTGAGCGCGATCACCCGGCAGGGCATCGAAAACCTCAAGCAGGAAATCGTGAAATCCGCCCCGAAGGATTGGGCCGCCCCCACGATCATCGGGGATCTCATCAATCCCGGCGATACGGTGGTGCTGGTCGTTCCCATAGACCTTGCCGCACCGAAAGGCAGGATCATCCTGCCGCAGGTCCAGACGATTCGGGACATCCTGGATAACGACTCCATCGCCCTCGTGGTTAAGGAAAGGGAAGTGAAAAAGGCCCTTTCCGGCCTGGCACGGAAACCGAAAATAGTGGTCACCGACTCTCAGGCATTTTTGAAGGTCGATGCCGATACCCCGAGAGACGTTATGATGACGTCGTTTTCAATCCTTTTCGCCCGCTACAAAGGCAACCTGGAAACCCTGACAGCCGGAGCGCTAGCCGTAGATCAACTGAAGCCGGGCGACAAGGTGCTGATCGCCGAAGCCTGTACTCATCACCGCGTGGCGGACGACATCGGAACGGTGAAAATACCGCGCTGGCTGCGTCAGAAGGTCGGCGGAGAACTCCGCTTCGACTGGTCGAGCGGCATCGAGATGCCCGAAAACCTCGAACAGTATCAACTGATCGTTCACTGCGGTGCCTGCATGATCAACCGAAAGGAAATGCTTCACCGGATCCTGCAGGCGACCGGCGCATGCGTGCCCATCGTCAACTACGGAGTCCTGATCGCCCACATGCATGGGGTCTTGAGGCGGGCGCTGACTCCTTTTCCTGCCGCATTGCGGCTTTTGGACGAGAACGCCTGATGAACCGACCTGGTGGAAAGATGATTTCATGATGGAACGGGATAATTTATCAACCAGGAATAGCTTTTTATCTCTTAAAACTTATTGTTCGAGAATGTTTCTGTAATTTGCGAGGAGCGTGTTGTGCTTTCACGACGAGCGGACGGAACGTCCATCCGGCAATCGCAGATCATGCGGCACCACACGACTCAAGGGCCCGGGCGCGTCATGCGCCGTCGAGAGGCCCCCTGATGTTTCGAACTTTCACTGCTATGCCGCATTGGAGAAGTCACCCTTTGATGACCATTTCTTCAGAGGCGGAGGAGGGATCAACATGGCTACGGAAAAAGCCGATTTTATCGATGATCAGAAAATAACCGGCCCGCTTGAGAGAGCGAAGGCCGAAACAACCAGGGAAGAGGTCTTGCGGATCGTAGACAAGGCCGCCCTTTCCGATGGCCTGACCCCGGATGAGGTGGCTGTACTGCTTCAGGTGGAGGATCCTGAATTGCTGGAGAGGATTTTCCAGACTGCCAGCGGGATAAAGGAACAGATTTACGGCAAGAGGCTGGTCTTCTTCGCGCCACTTTACATCAGTGACTTCTGTATCAACAACTGTGTTTACTGCGGATATCGGCGGCATAACGTGTTCGACCGGCGCAAGCTGACCATGGACGAAATCGCCAGGGAAGTGCAATCGCTTGAGGAAATGGGGCACAAGCGCATCGCGCTGGAATGTGGCGAAGATCCCAAAAACAACCCCATAGAGTACATTCTGGAGACCCTCGAAACGATCTACTCCGTCAAGGTGAAGAACGGCAACATCAGAAGGGTAAACGTGAACATCGCCGCAACGACGGTTGAGGACTACGGGCGCCTCAAGGAAGCGAAGATCGGGACTTATATCCTCTTTCAGGAGACCTACCATCGCCCGACCTACGCCAGGATGCATCCTTCCGGCCCCAAGAGGGATTACGACTGGCACACCTGCGCGTTTGACCGCGCCATGGAAGGGGGCATCGACGACGTGGGGAGCGGCGTGCTCTTCGGGCTTTACGACTACAAGTACGAAGTCCTGGCCTTGCTGTTCCATGCGCTGCACCTCGAGGAGGTCCATGGGGTCGGCCCTCATACGATTTCGGTGCCGCGGCTTAGACCCGCTGCCGGAATCAACCTGGAGACCTTTCCTCACCTGGTTTCCGATGCCGATTTCAAGAAACTGATCGCCATTTTCCGCATGGCCGTACCCTATACGGGGATGATCCTCTCCACGCGGGAGACGGCGGAGTTCCGTGATGAACTCCTCTCCATCGGCATCTCCCAGCTCAGTGGAGGTTCCTGCACGGGGGTCGGAGGCTATTGCAAGGAAAACAACGAAGACAGGGAAGAACAGCGGCCCCAGTTCAACGTTGAAGACCGTCGAAGCCTGGACCAGGTGATCTCCAGAGTCTGCCGGTCCGACTACATCCCGAGCTTTTGCACGGCCTGCTATCGCAAAGGGCGTACGGGAGACCGTTTCATGGCGCTGGCCAAAACCGGCCAGATACAGGACGTCTGCCAGCCCAATGCCATCCTCACTTTCAAGGAATACCTGATCGACTACGCCAGCCCGGAAACGCAGCGGGAAGGCGAAGAGGCCATCAGGAAGCACCTTAAGCAGATCGGCAATGCGAAGGTGAGGCAGGTGACGGAAAAGAGGTTGGCACTGATCGAACAGGGCACGAGAGATCTTTATTTCTAGTCGATCGAGTTCCGTTTGCAGGCGGACCGCCCACCCGCGGAAGGAGCCCTTATCCGAACCGGCAAGGGGCCAACCCATATGAGGGAGTCGAGCAAATCATGTTGACAAAGGCCGAGATCGTTGAATTGTTGAAGGAACAGGACAGGAAGGTCATCGAGGCCCTTTACCGGAATGCGGATGAGGTTCGAAAGACGTATATGGGCGATGACGTCCACCTGAGGGGGTTGATCGAGTTCTCGAACTACTGCCGGAGGGATTGTCTGTATTGCGGGTTGCGCAGGAGCAACACGAATAACGTCCGCTACCGTATGAGCATCCCGGAAATACTGGCCGCGGGCACCGAGGCCCGGGACCTCGGCTTCCGGACCGTCGTTCTCCAATCGGGAGAAGATCCGCATTACACGATGGAGGAACTCTGTTCACTGGTTCATTACCTCAAGACACGCTTCGGGCTTGCCGTGACCCTCTCGATCGGCGAACGCTCCTGCGAGGAATACAGACTCCTTAAGGAAGCCGGGGCGGACCGTTATCTTCTGCGGTTTGAAACCTCCGACCCGGTCCTTTTCAAGGCCCTTAAACCGGATTCACAATTCCACAGGCGGTTTCAGTGCCTCGAATGGTTGAGGAAGGCCGGCTACCAGGTGGGCTCCGGGACCATGGTGGGATTGCCGGGACAGTCGGTGGAGAGCATTGCCGATGACATCCTCAAATTCAGGGAACTGGACCTTGATATGATTGGCCTCGGCCCTTTCATCCCTCACCCCGACACGCCGTTAAAGGGCGATACAGGCGGGAGTATCGACCTGGTGCTGCGGGTGACGGCGCTGACGAGGATCGTCACCGAAAACGCCCATATGCCCGCGACCACCGCAACGGGCACGATCGATCCCGAAGGGAGGCAAAAGGCCCTGCAATGCGGGGCCAATGTCCTTATGCCCAATTTGACGCCTCCCAGGTACAGGGAGCTCTATCTGATATATCCCGATAAGATCTGTATCAACGAAGAACCGCACAAGTGCCGTTTTTGTGTGGAGGCGATGGCAACGTCTCTGGGAAGGACGGTTGCGCGCGATGCGGGCCACAGCCTGAAGGCCGCGTTCCGTTGAGAACACATGCAAAAGCCGGAACAGTTGCTTTTCCGAAGCCGCCGAAAACGGTGCTCGGGGAATTGACCCTCTGGGCGGGGAGAATCACCAAACCGGGGGACGCGGGTTGAGACAAACCGTCCGGCAATGGGAAGATGCCCGTCGAAGAGGGTGCACGGCGGAAAAGCGGTTACTCAGCAGACGCGGTGACGGGTTCTTTCTGCCGGAGATTGTCGTGTGCCTTTTACAGGGGTTTTTGTCGGTGCGGAAGAACCCGCAAAAAGCACTTGACAGATTGCTTCTGCCATGTAGGATATAAGCACTGGTATTGAAACTGGTACAACGTCTTTTCAACTCATAGATCTTAAGAGTCTGAATAGGCTGGCGTCCTGCAGGACTTCGCAAGACTCTTAAGTGTAAAGATATTTAGGGGACACAACACCAGGTATTTCCGGTTACGGATATTTTTGATTCTTGAAACGGTCACGAAGGCCAAGGATGTGCTGAAAGCCATCTTTGGCCTTTTTTATTGTTTAAGGAACGGGCTCTTCTGCCGGGATCGAGCGTTGGACATTTCTCTTTAGAGCCCAGGTATGGATTCATCTATCATCTAACCATGAGTCAAGACTCCCGGCATCAAGAGCCGGGAGCAGCGATTGTCAATAAAGAAACACGGGGCAGGAGTCCTGCAATGTCAGGGCATCAAGCCTCTTGAGATGATTGGAGTACGTATCCGTCGTGGCAGACTATCGCCGCATTTACTGATTTTATTGTTTACGTCAATCGGACAGGTCTTTATGGATACCATCAATCTTTCGAAGCAATTTGATGGGGATTTCGTTCGCATGGTGGAGGAAGAGTCCGGACAGCGAGTGAATCTGTGCTACCAGTGCGGAAAATGCACGGCGGGCTGTCCCTACTCCTTCGCCTATGATTTTCCCGTCAGTCAGATCATGCGTTTTGTCCAGGCAGGACAAAAAGACACCGTCCTTGGGTGCAAGTCCATCTGGCTTTGCGCCACGTGCGAGTCCTGTACGACTCGCTGTCCTAACGAAATCGACGTGGCCCGGGTCATGGACGTTCTCAGGCACATGGCCCGACGCGAGAATCGCGTTGCCGTGAGCCAGGTCGGGAAGTTCTGGGACGCTTTCCTGGAATCGGTCAGGGCTCACGGACGGGTCTTCGAAATGGGACTCCTCACGAACTACCTCGTGAGAACAGGCCGGATCTGGACCGACGCCGAACTGGCCCCCCGTATCATTCCAAAGGGCAAGCTGTCGTTCAGGTCCCACAACATTCGGAACAAGGCCGAGGTCGAAAGGATCTTCGAGCGGTTCAAGAAGGGAGATGCCTTATGAGTGGTGCATTCGGCTACTATCCCGGCTGTTCGGGGCTTGGCACCTCAAGGGAGTACGATATCTCCACCCGGGCCGTGTGCGGCGCGATGGGACTCCATTTAGTGGACATTCGAGACTGGAGTTGCTGCGGATCGAGTCCCGCTCACACGCTGGACCACATCTTTTCGGCAGCTCTCGCCGCAAGGAACCTCGAACTTGCGGAAGCGGACGGGCTCGGCACGGTGCTCACTCCCTGCCCCAGTTGCCTGACGAACCTGAAGACCGCGTCACACCGCATGCGTGAAGAAGCCTTTCGCGAAAAGGTGAACCGCCTCCTGGACCGGCCCTACCGGGGATCGGTGGAATCCATATCGGTCCTCCAGACCCTGGTGGAACGAATCGGCACCGAGGCCGTTGCATCCAAGGTCCGCCTGCCTCTCAAGGGGCTTCGGTTGGCCCCGTATTATGGGTGCATCATGAACCGGCCGCCGGAGGTCATGGCCTTCGACGACCCCGAAAACCCGACGGCTATGGATCAGCTCATGGCGGCGCTCGGGGCCGAGGTGGTTCCTTTCCCTCTCAAGGTCGAATGCTGCGGGGCGTCGTATGGAATACCGCGCAAGGACATTGTGACCCGGCTGTCGGCAAAGCTGCTCGCCTGTGCCAGGGATGCGGGCGCCGATGCGATGGTTGTCGCCTGCCCCATGTGCCAGATGAACCTGGATTTGCGCCAGGGTCAGGTGAACCAGGTCATGCGAACCAATTTTCAAATGCCCGTGCTGTACTTCACCCAACTCATGGGTTTTGCCCTGGGACTGCCCGAGGAGGCCCTGGGCTTGGGCAAGCTGTGTGTCAACCCCGGACCGATGCTGGCCGGGGTGTCGGCAACAAAGGACTGAGCGGGCGCGGACGCCCCGAGTCAAGGGAGCTTTTAGGATGCGAATCGGCGTTTTCATCTGCCACTGCGGCAGCAACATCGAAGGCACGGTGGATACCGCGGCCGTGGCGAGGGCCGCACTGTCTTTCCCCGAGGTCGTCGTGGCCTCGGACACCATGTACGCCTGCTCGGAACCCGGACAGGACGGCATTATCCAGGCCATTCGGGACAAACACCTGAGCGGAGTGGTGGTAGCCTCCTGCTCTCCGCGCATGCACGAACTCACTTTCCGGCGCACCGTCGAGCGGGCCGGTCTCAACCGTTATCTTTTTGAGATGGCCAACATCCGCGAACACGTTTCGTGGATCGGGAAGGACCGCGAGGCCAACACCCGCAAGGCCGTGGACCTTGTCCGGATGGCCGTCGAAAAGTTGAGGCGGGATGTCCCGCTGTATTCGAATAAATTCGAAATCAACAAACGGGTGATGGTCATCGGAGGCGGCGTGGCGGGCATCCAGGCAGCCCTCGACTGCGCGGAAGGCGGTCTGGAGGTGCTCCTGGTGGAGCGCGAATCAACGATCGGCGGGAAGATGGCGAAGCTCGACAAGACCTTCCCCACCATTGACTGTTCGAGTTGCATCCTCGGCCCCAAAATGGTGGACGTTGCCCAGCATCCCAAGATCAAGCTCCTGGCCTACTCCGAGGTGCAGCAGGTAAGCGGCTACGTGGGCAATTTCCAGGTGGAGGTGCGAACGAAGGCGACCTACGTCGACTGGAGCAAGTGCACGGGTTGCGGGGTCTGCACCGAGAAATGCCCGAACAGGAAAGTGTCCGACCGTTTCAACGAGCGGGTCGGACTGACCACGGCCATTAATATTCCCTTTCCTCAGGCCATTCCGAAAAAAGCCGTCATCGACCCTGCCGTTTGCCGGCACTTTCTCAAGGGCAAGTGCGGGGTATGCGCCAAGGTCTGTCCTTCCGGGGCGATCGATTACGACATGACCGATGCGGTGGTCACGGAAAGCGTGGGGAGCATCATCGCGGCCACAGGCTACGACATTTTCGACATCTCAAAGTGCGGGGAATATGGCGGCGGCCGTTATCCCGACGTTATTTCATCGCTCCAGTACGAGCGCCTGCTTTCCGCTTCGGGCCCGACAGGCGGGCATATCAGGCGGCCGTCGGACGGCGCCGAACCCAAGACGGTGGTCTTCGTACAGTGCGTCGGGTCCCGGGACAAGTCGCTGGACCGTCCCTACTGTTCGGGCTTCTGCTGCATGTACACCGCCAAGCAGGCGATTTTAACAAAGGACCATATTCCCGATTCGCAGTCTTATGTCTTCTACATGGACATCCGCGCCCCCGGGAAACTTTACGACGAATTCACCCGCAGGGCGATCGAGGAGTACGGGACCCGCTATGTTCGGGGCCGGGTATCCATGATCTATCCCGGGAACGGCAGATACGTGGTGCGCGGGGCCGACACTCTGATGGGGGTCCAGGTAGAAGTGGAAGCGGACCTGGTGGTCCTGGCGGCCGGTGCCGAGGCCGCCGCCGGAGCGCCCGCGCTGGCGGAGAGACTCCGCATTTCCTATGACAACTACGGTTTCTTCATGGAAAGCCATCCAAAGCTGCGTCCCGTTGAAACCAACACCGCAGGGGTCTACCTGGCGGGAGCATGCCAGGGTCCGAAGGATATCCCTGCATCGGTGGGACAGGGCAGCGCGGCCGCCGCGAAGGTACTTGGGCTTTTCTCCAAGGACCTGCTGGAAAGCGATCCCCAGATTTCGCGGGTGGATATCAAGCGGTGCGTCGGCTGCGGCAAGTGCGTGCTCACCTGCCCGTTCGGCGCGATCAAGGAAGTCCAGGTGCGGGGTGAGCCCAAGGCCGAGGTCGTGGAGACCGTCTGCCAGGGGTGCGGGATTTGCACCTCAACCTGTCCGCAGGGAGCCGTCCAGCTCTCACATTTTACCGACAATCAAATCCTGGCGGAGGTCAACGCTCTATGCCTGTCTTAAACGGCAAGGAACTGAGAATCATAGGTTTTCTCTGTAACTGGTGTTCTTACGGCGGTGCCGACACGGCAGGAGTGGGACGATTCACCCAGCCCACCGACCTGCGCATCGTCCGTGTCCCCTGTTCCGGCAGGATCGACCCGCTTTTTGTGGCCAAAGCCCTGATGCAGGGCGCCGATGGCGTCCTGGTTTCCGGGTGCCATCCCCGGGACTGCCATTATTCCCAGGGCAATTTCTACGCCCGGCGCCGCCTGGAGGTGTTCAAACGGTTTCTGCCCATCCTGGGAATCGATCCGGACCGGTTCGAGTACACCTGGGTGTCCGCTTCCGAGGGGCAGCGCTGGCAAAAAGTGGTAACAACTTTCACCGAGCGGATCCACGCCCTCGGACCGGCCCCCCGTCACGAACAGGTCAACGGTCCCTCTGCAGTGTCGACCGGAGCCGGAGGACCTCCGGTATCGGAACAAAGCCCGCGTTCCGGGCAAGGAGGGAAAAGTGTCGCGGCTTGACGATCTCAAGGAACGCATCAAGGCGGAGTTGCCGGGCCTGGAATGCGTCATCGGCTGGCAACAGGGATACGATCCCCTGCACAATACGCCTCTTTTCATGCGTTCGGCCGAAGATGTGGACCGGCTCGTCTGGGGACCTCTAAACGTGCACAACCTCGCGACTTATCTGGCGCCTCTGCGCGGCAGTAAGGTCGGGGTAGTGGTCAAAGGGTGCGACAGCCGCTCGGTGGTGGAATTGCTCCAGGAAAAACTCGTCGATCGGAATAACCTGGTGGTGTTCGGCATGGCCTGCTCCGGGGTGGTGGACCCGTCCAAAATCGGTCACATCCTGGAGGAAGCGGGTTCCGGCCCCGGGCGGATCGAATCCGTCGCGGCCGAAACGAACGCCCTCATCGTCACGGCGGACGGGAAATCCCATTCGATGGCGATGGCGGATGTGGTTGCGGATAAGTGCCTGCGCTGCCGGTTCCCGAATGCCGTCCTGGCCGACCACTTCGTTGGCGACCCGCTTCCTCCGGCGGTTCAAAGCGAAGGGCCTCCGCCGGACCTTGCCGCGCTCGATGCACTGAATCTCGTGGAGCGGATGAGTTTCTGGCGTTTCCACATGGAACGGTGCATCCGTTGCCACGCCTGCCGGAATGCATGTCCGTTATGCGTCTGCCGCGATCAGTGCATCGCCCAGAGCCGCGATCCCCACTGGCTCAGCCAGGAAGACACGGTAACGGAAAAGCTCATGTTCCAGGTCGTCCACGCCGTCCACCTGGCCGGCCGATGCACCGAATGCGGAGAATGCCGGCGGGCGTGCCCCATGGACATCCCCGTGCTGGCGCTCAAACGCCACATGAACCGCGTGATCCGTGAACTGTTCGATTACCAGGCAGGGACCGACCTCCAGGCCGTTCCGCCGCTTCTGTGTTTTCAGGTCGACGAAAAAAACATCACGGAAGGAGGACAGTGATGAGTAAAGAAAGATTCCTCCAGCGGCAGCGTCTTACGGAGTGGCTTACGGACCTGGGCCGGGAGCGCAAGGTCCTCGTCCCCGTGCGGGAAGGCGGGAGTGTGGTTTTCCGGCCCTTTGCCGGCGGCGGGGATCCGGTTCTGTCCATGGACGCAACCATCCCTCCGAAAGGAGCGGTATTCCCTTCCTGCCACGAACTCTTCGGGTTCGAGCAGGGAAAGGACCCTGAAAACCCGGAGCACATCTCCCTGACGCTTTCCCCGAAGATCCGGGCGGTCCCGACCCTGGTGTTCGGGGCTAGGCCCTGCGGCGCGAGGGGCTTTTCGATTTTCGACAAGGTCTATTCCGGAGAAAAATTCCCGGACCCATACTATCTGACTTCCCGGGAGAACACCCTGCTCGTCACCCTGGCTTGCACGCGCGCCGACAACACATGCTTTTGCCACTGGGTGGGCGGAGGGCCTGACGACCCCACCGGGTCCGATATCCTGATGACCCCGGTCGAGGAAGGTTACGTCGTGGAGGCCGTCAGCGAACGAGGAGAAGCCCTGCTCGACAGCCCGTTTTTTGTTGCGGCGGACGGCAGGTCCGAAGAAGCGGTCGCAGTCAGGGCCCAGGTTAAGAAGAGTCTAGGTCCGGCTCCGGACATCAGCCGCGCTCCGGCAAGCCTTCTGGCTCTTTTCGACGACCTGCGGTTCTGGGAAGACGTCTCGGCCAAGTGCATCAGTTGCGGCGCGTGCACCTATCTGTGCCCGACCTGCTACTGTTTCAGCATCACCGACGAAGCCTGCGGGGCCACCGGCAAGCGGCTGCGATCGTGGGACACGTGCATGTCTTTCCAGTTCACCATGGAAGCCAGCGGACACAATCCGAGACCCACCAAGGCCCATCGCTTGAGAAACCGGGTGGGACACAAGTTCAGTTATTACCCGACGCTGCACGACAACCTGACAGCCTGCTGCGGTTGCGGCCGCTGTATCAAGAGTTGCCCGGCGAGCGTCGACATCCGGGAAATCGTGCTCAAAGCGATTGACCGCACTAAAGATCAGGTTCGAGAGGTGTCCGATGACTAAACAGCCCGCCGTCTTCAATCCTTATCTGCCCGAGGTGGCAACCATCCTGGAGACCATCCGGGAGACGCCTACCATCAAAACGTTCAGGCTCCGGATCGACGATGAAGCCAGGATGTCCGCGTTTACCTTCAAACCCGGTCAGGTGGGCCAGCTCTCCGTGTTCGGGGTCGGCGAATCCACCTTCGTGATCAATTCTCCACCGACCCGAATGGAATATCTGCAGTTCAGCGTCATGCGCGCGGGCGAGGTGACCACCAGGCTGCACGGCCTTTTTGCAGGAGACAAGATTGGAGTGCGCGCCCCGCTTGGCAATTGCTTTCCCTACGAAAACATGCGGGGCAAGAATATCATTTTCATCGGCGGCGGCATCGGCATGGCCCCGTTGCGCACACTGCTTTTGTTCATGCTCGACAACCGTGCCGACTACGGGGACATCACGCTGCTCTACGGGGCGCGCACTCCCGAGGACATGGCCTTCAAAGCCGAACTTCCCGAATGGCTTTCCAGTTCGAACATGTCCACTACGCTCACCGTGGACCGCGAAGCGCCCGGCTGGGAACACAGGGTGGGGCTTATCCCCAACGTGCTTTTGGAATTGAATCCTTCCCCCGACAATACAATCGCCGTGACCTGCGGGCCGCCGATCATGATCAAGTTCACTTTGGAAGCCCTGAAGAAACTCAACTTCGCCGACGACCAGATCCTCACCACCCTGGAAAGACGCATGAAATGCGGTGTGGGCATTTGCGGGCGGTGCAACATCGGCACGAGCTACGTCTGCGTGGACGGCCCCGTATACTCCTACGCTCAGCTCAAGGCCCTACCCAACGAGATGTAGGGGGCCCGGTCCGATCAGTAAGAAAAGGAGGGAATTATGGCACGGTTTTTCAGCGCGAGCGACATCGCCAGGGCGGCTATAGAAATCGAACGCCGCGGGTTCAATGTCTACACCGAGTCGGCCAGGGCGGCCGAGTCCCTCGATGTCAAACGATTCCTGGAGTTCTTTGCCGCCGAAGAGGCGCGGCATCAGGCCGTCTTCGAAAAGATGGCCGAGAGACTCGCTCCGGCGGCGGCATCGGCAGCCGGGGACGATTCGGAATACATGGAATACCTCCAGGCATTGCTCGATTCGCACGCCCTGTTCGCCGTCGGCAGTACTGTCGATCGGCGGCTCTCCGAAGCCGGGAACGCGGCGGCGGCCATCGAACTGGCCATACGGTTCGAGAAGGACACAATCCTTTTCTTCTGGGAGGTGATGGACCTTCTCCCTCTCCACGAGCAGGGGGTCGTGCAGAAATGCCTGGAGGAGGAACGGTCCCACCTGCGCCAGTTGAGCACAATGCTGGCCTCCATCAGTCGGAGTCCGGGGGACCCCGGAGACCGTTGGGGTTCCTGAGGCCGCAGGCGGACGCGCATTCGAAACGACGGAATCGAGCGAATTCTCCGAGATGAAAATTCGCTCGTTCCATGCCTGAATGGGCTGTTGCGCAAACAGAATCCAGTGAAAAATGAGCCGGTTGTTCTGAAACGCCACCTCGGCGAAAGCCGGGGTCCAGTTTCGTTAATCGGAATTATTCTGTAATTTCAAAGAGACTGGATTCCGGCCTGTGCTGGAATGACGAATTTTGGTTCCATCCGGCCTCGATTTTTCCTTTGGGCAACAGCCCCCAGAGGAACGGCATGCCCTGATCGATACCTCACTGCGGGAAACGGCACAGACATCCCTTGGGCTTTTCCGTTTGCCGGGCAGATGTTTCAATATTTCAAACCCTGGAGACGCCACGGTGAAGAACGCTTCAATTATAGGCCTGGGAAATATCATGAAAGGAGACTTCGGCGTCGGATGCTACATCGTGGACGCACTGAACCAGGAACCGCTCGGAGGCTCCATTGATGTGTCCTACCTGGCTGAGGATTCTAACTATATTGACGCCTACCTCTACGGCTCGAAATTTGCCGTAATTGTTCAAGCCGTCAGCCTCGGGGGGAAAGCCGGGACTATCCATTGCTGGGATGAGAGCGTATTCCGCAGCCACGCCGAATGGCTCGCGGACAAATCCCCGTCAATGACGTTCCTGGCCCGAGCCTTGGGGAGAGCGGCACTCATAGATGAGTTTCCGGAGGAGCTGCTGTTTGTGTGGATTGAACCAAAGGTAACGAGAGGTTTCGGCATCTCCCCGGCAATGCATAAGGCCATGCGGAATACCATTCAGATCATAAGGCACAACCTGTTCAGGAGAGCCTTTTTGCCCGAAGTGGTTTTCAATTGCTCATACATTCATCAGATCAGGGTGCTCCAGATAACGGTTTGACTTTTCCGGCGGTCAAAGCGTCTACTGCCGCAGTTCGAACGGCCGGGCCGTTCCCTGCGGATCAGGAGGTCTCTTCGGCAGGGCCGGAGAAGCGGCGGACATCTGCGATCTTTACCTGGGCCAGGATCGGGTTGAGGTGCTCGTAGAGCAGGCGATCGACGAGGTGAGGAAGAGGCTCCGTAATCGTCCCCACCACTCTGACCGGTTCCTGGGCAATGGGCAGAAGCAGCTTCAGTGCCGTGGAACCGCCTATCGCATTAACCATTGACGCCGTGACTTCTCCCATCATGGCATTGCAGATCACGATCGAAATGGGACCGGTTATGATATCCACGTGGTAAACGCTGTAACAGATTGCGCTTTCTCCGGAAGCTCCGCGATTGGCACGGGCTTTCATCATTTGAGATGTTGCGGCGGCGTTGGTGCCGAGTGCCCAGATCTCGATCTTTTCACCGTGAGCCCTCTTGATTTTCTTTATGATCGTGGAACCAACGCAGCCACCCTGACCGTCTATCACGGCAATTCGAAGCACAATTGAACTCCCATCAGGCATTTTCGGCGACAAAAGAATCCGTTATTTGACTCTCGAGTCAGCAGGATATGATGTTCCACGCGGCAGATTCACAGGGAGAAACCATTACCTGATCTGAGCGATTTTCTCCCCCTCCCCTAACCCCTCCCGCCAGGGGAGGGGAATTGGCGTTTAGCTCCTCCCCCTTGACTGGGGAGGCGGGGTGGGGGTGTGATTCACTGAAGACATTCCAGCCCCCGCGACATCTCCTGTGGAATCGCTCAAATCAGGCATTGGTCAGACCCGGTTGGCCGGAGAGGTCTCCGGACTCCGGCAGGCCCCTCCTCTCCGTTTCCGTCCGCCGAACGTGAAACCGACTGGGACAGACTGCGGAACGCGCCCGCCCAATCAGTCATGAAACGACCATCCAAAAAACAAAAAAGCCAGCAAGGACCAACGGGTTTGCCACCCATTAAAGCCTTCCTGGCTCGATTCTTTCAAATCTTGATGCGGTTCGGCCTGTGATTTCGTACCACAGGCGGGCGCCGAGCAAATTCGGCATGAATTCCTTTATCAATATCTCATCGAACTCTGCCTGTCAATGATGATTTGCGGAACGATTATTGCCATTTTACATATGTATTTCCGTAGATTATGAAGATTTAGATTACAAGAACCGGTTCATGGCCGCCGGAACGCCCAAGATAGATTAACGAAAACAGAGGAACGCTGTCGAGGGAATCGGCTCCGGCGGAAAGTCCCTCTTCGCAAAAAGCTTTCCGCACTCCCTCCGAAATTTCAGTTTCTATTGCCCCTGCCCTATAGTTCAGACGAATCCATCCCTCAGGCGCACGGGTTTAATGAAATCAGATCTTTAACTTGGTTCCCTTGTCCTTAAGGGCTTTTACTCCCGCACTGCGGTCCGTGTAGCGGGTGTGCAGAAGCTCATGGGACTTGTGTCCGCAGGGGCCGCCGGTCAGGAATCCCGTCTTTTTGTCGTAGATCTTTTTGACCATCGGGTTGTCCTGCGATTTCCTATACTTGTAGGTGTTTGCATCGGCCTCGTAGACCGCTTTCTGCCTCAGACCTACGAATTCCATGGACGCTGCAACGGCTTCCCGGGTCAGATTGAATCCCAGTACGGCATATCCCGCTGCGAGGCCCATAGCTCTGATAAAACTGCGCCTTGTCATCTGCACCACATTCTTCATGGGTTTCCTCCTTTCAACCTGTCGTCCTCATGTTGAATCTCTTGTTGATCGAGGCGATAGTCCTCTTGAACAGGGAAGCCGAACGGACACTGGGATCCAGGGGCTGTCCACCGCCGTTGACGCAGCCTCCGGGGCAGGTCATGATCTCGATGAAGTGGTACGGGGATTTGCCGGCCCTGACCTCGTCACACAGTTTGGCGGCGTTGGTGAGGCCGCTGGAAACCGCCACCTTCACGACTCCGAACTTGGGCACTTTGATATCGGCGGTATTGATCCCTTCATGAGTCCGGACGACCTTGATGTCGGGAGGGGCGAGCTTCTCCTTGGAAAGGACCTCGTAGGCCAGCCGCAGAGCAGCCTCCATGACTCCACCGCTGTTCCCGAAGATTGTCGCCGCTCCCGTCGACATACCAAGGACCGGATCGGGTGCCGAGTCCGGAAGGTTTTTGAAATCGATCCCTGCCTGCTTGATCATGAAGGCGAGTTCCCGGGTGGTGATGGTGGCATCGATATCTCTTGATTTGCTGGCCGCCATTTCGGGCCTCAGCCCTTCATACTTCTTGGCGATGCAGGGCATGATCGAGACCGTGTACATTTTCTGGAGAGGCGTCCTGGTCGCATTGGCCCCGTACGTCTTGGCCAGGGCGCCAAGCATGCCGATGGGAGACTTGCACGTGGAAACATGGGGAAGAATGTCGGGATAAAATGTCTCCACGAACTTCATCCAACCCGGGCAACAGGACGTGAACTGCGGAAGCGGCCTGTCTTTGTTGGGCTTGGCCACCCGCTCGATGAGTTCGGTCCCTTCTTCCATGATGGTCACATCGGCCGTGTATTCATTGTCCCAGATGAACTTAAAGCCCAACTTCCTCAAAGCAGTGTGCATCTTCCCGCCCACATACGTTCCGGTCGGAAGACCGAACGGTTCGCCGAGGGCATACCGTACCGCGGGGGCCGGCATGGACACGACGGCCGTTTGCGGGTCCTTGAGTTTAGCGAGGACCTCATCCACATAGCTCACGTTTTCATAGATGGCGCCATACGGGCAGTTGATCAGGCATTGTCCGCAGTTCACGCATGCGGCGGGGTTTACCACATGACGGATACCGGCATCATTCATGGACTGAATGGCGCCGGTGGCGCAGTGGTTGTCGCATTCGCCGCACGCCTGACATTTCTCCGCGTCGACCTGCACGAAGAAAATACTGTCCGGATCGGTCCCGGCCGGCGCGTCGCCACGGTATTCCACCTTTTCGATTTCTCTCATTTCTTCCTCCTGTTGATATGACATTGGAGATGGTTGACAGGTACCCGGATGAGTCCGTTTCCCGCTCACATCGCGGACCGGCGGACCCATCGCCGTTCTTTCCGCCAAAGCTCTCCTTTCCCCTACCGAGGTGTTCGACACAATGCCCCGGTGCAAAACCAGCTTTTCGCAGTTTAATGCGCACGGTCGTCACACTCAGCCGCCCAACAAAAAAGCCACGAAGGGCAGATTTGGAATCTGCTCGCCTTCGTGGCTCATAATCCTGTCCAGCCCGCTTTCCGGAAGCGGACTAAACCTCGCAATGGTCGATCACATAGTGCTTTCTAAAGAATCCACGCCGCTCCGTTCATCTTCACGACGGATAACATATGGTGTTCTTATGTCCTTTTTTTCCCAAGCTGTCAATGCATTCTTACATTGTTCCTGCGGGTATTGCAGGATCTACCTTGAGCCGGTGTCTCCTTTTCGGCGCAAGGAGGTCTGCGCCGCGCAAACCCGGGTTCTCAGGGGTCGCAGCCTGAGCGCTCCACGAGCGGCATTGGGCCAAAAAGCGATCGTTTTTGCACAGCACCGGCGGCGGCGCTGAGGATGATCTTACGTATCGCCGGTCTGCGGATGTTTTGGAACCCCGTTTCTTCGTGTCGTTTCTTCGTTGACACCCTCAGGAGATTGCTCTATCATCGCTGTCAATGGGAAGCTGAACTTCCTTATCCCCCGGCGGGGCAATGCGGGGGGAACAAGATATCAAACACATCCTGATTTTAAAAAGTGGTCACGAAGGCCGGCAGAAATGCCGGCCTTTTTGTTTTTGTTTTTTGTTTTTGTTTTCGTTTTAAGCGCTTCAGGCCTGGTGTGATGTTGCAGGAGGAGGTCGGCATGCCAACTTTGTACAAGCGTGATCCTCTGGTTCTGGATGAAGAACAAATCCGGAGGCTTCAAGCAATTCAATCGTCTCGGAACGTTTCCCGTTCCACCCTCGTTCGTGCAAGAATTCTATTGAAATACGCCCGTGGTGACAGTATCAGCGAGATTGCACGCGGGGAGGGTGTGACTCGTCCCACGGTCCAGCTCTGCATCGATAAGGCGCTTACCGGCGGTATCGAGACCGCGATTCGAGACCTGTCCCGCCCCGGACGCCCCTCATCCATAATCGCAGAGGACAAAGCCTGGGTCATGCACCTTGCCTGTTCCAAACCCCCGGCACTGGAATATGACGGCGCGGAATTGTGGACCTTGACCCGGCTGACCGCTTACATACAGAAACATGCCATGGAAACGGGCCACTTTTCCCTTGAAGGCGTTCAAAAGGCGACCATCCGCAGGATAGTGAAGGAATCTTCGCGGAGTCCTCATAATGTCGCGTACTATTTTGACAAACGCAGCCTCGAATATGGTGGAAGAGTGGCCAACGTATTCGCCGTTTTCAAGGATATTGAATTACTGCACGAAACCGGTTCCGAAATGAGCATTGGACAGGTTCGGACCGCATACCGCCGGGCAGAGGGATCTGATATTCAAATTGACGCGGATATTACAGCCGACCTGGTTCCTGAACCGAACTCTCATCCCTGCTGGTTTCAAAACTACGAACGGGAACGAGTCGGCACGGTCAGTCTGCTTGCCGGAATTGATCTCTATGACGGGCGTGTGATCGGCATGGTCCGGGACAAATGCAAGGCCAGACGATTTATCGAGTTCCTGGAAATTGCCGACGGTTACTATCCGCCAAACTGGCACGTCAGAATAGTACTGGGCAACTGCTCGTCGGATGTATCCCGGGAAAGTATGAAAGCGTTAAAAGTATACCCGAATCGTTTCGAGTTCATTTATGTTCAGAAAAATGAATCATGGTTGAACCTCGTGGATGTTTTTTTTACCAGGATGACGAGGTCTTTCCTGAGGTCGATTCGCGTGAAGTCCAAAGCGGAATTTATCAACCGCATCAATGAATATGTCGAGGAAATCAATCTCTTCACCGTGAGCCCGACCTGAAAGTATCGGGCCCGACAATAATTGAATCTCAACGATTTTCCTCACCGGATCACGGGTCAAACCAACCGGACGTATGTGAATGAGACACCATTGACAGACTGCGCGGCCGGGTTTAGGATTTCAGATAACGAACCCATGAAGGGTTCCAACAACCTGAAGAACAGGAGGCTTGACCATGGAAGGAAAACACGAACACAAACATCTGCACGCCCACGAGCACGTTCACGCCCATTCACATGAACACTCGCACGAGGGCAAACAACACAGCCACGAACACACTCACAGCCATGAACATGAACATGTTCACGAGCACAGCCATGAACATGCCCACAGCGGCGCAACCAACATGCACGATCATGACCATCCGGGAGACCATGGGCCGCACGACCACGATCATCCCGTCCATGAGAAGGAAGCTCATGAACATGCCCACTGAACTTTGAAGCGATAAGATTTGAACCTTATCCCAAAGAGGCGAACGCTCCCGAAGCGTTCGCCTCTTCAAGTTCCATCCGGAGATCCCCGAGCGGAGTTCCTTTACTCCGAAACCCTTCGACGAGGTTCTAGAAACCATAGACCATGGAAAATATAGGTCCTATGGTGGCATCCGTGTTCTTCCCGACCAGGTCGACGTTCAACCCCAGGGCCAGGGCGAAGTGCTCCGTGGCCATGTATTCGATTCCCGGGACCGCCGAAAGGAGAGATTCGTGCGGCACGTTGGTGTCGGGACCGAAAAGCCGGCCCCCACCCCAGTAACTGGTCAGTTCGAACAGGGCCACCCACTTATCCACGATGGGATATTCCGCGGCCAGGTTGACGGTAACGAAATCCCCGGGGTACTGAGAACCATGGTCATCATAGGAAGTCGGCATCGAATACCACAAATTGGCATAGAGGACGAACGGCGCGACATACTTGGAAACATTGAACCCGGTGGTGAAGACGTAGGAGCCGCCGCCGATGAGGTCGGTATCCAGGTTGCCGGGATTGGAGTTCTTGAACTTGCCCGTGGGAAAGTCCGTGGCGAACAAGGCGGTCACTGTGGGCGCGCACGACGTTTCTTCCACCAGGCGGTACTTCAGGGTCAGGTTGACATCACCGATCCCGCCCCCATTCGCCGACACCCCGCTTTCATCGGCCCAATTGTACGCGTAGGGGATGTCTACGAAGACCTCCATGTTTTCTATCGGACCGTACGTAAGTTTCCAGTCCATCCCGAAGGACTGATGATCGCCGTCGCTTGAAGTGCGTCCCCAGTGGGGGGAGAACTCTTTCAAAACATTGCTGTAGGAAAAGGTGGGCTGGATGGCGAAATGGCCTTTATCGATGGGAATGGCGGTATCGGTGACGAGCGGTCCGAAGGTGGCGGGGATCTCGGGCCCCTTGGTCGCCTCGGCTTCGGGTTCGAACCCTTCGCCACGTCCGGTTTCTTGTTCACCCGGAGTCTTCCCTTCGGCGGCAGTGACCTTCCCTCCCCCGGGACCCGCCGATTCCTCTGCCGACAGGACCGGCCAGGGTGCAACCAGCATCAACACGAGCAGCAGCAACAAGGCACCTGAACTTCTCATGGCAATCTTCTCCTTTGGTCTGTAATAATCGATTTACAGGAATTGTTCCAAATCTTCGACACGCTCGCATCCCGAGCACATGCAACCGCCAGGCGCGCCGGGGGTCTTTCAACAAGAGGCCCGGCGGATTTGTGTGCGCCGTCCGGCAAGAGTTCTCCCATTCGAGTTCCCGGATACACAGCCCTGATTGAATCCCGCCAATCCACTGTGAATTTCAGAAATCGCCATGACTTGAGGATGGCCTCTTCTCCTTTGCGGTATGGTAAACGCATGTCTCGAGAGCGAACCCGATTCCCCCTGAACAATTCGCGTTCACCCGCCGGCGGCATGACTCTTTCGACCGTTTCAAACGACCGCCTCCTGCAGTTTCATGATCTCCCGGCAACATGCATTCTTGAACGTATAGTCAAGGCCGTTGATGGAAATCAGGCGCTCATCGTGCAAAAAAACGGAGGTGGGATAATCGCGGATCACCCTTCCTCCATGCATCACCATTGTTCTTTCACAGAGCACCGAAATAATGTCTATGTCATGACTGATCAAAATTCTGGTCACATCGAGCCGCGCCAATATCTCGCACAACAGCTCCTCACTCCCGGGATCCAGATTTGCAGTGGGTTCATCGAGGATGAGCACCCGAGGCCGCATGCTGAGAACCGCCGCGAGGGCGAGGCGCTTGCGTTCGCCGGCGCTCAAATGAAGCGGGATGCGATTCTCGAAGCCCTCGAGCCGGACCAGCGCGAGCGCTTCTTCAGTACGCGCGTTGACGTCCGCAGGAGCGAGTTTCAACCGTCTCGGACCGAAAGCCACTTCTTCCCGGCAGGACGGGCAAAAGAGCTGATCGGCAGGATCCTGGAAAACCAGGCCGATATGGCGCCAGAGATCCCTTCGGATTTTGCCGGGAACCGGCTTCCCTTCGAAGAAATAATTCCCCTTTCCTTCCAGGATACCTGCCAGGCATGAAACCAGAGTCGATTTGCCGGCACCGTTCTCTCCCACGATCGCCACGCTTTCGCCTTCGCCGATCGAAATCTCCACATCCCGAATGCCGCACGTTCCGTCCGGATATCGATAACTGTAATTCTCCAGCCTAGCCAAAAACCGCGATGGCGGACCTTTCTCTTCAGTAGGATCCTTTTCCTCAGATACCGCCGAAACAGGGGATGCGGCAGGAAGGGAATGGTGATTTTCCCGGTGCGTGGCGTTATTTCGGCAGCAGCTCAACCGGAATGTGAAGTCCAGGCCGTGCTCGCGCAGATATTGCCGATGGGAAACCAGCTCCTGCATGGAAAAGTCGTGATGGATCTCCCCTTTTTCCAGGACGACGGCCCTGGAACACAGACCATACAGGAACGGAAGATCGTGGCTGATGCAGATCAGGGTGCCGGTGAACTTGTGGAGCAGAGTTCCAAAAAGTTCTTCCTGTCTGGGATCCAGATTGGCAGTCGGCTCGTCCAGGATGAGGACTTCCGGGTTCATGGCAAGGACAGTGGCGAGAGCGGCCCGCTTTTTTTGTCCATAGCTCAGCAGATGGGGTGCCTTGTATCGACAGGTTTCAAGGCCGACTTTCTGAAGCGAAGCCAAAACCCGGTCCCCGACCTCCAGGCGATTCAGCCCCTGGTTCTGTGGACCGAAGGCCACATCTTCATCGAGTGTGTTGCAAAAAAGCTGGTCATCGGGATCCTGGAAGAGCATCCCAATCTGCAGGCGCGCCGCGGTGAGACGCTCACCTTCAAGCGGCATCCCCTTGTAAAGGACTGTCCCGCTTTGAGGGCGATTGAGGGCGTTGAAGTGCTTGACCAGGGTGGTCTTTCCCGCTCCGTTCTGTCCGACCAGCGCAATCCTGTCGTTTGGATGGATGCTCAGAGTAATTCCATTGAGGGCTTGGCGCCGATCCGGGTATTGGTATGTGAGAGAGCGGATCTCGAAGAGCGGACACGCAACCTGACTCTTCTTGCCGGACACGCTCGCCGGCAGGTATTCCGCGGTCTCCGTCCTATCCATCACACTCCCGCCTTCTGTAATCCAATGATGCAAAAATCCCACCGGTTGAAACGAATCGACACCACTTCCAACAACTCCTTGCCCTTGGCATGCCGGAACTTTCGATGTGCGCAAAATAAAAAAAGCCACAAAAGATGCAGACTCTTTAGAGTCTTACAAGCCTTCATGGCTTAGTAATTCGAGATATTGAACTTTTTACCGATTACCGAGTGGCGGAGTCACGCACTTTCCGGCTGCGGCATTCTTGCCGACAATTTAAGGGCGATCCGGATCATAGTGCTTTCATCCCCGGCCTTTCGGAAGGAAGGGCATCGCTCCCCGACCCGAAACCGCTCCGCCAGCCAACTCGGATACATTTTAAAGAATCATGATGGGGTTCGATTGTCAAGAACAATCCACCGATCCTTTATATCGGACATCCTTCATTTTGGACATTGACATTCGAGCCAAAGTATTCTAGCAATCACTCAACGGGGAAGTTGAAACTTCCTGCCCCTCTTTGGGGTGTTTAAAAGACTTTTCGGAAATTGACAGATATTTCTTACACAATTTGGTCATGAAGGCCAGCGCGTGCGCTGGCCTTTTTTTTGTCCCTGGGACCGGTTGGGTTGCCGGTGCCCTGCTTTCAACATGGAACCGCTTTCGAGGAGGAAAAGATGTTGCGATCTCGTTTTTTCGGCATTCTGTGCGCGTTTGCTCTCCTGGCATTTGCGCCTGCGGCATGGGCTCACTTTGGTGTGATTATCCCCTCGGATAATATCGTCACGCAGGAAAGTTCAAAAACGATCACCCTGGACGTCAAGTTCATTCATCCCATGGAAATGCATTACATGGATATGGAAAAACCTAAACGCTTCGGGGTGCTGTACAAGGGCAAGATAGAAGACCTCCTCAGCTCTCTGCAGGCTGCTCAGGGCAAGGGCCCCGAACAAGACCGCACCTTTGCTTTCTGGAAATCCAGCTTTACCGTCAAGAGGCCGGGAGACTACACCTTTTTTGTCGAGCCCGCCCCTTACTGGGAACCCGCTGAAGACAAATTCATCATTCATTACACCAAGGTGTGCGTTGATGCCCTGGGGCTGGAGGAAGGATGGGATGAGCCCGTGGGACTGGAGATCGAAATCATTCCTTTGACGCGTCCTTACGGCTTTTGGACCGGGAATGTCTTTACCGGCCGCGTTCTCATGAAGGGCAAACCGGTCCCCAACGCCGAGGTGGAAGTGGAATACCTGAATGAATTTCCCGGGAACAAAAGCGTCGTGAAGGCGCCCTCAGATCCTTACGTGACTCAGGTTGTGAAGGCGGACACGAACGGGGTTTTCACTTACGCAATGCCCAGGGCCGGATGGTGGGGGTTTGCCGCTCTCAAGGACGCCCCCTGGAAACTCAAGAAAGATGGAAAACCCAAGGCGGTTGAAATCGGGGGGGTCTACTGGGTGCGTGCGATCGATATGCAATAGGAAATTGAACCAGCCGCCGGCCGGTTGTTCGGCATCACGTGCGCTTTGTTGCGGTCAGCCCGGTAGGAGCGGTCGTCACGCGGCTCCTGCCTGTCCGTCCGCCCGGATTTCGTGCGAGCGTTGAGTTTCAACTCAAGGAGGAAGGTGAAATGCTTCAAGACCGTTCGAACTGGGTGATTATCGCCTGTCTTTTGTTTTGTGTTTTCTTTACGGCCCCGGTCTATGCGCACAAAGTGAATATTTTTGCCTATGCGGAGGGCGGGAAGATCTACACCGAGAGTTATTTTCCGGATGGCAAGGCCGTCGAAGGGGGAACCATCGAGGTGCTGGACAGTCAGAACCAAAAGATTGCGGAATTCAAGACGGACAAGGAGGGAAAATGTTCTTTTCCCACTCCCAAGAAGGATGATCTGACCATCGTGATCGATGCATCGATGGGTCACAAAAATACATTTCTCCTCAAAAAGACCGAGCTGGGAGAATAGACGATGGCGCGAAAATACCGAGGCGACATAAGCACCATTATTATTTTCGTCGCGTTTTGGGCGGGTCTTCTCTTCTGCTTCGCGAATGGAAGTTTTGCTGCGGAAGAGCAGCCTGCGCAAGCCCCTTCAGAACAGGGCGTCACTCAGAACCCGGACACCAACGCCGACACCGGGTGCCGGCAACTGGCCGAACTGCTCCAGCAGCAGAAGAACCAGATTTCAAGGGAAGCAGGGCAGTTGAAGCGGGAAATCGCAGCGTTGCGGGAGGAAGTTTCCAGACCCGGCATCAAAGAGGTCTTTGCCGGGATCGGCTATATTTTCGGACTGGCGGGCATAGGTTTCTACATGCACAGCCGGAAAAACCGAGGCTGATGAATGAGCATCCGCAGTCGCCGTGTGACTTGCCGATTGCAAAACCATAAACCGGAAAACGAAAGAATAGCCCATGCACATCTCTGATGGCGTGCTCCCCACTCCAGTTGCAATTGGAGGATTTGCGGTGAGTCTGGCGATTATCGCCTGGAGTTCCCGCAAAACCAAAGCTGAAGACTATCCCAAAATCGCGGTGGTGACCTCTGCCTTTTTTGTGGCCTCTCTCGTTCATGTTCCGATTGGTCCTACGAGCGTTCATCTTTTGATTCCCGGCCTGGTGGGCATCCTTCTGGGGAACAGCGCGTTTATTTCAATCGCCCTGGGGCTTGTCCTGCAAAGCCTCCTGTTTCAGTTCGGCGGGATTACCGCCCTGGGAGCCAACTCCATTATGATGGGCATCCCCGCCTTGTTTGCCGGCTGGGTGTTTCGCGTACTCAAAGGACACTCGTTTTCCCGGTATGTCCTGGCCGGGGCCGTATCGGGAGGGGCAGGCGTCGTCCTTGCCGTGCTCTTTCTGGCTCTTCTCCTGCTCACCGGAGGAGAAGATTTCTGGGGAGTGGCAAAGCTTGCCATGTACGCGCATTTACCGGTAATCGTGATTGAAATTGTCATTTCCGCGTTCACGGTTTCCTTCCTCTATAAGGTGAAGCCGGAACTGCTGGAAGTGTCTTCCGGTAATCGTTCGTCACGTTGATATCCAGTATGGACCCTTCGATTCACATCGTGGGACTTCCGTTGGGATTCCTTGCCCTGCCGATCGGCGGACTCGTTCTCCTGTGGCTGGTTTCCTTTTTGCTGCTTGGAACTTCGTCGACCGGCGGGACTTCATCCGGGGTGGAGCAGGAAAGAGACTGGGGCATCCCGGCCATAGACGCACAGGCACACCTTGATTCGCCTTTCCACCGTTGGGACCCGCGGATCAAAATAGCCTCTCTCACGTTTTTCATTTTCTGTGTCGCTTCCGTCTCACAGCTCTCATTGGCATTTTTTGCCGTCACATGCGCGGCACTGTCGGTACGAATCGCACGCATTCCCTTTCGCCGCCCGCTCAGACGTCTTACGGCCATGGGCGCCTTCCTCGCCCTGCTGCTGGTAGTGATGCCCTTGACCGTGCCGCCAGGAGCGGAGACACCCTGATCGTATTCGACCGCCTTTCGTCTTTTCCCTTCAGTCTCAGGGGATTCCAACTGGCGCTGCTCATTTGTCTGAAGGCTTCCGCCATAGCGCTGATGATCGAGCCTCTTCTGGGCACATCGTTGTTCTCAGTCACGATCCAGGCCCTCGCCCGGCTGAAGGTCCCTTCGATGGTTTGCCAGATGATTCTATTGGCCCACCGGTATATTTTTGTCTTTCAGAATGAGGCAGGCCGAATGAGGAAGGGGATGAGTGCCCGAGGTTTTCACGAAAGAACGGACATTGAAACCCTGCGGACCATTGGAAACTTCCTTGGAATGCTTTTGGTCAGAAGCTTTGAGCGGACCCAAAGAGTCTACGAAGCCATGCTCGCACGCGGCTACGATGGGAACCTGCAAAGCAACGTCGAATTTAACGCTCAGGACAAGGATTGGGTCAAGGGAGCTTTCTGGATCGCCATGGGCGTTGTTCTTCTTATCGCGGACCGAACCTGGGAACTGCCCGGCGTCCAGGTCTTCTGGAAAATCATCCATGAGACAAATTTGTCCGGGAATTAAGCACGCCTGCTTTTCTTCATAATGTCAGGCAGATGCCCACCGACAACCTTATCCAAAGCCGGTTGACTACTCTTTGAGGCATTTATCCTCTTCCAGAACAATGCGATGCTGGACCAGGTTCATTTCCTTGATATGCGCCTTCACGCAACGCTGTTCACCGAAAATATCCCGAATGTAAACGCTGTCGCCCTCAGGCCTCAGGATATCCACGCCTGCCATGATAAGTTCTTCTTCCCCGTCTCTTATGAGATATGCATTCGCTTCACACATCCTCAAAATCCTCCCTTCCATGCAAACGTTTCTCTTGATTTGGATTCCCCGCATTCCGATCCCGCCGCAAAATCGCGCCACTACGGCGCATCGGCATCATATAACAAAAAAAGCCGGCAAGACCGGACAGGTTTTCCCACCCATCAAAGCCTTCCTGGCTTCATTCGATTCCAACTTCGAATATGCCTTGATCCGCGGTTTCTTACCGCAGGCAGTAATCGCATCGGCATGTCGCTGTAACTTACTATCCAAAATAGGTCATGTCAAGACAACAGCATGAAGACAAGAGTCTGAATGTCGCACCGATTCCCTCGAGAAGGACCCGCGTAATGCTTTTCCGAAAAACGGGTTGACACGGCCCTGACTGTAAAGGTACAAAGTACAACGCTGGAGGAACACAACACACCAGGAAGGTGTGAGTACGTTGGTGATCCTTCCGCCTTCAGGCTTTTCATCAATCAAAAGCCGGTCCGGGTATTCGATTTTTTGTCCGTCAAAAGGCCACGAAAGCCTTTCAGCTCGCATGAATGCGGGGGAGGGGTTTCGTGGCCTTTTTTTGTCATTCCGACACCACGCGAGGCCGGATCATGCGTGTTTGGCAAGGCTTGACGATTTCGATCCTCGGTCACCTGATGATCCTATGCCTTCTCACGGTCGCCGGGACAAAAACTCCGGGCAGGAATCCACGGTGTATCGAGGTGAGGCTTGTGCCGGGGGACCTCTTCTCCTGCTCAACGTTGCCGGCCGGCAATCAGGGGCTTGAGCGCGGCCCTGGAGCCGGGGCTGAAATCGAATTCCCCAACGCGCCGCTCGACCAAAATCAGAGCGTCGGCCGAAATGAGAGCCCCGCTCCAAAATCGGAAAGCCGGAAAGAGGAGACGAGACGGACCCCCCGGAAAAAGACCAAACAGAAAGCGCCCTCGGTTTCGCCCGAGCCAAGGCCGAAAGACGCGGAGTCGCCGCGCATATTTCAACCTCTGGATCGATCGAACGAACCGGAGCCTTCCCCGAGCCCCGGAAAAGAAATCCGCAATACGGAAGAGAGACCCCCAACCGGGGATTCATCCGCTGGAGAGAGCACTTCATCGATGGCCGGCGTGGGAAATCCTGGAGGGGGGAAAGGTGGAGCGGGGAGAGGTGGAGCGGGCTCCTCGCCTTATCAGCCCGGCGAAGCGGCATTCGGATCGGCCGACGGTCCGCATTTCATTCGCAGGGCAAAACCTCAATACCCAAGCGTTGCAAGACAACTGGGTAAGGAAGGATTGGTCCTCCTCAGGGTGTCGCTTGATGAACAGGGGAAAGTCACAGGGATAGAAATCGTGAACAAAGCGGGGTCGGGATTTGATGAAGAGGCAATAAAAGCCGTCGAACAATCGACGTTCTCACCGGCAAAAAAGGACGGTCAGCCCGTGGAATGCAAGGTGCTCCTGCCCGTGAGGTTCCAGCTCAAAGGTCCCGGGTGATGCGATCGAAAATCCATTGTGGTTTCGCCGGGCGTCCGGCGATGTCTCATCTTCGGGATGCACGTCCGGGTTCAAGCGTAACCGCTTCTGCTTCCAACCAAATGTTCCACTGAAAGGGGGTGCATCGAATTTTAGAGTTTTGAAGGGGCAGGGCTTCCGGCCAGGGAAAACAACCTGCCCCCAGGATCCGGTTGAAACAAGATCCTCAATTTTTTTAACACGCCGCATGGCGTGAAGCAACGAAGGAAACCGATCATGTTCAAATCAGCCTGTCTCAATTTCGGAATTTCTATTCTTTTACGATGTCGGCATCCATTTCTCGGCACGATAAGATCGGCTTTTGCATGGACCTGGATATTCTCTTTCATCGTGTGTTTTCTTTTTGCAGTTCCCATGCCCGGCAATGCTGCTGATGAATCCCAGGCCGGATTGACCGCGCAGGAACAAAGTGAAGATGCAAAAAGTGACAAAGCAAAGCTGTACGGGGAGACAACCCGGCAAAACAAGAAGGACACCACCCTCGAAGAGATCGTGGTGACCGCCACCCGGACTCCCATGTCGCTCGGCGATGCCCCGGCCGACGTGTCCGTGGTGACACAGAAGGACATAGAGAGCAGAAACATACAAACCATCGACGAAGCAATGGACATCCTGCCGGGAGTCTACGACAAGCGCGCAAAACCTCTCGATACGACTGCAGCGGTGACTCTGCGGGGTATCCCCGATCAGAAAAGGACCCTTGTCCTGCTCGATGGACTGCCCCTCAACGACGGCTATACAGGGGCCGTCAACTGGAACGGCATCTTTCCCCAAAACATCGAACGAATCGAGGTCGCGCGCGGCCCCTTTTCCTCTCTATACGGAGGAAACGCGATGGGCGGGGTCATCAACATCCTGACCCGAATGCCCGAGAAGCGGGAAGTCACCTTCCAGGGCGGCTACGGAAGCGATAATTACTGGACTTCCTACGGTTCCTACGGCGATAAGTTTTTCAACAGACTGAGTGTCTTTGCGAGTTACGGATACGGTCAAAGTGACGGGTATCCCACCGCTCTAAACGTTAAAACACCCACCACTTCCGGCTCGGGAACACAGGTATCGGGGGCCCAGCCCACGACGACCGCCCAAGGTGTTCCCGCCTACCTCATCGGGGACATGGGCGACAATTCCTGGTGGCGGAATTCCGCCACTTTCAAGGCCGCATACGACCTCACCGAAAACACCAAGGCATCCTTTTCCTTCATGCGCAACAGTTACGGATACGGGTATGACGACCCCGGCACATATCTTCGGGACAGTTCGGGAAGTCCCGTATGGTCGGGGCCGGTCGTCTTCAACGATCAGGGTCCGAGACGCCTTAGCTTCTCCGAGTCTTCTTTCCTCAGCGGAGACGGAGAAAAGACGGAAAACATTTTCAACGCCGTCCTCGATACGACCCTGTTCGACTCAGTGGCTGTCAAAGCCACCTGCGGGCTGGTCGATCAGCCGTCGTACTGGTACATCACGCCCTCTTCCACCGCTGTGCGGTCGGGAGGGCCGGGCACAATAAACGAAACCCCCTCGCAATCATTCCAGTCCAATTTGCAGGTGTCTGTCCCCATTTTGGAGAAACATCTTCTCACGGTGGGGACCTCCTACCAGTTCGCCAACGCCGACACCCAGGAACACGCTCTGAGCGAATGGACCGATAGCAGATCCAAAGGGGACCTCACTTATGAATCCAAAGGCGAAGACGGCATTTTTTCATTGTATGCCCAGGCTGAAATCGCGCTTTGGAAGAATCTCACCGCCTACCTCGGCATTCGCGGCGACTACTGGGAGACTTTTGACGGGATGGTGAACCAGGTCGGTACCGCGGGCTTCCCCCAGACCTTCGATACCAGAAATTCACTGGCCGTCAGCCCGAAAGCCTCGCTGGTATACAAGCTCTTCGACACAACCACCATCAGGGCGTCGGCGGGAAGGTCTTTCCGCCCTCCCAACGTCTACGAACTCTATCGGACATGGGTCTACTACGGGGTGACTTATGCCTCAAACCCGAACCTGGATCCGGAGTATTGCCTGTCCTGGGATGTCGGCATCGAGCAGAAACTCGGTGAAAACGGCACCCTCACTTTCACCTATTTTAACAACAGCCTGAAGGACCTCATATACCTCGAGACCGTCACTTCCACTTATCAACAGTATATCAATGCCGGACGGGCGGAGACCAAGGGCTTTGAGGTCGAAATGAAACAGAAACTCTGCGACTGGATGAAGGTTTTCGGAGGCTTCACCTTTACGGAAAGCGAGATGCTGGAAAACCCGGCAAAACCTTCCACCGAGGGCATGCAGTTGACGGGGGTCCCGGAGAGAATGTTCAACCTCGGGGGCGAATTCACCCACGGACCCTTCCTGATGACCCTGGTGGGACGCTTTGCCGACAAAGTGTATGGCAACGATCAGAACCTGGATACGGCTTCGAACGTGTACGGCTCGTATGATTCCTATTTTTTGGCAGACCTTTTTATGAAGTACCAGGTGACGAAGTGCACGGCGATCACGTTTGCGGTGGATAACCTTTTCGACAGCAAATACTACACCTATTACAGGGCCCCGGGACGGCAGTTGTTCGCGGGGCTTACCGTTAAGTTCTAAGATGAAAAAGAAGATGATTTTTGTATTCGTCTGGGTGTTGGCAGGGCTGCTGTGCCAGGTCTCCGCCGGCGCCCTCACGATCAGGGACAAAATGGGGAGAGAAGTCGAAGTGAACCCGCCCGTTCAGAGGGCGGTGCTTCTTTCCCTGTACGAACTCATCCCCGTTCTCAACCTCTGGGACCGGGTGGCGGGCGTCAACCGGTGGGCTTACGGCAGTGAGGCGTTGAGGGATTTCCCCAGGGTAAAACTTATACCCTCCGTGGGCACGGGGGACCAGGTCAACGTGGAAGCCTTGACGGCGCTCAAACCCGACCTGGTGATCACGTGGACCTATAAGCCCGAGGTCGTGGAATTCCTGGCTGCAAGGGGACTCAAGGTCATCGCAATCTACCCCGACAACATCGACGAGCTTTTCGCCGCAATGAAAACATGTGGAATCCTGTTCGGAGAAGAAAGCAGAACAAGCGAGATCATCTCCGCGGTGGAAAACGTATTTGAGTTCGTGAGGCGCACGGTCTCGAAGGTGCCTCCCGAGCGGCGTCAAAAGGTCATCTGGTTGTGGCAGAAGCCCACTACCGTAAGCGGACGCACGGGGATAACCCAGGATTTCACGAAGCTTGCCGGAGGGACCAACCTGGCGGAATCGATGGAATCCAGGTACGCGGAGGTCTCCCTCGAACGCATAGTGGGATGGAACCCGGACGTAATATTCATATGGGGAAACGCCACCTACGGGGTCGACGACCTCTTGACCGGCTCCCAGTGGAAGACGGTTAAGGCCGTGAAGGAAGGACGAGTCTACAAGGCCCCCGCGTGGTCGAGCTGGTCTCCCATGATTTCGCTGCTGACTCTCTGGACGGCCTGCAAGATGTATCCGGAGTACTTTGACGCCGGTGCCGCGGCAGCGGAAGCGCGGAAGTTTCACATGAAATGCTTCGGAACTCCCTTCGGGGGTTCGGTCCCGGAGTGGTAGGCCGTGCCGCCGGTCAAATTGCACCGTCGTAATTTCTCCCTCGCCCGAGGGGGGGGAATCTTCATGACCGGGAAATGCAGCAAGGGCCCCTCCCCTCCTTTCAATCGAGGTCTGGATGACCCGGGATTCGCGCTATGATCCGCGAGGATGACAAGTTGAAAAAAAGGTTTTGGCTGGTGCTGCTCGGGATTTCTCCTTTCCTTTTCGGAGGACTGTCCCTTTTCTGGGGCGCCTATGACGTTTCTCCTTCATTGGTGCTGAGAGCGCTTTTCAGCAACGCATTTAACGTCCGGACGGCGGATCTTCCCGAACTTTCGATCATCTGGGACATAAGACTCCCGAGGATCATTCTCGCCGCCATTGTCGGAGGAGCGCTCTCGGCGGCCGGCGCGACCCTTCAGGGAGTTTTCAGGAACCCTCTCGTCGATCCCTTTATCCTGGGGCTGTCTGCGGGAGCCGCTTTCGGATGCGCCCTCTCCGTCGCCTTTCTGCCCGCTTTGCCCATTCAGCTTTCAGCCTTTCTCTTCAGCCTCGTCGCGTCCTGCATTGCCTACTGCCTGGCAAAGAACCAGGGGCAGGTTTCGCGGCTTCCCCTGGTCTTATCGGGCATCGTGGTATCGGCGTTCTTTTCGGCTCTGGTATCCATCCTCAAATTCCTGGTCGATCCCCACAGGCTTGTCAGCATTGTGTACTGGCTCATGGGAAGCTTCTCCCTTGCCGACTGGCAGGCGGTCAAAGTCGCGGGGGTCGGCAGTATCGTGTCCATCGTGCCGCTCTATCTCATGAAGTGGCGGTTGAACGTCCTGTCCATGGGCGATGAGGAAGCCGGGGCGCTTGGGATCCACGTCGAAAGAGACAGGGTGCTGTTTATCGGTGCCGCCTCCCTGGCCGTGGGATCGGCGGTATCCGTCAGCGGGATCATCGGATGGGTCGGGCTGATGGTCCCGCACCTGACAAGAATGATCGTGGGACCCGATCATCGACTGCTCATCCCTTTTTCCATCGCGGCGGGCGCGGCATTCATGGTTTTTGCCGACACGCTGGCCAGGAACCTGACTTCATTCGATATCCCGGTAGGAATCATTACCGCTTTATGCGGCACTCCTTTCTTCATTGTCCTGATGAGAAAAGGCGCCGGAGAAAGTTGGGGAAAATGATCGAAGTAAGGGATCTCACCTTTTCCCACCCCGGATCGAAGAACCCAGTCCTGAGAGGAATCACCTTCAGGGTGAACGCCGGGGAAATCACAACGGTCCTCGGTCCGAACGGTTCGGGAAAGACCACTTTGTTCCAATGCATGCTGGGCATCTGGAAAGAGCACGAGGGGGGAGTCTTCCTCGACGGCATGCCCGCAAAGGAGATGGACCGGCGGGAAGTCGCCCGGAAAGTCGCCGCAGTGCCCCAGGAACACGATCCGCCTTTCCCGTATTCCGTTTTTGATGTGGTCCTGATGGGACGGGCCGCCCACGTCGGGCTTCTCTGTTCACCCTCGCGGAAGGATCGTGAAAGAACGAAGGAGGCCTTGGACACCATGGGGATCACCCATCTGGCGGATCGGCCCTACACGCGGATCAGCGGCGGCGAGAGGCAGATGGTCCTGATAGCACGGTGTCTTGCCCAGGAGGCCCCCGTGTTCCTCATGGACGAACCCACGGCTCATCTGGATTTCAGAAACCAGATCATGGTCCTGATGAAGACAAGAGCCATCGTCAGGAGGAACAGGCTGGCCGCGGTGCTGAATCTGCACGATCCGAACCTGGCAATCCTCTTTTCGGACCGCGTCCTGCTTCTAAATGAAGGACGACTGGTGGCGGAAGGAGAACCCCGGGCGGTCATCACGAAGGAGAATATCAGAGCGGTCTATCAACTTGAAGTTGACTTCCTGTCGCACGGGCAGCTCGAAATGATCTGCCCTCGAGTGGAAACGAACGAAGGCGCGGTTTCATCCCGCAGATAGCGAGAGGGTCGGGAAATGGGAGAAAAAATGAAGCTCTTATCCATAATGTGGTCCAGTTACATCCCTCTTCTTAGAGATGCCGCAGTCAAAACCGGGCTGTTTCGTCTCACGGCCTATTCCACCAAACAAATCAACCTGGATTCAAGTCTGGTTGAGAGAATCGGAAGGGAGATGAGAAATGCGGACCTGATTCTGATTTACAAAACCGAAGACGCGTTCTGGACCGCGATCGAGGATGAAATCCACGCGCTCGGCGGACGAGTTCCCGTTGTGGTCGTCGGTTCCAGCCCGAGCTTCGGTCAACTCTCCACGGTGAACCCGGAAGTCCTGGGACTCGTCTATAAATATATCCTGTACAGCGGTCCCGAAAATTATGAAGAAATGCTGAAGTACCTGTCATCGGCGATCTTCTCCGGAGGCCCGTCCTTCAAGCTTCCGGTCGAAACCGCGTGGGAGGGAATCTACCACCCCGATTTCGACAGCCCGTTTTTGACGACCGCGGATTTTCTGGAGTTCTATCCCTTTAAGGGCAGGCCTCTTGTCGCACTGCTTTTCTCCAGGTCCAATTGGCTTTCCGGCAACCTGCAGCTCGAGCGCAGCATCATAAGGGAGCTGGAAGGCCGCGGGATAGGCGCCCTGCCCGTCTTCTATTATTCGATCAAGGACAAACGGCTGGGAAACCTCAGCGGCGAGGAAGTCATCGGGAAGTACCTGACCGACGGAGCCGGCATCCCGCTGGTCGATGCAATCATCAAGCTCAGCGTTTTTTTCCTGGGCCAGACAAGCGGGAACATGTCGGAATCACAGGCGGACTCAGGGTCGAGACTTCTCTCCCGCCTGGGTGTCCCCGTCTTCGGACCCGTCATTTCCTACTACAAGGACAGGGAAAGCTGGCTGAAAGATCCGCGCGGGCTCGGCCCGCAGATCGCCTGGAGCGTCGCTCTTCCGGAATTTGAAGGCGTGATCGAACCGGTCATGATCGGCGCAACATCGGGAATAAGCCGGCCCGAAGAGGAGATGTACGAACCCGTTGAAGATCGGGTGGAAAGGCTCTGCTCGCGGATCGCCAGGTGGATCGGCCTGCGGAGAAAGCCAAACCACGAGAAGAGAATCGCCTTCATCCTGCACAACAACCCTTGCGCCTCGGTTGAAGCAACCGTCGGAGCGGGCGCTCACCTGGATACGCTTGAGAGCGTCGCCCATATACTCCAGCGGATGAAAAAGGAAGGCTATGCCGTAGACCCTCCGGCAACCGGGAAAGCGCTTATCGATGATATCCTCTCGCGCAAGGCGATTTCGGAATTTCGTTGGACCACCACGGATGAAATTGTCTCGAAAGGCGGGACTCTCGCTCAGATCGACACCGAACAATACACGGGTTGGTTCGATGAACTGCCCGCATCGACCAGGGATCGGATGATCGGCGCATGGGGGCATCCTCCCGGAGAGGAACGCGATGGAGTTCCCGCGGCTATGGTCCATGACGGGAAGATTCTGGTAACCGGCGTGCGCTACGGGAACGCAGTGGTATGCGTTCAGCCCAAGCGGGGCTGCGCGGGAGCGCGCTGCGACGGCCAGGTCTGCAAGATTCTTCACGATCCGGACGTCCCGCCGCCTCATCAATACGTCGCCACCTACAAGTGGCTTTCCAGAGACTTCAAGACCGATGTCATCGTGCACGTCGGTACCCACGGCAATCTGGAATTCCTGCCCGGAAAGGGATCGGGACTCTCTTCCGGGTGTTTTCCGGATATCGGGATCGATGAGATGCCTCATCTTTACATTTACAATGCAGACAATCCGCCGGAAGGGACTCTGGCCAAACGGCGCAGTTATGGGACCCTCATCGACCACATGCAGACCGTCATGGTCCGGGGAGAACTCTACGGAGATCTGGACGAGATTGAAAGGCTCCTCTTCGAATACGACAAGGCGAAAGAGATCGAACCGGCAAAGGCCCATACCATCAGCCACATGATCGAGCAGAAGCTGAAGGAGGGGAATCTCATCACCATGGTCGATGCTCCCGAAGGCGCCCCGTTCGATGCAATCGCCAGGGCAACGCACGAAGCGCTGGCGCTCCTGAAGAATACCTACATCCCCAAGGGCATGCACGTGTTCGGAAGGATTCCCGACGGGCGCAGGCTGTCCGACTTTGTCTATGCGATCGTCCGCTATGAGACCACTCCGGATTCCCTGCGAGGCCTTGTCGGGGAACTCATCGAAAAAGACTGCGGGATTTGCGGGTTAGACCCAGTCCTATTGAAGGACATGGTGGAAGAGAAGGCAAGAGGGGCGTGCGTCGGTTACCTCGATTCGGGGACTCCGCTTGCCGAGAGTCTTGCGCGGCTCGGTCCCGGGATCGCTTGCCATGAATCCCTGATTGCTGAACTGCAGGCAAAAATCGATGCAGTCAGGCAAGACGTCCTGCTTTCGGATGAAATCGGGGCGCTTTTTAAGGGCGCCGGCGGCGGATACATACCTCCCGGACCTTCCGGCATCGTTACGAGAGGCAGGGCCGATATCCTTCCCACGGGACGCAATTTCTATTCCCTGGACCCGAAAAGGATCCCGTCCCGGGTGGGATGGGAAGTCGGGATTCAGCTTGCCCGGAAGACCCTTGAAAAGTACATCGAGGACGAAGGGGAGTATCCGGAGAACATAGCCTTTTACTGGCAGTGCACCGACATCATGTGGTCCGACGGCGAGGGGATGGCCCAGATGCTTTATCTTCTCGGAGTAAAACCGCGTTGGCATTCGAACGGCAGAGTGGACGGATTCGAAATCATTCCCCCGGAGGAACTCGGAAGGCCGAGAATCGACATTACGGTCAGGGTGTCGGGAATCACGAGAGACAACTTTCCGTCTTCCATCGAATTGGTTGACGAGGCCGTGCAGGCCGTCGCTCAATTGGACGAACCTCCCGAGAACAACTATGTAAAAAAGCATGTCATTGACAACATGGGACATTCCGATGTCCCACGGGACGATCCCGACTCCTTCCGCAGGGCAACTTACCGGCTGTTTGCGAGCATGCCCGGAGTCTACCAGGCGGGAACTCAGCTCGCGGTATATGCCTCCGCATGGAAGGACGAAAAGGACCTCTCCGACGTATTCCTGTATTGGAACGGCTATGCATACGGAAAGAGGGTTTTCGGCGAGCCGGCCCATCAGTCCTTTGCAGACAGCCTCAGGACGGTGCGGCTTTCCTTCAGTAAGACCGTCACCGATGAGTACGACCTGCTCGGCTGCTGCTGCCATTTCGGAACGCACGGCGGTATGGTCAACGCGGCACAGGTCGTATCCGGAAGGCAAATCAGGTCTTATTACGGCGACACCAGGGAACAGGGCGAAGTCCAGGTGAGAGACCTTGCCAACGAGATCCGCAGGATCGTCAAAACGAAGCTGCTCAATCCCCGCTGGATCGAAGGAATGAAGGAGCATGGCTACAAGGGGGCCGCCGAAATCAGCAAACGCATCGGGAGGGTGTACGGATGGGAAGCCACCACCCGGGAAGTCGATGACTGGGTGTTCGACGATATCGCGAGGACATTCCTCATGAACGAGGAAAACCGCTCTTTCTTCGAGGAACACAATCCCTACGCCCTGGAAGAAGCCGCCAGGAGGTTGATCGAAGCCGCCGAAAGAGGGCTTTGGAAACCCGCCCCGGATGTCCTGGATTCCCTCAAGCAGGTCTATATTGAAATAGAGGGATGGATAGAGGAGAAGACAAGCGAAGTGGAGGGTGACTTTCAGGGCGGTTCCATCGATATCTTCACCGCGCGGGAAGTCGAGGGTTGGAAGACAAAAATGCAGGACATCCTTGGACGAAAGGTTGAGCGATGATCTTTCCATTTACAGCGATCGTCGGCCAGGATCAGATGAAAATGGGGCTCATCCTCAATGTCATAGATCCTACCGTGGGGGGACTTCTCATCATGGGTGAGAAGGGAACGGGAAAAAGCACTGCGGTTCGGGCGCTTGCGGAACTTCTCCCCGAACTTCAAATTGCTTCGGGTTGTCCCTTCAACTGCGACCCTTCCGGGAATCACCTATGCAGCCACTGCCGTGAGAAGAAAGCCGGGGTGGGGGAACTCAAGCCGGAGAAAAGAAGAATGAAGGTCGTGGAACTCCCTCTTGGCATCACCGAAGACCGGCTGATAGGGACACTGGACGTCGAACACGCACTGAAAAGAGGAGAAAAGCGATTCGATCCCGGAATTCTCGCCGACGCGAATCGAAATTTCCTCTACGTTGACGAGGTGAACCTGCTTGAAGATCACATCATCGATCTTCTGCTCGATTCGGCAGCCATGGGAAATAACACCGTCGAAAGGGAGGGAGTGTCCTTCAGCCATCCGGCGCGATTCATTCTGGTCGGCACCATGAATCCCGAAGAGGGAGACCTCAGGCCGCAATTGCTGGACAGGTTCGGACTGAGCGTCACCGTGCATTCCATTATGGACAGGAATTCGAGAATCGAGATCCTCAGGCGTCGTGCCGCATTCGATGCCGACCCCGAACGGTTCGCAAACGACCGTCAAAGGGAACAGACTGCCGTGTCTCAGAGCATCACACGAGCGAGGGAGGCACTGCCGGAGGTCACGGTGACCGATGAGATCCTGGACAAAGTGGTTGACATCACAACGGATGTCCGAACGGACGGTCATCGGGCCGATATTGTTATCTTGAGAGCGGCGAGGGCACTGGCGTCTTTGCGGGGTCGAAAGACGGCGACTGTGGACGACTTAAGGGACATCGCCCCGCTTGCCCTCGGCCATAGACTGAAACGACTTCCTTTTGAAGAACTCGGCTTGGAAGCAAAGCGTCTGGAAGAAGCGGTCCGGAAGGTCTGCGGGTCCACGGCGGGATGATGCACCCCGGTGCCTCAAGCCCCGTATTCCAATTTTGCGTCAGGAGGGTCTGATGTCCTTTTCAAGCATGGTAGGCCAAAAGGAGGCAAAGCTCGCGCTCATCCTGAACTGCATCGATCCCCTCATCGGCGGCGTACTCCTCGCCGGGGAGAAGGGCACCGGCAAATCCACCCTGGCAAGGTCTCTGAAGGCTTTGATTCCGGAAGACATCCCGTTTATCGAGGTCCCGCTCAATGTGACGGAAGACTCTTTGCTCGATTCGGTCTCGATCGATGACGCAATCAGGACGGGCGGCAAGGTCACGCAACCCGGCCTGCTTTCGCGGGCCTCGGGCGGCATCCTCTATGTAGACGATGTGAACCTTATGAACCGGGACCTCCTGAAAATCATTTTCGATCACCAGGACCGCAGTGCCGGTGATGGGGAGCGAAGGCAAAAAGAGCGCTCAATCGCAGGGAACTTCAGCATTGTTGCCTCCATGAACCCCGAAGAGGGTCCCCTCCCCTCCACTGTCGCGGACCGCTTCGGCCTATGTTCCTCTCTCACCTCATGCACTGGAAGGGAGGACCGGCGAAGGCTCTTGAGAAGGACGCTTCCGGAAGACAAGAATGCAAAGTCACCGGACAAGGGACTCAGCCGTCTTTCAGCAAGAATCGCTCTGGCAGGACAGAGCATTAAAAACCTCGGTGTATCAGAAGTAATACGATCGAAAATCGTCCGGACCTGCATCGATGCCAACATTGCCGGCCACAGGGGAGACATCGTCCTCCAGCGTGCGGCGGTTGCATATGCGGCCCTGCGCGGGGACCTCACGGTGACCGAAAAACACCTGGAAAAAGTCATCCCCCCGGCATTGGTCCATCGGGCAAGAGAACTGCGGCAATTGAACGACGATGAGATGAATAACCCGGAGTCCACGGAACCGGATGCGGCGGATAGCCAAAGGGGCGAGCGGAATCCGTCGGGGAATGACAACGATCCTGGAGGGATACGGGAAGGAAGCGGCGCGGAGTCAGGCGGTGGCGAGTCCGATTCCGCGGCTCCGCTTAGCAGGGAAGGCGGATCGAGAGAAGAAACCTTTGCCGCCGGGGACCCTTTTGGCGTCAGAAGAATCGCACTGCGAAAGGACAGGATCGAGCGAAAGACTGCCGGCAGAAGAACGGGCACCAAGTTTTCGGGAAAAGGCGGGAGGTATGTCAAGAGCATCCTGCGGAAGCGAAAGAACGATATTGCCGTCGATGCGACCTTGAGGGCCGCGGCACCGTGGCAGCAGTCGCGAGGCAGAACGGCAAACGTGATCATCCATGAGGAAGACCTGAGGTATAGACAACGCGAGAGGAAGATGCGGCATCTGGTTGTGTTCGTGCTGGACTGCTCCGGATCCATGGGCGCAAAGAAGAGGATGGTCGAAACCAAGGCGGCGGTTCTTTCACTCTTGATCGACTGCTATCACAAGAGGGATAAGGTTGCCCTGATTGCCTTCAGGAAGGACAGGGCCGAACTCGTCCTCCCCCCTACTTCCAGCGTTGAAACGGCGTCCGGGCGATTGAGCGTGCTCCCCGTCGGAGGCAAAACCCCTCTTACCGCCGGCCTGCACGCCGCATACAATCTCATCCGGCAGGTACGCGTAAAGGACCCGCATACGCGGTCTCTGGTTGTGCTGATAAGCGATGGGCGGGCCAATCAGCCCCTGGGGGAGATGCCGGTAGGAAAGGAAATCGCGCGGTGCGCCAGGGCGCTCAGTCAATTGCCGGGAACGGACACTATCGTCGTCGACACCGAGGACAAGTCCAGCTTCGTACGCTCCGATTCGGCCCTGGCCCTCAGCGGTATGCTCGGGGCGGAATACTTTACGACAAACGACCTGAAGGCCGAGTATCTTGCCGGAATCGTAAGCAGCGGGAAAGAGCGTATCAAATGAAACACGGGGCTGTCCCCGCTCTCTTGTACCGTCCGAATCAGGACGGACTGGCCAGCAGGGTTTTCACTTCTTCTTCCAGGGTGCCGGGCCGGAAGCCGAGACCGAACGCTCTGGAGCTGTCCAGGGAGGCGTCGGGGGGCCGCGGCGCCGCTGTTTTCACATCCTTTTGAAGGCATGGAATCAATTTCGCATCCGCAAAATCGGCGAGCCGTTTCACGAGGCAACCGAATTCGTAGCGCGAAATGCGCTCCCGGCCTCCCAGATGCATGATCCCGTGGACCTCATGCAAAGCCATGAACAGCCCTTCGACCGCAGACCACACGCTTACGGGCGTTCTGAATTCATCCGTAAAAAGATGCAGCTCGCGGCCGTCTCTCATGGCATCGACCATCGTCTGTGTGAAATTCGATGCCGCCGGCCCCGGATTGCCGAACATGAGCGACAACCGGCATACGGCAGCCAGGGGATATTCCCTGATGATCAGTTCCTCGGCCAGGGCTTTCTGCTCGCCATAGACATTCACGGGAGAAACCGAGTCCTCTTCGCGGTATGGAGCGTTCAACCCGTCAAAAACCATGTCGGTGGAGGTGTAAACGCAAGGGATGGACAACTCCGCACAAAGGGAGGCTATACCGGCAGATGCTTCCACGTTGATCTTGTAAGATTCCCTGCTGTTTAACTGGCACCAGTCGAGGTTGGATGCGGCCGCAGCGTGGATCACGCCATGAGGTTTGATTTCCCGAAATGCCCTGACCAGCTCGCGCCGGTTGGTGAGGTCGATTGTCAGCAAGTTGACTCCATCCGCTTTAACCGGATGCTTATTGACAGTCCCGAAGATGTCCCATTCCAGCCTTTTCAGCCGGCAGAGATTATGGCCGAGAAACCCGCTCGCACCGGTGACCAACAATCGTTTCATGTTTTGCGCCTTCTCACCCGGGCCCTTCCGGTCTTCGCGCTGGGGACCCGGTGCCGGGCTTTCGGGCATCAGGCGGGACGGACTTCCCTTTCTCTTTCCCGTTCGGCATACAGGTTCAGTCTGGTTTTGAGACGATCAACGCCGTACGTGGTTTCCCAGGCGGCGAGGATTTCATCCACGGGAACATCCGGGTAGGTGCCGAGGAACTGCAGGTATTGCATGTACTGCCGGTTTTCCTCGTTGAATGACTGAAACATGGAATCGTCCCGGCCGTTGAATTCAAGCGGCGGCACCCTGTAGATTTTGCAGAGTTCCCGGTTGAAGGCTGGGGTTGCCTTGATCCATTTGCCGTTCAGATGGAATTCCACGAAGGCATGATAGACAAACACATCGGTTCCGAGCGCTTTAAGGAGCCGGCTGCCCGCGAGGTGATTCCTTACGTTGGCAAATCCGAGCCTGCACGGGATGTTGCACGCTCTTGAGAGGGCGCAGAGGAGCGACGCCTTAGGGACGCAGAAGCTGCGCTTCGCTTCAAGGACATAGCTCGCCGTATAATAAAGCGGCAGATCAAACGGGACATGGGGATCGTACCAGATGCCGTCCCGGACGGCCAGGTACAACCTGACGGCGATTTCCTCGGGATCGTTCAGGCCTTCAACGGCGCGTTTGGCGTATTCCACGACCGAAGGATGGTCGCTGTCGACGATTTTTGTCGGTTGCAGGTAAGGAAGGTATTCCCCATTCATCAGTATCAGGACTTTCTCTCGTTACAGGGTTCCGGCGGGACTCCGCCCTTGCGGCAGGACCGTCTGTTGACCGATCAGGCTGTGTGCCGCAGCCGCCTTTCGAAAGTTATGTTCCTTTTCCCATAGAGGCTGTTGTCCCAAGGAAGATCCGAGGCCGGATGAAATGAAGATTCGTCGTTCCGGCGAACGAACAATGAAAAAATTTCTGTCTAAATCGAGACAGGGTATACGTTGGACGGGAATTCCTTTTTTCATATAAAAGCCGGAATCCAGCCTCTTTGAAATTATCGGGTAATTCCAATTAACGACACCGGACCCCGGCAATATCGCCGGGGTGACGTTTCCGGACAAACAGCTCGTTTTTCACCTGGATTTTGTTTGGGCACCAACTCATGCAAATTGTACACATTTTCATGCAGTTTGGGAACGCATTTTCGGAGTCCGGCAGTCTGGGGTGAGGGTGGAAGGGGCAGCATCGAGCCGCAAAGCATGCGCATGGTGCCGTGCAAGCGTCGCGCAATTTTGGGGCGCTCCGGCAGCGCAGGTTTTCCCTGTTTTGTTGACGGTCCTCTTGACACGGTTTGGCAGAGTATGCTACACGGCGAAACCATTCTTCGCGGTGTGGATGTGACTCTGCCTGAGGGCGGGCAATCCCCTGTAAATTGCGGCAAAAAATTGATTGTCAACGAAAAAAATGTTGCCAATCCCGGTTCGGTATGCTATTTGAGAAAGCTTGCTTGGGGTTACGAGACCCTGTTTGCAGAGCGTTTGGAAATTGTGGAGAGGTTCCCGAGTGGCCAAAGGGAGCAGACTGTAAATCTGCCGGCGAAGCCTTCGGAGGTTCGAACCCTCCCCTCTCCACCACTTTTTATTATGTGTAGGAGATAGTGGCAGCCGAGCAGCGAGTCATTGTCGTTGGGACTACATGCGCTGAATTGGGACCGCAAAGAGCTAGGGCAGGCTTTATACAGGCTTAAGCTCCCACATCACGCGATGAACCTACTCCAATCATTCATGTTGGCTGCTTTCTCGCTGGCCCACGTAGCTCAGTAGGTAGAGCACTTCCTTGGTAAGGAAGAGGTTCACCGGTTCGATCCCGGTCGTGGGCTCCATATGTCTATTTCCGTTTTCCGAGAGAGCAAGCCGGATCAAAATGCACCCTTCGAATTCGGCCTCTACTCATCACCAGAGTCTAACCTTCGAACGAATGCAATGATTTTTCGCGGCGTTGAAACAAATCTTAGGAGGAAGCACGATGGGTAAGAAGAAATATGAGCGGACGAAGCCGCATGTGAATGTGGGGACGGTGGGTCACATCGATCACGGGAAGACGACGCTTACGGCGGCAATCACCAAGCAGTTGGCCAAGCGGGGCAAAGCCGAGTTCGTGCCGTTCGATCAGATCGATAAGGCGCCCGAAGAGCGGGAGCGCGGGATTACGATTGCGACGGCTCACGTGGAATACGAGACGGACAAACGCCACTACGCCCACGTTGACTGTCCGGGGCATGCGGATTATATCAAGAACATGATCACGGGGGCCGCCCAGATGGACGGAGCGATTCTCGTGGTGGCGGCCGATGACGGTCCGATGCCTCAGACCCGTGAGCATATTCTTTTGTCATACCAGGTAGGGGTTCCCTACATCGTGGTGTTTCTGAACAAGGTGGACATGGTGGACGATCCCGAGTTGATCGAGCTGGTTGAGCTCGAGCTTCGGGAACTGCTCACCAAGTACAAGTTTCCGGGCGACGACGTTCCGATCATCAAGGGTTCGGCGCTCAAGGCGCTCGAGGCCGACGATCCGGACAGTCCGGATGCCAAGTGCATTTTCGAGTTGATGGATGCCATCGACGCCTACATTCCGGAGCCGGTTCGGGACATCGACAAGCCGTTTCTTATGCCCATCGAGGATGTTTTCTCCATCAGCGGCCGCGGGACGGTGGTGACGGGCCGGGTGGAGCGCGGTATGGTCAAGGTGGGAGAGGATGTGGAGATCGTTGGTTTCAAGCCCACCTTCAAGACGGTGTGCACGGGAGTCGAGATGTTCCGCAAGACCCTGGATCAGGGCCAGGCGGGAGACAACATCGGGGTGCTCCTGCGGGGGACCAAGCGCGATGAAGTCGAGCGGGGCCAGGTAGTGGCCAAGCCGGGAAGCATCACGCCGCACACGAAGTTCAAGGCCGAGGTCTACGTGCTCAAGAAAGAGGAAGGCGGAAGGCATACGCCGTTCTTCCCCGGGTACAGGCCCCAGTTTTATTTCAGAACCACCGACGTTACCGGAATCATGACCCTTCCCGAGGGTGTTGAGATGGTGATGCCGGGTGACAATATCAGCACCGAGGTCCATCTGATTACTCCGGTCGCCCTGGAAAAGGAACTCCGCTTCGCCATCCGCGAAGGTGGACGCACCGTCGGCGCCGGCGTTATTACCCAAATTATCGAGTAACTTGACCAGATAGGTGAACGATCATGCGAACTCTTGTCACGCTGGCTTGTTCGGAGTGCAAACGACGAAATTACACGACAACAAAGAACAAGCGAACGACACCCGAGAAGTTGAGTTTCAAGAAATATTGCAGATTCTGCGGCGCTCACACCGAGCACAAAGAATCCAAGTAGGCGGAATTTGCCGGCACGCGGCTTTCCGTTTCCGGGTCCTGCATGAATTCCGGCGGCGAAAAGTTCGGGACGGACGCCGGGTCGTTCGATTATCGGCCGCAAGGCGATCGGACAGGACTGAATCCAACTTTGACCAGAACCGATGTTGAACAGACGAGATAGGAATGAATCTGCCGAAGCTGTTCCAGAAGAAAAATGAGGTGGAGCGATCCGCGAAGCCCCTCCGGGCTGATGGCTCCAGGAAGGCCAACCTGAAAGCGGTGAAACCGAAGAAGACGGAACCCGCGAAAAAGGTGGCCAAGAAATCGGATGAACCGCGGGTCCCCTGGTGGAATACCGCTCGCCAGTATCTCCGGGAAGTGGTCTATGAACTGCGCAAGGTGGTCTGGCCGTCCCGAAAGGAGACGATCGGCACCACGTCGGTGGTATTGGTGATCGTTGCAATATCAGGAGTTTTTTTAGGAATCGTCGATGTGATCTTAAGCCGCTTGGTGAGGTTGGTCATCGGCTAACGGTGAACGGTCCCTCTTTGCGAAAAGACACCCGGCTTGACTCGGACACAAGCACGAATGGGGTATTTCTGTGGCCAAGGCATGGTATATTGTCCATACGTATTCAGGTTTTGAACACAAGGTCAAATCGGCCCTGGAAGAGCGAATCAAAGCCGAAGGAAAGCAAGCCTTTTTTGGCCAGGTCCTGGTGCCTACCGAGAAAGTCATTGAGCTGGTAAAGGGTCAGCGCAAGGCATCATCCCGCAAGTTTTACCCGGGCTACATCCTTGTACAGATGGAACTCAATGACGACACGTGGCATCTGGTGCGGCATACACCCAAGGTGACCGGTTTTATTGGAAGCCAGGAACGCCCGATACCCCTCTCCGATGATGAAGCCGAAACTATTATTCTGCAGATGCAGGAAGGCGCTCAGAAGCCGCGTCCAAAATTTCGGTTCGAAAAAGGCGACGAAGTCCGGGTCGTGGATGGACCGTTTGCAAGCTTCAATGGAACCGTGGATGAGGTCATGCCGGAAAAAGGCAAAGTGCGGGTCCTTGTGAGCATCTTCGGCCGGTCCACTCCGGTTGAGCTGGATTTCGTGCAGGTAAACCGAATCTAGAACAGCGGCTTTCGAATGAGGAATTGAGGAGTTAAAGCGAGAATGGCAAAAAAGGTTGTAACAAACATCAAACTGCAAGTTCCCGCAGGACAGGCGAACCCATCGCCTCCCATCGGGCCCGCCCTGGGTCAGCATGGGGTCAATATCATGGAGTTCTGCAAGACTTTCAATGCCAAAACTCAGGGACAGGAAGGGATGATCATTCCGGTGGTGATCACGGTGTATGCCGATCGCTCTTTCACCTTCATCACCAAGACCCCTCCGGCATCCATTCTTCTAAAGAAAACGGCTCAGATCGCAAAGGGTTCGAGCGAGCCGAACAGGGTGAAAGTCGCAAAGGTGACCAAGGCGCAGGTGGAAGAGATTGCCCGGTTGAAAATGCCCGACTTGAACGCCCGAGATTTGGACGCAGCCATTCAGACCATCATGGGGACCGCTCGCAGCATGGGAATCGATGTCGAATGAGAACGGGCCATCATGGATGAACGAAAAGCAAGTTTCTGGAGAGTTGAAGATGGCAAAACATGGGAAAAAATATCGCGCAGTGCGCGCAACAATAGACCCTGCTAAACGCTACACCTTCCAGGAAGCCCTGGAAATGGCGGCCGGGTCGGCCTTCTGCAAATTTGACGAGACCCTGGACATCGCTGTTCGTCTTGGGGTTGACCCGCGCCATGCGGACCAGATGGTGCGCGGTACCGTGGTTCTCCCGAATGGACTTGGAAAAACGGTCCGCGTACTGGTGTTCGCCAAGGGGGAGAAAGTCAAAGAGGCCCTCGATGCCGGTGCGGACTTTGCCGGCGGCGACGAGTTGATCGACAAGATCAAGGAAGGATGGCTCGAATTCGACAAGACGGTCGCCACCCCCGACATGATGGGCGGAGTTGGAAAGATCGGGAAAGTCCTCGGTCCTCGAGGTCTCATGCCGAATGCCAAGCTGGGAACCGTCACCTTCGACCTCCAGAAAGTGGTCAAGGAGATCAAGGCGGGCAAAGTCGATTTCAGGGTCGAGAAGACGGGAATCGTCCATGCACCCATGGGCAAGGTTTCCTTCGGTCAGGAGAAGTTGATTCAGAACATCTCCGCCTTCATAGACACCCTGATGCGCCTCAAACCGACTGCGGCCAAGGGGACTTATGTGCGCGGGATCGCGATCTCGACCACCATGGGTCCCGGGATCCAGGTCGATCCGCTCGCGGTCAAGGCGATTGTCGCGTGATGGGTTGGAAGTCCGAAAGGATTTCCATTGGTCATATGAGCAGAACAACATTGAACAGCATCCGTCCCGGCGGCCTGGTTTTCAGGCGGGCTTCCCGGGATCAGTGGATTCTGGATGCCATTAGCAGACTGCCGTTTGGTGTTTTCAATCATCCGAGACCGTAGGTACATCCGATAGGGTGTTTAAATCCCATCACCGCGGGGGACCTACCGAGATGCATGAAGGAACCAATCAGGCTCACGGACTTACGAGACCGATCCTCCATAGGGTGGAAGGATGCAGTCGAAAGCACGCCGGCAGACGAAAGGAGGATGGATAGACTTTGGAACGAGCCAAAAAGGAGCAAGTGGTTGCGGAACTGCATGACAAACTGCAGCGCGCCAGTGCGGCAATCCTGACCGATTTCAAGGGACTCACCGTTGCCGAAATGACCGATCTCCGCGGCTCTCTCGCCGCGGAAAAGGTCGAGTATCAGGTGGTCAAAAACACGCTGATGCGGCTCGCAAGCAAGGACACGACCGCTGAGGCCCTGGTTCCGCTGCTCAAGGGAACGTGTGCCATCGCCATCGGTTATGGTGACCCAAGCATCCCGGCAAAGATCGTCAAGAAGTTCAACAAGACGAACGAGAAACTGGCCATCAGGGCCGGAGCGCTGGGAAATCGCCTTTTGAATTCGAATCAAGTGGCTGCCCTGGCTGACCTGCCGCCCCGGGAAGAGCTTTTGGCCAAACTCCTGGGAACCCTCAATGCGGTGCCCACCAGCCTGGTTACGGTTCTGAACGGAATACCCAGAGCGTTTGTGGGTGTGCTGGCAGCTATTCAAAAAAAGAGAGAAGAAGTTTAATATTACTCATGGAGGAAGTCGGAAATGTCCACGATCAGTAAAGAAGATGTCATCCAATTCATCGACAATATGACGGTCCTGGAACTCAGCGAGTTGGTTAAAGAGCTGGAAGAACGATATGGGGTCAGCGCGGCAGCGCCTATGGCTATGGCCGCAATGCCCGCCGCGGCGGAAGCGGCGCCGGTACAGGAACAGACGGAATTCTCCGTGGTGATTACCGCGGTTGGTGAGAAGAAGATCCAGGTAATTAAAGAGGTGCGGGCAATAACGAACCTCGGATTGAAGGAAGCCAAGGACCTGGTGGAAAAGGTGCCGGGAACCGTGAAGGAAGGCATTCCGAAAGAGGAAGCCGAAGCAATTTCCAAACAGCTGACCGAGGCGGGTGCAACGGTCGAGATAAAATAGGATTTCTCCATCGATCCGGACATCGGAAATCGACCCGGTTTTCCGCGGTCGATTTCCGATTTTCGATTTTTGCACCACCTTGATTTTCCGTATTGAGTGATGAGTACGGTTAGAGACTAACCGAGTGAAAAATCTGGAGCGAGTCCACCCGCAACCCACCGTCACTCTTTACTTTTTACGTTTGCAGGAGAGACCATGCCAACGGCTTTGACCCACGAATATAGGGTGCGGAAAAGTTTTGGGAAGATCCACAAAATTATAGACATTCCCAACCTGATTCAGATGCAGAAGGAGAGCTACGATCTCTTTCTGCAGCAGGATGTGCCCCCTGAAGCCAGAAGCGAAAGAGGTCTTCAGGAAGTATTCAAAAGTGTGTTTCCCATCGAAGACTTCAGTGGGACTGCTTCCCTCGAATTCGTTCAGTACAGTTTTGGAGAAGTCAAGTACGAGGTAGACGAATGCCTTGCACGGGGCATGACTTACGAAGCTCCCGTGAAGATTGTCGTTCGCCTGGTTGTGTACGATGTAGACAAGGAGACAGGCAGCCGATCCATTAGAGACATCAAGGAACAGGAAATCTATTTTGGAACGCTTCCGCTCATGACCGACAACGGGACCTTTATCGTGAACGGCACCGAGCGGGTCATCGTGAGCCAGTTGCATCGTTCCCCCGGTATATTTTTCGATCATGACCGGGGTAAGACACATTCAAGCGGAAAGATCCTCTACTCGGCGCGCATCATCCCTCTGCGCGGCTCATGGCTTGATCTCGAATTCGATCCCAAGGACATCCTCTATATTCGCATCGACCGACGCCGAAAATTTCCGGTCACCGTTCTCCTGAAAGCCCTCGGATACGCCACCGAGGAATTGCTCAATTATTTCTATCCCAGTGAGAAGGTGTTTTTGAGCACCATGGTCCAGTCCGAAAAGGAACTGAATCCGGACATTCTCATGGGAAGCCGTGCGACGGAAGATATCGTTCACCCTGAGACCGGGGAAGTGTTGATCAAGAAGAACAGAAAGCTTGGAAAGCAGTCTTTGAAGCGGCTCGTCGACGTGGGCATAAAGCGCCTTCCCATGAAGACGTCCGACTTGATCGGCCAGGTACTCGCTCAGGACATCATCGACTACAACACCGGTGAGATCATCGCCGAATGCAACGATACCCTCGACGAGGAGATGCTGACCGAACTCATCGAACGAAAGGTGGTTGAGCTGGAATTGCTCCACCTGGAAGGCCCCGACGTGAGCCCTTCGTTCCGTAACACCCTGCTGATGGACAAGGTCAACACACAGGAAGACGCGCTGATCGAAATCTATCGGCGGCTGCGGCCAAGCAATCCCCCGACGCTCGAAGTGGCAACCGAGTTCTTCAACAATCTCTTTTTCAACGCGGACCATTACGACCTGTCCGAAGTCGGACGCCTGAAGCTCAACCTCCAGTTGGGTCTGGATATTCCTCTCGACTACCGGACGCTTCGCAAGGAAGATATCCTCATGGCCGTCCGGCAGCTCATCAGGCTCAAGGACTCCCAGGGGCCGGTGGATGATATCGACAACCTCGGCAACAGGCGGGTGCGCGCGGTCGGGGAGTTGCTCGAGAATCAGTACCGCATCGGACTTGTTCGGATGGAACGGGCCATAAAGGAACGCATGACGCTTCAGGAAGTCGAAGCGCTGATGCCGCACGATCTGATCAATGCCAAGCCCGTTTCCGCCGTGGTGAAGGAATTCTTCGGCACGAGCCAACTCTCCCAGTTCATGGACCAGACCAACCCGCTTTCTGAAATCACTCACAAGCGCCGGTTGAGCGCTCTGGGACCCGGAGGTCTCACACGGGAGCGCGCGGGGTTCGAAGTCCGGGACGTCCACCCGACTCATTACGGTCGCATTTGTCCCATCGAAACTCCTGAAGGCCCGAACATCGGTCTCATCGTTTCTCTTTCGACCTATGCCAGGGTAAATCCGTACGGATTCATCGAGACTCCCTACAGGAAGGTCGAGGGCTCTGCCGCCAAGCGGGAAGTCAGCTACCTCACCGCCATGGACGAGAAGGATTACCCGATCGCCCAGGCAAATGCCGCTCTGGATGAAAAGGGACGATTCGAAGTGGACCAGATCTCCGCGCGCAAAGCGGGTGAATTTGTGATGGTCCCCCCCAACGAACTCCGCTATATGGACGTCTCTCCCAATCAGTTGGTGAGCGTGTCGGCTTCGCTCATTCCCTTTCTCGAACATGACGACGCCAACCGCGCCCTCATGGGATCGAACATGCAGCGCCAGGCCGTTCCCCTCATTCAGACCCGGTCTCCCCTGGTCGGCACGGGAATCGAGAGGATCGTCGCCAAGGACAGCGGCGTTACGATCGTCGCGAAACGAAGCGGCGTTGTTGAATATGTGGATGCCACCCGAATCGTGGTCCGTGCAATCGACGACGACGGAGACCTCGGGAGGGGAGTGGACATCTACAAACTCATTAAGTTTCAACGATCGAACCAGAACACCTGCATCAATCAGAAACCGCTCGTTCATCACGGCGATGTCGTCCGCAAAGGGCAGATCCTTGCGGATGGGCCCTCGACGGATCATGGCGAGCTGGCCCTCGGCAGAAACGTGATGGTCGCCTTTATGAGCTGGGGAGGATACAATTTTGAAGATTCGATCCTCGTCAGTGAAAGGATTGGGAAAGAGGATGTTTTCACGTCGATTCACATCGAGGAATTCGAAGTGGTCGCGCGTGACACGAAACTGGGCAAGGAAGACATTACGAGGGATATTCCCAATGTAGGCGAAGAAGCCCTGAAAAATCTGGATGAAAGCGGAATCATCAGGATCGGTGCCTATATCAAGCCCAACGACATTCTCGTCGGCAAGGTGACCCCCAAGGGAGAATCCCAGCTTACCCCCGAAGAAAAATTGCTGCGCGCCATATTCGGTGAAAAGGCGAGCGACGTTAAGGACACCTCGCTGCGGGTGCCTCCGGGAGTTGAAGGAATCATCATCGACGCCAAGGTCTTTTCGCGCAAGGGCGTCGAGAAGGATGACCGGACCAAGAGCATCGAGGACCATGAAATATCCCGGCTGATGAAAGATCAGAGGGATGAACTGGAGATCATCTTCAAGACCACCGTCCGACGAATGGCCCGCCTGCTGGAAGGCAAAGCGAGCGACACGGCGATAAAGGACGGGAAGAAAGTCTACATCAAGAAAGGCGAAGCGTTCACTGAAGAATTCCTGCTGGGTCTTCCCAGCGGAATGTGGGAACAGCTCAGTGCCGCAAAAGACCCCGCGATCGCGATGGAAATTGAAAACATCACCGCGAATTACCGCGACCAGGTTCAACTGGTAAAGTCGCTTTTCGAAGAAAAGATAAGCAAACTCAAGCGCGGCGATGAACTGCCTCCCGGGGTCATCAAGATGGTCAAAGCCTACATCGCCGTGAAGAGGAAGCTCCAGGTGGGCGATAAGATGGCGGGGAGACACGGGAACAAGGGTGTTGTTTCCAGAATCCTTCCCTCCGAGGACATGCCCTATTTCCCGGACGGGACCCCTGTCGACATCGTCCTGAACCCGCTCGGCGTTCCTTCACGTATGAACGTGGGGCAGGTGCTGGAAACACATCTCGGATGGGCCGCCAAAGGGCTCGGAGCGCAACTGGCGGCGATGCTGGAGGCTTACAGGTTACGGGAGACCATCGACGAGAAACTCCGGCGGATCTACAACAACCTGGAATTCGATTCATATTTCAAAGATGCCTCGGATCAGGACTTAAAGAATCTCGTCGCTGATTTCAAGGAAGGGATCCCCGTCGCATCCCCCGTTTTTGACGGGGCCGAAGAGGCCGAAATCAGGGCGTTCCTTAAGGAAGCCGGACTTTCCGAGACGGGCCAATCCATGCTCTACGACGGGAGAACGGGCGTGCCCTTCGACCAGCCGGTGACGGTCGGTGTCATGTACATGCTGAAGCTCCACCACCTTGTCGACGACAAAATCCACGCTCGCTCCATCGGGCCCTATTCCCTCGTGACCCAGCAGCCGCTCGGAGGCAAGGCTCAATTCGGCGGCCAAAGACTCGGAGAAATGGAAGTCTGGACCATGGAGGCCTACGGGGCAGCCTACGCGCTCCAGGAATTCCTGACGGTGAAATCCGATGACGTTGCAGGCCGCACACGCATGTACGAAAAAATCGTCAAGGGCGACAACACCCTGGAAGCCGGCTTGCCGGAATCTTTCAATGTCCTGGTGAAAGAACTCCAGGCCCTTGCCCTGGACGTGAGACTCCTCGAAGAAGAGGAAGGGAACTGAGATAGAACATTTGCGGTTCTCAGGAGACGCCGGGCAGATCGAGTCTGCCGCGGATGCGGTTTCCCGATGAACCGCTCAATTAGCGGGTGAAATACAAGGAGGCTCCCTTGAAAGAGCTGTACAGTCTGTTCATGAAGCCCAAGGATCCTTTGAATTTTAATGCCGTAAAGATCATGATTTCCTCGCCCGAGAGGATCCGGGAATGGTCATACGGTGAAGTCAAGAAGCCGGAGACCATCAATTACCGGACGTTCAAGCCGGAACGGGACGGCCTTTTTTGTGCGCGGATTTTCGGTCCGATCAAAGATTATGAATGCAATTGCGGTAAATATAAGCGCATGAAGCACCGGGGCGTCGTCTGCGAAAAATGCGGAGTCGAAGTCATCCAGTCCAAGGTCCGCCGCGAGCGCATGGGACACATCGAACTCGCCTCCCCGGTAGCGCATATCTGGTTCCTTCGCAGCCTGCCGAGCAAGATCGGCAATCTTCTGGACCTCACCCTGAGAGAGCTGGAAAAGGTCCTTTATTTCGACTCCTATATCGTGCTCGACCCTGGAGAAACGCCGCTCACCAGAGGTGAACTGCTGACGGAGGAAAAGTACCGCCAGTTGGTTCAGGAATACGGCAGCCGCTTCACGGCGGGGATAGGGGCCGAGTCGATCAAGCAATTGCTGGCCGGGCTCGATCTCGACAAGCTGGCGGTGGAACTGCGTGAAGACATGGCCAAAACGAACTCCATGGCCAAACGCAAGAAACTTGCAAAACGCCTCAAGATTATCGATGCCTTCCGGGAATCGGAGAACCATCCGGAATGGATGATCATGGATGTGATCCCGGTTCTGCCCCCCGATCTCAGACCGCTCGTTCCCCTCGACGGGGGCCGGTTCGCGACAAGCGACCTGAATGATCTCTACAGAAGGGTCATCAACCGGAACAACCGCCTGAAGCGGCTGCAGGAACTCAATGCTCCCGATATCATCATCCGCAATGAAAAACGAATGCTCCAGGAGGCCGTCGACGTTCTGTTCGACAATGGGCGCAGAGGCAAGACCATTACCGGCGCCAGCAAACGCCCGCTTAAATCCTTAAGCGATATGCTCAAGGGCAAGCAAGGGCGCTTCCGCCAGAATTTGCTCGGCAAACGCGTGGACTACTCGGGCCGCACCGTCATCGTCATTGGTCCGAACCTGCGTCTGCATCAGTGCGGACTCCCGAAGAAGATGGCTTTGGAGCTTTTTAAGCCGTTCATCTACAACAAGCTCGAAGAAAAAGGCTATGTGACCACCATCAAGGCGGCCAAGAAAATGGTGGAGCGGGAGACGGCGGAGGTGTGGGACACCCTGGACGAGGTGGTTCGTGAATTCCCCGTGATGCTCAACCGCGCTCCGACCCTGCATCGACTGGGCATCCAGGCATTCGAGCCCATCCTTATAGAAGGCAAGGCCATTCAGCTCCATCCGCTCGTGTGCACCGCGTTCAACGCGGATTTCGACGGGGACCAGATGGCCGTCCATGTGCCGCTCTCCATCGAGGCCCAGGCGGAAGCCAGAATCCTGATGATGTCCACAAACAACATCTTGAGCCCGGCCCACGGCGACCCGATCATCGTCCCTTCCCAGGATATCGTTCTGGGAATTTATTACATGACCAGGGAAAAACCCATGGCCAAGGGCGAGGACCGGATATTCTCGAGCAGGGGGGAAGTGCGATGCGCTTTTGACGCGGGCGAAGCCGACCTGCATGCCCGGATTCACGTCCGAATGGGCAATGAAAGGGTAGCGACTACAGTCGGCCGCGTGCTCCTGTCCGAAATTCTGCCTGAAGGCATGGCCTTTTCCGCCGTCAACCGGATCATGAACAAGAAGGCGCTGGCTCAGTTGATCGACATGTGCTACCGGACGGCAGGGATCAAGGCCACCGTCATACTGGCCGACCGCCTGAAGGACCTTGGCTACGAGTACGCGACACGGTCCGGACTCTCCATTTCCATCAAGGATATGACGATCCCTCAGCGCAAGTCCGAAATCCTCGATCAGGCTTTCGACCTCGTGAAGGAAATCGAGAGGCAATACAATGAAGGTTTGATCACGGAAGGGGAGAAATACAACAAGGCTGTGGACATCTGGGCCAAAGCCACTGAGGATGTCGCCGCGGAAATGATGAAGGAAATCGCCACCACGGAAGTTTCGGGGCCGGGCGGTGAGGCAAAGCGCATCGAGGCGTTCAACCCGATTTACATGATGGCGGATTCCGGAGCGCGCGGTAGCAAAGACCAGATGAGACAGCTCGCGGGAATGCGCGGACTCATGGCGAAACCCTCCGGAGAAATCATCGAGACCCCCATCACGGCAAACTTCCGTGAAGGTCTGACCGTGCTCCAGTACTTCGTCTCCACGCACGGTGCACGCAAGGGTCTTGCGGATACCGCTCTTAAGACGGCCAACTCCGGATACCTGACCAGGCGGCTCGTCGATGTGTCGCAGGACGTGATCATATCCGAACTCGACTGCAACACCATGGACGGCATCGAAGTCGAGGCCCTGCTGGAAGCGGGGGAAATCATTCAGCGCCTGGGTGATCGCATCCTCGGCCGAATTTCACAGGAAGACATCGTTGACCCTGTCACCGCGGAAGTCCTGGTTCCCGCAGGGACGGAGATAGACGAGCAGAGGGTCCAGGTGATCGAAGACGCGGGCATCGAAAAGGTGGCCATACGATCGGCACTCACCTGCCGAAGCCTTCGCGGCGTTTGCAGCATGTGCTACGGCCGGGACCTGGCCCAGGGGAAACTCGCCCAGATCGGAGAAGCGATCGGCATCATCGCCGCGCAGTCAATCGGCGAACCCGGGACCCAGCTTACCATGCGTACGTTTCACATAGGCGGCACCGCCAGCAAAAGCATCGAGCGGACATCGATCAACAACCGCTATGCCGGTACGGTCCGGTTCCTCAATCTCAATACCGTCCGCAACCGCGACGGCGACCAGATCGCAATGAACCGCAACGGCGAGATAAGCGTCGTGAGCGAATCCGGCCGTGAACGGGAACGGTACGTCATCATTTACGGCGCCAAGCTCAAGGTCGCGAACGGCCAGCAGGTCGAACCCGACACGCTGCTCGCCGAATGGGACCCCTTCACAACCCCGATTCTGACCGAAGTCGCCGGTTCGGCCAAGTTCGGCGACATCGTCGAAGGCCAGACCATGCAGGAGAAACTCGACCCCGTAACCGGGAAGTCCAGTAAGGTCGTTGTGGAATACCGCGAATCGGACGTGCGCCCCCGTATTTCCATAAAGGACGACAAGGGGAAGACGGCAAGGGTCGGCGAAGGAGGCTTCGCGCGTTACTTCATGCCCGTGGGCGCCATCCTGATGGTAAACGAGGGAGACCCGATTTTCCCCGGAGATGTTCTTGCCAGGATCCCGCGTGAAACAACCAAGACCAAAGACATCACCGGAGGTCTTCCGCGGGTTGCCGAACTCTTCGAAGTACGCAAGCCAAAGGAAAATGCGGTTATTACGGAAATCGACGGAGTGGTGAGTTTCGGTAAGGACACGAAGGGTAAGCGCAAGGTGATCGTCGCCCCTGAAGTTGGTGAGTCGAGGGAGTATCTGATTCCCAAGGGGAAGCACATCAGCGTTCACGAAGGCGACTACGTCCGTGCCGGGGAACCGCTCATGGACGGGTCTCCGAACCCTCACGACATCCTTACGGTCCTTGGTGAAAAGGAAGTCGCGAAGTACCTGGTGGACGAAGTCCAGCAGGTCTACCGCCTCCAGGGTGTCAAGATCAACGACAAGCACATTGAAGTTATCGTCCGCCAGATGCTGAAGCGGGTGAGGATTACGGACCCGGGGGATTCCGAATTCCTGATGGGTGAGCACGTGGAGAAGCCGATTTTCGAGGAAACCAACGCGAGCCTCGTTGCCGAAGAAAAAAGGCCCGCCGCGGCCGAACCTCTCCTGCTCGGGATCACGAAGGCGTCCTTGAGCACGCAGAGTTTCATCTCGGCGGCATCCTTCCAGGAGACCACCAAGGTCTTGACCGACGCGGCCACCGCCGGGAAAGTCGATCACCTCCTCGGTCTCAAGGAGAACGTTATCATGGGTCGCCTGATCCCTGCCGGATCGGGTTTGAGGACCTACCGGGAAGTGCGCAAGTAGCACCGCGGATTGCAGGCCGGGGATCTGGGGATGCGGCATCGAACGCCGCCTCTCCGTCCCGGCGCTTCCATTCACGCGGAACCGGGCGCGGGCCTGCGCGGGCAGGAAGGTATTGACTCGCAACGCATGGAAGGTTAAAAGAGTCTTTTGGGGCTCCGGTATGAGAAAGAGCTTGACAAAGAGGCCGCTTCTCTATAAATAGAGGAGATTTCCGAGCCAGAATGTTTGTGATTACTGAGCATTTATTGAGAAGTATTAGAAATTAGCGGAGAAAAATTACAGATGCCCACGATCAATCAGTTGGTCAGAAAAGGGAGAGAAGAGATCCGGAAGAAATCGAGCACCCCTGCTCTTCAGAGCTGCCCGCAGAAGCGGGGGGTGTGTGTCCGGGTTTATACGACGACTCCCAAGAAACCTAATTCGGCCTTGCGCAAGATCGCCCGCGTACGTCTCACCAATGGCATTGAGGTCACATCCTACATTCCCGGCATCGGGCATAACCTTCAGGAACACTCGGTTGTTTTGATACGTGGCGGCCGTGTCAAGGACCTGCCCGGAGTGCGCTACCACATCATTCGCGGGACCTTGGATGCCCTGGGGGTGGCCGATCGGAAACAGGGTCGGTCCAAATATGGCACCAAGAGACCCAAGTAATTAAAATACGGTTAGCTATGGGGCCATGGCTAAGGATGATCGGTCATGGCCTCTCTTTTGTTCTGAATAATTCAAATGGTTGAGGGATCGGATGCCAAGGAGAAGAGAAGTTCCAAAACGCTATGTCTTGCCGGATCCGAAGTACAATAGCAAGCTGGCCGCCAAGTTCATCAATAACGTTATGCGCCGCGGCAAGAAGAGCCTTGCCGAACACGTTCTTTACGGAGCCCTGGACCTGATTGAGCAGCGCACCAAGCAGGATCCTCTCGATACTTTCCACAAGGCTCTGGAGAATGTCAGGCCGGTCATTGAAGTGAAGTCCAGGCGAGTGGGTGGAGCCACGTACCAGGTTCCGGTTGAAGTTCGTCACGAGCGCAGAGACGCTCTCGCCATGCGATGGATCATCAATTACTCGAAACAGCGCGCAGAGAAAACCATGATTCAGAGGCTTGCCGGCGAGTTGCTGGACGCCGCGCAGAACCGTGGCGGATCAGTCAAAAAGAGGGAGGATACTCACCGGATGGCGGAGGCCAACAAGGCGTTCGCTCACTACCGATGGTAACCTGCCGTTCCGGAAAGACCGTTTGAGATAGACCGTCATTGCGAGTTCCGGAAGGAAGCCGATCGTTGAATCTGCTCCCGCAGACATCGCGGAAATGACATCCATTTTTAAAAGTATTTCGTGCAAGTACGAATAAAGTGCTCGAATCCACCCGGCTGTGGAATTCGGCCCTAGCGAAGCACGGCGTAGAGTTAGGCAAGGAGGAAGCACGATGGGTAAGAAGAAATATGAGCGGACGAAGCCGCATGTGAATGTGGGGACGGTGGGTCACATCGATCACGGGAAGACGACGCTTACGGCGGCAATCACCAAGCAGTTGGCCAAGCGGGGCAAAGCCGAGTTCGTGCCGTTCGATCAGATCGATAAGGCGCCCGAAGAGCGGGAGCGCGGGATTACGATTGCGACGGCTCACGTGGAATACGAGACGGACAAACGCCACTACGCCCACGTTGACTGTCCGGGGCATGCGGATTATATCAAGAACATGATCACGGGGGCCGCCCAGATGGACGGAGCGATTCTCGTGGTGGCGGCCGATGACGGTCCGATGCCTCAGACCCGTGAGCATATTCTTTTGTCATACCAGGTAGGGGTTCCCTACATCGTGGTGTTTCTGAACAAGGTGGACATGGTGGACGATCCCGAGTTGATCGAGCTGGTTGAGCTCGAGCTTCGGGAACTGCTCACCAAGTACAAGTTTCCGGGCGACGACGTTCCGATCATCAAGGGTTCGGCGCTCAAGGCGCTCGAGGCCGACGATCCGGACAGTCCGGATGCCAAGTGCATTTTCGAGTTGATGGATGCCATCGACGCCTACATTCCGGAGCCGGTTCGGGACATCGACAAGCCGTTTCTTATGCCCATCGAGGATGTTTTCTCCATCAGCGGCCGCGGGACAGTGGTGACGGGCCGGGTGGAGCGCGGTATGGTCAAGGTGGGAGAGGATGTGGAGATCGTTGGTTTCAAGCCCACCTTCAAGACGGTGTGCACGGGAGTCGAGATGTTCCGCAAGACCCTGGATCAGGGCCAGGCGGGAGACAACATCGGGGTGCTCCTGCGAGGGACCAAGCGCGATGAAGTCGAGCGGGGCCAGGTAGTGGCCAAGCCGGGAAGCATCACGCCGCACACGAAGTTCAAGGCCGAGGTCTACGTGCTCAAGAAAGAGGAAGGCGGAAGGCATACGCCGTTCTTCCCCGGGTACAGGCCCCAGTTTTATTTCAGAACCACCGACGTTACCGGAATCATGACCCTTCCCGAGGGTGTTGAAATGGTGATGCCGGGTGACAATATCAGCACCGAGGTCCATCTGATTACTCCGGTCGCCCTGGAAAAGGAACTCCGCTTCGCCATCCGCGAAGGTGGACGCACCGTCGGCGCCGGCGTTATTACCCAAATTATCGAGTAACCTTTACGAGGAATATCGACCGGGCGTTTTTCTGAGCATTCCGGTCCTAAGACCAATAGGGACGACAGACATATGGTGACGAATCAAAGAATTCGCATCCGCTTGAAGGCATACGATCACAAATTGCTTGATCAGTCGACCAATGAGATCGTGATGACGGCCAAAAAGACCGGCGCAAGGGTTGCAGGCCCGATCCCTCTTCCCACGAAGATACACAAGTACACGGTCCTGAGATCCCCTCACGTTGACAAGAAGTCGCGCGAGCAATTTGAAATCCGCGTCCATAAACGTCTGATCGATATACTTGAACCGACTCAGCAGACAGTGGATTCACTGATGAAACTGGATCTGTCCGCCGGAGTCGATGTTGAAATCAAGCTCTAGGGCTTCGAGCGGTGTTTTTATCCGAAAGAGAGCATTCTGCCATGATTAAATCTATTATCGGACGCAAGCTGCAAATGACCCAGATTTTCGCGGAAGACGGAACTGCGCTTCCCGTGACTCTGCTCCAGGCGGGTCCTTGCACCATTACGCAGATAAAAACTCCCGAAAGAGATGGCTATTCCGCTTTGCAGATCGCCTTCGGGCAGCGGAAACCAAAGAATGTCAACAAGCCCATGAAGGGGCATCTTGACAAGGTTGGGAAAGGCTATTTTGAAGTCCTGCGGGAAATCCGCATGGATGGAGCTTCGGACCACCAGGCGGGCGAAGAGATATCGGCGGACATATTCGAAATCGGTGAGCGAATCGACGTGATCGGCACCAGCAAGGGCAAAGGTTACGCGGGAACCATCAAGAGGTGGGGATTTCAGCGCGGACCATCGGCTCATGGTTCCAAAAACATCAGAGAACCCGGCTCTACCGGAAATGCAACCTATCCCGGCCGTGTTATCAGAGGCAAGAAAATGCCGGGTCAAAAGGGCAACAGACGCGCCACCATCATGAATCTCAGGATCATCGACGTGCGCCCGGAGGAGAACCTTTTGATTGTCAAGGGAGCCATTCCCGGTGCCAGGAATGCAGTCGTGTTCATCCGAAAGACGAACAGGGGCAAATAAGGCTTATTCGGACGCTCGGGAGAAATTTGAGGATCACCATGCCAACTGTGGATATTTTTAATACGAACCGTGATGTGGTAGGGCAACTGCAACTGAGTGAGGTTGTTTTTGCCGTCCCGGTAAAACCACATGTCTTGCACGAGGTCGTGCTTTACCAGGCGGCCAAACGCCGCGCCGGAACAGCGAACACCAAGGGCCGGAGCGATGTTGCCGGAGGCGGCAAGAAGCCGTGGCGGCAAAAGGGCACCGGGCGCGCCCGATCCGGCACCAGCCGGTCTCCAATCTGGCGCGGGGGCGGTATCATTCACGGTCCGCACCCCCGGGACTACACCATGCGCGTTCCCAAGAAAGTCAGACGCCTGGCCCTTAAGATGGCGCTCACCCAGAAAGTCCTGGACCAGGAATTCACCGTACTGGACCAGCTCATCCTCGAACGGATAAAGACCAAGGACTTCGCAGCCATACTCAATCGTTTCCAGCTTGAGAAGACCCTGGTGGTGGTCACCGCGCAGGACGAGACGCTGGAGAAGTCAGCCAGGAATATTCCGAACGTCAAGGTTTTGAGGACCGAGGGTCTGAACGTATACGACCTGCTCAACTACCACAACGTGCTGCTGACTCAGGAAACCGTCGGGAAAATAGAGGAGTCATTAGGGTCATGAATGAGAGATCTTACCGGGTTCTCAAGCGTCCTCTAGTCACGGAGAAGAGCACCACCGAAAAGGACCAGCGCAACAAGCTGTTTTTCGAAGTGGACCGTCTGGCCAATAAGATTGAGATCAAAGGCGCCGTGGAACAGATTTTCAAAGTGAACGTCCTCGATGTGACCACGATGAACATGAGAGGAAAGAAGAAGCGCGTCGGCCGGTTCTTCACCAAACGTTCCGACTGGAAAAAGGCGATCGTTACGATCAAAGCCGGTCAGCGTGTTGAATTCTTTGAAGGTGTATAGGCTTAGAGAGGGCATCCATGGGCATTAGAAAAGTTAATCCGACATCACCCGGCCGCCGGTTCCAGACGTATTCCATACATAAGGAACTCATTCAAGCTGATCCTGAAAAGAGTTTGCTGGAACCCCTGAACAGGTCGGGCGGGCGCAACAACGCAGGCAGGGTGACGGCCTGGCATCGCGGAGGCGGGCACAAACGCCGGTTTCGTATCATCGATTTCAAACGTGACAAAGAGAACATCCCGGCAAAGGTTGCCAGTCTCGAGTACGATCCGAACCGGTCCTCGCATATCGCTCTGCTCCACTATGTAGACGGGGAAAAGCGCTACATTCTGGCGCCCGTGGGACTGTCGGCCGGCGATACGGTGAGCACGGGAAGCGAAGCAGACATCAAGCCCGGCAACTGCCTCAGGCTGGCCAATATGCCGCTCGGCACGATCATTCATAATGTGGAACTCAAGCCCGGCAAAGGCGCCCAACTCGCCCGCTCTGCCGGTACGAGCATACAGTTGATCGCCAAGGAAGGCAGCAATGCGATACTCCGCCTCCCTTCCTCGGAAATGCGCATGGTACCGTTGACCTGTAAGGCAACGGTCGGACAGGTCGGAAACATCGACCACGAAAATATGTCTCTGGGGAAAGCGGGTCGCAAGCGGTGGATGGGCAAGCGTCCTCACGTACGCGGTGTGGCGATGAACCCCGTGGATCACCCGATGGGCGGAGGTGAGGGACGGAGTTCAGGCGGCCGTCATCCCTGCACTCCCTGGGGAGTTCCGACGAAAGGCTACAGAACCCGTAAGGCGAAGCATAGTGACAAATTGATCGTCCACCGCCGCAAGTAGACCTCAAACCCTCCCTCGTTGGAAGGTTGCCGTTGCGCAGGGCGGAAGCGGTCATCGATACTTATCATGGCGAAGGATTGAAAACCGTTGGCTTCCGGTCGAAGGGCCGGGAGGCAAAAGGAGGAAAAGGTGCCCCGCTCTCTTAAAAAGGGACCATTTGTCGATACCCACTTGATGGACAAGATGTTTAAGGCCAAGGATACCGGTGACAGGAAAGTCATCAAGACCTGGTCGAGGCGCTCCACCATTGTGCCGGAGTTTGTCGGGATCACGGTTGCCGTTCACAACGGCAAGAAATTCATACCCGTTTTCATCACTGAGAACATGGTTGGGCACAAACTGGGTGAGTTCTCTCCTACCAGGACCTTTTACGGCCACGCCGGCGACAAGAAGTCGAAAGTGAAGGGGAAGAAGTAATGGAAGTCAGAGCCGTTAGCAAGTATCTCCGCGTTTCGCCGCACAAGGCCCGCCTGGTCGCGGACATGGTCCGGGGGAAGAAGGTCAACGATGCTTTGACCATCCTCAAGTTCACGCCCAAGAAGAGCGGCCGTCTCATCAACAAAACGCTGCGTTCGGCCGTTGCTAACGCCGGCAATGAAAAGTCCATCGATGTGGACACCCTTTTCATCAAGACAATCCTCATTGATGAGGGACCGCGGCTCAAGCGGTGGCGCCCGCGTGCCATGGGCCGGGCAACCAAGATCCTCAAAGGATCGAGTCACATAACGGTCGTGCTTGCGGAGAAGTAGGATTGCGCAGTCCGGTTTTTTACAGAACGGACCGTGCTGGTTTTTTGGAATGTTGTTGAATCTTTTTATCGGGCTTCTTCCACGAACTAAATGGGAACGGAGCCGATATAAACCTGCGGAGGTGGAGTTTGGGACAGAAGGTACATCCAACCGGGTTCCGTCTGGGCGTTCTGAAATCCTGGGATTCGAAGTGGTTTGCGACCAAAGATTATTCGAAACTCGTCTATGAAGACCGGATGATCCGCGACTACATTAAGGAGCGGCTTTATCATGCCGGGATTGCCAAAGTCGAGATCGAAAGGGCCGCAAACAAAGTCAAGATTCGAATTTTTACAGCTCGTCCCGGAATCGTCATCGGTAAGAAGGGTGCCGAAATTGAGACACTGCGGCGGGACCTCGAAAGAAGGTTCAAACGCGAGATCCTTATCGACATCCAGGAAGTACGCCGCCCCGAACTCGATGCGACCCTGGTCGGTGAGAACATCGCTCTCCAGCTTGTCCGGCGGGTTGCCTTCCGCCGTGCGATGAAACGTGCGGTGAATGCGGCTCTGAAATTCGGCGCCAAAGGAGTGCGTGTCGCTTCCGCGGGACGCCTCGGAGGTGCGGAAATGGCCAGGCGGGAGTGGTATCGTGAAGGGCGCGTTCCGCTCCACACCCTCCGGGCTGATATCGACTACGGCACTGCCCTCGCCCGCACCACTTACGGGATCATTGGTGTCAAGGTGTGGATTTTCAAGGGCGAAGTGCTGCCCTGATCTTTCAGGTGGAATGGTGCCGGTCGGCCGCGAGGCCGCGCAGGGAAGTGAGCGCAGTACGGACATGCGGCATGAATCGGTGACGGACAGGAGAAATACAGATGTTAGCGCCTAAGAGAGTCAGATATCGAAAACAGCAAAAGGGCCGGATGAGAGGGGTCGCCTTCAGAGGAAGCACTCTGAGTTTCGGCGACTATGGTTTGAAGGCCCTGGGATGCGGCTATATCACTTCAAGGCAGATTGAGGCAGCGCGTATCGCCATTACCCGTCACGTGAAGCGTGGTGGAAAGGTCTGGATCAGGTTCTTCCCTGACAAACCTTTTACGAAGAAGCCCGCTGAAACCCGAATGGGTAAAGGGAAAGGCTCTCCCGAAGGTTGGCATGCCGTCATCAAGCCCGGCCGAGTGCTTTATGAAATCAAGGGTGTCCCCGAAGCGATCGCTCGCGAGGCACTGAACCTGGCTTCTCATAAACTTCCAATTCCAACGCGCTTCGTATCAAGGCAGGACGTACTATGAAATCCAAAGCGCTTCGAGACATGACTATGGACGAATTGGGCCGCAAGCTCGATGAGCTTCGACAGGGGCTGTTCAATCTGAATTTTCAGCATGTGACAGGCCAGCTGGAAAACACTGCCCAGCTCACCAAGACCCGAAAGGATATCGCCCGCATTTTGACAATTCTCCGCGAGATGGAACAGAACGCCGCGGCATGAGGTAGGACGTATGGAAGAGCAGAAGTCTGGCAGGAAGACACGCGTTGGAAAAGTTTTGAGCGACAAGATGGACAAGACGGTTGTGGTGGTTGTGCAACGCCTGATCCACCACCCCAAGTATCACAAGTTCATACGGCGTCAGAACAAGTTCAAGGCTCACGACGCTCAGAACATTTGCAAAGCGGGAGACCAGGTGCTCATCGAGGAAAGCCGCCCGATCAGCAAGGACAAACGCTGGGTGGTGGTGAAAGTCCTCGGCAAAGAGGCCATGTAATCAGCTGCGGACCTTCGTCCTCCGGTGAACCGCAGCAGTTCATCAATGGAGTCAGACAATGATTCAAGCGGAAACTCAACTCAATGCCGCAGATAATTCCGGCGCCAAGCGCCTGTACTGTATCAAGGTGCTTGGAGGGACCCGGAAACGATATGCCTCGGTTGGCGATATCATTGTTGTGTCCGTCAAGGAGGCCATTCCGAACGCCAAGGTTAAGAAGGGCGACGTTCTGAGGGCTGTTGTCGTCCGCACGCGGAAGGAGGTTCGCCGCCCTGACGGTTCCTACATCAAGTTTGATGACAATTCGGCCGTGCTCATTAACGCCGCGAAGGAGCCCATCGGGACCCGTATTTTCGGACCGGTCGCCAGGGAATTGAGAGCCAGGCAATTCATGAAGATCATATCGCTAGCTCCGGAAGTGCTCTAGCGAGATTGAGGAACTTGTCCAATGAAGGTTCAAAAGAGTTTTCATATCAAGAAGAACGACTTGGTGATGGTCATTGCCGGTAAGGATAAGGGCAAGAGCGGCAAGGTGCTCCGGATCAATTCCAAGAAAGAAAGAGCCATCGTCGAAAAAGTGAATATGATCAAGCGCCACATGAAGCCCAATCAACAAAACCGGCAAGGGGGCATCCTCGAGAAGGAAGGCCCGTTACACGTTTCCAACCTTATGTTGATCTGCAGTAAATGCACGGACCCGACCCGAGTGGGCTATAGGATCCTCGAAGACAATCGCAAAGTACGCTATTGTAAGAAATGCGACGAGTTGATCGATTAGCGACGTCCATTCAATCAAGGGCCGGAGTGGAGGCAATTCATGGCACGATTGCGGGAAGTGTACCAGAAGGAGATAGCTCCGAAGCTCTCGGAGCAGTACAAGTACAAGAGCCCGATGCAAATTCCCAGACTGAGCAAAATCATTCTCAATATGGGGCTGGGCGAGGCGATCCAGAATATCAAGATCCTGGATTCCGCGGCGGAAGAACTCGCTCAGATCAGCGGACAGAAACCCGTCATCACGAGGGCTAGACAGAGCATTGCCGCATTCAAACTGCGCAAGGGAATGCCCATCGGATGCATGGCCACCCTCAGGGGTGACAGGATGTATGAATTCTTCGATAAACTGGTCAACGTAACCCTGCCCCGCGTCCGCGACTTCAGGGGCGTTTCGCCCAAGGCACTGGATGGCCGCGGCAATTACACACTGGGCATCAAAGAGCATATCATCTTCCCGGAAATCGATTACGACAAGATTGACAAGATCAAGGGCATGAACATCACCATCGTGACGACGGCAAAGACAGACGATGAAGCACGCTCGCTTCTTTCCCTCATGGGCATGCCGTTCAGACAATAGAGGAGGAAGCAACTTTGGCTAAGAAATCTCTCATCGCGAAATCGAAACGCACCCCCAAGTTCAAGGTCAGGACCTACAATCGTTGTCCGCTTTGCGGCAGGCCTAGAGCTTACCTTCGGAAGTTCGGAATCTGCAGGATATGTTTCCGCAACATGGCCTTGAAAGGCGAGCTTCCCGGGGTGGTCAAGTCGAGTTGGTGAGCAAGGGGAATTAGAAGGAGCTAGTTGTTATGGCCGTAAGTGATCCGATTGCCGATTTCCTGAACCGCATCAAGAACGGACAGAAGGCGCGGTTCGAAAAGGTGGATATCCCTGCTTCGAAAATGAAAGCCAGCCTTTCCCGCATCCTCAAGGAGGAAGGCTACATAAAGAATTTCAAGATGATCAAGGACGATAAGCAGGGGATTCTCCGCGTTCATCTGAAATACACGCAGAACCGGGAAGGCGCCATCACTGGAATCAAGCGGGTGAGCAGGCCCGGATGCCGGGTGTATGTCGGGCACGATGAGATGCCCCGGATTTTGAATGGACTGGGGATATCGATCGTATCGACATCCAGCGGGGTCATGACGGATCGCCATGCGCGCAAGGAAGGCGTCGGCGGTGAGCTTCTCTGCTCGGTGTGGTAGCACTCCGGCCTTCTGACATCGGCGGTTCGGAATATCCATATAGTCAGGTGTACAAGGAGTAACGGCATGTCACGCGTGGGAAAACTGCCCATCAATATACCCCAGGGGGTCAGTATCTCTCTGGATGAACCTCTTCTGACGGTGAAAGGTCCCAGGGGGACTCTCGCCCGCCCGGTACCCGGCCTGATTCAGGTTGAAATGGATCAGGGCGCCATACACGTCAAACGAAAAGACGATTCCAACCAGGCCCGGTCTCTCCATGGGCTCATGAGGGCGCTGGTCTTCAATATGGTGCACGGCGTCAGCCAGGGATTTGTCATCGGTATCGAGATTCAGGGCACCGGCTACCGTGCGGACGTGCAGAGCAACGTTCTGAACCTGAGTCTGGGTTTCTCTCATCCGGTGCAATTTCCTCTCCCGGACGGCATCACGGCTGTCGTGGAGCGCAACACGATTCGTCTGGAAGGGATAGACAAGGAACTCCTCGGGCAGACGGCCGCTCGTATTCGCGCTCTTCGCCCGGCCGAACCCTACAAGGGTAAAGGCGTGCGGTACGCCGGCGAACACATCCATCGCAAGGTAGGCAAGACTGGCTCCAAGAAATAGCAGCAGCGGGGAGAAGAAGGACCATGGCAAATAAAAGAAATCCGCGGGAAACGGCTCGTCTGAAACGCAAGATGAGAATTCGCAAGAAGCTCGAGGGAGACTTGGACAGACCCAGGCTGACCGTATTCCGGAGCGATAAGCACATTTATGCCCAGATCGTCGATGACACCAAAGGTGTCACTCTCGTCGCCGCTTCGACCCTGTCGCCCGAGTACAAAGAGGCGGAGCCTCCCAAGGGCAAGGTCGGAGGCGCCAAACGAGTCGGAGAGCTCATAGCTCGCAAGGCCCGGGAACAAGGCATCTTAAAAGTGGTCTTCGACCGCAACGGTTACATCTATCACGGCCGCGTTCAGGCCTTGGCGGATGCCGCCCGGCAGGCTGGGCTGAACTTTTGATCACTCAAGTGTCCTAATTGAAGGGAGGCATGCAATTGATAGCTGTGGAATCGAGCCAACTGCAATTGATCGATAAGGTGGTCCACATCAGTCGGGTGGCCAAGGTCGTGAAGGGTGGCCGCCGTTTCTCGTTCAGTGCCATAGTGGTCGTCGGGGACGGCAACGGCCGTGTCGGCTTCAGCCTCGGCAAGGCCAATGAAGTTCCGGAAGCTATACGCAAAGGCATGGAATCCGCCAAGCGCAGTATGTTTGAAGTGCCCATGGTGAATGCAACCATTCCTCACGAAGTGCTGGGGCGTTTCGGGGCTTCCTCCGTTGTGCTGAAACCGGCTTCCGCCGGTACTGGTGTTATTGCAGGCGGCGCTGTCCGCGCTATAATGGAAGCGGCGGGTATTCACAATATTCTGACCAAGTGTATCGGCTCCAGGAATCCGCACAATGTCGTAAGGGCCACTCTCGAAGGTTTGCGCCAACTTCGCAGCGCTGAGCGGGTAGCGAAAATGCGCGGGTGCGATCTGCAGGAAATGCAAGCCTAGAAGAGTCTGATATCAATATCCCTGCAGGGCCCCAAGGCGGCCGGAAAAGCGCATGGTTCCACCATGCCGGGTTTGGAGCTTTGGGATGTATGGCTCGAGCAGAACTAAGGAAGTTGCATATGGCAAAGCCTATACAAGTAACGCTGGTTCGGAGCCCCATCGGGCGGCCCGAAAAACACCGCAAAATCCTCAAGGCGCTTGGGCTCACCCGGCTCAACAGAACCGTGAGCCTTTACGGAACCCCTACTGTGATTGGTGCGGTGAAGAAGGTCATCCATCTGGTAAGAGTCACGGAAGACTAGACGATCAACCTACTTTTGTGCGAATGGAACGGGTGTTTCGATGAGACTTCAAGATTTGGCTCCGGCTCCCGGAGCGAAAACCAATAAGAAACGTGTGGGACGAGGGTCGGGTTCCGGCTTGGGCAAAACGGCGGGACGCGGGGCCAAAGGGCAGAAATCCCGTTCCGGCGGCGGGACTCCACCTTGGTTCGAGGGCGGGCAGATGCCCCTTCAGCGGCGTATTCCCAAGCGTGGGTTCACCAATATATTCAAGAAATACTATGCCGTGGTGAACGTGAGCGACATGGACCGGTTCACCTCCGGTTCCGAGGTCGGCCCCAGAGAATTCGTCGAGGCTGGACTTGTAAGGAAGATGCATGAGGGGATCAAGCTGTTGGCCGATGGAGAACTGTCGATTCCACTGACCGTCCATGTACATAAAGCCAGTGTCTCCGCGATCAGGAAGATTGAGGCGGCCGGCGGTCGAGTGGAGTTGATTCCTTCACTGGAAAGGAACTAAAGGGTGCTATCCGGGTTCGCGAACATCGGTAGAATTCCTGAACTGAAGCGTCGGATAGGAATGAGTCTGCTTCTGCTGGCGGTTTACCGCGTAGGGGCGCATATTCCGACACCGGGCATCAATGGCGAGGCCCTGGCTGCCTTCTTCAAGGCCGCTCAGGGGACTTTACTCGGGCTCTTCGACATGTTTTCCGGAGGGGCACTTAGCCAGCTTTCCGTTTTCGCGCTGGGCATCATGCCCTATATCAGTTCATCGATCATTCTGCAGTTGCTCACGGTGGTCATTCCTCATCTTGAACGACTCAGCAAGGAAGGTGAAGCGGGGCGCAAGAAGATAACCCAATACACCCGTTACGGCACCGTCATTCTCAGCATCATTCAGGGATTCGGCATCGCTTTCGGTCTGGAAGGCATGACCGGCCCCGGTGGTGAGGTGGTTGTGCTCTTCCCCGGATGGCCTTTCCGGCTGACCACGGTCCTGACCCTGACGGCGGGCACCGCTTTCATCATGTGGCTCGGTGAGCAGATTACCGAAAAAGGTATAGGCAACGGCATTTCGCTCATCATTTTTACGGGCATTGTCGCCGGCATCCCCAACGCTCTCTTGAGTACCGGCCGGTTGGTAACCGCCGGTGAAATGAGCGTCTTTTTGCTTCTGGGATTGATTGTTGTCATGCTCGGTGTCGTGGCCTTCATTATTTTCATGGAGCGAGGGCAGCGAAGAATCCCCGTCCAGTATGCAAAACGCGTTGTAGGCAGGCGTGTCTACGGTGGGCAGAACACCCATATTCCCCTTAAAATCAACACCTCGGGGGTTATCCCGCCGATTTTTGCGTCCTCGATCATCATGTTTCCGGCAACCGTGGCGAATTTCATCGCGATTCCCTGGGTCCAGTCAGCCGCGACGGCCCTTGGCCCCGGCCACTGGCTGCACACGGTTCTGTATGTAGCATTCATCGTTTTCTTCTGTTTCTTCTACACCGCCATCGTGTTCAATCCGCTCGATGTGTCGGAGAATATGAAAAAATACGGCGGGTTTATCCCCGGAATTCGTCCGGGAAGACCCACCGCAGAGTATATCGATAAGGTATTGAGCCGCATAACGCTCGGAGGCGCCATCTACATTTCCGCGGTGTGTGTTTTGCCCACCATTCTCATTCAACGGTTTTCTGTTCCTTTCTATTTCGGCGGCACTGCCCTTCTCATCGTTATTGGAGTAGCAATGGATACCCTCTCTCAAATTGAAGCTCATATGCTGTCACGTCACTACGAGGGGTTTCTAAAGAAGGGCCGTCTTCGCGGCCGGAGGTAGATCAGTTCTCCCCCCATTCTACCAGGCTCGTTGCACGGTCGGGAACAACGGAACAGGTCATCTGCCGCATCTTGACAATGGAGGAACAAGTTATGAACATCATACTGTTGGGACCGCCGGGAGCGGGCAAGGGAACTCAGGCCAAGCGCCTGACAGAGAAGTACGGCATACCTCAGATTTCCACCGGTGATATGCTCCGGGCGGCTCTGAAGGACGGGGCTCCGTTGGGTCTGGAAGCCAAGAAATACATGGACCGGGGAGCCCTGGTACCCGACAGTGTGGTGATCGGACTGGTGAAAGATCGAATTCAAAAGCCGGACTGCGCCAGGGGTTATATGCTGGACGGCTTTCCACGAAATGTGAGCCAGGCCGAGGCGCTTGACGGCATGCTGAACGGGCTGGGGCAAAAGACCGACGACGTCATTTGCATAGAGGTCCCGAGTTCCGAACTGATCGCGCGCCTGACCGGGCGACGCACATGCCGCAACTGCGGCAATGGTTTCCATGTGATGTTCGACCCGCCGAAGAAAGACGGAATCTGCGATCGCTGTGGCGGAGAGCTTTACCAGCGTGACGACGACAACGAGGCCACGGTATCCTCGCGGCTTAAAACTTACGAGGACCAAACCAAACCGCTCATCGATTATTACACTAGGCAGGGCAAGCTCCGCCGGATAGACGGTGTAGGGAGCATGGATGCTATTTTCGATCGAGTCAAGGCGGTTTTGGGATAAGAGGGACAGAGCAGTTGATCGTATTAAGGTCTCAGCAGGAAATCGAAAAGATAAGAATCGCATGCAAGATCGTGACCGGGATTCTGAGACGTCTCAGGGAACACATCCGGCCGGGGGTAACCACCTGGGAATTGAACGCCCTCAGTGAGGAACTGGCGATCAAGAAAAGTGCAAAACCCGCATTCAAGGGCTACCAGGGCTATCCTTTCGCACTGTGCACGTCAGTCAATGAAGAGGTGGTGCACGGGATGCCGTCCAAAAGCCGGCATTTATCGGAGGGTGACATCATCAGTATCGATTTTGGCGTAGTCGTTGACGGATATTACGGGGATTCCGCCATCACGGTCCCGGTCGGGAAAGTCAGCCGCGAGGCCGATCGCTTGTGCAAGGTGACCGAGGAATCCTTGTACGTCGGGATCAAACAGGCGCTTGCCGGCAACCGGCTCTCGGATATTTCTCATGCGATCCAGGAATACGTTGAACCGCGAGGGTTCTCCGTTGTCCGGGAGTTTGTCGGACACGGCATCGGGCAGCATCTTCATGAAAGCCCCCAGATTCCCAATTACGGTCCTCCGGGCAAGGGGGTAAGTTTGAAGCCGGGGATGGTGCTGGCCATCGAGCCGATGATCAATGCGGGGAGTCCCGACGTGGAAATACTGAAAGACAAATGGACTGCCATTACGGCCGATCGGAGCCTTTCGGCTCATTTCGAGCATACGGTTGCGATTACCGAAAACGGGCCTGAGATTCTCACTTCGTAGAATACGCTTTACAAAGTGATACCTATAAGGTAAATTAAGCAGTTCTGAAAACAATTAGGACGAAGATCGCAAGGAGAAATTTAAGTACATGGCTAAAGAAGACGCGATTGAAGTGGAAGGCACCGTGGTCGAAACTCTTCCAAATGCCATGTTTCGTGTGGAGTTGCCAAACGGTCATCGAATTCTCGCCCATATCTCGGGGAAAATGCGCATGCATTTCATTCGTATTCTGCCCGGAGATAAGGTCACCGTTGAGCTCTCACCCTATGACCTGAATCGTGGCCGCATCACTTACAGGTCCAAGTCTTAACGCTTATTCGACGGTGAGTTGCGGAAAGGGAGTGGAAACACATGAAAGTGCGAGCGTCGGTCAAACGTATCTGTCGGAAATGCAAAATCATTCGCCGTCATGGCAATGTGCGCGTTATCTGCGAAAACCCCAGGCACAAGCAACGACAAGGTTAATCGGAGGAAAGGGCATTGGCACGCATTGCAGGTATCGACTTACCCAAGAATAAGCGGATCGAAATTGCTCTGACGTACATTTACGGCATTGGGCGGTCCACATCCCAGAAGATCCTGGAGCAGGCCGGCATCGATCGCGATACGAAAAGCGACGATCTGACCGAAGCTCAGATCAACTCAATCCGGCATGTCATCGACTCCCAGTGCAAAGTCGAAGGCGATCTGCGCACTGAAATCTCGATGAACATCAAGCGCCTCATGGATCTCGGGTGTTATCGCGGGCTCAGGCACCGCCGCGGTCTTCCCGTTCGCGGGCAGAGAACGCACACCAATTCCCGCACCCGTAAAGGTCCTCGTCGCTCCGTGATGGGTAAACGCAAGAAGGCATAAGAGGGAGGAATCATGGCCAGGGAAAAAGCGGCTCCTCGCAAGAAGAAGGAGCGCAAGAACATTTTGAATGGGATTGCCCATATCCGTTCGACTTTCAACAATACCATCGTGACGATCACGGATGCGAGCGGTAATGCGATTTCCTGGTCGAGCGCGGGTAGCCAGGGGTTTAAAGGTTCCAGGAAAAGCACTCCGTTTGCAGCTCAGGTCGCTGCCGAAATCGCCGCCAAGAAGGCCATGGAGCACGGAGTTCAGAATATTGAAGTTTATGTGAAAGGGCCCGGCTCCGGACGGGAAGCTGCGCTTCGAGCTTTGCAGGCTGCCGGCTTTAATATCACGATCATCAAGGATGTCACTCCGATCCCCCACAACGGCTGCCGCCCGCCTAAGCGGCGTCGCGTGTAAGCAGTCCTTCAAGCGTGATGTTGGTTACAATCATCTGAAGAGAAGAGGAGGAACTAAACTTGGCCCGCTATACGGATTCATCTTGTCGGATTTGCCGGCGAGAAACCATGAAGCTCTACCTGAAAGGCGACCGTTGCTATTCCGACAAATGCGCCGTCGAACGCCGCAACTACCCACCGGGCCAACATGGCCAGGGCAGAGGCAAGTTCTCGGACTACGGCCTTCAGCTTCGTGAGAAGCAGAAGATCAGACGCATGTACGGACTGCTTGAGAAACAGTTCAAGGCCTATTTCAAAGAGGCCGATCGTCAGAAGGGAGTCACGGGCACCAATTTTCTGACCCTCCTCGAGAGACGACTGGACAATATGGTTTATCGTCTCGGATTTGCGAATTCCCGTTCACAGGCGAGGCAACTCGTGCGGCACAGCCATTTCCTGGTCAATGGCAAGAAGGTCAATATACCTTCGTTTCTGCTCCGTCCCGGGGACGTGATAACCGTCACTGAAAAAAGCCGCCAGCTCGGTTCCATCACCGAAGCCATGGAAGCCATGCCCCGTCGGGGACTTCCACCCTGGTTGGATTTTGACAGCACGAAATTCGAGGGAGTTTTGAGGACCCTCCCAACCAGAGAAGAGATGAATCTGCCTGTGCAGGAACAACTTGTGGTCGAATTTTACTCGAAATAAGGCCGAGATTCTATCCATTCAGCTTTTGCCGGCTCGAGGGTTGCCCAGGTGGACCCCGGGCTGGTTCTCGCTTACCTCTTATTGAGGGATAAGCAAGCAGTGACATCTCCTGACGAGGACACACTATGCAAAGGAACTGGCGCGAACTCATAAAACCAAAGCGCTTGGAGGTCGAGACAGACGGCCATCCCGATACCTACGGGAAATTTGAATGCGAGCCTCTGGAACGGGGTTTTGGAATCACTCTGGGGAACGCGCTCAGGCGTGTCCTTCTTTCCTCGCTGCAAGGTTCGGCGATTATCAGTGTCAAAATAGACGGGGTATTGCACGAATTCTCGACAATCCCCGGCGTCCTTGAAGATGTCACCGACGTGATCCTCAACCTGAAGGAAGTACGCTTCAAGGTGCAGGGCGAAGGGATCAGACAACTCATCATTGAGAAAGAAGGCGAAGGTGAGGTCAAAGCCGGAGACATCCAGGGCGGGGCCGCCGTCGAGGTCCTGAATCCCGACCAGCACATATGCACGCTGGAAAAGGATGCAAAGCTCCGAATGGAACTCACGATCAAGCACGGCAAGGGGTATCTGCCGGCTGACAGAAATATCGAGGAGAATCAGCCGATTGGAACCATACCCATCGATGCGATCTTCTCTCCGATCCGCAAGGTGAGCTATACGATAACCCAGGCCCGCGTCGGGCAAATCACGGACTACGACAAGCTGACGATCGAAATCTGGTCGGACGGCAGTGTCAAACCCGATGACGCGCTGGCTTACTCCGCCAAGATCCTTAAGGACCAGTTGAGTATCTTCATCAACTTTGAAGAAGAAGTTGAGACGGCAGAGGAAGAAGTCCGTACCGAACCCGCTTTCAACGATCATCTGTTCCGCAGTGTCGATGAACTTGAACTCTCCGTTCGCTCTGCGAACTGCCTCAAGAATGCGGATATCCGGTACATTGGGGAACTCGTTCAGAAGAGTGAAGCTGAAATGCTCAAGACGAAGAATTTCGGACGCAAATCGCTCAATGAGATCAAGGAAATCTTGAGTGAGATGGCACTGTCTCTCGGAATGAGGCTTGAGAACTTCCCCAGCCGTGAGGACATCGAGAACAGAAGAAAGGAACAGGAATAACCATGCGCCACGGAGTCTCCGGCAGAAAATTGAACCGGACAACCAGCCATCGCCTTGCCATGTTCCGAAACATGGTGACTTCCCTGCTGCAGCACGAACGCATATTTACGACGATACCCAAGGCCAAGGAGCTGCGTCGCTGGACCGATTGGACAATCACTCTCGGCAAACGCGGCGATCTTCATGCGCGCCGGCAGGCACTGGCTTTCGTCCGGAAGAAAGAAACCGTCTACAAGCTCTTCGGTGAGTTGGCGCCCCGCTACCAGAGCCGTCCCGGTGGATACACGCGGATTGTGAAGGTGGGTTTTCGCAGAGGCGACGCGTCTCCGATGTGCCTGATCGAACTGGTCAAGGATGTGGAGACCTCTTCCAAGAAGACCAAGGCGGGCGGTTCCCCAGCCCCGTCGGCTAAGACTGCCGCCGCTCCGTCATCGATTGATGAAACAGGCGCTCCTTCCCAGGAAGCCTAAAGGCCGGCTTTTCCGGAATCAAACGAAAAAAAAACAACCCGGTTACTCTTCGGGTTGTTTTTTTTGTTTAGTGGTCATGAACCCTATTGAGCGGGAGGTTCTTCTTCCTTCTGGCTGTACTGCGGGCATTCCCGGCAGGTAAACCCGCCCCACATCGCTTTGGCGGCTTTATCCAGGCAGGTATCGTAATTCTGACAGGCAAAATTTCGCACCCCTTTTCCTTCCTTGCACATTGCAGGGCAAGAAGCATTCTTCCCGTTCTTTTCCGGCTGCGCTGATTGCCCACGACCCGTTTTTTCCTTTGCCATACCGCTTTCTCCTTAATAACACCGTACTTGCACAGGAGTGCTTCCCCTCGTAAAATCTAATCGGCAAAAAAAGCGAACGAACTGAACATCCGAGTTTGCCGGTGAGAGATTTCCGGGGTAAACGAACGATTCTGCCCAATTCAAGCATTGCACTCTTAACCTTATAACATTAAACATTATATTTGCTGAAATCAAACAATTTTAACCCGTGACCGATCCATTGAGTCATGATTGCAGACGGTCGAGGCCTCGCGCCGGGCCGGTACGCCGGCAAAACCGAAAGACCGGGAGAAAGCCGCGCGCCTCAGGACGCAACGCTCCCGGCGGAAATAAGTTTTGAAGGCGGGAGTCATCGTTTTTGCATCTTCAAATGCGTGGCACGGCCATTCGATGTGCTTTCATAAAACCCATAGCTGAAGGCTGATCTTTATATGAAATCCTCTGCCAAACTCCGCTTTTCCAGATTCCTCATGCTTTTTTCAACATGCGTCTTTGCCGTTGCAGCCATTCAGATGATCCGGCACCAGGAGCCTTTCCATACATGGTTCTACTCCTTTGCATGGTGGAGCTACATTCTCTTCCTCCAGGCATTTCTGTATCATCAGTCGGGCAGCTCCCCACTCTTCGACTCACCCGGCGGGTTCCTTATTCTTTTGCCTCTTTCCGTAACGATCTGGCTCATTTTTGAAGCATTCAATTTTCGCCTGCAAAACTGGCACTACTACAATGTTCCCTCTCTTAGAAGCCTCAGGTGGGGAGGCTATGCGATATCCTTCGCAACTGTCCTTCCCGGCATTTTCAGCACCACGCAGATCCTCGAACATTTCAAGCTCCTGGAAAAAAGCCGGATCCGCCCCCTAAGAGAGGCCGTGGCCAGGTACAATTTACTGATCGGGTTGGGCGCCGCTTGCCTCATCCTGCCTCTGTTGTGGCCGAAATTCTTTTTCGCCCTGGTTTGGGGCGGGTTCATATTCCTTCTGGAACCGGTCAACCATCGATTGGGCTTCGACTCCCTTCTCAAAGAGTGGGAAAACGGGTCGCTTCGACGCTTTTATCTGCTCCTGATTTCAGGGTTGGTATGCGGCCTCCTCTGGGAATTCTGGAACTTTTGGGCCGGGTCCAAGTGGGTGTACACAGTGCCCTTCGTCGGTGAGTTTAAAATTTTTGAAATGCCGGTGCTTGGCTTTTTGGGCTTTCCGCCATTTGCCGTCGAATGTTATGCTATGACGAGCTTTCTGACCGGCCTCCTGACAAGCCGCAGGCGGATAACAGGAATCATCACGGCATTCTCGATCGTCATATTCGATTTGCTGGTTTTTTACGGCATCGATCGATTCACGGTGATTTCCTTTGTGGACTAGGCGGGCCGGCAGCACGGTTTCCATTCGGAAACGACCGGGGGGTCTCCCCTCGGGGGGGTAATACTTTACCTTAAGAAAGATCTCAATGGCCCAGGCCGTCACCTCGGCGATATTGCCGGGGTCCGGGAAAGGGGCTGTTGCTCAAAGGAAAAGCCGAGGCCCGATGAAATCAGGATTCGTCATTCCGGCGGAGGCCGGAATCCAGACTCTTTGAAATTATTGAATAATTCCAATTGACAATACTGGACCCCGGCTTTCGCCGGGGTGACGTTTCTCGGCAGACGGCTCATTTTTCACCTGGGTTCTGTTTGGGTAACGGGCCGAAAAGTTTGACCCGTCGGCTTCCGCCGGAATGACGTCCACGCATTCTCGCAGCGGGCCAAGAGTGGCTTAAAGCAGCAGCGTTGTGGCCGAAAGGCCATGAGCGTTCGCCGGAGATAGATCGAACTGAAAGCATCCTCGAATTGAATAGGGAGGTCACGAGCAGTCGAGTGGTAGGCAGATACGCCGCAATGATCAGTCTAGGCTGTGCAAAGAATCTGGTGGACAGCGAGCTTATGGTTTCGCAGATGATCGACCTCGGATACGAAATGACATCCGAAGCCGGTAATGCCTCGGTAATTGTCGTGAACACCTGCGGGTTCCTGCAAAGCGCCGTTGAAGAATCCGTCCAGACGGTTCTCGATCTGGCCCGGAACAAGACGAACGGTTCGTGTGAGAAACTTGTTGTGGCCGGTTGCATGGTGCAGAGATACGGGAAGAAGCTGCTCGATCTACTGCCGGAGGTGGATCTTTTCATCGGCACGTCTCATTTTCATGAGATAAAGGACATCCTCCGCCGGAGTGAAGCCGGATCGAAAAAGCGCCTCTGGATCGCATTTCCGGACCACATCGAGACCGGTCCCCTTTCATCTGCAAGGCAAACCACGGATTCTTTCGCTTATGTCAAGATCGCTGAAGGATGCAGCAATCGCTGTTCTTTCTGCCTTATTCCCCGGCTTCGGGGGCACTACAGGAGCCGGACAACGGAAGACGTCTTCCAGGAAATCGCTCATCTCGTATCCGGAGGCGTTAAGGAAATCAATCTCATCGCCCAGGACACCACTGCTTTTGGGAGTGACCGAAACGACGCCTCGGCCCTCGTGCGGCTGATCGAATCCCTGGAAGGGATAGACGGCCTGGAATGGGTCCGTGTGCTTTATGCATATCCGGATCGGATCACGAACGAACTCCTTCGGGCGATGGCTCAATCAAGCAAGATCGTCCCCTATCTCGATGTCCCCCTGCAGCATTGTGTCCCGAGAATACTGAGAGACATGCACCGGAAGGGCGAGGCTCCGGAGGACATCGTCGGCAGGATTCGAAAGATGATCCCCGGCGTTGCGGTCCGAACTTCGCTCATCGTGGGTTTCCCCGGAGAAACCGGGGAAGAATTCCGGGAACTGGTCGAATTTGTCGAGCGTGTGGAATTTGAACATTTGGGAATCTTCGCATTCTCTCCGGAGCCGGGCAGTCGAGCCGCCAGGTTGCCCGCCCAGATCGACTCTGAAGTCGCAACGGAAAGGCGCCGAATGCTGCTCGAAATTCAACGGACGATCTCCCGCAGGTACCTCGAAAAGTTGGCAGGTCGGATTTTGCCGGTCCTTATCGAGGGAATTCATCCCGAAACCGATCTCCTGCTATCGGGCCGCCTCGCAATTCAGGCTCCTGAGGTGGACGGATCGGTCCTGATCACGGGTGGAACGGGGATCGCGGGAGAGATCATGCCCTGCAGGATCACCGGGGCTCACGATTATGATGTGGAAGCGGTCCTTGTGACTTCGTGAGAAATTGAACAAATTTCGAGCGTTAAAGGGGCAAATGGGGCACAGCCCAGTAAAACGCTTTGACATGCGAAGAATTTTTCGATATTAAATGGATGTTCTTCCTATAAATTTTGTGTTCAGGCGAAGTCACCCTATACTGTCGAAGAAATGTCAACATGGATCAAGCGAGCGCACTGACTGTGGATCCTTCTGCTCTCCCCGATGAGTTCTCGCCGAACATTGTGAGCATGAAAGAGCGCATTTTCTCGCGGATTCGCCCTGACCTCAAACGAATCGAAGAGGAAATCGACCGGCTTCTGACCAGCAGTGTTCCCCTGATTTCCCTTGTCGGACGATATATTATGGGAAGCGGCGGGAAGAGGTTGAGGCCTCTCCTTCTGATCCACTCGGCCCGGTTGTGCGGGTATCGGGGCAATCACGACACGCCGTTGGCCGTGGCCTTTGAGTTTCTTCATGCCGCGTCGCTGCTTCACGACGATGTGGTGGACCGCGCGGAATTTCGCAGGAACCGGCCGGCCGCAAACACCGTCTGGGGCAATCAGGCTGTGGTGCTCGTGGGGGATTTCCTTTACTCCAAAGCGATCGCCCTGATGGCCGGATACGACAATGTGAGGATCGTCGAAGTTCTCTCCGAGGCCACAACTAGGATGGCCGAGGGAGAGGTCCTTCAGTTTGTGCATGCGGATAATCTCGAAATCACCGAAGAGGAATACCTCGAAGTCATCACCAGGAAGACCGCGGTCCTGATAAGCGCTGCATCCGAAATAGGAGCGATCTTCGGGGGTGGCGGCCTTCAAGAAGAGAAGGCATTGAAATCCTACGGCCACAACCTGGGAGTAGCCTTCCAACTTATTGATGATACCCTTGATTATACAGGTGATGTAAGGGAACTTGGCAAACCCGTCGGGAACGACATTCAGGAAGGCAAGGCCACACTGCCTCTCATCAGCGCCTTGAGGAGCGGAAAACCCACCGATAAAGAAACACTTCGCCGGATTTTCGGTTCCGATGAGATCCTCCAGGACGACTTTGCCGAAGTGAGGGAGCTGGTGAGCCGGTCGGGGGGGATAAAATACACCCAGCGTCTGGCTGCTCACTATGTCCGGAAGGCCAAGGAAGCCCTTGAGATCTTTCCAATGCATCCCACTCGCGAACTCATGGCGGATATCGCCGATTACGTCATATACCGCAGAATGTGAGATTGTGCTCAAAGGAACATCCGCCGCAATTTCCCGGAATGCGTGTTCCCGTCCCCGCCCGGTACCATATACCGTCATCTTCTCTGCCGTCGAACGCCGGGCTCCTTTTCCATGCCGTCCCGCAACGCCGTTTCCCTGCAGCACCCCCGTGTCGTCTCCGTTTGTTCGGATATCGAACCGCCGGCCCCCCTCCTCGCTTGTTTCATAACGGCTTTGATGTTAAATATAAAAATTGCGTATTTCCGAGCGGCTAAGAGATGGCTTTAGGCTTGGAGGCATGCAATGGTTCAGGAGGGGTTCCCGTCCCGGTAATCGACCTAGTCGTGCCCGCTCAAACTCCGTCCGGGGTTCATGTGTGACCGGGGTGAGCGGAGCGGATCGGTTGTGAAGACAGATGCAAGACGAATCCCGGAATAGATTCTATCCCATTTTCATAGCTCTCGACGATAGGGTCTGTCTGGTAGCCGGCGGGGGTGCGGTGGCCGAACGAAAGGTCCGCGGGCTCATCGACTGCGGCCCTTCGATTCGCATCGTGGCCCGGGACCTTACTCCCTGGTTGTCCGAGCAGTGCGGCAAACGAAAGACGGCCTGGGTCGGAGCTGAATACGAAGAAAGCCTGATGGATGGCGTCGACCTCATCTTCGCGGCAACCAGTGACCCGCTTCTCAATCGTCGAATCTCAGAGGATGCCAGGCGGCGGAACCTCTGGTGCAACATGGCTACGGACCCTGAGGAAGGGAGCTTTATCGTTCCTTCGGTCGTCCGTCGGGGGTTGCTCAGCATTGCGATCAGCACAGGGGGGTCCAGCCCGGCCCATGCGAAGATAATCAGGGAAGAGCTGGAAAGCGCATTCGGGGCGGAGTGGGCAGCACTTCTCGACATGATGGCGCACCTGCGGAAAATGATACAGTCCAGGGGATTGAACACCACCGAGACGCAAAGGCTGTTCAGGAAGATCGCCCGGCTGCCTTTGCCCGAGTGGGTGCGGAATAAAGAGCGTGAGAATGTCCTCCAGGGGATATATGGAATATGTGAGCACTGGATTGAAGTTAGAGAACTGAATGCATTACTGGATGGATTATGGAAGCCCTTTTCCTCGTCATCGCCACTTTCTGTTACGCCAGCGGAACGGTCGGTTACCTGATCTACCTTTTTAAGGACAGAGAACCGATCCACAGGGTGTCCTGGCTGATTCTTTTCGTGGGAGCCGTGTTCCATGCAGTGGCCATAATGCTTCGTTCAGTGCAGATCGGCCAGCTGGCTGTGACCAACAGCCAGGAAGCCCTGTCATTTTTCGCATGGATCCTGGTCCTGACATACCTGGTGGTCCAACTCAGATTGAAGCTCAGAATCCTCGGGTCTTTCGTGTCCCCTCTTGCGGTCATCTTCATGATGGCCTCCACACTGTTGCCGGTTCATATCGTTCCCAAGAGCGAGCTGTTCAAGAGCGGGTGGGTGATCCTCCACGTGACCGCCCTCTTCCTCGCCAACGCGCTGTTTGCGCTGGCCTTCAGTGTGGGCATCATGTACCTGCTTCAGGAGCGGCAGATCAAGAGCAAGAATTTTGGGTTTCTTTACCCCCGTCTGCCTTCGCTCGAAAAACTGGACATGATCAGTCATTACTGTCTGATCGTCGGATTCCCGCTCATGACGGGGGGCCTCGTTGCCGGATTCGCTTATGCCAGCATGGTATGGCATTCCCCGTGGAACTGGGACCCCAAGGAGATCCTGTCTCTGGTGACATGGTTCATCTACGCCATCCTTCTGCACGAGCGTCTGGCAGTGGGCTGGCGTGGGCGAAAAGCGGCGTGGCTGGCCATTTTCGGCTTCTCCGCCGTCCTGATAACCTTTTTGGGAGTCAACCTGTTCCTGAAGGGACATCACTCGATAGCTGTCAGGTAGCGCGTTACAATGTGTCACATTATACTCCTGGGAATGAATCACAAGACGGCCCCCGTGGAAATTCGGGAACAGTTGGCCGCGGCATGCCGGCAGGAAGTCAATCCCCTGCATCTGCTCCCGCACCTGAGGCATGTCGACGAACTGGTTCTTTTCTCAACGTGCAATCGGGTTGAGTTCCTGTTCACATGCCGGGATTCGGGCAAAGCAGTGCAGGAGGTGACGGCGCTCCTCAAGACCCACATGGGGTATTCCTCCCCCACTCCTCTGGACTCCTTCCTGTACAGGCATGAAGGGTCCGATGCCGTGCGGCATTTGTTCAGGGTCGCTTCGAGCCTCGATTCGATGGTCGTCGGAGAACCCCAGATATTGGGACAGATCAAGAGCGCCTACAGGGAAGCGACCGAATGCAGAACCGTCCGAGTCATCCTCAACCGGCTCCTGCATAAGACTTTTTCCGTGGCAAAACGGGTCCGGTCGGAGACGTGTATCGGCTCCTGCGCCGTTTCGATCAGCTATGCGGCGGTCGAACTCGCGAGAAAGATTTTCGGTTTCCTGGAGGACAAGAGAGTCCTGCTCATAGGGGCCGGAGAGATGGCGGAACTGGCCGCCGAACATCTCATGGCCCAGGGTGTCCGCCATATGGTTGTGGCCAATCGCACCCTGGAACGTGCGATCGATCTGGCGAAGCGTTTCAAGGCCGAAACCATCCCTTTCGAGCACGTACTGGATGGTCTGAAGAATGCGGACATCGTTCTGTCCTCGACCGGCGCCGTCGAGCCGATCCTGAAGTACCACGACGTCAGATCGAGGATGCGCGAACGCCGCAACCGGCCTTTGTTTTTTATCGATATCGCCGTTCCCCGTGATATCGACCCGAAGATCAACGATATCGATAATGTTTATCTTTACGACATCGACGACCTCCAGAGTGTTGTCGAGCTGAATCGCGAGGAACGGAAGAAGGAGGCGGAAAGGGCGGAGCATATCATTGGCGAAGAGACGATCAAGTTCCAGGAGTGGATGCATACCCTGAACGTAGTCCCCACGATCGTGGCCCTGCGGGAGAAGGCCGAGAACATCCGTCGCAACGAGATCCAAAAGACGCTGTCTCACCTTCCCCATATCGGAGAAAAAGATCGTGCCGCCATCGAGACGCTCACGGAGTCGATCATTAAGAAATTGCTCCATGATCCGATCCTTTTCCTGAAGAAGAAAGGCGAACGGAGCACCAAGGAACTTTTCGTCGATTACACTCAGCAGTTGTTTAACCTCACGGATGGAAACGGCGAGGAAGGGTCGTCGCTGGATCGGGGGGTGGAGTCTGACGGGAATGGCAGCGATACGTTGAATACCCTGAAAGAATAGATAAAGGGTTCACATGGCCGAAATCATAGAATTTGGAAAGAAGGCCCAGGATCTCAAGTCCGTAAGGGACTTGAGCCTCCGTCAGCGCAAGATCGAAGCTCTCAAGAAGATTTTTCAATGCACCCGGTGCATGATGAAGTGCGCGAAGTGCGGAGCACAACTGGACGGTCTCGTCGGGGAGGAGTCCGGCAGGTTTGCAACTCCCTATGCGTTTTGCAGAAACTGCTCCGAGGAATATGAAGAATACAGGGAACGAATGAAGGGCAAGCAGCCCACCCCCAGATATTACTGGCATAATGACGTCTGGATGAAGGTCTGGGGGAGCTGGCTTGAACACCAGAAGCTGCTGGACCAGTACAGGCAGTCAAAAGAATTCCTGCAACTTCTCGAGGAAGTCGAAGAGTTGCTCAGGAAATGAAAAAGGAGCCGCTTTATGATCGGTGGAATTGGAATGCCGGAACTTCTTCTTGTTTTGGTGATCGTGCTTATTATTTTCGGCGCCGGCAAGCTGCCTGAACTCGGAGCAGGCCTCGGAAAAGGGATTCGAAATTTCAAAAAGGCAACCAACGAGCTGGATACACCGGCGGAGAAGACGGAAAACCCGGAGAAGCTGGACACCAAATAGGGGCCGCTAGATGTAATGGGAACGTCACCCGGGGATGTTCGCCCGATCGACTACCCAGGCAGGGAGAAATATTTCCGGCCTGTTGCCCAAAGGAAAAGCCGAGGCCGGCTGGAATCAGGATTCGTCATTCGGGCGGAGGCCGGAATCCAGTCTCTTTGAAATTGTTGGGGAATCCCAATTAACGACCCGTCACCCCGGCTTTTGCCGGGGTGACGGGTCCGGACAACCGGCTCGTTTTTCACCTGGATTCTGTCAGGGCAACAGCCCCTTTCGTAATTCATCCCCTAATTAAGGGCTTGTCCGTAAATAAATCCTTTGTGCTCGCATCCGGCTTTTGGCCCACTTCGGCCGCTCCTCAATCGCAAAATCCTCAACGTAGTCCAGCTACGCCTGCGGTTTTGCTCAATCGTCGCGACCAAAATCGGTCTCAAAATCCGGTGCGATCCCCAAAAGGCCTATTTACGGACAAGCCCTAAGCCAATCTCGTGCCAGGGAACGCATCATCCCGACCCATTCATCAAAGGTACCGGGTTTGGTGATGAAAGCATTTGCCCCCATCTCCCGACTGAAAATGAGGTCCCTCACCTCACGGGAGGTGGTGAGCACCACAATGGGGATATCGCGGAAAACGGGATTCGCCTTAATCTCCGCCAGGACCTCACGACCGTCTTTCCGCGGCATGTTGAGGTCCAGCAGGATCAATGCCGGAAGCGGAGCGTGGGCTTCCGCCGCATACTTGCCTGCACGAAAGAGATAGTCCATCAGCTCGGCCCCGTCTTCGAGGCAGCAGATGGTTCCCTGTGCATTGCTTTGTTCGAAGGCATCCCTGGCGAGCATGCAGTCATCGTCATCATCATCGGCCATAATCACAATCGGTCCCTGACGGCTGTTCAATGTGGACTCTCCGGTTTTGGTTGCTTTCCAGGCGGCTTGCCGAAATGGTTGTAGAAACGACTGTAATGCAACGGGAACGCCCCGCATGAAGAGCCCGGGGAGTTCTTGACGCGTCTCTATACCCGCCCACTTCGTGCACGGGCAACCCGTTCTTCTCCCTGCCGTGCGTCTGCATCTGCCGGACGCCGGACGGACGGGACCGGATTCTCCCGGTGAGAGTGCGTGTGATCGGACCCATGGGGCGACAGACCAGATTCAAGACCACCCACCAGGACGAAGTGTCACTCACCCCGCAGTCTCATCGGCCGCAGATCGGAAGGAAATGCCGTCCGCCCCGTTCTCCCCGGCAACGCATCAGAACGGGATGTCGTCCTCCCCTGTGCCGGGATTGGGAGGAAGTTCCTCCGTACGCGAGCGCCCTCCCCGTTCCTGAGTTGCGGCGCTTCTGCCCTGGCCTGAAGCCTGACCCTGCTGGCTTTCACCGCCGCTCAGCATTTGCATGTCCCTTGCCACGATTTCAGTGGTATATCGCTTTACCCCCTGGGCATCCTCCCACTGTTGCGTCCGGATGCTGCCTTCGATAAAAACCAGGCGGCCCTTGCTCAAATAATTCCCGCAAGTCTCAGCCAGTTTACCAAAAACCACGATGCGGTGCCACTCCGTCCGATCTTCCCAGTTCCCCTCGCCTGCCGGCACTCTTTCGTTCGTGGCCAGGCTGAATTTGGCCACCGCCGTCCCGTTGGCGGCATAACGAACGTCGGGATCGCCCCCGAGTCTGCCCACAAGGATGACCTTGTTCACCGTTCCCTTTGACATTGCGCCCCCTTCCCTTCATCGGCCGGTTGATGCAAAGGCGGAATCCATCCGGCATTGCGTCAAATACGTTCAAGACTTACGGTTTCCGGATATCACACCGGTATCAGTGTTTCCTATACCACATGCCTGCGGCGTGGGACAAGCCGCCGGTTAATTTGTTTCAGATTTTCATGGAATGATTTGTCCGTTCTCGCCCGGCGGGGTCCGTGGTAAACTATGCGATATCCTGTCGGGATGAATATCGTCGACAAGACGCCGTCGGCCCCTGTAAATTGCTCAGTTGACTCGATATTCGAAACAGTTTACAGTGCCTTGGAACATTGGAGTCCAAGTATTTGTTATTAATAATGATCTGCATGGATCACGGGGTGGTCCCCCTTAGCCCCGTTTTTTGAGCCGTTTGCCCTCCGGATGAGTAAAAAGGAGCGCGTTTACCAATGAATGTACTCCGTTCTTTGCTCTTTTACATAGTGATGTTTATTGTAACCATCATACTTGGACTGGTGGCTCTCGCCATATGTACTCTCACCGGGAACAAGGACCGCGCTCACCTTGTCGCAAGGCTATGGGGCAATGTCTGCCTTTGGACAGCGGGAGTGAAGGTCAAGGTGAACGGCCTTGAAAACCTCGACTCCGGGCGTCCCTGCATTTACACAGCGAATCATCAGAGCCTTTTTGACATTTTCGTCGCCCTGGGGAAACTCCCGGTGCAATTTCGATGGCTGGCAAAAGAAGAGCTGTTCAGCCTTTTTGTCATGGGGCCCGCCATGAAAGCGATCGGGTACATTCCCATCGACAGGACCGATCGCAGAAAGGCATTCGCGAGCATAAACCTCGCCGCCGAACGGGTTCGCAACGGGACGTCGATCTTCATTTTTCCCGAGGGCACTCGAAGCAGTGACGGAGTTTTGAAGGACTTCAAGAAGGGCGGATTCATCCTTGCCATCAAATCTCAGCAGCCGATGGTTCCCATCAGCATCAGCGGCACCCATAAGGTGCTCGCCAAGAAAGGCGGGTGGATCATTCACCCCGGGACCATTCAAATGACCATTGGAACTCCGATCCCGACCGCGGGCCGCACCGTGAAGGACAGGGATACCCTGATCGCCGCGGTAAAGGAGGGAATCCGCCTCCATCTGACCGCCGAAGAGGCCGGGGGCCGGAAGTCCGCGACAAATTGACGAATCGAGCTGAAAAATGGAATCCGCAGGGCAAGACCAGGAACTTATGAACGAACCGATTCTGAAAATCATTCCCCTTGGCGGGCTGGGCGAGATCGGGCTCAACATGATGGCCCTCGAGTATGGAGATACCATCATCCTTATCGACGCCGGACTCATGTTTCCCGAAGACGATATGCTTGGAATCGACATTGTCATCCCCGACTTCACGTACCTGCACAAGCATAAGGACCGCGTCCGCGCGCTCATAGTGACTCACGGTCACGAAGACCACATCGGAGCCATTCCTTTTCTGATGCGCGACTTCCAGATCCCCATATTCGGGACCGCGCTGACGCTGGCCCTCATCCGGGAGAAGCTGAGGGAACACGGACTCCTCGACCGTTGTGAACTCAGGTGCGTCGTGCCGAGAGAGAAGGTCGGGATCGGACCCTTTGAAGTTGAATTCATCCAGGTGTGCCACAGCATCCCCGATGGAGTGGGTCTGGCCGTTCGGACTCCGGCCGGCATCATCATTCACTCCGGCGACTTCAAGATCGACAATACACCCATCGACGGCAGAAGATTCGATATGGCCCGCTTCGGAGCCTACGGCGAAGAGGGGGTGACCACGCTCTTCTCCGATTCGACAAACGTGGAACGCGTCGGGTATGCCCTCTCCGAACGGGACGTCGGAGCCACCCTGCGGGAAATCTTCAGGGAACGGTCGGGACGCATCATCGTGGCGGTCTTTGCGAGCAACCTGCACCGGATCCAGCAGGTGGTGCATCTCGCGCGGGAATTCGGGCGGCGGGTGCTGTTGAACGGCCGGTCCATGGTTATAAACGTCCGCATCGCCAGGGAATTGGGGTACATCGATTTTCCGGCGCAGGAGGAAATCGGCCTTCAGGATCTGACCTACCTGCCCGATTCCGAGATCCTCATGCTGACGACGGGGAGCCAGGGCGAACCGATGAGCGCCCTCACCCGGATGGCCTTTAACGACCACAAGAAATTGAAGGTGAAACCCGGCGACACAATCGTTCTGTCATCGAAATTTATCCCCGGGAATGAACGGACGATTCAGAACATTATCAACCACCTCTACCGGCACGGCGCCGAAGTGATTCATGAACAGGTGCGGGACATCCATGTTTCAGGCCACGCCTACAGGGAAGAACTGAAGGCGATGATAAGCGTCGTCCGGCCAAAGTATTTCATTCCCATTCACGGTGAATTCAGGCATCTCGTCAAACACCGTCAACTGGCCATCGATATGGGGATGCCTCCCGAGAACTGCTTTCTGGTGGAAAACGGGAATGTGATCGCCTGCTCGGACGGGAAAGCAACCACGCTGGAGCGCGTGGAAACCGGGAGAATTCTCGTTGATGGAAAGGGGGTCGGAGACGTCGGGGGTCTCGTCCTGAGGGACAGGCGGCACCTGTCCGAAGACGGGCTGGTCATCGCTTCCCTGGTGCTGAACAAGGGTACCCAGGAGATTGTGAGCGGCCCCGATATTCTGAGCAGGGGTTTCATCCATGAGGAGTCCAAGCCCGAGTTGCTCGACGAGGCGAAATGCGTGGTGTTCGAGACCATCGACAAGCAACTGAACGAAAGTGCCGAACTGGACCGCGTGGTCTTGCAGGAGGAAATCCGGCGGGAGTTGAAGCGCTTTTTCAATCGAGTGCTGAACCGCCGGCCGGTGATATATTCGCTTGTCTTCGAGGTGTAGCCGGAAGAGTGCCGGAGGACAAAGGTCGTTTGCCCAAACAGGATCCAGATGGAAAATGAGCCTTTTGTCCGGAAATGTCACCCCGGACGGAGGCCGCGGTCCAGTGTCGTCACCTGGAATTATCCAATAACGTCAAAGAGCCTGGATTCCGGCCTTTATGTGAAAAAAGGAATTGCCGTCCAACGTATACCCTGTCTCGATTTAGGCAGGAATTTTTTCATTGTCCGTTGTGGTCGAAAGGCCATGAGTGTTCGCCGGAATGACGAAGCGTGGTTTTGTCCGGCGTGGGATCTTCCTTTGGGCAATACACTTCAACGACTTCTTCCTGCCTGTTTGGGCGGGTGTGTGTACTTTGGGATGTTCAGGGATTCATTTCTCAGGGGTTTCTCGTGAATGAAAAAAAACACGAAATCTGGGCGCTTTTCGTTCTGACGCTCACACTTCTGGTCCTCTTCAGCCTGGTGTCTTTTCACTCTTCGGATCTCACCATATTCAATTCCTCGACGATCAAGCGGCCCCCGGTCAATTGGGTCGGATTCTTTGGAGCGCACGTTGCGTACAGCTTCTTTTTCCTCATAGGGATCGGGGCTTACGGCCTGACGGCGATCGGCCTGTGGTTGAGCTGGGCGCTCTTCAGGGGCAGGGCACTGCTCCGCTACGGCCAGTTTCAAATTTTCGGCCTGATCCTCCTCATCCTGTCCGCGATCACTCTCGCGGCCCTCCACTGGACCAGAATTCACGTGGCCGATCAGGAATTCATGACGGGAGGAATCATCGGTCATGCCCTGGCTGACGTCCTGAACAAGAAAATGTACCCGGTCGGAGCTCACATTCTGCTCATCGGCATTTTCCTGATTGCCGTCCTGCTGTCCACTCCCCTGACCCTCAAATCGATCTTCAAGTGGATCGGCCGCGTTATCGCCGCATTCTTTCGAGTACTCTTCGCGATGATATCCCGGATCGTTCGGAGGATCCGCCTGCCCGAACGGGAAGAGGAAGTATTCGTGGTAACGCCCACTCCCCGGCCTGTTACGGTCAAGAAATATCCCACGCCGGTGCAGGTGCTCCTTCCTGCGCCTCCTCCGAAGAAGCCGGCGAAAAAGGACGCCGCCGCGCCCATTTTGCCCGTCGTGACTCCGGGCCAGTATACTCTGCCTTTCCCCGACCTCCTCGATTCCTACGAGACGGAGATGCGCAAACCCGACTGGAAAAAACTCGAACAGGACGCGGCGGTCCTGGAGGAGAAGCTGTCCGATTTCGGAGTACAGGGGAAAGTCATAGGCATTTGCCCCGGTCCGGTGATCACCATGTTCGAATATGCCCCTGCTCCCGGCATCAAGATCAGCAGGATCGTGGGTCTCTCGGATGATTTGTCCATGGCCCTGAAGGCCACGAGCATTCGTGTGGTGGCCCCGATACCGGGGAAAGCCGCCATCGGGATAGAGCTTCCCAACCAGTACCGCGAAATGGTTTCGATACGGACCGTCCTCGAAGCCGAGGCGTTTGCCTCGTCCCCCGCGCCATTGACCATTGCATTGGGCAAGGACATCACCGGGCAACCCATAGTGACCAACCTCGGCAGGATGCCCCACCTGCTTATCGCGGGCGCCACCGGCACGGGCAAGAGCGTCTGCATCAATACGATCCTGAGCAGCCTCCTGTACCGCCTCACGCCCGATGAAATCCGCTTCCTGCTGATCGATCCGAAACGCATAGAACTGAACAGCTACGAAGGCATTCCACACCTGATCCATCCCGTGGTGACCGACGCAAAAATGGCGACGAGGGCGCTGCGGTGGGCCGTGGAAGAAATGGAGCTGCGGTATAAGCTCCTGGCGGACAAGAACGTGCGCAGCATCGAGAGCTACAACAAAGCGCTGGCCCGGGAGAAGCCTCCCAGGGCAAAGGCGGATGCGCCTCCCGTTGAGGAGTCTCCCCTCAAGCACCATCGCCTCCCGTACGTTGTCATTATTATAGATGAGCTTGCCGATCTCATGATGGTGGCTTTACGCGATGTGGAAGAGTCGATCACAAGACTCGCTCAAATGGCTCGTGCCGCGGGAATTCACCTGATCCTGGCAACGCAGCGCCCGTCGGTGGATGTGCTGACGGGAATCATCAAGGCCAATATTTCGGCCAGGATCTCTTTTCAGGTATCCTCGCGCATCGACTCGAGGACCATCCTGGACGGCTCGGGCGCAGAGAGTCTCCTCGGCTCCGGCGACATGTTGTTTCTTCCTCCCGGAACCGCTAAAATCCAGAGAATCCATGGGGCCTTCGTCTCCGATAACGAAGTGCAGCGCCTCACCAAGTTCTGGCGCGCCCAGCAGCTCATTGAAGATCCGCTCGGGGAGAGAGTCGATTTCGAGGATCACGGGTCGAATGGGGATGTGCCTGAAGAGGAGCTGGACGAGAAATACGAGGAAGCCGTTCAACTCGTTGTCGAGACCAGGCAGGCATCCATTTCCATGTTGCAAAGGAGGCTTCGAGTGGGATACAACCGTGCTGCCCGTATGATCGAAGTCATGGAACAACAAGGGATCGTCGGAGCTTCAGACGGGGTCAAACCCCGTGAGGTCTTTGGCAGAAGAAACTCGTAAGGACGACCGGTGACGATGAAACGAATCAAATCATTCCGTATTCTGTTTGTGTGCATATGCTCACTGATGTCTGTGGGTTTGTCGGTCCGAAGCTCCCTCGGAGCGGAACAATCGCCGATGCTCGGGGAGATTTTGAAGAACACGGAGGCACACTACCAGCAAATCCAATCCTTTGTGGCCGATTTTCGCCAGTCGACCACGTCTTCGGCCGCAAGCGCCATGACAACCACCGAGGCTCTCGGAAAGCTGTATTACGAGAAGCCGCGCCAGATGCGGTGGGAATACCGGAAGCCGGAACCGCAGGTCTTCGTGGCCAACCGTCAGCTTGCCTGGTTGTATGCTCCATCCGACAGCCAAATCTCTTTATTTGACGCCAAGTCCCTTTTTTCATCGCCGCTCGCTCAAGCTTTCTTTGATGGAATCATCGAGCTGAAGAATAACTTCCAGGTGAGCCTCGACCCAAAACAGTCGAACAAATCTTCGGCTGTTCTCAAGCTGGTGCCGAAAACTGAGGACCCCAACATCAAGACCCTGTATCTGCGCATCGATCTTCAGACCTACCGGATCATGAGCATAGAAAGTCTCGATGCCCTGGGAAACACGAACCGGATCGTGCTGGATTCGCAGACTGCCGTTCCGCATCTCGACCCGAAGCTTTTCCAACTTGAAGTGCCGCCCGGAACGGTTGTTACCGATACCGACGGCCGGGAATTGAATCCCGGCGAAATCGATACGCTCAAGCAGAAACTGCTCTCGAAGTAGGAAAATCCGTTCGAGAAGCAGGATTTACTGACCGGCGGGGCCTGCCGACGGCAAATGCCTCGGAGCTTCGCGCGGCGACCATTATTTGAAGGATATTCCCGGAACAATGCGCAGCAACAAACCCCGTATTGCCATCACCATGGGAGATCCGTGCGGAGTCGGGCCGGAAGTCATTGCGAAGGCCGTTGGTTCTCCGGTACTTCACGAGTGCTGCGTCCCGGTGGTGATTGGCGATCCCCTGGCCGTCAGGCGCGCGCTGGACCTGCTTGGAATCGACCTGAACGTCGTTTCCATGGAACGGCTCACCGATGACTTTCAGTGGAGCGGGAAGGACATTCCGGTCGTTTCGCCCGTTCGGCTGTCCCTTTCGGACATGGAGTACGGCAACCCCACGGAATCCGCCTGCAGAGCCACGGTGCGCTACATTGAAACCGCGGTTTCGATGGCCCTCGAAGGGGCAGTGGACGCTATCTCGACGGGTCCCATTAACAAAGCCCATCTGCACCGGCACGGATTCGACTTTCCGGGTCATACCGAGTTTCTTCAGAAACTCACCGGTTCGCCCCGTGTCGTCATGATGCTGGCGGGACCGAGGCTCAAGGTGGCCCTGGCCACCATCCACGAAGCCCTCGCGGATGTCCCCGCCCTTCTCACCGAAGACCTCCTGCGCAATGTCATTCGGATCACCGCGGAAGCGATGACCCGGGATTTCGGCCTGGAGAAGGCGCGCATTGCCATAGCCGCGCTCAACCCCCATTCGGGCGAAGAAGGACGATTCGGCCGGCAGGAACTTGAAATCATCGGCCCGGTGGTTGACGGCTTCCGGGGAAGCCCCTGCCGGGTAAGCGGCCCCTTCCCGGCCGACACGTTGTTTTACAGGGCCTACGCGGGCGAATTCGATGCGGTGGTCGCGATGTACCACGATCAGGGGCTCATACCGATCAAGCTGGTGCATTTCCACGATGCGGTGAATGTCACTCTCGGCCTTTCCATCGTGAGGACGTCCGTCGACCACGGAACGGCCTACGATCTCGCCGGCACGGGAAAAGCCCATCCGGGAAGCCTTTCCGCCGCCATCTTGCTCGCGGCTTCAATGGCCCGGAACCGATTGCGTTCGTCAAAAAATACGGGATAACCTCAAACCTCTCAGGCCGTCTCATCCCATGGACCAGATCATCATCAGGGGAGCACGTCAGCACAACCTCAAGAACGTCGATCTGGCGCTTCCTCGAAACAAATTCGTGGTGATCACCGGAGTGAGCGGCTCCGGCAAATCTTCCCTGGCCTTCGACACCCTCTTTTCCGAGGGCCAGCGCCGTTACGTCGAGGCATTGTCCGCGTACGCGAGACAGTTGCTCCAGCGCCTCAGCGCTCCCGCCGTCGATGAGATCGTGGGCTTGAGTCCTTCCATTGCCATCGAACAGAAGGGGCTGCCGCACAACCCTCGATCCACCGTGGGAACCCTGACCGAAGTCAACGACTACCTGCGCCTTCTCTTCGCCCGCCTCGCGACTGCCCTGTGCCCCTCATGCGGCATCGAGATCCGCGCTTACACCATTCCCCGGATGGTTCGAGAGATTTCCACAACCTGGCCCTCGGGCGCGAGACTTCTCATCGTCGCCCCACTTGGACGGACAGCCGAGAAGGACTTGTCCGGGACACTGCTGAAACTGAGGCGCGACGGCTTTGCAAGGATAAGGATGGACGGGACCGTCTATGATCTCGATCCCCTCCCCCTGCTGCCCAGACGGTTGGAATACGCCATCGAGGTCATTGTGGACCGCATCGTGCTCGGTGAAGCAAAGCTGAGACGCCTGGGCGATTCTCTTGAATTGGCCGCCGGCATTGGCCGGGGCGTGGCGGGAGTGGTCAATACGGGTGGAGGGGAAAAGTACTTCAGTGAGAACTACCGCTGCCTTGCCTGCGGATACGAAATGCCGGAACCGGTGCCGAGTCTCTTTTCCTTTCATCACCCCCTGGGGGCATGTCCTGAATGCGGCGGTTCCGGCCTGGTGCGATCGGAACAGCCGCAACGGGGCAGGCCGTCCTCCCGGAATCGGAAATCCGAAAAACCCGATGAAACCGAAAATCGAGGCATCCACGGCCGGAGCTGCCGTGAACCCGCGGCATCCGGTGAAAGGGTCTGCCCATCCTGCGGCGGGTCGCGGCTCAACCGATCGGCCCGTGCTTTCCGTCTCGGCGGCATGGGAATCGATGAAGTGGTCAGACTCCCGATCCCGGCCGTCAAAGACTGGCTGTTCCGCCTCGACCTTTCCGATACGGAACTGCAGATCGCGGCGCGCCCGAGGCAGGAGATCGTGAACCGGGTGGATTGCATGTCCGAACTGGGATTGTCCTACCTCACCCTGGAGCGCCCCGCTCACACCCTTTCCGGAGGAGAAGTTCAGCGCACGCGGCTCGCCCACCAGATCAGCACGGCATTGTCCGGAGTCCTTTACGTTCTGGACGAACCCAGTATCGGCCTGCACCCCCGAGACCATCAGAAGCTGCTCGATATGCTCTTTCGTCTTCGGGATGCGGGAAACAGCGTCGTCGTCGTGGAACACGACCGGCAGACCATTCTCCAGGCCGACTACCTGGTGGACATGGGCCCGGGGGCCGGAGTGAACGGAGGCAGGGTCGTCTTTGCCGGAACCCCCCGGGAGATTCTCAACCATCCCGAGTCCCTGACCGGACAGTACCTCTCGGGACGCAAGGAGATTGCCGTCCCTCCGAGGCGCACCCCCTTTTCGAATGGGGCCTTGCGGGTGGTCGGCGCGAAGGGCCACAACCTTAAAGATATTTCCGTTAGCTTTCCGCTGGGCTGCCTGACCTGTGTCACCGGGGTGTCAGGCTCCGGGAAAAGCACCCTGGTTCTGCACACGCTCCACAAAGCCCTGGCCAATATGCTTTATGGCTCCGCGTTCCAGCCATGTCCTTTTGAAAAACTGGAAAATGCCGAAGCCGTTCACCGGGTGAGCCTGATCGACCAGTCTCCACTCGGCAGGACGCCTCGATCCACTCCGGCGACATATACCGGTCTTTTCGATCAGATCAGGCAGATATTCTCTTACCTGCCGGAATCCAGGGCGAGAGGCTACCGCCCTTCCCGCTTTTCCTTCAACGTCAAGGGAGGACGATGCGAAGCCTGTGGAGGCGAAGGTCTGCAGAGGATTGAAATGTTCTTCCTGCCGGATGTCTACATCACCTGTCCCATCTGCAACGGAAGCCGGTACGGCGCCGATACCCTCGATATTCTTTTCAAGGGACATTCCATCGCTTCGGTGCTCGACATGACCGTAAGTGAGGCGATCGCCCTACTGGAGAATTTCCCTCCTCTTCGCCGGAAGCTGGAGACTCTAATCGAGGTCGGACTGGGCTATATCCGGCTCGGTCAATCCGCGACCACTTTGTCGGGCGGTGAAGCGCAACGGGTCAAACTGGCAGCGGAACTCAGCCGTCAGGGATCGGCGAAATCCCTCTACATTCTGGACGAACCCACGACGGGGCTTCACTTCGACGATATAGAAAAGCTCCTTCATGTGCTCCAGAGGCTCGTAGACCTGGGACACACCGTCATCCTGATCGAACACCATCCGGACGTCGTAAAAACCGCCGATTTCATTATCGACCTCGGCCCTGAAGGCGGGAACGGCGGCGGATATGTGATCGCAACGGGGAGTCCGGAAGAAATCGCCCGGACGGAATGTTCGCATACGGGGAAATATTTGCGGGAAATCCTTGAAAGAAAATGAAGCGCAACGGGCGAAACACACCCCGTAAACCGTTTCCGCTCATACTGCTGTCGAAATCGGCAGGAAGTGAAGCAGCCCCTTTCCCGGCAATGAACCGGGATTTTATAATCGGCTTCGGCGTGGAATGGCCGAGGGAGGTACCTATCCGCCTGTCAGGATCCAAAGGAGAGGTGGTAAGCGATCGAATCAAGTTTGATGGTAAAATCGACATTTTCAACGTGGCAGCAATCCGGCACCTGAATCTGCATGGGAGCGAAATTCAGGATCCCGTTGATACCCGCCAGGACGAGCTGATTTGCAACACTCTGGGCTTCATTTGCCGGTGTGGAGATGATGCCCACGTGAACTTCCCGTTCCTTCACCACTTCTTCAAGTTCATCCACATGGTTGATCAACAGGCCGTTCGGCAGTCTTCTGCCGACCTTCTGAGGGTCGACATCGAACGCGGCTGTAAACATGTAGCCGTACTTGATGAAGTTCCCGTGCCGGATCAAAGCCGACCCGAGATTTCCAAGGCCGACCATGGCAAGATTCCACGGGCGGTTCAGACCCAGGATCTCCTTGATCTGGTTGACCAGTTCGTTGACTCGATACCCGACTCCTCGTACTCCGAACTCCCCAAAATAGGCGAGGTCTTTTCGAATCTGAGCAGGATTCACGCCGCATTGTTTTGCAAGGCGCTCTGACGAAATAACGTCGACATCATCTTCAAGCAACTCCTGCAGAGTTCGCATATAGATGGAAAGCCTGGTGATGGTAGCCATCGGAATTTTGGCGAATTTCATGCCTGACCTCAAAGGGGCAGCCGCTCGGCCGGTCCGGCCAGCAGCTCTGTATTCATTCAGGGTGTCCCTAATCGTGTGATTTAATTCACATCATTCCGCAAAAAAAAACTTGCGGCCCCCCGGTAAAAATCAGGGGCAAGCCCGAACCGATCTTGCCCCTGTCTCTTTCCGGAACAAAGACTTACTTCGCTGCGCCCACAAAACTCTGCATCGCGGTGAGCAGAGGGTTGGCGTAGATGAGAATCAGAGAGATGACCAAAGCGTAGATCGTAAGGGACTCGATCATGGCCAAACCAATAAGCATGGTCACTGTAACTTTACCGGAAGCCTCGGGGTTGCGCGCAATACCTTCGACAGCGCCGCGGACCGCCATGCCCTGGCCGATTCCGCAACCGAGAGCGGCAATTGCAATACCAAAACCAGCGGCAACAGCGGAAAATACATACACCTGAACGCCGGCCACTTTTTCTCCACCACCGTCCGCAGCCATGGCAACAGCAACCAACCCGAGGGTCAACAATGTCGTCAGCAGACCAACTTTCTTAAACATTTAGATCAACCTCCTTTTTGTGTGTTTGAATAGAAGAACTGCAACGTGAACAAAATATAGCGAAGGGCCTTCCCAACCCCCTAACCGCCGGATCAATGAGCTTCTTCGATGGCACCGGCAAAATACATCATGGACAGCAGGCAGAAAACAAATGCCTGAATGAATCCGGTCAAGAGTCCCAGAACCATGATAGGCAACGGAGCCAGGTAGAAGCCGGCCAGGAAGAAAAGAATGGCGAGCACCAGTTCTTCCCCGAAGATGTTGCCGAAAAGACGGATGGACAGGCTGAAGACGCGGGCTATGTGACCGATGATCTCAATCGGCAGGATCAGCCAGGACAGCCACCAGACCGGTCCCATGAAGTGCTTGATGTACTTGATTCCATGGAACCGGATGCCGATCACGTGAGTGAATACCACTACGATGATCGCGCAGGCCGCCGTCGTGTTGATGTTCGACGTCGGAGCGAAAAAGCCCGGAACCATTCCGAGATAATTGCTGAACAGGATGAAGAAACCAAGCGATGCGATGAGGGGGAAGACAAAACGTCCCTCTTCTCCCGTCACACCTATCATGAAGTCCTCGATGCCGGTAAGCACCATCTCGAAGAAATTCTGGCCGCCCCTGGGGACCATCTCCAGCCCTTTCACGGCCATGCTTCCGGCGAGCAACAGAATCAGCATCACCAACCATGTATAGGTTACGTGAGGTTGAAGTAAGAGCTGCACAAAACTGTGAGCCTGGTCCGCAGGAACTATTGGAAGGCCCAGTTTTTCTAAAAGGATATTCAGGAAAAGAATCGGGTGTTCCATATGTCAGCTTTCCCCCTTTTTCATCAGCAACGCCAAGAATTCAAGCCCCCCAACCAGAAAAATGCTAACCACCACCACGGACAACCCGGCCAGGAAAGCGACGGGATTGGCCCATCCGTAATACATCACCACAAAGACGAGAAAAAGAGTTGCCAGGAACCGGATGTAATAACTTGCAAACAGGCCGGCTTTTTGAGGAACCTTCCCCGGAGCCTGAAACGCACGCTTGAGCTGCCACTTGAGCACCTGGAAGCTCGTGATGGCGATGGCTCCTCCAAGAAACACCCCGAAAGCCATTCGGCCCGAATAAAGAACCCAGGTCCCAAGGACCCAGATTGTCAGAATGACCCCGCCGGCCCGCTCGATTCGCCGCAGGAGTCCCTCTCTTACCTCCATTTCACGCACTATTTCCCGGAGCCCTTTTCATCCTCTTTTTTCTGTTTGACTGCAAAGCGGAAGTAGTTCAAAAACCCCGCGACTATCCCAAGCACCAGAAAGATAAGAGTGAACCAAGGCAACGTGCCGAACTTGGAATCGAGCCAATAGCCTATCCACGCACCGATGAAAATAGCGAAAACAACCTGAAAGCCAATGGTGCTGGCCATCGCGAGTTGTTTCATGTATTTTCTGTTTTCTTCTTTCAAAGGCTTTGTCTCGTGTAATTGTTCACAGGCATGCCTACCATAGTGCCCCTGACCAGTCAATGCTTTTTTTCACAATCTAAAATGCACAATCCCGCCCAACCCGCATGAATGCCGCTGCCGCAGCTTCAATGGTGACGTCGAGATCTTTTTTCTCATGTGCCATGCTCAGAAAGAATGTCTCGAACTGCGCCGGGGCCAGGTAGACGCCCCTGTCCAGCATTTCGCGGAAATAGATGCCATAGGCTTGCGTATTCGATTTCATGGCGGACTCGAAATCGGTAACCGGTCCCGGGGTAAAGAAGCCGCACCCGAGAGAGCCTATCCGGTTGACGGCAACGGGGACACCGGCCGCCGTCGCCGCTTGTTCGAGACCGTTCACGAGGTATTTCGTCTTCTCTTCGAGGGATTCGTACACGCCCGGCTCCGAGAGCAATTCGAGCGTGGCTAGGCCCGCGGCCATCGCCAGAGGATTTCCGGAAAGGGTCCCGGCCTGGTACACATCGCCGACGGGCGCCATCCTCATCATGATTTCCCGTTTCCCGCCGTAAGCCCCCACGGGCAGTCCGCCGCCGATGATTTTCCCAAGACACGTCAAATCGGGCGTGATTCCGAAAATCGCCTGGGCCCCTCCCGGAGCGAGCCTGAACCCGGTGATCACTTCGTCAAAAATCAGAAGCGACCCATGCCTGTCGCAGACCTTTCTCAACCCCTCCAGAAAACCCGGCTGAGGGAGCACCAGTCCCATGTTCGCCGGAACGGGCTCAACGATGATTGCTGCAATGCGCTCCCCATCCTGCTCCATCACCTGTTCGACACCGGCCAGATCGTTGTACGACAAAGGGATCGTGTTCCGCACGACATCTTCCGGGACTCCGGGGCTGCCGGGGATTCCGAAAGTGAGGAGGCCCGACCCGGCTTTTACCAGGAGACAGTCGCCGTGCCCGTGGTAGCATCCGTTGAACTTGACGATGACCGGTCTTCCCGTGTAGCCCCTGGCCAGCCGGATGGCGCTCATCGTGGCCTCGGTCCCCGAGTTCACCATGCGCACCATCTCGATGGAGGGCACCATTTCCGCCACCTTACGGGCCATTCGTATTTCAATTTCGGTCGGGATACCGTAGGAAGTCCCTTTGGTCACCATCTTCCGGACCGCTTCAACCACGCTGGGGTGAGAATGCCCGGCGATCAGCGGCCCCCATGAAAGCACATAATCAATATACCGGTTGCCGTCCTCGTCGATCAGCGTACACCCTTTCGCTTCCCTCACGAAAATCGGGTTGACGCCGACGGCCCGCCCGGAGCGCACCGGGCTGTTCACGCCGCCGGGGATCACTTTGCATGCTTCCTCATAGAGCAGATTGGATCGATCTCTGTCCATTTGTGTTTCTCTTCCTCCCTCAAAGGTTTTCTCTGGAAAACGCATCGTTTTCCCCCCGTTTACAAAGGAGGGACCAACGGGGATCTCACTTCGGTATTTGTGACGAAAAGCGCAATGTCTGTTGACCGGGTGCAAAGCCACCCCTCATCGATTAAGTCTCGAGAGGCGCAATGTCATATTGTTCCAGGTGGAACCCCGGTTCTCCCTTGACCACGATCCGGGCGTGCAGGATTTCTTCCACTTTCTCGAGCGGTCCCCTGTCTTCATCACAGAATCGCGCCGCCACCTCCGGGTGTGTGAGCACCATGACGTTTTGACCGAAAAGGTCCCGCTTGTCGCGTTCCAGTTCCCGCAGGATCTCGTAGCAAACCGTCTGCCGCGATTTCAGGTATCCCTCGCCTTCACAATAAAAACACGGTTCGCAGACCACCTGCCCGATGCTTTCCCTCGTGCGCTTGCGGGTCATCTCAACCAGCCCCAGTTCGGACATACCCAGGATGTTCGTCTTGCTCTTGTCCTTATGCATGGCTTCCTTGAGGGCGTGGCAGACCTTTTCGCGATTGCCTTCCTTTTCCATGTCGATGAAATCAATGATGATGATTCCTCCGATGTTGCGGAGCCTCAACTGGTAGGCGATCTCCTTCACCGCCTCCAGGTTGGTTTTCAAAATCGTCTCCTCGAGGTTCCTTTTCCCGACATACCTTCCGGTGTTTACGTCGATGGCGGTCAGGGCCTCGGTCATTTCGATCACGATGTATCCGCCGGACTTCAGCCAGATCTTCTTGCTCAAAGCCCGCTGAACCTCCATTTCGATCCCGTAGGCATCAAAAATCGGTTCGTCGCCTTCGTACAGTTCCACCGAACTCTGGAGCGAAGGCAGGAACGTCTCGGTAAAGTTCAGTATCTTTCTGTACTCACTTTCGGAATCGATGACCAGGCGGTCCACTTCCCTAGTGAAAAGATCACGCACGGCACGCAGCGTTATGTCCAGTTCCTGGTAGATCAGGGAAGGAACGGGAGCGTTTTCCGAACGTCTCTGAACACTCAGCCAGAGCTTGAGAAGGAAGTCGACCTCGGCTCGAAGTTTTTCGGGTTCCGCGCCTTCAGCGGCCGTGCGCACGATGAACCCGCAGTGGAGCGGTTTCATTTCGCACATGGTCTCCCGGAGGCGTTTTCTCTCGGCCTCATTTTCGATCCGCCGCGATACCCCCACATGATCCATGGTCGGCATGAAGACAAGGTGCCTGCCCGGAAGCGTGATATGAGTGGTGATTCTTGCGCCCTTGTGGCCGATGGGTTCCTTGGCGACCTGGACCAGGATATCCTGACCTTCCTGGAGCCGGTCCTCGATCGGGATACTGCTGTAATACTTCTGCAGATCGAGCACTTCCTGAAACTCGGTCGAGATCGGTTCGACGGCCTCCTCGGTCTGTTCGGAGCCTTCTTCAACCTCGCAGGACGACAGCAGGAGCTGCTCGACATCAGTCATCGGATGATAGATATCACTCACATAGAGGAATGCGGCCTTATCGAGGTTGATATCCACGAAGGCAGCCTGCATTCCGGGCAGCACCTTGACAACCCGCCCCTTGTAGACGTTCCCGCCGATACCGCGATCCGAGCTGCGCTCGATCTGAAGCTCAGCCACCTGCCCGTTCTCCACCAGCGCCACACGAGTCTCGAAGGCATTACAGTTGATGATGAGCTCTGCGGACATCCTCTTTCTCCTCCATCCCCGTGCATGGGGATATTGCGGTTTTGCAGATTCGGCATTCGGCGAGAAGCTCCGGAGGTTCACCCAAAAGGTGGAGCAGGATTGCATTGGGCCTGAAGCACATACTCGGACTCTCGAACAGATCCATTTCGATAACGGAGTCGCTCAGCAGCCTGATCCCGAGGAGGACATCCCCGAGTTGCGCCCTCGCCTCCCCACTCTTCGTCTTCTTGACCAGAACCGTACTCAGTCGCTGACGCCAATTTTGCACAATACTCCGGGTAACGAACGGACTCAATTCCGAAACGCGATAAGTCACCTTCTGAGCGCTGAACGGCTCCGGTTTGTGTTCCACCTGGACCACTTCCTCTATGCTGATGCCGGGAGGAAGGTGTTCGTTAAGCCGCAGGCGAACCGCTTCCGCCGCGATTTCCTCCGAAAGCGAAATACACGCCTCCCCGACCATGGTTTCCAGTCCCACCGGCAAAGCGTCACCAAACGACATCTTTATGTGGGGGTGAAAACCTTTGGTCTGGACGGCGGGCAGCCTCTCTCTGCGGACCGCGCGGCTGAAACACTGAGCAATCTCCAGTTGTCCGAAAAATCTTGCCCCTCCGAGCTTGGAATACCTGAACCGGTACAGAAAAACCTTATCCTCCCCATCCTGCTGCCGAACCTCATCCTTCGGGTATTGAAGATCCTCCTCATCGAGATGCAGGCTGGGTTTTATCGTCTGATGATCGCATGCTCCGCATTGCGTGCACCGGTCCCATCGGCAACCGGTGGTGAATTGTTCCTGGAGTGCCTTCTCGAATTCCTTTCGCAGATAGTCTTTCTCCACTCCCGCGGAAAGATGGTCCCACGGGAAGATTTCCTCCGGGGGCCGTTCACGCATGCTGTAAAAACCCGGCTCCACTCCCGTCTCTTCGAAGGCCCGGTCCCAGATGTCCTCACGGAACAGTTCCGTCCAGCCATCGAATCGCGCTCCCAGCCGCCACGCCCGAAGGAGCGTCCTGCCGAGCCTGCGGTCTCCCCGCGCGAACACGGCTTCCAGGGCGCTGTGAGCAGGATGATGCCATTTAAGACGCATGCCCGGTTTCTTTAGTCGACCCTTGAGATCGTTCAGGCGCCGTTCGACTTCGGATTTCGGAATTTGCGCGACCCACTGAAATGGGGTCATCGGTTTCGGGACGAATGTGGACACCGACACGTTGACCGAGGATCGCGTCGTCTTTCCCAGTCTCCACACCCTGAAGCACAGATCCACCAGGGCGTCACGGTCGGATTCCTCCTCGGTGGGAAGGCCCGTCATGAAATAGAGTTTCAGCAGTCGCCATCCCAATTGGAAAGCGTTCCCCGCCGCGGACATCAGGTCCTCGTCCTGAATTCCCTTGTTGATCACGCGCCGCAGGCGCTCGCTGCCGGCTTCGGGCGCCAGGGTGAATCCGGTCTTCCTCACCCTGTGGATCAGTTCCATGAGCTTGGGAGTCAGTGTCCCGACACGCATGGAGGGAAAGGACACGGCGATCTTTTCCCGCGCGTAGCGGTCCATGAGAGCGGTGAGGAGTGCCTGCACCTGGCAGTAGTCCCCCGTGCTCAATGAAAGAAGAGACAATTCTTCAAATCCGCTGTTCCGGAGCGTCCGCTCGGCCTTCTCGAGCAACACCTGCGGCCGGCGCTCCCTCACGGGCCGGTAGATGAACCCCGCCTGGCAGAACCGGCATCCCCGCGCGCATCCCCGCGCGATTTCCAGCCCCAGGCGGTTGTGAACGATGTCCAGGACGGGAACCAGGGGGTTTTCAGGGATGGGAGCATCCTCATCGAGATCGAGGACCAATCGTTTCCTCACAGAAGGGTAATCGGCGTAAACCGGATCGATCGCGGCAACGGTGCCGTCCGGATGGTAGGACACATTGAAGAAGGACGGAACGTAAATGCCTTCTATCTTTCTGACTTCCTGAAGGAACTCCCTGCGCGACCCCGTACCGGAGGCTCGCCATTTCCTGAAAAGGCTTACCAGCTCGGGCAGCACCTCTTCGGCTTCCCCCAGAACGATGAAGTCGAAAAAATCCGCCAGGGGTTCCGGGTTGAATGCACAGGGACCGCCCGCAATTACAAACGGGTGGTCGCCCGTTCGGTCGCAGGATTCGACGGGGATATTGCCGAGATCGAGCATCGTCAGGATGTTGGAATAACTCAACTCATACTGAAGGCTGAATCCAACGAAATCGAATTCCGCAAGCGGCCGTCCGCTCTCTATTCCTCGGAGCGGTTCACCAAGGGAACTCAACCTTTGTTCGAAATCCAGCCACGGCGTGTAGACCCTGTCGGCCATGGCGTCATCCATGCCGTTCAGGGTGTGGTAGAGCAATTGAAGCCCGAGGTGACTCATCCCGACTTCATACACGTCGGGAAAGGCCAGGGCGAATCGCACGGCGGCGTCATCAAAACTCTTTCGGTACGCATTCGCTTCGCCACCGATATAACGGCCCGGTTTCTCGATTCCGTATAGACTCTTATCACGCATAAAAACAAGATTCCCGTAAACCTTTGGCGACAGGCAGGGCAAAAGCGCCGAAGCGCCCTCCTCCTCCGTCCGACGGCAGATGCGGGGCAATAGAGTGAAGATTGAAACGCGCCTTCCAGCGCGTTCGATCGATCGCCTTTCGAGGCCTGCTGCCGGACCCTGTCACAAATTCAATGTCATTCCCGCCCTGCGTGGAGCAGAGGGGCGATCTTTTTTCAGCTCTCTTTATTCATTGAGATTTCTCCCCCGGCTTCGGCGGGGTCGAAATGACGTCACTGTACCACTGTCAGAGGAACGAACTACCGGGTCATGGCGCGGATTCGAGCCCGAACGACCACGTGACTGCCCGGAGCCGCAATGCAAATCGGCGCGGCGACTATTCGGGACCGGGAGGTGACTACCGGACCCGTGACCATTTCCACGCTGGAAGCCGACCCGCCGTACCGATGGAAGGAAACGGCGCGATAAGGCCGATCTGAACAGCCCCTGCAAAAAGTCGCTCTCATGCTTGCGCGCTCCGCGAGCGCATAGATCTCAATTATCTGAAACATATATTTATACTTTTCCACTGGAAAGGGAGTCAACAGAAAAGCATCCTCCCACCGGGGAGATTCCCCCGGCGTCCGAGCGTTCGGCCTCACGCGACGGCGCGTCGGCCGAGACTCGTGCGGGTGCGGGGGAGTCATTCCGCGCTTTTTTGGGGATGTTGAGCCTATCGTCTTGAATGCAATTCAGTATGATGTGGAGCCGACGGCCGGAACCCGGGAAGGCTCCGGCCGTGGAAGGGCAAAAGGGGCCGAACCGGATCTTTGCGGTCAGCCTTCCCTGATTTTTTCGGTCAATTCGGGCAGGAAGTCCATGACGTCGGCCACCACCCCAACGTTTGCCGATTGGAAGATGGGCGCCTTGGGGTTCTTGTTGATTGCCACAATGAACGGGTTGCCCTTGAGGCCTCCCATGTGCTGAAAGGCGCCGCTGATGCCGCATGCCAGGTAGACCCTGGGTTTGACGGTCTTGCCCGAGGTCCCTACCTGCCGGGACTTTTCGAGCCACTTGGCATCCACGATCGGCCGGGAACAGGAAACGTCCGCTCCCATCGCTTCCGCCAGATCGAAGGCGATTTTCAAGTTGTCTTTGTCCTCGAAGCCGCGGCCGCAGGAAACCAGAATGTCGGACTTGGAAATGTCCACGTCACCCGTTTCCGCCTGGACCACTTCCAGGAACCTCCTGCCTGCGGCAAGATCCCGGACCTCGCCGGACTTGTCCACGATTTCTCCTCCGCCCGCGCCGGTTCCGGCTCCCGCAAAAGAACCGGGCCTTAGCGTGATCACCGCCCCCGAACTCCCGTCGCAGGTGACATGGGTGCTGACCTGCCCGCCGAACTCCTGGCGCACCACCTTGAGCAGTGAGCCTTCGGCCCCAAGGATATCCACCACATCGGACACGAAAGCGGCATCGAGCCTGATGGAAAGGCCGGGTGCCAGGTCCATGCCGAAATGCTCGTGGGGAACCAGCACGATGCATCCCGCCGGGAGGATACCGACAAGCGCCTTGCGGATCACTTCCGCATTGGCGTAGCCGAGCGCCTCGTTATCCACTTTCCAGACTGTAGTGTATGCCTGAGCGGCGGCACGGCAGGCTTCGTCCAGATCCCGGCCCGTCCCCGTCACGATCGCCGTGGGACGCGCGGAGGGATCGATCTTCCCGGCGGCGGTCAGAAGCTCCATGGCCGTGTCGTCTACCACGCCATCCCTGTGAAGGATGTATGCAAACATCTGGGCCATTATTTGAGCCCTCCTTTCGTCTTCAGCAGTTCGATAAGCTTCTCAACGATCTCCGAGGGACTGCCCTGAAGGATTTCCGCTCCTGCGCCCGTATCGGGCATGAAATAGTCGAGCCGTTTCACTTTGGCGCCCTCTGCCCCAACCTCCGCCCCTGTCAGGCCAAGTTCGGCGACTCCCATTTTTGGAATTCCGATGGAAGCCACCTTTCGGATACCGCGAATTCCCACGTACCGGGGTTCGTTGATGCCGGTCTGAATGGAGAGCACACAGGGGAGGTCGATTGCGTTCCACTCCTGGTTTCCACCCGCGATCTCACGGCTCACCCTGAGCATCGTCCCGTCCACCTCGATGGAATTCACCAGGGAGGCAAAGGGCCAGTCCAGCAGGGCCGCCAGCATTCCGCCCACCTGGCCCGCACCGTCGTCGGCCTGGGCGCCCGTGAGAATCAGGTCGTATTTGCCCTTCTTCACAACAGCACTCAGAATGCGGGCGAGCCCCCTGCCGTCGGAGCCTTCGAAAGCTTCGTCCTTCAGGAGTATCCCGCCGTTGGCGCCCATGGCCATCTGCCGCCGGAGGACTTCTTCGGAATCATCATCTCCGACGGTGACCACCGTGACGCTGCCGCCGACCCTGTCGACAATCTGGAGCGCTTCTTCCACGGCGTAATTGTCCCAATCGTTGACCGAGTAAACCAAATCGTCCCGGTTGATATCGTTGCCGGCGCTGTTGATCTCGATTTCGTTTTCCCAGGTGTCCGGTACTCGCTTCACACACACAAGAATTTCCATGTTGATCCTCCCGTTTCCCGTCTTGTAATTGTCCGGGTCCGCTACACCAGTGCATCCCGAGCGGCCGGACCGGAAAACCGTTATGTTTCGAGCTGCCTCGCCACCAGTTCGATAAGGTCGACGGCCTCGACTTTACCTTCCAGACCCTCCACCTTGATGGCATCTTCCAGGTTGACCATGCAAAACGGGCACGCGGTGACGATCGTATCGGCCCCGGCCTCAACCGCCATTCTGACCCTGAGCACCCCCATGCGCTGTTCTTCTTCCGGCTCATAAAACAACATGAGCCCTCCGCCGCCGCAGCAGAAGGAACGGTCGCGGCTCCGGAGCATTTCAACCCGTTTGAGCCGGGGGATGGAATCCAGGACCGCGCGGGGGTCCTCGTAAAGGCCGTTGTGGCGTCCCAGATAGCAGGGATCGTGATAGACATGGATTCTCTCGCCGTTTTCCAGCGGCTTCAGACGGAGCCTGCCTTCACGTATCCCACGCAGGATTACCCGGCTCACATGCTCCACCGGAGGAAGATTGTCGTAGTCGTTCCTGAGGGCGTTGTACGCATGGGGATCGGCAGTGATGATGCGTCTTGCCCCCGATTCCACGATGAGTTCGGTGTTGTGTGCCTTGAGCGCCTGGAAGAGCGATTCCTCCCCGAAACGGCGGACTTCATGCCCACAGTCCTTTTCTTCGTTGCCCAGAATGCCGAAATCAATGCCGCACCGAGCGAGAACCAGGGCGGTGGCCCGCGCGATCGCCTGCATCCGGTCGTCGTATGAGCTGATGCTGTCGACAAAATACAGGGCCTCGGCGGTCTCACCTTCGTCGATGCGCTTTATAGGAAGGGCGCCGGCAATGGGTTTGGCCCAGTCCGCCCGTTTCTTTTCCATCTTTCCCCATGGATTTCCGCGCCTTTCGACCGCGCCCAGGGGCTTTTGCAACTGCTGGGGCACATTGCCTTCATCCACCATTCCGCGGCGCAGGTCCACAATCTTGTCGATGTACTCGATGCCCAGAGGGCATTCTTCCTCGCATGCACCGCATGTCGTGCACGACCAGATTTCATCTTTTCCGAAGATCTCTCCAACCAGGTTGAAGTCGGCATCGGCAACAACGTCCTTGCCCAAAATCGGGGTGTTGGCAAAACTGTAGTCCCGGCCTTTGATGGATATAAACCTCGGGGAAAGCGGCCTTCCCGCGGCATTTGCCGGGCAGTTGTCGGAACATCGTCCGCAATCGGCGCAAGAGTAGAAATCCAGCACATGTTTCCATGTGAAGTCCTCGAACTTCTTGACCCCGATGGACTTAAGGGAATCCAGCTCCGCTTCCGGCACTCCGTGGCGGACCGGTTTGATGTTCCCCTTGTCGAGCCGCATGAAATAGACGTTAAAGAGGGAGGTGAGCACATGAAAGTGTTTTCCCATGGGCAGGAAACACAAAAAGAAGAAAAAGGCCAAATCGTGGACGAAATAGGCGGCAATGTGCACCGCCTGCAGGGATTCCACCGGGCGCCCCGCGAGAAGGCTTTGGAATATCCAGACCAGGCTGCAGGGCGCGACAAATCCCGCATGCGCGCCCTGCCCGGACCGGGCTGCCGCAAGACTTGCCTCGAAGAGGCTCTCAGACACCATGAGCAGGGAAATGAGGCCCAGGACGAAAACGGCCTCGGCGGTATGGTCTTTGCCATAGCGCGGCGGAACGGCATAGCGCGCCGGTTTGAAAATGCCGCGCCGCACCGCCGCGACGATACAGGCAATCAGCACCCAGGTCGCGGCGTAGTCTTTCAGGACGCCGTAAATCCGGGCCGGCAGACTCCCGTATCCCGGAAGGACATCATCCATGAACCCGGACATCACCATGGTGACGGAACGCACGCTAAGCACCAGAAAACCCGCGAAAATGAGGATATGAAGCACGCCGGCCAGCCTATAGCGCGGCTGGCGCCATTGGGCGAGCCACAACCCGAGCACCGCGAACAGGCGTTCGCTCACCCGCCCGAAGCGCGGGTCCGCCTGGGCCTTTAACAGGGGGTCGATACGACGCTTCAGGATGAAAGCAAAGCAGGCGACCCCCACGATCAGTATGAGCAGCGAAAAGATGAACACCGGCACGTGCAGGAACCGGTAGTCGGCAGGAGAAACAAGCGATGGGTTCATCCGATACGATCTCTTCCCGGCAAAAGGGGAACGGTTATTTCGCAAAAGATGCTGGACTCGTCCACTTCCGTGATCGTCGCCCGCACACCCGCCCTTTCAGCCAGGGCGCGGAAGTCCCTGCGCCTGAAGGTGGTAGCCTTAAAGCCGTCCCTGCAAACGATGACTCCATCCCCCGTGCGCTCGTAATCGATCTCACCCAGCAGCCCGTGTTCGGACTGAAGCTGAAACCATTCCAGCCGGTGCTCCCAGAACCGGTCGGAATAGCTGGAAAGCAGTATTGTCGCCCCGGGACGCGCGACCCGCATCATCTCCTTCAACAATTCGAGGGGATCGACTTTGAACGCCGAGATGCCGTTTTGAATGCAGAGGACGTTATCGAAGCAGCCGGCCGCGAATCCCAGGTGTCCGGCGTCCATCTGGAAAAAGGCGCAGGCCGGCCATGCGGCGCCGACGAATTCACGGGCGAGTTCCAGGTTGGCGATGGAATTATCGATACCGACCACCCGAACCGGTTTTGCCAACAAAGGTTTGGCTATTCGACCGTATCCGCACCCCAGATCCAGGATCCGCCCGTTTTGCGTCAGCCTGTCGAGAACGTGCGCGAGTTCAGCATCGAGATAACGTTTTACCCGCGGGGTGGCAATTTCATAAACGCTTTTCAGACGCTCGGCCGAAAGCTTTTCAGCATAATAGCGATTCATCTTTTCCATGCCCGGCGAACCAACCGAAAGTTGATTTACCCTCTCACTTTTTCAAGCGTTTCCCGACCAGGTTGCGAACCATGTCTTCATCGGCGAGATACGGAAGCGTGATATGGTCCGTTCCCTTCTTCACCCGGTTGTATTCCATGCTTGTCTCGATGGAATGCTCGTTTCGCGCCCAGGCCCTCCTGGCTACCCCGCCCATCACATCCCAGAGGACCGCTTTCCGGATGATGCCGTCCACTCGTTCGCTGCCGTCGAGAACCAGCCCGAAACCGCCGTCGATAGCTTTCCCGATCCCCACGCCGCCTCCGTTGTGCAGGGCCACGAGGCTCATCCCCCGGCCTGCGTTTCCGGCGAAGCACTGGATCGCCATATCCGCCGTGATATTGCTGCCGTCCTTGATGTTGGCCGTTTCCCTGAACGGCGAATCCGTCCCCCCCGTATCATGATGGTCGCGGCCGAGCATCACCGGTCCGATTTCGCCGTTTCGCACGAGTTCGTTGAACTTGAGCGCGATTTTCATTCTGCCGAATGCATCCTGGTAGAGGATCCGCGCCTGGGTTCCGACAACGAGCTTATTTTTGTCGGCGTTCTTGACCCACATATAATTGTCCCTGTCCTGAAATCGCCGTTCGGGATCGATGCAGGACATGGCCGCCATGTCGGTTTTGAGGAGGTCTTCGGGTTTCCTGCTGAGGCACACCCACCGGAAAGGTCCGTAGCCGTAATCGAACAGCAGCGGTCCCATGAGATCTTCCACGTAGGACGGAAGCGTAAACCCATCCATCGTATCCACACCGTTCTTGCAGATCTCCTTTACACCGGCGTCATAGAGCGCTTTCAGAAAGCTGTTTCCATAGTCGAAGAAGTAGGTCCCTTTTTGCACGAGGGTCTTGATGAGTCCATAGTGTTTGGCGAGCGAAGCATCTACAAGGTTCTTGAACCGGGCGTGGTCGGCCCTCAGCAGCTCCGTGCGCTGTGCATAGGTCAGCCCCTGGGGACAGTATCCGCCGTCATAGGCAGCGTGGCAGGACGTCTGGTCGGACAGGAGGTCGATCCTGATGTCATGCGTCACGGCGTATTCGAGAAGGTCCACGATGTTGCCGTGAAAGGCGATGGCCGTTGCTTCCTGCCTGTCCAGGTATTCCCTGGCGAGGTTAAAGGCCGTTCCGGGGTCTTCAACGACTTTCCTGATCCATCCCTGATCGACGCGGGTTTTTATCCGGGACTCGTCCACTTCGGCGATGAGCCCCACGCCGTTGGCGATTTCCGCCGATTTTCCCTGGGCGCCGCTCATCCCTCCAAGACCCGACGACACGAACAGGACGCCGCTCATGTCGCCCTTGGATGTCACTCCCAGTTTCAGCCGGCTGGCATTCAAAATGGTGTTGTAGGTGCCGTGCACGATTCCCTGCGGGCCGATATACATCCAGCCTCCGGCGGTCATCTGGCCGTAATTGGAAACCCCGATGGCAATGGCCCTGTGCCAGTTTTCCTGGTCGTCAAAGAGGCCGACCATGAGACCATTGGTGATGACCACGCGGGGAGCATCCGGCCCGGACTCAAACAGGCCGAGCGGGTGGCCGGACTCCAGAACCAGGGTTTGGTCCCGTGTCAGCAGTTCGAGGTATCGTTTTATCAGCCGGTATTGCATCCAGTTCTGGCAGACCTGGCCGGTTTCACCATAAGTCACCAGTTCATAGGGGTAGAGGGCGACCTCGAAATCGAGGTTGTTCTCGACCATGACCTGGAAGGCCTTGCCCTCAATGCAATTGCCCGCGTATTGGTCGATGGGTTTCCCTTTGAGATGTCCTTCGGGTCTGAACCTGTATCCGTAGATCCTCCCGGTGGTCACGAGTTCTTCAAGGAATTCGGGCGCGAGCACGGCATGCCATTTTTCCGGCACGTATCGGAGCGCGTTTTTCAAAGCCAGTTCGGTATCCGCCGCGTTCAGTTTGAACTCCCTCTTGGGAGCCCTGCGGATTCCTTCCACGAAAGGCTTTTTTTCAGGCAAATCCTGGAGAATGTCCTCCAGCTTGACAGCCATCGCTTTTGAAATGTCGGCATTGGTGACCATGTTTTCTCCTTTCATTTCTGCTTCCAGGTGACGGACGGACTGGACGAGACCCCGTATGAGCGGATAGCGCAAGATTCACGCACTCTCCGGGCTCGATCATCCCAGCCGGTGCGACCGTTTCGAATCTTCTTCAGATGACTCCCGTTTCCCGTAGACGGTCGATATCCGCCTTCCCGTAATTCAGGTATCGGGAAAGAACCTCCTCCGTGTGCTGGCCGAGCAGTGGGGGCGGGCTTTCGATTCGCGCCGGCGTCCCTGAGAATTTAACCGGAAGAGCGGGCAGGCGAATCCTGCCTGCAATCGGGTGTTCCACCTCCACCAGCATTCCCCTGGCCCGCGTATGCTCGCTTTCGGAAATCTGCCGGATGTCGTAGATCGGGGAGGCCGGAACTCCATGCTTTTCCAGCAGTTCGACGACCTCGGAGACAGTGAACCGCGAGGCCCAGGTCTCGATGATCGCTTTGAGCTCCGCCGCGTTGTCTCCGCGAAGGGTGTCAGTGGAAAACTTTTCGACGATGACGAGCCCGGGCTGTTCCATGACGTCGCACAGGCGCTTGAACTGGCCGTTATCGAATGTTGCGATGACGAAGTACCCGTCTGAGGCACTGAAGACATCATAAGGATAGCTGGTGGGATGGCGGCTCCCGATGAGGCCCGGCACTTCGCCCCGTCCCAGGTACTTGAAAAGGGACATTTCGAGGAGTGAAAAGATAGAGTCCACCATGGCCACGTCGATGAACTGGCCGGTCCCGTGTTCTTTTCGGGCATAAAGCGCGGTGACGATCGCAAAGGCCGCATACAGGGCCGAAGACGTATCGCCCAGGGACACGCCGACGCGGGTTGGAGGATCTCCCGGATGTCCGTTGATGCTCATAATTCCGCCCATTGCCTGGGCGACCAGGTCAAAAGCCGGAAGATGCCCCAGGGGGCTGTCCTGTCCGAAACCGGAGATGGACGCATAAATGATCGCAGGGTTGATCTTCCTGATCTCCTCGTAGCCCAGTCCCATTTTACCCATCACGCCGGGCCTGAAATTTTCCACGAGCACGTCGGATTTTTCGGCGAGTTTCTTAAGGATAGCGATCCCCTCGGTTGTTTTGAGGTTCAGAGCGATCCCTTTTTTCCCGCGGTTTAAAGACATGAAATAATAGCTTTCACCGTTTACGGAAACCGAAGGCTCCCGCGAGAGATCCCCTCCCCGTGGATGCTCCACCTTGATGACCTCAGCCCCCATATCGGCAAGCATCGCCGTGCAATAAGGCCCGCTGAGAACCCGGGTAAGGTCCAACACGCGAATTCCTTCCAGCGCTTTACTCATGTACCGACTCCTGACTTTTAAGTCTGCAAGATTGGCCGAAAACCGTCCTCGGCCCATTCGAGCCTCCGTTGCCTCCCGAGCGTCCCAGGGATACCGTTCATCCCCCCAGATAGGCAGCTTTGACCTTTTCGCTTACAAGAAGCTTGGAGGTTTCCCCCTCCAGCAGGATTTGACCGTTCTCAAGCAGGTAACCCCTGTCGGCGATTTCGAGTGCCTTCCGGGCGTTCTGCTCGATCAGCAGGATCGAAATGCCCTTTTGGCAAAGGTCCCTGATAAGCCTGAAGAGCATGGAAACCAGAACCGGCATGAGTCCCAGGCTCATTTCATCGATCATCAGCAGCTTCGGCCTGGAGGCAAGCGCACGGGCAATGGCCAGCATCTGCTGCTCCCCGCCGCTCAACGTGCCGGCCATTTGATTTTCCCGGTCCTCCAGTCGAGGGAATATCTCGTATATTTCCGCAATGTCCGACTCGATGTCCTTGTCTTTTCGGGCAAAGGCCCCCATCCTGATATTTTCCCTGACGCTCAGTTCCCTGAAAACCCTGGAGCCCTCCGGGACGTAGGCGACGCGATAGCGGGTCCGTTCCCACGGATTTACCTTTGACAGCTCAACGCCGTCGCAGGTTATCCGCCCTGTCTTCAGCGGAAGCAGCCCCATGATGGCCTTGACCAAGGTCGTCTTTCCCGCGCCGTTGGCACCGATTACCGTCACCAGCTCTCCCTCGCCGACAGTCAGGAAAACGCCTTCCAACGCCCGAATTTTGCCGTAATAGACGGATACGTCACTTACTGTTAACATACTCATGTTCGCTTCCCAGGTAGGCTTCAATCACACGAGGGTCTTCCTGGACTTCCTGCGCGGTCCCCTGACAGATGAGTTCCCCGTGATCCAGGACATAGAGCCGTTCGGAGACTTCCATCGCCACCTTCATGTTGTGCTCGATAAGGAGGATTGATTTTCCTTCGTCCTTAAGGCTTCGGATCAGGCGGATCAGGTCGACGCATTCCTCGTAGGGTAATCCGGCGGCTGATTCGTCCAGCAGGATGATTTCCGGATCGAGGGCCAGTGCCCTCGCGATTTCCATCTTGCGCTGATAGGCAAGGGGAAGATCCTTGGCCTCCCTGTCCGCATAGTTCTCCAGGCCAACCCGCCTCAGCAGTTGGATCGCTCTTTCAACGTGGCTCTTTTTCCGATAGTTGCCGAAGCATCCGAGCGTGTCGTAGTAGGAAATGCCGTGAGTCATGAGCACGTTTTCAAGGACTGTCAGGTCCTTGAAAGGCTGACAAACCTGGTAGGTCCGGCCGATTCCCTTTTTGGCTATTTTATGGGGCTTTTCCCCCTGTATTTCTTCACCCTTGAAGCTGATCGTCCCGGAGTTCGGCGGATAGACTCCGGAGATCATGTTGAAAAGAGTGGTCTTGCCTGCTCCGTTCGGACCGATGACACCCAGTATTTCCTGCCGGTAAAGACTGATATCCACGCCCGACAGTGCGGCGAGGCCCCCGAAATGTTTGGATAGATTTCTGACTTCAAGCAGGACTTCCACAGCTTTTACTCCTGCCAGGATGCAATTTCTTCAGCCCTTCAACGATAAAACTCCTGTGGCCAAAGAGCCCCTGGGGCTGATATACCATGATTATCACAAGGAGAAGACCGTACGTAAGCATCCGGTAATCTTGAATAAACCTGAGATATTCGGGAAGGACGGTGAGGATGACGGCCCCGAGGACCGGCCCCCGGATGGTCCCGAGCCCCCCGAGAACCGCGAGAGTCAGGATTTGTATGGAAAGCGGAAATCCGAAATCATAGGGCGTGATGAAAAGAAGAAAGTGGGCATACAGCGAACCGCCCAACCCGACGATGAGCGTGCTGAGAATAAACGCGAATATCTTGAATTTCGTGGTGTTCACTCCCATGACCTCGGCCACGTCCTGAGCTTCCCGGATGCCGCGCCAGGCCAATCCGATCCAGGACCGCTGGAGCCACCACAGGCCAAGGATCACGACTCCGACCACGACCAGGCAAAACCCGGTAAAAACCTCACGGCTCATTTCCTCTCCGAAGAGAAACGGCACCGGGATATCGCCGATTCCGAGGGCCTTCCCGAAGTACGGCATATAGAGCAGGAATCCGATGACAATGAAGTTGAGCCCCATGGTGGTGATGGCGAGAAAATCGTCTTTCAGCCGGAGCGAGATGATTCCCAGAAGCAGGCCCACGGCTGCGGTAATGAGGCCTGCGGCGGGCATGGCGATCCAGAATGACAAGCCGAGATTTCGCGTCAGCATGGCGGAGGCGTACGCACCGATCGCCATAAACCCCGCATGGCCCAGCGAAACCTGGCCGGCGTACCCGGACAGCACGGCGATACTGAGGGACAGCAGGATATTGATACAGGTAAAGGTGACAATCGTCAGATAATACGGTGGTATCATGGCTAAACCCGCCTTCTCCTTCCCATAATGCCGTTCGGCATGACGATCAGCATCACGATCATGCAGATGAATGCGATGGCGTCACGGGGTAGAAAATATCCCCAGCAGGAAATGAGAGAAGTCTCCGCCAGCCCGAGGAGGTAAGAGGCGGCAACGGTTCCGGCCACATTCCCCAGCCCTCCCAGAACCATGACGACAAAGACTTTGTAGGCCCAGACCTCACCCATATTGGCGTTTACGGCGCCATAATAGAGGCCGACCAGAACACCGGCTATTCCCGCCAGCGCGGAGCCGAACATGAAGTTCAGTCCGAAATAATAGTTGCTGTTTACACCGATCCCCATCGCGACTTCGCGGTCCTGCGCCGATGCCCGCCAGGCAAGTCCCGTTCTCGTTTTGTTCACCACCAGCCACACCAGCGTCAGGAGAACGACGGCGCTGCCGATGACCAAAAGCTGGTTTGAGGTCATATGGACGGGCCCGAAAGAATACCGGGTTGGGACCAATTCCCGGCCGAAGGGAATGGAATAGGGACCGGCAACCAGGCGGTAGGCGTCACCCATGGCGGTAAACATCCCAATGCCGACAATCAGCGGAACCAGCGGCTTTTCATCCTGCACGCGGCGGTACATGAAACGGTAGAGAAGGTTTCCCATGAGAGCGCAACCGACCGCGGCCACCGGAAACGCGAGGATGACGCTCCCCGTCAGGCGGTAGGCAAGAAGTCCCAGAAGGGCGCCAAGCACATAAACGCCGGCATGAGCCACATGAAGGATTTTCAACAGGCCGTAGACCATGGTCATGCCGATGGAAACCAAAGCGTATATGCTGCCAAGCGATGCAGCCGTCACCAAGTCCTCGAAAAAAGTACCCACGGAGCCAACCTCCCCCTTACGATCAACCCACCCGGCCGTCGATCCGAAACCTGCTTCCAGGACAGTGGAAAAGGGGCGGGACACGGATCATCCGCATGAGCCTGAATACCTCGCCGCCCCTGCCGAATACGGTTACGGCGTGATCAGTTTCGGGTCCTTGCAGACCGTCAGTGTCGTGAAAGCCTGATCTTTGACAATCTGCACCGGGATGCAGCGTGTCACGACCCTCTGTTCGTTAAAGGAGAGGAGCGGGCCGGTCGCAACATCCTGGAAATCCTTCATCGCCTTGATCGTATCGACAATCTTGTCGGGATCGGTGCCGGCCGTCTTGATGGCGCTCGCCATGACCATCATGCCGTCGAAAGCCGAAGCGGCAACCATGTCCGCTGCGACATTGTAATGCTTGAGATACTCTTTGAGGAACCGCTGGGTCATGGGGCGATCGCTTCCCCGGTCAAGGTTCGTGGTTATCACAACACCGTTCGTGGCGTCCCCGCCCAGTTCAAAGAATTTCGGGGAATCGTATCCTTCCTGGCCGATGATCGTTGCTTTGAGCCCCAGTTCTTTGGCCTGCTTGGCAATTTGCGCGGCTTCCTCGTAGTAGCCGCTGGCCCAAAGCACATCGGGGTTGTCGTTTTTTACGTTGCTGAGAACGGACCTGAAATCCTTTTCGCCCAAGGGGTAGTTGTATTCCTTGAGGATATGGATGCCGACCTGGGGCGCCGTGATGCGGAAACCGTCCGTCACCGCCTGTCCGAAATCGTTGTCCATCACCAGAAGAACGGCGGTTTTGGCGTTAAGGTTTTCAGCAGCCATTTTGGCGCCGACCTTGCCGTGAATCGGAGACATCACCGCAAGCTGAATCACGTATTTTCGGTTAACAGGGATTTCGGGATGGGTGCCGATGGTGGAAATGTAGGGGACTCTGGCGCGATCGTAAATCGGGGCCGCGGCACGCGTCGGCGTACTGTAAGAACCGGAGACGACGCCGACGACACGGTCGCTTTCAATCAGCTTCCGGGCGACGATCACCGATTCTTTGGCTTCGATCCTGTCGTCGTAGTAAACAAACTTGATCTTCTTGCCGTTTATGCCGCCGTCGGCGTTGATGAATTCGACCGCGAGCTGAGCTCCCCGCAGAGCGCTCTGGCCGTCGGCAGCCGCCCATCCGGTCAGGGGAGCATGGAAGCCGATCTTCACCTCGTCCGTATGCCCCAATACAGGCAAACAGAGAACCACAGCCAAGCATAGTGCGATACTGATCTTTCGCATAATCCCTCCTTCCCAATCCACGGTAGAAGAACCATCACTAAAGCTGCCTGAAAACACTCCCCCATTTGTTCACGAGCAAAGATTCACCCCCCCTCTCAGCAGGCCTGATGAAAGAATGCCTTCCATCGCCGGCCACATCAGCCGGTCCTGCCGATAATGACCTGAGCGATCACGTCCTTTTCAAACGTCTTTCTCCCGGTCAGCGATTGAAGTGTTCTGGCGTCCCGGTAAAAATGTTCAATCGGGAGTTCGACCATGTATCCCGAACCGCCGAATATCTGCAACGCTTCGTCGGTCACGAACAGGGCGGTCCTTTCGGCCACCAGCTTGACGACCAGGAGATCGTGGAGTTCGCACTGCCTGCGGTCGTAGTCGGAAGCAGCGGTATAGACGAGAGATCGTGCGGCCTGGAGGTCAGTGTACATGTCAACCAGTTTGTGACGGATCCCCTGGAACTCCGAGATCTTGCGGTTGAACTGAACACGCTGTCCGGCATAGGGCAGAGCCAGGTCGAAGGCGCCCTGGGCGATGCCGAGGTACATGGCCGTCATGCGGATGAGATTCACTCTCCGGAAATCGGCCCTCTTCTTCGAGGTATCATCGTTGAGCCGGACCAGGTCCGCCTCCACGATTTCCGAATCCCGGAAAAGGACCTTGCTCCAGGAGATCATCCCCATACCCAGTTTGTCGCCCATCGGGGTGATGCACACCCCGGGCTTTCCTCTGTCCACCAGGACAACTATGCTCTCGGCGCCCGGTGCCGAACCGTCGGGGCAAAGTTGAGCGTGGACGACGAGCACATCGGCCCGGTCGGCGTTGCAGACAAAGGCCGACTCGCCCTTGAGGAGATACCTTCCGTTCCCCCGGGGTATGAGCGTGATGTCCGGGGTGCAGGCATCCCCGTCATCCGCGCTGCCGAAGAGAACGGATGAAACCGATTTGCCCGTGGTGAATGCGGGAAGGTATCTCTTCTTCTGTTCCTCGCTCCCCAGGGTGCCGATCACTTCAACTCCCGCGTCGACGGTACTCAAAGCGATACCCACGGAGGAGTCTTTACGGCAGAACTCCTCGATGATGAGCACCTGCTCCATGAGGCCGCAGCCCTGCCCGCCGAATTCCTCCGGGGTCGTGACGCCGATGAAATCGAGCTTGCAGGCCTTTTTCAGCAGAGTCTGCGGGAATGTCCGATTTTGAAGAAGTTCCAGTATCCGGTCATTGTCGAATTCGCCCCTGGCAAATTCCCACGCCGCCTTTTGTATGTATTTTTGTTCGTCCGTTAATTGAAATCTCATGCCTCAATCCTCGTGCTGATTACGGTCTCAACCTGCACACCACCGGTTCAGCCGGCGCGTTTCCCCTTGAGCAGGGACCGGCCTATGATGATCCGGTGGATTTCGGCCGTACCCTCGAATATCCGCAAGATCCTGGCGTCCCGGCACATCCTCTCGACCACCGATCCCTTCAGGAGTCCATCCTTTCCGAAGATCTCCAGCGCTTTGTCAACCACCCGGCCGACCATCTCGGACGCATGAAGTTTGCACATGGCGACTTCCAATGCCGCATCCTCCTTCCGGTCTATTTTCGCGGCCGTGGAATAAATCATCGTTTGTGCGGAATAGATCTCCGTGGCCATGTCGGCCAATATCCACTGGATGGCCTGGTAGTGAGCCAGCGGCTTGCCGTCTCTAATGGTTTTTTGGGCGAATTCGGCGGAGAGTTCGAAAAGCCGTTCGGCCATACCCAGGGAAGTCGATGCAACCCCCATGCGGCCGTCATCGACCGTTTTCATCGCGACATGGAAACCCTGGCCGACTTCGCCGATGACGTTTTCAACCGGGACCGGGGCATCTTTGAAAATGACCTCACTCTTGTGGGAACCCCTCATGCCCATGGTGTTGTGGATATTGCCGATGGAAAGGCCGGGGGTCTTTCTTTCCACCACAAACGCGGTGATTCCCCCCTTCACCTTGAGTTCGGGGTCCGTGACGGCGATAACGATGAAGATGTCGGCGATCGGGGCATTGGTAATGAAGTGCTTCATTCCGTTCAGGATGAACCGGTTGCCGTCTCTTGAGGCGGCCGTTATAATCCCGGCGGCATCGGAGCCGGCGTTGGGTTCGGTCAGAGAAAATGCCGAGATCAGCTCGCCGGTCGCCAGCCCGGGCAGGTATTTTTTCCTGAGTTCCTCACTGCCGTCCAGAACGATGCTTTTCGAGCCCAAACCGTTATTGAGACTGATGATATCGAGAAAGGCGAAATGGGTCTTGGCCAGTTCCTCCTCAACCATACAGAATTCCAGTTTGCCCATGCCCCCTCCGCCGTATTCCCTGGGTATGGTCAAACCGAACAACCCTTTCTTTTTCATCCCGTCGAGGACGTGATCCGGGATTCGGTTCTCCGTCTCCACTTCCACTGCATAGGGTTCAAGTTCTTTCTGAACGAACTCTCTGATTGCCAGCTTTGTCTTGAGATATTGCTCGGGTATTACGCCAATCATTTTTTCCTCCCGTTAACACTGTTCACCTTCCGTTGCCACGAAAGCGGCGCGCGGGTCATGGGCAGGATCGGATTTCAGGCCAGCTGGATCGAAGTTCCGGAATTTGTCTTGAAGCGGCTGCCGAGCTGAAAACGAGATCCCGGATAAACTAGAGTGGTTTTGGTCACGAGGGTGCCATATGACCATGACCTGCGCGCCAGCAGCAGGCAGGGTTCGTTCGCCCTTGTTTTGAGGAGTTTCCGGGTTCTTTTGTCCGGAAGAATGGCCTCGACCACGTGCTCCACTTCGGTGAGCGGAGCAACCCGGCAAAGATACTGGTTGGGGGTGACCCTGGTAAAATCCTGTTCAAGGTAGTCACCGGCAGCGGCGGGGTTTACAAAGCGTTCCTCGATCTGCACGGGGATATTCCTGTCCAGATGGACAAGAAGGGAGTGATAGACCGCCGAACCGGCAGGCAGTTCCATGTCGGAAGCCAGCTTGTCGGATGCGATTTCCTGCCTCAGGATGAGGACCTCACTGCTGAGGATCCCCCCTCGGAGCCTTATGTCCTCTGCGATGTTGCGCACTTCCAGCAGCGGACTCAAGGGCTTCCTGGATGCCACGAACGTTCCCAGCCCCTGCACTCTATGCAGTTGGCCACCGTCTGTCAGTTCCCTGAGCGCCCGATTTATGGTCATCCGCGAGATCCCCAGGTGTTCCGAAAAGACGTTCTCCGACGGCACGCGGGTACCGGCCGGCCATTCGCCGGATTCGATGCGCTTCAAAATGTAGAGTTTCACCCGCTGATACAGCGGAGTGGGATCCCCGGAAAAGTCAAGCTTCAGACCTTCAGGTTCTTCAACAGGATTCTCATGGGGAACGGAGGTCTTAACGGCAGCCGATTGAGGACCGGCCCGACGGCTTGACGGTGAATCGGGATTCTGAGATTTCATCCGTGAGACCTCCAGGGGAGTAATCATTGGACCGAATGACTGCCGACGCAATTTGCAGCCGATCGAACCAATCCCATGAGTCATGCTTGTATGTCTTGTATATACATCTATAGACAACATTCCTGTCAAGTGTTATTTTGCACCCATTCTGTCAGGGGTCGAATTGCAGGCGGGCAAGTGGAATCGTATCAGCAAGTTCCGGGAACGTTTTCCTTTGACGCGGACGCGTCATTTCTCTATACCTTTTGGCCGGTATTCACCGTTTCACTCACAGAAGGTGATCTTTGGGCGTTCTATCCAGTCAAAAAGGATCTGAAGAGGGACGAAACGTGGAGTCGGGGTCGTTTCGCTCGCAGCTCGGCGCCATACTCTTCCTGATGACCATCTTTTTCCTGAATTTCATTTCCAGGATCGTCATCGCCCCCATGATGCCCACCATGGAAGAGGACCTGTCTTTGGACCACGCCCAGGCCGGCCTGCTTTTCCTGCTCATTGCCCTGGGGTACTGCCTTGCACTCATGGGATCGGGATATTTCTCCTCCAGGCTGACGCACAGGAGGACCATTATTTTATCCACTGCGGCAGTAGGCCTGGCGTGCTGTGCGACCTCTTTCAGCAGCAGTCTGTGGGGCCTTCGAGCGGGCCTTCTCGTCCTGGGAATGGGGGCGGGACTGTATCTCCCGTCGGGCATCGCGGTGATCACTTCAGTCACGGACCCACGGCACTGGGGCAAAGCCATCGGTCTTCATGAGCTTGCTCCAAATCTCGCATACGTTGCCGCGCCTTTGCTGTGTGATGTGCTCCTGCTTTGGTTTTCCTGGCGTGTGGTGCTGAACCTGATCGGTCTTGCTTCGATTGGGATCGGCATTGCCTTTGCCTTTTTCGGCCGTGGGGGCGAATTCCCCGGTGAAGCCCCGGCTATAAAATCCATGAAGACCCTCTTTCGCAACCCCGCCTTCTGGATCATGATCGTCCTGTTCAGCCTCGGTATAAGCGGAACAGGAGGCATTTATGCCATGCTTCCGCTGTACCTGGTTGTTGAGCGCAACATGGATCAGAACTGGGCGAACAGCCTGATTTCCATTTCAAGAATGCTCCCCCTTGCAATGGCCTTCTTCAGCGGTTGGGCGGCAGATTGGTTTGGTGTGAAGCGGACCATGACGTGCAGTCTCCTGCTGACCGGAATTCTCACCGTGCTGATGGGCCTGGGTTCCGGTCTCTGGACGATCGGCACGATCCTTTTACAGGCGATGCTGGCCGGATGCTTTTTCCCCGCGGGCTTTGCCTGCCTGTCTTCCATCGGCCCACCAGGTCAGAGCGGCATTGTTGTCGCATTTACGATGCCCCTGGCCTATTTGATCGGCTGCGGGGTGGCTCCAACCCTGATCGGCATCGCCGGGGACGCAGGTTCTTTTGCCTTGGGAATCGCTCTGACCGGGGTGTTGATCATCGCCGGAGCGGCGCTGTCGAGTTTCCTGAAGCTGCGTGACCCGTCCGGAAGCGCAAAAGGTGCGCAGGGATGACATTCCGGCACAGGAAGTATGGACCGTGTGCCGGACCTTGAGGGTTTCAATGCCCGGACGATAGGAACCCGCGTTACGACAGGAAGGAAGATAATGCCCACGGGGGTTTGCATTACGCGTGCCCTGATATTAACTTAGCATCACTGTGCATTCTGAAAGCAGGTGCCGGTTTTTGCCCGCGGGACGGGATGGGAATTTTCTCGGCCGCCTTCCTATCGGGTTCGCCGCCATAAGCAGTCCGGAGGACGGCTCCACAAAGCTTGGCAAGACAACGGGGGTCAATTTCCCCTTGCAATCTTTCAGGGAGCATGGTATCGATTCCTACTGTTGCTCGGCAGGACGTAACATACCGATACATCATCTGACTTCTTCGAATGTTCGATACAGGGTGTCAACAATAAAGAGATTCCGAATCAAGCCAAGGAGGAAAGATTATGAAGGTGTTTGTAGGTGGCATTGCAGCAGCATTTTTGGGTCTGATTGGTATTCTGGCCTTCTTTACTCAATTTCTCAATCTGATTGCCGGTGCAATCCCTCTGGCCCTCCTGGTTGGCGGAGCGATGGCGGCCTACCTGGGCTATGACGAAGTAAAAGAGAAACTCCCTTTCCCGAAGAACAGGGAAACCTTTGAGCAGCCCGGTTCCGATTCGAAGGTCAAAGAAGAAGCCGAAAAATACAAACAGGAAGTCGAAAGACTGAAAGCGGAACTCGAGAAGTCGAAATCAGCGAGCTAACATCCCGTTCGCCTTCATTTTTCCGTTGAGATAAAAGGCCGCCCGGCACTGCCGCGGCGGCTTTTGTCTTTGTTCTCAGGCGTGCGCTTCCGCCCAGTTATTGCCCCAGCCGAGTTCCACCTTTAGAGGCACCGAAAGCTTCCAGACATTTTCCATCACTTCCCGCACCAATTCCCGAGCGGTTTCCAGCTCGTCGACCGGCGTTTCAAACACCAGTTCATCATGCACCTGGAGGAGCATCAGCGATTTTAGTCCGTTCTTTGCCAGGGCGGCTTCCGAATCGATCATCGCCTTCTTGATGAGATCCGCCGCACTGCCCTGGAGGGGGGTATTGATCGCCAGGCGCTCGCCGAGTTGCTGGATCGTCTTGTTGCGGCTCCGCAGCTCGGGCATGAATCGCCTCCGCCCGAGGATCGTCTCGCTGTAGCCCAGCCTTCGGGCTGAGTCGATCGTGGCGTCAATGAAACGGCGAACCCCCTGATAGCCGGCAAAGTACCTGTCGATGGCCGTTCTGGCCATTTTGGTGCTGATGCGCAGCCTTTGAGCCAGCCCGAACGGTCCCATCCCGTAGATGATCCCGAAGTTGATGGTCTTTGCCTGCCTTCTCATCTCCGGAGTCACTTCCAGCGGGGACACGCCGAACATCTCGGCGGCGGTCCTTCGGTGAATGTCTTCATCGTCCAGGAACGCCTCGACCAGGTGTTCGTCACGACTGTAATGAGCCAGTATCCGCAGCTCGATCTGCGAATAGTCGGCGGAAAGAAGCACGCAGCCCGGCGCAGGGATGAAGGCGGCCCGGATTTTCCTTCCCTCTTCGGACCGAATGGGAATGTTTTGCAGGTTCGGGTCGGAGCTGCTCAACCGCCCCGTGGCCGCGACCGTCTGGTTGTAGCTCGTGTGAATCCTTCCGGTTTCGGGATGAATGAGCTTTCCCAGGGCGTCCGCATAGGTCCCCTTGAGCTTGGCCAGGGTCCGGTAGGCCAGGATGTGGTCGGCGATCGGATGTTGGAGGGCAAGCTCTTCCAGGACATTCGCATTGGTTGACGGACCGCTCTTGGTCTTTTTCACCACTCTCAGGCCAAGTTTCTCGAAAAGGATGGACGCCAGTTGCTTGGGGGACTGGATATTGAACTCTTCTTTTGCAAGGTCGTAGATGATGGCGGCCCGTTGTTCGAGCGCCTTTTCAAAGTCGAGGGAGAGGGTCTCGAGTTTCCCGGCATCCACAAGAATTCCCCGGTGCTCCATTTTTGCCAGGATCGTGATGAGCGGAACCTCGATTTCCTCATGAAGCTTCTCGAGCTTCGCCTCCCGGAGTTTTTCCATGAGAATGGGATGGATCCGCCAGGTGGTTTCGGCTTCCGCGCAGGCGTGGGCCGCGGCGCGATCCATTCCGATCGTGTCGAAGCCGACGCGGGACTTCCCGCGGCCGGTGACATCCTCGAAGGATTCGATGTTTTCTCCGAGGCATTCCGCGGCGATGCGGTCGGTATCGTAGTTTTGCTTTCCGGGGTCGAGGAGGTAGCTTGCAACCATCGTGTCGAGGGCGATTCCCTCGAAGTCGATCCCGTGCCTCTTCAGCACGATCCATGTGTTCTTGAGGTCGTGTCCGAGTTTGGCCGGCAGAGGACGGCTCAACATCGGCCCGAGGGCGTCGAGGACCTCCGCCGCGGGCAGTTGGCCCGCACAGTCCTTCCCGCAGTGGCCGACGGGTATGTAGCAGGCGCTGTGATCGTCGTAGCTCAGCGCAACGCCCACGAGGTCGGACCTCATGGCCTCCCGGGACGTGGTTTCGATCCGGAGCGCCACGACCGGCTTCTTCTCGAGAAGGGCCGCGAGAGCCCCGAGACGGCGGGCGTCCGTTACGATCTCGTCCGTGCGGGCCTCCCCGGGACGATCCGGCCGCGGTTCCTCGATGCCTCCCAGTTCCTTGCGGATGTTTTCAAGAAGCGTCTTCAGTTCCAGACCTTCGGCCAGTTCGAGGAGCCTCGACCTGAGCGGCGCGGACGGAGCGAAGTCCTCGAGTTTACCGTCGATTTCAACATCCTCTTTGAATGAAACCAGGTCCCTTGAAAGGAAGGCTTCGTCCCTGTGATCTTCGAGCTTCTTTCGCACGGACGCGGGTGTGATTTCATCGAGGTGGGCGTATACCCCTTCGAGCGATTCCCATTGCCTGAGGAGCTGTTGGGCCGTTTTGTCCCCGACGCCTCTCACGCCGGGAACGTTGTCGGAGCTGTCCCCCACGAGCGCCAGGTAATCCACCATATGGCCGGGCGGCACCCCGAACCGGTCTTTCACTTCCCGTTCGGTAAAGACCCGGTCGTTTTGCGGGTCCCATTGGAGGACGCCCGGGTCGTGGATCAACTGGTGGAGGTCCTTGTCCGCGGATACGATCACCACTTCGAGGTCCTGCGCGGCGGCCCAATGGGTGAAGGTCGCGATGAGGTCGTCCGCTTCGTACCCTTCCCTTTCCATCTGCGGGATCCCGCTGTATTTCACCAGGTCCTTGATATACGGGACCTGGCTCAGCAAATCTTCGGGCGTTTTCTGGCGGGTCGCCTTGTAGGCGTCGTAGAGGTCGTGCCGGAAGTTGCGGCCCGGAGCATCGAAAACGACGCAGATGTAGTCCGGCTTCTTTTCGCGGACGACCTTCATGAGCATCTGCCCGAAGCCGTGAACCGCTCCGGTCGGCTGGCCCTTCGAACTGGTCAGCCGTGTCACGGCGTAGAACGCGCGGTAGATATAGGAACTCCCGTCAATGAGATAAAGCGTCTTTTTGCGGTCCATTTTCGTCCGATCCGTCTTTCAGATTAGAGTGGGCAACCGGGGGCTTGCGGCCGTTGCTTTTTCCCAGCGCGGGCGGCAGATATTCCAGGTTGACGTGGCTCATGGCGTGGAAGATGTTCCCGCGCACCTTGGGGTTCTTCCTGTAAAGGGATTCGAGCATGCTGCGGATTTCCTGGCGCTTGTTCCGGGCGGCCGAAGGGCAGCAGGTGGGGATGATGGGCAACCCGAGTCTTTGGCCCAGGCGCAGGATTTTCGGCGCGGGAACCAGCGCGAGCGGGCGGATGACGGTCACCTCCCCCTTGAAGAAAGGCTGTTTGGGCACCATGCCGGCAACCTGGGCCCCGTAGCAGATATTGATGAAGAGGGTCTCGATGAGATCGTCCTGGTTGTGTCCGAAGGCGATCTTGCGGCATCCAAGCTCTTGCGCTTTTTTGAAAAGCGAAGTCCTTCGCAGGCGCGAACACAGAAAGCAGGGGTTTTCCCTGTTTTCGGGGCCGTGCGCCGTCGGCCCCTGGTCGGTCCGGATGATCTCGTAGCGGAAGCCTTCCCGGATGAAGAACGATTCGAGGAGATCTGCGGAATCCGGGTCGAATCCCGGATCGACGTGGACCGCGGTGAGTTCGTATGAAATCGGGACCCTGGCCAGCCGCTCACGGAGGAGCCAGAGCAGCAGCATGCTGTCCTTGCCTCCGGAAACGGCAACGACGATCCTGTCTCCATCCTGGATCAGATCGTAATGGTGAATCGCCTTGCCGAGCAGCCGGCGCACTTCCTGGTCGAGATATGCCATCGTTCGTACCGTCCCGGTTCACATACCAAGCTTCGTGTTTCGAAAAATCGGCCGTCCGCCCTGTCTCCAACGCTGATGCCGTTGCCTTAGCCCCCGCCGGTTCCTTGGCGGGATTGCATGGACGTCATTCCGGCGGATGCCGGAATCCGGGATTTTTGAATTCATTGGGTAATTCCAGTTAACGACAGTAAACCCCGGTCTATATATTTCGCCGGGGTGACAGCTTATACCAGCGGGTTTCTTCTTGAAGCAACAGCGTTAACCCCTAACGCGGGGGGAAAAAGCGACGCGAGTCCTGACCCGAGCGCATCGCCTATCTATTAGCCCTCTACGCGTACCGGGAGAACTCCCTGAGGCGTTCCCGGCCGGGCAACACAATGAATTCCTTATATTAAGCCATTGTACTATATTCGAGAATCGTCGTCTTGGCAACGTAAAGGATCCACGGCGTAGAGGATCCATGACGGCCGCAGGCGGACGGATGTCCGCGCACAACCCGGCCGGGGGATGGAAGCGCCCGCAAGCTGAAGGGGCAGCGGGGGTGAGCGCGGTGAGCAAACGGAGGCGGGCGCCGGGAGTGACCTGGGGGGCAAGTGGGTGTTGCCGGGGGGCGGGCTTCCGCCTCGTCCCGGCCTCAGGACAAACCCATCGAACGGGCTTTCCTGGGCCTATTCACCAGGACTTTCCATTTTCCTGCCAGAGAGCCCTTGACATCACCCGAGGTTTTGCTATAGAAAACAATTCTCTTTTGGTTGGCAAATCGTGCGCCCGTAGCTCAGATGGATAGAGCGTCGGACTTCGAATCCGCAGGTCGCAGGTTCGAATCCTGCCGGGCGTACCAAAGCGATCTTGCTCCCAAAGGGCCGTTAGCTCAATGGTAGAGCAGCTGACTCTTAATCAGGAGGTTCGCGGTTCGAGTCCGCGACGGCCCACCAGGTAAATCAAGGGGTTGCAGTCAAAAACTGTAACCCCTTTTGACTTGAGCCACCGTCAAGTCACCACTATTTTTTGTGTGTCAGGTTCTTTTGCCACCCTTTAATCTGCTTTTCGAGGCGTTTCTTGCCCAGGAAATAGCCGATTTCAGTCCCTTGAAATCCCTACACCAGACCCACGCTGATTCTCACGCGTTCTTCCATGAAAACTTTCCAAAATAGCCTTACCCGTACCACATGTATCGCTTCGGCAAAATGGAGTCAAAACGTTGCCGATTTTGAGATGCTGTGTGGCAGCGTACCCGGATAAATCCGCAACGTTTTGGCATCCCTTCGGCTGGGTCAGCAAAATGAAGTTGGCGATCTCGCACAGCCATGGGTCACACTGAGCTTGATTCTAAAAAGCTTCACTATCGTAAACGTAGCAATCAGTGCCGAGGGCAGGATTTTACCTATCCATTGAAATCATTGAGTTTTTCCGGTACAGCAGCCAATCTATGTATCGCCAAGTATCGCTGAGTGCTTTTGAGAGTCATCCTGTTGCCGCCCGAAGTCGACGAGTTCGCCTGTGGCAGGGTCCGGATAAAAGACAAGGAAAGCAGAGGACTGCTGTTCCATAAATCAAGATTTTTGACACAGCAGGCACTGAAGGTTCTTCATTCACCACTTTCCTTTTGTTTTTGCAAAGCAACTAAAGTGAGAACAGCGGAAAGCCCAAGATCAGGGGGGCCAATCCAGGAACTTTTCATTATATCAATAGGTTGAAGAAAGGCATCTCTTAAGAATGGTACTTTCATGTTGTCAATTACTAGCTGTTCTCGCTGGGAAGGGTGTACATATAATAAAGATATCCCAACCATTCTTAACAAATCAATGGTTTTTTCCATAAGATGCTTGAATTTTGTTGTTATACCAGTTTGCTGTTCGTCAAATTCTTTTTTCATTGCCTCTATAGTTTTTTGGGCATTTCTTTCTACCAAATCTTCAAACGTCCTAATATGCTTGCCATATTTCTCAACATCGATAATTTTAACCGCCTTTTCCATATCCCTAATGAGGTTATCTTGAGCAGATATTGTTCCCTCTAAAGAGTGAATATTTTGTTTTAATGCGTCGATCTTTTTGTGCTGAAAGCATCCAGTTATTATAAAACCCACAATAACAATTATATCCGTAATAAATGATGACCAATTCAATGATGACCAATCCATGGGGTTCCCCTTGCTTGGCTTACAAAATGCGGCTTACCGCTACAACCTCTCAAATCGCGCCGGGTTTGCCGCCCTGTAAATGAGGCTCGGCCAATTCACCCTGTAGGTTAGTGAGCTTCTGGATATCGCGGGCAATAATGGTTACTGCACAAGCACAGCAATAGTGATCCCATCCCCGACCGTTTCTCACTTTCAAGCGCACGTCGCCCTTCTTGATGCGATGCGCGGCATTAGCCTGGCAGTTGTGGCCACTGCCTGCCCTGTCGATTCCAACTTGTTCAATTAGGGACTTAATCCGTGTCATGGAACACCTCGTTAACCGCTCCTGCAACGATGGCGGCAAAATCCTGCTGGATCCGGTCCAACTCTGCCCGCGAAAACTCATGTCTTTGCCCGCTGCGCCGACCTACTGTCGCGTTTACCTGGCGGTCGATAGCGGCCTTCAGGACAATGAGATTGTCTCGGCCAAGGTGTTGTCTGTCCAACTCAAGGCCGCCGGGATTGACGCCACGCTCATTAAGAATCCGCGCCGCCTCGGTGCGAACGCGCATGTCTAGGCCGCCCCGCATGGCTTGCCGCTCGCGTGCTTTGGTGGTCGGCACCGGCTGCAAGGTCTGGTAAGCAGCGGTGATATCGTCCGGCGTATACCCGCGTTCCTGTAGCACACGAAGGGCATCCATGGCCGCCTGATCCTGTAAAAGCGGGATTTCCTCTATCAGCACTTCGGATTGGGCGCGAATTTCCATCTGGCCGCCGAAGTCAGGCGGCATCGGCTCGATCACACGTTCGGGTTTCTGGTCGTTTGGATCAATGCCTTCTAGCGGCAAGAGCTGATCGAAATAATCCTGATCGGCCTCACTGTATGTCTGGAAGTCTGACCATTGCCGAGCGATGTTTGCCCCGGCATGAAACACAACAACGCCCTGATTAAGGACGTGGCCCGGCGCATTCTGCTGGATCACGCGCATGATGCGCCCGACAAACTGCACGAAGGGCGAAAGGTTGCTGAAGATGCTGAAAACCGCTGCCACCGACAGGAAGGGGTGATCGAAGCCCTCGCCCAGTTTGCGAACCTGAACGATCACATTGAGTTGGTGGTTTTCCAACCGCTGCATGACACGATGGTTAACGACACTGTCTTCCCGCGAATGCACATAATCGGCGCTCCGGCCGCGTGCGCGGTAGGCTTCCACGATCTGACGGCAATGCTCAAAGTTGAGAGCAGATGCGATGATCTTCAGCCGATTATCGCCAGTTTCGGTACGCAGTCGATCTAGCTCACGGATGGATGCGTCAACGATGGTGTTAAGAGTTTCGATTGATGTGACTATGCTGCGGCGGAAATCAGCATCCTGCTCGCCCAGGCGGCGCACTTCATCAAGGCTGACTTCAATTTCCTGGTCGACCTCGCGCCTGACATAGCGCAAGGTGCGTGGGTTGAGCTGCACCGCTTTCAGACGCTTGACATAGCCTTCTTGGATCGCACGAAAGATGGGGTAGGAATAGACAATGCGGCCCGCCATTACTTGGCCGTCGGCTCGTAGGGGCGTGGCACTAAAATTAATGATAAGGGCAGCAGGGAAGCGCTCCTTCAACAAAGCCCAGCTGGTTGCAACGCTGTGGTGCCCTTCGTCAAACAGGATTAAGTCGAAGAAGTCCTGTGGCAGGTCTTGAAGCCAACGGTTGGCTTCGCCTCCCTGTAGCTGTTGAATGTTGGTGATGACGACATGCGCTTCATCTAAATCGGCGCGGTTGGTCGTCGTACCTCGGATTTCAACGGGTTCTGGATAGGGTGCCCCCTCTAGGACATGGCATTTCTGGTAAAACATTCCGGATTGCGCCGGATCGAAATCGCTGGCGAGTTGTTGAGCGATGGGAACGCCTGGAGCGACAACAAGCACGCGGCGGGCACGGAAAGCAAAGGGAGCCATGGTAATGCAGCCGGATTTGCCGCAACCAACAGGCAAGACGATACCAATCTCGCGTTCGCTGTCAACCGGGCTGCCAGCATAATCAACCAAGGCGTAAAAAGCTTCGCGCTGTGGGATGCGAAGGCATTGGTTTCCGTCAATACTGGGCTGTCGGTCCTGAAATGGATTTGGCATGGTATTTTGAATCCCCTTTCTTTGCAGTCTTCCTCATGGCTGAAGGGTTCAGTATATAAACCATACTATCTCCACAGTCCTTCAAACCTTGCCGAGTTTGTCGGAGTATAAATGGACAGTATGCCGAATGTCGCGGTGTTCCAGATAGTCCTGAATTAGCCGCGCATCCGCATCCTGGTCTGCGGCCAAGGCGAAGTTGCATGCGTGCCGAAACGTCAGTAGCGGCAAGCATCTTTTCCACCTCAAGGCACGTGAGCTGTTTTGGGTCGTTCGCCATTTTGCCCAGCTTCCAAGGTTCTGAGCAGAGCGCAAACCCGCGCTAGCCCTAAAGGGCGTTTTCACAATATGAATAAAAACGCTCTCTTGTCCGGTTAGCGTAAGGAGCAGAAGTCCCCTCCGGCAATGCCGTTGCCCGGCACGATCCTTTCAAGTCAGTGTATGCCTTGGGAGCTTCAAGATGATGCCCTCCATATTGTCCTGAAAACATGCCTCCCAGTTATTACCAGTAAATGCACAGCATTGACCTTCACAGCGACAGCTTTGACGCATTCCTGGACGTGCTCGGCGTAAAGAAGTGACACTATCACCTCCGGTCTATACTTGTCGGCAATGCGTTCCTCAAAACACTGCCGATTTCAAAAAGGAATCTGGTCGTCATCCGAGGAATCAGAAGACCGAGTGTTGGAGGTACGAATCAGAAACATGCTCTCGTGCTGTTCGATCCACTCCCATGCCTCCGGTTGGAGGAAAAGGCACTTGAAGCTGTTACCGTCGTAGTCTGTGTCTTCGCGCGTGCCAATGAAGCTCTTCTCCCGGAGGCGTTTGAAACCGAGAGCAAAGCCAAAAGGTGTGAACCCTGCTTTCTCTACGTCCTGTTTCACAGAATAGATAGCGATCAGGTCATCCGGCATGGTGACACTTCCGGATGCTGCTGCCAGGACAGCTAACTCCGGTTGGGACATCCCCCCGATTGGTGCCACAGACTCATGGTTTGCAATGCTATGCAGTGTGTCTCCCTTTTTGAGCAGTGCTTTTAGTCTCGTGGTGATGGCTCCCTGGAGCCGGTCGAAGTCTTGGGGAGACTCCGACTTGTAAGGGATAATAGACCGGTGTTGAATATCGAAAGGGTACTTCCGGTTCTTCCGTTCATCTGAACAGACCATGACGACCGGTTTGCCCGATGCGAAGCTGAAACCGAGTTCGTACCACACATTCGGATTGTCCAAAGAAATATCCGCTAGGCAAACAACGCTGTCCTGGATGCCTTGCTCAATGGATTCTATAGGCACCACTACCGTCGGGTCTGTGTCTACCCGGTAAGGATATAGGTCGGCGGCTTCGATCGCTGGAGAGAAAACATCCTCGAAACGCTTGTCGAACTTGCCGTTGTCAAAGGGTTGAATCACAAAGCATGTGCGCTTGTCCATGTGTTCTCCTCTCTTAAGCCAACAAGTGATTAGCTGATTTCTGGCGATCACACCAATTGTCATGATAGCCGGAAAGCCTAATCAAGAATATGGACAGAATACAACATCTTGCTCAGCTAAAGAAGGAGTTCTTTTTGCCACTGCCGAGGTGTACCAAACACAAGCGAAGGTGGCACCCGGCGTTCAACATCCCGCAAGTTCTGGCAGCACTGAAAACAGCCCCAGACTTTGCGTCCTCATGGGTCATATAGCGTGGAACTTCGCATCCTACTTATCCTCCCGCACCTTGCAGAACAAGGGTTCCCTCAATTCGCTGCCCCGGACCTGGTAAAACCTGGGGTGCCTCAGCGATCCTGCCTTGGTCACTTGTTAAAACCGAATTTCAATCATCTTGGGCAGGTCAGTCATGCACTCAACTCGCTGGGCGTCACTCATGCCGTTCACATTCACCCTGACGCCGTGGTAGTCAATGACCAGGGCACCGATCATGCCCGCATATTTGCCACCTCCCACCTCGTAGCCGATCACCGGCACGTCAGCAGTTTCCCCACCCTATGGAGCAGCCATTTGATATTGGGACGGCCATCACACCGATTAAACAGCTCCCACAAACCCCTTCTGCTGAACAAGGTAGCTTGCAATGTCTGGGGGATTCAGGTCAAGCTTTGCCCCTGTTTGCCTTGAATTTGTAGAGGCCGGGGTTTGTAGCGTACCCCGTTACCCGAGTTCGGTCAAGTAAACAGCATCGCTATACGGAATGAGCATTCCGGGCTTCTTCGACTTCCAGACATCCTCTTTGTGGGATGCGTCGTAAATCGCCTGGTCGGTAGGAAAGGCCGCGGCAATCCGGGATATGATCCTTGCCTCATAGTCACTCAACGGTTCCGCTGAAGTCTCATCGGCATCCCTTATAATTTCTTCCAGGCTCGTGTAGTTATTGAGTTGTGGACCAAGAGGCAAGGCAGTGTAAGTGGCTCCCGTCATGCTCCGACCCGTTGCCGAAAAGCAAAGCATGTCTGCATACCAGAGGTATTTTCCGGCATATAAGACCCCTCTGCCCTTTCCCTTCAATAGATCTCTTTTCAGGAGCGAACCGAAGCGCTGCAAAACAAGTTTAATCCGTTCAAGAGAAAGCGGTCTGTTTCCCGTGAAGATATCGCAATCCATCGGTTCTCCCGTAAGAGCGCCCCGGAGTGCCTTGTCCATCACGGGAGTCTGAATCTGTCCTTTCTCCCATCTCTTGATGCTTGCAATGCCGACGTTAACGGCTTTCGCCAATCTCTCTTGAGACCAGCCCAGCCTCTTTCGTCCTTCGATAATCTCATCGCCGGTGAGCAATCCGGCCGATTTTCGGTAAGCATCCGACAGCGCCCGCTGGTTTGCAGCCGCCGTGGGTATGTCATCTGCAGTGAAACCACAAACAGGGCAAACGAAATGTTCCGCCTCGAACTTCACGGGAATCCCGCGGAAAGTCACTTCATCAAATTTTCCTGCTTTCGTCATGGGGGCGTTTTCATTCGGGCATCTCATTGGCTATCACCTTCTTTCTTCGTTCTGTTCCGGTGAAAGGAAACAATCCAGAGACGGCCTCCCTTTATGGTAAACTTGAAGTACATCTCACACCCGAGAGCTTTGCTCACCCAAACGAACACATACAATTCACAGCCTTTTATCATTTCTGCGGGGGGTTCCAGCCGCGATAGTGCCTGGGATCCAGTTCGGCTAAGACCCTGGGGAGAAGGTCCGGAAGATCATCAATCAGAATATCCATTTCGAGCAAGTCACATGAGATAACAGCACCCTCGACAAGGGCCACATCTTCACGTGCCGCCGCCTCTTTAGCTTCAGTGAGTTTCCCCGAAATCTCCCTGTGTGAAGGTCTCTTCATCTGTCCAATATAGTATCAATTGATACTAATTTCAACGCCAAAAGGGTCGTTGCCGGAAAGAGGGACATTCCCCTCTCATGCCCACCGCCCGTTTTCCCACAGTGCAAATAAAACGGGGGTTTGCCCCCGCAGGTGCGGTCGCACCTGCGGGGCAAACCCCTCGTCACGATATACCCCTGAATTCACGGGGCATTCGGCTGTTTCCTCATGACTCACGGAGGAAAAGCCGGGAGAATTCTTTACACCCAGCCGCGAAGCCGGCTCGCCTCGGCCACTCTTGCAACCGAAACAAGATAGGCGGCCTCTCTCATGTTGACGCCGTGTTGCTTGTGCATTTCGAACACGCCCTTGAAAGCGCGGGACATCTTCTCATCGAGCCTCTTGTGCACTTCCTCGAGTTCCCAGTAGAAATTGTAGCTGTTCTGCACCTGCTCGAAATAGGACACCGTGACCCCGCCCGCATTGGCAAGAAAGTCGGGCAGAACGACGACCCCCTTCTTGAACAGGATGTCGTCGGCCTCGGGAGTCGTCGGTCCGTTTGCCAGTTCGCAGCTTATTTTGCACTTGAGGTTCCCCGCGTTCGCCCTGGTGATCGTGTTTTCGAGGGCTGCGGGGAAGAGAACCGTCACGTCGAGTTCAAGCAGGGCTTCGTTCGTGATCGGGGCCGCCCCGGGAAAGCCCGCCAGCGCTCCCGTTTTTGTCTTGTGATCGAGCAGGGCCTTGGGGTCGATCCCCTTGGGGTTGTAGACCCCTCCTCTTGAATCGGAGGCCGCAACGAGCTTCAGCCCAAGGATTTCCTCTCCCAGAAGGGCCGCGTACTGGCCGGCGTTTCCAAAACCCTGGACCGCCATGGTGGCGTTCTTAAGATCGATTCCAAAGGCCTTGGCGGCTTCTCTCAACACATACACGCCGCCCCGGGCCGTCGCATCCCCCCTGCCCTGTGAACCTCCCAGGGCCAGCGGCTTTCCCGTGATCACTCCCGGGTGATGCTCACCCGTCAGCGTCTCGTATTCATCCATCATCCAGGCCATGATCTGCGGGGTCGTGTAGACGTCGGGGGCCGGAACATCCTTCGTTACGCCAAGGGACCTTCCGATGGCGCGGATGTATGCGCGGGCCAGCCTTTCCTTCTCGGTTTCCGAGAGTTCCTTCGGGTTGCAGACAACCCCGCCCTTGCCGCCTCCCAGGGGAATATCGACCACGGAGGTCTTCCAGGTCATCCACGCGGCAAGCGCGCGCACCGTATCGATGGTCTCGTCGGGGTGCCACCGCAGACCGCCCTTGGCCGGACCCCTGGCTGAGTTGTATTGAACGCGGAAGGCATGGAAAATCTTCGTCGATCCGTCATCCATCTTCACGGGAAGAATGACCTTGATTTCCTGCATGGGCCACCTGAGAAACTCGTGAACGGCAGGACTCAGCCCGAGTCTTTCCGCTGCGCGATCGAGCTGGGCCTGCGCGGTTTTGAACGGATTGTACGTATCTTCGCATACGGCTTTCTTTCCGGACTTCTTGATTTCACTTTCAGACGACATGATTCAATCCACTCCCTTCAGGCAGAACAAAAGACTTACTCGTTGAAAGTTCTCCAGTACAAAACACGGCCCGGTCCCCTCAAAGACGGCATGCCCGTTCCTGTTCACTCCCCGACGGTTCGCACGGTTCCTCCGCGACATGATTTCCGGTCGGGCCCACCGTTTCAAACGCCTCGCGGACGACCCGATGCATCCCGCTGGAACGAGCCGACACCCATGAGGGTTCCGAGCCGCAGTCCAAGCCTCATATCTCCAGCAGACCGCGGGGAACGGTGCTGAATGTGCGACAGCCCTTCTCCGTTACGAGAACCGTTTCACTGACCCCCACCGCGAAATGCCCGTAGTCGCGCAGGGCGGGGGGCATATGAAAGCACATTCCGGGTTTGAGTTCCATCGTTACGTTGTGAAAAAGGCTTACAATGTTTCCTTCTCCCCAGTCCGGGGCGAAGGAGACGCCGATGCCGTAACCCGTGCGCTTGCGATAGTTTTCCGTGTACCCGTCCCGGTCGATCACGGCCTGGGCGGCGTTGTGGACATCGGCGCAGGTGTTCCCCGGTTTAACCTTGGCAATGGCGGCTTCCAGGGCTTCTTCGCAGGACTTCATCATGTCCGCGGCCTTCACGGGGGCGCGTCCTATCCAGGCGGTCCGCATCAGCGCCGCATGATAGCGGTTGAAGCAGCCGGCCATCTCCAGGAGGACCCCATCTTCCGGTTCGAGCACCCGCCGCCGCCAGGTCGTGTGCGGTATCCCGCTTCTGGGGCCTGAAGTCACAAACGGATCCATGCCCATGTATTCCGATCCGGCCTCAATGGCTGCCTGCATCATGGCCGCGGCGACGATGTTCTCCGTTGAACCGGCACTGACCGCCTCCATCCCGGCATACATTCCTGCGTCGGTCGTCCCTGCGGCTTTCGCGATCATTTCGATTTCTCTCGGTGATTTGATGAGCCGCAGTTGCTCGACCAGACCCGAGCCGTCCAGCGGATTTCCAAGGGCTGCCGCCAGCTTGTCGTACAGGGCTACCGGCAGGAACCATGCCGTCCGGTCGATGGCGACCCGGCGCCCCTTCCATCCCTTCGATTCAATGAGGGCGGCAAGAGCCTCCCCGGGGGCGACATTATCGGCGTAAGTCACAATATTTTCAAGAAAGGTGTTGGCCCGCGCATTCCAGGATTCGAGTTCACGAAGCAGCAAAAATGGTTCGCCCTCGACGGGCACTCCAAGGCACATGAAGGTATAGTACCCCGGGCTCTGTTCTCCCGTGAGGTAGAAGATGTTCTCGGGACCGTTTACGAGAAGGAGGTCGATGCCCTTTTCGGCAAGAACTTTTCTCAACGCCTTCTGGCGGGAATCGAACTCATCTCTGGGAAAAACGGCCATGGACCCGGATATGACGGTCTCTTGCAAACCGGAATTGCAGCAATGACTCATTGGTTCCGCTCCTTTGTGGTGGTTGATGCTATGAGGCCTGTTGACTTCGACCGGATTTTTCCGTCTCAACGTATATGGCGAAATCCGAACAACCGATTTCGCAGAGGCGGCAAGCTTTGCACTTTTCCGGATTTGTGACCTCGGCAACGGAATAGCCCTTGGCATTCCGCCGTCCGAGGATGCTGAGGACACCTTCCTTGCAGAAATGGACACAGAGTCCGCAGCCCTTGCATACTCGCTCATCGATGTGGATAATCATAGTAAATCACACTCCAAGCTTCTTCAAAATTTGAGGAATCTCAAGGGAGTCCATAGCGATATGAACTCCGGCCCGCCGCAGTGCCTCGCATTTGGCCTGGGCCGTGCCTTCTTTGCCTTCTATGATGGCCCCGGCGTGCCCCATGCGCGCACCTTCCGGCGCCATTTGTCCAACGATGAGGGCCACGACCGGTTTGGACATCCGTTCGGCGATGAACCGGGCGGCCGCGTGTTCCATGGTGCCTCCCACTTCGCCGAGGAGCACCACGGCGCGTGTGTCCTCATCTTCCTCAAACAGCGCCAGGACTTCTTCCTGGCTGAGGCCCCACAGCGGCCCCCCGCCGATTCCCACCACGGTCGACATACCGATTCCCGCAGCCGTGAGAACCCGGCCCACCTCGTAGGAAAGGGACCCGCTTTTGGACAGGACCCCCACGGCGCCTTCGGTGAACAGACTGTGAGGGTGAACGCCGAGCTTGCATTTCCCGGGCGAGATCAGCCCCGGGGTGTCGGGTCCCAGGATTCTTGTCCCGCAGGCCCTGGCGTAACGCAGGATGTCGACGGTGTCGTTTACCGGGATCCCCTCCGTTGAGACCACAAGAAAGGGGATGCGCGCCCGGATGACTTCGAGCACGGCGTCTTTGGCAAAACGCGCGGGCACGAAACTGATGGCGGCGTTGGCCGGGCAGCGGGACACCGCTTCTTCCACCGAATCGAATACGGGGATTCCGTGGACCTCGGTTCCTCCGCGGCCGGGCGTGACCCCCGCGACGATATTGGTGCAGTAATCTTTCATGATGGAGGCCTGAAAAGACCCCACCGTCCCTGTTATACCCTGGACGAGAACCCGGGAATTGCTGTCTATAAGGATTGCCATAATCTACTTCCTGCCTGCCGGCTTTACGGCTTCGCGCACAGCCGAAACAAGGTCTTCAAATACGGCAACTCCAGCCTCGCGGAGCATGGGGATGCCAACATCGGCCTTCGTTCCGCACATGCGAACGACCAGGGGGATTTGACGGACCCCCGGGGTTTTGAGATAGTCGAGAACCCCCTGGGCCATGTCATCCATGCGCGTCATGCCGCCGATAAGGCTCACGACGACGACCCTCAGCCTGTCGTCGGCGAGCACCATACGGAGTGTTTCACACATCGTCGGGGCATTGGCAAGTCCGCCCATCTCGCAGAAGTTCGCGGCGGAACCGCCTTCCGAGTGGATAAGATCGAGGGTGAGCATTCCGGTTCCGGCGCCGTCGGCGATGAGGCCGACGTCTCCCTGGAGCGGCACGTAGGTGATGCCGCCGGCTTCAGCCAACCGTTCCGAAGCGGTCCGGGGCCGCGTGTCCAGCCGGGCTGCCTCCGCGGAGAGCCTTTTGAAGTCCTCCCCGTGCCGAAAGCCCGCCGGATTGTCCAGGATAATCTTCGCGTCAAGCGCGAGGAATTCCGTGTCCGTTTCGAGGAGCGGGTTGATTTCCACAAGCGATGCGTCCGCGCTCCGGAACAGCACCCAAAGGGACTGGAGGACAGGGGACAGTTTCTTTGCGTTTGTCCCGATATGACGTGCGATCGCCCGTACGTCATAATCGCGGACCCCGAGAAAGGGATCGATCGGGCGTCTCAACACCGCGTCCGGATCCTGGCGGGCCGTTTCTTCGATGTCCATGCCCCCTTTCGCAGAAGCGAGGATAACCGGGTCCCCGCTCCGTCCGTCCACCAGGAGCGAAAGGTAGATCTCCCGCCCGGCGGGGGCCAGTTGCTCGGCAAGAAGGGCCGACACCGGCCAGCCTTTTACCGTTGCGGCCAGGATCCTGCGGGCGGCCGTCACGGCCTGTTCCGGCCCGTCCACGCTCGCAATGGCCCCTGCCTTTCCACGTCCGCCAACCGGCACCTGGGCCTTGAGGACACACGGAAACGGCAGATTGAGTGCATCGTCGGCTTTCTCGATCAGCAATCCCTTGAGGATCTTAATGCCATAAGCCGACAGAAGTTCTTTTCCCTGGAATTCTAAGAGCCTCATCGTTCAAACCTTTATGCAGGCGTGCATCCGGCGGGCGAATTCCATCCCCTGCCGTGCCGCCGCCAGATTCACATCGAGAAACCGGGCCGGGACGTTTTCGGAGATGACTTCGAGAACATCCGCCTCGGAAAAGAGTTGTGTGGCGCTTTGCAGAAAGCCCAGCATCACCATGTTTGCGGCAAGCGTTGTCCCGAGTTCGCCCGCGGTCTGGGTTGCCGGAACGGCGTAGGCGGTGATGCCGTCCGTCGCCGGCGCCGACACCAGTTCCGGATCGAAAACGAGCGACCCGCCCGGCCGCAGGCGCGGCATGTACTTCTCAAACGCCTGCTGAGACATGGCCACGAGAAGGTCCGACTGTTCGGCATGCGGAGAATCGATGGGATCGTGCGAGACAATAACCTGGGCCTGGCACTCGCCGCCCCTGGCTTCAGAGCCGTAGGACTGCGTCTGGCATGCTTCCAGCCCGGCCTTGGTCACCACCGTGGTTCCCAGGATCACGGAGGCCAGGACGACCCCCTGCCCCCCGAATCCGCATAATTGGATGCTGAGAGGTCGTGCACTCATGACTTCACCTCACTTTGCTCCGACACGGAAGTGCCGGAAAAGACAGGTTCCTCCCGGTCGACGAATGTTCCCAGCACAAACCTGCGCTCCCCCTTGTACTCGCCCTTTGCAGCCTCGTCGATGCTGACGGAGTGTTCCTCGATCCACTTCATGCAGGCCACGGGGTTTCCCGTCCCAAGGGCGGTCCGCCCGAAATTCGTGGGACACTGGCTGACCAGTTCCACAAAGGAGAATCCCTTGTGGAGCAGTGCCTTCTTCAAGGTGGATATCGCCTGCCTCGGGCGGGCCGTCGTCTCCCTGGCCACATAAGTCCCCCCCGCCGCCTCCACCAGGCGGCAGAGATCGAAAGGACGCTCGTTGCTGCCGTAAGGGGTCGTGGTGCTTTTGAAGGAGTAGGGAGTGGTCGGCGCGGCCTGGCCCCCGGTCATGGCAAAGGTGAGGTTGTCTACGACGATCATGGTCACGTCGAGGTTCCGGCGGGCGGCCTGGATGAGATGATTGCCGCCGATGGCCGCCGCATCGCCGTCCCCGGCGAAAATGACGACCTTGAGGGCCGGATTGTGCAGTTTGACCCCCGTTCCCCAGGGCAGGGTCCTCCCGTGAACCCCGTGGAACGCGTCTACGTGCAGATAGACGGGGATGCGCGCCGCGCAGCCGACCCCGCCGATGCCGACAAGCTTGTCGAAGTCGATTTTCGCCTCATCCAGGGCACGGGTAAAAAAGTTGAGAATCTGCGCCGCACCGCATCCCGGGCAGAAAAAATGCGGCAGACATGCGGGCCGGAGATATTTCCTCAAAGGGTTTTCTTTCACCTGAGCGCTCCTTCGATGGCAGAGAGGATTTCGCCTTCGGGGTGGATTTCCCCAAGGTTCCTGGTAACGCGCCGCACGGGCGCGAGACCGCAGCATACGCGTTCGATTTCAGTGGCGTATTTTCCTATGTTCATCTCGATGGAAAGGACAACTCGCGCCCGTTGGGCGGCCTCACGGATTTCTTCCTCCGGGACCGGCCATACCGTGACGAGCCGCAGGAGCCCCGCCTTGATGCCTTTCTCGCGGGCCGCCCGCACCGCGGCGAGGGCGGGCCTGCTCTCCGATCCGTAAGCCACGCAAAGAACTTCGGCGTCATCGAGGTAAAAGCCCTTGGTTTCCACAATTTCCCGGCGCGCCCTCGTGATCTTTCCGGTGATGCGCTGGTAAAGCCGGTCGTAGACCTCGGCGTCCCAGGCGATGCCCCCGCGCTCATCGTGCGGATTGATCGAATGGAGGATCCGGTACCCCTCCCCGAGATCCGGAAGAGGGGGAACGCCGTCCTCCCCTGCCGCAAACGGGATGAAATCCGCGGGCGGAACCGTCGGTTTCTTGCGCCGGACGATTTCAATCGCTTCCGGCTCCGGAATGACAAGCCTTTCGCGCATGAGCGCGATGGTCGTTTCCGACATGATTACGACGGGGGTCCTGAATCGTTCGGCGAGGTTAAAGGCGCGCACGGTGTGATCGAACAGTTCCTGCACGGACTGCGGGGCCAGGACGATCATTTCATGATCGCCCGCGGCGCCCCACCGCATCTGCATGACGTCGGCCTGAGTCGCGAAATTCTCTCCCCGGCATCTCTGAACATCGAGGATAACGCAGGGAATTTCACAGGCCACGGCATATTCGATTCCCTCCATCATATAGTTGAACCCTGCGCTCGCCGTTGCCGTCATGGCCCGCGCCCCGGCCAGGGAAGCGGCGCACACCGCGTTGATGGAGCACAATTCGTCCTCCCCCTGGAGGAAATTGCCTTTCACTTCCGGGAGGCGTTCCGACATACGTTCGGAGACTTCGTTTGCCGGTGTGATCGGATAGCCGGCAAAGAAGTCGCAGCCGGCAGCGATTGCCCCTTCAACGGCAGCGAAATTTCCCAGCATAAAGTGCGTTCCGGTAAGGACGCGTCCACGTGATTGCATCATCGGTACCCCTTTTTTCTTTAGATGGCTTTACCGTCGTTCGAAAAACCGGTTCATCCGGCGAAAAGCTTCAACAATATCCTCCTCCGACGTGGCGAAAGAAAACCTCAGGTGCCCTTCCCCGCTGGCCCCGAAAGCCCCGCCCGGGACCGTAGCGACATGGACCTCGGCCAGAAGGGCCTTGGCGAGTTCAATTGAATCCATTTGCGGTTTGTACTCGGGGAAGCAGTAGATGGCTCCTTCGGGAATGGCGGGAAGTTCCAGGTATGGGCTTTCGTCGATGAGTCGAAGCATCAGTGCCCGGCGTTTGCGGTATCCCTGGAACATTTCCCTTGCCGCGCGGGCCGAGGTCTCGTTGTTGAGGGCCTCGATCCCGCCTGCCTGTGCAAATGAGGTCACTGAACTGGTGGAGTGCTGGTATATCTTGAGCATGTTTTCGACGATCTCTCGGGGAGCCACCGCATACCCGAGCCTCCAGCCCGTCATGGCGAAGCTTTTGGAGAAGGCGTTGACCGTGATCACGTTCTCGAATTCCGATGCGGGGCTGTAGCGTTTGCCTTCGAAGATCTGGTACTCGTAGACTTCATCGGAGAGGAGCAGCGCACCGTTGTCCCTCATGATGCGGGCAATTTCCCGGAGACGCTCACGGTCATACACGGCCCCGGTGGGGTTGCAGGGTGAGTTGGCGATGATCATGCGGACCGAAGGCGTCATCGCGCGCCTTATATCGTCCGGGTCGGGTTTGAACCCCTCTTCGGCCCGTGTGGGAATCTTCACGACTTTGGCCCCGGTGAGCATTGCGATGGGTTCATAGGTCACCCAGGCGGGTTCGATGATGATCACGGTGTCCCCGGGTTGAAGCACTGCGTGCATGGCAAGATAGATGGCAAATTTGCCTCCCGCGGTTACCACTATATTGTCGACGCCGGTCTGCATTCCGTTTTCGCGGGCGAGCTTTGCCTCAATGGCCTCGCGCAGGGCAAAAGAACCGGCCGTGGGCTGGTATTTCGTGTCGCCCGCCATCAGGGCCGCGGACGCGGCCTGCTTAATGTTTTCCGGCGTGTCGAAGCACGGTTCCCCGACTCCGAGCGAAACGATATCGGCAACGCCCGAGCGTTTCATACGCTTGACGGTGTTATCCACAACCTCTGTTGCAGAAGAGGGAAGATCGGAGACTTTCTCACAGAGATTTCGATTTCGTGCCATTTGGACCTCTCCACTGTGCCATTTCCAAAAGGTTCGTTTCAATCGTGGCGCATCCCGTATGGGCAAATACGATATATGATATATGATATATATTCAAACAAAAAATCACCGGTTCATTCCAAAAAAACGCCCTCCCCAGCGCCGCTCAGACGGCCCTGCGATACACTATTCGGTCCAGAATGGCTGCGAGCAGGGCAGTCTTCTGAAAAAACGACGGAATGTCCATCCACTCTTCGGGGCTGTGCGCCCGACCTCCGACCGGGCCCATGCCGTCTATCGTGGGCACACCCAGGCCGGCTATGTTGTTCGCATCCGAAACGGAACCGCACCCCGTCCACCGCACGTCAAGGTCCGCCGACGGCCCCTCTTCCTCCACCAGCGCCTTGAGCCGTTCGGTCGCCTCCGCGGGGCCCATGGGCGGCCGGTGAAAGCTCCCGGCGAGGGTGCCGGAAGTCCCCGGAACATCCTGCCGCTCCGAAATATCGTGCATCAGCCCGGTGATCCGTTCCCGCTCGGCCTCGCTCGGGACGCGGATGTCCACCTTCACTTCGGCATGATCGGGAACCACGTAGGGGAGAGTGCCCCCGGAGATGACACCCGCATTGAGGGTGGTGCCGATGGCCAGGTCGGTGAGTGCGGCCAGGGATGCCACCTTCTTCGACAGGGCGACGATGGCGTTGGCCCCTTTTTCGGGTTCGGCCCCGGCATGCGCCTGCCGGCCCTTGACCACGAGTTGGAAAACCCCCACTCCCTTACGCCGGTCTATGAGCGAACCGTCTTCAAGGGCCGGTTCGAAAACAAACGCACAGTCAACGCCTTCAACGAGTTCGGGTAGAAGCCCGCGGGAGGTCGGCGACCCCGGTTCTTCATCCGTGTTTATCAACACCCTGACCGACCCGGGCGGAGTGCCCCTCACGGCCAGGACCGCCTTAACCGCATAGAGGGCCACAAGAAGGCCTCCCTTCATGTCCATGACCCCGGGTCCCAGGAGCCGGTCGCCCTCCCGGCAAACCGGCATCCCGGCAAGGGTTCCCGCCGGATAGACGGTATCGCAGTGCCCGACGAGAAGGACCCGCGGGCCGTCCCCGCCGCCCGGCGTCTCGGCGACAAGGTGAGGCGCAAAGCCCTCAACGGAGATACGACTCGTCTTGCAGCCGGCCTCCCGGTAGGCGGCCTCCAAAGCATCCGCCACGGCCCCCACAAGGGCCGCGTCCGCACTGGGGCTCTCCATGGCGGCAAGCCGCTCCAGAAACGCCAGCATTTCATCATGATGACCGTCAATGTAGTTCAGGATGGCCGAATCAACGGGCATACAGACTCCTTTCCATGCAGATCGACATCATTTGTTCTCATTCCCGCCGAGGTATCGGTAGATGCCCACCGTCCTGTCCGCCACGATGAATATCAGCACCCCAAAAACCGTGAGCAGAAAAGAAATCGCGGGAATGGCAGGGCTGATGCCTCCGATATTGAGGCGCTGGAACATTTCGACGGGGAGCGTCTTCTTCCCGACACCGGCAAGGAACAGCGCGAAAGTAACGTTGTTGAAAGAGAGCATGAACGCGAAAATGAACGAGGCGATAAGGCCCGTCTTGATCTGGGGCAAAATAATGTGCTGAAAGACCTTCACGGGGTTCGCGCCAAGGATCTGGGCGCTCCACTCCTGGCGCCGGTCAAGCGATCCCACACCCACAAGAAGTGTCCTGAATGCGAAGGGAAGCCCCATGAGGACATGGCTGATGAGAAGGCCGACAAAGGTTTCGTTCAGGCCGAGCGTCTCATAGAAGATGAGGAGGGCCACCACGAAAATGATCTGGGGGATCATCTGCGGCCCGGCAAATAAGGTCTCGCAAAGGGTCTTTCCCGGGAACCTGCCGCGTTCCACGGCGAAGGCCGAGAGCAGGCCGATGATCACCGACAGGACGGCCGAAATGACCCCGATGATCACGCTTCGAATCAGAGATTCGACGAGAATCTGATCCTGAAAGCATTTCAGAAACCACACCAGCGTAAATCCCTTTGGCGGGAAAACCATATACCCGGTGGTGGTCACCGCAACGGGAACCGTGATCAGAATGGGAGCCAGCATGATGAAGGCACACACGTAAACATAAAACCGTAGTATCCTCATTCCCTGCATGATTACACCTCCTCCCATTTGCCGCGGCCCGTCAGGCGGTTGGTCACGACGGTTATGACATAGGTGACCGAAGAGACGAGGATGAGGAGCAGGATGGCGATGGCTGAGGCAAACGGCCAGTTGAGAAGCTCCGTAGTGTAGCTGAAGACCGCCATCGGCAGGAGCCGCAGTTTCTGCCCGGTGATGAGTATGGGGATGAGGTAGGAGGAAATTGCGAGTGAAAAAACCAGGATCGCGCTGGAGATGATCGCCGGCATGGTGAGCGGGATGTAAAGCCGCCGAACGATCTGGAACGTGGATGCCCCCAGGATCCGCGCCGCGTTTACCTTTTCCTGTGAAATGTTCTGGATGCTCGACGCCAGGATCAGGATGGCGAAAGCGATATGAAGATGCACCAGCACGAGGACCAGGCTTGGGAGTGTCTGGAGCCAGTTGAGGCGCCCCTGCCACACCCCGAGGGTCAAGAAAAGCCTCTGCGCCGCCCCGTAGGGCAGAAGGATTATGTACCAGCCCAGGGTCGTTACGAGTATGCTGACAAATATGGGCAGAAGGCAGATACACGAGAGAATCGTGCGCTCAACGCCTTCGATTCTTGCAAGGTAATAGGCGATGGGGTATCCGACAATCAGCGAGATGAAAGTTGTCCATCCACCCACTACAATTGAATCCCAGACCATCTTGATGAATTGGGATTCCTTAAAAAACTTCATGTAATTCTCGAGGGTCAACACGTTGAGAAACAGATGCACCTGGTCGTACTTGAGAAAACTGAGGCAGACCAGGAACAGCATGGGGACGACGAAAAAGACCACCAGGAGCGCCAGGCCCGGGCCAAGGAGCCAGGCCGATCGCAGATTAGCCGCCAGCTTAGTCACGTTGCCACCTCCTCCCTTAAGGAATCACTCCAGGTCCAACAGCATGAGATCTTCGGGTCGAAAGTCGAGGTTTACCGTTTCACCCGGTTCGGGGTGTGGTATGCCCGACTTCTGGTATTCGCTGGCCAACAGTTCTTTCCCCTGAGCTTCCAGCCAGTACTGGATCGTCGATCCGCTGTAGACAAGGTCCCGAACCACGGCGGGGATGGAGTTGCAACTGCCCGACGAACATGTCCTGCTTATGATTACCCTCTCGGGACGCACGGCGATGCAGGCCTCGGCACCGACGCTGATGTCGTTCTGCGCCGTAAAGGACACAAGGAACGGTCCCGCTTTCATTGTCGCGATACGCCCCTCGATCGATTCCACCCTGCCCTCGAAGATGTTCGCTTCGCCCATGAAGCTGCATACGAACCGCGACCGTGGGGTGGTATAGAGTTCGCGCGGCGTATCGATCCTGAGAATCTCGCCTCCCCGCAGCACCGCGATGCGGCTGCTCATGGTAAGGGCTTCCTCCTGGTTGTGGGTGACGAAGATGGTCGTTACCTTCAGTTTTTCATGAATGCGCTTGATTTCCACCTGCATCTCTTTTCTGAGCGCCGCGTCCAGGGCGCTCAGCGGTTCATCGAGGAGCAGGATACTCGGGTCCACGGCCAAAGCCCGCGCCAGGGCGAGGCGCTGCCGCATGCCGCCCGAAAGCTGTGACGGATATTTTTCGGACGAACCGCCCAATCGCACCAGTTCAAGCATTTCCATGACTTTCGACCGGATCGTCGCTTTGGGGCGTTTCCGCATGGTGAGGCCGAAGGCCACGTTCTCAAATGAGGTCATGTGAGGGAACAGCGCCCAAGTCTGGAACACCATGGAAAGGTTCCTCCTGCGCGGGGGCAGATCGTTGACCACTTCCCCGCGCAACACGATGGAACCCGAATCCGGCTTGAGAAATCCGGCCGCAAGGTTCAGGCAGGTGGTTTTTCCGCATCCCGAAGGCCCGAGAAGCGTTAGAAATTCCCCTGCGTATACGTCAAGATTGAAGCTTTCCAATACGCGCTGGTTTCCGAACGTCTTGGAGACATTCGCAAAACGCAAGATAGTATCCATTTCCCGTAATCCTTTGGATGCGGGGGGAGAGCCGTCCTCTTCCCCCGCTCAGCTGATACCTACTTGATTTCTTTATGCCACCGTTCGATCCAGGCCCCTTTCTGCTTGGCAATCGTTGCCCAATCCAGATCTATGAGCTTGGAGAAGGATTCGGGAGACATGGGCTGGGCTTTCTTTTCCTGGTCGTCGAGCTTCGACCAGACTTCGCTGTTCGGTGAGAAAATACCGGACTGTTTTACCCGCATGAGTTGGAAAGGAGTGCTGTAGTAAAGATCGAGAAAATCGTAGGCAACTTCCTGGTACGGCGATCCCTTTACAATCGACATGCCTCCGTTGGCCATGGGCCCGCCTTCCTTCGGAAGCACCCAGGTAACCCCCAATCCATCCTTTTTAAGGGCCGGCCCGATGTTTGAGCCCGTGACCGCCACCCACACTTCTCCGAGCTGGAGGAGTTTCACCAGTTCGGACGACCAGGTGTAGATGGTATGAACGTTTGGAGTGAGCGTCTTAATCTTTGCATATCCGGGATCGATGTTCGTTTCTCCCCCGCCTTCGAGCCGCGCGAACATCGGCAGCTCCGCGAGACCCCAGGTGCTTTCAGGGGCAACGATGCTCAGCCTTCCTTTGTACTCGGGTTTCCAGAGGTCATACCATGAGGAAGGGGGGGTGAGTTTATTGGCGGTGAACTCCTCATCGTTGTAGATGAGGCCGATGGCGGTAAGGTTCGCCGCAAGCACCTTGATTTCGCCTTTTTCCTTGGAAACGGCCCAGTCGTAAAGCAGTTTCAGGGTGCTCAGCTTCGCCGGGTCAATGGTTTCACACAGGCCCATGTCATTGGCGGCCAGGCCTATGGGAACATCCCAGCCGGCGATCGTCACGCGGGGATTGTCTTTCATCACCACGATCTTCTCGATCATCTGGGTGGACCCCATGGGTTCCACGGCCAAATCGATGCCCCATTTTTCCTTCAGCTTGGGCGCGATATACTCCATGATCTGCTCACGGGCCTGAGGCGTTATGCCGATGAGCACCTGCATGGTCTGGCCGTCATATTTCTTCGCGGCGTTCGCCGGACAGGCCACCGCAGCCACCAAGATCATTAAACCGATTACTCCCAAGAGCCTTTTCATGTTTGGAACCCCCTTTTTCCGTTCGGTTACCGCATGTATTTCACCACCTGCCACAGGTTACGCCAGACCGTCGGCCCCCCCCAAAGCCTCCATGGGAGGAGGCATGGCGTGGTTCCCCACAAAGGGGGGCTCAAGGAGAAACTCCGAATGTCATAACAAGTTGAGCCGACAAGAACGATATCTGATGCGGGCGACGCCGGAAAACCGGCCGGACGCCGCCCTGTTTACCGCTGGAAGAATGCAATCCGCCTGAGACCGGTTTCGTCGACCTCGATGCCCAATCCGGGCCCTTCGGGCAACAGCCTGTGCCCGTCCTCGAATACCAGCCCCTTAAAGGGCTGAGCCGCGATATTGCGATCGCAGTGAACTTCGAAAAACGCTGCGGATGATGCAGCCCCCGCGTGTACTGCGGCGGAGCTTGCGAGGATTCCTTCGTCCATCTGCCCCATCATGTAGGGGAGCCCGGCCGCCTCGGCGATACTCATCATCCGTTTCAGGGGGACGAATCCCCCTGCCTTGATCAGCTTGAAGTGGAACATATCGGCGGCTTGCCGTTCAATCAGTTGTAGAAGAGCGCGAGGGGTTTGCGCGGATTCATCGGCCATGACCGGGACTGCGCTGTGTTCGCGCACGAACCGGAGGCCGGCTATGTCATCCGCCGCAACCGGCTGTTCAACGAAGGCGAGGTCATAGGGCTCAAGCAGACGGATCATGGAGATCGCCTGTTTTGCGCTCCACGCGCCGTTGGCGTCGATAGCCAGGATGGCTTTTGATTCAGCGGCCGCGAGGACCTCGCGGACCGCGGCGCAACGGGACAAGTCCTGTTCCCTGGAGATGCCCGCGCGCAGTTTGATAAAGGTAAACCCGTCGGAAAGGGCCGCGCGTGCTATGCCGGCCGCTTCAGAAGCGGAGTAAAAGGCGATGCAGATATCGGTCGCAAGCCGCCGCTGCCGAATGCCTCCCAGCACCACCGCAAGCGGCACGCCGACGGTCTTTGCCAGGGCGTCGTGGATGGCGATATCGAGCAGTGCTCTCGCCGCGGAATTCCCCGTTATCAATTTTCCCATTTTGTCGGAGAGCCGCGGGACTTCCTCGACAGGTTCCCCCAGAAGGCTCGGGGCAAGAAATGACGCCGCAGCCAGGATGCGGTCCGGAGTGTCCCCTGTGACATAAGTGCAGTTGCCCCGCACCTCCCCCCAGCCTGTGATTCCGGAGTCGGTGTCAACGCGCGCTATCACTTCCTCGAGCTGTCCGACGGAGCCCGAAGAGGCGTGGCGGAAGGGTGTGGCAAGAGGCAGATCAACGCGGTACAGAGTAATTCTCTTTATGCAATGCATTTAGATTCTCCCGCTGCGTATCCATGCAAAACACAAAATCTTTTATAAGGCGTTGAAGAAGAAGACGCCTGCTCACACGGCGCAAAAGAAAGTCCTGATTACGTCACTCCCGCGAGAGGGGGCATCGTCGCTTTCCGTGCCAGGTCATTGGTTCCGGGCAGGAAAGAGTTGGAACCATGCTTTCGATCGGCAACGATCCGTGTAGCTGGCTCGCGTTCTAGTACAGGCTACTATATGATATATCATATAGTCAAGCGTTTTTTGCGCCGTTGTGCCTCTTTTTGCCCAGGCGGCAGTCCTCAAGCGAGTCGTGGAATATCGATGTGTTGAACTTTCCACCCGGTGAGTCCGGGCACAGCCGGGCAGACCTCCGTCTTGGGGCATGTTGCCCGATCCGGGTCCTTCGGCCGATACTCCGCGGTCCCCTTTCCCGAAGTGGATTCATTCCTTCGGATCCCCTTCCGGGAACACGATCGCGCGACGGCGCGGGTCGTCCGCTCCCCCAGCCAAACGGAACGCAACGCGAACGTCGAAAGATCCTGCAAAGCGGCGGCCGGGACAAAACAGACCGGCCCTCTTTTCACGGTTCAGCATTTGAATTCTCCCACAGCGCGGGCATGCAGGTCGCAGAATCGCGTCTCAGGCGGTCCCGCGTGATCGGATGGCAGCCCTTGTGCGGCTTTCCCCGTTCTTCAGGTGTTCAAGCACCACCTCGCGGATATGCTCTTCGTCGTCGCCGGCGATAATGGCGCGGATGATGGCTATGTGTTCGCGCGTGGATGTGTCGCTTTCTTCGGTGCTCGTCGAGAATTTGGTCGCCTCCGTATACGTACGGGTACGAAGCGAGCGGTTCCCTATCAGGGTCAGAATCTCGCGCAGAATATCGTTATCGACAGCCTTGAGAAAGATCTCGTTCAGGCGCAGGTCGATCCCGACGGATTCTTCGAAAGTGGACCGATCGAATTCTGCATGGATGTGGCCTTCCGCGGATTCAAGCAAATCCAGAAGGGGTTTGCGGAAGGCGGGGTTCCCCTTGGCCTGCCTCGCTGCACAGACGGCGGCATGCGGTTCGAGAAGGCGCCTCACCTCATAGGCCTGACGGACGATGTCCTCATTGAGTTCTGCAACCCGCAGGGTCCGGTGGGGGGATAGTTCGACAAAGCCATCCGCGGCAAGACGCGCCACAGCCTCACGAACCGGGATATGGCTGACTCCGAGCGAAGCGGCAACCGTTCGGATCACGACTTCCTGCCCCGGGAGCATTTCATTTTTCAGGATGGACTCCTTCAGAGCCTCATAAGCCATGTTGCTCAGAGTTTTCGGTTCCAGTTGCCGAGGGCACATACTGTCCTCCTATTTCCTTTTTAGGGTTGTGAGCAATTCTTGCTTGCAATATCATATATAATATATTCTATAGTCAAGACCTTTGTTACGGTTCCGGAGGGCAATTTTGAGGCACCCGCTCCGGCTGTCAACACGAGAATCCTTTCCAACGGAGGGCCCGTCTATGGCAAATCGAACCATCGGCATCCTTGGCGGCATGGGACCGGAAGCAACGCTCGCTCTTTTCGAGCGTATAATCCGGGCAACCCCGGCTGTCAGGGACCAGGAACACCACCACGTGATCATCGACAACAACCCGCAAATTCCCGACCGTACCGCCGCCATCAAGGGACAGGGGGAGGATTGCCTGCCGGCGCTCGTTAAGAGCGCCAGGACCCTGGAACGCGCCGGGGCCGACTTTATCATTATACCCTGTAACACCGCCCATTTCTGGTTTGAAGGAATCCAGGCCGCCGTGTCCATTCCCGTGCTGAATATGATCACCGAAACGGCCGCCCTGGTCTCCCTTCATGCGCCGAAACTGCACAAACTGGGATTGATGGCAACGGACGGGACGCTGGCGACAGGTCTGTATCAAAAGGCCCTCACCAGAGACGGCACCCGGATTCTCATCCCCGAAGCCGACGAACAGGCCGCGGTCATGGAGACCATCTACCATGTTAAGGCCGGCGATTACTCCTTTAGGTCCAAAATACTCGACGTCGCAAGAGGGCTGATCGCCAGGGGAGCGGAAGGCATCGCCCTGGGCTGCACGGAAATCCCTCTCGTCGTGCACCGGGAGGACCTTCCCTGCCCGATTTTTGACCCGCTGAGCGCCATTGCGATGAAAGCGGTTGAGTTGGCCTCACGAGAAGCGTGAGCCGGCGGATTGCCTGAAACCCGCGGGAACGGCAGCTGCCTCGGGCCCGCTCATAACCGGAGACCGCCGAATATCCTTCATCGCCGATGCTGCGCGGATCGACTTCGACGGTCTATCCGTTCTCATGTCCCGGAATTCTCCGGCTTGAACCGACGGGCACCTTGCCGGCGTCCATAACCGAAGCGCCGGAATGCCTCATCCTCAGTTGCGTTCAAAACAATACTTTTTTAACATCCCCCAAAAAAGCGGGGGAATGATTCCCGGCCTGCTGCCTAAAGGAAAAGCCGAGGCCGGATGAAATCAGGATTCGTCATTGCGGCGAACTGCCTGAATCCCGTCTCTTCTCTCGTTACCACGCTCCCGCCAAGGGAGGGGAGACATCAGCTTCCAGCAATGCATCCAAATTATACAGCGTGTCAGCGACTCGGGACACTGACGAAATCATTGCGATGCACCTTTCCGCCCGACGCCGGGAGATCAAACGCCCTTCGGAGCGTGAACGGGGATAGAAGGGAAACCGGTTGCAATATCCCTTCGAAAATGCAATACGTAGACCATCTGCCACAGGAGCTTTTCAACGATGCACAGCCTCTTTACGCCAAGCTTTATCCTGAGATCGATGGCAATAGTTTTTCTTATCCTCGCCGCTTTGGGACATCACGGTTACGCCTATTACCTGCTCACACGTTGGGCCGTTTGCTGCGCCGCCGTCCTCTGCACCTTTGTTTCACGGGAACAAAGCAGGAGGCCATGGGTAGTCTTGTTTGCCATTACCGCGGTGGTGTTCAACCCGATCTTCCCATTGCATCTCAAAACGGGTTACTTCCGAACCATCAGTATCGCAGCCGCGGTCTTCCTGGGGCTGTCATTGTTTTTCATCGAGGAAAGGAGGGATTCATAAGGAACGACTCGGTTCTCTTTTGGATGGAGGCGGCAAAACATCTCGCACGGCCGGTCTACCATTCCTCGGCAGGGGCTTTGCAGGAATCGCAGACCAAAACACCGAAAGCGATGTATAACAACTGCCTGCCTATCATTTCGATGTACGTTCTTTGTGACATGCTGTAGTGGCTCAACAGGAACTGCTCGACGTTTTCTCCCTTCAGGTTTTTCACGGCCAGGTTGTGAAGATCGCGCACCGTAAGGCCCATCTGGTCGAGTTCCTTCTGAAAGAGCGCCACTGCCTTGTCCGTCAAATCCGCCCCGCAGACCTCACAGTGGAACCTTATGGACTTCCCTAACGCCATCAAATCACCTCACTTTTCCCCCAAAGGCATTCTCTCCCGAGGCCGCATCCCAAGCCTTCAGGTGGGAAAGTAGCATAGATCCCTTCCTCCCACGAGATCTTTTGAATTCCTGCTTAAGAAGCGATCGTCGAGATGCTCCGGGGCTACACCACCGGGATGCGGGTCGGCACCGGCATCGAATTGCCCCATGCACCAAATACGAAATGCCGGGCGATTTCCACCGTATCGTTCATACGTGGGAAGTGTCCACGCGTTTTCTCAACTATTTGAGGAGACGTGGGAATTCGGACATTTCCCTTCAAATCCTCCAGCCTGTTATCGAAGAGAATTCACATTCCAGCCACGATATCAACTTGTATCTGCATATACAATATAGCTTGATATGCTATAAAATTGTACTAGAATAAACATCGATCCCGATGATACACATGGATATGTGCCATATCACGGACAGTCTAAACAAAATTATGTGACTTCGGGAGATAAGGTAACCGCAGAGCCCTCAAAAGCTGGGGGGGAAAGGGGGAGGTATACCCTTAAGTGCTTGCGCAGATCTTCACAAGCAAGCCGGCGTTCGGCCCTGAGCGTCATCGACGCGGGCACCCTGCTCCGCCCGAATGGCGAAGGAGTGGAGAACGCTTCCCGACCGGAATGAGGTGGCCCTGGATTTTACGGACGAGGTGCAAGATGAATTTCGATACCCCCCTGAATTACGCAAGGCTCCAGGCCGGCCCGGCGGTGAAGGACATTCCCGCGCGGGAAGATTGCCGGTCTCTCTGGCAGAAGTTTCTGGTTACGGATGAGGTCGTCGCCCATTCCGAAACAGTGGCGGAACTGGCTCGCATTCTGGGGATATTCCTCAAGAGGGCCGGGCTGAATCTCGACATCGATCTCATCGTTTCCGCAGGTCTGCTCCACGGCCTCGCCGAAGGCATGTCGGACGGCGCCTCCGCAGGCGCAGACCTGCTTCCCCAATTGGGTTACCCGCGTGTGGCGGAAGTCGTTTCGCCTCGAAAGGGCAAAAGCTCGAACGGGTCCCGGCCGGTGGATGAAGCCGACCTGATCTGCCTCGCGCACCAGTACGTCACGAAGGATCGGCCCATCCCGCTGGAGAAACAGTACAGCGCCGCTGCGGACCGGTTTTCCTCTCAACCCGCCATTCTCCACGCGATATCCCGGCGGCTGAATGAGGCACAGGCGATCAGGGAACGCATGGAAGGCGTTCTGGGATGTTCCGTAGACCAGATCATTCATAAGTACAGGAGAGGACTTCAGGCTGCTTCGGTGAGCGGCCCGAGAAACATTTACCTGGTGCGGCACGGAGCGATTTGCGAGGAGGAGTCGGACGGACGCTATACGGGGCAGTTGGATGCCCCCCTGAGCCCGGACGGAATCCGCCGGGCTCAGGAGCTGAGCCGGGAACTCTCCGGGGTGAGGTTCGCGGCAATCTACTGCAGCGACCTCGGGCGATCCGTGGAGACGGCTCGGATCATTGCAGGACCTCATCATCTTCAACCCAGTGAAAGACGGGATCTCAGAGAAATCGACTTCGGCCGGTGGGAAGGATTGACACCCGACCAAGCCGCCGGATTGTACCCCCGGCAGTTTGAGGAAAGAAGCCTCGATCTTCTATCCTTCCGGCCCCCCGACGGCGAAAGCTACATGGATTGCAGCCTCAGGGTGATCCCGGCCTTCTACGAAATGCTCCATGCGAATCGAGGAAACCTCCTCATCGTCGGGCACGCTCATATCAATCGCATCATCCTTTGCCAGGCGATGGGCGTATCGCTGGATAGACTTTTCGAGTTCGGGCAGGATTACGGCTGCCTGAACGTCATTGGTGTGGGAGATTCAGGTTTTGCGATGAAGACTTTGAACCGGGGCCCGGGTCCCGACAAGGGCATACAGTAAATTCAGGGGTGAGGCGGCCGGTATCCCGGAGCTTAAAGCTCTCGGCGACGCGGGAGCGATGTCGAGGGCGCGGCAGGACTCCTGCCCGACCGCACCGCCAGGAACATGAGAAACCGGAGTCAACAAAAAAGGGCGCGCCGGATCATGGAGGCAAAGACGAAGAGGGTGCTGCCCGTCAACCAGGTCAAAGGAGAGTTCATTAAGAAAAGGAGTCAGTCATGGGAAAGTTCCTGGCTTACCTGAGAGTCTCCACAGAGAATCAGGGCGAGATCAGAGCGGGGCTTGCCGCCCAGTTGGCCGCCTGCCGATCCCATGCCGAAAAGTGCAAATCGTCTCTTGCCGACGTTTTCAAAGATGAAGGCGCAACCGGCGCATGCGGTTCGGAGAAGCATCCGGCCCTTGTGGAAGCTATAAGCCGACTCGATAAAGACGACATCCTCCTTGTGGCAAAACGCGACTGCCTTGGCCGCGACCCGATCGGGGTGGCCATGATCGAAAGAGCGGTTGCCGGAAAGGGTGCCCGGATCGTTTCAGCATCCGGCGAAGGGACGGAAGAAAACGGCCCTTCGAATATTGGAATTCGCCAGATGATGAATGCCTTCCCGGAGTATGAGCGCCTCATTGCAGGGAAGAAAGCAAAGGAAGGGCTGGAGGCGTGGAAGCGCAAACGGGAGCTTGTTGAAACCAGGAGGCGGCTATGGCAAAACTCCTGGCACACCCTGTTGGACGAGATGGAGCGATCCGGGAAGGACGGGTCGTAACCTCTGCTATGGAAAGTGGACGCTCCGGGTCGTTCGGAGGGTAAAGAAGAGGCGTTATCGCCGGTGCGGGGATATGCATGGTGAAGCATCAAGTACGGCAAACCATGGCTGCATCCATGCCCGGCGTGAGATGAGACTGCGTTCACGTCATTTGGAGTTCCGACGGGAAAGGCCGGAACCGGGGAAAGCGAAGAAAGGAAAGAAAAATGAAACGAGTGGAAAGAATGGTCTCGAGCGATAAATGGGAAGAGACGGTTTTCGAGAACGTCCTCAGGGGCGACGTCATTCGATTTTTTGAGGATGACGGCAATACGCCTCTGGAACAGAACGGGTCTTCGGTGTTTGTCGTGGTGGATAAGCCGCACCCCGTCGGAGACGACGGCAACTGCAAAGTCTCCGTCGTCCCGTATCAGTCTCGTGAGGCGGCCAATCTCCCGGCACTTGGCAGTTGCCCGTACTGGGAAAACATCGTCATCAAGCCTTATGGCGCCGACAAACTGGTCCAGGCCACCGGGTACTGCCTCGAGTGCCGATACATGGAGGCATGTCTGAAGGCGAGGCATTCTTCGGCGTTCGTCGACCAGATCCGGGATGCTCTCGGGCTCAATGAAAAGTGGAACTGAGAGGAGTGGCAAAACTCCGGGAATTCCGGAAGACAAGTACCATCTTGTTAGAGGCTCAGGGCCGGAAAAGTGGGACAGGCGCTCCGGCCTGCCATCGGCTGATCCGACCTCGGGCCTTTTCCAAATGGGAATCTGCGACATCCAATACTACCCGCCGACAATCAATTTGCAGGGAACCCGGCGGACCGAGACCCCGGATTCACGGCAATACGACAACATCCTCGGAGCAATACGATAGGGGAATCGCCTGCATTGATTCGTCTCGCTGCCCGCTTGCAAAGCAAACCCCCTTCTGAAGAAATCGAATCACCCCATTTCCATGCACCTCGTGTAATCACAAAATTTTGTATCACACTGAGATGCGTACGAGACGATGGCCTTAACATTCCCAAAAAGAGCGGGAGAATGATTCCCCCGCGCCCCCGGATTTCGGCCACACGCGCAAGCGCGTGAGGCCGAGCGCTCAGCTCTCGCGGCTGCTGCCCCGCGTTCAGCGGGGCGCTGCCGCAGCGCCAAACTGAGCCGCGAAGCGGCGTGGGGGTGTGGGGGACGCAGTTCCCCACGCTTTTCATTCTTTGATGGCTTGAACGCAACTCGGTATCAGGATTCGTCATCCCGGTGCCGGACAAACGGCTGGTTGTGTGCGTCAAGTTCTGCAAATTCGATCAGGCATTTGGAGCTGTCGTTTTTGTTTTTGAATCCTTTCATCAAGCAATCAACTGAGCGGAGGGCCGCCGGAATGGGGTCCACCCACGATCCCTGGAGGCGGCCCTCTCGCGCCGTCGCGATCAAGGAAGGTCCTCATCCGCCGGCTGTCCGCCCGATGCAGGCACTTTCGCACGATCGGGGCCAACGTCGGTTTTCCTTTATGTGACCATCCGGAGGATGTATATTCCTTTTCGGTGCACGATCGGCTTGCGGAGCCGTGCCGTCACTCCGCGGGATACAGGAATCGAATCGGGAGGAAAGAAGTGGAGATCGCTATAGAACCGGTCACCGGGGGACCGCTCTTGTGTCGGGTACGCGAACTTTTCCGTGAATACCAGGTATCGATTCAAACCGATCTGTGTTTTCAGGATTTCGAGCAGGAATTGGCGACCCTGCCGGGTAAATATGCTCCGCCCCGGGGTCGGCTCTACCTGGCTTTCATCGACGGAGCCGTTGCGGGGTGCGGTGCGCTGCGGCCCTTCGAGGGAGACCGGTGCGAAATGAAGCGACTGTATGTGCGCCCACAATTCAGGGCGCGGGCCCTCGGCAGGATGCTTGCCGGCAAATTGATCGCCGAGGCATCGCGAATAGGGTACCGGGAAATGTTTCTCGACACGTTGCCCGCGATGGGCGCCGCACAGGAACTCTACCGGTCGCTCGGGTTCCGCGAAGTGCCTCCGTATCGCTTCAACCCGATTGAAGGAACACGTTATATGAGCCTGGATTTGTGAAATCCGGCTCCTGAAATTTTCCTTATCGGAAGGCCATTACAAACCTTCCGATAAGGTTTCGGCCCGCGCGCCGGCGCGTGAGGCCGAGCGCTCAGCGCTCGCGGCTGCTGCCCCGCGTTCAGCGGGGCGCTGCCGCAGCGCCCGACAAAGCCGCGCAGCGGCGTGGGGGTGCGGGGGGCGCAGCTCCCCGCTTTCTTGAGAAACATCGTTTACTGCTTCCTTGAACGCAAGGAAGCCATGATGCTCGCCTCACCCGCAAAGCACCAAAATGGGGATTTCGGGAGCCCGCTTTGCGGGTAACTCGGCATCAAGTCAATGCACCAGGCCTTCCAGTCTTGTCAGGTTTGCCGCACGGCTCTTCGCCAGCTTAGCCAGCAGCCGGCCGACCTCGGGCAGGGCGCGCATCTTCTCCGCAGCGAGCGTGTAAAATCCGGCCGCTTTGGCTTCGATCCCGGACGCCGCGCCGATGACGGCTTCGGCTGCGCCCTGCCCGGCTGTGGAGCGGTCTGAAGAAAAAGGTTCGGCATCGAAATCGTGGATCGGCTCCAGGATCATTTCCGTAACGTTTTCCCGCCGCGCCCGCAGGAGATCCTTTTCGTTCTTCTTCAGCGCGGCGGCCATCTCTTCAAAGGCGCTGCGGTACTTTTCCATGGCCGGATTTTGAGCGGCATTCAGATAGAATTGGTTATCTGCCGCCTCCAGGTCTATGGCGAAGGTCAGAACGGCGCCGAAGTTGCTCAACTCCATGGGTTTCATTCTCCTCGATTACAGCCAGCGGGTGATGACCACTTTCATGTCGGTAAAGAACTGGAAGATCTCACGGCCGTGACCCTTGATGTCGCCGAACATCGACTGTCCCGCTCCGCCGAACGGGAAGAAGCTCATCGGGGCCGCAATGCCGATATTGATGCCGATCATGCTCGGTTTTGCGCGGTACTTGAATTCCCTCACCGTCGCTCCGCTCCGGGTATAGAGGCAGGACGCGTTGGCAAAGCCCCGGGAATTGACGAGTGCGATCGCTTCATTGAGATCCCCGGCGCGGATGATGCTCACGACCGGTCCGAAAATCTCCTCGCGTGCGATGGTCATCTCGGGTTTCACGTCGTCAAATACGCACGGCCCCAGGAAGAAGCCGTTTTCGCGGCCGGGCACCCGGATGCCCCGTCCGTCCAGGATGAGCTTCGCACCCTCGGCCAGGCCCTTGTCGATGGCGCCGAGTATGCGTTCCCTGGCCGCCCGGCTCACCACCGGACCCATCTGGGTGCTGGAATCCAGGCCGTCTCCCACGATGACCTTACCGGCGGCAGCCACGAACTGTTCTTTCACTTTCTCGTAAGCATCGCCCACGGGCACCAAAATCGAGCCTGAGAGGCAGCGTTGGCCGGTACACCCGTAAAATGAGGTGATGAGCGACGGCATGGCTTCCTCGAGGTTGGCGTCGGGCATGACGACCACGCAGTTCTTGGCCCCGCCCAGCGCCTGCACCCGTTTCCCCCGTTTCTCCACAGCGCCGGTAGATGTATTTGGCCGTCGGTGTGGAACCGACGAAGGACATGCCGTTGATGTCGGGATGATCGAGCATGGCATTGACGACGGTTTTGGAACCGTGAACCATGTTGACGACACCCGGGGGCAGGTTGATTTCGTCTATGATTTCCATCATCCGCGTCTGGGTCATGGGCACCTGTTCGGAGGGTTTGAGGACAAAGGTGTTGCCGCAGACCAGCGCATAGGGCAGGAACCAGAAGGGCACCATGCCCGGGAAGTTAAACGGCGGGACACAGCCGAACACGCCAAGCGGCTGGCGTTCGGCGGTGCAGTCGATGTCCTTTGCGATGTCTTCCAGGCAGTAGCCGGTCATCATGGTGGTTACGCCGGTGGCATGTTCGACGTTTTCGATCGCCCTGCGGACTTCGCCCCGCGATTCATCGATGGCCTTGCCCTGTTCTCTGGTCAGCGTGCGCGCGACATCTTCGAAGTGCTCCTCCAGGAGTTCCTTCAGCCGGAACAGGTAGCGCGCGCGGCTGAGAGGCGGCGTGGCGCGCCATTCCCAGAAGGCGGCCCTGGCGGCCCGGACCGCCCGGTCGACATCTTCAGCCGTTGAATAAGGCACCTGCCCTATTTTCTCCCCCGTGGCGGGGTTCCAGATGTCTCCGTATTCGGTCGTATCGGAACCCACCCATTCGCCATTGATATAGTTTTTGACTTTTTCCATCATTCGTCTCCCCGTGGCCGCAATGTTCCCGGCATTCAAAAGCGGCCGCCCGTGCGCCGGACGGTCCTCATCCCTTTCCACCCAGGATCTTTCGGCAGAATGTCTTCACCCGGTCGTGCCTGGGTTGGGTAAAAATGGATTCCGGCGCGCCTTCCTCCAGGATTTGCCCCTCATCCATGAAAATCACCCGGCTGCCCACCTCCCTGGCAAACCCCATTTCGTGAGTCACGACCAGCATGGTCATTCCTTCCCTGGCCAATTGCTTCATCACTTCCAGCACCTCTCCGACGAGTTCCGGGTCGAGAGCACTGGTCGCTTCATCGAAAAGCATCACCATCGGCTCCATGGCCAGCGCTCTTGCAATGGCCACCCGCTGCTGCTGTCCACCCGACAATTGACTCGGATAGCTGTAAGCCTTCGCTTCAAGGCCCACTTTGCGCAAATAGTTCAGCGCCTTTTCCTTTACCTCGGCTTTGGGCAGTTTCTTGACCAGCCGGGGACCAAGGGCGACGTTCTCGATCGCATTCATGTGCGGAAAGAGATTGAAACTCTGAAAGACCATTCCGACTTCCGAACGAATGTGGAAGATATCCGTGTGAGGGTGATTGATGTCAACCCCGTCGACCAGGATCTGTCCGACCTGGATCTTCTCCAACCGGTTGATGACTCTCAACAGGGTGGATTTGCCCGATCCGCTGGGCCCGATGATGACAACCACCTCACCCTTGTGAATCCCGAGGTCAATCCCCTGGAGCACATGGTGAGTGCCAAAAAACTTATGCACATCAATGAATTGGACGATCATGGGATGCGAAATTTCCTCTCGGCCCAATGGATGAACCAGGCCAGAACTTGTGTCATAGCGATGTAGATGAGGGCCACCAGCGTATACACACGCAGATTCTCGAAAGTCGTCGAAGCCAGCAACTGCCCCGATCGAGTCAATTCCCGGACCGTGATGGCGCTCGCAAGCGATGAATCCTTGAGGAGAATGATGAAGGAAGTCCCGATGGGAGGAAGAATCACGCGGGCGGCTTGCGGGAGAACGATTCGGGCCATGATTTGCCTGGATTTGAGGCCAATCGCCTTGGCGGCCTCCCACTGCCCCTGGGAGATCGATAGAATTCCAGCCCGGAATATCTCGGCGTGGTACGCTCCATAGCAGGCACTGAGACCGATGATCCCCGCCTGCAACGCGGAAAGTTGAATGCCCAGGTCCGGAAGGACAAAGTACACGTAGAACATCTGAACGAGCAGGGGTGTGCCGCGTATTATGTTGATGTAGATTCGGGATGGGTAGTAAATCCAGCGCTTAGCGCTGCGGAGCCCGAGTGAGAGAACGAACCCCCAGACAGTCGACAGGATAATGGCGGCCAACGTGATCTGGACGGTATATCCGGCACCTTGGAGGAGTATGGGTATGAAATTGTGCAGTTGTTGCACCCAACGTTCCATTTCAACTCCCAGATTTCTTGCAGAATGTCAAAAGAACCACGCGTGTCCGTGGATGTGGATGTGGATGTGACTCAATATATCTATTTTGCTCATAACATTGTGGAGTTAACGCTACAGGGAGTCCCGCCCGGCGGGAGGGACTCCCTTCGCTTATTGCCCCCACTTCTGCAGAATCTGCTGGATCTTGCCTTCTTTTTTCATCTTCTCCACGGCTGCATTCACTTCCTGCAGGAGATCCTTATTTTCTTTGTTCACTCCGATCCCAACATCGCCGCAGAGCACGGGCACATAGGTTTCGACCACACGAACCTTGAACTGAGGTTTGCTCTTCGCCAGCCATTTGGCCACAGGTCCATCCATAATGGATGCATCGATTCGGCCGTTCGTGATGTCCATCAGGATATCGCCAATGTTGTCGTAAACCGCCACATCCTTGAGGCCTCGATCTTCCATTCCTTTTATGTAAATCGTGCCGACCTGCGCTCCCGTTTTCAAACCCTTCAGCTCTTCAACGCCCTTATAGGGCTTCGTATCGCTCGTTTTTACGACAAGCGCCTCACAGTAGGGATACACGGGGACCGTGAAATCGATCGCTTCCTGCCGTTGCGGGGTGATGAGCATTGCGGCCGCCAGGAGATCGATCTTCTGAGTCTGCAGGCTGGGGATAAGGGCCGCCCAGGGTGTTTCCACGACTTCCAGCTTGACTCCCAGGTAGTCCGCAACCCCCTGCGAGACATCGACCATAATGCCTACCACTTTCCCGCTCTCCGTGTCCATGAACGTGGCCGGCACTCCGGTGACCGTGGAGCCGATCTTGAGCACTCCCGCGCTCTTGATCCGGTCCAGGGCGGGTCCCGCGCAGGCAATTCCCGAGAGGCCGACAATGAGAAACAGAACGATCAATCCAATTTGCAACCTTCTCATGCTTCACCCCGAATTTTTGAGGTTAACGATATGGTGGACCGACTATACGACCGACCGCTTTATCATCACGGTTGTGTTCAAATTCCTTTCAGCCAGTTTCTCGAAAAAAGCCCTGGTCGGTACGCAGGCCTCCGCGGCCAGCGCCCCTCGTTCAGTAATGATTCCGGACCCCAGCAATCGGCTGGTGACGCCTACGGGGACCCCGACGGAATGAGCGCCGGTAGGCATTCCCCAGGGTTCGAACGGACTGCAGATCATTTCCAGGCGAATGTCTTCCCGTTTACCGCTTTTCCGCCCCTTGACGTCGACACGGAGCACCTTGTGATCGTTCGGTTTCCCCGTATACTTGGGAAGCTGCTCGGCAAGCTTCGACAGGAAATCCCGTGGAGAAATCCGATGGCCTTCAACTTCGAGGGGTTGGCTCGACCCGAATCCCATATCGACGAGGAACCGCAGCTTGCTTTCGAAGGCCTTCGGCAAAGCCAGCTTAAAGTTTATGTTCTTCAGCCCCTTGGGTCCGAAGACGATGGGCATTGACGCGACTTCGGAGTGGAGCGTGCAGAAAACCGTTTGAGTGCCGACCGGCGGGGGGAAATCGACCACCTCTTCTCCCGAAAAAGGAGGGACCTCTTTCCATTCGCCGTTTTCATAGACATACGGGTTCATGGTGAATTCATCGAGTATCGTTCCCAAAGCGTAGGGAATGGCCAGAGGCGTATTCAACTTGGCGAGATTGACAATGCCGTCGGTGATACGAATGGTCTCCACCGTGTCGAGGAGATCCACCGCAAACCGGCTCATGACATTCACGATACCCGGCGCACTCCCCATGCCCACCACCGCGGTGAGTTTCTTGGCCTTCCATTGATCCGAGAGGGCCATCTGTTTGCGTGCAACGTGGAAGAGACCGCCAAAATCGACGTAATGGACCCCTTCTGCCAGACATGCTTCCATGACCTGGAGGTTGAACAGGTAGACGGTTGCATTGGCCAGGGAAGCGCTGCCGCGAATGACCTTTCGGAGTGCTTCCTGGTTGCCGAGGTCCACCACGGAGACTTGCGCTTTGTTGCGGCACCATTTTTGAGCGCGCTCTTCCAGAATGGGGCGTGTTGCTTCAAGATCAGCCAGAACGATTTCCTTGACCTCGGGAGCGTCGGCCAGGTCCCGGATGACACCGGTGGCCATTTTTCCAGCCGCTCCCAGAACAGTAATGCGCATGATTATTCTCCTTTTTTTGGTTCACTTCCTCCGCTTACACCCGCCGCACCCGTTGGCATCGGCTCAACTGCGGCGGGGAATGCGAAGCACCGGCGGGTCCGGCACGGGATCCCGCCAACATTCCGGAATTCCTCTGTGGGCAAGGCCACCAGGAATTCGATTCAACCACTGACTATGTAACGCTTTCTGCAATGTTTACTGCGATCGACACACCGAATGAGCGCCGCCCGGGCCCGCACCCTCTTCCCGGGTATCCCGCCCTGAGAGGTCGAACCGTTTGGAATTCCCGCCCGGAACCACCGGCACCCCAACCCTTCTCGTCTGCCGGAGGGATCTTCAGTGAGTATGCAGTACGAAGGAATGTGTTATCCTGAAGCCGCTGCCGTTCGACCTCAGTCTTTGACCGCTTCACCCGTCGAGCTGTCTTTGAACTGCATCAAGTACAGATCACCGGTACCTATATGTTTCAGAACCAGTCTCGAACGCTCAGGATTACCGCTTGGTGACGAATTTAAAATTTCCTGGATATTGAGCAGTGAAAGGGACCGAAGCTGATCCGTCACGGCGTTGCCGGAGCCTTCCGATTCCATACCCGCTGGATCGAACGGCGCAACCCCCGCCAGCCTGGCCAGATGATTTCCCACATGGAGAATGTGTTCCATCATTTCCCTTTTGGCACCGATTCCGTCTTTTCGTTTAAAGCACTCCAGAATCTTGTAATGACATCTTCCCACGTCTTCATAAAAGTCAGGCCCCGGCTGCAACTCAACCTTAATGTCCGCGAGCAGGCTCTCAATGAAATCCATCAGTAAAATGACAAGAGGATTTTCAGAAAACCTGGCGAGGTCGCGATGAAAGCCGATACCCATGGTCTCTGTGGAAGTGCGGTTGGCCACCTCGTCGTCGGTCATTTTCTCCAGCCGCAGCATATCGGCCTCATCAGTTCTCAACGCGGCGATTTGTGCCAGGGGAGGCTCCACGAAGCAGCGAAACATGGTGATATCCGCGATGGACACATTCTTGAAATGCAGGAAGTTGGTGAGGCTGTGAATCGTGGTGTTCATATCCACTTCAGCAGCGAAGATGCCGCCTCCAATACCCTTTCGGACCGTGATGAGCCCCATTACCTCCAGCACTCGGATAGCCTCTCGAACGCTTCCCTTGCTGACCTGGAACTGGTCGGTCAACTCCTTTTCGGACGCCAGCCGGTCACCGGGCTTGAATTCGCCGGTAAGAATCGCATTACGGATCTGTTCGACCAAATAATATGAAATCTTCTGCGCTTTGTGGGCGGCTTTGAACATGCTTTTTCTTTTCCTCCAGGACTTCAGCCGACAGGGCGTTTCAAGCCACACCCCAATTACCGACCGGGTGTATGGGAAAGTTCACACGCATGTTGAGAACCGGCTTGGAGTGCCGGAACGGGAAAGAGAACAACACCGGCGGGAATCCCATGCATCCGGTGTCCCAACAGCACTTCCAGGGTTTGACCTTCTAACGCCCGGGAAATTTATAGAAGAGAAGAGGCATGGATGTCAAGAGAATCAACACATAATATTATAATATTTTTGAATGACGCAATTCATAAGACCACCGGCTGCATTGTTGAGGGCGATCCGGTATCAGATCACGCCGGAAGCATTTACAGACACGGCGTTCACCTGCTTTCGTCCACAGACGAAAGTAAGAAGTTCGACTCTGCCCGCCGGGGAAAATGCTGCAAATCCGATAATATTATAATATTAAGTTTTATTTACACGGTTGCAATTCTGTTAGTGAGCCTTTTGAGGAAATCCCCCCGGGAAATAAATCAGCAGAGTTTCCATTAAGGTACGCCTTTTGCGCAAGACCCGGAGAAGTACGGCTATAGCTGATGCGTGGGAATGCAGACACTTTTCCTTTGGGCAACAGTCGCGGAGTGAATGGCACTGCCCTGTGTCAGCAACTCCGTCAGGTCGGAAGGAATAGCAAGGAATCCTGCACCCTGGAACCACCGGAATCATGCCAGGCCGGGGTAAAACAGAACGATGAAAGACGAGCCGACTGCCCAGATAAGGGTCCCCAGGGTGGCAAGGATACAAATAAAGGCCAGGGTCTTATGAAAGGAGTCTTCGGTATTCCGGTCGTGATAGCCCAGGAGGAATCCCGATATAACACCGCAAATCAGCCCTCCGCCGTGAGCCCAGTTATTGATGCCCGGGAACAGGAAACCGAAGACGAAAATTCCGATCGCCCAGCCGCCGACCTGTCGGTACACCATCTGACCGAAGTACCCTCCTCTGCTCTTCCCGAAAAACAGCGCCGCGCCGATCAGGCCGCAAACAGCCGCCGACGCGCCCAACGTGAAAGGAACTCCGGCAAGGTAGGAAACCAGGTAACCCCCGACACCGCTCAGGGTGAAAATGGAAACCATCCTGTATACGCCATATTCCTGGAGGATGAGAGGGGCAATCTGACGGAACGCGATCATATTGAAGAGTATGTGGAGAATGCTTGCATGCAGATAAGTCGCAGACAGGAGCGTCCACCAGCGATGGAACCGGTCGATGGGGATTCTGCCCGTTGCCCCCAGGAGCAGCAGGCTTCTGCTGCCGGGAGAGAAAAAGTCGAAAGGGTTCATGGAGAACCCCGTCGATGACGGGTTTATGACGATCGACAGGATGAACATCGCTGCATTCAGGTAAATGATGTTCCTTATAACCCGGTCATCCTGGAGCAGCGCTCTCATCGGGAAAATATTCCGCAATCGCGAACCCGGATTCTTCAATCCGCAGTGCGGGCACGGCGATTCATCAATGCTGATCAGTCTTCCGCAATTGGGGCACAAAATCGAACGTCTCCCTTGGTTCTCCATCGTCGCTCCTCAAAAGGATATAAACACGGTCATCGCACCGCACCGGAACATTCCCGGTATCCGGGTCTTTAACCATCAAATCCCGAGCCCGCAATCCCGGACGTTCGCGCACGCAGGATCGCACCGCGCAAGGGCCTTCCCATTGTTCCCGAATCGAGGGATTCTTCGGGCTTTTCCCGCAAAACGCGCGGGCCTGAAGCCGGCTCCCGCAGGTGATGCCCGGCGCACCGCAGACACGCGCCGTCGCAGGAAACCCTATTCAATGCGCAGCAATATACAGGGGATACGGCAAACGGTAAAGGCCGCGCCCGGTTCACAGCTCAGATTTACGGCCGGGAGAATGCCGGCCTTATGTTCCGGTTACAGACGCACTAAAACCCCTAAAGCCTGCCGGAATGACGAATCCTGGTTTCTTGCGGCCTCCGCATTTCCTTTGGGCAACAGCCCCCATGACTTATGAACCGCATGATTGCCCTATTGACAAAAGACGGCATGCTCTTATGTTAGGGTCGATTGGAAATGGTTTATTAGATAATAACGATTGACTGATCTGGTAAAATAGGAGGGTGTCATGAAATGTAAAAGCAAAGAACGTTACACGGAAAATGTTGATCGGACAGCATTGAAGGAAAGGGAAGAGCGCGAGACTCTCGAGATGCTCCTCGTAGGACACGAAGAGAATTGTGACTGCTAGTCCCCATCGCTGCTTTCCAGTATCCGATCTCATGTTCCCGGGCCGGCAAAAAGCCGGCCCGGGAACATGAGAGCTTGAGGCATCAAATCCCCAATCGGTTCCGCACCGCCAAGTGTTTCCCCCAACATTCACGCGGTTGGCAAAAAGCGGCCCGGCTTTCCCGGCCTGCCTTCATTCAACTGCGCGTCCCATGTCGGAGAAACCCTCCTTGTGATGCATGCGTCACGAGAGCAACTCAGCCACATCCTGTACGGCTTCCAGATTCATGACGGCCCGGCATGCGGCTTCCGCCCATCGTTTCTCCCTCATGCCAAGAACCAGCCGGTAGAACTTCGCCGCCAGGGCTTCATCGTCCACCGGGTTTTCCGGATCGCCCCTGGGATAGTCCGTACGACCCGAAAAGACCTCGCCCGACCGCATGGCCACCTCCACAACGGCAGCCCATTTTGCAGGGTGCAGCGCATCGAGGGCGTCATCGGCAATGAGCCGAACTCTGTTCATCAGGCCGCGGATTTCAGCGTCCTGAAGGTTCTCCTCTGAAAAATCTTCCAGCCGGCAGCCTCCGCGCTTCAACGCCAGTGCGGCACAAAAGGGAAGGCTGAACTTTGCCGCGTATATTGTCCGGGGGTCGAAGTTTTCAGTTATTTCAAGTGCTGTCCGGTAGGTTCGGACGGTAATGCCGAGGACCTCCGAAGGTTGGATCCCATGGCGTGGAACGAGATCCAGCAGGATGTCCACGGTCGGGTGGGTATGGCGGCAGGAAGCATGTATCTTGAACGAGTTTTCCTCGACTTTGTAGGGAGGTTTGCCGAGGCCGTCGGTGATCCTTGCGAGATCGAACCTGGGTGCCATTGCCCGGCAGAATCCCTTTTGGCCTTCCAGGATTGCCGAAGCGCCGGTAAAGCCTTCCTTTGCCAGCAGAACCGAAAGGAGCCCGTTTTGGGCAGCCTTCCCCGGATGGAGGTGTTTTGACATCGCCCCATCGCTCAGGAACTCCCAGAGCCCCGCGGCCTGAGTGCCTGCGTTGCCGAGCGCCCAGACCATCTGCTGCCTGTCCAGTCCGAGGAGCTTCCCCGCCGCGGCACACGCGCCGAAGGTCCCGCACGTCCCCGTATTGTGCCAATAGTAATAATGAGACGGACTGACGGCCTCTCCAACCCGGACCGCCAGCTCATAGCCGGCCACGATCGCCTCGACGAGCCTCCGGCCGCTTGCATGCACCATCTCGGCGGCGGCAAGAGCCGCGGGCATAACCGCCGCTGCGGCGTGGACAATCGATCCGCGGTGCACGTCGTCAAGCTCCACGATGTGACACGCTATGCCGTTCCCAAGGGCCGCGTTAAGGGCCGAAGTCTTTTCCCCCGTGGGAATAAGGGTTGACTGGGGCAGGCCTCCCTGAGCGCGTATAACGGACAACGCCATTTCCGCCGGCTTTTCGGCGCCGCCCCGCACCGCTGAGCCCAGCCAGTCCAGAAAGGCCAGCCGCGCCATCCCAACCGTTTCCCTCGGAAGATCCGCGTATCTCAGTGCATCGATAAAATCGGCCAGCTTTGAACTCAACATTGGAACTTCGCCTCCCCTGCCGTTACCGGCCTCTTGCGGGATGAATTTCCCGGCGGGCCGGAGTCCACGAAGTGTGCCTCGTTCCCACGCTCCTGCGTGGGAATGCAGACAAAACGATCGAAAAGTGAATTATACTCTTAAGTTAGCTCACTTTGCTTCTGACCTTCTCATAAAATCCAGAATCCAGTCTGTTTGAAATCATTGGATAATTCCAATTAACGACGCCGGCACCCGGCAATAGCGCCCGCGTGAGGTACCTGTACAAACAGCTCATCTTTCCCTGGATTCTGGTTGGGCGACAATCTCATTCATCATAAGACGGGAATCACCCGATATCTTCAGACATCTTTATCCCCTTGGGGCATTTTTCGGGAAGCAGCCTGATAAAGAGCTTCAGAACCTCCGGCGGCACCTGCAGGAGCCGGAGGCGGTGCATGCCGAGGGCGTCGCGCGGATCCTGGGCATGGCGCAATGATTTGACCAGGCTGGCCGCCTTGATGTTTCCCTCCTTATCGAGTTCGGCATCGCAGATCCCGCAAAGGATGCAGGTTGCCGGCGCCTCCAGCTTGCGGGCAATCTCGGGCGCCATCCGGCCGCTGTAATCTTCGCGCAGGACGAGCCACGGGACGGCGGCTTTCAGGGATTCGAAGAAAGGATCCAGTTCCACCACGAGGTCTTTCAGTTGCATGAAATGGGAAAGGGGATCGAGAGTCACGGGACCGCCGCCGGCGGCAGCTTGCCGGATCAGTGTTTGACAGGCAAGGGCGGGTTGTCCGTTTATCCGGACCGCACATGAGCCGCAAATCGCGCTCCGGCAGGATCTCCGAAAGGAGAGACCGGGGTCCTGCTGCCAGGCGAGCAGCAGCGCATCGAGAACAGTCTGGTTTTCTTCGACGCCGACCTTGAATTCCTGGTACCTGGGAGCGGTATCCTCCATGGGATCGAATCGACATATTTTGAGTGTTATTTCCATCTCAGTATCCCCTCTCCCGCGGCTCGTAGCGCGTGATGGAAACAGGACCGGCGCTGAACTGCGGTCCGTCGTCTCCACGGCGCACGAAGGTGTGGCGCAGCCAATTCCGATCGTCCCGCCGGGGATAATCCAACCGGTAATGAGCACCCCTGCTTTCGGTCCTCGCAAGCGCTCCGCGGGCGATAATTTCAGATAAGTCGAGAAGATAACCGACCTCGAGATAATCCATGAGGCCATAATTGAAGGGCTGCCGTCCGACCGGAGGGAAAGCCTCTGAAAACGATCCCTGAGCTGCCCCAGGCGCATCACCGCATCCCCAAGCTCGCTCCCGACCCTGAAGACTCCAACCTGGTTGGTCATGAGCGCTGTCATCTCACGGCGAATGGCGAAGGTGTTGTCATCCTGAGGTGATTCCCGGCGCTGCGCCGAAATGAGTGCATTCCAAGAGTCTAGAGCATGCCTTGACGTTTCGTTGGAGAGCCGCGGCCACGGCTCTCCGCATACGAGTTCGCCGGCCTTCTTTCCCGTCCGCCTGCCGAACACGACGGTTTCAAGCAGCGAATTTCCTCCCAGCCGGTTGGCTCCGTGCACGCTGACATTTGCAGCTTCGCCCGCCGCAAGCAGCCCCGGAAGGGTGGTCATTCCCCAGACGTCGGTCCGCACTCCGCCCATGCTGTAGTGCTGCGCCGGCTCGATGGGCATGGGGACGCTCGCCGGGTCAACCCCCCCGTACCGGATGGCGAGGTCTCTCACCTGGGGCAGCCGCTCCGATACGACAGCCTCACCGAGATGCGTAAGGTCCAGGTGAACGAAGTGTCCTTCGAATCCCCGGCCCTCCTTTATTTCCTTAAAAATGGCCCTCGATACCACATCTCGGGGAGCAAGCTCCATCTTCTCCGGTGCATACCTGGCCATAAACCGTTCTCCGTCCGTGTTACGCAGGTACCCCCCTTCTCCTCGGGCGGCCTCGGAGATGAGGATGTTCGTCCCGTAGAGCGTCGTCGGATGGAACTGCACGAACTCCATGTCGGAGAGCACGGCGCCCGCCCGGTAGGCGATGGCCATGCCGTCTCCCGTATTGGCGTGCCCGTTTGTCGTTTTGAAAAATGCCCGGCCATATCCGCCCGTGGCGAGGACGATCTGCTTAGCGCGGATGATTTCGATCCTGGCCTGCGCGAGATCGTAGACGACTGCGCCCGCCACTCGTCCGTCTTCAACCAGGAGTTCCAGCAGGTACCACTCCGGATAGATTTTGATCCCCTGCCTGAGGGCCTGCTCATAGAGCGTATGCAGGACAACGTGTCCGGAAAAATCGGCGGCAAAGCACGCACGCGGAAAACCGGCCCCGCCAAGGGAGCGTTGGGCAATGCCGCCGTCGGCCCGCCGATTCCAGGGCACCCCCATTTTTTCGAGTTCAAGGATCACCTGCGGGCCATCCGAGCACAGCACCTCGATCGCGTTCTGGTCCCCAAGGTAATCGCTCCCCTTCACCGTATCGAAAACATGGGCATCGATGCAGTCGTTCTCACCGAGGACCGCATTGAATCCCCCCTGCGCCGCGCCGCTGTGGGATCGGGTCGGATAGAGCTTGCTCAGGACGGCGACATCGGCTGTGCCCGAAACGCCGAGCGCGGCCATGAGGCCCGCAAGCCCTCCCCCTACAACCAGTACCTCATGCATGATCATCTCTGCTGCTCCTTCACGTGCCACCCTGCACTGCCGCTCAGCACCGCCTGCGGTCTCAAGGACTCCGGCTGGAACCTGAACAGCGCCGGCCGGAGCACAGTCCATTGTCGTGTTGATTTCCCAAGCTATTATTTTTACTACCACAGCTCGATAAAGAGTTCAAAAAGAGAACCGGAGCGGTTGGTGTGTATCGCAGGGGAAACATGTTCCACTCTGCCGCCGCGCCGGACTGAAGGGGAAATTGGTCCCCTTCGACCGGCAGTCCCCCACCGGGAAGATTTCCGGATTGACAAACGTTATTGAATGGATGGAGAATCTTTTTTGGAAAAGTACATGCCGGAGTCCGGACCGACCGATCGACCGGGTTGGCCGGGGATTTTCCGGTGCACACGAAAAACCCCTTGTCCGCGTTTTCTCTGCGGACTTTGCACCCACAAAACCATCAGCCGCTCTTTCGAAAATGTATCAATGGACCGGATCAGCGATTGTTTTTTTTATTCACATTGGTATGATAGGCGTAACCACAGAAAGATTCGCACAGGGACAATCGGAAGCGAGGTGGATTCAGAATGGAGTTGCGCAGATTTTCCATTCCCGAGATTCTATTCGGTCGGGGCAGCATGGGTTACGTGGGTCGATGCGCCCGCCGGCTCGGAGCAAAAAAAGTATTTCTGGTCAGCGACCCCGGATTGGAGCAGGCGGGATGGGTCGCCCATGTAACAGAAACCTTCGAGAGGGAAAAACTCCGCTGGGTCTACTATAACGATATCGCATCCAACCCGCGTGATTTCCAGATAGAAAAAGGGGTTGAGATTTACAAGCGGGAAGAGGCCGATGTGGTCATTGCGCTCGGGGGCGGGAGTCCCATGGACGCCGCGAAGGGCATTGCGCTCGTTGCAAGCAACGGGGGCAACATTGGCGATTACGAAGGCGCCAACCGTATAAAGCGGGCACTGCCTCCCATGGTATTTCTCCCATCCACAGCGGGAAGCGGTTCGGACATCACTCAGTTTGCCATCATCACCGATGTCCGCCGTAAGGTGAAAATGACTATTATCAGCCGCACCCTGGTCCCGAATTTCTCAATCATCGATCCCCTGATACTGCAGACCAAAACTCGAAAATTGATTATCGCCTCCGCAATCGATGCCCTGTGCCATGCAATTGAAGCCTATGTTTCCAAGATCGCCTCTCCGTTCACTGAAATACAGTCGATCAAGGCAATTCAGTTGATCATGCAGTACCTGCAGGAGGCGCTGGAGACGCGGAGCCTGGACAGCCTCGAGCAATTGAGCAGCGCGAGCACTGCCGCCGCCATGGCCTTCAGCAACGCCAGCCTGGGCGCCGAGCATGCCCTCGCCCATTCCCTTGGCGGGATGTTCGATACGCTTCATGGGCTGGTTCATCCGGTGCTCCTGCCATGGGTTATGAGCTTCAATCTTCCGGTATGTGTCGAAAAGATGGCGACGGTCGGCGAGGTGGTGCTCGGAAAGCGACGCCGCTCCTCCCACGCAACCGCTCTCGCCGGAATAGAGAAACTCCAGGAATATTGCCGGTCTCTAGGGGTACCCGTACATCTCAGGGAAATAGTTCAGGACGCCGCGAAGCTGCCGAAGCTTTGCAAGATGGCGGTTAACGATGCCTGTCTTTTGTCCAATCCTCGTCCGGCCACATGGGAAGATTTGTTAAAAATCTGTGAAGAGGCATGGTGATGCAGCAGAAAGCCACCCTCGACGATCTGATCGGTGTTGAGCATTCGAAACTGGGTTTTTACCGGGATTTTCAGGAAAAGATCGCCGAGTTGGAGGCGTCGAACCTGGAATTGGCTCAAAAGCAGCGCCAAATCCAGGCTATCCTGGACGGCATCACGGATGTGATGGCCGTGGTTTCCCCGAATCTCCAGATCATTTCGGTAAATCATGAGTTTCACGGCCTATTCGGAGACGTCGAGCCGGTGGGACAGTTCTGCTACCAGATGTTCCAACGCTCCGAGCAGGCCTGTTCGCCGTGCCCGGTAAAGATCGCTCTCGAAACAAACCGGGTGTGTCGTCACCTCTCGATCTATCCTGTGGACGGCAAGAACCGGCACTTTGAAATCACCGCTTCGCCGTTGCGCAATCCCAGGGGAGAAGCCCATCTCATCCTGCTTCTCATGCGGGACGTAACCCTCGAAAAAGAATATCAGGCCAAATACCATCAAGCCCAGAGAATGGCCACAATCGGGGTATTGGCAGCCGGGGTGGCCCATGAGATCAACAACCCGCTGACCGCTATTTCCGGTTTCGCCGAGGGGTTGAAGCGGCGCCTGCCGAAACTGGAGAACCAGATTGAGAAGGGTGTCATCGAGGATTTTAACGAGTACCTGGGGATAATCCTTAAGGAGTGCGTGCGCTGCCAGGAAATTGTCCAGAGCCTCCTGACCTTCGGTCGTCAAACATTTGGCGATACCTCCCCGGTCAATCTCAACGCACTGATCGGCGACATCCTCAAACTTCTCCAGAATCAATTGAAAAATTATCGCAGGGACGTCATACACGTCGAACTGGATGAATCGCTTCCCACCGTGCGCGGCGATGAATCCCAGTTGAAACAGGTGGTGCTCAACCTGCTGTTCAACGCCCTGGATGCCACCAGCGAAAAAGGAACGATCGTTCTTCGCACATACACCAAAAATGAAAGCTGGGTCGGATTTGTCGTGGAAGACACCGGCTGCGGCATTCCAACCGAACACCTGGACAAGTTGTTTGAGCCGTTCTTCACGACCAAACCTGTCGGCAAGGGAATCGGCATCGGCCTATCGACATGTTACAATATCGTTAACAAGCATGGTGGAGAGATCCAGGTTTGCAGCGAACTGGGACAGGGATCGATCTTCAAGGTGAGGTTACCCCGAGAGACGAATGATGGCAGTCTTCAATCCGATTGAAATACTGGTGGTCGACGACGAAGAATCCATCCGCCGGCTGATGGAGAAGGAACTTGCCAATATGCGCAGGGTCGTCCGGACCGCGGACAGCGCCCGGCAGGCGTTTGAACTCATCCATCGCCAGCAGTTCGACATTATCGTTCTCGACATCCGGCTCCCCGACGGAGATGGTATCGATTTGCTGGACAAGTTCCGGCAGGCCATCCCGGACGTCGAAGTGATCCTCATTACCGGTCACGGGAATGTGGACAGCGCTGTGGAAGCCATGAAGCTCGGCGCTTACGATTACATCACGAAACCTTTTACCCTTGAACGGCTGGAACTGGTGGTTGAAAAGGCGTACCAGCGCGTGTGCCTGCAGCGGCAAAACCGCCTGCTTCGCCATAATCAGAGTTATTACCCGTTCCCGCAGTTTGTCGGTCGGTCTTCATGCGTTCAGCATATCCAGTATCTGACTCAAAAAGTGGCCCCGACCAATGTGCCCGTCCTGATTACGGGTGAGAGCGGGGCAGGCAAGGACGTCGTTGCCCGCGGCATTCATACCGGCAGTGAGCGCGCGGACCAGCCTCTGATCATCAAGAACTGCGGCACGCTTCAAAAAGAACTCATGCGAAGCGAACTTTTTGGCTATTCCAAGGGCGCATTTACGGGAGCCATCGACACTCGGGACGGACTCGTAGCGCTTGCTCACCAGGGAACGTTATTCCTGGACGAGATTGGCGAGCTTCCGCTGGAAGTCCAGGCGGCTTTGCTGAGACTGCTGGAGACACAGACTTACCATCGGATCGGGGACAAACATGAGAGGCAGGTCGACGTACGCTTCCTGTTTGCGACGAACCGCAATCTGGCGGAACAGTCAAGGTGCGGGAATTTCCTGGAAGCCCTCTATCATCGATTGAATGTCTTCCAAATCCACATCCCGCCCCTACGAGAGCGAAAAGAGGACATTCCGCTGCTCGTGGAGTACTTCCTGGGACTCCTGATCGCATCCAAGCCCCCCTGCCGCGTATCCAAGACCGTCATGCAGCATCTGATGGACTACGAATGGCCCGGCAACGTGCGGGAACTCCGCAACGTCATCGAACGAGGAATCATCCTCGCCGAGAACAACATCATCACCGAGAACTCCCTGCCCCGGGAACTCACCGAACGAGATGAGGAGTCGCTGACCAACGTTCCATTGCTCGCCTTGCAGGAGATGGAAAAGCGACACATCCGGCGGGTCATAGAATGCGCCGACGGCAATCGCTCACAGGCCGCAAAAATCCTCGGCATCGGCAGAAAAACGCTTTACCGGAAACTCAAAGAATACGGGCTGGACGGATAGCCCCCATTGTGCCGACTTTGACACAGTGGTCCTTTCAGACGCACAGCAAATGCGCCCAAAGGTCATTTTGACCCAGATCCCTCAACTCGCCGATTATGCGCCGGAAAGCTGTCCCGCTTTATTCCCGGTGCCCCCCATCCACCTGTCAGCCTTCCCAACGGGCCGATACCGGGCCGCTTAGAGTCCCCGCCCCGCCCTCTCAACATACCGCCACCGCCGCCGCAAATTGCATTGGCCCGATCATTGCAACAATTAAAGGATTGGAGAGGCTATTTTATTCAGCCCCGCAGGATTGTCTGACAGGGGCAGATGATGATCGTGAGTGCAACACAAACGCCGCGAAAAGGAGAATCATCATGGCAGTCGGGGAACAAGTTTTCGGATTCTTAAAGAGTAGAGATGCCTGCGGTCGTACCAATCCTCGCTGTCCGACACTGGAAAACATTATCGAAATCCACAGATCGGCAATGTAGTTTTCACTATTACAGAAGGGAAAGGATGCAGAACCGTATGGACAAGATTCTACGAATTGACATGGGAAACGCGGGCGGTCCTAAAGCAACCGAGGAACCGGTGGGCGAATACGCTGGAATGGGAGGCAGGCTGCTGACCTCGACCATGGTTGCAAAAGAAGTTCCGCCCTTGAGCCATCCACTTGGACCGGAAAATAAGCTGGTCTTCGCTCCCGGTATGCTGAGCGGAAGTTCAGGGGCCATGTCCGGGCGTCTCTCCGTTGGGGCGAAAAGCCCCTTGACGGGAACCATCAAGGAATCCAACGCCGGCGGGCAGGCGGCGCAGGTTCTTGCACGACTCGGCTATGCCGCCGTCGTGCTTGAAGGGAAGCCTCGGACAACCGATGAACTCTACAAAATCACCATCACAAAGGATGGCGTGAAGATCGTTCGTGACGACAGCCTGAAAATGCTTCCCAACTATGACCTGGTCGAGAGAATCAGGGCCGAGTACGGTGAGAAAATGACTCTTATGTCGATCGGCCCCGCAGGTGAGATGAAACTGTCCGCGGCTTCCATCGCCTGTTGCGACCCTGAATTGAGGCCGACCCGGCATGCCGGACGCGGTGGTCTTGGGGCAGTGATGGGATCGAAGGGCGTGAAAGTGATCGTTCTCGACGACACCGGTTTGAAGATGCGTCAGCCAAAAGACCCCGCCAAGTTCGCAGCGGCAAACAAGAAGTTCGTGGAGGGTCTCAGGAATCATCCCGTCACGGGTCAGGCGCTTCCCGCCTACGGCACCAACGTGCTGACCAACATCCTCAACGAAGCCGGCGGCTACCCCACCCGTAATTTTACGTCCGGGCATTGGGACAAAGCCAACCTGATCAGCGGCGAAACCCAGGCCGAGACTGAAATCGCTCGAGGCGGCGTGGCCACTCACGGATGCCATCGCGGATGCGTCATTCGCTGTTCGGGGATTTACAACGACAAGAACGGCAACTTCCTAAGCAAGCAACCGGAATACGAGACCACATGGTCGCACGGCGGACATTCGGGCATCAGCGATCTGGATGCCATCGCCACGATGGACTTCCTCGATGACAACTACGGCCTGGATACGATTGACATGGGCGTCGCCATCGGGGTGGCCATGGAAGCCGGGTTGATCAAATTCGGAGATGTCGAGGGAGCCATCGACCTGGTGCATCAGGTCGGAAAAGGCACGCCTCTCGGCCGTATCCTTGGCTGCGGCGCCGCGGTCACCGGCAAGGTCTTCGGCGTCGACAGGGTCCCGGTGGTAAAGGGCCAGGCACTTCCGGCCTACGATCCGCGGGCAGTACAGGGAATCGGCGTAACCTATGCAACGACCCCGATGGGTGCAGACCACACGGCCGGTTATGCCATTGCCACCAACATCCTGAAGTGCGGTGGGGACGTCGATCCCCTGAAGCCGGAAGGACAGATCGAACTCTCCCGCAACCTTCAGATTGCAACAGCCGCTATCGACGCGACCGGAATGTGTTTGTTCATCGCCTTCGCACTTCTGGATCAGCCTGAAACGTTCCAGGCCCTGCTGGATATGCTCAATGGTTTCTATGGGTTGAACCTGACGGGAGACGATGTGACGGAACTCGGAAAGAGGATCCTCAAGACGGAACGTGATTTCAACGCCGCCGCAGGGTTCACTGCAGAGCATGACAGGCTCCCCTATTTCTTCAAAACGGAAGCTGTCGGCCCTCACAACGTTACTTTTCAGGTGAAAGACGAGGAACTGGACCAGGTGTTCAACTGGTAACGGAGGGACCACTCGTTTGCTCCCCTCAAGGTGGGCCGGTTCCATGGCCCATCGAGGGGAAACGATTATTCGCCGATTGCCCGGCCGCGGGCAACCGACAGGCCGTCGGAGAGAGCCATGGAGCCCGGGAGACTGGACCCCTGGGACCTGAGGGTTTGAGCTTCCAGGCTCTCCCGATTGGCCTGTACCAACAAAAAGAAGGGGAATTTCCAATGCGGAAAACGTTGCGCCGCAAAAAGTATAGTCTCAGTGAGGAGACCCCGGTCTCATGTGGTGAGTCTCACCTGCTTCACGATGCCCCAACCGAAAAAACCTTGAGAGTGATACACATTGCAGAAGATCGTGACGTCTGTGCGCAGATAGCGGCACTGGGAATAGTCCCGGGTTGCGAAGTGCGGGTGCGCACCATCGGCTCCTCGCGCATTCTGCGGGTCCGGCGCACCACGGTTTGTCTCAGAGAGGGGCTCTCCAAAAAAATCAGGGTCACCTGGAAGGCGTAGACCCCTGACGATTTGCAGACGGGTCATAACGATACACATGGACCCTGGAGGCCGAATCTCCCGGTTGAAGGCGCCGCCTTCCCGCCTCAGGACTTTTTCCAGGGGGAAAGACTCCTTCCTCCCATGCCTTCATTGGCATCTTCCGAGCATCTTTTCCCGGCTTTCAGCGAGGATACGCTCCACTTCCGCCTCCATTCCTTCCCTGATGATCCACCCCGTAAAGTGGTCTCCTTCATAGACCTCATCGTTCAGGGATGTGTCGACCTCTATCATACAATGGGAGATCTTCTCCCAGGTGGTTCGATCCACACGAGCACTGAGCGTATAGCCGTCAACGGTCAGGACATCCCCTCTCGAATGCACCTTCACGAGGCATATATTCGGGAGGTTATCCCGATCTCGCAGGTCTTCACGCATGGCCACGATCCTGTCCCAATCCATCCTCGGGACCTCAAGCAGAATCCCTGAAGCGCTGACTCCTTCTTCAAAGCCGTGCACGGTCTTGCGCACTTTCCAACTGCTGCACGGCAGACGCTGTTCCTCGATCCCGCCGGGAAGGGTGAAATAAGCGAAGATCTGAAACACCGACCGGGTATCCCTTTCAACTCTGAACAGGACCCTGTTTCCTAACCTGGCTGTGGTCTCAATTTCCATAAAATCCTCTCGAAAATCTGACGGATGCACCGGCATGGCGGCCTTTTTCATCCAAGAAATATCATGCACCGGATGCGTTCTCCACCGCAATATCATTTTAGTGAAAAGCTCAAATCGAGGGCGGGACCGAATCCGGTCAGCAGCAACCTCCTGAAATCGCAGCAGCAAACCGCTTCGACCGTGTCTTTCCGGGTCTCCTTTCGCTCCTGAAGCGGCCCTTTCGCCTTGACAAGCCCGCAGGCCAATGGTATCCGGGAGGCGTTCGAAATCGCGGTTGCGGGGAAGTCACTTCGCAATCTCTCCTTTTGGGAATGAAAAATGGGTTCAAAAATACAAAGTCGCAGAGCCGGAGGGCGGCAGTTCGTTGGCCTCTTTCTAGCTGTTCTTATCCTTTTTTTGACGTCCCTCATCCACCTGTGCCACACCTGCCACCGGGACGGTTCGTTTCACACAACCTCAACCGCATCCGGCTTTGTTTCCGCCGGCGGCAGTTCCGATGAAGCCGCAACGGACAAAACTGCAGAACCATGCCCGGCATGCATGTTTCTCCGTGCCTTCAACGCATCGCAAATCTCGCTTTTCGTTCTTGCGTTGTCTGCCATCACGGTACTGTCCCGCCTTGAGCTGCGGCAAACAGAACGCTTCGTCTCCGACTCTGTCGTTTCTTTTCTTCGACCCCGAGCCTCTCCTCAGAGTGCCGCTCACCACTAACGCCCTGATTCATCCGCATGCGTACGTTTGAGCCATTGCCGAGCAATGGGGCGAAAGGGCCTGTCGTCCTTTCGTCCCCCCTTTCCAGCGGGGTCTCGAAATGCTCACTCAAAGGCCGGGAGGACGGGCCGGATCCGGCGCGCGCTGCCGAGACCTCATCCCGTCTGCATCAAGGGGCGGTGAATCAGGAGAATCTTCTTAAAAGAGACTTCGCCGGTAGTCGGGAGGAGTCGAGGCCGGTTCGGATTGTTTCCCGTGAAGTCCTTGGTCAGGAAGTACGACTTCCAGGAAGGAAAGTTGATGACTCGAAGAGAAATCCTGAAAATGATGTTCGTGATGGGAGCACAGACTCTCATTCCATTCCATAGCGCAACCGCGGACGTGGACTTGAGGAAGAACCACTGCTCGGGGAAGCTCAGCCTATACAACGAACACACCAAAGAGCATCTAAATCTCCAGTATCTCGACAAGAAGGGCGTTTTTGACAAAGCAGCCTGCCAACGACTCAATCGCTTTTTCCGGTGCCACTATGACGGCATCGTGCATCCGATCGATCCCAGGCTGTTCCTCCTGTTGGATACCGTCCGTTGCCACCTGGGAGCCGGAGGGAGGCGCTACTGCCTGGTTTCCGGCTACCGCTCTCCTTCCTACAATCACCTGCTCTGCTGTCAGGATGCGAATGTAGCCCACCACAGTTATCACACCCGGGGAATGGCCGCAGACATCACCATGGAAGGCATCGCCCTGCAGGACATCGCGAGCGTGGCAAAACACCTGAAGGCAGGTGGAGTGGGAAACTACTCGAACTTTGTCCACCTTGACGTAGGCCCTGTACGCACCTGGTCGCCGGGGCTTGCCGGGGCCCATTGGAAAAAGGCTCTGTGACTGAGACCTGATTTGAGCGATTCCATAGACGATGTCGCCGGAGCTGGAATGTCTTCCGGGGATTACACCCCTTCCCCGCCTCCTCCGTCAAGGGGGAGACGGCGGACGCCAATTCCCCTTCCCTGGCGGGAGGGGCGAGGGATAAGATCGCTCTAGTCAGGTGTGATTGTAATTCCGGTTTGATTTGGACATCCGGAAGGAGCTTGCAGCAGAAATGCTGCCGGACGTAGGTTTTATCGGGGGAGGGGCCGCCCAGCATACGCCAAGTCGGGAAAAGGTATTGAAACTTTTCTTTTCTCCAGCCTGCTTTCAGTTTCCCTGTTTATCGTCTACAAGCATATAACCGGCTCCGCGAACGGTTCGGAGCAATTTCGGCTTTTCGGGCTGCTCGATTTTTTCACGCAAACGGCAGATATGCACTTCGACGATATTGGTCGAAGGGATGAAATTGTAACCCCAGACGTACTGCAGGATTTCGGCGCGCGTGACCACCCGCCCCCTGTTGCGCATCAGGTATTCCAGCAATGCAAATTCCTGCGGCAACAGCTTGACCTGTTCCTTCCCGCGGAAAACGCGCCTGCCCAGCAGATCGAGCCACAACTCCCCGGATTTGAGTTGCATGGACTCCTGAGTCCGGCGACTCCTTCGGATGAGGCTGAAGATCCTGGCAAGGAGTTCCGCAAATGCAAACGGTTTGGTCAGGTAATCGTCTCCTCCGACCTGGAGGGCTCCCACCCGGTCGCTGACGCTTCCTCTCGCGCTCAGGATAAGAACGGGAGTATTGACCCCGTGGTCTCGGAGCTTCTGCAAGAATTCCAGGCCATCCACCGTGGGCGAAGCGATATCCATTATTATAACGTCAAATAATTCCTTTGAGCCGATCTCGAACGCTTCAGCCCCGTGCCATGCGACAGCCACGTCGAATCCCGCTCCCGAGAGACCGATCTGGAGAATGTCCGTAACCTCCCGGTCCTCTTCCACCAACAGAACACGCATGGGTTCGCTTCCGTTTGTTAAGGTTCGATCAACGCAAAAATACACAGCAGGCAAGAACTCAGGATACCGATCGAGCGGGGTCAATCCCCGGGTTCAATATCCGGCACCCCTCAAGCATACAACAATATCTAGCACAAAAAGTCCTTCAAGTACACCATCGGTAATTATCGCTCAAAGCCGGTCACCATTATAACTTATTTAGCATTAAAAAAATTTAATGAAGTGCCTCACCCCTTGAGCATCAAGACCTGCGCCGGGGCGGAGGGAGGCTTCCGAAGCAGGCGGCCCCATTGCCGCGTTCCCAAAAACGAACGGCAGGGGAGCGCTGAGCAAACCCGGACGAGGCTCCGTTCAGGTCCATTGCGGGCCGCCTCATTTTAGTGACCGGTTATGGGGCGCGGCTCACCCGTCCAGTCCCTGCGATCGACGGACAGCCCGGCCGCTCTGCGTTCTCACCCGGCCGTCAGCACGGCACAACTCAAGGCTTCGGGCGCAAAATTGACAGCATTTCCTTTGGGAACTATATTATCAGCAAGTAAAGGCTGCCGACTCGGTGAAAAGGCATGGTGACTGCAACTTATTTCCCTGTCAGGTCAACGTGCCGGCCCAAATGAGAAAGCGTCTGATTCCAAGGCGGGTACACCTGTCGGCACTAAGGTTGGAAGAGCACTCAGCATTGAGGGGTGCGCAGGCAAGGAGGAGTTGAAATGAACAAGTACTTGTTGATCCTAGCTCTGTTTGCGGCCGTCGGGCTGCTTGGTTTTGTTGGAGGGAAGGCTCTGTCTTTCGAAAGCGGCCATGCGATGGATCCGGCGGGAAACGTGAGCATGTGTGAGCAGGAATTCAAGAGTCTGGACACGACCGATAAGGGATATCTCACCTACAATGACTTCCGTGCGGAAGACAGCCTTGGAAAGATCAAGGGGGAGGCCCCCATCGGGAATACTTATACAAGCTTTTTGGCAGCCGATACCAAAGGGGACGGCCGGCTGACACAAGGCGAGTTCTGTGCCTGGAAGAACAGACCGTAACTTGGCCATGACAACGGTGGCGGGAGCAGAACGAAGAAATGCTCCCGTTACCGCCGACAAATATCAACCTGCCCATGAAGTTCCGTGAGAATCGGGGAGCGGCCGCTCGCCCGGACAAATTGCCCGCCTTGTTTTCCCTGGCCTGTCGATCGGGCGCATCGAGTATCTTGAATGAAGATCCATATGCATGTATGTTCAGGTTGGAATTGTGGCCCAGGATTGAAGTGAGCCCGGGTGGAACACGTTTCACCGGGATTGCCCGACATGTTCGCTATTTCTTGACTGGAGAAGCTGATGAGCAGGAGAAGGGTTGGCATTCTCACCGGTGGGGGAGATTGCGCAGGACTCAATGCCGTTATCCGCGGCATCACGAAGAGTGCGATCAATGATTTCGATATGGAGGTCATTGGCTTTTTCGACGGATTTCTCGGCCTGATCGAGAAGAGATTCACCGCTTTGACTTTCGAGATGGTCTCGGGCATCCTCAATCAGGGTGGGACCATACTTGGTTCGAGCAACAAGGCCAATCCTTTCGCCCATGTCGTCTCCGATGGCGGCGCTGCGAAAAAGATCGATGTCTCCGACGGGTGCTGCTGCCTCTGCGACGACCTGGAGCTGGAAGCGCTGATCTGTGTCGGCGGAGACGGCACGATGGCGGTTGCGGAAGGAATGGTCCGGAAGGGGATAAACGTCGTCGGCTTACCCAAGACGATTGATAAGGATCTCGCCGAAACCGACATTACTTTCGGTTTCGACACGGCACGGACCGTCGCCACGGAGGCGATCGACCGGATTCACACGACCGCCCAGTCCCACCATCGCGTCATGCTCATCGAAGTGATGGGAAGGAACGCGGGCTGGCTGGCGCTTGAAGCGGGCATCGCGGCAGGGGGCGATATCATTCTGATTCCCGAGATTCCATACAACATCAAGGACATCATCAGCGTGGTCAGAAGACGAAGCCACTTCGGAAGACGTTTCAGCATCGTGGTGGTTGCAGAAGGAGCCATGCCCGAAGGGGGTTCTCAAGCGGTCCAGAAAATCGTCGCCGACAGCCCCGATCCGATCCGCCTCGGAGGAATCAGCCATTTGATCGCCAATCAGATCGAGGATCAGACGGGGATAGAATGTCGGGTGACGATCCTCGGCCACGTACAACGGGGGGGAACGCCCACGTCCTTCGACCGGTTGCTTGCGACTCAGTTCGCCGTGAAGGCAATGGAACTGGTGTCGGCCCGGCAGTACAACCATATGGTCGCGTTGCAGGGCAGTAAAATGGTTGCAGTTCCTATCGAGAAGGTCGCGGGCAGACAGCGGCTGGTGCCTCTGGATTCCCCGCTCGTAAGGACCGCAAGGTCAGTGGGGATATTTCTCGGATAATCGCGGATGGGCACCCGAAGCGACTGTTCTCCACGCGAACCCGCCGGGAGGAACCATGAGGGGCCTCCCCTCGTTGAAGCGGAGACCGGAAATGGGCGTAAGCGGCTTCGAATTCCCCAGAGGCGGGCACATTTTTCGGTACCTGCCGAGGATGGGAGACGATGAGTTTTGCGTGTGACTCCCGCCGAACCCGCAGGTGTTCCGGATGATGAGCCGATCCACGGGGGGCGCTCCCTCGGATTCAGGTTCACGATCGTGAAAACCCGGGATTTCTTTTCGTGCTTTCGCACTTTCGGTTTATAGTGAGGATTAAACGCATCCGTGATACTCTCTTCGATATTCGAGATTGGCTCCAACGGGTTAGAAGCTTCCAGCCTGCTTCGGGTGTTTCGAACATGTGGCCGGTAATCCTCTGCGGATGCCAACAGGAGGACAGCACCTATGAATTTAGTCCTTATCTCCCAGATACTGGCAATCATTTTTTGTGTTTCCCTGGTTTTTGCGTCGGCTTATTACCTGGGGTTTCGCAGCAACGTGCGGAAATATCAGCTTCAGTCGACGTATGATCGCGAAGAAATGCTGACCATCGAACGCGCTCTGAAGGAATTCTGGGACAACGAGAAACAGAACCTCGAAAAAGAGAAGGCGGAGCTGAATCGTCGAATCGAGTTCCTCGAGGGGCGTCTCGACCAGTACCGGAGAAAAGCTGCGGGCATCGGGATGCTGGGTCTCAGAAAAAGCAAGATCACCGACATGTTCATAACCCTTCTCATCGAGAATGAAACGCTCGAAGAGAAGCTGTTCCTGCAGAATGCAAAGCTCAAGCAGGAGCGTGATGAATACCTGGAAAACGAGCTGCGCAGCATCAGTTACAAGCGCATCCTTCTTTCGGAACTGCTCGCGCAGTCGGAAGTGAGGCGGGAAATGGAGCGTGTCATAAATGAAAAGGGCCGCTTCAAACGACTGGACCTGAAACAAAAAGACCTCGAATCCCTGAGCACCGAACCCCCGAACGGTGAGTGACGGGCGTCTAACCCTCCTTCCTCCGGGTCGGCCTGCTCCCCCTCTTCATTCCAGACCTCCGGGGCGGGCTCCCGATGTACCGTACCAGGAAAGCCTGCGGCTAATCCAAAGGGCTTCTCCCTTTCCCGTTCAAGGTAGGATCGGGATCGATCCCTGCGATATCCCCTTTTGAATCGGTTTCCCTTGTGTTAGTATGGCTTATGGACTGACACTTCGTTTCCCGTTCGTTATCGCCTCTGCATCCTGCTTATGCATTTGGAGGTGCCGCTCAAGTGGAAGATGAAAAGGACAGGAAGAGAAACCGGCTCATTGACGCCGTGCTCCGGCTCTGCCGGCAACTTGCTGCACTGGACGAGACTGAAACCGAAAGCATCGCTTCCCCTCTGGCCGGGGCTCGGGCCTCACACCAGCAATACACCGATATCATAGAATTTCTTCCCGACGCCACGTTTGTCATCAACCGGGAGCGGAAGGTCATTGCATGGAACCGGGCCATTGAAGAGATGACCGGCGTGAGTAAGAAAGACATCCTCGGCAAAGGAAATTTTGTTTATGCCATCCCATTTTACGGTGAACCCCGGCCTATCATTATCGACCTCGTACTCGGTGTAAGTCCGGAATACGAAAACCAATACAGCTATGTAAAAAAACAAGGCGACACCTGCTACGCGGAAGTATTCGCCCCCAAGATGTACGGCGGCAAAGGGGCCTATCTCTGGGGCAAGGCATCCCCGCTCTACGACCACATGGGGATGCTGGCGGGCGCCATTGAATCCATACGCGACATGACGGATCAGAAGTTGGCGTCGGAGGCTCTGAAAAAGAGCGAAGAACGTTACCGGGAACTCGTCCAGAATGCCAACAGCATCATTTTGCGTATTGATACGGAGGGGAGGGTCACCTTCTTTAACGAATTCGCTCAAGCCTTTTTGGGTTACAGGGCAGAGGAAATCCTGGGTCGAAGCGTGATCGGTACAATCTTTCCCGAGAGAGATTCCTGCGGGAATGATCTTGTAGGCACGGTCCGGGATTTTCTCCGCTACCCCGAACAGTATCCGAGTAACGAAAGCGAGAATATCTGCCGGGATGGGAGACGGGTTTATGTCACATGGACCATCAAAGGTCTCTACGACGGCAACGGCCGTCTTGCCGAACTGCTCTGCGTAGGCAACGATGCGACCGCTCGAAGATCGGTCGAAAAATCTTTGCAGAAAAGTGAATATCAATTCCGTACGCTTGTAGAAACAATGGACGAGGGTCTCAAGGTCCAGGACGAAGATGGGGTGATCGTCTATGCCAACGACAAGCTTTGCCATCTTTTGGGATATTCGCGCGATGAACTCATCGGCATGCCGGAGGTGGCACTGCTCGACGCGGCGAACCTGAATATCCGCAACAGGGAGATCGCCAGGCGCCTTGAAAGCGAATGTTCCTCCTATGAAATCGAGCTGACTGCAAAAGACGGGCATAAGATCCCCGTCCTTGCGTCCGGATCGCCGGTCATTGATGAAAACCTGAAATTCCGGGGGACTATCAGCACGGTCACGGACATTACCATTTTGAAACTGGCCGAAAAGAAACTCAGGGAATCCGAAGAAAAATATAGGATGATATTCGAGAATTCCCCATTGGGTATTTATCATTTCGACAGCGACGGTGCCATTACGGCCGCCAATGAGAACATTTACAGGATATGGGGAACGACAAGAGAAAAGTTGATCGGCTTCAATCTGCTGACATCTCTCAAAAACAAGAAGATGAAAGCTGCGGTCACCATCTGTCTGTCCGGCGGTTCAGCCTTTTATGAAGGCAATTATTTGTCGGTCACCGGAGGCAAGATCACCAATCTGAAGGCGGATTACGGCCCGATTCTTTCCGAGGACGGCAAGGTTCTCGGAGGGATAGGGATCATCGAAGACATTTCCGACCGCAAGCGAACCGAGGAGGCGCTTCAGGAATCCGAGAAACAGTTGCATTTTCTTTCCGGTCAGCTTCTAAGTGCCCAGGAACAAGAAAGAAAACGGATCGCAAGAGAACTCCACGACAGCATAGGATCATCTCTCAGCGCCGTCAAGTTCGGCCTCGAAGCCGGCCTCAAGTCCATGCGGAAAGGCACTTCCAAATATGAATCCCTGAATAATCTCATCACTCTCGCTCAGCATGCCATCGATGAGTCCAGAAGGATTATGACGGACCTTCGGCCGTCGATCCTGGACGACCTGGGAATTATTACGACCATCAAATGGTTTTGCGGACAATTCCGCAAGGTATATGAAAGCATTCACATCGAAGAAAACCTGTCCATCGAGGAGGAGGATATTCCGGAGCCCCTGAAAATAGTGATCTTCAGGGTGATGCAGGAAGCTTTTCACAATATCGCCAAGCACAGCGGCGCGGACCTGGTGACCCTGGCACTTCGGAAGACGGGCCGAACGATCGAACTGAGGATAAGCGACAACGGCGTCGGGTTCGACCCGGGTTCGGTTCTCAGCCTGTCGGAAGAAAGAAACGGATTGGGGTTGCCCAGCATGAAAGAGAGAGCGGAGCTTTCGGGCGGCTCGTTCGCTCTCGAATCAGGCACGGGAAAAGGTTCGACGATCCTTGCCTCATGGGCTTGCTGAACGCGGCGCCATCGCACCGGTCGCCTCCCGACGGGGGATTTGCTTCCCCGAAATATCGGCCGGTACAACTCGATCGGTCCGGTGAATCACGCAGACCGGTCACACACTCCCCCGCAACGAGGCCGTCCATCTCGCTGGAAAAGCCGACTGCCGCTTTTCATCCTCCAGGGAAGCCGGTTCAGTCCTTTTTCCACAGGAAAAGGCCCGTCTCCTCGTCATAACCGCGTTCCGGAATCTGATCCGACTGATATTCGTGAATCACGTATTCGCAGGCGAAGACAATCGTTCCTTCGGCAAGGTGCCCACCGAGGGCCGTTCCCTTGTCATCGGTAAAGGTTACGTGGGCATGTATGAAAGGCTTGCCGTCCTTCAGGGAGATATTTCCGATAACCGATGTGATCTCCAGATGCTTGTCGAGTTCGATGAAGTGATACTTCCGGACGCTCTGATCGTAGAACCCGAATCTTGCCTTGGAGACTGCTCCGAGCGCCCTGACTTCTCCCAGTCGGACATTGTGGAGTTCGCAACATTTCGTCAGTGCGGCCAGTACGTCATCCCCCATGGATAACCGGCCCATTATTCGCCGAGCTGTCTTTACGATTACGTCCATCTCTTACTCTCCTCAGGCATTCACAAGGCGTCCCATTCCACCGCAACGGCCGAGTGAAACCTCTATTGGCCGGCTTCATCCGTACTCTCATCTTCATCCTGCGCCTCTTCCTCAGGATGGGGTGGATTGACGTTGGTCTCCTGTGCAACTCCCGGAGAGGAATCAGGTTCCGCCGTGGGCTGCGGGAGAGCAACATTGGGATTGCCGCCGGCGGGCGGGACCACTCCCGCATTTGCATCGCCGGGACCCGGAGGTCGACCCGGCAGAGTCTTTGCCGCCATTCCCTCGGGCGCCTGGACGGCCGGACCTGGTGGCGGCGGCGGAGCAGGCACGGGCGATAATACTTTCCCCTCCGAAAAAAGGCTGATCACGAAGACCTGCCCGTCCTTTTCGAGGGAAATACTCTTGGGCTCGATCTTGACCACCTGGTAATCACCGAAACGCTGGCCTTCACGGACAGTCACATAGGGGGACTGGTTCTTCTTCTTTTCCGCCTGCGACGGCTGGCTTTTGTGGCGCAGAAGCGCCTTTTTCGAATCGCCCTGAATGATGACCCCGTCCAGTTGCAGGGCATTGTGCGAGACGCCGCGCTTATTGGATTGCGCGGAGGGCGCACCCGAATCGGGAGGTGGGGGCCTTCTGTCCTGGGCGAAAAGATTCTTATCAACCATGATCGGCTCCGCAGCGCACAGCCACGGGAAAAGCACTATCACACAGCTCAGGAGGATCGAATACCTGAGTAACCTCATATCTCGCTCCTCGATCGTATATTGCGGCCCAAAAAGCTTCCCCGGCGACCTGTCCTACACTATAACCACTTCGGCAAAATGTTTACCACCTTTTTCAGAGGGAGCCGGGCGAAAAGGGATGTCGCTGGAATGACGCCGGCTTGGAAGGTTCAGCGAACCGTGAAGTTTACTTTTAAGCGATGATTTGTTAAGGATGGTACGAGAAAATTCAACCAACCAGGAGCCCTTATGTCCAAGTCCGCATCGTTGCTCTATGCCTTTCAGGAGGAATTCGACCTGCAGGACGATCAGGTGAATCAGCTCCGGGAATCCTGTTTCGTGCAGGGGCTGCCGCTCTCCGAAGCATTCGAGCAGATTGACATCACGGATGAACACCGGATATTGCGGGTACTGGCCGACCATCTCGAACTACCCCTCCTGGACCGCGAAGACTATCCTGAAAAACCGGTCCTCCTCGAAGGGGTGTCCATGTTCTTTCTTAGAAAGCACGCGGTGCTCCCCATTCAAGTGGAAAGCGGCAAGGTCAAGGTAGTCGTAAACAATCCCCTGAATCTTGAGCTGCTCAATCTTCTGGGGAGTTACTTCGCGGGGATGAAGCTGAGTCTGTGCATCGGCCAGCGCGACGAAATCCGGACTGCAATCGACCGGCTCTACGGCGCGGCGGCCCGGGAAGCGGAAGAACTCTCTAAGAATGGAACGGGGTTCGCCGTTGACGGCCAGGCATTCGAAGATGATTTGGAACACCTGAAAGGACTGGCCCAGGAAGCCCCCATAGTCAGGCTGGTTAACGTCCTGATCTCCAGGGCACTCGATATGCGTGCTTCCGATATTCATTTCGAACCGTTCGAACGCTCCTTCCATGTCCGAAGCAGGGTCGACGGCGTGCTATTCGATCTCGATCAGCCGCCCAAGGCCATGCAGGCTGCCATCATCAGCAGGTTGAAGCTCATGGCCAACCTCAACATCGCCGAACGACGGCTTCCTCAGGACGGAAAAATAAAACTCAAATTCGGCAATCGGGAAGTGGATATCCGTGTATCGTCGGTTCCCACCATTTATGGCGAAAGCATCGTTCTGAGACTGCTCGCCCAGGAGGGAGTCGAATACAATATGCAGGTCCTCGGCATGGATGAAAAGGACCTGACCTTCCTGGAGGGATTGATCGAACGCCCGTTCGGGATGATTCTGGTCACCGGACCGACCGGATCGGGTAAGACAACCACCCTGTACGGGATCCTGAAGAAACTGAATTCCGTCACCAGGAAAATCATCACCGTCGAGGATCCCGTCGAGTACCAGATTGATGGAATCAATCAGATTCAAGTAAAGCCCCAGATTGATCTGACCTTCGCCAACGCCCTGCGATCCCTTGTGCGGCAGGACCCCGATGTCCTTCTGATTGGTGAAATTCGAGATAAGGAGACAGCCGATATCGCCATCGAATCGGCCCTCACCGGCCATCTCGTGCTCTCAACCCTCCACACGAACGATGCTCCAGGCGCCATCACCAGGTTAAGAGACATCGGAATTGAATCGTTTCTGATGGCCGATTCCCTCCTGGCCATTCTGGCTCAACGCCTCGTTCGCATTCTGTGCCCCCATTGCAAGGAACCCTATACTGCTCGCGATGCGGATCGGGCTCGCCTGCTTGAAGTCTTTCCCGATTTGCCGGCGTCCATCACCCTGCATCACAACAAGGGCTGCGACAGATGCGGGTACACCGGCTACAGGGGAAGGCAGGGCATTTTCGAAGTCCTACCGATCAGCGATGCCATCCGGTCCGCCATTGTCGCCGGGAAAGACGCCGGAAGCGTCTCTCAAACTGCTTTCCAGTTGGGCTACCGACCTCTTGTGTATCATGGATACCGCAAAGTGACGGAAGGAATCACAACCCTTTCCGAAGTGCTCAGGGTGACAAGCCTCTCGTGATTCAAACGGACAACCGGATGGTGAAGTTGAACTTCACTGGGGATTTCAGTGAATCCGCCGGTCACCGGTGCTGGATGTTGACCGGTCGAAACATGCGAAAGATCGGGTGCGGTTATGGGCTATTTCCAGTATCAGGCGCGCGATGGACAAGGTGAAACCCATAACGGGGTTTTGGAAGCCCTCTCCGAAATCGACGCGGCGAGAAAGCTGAAAAGCGGCAAACTCTATCCTCTCAAAATCAAGCCGGTCAAGAGCCATAGGCCTCGCAGGGTCCCTGAAGAGCACGTGATCCGATTTTTCTATGACCTCTCAGACCTTCTTATTGCCGGTCTGCCGGTCGATCGCGCTCTGGCGCTCATCAGCGCCAACCAGACTCACAAAGTGTTCCAGCGGGTGGTCAAGGGACTTTTCGAAGATGTTCAGGGCGGCAGCGACCTATCGGGCGCTCTCGGCAAGTATAGGGATATTTTCGGCAATCTGTCGGATCACATGGTCAGGGCGGGAGAAGCCAGCGGCACTCTCGGCGCCATCCTCAAACGTCTTGCAGAATACCTCGAACAGCGACGCATCTTCAGGCAAAGCCTGATTTCCTCCATGATCTATCCCGCCATTCTTCTGTCTACGAGCATGATTTCGATGGTTATACTGCTTGTCTACGTCATACCGAAGTTCGGCCAGATTTTCCAGGACTTGAACCAGAAAGTTCCAGTCCTGACCCAGGTGCTCCTCCAGGCCGGCGTCCTCCTCAGAGACTACGGGTGGCTTTTTCCCATCGGCCTCGCGATCGTTTTTTTCGGCGGCCGTTACCTTCACAGTCGTCCGAAGTTCAGAAGCGCCATGGACCGGTTTCTGTTCTGGTTCCCTTTCACACGATATTTGATCCTGCAGAGCGAACTCACCCGCTTCTGCCGCACCCTTGGCACCATGCTTCAATCCGGGGTCCCGCTGCTGCGGGCCCTGAGCCTCGGGCAGGAACTCCTTGTGAATACAGTCCTTAAAGCGTCGATCTCTCCCCTTTACCAGGAGATCAAGATCGGCCACTCCATGAGCAATTTTTTCCGTTCTCGAGACCCCTTTCCTGCCCGCATGGGCACAATGCTCCGCATTTCAGAAGAGCAGGGGAATCTGGGCGCAGGGCTTCTCGGCCTGGGAGATCATTTCGAGAAGGAACTGCAGCGGCGCCTCCAGAGGCTCATGACACTCCTGGAACCCGCCGTGATCGTTGTTACGGGTCTTGTGATCGGGTTAATGGTCTTGAGCATGTTTACGGCGATTTTCGGGATCAACGACATCAAATTTTAGCATGAATGACGTCAAATTTTAGCATGAAGGAATTACATAATCATGCGCATTCGAAGGCTGATCGGCAGCGATGAGGGTTTCACCTTCCTTGAATTGATGGTGGTCCTTATTATCATCGGCCTTACCGTTGGAACGATCCTGCCTCGGGTGGGCGCCGGGTGGAGGCGCATGGAGGACAGGGAGTTCCTGCAGGAATTCACGGATACGCTCAGAAGCGCCCGGCTGCGCGCCATGAACTCGGGCCGTGTTACGGCGTTCAGGATAAGAGGCTCGGAGCATCTGTACGATCTCGAGGCTCCGCCTCGCAAAGTTATTCCGCCCAACGTCGATATTTATGCCGACCACCTTGAACGCGACCCTGATACCGGCGACCATCTGCTGGTGTATTACCCCGATGGAAGTATGTCCGGAAATGATATCGAGGTCGATTTCGACCAGCAACGCAGGTTCGGGATATACATCCATCCTCTGTTCGGAACGGTGGTCGTTTCGAGAAAAGGTTCCGATTGAAGCAATCAGGATCTGACACAGGCAGCGCCGCGAAGGGTTTCACCCTTTTGGAAGTCATGGTGAGCCTTCTGGTGGGGACGCTGATAGCAGGCGGCATTCTGGGAGTCATTTCGGTGTCTCTCCAGTACAAGCAGCGCCTGCAGGAAAAGATCGCCAAGCAACCGGTTTTGGAGGCCGCCGCTCAGGAGATACTTGCGGATCCCCAGAAAGTCGGGACCAATATTTTGAGGATGGACGGCCTGCCGGGATCGCCGGTTGTGGAAATTCGCGCGACGCCGGTCTATCTGCCGCAGAACAGGCCGTTCGGCAAGAAATCCGATCTGTACAGGGTCCAGTTGCTTTATGCGGGAGAGATGCTGGAATTCAGCCTGATTGTCCCCAATCCCGATCTCAAGTAAACCCGACGGGGCTTGGATCAAAGGCAAACGTATGAGAAGGGAAATTCCCAAACCGGTCGATCCCGGAGGTTTCACTCTCATGGAGCTGGTGCTGGCCACTCTCATATCCTCTCTGGTCATCGGCATCCTTTCAGTGTGCCTGACCTTTTCGCTCAGGACATGGGAGAAGCAGCAAGATCGCAGACAAAGCGATTTACCCGAGGTTCTTGACCTTCTGAAGATGCAGCTCGCACAGATCGAACCGACACCTGTACGCCTCGATCAGCAGTCCCGCGCTCTCTTCCTGGGAGAGGCCCACGCGATGGCTTTCGCGACGGACCATTCCATCAAGGCCATATCGAAGGGAGTCCCGGTTGTCGCACGGTATATTTTTGACGACAGGGCGAAAAAGCTCCTCTATGCCGAAATGCCTCTCGACACCTATCACCCCGACGGCATAAAGGGATTTTTAAAAATCAAGCCGTCGACAAACGAGAAATCCTGGCCCCGGTTTTTTTCCATCGATATAGATGAGTTCTCGTTATCCTATGGGGGCGGGGAAAGGGAGGCGCTCTCCGATTACTGGAACAATGAAGAACCTTCACCGCCTGCCGTCGTCCTCGTTAGGTGGAGTCGGGAGGGCGATCCGGTCGTCCATTCGCTCCAAATCGCCCCCAACTTTCTTTTTTCACTCAAAGAGGATGTGACGGCCAATCCGGTGAACAGCACCGTTCTCCAGCAGTAACACTGCTTTGGAACGGCGCCATGAAAGCGGGAAATGGAAAGACTATACGGATCGAGAGGTGGCGAGTGCTAAGGAAAAGAGACGGTGTGGTCATTATAGCCGTCCTGTGGATCTGCGCTCTGATCATGTGGTTTGCGATGAGGGTGAGTTCGGAAACGCGGCTCCAGGGTGAGGAACAGGCGCATCTTCTCAGAAGATCGCAGGCGCTCCACCTCGCAATCGGAGGGTGCTATGAAGCCCTCGGGCGTATGGGGCAGCCCCCTCCTTCCGGTCTGCACGGGGACGTTGAAGATTACTGGCAGCCGGACGGGCGGTTTCATGTCGTCGAGTACCAGACCGGGAAAGCCGTTGTCGTTATCGAAAGGGAAGATAGGAAGATCAACATCAATAAGGCAAATCACGAACAGGTGAAAATACTGCTGGAAAGAACGGGCATGGAAGACGGGGCGGCCGGATCGCTTTCCGATGTCATCCTGGATTTCGTGAGCAAGAGCGACCTCACCAGGCTCCATGGTATGAAAAAAGATCAGTACAAGGAAGCGGGTCTGCACTACGGGCCTTTCAACGGGCCTCTCGTGAGGTTGGATCAGATGCTTCTGATTCCCGGGGTAACACAGCAGGCTTTTTATGGCTATACCCGCACTGGGGACGATCCCGACACGGAGGATACCGGCATTTTGCTGCCGTCGAAAGATTCGTTATTCCAGATGCTCACAGTCTATGGTACTAATGTAGCCGTGCGAGAGAACTCGCAGGAACAAATTTTGCAGAATAACACCTGGGGAATGGGTGGGATCTTTCGTATCCTTTCCGCAGGGAAAGCATATTCGGGTCCTCCATCCGTCACTCTGTGGCTCGTAGTTCGGTTCGCTCCGGGAACACCGGAAGGATACCAGATACTTTATCGTAAGATTCTGTAAACAAGGCTGGAAAGCGAGTGTTGAGAAGGATGCTGAAGGACTTCATCAAGCATCGGCCCAAAAACCTCCTGGCAGTCTATATCGAGCCTCATCGGCTTGAGGTTCTGCGCGCGCACAGGCAGTGGAGGACCTGGCAGATCGACTCGTGCGAGCATATTTTGATTCCCGACGGAGAAACGGTTTTCGATTTCCTTCAACGCCTCAATCTGCGGCCCCGCGGGCGACATCCCACCGCCTTGCTCCTCTTCCTGTCCCGGGGTTATTACACGTTTCACCGGGAGCATTATCCCGCGGCCCTTCAAGAGCAACTGGAAGAAGCGCTGAATTTTGACTGGCAAGAGAACACTTTTCATGAACATGAGCGCACGATCCATTTTTTCGGTCCTCCCGTTCCGGTCGGCCGCCACCTCTCCGTACCGATCTTCTCCATGCAATCGGACGTTTACGAGAAGTTCCACCAGGTGCTCGGAGGCGGATCCTACCAGACTTTCACGATCATCCCCAGCGCTTTGGTCTACAAGGCTTTTTTCCCGCTCCTGCTCTCGCAGGAGGATACGCTTCCGCTCGAGATAATCGCGCGCATCATTGATGCTCACCACCTCGAGATACATCGCTTCTATAACGGCGCGCTTCTCGATTCGACGGTCATCAGCAAGGACCTGGACAATCTCCGGCTTTTCCGGGAAAACCTTCACTGCCTGGGAGAAGGAGTATGCCAGGACGACGTCCACATACATCTCATGTGTTCCGAGAGCGAATGCAGCGACGTGCGGGATTATGGAAGGGAGTGGACCGAGGACAACCTTCCGCTCCGCATCCATTCAGCGGAAGAGTGCCTGATTTCCCATTGGGTGCGGTACCTCTTTGCCCAGGAACACATTCGAACTTTTGACGGTGAACTGACCCTCAAGCCGTGGCAGGTCCCCAAAATCGCCTACCCCATCCTCGCCGTCATTTTTCTCTTTTCGGTTTTTGCCCTTTATCAGGCTTACACGGTGAGACAACTGGATGAGGCCGGCAAACGCCTGAAGAAAGAGGTGTCCCAACTCGAGGCTCAGTGGAAACCCATTGAAGCGCTTCAGAACCGGATAGCGAAATTCCGAGAAGATCAGAAGAATCTCTCCCAGTTCAATATGGAAGGCTACCCCACTTTGGAGATCCTCACCGTTCTCACCCAGGTAACGCCCGATGACACGTGGCTCAATTACCTTTCTCTCAAAAAGGGCCAACTTATATTGCGGGGTGAAAGCAAGTCAGCGATCAAGTACCTTTCCGAATTGTCCAAGGTTGAAGGCCTGGCCGATGTCCGATTCGCTTCTCCGGTCACGAAAAACCCGACATCCGACCAGGAGCGATTTAACGTCCAGCTCCAAATCGACCTTGATAAGATAACCAAGAATTTTGAATCATTGCCCTCGGAGAAAGGGGAGATCAGGATTGAGCGGGTCAGCCCGGCAATCTCCCCGGGGAAAAGACCTGCACTTCCTCAGGACACTGGTGAGGACGAGGAGCAGGAGGTGGATCCCTCCGAGGATGTTCAACAGGATCAGCAATGAAGGGTTTTACCGTTTCCTGGTCTGACTTGAAGAAGCACCGGTCTGCGTTGACCGTCGTGGGATTGACCCTGCTGGTGCTGCTTGCAGTCGAACTCATATGGCTCGGGCCTCTTTTGTCCCAGAAGGATGAAATGGCTCTGCAGGTCAGGCAACAAAACGATCTGGTGAAGAAATATCAGGAGAAGGTCAATCAGGCCCAAAGCATCAGAGACAATCTGGTCAAGCAGGAGGAGGGCCTGAAGGAGATGCAAAAAAGGCTCTTCCGCGGCAACGATCCGTATCAGCTTGCCGCATCGCTTGGTGAATTGCTTTCAGCCAAGGGGGGGCAGAAACTCGACATAAAAACCTACCAGGTTCTTGCGAGTAAAGAATACGGTTTGTATCAGGAAGTCCATCTTCGATTCAACTTCATGACCAATGTGGAAGGGCTTTACTTTTTCCTCGATCGTGTGAAGAATTTCGAAGCCGCGATCCTGGTCCAGGAAATCAATATTCAAAAGATCCAGCGGAATAAAGGGCCGGACCTGGTCGTCAACGTTATCCTGGCGGCGCTGATGGAAAAGGGAGAAAAGACATAGAAGGCGATCCGGTTAGGCTGCAATGCCGCCGGCTTGTCCCCTGAACGCGGATGAACGACGCGTATGCGTCCTTGGTTTAACGATTTTCCGTACTACTGTCGGATCAGGATCCTTTCTCTTGGTATCGAACAGGGGGAAAACATGAATACACTCAAGGCCATTGCTTTTCTTTCCATGGCCTTTTTTCTAGTTTCGTGCGGGACAACGACCAGCCAAAGAGTTCCAACATCACCGGTCCAGCCGGCCGGGCCGGGCACACGGTCAAACGAGTTGTTTGGCCCCGTGGCTCTGGAACCTCCATCGTCGGCGCAGCCCGCGCCGGCGGCATCAAAACCTGCCACACCGGGGGAAACCCCTGCAAAGCCCCCTATCCTCCCCAGCCTGTCCGGGAAGCTCTCCTCGGGGTTGCTCAGCCCCGGTGCCGCACCCGCCAAGCCTGAGAAAGTTACTCCCGCTGACGCGGAACGACAACGGATCCAGTTCAATTTCGACAAGGCCGATGTGGGTGAAGTCACCAACCAGATATTCGGGGACTACCTTAAACTCAATTATGTGATCGAACCGACGCTCCAAGGCCGCATCAGCATGTACCTGGAAGGCGAGTTCACAAAGGACGAGCTGTTCCAGATGATCACCAAGGCTTACGAGGCAAACAACATCTCCATCGTGCCCCGCAGCGGGATATATTATATCCAGACGCTGCAGCGCAGTACGAGCAGCGGCCTGCCCATCGCGGACTCCCTCATCCTCAAAGCCGACAAGGAAGGCATCAAGCCGGTCATCGTCATTTTCCGGCTGCGCTATCTGGATGCCAAGCAGGCGATGAACACCGTCAAGTTCTTCCTGACTCCGGGAAGACCGATCATCTCCGATAATGTGTCCAATACCCTCATATTCGTCGAAAACAGCGACAACGCCCAGAGCATCGTCGAAGTCCTGAGGACGCTCGACATCAACATCCTTCAGGAAGTGAGCATGGAAATCGTTCCGCTGACTTCCATCTCACCGCAGGATGCCGCCCAGAGCATGGAAGCGCTGATGACCAAGCTGGGCATTTTCAAAGAAAGCAATCTCAAGGCCAACCTTGCCTTTATTCCGTTATTCAATTTCAAAGGGATTCTCGTTCTGGCTCAGAATCCCGAGATGATCAAGACGGCAAAACAATGGATCAACGCTCTGGACGTACACGGCGCGGAAGTCGGAGAGCAGATTTATGTCTATTTTGTCCAGAACGGGCTCTCAAAGGACATTGGAGATATATTGACCCAGGTTTACGGCTTGAAAGGCAGCGAAAAGAGGCCTGAAGAACAGGTCGTGAAATCCAGTCGAAGCACCTTCGGTAACAAAAGCTCCGGGACAGGATCGTCCGCCTTCGGATCGTCAAGTTCCGGCCTGGGTTCATCCTCCGCTTTCGGGTCGTCCCGCTCCTCTTTTGGAAGTTCGTCCATGGGATCATCAGGCCAGTACGGCAGCAGCGGCGGGCAGACGGGAACGGGTTCATCCACTTCGGGACAGAGGGCTGGTGCGAGGACTTCGATTCGAGGAGCCCAGGGGCTTACACCGGCCAGCTCGTTGAGCGGCGAGGTGGTCATCATCCCGGATGAGGTCAACAACGCGATCGTCGTTCGAGCCAATGCCACCGATTATGCCAAGATCAAGAAGACCATCGACTCTCTTGACATTCTCCCGAGAGCGGTCCTGATAGAAGTGATGATAGCGGAAGTCACGCTGACCAAGGACCTTTCATACGGCGTTCAGTGGTACTTCAGCCACATCCCGGTCGACGGCGGCTCCCTGAAAGGCTCTCAGAACGGGCAGGGGGCGGGCGTTAACGTGGTATCTGCGTCATCGGCCGGAGGCCTTGCCCTCGGCTGGGTCAGCGCCGCTAAAGATATTGCCACCATGTTGACCATGCTTTCCAATAAAACGGAAGTGCGGGTCCTGGCCACTCCCACGCTTCTGGCCACCGACAATAAGGAAGCCGCAATCCAGGTGGGAGGCCTTGAGCCCGTTCCGACCGGGTCTTATACCGGAGGCACCGGCACCACTGTTGTCACAGACGTCTTCAGCACCATTGAATACGAAGAAACGGGTGTAATCCTCAACGTGACCCCGCATATCAACGCGGGCGGACTCGTTCGCCTGGAAGTGGACCAGACCATCCGCAGGGTCGGTGAGACCGTGACCGTGGGTGTCGGTAATACCGCTCCCACCTTTACCGAGCGCAATCTTAAGACAACCTTGCTCGCTCAGAACGGTTCCACCGTCGTCATCGGAGGGATAATCCAGGAAACCCAAACCAACACCAAGAAGGGGATACCTTTCCTGTCGGACGTGCCCATTCTCTCACCACTCTTCGGGACTCAGGATAAGAGACGCGACAGAACGGAATTGATCATCGCCATCACGCCGCGGGTCGTCGATCACCGCTCGAGTGACGCAACGAGAGAATTCATGAATAAACTTAAAGACTTAAAATCGATGGTCCCCCCGTGATCAGCGCCGGGGGGTAATGGAGCCGGATTCGGACGGCAAAAGCATGCGGATCTCCCCGATGATGCCGGCCAAATCGGCTGGAAGCGGTGCGACAAACGAGAGCGGATCGTGTGATCTCGGGTGATGGAATTCCAGCTTCCCCGCGTGGAGCATCTGCCGGTTCACGGTCAGAAGGATCGACCTGAGTGCGGCGGATACGACCAATCGGGCTTTTCGTTTGCCGCCTCCATAGACATCATCGCCCACGACGGGATGATGCAGATAGCTCAAATGGACCCTGATCTGGTGGGTCCTGCCGGTCTTGATCCGGACGCGGATGAGGCTCACCTCGCCCCAGTCCGTTTCCACATCCCAGGAGGATATCGCCTCGCGCCCTCCCTTTTCAAGCACAGCCATCCTTTTTCGGTCGACCGGATGCCTTCCCATCAGTGTTCTGATCTCGCCCGAGAGCCGAGGCAGACTGCCGTAGACCAGCGCCAGGTACTCCTTGGCAACCGCATGATCCTTGAACTGCCGGATGAGGTCGAGATAGGCCCGATCGCTCTTCGCGATCACCAACGCTCCCGACGTATTCCGATCCAGGCGATGGACGATTCCCGGCCTTCTCGGCGAACCCTGCGATGCAAGTGAGCCGCAGTGAGCGAGCAGTCCATGGACCAGGGTCCCTTCTTCATGACCCGCCCCCGGGTGCACGATCAGGCCGGGAGGCTTATTCAGGACGAGTATATCTTCGTCTTCATACAAAACATCGAGGGACATCGGTTGGGGAATCACAATTTCCCGGACTTCGGGAAGCGAAAGCCGTATGGAAACCCGATCGGCAAGATGAAGCTCATACCGGGCTTTGACCGGTATGCCGTTTACGAGCACATGTCCTTCCTGTATGAGCTTTTGAATGCGACTGCGCGAACAGTCCCCGCAGCGGGAACTCAGGAATACATCCAGGCGGCGCCCCCTGTCCTCGGACTCGATCGTGAAACTCAGAACCGGCGGGACATTATCCTCAGTCATCGGAACAGTCGGCAGCCTCCTCGATGCGACGGCAAAATAAGGAAGGCGAACGTATATCCGTATTCAGCAAAAAGGCGGGACTGTTTCGCCCGCCTTCGATCAAACACCATTGAACGGCAATGGGTGTCAGTGCTGTTGCCGGGTATGATCGGCATCTTTCAGGGTCGTGAAGATCAGACGTCCGGCGGTTGTCTGCAGGATACTGGTCACAGAGACTTCCACTTCCTTTCCCAGATACCTGCTGGCGTTCTCCACCACAACCATGGTTCCGTCTTCGAGGTACGCAATCCCCTGCCCCTGCTCTTTCCCTTCCTTCAGAATCTGCAAACGCAATATTTCTCCGGGGAGAACCACGGGTTTCAGTGCGTTTGCAAGCTGATTGATGTTCAGGACCCTGATACCCTGAACCTCGGCAACCTTGGAAAGGTTATAATCGTTGGTCACGATCTTCGCGCTCAGGTGCAGCGCGAGAGCGACCAGCTTCGCGTCAACATCGTTCAGGTTCTCAAAGTCCTGCCTGTCGATGCGGACCTCGATCAGCTTCTCCTGTTGAAGTCTCTTGATGATGTCCAGTCCTCGCCTGCCGCGCACGCGCCTCGTAGGATCGGGACTGTCGGCGATGTGTTGCAACTCCTGAAGGACAAATTCGGGGATGACGAGTATACCTCCCAAAAATCCCGTCTCCACGATATCGGCAATACGTCCGTCGATGATGACGCTGGTATCGAGTATCTTCATGGCCTGATTGTTTCGCAAATTCCCACGCGTGAGCCATGACCAGTTGGGAAAGCGCAACTCCTCCACCTTGAAGCTCCCCAACACCATTCCCATATAACCAAAAATGCATGATAGTATGACATAAATTGCAATGCTGATCGTAGCGTTGGGCAGATTGGTGAACACGTATCCCATCAGCTTGACGACGGACAGCCCGAGTACAAGGCCTACTGTCCCGCCGAAAAGGACTTTGAGGGGAATGTGTTTGATCAGCTTTTCGGCGGACAACGTGAGCATGGCGAAAATAATGCCGACTACGACACCGGCCCACGGAGTCCAGACATATGATTTCAGGCTTTCAAGTTGATCCGCAATAAAGTAACCGCCCACGCCGCAAACGATGACCACAAGTGTTTTCAGGATGAGCCAACCCCATTTCAAACCGTTCACCTCCCCTCCATGATAGGAATCTGCTGATGGAAATGCATAAAAATGAAGCCCTTGAGTCTCTGACCTTTGGCTGGCGCCGTCTAAGGAGAGCAGTTCAGCTTCGATCGATCACTGGAGCATCTCCCGAATGCTGTTCTCAACTTCGTCTTCGCTGAGATCCTGCACAATGGAAAGTTCTTTCAAGAGAAGAGTTCTTGCGGTATCAAGCATCTTTCTTTCGCCGAAAGAAAGTTCTTTATCACCCTTTAAGACCGTCAAGTCCCTCAGTACTTCCGCCAACTCATAGATTGAGCCGGTCTTGATCTTTTCCATGTACTCCCTGTATCGTCGATTCCACGTACCTCCATTAACTGAAACTTCCCTCCTCTGCAGGATATCGTAGACCCGGGGAATATCCTGCAAATCGATCAGGCCGCGCAAGCCTACCGTATGAGCGTTGGGGACCGGGATCATGATCTTCATGTCATTATCCAGAATGCGCATGATGTAGAAATCCTGCTTCTTCCCACCGATGCTTTTCGTCTCGATGGATTCGATCTTACCTACCCCATGAGCTGGATAAACGGCCAAATCACCAATTCTAAACATATGTCCTCCATGCTCCCAATCGCCCAAAGCACTTCAACGCGGGGATAACAATTAATTTTACCACTATTCCGGAATGATGCAAAGCCTCAAACGAGGAGGTGGGGACAAAAGGGGGAAAAAGATAATCGGAGAATTGCTATTGAACAAGGCAGGTTACAGAGCACCCGGCACCGGCGTCACCCCGCACCGAACCTCCATCGGCCGTGCAAGACAGTTGTCCCGTCAGCCTTGGTTTCCAAGAAACAAGGTCGTTTCAGCAGTGCGCAGAGAACGGTGCGCTCCGGAGAGCCCAGCCTGTTACTGGCCCGTTTCCTTCCGGTTATATTTATTCATAGCGGCCGACACCCCTGAGGATATGACCGAGCGAACCACCTCCACGCCGAGGTCGATCATTTGCATAAACAGCCCGGCGTCTTCCGGATAGGGAGGTTGAAGAACATACGATTCGACCGGCTCCCCATGGAGGGGTCTTCCGATTCCCAGTTTAACCCTTGGAAAATCCCGGGTTCCCAGATGGTCCATTATGGAGGAAATCCCCCGATGGCCACCGGCTCCGCCCTGTCTCACAATGCGCACGCGTCCGCAGGGCAAATCAAGGTCGTCGTGCACGACCAAAACCTGAGTGGATGCATATCCGAAGTAATTCAAAACCGCACCGACCGCCTCACCGCTGAGGTTCATGAATGTCAGTGGTTTGACGACCAGAATCTTGCGATCCTCGATGAATCCGGTTCCCCAACCCGCCCGGAACTTGCGCTCCTGAAGCTGGATCCCACAGGCGGATACCAACCTGTCCACCACGAGGAAACCTGCATTGTGACGAGTCCGTTCATAATCCCGGCCCGGATTTCCCAACCCCACCACCACGGCGATGGGATCATCTTTCTCCGAATGCAGGTTCATGCTCATCCGCCCGGTCCCGGAGATTGAGGATGACTCCTACGAACCAGCCGGACTTTCTTCTTCTTCCGAGGCTACCGCTTCCGATTCGGCCCCTTCCGGAGCGACAACGTTGATCACGGCCGCAGTGGGTTCATCCACCAGTTCGAAAGATACCTGTTTCATGATGTCATCAACGTGAATGGAAAATCCGATGTCGAGGTCACTGACGTCAATCTGAATCTTTTCAGGTATATCCCTGGGGAGGCAGCGCACCGACAGTGTGCGCTGAATGAGGTTTAACGTCCCGCCCTTTTTCACACCAACGGGCTCGCCCATCACTTCCACGGGAACATCGACCACGATCGGATGATCGAGCGGAACTTCATAGAAGTCCACATGCAGAAATCGCTTGCGATAAGGGTGGACCTGGATCTCCCGGATCAAAACCTGCCTTGTCTGAGAATTCTGCCCATCATCGACGGTAAGGCGAAGCAACTTGCTCTCTTCACCCATCTCCCGCAGAAGTTTCTCCAGCCTCAGGGCCGTCACCGACAGAGAAACCGGGGCCGTTTTAGGACCGTAGAGCACGGCAGGAACCAGTTCCTGTCGTCTCAGGCTTCTCGCGGCGCCTTTACCTTTGTTGTTTCGGGTCTTCGCAGTCAGTTCAATATCCATTCTCATTTGCCTCCTGAGATATCAAAGCACGCCCGAAGGAATGCTCATTGCTTCGATCTAAAAAGCGAACTTACCGACTCTTCATAGTGTACACGGCGAATCACCTCGGCCAGCAGCGAAGCAACCGTCACCGTGCGTATCTTCCCGCATTGGGCGGCCCTGGGAGACAAAGGCACCGTATCCGTAACCGTTAAAGACTTCAAAGCGGATGTTTCGATCTTTTCAACGCAATTGCCTGAAAACAGGCCATGCACGCAGTAGGCCTCGACAGACGCAGCTCCGGCCGCCACAGCGGCTTCAGCAGCACGTATCAGCGTGCGGCCCGTATCGATCATATCATCGAGGATGATCACTCGACGGCCCGTCACGTCACCGACGATCCGTGAATACGAAGCGGCCTCCGCCCTCCGATAGTCCATGATGGCCAACCCTGCCTTCAGGCATTTGGCAAAAGTCCTGGACCTCTCCACTCCTCCCGAATCCGGCGCCACGAGGATCTCATCCCCCCGCCTGCCGGCTTCCGCGTCATCCAGAAGCACTTCCGTGCCAAAAAGGTGATCCACGGGAATGGTAAAAAACCCCTGGATCTGATCGGCATGAAGGTCTACCGTAATCACCCTCGTGGCCCCGGCCACTGTGAGCAGATCCGCCACCATCTTGGCGCTCAGGGAGACTCGGGGTTTATCCTTCTGGTCCTGACGTCCATACCCGTAATAGGGGATGACGGCGTTGATTCTTCTGGCCGAAGCCCGCTTCAGCGCATCGATTATTACGAGCAACTCGATGAGGTTCTCGTTTACCGGCGGACAGGTCGATTGGAGCACATAGACGTCCCGGCCCCGAACATTTTCACCGATCTCTACGCGAACCTCCCCATCACTGAAGCGGCCGACAAGCGCCTGTCCGGGAGCCGCGCCCAGGTATGCGCACACCTTATGAGCAAGCGGTAGATTGGAATTGCCAGCAATAAAGACGATCCGGCCTCGCATTAGCCACTCGATCTCAGGTTGTTAAAACAGGCTGTTCCCCACGGTTTCAAATCAACCACCCTGAAAAAATTGGCTGGGGCGGGAGGATTCGAACCTCCGGATGCGGGTTCCAAAGACCCGTGCCTTTCCACTTGGCGACGCCCCAAACATCACGGTTCTATGCTTGTATGGAATCCGGAGTCCCCAGGCTCTCCGTTACCTTGACCCAGCAATCTTTCCAGACCCGGCAGGCCAAAACCCCAGCGCCTTCCGCACGCTCCCTGTCCGGGAAAATCCCGAAAACAGTCGGCCCGCTGCCGCTCATGAGCGACCCTGTGGACCCGGCTTCGCCGAACCATTCCTTGATCTGAACAAGCAGAGGAAATTCTCGGAGCGTTACGGTTTCCAGGTCGTTCTGGAGGAAATCATGGAGGTTCCAGGGCCTGGCCAGAAACGTTCGGAGTTTAATGCGGCTTTCCCCCCTTGTCAACTTCAAACTTTGATAAACCCAGCGAGTTGAAACAGATACAGGCGGTTTGACGAGCACCATCGGATAGTTCGGAACGCCTTCAACTCGCTGCAGTTTCTCACCTATCCCGGTTGCAAGGGCCGGCACCTGATAAAGGAAAAACGGCACGTCCGCTCCGAGTCTCCCGGCGAGAGCATGCAGATCGTCCATGGCCAGGCGGCCTTCGGTCAGTTGATTCAAACCGAGCAGGACCCCTGCCGCATCAGCACTCCCTCCTCCCAAACCAGCGCCGACAGGGATATTCTTTTCCAGGCGGATCGAAACACCCGACGATATTCCGGCGGCTTCAAGATAGAACTCGGCGGCGCGCCAGGCCAGATTCCTTCTGTCTTCGGGGACTTCCGTACTGTCGGATTCCAGCCGGACTCCCCCGCCGTCCATCAACTCCAGCCCCACGCCGTCATAGACTCCGACCGGAAGCATCAGGCTGGACAGGTCGTGGTAATTGTCGTCACGCTTGCGGAGGACTTCCAGCCACAGATTGATTTTCGCCGGAACACGAATCCTGACAACCAAAACCCGATCCTCCCGCCGGAAAAGCTCCCGGAATGGTTGAACTACTTACCGCTCTTTTGAACGTAGCGCAGGCGCAAATCGTAGAGCAACGTCCTCAAAAGTCGATCCTCATCGGGATCGAGATTGCCCTTTGTCTTCTCCTGGAGCATGCCCATCGTATCGATGACCTGCTTGGCAAGCGGCAGGTCAACCTGGATTTCCTGACTAACGGGATCGGGGACTTCACCAAGATGCACCAGAGCGGAGGAACTGAGCGAAAAAATAAAGGTGGAAAGCGTCACCTCCGGCATAGGTATATGACGAGCCGTTTCGTCTTTTGGGGCTTCAGCAGGTCCGGCCTTCGGAGCCTCCTCCTTTTTCCCACCCGCCGCGGCATCCGGTTCGGCATCTGTGTCTTCCAGGGAGACCTTGCGGCGATCCTTTACAACAAATCCTTTGTCCTCTTTTTCTCCCATAGTCCATCCTCTCCCTTTCAGGTCAAAGCTCAATCGCCTGGACCACGTTCACGTTATCCATGGCCAACAGTTCCTCCTTCACGTGATCCGGAACAGGAGTGTCCGTACGGAGGAAGATGATGTTCTGGCCGCGTTCGAGGACCTGGCCGACGTCCATCATCGAAATATTGACATTATGCCGCCCGAGGCAAGTCCCGATCGCCCCTATCGTGCCGGGCGTGTCGATGTTATAAATGAGCAGCAGGTGCCCCTCCAAAGCGGCTTCCAACCGGAAGTCGTTTATTCGAACCATGCGAGATTCCTTCTTGCCGAAAATCGTCCCCGCAACAAGGTTCTCATCCTCGGAGGTCTTCACGTGTATGCTGATCAGGTTTGTAAAATCCTCGGCCTCGCTGCGGAAAGACTCCGTCACCTTGATGTTCCTCTCCCTGGCATGAACCGACACATTCACGAAATTGACCATGTCGCCCAGAATGGGAGAGAGCATTCCCTTGAGTATGGAGAATGTCAGGGGCTGGGTTTCGACCGAAGCGACTTCACCGATGTATTCGATGGACACTTTCTGAATGGCTCCCCTGGTGATCTGAGTAAGAACGGAGCCGAGCTTTTCCGAGAGATGCAGATACGGACGAAGCCTTGCCAGTACCGCGCCGTCGATGTTCGGCGCATTGACCGCATTTCTGATGGTGCCGCGCAGGAGAAAATCGATGACCTGATCGGCAACCGCCACGGCAACATTTTCCTGGGCTTCATCCGTTGAGGCACCCAGATGGGGTGTCGCGATCACATTGTCCAGAGTGAGCAGGGGATTGTCCTTGGGAGGCTCCTGGGTGAAGACATCCAGGGCGGCTCCGGCTACGATTCCGGCCTTGATGGCATCGTAAAGATCCTGCTCGTTGACAATGCCTCCACGCGCGACATTGATGATGAATACCCCTTTCTTCATTTTGGCGAACGTCCTGGCGTTCAGGATGTTCCTCGTATCCTGGGTCATCGGAGCATGAACCGTGATATAGTCGGAACGGGCCAGAAGTTCATCAAGGCCGACCGCCTGAATTCCGAGTTTGTCCACTACCTCAGCGCTTATAAACGGATCATAGCCAAGGACGTTCATCTTCAAACCTTTGGCCCGGTCGGCGACTATCCGTCCGATTCGCCCGACACCGATGATTCCCAGGTTCTTGTTGAAGACTTCCCTTCCCATGAAACGGTTCTTTTCCCACTTGTTGGACTTTATCGAATTCGTCGCCTGAGGGATGCTGCGGCTCAGGGCCAGCATCATGGCAATTGCGTGTTCTCCGGTTGTGACCACATTCCCTTCCGGAGTGTTCATCACGACGACACCGCGCTTGCTCGCCGCATCAATATTGACATTGTCCAGACCAATGCCGGCTCTGGCTACGACTTTCAGGTTCTCCGCCGCTTCGATGACCTCTTTTGTCACCTTTGTGGCGCTGCGTATCACCAGGGCATCGTAATCCCTGATGACCCGGAGAAGTTCATCAGGACTGAGACCGGTATTTACATCCACATCAAAGCTACCAACTTCCTTGAGCTTCCCGATGCCCGATTCAGCCAGTTTATCACTGACCAAGACTTTCATTTATCAGCCTCCTGAGACATGGAATACTATCCGCGACCTTCCCACCTTCGGATTCATCGTTTTTCCATCGGCATAAAATTCCCATGCCGCCCTCAACCATAAGACCGGTTACGCTAACACCACCCCGAATATAAGGTCAAGAGATAAACCAACATTCCCGGGAATCACCGACCCCATGTGCAAGGCGGCTCCGGGACGCCAGGAAGGGAAACGATGCGGCTGGGGGCCTTATGGTTCTCGTTTTGGCTTACTCAGCAGGGCTTCAATCATTCCCCGGAATGAGTCGAAACCCGGCCCTCCGACAACCAATCTTCCATTGATGAAAAACGACGGTGTCCTGTCCACGCCAAGTCGAATCGCCTCTTTCAGGTCTTTTTCGATCGGCTCTCTGTATTTCCCGCTTTCAACACATTGTTTGAATTCTTTCATCGACAGACCAAGATCCCCGGCGATTTTTTCGAGCTTTTCCGGCGTGAGTTCCTCCTGGGACACGTAAAGAACATTCTGATAATCCCAGAACTTTCCCTGTTCTCCGGCACATCGGGCCGCCTCCGCTGCATTTTGCGAATACTTGTGTTTCTTCAGAGGGTAGTCCTTGAATACCCATCTGACCCGATCTCCATACATGGCCCGGAGCTTCTGGACAACCTCGTGTGTGGCCCGGCAGGCGGGGCACTGATAGTCCGAGTATTCCACTATGGTAACCGGTGCATCGGCAGGGCCGACGGAAGGGCTTCCCTCGAGATCAAGTTTGGCCATAAGCGGTTGCGGTTCCGTCAGATAAATAGTGACGCCATATTTCGGTTCCAGCGACTTCGAGTACTTCACGATTTCCGCATAGCGCTCCTGCTGTTCCAGGTATGTCCTGATGCGGCTCTTGAGATCCTCAAACGAACCTGTCCAATCCTTCAAACGATCCAGGTTTTCCTGGATGTATTTCTCAATTTCCTGATCATCGATCTTGGAAAGGTTCGGAGCTATGACCTGATTCACCAGATCTTCCAGAGGCATTTGCCTCGCATTGGCCTCTTCCTGAACCACTTCATCCATGATCAACTGATCCAGGCGATCCTTCTTCAGCTTATAGATCTCTTTCTCGAGATCGAGCAGTTTCGAACCCAGCAGCCGGTCCAGCCTGTCGCTCGTTATGACTTCATTGCCAACCTTTGCCACAATTCGCGGCTGATCCTGATCCGCGCCGTAAGGCAGGGACGGCCTGGCTTCCGCCGGAAGGTTGAAAAACACGATCACCCAGGAGAACAAGCCGATCGCGAGCGTTTGCCAGATTTGGATCCTCTCGAACGAGACCAGAAAAATCAGGAGGAAGACCACCAGATTCCCAATGCAGAAAATGCAGAAGGCTTTCATGGTTATCATCGTCCAGACGAACGCCGCTTCGGCGCCGGCACCGGCCGACACCACCCAGACAATGCCCTGCCTGAATTGCCGGACACAGAGCGCCAGAACAACATAAAACACGATCCCCCATATCCACACGGGCAATTTGAAGACGGCTATGGTGACGGTGTCCTTACAACCCTCTGAAATGTTGGCACAAAATGATTGCAGGACGGGCAGATACTCTGACAGGCCGGCGAGTATCGAAACGAGAACTCCAATCAGACTGAGAAAAAGCAGAATCTTTCGCTTCAGTTGTTCCTGGAACATCAGGTCTCACCTCAATCGAATGGCTGGGTTCAAAGGAGAAAAAGCCCTCTAATCGCTTGAAGAACAAGTATCTTGGACACGGACGACCCGCGGGTATTCGGATTGTCAACTGATGCCGGAAAAACTCCCGGTGTCGACCGAGTCCGTCCCTGCCGCGAACCGGACCGCCATTTTCTTTTCAGATTGTTGACAAAAGCACGCGGGAAGAAGGTTTGTTCGAGCAACCGGCCTCTGCCCGCCGGGTTTCAAAACGTGGAAGCCTTGTTTTTCTTGATCTTCTCGATCTCCTTGATCGACTGATCCAGTTCATCGATCCGGGCCACCGAGTCCTTCAGAAGTCCCCGAGCTTTCTTGTAGTGGAACAAGGCCAGCTTCAAGTCCTGTTTGTTTTCATAATAGCGGCCGAGGTGAAGGTGGGCGAGCCCGATTTGGTTCAACTGGCCCAACAGGATTCCCATCTGGTAATCGATATCCGGAAAAACAGAGGCAAGGTTCTGGATCTGATTGAGGTGCTGAAGCGCTTCATCCTTACGTCCCAAATCCTGGAGTACAAGTGCAAGCCTGTAATGTGCGATCGACGCCAGAGGATCCAGCAGCAGAGCGGTCTCGAACGCCTTCTGGGCTTCAGTCAGCTTTCCCATCTGGTGATAGGCTGAGCCGAGACTGCAAAGTACGAGCGGGCTGCCGGCACGGAGCCTGGAGGCCTCCAGGAGTTTCGGCAGTGCTTCCGCATTGTTTCCCATCCGCAGATCGAGCCTCCCAAAGCCATAGGCCGCTTCGGCCGGGTTCTTGCGGGTGTCGGCCTGGAATCGATCCATTGCCTTCGCGGGGTCGGCATAATCGGCGACCAGGGCAGCCTTCATGATCGTAAAATCCCCCAGGGAAGGGGACAAGGCAGGTTTGTTCGCCAGGTTCTTTTGCTGCTGGACCAGATCCTGCAAGTATTGGATTCTCTCGTATAAGGCGGGGTGAGTCATCAGGTAGGATGGGACCCTTGAATTCATCAGCCACTTGCACGCATAGAGCTTCTCCATGATGCTCACCATGTTCGCCGGCGGGTATCCGGCGTCGCAGAGATAATGGAAACCTATCTGATCGGCTTCCGTTTCGTATTCACGGCTGTATTGCAGGGCCGCGCTCTGAGCCCCCGCACTGGCCCCCATGGCAAGAGCCGGCGTGGCGCCGCCCCCTTTGACCCCAAGCAGGACTCCGGCAAGCAGGCCAACCAGAGACGCGATGGTCAGTATTCTGCCCTGCTCAGCCTGGCGCTGCATGTGTCTGGCCTGGATGTGGCCGCATTCATGACAGAGAATGCTGGCCAGTTCCCCTTCGTTATCCATCATCTCGATGAGTCCCCGGTAGATAAAAATGTAGCCGCCGGGAACGGCAAACGCATTGGGTATCGATTCATTGATGACGAAAAACTTGTATTCGTAGGGAGTTACCCCGAATTGCCTGACAACTCGATTGCCCACTGACTGAACGTAGGTGAGTACTTCCCCGTCATCAACCAGTTGCATATGTTTCCTGATCGCCTCCAGTACCCTGCGCCCCAGCTCCTTTTCCTCGCTCATGGAGTACGCCCCGCATTTTTGCAGGGGCATTACGGCACCGCTTAACAAAAAACAAACCGTGGTAGCGATGGTCGCGACAAACCTCAATCTCCTTGCCAGTGATTTCATAATGAGTCCTTTGTTTCCCGGTCTTCGGTTTCACCGGAGCGTTCACTGTAGTGCACTGTCTCCGCCTCCGACCACAGGCTTTCAAGGTCATAAAAATATCGAACCGGCTCATAGAAAATATGGACGATTACATCGCCATAGTCCATCAAAACCCATTGCCCCTCACGCAACCCCTCTATCCCAAGCGGCTTTATGCCGAGTTCTTTCAGGCTCATTTCGATATTGTCCGAGATGCCCTGCACCTGCCTGGTGGATTTTCCGCTGCATATCACGAAATAATCAGCAAACGACGAAAAATTGGAAACGTCGAGAATCACCGGGTCGGCGGCTTTATAATTGAGGGCTTCCCCGGCACAAAGCAATGCTTTGCTCCTGGGCTCCAGCGGCTTCCTCCCGGCATGTTCCCCCGTTTCCTCCTTCACGCCCGCGCCGCGTTTGATTCGAGTCATAACAGACAATTTCCTTTTTTTATCTCAGGCTCCAATTCCTCGACCGAATAAAGCTGTTTCGTCGCAATATAACGCATAACCTCAGGAAGAACCAGATAGCGGATAGATCGTCCTTCTGAAACCAGGCGGCGGATCCGGGTGGATGAAATCCCCAGATGGCTGTTCCTGAGGGGATGAACCGGCAAATAGCTGGAATGCCTGTAGAGGCGCTCATTGTCATCCCAGTAATAGGTTGAAGAAACTTTCGTCCTCAAAAAGCCCGCCACATCCTCTTCCCGGTACTCGGGACGCCTGAGCACGCAGATGTGCGCCAATTCAAAAAGTTCCCGATAATGCCACCATGAATCCAATTCCAGAAAAGCATCGAGACCCACCAGGAAGTAAAGCTCCACCGAATGTCGCCACATCTCATGGAGTTTTTGAAGAGTGACCACGGTATAGGATTTCCCGGGCAGATCGTGTTCGATATCGGAGTAACAAAATTTGGGATGGTCCTTCACGGCCAGCTCCAGCATCCGCCAACGGTGCTCGAAAGGCAGAATTTTCCGGCCCGGCTTATGTGGAGGAGAAGCGGATGGGATGAAGTAAAGAGCCTCCAGGTCCAGGAATTCCACGGCCTCTTCAGCGGTTCTGAGATGCCCGAGGTGAATGGGGTCGAAAGTTCCTCCCATGACTCCTATTCGCTGAGGCATGCCTTAATGCTCCGTCTCGTCGCGTCCGTTAACTGCGCAACTGGCCGTTGCCCAACGCTATAAACTTGGTTGTGGTCAGCTCTTCGACCCCCATGGGACCGAACGCATGCAGACGCGAAGTGGAAATGCCTATTTCCGCACCGAGCCCGAGTTGATAGCCGTCATTGAACCGCGTCGACGCATTGACGAGCACGAGCGAAGACTGCACCTCCTGAAGAAAACGGTGTGCCCTCTCGAAATTCTCCGTCACAATGGCTTCGGTATGCTGGGATCCGTATGCCGTGATGTGCCGGATGGCCTCATCCATGTTGTCCACCACCCTGACGGCAAGAATCAGGTCAAGGTATTCGGCATACCAGTCTTCTTCGCGTGCCGGAATACAATCGGGCACGAGACTGCGCGTCCTCTCACACCCTCGCAGTTCCACCCCTTCCGCGCGAAACGCCGCGGCCATGGCGGGGAGAAACCTTTCGGCGATCCTCTCGTGCACCAGGAGGGTTTCCATGGCGTTGCAGACCCCCGGACGCTGGACCTTTGCGTTGAGGCAGATGCGCATGGCCATATCGGTATCCGCATCCTCGTCCACGTACACGTGGCACACCCCCTTATAGTGTTTAAGGACCGGCATCCGAGCGTGTTCGGCGACGAAACGGATGAGGTCCTCCCCGCCGCGGGGGATCATGACATCGATGTGCTCATCGAGCTTGAGCATATCCAGAACCGCATCGCGATCCGTGGTCCCCACGAACTGAACGGCATCTTCGGGAAGCCCGTTTTCTCCAAGCGAGCCGCGAAGGATCTCGGCAAGACACTGATTGGAATGAAAGGCTTCCGAGCCGCCGCGAAGGATGACGGCGTTTCCGGCTTTGATGCAGAGCGCCGCGGCATCAACCGTCACGTTGGGCCTGGACTCATAGATGATCCCTATAACCCCGAGAGGTATCCTCATGCGGCCGACGCGCAGACCGTTAGGCCTCGTCCACATGCGGGTGACTTCCCCTACCGGATCGGGAAGCAAAGCCACCTGCCTCAGTCCTTCGGCCATCTCGCCCAACACCTTGTCAGTCAATTTCAGGCGATCGATTTTGGCGTCGGACAAACCTTTTTGCAGCGCGTATTGAATATCCTTCTCATTGGCCTCAACGATGGGCTCCCGCCGCACCTCCAAAGCCAGCGCCATATGTTCGAGCGCCCGGCGCTTCGAGACATCGTTCACTTTCCCCATGAGGTGAGCAGCCATTCTTGCGCTCTTGCCCATCTTCAGAATTTCCTCACGCATTCGGCCCTCCATCGGTCTCTTCGAACATTTCATCGGCCAGCACAAAATTGTTTCGATGGATCACTTCATCGGAATGTTTGTAGCCGATGATCCGTTCTATCTCTTCGGTATGGTGCCCCTTGATGATGTCGATTTCACTCGATTTGTAATTGCTCAAGCCGATCCCGACGACATTGCCGGCTTCATCCAGGCACCTCACCGGTGAGCCGACGCCAAAGGAGCCTCTGACCCCGCGGACGCCGATCGGCAGCAAAGACTTCCCTTTCTTGCGCAACGCAAGGACCGCCCCTTCGTCCAGGGTTAAGTCTCCGGCCGGCTTCGGTAAATTGGCGAGCCACACTTTTCGCCCCTGATAGACTCGCTTTTTCGGCAGGAAAATGGTCCCTATCGTCTCGCCGTCAAACAGTCGGAGCAGTATATCACGATCCTTCCCGGGAGCAATAATCATGGGAATTCCAGATGCGAGGCACTTCTTGGCCGCCCTGATTTTACTCAACATTCCGCCGGTCCCCACGGCCCCCGCGTGCGGCGTCGCACAGGCAAGGACCTTCGCGTCGATACGGTGAACGATGGGGATAAGGGATGCCGAGCTGTTCAATCGGGGGTCGCAGTCGTAGAGTCCCCCCGTGTCGGTCAGGTTGATAACGAGATCCGCGCCGATCAAACCGGCGATGAACGCGGAAAGCTGGTCGTTGTCGCCGAACCTGATCTCCTCAACAACCACGGTATCATTTTCATTGACGACCGGCAATATTCCCCATGAAAGCAGGGTCTCCAGGGTGTTCCGGGCGTTCAGGTACCGGTGCCGGTGCGCAAGGTCTTCAGTGGTCAGCAGCAATTGAGCGACCAGAAGATCATACTTGTCGAACGCCGCTTCCCATGCCTCCATCAGAACACTCTGGCCGACAGCGGCCGTTGCCTGCTTCTGAGGGATGGTTCGCGGGCGGTCTGCGAGCCCCACCTTCCGAAAACCCGAAGCGACCGCGCCGGAAGAAACGATGACCATCTCGCGGCCGCGTTCGCGCTCCTTCAGCTCGGCGATTTGATCGCTCAGCCGGTGAACCATCACCCTGTTCAGCCCCTGAGGGCCGGTTATCACGGCGCTGCCAACCTTGATCACCATGCGGCGGCACCCGGCGAAGAATTTTTTTCGATCGGGAAACTCCTGCATGAACACTCTGCACCTCTCGGTTTTCTATGGGCAAAGCCCCTGAGGGCCTTCCCCGGTCCACGGGGAACAAGCAGAGACGACTGTCTTCCTTTTCATAACGAATTGATGCATATAGGAAAGATACGAGCGGGGCAAGCAATTTCATCCCGGTGTTCCGGAACCGTGCCGAAATTCCTCGGCAGGCCGTACCGCGATCCCCGCTGGGAAAGCGGAACGTCATTCCCCCGAGTCAAGCGATTTCACCAAAGCCTTCAGCAAGGAGTTGATCCCGTCCCTGCGCATACCCGAAATGAGAAACACGGGATGTCCCAGCTTTCCGTAGGCCGAGGCAATGCGCTCGATCTTCTGAGCGTCCGGCTCGAGATCTATCTTGTTCAGAGCAATCACACGATACTTCCGGGCCATCAGTTCGGAGTGGCTGTTCATCTCGTTTTCGATGAGCCGGTAGGGTTTCAGGGGATCCTCGGGAGGAACTTGCGTGATATCGATCAGATGGACGAGGACCCGGGTCCGCTCGATGTGGCGGAGGAATTTTGTCCCCAGGCCGGCGCCCTTGTGCGCTCCCTCGATCAAACCGGGAATATCGGCCATGACAAACGGGCGGGCTTCCCCGTATTGCACTACCCCGAGGCTCGGGACCAGGGTCGTGAACGGATAGTCCGCTATTTTGGGGCGCGCTGCTGAAACGGCCGAAATCAGGGTGGATTTTCCGGCATTGGGAAGTCCTACCAGTCCGACGTCCGCGATCAGTTTCAATTCAAGGACGAACTCCCGCTCTTCTCCTTCTCCCCCATCCTCGGCGATGCGCGGCGCCTGCCTCGTGGAAGACACAAACCGGGCGTTTCCACGCCCTCCCCGGCCTCCCTTCGCCGCGAGAAAGCGCCGGCCCGGTTGCGACAGGTCCGCCAACTGGTCTCCCGCAACCGCATCCTTCACCACGGTGCCCAAGGGAACTTCCAGAATGAGATCTTCTCCGCACTTTCCGTGCCGGTTCTTGCCCATCCCGTGCCTGCCCCGCTGTCCCTTGAACAGGTGCCTGAACCGGAAATCGAGGAGTGTGTGCTTATTCTCCGATGCTTCAAAGAATATGCTCCCTCCACTGCCGCCGTCGCCCCCATCCGGCCCGCCCTTGGGAACATATTTTTCCCGGCGGAAACTGACGCACCCGTTTCCGCCGATTCCGGCCTGTACGCGAACTTTCACTTCATCGACGAATTTCATCTGCCTCCGAATCCGAATGGGGAAATCATGCAGCCCCACACAATAGCCCGGTTCGCAACCGGGAGAACGATCGCAGTCTCGGGGTCGCGTCGGGAAAGAGGACCTTCCGCACCACGGGGAAAAATTGCAGACCCGCGCTTCCCCTGCTCCTCACCGGAGCGTACGGGAAACGCGGGATTTGAACCTGTTTGAAAATGACCCGAAACATCGGGATCAAACGGAAGGAGGAAGAGGTTACTCTTGCGGCGGGATCGGATAGACGCTGATCTGCTGGCGTGTCTTATCTTTGTATTCGAATGCCACAACCCCATCGATCAGGGAAAAGAGCGTATAATCTCTGCCCAATCCCACGTTCCTCCCGGCATGGAACTTGGTCCCGAGCTGACGGACCAGAATATTCCCGGCCCTGACGTGCTCGCCGCCGAATTTTTTGACCCCTCTGCGCTGTCCCGCGCTGTCCCGGCCGTTTCGTGAACTGCCTCCGGCTTTTTTATGTGCCATGGATGCTTCCTCCAGTATCGACTTCGATGTTTAGACTTCCGCCGCACTCTCCACAGGAGCCTGCTGTGCCGGATGGATGATCTCGTCCACGCGAATTGCCGTATAATACTGACGGTGGCCCTGCCTCTTCCTGTAATCTTTGCGACGCTTATGTTTGAAAATGACGATCTTCTTGTGGCGGCCCTGTTCCACTATCTTTCCCTGGATCGCAATGTCCTGTACCAAGGGCTGCCCGACCTGGATATTTTCACCGTCGGAAAACAAAAGCACCTCGCCCAGCGTCACCTGATCGCCCACCTCGCCGGGAAGCTTCTCGACCTTGACCACATGCCCCGGTCTTACCTCGTACTGCCTCCCACCCGTCTTCAATATTGCATACATAAAAACAACCTCCAACCGTTATCGCAGTCAGCTTCACCGAACCCGCCGGCAAAAGCCGGATTTTCGGATAAAAAAGGCGGCCTGCCGGTCGCCATGTCGGCGGCGGATCACCCTGTTCTCACATCGTAGCATAAATGCCTTGCTTCAGAATCAATTCCTGATATTCTCGAAGCCTTTCGCATTCTTCAAGACACTTGTTCTTGTCTTCGTTGGCTCGATCGCAGTTAACACACGGGCTTTTTAACATTACATGCCTCCTGTTGGAAAGATATTGAAACACTTCTATATAGTGGACTCCCCTCCCGACTGTCAAGGTATTTTTAGAGGGTTGCATTTCCGGAGTCGAGCGACGCAGCAATGACGCGAATCCCGCACCCTTTACAGCCACGGCCTCAGGTGCTGTGGACTTTCGTGCTCCTCGGCGTGGCTTCTTTGTCTTTCGCATCCATCTTCGTGAAGCTCGCCGACGCGCCTCCACTTGCAATCGCCGTCTACAGGGTGAGCATCGCGTCCCTGATTATCGCTCCCTATTTCCTGGCAAAATCCAAACTCCCCCCCTCCATACGGAGCGTGCGCACGATCTTCCCGGCCGTGCTCTCAGGCATCTTTCTGGCCCTCCATTTCACATTCTGGATCACCTCGCTCCAGATGACTTCGGTGGCCAGCGCGACCACTTTCGTGAACACCACTCCCCTTTTTACCGCCCTGCTCTCGTGGCTTTTCCTTCGAGAACGTCTCGGCAAACGGGTGGTCGCGGGTTTGCTGACGGCAATGAGCGGCAGCATTTTCCTTGCCGGAACCGATTACGCCTTTTCAGGAGAGGCTCTCCTGGGTGACCTGCTGGCACTTTCCGGAGCGCTCATGGCCACAGGTTACCTCATGGCGGGCCAAATACTCAGACGATCGCTCGACCTTGCAACCTATACCCTTGCGGTCTACGGCACCGCGGCGTTGTTCCTGCTCGCATGCTGCTTTTTTGCGGGCACCCCGCTGAACGGCTTCTCGCCAAAGACCTATCTTTTCCTGGTCCTGCTGGCCGTTGTCCCCCAGTTGATCGGGCACTCGACATTCAATTGGTCTTTGAAATACCTGTCGCCCAGTATTGTCGCCGTGCTGATCCTGGGAGAGCCGATCGGAGCGATCCTGCTCGCCTGGCTGTTCCTTGGGGAGAGCATTTCGCCGTTGAAAGCCGGCGGACTGATGATTCTGGGAACGGGCATCCTGATGAGCTCTCTCGCCGCGGGCCTCCGGCAGGCCGCAAGCCCTGCCTCGCCCCACCCGGACCGTTGAGATCGGGCATGCCGGCCCGGGAGGGAATCTCGCGGGTGGCCCGGATACTTGTTGTCCGGGCGCGAAGCGCAGGAGGTTCAAAGGATGATTCTGCAAGGGCAACGAAGGATTTGTCCCCTCCTCTTGTCCTGACGGACCCGGATAACGAGTATCCGGGCCACCCGTCCACAATACTGAGGACATGAATCTGAATTGTCGAGGTTAACTTAACCCACGTATTAGCAAGTATCGGGGCCATCCGTCGGTCCCGGCACGGCCGGAGAAAGGGAACCGCCCGGAATACCGGCCCCGGGAGGAATCTCCGGCTAAGGGCGATGACCGCGAGTGTCGATCACTTCGAGTTGACACGAGGCCGGAAAAACAGTAGGTTCAATTTCGGAAGCTCAGGATTTTCGCGTTCAGCATTCAACCTTGTCAACCATCGGGTGACCCATGTTTATTATCAGTAACCTGGTTCTGGCATTGGCCAAAATCATACACATTGTCCTGAACATATATATGTACATGATTATCGCAAGGGCGCTCCTCTCGTGGGTCAATCCCGACCCCTACAACTCGATCGTCCGGTTCCTGTTCAACACCACGGAGCCGGTACTGTATGCCATCCGCAGGCGAGTCCCTCTTTTCTTCGGCGGCATCGATTTTTCCCCCATGATCGTCATTCTGGTGATCCTGTTTCTGGATAGCTTTGTCGTCCCGACGCTTGCGGGAATGGCCATACGCCTGGGCAGCTAACCTGAGAAGGAAGATAAGACCGTGGAAAAAGGAGCAATCGATACCCCGAACAGCCGGTTTGGTGTTCGCTGGAGGGGTTTTGACCAGGGTGAAGTCAACTCCTTCATTCAGCAGATGACCGATGAGATACGGGATCTGAAGATCGAGAGTTCCACTCTCAAAAGAACGCTGCAGGAGCAGGAGAAGGAGCTGAAGGAGTTCAAGGAACGGGAAAACACCATCCGGAACGTCCTGATGAATGCTCACAAGTCCATCGAACAGATGAAGGCCAATGCGGAAAAAGAAGCCCGGCTGATCCTGTCCGAAGCCGAACTCAAAGCCGAAAAGACCCTGCAGGCTGCACAACAGCGACTTGGGCAGCTTCATGAAGACATCGCCGAACTCAAGCGCCACCGCATCCTGCTGGAAACGAGACTGCGTTCCATCATCCTGAGTTATCAGCAGATTCTGGATACGGATAAGGAACGGGACAAAGAGAACAACACCGAAGACAAGGTCCAGGCTCCGAACGGACAGTGAGCCGGCCGATGAGGCGAATATGGCACTAAATAAGGAATTGCTCGACATTCTCGCCTGCCCCAAGTGTAAGGGCAATATCCGTCTGAACGAATCCCTGGACGGCCTGATCTGTGAAGAGTGCAGGCTCCTCTATGAAATTCGGGACGGCATTCCCATCATGCTGATCGAGGAAGCGAAGCCGCTCCAGGAATAAGGCCTTTTCCGAAAATGCAAAACCATCTACCCCTTTCCGCGGAAGGGAAGAACCGTCTCCGCAATGCCGTGGCGTCCTTTCCACAGCGCCGGCTCCTTGTTGCCGGCGATCTGATGCTGGATACCTTCATCTGGGGCGAGGTCCGAAGGATCTCCCCCGAAGCTCCCGTACCGGTAGTCGAAGTGCAGGAAGAAACCCGCCTCCTGGGAGGGACGGCCAATGTCGTACACAACGTGGCGACACTCGGAGGAAGAGTCTCCGTGGTGGGGGTCGTCGGGGATGATCCTCCCGGCCGCGAATTATTGGGTATGCTTGAAGAAATATCCGTCCTGACCGACGGATTGATCGTCGACCCGGACCGCCCCACTACCCTGAAAACTCGAATCATCGCCAGAAACCAGCAGGTTGTGCGCTTCGACCGCGAACGATGCACTCCCGTCGGTACGGACTCCGCCGGAGTGATGTCCGCCTACGTCGGCAGGAGTCTCGAACACATCGACGGGATCGTTGTTTCCGATTATGCCAAGGGAGTGGTGACTCACGAATTCATGGATGCCGTCCGGTCTGCAACCAGCGGGTCGAAGGTTCCGGTCATTGTCGATCCGAAGGTCCAGCATGCAAGTCTTTACCGTCGGGTCACCATGGTCACGCCAAACCATCATGAAGCCTCCCGGATGTCCGGAATCGATATCCGCGATGAGAACACGCTCCTGTGCGCGGGCAGGCAACTGCTGGGACTGCTCGAATGCGAAGCGGTGCTCATCACCAGGGGAAAAGACGGAATGAGCCTTTTTGACCGGAGCGGCACCGCAACTCATATTCCGACTGTGGCTCGACGGGTCTTTGATGTAACGGGTGCGGGCGATACGGTCAGTGCGGTATTGGCCCTCAGTGTCGCGTCGGGTCTGTCTTTGGTTGAAGCGGCACTGCTCGCCAATCTGGCCGCCGGGATCGTGGTGGGTGAAGTCGGAACGGCCGCTGTGACTTCCGAACAGCTCCTGGCAGCGATTGATAACTATTGACGGATCGTAGACAGTAATGAGCTTCCCCAGAGAGCCGCTTTCCGCCAAACTGGTCGTGGGAATTCTTTTCGGCGACACTGGCGTGCACACCCCCGCCCTGGAGGCGCTAACCGCTCATTTCGGGCCGGCGGACTTCGCGTCCGAGCCCGAACCCTTTGATTACACGACCTACTACAACGAGGAAATGGGGCCTGAAATCCACCGTCAGATGGTGAGTTTCCTCGAATTGGTTCGTCCCGAAACGCTCGCGGATATCAAAATCCTTACAAACCAAATCGAGAAACGGTTCCTTGCGGATCGCAAACGGCGGGTGAATCTGGACCCGGGAATCCTCAGCGAGGAACGATTCATCCTTGCGACCGGGAAAAACTACACCCACAGAATTTACCTGAGAAACGGGATCTACGCGGATTTGACGCTAATATATCAGAAGGGTTCCTACCAGGCCCTTCCCTGGACCTATCCGGATTACAGGAATCCCCGGCTGATTCACTTTTTGAGTATCTTACGGCAAAAACTTGTGTTCCAGAGGTCGGGCAAGCTCCCCCGAAAATACTCGAGAAAAGGAGACAATCCTTGATTTCCAGCATGACCGCTTTTGGACGGACCCAAAAAGAAGAGTCCGGATACCTGATGACCGTCGAAATCAGAACGTTGAACAGCCGGGGGCTGGATGTCGTCCTTCGTCTGCCGAAGAATTTCATTGAATTCGAGGACTCATGCCGCAAGCTGATAGGCCGGGAAATCAAACGCGGCCGAGTCGAGGTCTTCGTCCAGATCGAGTCGACAAAAGTGGAGCAGAAAGCTCCACCCATCAGTATGGCCTTGTCCCGCTACTACTGGGAACAACTCGGGGACCTGCACCGGCAGCTTCCCGGGAGCGATCCGCCAAGGTTTCAAGACCTTCTTCGGATACCCCACATCTACGAGACCAGGGAAGAAATTCAGGATCGTGAAACGCTGGGGGGCCTTCTGGCCTGCTGCGTGGAAGAAGCCCTTGCCCAGGTGCTGCGGATGAGGGCACTGGAAGGGGCTTCCCTCCTCAAAGACTGCACTGCAAGGCTCGAAGCTCTCCGGCAGGAACTGGCCACGGTCGAGAGCCGCAAGGATTTGGTGCTCATCGAGTATCAACAAAAGATCCGGGACAGGGTCCGTGAACTCCTGGAAGACACCGAAATCGATGAGGCCCGGCTGCTGCAGGAAGTGGCATACCTGGCCGAACGGTCCGATATCAACGAGGAGATAGTTCGGCTCAGGAGCCACATCGATCAGATGTCCGAACTCCTGGCCGGCAACGCACCCTCGGACGGAAGAAGACTTGATTTCCTCACCCAGGAACTGCACCGTGAAGCCAATACGATAGGGGTCAAGACGGGAGACCTCGAAGCCATTCAGGCCGTCGTGAGGATGAAGAGCGAGATCGGCAAGCTGAAGGAACAGGTGCAAAACATCGAATAGCCCGGCTCCCCGCCCGGAGATGAATCAAATGATCGAGGCCGTCTTGGAAGACGATGCGACACGCAGGTAAGGAAAGTTCCGAACGGTCTTCCATTTCCTCGAACCCTGGATTTGCATAAAATTGTTCAAAAGGTTTCTTTTTCTTTTACTATTGATTTTCATTTAGACACACTGTTAATCTAATTATGTTTTTCCGGTAAAACCAGACTACCGCCGCATCATTCCGCCTCGAGACGCTAAACCGGATTTCCATCTAAAGCGACCTTTCGCGCCAAGTGAAATTCCACGTTCCGATGCCGCGTCCACGTTGTTCCATATTCCGAATTCCGATCCACGCCGGAGCGTTTCCTTTTCGCTTTCATTGAGTTCGATGGAAGCCGTCTTCATGGCGGCACGCCATTGCATAACCCAACCCGGGCAAGCGGGCGCCGGTCTTGGGATGAAAACCCGTCCCCAACCCGGCGGAAACAGGAGACGGCGTGCATCCCGTAATGATGGTGCCGGGGCGGTTGGCGGGAAATTCATACTTCATCGGCCCTGAAGTCATTCTCGGAGAATATCTCGCATGCAAGGAAACGGCCCTATGAAATCGTATCCTTCAGATCCCGAAGCCGAGGTTCTGGGCCGTATTCTACTGATGCAGAGCGCCTTGCAGGCTGCCCCTGATGAACGGCGTCTGGCCGAGGTCCTGGTGCAGGGACTGGAGGGCATACCCGGTATTGCATGGAGCGTCCTGTGTATCGACAGGCGCATTTCGGCAACCGCCGGCGATGCGGCATTGCCGGCCGCATGCCGGACCAGCCTTGAAAAGCGGGAACCCTCGGATTGCTGCCGGGTGCGGTGCCCGATGAGGTCGGGTAACAGTATTCACTGGTTTGCCTTGAAGACCAACCGGCGTGTTTACGGCTGCCTCATGTTGCGAACGGCCGACCAGACGGCTTTCGAGGCTTACGCCCCCTATATCACCCATACCGCCGGCCTCGCCGCTCTCCACATCGAGAACAGCCGCATTTCCGCCGAACTCCGTTCGCTGAACCTGAACCTCGAGGCCCAGGTTGCTGAAAGAACGGCCTCTTTGCGAAAGAGCGAAGAGCACTATCGTTCGTTATTCGACAACATGCTCAATGGATTCGCATACTGCAAAATGCTTTTTCGACAGGACCGGCCGAACGAATTTATCTATCTCGACGTCAACAGCGCTTTCAAAACCCTGACCGGGCTGAAAGACGTGGTCGGGAAGAAGGTCTCCGAAGTCATTCCCAACATCCGGGAATCCGATCCCCAGCTCTTTGAAGTCTATGGCAGGGTTGCGCTGACCGGTATACCCGAACGGTTCGAGACTTATGTCGCGGCGCTCGGAATGTGGTTTTCGATTTCGGTATACAGCCCTCAAAGAGAATACTTCGTTTCCATATTCGATGTTATCACGGAGCGTAAGCAGGCGGAGGCCGCGCTGCTCGAAACGAGCGCTCGCCTCTCGGTCCTGTTCGATCATGCCAGGGACGCCATGATCGTTGCCGACGTCGGTACGGGTATAATACAGGAAGCCAACAGGGAGGCGGAAAAACTCCTTGGGCGCCGGAGAGAGGAAATCGTCGGTCTTCACTTCACCGAGCTTCATCCCCCGCAGGATGCGGACAAGTATCGAGACGTATTCCGCAGACATATCCTGAGCAGAGGACGGCCTCCCCTTGAAGTCGAGATCGAGCGACCGGACGGCAGCCGTATTCCGGTTGAATTCAGCAGTAACATCGTGACACTCGGCAACGGGCAGCGAGTTCTCCAGGGTGTGCTGCGCGACATTACCAGGCGCAAGGTTTCCGAGCAGGCTTTACGCGAAAGCGAGGAGCGGCTCAGCCTGGCACTCACCGCATCACAGATGGGCATCTGGGAGTGGGATTTACGAACCGACGCCGTCTTCTGGTCGCTGGAATGCCATAAGATCTTCGGAATAGAGAATTTCGGCGGCACACTTCAATCTGTCATGGATCTCGTGCACCCGGAGGACGTCGCACGTGTCGTAACGGCCTGTCGTCAGGCCGTGGCGGAAAGGACGACTTACGCGCAGGAGTTCCGAGCCATCCTCCCCGACGGCGGGGTGCGCTGGCTGTCCGGTTTCGGGCGCGTTCAATACGACGAACAAGGTACGCCACTGCGTCTGGTGGGCATAATGCAGGACATTACGGCGCGCAAGAAGGCTGAAGACCGGCAGGCCCGCGCCGAAGCCCAGTTGCGGCAGGCACAGAAGATGGAATCTTTGGGTACCCTGGCCGGCGGCATCGCACATGACTTCAATAACATTCTCGGGGTTATTGTCGGATACACGGAAATAGCCCTTTGGGAAACACGCGAAGGAAGTCCGCTGCGGCGAAACCTTCAGGAGGTGCTCAAAGCAGCGAACCGAGCTGCGGGATTGGTGAAGCAGATTCTCGCATTCAGCCGCCGGCGGGAGCAGGAAAAGAAGCCTTTGCTGGTTCGCCTCATCGTCAAAGAGGCATTGAAGTTGCTCAGGGCTTCTCTGCCTTCGACCATAGAGATCCAATCCGATGTGAGCAGCAAGGCGGTTGTCCAGGCCGATCCGACTCAAATTCATCAAGTGCTTATGAACCTTTGCACCAACGCCGCCCATGCCATGCAGGACAACGGGGGGATCCTCGATGTGAGCCTGGCCGATGTCCATCTCGGACAGGAATTCACTTCGCTTCATCCGGGACTGCAGCCGGGACTTTACGTGAGGCTTGCGGTGAAGGACACGGGCCAGGGCATCGATCCCGCTCTTCTGGACCGCATCTTCGATCCCTTTTTCACTACCAAGGGGCCGGGGGTCGGAACGGGATTGGGACTGGCCGTTGTTCACGGGATTGTGACAAGCCATGGCGGTACCATCCAGGTGGAGAGCCTTCCCGGAAAAGGGACTTCCTTCCATGTGTTTTTCCCCGCCACAGAGAATGTTGCCTTGATGGAGGAGATGGATCTTAGCCCCCTCCCCCGCGGGCAGGAGCGGATTCTGGTCGTTGACGATGAGCCCGCATTGGCAATGGCGACAAAACACATGCTGGAACGGTTGGGATATGAAACTGAACACCGGACGAACAGTGTCGAAGCTCTGGAGACTTTCCATCTTCAGTGGAGAGACAAGCCCTTCGACCTCGTGATCACGGATATGACCATGCCCAGTCTTACGGGTGTCGACCTTGCCCGGGAGCTTCACAGGTTCCAACCGACCCTGCCCATCATCCTGTGCACCGGGTTCAGTGAAAAGATCGACGGCAGGAGAGCTCGCAGCCTGGGAATCCGGGCGTTCCTCATGAAACCTTTCGTTTTGAGGGAGCTTGCCGAACTGGTCCGAAAGGTGCTGGAGAAAAGATGAGCGGGGAACACGGACAACAAGTGTCCGGGCCACCCGCCGTTGCAGGCAGCGCTGATTAGGCTTGGTGGGTCTTGCCCGTGGTGCCATTCAAGATTCAGTTTCGTCCGGAATATTCCACAAGTATTTGATTCGAGCTGATACTTAACCCAGTAATACAAGTTATCCCGGCCACCCGCACATGCCGGACTGAGAACATTTCATCGCGGAATCGGCGGAACGTTTTTTTTCTCCTGCATGATAAAAACACTTCCACACATCTTGCCCCTCCCTTGTGACCGCCTTACTCAATAAGCGTTTGAATCGACGCCGGCGCCGAGACCGGTCGTCGCGAAGGCTGCCGGCGGGCGCAAGCAGTATCCGGCAAACGAGCTGGTTGGACTTCGCGAGCCCCGATGCGGCGCCTTCAGTATGACGCCGCTCAAGGGGACGGGTTCACTCCCCCGAAGACGGGTCGGTTCATTCCGCCGGCGATGTGAACGGGCGACGGATCGCATTGGATAGGACAATTTGTGACAGCGGCTTTCACGGAACATGTCGAGAGCCGCCAGCCTGAAAAATCCATGGAGGTGTACCGTGAATCAAAGCACTAAAGAACAAAGAAAAGAAAAAGTAATTGAAGCCCTGAACAAGGCGCGCAGCATGGAACTGCACGCCATTACGCAGTACATGAACCAGCACTACAACCTGGACAATATGGATTACGGAGATATGGCGGCGAAGATCAAGCTCATAGCGATCGATGAGATGCGCCACGCGGAGATGTTTGCAGAGCGAATCAAGGAGTTGTCCGGTGAGCCGGCCACAGAACCTGCGGCAATGGCGCAAAAGGGCCAGACAGTCCAGGTCATGTTCTCATTTGATTCAAAGCTCGAGGACAACACGATCGACACTTATAACCAGTTCTTGCTGGTGTGCAGGGAGAACGGCGACAGCTCCAGCGTGAAGATCTTCGAGGCGATCATCGACGAAGAGCAGGTGCACTACAACTACTTTGACAATGTCAATACTCATATCCAGAAACTGGGCGAATCGTATCTTGCCCAAATCGCGGGGACTCCGTCCGCCACCGGTCTCCAGACACTGGGTTTCGTCGCCAGGCAGGCTTCCACCCCGAACCAGGGCGGCGCTTGATTTTCACCTGATCTGAGCGATTTTCTCCGCCTCTCCTCACCCACTCCGGGAGACATCGGTTCCAGCGACGCAACTGAGTCATGCAGTATGTTAATGAGTCAGAGCGGGTGACACGGACAGCGTGCTGTCCGTGCGCGCAGCGCAAGAGGAGGCTCGGAGGATAGGCTGTAGAATCGCGGTCATGGATTCGGCGGCCCTCTTGTCCTTACGGGCCCGGACAACTCGTTGTCCGGGCCACCCGCCTCTATGGCTCCTCCCCCTTGAGGGGGAGCGTAACCGGCGTCTAGCTCCTCCCCCTTGAGGGGGGAGGCCGGGTGGGGGTGTGATTTACTCCTGTGCCGGACCTTCCTTGCCTTTCCGCGAGTGGAAGAGTATGTATGCCTCCGTTGCAAGGGGCCGGAGTTTGAGCTACCGGCGAAAGGGAGGATTTTCGGCCCCGGCGGCGTTCATCGAATCACATTTTTGGTCCCCGCCGGCAGCGATTTCAGGCTATATTCCCCGGCGATATGCGGGAGAATTCGTTGAAAAAGATTTTTCGACTCGGGACCCAATCCGAATCCCGATCATGAAAGGAATGAGACCTGTCACCCCTGAACGGCTGTAGAACGGCCGGTTCGAGGTGGCTGCAACCGAGGAACCGGAGACAATCATGAACCAACCCGTAGGCCATGCTGCCGCTGATTTTCTGGAAGAACTCGTTTCGATCCCGAGCGTCAATCCCGGTTTTCGTACTGCCGGTGATGATCCGGGGATCTTCGGTGAGCAAAGAATGGCCGAATTGCTCGGGGAGTTTTTCAGGCGAATCGGCTGCGAAGTCTGGTTTGAAGAGATTCTTCCGGGGCGGCACAATCTCATGGCCCGCCTGCGCAAAGGCGATGGCGGCCGCAGTATCGCGCTGCAATGCCACCTCGACACGGTCCAGGTCAGGGGAATGACCGTGAACCCATGGGGGCTTAGAGACGGCGACCGGCTTTACGGACGCGGCAGTTGCGATACGAAAGCTTCAATTGCGGCTTTTGCCAAAGCCATTCAGGTCACGGCGGAATCCGCCCGCCTCGATGCCGACCTGTACTTTGTCGGCACGGTTGACGAAGAACATGGTTTTGCGGGCTCCCACCACCTCGGGCAAAAGTACAAGTTCGACGCCTGCATCGTCGGAGAACCGACCTCGCTCGGCACCGTCACGGCCCACAAAGGGTCGGTACGTTTTGGCCTGACGGCCGAAGGGATGTCGGCACACAGTTCAACCCCTGAACTGGGTCACAACGCCATTCTGGAGATGCTCGACCTGCTGCAGGATTTTCGTACTGAATTCGACAGGTATACGGGAAGCTGGAATCATCCCCTGACCGGAAGAGCGACATGGGCCCCCACCCTGATAACAGGGGGCGTTGGTCGGAATACCGTCCCGGAGGTTTGCACGGTTGCGATAGATCGTCGCGTGGTCCCCGGGGAACAGGTGGAAGATGTCATAGACTTTGTCGACGACTGGTCCAAGAGGAATGCTCGGGCAGGGCATCCATGGCGCCTGGGGGAAATCTATTCGATCGATATTCCATTTGAAACGGGTGCGAATACTCCGCCCGTGGAAGCCCTGGGATACGCATTGGCAAAGTTGGGGATGGATTCCGGTGTGAAGGGTATGCCGTGCGGCACCGATGCCCCCAAGATTGCAGCGGGCGGGACGCCGTGTGTGGTTTTCGGTCCTGGAAATATCGCCCAGGCTCACAAAAGCGACGAATGGATTCACCTGCCTGATGTCGAACTGGCAACGGATATCGTGATTGAAGCGTTGAAGTCTCTGGATCGGATTCTAAAGCGATGAAAGAGATGCCAAAAAGTAAGCAGCCGCAAGATAAATCTCTTGCTTTTGTTCCAACCTTCAATGGATAATTTCAGCGATCCCTGATTTTGATGTTACTGGAGGTCCGATGCCCGCTCGGAAGCGCACGTTTCCCGGCGGGAATCGGAAATGAAGAGGTAGGTACAGCGGCAGGTCTCCGATTGATCCGCATTGCTCATTTAGCATTGTTTTCCGCATCTTCTTGCGAATAGACGCCAAAACTGATGCCGTAGAGGGGTTTTTCATGGAAGTGAAACTGTTGAATATCGGATTCGGAAATACGGTGATTGCGAACAGGGTGGTGGCGATCGTCTCCCCCGCTTCGGCTCCGATGAAGAGACTCAAGGAAGATGCGAGACAGGCCAACAAATTGATCGACGCGACCATGGGACGCAGGACCCGGTCGATCATCATAACAGACAGCGATCATATCATCCTCTCCGGCGTGCAGGCAGAGACGATTGCCCAAAGGCTTTTGACCGAGGGCAACGTCAAGGAAGTGAACCTACTCCGACAGGCAAAAGAATAATCCTATGTCCAGGAACGGTTATGCGGGAGAGATTTTTGTTGTTTCGGCTCCTTCCGGCGTCGGCAAGACGACGATCATACGATCTGTCCTCGAACAATGGCCGGAGGTGCGTTTTTCGGTATCCTGCACCACCCGCTCGCCGCGCGCGGGCGAGGTGTCCGGGGACGACTACCTGTTCCTGACACGCCGGGAGTTCCTTGAAGGCATAGGGAACGGGCGTTTTCTGGAATGGGCCAGGGTCCACGGAGAGTATTACGGCACGGACCGGTCTCAGGTCGAAGACTGGCTGTCGGAAGGCAGGGACGTCCTGCTCGACATCGACGTCCAGGGAGCCCAGCAGGTCCGGTGCACCTATCCATACGCACAAACCATCTTCGTTGTTCCTCCGTCCATGGAAGTGCTCGAAGAGCGGCTGAACAACCGCGGGACGGAAACCGCCGAACAGATCGAGGCGCGTTCCGCCGCGGCCGTGAGAGAACTGCAGCAGGCCCCCTGGTATGATTTCCTCATTGTGAACGACGTCCTCGAAGACGCTATCTCCGATTTCAATGCGATAATCCGCGCCGGTCACTGCCGCCGGGCTTTTCAGGTCGGCAGGCTCAGGCAATTCTTCACACGCGGTTTCGAGTCCTGAGAGCCACCTTTGCGATTGTCGGCAGCCGGTCCATGAAAACTCGTCCAACCGCTTCTTACGACATTTGGATCACGGGATTCAATCCCGGGCGGGAAGCCTTGCTGACCGGTCGGGTGCCCGTCCTCGAGATGATCCTGTCGAGATCCGACCCCCGGAGCCGGGAACTCCATGAGCTGGGAATCAAACGCGGGATCCCTGTTCGCCGGGAAACCGGGGAGGAGATCTCGGCGCTCGTGGGGCATTCCCATCACCAGGGAGTGGCCCTGCGGGTGAGGGAATACCCCTATGTGTCCGTCGAATCGCTCCTCGACAGGCCTTCCGGGGAGCGGGAACCCCTGGTCATCCTGGATTGCCTGCAGGATCCCCAGAACTTCGGCGCGCTCATGAGAAGCGCCTGCTTCCTCGGGGCCAGGGGGGTGATCGTTCCCAAAGACAGGTCGGTCGGGATCACGGCAACCGTCGTCAAGGTGTCGTCCGGCGCGATTTCCTATCTTCCGGTGGCGCTGGTGGGAAACCTGGTGAGGACCATCGAAGAACTGAAGGAACGAGGGCTCTGGATCGCGGGGCTCGATGTGAGCGCGACCTTAAGCATTTACGAAGCGGATCTTTGCGTCCCGCTGGGACTTGTCATAGGAAACGAACAGAAGGGGATGAGGCCTTTGGTCAGGAGGGCGTGCGATCTGCTGGTGCGGATACCCGCCGGAGGTCCTCTGCAGTCCCTCAATGCCGCGACCGCCGGCGCGATCGCGCTCGCGGAGATTCAGCGGCAACGCCTCGTATCATCTCATGAACGATAAGGAATTCAACACGATAGTCCTGACTCCCCAAAAGACCGGGGGAACGCTTCCCAAAGCCGCATAGCGGCGTGGGGGTGCGGGGGGCGCAGCTCCCCGCGCTTTTGGGAACATCGTTTGTTACTGTCCTGGATGCAAAGTGGTATGAAAAGGCGGCCTTTGGCCGAAGATCGACGTCCCGATCCTCACAAAGGTTGCTCCCTCCTCGATCGCCGCTTCAAAATCGCCGCTCATGCCCATGGAAAGCTCGGTGAGATCCTCGGGGTGAGGTGAGTCGGCCCTCAGCCGTTCCAGAAGTTCTCTCAGCATTCTGAAGTAGGGGCGGACCTTCTCCGGGTCCTCATCGTAAGGCGGAACCGCCATGAGTCCCCTGACGGAAAGGCCCGACAGAGACAGTGTCGACCGGAAGAGATCCGGCAATGCCTCGGGTTTGACCCCGCTCTTGCTGGTTTCATCTCCGACGTTTACCTGGAGGAGGACCGGAATGACCCTGTTCCTCCTCCGGGCCTGCCGGTTGAGTTCCTCGGCAAGAGAGGTTCTGTCCACCGTGTGCACCCAGTCGCACAGTTCCGCCGCCACTTTCGCCTTGTTTGACTGCAGATGCCCGATGAAATGCCAGGATACCTCAAGGCCCTGCATCGCTTCGATCTTTTTCCGGGCTTCCTGGATGTAGTTTTCGCCCAGCAGGGTCAATCCCGCTTTCGCGCCCTCGCGGATACGATCGACCGGGACCGTTTTGGTCACTCCGATGAGCCTGACTTCCCGTGGGTCGCGACCCGCCCTGGAACACGCCGCCCCGATTCGCTCCCTGACCGCTGCAAGATTCTCCGCTATGATCGACATTTGCGATTGCCCCTTTCCAATGTTTCGAACATTTACGGGTGCCTGCGGGAAGATTCCGTTCTCCCCCATCGGACCCTCATCAATCCGCGGGACCGGGCCCCACCGGTTCGATGATTCCCTGTTCCAGGAGCATTCCAATGGTTTCACACAACGGCAGGCCTACGACATTGGTATAAGAACCCCTGATCCATTCCACAAGAAACGCTCCGAGACCCTGTATCCCATAGGCACCGGCCTTGTCCGACGGCTCACCGCTTCCCACGTAAGCCCTTATTTCATCCTCGGATAACCCTTTGAAGCGGACTTCGGTCGTTACCGAATCGACCCGAATGAACCGACTCGCTCCATGCACGAGACAGACCGCGCTGATCACCTCGTGCGTCCGCCCGCTGAGGCGCCTCAGCATGGACGCGGCTTCTTCCGGGGATGAAGGTTTCCCGAATATTTCCCCCGAAAGCACCACAGCCGTATCGGCGCCGAGCACCCACCGGTCGGGATAAAATTCCGATACGGCTTCCGCCTTTTCCCGCGCCCATCGCATCACGAGCCGGGCCGGACTTTCGGGCGTCAGTGGAAGGCTTTCGTCGATCCCGCTGGCGATTGCCTCGAAAGCCAGTCCCACCTGCGACAAGAGTTCTTTTCTCCTCGGAGAGGAGGAGGCCAGGACCAGGGGCTGCAACGTCCTGAAAACGGACTTTCCCGCGCCGCCGCGATCCGGGGACGTCATCGCGTCTCCGCCCGGCCCAATCGATCGTCGATCCTGAAGACCCTGTGCGCATTGGCCGTGGTAGCGGCCGCCAACTCCTCGAGGGAACATCCGCGCAACTGGGCAACCTTGAGGGCCGTGTGATAGACAAATGCGGGTTCGTTGACCTTGCCCCTGAAAGGCACCGGCGCAAGATACGGGGCATCGGTTTCGAGGAGCAGACGGTCGATCGGGGCGCGCCCCGCCACATCGCGCAGTGCGTCCGCTTTCGTGAAAGTGACGGTCCCCGGAATCGAGAGATAGAATCCCAGATCGAGGCATTTCTTTGCTACGGTCCAATCCCCTGAGAAACAGTGGAGGATGCCGCCGCCAAGAGAAGACGCGCGCCCGCCGACGATATCGAAAAAGTCGTTGAAGGCTTCCCGAATGTGAAAGACGACCGGCAGCCCGAGGGCGGCGGCGATTTCCAGTTGATGCTTGAAGCATTCCCTCTGGATCTCTTGCGGCATGTAGTTCCTGTAATAGTCCAGGCCGATCTCTCCGACGGCCAGCACCCGCGGTTCCCGGCAGAGATCCCTCACGGTCGAGAGCGCCTCCTCATCGAGCGCGAACGCATCGTGAGGGTGAATGCCCACAGCGGCATAGATACGCGGATAAAGCTGAGCCAGACGGATTGCTTCCCGGCTGCTGTCCAGATTGATGCCGATGGTTACGATTTCCCGAACGCCGGCTTTTTCGGCGCGATCGAGGACCGCCGCGAGATCCGCAAACTCCGGAAAATCGAGGTGAGCGTGAGTGTCGATGAGCATTTTTCAAACCTTTTTCGGGCCCGCCCGCGGGCCTTGGCCGGATCAGCCTGCCGCCGCAAGTAATATTAATTTGCGTTCAAGACGATACTTTTAAGATTCCCCAAAAGAGCAGGGGAATGATTCCCCCGCGCCCCCGGATTTCGGCCACACGCGCAAGCGCGTGTGGCCGAGCGCTCGGCACTAGCGGCTGCTGCCCCGCGTTTAGCGGGGCGCTGCCGCAACGCCAAACTGAGCCGCGAAGCGGCGTGGGGGTGTGGGGGACGCAGTTCCCCACGCTTTTCATTCTTTGATGGCATCTCGAACGCAACTCAGTATAAGACACCCCGGAGTGCCCGGCTTTCATCCCCCGATGCCCGATCATCCGCCTTTTTACCTTGCCGGGCATACGGTGCGCCTTTATAATGCCATCCGTTGCCGTTTGGAATAGAAGAATTCGACGGATCGATGATTTTTTCGCGAAAACCCGACGCTTGTTGCGGGCATGTTCTCACGGCCAATCCTTCGTACCCGGGATTCCCCGGTCACCGTCCTCCGGAGGGGCGGCCCGGGGCGGCGGGAAACAGGCGTGCTTCGCTGTGCGCCCCTCTTTTCAAGCCCGGCTTAACCTCAAGGGGAGAGTGACATAATGTCCATTTCGGACGGAAACCAACTTGCGAGGCTAACTCAGATGAAGAAAATGTTCTCCATTTCGATTTCGTTCATGCTTCTTAGCACGATTATCCCGTGTCAGGCAAGCTGGGCGGAGAAGGCATACACGACGGACACCCAGGAAGTCATTGTAAAAAACACTCCCAACGCCCAAAGCAAGACCCTGGCCGTGCTGCCCAAGGGCACTCAGGTTGATTTCGCCAGGCCGAACGAATGGAGTATGGTCCGTTACAAAACCGCCAACGGAGATGTCAAGGAGGGGTGGGTCCAGATCAAGTTCCTTGGGGCGTGGCCTCCGGATTCCATGGTCGGAAAGGAAAGGGATATCGAAAACACGGCCCTGCGGGATCAGTTGGCGGCACTGGACAAGGAAAGGACGGGACTTGCCCAGAAGGACAGAGAGCAGGCCGATAAGCTCGCAAAGATCGAGGCCTCCTATGAGGAACTCAAGGGAGCTTCGACCAACTATTTGAAATTGAAGGGTGAGTGTGAGACAGCCAAGGGCAGCCTCGCGACTGCCCAGGAGAATATCCAGTCCCTCATCCAGGAAAACGAAAACCTCAAGCTTTCCCAGCGCATCCAGTGGTTTGCCGCCGGAGCCTTCGTGCTCCTGCTCGGCTGGTTCCTCGGTTGGCTGACGGGCAAGCGCCAGAAGCGCAAGACCCACTACTACTATTGATCTTCGATCGGCACGGTGGAACCCGAGGACATTGATTTGTGATCCGGGAGGTTCTGCCGGCCCTCTTATACCCATTTGCGTTCAAGATAAGATAAATCCCCAGACAGCGGGGGAATGATTCCCCCGCGCCCCCCGGATTTCGCCGCCCGCTTCGCCGCTTCCGGGTCACCCAGGTAGTAATGCCGGAGCGGCGTGAGATCGTCCGCGAGTTCGTAAACCAGGGGAATCCCGGTTGGGATATTGAGTTCCTGGATTTTGTCCGGAGGGATTTTATCGAGGACCATGACGAGTGCTCGCAGCGTATTCCCGTGTGCGACGACGATCGCACGCTTGCCGCTCCGAACGGCCGGAGCGATGACGTCGTGAAAGTAGGGCAGAAAGCGGCGGATGGTGTCCTCGAGGCACTCGGTGAGCGGGATTTCCGCGGCGCTTAGGCCCGCATAGCGTGGGTCCCTGCCGGGGTAGCGGGGATCATCGGGGGTGAGTGCGGGAGGGCGGACATTGAAGCTGCGGCGCCAGAGTTCGACCTGTTCAATACCGTGCCTTTCGGCGGTCTCCGCCTTGTTGAGGCCCTGCAATGCCCCGTAATGGCGCTCGTTGAGACGCCAGTTGCAGGACGACGGGATCCACATGAGATCCATCTCTTCGAGGACCAGCCACAGGGTCTTGATGGCCCGCTTCAGCACGGAAGTAAAGGCGGTGTCGAAGAGGTACCCTTCGCGGCGCAGGGTGCGCCCGGCTTCCACGGCTTCCCGTACCCCGTTGTCGTTCAGCGCAACGTCCGTCCACCCGGTAAAGCGGTTCTCCCTGTTCCATTCACTCTCACCGTGCCTCAACAACACGAGCGTTTTCATCGTGGACGGGACTCCTTTTAGCATACGGGGTCAGACCTACACATTTGACACATTTATGTCAAATGTGTAGGTCTGACCCCGTTGACCCTTAAAATCGTATCTGTTCACATCCATCAAGATTTGGCACTTCGGAACATTCGCTTGCATGAAACAAGGGGAGAATTTCCCTGGCGGCGAGGGCTGCAGCCGGGTTGAAATAATAGATATGGCCACCGGAGGCGGTCCGGCAGTGATGAACTCTCATCCCCTCCGGCAAGCCTGCCTTCCGGTAGGCTGAATCAACTTTTGTTATTAATTCTCTGCTTTCGATGTCTGCAACCTGTTTCTCTTTTTCTATTGCCACTTGATACCAAAACATGGATTCCTCCTTGTGTGGTTCTCTATAGGTTAAGCATCGATTCTCCGCGTCGGGCGACTGTTCGTCAAGTTTATTCCCGAAGGGATGAAGGCAATTTCCAATAGACCCGCAAGCATTTCTACGTGCCACGCCGGAAGGGCGGTTGCCCAAAGGAAAAGCCGAGGCCGGACGAAATCATGATCCGTCATTCCGGCGAACACTCATGGCCTTTCGGCCACAACGAACAATGAAAAAATTTCTGCCTAAATCGAGACAGGGTATACGTTAGACGGCAATTCCTTTTTTCATATAAAGGCCGGAATCCAGGCTCTTTGAAATCATTGGATAATTCCAAGTAACGGCACTGGACCCCGGCTTCCGCCGGGGTGACGTTTCTAAACAAACCGCTCATTTTGGGTGTAGCGGGCTACACTTGCAGGATAAGCTTCTGAACTGACTAGAAGAAGTTACTTAGTAGCTGGAAGAAGAATCCCGCAGCTATAAAGCCTAGTCCTAGTCTAGATAATGTGAGGTGTTTCTTTATTGATTCACCGTCCGGCGTGATCATCCCGTAGTTTCCGCCCTTATCCTTCCATAGAAGAGGAAACGGACAAAACCACAGTATCAACGCTCCTGCTATATCAAGGCTTAACCCTACACTATTCAGAATGGGGGATGTACACATACTATTTTCTCCAGTTATCCACTTCTCATTAGAAAATATTTTTGCTATACTGTAAAAGGTTTGTAATGAACCTTACCAAACAAGAGCCCCATCAATTACAGCTTTCCGGTAAGGTTACCATAATTCCGGGGTTTTTGTCTCAAAATTTATGCCAAGCTTTCTGTCCCAATGCCACCACTGCGGTGGAGAATTTTCTGACGAGTACATGGCTGACTGGACTATTTGCAGAAGTCGCATACAAAAAGGATTGGAGGATCACCGCGGTGAACCGGTCCTGATCGACAGTCTGGGAATCGCACGGACGCAGTCGGGACCAGATAAGGGCGGAAAGCAGCATAAAGTCCAAAGAATGGCCTATGAAGCCGATGCGAGGAACGACTTGCCAAATTCCGGGAAATGGTCTAAATAGAAAATTCCGAAGCGGGAAGTCGGGTCTTGGAGAAAAAGCGCAGCCAAACCATGGCCGCCGGCGAGATAAGTTGTGTCATGGCTATCGTTAACATGCTGATATAAGTCAATTTGCCCCCGTAGCTCAGGCGGATAGAGCACAAGATTCCTAATCTTGGTGCCGGGCGTTCGAGTCGCCCCGGGGGTACCAGTTTACAAGAAATGGTGGGACATTTTGGTGGGAAAAACCAGAATGTCCCACTTTTTTATTCACTTACAGCAAGTGGGCACAGCGTTGAGTTGTTAAGTTGCTATGAATCTTTTCTCAATCAAGTAAATCAACATCTTGGCCCCTGCATCAGCCTCGGATTCGGCAAATTTTTCATTTCCTGTATTCCATTTTTCTCCTGCTCCCCACCACTCCGTTACCCGGTATTTATGGACAACTTCGAAATAAAGCATGCCCGGGGGTGTGCTACTCGCGCAAGGGCTTCTTGTACTTGATAAATGAACCATTATGGTATTCGTAGAAAGCGATACGCAGTTCGTCCTGCGTGTTCATGACGATGGGACCGTACCAGGCAATCGGTTCGCCAATGGGTCTGCCGGAAACAAGAAGGAACCGCAGGAGACTATCTTTAGCGCTGATTGAGACTTTCTCTCCCTCTTCGTAAAGGATCAGATCGCCATCGCCGCAGATGCACTCACGGTCAAAATCAAAGTAGTTCCTGCCAACCACTTCATGGGAAAACGAATCCAGGTCGTCATCGAAGTAGCCCTTCCCCGCGATCACATATGCAAAAGCGGTATGGCCCCGTTTGATCGGATGGATGAAAGTGGAACCCGACGGTACGGAGACATCGAGGTACTCGGGGTCGATCACGATATCGCGCACCGGTCCACGGACGCCGTTCACTTCGCCGCAGATTATTCTGACCTTCACGCCTCCATCGAGTGAAGTCTCCGGTATTTGCTCATTTCGGACGTCACGATAGCGGGGCTCCATCATCTTCATGGACGCGGGAAGATTCGCCCAGAGCTGAAATCCGCCCATGCGACCGAATTTGTCTCCCTTGGGCATCTCCTGATGGATAATGCCGCTTCCGGCGGTCATCCACTGTACGTCTCCAACCGAGATGTTCCCCTTATTTCCCATGCTGTCCCCATGCTCCACATTTCCCTCGATCACGTACGTGATGGTCTCTATGCCGCGATGCGGATGCCAGGGAAAGCCGGGAAGGAATTTTGCGGGATCGTCCGAGCGGAAGTCATCCAACAGCAAAAAAGGATCGAACTGAGGGACCTGGTAATAGCCGAAAGCTCTTTTGAGATGAACACCGGCGCCCTCAATAGTCGGCCTGCTTTTTGACGCGCTCTTGATCTTGCGGACGGGACTCATGATGACCTCCAAAGTTTGTCATATGCCGGGATCGCCTCTCAGATCAGGACGAAGTTCGGTGATAGTTTACTAAGCACTAACCCGGAATTTTCAACTTTATCATGCGGGATGATCCCGCACCGGGAGGCCGGGATTTCCTCGCCGGAACGTCAACCTTGCGATGTTTGTCAACCGGCATTGAAAACCGACCCACTTTAGGCGTCCAAAATTGCCCCATTCCTGTCGAACAAAATCCACAAACATCCGGATACAAGCCAAAGGTGCACACAAAATTCCCCCCTGCCATGGACCCTTTTTCGCCCGATCATTCAAAACAATTTTCAGGCGACATTCCTTCAAAGAAGCAAAAAAATATTTGACACCACGCAAACTTTCACCTTATATTCACCTTGCCACCGAAGAGGCATGAATCGCATCCTCTTTCGAAAAAGCGGGCAAGGGTAAACGGGCTGAAAACATAGTTTCCAAGCACAATCAGAGAAATCCTGGGGGGAAAGATGGGCGTTGACCTTTACACATTGAGGAAAAAAGCGGTGATGGTACGTCGACAAAATGGGATGCGGGAAACCATCCACTTTCTCCAACTTGCGGTGGAGCACGCTCTCTGGCAGGATTCGCAAGCAATGGTAGACTCCGCCGTCAAATTTGCCTACAAGGAATGGGAGGAGCATAGCCGGCTTCCCGGGCTGGTCGTCCAGGTCGGGAGTAACGGCCTTCCGCAGCCGGGATCTCCGATCTTCAAGTGGCCGTTCTTAAAACGGTCATATTGCTTTGACCATGAACTCCCTGCTCCTTTCGGCTATCTCGGCGAGAGGGAAGTTTGGGGGTATCTCTTCCGGACCGTCGGAGAACAGGCCGGCCTCAATATTGTTGAGACGGCGCGGCGCATTGATGAAGGCTCAACTGAAGTCTATAAGGACTTCTGGCATGGTGAGGTGTATAAGTCCGGCGAAGAGTTTCTCGGCTCCCATAGTCGGTTCATGCAGTCCGATGACGGGAATGGAAAATCGAAGGAAAGCGGCTCTGATGTCGTGTCTCCGAGGGTCTTAAAGATACTCGGCCTGATTCGGTTCATCAAGGAAAAGGGACAGAGAGCGTCACCGGCGGATCTGCATTTGCTGGGCTCCTTGAGAGAGAAAGCAGTGCAGTTCGGATACTCATGCTGACTCATACGTCAGGGAGGATATTCCATGGGACTCACCCCGGCACAGGAGCGGGTATATCAGTTCGTGCGAGGTTATATCGATCGGCATGGCTATGCGCCATCCTACGAGGAGATCCGAAGCAATCTCGGATTCCAATCCTTGAACGCCGTCTTCAAACATCTCAAGCAGATAGAGGAGAGAGGTTATCTCAGGATTCCATGGAAAAACAAGAAGCGCGCCTTGGAGCTGGTCCCTCTTCAAACCGGGACCGGATCCATCCCATTTCTCGGAGTTGTGGCGGCGGGAACTCCCATCGAGGCTGTTGAGGTGCCTGAATCCATGGAAGTGCCGGAGAATTTCCTTGGGAATGGAAGTAATTTCGCTCTGCGAGTCAAAGGGGATTCCATGATTGACGAGGGAATCCTGGAAGGAGACACCCTGATCGTTACCAGGCAGCCTCATGCGGAAAACGGGCAAACCGTGGTGGCCCTTGTGAATGGGGAGTCGACGGTCAAGAAGTTCTACCACTATAGAGACGAGATAGAACTTCGCCCTGCAAATGAAAGCATGAAACCTATCCGGGTAGCTGCCGACAAGGTGGAGGTTGTGGGAGTGGTGATGGGACTTTTAAGAAACTACCGTCATAAATCACGTTCTTAGAAATCAGTCGGCAAACCCCGCCTTGCAAGTTAAATCGATGCCTGCCGCGATGTTCCGAAGAACACAGCAGGCAATCTCATAGGACGGGGAACTGCAAGCAGAGCCGGCAAACGTAGATTTTGTGAAAGACACATCCGGCAATGGAAGGCGACCGGGCCGTCAGGAGGGAGTCAGCACTTGAATTCCGGCAAAAGCCTTCCTTCAACGCCCCGAAAGCAAGAGAACGCGCTTTAAAACTGATCGGGCGCCGGCCCACCCATCATGACCACCCAAGACCGTTCCGGATATATTCCGGCCGCCCGACACTTGCATTTCGAAAATTGATGAATAAAATTCGCCATATATCGTCAATAATCATTAGTAGTGTCTCTGGAGCGCATTGGCATCGGTGATGGATAAGGAGGGCAGTAAAATGAAAAGACTGATTTGGGGAGCAATGCTTTTGGGACTGGTGATTGTCGTTCCGGTTCCAACGCAGGCAGGGGTGGACATTGCCGTGTCTTTGCCCCCGCCTATCGTGTTTGCCGCTCCACCGGAGGTGGTGGTGATACCCGAGACGTATGTCTATGCCGTCCCTGGAATAGAGGAGGACATCTTTTTCTACAACGGCTGGTGGTGGCGTCCGTGGCAGGGGCGTTGGTATCGCTCGCGGAATTACAGTTCGGGTTGGGGCTACTATCGAAGCGTTCCATCTTTTTACAGACGGATACCCCCGGGTTGGAGGAGCGATTACAGGGAGCATCGTTGGGGAGGACATCCATGGAATTACCAGCCAATACCTTATCGGGAGCTTCATCATAACTGGAGCGGCTGGCAAAAGAACAGGCACTGGGAAAAGCAAAAAACCTGGGGTGTCGAAGGCTTGAAACCCCGGCCGCCATCCAGGCAAGTCCATCAAGGCCGAGAGGGCAAACCGCACCCCCGAGAGACTGTAAAACCGCGAAAATCCCACGAGGCCAAACCGCATTCCCACGAGACGGTTAAACCAAGGCCATCACACGAAGGCAAACCACATTCCCACGAGAGGGTAAAATCGCAAAAATCCCGGGAGGGCAAGCCGCAATCCCACAAGGCCGGCAAATCACGGCCGTCACACGAGGGCAAGCCGCACGGGAAACCTGAATGAGAGGCCGTGGAAAACCGGATAAAAAGCAGGACAATAGAATGTTCATTCCTGCTGTGTTCCACTAAGAACCGGGGGCGGTCCAGGTTGAGGGGGTGAGGCCGGAGATTTCGCTCCGCTCGCTCGAAGACCAGGATACCGGCTCGCCCATACTCTCAATGATTAAGGGGACCGCCACCGGTTCAAAAGAAGCTCGAAGCCGGACTTCATTGTCCATCATCCGGCGAGAAGCGAACCCAGGTCCGCCACCCGCTCGATGCTCTCCAGTTCCCGGATGATCCGGATCGCGGATTCGGCGGAGGCGCCGGGAATGGCCTGCGCGGCCAGGAGACGGAACTTGGCCTCCAAATCAGCATCGCTCATGGGAACTTCCTCGCTGCCCAGGGCGGAGTCGACCCGGAGCGTCTCGACCGTGCCGTCCACGCCGTCGACCTTCACCACGGCGCCGACCGTACGCTGTTCATCGAACAACCGTTCCATCTCCGGGTCCAATTCGAGCGTGACCTTGCGCATCGCGCCGCGAACCTGTGGTGAACTCAGGAGGGCCGGGTCGTGCCACGCAGGCCCCGGGGTTATCCGAAGGAGCATCATCGCCGCCGCGTAAGGCAGGCTGAATTCAGCATCCACCAGGTTGTACGGGGCATAGTCGTTCAGGTCTCCCAACACTTCCCGCGCCACGCCGATCGTGACCCCCGCCACATCAGCCTCACTCCAGCCGCGGCAACCCATGATCCCGCCCACCGCATCGAGGGCCGCGTGGTTCCATCGGCAGCATGGGTAGGGTTTGAAGTACATGTGCAGGATATTGAACCGCTCACCAAGTCCGGCCACAAGCGTCTCCGGAGAGTAGCGGTCCGACCCGGCCATCCGGAAAAATCCTTTCTCACCTTCGAAGATGGAACGAGGGCCGAGAAAACCCGATTCGGCGAGCAGAGCGGCGTTTACCCCGGACATCGAGGGCCAGGCCACCATATCCTTGGTCCAGGACAGAGGACGATGGTCCCAGTTCCACTGCTTGGTGCTGGGGACCGGCGCGAAGGCGCCGTAGATGCCGAAGGCGTGAACCATCCGGTCGACGGTCAAACCCAGCAGGTGCCCCGCGGCGGCCACCGAAGCGAACCCCTGGTGCGGCCCGTAGCCCGAAACCAGGCTGCTCCGCTGCCGCGAGGCCCGGATCGCCGACCCAACCCGGGACACGACCTCGTACCCGACGATGACCGCCTCAAGGAACCGGCTGCCGCTCGCCCCCGCCAGTTCCCCCGCCGCCAGGGCGGAACAGACGGCCGTCGGGCCGTAGTGACCCTGGCGGATGATGCCGCCGTCGAAATCCAGGGCGTTGGCGGAGATCCCGTTGATGAAAGCCGCCCGGTCCGGGGCGGCACGAAAGCCAAGACCGATCACCGTGGCGCTGCCCCCTTCCCCCAGCCGTCGGGCCGACTGCGCCGCAGCCCCGGCCAAAGGGGTCTTCGATCCGCCAAGGGCACAGCCCAGCGTTTCAAGGATGCATCGCTTGGCCTGAGCCACAACCGGGGCGGGGCATTCTTCCAATCGAAACGCCGCAGCAAATTCGGCCAACCGGCGCGTTTCTCCCATGTCGATTCTTCCTTTTCTCAAGCTGCGGGGCAGGTCTCCAGGGAGCCATCGACTTCCCCGGCAAAGGGAAGCCCTGGAACCCGGCCCGGGCCTCCCGCTCTTTCCGACCTCAGGCGGTCTCCCTGTCTACACGCCGCCGGGGCCTGTGACGAAGGCGAACCGCCCAAATTCATACTTTCTTTTCCCGCCTTCCAGGGTTACATACTCCCCTTTTCCGTCCCGGACCTGCATCGCCCCCCTGACGCCATCCAGCAGGATTTCCTTCTCGATTGCCGGTTCGTTATGGGCGGGCATGAGCAGGTCGTAACAGGGAAACAGGTCGATCAACCGCTGATAGCTCCGGATGAGAAGGTCGATATCGCCTCCCGCGAGCCATGTATAGATCGAGCCGGTGTAGAAGACGTCTCCGGCCCACAGCATCCCGGCGCTCCTGTCGAGCAGGCATATGGAATCGGGAGAATGGCCGGGGGTGTGGACGACCTCGAGCTGCCTGCCTCCCGGATCGAGGATTTCGCCGTCTTTAAGCCAATGGGTCACTCGATAGGGGGGGATACAGAAGGTCGAGGGATCGAACTCCCGGGGATAGGGTTTCCACACCGCACTTCCCCCGATGTAGGTCACGGCCTTCTCATGGGGATAACCCAGCGCGGCTGTCCTCCGGGCCAGCCCGGCCGCGTCGTCGAAAGCGGCAATTTCGTCGAACAGATAGTTGGATCCCACGTGATCGATGTGATGGTGGGTATTTACCAGCAAAATGGGGAGGTCGGTCAGTTCCCTGCATTGGGCTCTCAGGTTGCCGATGCCGTTGCCCGTGTCCACCAGCAGGGCCTTTTCTTCACCGATCACAAGATAGCTGATGGATTCCTCGTACTGGCCGTCCTCGTAGATCGCGTAGGCCCTGTGACCCAGGTCATAGACCGAATACCAGTTGTCGTCTGCCGAGATCTTTTTGAGATTCCGATAGGCGGGCCTGGGGAGGTTCTTCGTCCAGTCGGCCGGTTTCAAAGCGATGTTACCCTTGTCGGCGGCATTCATGGTCTGCAGCATTTCCTTTCATTTTGTTCTCATGGAGACGATTTCATTGCCTGCACATGGCTGATGACGATTTGCGTTCAAGATAAGATAAATCCCCAGACAGCGGGCGAATGATTCCCCCGCGCCCCCCAAACTAAGCCGCGAAGCGGCGTGGGGGTGTGGGGGGCACGGCTCCCCACGCTTTTCATTCTTTGATAGCATCTTGAACGTAACTCAGTATAAGGACCGTTCCGCGGGTTCATGTCCCGCTCTCCACTCCGGATGCCTGATCCCACCCGCCCGGGTGGGGATGCCGATTCCATTTACGGCAGCCACAGGCGCTTTCCGGTTTAGAAGATCGTCTTTGAATTGTCGAGCCCAGGCACCGATTCGGCCGGCTTCTTCGCCTTCGAGGGTCCCGTCAGGATTTGAGCTTCGGGTCCAGCGCGTCCCGAAGTCCGTCACCGAAGAGGTTGAACCCGAGGACCGTCAGGGCTATGGCCAATCCGGGGAAGGTAATGGACCACCATGCGGTCTCCATGAAATCGCGATCCACCGACAGCATGCCCCCCCAGCTCGGGATATTGGGAGGCATACCGATGCCCAGGAATGTCAAGGCGGCTTCGGTCAGGATTGGGGTCGCCATCCCCATGGTGGCCTGCACGATGATGGGCGCCATCAGGTTCGGCAGCAGGTGCTTGAACAGGATGCGCGGAGTGCTCGCTCCCAGGGATTGAGCTGCCAGGACGAACTCCCGGTTGCGCAAACCCAGCGCTTCCCCCCGGACAAGCCGCCCGAAGGCGGTCCAGCCCGTGACCGTCAGCGCAAAAATCACGTTTCCAAACCCCTGCCCACGCACGGCCATAATGGCCATGGCGAACACAAGCTGCGGGAAAGTGAGAAAGGCATCCGTGATCCTCATCAGCAGCGAATCCGTCCTGCCCCCGAAGTACCCCGCACTGAGGCCCAGAGTAGTGCCGAACAGAAGCCCTCCCAGGATCACCGATACGCCCAGGGTGAACGAAATTCTGGCCCCGTAGATGATGCGGCTCAGAATATCCCGGCCGTAGAAGTCGGTCCCCAGCAGATACCTGGCGCAGGGGGCGGTATGCCGATCCGCGAGGTGCATCTCCTCCGGGTTGTAAGGGGAGATCTGCGGAGCGAAAGCCACCATGGTGAGGTTCAAAAGGATCAGGACGAAGCCGACGATCGTCAGGGGGTTCCTGAACAGCCATCGCAGGGTTCTTCCAGTATTGATGCCGCCGGTCATGAACTTTAACCTTCTTTCAGTTGTATCGAATCCGGGGATCGAACAGTGCGTAGACCAGATCCGTGATGATGTTCAGGATACAGACCAGCAGGGCGTAGAGCATCAGATTGCCCATGATGGTGGGAATGTCCCGCTGCAGCATCCTCATGTAGCAGAAGCGCCCGATGCCCGGCCACGCAAAGACCGTTTCGATCACCACGGTCCCTCCCAGAAGATTCCCAACCTGGAGGGCGATGGTGGTAATAACCGGCAGAACGGCGTTTCGCAAGGCGTGTTTGAGGATGACCACCCGCTCCGAGAGTCCTTTGGCCCGCGCGGTCTTCAGGTAGTCCTCCCGCAGGACCTCCAGCACGCTGGAACGCACCATCCGCATAAGGATCCCGGCCATGGCAAATCCGAGGGCGAGGGCCGGCATCACTACACTGCTCCAGCCTTCCCTCCCCGCGGACGGGAACCAGCGCAGGTGTTTGGCGAATACGAGGATGAGTAGGAGTCCGATCCAGAAGCTGGGCATGGACACGCCGAGCAGCGCGAAGACCCGCCCGACGTTATCCAGCACGGAATTCCTTTTCACCGCTGAAACAATCCCTATCGGGATGCCGATCAGCATCGCCACGAACATCGCCGCGACCAGCAGTTCCAGGGTGGCCGGCATCCGGCTCAGGAGATCCGGCAGAATTTCCCGGTTATCCTGGAAAGATCTGCCGAAATCTCCCGTGCACACCTTCGCAAGCCAGTCAACGTACTGGACATACAACGGTCGATCCAGCCCCAGCTTGTGATTGACGATGGCAATCTGCTCCGCCGACGCATCCTCACCCAGGATCATCAGGGCCGGCCCGCCGGGAATGAGCTGCACCAGCGAAAAGACCAGGATACTGACACAGACGAGAACTCCGATGGTCTGAAGAAGACGTCTTGCGATATAGCTCAGCATGCCGTCGCAGCCCCCTATTTTCCCTTGATCGTGGTAAGGGCCAAAGGTCTAAGGTAGTCGTAGGGGGAGAAATAAAAGCCGCTGACATTTGCCGATGTGCCGATGAACTTTTTATACTCCGCCAGGAAGATGCACACGAAGTCATCGGAGAGCACTCTCTGGGCCTCCTGGTACAGGTCCTTCCGCTTCGCCTGATCGAGCGTAGTCCTGGCGGAATCGAGGATTTTGTCCATTTCGGGATTTTTGTAGAAGATCCAGTTATACCCGTTGGGAGCCCAGTTCTTGGAGTGGAACATCCGGTACATGGGGACGTCCGGATCCTTCTGGTCGAGGCTCTGCCAGGCGCAAACCTCGTATTTGCCCGTAGTGATATCGTTAAAATAGGCGCCCCACTCCTTGGCGACCATGTTGCCCTTGAGACCAAGTTTGGCCCACTGCTGCTGCGCGACCTCGACGAACTTCTTCACGTTATCGTCCGCTTCCAGGGACAACTGGAATTCGAAACCGTTGGGGTAACCTGCTTCGGCGAGAAGTTTTTTGGCTCGCTCTATATCCTGACCGTAATTTTTCACTTTGGGTTCGTAAGCCCAGGATTCCGGGATAATCGGGCTGTTGAGCAGCCGGTTCTGACCGTACCATACGAAATCCACGATCTCGGCGCGATTGAGCGCCAGGGTCATGGCTTCCCGCACCCTTTTATCATCGAAAGGCTTTTTGGTCTGATTGAACGTAAGCATGTTGTAGCCGTTGGGCTGGGTCGGGATGACCTGGAGACCCTTGGCGGTGAGTGCCTTTGTCTGTGAGGGCGGGATGTGGTCGGCGATATCCACCGTGCCGGTTTCAAGCGCGACGAGACGGGTGGTGGCTTCTCCGATCGGTTTCAGAAAGATGTCTTTGATCTTGGGAACGCCGGGCACCCAGTAGTCGGTGTTGGCGGTAAGAACCAGTTTTTCCTGAGGGACCCACTCCACAAACTTGTAAGGACCGGAGCCGACCGGTTTTGCGTCAAGGGCGGCGGGGTCTTTTTCCGCGATGTGTTTGGGTGCGATGCAAAGATTCAGGTTCGCCACCAATGGGGCATAAGGTTCCCTGGTGACAAACTTTACCGTGTGCGGGTCGACCACCTCAATCCTGTCCACAAGGTCGTAGTAGTTTGCATAGCGGTTGCCGTTGTTCTTATCCCGGATGAAATCGTAGGTGAATTTCACATCATCCGCCGTAAGAGGAACCCCGTCATGGAACTTCACGTCCTTGCGCAGATGGAATACATAGGTCTTGTCGTCGGGATTTTCATACCCCGTCACCAGCACGGGGATGGGCTTCAGGTCTGAGCTGATGGTGAACATGGGGTCGTACAGGAGATACACGCTATAGAGCGAGTAGGAATCGGATGCCTTCAACGGGTTCAGGGTTTTGGCGTCGGCTGCGGGTGCGACGACGATGCTCCCATTGTCGGCGGTTGCGGAACCTGCTGCGCAAATCAGAATCATAAAAGCCAAAAAAAACGCGATAAACCAGGTCTTCCCTTTCATTTCGACAGTCCTCCGCTTTGGTTAAGGTATGGGTACTCCTTTGTTTGTTTGAGAGCACAAGCACTGATGATCTTTTGGAAACGGGCCTCGTTCGCAAGCGTCGTCCCCGCCGGCTGGGGGGTCTTCCCGCACGATTGCCTGCGCTTGTCCGAGACAACGCAGCAAGATTGTGCCGTTTCGACTTGTCCGAGTATCTCGGAAGGGGCTTTTTCGCTGATGACGGGATGAATATCGAAGCGGAACAGGTTCCGGAATATTGAGGGACGGGTCATCTGATCCCCCAACCTTCCAGCCGAATTCTCTTACGGTTTCTCTCTAACATCATTCGAAGCTGACTTAACGCACAAACCCGTGTTTGATCTCTTCCGAGGGCTTATCAGGGGCCGCTCCTCCGTTGCGCACGAACCTGCGCGCAGCTTAAGAGAACGTGAATGTCCGCTCGGCTCAATGGACGCCAGGGTCGCATTCTCCGGCAATCTGAATCCATATGGAAACCAGCGATTCGCAAATGCAGGATATAACGGTTTTATCACCTCTCGGGACAATTTCCGGGAAGGTTCTTTTCTCCCCGTGCCCTTCCTTCTCCATCCTTCTTCGTTCAGGGACGAATCTATCAAATAGTCAACGTAAATGCAGCACAATTTTCCTGTTCTTCGCGGCGTTATCCAGGATCGAATCAATCCGTGCGGCAACCGCCGCCACGATATAGGACATAAAAAAATGCATCGTCATTCTGCCCTGTTCGTCTCAATACCACTCCGTATCGCATTGTTTGGGGCATGCGACATCAGGAAGTGAAAATGCAACCGATGCCCGCCACCGCGAAAATCGCTCCGGCCCATGCCCATGGGGCCGGGCGCTCTTTGGTGGTCACCCAGAGAACGGGCAGGATGAGGACCGGTGAGGTGGCCGACAGAGTGGAAACAAGACCGGCACAGCCATAGGACAGGGCTTTGAGGAAAAAAGTCATGCCCAATGCCATGGCCATAAAGCCGCTCAAGGCCACCTGGCCCAGGAGACGGGGTGTCAGGGGGACCGAAGGTCGACCCGCGGGAGCCCGGAGGATCCAGACGACGCTCAACACCGAAGCCGCAATGGCCGCCCGCAGGGCGGAAGCGGCCACTGCATCGACTCCCGAGGCCAGAACGGGCCGCGCAATAACGATCGACAACGCCTGGCAGCAGGCGGCAAAGAGGCTCAGGGCAACACCGGCGGCCATGCTCCCCTGGATCTGCTCGAAGCTGTGCCGTTGAGCGGCCGTGGTGCCGTGAAATACGGCCAGGAAGACGCCGATCATGATCAGAGTGCACCCCGCCACGGTCCTGCCGGGCAACTGCTCACCCAGTAGGACGTACCCCAGGATCACGGTTATGGGGGCGTTGGTGGTGAAGAGGATTGAGGAACGCCGGGGCCCGAGCCTTTTCATGCCGGCAAAGTAGCAGGTGTCCCCGACGAAGATGCCGATTAATGCGGACGCCGTGAGAAGAGCGGCGGAATTCAGCGTCAGGGTGGTCCAGCCGCCGGTGACCAGGGCCATCAGCAAGAGCATGACAAAGACCAGGCTGATCCGCACCTGGTTGAAAGTCACTGCGCCCAGCGTACGGGTCGGATTTGTGGCCAGCAGGCCGCCGGAGGACCAGCAGAGAGCGGCGGCCAGAGCGAAGAATTCAGCAGAGTGCATCGATTGACTCCACGAGTGCGCACAGCGCAGGGTAAAAGGGAAGCCCGCAAACTACACCTCATGGAATCTTTCGTCAACCTGCGGTGTCGGGACTGCCCGATTTTGGCATTGGAAGAGGCCGGAGTCTATAATCAGAAGGAATAGGTGTTGGAGACGTCGCCGGACACACTCCCCGAGGAGTTCGCGAAGCTCGGGGTTGAATATCCCTGATCCCGATCCGGGCGTTCGAGTCGCCCCGGGGGTACCGGGATCGGGTAGGAGGGGGAGTCACCTCCCCCGTCCTCCCACACCACCGTACGAACGGTTCCGTATACGGCGGTTCATGAAGTACATTGAAGTCTTCGCAGTTGATCAAGCAGTGACACAAGTCCAAGTTGATCAAAGAAGCGTTTAGGGAAACATTGGTTCATATGTGAGGCCCCGGAGTTCCACCAGGGGCCTCGCCCATTTGTGGCGGACTTCCATGCCCTCTCTTCCCCCAAACCATACCTCATCAGATTCTTTGCCCGGGTGTGGGACCTTTTCCATTGCCGCCAGAGAATACACCGCAACTTGCGACGTATCCATCCGTCCAACTCCTCGAATATTCCCTTCACCTCGGCCAACCGGAAGTAGTTTACCCAGCCTCGCAAAATCGGCTTCAGTTCTTCGATTACAGTGCGTATGCTTCGTCCCCGGCCCGCACGAAAGGTGTCCTTAAGCTTTGTTCTGATGCGATCCACCACAGCCGGAGCGACTTTGAGCCTCGGCTGCTTATGGAAGGTCATGCTATAGCCCAGGAACTTGCGAACCCAGGGGCGTGCTACCGCGCTCTTTTCTGAATTAACCTTGAGCTTTAATTTGCTGGTCAAAAATCGGGTAATACTTGCCAGCACCCTTTGTCCGGCACGTTCAGACCTTACGTAAAGATTACAATCATCCGCATACCGGCAAAACGCATGGCCCCTTTTCTCCAGTTCCTTATCCAAATCATCGAGCAAGATATTGGAAAGCAAAGGCGAGAGTGGTCCGCCTTGAGGAGTTCCTTCCGTTCGGGGCGATACGACACCTCCGATCATGAGACCTGCTTGAAGATAGCGGCGGATAATCGTTAATATCCTTTTGTCCTCTATCTTTCGGGCAAGCCGTGCCATTAGGACATCATGATTGACACGGTCAAAGAACTTCTCCAAGTCCATGTCTATGACCCAGCGCCTGCCTGCTGCTGCATACTCTCGTGCTTTCAGCACAGCTTCATGCGTACTGCGGCCAGCGCGGAATCCATAGCTTGACTCGGAAAAACCCGGATCGAAGATGGGTTGCATAACCTGATTCAGCGCCTGCTGTATGAGTCGATCCATTACCGTGGGAATGCCCAATTGTCGCATTCCCTTCCCGCCCGGTTTAGGTATTTCGACTTTCCGGACTGGCTGCGGCTGATACCGGCCCTCAAGCAGTTCCTCTTTGATGCGCGGCCAGTTTTCACGAAGGTTGCCTCTAAAGGCCTCGACAGACACTCCGTCCGCCCCTGGAGATCCTTTGTTTGATTCCACCCGCCGCAGCGCTCTAAACATGTTCTCGCGTTCGACCACCGCTTCCATCAAGTCTTGAATCTTCTGGCTGGGGTCATCTCTCCTTGCCGTGAGCCTTGACGCACAAACAACGGGGCCTTGCAGATTCCGTCCGCTGTCCTCCGTTGATGTGCCGGACATCTCAGTCCGACTTTCTGCGTCCTTATTGCTCATCGAAATTCAAGCCTCCTGCCACACACTTCACGTTCGGGCCTTCAGTCCGGTCGATGAACCTACTATGCCCTCTGCTGACTTCTGCCGACCCATCCCGCCGTCTCACGACGGCGGTAGCACAAGGGGCAGATCGGCAGATCTCCCCGGGTAATGCGCACCCACCTTCACGCTTATGCCCGCCGCATCTACTTCCATGCACTTCCGTACAGGTATTGGACTTTGAAGATATTTGCCTTCTCATCTCGGCATGGCTGCCTCGTATGCGGTTCCTGTTCGTCAGGCCAGCGCTTTGCCTGCGGCTTCCTTCAGATTCCACCTCGCGGTGGACACCCTTGCCGTCCGGCTAACAGTTCCCCCTGTCGGGCCTGTAGAGGACTTGCACCTCCAAGTGAGCGCGCCCTGCCGGGCGCACAAAATAGAAGGGGTCACGGCCAATAGACCGTGGCCCCTTCTATTCCTGGATGCGAATTTGCGTGAGAGTGCCGCTTCACTCGTTCTAAAATCGCGACGGCGGCTCGCTCCGACTTTCAATATTGCCTGAGGCGGCCGCGGGCTCAAAAAGAAGCGCGAAGCCGAGTTTCGCAATGTGAAGGCGCCAAAGTATTTCTCTCAGCACCCTCTCTCTCATATTCAAGCTGCCATTTTCAGCAGCGATCAAACGGCGCTGGTTCCGAGTTCCAGGCCCAGTTCAAGCGCCTTCCGGTTCATAACCAGGAAGGCGGGCGGGATCCGTTCCTCCAGTATCTTTATGAGCGACTCCTCCCTGACTAGCCGGGTCAGCGCCGCTACCGCGCCAAGCATGCAGATGTTGAAAACAATCGGTTTGCCGATTTTATCCATCACAGCCTGGTACATGGGAAGCTCTTTTTGTACCGCATCCACGGTCGGCTCGGTGCGGACATAGCGCGGGTCGGTGATGAGAAGCCCGCCCGGGCGGATAATCGGTGAGAATTTCATGTAGGCTTCCTGGGTGAGACAGACCAGGACGTGGGCCTTGTTGACCTTGGGGTAGTAGATCTCGGAGTCGGAAATAACCACGTCGGAGCGTGTCGCCCCACCCCTCGCCGCGGCGCCGTAGATCTGGGTTTGAATCGCATTCAGCTTTTCATGCAGGACCGCCGCTTCGGCCAAAATGATGGCAGCCGTAATCACCCCCTGTCCCCCTGAGCCGGAAAACACGATTCGGGTTGTTTCCGCCATTATTTTCCCTCCCTTGCCCGCCGAATCACGGTGTCGTAAGCCGCGCAGTATTCGGGCAGTTGTTTCCGGACAAAAACCCCCCGTTCGATAAGCTCGGGATTCTCTTCTTTGGCTTTGGAACCGAGCGGAGTCGTGATTTTTTGCATGTGCTTGAGCATATCGACGGCATCGCCCTGGCGGTTTTTGCGGCCAAAATAGGTCGGGCACTGAGACATGACCTCCACCACCGAGAACCCGTTGTGCAGGATTGCCTCCTGAAGAATCTCGGTCACCTGCCGGACGTGGAAGGCCGTGCTCCGAGCCACAAAGGTAGCGCCCGCGGCGTCGGCCAGCCTGACCACGTCGAAAGTCTGGTCGACATTGGTGTATGGGGCAGTACTGGCCAGCGTCCCGTAGCCGGATAGAGGGGAGTATTGACCGCCGGTCATCCCATAGATCCGGTTGTTCATCACGATCGCGGTAATGTTGATGTTCCGCCGGGCCGCATGAATGAAATGATTTCCGCCGATAGCCAGGGCATCCCCGTCACCCATGGGAACGATGACGTTCAACTCCGGCCGGCTCAGCTTGATCCCCGTGGCAAAAGCCAGGGCGCGCCCGTGCAGGGTGTGCATGGTATGAAAATCAAGGTATCCGGCGATCCGTGAGGAACAGCCGATCCCTGAGACCATCACAATGTCGCTCTTGTCAATCCCCAGGTTCTCGACCGCCCGTATCAGACTGTTTAAGACGATGCCGTGGCCGCAGCCGGGACACCAGATGTGCGGGAAGAACCGTTCCCGGATATAATCTTTCACTGCCATTGCCTAAACCCCCTTCCCCTGTATCAAGCGCAGGGTCTTTTGAATATCCTGCGGACTGATGAACACGCCGTCGATGCGGTTGGCCAAAAAGACCCGCTCGGGTTGAGACACCGCCAGTCGGACCGACTGGCAAATCTGCCCGGTGTTCATTTCGACCACCACCACGGTTCTTGCCTCCGCCGCCTTCCGTCGCACCAAGTCGTAGGGAAACGGCCAAAGGGTCAGCAGTTCCAACAGTCCGTAGCGCTCCCCCTGCCGTCGCCGCTTTTCCACCACCGAGCGGGCGGAGCGCGCCGAAGAACCATAGGCAATGAGCAGGCACTCGGCATCCTCGGTGTAGAATTCCTTAAACCGGGTCAGCTCGTTGGCCCTGTTTTCGATCTTGTCCATCAGGTGCCGGAGCAGGTCGTGAATCACTCGCGGTTCATCCGAAGGAAAGCCCCACATATCGTGAAAAAGACCCGTTACGTTGTATCGGTGAACGCCTCCAAAATCGGACATGGGCAGCCGCCCGTCCTCGCGCGGCAAATAGGGATGATAGTTGACTCCCTGCTTTACCGACGTTCTCAGGCGTTCCACGATGGGGATCTCCCCCGGCTCCGGCAGGACCAGCCGCTCGCGCATGTGCCCCACCACCTCGTCAAAGAGAAGCACCACCGGCGTTCGGTAGGTCTCTGCGATATTGAAGGCTTCCACGGTCATCGCGAAGACGTCCTGGTGGTTCGATGCGGTCAAGGCTACGATGGCGTGATCGCCGTGTGTTCCCCAGCGCGCCTGATTGACATCACCCTGATGGACATGCGTGGGGATTCCCGTCGAAGGACCGCCGCGCTGCACGTTCACGATGACACAGGGGATTTCAGCCATGATGGCGTACCCCAGCGCCTCCTGCTTGAGCGAAAAGCCGGGTCCGGACGTTGCGGTCATGACCTTGCACCCGGTAAGCGAGGCCCCGATGATGGCGCACATCGAGGCGATCTCGTCTTCCATCTGAATGAATTTGCCGCCGAGCTTCGGCAAGCGGGAAGACAACTGTTCGGCAATCTCCGTCGAGGGGGTGATCGGGTAGCCGGCAAAGAAGTTAAGCCCCGCATACAGCGCCCCCTCTACGCATGCTTCGTTACCCTGTACGAATCTGATGTTCCTGCTCATAGGTTATCCAATCTCCTCCCCGGCAACGACTTCGATCGCCAGATCCGGACAGCGCATCTCACACAGCCTGCATACGACGCAATCCTCCGTGCGCAAAGGCACGGCTTTGTCCTCAATATCCAGCTCAATCACCTTTTTCCCGCAAAATTCGACACAGATGCCGCATCCCTTACACCACTTCCGATTGATATGAAGTGCCTTGAGCTTTCGTATTGCCATGTCTCATCCCTTTCTTCCTCTCATTTCCAACAATAAATCCATGGATTCAAAACTCCTTCCGACTGCGAACCTTTGAAACAATTGCATTTGCGGTGCTTGCCCGCCCGTTGGAAGCCCGGGCCCTTTCATGCCGTTTCGATGGGAATCTTCTCCTTTTGCGCGCTCAGCGTGACGAAGAGCCCCGAAAGGATGACAAGCCCCGACCCGAGGACCTGCCAAAATCCCGGGGAATTGCCGAAAACCGGGATGGCGAAGATGTTGGTGAAAATGATTCCGAGGTAGTTCAATGCGCTGATCCGCGCCGCGCGATCGAGCGAGTAAGCGCGGGTCATGGCGACCTGCGCCAGGCCTCCGGACAACCCTGTGAGCACCAGGTAGAGCCCTGTAATGGGGTCGGGCGTCTCCCACACGGGAATCGAAATGAGGAGCATCACGAAGGTGCCGAAAAGGGAAAAATACAGGACCACGGCTTCGTTTGATTCGCTGGGACCGATCTGGCGAAGCGAGATCATCGCAAGTGAATAGAAAAAAGAGCCGAGGACCCCGATCACCGCAAGAGAGATCCCGACGTGAAACGAGGGTTTGACAACGAGCACGATCCCAACGATCGCGATGGGTACGGCGCCCCAGACCAGGCGTCCAACATGCTCTTTGAGGAGGGGTCTGGACAGCAGCACCACGAATACCGGCCCAATCGAGGTGAGCGTCACGGCGTCGCCGAGCGGGATTTGCGGCGAGGCCCACACATAAAAGACGGAAAGTGCCGAGAGGGTCCCGTTGATGCTCCGCGTCCACATGAGTTTCTTGTTCGCGATGCCGAGACCGGCACCACGTGCTTTTGCCATTAGATACGCGACCAGCGCCCCGATACCGAACCGCGAAAGCGCAGCTTCCTGCCACGGCACATTCTGCGTGCCGAGTCGTGTGAACACGCCCATGGCCGAAAAGAGCACCTGCGCGAGCACCATCCACAGGATTCCGTAAAGGGCCGGGCTCAGCAGCATGCCTCGGCCCTCAGCCGATTCTGATTCCCTTGAAATCATTGATCGCATGGTGCAAGTTCGAAAGAACTCTTATCCCTTCGTCGTGGCTCCTGCCGGGCGAACATCTAAATCCACAGGGGCTTCGGATTGAAACCTTCCGCCTCAATAAAGCCCCAACCAGCGCCAATAGGTAAAAGCGCAAAGAGCATACACCCCACAAGCTACAAAGGCAATCAGTAGCCCGATGCGGGGAAAATCGCCGACCTTGAGCCGACCTGTACCATAAACCAGTATATTGGGCAGTGTGTTGTAAAACATCAGCACGGGATACCCGCCGATAACCATTCCCGCAGGAAGTCCCAGGATCAGCGGGTTGAGGTTGGCGGTCTGGGCCATGCTCAGGACGATCGGCATGAGGGCCGTAGCCATGGGCGTGGTGCCGACGAAAAGAATGTGGAGAAACTGGAGACAGACTATGATGGTGAGCAGGATCACCAAGGTCGAGGCAGTGCCCAGACCCATCACATGGAAAATGGTCTCAGACAACCATTTGGCCGCACCGGTTTTCATGAGGATGTCGCCAAGGGAGATGCCGCCGCCGGTAACCAGGGCAACCTGCCAGGAAACACCCTTGCTGGCATCGTTCCAATTGATGACGCCGAACTTCGGCAAGAACAAAAAGGTCAAAGTGAGCAGGCAGACCACTGTGGCGTCCAGCTTCGTCCAACCGCTCGTGGCCCAAAGGATCACGGTGACCAGGAAGACGGCAAGAGCACGCTTTTCCGCATTCGTCATCGGTCCCATCGACTTCAATTGGGCCCTGACATGTTCCTCGCCGCCGGGCACTTCTTTTTTTTCGGGGCGAAAAACGCGGGTTACGTACCACCAGGTGAAAAAAGTCATCAACAGGGCCGGGGGAAAACCGTACACGAGCCATTGCAGGTAAGTGATGCTCGGTCCTCCCGCCTTGACGATAAGATCTATTGTCACCGGGTTGGGAACGGTGGCCGTCATGATACCGGCGCCGATGGTTGCATTGGTCAGGGCCAGAATAAGGAGCAGACCCACTGCGAAAGACGACCGTCCCTCGCTTTTATACAGGCCGATAATACTCAGGCAGACCGGCAGCAAAATGGCTGTCCGGGCCGTGGATGAAGGTACCAGAAAGGCCAGGATTATGTTGGCCAGAGTCACACCGACAGTGATATTAGCGGCATTGACGCCGATTTTGATCAGGATCAGATAGGTTATCCGCTCGGCCAGCCTGGTCTTGACCATGGCCACGGCCAGGATGAAGGCCCCCACGATGAGGTACACCGAGGAAGCGGCAAAGCCGTCCAGGGCGGTTTTGACGGTCGAGATATTGAGGATGACAGCTGCCGGGACGATAGCAAGAGACGTTATGGCCAGAGGCACGGCTTCCGTCAAATAGAGGATGAATACTCCGGCAAACAAAGCCAGGGCCTTCTGTCCGACAACCGACAACCCGGCCGGGGTCGGCATAAACCAGATTGCGGCAGCAAGGGCTAAGGCAACCGGGATTCCCAGGAGTTCGCGCCAGGTGGAGAGATTTCCCGCCAGAGTAGTCTTGCCCCCTGGCACATTTCCAGCGATCGAATCGGACATACTTGCTTCCTTTCTTTTTGCCTTTTCAATCTCTATTGAATGCTCAAAGTCAGGGAATGCTCAACCTCAGCCACATGGGTGCAGCGATCAGCCAGGTTGGTTGGGGTGACACCCCCGAATGTGCGGCGTCTTAGTCAACTCTTCAGATCCGTGCCGGCCGAAAGTTCGCCTGCACTTGTAGAACCGGTTCCGGGAGGCCCTATACATCAGAAAGGTTTTGCAGACGATGCGCAGCCTCCCCGCAGGTTGTAGAAGAGTGTCCCCTCTGTGTGTACCAAACTCCCTGCGCCGGTCAAGGGATCCCCGTTCGAGTGTTTGATTTTCGGCAAAGCCTCTATACCCGGGAGGAGGACCGCTCACCGCTCCCAGGGGAAGAATCGCCTGGGGGCGGTGCCGTCATTCGCTTCACTTCGCCGGTCTGTCCGGGAAAATCGTAGCTGATTCACATGGCTTTCGTTATTTTTGGTTCTGGGGAGGAAAATCCAGGTTCACCATAACGCTCTTGATCTGGGTGTAGCTTTCCAAAAACCCTTCGATTGAATGTTCACGGCCAAGCCCGCTGTCCTTCATCCCTCCGTATGGATGTCCCAGAATCTGTGCCCCCCCGCGATTGATGAGAACCCAGCCGGCCTCGATGGAGTGGGCGATACGCATGCCTTTTGCAGAATCATGAGTCCACACGAACGCAGCCAGTCCATACTTGGTGTCGTTTGCCATCTTGATGACTTCCTCTTCATCTTCCCACGGGATGGCTACAAGGACAGGCCCGAAGACCTCTTCCCTGGCCAGAGGGCACCGGTCATCCTTGGAAGTGAAGACGGTAGGTTCTATGTAATATCCCTCGGCAAGGGGACCTTCATTCGGCGGAAGGCCGCCGCACAATAAGCGAACTCCTTCGTGATTCATTCCTTCCTTTATATACGCGCAGACTTTTTCAAACTGTCTGCTGCTGGTAATGGCTCCTATGTCGCTTGTTTCATCAAGCGGATTTCCCACTTTCATTTTCTTGAGTCTGTTGACCAGCTTTTCCAGGAACGACTCGAAGATTGATTTGTGGATATAGACTCTGGAACCGGAGGAGCAGGATTGTCCCTGGCGGACAAAACGGACTCCGTCGACGACACCATTGACAACGTAATCCCTATCGGCGTCGGGATATACGATCTGCGGGTTTTTCCCGCCCAGTTCCAAAGTTGAAGGTATGATCTTATTGGCTGCACAATGCAGCATGAGTCTTCCGACCTCGGTTGACCCCGTCAATGAAATCTTTTTTACCAGAGGGTGATTCGCAAGCGCCATACCACATTCTTCACCCGGCCCGGTAAGGACGTTCAACACCCCTTCAGGCAGGAATTTTGCGGCAATTTTCGCCATCTTGAGGACTCCCAGGGGGGCGTCCGAGGCTGCCTTCAGCACAAGGGTGTTGCCGGCCGCGAGAGCCGGACCGATTTTGGCCACGGACAGTTGCACAGGGGCATTCCACGGCACCAGGCCGGCTACGACACCCAATGGTTCCCTGCGGGTGTAGGCAAAGATATTTTCGCCAACCGGGTAAGTAGTGCCCTTCACTTCGCCGGCCAAGCCACCGTAATATCGGAACCTGTCTCCGGCATTTTTGGCCTCGGGACGGGATTGAGTACGGATGGCATTGCCGTTTTCCTCGGCAATGGTACGCGCTATGGTTTCCGTCTCGGCTTCAACGGCATCCGCGATCTTCAGCAGCAGTCTTCCTCGATCGCGAGCCGGCATTTTTTTCCAGCTTTCGAAGGCCCTGGCGGCTGCGTTCACGGCCCTGTCCACGTCAGCCTCATTTGCCCTGGGAACTTCCGCAACTATCGCACCGCGCCGGGAAGGGTTTTCAACGGATATAAATTCTCCTCCTTCGCTTTCGCTATATTCCCCGTCAATCAGCATCAACTCGCGAGGTACTGCATTTTCCGCCATCATAGCCTCCTTTTCAGGCATTCTATTGATTGTGTTCGTACGCATGAGTCCTGACAATACAAAATCCGGTAAACTGTTCGTAAAACGAATGGATGCTTAGTGTGAGACAAATTTTTTCAACAACATCTCTGCCCTTGCAGTATTGAATATTCCGCAGATGCAAGGTTTTGCCAACATCTTCGCACCCTTCTCAATATCCATTTTCCCTGATTCAATCCTCCTGATCACGTAGTCCACTAAATATCTTGAAACCATTCCATGTCCGCACATAGTTACAAATTCGAGTACTGCCTGTCCTGGCAGCAGTTCCATATTTCCATGCGTTTTTAGAGATAGATTTATTGAGTGAGGTGTAATGCCTTCTTCCGCAGCAATTGCCTTTACGTCGTCAATGAGCCCACTGATGGTTATAGATAGCCCAAATCCCATATCTTTGGCATATCTCACCAACTCCCTGACCTTATTTTTATCGTTGAAACAGCAACGAACTCTCGGGGTCTCCGACAACCGGTTCTTTATCTCCTCTATTGTCGCACCGCTGTATATCGTCCCGGTCTCATAAGATCCGATGTTGGTGGGCTCGAGCTCGAAGATTTTATCCAAAAGATCAATCAATTTTTCCTTTGATCCTTCCTGATTGATACCAACGGCAGGCGTTGCCAGGACGACAAAATCATTGGTTAAATTTTCTTTAGTCCCTCTTCGATGCAGTGAGTGAGTCATTCCTGGACCTCCGCCAACGGCCGGCCAAGACCGAGATTGATTTTAGCGTTTGGGAGATAATCCATGCCGACACGGCGCAGTGTTTCTTCTACCGGGATGTTCCCGTCCGGATCCAACCTCACTATCAGATCAAGGGAAAAAACGGTGTCGATCTCCTTTGAAACCTCGTTTATTATTTCCAGTGCCCGCTGGAGCCGGGCCTCCGGAAGGGTGAACTCGATTATCGCGGATACGACCTTCGAGCGTAGCGCGTCGTCGCAGAATGTCCCTGTTTGAACATCCTCCATGAGATACGTAAGCGGGTTGTTCTTCTCGTATTGGATTCCCATCTCCGCAAGGGCCATGGTCACTTTTTCGACATCCTTGAAATTTGTCCCGAGGCAGGGCCGACCGACCTCTATGGCGATACCGACTTCATTCTTCTTTACCCGCCCCGTGACGTCGTTGGTTTTCACTTCCTCCGTTCCCCGCCCCGGGACCTTTGTCTCAACATGGTACGCCATGGGATCACTAAAGAACTTTCGAATAGACCTCGGCCGCGCGTACAAATTTTCGGATTCTATAAGCGCGCCTGTTGGACATTTGACTACAAAACTTCTTCCACACGTCCCGCACTCCAAACAGGCTTCTTCATCTATTACCACGGTCGTTCCGTTCTGCTGTATCGCCCCGACCGGGCAAAACGGAATGCATAGTCCGCAGCCCTTGCATTTTTCCTGATCGATTCGCATGACTTCTTCATTCCTTGCCTCAGGGCTTGTCCGTAAATAAATCCTTTGTGCTCGCATCCGGCTTTTGGCCCACTTCGGCCGCTCCTCAATCGCAAAATCCTCAACGTAGTCCAGCTACGCCTGCGGTTTTGCTCAATCGTCGCGACCAAAATCGGTCTCAAAATCCAGTGCGATCCCTAAAAGGCCTATTTACGGACAAGCCCTTATTAGTGTGAGGTTATTCCCTCAATACCTTCCAAAACCCGGGCCAGATCACTTCTCCCAAACCCTTTTCGATTGGCGACCGTGTACATATTGCGCACGGCATTTCCTATAAAGAGGGGCATCATTTCTTCCCGTGCACATTCTTCGAATAGTCCGAGGTCCTTGAGCATCAGTTGAAGCATGAAGCCGGGTTCGAAGGTTCGATTCAGCAGCTTTTCACGGCGGGTCTTTACGGCATAACTGGAGCCTGAGCTCTTTTCCAGGATATCGAAGAGCATCCCCAAATCGAGCTTCAACTCCTTGGCTACGGTAAGAGCCTCACACAGGGCCCCAAGATTTGCTGCAAAAAGATATTGATTCAATATTTTCACCGCATTTGCATTGCCGGCACTTCCCACATAAAATATATTGTTTCCAATAGCTTCTAATAACGGCCTGCAGCGTTCAAATGCATTTTTGTCCCCTCCGACCATAACCGTTAACTGTCTTTTCTGAGCTCCGGCAACACCTCCACTGACAGGAGCATCGATTAATACTCCTCCAGCCTTTTCTACCGGCTCCAAAAGACTCTTGATCGTATTCGGAGTGACCGTACTCAAGTCTGCTATGATGCTTCCTGCGCTGATTTTTTCCAGAATACCGCCTTTTCCTATAACAACCTCTTTAACGATTGCAGGAGCCGGAAGCGACATGAATATCACCTCCGCACCGCGAGCTGCCTCTGCCGGACTTTCTGCTGCTGAGGCGCTGCTTTTTGCTAACAGTGCTTTGACGGCATCCTGACTAACATCGTAGACTTTCAGCTCATGTCCCTGAGCTGCTATGTTGTACGCCATCGGGCTGCCCATGTTTCCCAACCCAATAAAACCAACCTTCATTTTTTGCCTCCCCTGCCTTTTTGCCCTGACAGACAATCAAATTCCCGAATGTGGCCGAACCTATTGTTCAGGCGTTTACTCCATCAGCAATCCGGCCGGCCGCACCCGGGACTCCCACACCTGATTTGAACCGTTTTGCTCCCCCTCCCCTCGCCTCTCCCGCCAGGGGAGGAGAACCGGCGTTAAGCTCCTCTCCCTTGACGGGGGAGGCAGGATGGGAGTGTGATTCAGTGAAGCCATTCCATCCCCGGCGACATCGCCGGTGGAATCACACGGATCAGGTCACAATCAGTCATTCCGCAGAACGAACCGATCCCCCGGCGCCATCAAAACGCCCTTGATTTCAGGGGCTTTACTCTTGAGTTCCTCCACGAATTTCTTGCCTTCATCGAAACGGTAGTGAATGGGGATGGCACATCGGACTCCCAGCCATTTCGCTGCCAGCGCCGCTTCATCCGGGTAGAGTTCCGTGACCGACTGCCCGTGCATGTTCACGCCGCCAACCCCCAGGATCGCAAGCTGCGGTTTGTAGAGTTCTCCGTAGAGCATCATGTCTCTATGAATGGATGTGTCGCCGCCGAAGAAAACCCGCTCTCCTGCTTTGGTTTCAATGACATAGCTCAGCGGCTGCCCGAAAATGTACCCTTCTTTCGTCTTTCTGAACGAGACGTGCTGCGCCATCAGCGCTTTAACGGCAAAGTCCTTGAATTCGAAACGACATCCTGAAACCACCCGATACGTCCGGTCGGGAGAGACACCCGCCTCCTCGGCCGCGAACCCGGTAGCAACGTCACAAACAAGGGTCGCCCCGGAATTATTAAGGATCTCAAAGGCCTGCCCGACATGGTCTGCCGCGGCATGTGTAATCAGGACGTATTCAGTCTTGAACAACGATTCGACAGGCACCGGGGAGGGAGGGATTCCCGCATCGGCTATGCCGGAAATCATAGGATCCAATACGATCCGGGTATTCTCCTCTGTTGTAAGCTCAAATGCCGTCCACCCCAGATAATGGATTTGAAGAGCCATGCCGTTCCTCCTGTTTTATCCAAAAGAATTGAACAATTCGGGAATCGATCGTTTGATTGCGGAACTGATTCAATCCATTAATGTCTAGACCGTCTCCAGGGCTTTGCCGCGGGTCTCAGGCATCAGCAGGACCCAAATCAGCGCCAGCAGGAAAACCCCCGAGGAGAACAACAACCCGGCGCGAAAGCCATACGACATCGCAATCACCCCGATCGTCGGCGGAGTGATGACCGCGAATGCGCGTCCAACCCCATAGGCAATCCCCTGCGCCGTGCTCCTCACAGCCGTCGGGAACAACTCCCCGAGGTAAACCCCGTACAACCCGGCGTAACCGACGGAAAACGCACCAAGAAGCGGACAGATGATCGTCAGGGCGAACGGGTCCCGTACGTAGGCAAAGATGGGGACCATGATCGCCGCCCCCAGACAGTAGAATCCAAACGCATATCTCCGCCCGATCCGGTCGCTTATGAATCCCGCACAAATGAAGCCGACGATCGCCCCTGCCTGCACTCCCAACAGCCACGGAAGGCTTTTGATCATCGACAGTCCGGCACCGCCCTTGTCTAGCGGAGCGGCCAGGAAACTCGGCATCCAGGTGAAGAGTCCCCAGTAACCCGCATTGACGAGGCACATCAGGATGGTCGCTTGAACGAGCAGACCGAATACTCCCTTGCGCACGAGCGACTTATACTGCCCCCCCGCCGATCCCTTGCCCTTCTTGTCGAACTGCTTGACCATCTCGACCCACGCTTCAGGCTCCTTCAGGTGCTTTCGCACCCACGCGGCAAACAGGGCGGGTAATACTCCGATGAAGAATACGGGCCGCCACCCCCACATTGGCACGACGATCGCCCCCACCGCTGCTGCCAGCATGTATCCAACGCCATACCCGCTCTGCATCAGCCCCGAAATCTTTCCCCTGTGCTCCGAGGACCATGTTTCCGTCATCATCGCCGCTCCGCAGGTCCACTCACCTCCCAACGCGAATCCTGAAAGCAACCGGAGGATCGCCATTTGCCAGGGATTCTGGGCAAACCCGGAGAGGCCCGTCGTAAGCCCGAAAAGGAGAATGCACCACGTCATGCCGCGCACCCGGCCGTACCGGTCGGCGATGGCCCCGAATGCGATGAACCCAACCCCGGTGGCAATCAGGGTTGCACTCATCAAAAGCCCGGCGGTCGCCAGGTCGATATGCCAATCCGCGATAAGGGCACCGATGACAAAGGTGTAGAGGACAAGATCGAATGAATCGAGCATCCATCCCAGATAGGTTGCTATAAATACCTTCCATTGATAAGGAGTGAGATCTCGATACCATGGACCAGTTTTGATGCACGAACCAGCAACTTCAATACTCATCAGTGCCTCCTTCAGCTTGTTGTGAGGTCGAGCGGTTCAATACCCTGTGGGGCCGGCATACACACATGGACCAGAGGCAACGGTATCGGTACCTGATAAGAAATATTCTATCTATAACAACTGTAAGATCAGACACGATTCCTTAGTCCTTTTGTTCATGCTAATTTGCTGTTGATGTATTCGCTAAATCAATGGAAACAAGAAGATAGAACGCTATAATGATCATCTGACCAGCAAAACAGCAGTGAGAACCCTCATGTTGCCCTGGTTCAATATGCACTAAGCTTCATTCTTAAGCTAAACTTGCGGTGATGCGCTCTAACCACAGATCATCTCTAATGGCCCCAATTGCCCCTCCTATTTATAAAAGCGGTTTTGTTTTTGTATTAGAGCAATATCTGTACCAACTGCACAACAAGCTGTAATCACACCATTTGCTATAATGCCTACTCGTAGTTGGTCTTAAAATTGGACAGGTCCATGGATTAGTGTTCATATTTTGGACAAAAAAAATCCACTCACCCGGGGACATCGCTTGTCCCAGGCAAATGGATTGGTTGGAAATCTGGAATGACTATCGATTATACGAGTTCGCCCTGAGGTATCCAGGAGCGGACACCCTGCCCATGCTTCGATACCTCAGCATGAACCGGGGTTTTGTGGTCCGTTCGGTTTGAGCGGCGGGCTCCGTCCGTCACACGTCACGGACTTTGTTCCACACGGTGCTGCGGCTTACGCCAAGCAGCAATGCGGCCTGCAGTTTGTTCCCGCGGCACCGACCCACAACTCCTTTTATTATTTGCTTCTCCATGTTTACCAGCGTATCTATTTTGAGCGTCATAAGATCCGCATCGTGCGTATTTCTTTCCTCTTCTTCCTTACCCGCCCCGAATTCCTGGAACAACAACGAGTGGGCGACTTCCGTCTTCTGACTCAGTACGGCGTATCGCTCAACATAGTTGGCGAGTTCCCGGACGTTACCCGGCCAGTCATATTTCGCCGCCAAGTCAACGAATTGCGCTGGATCACACTTTACGGGACCGTGTGTGGAGGCAAAGAGTTTGAGAAAATGGTCCACCAGCAAGGGGACGTCCTCTTTTCGTCTGCGCAGGGGAGGCAACTGCAGATTGAGGACATTTATCCGATAATACAGGTCATCACGGAATTTCCCGGACTTGATTTTTTCCTTCAGGTTTTCATTGGTTGCGGCGACAATGCGCACATCCACCGGGATAACCCGTTCACCGCCAACCCTTAAAACCACTTTTTCCTGGATGACGCGGAGGACCTTGGCCTGAAGCTGCAATGGAATCTGATTGATTTCATCCAGGAACATCGTTCCATTATGGGCCAGTTCGAACAGGCCGACCTTGCCGCCTCGTTTGGCCCCGGTAAAAGCGCCTTCCTCATAACCCAGGAGTTCACTTTCCAGCAGCGTCTCGGATAAGGCAGCGCAATTTATGGCAACAAACGGCCCGGATTTTCGCAAACTGGCATTATGAATACTCTGTGCAAATATTTCTTTTCCAGTGCCGGTCTCACCCTGAATCAGAATAGTGCTGTCAAATTTCGAATATGCTTTGGCTTGCCTTATCGCATCTTTCATGAGTTGGCTATCGCCTATTATGTATTCAAATCTATGCTTAGCGACGAAGCCTAATGTTTGTATCGATCGATATTTATGCTCGAGGTTTTGAATTTTCGATACCTCTTGAAGTGTTCCAACCGATCCGATAATATGCCCGTTTTCAATTATGGGTTGCCGCGTGGAAAAGATCTTCATCCTCTTATGCTCTATGAGAACATCGGCCTGCATCACACCCTTTTCATAGACTTCCTTCCACGTCGGATCCAAAGCAATTTTACAAACCTCTTTCCCCAATACTTCATGTTCCGATCGATGCAGCAGACTCAAGGCACGAGGATTACACATACTTACAATGCCTTGATTGTCGGTTGCCAGAATCCCGTCCTGGAACATATCAATGACCGTTTTCAATCGTTGCTTTTGTTCCCGGTCCTTTCGTATCAACTCCAGGATTTCTCTTGCCCTGTTCAGCGCCCTGACTATCGTCTCTTTGCCGAAGAGCAACGGATAGGCCTTCATTCCCAACTGCCTGGCGAGAAACACAGTGGTGGGACCTCCGACAAGCACTTCAAAATTCTTCTCGAAGAGCATGTGGGCAATCTTGCGCACATGTTCTTCATTCCGGTATGCAAAAAAAGACATCCGCTTTTGCAGAAAAGGATGGAGTCTCTCCATATCGAAGGAATTGGCTTCATGTATTATTAAGGCAACCTTTCCATCGGAAATGTCAGGGTTATTCTCCACTTCCTTAAGGGTTTCCAAGACGTCGAAATTCGTAAGATAAGCAACAACCACGGGCAGAGAAACCTGCTCCTGGACCTGTGGAGCGGTTCCTGCGGTCGCTATAATGGCCTCGGCCCCTTCGGTTTCCAGTTTGGCTGCCAGCTTGCCGACCTCGGACATCTTGACTTCCTGGAAAATAGTGACTCCACTCAGATCAACCCCCGTCAAGCTGCTGATCTTCCCCGCACAGGTAATGGCTATTTTCCGTTCCATGCCTTTCCTTCGACTTCATTATGGTTTGAGTTTGGCCTGTCCGTGCCTCCCCCCTGGATGGGTCGCAGAGCAGGCATTCCACGTTCAACGCGGTTCGAACCAACATCCTATAACGGACAGACTTCCCCGGCCCTGAGGCCGCTCCGGATATCTTGCAGCCCGCGCTCAGGAATCCGGGCCATGATTGCTTTCCGACCCTGTTTACAACAAGGGACCACCCGCTATTGAAAATCATCTTTCATCTAAATATCCTACACGACTAAAGGATGCTTGAAAAGAGGACTCGATGGGTTCGCCCGGCGCTCCGTACGGTCTGCCCGATGCAAGGAAGGGTTTTTATGAACGATGAGCGGCGACTGCCCCGCATTTTGCAGGGCGCCGCCGCAACGCTACACAAAGCGGCGTGGGGGTGTTGGGGCGCAGTCCCCCACGCTCTTGAGAAACATCGTTTGTTACTTCTTTGAACGCAAATCAGCATGAGCTAAGAACCGCCCGAGCAGGTCAAGCGGCAATCCCGCTCAGGCGACCGGCATCAGGGTATGTCGCAGAAGTCCCGCAACCCCATGTCCGGCAGGGTCATGCAGGTTTCGCGATCCCTTAAAATAAGCCGGGACAGGCTTTGTATACGCCAAAACTCAACCCTTCCTCACCCGGTTATCCTCGCCGGGGAGCATTTTGGCCGGATCGGTGGTGACCATGACCTCCACCACCGTGGGCACATCCCTGTTCAGTGCATCTCGAAACTCTTTCTCCAACTCTTCCGGCCTGGTCACCCGCTTACCGTAGCAGCCGCAAATCCTGGCGATCTCGGCATAATTGACATCCCGAAGGTCGGCGGAGATGTAATCCCCGTACAGGTTGTGCTCCAGGGCTTTTATGTACCCGAGGGCCATGTTGTTGACGACGACCAGCAGAACCGGAATCTTTTCCCTGACTGCCGTTTCCAGTTCCATGACCGACAGACCCAGACCACCGTCTCCGCTCAGTGCGACTACGATCTTGCCGGGAGCAGACAGTTTGGCGCCGATGGCCGCGGGCAGACCGTAACCGATGGCCGCCAGGCCACGGTTGGCCAAATAGCTCCGGCCCGAGGCGACAATATCCCAGTACACGCTGGACCAGTGGGCGGAAAAACCGCCGTCGGCCACCATGATGGAATCTTCCGGCAAGACCTGTCGCAACTGGTAGAGCATGTGGGCGATGTTGATCGGTATTTCGGTATTATGAATTTTATCGGCAACACTTCCCAGCCATTTGGCTTTTGCCGCCCTGATGGCCTCCGCAAGTGAAGCGTCCTTCTTAACTCGACCGCTCTCTTCCTTAACGCTGGCGATCAGCTTTTGCAGGGTCCCTTTGGCATCCCCGACCAGCGCCACTTCCGTTGCATAGTTCCTGCCGATCATCTTGGGATCGATGTCAAGATGGATGATCCTGGTGGCGGGATTGATCAACGACCAGCGAACCGTGGCCATCTCACCCAGGCGGCAGCCGACCACCAGGAGGACGTCGGCTTCTTTCACGAACTCGTTGGCAAAGCGGAAGTAACGGCCGAACAAGCTGATACTCAAGGGATGGGATTCCGAAATGACTCCCTTGCCGCTGATGGTCGTTGCAACCGGAGCATTCAACAGTTCCGATATTTCCCGGACTTCCGCCCATGCTTTGGAGTTCAACGCTCCTCCGCCCGATACGATAACGGCCTTTTCGGCATTGAGCAGCAGCCTGGCAGCTTCTGCAATCTCACTGTCGGCGGGGGTGTATCTGCTGGAGGGAAAAGTATTTCGGATATCCATGGCAAAGTCCGCCTCATTGAAGGCTGCCGTGCCGTGGAACACGTCCTCGGGAATGTCGATGTGTACGGGCCCCGGCCGACCGTCTACTGCGGAGTGGAAAGCCTTGCGCATCAATTCGGGGACGCGTTCGATCTTGTTGATGTAGATGCCGGCTTTACAGAGCGGAGCGAAAACCGAGCGCTGATCGCATTCCTGATTCGCCCCCTTGTCCAGGTAGTTGGTGTTGATGTCACTCGTGATCGCCAGGAGGGGTACGGAAGCATAGTAGGCTTCGCCGATTCCCGATACCAGATTAGTTGCGCCGGGTCCCACCGTTGCATCGCAGACCGCCAGTTTGCCGCTCGCCCTGGCGTAGCCGTCGGCCATAAAGGCCCCGCCCCTCTCATCCCGCACCAGCACATGGCGCATCTGCCTGCTTTGCTTGATGGCATAGTAGTACGGCAAGTGCTGAAAACCGGCCATGCCGAAGGAAACCTCTACTCCGAACGCTTCCAACATTTTTACCACGGCTTCTCCGCCGTTCAAGCGAATCATCCCAGGGTCACCTTTCTGTTCGTCAGTCAAAGAATCTAATGGTTCAAGCTTTTCCATCTCTTTCGCACCAAATCACTTCGCGTCAATGGCCGGGCAAAGCCTCTATCATCAATTGGACCGAATTGGTACGAGGGTTAAAACGGCGACACATGTTAATACCGATTACTTCTTGTATGGCGATCTCCATTGTTCGCAACACGGGACATTTCCCACGCAACAGGTGGCCTCCATGAATAATAGAATTTTTGTCGCCAAATACAGCGTGTATGTGGGCTATTGGCTTGTCTATCTTTGCTTCAATACTAACAGTTCCCTGGGCTGTCAGCAGTTGGATCGGTCCGGCAAGTTGAAGCGATGCGCCAAGGTTGGCCCCCAATGGATCGTTTTTATCTTCTGCTATAACTTCAAAACCGATATTTCCTAAACTGCCGAAGCAAACCATAAGGAGCGCCGATTTAAACGAATACTTCTCGCAGAGAGTTTCAATGGCACTCACCAGATCAACATCTTTAACCAATTTTGCCACAATCACGCGACTCTTTTCATTATTGCAGGCATAAACGCTCTCCTTAAGCATCAATAATCTCTCCTCCTAAGATTTAGCTGAAATTTGTTATTATAATAGGTATACAATTCAACTACGGATACTGCTTCACCACTTCTTCATAACGAAGCGCTATGAGGGATATGTCCTTTTCGGAAATCCCCAGTTTTTTCGCTGCCAACAATCGATTCTCGACCATTGAGACAATAGGAAGTTTTATACCCAGACTCATTGCTTCCGCCAGCAAAATTCCCACGTCCTTCAGCGCCAGATCTACACTGCAGCCGGGTTCATAATTGTCCATCAGAATAAAATCTCCCAGCCGCGTCTGCAAAGCATGGCTGTTGCCCGCCCCCGTGCCGACAACCTCCAGCATGATCTTCTTATCAACTCCTGCTTTGTTCGCAAGATAAACGGCTTCGCAGACATTCAGGACTCCGGCAAAGAAAAGAAGCTGGTTAATCAATTTGATGGTACTCGCCATACCGCAGGCTCCAACATAAAAGATATTTTTGCCCATACAGGCAAGAATCGGCTTAATCTGTTCGTACCGCTCTTTGTCGCCTCCGACCATAAACGTGAGTGTCCCCAGCCCGGCGCCCTTTACTCCACCGGTAACCGGGGAATCGAAATATATGACCCCCTTTTCTGTGCATGCCGCATCCAGCTTTTTCGTCAGGGAAGGGGTCACCGTGCTTGCGTTGATGATGATGCGGCCCGGGCGGGCCGCTCGCAGCACGTTATCCATCACCTCTTCTACTGCTCTCAGAGTCGGCAGGGACAGAATGGTTACGTCTGCACTTTCCACCACCTCCGCACTGTGACCGGCGACCCTGGCGCCGGCCTCTCGCAGCGGTTTTGCCCTCTCCGCCGCCAAATCATAGCAGCACACTCTCCCGCCGGCCTTAAGGAGATTCATTGCCATGCGTCCGCCCATAAGTCCAAGACCGATGAACCCGATGCTTCCGAAGTCATTCCCCGCATTGCTGCCCGCCATAGGTTTAGTACCTCCATTTCCCTGCACGTGACAATCGCCGATAAAATCCCCGAAATCCAATTACCCCAAGTACCGCTGCAGTGATATCCGCCGCTGCCCTGCATGCGGTCCCCGCGAACATGTCAGGGCCGGACTGCCCGCGGACCGGTCCACAAACGGACCGGCCACTGGGATCGTCCCATAACGCGGTACGGCATCAGTCCCGACCGCGGACATTGATGCACCCCCCTGAAGAAGCTCCGGCGGCACCCGGATTGAATTAGCCCACATGAGCCACTCTTTGCTTATCAAATCCGGCAAGACTGTCAATCCAGCCTCCCCTGCAACGCAGGCCGGGATGTTCCTCGTCACGCATAAATCAACCGATGGACCATCCCCCAACTTCGTCTTCGGCACACAAGTGGAAACCCGTTTGAAACCGTCAAGTTCCGCGATAAAGTTGCGATAGTGAATCACGCAAGCGACGTATACAATACAATACCTGCCATGCAACTGGCGAGAGGCGTGCAAACAAAGCCCATGGTGAGGACTGCGATAATCGTCGAGTTGCCTATTGCGGCTTCCAGCGATGATGCGGCAAGGAGAACTGTTCGATCAAGAACAGGGACGAGCATTTCAAAGTCCCTGGAAAAGACGAAGGAAAATACATAGATGAAAACAACAACTGCGAGCAATGGTAATGCAGCAGTTTGACAGGCTGACAATTTTATCCCGTCGCCGGCTTCACGCTCATAGACAGGCACAAAACCGCAAGCTTCCCCTGCAGCGCTCGCGAACCTGTGCCTGCGCTACGATGACTTCAAGCCATTCTCTAAAATCAACGCCTCACAGTCCCACTTCCTGCTCGCTCAGGCAGCCCCCCCTTTTTTTGAGGAGCAATAACCGTACCAAATACATCATGCTGTAATCGCACCTTTTTTTAGGGAGCCCCGCCGTGCAGTGTCCAAATTTGAAACAAATCGATGGAATAGTGTACATTTAATGAACAAAAAATCCAATCACCCAACGGCATCGCTTGATCCCGGGGCAAATGGATTATTTTGCGACTTGGGAGTGTGTCGGGGATACTCCAAACTGCTCAGCAATCGCCCTTCCCGGTTTGCCCGGGGTTGATCACTGTCCGGAGTTCAAGTTTTCAGAGGACTCACCGCCTGCATCGGTGCGGTCCAGGGTTGCGCCCGACCTCGCGGCCAAAGGCTGTGTGCTGGGATAAATCGGTATATTGGCCACATTCTGGTTCAGCACGATCTGGAAGAGGTCGCGTGCCACGTAGGTTTGCCTCCCGTAATAGTCACTCAGGTCGTCAGCAAAGAACTGGACCAACCTGGCGTGGAATATGGGGAACGCGCCGACAAACCCCATGCTGTTTACCGCTTCCGTCTTGCCGTAGAAAGGGTTGCCGCGGAATGCGACCGTAAAGAGCGTTCTCAGTTTGGCTGATTTTTGGGCCACCGTCCCGGTCAGAACGAGCGCAGGCTCCACGCCGCCCGCCGGGTCCGTCACCTGAATGATGAGATTATCCATTCCCACGGCCTCTCCACTGGATGCTATGAGGGTCGCAAGGGCCGATCTTCTCTTCTCATTCTTTACGATGACATTGATGACATAGTGGTCGGACGTGTCCTCGACCGGCCCGCGAACGGTGACGCCGGGGGTCTTCCCGACGGAATTCTCAAGGTAGGAATAGTATAACCACCAGGGCGGGCTCAATGCGTTGCCCGTTCCGGCCGTGAAGAAGAATAACAGCACTGAGGCGACGCATAACGGGCAGATACGCCTGCCCAATCGTCTCCCGAAAGATACATCCTCACTCCTTTTCATATGCTTCCCCCTGCTCGAGATGGTTAAGGACGCGCGGTCTGCCGGGATCCCCGCCGCCCAGGAGTACGCTGCACATCGCCCGCCACCGCAAAATCCGGGCACGTGCACGGATCGATACAACCCTCCCCGAAGGATGCCCCGAGCGGTGGATCTTAAAGGACTATGGGCTCCGGCCCGGCGGTTATGCCGACTCCACAGACTGTTCGAATAGAAACGGCAGTGTTAAAGATAAGTTCTTGCATGTTCTCCCAACAGACCCCCGATTAAGGCTTTGACCGTGTGTTGAAAAAGGAAAAGCCCCTGGAAAAATGCTGAAAACCTGCACATGTAGTCACCCCGGCCAAATTCGGACTCCGGGGCTTTCATCCTCTGGAATCCATGACGTAACACGAAAAACACTGAATTTCCGCTTTCGTCAAAATGGCCCGATTCCGCATCTCATGGCTCTTGCCAGGACGGAAATTCCATTTTCCACACCGTGTTGAGCTTCAATTTGCAGCTTTACTGAATTGACTGCCGGGGAAGTGGATTCGTCTACAACTATTTATGGCGGAATGGATTTTCCCGGACGAGGATCTACAGGTATCTGTGCGTACGAGAGGAATATTGATAGGAATCGATAAGAAATACCGCGTGCCCGACACTCATTGTCGCATTCAAGAAGGCTGCAAACGATGGTTGCCGAGAGCGTGGGGACGTCGAGACTATCGTCTTGAAAGCAACTCCGTATGGGGCCGAATCGGAGTCGGTTCGCCCGCCTGTGAATTTCACGACTTCGTCGTGCGATTTTGAATCGTATTGGAGTAAAATGGAGGCTGCCTTCTGATAAAATGTTCCAAGTCTCCGGCATCATAAGGAGGGCTTCCCGCAGATCGCATTCAACGAACGAAGGAATGGGGAAACCCGGCAGGGGTGTGTCGAATGTGCTTCCACTGAGTGGGAGTCCTCTTTTGGGAAAGGCAAGACATCATGCAGCATTGTACCCGAATCATTCTGATAGCCGGTTTTATTCTCCTGGCTGCTTTGCCGGCGAGAGGGCAGGACGGTCTCAAGTTTGCCGACCTGGGTGACTTTCACCTGGAGAATGGCCGCCAAATCCGTGACTGCAAGCTCGGCTACCGTACTTTCGGGCAATTGAACCCGAAACGAACCAATGCCGTGCTTATCCCCTGCTGGTTTTTGGGCAGGTCGAAGGATTTGGCCGGGTTGATCGGTCCCGGAAAACTCGTGGACAGCTCAAAGTACTTCGTTATTGCAGTGGACGATTTCGCCAACGGGGTTTCTTCCTCGCCTTCGAACAGCAAATCGCAACCCGGACATGAATTCCCCATGTTCTCCATTGGCGACATGGTGAATGCCCAGCATAAACTGGTCACGGGAGACTTGAAACTGGCCCATCTTCATGCCGTCCTCGGCATATCCATGGGGGGCATGGAGACATTTCAATGGATGACTTCCTATCCCGGGTTCATGGACAAGGCGATTCCCATCGAGGGAACTCCGCATCAGACTTCTTACGATCTGCTCTTTTGGTCCACCGAACTCCATATCCTGGAAGCAAGCGGCAACTGCGGCGACCCCAAGAGCCGTGCAATGGAATTGGCCGCAATCCACGCCATGGCGATGCAAACGCCGCACTACATAGCCACCCATACGAGTCCGCAGGAGTTTCCCGAGTTTCTGTCGGCCCGCGCTGAGAGATTGCTGACTTACAACACCACTGACTGGACCAGGCAAATGCAGGCGATAATGGGTCAGGATATCTACAAACCATTCGAGGAATCAGCGGAGAAAGCCGCAAAAGCAGTACGCGCCCGCGTCCTGGTGGTGGTCGCCGAGGAGGACCATGCGGTCAATCCAATGCCGTCTCTGGAGTTTGCAGGCCTCCTTAAGGCTGAAACAGTGACCTTACCGGGTGACTGCGGGCACATGGCTTTTACCTGTGAAAGAGACCGTCTCTATGAGGCCGTTGCGCACTTTCTCGATAACTGACCGGGGGTGGACCCCGTCTCCGGAGGCATTCCAAGGCCGGAGGCCGGGAGTCTTCGACCTCCGATCCGGACACCAGCCCGGCAGCGGGACGGGCCAATCCACAGTCAAATGGAGAACCGCAGGCGGGAAGACCGGGCATCACCTGATTTGCCGAAACGGCGGGGAGAAACGATGAAAAACCTTACCGAATGGAAAGTTCATGAAAGCAGGGTTATCCTGAAAACCCCGTGGTTTGAATTGTTCAGGGATTCCTGCGAAACGCCTTCCGGCCACCTGGTGCCGGAGTATTATACGTGGAAGAAACGGGATGGCGTTCTCGTGTTCCCGGTAACCCCGGACGGTCAGGCCGTCCTGATCGGACAGTACAGACACGGTATCGGGCGAGTGTGCATCGATTACCCCGGGGGCACCATCGATGACGAACAGACCATCTTCGATGCCGCTCGGCACGAGCTGCTTGAAGAAACCGGGTACACGGCCGAAAGCTTCGAGCAGATCGGTTCCTTCGTGATGGATTCTTCCTATTCGAATCAAACATCCCACTTTTTGATCGCAAGGGAGTGCAGGCAGGTCGCACGGCCGTCAAATCCCCAGGAAGAAACCGTGGTAATTTCAATTCCGCTGGGTGAGATAGAGACTTTCGCGGAGCAGAACATCAGTTGCGTGTTGTGTTCCCTGCTCACCTTGAAAGCGCTCAGGAAAATGCGATGAGCCGTCGCTCGGCCTCTGTCAGGTCCTCTGTTATCGGAGCAGCCCGTCCTTTGCCTCTTGCCCTTCCGGCACCGGCAGCTTGTGTGGCGCCCGCCCCCCACGAGCCGGCGTGGACCGAAACCCCGGTGGGTGTTGGAGAAGGGGTCGTTGCCCAAATAGAATCCACGTGGAAAATGGCGGGTGGCACGGACAACTTGTTTGTCCGTGCGCGAAGCGCAAGAGGTTCAAAGGGTGAGTCTTCCAAGGGCAACGAAGGGTTTGTCCTTTCCTCTTGTCCTTACGGACCCGGACAACGAGTTGTCCGGGCCACCCGCCGGGGATGCCTTTGTCCTCACCACCGAAGATATCGTCGGAGACGCCTCGCGGGTGTCCGTCAGTTTCGCACGCCTCCCGCAGGCCGTGAAGGCGGGCAACGGCCCGGAAATCTTTTCCCCGCTTTCTTCAGGGATTTCAGGACCATCGACTCGAATGCAAGTCGTCTTGAATCCAACGCAGTATGAATTGTTCGACAGCGCTCGGGAATGATATTATGTAATGGTAAGTCAGGTTATTCGCATGTCCCCGTCAGGCTTCTGCCGGTCCTGATGGGGGAGATGTGTTGTATGTCACCCGAGAAGATGCGAAGAGAGGTCGAAAGGATGGATCGGATCATTGACGAGGCCCGGCGCAGTCGTGAGCTTCGCGAGAAAACCTATCGGGAACGGGCACTCAAGCTCCTGCCGTGGATCTGTGCGCGGTGCGGCCGGGAATTCTCCGGCAAGAGGCTCCGTGAACTCACGGTCCATCACAAGGACCACAATCACAACAACAACCCGCCTGACGGCAGCAACTGGGAGTTGCTGTGCCTCTACTGTCACGACAACGAACATTCCCGGGGGCAGGATGGGGAATGGTACGACGAAGTGACGCCGGGCGAGGAAAAAGAGCCTGCTTCCACCTTCAAGCCGTTCGCCGGTCTCGAAGCCCTGCTGAAAGATAAGAAGTAGCGGTATTCCGAAGGTCATCCGTTCAGTGCTTCCAGCGCTTCCCAGCGCCGGTATGCCTCTTCCAACTCCCGTTCGAGGGATTCCAGGCGGGTGCGTGCCTCGGCAATTCCGGCGCCCGCCTGCCTGTAAAACCGGGGATCGGACATCGTCCGATACAACTCCCTCTGTTCCGCCTCAAGAGTTTCGATCAACTGCGGGAGCGCCTCGAGTTCCCGCTGTTCCCTGAAGCTCAGCGCCTGCCTGCGTTCACGCCGGGGGCGCTGCTTTTCCGATCCTCCGGTGGATTTCCCCGCCCTGACCGGGACATCGGCCCTTCGTTGCCGCACCCAATCGTCGTAGCCGCCGATGTATTCGCCGACATGACCATCGCCTTCAAGCACCAGGGTGCTTGTGACGACGTTGTTTAGGAAGGTCCGGTCGTGGCTCACCAGCAGCAGGGTGCCGGGGAAGTCGAGCAGCAACTCCTCCAGGAGTTCCAGGGTCTCGGTGTCGAGATCGTTTGTCGGCTCATCCATAACAAGCACGTTGAACGGCCTCGTGAAGAGACGCGCCAGCAGCAGCCGGTTTCGCTCGCCGCCCGACAGGATACGCACGGGGGAACGGGCCCTCTCCGGGGAAAACAGGAAATCCTGGAGGTAGCCGGTGATGTGCCGCGACCTGCCGTTAAAAAGGATGGTGTCGTTCCCTTCTCCGACATTTTCGAGCACCGACTTGTCTTCATCCAGTTGTGCCCGGAGCTGGTCGAAATAGGCCACCTCGAGGTTGACTCCATATCGCACCGTACCCTTAAGCGGCGGCAGTTCCCCCAGCAGAAGGCGCAACAGCGTCGTCTTGCCAAAACCGTTCGGACCGATGATTCCAACCTTATCCCCGCGCATGATGACCGTGGCAAAATCACGGATGACAGGCTCCTGACCGCTGTAGCCATAAACGAGGCCGTCGGCATCGATGACCAGTTTGCCTGAACGTCCGGTTTCCTGCGTACGCATACGGACCGCACCCGTACGCTCACGCCGCGCGCGCCGCTCCTCCCGCATCTGTTCGAGCGCCCTCACCCTGCCTTCATTGCGGGTACGCCTGGCCTTGATCCCCTGCCGGATCCAGACCTCCTCCCGCGCCAGCTTCCTGTCGAACTGGGCCCACTGTCCGGCTTCCGCCTCGAGCGCGGCCTGTCTCCGCTTTTGAAAGGTCTCATAATCGCACGACCAGTCGATGAAGCTCCCCCGGTCCAGTTCCACGATGTGTGTAGCAAGCTTTCGCAAAAACATCCGGTCATGGGTGACAAAGCACAACGTCCCTCCATAGCGCAGCAGGAATTCTTCCATCCAGCCTATGGCTTCAATATCGAGATGGTTGGTCGGCTCGTCCAGCAGCAGGAGATCCGGATCGCGGACCAGTCCCCTGGCAAGCATTACCCGGCGTTTGAACCCCGCCGAAAGCGCTTCGAATTGTGCCTGGGGATCCAGCTCCATTCGCGAGATGATTTTTTCCACCTGCCGGCGGCTGCGCTCCTCGGCATCATCACTGGAAGCGTGCGGGCCGTGGTTCTCTTCATCCAGTCCCCCGGCGATAATATCAAAGGTCGTACCCGTGATCCCCTGCGGCACTTCCTGGGGGAGCAGGGCCACCCGCAGACCCTGCTGACGTATTATCTCCCCCTCATCGGCAGTGAGATCCCCGTGCATGAGCCGCATCAGAGTGCTCTTGCCGACCCCGTTTCTGCCAAGGAGGCACATTCGTTCGCCCCGCTCTATTTGGAGATTGACGTGGTCGAGCAACAGCGGACCTCCAAAGCCCACGCTCACATCCCTCATGCTGATCAGCGCCATACCGGTATCAGTCCTTCAGATTGAAATAACTGCATATCTAATTCCCATCCCTAAACGGCGAACTTCCCATCTCCGGCCCTTCTAATACCGAGTTGCGTTCAAGACGCCATCAAAGAATGAAAAGCGTGGGGAACTGCGTCCCCCACACCCCCACGCCGCTTCGCGGCTCAGTTTGGCGCTGCGGCAGCAGCCGCGAGCGCTGAGCGCTCGGCCACACGCGCTTGCGCGTGTGGCCGAAATCCGGGGGCGCGGGGGAATCATTCCCCCGCTCTTTTTGGGGATCTCAAGAGTATCCTCTTGAACGCAAATTAGTATAAAGCCCCTTGAAACCGGAAGACGCAAAGGTCCAACCGCGCAATTCAGAATTCAGCCCCGTTGACGGCAAGGTGGAAGGCCTGCCGGTCATCTTCATTTCCGCCTTTTTCAGATATCCGGGGGTTCCTTCCCGATGGACCCCGTTTTGGTTCCCATCCTGAGTTCGGGGGGAGGGCCGCACCAGATCTCAAATGGTGACCCCGTCGCCGGGTGCCGCAGCAGCAGACGCTCGGCGTGAAGCAGATAGCCGCAATCGCCGGGGAGCGCGGTCCCCGTTTCCATGGGTTTTCCTCCCGCGACAAAGAGGGGATCCCCAACCAGCGGGTGTCCTGCAACGGCAAGGTGAATGCGGATCTGGTGAGGTCTTCCGGTTTCGATGCTGACTTCAAGAAGCGATCCGGCCGTACGCCGCTCGAGGACCCTGACCCGGCTCAGCGCACGCTTTCCGCCCGGGCATGCACCGTAGACCGTTCCGATTCGCGGGTGAGGTACCGGGCCGATCGGCGCGTCAATGGAAAAACTGTCCGGAACAGGTATGCCGCAAGCGAGCGCCCGGTAGATCCGGACCACTTCGCTCCGCCGCATAGCCGCGCAGAGAAGGGACCTGGCCCGTGCGGTGCGCGCAAACAATACAATCCCCGAAGTGCCCCGACCCAGGCGATGAACGGGTGTGGCCTCCGGATATTTTTTTCGAACCAGCGCAAACAGTGTGTGCTCGAGGAACCCGCCGCCGGGGACGGAGGGGAGCCCGCCGGGCTTGGCCACCGCCAGCAGGTCTTCATCTTCGTGGAGTACACCGTAAGCGAGCGGGACATCCGGCTCGTTCCACGGCGGACGCCGCCAGGCAAGCCGTTGGCCCGGCATCAATACCGCATCGGACCGGACCTCGCGGCCATCTAGATAGATCTCGCCGTTTTCCAGGCGATCCCGCCAGGCCTGTTCCGAGGAATGGCGGTAACTTCGCGCCAGGTAGGTCAAGACCGCAAGTCCGCCGCCTCTGCCGTCTATTCGCTCCCGATACTCAAACCCACTGTTTAGAGCCAATCCGCCTGCCTCCCCCGGATTCCGGTGTGATTTCCTCGACGTGCAACCCGAGCGAACTTGAAGGGCACAACACTGCCCATTGTCGATTCATCTGCCGTCGCAACGCATTGATTTTTTCAACCGGCGGCACCGAAGCGTAGTAGTTCTAACAGATAAGCCCGCTCCTGGGGAGATGAAACATCGTCCTGAGCTTTTCCTGCAATCCGTACGCCTGGTGCCGCGTGGTTCGGATTCAGGTTGACAGAACGATACGGAGACTCTATTCTTCCAGAACACTGTGAGGAGTTTTTTCAATGGATAGACATTGGTTGTTGGATTCTCATACTTCTGATCTGGGTGGATGCCTGCCGGCCGGGCGTGTTTCTGCGTCCTTTTTCGGTTTCTTTTTCTTCTTCTTTAGGAGCATCCACCTGGGATACTGACATTTGAATTGAACCCCGGGTGGAGACAAACTCCCCCGGGGTTGGCATAAAATTGAAACCCCGAGGAATTTTCCTTGGGGTTTTTTTATTGGTGGGAACCCTAAAGCGCAACTGGAGGATTTGCCGTGATTCTCATACTGAAAAAAGGAATCAAAAGGGAAGAAATGGAAAAGCTCAAAGAGATGCTTCGCTCCGAGGACTACCTGGTGAAGGAAACAGGCGGGGTCGATGAGCGGATTCTGGGGGTTGTCGGTAAAGGGTACAAGGAGACCGCATACTACGAATCGCTGCCGGGTGTGGAAAGAGCTGTTCCCATTTCCAAGCCGTACAAGCTGGTGAGCCGCGAGTTCCATCCCGCCTCTTCCATCATCAGGGTCGGTGACGTGACCATAGGCGGAGACCGTCTGGTGGTGATTGCGGGTCCCTGCGGCGTTGAAGACAGGAAGCGGACCCTCGATATCGCCCGGACGGTCCGCAAACACGGCGCAGTACTGTTCAGGGGCGGAGCGTTCAAACCGCGAACGTCGCCGTATTCTTTCCAGGGGCTTGGGGAAGAAGGGCTGAAGATTCTCACGGAAGTGAGGGAAGAAACCGGGCTCGGCATCGTTACCGAGATCACGTCCCCCGGTCAGGCCGACCTTATGGTGAAATACGTGGACGTGGTCCAGGTGGGCGCCCGGAATATGCAGAACTTCGAACTCCTCAAGTGTGTGGGCAGGATTGGCAAGCCGGTACTCCTGAAGAGGGGACTGTCCGCCACCATCGAAGAATGGCTGATGTCCGCCGAATATATCCTCTCGGAAGGAAACGACCAGGTCATCCTGTGCGAGCGCGGGATCCGCACGTTCGAGCGCTACACGCGGAACACCCTGGACCTCACCGCCGTCCCGGTCATAAAGAAACTCACTCATCTTCCAATAATCGTCGATCCCAGTCACGCCACGGGAATCCGGGAAAAGGTCAGTCCCATGGCCCGTGCCTCCATAGCCGCGGGAGCCGACGGGTTGATCATCGAGGTGCACACCGAACCCGATAAGGCGCTCTCGGACGGCGCGCAGAGCCTCTATCCCGAGCAGTTCGAGCAACTCATGCGGGACCTTTACGTGATTGCCCCAGTGGTGGGAAAGCAGCTCGACTACGCCTATCTCGACAAGGCCGCCATCACGAAGCCTCACCGCGATAAAGGCAAGACCCCGGTAAGGGTCGTATACAGCGGCGTGGCCGGATCGTTTTCACACAGGGCATGCATGCAGTTTTTCGGGACCGAGGTACCCATTCTCAATTGCTCTTCGTTCCGGGAAGTCTTCGATCAGGTGGACAGCGAGCAGGCGGCCTTCGGCGTCGTTCCCGTTGAAAACAGTCTCACGGGCAGTATTCACGAAAATTACGACCTGCTGCTTGAGTATGACCTCAAAATCATGGGGGAACTGACCCTCAGGATCAAGCACAATCTTCTGGGGCACGAACACGCATCCATCGAAGGTTTGGAGAAGGTCTACTCACACCCTCAGGTCTTTCAGCAGTGCAGGGAGTATCTTGAAAAGCATCCCGAATGGGATCAGATCGCTTGCAAAGACACGGCCAGCGCCGTTCTGAGGGTTAAGGAAAGCAACGATCCGAGCGAAGCAGCAATCGCGAGCGAAGAGGCGGACCAGCTCCATGAGATGGCGATACTGAAGGAGGGGATAGAGACGAACCCCCGGAATTTCACCAGGTTTGTGGTGATATCTAAGAATGAGGTCCTGCCCGGCCCCAGGAACAAGTCTTCCCTCATCTATTCCGTGAGCGACAATCCGGGGGCATTGTTCGAGACGCTCCGGATATTTGCCGAAAACAACATAAACCTGGTGAAGCTGGAGTCTCGGCCGATCCACAGCAGACCGTGGGAATACCTGTTCTACGCAGACCTGGAAGTGGACGTGGCCGAAGAGGGCCGGCACCACATTCTGGATGCACTGGTGAGTAAGACCGAATTCTTCAAATTCCTCGGCAGCTATCAGAAAGGAGCCGGGGCGAGTCATTGAAGGGATCGGGGCACGGTCCGCCGTTTCAAAGAAGATTGACGTTTTCCTGTGCCGTGCCCCTTTCCAGTTGCCTTTTTCTGCTTAACTTCTGAAGATGCCGCCAGAAGACTCTTTTAGAACACATCAGATCGCTTGAAGCGCAGATCTTCGGGAACGCAGGGGCCTTTCAATGAACAGAAAAAGGACTTACGAAGAACTCGAACGCAGGGTCGAAGAGCTGGAACGTGAAGCCGGCGCTCGCAGACGCGCCGACGAAGAGACGACCGGGACAGGCGGTGAGGCAGGACCGGGCGACGGGAGCCGAACTGCCGGTTTGTTGAGGGAAATTGAGGATCTCCGGAAGAGCCAGGCATTTCTTGCGAGTATTGCCGATGTGTTGCCGGTCGGGATCTTTTGCGCCGATGCGCTGGGCAACTGTACTTATGTGAACGAGCAGTGGAGTGAACTGACCGGCTGTACGGTTGAAGAGGCTCTGCACAAAGACTGGAGGGTGGCGATACATCCGGAAGACCCCGAACGAATCGTTCGGGAGTGGTCCGACAGTGTCCGGCAAAATCGTGCGTTTAAGTCCGAATGCCGTATTTTGCGACCGGACGGATCGACCCTCATAGTGCTGGGGCAAGCCGCGCCCAAAACGAATCAACGGGGAGAAGTCGTCGGTTACGTGGGCACCATAACCGACATCACCGACTTGAAAAAGGCCGAGGAGGCATTGCGGGAGAGCGAAGAACGTTTTCGCTTCCTTGCCGAAAACACCGGTGACGTGCTCTATCGCCTGCGGTACGATTCCATGACGTACGACTACCTCAGCCCCTCGATCACGAAACTGACAGAGTACGATCCAGAAGAGATCCGGGCTTTTGGGTTTTCAAAACTTGTGATCAAGATCGAAATGCCGGGAAAAGGCAGTGTGCCCCGTGATTTGCTTGTGGAAAACCGATTGCACGGGAAAGCGGAAGAATACCAGGCGGACTACCTTATACGAACAAAATCCGGCAAGTTGCGGTGGCTTCGCGACCATTCCTTTCCGTGGCTGGATACATCGGGCAACCTTGTCGGATCGGTCGGGATTCTGACCAATGTCATGGATCGGAAGCTGGCTGAGGACGCTCTTCAAGAGTCGAGAGAATTTCTCGACAAAATAATCAATTCCATCACCGACCCGATATTCGTGATGGATAGAGAGCACAAGCTGGTTCTTGTAAATGACGCCCAATGCCTTCTGGTGGGGTTAAATCGTCAGGAAGTCCTCGGCCGATCCGAGCATGATGTTTACCCGAAAGAGGAAGCGGATGTCTTTTCGGAAAAAGACGACCTCGTCCTCGAAACCGGGCAAGAGAATATCAATGAAGAGACCCTGACGGACGGTCAGGGGATCACGCGCACGATGATCACCAAAAAGACGCTCTACACGGATCGCGCTCAAAACCGATTCGTAGTCGGCATCGCAAGGGACATTACCGATCGCAAACGCGCGGAAGAAAAGCTCAGGGAGAGTGAAGAACGGTTCCGGCGGATGTTCGAAAAGAGCCAGACCGTGACATTGCTTGTCGATCCCGGTTCCGGCAGCCTCATTGATGCGAATCCCGCCGCATGCGTGTTTTACGGATACGGAATCGACGAGATCAAAAGAATGAATATCTCGTCTATCAATACGCTGAGCGGTGACGAAATATTTGTCGAAATGAGCAAGGCGGCGACTGAAAGCCTGAACCAGTTTTACTTCAGGCATCGGCTTGCCTCGGGAGAAGTTCGGGATGTGGAGGTCCATTCCACTCCGATCGATTTGCACGGGCGAAAAATCCTCTACTCCATCATTCACGACATCACGGAACGAAGGCGGGCTGAAGAAGCTCTCCGGGAGAGCGAGAGGAAGTTTCATGCCGTTTTCGATCAGGCATTCCAGTTCATCGGCCTCATGAAGCCTGATGGAACCATGATTGAAGTCAACCAAACCGCACTCGATTTTGCCGGACTCGAGCACTCCGACGTTGTGGGGCGGCCGTTCTGGGAAACAATGTGGTGGACGACTTCAGAAGAAGCCCGGACCCATTTGAAATCGGCGATTTGCAAGGCGGCAAAAGGGGAATTTATTCGATATGAGGCGGACATCGTGGGAAAAGGGAATAAAGTCGCAACCGTCGATTTTTCCCTGAAACCGGTAAGGGATGACATGGACCGGGTAGTCCTGATTATTCCTGAAGGCCGCGATATCACCGAACGAAAGGAAATGGAGAAATCGCTTCGCGAGAGTGAACGAAGGTTTCGGGCCATTTTTGAAGGCGCCCTCGATGCGATTCTGATAGCCGATAACGACGGCAGATACGCTGATGCAAACCCGGCAGCCTGCGCCCTGTTGGGTCTTGCCAGGGAAAAACTTATCGGCCGTTCCGCCAGGGAATTCACTGCTCCGGACTTTGATTTTGAGCGGGGATGGCGCAATTTCGTCGAATTCGGTAAAGAAATGGGGGAATTCCGTTTCGTGCGGCCGGACGGAGTCGTTCGGGAGGTTGAATACCACACGACTTCGGGGTTTTATCCCAAGCATCACTTGTCCATCCTGCGTGACATCACGGCGCGCAAACGGACCGAAGAGGAATTGAAATGCTACGCATCAAAGCTTGAAATGGCCAATCAGGGATTGCGGGAGTTTGCGATTGTTGCTTCCCATGACTTCCGGGAACCCCTTAGAAAAATTCTGGCCTTTGGCGAACTTCTTCAAAACGAATCGGCCGACCTCTCCGAAGAGAAGGGACGGGACTACTTGAAGCGGATGACGAGTGCGGCAAAGCGCATGGAGACTCTTCTCGATGCCTTGCTCAGTTACACTCGAGTGTCGACGCAGGCAGAGCCTTTCGAAGAGACAAGCCTGATGCAGGCCGCTCGGGAAGCGGTGAGCGATCTTGAGCACGCCATTGCAAGTGCGGATGGACACGTTGAAATAGGCGACCTCCCGACCATCGAGGCTGATGCCACTCAAATGCGGCAGCTTTTCCAAAACCTCATCGGTAACGGAATCAAGTACCACCGTGAGAATCACAAGCCCTCCGTCAAGGTCTATGGGAACGTCACAGGCAATGTCTGCCTGCTCTTCGTTGAGGACAAGGGCATTGGATTCGACACAAAGAACCTCGACCGGATGTTCCAGCCTTTCCAGCGTCTTCACAGCCGCGCAGCATACGAAGGCACGGGCATGGGGCTCGCCATCTGCCGCAAGATCGTCGAACGGCATCACGGCGTCATTTCGGCCGAAAGCACATCAGGAGAAGGATCGACCTTTATAGTCAGCCTGCCTGTCAGACAATCCTGAGTGCCGGTCGAGGGAATGCGATCGGGAAGATTCAGTCCGGTTGTTCCGCTCAGACATGTGCGGCCGGAATCAGGAAGAGGGAAGGCGGTCGAAGCGGCAGTTCCATAAATGTTGCTATAGACACATTTGCTGCTTGTATTCCTGAAATCGCGTGTTATAGTGGCATAGTTATGCTAGCTGAGTACGATACATTGGGTTATGCGGGAAATCGGTCTTTCGCCAAAGCAAAGGTGCGGTTTCAGGGTAGCTCCAAGTGCCGCACCAAAAAGCAGTGGAAAGCACAATACAAAAGAAGAAATTAGAGAAGGAATTAAAAAAATGGCGGAAGGCACAGTGAAATGGTTTAACGATGGAAAGGGTTTTGGCTTTATCGAGGCCGAGAGCGGACACGATGTCTTTGTACACTTCAGTGCGATCGAAGGCAATGGGTTCAAGTCTTTGAGCGAGGGAGACCGGGTCAGCTTCACCGAAGAAAAAGGTGCAAAAGGGCCTCAAGCAACCAATGTCAGAAGGCTGTAGTCAACGCATAGCCCAAGATTTCCAAAAGTGAAAGCCAGCCGGGGTGATAAAAAGCCCCGGCTTTTTTGTTTTGGAAGAAAGGATACAAAAATGAAAAAGTCCCCTGTAAGCGGATTCAATCCATTTCGCAAGCCCACTTTGAAAATGAATGCGGCACCCCGAATTCGAAGTGAAATCGTCGAACTCCCGAAGCCTAAAATCGGTGATCGGGTGCAGGTGCCCAACGGATTTGGAACCGTCGTTGAAACCTCGGGCGATATGTTCCTGATCGATCTGGAGAATCAGGCCGCAAACCTGTGGGAAAGGCTCCGATCGATCAAGTTTCAAGCGCGGCCATGATGTCCTGAGCCCTTTCTCCCAGGCCTGACGCGGCAGAGCGGGGATCGGACATCGGGCGAACAGAGCGTATCAGCGGGTCATTCGCAATGAATGCTCCGAATGGGGATCAATTTACTCCCGCCTTCCTCAAAAAATCCCAGCCGGCAAAGAATCCGGCATCTCTTTGTAGACAGAAAAGCAGAAATGAAATAATTTAGCGATACTCTTCAAATTGGCAGTGCACTTATATTCCCAGTGGAAACGCTGAAGGGTGCGAATCGCCGCGGCACGAGGGCTTGGGTATCATCCTTGTGAACCGAAAGGGGTTCGTTACCCAATTCTCCGACGAATGCGGGCAAGACGAGCCGGGGGCATGGATGATTTCAATCGCCTTCGGCCGGGTCCAAATGCCGGTAACTTAGGATTCTTTGCTGTTGCTTCCGCCATTTCTCCCCCACCACAAGCGGGAGAGGAATCTGTTGCCTTGCGGGAACGAAACGGATTCCACCCATGTTGAAGCATGGCCGCAATGGCGGAACGACGGGGAATTCTCTTGAGTGAGCGGTATCCAGGCGCAGTGAGAGGTGAAATCGATTGGAAGATAATCAAACGGACATATTGAACATTTGGGCAAGTCGAATCAGGAGTTCAAACCCCGAGGCGATAGGCATAGCATTTATGGTCCTGGAATGCGGCTGCTTGAAGGGAGGACCTTTCAACGCAAACGGCGATCAGGTGGGACCCGTCGCGCACCGGGAACAGGTGACTGATGGTGGAATAAGGCTGTGTAAGGAATGCGCCGCGGACGGAGGGGCGGTCGAGAGAATCAGCAAGCCGTTCCTGCTGTTTTTTCAGCCCTGCGGTCTCAGCGAGGACGAAAAGAACCGGATCGGAGCCAAGATTTTTTGCGACTCCGCCGACGGTGGAAAGGAGGATCGATAAGGAAAGAACAATAGACTAAAACCCTGTCAAGTGCACGCTCTTGCCATATTCTCATTCGTTCTACTTCTATTGGGAGGTTCAACATGAGTGAAGTGAAGATCGGGAATCCCGCTGTCGTAGGTCTCGCCGGCTTTGGCATGACAACATTGATCCTGCAGTTCCATAACCTTGGGTGGGTCGGGCTGGGCCCGGTCATTTGGTTGGGCATTTTATTCGGGGGCGGCTCTCAACTCATCGCGGGTCTTCTGGAGTTCAGAACCGGCAACAACTTCGGTTTCTGTGCTTTCACCGCGTACGGGGCTTTTTGGATTTCATTGTGCTTATATCTCATTTTCGGTACGAATAAAGAACTCGGAGGCCTTTACCCGGCTTTGAAGATGGGCGGCCACGATCTGGGAATGTTCTTACTGGTATGGACTTTTTTCACTGCTATTCTCTTTATAGGTTCCATGAAACACAACAGTGCCCTCGCCTTTACATTTCTCACCCTGCTTCTTGGATTCGTCGGCCTGGACTTCAGGGAACTCGCGGGGAGCCAGATACTTGGGACCCTCGCCGCCTGGGACCTCATCGTATGCGCTCTGCTGGCCTGGTATATCATGGCGCACGTGATCCTGGCAGAAGTGGGTGTCAACCTGCCCGTCGGCAAGGCATGGATCAAATGATCGTCAAGCCCGTTCATTCCCGACCACGTATTGCATGACCCGCAATGCCCTGTCCGCATCTTTCCGACAGGGCATTGGTTTTTGGGCCTGTCTCTCCGTGCCTCCACGCCCCGGGCATTCCTCCCGGCCTCCTCGCTATTCCACCGCAATTCTGCGATTTCCAAAAGCGGCTTCGATCAGGAAGGGATTCTCGGGACGGCGAGCGGCTGCACGGGCAGGGTGAACCAGAAAAGAGTAAGTCCCCGGGAACTTTCCACTCCGACCTGTCCTCCGTGGGCTTCCACAAGGTCTTTCACGATGGCAAGCCCTATGCCCGTGCCCCCATAGTTGCGGGATCGGGACTTTTCGCCCCTGTAAAACCGCTCGAAAATGTAGGGCAGATCCTCTTCGGCAATTCCGGGACCGCTGTTCTCGATAGTGAATTTCACCTCTCCGCCAAGGCTTTGGACGCGGACCCGCACGTGCCCCTTCCCGGGAGTGTACTGCACGGCATTCCTCAAAAGATTTTCCATCACCTGACTCAATTTGCCCCGGTCCGCCGTGACCTGCTTCACTCCTTCGCCGAATTCCGTCGAGAGATCGACGTCTTTGTTAGTGAAATTGAGACTGAAGCCTTTACAGATGCGGGAGACAAGCTGCGGAAAGTCGATTTCCTCCAGTGCGAGAGTCGCGCGGGCGGCGTCGGCCCTCGCCAGTTGGAGCAGTCCTTCGACCAGTTGCACGAGCCGGAGCGTCTCACCCAGGAGGAGTGTAAACGTCTCCTCCGTGGGAGGAACCACCCCATCCTGCAGGGCCTCGAGATAACCCCTGATGTTGGTGAGCGGCGTGCGCAGCTCATGTGCCACATCGGAAACCATGTTTCTCCGGAGCCGTTCCGTGCGCTCGAGACTGTCGGCCATATCGTTGAATGCGCGGGCGAGTTCCCCGATTTCGTCACGGGACCTCGTGTTGACCCTCGTAGAATAGTCGCCCGCGGAAATCAGGCTGGCCGTTTCGATGATCTGATGCAGCGGTCTGAGCACCATCTGCGTCAGCAGGAAGCTCAACAGCGCCGCCAGCAGCAGCGCGGCAAGGCTCGCCGCCAGCAGATAGCGGTGAATGGTCCCAACGAACATCCGGTATGCATCGCTCGGATCGATGTGGTACTTTTCCATGAGAAGCGAGAAATAACTGGCCGCGAGCGTGTCGAGAGCGAGCCAGAGCACCAGGATGACCAGCACCACCACCGGGATGTTTATCCCGAGGAGCTTGAAGAGCAACCGTTGTTTCATGAACGATGCCCCCTTCCCTCAATCGCCTCTCTCGGAGAATTGGTACCCGAATCCTCTTATGGTCAGGATGTAGCGCGGATTCGACGGATCTCCCTCGATTTTTTGCCTGAGTTTGCCGATGTGCACATCGATCACGCGATCGACGACTTCTTCGCCCCTGGGGTAGAGCGCATTCAGAAGCTGCTCCCTGGTGAAGAGCCTTCCGGGAGCGCTCATGAGCAACCGCAGGAGTTTGAATTCAGATGCGGTGAGGCCGATCGGGCGGCCCCGGAGAGTCAATCGGTGCTTTTGAACGTCGAGCGTGAGGTCGCCGAGAGTGAGTGTATCGATTTTGTCTTTCACCCTGGGCTGAGCGCGCCTCAGAACGGCCTTTACCCGGGCGACGAGTTCCCGGGGGCTGAAGGGCTTCACCAGGTAATCGTCGGCGCCGATCATAAGACCCAAAACCCGGTCCACTTCCTCACCCCTGGCGGTAAGCATAAGGATGGGAACGTCGGAAAATTCCCGAACTCGGCGGCATACTTCCCAGCCGTCGAGTTCGGGCAGCATAAGGTCAAGGACCAGGAAAACCGGGTTGAGCCTCTTTGCCAGCTCCAGAGCTTCCATCCCGTCATGGGCGACGGCGGTTTGATAGCCTTCCCGCTCGAGGTAGAGGGAAATAAGGGAGGCGGTTTTGCCGTCGTCCTCGACAATGAGTATGAGGCCCTGCGCCGTAGCGCTGCCTGCCATGCATCCTCCTCTCCATCCGACCGGATGATTCGTGCGCCGGCCACCGCCGGATCCCACAATATGAGGTTAAAATGCCCGGCCTCCATCCGCAAGGGGGGAGGGTAGAGGAGGGAGCAGGCAAACCGCCCGGCTGCCCGTCAAACGGGGGATGTCGCCCAAAGAAAAAGCCGAGGGCGGATGAAATCATGAATCGTCATCCCGGCGAAAGAGGCTGTGTCGTAATTCGGGAATCCCTGTGAATTGCACAATATCCGTCACCCCGGCGAAATGTTTGGACAGAAGAGATGGCCGAGAGGGAGAAGGAAAAAATCACCTTCCCATAATCCTTTCCGGCGGAGAACACTCTATAAAAGTTGTCTAAGATGATGTATAAGTGACTTCCTTTCGGCTGAGCGGTCCCGACGAGGTCCCCCGTTGTCCACTCGGGGGTACGTGGAACGCGGCAGATGCTTTTCGCACGGTCTTCTCACATGGCCTTGCGGAACGGCCGGAATCGGTGGAGTCGACCACCACCAGCCTTGCCGGTGGTTCAGTCTGTTTATTGACTTACCCTTTATGCTGAGAGGCCCGGACTTCCTGTTCCTCTCTGTGGCGGAGCGGAACAGGATTAAGGCTGGAGGACTCTCCTCTCGAACCGACCTTGGAAGATGAAAAAGTTTAACCTCAAGATCCTGTTGCTTCTTTCCTGCGGCCACATGGTTGTAGACACATACCAGGGTGCGCTGCCTGCGATCCTTCCCTTCATCAAGGAGAGCCTGGGGCTTTCGTATACGGTCACAGGGATGATCCTCATTGTCGGCAATGTTGCCTCATCCATCGTCCAGCCGGTCTTTGGCTTCCTCTCCGACAAAAAAGAAAAGGCTTTTCTGCTGCCCTTGGGATCGTTCCTGGCCGGGGCGGGTTTTGCGCTTCTTCCGTTGACTCAGAGTTATGCCCTGATTGTCTTACTGGTTGCCGTCAGCGGTCTGGGAGTCGCCGCCTATCACCCTGAAGGATTCAAAATCGCCCGTTCCTTCACCGGCGATAAGATGGCGACCGGTATGTCCGTCTTCTCGGTGGGCGGAAATACGGGCATGGCCCTCGGCCCCATTCTTTCCCTTTCAATCATCCATTACTTCGGGTTCAGTTCACTGCCGTGGATGATCCTGCCGGCGGTCGCTTTTACCGTAGCCATCATCGCACTGCGCAAGACGATCGCCACTCCCGCGGCAGTCGACGCGCCCGTGCGGGCAAAGGGTCAAAAGGCGCAGGCGGGGGCCAAACGCGCCATGTTCATCATCATCGCCGTGATCATCATGAGGACCTGGACGCAGATAGGTCTCATAGCCTATATCCCCTTCTACTACATCGACTATCTGAAGGGCGATCCCGTCTTCGCGGGGCAGTTGGTGAGCATGCTTCTTCTGGGCGGTGCGTTCGGGACGCTTACGGGGGCCCCCCTTGCCGACAGGTGGGGGCACAGGTTCTGGCTGCGCCTGTCCATGATCGGAAGCGCCCTGATATTTCCGCTTATCCTGTATTCGCAGGGTTATGTGCTGTTGTTGGTGGTGACGTTCCTGGGCGCACTCCTCATCTCCACGTTCTCCGTAACCGTCGTGATGGGGCAGAACCTCCTTCCGCACAATCTTGGAGTCGCCTCGGGTTTACTGGTCGGGTTTGCGATCGGGGCCGGTGGGATCGGGGTAACGCTTCTGGGGGTTTTGGCGGACCATTTCGGAGTTCCCTTCGCTTTCAAATGCATAGGGATCCTCCCCGTCGTCGGGTTCTTCATCAGCCTTTTGCTCGAATATCCTCCGCCAAAAACGGCGTAATACCAAGCGCATGTACTGTCGGGAGCAGGGGATCGGGATGTTCCCTTTCGGCAGCCGCGAGAATAATGGAACAAATCAAGCAAGGCCGACTTGGCGCATAGGTGCCGGGCAGGCCAGGGATCAGAAACACATCAAAAAAACCAACCCGGCGCATGGGGCGCCGGGGCCAATGTCTTGGCAGTCTCAAACCCGCCCGGCGATCGATCTTCCTTTTCGCCGGGCGGACGGGAAATGCCTGCAAAACAGCGAGTGTTCAACGTCGCTCGTCGACCGTTAATCTTCTTTTTGAGCGATCACCACCAGGAGGGGCGATCCAAGGCTGTAAGGCTGCCCGTCGATTCCTCCCTGGGTCTCCAGCACGGAAAATCCCGACTGCTCCAGCATCCTTCTTATCTCACCAAGAGTGTACACCCAATGGAGCGATGTCCTGGTTTCCGTCTTCCCGCCGTGCACGAACCTGTAGTCCGTTTCGACACAGCTCAGTTCGGCCCGGTAATGATTTTCCAGCACCAGAAGGATGTCGTCCACCTGGAACCACTCGCGGTCCTTGAGATTCGGCAGAATCGATTCGGCGACCATATGCGAATCGAAAACGAAACGACCTCCCGGTTTGAGGGCGCGCGACAGCTTCCTCAGAAATGCCAGCATATCCTGGTACTCGAAATACCCGAAACTGTTTCCAAGGCAAAAGGCTCCATCGAATTGCGACGTCCATTGCAACTGGCACATATCGCCGAGCACCCATTCAATTTGGGTATCCGAAGCCTCGGATGCGGTCTGGGCCTCCTGGATGAACTCATCGGATATATCCAGCCCCGTCATGCGATAACCGCGAGCGGCCAACAGCAGCGAGTGCCTCCCGTTTCCGCAGGGGACATCGAGCAGTTTTGAGTTTTTCCTTGCCTTCAGGGCTTTTGCGATAAAGCTCGCTTCCGCCCGGGTCTGTTCGGCGGAAACGGCTTTCCGCCAGAGATCGAGTGTAACCCCGTAAAAAAAGTTTTCGTACCAGTTCAGCTCCATCGCGGCATTTCCTCCCGGCAATACAAACCTGTTCAAGATCTGTACGGACTCGTTCTTAACTCCTGTCAGAGCACGGCATGGTGTTGGTGTTTCCGGTTGCCCGATTATAGCGGACTCTTTCTCCGCGAGGTACTTTCATTTTCATGAATACCAAAACTTTCCCGAAACCTCGTCCGCCGTCATCCCGATCGGTCGATTGCAGGACTTCCCCGCCTGTTCCACCCGGCAGCGGCGCTGCCGTCGGCCTGTCCGAGGCTCCTCGCCTCCCTGAATCGCTCATCCGCCGCACCCAACCTGGGGAATTTGGCTCCCGCAACCTGCCGATCCCAATTTCCTGTGGATTCCCGAATGCTTTTCCGCTATACCCATCATCATTTGACGGGTATTTCAGCGCAGAGGGCACGAGCTTGCGGGGATTCTCGCCTCGCTGCCGCAGTTCGAGTGCAGCGGCTCTTCGCCATCCCGGACCCTTTTGGGTGGAACCGAATACCGAGCGGAGGTCGAGCAATGGGAGACTGCACCGCAGACGATATGGGGCCGTTCCTGGCCGCCCTCAAGCTGTCGGCCGAAAGGCATCGCGACCAGCGAAGGAAAGATGCCGTAAGGAGCCCTTACATCAATCATCCCATCGAGGTGGCCGACCTGCTCTGGCGGGTTGGCGGCATCCGGGATCTCCGAGTGCTTATCGCCGCGCTGCTGCATGACATCATCGAAGACACGAAGACCGAACCGGGTGAGATCGCCGGCCTGTTCGGCCCCGATGTGCTTGACTTCGTGCTCGAGGTTTCGGACGACAAAACCCTCCCCAGCGCGCTGCGCAAAAAACTGCAGATAGAGCATGCTCCGTACCTGAGCCTGGAAGCCAAGCAGATCAAGCTGGCCGACAAAATTTCGAACGTGGTCGATATCACGAATTCGCCGCCTCACGATTGGCCCCTCCAGAGACGGCTGGAATACTTCGATTGGGCGGAGAAGGTGGTGGCGGGGTTGCGCGGAGCCAATCCCGCCCTGGAATCGCTCTTCGATCGAAGACTTGCGGAAGGAAAAGAGAAGTTGAAGCCTCGGGAGAAGTCCTGAAGCCGGTTTGGCGGGAACGCCCGGACGAATTCGGACGGCTTCTCCGGACCGCATCGAAGGAAGGGAATCGGAGCTGTTCCGGCCGAAGGCATCGGCCCGCGGCTGAAACAGCGGTCTGTCATCCGGGAAAGCATGGGAGTCGCCAGTGCAGGAGGAGAAAAGATTGCAGCCGGGAATCACGGGAACTTCCCGAACATCCGTCCACAAGGGCAACACGGCCATCCATATGGGAAGCGGGGAACTCGAGGTGTTCGCCACTCCAGCCATGACGGCGCTCATGGAGGAGGCGGCGGTCGGGTGCGTGAAAGCGTATCTCGCGCCGGGAGAGACTTCCGTCGGGGTAAGACTAGACATTTCGCACATTGCCGCAACGCCGGTCGGCATGGATGTAAGAGCGGAAGCAACCCTGGAAGCCGTGGAGGGGCGGAAATTGCTCTTCCGTGTTGAAGCCTTCGACGAAACGGAGAAGATCGGGGAAGGAAAGCATGAACGGGTCATTGTCGACTGCGACCGGTTCCTTTCCAGGCTAAGCAGGAAAATAGGAGGGACCGCCTGAAAAGTGCTTCCCCCGGCAACACCATATCCGGCATACGACGTAATGCTGTTCGGCGGTCTAGAGCAGTTGAGGCAGGATCTCCCCCGATTTGCCCGTAATGCTGACCTCGTAGGCGTCGGCATAGGGGGTCGGTTCGAGGTTGATTTCCGCCACCATGGCCCTGCGCTTCCTGGCAACCAACCCCATGGATGCAGCCGGCTGAACCGTCCCGGATGTGCCGACCACCATCATGACATCGCAGCCGTTGATCGCCTCGTAAGCCTTGTCCAGAATTTCCGTGTCCAGCATTTCTCCGAACCAGACCACATGCGGCCTGAGCAGGCCTTCACATGACCCGCACTTTGGGAGTTCGGGCAGCGGCATGGTTCGATCTTCGACCAGGACACCGCAATGCGTGCAGCGAACCCACCAGATGTTGCCGTGCAGCTCCAATATGTTCTTGCTCCCCGCTTTTCGATGCAGCCCGTCGATGTTCTGGGTGATCAGCGTAAAGTGCGGCACCCTCCGTTCAAGCTCCGCTAGAGCGTAATGACCGGGGTTGGGGCTGAGCGGCGCCAGGACTTCCCGCCTCCAGCCGTAGAATTCCCAGACGAGCTTCGGGTCACGCAGGAACGCTTCAGGGGTCGCAAGGTCCATCGCTCGATACTGCTTCCACAGACCGCCCTCCCCCCGGAAAGTCGGCACTCCCGATTCCGCCGAGATTCCAGCCCCCGTCAGCACCGCGACGCTTCCCGCACCGCGCAGCTTTTCCTTCAGCACATGGACCTTCTCTTCACTGGACCGCTCATCCATTTTGAATCCTTACAACGGGGTCAGGCCTACACATTTGACATATTTGTGTCAAATGTGTAGGCCTGACCCCGTTATTTCACGTTATTTCATCATTCCGTGTAGAGGTTCCCCGAACGGAGCATGTCGTCAAAATAATCGATCGTCTTCTTCAACCCTTCGTTGAGCTGGATTTTCGGCTCCCAGCCCAAAACCTTTTTCGCCAGGCTGATATCTGGTTTCCGCATGATGGGATCGTCCTGAGGCAGAGGCTTGTGGACGATCTCGGAGCGCGAACCCGTGATCTCAATCACCTTCTGCGCAAGTTCGGCTATCGTGAATTCCACGGGATTGCCGAGGTTCACCGGGCCGGTAAAATCGTCAGGCGAATTCATGAGCCTCCAGAAGCCTTCCACGAGGTCGTCCACATAGCAGAAAGACCTGGTCTGCGTCCCCTTCCCGTAGATGGTTATGGGCTGGTTCTCAAGCGCCTGGACGATGAAGTTGGACACCACCCTGCCGTCATTGGGGTGCATTCTCGGCCCATAGGTATTGAAAATGCGGGCGACCTTTATCTTGAGATTATGCTGACGATGGTAGTCGAAGAAGAGCGTCTCGGCACAGCGTTTGCCTTCGTCGTAACAGGACCTCAGACCGATCGGATTGACGTGCCCCCAGTACGATTCCTGCTGCGGATGCACTTTCGGATCCCCATACACCTCGGACGTCGAAGCCTGCATGATCTTGGCCTTGAGCCGTTTGGCAAGACCCAGCATGTTGATCGACCCATGGACGTTCACTTTGGTCGTCTGCACGGGATCGTTCTGGTAATGGATCGGCGAAGCCGGGCACGCCAGATTGAAGATCTCATCCACCTCAACGTAGAGCGGGTACGTGATATCGTGACGGTAGAGTTCAAAATACGGATTATTGAGCAGGTGAAGAATGTTCCGCTTGCTTCCCGTGTAAAAATTGTCGATGCACAGGACATCGTGGCCTTCCTTCAAAAGCCGTTCACAAAGATGGGAACCCAGGAATCCGGCTCCACCGGTGATTGCACTGCGATTGCGAAGATGCATGAATATTCCTTTCAAATAAGGTCAGAAAGCTCTCGTTCAGGTCAATCGGGCGAGCTCCGGACCGGATCGAAGCCCGGATGCTCATAAGTGGCGGTAATTATATTCGTTCCGTAGTCTTTGGCAATCTTTTTGCGTGCAGATCCAATCGGGAGCCCTGTTTGCACAGGACAATGCCGTTGCGGTATGCTGCCCGCCGGTTACCTCACCGAAATTTTGGTTGATTGCGGCAACTTAATAAGCTAGATAATCCCGACGTTGAAGCGAGCCGCAGCTCCCGGAGCGGGACCTCGAGCCCGCGGTAAGATGGAACCGCCGGGCATGTCCGGCCACAACGGTTGGGACCCGGGACGGGAACCAAAACGGCGGGCCGGCCGGAGCCGGTCCGATCGACAGCAGGCCTCCCGAGGTCACGGCATGTCCCCGGTAACGCCGGAGCAGGGTGAAAATCATTGTGGCAGCGGAGAGCAACTAAGAGTACCATGGTTGCCTCGGCGGGCAGGGATCTCCTGACCGCCGGATCGGCCCGCTCCTGTGACTGAGGGATCGACGAACACCTACTCAATAAAGCGATCTGGAAAATGAAGCACAAAGTGCTCCCCTATTTATGGCCGTATCGTTACGCCTTTCTTTTCGCGCTCGCCCAGGTCTTCATAATGAGCGGCTGCGAACTGCTGAAGCCCTGGCCTCTGAAGATCATCATCGACAGCGTTCTCGGCGACAGCCCCGCGCCCTGGCAACTGCACACGCTCTTCCCGAAACAAACCCTGCTCCTGCTGGCATGCGGCGGCCTGATCGTCATTTATCTTATCCTGGGCGGCGTGACATTATTGAACAACTACACCACGATAAGAATCGGGCAACGGATGGTGAACGACCTTCGGCGCGATCTCTACAGCCACCTGCAGCGGCTTTCGCTTGCCTTTCACAGCCGGAGGAAGGTGGGAGATCTCATGTACAGAGTCACCGCCGACACGTATGCCATTCAAAGCCTCACCATGAACGGCGTATTCCCCATCGTCACCGCGCTCGTGCTGCTGATCGGCATGTTCGTCGTCATGGTCAAGATCGACTGGAAGCTCACCCTCCTGGCCCTCAGTGTCTGTCCCGTGCTTTTCCTGTCGATTTCGCTGCTGAGCAGGCGGATTACCGCCGCGGCCACCGATGCACGCCAGCAGGAAAGCGAAGTCTATTCGGTGGTCCAGAGGGGCATATCCGCCATACGCATCATTCAGGCGTTCACGAAGGAGGAGGAAGAGCACAGGAAGTTCATGGCCGCAAGCGACCTGAGCCTCGGAGCCAGCCTGCGCCTTTATACGCTGCAGACCTTCTATTCAGGGGTCATAAACGTGGTCATGGCGCTGGGAACCGCTTTCGTCGTCTGGGTGGGAGCCCAACACGTGCTCTCGCGAACCCTGACAATCGGTGAAATAGTCGTTTTCACCACGTACCTCGCATCGCTCTATGCGCCGATCAATACCATCAGCCAGACGTGGGGATTGATCCAGGGGGCAAAAGTCGGGGTGCAGCGGGTTTTTGAAATTCTCGACGTGGAAAGGGACCTGAAGGAAGGCACCCTGCTCTTTCCTCCATCCGGGGCGAAGGGAGACGTCTCCTGGGAAGGAGTATCGTTTCAATACGTGCCCGAGCAACAGGTGCTCGAAAAGATCGACCTGCACGTGCATCCCGGCCAGAAGGTGGCGATCGTCGGCCCGACCGGCGTTGGGAAATCAACCCTGCTCAGCCTTCTGCCGAGGTTTTACGATCCGCAGGAAGGCCGGGTGGTTCTGGACGGTAAGGACATCCGCGGATTCCAGTTGAAATCGCTTCGCTCCCAGATCGCGATGGTGCTGCAGCCTCCGCTCGTATTTCCCGTGAGCGTGCACGAAAATATTGCCTACGGCCGGCCCGAAGCCTCAACCGAAGACGTGGTCTCCGCCGCAAAGCTTGCCCGCATTCATGATTCGATCATGAGGCTGCCCAAACAGTACGATACCGTGGTCGGAGAACAGGGGGCCACACTGTCCGAAGGCGAGAGGCAACGCATCACGATCGCCAGGGCCATCCTGCGCAATGCGCCGGTACTTATTCTGGACGAACCCACTTCATCGGTGGATGCCGAAACCGAAGCACTCATCATGGAAGGCATCAACCGACTGACCACGAACCGCACCACTTTTATCATCGCCCATCGGCTTTCCACGGTTCGGAACGCCGACGTCATCATCGTTCTCCGTTCGGGCGGGATCGTGGAAAGCGGAACGTTCGAAGAACTCGTCAACGGCCATGGCGCTTTCGCTTCTCTTTACCGCTCCCAGTTCAGCCTCGAAGAATAGAACCTGATCTGAGCGATTCCACGGGAGATGTCGCCGGGCCGGGATGTCTTCAGCGGATCACACCCCCACCCCGCCTCCCCGGGAGGGGTTGGGAGAGAGGGTCGTCATATCTCCGAATGCGAAGGATTCCAACATATTTGTGAGGGTGACACGGACAGCTTGCCGTCCGTGCGCCAAGCGCAAGAGGAGGCTCAGAGGGTAAGCCCTGGGATCGCGGTGGCGGATTCGGCTGGTCCTCTTGTCCTGACGGACCCGGATACAAGTATCCGGGCCACCCGCTTCCCCCATCCAGGGGGAGGAATTATGGAGTTTCCCCCGTCAAATCAATTCCCCTCCCCTGGCGGGAGGGGCAAGAGGAGGGGGAGGAAATCGCTCAAGTCAGGTGGAAATCTCGCCGGAAGAATATACGGAATTCACAGAAAATCGACTTTGAAGCCTGTTATTTTCTCTTTCAATCCGTGAGCGTGTTGATTTATACTTTAAACATCCAGAAATGCAGGAAACAGTCGCATACGGAGATGGGCTTTGATGCACACGTAGACCGCGCTTTCGTGACGGGGTGCGCGAGGGGAGGTTGCGGCCCGGTCGGCGGCGATTGGCCGGTCGGACGATCCAAAGACAAGTCGTCCTGCGATTTACCGCGGTGGCCGGCTGATTTTCGATGTTGCCCCGCGGGATGTTCGGGCCACGGCTTCAGAGTGGCCTGAGTTCCACAAAGAAAGGTGAGCCGTTGTGAGGCGTTGGATTGCGGGATTGCTCGTCGGCCTGTTTTCGGTCTTTGGTTTCGGTTTGATTTCTCACGCACAGGACGGCGTCCATCATACGCCGCTTCAGCTCGTAAGCTATACCTCCAATGCCGACAACGAGCTGATGTACAGGTCCCCGGCACGGAGTCTGCCGGTAAAGTCCTCAACCCCCGCCGCGTCGCCTTCCCAGTTCGGATATATTTCAAACAAAGAACTGGTCGTATCTGAAGGACTGCGCCTGATGGTGTTTTCCCCCCATCCCGACGATGAGTCCCTTGCTGCAAGCGGAATCATTCAACGTGTCCACGCACTTGACGGCCAGGTTAACGTCGTCTTCATGACCAATGGGGATGGGTACCCCCAGGCGGTGAAGCTTTATGCTAAGCGGGCGAAATTGACCGCCTCGGACTTCATAAGCTACGGCAAGAAAAGGCGGGAAGAAGCCGTTCAGGCGGTCTGCGAGATGGGATTGCAGGCCCAGGATATAACATTTCTCGGTTACCCGGACGACGGCATTGACGACCTCTGGGCCGGCTACTGGTCGAGGCTTCGACCTTTCACTTCCCCTTACACACGATACGACCGTCCCCGGCGGGAGGGCAAGCTCAGCCGCTGGGCCAAATATGCCGGGGTTGATCTCGAAGCCGAAATCGCGCGCACCATCGCCGACTTCAAACCGGACTGGATCGTGATCCCCGACCCCAGAGACTGCCATCCGGACCACGCGACTACCGGGGTTTTTGTGATGGACGCTCTTCGCAAACTCGATCAGGAGGGGGTGGTTTCCTTTGGTTCCACCACGGTGCTGAGCTACCTCGTTCATTTTAAAGACTACCCCGGTGCAACCACGTGGGCGAAAGAAATCGGCCGGTCGGGGGTCTGCGGGTCCCCGCTCTCCTCCAAGATCCTGTCCACTACCGAGTGGCTTTCTCTGCCGCTTACCAACGAAGAGGTGAACGGAAAACAGCGTGCCATCTCGGCCCACCAGACCCAATCCGAGGTTCTGGGAAATTTTATGAAGCAGTTCGTGCGCCCCTGCGAACTTTTCGGCAGGTTGGATGCCGCGCAAATCGTTGTCGTGCCTCAGGTATATGCAGCTTATTTCAAGCGATCGAGCAGTTAGTCAGCCGTCTTCTTCACGGATGAGTTTACTTACCATTTAAGCGTTAACCCGAGGTCCAAGGCCGAGCAGGCCGGAGGGCCTCATTGCTTTTAAGAGGGGTGTTGTGATCGGAATTATTTTTCGAGTGCTCTTTTTTCTGTTGGTTGCCGCCAATGTCTCCCAGGCAGGGGAAACCCAGTCGCAGCCCCGGGGCTGGACAACGACGGAAAAGGATGGAGTCCGGTGGTTCGTAACGCCCGAAGGGAATCCTTTCTACTCCAAGGGGGTGAATATCGTTAACGGCGGGAAGGAGAGCGCCCTGAGCCTGCGGAAGCAGGAATATTGCTGGAATAACTTTTTCCCGTCGGCCGATGACTGGAGGAGAGCCGCAGGGAGCCAGCTCGCCTTCTGGGGCTTCAATACGCGCGGCGGCTGGTCAGACCCCTCCCCTGTTCTCGGACTGCCGCTGACAGTCGATCTCGAACTCGGGCGAAACTCCCAATTCCACTGGTTTGACCCCTTCGACCCTTCCATGGAAAAGCAAACCCTGGAACAGGCCCGCGAATTGACGGCCCCTTTCCGAAACGCTCCCAATCTGATCGGCTACTTCTCGGACAACGAGGTCGGGTGGTGGAATTCTCCGCTTTTCCGATGGTACCTCAAGGCCGGGTGGGACAACCACACCAAGCAGGTCCTTTGGCAACTCCTGTATGACCACTACAAAGGGAACTGGGAATCGTTTCTCGCGGACTGGGTCCCGGCAAACGGGATTCGCAACTTTGAGGATCTGAAGAAACAGGGAGCGGCCCTGCAGCTCAGGCCCGGTGGAGACGGGATTCATGTTGTCGACCGCTTCACATACCTGATTGCCGGGCGCTATTACCAATTGATGCACGACGCAATCCGAAAAGCGCATCCCGACGCCCTGGTTCTCGGCGACCGGCTGCCGCTCTACTACCACCAGGACGCCCTCCTCGCCATGGGTGATAATGTGGATGTCATTTCCACCAATTACAACGTGGACACCGTAGATGGGTGGGTCGCTCCCTATTTCTTCGACGGGATGCGGCGCTTGAACGACAAACCGGTCCTGGTGACCGAATTCTTCTTTGCGGCCCAGGAGAATCGAAGCGGCAATCGAAATGAAACCGCCAGGAACAAGTATCCGAAACCGGGCCACCTCATGACCGTCACAACCCAGGCCGAACGGGCTTGGGGGGCCGGGAACGCGCTCGTCAATTTCGCCCGCTTTCCCAACGTGGTCGGTGCTCACTGGTTCCAGTACTGCGATGAGCCGCTGGGAGGAAGACAGGACGGTGAAGACTACAACATGGGTCTCATCGATACGGCGAACCGGCCCTACGAGGAAGTGACCGAAGCGTTCATGAAACTAAACCCCGTGCTCGACGCCATCCACAGGAGCGCTGGGGGCGAAGACCGCTCCACGGCGCTGAAGACGCCGGTTCAGGCCGCGTCCGGATCCGGGCCGGACAGCCTTCGGCGCGTGGGAATCCCCCGGGCGACTTCTCCCATCGATGTGACCGATCAGTCTCTTGTGGACTGGGACAAGAAGAACACCAGGCTCACCGGTTTTCAGACTCAAAAACCTTATGTGCCTTTCGGCGACGTTCATGTCACGTGGACTCCCCAAGGGCTCTACGTTGCAAGTCTTGCCAATACCTTCGTCGAACCTGAGTTTCTTGCCCATACGGGCGATTTCCCAAGGTCCGAATCATTCAGGATGGTTCTCAATCTCGAGGTTCACGGCAGAACTTACTCGTTTACGGTGTACCTCATTCCGAAGAGCGATCCCGATCTTCCGGACGGCTTCGCGGTCTGGCCCGAGCTGTTCCGGTCGGTTGACGGCAAGCCCGCGGAACGCCTGCCCGTCGAGGGGCGCGTCCAAAGACTGAACAAGGCCCTGCCCCATATGACCGTCGAAGCCTTCTTCCCGGCGGATTCTTTCGGCATGAAGGAACTTCAGCCGGGCATGGAACTCGGGATGAACGTCACTCTGGTGAGCTACTACAGGGAATTCATCATGACCTGGACCGGGGAACCGACCCTTGAGAATCTCGATAACCCGGCGTCGATGCGGCCGGTGACGCTAAAGGACGGCACAAGCCTCAGATTCGCGCGGTGAGCCGTGAAACGGCGGGTTCCCTCGTTCCCACGCTCCTCGGGCTGTTGCCCAAACAGAATCCAGGTGAAGAATGAGCGGTTTGTCCAGACAACGTCACCCCGGCGATATTGCCGGGGTCCAGTGCCGTTACCTGGAATTACCCAATGATTTCAAGGAGCCTGGATTCCGGCCTCCGCCGGAATGACGAATCCTGGTTACGCTCGTTCCCACGCTCCTGCGTGGGAATGCAGACACTTTTCCTTTGGGCAACAGCCCCTCCTGCGTGGGAACGCAGAGGAGATGGTGCGCAAAAGGTCGAACACGTCTATCAAATCCCTGTTGCGCGGAGTATGTGGCTTGGCGGGTGGCCCGGATACTCGTTATCCGGGTCCGTCAGGACAAGAGGAGGGGACAAATCCACTACCGCGATTTAAGGCTTACCCTCCAAACCTCTTGCGCTTCGCGCACGGACAAGCAAGTTGTCCGTGCCACCCCGGTTCGGTTTTTGCGTACCTTAAAGCAGCACGAAGCGTTGGGGCTCGCGGATTGCGGCCCGGCCTGCCGGATGCCTGTGACATGGACACGTCGGCGACACTGGGGGGATCAAGGCGGAGACGGCCGATCAGCGGTCGAACAGCCTTCCCATAAGCCGGTTCGCGTATTTTTCCAGAGGAATGCAGACCAAAGCGACGATCGATGCGGTCACGCATGCCAGGCCCAGGAAAGCGGGCATTTCGAATCCCTGCAGGCGGTACCCGATGTACATCACGTACGGCTGGTGGAACAGATAGACGCTGTAGGAATAGACTCCCACCGTGGCCAGTGCGGTTCCGACCTGCGCCGGCCGTTCGATCCATCGCGACAGGTTCGCAATGATCGCGAACAGGCCCGTGCCGAGCAGTATGTCGGTGAGGCTGTAAGTGAACGTCGGCTCGTAACTGTAGCTTCCCAGGATATAGAGAAGAATTCCTCCGGCCAGGATCGGCCGGGAGAACAGCCACCTGTTCATCCTGACCGGATCGACCCGGTAGAGCCTGCCCAGAACCATCCCGAAGGCAAATTCCCACAGCCTGCACGCGAAGAAGCCGCCCTGCACGTAGTTCCCATTCGCATGAAGCACCCCGAACAGCACATACCGGCTCGCAATGGTGATCGCACAGCAAACCACGAGGAATACGACCGGACCGGCCTTTTGCATGAACCGGAACAGCAGCGGGAAAACCACGTACAACTGCAGCAGCAGACCGAAAAACCACCAGGCGGGGACAAGGTAATAGAACATCGTGCCGATCGGGACCATCCTGTCCCCGAGAAGGGAGAGGAGGAGGCGCAAATCGACCGGGTCCCACTTGTTGACGAAAGGCGAAACGACGTAGATGAGATGAGCCAGCCAGTAGATCGGGAACAGCCGCAACAGGCGCCTTGCGTACCACTTCGTCCATCCGCCGGATGGATTGCCGGGGCGAAGGAGCGAGTAGGTCAGACCGAAGCCGCTAAGCACGACGAAGACACCGACGCCCTCGGCACCCCGTTCAAACACCGCGGCGATGATCCCTTCAACGATCCGCAGGAGGGTCTCAAAGGCCGAAGCCGGCCCTTGTCCGGCCACAAAGGAAGCAAAATTCCCGATGTTGAGGGGCCATGGGAAGCGGCCGTTGTCGTAGGCGAGAAAGAAGTGGAAGAAGAGGATCCATAAAATGGATACGCCCTTCATGATATCAAGCCAGATCAGCCTCCGGCTGTTTTCCGATCCTGCAATCGCTTTTTCCATCGCGGCCCTGCACGGCAGCCGATCCGTAAGGAACGGCATCGCATCCGGCTACAATCCGGCTCTTTCCATGAGACTTTTCAAAACCTTCTCGGCGGCGAAATATTCGTCCGCGATTTCCCGGGCCGCGCGGCAGGCCCCCTTGTAATCGCTTTCGATGCTGTCCACGGCCGCAAGGATGTCGTCCATGGTTGAAAACCCGAACAAGCCTTTGCCCGTCGGCAGGAATTTGCTGAAGCCCGTTTCCTGGGTGATCACCGGCCGTCCCGCCGCCAGGTAGCATGCGCTCCGGTCGCTGAACCACCCGGTGACCGGCCTCACCACCTGTTCCTTGGTAACCGTGAATTCGCCTCTCGACCCCTGGATATACGAACGATAGCTGTAGATGTCCTGGGACACCGGCAGTGACCGCACGATCTCCCAGCCATAGCTCGTGAGAAGGCGACGGGTCCCTCCGTCGATCTCGGTGGCCAGTTCGAACCGTACCTTGCGTTTCTGGGGCAAATCGAGGAACCTCAGGAACTCGATATCCTTCCTCCAGTAGTAGACTTCTCCCCGAAACACCAGGTCCTTCCCCACATTACGCCACGTCGTGACCGTATTGTAGGCCGTTCCCGCGGCGGGTTCATTGGGATTGTCCCAAAGCTCGATCGCCACCGGCTGGCGCGTCGGAAGCCACCGGACCCCTTCGACCGGAACGCCGCAGTCGGGCGCTCCAAGGTTTTCACCGTAACTGAAATGCGTATCATGCTGAGCCAGAGCGGCAATCGTGGGTTCGTCCCCCTCGGCCACGTTGATCTGAACGGCAAACGGGTCCGATTCGACATAGATGCGCCGGGGGACCGTCATGTGCTCTTCCCTCAGTTCCTGGGACGCCGTGACGTTCAGGAACGCATCCGCTTCACGATACAGCCGCAGGATCTGCTCTTCGGTCATCCCGTAGCACTTGCCGCCGGGATAATTGCCCCGGAAAGCCCAGTGGTCCCGGAAGCCGTATTTTTCGAGAATCGGCGCCAGGAACTCGATGTTGGGACCGGCGTCCGGCGTATTCCAGAACGTCTTGGGACTGAACACCCACCGCCCAGAATCTTCGATGTAGTAGACGTCGTATCCGAGCCGGCGCAGACCGATCAGGTAGTGGAGGAACTGGTAAGTCACACCCGCCAGCGGGTACCAGAAGAGGATCCCGAAGACGATGATTTTCCCTTTTTTGGGCCGTGTCATAGAGACTCCATCATACAGCAATTCCGCAAGGCGGGTTGTCGGCCTCGATCCGCCTAAGGCTCAGCGGCCCAGGGCCGGCGCACATTCTTCCTGCTCGCCGATTCCCCGGCGGCACAACCGGGCACTAGAGAGCATCTTCGATCAGCCGCGACAGCACCTTATCCGAATCGAAGTAAATCCCGGCCGCATCGAGAGCGCCCTTCGAATGGCGTTCATAGTCTCCTTCGACCTGCCGGATTGCGTCGGCCGCTTCTTCCATCGTACTGAATGCGAGCAACCCCTCGGCAGGAGCGATAATCGGCGTGAATCCCGTGTCCTGAACGACCACGGGCCTCCCCGCCGCAAGGTAGCACGCGGAACGGCAACTGAACCAGCCCGTTCGCATGGCGACGTACACGTTCTTCGCGGGAGAAATCTCTCCCCGGGAGGCCGCGATAAAATTCTGATAATCCGCCGGAGTCACCGTGGCTTCCGGCCCGTCCATCACCTGCCATCCGCACTCCGCCAACCGGTCGAGAGGAGCGGTCACGCCGCCCACCGCGACTTTCAGCGGCACATCCACATGCCGCGGGAGATCCATCAGCTTCTCGAACTCGGCGCCTTTGCTGGCATATTCGACTCCCTTGTAGACCAGCTTCCCCTTGAAGGCATTCCAGGTCATGATGGTCGTCCAGGGACTCGCGCCCGGCGGCCGCTTGCGTGCCAGGCCGCTCCACACATCGAGAACGACCGGCATCCGGGTCGTCTTCCACTTGAAATCCATTTTGGGGGCGATACAGTCCGGGCCGTGGATGTTTTCGGCATAGGTGAAGTGCCGATCGTGAGCGGCGACACTCGCGCACCAGCGTTCCACGTTTTCGGACCACGCGAGTTTTTCACTCAGCATGATCTGGTTGTAGCCGGGGTCCGTGTCGAGGAAAACCTTGACACACCGGGGCGAGAGATTTTCCGGGATCATGCAGGAGCCGCTGACGTTCAGAAACAGGTCGGCGGTCGCCGCGACCTCATCGAAGGCCGCCCGTCCCACACCGAAGCTCTGTTCGTGGAGGTGCAGGTAGTGCCAGCGGGAATTCAGTTGAGGTGCGTAAGACTTGAAAAAATCGCCGATATATTTGACCGAATAGCCGGGATCGGCCGTGTAGGTCTTCTCGATCGGGTGATAGGGCCAGCTCCATGAATCTTCATGGTAGTAGACATCGTGCCCCAGCCGCGCAAAGCCCATGGGGTATTGAAGATAGTCCCATGCCACACCCCCGACGGGGTACAGCCCCGCAAGGCCCGTCACGATGATCCGAAGCCGCGAACCCGGCATGATGCTCCTCCGAAAAACGCATGCACTCATCCCCCCCGATCGTCCCCTCGACTACGCTCCTGCGCCGCCGTTTCGGCCGGGCACCAGAGCGGGGGAATCTTCACGAATGAGGGATGCCCAAGAGATCCCTTCACTGTCTCCGGCAAAAAGGGGATACCATTCCATCCGCCGTGCGATCCATCGCATGCACTCCGGCGACGGTCCGAATAATCACGGGGAGCTTTGGAACATATCACGGCCGAAGGCCGGAAAACAGTGGAAAGTAAACCGATGGGTGGCCCGGATACTCGTTATCCGGGTCCATAAGGACAAGAGGGGCGGCCAGTTCCTCCACCGAGATTCCAGTGCCCATCCCCCGAGCCTCCTCTTGTGCTTCGGCTCCTAAGGAAGGCAAAGGCGAAGCTTTGCACACCGAATTTACCCAGCGCATGGCTGATAATTGGTGGGCACGGCGGAGCTGTGCCCACCCTACACCGCTCGGCGCTCGCGGCGACTGCCCCGCGTTTCGCGGGACGTTGCCGCGGCGCTACTCAAAGCCGCGCAGCGGCGTGGGGGTGTGGGGGGGGCGCAAGCTCCCCGCTCTCTTGAGAAACATCGTTTGCTGCATTCATGAAGGCAACCTGGTTAAGGAATCAGGAGTGCGTCGTAGATGGCGGGTTCGCCGGATTCAAAGACCGCCCTTCCCGGCCCTCAGGTTCAAGGCCGCTTCGCGTATCGCCTCGGAAAGGGTCGGATGGGCATGAACCGCCCGGATAAGGTCTTCGATGCCGGCGTTGAATTCCATCGCAAGGGCGCATTCGGCAATCAGCTCCGAAGCCCTTGGACCGATGATGTGGACGCCGAGAATGCGGCCGGACCTTGCATGGGCGACAATTTTGACGAAGCCCTCCGATTCCCCCATGCACCGGGCGCGCCCCGAGCCGGCAAAGGGATAGCTTCCCGCAACGAAACCGATTCCTCTCTCCCGCGCTTTTTCCTCGGTGAGTCCGACGCTCGCGACTTCAGGCGAAGTGTAGACCGCGGACGGAATGGCGTCGTAATTCACTTCACCGGGCAGGCCCGCCATGCATTCCACCGCGGCTATCCCCTCGGCCATGGCCTTGTGAGCGAGCATCGGGCCGGGGATAAGATCCCCGATCGCATAGACGGCGGGATTGCTCGTGCGGTATTTTTCATCCACCAGCACATGGCCCGTCGCGGGATCCGTTGCGATCCCGTTCTCCGCGATCCCGAGACCTCGGGTGAGCGGCCTTCTGCCCACGGCGACGAGAAGGCGGTCGCACTCGATTTCCTCTTCCTTCCCTTCCGCTTCGAGTTTCAACCGAATCGTTTCCGCCGTGACCTTTGCATTGGTCACCCTGGTGCGCAGCCGAAACGAAAATCCCTGCCGTGTCAGATATCGCGCAAGGGCCCGCGATACCTGGCCGTCAAGGACGGTTGCGACGCCCGGCGTCATCTCGATCACCGTCACGTTGGACCCGAGGCGGTTCCAGACGGATCCGAGTTCCAGGCCGATGTAACCTCCGCCCGCAACCACCAGGTGCCCGGGCACCGAATCGAAGGCGAGGGCTTCCGTGGAGCTTACGATCCTTTTCCCGTCAAACGGAAGGGAAGGCACGGATATGGGTTCGCTGCCCGTGGCAAGCAGGATGGACCCCGCTTCGCAGACGGCCGGGACGGAGCCGGCAGATTCCCCGTTCCCGGATATTTCCACCCTGTTCTCTCCGCTCAGCAGGGCAGTCCCGTGGATTATCCGAATCCCGTTTCCTTCCATAAGTTTGCGAACGTTTTCGACAAGCCCCTGAACCACCCGGTCCTTCCTCGCCATCATGGCGGGCAGATCCAGGGCCAGATCTTTTACCAGCACCCCGTGACCGCCCAGGCCGCTCCTGGCGAGAAAATAGTACTCGCTCGAATCGAGGAGCGCTTTGCTGGGGATGCAGCCGACGTTCAGACATACGCCGCCGACCCGGCCGGCCTTTTCCACGCACGCCGTCTTCAGCCCGAGTTCAGCCGCGCGAAGGCTTGCCACGTACCCTCCGGGGCCTGCCCCGATGACGATCAGATCGAATCGTTCCACCGCCGCCATATTCAGATCTCCACCATGATCCGTTCCGGACTCTCTATGCATTCCTTGATGCGTTTGAGGAAAGACACGGCTTCCCTTCCATCGATTATTCGGTGGTCGTAGCTCAGCGCGACATACATCATGGGCCGGATGACCACCCGGCCTTCAACGGCCACGGGACGATCTTCGATCTTGTGCATCCCGAGGATGGCGCTCTGAGGAGAATTCAGGATGGGCGTGCTCATGAGCGAGCCGTACACGCCGCCGTTGGTGATGGTGAAAGTGCCCCCTTCGAGGTCGGCCATTTCCAGCCGGTTTTCCCTGATTTTCCGAACGAAATCCTCGATCGCCGCTTCGAGTTCCGCAAAACCGAGCCTGTCCGCGTCCCGGATGACCGGAACCACCAGTCCGCGTTCGGCCCCCACGGCCACTCCGATGTGATAATAGTTGTGATGGACGATGTCCTTGCCGTCGATGAAGGCATTGACCTCGGGGAATTCCTTCAAGGCCACGACGGACGCCTTGATGAAGAAGGACATGAGCCCCAAAGACACGGCATACTTCTGTTTGAACGCGTCCCTGAACCGGGCCCTCATGGCCTGAAGCCCGCTCATGTCGATTTCATTGAAAGTCGTCAGCATCGCCGTGGTCTGCCTCGCTTCGAGCAGGCGTTCGGCGATCTTCAGCCGTATGGGGCTCATGGGCTTTCGGACCGTGGATTCCCCGGCCGGAAAACTCATTTTTTCCCGTTGAGGCGCTTGAGGTTTCATCCGGGGGGCATCGCGGGAAGACACGGTTTCCCGTTCTGGAACAGGTTTTTGAACCGTTGCGCCGGCCGGGGGAATTTCGTCCAGGTAATTGAAAACATCCGCCCTGGTGAGCCTCCCTCCCGGACCGGTGCCGGTTATCCGGGACGCGTCCAGACCCTTTTCATCAAGAAGCTGCCGCACGGACGGGGAAATAACGGGCACCGGCGCCGCGGACGACGCCGGTGCTTCGGATGTCGCAGGTATTTGGGATGCTTTCACAGCGGCGGGACGTTCCTTCTCAGGCGCGGCTCGTTCAGCCTTTTCCTCCGGGACGACGGGCTTTCGTTCGGGGGCTTCGGCCTTTTCATGCGCCTTCCCGGGCTCGCCGGCAACTTCCCTGCCCGCCGATTCCGTGTCGATGGTCCCAACCACGGCCCCGACCCGCACCGTTGTCCCCTGGGGTAAAAGGATCTTCAGGATCCCGTCGGCTTCAGCGGAGACTTCCAGAGTCACCTTGTCCGTCTCGATGATGAAGAGGACTTCCCCTTTGCGGACCGTATCCCCGTCCTGTCTGTACCATTCGGCCAGCAGGGCTTCCTGAACGGATTCGCCGACTTCCGGCACCTTGATTTCTATCTTCATGTCCCTCTCTTCCTGTCTCATACTGAGTTGCATCCGAGATGCCGTCAAAGAATGAAAAGCGTGGGGAACCGCGTCCCCCACACCCCCACGCCGCTTCGCGGCTCAGTTTGGCGCGGAGGAATCATTCACGGGTGGCCCGGATACTTGTATCCGGGTCCGTAAGGACAAGAGGGGGCCGCCAAATGTGCCCTCACGGAAATCCACCGGTCCTCCGATCGCCTATGGGGAAACAAGTCCCTCGGGGACTGCAACGCCGCCCATCGCGAGATCGATGATTGCCGCCTGCTTTTCCAGGTGGACCCTGTGCGATGCCACGGCCGGAGTTGCCGCGGGTTCTCTTCCCACGTACGTGAATTCCCGGCCGGCGGCGTCCCGCAGTCTTTCCCTGACGAATTCCCAGGCGCCCATGTTTTCGGGTTCTTCCTGGACCCAGAACCACTCCCCGGCCCGGGCATACTTCGACAGGACCTCGGCCGCCAAGTCTTGCGGGAACGGATAAAGCTGCTCGAGCCTCACGAGGGCAACCGACTCCGCTCGCAGTTCGGCCCTCTTCTGCAGCAGTTCGTAATAGATTTTCCCGCTGCAGACGATCACCCGGTCCGATTTCTTAAACTCCGCGGAATCATCGAGGACCTCCTTAAAGCGGCCCGAAGCAAAATCGCCGATCGACGATACGGCCAGAGGATGGCGGAGCAGGCTTTTCGGGGTCATCACGATCAGCGGTTTCCGGAAGCTCCGCTTCATCTGGCGTCTCAGCAGGTGGAAGTACTGAGCGGGCGTGCCGGGGTTGCAGACCTGCAGATTGTCCTCGGCGCACAACTGCAGAAATCTTTCCAGCCTTGCGCTCGAGTGTTCCGCCCCCTGCCCTTCGAGGCCGTGAGGGAGCAGGAGCGTCAGTCCGCTCAGACGCTGCCATTTATACTGGGCACTCGAGATGAACTGGTCAACGATCGTCTGGGCGTTGTTGGCAAAATCTCCAAACTGGGCTTCCCACAGGACCAGGGTGTTGGGGCTCACGAGGGAATACCCGTACTCGAATCCCAGCACGGCGTTTTCGGAAAGCATGCTGTCGTACCCGTGATACGGCGCCTGGTTATCACTCAGAGCGTTCAGCGGCGTGAAGTGTTCACCGGTCCTGGTATCCGTCAGCACGCTGTGCCGCTGGCTGAAGGTGCCCCGAAGACTGTCTTCCCCGCTGAGACGCACCGGGACCCCTTCCACCAGGAGGGATGCGAAGGCCAGGAGTTCGCCTGTCGCCCAGTCAATCCCTTCTCCTTTTTCAACAGCCTCGACGCGCCTGTCCAGTATGCGTTTGAGCCTCGGATGCAGCGAAAAACCGTCGGGGAAGATATTCATTTTCCGCGCAAGAGAGCGCAGGGTCTCCGCCGGCACTTCCGTGGCCGCGAGGGCATGGGAATAATTCCCGCCGATACCGTCCCAGTTTTCGAAAAAATGAACGACGGGAGGCGCACAGACTTTATCGTGGACCGACTTATAGGCCTGTTCGATGCACTGCCTGATGCCGTCGAGGATCCGGTCGATGTCTTCCCGGGCGACGAGTCCCTCCGCAATCAGCTTTTCGCCGTAGACCTGGTAGAGGGGAGGCCGTTCCCGGATCCGGTCGTACATCGTCGGCTGCGTGTAGTAGGGTTCATCCCCTTCGTTGTGCCCGTAGCGCCGGAAGCAGACCACGTCGATCACGGCGTCCTTGTGGAATTCCGCGCGGTAATCGAAAGCGAGCCCGATCGCGTGGCAGGCGGCTTCGGGGTCTTCCCCGTGCACGTGGAAAATCGGCACCATGAGCATTTTCGCCACATCGGTCGAATACCGTGTGGAACGGGCATGGTCGGGGAGCGTCGTAAATCCGATCTGGTTGTTGACGACGATGTGAACGGTGCCCCCCGTGGAATATCCTTCCAACTGCGAGAGATTGAGCGTCTCGCATACGACGCCTTCTCCCGCGAAAGCCGCGTCCCCGTGAATCAGGACCGGCAGCACGATTTTGCCCGCATCGTCGCCGTGCTGTTCCTGCCTCGCCCGGCTGATGCCCTCGACCACGGGATCGACCGCTTCGAGGTGGCTCGGATTGCTGGCGAGAAGAATCCGCAGAAGACGGTCTCCCCCGGTCCTGACGTCCGCCAGGTACCCCTTGTGGTACTTCACATCGCCGCTTCCGACCATGGAAACCGGGTCGTAGTGGTCTTCGAACTCACAGAATACGTCTTCGTAGAGCTTTTGCAGGATGTTCACCTGAACGTTCAGGCGTCCGCGGTGCGCCATACCGAGGATCATTTCCCGGCAGCCGTTTTCGGAAGCGCGCCGGACCAGGGCTTCCATCATGGCGACCACGACTTCGGCCCCCTCGATCGAGAATCGCTTCTGGCCGACATAGGTGGTGTGGAGGAACTGTTCGAACGAAGTCGCCTGGCACAGCTTGTTCAGAATCAGGATCTTTTCATCCCGCGAAAGTTGCGGCCGGTTGCGCGTGGGCTCCATGCGTTCCTGCAGCCAGAGCCGCTCGGACGGGTCCTGGAGGTGCATGTACTCGACTCCGATCGACCCGCAGTACGTGTCTTTAAGAACTTTGACGATCTCGCGCAGGGTCATCTGGTCGGAATGCAGAAAGCGCGGGGCGTAAAACGTGCGGTCGAGATCTTTTTCGGAGAGCTTGAAAGCGGCGAGATCCAGCAGCGGATGATTGTATGGGCAGCTCACCAGGGGATCGAGACAGGCAAGCAGATGCCCCAGATCGCGGTATCGATGGATCAGCTCCTGGACTCGAACCTGTCGCAGCACCTGTTCTCTGTCGCAAATTCCCGAAGGCCCGGGAAAGGCGGCCAGTTCAAAGCCTTCGAAAAAAATCCGCCAGTCCCGAGGCACACTCCGCGGGGCCGATTTCCAGAGCCGGTATTGAGAATCAATGAATTCGGCGTTCAAACCGAGGGAAAACTCCATGCGAATAGACCCCTTATGAGGCGGGAGAATAGAGGTGCGAACCGCTCGCCGTTTTCCGGTTCAGATGTTCCGGCGGCTGACGGAATAGTTCTCCGTGAGGATACCATGAGAAGCTAATGATCTCGGGAGAAACTTGTCAAGGAGGCGCGCCCGGCGTCTGTCCTTATCTACAGAGCATTGGAACGATCGGACAATTCTCCCGAAAGCTGGAATCTTTTCATGAAACGCCGGTCGATGAAGTCCTTGAGCAGGAACGAAGACCGGCCATTCCAAGCGAAGTCCTTCTTCCACAGGATCCCTTTGCCGTCGCCCATATTCAGGATCAGCATGTAGCTTGACTGCGCAACGAAGGGTTTCATCTCGCCTCCATCCAGCGCAACCCCCAGATTGTGGCGCAGGACGGCACCCTGGCGCACTGCGTAAACACCGACCCTGGCCGGTTCGTGCCCTTCGATGGCGATACAGTCCCCTCCCCCGAACAGTTCGGGACCGGCAATACCCTGGAGGTATTTGTTGACCGACAACCCGCCATCGGTTCCGACGGGCAGACCGGAATCACGAAACAGCGTTGACGGCTTTACTCCCACTGCCACAAAAGCAAAGTCGCAGGGGATGGTGCGATGGTCCGTGAGGCGCGCACATTTGCTTTCGAAAAAGCGTACCCGCGTCGCCTCGATTACACGGATTCCCTTTGCCGCAAGGGAATCGACGGCAAAACGCCTTGCCCTTGAGGCGACGCCGGGCAGGAGTCGATCGCCGGCGACAAGAGTCACCTGCGTTGACATTCCAGCATCGTGCAACAGTTTCCAGGCATTGGCGGCAATCTCTACACCCGCGGGGCCGCCGCCTGCGACGACTACGTTCAGGGTCCCACTGTGAGCGCGGTTCAGGATCAGTTTGCGGGCCCTGTCCAGATTGACAATGGGCTTAACCGGAAAAACCCACTCGTCCGGTGCTGCGAGTGCCTCGGTGGGCACCTCGCTGCCGGTATTGAAAGAGACGACATCATAGGGAACCACCCGGCCGCCGTCCAAAATGAGTCTGCGGTTTTTGGCATCGATTCTTACGACCCTGCCTTCGACGAAGCGGCCTCCGCGATCTTCAATCATCTTCCGGATATTGAAGCGGATCTCCCGGGGTTCATAGATGCCGGAAAGCATGCCGGGCCCCATGCCTGAGTAGTAGTGATACCCGGAGGGGCTGATGAGTGTCGCCCGGTGGCCTCTTTTTATGTAATCCCGGACATTGGCGAGCGCACAAAGGTGAGCGTGTCCGCCGCCCACAAATACAAGCTGTCTGGCCATAAGAATGTCCCCATCCCGTTTACGATCCTGAGCGCGTTCGTAACGTAAGCATGCAACAAGCCCCAGGGAATATGCAGGCGCTTTCTGGTTTGTTGAGGTTGCCTCAGTTTGCTTCCTCTTCTTCTGCTGCTCCGGCACAGGTATCGAAGCCCATATGGATTACCCGTGGAAAAGAATACATCAGAACAAGCATCTACTGGTTGACGTCATTCCAATACAATTGTAGTATCCACCCCGATTTAGTGCATATTTTCACACCAGGATATGGCTGATTCGCCGCTTTCATACGCGTAGCTTGGTCTGCTGCCCTCAGTTGTCTCTTTACCGGAGAGAGTGAAGGAATGACGTCGCTTTCCGAGTCGCTGATATGCCCGCTTCAAAAGCACCCCGGCAAGATCGAAACGATCCGTGAAAAAGCTCCGGCAATCAACTGTGGGGGCATTGCAGAGGTGTTTGTGCCGATTCGCATAACACGACGTGCCAGGACCTCCGATGGAGTACAAGCGTTTGATTCTGGGCGAACTATGGCCGCAGTCATTGCCGCAGCAGCGACGTATTTTACGGATTAATTACCACATCCGGCGTTTCAGGCGGATCGCATTGGTACACTGTTGGTGTGGCCGAAAGGGTGCGCAAGGATCTCTGCGCATACTTCCGCCTCGATGATTCCGGTCAGGCCTTTTGTGCCGGCAAGGGAACCGGGGGCCGAGCCTGATTCATGGATCGGCATTCGGTAGGATGAAGTGTGGAACCGAAAGGATAAAGGGCGGATATCCGGTAGAGATATTTGGGTGAATAGCAGGAAGGTGTTTCCCTGGTGGGCCGAAGAGTCGCTCTCGCTGCCCTCGTAGGACCGATAGCCCGGCGAAAGATTGCCTCTCTCGCGTGTAGCGGGACGCTGTATCTTATTTCCGCGGGTGATCGGCAGTTTGTCCAATGATGCGAAATCTACATGAACCTGGAGGTACACGATGGAATTCTTCATCTTGTGGCTGTTCTTTTCGATTGTCGCCGGCATCATGGCGAACCGCAAGGGGCGGTCCGGCTTCGGCTTTTTTTTCCTCGCGTTCTTCTTGACTCCACTCGTCGGGATCATCACAGTGCTGGTCATAAAGCCGAATGTTGCCAAAATTGAAGAAGCGCAGATCCACGCCGGGACGAGCAAGAAATGTCCGTTTTGCGCGGAGATAATCAAACTGAACGCCAATGTGTGCAGGTTCTGCGGCAGAGACCTCGGCTAACCATGCGCTTCAATCAACCGCATCCCCCTCTGTGATTCGGGACCCCGTCGGCTCCCGTACGGCAGCCGCGGCATTCCATGCCGGTTCATATTTCAGCAGGCATTCGGCGATGAGAGAGATGTTTGCCTGGACCGTCTATCTCACCACTCTATGCTGTATGTTTATAACCGCAGAATTCAGCCTGGTGTTGGTCTATGCCATGCCGGGTCATAATACGGTGTATCCATTTCTTGCCGGCCTGATGGCCCTGGCTCAGGTTCCATACTCGGTTCTGATGATCGGCCTGGTTGGACTTTACAGAAAACACGCCGCAATTGCCGACAGTGCGCTTTAAATCTCCCACGCTCCGCGCACGGGCATCAGCTTGTCCGTGTCCCCCCTGCATGCCACATTCCGGCATTTCGTGCGGATCAATCTTATCATTGTTATGAGGGTCGGTGACTTCAGGATGTCAACGTGCCGATATGCGCCGAAGAAGGAGGTGCAATATGAGGTTTTTACTCAAGGTCAATATTCCCGCTGATGCGGGGAATGCAGCGGCGAAGTCCGGCAAACTGGGCGAAACGATTCAATCCATCCTTGCGGATCTGAAACCCGAAGCGGCGTATTTCACCGATGAAAACGGGCAAAGGACGGCGTTCATCTTCCTGGAGATGGAAGACGCCGCCCAAATCCCGGCGATTGCAGAGCCATGGTTTCTGGCATTCAACGCCCACATCGAAATACATCCGGTCATGGTGCTCGATGACCTGAGGAAGGCGGGTCCGGCCATCGAACAGGCCGTCAGAAAATATGCATGATTTCGTGGACGCCGGCTAACGGGGGCTTGGAGCGGACAGGCAGGGCCGGCACAGCCACAGCTTACCCGGGGAGTCAATTATGAAAGCGAGCAATTCGGTTTGGCTGGGACTGTTCATTTTGGCGGCCGCGCTCACGATTTCCTTCAGGTACCTTCCCTATCTTCCGGGAGATGTCCAGGCTACCCGGTTCGTTCAGTCCATGCTGCCCGAATCCAAACGATGGGCCCAGTTGCTGTCGGCGACAGCAGAAATGCCCTGGCTCGCGATCCTGATCGCCGCCGCCTTTTCCTTATCGTGGATCATTGCCGGCCGGCGTGCGGCTTTGCTGTCTCTTGCCGCCTTCATCGGCTTATGGCTGCTTGGAAAATGGCTCGGTCCCTTTATTGCCCAGCCTCGCCCGTCTCCTGAACTGGTCCGGGTGACGGGCTCACCTTCAGGTTCCGCATTCCCATCCATTTTTGCTTTTAACTACGTATCCACGATTGGGTTCCTGGCTGTGCTTTCCGCGGTGAAAGCATCGGGCAGACTTCGCTGGACCGTATTGCCCGTCTGTTCTTTCCTCCTTTTCATCGGATGGATTGCCAGAGTTGCCCTTGCGGCTCATTGGCCAAGCGATGTGGCCATATCGTATCTCATAGGACTTTTGTGGGTCAGCCTGCTCATCCGCTTCGCCTGACGCGATGCAACAAGTGCCGTTGCCGTAAGTCCGCTCATTATGTGGCCTGGGCCGTCCAGGCCATTTTGACCGAGGACCGGCAGAAGTAGAGGGTGCCCCCAGCGCTCGGGGCCGCCGGCAATCAGTCATGCCGGAACTGATCCATCGGCGGCCCCGGATGCTTGAATCCGTACCGACGAGCATCGCCGTCAACAGGCCCTTTTTACTCAATAAGAAGATAGAAGCCTGCGATGGTAATGCAACTGACCGCAACAGCCCCCACAATCAACTGGTTCAGCCTCCTGGAACTCACTTTCGGTCCCTTGCCTCCGTTCACACGAGCAAGAGCAAAACCCAAAACCGCAAAGACAATAAGGTCAAATACACCGTGAGTTATCCAGTGGTGAGGGGTCACGTTTCTCATCCATTCGAGGATCGTATTTTCATTCAACTCCTTCACGACGACGAGCAACGCACTGAGGACACTCGTAATTGCAATGGATAACCCAAAAGATACAGTATACCTGCCAAAAGCCTCCTCTCCCTTGATTTCGGGTAAATCTTCGGCTCCGGCATGCGATTCCGATACGCTCGTATCATACTTCCTTGCCGCGTTCCCATTCATGATTGCTCCTCCCGAGGTCTACTTCGGTAATAAAGCGACCTTGGCCCCCAGGCTGATAATCGCCCCAGCCCCTTCCATGCCTATCCCGAGAACCACCATCAAACCCGTGACCCAGAGCACGACCGAACGAGAGGACTTGCTGTGAAGAAGATTCCCGGAGGCAACGATAGGAAGAAACGTTGCCAGCAGAACGAGCATGAAGAGCACGTGTTCTTTGGTTTCCATGAAAAAGTGGTGAGCGAACGGCCATGGTCCCTTGAGTATCATGGCCTTCTCCGCCGGATAGAAGATCACGTACCAGTAGCCTCCTAAAAGATAGGCCAGCCACATCAATGCCGCCACTCCGAAGCTCAATGCTTTTATGCGCGCATGGTTCGCCTCATTGACATTCAGCGTATCGACGAAGACCCACAGGTTGGCGAGGATGAACAAGAGCCCGAAGGTGGCGTGAAACATCAGAATAACATTGGACATTGTTCGCCTCCTTCTCCGCGTTGCACGGTGCCGCCCGGCACTTGCCGGGTAAATATGATACAAATCATCAGGGATAAATATTCCTTCTTGACTTGTAACTAATTATAATCATTAATATCTATGAAATACAGAGGAGGCCGCTAATTGTCGGCTTTGCCACGGGGAATTTCGTTCATCGAACCCTTGCCTGTCAGTTCACTGTTGCAGAGAAGGATTCGGGAGGATTGTGGGATCGGTGGGGGAGATGGAGAAACAGCCCGGGTGGATCATATCAGCCCGAATCCCAGGCCCACGGCAATTCCGAGGAGCATGACGGCGACCAGGATCTGAATCGCGCGCATGGTGACCTTCTTCATGAAACGGGCGCCGATGAACGCCCCAAGGAATGCCGAAACGGTTGCCGTGGCAAGCAAGGGCAGGTTCTCAGTCCCTCCCGCCCTGGAAAAATGAGAGCCATAGACACTGAGACGCGTAAAGTCCACAAGGCATGCTATTACAACTCCGGTTGCGATATATCTTTCCTGCGACAGCCCCGCCTTCAGAAGAAACGGACTTCTCAATGCCCCCTGATTGCCCGAAAGCCCTCCAAAGAACCCGCTCAGAGCCCCACCGAAGGGCAGGTATTTCCTGTCAAAAGAAATCTTGGCAAGCGCGGGTGCGAGTTCGGCTATTGAAAAAACCACCAGCAGCAGGGCGATCACAACCTTTACGGGGGTAACCTCGAAGGACTTTTCAAAGAGCTGGTAGACTGCCAGGGGCTTCAGCCCCGACAGGAGAAGGAGGGACTTTGCCCCGAGAAAGGCAAAGATGACGGCAGGAATCCCGAACCTGAACACAACGCCCTTGTCGGTGTAATTCCCGACAAGCACGAGTTTGAAGACATTGTTCAAAAAGTGGACGATTGCCGTAAGGGCGATGGCCACTTCCACAGGGAAAAAGATCGCGAATACAGGCATAAGAAGAGTCCCGAGACCAAAGCCCGAGAACAGGGTGAGCCCGGAAGCGATCAGGGCCGCAAGGCAGATGACAACGTAGACCATTACAAATCTTCCTTAAGAGGTTAAGAGAAAATCCCCACACGCGGGTGTTGACGTGCGCTCACTTGGCCCCTGGGGGCCAAATGTCAACTCCCGGCTCCATCCATCTCTGCCGCTTTTACTGCTTTTGTGACCGCGCGGTTGCCGGACCAGGAGACGCCGCCTTTCGTGCTTTAAGATAGTCACAAAAGCTGTGGACGACAAATACACGGGAAACTGCCGAACCGTGGGCAGATCCAGAGAGCCTCATCCCGCGGCACATAGATCGTGCACGCGGCGTGCTATTCGCATTCTTCCCCCTGCCTTCGCAATGGAAAACTTCCCGGGTGAACACGAGGGATGGTCGCACAGGAAGGGACGAAGGCTCCTTCAGGGTTGATCCCACCCTGCCCCGGACCGGACTTTTCTATCGAAATTCGCAAATACATAGAAAAAATTCTATCACGTTCAAGCAATCGGCCATCCGTTAAAAGGCGGCTGACACAGGTGCCCGACCCCACCGTGCAAATTCTCAAGATCCCGATAACACAATACTTTTCATGCCCAAAAAAAGAATCCCACTTTCCCCTCGATTTTTTTCTTGACTCCGGCAAGTGGCTTTGATTATCATCCAATCGTCGGATGGTTGGACCATATGATGATTGGTCAATGCAGCACTCCCCCAAGCGTTATTTAAAGGCTGGCAGATTCGATCGGGGGAGTCGAAGTGCACAATCCGGTGGTGGCGGTCGATATGGAACTGAAAGTCAGCGAAGCGTACATCGATGATGTCGGTAAGGGTTGGGCCCGTCTTGACCCTGAGGATATGAACTCCCTGGGAGCCGTGCTCGGCGACCTCATCGAAATCGAAGGGAAGAAAAAGACGGTGGCGCGCGTCACCGCAACCCTCGGCAAAACCGGCGCAAAAAAGCTCATTCAGATCGACGGCACCATTCGTCAGAACGCTCAAGCCAACCTCGGAGAGACCGTCCGGATCGCGAAGGTCACCCGCAACACCGCCAACACCATCGTGCTCTACCCCCTCGATGTGAATGCTCCTCTGCCCCACGATGGTGAACTGGAACATTTCGGGAAAGTACTCCAAGGATTTCCCGTCATTCTGGGAGATAAGGTAAACATCCCGCTTTTTGGCGGCAAAGACCGCTTCTTCCGGGTGGACGGCACTTCACCCTCGGGCTCGCTCATCATCAACCAGCACACGGAATTTCTCGTCAACAAGCCCGATTATGCCCTGAACGGGTCGTCCCACGTCTCCTACGAAGACATCGGCGGCCTCGAAAAGGAACTCCGGCTCGTGCGCGAGATGGTCGAACTCCCGCTGCGCTACGCCGAAGTATTCGAAAAACTCGGGATCGAGGCGCCCAAGGGCGTGCTCCTCTACGGCCCTCCGGGAACGGGCAAGACCCTCATCGCCAGGGCCATCGCCAGCGAGACGAAGCTTCATTTCATCCGGGTGAACGGCCCGGAGATCATTCACAAGTTCTACGGCGAGAGCGAAGCGAAGCTGAGGGAAATCTTCGAGGAAGCGTCGTCCAAGGCGCCCAGCGTAATCTTCATCGATGAAATAGATGCCATAGCCCCGAAGCGCGCCGACGTTTTGGGGGACGTCGAAAAAAGGGTCGTCGCCCAACTCCTCGCCCTGATGGACGGAATGGTTTCGAGGGGACACGTCATCGTGATCGCGGCGACCAATATTCCGGAAATGATCGATCCGGCCCTTCGCCGGCCGGGCCGGTTCGACAGGGAAATCACCATTCCGGTTCCCAATGCCGAAGGACGTCTTGCGATATTGAAGGTCCACAGCAGGCGCATGCCGCTGTCCCCCGAAGTCGATCTCGAACGCCTGGCGCAGATCACACACGGATTTGTCGGAGCGGATCTGCAGGCGTTGTGCAAGGAAGCGGGCATGGTCGCTCTGCGCAGATACCTCGCCCTCTTCGGAGGAGACAATCCCGATGCGATCCTTGCTACCAGGCAGAAGCTCAACATCACTCTGGAAGATTTCCTCACCGCGCTTCGCGACATAGAACCGTCGGCAACCCGTGAATTTCTCACCGAACGGCCCGACGTCAAATGGGACGATATCGGAGGGCTCGGCGAGATCAAGGAAATCCTCATTTCGATTGTCGACTGGCCGAACAGGTATCCGGAACTGTTCAGCGAAGGCAGCGTTTCGCCTCCCAGAGGGATTCTTTTCACGGGACCCTCCGGCACCGGAAAAACGCTTATGGCAAAGGCCCTGGCGGCCGAAAGCGGTTTGAATTTCATCCAGATCAGCGGCCCCATCCTCTTCTCGAAGTGGCTGGGCGAATCGGAAAAAGCACTCCACGAAATCTTCAAGAAAGCAAAGCAATCCGCGCCGTGCATCCTGTTCTTCGACGAGATAGACGCTCTGGTGTCCAGACGCGGCTCCGGGGACGACGCAGGCGTAATGGAACGTGTAGCCAGCCAGTTTTTCAACGAATTGGACAGATTAAGCGATCTCTCCGAGGTCATTGTCCTCGGAGCCACCAACCGGGAGGACCTGATTGACCCGGCGCTGATGCGCGCGGGACGTCTTGATTTTGTACTTCCATTTCCCTTTCCCGATGAAAGAGGGCGGCTGGAGATTTTGACGGTTCAGACGAGAGAGAAGCCCTTGAATGCCGACGTTGACCTCGGCGAGTTGGCCCGTGAGACACAATGCATGGCCGGCTCGGACCTTGCGTACATCTGCAAGAGGGCGACAATGTTGGCGATTGCCGAATTGATCCACTTACCCAAAGAGGCAAGGAAAGGAAAGCTTTCCGTATCCGCGGCTCACTTCAAGGCCGCGATCGGGGAGGTTCGAAGGAAGAGGGAGAAAGGAACTACAAAATGCTGAAGGCAGTCAAGAAACAGAGGGCGTCCGAGGACGTCGTCAGGCAGATAGTCAACCTGATCAAAAAGGGAAAACTGAAGAAGGGTGGGCAGCTCCCGGCGGAACGGGAATTGACCGATACCTTCAAGGTTTCCAGAACGACGGTTCGTGAGGCCATTCGTTCCCTGGAATCGATGGGGCTGGTTGAGAGCAAGCAGGGCAACGGCACCTACGTACTCGTATCGAGTGAAGAGGTGGGGATGCAGCCCCTTGCGTCAGGTCTTTTCAACGAGAAAGACGATCTTATCGACATCTTTTACATCCGCAAGATCATCGAGCCGTCCATCGCTCAACTTGCGGCCGGGTACGCAACCAGCGAAGACATCGCGGAGCTGGAAGAGATCCTGAAGAGACATGAAGAAGACCTTGCGAGCGGGAAGAACACGGTCAAGACCGATACGCAGTTTCATCTGACGCTCGCCCGGGTGGCGCGGAACCGGGTTCTTGGCCGCCTTCTCCACGCGGTGGTCGATCTGCTGGTCGGCACCCGTGAGAACATGCTTCAAAACAGCATTCGCGCTGAAAAATCGGTCAAGGGCCATCACCAGATCCTTGACGCCATAAGAAGGGAAGATTGCGCGGAAGCTCGGAAGTCGATGCTCGCTCATCTGAGTGAGATTGAACATCTCTTATTCAAGGGAAAGAAGGGAGGTGGAAAGTGCAGGTAACTGCATCTGCAAGGTAGAGGCGTTCACTTTATTTATTGCAACCGGTTTTGCTCATCAGACATCTGGGAGGTGTGTATGGCGAAGATTCATGAAATAACCGTTTGGACCCGTGGTGTGACCATGGATAAAGAGGGCCGCGATATCGCAAGCGCAATCGCTTCGGCGGCCGAAATGGGCGGCAAGCACGTCCAGGCGTTCGACAATTACGAAGACCTGCCGGACCGCGTGCTCGTCACCACCCGCAAGTACGTCCGCATCAGCGATGAAGAGATCGAGCACAAGTACGTGTACACGAACGATCATCCCGAAGTGGTCATCATCGCCGAGCCCACGATCGTAAAGGGGATCAACATCCTGAGAGGGATGCAGGAGGGCGGGCTTCTCATCATCAATACCAGCCGGACCATCGACTACATGCTTCAGTTCATTCCGAATGCCGACATCCTCGGTGCGATCGCCGTCGTGGATGCCGAAGGCATCTCGGGAGTCAAGACCGTTGATTTCTCCGGTTCTGAAGGCGGCAGTGACGCGGTCGGCGTGGGAGCCGGAATCGCGGCCCCGATAGTCGGTGCGATGGCCAGGGTATCCGGCATGATTACGAAAGAAAACCTTGCCAAGGTCGTCAAGGACGTATCGGGCATGGAAAAGGGTTACAGCGAAGTGAAGCTGCAAAAGTTTCGTAAAGCCCGCGCCGAATACTCCTGGGGCGGTTGATAGACCAGAGAACCGGATGGAACAAAAGATAAGGAGAATACCATGTCAAAGAAGCTTCCTGAATTCGGAACGATAACTGTCCCTCAAGAAAGATCGGTGCCGTTCGGGGCCATAACACCCGCTCCGGTAGTCACGCAAGACCTTTTCATTACGTCCAACTGGCGAATCGTCCGCCCTGTCATCGATAACGAGAAATGCACGCGCTGCCTGACCTGCTACATCGCCTGTCCGGATGCCTGCTGGTCGTACAATGAAAAGGAAGACCAGATGGAATGGAACTGGAAGTTCTGCAAGGGCTGCCAGATTTGTATCCATCAGTGCCCGGCAGATGCCCTCAGTGCCGCGCCGGAACTTGATTTTCCGGATGGCGTCCACCGTTTGGAAAAACCCTTCTAGAGAGGAGGAGTAGATAACATGGCTCAGGAGAGACTGTTAACCGGATGTTCTGCTGCAGCGCAAGGTGCAAAGGCTGCACAAGTAGAAGTGATCTGTTCGTATCCGATCCGCCCCTACACCGCGATCATGATGGAACTCGCTAAGATGGTCGCAAACGGTGAGCTGGATGCGGAATTCGTACACGGCGAAGGCGAGCATGCCCAGGTGTCCGTTGTGCTTGGCGCTTCGGCGGCCGGCGCCCGCGCCTTTACAGGAAGTTCCGGAGTCGGCGTGACCTACGCTTTTGAACTGTACAGCCCGGTTGCGGGCGGCAGGTATCCTTTGCAGATGTCGATCGCAGACCGTACCCTGGATCCTCCCGGCGATTTCGGTTCCGAGCATACGGACTGTATGTCGGCAAGAGACCAGGGTTGGCTGATGGGCTGGGCCTGCAGCCCCCAGGAAATTTTCGACAACACCCTGATGGCGTACCGGATCGGTGAAGATCCCCGCGTGATGCTTCCCCAGTTCGTATGCCAGGACGGTTATTTTCTGTCACACATTCCCGACAAGGTGATTTTGCCCGACATGGCGCAGGTGAAGGAATTCCTTCCTCCGTACAGCGCTCCTCATCCCTTGAGCACGGCTTGCCCCGTGTCCCACGGCCCGCAGATCAGGCCTGACCAGGGCGCACCCATGGATGCACAAAGGGCCGCGACTTTCCTGGAAGTTCCCAAGGTCATCGCGGAAGCGACCGACGATTTCAATCGCATCTTCGGCCGCAAATACGATCCGTTCCTCGAGAAGTACAAGCTGGAAGACGCCGAAATCGCTTTCTTCATCCAGGGAGCCCATGCCAATACCTGCCGCAAGACGGTGGACGCACTGCGCAAAAGCGGCGTAAAGGCAGGCATGGCCCGCCTTCGCTGGGTCCGTCCGTGGCCTACCACGCAGATTGCGGAAGCACTGGCCCATGTAAAGGCCGTAGGCGCGGTAGAGACGAGCACCTCCTACGGTGGAGCAATGAGAGGCGGCAACCTGATTCATGAGCTTCGCGCTTCTCTCTACGATCTGGACGACAGACCTCTCGTTACCTCCTTCATGGCCGGTCTTGGCGGGGAAACCATCTTCCCCGACGACTTCAATTACATGGCCAAGGTGCTGACGCAGATCGTCAAGGACAAGAGAGTCGACAAGTACGTCCGCTGGATAGGATTCGACGAATAATCATCCAATCAAATAGTCATGGAGGGCTATTAATGGAAGCATTCGATTATAAGTTTCAGACTTATGAACCGATCAAATCCTTCCGCGGCGCTCCGAGGGAGGAAATGTACGTGCCCGGGCACCGTACCTGCGCCGGCTGCGGTCCTGCACTGAACTATCGGCTGGTCGCCAAGGCTGCTGGGAAGGAAACGATCTTCATCGGCCCCACGGGCTGTATGTATGTCGCCAACGCAAGCTACCTTTGCACCCCCTATGCCGTCTCATGGATCCACGCCCAGATCACGAACGGCGGAGCCGTGGCATCCGGCATCGAGGCTGCCACCAAGATCCTGATGCGCAAGGGCAAATATCAGGGGACATTCCCCAACATCATCGTCATGGCCGGCGACGGCGGCTCCGTGGACATAGGTCTTCAGGCGATGTCCGGGATGTTGTACCGCGGCCACAAGGTGCTCTTTATCTGCTATGACAATGAATCTTATGCCAACACCGGGATCCAGATCTCACCGACGACACCCTACGGCGCCAACACCACCTTCACGCCTCCCGGCAAGGTGATCCCCGAAGCGAACGTCCTGTTCCCGAAGAACCCGCCTCAGTTGGTCATCGGCGGGCATCCCCTGGTGAAGTATGTGGCGACCACTAACGTGGGTTATCCCCTCGATCTCATGAACAAGGTGAGAAAGGCCCTCAGCCAGCCGGCCCCGACCTTCCTCCATATGCTCGCTCCATGTCCAAAAGGGTGGGGATTCGACGAGAAGCTCACCATGGAAATGGGCAAGCTGGCCGTCGAGACCGGCATGTGGTCCCTCTACGAGTGGGAGAACGGTGAATACAAGTACACGCATATCCCGAAGAAATACAAACCGGTAGGCGAGTACATGAAGCTTCAGAACCGCTTCCGCCATCTCAAACCGGAACACATTGCCAAGATGCAGGCTTTCGTGGATGAAAAAATCCGGAATGTCCAGGCTACCGCAAAACCTGTGGAAGCAGCTCCTGCCACAACGTAGAACCTGCGGCAACTCAAGACATATGGTGCAGGGTCCCGCGGGACCCTGCGCCTGCATCATTACCCCGGAATGGAGTGAAACATGAGTATTCAAGACACTTCAAATCCAAAACAACTGGGGCCCATTATCGGCAATCCATGGGTTCAGTTGGTGGCCGGGCTTGTTGGCATGATGATGATATCGAGCTGCCAATATGCCTGGACGTTGTTCGTACCACCTCTAACGGAAACCTTCAAGTGGTCCCTGCCGGTTGTTCAACTCGCATTCACCCTGTTCATCCTGTTCATGACTTACGGTGCTCCATTAACAGGGTACCTGCTGGACAAGTTCGGCACGAGACTCTTTTTTACCATTGCGGCTTTTTGCATTGGAATCGGCTGGTCGGCACTAGGGGTTGTCAAATCCCTGTACGGCCTGTACTTTTTTTATAGCCTTGCAGGACTGGGAGCCAGCTTCATCTATACCGGCGGCATCGCCACGGCCCTCAGGTGGTTTCCTCAAAGAAGAGGGCTGGCTTCGGGCGTGATGGCCGCCGGATTCGGTTCGGGAGCGGCGCCTTTTATTCCGCTGATCGGATATCTCCTGTCGGCACGAGGGTACAGTTCCGCCTTTATGTACACAGGGATAGGTTTCGGTGTGATTCTCCTCATCGTGGCCCAGATCTTACGTTTTCCACCACATGTCGAGACGACCGGGGCAACACCGGCGGCAGCCGCGGCAAGAGCCGATGCGGCAAAGGGGTTCACTCCCCTGGAAATGTTGAAGAGGCCGCAGTTTTACCTGATATATGTAATTTTTATAGCCATGGCCTCGGGATACCTGCTCGTGACCGCTCAGACCAAACCCTTTGCAAAGGAATTGGGCCTGAGCGCGAACATCGTCGTTCTTGCCATCACTTTCAACAGCATCGGCAACGGCCTGGGCCGTGTCGTATGGGGTGCTCTATCGGATAAGCTCGGGCGTGAGAGAGCGATGATCATCGACTTTGTGATCTGCGCCGTATCCGTCACGCTGCTGCCGATCCTGGGGCACAACCCCGTAATGTTCATCGTGCTGCTTTTTATCGCCATGTTCAGTTTTGGACCCATCTTCGCTTTCTTCCCTCCGATCACCGCGGACCGTTTCGGTACGACCTATCTGGCTACCAACTACGGCTTCGTGTATAGCGCGAAAGGAGTGGGAGGTATTGTCGGTGGATGGATCAGTTCATTTATAATCCTGGCCGCAGGCTGGGCCGCCACATTTTACGGAGCAGCCGCACTGGGATTTATAGCTGCACTGGGAGCGCTCATGCTCATGCACATTCCCCGGCCCCAGTTGAAGCGCTCAGCGGTTGCCCCGCCTGTGGATACAGCGGCCGTATCCCCTAAATAAAAGGGAGACCGCGACATTTCGCAAAGGCTCGATCGATACGGGTGGATGGCGCTCCTCCTCAGGCCATCCGCCCGCAAAAATGAATCCGGCTCCACCGGCAGCTCTACGCTCGCTGCTTTTACATAGAAAGTGATGGCGACCCCGACCAGGTCTTCATCGACGAGCAATACCCAACCAACGGTCAACCCAAGTGCCATGAGGGAGAGGCCGGCCCAGCCTCTCCCGACCCTTTTTAACGCCTTTTATCTCTGAGCCGCTTCTCAACGACGCAGTACAGGCCCTCGCCCGACCTTGCCGGCTCAAAACAAAGATTATCCGACAGGCACGTCGCTTTTCCCGTATCTCCCGACTTCCAGCGATTGACAAGGTTGGGCTCCCGGATCAACGGGCGAGACAGGGAAATATAGTCTGCGATTCCTTCGGTTATGATACGTTCCGCTACACCATAAGAGCGAATCCCACCAACGAGCATGAGCGGAACCCCGATGCTCGCCTTGAATCTTCCGGCCGCCTCCCGGTAGTAAACCTCCCTCTCCTCGGAACCGGGCTTACCCGGTCTCACCGGAACATAATCACCCGAATATCTCGTCCCACCGCTCAGCTCAACGGCATCAACCCCGGCGCTCTCCAGCATCGACGCAACTTCCAGCATTTCCGGCACGGTAAGTCCCCCGGCGACAAAATCCTCCGAGTTCATTTTGACCATTACGGGGAACTCTTCTCCGACTCCATCCCGGATGCTCTGAAAAACCTGCAGAAGCAGTCTTGCCCGGTTCTGTATGTTTCCGCCGTATTCATCATTTCTCCTGTTATAGAACGGCGAAAGAAACTGGCTCAGCAAAAATCCGTGAGCGGCATGGATTTGAACCGCATCGAACTTCGCCTCCCGGGCTCGGACCGCCGCTTTACCGAATGCTTCTACGACCTTTTGAAAATCATCGGAGATCATCGGACGGCAAACCGGCCGGTCCTTTCCTTCCACGAGCGACGGACCCAGAGGCATCTGCCCGGTGAGTTCCGATTCGGCATGGCATCCCGCATGAGCTAGCTGCACGGCGATTTTCCCACCTGCCTTATGCACCGAATCGACCATGCCGGCCAGTGCCGGAACGAGTTCGGAATTGTGAATGCCGAGTTGCCCGGGTCCAGCCTGTCCTTCCTTGCTCACGTAAGCATGGCTTGTGACGATCAGTCCCACTCCACCTTTTGCGAGTTGGACCATGAAATCGGCAAGCCTTTGAGGGCATGACCCGCTGTCCCCTGCCATCCCTTCCCATGTAGCCGAACGGATGAACCGGTTCGGTAAGGTCATACTCTTGATCGTTGTAGTTTCAAAAAGCGTCGGCATGTCTTTCCTCCCCAATGAAGTTCTGTTCGTTGGAACAGCCGTTGAATGCAACGTGATTTTTGCGATTTCTTCCCCCTCCCCTTGCCCCAAACACCCCCGTCAAACCCAAGTGATTTTGGCCTCGTTTCGATTTGGAATACGCTGATACCTCCACTTTGGATAGCCGAGCATTACCGCCCCGTAGACTTTGTCGCCCTCGGCCACAGCGAGCAACTCCCTTATGGAAGCGCTATTCTCGGCAGCCCGCACGAAGAGACCGGCCCAGCATGTGCCGAGCCCGTTGGCCTGCGCGGCGAGTTCGAGGTAGGTGAGAGCGATGGAGCAATCGCACTGAGACCAGGGGTTCCCGGTAGATGCGGAGGCGACGACAAGATGGGGAGCACTCCTCAAGACCCTGTCCTCACCCCGATCCCAGGCTGCGACAAAGCTTTGACCATAACTCCAATGCTCACTTCGCATCCACTCGACCGACAAACCGGCCAGGTGTTTCACACCCCCGGGTTCCCCCACAACCGTCCAGCGAACGGGCTGAATGTTGACGGCCGACGGAGCCCACCTGGCCGAATCGATAACCCGATCCAGGATATCGCGGGGCACCGGCCTTTCTTTGAAAACACGGGTTGAACGGCGTGTCTTCAGAAACTGCTCCAGGCCTTCAGAGTTCACCTGCAGGTCCCTACGAATCGGAGGGCAGTCCTCCAGAGGCACTTTCCGGTTGGACAGTGCCCCGGTCGGGCATGCCGCCACGCAGTGCCCGCAAGCGATGCAAAGCTCTTCAGCGCCGGGTACCGGCTCGGGGAATGCTTCCCCCCCCCGACGCGCGATCAATCTCGCCGGGCACACAGCAGCACAGACCCCATCCCGCCTGCACTTCGTCTCGTCAATACGAATCAAACTCATAGCATGCATCTCCCCCGCAAAAGAATGTAGTTTTGCTTTCCCTATAATTTCCGCGACCCTATCGGCCCTCTGCCTGTTCGTCCTTGAGAGTCATACACGTACAGCTCGCCCGGGCAATGAGCCGCCCCTTTTCGTCAATGACGTCACACGTGACCAACCCAACGGTTTTGCCAGCCCCGACCACGCTGCCTTCAGCTCGAAGCCTGGCCTTGCGGACGGACTTAAGGAAATTAATCTTGAGTTCCAGCGTCGTAAAGGTTTCTCCCTCATTCAGTGTGCTTGCGTAGGCTATACCCATCGCGGCATCGCTTATGTCACAGAGAACTCCCCCATGCAGGGTGCCCATGGGGTTGGCATGTTGTTCGCCGGCTTCAAACTCGATGACCGCCCGGCCCGGACCGATTGAGACGAGCTTGAAGCCGATCAGGTTCGCGATGGGAGGCGGCGGGATTGAACCGCTCAGCATCATCCGGATGTGACGCGGCAGGTTGAGATTGGCTCCTTCGTTCATTGACATAATCCCCCGACTATTGTTTTACGGGTATCCGGGACTCGCATGGAACAGCGGTCTGGCACAGTCCGCAAACATCAATCTCAACACCGAAACGGCTTTTCGCGTACTCCATGGCCTGGCGGAGGTAATTCGAGCATTTCGTCTTATCGTGCCCGGATTCGCTGATCGCTCCCACAGGGCATCGTTTGATGCATTTGTCGCAGGTGCCGTGAGAGAAATGAAGGCAGTATGCGTGGTGATCGGTGTACGGCCTTACGGTCGGCTGAATGGAGATTGCGGCAATGACCGAGCCGCAGCGCATGGCCTTGCCGGCCGGAGTGATGAGACCGTCGCAGAGCCCGAAAGTCCCCAGCCCGGAAATATGGGCGGCGTGCCGCTCCGACCAGTTGGACGCGATACCGTACCGCTCGGAGCCCCCCCACGACCAAAAGGGCGCAAGGACGGGCGCAACGGCTTCGAACCCCGAGTTCTTCAGGATATCCACCACATGGCGGCGAATCATTGCATTAAAGGGTTCGCCATACGCCTTTGACCTCGCCCACCTCTCGGAGGGGTATATGCTCTCCTTACGGTTGTCGGCCTTCGTGACTTGGGCCTGGGGCAGCACCCAGCTGATGACCGTAAGATCGTCCGCCGATGTTTTTGTACCGGGAAATGACTTCTCGAAGACTTCGGCGGGGGTCATGTAAAAGGGACCTATGTCCTCTTTGATCGTCAGGTAGAGCGGGTCCGCGCCGCTTGAGAAGCCTACGAGCGGCTCATCCCAGGCCTTGTCATTTTCTTCGTTTTTCAGGGAGTTGTCCGGCGAGACCCGGCAGAACTCCTTAATGGCGCCCTCCAGCCGGACGGACAAATCACCTGCCGGTTCTTTTCGTTGACTCGAGCACCGCATATGCATCTCCTCTCTTGGGTTTCCATAACGGTTGGCGAGGATCCAGACCCCGCAACTTCTGTGTATCTACACGTATTTATCCAAAAAAAGACTACTCCGGGCGAGCCAGGGAGACGATCTCCGACAGGTCCTTAAGGAGGTTTCCCATGCGGTCTTCGCCAAGTCCCTTTTCGATATGCGCCTGGGCCTTCTCCCAGAAGGGCACGGCCGCCATCAGCGCCTCCTGACCCTGCTCCGTGATGGTCACCTGGCGCTCCCTGCGGTCGCTTCCCGGTTCGATGCGGACAAAGCCCCTCTTTTCAAGGACGGTCAGGTTGCGCGTGAGTGTCGTCCGCTCCGTCACAGTTATGTCGGCCAGTTTCGTCAGTGCGATGGGGCCCTGCAACCTGGCCGCCATGAGCACTGAATACTGAGTGGCTCTCAGGCCGCTTGGTCTCAGAAAATTATCGAAAAGCCGACTGACGGCGCGGGTGGCCCTTCGCAAATTGTAGGAAGCGCAACTGTGCCTGATCTCACTGCATTTGGCGCTGTCTAATGTTTTCGGGCTGTCTGCCATAATATTCGTTCCTGCCCGGAACTTCCCTGTTGCCGGTTTATGCGCCCGGCACCGCATCCGGGATAGTCCGTGCGACCGAAATACCGAATGTACCTCCAGAGGAGCCGCAATTACAAAGTGTGTATATACACACAATCAGTGGAATGTCAACTTATCTCTCAACACTTCAACAGCACACCGTTGTCGACCGGCGGGGCTTCCTCTGAGTTCCCACGCGGGAGGGGCTGTTGCCCACTCTCCTCAAAAACGTCGTTTGCCGCTTTCCTGAATGCAACCGTGTATCACTCGCTCAGGGCAGTCTTCATGTTGGCAAAGTGCTCGCCTCCCGATTGCAGGATGACCATTTCGAGGAACTGCCGGGTACTCACCTCTTTGCCGATCATGGACAAATAACCGGTCCGGTCCAGTTCGGCATCGCCCAGTCCGATAATGAAGTCATATACGGCCTTGCCGTTCTTTCGAAGAATATCCAGCACTTCTGCCTTGGTGCAGTCGGCATGCTCGCGGGCGTGGTCATTTGCCATCCGGATGATCTGATCCGGAGTGAATTCCGGCAGTTTTTCACCGTTCACGATCATCCTGGCCAGCCCGAGGATGTCATAGTGGCCCGCGCCGATATGCCGCGCCACCACACCTACACCCCAGTCTTCCCAGGCGCAGACTCTTCGCCAGTTGTCCTCGGAGCAATTCCGGACAAAGGTGATGATGTCATCATTTTGCATCTTTAAACGTTCAGCCAATTCCTTCGATCGTCGGCTCATTGTCTTCCCCTTTGAAAGTATCGCCTGACTTGAGCGGTTTTATCCCCCCCTCTCCCCTCCCGCCAGGGGGAGGGAATTGACGCTTGGCTCCTCCCCTTTGACGGGGGAGTCGGGGCGGGGGTGTGATTGCCTGAAAACATTCCAGCTCCGGCGGCATCTCCTGTGGAATCGCCCGGATTAGGCATCATTCACTGCATTTTTCTCTACGCTGTCATTCTAGTGTCTGTGCAGCAGGGAAACAAGAGTCCAGGCTCCGGAGGATCCCCCGATTCGATGTTACCTGCTGGAGTCGAGCCGGGTTATCGGATACAATGCCGATGAAGCGGCAGCCACGAAGTGCATCCCGCCCCCGGGAAGGCCGGGTCGCCGCGGAAATTTTCGAGCGAATCGATTTTTCGGTCCTCTTGCATTGAATGGTCAGGCCGCGACCGCCCGTTCCCGGGAGCGGTCCCCTGCACCTGCCTGGAGCTTCCGATGCCTTCATCACCGCTCATGCGAAAACGATTGAAACAGGCGCTCAACGCTCGACGTGTCGCCGTCGTCGGGGCCTCCCCGGAACAGCTCTCCGTTGGTTTCGGTCCTCTCCACAACCTCCTGGCCGCTCGTTTCCAGGGGGAACTCCTTCCCGTAAATCCCAAGTACGATCAGGTCCTGGGGTGCAAATGTTATCCGGACCTCGAATCGATCGATCCGCCTCCGGATCTTGCCATTTTACTGCTGAATCAACATCTTGCCCTGGACATGGCAGAAAGGGCAGGCAGGCTTGGCATTCCCGCGGTAACGATCGTGGTTGGGGGGTTCAGGGAGGTCCATTCCGACGGTGAGATGCTCAACCAACGCCTTGAAGACCTGGCGAGGCAGTACGAAATGCCGGTGATCGGCCCCAATACCCTTGGCTTTTCTTCATTCCATCGTGGGCTTCACGGCATCTTCTGGCACTTCGACGCGTTTCCCGGCCCCGTAGCCATCCTTTCGCAAAGCGGCGGAGTGGGACTGGCGATGGGTTATTCCCTCCGCACCCTCCAGTGCGGGCTGAGTCATTTCATCGGGGTGGGCAACCGGACGGTACTGGATTTCGACGATTACCTGGATGTTCTGAAGGATGATCCGGATGCCAAGACCTTCCTGCTCTTTCTGGAAGGGCTCGATAAACCCCAATCCTTGTATGAGGCATTGACTGGAATCACTCCCTTCAAGCCGGTCGTCGTCTACAAGGCGGGAAAGAACGATGCGGTCTCCCGGGCCACCGCAACCCACACGGGAAGCCTGACGGGTGAGTATCGCCTGTATCAGGCGATGTTCAGGCAGGCGGGGGCACTGGAAGTCCATTCTTCCTGGGATGCCGCGGTGGCGGCCAAGGCCTTGAGCATGATCCCGGCACCTCGGGGAAACCGCCTCTGCGCCCTCACCTTCACCGCCGGTCCCTGTATAGTGGCGATGGACCGCCTGATCGGAAACGGATGGGAACTGCCTGACCTCAGCTCCGGAGCGAAAGCGAAGGTTCTTTCCGTCATCGGGGAGAAAACCCCGGTCGAAATCCAGAACCCGGTCGATCTTACCGGACCCGGCTTTCTCCCCCGGAACTACGTTTCCGTCCTGGAAACCGTTCTGCAAGAGGACTTCGATGCCTATCTCGTGGTCTGGAATTACAACCCGTTCATCCGTGTACCGGCCCTGGAAATTGAACAGCTCACAAAAAGACACCCGGATAAGGCCGTAGTGTTTGTACTCCTGGCGCATCAGATGGAAGCGGCCCCCTACGTGGAGGCTCTTGCATCGGGCGGAGTATGTACCTACCTTACCCCCGAGGACGGGGCCACGGCGCTCAATGCGTTGCTTTATCGCCGCAGGTTCCTGGCATCTAAAGAGCCGCGGTGAAGACTGCGGTGCACAGCGCCGTGACGGCGGCCTGCCTCGATGGGAATAAACCGCCGAGGACCATCGTTCCGGCTCTGCCGAAGTCGCGACGGCCGGAAGGACACCGCGGGTTCACGGCCTCAATTCCGGAACCTTCAGAACGGTTTCCCGGAAAGCCCTGGGGAAAGGATGATATATGTCGGAAGAATCAGTCACATCCAAACCGATTTTTCTTAATGAAGTGAGCATCGATAAAGTCCTCAACGAATCCTCGGTCCCCGTCCTCTTCGAATTCTATGCTTCATGGTGCCATCACTGCATGACCCTTGCGCCGGTGATCGATGAGGTGGCCGGAGAGATGGCCGGAGAAATCGTTATAGGCCTGATCAACTGCGACATCGACCAGGTACTCCGCAAGAGATACAAGGTGAATGCCGTGCCGACTCTTTTCCTGGCAAAGGAAGGCAAGGTGCTCGGGACGACGGTCAATCCGCAGACCAAGGAGATCCTGGTTTCGTGGATAAGGGATACCCTTGCCAATGCCTGATGCCGATTTTCCGTCAACTGAACCTGTTGGGCTTCGCTCCGCTCAACCCGGCCTGGAACTCCGCAACACTTGAGCAGGAAGGGATACGTCCCGACTCTTCTCATTTCGACCATGCCCCGGCGCGGGAGGCCGCAGCGCCAAACTGAGCCGCGAAGCGGCGTGGGGGGGACCGGGCTGTTGCCCAAACAGAATCCAGGTTGAAAATGAGCCGTTTGTCAAGAAACGTCACCCCGGCGAACACTCATGGCCTTTCGGCCACAACGAACAATGAAAAAATTCCTGCCTAAATCGAGGCAGGGTATACGTTAAACGGCAATTCCTTTTTTCATATAAAGGCCGGGGTCCAGAGTCGCTGATTGGAATTATCCAATAAATTCAAAGATCCTGGATTCCGGCCTCCGCCGGAATGACGAATCCCGGTTACGCTCGTTCCCACGCTCCTGCGTGGGAATGCAGACACTTTTCCTTTGGGCAACAGCTCCGGACGCGGTTCCCCACGCTCTTGAGAAACATCGTTTGTTACTGCTTTAGGGCTTGTCCGTAAATAGGCCTTTTAGGGATCGCACCGGATTTATTTACGGACAAGCCCTTAATCGCTAATTGGTATGATTCCAAAAAAGAAAGGGTACTGCTTCCCGACGCACGGGGATGAGAAGCAGTACCCTTTTATTATGCAGAAATTATCCGGCTGAATACCCTTGCGGGCCCGATCACACCTTCTGCTTCGGTCCGAACAGGCGGGCCATCACTCCCATTGCGGAGGAACATTCCTTCACGATGCGGATCATGAGCAGGAGGGCGATGACGTTCAGGACACCGCAGGCCATCCAGGCGTGGCCGAAGGCAGCGCACGCCGAGAGCGCCGCGAACAGCAGGGCCGTAACGACCCCGGCCGAAGAGCAGCGCGGCCAGGTACGGAACCGGACAAACTGTTTGCCTCCACCGTGTTCTTCAACCGCCATGAGCACTCTGACGCTTCCCATGAGACCGCCGCGCAGTTCGAGGTCCCACCGGTCGTAGTCGCCGCCGCGCAAAACGACGGTGCGCAGCCCGTGGATTCCCGATTCGAGGGATTCCAGCCAGTCGAAAGGCGACCGCCATTGCTCGCTCCAGACCGTGAAAACTTTTGGCCAGGGCCACGGTTGGGCAATACCCGGAACGGCGCTTCTACGCCACGGGGTAAGGCCCAGGCGCACGCGGCCGATGAGGCGGGCCAGGGGTTGGAGCAGATGAAGCGATGCCGTCAATGCCCTCAGTTTGAAGACCTCTTTGCGGGAAACCGCCTGCTTTCGGAAATCGATCTTCATCGCACACAGACACGCGTGAAGCAACGGCACAAAAACGGTGAAGAGAAGCAACGGCACCGCAAACAGCAGCGGTTTCCATTCGAGACCCAACAGCGAGAACCCCGCAAGCGCCGCAATGATGATGTACCATTCCGGCATCATCGGCAGGGACCACAGGAGAGACGGCGCCGGTTGGTAGATCGACTGAAACAGAGCGCTCCCCCACGTTCCCTGATAAATCCGCCCGCGTGCACATCCGAGCAGTTGTTCGAATCCTTTGAAATAAAGTCGCCCGGCCCATGGGATATGACCGGCGGCATTGTATTTTTCGGGCCATTTCTTCTCGAGATCGGCCTCAGCCTTCCCGTAATTCTTCTGCTGCTTCAGATAGGCCTTGATCGAATTGCGCCGATGGTGCCAGACCATGGCGGCTGGGTTAAACCCGATGGTCCATCCCTTTTCCTGGAGACGCCAGCACAGATCGACGTCGTCGCCCGCGATGCGGAACTTGTGATCGAAACCGTTTATGGCTTCGAGCGCCGCTTTTCGGAAAGCCATATTGCATCCGGGTATATGTTCGGCCTTCTGATCGGTCAGAAGCACATGGACGGGCCCGCCGGGCGAATTGGCAACACAACCCGCGATGGGTCCGTCTTCCGGAGGCGGAAGGTTCGGCCCCCCTACCCCGACATGGTTCGTACTAAGGAAAGTATATGCCAGGTAAGTCAGCCAATGCGGATCCGGCCGGGCATCATCGTCGATGTATGCGACAATTTCGCCCTTGGCGGCCCGCATCCCCGTGTTTCTGGCGCTGCTCAGACCGCAGTTGGAAGTGTTTATCACCTTGAACCCGTATTCCGCGGCCACTTCCCCGGTCCCGTCGGTCGATCCGTCGTTCACGACGATCACTTCGTAGTTCGGGTAATCGAGCTTGCGCAAACCTTCGAGGCAGTCACGAATCGTGCGCTTTCCATTGTACGTACAAACCACAACGGAAATGCTCGGCCAGTCGAGGTCGGGGGCAAAGGGAACTTCGGAAAACGCTTTCCTGATCGCCTCAAGGCTCGGCTTCGGATTACGGTTCTTGTCCGTGACCCCGAAACCCCAGTCATCGATGTCGAACCCGCCGCGGTGCCATTCATCCGTCCATGAAAAGATAAAAACCCCGGAACAGCCGGTTCCGAATGTGGACCTGATCTGCCAGTCAAGGGTGCGCGACTGGGCTTCATCGCCGTTTCGAATGCTGTCGTATCCGACTTCGGCCATAACGAGCGGGCGCTCCCCAGCGATGTTCTGAAGCCTCGCCAGGTATCCTTCGAGCTTCTCCCTGGTTTCCAGGTACACATTGAAGGAAACGAAATCAAGGAACGGCAGTTCCAGATATTCCGTTGTGGGGAAGTTCACGTAGGTAATGAGCGCACCCGGGTCTTCCTGCTTCGCCGCCAGGTACAGCCTTTCGAGGAAAGCCTCGACCCGCCGCCGCCCGAACCAGCGCACGATGGTGGCCGGAATTTCATTTCCGATGGTGAAACACAACAGAGCGGGATGACCGGCGCACGACCGGACCCCCAGCCTCACCCGCTTTTCGATGTCCCTTGCAAGCTTCTTGCTGTCCAGGAAGGTGACATGCTCCTCCCACGGCAGCCCAACCATCACCCGCAGCCCATGGCGCTGCGCCACATCGAGCAGCCACCGCGGAGGAACGGTATAGGTCCGGACCGCGTTGATTCCGTTTGCGGCCATCAGTGAGAAATCTTTCTCCACCTGTTCCGGCGTATGGTATTCGCATCCCTCTTCATCCGGCCTGAAAGGCCCGTAAGTCACACCGCGAATGTAGAATTTCTCATCGTCCACAAAGAGGAACTTGCCCTTGACCGCGGGCCTTACGCCTTCCAGGACGGGAATCGCTTTCGGGGGATTCAGGAAGAACTGTGCGATACTCGGGGCAGCGGTCGTCCTCGGCGGGATGGAATCCGGATTGGCCTCTTCGTCGGATTTGCCCTTGAAACAGACAGGGCACCGGTCTTCTTCGGGAGCGCCGATCTCCTCCAGAATCATCTCCTGAATCGTTTTCGGCTCCCGTCGTGATACGGAGCGCAAGAAGGCTAACCCCTCGGCGCGACTACTAAGTGGATCGGCGGTACTTGCCTCTTCATCATGCTCATCAACACAAAAATCGGATACTTCGTTTAAAGCGGGTCTTGCCATGTTATCCTCATCCAATGTATTTGAAGTCCGTTTCTTTTCACTCACACATTCTGCGAACCGCGCTCATTATAGTAGCAATAACCGTACCAGTATTGTAATTGCTTGAATTCTTTTAATTTGCCTGGATGATTTCAGGTTTTGTTGTGCTTGGAATTACGATTCTTGCACATCCGGTTACGATTCCTGCGCGAAAGGTGCAAATACCTCCTCATTGCGTGCATGAAACTGAGCTTCCGGGGAGGCGAGTTTGTAGCCGGTTTGAGGGTCTGCTGCGCAAAGGAAAAGCCGAGGCAAAATGAGACCGGGATTCGTCATTCCGGCGAAAAAGGCTGAGCCGTCATTGGGGAATACTCATGAATTGCGCGGTACCCGTGACCACGGCGGAGTGGATGGGTCCGGTGGGCGGGGGGCCCGGATACCTGCTATCCGGGTCCGTGAGGGCAAGGAGGGCGGTCGCTACGATTCCGGGGGCTGTCCGCCAAACCTCTTGCGCTTCGCGCCCGGACAAACGAGTTGTCCGGACCACCCGCTTGAAATCAAGGAACGATCCGGTTCGGCGGCAGGCAGGCGGTCAGCCCGTTCAGCTCACTTTGCAGAGGATGGAGACCTGTACATCTTTACACAGAACGCATACGTGTCGGCCCTGAAAATGCTGTAATAATATTCCACTACCGTCCCATACTGATCGGTGGTGATTCTTTCCGCAGCCAGTACACTGGCATTCTTTGCGACCCCCAGCAATTTCGCGTCCTGCTTTGACACGCTGGAAGCCATAATTTTTTGCTCGGCGCTGTGGAGCAATATCCCGTTCTCTTCCAGAACGTGATAGAGCGTTATCATGGTAAGGTCATAATTTGCAAGTTTGAGGCCTATTTCCAACGGATAGTGCGTGCGTTCCACAGCGATCGGCTGATCGTCCGCGTAACGCAACCTCTCGATTGTATAATACCTTTCCTGTCCCAGTATCCTGGCTATCTTCGGATTATCATCCCGGACCCCGTGGGCAAGGAGCCTGATTCCCGGTTTCATCCCCATTTCTTCGATCGTTTCGGTAAAGCTCCTCAGATTCCCCAGCCATTCGTTCACTTTGGGCAAGCTGACAAAGGTGCCTTTTCCGTGGATTTTTTCGATAACGCCTTCCCGAACGAGCGCTGAAACCGCCTCACGTACCGTGGTGCGACTGGTCCGATAAGATTCCATGAGTTCTCTTTCACTCGGGATCTTATCGACATAGACTCCTTGTGCGATGTCTTTCCTTAATATTTCCTTCAGTTGCACGTGCAGCGGGATGGGATTCCTGGAATCAAGCATCATATTTGGAGCCTCTCATCGGGGGAAATGTGCCTCAAGCCTGTCAAAAACCACGGATCTGAAGATCTCATAACGCAAGCACCGACCGAAGATTAAACCGCACCATCCGCTTTGTCAAAATGTTTTAGAAACCAAAAAACCGATATATTTTTGTATGTTGGCCAGGTATCTGCTGCAGCGAAATAGTGCTTGACCGCAGGAGGATGGCGTGGTAGTGAGATCATGACGTCCGGACGTTATGCTATCTCAAATTTCACTTGCAGGCGTCCGGGTTGTCCTCCTGCTTGTATCGGGCGTTCTTGCCGACAGGCACGGCAGAATGAAGGTTTTTGCACTTGGTTCCATAATGACGGGAGTGTCGATATTTCCCGCATTCTGGATTATCAACTCCAACCCAATGGGAGGAAGGCGGGGAAATATCTTTCCGAAGGATTGTCGGCTTCGCATGGAGCCGATGTGAAGGGCCCGACGGGAGTTCTCCTTTCGAATGCGAACACCAAGAACTTCGGATTCAAGGAAAGGGCGGCCAGACTGCTGAACATCAAGCTCACCCCTGCAACGGTAGCGGGAGAAGATGGGACCAGGAAGCTGATTTCACTGATCAGGAGCTTCTGCGACTTGAAGCTCTGGCATCTTCAGTTCAACGTTATCAACCGTGAGACGCTCCTCGCAGCCCAGAAAGATCCGAAAAAATACAAGGGACTGCTGGTGCGTGTAGCGGGTTACAGTGCCTATTTCGTCGATCTTTCACCTGAACTGCAAAACGAGATCATAGCAAGGACCGAACACTCCTTCTAACATCTGCCAATCGGGGTATCGGAGGGTTGGAATGCCCTTCGATACCCAACAACCATTGAGGTTCTAAAAATGGACACAGGGCAAGAGACAGCCGGAATCATCTTCAATATTCAGCAGTTTTCCGTCCACGACGGGCCGGGAATACGAACGATCGTCTTCCTGAAGGGATGCCCTCTGCGCTGCCGGTGGTGCTGCAACCCGGAATCGCAAAACCCGCAGCCGGAATTGGCTTTCGATCCGAAAAAATGTATCGGAATGAGCGAATGCGGGCTCTGCCTTCGATGCGGTCAAAACGCGGTTGAAACCCTTGAGGACGGCAAGGTCCGGATAAACCGGGATGTTTGCACGGATTGCGGGACGTGTGCCGCAGACTGCCCTTCAAAAGCCCTCGAAATGATCGGCAGGCAAATGACTGTTGAAGAGGCATTGAGCGCCGCAGAAAAGGATCATTGTTTCTATTCGCGGTCGGGCGGCGGGCTGACCCTGAGCGGGGGAGAACCCCTCTTTCAACCCGATTTTGCCATCGGACTTCTAAAAGGCGCGAAACGAATCGGAATGGACACGGCGATCGAAACCTGCGGCCAGGTCAAATGGGAGATACTCGAGGAAGCCTTGAGGCACGTAAATACGATCATGTATGATATCAAATGCATCGACTCCCAAAAGCATAAGGAGTTTACGGGATCTTCCAACCCGCAGATTCTGGAGAATTTCAAGGCCCTTTGTGCGGCCTTTCCCAACGTTTCCAAAGTGGTCAGGACACCAATAGTCCCGGGGTTCAATGACGATCCCGTGGAAATAGAGTCCATTTCCCGCTTCCTGAAGCCTTTTCCGGATGTGAAACATGAGTTCCTGCCTTATCACCGCTTTGGGGAACTGAAATACGAACTCATGGGAATGCCGTACCTGCTGACGGACATCAGGCCCCCCGATGCCGAGCATATGACTTCACTCCGGAGAAAAGTTCCGGATGCTCTTTGATATAATGCAGCGGAAAGGTTTCGTTTGTTTCCTTGCCGGATGCCGGCCGATCGCAAATCCTTCCCGCTGCCTTTCCCCTGTGAAGCGTCACCGGTAAGCACGGCCAGACAGTTCGTATGTGGGAAGGCGGGACGCGAATTGCAGGGGATGGAGCAACTATCATTCCCCAATCCCTGAGCCCTGCCGGATTCACCTCGCTGAGCGGGTCGTTTTCAACGTAAGCATAGGGATCGATCCTCCCTTGCGAGGCCGATGGGGTCCGGGCTAAGATACCTCCCCGTTTTGGGATCGTAATACCGTTGGCCGTTGTAGTGAAGGCCGGTCTCGGCGTCGTAGTACCGGCCCTGGAAGCGGAAGTTGTTTACAACGGTTGAGCCCGAATTTACCGCCGTTTCGCCGAAGGGCTTGGAGATCCCTTCCCAGACCACGGTGTTCGTGGAATCGGTCATGAGTTCCGGGGTGCCGAGTTCATTGTTGTGGAACGTATAGACCGCGCCGGTTGCGCGGTCCGCCATGGCAAGGCGGACCCTCTCCCGGTAGAGGTACTCGGTTACTATAGCGCCGCTCCCGTCCGTCCCACCGCCCTGGGAAAAAGCGGTAGAAGGATGCGATCCATCAAGCGCAAGGAAATCTACATTGAACGTTCCACATCCTTTATTTCGAACGTATTCGCATCTATGAGGTAGGATACACCACCACCCTTGATAGGTCCACCCTGGAACGGTTCAGGCCAAAAGTCCACTCTATATGTGCGACCTTCATCTACTTTCCCTATCAGTACGGAATAGTTATGAATGTCTGACACGTGTACTGTAACGGGTGTAGATTTATCTCCATATCTATCTCTTAGCCTTTTTTCACAGTCGCCGTATGCAACTATGACGGCATGCATGTAATCGCCTGAAATTCTAATACTATCATCTCGCTTAGGATCAGTCACAGGCCTTGCAAAAGGTTCATTAGCATCCTTTCCTTCCAGTAACTCCAAGCCAGAGAAAGCATATATTACAACAATTACCAAGAACAGAATCCGTATACATGATTTTCTTTGCATACTGAGCTCCTAATTGGCGCAAGGGTGTATAGGGTATACAGAATTTGAAGCAGAGTCATAGAGATCGACGCGCCCGTCTGGCCTGAAAAGGTAACCTTGGACTCCAAAGACTCTATTGGTATCTTTGTCTTCGGGAGAAAATTCATTTCGGTGCCTGTAGCCGGGGTCATCCACATGCCTGTGATAATCGGCGACAGCTCCCGTCGGACGAGGTCCAGGCCATACTTGATCTCTATAGTAATCTGTCCGAGGTGCCGTGTAAGAGTAAATTCTGTCAGATTGTTGGTAAATCCAACCACCATACTCAACGATTAAAGTCTGTCTATCCACTTGGCTAAGAATATCTGATCTTGCAGCAAAGGCTGCTGCATTGGGTGACGAATACGGATCACCGGGTGCCAATCCGAGAAAATCTATGAGATTCACCGGATCATTTCCCGCATACACATACGGATTTACGCCCCCGGCGAGGCCGATCGGATCCGGGGTAAGATATCTCCCCGTTTTGGGATCGTAATACCGTTGGCCGTTGTAGTGAAGGCCCGTCTCGGCGTCGTAGTACCGGCCCTGGAAGCGGAAGTTGTTTACAACGGTCGAGCCCGAATTTACCGCCGTTTCGCCGAAGGGCTTGGAGATTCCTTCCCAGACCACGGTGTTCGTGGAATCGGTCATGAGTTCCGGGGTGCCCAGTTCGTTGTTGTGGAACGTATAGACCGCGCCGGTCGCGCGGTCCGCCATGGCAAGGCGGACTCTTCCCCGGTAGAGGTACTCGGTTACTATAGCGCCGCTCCCGTCCGTCGGGATGTCCGTTTCATTGGCGGCCTTGAGAATAACGGCGTACTTGTCCGGCACGTTCGTCTCTACCGCCTGCCATCCCTTGCTCGTCAGATTTTGTCAATTGCGTAGGTCTGGCCCCAAGGTCTTTCACTTCCCAAGACTGAGTTCTTGCCATTCTCCCCTCTTGGCTGGCATTATAGGACAAAGTCAGGAGGAACATATTAGAATCTTGAGAAAAGTGCAAGATTATTTGCGGATAAGCCCTTAGTTATGTCAAGAGTGTAGGTACGGCTCCTCGTTCTCTTACTCCGAAATCCACAGGTGCTACTTGTAATACCTAGCATCGATAACTTTAAAGCTAGTCTTATCTACTATATAATCAATAGATCCACCTTTAACACCTGGATATTGATTCATTTTCTTGGTATATCTTATTATATATCTACTCGTATGATCATAGACATCAATATCATAATTTTCGGGGTATGATAAATATTGAATTGCTGGGTTATCGTGTCCAGCATACTCAGCTATTTTGTTAAGAAATTGTGGATATGTCACTATAGATGCCTTCAGAGCTTCTCCTGGTATTGAAACTAATAAAATCCCATTCTCTTCGTCTTCATTAGCCGATAAACTTAAAGTTCCAGTTAAAATAAGCGAAATAACAATAGCAATGCAAATCATAATAGGCGCTATTCTAGGATAAACCATAATATACTCCTATATATTTCCATTCATCAAAGTTATTGGCTTGATGCCAGGCACATACATTTTAACCGCGTCGTACGGTGTTCCGAGGAAGCCGATATACTCACCATATAGTTGTGATCCAAACTTGATGGCCTTCATGTCGCCAGGACTAAATATTTCTTGATTTTGATATCCTGGATCATTGCGTCCGTGGGTATGGTAGTCGCCTATTATTTTTGCTCCCTCCGGAACGGGCACCGTCGTATCAACCGTGTCAGAACAGTTGTCTGTTCTTGGCTCTGTATAATAATAGAAGCCGCCCTTTATGTATATCCTACCGCCATATTCCCAGCCATTAGCTTTAGATATGTAATTAATATCTAAAATCGCAGCCACACCAGCATCAATTATCGATAGATATGGCTCACCAGGTGCAAGCCCCCACGGATCAACCAGATTCACTGGATCATTTCCCACATACACATAAGGATTCACCCCTCCGGCGAGGCCGATGGGATCCGGGGTGAGGTATCTCCCCGTTTTGGGATCGTAATACCGCTGGCCGTTGTAGTGAAGCCCCGTTTCGGCGTCGTAGTACTGGCCCTGGAAGCGGAAGTTGTTTACAACGGTTGAGCCCGAATTTACCGCCGTTTCGCCGAAGGGCTTTGAGATTCCTTCCCAGACCACGGTGTTCGTGGAATCGGTCATGAGTTCCGGGGTGCCGAGTTCATTGTTGTGGAACGTATAGACCGCGCCGGTCGCGCGGTCCGCCATGGCAAGGCGGACTCTTCCCCGGTAGAGGTACTCGGTTACTATAGCGCCGCTCCCGTCCGTTTCGGAAATTAAATTGCCGTCAAAATCGTAGAGATAAAGGGTGGTGAGGCCTCCCGCGGACTTTAAAACCCTCTGCCCGAAAGCGTTATAGAGGTATTGGGAAACGGGGGTTGACCCGCTCTCGACCCGGATGAGGCGCCCTTCCCGGTTCCAGGCAAGGGAGAGGCTTCCCATGGACGTCGTGTTTCCGTCGGCATCGTAGGCATAGGCTGTCTGGCCGGTCCCGTCGATTTCGCTAAGACGGTTTGTTCCCGCAAAATAGCCGTAGGTTTCATTTCGGCTGCCCAGGACGGCGCTCAGCCGGTTTCCCGTGTCGTCGTAGAGATAACTGAAGGTCCCGAAAGGCCCCGTGGCCGAGGTCAAACGGTTTAAGCCATCGTAGGCGAAGGTCCGGTTCACCCAGGGGGTCTTTGCGGCGGTAACCGTCAGAAGATGCCCGTTTGCATCGTAGGTAAAGTCCCGCTCCATCGTCGCTCCGGGGTTTGCCGCGGTGAGACGGCCGTTTAAATCGAACGTGTTTGAAACGGTCCCGCCGTTTCCCATGTTCATGGCCGACGATTCGCCGAAGGGGCGGTAGGTGAGGCCCGAAAGCAGGGTGGCCGTGACGCTGTTATAGGTCGTTGTGACCCCGTCCACCAGGCACGGACATGAACTCCGGTCGTAGTCGACGGTCCTTCCCGAAGGGCAGGCGACTGGGGTGTGGGAAACAAGAGGGCCGCATCTTGCATGTAACTTGATTGCAGATTGCTTTCGGATGCTTCCGGGATTGGAACAAAATTCCGGGAACCTTGCTCCAGAGGTGTTTGCGTTCCAAGCCATCTCCAAAAGGGCGGACAAAAGGATACCCCAAAATACCATACGGGTAAGTTTGATAAAATCCTCTTGCGCTTCGCGCCCGGATGACAAGCATCCGGGCCACCCGCCCACGTACGATAATGCAACATTATCGGATCGTGCCGAGTGAAGCGACTTCCCCGCCCAGGCGGAGCCGATTAAAGTCCCCGAGGCCGGAAGGTCTTCCGGAAGCAACGGGAAGCCGCTTCTGTTTTCCCCATTTTTCCTTTTTCAAGACGCGCCCCTGGCTTCACCCTTAATAATCTCGGCCTGGTTCGTGTAAGTACTAATGTGATTATGGAAGACCTAACACTGAATTACCATACTGAATTCCCAAAATATAAAACCTAAAGGGCGTCCCCAAATTTCCCCTGACGGCCGACAACCGGGAATCGAATCATGGTGAGGGGGCGGTCCAGCAGATCAGCGACCACACTTCTTACAGCCAATACCCATAAGGATTTGAATGGGAACATTAATAATTGTAGAGAGTTCTTTTATAAAGTTGAAGGGCCAGGTCTCTAAAAAATGTGGGGCTCTCTCCATGTTGGAAATTGCAGTTGCTTCGAAACCTAGCCGCTCTCCTAATTCTTCTTCCGTAATCCCAAGTTCCAACCTTCTTTTCCGTATCAAACGATTACGAGGAGTTGAGTAGCATGGCAAGTATTGGATGTTGCCCTCACAAAAAGCACATTGCATCTTGAAAAGATCGAAGATATCAAGCTGGAGAAGCTCGCAGATTCTCTTTATTGTATTAAGCTTAACTAGGGTGAAAATTTCATCAGCGTGCTGCTCAATATCAGTGTATTCGTGAATAGAAAGTCCCACTTGGCTCGCAGCTTCAGTATCCGTCAAGCCAATTTCTTCTCTGCGTCTCTTTATTTCTTGATTAATATCCATAAGTTTCCTCTTCTACCAAACAGGAACAGGAATTCTTAAGGGGATACCAGTAGGCAATCTAAGAGGATTTCCCAAAGGGTTTAGCGGCATGAATGGTATGAAAGGCGGACTCCAGTCAGGTGCATTGCCACTTGGGTCTGTTTCGCATTGATTATCCTTGAGTTTTTTCTGGTTTGGCCAGGGCTTCCCGGGATTTGGAGGCCAGGAGCCACCATCTTTTCCACTAGGTCCCTGAATATTCCAATGGCGCCAATGCCCGGTGTCCTCTGGATGAGCCGTATAAATGCGGCCTTCCGGAGATTCAACCAGCCATCTACCATTGTCCCATTGGCTTACTTTCCAGGTCGTAGGATCATAGCCAGGAGGAGGCGGAGGGAACTGTCCGATATACAGGCCGAGTGGGTCTATATAGTTGATCGGATCATTTCCCACGTAAACATACGGATTCACTCCTCCGGCGAGGCCGATGGGGTCCGGGGTGAGATACCTGCCCGTTTTGGGATCGTAATACCGCTGGCCGTTGTAGTGAAGCCCGGTCTCGGCGTCGTAGTACTGGCCCTGGAAGCGGAAGTTGTTTACAACGGTTGAGCCCGAGTTTACCGCCGTTTCGCCGAAGGGCTTGGAGATCCCTTCCCAGACCACGGTGTTCGTGGAATCGGTCATGAGTTCCGGGGTGCCGAGTTCACTGTTGTGGAACGTATAGACCGCGCCGGTTGCGCGGTCCGCCATGGCAAGGCGGACCCTTCCCCGGTAGAGGTACTCGGTTACTATAGCGCCGCTCCCGTCCGTTTCGGAAATTAAATTGCCGTCAAAATCGTAGAGATAAAGGGTGGTGAGGCCTCCCGCGGACTTTAAAACCCTCTGCCCGAAAGCGTTATAGAGGTATTGGGAAACGGGGGTTGCGCCGCTCTCGACCCGGATGAGGCGCCCTTCCCGGTTCCATGCAAGGGAGAGGCTTCCCATGGACGTCGTGTTTCCTTCCGTATCGTAGGCGTAGAGGGTCTCTTCAGTCCCGTCGATTTCGCTAAGACGGTTTGTTCCCGCAAAATAGCTGTAGGTTTCATTCCGGCTGCCCAGGACGGCGCTCAGCCGGTTTCCCGTATCGTCGTAGAGATAGCTGAAGGTCCCGAAAGGCCCCGTGGCCGAGGTCAAACGGTTCAGGGCATCGTAGGCGAAGGTCCGGTTCACCCACGGGGTGTTTGCCGCGGTAACCGTCAGAAGATGCCCGTTTGCATCGTAGGTAAAGTTCCGCTCCATCGTTGCCCCGGGGTTTGCCGCGGTGAGACGGCCGTTTAAATCGAACGTGTTTGAAACGGTCCCGCCGTTTCCCATGTTCATGGCCGACGATTCGCCGAAGGGGCGGTAGGTGAGGCCCGAAAGCAGGGTGGCCGTGACGCTGTTATAGGTCGTTGTGACCCCGTCCACCAGGCACGGGCATGAACTCCGGTCATAGTCGACGGTTCTTCCCGAAGGGCAGGTGACCGAGGTGCGGGAAGCGAGAGCGCCGCATCTTGCATGTAGCTTGATTGCAGATTGCTTTCGGATGCTTCCGGGATTGGAACAAAATTCCGGGGATCTTGTCCCGGGGGTGTTTGCATTCCGGGACAAAATCCGGGAGCCATCGTCAAGAGGGCGGGCAAAAGGAAGCCCGGAAGCACCACGCGGGCAAGTTTGATAAAGTCCTCCTGCGCTTCGCGCCCGGATGACAAGCATCCGGGCCACCCGCAAAGAGGATCGCCTAATTTCATGGGCGTACCCGTTTCCCCTGCAGTCCGAGACAATGAGCCTCCTACTTAAAGTGAGTGCGAACGAAAGAGCCATAGACAAACCAAAAGAGGCCAAAGGCACTCACGATAAGAATGACGAAAAATAGTGCAATCATTACCCTTTTGGCCGAAAATCTGTTGCTCGATACTTTTTGACCTCTTTCTTTAGTGAAACCAAGTTTGCCTATCAATTCGAGACACAGAGAAGCTGGTATGCCTGCCAAAATCAAGATAGACCAGCCTATCAGGTCGATCGGCCAATGTGAGTAAACATAGAAAAACATCAAGGCTAGATAGATACCAAAAAATATCGGGATGCCCACCGCATAGCGGACAATTCGCTCTTTCCATGTTCCATTGATTTCATGTTTTTCTTTAATCCACTTTATTATTGGCATGGCGTCGGTTCCTCCTCGCAGGGCATAATCCCGGCACTGATCATAGAACCTATGCCAACGCTGGCTTCCCAAGCTATAGTCACCGCAACAAAATTCAGGGTAGCCGTACCGGCTGCAATTACGCCGGTTTCCACGCCAGTAAAAGTTGCACCGGCCAAAGTAGCGCCCCTAAATCCTCCTAAAGCCCATTTTAGAGGAGTGATGCCGCCCACAGCCTCAGCCATGCTACCGGCTGTAAGTGCACCCAATCCAGCCCCCGGAAACAATGCTGGCACTGTCACCCGGGATAACCTCGTTTGTCATCACAAAGCTACTCCAGACCCTCTCCCAATAGCCTTTTTTGCATTTCAGACCCCACGGATCTATCGCGTTAATCGGATCATTTCCCACATACACATACGGATTCACCCCTCCGGCGAGGCCGATCGGATCCGGGGTAAGATATCTCCCCGTCTTCGGATCGTAATACTGTTGACCGTTGTAGTGAAGGCCGGTCTCGGCGTCGTAATACTGGCCCTGGAAGCGGAAGTTGTTTACAACGGTTGAGCCCGAGTTTACCGCCGTTTCGCCGAAGGGCTTGGAGATCCCCTCCCAGACCACGGTGTTCGTGGAATCGGTCATGAGTTCCGGAGTGCCGAGTTCATTGTTGTGGAACGTATAGACCGCGCCGGTTGCGCGGTCCGCCATGGCAAGGCGGACTCTTCCCCGGTAGAGGTACTCGGTTACTATAGCGCCGCTCCCATCCGTCCTACCGCCCTGGAAAAAAGCGGTAGAAGGATGCGATCAATCAAGCGCAAGGAAATCTACATTGAACGTTCCACATCCTTTATTTCGAACGTATTTGCATCTATGAGGTAGGATACACCACCACCCTTGATAGGTCCACCCTGGAACGGTTCAGGCCAAAAGTCCACTCTATATGTGCGACCTTCATCTACTTTCTCTATCAGTACGAAATAGTTATGAATATCTGACACGTGTGCTGTAACGGGTGTAGATTTATCTCCATATCTATCTCTTAGCCTTTTTTCACAGTCACCGTATGCAACTATGACGGCATGCATGTAATCGCCTGAAATTCTAATACTATCATCCCGCTTAGGATCAGTCACAGTCTTTGCAAAAGGTTCATTAGCATCCTTTCCTTCCAGTAACTCCAAGCCAGAGAAAGCATATATTACAACAATTACCAAGAACAGAACCCGTGTACATGATTTTCTTTGCATACTGAACTCCTAATTGGCGCAAGGGTATATAGGGTATACAGAATTTGAAGCAGGGTCATAGAGATCGACGCGCCTGTCTGGCCTGAAAAGGTAACTTTGGACTCCAAAGACTCTATTGGTATCGTTGTCTTCGGGAGAAAATTCATTTCGGTGCCTGTAGCCGGGGTCATCCACATGCCTGTGATAATCGGCGACAGCTCCCGTCGGACGAGGCCCAGGCCATACTTGATCTCTATAGTAATCTGTCCGAGGTGCCGTGTAAGAGTAACTTCTGTCAGATTGTTGGTAAATCCAACCACCATACTCAACGATTAAAGTCTGTCTATCCACTTGGCTAAGAATATCTGATCTTGCAGCAAAGGCTGCTGCATTGGGTGACGAATACGGATCACCGGGTGCCAATCCAAGCAAATCTATGAGATTCACTGGATCATTTCCCACGTAAACATAAGGATTCACTCCCCCGGCGAGGCCGATGGGGTCGGGGGAGAGATATCTTCCCGTTTTGGGATCGTAATACCGTTGACCGTTGTAGTGAAGGCCCGTTTCGGCGTCGTAGTACTGGCCCTGGAAGCGGAAGTTGTTTACCACGGTCGAGCCCGAATTTACCGCCGTTTCGCCGAAGGGCCTAGAGATTCCCTCCCAGACCACGGTGTTCGTGGAATCGGTCATGAGTTCCGGGGTGCCGAGTTCATTGTTGTGGAACGTATAGACCGCCCCGGTTGCGCGGTCCGCCATGGCAAGGCGGATTCTCCCCCGGTAGAGGTACTCGGTTACTATAGCGCCGCTCCCGTCCGTCGAGATGTCGGTTTCATTGGCGGCCTTGAGAATAACGGCGTACTTGTCCGGCACGTTCGTCTCTGCCGCCTGCCATTCCACGCTCGTCGGATTTTGTCAATTGCGTAGGTCTGACCCCAAGGTTTTTCTTGCAAGTAGGGGCCAATGGTGGAAAGGAGCCGGTAATTCAATGGGGGTTTATGGGGGGCAAACCTACACTCTTCACACGTCATAGATATGTCAAACATGTAAGTGTGACCCCTCGTTCTCGCTTTAGCTCACACCCCGACAAATACTTCAATGAGGAGGTCAACACCCAGTTCGCCCAACGTCTTGAGCAGCGCCGAGTCAATCGTATCGCCATTATTGACTGCCCCCGACAACTGCAAATAGATCTCAATCTTGCCGCCTGACGCCCTAAGGTCATGCAGAGTTTCTTTTGCCTTCACGAGGCGATTGATGGCAAGCACAAATTGCTTCCGGAAGCCGGCTTCGCTAGGAAACTCTAATCGGGACACCCAGTAGCTTGCAGGATAGGTGCCAGCTAATGGTTCTCCGATAGGCGTTTGCCGAGGCGAGCCAGCTATCCAGCTTCTGAAACACGACAAGTCTAGTAATGAAGAAAGAAAAGTCAGATCCATTGTCGGATGACGAAATCTAACTGATACAATTCCCATAAACATATTCAATCACTCCTTGCAATCTCTCTTGTCGCGATCTTTTCCGTGGCGGTATTGGGGGTCAAAGCTACACTCTTCACACGTCATAGTTATGTCAAGAATGAGGGTGTGGCCCCTCATTCTCTATTTCTTTTGGCGAGATAACTTCCATAACCCTTTTCATAAGTTGGTCTGTATCTTCTAATGTAAGCGAATTCTCAAGTGCACCAAGCTTTCTCAAGAATTGGAACAGCGCCGCACGTAGTTCATGTGCATGCATGGGCTCACCATCAGCTTGATGAATGCGTACGTGTTCAACACTCGTTTGGAAAAGTCCAAATAAAACAGATTTTTTGTCTCCAACAACATCTAAGTTCAAAAGGCGGCCTTCAGAATCATAAGCTTGGTACTCGCTATTTCTTACATCGATCGCTTCCAAGTGTGACTGAGCGTCCTCTATTGAAGCATGAATACTTATGTCGTCACCTCGTCTGTCCACGATGACTATTGGTGGTTTAATCGAGTTCATTACCACCCCCTTTCCCAGGGACGATGCCACCCAATCCCACCTCCTGGAATGGTGGAGCCATCAGCACCGACTATTCTTCTATGATAGTGTGGCAATTCCCCGTAAGGACCGCCCGTTCTGTTCCCCCATGGAGCAATTCGGAGGTTCTTTCCGATGGTGAACTCATAGCCTGCTGTGTAACCCACAGCATTTAACGCCACCCCCCAAGCATATCCAGTGACTTCCCCGCCCTTGTACGAACCGGAGCATGGATCAACTACACTATTTGCTCCCAATCCGTTTCTGGCAGCTTCAGTAAGGCTTGGAATGCCTAAAAGGTATGACAATCCGAAACCGGAAGTAAGAGTATCACCAAATCCCGCTGAGAAGTTTGAAGCATCTTGCAGGAAATCGTCAGACGAATACAGACCATCCGGATCAACCCCATTAATCGGATCATTTCCCACATACACATAAGGATTCACTCCTCCGGCGAGGCCGATGGGGTCCGGGGTGAGATACCTGCCCGTTTTGGGATCGTAATACCGCTGGCCGTTGTAGTGAAGCCCGGTTTCGGCGTCGTAGTACTGGCCCTGGAAGCGGAAGTTGTTTACAACGGTTGAGCCCGAGTTTACCGCCGTTTCGCCGAAGGGCTTGGAGATCCCCTCCCAGACCACGGTGTTCGTGGAATCGGTCATGAGTTCCGGAGTGCCGAGTTCATTGTTGTGGAACGTATAGACCGCGCCGGTTGCGCGGTCCGCCATGGCAAGGCGGACTCTTCCCCGGTAGAGGTACTCGGTTACTATAGCGCCGCTCCCATCCGTTTCGGAAATTAAATTGCCGTCAAAATCGTAGAGATAAAGGGTGGTGAGGCCTCCCGCGGACTTTAAAACCCTCTGCCCGAAGGCGTTATAGAGGTATTGGGAAACGGGGGTTGCGCCGCTCTCGACCCGGATGAGGCGCCCTTCCCGGTTCCAGGCAAAAGAGAGGCTTCCCAGGGACGTCGTGTTTCCGTCCGTATCGTAGGCGTAGAGGGTCTGGCCAGTCCCGTCGATTTCGCTTAAGCGGTTTGTTCCCGCAAAATAGCCGTAGGTTTCATTTCGGCTGCCCAGGACGGCGCTCAGCCGGTTTCCCGTATCGTCGTAGAGATAACTGAAGGTCCCGAAAGGCCCCGTGGCCGAGGTCAAACGGTTTAAGCCATCGTAGGCGAAGGTCCGGTTCACCCACGGGGTGTTTGCCGCGGTAACCGTCAGAAGATGCCCGTTTGCATCGTAGGTAAAGTCCCGCTCCATCGTCGCCCCGGGGTTTGCCGCGGTGAGGCGGCCGTTCAGGTCGAACGTGTTTGAAACGGTCCCGCCGTTTCCCATGTTCATGGCCGACGATTCGCCGAAGGGGCGGTAGGTGAGTCCCGAAAGCAGGGTGGCCGTAACGCTGTTATAAGTCGTTGTGACCCCGTCCACCAGGCACGGGCATGAACTCCGGTCGTAAGCAACGCTTCTTCCGCCGGGATAGGTGATCCCGGTCACCCGGCCCCCGGCGGTAAGATTGCGGGTGAGCGTAAAAGAGACCCCGGAAACGGTCGTTATCTTCCTTTTCAGCCTTCCCCGGCTGTCGTAGGCAAACGTGGTGGTCCCCGAGGGATCGGTTACGCTCGTCAGGCGCCCCTTGCCGTTTGTCCCCTCGTCGTAGGTGTAGGAAACGGAGTAGGCGTCCTGTCCCCCGCCCGCGGGATAGCTCGCCCCGGTAGGCCGATAGATCGCATCGTAGGTGAAGGTTGCGGTGGCCCCGTTTGCGTCCGTCTTCCAGGCGAGGTTTCCCGCGGCATCGTAGCCGTAGGAGGTCGTTCCCGAATCGGGCAGGGTCCGGGAGACGAGCCGGCCCATGTCGTCGTAAGCATAAAGGCTCTGCCGGCCCTCGGCGTCGGTTAGGGATGCAAGGTTCCCGTGACGGTCGTACTGCATCCGGGTGATTGCGCCTCCGGGTTGAGTGACCGCTACCGGGCGGTTCAGGGCGTCGTAGGCATAACCGGTGCTGTTTCCGTTGGGATCCGTTACGCCGGTTGCGTTCCCGGCCGCATCGTAGTTGTACCGGGTGAAAGTGCCGTCGGCCAGGGTATCCTTCCAGAGAAGGCCGGGGCAGTCCGGGGACTGGTAATTCCAGGATTCGATGCGGGTCGTGACGCTCGAATCTCCCGCCGTCTGGTATTTTACCCTGGAGAGGTTCCCGCCGTCGTCGTAGTAATGTTGAATGTAGTCTCCCTGCTGGTCCGTTATGCGGTCGAGGTTCCCGTAGGGGAGGATGTATTTGTAGCTCCGGGTGACTCCGTCCTCGTCCGTTCGCGACGCGACCTTCCCGGCGGTATTGTAGGCAACCTGGACGGTGGACCCGTCGGCGGCGTTTGCGACCCCGGTTAACCTTGCCCTCCCGTCGTAGGTGAACGACTTCACCTGGCCGTTCACGTCGGTCATCTGTCCGGGGTAGCCCGCGGCATCAAAGGCGGAAAAGAGGGTCGAGCCGACGAGGGGGTCGGTTACGCGGTCGAGATCGAGGGTCCCGGACGTGTAGTGGTAATAGGTGCTGTCGGAGATCGCGGGAATCGGCCGGTTAAAGCTCGTCACCTGCCCGCAGTCGTTATAGCTGAAACGGGTGGTGTACTTGTAGGGCACCGTGGTTCCCGAGGCGTCTTTGGTGTAGCCCTGCTCGATCAGGCGATAGAGGAGGGTGGTCGGCTTTTCGTTTGAAACCAGGGGGTCGTCTTCCGGATCCGCTGGATCGTCGTAATCCCAGGTGGTGACTTTATTTCCGCCTCCCAGAACGCTCGCCTCCGTGCGGGTGAGCGGCGCGTTCGTCCTCCCGTGATACGTGTAGGTAATGGTCCGCTCGGCCGGGTCCCCGCTTGCCGGGATCACGGTCCTGGGGTTTCCCCGGGTATCGAAGTTCTGGTAGAGGTTTACGGTCCCGTTGGGGTATTGGACCGCGGTTAAGCGCATCGAGTCGTCATAGGTCCACCTCACGGCATTGGTTTTTGCATACGGCGCATTGGCAAGCCCGGTAAGCTGGGTCACCCGCTTGCGGCCTCCGGCCGTTCCGATGGTGTAGGAGCGCACGGTGCCGTAGGCGTCGGTTACGTCCACCCGGGTGTCGCCGACATAGCTTACGGCCGCGCCCCGGCCCCTCGGGCTGAAACTCGAGATGCACCGGTCCTCGCCGTCGTAGGCCCACTGGGCCAGAAGATAGGTCTTCTTGTCGCGCTTTCCGGTGAGATTGTGGGCGTCGGCCGGGTCCGCGTATTCGTAAGTAAACCCGGAGTTGTCCCCGTAGGTTGCCGAAGAGAGGTTTCCCGCGGCGTTGTAGGCGTAGGTCACCCAGACGCCGTCCGAAACCGCGGCGGTAACGGGGCCGGTTATCTTCAGCAGGCGTCCGCCCCCGGTGTAGGTGAGGGTAAGCGCCCGGCCGGTTGAGGCGTCGGTTACCGCGATAAGGCGCCCCTGGGCGTCGTAGTCAAGGGAGAGAACGTTTCCCGCGGCATCCGTAATCTGAAGAAGCCGGCCCGCGGGCGAGAACTTGTACCTGCTGCCGTCAAGACGGTTCCAGACGTAGTTTCCGCTTGTAAGAAGGCTCACCCTGGTTCGTTCCTGGAAGGCCCCGAGGTAGGTGTCCTGGCCGTCCGAGAGAAAATACCGGCCCCGCCCCGTTGAATCGAGGATCTTGAGGTAGGGGTCGGTCCCCTCGGGCGGGGTGAGTGTCGCCCCGTAGGTGTGGGTCCAGCCGTAGCCGAGGATCCCCGCGACTTCCGAGCGGCTGTTGTAGACCCTCGCAAAGGAAAGCCCCATACGGTTTGGGGAGGGGAGGTCGATGTCCCGGGCGGCATCGACCGCATTTGCGCAAAGAAGGCTCACCGTTTCCCCGGCCAATTCTCCTCCCGGCTCGGCCTGGTCGGGTTCGATCCCGTAATCGACGTCTTCCCGCAGTGGTTTAGTCGTGAGCCTTTGCGGAGAGGAGGCTTTTGCGGCCGCCTTTGAGGTCTTGCCGGCAGAGGCGTAAGTAAGGAATGCGATGTTTTGCACGGGTCCGGAGGCATCCCCGGGGGGAATGTCCTCCGGGGCCGCGGCGAAGTGTACTCCCGAAAAGGTGTATACAAGAGCGATGAGCACCAGGATCAGCCAAATGGGTCTGGATTTTTCAGCCATCTTTTTCTCCTATTGGAACCATCTGCCGCGCTTGGCCCCGACATCGGACGGGACAGGCGCAAATGGTTGGATGCCGAACGACTGTTGGTTGCTTCGATTCAACCCTAAAAGCCATCCTCCCAGGATGTGCACAGTTCGTCTCTTGACTTCACGTCCGAAGCGTCGGGCGCGACCACGACCACATGGTAGGTCTGCGTGTACCCGCCAAGGTCGGTGTAAGGGATCCAATCGAAACTCCAGCCGCAGTCCAGGAGCGAGGTCTCATCGGGATAGCCTCCCGGCAAGGTCACACCGGGCGGCCAGAGAGTATCAACGATGTACCGATTACCCCTCCAGTCTTCGCAGGACATTGGACCCATTCCCGCTGGAGGATTATCCGGGTCGTACCAGTATTGCGCTGTCGTGGGCATCCCTGCTGGGCAAACCGGGGCCGGCTGCACGATTTCTCCGGGAACGGTGTACCCGCCTCCGGATTGTCCGCCTCCGCAATCGGCCGCGGTGAGTGCAACGGGGAAAAAGCAGTGCACCGCAGCCGGCAAAATCAGGATCAGGAGTAGTCGTGCCGCGTTGGGTAACAATCGGTTCCGGGGAAGTCGCATGGGAAGCCTCCTTTAAATTGGATGAAGGGGTGCGGTTCCGGTACCAGGTTCCGAGAAGTGATGAAATTTGCTCTGTTTTATTAGGCTTTCACGAAACCTTTTGGCCGTCAATTTAAGATTTTTTAATGTAACACGGGGTCAGACCTACACATTTGACATAACTATGTCAAATGTGTAGGTCTGACCCTATTCGATATGGCTTTTTGACAACTTATACTCTTTTTGATACTGTTCCACGGTTACGCGATGTCCACGGACTGACGGGTCTGTCGAATGGGGCATCATGCGGGAAGTCAGGGATTGAGGGGGACCATGGACCGGGTCTTGATGGAGATTGAGGATCTCAGAACCTATTTCTTCACCGAAAGGGGAACCGCTAAAGCCGTCGATGGAGTAAGCCTTCGCCTCGATGAAGCCCAGGTGCTTGGAATCGTGGGAGAATCCGGATGCGGCAAGAGCGTCATGGCCCATTCCGTCATGCGCCTCATCCCATCGCCTCCCGGCAGAATAGTCGGCGGAACGATCCGGTTCGCAGGCAGAGATTTGCTCTCCCTCACGGAAAAACAAATGGAGGAAGTCCGCGGCAAGGAAATATCCATGATCTTCCAGGAACCGATGACTTCTCTCAACCCCGTTTTTCGGGTGGAAAACCAGATTATCGAGGTTTTGCAGCGGCACACGAAGCTGTCGGGGAGAGAGTCCCATGCAAGGACTCTCGAACTGCTGAAGCTTGTCGGCATCCGGGAGCCTGAACTCCGCATGAAGGATTATCCCCACCAGATGAGCGGCGGAATGCGCCAGCGGGTTATGATCGCCATGGCCATAGCCTGCAGCCCGAAGCTCATCATCGCGGATGAACCCACTACCGCGCTGGATGTCACCATCCAGGCGCAGATCCTTGACTTGCTTCGCGACCTGAAGGAAAAAACCCAGGCGGCGGTCCTGCTCATCACCCATGACCTTGGCGTCATAGCCGAACTCGCCGAAGAGGTCGCGGTGATGTACACGGGGCGCATCGTGGAGGAGGCCGCTGTTTTCGAACTGTTCAAGAACCCCCTGCATCCCTACACACAGGGATTGATGAGGTCTGTTCCGGGACGGTCGCACGAGGTGAAGCAACGTCTGGAGGCCATTCCCGGTGTCGTGCCGAATCTGCTCGACCTGCCGCCCGGATGCAAGTTCAACACGCGCTGTCCCTACGTATTTGGACGATGTTACGAGGAAGAACCCGGCCTTCTTCGTCCCGAAGGCGGCCACCCCGTGCGTTGCTGGCTCTATTGACCTTCTCCGCAGGGACGGTTGCGGACCGGATTTTGGAGATTCGCCCGATGCGGCAAGATGGAAGCGATGTTTTACTCACCGTCAGCAATCTGAAGAAGTACTATCCTATTACCCAGGGTTTCATGCGCAAGGCTGCGGGATTCACCAGGGCGGTGGATGGAGTGGATTTCTCCATCGGCCGTGGAGAAACCATGGGACTGGTGGGAGAAAGCGGCTGCGGCAAGTCGACGCTGGGGCGTCTTATCCTTCGCCTCGAAGAACCGACCGAAGGGGAAATCGTATTCGACAACAAGAAGATCCTGTCGTTGCATCCAAAGGAGATGCACTCGCTCCGGCGGAGAATGCAGATCATTTTTCAGGACCCCTATTCTTCCCTCAATCCCCGCCAGACCATCGGCCGGACCATCGCCGAGGGCCTCGTCATCCACCGCGTGGGCACTGCCGCCCAGAGGCGCGAGCGGCTCCGCGAACTCATGGAAGTCGTGGGATTACGTCCGGAGCAGGTCAATCGCTACCCTCACGAGTTCAGCGGAGGCCAGCGTCAGCGCATAGGGATTGCCCGCGCACTGGCCTTGAATCCTGAACTGGTCATATGCGATGAACCGCTGTCCGCCCTGGACGTGTCGATCCAGGCCCAGGTGCTGAACCTGCTTCAGGACCTGCAGGAAAAGTATCATCTGACCTACCTCTTCATTTCGCACGATCTCTCGGTCGTGCGCCACATCAGCGACCGCGTGGCGGTGATGTACCTCGGCAGCTTCGTCGAACTGGCCGCCAACAGGGAGCTGTTCGATAATCCTTATCACCCCTACACGAAGACACTTCTGGAAGCGGTCCCCGTGCCCGACCCCGCCGTGGCGAGAAGGCACAGGAGAGCTGCCGCGGAACCCGAACTCGAGTCCGAGACGTTGCGCGGATGCTCGTTTGCGCCTCGCTGCCCGCGCGAAACGGCCGAATGTGGGGAACAGATTCCGCCTCTCGTCGAGTACACGCCGAACCACTGGGTGAGGTGTTTCCTGTATCGAAGGGCCTGAAGCGTCGAACGTACCCGAAGAAAGCATCCGCAGGGCCGATTCGTGAATCGTTTGATCGTCTCAACAGGGGTGACGTTCCAAGAGATTTCTATCCCAAAGTGGGAAATTCAATCCCTTTTGAGCAACCTTCAAAGCGCTGAATCGCAGTGACGCGCCAATAAGCACATTTGAGCGGATGAGCATTTCGAGATACCTGTTGCCAAGGCTCATGTTCGAATGGAGCAGACCCGAGCGGGAGTTCTCATAAGATGGATCATATGGTGTGGACCCTTCCAGTTCTGGTTGTTGTCATTATCGTTATTGTTATCGTGGCGGTCATACTGACGCGCAGGAAACGCAGGAACAAACCCGAGGTCGTCAAGCCTGCGACTTACGGCGGTCCCATCAGAGTGACCCACAACGGCCGGGACATGAAGATCATTCAGAAAGAAGACGGGACCTTCGAGATGGTCGAAGAAAAAAAGGAAAAGTGATCCCCGCTGGAGGCAATTCACACCGGCCGATTATCCAATACGGCGTTGCGTTCAAGATAATTCTCCCAACATCCCCAATAAGAGCGGGTGAATGATTCCCGGCCTGTTGCCCGAACAGAATCCAGGTAAAAGATGAGCCGTTTGTCCAGAAACGTCACCCCGGCGAAAAACCGGGGGCCGGTGTCGTTAATTGGAATTATCCAATAATTTCAAAGAGCCTGGATTCCGGCCTCCGCCGGAATGACGAATCCTGGTTTCATCCGGCCTCGGCTTCTTCTTTGGGCAATAGCCCCTTCCCCCGCACCCCCGGGTTTCGGCCCATGCGCCGGCGCGTGAAACCCGTATATGCCGCCGTTTCGGAGTTGCCAAACAGGTGCTGAAAACTTAGATTCCAAAATATTGGGTGGGATATGGGATTCTATTCCATGTTTTTTCCCTTTCCCGGGAGATATGGGGCACCAAGAACGCCGTATTTCTTGAGACCAAACCGAATTTTGCTCTTCTGAGAAAACTATGTCCGGATTCAAAAATGCCTGTTCTGTACATACCGGAGGAGGTGATTTGCGCAATGGCTGATGTCGAAAATGGAGAAAGCACGTCGATCAGGATCACGAGACGGGCCTTCATCAAAGGCGTTATCGCCGCCGGAGCGGTGTCTTGGGCCGGTTATATGTTTCAAGGCACGTCCATGGCGGGCCAAAAGGCATCTTCCGGCTCGGTCGAACGGCTGGTTACGCTGACCGTCAACGGGCAGCAGCGCCATGTCGACGTGATGCAGCAGGAGACTCTGGCCATGACGTTGCGCAACAAGCTGGGCCTTACCGGAACCAAGATCGGTTGCGACCGCGCCGAGTGCGGGGCCTGCACCGTGCTTATCGACGATATCCCCCAGTACTCCTGTTCGATCCTCACGCATTCCGTAAGGGGCAGGAAAATTGTGACCGTTGAAGGACTGGCCGGGGCCGGCGGAACACTCCATCCGCTGCAGCAGGGTGTTCTTGACGAGCAGGGCTTCCAGTGCGGCTACTGCGCTCCCGGGTTTCTCATGGCAACGGCCGGTTTTTTGATGATAAATCCGAACCCGACGCGTGAGGAACTCGCACATGGCATCTCCGGAAATCTGTGCCGCTGCCAGGACTATGAGAAGATTCTCGATGCCCTGATGCGTGGCGCGGAATATCTCAGGAAGGCGTAACCATGCCCAACGAAGCGAATTTTTCTACACAAAAGCTGGTTGGCAAAAACTACACCACCCCGGATCTTCGGGCGAAGCTGACCGGCACCGCCAAGTTCTCCGAAGACTTTCGCGCCGAGGGCATGCTCTATTGCAAGCTTCTGCTGAGCCCCATGCCCCATGCCCGCGTGAAGCGGATCAATGCCGACGCCGCGCTGGCCATGCCGGGTGTAAAGGCTATCATCACCGCCGACGATCTTCCAGCCGCAGCTGATTTCGTAACCGATACCGGTGCCGTGATCAAGGCCGGCGAGTGGGCGGAACGCGCACTCACCATGGAACCGTTGTACCAGGGCGCTCCCATTCTCGCCGTGGCGGCGGTGGACGAATTGACGGCCGCCGAAGCCATCGAAAAAATTGAAATCGAGTACGAGCCTCTGCCGTTCGTGATCGATCCTCTGGCCAGCCTGCGGCCCGGCGGGCCAAACGCCAGGACGGACGGCAACGTCTGGGCGCATCCCGAGCCCCAGGCGGGCAAAGCGGGAGAGTCGCCGCCCCCCGAGGTGCGGGAACTCAAATGGACCGGGGCCGACTTCGCCGCGGCCAAAGACGGCCGGCTGCCCATGGGCAAGGCTACGGCTCAATGGTCGTACGGCGATATCGAAGCAGGGTTTGCGAACGCGGCGCTCGTGCTCGACGAAACCCACGCGACCCCGAACACGAGCCATCAGACCCTGGAAACCCGCTCGACCCTGGCCTATTGGCAAAACGGCAAGGTGTTCATCCACGCCGGCTCGCAAAGCACGATACAAGCCATTCCCGCCATATCCCGGTGGCTGGGAATCGATGCCGACAAGATCGTCTTTGTCAGCGAATATACCGGGGGGGGATTCGGCAGCAAGATCACGGGCTCCATTTCCCTGATCATCCCGGCCATCCTTTCACGGAAGGCGAACGCCCCGGTCATGATGCGCGTAAGCCGCGAGGAGGAGCATTTCATCGGCCGCGCGCGCCCGAGCCTGTGGGGACGTATGAAGGTCGGCTTCTCCAGGGAGGGCCGTATCCTTGCCCTCGACATGTTTGTCCTCCAGGACAATGGTCCGCACGAGGAAAACGGCGACGTCGCTTCGGCGGGCCGCATCGTCTCGCTCCTGTACCAGCCCGTCGCCATGCGCTGGCGCGGGATCTCCGTCCTGACCAATACGCCCACCCGTTCCGCTCAGACCTCGCCCGGCGGCCTGCAGGGCGTGACCTTCATGGAACCAGTGCTTGCAAAGGCGGCGCGCAGATTGGGGATCGACCCGGTGGACATCCGGCGGCGCAACGCCCCCGAGGGCAAGGCCCCGTTCGGAGCGCCGGGGGCGGACGGCACGCGTCCCCATGCCACGAGCGCCTTCGTCAAGCAAGCCCTCGATCGCGGGGCGGCGCTCTTCGACTGGGAAGGACGCAAGGCCGGCGGCGGACAGCGCAGGGGGGCGAAAGTCCGGGGGCTCGGCGTAGGGATGGGCTGCTTTGTCGCCGGCACGATCGGGTTCGACGGACTGATCATCATCAAATCCGACGGGGGTATCCGCATCCAGTGCGGCATCGGCAACCTGGGGACGGAGTCTGTGAGCGACGTTCACCGCGTGGCGGCAGAAGCCCTGGATGTGCCGTGGGAACGGTGCGAGATCATCTGGGGGAATACCTCCAGGCACCTGCCGTGGAGCTGCGTTTCCGGGGGCAGCCAGACCATACATGCCATGTCGCGGGCGGCCCTTGCCGCGGCTCTGGACGCCAGGAAGAAATTGCGGGAAATCGCTGCTCAAACCCTTGGAGGCAAACCCGAGGAATACAAAATCGCCGGTGAACGCGTTTTTCGCCCCGGCGACGAACCGGGCATGAGCTTTGGCGAGGCGGCCAGGCAAGCCATCGCCCTTGGCGGCGTCTACGACGGACACGAATTCCCCGACGACATCAACAGGCTCACCAAGGCGTCCGTTAAGGCCCTGGCCGGCCAGGGACTGCTGGCCGTTGCCCGCGACGCCTTCCCTCGGGACGGCCAGAGCTTTTCCTATGTCACGACTTTTGCCGAGGTCGAGGTCGATGTGGAAACCGGCATGTACGAGATTCTGGATTTCCTCGTGGTCGCCGATGCGGGCGTCGTTGTGCACCCGCGCGGGCTGGGCGGGCAGTTGGTCGGCCGCTCCATGCTCGGCATCGGCCACGCCATCGGCCAGAAATGGGTGTACGACCCACACTACGGCCTGCCGCTGGCCAAGCGGTTTTACCATACCAAACCCCCCACGATACTCGATGTGCCGACAAGGATGAAATGGGACGCTTTGGGCATCCCGGACCCGGAAACGCCGGTCGGCGCGCGCGGCATCGGTGAGCCTCCGACCGGAGGCGCATGCACTGCCGTTCTTACTGCGCTCATGGATGCCCTCGGCGACGATGTGTTCCGGCGTGCGCCGGTGACCGCAGATGTCATCCTGACCTGGCTGGAAGCCGGGCGGCCGATCCAGGAGGGCTTTGCAGCCAATGTTTAACACCGGACGCTGCATGGTCGATGCAGCGGCAGGAGACCGAATATGGCAATAGTGCGCGACATCATGCCGCAATTCGAGCTCTTTCAACCGGCGACCGCCGAGGATGCGCTGGGATTGCTCGCCCGGTACGGGGTCGACGCCTGGGTGCTGGCGGGCGGACTCGACAGCCTCGAATGGTTCAAGGATCGGATCAAACGGCCCAAAGTGGTGGTCGATTTGAGCCGGATCAAGGAACTGTGTGGGATACGCAAGGTCGATGGAGGGCTCGAGATAGGGGCCATGACGACCTTGACCGAGGTGGTACGCCATCCGGCCGTACGGGAGAGGTGCGCAATTCTGTCCCAGGCCGCGGGATCGGCGGCTTCCCCTCAGATCCGCAACCAGGGAACGATCGGCGGCAATGTGTCCCAGGACGCCCGGTGCTGGTACTATCGCAACGGCTGGACGTGCTACCGCGCCGGCGGCAACATATGCTACGCCGACACGCCGACCGGCATGAATCGGGAACACGCCATTTTCGACGCCGACCGTTGCGTCGCGGTCAATCCGTCGGACACGGCCCCGGCTCTTATCGCCCTTGACGCGCGGATGGTGATCCGCGACGCGCGGGGAACGCGTGAGGTTAAGGCCGAGGATTATTTCATCGGCCCCGGCTTCGACATCACCCGAATGACCGTGCTTGGTCCCGGCGACCTGTTGACCACGATCCGGATCCCGGCGACCTGGGCCGGCGCGCATTTCTCTTTCGAAAAGGTGCGGGACCGCCAGGTGTGGGACTTCCCACTGGTCAACATCGCGTCCGTTGCGGTCCTCTCCGGCGACCGGATTGACCGCATGCGCCTGGTCGTCAATGCCGTGGCGGCGCACCCTGTACGCCTGACCCGGGTGGAGGACGCGGTCCGTGGCAAACCCCGGGACGAGACGACCGCCGAGATGGCCGGAAGGCTTGCGATCGAGGGCGCGCAACCACTTGCGCACAACGGCTACAAGGTGACGCTCGTGCGCAATCTGGTGAAACGAGTCATTCGCGGCGAGGAGGAACCATGCGCGTAATTACGTGGGCACTGAATCCGTGGGGCCGGGAGGTTCCCATCCATATCGCCTGGTATCTGCTGTGGGTGTCGCTGTTTGCCGGGTTGGCCTTCCTGATTGTTCACGCCATCCTGGTTCGCTGCCTCGCCAAACCCGAGGCCTTGCCGGAAGCCATTCCGCCGGAGATGGAGTCCTGCCCGGAAAGAGTGCCGCGGCACTCCCTGCCGGCCAGGATATTCCATTGGGTCATGGCCGCCGCCATCCTGACACTGCTTTTTTCGGCCTTCCTGCCGAAGGTCGGCCTGCGGTTTGCCTGGGTGAACATCCATTGGGCCGCCGGCGTTGTTTTGACCCTTGCCATCGTCTTCCACATCGTCCATGCCGTCTTCTTCATGGACTTCTGGTCGATCTGGCCCGATAAGGCGGACCTGGAGAACGCATGGCGCCGGATCCGGCGCGTTTTTGGCAACGTTGGGCCGGCCCCGGAAAAACCGGGGAAATACCCCTTTCTCAATAAGCTGTACCATCTCGCCATCGTGGCCTGTGGATTGAGTATGGCGATCACCGGCGTACTCATGATGTCCCGGGTGCGCACGCCGTTTTTCACGCGAAACCCTTACCTCTTTGACGACATGACATGGGGGATGGTATACCTGCTGCACGGGTTTGCCGGGGTGGGATTGATCGCGCTCGTGACGATCCACGTGTACTTCGCGCTGCGGCCCGAGGAACTGCCTCTCACAAAGTCCATGGTTTTTGGCGCAATGAACCGCGAGTATTACCTCAGGCACCACGATCCGGGGCGGTGGGGTTGCGACACGCAAGCGTCGCAGTGAGATCAAGGGAACAACATGACGACGATGCTCAAGGATATTGCCGATCGCTGCGACGCGATTGAAGAATGCTATGAATTCATGCTCGCTTACGCTGCCCAGGGTCTTCCGGGGGACCAGGGCAACCGATCCGGGACACAGCTTCGTGAATTGTTGTCTCGCGCCGTCCAAGCGGCGTCAGGTTTGGCCGAAGCCTATGGGGGGATAGTACGGGAGCTGCGGCTTGAGCCGGCGGAACGGTACCAGGCCTTTCTGACGGTGTTGGAACGGGATGCCGCGAACGCGCTTGCCGCCGTCGAACTGGTGCGTGCCCAGCCAAGGCTGAGTTCCCAGTTGGTGGACAACCTGAACGCATCCATACATGTTCGTACGCTGCTGACCGACATGTTTTTGATCGACGAACTCGTGAAGCTCCATCAAACATCTTCCGAATCCACCGCGACTGAATAATCAAGCTTCAAAATACACGGCCCTTCCCGGCCGAAGAAGCCGGTTGCGGTTTGTTATTCCGGGTACCGCCTGCCGTTTTTTCGTGGTGCTCCGATACGCGGCCTAACAAAGTATGCTTAGTATATGGTATGTTAACACAACGATCTCGATCTTTGCCTGGTCCCGAAGGCTGCGGGAAGGCCAGCGCACGAAAAGACTTTTTACTCGGATTTCAGGCACTTGGATCGCAAGGAAGAGATGGGAGATCCTGTCGCAAAACCGTAGAAGGCAGCCGGGAAACCGATCGATACCGGCCATGCGGATAGATAAGGGAAAACCCGGTAACCAAAGTTACATACATTCATGGAGGAGTGGGAACAATGATAAGCAATAAGGATCGAAACAATAAAGGCAGAGTAAAGAGTGCGAGTGAAGAACGTACGAAGCCCAAGACTGAACCGGGTGCAAGAGAACTGAGAAGAAAAGGTACGGCGAAAAAGGTCAAACGGCTGAAGGTGAAAAAGTAACCGTTTGACGAAAGGCGGACCCGGAGTCGATTGCCGCATCGACTTATTTGGAGGATGTCGTCGCAGGCTTGTGGCGGAGAATCAGACCACCGCACTCTCATAGAGTGCCTGCAGGCGGCGCACATTGGTCTCGATATCGAATAAGGTTCCGCGTATCTTCTCGGCGGCCATGTCCGGACCTATGCCCCGCCCGCTCTCTCTGGCCGAGAGTACCGCCTCAGCCCAGACCTCAGGCCCACTGTCCAGAGAAACTTTCTTTATCAGTTCGGGTATGATTGTCGCTTCGTCGGGGATAACATCAGAGATCACGCAGGGCAAGCCTGCAGCCTGGGCTTCTAATATCACCATGCCCATGCCCTCAAACGCGGATGGAAACAATAACAAATCCATTGCGCCCCGCATCAGCCTGGCAACATCCCTGCGGACCCCGGTGAAGATTACTCGCGGGCTCAACCCCAGACGAGCCGCTTTATTCTCGATCGCAGGCCGCAACGGCCCATCCCCTACCAACACGAGATAGGCCTCGGGGAGTCTCCGGAACATCTCGGCCGCTATATCAATTAGAAAATCATGGTTTTTCTGCAACTGAAAGCGCCCCACATGTCCCATCACAAAAGCAGACGCGGGAAGGCCCAGTTCATCACGGACGTCCTTGCGGTTAACCGGTCGCTCAAACGAGAGAAAGTCATTAACGGCGGGGAAAAACTGATAGCGGCCATCGGATTCCCAATTGGCCCCGAAGGCCCCCCGGCCGGTAATCCCACTGACTGCCAGACCGTGAGTGGCGTAACGCCTGGCGAAGCGATGGGAAACTGCCAATGAAAAGCGCCGTCGTAGTCCGGCCGGCCCAAAGCGTGTATGCTCGTCGTTATGGCAATGATATATTCGCATCGGGATGCCGGCCAATCGCGCAACAAAAATATGGAACCCGCCGAGAGGCAAATGTTCATGGATCACGTCATAACCACCCTGATACTTCAGAAAGCCAAAAAACCTCTTTGTATAATCCCATGGTTGCGATGAATAAGGGCACATATGTATTTTGGCGCCTAAGGCCATTGCCTGCCCTGTGTAAACCGCCCTATCGGCTGAATGGACCAGGATGTCGATATCGAAGCGGTTCCAGTCCAGATGACGCAGCACCTGCAGTAACCAGGTTTCCACGCCGCCCGGGCCAAGGTAAAAGAGTACGTGGAGAATTCTTATCTTTTTGGAACTGGAGTGGTTTATAGAGAGAGGAAGAGTATCCAGGCAGTTGCAGAGTGCAAGGCCGCCTTCGTGCCTTTCTTTTTCCGGGTTCAGCATTTTGTCTCCGTTTACGCCTGATTCCCCCGGCCATATCATCCGTTGAAACCGACCCCGATAATGAGCCTGTGGAAGCCGCGTTCCAACCGGTTGCCGCAGAAGAGGTGAAGTGCCCGGTGGAAGAGGGGGAGCGCATCAACATCGAACCGGCGTAAGCGCAGATAATATTTTGTAAAGAACTCCTCGTGGTTATCCACGGGACTCTCCTTTGTGACTAAGAAAGAAGAAAAGCAAACCAAGAAAAAGGCCACTGAGGAAGTACGTGCCGCATATCGTCCAAGCCGCGCCTTTTATGCCATAGACAGGAATCAAAAGAAATCCCAACAAAGCTCCCAGCACCCCTGAAATGGAATAGAACAGAAGGTAGTAGTGATACGCGCGGGTGGCGTTAAGCCCATACCCCAAACCGCAGCCGATATTGCCGATAGTTCCGGCCACCATGAGCCAGACCAGGGCATCCTGGTACTCAGCGTATTCGGGCCTGTAAAGCAAAGTCATAATCTCTCGCCCCCAGCCCCAGATGACCGCAATCGCGACTCCGCCCACGATACATCCCAATCCCATCAGACGCAAAACCAGCCGGCTGAGACGGCTCCAGTCTCCGGAGGCATAGCTCCTGGCCATACCGGGCATAACCGTGTGTCCAAGGCCGGTCATCACTATATTCCCCACCAGCGACGGCTGCATGATTGCCGCAAAAATGCCCAGGGACGCGGCTCCCCAATAGCGTTCCAGAAGATAACGGGGCAGATTGCCGCCAAGAGAAATGATCATGGCGATTAATGCCAAAGGTAAAGCCAGACCCGCCAATCTGAAAAGTCGACTCCACTCGATACGTGGTGCCAAGGCCCGTACCCCGGGCCCGATGAGCCTGGCTCCCCGCGGACAGTCGTAGGCCAGGAACACCAGGGCACTCATCCCCGCCTGACTCAAAGCCGCCAGTGACACGAGTCCCGACAGACAAAAAACGCCAACAAAGGCTGCAAACGACCCGAGGTTTCGAATAATGGTAGAGACGGCCACCATGTCTAATCGTTCGTTCTTTTGCATCGCGCCCTGGATACAGTCCCCAAGCGAGTCCGGCATCTTGCTCAGAGCAACGGCCCCGATCACCAGCAAAGTGTCCAGGGGATAACCGGCAGCCCAGGCAAAGCCAATGGTCACGACAAAGGCCAGCGGATCGCAGATGAGGCGAAGCCCCAGGTAATGTCCGAAGTGGAAGTCATCCTTGGCGTCAGTGGCTTGAACAATCCGCAGTTGAAGGCCTGAAAGGAGGAACAGCGGCGTACTGATGGCGAGCCCGAGGGCTAACTGCCCCACCATCGCGGGGGTACTCAGCTTTGCAAGAGCAACGAGCAACCCCCATTGACACCCTCCGCGCACAAGATTGGCGGCAATGGTCCACACGGCATTCGTCGTCAGCGAACGGGGCTGAATGCAAGTCGCGGTGGATACGGTCTGCCCGGCAAGATTCTTCATCGAAGGCCCCGTGGTCTCTTCTTCGACATGCTCATAGCTACTATTCGTCTCAAGCGGGTCTGCTTGATTATTCGCAGGGCTTGCCGTTCTTGCCGCCGGGGACTTGGCCACCCTCGTTCCATCCGGCCATCCCGCAGTGCCTTCCCGGACAAAACAACAAACTCAGCTTCAGTGATGGCAGCTCTCCCCCACGATTGCGGATTTGATTACGAGATTTGCAGGGCCGACCGTCTAAGCCGAACGGGTGAAGATCATACGGAGACCATTATTGTCAACCAGTTGATACATGCGCTTCGCAAAACTTGCAGCCTTGAATCGAGAAGAGCTTAAAGTTATGCAAGATCTACTTGGCTAAAGCGGTAGTGTCAATTTGATTGTGTCAATTCTCTGAAGAAGGCAAATGCCGGTGCACCTTCCCGGGAGGATTAGCTCTCCAATGGAGTTTCATTTTGAGCGCAATGACGGCAAAAAGCAGATTGAACTGCCCCGGAAATGGCCTCTCCGGGCTTCCATTGATTTTTTCCGTCATTTTCCCAGCGAACTCACAGGATTGCCCAAGTCCCGAGCCATTTGAGACTTGTTGCCGCTTTCCTCCATCAATGCCACTGTTTCCCTCTTGAATTCCTTCGTATACATCTTTCGGATCGTGGACATCTTCGCACCTCCCCGACAGATTCTTTCATAACAAGGTGCTTGACTTCCACTCCCGTTTTTCGAGGAAAGATCACTTGCGTTTTTCATTAGGATATTTGATGATTGAACGGGCTTTCAGTGTGTCCCAAGCACTTCTTCGGGTAGCATCCGCCCCCGAAATGCGCATTGGGTTCGTTGGCAGTCGAGTTGAGGCATTATTCAGGCATCCACGATCAGCAACATACTCACTGAAAATTCAGAGCTTACCTGCCTTCTCCATCAATCCCTCAAGTGCGGATATGCTGAATAGTTACTCCCAAAAATCCTGAAACGACCCCGGGAGGGGGTACGGGACTGAAAGGCGTGACATCATGGGTAAAATTAGAAAGGCCATTTTGCCGGTTGCCGGATTCGGGACAAGGTTCCTCCCCGCAACCAAGGCTCAACCCAAGGAGATGCTTCCGGTGGTTGATAAGCCTGTGGTCCAATATCTGGTGGAAGAAGCCGTGGAATCAGGAATTGAAGAAATCATTTTTGTAACCGGCCGCGGGAAAAGAGCGATTGAAGATCATTTTGACATTTCTTTTGAGCTTGAAGGGACTCTGGTTGAGAAAAGCAGGCACGAGCTTTTGGAATCCGTCCACAAGATCTCGGAACTCGCGAAGTTTTCGTACGTACGTCAATCCATGCCCCTAGGAGATGGCCACGCTGTTCTTCAGGCAGCTCATGTCGTTGGAAACGAACCTGTGCTTGTTTTGTTCGGTGACTGTATTTATGACAGTATAATCCCTGCTTCCAAGCAGTTAATAGATACTTTTCAAGAATATGGTTATAGTGTAATTGGAATGAGCCGGGTTGAACTTGATGAGGTATCGAAGTTTGGTGTGATAGAAGGTTCCATGGTGGACAAGTCGGTTTATGAAATAACGAAATTGATCGAGAAACCCAAACCTGAAGAAGCCAATTCAAATCTTGTTGCAGTCGGAAAATATATTATTACTCCAGAAGTTATGAATGTTCTCGCAAGGTTGAGCTGCGGTAATTCAGGAGAAATTAGGTTGATTGACGCATTCCAAATTTTACTTGACAATAATCGACATCTCTATGGAAAAGAGTTGCAGGGTGAATGGCTTGATACCGGCGATAAATTTAACTTTCTCAAAGCTACAATAAAGCTTGGCCTAAAGCACCCGGAGGTGGGAGAAAAGCTTAGAGAATATTTGAAAGAATTGAATATAAAATGAATTATTCCGGCGTGATAACTGGTCAACGATACCTCTAAGCATTCATTGCTCTACTTATAGCGTGCTCGATAATAGTGAATACATTACTTGGAATATCTTTTGTCTCTTCCTATATCGAGTACAATGGTAATCTCTGCGTATTCTCTCTCGGCATTAAACTTTGTTATTATGCACTCTACGTGATCGTGAGTCAATTCTCCTATTCCCTTTGCGATTGTATTCTCAACCTTATCCAATGGAATGGTCTTCAATTTAGCCACGTATGATGCATGATAGCGTTCATCGAAATTTCTTTCTTTTTCCATGATCCTCTCCTTTCTAGACTGCAAATTTGAAATGGCTAAAGATTTCCGTGGGTTTTATTAAACTAATCACTGAAATTAATGTTACAATGGTTCTTACAGTGTTGTGTGGGGGGACCTGGCGCGCACCGTTGCGGACTCGCTCCTCCCGAGATCGTCTCGATCGAGAACGAGCATCGGGCCAGGGACCAGGGATCATTCACACTGTTTAAGGGGACGCAAAGAGCATGGGGCCGGATATTCATAAACTGGCGAAGCAACTCCTCCACGAGGACTTTGACTCACTCAGTCATCGCGGGCAGGGCGTCATTAATCGGATCGCACACGAGTCGAGATGTTCTCCGAGAGCACGAAAAAGAACTCACCCGGGGACAGCGACCGGCGGACCGTGTAGCGTCGTTCGGAGGATCGTGGCCATTCATCATCCTGTTCATGTTGGTTTTGAATTCGTGGATCATGCTGAACACATTCATTTTGGCCGGATGGAATCGGACATTCGATCCCTACCCTTACATTCTCCTGAGCCTTGTTCTGCCTATGCTCGCGGCCATTCAGGCGCCGGTCATCACGATGTCCCGGAACCGTCATTCGGAAAAGGATCGGCTCGATGCCGAACATGACCACGAGGTGAACCTGAAGACGGAGCATAAGATCATGCCGTTGCATCAAACACTGGATGCACTGAGTGAAGAGCATTGGAGTGGGTTGCTCGTGACCCGGCAGGAGCAGTCAAGAATGCCGAAGCAGTTGACGGAAGATATCTGCATTCTTAAGGGGGGAGGGGAGTTGTCCTTAAACCATTTTAAGGCGGAACCCTCTCAGGATAGGGAGTGATCAATGGTAAGAAGAAGTAGCGACGATCCCGGTCTGGCAGATAAGATCATGAATCGAATCAAGGGTTCAGGAGAAGGTGGGCCGAACCGATCGGAGTCCTCTCAGAAGAAAGTGCGCTTTTCCATATGGTACTTTGTCGCAGGCATGTTGGTCCTTGCCTGGTTTCAGAGTTTCATGGGGGCCCCGCAGAGCGAAAAGATCTCCTATTCGGAGTTCAAGCAGTGGGCTCAAGAGGGAAAGGTGGAGAATCTTGTCATCGGACCGGAGAACATAACGGGCTCCGTGAAAGATGAGAAAGGATCGACAAGCCCATTTGTGACCGTTCGGGTGGAAGACCCGCAGCTCGTCGGACAGCTTGAGCAAAAGGGCATCAAATTCAGCGGCTATGCTGAGAACAAGTGGATCGGGGCGATAGTCTCGTGGCTGCTGCCGCTGGCGATCTTCATTTTCATCTGGTTCTTTATGATCAAGCGAATGAGCGGCGGCCCTCAGGGCGTACTCTCTCTGGGTAAAGCGCGAGTGAAGATCTACGGCGAAAAGGAAGTGCAAGTGACCTTTAATGATGTGGCCGGAATCGATGAGGCCAAGGGGGAACTCGAGGAGGTCGTCGAGTTCCTGAGAAACCCGGAGAAATCTCAGCGTCTGGGAGGACGCATTCCCAAAGGGGTCCTCCTCGTTGGGGCGCCGGGGACCGGTAAGACGCTGCTTGCAAGGGCCGTTGCGGGGGAAGCCGGAGTAATGTTTTTCAGCATGAGCGGCTCCGAGTTCGTGGAGATGATTGTGGGAGTTGGGGCGGCCCGTATCAGGGATCTCTTCAGACAGGCCAGGGAGCACGCTCCGTGCATTATCTTCGTGGATGAAATGGATGCGCTGGGCAAAGCCCGCGGACTCAACCCCATGGGCGGACAAGACGAGCGGGAGCAAACGTTGAACCAGCTCCTCGTCGAGATGGACGGCTTCGATCCGAGGGCGGGCGTCATCATCCTGGCCGCCACAAACCGCCCGGACATACTGGATCCGGCTCTTCTTCGTCCAGGCCGGTTCGACCGCCATGTGGCCATAGACAAGCCGGACATTCGGGGACGTGAGGCCATCCTCAAGGTTCATGCAAAAGATGTCAAGCTGGGCGCGGATATCGACCTGAAAAAGATCGCCGCCATGACCACCGGCTTTGTTGGGGCCGATCTGGCCAATCTGATCAATGAGGCCGCCCTGATTGCTGCCCGGGGGGACGCGGAGGAAGTGACCATGGTCCATTTCCAGGAAGCGGCGGACCGGATAATCGGGGGCCTGGAGAAGAAAAACCGGGTTATGAGTTCAAAGGAGAAGAAAATCGTCGCCTACCACGAATCAGGCCATGCTCTCGTGGCGATGCTCCTGCCCGGTACCGATCCCGTCAGCAAGGTGTCAATCGTCCCCAGAGGGATCGCGGCTCTGGGCTACACCCAGCAGCTTCCCACCGAAGACCGCTATCTCATGACACGCGATGAGCTTCTGGATCGCCTGCAAGTGCTTCTGGCAGGGCGCGTATCGGAAGAGGTGGTCTTTGGGGATATTTCGACAGGAGCTCAGAACGACCTGCAGCGCGCCGCCGAAATTGCCCGCAGTATGGTTATGGAATATGGGATGAGCGAGCGCCTCGGGCTGTCGACCTACACCCATGAGTCGCAGCCGGGCTACCCTGGTCTGGGATTGGGTCCAAGGCAGAGAGAATACAGCGAGCGCACGGCACGGGATATCGACGAAGAGAAAAGCAGGATCATCGAAGAGGCCCACAGGAAGGCCCTCCTCAAGATGGAGAAATACAGGAGCTTCCTTGAAAAGCTCGCCGGGATTCTGCTCGAAAAGGAGTCCATCGAGGGGGACGAGTTGAAAAAGTTTGCCGAGGAAGTGAGGGCTCGGGCGGCAGCCGACAGTGAGAGGGCCGTCGCCGAGGCGCCACACTGATATTCAATATATAAAGCTGAAAAGCAGGCCGAAAGACCAATTTCAGAAGGGAACCTCAAGATTGGAGCTGCATGCTAAGACTATTCACAAAACCTTGCTCCAGTTGAGGGCACGCCTCGGCGGATACCGCCCGGCGCAAGAGTATTCCGGAGATGAGTCGCCGCTGAGATCGGAACTGTTCAGCAGCGACCAGATGAAGCAGCATGGCAAGACCCTGGCGAGTTCGCACGAGTTGGGGTCAGTGCATCCGCCGGGCCGGCTCCTGAAGAGGTTGACCGAGAATGAAGGCGTTCTGGTTGAAGCCTGCACTCTGCTGACTGAGGCGGTTAAGGCGAACCGCCGGATTGCACCCGCCGGAGAATGGCTGCTTGACAACTTCTATTTAATCGAAGAACAGATTCGCACGGCGAAACGGCATTTACCGAAGGGTTACAGCCGGGAACTGCCCCGGTTGCTGAACGGCCCATCGGCCGGGCTTCCGCGGGTGTATGACATCGCCCTGGAGACGATCTCGCACGGCGATGGACGGGTGGATCCGGAGAGCCTCAGCAGTTTCGTAGCCGCCTACCAGACGGTGACCGTCCTGAAGTTGGGCGAATTATGGGCAATCCCCATCATGCTGCGCCTGGCGCTGATCGAAAATCTCCGGCGCGTGGGAGCCCGGATCGCCGCCGACAGGACCGGCCGAAACCACGCCGACCACTGGGCGGACCAGATGACCGAAATCGCCGGGAAGGACCCGAAGAGCCTGATTCTGGTGATTGCGGATATGGCGCGGTCGAACCCGCCGATGGTAAGCTCGTTTGTCGCCGAGTTTGCGCGCCGGCTGCAGGGGCAAGGCCCCGCATTGGCATTGCCTCTCACCTGGATTGAACAGCGGCTGTCCGAGTCGGGCCTGACGATCGAGCGGCTTGTGCGGGCGGAGAATCAGCAACAGGCCGCCGATCGGGTTTCAATAAGTAACAGCATCGGCAGCCTTCGGTTCCTGGCGGCCATGGACTGGCGCGTATTCGTCGAGACGATGAGCGTTGTCGAGCAGACCCTGCGTGAGGATCCCGGGGGCATCTATGGCAAGATGGATTTTACCACCCGGGACCGCTATCGCCATGCCGTGGAAAAGATTGCGAAGCACACCCCGTGCTCCGAAAGCGAGGTGGCGCGCAAAGCGATCCAATCGGCGCACGAGGCCGCCGCCCGAAAAGACGGCGACGACCGTTCGGCGCATGTGGGCTTCTACCTGGTCGATAAGGGATTGGCGCAGCTCGAGCGACTGGCGGAAGTGCGCTCATCACCCCCTGAGGCCCTTCGAAAAGCCTGCCGCCGGTATCCTCTGGCGCTGTATGGCGGCGCGATCCTGCTGATGACGGTCTTCTTCGCCGGGCTCCTGGTGGCAAAGGCGCATGACGGCGGGTTGCATGGCTGGTTGCCGGCGCTGACCGGTATGCTTTCACTTCTGTGCGCAAGCTATCTGGCTGTGGCTGCGGTGAACTGGCTGGCCACGTTGCTGGTGATGCCGCATCCGCTTCCGCGAATGGATTTCTCAAAAGGGATTCCGCCGGAATCGCGCACTCTGGTGATAGTCCCGACCATGCTCACCAGCGTTCAAAACATCGAGGATTTGATCGATGCGCTGGAAGTCCGTTTCCTGGCAAATCGGGACGACCATCTGCACTTCGGCCTGCTGACCGACTTTCGAGACGCGCTCGAAGAAACGCTCCCCGAGGACGAACCGCTGTTGCGGCTGGCCCGGCAGAGAATCGAAGATCTGAATGAAAAGTACGGAAACTCGGGAAGCGATACTTTCTTCCTCTTTCATCGCCCGCGCCGATGGAATCCCCGGGACCGGATCTGGATGGGCTACGAACGCAAGCGGGGAAAGCTTGCGGATTTGAATTGGCTTCTGCGCGCCGGGCCACATGCCGACCCCGGGGACCGCTTCTCGCTCATCGTCGGTGAAACCGCAATTCTGGCCAACGTGAAGTACGTGATCACACTGGACACGGATACGCAACTGGCGCGCGATTCGGCGTGGCAGTTTGTGGGATCCATGGCGCACCCTCTGAATCGTGCGCGGTACGACGAAGACAAACAGCGCGTCTGCGAGGGGTACGGTATCCTTCAGCCACGGGTTGCCGTGAGCCTGCCCGGAGCAAACCGGTCGCGGTATGCTCGCATGTGCGGAAGCGACCCCGGTATCGATCCGTATACGCGCGCCGTTTCCGATGTTTACCAGGATCTTTTCGGTGAAGGCTCGTTCATCGGCAAGGGAATCTATGACGTCGACGCGTTTGAGCTGGCGATGGACGGGCGTTTCCCCGCCAACCGGATCCTCAGCCACGACCTTTTGGAAGGGTGCTACGCGCGGGCGGGGCTGCTCAGCGATGTGCAGTTATACGAGGAGTACCCGTCCCGCTACAGCGCGGACGTGAGCCGTCGACACCGTTGGATTCGAGGGGATTGGCAGATTGCGCAGTGGGTCATGTCGGGCGTTCCCGGCCCCGATGCGCGCCTTCAGAAGAATCCGCTCACGATGCTGTCCCGATGGAAGATCTTCGACAACCTGCGCCGGAGTCTCACCTCCGCGGCCTTGACACTCCTGTTGCTGCTGGGCTGGACCGTGCTGTCATCGGCCTGGTTCTGGACCTTGTCGGTGATGGGAATCATCCTGATTCCTTCTTTGATCAGCTCTGTCCTGGATGTGCTTCAAAAGCCGGGCGATGTGACTCTGGGTCAGCATCTCGCCGCCGCGGTGCACTCTGCCGGACGACACCTTGCTCAGGCTGTATTTATGCTCGCGTGCCTCCCCTACGAGGCATTTTTCAGCCTGGATGCGGTTGTTCGCACGGCCTGGCGCCTGCTGATCACGCACAGGCGGCTTCTCGAATGGAACCCGTCGAGCGGCCCGGATCGCAGCGGCCGCACTGACCTCGCCGACTCGTGCCGGACCATGTGGATCGCCCCATTCATTGCCGTCGCCGCGGTGATTGCTCTTGCCCTTTCGAGGCCGGCCGCGTTAATCGTAGCTGGGCCCATTCTGGGTCTCTGGTTCGCCTCCCCCGCTATCGTCTGGTGGGTCAGCCGGCCACTTGCCAGCCGTGAAGCAAGGCTCACAACCGAGCAGACCATCTTTCTCCGGAAGCTCTCCCGGAAAACCTGGGCGTTCTTCGAAACATTCGTCGGCCCCGTGGATCATTGGCTGCCGCCCGACAACTATCAGGAGCACCCGTCCGCCGCGGTCGCGCACCGCACGTCGCCCACCAACATGGGATTTGCACTGCTCGCGAATTTATCCGCATACGACTTCGGCTACATTTCAGCCGGACAATTCATCGAACGCACCGCGAATGCCCTCCGCACGATGGAAGCCTTGGAGCGGCACAGGGGGCACTTCTACAACTGGTACGACACGCAATCTCTGAAGCCGCTGCCGCCCCTCTACATTTCGTCGGTTGACAGCGGAAATCTTGCAGGCCATCTGCTGACATTGCGTCCGGGTCTGCTCGCTCTGCCCGATAACAATATCCTGGGCGCGCGATTGTTTGACGGGCTCAGCGACACTTTGGGGGTCCTTGTGGACGTTGCGGGAGGCACTGCTCCGACCCAGCTCGCTCAACTCCAAAAGGATCTGGAGTCCGCTGCCGGCTCCCAGCCAACCACGCTCGAGGCGGCTCGGCTGTACCTGGACCGGTTGGCAACGTCTGCCGCGGAAGTGGCCGCTTCCGCCGACGCTTTTGACGCCGAACCCGAGAGCCAATTGAGGTGGTGGGCAGACTCTTTCGTCCGGCAATGCCGGGATGCCCTCGATGAGATAATGTTTCTCGCTCCGTGGACACCGCTCTTGTCCTCTCAGAATAGACTCCGGGACTTACAAGGCATCGACGGGATTCCAACGCTGCGCCAATTGTCCAAGCTTGAAGTGGATCTCCTGCCGGAAATCGAGCATCGGCTTGGCCTGAAGGTGATGCCCCAGGAGAAGGCATGGCTTGAGGAGCTTCGATCTCTCATCCGGGAGGCAAGCCGCCGCGCCGGCGCGAGGATTGCGGCCGTTGAACGACTTGCGCTGCAATCAAACGAGCTTGCCCGCATGGAGTATGATTTCCTGTTCGATAAGGCGCGTCATCTACTGGCTATCGGATACAACGTGGGCGAGCGCCGGCAGGACTCCAGCTACTACGATCTGCTGGCTTCGGAAGCGAGATTCTCCAGTTTCGTGGCGATTGCTCAAGGAGAGCTGCCCCAGGATAATTGGTTCGCCCTGGGACGTCTGCTCACCACCACCGGTGGAGAGCCTATTCTCCTTTCGTGGAGCGGGTCGATGTTCGAATACCTCATGCCGCTCCTGGTGATGCCGACATACGAAAACACGCTGCTCGACCAGACCTGTAAGGCCGCTGTGGCCAGCCAGATCGAGTACGGGAGAAAATGCGGGGTACCCTGGGGCATTTCAGAATGCGGCTACAATGCAATCGACGTTCAACTCAACTATCAATACCGGGCATTCGGTGTGCCCGGCCTCGGGCTCAAACGCGGGCTCGCCGAGGATCTGGTCATTGCGCCCTATGCTTCGGCGCTCGCTCTGATGGTAGCACCCGAGAAGGCATGTTCGAATCTCGAGCGGCTGGCCGCTGAAGGGGTTGAAGGAAAATTCGGCTTCTATGAAGCGATCGACTACACTCCGTCGCGCCTGCTGCGTGGACAATCGAGCGCCGTGGTTCGCTCCTTCATGACTCATCACCAGGGCATGAGCTTTCTCTCTTTGGCCTATCTGCTCCTGGGTCGTCCGATGCAGAAGCGATTCGAGTCGGATCCCCTGTTCCAGGCGACCATGTTGTTGCTTCAGGAGCGGGTTCCCAAGGCTACTGCGTTCTATGCGCACACTACCGGGCTTTCCGAGTCACACGCGGTTTCCGGTGGCGCCGAGACGCCGGTGCGTGTTTTCAGCAGTCCGGACACGCCGGTTCCCGAAGTGCAGTTGTTGTCGAACGGCAGATATCACGTGATGATCACGAACGCCGGCGGCGGTTACAGCCGCTGGAGAGACATCGCCGTCACACGTTGGCGAGAAGACGGCACCTGCGACAACCGGGGCACGTTCTGCTACATCCGAGACGTGGCCGGCGGCAGGTTCTGGTCAACAACATATCAGCCGGCGCTCAAACGGTCGAAAAACTTTGAGGCGGTTTTTTCGGAAGGGCGAGCCGAGTTTCGCTGCCGGCACGACGACCTTGACGCCTATACCGAGGTCGTTGTTTCGCCCGAAGATGATATCGAATTGCGCCGGATCACTCTCACCAACCGGACTCGGAAGCGCAGAGAAATCGACGTGACGAGTTATGCCGAAGTGGTCCTGGCGCCGCCCGCCGCGGATGTACTGCATCCGGCATTCAGCAATCTCTTTGTTCAGACCGAGATCATCCGGCAGCAGCGGGCGATTCTTTGCACTCGCCGGCCCCGCTCCGTCGACGAGCAGGCGCCGTGGATGTTTCACCTGATGGCCGTGCATGGGGCACAAGTTGGAGAGATTTCTTACGAGACCGATCGGATGCGGTTCATCGGCCGAGGAAACACCGTCGCCGATCCGCAGGCGATGAGCGCTTCATCAGCTCTCTCGGGGACGCTTTCGGGCAGCCAGGGCTCGGTACTGGACCCAATTGTTGCCATTCGGTATCGGATAACGCTCGATCCGGAAGAATCGGCAACGGTAAATATTGTCTCCGGCATCGGCGAAACCCGCGATGCGTGCATGGGCCTTGTTGAGAAATACCAGGATCGGCGTCTCGCGGATCGCGTCTTCGATCTGGCATGGACACACAGCCAGGTGCTCTTGCGGCAGGTCAATGCCACTGAGGCCGACGCGCAGCTCTATTGTCGCATTGCAGGCTCTGTGATCTACGCCAATTCTTCGCTGCGCGCCGACCAGAGCTTGCTCATCAAGAACCGCCGCGGGCAATCCGGTCTTTGGGGCTACTCCATTTCCGGTGATTTACCCATCGTGCTGCTGCAGATCGCAGATTCGGCCAATATCGATCTGGTGCGCCAACTCGTACAGGCCCACGCATACTGGCGCTTGAAAGGACTGGCTGTGGACCTTGTGATCTGGAACGAAGATCGTGCCGGTTACCGGCAACTTCTGCACGACCAGATCATGGCACTCATTGCCGCGGGCATCGAGCCCAATGTAACAGATCGGCCGGGCGGCATTTTCGTAAGGCCCGGGGACCAGATATCGGAGGAGGATCGCATCCTGTTCCACGCGGTTGCCCGCGCTGTCATCGCCGATAACCGGGGGGCGTTGGGGGACCAGATCAACCGTAGAGGCGTTGTGGAAATACCGGTCCCGCACCTTGCGTCAACCCGAACCCACCGCGCGGAATCCCCGGAGGCGGCCGCGCCGCTGCGCGGCGATCTGATGTTCTTCAACGGACTGGGCGGATTCACACCGGACGGACGCGAATACATTATTACGACCACGCCCGGGCAGGTAACTCCCGCGCCATGGGTAAATGTGCTGGCCAACCCGCGCTTTGGAACCGTGATCTCAGAGAGCGGCAGTGCTTATACCTGGAGCGAGAATGCCCATGAGTTCCGCCTTACTCCCTGGGAAAACGATCCCGTGAGCGATTCGAGCGGAGAAGCCTTGTACATCCGTGATGAAGAGACCGGCCACTTCTGGTCCCCCACGCCGCTACCCTGCCGTGGAACGTTGCCCTACGCCAGCCGCCACGGCTTCGGTTACAGCGTTTTCGAACACACGGAGGGCGGCATCAGCTCAGAGCTGTGGGTTTACGTGGCCCTGGACGCACCGATCAAGTTCACGGTGCTCAAAGTGCGCAATGAGTCGGGCCGTCCGCGCCGGCTTTCCGCCACGGGCTACATGGAATGGGTTATGGGAGATCTGCGGCCGAAATCGGTCATGCATGTGATCACCGAAGTCGACCCGGTTAGCGGAGCGCTCTTCGCACACAACCCATATAACACGGAGTTCACCGATCGGGTCGCCTTCTTCGAGGTAGATGCTGAGATTCGAACCATCAGCGGTGACCGGACTGAATTCCTCGGGCGCAACGGCACGCTTCGCAGTCCCGCCGCTATGACCCGGCTGAGGCTTTCCGGAAAGACGGGAGCCGGGTTGGACCCATGCGCCGCGATTCAGGTTCCATTCGACCTGGCCGACGGGCAGGAGCGCGAGATCGTTTTTACACTCGGCATGGGGCGGGGCGTCGACGAGGCCAGAAACCTCGTACGCGGCTTTCGGGGACCGACTGCCGCCCGCGACGCTCTCGACGAGGTGTGGCAGTATTGGAATCATACTCTCGGCGCTGTGCATGTGGAAACACCCGACCAGTCCCTCAACATGCTCGCGAACGGCTGGCTTTTGTACCAGACTCTTGCGTGCCGCCTTTGGGCGCGAAGCGGATACTACCAGTCGGGAGGAGCCTTCGGTTTCCGCGATCAGTTGCAGGACGTGATGGCGCTCATCTACGCCGAACCGCTCCTCGTGCGCGAACACCTGCTCCTCTGCGCATCCCGTCAATTTCAGGAAGGAGATGTCCAGCATTGGTGGCATCCTCCCATGGGCCGCGGCGTGCGTACGCATTGCTCCGATGATTACCTCTGGCTGCCGTTGGCGACTTGCCGCTATGTCCTGAACACAGGAGACACCGGTGTGCTGGATGAGCCCGTCCACTTCGTCCAGGGCCGCGCGGTGAGCACTGAGGAGGACTCGTATTATGATCTGCCCGGCCGGTCTGAAGCAGGAGCGGCCTGTTTGTATGAGCACTGTGTGCGAGCCATCCTGAGGGGCCTCCGATTCGGTGAACACGGGTTGCCGCTCATCGGGTCCGGTGACTGGAATGACGGCATGAACCTGGTGGGCATCCGCGGCAAAGGCGAAAGCATATGGTTGGGATTTTTTCTCTATGAAGTACTCATGCAGTTCACCAGGGTTGCCCGTACGCGCGGTGACATCCTCTTCGCCGAGCGTTGCGAAAGAGAGGCGGCCGGGTTGCGCCGCAATATCAAAGAGCATGCCTGGGACGGCGAGTGGTACCTCCGCGCTTATTTCGACGACGGCTCTCCGCTTGGGTCGGCGAGCAACCCCGAATGCCGGATCGATTCGATTTCTCAAAGCTGGTCTGTTCTATCCGGTGCGGGAGATGCCGGGCGTTCGCGCATGGCCATGGAAGCCGTGGAGCGGCGCCTCGTTCGCCGGGAGCATGCGCTCATCCAGCTTTTAGACCCACCGTTTGACAAGTCGGAGTTAAATCCCGGCTACATAAAAGGCTACGTCCCCGGCGTGAGGGAAAATGGCGGTCAGTACACTCATGGGGCAATCTGGGCGGCGATGGCCTTTGCGGCATTGGGAGACAGTGAGCGCATGTGGGAACTGCTGTCGATGATCAACCCTGTGAACCATGCAGGATCTCCGGAGGGTATTGCCATTTACAAAGTGGAACCCTACGTCGCTTCGGCGGACGTCTATGCGCTCCCGCCGCACACCGGCCGTGGCGGATGGACGTGGTACACGGGGTCTGCCGGCTGGATGTACCGGCTTATCGTCGAATCACTGCTTGGGGTGAGGCTCGAAGTGGATAAGTTGCGCTTTGCTCCATGCCTCCCTTCGGACTGGAAGGCGTTCAAGATGCACTACCGGTATCGGGAGACCGTCTACCACATTGCCGTTCTGCAACCGCAGACCGGCAATGGCGAAATGAGTGTGACCGTTGACGGCGTCGAGCAACCCGACAAGGCTGTTCCCCTTGTTGACGACCATCGGGAACACTCTGTCGAGGTGATAATAAACACCGCGACCGCGGCTAGCGCTTTACAGATTCCGTAGCGCGACCGTTCCAAAAACCTGCACACGGCCGGCGTTCAGGGTGCCGGGACGTCAACCGAGAAAATTCAGCAGCTTCCGGTTGAAAAGGTCCGCGGACTCGACGGTGGTGAGATGCAGGGCGCCGGGGATCACAAACAGTTCCGAACCTTCTATCTTCTGCTGAATGGCCTCTGCCGCACTCACCGGCGAGCTCAAATCTCTTTCTCCAACCACGACCAGGGTGGGCGCGGTTACCTTCGACAGCTCGGCCAGGACGTCGAAAGCACTGATGGCGCCGCAGCACCCCACGTAGCCGGGAACTGAAGTGTGGATGATCGTGTTCCGGATACGTTCGGTCATTTCCGGTTGATCCCGTTGAAATTCCTCACTGAACCAACGATCCAGGGTCTCCTGGGCCATGGCCGCCATGCCTTCCGTCCGCGCCCTCCGGATGCGCTCTTCCCAGATCGGGGCCGTCTCGGGAGGGACTCGTCCGTTCGTATCGCACAAAACAAGCCTTTCCAGCCTTTGCGGATGCTTTATCGCCAGGACCTGCCCGATCATTCCGCCCATGGAGATGCCCACGAAATGCGTGCGCGGGATCCCTAAATGGTCGAGCAGCCCGATTACATCCTCGCTCAGCATCTCAATCGTGCACGGCCCCGGCGGTATCGAGGAACCGCCGTGCCCTCGCGCATCGATGCGCAAGACCCGGTATGAATCGCGCAGCGCGGGCATCTGTGGTTCCCACGTTTCCAGAGACGCGGCCAGCGAGTGGCTGAAGGTGATTACCGGCGCATCCGCGGGACCCTCCAGCTCATAATGAATCAAAACATCCTTGACACGGACCTGCATTATTTTCTCCTCATGTATATCGAAGTCAGGGAAATGCCGGGCGGACTCTACGCAGTCTGCCCCTCCCTTTTGCCATATGCCATGTAGTAGACCAGAGGGACAACGATCAGGGTAAAGAAAGCAGAGACGCTTATCCCAAAGATCAGTGCCCAGGCCAATCCGGAAAAGATCGGGTCGAGAGTGATCGGCCAGGCCGCAAGCATGGCCGCAAGGGAGGTCAGAAAGATGGGTCTCGCTCTGAGCGCCCCGGCCTCGATGAGAGACCTGACGAGGGGTTTTCCCTCGTGCTTGCGCGCTTCCACAAATTCAATCAAAAGAATGGAGTTTCTGGTTGCAATTCCAGCCAGGGCGATCATGCCGATCATCGCCGTGGCTGTGAAGTAGACCGGGTTCTCCCATCCTCCCACGGGGTGTGCGGTGACAAGATTTAACAGCCAGAACCCGGGGACAATCCCGATTATGGAAAGCGGCAAGGCAATCAACTGAATCGCGGGCAGCAGATAACTTTGCGTTTGATAGAGCAGCAGGATATATATCCCGAGCACGGCGACACCAAAAGCGATACCCAGATCCCGAAAAACCCGCAAAGTGATGTCCCACTCTCCTTCACCGGACCAGACCACATTGAGGTTTTTCAACTTTGGATCTTTGCTTATGACGTTCTCGAGCATAAGCACCGCATCGGGAGGCGGCAGCCCCGCCGTTTCGCCGAAGACATACACGACAGGTTGCAGGTTCTTATGATAGATGGGCTGGTCTATGATCCCATCCTCAAATCCACCGAGGTCCGATAGAAACACCTTCTCCCCCGAGTCCCCCCTGATCATGAGCTGACCGAGGTCTCCCCTGAGCGCTCTCTCCGCCCTTGGAAACTGCAGTTTCAAGTACAGTGGATTAACCTCGGCATCGAGGCGCAGAGAGCCCGGCTGCTCCCCCTTGATCACTCCCTGGAGCGCTTCGGCGATCTGCTGATCGGTAATTCCGCTCAAAGCCGCTTTCGTCCGATCCACGCGAAATGCTGTTTGCCGCTGTGGGGCCACAAGCACGTCATCCACATCCACAACACCCCTGGTTTGCTCCATCTTTTCTCTGACTAGAGCCGCACCATGAACCAGATCTTCGTACGGTTGGCCGACCGGGCCATAGACCTCGGCGACCAGGGTGGAGATGACGGGAGGCCCGGGCGGCGCCTCAACGATTTTGATGTTCGCGCCGAACGGCCGGGCAATCCGCTTGAGTTCATCGCGCAACCTCAGGCAAATCGCATGGCTTTGCTGGGTGCGCCGTTTCTTGCTTACCAGGTTTACGCGGATATCCCCCACGTCCGACCCATGCCTTAGATAATAGTGCCTCACCAGGCCGTTGAAGTCGACAGGGCTGGCGGTTCCGACGAATGTGCCGACATCGGTGACTTCGGGGACCCTGACAAGATAATCCGCCAGGGCGTGCGTCGCGGCCTCGGTCGTCTCCAGAGCCGTTCCTTTGGGCATATCGACAACAACCTGGAACTCATTTTTGTTATCGAAGGGCAGCATTTTGAGAGGGACCCGATGGGAGAGAACAAGCCACGCCGAAAAGAGAAACAACAGCATGACAAGCGACAACACCCCCCACCTCAAGCGGCTGCAGCGGATCATGGAAGTCATTATTCGGCTATAGGTCTTATAAAGTGCGCTCTCTTCCAGCCGGAAAGGCTTTTCATGAGGCTTATCGTAGATCCCCCGGAGCATATGAAGGGAGAGCCAGGGGGTTATGGTAAAGGCAACGAGGAGGCTCATGAGCATGGCGATCGGTACGTTGAGCGCCATTGGGGCCATATAGGGTCCCATCATTCCCGTTATGAAAAACATGGGAATAAATGAAATGATCACCGCGAAGGTTGCAAGAATAATCGGGGGGCGTACTTCATTTACGGCACTGACCACCGCTCGAAATGGGGACTCCTTTCGCATGGAAAAATGACGGTGAATATTCTCGACATCCACGATAGGATCATCCACGACCAACCCGAGAGATAAAATCAGGGCAAAAAGGGTCACCCGGTTGATGGTATAGCCAAGAAGAAAGTTGATCAGCAGAGTAAAACTGAATGTCACGGGGACTGCGAGAGCGATGATTATCCCTTCCCGCCATCCCAGACTATAGGCCAGAAGAAGAACCACGATGCCGATAGCCACAATCAGTGCTTCGACAAGATCGTTGACCTTGTCATCAGCCGTTTTCCCAAAGTCTCTCGCCACACGCAAATAAACGCCTTCGGGCAACACGTCCCCGGCAAAAAGCTCCGCTTCCCTTCGAACTTCTTCGGAAACCCAGACTGCGTTGGTCCCTTTGCGCTTCGCCACCGCTACCGTCACGGAAGGGTAGTCCTTGAAACGTTCTATTCCAGAGGGGATAAGCCGTGAAGTCGCATTGGGATCGTACCCGGAATATCCAAGGTTTCCAAAAGCGGTTTGCGTATACGTTTCGGCCTCGGCCGGACCATCCGCGACATGCGCAATCTCCTTGAGGAATACCGGGCGCATGTCCTGCACCCCTACCACAAGGTTCTCCACGTCCCGGGACGACATGAGAAAATGCCCCGCATCGAATTCCACCTCTTTGTCGTCCCCGACGAGTTTTCCCGCCGGAAGTCTGACATTCGAGGTTTGAATCACTCTCCGGACGTCATGGACCGAGATTCCCCGGCTCGCCATGCGCTGCGGGGACAGATGCACGCTGATCTGCCGGGGTCTGCCTCCCATAACATAAGTGCGTCCCGCATTTTTGACGCCCTGTAATCTTATCTCCAGCTCACCGGCCATACGCCGCAAAGCGAAGTCATCGTACCGGTCACTGTAAAGAGTAAGATTTACGATCGGCACATCATCAATTTCAATCGGTTTGACCACCCAACCCGCAACCCCGGGAGGGACCTGGTCGATGTTGGCCTGGATTTTATTGTGGAGTTTTACCCAACTGCGCTCCCGATCTTCTCCGACATAGAAACGCACCGTGACGATCGCTTGCGAAGTGAAACTCGTGGAATAGACATATTCCACGCCGTCAATTTGATAGAGCAGCTTTTCAAGCCGTGTCGCAACCTGCCGTTCCACCTCGCGCGCCGAAGCTCCCGGCATGCTGATAAGCACGTCCGCGATGGGGACTACGATCTGAGGGTCTTCTTCCCGGGGAGTGGTTGCCAAGGCAACAGCGCCGGCAATCAGACTTATGAGGATGAGAAGGACGGAAAGGTTCCCGGTAAGAAACGCCTCGACAATGCGGCTCATCCAGTGATGGGAAGAGGGCTGCGCTTCATTCATGGGACGACGACATCCTCGTTTTCCTTCAGTCCCGTAAGGACCTCCACAAGTTCCCCATGGCGTTCCCCCAGCGTGATAAACCTCCGCTGCGCGTAGCCGTCCGGATCCACCACCTCGGCAAGCTCAAGCTGCCCAACGGTTCGGACTGCTCTTGCAGGAACGACCAGGCTCTCATAGCTCCCATGAGGGACCAGAAGCCGACCGAAAAGGCCGTTAACGAGTTCTAAATCCGGGGAAAGGCCGACCTTGACCAACACGGTGCGGGTGGAAGGGTCGGATTTGGGCACAATTTCCCGGAGTTCTCCGGGAAAAGTCCGGTCCAGTGCGTCGATATGGACATCCAGTCGCTCTCCCACCCTCACATCGAGCAGGAGAGATTCGGAAATGTAGGCATGCAACTCCGGGTGAGACGGGGTTTCGAGAAAAAAGAGCGGCTTGCCGGGGGATGCCATGTCCCCCACATCGACCATCTTCTTGACCACTTTTCCACTGAACGGGGCACTAATGACTGTGAAGCTCAGGGCCACGCGCGCCTCCGCGGCAGCGGCTTCCGTCTGTTCTTTCTGGGCCTGAATTCTTTCAATCTCACTTCCGGCAGCGTGAACGTCCTGGGTCGCGGCTGAGACCTGCGCCTCCGCAACATCCTTCTGAGCGCGGGCATGATCCAGTTGCTGGCCGGTCGCCGCCTGATTGCGAAAAAGGTCTTGATAACGACGGTAATCGGACGTCACTTTGTCTCTCGTCGCCCGTGCGGCTTCCAATTGTGCCCTGGCGGATCCAAGCTTTGCTTTGGAGGCCTCCGTCGCCCGTTCAGCCGCCGTAATCTGTGCCTGCGCCTGTCGAAGTCTCGCCTGGATGTCTCCGTCTTCAAGGCGGGCCATTACCGTAGCGGTTGTACCTTTATCGTCCTGCCCCAGGACCCTGTCACCCTCTTTGACCAGGACCTCCCTGACTTGAGCCATGATCCGCGCCGAAACGTCCGCCTCCGTCCGTGCCCTCAGCGTTCCCACCTGATCGCTGATCAGGGGAAACGTTCTTCTTTGAACTTTCTCAGTACTCACCTTTGGCGGCGGCGGCTTTGCCACGGGAGCACCCGGCTCGACTTTTGAGACAAATGCGCCGGAGAGCCACATCATCATAAAGATCAGAGCTGAGAGGACCCCCAAAAGCTTGTAGATTTCCTTCCGGAAACGGTGACTGAGTGAATCTTGCGGCTTCCCGCTCTTATTGCTCATCCGGCAACTCCACCAAATACCTGAAATCCGATTGTGTGTTACTTGAGCCATTCGGCGAAATCGCCCAATGATTTCCTCAACAGGGCCTGTGCGATCCTGAGTTCAAACACCGCGGATGCAAAAGCAACCTCAGCCTGATTCCATGCCACTTCGGACTGCAGCAGGGAGTCCACGGTCACTACCTGTTTCCCGTACGCAAACCGAACTTCTTCCAGGGCCTTTTCAGCCCATTTTTTCCTTTCGCCGGCAACCTTGATCTTTTCCGATGCTTCTTCCACGGCAAGCAACGATTGATTGACCTCGAGGGCGACATCCAGGGCGACTTGCTCTCCCCGAGCTTCAATTTCCTTCAGGCGAGCCCGGGCCTCACCAATTTTCGACCACGTGATTCCCCCCTCAAAGATCGGCCACACCGCCTGGACGTCCATCATCCAACTTCCGGCACTCCGGGTAAAACTTTCCGAATCCCACTCGTAATTTGCGCCGACCACGATTTTTGGAGCGAGCCTTCCCTGCGAGGACTTGACTCGGTCGCTCGCGGCCTGGATGAGCGATCTGACCGAGGCCATCTCCGGACGTTTGTTGAGAGCCTGCTTGACAAGGGTTTCTGGAGCCGGCAGCAGTTCTTCGGCATTGAGAAGGCCTTCCGACAATGACGGGTTCGGGATTTCCTCCGAGTGGACGGCTCTCACCATGAGTCGTTCCAGGGCTGCCTGAAACCGCCTTGCACTCGACCTGGCGCTCACCAGGTTGCCCTGGACTTCGGCAGTATGCGCTTTGAGGCGCAGCAACTCGCTCGGGAGAGCCATTTCCGCATGGAATCGAGCCTCACCAAGTCGCTCATCCAACCGCGCGGCTTCCAGCATTCTCTCGGCCACATTGATGAAAACCAGTGCCTGCAGCCATTGGTAGTAGGTCTCAGTGACTTTTCCAACGAGATGATTGCGTGCCGCCAAAAGCTCGCTTTGCACCGAATGCCGCTGGTTCACTGCCGCATTCCGCTCATACCAACTGCTTCCCCCTTCATACACGGGCCACTCTCCCTGGACAACAGACGATATGTTCTGCTGCTGCCCGGGATCGTTGAAGTTGATCGTGGTTTGAAAACGCCTCTGATTGATAATGTACATGAGAGCGTAGACGGGATTATCGGTCGTGTTGAAAGATTCTGAAAGCACTATCCTGGGGTAAAACGCGGCCTCCGCCTGCTTTATCTGCTCACCCGACGCCGTCACCCGGCTCCGAATCTGATCGAGTTCAGGACTTGCCCGAAGCGCTTCCCGGATGGCCCTGTCAACTGTCAGAGAACCATTTTCTTCGATCGGGCGAACTTCCCGGCGGGCTGCCTCCTGGACCTGGACCGCCGGCGCGGGCGGCGGCAATTCTTCCTTCGGGGACAACTCCGTACGGGACAGTGAGCAGGCCGCGAGCAGGCAAACCAGCGCGAAACTGAAAACCCCGCCCCAAACACCGCGAAGCAGCAAAAAGAATCTGGTCGAATTGTCATCTGCCATGGAACATTCCTACCATAACGCCTGATGGTGAGAAAGCAGAATTGAAATCCGCATTCATGGGACTCCGGGGGTTTCCGATCCCACAGTATTCCAAAGGTTTCGGCTTTTCACGCAGGGAAAGACACCGCAGAGTCGGGAGAGGGCAAGAGAGGCGCCGGGAAATACCGCCGAGTCATCGGGAATCACACTGACCCATTCATCTTTTTGAGGAAGCGTACCGAAGCCGGGGCATTTTCTGTTCTCGAAATTCTCAGTCCGCTCAGTCGGCGGGGATGTTACCACGCAGCAGGACTCTTTCTCCATGAACCGGGGCCGAAACCACCGATCGGAAGCACTTATCCGCAATGACGGGATACCCTCCCGCGGGCTTCCATGAACACCCGGTGCACTGCGCAACGCTGTTCTTCATGAGCTTCGGGGTGCGGGAATAATTTTCTTGACAACAAAAATCTTTCGTGCTGCAATCTCATTGTACGATAATGACAATTGATTGTCATTATATGGCAATAGTGGACGGGTGAATTTTCAGGTTTCAGAAGGGGGTCCTTTCGTTCGGTTCGTTTCCCATTTTTTAAATCAGGAGGCCGGAAATGGTCAGAAAGCTTATCGCAGTAGCAGTTATGGTCCATCTGGGCGTATTCGCCCTGGCCTGTCCGGGCTGGTCGCAGACGCAACAGGAGAGTCTCGTCGTTGCGGTGGCCGGTCCCTATACGGGCACAAGCGCCCAGGATGGGAATGCCATCAAAAATGGGGCCGCTCTTGCCGCCGACCTGTTGAACAAGAAGGGAGGCATCAACGGCCGGAAGCTCGAGCTCATCTTTGCGGACGATCGTTCCGACCCCAAAGAGGCGGCCACCGTCGCCAACAAGCTCGCAAACGACAAGCGGGTGCTGGCCGTAATCGGTCACTTCAATTCAAGCTGCACGCTCGCCGGCGCCCCCATTTACAACAGGGCCGGAGTCATCGAAATCAGCGCCGGCTCCACCTCTCCGGCGGTCAGCAAGGCAGGTCCGTTTACCAAACGGGTCATTGTGACCGATGCTTTTCAGGGTGACTTCGTGGCACGCTGGATGGTCAAGGACGAAGGGTTCAAGAAAATCGCCATTCTCTACGAGAATGACGACTACGGCCTTGGACTGAAGGACGTAATGAGCGACAAGGTACCCTCTTACGGCGGGCAGGTGGTCGGCGTGGAATCCTACTACCTTGGCGAGACTAAAGACTTCACTCCCTATATCACCAAGTTGAAGGCCCTCAATCCCGATGCGCTCTTCATCGGCGGTCTCTATACGGAAGCCGCCCTGATCGCCAAACAGGCGTCCGACGTCGGCTGGACCCCTCCCATCTTCGGCGTCGACGGCCTTTACTCTACGGCCCTCACTGAACTCGGCGGAAAGGCTGTCGAAGGGGTCCGGGTCGCCGGTTTCTTCCATCCGGCTCTGCCGGATCCGATGGTCCAACAGTTCGTGAAGGACTTCAAGGCGATGTACAATAGGGAGCCGGGGACTTACGAGGCGTTCGGATATGACGCAATGCTGGTATTGGCCACGGCCATCGAAAAGGGCGGAGCCGACCGGCTTGCCGTCAGAAACTTTCTTTCGACCATCGAGCTGAAGGGTGTGACCGGCGTAAATACCTTTGACGAACACGGCGACGTGGTCAAAGACCCGATCAAGCTCATTGTCAAAGACGGGAAATTCCAGCCCTATCAGAAGTAAACCGAAATATGATGCCGGGGCGGCATGTCCGCCCCCTCCTCCAAGAGCGGCATATGGACTTCTTGCAGCAGTTCGCCCAGCAGTTGATCAACGGCTTGGTCATAGGCCTTACCTATTCGCTCATCGCCCTGGGCTACACCATGGTGTTCGGTATTCTGGGTTTTATCAACTTTGCCCATGGTGATGTCTATATGGTCGGGGCCTTTCTGGGTTTGGCCCTCCTCGGCACGGGTCTTTTCAATTTTACCGCCAGTCTCGTCGGAGCGATCGTTCTTACGACCCTCGTCGGCATATCCATCGAGTACGTCGCCTACCGTCCGGTCCGCAGATTCGGCAAGGGATTTGAAGATGCGATGCTGGTGAGCGCAATCGGGGTATCGATTTTTCTCGAAACACTGGCCCAGGTGATCTGGGGGACTGAAACCCACCCGATGGGCGTCGTGATTCCCAAAATCGTCTACCACTTCGGCGAGCTTTATGTCTCTTCGTTGCAGTTGCTTGTGTTTTTCATTGCCATCGGGCTCATGGTCGTCCTTCATCTGTTCGTCACCCGGACCGTGACCGGAACGGCGATGCGGGCTACAGCCCAGGATTTGATGGCAGCCCGTCTCATGGGGATTAGCGTCAACCGCATCGTAACCGTCACCTTCGCCGTCGGATCCGCCCTGGCGGCCGTAGCGGGGATGCTGATAGGGGCTTACTTCGATGCAGTCTATCCCCTCATGGGCTGGACGGCCGGCATCAAGGCTTTCACGGCTGCCGTTCTGGGCGGTATCGGCAGCATTCCCGGCGCGATGCTCGCGGGCGTCATCATCGGCGTGGTGGAAACTCTCGGCGCCGTTTATATCTCATCGGCGTTCCGTGACGGCTTCGCCTTTGTCATCCTGATTCTGACGCTTCTTTTTCTTCCCTCTGGGTTCTTTCGAATCAAGCGGGGGGAGGGAAAGGTATGATGCGCCGGTTCATCCTTCCAGGTGCTTTCGCACTGGCTCTGCTCGTCCTGCCCCTGGTGATCACGGACGCGTACTGGATGCACCTCGCCATCATGTCGGCCGTGTACATGATGCTGGCGGCAAGCGTCGATATCATCTACGGATACGCGGGCCAGCTCAACCTTGGGCAGGCGGCGTTTGCGGCGATCGGGGCCTACACCACCGCGCTCCTCATGCTTCGGCTCAACCTGTCGTACTGGGTGGCCATGCCGCTGTCCGGGCTCAACGCGGCCCTCTTCGGCCTCCTTCTGGGAATCCCCACCCTGCGCCTTCGGGGCCTCTACCTGGGGATCGCGACCATGGGATTCAGCGAGATCGTCCGCCTGGGCCTTCTGACGTGGACGGATCTGACCCGGGGTCCGATGGGCCTGCCCGGTGTTCCTTCGCCCACCATCGGTTCCTTCGCCGTCGAGAGCAAAGCGGCCTATTATTACCTGATTCTCGTGTTTCTTGTTTTGACCATTGCATCCATCCACAGGCTCGTCAATTCCAGGGTGGGAAGGGCATGGATCGCCATACGCGAGGATGAGACCGCTGCAGCGGCGATGGGCATCGATACCGCCTCTTACAAGATCATGGCCTTTTCTCTCGGCGCTTTTTTCGCCGGAATCGCGGGGAGCTTTTACGGGGTCTATATATCCTTCGTTTCCCCGGACGCCTTCAAAATGATGGACTCGTATCTCATCTTCGCCATGCCTGCCGTGGGGGGCATGGGCACCATGGCGGGCCCGTTGATCGGTGCGCTGATCGTCTATGTCCTTCCGGAAGTTACTCGTGTATTCGCCGAGTACCGCCTGCTCTGGGTCGGAGCCCTGCTGGTGGTGGTTATGGTCACGCAGCCAAGGGGACTGCTGGGCGGCATGAATTCTCTGGTAACGAAATGGCGCTCCCGCGGACATCAAAGCCTGGGCGGCGGAGTCAGGAGCTGAAGATGCCTCTTTTGCAGGTCGATGCCCTAACCAAACGCTTTGAAGGTCTTGTCGCCGTATCGGATGTCGCCTTCCAACTGGAAGAGGGCGAGATCCTGGCGCTCATCGGCCCCAACGGCGCCGGCAAAACCACCCTCTTCAACATGCTCACCGGCCTGACCGGCATTACCTCGGGCAAGGCGGTGTTTGCAGGGCGGGAACTGGGCGGACTGCCTCCGTACCGGATCGCCGAACTGGGCGTCAGCCGCACTTTTCAGAACATTCGTCTTTTCGGCAGGATGAGTGTTATCGATAACGTGATCGTCGGGTTCCATTGCAGGACCCGGACGGGCTTTATGGGTGCGCTTTTGAGGACCGGAGCAGCTCGGCGGGAGTGGGTCCGGACGCGGGAGCGGGCGCTGGAACTGCTGCGGATGTTCGGACTGGATGGAATCAAGGATGAACTGACTTCCAATCTTCCCTACGGCCAGCAACGCGGTTTGGAAATCGTGCGAGCCCTGGCGACGGACCCTCACCTGCTGCTCCTGGACGAACCGGCCGCGGGGCTCAACATTGCGGAAACCGAAGCCATGATGAACCAGATTTCACGGCTTCGCCTCGGACTGGGGAAGACAATTCTGCTTATCGAACATGATATGAAGCTGGTCATGGGGATATCCGACCGGATCGTGGTGCTCGACTACGGCAGAAAGATCGCCGAGGGAAAGCCCCATGAAATCCAGGCGGATAGCCGGGTGATCGAGGCATACCTGGGAACCGGATTCAAGAGGACGCATGCTGGAAATTAAGGACCTTCATGTCAGCTACGGCCAGGCCCGGGCATTGAAAGGGATCTCTCTGTCAGTGGGCAGCGGGGAGATCGTCACGCTCATCGGCAATAACGGGGCAGGCAAGACGACTCTGCTCAACACGGTCTCCGGACTGATCCGCCCGGCCTCTGGGGAAATCGAATTCGAGGAGGGGAAGATCACGCGCGCGTCTTCGGAGTCTATCGTGAGACTCGGCATCGTACACGTTCCCGAGGGGCGGCACATCTTCCCGGACCTCACGGTTCGGGAGAACCTCCGGTTGGGAGCGTTTATCCGCAAGGGCGACGTAGCAGCCGATTATGACCGGGCATACTCCCTTTTCCCAATCCTCAAAGAGAGGGCGAACCAGCCCGGAGGTACATTGAGCGGAGGAGAACAGCAAATGCTCGCCTTGGCCAGAGCCTTGATGGCGCATCCCAAGCTGCTCCTGCTCGATGAGCCTTCATTGGGGCTGGCGCCGGTAATTGTGGAAAGAATCTACCAGACAATTCTGGAAATTCACCAGCAGGGCACACCAGTTCTACTCGTCGAACAGAACGCTTATGTCGCTCTGACCGCCGCAAACCGGGCCTATGTCATCGAAGCCGGGCGTATCGTCCTTTCAGGCTCGGCATCGGAACTGCTTGAGAACCATGAGGTTCAAAAGGCTTACCTCGGCGGATGAAACCGCGGAACTTCGGTTGCTGCGCCGGCATGTTCGCCGCGGGATACCACCGCGCAGTCGTACGGCAGCCCTCATGATGGCGGGGGAGCGCTCTGCAGCCTGAAACCCGGTGGAGGCAGCCATCGTTTTTCAGATCAGAAAGGAAATGCATAACAAATGCCTGACAACCAACGGCCTCCCAGAGAGGCTATCGCACCTCACGCAACAAGTCTTGTACCTGTTATCTATGGGAATATCCCTTCTTTTCTGGGGTCGCGCCCCATCCGTCATCCGGTTGAGCTTCGCGGGCTGGATGCGGTCGTCGCCGGCCTCCCCTGGGAAGGGACCAACACCTGGGGATCTTATTCAGGTTGCGAACAGACACCGAAAGCATGCCGCCTAGCATCGCTCCGCTACGGTTCCGGCTATCTCCCCGAATACAATGTCGAGGTGATGAACAGCCTGGAGGTCGGCGATCTGGGAGATCTGCCCACACACCCCAACGATGTGAGCAAGACTTTCGCCGGGTTCGAGGAAGCCGCATCCGGCATTTTTGCCGCCGGCGTGGTTCCCGTTTTTCTCGGGGGAGATCATTCCGTCTCATACCCGATCGTGAAAGCCCTTTCCGCTCAAAGGCCGGGGCGTGTGGGCGTCATTCATTTTGATTCTCACCTGGACAATGCAGGCGATTACGACGGAGATTCCCTGGCACGGTGTTGCCCGTTGAGGCGAATCGTTGAACTGCCGGACTTCGATCCGGCCAAGATGGTTCACGTCGGCATCAGTGGACCCCGGAATGCACCGAGCCAGATGCGTTATGCGCGCGAGCGGGGTATTGAGGTCATCACGATGGCCGAGGTGCGCGGGCAGGGCCTGTCAGGTGTGCTGGCACGGGCGCAGGAAATCGCGGGGACCGGCACGGACGGCTACTACATAACCGTTTGCAGCGATATCATCGATCACGCCTTCAACCCCGGCGGCGCGATTGATTTTGGCGGATTGAGTTCGGGGGAAATGTTCGAAGCGTTATACACGCTTGGCCGTGAAAAGATGCTCGGCCTCGATCTGGTGGAAGTCTACCCACTCCGCGACGTGCATGAAACCTCCGTTCACCTGTTGGTCTGGCTGGTTATCTATGCCTTGGCTGGCTTGGCCTCAGGCACGAAACGGTCCTCGTAGCGCCGCAAGTCGGAGGAAAGCGTCACAAGCCCGATTGGTGGGGTACGGCTTGAAATCAACCGTCCGGCAGGGATAGTTCGGAGGAATTCCGATTGAAACTACACGAAGAAATCATAACGGACTTGTCTCCCGGGATCGGTTCTGGCATATTGCTTGACCATGGATTACTTTGCACGGGGCTGGGTGTCGGAAATCAAAAGCGGAGGTCCAATGATCAAGGTTCGGCATGAGTGCTGATCACTTCCCTATAAATGCAAGAACAGGGTCCTGAATTATGGCGGATATCACCCAGTCCCTCGCCCATGGCCTCGATATTCTACTTCTTTTCGACGTATCGACCACGTGTTTGACAGTTTCGGAAATTTCCGAGCGGCTTGGCTACAGTCAGAGCAAGACTTACCGTTTGGTTAGAACATTAATCCAGTACGGCCTCCTCCAGGAACTGGAAAAATCGGCAAAGTATTGCCTGGGTCTGGATGTCCTGCGGTTGGGACTTCTGGCGCAGCAACGGTTCAATATTTCTTATGTCGCCCGTCCTTTCATGGAGGAACTCCGCGCTCTCACACAAGAGACGATTTTCCTGATCGCATTGAGCGGATTCAAAGGACTCTGCGTCGAGAGAATGGAGAGTGAACAGCCCGTTCGCTTTTCATCCCCGCCGGGGGATGAGATCCCGCTGTATTGTACGGCAGCCGGTAAAATTCTGATGGCTCACCTGCCCGAGGACAGTTGGGACAAGGTCGTTGGAAAAGAGGGGTTGAAGCGGTATACCGCCAATACGATCACCGATTTCAACACGATCAAGGCCCAATTGAGGGACATCCGAAAGACGGGATATGCGGTTGCCGATCGGGAGTACTATGAAGAGGAGAGAGCCGTGGCGGCGCCGGTGCTGGATGGTTCCGGCGAAGTCGTTGCCGCGTTGAGCGTGGCGGGTCCGTTTTATCGGATCAACAAGAGTAAGTTGCGGGATTTTCAGAAGCTTACCATCCAAGCCGCGCGAAAGATCTCGAACCGGTTGGGATGCGAACTTAAGTAAAAGTGTTCGTTGACGGCGATTTCCAACCGGGAACAGTTCAATTTCCCTGTGCTCCTCAGGATGAGGCTTCAAGGAAGCATGCCAGATCCGCCGCGATTTCGCGGGGTTTCTCCCAATGGAGGGCATGGCCTGCCCGATAAGTCTTGAGGATCGAACCGGGGATGCTTCTCAGCAGGTCTTCCTGATCTTTCCGGGTGAAAACCGCATCCTGATCTCCCCAGCCAATCAGCGTGGGACATGATATGCGGCCCAACCGGTCACTGTGATCCTCGGAGCGCAAGCATCGCAGAACTTCCTTCCAGACCCGGGCGGGGACTTTTAAACTCTCGGATATGATGGTTTCCATGAATTCCGCGGGCACAGGATTGGCGGTCGACTGGAATTCAGCTACAAAACCGCTGTCAATCGGATCCTCGAGTTTATGTACGGTTGCGTCAAGTTCGGCGAGTAAGGCGTTGTCCTTTGAGGTGGGGGCCGAACCGAGCAGGATCAGCCGTTCGATGCGGTCCGGCCGGGTAAGGGCCATGCGCTGGGCGATGAAACTCCCCATCGAGTGGCCGGCGACGCTTGCGCGTTCCGCTCCAACCACATCCATGAAGGCCAGGACATCCTCCGAGAAGACATCGAAGCTACAGGGAGCATCGGGTTTTTCCGAATTTCCATGTCCACGCAGGTCGAGTGCATACGCATGCCACTCGGCGGGTATGGCCGCTAACACTCCACTGAATGAGAACCACGAATCCGCATATCCGTGGAGGAACACGACGGGGACGCCGCCTGAGCGCCCCTGCTCAATGTAATGCAGCCTGATCCCCGTGCTGAGGGTCGCTTCTCCGGAAGACGGTTTCCTTATCGACGACCCCATATCGGTTCCTCCCCGAAAGACGGTGGAAAGAGGCGCTCAGGGGAAAAGGCGCTCCATGGTGCGCGTGAGCATTCCAATGCCCTTCACTTCGGTTTCGAAAAGCGGGGCTGCCGCTCTTACGCCCGCTCCGAATATCCGGCCGATGTCGGCCATGTGTTCATCCTGCATCTTGACCCGATTCAGCACGAATTCCGCGGCATCGGCGCCCACCTGCTCCTTCTGGATGATTCCGTTCACCACGACGCCCCCCACCGGTATCCCGAAATCGTGGAACCAGTTGATAAACCGGGTGATGACCGCGATGGGAAGGCTCTCGGGCAGAGTAACGAAGAAAAACGCCGTAAGGGCCTCATCCGTCAGGAGATCTTTCGCCTTGGCCATTCGATCCTTGAAGTTCAGCAGGTAGTCCAGCAGGGGATCCCGTTCCTCTTTTTTCTTCGAGAAAGAGAGCACCTCCCTCAGCGACTTGGCCTCCTCCCTGCTCTTCAGCATCTTCTCGACCCAGAGGGAATAGACCTTGGACATCCCGAGCAATCGCCTGGCGTTGGCAGTCGGCGCAGTGTCGAAAACATAGAATTCGTATTCGTCCTTGAAGATGATATCCATCATGTTCTCGAACATGGCGGATTCTTCAAAGGCGGGATTCATGGTCGCCGATTCGACAAAATCCTCCGCCTTGGTAGTGATGTCGGCAAACTTGAGGAACCAGTTGATCTTTTCGCGAATTTCCTTCTTCGATCGTTCTATGGTATCGCGCGTATCGATTTCAAACGCGTCATAATTCGGTTCCCCGGCTACCGGCGTCGGCTTTCCGAAAACGTCCTGCTCCAGGAGATTCGAAAGACTGTGAACCGGATTCGTGGAAGCGAGCAGGGTCTTTCGCCCCTGCCTTGCCGACCACAGCGCGGCGGTTCCGGCCATCACGGTCTTCCCGACTCCCCCCTTCCCGCCAAAAAATATATATTTCATGCGGGGATGATTCTTCATGAACTGGCTCATACTGATAGAAATCTCTACCACATCCACCCCTTTGCTTCGCTTTCTACTCGAAATCGCCGTACATGGCCTGCGCCATTTTTGCGATCATGGGAAGGCCGGTGACATCCCGTTCCATTTCCCTGACGGAAGCCAGGATCTGACCCGAGAAATCGCGCTCGATCACCTTCAGGTAGTGATCCTGCATTGCAAAACGATTCTTCAGATAATCGGGAATCTTCTGGGTCTTGAGTTCCTCGGGCAGAACTCGATTGATGATGTATCCGCTCAGCGGGACGTCGAATTTTGCAAACAGCCCGGCCGCCTTCTGCGTATCCTTGATCACCATCTCTTCGGCCGTGAGTACGAAGAAAAAGGCCGTCTTCTTCTTGTCGGTCAATATGCTCGACGATTTATTGATGCGGTCCTTGATGAAAAAAAGCTCCTTCAGTATGGCGTCTTCGGTCGTCTCCTTCTGCCTCTTCATCACCGCGGCGACCTGATCGTACTCGGCCATCTGCTCCCGCAGCGAGGTGATCTTATCGATCCAGGCGTCATAGACGGAGGCCATACTGAGGTAGTACAGGGCATGACCCAGGGGGACGAGATCGTAAATATAGTAATCGTAGCCTCCCCTGATAACGATATCGACCACCTCATCGAAGATGGCGCTTTCCTCCATCGCGGGTTCAGCCGCGGCGGCCTGAATGTAGCTTTCGATTTCCTCCGGGATCTGTTCCATCCCGTACATATCGAGGATCTTCTGTCTGATCTCCTGTTGGTATTCCTTCACGCGACGGTCGGCATCGATTTCCTGCGCGTAAAGGTTGGGCATGATCTCCACGGGCCCCTTGCCGAAGATGTCTTTCTTAAAGATGTCACTCAGTGAAGCCTGCGGATCGACGGAAAAGACCAGGACGCGTTTCCCCTGCTTTGCAAGATAATACGCCGTCGCGGCTGAAAAGGTAGTCTTTCCCAACCCCCCTTTGCCCCCGAACATGATGTAGTGCCGATCGGGATATTGTTCGAAAATGGATGAAAGTGAAATAGGAACCCCCCCTCTCTATGTAATAAAGATTCATTCCATCCCCGGCCCCGGACCCCGCAACGGGACCCATGGGCCGGAAGTTTTCCCCGGGACGTCGTTTCATCACGCCAGAGCGTCCGTGAGATCCTTTTCCCTCAGCATCCTTCTTTTCCACGTGGAGATTTGTGGAACCACAAAGGGCAATAACCGAAGCGAATAATAGGGAGGTAGAATCGGCACGCCCAGCATGTCGCCCATCGTAATGAGAATGAACAGATGTTCCATGCTCGCCCTGCTTTTTAAAGCAAACCGGGCGGAGTCGTGGGCGGCCACTCCATAGACAAATTCCTTCACCGCCCGAAACAATCCCCCCTTCTTTTCTTTTTCATCCTTGCCCATAAAGCACACTCCTCATCTTCACACAACCCCAGCGCTGTGCCTCAAAAGAAACAGTCAACCGGTATGTACAAGCCTAAGCCGATGCGGGTTCAGTCCTCATCTTCCTGTACCGTCCGAAAGCTTTAAACGCTTCCACTCCCAGGATCAGAGCGGCAATGACCAGGAAGAATCCGACGACACTCATCAGCGTATTTCCGACAAGAGCTTCCCCTTGCAGACCTCCGGCAATTACCTTCACCATCAGGGTATAGGACGTGTAAAGCAGAGCGGCGACCGTGGTGACGAACATGAAGATCATCGGGTAGAAAGCCCACGCCGCACTTTTCCCTTCCGACAGCAGCCACGCCGTGACAAGCATCAAGGCAAGCGACGCCATCAACTGATTCGCTCCGCCAAACAACACCCACAGATATTGCCACCACCCGGACAGAACCAGAACCATCCCGAGGATGCACGCAACAACGGTTCCGATATGGGGATTCTTAAATATCGCGCTGACGTCTCCCAGCAGTTCCGAGGTGGCCACTTTCATGAACCGCACCACCAGTTGCATGATGGTGATGGCCAGCAGGATCATCATAACGCCGCCATATGATCTTCCAATCGTCTCCGGCAACCCGATAACCCCGAGGAATTTCGCCACACCGGCGGAAAAGACGACTCCGGGCCCCTTTGCTATCGCCACCCCGTATTCGGCGGGAGAGGAATAAATCGTACCCGCGATGATCAGGGCGAATATGGCAAGGAGCATTTCCACGAACATGACCCCGGCTCCAACCGGCCTCGCGTCCAGCTCATTTTCCAACTGACGCGCCGTCCCCGAACTCGATACCAGGCTGTGCCAGCCTGAAATCGCACCGCACGCGATGGTTACGAACATGATAGGCCAGATGGGTCCGATTTTGATGGAAAAATCGGTATAGGCGGGGAGAGTGAAATCCGGGTGAAGTACCAATATGCCGATCAGGCCGAAGAAGAGCCCAAGGAAAACAATATACGCGGCCACATAATTCACGGGAAGAGCAAACCGCCAGATGGGAAGGACCGCGGCAAAATAGCAGAACACGAAGGCTGCGACCGTCCAGAGCACCCTGCTGTTGGCGAGCGATTCCCCCAGGATGCTGTCCGACGGAGCGACGGAACCCAGAAATATGCCCATCATGGTGATCGCGACCGTGACAACCGTGGTCAGAATGATGTCCTTCTTCCATCGATAAATCATCTGTCCGGCCAGGACCCCGCTGACGGTCAGGAAAAGCCACGCCATGGGAGACGCTTTGAGGCTCACGGCCGTGCTCACGACAACGTTCCCGAATGCTCCGACGATGAGAAGCAGATAAAAATAGATGAATGAAAGCAGGATCATCCTCGCCCTGGGCGAGATCAGCCGGTAGCTCAGACCTCCAAAGGATGCGCCGTCGTTGCGCATCGCGATCATTGCGCTCGAATAGTCGTGAACCCATCCGATGAAGAAAGTCCCCGCGAGAATCCAGATGAGACAGGGCAGCCACCCCCACTGAATGGCGATGATCGGCCCGATGATGGGTGCGGCGCCGGCGATCGACTTGAACTGGTAGCCAAACAGCACATTCTTGCTGGTGGGCATGAATTCCACTCCATCCATGTACATGGTTGCAGGAGTGGCCCGCTTTGGATCCGCTTTTATGATTTTGCTGTCGATGTACTTGGCGTAAAACCGGTAACCGATAAAGGCAACTACGAAGGCAAGAATCAATACTGCTACTGAATTCATAATGTTTACCTCCCTTCAAACGCTACGATTGTGCATGCCCCCCTTTGAGCGTTCCCTCCGAAGTCCCGAAAGCGCAAATGCTTCCAGGCGCCATAACCAATCTAATAGTTTGGGAAGAAGCAAAAAAATCCTTGAGCCGCGAAAACAGCGGCCGTCAGCCATCTGCAGGCTCCATATTCATCGCGGGCACCACCGGAGAGGCAGCAGTCAGTGCCCACACCGGACGGACTGTAAGTAAGTCGGACTAAAAATCAAAGACATCGCATCAAGGCCCGCAAAAGCCCGACCGTCACATGGAGACACGGAATCGGGTACGGAAAACGAGCAAATTCCGTATTATTGCCATGCGCTTGTACAACTCTTTGAGATAATTCTCTCAAAAAACATTCGGCCATGCAACCAATTAGTTCGTTTCCGCCAATAAACGCCGGAATTTCTCCTTTCGAGAATTCCTCTTTATAAGGAGCACTTCAAGATTCGTATGACCGTGAGCAGCCTTTCAGCTTAGCGCTGGTCATGACTCACACATATACATACCGGGAATGAAGGACCGTCAACCCTTTGCGGATAGCTTAAACGCCATCGGCTGAGAATTTCAAGACTCATCAGGTTCAGAAAGACCTGATTTGAGCGATTCCACGGGAGATGTCGCCGGGGCTGGAATGTCTTCAGTGAAGAGCACCCCCACCCCGCCTCCCCCGTCAAGGGGGAGGAACCAAACACCTATTCCCCTCCCCCGGCGGGAGGGGCGAGGGGAGGGGGAGGAAATCGCTCAAATCAGGAAAGAGATTCCAGGAATGACTTCCAGAGGAATTTATCCTCCGCTCCCGTTGCGGCCGGTCGATTAATCCGTTCCCGCAATCACGTTTCCGCCTGCGTCGAGAACCTTGATCTCGATCCCCGAACCGCCGTCCAGCCGGTGAGTTGCACAGGAAATGCACGGGTCGTAGGCACGCACGGCCATTTCGAGCCGGTTGAGCAGCCTCTCATCAACGACGCCCTCCCGTATGAGGTCCCGGGCCGCCCTCTGCACGCTCATGTTCATGGGAGCATAGTTGTGAGTCGAACCCACTATGAGGTTGGCCCGCGTGATGCATCCGTTCTCATCCGTCGAGTAATCATGAATGAGCGTCCCCCTGGGCGCCTCGACGCACCCCACTCCCCTGCCCGCTCTCGGCCAGACTTCGTCCCTCACCCGCGTGTCTGTTATGTCGGGAGATTCGAGCAACTGGACCACCTTCTCGCAGGCATACAGCAGTTCGATCAGCCTCGCCCAATGATAGAGCATCGTGGACTGGGCCGGGCGGCCGAACCTGGAACGAAACTCGCTCAGTTCGGCATCCGCAAGGGGCGTATCGATGCGGTCGGCCACGTTGACGCGCGCAAGGCAGTTGGAGCGGTAGATTCCATGCGGTTCGACAAGATCCATGGAAAAACCTTCACCCCATGCATGAGCGAAGGGGAATTTGCCGTACGACCAGGGCTCCACGTGTTCGGCAATAAAATCGGTGTATTCACGGCAGGAAAACTCGTGGAACGACCCATCCGGTTTCATGAGCCGCAGGGTGCCGTCATACAAGGATAAAGAACCGTTTTCCGGGTTGACCATACCAAGAAATCCGGTTGTGATTTCTCCCAACTGCATGACGCCCGGATCGATTTTCGGGAAAACATTCTTCTTGGCGTAGTCCATGGAATACTTCGCGAACTCGAGCTGATCCCGAGAGCCCGCCAGAAGCTCCTGCCGTTCGGCTTCAATCATGGGCTTGGAGAATCCTCCGGGGACAACAGCCACGGGATGAATCACTTTCCCGGCAAATTTCTCCATCATCATCTGGCCCTGATAGCGCATTCGCACGACTTTCTCGGCGAGTTCGGGCAATTTTTGAGCGATCCCCATGATGTTGCGAACGGAATACCCGTCGTTTGAATCCAGCAGGAAGTCGGGGGCGGCCAAAAAGAAGAAGTGCAGGATTTTGTCGTTGATGTGAGACATGGTGAGCATCAACTCGCGGAGTTGCCCGCCGGCCGGAGGCACCGTCACTCCGAAACACCCGTCCACGGCCTTGTTGGAAGCGATATGGTGCTGCCAGGGGCACATGCCGCAGATTCGAGTCACAATCCTTGGAACTTCCTCGGCGGGCCTTCCTTCTATGAATTTCTCGAACCCGCGAAGCGCCATGATGTGTACGCGGGCAGTGGCCACATTGCCCTCATCGTCAAGATGAATTGCGATACGCGCATGGCCTTCAATTCTCGTTACGGGCTGTATATTGATGATCTTCGCCCCGGACAATGCGTAGCTCAGCATGTCTTTGGCGGGTTCGATCCTGGTGGTGCTTTCCATTGGGAACCTCCGTAGTGGGGGGGTATGGAAGGAGAGCAGACACGTCTCCCGGTGAAGATATGGAGTGCGTTATGCTTCCCTGCCCTTGTTCGACGTTCGGGCGGGTTTCCTGATGAGCCGCCCGTGCGCGCCCGCAAACCTGAGCAACGAATGGCGGTCGGGAATGCTCCGCACATCGATGCCGTTGCTGACGAGCGCATTCAGCATGTCGAGGAGCGGGTTTCCATTCTTTCTGACCGGGCCATAGCATCCCCGGCACGGGACTCGCGCCGAAATGCAGCGGGGCGCCGTCCCGTGGAGTCCCGAGCAGCCGGCACGGGTTACGGGCCCCATGCACAGAAGACCCTGCTCGAGGAGGCATTTCATCTCTGAAAGAGGCCTGTCCGGCTGGAATCTCGCGCCGCGCGTAAAGCGTCTGATCTTTTGCACCGATCCCTTGCCTTCCCTGCGGGTCGGGCAGATATCGCACACGCTCTTCATCGGCAGTTCCGGTTCTTCTCCCCTGATGAGGGCGCTCAAGGTGACTTCAATGTAATCCTGATGAGGGGGGCAGCCCGGCAGATAGAAGTCCACCTTGATTTTTTCATCCAACGCGTAAGTGCGGTAAAGAAGCGCCGGGACGACCTCATTGGGAGGACCGGACGCCTGAGTGGTTTCAGAGGTGCGATAGCAGCGCCGAAGCAGTTCTTCTTCGGAAAACTGATTCATCAGCGCAGGGATGCCGCCGTGCGACGCGCACGTCCCGACGGCAACCAGGACCTTGCACTTGGCCCTCATTTCCCGTGCGACTTCCAGGTGTTCCAGGGTACGGACTCCTCCGTTCACGATTCCGATATCGGCTTCGGGAATTTCGATATGCCGCCCCTCTCCGGTCTGACCGAAATATTTGTGGTCCATGAGAAAGGGCAGGTGGACGATCCGGATTTCCTTCATGAGGGTCAGGAAAGACTCTCCCATGTTGAGCATCGATATCTGGCATCCGGCACAGCCGTTGAGCGACTCTCCTGCTACAGTGACTGGCATTCTGAATACTCCTCATCGTCGGGGATTTGCGGCCGGTATGTTCCATAGGGCGACGGGCCCAGACTCCGCACCGTCTGAGTCATATCCCGAACCATATTCACGAACCGGTCGGCCTCGGCGGACGAACACCAGATGAGGCGGAAGCGTTCGGGTTCGAGGCCCATCAGTTCCAGCAGTTCATCGACGACGACCATCCTCGCCTTGGCCTTCTGATTGCCGTCCTGGTAATGGCATTCGCCGGGATGGCAGCCCATCAGCATGACTCCGTCCGCTCCATCCTGGAATGCCTCGGTAATCAGGTCCGGGTGCACCATTCCGGAACACATCACCCGGACAAGGCGCACGGTGCTGGGGTATTGAATCCTGGCGGTGCCGGCCAGATCCGCTGCGGCATAGGCGCACCAGTTGCATGCAAACGCGATTATTTTGGGTTCAAAAGCCATAAACCAACCTCTCTGGCATTCCAAAGACAACCCCGGTGGAGTCCGGCCGGCCCGGACAGCTGTTCCTCCCGTTTATTCCGGGGTCTTTCATCCATTCAACGCGGCCTTGACCTGCGCGGAAATCTGCCGGTGCGTAAAACCCGCCACGCTGACTCCTTCCTTGGGGCATGTCGCCTGGCAGGCACCGCAGCCTTTGCATTTTGCCGCTTTGACCACCACGCGCTGTCTGCCTTCCGTTCCGGGAATTTCCTCGAGACTGATCGCATGGTACGGGCACACATCCAGACAGATGGCACAATCATCGCACTTGGTCTCGTCTATTCGAGCCTTCACGTAATCCAGATCGATCCACCGGCTGGAAAGCACCGTAACCGCCCTGGACACCGCCGCCTGAGCCTGTGCGATCGCTTCATCGATTGGCTTGGGGTAGTGGGCCAGCCCGGCAAGGAATAGCCCGTCGGTCGCGAAATCGACCGGGCGCAGCTTTTCATGGGCTTCGTGAAGGAATCCGTCGGGATCGACCGGAAGCTTGTAGAGCTTGGCGAGTTCCCGGACTTCCGGGGTCGGCAGTATCGCGGTCGCCAGAACCAGCATGTCGGCGGGGATGCTGAAGGGCTCGTGCAGGACATGATCCCAGACCACCACGGAGAGGTCATCCTCATCGAGCAGCACGTTCGGTTTCTGGTGAAGATCGTAATTGATGAAGATCACCCCCAACTCACGCGCCTTCCTGTACAGTTCCTCGCGGAGGCCGTACGTTCGAATATCCCGGTGGAGGATGTAAACCTTCCGGGACGGATCTTCCTCTTTCAGGGAAATGGCGGACTGGATGGAGTGCGTGCAGCAGACTCTGGAACAATACGTCCTGCCCGGTTCTCTCGATCCGACGCACTGAATGAACACAAAACTCTTGCCGAACTTCACCCGTTCATCGCCCACGGCGTGAAGTTTGTCGAATTCGAGTGCGGTGAGAATATTCTGCGAAAGCCCGTAACCGTATTCTTCGGGTTTGAGCGCCTGGCCGCCGGTGGCGAGGATCGCCACCCCGTGATCCACGATCTGGGTGCCCGTCGGTTTTTGAATGGTCGATCGAAAGCTTCCCACAAAACCTTCGGCGTTGGTGATCGTACCTTTCAGATGAACCGTGATGAGATCGTGTTCCCGGACCCGTGCCACGAGTTGATCCACATAGGACTGGACCGGTTCGTTCTTCCAGGTCATGTGCAGATGACGGGCGTTCCCGCCCAACTGCGCCGCCTTCTCCACGAGATGAACCGGAAATCCCTGGTCGGCAAGCGCGAGCGCAGCCACCATGCCGGACAGTCCGCCCCCGATCACGAGGGCCTGGGGATTGATTCTCACCGATACCGGTGCGAGCGGTTCAAGTAAACCCGCTTTGGCGACCGCCATGCGAAGCATGTCCTTTGCCTTTGCGGTGGCCGACTCGGGTTCACCGGCATGCACCCACGCGCCCTGGTTCCGAATGTTGGCCATCTCGAAGAGGCATTCGTTGAGCCCCGAAGACTTCAAGGTCTCCCGGAATAGAGCGTCGTGGCTTCTCGGCGTGCACGCCGCAACGACCACCCGGTTCAGTCTTTCTTCGAGAATCCTCTTGCGCATGATGTTCTGTGAATCCTGAGAACAGGCAAAAAGGCTGCTTTCCACAAAAGTCACATGGGGTAGAGTTGCGGCGTAGGCAGCCAGGGCATCGGTGTCGATCACATCGGCGATGTTCGATCCGCAGTGGCAGACAATGACTCCAATTCGCAGATCTTCTCCGCGCACATCCCTTTCAGGCGGGAAAGTCTTCTGGCGGGACAGACTGTATCTCACGTCGGAGAGGCGGATGGCGGCGGCAGTGGCGGCGGCCGAAGCCTCGACGACCGACAGTGGAATATCCTTGGGGCCCGTGAAGGCCCCGCATGCGTAGATGCCGGGCTTGGTCGTCGTAACAGGGGTGAAGGATGACGTAACCGCGAACCGGTCCCGGTCCAATTCGATCCCCGCGCGGTCGGCGAGGTTTCTCAGCGCGGGTGGGATTTCCATGCCGACGGAGAGCACGACCAGGTCGAATTCCTCACTGATCTGCTTGCCCTCGTCCGTCATGTACCGAAAATGGAGGTCACCGTTTTCCCCTGCCGGCTCAACGGAGGGGACCCGGCACCGGTGGAATTTGATGCCCTTCTGTCTCGCCCGGTCGTAGAACCGTTCGAAATCCTTGCCGTGAGTCCGCATGTCGGTGAAGAAAATCGATATATCCAGGTCTTTCACGTGGTCCTTTGCGATCATCGCCTCTTTTATGGCGTACATGCAGCACACTGCCGAACAATATCCGTGGCCGGCCTTGTTGATATCCCGGCTGCCCACGCACTGCAAAAATGCGATTTTTCCGATCGTTTTCCCGTCGGAAGGGCGGACAAGCCGGCCGTCGGTCGGGCCGGACGCGGCAAGCAGGCGTTCGAGTTCCATTGCCGTAACCACATTGGGAAGCACCCCGTATCCCCAGGTCTGTATTCCCGCCGGATCGAAGGTGCGATATCCCGGAGCAAGAACGATCGATCCGACCTGGACTTCTATGATCATCTCCGCGTCATCGAACCGGATCGCCTCTGAAGGACATATTCTTTCGCACTTTCCGCAGGTGTCGTTCTTCAGCTTCGTGCAACTTTCCGGGTCGATCTGATACTTGAGCGGCACCGCCTGGGGATACTTGACATAAATGGCCTTACGAATACTCAGCCCTTCGTTGAATTCATCCTTGACCTCAACCGGACAATGCCTGGCGCATTCTCCGCAGGAGATGCACCTGTCCATATCCACATACCGCGGGTGCTGGCGCAGAGTCACCGTAAAGTGTCCCAGTTCGCCGTCCACGCGTTCCACTTCGGTCAGGGTCATCAACTGGATGTTCAGGTGCCGGCCGCACTCGACCAGTTTCGGCGAAAGAATGCACATCGAACAATCGTTGGTGGGAAACGTTTTGTCCAGTTGCGCCATGGAACCGCCGACAGCGCCGGACCGCTCGATGAGGTAGACGAAGTAACCACTGTTCGCCAGGTCAAGGGCAGCCTGCATACCGGCGACGCCTCCGCCCACAACCAGAACAGCGCCGATTTTTTCTTCAAGGATCATCATAAACCCGCTCCAAACCGATCTTTCTTCGAAAGTCCTTACGCTTCCCCGCTCCCGCCCCGCTGCCGCACGATGCAGGAGGAACTTGAGGACCGCAGTTCAATCTTTCGGAAATTTGCGACATTTTCACACCCCCCCACTCGGCCCTGCCCGCTCGCATCGAAGCCGTGGGAGGGAAAATCCGAAGATTCCCCGGATGACTCACTGACTCGCATCGGCATCGGCTGCACGGCCGGGAAGCACGAGTGATTCCGCCACCAGTTCCCAGAGGTATTTCACGTCGATATCGAGATTATATTCTTTGCGAAGGCTCTTCATGATCTGGTCACGGCAGTTGTGGCAGCATGTGATGACCAGCCCCGCTTCGCTGTTTTCGATCTGTTCGGCTTTAACCCTTCCATAAAAAACCCGCTCCTCCTTGAACGGCATGGCCCAGGTCCCCCCGCCGGCCCCGCAGCAGTAATTCGCCTCCCTGTTCGGATACATCTCCACATAGTTGGGAGCGCAGAGTCGAGTGATGGTCCGGCCTTCTTCGAAATACCCCTGCCCGAATGTCTTAAGCGACCTGCGGCCGTAGTGACACGAATCGTTGAAGGTGGTCAACACGGGATGCCGTGTGGAATCGACCTGGATTCGTCCCTGTTCGATGTAGCGCATCAGCAGGTCGAAAATGGAAACGACTTCAAAGTGTTTGAGGTCGTCCTTGAACCAGCGGTTCAACCCGTAGCGGGTTGCATAGTAGGCGTGGCCTCCTTCGGGGAGGAGCAGCGTCCTGCACTTCAGCTCGTACATGCTTTCGACGAGCCTTCCGACGATGACCTTCAGTGCTTCCTCGTCCCCGGTGAAGAAGGCCCAGTTGACCCCCTCCCAGTGTTTCGACGGTATCGTCCAGGACTCGCCCGCCGCATGGAAGATTTTCCACCAGTGCTTCATGTCGTCGGGCTCCGCGAAAGGCTCCTTGGAATTCACCGTAACGAGAACATCCGCCCCTTTAACGTCGATTGGAACGGTAAAACCCGGGCAGCCCTCATCCGCCATTTCCCCGGCCATTTCCTCCACGAGCGAAATGAAATCCTCCCTGGATATCCCGAGGTTGTTGCCCTTCTCGATGCACATGAGCACGCCTTTGTGCAGGGGGCCGGGCACTTTGCTTCTCTCCCTCAGGCTTCTCAGGCGCTGGATCAGGGCGACGATTTCCACATTCATCGGGCATGCGTCCTCGCACTTGCCGCAAAGGGTGCATTTCCAGGGCCACTGAGAGTTCACCAGTTCCTCATCGCGGCCGAGCACCGCCATTCGAACTGCCTTGCGAGGGTCAAAACCGTCTATCCCGGAAATGGGACACGCGCCGGCGCAGCTTCCGCACGTATTACAGACGTCTCCAAAACTGGAATCCTGAAGGACGAGGTTCGATCGTTCCCCGATGTATCGAACGTTCTGCTCGTGCAGCGCCGATTCCCTGCTCATGACCGGAGCACCGGGAACGTGCTTCAATTTCATCGCGGAACGTTCCAGCCCGAATTCCTGGCAGAGTTTCCCGAAATCACTTTCGGTGATGAGGTAGCGTTTTCCCGACATACTGCGGGCAGGCAGCTTCCCGCTCTTCACCCAGTTGCGGATCGTGTTGCGATGTACTCCCAGCTGCTCTGCCAACTGACCGATTCGAATGACTATCATGAACCCACCCCGATTTGCTTTAACAACCAGTTACAAGCCTTGGGCACCGCAGCCCTGACTTCGTCGGAAATACCGGGCATTACGGCCTCGGGCAGACTGTTCACCTGCACGGCCAGAACCCGGACATCGACTCCCGAGCCATTTCGCAGCTCCTCCAGCAGGTTGCTGGAAGGAAACTGGTGCACGGAAAAATCGTTCTTTTTTTGGAGAGGGAGCTGCTCCAGGGCGATTTCAAAAATTTCCCCCGGCTTCCGCAAGGCCTGAAAAACCGCGTCAACGATAAAGATCTGCTTTGGCTTTCCGGGCATGAGGACGAGGTCAAAAAGCAGGTCGCGCACCCCTGTCCCCACATCGACCGCCACGACACTCCCGGGAAGCCTGTAATGCTCCAGGAGATATTCGACGACCACCGGGCCGAAACCATCGTCTCCAAGGAGCACATTCCCGCATCCGAAGATGAGGGTCGGTTTAGTGAACAGTTCTTCGATCATGTTTTCCGATCGTCTGAAATATGTTCGGCCTGGGAAAGGCTATCCTTCATCCTTGTGCACAATGTGCAATTAATGCACAAGCATTATTACCCATATGCATTGCGGCAAACAAGCATTATTTTGCAGAATCTTCCTGGTTGAGAATCACGGAAGGAAACTTTCTTTATCCAAAAAACCACGTCATTAAGAGAAGTAAAGGCTATGGACCATCCGGGGGGACCAGCATGCAGGTTTTTTTGTGCATAAGAAGTCAAAGCGCAAGATCATTGAAAAGTTGTGCAAATATGGAGATGCAACGGGCCGGCCGGGACTTCAGGCGCCACCCCGGCGGCACGCGCGGGAAAAACGGGAAAGGCATCGATTCAGCAGGGATAAGACGAAGGATATGGAAACATTCGAGCGGCGGGACCTTTGGAACGGCTCGGCTCAGGCGCCGTGACGGGCCAGTCCCTCGGCGGCGCCGGCGATCTCGTCGAAAGCCTTGAGCCGCCGTTTCGCTTTGTCCAGGGTAATCTCAGCATCCGGATTCTCATGCAGTTCAAGCGCCTTCACGGCATGATTTGTGATGTAAATGTTCTCGTGCTCCGTATATTTCGCAAGAATCTGAAAACTCTCCGGCACCCTGATATTTCCGAGCACCGCGAGCAGCCCTACCTTCAATTCGTCGAAGGCCGGTTCTTCGCTCAGCACCTGTCGGATTGGCTCGATTGCGGCTTCGCGGAATGACTCCAGGCTTTCGAGGCATTTTTGCGCAAAATAGGGAAACCGGAACATGGAAAGCTCGGCGAGAAGGCGCATGGATGCTTCGGTCCCGTATGCGCGAAGAAGATCCGGCACGAAAAGGCTGGCCCAGGAGAAAGAGTAGCACAGTGGCAGCAGGTGAGGCACGGCGGCGGGCCCAGCCCCTTCGAGCCGGGCAATCACCGGGGCCAGCGCCTTCCTGCGCATTTCATAGCCCTCCTCCTGTTTAGCCGGGAAACGGCTCGCATCGTTGGCCGCCTTTAGTCCTTCCACCATCCGGAGCATCTCCAGATCGTCGTTTACGGGATATTTTTCCCGATAAGTGCGCGCTCTCTGGGCGATCCAGAACTTCTCAAGCCAGGTGGACGGGGAATAGAAGTGAACGGACTGCGCCCGCTCGACGCCTTCCCTCTTGTGATAGCCGTTCTCCTGGAAAAACAGTTTCTCTTCCCGCGCGATTTGCCACCGGTTGCGGCAGAGGCGAAAAGCACCGTCATAGTCACCGGAAGCGAGCCGGGCCGTTACGAGAATGTCGTGCAGCCGGTCGTCCTCCGGGAAGGACTCCAAAAGACGGGAAGCAAGCCGTTCCGCCCTGGCAAAGTCCTGGGAGAAGAGCAGCTCGAAGCCCGTCATCACATCTTTGTCAAGCTTCTTCCGAAGCCTTTCCTTCTGCTCCATTTCCTGCAGGCGGTCGTGACCGATGCCTTGCTGAGCTTCCTCCTGCCGGCCAAGGCAGCATTTCTTGAATTTTTTCCCTGAACCGCATGGGCAAGGGTCGTTGCGTCCGACTTTCCGCGTAGTGAGATCCTGTTCGATCGCGGCCCGGCGGCGCGAAACCTGGTAGGCGCTCAGCCTCTCATCGAGTTCCCGGGGGCTGATTCCATACTTCTTGCAGACCGCGGCGGTGTCCTCGCCTTCAAGCACCTTATAGACGGGTTCCATCGGGTCGCCCATAGCACGTCCCACTGGTTTACCGGTTTTTTCCACGCTTTTTCCTTTCCAGGCCTGGAGACCGCCCTCCCGGGAGGGCTGAAGTCGGTATTTGAAAGATCCTCTGGCGTTTTCAATCGTCTTGACCCCACAGTGTCTTTTACCATAACATAGCAAATTTAAGACGGCATGGCATTATCTCGCTACGGAGGCGTCAAACTCCATCGATTCCCTGCAGTGGGAGAGGCGGGTTTCGCTTCCCCTCTACCCATCCCGCTTCCTGTTTCCGGGCGGAGGCGGCGCAAAGGCCTTGAGAAAAGTCTGATATTTCCAACCTCATCATCTTTTCCCGGCCGGGCGCAGGAGCTTTCGGCACTTTTCAGATGGGCGGCCGATTGGGCGCAGGGAGAGCGTGCTTTGCCGGGCACCCGGTAAGGCCTGTTTCGGACTCGGATCCGGCCGCATTGCTTTTCCCACACCTTGACGCAACCGACTGGAACGGGTAAGTTAATGTCACTACATCAGGAAAGGCTTTTACAATGCTCCCAGAAGAAGAAATACACGAAGTGCTCTCCGCGAGCCTGGAGGATTACCTCGAGGTGATCTTCCATTTGGAGCAGTCTAATCGTGTTGCGAGGGCAAAGGACATCGCCGACCAGATGAACGTGCAGCGCGCATCCGTCACGGGAGCGCTCAAGGCCCTGTCCAACCGCGGGCTGATCAACTACAGCCCGTACAGCTATATCACTCTCACCCCCACGGGCCGTAATATCGCCCGCGATGTCATCCGCCGGCACAACGCGCTCAAGGAATTCTTCTTAACCGCCTTGCGGCTCAGCCCCGAAGAAGCGGAAGCGAACGCCTGCCGAATCGAGCACGCCATCGATCCAATGGCCATCGACCGGCTGGTTCGCTTTGTCGAATTCATCAACTTGTGTCCACGCGCCGGCTTTGACTGGTTCGATGCGTTCGCCCGATACTGCAAACACGGGATCCAGACTTCAAATTGTGCGAAATGCGTGAAGGATTGCTTCGAACGTTCGATGTCCCAGACCGAAGCCAACGACGGCTGACCTTCCGATCTTGCATTTCAGGCGGGTTTCATCTGCCGGCCGGTTTCACAATCGAATCCATGATGATCGAACTTTGCCCGAAAGCTTCGCCGCAGAACTCCCCCAGGGTGCCGGCGGTCTTTTGAAAGTCCGCCGTGAAGCAGGAGAGTTCTTCTCTTTCATACCACTCGCCGTAATCCCGCACCGCGTCTTTTAAGTGCGCAAGGATTTCCCCGGTGCAGGGATTCATTTGAACAATCGCCGAATACAGCTCCGGGTTTTGTGCAAACATGCGGCCGAGCAGGCTGATTTCGAGGCGATAGCCCGGACTGGCGAATTCGAAGGTATCGGGCACGCTCACCCCCATCTCACGCAATACCCGCCCGGTCAGCATGGTGGTCATGTGAAACAAGACCTGGATGATGCCCATCATACGATCGTGCTCCTCCGGAGTGCACTCCTTCACCTTTATGCCCCTGCCGACGAAGAGGCTCCGAAGCCGCGCCCAGGCAGATGCATCAATCCTGACGGGGCAAGCGATGAGGGTCTGCCCTTCAAACGCGGCGATGCGCCCTCCGAACATGGGATGAAGGCCGACAACGGATGCGGGGGACATCAACATCGCCTTTACCGACCTCACCTTGAGGCTGGTTACGTCCATTATCAACTGGTTTGCCCGCGTGCAGGGAACCATGTCGCCTATAATGGATTCCGCCAGGTGGAGGGGGACTGCAAACAGAACGATGTCCGAGGCTTCGATCACCTCGCGCGCGTTGCGCTCAGTCCCGCGGTCCGCTTTTGTCACGCGGTAGCCGGAGTCCTCGAAAAACCCGGCAAACAGCCTGCCCATTTCGCCATTCCCACCAATAACGCCCACCGTCGCGCCAGGGTCCCAGAGCGTCTCAATTCCGTCTTTACGATCGAGTAATTCCGGCAATGGATGATCTCCTGTTCTATGCAGATTCGATCAGCTCACGCATCATGCCCGCTGGATTCCGCCTAGAGGCTTCGCCCCACGGCAGCCGCCACACGCCGGCAATCTTCCAGCAACGAAGCGAACGTATCGGGGCGCAGTGACTGCGGCCCATCGCTCAAAGCCTCTTCCGGCCTCACATGAACCTCAATGAGCAACCCGTCCGCTCCAGCGGCGACAGACGCGCGGGCCATCGCCGGAACAAGGTCCGCTCTGCCCACAGCATGGCTCGGATCGACTATGACCGGTAAGTGGGTCAACTGTTTGAGCAACGGCACCGCGCTGATGTCGAGCGTATTGCGCGTTTCGGATTCGAAGGTTCGAATTCCCCTTTCGCAAAGGATGACCCTTTCGTTGCCCTGGGCCACGATGTACTCCGCGGACATGAGCAGTTCTTTGATGGTGGCGCTCATTCCTCTCTTAAGAATCACCGGCTTGTCGATATTTCCGACTTCCGTGAGCAGTCTGAAATTCTGCATATTCCTTGTGCCGATCTGGACGATGTCCGCGTACTTACAGACCAGGACGGTATCCCTGGGATCCATGAGTTCGGTAACGATCATCATCCCCGTTCGTTCTCGAACTCCGGCCAGAAGTTTCAATCCCTTTTCCCCCCATCCCTGAAAACTGTATGGGGAGGTACGGGGTTTGAATGCTCCGCCCCGAAGGAAATGAACGCCCACAGCCGACAGTTCTTCGGCGATTTCCTCCAGTACCTCTCTGCTCTCCACGGCACAGGGACCGGCAATGACGTGGATTTCAGACCCGCCGATCCGGTGGCCGTTCACCTGGATGATCGTGTTCTCGGCTTTGAATTCCCTGCTGACCAGCTTATACGGTTTGAGGATCGGCAGAACCGATTCGACACCCGGAAAGGATTCCATGGGGACTTCCCGAAGGATCCTCTCGTCTCCGATGGCCCCGATAATTGTCCTGTGCTCTCCCTTGGATATGTGTGCTCCAAGGCCGAGATCTTCCAGGCGTCGAACGATTCGATGCAGGTCATTTTCCTTGTGGTCTGGTTTTAAGACGATAATCATGGGTTCAAGCTCCTCCTTTGAATCCTGGAAACCGTTCTCATGCCCAAAAGGGACATTCGGCATTCTCAGGTAAATTACAGGGTCCGTTGGTTTTGGCCCGCAGGCCCAGGGTGTGTTTTGGTTACCCGCGGCTGGAGGATTCAGAGAACCCCAAAAACAAAAAAGCCGTGGGTATCCAGAGATACCCACGGCCTGAAGCGTCTGATTTCATCGATTAAGGCTTATGCATACCTCCGGAATTCCGGCATCTGCCGAAGTAATACACGTAATAATAAACGGAGCCGGAATAGAGACGATGCATGAAAACCTCCATCTGTTTTTAAGTATTCCTATGCTAACCGAGCCGGAAATGCCGCGTCAACTCTTTTCTTGTCCTTCTATTGCTTTTTTTCAACCTTTTTCGGCCTTCCCCTTCTCAGATCCGGCATTGAATAAATGACCGGATGTGATAGATTCATTGCTACTCAGGAAACCTCACGTCGGGTAAAGCCGGCTTTCCAAACCATAAACCCGCGGTCGATTTATTTTATGAAACCATTGTTCAGAGTACTGGTGGTCGATGATGAACCCCTGACCTTGCAACTGGTCGTTGAGAGCCTGACCTTGGAGGGCTACGAGGTTCACATTGTCTCCAGCGGTGCGGAAGCCATACGCGGGTCCTCGAAAAACGATTACGACGTGGTACTCACAGATCTGGCCATGCCCGGAATGGGAGGGATGGATGTCCTGACTCATTTTGCGGAACATCACCCGGATACCTTCGTCATCGTCGTGACCGGCTACGGCACGGTCGAGACGGCCGTCGGGGCCATGAAGCGCGGGGCGTTCGATTACCTGGCAAAGCCCGTGAACCTCGATGAGCTTCTTTTTACACTCCGCCGGGCCCAGGAAATCAGGAGTCTCAAGGACGAGAACGTCCTCCTGAGGTCTCAGATCCAGGAACAGCATCGCTTCGACAGGATCATAGGCCAGAGCCAAGCCATGCAGTCTCTGTATCACATGATCAGGAGGGTTGCCAAATCGCACTCCACCGTTCTCATTATGGGAGAGAGCGGCACGGGCAAGGAACTCATCGCCAATGCCATTCATTATTACAGTGAACGAAAGGACATGACCTTCGTCCCCATCAACTGCGGCGCAATTCCCGAGGAACTGCTCGAAAGCGAACTTTTCGGCCACGAGAGAGGCGCTTTTACGGGGGCGCTCAAAGAGAGGCGGGGGCGGTTTGAGCTGGCCCATGGAGGCACCATCCTGCTTGACGAGATCGGGGAGATGAGCCCGAAACTGCAGGTGAAGCTGCTCCGGTTCCTCCAGGAAAAGAATTTTCAACGCCTCGGAGGAACACGCACCATAGAAGTGGACGTCAGGATTCTTGCCGCGACAAATAAGAACCTCGAGAGAGCGGTCGCAGCCAACGAGTTTCGAGAGGACCTATTTTATCGACTGAACGTCATCCCAATCGTCGTTCCCCCTCTCAGAGAGCGTGATGGGGATATTCCCCTGCTCGTCCATCATTTCCTCAGGGAGCACTGCCAAAAGAAGGACGTCCCCCTCAAGCGGATTTCAAAGGGGGCGCTGGACATTCTCGAGAGATACAATTGGCCGGGCAATGTCCGGGAACTCGAAAATGTCATCGAGCGGATTGTCATCATGACCGAGATTGAAGAGATCGGAGTGGATGATCTCCCTCAGCGAATCCGCCTGCACCAGGATTCGAGGATAAAACCACTGGAAATCGGGGAACAGGGGATCAATTTGAAGGAAACCCTCGAAGAACTGGAAACCCGCCTGATCCTTGAGGCCCTTCGGAAGGCAAACGGAGTAAAACAAAAGGCAGCGGCGCTCTTGGGGCTGAACCGTACTACACTGATCGAAAAAATGAAGAAAAAAGGAATTCGTCCTCCGGACGATTCAGTCTGAAATGCGCATATTTTCGAAATCTTCCCCTTTTCGGGCAACCGACGGCACTCAGGGACCGATATGAGCCGGTTCAATGTACAATGCTCTCGGTCGGTAGCCGCTTTGTTGACGATCCTTTTTCTGCTGGTACTGTCTTCCTGCGCCAAAAGGGCCTACCCTCCTCCGGCGGGTTCTTATTCCCCTGCAGGACCGGCTTCCAGCCGACCATCAACCCCCGCCTCCCCGCCCCGGGAAGGAACCTTCGTCGAGAAACCGCATGCGGACTTCAGTGCTCCCCGGACAATCACTCATGAAGTCGGCCCGATGGAAACCATCTGGCGCATTTCCAAGATGTACAGCGTCTCTCCGGAGGCGATTTATGCAGCTAACAATCTGAGGCCCGGCGATCCGATCCGAAACGGCCAGAAGCTGATCATCCCCAACGCAAAGACCAGGAAAGATGTGATACCGCTTTACCCTAACCCGCAGTGGAAATACATCATCGTCCATCACACCGCCACCGACATCGGAAACGCCAACCTTATCGACAAGACTCACGAAGATCGAGGTTTCTGGCACGGGCTCGGTTACCACTTCCTCATCGACAACGGATCACTCGGGAAGGGTGACGGGCAGATCGAAGCGTCTCCCAGATGGGTGAAACAGCAAAGCGGGGCGCACTGCAAAGCCGGGGGAATGAACGACAGGGGAATCGGCGTGGCGCTGGTCGGAAATTTCAACCAGGAACCGCCCACGCCCAATCAGCTCCAGTCGCTGGATTATCTTCTGAAAACCCTGATGCGGTACTATCACATACCGGCCGGCAACATCATGGGCCACCGGGATGTCGAAGGGGCCGCCACCGATTGCCCCGGCAAACGTTTTCCCTGGAGTTCCGTGCGTCAATCCCTTGCAAGATAATGAAACCTGACCTGAGCGATTCCACAGGAGAAGTCGCCGGGGCCGGCATGTCTTCAGTGAATCACACCCCCACCCCACCTCCCCTGTCAACGGCCTGTTGCCTTAAGAATAAACCCACTGGTATACGCCGTCACCCCGGCGAACACTCATGGCCTTTCGGCCACAACGAACAATGAAAAAATTTCTGCCTAAATCGAGGCGGGGTATACGTTAAACGGCAATTCCTTTTTTCATATAAAGGCCGGGGTCCAGAAAAGTTCAAAAATCCTGGATTCCGGCCTCCGCCGGAATGACGTCCATGCAGTCCGGCCAAGGAGCCGACAAGGGTTAAGGCAACAACCTTAGCCTCCCCCTCAAGGGGGAGGAGCTATCTTGTTGTCATCCGCAGACTCATCTCTCCCACCAACGCAACCGCCGGGGTGACCCGGATACTTGCTATCCGGGCGCGAAGCGCAAGAGGCTTTCGAAAGGGTTGAAGGGTTAAGGGCTTGTCCGTAAATAAATCCTTTGTGCTCGCATTCGGCTTTTGGCCCGCTTCGGCCGCTCCTCAATCGCAAAATCCTCAACGTAGTCCAGCTACGCCTGCGGTTTTGCTCAATCGTCGCGACCAAAATCGGTCTCAAAGCCCATTTACGGACAAGCCCTAAGTCCACTACCGGACAGAAGATTCGGAAGGATAAGTCCGCCTGCGCGAAAATGTTCTCGTCCAGTCCTCTTGTCCTTACGGACCCGGATAACGAGTATCCGGGCCACCCTCCTTGGTCATGGCATGCCTCCCGTCGTGGGTAGGGTTTGTTTTGGACAACAACCCTCTGCCGTGACCATCTTTTCAAATCATTCTCTTTTGCAGAACTTCCTGCACATTACCGCCGTCATCCAACCCATGGAATAAGCCGGCAGATGTTCGCCGATCTTTGTGTTGCCCTTTGTTGTGAATTCTTTTATATGAATTTCATGTTTTTCAGATCATTGCTCAGAGTTATCGCTTGAGGAGGCATGCATGAACGAACTCCTGGCACCGGGCGGAAGCCTTGCCATGGTGGAAGAAGTCCTGGATCAGGGCGCCGACGCCGTATACGTCGGCGCCAAGGGATTCAGCAGGCGGAAGTGCGCCTGGGAGCTTGAGGACTCCCAGATTCGCGAAGCCCTCGAAATCGCAAAAGTCGCAGGCGGTAAAGTCCGCGTGGCTGTCAATATCGATATTTCCCCGGAAAAGTCTTCACTGCTGATGGATAAAATCGCGAAATGGGCCGGTTGGGGGGCTGAAGGGATAATCGTCAAGACCCCTTTCGTCATGCAGATGGTTAAGACAGACTTCCCCGGGTTGGTGGTTCATGCAAGTGTCGGCTGCAACGTTCAGACGCCGGCACAGATCACGGAATATCGGGGATACGGCGCAACACAGGTGGTGGCGAGCACGGAAATCGACACGGTTGCTAAACTGAAGATGTTTAAGCACGCAGCCGATCGCATCGGCATGGGAACGGAAGTGCTCATCCACGGGAACCGTTGCATAGGGGGCGTTGGAAACTGCCTCTTTCACGAACTGATCAACGATTCCTACATCCAGCGCAGCTATCGGGACGAGGAAGGGAACGAGATTGTTGAGTATGAGGGGTCGCCCGATCGCAGCGGGAGCTGTTTTCGCCTCTGCCTGCTGACGGATGAGCAGCGGCGAAAGGTATTGAAACGGCGGAACCGCAGCAATGCGGAGATCGATGCGCTCAACTCGAATATCCGCCGCCGTCCGAATGTGGCCTTCATGATAAACGGCAGGGAGCTGTGGGACTACCTTGACCTTGGTCTGCACACCCTGAAAGTCCAGGGGCGTGAATATGCAGTCGGTATGATCGGGCGCCTGATTTGTATCTACAGATATCTCATCGACGCTCACCGGACAGGCAGGGCATTCGAGGATCCCGGCCTGACGGCGCTTCAGCAGGAACTTGGTGAAATAGCCGCAGAGCGGGACCGTGCCCGGCTTGAAAAAACAAAGGAACTCCACGGGAATATCAAAGGACTGTCCGACTGACCCACGGGACGGTGCGCCTTCGGTCGCGCAGAACAGACGCCGTCCCCTTCTCATACCGAGTTGCGCTCAAGATGCCATCAAAGAATGAAAAGCGTGGGGAACTGCGTCCCCCACACCCCCACGCCGCTTCGCGGCTCAGTCCGGCGCTACGGCAGCGCCCCGCTGAACGCGGGGCAGCAGCCGCGAGCGCCGAGCGCTCGGCCTCACGCGCTTGCGCGTGTGGCCGAAATCCGGGGGCGCGAGGGAATCATTCCCCCGCTCTTTTTGGGGATCTCAAGAGTATCATCTTGAACGCAAATCAGTATCACACCAGGGTCGAGTTCATCGTCGCCCGCAGCCCGGCAAGTCCGCGAGAAGCATTTCCGCAATCCTTGCGCTGGTACCGGTGCGTGAGGCCATGAAATCCAGGGCGGCTTTCCCTACCTCGTCTTTGAACGCAGGGTCTCCGAAGCACCGTCTCAATGCGGCCGTGAGTTCCTCGGCTGAGGAGATCCGATATCCGCACCCCGCCTCGATCAGTTCTCTTTCGATTTCCCTGAAGTTAAAGAGATGGGGTCCCCACAGGGCAGGTTTTGCCCAGCGCACGGCCTCGAGGGGATTGTGCCCCCCGAAGGGAACCATGCTGCCTCCTATGTACGCAGCATCGGCAATTGCGTAGAAACGGTTCAATTCCCCCAGGGTATCGAGCACGTAGACATCTTTGTCCCGTGCGGTTTGCCCCGTCGATCTCGCAGCTGCGTCAAGACCCTTTTTTTCGCAAAGGGCACGGATCTCGGGACCACGATTCGTATGGCGCGGAACCAGAATGAGAAGCAGTCCGGGGTATTCCCGCTTGAGGCTTTCGTAAACGCCGAGCAGGATTTCCTCCTCCCCCTTGTGCGTGCTCCCCGCCACCCACACCGTTTGTTCCCTGCCTATCCCGGCGTTCGACCGGATGGCGGCCGGTTCGGCATCCGTCACGGGCGTCATCGAAGAATCGAGTTTTATATTTCCCTCGGCAAGGATTTCCCCGGCCCCGCCCGTCAACGCCTCGTATCTCTTCTTGTCTTCCTGAGACTGCGCGAAGATAAGGTCGAAGCCGGTATAGACGCCGGAGATCAGGGGACGCACCGCGGAGAGCCTCTTGAAGGACCGTGGGGAAAGCCTGCCGTTCAAAAGAACCGTCCGGATTCCGGACTCTTTGAGCGATGCCAGAAGGTTCGGCCAGATGTCGGTTTCAACGAGGATGAACAGATTCGGGCGAATCTGTTCGATCGTCTTCCGCACGGCCCACCTGAAGTCATGAGGGAGGAAAAGAAAAAGGCCCGCATCCGAAGCCAGCCGGTCTTCGGCCATCTTTCTTCCCGTTTCCGTAGACGTGGAGACCACCACTTCAAGATCCGGGCATCTTGCCCGCATTTCTTTCACCAGGGGAACGACGGAAAGGGTTTCTCCCACAGAGAGGGCGTGGACCCAGACGCGTAAAGCGGAATCGGGAAGCCGCCGCGGCGCGATGATGCCCATCCGTTGCCGGAAGCTTTGCCCGTACTTTCCATCCGTTCGCGCCCTGAGCAGATAATAGAGGAGCAGGAAAGGCCACGAAAGAAGCAAGAGTCCGTCATAAACGAGCCAGAGCGGATTCCGCCGTCCTTTGCATATCCTCATCGTCCGATCATCCCCAAAGCGAGTTTTGCCACGCGGGTGGAGACTCCCGGCTCTCCCAGCAAACCGCGGACTCCCTCCAGCTCCCGCTTCTGCCTGTCGCGCAACTCCGGCTCTCTCAGGAAAGCCAGGGCCTGACCGGCTATGAGATCGGCGCGCGCGTCGTGCTGCAGAAGCTCCGGCACGATCGCTCGATCCACCAGGAGATTCGGCAATCCCACATACTTCACCTGGAGCAGGGAGCGTCCCGCATAGTAGCTGAGGTTGGAAACCCTGTTCGTGATGATCATCGGAATCCCGAGCATCGCTATTTCCAGGGTGACGGTGCCGGACACGGCAATGGCCAGATCGCAGGCGCGGATCGCTCCGTAGGTGTCTCCCGCCACCAGCCGGATCGGAAGATTGCAACCGGCCGTCTCGGCCCTTATGAAGGCGGGGTCCAGGTTGGACGCGATCGGAACAATAAAGGATATTGAGGGAATTTCATTATGAAGGATGCCGGCGGCCTCGAGAAGAACGGGGAGCAATAGCCTCACCTCGCTTCTCCTGCTTCCCGGCAGGAGTCCCACGAGACATCCTTTGCCCTGGACGCCGTATCGCCGCAAGGCTTCCCGGCGAGACGGAGCATTCTGCATCACGTCCAGCAAGGGATGTCCCACATAGCGGACCTTCATGCCGCGGCGCTCGTAAAAAGCGCTTTCGAAAGGAAGGATCACCGCCATTTCATCGACAAAGCGCTTGAGCGCCCTCACGCGGCCGCTTCTCCAAGCCCAGACCTGGGGGCTGATATAATAAAGGACTTTGACGCCGCATCGTCCGGCAAGGCGTCCCAGGAGAAAGTTGAAGTCGGGAAAATCGATCAGGATGACCAGATCGGGCCGGTCGAACAGGATATGACGCCGGAGCTTCCTCCAAGCGCCAAAGAGGTCCTTCGAATGGCGCAGGACTTCGAAGAGTCCGACCACTGAGATCTCTTTGTTGTCCACCAGGATATCGGCACCGGCATCCCGCAGGTGAGGGCCTCCGAGGCAGGCGAGCCGGATGGCCGGTTCAAGGCTCTTCAAGGCCCGGAGGAGGTTCGATCCGTGGAGATCGCCCGAAGCCTCGCCCGCACTCAGAAAAATCCTTGGTGGGTTTTTCTCGAAGGCTCCCATTTTTCCCGCATCTGCTCATCGATTTGTTGGGAAATGCTCAATGCCACTGCCAATGCCTTACGCCCGTCATGCCCATCGACCAGCGGTTTGCTCCCGCAACGGACAGAACGCAGAAAAGAGGTGATTTCCTCTTCAAGCGAATCGCGTTCTTCAATTTCGATTTCTTGCACGGAGATCTCGGGATAGCCTGAATCGTCGGCTTCTTCTTCCTTGTAGACGGCATAGGCCGTTTTTCGGGCATAATCTGCCGCTACGTAGCAATCCTCTTGAAATATCCGCAGCTTGCGCTGGTTTTTCAAAGAAATTCGGCTGGCGATCAGGTTCGCTACCGCACCGTTGGCGAATTCCATGCGAACGTTGGCGATATCCGGAAGCTCGGTCAGCACCGACACCCCCGAGGCCCTGATTTGCCTGAGCGGGGAGTGGACGACGTGAAGGACGATATCGATATCATGGATCATGAGGTCCAGAATGACATCCACTTCCAGACCCCGATCGTTGAACAGCGCCAGCCGGGTGGCCTCCAGGAACATGGGGTTTTTCAGCCTGGGAGCGATAGCCGCAAAAGCGGAGTTGAACCTTTCGAGATGTCCGATCTGAAGGGTGCAGCCTTTATCCTCGGCGAGTGAAATCAGTTGATCGGCCTCTTCCAGCGTCGTAGTCATCGGCTTTTCGAGCAGCACGTGAATGCCGTTGGAAAGAAAATCCCTTGCTATGGCGAAATGATTCATGGTCGGGGTCACAATGCTGACGGCATCCACCTGCCCCATCATGTGCCGGTAATCGGTCAGTGAATCGGTATCCACTTCCGAGGCGACTTTTCTCGCCTGTTCTTCATTGATGTCCGCAACGGCAACAAGCTGCGCTTCGGGAAGCCTGGCATATTTTTGAGCGTGAAAGCGGCCGAGGTAGCCCACTCCGACGACACCGATCCGGAGAGCATCCGGCCTCGCTTTGCGAATGAGCGCAGGAGCCTGTTCGGCGATCGGGAAAATGGTCTGCGCCGGCCAGCTCCCCACAAAATCAGGCAGGCCTATCCTGGAAGGCCTTTCATAACGATCCGGGAGCTGCTCGTCTCTTTGCACCAGCACGGAAATGTCCGCAGCATCGGCGGCATCGATCATCTTCTCTCTGTCGAAGATCAGGGTCTTGTCGGCCTCAACCACCAGGACGCGGGCCTTGACTCTTTTCATGGTCTCGATGGTATCGTAGCCGACGGCCGGGACATCGAAGCGCAGGTCCTGGGTAGGTTTACTCACTTTGACGATGACGGCCCCTTCGCGGCACAGCCGGCCTCCGCGAAGAATGGTTGAATCCGTACCGTCTATTCCCTCCACGGCCAGAACAGCCTGGTTCTTCACGACCAGACACTGGCCGATGTCGAGGTGGCCGATCGCTTTGGCCAGCTTCCATCCGAAAACGATGTCCGCCTGCTCGCGGTGATTGGGTTTTCGCCGGGTGAGAATCCCCGGAGGAGCCAGAAGGGAGGGAAGAAACATCGTGGATGGTTCGATTTTGATTCCTTCCCTCTCCAGTTCTTCGGCAAAGGCCCTGAGAAGGGAATCATCCTTCTTGTTCCTCAGGCTGTTCAAAAATTTCACACCCCGCCAATCGGGGCGAAGGCGGGTATAGAGTTTGGTCTTGTTGATCGCTCCCGCCATGGCCGCTCTGGAAATGCCTGCCTTGCGGAATGTTTTGATGATCTTATTGAGCTGCCCGAGTTTGGCCATGTGGAATTCGCTGGCGTATTTGGACAAAGAGAGGTCGGTCTCCCCTTCAAAGCCCACCACCACAACTTCGACCCCTGCCTGACGGGCCGCATGCGCAAAAAGGAGCGGAAACTGTCCGCTCCCGGCAATCAACCCGATCTTCTTGTGAGCCGGGTCCTGGGTTCTCGATTCAACGCCGCTCATTGCTGTACTACCTTGTGATACCTCTCCTGGACGGGACCTCCAGAAACTGCAGCAGGTTCTCCACTTCGGGGAAGTGTTCCACCTCACGGCGCGTTTTCGCAATGCCTTCCAGGAGGCTGAGTCCCGACCGGAACAGGATTCTGTAGCATTGTTTGAGAGCCTGAACGGCGTCCCGGGCAAATTTGTTCCGTCTAAGACCGATGAGGTTGGGACCGTATAGTTTTGCCGCCTCGGTGCCCGCTGCCAGCATATACGGGGGAATATCCATTCGGACAGCAGCATGGCCGCCGATGAACCCATAAGTCCCTACCCTGACAAACTGATGAACGGCCGTCAACCCGCCTATGGTGGCAAAATCACCGACCTGAACATGTCCGCCAAGCACGGTGGTGCTTGCCACTATCACGTTGCTTCCGATCCGGCAATCATGAGCAATGTGGAGATACGCCATCAGGAAACACCGGTCACCTACGCGCGTAGCCCCTCTCCCATGGGGAGTGCCTCTATGGATGGTCACATTCTCGCGGATGACATTATCGTCCCCGATCGTCACTTCAGTGTCCTCATCCCGATAAGTGAGATCCTGAGGAGGATTTCCGATGGAGGTGAATGAATATATCCGGTTGCGTGCCCCGATCGAGGTTCTTCCGTCGATTACAACATGCGGTCCGACCCACGTGCCGGACCCGATGGTGACTGAAGGCCCGATGACACTGTATGGGCCTATCTCTACGTCCTCCGCCAGTCGTGCCTCGGGAGACACGACGGCGGTCGTGTGAATTTCCATTTCTTCTCGATCTCCTTAATGCATATTAAAATCAGGTTCCGGCTTTACCCGGTCCCGTTGATTCGAAAGGGATCCCGTTCATCGGATCGAACGACTCTATACCACACCGGTCTCTATGGTCGCCATCAGCTCAGCTTCCGCCACCAATTGGTCATTCACGAAAGCCTCTCCTTTCATCTTGAAAAGAGGGCCTCTTCGTTTCAGAATTTTCAGTTTGAGGATCAACTGGTCACCGGGACGAACGGGTTTGCGGAAACGGACATTATCCATTCCGAGAAAATAAATCGGTTTCTTATAAAGTTCGGGAGGGGCTAGAGAGAGCGCCAGAATACCTCCGGCCTGAGCCATGGATTCGATGATAAGCACTCCGGGCATGATGGGTTCCTCGGGGAAATGGCCCTGGAAAAACGGCTCATTGATCGTCACGTTCTTGAGGCCGACAATCTCCCCCGCTGACTGTTCGAGGATCCGGTCCAGCAGCAAAAAGGGATAACGGTGCGGCAAAAGGCCTAAAATCTGTGCGATTTCCATAATCATTCCCCGTGCAGAAGTGCTTTTTCGAGTTGTTCAACTTTCTCTTTCAGCTTCAGCAATTCGTCTTTGAACCGGTTGAGGCGCTGGACATTGGCATAGTTTTTCTTCCATTCCCTGATCGGGATGGCCGGAATCCCCAGGATATCCTGATCGGATTTCACGGAGTGAGGGACCGCCGACTTTGCGCCAACCCTTACCCTGTCGCCGATTTCAATGTGGCCGGCAACACCGACCTGGCCGGCAAGAACGGTGTTCGTGCCGATGCGCGTGCTTCCGGATATCCCGACTTGGGCCACCAGAATCGAATGCTCGCCGATGGTTACATTGTGAGCTATCTGGACCAGATTGTCTATCTTCGTCCCCCGGCCGATCAAAGTGCGCCCGAAAGTCGCCCTGTCGATCGTGCAGTTTGCACCTATCTCGACATCGTCTTCGATCACCACGATTCCTGTCTGGGGTATTTTAACGTGGTGACCGTTTTCGTCCTGAGCGAATCCGAAACCGTCACTTCCGACCACCGCGCCACTGTGAATGACCACACGATCTCCGACCCGGCAGCGGTCCAGAATGACTACCCCCGGATAGATCAGGCATTCTTCCCCCACTTCGACTCCGCGTCCGAGATAAGAGGAACCGCAGATGCGTGAGCCTTTCCCGATGGTGCAGTCTTCGCCTATGCAGCACAGGGGCCCGACCGACACTCCGGGAGCAACCCGGGCGCTTTCAGCGACACACGCACTGGGATGGGTTCCGGGAGGCAGACAGGGAGGGGCGGCAAAAAGCTGCGCGGCACGTGCGAGAGTCAGATAGGGTCGGGGACTGATGAGCAATGGGGCGTCGAGGTGTTCAAAGGCCGGACCGACGATAAAAGCCGATGCCCCGGACTTTGAAATCAACGGTTCGTATCGCCTGTCCGTGATGAAGCTCAGATGACCCTGCCGAGCTTCATCCAGGGAACTGACCCCATCAATGCAAGTGTTCGGATCTCCTTTAAAAGAAACCCTCAGAAGTCGAGCCAGCTCCTCAAGTGAGTAAGACTTCCCGGGATCCGGCTGAGGAAAACTTTCCATGAGCGGAATTCTCAATGAACCAGCAATCGCCGAAGTGTAAGGAACGGCAGAACGTCACCGGCGGCGGTCAAGTGCGTGTAACCCTGCCGCCGCCGGTCATCCGATTTTTCCATAACGCCGTCGACTTTCGATCGACCCTTTTTATGTGGAAACCCCGCGATAATCCAATTGCCCGCGCTGTCCCGAAGCCCTCCGTCGCCAAGGCCGCGGATCGGACCCCGAAAGAACGGCCGTTTGCGGGAATGAAGACTATTGCCTCGGGGTAACCTTATCCAACTCGTCGACGATCTTCTTGGTGAGGTCGTCCTTGTCCTGGCTGTACACCAGCCCCGCTTTATCTCGTTCAAAAATAAAATCGTAGCCCTGATCTTTTCCGACTTTCTTCACGATCTCCAGAATCTTGTCCACCAGGGGGCCGCTCAGTTCATTGGAGAGTTTGTTCATCTTGGCATTGGATTCGGAGAGAAGCCTTTCGCCCTCAGTTTGCATATCCTGAAGTTCTTTCTGCTTCTTGGTTTTGGCCTTCTCATCCATCACATCTTTCTTTTTATCAAACTCATCCTTGGCAGTCTTGTAGGCCTTCGCCTTTTCATCCACATCTGCCTTTATCTTCTCTCCCTGCCGTTTGAATTCCTCGTTGGATCGTTTGCCCCACTGTGACTGCTGCAATACCATCTGAATCTCAAAAAAGCCGATCTTCGGGGAACCCGAGGAACTCGCGGCCCAGACCGCTGAGGAAGAAACGAAAAATAAACCAAGAAACAAAAAGACCCATACAGACTTCTTCATTTTCATGTGCTCCACTCCTTAAAAGTATGCTCCTGCCGAAAACTGCCACTGATAAGAGTCATCACCGGACTGCCGATCGAGCGGAATACCTATCTCTATCCGCAGGGGACCAAACGGGGAGTTCCATCGCACTCCGGCCCCGGCATCAGTCCGGAAATTCGTAACATCAAAGGAACTGCTACCCCTGAACGCGTTTCCTGCGTCCATGAAAACGACACCCCTGATACCCATTTTTTCATACAGTGGAAAGAGCAGTTCAGCAGTCGCAACGCCGTATTTCTCACCACCGATAATATCTCCATCCGAATCCCTCGGGCCGACATCACCCCACTGCCATCCACGCAAGTTGTTGATACCACCCAAAAAATAGCGTTCGTAAATCGGGAGATCGCTCGAATCATCCAAATGATCGATGATGCCCACTTCACCTTTGACAAAACCAATAAACTTCCATACTCCCAGCGGGAAATAGGCACCGCTATGGAATTCGGCCCTCAGGAAGTTGGATTCGCTTCCGAAATACGGACTCGAGTATTCCGCCGTAACCGTGTTGATGGTTCCCCTGGTCGGAAGAAACGGGTGATCGGTTGTATCCCGTTCAGCGCCCACCGTGATGCTGCTCAAAGTCGTCCAGCCCAAATCGGCCTGGCTCACTATGTAGCTGGAAGCGTCGCTCGAAACATCGGACACGCGGTCCTGTTCGAACGTGTAATAGGCAAATACCCGGCTGTGCAGGCCGAAAGGTTTGCCCACGCGGAGCCTGAAACCGACCGATTCCTCGGTAAACTGATCGTAATCCCGCAGCCAGTTATATACGTCCAGTCCTCCGGCCACCGGATACCCGAACATCCACGGCTCGGTAAAGCTGAAGATGTACCGCTGCGCAGCCTGACCCAGGTAAGCCCTGACACTGACCGATTCACCTTTTCCAAACAGGTTCCTCTGCATGATCTGGGCACTGGTGAAAAGACCATCGTCGGAAGAATAACCGCCACCCAGACTGATGGACCCCGTCAGTTTTTCCTTCACCTTCACATGCAGGTTCATGATGCCCGGCTGCTCGGTCTCCACCGGCACTATTTCGACGTCCTCGAAATAGTCGAGCTTCTTTAGCCTCCCGAGGCTCGCTTCGATTTTGGACGAACTGTACAAATCGCCCTCGTAAATCTTGAGTTCACGACGGATGACGTTATCGCGCGTCTTGGTATTCCCGGTGATGAAGATCCTGCCGATGTGCACCTCTTCGTTCTTCTTGGCCTCATAGGTGATGTCGCTGGTCTTGTCATCGGGATTTCTCGTGATCAGCGGACTGACCTCGGCATGGGCAAAACCCTTGTCCATATATGTCTTGGAAAGGTAATCCATGTCATGCCGCACTTTTTCCCTGCTGAAATAATCCTTTGGCTTTGAATCGAGACCCTTCTCGATCTTGGCGTTATTGTCGAACAGGTCCCCTGCAACTTTTACTCCCGTGACCTTGTATCTCTGCCCTTCCTCGACAGGAATCTCGATGTAGAAACCGTCGTCTTTCTTCGTTATCTCGGGAATCCCCACCTTGGCATCCATGTAACCTTCGTCATGGTACATGACGGTCAGGCGATCGACGTCGGTATCCAGCACTTCCTTCTGCAAAATTCCACGCTCGGATACGAGAGAAATGAGGAACATCTTCTGCTTGGTTTGCATCACTCCCCTGAGTGTGCGCGCGGACATGTGCTGGTTTCCCCGAAAGGTGATTTTTTTGATCCAGATTTTGTTGTTCTCTTTTATGTTGAAGGTCACCACGGCCCTCCTCGGATCTTTCGGGAAGGTCACCGATGACGTGATATCAGCCCCAAAATAGCCCTTCTGTTGATAAAGTTTGACGATCTTCTGAACATCATCGGACACGACGTTCTGCTGCAAAATGGTATAAGGCTTCACACCGATGGCCGCGAGAATATCTTTTTCCTTGATTTTCTTGTTTCCGGCAATTTTAACTTCCTGAATGGTCGGGTTTTCCTGGACAACGAAGGTCAGCACCTTCCCCGCCGGGGAATCCGAAACCTCGGCGTCGACATTTTCAAAATAGCCCATCTTATAGATGGACCTGATATCTTCCCTCAAGTCGTCCGGCCGAAGGATTTCTCCCTTCTTGCTCTTCAAAACGGACTTGATGGCATCCGCCTCGATTCGGTCGTTTCCACGAACCTTGATATCGGCGATCAGCGCCTTCGCCATCACGTTGACCGCGATCTGCTGCACAATTCTGATCGCTGCGCCGGCAGGGTTTTCAATACCCTTCTCTTCGGCAAAAAGGTTTTCCGTCTTCTTGCGTCCGGAAACATCGACCAGCTTCGCATCAAGGCTGTTGCTGGTGCCGATCACATTGAAACTGCCCAGCACAACGAAATCCGCCTGCACCTTCCGTCCCACGGCCCGAGCCTCTTCTTCGGTCTGAACGGCCTCTCCCGCCCTGAGATTCTTATGTACTTCAGCAGGATCCACCACCCGCATACCCTCGGCGGCAATCTGCCGCGTCAGAAGCTCCTCCACGGACTTCTGAATTGCTGTCTGATCTTTCTGGCTATGGATGACGAAAGGCATTACGGCGACTTTCGGACTTTGATCCTCGGCATAGGCCAAGGAGATCAGCACCGCGGAAGCCGCAAGAATCCCCAGCACCCTCTTGAAGTAATTCCTGGTCACCATCGCTTTATCCTCTGCCCCTTTAGCCCCAATTCAAAGGCGTTTGACGTTTTATTCATCACCGCCGGTGAGATAACTATGTGAACGGCCTTGCGCCGTAACGGCGGGATCAGGTCCCTCCCTGAACACACGCTCCGGCAAGACCCGCACAACGGAATCCTTCCCCCCGGGCCTTTCCAGCCCCAGGCCACAGAGCGAAGGGACTCGGCGTGCAATGCCTTCTTTGGAATGCGAGAATATACCACCTTATGAGCTTCATCCCAATAGAATTCTCATAAAGACGGCGTCCTTCAACCCACCCTCGGCTGTCGTCCGCCTTGATTCAGCGGTAAATTCCTCCTTTCAAAAAATGGATCGGATCTGGTGACTCCACCGGACTCCGGCTTCCAGCCCCCTCATTTTCCAGGCACGCCTGCACAAAGAAAAAAGCGGCAGCTTGCGGCCCCGGCCTAATCGGCTGAGTCCGTTCGCCGGCCGGCCGGCAGGGAGGCCGCAGGAGACCCTGTCTCCTGCCTGAGCTGGCCGTCCACAAGGCGTAGAACGCGATGCATCATGGAGGCAAGTTCCAGGTTATGGGTCACGATCACCATGGTCAGGCCAAGTTCTTCGTTCAATGCAACGAGCACCTCATGAAGAGTCCGCCCCGTACGACTGTCGAGGTTTCCACTGGGCTCATCGGCCAGGAAAAGACTCGGGCGAAGCAACAATGCGCGCGCGACCGCCACCCTCTGCTGCTCTCCGCCGGAAAGTTCCCCTATCCTGTGAGAGAGCCGAGGGGAGAGACCAAGCCTGTCGAGGAGCGCCACGGCTTTGGTTTTCACTTCCCCCCTGGGGAGGCCGGCAATGAGACCCGGCATCATGACGTTTTCGAGCGCGTTGAATTCGGGAAGCAAATAATGAAACTGAAAGACAAACCCGATGTGGCGATTGCGAAACTTCGCCAGTTCCTTTTCTCCCCACAGAAAGACGTCCTGCCCGCCGTAGAGCACCTTGCCTGCGGTCGGCTTTTCGAGCGTTCCGAGGATATTGAGCAGCGTCGACTTCCCGACGCCGGAAGCTCCCACAATAGCAACCCGTTCCCCCCGCCGGATCACTATATCGAGATCCCGGAAGAGTTCGATCGACTGGGCTCCGGTCCCGAAGACCTTTGTCAGGCCCAGCGTGTTGACTTCTATGGATTGCCTCTCGTTATTCATAACGAAGCGCTTCCGATGGATCCAGTTTGGCCGCTTTGCGGGACGGATACAGAGTGGCGATCAGGCTGATAACGACCGCAGCGAGTGCGATGACGAAGACATCCATCCCTTCCATTTTCACCGGAAGCGTTGAGATGTGATAGATGTCTATTGGAAGTTCGATGAATCGATACCTTTTCAGCAACCCGCAGAGGACGAATCCCCCGATCAGACCGAGGATGGTGCCGGAAACCCCGATCATGAAGCCTTCCAGCACGAATATCTTGCGGATGCTCGACGTCGTGGCGCCCATGGCCTTGAGTATCGCGATATCCCGGCCCTTCTCCATGACGAGCATGATGAGCGAACTTACGATGTTGAACGCGGCCACCAGGATGATAAGGGTGAGAATGACGAACATCACGGCCTTCTCGAGCTTCAGGGCCGAGAAAAGACTCTGATTCATCTGCATCCAGTCTCTCACCCAATAGGGAACCCCGAGGCGCTCGCGGATGGCATCCGAAACCTGCCGGGCTTTGTAAATATCGTGGAGTCCCACTTCAATACCCGTCACCGCGTCCCCGATGCCCAGAAACTGCTGGGCCACCTGCAGATCGACGTACCCCAGGGAATTGTCGTACTCATACATGCCGGACTGCAAGACCCCCACCACCTGGAACAGTTTGCTCTTGGGGATCTGCCCCATCGGCGTCAGGCGCCCGCTGGGTGAAATGATGGTGACGAAGTCCCCCTGACGGACACCCAGGTTGTTGGCGAGTTCGACACCGAGGATGATGCCGGGATGAGCGGATGGATTGGCTTCCTGCGAGGGGGCGACGAGGTCCGCAAGGTTTCCGTGGATCATATTTTCCTGGAGCCGGATGACCTTGGAGGCCGTAAGTGGGTCAATCCCCCGTAGTATGGCTCCCGAAACGCTCCTGCCGGATGTGATCATCACCTGCGTATAGATGAAAGGAGTCGCCGCGGCGACTCCCGGAACCTTTTCGATTTCCGGCATGATCTCCCGGTAGTTTGCCATCGCCCCGCCGAAGCTTCCGATGACCACGTGAGAGGTCACTCCGAGAATGCGGGTCCGCATATCTTCCTGGAAGCCGTTCATGACAGCCAGGACGACGATAAGAGCGGTCACCCCCACTGCGACCCCGACGATTGAAATGATCGTGATGAGGGAAATAAACGTGTGGCGCCGCTTTGCCAACAGATACCGAAGGCTGACGAATAATTCGAAATTCATAGCCGCTCAGATCTTCTTCTCTGGCCTGAGGTGGGGGAACAGAATAACATCGCGAATGGACGGCGAATCGGTAAACAGCATCACGACCCTGTCAATTCCGATGCCTTCGCCGGCAGCCGGAGGCATGCCGTATTCCAGGGCGCGTATGTAATCTTCATCCATGAAGTGAGCCTCTTCATCGCCGGCCTGGCGCGCTTCGAGCTGCTGTTCGAACCGCCGGCGCTGGTCGCGCGGATCGTTCAGCTCCGAAAACGCGTTGGCCATCTCGCGTCCCGCAATGAAAAGCTCGAAACGGTCGGTGAGACTCGGGTCTTCCTCGTTTCGGCGTGAAAGCGGGGACACTTCCAGCGGATAGTGACTGATAAAGGTCGGCTGAATGAGTTTCGGTTCGACAACGAGGTCGAAAATCCTGGTGAGCAGCTTCCCATGGCCTTCGAATCGCTGGGCTTCGATTCCCATCGATCTCGCAACGGCCACGGTCTTTTCGGGGTCATCGAGCGACTCGCGGGGAACGCCCCCTATTTCGACCAGCGAATCCAGGAGCCGGTAGCGCCGCCAAGGTGGAGTGAGGTCGATCAGGTGCTCCTGGTAAGGCACCTGGAGTTTGCCGTCGTTTACCGCATCGACAAGCGCGCAGAAAAGCTCCTCCGTCAGCTTTATCAGGTCTTCGTAGGTAGCATATGCCTGGTAGAATTCGAGCATCGTGAATTCGGGATTGTGCTGCGTGGAAACGCCTTCGTTTCGGAAATTGCGGTTGAGTTCGAACACACGTTCGAAGCCGCCCACAAGGAGCCGCTTCAAATATAGTTCGGGGGCGATGCGCAGGTGAAGGTCCATTCCGAGGGCATTGTGGAAGGTCTTGAACGGCTTGGCCGTGGCGCCGCCCGGAATCGCCTGCATCATGGGCGTTTCGACTTCGAGAAAATCACGGTCGATCAAAAACTTCCGCAGGACCTGCACGATCATGGCCCGTTTCCTGAACGCTTCGCGCACCTGGTCGTTTACGATGAGATCCACGTACCGCCGGCGGTACCGAATTTCGACGTCCTTTAAACCGTGATACTTCTCCGGAAGGGGTCTGAGGTTCTTCGTGAGGAGCTGGAACTCTTTTACGAGCACGGTCAGCTCGTTGGTTCGGGTGCGAAAGAGCGGCCCGCCGACACGGACGATGTCGCCCGTATCGAGTTTCTTAGCAACGGCGTAAGACTCTTTGGTCACCTGGTTTTGCTGGATGTATATCTGGATCTTCGCCTCGGAATCGAGGATGTGCATGAACATGGACTTTCCGAAAGACCGGATGGCGATGATGCGCCCGGCGACGGTGAACGATTCCGGGTGGGCTTCGATTTCTTCCGCGCTTTTGTCCGCGTGTGTCTTCAGGACGTCCTTGATGCGGTGCGGGACCGGGTATCCGTTCGGGTAGAGCGGCAGCCCCTCCCCTTCCAGTTCTTCAGCCTTCTGCAACCGCTCCCGCATGACAATGTTGAGATCTTCCATTCCGAAGCAAACCTTTCCTCTTCTTTTTAGACTCGATTTTCTGGCGCCCGTTTAAGTGGACGAACGTTAGATGATTTGGGTCTACACGTCAAGGGCATTTCCCCTCAGTCCTTTTTCTGTCGAGCCTTCAGGATACCATGGACGCTGAAGGCGATGATAAGAACGCTGATGATGAGGAGCGTGACGTCTTCTCCCCGGTAGATCCTGTAGAGACTGTAGATAAAGAGGACTCCGCCTCCGATCAGGCTGGTGATCCCGGTTTTTCGGTCCATCATGAGGGTTCTCCTGACGTGGTCGTGGGAAATTGGCAGAAACAGGGAAATACCTAGATTGTTTAGCGGCTCTTGGGTCAAAACGCAAAGCAAAAATGGGGTGATACTTGCCTTGAAAATGCCGATTTTCATTGCTTCGCGGGTGAGGCGAGCATCATGGCCAATTGCGTTGCGTTCAAGATGCCATCAAAGAATGAAAAGCGTGGGGAGCCGTGCCCCCCGGCCTGTTGCCCAAACAGAATCCAGGTTGAAAATGAGGCGTTTGCCCAGACAACGTCACCCCGGCGAAGGCCGGGGTCCAGTGTCGTTAATTGGAATTACCCAATAATTTCAAAGAGTCTGGATTCCGGCCTCCGCCGGAATGACGAATCCTGGTTACGCTCGTTCCCGCGCTCCTGCGTGGGAATGCAGACGCTTTTCCTTTGTGCAACAGGCCGGCACTCGTCTCCGTCGCGACGAAAAATCGACGCGTATAACCCGTTGCGGCATGCTTTCGATTACGGTCATTCGGCGGGTTGTTTAACGGCAAAGCCCATGTATGACATCTTCATGCCGTCGGATTCGCGAAGTCTCAATACGTCTGTTATTTCTTCATTGCGAATCCTGCCGCTTCTGACGGCCCGCAGCTTCCGGAGCAACAAAAGAGGGTTCCCCGCGGCGGCAATGCCCCTCATCTCCCGGAAGGCCAGACCGCAATCGTTCATGGCGGCAACGAGTTCGTCGGGACGGATGAATTTTTCCCACAAGTGGGAGTTCGGCGAGAAAACTCGGGTCAGGCGCCAGTCCTGTGCGATTTTGATCAGCACAAATTTGCTGAACCAGGTTCGATTCACGGTGTCGAAGAAGAACAATCCCCCGGGTTTCAGCACGCGGGATATTTCTACGATCACCCTGCCGGGGTCGTCGACATGTTCGAGTACGTCGCAGCAGGCAACAACATCGAAAGAACCATCCGGAAAGGGCAAAGCTTCCCCCCGCCCGACCCGGTAGTCGATTGTCAGGTTGCCTTCGGCGGCGTGTCTGCGCGCGGTATCCACTGAAGTGGGTGAAGGATCGATGCCTGTCACCATGAACCCGTCGCGTGCAAATTCCTCCGAAAGGAACCCGCCTCCGCATCCAACGTCCAGCACCCTCTTCCCGGAGAAGTTCCTCTCCAGCAGCTTCCTCCTGAAGTACCCGTACCTCACGGGGTTTACGCAATACCGCAGGCTGGAAAGTTCGAACCCGGCATCATCGGCCCACCAGTTACCGCCCTGCGCTTCGTACATCTCATTGTTTATCTTCATAAATCATCCTACGGCAGATACTCACCGAGAAGGCGCTCGCGCATAAAGATGCGCACGTCACCCGGCGATTACCCTGTCTTCTTCCATAATAAGTAGTTTCAGATCCCAATGATGGACGGCAAACATGGAGAAGATGACGTCCATCGTCAGCCGGCATCGGGGTACGATGGCGCAGTTTGCCATGGGCCGCTTCCTGCCCGTGATTTGCAGGACTGCTCGCCGGCAGCCTCAGGCCGCGGACGGCCACGGGCAGTATGACGAACCCGAACTTGTTAAACGGTTTTCCCTCACCGGCTCACACGTTTGGGACATCTTCTTTTCACCGCAATCCCTCGATAGCGGTACGTACCAGTGCCAGGACCCGCAGCGCGGCCGCGATGTCTTCAGCGTCTACGGAGGCGCTCAGCGCTTCTTCGAATGCGTGGGCGCGCTCGTGCATCCGCTGAAAGACCGACAACCCTTCGGGCGTCAATCGCACGAAACGGTACCGGCCGTCTTTTCCGGAAACAGATCGCACGACCAACCCCGCGGCCTCCATTTCCTTCACCTGGCGTGTGACTGCCGCCGCGTTGATGCCCAGCCGCCGGGCGATCTCCATGACGCCGAGTTCCTCCGGATGACAAATCGCAAGGAGCCTCAACAGCGCCAGCCGCGCCCCGGGCATTCCCACCTCGCGGGTGAACACGTTCATCAGGGCCTGGTGAGTCCGCACTATTTCCCGAAGAAGATGGGACTCATCGCCTGAATGAGGGCACCCCGCAACCATTTCCGGTATTCGTTCTATGTCCATGAGGATATAATTGACCATGTCATTGACTATGTCAAATACTTTTTATCGTTCGCGACACACCATCATCATGTGGCCGATTGCCCTTCGAGCTCAGCATCAATCGGCCCGTACGCGGTCGGCGCCCGCAAATGGCTGGGACACAATGGGGATCGAGACGGTGCCTGAACATCGAGCTGCTGAAGGAAACTCGACCTGGAACGATCACGGGAATTGGCTGAAGCAATCTGAACCGCGTGGGGGCTCTGCCGGCAAAACGCGAAAATTCCATACACCTCCGGTTGAACGCGGACGCCCTGGGGCATCGAAGATATTCGGCCGCGTTCTTGCCGCGAGCGACCAATACGCACGGGGGTCTGCATACAAGTGACGAGACTTGCAAAGTCAGCGAGGAAATGCTAGAAAGTGGGTCAAGTTTTTAGAGGATTTGGGCCTTTGCCACCGGGCGGCCCCATCAAATGAGAAAGACCCGCACGCGCCTGTAGCTCAGTTGGATAGAGCAACGGACTTCTAATCCGTAGGTCGGGGGTTCGAATCCCTCCAGGCGTGCCAATGACTTCTGAGGCTTAACCGGTTCGGCTGGATCATTTTTCAATTGTAGCGGGAAATTCTCCCAAAGTCATTTTTACGCATCCATTGTGCCTGACAGGACGAGGCAACCAGCATACCTCATGGGGTCTTCCAAGTCGGAAGGGACTTGGAGAGCCGGTCTTCCTCCACGCGAGGTGCCACGGATTGGTCAAGCTGCTCCTGGCCTGACAATATTGAGACCGCCCGGAAATACTTGCGTCTTCCTGGTTTCAGAAGATATCGGATTAAGCCGGAGAACAAAAAAAGGGGGCTCGAAATGGCCATGGCTCTTTGTTCCTGCCGGAGCCGGCGATGGGATCCACACCCGCGACCTGATGATTACAGAGCAGATGCTCTGCCGTTGAGCTACGCCGGTCCATTTTTACAAAACCCTGTATCACGACGGCTGGCGGATATAGATGGGCATAGGCGGAAACAAGTGGGAACTCTTGGAGCGCAGCAAACGGTCCATTCGATTCCGAATCCATTCCATAAAAAAGCCATTGCCGCGTTTGTATTTTTGCTTCTTTTCTTAATACCGACAATGGCCACGGCCATGATGCGGGTCTATGTGATTGCCGGCCAGTCGAATGCCGAAGGGGCTGCGCGGTCCTCAGGACTCACTGAAAACAGAAAGAGAATTCCGGCAAATGTCGAGTATTGGTTTAAGGTTCGGAAAGCATCCACCTTTGCCGATTTCAAAACTTACGGAATCGAAGTGACCTTGGCGTGGATGTTATCAAAAACATATCCCAGGGATCAGATAGTGATAATAAAGTTTGCGGTCGGCGGGACACGTATCAAGGACTGGGATCCCGATGACCCTGACTCATATTATTGGCAGGCGGTGGAGGACGTTCGGAATGCCGTGGGGGGACGGAAGCATACTCTCTGCGGTGTCATCTGGATCCATGGAGAAACGGACTGCAAATCGAAGTCCGGCTCTGCGGCTTATGGTACGACCCTTGGGCGCATCATCCATGCCTTTCGTAACAGCCTTGGGAGCGGAAAGGAGGTGCCTTTCCTCCTTAGCCTGGTGGAGCCCCCCTACGGAGACTATACCCCCACAGTCCAGCAGGCTCAGATAGATGTTGTCAGGACAGTGGCCAAAACGTGCCTTATCCCCACTTGGGGTATAGCCCGCCTTTCCAAAAACAAAATCCACTTTTCCGGACCCGGGCTGGATGAGCTTGCAGAAAGAATAGCCAGATACTTATAGGTGCGGCTCGAAAGGCAATTCGCTGTTTCAATTTCCTTCTGACGAAGAGGTTCAGCGATGCGACGTTTTGCCCCCAACTTCTTGTTTTGTATGCTCATATTGCAGATGTTCACTCTCGGCATTCATAACCCCGGCAACCTCAATGCCGCAGACCTGATCAGCGCCACCGGCTTCGGCAATGGAACGATAAAAGATGAGGTTAGGGATAACAATGTGGAGTTTTCGCGCAAGTCCGTCAAGACCGACTATCGCACAGGCATCGATACGGATATCAATGTTCCGCAGTTCCAACGAACCACCATGCCAATTTTTGCGGAAAGTGACGATCTTTCCGGCCGGTTTATCCCCTCCGACATTGTTGCCATGGCTGTCGATAACCAAGGCATGGTCTGGGGAAGCGACGGCCGCACCTTTCGGAAAGTCTACGTCATAAATCCGTTGAAGGAAACCACATGGAGGCTCGTTCACCAGTTTTCCAAAGCAGTGATCCATGCGATCTACGTGTCGAAACCCTCGGGTTATGTCTTTGTCAACAACGGAAATGAGGTTTACCGTTCGGTTTCAGCCGATGGCACCGATGATTTTGCACTCGTTCTTGCCATGCCCTACTCCAATATGAAAGCCAAACAGTGGAGCTTCACAGACGCTTCCGACGGGAGGCTTTGGATCAGCGAATACGGGAGCAAGGTCTTATCATCGACAGCACCCGAAGATGTGGCCGTTCGTGTGTATCGTTCCGACCAGGAGGGAGCACCGGGTAGTTTCTATGAGATATTCAACTACCCAAAAGACTTCCCGAGCGACTATCACAGCGGCATCCACATTCATAAGATCATTTGGAATCCGTGGAATGAGACCCTATATTTCTCTCACGGCGACACGGATCCAAATTACATCTTTAAGAGTGCAAACGGGATGGGGGGGAATTGGGTTAAGATTATCGGCCCAAAGGATTTCGAAAGGAAATTACAACCTACGAGTGCTATGCTGAAGTCAAACGGCGATATCATTTGGGGTGATGATGCCTTGAGGCCGGGATTCTGGATACATCACATAGCCGATGACACGTTTAAACACATCGGTTTTGACAGGAGCCCGCTGCCGGGTTCAAATTTTGCCAATCTGTATTCAATGTTTGTTTATAAGGGAGTGATCTATGCCGGCTCTCAGGTCTCGGCCGGAACGGAACATGCCTCCCTTGTTGTTGCTCCGGAGGACGCTCCCAACGACTTTAGATACCTGGATTATTATAGCTCACCACGGGGCTTCCCCAATGGATTCCCATACGTGGCCGGAGTCGCGAATGATGGCCGCATTTGGGTCGGTCTCGTGGACGGGCCGAGAGGGAAGTCTCTGCGGTACGATCCCGTAAGGTTCTTACAGCGGCAAGGTTTATCCATCGACCCGGGAGTCAGCAATAAGGTTTCCGACCCTTTTTTCGATAAGAGAAAAGGTTGGGCTGACTACAGTTCCGATCACGTTCGACGTTCCGGCGGCAAATACAAACATTGTGTCGCCTTGGTCCTGACAGGCAATGAACAGAGGCAGTCGTTTAAAGTATCGGGCAAGCCGGGTATCCTGACCTATTGGGCAAGGCGAGGCAATGCCGTTGGGGCAGGCCTTGCGGCAGTCATGGTGTGGAGGAATTCGGAAGGCCATGAAGTAACTCGGAGTGAATTTCCAGTAACCAGTCGGGATCTTGATGATTACTGGCGGAACTTCACATTTGATGTTTCGGTTCCTTCCACCGCAGCCTCTGCGGATCTGGTACTGAAATTGACGCGCAAGACCCAGGGGTGGCACTATCTGGACGGGATCCAATTTACCCAGTCTTCCATGCCCAGACCCACTCCGGCGCAAGATCACAGAGAACCGGACCGCATAAAAACCGTGCTCCCGGAGCCCCTGTCATCACCCTTAACGGTATTGGGAGTTATCGACATGAAATTCCCTGTCGATCCTTCCGGAGACTACACCGTGTGGGAGGCGTTCAAGGACCGTGACCACTTCGTAAAGTTAGCCGTGCGCCGGAATCAACTGGTCTTGAAAGATGCCGACGGAATTATACTTCAAACCTCGGTGGGGTTTCCCTATCAGCCGTTGCGCAATTCCAGCGGAGATGTTTTGTACTGGTCGCTCAGGTGGGAAAGCCAGGGGAAAGTCCTCCTGACTCTGGCAACGTCCCGCAGCAATATCGAGACGGTTTCAACCGTCCACGATCTGCCCTCCGGCCTGAAGACGGTCTACGACGGCTGCAGCCTTACAGCAGACCAGGAAATAGGCGGAATCATTCTAACGCGGCGCATATACGGAGGGGAACTGTCCCTGGACCGGATCAAGCGTCTCTGGAACATGTAGCGGTGACACTTCCGACCGTTCCATCGTCGTTTCGGATAAGGGCATAGTCAAGATGCACGCTAAAAAAGGAGTTGGAAAAGTTGCACCGGATCGTTCGGAGCAAAGTTTGCTGCTTTGGGTAGGGAGAACGCCTCGCAGTGCAGCACTGTCGCTCCTCCAGCAATGAACACGCAGTACCACACGGCACAGAGAACTCCAAAGGCGAGTTTGCCCTTTTTGTTTCACGACTTGTCCCTCCAGACTTGCATTCCTTGTCCTGGAAGGCCTTTGGCCGAGGGTCCTCAGCGGCATCAGCCCTGGGGGTGCACCTTGGGGTGCGAGGCTTCCTGATCCGTGGGTCGGGAGTTCGGATCTCTTCAGGCGATCCAAACAATAAACTAACATGATATCGAGTAAACATCGACTTTTCCATCGCATATCCATGGCATTTTTGCCATAATTTTACCGAAAATGGTCTTTGCCCCTGCTTACCCTTTGTAACTGGTAACGCCCATTAACGTGGCGAGACAAAAGAGCAGCGGCAGTTACCGATCTGCATCAGGCCTAATTTTTTCCTGCTTCAGCAATACCGAACGCCTGATCGGTGCTGGGTCCTGAAAAATACGGCAATTTCCGCCTGTAAATACCCTGATACACCCATTGCCAATGAGCGACTTCTTATATTAGGGAAAACAATAAAGAAATCCGAAGGTACTGCAAATGCAGTGACTTTAAGGACTGCTCATGGGAAGGCAGTAATCGCGCATCGGGAGCGGGAAAAGGATGGGTAGCGATGTTTGGGAAACTGCACTACAAGGGCCTCAACGGCTTTCGGGCCGTCCGCCGCTGGGTTGTCCCGTATCTCGCCTCGCGGTTTCACGGTGAGGAATTCCGCCCTCTACTCTGCTATCTCTACACCGATTGGCGGTGCAACATCGACTGCCACTACTGTTTCCAGTACGACAACGATCGGCCGGGGATGACGCTTGAAACGGCCCGCTCTTCCATCGATTGGCTGAAGACCCTTGGCTGCCGGGTCCTGGCCATCATGGGCGGCGAGCCTCTGGTCCGCAGGGATTTCATCTTGGAGGTCATCCAGGAGGGCAGCCAAAATGGCTTCTTCACTTACCTGCCCACCAACGGGTACCTCATGGACCGGGAGTTCATCGACGAAGCGGGCCGGGCCGGCCTGACGGCGATCAATCTGGCGGTGGATTGCGTCGCGCCCCGCAGGGGTCTGCCGAAAGCCCTGCTGGCCATCGAACCCCAGTTCCGGTACCTGGTCCGGCAGCAGAAAGAGCACGGTTTCATCATCTTCTTCAACATCAATATCTGCCGGACCAACCTCAAGGACGTCAGGCTGCTCACGGAGATCGCCCACCAGAACGGCATCGGCACCGATTACCACCTAAACGAGGCTCCACAACAGATGGCCGACGTCGACCACTACAAGCACCCGGACAACGACCTCTCCATCTCACCCGATCAATACGACGAGGTGGACATGCTGTTGGACTGGCTCATCGAGAAACAGCGCCAGGGATGGTGCATGGTCAATCCCGTCGAGCACCTGCAGACCATGAAGAACGGATGCGGGGGACGATGCGCCCCTGGGACTGCCGTGCCGGCCACAACGGCGCGTTGATCAGGCCGGACGGCTCACTGGCGCCATGCTTCGATCTGATCGGCTACGATCACGACTGGGGACGCATCTGGGATCCCGGTTTCGACGAAGAGGCGCTCCGAGCGACCAAGGAACGGTGCCTCCCCTATTGTTCCTCCACCTGTTTCTACACCCTGGGCACTTACTTCGACCTGCGGGCGCTGCCCAAATGGGTCGTAAAACACGCCATGATGGGCTAAAGCCTTTACCCAGTCAGCATGATCCTGCCTGTGTCATTGGGAGGCGGCGCCGATCGGCCTTGGAACCATAAGAGGGCGTGCTTTCCATTGGGTCGAGAGGTCTTGGATTCCTCCACTGCGCTGAACACGTGCATAAAGTGGCCGAAACCCGGTATGGCGAAACATCTCCTGAAGCTCCGGAATGGATTCAGGCAAGCCGTCGCCGGCTCTTTTTATGGTTTTGACCGTTACGGGCAGGCAACACCGTCGAAGTTGGACGTAACTCTGTGTCGCTAACAATCCGGTAATGCATCGAGGAGAAGCTCAGCCTCAAAAAAGGAGTCTTGAGATGAAGAGATTGGCATCTGTTGGCGTTATAGTCGTGGCAGCGATCATCTTGGCGGCGTTTCTCTTCCTTTTCAACGCTGAAGCTTGCACTCGCATGTTTTGGAACAGTAACGGCCTGGTAATGCTCGTGGCGCGAAATTTGGATCTTGACCTGAACGATCTGCCAACCTTCTATGTCTTTCCGAAGGGAATGAACAAAAATGGGGGCGCTATCGCCAATCCGGCCAGGTGGACCTCCAAGTACGGAAGCATGGTAATGGGATTTCAGCGTCACCGTTATTTTTGTTCCGAAGGGATCAACACCAGCGGGCTGGCTTATCACTACCTGTATCTGACCGACACCAAATACGAGGACAGAGACGGCAGGCGGGGCGTCCTTATGGGGAGATACGGCGAGTACCTTCTCGACAATGCCGCCACCGTGTCAGACGCTTTGCTGCTCATGTACCAGACCCAGCTTGTTCCACAAGAGTTGGCCGGTAAGATCTGGCCCCAACACATCGCATTAGAGGATGCATCGGGCGACTCGGCGGTAATCGAGTTTGTCGGGGGCCGGATGAACGTCTATCATGGATCTGAATATACCGTCCTCACCAACGATCCCACATTTGACCGGCAGATTGGGAACTTGTGGCGCTACCAGTATTTTGGAGGAAGTCGCCCATTGCCCGGCGATCTCGATGCGAAGAGCCGCTTTGTCAGGGCGTCGGCGTTCGTGTCGTCGTTAAATTCCGCATTCAGCAATCCAGCCGTTGAGCCGGATCCCATTGCCTCCCTCTCCAGTGCAATCCGCTCTTTGACGGAACCATTTGGCGCGGTGTGGTTTTTGGGAAACACGCCTATATCCGCCTGGCCCACCCTCTGGACCTCGCTTTACGATTTGACCAACAAGAGGGTCTATTTTACGCACAGCCTTGCGAAAAATAACTTCCGGATCGATATGAAAAAATTCAACTTCCTGCAAGGCGCTCCCATATTGTATCTCAATGCCGACAAACGCGGTTTGGCCGGAGAAGTGTCGGGGTTGTTTAAACCCCTATAGCACCGGCTTCTTCACTATTTCCGATTCGAGCAAAAAACATGCTCCGCCTGCCGAGTTCGTGAGGCCGGAGCGGACTCCCCGGCTCCGCCATGCGGCAGGAGCCGGGAAGTCCCGGTATTTCAGGAAGGGGCTTGCGAGTCTACTTTTTCAACTTGATATTGTTTATGTAGTACGTCACAAACCATGCAGCGTCACGGCCTTGAGTGACATAAGAAGGCACCCAGAAGGATTTGGAGTTTTTTGTCGGCTTAATCAGCAGCAGAGTTCCCGCGAAAGACTCGACATCTCCCGAAACCTGCGCCTTGGGATTCTCCAAGTGCAGGGCCCAGCTGTTTGAGGTAGTCGTCTGATGAGTAACGTCCCAGGTCAATGAGCCTTCCAATCCGAAGGAAACGGCTGTTGGAATCTGCCCCCCGGCTTTTATGCTCAGGTAGAAGCCTGTTGTGGTTGATTCGGAGGAGCCTTCAGTTAGTTGAATGGTTGGAGTGCCCTGTCCCCATCCTCCGGAGGCTGTCACAAATTCGTAGGCCGCATAATTGTTATTGTATGAAGACAGATCGCCGAGCGTGTGTGTGGGTATGCCTTTCGGCGGGTCCGCTTCGACCGGCATAAGATTCATGCCCACTACCTGGAGCACGACAATTGGAGGCACGCTTTCAATTAGCCTCCCGTCCCGGTAGGCTCGAAATTTGCGAGCGATGGTTGTGGGTACGGCGTGGAGGGCTGGAATCTTTCCGGTTGAGGAGGTGGCATCGTACACATACTCTATCTTTGTGGCAGTGGTGGTGGTTTTGCTGAACGCACCCTGGACCCCGGCATGAATGTCGCCGACAAAATACGCTGCGCTGCCCGTGGTTACAAAGACGCCCACCTTCCACGTTTCCTGAACCGTCTTGGCGGAGGCTTGCACATAGTAAAATGAAAACCACGTCTTGTTGTCATCGGCGGTCTTTCCATTGAGAGCACAGGGAAGTGGAAGGTCAACGACCCCGACAAGAGGACATGCCCGGTTGATTTCTTCCTGCACGTCGGCCGCGTCACTACCGGTATACCCCATCTTTTTGGCCAGAGTGCTCCAATTGGTCTTTTGTTCGTCCACCTTCCGAAGTTCCCCCAGGTACCGCTCTTCCCGGCCGTAGCAGGTATCGTTGTTCCAAAAGAAGAACCAGAGTCTAAGCTCTATTCCCTCGCCCCCCCTGTTCGGGTCGTCAATGTATTTGGAAAAGACAGGCATCAGGGTCGTGGAACGAAAGCTGTTCGAGCCCTCGTATGTTTCGCCCGAATCCCATGAATCCCAATCGTCCGTGTACATAAAGACGCGTGTGTGATTATGACCGTCGTAAAACGTGAGGGCCACCTGTCCCTGACCCATGGCCTGAATCCAAGGACTGCCTGAGACGTCCGGTTCCTCGATTTTTTTCGTACTATAGAGTGATGTGCTGAAAGGATCCGTTGATTTGGTCACATAAACGTCGTCTCCCACCACTCTTGCGATCATGATTTCACCCTTCGAGTTGATGGTGGCGGAAGGGGAATCTTTCAATTTGACACGCTCATGATTCTCCGCAAACTGAAGGGCCTGCTTGTTCCAGCTTTCCAGGTCCGTGCTGAACAGAACCATGATCTGATAATAGTCTTCATCACCTTCGCTGCTTTTTGCCGCATAATAGATATAAGTGGTCTTGTCCACGGGGTTATACACGACGCTCGGACGGGATTCAGACTCGCTGCCCGGAGCAGTGATCCTTTTCAGAGGCGCCCAGACCGGCTTTTCGACCACGACATTGTCGGTCCAGGTATATTCGAACTCCTTCCCCGCTTCCATCGTCCAGAAAAGATAGAGACGCTCGCCGATCACAACGGGCATTACATTAGTATTGGTCATCGGCCACACTTTATCGCCAATTACGATCCGGCCCCTGTTTCCGTTGTTCCGGGGGTCATCGCTGATATCGTACCAGATTCCGTTGGTTGCGTAGCCGGTCCTCCTGGCCGGAGCGAACCGGCAAACCTTGCCGCCATACATGATGCCGGTGGCACTCGCCAGAAAAAATCCGTCCGTCAGGGAATAGTCCCACGTTTGGGTATCCCCCCGGACATGAAAATAGTCAGCGACCTTCAGGGTGCCTTCCTCTGTCTTCAGGCGAAGACTGTAATTCCCCATGGGTACGTCGGGGATCTTGATCTTTACCGATACCGGCGTCCACCGTCGGACGAGACAGGAAAACGATTGGCCTCCCTCGGAGACCATGAAGGCTTTGCCTTCTTTGCGAGTAAGGTTGACCGTGGGAATGGTGAAAACGGTGTTGGGCATGACCTCGATGGTCCCGCTCGAAACGATCTGCGGCCGCACCACTTCAAACCCATAAGGTATGAGGACAGGGTTTCCCTTGGCGGGGAGGATGGTGACATCATAAACCCCGACTTCCATGTCTTTGACGATCTTGACCCGGATGTACTTTCTGGACCACGACAATACCCGGCAGGGATGATCGCCGATCAGAATTTTGCCCTTCTCCTTGCCGAACCTGGAATACTTGCTTGTGATGTCGACGATTGTCGCCTGGCCTCCCATGTTTGGGGAAACGGACGGGCCGACCGAATCATATGCAGTCGATTCGACCGAGGCTGCGTTCGTTCCTGCGACGGCCGCTTCCATGGCGAAAAACACCATCGCGAGACATACCACTACAAGCAGCAGACTTTTCATCAAGTGATTCATCGTCCTTCCTCCTCTCCTACATTATATTTGCCCTGGTTTTTGTCGAGCGGGCTCGGAGCACTTGCCGCTTTTTCATGGATCACTACAAGGCCCGCCTTAACTGCATTCCAGCCGGAACAGCCACTGCGAATGAGTGCCGCTTTCCGGCAAGGGTTCGTAAAGGAATCCCTTTCCGGCGCCATGAAAACGCGTGGAAAGCTTTGGAAGAAAATTTCTAATCAATTGGCATCGGTTTGGGCTTCGGAAAATGTGCTCGAGCCGGTTCCCTGATGAAGCTGCATATGGAAGAGACTGCCACCGACAGATCTTATGCTAAAATTTACACTACACCAATTTAAGAAAAATAATCGATAGGGGGTATCTTGTCAAGGTCCGTCAAGCCAAGGCCAAGTCCGGTTTTTGATCTTTGAAAAGAATATAGTGATCAGACCAGCGCAATTGGCAAGCCGAACATGGTTGATTCCATTCTCCGAAAATTCCACTTGAATTGAAGGAGAAATCGGTAGCCGGATCCTTGCCGGTCACAATAATCAGGTTCTGCAGGAAGCGCCGACGGCACGCGTTGTCGATACTGCTATCACTTCAATCGTCATGCCGCTGTTGGTGGCGCCGTTCACCACAGCGGGGGTGCACTGAGACGAATTTTCAGAGCAGGGACAAAAGCTATCTTTGGTGGAGCAAAACGCCACCAGGAAAGGACCGTTTGGAAAACGAGCAGAATTTACCTTAACTTGACGTATATATTACGTTTATATCCGATATCCCAAGGCATGGACATGGGACCCGCGGGATGAATTTTTTTATTGACATTGAAGAATCTTCGTGTCTAATACGTATCTAATGCTATACATCTATATAACTATATAACATATGGGAAAGTAGGAAGCTTTTTGTGCCTTTCCGACGTCCTGCTGCGGTGAAGGGCAGAAGAAAGAACACCAAAAAGTCCGGTTTGCGGATAAAATATCTAGGTTTTGGAAAGGAGACGAAATAATGCGCGAAATCAACATGAAGGAATTTCTTGAAATCTGTGGGCAGGATTATGAATTCGTCCACCACATCAGGTACTGGACAGGATCCTATAAGCTGGGGTTTGGGGACAAAATTTACCTCATTCGTTTCAAAAACGGGAAAATCGACGGTTTTGACGAAAACGTGCCCGAGGATTCTTCGGCAACCTGCTGGACCATAGGCCCGGCGGACACCTGGGAAGAAATGCTGAAACCGGTTCCCAAGCCCGAATACAATGCTTTTCGGCCCGCGATGTTTTATCACGGCATGAAGCTGAGCCAGGGCAACGCCGTTATCCAGTTCCCGATGCTCAATCGGTTTCTTGTTTTGCTTCGCGCATACTACAACGGAGGTAAAAAATAATGGCTAGATTTGAACCGATCAGGGGTGGCTATGTTAACTTGACCATCGATGGGATTGAGTATCGGGTTTATTACGAGGAAGCCGGCAAGGGAATTCCCTTTCTGCTCCAGCACACCGCCGGTTCCGAAGGGCTTCAGTACAGAAGTCTCTTGAACGATCCTGACGTGACAAACAACTTCCGCTGCATAGCTTACGATCTTCCCTTTCACGGCAAGAGCCTGCCGCCTTTCCACCACGAGTGGTGGAAGGAGCGTTACCTGTTGACACTGGACTTTCTCATCAAATTCCAGGAAGCGGTTATCGAAGCTTTCGAGCTGGTTCGTCCGGCCTACATGGGATCTTCCATGGGAGGACACCTGGCGGCGGATCTTGCCTACCGTTGCCCCGAAAAATATTGCGCTCTCATCGGCCTCGAGGGTTCGCTGGTGACAGCAGCTCAGCATTCCAGACATTCCGCCAACGATGCCTATTTTGAGATGTTCGACAATCCTTTTATTAACCTTGAAGCCCTGGGCGGGTCTATGGATATGATCATTTCGCCAACGACCCCGGACGCGCTTCGCAAGGAGATCACCTGGTGCTACAACAAGGGCGGTCCCGGTGTCTTCGCCGGCGATATCAACTACTACAACCACGACCATGACCTGACCGGTAAGGCTGACAAGATCGATGTCGGTAAATGCATGCTCTACCTTCTTACCGGTGCCTATGATCCGGCTACCAAGCCATCCGATACCAAGCTGCTGGCAGATACGGTAAAGGGCAGTTACTTCAGGGAGATGGAAAATCTGGGACATTTCCCCGTAAGCGAGAATTACGAGCTGTTCAAGACCTATCTGCTGCCGGTTCTGGAAGACATCGTCAAGAGAGAAAAAACAAAGAGATAGCCGGATCACGGCGGGCGATAAGCGATCCCGGCCTATCGCCCGCTTCATGCGAGCCGCTTGTCCGGAGCATCATGGGCCGGCGCCTGAAATCCTCCAAAAGAGGACCGGACTTCACCATGGCGGGCAGGATCGCCATCGCTTGACCCCTCCCTCAGTTCCGTATCCTCCCACGTTCGATGTCAACCTTTCCGGGCCAGTCTTGCATGAACTTTCTTCAATTCATCCGGGATGTTGATGTGCTGAGGACAGTGCTCTTCACATTCACCGCATTCCGCGCAGTTCGAGGCTCTCTGCTCCGGGGTAAGCATTTGATTATAGTGCATGAAATTGAGGTCCTCATCCTTAAACATGAAACTGTCGTTATAAAGGGAAAAATTCAATGGAATGTTGACGCCGTTTGGGCACGGCATACAATAAGCACATCTGGTGCAAAGTACCTCGAGCATTTCGCTATAGGCTTCGCGGACTTGGGTGATTATTTGCAGCTCGGACTCCGAAAGTGTTCCCGCCTCGGCATCCTCGGCAATGCGGATGTTCTCGATCAATTGGGCCACGGTGCTCATCCCGCTCAGGGCGGTTGAAACCTCTCTCTGATCCCAGACCCATCTCAGCGCCCATTCGGCCGGGGTCCTTTTCACCGGTGCCGAATCCCAAATCTTCTGGATCTTTTCCGGGATTCGCTCTGTCAGTTTCCCTCCACGAAGGGGTTCCATGATGACTGCTCCGATCCCCTTGGATGCAGCATACCTCAGGCCCTCTTTCCCGGCCTGGTAGAATTCGTCAAAATAATTGTACTGTATCTGGCACATGGCCCAGTCTCGGCTGTCCACAATCTCCCTGAATATCTTCACGTCGTCGTGGAAAGAGAACCCCGCGTACCGGATGCGGCCGTCTGCCAGGACCTTGTCGAGAAAATCGAGCGCACCCAGTTCCTTCATCCTGGTCCACGACTGGCGATTCAGCCCGTGCAGGAGGTAGAAATCAACGCAGTCGGTCTCCAGCCTTTTGAGCTGCTCGCCCAGGAATCGTTCGAAGTCGTTCCCGCCCTGCACAAGCCACACCGGGAGCTTTGTTGCCAGAAAAACCTTTTCTCTGTAGGGCTTCAGGTGCTTGCCCAGGAAAACCTCACTCTGGCCGCCATGGTAAGGGTAGGCCGTATCAAAATAGTTGATGCCGTGTTCGACGGCATACCGGATCATCTCACTCGCCGCCATTTCATCGATGGGTCTGCTCGGATCGAAGAGATCCACTGCGCTGGTACCGCCGACTATAGGAAACCGCATGCATCCAAACCCAAGGACAGACACATCGCAACCGGTCTTGCCGAGCTTTCTGTAAAGCATAACGCCTCCAAATAAGAACAAAATCCAGTGCCAATAAACCAGGACGACACACCGCTGCCGGCAGGCGCCATTGCCTGTCTTCCTCAGGCCCGATCAGTCCGGAGTTTGACGGTTATCGTCCGCCTTGTTCTGCCGATCCTTCGTCTTCGATGAAGGAAGTCCCCGTGTGCACTTCCCCGGATGTCGCCCGGCTCCAAAACGCTTGAAACTGCAAGCAGACGAATAATATCACCTCGGCAATGCAGGACAAGGCAAACTGCAGCCGGTAGTCGCTCAGATCAGGGTTAAGTCGAAAGATTTCATGTCGAGACTTCCAGATGCATCAACCGCGCGCTCCTTGCCCCTTCAAGCTTCAGGACGGCATCGCATGCCTCCTCCCCTCCGGAGCCGGTCCCCAAAAAAATGCTTGACAGATAAATATGCTTGTGTATACTTATATATAACCATACAAGATGCAATCAAGCGATTAATCGTGAGACTATGCATGGATAAAGCGTGAACGGGGCGAATCGAGACGGAAGGTCGAGGCTGTCGCCGGGGGAGCTTGCGGACAGCCGTTTTCGGCCTCGGCCGTCAGCTCGGTGGCCGGACCCTGGCTAAAGTCCCCGAATAGCCGGCAGCGCGGCCGCTCGAAGCGCTTTGCCCCCATCAGATTTTGGATGCTCTTTATGAGAAGGCGCCTGAGGGCGGAGTGACCCCGGCCGGGAGGTGCGGACACCAGCTAAGAGATAAGTGAAGAAGAGTATCGGCAGATATTGCCTATAGAGCTTCCCAACCGATAAAGTGAGTGCCTCCCGGAGGTGAACACCATGCCCGCATGGATCCATTCAAGGAATACAAAGCACCGAATATTCGGACGGCAAATACAGCCCGAAGCCGCATCGGGCCGCCCCCGACATGTCTTGACCGTACCCATTCCCGGCGGCCCCTGAGACCTGGAACACCCAAGATACCTTACCATTTTGCAGGACCCTACACACAAACGATCTGTGAAGAAAGGAGAGCAGGATGGAGACTTACACGCTGATACCGATTCATCTGGGGAAAATGCACTTGGATATGGGGATTATGACCTACCGGACGAATTACGGAATCAAGCAATGGATGCCGATCATCACGTGGTATGTCAGAGCAGGGGACAAGAATGTCCTTATCGACTCAGGAATATCTTCCGAGGAAATGGGACGTTATACCGAGACCAAGGTTGAAGATTTCATGGACTTTGAGACCGGGCTCAAAGGAGTGGGCATCACCCCCGATGAGGTGGATTACGTCATACAGACTCATCTTCACTTCGACCATGTCGGCAATACCCATCGCTGCAAAAACGCTCGTGTGATCGTACAAAAAGAGGAGCTCAAATTCGCGCTCTCCCCCCATCCCATGCAGGGATACCTCTATGTTCCGGAACTCCTGAACGGTCTTCACTTTGAAATCGTGCAAGGGGACAAGGAGATTCTGCCCGGAATCAACGTGATTCATCTCCCCAGCCACACTCCGGGGGTGCAGGCCATTTCCGTCAACACCACAAAGGGCAAGGCCGTCATCAGCGGAATGTGCTGCATCGGCGCCAATTTCAATCCGCCCGAACCCAAAATGGCGTGTCAGCGGCAATACTATTGGAAGGTGATACCGCCCGGGAATTTTATCAACCTGAACGATGCGTACGAGAACACTCTCAGGTTGAAGAACATTGCCGACATTTTGATTCCTCAGCATGACGTATCCCTCTTCGACGTGAAGCAGATTCCCGCCTGAAAGAGAGTACAGAGGAGATTGCCCGTCCTCGAGGCCGATACCGGCGTTGAGAGGCGGCGGGGCCAGTCCGTGAAACTCACGACGAGGAACTCACCGATCCGGACCGGCCGCGGTATCCCGACAGGTCAACTTAATCTTTAGAAGGAGGTTGTCGAATGAACGATTCCTTTCAAATGAGCGACCTATTCATGTTTCAGCTTCCCCGAAAAATTATCTTCGGCAACGGGGCCGTTAAAAAGATCGGAGAAGAAGCAACCACGATGTTCCCGGGGCGGAAAAAGGTCCTGATGATTACCGACAAAGGAATCCGGGGCGCCGGACTTACGAACGACGCGGTTGCCTCTCTCACCAAGAGTGGATTTGAAGTCGTCGTGTTCGATGAAGTCGTTCCGGACCCGCCGTTCGCCATGGTCGAAAAATGTCTGGACCTCGCGAGAAAACAAGGGGCTGACGTCATATTCGGAATTGGTGGAGGAAGCTCTATCGACACGGCCAAAATCGTCTCATGTATGGCCCCTTACGAAGCGGGAATCGACGAATACCTCGGTATCAACAAGGTCAGTAAGCCCGGGCTTCCGAAGATTTTCGTCCCTACAACGGCCGGGACGGGAAGCGAACTGAGTCATACGTTCGTCCTGACGGACGACAGGAAGAACGACAAAGTCACCTCCTACTCGCCCTATGCATTTTCCGACATCTCAATCATCGACCCGACACTCACTCTGGGGCTGCCTCCGAGGATCACCGCCGAGAGTGGAATGGATGCGTTGTCCCATGCCTTGGAGTCCTTCGTAACCATCAAGGCAAACCCGCTGTCCGACTTGCTCTCCCTGAAAGGAATAGAGGTCATCTCGAAGAATCTCCGCAAAGCATACACCAAGGGGACCCATCACCTGGATGCCCGTTATGCCATGTGCTTCGGGGTGTGCATGGGAACGATGGCCATACGCAGCAGCGGCATCGGGGCCGTTCATGCCACCTGTTATCCTCCCGCCATGAAGTACCATCTGACGCATGGACTGGCAATTTCGATAATGATGCCGTACGTGATGGAATATAATCTGAGCAGCAATCTGGCAAAATACGCAGCCATTGCATCGGAGATGGGCGAAAACGTGGGAGCACTGTCAACCAGGGACGCAGCCATGGCTTCCGTCAACGCGGTCAGGCAGTTGATGGCTGATCTGGGAATTCCCCTTAGACTCCGGGATGTGGGCGCCAGGCAGGAAGACTTTCCCGAGTTCGCAAAAACCGTTGTGAAAAGGTATGCCCACCACGTTGCCAATAATCCAAGGAATCTCACAGAGCAGGATATCCTCAGGATTTATGAATCGGCGTGGTGAGGAAGACGGGGATTCTCTGCTCCCGTGGACGGCCTTCATCACCGGAATCCAATTCGTCGAACCGTCAACCTATCGCCTCCGGGGACGGCAATGCGATCGACAGCAAGATCCGGAGTGAATTTTAAATGACGGAAGGAAAAGGAAGGATTCCGTAAGAATGTTTTCGAAGAAGGCTCGATCCGAGGCGCCGGCCGCTTCGAACCTTCGATTTTGAAACATTCATAAACTGCCGGTGACAAGCCTGCCAGGAGAATGAAAATGGACTGCGGGATCACAGGGAAGACGCTTCGAGTCAACCTTTCCAATGGAGAGGTGAGGGAAGAGGATCTCTCGAAGCAATACTTGCTTCAGTACCTCGGCGGCGACGGCCTGGGGGTTAAAATCCTGTATGATGAAGTTCCGTCGGGGATTGGAGCTTTGGATCCGGAGAATCGACTGATCTTCGCAACCGGTCCTCTGACCGGTACGACAGCCCAGTCAGCCTGCATGCATTCGGTGATCACGAAATCCCCCACCACGGATTTCACGATAATCAATGCCCATGCCAATGGCTTCTGGGGTCCAAGGCTCAAGTTTGCAGGGTTTGACGGCATCGTTTTTGAAGGCAAAGCAGCCCGTCCCGTCTATCTGTATATCCATGGCGGAAAGGTGCAGATAAGAGACGCGAGCCATCTTTGGGGATTGGGTGTCGCGGCGACGGACGAGAAAATTCGTGAGGAAATAGCTCAATCTTTCCTTTCGATCGATGCCATTGGGGCTGCGGGAGAGAACCTGACCAGAATGGCGTGCATCACATCCGACAAGTACCACATTGCGGCAAGAGGCGGAGTCGGGGCGGTCATGGGTTCCAAAAACCTGAAGGCCGTTGTGGTGAGCGGGAGCCCCGGGTTGAGTCTGGCCGATCCGGAATTGTTCAAGGAAACAGCGAGAAAATGGCGAAAACTCAACATGGAAAACGGCGCCACCCGGGTCAGGTCTCAGTACAGCACATCCGGGGCCGTGGAGCTCTTTCACAGTTTCGGAGACCTCCCGACACGGAATTTCTCGACCGGAGTTTTCTCCGAATTCCGTAAGCTTACCGGCCAGGACGTCGTAAAGAATTATTTGCATAAGCATTTCACGTGCTGGGCCTGTTCCATCGCCCACAATAAGACGATAAAGTTCGAGACCCCCGAAGGCACGGAGTTCCACGAAATGCCGGAATACGAATGCCTGGCCGCCTGGGGGTCCAACATCGGGAATCCGGATGTGCGGGGCGCCGCCCGTTGCACCACGGCATGCGACGATCACGGGATGGACTCCCTGGAGACAAGCACGGCCGTTTCTTTGGCGATGGAATGTGTTGAAAAGGGCATTCTTACAAAGGAAGAGCTCGGCGGTGTCGATTTGAGGTTCGGAAATTGGGAAGCCGCCCTCGAGATGATTCACATGATCGCGGGGAGACAAGGATTCGGAGACGTACTGGCGGAAGGGGCAAAACGAGCGGCCGAAAGGATTGGAAAGGGCGCTGAGAAGTTAGCCGTCCACGTCAAGGGCATGTCCATTCCCATGCATGATTTTAGAGGGCTTTGGGGTTACGCCCTTCAATATGCCGTGGGCAGTGCCGGTCCGAGCCATGAAGGGGGACCGTCGCGGTTGGAGATGGCCGGAGAGCTGAAGCGGATGTCAACCGAAGGAAAAGCAAAAGCAGTGATCGCCGGGCAAGCTACGCGATTTTTCTGCAATAATGTCGGAGTCTGCTGGTTCGGCACGGTGGGGGTCCCGTTCGATCTTCTCATCCAGGCACTCAATGCAGCAGTGGGCGGGGAATTTTCCGTTGACGAAGTCAAAAGGATTTCCCTTCGGTGTACGAATCTTCGAAGGGCTTTTAATATTCGCCACGGCCTGGTCCCCGAGGACGATACGCTCTCCCCGCGGCTTCTCGAGGCCCCGCCCGATGGGGGTTCAAAGGGCAGCGTCGTGCAGATCAAACCAATGGTTCGTGAATACTATCAAAGGATGGGATGGGACGAGAAGACGGGCAAACCCCGGATTGGCACGCTCAGGGCTTTGGGATTGGAAAATGTGATTCCGGAACTATGGGGATGAAATCCGCAACTGCATTGTCCTGGTGAGCGGAAGTCCGGCAAGGCCTTTGCATTATTGCCATCGGGAGATGGTTTCAATGAGGATAGAGGTGCATCTGTTCGGAACCTCGCGGCGCTCCTGCCTGGGGGAGCCCTTCTGGATGAGTGTTCCTGACGGAGAGAGTGTTGAATGGGTGCTCGGCCGTTTATCCATTCCGCTCGATGCACCTCTGTTTCCCCTCATCGACGGGGAACGTGTCGGAAAAGACCGGGTCCTCAACGATGGGGAAGTGCTTAAACTCTTTCCACTGATAGCCGGAGGGTAAAGGCATCCGTCAAACCGGCGGCTCTGCCTTTTTTTAAACGGAACGTTGTAACAGGCTGCGGAAATCGGACTGTGCCGCCGCCCGTCGAGGGGCTCGGAGGACTCCAGGGGAATCGCTGCCGGGAACCTCCCGGCAGGGTGGACTTATAATCTGGGCGAACCGGGCGAGCATGTATTAAAATAAAGATGTCAAGATGTGCAGATCGATCTTGCTGTTACAGGTTGCATGGTGCATATCCTTTCTTATTGCAATCGCGGACTGTTGGAGACGCTGGGGGATTGGCCGCAGTCTATATCGGCCCGCATCCGGATCCTGAAAGCATAGCACTTGAGAAAGGAAATGAGGACATATGAACACCCTATTGCCCGTTTACTACCAGATTAAGCAGATCCTAAAGAATTCCATCATCAACGGAGAGTATCAGCCGGGGGGGAAAATCCCTTCGGAAAACGAACTGGCAGAGCAATTCAGGGTGAGCAGGCTTACAGCTCGACAGGCTATTCTGCAGTTGGTTCAGGAGGGCTTTCTGGTCACCAAAAGGGGGACCGGTACCTTTGTTACCGAAGATCAGGCGCTGATCAGCAGTTTCAACCTTGAATTCAGCGGATTCATGGACGAGCTGTTCTCTCAGGTTGTCCAGTCCAGGACAAAATCCGTGGAGATGGCCAGGATAACGGCGCCTGCATCAATCAAGGCGAAGCTTGAACTGGCGGGTGATAATCCGGAAGTCATACAGTTGAAGCGAGTCCGTTTCAGGAAAGGCAGAAGCTTCGCCTACACAGTCAACTATCTGCCCCTGGAGCTGGGTCTGAAGATTTCCAAGGACGAATTGCTCAACAAATCTCTTATGCAGATGATGGAACAGGATTTTGGAATAAAGTTCACCGAGGCCTTCCAGACCATTGAGGCATCCTTTGCAGACCAGGAGGTGGCGGAAAAGCTCGAGGTCGCGTCCGGCTCCCCCATTCTTTACGTGGAAAGAATTATGTACGAGCAGAAGCGAAAGCCGGTAGAAGTCGTACAGTCGTCTTACAGAGGGGATCTGTATAAATACATCGTTCGGCTGAAGAACGTCAGAAGCAAAGTCCGCAATGTCTGGGTGCATCAACCCGAATAGACAATGCGGATTTTGATGCCTTCTCCGTCGGGGCTTTCAACAGGACATCGATGAATTCTTTTGTGAATCTGTTTATCTACCTTTGTGTCGGTACACTGGGTGGGTATCTGGCGTCCAGGCTTAAGCTGCCTGCCGGCACACTGATCGGCGCCATGCTGGCGGTGGTGTCCTTTAAGCTGTTGGTGCAAAAAAGCTGGCAGATACCGAGCGGCTACGGTTTCATAGTGCAGGTTCTGGTGGGTGTTGCGGTGGGGTGTACCTTTTATCCCGACATGGTGAAGTCTTTGCCGAAGATTGTCCTGCCGCTCATCGGTTCCACCGTGGTTCTGGTGCTTACCGGCGTCTTGTTGTCCTTATTTTTCGCCAGGATGGGTTTCATGGAGATTTCCACGGCTTACCTGAGCACCAGTCCCGGCGCTATGAGCGGCATTATCTGGCTGGCAATTGAAAATCAGTCGGATGCCCCCGTGGTGGTCAGCTTTCACTTCTTCAGGGTGGTATTCGTTATTCTGACAGCTCCTGTAATTCTCAAGTATCTTTCGCATTAGTGGGAGACGTGATGGAAGAGCAGCTTACTGAGACGTTCGGCAAATTCATAGTGGAAACGCGTTACGAGGATCTGCCGGATGAAGTAATTCAACAGGCAAAACGGTGTATTCTTGACTTTTTCGGAGTAGCTCTTGCGGGAAGCAGATTGGGACTGGCTCCGCTGATTACGGATCTGGTGTGCGATTCGGGCGGGAAAGAGGAAGCAACGCTGATCGGGGATCCCAGGAGGATACCGGTTTTGAATGCGGCGCTTCTGAATGGCGTAAGGGGCCACACTCTGGATATGGATGACGGCCACAGGTATGCGAATGCCCATCCGGCGGCGGCGATCATTCCTGCGGCGATCGCGTTGGCGGAGAGGCAGGATGCCACGAACAAGGAATTGATAGAGTCAATCGTCGTCGGGTATGAGATCTTTATTCGCATTGCCAGGGCAATGAACCCGGCGCACCTGAAGAAGGGCTTTCACACGACCGGGACTGTAGGACCGTTTGGAGCCGCCGCGGCGTGCAGTAAGCTATTGCGGTTGAGCACCAAGAAGGTCCAAAACGCCCTGGGCATAGCCGGATTGCAGGGGGCCGGCCTTCTGGAAGTTATGGACAGCGGTCAGATGATGAAACCTCTGCACCCCGGAAGGGCCGCTCAGTCCGGCGTCCTCGCCGCCTTCATGGCGGAGTTGGGAGCTGAAGGCCCGGAAGAAATATTAGAGGGTCCGAAGGGCTACTTCAGGGCCTTCTCGGATGGGGTCGATGTCACCCGGCTCGTCGGAGGCCTCGGGGCAACATTCGAGATTCCCAATGTCTATTTCAAAATGCACGCGGCATGCCGCCACGTTCACCCGGTCCTGGATGCCTTGCGGGAGATCGTGAATGCCCACGGCGTGTCCGTGGAAGAGATCGAACGCATAGATGCAAGCACTTATTCCGTTGCGTACAGTCTCGTCGGTCGGAACAAAGAGGCCACATCGGAGCTGGCCGCCAAGTTCAGCATCCCGGTGTCCGTCGCTCTCATGCTCCTTTACGGGAGGGCCGGGACCGATGAGTATTCAATGGAGTGCGTCGGGAACCCCGCCGTTCAAGGTATAGCGGACCGTGTTTTCGTGACGGTCGATGAACTGAGAGACAAATGCTACCCGGCAAAAAGAGGCGCCGAGGTCAAGGTTAAAACCAGGCGGGGCACCTTTCGGAGCGAGATTGAGATTCCGAGGGGAGATCCCGAGAACCCTTTCACTTATGCCGAATTGAGAGACAAATTCTTGAGCAACGCCACAAAAGCGTTGCCCCGCAATGTCGCTATGGACCTCGAGAGGCTCGTCATGGGGGAGGTATCGAATCCCGTGAGAAAGATTATGGGGCTCGTAAGAACATCCCAGCCGAAAACCGGGTAATTCTTGAGCTACGTTAAAGACGACAGCCTCAACATCCCCCAAAAGAGCTGGGGAATGATTCCCGGCCTGTTGCCCAAAGGAAAAGGGTCTGCATTCCCACGCAGGAGCGTGGGAACGAGCGTAACCAGGATTCGTCATTCCGGCGAACACTCATGGCCTTTCGGCCACAAACGAACAATGAAAAAATTTCTGCCTAAATCGAGACAGGGTATACGTTAGACGGCAATTCCTTTTTTCATATAAAGGCCGGAATCCAGGCTCCTTGAAATCATTGGGTAATTCCAATTAACCACACTGGACCCCGGCTTTCGCCGGGGTGACGTTGTCTGGACAAACGGCTCATTTTTCACCTGGATTTTGTTTGGGCAACAGCCCCTTCCCCCGTACCCGCAGCGTTTCGGCCCTGCCATATCAAAAGCACGATTTGGGATTGGGTAGTCCGGCGAGCCTTCGAGCGCCCAGCCGGATACCCTCGGGAAATAGAGACTCGATTTCTCCCAGATTCATTCCCGTGCCGTGTTTCAGATGCCGATTCATTGGAGCGCGGCCGTGATACAGGTAGTATTCCCTGAAGAAGTGCAGCACCTTCCTGTGAGCTTCCGTAAGGTTTTCAATGCCGCTTTCCCCTGCGAGAATTACCGCCACTTCCTCGCTCCAGTCCTCAGCCTCCCAGAAGAAACCTTCCGAGTCGAAAAGGATTTCTCGACCGAAAAAGTTCCTCTGGTGTCGGCCGAGGTCCGGTGCCTGTCTTTCCGATTTTTCCAGGGTGGCCATTGCCGGGTATCCCGGGTCGTTATCTGATCCTGTCCAAAGCCGCTTTGACCTTATCGGGGGTAGCCGGCAGGCGGGTAATCCACACTCCGCACGCGTCTTTGATGGCGTTAATGACCGCGGGGGCAGTCGACGTCATGGTCATTTCTCCCACGCCTGTTGCACCCAGGGCCCCTCGTGTCCGCGGGGTCTCACGGACGATCGTATCGATATCGAAGGACGTTTTCATGGTCGGGAACTTGAACGTAACCCAGTCTTTGGTCTTGCCGACGATATACTCCTCCCGGAGCGCGAATCCCACGCCCATGTCCACGCCGCCTTCGAGCTGGCCGATCACGTTGAGCGGGTGAATGATCGTGCCGGCATCCATCGCCACAGTCATTTTGATCACCGTGACGTCGCCCGTCTGAATATTCACTGCCACCTCGGCCATCTGGATGCAATGGACCTGCGATTCAAAGGACGGGCCGAGGCCTGTTTCAGGACTCAGCGGCGTCGCGTCGATTATTCTCTTTGCGCCCACATAGCGAGTCGCCTTTCCTGCCGCTTTCAATGCCGCATATGTTTTTGACCCCGCTTCATCCATGGCCTGCTTCAACTGCTTGAACCCCTCGACAGCCGCACCTCCAATCAGATAGGTAACCCGGCTTCCGGAAGCGGGCCCCGATGCCGCGGTTCTATCCGTGTCCCGGCATACAAGTCGAATTCGATCGAGCGGCAACTCCAGAACCTCGGCAGCCAGTTGGGTCAGCATCGAGTCGTTTCCCTCGCCCGGATCGGCTGCGGCCGCATAAACCGTAACGCAGTCGTCGGGATCCAGTTCAACGGAAGTAGTAGCCTTGTCGGTCGGCCTGCCAATTCCATAGGCCGTCGCGCCCAACCCGACGCCGCGTCGAATAATCCCATCGTTATGAGCGTCGGCTTCCTTCCTGGCACGTTCGTAGGCGGGCCTGAAGGCATCGCACAGTTCGGGAAAAGGCCATTGGTCGGGCACATATCCCGTGGCCGTGGTCTGGCCCAGGGTGAGCGAATTAATCTGCCGGAATTTCAACGGATCCATGTTCAGTTTTTCGGCCAGCATGTCCATCGCGCATTCCAGGGCAAAATGAGTTTGCGGCGGACCCGCGCCTCGCGCGGAGGCGCCCCAGGGATTGTTGGTATAGACCAGCTTCGCCTGTCCTTTGATAGCAGGAATGTAATAGGAGCTTGAAAGCATGTAGAACGCGCGCTGTGTAATGATTTTGCCGCTTGATTCGTAAGCGCCGTTATCGACGAGTATGTCTATGGTGAGGCCGGTCAGCTTGCCGTCGGCATCTGCTCCGATTTTAAGATCCATGTCGAAGGAATGACGTTTATTGGTGATGACCATGGACTCTTCCAGGCTCGGGACATATCGGACGGGTTGTTTGAAATGGAGCGCGGCAGCCCCGGCAATACCTTCCGTAATGACTTCCATCTTCATCCCGAACTGTCCGCCTGAGTACGGCTCTTCGTACCGAAGGTTTTCATATCCCAGCGCCTGTTGAAGCACGCCCATATGCCAATGTATATTGATGCTCCGTCCCATAATAACCAGCACGGGCTCCTCACCTTCATCCCCATCTTCAAAAAATGCCACGCTGACTTCAGGCTCCAGGGGGGCCTGGTGGGTGATCTGGGTTTTGAATTTGCTTTCGACCACCGCGGCGGACGCCGCAAGCGCCTTGTCCGCATCTCCCTTGACGAGAGGCCAGGTGAAACAGACATTGGGGCGGTCCTCATGAACCCGGATCGCGCCTTCCGCCATAGCTTCCCTGGGGGACATCAGGACAGGAAGGGGTTCATAGTCCACTTTCACGGCCTTCACCGCAGCCAGGGCCTGGTCGCGGGTCTTTGCGGCAACGACGGCCACGGCATCCCCGGTTTGATAAACCTTGTCACTGCAGATCAGCGGCCGGTCGGCGACCGCATGTTTCAAAACGTTCGTCCCCTTGATGTCTTTGGCCGTCATGACCCCGACTACACCCGGCATCGTTTCGGCTTCCGAAGTGTCGATATTCCTGATGAGTGCATGCTGATGCGGGCTTCGAACCGCCGCCACCTCGATCGCCCCCGGCAATCTTATGTCGGCGCCGAATTCCGCCACACCGCACGCTTTGATCATGGCCGAAGGCCGGGGATGTGAGACTCCCATCTTGGGATCATCCGGTCTGGGCCGTATTTCATCCGGCGCAATCTCCCCGCGAAGAAACCGGCCCGCCAGCTTGACGGCCTCAATGATCCTGATATACCCCGTGCAACGGCACAGGTTTCGGCGGAGCGCCTTCTTGATGTCTTCGGTGCCCGGGTCCGGGTTGACGTCCAATAACGCCTTGGCCGCCATGATCATACCGGGCGTACAATATCCGCACTGGATCGCTCCGGCCAACACAAACGCTTCCTGGATCAGATGAGGATTATCCGGTGTTCCCAGACCTTCCACGGTGATTATGTCGGATCCTTCGAGGTCAACCACCTTGAGCAAACACGAAAGAGCGGCCTTCCCGTTCACAATGACGGTACATGCACCGCACTGCCCCTTGCGATCGCATGACTGCTTTGCGCCCGTGAGATTGTACACGTCGCGGAGCAAATCGATCAGCACCATGTCACGATGGGCTAGAATTTGTCTCAACCGGCCGTTCACCTTTAGGCTGATTTTCTTCATAGTCTTCTCCGTTGATCATCCTGGGGGTTGTGGGGAAAGCTGCAGGTGCCGGGTCTGCTCGTTGACCGATGGTCCGTCGACTCGCCGGCTGACAATTGGCGTGTATTGCGCAAGGCAACCGGAGCCGTGATCGGTTCTTCATGCAAAAGCAGCCATGGGCACGGCTGTCGAGGATACAGAGTTCCTCATAACTGCGACGGTTCTCTATCACGTCAGGTCCCATAAGCAGAAGCGGTGCAAGCCGGATTGAACCGTCATGCAGAGGTGTTCCCGTCGTACTCCATAACTTCCTCTCCGCTTTGTCCTTCACGGGTCCGCCGGCGTGCTTCAACGACGAAACGTCTGTAATGGGCGCAACGTTATGTCAAGTTAGGCCTATCGAAGAGTCTAAAACAATATGTTAATCTTATATAGTTATATAGATGTCCAGTTGCAAATACATGCTAGCGGCGAAGATCGTCTTTGTCAATAAAAAAACCGGCACCCGATCGCAGCAAATCCCTTTCCGGGGCATGCGACATAATACCAATATATACGGATAGTTAAAACAAAGGCGTCTGGTTCTCCGAGGGGCTCGTCGCCGGTGATGTTTTCCCCGGATTCTGTTTGGGCAACAGCCCGGGTTCCAAAGGAAATGCTCAGTCGAATTGAGGTAGAATTGCAGGAGATCCGGACTGAATTCCCGCGGGAGGCGAGATTATTCGTCAGCGAATATTTGGAAGCAAGGCTCGAAGCACAATGGAGTCTGGGAGAACATTTTCCCAAGAGCGATTGTCCGGTGAACATTCAGGATCGGTTCTCATATGAGTGGCGGTTTCTCGTGCTCGATGTTCCCGGCAAGGGCAAAATCCTCTCCACGGAAATCTATGAGAAGAAAAAGCAGCAATTTCAGGACATAATGGAGGAGACGCGGGGATTGGCGATTTGTCGCTTTGCGACACTACTGTACGGTTAATTGTCAAACCGATTCAACTGGTTCCGGGGTGGCGCGTTTCAGCGGTTTGCTTGAGAGCCGCAGGTTTTTGTCACGGTAAGAATTCTCTCCGGGAACCGCTTCCCCTCAAGGGGCATCCATCTCGACACAGCTCGAAAACAGCGAGTATCCGAGAGAAAAGGGCTCCGCTGACGTTCCTGTGTAGGCCCTCACCTTGTATGAATATGTCCCGCCCGAGGTGAGACCCGTATCTGCGTAAGCCTTCGTGTTGGCAACCGCTTTGCCCGTCAAGTCCCATTTGCCGGCTGTCGAACAGCCGTTTTCTTTTCTATATACCTCGAATCCACCCTCATTGACGGACTTGTCGCTCCAACCAAGATTGATCGTCCCGACCGCGCCTGCGGTGGCTTTGAGGGCTGTCGGAGCGAATGGGACGAGCGCCGGATTTGTTGCTGGAGAACATCCGGAAGCGTTGCAGGAGGAGATAGAGTAACTGTATGATGTTACGGAGCTGTTCCCGGTTGCGTTCGAATCGGAGTAGGTCGTGACCCCTGGGCCTGACGATGTGAAAATCTTGGACCATGCTTCGGTGCCTTTTTTCCTGTATACGTTGAAGTAGAGCTCATTTTTCGAGACGTCCCGCCATTTCAGGTTTACCTTTTTTGCCGATGCGGAAAGGGCATTGAGGCCTTTAGGCGCGTTGGGTGTTCCGGCCTTTGCGGTGGTTACCGTTGCGCAGTTGGAGTAGCCGGAATTGCCGTTGGCGTTAAATGCCCTGATCCTGTAGGAATAGGCCGTTTTGGCGGCCCGTCCGGTGTCGGTGCGGGTCGTTGTGTTGGCCCCCGCGCGTGCTATCTGGGACCATGCACCGCCCGATGTGCAACTCCCTGATTTCCTCTCCACTTTGAAGCCCGTCTCAGTGCTCGAGTTGTCTTTCCATGCAAGCACCGCCTGACTCGATGAGGTTGCGACGGCGGCAAGGCCGGATGGGGCCGCCGGAGAGGCGTTTGTCGCATACTTGAGACTCTCCGGCATCGATGTGTTGAAGCTGAGATGGACCCTGTTCTTCGAGTCAACTGCTACGGAAGCCCTCATGGCGTTATCGCCGGAATTGTCGACAATACTCCTTTTCCACGTACCCGAAGCATTGGTTGCATATCTGAGGGTGCCCTGTACATCGCAGTACGCAATGTGCGCCGCATTGTTGGAATCAACTGCTATCGAAGTGTCCAGCCCGCTTACTTCGCTCGACCCGTCAACGGCGACCGCAGTCCATGTACCCGATTTGTTGGTCGCATATTTGAGTGCCCCATTGGTTCTGTCCCAATAGCCGATATGCACCTTGTCGCCTGAATCCACTGCTATGGAACTGAGTTCGCCGACCTCTCCCGACCCGTCAATGGTGACCGCGGTCCATGCACCCGATTTGTTGGTCGCATATTTGAGGTCATTGTTGGTGGAATCATCGTAGCTGATGTGCACCTTATTTTTCGAATCGATGGCTAGGGAGCTGAAAAATCCGACGTCGCCGGCACCGTCGACGATGTCGCTCTTCCATGCTCCTGATGCATTGGTTGCATACTTGAGGTCATTGTTGGTGTAATCATTGTAGCTTATGTGCACTTTGTTTTTCGAGTCGATGGCCAGGGAGGTATGATTGCCCGTCTCACCCGCGTCGATGACCGAGGTTTTCCAGCGACCTGAGGCATTTGTGGCATACTTCAGGCTCCCGTTGCAGTAGCTGATATGTATCTTGTTGTTTGAATCCAGGGCTATCGACGTGGATTCCCCGCTTGCATCACCCCTGTTGTCGACGGTGTAGATCACCCATGATCCCGACACATTCGTGGCATACTTGAGGGTGGCCTTCCCGATATCATGGTAACTGATGTGCACGCTGTCGTCGGAGCCAAGCGCCACGGCATTGGCTGCCCCCGGAACGGCAAAAGGGTCACCGGAATCCACGGTTGCGGCCACCCATGACCCCGTGGCGTTCGTTGCATACTTGAGAATGTTATCGACCCAGTTGTAACAGCTCACATGCACCTTGTCGGCTGAATCAACGGCTATGGAGGTGTTGATGGTGAAAAGACCCAGGTTCTCGACGGTAAAAGCCTCCCAGGTCGCTGATCTGTTTGTCGCTATCTTCAGCTTGCTGTGGTCCGAATCCGAGTAGCTGATATACACATTGTTGCCGGAATCAGTTGCGATGGATGTGTACATGCCTCCCTGAGCGACCTCATCGATTGCGGAAGTATTCCAGGAGCCTGATCCGTTCGTTGCATACTTGAGGTGACCATTCGTGGAATCATAGTAGCTGATATGAACCTTGTTGTCGGAGGCAACGGCGACGGATGTGCAAGAACCTACATCACCGGTACTGTCGAGCGTATAGATGCGCCATTGTCCGGACTTGTTCGTTGCATACTTCAAGTCCCCGTTGGCGGAATCATAGTAGCTGATATGAACCTTATCCTTCGAGTCAAGTGCTATGGATGCGTATTCACCGACGTCACCGGCGCTGTCGACGGTCTCAGTCACCCATGAGCCGGTAGCATTTGTCGCAATCTTCAGGTCTTTGTTACCGAAGTCGTGGTAGACGACATGGATCTTATCCTTTGAATCGACAGCGATGGATGTGTATTCACCGACGTCATCGGAGCTGTCGATGATCGTGGTAACCCATGAGCCCGAGAGGTTCGTGGCGTATTTCAGGTGCCCCCAATCATAGCAGCTTATGTGCAGCCCGTTCTTTGAATCCACGGCTATGGATGCGTAATCTCCCGCCATGGGTTCATCATCGACGATCTCCTGTACCCACTGTGTGCCGTCATGATATGCGTGGTACTGGCCATAGGCTATATGAGGCCTGCCGCTCCGATCGAGAGCCATGGACCTGTCACTCAACCTGGCGAAATCCTTCGAGCTGTCGACACGTTCGATGGTCCATGCGGCTGCTTTTGAAGAAAGGAGAAATGCGGACAGGAACACCATGGACAACATGAAGCACATCCGGCCGTCAATATGTCTCTTTTCCACAATGGACCTCCTTCCCGTTCCAGACGTAACAGTCTCGGCGGGGGGGGCGGAATCAGTGAATCAAACGATTGCGGCGGCGTCCCCTTGAATGCTGCTTCCCTCTGGTCATAGAGCAAGCGGAAAGGACCTTCCGCAGGGGACTGGGTGAGGATGTATTCTTATATTCGGACCGAAATAATTAAACCATCCCCCATCTTGGCTGTCAACCTGGAAGCCTGGAATATCAGCGTTTCCCCCAACGCATGCTGCCTGGAACGGGTCCGGCACGCTTAAAGGAAAACGCAAACCCGGGGCCTCTTCCGGAACTGCTTATCGTGTCGGTCTCACTGCCCGGCGACACCGGACGAATGCGTTTTCCTGTTGCGGGTGACGGTGAGTCGCAGACCGGGGACTGGAATTTTGTATCCGGGATGGGATATTTTTCCGTTGACATACTTATATAGTCATCTATACTACAATACACTTAGTTGGAAAAAATACTTCCCCCGGCTATGGGCCGGCAGAAGATGGCGGGATTCGAAACAACGATTTGGATCCGTTAGGGGATTGACGATGAGTGAAGACGGGTTTGAAGAAGAAAAAGAACCGCGCGCGGAAAATGCTCCCCCTGTTACCGAGCAGAACGAAACGCAGAATTCAAAAAAGCCAAAGCATCCCAAAAAAACATTCCATATCGAAATCTTCAGAGCGTGGTGCAAGTCCTGCGGCATCTGTACGGCATTTTGCCCGCGGCATTGCATAGAACTGGATGACACGGGATCCCCTCTTGTGGCGGCCCCGGACAATTGCACCGGATGCGGATGGTGCGAGCTCCACTGTCCGGATTTTGCCATCAGCGTACGGCAGGAGAACGGCAATGGGAAGAAAGAGCACCACGAAGAAGAGACAGGCTGACCAAGGAGGAAGGAAAGTGATCTCCACAAAGAGTTCAGGGCGTCAAGTCCTGCTCCAGGGCAATGAAGCCATCGTCGAAGGCGCCCTGGCGGCGGGATGCCGCTTCTTTGCCGGCTACCCCATCACACCCGCAACGGAAATCAGCGAAATCATGTCGCATCGACTGCCGGCGGTAGATGGGACCTTCATCCAGATGGAGGATGAGATAGCCGGCATGGGAGCCATAGTCGGAGCATCCCTGGCCGGAGTCAAGTCGATGACGGCGACGAGTGGTCCGGGGTTCTCGCTCATGCAGGAAAACCTGGGATATGCCTGTGCCACCGAGGTCCCCTGCGTCGTTGTCAATGTGATGCGGGGAGGGCCGAGCACGGGGCTTCCGACGAATGTGAGCCAGGGGGATGTCATGCAGGCCCGATGGGGCACGCATGGCGACCACCCTGCCATCGTGCTCGCAGCCTCAACGACCCGCGATTGCTTCGATGTCACCGTAAAAGCGTTCAACCTTTCCGAGAAGTACCGCACCCCCGTGATAATCCTGGCGGACGAAGTCGTGGCCCATACGCGGGAGAAGATCAATCTGCCGCACCCGGAAGAGATTGAAGTGGTGGAACGCGTCCGGCCGACCATGCCGCCGGAATGGTATGTCCCTTATGAGGACAACAGCAGGGGCGTTCCTCCCATGGGCATATTCGGAGACGGCTACCGCTACCATGTAACGGGGCTCGTTCATGATGTGCGCGGTTTTCCAACCCAGCGTGCAGATGAGATCGTTCCTTTCAACAACCGCCTTTTCCGTAAAATCAACCAGCACTTCTTCGATATTCTGCAGGCCGACCTCGAGCTTGTGGAAGACGCTGAAATTCTCATCATCGCCTATGGTTCGGTCGCGAGATCCGCACGCCGTGCGGTCCGTGACGCTCGCCTGAGAGGGGTCAAGGCAGGCCTTGCCCACCTCATTACCCTGTGGCCGTTCCCACGACAGATTGTAGAGCCTCTTTTGCGCCAGGTGCGGATGGCGCTGGTTCCGGAACTGAACCTCGGACAGGTATCGCGGGAGATCAAGCGTATCAACCAGGGTGTGACCCGCGTGGAAACGCTTCAGCGGATTGACGGGAACCTCATAACTCCAGAGCAAATCCTCACGCGCATCATGAAAAGTTAGCCTTGCGAGGAGAGTCTATGTCTGAAATCACCAAGCTCATTCACAAATATCTGCGTCATGACAAGAAATTCCCGCACGTCTGGTGTCCGGGTTGCGGCAACGGCATCGTTTTGGGGTCGCTGGTCAGAGCCATCGACAGGACCGGCTACAGCAAGGATGAGATCGTTCTCGTTTCCGGGATAGGGTGTTCCGGACGTCTGCCCGTGTATGTGGACTTCAACACGCTCCATACCACCCATGGGCGGGCTCTTACCTTTGCTACAGGCATCAAACTGGCAAACCCCGGGCTGCACGTGATCGTGGTGATGGGGGATGGGGACGCCACCGCCATAGGCGGCAACCACTTCATCCATGCAGCACGACGCAACCTGGACCTTACCGCCATCATCATAAACAACAACATCTATGGGATGACGGGCGGCCAGTATTCACCGACAACACCCTACGGCGCCCTGGCCACGACGGCCCTCTACGGCAACATAGAGCACTCCTTCTCCATCGCCGAACTGGCCGTGACGGCGGGGGCCGGGTTGGTCGCAAGGGGAACGGTGTACCATGCGTCCCTTCTGGACGACCTTTTCGAAGAGGCCATGAAGAAGCAGGGGTTCTCCGTTGTGGAGGTCATCAGCAATTGCCATACGCAGTACGGCCGGCGGAACAAGCTGAGTGGAGCCGTGCAGATGCTGCAGTGGCAGAAGGAGAATTCCATCCGGATTCAACAGGCCTCCGGAAAGACGCCCGAGGAACTGGACGGGAAAATCACGATAGGAGTTCTCGTAAATCGCGATTTGCCCGTCTACACGCAGCAATATGCTCAAATACGGGAAAAGGCCAGGGCGAGGCTCGCCGCAGCGGGGCAGTAACCGGCGCGCCGTCGACCGACAGGGCCCGTTCAGGCCTTTGTTCGAGCGGAAGCAACATTCACGAGACTGGAGGAACACCCCGGTCGTTTGCACCATAGAGGATTACTAATCATGTCGGAGCGGTTTGAGATTCGTTTGAGTGGTTCGGGGGGGCAGGGATTGATTGTGGCCGGGATAATCCTGGCGGAAGCCGCGGGGATCTATGACGGAAAATGCGTGTGTCAGACTCAGAGCTATGGACCGGAAGCACGCGGCGGAGCGAGTAAGGCCGAAGTGATACTCAGCGATACGGAGATAGACTATCCCAAGGCGATCAAACCGGACATCCTCCTCGCCATGAATCAAAAATCCTGCGACTCGTATTTTCTGGACCTTAAACCGGGGGGAACCCTCATTGTCGACCCCACCTTCGTAAAGCAGCTTCCTACAACGAAGGCCATCGGGATCCCCTTTACCGAAATCGCGAGGCACAAACTGGGAAAGGAGATGGTCGCCAACATCGTGGCCCTCGGAGCGCTTTCGGCGCTCACCGGCGCCGTCTCTCTGAGCAGCCTGGAGGCAGCGGTGATAAGGCGAGTACCCCAGGGGACCGAGGAACTGAACAAGAAGGCACTCGAAGCCGGGATCGAAGCCGCCCGGAATTACCTTCAGAGCAGGCCGGCAAGGGAGGAAGAGGAAGGCGCTGCGATGTTCACGTCCATGGAGAATGACGGCATTCAGGAGTGAGTCCGGTCGGAACGATTTGTCACTCCCGAATCGTCATTTTTGGCTTGACATGTGCGAAATGCTTGTATATATACCTAGACAAGTGGATATCTATTTAAGTAGATCCAACTGATGCGGCAGCAGTCCCTGGAAGGAAGATCGTATCCGCGCTGAGAAGCGAAGTCCTGTCCCTCTCCCGCTACACGAGAGGGTCGCCAATAACGCCTTCGAACGGAGCAGAATCACCATGGCCTATCCATTGGAAATGATGGGATCAATCGAACGAGTTGAGGCCACACGAAGCACGCGGGTCGGGATAAACTTCCCCCGCTTGACTCCGGTTGAAAAGAACGCACTGCTTGAAACATACCATCCGGACTTCCGATCGGCCAAAAAGAGGGAGATCCGGTTCGGAGCAAACAAAGGAGACCTCGCTCCCGAGGAACTGGTTCATCTCCTGGAATCTCCCAGCAGGCTCGATTTCAAGCATGTGGACCTTAAAAAACAGGAATTCAAGACGGACGTCCTCATCATCGGAAGCGGAGGGGCCGGGGTTACTGCCGCCCTGACGGCCAAAGAACATGGCGCCAGGGTGTTGCTCGCCACCAAGCTCAGGCTCGGAGATTCCAACACGATCATGGCCGAGGGCGGAATCGGAGCCGCAACATTGCCCGAGGATTCCCCCGTTATTCATTATATCGATACCATGGCCGGAGGCAGGTTCAAGAACATTCCCGAACTTGTCGAAGCCCTCGTCTGCGATGCTCCCTTCATTGTCGACTGGCTTACCGGTCTCGGAGTTAACTTCGACCGAAGGCCCGACGGCAACTACTTCACCCACATGCCCGCGGGACACTCCAGAAGACGATCGCACTCCATAAAGGATCTCACCGGCCTCGAGATCATGCGGGTGCTCTGCGACGAAGTGCGAAACCAGCAGATCGAGGTCCTCGAGTTCAGTCCCGCCGTCGAACTCCTGCTGGACGACCGGGGCCAGTGCGCCGGGGCAGTCCTGTATAACTTTGACACCGAGCAGTACATAGTCGTTCAGGCCAAAACGACCCTCATCGCCACGGGGGGCATAGGCCGCCTGCACATCCAGGGTTTCCCCACCTCCAATCACTACGGGGCCACTGCCGACGGGATCGTGATGGCATACCGGGCGGGAGCGCAGTTGATCTACATAGGCTACATCCAGTATCACCCGACCGGAGTCGCATGGCCCGAGCAGATGCTTGGATTGCTGATTTCCGAAGCTTTAAGGGCCCAGGGGGCCCAGGTCGTGAACGTCGAAGGGGGCCTGTTCGTGGACAGGCTCGAAACCCGGGATGCGCTGTCATCGGCAATCATCCGCGAATGCGGGGACAGAGGCAAGGGGGTGGTCACGCCGACGGCAATGATGGGCGTGTGGCTGGACACCCCGATGATCGACATTTTATGCGGAGAAGGCACGTTCGTTCACAGGTTTGCGGGCATCCAAAGCAGGTACATGAAATACGGGATCGATCCCACCAAACAGCCCATCCTGGTCTATCCGACCCAGCATTACCAGAACGGGGGTGTCCGAATCAACGCCCAGGGAGAAACGAATATCCCGAATCTCTACATGGCCGGCGAGGTGGCCGGCGGCGTTCACGGACACAATCGCCTGGGTTCCAACTCACTGGTGGATATATTCGTCTTCGGCCGGAGAGCCGGAATCAGCATGGCGGAGAAGATCGGGGACGTCCGGTTGGGGACACCCACCCTGGAACACGTCAAGGCCCACGATCGTCTGCTCAAAGAGGCGAACATCACCTCGGAGGACGTCTCCCCCATGTTGCTTCCCGACTACCGGTTTGAAAAGGCTCTAAGTACCGTTCAACACTCCCGGAGCTGCTAGAGAGGATCAGCCATGCTCAACGAAGACATCATCAAAATGATCCCGGTGTACATCATGGGGCGGAAATATGAGGTTCCGTCGGGACTGACGATCCTCAAGGCAATCGAATTCGCCGGATACAGTCTCAAGCGAGGTTGCGGATGCCGAGGCGGCGTGTGCGGGGCCTGCGTCACCATCTATCGCATGAAAGGGGACTACAAACTCAAGACGGGGCTTGCCTGCCAGACTCAGGTGGAACCCGACATGTACCTGACCCAGTTGCCCTATGTCCCAGCCAATCGAGCCGTCTACAGCATAAAGACCATCTCGGCGAAGGACTCCGATATAACCGCGCTCTATCCCGAGACGATGCGCTGCCTGCAGTGCGGCACGTGCTCGAAGGCCTGTCCGATGGGACTTGAAGTCATGGACTACGTGGCGGCCGTCATGCGCGGAGACCTGGCACTGGCTGTCGAACTTTCCATGGAGTGCCTGATGTGCGGGATGTGTGCGGTCAGATGCCCTGCCGAACTGAGTCCTTTCAATATTGCCATGTTGGTGCGCCGCATCTATGGAATGCGCGTTCTGCCCCCCTCCCCCACGCTGGCAAACCGATTGGACGAAATCAAAGGGAGCAGGTTCCGCAAGGAACTGGAGCAGTTGAAACAGACGGATCAAGCAACCCTATCACAGATGTTCCAGGAACTTCAGGCGACGAAGGGCGCATCTGTTTAAACGGAGGCAACATGCTCGTACGGCTAAAAACCCCAGTAAGCGACGCCGACGTGGATCGGATGAGAGTGGGCGATCAGATCGAGTTGGACGGGATCATCTTTTGTGGACGGGACGCCGTTCTTCCAAAGCTTGTTTCGCTCATCGAGGCGAATGATCTGGCAAGCATCGGCGTAGACCTGGAAGGAGCCGTCATTTTCCACACTGCCTTCAGCCCCGCCGGGATCGGACCCACTTCGAGCAACAAAGTCGAAATAGAGGGGAGCATGCCGATGCTGTCAAAGGCAGGGGTCAGGCTTCACGTCGGGAAGGGTGCGATCGCCCCCGAGACAATACAGGCGCTCAAACTGCACCGTTCCGTTTTTGCCATCACCCCCCCCGTGACCGCTCTCTTCTCCGACAAAATCATCTCGTACCGGATTGCGGCCTTTCCCAACGAGGGCATGGAAGCTCTCTACGAAGTGAATGTGAAGAATTTTCCGGCCATTGTGGCTGCAGCCCATGGGGAAACTATTTTCGGATAACCATCTTCCAGGCGCCGCCAGCATGGCGGGACCACAGGAGTCGAAAGATGCTCGATCTGGAGAAAATCCAATCTTCGGTCAGCGCCTGCCTCATAAAAGCCGGCACCTCATTTCGCGCGGATCAGTTTGAAGCTTACCGCAAAGTCATATCCAGGGAAAAGAACGAGAACGCGAAATGGGCGCTCGAACGAATCCTCGAAAATGCTGAAATTGCAGAAAAGAACACCTCGCCACTCTGCGACGATACCGGTATCCCCCATGTAATCATCGAAGTGGGCGAGGAGGCATTGCTGCCCGGAGGATGGATCGGAGCAGTGAAGCGCGGGATTGCCCGGGGTCTGAGGACCATGCCGGGTAGGCCGATGGCCATAAAAGGCAACGATGTCGAAAGGATCGAGCAATCGCTCGGCCTGTATGAGGACCCCGCGGAGGTGTTGCCTGCCCCCCTGTTCATTAAGGAAATACCCGGAAAGAACCTCAAGGTCACGGTCCTGCTGCTCGGCGGAGGGCCCGAAATAAGGTCCACGACGCTCCGCGTCTTCCACAAGCGGAGCATCGACGTCGTTCTTGGCGAAGCTTGCGCCTGGATGACCAACGCCGTGAAAATTCTGGGGTGTACTCCGTGCACCATAGCCATCGGTGTAGGAAGGTCGCATGTGGAAGCGTCAGGAATGATGCTTGAGGCCATGAAGGATGGCGACCTGAACGTCCAGAGCCCTCTTGAGTCCAGGGTAACCGATCTTCTCAACTCCACCCAGGTGGGCGCGCTTGGCCTGGGCGGCGGAACGACCGTTCTCGGGACTTTCATGAAGGTGGGACCCTTGAGAGCAAGTGGAGTCCGGATTGTCAGCGCAAGGCCGTGTTGTTGTCTTGAACCGCGCAAGGCCACGGTGATCATCGAAGATTAGTTACATGAGCCTGACCGGGCAGATGAGCGACAGCCGCCGGTAAGGGCCGGCAAAACGAGGAAGGAACGGAAATGGCCAAGCTTTTTGAGTACCAGGGAAAAGAACTGCTGAAAAAGGGAGGCATTGCGACACCCAGGGGCAGGCGGGCCGCCACAAGGGAGGAAGCCGCCGAGATAGCCCGTGAACTTGGAGGACCGGTTGTTATAAAGGCCCAGACATGGACAACGGGCAGAGCACAGTCCGGAGGAGTGCAGTTCGCTCATGGTCCGGAGGAGGCCGCGAAGGCTACGGAAAAAGTTTTGGGCATGCAGATAAAAGGGTTCAATGTCCGGGAGGTCCTGGTAGAGGAAAAACTCGATATAGAGCGGGAGTTCTACCTGGGCTTGATCCTGAATGATGCCGCACAGTGCCCCATAATTATTTTCAGCTCAAGAGGCGGTTCCGGAATTGAAGAAATCGCACAAAGCTTTCCCGAATCCGTGGTGAAGCAGTTCGTAGACATCGCCGGCGGGATAAGAGGCTACAACGCACTGGATATATTGAGGAAGCTGGATATACGCGGGGATCTGCAAAAGAAGCTCTCCGCTTTCCTCGTAGCCTTCTACCGGGTGTGCAAAGACACCGAAGCAAGATCCGCTGAAATCAACCCTCTCGTTCTCACGAAGCAGGGGCAGATTGTCGCCGCCGATTGCCACGTCGTAATCGACGACTATGCGGTTTACCGCCATCCCGAATTGGGAATCGAAATCGCGCGTGAATTCGACAGACCGGCGACCCCGCTCGAGAAGGTCGCCTATCAGGTGGAGGCGAAGGACCATCGGGGGACCTTTTACTTCTTCCAGATGCAACAGGAACTCGATCCCGCGGAAGGTTATGTCGGGTTCCACGGGGCCGGGGGCGGCGGCTCCATGATGTCCATGGATGCCCTGACCGGCAAAGGTTTCAAGCTCGCCAATTTCTGCGATACCAGCGGGAACCCTTCCGCTTCCAAAGTCTATCGCGCGGCAAAAATCATCCTCTCTCAAAAGAACATAACGGCTTACTTTGCCTCAGGATCGGGAGTGGCGAGCCAGGAACAGTTCCATTCCGCGAGAGGGCTTGTCAAGGCATTCCGTGAGATGGGCCTCAGCGTACCTGCCGTGATTCGCCTCGGGGGGAATTCCGAGGAACTCGCCATGCAGATACTCCACACCTACACGGCGGATCTGCCGGGAAAGGTCGAGGCCTATGGTCGCGACACACCTGCGGCCGTCTGTGCGGAGCGATTGAGAAAGCTGGTCGACTCCTGGGATTATTCCAAAGCACCCCTCGATTCAAAACCAGGCCGCACCACACCTCCTCCCGGCTCCTACGCATTCGCCACCGTTACCGGAGAAATCCGTATCGATCACGACAGATGCACCGGCTGCACGGGGAAACCATGCATTGCAGCATGCACTCCCAAAATCCTGAAGCTTGAAGAGGGAAAACCGGTTCTGGCGATCTCTCCCGAAGATGCCCGTAAGGGAAAGTGTACCGAATGCCTCGCCTGTGAACTGGCGTGTGGATTTCACGGGAACGGCGCCATAACCATCGATCTTCCAATTCACGGCTTGGATGAAGCCGTAAAGAGCGGGGAGTGAATCATGTCCATTCTGATTGACGAGAAAATGAAAGTGGTGATTCAGGGGATCACCGGCAGAGAAGGCTCGGTGCGTGCAGAACTCATGAAGGATTACGGTACGAACGTTGTCGCAGGCGTTGCGCCCGGGAAGAAGGGACAGACCGTCCATGGCATTCCCGTCTACGATACGGTGAAGGAAGCAGTGGAGTCCGAGGGTTCAATCGATGTGAGCGTCCTGTTTATCCCGGCGGCGCTCGTCAAGGATGCTGCCATGGAGGCCCTCGATGCGGACGTCAAGACGCTCGTCATCGTCCCTGACAGGGTCCCCGTCTACGACGTTCTCGAGATTGCCGAGAGGGCAAAACGAAAGGGAGCCAGGTTCGTCGGACCGAATACGCTTGGGGTGATAACTCCCGGAAAGGCGGTCCTGGGAATGATCGGCGGCAAAGCTCAATCGGCCAGGGAGTGGTTCAGGCCCGGGCATGTCGGAGTGACATCAAGGAGCGGCGGGATGACGTCCGCCATCTCGTACTACCTCAGTCGAGAGGGGATTGGCCTGAGTACGATCGTCCATGTTGGCGGAGACTCGGTTGTCGGAACCCCTCACCCGGATGCCATCCGGATGTTCCAGAACGACGAAGAGACCGAAGCCGTGGTGATGTTCGGAGAGATCGGCGGCTCTCAGGAAGAGAGAGTGGCGGAACTTATGGAGCGCGGTGAATTTACAAAACCGCTCATCGCCTACATCGGCGGTGCAAAAGCGAAATCAGGGACTCGCTTTTCTCATGCGGGAGCGATCATCGAGGGAGGGCGCGGGACCCATGAGGGGAAGGTCAAGAGGTTGCGTGAAGCCGGGGCTTACGTGGTCGATGATTTTGACAGCATCCCTAACGTTGCCAAAGAAGTGCTGAAGAAGATCGGATGACGCTTATTGGGAGATTACGAGCATGAAAGATGAGATCTGGAAGACATCGATTACGAAGGTTGAGCCGAACAAGCTGACTCTCAGGGGCTACAGGATTGATGAACTCATAGGAAAAGTAACGTTCCCGCAGGTGGTCTATCTCACCATCAGGGGGGAATTACCCGATGAGCGCGCGGCAAAGATGCTGGAGGCGATGTTGGTTGCCTCGATAGACCACGGGGTGACACCTCCGTCCTGCATAACGGCGAGGACAATCGCATCCACCGGATCACCCCTCAATGCAGCGCTTGCCGGCGGCATACTCGCCATATCGAGGTTTCACGGGGGCGCTATTGAGAATTCCATGAGGATGTTCCTTGACGCGGTCAAGCGAAAGAAAGAGGCCGGCGTGCCGGAACACGAAATGGCGGCCACCGTAGTCCGGGAAAGCAAAGAGAAGAAGAGGAAACTCCCCGGTTTCGGGCATCGCATCCACACGAGTGATCCAAGGACGTCGCGGCTCTTCGGGATCGCATCCGATCTGAAGATCGCAGGCGAATACGTGGCCATGGCCAATGCCCTGGCCGATGAAATCGAGAAGAGCAGCGGCAGGAGACTGCCCATCAATGTGGATGGGGCGATAGCAGCCATCCTTTGTGAAATGGGGTTCGCTCCGGAACTTGCCAATGCCTTCTTTATCATGGCCAGAGTTCCGGGGCTGGTGGCTCATATCTATGAAGAACAGACCACCATGTCGCCCATGAGGCACATCGACACCAAAAAACACGTGTATGCCGGACCGGAAGACAAGAAAGTGCCGTCCGGGTCGAAAGCATAATCTCCAGGGCGGAAGACGAAGCGATGCCTGCCCGGGCAAAGCCGCTCCACTGTGAGATTCTTCACGGAGGATGAGCGCCGTCCGCGACCCGGACGGCGCATCCGGCAGAGAGAGGAGCCTCGATGGTGATCCCGATAACGGAAACAACCTTTGACCATTCATTTGCCAGAAAGGTGAGAAAGACCAGCGGCATTGACATCTTTAAGTGCATCCAGTGCGGCACCTGCTCCGCTGTCTGCCCGATGGGCGATCATATGGATATCGTTCCGCGAAAGTTCATCCATATGTGCCGGCTCCGTCTGCGGGATCGCGTGATTGCGAGCAATACTCCGTGGATCTGCGCCGCCTGCTCTGAATGCCTGGTCCGCTGTCCGAACGGAGTGGATATTCCGAAGGTGATGGAATCCATCCGTTTGCTCACCCAGCGGAACAACATCAATTATATCGAACCGTCGCAGATATCCACCGAAACGTTGGCGGAGCTACCCCAGATAGCTCTCATCGCGTGCTTCAGAAAGCACACTGCTTAAGCACCCGGCTTTGATCCAAAATCGGATTCAGCGATTCTGAAAGGCGCTTCTATGAAGATTTCATATTTCCCGGGCTGTACGCTCAAAACAAGGGCTCAAACCATGGATAAGGCTGCGAGGGAATCCCTGCTGGCCCTGGGGGTGGAACTCGTTGAGCCGGAGCGCTGGACCTGTTGCGGAGTGGTTCATTCTCTGGCTGACGATGACGTCATGCGGCTTCTCGGACCCGTTCGCAACCTGATCCGGATAAAGAAAGAAGGCAGCCGCAAGGTTCTGACCGTTTGCGCCATGTGTTATAACTCGCTCGCCCGGGCAAACCTTATGATGAGCCGGGACACCGACAGGAAGCACACGATCAATCGTTATTTCGAAGAGGAAGAAGACTACAACGGCGAAGTGGAAGTCGTGCACCTGCTCACATTCCTTCGCGACGAAATCGGCTGGGATGCCGTTCGAGAGCGGGTCACCTCGCCTCTCCATGGTTTACCGCTCGCGCCCTATTACGGGTGCACCTTATTGCGTCCTCAGGAAGTAGCCATCGAGCCCCCTGCTCGCCCGATGCTTCTGGCCGAGCTGTTGGAATCCCTTGGGGCAACGGTCGTGGATTTCCCCGCATTCAGTCAGTGCTGCTCCTCATACCAGGCAGTAAGTCATCCGGACATCGCAGCGCAAGTCGCCGCCAACATTACCGGTTCGGCCGGGAAAGCCGGAGCTGCGGCTCTTGTCACCAGCTGCCCGCTCTGCAGCTACAATCTGGACGAAAAACGGCAGGATTCTTTGGCGGCACAAGGGAAGGCCGGCGGCGGCATGCCTGTTTTCTATTTTACGGAGCTGATGGCCGCCGCGTTCGGACTGGAGCCCGGCCACCCCATAGTCAACAATCGGGAAGACCTGCTCACGACCGGCAAGGGAATGTCTCACCAGTCAGGAGTCATCGGGAACGGAGAAGCTCGTACGGCATCTCTCCGATGAAGGCGGGGGGCTGCCCATCTCCCGCGGCAGCCGAGTGAACGCAAGAGAGATCGAGGCGGGTTCACAGATTATCCAGTGCGTGCATCCCCGGATACGAACCACTAACTCCGCAAAGGGAAAGGAGGTCCCGGACAGAAGGTAAAGAGAGTGTCATAAGGGGGTCCATCGGCAGTTCTCTTCTGAGAAGGAACCTTTTGAGCTCAGGGGTTCCCACTCACAACCTTAAATTCATTCATAGCTTTTAAGATAAGGAAAGAGCAGATGGAACAAAAGGGCACACGCGACAAGTATATGTATGTAGTTTTCTCGCTGACGTTGCTCGGATGGTTGTTTGATGGGCTGGACCAGATGATCTTCGCGATGGTGTCACCGTGGATCATGGCGGACTGGCATCTCAACACCGTTGAGCTGGGATTAATCGGGAGTATCTTTCTCATAGGGAATGCTTCCGGAAGTGTAATCGGTTCCATCCTCGCGGATATTTTTGGGCGAAAGCCCCTCTTGTGGATCACGGCTCTCATCTACTCGGCATTTACCGGGCTGTCGGGTTTCGCCACCGGGCTATTCTCTCTGGCCCTTTTTCGGGCCCTGACAGGTTTGGGCACCGGGGGCCAGTGGCCTGTCGGCATTTCCCTCTTTTCCGAATACGTACCCGCGGAAAAGAGAGGACGACTGGTTGGCCTTATGAACAGCGGTTATCCTCTCGGATTTTTCCTGTCCATAGGGGTCACGGCGACGATCGGCCTCTACTTTCGGGCTGATCTCGCAGACTGGGCCTGGAGAATATGTTTCTTCGTCGGAGCCGTTCCCGGCATTATCACAATGGTTTGTATGATAAAGTATCTCAGGGAATCCGACGTCTGGCTGCGAGACCAGGCTGTACAAAAAGCAAGCAAAGAGAAAAAATCTTCCATCGCTTATTTTGAACTTTTCAAACCCAAACTGATCAAGAACACGATTGCAGCTCTTGTCCTTCAGATAGCGGCACTGATGTGCTACTGGGGGACCGCCATGTGGGCCCCCACTTTTCTGGCTACCCAGAGAGGCCTGACCATGGCCAAGATGACGGGTTTCATGGCTCTATGGGTGTTCGGCGCGTGGGTGGGTCAGATTGCCGGAGGGTTCCTGTCCGACAAATTCGGCAGGAAGCCCGTATTATCCTTTTATCTTCTTGGAATTTCAGTTTCCAGCCTTGCTTACGCATATATAACCTCCCCCCTGGGTCTCTACATAGTGAACCCGGTATGCGGCTTTTTCGTTATGGGCATTTTCGGCCCCGCAATGGGCTATACGTCAGAACTGTTTCCAACCTCCGTACGCGCTTCAGGAGTTGGTTTTGCTGTGGGATTCGGGCGTTCGGGGGCAATAATTGCACCCGCATTGGTTGGACTGATTGCGGCGAAGTTCAGCATCGGCGCGGGGTTCTATGTTTTCAGCGTAGTTGGGCTCATCGCCTTCGTGCTGCTCTTAATCCTGGGACCTGAGACGAAGGGAATCGAGTTTGAGGACGGCGTTGCCCTCGAACTGGATCGGGAACCCGGACTCAAGGCTAAGAAAGAGCCCTCCATTGCTCATTGAACGGTTGAAGTTTGGAAGGCCATATCACACCTCCTAGATTGAAGCGACCAAATACATGAAAGTTCAGGAGACGGCACAGGCGCCCTGTCTCATCCGCTCCGTCTCCCGTCTTCCATGTTTTGTTCTCTTACCCGGAGTCAAGGGGATCCTGATCTTCTCGGCAGGATCCCGGGAGATTGGTAAAGAAAGCCATAAAGCAGAAGACTACAAGCCCGTCTTTTTCAAGGCTGTGCATTGCGTATCCATCAACCCCCCGCTGCAATTCCGCCCGGAAACCCGAGCCAACCGTGGAGATTGCGCCAATCGCTTGCGGGGTTTTCGATCCTGATCCGAGCGATCCCACAGGAGATGTCGTCGGGGCTGGAATGTCTTCAGTGAATCACACCCCCACTCCGCCTCCCCCGTCGAGGGGGAGGAGCTAAACGCTCATTGCCCCCTCCTGGCGGGAGGGGCGAAGGGAGGGGGAGGAAATCGCTCAAATCAGGTCGATATTTGTTTTCGATCAGCTTAGGAGGATGAGCATGGTTAGTACGATAACGCAAAGTATTCTCGTGGTCGGAGGCGGCATAAGCGGATTGACTGCCGCTATCGAAGCAGCAGAAGCGGGCCGCGAGGTCTTTCTCGTGGAGAAGAATCCTTATCTGGGGGGGCGAGTCGCCCAGCTTCACCAGTATTTCCCAAAGCTATGCCCCCCCTACTGCGGACTTGAGCTCAACTTTCGCCGAATCAGGAGCAACAGCAAGATTCACTTTTTCACAATGGCTGAGGTCGAATCGATTTCAGGCCGGGAAGGTGACTGGGACGTCAAAATCAAACTCAGTGCCCGCTATGTCAACGAAAAGTGCACCGGATGCGGTAAATGCGCGGAAGCGTGCACTATGGAAATCGACAACCCTTTCAATTACGGCATGGATAAGATCAAGGCCGCATACCTCCCCCACGATCTGGCTTTCCCCCAGCAGTTCGTTATCGATCCCGCACTCATCAAGAGCCCGGAGGCGCAAAAGGTAAAAGAGGCATGCCCTTACGGCGCAATCGAATTGGAAATGCAGGCCCGGACTTTCGATCTCAATGTCGGCGCGGTTGTCTATGCGACGGGATGGAGTCCGTACGACGCACGGAAGCTGGATACGCTCGGCTTTGGAGCCTATCCGAACGTGATTACCAATGTAATGATGGAGCGCCTCGCCGCCTACAACGGTCCGACCCGGGGCAAAATAGTGCGCCCCTCGGACGGCAGGGAACCTCAGGTTGTGGCTTTCGTCCAGTGCGCCGGTTCGCGTGACGAGAACCACCTTCCTTTCTGCTCCTCGATCTGCTGCATGGCCTCCATAAAGCAGGCGACCTACGTTCGGGAGCAGTATCCGGACGCGAAAATCTACATCTTCTTCATCGACATCCGCGCCATCGACCGGCTCGAAGGCTTTTATGCCAAAGCCAGGGAAGACGTAAACCTCACCTTCTTCAAGGGCAAGGTGGGCAGGATCGAAGAAGACGGGGACACAAAGAATTTGATCGTGAGGGTCGAAGACACCAACGTGGGGACTCTCAATCAAATCAATGTGGACCTGGTGGTTCTCGCCACCGGAATGCAGCCGAATACTTCCATTTTGTCCGTTCCAGCCCCCTCTCCGTATGATGACTACGGATTCATCGCCTCCACCAAAGCCGGGCCGGGCTTCTTCGCCGCCGGCTGCGTGAAGGCCCCCGGGGGAGTCTCCGAATCGGTCCAGGACGGTACGGCAGCAGCACTCAAAGCCATCCAATCCGTGGTCAGGAGGTAAATTCGATGGATAAGAAAATCGCGATATATGTCTGTACGGGATGCGGGATTGGGGATGGCATTGACGTAGACGGGCTCTGCAAGGTTGCCTCATCCGAATGCAAAGTCCCCGTGTGCAAAACCCATCCCAACCTGTGCAGCAGTGAAGGGGTGCGGACCATCAGGAACGATATTGCAGCCGAGGGCGTTAACGCCGCCGTCATTGCGGCCTGTTCACAGCGCGTCATGTATGACGTATTTAATTTCGACGGCATAGTCGTAGACCGGGTAAACCTGCGCGAACAGGTGGTCTGGAGCCATCCGGCAAACGACGAAGACACTCAGATGATGGCTGAAGACTACATCCGGATGAGCGTCGCCAGGATGAAGCAGATGGAGCTTCCCGAACCCTACAAGCCGGAAGAGGAAATGTCCCGGGACATCCTGGTGGTGGGAGGCGGGACAACCGGTATGACTGCCGCGCTCGAGGCGGCAAAAGCAGGCTACCAGGTTGTCCTGGTCGAAAAGGAAAATAACCTGGGCGGCTTTCAGAAAAACGTGACGATGAACGTTACGTTCCCATTCAAGGACGTCCGGGCAAACCAAATCGACGAAATAATCGCGGCCGTCCGTGACAACGGCAAAATCAAAGTCCATACCGGCGCCAGGATCGCGAAACTCTCCGGTGGTCCCTGCCTGTTCACCGCTTCGATAGAGCAGAACGGATCGATGAACGATCACCGCGTTGGTGCCGTGGTCCTGGCTGCCGGATGGAAACCCTACGATCCGGAAAAACTTCCCGTAAGATTCGGCTACGGCTCATCTCCCAATGTTATCACCAACATCCGGTTCGAAGAACGGGCGAAGGACGGGAAAATCACCCGGCCATCGGACGGCCGCACCGTCAAGACGGTTGCTTTCCTCCAGTGCGCCGGCCAGCGTGATCCCGAACACCTGCCCTACTGTTCCACCGTTTGCTGCTTTACCGCCCTCAAGCAGGCGATCCAGGTCAAGCGACAGGAACCGAATGCGAACGTCTTCGTCTTCTATAGTGAAATGCGCACCCCCGGCCATGGCGAGGATTTCTATAGAACGGCCCAGCAGGAAGGTGTCATTTTCATAAGAAGTCAGACGCCTCAAGTACTGACCACGGGAGACCATCTGGCCGTGGAGGCTTATGACGAACTCCTCGGGGATAAGATCCTCCTCGACGATGTGGATATGGTGGTTCTGGCAACCGGCATGGTCCCGGCCACCGCTTTCGGTGAAGCTTTCAAGGCGAGGAAGCCTGAGGAAGAGGGGAAGGAAAAGAGCGAAGCCCCGGCGGACGTCATTCTGGTCTCCGATCTGCTGAATCTCGAATACCGCCAGGGGCCTGAACTTCCGGGACTTCAGTACGGTTTTCCGGACTCCCACTTCATCTGCTTTCCCTATGAGAGCCGCCGCACGGGCATTTATGCCGCAGGCCCGGTTCGCCGTCCGATGGGCATCTCCAACGCAATGGAGGACGGCACCGGCGCGGCAATGAAGGCGATTCAGTGCGTCGAGCTTACCAGCCGCGGCATGGCGGTTCATCCCAGGGCGGGCGACTTGAGCACCCCCGAATTCTTCATGCAGCGCTGCACCCAGTGCAAACGTTGTACTGAAGAGTGCCCGTTCGGCGCAATCAACGAGGATGAGAAAGCCAATCCCCTGCCCCAGTTGACGCGATGCCGTCGTTGCTCCGTCTGCATGGGTGCATGCCCCGAGCGCATCATCTCCTTTAAGAATTACTCGGTGGGGATGATCGGGGACATCATCAAGTCGATAAACGTACCCGATGAATTCGAAGAAAAACCCCGCATTCTCGTCTTTTGCTGCGAAAACGATGCCTATCCTGCACTGGACATGGTCGGGCTCCGCAAGATGAACTACAACGCCTGGATTCGCGTAATCCCGCTCCGGTGCCTTGGCTCCCTCAACCTGGTCTGGATCGCCGACTCACTTTCAAAAGGGATTGACGGCATATTCCTTCTGGGTTGCCGGCACGGTGACAACTATCAGTGCCATTTCATGAAGGGCAGCGAGCTTGCCGATATCCGGCTGAGCAAAGTGAAGGAGACCCTGGACCGCCTCGTTTTGGAATCGGACCGCGTGCGGTTCGAGACGGTTGCGATTACCGATTACGGCAAGCTGCCCGCTTTGCTGGACGAATTCGCAGAGAGGCTCGTGGAAGTAGGCCCGAACCCCTATAAGGGATATTGAGACCACTGGTTGTGGAGACTGCTCCGCAAGAACGGGTCCCGGGCGGTGCCCGGGTCCGTCCTATCCATTCAGGCGCAGGCGGGGTAGGTCTCTACGGCGCTGAGAGGTTGCTGAAAAAGAATTAAATTTCCCACTTTTGGGTAGGAATCTTTTGGCACGTCACCCCGGCGAAAGCCGGGGTCCAGTTATTTTACTTTGTAAATCAGCAAGTTAAAATCATGTCCTGGATTCCGGCCTCCGCCGGAATGACGATATTAGAGGCCGAATTTGCGCTTAATTCCCACCTAGGTGCCCTTCTTCATCACCCTGTTAGGAGATAGAGCGGGATGAGCCATAGAATTGATCCTGGTTTGATCGTTGAGCTGGAAGCGTATGGGCTGAAAGACGCGCACAAGTGCTACAACTGCGGAACGTGCACCGCGATTTGTGATCTGGCCACCCCTGAGAATCCGTTTCCAAGAAAACTGGTGCGCTACATTCAACTGGGACAAAGAGACAAACTGGCAAGATCGCCGGAGCCCTGGCTCTGCTACTACTGCGGAGACTGCTCGACCATGTGCCCCAGGGGTGCGGAACCGGGTGAGACCATGATGGCGGTGCGCCGTTATCTCACAGCCATCTATGACTGGACCGGCCTCGCACGGAAGTTCTACACCTCCAAAACTTTCGAAATTGCAGCGGTCTCCATTGTCGCCCTTCTGGTCGGCCTCGGGATGATCGTTTTCAGAAGCGGCCCCGCCGATATGCAGCATGCCGCCCTGAACTCCGTCTGGCCCGCGCATTCTGTCGAGAAGGCGGATTTGGTCATGGCTGCCGTACTTTCCTTTTTTCTTCTGACCAACGTCCTTCGTTGCGCAAGCTTCGTGATGGGAGATTACCTGATGAAGATCCCCATCCGGACTTATGCGAGCGAAATTTCCTATCTGCTCACCCACTTCCTCACTCAAAAACAGTTTGGAAAATGCAAGGACGGAAAGCAGTGGTTCGTTCACCTGATGATCATGACCGGGTATGCTTCGATCTTCCTGATGGTGGTCGTCCTGCTCAACGGACTTACGATCGATTCGCTCAAGTTTCAACGCGACTGGCCGGAATATCCGATTTTCCATCCGATCCGGCTGATCGGCTATTACGCCACCTTTGCAATCATGTACGGAACCACTTATGCAATTATCGGGCGCCTGAAAAAGAGCAAACCCGCTTACAGAAGATCGCACGCAACCGACTGGATGTTCCTGATCCTGCTTCAGATAACGGCCATGACCGGCATTTTCGTCCATTTCGCTCGTCTTCTGGATTGGCCGGCGACCACTTATATGTTATATGTGGTTCACATGATGGCGGCCGTTCCAATGCTGGTTTTGGAAGTGCCTTTCGCCAAGTGGGCTCATTTGGCATACAGGCCGGTCGTCCTTTTTATTTTGAGACTGAAGGACAGGTACCTTGCTGAGCAGGAACAAGCGGCAATGGCCGTCAAGCCCGCGGTCCGGTCATAAGAGCATGGGGTTCGGGGGATCGTAGCTTTCATAGAAGTGGAGCGCTCCGGTTGAAGGCGGTATGAGCGGCTTTCACCGGAACCGGAGCGATTGCAGACACTCCGAAGGAGGAAATCGCCGTGAGCCCGCCCCACATTCGATTTCCGCACAAACACAATCAATGCTCAAATGCCCAAGGGCTTAAGAGTAACGAAGACTATCATGAATTCCAGACTCTGGAATCGGAATTTCACGCTGCTGACACTCTCCAATTTCCTGATGTGCAGTGCGTATTATTCACTCATTTCCACCCTGCCGATCTATATCTCAACCGAACTGCACGCGGTGAAGAGCACCGTGGGGCTTGTTCTTGCTTCCTACATCGTCGCCGCAGTCATGATCCGCCCGTTTGCCGGTTTTGCGCTCGACAAACTCGGGCGAAGGTCTATCTTCATCGCGGGCTTGTTCCTGTATGCGTTGATTTTCGGCGGCTACCTGGTCACGTATACCATTTTGATCATGACCATCGTTCGGTTCAGCCACGGCATGACCTGGGGAGTCACCACCACTTCCAACTCGACGGTTGCAATCGATATCATCCCGCCTGAAAAGCGTGGAGAGGGCATCGGCTATTTCGGGGTCTCCACCACCCTCGGCATGGCTCTCGGTCCCGTTATAGGGGCATTCATCGTCCATCACGGCGGATACCGCGCGATGTTCCTGGGAGGTTGTGCCATCAGCCTTGCAAGCATGGGGTTTGCAGCGGCCATCCACTATCCTCCCTATGTTTCCAATATGGAGAAATCACACTTTCACTGGAACAGTCTTATTGAACCTACGACAATCCTTCCGTCGCTCAACCTGATTCTGGTGATGATCGCTTACGGCGGTCTGCTTTCATTCATCGCTCTCTACGCCGTGGAGACGGGTATCCACAGTCCGTCCGGATTTTTTCTCGTGTACGCCGCGGGCATCATTCTGTCGCGCCTCATGTCAGGGAAAAGATTCGATAAAAGCGGCCCGAAAAAGATCATCATCCTTGGCCTTGCCATGCTTGTAGCAGGATTTCCGGTTCTCGCCCTGATGAAGAACCCGGCAGGTTTCTATGGTTCGGCCATCATATTGGGGTATGGTCATGGGGTGGTTTTTCCCACCTTCCAGGCCATGGCGAACAACACCGTACCCGCTTACCGCCGCGGGGCCGCCAATTCCACGCTGTTTACGGCCCTTGACATAGGCATGGGCCTGGGGATGGTCATCGCGGGTGTCTTGTCGCAGCATTTTTCCATTTCCGTCGCTTTTCTGGTCTGCTCGGGTATCTGCGCCGCCGCATTGATCTTTTTCCTGGCGCTCACCCTGGACCATTACTGGAAGCATTTGCAGTCCGGTCCGGCGATGGCATTTGAACGGGAATTTGTTGCGGCTTCGACTTATGCAGCGTGTCGAAACGAATTGCGAAATGACTAGGCACTGGATGTCCGGAACGTCTGTCTTCAGCCGATTTTCAAAAGAAGACAAAATCCAGGAGACCGGGGTACACTCCAGTTGATTGAATCACGCCGCGCTATCCATGCAACATCCCGCACAATCCCGCCGAGCGGGAATAATGGCGTGATTCAATCGCAAATGGCGAGATGTTGGCGTGATAAGGTTCCCTTTTTCTCCATCCGGATGGGGGTAAGATGCAGGCGGAAAGGGAAAAAACAAGGCGGAGGGCCACTTGGCATTATAATTGCTTCTTCAATGATGCAAGCAAGAATAATCTCTTTCCTCCTCTAAAGCCGGCCGGTCTGCCCCACCGATCGGCTTTTTTTGTTGTCCGATTCCTGGACACGAGTCGGCGAAAGAATCACTCAGTATCGATCGCGTGGGGTTTACCTTGTCTTGAACGCAAATGCTCCGTGCTGATTGTTCTTGGAGTGAAGGGTCAACAGGAGGCTCACGGGCCGGGATAATGCCCGATGAAGGAGATGGAATGGAACGCAAAGAAGTCATCGACCTGAATATTTTTCTGGCAACCATACATGGATTGGGAGCTGCCGGTGCAAAGATAATAGACCCCCGGAAGGTAATCACAGCACCCTGGGTGCGTCTAAAGTGTCAGTTTGGCTGTGGAGGGTACAACAAATCCCGTTGTTGCCCGCCGAACACTCCCACGCCGCAGCAGATGCGGGAAGTACTGGATTCCTATACCCGTGCAATCCTCATTCACTGCACCGGAAATGTCAGTCCAGGCAGCATCGCAGTCAAGATGGAAAGAGAAATCTTTCTTAGCGGATTTTACAAAGCATTGGCTCTCGGAGCCGGACCCTGCAAACTTTGCAAGGAATGCAATCCGGAAAGCTGCGTAAACCCCGATATGGCCCGTCCCTCAATGGAATCGTGCGGCATCGACGTGTATCTCACCGCCCGATCGAACGGTTTTCCGATTGAAGTTTTGAAGGACCGCACCTGTCAAGCGAACCGTTACGGCATCGTACTGATCGATTGAGGCTGCACCTGAGCACCAGGGAAAATCGCTGATCGGAGGTCGATAGCGCCAGGCCTTTGTGCCTTTCAGGAAATTTTCAGCCGAGCCGGTCGGCGGTGAAGATCACAGACTCCGGGAGGCCGCCAGTTCAAGATGAGAAGTCCCGTCTGTCCCGAGGGAGAGCATTCTCCCGTGAAAGCGTCTGAGATCCTCCCTGTGGGCTATGCTCACAATGGATGTCGTGGGCAACCGGCTCTCGATCAGCGTGTAAAGATAATCCTGCGTGGCATCGTCCAGGGCGGCGGTAGCCTCGTCCAGAAAAAGCCATTCCGGTTTGTAGAGCAGTGCCCGTGCAAAAGCAAGGCGCTGCTGTTCGCCGGGCGACATCACCTGTTCCCAGTGGGCGGATTCATCCAGGCGTTTGGCAAAATCTTCCAGCCGGCATAGCTGCAGGACATCCACGATTTCGGTATCTTCGAAAGTCCCCGGTTTTTCCGGGTAGGTCACGGCATCGCGCAACGACCCGATCGGCAAATAGGGTTTCTGTGGGAGGAAAAGCTTTCTGGCATCCCCAGGAAGCTCAATCCTGCCGGAACCGTAGGGCCATATCCCCGCAATGGCCCGAAAAAGCGTGCTCTTGCCCACCCCCGACGGTCCCTTGACCAGGAGCCTTTCACCGGGAGTAACGGACGCAGTAAGGCCGTTCAGTAACACGCGTCCGTCCGGGAGCCCGAGATTCAGGTTCTTAAGGGTGACTCTCGATGCATTCTGCCCGCTGACCAGGATACCTTCCGACGCCGCTCCCTTCGATTGAACTTCCGAAATAACTTCGTGAAAACCGGTCAGACGGTCGACGCTTGCCTTCCATTCGGCAAACGGCCGGTAGTTGTCGATGAACCAACTCAAGGCGTTCTGTACATTGCCAAAAGCGGAGGCGATCTGCATCAGGCCTCCCAGTTGGATTGCCCCGGAAAAGAAGCGGGGAGCGGCCACGAGGATGGGGAAGATGATGGCTATCTGAGAATAGCTCGCGGTAAACCAGGTCAGACGCTTCTGGCGCTTCATGATCTGCCACCAGTTTTGGAGGATTCGCAGGAAGCGTGAATCAAGGTTTTGCCGCTCCGATGCTTCACCCGTGTAGAGCGCGATCCCCTCGGCGTTTTCCCGGACCCGCACCAGGCCGTATCGGAAATCGGCTTCATAGCGCTGCTGTCTGAAATTGAGACCGATAAGCGCTTTCCCGATCCAATGAGCCAGGTAGCTGCCGAAGAAGGAGTAGATGAGGGCGGCCCAGACCATATACGCCGGGATGAAGACGGCATGACCGAAGAAGGTAAAGCTGAGAGCCCCCGAAAGCGACCACAGGATGCCCACAAAGGAGGCCAGGGTAACAACGGAACTGAGCAGACCGAGGGAGAGCGACAGGGCGCCGCTTGTGAAGAGGCGAAGATCTTCCGCGATCCGCTGGTCCGGGTTGTCCGTCGCACCATGTTGGACCTCCATGCGGTAGTACGCCTGGTGTGTCATCCACCTCTCCAGGTAATGCCCGGTGAGCCACCGTCGCCAGCGCATTTCGAGCATCTGGTTGAGATAGAGCCGATAGACCGCTATGGCTATGTAGCCCAGCGCCAGCACCGTAAAGCGCAGCAATTGCACCTTGAAAGCTTCGTAATCTTTGTTTTGCAGCGAATCGTAGAATAACCGGTACCACTGGTTGAAGAGGACGTTCACGTAGACCAGTCCCAGATTGAGCGCCACGATGATCGCCAGGAGCCCGCGGCCCGGCCACTTTTCTTCACTCCACCAATAGGGCCCGAGAAGTTCCCAGAGTGAGTGGAGAGTCATTTTTCTGTCGAGGGTATTCGGATTCTGTTCTCCCATGGTTCTTACACTTTCGTTTGAAGAGTCGCAGTCGAGGCCAGGTACTGGAACAGTCGCACTTCAATTACACGCGCTCCCGGACGGTGTCCGCCCGCGCCGCCGGCGGCGCGGGCAAAACTTCCGCCACCGGCCGTCCAACGCGCCTTGGCTTGCGCCGATGGGGCATCGGCAAATAGCGGTGCAGCCCGCTTAAGGCTCGATTCCATGGGGCCACCCCGGAAACGGGAAAAAGCCCCTCACCTCACCGCCCTCGGGTCAAACTTCCCGAGTTTCAGGCAATTTTTTAGTTTATCGGGCACCGTCGTTCATTTCCAGTCCCACCTGGAAATTAATGGTTGGTCGATAGCCGGTCGGGTTGCCCGTGTCGGGCTGAATATAGGACGAAGAAATTAGAGGGGCATTAAGCCTGGATTAGATGTTCTTAATTTCGGCCGTTACGTCGCGGGAAACCCGTGGAGAAAGCTTTTTCACGACTACAACCTGTCCGCCGGTCGTGTGTGGGTCCTGGTCCTGATCTGGATCACGATCGCGCCTTAGCTCTTCTACATTCTATGGGGACAATCGAAGGCCCCGGGTGACCCTTGAACGGGGAGAAGATCGCTCAAACCAGGATGATGACAGTTTATTCAAAGACAATTTCAAGGATTGAAAAATCGTCTTCCATGGTCTCGGAACCGGTCATATTCCGCACGAACTGCCGGAGCGCATCCAGTCGCGACTCGTTTCCAACCGGAGGCCGGCTTATGAAATCCACGAATCCGTCCAGCGTCCACATCGCCCCGTCGGTTGCTGTGACCTCATAAACCCCGTCGCTGAAAATGTACAGGCGGCTCGGATCCTCCACTTCCATCGTATCGGATTTATACGAAATCTCCGTCATGGCTCCTATGACCGGATTCCGGGTTGCAAGCCTGGTGCTGCTCATGGTCCCGTCCGCGGCCTGCCGGACCATGACCCCGGGTGGATGGCCGCCGCTCGCATAGACCAGTTTGCGTGTCGAAGGATTGTAGACCCCGTACCAGATGGTAAAGAATTTGTCGCCGTGCTTTTCCATCTGGAAGGTTTCGTTCAGCGCGTTGAGGACCTGGCCGGGGTCCTTGAAGTCCGTGTTCGGGAGAGTTTGAGTTCGCAACACGTTCAGCACCGAAACGGAAAGCAGGGCCGCGCCGACTCCATGCCCGCAGACGTCCAGCAGGTATGCGGCGAAGTGCTCGTCATCCAGCCAGTAGTAGCCGAAGGAATCACCTCCGAGGGATGTCGACGGAATGTGCCGCCAATCCGTCCTGAGCGGACCTTCGCGCAGGGGCATGGGAAGAAGGTTTCTAACGTAGTCGGCGGCTTCGGCCAGTTCCGCGGCAAGCTGCCTCATTACCTCGTTTCTTTGGAGCAGGTTGATATAGCCGTTCGAGTGATGGCGGATGCGGGCAATGAGTTCAATTTTGTCCGGCAGTTTGACGAGGTAATCGTTGGCTCCCAGTCCAAATGCCTTGGCTTTGGTTTCAGGTTCTTCCTTGGAGGAAAGAACGATAAGCGGGATATCGCGCGTCTTTTCGTTCGCCCTGAAGAACCTGACGAGCGTCAGCCCGTCGACCTCCGGCATGACCAGATCCTGCAGAATAATGGTCGGATTGATCTGCAGGGCCGTTTTGATCGCCTGAGTGGGATCGCTGCAATAATGGAGTTCTATGTCCTTTTCCTCGCTCAGCATGCGGCGCACCATCTGGTCGACTATGACCTGGTCGTCGACGAGCAGGGCGACGATGTTTCGTGCCGTCAAAGGAGGACCGGCATACGCCTTCACTGTGTCCATAGTTTTCTTCCTGACTCACCCGGATCGGTCCGGGAAGAATATTTCGGGAGACGCGCAGCGCGGGGCTCGCTACTTTTTCCTGGAGATAAAATTGACGACCGCCCCGGCAATTTCCCCAAGCGGCAGGACCTCGTTGGCCGCGCCGATTTCCACGGCCGCTTTCGGCATTCCGTAGACCACGCTGCTGGCTTCGTCCTGGGCTATGGTGTGCCACCCCGCCAGGCGAAGGTTGAGAAGGCCTCTGGCCCCGTCCCTTCCCATGCCGGTCAGAAGAACGGCGATCGCTTTCGTGAAGTGAAGCCGGGCCGCACTGGAAAAGAACACATCGATGGACGGCCAGAACGAGCAGTCCCGGGGCTCAGGCGTGTAGGCCAGACGCATGCCGGAATTCATGATGAGGTGGCGGTCGCCCCGGGCCACAAGAACGGTCCCCGCCGACGGCTGATCCCCATCCTCCGCCAGGCGAACGGGGAGAAGGGTTTGGGTGTTCAGCCATTCGGCAAGCCTCGACGCGAAGTCCTCATCCACGTGCTGAACCACGATGACCGCCCCTCCAAAATTTGCCGGCAGTTGCCCCAGCACGGTTGCCAACGCTTTCGGTCCTCCGGCGGAAGCGCCTATGGCCACCAGCGGGGGAGTATCGGGCAGTCCGGGCGGAACTTCATTTTCAAGCCGCACGGAAGCAGGCACCGGGGGTCTGTTGATGAGCCTCGAAATCCTTTCGATCTTGGTGAGGAGTTCCGGGCCGCCCTTTATCTGCCCGTCCTTTGCGAGTACGGGTGTCGTGATGACATCGAGGGCGCCGCAACTCATGGCCTGGAGGACCTTCCCCGCGTTGCCGGGGACGGCCTGCGTCACGATCAGAATCGCGACAGGGGATTCACGCATGATCCTGCAGGTAGCATCCACTCCATCCATTACAGGCATGGCGAGACCCATGAGTATCAGGTCCGGCGGGTCTTCGACGCATTTCTTGACCGCCTCCGCCCCGCTCCTCGCCACCCATGCAACATCGTAGCCCTGTTTGCTGAGAACCACCCGACGCATGACGTCAAGGGAGGTCAATGAATCATTTGCTATTGCGATCCGAAGCATCCTGTTTCCTTATGAAGATCCACGGCCGTTCGCCGCTCTTTCGCCTCACCGGGGTTCTCCGATGAGATCGGCCACGGATTTGATGAAACTTTCATCGTAAAAACTGCTCTTTGTCAGGTAGTAGTTGGCCCCCGCCTCCATACCCTTCAGCCGGTCCTCCTCGCGGTCTTTATACGACAGAATGATAACGGGCAAATGCCGGGTCGTGAGCCCTTTCCTGATGTTCCTGACCAGTTCGATGCCGTTCATCCGCGGCATGTCGACATCGGAGATCACCAGGTCGTATTTCCCGGACTGCACCGCATTCCATCCGTCCATACCGTCCACGGCAACTTCGACCTGGTAGCCCTTGTTTTCGAGGAGCCTGCGTTCAACCTCGCGAACGGTAATGGAATCATCGACAACCAATATTCGCCTCACGACCGCTTCACTGACTTGCTCCGCGCTACGGGCTATTTTTGTGAGCCTCCCGCCGGTGAGCATATTGTCGATGGAGCGGACGAGATCGTCCACGTCGAAGATCAAGATGGGAGACCCGTCCTCGGAAATGGCGGAGGCAGCAATGTTCGGGACCTTGCCGAGCCTGGGATCGAGAGGCCGAACCACCATATCCACCTCTTCCAGCAGTCGGTCCACCACAACACCGTACTGCTTCAGCCTGTCGCTCACGACCACGACCGGCGTCCCCTCCTCTTGCCGCCCGGCGGACTGGAGTCCCAGGGGCTGGCAGGCCGAGATCAAGCCTATGTTGACCCCATCGAGCGGAAAATACTGCCTGTCTTCTATGGTTTCAATTCTGTCCTCGGGGACCATCAGCACCTTGTCGAGACGCGACAGCGGGAAGGCGTAAGGTTCTCCGGCAATCTCCACGAGCAGTGTCCGGATGACGGAAAGGGTCAGGGGAAGGTCCATCTGAAAAGTCGTTCCCCGGCCGGGGGTCGACTGCACCTTCATCGTACCCTGGACCTCCTGGACCATGTTCTGTACCACGTCAAGTCCCACTCCACGCCCCGAGACCTCGCTGACGGTGCCGGCAGTCGTGAACCCGGAGAGAAACAGGAAATCCATCAGTTCCGCCTCGGTCAACCGACCGGCCAAATCGCCGGAGACCAACCCCTTTTCGATAACCCTCCGGCGGATTCGCTCGGGATCGATCCCGCGGCCGTCATCCGAGATGGTCACGGAAAGCATGCCGGCCCTGTGGCCGACCCTCAGGTCGATCACGCCCTGCTCGGGTTTGCCGGCTGCGATCCTTTCCTCCGGGGTTTCTATGCCATGGTCGCAGGCGTTGCGAAGGATGTGTGTCAGCGGCGCTTCAAACTTTACAAGAACATCGCGGTCGACCTTCGTGGCTTGGCCCGTTATCCTGAGCTTGATCTTCTTGCCGAGTTTTCTCGCCATATCCCGCACCATCCGCGGGAACCCGTGCGCTCCATCCCTGAATGGACGCATCCTGGTGGCTACCGCTTCATTGAACAGGCGGTTGGAAAGATTTTCCCAGCCCAGGAGGTAGGTCTCGAAAGATTCGATCTGCCGCGTCAGGACTTCACGGCATTTCCCCGCGCTCTTTTGTGCGCTGCTGCAGATTTCCTTGCAAACCTCGGCATACTCCGCATGTCCGGACGCTCTTTTGGCGCTTTCCAGCAAGCGCGGCAGCTCCGCCAGCATGGATTTCAACTGGTAGAGCTGATTCACCTGGACCCTCAGCGCCTGCGACTCGACGAGACACTCTCCGGCAAGTCCGACAAGCCTGCTCAGGTTCTCCGCGGTAACGAGGATGGCGTTGTCGGAACCCGCCTGAACGGGCTCGACGGGCGGAGGTGTTTCTGTCTCCTCGGGAGGCTTTTGCTCGGCCGGTTCCGCCTCCACAGGCGGCGGTGCGGCCTCGGGGGGAGTCTCACGCAAAGGCGGTGCCTCCTCCGCATGTTTCACCCCGGGCGCTGGGGAAGCGGGGCCGGCGGTCAGGATACCCGAAAGCCGGTTCGCCAGTTCAATGATTTCGGCTTCATGGTCTTTCAGCCAGGATGCGAGTGTATCGGCCTTGACGACGGAAAGGCGTTTGAACACGTCCACGCCCTGCAGGAGGGCATCGATGGTTTGAGGGTCCAGGACAAGTTTCTTTTCCTGCGCCGCCGTGAAGAGGTCCTCCATCACATGGGCCAGCCTGACGGCGATATCGAGGCCCATGATCCGGGCCGCCCCCTTGATGGAGTGGGCGGCGCGCATGAGCGGCTCGATCTTTGCCACAGCGGAAGGATCGGATTCGAGCTCCATCAACCCGCTCTCGAGGGCAGCCGAATGCATTTCCGCTTCCATCCGGAAGAGTTCCAGCATGCCCTCGTCGGCAAACAGGGTCACGTTGTCGCTTGCCAATGCAGGCTCCTCTTCAAACCGTCAAAAAGCAGTTGTTCGTCCAGGAGAGCGATGCGCCTGGAGTCGAGCGCAAAAATACCCTGCGAACAGGATGAAGCGTCTTTGGCCATGGTTGCAGGCACAGCCTGCAGCTCCGACGCCGGAAAGCGGTGGATCTGGTCCACTTCGTCCACGGGAAAAGCCCATCGATCGCCGGAATGAGCGGTGACAACCAGCCGCCCGAACACCGCCCCTCCAGCCCGTTGCTTCTTCTCTTCCTCCACCTCCAGGTGCAGGATTTCCGCCAGGGAGATACACAACAGCAGTTCGCCCCTGACATTGACCAGGCCCAGCAGAATGGCGCTGGTTCGGTGCGGAATGCTGTGCACGATGCGCCTGGGAAGAATTTCTTCGAGAAATCCGCTCTTCAGGGCGACCCATTCGTGTCCCAACCTGAAGACCAGGGCGGAAATGACATCTCCCGTTTCGCTCTTCTTGGCCAGGGCGAGAATCGGTTTCCACTCGTCAATATAATCTTCGGGCGGCGGCCTGTTCAGGAGGCTGCGGCCCTTATCCGAGTACACGAGGCAGTTCCGGCAGTGGACATACGTCTCGAGCCGGGCACAGGTTCGGTCTCCCTCCGTGCCGATCTCATTCCAACAATCGTCGTCTTTGGCCTGGGAAGTCATTTTCTCACTCATGATTCAACCCTGATCACGCAGGCGGGCCGCCTCTCAATCGCTCAAGCCGTTTGCGATACCCTGCCGCCTGTTCCCCGAACCCACGCTTTTCCATGAGCAGGCTGAGATGAACGAGGACATCCTCGTGATCGGGCTTGAGGTAAATCGCCTTGTTGAAATATTCCAGCGCCTGCTCCTCATCGTTTCCAGCCAGAGCGATCACACCGAGGAGATAGTAAGCCTCCTCGCAGGCGGCATCCGATTTCAGGTACTCGGTGCAGACGTCCCCGGCTTCGGAAAGCAAGCCCCGGTCAGCTAATTCACGCGCCTGATCGAGCGTTTTCGCCCGGATTTCCGGGGTCGCTCCGGACCTGCCTGCGCTTTCCATGGATGGAGGGCCCGAAGTCGGCTCATGCGGCGGAGGTCCCGCGGATTTCGGTCTACCGCCACGAGAGCCCGTTTTCTTGGCAATTGAACGGGGAAGCGGGTTAGGAACTCCCTGTTTTCCGCTTCGGAGGGGAAGGCGGTCCATGGGAGCCGCCTCGGTCCTTGCCGGGCTCTCCTTCGGTTTGCGGGCCGCATACGAGCGGGGGTGATCCGCCGGGATGTAGTTCGGGAAAAATATATGCGGCGGCTCGGCAAAGCCAAGGAAAAGCACTCCCCCTCCCGTGAGCAAATGGTCGACGTTCTCAACCGCCCGCTTCCTTGCCTCTTCGTTCAGATAGACCAGCAGGTTCCGGAAAAAAATTATGTCATAGGACTGCTGGATGTCGAGAGGGGCGCAATGCAGGATGTTGCCGTGGAAAAAATGAACGGCGCTGCGCACTTCGGGAAGCACCGACCACCCCGACTCACTCTGCGAAAAATACTTCAAACGAAGCTCTTCGTCCTTCTCCCTGAAAGAGGAGCGGCCGTAGACCCCCTGAACGGCTTTGTCGATGGCCTTCCTGCTTATGTCCACGGCGTCGACTCGGAGGTCCGCGGGTCTAAGGCCTGCCTCCATCAGGGTGATGGCGATGGAATAGGGTTCCTCCCCGGTGGACGCCGGCACCGAAAGCGCACGGATGGGCCGGTTCCCGAGGAAATAGTCATCTTCACACACGATTTTCCTGAGGTAGACGAACGGTTCGAAATCCCTGAAGAACCAGGTTTCCGGCACCACCAGCGAGTCGATCAGATGCTTCACTTCCTGCTCGTGGGTCGTGAGGAGGGTGAGGTACGCGGTTTCATCCTCGACGCCTACGGCTTCCATCCTGGTCCGGATAATGCGGGCCAGGACTCGGGGCGAAGTGGTCCGGAAGTCAATTCCGGTTCTCGCACACAAAAGCGATGCCACGGATGTCTCAAGCATACCCGGATCAACCTTCGTTCGCCGGAAAAAGGATATCCTGCACCTCAGAGGGAAGCAGCTCTTCCACCTCGATACATTGAATCATGCCCGTCGCGTCGGCCACGATTTTCCCGAGGTATGGGGAATCCTCGACCTTGATGCCTGCGGGCTTCAGATCGGTTTCCTTCGTTCTTATCGTATCCGTCACGCGTTCGGCAAGCAATCCCAGGACATGAAAACGGTCCTTGAAGTCCCGGTAGCGGACCAGAATGACCCGCGTGCTGAGGAGTCTTTGCGATGGGCCCTTCCCTGCCAGGGCGGAAAGATCGACAACCGGCGTTATCTGCCCGCGGTATTCGAAAAGACCGCAGACGTATTCGGGCGCCCGCGGAAGCTCCCTGAAGCGCACCAGGGGCACCACCTCCACCACGTGGCGGCTGTCCAGGGCATACCGTTCCTCACCCATTTGAAAGACGATGAGCAGCACCGCTAACCTTCCACCGTGAAACGAGAGACCTCGTTCTGGAGTCCCTGGACGGCTTCGGTGAGATGTTCGGCCGCCCTGTTGAACTCTTCCACAACCTGCCGGGTCTGATAGGCCCCATCGCTGAGATTCCCCATGGCCTTGTTGATCTCCTCGGCGCCCACACTCTGGGATTCCATGGCATGATTCACATCTTGAAACTGCGGAATCAGGGCCTGTACCTCCCCTATGACTGAAACCAGTTGCCCGCTGATCCTCTGCACATCCTCGACACCCTGGCGGACCTGCTGGACGAACTTATCCACTTCCATCACCCCGGACGAAACGGCTGACTGCATCTCCTTCACCATCCGTTCGATGTTCAGCGTGGCAACGGCCGTTTGATCGGCAAGTCTGCGGATCTCGCGGGCCACCACGGAAAATCCGAGGCCGTACTCCCCCGCCTTCTCCGCTTCGATGGCGGCGTTGAGCGAAAGCAGGTTCGTCTGATCCGCCACCTTGGTGATGGTGGTCACGATGGTCCCGATGTTGTTGGTTTTCTCACTGATGGCTTCATGCTTTGACGCAATGGAGGCCGTGGCGGCCATGAGCTGGCGCATGGTTATTTCCATGCCTTTGAGGCCTTCATGCCCTTCTTCGGCCAGGGCCGCGGTGGACGAAGCAACCTCCGCCACATCATTCATGGTCTTCGCAAGCTTGCGCGATCCTGCGGCAATCTCCCGGGAAGTTGCCCCGACCTCCCCGACCGAAGACGCCTGCTGGGAGGCCGTCGCCTCGAGTTCCCGGGCCGAGGCGGAAATTTCGGTGGCGGAACTCACGACTTTGATTCCCGAGTCTCTGACCTGGCTGACAAGAGAACCCAGGGACCGGGCCATGACCGAAAAGACGGCCCACAATCGCCAGATTTCATCTTTAATGCGGCCCGATTCAAAACCGGCCTCAAATACCGCGAGGTCCCCTTCGGGGGCCGTGCTCTTCAGGTGCTTCATAGCTTCTTCCACCCTTCCCGCGGCGATTTCCATGGCGACTTCCATGACCTTTTTCAGCGGGCCCGTGATACCCCGCGAGATGAAGAGAACCAGGCAGACGGCAAAAATGACCGCGGCAAGGCTAAGGGAGAGGGCCATCGCCCGGTTTGTCTCAAGGTTGTCGATGCGCTTTTCGATGAGGTTCTTCAGGACGTCGAGGGCCGTTCGCCTCAGCGCCGAAGCAGCCTCCCGGGCCTTGGCGCAGGCATCGGCAAACTGCGCGATGCCGACCGCATCAGCCCCACCCTCGGAAAGCTTCCGTATCAAGCCGAGAAATGACGTAAGCTGCTGCCGGTAATTTTCCAGAGCCGGAGGGATGTTCTGCTGCAAAGAGACGTCAACGGAGTGGAAATTCTTGTCCTCCCGGAGGGCGGTGGCTATGCTCTGCTCCATGTGCTTGAGATTGGAGGCTTCCAGCGTGGACGCATAGGCTTCGAGCTGGAATATCTCCTTCGAACTGAGCGTGTGATCGTTGGAGGTCGTACTCTTCAGAAGTGCCTGTTGGCCGAAAGAGCCCGCTTCTCCGAGGATGCCCTCGGCCTGCGGGATATCGATGAGAGCGACTTCCATGATGTAATATGAATCGAGTTCGGGATCCAGGATCAGGTTGGACGTCTCCCCCAGGCGGGTCATCAACGTTTGTACACCCTTGTCGAGCGCCCGATGCCCGATGTCGCTCTGCCTGGTCGTCAGCTTCTCGAGGCCGGTATGCAGGTCGTTCCACTGCTTTCTCAGGGCGGACGGCTCGGCATCCTCCAGCTCCGCCTGTTTCATGCTCTCGGGGTCGATACGCAGGACCTTTCCCTGAATCTTCGCCGCGGTCTCAAGCAGATCGAAGGCAAGCGTGATATTTGTCGAATCAACTTTCAACGGGTCCCTCATCGTCTTGTCGCCGTCAAGATAGAGATGGGCCAGCAACTGGTGATAGGGGAGAAGGCTCCCCAGTTCCTCCAGAGGCGTTATCACCTGAATCCCCTGGATTTCCGTCTCTGCAAATCTGATATCGTTGTGAATCCACGATTCGACAAAATACAGGAGCACCGCGATCGGCAACATATAGACAAGGCTGCTGATCAGAAGCTTATGCCAGATTCTGAATCCCATCAGGTGTGCTTTCCCGCTCATCTGGTGACCTGTTCCGGACTTGAGAGGTTTATGCCTCCACCTGGAACCGTGAGACTTCGTCCTGCAGACCTCCCACGGCTTCGGTGAGCTGCTCGACGGCCTTGTTGAATTCCTCCACAACCTGCCTGGTCTGGAACGCGCCGTCACTCAAATTTGCCATAGCTCTGCTTATCTCTTCCGCACCCAGACTTTGGGATGCCATTGCACGGGTCACGGCCTCAAAATGAGGGATCAGGGTTTGGACCTCCCTGATGACCGTAGCCAGTTGTTCGCTAATTCCTTCAACGGCCCGGACGCCCTGACGAACCTGCTGCACGAACTTGTCGACTTCCATCACGCCTGAAGACACCGCCGACTGCATCTCCTTCACCATCTCTTCAATATCCAGAGTGGCCACGGCTGATTGATCGGCCAGCCTGCGTATCTCACGGGCGACGACGGCAAAGCCGAGCCCGTATTCCCCTGCCTTTTCCGCTTCAATCGCGGCATTCAGGGAGAGCAGGTTCGTCTGGTCCGCCACCTTGGTAATGGTGGTCACAATGCTCCCGATGTTGTTGGTCTTGTCACTTATGGTTTCAAGCTTTTCGGCGATGGATGCGGTGGCGTCCACAAGCTGCCTCATGGTCGATTCCATCCCTTTCAGCTCATTGTGTCCTTCTTCCGCAAGGGAGGCGGTCTGGGAAGCCACTGTCGCAACTTCGTTCATCGTTTTCGTGAGTTCCGTCGAGCCGGCCGAAATCTCCTTTGATGTCGCGCTCACTTCGTTGATGGACGCGGCCTGCTGCGAGGCCGTCGCTTCCAGCTCGCGCGCCGACGCGGAAATCTCCGTTGCCGAACTCACTACCTGTATCCCCGCGTTGCGTACCTGCCCGATAAGGGAATGGAGCGATCTGGCCATTGCCGCAAAAACCGAAGACAAATGTTGGATTTCATCTTCGCCGGTTTTTCCCTCCGTGGGGGTAACATCGGAATCCTCCTCGATTCCGAGACTCGCCCTCGCGGCGTACAGGTCACCGTCGGCTATCTGTCCGGCCGACACGGCTATCCGTGCGATCGGGCGGGTGATCGATCTCAAAATGAGAACACCAAGGACGGAGACCGTGCAAATGCTGAAGACGAGAGTCAGGATGTTGGTCCAGAACATCAGCCTTTCAAAGCCGGCCATGCGTCCGTTGCAGGCGAGGACCATCTGACCCTTGATTTTGCTGAGCTGCGCCCGGATCTCATCGAGATCACCCTGGGTATTGTTCGCTTCCCTCCAGGACTCCCGAATCCCCGCGGTCCATTCGGGAATTTTGCTGATGGTCGCAACCATCACGTCACTTACAAAGTCGGGGTATTCCTTGTTCTTGATGAAGCCCGCCACGGCGACGGCGTTCTTCTTTTCTTTATCGAGGTCGGTGAAAGTCTTCCCCGATCTCTGGACATAGGCATCCATGTCATTTTTCAGCAGCAGGTCCTGGTTGAAAATGAGAAACATCTGGCTCATCAGAAAAGTGGCCTGCCGCGTAATATCCATCAACGACCGCAGATGCTCGGAAACCGGCTCGGTATTGACCACTTTGGTTCCGATGTCTTCGCTTATCTTCCGAATTAAGGCCGCCGCTTTGTCATTGAACCTCGAGATGGCTTCGTTCAATTGGTTTCCGTAGCCATCGAGGTTATTGACTGCCTCACCCAGATGATTGACGGCGTTCCGATATTTCAAGACAAGATCGTCCAGTACCGTCAGGTCTGCTTTGTCCACGAGGGAATTGCCTTCAAGGGCGGCTATTGTCTGCTGGGCCTTTTCTATATAGGCAAGGGTGTTCTCAAAAGCGGCCTTCTTGTGGGTGTCGATGAAGTTCTTTTCGTCGGTGATCGCGGCAAACATAGACTCATCAACTTGATTCAACTGAAACATGCTCTTTGTATAAGCACGCATTCTGAAGTTCATGAAGCGGTTCACCACAAATTGGAAAAGGATCATGGCAACGCTCAGGGTGATCAGAAGAATCAATTTTTTTGAGATTCTCACGTCTGCAATTCCTCGTTGTCGTTCGGATATAAGTGTAGCAGAATCTACTTAATCATTTTATTCAATTCTTCCAGACTGATTCGATCGTCATGAATACCAGCGGCCACCTGATAAGGTTGGTGGGGAACCGGCAGGATATATGCGATCTTTCGGGACGGCTGTGTTTCTCCTACCTTTGGCCACCAGTATTCAACCCACCCCCCATTGGGCTCTTTGGATGTTTCACAGAGTTGTACGAAGAAATAATTGCCTTCGGCATCCTTGAATCCGGCCAAGTCCTTCCCGACCAGTTTGGGATTGAAAGGATGAGCGGCATCAGTCATTTTATCGCATCTGAGGACCCAGACATAGGCATCCTTCCACACCCACCTGCCGTTTTTGTCCCAAAATTCCGCAAGTCCCTTTTCTCCGGCAGTGCTCAGAAACTCAGCAGCCTGCGTCACCTTTTGTATGACCTCCGCGGGTGTCGCCTGATCGGCGGCCTGCGCGGAAAACGTCAGAATGAAAAAGAACACCGCAAAAAGACGGCAGACCCTCCTGCTCAAAATCATTGCCTCCCTCCATGCCCATTGCCGCCGGCTCCGCACCTTCCGGGGTTCCACAGCTTACCCTCACTCGGGGGTACATAACTCCGCCGGCACATACCACTGGATCCAAACACTTTACAGATGCGGTCCCATTACTCCCGTCGCTGATATAATGCGTCATGATTACATTTTTGCAAAGTTTTTTTGGTTTGACGCGACATAGTTCCGGCGTATGGCGGCCAGGGAGATTGCAGATCGGCAACTCAATCTCCGGACCGTTCCTCTTGTGCCGAGGCGTCGCGAGGCTCCGCCTGTCTTTCAACTTTCATGCGTCCATCCCCCGGAAAAGCTCAAAAATGTTCCCTCTTGAGGTGCTCTGAAGACTCTATCCCCACCGCATCCTGGTGAGCGGTGCGATGGAACGGGCTGTTACCCCAACAGAATCCAGGTGAAGAATGGGCGGTTTCTCCAGATAACCTCACCCCGGCGAAAGCCGGGGGCCAGTGTCGTTAAGTGGAATTACCCAATAATTTCAAAGAGTCTGGATTCCGGCCTCCGCCGGAATGACGGATCCTGGTTTCATCCGACCTCGGCTTTTCCTTTGGGCAACAGCCCCGGAATCAATCTCCCGATCGGTTTGAATGCTCGAAGAATAACTGCTTGAACGCAACTCCGTATGAGCCGTGTTGAATGCCCCACAAAGCTTGCGGGTTGTTCCAGTCCGCCGCCCATACCGGATTGTCGGAAGCCCGGCCTGCGGGCAGGCCCGCGACTTACCGTCCCCCGCCGTTGCCCCCTTCCGGGAGACCCGTGCCGCGTGCGGGTCTTTGGCACCTCCTGCATAGATTCGGCCGCCGATGCGGGTGACACGGGCGGAGAATGTCGGGGAAGCAAGTGGTACTTTTTTGTGTAATTTTCTGTCTGTCTCCAGTTTTTGGTTCCACAATGGATCGTTCGATTCTGAAAAAAGACTTCCCCGCATCCAAACCATAAGTGTACGTATTGCCAGTTTTATTATGTAATATCCAAGACATATACCAGTACTGCAAATTGTGCAAAGCGTTCGTTCGGGAACTGGCATCGGTTTTGCTCAATTACAACGCGGCGGGGATGAAAGTCTGCAAAATCAAGTTCCGGGAATGAACGGGGCAGGCCCATACGGCTGCCGCAGCCATTTCGTTAAAGGGGCTAAAAGACCTTCACCGATGATTTGTTGCATGATCTCAGGATAAGAGGAAGCGAACGTCGGCCTCTTGTGGTTTGGAGAAGCGTTCGATGTGCGCTTTTCCGTTGGATTGTGTTTTTTGTGGATACCGGATTGAAATGCATGGTTGCGCCCTGTACCGCGGATTGCTTCCTGCCGTCATACCGGGAAACACCCCCTCAGCAGAAAGGAGAGCTGTCAATGTCCAGGAATTCCCTGCGCCCTCTCAGTCTTGTTCTTGCCCTTCTCACTTGCTTTATCATCTCATCCTGTCCGGCCGTGGCCTCGGCAAAGGACCTTCTCGAACGCGTGAAGGAGCGCGGTGAGATCGTCATCGGGACCGAAGCGCGCTTCGCGCCATTCGAATTCGTCGAAGAGGGCAAGATCGTCGGGTATTCAGCCGACCTCCTGGCCCTGGTCATGCAGGGATTGCCCGGAGTGAAAGTCAATCGCCTTGACGTGCCCTGGCAAGGCATCCTGCCCGGCCTCGAGGCAAAGAAATTCGACTATGTGGTGACTTCGGTCACAGCGACCAGGGAACGTTTCGACCGCTACCGCTTGAGCGTCCCCATCGCCGACGCCACCGTGGCCCTGCTCGTGGGCAAGAATTCGGAGATCAAAAAGCCCGAAGATGTCGTCGGCCGGGTGGTTGGTTCACAGGCCGGATCGGCTCAGCTCAAGGCCCTGCAGGCCCTTAACGACAAACTCGTCAAGGAACGGGGCAAAGGGGTAAAGGAAATTAAGGAATACGTCGATTTCGACGAGGCTTTCGCCGATCTCGATGCAGGCCGCATCGAGGCCGTGGCTCAATCCTTTCCGAACCTTTCCGACGCCGTGAAGAAGCGTCCCGATGCCTTCCGCATCATCACTCCCCCTTTTGGAGTGAAGAAGTACTTTTCCTGGGCTGCGCGAAAGGACGACGACAGTGCGAGCCTTGCCGCCTTTTTTGACGATCAGATCAGGAAGCTCATCAAGGACGGGAGTATGACCAATTTGCAGGTCAAGTGGTTCGGGTTCGAAATGCCCGTGCCCGACACACTCCCCGAACCGGTCGAATAACCGGCGAGAAGCGGGCATCGGGCCGCCTCCCTTAAGGCCTGATGCCCGCACTCCGCCGCTCCGGGGGGACCCGGCAAAGGCAACTGACAGAGAGCGAGCTATGCAACTGGACACAACGGTAGTCATCCATCACTTGAACGTGATGATCGGAGGGGCGGGCATGACCGTCTTCGTCTCGCTCTCGGCTATCGCCCTGGGCCTCCCGCTTGGCTTCCTCGTCTGCTTCTCCTCCATATCGAAAAACACTGCGATCCGCTCCATGGCCGGCATCTATGTGAGCTTTTTCCGCGGCACGCCCATACTGGTCCTCCTCCTCATCGTCTTCTACGTCCTGCCGGCCATGGGCATCGAAGCGCCGCCCCTCGTCGCCGCCATAGCGGCCTTGAGCCTCAATACCTCTGCCTTTCAGTCAGAGATTTACAGGGGCGGGCTCAACACCATCCATGCGGGTCAGACGGAGGCGGCCAGGGCGATAGGTTTTACCGTCTGGCAGACCAGGCGGCGTATTCTCATCCCGCAGGTCATGCGTCTCGTCCTGCCTGCCCTGGTCAATGAGATCATCGTGATTCTCAAGAATTCCGCCCTGGTTTCGGTGATCGCCGTGACCGACCTCATGCGCGTAAGCCAGCAGATCGTCTCCAAGACCTACCGGCCGACCGAGATATACATCGCCACGGCGTTTCTCTACCTCATTATGAACCTTGTACTGTCCGGACTCGGCACAGCCGTCCACAAGCGACTGGGAAGGTACGCGGAGGCCGCCTGATGGACTACTCGATCTTCGACCGCTACTGGCCCCTCTTCCTCGGCGGACTCTGGACCACCGTCTCCGTCTGTGCCCTGTCACTCGTTCTGGGCGTGGCCCTCGGGCTCCTCGTCATGCTGCTCCGGCTCCTCCACATCCGGTTCCTCAACCTGCTCTGCCGGAGCTACATCGAATTCTTCCGCGGGACGCCCATCCTCATTCAGCTATTTCTCCTCTACTATGTCGCTCCGCGGTTCGGCCTCGTTCTGCCGGCAGTAGTGGTCGGCATCGCGGGGCTCGGCGTCTACGTGGGCGCCTATTTTGCCGAGATTTTCAGAGCGGGGCTGGAATCCATACCGAAGGGCCAGCTCGAGGCCGCAGCCTGCCTGGGTATGAGCAAAGGCGTGTGTCTGCGCAGGATCATTTTTCCCCAGATGCTGAGCCTGATCATCCCGCCGGGGATCAATCAGGTCATCATCCTTATCAAGGATTCGGCCGTCCTGTCCATCATCACCGTTCCGGAATTGACCAAGCAGACCGCAAAGATCGTGAACCTGACCTTCGCCATCTGGGAACCTTACCTGGCCCTGGCCCTGCTCTATTGGGCCGTCGTGGAGGCCGTGTCCCGCCTGGGGAATTTCCTTGAACTTCGTTTGACCCGATACCTGAGGGCGTAAAATGACTGCCATGTACAAGTTGTTCGAGAACAGCCCCACAATCGAGGGCAAGGGCGTGTGCAAGAGCTTTGGAGAACACCAGGTGCTGCACGACATCGATTTTTGTGTTTACACTTCCGAGGTCGTTTGCCTCATCGGACCTTCCGGTTCGGGAAAAAGCACCCTGCTTCGCTGCATAAATTTTCTCGAGAATTATACCGGGGGACGCATCTACGTAAACGGCAGACTCATGGGCTATGCCGAAGCCCCCGATGGAACGCTCGAACCGTTGAAGGAACGGGAGGTACTCGAGATGCGCAAAGACATCGGAATGGTCTTTCAGCACTTCAATCTCTGGCCTCACCTGACGGCGCTCAGAAACATCACGGAAGCCCTGATCATGGTCAAGCGCATGGATAGAGTGCGGGCGCGCGATATCGGCATGGCCATGCTGGACAAGGTGGGCCTCGCGGACAAATTCGACGCCTATCCGGCCAGGCTGTCCGGCGGGCAGCAGCAGCGGGTAGCCATCGCGAGGGCCCTTGCCATGGAGCCGCGCATCATGCTCTTCGACGAGCCCACCTCGGCGCTCGACCCGGAACTGGTCGACGAGGTGCTCCAGGTCATGAAAAGCCTGGCCCGGGAGGGCATGACCATGCTCGTCGTCACTCACGAAATGGGTTTCGCCGCAGAAGTAGCCGACAGGGTCTTCTTCCTTGATGAAGGGCGCCTGGTGGAACAGGGGCCTTCCCGTCAGATTCTGTCCAACCCCGACAGCTTTCGCATTCGGAAATTTCTTGGTTCCTGGTCGCGGAGAGTCAGTGCCTCCGCATGTTGAGATCGATCGTCAACCGCCAACCGGCATATGCAAACAGCAAACGACAAAGGAGCACATCAGAATGAGCGATATCCAGGTAATTCCGGCCAGACACGGCAAAGCCGTTCCCGTCAAGGCAGGACAGCTGGTCAGGATCATCAACACTTACGGGCAGCAGGTCGTGGATACATGGGCCTTCAACGCCTACGACCTTTCGGAGTTCATGTCCATGGAACACATGCGGGCCAGGCTCAACAAAGTCATTCCCTCTGTGGGAGATGTCCTGGCTTCAAATCGGCGCAGGCCGATCCTCACCCTTCTCGAGGACACTTCACCGGGCGTCCACGACACCCTTATCGCGGCCTGTGATATTTACCGCTTCCAACAGCTCGGGTGCACGGAGTATCATGACAACTGTACCGACAACATGTACGCGGGAATGGCCGAGCTGGGTTTCTCTCCCCGGGAATGTCCGAGTCCGTTCAACCTGTGGATGAATACTCCTGCCCGGAACAACACCATCGAATGGCTTCCTCCGGTTTCCAAACCGGGCGATTATGTGGTCCTTCGCGCCGAGATCGACTGCGTGGTAGCCATGTCCGCGTGTCCGCAGGATATCCTTCCCATCAACGGCGAGAAGTGCTCCCCCACGGACGCTCACGTCCAGGTGCTCGATACCTGACGCGGAGTCCGGGGCGACCGTTGCGGACCGTGCCGGAGAGCCGCAGGCCCGTCCGCCGGTGAAAAAGGTTTATTTCCAATGAAAAGCATTGATGTCGTAGAGCTGACTCAGCGCCTGGTGCGCGCCCAAAGCATCAACCCCACGGGGAACACCCGCAAGGTGGCGGAGGCTCTGGCCGAGGTCCTCGAACCCGCCGGATTCCGGTTGTCGTGGAAGGAGACTCCGGGCACGGGGGTCAACCTGGTGGCCGTGCTGCCGGGTGAGGGCGGCGGGCCCCCCCTGTGTTTCACGGGTCATATGGACACGGTGCCGTTGGGTGAGGTCCCATGGACCGTCGATCCGTTCGGAGGTGAAATCCGTGACGGCAAGCTCTACGGCCGAGGCGTCAGCGACATGAAATCCGGCCTTGCGGCAATGGCCGCGGCCGGAATCGGTCTGTCATCGGTGCCGCGCCGGGCCTCTGATGTGGTCCTGATTTTCACGGCGGGGGAGGAAACAGGTTGTGTGGGCGCAAAAGATCTGGCCGAATCGGGGCTGTTGCCCACCCGGGCAGGCGCCCTGGTGGTGGGCGAACCGACGGATTGCCGGCCGCTTTTGGGTCACAAGGGGGCGTTGTGGCTCCGGGCGGACTTTTTCGGCCGGGGTGCCCACGGCTCCATGCCCGAGGCCGGCGACAACGCCATCTATAAGGCTGCAAGGGGCGCCCTGGCCCTTGAAACCTTCCTGACAGCCCACCCATCCCATCCTCAATTGGGCAATCCGACAATCAATGTGGGAACCATCGGCGGCGGCGGCAAGGTGAACATGGTGCCCGACGCCGCCTTCCTCGAGATCGATCTGCGCACCATCCCCGGCCTGGACCACGACAGCCTGGAAAACTCGGTTCGAGAGCACCTGGACCCGGCCGCCCGGATAACCCGTTTCATGGACGTCCCGGCAGTGCTGACACCTCCGGACACTCCCTGGATCGCTTCCGTGCTGGACGTTCTGAAACGGCTTCGGGGCAGCTCCCAGGCGCCGGGTACCGTCAGCTACTTCACCGACGCCTCCATCCTTTCCGCAGCCCTGGGCAGTCCGCCGACGCTCATTTACGGCCCCGGCGCGGCACTCCAGGCCCACCAGACCGATGAGTACTGCCACGTCCCGGCCATTGCCGAGGCCCGCGAGGCTTACCTGGCCATTGCCGGGGAGTATCTAACGGGGTCAGACCTACACATTTGACATGAATATGTCAAATGTGTAGGTCTGACCCCATGCGGATGGCTTTACCTGTATGCTTTCGCAGGGTTGCCGTTGTGATCCACAGCCGTCAGCAGTGAATCGGTCCATCCACCACCCAAGGCTTTAACAAGGGCTACATTGGCCGTCAGCCGGTTTGCCATGATCTGCAAGGCCGTCTGCTCGTTCGAAAGCGCGGTTGCCTGGGCGGTTACCACTGTTGTGTAGTTGGTCGTGCCGGCCTTGTACTCGTTGAGCGAGATCCGCACAGCTTCCAGCGCCAGGGCGACGGCCTCTGCCTGCTTCTTCGCCTGTTCAGCCAGGATACGCAGGTTCGACAGGTTGTCTTCGACGTCACGAAAGGCCAACAGCACCGTTTCGCGGTAATTCGCGACGGCCTGGTCGTAGTCGGCGCGCGCCGCCTTAATTGCGGCACTGCGTTGGCCTGCATCGAACAACGTCTCCGAACCGCTCACAGCCAGTGCCCACATCCGCTTGGAAAGCTCAAACAGAGCGCCGCTTGTGCTCGCAAGGCCCAAGTCGGCCGACAGGGTGATGCTCGGGTAGTAGGCCGCGGTCTCAACGCCGATCAGTGCGTTCTGCTGCTGCATCGTCCGCTCTGCCTGGGCAATGTCCGGGCGACGTTGAAGAAGCGTCGACGGTACCTGGACGGGAACATCGGGGACAGCAGTTGTGAGCAACCCGGGTGGAATCGATAGATCCGCCGGCGGCTTGCCGATCAGGATGGCAATGGCATGTCCGTACTCCGCTCGGGCAACGCCGACACCAATGAGACCGGCCTGCGTCGTCTTCAGCATGGTCTCGGCGGTAATGACGTCGGAGAGGGCGGCTACTCCGCTTGTATATTGATTACGCGTGATATTGAACGAGCGCTCGTATGCCTCGACGGTCTCGGTCAGGAGCTTCGCCAGCGAATCCTGGTAACGAAGTTCGAAATAGTCCGCTGCCAGTTCGGCCTGCGCCGAAAGACGGATGGAAGCCAGTTCCGCGGCGGAGGCTTCCGCACCCGCTACATCACTCTCGACCTGTCGCCGCACCTTCCCCCAAAGATCAATGTCCCAGCTCGCACTCAATTCGGTTGTTTTGGTCGTGGTGGTTTTGCCGCTCTGGCGAAGTCTATCGGCCGATCCCACCGCCGACAACGTGGGAAAATAGTATGCACGCGCTTCCGCCACGATCGCACGGGCTTTCCGATAGGCGGCCTCATAGGCTCGGAGGTTCTGGTTGCCGATATCGATCCGGCGTTCCAGGTCGTCGAGCAGCGGGTCATTGTAGATGCTCCACCAGGCCCCGCGATCGATGTCGTCAAGAGGACGGGCCGGCATCCAGTTCTTCAATTCCGCGTAAGTGGCGGGAATGGGCGCGGGAGGCCGCACATAATCAGGCCCGACGACACAACCGCAGAGCAGAAGCAGCAGCAAAGGTAAAAATCGCGTCATCATCTTTACTCCCTACGAAGCCGACACGCGGGGTCTGCGCAAGTGAAATCGATCGAGCAGAACATAAACGACCGGCGTAGTGTAAAGCGTCAATACCTGGCTGACAATCAGGCCCCCGATGATCGCAATGCCGAGAGGCCGGCGCAGCTCCGCCCCTTCGCCGCTGTCGATCAGCAATGGCACCGCACCCAGAATGGCCGAAAAGGTCGTCATCATGATCGGCCGGAAGCGCAGACGGCAAGCCTTCAAGATCCCCTCTTCAGATGAGAGCCCTTCCGCACGCGTGGCGGTCAGGGCGAAGTCAATCATCATAATGGCGTTCTTCTTGACAATGCCGATGAGCAGGATGACGCCGATCATCGCAATGATAGTGAATTCCGTGTTGGATATGAGCAATGCCAGCACGGCTCCGACACCCGCCGAAGGCAGGGTCGACAGAATGGTCAGCGGATGGATCCAGCTTTCGTAGAGTATGCCCAATACCACATAGACGGCAACCAGCGCCGCGACGATCAGGATGAGCTGGCTCCGGAGTGCCGACTGGAACGACGCCGCCGTGCCGGCAAAGCCTCCATGCACCGTCGGAGGCATCCGGATGGCCTGCTCGGCCTGCGCAATGCCCGCTTGGGCTTCATCCAGCGTGTGGCCGGTCGCCAGGTTGAAGGAAATTGTCGTGGATGCGAAACCATCCTGATGGTTGACCAGCACCGGGGCGTTGGTTTCCTCCACCCGGGCGAAGGCCCCAATCGGGATCATCGTCTCCGAAGACATCGATACGGCACTTCCGCTGGAGACGCCGGCGGCACTGATGGCGATCGAGTTCGTCGACTGGTTCCGCGATGCGTCGGAGGCAGACGCCGCGGATGAACCGCTGGAGGTGGCAGTGCCACTGGCGAAGTTGCTGCTGGAGGATCCGCTGGGGCTTGCACCGGAGGTGCTGAGATAGATCTTCTTGATGCTCTCGGGGTTTTCCAGGTCGCGCGGATCGATCCCCATCACGACATGGTACTGATTGATGTCCTTGAAGATAGTCGAGACCTGGCGTTCCCCGAAGGCATCATACAGGGTCGTGTCGATGACGTCCGGGGTCAGGTTGTAGCGAGCAGCGGCCGTACGGTCGATCACCACGCGGGCCTCCATTCCGCCGAGTTGCTGGTCTGTTTGGAGGTCATTGAAGAGGGGATTCTTTTTCATTTCGGCCAGGAGTCTCGGAGCCCATACATAGAGTTCCGCCGTGCTGTCGGCCTGAAGCGAATACTGGTACTGCGCAAAAGCCATGCGCCCTCCGATGAACAGATCCTGCATGGGGAACATCATCAATTGCGCGCCGGGTATGGCGGAAAGCTTCGGCCGCAGACGGTCCATCACCTGCTGAATGCCGGCCCGTTCGGCCCGCGGCTTCAGAGTTACAAAAACATTGGCGGAGTTGGTTCCACGATGACCGCCGGTGAAACCGACGCAGGATGCGACCGCCGGATCCTCCTGGACAATGCTCTGTGCCTCCCGCATTTTGTCGCGCATGGCCTGGAAGGAAATGTTCTGATCGGCCTGAATTCCTCCCATCAACAGGCCGGCGTCCTGCTGGGGAAAGAGGCCCTTGGGCACGATGATGAAAAGCACGGCATTGAGCGCCACGGTCGCCAGCAGGGACAGGGCCACCAATCCTTTATGGTGCATGGCGCGGGCCAGCGAGAGGACGTAAAACACCTGGACCTCGTCGAAGGCCCGTTCCATGAATCTCGAAATACGGCCAGGGCGTTTCCCGGCTTCAGGCTGCAGAACATGTGCCGAGAGGGAAGCGCTCGTCGTAAGGGAAACGACCAGGGAGATGGCAATGGCGAGAGAGATGACGGCGGCGAATTCACGAAAAAGACGCCCGACAAAACCGCCCATCAGCAGTATCGGCAGGAAGACCGCAATCAGGGAGACGCTCATGGAAACAACGGTGAACGAAACCTCGGCAGCGCCCTGAAGTGCTGCTTCCATGCGGTTCTTCCCTTCTTCAATCAGCCGTGTGATGTTTTCCAGCACCACGATGGCATCGTCCACCACGAAGCCGGTCGCAATGATGAGGGCCATCAGCGAGAGGTTGTTGAGGCTGTAGTCGAGCAGGTACATCGCCGCAAATGTCCCGATGATCGAAACCGGAAGTGCAACGCTGGGTACCAGGGTTGCGCGCAGATTGCGCAGGAAGGCGAAGACTACGATGATCACGAGGATCACCGACAGGATCAGGGTCCTTTCGGTGTCCGCAAGCGAGGCGCGGATGGTCTTGCTGCGGTCCCCCGCGATCGTCAGGGAAATGTCGCCCGGGAGTCCTGCTTTCATCTGCTGCAGCAGCGCTTTGGCTCGGTTCACGGTTTCGATGATGTTAGCATTGGGTTGTTTGAAGACCATCATCGAGACATCCGGCACACCGTTTGTGTAACCCTGGTTCCTGAGGCTCTCGACCGAGTCGGCAACCTTGGCCACGTCACTCAGCTGAATGGCGCGGCCGTCACGGTATGCAACGACCAGCCCGCTGTAATCGGCCGCCCTGTGGACCTGGTCGTTGGCATAGAGCTGCCAGCGCTGGGCACCCTGTTCGATGACGCCTTTCGGGCTGTTGGCGTTGGCGCCCGACAACGCGGCGCGAACATCCTCCAGCGAAATGCCGTATTTGAACAGCGCATCGGCGTTGACATCGACCCTGACAGCCGGAAGCGAGCTGCCGCCGATCTGGACATTCCCCACGCCCTGGAGCTGCGATAGTCGCTGGGCAATCGTGCTGTTGGCGATGTCGTAGAGCTGCCCAGGCGTATAGGTCTTCGAAGCCATGGATACGATGAGGATCGGCGCATCTGCCGGGTTGAATTTATTGTATGTCGGGTTGCTCCTGAGAGCGCTCGGCAGGTCGACGCGGGCGGCGTTGATGGCTCCCTGCACATCCCGCGCCGCACCCTCGATATCGCGCTGCAGGTCAAACTGCAGGATGATGTCCGTATTGCTGGACCCGCTCTGGGAAGTGATCGAATCAACGCCGGCGATCTGCCCGAGATGCCGTTCCAACGGGGCCGCCACCGTCGCGGCCATCGTCTCAGGGCTTCCGCCGGCCATCTGAGCCTGAATGCGTATGGTCGGGAAATCGAGGCGAGGCAACGGTGAAACCTCCAGACGGCAGAAGGCGGCGATCCCGGCCAGCAGGATGCCGACAGTCAGGAGAGTGGTTGCAACCGGCCGACGGATGAAAACACTGGTGATCGTCATGCGGTTTCGCCCTCTACGGCCGGCTCCCCGGAACCGCCCCTGCGTAGCCGCCTGGCGATCGCGTCGAAGGCCAGGTAGATGACCGGTGTCGTGAAAAGGGTCAGCAGTTGACTGACCAGGAGCCCGCCGATAATGACCAGGCCGAGCGGCTGCCGCAGCTCGGAGCCGACGCCGGTCCCCGCCATCAGCGGCACGGCGGCAAAAAGGGCCGCCAGGGTCGTCATCATGATGGGCCGGAAGCGCAGCAGACAGGCCTGCCGGATCGCTTCCATCGGCGGCTTACCCTCCTCACGCTCGGCTGCCAGGGCGAAATCGATCATCATGATGGCGTTCTTCTTCACCAGGCCGATGAGGAGCACGATGCCGATGACGGCGATGATATCGAGGTTCAGGCCCGTGAGGCGGAGCCCCAGCAGGGCGCCCACCGTGGCGGAAGGCAGCGTGGAGAGAATCGTCAAGGGGTGAATGAAACTTTCATAGAGTACTCCCAGAACGATGTACATGCTGACGACGGCGGCCAGAACGAGCGCCAGTTCATTGGAGAGCGACGAGCGGTAGGCGGCGGCCGTTCCCTGGTAGATGAACTGAACGTTTTCAGGCGCGTGGAGCCCTTCCCGCACCCTGTCCACGGCGCCAATGCCCGTGCTGAGGGCGACGCCCGGCGCCAGGTTGAAGGAAACGGTTGCCGCCGGCGCCTGCGCGAGACGGGTGAGGACGAGCGGCATCTTGCGTTCTTCGATCTGAACGATGGAGGAGAGCCTCACCTGCCCCGAGGTGGCAGTAGAAGACGGAAGATAAATCGAGTCCAGGGCACTCAGGTCGCGATTTACCGCGGGCGACGCCTCCATGATCACCCTGTACTGGTTCGACTGAGTGAAGATGGTGGAAACGATGCGTTGCCCAAAGGCATCATAAAGCGCGTTGTCCACGGTCGCCGGCGTGATGCCGAACCGTCCGGCCGTCTGACGATCGATGGCCAGGTAGAGGGCCTGCCCGTCCGCCTGGAGGTCGCTCACGACGTCGCTGAGCTGCGGGAGAGTACGCAGTTCAGTGACCAGCTTGGGCACCCAGCGGTCCAGAAGCGCCCAGTCCGTGGCCTGGATCATCATCTGGTAGCGGCCGGCGCTGATGGAAGTGTCGATGGTGAGGTCCTGCACCGGTTGAAGAGTCAACCGGATCCCCGGCACGATGCGCACCGCGTGTTGGAGGCGGGCTATGGTGTCGGCTTGGGCTCCGCGGTCCTTTTTCTCGCGCAGATTGATTACGAACCGGCCGCTGTTGAGCGTGGGATTGGTCCCGTCCACCCCGACAAAGGAAGCCAGGCTGACCACATCCCGGTCCGCGAGCAGCACATCGGCCACCTTCTGCTGACGCTCCACCATTGCGGCGCGCGACACATTCCCTGGGCATTCGGTGATTCCCTGAAGAATCCCCACGTCCTGCGTCGGGAAAAAGCCCGTGGGCGCGGTCATGACCAGGTACACCGTGAGTGCGAGGGTCCCGATGGCCGCCAGGAGCATCGGCATTCGGTGAGCCAGGACCCGGTCCAGCAGGCGACCGTAGATCTCGATGCTTTTGTTTATCACCGCTTCCGTCGCCCGGCCGAGAGGCCCCGGGTGCTTCTGTCCCGCCGGACGCAGCAGCCGGGCGCACATCATGGGCACCAGCGTCAGCGCAACAAAAGCCGAGATCACGATGGTGGCGGCCAGCGTGATGGCGAACTCGTGAAATAGGCGGCCGACCACGTCAGCCATGAAGAGCAAAGGGATCAGCACGGCGATCAGGGACACGGTCAATGAGACGATGGTGAAAACAATCTCTTCTGAACCCCGGAGCGCCGCACGCAGGGGCGACTCCCCCTGCTCCACGTAGCGCGCGATGTTTTCGATCACCACAATGGCGTCGTCGACGACGAACCCGGCCGCGATGGCGAGCGCCATGAGCGACAGGTTGTCGAGGCTGAATCCCCAGAGATACATAGCCGCCAGGGCCCCGACCAGGGAAAGCGGTACGGACAGGCTGGGGATGAGAGTGGCCCGCAGATCGCCCAGGAAGACGAGGAGTACAAGGACGACCAGCACCACGGCCAGCGCCAGGTCCAACTGCACATCGCGGACCGAAGCGCGGATGGTGGTGGTCCGGTCGGTAAGCGGCGTGATGGTGACGGCCTTGGGAAGAGAGGACTGCAGGCTCGGCAGAAGCTCTTTGATGGCGTCCACCACCCTGATGACGTTGGCACCGGGCTGCCGCTGCACACTTAGAATGATCGCCGGCGTCCGGTTCATCCACGCACCCAGTTGATTGTCTTCCGGCCCTTCCACGGCGTCTGCCACGTCGGAGAGCAGCACGGGCCGCCCGTTTTTGTATGCGATAACCGACGCCAGGTACTCATCAGCGCTCTGCAGCTGGTCATTGGCGTCGATCGTCCATGCGCGCTGCGGACCGTCCAGAGACCCTTTGGCCGTGTTGACGTTGAGGTTACCGATCTGCGTGCGCAGGTCGTCGATCGCCATGCCGTATGCCGAGAGCTTTCGGGGATCGAAACGCACGCGGATCGCCGGGCGGTGGCCGCCCGAGACGGTGACCAGACCGACGCCGGAGATCTGGGAAATCTTCTGCCCGAGACGCGTCTCGGCGATGCGATGCAATTCGGTCAAAGGCATCGAGTCGGAGGTCAGCGCCAAAGTCAGGATGGCCGGATCGGCGGGATTCACCTTGGCATAGATAGGCGGCGCGGGGAGGTCGTTCGGCAGCATGTTGTCGGCGGCATTGATTGCGGCCTGCACTTCCTGCTCGGCGATGTCCAGAGCCAGGGAAAGGTCGAACTGCAGCGTGATGACCGAAGCCCCGCCGGAGCTGCGCGACGACATCTGGCGCAGATTGGCCATCTGACCGAGCTGCTTTTCGAGCGGTGCGGTGACGGCCGAACCCATCACTTCGGGGCTGGCGCCCGGATAAAAGGTTTGAACCTGGATCGTGGGGTAGTCGACCGTCGGCAGGGCCGACAGCGGCAGGTAGAAATAAGCGACGATGCCGAGCAGCATCAGCGCCGTCATGAGCAACGTGGTGGCGACGGGCCGTTCAATAAAGATCCGTGAAGGGTTCATTGCATCACGATCCCGTTGCCGCAATCGACACGGTCGCACCCTCCTGCAACCGGTTTGCCCCATCGGTCACCACCCGTTCGCCCGCTTTCAAGCCGTCAGTGACGGCAACCCGCTCGCTGTCGCCAACACCCGTTTTGATCTTCCGTATGTGCACCCTGTTGTCGTCATCCACTACGTAAACCATTTTGCCGTCTGCACCGTTCTGCACAGCCGCCAAGGGTACGGTAATCGCCCCTTGAACCGTATCCAGCAGCAACCGGGCATTGACGAACTGATTGGGAAACAGCGCATCGTCCGTGTTGGGAAAGATCGCCCGCAATTTCAGTGTACCGGTGCTCGTGTCCAATTGGCTGTCTATTGCGGACAGTTTCCCTTCGGCGATCTTGGTGGTGTTTGATCGGTCGTAAGCGGCCACCGGCAGCGATGCGTTTTGGCGCAGCCGGGCGCGCAACTGCGGCACACAATCCTCCGGCAGCACAAAGATGACCGATATCGGCGAGACCTCCGTGACAACCGTGACACCTGAGGAATCGGATGGCTGCACGTAATTGCCCACGTCCACCTGGCGCAACCCGACCCGGCCATCGATGGGCGAGGTGATGCGGCAATAGGTCAGGTTCAGTTTTTCAGCCTCCACCAGACCCCGATCGGTGCGAACCGCCCCCTCGTACTGGCGCACGGTGGTTGCCTGGGTATCGACGGTCTGTCTCGAAATTGAATCCTGCTTGATGAGGGTCTGATAACGTTTGAGATCAAGGTGCGCATTGTCCAGAAGCGCCTGGTCCTTAGCCAAGGCCCCTTCGTACTGCTCCAGGAGAGCGTGATAGGGACGCGGATCCACCTGGGCCAGTAGATCTCCCCTGCGAACCAACTGCCCCTCGGTGAACCCGACCTCGGCCAGGTAGCCGCTGATTTGCGACTTGACGGTCACCGTGGCAAGCGGTGTAACAGTGCCGAGACCGGAAAGGATGACCGGTATGTCATGCAATTCGGCGGAAGCGACTTCAACGCTTTCGGCGCCGCCCGTCCCGGGGGGAAGGCCTCCCATGGGAGGTTGTGCTGCGGGACGATGCATCATAAAGGCAAGGGTCACCGCTGCCGCCAACAGGAACACGATCCAGATCAAGATCGTTCGCCGAAAGCGTCGCTGCTCCGGCGGAGGATTTACGCTGGATTGCGGGATTGAGAGACTCTCGTTCATAATTCCAAACCAATAACACACAGGCTGAGGAACACGACACTCATCCACTCATGCAGAGGATGAATCCTTCCTCCTCCGATATGAAACAACATCATCACCCCGGTCACGGCCACGATCAAAAAAGTCAGTGCTAACGATGGATTCAGATTGGTCCTGGTATTTTTCCCGGTCATCGCTTTCCTATCACTTCCTCAATTATTGGAATCACAAGTATTTCCCCCGATCGCCAAAAAGCATTTTCAAGGCGATTCGAAACATCTGCGCTGTCTCCTGTGGTGCCGTGGCGTGTCACAGTGTTCCTACCGCGATAGAGCCTCCGGCAGTCCTGGAGCCACAAGGCGAGGATAAGTCAGATCATGCCCCGCCGGAGCTATTACCCAGCTTCTGCATGGCCCCAATCGAAAACAGGGTGATGTGGCGGGCCAGCCGATCGATGTCCGCGGCATTTAGTTTGTGCTGATAGAGCCGTTCCGTGAGGGCTCTCGAGTGGTGGTAAAAGATGCACTGTCCGAGGATACTCATCGAGCAGAGCCGGACAATCTCTTCATCCGCGGTGTTCTCCAACAGTTCGAGCACGATGGTTCTCAGGTGTTCGTAAATCGGCCGGACCGCTTCTTCGATGATCTCATCGAGCACTTTAGTGTGGTCGGCAATCTCACGGGCCATGAGCTTCCCATGCCATGCGGGCCGTTTTTCATCAAAGAACCGGCGCAAAAGTGAGCGGACAAAGGCGAAGAGTACGCTTTCCGCGGCCTCGCAGCCGCCCAGGTCCAGGTCAAATGGATACTTATCGACGGACGATCCGAGAGTGTGCCTCAACACGGTGCCGTAGAGGTCCTCTTTGCTGCCGAAATGGCTATTTGCAACCGCGGAGTCCACCCCGGCACGGAGGCAGATCTCCTCGATGCCGGCTTCATGCAGCCCTATTTCAGCAAAGACTTCCCCGGCGGCTTCGATCAGCCGCCCGCGTGTATTTTGATTTTGATTGTCTTGCACAACATCCGCCTCTCTCGTTGGGGAAAGCGCCCGGCCTTAGAACGGGCATGGAGTGCTTCCCCGTTTACTGCGCGGCTCCCGCGGGCGGAGCGTACAGATCTGCCCGCGAGAGAGACAAAAGAGGTCACTTGCCAGGCTGCGGGGGCTTCGGAGGCTCCGGCTTCGGGAGTTCTACAGTTGCCTGCAGTGTCAGATCGGGAATGGCATACCTGTATATCTTCGGCCCGGCCATAACGAAAAGAGAGCCATTGCTGGCCAAAATCCCCTGGGGCCCCATGTGAGGAGGCGGTGGCGGAAACTTACCGAATTCCTCCCCTTTAGCCGGGGGGCCCGGCGGATGTCCGGGCTTTCCGGCATCCGTCATTTTTGGTGGGGGTCCCGGCGGGGGTCCAGGTTCAGGCAAATCCACCGTCTTCAGGAGGGCCATGTCGGGGAGTCCGTACTGCAGGATCTTGCCGCATACTATCACGTAGAGGTGCTGTTGATCCGCGCAGATACCCGACAACCCCATCATGTGAAACATTGGAGGCGGGGGAGGCATCTCCTCGGGTTTACCGGGAGCGCCGGCCCATGCGGCCGAACCCAGGACCAAAGTCAGGGCAAGGCCAATCATAATTTTGCGCATATGCATATTTGCTTCTCCTTGTAAATTGTCTGTGGTTGATTTTCGCCAACATCCTATCTTCCGGACATCGATCCCGCTCCAGTGCATGGAATTCGTGCGGATTCTCCTGCACCTCCTTTCTCCAAAATCCGAGCCGCCAGGGCCGGAGTCGGTTGTGTTCTATGCAGGGGCGGCCCAAAGACCGCCCCTGCAACTTCGAGGGTGAGGAAACCGTTAGTGGGCCTATGAGATTTGCCGTTGGAGGGAGTCCCCTCAGCCAACTCGAGGATGGAGCGGATTGTAATTATCAATTCTGGAGAAAATGTGGAGGCCAAGTGGAATCAATGTGGAGATGCGCTCATGACGGATGCGAAACGTTGACTTTGCGAACGCAATAGGCCACTTATGAAAATACGCTGCCGGGTCGCGCGGCGGAGCCTGCCGCTTGAGGCGGGTATGCACCATCGAATGGGAGCGATATCGCATGAAGCTAAAATTCAGGCACAAGGTCTTCCTGACTTTTCTTTTGAACAGCCTTGTAATCGTGATCTCCATGTTTCTGATTTCGAGGTATTACGCCTTCCGAAATTTTGAAGAATATATCAGTAAGGTGGAAATGCAGAGGCTCAGTGAACTTGCGGACGCGTTGGGCCAGGAATACCGAAGGACCCGCAGTTGGAGCCCCATCCTGGATAACCTGGACCGGTTGCTCCAGGTGACGGGAATAGAGCACGGGCGGTTCCGGGGAACTGCAATCCCGGAGGAGCGGCCCTATCCTCCGCCTTCTCCGCCGCCCCCCCACTCGCCCGGCCCTCACGCCGGGAAGCATCCGCAGCAGGGAGAAGCGCCGCCGTTTGGCCAGTTGCCTCCCCTCCCGCCCGTTCCTCCGCCGAGCCCCGAGGATATGGCTCGACACATCTCCCTCTTCGATGCCGATAAGCAACCTCTGACCGCAGGTGGACCATCCTCGACGGAGGGGTATCGGCTTCGGCCCATCACGGTGGATGGCGAGCTGGTTGGATGGCTGGGGATGAAAAGACCCGAGCACGTGATACACCCTTTGGACGAAGAATACCTCAGGGTCCAGTCTCAGACGTTCTCTACGATAGGCGGGGTTGCAGTGCTGCTGGGGGTTCTCGTTGCCTTTGTGCTGCCGCGTCATCTGCTGCTGCCGGTAAAGGTGCTTGCGGAAGGAACACGGGCTTTGACTTCCCGCAGGTTTGAAACGCGGATCGAAGTTCGATCGCAGGACGAACTCGGGCAGTTGGCAGCCGATTTCAATGAGATGGCCCAGGCCCTGGAACGGTACGAATGGATGCGCCGGCAATGGCTCGCCGATATCTCTCACGAACTGAGGACCCCTCTGGCAATCCTTCGCGGGGAGATCGAGGCGATGCAGGACGGAGTGAGGGAAGTCACCCGGGAGGCGCTGGATTCGCTCCACTTCGAGGTGCAGCACGTGAGCCGGATCGTTCACGACCTCCATGACCTGTCGCTCATCGAGTCGCCGACTTCAGATGCCGAACGGACGGCCGTGAATCCTCTGGAGGTGCTGGAAGAGACTCTCAAATCTTTTCATACACGCTTCGAACACCGAGATATCAGGGTCGAGGCGAGATGCGCGGGTCAAGTCACGATCATGGCGGATGCCGACCGTTTGAAGCAACTCTTTTCGAATTTGCTGGAAAATACGCTGCGGTATGCGCAGACTCCGGGAGTGTTGTGGATTTCCCACGAACTCATACAGGATCGCCTTTCCCTGTGCTTTGAAGATTCCGGACCCGGGGTCCCGGAAGAATCCCTCGGGTGCCTGTTCGACCGGCTCTACCGTGTGGATAAGGCGAGAAGCCGTGCCCAGGGAGGCAGCGGACTTGGTCTGGCGATCTGCAAGGGTATCGTTGAGTCTTTCGGCGGAGAAATCGAGGCGTCCAACGCGCCGTCCGGAGGTCTCAGGATCGGCATCGTGTTTCCGGTTCAGCCGAGCTGAATGCTTCTATACTTGGTGACGGGCGCAAAGGACTTTTCTTCTGGGCGACAACCCCTCATGAGTGGGAATGCAGAAGAACTGATGCGCAGAAGGCGCAGTATCTGGCACGGCCTGAACATTGAAGAGAGTCGAGAGTGAGAAATTATCCGGGGATCACAGGTTTAATGGAAGATCGCTCACCGCTCCCACACGGGAGCATGGGAGCGAGAAACGAAAGGCCGTGCCGTCACTCCGGAATGAAATTCGGCACTGCATGGACGAACCGCTTGCCGTTCGCCTGGAGATAAACTCAATCAATGGAGAAATGCAAATGTTGGGTCGGGATGTCATGGTCGTCGAGGATGAAGTCAAAATTGCCGGAATCCTGAAGGATTACCTGGTGAAAGCCGGTTACCGGGTCTCCTGCCTCGACCGTGGAGATTCAGTTGTCCCTCATGTGAGGCAGAATATGCCCTGCCTCATTTTACTGGATATCATGCTCCCGGGAATGGACGGCATGGAGGTCTGCCGGGAGATCAGGAAGTTCTCGGATGTTCCCATCATCATGATCACCGCCAGAGTCGAGGAGATCGATCGGCTGCTCGGATTGGAACTGGGAGCGGATGATTACGTCTGCAAACCGTTCAGCCCGAGGGAGGTCGTGGCGCGTGTAAAGGCAGTGCTGAGAAGGAACAGCTCCGTGCAAACCAACAAGAAGCTTGAGGTCGGGGAGGTCATTCTGGTCCCGGAAACTCACCAGGTGCTTGTCGGGGGCCGGGAGCTTAAACTGACTCCCTGCGAATATAATCTTCTGAGGACGCTTTTGACCCACCCCGATCGGGTCTTTTCGCGAAACGAGTTGACCAATGTCGTTCAAGGCTATGATTTTGAGGGCTACGACAGGACAATCGACTCCCACATAAAGAACCTCCGAAAGAAGATCGCCAAGTGCCTTCCCGGAAAAGAAATCATCAGCACCATCTACGGTATGGGTTACAAATTGAATCCCGAGTCGGATGAATGAACGGCCCCGGGGAATCGCTCCCGGGGCAAGCGCCGTGGCCGGGAATGAAATCCCGGCAACACCGTGTTCTGCAGCGCGGATGCGGCGTATTTTTTTCCATGAGGCTTCATCCGCGGGCCGACAATCTCTTTGACAGACGAGTTCTTGTGTGGTTAATTGCTATCATTTCGATTGGAATAGTAGAGATTGCGTCCGAAGCGGGGAATTTCTTGGAGAGGTCGCGGAAACGGAAGGCTCCCGGCGTCCCACCTGCGTGGGGGATACACTCAGGATCCCGGCGATGTGTTGTTTTGAGACCCCCTTGGCCCGTTGCGGGAGTGCGTGGACGTCATTCCGGCGGTATTGCCGGAATCCGGCGAGTCAGGCTTTTCCGGACCGCGGCTCTCGCCGGGGTGGCGGCTTGGGCCATTGAGATTTTTCTTAAAGCCACAGTATTGCGGGACCCCGAGGGCCGGCTCCAATCCGGGCCTTTGGAAAATTCGTTTGTCACGGTCGCCGGATGCAAATTACTACTGGAGAAACAACATGGGGAACTGGTATCCTGAATATCATTTCCTAAACTTCCAACCAGCGTACGGGAGGGATTGGGTATGAAGAAACCGGCAGGTATCATGTTTGCGGCAATGGCTGTTCTTTGCTCGGTGCTGGCGCTGAGCATTCCGCCGGCCTTTGCTGAAGAAGAAGTTGTGGTCGGATTTCAACCCTACGACACGATCTCCTACCAGGTAGCCGTGAATCAGGAACTCGGACTTTGGAAGAAGTATTTTCCCAAAGATGTGAAAGTAGATTTTCAACCCGCCCTCCAGGGGTCGATCATCGCGAACAACATGCTCGCGGGCAAGCAGCAGATCGGCTACATGAGCATCATGCCCGCAACACTTGCTTCGACGAAACCCGAACAGGCCGACATCCGCATGGTTGCGAGCCTCGGAATGTCCGACGGCATGCGGTGCTCTCTGCTGCTTGTCAAGAAGGACGCTCCCAAATTCGCATCTCCCGAGGAAGCGATCAAGTGGTGCGACGGCAAAATCGTCGCCGCTCCCAAGGGCAGCGCCGCCGACCAGTATCTCAGAATGGTTTTTGCCAAATACAACATCAAGCCCGCGGAGTACCTGAACCAGTCCATCGAAGTCATTGCGAGCAACTTCCGCATCGGAAAACTCGACGCGGCCGCCATGTGGGAACCTACGATCTCAAGGATATGCGACCTGGTCGGCGAAGGCATTGCCAGGATAGCGGCCACCGGTACCGTCGTGAACAACCCCGACCTCGGGATTCTGGTGATGCGGGGCGATCTTATCGATAAACGCCCGGATCTTGCCGAAGCCTGGATCAGGTCGGAACTCGATGCACAGTTGTTCCTGTCCGATCCGAAGAACTGGAGCGAGGTGACCAGGATGGTCGCCAAGAATGCCACCGGCATTCCCGAAAGGGTGCTCTGGTACTCGATTTACGGGCAAATCCCCCAAGCTGTGGGCGGCACGAAAGACAGGGAGTGGAAGCCGTTCATATTCGATGAAAAGGTTCAGAAGAACATATCGGATGTTTTTGCGTTCCTGTTCTCCGAGAAGGCCATCAAATACGACAAGCCGCTACCGAAGACCATTGACGATTCGATCGCAAGAAAGATCCTGACCGAAAAAGGCCTGAAGGCGCCTGTCGCGGTCATCGAGGGACAGCCCCCCGAGCAAGATCCTTTCAAGTGACTTTAAGCAGGGGCAACTCTTCAGGACGATCTATGCAACCGGGCGATTCTGACGCCGGAAAAGTTGAAGTCCCGGCGGACATTGAGATTTCGGCCTTTGAGATGATGGGCTATCGGCTGAAACGATGGCTGAAAAGTCCGAAGCCCTATCTCATGCTGCTGGGACTTGGCCTCTTCATGCTGTTCTGGTACCTGACCACCGAGGTGTTGAAGCTGCCCCGGTTCGAGAAACTGCCGGGGCCCGTCTCGGTTTTTGAGGAATGGTTCTCCCGGGACCCGGTGTACGGAATATCCATTTACGTACCGGAATATTACCTGCACATATGGAAAAGCCTGATGCGCGTCCTGCAGGCCTTCGGGCTTGCCACTGTGCTGGGCGTTCCACTCGGGCTGTTCATGGGTTGGAAGAGAACGTTCAAAGACTATACGTTCCCAATAATGGAAACCCTGAGGCCCATTCCCATGCTGGCGTGGGTTCCTCTCGCCATTCTGATGTGGCCGGCCCGCGAGGCGGCAATTATCTACCTTACCTTTCTGGCCGCCTTCTTCGCAACCACCCTGAATACACTCCTGGGCGTCGAATCCATTGATGAGGTCTACTTCCGCGCCGCACGGTGCCTCGGGGCCAAACAGCGCCATCTCTTCTTCAATGTCGTGGTGCCCGGAGCGCTTCCGTTCATCTTCACCGGGCTTCAGATCAGCATGGGTGTCGCCTGGTTTTCTCTTGTGGCCGGAGAGATGCTCGCCGGCGAGTACGGCCTGGGCTATCTCATCTGGAACTCGTTTGTTATGGTTCAATATCCCATCATCGTCATCGCCATGGTAACCCTCGGCTTCATCGGGTGGGCAAGCAGCGCCGCGATAAGATTTGTGGGAACGCTTCTCATGAAATGGAAGGTAAGGGAAATAGCGCCATGATGTCTCCCGAACACGGGAATGTCACCGTTTCCGATAACCGGGACGGAAAGGGGTCAACCGGAGCGCCACTCGCCGGCAAGCTCAGCATACGGAACGTGACCAAGATATTCGACCCCGGCGGGGCTGACGTTTTGGCCCTCGACAACTGCTCCCTGGAAATCGAGGCGGGGGAATTCTGCGTAATCGTCGGACCTTCGGGATGTGGAAAAACGACGCTGCTCAATGCCGTTGCGGGTTTCCACAGCATCTCTTCCGGTGAAATCACCCTGGACGGGCAGATCATCTGTTCGGCGAACAGGATGGCGGAGCCGGGAGAGGACCGTATCGTCGTCTTCCAGAACGGTGCGCTCTTCCCCTGGTATACGGTTATGGAAAACGTCATTTACGGGCCCGTGGTTCAGGGCAGGATGTCCAGGGCCCAGGCGAGGGCCGCAGCCGAAGAACTGCTGGCCCAGATGGGGCTTAAGGGCATATCACATTGTTATCTCAACGAAATATCATCAGGCATGCGAAGGCGCGTGGAGATTGCCCGCGCCATGATGAACGACCTCAAGGTCCTCCTTCTCGACGAACCTTACCGAGCGATGGACGCCCTGACCAAGAGCGTCATGCACAAACACCTGCTCGACGTGTACGACCTCGCAAAGAAGACGGTCTTCTTCATCACCCACGATCTCGAGGAAGCGATCTATCTCGGAGACAGGGTGGTCGTGATGACGACCAGACCCGGACGGATCAAGAAGATAATCGAAGTGGGCATTCCGAGACCCAGGGACTTTCGCGTCCTCTCCTCCGAGCGGTACAGGGAACTCAAGGTGGAAGTGCTCGATGCAGTACACGAAGAAGCCAGGAAAGCTTTTGAGGCCGGAGAGCGGGAAATGGCCTAGCCCATTCGCACCGTGGCAGCAGGATGGAAAAGATGGCTCAGAGGAACAACGCCGCCGGTCATGCGGGAAGCGGACTGAAGAAGCTGAAGGAGTCAATTTTCAGCAAGACCCTCTACCGCGGCGTCATCGCCATGGTCATCGCGGTGATTTTCTGGGAATTTGCCGCGAGGATGAAACTCCCCGTGATCGGCATGATCCCCGCGCCAACGTCCGTGATCGGGGCTTTCGGAGGCCTCATGGGCAGTTCCTATTATTGGGAATCCTGGCTCGTGAGCTTCGAGCGCGTTTTTGCAGGCTTCGTCGTGGCCCAGCTAGTTGGAGTTCCATTGGGGCTGCTCATGGGCATGAGCAGGAATTTTCGCGACATTTCCTTCCCGATCATCGAAATACTGAGGCCGATCCCTCCCCTCGCATGGGTTCCCGCCGCGGTCATCTTCTGGCCCACGCCGCAGATGAGCATGATATTCGTCACGTTTCTCGGTGCTTTTTTTACGACGGTCCTCAATATCCTCGGGGGAGTGAACAACATCGATATCCGCTACGTTCGCGCGGCAAGGTCTTTGGGGTCGACGAACAGGGACATCTTCTGGCGCATCATCCTTCCGGCGACCCTGCCGAGCCTGTTCACGGGCATGACGGTCGGCATGGGGATCACCTGGGAAGTGGTCGTTGCCGCCGAAATGATTGCGAGCCGTTCCGGGCTGGGGTTTCTGACCTGGAAATCCTATGTCGCCGGAGATTATCCGGTGATCGTCATCGGAATGATCAGCATCGGCATCGCCGGCTATGTTTCCAGCTCGATTATCCGTTTCATCGGGTCCCGTATAACGCCTTGGCTCAGGATCAACTGATCCCGTTTTCCCCATGAATTTGTAACAGGGCGGAGCTTATGACACAGAACTTCGAAAATGCCGCGCAGAAGGCGGACCGGGCCGCATCGGGTCAAATGGAAATCAGATCCATCCGCAAGTCCTATGGATTGGGGCCCTTGCGCCAGATCGTGATCGAAGACTGCTCTTTCATTCTGGAACCCGGCAAATTGACGGTGCTCGTAGGGCCGTCCGGGTGCGGGAAGACCACTCTCATCAACATCCTGGCGGGCTATGAATTCGTGGAATCGGGTTCGGTAACCGTTGACGGTCATCCAGTGAAAGGCCCCGGGCGGGACCGCCTGGTCGTGTTCCAGGAAACCGCGCTTTTCCCCTGGATGACCACGATGCAGAACGTCATTTACGGCCCGATGGTGAGACGGGAGAAGGACAGGAAGCAGTTGGAAGAAGAAGCGATGGCGCTTCTGAAGAAGGTCGGGCTGGCCGATTTCAGGGACAAGTATTCCTCGCAGCTTTCGGGCGGGATGCAGCGGCGAGCGGAACTGGTGCGCGCTCTGATCAACACGCCCAGGGTCATGATGATGGATGAGCCGTTCAGGGGCCTTGACGCAATGACCAGGGAACTGATGCAGGAATATTACGTCAGGCTTTTTGAAGAACACGGAATCACGAATCTTTTCGTCACATCAGAACTTGAAGAAGCGATCTTTCTTGCGGACAGGCTGATCGTCCTGAGCAACCGCCCGGCCAAAGTGCGTAAAGTCATGGACATTGAACTGTCCCGTCCCCGCCGGTTCGGGATGTTGACTTCGAAGGAGTATCTCAACTATAAGCGGGAAGCACTCGAGATACTGCACGAGGAAGCCATGAAGGCATTCGAGCGAGGTTGCAGGAGTTCCGTATCCGATTTTCTGGAAGCATACTCGGAACTGAAATAGAGACCGGCTCACGTCGAACGCCCGGCCGGATCGGTTCCATTTCCCTCGGTGGACAATAACCCCTGCAGCCGCCGGCTTCACAGCTTGTGACCCGTGTTTTCGTATGAGTGCACCCCGCAATGACGTCCCCGGTCACCGCATGTACGCATGGGGGTCTCCACGGCCGGGGCACGGAGGGTTCACGGTTCCGCCGGTCCATGCACCTGCGGGAAAGCCGGTCACGATGATACGGGCGCCGGGGCGATGCCGTCAGGCCCCACACACATGGGGGAGTCTCCACAGCAATGCAGTCTTTTTTTCTTGCACGTGAAACGGTGATCATTCCGGGAGTCGTTGCGGCGTTGCTTGTCACCGCCGGGACGTGGCTCAGGATAAAGAACAGGGAAGGCCATCGCAGAGCGGCCTCTTTTCTGATCTTCGCCGGCTATGTTTTCTTTTCTTTCAGCGTCGCGGCATTCATCGTTGCAGGGTTCCTGAACCGGTAACCGGTTCCACCCCGGAGCTTTTCACCACCTCACCACTTCCACCACGACCGGATTCTCCAACCATCCCCCAGGCTCCGATTCGGGTTCGAGGCTTCCGACTTCTGGTTCGATGCAACTCAACTGACTTTGAAGGGATTAAAGCCATCGTCTCAGCAGAACCGGTGCATGGGGGTACCATAGCCGCATGGATAAGCCGAGGCGCGCGTCAAAGCGCTTCCATGGACCTCGGCTCCGGTCTCCGGCCCGCGAGTATCCGGACGGTTTTTCACCTTGCCTTCCACAGATCTGGAGTGTAAAAATTTAGGATGGAAGGTTGACGGAGAGCGTTTCGAGCCTGGCAGATACGGCGGATTTTCATGGCCGTGGAGTCAATATGGAAAAGCTGAGTTTTGCATCAACCTGTCGAAAACTTATAGAATCAGGACGAGGAAGACATGAAATCCGGTAAGCGTATTCTCATTGTTGGGGGAGTGGCTGGTGGCGCTTCGTGTGCCGCGCGGGCCAGAAGACTCTCGGAAGAGGCTGAAATTATCCTCTTTGAGAAGGGACCCTTCGTTTCCTTTGCCAATTGCGGATTGCCCTATTACGTGGGGAACGTCATAAAAAAAGAAGAAGCCCTCCTGGTGGCAAGTCCGGAACTCTTCAGGAAGCGCTTCACTATCGATGTGCGTCTCAATTCAGAGGTGAAGTCAATCGATCGCGAAAAGAGCGAAGTAGAAATCGAAGACCTCACGGACGGCAAAAAGTATCGTGAGAAGTATGACGCCCTGGTCCTGTCCCCCGGCGCATCCCCCATAAAGCCTCCCATTCCTGGAGTCGGCCTGCCCGGCATTTTTACCATAAGAAACATACTGGACAGCAGACAGATCAAGGAATGGATCACGCAATTCGGTGCAAAGCGCGCGGTTGTGGTGGGAGGTGGGTTCATCGGTCTCGAAATGACCGAAAACCTGGTAAAACTCGGGCTCAACGTGACGATCGTTGAAATGCAGGACCAGGTCATGCCCGTAATGGACGTCGAAATGATGTCTCAGGTGCATGAAGAACTGAAGAAGCAGGGCGTTTCGCTCCGCCTTGGAGAGGCGGCGGCGGGCTTCGAAAAGCTGCCGAACGGAGCCATTTCCATCCATCTTCAATCAGGGGGAAGCGAGGAGGCGGATATCGTCATTCTCGCCATCGGAGTACGCCCCGAGACAAAACTTGCCCGCGACGCCGGACTGCAGATCGGAGAGTGGGGCGGCATCAGGGTAAACGACCGGATGGTCACGAGCGACCCCAAGATCTGGGCCATAGGAGATGCGGTTGAAGTCCGGGATTTCATTACCGGCGAATGGACCCTCATTCCGCTTGCGGGGCCTGCGAACCGGCAGGGGCGCATCGCGGCGGATGCCATCATGGGAAGAGACAGAACATTCAGGGGAGTCCAGGGGACGGCCGTCTGCGGCATCTTCGACCTGACGATCGCCTCCACCGGTCCCAGTGAAAAAACCCTTAAAAGGCTGGGACTGTGGGGGGGAAAAACCTCGGAATACGAAAAGATTTACCTGCATCCCGGACATCATGCCGCCTATTTTCCGGGGGCTAAGCTAATCGCCCTGAAGCTCATTTTCTCGAAAGAGAACGGACGGATCATCGGAGCGCAGGCGGTCGGGAAAGAAGGCGTGGAAAAGCGCATCGACGTGATATCGATGGCGATTCAAAACCGTGGAACCGTCTTCGACCTCGAGGAAGCCGAACTTTGCTACGCTCCGCAGTTCGGTTCCGCAAAAGACGCCGTTAATATGGCGGGAATGGCCGCTTCCAATATAGTCCGTGGAGATGTCCGCGTAGCCCAGTGGGAAGAGATGGACAGTACGGATGCCCTGGTTCTCGATGTGCGGGACGTCTCGGAATTCGACAAAGGCCACATCGACAAAGCCGTCAACATTCCGCTGAACGACCTGCGCTCCAGGATGGACGAACTGCCCAGAGACCGTGAAATATGGACCCACTGCCGCGTCGGCCAACGGTCCTACTATGCCGCGAGGATCCTGGCCCAGAACGGATTCAAGGTCCGATCCCTCACGGGCGGCTTCATATCATTCACGCAATGGAAGGGCATAAAAGCGAAGTCCGAATCCAAATAGACACGGGTTAACCGGTTTCATTCTCCCGTACGCGGGAGAATGAGCCGGAGGACCCGATCCATCTTCAGTGCAACGCCTTCACGAACATCAACGCCGCCTCTTGAAACACTCCACTTCATAGCCGCTTGTAACCTTTTCTCCTCTCCCTGCGACTAAGCAGAGTAGGAACAGGTGCGGGTGCCTGTTCCCCTGGTATAGACAAACGGAAAACATGAATTGAGTACGTCCAGAGGAGATCGGAAATGAACCGGATGAGATTGGGATTTGCGGTGTTGGTGATGGTGATTTCTCTTGCGGCAATTGGATTTGCCGCTGGTAACGATCAAAGCGGCGCCAACTGCTGGAAGCAGGGGAAGCACGGCCACGAGCCGTTTTTCCGGCTGATCCACAAGCTCCAGCTCACAGACGATCAGAAGCATGAGGTAGCGGGCATCCTGCAGCAGCATGAAAACAATCTCAAAACCAACATGAAAGGGATGGTCGATGCAAGGAAACAACTGATCGACGCCGTCACGAGCGAGACCTACAATGAGGCGGCTGTCAGCCAGGCTTCACAGCAGGTGGCAACCTACCAGGAACAGCTCGCGCTCATTAGAGCGCAGATTGTCGGTCAAATCATGGGAATACTGACGCAGGAACAGAAATCCACGATACAGGCCATGAAGACGAAGATGGATGCCAGGATGGGCTCTTTTGTGGATGACAGGTTCGCACACCTGGACAAATGGATCGCAAAGCACAGTCAGTAAGATTTTATACGGGGTTGCGTCCAAGACGATATTTTTAACATCCCCCAAAGGAACGGGGGCATGATTCCCAGTGCCCCCCCCCGGAGTCTCGGCCTCACGCGCAAGCGCGTGGGCCGGGCATTCGGCGCTCGCGGCGACTGCCCCGCATTTTGCGGGGCGCCGCCGCAGCGCCACAGAAAGCCGCATAGCGGCGTGGGGGTGTGGGGAACGCAGTTCCCCACGCTCTTGAGAAACATTGTTTGTTACTTCCTCGAACGGAAACCGGTATTACCCGGCAGGCGCGGGCGGCCCCGCTCCCGGCTTCGAGAACCGGAACACCGCGCCGGAAGCCCCGGGGAACCTCCGCGCATACAAAGCTTTCATTCCCGCCGAAAGACCCCTTCGTATTCTTAAACGATGGAAGACAATTGCACGAACAGGTTTCGGACGGTCACTCACAACCGGCCGACAGCTACAGACAGCCGGCCTGCAAGCCGGTTCCACCACCGCAGAGATTCAGCGCAACGTCTTGTAACAGGACTTGTGGGTATTATTTTGATCGTATCAATAGGGAGTTGGCCATAGTACCCATGGCAAGCCTGTCGGTCGAACGTGAACCTCCTGCACAACCTGTCAGATGCAATAACCTCTTCTTCGCGGGCACTTGAAAGAAAGCAAGGATACCGCTCCGGTTCGGCAGCGGGTGCATTCCGGGCAATTCGGCAGGCTAAAGTGCGTTTCTATCTCAAAGGAGACACCATGAAACTGAAGAAAGCCTTTGGATTGTTAATTCTTGGCCTTGCCCTGACGTGCGCCCCGGTAGCCGCGGCACAGAAGGCGCCGGTTGAGGCGCCCCCTGCCCCGGACCCCCGGAAGATTCTCCAGCAGATGTGCGGCTATCTCAAGTCCCTCAAGACATTTTCATTCCGTGCTGAAGTGACCGACGACCGGGTCTATTACGGCGGGAAGAAATTGCAGTATGCCTTTGACCTGGAAGCGAGCGTACGGCGGCCCGACAAACTCAGGATCAGGGCTCAGGGCGATCTGGAGAACAAAGATTTTTACTTCGACGGCAAAACCATCACTCTCTACGACAAATTTGAGAACGTCTACGGCGCCATACCGCTCCCCGGGGACATCGACACAGCCATCGACAAAGCCAATGAAGAATACGGCCTGCGGGTGGCCCTCGCCGATCTGGCTCTCAGCAATGCCTGCGCAACGATGACTAAAGACGTCACGTCCGCTCTTTATGTGGGAGTCGGCCTGGTCCGCGGGGTCCGGTGCCATCATCTGGCATTCGACCGCAACGACATCCATTGGCAGATCTGGATCGATACCGGGGACAAGCCGTTGCCAAGAAAACTCGTCATCACCCAGAAGGCGCTGGAAGCTTCTCCACAGTGGAGCGCCTATATCACCGACTGGAAGCTCTCCCCGAAACTCGGAGACGGCCTGTTCATCTTCCAGCCGCCCAAGGGGTCGACGAAAATCAAGTTCGTTTCGGTGGCGGAATTTGCTGCTCAACAGTCAAAGCCCGCACCTGCACCCTCCCAGACCAAAGGAGGCAACTCATGAAAAGGACTGGATCGAAATTTTCATTCATTATGCTTTTGGCTATTACCCTGGCTGCGGCCTTCCCTCTTCTTTCCGGACGGGCTGATGCCTCCCGGGGGGGTGGAGGCGGTTTCGGCGGCTTCCACAGTGGAGGGGGCGGTTTCGGAGGTTCTCGTGGAGGCGGTTTCGGCGGCTTCGGGGGTTCCCACAGCGGTGGTTTTGACGGCTTCCACGGCGGTGGAGGCTCCGACGGCGGCTTCGGCGGAGGCAGCTTCCACTCCGATTCTTTCAGCGGGTCGGCAGGTTACCACGGCGGCAGTTTTGGAGGTGGAGGCGGATATGCGACCGGACCCCGTGGAGGCGCTGTGGCGGAAGGTCCCGGAGGCGGTGAAGCCGCCGAAGGCCCGCATGGGAATTATGCTGCGGAAGGACCGGGAGGGCAGACTTATTCGGGCTATCACGGTGAGAACTATGAAGGCTATCACGGCAACGAGAATGTGAATGTCAACCGGAATGTGAATGTCGAGGGCGGAGGCTGGGGCGGCTACTACGGTCCCGGGTGGGGCGGCGTGGCCGCCGGAGCTGCCGTTGGGGCCGCGGCCGGCGTGGCTCTGGGCGCATCATTGGCTTCCCTGCCGGCCTATGCCGAACCCGTCGTGGTGAATAATCAGAATTACTACATGGTCGGCAGCGATTACTATCAACCTTGTTATATGGGTGCGGACGTTAACTATTGTGCGGTCCCCAGCCCGTATTAGGATCCATCCATAAACTTCCAGCACCTTCCGGCGCGGCTTTTCAGGGCCGCCCGTTTCACTCCCGCCCTCGGCGGGGGTGATCGAAGAGGTCCGGTGATGTGCCGGAGGTCGAGTTTTTCAGAATTGCCGGGGCGGGTTTTATCCCCGCCCGGTGTCGTGCAATATCGATCGGTTGCGGGCTGAGACAAGACGCCGCCCATACGAAAAACCAACCTGAGGAAGAGCTTCCTGCCGAAAATCAGTGAGCACCCTTTTGGCAAGTGCTCGTAACACGCGGAAACCCCGAGAAAGAGAGCGCCGCAATGGAGACAATTCGTAAATCGTACCGCTCCACCGGGTTCAAGCTGTTCGTCATCCTGGTTCCTGCCCTGCTTCTCATGGCGGGTTGTGCGACCCAGCAGACCATTTCGGCAAAATCCGCTGAAGCAGAGGTGGAGTATGCTGCGCAGGCACGGGAGGAGGAAGCTCTCTCCATCGGGACGGACGCCTACATCTATGGCTATCCTCTGGTCACCATGGAGATGACCCGCCGAGTGATGACCAACGTCGTCAAGCCCGAAGGCAATCATGCGCCCATGGGCCGGCTCGGCAATCTCAGGGAATATCCGACGGCCGAATTCAGGGACATCACCGCTCCCAATGCGGACACGCTCTATTCCGTCGCCTGGCTGGATGTCTCCAGGGAACCTTACATTCTCAGTCTGCCTGACGAAAACGGGCGCTATTACCTGATGCCGATGCTCTCCGGCTGGACCGAAGTGTTCCAGGTTCCAGGCAAGCGCACCACCGGCACCAGGGCGCAGACCTATGCGATCACCGGTCCGAAGTGGAATGGAACCTTGCCGAAGGGCGTTGTGGAATACAAAGCGCCTACCAATATGGTGTGGGTCCTCGGCCGAACCTACTGCACCGGCACCGCGCAGGACTACAAAACCGTCCACGCCATCCAGGACCGGTATAGACTGGTCCCGCTGAGCGCCTACGGCAGGCCCTACACCCCGCCTGCGGGTACGGTCGATCCGAACGTCGATATGAAGACCCCCGTGCGTGAACAGGTAAACGGAATGAGCGCTGCAACCTATTTCAAGACGCTGGCGGCGCTGATGAAGGACAACCCTCCGGCGGCAGCCGATGCCCCGTTGGTTGTCAGGATGGCCAGGATCGGAATCGTCCCGGGCCGGGACTTCGACGCGAGCAAACTTGACCCGGCAACGGCCCAGGGGCTGGATCGCGCCCCCAGGGCGGGCCTGGAAAAGATCATGGCGTACCAGAAGGAATCAGGCAAGATGGTCAATAGCTGGGCCGTCTCGACCGAAACCGGGCTCTACGGCACCAATTACCTGCAACGGGCACTGGTCACCGCCATCGGTCTCGGCGCCAACCGGCCCCAGGATGCGGTATATCCGGTTTCTGAGACGGACGCGGACGGGAACCCGTATGACGGCGCCTATAAGTACGTAATGCATTTCCCCAGGGGACAGACGCCGCCCGTCCGTGGGTTTTGGTCCTTGACGATGTACGACGCCCGGTACTTCTTCGTGGCAAACCCGCTGAACCGCTACACGCTCAGCCCCCGGAATCCACTCAAATACAACAAGGACGGCTCCCTCGACCTTTACCTCCAGAACGAGTCGCCGGGCAAGGCCAGGGAATCCAACTGGCTGCCCGCCCCGAAGGACAGGTTCATCCTGATGCTGCGGCTCTACTGGCCGAAGGAATCTCCGCCTTCGATCGTTGACGGCTCCTGGAAACCGCCGGCGGTGCAACGCGCCCGGTAGCGCCGATCAGCCCCGGCCCGGTTGACTGCCGCGGAACAGAGAATACTCGCTGGGAGAAACAGCCGGGACAACAGTGCAAGCAAGTGACGGAATGGAAGAATCCGGGCAGCCTCACAGGGGGTTGCCTTTATCTTACCTGCGAATCGAATGGCGGGGAGCGTTTCGGAGGAGGGGCCGGCATGGGCGGTTTCGGATTGACGATGCGCTGCATTGCCGTTTTCGGGCTGGCGGTGGGGGTCTCACTGTTTCAAGGTTCCGCACTATCCTTCGCTGCAGGAGCCGAGAAGAAACCGCCTCCGGGATCGAAGGGATTTGCGGGCTCGGCGAGCTGCCGCGAGTGTCACGAGAAGTTCTATCAACTCTGGTCCACCTCCCGCCATGGATTGGCCATGCAGCCCTACACCGTCGAATTTGCCCGGAAGCAACTCTCTGCGCAGGTAAACGAAATCAAGGTTGGAGGATCCTCGTACCGGGCGGATATTTCCGGCTCAACCGGCTGGGTGCACGAGCGGGGATCCGAAGGGGAAAAGAAATACCGCATCGAGCATGTCCTGGGGGGAAAGAATGTCTACTATTTCCTGACTCCGCTCGAGAAGGGGCGCCTTCAGACCCTTCCCATTTCCTATGATGTCCGGAAAAGGGAGTGGTTCGACACTGCGGCGAGCGGCGTGCGCCACTTCCCCGGAGGGGAGGCGGGAGAGCCGGTCGACTGGAAGGACTCGTCCTACACCTTCAACACCGCCTGCCACGGCTGCCACGTGAGCCGGCTTTCTTCAAGCTATGATCTGAAGACCGACTCGTACAAAACCACCTGGGCCGAGCCCGGCATCAACTGCGAGACCTGCCACGGTCCTTCCGCGGAACACAATCGTGTCTTCCGGGAAACTCCCAAAGGGCAGAAGCCCGAAGATATCGAAATCACCAGTTGGAAAAACTTCACGCCCGAGCAGAAAAACGCCGCATGCTCGATCTGTCACGCGAAGATGTCTCCGGTCACCGCAACCTTCGCGCCGGGGGATCGGTTCTTCGACCACTTCGATCTCGCGGCCCTGGAGGATCCCGACTTCTACCCCGACGGCCGCGACTTGGGAGAGAACTACACGTACACCTCCTGGATGATGAGCCCATGTGCGAAGGCCGGGGAACTCCATTGCGTCACCTGCCACACATCGAGCGGCCGCTATCGGTTCAAGGCGGAGGAAAAGGCCAACGAAGCCTGCATGCCCTGTCACGAAAAGAATGTGAGGGACGCACCGGCGCACACGCGCCACAAAGAGGGAAGCGACGGAAACAAGTGCGTCTCCTGCCACATGCCGATGACCTCTTTCGCGCGAATGAACAGGACCGACCACTCGATGCTTCCGCCGGCTCCCGCGGCAACGATAGCCTACAAGTCGCCGAATGCCTGTAACCTGTGCCACACCGACAAGGACGCCGCCTGGGCCGACAAATACGTCCGGGAGTGGCGCGCCCGGGACTACCAGGCGCCTCTGCTCAAACGTGCATCCCTTGTCGACGCCGGGCGCAGGCAGGACTGGAGTAGGCTCACGGAACTACTGGAATACATAGGGAATAACGATCGCGACGAGGTCTTCGCGACGTCGCTCATCCGCCTCGTACCGGCTTCCGGCGACGCGCGAATCGTGCCTGTGCTGCTCGAAGCGATACGGGATCCCTCACCCCTCGTGCGCGCCGCGGCCGCCGAAGCCCTGCAAAATGTGCCCTCAAAAAAAGCCGTTCAAGCGCTCGTGGAGGCGGCCGGGGACGACTATCGCCTGGTTCGCGTCAGGGCCGCGGCATCCCTTGCCGGCCGGCAGGACCTCCCCGTGGATGATGCCCGCGGGAAGACAGTCGAAAAGGCAAACGAAGAGTACCTCGCCTCGATCCTCTCACGCCCGGACCAGTGGAATTCCCATTACAATCTGGGCAACTATTACCTGAACCTCGGAGACTTCAGGCAGGCCGTTTCTTCGTATGACACGGCGCTGAAGCTTGAACCGCGCGCTGTGCCGGCAATGGTCAACGAATCGATCGCATATGCACGGCAGGGAGAGAACCCGAAAGCCGAAGATGCTTTGCGGAAGGCATTGAAGGCTGCACCCGACAATGCGGCGGCAAACTTTAACATGGGCCTGCTCATGGCTGAAGAGAACGATCCCAAAGGAGCGGAGCAGCATCTCAAAGCGGCCCTCAGGGCCGACCCCCAGATGGCCCAAGCGGCTTACAACCTCTGCGTGGTCCTCTCCGGGGTCCGTCCCGACGAAGCGCTCGGATTCTGCCAGCGGGCGGCCGAATTGCGCCGGGACATACCGAGGTACGCCTATACCCTGGCTTTGGTCCAGCAGCAGACAGGAGACGATGCCGGCGCAGCGGCAGTGTTGGTTGACCTCATCGGCAGGTACCCGGCCTATGCCGATGCCTACCTGCTCCTGGGAGGAATCTACGAGAAGGAAAGGGATAAGGCCCGGGCCGAGGAGGTTTACCACAAGGGTCTGGCCGCCGGCAGCATTCCGGACAGCCACAAGCTCCGCATGAAGGCTCGCCTGGATGCCTTAAAGCTCGCCGGGACGGGCTCGGGGAAGCAGTAGCGACAAAAATCAGGCAACATCGTTTTCCGGAGGATGGCCTGTGAGTGACCCCACACCATCCTGGTTTCCGGGATGCGGTCAGGCCTCCGGCTGAATTCGATGAAGGGATTCTTGAAAGGAGGAATAAATCATGAAAAAGATCGGATTGTTTCTTGCAGCGTTTGTACTCATGTCAGTTGTCATCCTGGGAAGTGCTTACGTCTATGCTCAGGGAGCGGAAACCTCGTGTCAGGACGCTTTCAAGCAATTTGACTCCAGCAACAAGGGGTACCTCGATCAAAGTGATTTCTCCAGTTGGTATGACACCCAAGGCAGCCATCATACCGGGATGGGACTTGCTCCTATCGGTGGTGCCGAGTCGTCTTTCATGTCCGCTGACACCAACAACGACAGCCATCTGACCATGGAGGAGTTCTGTGCCTGGGTGAATAGTCAGCCGCCCAGTACTCCATAACGGCGTTCCGGAGCCAAGGGGACATGGGAAGCTCATTCAGCGGTCGTGCCGGATCGGCCCTGCTTTGTCGCCTGCCGTTGCGGATGGCGCGGTGCCGCCGTGATTGTGCAGTCTCACCGCTATCTTGAGCAAGACCGGCCTCTTCACCGTGAATGATTCCTATTCACGGTGAAGAGGCCTTTGTTATTCCCTCAGGGACCGGCACGGCAAAGCACGTTGGGGCCGGTCCCTCTCAACACTCCGCTATGATATCATGGACCTTGATGTGACGGTACAGACCGGAGCCAGCCAGGAACAAGGGGCAGGGTCGCCCCGCCCCTTTTCCCGGACTTGCGCTCTCCGCACGGATTAGAGCGAGTTCCTGAAGATGCGCTCCACCACCTGTTCGTCCACCCTGATTGGGGCCAGCGGCAGAAGCATCTTGGACAAGGAAGACTTCATGGTCATTTTGGTCAGCGCCGGCACATCCGCTTCGGTGAAGTAACCGGCCATGCTGGTGGCCTGGCCTACACCGGCAAACCATTCCTTGATCTTGGCCACGACGTACTGTCCCTCACCGGGGACGCCCTTCAGGCCGGGAACGACAGGCGCGAACATGTCGGCCAGCACCTCGGGAACGGCCGGATAGATTTCCTGGATCATGGCCGGCATGAGGATACCCAGGCCGTCGCCGTGGGTCACCTTGACATTTATGGCGCTCATCGCGTGCTCGAGGGCGTGGGTGATGTGCAGAAGCCCCAGGTCGAAGCTGATTCCTGCGATAGCCGAGGCATACATGAGCCAGTACCTGGCGGTCAGGTTCGAGGGCTCCACGATGGCTGAGGGCAGGTAGGTGGCCACCAGCCGGACAGCTTCCTTGGCCAGGCAGATCGAGTAGGGACTCGTGGTGATGGCCGTCGCGGCCTCGAGGGCATGGTTCACCGCGTCGATGCTGGTGGAAATCGTCTGTTTGGTCGGCATCGTGGCTGTAAGCCGCGGATCCTCGATGGTGAAGGTGGGGTAGACGTGAGGCGAGTTGATAGCCGGTTTGTCTTCGCCGTCCGATTGGGCCACGGCAAATGCGTCGCACTCGGAGCCGGTACCGTGTGAGGTATTGATGGCGATGACCGGGATGGCGCCGGTGATGGCCACACCCTTTTCATAGAAGTCGACGGCCTTCTTCCCGGGGTGCTTCATGAGCACAGCGGCGGTCTTGGCGGTATCCATGGAACTCCCGCCGCCGATTGCAATAAGACAGTCCGCTTGCATCGCCGTCCCCATGGCAGCGGCCGCTTCGCAGTTGTCATAGGTCGGATTCGGCCGCACTTCATCGTAATGCTTCCAGACGGTGGCGAATTTCTTCAATGCAGGCTGGACGACATCCCAGGCGCCGCTGGCCTTGTATGCTATGTTGTCGCTGACGACAAGGAATTTACTCTGACCTCTCTTGGCCATTCCCTCGAGGATCTCGCCGATTTTTGCAATCGCTCCCACACCGAAATAAGTTGTCGGACGGGTAGGTTGGAGTACGAATACTTTGTTGATGTCGATTTTCCCTTCCCAGTTGCTCATCATTCCCTCCTAAGATGTTGAAGTGAATTGGATCATGCATTGCATGTCCCAGTGCGAGAAATGGACCCCTGATGGACATCTGGTGATCGGATGCATAGGACAGGCCAGACCGCCAAACCGCGCAGTCTGTGAGGGAACAGCCCGGCGGAAGAGGATAAATTTCGGCAAGGGTGTGTCAAAAAGATCCTGCCATTTTGAGACCCCTAAATCATCTTCAAAAAATTTCCACCGTTACATCATATACTTGCAAAAATGGGTCAAATCATTGCACTTGGCGGGATTGCGGGTCAGGGTGATACAACCCGTCCGGACATTGGTAATTCAGCCGATTTTGCGAGGATCTCTTGCGCATTTCCTGATCATCCCACTGTCCGCAGCCTCAATGAGAACAAGCCCGCCGGGAGCGCCGTTACACGAATGAGCAAAGCTCGAAAGCCCGGTAGAAAAAATTCAACCGGCGAATGATGAGTTGCGTTTTTGATCCGGAGCGGAACGAGGATGGGAAAGGCACAGCCGTAATATGCTTGTCATACTTGAAGGTCCTGCGGTACTCTCGATTTTTGCCGGATGTACGGGGCTGTTCATGAATTACTCCCGGGTCCGTAAGGATGGAAGGGGCAGGCAAATCTGTCGTCGACCTTTTGGGGCTTGTTCTTTGAACTTCTTGGGCCGTGGCGGATCTAGCCCCTCAAACCTCCTGCGCTACGCGCCCGGACAACAAGTTGTCCGGGCCACCCGGGGTAGTTTAAGACGTTTTGCCGGATGTTGAGACGCCCTTTGATGGCGTAAGCAGGGTAAGGCTTCGTATCTTTTCCGGACCGAAAGACTCGAGGGCAAAAGCAGGGGTCCGTCAAACTTCGGCTTGCCCCGAACGGTAATTCGTGTTCTTACCACCGCGATTCATGACGGCAGGAGTATTCTCTTTTTCGCGCTGCACTCGCTATCTTACAGACACAATGGCAAATGGGGAAAACGACATGATTTTCAAGGAGTTATCAAAAGCATTTCTGGTGGTCGCGGGGGTTTGCTGCGCGCTTGCCCTCGCATTCGCCGCCGAACAGAAGGCCGTCGACCAGGGAGCGTGCAAGGTCGGGGTATCCAGCCCGGCGTCCAACGACATCGTGGTCCCCGGCACGGCCGGGACCCTTCCGTCGCAATCGGGAAAGGGCGGCGGAGAGGCCGTCGCGGGAGATCGCGCCTCCGAGGTGAAAAAGACCGTCGGCGCGGGCCCCGCAGGGGTTAATCCGCCCAGGGATTCCCTGCAGAAGTTCGTGACCTACATGAAGGAAAAGCGAAATGAAGAGGAGAAATACCTGAAGGAGCGGTATGAGCGGGGCCTCGTTATGATCCAAAACAAGGACCTGCGCAGCGACAAGGAGATCAGGGCTTACCTGATGACTCCCCGCGAAAAGTTCTGCAGGAAATGGAACCTTGATCGAGCCTACGACCACGCATTTCTCGATATACACTACGGCGTGACCATATCCGGCCCCCATCTGGTCGGCAGGATGACCTCCGCCCTCGATGTGAAACCGGGCGACAAGGTTCTTGAGATAGGCACGGGTTCAGGCTACCATTCCGCCCTGATGTCGTATCTCACCGATCAGGTTTACACGATTGAAATCATTGAACCGTTGGCCCAGGTAACAGATGAGTTGTACACCAGCCTGGCGGCTTCGGGGTATCCCGAGTATGGAAACATCAGGCGAAAGGCCGACGACGGATACTACGGATGGGAGGAGTACGCGCCGTTTGACAAGATCATCGTGACCTGTGGAATAGACCACATCCCCCCGCCGCTTCTCAAGCAACTCAAAGTGGGCGGGACTATGGTCATCCCCGTTGGCCCCCCCGGGGCGCAGGTGATCCTGAAGGTCACCAAGAACCAGGATGCCCAGGGGAATATCACCATCGCCAGGGAAGACATCTACCAGGGACGCAAGAAGGAAGCGTTCGTTCCATTCACCAAAAAGGGAGGCGGGACGCACTTCCAATGAGCGACATCGATAACCCGGGCCAGGCGACCGAGCGGCTCCCACTCCACCGGTATGTAGCGCTGGCCCTTATTTCAGGTTCCATCATCGCCTACGAGCTGTTTGTCATGCGGGTTTTTGCAAACAGCGGCTGGTCTCATTTCGGCTCCACCATAGTCAGCATTGCGATGCTGGGATTCGGGGTCTTCAGCACGGCGCTTTGCATCTGGAAACAATCGTTCAAAGCCCGATTGGTCTCCTGGATGAATTGGGGTATCCTGTTGTTCGGCCCGTCGATGATCGCGGCCAACTCGGCGGCACAGCGCGTACCCTTCAATCCGATCTTCCTTGTATCCGATGCGGATCAGAAGTACTACCTCGCGTGCTATTTCCTGCTTTACTTCATTCCTTTCCTGCTCGGAGCCATGATCCTGGGACTGTTCTTCCTGTTGGGGCAGAAAAATTTCGGCAAGGCCTATTTTGCGAACATGAGCGGTTCCGGGCTGGGAGGAATCGTCCTGTTTGCCGCCATGTATTTTCTGCTGCCCGATGAGCTCTATTGGGTACCCCTGGGGCTTTGGGCCGCGGGGGCTCTCTTCTGGCTTGCAGGGCAGGCGAACAAGAGGCTGTTCGCATCCCTTGCGGTGTCGGTCCTCGTCTCGCTCGTCATGGGATTCACGTTCGCGCAGATCAATGTGTCCCCATACAAGGGCGTCAGTTATGCAAGGCAGTTTCCCGATTCAAAGAGGGTTTACCGGAATTCGAGTCCCTTCGGGCTCCTGGAAGTCTATTCCAGTTCCTACTTCCATTTCGCTCCGGGTCTGAGCGATGCGGCTTCGCTCTACCTCGAAGAGATGCCCGAGGATGCCTTCCTCGGAATGTACCTCGATGGGGATGGACCGATCGGAATCATGAAAGCGCTCCCCGACAAGCAGAAGGAATACATCAGGTACCTGCCCCTTTCCATGCCGTACCTTTTGAAAAAGAACCCCGATGTGCTGGTCATGCAGTTTGGGGGCGGCATTTCAACAAACGTGGCCCTTGCGATGGGAGCGAAGCGGATCACCGTGGCGGAAGGCAGTCCGGTGGTGATTCGCGCCGTGCGCGACAGTGAGTTCATCGCGGACTTCACCGGACATATTCTCGAAAACCCGGCCGTCAGGCTGATCCCGAGCGACGGCAGGACCTTCGTGCGGCAAGTCCCCGATTCCTTCGACATTGTCGATCTCAGCCTGGCGGATTCGACGGGGCTTTCGATGCCCGGAGGCTCTCCGATCTTTGAGAAGTACACGTACACGAAGGAAACGTTCCTGGCCTGTATCGGGGCCTTGCGAAAAGGAGGGATCCTCGCCATAACCGTCTGGAATAAGGAGGACCCGCCCAAGTCGGCCCTGAAACTCATGACCACCATCGCAAAGGCGGCGAACGAAGCCGGATCGAACGATGCGGGACAAGATCTCTTCATGGCCCATACCTACCTTTCCACGTTTACCGCCCTCTACAAGAAAGGGGGCTTTGAAGCGGAGGAAATCCGGGAACTTGAAGAATACTGCAGGAAGATGAGCTTCGAGGTCATTTGGCCTCAGGGTAGACACGGACCGGGAAGCGGAAATATCGACGGCGTATTCGAGGCGTACAGAAATGTGTATTTTGCCCCTCAGGGAGAGGCGGCGTCCGGAAGCGAGGGCACGCCTGGCGGCCCGGACGCTTCGACAAGAGCTGTTTCGGCCGATGGGAAACCGGCAGCGGGGCTGTCCATGGCCGACTTTCCTTCTGAAGAGGCCGGGACCGAGAGTTCGCCGAGTGGGGACCTTTCAGCGGGAAATCTGTACCGGTTGGTCGCAGACCGCCTCATGCACGGCGATTTTAAACGTGTGAGCGACGGGTACGTCTTCAACACGGATTATCTGACAAACGACCGTCCCTATTTTGCCGGGTTCGTGAAACTGGGCGATATTCCCAAATTCATGGACAAGCTGGAGGCCGTATCCGACGAATGGGGGTATCTGCTCCTCTGGGCCACCCTGGTTTTATCCACGGTTCTCGGCTTCCTGCTTTTGCTCCTCCCGGTCATCTTTGGATGGAAGGCATTTTTCGGGCATCGCCGCGGCAAGGTCAGCATAGTCCTCTACTTTCTGTGCCTCGGCATCGGATACGTTCTCATTGAAATCGGCCTGATCGGCAAATACCTGTTGTGCCTTGGAAACACCAATGTTTCCGTCGCGGTTTTGATCACCGGGATGCTTCTCTTTTCAGGGATGGGAAGCTATGTGTCGGCGAGGTTCGTTCCACAGGCGGGGAGAGCCATGGTCTTTGTCTGCGTATCGCTTGTGGCTATTTTGCTCTTTTACTATTTCTGCCTCGACCCCCTGCTCCATTTCGTGGGAATGTATCCTTACTGGGTGAGGATCCTCGCATGCCTCCTGCTCCTGTTCCCCCTGGCATTTCTCATGGGATTCCCTTTTGCCCTGGGAATGGCGACCCTTGCCGAACTCGGAAAGGAGGAATTCTTCGTGTGGGCCTGGGGGATCAACGGCTCGTTTTCGGTTGTGGGATCGGCGCTGGCTCCGCTGCTGTCGGTGGTTTTCGGACTTTCGTCCATTCTCTTCATCTCGGCTGCGGCTTACCTGGTTGCGCTTTTGTCTTTCCGGGGACTGGGGAAGGTTGACCCCCTCTCTTCCGTGTAGCAGGCCATGGTTGCAATGAGAGCAATTTCCCCTTCGCTGTTGGCTTTACTGGTCCTGGTGCCGGTCGTCATCGGTATTTTCCTGGCGTTGCCTTCCGGCGGTGGAGCGACCTCCGGGGAGAATTCCCCCGCTGAAGACGGGAGGTTGTCATCCCCGTTTCACATGGCATCGAACTCCAAAGCCGGCCCTCCCCGTTCCGAAGACAGCCGGAGCTATTCCGGAACTTTCGTTGCAAAGCTAAAGACCGCTCCATTCCCGTATCATGGCATGTATGAAGACACCAACGTGAAGTTCTTCGATTACGTGGATCCCCGGACCGCGGTCCGCTATCACACCAACCGCGACGGGGCGCGGTTTCCGGAGAAAGACCACTATTCGGACGGCAGCGTCCTGTTCCACATCCCGCCCACTTTCCGCCCAAAGGAACCTTTCGCATTCGTAGTGTTTTTCCATGCGATCAACGCGAATATTCACCAGAGCAACAGTGATTACGACCTCGAAGGCCAGATCGATGCTTCCGGCAGGAACGTCATCCTCGTGATGCCGCAGATGGCAAAAGATGCTGCGGACTCCAGTCCGGGCAAATTCTTCAGGAAGGGGGCCTTCAAGGCATTCATGGACGAAGCGGCCGGGGAATTGACGGACAGGCTGGGGAAAAAATATCGGGACAGGCTAAGGCAGGCCCCCATCGTCCTGGTCGGCTTCAGCGGCGGCTACAAAGCCGTGGCCTACACTCTCGACCGGGGCGGTGCAACCAGACGCATCGAAGGGGTAATCCTACTGGATGCATTTTATGGTGAGGTCGACAAGTTTGAAAAATGGATCTTCGAAAATATCAGGAAGAGTTTTCTCGTGGACATCTATACGAGCGGCTCATGCGAGAGGAACAGCATGGAACTTGCCGCCCGCCTCGGTCGAAAGGGCCTCCGCCCGAATTGGGACTGGCCCCCTCATGCCGTTTCCAAAGGCAATCTTTACTTCGTGATGAGCCATGGTAATCATATGGACATCCCGCTTTCGGGTCCGCCGAGGGAGCCTTTGGCCAATGTGCTGCGGCTTTCGAACATCGGCAAAGGAAAATAGACGCTGACCCTCAAGCGGGCACCCTGGTGTCCCGCTGACCGGAAACGGGCTGAGGGTTTCGTTGTGTTGATGAAATCCGTCACTGTAAGCAAAGGGGATGAATCATGGAAAGGAAGATCGTCTATTTTGAGGAGCGAAAACCGGAGAATACGGAAATTACCTTCAGACTGGTTCAGGAAAGGCTGAATGCCCTGAGGATAAAGAAGCTGGTGCTGGCCTCCACCACTGGAGCGACGGCAAGGAAGGCCATGGAGTTTTTCAAGGGGCAGGGAATCAAATTGATCGTGGTGGGTCATCAGTTCGATTTCCGCAGGAAAGTCAACCCGTTCCCTCCCGAGTTGGTGAAATCCCTGAGGGACTCCGGGCATGAAGTTCATTTCGGTACAATGCTATTTCACACCGATCTGCTCTATGAATCCAAGACTCCCATCCTGATGGCCAACCTGTTGCGCTGCTTTTGCCAGGGGGTCAAGGTTTGTTATGAGATCGTCCTCATGGCTACGGATGCGGGCCACCTGATGAGCGGGGAGAGAATCATCGCGATAGCCGGCTCCGCCCGCGGGTCGGATACGGCGCTGGTGATGCAGGCGGCTTCATCCCAGCACCTTAAGAGACTCCGGATAAACGAAATCATCTGCAAGCCGCTCAATCCGTTGAATATAGACGAACTGCTGGAAGAGGAAGCTTCGCGGCCGGACGCCGACGAGTATTTCAAAAATCGCTCTTAGCACGATGCGGCCCACTCGATACAACCTCGGACACCGCGCTTCCTGTTTCTAAGGCGCGGAAAAACCTATCCATCTGGAATCGACTGGAGGGAAGATCAGATTCCACACAATACATTTGACACTTGCCCGCGTCGATGATTAGTATCCTTGGCACAATTCGTGGGCATTCGGTCCGGCGGTTGATATCATCCTACTCATGGCTCACGCAAATTGCGGACTGTGTTCTCGCACGCTCCGAGGGAAAAGGTTTCAGTGTCCGCGACTTTCCAAGAATGAGCGACGACCCGTCGCTATTGCCGGCAGCACTCAGATACCACTCTGTTATTGTTACGCTTTTCCGGAGCCGGGCGAACACGGCAAGCCATGGCCCGGAAAGGCCGCCGCCACCCGCAAAGGACTGCCCGGCTCTCCCGCGTTTGAGAGCTGCCCGGATCATCTTTACCGGCATTTTACAGAGGGAGTTGAAGAATGAAGAAGCTCATCATCCTGTTGGTCCTGCTGGCTGCCCAACCGTGTCTCGCCGTCAACGGATGCGAGGACAACTGCGCCCTTCAGTACGCCGGCAAAGAATTTCACCAGTGTATCGAGAAATGCCGGGAAATGTATCCGAGATGTTGTGTCAAGGCAGACAAGTGTTCATCCGATGCAACGGATGAAATGTGCGCCTCCGAAGGCGGCACGATGGTGGACAAACCCTGTAGCGAAGCATGCAAGTAAATCTTGGACGAGTCACCGGCAACAGGGAAGAGAGGCTCCATAATCAGGCGTTTCCGTACGATCGGATTAAGGGCTTGTCCGTAAATAGGCCTTTTAGGGATCGCACCGGATTTTGAGACCGATTTTGGTCGCGACGATTGAGCAAAACCGCAGGCGTAGCTGGACTACGTTGAGGATTTTGCGATTGAGGAGCGGCCGAAGTGGGCCAAAAGCCGGATGCGAGCACAAAGGATTTATTTACGGACAAGCCCTAAGGCTTAAGACGATTTCATACCGGGCCCCTGCCGAGCAAATCGGTTGCGGACGCTGAATAACCGGTTGAGTCGGCAAAGGGATTGAAAACAGCCGCTCCACGGCACTTGGCAAAACCATGAGACTGAAGGAGAACACCAATGAGTACTCTAGTGGTCATCGGTTATGACGATCAGTTCAAGGCTCAGGAGGTCCGTATTGCATTGGTGAAAATGCAAAAGGATTACCTGATCGAACTCGAAGACGCGGCCGTTGCGGTCAAGGATGAAAAGGGCAAAGTCAAGCTTCACCAGGCCGTCAATCTCACTGCGGCCGGGGCCGTCAGCGGGGGGTTCTGGGGAACCCTGATCGGTCTCATCTTTCTGAGTCCCCTTCTCGGAATGGTAGTCGGTGCCACCGCGGGAGCCGTCTCCGGGGCCCTGGCCGATGTGGGCATCGACGACAAGTTCATGAAGGAGCTTGCAACCACCATGAAGCCCGGCAGTTCCGTGCTCTTCGTCCTGGTCAAGCGTGCGACCGAGGACAAGGTCCTTGAAGAACTCAAAGGAACGGGCGGCCATATCATGAAGACATCGCTCTCGCATGACGACGAAGCCAAGCTGCAGGCGGCCCTGAACGCGGCCCGCAACTAGCCGGGACGATTTCTGCGAAACCGGGTGGCGCCGGGAATAAGAATCGGTGCCGAGGGCAAGTTTTCCGGACGGGTATTGCATGAGTTGCGACGGCCCGGGCGTGACCCGGACAAACACCTGCCGATGAATTCAACGACCAACGGGGAGAAAGCCATGCCTAAAGAAAATATCAAGAAAATGACGGGGGTTTTCGCGGCTGTTTTTGCTCACACCGGTCATATTTCAAAAGAAGAAGCCAAGGAAATCAGCGGCCTGGACGACAGCGCATTTGAAGAAGCGTACCAGAAGGCATCGGGGATAGCTGCCAGGGTCATGAAGGCCGGAGGCAACAAGATGGATGTGTTTCTCGACCATTATGGGAAAGAGGTCGAGAAGTGGATGAAGGACTCCCATTTTGATTTCCTCTAGGCGGCTTGGGGCTTCCGGGAGGTTCATGAAGCGGGGGAAACCATCTCGTAGCAGCCTGCTTCGATACCAACGACGGGTCAAGGCGACTTCGGCCGACCTGTCCGGCTGGACACCCCGAGTCACCACGGACCGAAAGGAACACCATCGGTCCGCCGATACCTGCGCGCAGGCGAACGATATGCTCTGAGGCGTCGAAAGCTGCCGGATGAGAGCCCGGACAAACGATGAGCCCGCGCGACCGGGTACCGGCGCGCCAATGACGTGCAGTTCCTCCGAGCGACAAAGGAGAGGAGATGTCCGACAAGGATTCAACGAGGCCGGCTGAAGGCAAAGCCGCGGGGAGAGGCCTCCTCCATGGCCTGCGAACCTTTGAAATCTCTTATGTGGCATTGATTCTGCTCTCAGTAATCGGTGTTGCCGTAACGGATTTTTCGCGAAAATACAGCCACTGGTACTGGTACGCGATGGTGCCGGTTTTCGCCTGCGCCTGTCTTATCATGGAATGGGCCCGTGCCCGAAACAGCGGAAAGAGCCGGATGAGCATCCTGCGGCCGCAATTGCTCACGTGGTTCGGCCTCCTGGTTGCGGTCAGCCTCACACACGTGCTCTTGTTCACGGGGCGTCTGGATTATGAAAACACAGGTTTGGTGCTTCTGCTTCTGCTGGCGCTGACGACGTTTTTCGCCGGGGTGGAACTGGGCTACCATTTGTGCCTGCTGGGGGGTTTCCTCGCCCTCACCCTGTTGATGATGACCTACATGGAAGAATACGTCTGGGTGGTGCTGCTGGCTGGGATACTCGGAGTGGCGATCACCGTCTATGCGTACAAGCGAAGACTCAACCGTCTGAAATCGGCTTGAGCCCCGTAGTCTGTCGCCAATCTTCGCAACGCACTACTATCAGACTGGAGAGTGAACAGCGCATGACTCGGCATGAGCAGAGGCATTCAGGTTCGGAAAGACACTCAAAATCGGACGCCGCGATGTTCAGCAGAAGGGTGCTGTACAAGGACTGGCGGGTATGGCTGGTGGTTGTGCTGATGCTCGCCGCCATCGGCATGTATGTTCTGACTCTGGACGATTCGGCCATTCCGGCCATTATCCGGAATTAGAACCTGAGAAACCGACGGTGTGGCGGTCCCGTAAACAGCGCAGGGACAAAAAGGACCAACCAGGCATTCCACGGGGCTGCAGGCCTTGTCCATCGGACATCTGGCGGAGTGGGTGGCCCGGACAACTCGTTGTCCGGGTCCGTAAGGACAAGAGGGCCGGCTAAACCCGCCACCATGGTTCCATGCCTTATCCTCCGGGCCTCCTGCGCTTCGCGCCCGGATAGCAAGTATCCGGGCCACCCGCTTCACCTATCTCACCGGCCGGCACACCCCGCACAAGGGAAGTCGTCCCGGAAGACCTTGGCGGCGGGAGGCGCACTCCCCGCCTCTTCTCAGATGTTCTCCAGCTTTTTCGCCCGATAGGCCCGAATGTATCTCATGCAGAATTCATCTTTTCCGGCCAAGGCTTCCGCGGCAAGGATGCCCGCCAGCATCCTTCGGTCCAGGGGATTTATGATCAGGCTGTCCAGCCCCCTGGCTATCGCCATCACGGCAAAAGTCTGGTTCAGGAACTTGCGTTCCGGCAGTCCGAAGGAGATGTTCGACAACCCGCATATGGTATGCACTCCCTCGAACCTGGTTTTCAGCTCCTGGACCGCGCTCAGAAATTCAACTCCGAAGTTGTTATTTGTCGAGACCGGCTGGACCAGAGCGTCGACGTATATGTTCTCGACCGGCACGTTATCCCCCACCAGGCGATCGATCAGCTTATCGGCGACCGACACCCGCTCCGCGGAACTCTGCGGCATTCCTTCATCAGCCATGCACAGGGCCACAACTTTGAGGTCCGTGCCCGCCAGGAGGGGCGACAGGGCATCGTATCGATTCTTTTCCAGCGAGATCGAATTGATCATCGCTACTCCCCTGTGCACCGAAAGGGCCGCTTCTATGGCCTTCGGATCGGGGCTGTCGATGCAGCAGGGACCGTCCACAACTTCCTGTACCGTGGTCACCAGCCATTTGAGGTACTCGGCCTCCCGGCCGACGAATACCCCTGCGTTGACGTCGATATAATTGGCTCCTGCTTCCCATTGTTCCTTCGCCACTTTTTGAATGGCAACGGAGTCTCTTGCTTCGATCGCCGCGCTGATTGCTTTGCGGGTTGCGTTGATGAGTTCACCGACGATAAGCATGGAGGTCAGCTCCTTGTTGTGAGACAGTTTCGGTAAGTGGATTCGGTTTCACGGAATCGAGTTTACCCGGGTTTCCTTCCGTAGACACACAATGATTTGCCGCCGATATCGACCGTCGGGCAGGATTACCGGGATGCCCGTCACCGTGTCGGGGGGACACCCCCGATAATCTATTCCTCCGGGTGGAGTTCGTGAACGGAAATTTCAGATCGTCCTGCCCCGGGGCCGTGTTTTGACGCTTCACGTGACGAGCAGGCAGACCACATCCATCACGTTGGTTCGCGTCGGGCCCGTTTTGAGCAGTTGCCCCAACCTGTCGAAGAAATTATAGGAATCATTATTCAAAAGGTAATCGAGAGGGCGCATCCCCAACTGGAGCGCATCCTGACAGGTGTTCCCGTCTGCAAAGGCTCCGGCGGCATCCGTCGGGCCGTCGGTTCCATCCGTCCCCGCGCTGAGAATGGCGATACGAGGCCAACCTTTTACAGCAATGGCCGCAGCCAGGGCCAGTTCCTGGTTCCGGCCCCCTTTTCCCTTACCGTGGATGGTAACGGTCGTTTCCCCGCCGGCCAGGATGCACGCGGGCGCCGATAGAGGATTCCCCGATTCGAGGACCTCTTTCCCGATGGCCGCCAGGCCTAACCCGATTTCCCGCGCCTCCCCCTGGATAAACGAACTCAGTATGAGTGTGTTATAGCCGAGCGAAACCGCCCTTTCTTTCGCGGCGAGGAGTGCCGCGCGGTTGCTTCCGACAATCACGTTCTGAACGCGCTGAAACAGGGCGTCACCGGTCTTCGGCGTCTCATCGGCCAGTCCCGCGGCCCCGTCCCGCAGGAATCGGAGAACGGAAGGGGGCGCATTTTGAGCCAGTCCATACCGCTCTATTATCCCCAGGCAATCCGCGAAGGTGCTCGAATCGGGAACCGTGGGGCCGGAGGCGATGACATCGAGCGGATCGCCCACAACGTCGGACAGGGACAGGGAGATGATGGTCGCGGGGTAGGCTATTCTTGCAAGCTGCCCTCCCTTGCCGAGGGACAGGTGCTTTCGTATACAATTGATTTCATTGATCGTTGCGCCGCATTCGATCAGAAGCTGCGTGGTCTTCTGTTTTTCATCGAAAGTCACCGGAGGACGCGGGGCCGGGAACAAAGCACTGCCGCCCCCGGAGAAAGCGCACAGGACCAGGTCTTCCTCAGTGCATTCTTTCAGACGGTCCAAAACGATCCGTGCGGCCTTGAGGCCGGCATCGTCCGGGATGGGGTGTGCCGCCTCCATCACGTGGATTTTTCTCAAAGCCAGCCCATGGTGGTACTTAACGATGATCCAGCCGCCGGTCAGCCGGTCGTCCAGGATGTCCTCGAGAGCTTTCGCCATGGGCGCCGTCCCTTTCCCGACTCCCACGACGATGATCTTCCTGAACCGGTCAAGAAGATACGATCGCTCACCGACCCTCAGTTCGTTTCCGATTCGCCGCACATGATTCCGAACCGCGTTCTCCGGATCCACGGCCTGCAATCCTGCGGCGAATATTTCTTCGAGTGTTTTCCTGATGTTGTCATCCATGGCGAAACCTGCCCAGCCATTCAGAGTGGTTTAAGGTTCGGAACCGTCTCTTATTGCGGGCGCGGACGCACCCGCCCATTGTCTACGGAAAGGTCATTGCAAGCGTGTATTCATGCACGAAATCCGGTTCCTGCGCAAGTTCAATGAAACGGGCCCTTACGACGCCGTCGGTTCGGGACGCTGACCGGAATGCTTTACCGGATAACCCGGTGCACCGCTTCCCGGATCGGGGTCCGGCTCATGTCCGTATCCGAACCAACCGCTCGATATTTAACGGGGTCCCGGGCTGGAAGCGGTAATTGACGATCGTCTCCCGCAGGATACGAAACGCCTGCTCGCCCGGTTTCTCTCCATGCCGGTATCGTTTTCATAATCTTAAAAAATATGCTGAGGAATCCGGTGATCGAGAATATTGCATTTTTCATGAAATGACAAACTGTCCGCGCCCGGAAAAACTCTCTGCCCGGGAGCGAAACCGGCGGCGTTTCCTGTCCGGATCGTGTTGCACCTCCGCCATGCAGGGGAATAATCCACATTTTCATGCAGGAAGAGGATCCATCCGAGATTTGGTGTCGGATCGTGATCGTGACGGCATCAAACTTGCTTAGAAAAACAGTGCGACCTTCGGTCTTCTCACAATTCATGGCAAGGCAGGCAATATTGTGCATCGATGCGTAAGTTCACTTCTTCTCGTATCAGGAGTTCCCGATGATGGTACAAAGGCTCGGCCCCTGCACCCGCAATCCGGAAAATACCGGATTCCCCGAGAATCCCTGCTCTTCCTGCGAACTGGAAGATGTCCTCGAGGCCTCTCACGACGGTCTCTTCATCACCGACGGTGTGGGCAACGTTCTTATGGTCAACAGTGCCTGGGAGCGCATCTGTGGCATACATCGCGATTTTGTCGTGGGTAAGGATGCCCAGGAGATGGTGGGCGGGAGGTTCTATACCCAATCCGCCGCCTTGACGGCGCTGAACGCAAGGAAAAAGACCACGATAATGCTTGAAATGACGAAGGGGGACAAAATCGGCCAGAAGATAATGGCCACCGGGATTCCGATCTGGGGAGAAAATGGAGAAATCAGGCGTGTAGTGGTAAACGTAAGGGATATCACCGAGATACTGTACCTCAAAGACCTCCTCGAAAAGACCCAGCAACTCAATGAAATCTATGCCGCCGAACTCGAACAGATGCGTTTTCAGCAGATCACGCGAAGTGTTGACGTCATCGCCAGAAGCCCTGAAACCAGGCGCGTCCTGGAAATGGCGGCACGAGTGGCCAAAGTGGATTCCACGGTCCTGATTACGGGCGAATCGGGGTCCGGAAAAGAAGTCATCGCCAATGCCATCCATCGCCTGGGCCATCGAGCCGAGGGTCCCATGATCAAAATAAACTGCGGTGCCATACCGGAAAACCTGCTGGAATCGGAACTGTTCGGATATGATTCCGGGGCCTTTACCGGGGCCAGGAAACAAGGAAAGCCGGGCATGTTTGAATTGGCCGAAAAGGGGACCCTGTTTCTCGACGAGGTGGGGGATATCTCTCTCAACCTCCAGGTGAAACTGCTGAGAGCACTGCAGGACCACGAAGTGATGAGGGTGGGCGGCATCAAGGCAATCCCGGTCGATGCGCGCATCGTGGCGGCAACCAACAGGGACCTCAAGGAAATGGTATCCATGGGCACTTTTCGAGAAGATCTCTATTACCGGCTGAATGTCGTGTCCATTGAAATCCCGCCTCTACGGGAACGCAAAGAAGACATCCCTCTGCTCGTCCTGCATTTCGTGGAGAAGATCAACAAGAAATATCAATTCAACAAGCGATTCTCTTCCATGGTCGTAGATCAATTCCTGACCTATTCGTGGCCGGGCAATATCCGCGAACTCGAAAACGTAATCGAGCGGATGCTGGTGATGAACGATGCCGATGAGATCCAGGTCAGTCACCTGCCCACGTACATAAGTAACCCTATGCTGCCCATTGAAGGCAGGCTGCTTCTCCACACCAATCTGCCGCTTCAAAAGGCCGTTGAACAGGTTGAACGACATTTTCTCGAGGAGGCGCTGAAGAGATACGGAAGCACCCGAAAGGCTGCAGCAGCGCTGAAAGTCGATCAGTCGACCGTGGTGCGCAAGTTGAAGAAGTACCACATTAGCGTATGCGATGAGACCGAAAAAACGACACTCTGCTATGAAGATCCAATAATGCGAATTTAATCGATAAAATGGATCCCCATCAAGTGAACGCCCTGCTTTTCGAATGGTTTTTTCGCCCTTCGTCATCCTGCATCATCCCCCTGATGTTAGAACGGTTCAGCGATGTAATCTTACATCACCCGCATCAAACCACTCAAATCACAGCCTATTCTATCTGAGTCGATTCCATCGCCGATGCAGGATCACCTCATTCGGCAGGTTGTTTCGTTCTCGTGACAATCTTTACATTTGGCTTTCTTTGCGTCTCCTGCTGCCGGTTCGCGGACAGCGGCCTGTCAACTGGCATGATGCTTGCCTCTCTTCTTCACCGTCGGATGTCACGCCAGCTCTAAAATACAGTCGAGGTCAAAAGGGGAGGTTTAATGATGGCAAAGTTCATGTCTGCTGGAGAAGCGGCCAAATTGATCAAGGCCGGGGACACGATTGCGACAAGCGGATTCGTCGGGATGGGCCATCCGGACGAAGTGGTCCAGGCAATCGAAAAAAGGTTTCTTGAAACCGGGGAACCGCGGGATCTCACCCTGGCCTTCGCCGCGAGCCAGAACGACGGAAAGTCGAACTGGGGTCTCAATCGTTTTGCAAAAGAAGGCCTGCTGAAAAAAGTCATTGCCGGCCACTGGGGGCTTCAGCCGGACATCATCAGGATGGCGGTCGAAAACAAGATCGAAGCCTACAACATCCCCCAGGGAGTCATACTGCATCTCTTCAGGGCCATCGGCGGGAAAAAACCCGGGATAATCACCCATGTGGGCCTCAAGACCTTCGTCGATCCCAGGGAAACCTGCGGCAGGCTGAACAGCGTGAGCCATGAGGAATACGTGAGGCTCATGGAAATCGACGGAAAAGAGTACCTCTTCTACAAGTCCTTTCCGATCAATATCGCAATCGTTCGCGGGACCAGCGCCGACGAGTACGGCAATATCTCGATTGAAAAAGAAGCCATCGCTCTCGAGTTCCTGGCCGTTGCACTGGCGGCCAGGGCATCCGGCGGCAAAGTGATCGTGCAGGTGGAAAGGGTGGTGCAGGCCGGGACCCTTCATCCGATGCTGGTCAAGATCCCGGGGATTGCGGTGGATGTGGTCGTCGTGGCCAAACCCGAGAACCACTGGCAGGTCCCCATGGCGGAGCAGTACAACCCGAGCCTGTGCGGTGAAACCAGGGTGCCGCTTAGCAGCGTCAATCCGCTTGCCCTGAACGAGAGGAAGGTCATCTGCCGAAGATGCGCCATGGAACTGGTCCCCGACGCCGCGGTAAACCTTGGCATCGGCATGCCGGAGAGCGTCGGGGTCGTATCGGCCGAGGAGTCGATCAGCAGCCTCATGACCATGACGGTTGAACCCGGAGTGATAGGGGGGGTGCCCCTTGCGGGACTCTATTTCGGGACCGCGGTCAACCCGCAGGCAATGGTGGACCACCCCAACATGTTTGACTTCTACGACGGCGGCGGACTCGACCTTGCGGTGCTGGGAATGGCCGAGATGGACCAGTACGGGAACGTCAATGTGAGCAAGTTCGGGACGCGGATCGCCGGCGCTGGAGGATTCATCAATATCACTCAGAGCACGCCGGTCGTCGTGTTCTGCGGAACGCTCACCGCCAGCGGTTTGAAACTGGATATACGCGACGGGAAGCTCAGCGTCGTAAATGAAGGCAAGGTGAAGAAGCTGGTCAAGAAGGTTGAGCACATCACTTTCAGCGGGGAGTACGGCCGCACGAGCGGTCAGAAGATCATGTACGTAACCGAGAGGGCGGTGTTTACGCTCCGGCCGGAGGGGGTCACGCTGACGGAAATCGCTCCGGGCGTCGACCTTGAAAAAGACGTCCTGGCCCAGATGGAATGGAAGCCCCTTATCGCTTCCGATCTCAAGCTGATGGATCCACGGATATTCCAGGAAAAGACGCCGATGGGCATCAAGGAGGAGATACTGAAGAAGAACGGCAATTGATTCGAGAGACGGAACGCAATCGACATGTGAACCCCGATCACAAATCAACCATGCATCAGAGGAGAGACAAAATGGCACTGAAAACCAGAGAGGATTACCTCAAGTCTTTGAAGGCAATGCGTCCGAATATGTATAAGTTTGGAGAGCTTATCGAAGACGTGACCACCAGCCCGCTTACCCGCCGGACCGTCGAGAGCCACGCCAGGGCTTTTGACGCCTCCCATGACCCGAAATACGCACAAGACTTCATCGCAACCTCAACCTTTACCGGCGAGAAGATTCACAAATGGAATTCCATGATGGAAAACCTCGAGGATCTGATGGGCAACTCCAAGATGAAGCGCTGGATGTACCGCTTCACCGGCAGTTGCACCGGCGGTATCTGCGTGGGATGGAACGCCCAGAACGTGATGTGGAACGTCACCGCCCTCATCGACAAGGAAAACGGTACGAACTACCAGGCGCGCCTTAAGAACTGGATCCTCGGCGCCCAGGAAAAGGGCCTCGTCGTCGCCGGCGCGCTCACCGACGCCAAGGGGGACCGCGCCCTCAGGCCCTCGCAGCAGGTCAACCCCGACAGCAACGTCCATGTGAAGGAAGTGAGAAAAGACGGCATTGTGGTCAGCGGATACAAGGCCATGATCTGCGGCGTCGCCGCGTCAAACGAGATCTTTATCCTTCCGGGCAGCGGCTACAGGGAAGAAGACAAGGACTATGCGGTAACTTTCGTGGTCCCCCGCGACATCGAAGGGCTGACCATCGTGGAAACCCGCCGGCCGAGCGACACCAGGGAACAGGAAGAAGGATTCGACAGTCCGGAGACGGGAATCACCCAGGCGTTCCTCTTTTTTGAGGATTGCTTCGTTCCGAACGACAGGGTCTTCATGTGCCAGGAATTCAAGTATTCCGGCAAAATCATCGAGTACTTCACGGCCAACTACCGGGCCTGCATCGGCGCATGCGTGGCCGGACAGGGTGACGTCATGATCGGCGCCGGGGCCCTCATGGCCCGGACGAACGGCCTTGCCGCGAGCACGTTTGCAAACAAGATGGTCGAGATGGCGGTAAACAACGAAACGACCTACGGCATGGGCATCGGCGCCATGGCCCTCGGCAAGAAAGGCCCGGGAGGCATGTGGGTTGCCGATTCGCTGCTCGCGCACACCAACAAGGTGCACGTGGCGACGCTTCCCTACCAGACCAAGCGCCTCTGCCAGGACATCGGCGGCGGAGTGGTCGAGACCGGCTGCTTCCCCTCCTCGAAGGACTTCAACGATCCCAAGTACGGACACCTGGTGCAAAACGCTCTCAAGGCAAGCCCGAAATTCAGCGCCGAAGCAAGGGCACGGGCCGCAAGACTCTCCGAATGGCTGACCTTGGGCGCGGGCGTCCCCGGTTGTATGCACGGGGGCGGCTCGCCGGACGGCGCGAAGCTGGTGGTGAGGGCCTTTACACCGGTAAACGAATTTGCCGAATACGCGCGCAAGATCGCGGGCATCACCGAAGAAGTGCCTGAACCCGAAAAGAAGAAGTAAAGCGGCCTCCTGTGAACCGAAGCGGACCGGGATCGAACGGGGCGGGCCTTGCGCCCCGCCTCCTCCGGGAAGCTTCGGGCAGCCGGGCTTGGCTTTGCGAACCATCACTTGACGATCATTCAACGAAGGGGAACGTATCATGGATTTTCAGTTGACCGAAGAACAGCAACTGATCCGCGCGGGGGTAAGGGAATTTTGTGAGAAGTACGTGGAACCGATCGCGGAAGAAGTCGATATGCTGCCGCGCTTTCCGGCCGAGAACATGAAGCGGCTTGCCGAGCAGGACTGGTGCGGCATTCCCTATCCTGCGGAATACGGCGGGGCGGGATCGGACTATCTCACCTATATCATCGTCTTAGAGGAACTCTGCCGCGCCTGCGCGGCAACGGGGTTTACCCTCGAATGCCAGACCTCGCTAGCATGCTTTCCTCTCTTTAAATTCGGGAACGAGGAACAGAAGAAAAAATACCTCACCCCGCTTTGCAAGGGGGAAATGCTGGGCTCCTTTGCGCTTACCGAACCGGGGGCCGGGACCGACGTCGCCGCCGGAACCACGACGGCCGTCCTTGACGGAAACGAGTACGTCTTAAACGGGACCAAGATGTTTATCTCAAATGCCCCCGTGGCGGGCGTTTTCATTATCTTTGCGAGCACTGACAAATCAAAAGGACCCAAGGGTCTCACCGCTTTTATCGTTCCCGCAAGTACACCCGGGATCAAGCCCGGAGAACACTTAAACAAGATGGGCATCCGCGGGGCACTGACCTCGGAGGTCGTCCTCAAAGACTGCCGCATCCCGAAGGAAAACCTCCTTGGGGGAGAGGGCATGGGCTTTAAGATCGCCATGATGACCCTTGACGGGGGCCGGATCGGCATTGCCGCGCAGGCCCTGGGCATCGCCCAGGCCGCTCTTGACGAATCCGTCCACTACGCAAAGGAAAGGGTCCAGTTCGGAAAGCCCATCGCCTCCTTTCAGGCCATCCAGTGGATGCTTGCCGATATGGCAACCGACGTCGAGGCCGCGCGGTTCCTTACCTATTACGCCGCATGGTGCTTCGACCAGGGAAAGCCCTACAGCAAGGAAGCGGCCATGGCCAAGCTTTTCGCGGCCGAAACGGCGGCCCGCCAGACGAACCGGGCGATCCAGGTCCACGGCGGGATCGGGTTCATCAAGGGGCACAAGGTCGAGCGTCTCTACCGCGACGCCAAGATAACCGAAATCTACGAGGGGACTTCGGAAGTCATGAGGATGGTTATCTCGGGGAGCGTACTGCGTTAAGAAGAAAACCGGAGGGGTCACAAATGCTCAAGATCATCACTTGTTTTAAATGGGTCATGGATGAAGCGGACATAAAGGTCGATGCCGGGTCGCGCAAACTGCTGCTCGACCGGGTGAGCTACAAGATAAGCCCCTATGACCGCAACGCGGTGGAAGAGGCGATGCTTCTTCAGGAAAAGCACGGAGCAAGTGTAACGGCCGTGACCGTGGCTCCGCCCGCGGCGAAGAACTGCTTAAAAGACGTGCTCTCCCGCGGACCCGAAAAAGCCTGTTTTGTAAACGACCCCTCCTTTGTCGACCTGGAACCGGCCGGGACCTGCGCGCTGCTCGCTTCGGCCGTTCGCGCGCAGGCCGGCTGCGACCTCATTTTGTGCGGAGAAGGGTCAAGCGATCTTTACACGCAGCAGGTCGGTCCCGCCCTGGCCGAGAAGCTCGGGATCCCGTGCGCAACCTACGTAAATAAGCTCACCTATGACGAGGCAAACGGGCGCGTGATTGCAGAGCGAAAGCTCGATTCCGGGACGGAAGTCGTGTCTTTGCCCCTGCCCGCGCTGGTCACGGTGCTCCCCGACATCAATACGCCGAGGATCCCGACCTTGAAACAGGTCCTGGGGGCCGCAAAAAAACCCGTTGAGAACATTACCCTCGATAAACTCGGGGGGACGGCCAACGGGCAGTGTCTTAAGACAACGGGCGTTCTGGCTGCGACCATGGAGCGCAAGCGGCTGAAGTTCGGAGCGGAAGCTAACGATATCCGTTCGGTTGTGGGGGCCCTTTTAAAGGAAGGCGTAATTGCCTGAGGAGTGGGGATCGATGGCTGGAATCTGGGTTTTTGCCGAAAGTCGCGAACAGACCCTGGAGCTTCTGAATGCGGGCGTGGGTCCGGCAAGGGAAATGGGCGTAAAGCTCGTGTCGTTTGCGCTGACAGGTGAGTCGGCCAGGGAATACATCAATTGCGGTTCGGATGAAGTTTACCTTCTGCCCCCCCTTGCGCGGGACCAGCCCCTTGAGGCGTATCTCCCGGTCATGGCCGAGGCGGCAAAAGAGGAGGATCCGGACGTTATTTTTATCGGCGCGACACAGCGCGGAAAAGAAATGGCGGCAAGGCTTGCAACAAGGCTTAACACGGGGCTTTGCAGCGGATGCATCGGCTTTAGCCTGGATAAGGAGAAGGGGCTCCTTCAGATGGAGCGCCTCCTTTTCGGGGGCCTTGCCGTGCAGAAAGTGGAGTGCACGACCCGGCCCCAGATGGCGACCATCGCTCCCCGGACCTTCGAGCAGGCTTTAGCGCAGGAGGGAAGAGAGGGAAAGGTAAGGGAACTGCCTCCCGCTCCGCCTTCCGCGGTTACGGTGGTCGGCCGGACCCCGAAGGTCCGCGAGGCCGTGGACATAACGGAGGCAAAAATCGTCGTCTGTGTCGGCCGCGGGGTTGAGAAGAAGGAAGACGTAAGGCTTGCCCGGGAGCTTGCGGAGGCGGTGGGGGGCGAGGTGGGCTGCTCGCGTCCCATTGCGGAAGAGCTCCACTGGCTTCCCGAGGACGTATACCTTGGCATATCGGGAAAGAAGGTGAAACCGGACCTCTACATCGGTGTCGGGGTGTCGGGGCAAATCCAGCACGTAACGGGCATTCGCGACAGCAAGGTGATCCTTGGGATCAACCGCGACGAGAATGCCCCCATTTTTGAAGCCGCGGATTACGGAATCGTGGGAGATCTCTACGAGGTGGTTCCTAAACTTATCGAAGAACTGAAGAAGGCTCTGAAAAACTAGGTTGTGTGTCATGCTGAATACAGCGGAAGACAGGTTTACTGCGATCATAGTGGGTGCGGGCGCACCTGGAATCACGGCTGCTTTCTTTCTGGCCAAGGAAGGCCACGGAGTCGTCTTCGTCGAGAAGGGGGCGTCATCCGATGACAACCTGTTCGGCGGTCAGACGCATGGCCATCTCCGGAATCGGCGGCTGCCGGGATTTTGGAATGAGGCGAATGCCGAGCGCCCGGTTTCACGGGAAATGATCACTCTTCTAAACGGCAAACGAAGCATTTCACTGAATTGTCCGCAGGTAGACTGGATAGCACCTCCTTATCACTTCAAGGCTGAAAGTACGCGTGCTGAAGACCGCGACGTTTTTCTCGTCGGGGGAACACCGCGCGGGAAAAGCATTACCGCCCTCATCGCCGCTCGCCTCGATGCAGGGTTCCATGGTGAATGCGAGAGTTTCCTGTTCGACGGGAACCTCGCATTCCCCCTCCTGGAACGCTGGATTTCGGCAGGAAGTGCCGTGCAAAGGGTGATCTGCACGGCGCATCCCCAGATGGGGCGTGCCGCTCATCATCTTCTTCAACTTGCCGCTTCCGGAAACGCGGTAAACAAGAAGGTGGCGGATCTGTACTCCGGATGCTCATACCACGGACCCGGGGGCGGCAAAATCCGGCCCGATCTTTATATCGCCGTGGGGGTATCCCGACGGACATGCGGTTCGAACGGCGTTCAAGACGCTGAGCCCTCTTGCGCCGTCATGCGCAACGAGACCTTTTCCGCTCACGGAACCCCGGATTACGGAATCATCGGTGGTCTCTACGGGGTTTTCCCGATGCTCATTAACGAACTCAGAAGAAATTCTGAAAATTAGACTGTGTGAAGATATGGCAGACGAAAAATTCACTGCGATTGTAGTTGGTGCAGGTCCTGCCGGAAGTACGGCCGCCTACCTGTTGGCCAGGGAAGGCCATGAGGTGGTTTTGGTCGAACGCGGGACAACACCCGGAAGTAAAAATATGTATGGTGGGCGCATGTATAGCCACGCGCTCCGCCGTGTTATCCCGGAGTTTTGGGATGAGGCGCCGGTAGAGCGCCCGATCGCTCACGAGTCCGTCACTTTTCTAAACGGTGACCAAAGCGTTTCGATCGGCTGCCGGAATATGGACTGGGCGACCAACCCGTATCATTCCTTTACGCTCTTGAGGGCAGAATTCGACGAATGGCTCGCATCGAAGGCCGAAGAGGCCGGAGCGTTGCTTGCCTGCGGCATTCGCGTCGATGATCTGTTGATCGAGAATGGAAGAGTCATCGGCATACGGGCGGGCGAAGACGAAATGCTGGCTGATGTAGTGGTTGCAGCCGACGGAGTCAATTCCGTGATGGCCCAAAAGGCGGGTTTGGCAACGATGTTTGCCCCGCACCAGGTGGCGACCGGGGTCAAGCAGATCATCGAATTGCCGGCGGAAACCATCAGCCAGCGTTTCCAGCTCGAAGGCGACAACGGCGCTGCACAGCTTTTCGTGGGCGACTGTTCCAAAGGGATGCAGGGAGGCGGCTTTCTGTATACCAATAAGAACAGCATCTCGCTCGGCCTGGTCGTAAACGCCGGAGAACTGCAGCGCAGCCAGGTGAGAATATGCGATGTCCTGGAAGATTTCAAAAGCAGTCCCCACATCGCCCCGTTGATTGAAGGCGGCGAGGTGGCCGAGTACTCAGCCCACCTCGTGCCCGAGGCCGGTTTGGCCATGATGCCCCGGTTGTATGGCGACGGGATGCTGGTGGCGGGGGATGCCGCCGGACTCGTTCTCAATCTCGGTTACACGGTTCGAGGAATGGATTTTGCCGTTGCCTCAGGTGAGGCTGCCGCCAGAACCATTATGGAGGCCAAGGCCCGGAACGACTTCTCGCGCCAGGGACTCAGCCGGTATCGGGAATTATTGGAGCAGAGCTTTGTCTTAAGAGACCTGGAAGCCTATCGGAAGGCACCCGAGTTCCTGGAGAATGAACGCATGTTCCGGAAATATCCGAAACTCGCTACAGGCCTTGCAAGCAAGCTGTTTACAGTCGATGGCTCTCCGCCGGTTCATCTGATGAAGATCGTTCTGGGCCAGATCAGGGAAAGCGGCATCAGCATGGCTCATTTGGCCCTCGACGGCTGGAAAGGAGTAACAAACCTTTGAAACGGCTAAGCATCGAGCAATTGCTGGGTCTGAACAAGTTTGTGGTCGATGACGAAGAGGCACACATCACCGTGAACAAGCAGATTTGCTCTACCTGCCGGTCCAAACCGTGTACGGTCGCGTGCCCCGCAGGCCTTTATTCCATTAAGGACGGGGAACTCAGCTTCGATTGCGCCGGCTGCCTGGAATGCGGCACATGCAGGGTGGTGTGTCCCAAGGCAGGTACGGCGATCGAATGGCGGTATCCCCGCGGGGGGTTCGGAGTCCACTTCCGTTACGGTTAAATTCCTTCATCGTGTGAATAGAAAATCATTCCGGCAACACATTTGCCCAGAACAACACGGATTCTGTCTCACAGGATGCTGCCCGGGTGTCTCCACACGCCTGTCGAAAGGAGGTCTTGCACGAAACATGTGTTCCTGCAGTGAAAGTCCCTGATACCACACTCTTATTCCAAACCAATTTTGCTTCACGGAGGGTATGTCAATGAGTGGATTCGCAGCTGAACTAAGCTTTACTAAAGGAGACATCAACGAGTTGGCAAAGAAGATGCTTCGCTACCGTTGGATTTGCTACGGGATGTTGTTGCTGAGTTATATATTCGTCTACTTCGACCGTGTCGCACCCGCGGTTGTGGCCCCTGAACTGATGAAGGAATTCGCCCTGACCGCAACCAGCCTTGGAGTTCTGTCGTCCATGTACTTTTACCCCTATGCAGCCATGCAGATTCCATCGGGGATATTGTCCGATTACCTTGGTCCCAGGTTCTCCGTGGGAACCTTCTTTCTTGTCGCAGCAGTCGGAACCGCGCTGTTTGGCGTCGCGCACAGCTTTGGCCTGATCGTGTTCGGCCGTTTTCTGATGGGGGTGGGTGTTGCGGTTGTGTGGATACCGTGCATGAGGATCCTGGCCAACTGGTTCCGCCCGAATGAATTTTCGACCCTCACCGGAATGATGCTCACCTGGGGCAATGCCGGCGCCATCCTGGCTTCCGCTCCCCTCGCCTTCCTGGTGGGCCTGGTCGGATGGCGGTATTCGTTCTTCTGGCTTGGCGCCTTCATGGTGATCCTGGCAATTGCAAACTTCATCGTGCTGCGGAATAAACCGAGCGACAAAGGCTATCCCACCGTTTCGCAGATCGATGGAGTCGATTACTACCAGCAGGCAGGCGCACAGGTCACTTTTAAAGAAAACCTGAAAAAGCTCTTCAAGATGAAGAACTACTGGCTGATCGCCATCTACGCCTTCATGATTTACGGAACCGTCATGGGATTCCAGGGCCTGTGGTGCATTCCTTACCTCCAGCAGATTTATGGGATGCCCAAGCAGGAAGCCGCCAATATGCTCATGTTCTGGCCCATCGGCATGGCCCTGGGCTGTTTGACCGCGGGATGGGTATCCGACCGCGTTCTGAAGTCCAGAAGGAAGACATCCCTCTACGGAATCGTCATCTACGCGCTCACCTGGTTGCCGGTCATCATCTGGCCCGGTGTGATGCCCGTCGGTGTATTCTATCCGCTGCTTTTCATCATGGGCTTCTTCTGCGGGGCCTATGTTCCCAACTACGCACACATCGCCGAAGGGCAGCCTCATAGTTTCATCGCGACAGCCAACGGCATGGTCAACATCTGGTACTTTGTGGGTGGAGCTTTGTTCCAGGCAGTGATGGGTCTCGTACTCGATGCATACGGGAAAGTCGGAGACAAGTTCCCGGTTGTGGCCTATCAGTGGTCTTTTGTCCTGTGCCTGATCGCCCTCGTTATCGGCGCCATAGCCATGTATTTTACCACCGACACGAAAGTGGTGACAAAGAACGCATAGGCTGGACTGTCATACCTCCAGCGGCATGCGCAACGAGTGCAAAAGGGGGAGGTGCAGGTCGTTCTCTGCACTTTCCTTTTTTTGCAATCCCAATTCTCTTTCAATGCTGTTCGTGGGGCTCAAATTTCATTCTGAACCGTTACATGAGGAGGAAACGAGTATGAAACGCCTGTCAGTAGTCATGTTGACGTGCCTCGCACTGATATTCTTCGCCGGTGCCGCGTCGGCAGATAATACCGCTCGAGATTACATCCCGGCCCCTCCGGATACTTTCGCAGCGATGATCTATTATACTCACAGCTCGGCTGATACCCTTTACGCAAATGGTCATAAGGCGTTGACGGGCATAGACTTTTCAGGAGACGTCGGTCTCTTCAGGCCGGTTTACTGGATGAATGCCGGACCCTTCGAAATTGATCCTCAGCTCATTCTGCCTTTTGGAGGCCTCAGTCTCGATACACATTTGCCGGGCGGGGATCTTTCGGCATCGGGAGTCGGCGACCTCATACTGCTTGCGACGGTATGGTTCCTCAATGATCCTCAATCAAAGACCTGGCTTGGATTTACCCCGTTTTTCATCTGCCCCACGGGAAACTATGAAAACAACGGCGCCTTGAGCCTGGGCGCGAACCGGTGGGGATTCAGGGAAGAACTGGGATTCGTCAAAGGCTTTGACGTCCTGCCGGACCACCCCGCGTATTTCGAAATTCAGGTACGGGGCGATTTCTTCACGGATAACGGAGACTTCGGCGCAGCTCACCAGACCCTCAGCCAGGATCCCATCCTGGGTGTCGAAAGCCATCTGAGCTATGACCTCACCAAAGCGTTCTGGGTATCGGCCGATTACTACTATCACTGGGGCGGAGAGAGTTCTCTGGCCGGTTTCGAGCAGAAGGACCAACTGGCCAACCATACAATCGGATTTACAACGGCCTTCAACATCGCGCCCAGTTATCAGGTCCTTTTCCAGTACAAGAACGACGTCGCTGTTGAATCCGGCCTTCCGCAACAGTCATTTACTCTCAGGTTCCTCTATTTGACGGATTTGGGAGCCCTGGGCGGAGGTAAGGTTTCGAAATAGCTCTCAGCAGGAAGAAGCCCCGTGTCCGGGCCTATCCCGATGAATGAACCCCCTGCCGCCTCGATCGAGTGGGCAGGGGGGAGGTCAACCCTGGGTTATTTTTTGCAGCATTTGCCGGTAATAGGTGTAATTCTCCAGTGTTATGTCTTCTCGAATCCTGCCGTCCGCCAAAGGCACATATCCCCCACCAGCCAGGAGTTGCGGGACCTTCTCCTCGAGTTCCCGCCTGATTGCTTCCTTTCCGCGCCGGAGTGCGTCAAGATCGATGCCTCCGAAAAGACGCAAATCCCGTCCGAACTCCCGGCGAATATCGCGATAGTCCATCGCTTCGGCATTTACCTCGCAGGCCCACAGGCAGTTGAAACCCCGCTTCACGACACCGGGAAGCAGTATTCTGGCATTTGCGTAGGTACGGAATATGATGGTCTCAACCCCGTATTGCCTCACCGCGGCAAGAACGGGTTCATAGCTTTTCAATACGTATTCTTCATACATCCGTGGTGATATCAACGGCTTATCATTACCGCCGATGGGCTCGCTGAACACGACCGCATCCACATCGACCTTCTGCAGCACCCGCTCGGCAAGTCTGGCGGCGAATTCGCCCTGGATCCTCATGCTCTCCCGCACAAGTTGCGGGTCATAGATGAGCAGGTGGATGACCTCACTGAATCGATTCCATGCGTATACTCCCATGGAGAGGAAAAATCCTCGATGAACCTGTAATATCAACATATAATCGCGTGCCTTGCCGGCCTTGATGTGGGCATGCAAATCTTCCGGAAGCCGGCCGTCGTCATAAGGATCGAGATGCCGCCGGAGCACGTCCAGTCCGGAGCACGACCTGGGCCATTCCTTGAGTTCCGGACGGGTTACAACATCCACTGCCGTCTCCTCATGGCGATCGATTTGAAATAACCTGTAAATATCGGCTCGACGCGGTAATCCCTGCTTTCGCCAGGCTTTTAGAACTTCATCCCTTATCCCCTCTTCAAACCAGGGGACGTGATCGGGCTTGCCGTAGCGCATCACTTCCAGGAATCTTTCACGACTGTTCATGGCATTCAGGCCCGTGTGGGGGTCAAACAGACTGTGTCATTGCCGAACCGTTTCGACTCCCGGTTACCGTTCACTTCGCCTGAAACAGCCCGTACGGAGGCTCCCTGACTCTTCACCGGCACCCACCTTAAACGATTCCGGACTAAAATGGAATCTCATCTGATTTGAGCGATTTCTTCCCCCTCCCCTTGCCCCTGCCGCCAAGGGAGGGGAATTGACGTTTAGCTCTTCCCCCTTGACGGGGTTGTTTGGGCCGGAGAGATGGGTAACAAGTGTCCGAGGACATAGGTAACACTTTTCGAGTTAGAAACATCAAGAAATCGACTGACGTTGTTGCCTCGTTCCCACGCTCCTGCGTGGAAATGCAGATTTATTACTCGTTGCCGGGGTCCGTAAGGACAAGAGGACGGGCAAACTTGCCGTCGCGCTTGGTAGGTTTATCCAACGAACCTCAGGGGCCGTGGCAGCCCTATTCCTCAAACCTCTTGCGCTTCGCGCCCGGACAAACAAGTTGTCCGGGCCACCCGTCGTTTGTCCAGAGACAAATCCCGGTTTCATCCGGTCTTGGCTTTTCCTTTGGGTAACAGCCCCGGACGCAGTTCCCCACGCTTTTGAGAGACATCATTTGTTATTCATTGGACGCACATTGATATCAGGGGGGCACAGCCGCTTCGGCACCCGCGGGCAGGGAGGTGTCTCCAGGTACATATGCATTCCCTGTCAGCCGGGGTATGAACTATAAACAAGGTGGATCCCGATGAGCGTCAGGACGAAGATGAACATCTCTTCCAGCCGCCTTTCATCGATTTTCATCACCAGCCGAGGCCCCAGTTGACCTCCAATCAATACTCCCGGAACAGCCCAGAGCAGAGCATATGGATTCGGCCGGCTTGCCATCATCAGATGAATGATTGCACCAAGCACCGAGACGCCAAACGTAACCAGAACGCATGTTGCAACTGCGTGGCTCATCTTCAGAAACATCTTCCGCTGCATGATCGGTACGAGCCATTCGCCGATATTGATGGTCAGCATGCCGCTTGCGACCGCCATAACCGTGGCAATCCAGGAATGGCGGCAAGCATTCTTTATTTCAACCGTGTCATTGCCGTTTTCATTGTACTTGCGACTGGACGAGACGAAAAGGAAAGCGGTCGTCAAAGCGATCAGGCCGATCACCAGTTCGATATGGGACAGAGGCAACCGGTGCGCGATGAACGCTCCCAGGGCGACTCCCGGCACCGCGATGACAAGCAGCAGCAAGGCGAGCCTGTTGTCCGTCTTCTTCAATCTGAGGTAGCTCATGCTCCCCGAAGCCGTTCCGGCCGTTTGGATCATCAGTGAAGTCAATATGGCGGTGTTCGGCTCCAGGTTCAGAACGATCAGCAGAAACGGCATCCATAGAATTCCGCCGCCGAATCCGACAATCGTCACAATGCCCGCAATGCATATACCGGCGGGAAACGCCAGCCAGCATAAGCCCATTTGCCTACCTCTCGATCCCGTAGAATTTGCAGTTATGGATGATATCCTTGAAAAACCTGGCTTTAGCGTTGAGAACCTGCATCTCATGCCGGAGGTCCTCAGTCTGTCCCCGGTCGAGAGTCAATGTGTCCAGCATATCGGAAACTTCCTTCACGAACCGGTCGCTCGTGGCGCACATGTCTTCGGACAGCAGAATCATCTCCTGCAAATTACTGGTTAATTCGTTGATCGTATCGCCCAGTTCCGTCAGTTCATTATTGGCCTTGATGTTCACGCTCCGGCTGAGGTCGCCCTCGGCGATCAATTTCGAGATTTCTATGGTGTGCTGCAAGGGTCTCGTGATGTTTTTTATGAACATCGTAAGCAGAATCACAACCACGGCAAATATGATGGCGACCATCAGAATGGCTTTGTTCCTGAGTTTCAGAACAGGGTGGAAAGCATCGTCGGGCTGGATCTTCTTCTGGGCCAATTGATCGTAACTTTGAGTGACTTCGTCACGCAGGCTTTTCTTACTCACATCCATTACAAACTCGGTTCCGACAAAAGCCGCAGCAAAACCGATCAGGACAAAGTAGATGACCATGGTGCGCTGCAGGCTGGTTTTACGCGTCTGTTTCATTCTTTTGCCCCGATGCCGGATCATCCTGACCAATGCTCAACAGTACTTAGCCATGAAAAGCCCTTGGATCCCCTTGCGGGTGTCTAGGCCACAAAATCTCGCGCATTCCCGAAACATCCGGCAATGCGGCTCACCCATGCCGTGGGCATCCCCAGTCGCTTCCAGTATAGATATCGGACCGGAATGGCAATTCAATGAAACCTGGAGGACATCGGACCTTGCGGAGGGGGGCCGGCGGATCAAATCATGCACCACATTCGGAAATAGTACGAGGATCGTGCGGGCCCGGCGCACCCAATTTGCGTTCAAGGAAATAACAAACGATGTTTCTCAAGAGCGTGGGGAGCTGCGTCCCGGGCTGTTGCCCAAAGGAAAAGTGTCTGCATTCCCACGCAGGAGCGTGGGAACGAGCGTAACCAGGATTCGTCATTCCGGCGGAGGCCGGAATCCAGACTCTTTGAAATTATTGGATAATTCCAATTAACGACACTGGACCCCGGCTTTCGCCGGGGTGACGTTGTCTGGACAAACGGCTCATTTTTCACTTGAATTCTGTTTGGGCAACAGCCCGGTCCCCCTCGCCGCTACGCGGCTTTCTGTGGCGCTGCGGCGGCGCCCTTCCCTGTCTTACGCACCATCATGAGCAGCACCGCCGCTCCCAGCAGGCAGACCACCAAAAACATGACTCCCCCGTTGAACGAACCGGTGGCATCGCGGATGAAACCCATGACGTAGGGCCCTATGAACCCTCCGAGATTGCCGATGCTGTTGATCATCGCGATGGCCCCCGCGGCGGCTGTGGCAGTCAGGAAAGATGAGGGGATCGACCAGAAGGGACCGAACGAGCCGTAAACGCCCATGACCGCTATCGTGAAGAACAACATCGACACCGGGATGCTGATATCGGCCAGGAGCACACTGCCGGCAAGCCCGCATGCACCCGTCAACATTCCAAAAACGGTGTGATAGCGGCGTTCGCCGGTCTTGTCCGAATGCCGCCCGATTAAATACATGGCAAAAAAACCAAAAATATACGGCACCATCACCAGAAAACCGACCATCTGGTTGCTGATTGTGCTGGACAATGCCTTCACCAGGATCGGCAGGAACAATGTTACGCCATAGAACCCGCAAACCCACGCAAAGTAGATTCCTGAAAGAATCAGAATGTCCCGGTCGGCGAAAGCCTGCAGCAGGGTATAGTGCTTTTGTTCCTGCTTGGCCGCCTTTTCAACCGCAAGTGCATTGACCAGCCATCGCCTTCCCTCATCGTCCAGCCACCTGGCGTCCTCGGGCTTGTTGGTCAGATAAAAAGGAGTGATGATACCAAGAATGATCGAAGGCACGGCCTCCAAGATGAACAGCCATCTCCAGCCGGACCATCCAGACCACGTGAATCCCAGCAGGTAAGTGGACAGCGGAGACGCCACAATGTTGCAGATCGGAAGAGACATCATGAAAAAAGCCACCGCTTTTGCCTGATCCTGCGAGCGGGACCAGGTACTGAGATAATAAATGATGCCCGGGAAGAAACTGGCTTCAGCCACCCCCAGCAAAAACCGGACGATGTAGAACTGCATCGGAGTGGAAACCCAGGCCGTAAGGCCTGAAATGATCCCCCATGTAATGAGAATCCGGGCAATCCACAGTCTGGCGCCCACCTTCGCCATGATGAGGTTACCCGGCACTTCCATGACAAAATAACCGATAAAGAAGATGCCTGCCCCGAATCCATAGACCGCGTTGCTGAACCCGAGTTCCTGATTCATGGATAGGGCTGCGAAACCCACATTGACCCTGTCAAGAAAAGACACTATGTACAGCAATCCCAAAAAGGGCATGAGCCGCCAAAACACCTTGCCTACGGTACGTTTTTCCAGCACATGATCATTCATACCTCGACCTCGCTCCCGGCATCGTACGTGGATTTCCACCTGCCAACCATGGAACCGGCTCGACCCGATACGCCACCGGCGGATCGGGCTCGAACCTTTATACAAACTTGCCATAAGGTCTTCCGTTGTGCAAGGTTACAACGAGCTTTAGTGCAGCGCCCGGCCAAATTTTCCAGGCATCTTTTTTCTTCGCGGCCATCTTCCCCGGCCCCTCTCGCTGCAACATCGCCGCGCGGACTTGGGTTACCCGATTCGTGCCCTCGCTCACCGATGCGCCCGCCCTTCCCAACCGGTTGCAAACAGCGCGGCCAGGCTCTGTCCGCGAGGCCTCATTCCAGAGACATCCAATTGTAATATCAGAAAAAATGATTATTTATAAAAGTCGTGGAGAAGTGTTTTGAAAAAGGAGTAAAGCCATGCGAAAGATGCTTATGATATTGGTTGCGGCAGGTTTTCTCGTCACACTTTCAACGCAGGCCGCGCATTCGGACGGAGGTATGAGTGGAGCGCCGCCCGTCGGCCAGGCCCTGGTGCGTGAAGGCGACTTTGCAGTGGCGCTGGCCCAGGAACTCCAATTGGGGGCGTCAACCGACGAAGCGACGGCCGAGAGCCAGCTCTCCATGGCCGGCGTAGCTCCGCGCAACGGGTGGCTGTCGGATTATCCGGTCACTCCCGTTGTCATGGGTGAACTGGAGGCGGCGATCGCGAATGCGTCGGCCTCCGGAAGACTTCCCATAAGTGCGAATGAAGCTTCCGACGCTTTGTACCGGGTAGCCTCGGAGACCGGTCTGCCGATTCGTCCCGGCGATAGCTCGTATGCTGAAGATCAGCCTCCCGATAGTTATGATTACGCGGGTGCATCGACGGTCGATGATTACTACTCAGACGAAGGACCTCCCGTTGTCTCCTACTACGCGCCCCCGTGGGATTATTCCTATCTCTACAGTTGGGTCCCCTATCCTTTCTGGTATACGGGTTTCTTCTTCCCGGGGTTTTTCATCCTGAACGATTTCGATGTGCATGACCACTTCGGACACAACGGTCACTTCGGACACGGTCATGACCGTTTCGGGCATGTTACCAATCACAGTTTCGACAGGAACGGACATGCCTTCAGGGTTGACCCCTCGAACATGAACAGACAGGGGATAACAAACGCCAGGGCAAACACGAACGGCAATCGGTCCGGCGGCTTTGGAGCCGGGAATACGACGAGTGCCCGCTCGATCTACAATCGGGACTCGGGAAGATTCGGTTCCGTTTCGCGCCGGGCGGGGAACGGAGGGAGCATGAATTCCGGACGGTCCTTTGCCGGGAATCACCAGTTTACAGGCAGCTCAGCCGGTAGCGGGATCGGTTCGCGAGGCTCACAGAACTTCGGCACCTCCCATTCGTTCAGCGGTGGACAATCTTTCCGTGGGGGAAACAACTTCTCGGGTGGCGGCCACTTCGGCAGCTCCTCAATGAACGGCGGGTTCGGCCACGGGTTCAGCCATAGCGGCGGCTTCGGTGGAGGATTCGGCCATGGCGGAGGCTTCGGCGGAGGCCACGGTGGTGGTTTTGGCGGCGGAGGCCACGGCGGTGGAGGAGGACACGGAAGATAACGGGCAAGAGGGTCTTCGGACCCTCTTTTTTTGCCCGGATGTCAGAAGATTTTTTTGAATAACCACTTGCAGTTTGGACTTAATTTGCTTATAAAATTAGCAAGGTGAAGTTAAATGCTTCATTCCTCCTAGTGTCCAGGATATCGGAATTCCGATTGTCAGAGGCTCCGGGGCGACTCCCGGAGCCTTTCTTGTTGCATCCTTTATGTTCCACACGAAGAATGCAAGCCTATACGATCATGGATATTGGAAAAGACATTTCTCCGCGAAAAAATCATTGTGAATTTTGTTCCCAGTCGTATAATTGCGCCGCGCTGGAGGACAGGAGCTGATTTAGCTTCAGTAGTTGTTTAGCCAGCGGCACCTTTTCTGCCGTCAGGCTTTCCAATCATTTCCAAGATGATATAAATGCTCGGCACTGAGGGAAATTCCCCTGAACGACTTTAGGGGAGGGCCCTCCAGCCGATCGTGTTAAATCAGCCAAAAGGCCAAACCAGGATTCTTTAACGGTGTTGTCAATCGTTTTGTCGCTCGCCTGCGGTCAGGCACCGAGGAAATCCAGTCTCGCCGCAGCCGTATGGGCACCCGGAAGGAGCAGCAGGCAGGAGGACTGTGTATGACGGTCACCAGGAATCACGAGTCGGTCAAAGTCGGGCTACTCCATTCACTCAGCGGCACGATGTCTATCAGCGAACAGCAACTTCTGGACGCGGAGTTGATGGCAATCGATGAGATAAACCACAACGGCGGCATCCTGGGGTTGCGCATCGAGCCAATCGCCGCCGATGGCGCTTCTATTCCTGAGACCTTTGCACAGAAAGCGCGCGACCTGCTCGGGGAAGGGGTAAAGACTCTTTTCGGCTGCTGGATTTCGGCTTCGCGCAAAGCCGTCCTGCCCTGGCTGGAAGCCGCTGATGGTCTGTTGTGGTATCCCGCCCAATATGAGGGATTAGAGGAATCCGAATACGTCGTCTACTCGGGCAGTTGTCTGAATCAACAGATTCCTCCCGCCGTTGAATGGATTCTGCGGCACATCGGTCTTCGCATATTCCTTCTGGGATCCGATTACGTTTTCCCTCGCGCGGCCAACAGGTTGACTCGCTCCCTGGTGGAACACCACGGCGATCGTGGAACCATCGTCGGCGAACATTACGTATCGTTTGGGGCACAGGATTTCGCGGCGGTCATCGACATGATCCGGCAGCAGGCGCCGGATACGGTACTCAGCACATTGAGAGGCGACAGCGGCGTCGCTTTCTTTCACCAATGCCATGGGGCGGGCATTGAGGCCGCGCGGATTCCGATATTTGCGACAAGCATGTCCGAAACGGAGTTGCAGACTGCCGCGGGAGCGGCGACAGGGCATTACGCCTGTTGGAACTATTTCCAGAGTCTCGATAATCCCGAAAACCGGCGCTTTGTCGCAGGATTCAAGGAACGCTACGGCAAGAGCAGAGTTTGCTCGGCCCCGATGGTAACAGCGTATTGCCAGGTCTACCTGTGGAAGCAGGCGGCGGAAGCGGCGGGCTCCCTTGACGCGTCGCAGGTGAGAAAGCATCTGGAGGGAGCCGAATTCACGGGACCGGCCGGACGCATCGCCATTCTGGCAAACCACCATGTGAATATGCACGCGCATATCGGCCGGTTGAAGTCTGACGGCCAGTTCGAAATTCTTTGGAGAAGTCCGGAACCGATCACTCCTCTCCCCTGGCTGGGAGTGGAGGGACTGGAATCCGCCGGCCGGGCCCTGGTCAAAGAGTCGCTGGCCAGGTATTCAGAAACGCTGCATCACAGCAAGCTTTTGGAACGGGAAGTCCAGGAACGCAAAAGGGTCGAGGAATCGCTGCGCCAAAGCGAGGAGCGCTACCGTGTGCTGGCCGAAAATTCCAATGATGTGATTTGGACGATGGATCTTTCGGGCCGCCTCACTTACATCAGCCCTTCCGTTGAACAACAGCGGGGCTTCACCCCAGAGGAAGCCCTCCGGTATCCGTTCGATCGTCATCTGGCGCCCGCCTCGGCTGCCCTCGCCAGGGATCTGCTGAGTAAGTCGGTCCGCCTGGCCGACGCCGGTCAGCCCGTGAAGGGCGGACGCGTCGAACTGGAACAACTCCGCAAAGACGGTTCGACGATATGGGCGGAAGTGACGTTCAATGGAATACATGGTCCATCCGGCCGGCTTATCGGCATCGTCGGCTCCAGTCGCGATATCACCGCGCGAAGGCAGGCGCAGGAAGCACTGCTGCAGTCCAGGCAGAGATGGCAGCTCCATGTTCAGCAGACTCCCATGGCAGTCATTGAATTGGATACCGGTTTTCAGGTCATCCACTGGAATCCGGCCGCGGAGAGGATTTTCGGCTATACAGCCGCTGAGGCGCTGGGTCAGCACCTGAGTTTCATTGTGCCGGCCAATGCCAGGCGGCAGGTGGAACAGATTTGTGTCAACCTGCCGGCTCGAAAACACCCCGAACACTCGACCAGTGAGAATATCACCAGGGACGGTCGCATAATCCAGTGCGAGTGGTACAGCACAGCGCTGACGACGTCGGACGGAGAGGTCATCGGAATCACTTTACTCGGCCAGAACATCACCAAGCGCAGGAGAGTGGAAGAAAACCATGTTCGATTGAACCGCAAGTTTCTGAGTCACATTGAAAACATGCCCCTGGGATACATGGAAATCGCCTGCGACTTGACTTTGACCGATTGGAATCCTTTCGCAGAAGCCGTCTTTGGGTATTCGAAGAAAGAGGTTTTGGGGAAGAACGTTATAGATCTGCTTTTTCAAAACACGGCGGGTGAGATCCCGGAGGCATTCGGCAGGCAGTTTCACAAGGATTCGGGCAGCACTTGCGCCGCTCATGAGAACATCGCCAGGGATGGAAGAAGAATCGTATGTGACTGGCACAATACGCCCCTTTACGACGTTCACGGAGATGTGTACGGATGGGCCGCAATAGTACGGGACATTACCGAGCAGAAGCAGGCCGAAGAAGAATTGCGCCAGGCAAAGGAGGCCGCAGAGGCTGCCACGCATGCGAAGACCCAGTTTCTGGCCAACATGAGCCATGAAATCCGCACTCCGATGAACGCCGTCGTCGGGCTGAGCCATCTGGCCCTTAAGACGGACATGACCCCCAAGCAGCGAGATTATCTTAGTAAAATCCAGCTATCAGCTCATGCCCTGCTTCAAATCATCGATGAGATCCTCGACTTGTCGAAGATCGAAGCGGGCAAGCTTGACATTGAAGAAACGAATTTCCGTCTCGATCAGGTGCTGCATAACGTCGCTGGCATGATCACGCTGAAAGCGGAGGAAAAGGGCCTGGAGACCTTCTTCCGGACAGCTTCGGATGTGCCGCTCACCCTGGTGGGTGATCCGTTGCGCCTGGGGCAGGTCCTCATCAACATGGCAGGCAACGCCGTGAAATTCACCGAAACCGGGAAGATTGTGGTCTCGACTGAATTGATCGCGCTCAGTGCGGAGCATGTCACCCTCCGGTTCTCCGTTCGCGATACGGGCGTCGGTATGACCGAAGAGCAGCAGGCCCGGCTGTTTCAGCCCTTCACCCAGGCAGACGGCTCCATGTCCCGCAGATATGGTGGGACCGGACTGGGACTGGCCATCTCCAAGCAACTGGTGGAACTCATGGGAGGCCGGATCGAGGTGGAAAGCGCTCCCGGAGTCGGGAGCACGTTTTCATTCAAGCTGAAGCTGGGATTGCAGCCGGCCTCGGCCGGCAGGAGCCACTCGATGCCCGTCGATCTGAGAGGATTGAAGGTGCTTGTGGTGGATGACAATCGAATGGAACGGGAGATTCTGAAGGCCACCCTGACGACAATGTCTTTTGAAGTGAACACGGCGGGATCCGGCCGGGCCGCACTTGAGGAACTGATAAAGCAACGCCATGTCTATGACCTTGTGTTCCTGGACTGGAGAATGCCGGACATGGACGGCATCGAGACCGCGCGCCGGATCAAATCCCGCCTTTCGTCGCAGAGGATCCCGAAGATCTTCATAATCACCGCCTATGGCCGTAAAGAAGTGATGTGCCAGGCTGAAGAACTCGGGCTGGAGGGGTTTCTGGTTAAGCCGGTGAGCGAATCGGTATTGTTCGATACGATCATGGAGGCATTTGGGCACGAGTGCAGGCGTCCGCTTGCAACAACTCCGGAGTTGTACGGGGCCGATGAAGCAGTTTCCGCATTGTCCGGGGCAAGAGTATTGGTGGTGGAGGATAACGCGATCAATCAACAGGTGGCCCGGGAGATCCTGGAGAGCTTCGCGCTCGCGGTCGAGATCGCGGTGAACGGGAGGCAGGCAGTTGAAATGGTTGCGGCGTCAAAAGGCCGCTTTGACGCCGTCCTGATGGACCTGCAAATGCCCGAGATGGACGGCTATGAAGCCACTCGACAGCTACGGGCGCGACCGGACAGCCGGACCCTCCCCATCATTGCCATGACGGCACATGCACTGCAAACAGAGCGGCAGCAGTGCCTGGATGCCGGGATGGCCGAATATTTGTCCAAGCCTGTAGACCCCGATCGGCTGTTGGCGGTCCTCAGGCGCTGGATCAAACCGCATTCGGGCGGTCTTTCTCCGACGGCGCAGCCGGAGGCGCGTCCCGCTCAGACCTCCGTCCCACTGCCCGCCGATCTGCCGGGAATCGATGTCAGGCGGGCTCTGGACCGGTTGATGGGCGACCGGCAACTGTTCGTGAGGCTCCTCATCGAATTCGCGAAGGACTACTCGGGGGTGGTTGGCCTCATCCGTGAATCTCTGGCCAATAAGGACACTGCCTCGGCCGGACACATCGTGCACACGCTCAAGGGCGTGGCGGGAAACCTTTCCATGACCGAGGTGTATGCGGCTGCCCAGCACTGGGAGGCGGCCCTGAAGAAAGGCGATCCGGCAGATGTGGCTTCCGCTCTCGACAAGCTGAATGAAGCCCTCAGGCCGGTTATTGAGGCCGTGGCATGCTTGCCGCCGGAAGAAACGGCCGGTACCCCGCCGGCCGGGATATCGGAACAGCACGCGGAGCTGCCGGCCAGACTGGTCCCGGCCTTGACAGCACTTGACAAGCTCCTGAAGAAAAACAGCTTCAGTGCCAGAAAACAGTTTGGCCTGCTTAAGGAATTACTGACGGGTGGAGAATTCCACCCATTTCTGGAACGATTGGAAGACTCCCTGGCCTGCCTGGACTTCAAAGAAGCCAGAATTCACCTTGCTTCCCTTGCCCGGGTCATCGGCGTGATTCTGCCCTAGCCGGAGAAGAGTATGCAAACACGAACGCGAAAACAAACCATTCTAGTTGTGGACGATGCACCCGCCAACATCGAGGTCCTCAGTGAAGTGCTCGTGTCCGAGGACTACGAAGTGCTCTTTGCCACTGACGGCCACGAGGCGCTCAACATCGCCTTCGGTGAAATCCCCGATCTCATCATGCTGGACATCATGATGCCGGGCATGGACGGATACGACGTCTGCGTCCGCCTCAAAGCCGACCCGGTGACCCGAGGGATACCCATCATTTTCGTGACAGCCATGGACCATGAAGTGGATGAGACCAAGGGGCTGAACATCGGGGCGATCGATTATCTGACCAAGCCCATCCGGCCGCCGATCGTGCGGGCTCGTGTGCGCAATCACCTGGAACTCAAGCGCTACCGGGATTTTTTGGAGCGTCTGTCATTCACCGACGGCCTGACGGGGATTTCCAACCGGCGGGGATTTGATGAGTTTCTGGAGCGTGAATGGCGCCGGGCCAGGCGCAACCGGACTTACTTGTCATTGATTATGATGGATATTGATTCCTTTAAGCGATTCAATGACCGCTATGGCCATTTGACCGGTGACGACTGCCTGCGCCAGGTGGCATGCTGCCTTGCCGATAACGCCCGGCGCCCGGTGGACCTGGTTGCCCGCTACGGCGGCGAAGAATTCGCCTGCCTGCTGCCCGATACCGATGTCACAGGGGCCGTGTGGGTAGCAAACCAAATGCGGGAAAGAGTGAAAGCCCTGAACATCCCCCACGCCGGCTCCGAGGCGGCTGACCATGTCACATTGAGTTCCGGAGTCGCCTCGCTGATTCCCATGGTGGGACAGCCTTCGTTTGAGTTGATTCAACAGGCCGACAGGCTTCTTTACATCGCGAAGCAAAATGGGCGTGACCAAGTCAGGAGTTCGCTGGAGGAAGGAAGGTGACCGGGCGCGGCCAAGTCATCTTCTCAACCACGGGGGCGGTGCAAAAAAGAGGACAATGGCTGAGAATTCCTCTCGTCGGCTCAAGACCTGATAAGAAGATCTTTATTCCGTCCATCGCGGGATTCAAGGATATTTGCTCTAATACCAAGAGAATTGTGGATGCACGATTGTGGCTTTCCATATCGAACTGAAGTGGAACGCTTCAGGGACTGCAAGATGACAACTCTATTTTCCATTACAGTCTCGTAATGTACGAAGGCGTTGAGTCATGGAAGACCCAACGGCAAGACTGCCGGACTAAAGCCCGCCTGCCGAAAACCTCCCTCAATTTGTTCCTAGAATCCAGATTATCCAAACTTTATCAATACCTTTTAAACGCCCCCCAAGCTTTCCCGTGCAATACATCATTCGGTGAATTTCAAAAGCATGGCCTCCTCTTTCTTGGTGCTTTCTTTACTGATACTGAAAGAGCACCTCAGCAATTTTTTATGGATTTACCCATCGCACAGTCCTTCTCGTATTCTATGCCCCTGGACTGTGAGATCAACGTGGAGACATATTCCTGACGTCCCGGACAGTAGCAATCATTCATCTGATTATGCCGGTAGAAGGCGGTATCAATTTTTTCGAGGGCTAGGTTGGCCCTGCTCAGAAAATTCGTTTCATTAAAAATTCTCCATACCACCTAATACCCCTTGAATTACTTATTGCACAGCTATTGAATTCATCTATAATCGTGCTTACCAATCGACTAACATCGTAAGACTTTGTTAAACTCTCAGAATATAGGAGCTTATCCATGAGCAGAAAACTGGTGGAAATTGCCGCAGAAATCGTTCAAAACCAGGTTTCCGGGACACCCATGTCTTCAGACGAGATTTCCTCATCTTTACGGAAGGTGTTCAGCACTCTCCAGGAACTGCAGAAGTCTGAAGTTGAAGGATCGGTTCTCGAACTGGACAAAACTTCTGAAGAAACCCGCGCCGAAGAGAAAGCTCAACAACAGATGTCGCCCCCTGATTCAATCCAACAGGACAAGGTGATCTGCCTTGAGTGCGGGACCGAGATGCGCCAACTGACCGCCAGGCATTTGGCTTCTCACGGAATAACTCCTCGAGAATACAGGAAAAAATACGGATTTCCCATGAAAACCCCTTTGTCGGCCAAGTCATTGACAAAAGCAAGGAGCAAGGCCGCGAAGAAGAGGGGATTGCCTGAGAAACTGGTGCAGTTTATTGAGGCGAGAAAGCAGCAAAAAGCCTTGGCGGCCGGCACGGAGACGCCCGCTGAAACCACCGGGCAAGAGGACAAGGCGGGATCCAAGACTACTCCCAGGCCGCGCCGGCGAAAGAAGATAGTCGGATGAAAAGAACAGGAGAGGCCGGACGGGGAGGTAACTCGCTGAAGCTCATCCATTTCCCGCGGCATTTCCCGTTGAATCGCTCAGATCAGCTTACAGGCCAACTCGAAAAAGGGTGCCCGAACCTCCAGGTTCAGGCACCCCCGGTTCTTTCATCAGGAATTGTTTCAAGTCGTCATATCTGGTAGTCGTCGACAAAGATCCTGACGTTGCGAAGCCTCACATAAACGCCTTCCCCTTTTTTCAGCGCCAGTTCCTTGAACACTTCACGCGTCAACTCGGCTTCCATGGTTTCACGGTTCACGCCGACCCTCAGCGTTATCCTCACTGTAGACCCAACAGCCTGAATGTGTTCAACTTTCGCCTCAATGTCCGCATTATCGACCGGCGTTCTCCGGACCACGAGATCGTGTGAGCGAACATAGCCTACGGCGGCGGTATCGTTGACTGCGAGGTGCTCCGGCGCGGCCAGTTGGATGCCGCCCAGGTAGGCCAGCCCCTTGTGCACACGGCCCTGAAAGAGATTGACGTTGCCGAGAAAGTTCATGATAAACGGATTGGCCGGATGCTCGTAGACTTCTTCAGGTGTTCCAACCTGTTCGATCTGCCCCTCGTTCATTACGACAACGCAGTCCGCCACCTCAAGGGCCTCCTCCTGGTCATGCGTGACGAAAACACTGGTCACATGGATTTCGTCGTGGAGACGGCGCAGCCAGCGGCGCAACTCCGAGCGAACCCGGGCATCCAGCGAACCAAAGGGTTCATCGAGAAGAAGTATTCGGGGTTCCACGGCCAATGCGCGAGCCAGGGCTATCCGCTGGCGCTGTCCACCGGATAACTGAACCGGATAGCGGTCCGCCAGCGCTTCAAGCTGCACCAGTTGCAGCAGTCTGGTCACCCTTTCGCGTATCTCTTTCCCTGGCGGGCGAGCTTTGCGCGGTTTTACCCGAAGCCCGAACGCCACGTTCTCAAACACGGTCATATGCCGAAATAACGCATAGTGCTGGAAGACAAACCCGACCTGACGGTCGCGCACATGACGGCTGGTTGTATCTTCGCCGTCGAACCTTATCGTCCCAGTATCAGGTGTTTCGAGCCCGGCGATGATGCGCAACAGGGTTGTCTTGCCCGAACCCGAGGGGCCGAGCAATGCCACGAGTTTTCCTGACGGTATGTTCAGATTTACTTCCTTCAAGGCACAAAATTCGCCAAAGCATTTGCTTATATCATTGATCTCGATGCGCACCGTGTCCGCCTTCTACCTGTGATTCGACAACTGTTCCTGTATTCTCCACTCGACCAGGCTTTTTACCGCAAGAGTGGCGAGTGCCAGCAGGGCCAGCAGCGAAGCCACCGCAAATGCAGCGGCGAAATTGTATTCGTTGTAGAGGATTTCCACCTGGAGCGGGATCGTATTGGTTACACCGCGCACATGTCCCGAAACAACGGAAACCGCGCCGAATTCACCCATCGCCCGGGCATTGCAGAGGATGACCCCGTAGACGATACCCCACCTGACGTTGGGAAGCGTGACACGGAAGAAGGTCTGCATGCCTTTTGCTCCAAGGACCAGGGCCGCCTCCTCTTCTTCCTTTCCCTGGGCCTCCATGAGCGGAATCAGTTCGCGCGCCACAAACGGGAACGTAACGAAGATCGTGGCAATGACGATCCCCGGAAATGCAAAAATGATCTTGACGTTGTGGTCAAAAAGCCAGGGTCCGAACCATCCCTGGAGTCCGAAAATGAGTACGTAGATCAAGCCGGCAATGACCGGGGATACCGAAAACGGAAGATCGATCAGGGTGATCAGAAAATTCTTCCCTGGAAAACGGAATTTTGTAATGGCCCAGGCCGCGGTCAAACCAAAGATCAGGTTCAGCGGCACGCTGATGGCCGCGGTCAACAGGGTAAGCCGTATGGCCGCCAGGGCGTCCGGTTCCCGGAGGGCCGCAAAATAGGCGGCCAACCCCTTTTCCAGCGCCTGGCTGAAGACTGCGGCCAAAGGCACAAAAAGGAAAACCCCGAGAAAGAGGATTGCCAGACCGGTCAGCAGCCGGCGAACGAGCGCCGGTTCGGTGAGATCCTTTCGCGACTGGCAGGATTTTTCAGACAATCTTTGTGAAGCTGCAATCATAGCCGTTTCCGGTTGTCACGATTCGACGTATCTCCTGCTCCACCGCTGCAGCAGGTTAATGACCAGGAGCAGCACGAAAGAGGCGACCAGCATGACCGACGCAATCGCGGTTGCGCCGGCATAATCGTACTGTTCCAGTTTGGTTATGATGAGAAGAGACGTAATCTCCGAAATCATCGGCATGTTGCCGGCAATGAAGATGATCGAACCGTATTCCCCTATGCCGCGGGCGAAGGCAAGGGCAAAACCCGTGAGAATCGACGGAAGCAGAACCGGCAGGAGGACGCGGCCAAATACCTGCAGGCGGTTCGCTCCCAGGCAGATCGCGGCCTCTTCCAATTCGGTTTCAATATCTTCAATCACCGGCTGCAGTGTCCTCACCACGAAAGGCAGGCCGATAACGGTCATGGCAACCACGATGCCGACGGGCGTATAGGCGATCTTTATGCCGAGCGGTTCCAGAAAAGAACCGATCCAGCCGTTGGCCGAGTAGACCGTCGCCAGCGTGATGCCGACCACGGCCGTCGGCAAAGCAAAGGGCAGGTCAACCAGGGCATCGACGATCTTTCTGCCGGGGAACCGATACCTGACCAGCACCCAGGCCACCAGGGAACCGAAGACGGCATTGATCAGAGCGGCTATGAAAGCCGCACCAAAGGTAACGCGGTAGGAAGCCAGAACTCGCGGCGTGGTTACAATTCCCGCAAATTCCTTCCAACTCATACCGGCCGTCTCGAAAACCAGCGCCGAAAGTGGGATGAGCACAATCAGGCAGAGGTAGAAGACGCTGTAGCCGAGCGTCAGGCCGAAACCGGGCAGAACATTCCGATGTCTGCTGGAGAATAACACGTTGACCCTCCGGTATGGCTTTATTGGCTTTGCGAATAGATCTGGTCGAATATTCCGCCGTCGGCAAAATGAGCCTTCTGAGCGGCCTGCCAGCTACCGAATACCTCATCGATCGTAAAGAGCTTCAGATCCGGAAACTGTGAACCCGAATCGACAATCTTCCTGTTTGTCGGCCGGTAGTAATGTTTTGCGGCGATTCGCTGCCCCTCATCGCTGTAAAGATATTCGAGGTACGCTTCGGCGACCGCCCGGGTCCCGCGCTTGTCAACCACTTTGTCCACAACGGCAACCGGCGGTTCGGCCAGAATACTGACGGATGGGATTACGATCTCGAACTTGTCGGGACCCAGCTCATTGATCGCCAGGAATGCCTCGTTCTCCCAAGCCAGGAAAACGTCACCGATCCCGCGCTGAACGAAAGTCGTCGTTGAGCCGCGCGCGCCCGAATCAAGCACGGGAACGTTTTTTATGAGCTTTGTCACAAACGCCCTGGCGGAGGCTTCATTCCCGCCTTTCTGCCTGAGAGCGTATCCCCATGCCGCCAGATAGTTCCAGCGGGCGCCCCCCGAAGTCTTGGGATTCGGGGTAATCACCGAGATGCCCGGCTTCACCAGGTCGTCCCAGTCTTTGATATTCTTCGGGTTTCCTTTGCGGACCAGGAAGATAATGGTGGACGTATAGGGAGCGCTGTTATGGGGCAACCTTTTTTGCCAACCGGCATTGATCAGTCCCCTTTCCTGGATTTCATCGATATCGTAGGCCAGCGCGAGGGTGACGACATCCGCCTCCAGCCCGTCGATCACGGCCCGCGCCTGCTTACCCGAGCCTCCGTGGGATTGCCTGACCGTGACTTCCTGTCCGGTCTTCTTCTGCCAGTACTCGCCGAAAAACTTGTTAAAATCCTGATAGAGTTCGCGGGTGGGATCATAAGAGACATTGAGCAATGTAACCGGATCGGCGGCTGGAGCGGCCAGGGCCGATGCAACGATGATAGACAGAGCTGCCAGTACCGTGAATACTGTCCTTGCGGTCATCCTTGGAACCTCCTTTTGTGAATGCACTGTGTGGTTGAAACGAACAGGCTATCCCGACGGGAATCGCCCGGTTCATTCGGTCAATCGTCCCCCCCGGGGGACAGGATCAACCGGGGCTCGTGCGCCATGACAGCCCTTAACAGATGATCTCAAAGCTTTTCTCCCGGATATGGAATCTATTATTCAGTATCTCTATCAAAATAGTAGACATTAAGCATCGCAGCCTTCGATATGTCAAGTATTTTTTCCAGGTTCCGGACTTTTCCACCGTCGCGGGAGAGCCTCCCCGCCGGCGGACGCCCCCCGGGATGGAGAAACAAAAGAGCGGCAGACGCCGCCTTACGAGGATGTGGGTGGGCTATTCGTGGACAACTCAAAGTATGCCGCTAAAAGGCAATTGACGATCTGCCGGCGGATGCACGGTCGACCCGGTCAACCATTATGACGGAGTCTGCGCCACCCGTGAATCGGCAGGCCGTGTGAAGAGGGGGTTTGAGGCCGCCCGGAATGGTTTGAGTTTGTCCTGGACCATTCCGGGCGGGTAAGGATCGATTTACACGGATCTTTTCTGCGGACGATGTTCATTCATGCGATAATGAGATGAAAGGACGGGTCTGAAGAGGACCTGTCCGCTCGGCCTGCATCGAAGGAGAAATCAAAACATCACCTGACCGCCCACGGTGAGAAGCCAGTCGGTTTTCAACTGCAAGCCGTTCAGGTTCTGGTAGGCAGGGATGCCGCCTTCAACTCCGATGCTGAAGGGCCCCTTCACAAAGCTTACGCCCAACAACCAGTCAAGCCGCTGGCCGCCGTAGTTCTCGGGATCGGCGTCAGGCATCGACGCCTCCTGGAGGAGTTTCCGAATCTCGGGATCCTGGCCGTTGATTTCGCCCGCATAGCTGTACACAAAGCGCGTCCAGCCGGTAAACGGACCCAGCGCCCGCTGGAGCCACGCAGTTGTTTTGACGCTATCGCCAAAACTCCAGTCGTTCGAGTTTTCCGCTATATGGTGGACATACTGTGCCTGAGCCCCCCAGTTCCAGAGCGCATCGTCGCTGAGCCGGCTGTAGGTCAAGGCCGGCTTGATATCGACCGTGCCCGAACCAAGTTGCATGTCATAAGGGGCGCGATGTCTCCCCATGGCCTGCACCGTCTCGTCGATACTGCCGGTTGGAAAACTGAAGCCGAGACTGCCGTTGAAGCAGGGACTGATTTTGTAGATCCCCCTCAGTTCCGTATCGCCGAAGCCGCTCGTGGTCATGGGGGCCATTTCGGAAATACCCATCATCGGACCCATATCCATGAGCATACTCATGCTGTTCACCTGATAATTTGCCGTACCCATGACCGTCAGGTCATCGGTGATCCCATACATGACCATGAACATGTGCATGTCCATAGTCATACTGGTTGGAATCATCATATATTCATACGGTGTGTTTCGCTTATAACCGACCTCGGCCGTGTCGACATTCGATGTGCCGTCGCGCAGCCCGTTCATGTTTGTGTGCATGAATTTGTAATTGACCATCCATTCGCCGGCGGGGTGGGTATGGTATATGTCGTCGCCGAAGGCCGGATTGTATAACATCTGCGCTCCAGGGCCCATTTTGCTCATATCGTGACCCATGTGGCCCATATCGTGACCCGCGTGCGCGTGACCTTCCGCCTTCGCCCCGCTGCCGTCGCCGGCCGTCTTCGCGTCCTCGTACATCTCCACATAGGCAGCCTTCATCACATGGTCGAAGTCGGCGGACTCTCCCCCGTTTTCTGCGATAAAGTTCTCGGCGGCGACCCGGTCACTGAAAGCCCATTTTGCCTGCCGGGTCATGGCGCCTTCCTTCCCGCCGCCGATGACCCAGATGACTTTCTCGGCGTTGATGAGCTTCCCGGTGTTATAGTCCGCCACAAGGAAGGCCTTGGGATATTTACCGGGATGAAGGGCTATGTACGCTGTAGCGCAGTGGATGCTGCACACGGCGACCCTGGTGCCGTCAGCGTATTCCAGGGTCACGCGGCTGAAGCTCATCTTCGCTCGGTCCATGCCGCAGACCTCGCAGACCTTGTACCCTGAGATATCCTCCTGCGCCTGGACAACCACGGCGCAGGACAAAATGACTGCTACGACAGCGAGCAGTACGGACAATTTCTTCATTCTTCGCCTCCTCGATCTTTTTGACTAGAGCTTTGAGCTCACCAGGCCATTTGTCAGTTCTATTGTCAGAAGTCAGAGCGGGTTAGCACACGAGAAATTGCGCATCCAAATTATTTGGGAAACATAATGATACATGGAGCTTATGTATCATTTCACAGGTTTTGAGCTCACCAGGCCGAAATCATCCTATCCGAATGTGTGAAGATTCCTACCCCTTCATTGGCCCACTCCACGTGGAGAGACAGTGCCCGGACCCCGGCCGGCACCGGCACAGGGGTGTGAGAACCGCATGGGCCGATACGGCGAGCCGTGGAGGCACCGGAAGCCTTTCCGGGAGAGAAGCCTCAGCCTGCGGCGGCATTGAATAATCTCACGTGAACCGTTCCAGTCGTTTGTTGAGGAAAGGCCTTTTCTCTTCTTCCTCACACACCCGTGCCTGAGGGGATTCATCTCGCACGTTCTCGGGCGCCAACACCCAGACGGCCTGCAAATCGCCTTCAGCACCAAAGGTATTTTTCACCTGCCTCAGAAAATCCTTAAAAAGCAAACCGCCCGTCACGCATCTCACCGGTCTGCAACGGATCTGATAGCTTGTCCGGTCTTTTCCGCTGACTGTTACGTTCACTTTCCTGCCGAACCAGATGCTCTTTACCATGTTCCGGTTTGACTGCGACGATTCGAGCATCTCCGCGTAAGCGATCGTACCGTCGTCCAGTGCGGTCAGGGAGTCTTTAAAGACCGTATGTGGATTGCTGGAATCATCGACCGTAGTCAGAATTTTTGTTGTTTCGGGGCTTCGGAGCAGTTCGACGACAGCTTTTGCCAACATGCTTCCCTCCACATGATTCAATCGGGCCTGATGATATCCGTAACGGCATGATTGCCGCAGTGTCTGTAATCGTCACAATCCATGGTCAGGTCGTATTTCTTCCATATCTCGTGAAAACCTTTCAGCAGGCGAACATGGTACTCGAGCGAAGGTTGTTTTTGATCCTGAAGAAGCGTTTCCTGCCGAGGCGTCCAGACCGTAAAGATGAAACCCACACCGTGCCGTGCGAAAAATTCAGCAGCTTCAAAGTTCGACTCGAGCGCCTCATCCTCGGTCTTGAATCCATAGGGCTCGGCCATCTCAATCCCAGCCACGATATTGGTATCGACATTGCCCTTTCCGAATATGTCCACGGCATCGATCAGACTCTCAATCCATCCGTTTCTTCCCACCCACTTCGATTTTCCCGGACATATCCACTCGAAGAGCTTCGCGTCCCAGACCTCGATATCCGCCGTATAACCGACAAGTCCTGTCTCGCCGTACAGTCTTCTCAATTGTTCTTTTGAAAAAGCGGTGGACACCAACTGGATGGGGAAACGACCGGCCCGGAAATTCCTGCCGATTGCCTTTATGAGGTCGATGTAATGGTTCACTTCGCTTTGGAACGCAGGATTCCCCCGGTAGTCGGAGCCGCCGGAGAGGCATATGGATGTCCATCTGCCGCCCTCTTTCAGGGCTTCCGCAACCGTTTCATACACATCCTCGGGGTTCAGACGCGCAACCCGTCCGACTTTCGCCTTAACCTGGTCCCTCAGGTCGGGAACGAAGCTGCAGAACTTGCACTGGCCCTGATGCCCGTCAAAGAAGAAGCAATGGCTTGGGCTGCACAGGCTGAGGCGCTGCGGCCGAGCGTTGACGATGCTTTCCATCGGTATGCCGCGGCTTGTCTTCTTGCCGTAGTAGTCGGGCTTCGGCCAGAATTCGCACTCATCGACGAACTCCCCTCTGTCGAAGATCATGGTCTTGCCGTCAACCGCGTCAATGACATACGAATCGTTCTCCTCCGCCAGCGCGATATCTACCCGATGGAGGCAGACAGAGGTTCCGTCTCTCAGCAGCAGCCCTTCGGGCAGTTCCTTCTCTATCTCGTAGGCACGGCCGTAGAGAAAACTTGCGGCCCGCCCCTGGTAGGCTTCACCGTGGGCAACCTCCAAAGCCCGTTCGGTATAGCGGACTCCTCTCCTTTGGAGGTCCATCTTAAGGATAAGAAACCTCGGAACGCCCGGATACTTTTGTGCAAGCGCATCCAGGCCCAGTTCGCTGCCGTTCGCCGGCGCACGCACTTCTCGCAAAATCGAGCCCTGTTTCATTGACTCATCCCCCAACGCTTGACAGTCCTGCTCTCAAGAGAGCGGAAGATCAGGTTTTCGATGCACAGCCCCACCAGTATGACGGTAAAAAGCCCGGCAAACACGTAAGCCAGTTCGAGCTGATTCTTGTTCTCATAGATAAACCACCCCAGCCCTCCCTTTCCTGAACTGGCCCCAAAAGCCAGTTCAGACGCGACGAGGGTACGCCAGGCAAAAGCCCATCCTATCTTGAGACCGGACATCACGGATGGGAAAGCAGCCGGAATAAGGATCTGCGTCAAATAGCGCCATCCCGTCAGCCCGTAGTTCTGGCCGACCATCCGCAATGTATTGCTTACACTGCGAAACCCTGAATAAGTGTTGAGCGACACGGGCCAAAGCACGGAATGGGCAAGCACGAAAATCATGCTGCCCGCGCCAAGCCCGAACCATATGAGTGCGAGGGGCAGGAGCGCGATGGCCGGCAAGGGATTCATCATGGCCGTCAGGGTTTCCAGGAAGTCGGCGCCTATACGGTAGCTTACTGCAAAAACCGTCAGGAGCACCGCCGCCACGACCCCCGTCGTATAGCCCAGCACGAGAAGTTTCATCGAATTCCAGGTTCGAAAAAGCAACTCTCCCGACGTCATTGCGTCCCAAAAAGCAATTACGGTAGCTTTGAACGAAGGAAACAAAAGGTTGTTATCGACCCACATGGAGTATGCCTGCCACACAACGGCAAGTACCGCCAGGATGATGAGCTTCCGCACAACCGCCGTATTCAAAATGGTGTTCTGAACAATCACAGGGACCTCACTTCAACCCCTCCCGCCGGGCCGCTCCGAGCAGCGAAACGGCCGCTCAAAAAAACCACTCAAATATGACTTCCTTCCGCCACGATTTCCGAGGAAAACAACTCGTTGTGAATGGTGTTCTTCAACTCTTTGAACTCTTTTTTCTCTTCATTGAGACACCCATTGAGCCTGTTCGTGAACTCCGATCTGACCTGCCCGGGGCGAGATGAAAGCAAAACAATGCGGTCTCCGATAATGATCGCCTCTTCGATGGAGTGGGTAACGAAGAGCATGGTAAACCGGATATCATTCCAGAGATCGAGGAGTTCCTCCTGCATGTTTCTCCGCGTCAGCGCGTCAAGGGATGCAAACGGTTCATCCATGAGCAAAATGTCAGGTTCCAGGGCCATGGCCCGCGCCAGTGCCACCCTTTGCTTCATGCCGCCCGAAAGCGTATGCGGGTAAGAGTCCGAGAATTTCGAAAGTCCGACCTTTTCCAAAAAGCCCATTGCCTTCTCCGCAGCCGAGTTCCTGGTCATCTTTCGGGCAACAATCAGCGGAAACACGATATTTTCCTTCACGGTCTTCCACGGCAGGAGCTGGTCAAACTCCTGAAAGACCATGACCCGGTCCGGACCCGGCTTCTTTATCTCCTCTCCCCTCAGGGTGATCGAACCGGAAGCGGCATGGACGTAGCCTCCGACAGCCTTCAGGATAGTCGTTTTCCCGCATCCGGACGGCCCCAGGAGCACGCAGCGTTCCGATTCGTGAACTGTAAAGCTGGCCTGCCGAATGGCGGTAACGAGTTGACCTGCGGATTTGTATTGCAGAGTGAGGTCCTCAACCCTCAGGAAACGGCCCGCTTCCACCGGAGGCTTCGAGGCCGTAGTTGTCGACAGTTCAACGGTGCTCATCCCTCAGTTCCCCGCTACATTGTGAACGTTAGTGAAGAAGAGGTCCTTCCAGGTCTGCGGAGCTGTTTTTATCGAGCCTACCTTGTGCATGAAGTCAGCGTATTTTGTAATGCTCACAGGGGTAATGCTGAAGTGAACCAGAGGATCGGCGATCATTTTATAGATCTCATCGACTGATTCTTTTGACTTGCTAGCTTCAATATAGGCCCGGGCAGCCGCGAGCTTGTCCTCGTTGATAATGGCCATGGCCTTTTCCAGGGCGGCCGCGACTGCTCCGCAGGTTTTGGGGTTCTTATCGTGGTATTCAGTTGAAGCCATCACCACGGTGAACGAGGCAGGCCCTCCCAGAACGTCGTAAGAATTCAAGACCGTGCGGACACCGGGCTTTTCCAGTTCCTTGTATTGAAACGGCGGAGAGGTAAAATGCGCCTTTATCTCCGATTGACCCGACAGCAGTGCCGTCAGCGCCTCCGGGTGCGCCATTGAGACCGTGAGCTGGTCGAGCTTTTGGTAGTTGGCTTCGCCGAACACCTGTGAGGCTGCCATCTGGAGAGTCACCGCCTGAATGGAGACTTTTACCGCAGGAAGGGCAATGCGGTCATTTTCGGTGAAATCCTTTATGGACTTCACCGCGGGGTTGGAGGTGTTCAGATATATGGGCATGGAGCAGAGGGCTCCGATGGATTTTACATGGCCGTTGGTTTTGGCCCATATCGTTATCAGAGGCGCGACGCCGGCTGCGACAAAATCCACACTCTTTGACAGCAGCGCCTCATTGGCGTCGGAACCGCTGGTCAACGTCGTCCATGTCACTTTCACATCCCCCAGCCCCGCCTGTCTTATCTCGTCTTCTATCAACCGGTCTTTTTCCATGATCATGAGGGGCAGGTAGCCGATGCCGTATTGCTTTGCCACTCGAACCTCCCGATCCTCGGCCCGCAGCGCGGCATCAAATCCGCTCAAAAGCACTGCCGCAGTTGCGGCAATAACAAGACTCACAATGTGCCGTGCCCTGACGATCCTCATTTCCTTGGCTCCTTGTAGCCCGGTCCACGCTACACGCCGGGCTTTATCATTTTCATTGCAGCCCCCTTCCTCTCCAGGAAACCTGGAGATTGCCGAAGCTTTCGGGTGTCAGAGGCCGCCATCCGTTTCTCCGACCGGTCCTTTCGAAAGAAGCTGCAATCCCTTTTCTCGACAAACAGCCCCTCAAGAGCTTAACCCCCACCCAACCGCATGAGTCTCCCTCCCGTGCAGACTCCATGGTCCTACAGGTAGAATTCCACATTCTCCGTGCGGGCAAAGTGCAGCATCTCCAGGATTGCGTTCCGCTGATGGGTGAAGTACGGGTTGTTCCGCTGGCGGGGGCGGAGCATATCCACCTTCCTTTCCGCCCGCCGCAGCTTCCACTTCGGATGGCACCACAGCCTCTTGAGTCAGACCGCGATGACCACATACGAACGCCGGCAGTTCCTGCATTTGACCAGAAGTTTCCCTCCCGGCACCTTTCGCCTGGCCAGGCGCCTGTCGTCAGGCGATGTTTTCGCGATTGTCCGGTAGCAATTGCATTTCATGGTTCGCCTCCTCTGCAATTCCTTTTCTTGGGCGGTGCCGCGGGAGATCCCACGGGCTCTGCAAGCGCCATTCAATTCTAAAGTATTTTGATCGATTTGATGAACATTACAGCAGCACTTTTATAAGCTCGCATCCGCCTTGTCAAGAAAAAAAATCCCTGCAGGTGAGCAATGACTGCCGCAAGTCCACGTCAGCCGCGCCGGCCACTCTCCAGTTTCGCAGGGTGGCCTCCGGGACAGGTCGCACCAATTCACAACCGGACGTCCCCGGCCGGTCGAGCTCTTTTTATTTTGCCGCCGCCCGACACGCTGTTTATATTATTTACCCAATGAAATACGGAGATGCCGGCGATCCAAATCCGCCGTCATCGTTTCTGACCATCTCACTAGAGGAGAGTTGTATGCCCACCGAAAGATACGAACAGGGCTGGAAGAAGCTGAAGGAAATAGACGGCGAAGCGGGAGAACGGGTGATCGAGAGCCTGAAGGACATCGCTCCGGACCTTGGCCGATACACGATCGAATTCCCATTCGGAGACATCTACAGCCGGCCGGGGCTGGACTTGAAATCGCGGGAAATTGCCACGGTGGCCGCGTTGACCGCGTTGGGAAACGCCGCCCCCCAGTTGAAGGTGCACATCTATGCGGCACTAAACGTTGGCTGCACGCGCGAGGAAATTGTTGAAATCATCATCCAGATGGCGGTCTATGCAGGGTTTCCCGCGGCCCTGAACGGCATGTTCGCCGCCAGGGAGGTGTTCGGGGAACGGGACGAAAAAGGCTTGAGCTAAGGCGGGCCGGACGGCGGGGCCGGAAGACGGCCACCCTCCTTCTCCCCTCAAGGAAAGGGCAAGCAGCGGGTGGCCCGGCCTTGCCTTCTATTTGACGCCCGGCAGTTTCGCCAACTGCTTCACGACATCCGCCGTGCTTTTGAAATCGTGATCGAACCAGGTTTTCAGATGGGTGTTGTCCGCGACCAGTTTGGGCGGGTCACCGGGGCGAATCGGCTTGACATGGACATTCACTCGAACCTGGAGGGCTTCCTCCACAACCCCGACGAGTTCCCGGACGGACGTCCCCGCGCCCCTGCCCACATTGGATATGAGCCTTTCCTGCGATGCGATCACATCGAGGGCCTTGATGTGGGCCTGAGCGAGGTCCATCACGTAGACATAGTCCCGGATGGCGCTCCCGTCGGGAGTGGGATGGTCGGTGCCGAAGAGAAGAAAGGGAGCTCCGGATGCCGCGGCTTTCATGAGGTTCGGGAGCACGTGGGTTTCCGGTTCGTGCCTTTCGTAGGCTTCCCCTTCGGGGTCGCTTCCGACCACGTTGAAATATCGCAGGGCAGCATAACGGATACCCGCGACGGGAGCGACCGTCGAGACCACCTGCTCGCACATCCATTTTGACAGGCCGTAGGGATTGGTGGGTTCTTTCGGGTGATCTTCCTTTATGGTCGGGGTCCTGGCATTCCCGTAAGTCGCACAGGAACTCGAAAAGACGAGGTGCTTCGTCCCGGCCCGTTTCATGGCCTTGAGGAGCGCCACGGTGCCGCCGACGTTGTTGTCCAGATACTCCTCGGGGAGTCTCGTGGATTCTTCGACGTAGGCTTTGGCGGCAAAATGGATGACTGCATCGACCTTGAATCCCTTGATCGCCCTGAAGAGGGCTTCCTCGTTTCGTATGTCGCCGAAGACGAAGGGGCCGAACTTCACCAGATCCGCCCATCCGTTTGAAAGATTGTCGAACGCGATGGGCGTATGCCCGGCATTCTTCAAAAGCTTAGACGTATGAGAGCCGATGTAGCCCGCTCCTCCCGTAACCAGTATGTTCACACCTTCCTCCTGATTAATTCTGGAAAATAATTTCTCATTCCCTTATTATTTTATTGAGATCCTTTGCTCCGGGCGCCTTGTTTTTCTATCATATTTTTTGTAGTTTTTGGTATGAACTTCAGTGCACCGTTTCTTTGGCCCCGGAATTTGCTTCCTTGCCCTCAGGAAGTAAGATGCGTACTTATCCTTCTCTTCGACACCCCACCCTCCCGGTGGCTCATCAAAACAGGGTAAGCGACATTGCAGCCAACCAGCGATCAGGCCGAAATCGAATCCCTCAGCACTGATATCCAACCGGACCGGGACTGCCTGATCGCTCCTGAAACTCTATCGGATTAAGAAGCATGGCAAATGACGATTATGTAGTGGTTCACACGCTGAGCGATCGGTTCGAAGCGGATCTGCTCATGGCCGCCCTGGAACAGGAACACATCCCCGCCATTCTCCGGCCTTTCGTGGAAACGGCCTATACGGGCCTCTTCGTACCCCAAAAAGGCTGGGGGCTGGTCATGGTCCCGGCGGAAATGGCGTCGAAGGCCAATGAGATCATCGATCCTCTGATAAAGGACATCCGTTCCTCGGACCCATATCCTGAAGCCTTTGAAATCGATGCCGCTCTATGGGACGGACTCCGTGCCGCCGACCCGGAATCAATCTGCGACAACGCACTGGTTGAATACGATCCGGAAAACGACTTCTACACGGTCCCTTTTCTCGGAGTGCCTTTACGGGTGTTCCCCGAGGATGAGGCGGTCCAGGCCCCCGAACACATTGCGTACCCCGGCAACGACTTCGAGCTGAAGCTCGTGCTCCTCCATTACCTGCTGGAAGCCGAGGACATCGACTTCTCCAGGAAGTGGATCAGTGAGAAAGACATCCCTTCAGGAGAAACCTTTTTCCGCGGGCCTCACCGGCTGCCCATCGACGATCTGTTGAGGGTCTTCGGTTCGGACCTCGATCTGTTTCAGGCCGCATCCGAGCGGCTCGGGGGCGGCGCAGCAGAGCTTGGGGACATTGCTTACCGGTTCTGGGTGCTGCCCCGCATTCCCGTACTGGTAATACTCTGGGAAGGCGACGATGAATTCGAACCGGCGATTCACATACTCTTTGACGGGACCGTCGACTCGCATCTGAAAGCCCTCGACACGATCTGGGCGCTCGCGAATGTCTTCTGCAGGACGCTGCTCGCCTCCGCGCGGGAGTGTATCGAGGGAGAGGAGCAATGAACGGGAGCGGCCGGATCATATCCCTTGCTCCGACTCAAACCGAGATCATCGCCGCTCTGGGACAAATCGGGCGCCTTGCCGGGGTCTCCGAGAACTGCGACTTTCCCGAGGCCGTAAAAGGCATCCCGTCCTTCGGTTCGTGGTACGCCCCCGACCTCAACAGGGTGATCGACGCGCGACCGGACCTTGTATGCACCTTCGGAAGCCACCAGGAAGAGATGAAGGATATGCTGTCGGAATCCGGCATCCGCGTCTACCACAGCGATCCCGGGACCGTGACGGCCTCTCTCGCGACGTTCGTTGAATTGAGCGACATCCTCGGTTGCGGTTCCTCCGGGCGATCCCTGGTTGAGGGACTCAACGGGAGGCTTGCCGGGGTCGGGAGATTCGTCGGCGGGACCGACCCCGCCCGTCGGCCGTCGGTCCTCAGGATCATGCACTGGGACCCGCTCATAACGGTCGGACCCGGATCTTTTCAGCACGACGCCATTGAATGGGCGGGCGGCAGAAATATCATGTCGCATGGCCCCGCTCCCTACTTCGTCTGTGACCCGGCTGACGTGCAGGCAAGAAACCCCGACTTGATTTTTTTCTGTGAACCGTTCATCAAACCGCTTCTTAAGGAAGACCCCTGCTGGAGGGAAGTCCGGGCGGTTCGCGAGGGGCGCGTTCATATCTTCGACTGCGGCCTCACGTGCAGGTCGGGCCCGAGAATCGTCGACATGGTCGAACAACTGGCCGCAGCCCTTTACACCGAACGGACAAGGATCTGAACATGGAAGGTCGAGACGAAATCCCGCCGCATCTGTCCATCCTGGTGGTGGATGATGAGCCGGGCATCCGAAAAACGCTCAGCATCTCGCTCGAGGCTGAGGGGCACAAAGTCATGGCCGTCAGCAACGTGAGGGACGCCCTGGACGAAGTCCGCAGGACCTATTTCGATCTGGCGCTGATCGATCTGCGCCTGGGGACTGAATCCGGCATGGAACTGATCACCCCGTTTCGAACGGCCTGCCCGTGGATAAAGTGCATCGTCATTACGGCTTATGCTTCCATTGACAGTGCAATCGAAGCGATGCGGCGGGGAGCGTTCGATTACCTGCCAAAGCCTTTTACCCACAATCAGGTTGTATTTCTGGTCCGCAAGGTCGCTCAAACCCGGTCGCTCGAGCAAAGGATCGAGAGTCTGAAACAGGCGCTGAGCGAAGTCGCGCCCGAAGCGGATTTTTCGAGCCGTTCCCCCGCCATGCAGCGGACTCTTTCAATGGCGCGCCAGGTGGCGGGCAGTGAAGCGACCATCCTGCTCCGGGGAGAGAGCGGGACAGGGAAGACGCTTCTTGCCCGTGCCGTTCATTCCTGGAGCGGCCGTGCATCGAAGCCGTTCGGGACCGTCTCATGCCCGTCGCTTTCAGCCGAGCTTCTCGAAAGCGAGCTTTTCGGCCATGCGAAAGGAGCGTTTACCGGCGCTTTGCGCGATTATCCGGGAAGGATCGCCGCCTGCGAGGGCGGCACTATCTTTCTCGATGAAATCGGCGATCTGCCGGTATCGATACAGGCGAAACTGCTGCGGGTCCTTCAGGACAAGGCTTTTGAACGGGTGGGAGATCTGCACACCAGGAAGGCCGATGTGCGGATCCTCGCCGCGACGAACATCGACCTCGAAGTCGCGGTCCGGGAAAAACGGTTCCGTGAGGATCTTTATTACAGGTTGAACGTGGTGCAGATCGTTCTCCCACCCCTCCGGGAGCGGAAGGAAGATATTTTGCCGCTGGCGGAGCGCCTTCTCGTGTTTTTTGCCCGGCAGAACCACCGTCACATCCTGGGCTTTACTGAAGACGCCGTGAAATCCCTCATCCAGTACGGGTGGCCGGGAAACGTCCGTGAACTTCGGAATGCGGTCGAGCGCGCGGTTCTTCTCTGCGCAGGCGAGATGATCGCCGCCGAATGCCTGCCTTTCGGGCTCGTTCAGGGGGAGCCCTCTTCGAATGTGGGCGATCTCGTTTCGCTTGAAGAAATCGAGGAAATGCACATCCGGCGGGTCCTGGCATCCACCAGATCCATTGATGAGGCCTGCCGTGTCCTGGGTATGGATTCCGTGACCCTCTGGCGGCGACGAAAGAAATACGGCATCTGATGCCGTCCCATTATCGCCCGGCGAAATGGGACTCATTTTTCAAGAACATTGAAGCAGGCCCGGAAGTGCAACCGGACCTCTCAACCGATCGGATCGTTTTCCCCCAGGGTCCATATGCCGCAGGGGCATGCCCCGGCACAGAATCCGCACCCGATGCACCGGTCCGGATCGACCACCATTTCGAAACCGAATGGGCTCTCCTTTTCCAGCCGTGAAATCGCCGTCTGAGGACACGTCGTAACGCAAATCCCGCAGTCCCGGCACGCACCGCACGAAGAACACTGGGATGCGCACTGTTCGATGCCGTCAAATTTCAGCAGCCGCGGATCGAAGTATTCCAGTTTGATGCGGGAATAGTCGATCTTTTGCCGGGCATCGCAGAGCGGGCATTTGCCTTCGAAAATGTCGCAGATGGCCTGAGCGGCCCTCCGACCGGCACCGATGGCATCGGTCAACAGGCCCGGCTTCACGGCGTCGCCGATGGCAAAGATCTGAGGATCCGTTGTTTGAAAGGATTCATCCGTCTTTATGAAACCACGCTCGACGGTGACAGTCTCGGGCAGAAAGTCCAGATTGGGGACATCGCCGATTGAAATGATCACCGTATCCGCGGGAACGATTTCACCCGTTGTCAGTTCCAGACCCTTATCGGTGACGGCCTTGCTGAAACACGGCCAGCGGAACCTGGCGCCCGCCGCCTCCGCGGCCCGGCGCTCTTTTCCGAAAGACAGGGGTTCCTGAACGTCCACCAGGGTAACGTCTTCCGCTCCAAGGCGATAAGCTTCCGTTGCGGCGTCGCAGCCGACGTTGCCCGCCCCGATGATCACCACGCGTTTTCCGACCTGGGTCTGATTCGCTTTGCTTTTCCTTAAAAAGTGCAGGGCGGGAATCAGCCGGTCTCTTCCAGGAATGGACAGGATCCTGGGCTGGTGTGTTCCAACCGCGATCACCACGAAGTCGTAATCGGCCTTGAGCTGCTCCAGATCATCGCGATCGAGCTTCCGGCTGAGGTTCACATGCGGGATGGCCTCCTTCACGCGCTCGACTTCGGCATCAACCACTTCTCCGGGGATGCGCGAACTGGGGATGAGCGCCGAGATCTTGCCGCCGAGAGTATCCTGCATATCGTAAATGACGGATTCATGGCCCTTTTGCCGCAACTGCCAGGCCACCGAGATGCCGGCGGGGCCCCCGCCGATCACCGCAATGCGTTTCCCCGAAAGGGCGGGCAACTCGGGCAGAACGGCCTTGAGACTCGCTCTTCCCAGTTGGCTCACGTCCACGGGGGTCATCCTGCCGACGTTTCGCGAGCACCCCTCCATGCAGAGGTTCGGGCAAAGGTACCCGCAAACCGAGGCCGGAAAAGGCGTATAGGCAAGAGCGAGGTTCACCGCCTCATCCATTCTTCCTTCGCGAATCAGCCGCCATCTCTCATGAACCGGCATTCCCGTTGGACAGCTCGCTTCACAGGGCGCGGCATACTTGCGGTTTTCCCACACGGGCACATACCGGCGAAGATTTCCCGTGGTGATGACGGGAACGGAACTGCGGTCGAGATCGGTGAGGTCACCGATCAATCCTCCCCTGCCAAGCTCCCTGATCCACACTTCCTCGAAGAAGGTATTCATGCAGCGGGTGGGTTTGGAAAATTTCTCGTGAGGTCCCCTTGCCACCAGGAGCTGCCACTGCTCGCGGTCTGCAAGGTGCTCGTACAGTTCCGAGCGTTTGATATTTTGAAGAAACACCTTGAGGTTCTTGACGAGCCACCGCCAATCGTCATCGGTCAGGGGGTAGAGTTTGGCATCCGCCCTGCTGTACCCCTTGTGGGGACCGCGGAAGTAGATCCGCCCGCCCACCATTCCAACGCAGGGACGATATCCCAGGACGTTTTCCGGGCTCTGGCCCTGATAGCCGCAGACGACCGCGATTCCCCCCGCCATGAATTCCGCGAAGTAATCGCCGACGGAACCCAGGACCCACAGTTCGGGAGCGTCGAAGCGGGGATTGTGCTTGGTCATGGTCATGCCGCGGGCGCCGATGTTGCCGGCCACCTGCACCTTGCCCTGAGCCATGGCGTTGGCGGTTCCATTGGCGGCATTGCCGTGAACGATGATATGGGCGCCCCCATTCAGCCAGCCGACATCATCGGACGCCGGTCCCAGAACTTCGATACGGGTATTGGGAAATCCCATGGAACCCACGCGCTGCCCCGAAGAGCCTGTGATTTTCAGATATATGGGAGCATTTCCGGCCTTCCATAAGCGCCCTCCGATTCCATGCTGGCCGAAGGCCTCTATTTCCAAGTACCGGTAGCCACTCTCCACCGCCTTCTGAATCCGCTCCTCGAGGATACGCGTCTCCAGGCGGTGATCATTTTCCATACCGGAAAGCCGAATGTAATGCGGTTGGTTCATCTGCGTTTCTCCAAATAGACTGGTCGTCCACGGGAACGATCCCGCGGCCTAGACGACGTATTGTATCTTCAGGCGCTGGGCGGCAGCGCTGTCATTGATGGCCAGAGCGTCGGACATCCCGATGGGAAGCGAAGTGGATCGACCCAGAGGCGCAACGATTTTCTTCAATTCCGTGTCGAAACTGAGGAAAACGTCCACGAGGCGTTCGGCGACTTTTTCCGGATCGAGTCGCCTGTACAGCCTGGGATCCTGCGAAGTGATGCCTTTTGGGCAAAGGCCCACGTTACAGATGTTGCAGCGGTCGGATTCGGAACCGACACATCCCGCCGTGGACTGCATGATGTACTTGCCCGCCTGCACGCCGCTCGCCCCCAGCATGATGAGCGCCGCGGCATTGGCAGCCAGTTTCCCGTTCTTCCCGACGCCTCCTCCGGCAAACAGGGGGACCTCGTTCTGCTTCCCGAGCGTCACCAGGTTCAGGTAGCAGTCCCGGATGTTGCTTGCGATCGGATGGCCCATATGGTCCATGGAAATAGTGTAGGCCGCGCCCGTGCCGCCGTCTTCCCCGTCTATGGCGAGTCCGCCGGCGTATTGATTCCTGGTGAGATTGTTCAACACGGCCAAGGCAGTAGAAGTTCCTGAAATCTTGGGGTAAACCGGCACCCTGAATCCCCAGGCCATGTACATCGACTGGATCATCTTGGCTACCGCTTCCTCGATGGAATACTTGGTCTGGTGGGTCGGCGGGCTCGGCAGGCTCACCCCGGCGGGCACACCGCGAATGGCGGCGATGAGCTTGTTCACCTTGTACCACATCAGCAGGCCGCCGTCCCCCGGCTTTGCCCCCTGCCCGTACTTGATCTCCACCGCACAGGGGTCTTCCTTCATGTGGGGCAGCGCATGGATGATCTCGTCCCAGCCGAAATAACCGCTGGCGATCTGCAGGATCACGTATTTCAGAAACCGCGACCTCAGCAGCCTCGGGGGGCATCCGCCCTCACCCGTGCAGATGCGGACCGGCATGCCGAGTTCCTCATTGAGGTAGGCAACCCCCATCTGCAACCCTTCCCACATATTCGGGGAAAGCGCTCCGAAGGACATGCCTCCGATGATCAGGGGGTAGATTTCGCGAACGGGAGGAATCCAGCCCTGCTCCCTGAAGAGCCGCAGGCTTTCCTCGGGCGGCAGAATCCTGCCGAGAAGCGTTCGAAGTTCAAACTCATGCCGTCCGGCATCGAGGGCCGGGTCGGTCAGCATCGAGATTCGAATGAACTTGATCCGGTCCAGAACGCTGCCTCCGGCAAATTCGGGAACGTTTCTCCGCCCGCCTCTGCTTCGCGCATGCCCTCCCCGGTTGATGTGGAACCTGAGCTTATCGACTTCATCGCTTCTGCAGGGCATGATGCAGTCATTCGGACAAACCAGACTGCACGTGGCACAGCCGACGCACGCATAGGCCGGATCGGTCTTCTGGCGGATCCCGTGGTAAACCTGGTAGACATTGGACGAATTGACGTTTGCCCCGTTTTCCCCAAAGGACGGAATTTGAATCGTCCGTTTTCTGTGCACTCCCAGCTCGATCGCCTGGACCGGACAGACCGCCGTGCAGCGACCGCAGAGGGTGCATTTGTCCTTATCCCACCGGACCTGCCAGAGCAGGTCTTTGACGCTTAGTGAAGAAGGGGTAATGGTTCCATTTGCGAACATATCTTGACCTCCGAGCGATCGGGACGAATGACGGCGGTATCCAGATGCATGGGTTGAAAATCCTTGGTTTTGTCACGGTCCGGGATAGCCGCATCCAAACCGCACATTTCCGACGAAAACACATACAGCCCGGGTTTGCCTCCCACCACGGCAGGACGCAGTTTCTTGCGGTCCTGGACCAGGAAAAGGGTCTTGTCGGGCAGACATCCCATCACGCAATTCGGTCCATCGATAATCAGCCTGCGACATGAACGCTTGAGTTCCTTCAACAGGGGTCCGTTGGGGTGGCGTTCGAGATCGTCGTCCTGCAGCGGGGTGATGATGTGCTTGTAAGCCTCGATGCTCAACCCCAGGCGATTCAGGGTAAAATGGAGTATATGCGTAAACACTTCCGAATCGGACTGATACCCGATGTAGCCCGGAAAGTTCCTGGTCGACAGGAATTCCCTGATGGGCACGAAAGCCGTGTTTTCGCCATTGGTCATGGACGCTATACCCTGAATGAAAAACGGGTGGCATGCGTAGAGATTGATCGCATAATTAGTGTTCTGGCGACCCTGAGCGAGGATCACCCTTGCCTGCAGTTCCTCGCGATCCAGACGGAGATATTCGGCGACGGTCAACGGATCTCCCAATTCCTTGATCATGATGACGTCCGGCCAGAAGCTGTAGACGGTCATGTCCCCCTTTTCGTCTCCCATGGCGCGGAGCTGGATTCGGGTCATCAGCAGCTTCAGTTGAAGATCCTCCTGGCTCAGACCTTCCCAGGCCTCGGGGTATTCGTAAGCCCGAATGAGGTAAATGTCCCGTCTCGGGATCCCCGGAGGAGGGTTCTTGGGAACCTTGATCGACATCTTGTACTTGGTCATGAACCCGATGTTCATCATGTATTGATCCAGGCGCTTCAGGCCGTCATTCGTAAAAATCCCGGAGAGGATGGGCGCTCCCTTGAGTTCCTCGAAAGGCCCGCCCAGATCGCTAAGAAAGAGGCCAACGCCCGAACCGTCATGCCCCTCCCGCATCACGTCCAGGGCATTGATGGCCATAATGGGAGATTTGGGCTCTTCACTCGTTACAGCGAATAAACGACACATCGCACTCTCTTCTCCTTTCCAAGAGCATAGAAAAAGCCCCGCCGAGGAACCCGGTATCGGCCCCCCCGAGGCACTTCAGACGGCGACAATCCTGATCCGCTTCCGATTGCTGGAAGCACCGCAACTGCTTGGAACAATAAGATTCTATAGAACACAAACAGGAAAGAAAAGCAACGGGAGCCCTCCAAAAGAGCCCCGCTTCATTTGCTTCGCCTCCGGATGCCCCGAAACGGCAGTTGCTAAATCTTGGTATCCTACTGATTTATCGAAGCATTGCAAGGAAAAATCGAATTCGCTCCGGGCCGCCCATAGGAAGACACCGTGATCCGCGCAAAAGATCCAGAGTATGATAAAAATATCAAGATAATGAATAGACTTCCACTCCTGTTCCGTTTTTTCGTTTACACAAAACGGTAAAACTTATAGGCTTCATGCGGTTGTCTTTGGATGTCTCACGACAGGGAGGTTCTATGGGAAAGATCGATTTCAAGAAACAATTCAAGGAACTGTACAACCCCCCGGCTGCCGGCATCGTTACCGTAAATGTCCCGCCAATGCGCTTTCTCATGGCCGACGGTGAAGGGGACCCGAACCGCGTCCCGGCATTCGGCCAAGCCATCGAAGCGCTCTACGGCGCGGCTTACACGCTGAAGTTCATGCTGAAAAAGGCCTCTTCCCCGATCGATTACGTGGTGCCCCCGCTCGAAGGGCTCTGGTGGGCGGATGATCCGGCGAGTTTCGTCACCGGAGATAAGGACGCATGGAAATGGACCCTAATGATCATGCAGCCCGAGCACATCACGGACGCGGCATTCGTTCAAGCCCTGGACATATTGATTTCGAGGAAAAAGGGGGCACCCGTTCACGACGTCAGGTTCGAACTCTTTGATGAAGGACCTTCCGTTCAAACTCTGTACATCGGCCCTTACAGCGACGAAGGCCCGATCATCGAAAAGATGCACCGGTTCATTGCCGACAATGGATACAGGCTAAGGGGAAAGCACCATGAAATTTATCTCAGCGACCCCCGCCGGGCCAAACCCGAAAAACTGAAAAGCATCCTGCGGCAACCGGTTGAACCGGCCCGGTAGGGTCGGTCCCCGGCTGACAATTGGATCCATGCACGTCCGCCGCCGTCCGCGGGAAGGCATCACCCATACCGAACCCTGGAATCCGGAGATCACGACTACATGCCAAATTTCGACTCACCACCCAAATCCATCCATCTCGACAAACGCATCATCTTTGCACTCGACGTTGCTTCCCCGGATGAAGCAAAGGAATGGGTGAAGAAACTGGAGAGCCGAGTCAGGTTCTACAAGGTCGGGCTTCAGTTGTTTCTGGCAGGGGGGTTCGGGATCGTGGACTGGATTGTCTCCCGCGGCATCGAGGTCATGCTCGACCTGAAATTCTTCGATGTGCCCCAGACGGTTGCTTCCGCCGTGTCCCAGTTGAAGGACCGGGGAATATCCCTTACGACGGTGCACGGAAACGACGAAATCCTGAAGGCCGCGGTCGGTGCCGCCGGGAATGACGTGAAGGTGCTCGCGGTCACCGTTCTCACCAGCCTCGACGAAGCCGATATAAGGGACCTCGGGTTCCACTGCTCGCCGGAAGCCCTTGTGCTCTCCCGTGCCCGGCGCGCTCTCGAGATCGGGTGCGCCGGAGTGGTATCTTCCGGGTTGGAAGCCCCGAGGCTCAGGCATGAATTGGGGGACCGGTTTCTGGTGGTCGTGCCCGGGGTGAGGCCGGTCGCCAATCGTGAAGACGACCAGAAGCGGGTGGTCGACGTGCGCAATGCATTTCTCAACGGCGCGGATTATATCGTGGTTGGCCGCCCGATCCGGCAGGCGCCGGACCCCGGGGAGGTCGTAACCCGGATGATGCAAGCCATCGCGGCCGCACTCAGAGAACGCAATCATTCAGACGAACCCTGACTTCTGCGCCTGAGGCATCGTTCAAGGCTCGATCCTCCTGCCTTCATTGCCCTTCCGCCTTTCTTACATATGTTCCGAAGCACCCCGGCAACAAGACGCGGCTAGCCGAGGGCACTTCTTCTATTCATCACTTTAACCTAAGAAGACCAATGCTGACGGTCAAGACGATCCCCATCGGCTCTAAGTTCCCAGCATATCAATAGAAAACATGTCAATACCGACAAATGCGCTTGGTTTTTGGCCGATGGACCGTAAAACGGGAGACCGTCCGAAAGATTTTGACGTCTCAGTTCCCATTATCACCTCGCTGAGACAGGCCTTCAGCAGGACCCGCCGGAAGGCGCGGTTAGGCCGTTTCGCAAAGACAGGCTGCCCACGATTTTATCGAAGAAGGCCGTGAAGGCCGTTTGATGGGATCCTTTTTCGAACAAACATGCTCCAGGAGGTGTATAATAGCTTGAATTTGCACGGAACAATTCGGAGAATGGGGGGGCCCGCCCTGGAGCCGAACCTCCCGGGAGGGGGAGTTCCCCGTTGTCGACAATGTCGTCAATTATCGGAGGATATACCGGCTGGGCGATTAGACCGGCCAGGCATGAATTTTTCGATCTTCCAACCCTGTTGCAAGGAGAAGCGGAATGCTCAAACGCCTCGTCCCGGCTGTCCTTTTCCTCGTTATTGCTCTGATGGGACCGTCATTGAACCAGCCTCTGGCAGCCGGCAACGGTGAAGCCGTATTCGAATCTCTGAAATGCATTTCCTGCCACAAGCCGGATCAGAAGACCGTGGCCACCGCGCTGGCAGACATTGCCAAAGCCTACGGCAGCGAAGACAAGCTTGTTCGGTTCTTCAAAGGCGAAAGCAAGATGATCCTCGAAAGCGAAAAGCCGGGCATGATGAAGGGGCAGATGGCAAAACTCTCAGCCCTGTCCGATGAGGACAAAGCGAGCCTTGCCCAGTACATCATGAGTTTCAAGTAGCTCGACCCGGTTGAAATCCGCGGAGGGGCATTGCATGGAAGTCTTTTCTCACAACAATCCTTTCAGGGGTCCGGTTCGAGCCGTTGTCCTCGATTGGGCGGGGACCGCCGTCGACTACGGTTGCATCGGCCCCGCAACTGTTCTCGTGGAAATCTTCAGGCAAAACTGGGTTGAAGTCACGATCGAGGAAGCCAGGGCCCCGATGGGGCTTGCCGAGAAGGACCATCTTCGGGCCATGTGCCGGACGAAATCCATCGAGAAGAAGTGGGAAGATGTTTACGGAAGCCCTCCCACGGAGATGGACATCGATAAGATGGTCCAATCCGTCGAAAGCCTCATGGCCTATACCATCGGGCAGCACTCCGATCCGGTTCCGGGGTTGATCGACACCGTTGAGGTCTTGCGGGAGCGGGGAATCAGGATCGGATCGAGTTCGGAATATTCGTTTTCGGTCATGCAAGCCCTCGTTTCAGCGGCGGAGACAAAGGGATACCTTCCGGATTCGATCGTCTGCTCATCCGATGTGCCCGCCGGGCGTCCTTTCCCCTGGATGTGCTATCAAAACGCCATCAACCTTCAGATCTACCCCATGCACGCGATGGTCAAGATCGGCGACACGCTCATGGACATTCAGGAAGGGCTGAACGCGGGCATGTGGACGATCGGTTTGACGGGAACGGGGAATGAACTGGGACTGACCGAAGCGGAAGTCGCCGCGCTCGGCCCGGAAGAGGTCCGGTCGAGGCTGAAAGGGATTGAGGAGCGGTTCAGGAGCGCGGGAGCACACTTCGTTGCCGAAGGGATTTGGGCTTGTCCGGCCATTATCGAGAAGATCGACAGCTTGTTGTCCGGGGGCGAGCGGCCATAGCACGCCGTCTCGCAGATGCGTTGTCATCCCGGCCGAACTGGAAATCTTGGACCTGGTCTGAGCGGTTCCACGGGAGATGTCGTCGGGGCTGGAATGTCTTCAGTGAATCACACCCCCACCCCGCTTCCCCCGTTAAGGGGGAGGAACTGGACGCCGGTTCCCTTCCCCTGGCGGGAGGGGCAAGGGGAAGGGGAGGAAATTACTCAAATCAGGTTGGATTATGAGGTAAATTCAGGGTTTCTCGTTGCGCTGGAAAAACTGAGTCGAGATGGGATTTGCAAAGCAGAGGACCCCTGCTCTCTTGACGAGCACAGGCGGCCTGGAACCCGTACGGCCGTCGGCGGGGGCGTCGCTCCCGATGCCTCAGACCGGACATATCGCACGCTCGATTGAATCAGGACCCTGGTTGCCCGGCTGTGAGACAACCCGGCAACCCATTGCATCATGCAGGAGATGACCATGAAGATTGTGCAGACGCTGGTGGGATTCATGCAAGTGTTTTGCTACCTCGTATACGATGACGAAAGCGGAGAAGGGATACTGATCGATCCCGCCGGTGACGAAGACACCCTGATTGAATTGTTGAAGGAGAAGAAGGTCAAGCTCAAATACGTGGTGAACACCCACGGCCATGCCGATCACACTTGCGGAAACGGCCGGATCATTCAGGCCACGGGTGCCAAGACGGTCATGCACACACTCGATGACCAGTATTTCCAGCGCCCGGAGAGCAAAGGGTTTACGAAGATGATGGGGTTCCAAACCGCTCCGCCCGCAGATGTCCTGGTAAAGGACGGAGATGAACTCACCTTCGGCAATATCACCATGAAATTTATCCACACACCCGGACATTCCCCCGGTTCGTGCTGTGTTCTCATCGATGACAACCTTTTTACGGGAGACACCCTTTTCGTTGGCGCGGTGGGCCGAACCGATCTGCCCGGAGGATCTTTTTCTCAACTTATCCAATCGCTTAAAACGAGAGTGATCACTTTGCCTCCCGACACGATTGTGTGGCCCGGCCATGACTATGGCGACCGCCCCAGTTCAACCGTCAGGCGTGAAATGAAAACCAATCCGTACATTACCGATTTTCTGCACTAGGGCACGGGACCCGGGACTGATCGAAGCCTCCGGGGAACAGCCGGACCCAGGCTGAAACTGGACACTTAACTATGCTTTGCGGGAGATTCACCCCTGATTTGAGCGATCTTCACCCCCCTCCACTCGCCCCTCCCGCCAGGTAAGGGGAATTGGCGTTTAGCTCCTCCCCCTTGACGGGGGAGGCGGGGCAGAGGTGTAGATTCTCGCTAAAGCCTTTCCATTTCCGGCGACATTTCCCGTTGAATCGCTCAGATTAGGTCTACGGGAGAGATGATTGAGGGAACCTTGATGCTGAGTACGCTGGTTTTTGACTCGCCGCTGGGCTGGATACTGATCGCATCGACTGCCCGTGGGCTGTGCCTTCTTGATTTTTGCGGCGCCGTTGAACCGTCGGAAGCTGAGGTGCCGTCCCGGATTCATCGTGTGTATCCGCACGCGGGCATTGACTCTTCCCCGGACACAGTCCGGCTCGACAAGGTAAGAGACGCCGTGATGGATTATCTCACCCGGGGAGTCCCCATACCGCCGATTTCCGTTGACGTAAGCGAAGGGACCGGATTCAGGCAGGAAGTCTGGAAGGCGCTCGTTGAGATCCCCTTCGGGCAGACAAGGACCTATATCGAGGTCGCCTGGGCGGTGGGACGTCCACGGGGAGCCAGGGCCGTCGGGCAGGCATGCGGCAAGAATCCCGTGGCAATTGTCATTCCGTGCCATCGGGTCTTGGCGACTGGAGGAGGGTTGGGGGGATACTCAAGTGGACTGCCCATCAAGAAGGCGCTGCTCGACCTGGAAAAAGCCTCGCAAAGGGCTCCTTCGTGAATCCCTCATTTCGGATTTGCGGCTACCGGCGAGCATATATGTGCCGATACATCCTTGACATTCACCCCGACTTGCGATTTATGTGCGGAACATCATCATTTCTATGACGGGATGGATGTTTTCGCCCACGACTACGGAGGAACGACATTGAAGGAAGAGCAATTGAGACGGAAAGATCAGATCAAACCTCCCGATGGGAAACTGGGAGTCCTGATCCCGGGCATCGGGGGGGCGGTGAGCACGACGTTCATTGCCGGAGTGGAACTCGTGCGCAGAGGGATCGGTGAACCCATCGGCTCGTTGACACAATTGGGGACCCTCCGATTGGGGAAGCGGTTTGAACTTCGTTCTCCAAAAATAAAGGAATTTGTGCCCCTGTCGAGTCTGGATGATCTCGTATTCGGCGGCTGGGATCTATATGAGGCGAACGGATACGAAGCGGCCCTGTATGCGCGCGTTCTGAAACGCGAGCATCTCGATCCGATCAAGGATTTCCTGAGCGGGATCACGCCGATGAAGGCGGTTTTCGACCGCCGGTTCGTCCGCAACCTGGACGGAACTCATGTGAAGAAGGGCCCGAGTCTGCGAAAGCACGTGGAAGCCCTGAAAGAGGACATCCAACAGTTCAAGGCACGGAATTCCCTGGACCGTTGCATCATGATCTGGTGCGGAAGCACGGAAATCCACCTGAAGCAGGAAGCGATCCACAAGTCTCTCGACGATCTGCAGCGGGCGATCGATGCCAACGATTCCCGGATTCCTCCCAGCATGCTCTACGCCGTTGCGGCGATGGAAAGCGGGATACCGTTCATCAACGGCGCGCCGAATCTTACCATCGACATCCCGGCCATGCAGGAACTCGCGGCTAAGATGCACCTTCCCATATGCGGCAAGGATTTCAAGACCGGCCAGACCCTTATGAAGACCATCCTGGCCCCGGGACTGAAATCCCGCATGCTCGGACTGGAAGGCTGGTATTCGACCAATATCCTCGGAAACCGCGACGGGCTGGTGCTCGATGATAAGGATTCCTTCAAAACCAAGGAAGAAAGCAAGCTCTCGGTGCTGGAGCACATCCTGCAACCGCACCTCTACCCCACCCTGTACAAGAATTACTATCACAAGGTGACGATCAACTACTACCCCCCGAGGGGAGACAACAAGGAAGGCTGGGATTGCATCGACATCTTCGGGTGGCTAGGCTACCCCATGCAGATCAAAGTGGATTTCCTGTGCCGGGACAGCATCCTCGCCGCTCCACTTATCCTGGACCTCGTTCTCTTCGTCGATCTCGCTCAGCGCGTCGGAATGTGCGGCATTCAGGAGTGGCTCTCTTTCTACTTCAAGAGCCCGATGCACAAAGATAACCTCTACCCCGAACACGACGTCTTCATCCAGCTCATGAAACTGAAGAACACTCTGCGGTATCTCATGGGCGAAGAGCAGATCACTCATTTCGGCCTCGATTATTACATGAATGGTGAACGCCGCGAGTAGAACCGGACACACAATACGACAGAGCCGTTCATCAAATAAAGGGGGATTCCAATCAGCAGATTTGAATTCCCCGTCGTTTTACAGGGCGGCGCAACCGCATCCATTATTTGGAGTCAGACCAGTTTATGGGGACACACCGGCATAGTTTCGTGGACACCTATGAGGGAATGGTCGCTTTCGGATATTCGCGTGAAATCGATGAGAAGTCCCTCATATTTTACCTGCAGAAGTTTTCCGACGACGACCTCATGGGAAAACTCATTCCGCGGCTCTCAGATGAGGAGATCTCCCAGGCGTTCGAATTCATCACTCTTCTCATGCGAAGGCACCTCACGGACGAGGAGTATCATCGCTATTTTCTGAAAGACCGCTCCCACCATCACGAAGCGGCCGACGAATAGAGATCCGAAAGCATGCGATGAGAATCCCCCCGTTATCATCGGGGGCCCCAAGAACCGATCTTGCTCGAACACACCCATTCGCATGAGCCCTCGTGGAGTTCACCGGCTGCGCGGCATTGTCAGGTTCGGGAACAATTGTTATCAAATATTCATGGGGCTGCGACCACGGCAAAATGCGTGACAAGGCCCCGGCAGGCCCCCGAATGCTGCATGCCCGCAGCGGGGAAACGGCAAGGCGACAGGAATCAGGCAGGTGGAAGACGTACCGTTGAATCACATTGCAGATGAGGTGTGGGGGAAAGAAACGCCTAGTGTGGAATCTTTTCCCGATTTCCTCGAGAGAAAAGGGCTGAAACTGACCCGCGGTCAAACGGTGGTCCTGCAGGTCAATACTGGATTTCTCTGCAATCAGACCTGCGCGCACTGTCATCTGGAAGCCGGCCCGAACCGGGACGAGGTGATGAGCGGGCGGACCGGGGGGGATATCGCCGACTTCGCCGCGCGCTGCCGGTTCCAGGTGATCGACATCACAGGGGGCGCCCCGGAACTCAACCCGAATCTCGGCCGCCTGATCGAACAACTTGCCCCGCTCGCTCCAAGGATCATGCTCCGCTCGAATCTGACCGCCCTGGCGGATGGGCTGCGCAACGATCTGGTCGATCTCTGCAAAGACCTTTCCGTGGTGATCGTCGCCTCACTTCCATCCCTCAACAGGAACCAGACGGAGTCTCAACGTGGAAAAGACGTTTTCGGGAAGAGCATCGATGCGCTGAGGCAACTCAATTCAAAGGGGTACGGGCTGCCCGGATCCGGTCTCGAGCTGGACCTTGTGTCCAATGCCGCCGGGGCCTTCCTGCCCCCCACACAATGTCAAATGGAAAATAAATTCCGCTCCGACCTGCAGCGAAAATGGGGAATCGTCTTCAACCATCTCTATACCTTCGCAAACGCTCCCCTGGGGAGGTTCCGGCAATGGCTGGAGAGATCGGGCAATTACGAACGGTATCTGCGGAAGCTGGCTTCGAGCTTTAATTCCCGCACCCTGGAAAACCTCATGTGCCGAACGCTGATGTCGGTTTCATGGGACGGTTACCTGTACGACTGTGATTTCAATCAGGCCGGGGGGCTCTTCATGGGAGGGAAGAAGATCCACGTCTCTCAACTGGACGGCCCGCCCGAACCCGGGAGTACGATCGCCGTTGGAGACCATTGCTACGCATGCACAGCCGGGGCGGGCTTCACTTGAGGCGGGGCCATCCAGACCCAGGTTGGGGTCTAGGGATTGCTCCGGTTCTTTGAGTCCGACTTTTCGAAAGGAACGAGCCGAATATGGAATCTTACTATCAGCCCGGGGACCTTGGGAGATTTGATGAAATAGGCGACGAAGCGCCTGACCTGGCCAGGAAATTTTTCGATTACTACACGGCCGTTTTTGCGGAAGGGGAACTGACCGAGCGGGAAAAAGCGCTCATCGCGCTGGCGGTGGCTCATGCCCTTCAGTGCCCTTACTGCATCGACGCGTACACTCAGACCTGCCTTGAAAAGGGCTCCAACCTGGCCGAAATGACGGAGGCCGTTCATGTTGCGGCGGCGATACGCGGCGGGGCCACTCTAGTGCACGGTATCCAGATGCGCAACGTTGCCCGGAAGATATCGATGTAACCCGGGGAACCGCGGATTTCCGCCCGCTTCGCACAGGCCGCCGGGAGAAGTGTACGATTCGGGATTGAAGTTGCTGGAAAGGGGTTTATGCTCCTCCATCACGAGATAACAGTTGTCGACTCACTCTCAGAGGAAAAAGGATGTCTATGAAAATCGCAATCATGGGAACGGGCGGAGTTGGGGGGTATTACGGCGCGCTACTCGCAAAGGCAGGTCAGGATGTGACCTTCATCGCGCGCGGGCCGCACCTTCGGGCCATCCGAGAAGCCGGGCTTCAGGTAAAAAGCGTGCACGGAGACTTCCTCATTCCCCGGGCCCGGGCCACCGATGACCCCGCCACCGTAGGTCCGGTCGACCTGGTGGTCGTCGCGACCAAGACCTATCACACCGATGAGGCGGCCAAGGCGATCAAGCCCCTGGTCGGCAGGGACACCACGGTGGTTTCTCTTCAGAACGGAGTGGACGCAGCCGAACGCATCGGGGCCGTAATCGGTGCGGAACATGTCCTGGGAGGCGCCACGTGGCTCTCGGCATCCATCGAGGCCCCCGGCGTGATCGGCCAGTACAGCCAGTTTCGGCGCATCGTACTGGGAGAGTTCGACGGCAGCATCACCCCTCGGCTCGAGGCTGCCTACGCCGCTTTGAGCAGCACCGGTGCAACCGTCGAAACGGTCAATACCATTGCAAAGGTCCTCTGGACCAAGTTCGTGTTCATCTCTTCGGTCAGCGCTCTGGGTTGCCTGACCCGTGTGAACTTCGGTGAATACCGGTCGGTGCCTGAAGCGCGTGAGATCCTGACCGAAGCGCTGACGGAAGTCGCGGCCGTTGCGCAAGCCAAAGGCGTCAAACTTGACCCGGACATTGTGGAAAAGACCCTGGCCTTCATAAACGACAGCGCCCCGGAGATCAAGCCGTCGATGCAGCGTGACGTGGAGGCCGGCCGGGCGAGCGAACTGGAATCAATGGTCGGGGTCGTCGTGCGGCTCGGAGTTGAACTTGGCGTGCCTACGCCGGTGATGCGCATGGCGTACGCGGTGCTGAAGCCCGGGCAGTTGAAGGCGCTCTCATAAGCTGCGCCCCACGGGCGGGCAGAAATGGCCTGACCGGAGAAATTCGAGGCGAGAGGTCGGGGGGAATGGAATGGCTTCAGTGAAGGCACACCCGTACCCTGCCTTGAGCATCCCTCCAAGCCTCTTGCCCTTCGGGCCCGGATAACGAGTATCCGGGCCACCCCGTGAGTTGTCGCAGCCTGTTCCGGGCAATTTCACGGAAGATACCGCCGGGAAGAGAATGTCGTCAGTGAAAGCATATCTCACCCCGCCTCCCGCCAACGGATGGAAAACCGAGGTTGGCAGCTCCATCCGACGGGGATGTTTGGGCCGGACACGGTTGCGGGCAGCGCTGATCAGGCTTGGTGGGTTTTGCCCGTGGTGCCGTTCAAGATTCACTTTACGCTCGTTCCCACGCTCTTTTTGGGGATGTCAAAAGTGTCCAACCCCGTATTAAACTTGGGAATACCGCTCATGCCGCGCAACACCTCCCCGACGCGATACCTACGCGGCAAGCGACTTCATCCAGCGCGTGATCCCCGCCATGAGCCGCTCGTTTTGCTCCGGCATCCGTACGGCCAGCCGGAAGTAATGGTCTCCGAGACCTTCAAAGGAGCTGCAGTCACGGATGAGAATACGGTCCCGATCGAGCAGGTCGTTTCGCAGCGCCGTGACCGAAGGCAACTTTTCATCCATCTCCACGAGAAGATAATTCGCGACCCCGGGGAAAACCCGCAAGAGCCCCAGCTCCTCAAGCCCCCTCTTCATCCGTTCCCGCTCCGCGCCGACCACCTCCAGCGTCTTCGCCTGGTAGTCTTTTCGCTCGAAACAGTACGCCCCTGCAATCTGAGCGAGCGTATTCACGGACCAGGGCGGAAGCGAATCGCGCATCTTCCGTGCGATGTCTTCCGAAGCGAGAAGGTATCCAATCCTCAAACCCGGCAGCCCGTAGAACTTCGTCATGGAACGGATGATCACCAGGCGGTCGGCCGGACCGGCAAGCAGGCTCTTGAGGGAACATCTTTCGCAAAAATCCACAAAGACTTCGTCGATGATACAGACGGGACCGCCGGGACCTTTGCCGGCGATCCAGTCGACGACGGAGGAATCCAGCAGCATGCCGGAGGGAGAACCCGGATGAGTGAGCAGGACGGCTTCCGGGGAAGCTGCGCGGCAAACCGATTCAAGCTGTTCGACCGTGGGCTGGAAACCTTGCTCCCTGGATGTGAAGAGCTTTTCCAACTCGATTCCCTCCAACTCGAAGGCCTTCCGGTATTCGCTGAAAGTCGGCAACGCGACAGCCGCGCTTCGGATACCCAGTACTTTCGGCAGCCAATAGATCAATTCCGTCGACCCGTTTCCAACCACGACGCAGTCCGCCGGCACATCGTGGAACCGGGCGATGGAATCGATCAGAAGCCGATTGCCGATGTCGGGATAGTGCTGCAGGCGGTGAAACGAGGACACGAACTCATCCAGAAGACCGGATGGAGGGCCGAGGGGGTTTATGCTGGCGCTGTAATCCAGGATGGAATCGGGAGAACATCCCAGCCGGGATGAGATTTCATAAACGTTGCCGCCATGGGCGAGAGTCATTCGGATTTCTCCTTGATGGTGAGGTTACGTACTGGAGCTGTGCGTTCGTAATCGTTTTCGAGCATGGAAAAGACACCGCACGCCCCCTCATTCTCTTTCAAAGGCGCAGAGACATAAGGGGCCGCGCTGCCCGCGTTCCGGATCATCCGGATACAAACACGTATCGCAACGTCATACCCAGTGCCAGAACCAGGGCGAGAAACGAGGTCATGTACATCAGCCGGATCATGGTGTCGTAGGCCTCAAGAGTGAGGGCGTTATGAGCATCGCCCAGCCGCGGCTTCTCGACGATCTTTCCGAAATAGACATTGGCGCCGCCCAACTGCACGCCCATCGCCCCGGCAGAGGCGGCTTCGGGAAACCCGGCGTTCGGGCTCTTCATTTTGCGTGCGTCCCGGACCATCACTTTCCACGCATTCCGCCAGTCAAGGCGCAGGGACGCCGCGGCCCCCACCAGAAGCAGCCCGCTCAACCTCGCGGGGATCCAGTTGGCCACGTCGTCCGCCCTGGCCGCGAACCATCCGAAATACCGGTACCGGTCGCTGAGATACCCAACCATGGAATCCATCGTGTTCACGGCCTTGTAAGCCAACCCCAACACGGGGCCGCCGATTGCAAGATAGAACATCGGAGCGACGATCCCGTCGGAGATGTTTTCGGAAACGGTCTCGACGAGCGCCCGGACGATGCCGCTCTCCTCGAGGTGCGAGGTCTCCCGGCTCACCAGGAGACTCAGGCGTTCCCGCGCGCCCGGGATATCACCTTCCCTCAGTGCCCGGGCGACTCCGGACGATTCCTTGTGGAGACTGCGGGTGGCCAGGGTCGTGTAGGCAAGCCAGATCGCGCCGACGTGCAGGGCATTCGCATCGAAGTGCGCGAGCAAACCGAGAAGCAGCATCGCGCTGCACACCACTACCGCCGTTACGACCATCCAAAAGGCGATTCCCGCCATGCGTTGGAGCCGGGGAGACGTTTCGCCGTCGTAGAAGATCGATTCCGCCCACAGGACCAGGCGGCCGATCCATCGCACCGGATGAGGGAGCCGGCGAGGGTCCCCGAAGGCAAGGTCCAAAACGTATGCGGCAATCAACTGCCAGGGAAGCAACAGCATTGTCTCTCCACTGAATCAGAATCAGACGGTGGACCGCGGGAATGCTAAACCAACCCGATCGCCCGAAAGATCCGCTCGACATCCACATGGCGCCGGATGTGCTCGGCCAACCGGTCATACTGTTCATCTTTCCAGTTTCGATATGAAAAGCCCGGAGAAAGCGGCACACGATCCTTGCCCGATCTGGATTGAAGGTCCTTGAGAAACACCCTGCGGAACCCGTCGTTATCGAAAATGCCGTGAATGTATGTCCCCCAGGCCCTCCCGTCGGATTGAATCAGGCCGTCGACGACGTCCGCGGGCCGACCGTCCCGGCTGATGATCCGGAACAGCGGCCGGGCCGCTCCCCTGGACTCGCTCCTTCCCATGTGTATTTCATAACCGCGCAAAGGAGCACCATCCGAAAGCGCGCCTCCCGAACCGTCCAGGCCCACCGCTTCCACCTGGGATGTGATCTTGTCCAGGAACATCTCGGTCTCCATATCGAGGAGGCCCAGCCCCCGGACTTCCTCGAGCGCGCTCTCCACCCCGTGGGGGTCGCTCACCTTGAGGCCCATCATCTGGTACCCGCCGCACAGACCGACCACCGTTCCCCCCGTTTTGTAGAATGCGACGACGGCCTCGGCCAGTCCGGTTTTCTGAAGAAAATCCAGGTCTTCGATGGTATTCTTGCTGCCGGGCAGAATCACGGCATCGAACGAGAAGATCTGTTCGGGCCGATTGAAATACAGCAACTCGACCCCGGGTTCCTGTTCGAAGCAATCGAAATCGGTATAGTTTGAAATGAACGGAAGGCGGACCACACCGACCGCGAGCGCTTCATCCGATGCCTGCGAAGGCCCGCGCCGCGCCCTCCGGCCAAGGGCGACACTGTCTTCCTCGGGGAGCGCGATGTGGTCGAAATAAGGGACAACGCCAAAGACGGGCCGCCCGGACCGGGATTCCATCATGTCAACGCCGGCCTCGAACAGCCGGGGATCGCCTCTCAATTTGTTCACGATAAATCCGATCACTCGATCCTGCTCGTGACTTTCCATCAGCATGAAACTTCCCAGGAGCGCCGCGAAAATCCCGCCTCTGTCGATGTCTCCCACCAGGATGCATGGGGCATCGGCCATTTCCGCCATGGCAAGATTCACCAGATCGTGTTCCTTCAAATTCAGCTCCACCGCGCTTCCCGCCCCTTCCAGGACCACGACGTCGAAGCTGCCGGACAGCCGTTCGAAGCATTCCCGTATCACGGGAACGAGTTCCTTTTTGTACTCATAGTAGTCCTTGGCGAGAAAATTCCCGATGGCCTTGCCCCTTACTATCACCTGGGAACCCATCTGCGAGGTGGGTTTGAGCAGAATGGGGTTCATGTCCACATGAGGTTCGATGCCGGCCGCTTCCGCCTGCACCACCTGAGCGCGCCCCATTTCGCCGCCTTCCGGAGTGATGTAGGAATTGAGGGCCATGTTCTGGGCCTTGAACGGGGCGACTCTGTAGCCTTCCTGTTTCAATATGCGGCAGAAACCGGCTGCGATGACACTCTTTCCCACATCGGATCCGGTTCCCAGAAACATCAGGGTCTTTGCGCGTCCACTCATCTTCATCCAATCCTTATCGATGCCGGGCAGCCGGTCGGGTTTATGTTGTGAGGCAGGCCGGAAAAAGCCTGCCGGTCTCAATATTCCCCAACACAGCGGGGGAATGATTCCCGGCCTGTTGCCCGAAGGAAAAGTGTCTGCATTCCCACGCAGGAGGGGCTGTTCCCCCGCCCACCCCCCAGGGTTTCGGCCCACGCGCCCGCGCGTGAGGCCGAGCGCTCGGCGCTCGCGGCGAGTGTCCCGCGTTTCGCGGGGCGCCGCCGCAACGCCACAGAAAGCCGCGTAGCGGCGTGGGGGAGTGGGGGGCACAGCTCCCCACTCTTTTTAAAGAAACAGCGATTGCTGCTTTCTTGGACACAACTCGGTATCGGGCCGGTCTGCCAGCAGACCGAAAATCGAGTGCTTCACATCCGGTCTTGTACCGTTTCCTTCTCAGGGATGAGCCCTGCTCCCCCATTCGACGCAGCGCTTCACAAAATTTGCTGCCGCTGAAGGCGCGCTGCCCCAATGCAGATGGATATAGCTCGCAAGCACCGATCCGATCATATACCCTTCAGGGCGGACCATCTCGAATTTGCGCGCTCTCAGTTCATAGGCATGCTTCATGGCGGGATGTTCCTGCTCCCCTGAAATTTCGGAGTAATGAAATTCATGGCCTCGCAGGACCGTTCCCGGCTCTCCAAGAAGGCAACGTTCCCGCAGGACCACTTCAGTATACCCCAGCGCCTTGCGTCTGCTCAACATGCGCGTCCCGAACGGGAGGACCCCGGCCATCGGGACCTTCTTTCCCTCCGGTGTTTCGATGAAGCGGCTGAGCGTCATGAGACCGCCGCACTCGGCATAGACGGGCATGCCGCATCCCGCCGCCTTCCGGACCGCATCGAGGAATGTTCCCCGGCCCGAAATCCGTTCAGCAAAGAGTTCGGGGTACCCGCCGCCCAAGTACAACCCGCAGCAATCCTCCGGGAAGGACTCGCCGGCAACGGGGGAAAAGAAATGGAGTCTCGCTCCCGATGCGGTCAATAGATCTAGATTGTCCTGGTAATAGAAACAGAAGGCGGCATCCCGTGCGACGGCGATGGTCACCGGATGAGGCGGAGGCGCCTCCGGATCGGCTTCATCCTTCCCGGGGGATTCAACGGGAAGGGACGTTCTTTTCATCAGAGAATCGAGATCGATGCTTCGCTCGACGAGACCGGCCAGCGAATCCACCCATTGCCGGTCGAGCGGGGTTTCATCGGCCGTGACAAGCCCGAGATGCCTTTCGGGAATGGTTGCGAACTCCTCCTTTGGAATCCCCCCCAGCACGGGGACATCCGGAAGACCGGCCGACATGGCTTCCTTGAGATATTCCAGGTGGCCCGGTCCCCCGATACGATTGAAAATGACCCCGGCCAGTTCGAGATTCCGGTCGAAATCCCGGAAACCGTGGACGAGGGCCGCGGCGCTCCGGGCCATGCTGCGCGCATCGACAACCAGGACCACGGGGATGCCCAGCCATTTTGCCATTTCGGCGCTGCTTCCCGATTCAGTCGACCCGTCGTAGCCGTCATAGAGGCCCATGACCCCCTCGACAACGGCCGCATCCGCGTCGGAAAGCAGCTTCCGGAAAAGCCCCTGGTTGGAAGCGCGGCTGAGCATCCAGCCGTCGAGGTTGCGGGAGTTGCATCCGGTCACCAGGGCATGAAATCCCGGATCGATGAAATCCGGACCCACCTTGAAGGGCTGAACGCGAAGGCCTCGCGCCCGGAGGGACGCCATGATTCCGATCGCAATCGTGGTCTTCCCGCAGCCGCTGTGGGTCCCGGCAATCATAAAGGCATGTTTCCCGTTCACTTGACACTCCCTGAAACGCCGTCGAAGTCGTCTTGTTGCGGCGGCCCCGCCTATCCTTCCAATCTGCTGCGCCGGTTGAACGCGGTCCAGAAGATGTATCCCTCGATCCTGTCTTCGCCGACCCCTTTCAGCCCGGCCCATATTTCACGGTAGGCCAGGAGCTGAGGGCTATACTTTTCGAGCCCACTACGGCAGAACGTTTCGATGTCGCGATCGCCTTCGCCCTTTGAAGTCTTATAATCGATCAGCCACCAGGTTTCATCGATATAGGCCGCAAGGTCCACCACCCCCGAGTACAGAAGTCCGGGACCGTGGACGCCCTCGATCGGCCATTCGACAAACAGCCTGTCTTGCGGCACGTCGAAGAATCGCCCGAGCCAGGGGTCTGTAACGCAGGCTTCAGCCTCGGACATGACGGATTCGGCCAGCCGGGCGGCAGTATCCCCGTCCAGGCCCTCATGTTTGAGGCTTGAGACGATCCCCGCGAGGGCGGGCAGCTTCCTGTTTCGAGCGTAATTCGCAAGGAGGCGATGGATAAGAACGCCCCGAAGGCGCGGAATTGTCGAACCCGCTGTTCCCTCCGATCCTGATCCCTCCCCTTCATCTTCTCCCTCCTCACCGGAAACGAGTGAAGACGGGCTGGATGTCCTGAAGGAAGGCCTTTCCCTCTCAAACGGCGCGGGGTGAATTTCGACCGGTTTGAAATCCTCTCGTGCCGGTTCGGCCTCAGCGGGAACCCACGGTTCCATCAGGACGCGGAAACCGTCCCGTTCGTTTTCCCATTCCCTGTTCCAATCCCCGGGGATTTCCGATGCCGTCTCATCGGGATGGCGGACCGCGCTGAAATCCATTCCCTCCGAAATGCCGAAGCGGGTGTCGAGCCACGACAAGGGGGTCCTTGACGAAAGGGTGAGACCCGCGTCGCTTCTCTTCAATGGAACGAGACCGCTCATTTTGAGCTTGTTCCGGGCACGCGTCACGGCGACGTAGAAAAGCCGCTTTGCTTCGCCCCACACTCTCCCGGCCTGAAGCCCGCTCAGCCATTTGAACAGCGGATCGGGCTCTCCCCGGAGGTGGTCGGGATGGACGGCGAGCAGGAAATGGTCCCCGGCACCCGGCACACGCTCCAGAAGATACGGCTGCTGCCAGCTCCTCAGCCTCGAGATCGGATCCCAGTCGAGAAAAGGGAGGAAGACCGTGTCGAACTCCAGCCCCTTGGCCCGATGAACGGTCATGAGAGACACCCTGGAGAGCGCGGTGTCCGGGTCGACCGGTTCGTAGGAATCTTCCAGAAGCTCTTCGAGGCGCATGAGCGTCTCCACGGGCTCACCGGTCTCCGCCTCCCGAATGAGATCGAAAAACCGGCGGCAGCATGTCAGCCCGCGGCTCCCCCACCATTCCGCGGCGATGCGCGCTCCGCCGAGGTCGAGCCACGCCGTTTCCATGACGTCCGCGAGCGGTTCATGCCCGAGCCGGCGCCTGGCATCCCTTAGGCTTTCCCAGAAGGAAGCCGTTCTTTCGTCTTTTTCCGCATAGGAACGTATCTTCTCCACCCAGGCCTCGGACGGTTCGAGCGATACGGCATAGATGTCGGAGTAGCCCAGAAGAAGCCACGGGCTGTGGAGCTGGGACGCCCATGCAAGATGGTCCTGGGGGAGAACCAGCGCCCGGCACAACTGCCGGAGGTACCTCACTTCCGGCCTTTCGGATAATTTCAGCCCTTCGGCCACTCTCACCGGGATTCCCCTGCACTGCAGGGCTTCGAGGTAAACCGGAAGGCTGGTCCTTGCAAAGAGAAGCACGCCGATATCCGACTGAGGCTCGCGCTTCAATTCTTCGGAAATGCCGTATGCGAGCCAGTCCGCCTCGCGACGGCGGCATGACGGGGCGTCGGGCCAGTTGATGAAGAGCGCCAGTTCAGGGGGAACCGCATGCTCCTTCACCGCCGTTTCAGGAGAAGGCGCAGACGGGATGAAGGGCACTTCGTCCAGTTCCGGCCTGGGATCGGCCATAACGGTATCGGCGAAAAGCCGATTGGTCCAGTCGATGAGATTGGGCTGCGACCTGAAATTGGTGGTCAGGACCAGGGATTCGAGGGGCAGGGTCACGGAGGCGTCGAGCGGAAGCCCCTGTTTTGCATTCGTGAAGAGCATCACCTCCGCCTTGCGAAACCCGTAGATCGATTGTTTCGGGTCGCCGACCACGAAGAGGGTCCGGCCGTCCCCGGGGACCCACCCCGCAAAGAGATGCCTCACGAGGAGCCACTGCTGCCGGTTGGTGTCCTGGAATTCGTCCACGAGCACATGTTGGACCTGGTGATCGAGGAGGAGCTGCAGATCGGACGGCGACGCGTTGTCAAAGAGGCGCAACGCGGCCATTTCAAGCGATGAGAAGTCGAGGACGCGCTGTGCGCGGCACCTCCCGTCGTAGACTTCGATGATCGCATTCAGGAGCAGGATGAGGTCCCATAGCGTCTCCCAGTCCGGTCCGGCGGAATCCATCCGCGGTAATTCCCTCACCCGGTGCAGCCGCTCTCCCGTTCCCGGGTCAAGCTGCTGGATAAGCTCGCACCATGCGGTTTTGCCGAACCCGGAATAGTAGCCGGTCGAGGGTCCGAATCGTTTCCGCGGCTCGCCGTTCCGGGTGAGGAGGGATTCGGCGATGCTCTGCCAGGCCGCCAGCTCTTCCCAGCGGGGGCCCGGGATCGAACGGGGAAGGCTTCCGGCTGCTTCAGCCCCATGGTTCTCAAGGTCCTCATGAAACCGAACCCACGATTCAGCAAGGGCCGACCGCAGAAAAGAGTCCCGGAGCGCCCTCAACTCCGCTTCCGCCAGTTCCCGAACCGCAAGAGAAATATAGTCCCCGGCCTTTTCACGGCTGAGAACGTGAGTGAGTTCGAAGAGCGATTCCCTGCGCTGCATCAGCCCTTCGAGTTCACCGACCAGCGCCGGCCATGAATTATTGAGGTATAAGAGGCGGTTTTCGAAGGCTTTCCGGTAGGGATCGTCCCCGGAACGGTCCATGATTCCAAGAAGTGTCTCGTCGATTACCTTGCGGAGGAGAAAACGCTGATCGGGTTCGGAAAGCAGTGTCGAACCGGGCGCGATGTTGGCTTCCAGCGGCGCCTGAGCGACCAGGCCGTAGCAGAAGGAATGAAAAGTCTGTATTCGGAGCAGATCCCCGCCGAGCAGAAGGTCTTCGCGGTCCCTGTGGCGCTCCAGGGCCGCAGCCGCGGCCTTGAGCAGCTCCGCCTCCGAATCGGTTTCGGGAATTTTGCCCGTCTTTGCGGCATGGAGGTACCGGCCGATCCGCTCCCGCATCTCCCCTGCCGCCTTATTCGTAAAAGTCATTGCAAGGATCTGCTGCGGATGGTCGACTATTCCGAGAAGGCGAAGGAAACGGGCGATGAGGAGAAGCGTCTTGCCTGAGCCGGCCGGGGCCTCGAGGTGGAAGCTTGCCGAAGGATCGAGCGCTCTTGAGCGCCGGTCGGCATCGGGCAGGGATTTTTTCGTGGATTTCAATGGGACCACTCCGTTCATCCGCTCGCTCCCGACAGCCGCACCACTGTGTTTTCAGCCTTTGCACCCAACCCCTGGAACCGGATCCACTGTTGACTTTTAGACGGCGGACCCTCAAAAGTCAATGAACGAAAACCTTTGCCGGAGGACCCTGACCCCGGAATAGAAGGCCCCATTAACAAAGGCCGCAGCTTGACAGTTTTGCGGGAGGGCATTATTTTCCTGGTTTGAAGGACAACATAGCGTTATTTCATAAAAAAGGAGGAATAACGATGGCAGGAATCCACTGGCACGATCGCCCGGAATTCGGCCGGTCCGCTCAGTTGATGGAACGGCTGCAACGGGAAATGAACCGGATTTTTTCCGATCTTCCGGGACGCGGAGCATCGCTCAGGGCCGCCGCTTTCCCGCCCGTCAATGTGAGCGAGGATGCGGCAAACCTGTACATCCGGACCGAGCTGCCCGGAACGAAAGCTGAAGATCTCGAAATATCCGTCGAGGGGGATGCGCTTACCCTGCGAGGCGAGCGGAAGCTCCCGGCGACCGAAGAAGGGGTCAACTATCATCGGCGGGAGCGAGAGGGCGGGCGTTTCCGCCGTATCGTGACGCTCCCCGCGAGGATCGACCCGGAGGGCGTGAGCGCTTCGTTCAAGAACGGCATATTGACTATCGTTCTTCCAAAGGCAAAGGAAGCCCTGCCCAAACAGATACAGGTTAAAGCGGAATAGTCCGCCCCGGAGGGTTTCCCCGACGGGAGAGTATTCCGGAAACGGAGGGTCGGTGATATGGTGGAAACAGACATGCAGACCCGGGAGAAGGTGGAACACAAGGCCGAGGGTGAAAGCACCCGGGACGTGCCGATGTTCATTCCCGCGGTGGATATTTATGAATCTCAGGATTTTCTGACACTGGTGGCGGACATGCCCGGCGTTTCGCCCGAAAATGTGTCCATCGACATTCGTGATAACCAGTTGACCATCCGGGGAATGATCGACCTCCCCGATGAGAAGGAATGCATTCTGGCAAGAGAGTACGGAGTCGGCGACTATTATCGCCGGTTTACACTGGGCAGAACGATCGACCAGACGAAAATAGAGGCGGCCATAAAGGATGGAGTCCTCACGCTGACTTTGCCCAAGTCCGACATCAGCAAGCCCCGGAAAATCAGCGTCAAGACGGGCTGACGGCGGCCTGCCGTTGAAACGGATCATGGGCTGTTGTCCGTTCGGGAACTGCCGGAGTCACCATCCCTCGGCGGGAAAGGCACTCCGGCTCCTCCCCGTGGATATGTTGGAATCCTTCGGCATTCAGAGGCTTGGCAGCCTCCTCCCGCCAAGGGAGGGGAGACATCGGTTCCAGCGGGTGACACGGACATCTCTCGTTGTCCGTGCGCGAAGCGCAGGAGGTTCGGAGGATAAGCTCTGGAATTGCGATGGAGAATTTGGCTGTCCCTCTTGTCCTTACGGACCCGGATAGCAAGTATCCGGGCCACCCGAGCTTTGGCTCCTCCCCCTTGACGGGGGTGTTTGGACCGGGTGGGTGTGGGTTCTCTGAAGACATTTCATCCCCGGCGACATCGCTCACGGAATCGCCTGGGTCAGGCTCCCGTTTGCATGGCATTGGAAAGGAAATGTATGACGTTTTCGTTCGAACAGGGTCCCATTCGGCCTCCCAGTGAAGCCGGGAGCCTCCTTTTGCGATTCACCCGCAATTGCCCGTGGAACAAGTGCACTTTCTGCCCCGTGTACAAGCGCGCTAAATTCAGCAGGCGATCCATCGAAGAAATCCACAAGGATATCGATGCAGTCGCCGCCATCATGGACGATCTGAAGAAATTGTCCTTCGAGATGGGGTTCGCCGGTGAAATGAACCGGCACGTTCTGACCGCCGTTCTCACCAATCCGGGTTATGAAGACTGTTACCGCCACGTGGCCCTTTGGCATACCGTCGGGAACGGCACTGTTTTCCTGCAGGACGCAAATAACCTGATGCTCTCTTCCTCCTTCCTCGTCGATGCGCTGACCTATCTCAAATCGCAAGTCCCCGGCGTCCGGCGCATCACCTCGTATGCCAGGGGCAGCACTCTTGCGCGGAAGAGCGTCGCAGAACTCAAGGAACTGCGTGACGCGGGCCTCGACCGGATTCACGTCGGAATGGAAAGCGGTTCCGACAGAGTGCTCGAATCGGTGAAAAAGGGCGTGACTGCGAGGCAGCTCATCGAGGGGGGCCGCAAAACGATCGAGGCGGGCATTTCCCTGTCCGAATACGTCATGCCGGGGCTTGGAGGGACCGCCCTGTCGACGGAACACGCCGTTCACACGGCGCGCGTGCTGAATGCCGTCGATCCTCATTTCATCAGGCTTCGCAGCCTGCGGATACCTTCCAGGGCGCCGCTTTATAAAGAAAGGGCCGCCGGGAGGTTTCTTCCCCTTTCGGACGACGATACCGTCCGTGAAATCAGGCTTTTCATCGAATCGCTGGAAGGCATTCACAGCACGCTTGCTTCCGACCACATCATGAATCTGCTCCAGGAAGTGGAAGGAACATTTCCACAGGACAAACCGGCGATGCTCGCCGTGATCGACCGATACCTCGCGCTTCCCCCTGGGGAAAAGACGCTCTACAGGCTGGGGCGACGCGGCGGAGCACTCGATTCGCTCGAGAAATTCCGCAACCCCGCCGTGAAAAGCCGCCTTGAGCGCGCACGAGACGAGCTCCAGGCCGAGACGGGTGCCGATATCGAGGCGATCATCACCGAAATGGGTGATCAGTATATTTGACGGGAGTCTATTTCGATCCGGGTCTGTAGCAACCGTCGCTATGCAGCAACATATATAATTTGCGCAATATTGATTTCCGCGGGCAGGCCCGCAGGGTGGGCACAGATTCGGACCTGTTGCCCAAAGAAAAATCCGACGCCCGATGAAATCACGATTCGTCGTTCCGGCGAAGGAGACGGTGTCACAATACGTGTCTCTTTCGCCGGGGTGACGGCCTGTGCCACTGGGGTTCTTCCTGAGTCAACGGTATTGACCCCGGCCGTGGGGGGGAGTTCTTGCATGGTTTTTCAACCGGGGTTTGAGGAGGAAACCTGTAATGGCAAAGAAGATGCTTCCCGAGTCGGCTTTTGAACGGATGGAACGGGAAGTCGCCGAATGGACGCAAGAATACCGCAGGGTTTTGAAAAACATGCCGGAGCGCCTGAAGCGATTTTCAACCGTGTCCGATGAAGAGATAAAGCCCCTTTACACACCTCTGGACATCCGGCAGGACGACTATTTCGAGCGTATCGGCTTTCCCGGAAAATACCCCTTCACCCGGGGCATCCGAAGTTCCATGTATCGTTCCCGCCTCTGGACGATGCGAATGTTCGCCGGCCTGGGATCCGCGGAAGACACCAATCCGCGGTTCCGCTACCTTATCGGTCACGGCGAGACGGGCCTCAGCACCGCATTCGATTTCCCGACGCTCATGGGCTACGACACCGATTCGGACCTCGCCCGGGGAGAATGCGGGAAATGCGGCGTAGCGATCGACACCATCGAGGACATGCACCGGCTTTTTGCCGGCATCGATCTCGAGCAGGTCACGACGTCCATGACGATCAATCCCCCGGCATCCGTCATCTGGGCCATGTATATCGCAAATGCGGAAAACGAGGGATACGACCGGCGAAAACTCGGCGGCACCATTCAGAACGACTGTCTCAAGGAATTCATCGCCCAGAAGACCCTCATGCTGCCCCCGGACCCAAGCCTCAGGCTTGTCGTCGATACGATCGAATTCGGAATGCGCGAAGTCCCCCGATGGAACGCGATCAGCATCAGCGGCTACCATATCCGCGAAGCGGGGGCCACTGCCGCCCAGGAACTCGCCTTCACCCTCTACGACGGCATCACCTACGTCGAAGAATGCATCAAACGGGGACTGGACGTGGACAAATTCGCCGGGAGGCTGTCTTTCTTCTGGAATTCCCAGATCGATTTCTTCGAAGAAATCGCCAAGATGCGCGCGGCTCGCCGCATGTGGGCCCGGATCATGAAAGAACGGTTCAAAGCGAAGAACCCCCGTTCCATGATGATGCGCTTTCACGCTCAAACCGCGGGATCCTCGCTCACGGCCCAGGAACCCTACAACAACATTGTCCGGACCACCTCGGAGGCGCTGGCCGCAATTCTCGCCGGCACCCAGTCGCTCCACACGAACTCTCTTGACGAGGTGTACACGATACCCAGCGAAAATGCCGTGCTGGTCGCACTGCGCACCCAGCAGATCCTTGCGGATGAAGCCGGCGTCGGCAACGTCATCGACCCGCTGGCAGGGTCTTATTTTGTCGAGGCGCTGACGGACAGGCTGGAAGAGGAAGCGTACGCCTACATCCGCAAACTCGATCGGATGGGCGGCATGGCGGTGGCAATTGAGGCGGACTACCCGCAGATGGAAATCGCCGATGCCGCTTATCACTTCCAGGAGCAGGTGGAACGTGGAGAAAAGGTCATCATCGGGGTCAACCGGTACCCTTCCGAGCGGCCCGAGTTGGAGTTTGTCCTGAAGATCGATGAGGAGACCGAAAGAAGGCAGATCGACCGCACGCGGCAGTTCAAGCAGCATCGCGACACGGTGAAACTCGGGAGGGCAATGGACGAGTTGAGGCGACGGTGTGAAGGCGCTCCGTCATGGGAGAACAACGTCATGCCCGCTCTGGTCGATGCGGTCCGAGCCGGAGCCACGGAACAGGAGTGTTGCGACGTGTTCAGGGAGGTTTTCGGCATATACACGGACCCCGGCACTTTCTGAGTGCTCCGCGTTCATCCGAGGAGATTACGGTCCCATGGTGGAGGAAAGAAAAATCAGGATACTTGTCGCCAAACCCGGCCTCGACGGGCACGACCGCGGCGCGCGGATCATTGCCCGGGCATTCAGGGATGCCGGTTTCGAAGTTGTCTATACGGGGTGTCACCAGACCCCGGAGATGATCGTCAGGGCGGCGGTACAGGAGGACGTCGACCTGATAGGGCTCAGCATTCTGTCCGGGTCCCATGGATACTCCTTCCCCTGCATCATGGATCTTCTGAAACAGTACCACGCAGACGACATCGCCGTCATCGGCGGGGGGATATTCCCCATGGAGGACATCACAAGCCTCAAACAAGCGGGCATCAGAGAGATATTCGAACCCGGCGCGAAAATGGGCGACATTGTCCGGTGGGTGCGCGAGAACATCAGAGTCCGGGCGGCTGCCTCGGACCGGGGAGAATGATGATACCGATTCAATGGTGAGCGCCGATCGACATTTTCTTTAGGCTTCCACTGCCCCGCTTTCGTACGAGCGGGGAGGGAAAAGGAGGGCACGGGAACTCATGACCATAGTGGATAAGATCCTTTCCGGCGACATGCGCACAGTCGCACAACTGCTTCGCGACATCGAAGACGATATCCCATCGACGCGCCCCATCCTCCGGGACCTGTTCCCTCATACGGGGAAAGCCCACATTGTCGGCCTCACCGGACCGCCCGGCGCGGGGAAGAGCACGATTCTCGACCACCTCACCCGCCTCTACCGCAAAGAGAACCAGACTGTGGGCATCCTGGCCGTCGATCCGTCCAGCCCGTTTTCAGGCGGCGCCATCCTCGGCGACCGCATCCGGATGCAGCGTCATTTTCTTGACGACGGGGTTTTCATACGGAGCGTTGCCACACGGGGGCATACCGGCGGTCTGACGCGGTCCGCCGATGACATGATCGATGTGCTGGACGCCATGGGCAGGGACATCATTTTCATCGAGACGGTGGGAGTCGGCCAGGACGAAATCGAAATCGTCAACAGCGCTCACACGGTCGTGCTGGTGACCGTTCCCGGAACAGGAGACGATATCCAGCTCATTAAGGCCGGCGTCATGGAGATCGGCCACATTTTCGTCGTGAACAAGGCCGACAGGGACGCCGGCCGGGAAACGGCGAGACACCTCCGCGGCCTGCTCGAACTCGGCTCGAAACACCCCGGCCGCGGCCGTTGGGTGCCCCCGGTCATCGAGACCACGGCATCCAAAATCCAGGGTATCGAAGACCTCAGAAGCGCTATAAAGGTGCACAGGAATTATCTTTTCACAAACGACAGCCGCCGGGACGAAGCCCTGAGAAAGCGCGCGAGAAACCGTTTCGTGGGAGCGATCAGGGACCAGGCCCTGAGAGAGATCCTTCGGCGGATGGAGGCGGGAGGCGATTCGATCGAGTCGCTCGTTGCAAGAATTCTCTCAAGAGAGACCGACCCGTATACTCTTGCCCGCCGGGTGATTGAAAAGGAGTTGACGGGGCGCGACAATCCTTCCCAGGGAACGAAATAAACCTCCCTCCATAAACCTGATCTGATACCGAGTTGCGTCCAAGATGCCATCAAAGAATGAAAAGCGTGGGGAACTGCGTCCCCCACACCCCCACGCCGCTTCGCGGCTCAGTTTGGCGCTGCGGCAGCGCCCCGCTGAACGCGGGGCAGCAGCCGCGAGCGCTGAGCGCTCGGCCTCACGCGCTTGCGCGTGTGGCCGAAATCCGAGGGTGACACGGACAACTCGTTGTCCGTGCGCGAAGCGCAAGAGGTTCCGAGGACAGGCTCCGGAATCGCGGTGACGCATTCGGCTGCCCCTCTTGTCCTTACGGACCCGGATAGCAAGTATCCGGGCCACCCGACGACTTCCATCCCGAAGTGAGTGTGCCCTGCGGTGAGATTCACCGAAGACATTCCATTCCCGGCGACGTCTCCCGTAGAATCGGTCAAACAAATAAAAAAACCCGGGCGGGACGAATCCCACCCGGGCACTTACTTCAGGTCAAACAACTACAACAGGTGAAACTAGAAGTTCCATTGCAGACGGGCGCCAATTTCGTAGGCGTTGTCGGCAAGGTTCTCCGTGTACTTGTACGAGTTCGTGGCAGGAACCGGGCAGAACGCGTCGTTGGCGATGAGGTATGCGCCAACGATGGTCAGGTTCAAGCCGTCCACGATCCCCTGGTCGATGTACAGATCGAATTCATTACCGATGCTGTTGGAGTAATCGAACGGATCGCTGACGCCTGCTTTGACCTTGTTAGCATCGGCCTTCACAGGAACCTTCTCGGGGGTCCCGAAATACCAGTAAGATGCACTGATCTTGGTCTTTTCGGCAACCTGCCATGCAGCGCCCGCGCTGACGGTCCACAAGTTCGACGGGAAAGCGTAGCCTCTCCAGTACATCGTCCTCTGGGTGCCGTTACCGGCCTGGGCGCCCACGCTTGACTCACCGTAACCGCGGTATGCATACGTGTCGTCACCCAGCACACCACCACCGATGATTTCCGAGAAGTACTTTGAGGTCGTTCCCGGATAGGTGAAGAAATCGGTATTCTGCTGATTTTCGTTGTACAGGTTGTTCGCAAACTCATACCCAACAACCTTGCCGGCGGAGTCCGTGACCGCGACAGGCGACAACTTCTGGCCGCTCGTGTAGAAGCCGCCAACGTTGAAGGTGTAAGGACCGCAGAAGTAGCTGGTACCCGCATCGATCATCCAGCCGTTGTAATTTCCGCTCCAAAGCTTGGGATCAGATGTCCTTGAGCCATTGGCCGTAACGCTCGAGGTCTTCACACCCGTGTCGGGATCGGTAACCGTCTTGGTGGTGGAAACCAGATAAGGCAAAACATCGTAGCTTCCGAAGTTCCTCACGAAATTCACATAGGCGCTCAACCAGTCGATCTTGTAGGACAGGTTGAAACCGAGATCGAACATCTGGTTGTTCTCGATCCCCGCGGAATACAGTTTCGTCTCCTTGGTGTTGGCATTGATTACCGAGGTTGTACTCCAGGTCGGGAACATCCACGTGTCGATGTTTCCGAAGTAACCGGAGGAACCCGTGATGTTGGTGGGACCCCATCGGGTAACACCGAAAGCGTCGGCCGAGGAAGCTGAGGATACGCTGACCGGGCTGAACAGGGTGTTCGGATCAAGCGCAAAAGCGGTATTGTGAGCGTTCATGTAGATGCCGATGAGGCTTGCAGCCCACGGGCCGTTCTTGTAGTCGACCGCAAGAGCCCAATCCTGGACGCTGCGGCTGGCATCGGTCCACGCCATGCCGGGATTCGTATATCCGCTTTGAGCGGTGGTCAGGCTCGTCCCGGAATTCTGAGCCGCAATGTAGCCCAACGTCACCTTGAAGGGATCAAGCTTCGTCACCAAAACCGCAGCGGAGAAATCGTCGTCGATCATCCATGAATCCAACAGAGCGATTCCCTGGATACCGATAACGGCGGTTGAAGGCGTGTAAGGAATGTTGAACTGGAGGTATGCGTTCTTCAATTCCACGCACACGCCGTCGGCGCCCATCCGGCCTGATTCAGTATACTTGCTGCTGCCGGTCGAGCCCATCGCCTGACCGGAATCGCCCCAGGTCGTGTCGCCCATTTCCAACCTGACCACCGCCTGCAGGTTCTGGCTGGCGATGAAGCTGAAATAGACGCGCATACGCTGATCGATAAAGTTTCTGTTGTCATCGTCGTTGAAGTTGTAGCCGAGTTGGCTCTTAACCTGGTAGTTGCCCATACTGTTCGTTCCGTCATACACGTTGTTATCCGACAGCCAACGTGCGCGGAACTGCCCGCCGTACTTGAACTGCACTTCAGCAAGAGCCGGCATTGCGATGGCTACAACCAGCAGCAACGCCGCCAACATCATCAGATGCTTCTTCATCTCTTTCCTCCTCAAAAGCTAGCATGATCGTACTCTTTCCATTGTGCTAAGCCCCAAAACCGTGTCATTCTGCGCCTTTACCACCTCCTTTCAATTGCTCGAACGGTTAATATTTTGCCCCTTTACGACACTTTTCCGCAATCTACAGCGGAAAGAATTTAAAAGTCAAGTCAAATCAAACCCAAAAATTGTATTTTTATTAACGTCATATTAATTTTTCACCACTTCTCATATGAGCGGGCGCGTACCAATAGGAATTTTTAATCTAGCGCCTTTCGCGTTCACCTGCAAATAAAAAGGGGCCGTTGCTCAAAGGAGAAGCCGAGACCTGATGAAACCAGGATTCGTCATTCCGGCTCTCCGGACCGATGTTTCTTATTTTCGACCGGCTGGGAGTCTTTTTTTGCAATTCGGGCGCGAATCCTGTCGTCGTTTGTCGACCGGGGGGCGTCTGTATCGCTTGAGGGGGAATACGGCCGTGGCCGGGGGGCTCCGTGAAGGTTTTTTGCCGTTTCCAAAGAAAAGAGAATGGAGTATTGTAGAAAATCTCCCAAACACAAGACGAATTGAGAGACATCGGACCGAGCATCGCATGAATGCACGTTTCAGAAGGAGAAATACCTATGTCAAGAGGGAATTCGCGTAATATCATCATCGCATTTATCGCACTGTTTGCATGCGCCGTTTGCATTCCGGCGATTTTGAGCGCCCAGGCCCCGGCCGCTCCCGCTAAAGTGGCGGTACTTCCTTTCAGCATGCACACACCCGCCGATCTCGCTTATCTGCAGAACGGAGTTCGCGACATGCTGACGTCGCGGCTCGCCTGGCAGGGGAAGGTCGACGTGATCGACCGTTCCATGACCGAACAGGCGTTGTCCCACACCAACAAGTCCGACATCTCGCTCGCCGACGCCGTGAAGGTCGGAAGTTCTCTCAGGGCCGATTACGTCCTCTTCGGCAGCATCACAGCACTTGGCCAGTCGATCAGTATCGACGCCAAGATGGCGCCTGTCGGCGCCGGCGGAGAGCCGATCAGCCTTTCCACTCAGGCCAAAATGGACGATGTGATTCCTCAAATCAACCGGTTTGCCCAGCAGATCAATCAGAAAGTCTTCTCGAGACCGGGGGAACAGAGCCCGGATACCGCGGCAAGTGAAGCCGAAGCCGTCGCTACCCGCAACCCCGAACTCCTCGTTGCGGGGAGCCTTGTGGCCAACGACAAGATTTCCTATCTCAACCCCAACTTCATCGAGGTCACCGCGGAATCGTCATTGCGGCAGTCCGGTCTGTGGAGGAGCCAGACTTTCCAGGGCCCCATCATCGGCATGGATGTCGGAGACTTTGACGGGGACGGGCGCAAGGAACTGGTGGCCCTCAGCTACGACAAGGTCACCATATACCGCAAGGAAAACCAGGGGTTGAAGCTCGTCGCAACCTACAACGGGACGAAGGTGGACCATTTCCTGTGGGTCTGCGTCGCGGACCCGGCAAGGGAAGGCAAAGACAAGATTTACGTGAGCAACCTGCGCAAGCAGAACGCCACGAGACCGGCCCAGACCGAGTCGCAGAAGGGCGACATGGGCTTTACCGAGGGGCTGTCGTCATTCGTCCTCAGTCTGGAGGGGAACAAACTGCAGATCGTTGCCGAGAAGATACCTTTTTTTCTGAACACCGTTTATCTTGGTAAACGGGGGAAAGTCCTGGTCGGACAGGAAAAGGCCGCGCCGGCTGAAGGCACCTTCAAGGGAGGCATCTACGAAATGGCGCTCAGGGGAAGGGACCTTTCCCCGACCAGCCCCGTCAACGTTCCCGACGCCTGCAACGTGTTCAATTTCGCGAGGGTGGACATCAACAACGACAACATGGAAGAAACCGTTTTAATTAACGAAAACAACCACCTCCAGGTCCTGAACGCGGCGGGTGACCAGTTGCAGAGAAGCGGCGACGTTTTCTGCGCAACGACCAACAGCTTCGAAGGCAAGGTCGAAGACCGCCGCTTCAACCAGGTCGAGAACTTTGCCATACCCTCTCCGATCGTGGTCACGGACGTCAACAAGGACGGTATTCCGGAAATCGTTTTGAACCGCAACACGACCAAGCTCGACAAATGGCTGCCCGATACGATGAAGGTGTGGGACAAGGGTGAGATCGTGTCGATGTCGTGGGACCAGATGGGGCTGGTGGAAAACTGGAAAACCAGGGAAATCTCCGGCATGGTGACGGCCGTCCGGGTCGCGGACCTCAATAACGACGGAACTCAGCAACTGGTTGCAAGCCTGGTGCTGGCTAAGGACCTCCTCAAGGTTTACGATTCGAAAAGCTCCATTTTCAGCTACAGCCTGAACGTGAACCAGCCTCCGAAAACCGACAAGACTGAAAAGACCGACAAGAAATAGTTGCGGCGGCGGATTTCGGGGCCTCTTTCTTCCGGATAAACTGAAACCACGCGCCCGTTGCAGGGCGCACACAATGCAGGAGGGCACGGCATACCGTGCCCTCTTTTCATTTGACTCAGAGGTCGTAATCCCCTTCCATCTCCATGATGAGTTCGCCGGCCTTTTCGGCGTTCCTCGCGGTGTATTTTCCGGCTCCCGTGAGGCCGGCCAGCTTGCACGTCCCTCTGAGAACCTTCCAGGTGCCCGTGCTGAGACCGCTCTGGACGTCGTCGCGCCCTTCGAAACCGGTGCACACCGAACCGTCCCGAAACGTCGTGACCGCATAGCCCTTCATTTCGCCGACCCCGCGAACCCGGTCGTGAAACGTCACACTTTGGCGCGAAACGAATTCCCCGGCCACTCCGACCTGGTATTCGACGGGCTCTCCCCGCGTTTCCACGAGCATCATCAGGTGGTCGAATTCATCGTTTACATAAACCTTTTCCAACCGCGTCACAATCAATCGAAATACCGCCTTCCGCTTCATAGCGTCCCCTCCATGGGTTTGGATCCAATCACGCACGACCGCTCTCCGGGCATCCCGCACTTGGTCCTCGAACTTCCCGGCGCCGATTCCTGCCATCCCGTCTGCAAGGGCAATTCGTTTCTCCGGCCCCCGACGGCCCTGCCCCCTCGCACATCGGCCCTTCGCCGGTTTTCTAGCCCAAAATCACTTGTTTGTCACAAAAAATGGAGAGATTGTTGCCCTTCCGCAAGAAACAGTCCCGGTCGTTCGGAGCCCTTCCCGATCCTGCCGGGTTGCATATCAAAACATAAGTTTCGAGAGGCCCCACAGCAATGCCCAAAAACCGCCGTCCGGATCCGGAATTCAGTCAAGTGTATCACTTTGGAAGAATGCAATCGCGGGGATATTCTCTATAAATTGAAACTATACCATTGAATGGTTCTATAAAGTCGAAACTTGCTCCACATTTGTTCAAAAGGAAAGCAGCATTTCCCGGCACCGGTGTAGCGCCCTGTCAGGAAATCGATCGATATCAAATGCCAGTGCTTAAAAGATCCAACATCCGCAAGGATCTAATTCTGAATTGCATCAATAAATCAATCTAAAACGAGAAAGAATATCAGAATAGAACTGGTCTATTCCAGCGATAAGAAGACATGGAGCGGAGTATCATGGTCATTCCCGGCATTGCCTTTGACTGGAGAAACAACTTTTCCTCTTCAGCCTGCGGATTGAGGGGCAACATGAGCACGATCCGGACAATTTATCACGATGAACCGGCCGATGACCCTCATCCAGTCTTTTCAGAGCACCTAAAACATTCAATGGTTTCGAATATTATATGATATATTTGTGGTGTTTCGTCGAAAGATCAGGAATTTAATTTGTGTTGGCTGTCGATTCATTATAAGAAAAAGCTGGTTTTGCAACCTGTTTGAATAGTTTGTTGTATCTTCGCTCCATACTTCATAACCCACGAAAAGGGATTCCACACCAACGGAACAGCTGTAACACAACAGCTTTCCTTCAGACTGATCGTCTGTGATTTGCATGTCTTTTCCGGTCCGCTCTTTGGATGATTTGTTTATTTTGTCGGCCTCAAGTACGGCCCGATAAAACCTCAGATGTTCGCGTAAACGCGTCGTTTTGAGTCGGCTGTCGGTTTGAACATCATCCCGGCGTTAGATACATTCGCATGGATTTCAACTGCATTTTCGCTCTGAGCCCATCCAATTTCAGCGTCCGTCCAGGAGGTCTCTCATGAAGATCAGAAAAGCCGCCCGTGCCTGCCTTTGCCTGTTGCTTTCAGTCTCCATTATTTTCAGTTCCCTGCCCGCATACGCCCGAAAATCCGCTTCTTCGAAGTCCCAGACGGCGCCGGGGAAATCATCCGGCTCCGGCGGCGCATCGAAATCAAAGCTTAAGGCAACGGCTGAAAACGGCGACGAAAAGATGCCCAGCCAACTCACACCCGCCACCACCCCGGAGACCTCGCTTTTCAGCGGAGCGGCCGTTTACAAGATCCCCATCGAAGTGCCGCCGGGAAGAGGCGGAGTCGCCCCCAGCATAGCACTTACCTACAACAGCCAGCAGGGGAACGGCTGGGTTGGAGTGGGATGGGACCTCGACATGGGATCGATCCAGAGGTCCGCCAAGAGGGGCGTGAACTACAGCGGCAATGATTTTGTGGCCGTTATCAACGGGTCCAAGGCGGAACTGGTCTACAAGGGAGACAATATTTACGAGACCAAGCTCGAAGGGATTTTCTCCAGGTACTATCACACCCCTGACAACCCGGCATCCGGATGGGTGGTCACGACAAAGGAGGGGATGAAGTACTATTACGGGACCTCGAGCGCATCGAGGCAGAGTTCCTCCGGCAACATATTCAAATGGCGACTGGACAAGGTGGAAGACACCAACGGGAATTTCATGAAAGTCTATTACACGAAAGACTCGGGTGAAGTGTACCTCGACCGGATAGAATACACGGGGAATGCAGCCGGCCTCTCCCCCACGAACACGGTGCAGTTCACGCTCGAGTCAAGATCGGACGCCCCCAGGAGCTACGCGACCCATTTCCCGGTGACGACCCTTTTCCGGTTGAAAACCATCGAAGTTTACGGAAACGGACAGCTTGCCAGAAAATATGTCCTGGGCTACGGCGACCCGAGCCCGAGCTCGTCCCGCTCTCTTCTGGGATCGGTCACGCAGTACGCAAGCGATGGATCGCATCTTCCCGCCACCACTTTCGAGTGGACCGCCGGAGGCAACGGCCTCCAGGCCGATGCACACTGGGGGGACATGGGAACGCCGATCGACAGCCGCCATTTCCTTGGAACGATGGATCTCAATGGAGACGGCAAGAGCGATGTAGTCTACCAGAACATCAACAACCACAATATCCGGGCGCTCCTTGGAAACGACACCGGAGATGCGTCGGACTCCGGCTGGGGATCCAAGGAAGACCCCGTCTTCGTTGATTTCAACTCCGACGGGTTACCGGATGTAATAACATTTTCCGGTGAGCATTCTTGCTCTGAAGGTGTGTTGTATCCACCTTGCAAGAATGTAAGACTGACGACCAACTCGGGTTCTTCCTTCCCCACCGGCCAGGATGTATTGGCCAGTGTCGAATGGTACGAAGATGGTCTGGTAAAGTGGGGTGACGTCAATGGCGACGGGTTCCCGGATCTCATCAACCTGACGTCGTGTATCGGCGGATCGGCGGGAGCGACCGTATATCTGAACATCGAGAACACCGCCGGGAATCGAGTCCTGGGCCCGGGCACATCCTGGGGGTGGTATAGTTGCGTCGACACCTTTGACTATGCGGGCAGGTTCAAGATGGCCGATGTCAACGGAGACGGCCTGGCGGATTTGGTTTTTGAAGACCCTGCCCGCATGTACGGCGGCGATTATAACGTTCTGCTCAGCACAGGATCGAGCTTCGGGCCTCAAACGGTCTGGGGGACCCGCAGCCGCTATTGCGAAGCCATCGACGACACCTATTACCAGATGAGACTGGTGGACGTGAATGGAGACGGCCTGCCGGATATCGTTTTCATGGGGGCTCAGGACGGCTACAATCGCCGAACATTCGTCAAGCTCAATACCGGCACGGGCTTTCTCGCGGATGACCAGTGGGGTGTTATTTCTTGCGAGTCGGACACGGAGTTCCTGCTTGCCGACATGAATGGAGACGGCATGGCGGACCGCGTATACGAATGCGACGGCTACGTCAACCTCCATGTGCAGTTGAGTTCGGGCTCCGGGTTCACGGATTACACATGGGGCTACCTACAATGGGGGCAGTTCAGTGATTATCTACCCTACTCGGGCCGCGCGGACGACGTGGACGGCGACGGCCTCCCCGACTATACTTACCAGGGGGCAGGGCAACTTGGGGAGGTCGGCACCAGGGTACTAAAGAGCACACAGCCGTATCCCGACCTGCTCCACCTGGTCCACAATCCCATCGGGGGCGTTTCCACCATCAACTATAAGGCTTCGTCGGCTTACAGCAACACGTACCTGCCATACGTCGTCCAGACCGTATCGTCCATTGCCGTCGACGATGGAAACGGTCATGTTACCGAGACCGGTTACACCTATGCGAACGGCTACCACAGCCTGAAAGACCGGGAATTCAGAGGCTTCGGATACGCGAAGCAAACGGACCAGGTAGGGACCGTCACGGAGACCTGGTTCTTCCAGGACGATATTAAAAAAGGCCTGACGGACACGCAAACCGTCAAGGACTCGTCGGGCAACCTCTACGGGAAGACGGTAAACACGTACGGCGTGACCCCATACACGTACGGCAACTCAGTGGTGAACTTCGTCTATCTGAGCGACCAGAACCAGTACGTGTACGACGGCACCGGTACCTCCCGGCGCATGAGGACCACCTTCACATACGACGACTACGGGAATGTCACGAACAAGCACTCCTACGGCTACTGGGACCAGAGCGGCGACGACAGGGACGATCACTCCGAGTACAACTACGACACGACAAACTGGATTCTCTCTTTCCCGTCGCGGACCTGGACGAATGACGCCGGAGGAGACAAAGCGGCGGAAACCCTTTTCACGTACTACTCGGCAAACCACGCCCGGCTTAAACAGAAGGCCGTCTGGAATTCCAGGGGCGACGATCTGATCACGACTTATACCTACGACGACTATGGAAATCTTGCAAGTGTCCGGGACCCGAACCGCAATCAGCCAACCACCTTCACCTATGATTCGACATACACTTACCAGGAGACGGTAACCAACCCACTGGGGCATCAGAGCACCACGATAACCGACACCACGTTCGGCAAGCCGATCCTGAAGACGGATCCAAACGGTGAAAGCGCCCGATACGAATACGATGTTTTTGGCCGGCTGACGAAGTACACCACGCCTGTCGATTTCGACGCCGGTTCCTCGAACGGGACCCGGTCCTACACCTATGACCCGATCGGCACGGTGAACGCGCAGCATGTTACGACCCGTTTCACCACGGATACCGGAACGGACGGCACTATTCGGAAAGAAGTCTACTACGACGGACTGGGAAGGGAGATCAAAACCAGGGCGCGAGGCCCGGAAGGAAAGTTCGTTGTAGTGGACACGGTATACAACAATGCGGGCCGGGTGTGGAAGAAATCCCTTCCCTATTTTGAAGGAATCGATTCCCGGCACTGGTTCATTTTCACCTACGACCCGATCGGCAGGGTGATCGCCACCCTGAACCCGGACGGCAGCCAGACGACGGTCGGTTACCTCCGGGGCACCAAAACGCTGGTCGACGCCAACGGCCACATGAAGCAGGAAGATTACGACGGGGCGGGAAGGCTGAGGCAGGTGAGGGAATACACCACGGGTGGAGATCCTTATGCCGTCACGCAGTACAAGTACCACGTCCTCGGCGGTCTCAACATTGTGATCGACGCCGCGGGAAACCAGTGGACGATCTACTACGACAGCCTCGCCAGGAAATACAAGATGACCGACCCGGACATGGGCACGTGGCTCTACTCGTACGATCAGAACGGGAACCTGACCGACCAGCAGGATGCAAACGGAACCATCATCCACTTTGAATACGACCCGATCAACAGGATGACGGTAAAGCGGTACGTGTCATCCGATAACTTCGGGATCGAGTTCCATTACGATGAGACGGGGGCATCGTACCCCATCGGCAGGCTCACGAGTGTCGTGGACCGGTCCGGAGCGGCCTCATATGCTTACGATCAAAATGGGAGAACGGTCAGCTCCACGAAGACGGTGGACAGCGTTCCCTACACGGTCAATACTTCCTATGACTCCATGGACAGGATAAAGACGGTCACCTATCCCGACGAAGCGGTCGCCACGTATTCATATGACGCTACCGTTCTCGCGCATGTGGCCGGGGACGATACCGTCACTTTTTCCGGCTACAACGCGATGGGGCAGCCGGGGCTTGCAAGTTACGGGAACGGCGCCGGCACCACCTATGTGTACGACCCTCTGAACAGCCGCCTTGCGTCCATCAACACCACCGGTCCCGAGGGGGCCCTCCAGGACCTTGAGTACGGATACGATGCGATCGGAAACATCACCTCGATCCAGGACGGTTGCCACGGCGGCAATACCCAGTCTTTCGGGTATGATGAGTTAAACAGGCTGACGAACGCCCAGAGTTCATCCTACGGGACCATCACATTCGCCTACGACCAGTTAGGAAACATGACGTACAATTCGAGGATCGGATCGTACACCTACAGCGGGACAAAACCTCACGCCGTCACGCAGGCCGGTGATGACAAGACCTACCTGTACGACAACAACGGGAACATGACGCAAAAGGACTCGACCCAACATACGATCGTATGGAACGAGGACAACAAGCCTCAGACCATCACGGACAATTCCCAGGACACCCGGTTCGTATACGACTACCAGGGTCAAAGGGTTAAAAAGATCGACGCGAACGGATCGACGACAACCTATATCGGAAACTATTACGAATGCACGGACGGCACGTGCACGAGGCATACTTTTGCCGGGAGCAAACGGTTTGCGAGCCACACGCCCGGCGAATCCTACTATTATCATACGGACCATCTGGGCGGTCTCTACACCCTGACGAAAGGCAGCGACGGGACGAGCGCGGAGTTCGTTTGCTATTACCCCTTCGGCGGCACGCGGGTTGACAACGGGAGCGCCAATCTGCCCTACAAGTTTACCGGGCAGGAGTTGGACCCCGAAACCAAACTGTACAATTTCAACGCCAGGCAATACTATGCCGACTTGGGGAGATTCATCAGCCCCGATTCCGTCGTGCCAAGCCCGGGTGATCCACAGACGTTGAACCGATATAGCTATTGCCGGAATAACCCGCAGCTCTTTGTCGACCCGACGGGGCATATCTTCGGAATTGATGATGCCTTTTTTATGCTAGCGTTGGCTAAGATCGCGTTCAGCGCTGCCGTTGGTGCGCTGGTAAACGCGGACATCGCAGTCATGACAGGCGGAAACGCGGGACAAGCAGCATTGACCGGGGGTATCACGGGTGGATTATTCGGGGCAGCGGGGGCTCTGGAGTTGACCGGCGTGGTAGCAATTGCAGCACACTTTGCCGCTGGCGCAGCATCAGGAGCCATCAACGCATCAATTACAGGTGGCAATATCGGGCAGAGTGCTTTAGTTGGTGGGATCTCGGCCGGAGTTGCGAAATTTGCTATGGGTCAGCTTCTGCCCCAATTTTCGGTTTACCAGGATGCTGGTGAAAGCGGGCAGTTTGCAATGGAGGGCGCTACTGCCGTTGGAATAGGGACTGTGACGGGAGGCATGTCGGCTGTGGTGATGGGTGGTACTTTTGGACAGGGAGCTGCGATGGGTGCATGGACTTCAGCGTATGGTTTCTTGTTTAACCGAATGGTGACTAGACTCATTCGGTATGGCAATAGCATACAGATGGTGAAAATACAATTGAATGAAGACGGAGGAGGAACTGTAATCGGAAGTCCATCGGCTGATTTTGATCCCAATGCAGCCAGGAACAACGCAATTATGTATGCCCTTAATGTAACGGGGACAGCCCTGCTTTGCTATGGTGCGGGTGTAGGGTTGGCCGAATTAATTTTTGCCTATCCTGAGGTAGTATTATTTGGAGCAGGGTTTGCCCAGGGCTACTTTCCTCATCCTACAGCTGTAACTGATGATGTCCAAGGCTACATTACTGGTGCTGTGGCTGGCTTTTTTTATGGGCCATAGGAAAGGCTGAGTTATGGGATCATTTATAGCTGGCATTGCGCTTCTTATGCTTGGAATCCGTATTCTATATGATCCACATATTTATAATTACGTATATAGATATGAGTTAGACCTAACCGGATTCAACATACCACTTGGTATTGCTATCATCGCTGGCGGAATTCTATTTCTGTGGTCGACTTTCAAAGGGAAATCAAATCAGGATGAGTAGCCAGCCTGTCGGTGATGTTCTTGAAACCTTGTACGCGCGGAACACTATGCTGAACGCCAGATAGAAGCGAAAAATTTTGATTCTACCACGGAGGGGCCGACTTTGGGGAAATGGGCTTTTTCCTGAAAGAAGCCCTTTATCCTTTGGACATGGTGTCTGGGAAAATTTAAAGCCCACGGTGCTCTTCCAACGGCATGAAGATCAATAATTCCATGGCCCGCAATATCTCGAAACGTGTGTATCCGTCCAAATAAAGATGGGGTGTGCATCAAGGCAGGTCGTGTTGTGATCCATGCGGATGTGGGGTTGAACTCGACTCGGTTGCGGGAAAAGAGACACGGGTGACACGGACAACAAGTTGTCCGTGTCACCCGTGTTTAGTGCAAAGTGATTACCTATTCACCATATCTTATAAACCGATCATCTAGAGGAAGATGACTGATGGACAGGGCTTACATCGTTAGAAAATACATTGATTCAGAGGAGACCGGGGTCACCTACTACGAAGAAGGTATCTTCAGCACATATGAAACGGCCTACGGGTTTGTCCGGGAAATCAGCGAGGAGACATGTGATAAATTCCTTAGCGAAATAGTCTCTTACCCCCTTGACAGTTCATCTCCCTGGGACGATGAGGAGACGTGGATATTTGACAAAACCGGCAAACTCCTTCACTCGAAGTCTGCCAAGACTGATTTGGAACATTGCAAAATCGTCCAGCGCGACGGCTATCAGGAGATCTACATAGAGCCGGAACCGGAGAGCTTCACGGGGAAATTCAAGGCCGGGGATATTGTTTTTGTCCGGGCTTTCCCATGGGATAAAAAGTCTCCCGTATCATCGGATGTAATAGGGGCAGTTGCAGCCACGCCCCAAAGATACGAAGACTGGATAGGCCAAGGCAGGGGCAAATACGAATGGGATAATGATTATATAGTCTACTGGATAAGCAATGGCTATCTCGATCACATCCATGTCGAGGAGGCCAGCCTTGAGCTTTACACGAAAACCATTCCTGAAAGGTTGAGCTTCCTCGAGCTTCTTTCCGATCACTATAAGGGCAAGAAGGTGTTCAAAGAAGGTGTAATTGAGCGTATCTACCGAGGGGATATCTTTGTCGAGAAAGTCAGATATCTTAACAGCGATGACCTCTTATGACAAAGCCCGCTGTGTTCGAAGGGTCAGCCTGGACCGGATATGAGCCAAGTAGGGGGGCGCAGCTTCATTGTGCCCACGGGTGACACGGTATACAACACGCGGGCCGGGTGTGGAAGAAATCCCTCCCCTATTTTGAAGGAATCGATTCCCGGCACTGGTTCGTTTTCACCTACGACCCGATCGGCAGGGTGATCGCCACCCTGAACCCGGACGGCAGCCAGACGACGGTCGCGTACCTCCGGGGCACTAAAACGCTGGTCGATGCGAACAATCATATGAAGCAGGAAGATTACGACGGAGCGGGAAGGCTGAGACAGGTGAGGGAATACACAACGGGGGGCGACCCTTACGCCGTCACGCAGGCCGGTGATGACAAGACCTACCTGTACGACAACAACGGGAACATGACGCAGAAGGACTCGACCCAACATACGATCGTATGGAACGAGGACAACAAGCCTCAGACCATCACGGACAATTCCCAGGACACCCGGTTCGTATACGACTACCAGGGTCAAAGGGTTAAAAAGATCGACGCGAACGGATCGACGACAACCTATATCGGAAATTATTACGAATGCACGGACGGCACGTGCACGAGGCATACTTTTGCCGGGAGCAAACGGTTTGCGAGCCACACGCCCGGCGAATCCTACTATTACCATACGGACCATCTGGGCGGTCTCTACACCCTGACGAAAGGCAGCGACGGGACGAGCGCGGAGTTTGCTTGCTATTACCCGTTCGGAGGCACGCGGGTTGACAGCGGGAGCGCCAATCTGCCCTACAAGTTTACCGGGCAGGAGTTGGACCCCGAAACCAAGCTGTACAATTTCAACGCCAGGCAATATCATGCCGACCTGGGGAGATTCATCAGCCCCGATTCCATCGTGCCAAGCCCGGGTGATCCCCAGACGTTGAACAGATATAGCTATTGCCGGAATAACCCGCAGCTCTTTGTCGACCCGACGGGGCACCTTTTCGGAATTGATGATCTAATCATAGCCGGGATACTGATTGGGGCTGCTTTGAACACAACCATTGCTGCCATTCAGGGCCGCGATCTTGGGATGGCAGCATTGACCGGAGCTATTTCGGGAGGACTTTTTACAGGGGCTGGGATCGCAGGAGAGGGGCTGGATTCTGTGGTGCAAGCCGGGATACATGCTGCCGCAGGAGCTATTTCAGGTGCAATAAACGCGGGGATTACAGGCGGCAATGTTTTGCAGAGCGCGCTAATCGGCGGAATTTCGGCAGGTGTTGCCAAATACGGAATGGCAGGAATTTTGCCGAATACGTCCCTTTACAAACAGGTTGGCGATTTAGCCGGTAATTGGGGCCAAATCGCGATGAAGGGAGCCGTTGCTGTCGGGACAGGGACTGTGACGGGAGGCTTTTCCTCCATGATGATGGGCGGGAGTTTCGGGGCAGGTGCTGCCCAGGGAACATGGACCTCGGCTTATGGATTCCTTTTCAACGGCATCCCCCATTTGGTTGCGCTCAGGGACCCTGGATTCCCTGCTGGGGAAGAACCGGATTCCTCTGATTATGACCCCTCGAAGACAACGAGTGACAAGGAAACTACGTTGAATCAGGATGTCAACTGGGGATACGGTGCACTGGCGGTGACGCATGCGATGGATGCCGTATCGTGTCTGGGATTGGCCCTGGGTACACCCGTAGGTGTCGGAATAACTTTCAGTCCTGTTGCTGGAGTCGCTGTTTTTTTCAGTCTCACTCCGGAAATGATCTTTGCGTCAACCATCTTCTGGTCTGCTGCTCGTGAAGATTGGCATGAGTTTGTGGGCCATTGAGATGATTGGTCAAATATCAACTGAGGTATTCAGCAATTCATGTTTTTCTCGGAGATGAAGATGTTCCTCATGACTTCTCTATTAATTCTGGCGTGGATTATTGTTTCTATATTATTAGGCATGCACAATATTGAACGGGAGTTGGGTGGTGTTGTTGTTTTCTTTTACTCGCTTCCAATAATTTCATTTTTAGCGTGTAAACAGAAATATGCTATTTTCAGACTGGTTATATTGAGTTTAGTAATATGTTTGAGTAGCATTATAATAATTAATTATTTATATATGTCATTAAATTATCATCGTAATGTTAACATTGTAACACTATTAGATGTATATATATTAATTGCGCCACTTGCGCTTATGACTTTACCATATATCACTTTGATTGAACTCAGCTTCGGTATGCGCCCAATCAAAAGTTCTATCATCTATGAGGTTCCAGAACAGCTACGTCTATTGGCCGGTTTTTCAATAGCTTCATTTTTGATTCCGATATTAGCATTATCACCCTTAATCATAAATCCCCTTAATGTGTCAGCTAGTAAATATGCGTCTGGTTTCATATTTGGCCTTCTTGCATTCAATCTAGGGGCAATTTGGTTATTTACCTATATCAGAGATATCAATGCAGATACCATGATTTACTTTTCGGTTCGGCTGAAACATGCGATATTTTATAATCCTAATAATGTATATAAGATCATACCAGTTGTAATTGTTTTAGTTATATGGTCGGTCACGGAGGAGTTTTTTTTTAGGAGAAATTGGATTTTATTGCTCGAATCATTTGCATCCATTGTTCCACTTTTTTTAATTTTTTCGAGAATCACTAAGATTCTCGTCGGATCAGGAATTAATCCGGTATCCGTGCAGCCTGAAGTTGGATTCCCCTCCTTGAGAAATGGCAAACATTTTGGAATATTGATTATGTTCATTATGGTAGGGTTTGTTTGCTGGATTTTTTACTAACGATGAGCAAAATCGTCTGATCTCGGCCACAAGCCAGGATTACGGAACGATTTCATTTGGCTACGACAAGGTCGGAAACTTGACCTTAAATTCCATGGTCGGATCCTGCTTTTACACGGGAAACCAGCCTAATACCGTAAGCCAGGCTGGGGAGGTCACCTACACGGGTGACACGGACAACTTGTTGTCCGTGCGCGGAGCGCAAGAGGAATGTGAAATCAGCCGGTTGCGGGAGTCAGAATAGGTAAGGTGCGACGAAAGGTCTTTGATGGAGACGGCCATGCTCATTTTGTCACGTTCTCCTGCTACAGGCGGCGAAGACTACTGGATGATCATCGTGCAAAGGGTATCGTCATCCATTACCTGGCCGATGAATTGCCCAAGCATGAGGGTGCATGTCTCGGCTTCGTCATTATGCCCGATCATGTTCATGGCCTGCTGCACTTTGGACAAGACGGAGTGCTGAAACAGTTGATGAAGCAGTGGAAGCAACGATCGTCCATTCACTTAAAGAGACTTTTCAGTGATTGGCTCCCGGCATATGCAGGCGGAATCGATCCAAGTGAACCAATGTGGCAATCGAGGTATTATGATTTCAACGTGTTTTCAGCGGGAAAGGCGAGGGAGAAGTTGGGTTACATGCACAGCAATCCTGTAAAAGCAGGATTAGTCGAGCGTGCTGAAGACTGGCCGTTTAGTTCTGCAAGATGGTATCTTTTAAGAAAGTCCGTTGGGCTGACAATAGAAAGTGCGTTTTAGGCCTCCCACGCTTCGCGCACGGACAACAAGTTGTCCGTGTCACCCGTGACTAATTGCAAGCATCAGGAGCAATCGTGAATATTGGTCCGTGGGTATTTGACATCCATTTTGTTGGGTTTGTTATAGTTATTATCGAACAATTTTTATGCTGGGTCTTTAATGCCGCACCCTATCGATACGGTTTAACCATCAAGAAAATACCAATCCCCGTAAAGGCAGCTATTGAATGGCAAATCATCAACCAAAAGCGCATGAAACTTATCAGTTGTATTCAAAGTGAAAAAGAGGTGTTCGTTCGATCTAACCTTATATATGGTCCTACGCTTTTTCTCGGACGAATTAACTATGATGGTCCGCCCGCTCTCAACATCAAGATGCCACCTTTGACAACTATCCTGATGGCCACCGGCGTTGTAAACGGAATGCTGAGGCTTATCTCTCTCGGGTCTGGCATCATGGACATTTTTAGCTATTTGATCAAGTTCTTAGTAATGATGCTCTATTTTGTATTAATTTTTGCTTTGAGTTGCGGAAGAACCTTCGCTGCCTATCAAAAGGATCATCGAGCATAATGTGATACGAAGTTACGTAGAAAATGCTCTTAAGCTGCCTGTTCCAAAGGCATGATAGTGACGGGTGACACGGACAACAAGTTGTCCATGTCACCCGTGGATCGGCGAGAAGCGCGGGTGGTGGAAGTAATGGAAAGGCTTAGTGACTTAATTATTGCTGTATTGGTAATTATTGCTGGTGGTTTATTTTTAGACAAGCCAGTATTCTACAGTGCCTTGTATGCACGCTACATTGACCTGACAGGAGTTAATATAGTATTAGGAATAGGACTTATAGTTGTTGGAATTCTCATCGGTTGGCCCAGAAAGTGAAAGAAGTGGCAAAAGTAAGTGCCTGCGGGACGTCATCTTTCAGCCGGATCTGATATATTCGATGACCTGCCGGGTACGCGACTCCAATTTCTCGTTCCGACGCTCCTTCCTGCTTGGGAACGCTCATTGCCTCTGTGGGCAGTCTTCGATCAAACTTCTGATCCCCGGAATGCACAATCCAGCCTCGCCTTGATTCAGGATACGGATCGAATGCGGCGCAGCCTGCCGGCAATAAGTGATGATATCGCTCTTCCCCCCACTTGATCTGCCGTTGATTCTGGTGCATGGTGCAAATATGCCGCTAATGACACAGCGGCAGTCGAGCCGCATGCGGAAGCCCAAAAAAGCGGAATCGACGGCTCCTCATCGAACGGAAGGAACACCCGTGCACTTCCATCAGAAAGTCAGCTTACTGTGCTTCATCGCCATTCTACTCGCCTCTATTCCATGTTCGTCGGTTCAACAGACCAATGTTGAGCGAGGCGAAATCGAACAGACGAAATCCGGCAGTGATTCGGATACCGCCGCAAGGGAGATGATGATCGGAACGTGGATTCTCGAAACAGACCTCGTGCGGGGACATACGACTCTCTTCCCCGACGGCCGATTTGAAGCCAGGGTGCCCGTGTTCACGAGCAAGGGGAAGGAAGATTTGCAGATAAAAGGGACGTGGAAGGTTGAGAACGGCAAATATATCGAGGCAGTACGTGAAACGAACCGTCCCGATCTCTTGCCGCCGGGCACCACCTCGACGGATGAGATTTCCTCAGTCAGGCCGAACGAAATCATCCTGATAGGCCCAATGGGCATCAAGTGTGTGTTCTACCGGGAGAAGCCCGAGAATCCGCTGTTCACGGAACTTGCCGTGAAGTCAGGGCTGTCCGGGAGGCTGCCGGTGATCACGGCATCTGCCGTATCGGATATCGAACACGAATGGGACCTGATGGACCCGGCTCAACAGCCCCCGCCGGAGATGCGCTCTCTTCTCAGAAGTCTGAGGGCTGAAGCGTTTTCCGTTGAAAGGGTTCAGGAGACCTTTCTGCGGGAGATCGAAATCCGAATGAGCCCGGATGAGATCCTCGCGGTCACAAAGTGGTACGATTCGCCGCTCGGCAGGAAAAGCAGAGAACTTGAGTTGGCCGCGATTGGTCCCGAAGCGCAAAAGGAGATGAAGGTCTACATTTCCAACCTGAGACAGTCCCCGCCGCCGCCGGAAAGACTGGCGCTTGTCCAGAAGCTCGATTCCGCATGCAAGCTGACGGAAACCTCAGTGAGATTGCATATTGCTCGAGATCTGGCAGTTATTAGGGGCAAGATGCCCTTGCTCCCCCCCGAGAAGGAGAAACCCCTCATGGAGGCGGCGGAAGACCTCGAACGACAGAGACCCGGTCTTGAAGTGAGGTTCCAGCCCCGGATAGTTGGAAGCTGGCTCTACAAGTTCCGCTCCCTGTCCGACGCCGAGTTGAGGGAGTACGTGGACTTCTGGACCACCGATATGGGAATCAAGTATGAGGGGGTGTTTTGGGATGCATTCCTGAAAGCTTGGTGCGAGGGTGAAGTCCGCTATTACCGGTGCATCGACTTCGTCTTGAAGAATTCCAAGGACCGTTCGGGTGCCTGATCATCGATGGTGGGTCCCGTCGCGGGTTTTGGCTTGTCAGGTGCCCGCTTGCAGCCCGAGCCGAATGTTAGCCAGAACGGGAAGCAACATTGTCGATTCCAATGTCACCCTATCGCCAGGTACTCAGTAGGATGAACCATCTTATCAGAATCGTAACGTATTATTGGATCACAATGAAATTGCACACGCCTGAACGAAAAGCACATTTAACTACCCGAAAGAAAGCACTGTAATGGACTATTATATCTATAATTTTTACAAATTATGGTCAGGTGGTGATTATGTTGTAATAATTTTCATATTGTACTCCATGATTATATCATTAGCAGACATCTATTTCGAGATATCTGGGAAGATAATACGTAAGTTGAAGTGCAATGTTAAGTGTGAAGACGTGGTGTTCACTCATATAATTATCATAGGTTTGGTTCTGTTTATTGCAGATATGAAATACAATTACATTTCCGGATTTATTGGCATTGTTGATTACGGAGATGCGAGGTTGACGCTGTTCCGTACCGCCATCATTTCTTATTCTTTCCTTATCTATCTTTTGCTGGGATTAATCAGCTCTTCGCTGTTGCTGATCAAGTCCAGTAAAGACCGAAAAAAATGGGGCCTTTACGGATTTCTATTCAATGTTCCGGCCCTGCTATATTTTCGCAAAACCAAACGGCATCATTCGATTTGAACCGGGTCGGAGTTGAAGCTATGTATCGTACTGACAAAATTAAATGCAACGCACTGATTTATTTGATTTTGATCTTGTTTTTTGTTTCCTGTCATAGTGGATTCGCAAGGTCACCGCAAGCCGCGAGCAGCACAAGCGTGAACGACAAGGAAGAATTGACTGCCTTGGCTCAGGAGATTGCCAAGAGAGACGAGATGGATATCAGCAACTGCGATATAGAGGTTCGAAAAGAAGGTGAGTTCGTTGTGGTTTCATTTTTGGAGAAGCACGTCCAAGTCCAAGTTGGTGGCGGAGTTGAATTCTATTTTAAAAAAGAGAATGGGAAGTATACCTTTTTCAAAGGTATTCTCGGACAATAGCCTGCGGGTGGCCAAGGCAACGAGTTGCTGGAACCCGAGGGCAAGAAGAGCGGGATGCTCTCGCTACGGGCGAGGCATTGCGGAGCCAGGCAAGGTGGGCACAGCCTCAAAGATGATTTGGGACCTTGCCGGCAAGATGTGCGATATTGTCCTCATCGAGGTGATGGTCTCATGAGAAACACTGCCGTAAAGATCGCGATGGTTTTCGCCGTGATTGTATCGTTGACTGCGATGCAACGCGGGAATGCGGTTTCCTGTGAACTGGTCCATGTGGCAATTCCAAAGGACAAGCTCGCAGAGAACGATCGCGTGGTTGCCTTTACCGCATCGATTGCCGCGGGCGGAGTGCTTTCCCTTCCCAGTGTGCCGATAGGTTGGAGCATCACTATCGACAACGATCCGTCCTGGCAGACGAGTATCAAGGGAACCGTTATCGTAGGCGCGGCCGCGTTGGATACCAAGTCTTCACCCGCCTTTTTCGATCGTTTCCTGACCATCGAGAAAGAGCCTTGCTCGGCGTACTCGGACGCCCCGCTGGATGTTACGGTGGAAATTGTAACCACGACCGATTTTGTCAATCTGAAGACCTTGGTTCTCAAGAAATCGGACCTCAAACTGGATTCCGAGGTGACCGGGGCGGCACGTTGCCTTGGTTCAACGGATGAAGAGCGTTGCCCACCGTATGGTCGATAAGCGGTGGGCACGGTGAATCTGTGCCCACCCCACAGCCCGAATTCCCACTCGGGCATTGGTTTGTCCAGGGACTGGTTGTGTTTTCAACCACATTTGGTTAAATCCTTTTCCGCTGAGGCAGCATAGGAATGGTTGCTGAGATCATCCCGGAAGCCTACGACGTCTTCGGCAAACGCACCTTTTACCCCGGAAAGAAGCGATTCGGCTTCTTCGCTCCGAACGCGGCAATGGGGCGGCATCTCACTCAACCCCTGACCATCCGATGTGAAACCCTTGAGGAAGTGCAGAGGTTTCTCAACGGCTGCCGTTATGTCACCGATCGGCAGCAGTTCGGCGTCCGCGATTACTGGATGCCCCCGGAAGAATTCGAGGTCAAGCGCAAAGGCGATTGCGATGACTTTGCCCTATGGGTCTGGCGTCAGTTGATGGCAATGGGGAAATCGGATGCCCGGTTTGTTGCCGGCCTTGCCGGTCGTTACGGCCGAGGCCACGCCTGGGTGACCTTCGTTGAAGGGGACCGCGCCTTTCTGGTCGAACCCATGGCGCATCAGTGTGGCAAGTGGCTCCCCCGGCTTGATGTGGCCCGCTATATCCCCGGTATTTCGGTTTCCTGGGACAGCAGGCAAATCTCCTATTTTGAGCATGAAAGACGAACCTTCAATCCGCCTTTGCTCCAGGCAATTCCACTTCTGTTCGAATGGCTGTTTTTTCGTATCAAGAATTACCCTCGCTCCTGCTACGGCTGGGCACGGTACTGGTGCAGCCTGTTACGCCGCCGGTATCGATAGTCGGGCTCCGTGATTGAGGACGAATGCGATCCAGTTCATGAAGCATGAACAATGACAAGGAAGAGGCAGTATACCGAAACCGTTGGAGTAAATATGGAAATTAATGTGGACATACTTGAAGCATTGATTGGTCTTAGCGCCTCGGTGTATTTTTATTTGTACTACTCTGGAAGGCTTAAACTCAGCGAACAAAATGAACTGACAAGACAGGCTAGAGTCAAGAAATATGGAGTTATTCTTATTATAATAATAGCAATTTTAGTTATCTCCAGTGCCGGCTTGCTTTATTCCGCTTTACTGCGGTGAGCTTTTGAAAGAGATGGGCGCTATCAGGTGGTGACGCCTCGTCTCAGAGTGCGTTTCCTTTCCTGGGAAAGTTTTCAGCAAACTCCATCAATGGAAAAGCGTCTTTGTTACCCTTCTGAAATTAATGCAAAAAACTTTGCATTATGGTGCCCCGGGACATAGAATATCGCCGTTTATTGCCGGGATTATAGCCTGTCGGCTCAGCAGTGCTGAATGACGATACCGGCCAGGAAGGAGTATTCGCGCATAGTCGCTGTCAAGCAGTGGAGGATGGGTGGTGAAATGCTATGCCGGCTTTTGGATTCGAGTATTTGCGTGTCTCATCGATGCTCTCATCGTGGTGCCCGTGCTGATGTCCGCCGTCCTTGCACAAATGTACGAGCCTTTCATGACTCTTCTCATCGCAAATCTTCTGATCCTTGCGATTTGGTGGGCTTATTCGGCAGGTTTGGAATCGTCTCCGTGGCAAGGCACTTTAGGGAAGTTGATTTGCGGCCTTAAGGTGACAGATCTCAATGGCAACAGGATTACCTTTACAAGAGCCTCCGGCCGATTTTTGGTTAAGCTATGTTTTTTTAGCGTTCCATTGGCCTTTATTTCATTCATCCCGGTCGCTTTCAGCAAGCGCAAGCAGGGGTTACACGATATGATTGCCGGTACCTGCGTTCTCAGGAAGTTTTGCAGTACCGCACCATTCGAGCGGTCTCCGAATATCTCGGAACTGGATGGAATATGATCGAGGCGATCCATAAGAAGAGTCAGATAAGATGGGCACAGCTTCATTGTGCCCACGGGTGACCCGGGCAACAAGTTGTCGTGTCACCCGTACAAGATTGTGGGAAACGGTTGCCGCTAACCTGACTTGCGGCAAGGAGAGCCGGTATGAATCGATGGATCGTTCTGATAGCTTTTGTCTTCTTGCTTCAGCTTGAATTCACGGCGGTGATCGAAGCCGGAACCACCTTGCCGCAGAGCGATGAAGCCGGAGACATCGACATTGCTCAAACGGTAAGATCCCTGAGAAAGATCAAAACCCATGGCCTTGACACAATGGTCCCGATTGCTGCAAAGCCACTGCTGACAACCCTCAAACGTCAATTGCGAAACCTGATTTCCAGGACCCTGGATTCATACGGCAACCGGCCCGGGAACCTTGACGCTGTGCAGACCGTCCTCTTGCAGGAATTGCAGAAGCAGGGGATCGCTCTCGAAAAATCGGAAGTGATGGTGGTCGACAATAACCAGATCGACAATGACTACACTTACGGAGACATCCGGCAAATAAAGGTTGAAAAGTTAGCCCATCATCCCGGCCTGGTTGCCGCAACTACAACCATCGGGGTCTGTTGCGGTCACGACACCTCCTTCTATGCCTTCAGGAAGAGTGGGAGACACTGGGAACTCGTCATCGCACAGGAAGCCGACAATTACGACGAAGTGAGCGGTGCTCAAGGCAGTTTCCGTTATGCGGTCTCTCCGCCCTCCGGCACGGGCCGATTTTTTTGGTAACAGCTAATGTCAATCCCTGGTGCACATCTAACTGGCAGAACATTCGCTACCAGGTTTTCCGGGAAGGGGTGAGTCCCTATCAGCCGAAGATTCTGTTACAGCAGGCGGAAACAGTCTATCTCGGAAGTGAAAACCATGGCACCATCACTGTTCAGCCAGACGGCTTTAGAATCGAATTCGATGCCGGCCAGCAGCTTGATGCAGGCATACTGATTCGCAGGCATATCGTGGCATATCGAGTGGCGGGTGACCGGGTCGCGAGGATCGCTCCGATCGCGGCGGAACCCGGGGGGTTTCTGGACGAATGGGTCAGTATGCCGTGGGAAGAGGCGGAAAGGTGGATCGAACCCTCCGAGTTTGCCATCCTCAGCGAATGGCATGAGAGGCTTCGAGCGGCCCGATTGAAGAATGATATCCATTTCTTCACGCGCTTTCTCTTCGATCCGCCGGCGTTCAAAATGAAGAAAGGGTTATGGCAGGTCGGAATCCGATTCAGCCCTTATCCGGAAGGAGGGGCGCTCCCTGCCGGGATGCCGGAAGAAGTCTATTTCACCGTCGGTCTGACGGACGGCGCCTATCTGCTGAGAAGCGTTTCGCCACTAAAACGGGAGACCGGAAGATGAGACTACTATTTGCTTCGATAACAGTTCTGATCTTGCTTCTCAATTACCACAATTGTGATTCCATGCAAGCAGGTAATACCGGGATATATTTTGAGTTCCCGTCGAGAATAATGGACAAACCAGGTTCCCAACCGTTCCTTATCTCTGAAGTGATTCAAAGTCTTTTCCCAGAGCTCACCAATCCGCGCAGGATGTCTGTGACTGATTTGTCGGATCAGGAAGACCTGGAAGAGTTCCAGGAAGGGGGATATACCTTCGTGCTTAGAGGGGACTTCGATAAAAACGGCAAGGCTGATATCGCATTTGTTGGCAAGTCTCAAACTAATAATAATGCCTTTTTCGCGATATTAGAGATCGATACTAACAAAGTTGTACGAAGATTTTTCCAGGACGATTTTTGTCCAAACAAGGCTGTTCTGATGATCGATCCAAGTCTTATTCCACGAACCGATGTTATTGTTGTCCATTGCTCTATGTCAGGCGACTACTGTGCCAATGTTTACTGGGATGGACAACAGTATGTAATACGAAATTGTGATTAATTGACATTTCACGGGTGACACGGACGGCAGCCGGACGACGGTCGGTTACCTCCGGGGCACCAAAACACTGGTCGACGCCAACGGCCACATGAAGCAGGAAGATTACGACGGGGCGGGAAGGCTGAGGCAGGTGAGGGAATACACCACGGGAAACGATCCTTATGCCGTCACGCAGTACAAGTACCACGTCCTCGGCGGTCTCAACATTGTGATCGACGCCGCGGGAAACCAGTGGACGATCTACTACGACAGCCTCGCCAGGAAATACAAGATGACCGACCCGGACATGGGCACGTGGCTCTACTCGTACGATCAGAACGGGAACCTGACCGACCAGCAGGATGCAAACGGAAACGTCATCCACTTCGAATACGACCCGATAAACCGGATGACGGTAAAGCGGTACGTGTCATCCGATAACTTCGGGATCGAGTTCCATTACGATGAGACGGGGGCATCGTACCCCATCGGCAGGCTCACGAGTGTCGTGGACCGGTCCGGAGCGGCCTCATATGCTTACGATCAAAATGGGAGAACGGTCAGCTCCACGAAGACGGTGGACAGCGTTCCCTACACGGTCAATACTTCCTACGACTCCATGGACAGGATAAAGACGGTCACCTATCCCGACGAAGCGGTCGCCACGTATTCATATGACGCTACCGTTCTCGCGCATGTGGCCGGGGACGATACCGTCACTTTTTCCGGCTACAACGCGATGGGGCAGCCGGGGCTTGCAAGTTACGGGAACGGCGCCGGCACCACCTATGTGTACGACCCTCTGAACAGCCGCCTTGCGTCCATCAACACCACCGGTCCCGAGGGGGCCCTCCAGGACCTTGAGTACGGATACGATGCGATCGGAAACATCACCTCGATCCAGGACGGTTGCCACGGCGGCAATACCCAGTCTTTCGGGTATGATGAGTTAAACAGGCTGACGAACGCCCAGAGTTCATCCTACGGGACCATCACATTCACCTACGACCAGTTAGGAAATATGACGTACAATTCGAGGATCGGATCGTACACCTACAGCGGGACAAAACCTCACGCCGTCACGCAGGCCGGTGATGACAAGACCTACCTGTACGACAACAACGGGAACATGACGCAGAAGGACTCGACCCAACATACGATCGTATGGAACGAGGACAACAAGCCTCAGACCATCACGGACAATTCCCAGGACACCCGGTTCGTATACGACTACCAGGGTCAAAGGGTTAAAAAGATCGACGCGAACGGATCGACGACAACCTATATCGGAAATTATTACGAATGCACGGACGGCACGTGCACGAGGCATACTTTTGCCGGGAGCAAACGGTTTGCGAGCCACACGCCCGGCGAATCCTACTATTACCATACGGACCATCTGGGCGGTCTCTACACCCTGACGAAAGGCAGCGACGGGACGAGCGCGGAGTTCGTTTGCTATTACCCCTTCGGCGGCACACGGGTTGACAACGGAAGCGCCAATCTGCCGTACAAATTTACCGGGCAGGAACTGGACCCCGAAACCAGACTGTACAATTTCAACGCCAGGCAATATCATGCCGACCTGGGGAGATTCATCAGCCCCGATTCCGTCGTGCCGAGCCCGGGTGATCCCCAGACGTTGAACAGATATAGCTATTGCCGGAATAACCCGCAGCTCTTTGTCGACCCGACAGGGCACCTTTTCGGAATTGATGATGTCCTGTCTTTTGGAGCCATCGCACTGATAGCCGCTGGATCTGGTTACGCGGACACTGGTATAGCTGCGGGGATAGGTGCTTTGCTTGGCGGACCGAAGGGAGCCATAATTGCTGCGAGTGTCAATATCTTTCTCAACCATACCGGGGTAGGAAAGGAGTTCACACAGGTTGTGGCCAGATATGTCTTTGAGAAAGGCCTGGGCTTGAATCCACAGCTTGCCTATATGGCATCTTCGGTTACTCTTAATGCAGCCATTAGTTGGGGCATGAACGCTGGTTACAATTATGCAACCGGGACTCCTGGGGCCAAAATCGATTATGAACATCCTGTCAACGATATAGACGACCCAAACTACGCGGAATTTATCCAAAATAGGGGCAAAGGAGGGCTAACCACAGGAGGAAGTGATGTGTATCAGGTTGCGAAAGATGGGGGCATAGTATATCCGATTCTTAATGAGCAGGACGAGACTATTGGCTTAATGGCTAAGGGCCATGCGTTTGGATTACCAGATTTCGGCGTCTATCATACTGCTACAGTTATAAAAGGGACAGATGGTTTCTTCAACTCAATGTCCGGCTTTGGCGGATTCAATATTTACGGTGTCACGAGCGTCTGTCACCAGATGACTAACCAAGCGATTCTACAGGCGGGTTATTCGTTGACCGTAAACGGATCAATGGCGGGTTGGGCTAGCTACTTGAGCGGCTCTATCTATGGACCATATGGTTCGGCGGAGCTCGCTCTCAGTTACTTTGAAGCTGAACGAAACCGAGAGTAGCGGCAAGGGAGACTATGCGACAATGAGGGATGTAATTACCATTCTTAATCTATGTCTTGTGGCAGTTATCTTGTTGGGCTGCGCGAGACTTACCACCACATATTCGACTTTCAAAGTCCAAGATGGCGGTTTTGAAGAAGTAGAGACTTTGGTTGAATCCGCTTTCAGCGAATTGGGGTATATAGGGTATAGTAATAAAGGCCCGTCAGCCGGGAAGAGACAGCGTTCATATCAGATTTGGGGCGAGAAAAACAGATTTGGTGTGCCGTTGCTTTACTCGTTTACGGCGACTTATAGGTTTACCGATGCCAATATTTCCATCCAAATAGAGAACAAAGAACTGGGCGCAACCGAAGATGAACTCAGAAAAATCAAAGAGCGTTTATCAGTGGTTACAAACTTGATCGTTAGCAAGCTTAAGGCGGCCAAGCTAAACGTTGCAGTAGACACTACTTCGAGCTGGCTTCCCGCTCTGGGTGACTTGCCGTAAATAGAATCGGAAAGGGAATGGTGTGGGCTCAATCTTTACAGCCTGTTGCCCAAACCCCAAACCGGGGAGCTTTTGATACACGGGTGGCCCGGACAACTTGTTGTCCGTGTCACCCGTGTCTGGAGTTTGGACATTCTAGGGCTCAAGCATAAGCATAAGGCACCATGTTTTGAGCAATTTTTTCGTTCAATCCATTCGAAAATCGCGTTTCGTTGTTGATCTGCATTCTCACCAGGGTGATAAGGTCGAGCGCCGAAGCTCGTCTTGCATTCTTGCGCCACTTTGGCAAAGCGATACAGTCTTTTGAACGGCTCGGCCCATACGCCCGTAAGCCGGCAATGAGCAGCATACTGTAAGCTGCCACGGCAAAAGCCGGATGGCGTGGTACAGATCGAGCGGACCATACTTGAGCCTGACCCACTCCGAGTGTGTCTTTTTCTTCCCTGTGATTGACTTCGATTTGCCAGCGGTCAAAATATGCTTGCAGCACCGCGTGAGCCAAGCCATCGTTATCGGTGCTGAGCAGAAAGGCGGGCTGGCGATAGTTTTTCCGGGAATTGGGCGAGAGTTTGTAGGGTTGGGGAGCAACCACAAAAAGGCGAAGCTTGCGGGTTCCCGCACCCCTTCGCCAAAGAACCTCCTTGACCTCCTTATAGTGAATGGAGCGCCAGGCGCCGCCAAAATAAATGGTGGCCATTCTCCAGCGAATCGAATCGTCGGTTCGGATACCCTCGGGAGTAAAAACCTCGGTGCGGTATTTGCGCCGTGTTCCCGGCGGCGCCGGAAAACAAAGTCGTGCATCCTTGCGGCAGCGGGCAACCAGATCGACACGATCCAATTGCGCTTTAAAGATCGTCCTGTTGCAAAGACTTCCATCCACGGCAAACAAGACCCTGCGGTGCTTTTGTCCGCGGCGGTCCAAATGGACACGCAATTCCCTCATAACGGCCAGTCCCTGAGCTGGAAGATTGTGAGTCTTTACGGTTTGCCTGTAGGTCTCAATCTCCTGCTCAGTAGCTTTCTTTCCGGGTTTTTTGATGCAAGGACATTCAACGAAGCGCACCGGAACGGCTTGCGCCAGGTGGTCGCCATTCACATAGTGCGGGAAAATGAGAGAAGCCTGCACAAACCGCAGTCCGTAAAGGAAATTGGTGTGAAAGGGTGGAGAGAGCGGGTCGCGCTGCCAAAAGGCAGACTCTATCTTTCGTCCGGTTTTGGGCAGCTTTGTGTCGTCAAGGGCAATGACGATGGGATTTTGAGGGTATCGCTTCCTATGATCTTCGAAAACAGGATCAAACAAGTTTTGCATCTCCCATGGACTGCGAGAATAGAGCTTATAGTCCGCGCTCCAATCCTGGTCCTGACGCCCTATGGCGCAGATAGATCGAGATATTGTGCGTCGTCCGAGGGAGCACAGTGAGCCAAGGGCAAGTTCTACGGCGCGCCTTCGCGTGCGCTCCTGAACGAAGACCTCGGAGAAGCTGTCCTTAAGAACATAAAGCAAGTGATTGAGGATGGTCATGGTTTCTCATCCCTTCAGCGCAAAGGTGTTTTTGTCAGTGCGCACGAACCGCTCATCTCGCATTACCTTCTTGGAAAGAGCTGAGACGAGCGATTCACGATCGGGTCGAACACCATGTATCCTTTCAATCCGGTCAATGATCTCGGTGATGTGGAGGGGTTCAAGTGCCCTTTTCAGTATGTCATATACCATGTCTATTTGCGACATACTCTTTCCCTTGGTCTCTTTCTCCAAGTCGGGTTTTCTCATTCGCCGTACGGCCCGCAGCTGGGCATCAAGGGATTCTTCCATTGCATCAAGAATAATATCTCGTATTTCCTTTTTGTCCATGACGGTATCCTCCTTGAATGGGTGTAGAGGAAGGATACCATTTACAAGGTAAGTCAGTCAAGATGATATTTGCCAACCTACTTAAAATGTCCAAACTCCAGACACGGGTGACACGGACAACAAGTTGTCCGTGTCACCCGTGTTTAGTGCAAAGTGATTACCTATTCACCATATCTTATAAACCGATCATCTAGAGGAAGATGACTGATGGACAGGGCTTACATCGTTAGAAAATACATTGATTCAGAGGAGACCGGGGTCACCTACTACGAAGAAGGTATCTTCAGCACATATGAAACGGCCTACGGGTTTGTCCGGGAAATCAGCGAGGAGACATGTGATAAATTCCTTAGCGAAATAGTCTCTTACCCCCTTGACAGTTCATCTCCCTGGGACGATGAGGAGACGTGGATATTTGACAAAACCGGCAAACTCCTTCACTCGAAGTCTGCCAAGACTGATTTGGAACATTGCAAAATCGTCCAGCGCGACGGCTATCAGGAGATCTACATAGAGCCGGAACCGGAGAGCTTCACGGGGAAATTCAAGGCCGGGGATATTGTTTTTGTCCGGGCTTTCCCATGGGATAAAAAGTCTCCCGTATCATCGGATGTAATAGGGGCAGTTGCAGCCACGCCCCAAAGATACGAAGACTGGATAGGCCAAGGCAGGGGCAAATACGAATGGGATAATGATTATATAGTCTACTGGATAAGCAATGGCTATCTCGATCACATCCATGTCGAGGAGGCCAGCCTTGAGCTTTACACGAAAACCATTCCTGAAAGGTTGAGCTTCCTCGAGCTTCTTTCCGATCACTATAAGGGCAAGAAGGTGTTCAAAGAAGGTGTAATTGAGCGTATCTACCGAGGGGATATCTTTGTCGAGAAAGTCAGATATCTTAACAGCGATGACCTCTTATGACAAAGCCCGCTGTGTTCGAAGGGTCAGCCTGGACCGGATATGAGCCAAGTAGGGGGGCGCAGCTTCATTGTGCCCACGGGTGACACGGTATACAACACGCGGGCCGGGTGTGGAAGAAATCCCTCCCCTATTTTGAAGGAATCGATTCCCGGCACTGGTTCGTTTTCACCTACGACCCGATCGGCAGGGTGATCGCCACCCTGAACCCGGACGGCAGCCAGACGACGGTTGCGTACCTCCGGGGCACTAAAACGCTGGTCGATGCGAACAATCATATGAAGCAGGAAGATTACGACGGAGCGGGAAGGCTGAGACAGGTGAGGGAATACACAACGGGGGGCGACCCTTACGCCGTCACGCAGGCCGGTGATGACAAGACCTACCTGTACGACAGCAACGGGAACATGACGCAGAAGGACTCGGTCCAGCATACGATCGCATGGAACGAGGACAACAAGCCTCAGACCATCACGGATTATTCCCAGGACACCCGGTTTGTGTACGACTACCAGGGCCAGAGGGTTAAGAAGATCGACGCGAACGGATCGACGACCACTTACATTGGAAACTATTTCGAATGCACGGACGGCACGTGCACGAGGCATACTTTTGCGGGGAACGGGAGATTTGCAAGCCACGCACCCGGAGAATCCTATTATTACCACACGGACCATCTCAGCGGCCTCTATGCCCTGACAAAAGGAAGCGACGGGACCAAGGCCGAGTCCGTCTACTATTATCCGTTCGGCGGCACGCGGGTTGACAACGGGAGCGCCAATCTGCCCTACAAGTTTACCGGGCAGGAACTGGACCCTGAAACCAAGCTATACAATTTCAACGCCAGGCAATATCATGCCGACCTGGGGAGATTCATCAGCCCCGATTCCGTCGTGCCAAGCCCGGGCGATCCCCAGACGCTGAACAGATATAGCTATTGCCGGAATAACCCGCAGCTCTTTGTCGACCCGACGGGGCATTTCAGCATCCTGTCATTTTTTGAAAATCTCTTTGCCGGTTTTGTTGGTGGAGCAACCCTTTTTCTCACCGCTGGGAATGCCATCCTTGCAGGGATGGCGGCCGGAGCTGTTTCAGGGGCATTCAGCGGAGACATAAAGAACGTTGTTCAAGGAGCTGTCACCGGAGGAGTCACCGGAGGTATGATGGGGGGACTGCCTGGACCCGCTCAGTTCGCTGTAGCTGCCGGCGGTCTGGGGTATTCCGTGGCGAAGAACGGGCCGGATCAGTTAGCCTACTTCGGCGCGGGGTTGGTTGGCGGGGCTATTGGGTATTATGGAGCCGGGGCGATTGGTGGTGATGTTGGACCTGCCGCGATGGGTGGTCCTTCTTCTGGGGGCTACAGACAGGCGAACGCAAATGTACCTGATCTGATGCGAATGCCCGAAGACGTGATGAACGATTTGAAGCCCTACGCTTACGATAATTCCGGGAAACCAATCGACTTGAGCGATATGATGCTGCATAAAGGACTTCCCCGATGGGTCTCCCAAGATGCAGAAGCATTTACTGGCTCAGCAGTCGATATATATTGGAATCCAGACAAACTCCTATATCCCTCAAACTATTTCACCGCAATCATCGGGCATGAGGCGATTATACACACTCAGCAATACCTGAACATTCCCAATTTTAAGATGATGTATGGGTTTGAAGCCTTGATACATGGAATTGGACCTGCCAATAAGTATGAAGCCCCTGCGTATGACTTGCAATGGAAGATTTTTAGGGATTTGAATATGCGACCTTAGGCAATGGTTCAGAATCTATAACTAGGTTGAACCTTAATCTAAGCTTTTGATTGGAGGTCTGGAGCAAATGCGAAAAGTCGGTAGTTCTAGAAAGCCTTTCGCCATGATGTTTGTGCTTGTCGCCGGGCTTTTTATATCAGGATGCGATTCAGGAATCCACTTCAAGCCTAAAGACTGGATTCCCATTAGTAATCTGCAATGGACAAAGACAATCGGTACTGCTGAGTTCACAGTGCTGCCGCTGGGCGGACTCACTGGTCTACCAGGTACTGGGCTGGAAATGATGGTGACGAATCACTCGAATCAATTTCCAATGATGATTGTTGATGCCACCCTAAAGACTAGAAAGGGAAACTATCAGGCTGTCTATTGGGACTCACGACCATTTCAGCCCGGTGAGACAAGGAAAAGCAATATCCTATGGGAGTTCAAGGGACCATTACTTAGCGAAGTCCTTATTGACCCCGTTGAAGTAAGCATCACTATCCGAATGGCAGAAGAGCAACAAAAGTTAGTGATCCCGATGGAAAAGTTTTAGCCTCAGGTGGTTCTGGTGGTTCTGACGACCGGTGAGGCTGAAAACTACGATCTGCTTCCAATGGACGATTCACCGCCAGATAGGGTCGAAAAATTTTGCCTCTACCACGGAGGGGCTGTTTTTGGGAAGATGGGCTGGTTCCTGGGACCGGCCCTTATTCTTTCGAGATGGTCTCTTGGGGAGACAAAGCCAACGCCGCACTTACCACGGCATCCTATTCCAACCCTGAACCAACCCACATACAAGCTGCATACAACACGAAAACAACGTGCATACAAGGAGAATACTATCCTCATCCTCGACGCATACAACGTATTTTTACGGGCAGGATGTGTGAAGTTAGCTAACCGGAGTTGTGTGCGTCAAGTTCTGCAAATTCGATCAGGCATTGAGTTGTCGCTTTGGTTTTGAAAACCGTTCAATTCGCAACCAACTGAGCGGAGGGCCGCCGGAATGGGGTCCACCCACGACCCCTGGAGGCGGCCCGAAGCGACTCAGGCAGCCGACCTTATAGCCATTCCGAGTTTTTTGTGCTCTTTAAGCACGTCCATATTCAGGTACCGGCTTGCTTCCAACCAACTCTCGTGAGTCTCCACCGCAAGCGCCCGAACCAGCCTCAGGCAGCTTGCCGCATTCGGAAATATCCGCACAACGTGAGTTCTTCGTTTGATTTCCTCGTTGAAACGCTCCAGCATATTATACGCAACGTCTTAAGTAATTGCGCAAAGACGGCGCAAAACGTCGCTGCCGGTGCTCCACTCAGAAAACCGGCGCTCGACGGTCGCTGCAAGATCATTGAGGTCTGAAAAATACTTGTTGTGAGTTGCAAGACGGCGTACCAGCTTCCAAACTCGCTCTACTGGGTTCAACTCAGGGCTATAAGGTGGGAGAAAATTCAAAGCAAACCGTTTCGAACTCTTATTCCGCCAGCCCTCATGTATCTTGGCGTGGTGGTATTTTGCATTGTCGAGAATAATCTCCACGGGTGAGACGGACAACTTGTTGTCCGTCTCACCCGTCAGCTCAGTACGCCGTCGCCATCGATAGCGGCGCTCTTTTCCCCAATCCCCTGCATCCGTCATCCCGCCGCCTTTTTTCCCGCTTGACAGTCCCCGCGTCTTTGGTTAACCTCGATTGTCGAAAGGGTTAACGAATATCGCCGCGCTCATCCCTGTTCCGGAGAAGCTCATGCCCGTAAAGGATCTGCAGAGAATCGTCTACGCCTCGCTCATCGCCGCACTGGTCGCCATATCGGCCTACCTCCCGATCCCCATAGGGCCGGTGCCCATTATCCTGCAAAACCTCTTCATACTCCTCGCGGGCCTCGTCCTGGGCAGCCGCTGGGGCCTTACCAGCATGGGGATTTACCTCCTCATCGGCGCCATAGGCCTGCCCGTCTTCAACGGAGGCAAGGGCGGGCTCGCCCATTTCCTCGGGCCGACGGGAGGCTACCTCATCGGCTACGCCCTCTGCGCCTTCGTAACGGGATTCATCGCGGAACGCGGCAAACCGGGCACCACGAGAGACATCGTCGCCGTTATCGTCGGGGACCTCATGCTGTTCGTCCCGGGCGTTCCGTGGCTGGTCGCCGCCACCGGGATGACCTGGAACAAGGCCCTTCTCACGGGCTTCGTCCCGTTCATACCAGGAGACATCATCAAAGCGGCGGCGGCGGTCGCTCTTGCGCGAGCGATCCGCCCGATCATTCACCGGCAACTGGAAACCGTTTCCTCATGAGGAGCCGGGGTTAGAGGAGACGGCGTCAGGACCCGGCACGGGAGATTGCCGCTTCCGTCAAGCCCTGACCCCATCCCCGTATGCCCCCCACACGCATTATGATCGAAATCCGCAATCTCGAATACCGCTACCCCGACGGGACGAAAGCGCTTCAAGGCATCGACCTCACGATCGGGGACGGCGAATTCATACTCATCTGCGGCCCGAACGGCAGCGGCAAAACGACCCTGGTCCGCCACCTGAACGGACTCCTGAAACCTCATTCCGGGACCGTGCTCGTGGACGGCTTCGACGCCGTTCGCGATAACCGAAAGGTGCTGCAGCGGGTCGGCATGGTTTTCCAGGATGCGGACAGCCAGATCGTCGGGGAAACGGTCCGGGAAGACGTGGCTTTCGGGCCCGAGAACCTCGGGCTTCCACCCGATGAAGTCCGAAGCAGGGTGGCGGAATCTCTTGCCAGGGTGGGAATCGAGAAGCTCGCCGACAAGCCCTGCCACCTCCTGTCGGGAGGCGAGAAGCGCAGGGTTGCCATCGCGGGGGTCCTCGCGCTTCGGCCCCGCGTGCTCGTTTTTGACGAGCCGTTTGCGAACCTCGATTATCCCGGCGTTCAGCAGGTGCTCCAGGAAATCCTGAAACTCCGCGCCGCGGGCCATACTCTCGTCGTGACCACTCACGACGTCGAAAAAGTCGTCGCCCACGTGGACCGCATCGCAATCCTCTTTGACGGGGAACTGAAGAAAGTCGGAACTCCGGATTCCATCATCCCGGAGCTTCCCTCCTATCACGTGCGGCCCCCGTGCTTCAGCCTGTTCGGCGAAAGGATGATCTCGTGGCTGGGCGACTGACGTTTCATTTCTCGCCGGGCAGTTCCGCGCTCCACAACTGGGACGCCCGCTGCAAGCTGATCGGGATGCTGTTCCTGACCGGAGGCATGCTCTACATGCACGTCCCCGGCCTCGGCCTGTTTTCGGTTGTTTTCATCGCCGCTTTTGCAAAGGCGCGGCTACCGTGGAAGGCGTTCCTCATCGATATGAAGTGGTGGGTGTTCTTTCTTGCGTTCATTTTCTGCGTGCAGGCGTTGTCGTACCCGGGGTCAGATCCCGGCGCGACGGGGTGGTTCCCGGCAAGCGGCGAAGCGCTCGACGCTGCGGCCCTCACCTGCTGGAGGCTTCTCCTGGTCCTGTGCTTTGCGACCCTCTTCACATTCGTGACCAGGCCGAAGGACCTGCAGGACGCCCTCGTCTGGTTTCTCAAGCCTTTTTCCTTCATTCCCGCCCGCAGGATCGCCCTCATGGTGAGCCTCACCCTGCGTTTCCTCCCACTCATCATGGACAACGCGGACGACGTCCGCATGGCAACCCGATCGAGGCTCGGCCACCAGCGCAGGAACCCGTTCCAGCGGATAAGGTTCTTCGCCCTGCCCCTCTTCCGGCGCTCACTCCTTCGGGCCGATCAAACGGCCCTTGCCCTCGCCGCAAGAGGGTATAACGAAAATCTGCCGGTTCAACTCGGAGGAATTCCCGCCCGGCACTTTATCGGACTCGGGTTTCTTGTTGTCGCGGTGGCATTCGCTGTCGGTCCGGTCCCCCAGATGATCGGGGCCGGAGTGATGCACCTCGTGGAAATCGCCCGTCACGCGGCAGTGTGAGAGAAGCCGCCCCCCTGCTCCTCTTCCGGCATAGGCAGTTTCCTCCCTTTATTTCCCTGTGTTCTTCCGTCTGTGTTCTCTCGTTTGTGCTCTTCAAAATCTGCATTCCCACGCGGGAGCGTGGGAACGAGGCAAGAATCCTACGCAGGAGCGAAGGAGCGAGAAAGACTTACCCCCCAAGCCGTTCGAAACCTCTTGCGCTTCGCGCCCGGACAAACGAGTTGTCCGGGCCACCCTGTGGTGTAGACAAGGTTTGGGTTTGGCTCGCGCTCCGGCAATGCAAGGCAGCCGCCGTCATCGCCGAAATCCGGGGGCGCGGGGGAACGGCCTGTTGCCCAAAGGAAAAGTGTCTGCATTCCCACGCAGGAGCGTGGGAACGAGCGTAACCAGGATTCGTCATTCCGGCGGAGGCCGGAATCCAGACTCTTTGAAATTATTGGGTAATTCCAGTTAACAACACTGGACCCCGGCCTTCGCCGGGGTGACGTTTCTGGGCAAACGGGTCATTTTTCACCCGGATTCTGTTTGGGCAACAGACCGGGAATCATTCCCCCGCTCTGTTTGAATTCTTTTTTCTCGTTCCCCCGCTCCTGCGTGGGAACGCAAATGTTTTTCCCCGACCCGGGACAGCAGCCCCATGGGGAATGACTTACGCTCCGTCCTTTCCCTGGACCGACTGGTCGATCAGGTTGAGGTCTTCATCGATCCGCCGGATCGTATCGGGCTTTGCCTTGCCTTCCGTTACGGTGCCGTCCTTCTGCACCCAGACCGTCACCAGCCTTTCGTCTTCGTCAGGAGGGGCCTCCCATGCGATAGCGGCCAGGCACTTATCGGCGCTCCACAATTCGATCCGGCTGTAGGGCTTTTCGGGAACGGGCGTTACGTTTTGCGGCGCCTTCTCTTCGAATTCCGTGTCCTTGAAATCCCAGAGGAGGGAGCCGACCCGCCACGAATCCTTGAATTCCTTCGGCTGACCTTCAGCCTTCTTTATTCCCCACTTGTTCTCTTCGAGCCGGACCAGGTCGCCATGGAATTCCCCTTTTTGATATTTGACCTGCTTCACCTCGCCGGATTCCACCGAGACAAACGAGAGGTCTTCGAGGCCCTTCGGGTCCCTGGGGATGTCCTGCAGGAAGCCCGCGCTCACCAGCGCAACCGCCGGGAGATCCGAGCTGAGGGCTGCCACGAGTCTCTTCTTATCGTCCTGCGTTCCCAGTTTCAATTCCGCCGTGCGGTCGTCCTTGAGGCGCAGGGTCACCGTGGCGATCGGCGAATCGAGCCCATGAGTCCCGAGGTTTACGGGTTCGTTTTCAAGAAAGCTCGTTGCGCGCATCCAGTGGAGCTGTTCCAAAAGATTGGTCACCTTCGTGGGTTTGATCGCCAGATCAGGCTTCTCGGGTGACTTCCACGTCTTCCCGTCGTCCTGGAGTTCGAAGGAAAAAGACCCGCCGTCCTTCCAGGCAACCTTTATGGATTTCACGTCCTCGGGCCCGAAGGTGAGCAGTTCCTTTCTCCTGAGATCGTTCAGACCCTTGCCGAGGGCCTTCAGTGCCGCATCCTGGACAAGGAAGACATTCGGTTTATCGCCGGTTTTGGCATAAGAGGCATCGCCCGTCGGATTTTTCTCTCCGAACAGGAGATCGAAAGACCGATCGCCGGCCGTTATCCGCAGTTTTAGTGAGGGATTCACGAGGCCGTAGGGGTTGAGGTCCGGCGCCGTGGCGGCCACTTCCTTCTGAGCGGTAAGGTTTGCAAGAGCGCCGGTCAGGCTTTCGATTGCGATCTTGTCCGCATCCGTCCTGATGGGTTCCACGATTTTCCACTGATCGTCCTTTTGCAGTTTCACGGCCGGCTGGTCGCCGGAAGTGATTTCGAGCCCGCGGATGTCGTTTGCCTGAAAGTGGAAAACCTTCCTGGCTTCTTTCTCCGCGGCCTCCTTTTCCCCCTTCTTCACCACTTCGAAGTAGTAAAAGTACCCGCCCACCAGGACCAGCACGACCAGATAAATGATGGATTGGCGCCACTTCATCTCTGGGACCTCCGAACGCGGTAGACGACGATGCCCGACGCCAAAACCAGGAGAGGCACGAGGACGAGGACCATCCACATCATCGCCTGCGCCTGGGCCGCGGACAACATGATGAGCTGCCCGGCCCCCTGGCGGGGCTTGATGGTGATGAGGTTTTCCTCTTCGGCCATAAAGTTCACCATGTTAAGGAACAAATCCCCATTCCCGGACAAGCCGAAATACGTGTTGTTGACGAAGTTGGAACTGCCAGCAACGAGGAGGTATCCTTTCTTTGTGCCCGGGTTTTCGTCATCCGCCCCCTCGGTCTTGGCCTGAGCGTCCTTCTGATCGGGCTTATCGGCCCCGGCCTTCGCCGCCGGGACGCTCGTTTGAGACAGCACGACCAGCGGAATCGGGCCGGGGGTGTCTTCCTTTTCGTCGAAGGACGCCTGGCCCTGTTTCAGCAGTTCGAGGTTCTTTTCCGCCCACGCGTTGGGAGAGGTGGATGCCAGGACCTCCGCGTGGATTCCCTCGGGAGGCGGTTTTATGAGTTGAAGGGAGCGGGCTTCCGGATAGAAGGTTGCGACTCCGAAGTTTTCAGTGATTTTGTGGTTCCCGTATTCCATGACGACCGGCATCAGGTAGCTTCCGCCGAAAACGCGACTCAACTTATCGATTACGATGTCGTCACTCAGTTGGACGTCGTAACCCTTCAGAAAATCCCTCAGGCCGCCGTCAGTGAACGGGTCGACGAAAACCATGAGCCTTCCGCCCTTATCGACAAACGACTTGAGGCTTTCGAGTTCCTGGCTGAGGAGCGGCTTCTGGGGACCGGCCACAATCACCGCCGAGGCGTCTTTGGGGACTTCGGCCTGCTGGATCAGGTTGAGGTCCTTGCATTCGTAATTGTCCTTGTCGAGCGCGGCCTTGACGCTGGAGTAGCCGTCCTTGTCCGCGTTCGCGATGGAGTGCTCTCCGTGGCCGATCAGGAAATAGACTTTTTTCTGCTCGTTTCGGCTGAGCTTCAGCAGAGCGTTCGTGAGGTTCTCCTCATCGGCGACCTGCACGGTCTGCTTCCTGTCGAAGCCTTCCAGGACAAGGGTCCCGTAGGTTCGGACTTCGTAGCGCTTCGCCACCTCGGGCTGGCGGTCCGGGTCAATGAATTCGAAAGTGATGTTCTTCGAGTTGTAACGATAGCTGTCGAGCAGATCCCGGGCCTTCGCTTCCTCCGGGGCCGCGGTGGCGAAGAACGCCTTGATCTGCACCGGTTTGTCCAGGCTCTTCAGGACGTTCAGGGTCTGTTCGGACAGGGTGTATGAGCCCGCCTCGGTAAGATCGAGCCTCCAGGGATGTTTTTCCGCGATCAGAGCGATAAAAACCAGTATGCCGAGAAAAAACAGGGTCGCGATAACCGAATTGGAGCCATAAGTCCAGTTGCGTTTTCGTTTGAATCCATCTGGCATGGTGTTCCGCCTCCATTGAATATTGGCGCTGGTCCGATAGTTGGCTATCGACCGCCTGGTCTCTACCCGTTAGCCTCTCCAGCGATAGGATCCCACCTGTCTCAGGGTGAGGAACAGGCAAAAGAAGGTAACCAGGAGATAAAACAGCAGGTCCCGCGAATCGAGCACTCCTTTGGCGAAGTTCTCGAAATGAGAGGAAAACGAGAGGTATTCGGCAACGTCCGCCATGGGCGCCCCGACGAGGTTCTTCGCCCACCCGATGACCCAGAACATCAGCAGGAAGCCGAACGAAAGCACGGCGGCCACGATCTGGTTCTGAGTGATCGATGACGTGAAGGTCCCCAGGGAAAGGAAGGCGCTCCCGAGGAGCAAAATGCCGAGGTATCCGCTAAGGATCGGCTTCCACGAAGGATTCCCCAGGACACCCAGGTAGATAACACCCGGAAGCGTGGCCACGATGATGATGACAAAGGCGCTCATCACCGCTGCGAACTTGGCCAGTACCGTAGCCCTGTCCAGGATCGGATAGGTGAAGAGCAGTTCCATGGTCCCGGTTTTGCGCTCTTCCGCGAAAAGCCTCATGGTCAACAGGGGGGAGATGAGGAGGAGCACGACGCTGAGGTCGAGGAAAAAGGGCCGGAAGACCATTTCCAGGAGGCCGAACTGCTTTGCCATCATTGGATTCTGGTTGGCCTGGAAGCTCAGCAGGTTGTAGTAAGCAACGATGTTGAAGTAGAAATACCCGGAGATAACCAGGAAAGTGAACGCCACCACGTAGAAGATCGGCGAGGCGAACAGACTGTACAATTCTTTTCGATAGACCGACCAAAAGCCTTTCATGACTGCGGTTCCTCCTGGGATGGTTCTTCGGTAACCAGTTGCATGAAGATGTCTTCGAGACTGAGGTCCACGGTCTTCAGTTCGAGCAGATCGATCCCCTGCTGAACGACCATGCGAGCGATTTCCGGCCGCAGGTCGCGTGAACGGTCCGTTTCTATGACCACCCGGCTCTCGCTTCCATCGCTCGCGGTCACCCTCTGCACGCCGTCGATCTTCTCGATGGCCGGGGCCAGGGCCAGGGCGGAACCTCTCACTTCGAGCACCACCTGCGCATTCTTCTGGAGCTGACTCGTGAGGTTCGACGGACTGTCCGTGGCCACGATCTGCCCCTTGTTGATAATGAGCACTCTCTGGCAGATTTGGGCCACTTCCGGGAGGATGTGGCTGCTCAGCAGAATCGTATGCTCTTCTTTCAAATCCTGAATGAGACGCCGTATTTCAATGATATGACTGGGATCCAGCCCTATGGTCGGCTCATCCAGGACCAGGATGGGCGGGTTGTTCAGCAAGGCCTGGGCAAGCCCGACCCGTTGGCGGAAACCTTTGGACAGGTGTCCGATGATCCTGTTGGAAACCTTTTCGAGGCCGCAGATATCGGCCACCCTGCCGATTTCCTTCTTCATGCTCCGGGATTCGACGCCCTTGGATGCGGCGGCGAATTTGAGGAACCGGGTCACGGTCATATCCGTGTAGAGAGGGACATTTTCCGGCAGGTAGCCCACCTTTCGGCGAACCTCCAGCGATTTGTCAAAGCAATCCAGGCCGTCCACCCTGGCTGTGCCCGTTGTCGCGGGCATATAGCAGGTCAGGATGCGGATCGTGGTGGATTTTCCGGCCCCGTTCGGCCCCAAAAACCCCACGACTTCGCCTTTTTCGACCTGGAAGGAAACATCCCGTATGGCCGGCAACGAGCCGTAGAATTTGGTCAAACCTTCCGCTTCGATCATAAGTCGCCCTCATAAATGCATCTTGATATGGGATTGTGTATTCTTGGATTCAAGGCAAGACTATCTGATGTGGTCTCTCTTCGCGCACGGTTTTCGTCCCCAGGGACGCCGCGCAGCCCTGGCACAGGTATTCGTAAAGCTCTCCGTCAGGCAGTATCAGCAGCAGACGGCTCCGGACGGGCATCGCCCGCCTGCATCTGGGGCAATACAGCGCGGATGCGACAAAATCCTTGAACTGCCCGGGAGTCCCGCTGCGTTTCACCGTTCACCTCCTCCAAACCCTAAGACAATCGGGGTTCAGGTGCGTGCCTCTCGGGAAGAATCCGCCATGGAATCCTTCTCTGTATCCTTGCGTTTGCTCCACGGCCATTTTCTCGTCTTATTCCCGTTCTTCTCCTTCTCTATTTCCAGGAATTCCGTGATGATCTCAGTCTGCCGCTGGGTGACCCGGGAGGGTATCTTCACCTCAATTTCAACGAACAAATCTCCTCGCCCGTAACCCCTCAACCGCGGAACACCTTCCCCCCCGAACCGGACCACCGCTCCGGGCTGAGTGCCCGGCTCGATTCTCAACATTTTTTCGCCGTCCAGGGTCGGGATTTCTATCTTATCGCCGAGAATGGCTTGAGTGAACGAAATGGCCACTTTGCAGTAGAGGTTGTCTCCGTCCCGTTCGAAGAATTCATGCGGCTCCACTTCCAGCCGCACGTACAGATCGCCCGTGGCGCCCCCCCGGTATCCGCTCTCTCCCTCGCCTCTCAGCCTGAGCCTGGTTCCCGTGTCGACCCCCGCGGGGACCCTCACCTGAACCTGCCTGGCTTTTTTGACCCGTCCGTTGCCTTTGCAGGTTTTACAGGGAGAAACCAGTACCTTTCCGGTTCCCTGGCAACGCGTGCATGTCGTGCTGACGCGAAAGAAACCCTGGGTCTGGACGACCTGGCCGGTTCCCTGGCACATCAGGCACACCATCTCCTTGGTGCCCGGTTCGGCCCCGCTCCCGCCGCACTGTCCGCAGACCGCGAGCGCCTCGATCGTGATTTGTTTTTCGGTACCGAATACCCCTTCTTCGAAGGAAAGGACCAGATCGTAGATGAGATCGTCCCCCGGTTTCGACGACGTCCTCGTACGCCCGCCCCCCCCGAATCCGAAGCTGAAGAATTCCTGAAAGACGTCCCCGAAGGAACTGAAGATATCCTCGAAACCCCCAAATCCGCTGAACCCCGTGCCTCGGAGCCCTTCATGCCCGTATGCATCGTAGACATGCTTCTTTTGAGGATCGTGCAGGACTTCGTAGGCTTCAGCAGCTTCCTTGAATTGTTCCTCTGCGTCCTTGTCTCCCGGATTCCGGTCGGGATGATACTTCAGGGCCATCTTGCGATAGGCCTTCTTGATTTCTTCCTCGCTCGACTGTCGACCGACACCCAGTACGTCGTAATAATCGCGTTTACCCATTGAACCTCAATTCCTCCCCCCGATTGACAGAATCCTCTTGCATAGCGGAACCGAATCTCAAGGTTGGCCATTCCATTCGTAAACACCTTTCAGAGCCTTGTCAAGCCTGGCAGGGAGTTCACCTCCGGGCAGGCTCCACGCCGTTTTCCACGTTCCGGACACTCTCCCGCAAGGGGAGGTGAAAACAGCCCGTCTCCGGTCTATGGCCGGTCCGCCCCGGCTTCCGGCTCGATTGTTCCGCTCCTGCGTTTTGCCTCGACCGCAAAGGAATGCTTTCCCTCAGCTTCGGCTTTCCCGGCCAACAACAGCCACTGGTCGGGGGTAGCTTCGTACTTCAGGACGCGGCAGAGTCTCGAGAAAAGAAAAACATCTCCGTCTTCCAGCGCCTTCTTGAGAAGCCGGTCCAGGTTTTCCCGGGAATTCGCCTTCTCGTAGAAGTCCACCGCATCGTGGATCATTTCCGCTTCCTCGAACCGCTGCCCCCAAGTGAGCAGCGTCGACTCAGCGACGTCGGAATCGTTCAGAAGGTCGCGTTTTTCAAGACAATTGAGCAAATAATCGCCGGCCATGAATATCATGCCTCCAGAAGCCGCAGCAAAGCGGCCCCAACCCGGACTCCCCAATGTACAAACGCCTCAGGGCACGGCATGCCGTGCCCTTCAGAGTTCGAAACGCAAAAGATCGTGCGAATGTAGGGCGGTTAAACTTCTTCGCCCTGATCCGGGTCTTTCTGAGTGAACTGTTCTGAATCCTCAAATTCGAGGGAGGCATCGAAAAGGGTCGCCTCCTCGACGATTTCCTTCACCTCAAGCCTCGTGACTTCTTCTTTTTCCGGCGCCACAGGCTCGGGCAAAGCTCTCATCTCCTCGAGCTGCCGAACGTTGTCCAGCGTGACCTTTCCGGCCGCAATTTCCCGCAGTGCCAGCACCACCTCTTTATTCCTGATTTCAACCAGCGGGGAGGCCCCACTGCGCAACTGCAGCACACGCCTCACTGCAAGATGCACAAGAGTGAAGCGGCTATCCACTTGTTTCAAACAATCTTCGATTGTTACACGAGCCATCAGGCTCCTCCTTCATGCTTTGGAACTTCAAACAACGTTTCCAGAGGAACCTTCGACGTCAGGTTCCGGTCAAACCTTATTTTTATAAACCGAATGACCAAGTGTTGGCAATGTAAATTAAATTCGGGGTGAACCCGCACGGCGGGTCCACGGAGTATGCGGGCGCCGGAGAGGGTTCGCCCGGGGGTCAATCTTTCTTCTCGGCGTACCTCGCCAGTGTGAAAAGGAAATCGGCAAGCCGGTTGAGATACGAATGCACCTCAGGGCTGTCCAGTTGCCCGGCCTCCCTCAGGGCCACCGTTCGGCGCTCCGCCCTCCTGATAATCGTCCGGGAGAGGTCGAGAGCGGCGCTCGCGGGATTCGATCCGGGATAAATGAACCGGCGCGGCAGGGGAACTTCCTCCTGCAGATCCCGTATCCACTCCTCGAGCCTCGAGATTCTCTCCGATCCGACGCTGTATTGTTGTTCGCCCGTGCCTTCGCAGGACAGTTTGGCTCCGAGGACAACCAGATCCTCCTGGACGACCTGGATCATTTCACAGATTCGTTCATTCCGGGTAAACACCTTAGCCAGACCCAGGGCGGAACTGGCCTCATCCAAAGTCCCGTAAGCCTCGGGACGCAAACTCGCCTTCGACACCCTTTCCCCGCTCAGCAGGCTGGTTTGCCCCTGATCACCCTTCTTTGAAAAAGTAAAGACATCCACTTTCTTCATTCCCCCATGCATTGACGTGCCTTCCCCCACTCCGGCCCGAACGGCGCCTGCCCGTCAGTGAGTGCGCCCTTCGCGCGGAAGCCCGGCCAGAGATTCTCCATAGTTCACGCGGATTTCAGCCAGAAGTTGATTGGTCGCCTCCTCGATGCGGTCAATGTCCGTCTCGTCCACCGAATCATCGTTCACAAGCCGCAGCGATTCCCTGAGCCGTTCGAATTGCCGGACGACCTCCGGCTTGATTTTGCCTTCTCCCAGGCGGAGATTCAAATCCAGGACGGTGCTGACACAGCTTTCCACCCTCAATCGAAGATGGCTCGAGATGTTCCGGGCCTGCTGCTTTTGACGGTACCTTCGGAAGATCATGCACAGACTCTTTCCATCAGTGTTGTCCCCTTTTCCCGAGTTCGTCGAGGAACAGACCGTAAGCCGCTCTATGATCTTTCATGGCTCGAGTCAGCAGAATCTTGGTCTTTTCGATATCTTTGGTGTTCAAGATCATGTTGACACCCATGCGAAAAGCGAGCATGCCGTCGAAGGTCGGCAGGGAGTCGCTCAGCAGAAGCAGAAAGAACTGTCTCCTCAAATGCATGGGCAGGAGTTGGAGGTGGTGCAGCACAAGGTTTTCGGACTGCTTGGTGCTGTCAAACCCATCTTCGAGGACGATCAGATCGTAGCGGTTGTGATTGAGTTTCTTCAGCGCGAACTCGGCCCTGGGCGCCTGGACGACAAAAAACCTCAGTTCGTCGAGAACCTGCCTGATCTTGTCCGATCGGGACGGAGTCGCCACGCAGAGGAGCGATGTCCTGATGCCCTCTTCAACCACGTCAAACGTCGCGGCGTCTTCATAAAAAAAGACGGCATCGCCCTCCGAGCCGGAGGCCGGCGCTTCGCCCTTTCCCCCCGGCAGGCTCCCGTGAATTCTGTGGTCGAGATCGATGGGCCGCTTGCATTTGGGACAGAGTATTCTCACGCCTTTCACATCTGGGATTTTCTCATCAGGCACGGTGAATGTCACCTGACATCCCGGGCATTGGATCTTCATGCTTACCTCCTATGAAAGGCCGAGCCAAAGTCTCATCGTCAAGACGGGCAGACGTTCCCGCTCACCCGGAAAGTGCCCGCGGCCCCATCATCCGCAAAGAACCGGCCGGATCGGCGGCCTGTTGCCCAAGGGAAAATCCGAGGTCGGATGAAACCAGGAAAACATCATTCCGGCGAACACTCATGGCCTTTCGGCCACAACGAACAATGAAAAATTGTCTGCCTTAATCGAGGCAGGGCATTGCCTCGTTCCCACGCTCCTGCGTGGGAATGCAGACAAAACGATCTAAACGGGTCTGGTATTTTCATATAAAGGCCGGAATCCAGTTAATTGAAATTATTGAGTAATTCCAATTAACCACACTGGACCCCGGCAATATCGCCGGGGTGACGTTTCTGGATAAACCGCTCATTCTTCACTTGGATTCTGTTTGGGCAACAGCTCCAAGTTCCTTGGGGCTCATATCCCATTCCCCCGATCCCGCACCCCGTTCAAACACTCTTCATACCGCCGCAGGCGGAGCATAAATCGAGGGGCTTCAGGATGACATAAGTTGCCGATACTCTTGAAAGCAATGTACACTAAAGTCCCCGTTGCGCATACATTATTTTATTGTAAGGTTTGAGCGGGATTGGCGCGAAAGAATTTGATTTGCCTGTTTTCGGATTTGCCGACAGCAGGTGATCCGTCTCGCGGGAATCCATGAAAACGCTTTCGCATCGAGGGGATGGTGCTTAATTTGTGTTCGTCTGAAAAAGGACCGAATTTCCGGCTCCCCCTTCACTTTGAGCGGGAACCGAGTGGCGGTGTTTTAACAAAATCGAGGGAAGGAATGCGGGGGTATTGTATTTCCTTAGACTGTCTTTTTTAGCGCGGCAGGCCGGCTAAGCGAGCCTTGCCGGCAAGAGGAGGGTAGTGTTTATGGAGAAAGTCCGTTTCGGAAAAACCGATCTTGAAGTTTCCGTGGTTGTGCTGGGCACCTGGGTAACAGGGGGATGGGCCTGGGGAGGCAGCGATGAGCGGGAATCCATCGCGGCGATTCACCGGGCGCTGGAACTGGGCATCAATTTTATCGATACGGCCCCTGTCTACGGCTTTGGCAAGTCCGAGCAGATCGTAGGAAAAGCCCTCAAGGAATGGGGCAACCACGACGATGTGGTTGTTGCCACGAAATGCTGCCTCGAATGGAACGAGAAGGAGAACATCCAGCGGAACGCGAGTCCGGAGAGGATAGTCTACGAGGTGGACCAGAGCCTGAATCGCCTAGGCGTGGACCGCATCGACCTCTACCAGATCCACTGGCCGGATCCCAAGGTGCCTTTCGAGAAGTCGATCGAAACAATGTTGAAACTTCGCGACCAGGGAAAAATCCGCGCTATCGGACTCAGCAACTTCAGCCGCGAACAGATCGAGCAGTGCATGGGGGCGGGGCCGATCCACAGTCTGCAGCCGCCATACAACATGTTCGAGCGGAGCGCGGAAAAGGAACTGCTTCCGTTCTGCAGTGAGAACGGTATCGCGACCCTGGTCTACGGGGGCCTGTGCCGTGGATTGCTCAGCGGCAAATTCACGGGGGATGAAAAGTTTCCGCGGGGAGACCTGCGGCGCGGCGATCCCAAATTCAAACCGGACCGGTTCAAACAATATGTCAAGGCCGTCGAAAGATTCCGGAAACTCGCCGCGAAATACGGCAAGACCCCGGCTCAGTTCGCTCTTCGCTGGGCGCTCCAGCAACCCGGAGTCACCACGGTCATTGCGGGGGCAAGAATCGCCCGGCAGGTCGAAGACAACGTCGGAGTCTCCGGGTGGAAGATCGAGCAGGCGGACCTGGAAAAAGTCGAAGATATTCTCGCAAGGGAAATCAAGACCCCGGTCGGCCCCGAATTCATGGCGCCTCCAAAATAAGTCCGACTTCGAAGGAACATCATGTGGGGAATGGAAGAACTCCGAGAACATCGGGAGATCCTCGACCAAATCGACTGGGAAATGACCCCTGAAAAGGCGGTTGAAACCTACCTCGAATGGGGGACGGGATGGTCGCGGAAACGGGATTTCGTGCGGTACGCGGGCCAGGAATCGTACTACTTCGTGATCTACGACTGGGAAGATCCGCCGCAGGTCACTCTCTTGAGGCAAGACACGGGCGGGACCGAAGAAATCGCAAAGTTGCCTGCTCCAGCCGAGCTCATCCGAAAATCCGTCGAACTGGGGGGCCGAAAGCCCGGCGTGGGGGTTTATTCAATCGCAGAAGAACTGGGAGAGTGGCTGAGGGCCGCGCTGGGGTGCTGATGACCGGAAAAGGCCATGGCGTATCCGCCTTCCCTGCCCCGCCCGAAGTGAGGGGCGATTTACGGATCGCCCCTGCAACCCTTGCTCCGGTCGTTCCCTGGAAGGGTCTTCTCGGGAGGTCAGACCCGCCCCATCGCCACGGTGATGGGGATGCCGCCGTGAACGATCTTCCAGTACCGCAGCGAGTGGATCTTCATCCCCGCCGCCGCGGCCCGTTCGGGGGACAGCACGGCAACGCGCCACCCGTCGAAAAAGCGCCTGAATTGCACGCCCAGCCGCCCGTAAAAATCCCGGCCGGGCCCGGAGATGCGCTTCCCATAGGGCGGGTTCAATACGAGCAGTCCCGGAGGCAGGTTGAGCCGGCCCGGGTCGAAGTCGAAGAAATCCATGCAGTGCCGTTGAATGTCGTCCGCGGCCCCGGCCGTCTCCGCGTTTTTCCCGGCGACCTCGATGGCTTCCGGTTCCCTGTCCAGGGCTATGATGGGGCAGGGACACCGGTCGAGGGCGTTCTTCCCGGCCGTTTGACGCAGGAATTCCCAGGTCCTGTCCCGAAAGGACGGCCATTCTTCGAACAGGAAGTGCCTGCCAAGACCCGGTGGAATGCGCCGCGATATGAGTGCGCCTTCGATGGCGATCGTTCCCGCGCCGCACATGCCGTCGACGAGGGGTGAGTCTCCACGCCATCCCGCCTTCATCAGGATGGCGGCGGCGAGAGTTTCCCGGAGCGGCGCCCCCGTATGGTGGAGCCGGTATCCGCGCTGGTGGAGATGGCCGCCCGTGGTGTCCACGCTGACCTCGCAGTGGTTCCTGATAAGTCGCACAAGGATCCGCTGCTTTGCCGATGTACCTGAATGGTCCCCGGATGTCTCTTCCTGCGGCGGCTGCGCCCACGCGGGAGGTGGAGCGATATGAGCCGCCCTGAAATGCCTTTGAATACTCTCAAGGATGGTCTGGGCAACGAGACCTTCATGACTCACCCGGGAGTGATCGACATGGGCTGCCACCTGGATCGGCACCACGGGATTCAGCCACAGGTCCCAACGAACTTCGGAAGCCTTGAAAAAAAGTTCCTCCTTTGTGCCAGCCCGAAATGCGGGAAGCCTGCAAAGAATGCGGCTCGCCGTCCGAAGCTGGAGGTTGGCCCGATAACACGACTCGAGGCCCCCGGAGAATTCAACCCCGGCATCCGTCACCTCCGGGTCGTTCGTTCCCAGTGCTTTCACCTCTTCGAGGCAAAGCAGTGAAAGCTCGGGAGGAACCACCGCGACGAAACGGTGCACGGGTGCGTGTATGTGGCGTTTGATCTGCCGCCTGAATGCGCTCGCTTCAAGAGGCTCGGGCTTGACGGAACTTTCCGCCCCGGCAGTCCTATGTCTCACGATACCTTTGGGTTTAGCAGGCTCCTGTTTCAGAGAGCCCTCCGACTCTTTCCTTTTACTGCCGTTCATTCGCAGACCTCGAACGCCTTCGGGGAGGGGAATATCGCGCCTCCCGCATCGTAATGAAGTTCATGAACCCAGGGTTGCTGAACAAGGATTGAATCTCCTGCTCCAGGATGGAAATCTTTTAGAACATCACCCCGGCGAAAGCCGGGGTCCAGTAGTTTTTAGTTTACAAATCAGTCACTTAAAATTAAGTCCTGGATTCCGGCCTCCGCCGGAATGACGATATTACGGCCCGGATTTGCCCTTCATTCCCACTGAGCTGTCCTTCTTTATCACCCCGCTGAGGTTGCAGGACGTAGATCAGGTTAAGCGCAACGCAAACCAATATTTTCTTGCCCTGCGCAGGTTAACACTACCGCATCCGGCCCAATCCGGGAAGTGATTAAGAATTTCCACTCCCCCAATCAGTCTCGGGTGCCGAACTCGGCCGCATTCGGCCCTGCCGGGCTAAAATTCACACCCAGACTGTGTTCACTGGGGGTCGGAGTGAAGAGCTGTGGCGGATAAAGTCTGCAATTACGGCGGCAGGTTTCGTTGCCCCTCTTGTCCTTACGGGGCCCGGACAACGAGTTGTCCGGGCCCCCCCGAGCAAGGGAGATTTGAAGCGTTTCCGGGCGGAAATCATCGCCGGCGCGGCCCAAGGGGGCCGCTCTGATACTTCCGGCCGTGCCGTCCCCGCAAAGCCCCCGGCAGGCGTTGGCGCTCACACGGCCATCCCCCCTTTCCCGCGCTTTTCAGAAATTCGGGCATCGGTCTTCACTTATCCTACCGAATGACTTGACGAAAGATTGGGTCTCCTATAATCTTCTGCAAATAAGTCGTCGCTTAATGGAAATATAGTTGCCGTACTCTCCAACTCCTTCTCAATTGCGAAGGATCGAACGATATGCTGCAATGTTTTGATCTGGAACCTTGAAGCGGAAGGAGCGCCACAATTGAAAGAGGGACCCGGTGACTCGAGCAGTTCCGTTATTCCGGATGACTACAGGCCCAGGCAATTTGCTTCGTTGTGGCACAATGCTCCTCGCGGTTGGAGGGACCGGCTGGCCGCGGCATTGGACCGCAACATGGGCAGCAATTCCCCATCGGTTTTCTTTCGCGCCGACGACATCGGGGCCGGCGGACGCGCTTTCGAAACCATGTGTGTGCTGTTTCGCAGGCACCAGGTTCCCCTCGGCATGGCCGTGGTCCCTGCATGGCTGAGCGACATCAGGAAGGTTCGGCTTTTCGAGGCGACGCCTCTCGAAGAACCTCTCTGGGCCTGGCACCAGCATGGATGGCGTCATGTGAACTGGCAGCGGACCGGAAAGAAGTCCGAATTCGGAGAACAGCGGCCGTTCGAAAAGCAGTGGAAGGACATCTTTCAGGGCAGGCAGAAGATGCAGGACCTCTTCGGAGACCACCTCACGAACGTGTTCACTCCGCCCTGGAACAGGTTGTCCGGGTCCACGTTGAGAATTTTGCAGGATCTCAACTTCAGCGGGGTTTCGATGGCAGGACCCTTCCCCCGCGGAGTCAAACCCAATATCGCCCTGTCCAACTTGCGGGTGCAGATCGACCTGCACACCAGGAAATCCAGGGATGGATCTTCCGATTTCCAGGCACTGCTCGATGAACTGGGCAGCCTCGGCGGCAGAAAAGAACCGGTCGGGATCATGATCCACCATCACCGGATGACCTCTTTTGCATTCGAGTTCCTCGATGAATTCCTGACCCTGCTGAGGAACCATGTCCGGGCGCGTCTGCTGAGTTTCAGGGAGATCCTCGAAAAAGAAGATGCGCAATAGGCCGACACTGGTTTACGCTGACGCGGAAGGAAACATCTTCGACTGGCCTGAGTTGGAAATGGCCGGGCGAAGCGGGGTCGAATACCGCCGCCCGGCACCGGGCGACTGGATTCCCCTTCCGGAAGGCAGTGAGCTTTTCCTTCTGCCGGCCCGAATCCCGGTCGGCTATCATCCCCGGAAGCAGCGTTTTGAAGCCCTCCGGCACGATCCACACGATTCGTCCCGAACAGTACAGGCGGTCGCGGCATTTATGGCCCCCGCCCACACCGCCGTTTACACCCCCGCTTACGAGCGTCTGCCGAACGCTCCCCTGCTGCCGTTGTTCGCCTATACCGCGGTCGGATGGCACAATGGAAAATTCGTCGCGACGGGTTTCCGCGTCGACTCCGACGAACGCCAGGATCTGAGGCACTTCGACCGGGAACGGATTGAACGCAACGCCAGGCTCAGGATGAAGAAGGAGAGCGGGAACCGCCTTATCCAGCACCTCGGGAAATGCGCGATCACGTACGGATGCCCCGCGGCCAGGAACCTTTTCATGAACCGGTGGGAAGCCCCCTTGCCGACCTCTCCCATATGCAACGCCAGGTGCATCGGCTGCATCAGCCTTCAGGAAAGAAAAGATCTGCGGGCGACCCAGGACCGCATCACTTTCGTGCCCAGCCCCGAAGAAATCTGCGCAGTGGCCGTTCCTCACCTCGAAAAGGCCCCCAGGGCCGTGGTGAGCTTCGGGCAGGGCTGTGAGGGCGAACCGCTGCTGCAGGCCGGCACACTCGGAGAATCCATCCGGTTGATGCGGGGCGCGACTTCGCGCGGCACGATCAATCTGAATACGAACGGGAGCCTCCCCCTGGAAGTGAGAAAGCTCTGCGCGGCGGGGCTGGACAGCATCCGGGTCAGCATGAACAGTTGCCGCCCCCGGTACTACAATGCCTACTTCAATCCCCGCGGCTATACATTCGAGGATGCACGCCAGTCCATCCTGGAAGTGAAATCCCACGGAGGATTCGCCTCGATCAACTACTTCGTGCTCCCGGGATTCACCGACCAGGTCGGCGAATGGGAGTCGCTCCGCAGGTTCATCGAAGAGACCGGAGTGGACCTCATCCAGATGCGCAATCTCAATATCGATCCCGAGTGGTACCTGGAACTCATGGGCGTTCCCGTCGAGAAGACCATGGGCATCCTGCAGATGACGAAACGCCTGAAGGATCGTTTCCCGGAGTTGCGATTCGGATATTTCAATCCATACCTCGGACAGGGCTCGAAAGATTAGCCGGGACTGTTCGGAACCCCTCCGATTCCACCTCCTCACCGGCGTGGGTTCAATCATCCCTTCAATTCTTAGGAAAGCAAAAGGCGCATCGGACTCATACATTCATCCTCGATTCGGCTTTCGTTCGGTACACCTGATGTTTCCCGTGATATGCCTATTCTGCAATAAACCGGATTATTGAGCAACAGCATGTATCCTATTGTTTTGTCTTTAGATTATTACACGCGAAGCACAATCGATGAATATTTCCGCATAAAGCACAGGTTGAGATTTCGACCGACAGTGCTTAATCATGGAAAGTACGCGTTTTGAGGGACCCGTTCACAAATACCGGCACGGGAGATTCGAATCGGCGGGATTTGAAGGCCGCCGACAGCCCGCGGGTTCGTGAACGTTCCGGCTCCTTCGTGTAGGAAGGCCTGCAACATCAGAATGCGGATTGGATAAGCGGGCGGGATGAACGCGGTCGTGCGATCGCGCTTCCGCCTGATCTCAGGCAAAATCACCAGGAACAAATCCATCAAACAACAGGAGGCACTATGGCTCTCATTCTACCCGATCTGCCCTACCCCAAAAATGCGCTTGAGCCTTATATCAGCGCCAGGACCCTCGAATTCCATCACGACAAACATCACAACGCCTATGTGGATACCGGAAACAAACTGATCGCCGGAACGGAATTCGAGAACCAGGAACCTGAGGCAATCCTGAAGAAGATCGTAGGCGACGCTTCCAAGGCCGCGATGTTCAATAATGTGGCTCAGGCCTGGAACCATTCGTTCTATTGGAAATGCATGAAGCCGAACGGGGGAGGCCCGCCGACCGGGGCCGTCGCCCAAAGAATCAATGCCGATTTCGGGAGCGCCGAGAAATTTGCCGAGGAATTCAAGAACGCCGGCATGACCCAGTTTGGCAGCGGCTGGGCATGGCTTGTAGTGGATGGGGGCAAATTGAAGATCACCAAGACCGCGAACGCGGACACTCCGGTCGCTCACGGAATAAAACCCATCCTCGTGGTGGACGTCTGGGAACACGCGTACTATCTGGACTACCAGAACAGAAGACCGGACTACCTCACCACCTATATCGGAAAACTCATCAACTGGGACTTCGTCAACTCCTGCCTCGGCTAGAGTCTTCCCGGCAAGCACCCACGGCCCCTCTCCCCCGACGGGGAGAGCCGGGCGGGGGGTGAGCTGCGTCCACGGGCAGCCCGGATACTCGTTATCCGGGTCCGTCAGGACAAGAGGAGGGGACAAATCCTTCGTTACCCTTGCAGAATCATCCTTTGAACCTCCTGCGCTTCGCGCCCGGACAACAAGTGTCCGGGCCACCCGCGGTTGCAGGCAGCGCTGATCAGGCTTGGTGGGTTTTGCCCGTGGTGCCGTTCAAGATTCACTTTGGTCCGGAATATTCCACAGGTATTTGACTCAAGCTGATACTTAACCTGGTAATACGAGCATCCTGGCCACCCATGGCGGCTTCGGCGGCAGGCGGTCCTCACAAACAGCACGGGCGGGGTTTTTGTCCCCGCCCGTTCAATGTCGGCATCCCGGCATTTTCCCGCCGGTTGATCGGCGTCACGCACCAGTCCCGCTAGGAAGGATAAACATTCCCTGTTTCCAGGATGCACCAGCCGTTTCGTGTCTTTCCAAGAAGAAGATTGACCTGCCAGCCGATCCGGCAATGATCCGTTATTTCCTTCGGAACCCGCACTTCAACCAGGCCGGAGCTGCTTGCTCCCGCGAGCAGAACGACGCCGGGCTGGACTTTTTCGATCGTGAAGTAATCGTCCAGTTCTGAAGTCCAATACCGGGGGGCATGATTCTGGGCATATTCATACAGAAGCCGGGCAAGGCGCTCGGCCGCCGGGAGTTCCCTTGCAGCCTCGCAGGCGATCCTGACCGCCCCTAATGCCTGTTCCTTTCCGACATAATGCCGGTCTTCCAGCCATTTGATGAGCTTCTTCGTAACGGTTCCGGTAGCCTGGAGGAGGGCCTCCGAGGCCATGACCTTACGGATCATGAAGTAGTTCAGGAAGTGGGAAAGAGAGGGCATGATCTTGTCGGGGCCGAAGATGTAGCAAAACTCCAGATTCTTTTGAAAGTAGAGTTTCTCATAAAGGGCTACCTCGGCGGAGTTGTCCAATTCGTGATAGCCGTAGCCGTTCAGGCAATGGCGGAGCAGGCCGACGACCTCCTCATAACGATGGTAAGTCCTCGTTCTGAGTCTCTTCTGCTGCTCTCGAAGAAATTCCGAAAGGACGCTTTCAATACTGGGTTCAGCCACCGTCGGAAAGTGGAGAACTTTGTTGCTCTTTTTCATCATCCTAACCCACCAGCTTGCAAGATTCTGCTCGTCGCCTTATATCCGGGTTCCGCAATGAGGGCAATATTGAAATGTCGGATCCACGGGAGAACCGCATCGCGAACACTTGTCCCGGGGTCTGCCGTAGGAAACCGCAACGAACGGCTGATCCGGTGAGGAGGTCGCTCCACATCGGTCGCAAATCAAAACGGGATTTCCTCTCTTGACCGGGATCAGTGGAATGAAGAACAGGCTGAGGTAGTGGTCTGCGCGTTTCAGTCGAGCCTGCGCCAGTCCGCAAGAAGGACAAAGCCTCGGAGTTTTATCCAGGGTTACTGTCTTCGGTTGGACCCCGCCAATGAAAAAAAACATCGGTGATCCTCCAGAACAGCCAACTGATCGAACGCTCGAAATCGCCCCGTTTTTTTCTTATACCACACATTCTGAAGAATGGCTATTAAGCTGTGTCTTTAATAATCGAGGAAAGATCCGGGGGAGGGGAACTCGCGGGGTAAAGCCCGGGACGGTTCGAACCACTTGCTGAAATGGCCCGAAAGGGCCGGGCTCCGCCCCGGCAGGAACGGGGAAACCAATCGCAAGCCTCACTCGGCGAGGCATCCGACAGTTTCCCCTTGTGCCTTTCCATCATGCGCTGCGGACCGCGTCCTTCAGCCCCTTCACGGCCGCCCCGATTTGTGAAGGCAGGGCGGGACTGTCGAGGTTGGTCTCGATAATCCGCTCGAACGCACTACCGACAACGATCCCATCGGCCAGGGAGCCCATCGCTTTCGCCTGTGCCGGTTCCGATATCCCGAATCCGATGCAGACGGGGATTCCGTTGCACCTGGACCTGAGATTTGCGGTCAGGGAGTCGAGTTCCCGGATGTCCGGCGCGCCGCTGCCTGTAACTCCGGTCATGGAAACGAGGTAGAGGAACCCCGATGCGCCGTCGGCGATCGCGGTCATCCGATCGGGCGGCGTGGTTGGAGCAACGAGCCGGATGAGGGCCAGATCGCGTCCGGACCATTCGCGGGTCAATTCATCGGATTCCTCCGGAGGAAGGTCGACCACCAGCAGTCCGTCCGCTCCGGCAGCCGCGGCATCGCTATAGAAGCGGCTCCGGCCGTAGGCCAGTATCGGATTGTAGTAGCTGAAAATCACGATTGGGGTTTGCGTGAACTTCCGGATCTCCCTTGCCATTTCAAGCACCCGGCCCAGGTTCATTCCTGCCCGTATCGCCCGGCCCGACGACCTCTGAATGACCGGCCCGTCAGCCGTGGGATCGGAAAATGGGACCCCCATTTCAAGTATATCCAGGCCGGCCTCGCACATGGATTGTATAATGTCCAGGGATACGGGGATCGTGGGGTCACCCGCGGTTACAAACCCGACGAGGGCCGTTTCCTTCTTTTTTCGCAGTTCTTCGAATGTCCGCTCTATTCTGCCCATGACAGCACCTTTCCTCAAATCGTTTCAAACCTTGCCGAGTGATTCCCGCACGATTCCCAGATCCTTGTCCCCGCGGCCCGAGAGGTTTACGACGATGATGTCCGTTCGGGGTCGCTTCGGCGCCTCGACCATGGCTTGTGCCAGGGCATGAGAACTTTCCAGCGCCGGGATAATCCCTTCGAGGGCACAAAGCGCATGGAACGCCTGGATGGCCTGCCCGTCGTCAATCGATTCGTAGCGCGCCCGGCCGCAGTCCTTAAGGAACGCATGTTCCGGCCCGACCCCCGGATAATCGAGGCCTGCCGATATGGAATGGGCCTCGATTATCTGCCCGTGTTCATCCTGGAGAATGTAGGACTTGGACCCGTGCAGGACACCCACCGAGCCTGCCCCGAGGGTGGCGGCATGTTTTCCCGTCGAAATCCCGAGCCCCGCCGCTTCCACCCCGACCAGTTCCACCGCCGCATCGCCCAGGAAGGGATAAAACAACCCCATGGAATTGCTTCCTCCCCCCACACACGCAATGAGCATATCGGGTAGACGCCCCTCCGCTTTCAGTATCTGTGCTTTCGCCTCGTCTCCGATGATCCTCTGAAAATCCCTCACCATCTCCGGGTAGGGGTGAGGCCCGGCGACGGAGCCGATCACGTAGAACGTGTCCCTGACCGCCGACACCCAATAGCGCATTGCTTCGTTCATCGCGTCCTTGAGCGTCCCCGTTCCCGATGCCACCGGGACCACTTCCGCCCCGAGAAGTTCCATTCTTTGCACATTGGCTGCCTGACGCCGCACATCCTCGGTCCCCATGAAAACGCGGCATTCCATTCCGAACAGGGCCGCGGCCGTGGCCGTGGCCACCCCATGCTGACCCGCCCCCGTTTCCGCGATGACTTTCTTCTTCCCCATCCAACGGGCGAGCAGCACCTGGCCGAGCGTATTGTTGATCTTGTGCGCCCCGGTGTGAGCGAGATCCTCGCGTTTCAGGTAGATGGCCGCCCCGCCGGCCTTTTCGCTGAACCTCTTCGCATGGAAGAGCGGGGTCGGGCGCCCGGCATAATTTTTCAAGAGTTCGCTCAGCTCGACGTTGAACTCGGGGCGTGGAGCGAACTCACGGTAGGCCTCTTCCAGTTCGAAGAGCGCCGGCATGAGGGTTTCCGCGACGTAGCGTCCCCCATAAGGGCCGAAATGCCCTCTGCTGTCGGGAACACCCGCCTGAAACGAGGCATGCTGGAGCACGGCTGTGGATTGTTGGTCAAAACTCATTTGAAAACCCTCCTGTAAGTTATGAAACGACTGTCGCAGACAGCATTGATGAAACGTTGCACCTTATCCGGGTCCTTTCTTCCGGGTTCGGCTTCCACTCCCGAACTGACATCCACTGCATCCGGAGATGCCTCGCGGATCGCCCGGGCAACATTGCCGGGGTTGAGGCCGCCGGCCAGTATGATCGGCCGCACCCGGACCGCGCGAACGGCGCTCCAGTCCCAGGCAACCCCGTTGCCTCCGGGAAGTTGCCCCGGTGCGCATTCGACCAGGCAGGCGGAGGCGTCATAGCGGCCTTCGGAACGAATCGACGGTTCCGCATCGACAAAAAGCGACTTGATGACCGTGAGACCTTCCTGCCTCAACAGCGACACGAGCGCCGGAGATTCCATTCCGTGGAGCTGAACCGCTTTCAACCCGCATGCCTGCACGGTTTCCGCGATTTTTTCATAGTTCTCGTTAACGAAGACACCGACGCCGCAGACGCCTTGCGGAAGGTTCCGGACGATATCCCGCGCCGTTTCCACCGTCACGAAGCGAGGACTCGGGGGATAAAATACCAGCCCGATAGCATTCGCTCCGAGTTCCGCGCATTTCACGGCTTCGTCCACCCTGGTCAAACCACAAATCTTGACTTCGGGACTATGTCCCCGTGAAGCGGTTTCAGCGGTCTCACCGGCAAGAAGCCGACTGCCGCCGGGTGTTTTCTCCACCTCCGCGGATCGCCCCGAGGCGCTCCTGTTTGATTTGAGATCATTCTCTTTCATGCGCACCCGCAGTTCCCCGCCCGTTCCCTGTTTTCCTTGCGGCCGAGCAGCCGGTGGAGCAAATCCTTCGGGTCTGTTGCCGTCACGAGGCTTTCTCCGATGAGGAAGTTCCAGATGCCCGCGTCAAGAAGCATCTCGATCTGGTCACGGCCATGAATGCCGCTCTCCGACACGGCCACCTGGCCTTTTCGCAGCTTCCCGGCAAGATCGATCGACATCCGGATATCGGTCCTGAACGTACTCAGGTCGCGGTTGTTGATTCCGATCAGCCTGGCTCCGGCGTCGGAAGCGGCATCGAATTCCTTTTCGGAGTGCACTTCGACGAGGGCGTCCAGGCCCAGCCGCCCGCACAGTTCGAGGCACTTGCGGAGCAGTACCGGAGATACGGCCCTTACGATCAGAAGAACGGCATCCGCCCCCATAACGGCGGATTCGAATACCTGGTAAGTCGAAATGATGAAGTCTTTTCTCAGCACGGGAAGCTTCGAAGCGGACCGGGCCTCCCGCAGGTCTTCTCCACTGCCGTGGAAAAACTTGGCATCCGTCAGGACGGACAAAGCGGCTGCCCCTCCATCCTCATAGACCGCGGCATATTGCGCCGCATCAAGGTCGGCCCGCAATACCCCGCGGGACGGCGACCCGCGCTTGATTTCGGCCACGATGTTCGCCCCGAAGGGGCCGGGGTGGGACAGCCTTTCATAAAAGCCCCTGCGGCTTAAAGTCTTTTCGATCTGGTCTTCGAGAAAGTCTTCGGATACCACCCTGCGCCTCATTTCCACTTCGTGCTTCTTCTCTCCCAGAATCTTTGTCAGAAAATCCGCCACAGCACAGTCTCCCCGTCAGTTTTCATTTGTGAAACGGACCAGCGCTTCGAGCTTTCCCGCTGCCGCTCCGCTGTCAATCGAACCCTCCGCCCTGGCGACGGCTGCTTTGAAGTCGCCGGCGACTCCCGCGGCGATGAGTGCCGCCGCGGCATTCACAACGACCACGTCCCGTCTTGGCCCCTTTTCTCCACCAAGGATGCTCCTGGTGATGTGAGCGTTCTCGCCGGGGGTCCCTCCCTTCAAGTCTTCAGGAACGGCTGTGCGTCCGATGAGTTGTTCCGGGGTGACGTCATAGGTGGAAACCAGGCCGTCGTTCAGCTCGGAAACCCGGGTCGGAGCGCAAACGGAGATTTCGTCCAGGCCGTCGTGCCCATGGACGACGAAAGTTCTTTTGGCCCCGAGCAGCCGAAGCGCATGAGCGAACATTTCCGTCAACTCCGGGGCGTAGACGCCAAGGACCTGGCAGTTGGCCCCGGCCGGGTTGGTGAGCGGTCCCAGCATGTTGAAAATGGACCGGACGCCGACTTCCTTTCTTGCCCTTGCCGCATGGCGCATGGCCCCGTGGAATACCTGAGCGAACAGGAAGCCGATGCCGACCGTGCCGATGGCTTCCTCGACCACTTCCGGAGCCGCATCCAGGCGGACGCCGAGAGCCTCGAGCAGATCCGCGCTGCCGCACTGACTCGATGCCGCGCGATTCCCATGCTTGGCGACGGTCACCCCACACCCGGCCACGACGAAGGCCGCCGTGGTGGAGATGTTGAAGGTCCCCTTTTTGTCTCCGCCCGTCCCGCATGTGTCCACAACGATCCCGGACGTCGTCTGAATTCTCGCGGCCTTTCTTCTCATGGCTCTTGCCGCCCCTGCAAGCTCCTCGAAGGTCTCACCCTTGGTCGCAAGCGCTCCCATGAACGCTCCGATTTGAGCGTCGGTTGAACCGCCGGACATGATCTCGTTCATTGCGTCCGACATTTCGGCCTCCGATAGGTCATTCCTTTCGATCAGCTTCCTGATGGTGTCCTGTATCATTGCAGACCTCCTTTCCGGGCTGCCGTGCAGGTAAGAAAGTTCCGCAACAGCCGCTTGCCCACCGGGGTCATGATGGATTCGGGATGGAATTGGATCCCTTCCGTGAGATGTTCCCGGTGCCGTATGCCCATGACTTCGGTGTCCTCCGCCTCCGCGGTGACCTCGAGGCACTCGGGCAACCCCTCTCTCGATACGGCCAGCGAATGGTAACGCATGGCCTGAAACGGGCTTTGTACGCCCTGGTAGATCGTTTTCCCATCAGCGGTTATCGTGGAAACCTTCCCATGCATCAGGCGCTTGGCACGAACCACGCCGCCCCCGAACGCCGCGGCTATCGCCTGATGACCCAGGCAAACCCCCAGTATCGGGATGCGCCCCGAGAAAGTCCGAATCAGCGCGATTGAAATGCCGGCATCCTCGGGCCGGCAGGGTCCTGGTGAAATCACGATCCCGTCAGGGGACCACCCTCCGACTTCATCAACCGAAACCGCGTCGTTTCGAACGACCCTGACATCCGCTCCAAGCATCTGAAGATACTGGACCAGGTTGTACGTAAATGAGTCATAATTATCGATTACGGCAATCATGGGATTCCTCCAGAATAGTTTGTCCAAACAGTCCGCTGAAAATACGTCCCGATTTTCGAAAGACGCACTCAGATCCCGGGTTGGCCGATGCGCGATGCGAAACGCGGCTTCCCTCAACCCCTGCAATTTTTTCCCGGCCCCGCCAGTTGGAGGGCCTTTTCAATCGCTCTTGCCTTGTTCAGTGTCTCGATCCGTTCATTTTCCGGGTCCGAATCGGCCACGATCCCCGCCCCTGCCCTCACCGTGAGATCCCCTCCCTCGATGCAAGCCGTCCTGATGGTAATGGCAAGATCCATATTCCCCGTAAATGAAATGTAGCCGACCGCTCCCCCATAAGGACCCCGATGCTCCTTTTCGAGTTCGGCGATGATTTCCATCGCCCGCACTTTGGGGGCCCCCGACAAAGTCCCTGCCGGAAAGGTTGCTTTCAGCAGATCCCAGGCATCGAGGCCGGATCGCAGATCGCACGAAATGTTGGAAACCAGATGCATCACGTGGGAATATCTTTCGACCACCATCAAGTCCGTGACCTGCACCGAACCGATTTCCGCCACCCGGCCCAGATCGTTTCTCCCGAGATCGACCAGCATGAGGTGTTCCGCCCGCTCCTTCGGGTCCTGGAGCAGTTCGTCAGCGAGGCGGCGGTCTTCCTGCTCGGACTGACCGCGGGGGCGCGTGCCGGCGATTGGCCGCAAGGTCGCCGTGCCGTTTTCCAGACGGACCATGGTTTCGGGTGAGGAACCGACCAGCACGGTATCGTCAATGTGCAGAAAGTAGAGATAGGGAGACGGATTGATGTAGCGCTGCGCACGGTAGAGCATCCATGGATCCGGTACGGAAAGGCACCTGAACGGCTGGGATATCACTGCCTGGATGATGTCGCCGTCGGTGATGTACTCCTTGATCCTCGAAACCTGAGATCTGAACGATTCGGAATCGATAACGGCCTCAAGATGTGGAAGAACGGCTGATTGCGGCTGCTTTGCGGGAAGCGGGCTGTCCAGGCTTCCTTCCATTTCCGCAAGCGAGGTGATGGCCTCGTCAAATGCCTGTTCCGGAAGCCTGCCCCCCTCCATGAAGCAATGCACGACAAGAGTCAGGGTGTGACGGATGTTGTCGAAAATGAGCAGCCGGTCCGGTATCACGAAGTTGGCAAGCGGCGTGCCGGCGGGCAGCCGGTTCGGTATCGCTTCGAAAAAAGAAACGGTTTCATAGGTGAGAAATCCCACCATGCCGCCCCAGAAGCGCGGCAGTCCGGGGAGAGCCACCGCCTTGTACCGCGCCATGATCGAGCGCAGGACCCCCAGGGGATCTCCGCCGTGGGGAATGACTTCCCGCTTCGTTCTATTTTCGGCTTCCACGGTGTCTCTGAAAACCCGGATTCGAGTGTGAGCGGAAAGGCCGAGAAAGCTGTACCTCCCCCACCGTTCCCCCCCCTCGACACTCTCCAGAAGGAAAACCGGGCCCTCCCCCCGGTATAATTTCCCCAAAGCCGACAGGGGGGTCTCCGTGTCCGCGAGAATTTCGAGGCAAACCGGCACGACATTGGCGCCTTTTGCCAGATTCAGGAATTCGGCCTTATTCGGGTATTGTCTGAGTCTCATTGCGTCCCTCTCCATTCGTTCCATCCGGCTGCACCGAGGAAGTCGTGCTCCGTGAGTCAGGCCCGTTAAACCGTGAATTTACGGGAAACCTCGAAAATAGGTTCTATTTGCCGGGTGAGATCCTCAAACTGCTCCGGATACAGAGACTGCGCTCCGTCACTCAACGCCTTATCGGGCGCGTTGTGGACCTCGACCATCAGACCGTGACAGCCCACCGCGACGGCGGCGCGGCTGAGCGGGATCACCTGGCCCCGCCGTCCCGCCGCGTGGCTTGGATCCACGATCACCGGCAGGTGGCTCTCTTTGCGGACGACCGGAATAGCGGAAAGGTCCAGGGTATTGCGGGTATGATGGGCGAAGGTCCGAACTCCCCTTTCACAGAGGATCACCTTCGTGTTGCCGCCTTCCATGATGTATTCGGCGGCCATGAGCCATTCTTCGATCGTTGCCGCAAGCCCGCGCTTAAGAAGAATCGGTTTCGTCGTCTTGCCCGCACGCCGCAGGAGACTGAAATTCTGCATGTTGCGCGCTCCGATCTGGATAATGTCGGCGTACTCCTCGACCTGATCGAAAACCTCGTGATCCAACGCTTCCGTCACAACCGGCATGCCCGTTTCTTCGCGCACTTTTGCCAGGATTTTGAGGCCCTCCTCACCCAGGCCCTGGAAGGCATACGGTGAAGTCCTCGGCTTGAATGCACCTCCCCTGTAGATCTGCGCGCCCGCTTGTTTAACCATCCTCGCTATGGTCAGGGCCTGGTCTTCGCTCTCTATGGCACACGGCCCCGCAATGATCGTCAGGTGCCCATTGCCCACCAGGACTCCCGAAATATCGATTATCGTGTCTTCGGGCTTCAACTCGCGGCTGACCAGTTTGTAGGCATGGGTGACGGGTATGGCCTCCTTCACTCCCGACAGCGCCAGAAACGGGGCGGAGTCAACCGATCCTTCGTTGTGCAATACGCAGATGGCAACCCGATGACCGCCCGGAACCGGTCGGGCCGTGCAACCCTTCCTCTCGATCATGGCAACCACGTCCTCAACTTCTTTTGATGTCGCTGTCTTATCCATTACGATCAGCATCCTCTGTCTCTCCTGATTCCCGAGGGACAACCCTGAGTGGAACTTTCCACGATCCCTCGACTGATATGAGCGGCTGTGAAATCCTTCTTCGATTTCCCCGGTCTCGGACGGGAGCGGCGGAAAACCTTTCGCGGCCGGATCGCCTTGCCGGGGGGGGGGCAGATAAAGAAAAAGGGGACTTGCAGGATTTTCCCACAGTCCCCTTCATGCAAAAACAAAAGGACCGTGAGCCAGGTGCGGCCCACGGTCCTTTTTCTTATCTACTCAAGCTGATGGTTCAGCCAGGCAAGGCCATGTCGGCGCACCTCTCGCCAGTCGTCCACCACCAGCACCAAAAGCATATTTGCGAAATTAAAACGTCACGCATAAAACAAACCTTTCTCAGAAGCTACAGCTCTTGTGTAACCCAACGCAAAACCATTTGTCAATCATTATTTTCGTCATTCCTTTTCCCGGCTGTCTTCCAGGGACCGTACCCGGTTCTTTACCGTGAGTGCGGCAGGTCCGAATCGGTCCGACCGACTGCCTGCAGACTTTTCCCCGGCCCCCGTCCACCGTTTCCCTGCTTTTTTCTATTGCCGGATTTCGCCTAAACGTGTTAAACAAATCTGATTTACTAAATCGCACTCCCCTTGTCCTTTTGGTGTCCGGCAAGAAGATTCCGGATGCGGAGGGGTGGAGGCCACAAACCAGAAGGAGTATGGAATGGCAGTAGTCAGCATGAAACAGTTGTTGGAAGCGGGGGTTCATTTCGGGCATCAGACACGCCGTTGGAACCCCAAAATGAAAACCTACATCTTCGGCGCGCGCAACGGCATTTATATCATCGATCTCCAGCGCACCGTGAGACTTTTTCACACAGCCTATCAATTCGTAACCGACGCCGTCGCATCCGGCGAGAGTCTGCTCTTCGTCGGCACCAAACAACAGGCGCGGGATACCATCCTCGAAGAAGCGCATCGATGCGGAATGTATTTCGTAAACCAGCGCTGGCTTGGCGGCATGCTCACCAATTTCAAGACAATCAAGCTGAGAATCGAACGCCTGAAAGAACTCGATGTCATGGCCGAGGACGGAAGCATCAACCGGTTTCCCAAAAAAGAAATCCTCCAGCTCCAGCATGAACGGGAAAAGCTGGAGAAGAACTTGGGCGGCATCAAGAACATGACCCGGCTGCCGGGAGCCTTGTTCGTCGTGGACACTCAGCGTGAAAATATCGCCATCCTGGAGGCCAACCGTCTGGGCATCCCGGTGGTAGCCGTTGTGGACACCAACTGCGATCCCGACATGATCGACTACCCGATTCCGGGAAACGATGACGCCATTCGCGCCATTCGCCTGATCACGTCAAAAATCGCGGATGCCTGCGTGGAAGGTCGCCAGCGCTATTCGGAAACGCAGCAGGGTGATTACGACAAGGAAACGGTCTCCCTGGAAGAAGTTCCGGCCGGTCAACTGCTGAGGGAAGAAGAAAGCGGTCCGGTTGTTGAGATTGTAAACCCGGTCGAGGAACCCGAAAAAGATTGATCGCGAAGAAGCTTGATCTCCCGTACGGGAGATCAAGCTCATCATATTCAGGAGGAATACCTTGGAAATCACAGCAGCAATGGTCAAAGACCTCAGGGACAAGACGAACGTAGGCATGATGGACTGCAAGAAAGCGCTGAAGGATACCGGCGGAGACATGGAAAAGGCCATTGATCTTCTGCGCCAGAAGGGTCTTGCAAAGGCCATGAAGCGGGCCGAAAGAGAGGCCACGGAAGGGACGGTTCACGCCTACATTCACGGCGGAGGCCGCATAGGAGTCCTGGTGGAAGTCAACTGTGAAACAGACTTCGCCGGGAAAAGCGAAGATTTTCTGGAATTCGTCAAAAACATCGCCTTGCAGATTGCGGCTTCAAGCCCGCTCGGCATTGAACCCCAGGACATTCCGCAGGACGTCCTGGAACGAGAGCGCGCGATTTACATGGCTCAGGCGAGAGAATCCGGAAAACCCGAGAATATCATCGAAAAGATGGTCGAAGGGAAGATGCGCAAATTCTATGAGGAAGCCGCTCTCCTTAACCAGCCGTATGTCAAGGATCCGGACAAGTCAATCCAGGATTACCTCAACGAACTGGTCGCAAAAATCGGCGAAAAGATCATCATCCGACGCTTTTGCCGGTACCAGCTCGGTGCGGAGTAGATTTCAGGCGCCGGCGCATTCATCCGGGAAGAGTTCAGGGCACGGGCAATGAAAGGCTCTGGTCTCATGTTGCTGCGCAGGCATACGCATCGGGCTCGCGCGGGAACGCATCCGTACTGCGGTTCCTCTTCGTATGGACCGGAGCGCAGAGGGGGCGTCCGGGCTGTTTTCCCCCCCCTGCTTCACGCGCTTCTTTGCCCACGGCATGGCCTCTTCGTATTGAACTTTGAACTGGAGGGACGATTAATTCGACATGGGTGCTATTGAGAAAGGATCAAAGCCCGTCTATCAAAGGATTCTGCTCAAGCTGAGCGGTGAGGCTCTCATGGGAAAGGAAGCCTACGGCATAGACACCAACGTGCTTGGAGAAATTGCCGAAGAAATCACCGAAGTCCACCAACTCGGAGTCCAGATTGCGATCGTGATCGGAGGAGGCAACATTTTCCGGGGTGTTTCCGCTGCCTCCAAGGGCATGGATCGTTCCACAGCCGATTACATGGGGATGCTCGCAACGGTCGTCAACGCACTGGCCCTTCAGCAGGCCCTCGAGAAGCATGGAACCACCACCCGCGTCCAGTCTGCCATAGACATGAAGGAGGTCGCCGAACCCTATATCCGCCGCCGCGCCATAAGGCACCTCGAAAAAGGCCGCATTGTTATTTTTGCGGCAGGCACGGGACTCCCTTTCTTCACCACTGATACGACCGCAGCCCTCAGATCGATCGAAATCGGCGCCCAGGTGCTCATGAAAGCGACCAAAGTCGATGGGGTTTACGCGAGCGACCCCGAAAATGATCCTTCGGCGGAGAAGTATGACCGCATCAGCTTCTCCGAAGTGCTTCAGAAGGACCTCAAGGTGATGGATGCGACCGCTATTTCGCTCGCCAGAGACCAAAATATGCGAATCGTGATCTTCAATCTTCGAAAAAGAGGCAACATCAAACGGGCTGTACTGGGAATACAGATAGGAACAGTGGTGGAGGGATTCGATCATGTTGAATGACGTATACGCGGATGCTCGCGACCGCATGTCCAAGGCTCTCGAAAATCTGGAGAATGACTACAAGAGGCTGCGCACCGGAAGAGCGTCCATATCTCTGGTCGACGGCATTAGGGCTGACTATTACGGAACCGCTACTCCACTGAATCAACTGGCAACCATCACCATCCCCGAGCCGCGAACCATTATGATTCAGCCGTGGGATACGACCGTTATCGGTGAGGTTGAGAAATCCATTCTGAAATCCGAGCTTGGGTTGACCCCGATGAACGACGGAAAAGTCATCCGCATTAGTATCCCGGTGCTCACTGCGGACCGGCGGCGGGAACTGGTAAAGGTGGTGAAAAAAATGGCCGAAGAAACAAAGGTGGCCGTTCGAAATATTCGCCGGGATGTCAACGAAATGATAAAAGAACTCAAGAAAGAAAAAGAGATCTCGGAGGACGATCAGTTCAAGGCTCAGGAAGAGATCCAGAAAATTACGGACGATTTCATCAAAAAAGTCGATACCGTCTACTCCGTCAAGGAAAAAGAAATCCTGGAAATCTAGGATGCATCAAGTCGATTCCAATCGCCTTCCTCGCCACGTGGCCATTATCATGGATGGAAACGGTCGCTGGGCCAGGCAGAAGCTGCGCAACCGGGCTTTCGGACACAACGAAGGGGTCAACCGGGTCCGGGACATCCTCCGTTTATGCCTGGACCTCGGGATCCCCTGCCTGACGCTCTACGCTTTCTCCAAAGAAAACTGGCAGAGGCCATCGAGCGAGGTCAGAGTGCTCTGGAGGCTCCTGAAGCGGTTTCTACGATCGGAACTTGCCGAACTGACGGAGAAAGAGGTGCGCGTGTCTCACCTCGGAGATGTCGAAGACATTCCTGTCGACGTGCTCCGGGAATTTCGATATGTGATTGAACAGACTTCAAAATTTGACAAGCTTTTTCTTAATCTCGCCATCAATTACGGCGGGAGGCAAGAAATTTTGAGAGCGGTGAAACTCCTGGTCCAGGATTCTCTTTCGGGGAAAATAGACCTCGCCGGCCTCTCAAACGATATCTTCTCCCAGTACCTGTTCACCAACGGGCTTCCGGACCCGGATCTGATCATCAGAACCAGCGGGGAATACCGCGTGAGCAATTTTTTGCTGTGGCAAATGGCCTACTCGGAGATCTACATCACCAATGTCCTGTGGCCCGATTTCCACGAAGCTCAGTTCATGGAAGCCATAGCTGAATTTCAGAGTCGCGAAAGACGTTTCGGAAAGACCGGCGATCAAGTCCACTGCATCAAGTCGGGGTGAGATGCGCCGGTTTTCTCCGGATAGATATACTGGATTGCCTCACGCTGGATAGGTGGCCTACCGGAATCATGTCAGAAAATCGCCAGTTGAGTTCTCACGGGCAGCGCCTTCTCACAGCCACGCTGCTGGCCCTCCCTCTGCTCATCCTCTTGACGGTCGGCCCATTCTGGAGTTGGCTTCTCATCGTTCTTCTGGCTTCGGCACTGGGTCTCTGGGAGTTCCGGCAATTGCTGTTTCCCACCGGTATGGCTCCACAACTCTGGTTCACCTATATTCTTGCCGGCCTCTGCCTCCCCGTGGCCGCTGCCGCCGGAGGACCCATAGCGCTGCATTGCGGCCTCGTGGTCTGCCTTTTTGCGGGCTTTCTCTGCCTGTTGATCTTCTCTCCCTCCGACCCCCTGTCGAGCCTCGTCTTTGCCCGGCTCAGCCTCGGATGGCTTTACATCCCATACCTCCTGTCTTACGTATTGCTTATCGGAACAAGCGGCAGCGGAAGAAGCTGGATCATACTCACGATTGCAGTGATCGTGGCCTGCGATGCGGGGGCGTATTATACCGGGAGACGGTTCGGGCGCCACAAACTCTATGAACGGGTAAGCCCCAAGAAGACCCTGGAAGGTTCCGCGGGGGGCTTCATCGCCGGCATTGTAACAGGGCTGGTTTTCGGGTATGTTTGCCTCAATGGAATCTCTGCCGGAAAGCTGGTTTTATTGAGCTGCTGCCTTGCGATACTGGGCCAGTTTGGAGACCTGTTTGAATCCATGTTGAAGCGCATGGCTGGTAAGAAAGACTCAAGCAGTCTGCTTCCCGGCCATGGAGGCGTCCTGGACCGGCTGGACAGCCTCATTTTTGCATTCCCGGCCTCGTATTTCTTCTTGATGTGGGCTTCATGAAGTCACGGCAGTCGAGACCAACGTTTTCCTCACAATCCTGGAGGGCTGAAGATCCTGCCGGGGCGGACATGGGGATATAGGCGTGAAATATTTGAGCATCCTGGGAAGCACGGGCTCTATCGGGAAGAACACCCTCGAAGTTGTCCGTCAATTCCCCGAACGCTTCCGTGTAGCGGCCCTGGCCGCCGGGAGGAATATCGGGCTTCTGCGCCTGCAGATCAAGGCATTCAGGCCGGCACTGGTTTCGGTTCTGGATTCCTCTCTGGCCGAGGAACTCGATCGCTCGCTGCACCACGAAGATTTTCGTCCCGAGATCGCATTCGGCCCTGAAGGCTACGAGAAGGCAGCCGCTCATCCGCGGGCCGAAATGCTCGTGTCGGCAATGGTCGGCGCGGCGGGCCTTCTGCCCACGCTAGCCGCAATCAGGGCCGGCAAGCAACTGGCGCTGGCCAATAAGGAAACACTGGTCATCGCCGGTGAAATCGTCATGAAGCTTGCCGCCGAGAACCGGATCCGCATTCTTCCGGTCGACAGCGAGCACAGTGCCATTTTCCAATCCCTGGAAGGAAATCACAGGGAAGCATTGAATCGAATTTTCCTCACGGCTTCCGGAGGTCCCTTTTTTCGGAAAACCCGGGAAGAGCTGTGCAGGGTCACACCTGAGGCGGCCCTGTGCCATCCCAACTGGTCCATGGGGAAAAAGATCACCATAGACTCAGCGACACTCATGAACAAAGGACTCGAGGTCATTGAAGCCCGCTGGCTTTTCGGAGTTTCGGCAGATCGAATCGTGGTCCATGTTCATCCCGAGAGTATCGTCCATTCGATGGTCGAATACATCGACGGCTCAGTCATCGCTCAGATGGGAATCCCCGATATGAAGATACCCATCGCATACGCCCTCTCCTATCCGGAACGCCTGCCCGTGCAGACTTCTCCGCTCGACTTGTTCCAGTTGCAGAGGTTGTCGTTCTATCCTCCGGACGAAGACCGCTTTCCGTGTCTTCGCCTGGCATACGAGGCGTGTCGAAAGGGGTCCACCTTCCCCGCTGTTTTGAATGCCGCCAATGAGGTTGCGGTCAGTGCTTTTCTCGAGGGGAAAATCGGGTTTCCGGACATTCCCAGACTGATCGGAACCGTCATGGATGCCCACCATTCGCCGGATGAGCTTACTCTGGAGGCCATTGTCGAGGCGGATCGCAGGGCGAGGTCGGAAGCCCTGATGTTGATTAATGAAGTCAAAGGCCCTTGCCCGGCGCAAATCGCCGCCATACATTCAGGGTAACTCTCAGGTGGCGAGAAGAGAGGGCGGAGGCGGAAGTCTTAAAACGCAGGGGTCTCGGGACCCAAACGGCGCGTTTCATCGAGAACCGGAGTAACCGGGTTGGGGGGAATGTCCCGAGCCGGACGCCGGCGCAGGAGCCGTGTCCTCTATACCCGCTCGTGAGAACAGAACGGGAGAGGGCATCAACCGAACAAGCAGGCCGGGCGCATTTGCCGCCTGTAAGACAGTGAGGGACCTATCTTGATAACAACGATCGTTTCCACCATTGTGGTTTTGGGAATATTGATATTCGTTCATGAGCTGGGGCATTTTCTGGTGGCCAAATGGATGGGAGTTTGCGTCCAGAAGTTCTCCCTCGGTTTCGGTCCGAGAATCTGGGGCTTTACCCGCGGCGACACGGAATACCGGCTTTCTCTCATACCCTTGGGCGGCTATGTAAAAATGCTGGGCGAGGACCCGGACGACGAAGTGACCGAAGAGCAACTCGGCCGGAGCTTCTCCTCTCAACCTGTCGGAAGGCGGATGGGTATCGTTTTTGCCGGACCGCTGTCAAATTTCCTGCTCGCCGTTGTCATTTTTGCCTGCATCTATTCGTTTTCGGGAATCCCGGAACTCACGCCGGACGTTGGTACCGTCAGCGCGGGGTCGCCTGCTGAATCTGCTGGCATACAGGCCGGAGACCGAGTGCTTGCGATCGATGGAACACCGATCAAGACCTGGGAAGAACTTTCGGAGACCATCGAAAAATACGGTGACAAGCCGCTGACACTCGATATACGGCGCGGAGAGCAGACGACGACCGTAACCGTGAAACCATCGGTAAGCGAGGTCAAGAACCTGTTCGGAGAACTCGTCAAGCGGCCGGTCATCGGCGTCACCGCGTCTGGGAAATTTGAGGTCCGTAACGTCAATCCGCTTCTGGCAGGCTATTACAGCCTCACACAGACCTGGCACCTCAGCAAGCTGTTCGTGATGACCGTCGTCAAGCTGATCCAGAGGGTCGTTCCCTTTCAGACGTTGGGCGGTCCGATCCTGATCGCGCAGATGGCCGGCCAGCAGGCTCATGAGGGGCTGCTTAACCTCATCAACTTTATCGCCCTGATCAGCGTCAATCTCGCGGTCCTGAACCTGCTCCCGATACCCGTGCTCGATGGCGGCCATATTCTCTTCTTTACGCTTGAGGCTATCCTCGGCCGGTCCATCGGAATAAAGAAGATCGAGATGGCCCAAAAGATCGGCATGCTCGTGCTGCTGGTGCTGATGGTCTTCGTTTTCTATAACGACATCATGCGACTGCTCCCCGGGCATAAGCCCGAGTTTCTCCCATAACGGGTTCCCCGGGCATCTCTGTGATGAATATCCTGGCAATAGACACTTCTACGACCTCGGGCAGCGTGGCCATTCTCCGGGACGGCCGAATAGCGGCGGAGTGGACGCTCCAATCGGCCCAGACCCACAACCGCAGGCTTCTGAAAACCGTGGATACCCTTTTGCGTGAAGCGGGATGGACCCTGAAGATGGTGGACGTTTACGCCGTTACGACCGGACCCGGCAGTTTTACGGGAATCCGGATAGGCCTGACCGCTGCAAAAACGCTCGCCTGGACAATGAAGAAACCCCTCGTCGGTATCGCGACGCTCGATGTGCTCGCCGCTCCCCTGAGGTTTACCTCCCTGCAGGTATGCACCATGCTGGATGCCCGCAAGAAGGAAGTATATTTCGCCCTCTACCGGTCCAATCCCGAAGGAACCATGCGCAGATTGCTGCCTTACCGGGTTTCCCAACCGTCAGGGGTGGCTGAACTCATCGACAAACCCACCCTGTTCTGCGGTGACGGCTGGCTGGTCTACAGAGACTTATTCCGGGAGCGCCTTGGAGATCTTGCAGTTGAAGCTCCGGCGCCCTTCCACGTCGTCCGGGCGGCCTCGCTCGGAGAACTGGGGGAAAAGAGACTTAAATCCGGGCAGTCCAACGATCCGATAACGATCATGCCGCTTTACGTGCGGCCGTCGGAAGCGGAAATCAATTATCCGCACATCCCCGGGATGCCCGCGGATGGTCCGGAACCGGATGCAAATCCATACGTATAGCGCCGTGTCCCTCATGAACGGTTGCGTTCGGGGAAGCTGCAGACGATATTTCTCAAGAGCCAATGACAAGAGTGGGGATGGGTTGTTGCCCGAAGGAAAAGACAAGGCGGGCGGCCGAAACCCTGTGGGTGATGAATCAGGGGTTTTTGCCCGAAGGAAAATGAATCACGATTCGTCATTCCGGCGAACACTCATGGCCTTTCGGCCACAACGAACAATGAAAAAATCTCTGCCTAAATCGAGACAGGGTATACGTTAGACGGCAATTCCTTTTTTCATATAAAGACCGGAATCCAGGCTCTTTGAAATTATTGGGTAATTCCAATTGACGACACTGGACCCCGGTTTTTTTGCCGGGGTGACGTTCCTGGACAAACGGGTCATTTTTTTGCCTCGTTCCCACTTTCCTGGGGCTGTTGCCCAAAGGAAAAGCCGAGGCCGGACGAAATCACGATTCGTCATTCCAGCGAAGGCCGGAATCCAGGCTCATTGAAATCATTGGATAATTCCAAGTAACGGCACTGGACCCCGGCTTTCGCCGGGGTAACATTTCTCGACAAATGGCTCATTTTTCACCTGGATTCCATTTGGGCAACAGGTTGATCATTCGCCCGCTTTTTCCGGCACTCTTAGGCTGGTGGCCCGGACAACAAGTTGTTCGTGTCCGGTAAGGACAGGAGGGACCGGCAAACGTTTCGTCCCCGTGGTTGAGCTTAATCTCAGACCTTGCCGGGCCATGGCAGACCTAACCCTCAAACCTCCTGCGCTTCGCGCCCGGACAACTTGTTGTCCGGGCCACCCGTGGTCCTTCAATTTCTCACGATGAGAAAAGAAGAGTTCGCGCCCGAGTGTCGAAGGGCGAACGTTCCCTGGCCGTTCCCGGCTTCAGTACCACATACATCGAGCGATTTATATGGACCCCACTCGCCGCATTTTATTGAGATCGATCAGAACCTCCCGCCGGCAGGGCAAGGCCGCGCGCGCTACGCTCAAGGCCGTCGCTCACTCGTCCTTTCCCCTCACCTTCTTTTTTCGAAACCTCGCTTCCCTGAGAGGCGAGGCCGGATGGCTGGAGTACTCTCCCAGGCTGCAGAGAGCGCTGCTCCTCAGACTTCTCAGGCAGAGATGCGCTATTTTCCTGGAAGTGAAGCAGTGGAAAGCCCTGCGCGGGGAAGTGTCCCCCAAGCTTGATGCCGCGGAGCCGAAAGGTGGGGACGAATATTGCCATCACTGCGGCTGGTGTTGTGAAATATGCAGCGGGTTTCCGGATTTCCCTGGAGAATCCGGGATCTCCCCGCGATGGAGAGGCATCTTTGGAGACGGGCTCGGGAAGGGACACCGGTTCTGCGCTTTTCTCTGGGAGGGGCCGGGAGGCCGGAGTTTCTGCTCCATTCATCCCCACCGGTCGAATCCGTGCCGGATATTTGAAAGGGAGGAGTGCGAATTCTTATTGAAGGATCCCGGTATCCGGGATCCTTCAATGAATCGAAGGTTAATTGAGGCGAGGGATTGGTTCATCCATCTGGTTGATCGCCGTTAATTGCCAGCTCTGCGAACCGATATCACGGCAAAAAGTCCAGAATTCCTGGAACTTCACCGGGTTTAGCTTGTCCCCCTGAACCACCTGCCCTGTTTTGTCATCCACGGTATAATCGAGCAGGTTTGCGGTAAACAATACGGTCACATAATCCTTTCCGGTTTCCTGCCAGACTTCGCTGGGCTCTACTTTCCGGATGGCAATGTTTTCCAGCCTGTTGATCCGGCCTTCCTTTTTCATCCGTTCGAATTCAGAATCAAAGAACGCAGCCATCTGCGGGGTGAGCAGATTCTCGACGCCGTCGTGGCTCCGGTTCATCCATCCCGCCTGGATTCTAAAGAAGATATCCTGAACGGTTTCCTTGAAATTCTCCTCATTGAAGCTCGGGTCATAGCGCTTGAGTTCCTGAAATCCTCGTTCGACTTCTCCAAACTGCGGGGCATATTGCTGCTGGGAATCTCCATAGTAAGGTCCGGGACTCTCGCCGCCCCCATCCATTCGTGCCGAATCGCCGAACGGACCCGTCGCCGCGTTCTGCTCCCGTCTTCGCTTGAGGTACTTCATCAGAAAGTAGAGGCCCGCGCCGATAAGGATAATGTCCAGAAGGCCGACTCCACCCCCACCCCCGTAGGCTCCACCTCCGGCATAACCGCGGCCGCCGAAGAGCATGTTGCCCAGAAATCCTCCCGCGACTCCACCGGCGAGCCCGTGCCAGAACGGACTTCCTCCGAAACCGGACGTGGGAGGCGACCCCGGCATCGGGCTGGGGCCGGGCGTCCCCATACCGGGACTTGACGGGGATGGTCTTGACGGCATGCTGGGTGCCGAGAAACTGCGCCCGCCACGGCTGCCCGACGATCCGCCGCCGCCCGCGCGGGCCCACGCATTGCATTCCAGAAAGTTGAACACCCCGAACGAAAATATCAGCAAAAATATAAGGCCCAGAATTAACCCGCTGCCTTTCTTCATCACCGTCTTCCTCCTGATTGCTTCTGCCGGCCGATACCCTGACAGGATAATCAGCCATTGCAGCCCTGCCCGGCAACTTTGAAGCGCTCCGCTTTCGTTACGCTCTCAAAATGACCGGATCCACCCTGCCATCTGCATAGAGAATCGGCCCTCGCCGAAAATTACATAACCCGAACCGTTGCGCGCGAATACCATGCACGTGAAAGAAAGAAAACAAAAATAAGGCATTCCGGGCGTACTCTCGGCCCGTGGCTAACGGACGATACACATTATCCCTAGCATGTATATGTTACTACAACGCCGCCATGGTGGCAACAATGAACGGCCTCTTACAAGTACCACTAATTTGATTGCCCGGGGCGAGAAGCAAAAGGCCGGAGGCCGCCAACGGGCCTCCAATCCGGGAATTGACGAGGGGGAGCCGCGTTCACGACACTACGCGAGGCAAGCAGGCACAGCCGGTCGATCGACCACGACCCACAAGGTTGGGAAAAAATAAGCAGGCAAAACACCGCATCGGCTCTGCCTGCTTATCAATTTATCCAGGGTAACAAGGATTCAGCAACTACTACTCGGCTGCGGCCTTTTCCTTGTCTTCCTTGCCTTTCCTTTTCCCACGTGCCTGGTGGACTTCCACGGGTTTTTCATAAAAGGGTGTCCGCCATTTGTACATGAGATTGATCGCACCCGTAGTACAGACATGCACACAGACCTCGCAGACTATGCAGCGAGCAGGATAAAAGGTGAGTTCCTTTTTCTCCTTGTCCGTGCTGATGGCGACCGCCGGACATTTGAGGGCGCATGCGCCGCAAAGGATGCATTTGTCGCCGTCAAATGTGATGTGGCCCCTGGCTTTCTCAAAAGGCTCTCGTACCTCGATCGGGTACATCCTGGTGGCCGGTCCACCGAACAAATTCTTTAAAATGGTGGGTAGCATCAAGGCCATTCGCTCACAACTCCTTTCGCCTATTATCTCTCCGTACAGGAGACGCACGGGTCAATTGAGTGGACTATAACCGGGACATCCGCCAATTGACAACCCGGCAGCATGACCAGCAACGTCGGGATATTGGCAAATGTCGGCGTGCGTATCTTCAAGCGTTCCAGGTTGCGGGTATTGTTTCCTTTGGCGTAGTAGAAAAGACCGCCTCGAGGGGCTTCCGTTCGCATGACCGCCTCGTTGGCCGGCGGATTCCCCTTCACCTTGACGGCGATTTCACCCTCGGGCAACTTACCCAGTGCTTCAAGCTGAAGATCGATGGCCTGCAGCAGCTCTCTAGCCCTGACTGTTACACGGGCATAGCAGTCGCCGTCAGGTTCCACGATCGGCTCGAAGTTGAGTTCGCTATAGGCATCATAGTTCGTCAGGCGGGAATCCTCACGGACACCGCTCCCCCTGATCACCGGTCCGACGCTACCCAGCCCGATAGCCAGTTCCTTGGAAAGCACTCCAACGCCGACGGTCCGGCCTTTCACCGTATAATCGTTCAGGAGTACCTTGATGAGGCTGTCGGCTTCTTTCCGGACGACTCCGAGGGTGTCGATGACCTTCTTCTTCTGCTCGGCGTTGATGTCGCGTCGCACACCGCCGACGATGTTCACAGACTGAATGACCCTGTGTCCCGTGGTCATTTCCAGAAGGTCGAGCACGCGTTCCCTGATACGCCAGAACTGCTGGAATATGCTCTCGAAGCCGAAGGCGTCAGCGAACAACCCCAACCAGAGAAGATGGCTGTGCGTCCGGCTCATCTCACCCCAGATGGTGCGCAGGTATTTTATCCGCGGCGTCAACTCGATCGGCCACAGCCTTTCCATAACCTGCACCACTGAGTCACTGTGGATATAACTGCAGATCCCACAAACGCGCTCACAAATATAGATGTTCTTGTTATATTCGTGCAGCTCGCATGCCTTTTCTATCCCGCGATGGCCGTAACCCAGGACCGGCACGACCTCTACGACTTTTTCGTCTTCGTAGGTCAGCCGCAACTGGATGGGTTCCGGCAGAACCGGGTGCTGGGGTCCAAAGGGGACTGTTGTGCGCGCAGCCATTAACTCACTCCTTTCGCCTCAGCCTTCGGGGTCTTCAAAAGCGGCGTCTCGGGGCTGTCGTGGGCCAGAAGCATGTGCCCGCCGAAGTCGATAGCCAAGTCTTTTATTTTCAGGCCGAACAGCTCTCTCATCTCGTTTTCTATCAACACAGTGGCAAGGGTGGTGCCCGAAAGACCCGGGACTTCCTCTCCCTTCGCAGCCGTGTACCGCAGGCAGCTCAATTGGGTGCCGCTGTTGGTGCTGAAGAAGTAGGATACTTCCAGCCCGCTATCCACGTCACTGCACACAGCAGTAACGAAAATTCCCCCGGCATCCAATATCTTCTTGCCCTCGCTTACAATGTCTTCTTTCTTTACGACCTTTATATTTTCCATTGCGCGCTGGTCACCTCATAGCTTGGCTAATTTTTGGAGGGCTAATACGACCCCGTCGATGATCGCTTCCGGTTTCACCGAACAGCCCGGAACGTAAACATCTACGGGAATCACTTTGTCGACACCACCCAGAACATTGTAGCAGTTGTGAAATACCCCGCCCGTAGCAGCACAGGTCCCCACGGAAATAACCATCTTGGGACCCGGAATCTGCTCATACAGGTTCTTCAGCACGCGCGCCGTACGCCTGTTCACAGGCCCTGTGATCAGCATCACGTCAGCATGTTTAGGGTTACCCATGTTCACGATGCCGAATCGTTCTATGTCATAGAGAGGAGTCAGACAAGCCAACACTTCAATGTCGCACCCATTACAGGAGCTGTTATCGAAGTGAAGAATCCAGGGTGATTTTAGTTGAGATTTGCGTATCAAACCCATGTGTCTTAAAATACCCCCTTGATGAAGTAAATATAAGCAATGTTTATTATTCCTAGAATCAATCCGACTGACCAGCTCAACCTGACCATCCACCGGGCCGTCATCCTCGCAGCAATGTTGTCAATGAGGAGTTCCAGCAGGAACGCGCCCAGGGCGATCAGAATGCCGACCCACAGGGGATTGGCCCAGAACAGAGCTACGATGCCCAGAAGCAGCACGATTTCATACCATTCCGCCAACTGGTAGATCGCGTAATAAAAACCCGAGAATTCAGTCGTGATCCCTTTTACGATTTCCTGATGAGCGTGATGTGACGTGGAAATGTCGAAGGGCGACTTGCGCATCTTTATGGTCAGAATATACAGCACCGCGATGAACAAGGGCCACAGACTGAAAAGCAGCGGTTTTTCCTGGGCGAAAATTCCGCTGATGAGAAAAGTCCCGTTTTGCGCGTAAATTGCAATGGCCAGAAGCAGAAGCACCGGCTCGTAGGCCATTATCTGAAGCAACTCTCTGTTCGCTCCAAAGTGCGCGTAAGGAGACTTGGTGCTGAACGCGCCCAAGACCAGTGAAACACCGGCAAAACCAAGGAGAAAGATCATCAGAAGAAAGTCTGCCTGCAAGACAAGGAACATCAGGCTCACGGCCATGAAGACCAGGTACCCGTAGAGCCATACGAATTGCAGCCTGCTAACCGCGATCCGCTCCTTTGCAATGAGTTTAATAAAATCATAGAAAGGCTGCAGAATCGGCGGGCCGAATCGACCTTGAAGGCGAGCCGTGATCCTCCTGTCGATCCCGAACAGCAGACCACCGACAATGGGAGCAACAACCAATGTAACAATGACAATTATAAACTGATTCATCATTTCACGATCACCCCGCATCCAATCATGATAGCTAAAAGTACGATGCCTATGGTATTCATCCAAGGATTTAAAATCTTCTCACCCAATGAACTCTGGAAATAGTACCCGCCCAGTATGAATTTGGTCTTTATGTCCGCCTCGGCCAACCATTCATCTGTATCGGTACCGCCGCCTGCCTGCTCACCGCACATGTATACAGGCCGCAGTTGAGTGGATTTTATTCTTACAAACAGCAGAGGCAGGAGCAAGGCGACACCTAAGGCTATGTAGAGCAGCCAGACGGGGAAGTGGCCCAGAACGGTTGTGACCGTCGCGCCCCCCAGTGCCAGGTTGTTCCAGCCCGAAGCAAGAACCTGATTTCCAGAGATGACATTGCTTGCCGCAGCGGCGATGAAGCCCTGGTAAATCGGACCGACGCCGATGCCGAAGACAAAGATACCGATCAGCAAAGTCCACAACGGCACGGAGTAGCTCGGGGACAGCTTTTCAAGAGGCCAGCCCAACTTCGGCATAACCTGCAGCAGCCTTCCCAGCCATTTCGTCCAGAAAACGATCGTCAGCGTACTCGCCAGAACGAAGAAGATGGCAGCCAGTGGAACCCTCAGGGCCGCTTCGATGGCAATCCATTTGCCCAGGAGCATTCCAAAGGGAGGAAGAAACATGGAAAGCATGCCGATGGCGGTGATGAGAGTGGTAAGGGGCGCCTTGGCGGCGAGGCCTTCCATATCTTCGATCTCGCGGCTCCAGATCAAATGTTCGATCGTGCCGGCGCAGAGGAAGAGCATACCTTTTGAAATAGCATGGAAAATGATGAGCAGGATCGCCGCGGCAATGGACAGCGGAGTGTTGATGCCCGCACAGGCCATGATCAGACCCAGGTTGGCGATGGTCGAGTATGCAAGCACCCGCTTACCGGTCGTCTGGCTGATCGCGAGCGCCGAGGTGGCAAAAAACGTGAATCCGCCGGCGACGGCGATGGCCGTGCTCAGATAGGTTCCGGCAAATGCCGGAGCAAGCCTGAGTACCAGGTAGACACCGGCTTTAACCATCGTACTGGAGTGAAGCAACGCGGAAACGGGCGTGGGGGCGACCATGGCTCCCAGAAGCCAACTTTGGAACGGCATCTGCGCTGCTTTGACAAAGCCCGTGTAACAGAGCAGAGCGACCGGCAGGAGAACAAGCGATCCCTGAATGCCCCCTCCGACGATGTGCTGCATCGAAAGAGCAACCGAGCCACCCTGTGTCGAATACAGGTAGATGATGGCCAGAATGAACGCGGTCCCGCCCGTGGCGTTCATCCACAGAGCCCGCGCCGCGTTGTGGATGGCGACCGGGGTCCTGTCGTGAGAAATCAACTGGTAGCAGCACAGCGTCGTGACTTCCCAGAAGAAATAGAGCCAGACCAGATTGTTTGCGAACACCAGGCCGTTCATGGCCCCCAGCAGCAGAACCAGCCAGAAAAGGAACCTGGACTGTCTTGATTTTTCAAGATGCAGGTGGTGTTCGTGGTCGTACATGTAACGCAACGCGTAGATGCAGATGAGGGAGCCGATGATCGAGATGATCAGGCTCATGACGATCGCCAGGTTATCGACCACAAAAGCGGGCGCCACCTGGACATGCGCCTTCATGATAAATTCAAAGTAGGCCAGCGGCAGCAACTGGGTGACGGCGAAAATGAGCACCAGCCAGTTGCGGAGCGAAAACCCGATGTAAAGGTAGAAAATCAAAATACAGTAATCGAGAATGGTGATGAGAAGTCCCCAGTCAAACCCGCTCGGCGAATAAGTGAAGGGACCCTTTGATAGAAACAGGATGCTGTTGGCAATCAGAGCGATCGACGCCAAAACGACCACGACGTTTCTCGCGTAATAATTGCGGACAGCCAATATAAGAAATCCTGCCACTACCGGTAGCAAGATGGCGACCGCCATCATCCCGTCAGTCATATTCCTATCTCCTTATGAATTTGCGTGTCCTGAATCCCGGTAACTACAATATCCCTGATTCCCAATATTTAAAAAAATGCTAACCGGACAGCAAAAACCGCCGCCCGGATGGATCGTTGCTCTTTTCAGGACTTTCTCAGGCAAGACACCCCTTCTCGTCAGCCGAACCCCGGCCTTCCGGTCCCGGGTCTATTCCCGGGACCAAACGGGAATAGCACCAAGCCGTGCAGGATATGTTCTTTTAATCACATTCCTCTGGCTGGATTCATACGGATCAGACTCTTTTGAAGGAATACCGATTAACAAAGTGTATTCAGACTTTTTATACGTGCAAGCCTCGCGGCAAGTCAAGCAAAAAATAGAACGGACTCCGAAATTTCATGAAGAGAATTGTGCACCTTGCGCAAAATAACCCTGCGCCCATCCTCCCTATTTGCTTGGATTTTCGACACAGCCCCGCGCGACGGCCCCGTACACCCTGCCGGTTAATTAACCATGAATTTCACAATCCGCTCGGCCTGCCCGGACACCGTTACTTGTGCTAAATAGCACGAGCATACGGCGAATGCAAACAAATTTCTCGGCCCGTTTGCATAACGAATCCGGATCCGGATGCCACCCCGAATCCCCGTCGCGCAAGCCTTTTCATTGTCAATCCCCACAAATCGCCCGACGCGCTTTCAAACGCAACCTTTATTTCTTCGGCCAGGCAAGCAGCCGGAGCATGAAACCCTGGACTTCCCCAAACTGTCCGTCGCTTGGACTATTGCAGCACCCGCGCAATATAGCCCTAAGAGGAAACCACCACCCAGGCTCCACTACGCGTGCGCCGGAATCGGAATTGATCCAATCTTACCGGATCGGTCAAGATCTGTCAACTGATTCTTATCAGAGAAAAATACTCCAGTTATCCGGGAACCCTAAAGCAGGCCGAAGGGAGGAGCAGCGTCGCTTTCGCCGGTTCTCAAAACTCGATCTGCACTCCGAGTTCCACAACCTGATCGGGGGGCAACCCGAAATAATTCGTGGCGCTCTGCGAATTACGGGAGAGAAAAGCAAACAGATGCTTGCGCCAGCGCATCATCCTCGACCGTCCGCTGAGGATCAGGGTCTCGCGGCCGAGGTAGTAGCTGATGGGAAGGAACCGTGGCACCAGCCCCTGTTGAAATGCGGAATCCATGATTTGCGGCACATTCGGCGTTTCCATGAACCCGGATGAAACCAGCACCCGGTAGAACCCTTGCCCGAGTTCCTCGACCCTGATCTTCTCGTTTGCCGGGACCTGAGGAACATCGGATGGAGAGATGGTAAGCAGCATCACTTCTTCATGCAGCACCCTGTTGTGTTTGAAATGGTGCAGCAGGGACGGGGGCGTGTAAATGGATGAGGACGCCATGAAGACGGCGGTGCCCGGCACCCTGTACACGTTATGGGATCCGACGTCGTTCAAAAATACTTCGAGCGCGACGGAGGAACTCACGATATGGCGATATAGTTCGGCGCGTCCATCCTTCCACGCGGTCATAACGACCACTATTGCGCCTGCAACCGCGATGGGGAACCAGCCGCCGTCGAAAAACTTCAGGAGATTCGATCCGAAATAGGTCGTGTCAAAGATCAGGAAAAGCCCGACCAGGGGGACCGTCCTTCTCAGCGACCATCCCCAGGTGCGGGTCGCAACAAAGAAATAGACCACGGACGTGATCGCCATATTCGCGGTCACCGCCACTCCATAGGCCCCGGCCAGTCCGCTGGATGCCCTGAAGATAAGCACCAGCCCGATGCAGACGATCATCATGAGCCAGTTTACTTCAGGGATATATATCTGCCCCTCCGTTTCCGCGGAGGTGTGAACAATGGTGACGCGGGGAATGTATCCCAACTGGACGGCCTGCCGTGTCAGTGAAAAGGCCCCGGAAATCATCGCCTGAGACGCGATGATCGAAGCCAGGGTGGAAAGAACCACCATCGGAAGCAGCAACGGCCTGGGCACCAGCCCGTAAAACGGGTTGAACGCAAGACTTGGCTGCCCCAGGAGCAGTGCCCCCTGACCGAAATAATTCAGAATGAGGGCCGGGAAAACGAGGCTGAACCACGAGATGCGTATGGGCCCGCGGCCGAAATGTCCCATGTCGGCATAAAGGGCCTCCCCGCCGGTTATACACAGCACGACCGACCCGAGGACGACCAGGCCGTGAATATGGTTTCTGGCAAAAAACTGATAGGCATAGCCGGGATTGATCGCCTTCAGGATTTCGGGGTTCCGCGCGATGTGCATCACTCCCAGGATTCCCAGGGCGGCAAACCAGATCAGCATGACCGGCCCGAATATTCTCCCGATCTTTGCCGTTCCCCGATGCTGAACGAGAAAGAGGCCGAGCAGTATGGCGCAAGTGAGCGGGACGATCGCGTTTCTGGCGGCATCCGTTGCGACTTCAAGCCCTTCTATGGCCGACAGCACGGTGATCGAAGGCGTGATGAACCCATCGCCGTAGAGCAGGGCGGCGCCGAGGAGTGCGGCCAAGATTACACCGGCCCGCGTCTTCTTCGATATTTTCTCCGAAATCGGAACGAGCGCCAGCAGAGCGAAAATTCCCCCTTCACCCCGGTTGTCCGCGCGCATCATGAAAATGATGTATTTTATGCTCACAACGATGGTGAGCGACCATAAGACAAGTGAGAGCACTCCCAGTATGTTCGCCGGGCTTGTCTCAATTGCGTGAATGCCATGAAAACATTCTTTTATGGTATAAAGCGGGCTCGTCCCGATGTCACCGTATACGACACCGAGGGCGCCGAGAGCAAGTCCCAGTGAAGCGGATTTCGAAAGTGGTTTGTTCGTACTCATGAAAGAAGTGTGTTCTCCGGATTTGGAATCGCCTGGTTGCCAGCATGTGCATCCATATACTACAAAGTGGAAAACTTCAATTTCTAAGTGGGGAAAAGGGACTTCCCGCCGAACCGGTATCCATCCGGGCGGCCGGCAAGGGGCTGTTGCCCAAAGGAAAAGCCGAGGTCGGATGAAATCACGATTCGTCATTCCGGCGAACACTCATGGCCTTTTGGCCACAACGAACAATGAAAAAATCTCTGCCTAAATCAAGGCGGGGTATACGTTAAACGGCAATTCCTTTTTTCATATAAAGGCCGGAATCCAGGTTCTTTAAAATTATTGGGTAATTCCAGGTAACTGCACTGGACCCCGGCTTTCGCCGGGGTGACGTTTCTAGATAAACGGCCCGTTTTCACCTGGATTCTGTTTGGGCAACAGGCCGGCGACCCGCTCCCCTCGATCCGGAACCGGCTTGTACCGGAGGCGGTGGAAAATTCGCAAGGCCGGCCGCTCGCAGTGCTTCCTGTACCACAGACCCGTTGAGGAGGAGATTTTCGGAACGGCACCCCGTTGCCGCTTCTTCAATCTTGACCATTTTCAGCAGACCGCATAACCTTTAGAAGCATCAGGGGAAGTTCAACCCCTCAGGAGAAAGCAGCAAACATGACACTTGTCGCAATTGTGGGAAGGCCAAACGTAGGTAAATCCACCCTGTTCAACAGGATCAGCAAGGGAAACACGGCCCTGGTCGATGATCTTCCAGGAGTCACGAGAGACCGGAATTACGCCCGGATCACTTGGGATGACAAGCCGTTTACCGTTGTGGACACGGGCGGTTTCGTGAGCAGGGACAGTTCGGCCATCGAGGAACTGACCCGAGAACAAATCCTTTTGGCGCTCGATGAGGCGGACATCCTTCTCTTTGTGACGGATGGAAGAACCGGCCTTCACCCGGAGGATTCGGAGCTGGTGGACCTCCTGCGCAGGACTTCGAAACCGATCTTTTATGCCGTAAACAAAATCGACGGGCCGGAACTCACCCGGTACGCCGCCGAATTCTACGAACTCGGACTCGACCACGTCTACCCCATCAGCGCCGCTCATGGATTCGGGATTTCCCAACTCATGGGAGACATCGCCGAAGCAGTGCCCGAAGTTCCCGAGGAGCCCATCGACGAATCGAAGGCGCCCGAAATCCGGGTGGCCATTCTCGGTCGACCCAACGTGGGAAAGTCAACGCTTGTGAACCGCATCCTCGGAGAGCCGCGCGTGATCGTCAGCCCCACTCCGGGCACGACCCGGGACGCCGTGGATTCGATCATCGAAAAACAGGGACAGACTTTCGTCCTCATCGACACGGCCGGAATCCGGCGCAAGGGCAGAACGAGGGAAAAGCTCGAAAAGATCAGCATCATCAAAGCGCTCCAAAGCGTTGAGAGGAGCCATGTGGCAATTCTTATGATCGATGCTGGGGAAGGCGTCACCGATCAGGACCTGCACATCGCAGGGTATGTCAAGGAACGTTCCCGGGCCTGTATCGTGGGAATAAACAAATGGGACGTCGTCGAGAAAGACGTGAAGCTCACCAGGCGGTTCATGGAGGACGTCCGCGACCGTTTCCGTTTCCTCTATTACGCACCCATACTGACTTTCTCCGCCGCGACGGGGATGAGGGTCTCAAAGATCCTTCCGACGATCCGGGAGGTGTTCAAGCAATACAATCAGCGGGTCACGACGGGAGTGGTGAACCGCGCTCTCGAAGAAACCCTCGAGCACCATGAACCCCCCCAGGTGGGCACGAGAAGGCTGAAATTCTATTACGCCACCCAGACGTCCGTCAGGCCGCCGACCTTCGTGCTGTTCTGCAATTATCCGGACTCGATCCATTTTTCTTACGAACGCTATCTTACGAACAGGTTCCGCGAAACGTTCGGTATGGACAAGACCCCCATCAAGCTGGTTTTCCGAGGGCGCCAGAGAGGAGGACATGACCAGTGAACCTGCAGCCGCTCCCGCCCTTTCGTCGCTTCAGGGGACGCTACATCGTTCTCATTCTTGGCGTTCTCTTTCTGGGTGTTTTCATCGGCAGCCGCCTCTTTTCAAATTATCGCGTCGAGCCCGCCGCTCCTGCTTCGGAACCGGCACCGGCCGCCGGGGACCGGATCATCGAAGCTCCTCGGGTCGGGATACTCCTCAGCCTGGATGAGGCCCTCAAATCGGACGGCAACATGTTTCGCATGGGGGCGGAACTTGCCGGAAGGGAAATCGCCTCTCAGGGGCGGAACATCGAACTCGCCTTCTTCGAAACGGAAACCGACCCCGCAGCTGCAGCGGAGCGGGTCCGGGCGCTCGCATCCGACCCGGATACGATTCTCGCTGTGGAGCATGTCCCTTTTGCTGTTCTGTCCGAAATCATTCCCTTGATGGAGAAGGAAAATCTCCTTTCGATCGTTCCTTCCGACTCGCATCAGAAACTGGCCGGCCTCACGTCGGTCCTTCCGCTCGCTCCCTCGGACAAAGCCGAAGCGGCCTTCGCAGTCTCGGCCGCCAGGTCGATTTCGGGCGGGAGCATCGGAGTGCTCTACGATCCGGGGCCTTACGGGATGCTTCTTCTCGAAGGCTTTAAGGAACAGGCGGACCAGGAAGGAACAGCATTCAAATCATTTCCCTTCGACTCGCAACGGCAGGCATCGGACCAGACCCTGGATGAAATGATCCCGCAAGACTATTCCGTGATCTTTCTCGCCGGCCCCCCCGAATGGGCGCTCCATGCGGCAAAATCCCTCACCGGGTGCGGCTTTGGGGGAAAGCTCCTTTTCCCGCGGACTTGTGAAAAAGTTTTCCTCGATGAGAGCTGCGTCACCGTCCCCGAGACCTTCCTGTTCATAAGGCCCGGGGCCGCCGGGGGGGAAGGAATCTCTGCCGGCCAAGGCTTTCGCGAGGCGTTTGTAAGAGACTACCTGCGGGAGCCGGACCGTATGGCGTTCATTGGCTACGACTGCGTGCGGTGGATCGCCGAGGCATTGCGCGAGACTCCGCGCTCAAGAAAAACAGTTCGGGAGCGGCTCCTTGATACAGCCGGCAGGGAGTGCCCTTATCGGGGGCTGGCGGGATCCTTTTTCTTTGACGATGAAGGGATTGTCTACAGCGGCCTCGAGGTCATGGCTTACCGGGATGGCAGTTTCACCCCTTTCGGGGGATCGAATCAGGCGCAGGCCCCAAATGGAGTTGGGCTTCCGTTTTGACTTTCCCGCGCTTCACCGTCTGACCGGCCCGGAGAAGCCTCCGGCATCCGGGACTTCAAAGCCCAGTTCGTCGGCGATTTTCCCGGGAAGCGCGAATACCTCCCCGGCATCGGCGATGTTCCCCCTCTTTCGGCACCCTTCGCCATAGATCCGGCATTTTTCCACGAGCGCGCCAAAAGCCGCTCTCCTTTGGGAATCATCCAGGCAGCCGCCTCTGAGCAGTCCGGCAAGCGCGTGAATACGGTATCTGTCAAGCGCCGGAACGGTCGCGGACAACTGATCCGGGTGCCCTCCTCTTTTTATCACCAGCGGTTTTTCCAGGAGGCCGATTGCATAGCGGCAGCCGATTCGCAGCCACAGATCGTAGTCCTCGCAGGCGGGAAGCGATTCATCAAACAAGCCCACCGTATCGAAAACATCGGTGTGGATCATCACCGCGGAAGGGCTGACGAGGCAGCGGTCGAGCAGTTGCGGGAAACAACGGCCGCTGGGTTTGCGATGATATTTCTTCGGGTTTAACCGCACCCCGTTCCTCATCCAGATTTCCTCGGTCTGGCAGATTCCAAGCCCCGGGTGTGCAGCCAGGAAGTCGAGTTGCGACTTCAGCTTGAGCGGCAGCCACAGGTCGTCGGAATCCAGGAAAGCGACCCACTCGTATTGGGCGTTCCTGATGCCGAGATTGCGGGCGGCACTCACTCCGGCCCGAGCCTGCCGGAGGCGGCGAATCCGCCCGCCAAAAGCTTCGAGAACGCGATCCGTGCCGTCAGTCGAGCCGTCATCGACGACAATGACTTCGCAGGAAACATCCTCTTGGGCCAGCACCGAAGCAATCGCATCCTTCACGAACTGAGCGCGGTTGTATGTGGGAACGATTACCGAAACCAAGAGAGAGTACCCCAGGTTATGAGGCGGTTATCCATGTAAAAAACGAGACGTTTTCCCAGAAACGCCACCCCGGCGCAAGCGCCGTGAAGATTCTTCGGCGTCCGTTTCATGAATCTTTGAAGAAATTCCAGACCAGGGCGAGGATGCCGGTCCCGATGAGCACCAGTTCAATGAAGCTCTCAAATAAAGAACCCTCCTTGAGCCGCTGCCTGGCACTCATCTTGAGGTACCACCCGAAAACGCCCACAGCCGGAATGAGGACCCATGCGAACGGCGTAACGAGGTCCAGGAGGGGTCCAAGCAAAAGCGAAAGGGCCAGGACCAGCAGTGTCCCAAAAGTAAAACGGGTGGTCATGGTCTCGCCCACCAGTACGACAAGGGTTTCCTTCCCGACGATGCGGTCTCCCTGAACGGCCATGAGATCGAGCAGCGCGGTTCTGATGAGGACCATGAGGAAAACGACCCAGGATGCGTATATCACGCTGCCGAAAGCCTGCCCCAACACCGACAGGTGCGGCACCAGGACCGTGACGCATGACCAGGCGATCGGCACGAAGAAGGTTTTCGATGTCGGAATGTCTTTCAGCTTATGCATGGAAAGGCCCCGCCATCCGGCTGGAATGATCAATGGAACGGCATAGAGGGTCCCGAGCACGATCAGGACAACCATCGCAAAAAAAGTCGGGAAGCCGGAACACAGGGCAAGAAACAGGGCGGCGATCACGGCCAGGAAACTCGCGGATGTAAACAGGGTGCGCCACCGCTGGTAGAAAGCGGCCCGCCTCGGATCGTTCAACTGTATGGCGTTGCGATCGAGATAGATATTCGCCGTATGCACGGCAAACGCATAGCATGCGGCCATGAGAGAATCGCTCCAGGAACCCGGGAGTCCCGTCAGGGCATAAGCCGCAAGGGGAAGAAGAGCGGCGGCGAGCGCTACGTAAACGTTGGCGTAGGCGAGCAGTTCCCCTATCCTCTTCAGATTGTACCTCGCATCCGGCTGTTCCGGCCGGATGGATTCGAGGAACCTCACCACGTTTCGAATGATCCAGTTGGGCGTCGAAGCCCCGGCGGAAACCCCCACACACGAATATCGGGCAAGTTCCTGCGAATTCAGTTCCGCCTCCGTCTCGATGTGATAAGTCGGAATGGCGCATTCCCGGGCGACCTGAGCAAGCCGCAGGGTGTTGCCGCTGTGTGAGCCGCCCACGATGATCATGGCGTCGACCCGCCCGCACATCTCGCGGACTTCCGTCTGCCGCTCATGGGTCGAATCGCAAATCGTATTCTTGACCTTGCCCTTGGGATACCTTTTGAGGAACTGCTCCTGGATTTCCTGGAAGACTTCCTCATTCTGGGTGGTCTGCGCGACGAGGAGGACATTCTCCCAGTCCTTTGGCAGGTCGTCCAGTTGCTCGACGCGGTTGATCACGACGCCTCTGCCTTCCGTGTACCCCAATAGTCCGATCACTTCGGCGTGGTCCGCATCCCCGACTATGACCGTGTAGAACCCCCGCCGCGCGTGCATCTTGATGGCTGCGTGGACCTTGGCGACCCGTTTGCAGGTCGCATCGAGAAGCGTTGCCCCCAGCTTGTGCAGGGTCTGACGCGTCTGGGCCGGAATGCCGTGGGCCCGGATCACCACCTTTTTCCCGGCACAGTTCTCTATTTCATTCTCTTCACGAATGCCCTTGGTTTCGAGCATCGCAAGGACCTGCCGGTTGTGAATGAGCGGGCCGAAGGTGCAGATGCGTTCTCCGTCCTCCTGGTTTTGTATGGCCCCCAGGGTCACCTCCAGGGCGTCTCTCACCCCTTTGCAGAAACCGGCCGTCTTCGCCACCAGCACTTTCATCGGTTTAAATCCTCGACAGACTTCAGTTTCGGATGCTTTCCGCTTCGGGGACCTTCATCGGAAGAAACGGGGTCCCCCTGTCAATGAGTTCCAGGACCCACGACCTGAGGGCGGCGAGCAAGCCCTCCGTATGCTCCGGGCCCATGATGCGCGAGCGGAGGGCAGCCGATTCGGGACATCCTTTCGAATACCACATCAGCAGTTTCTTCAGATGCCCCAAAGACCTCGGCCGCTCCCGCTCGAAGGATTCGATATGTCCGCGAACGGTGTCGTAGAAATCTTCCCACGTGTGGGAAACGATGCGTCCCGCCCCATACCCCCACCGCGAAGCGATCATCCCGATGAGCCACGGGTTCCCCAGCGTCGCCCGTCCTATCATGACGCCGTCGCACCCGGTCTCCCGGAACATCTTCTCGGCCAGGGACGGACTCGTGACATCGCCGTTCCCGATGATCGGGATGTCCACCGCTTCCCGCACCTTCGATATCCAGGACCAGTCCGCCCTGCCTCCGTATTGCTGAACGGCGGTGCGGCCGTGGACGGAAATCGCATCGGCTCCCGCCGACGAAAGCTTGCGCGCGAGATCCACGATGAAAGTGGATTTGCTGTCCCATCCGAGGCGGACCTTCACCGTAACGGGAATTTTCACCGCTCCTTTCACGGCTTCCACCATCGAGGCCAGAAGATCCGGGGCCCTGAGCAGGCTTGCACCCGCTCCCTGGCGCACCACTTTTTTTACGGGGCAGCCGGCATTGATATCCACAACGGACGCCCCTCTTCCTTCGACGAGACGGCCCGCCTCGGCCATAACCGCCGGATCATTGCCGAAAATCTGCACCGCAAGCGGGACCTTGAGCGGCGGTTCCTGAACGCACAGTTCCCACGTCCTCGGCTGATTCCTGACCAGCCCTTGAATACTGACCATTTCGGTCGTGACCATCCCCGCGCCGAAATCGGCCATGAGCGCCCGATAGAGACTGTCGGTCACTCCCGCCATGGGAGCGAGAATCAGCGGTGGATCGACCGTAATGTTCCCGATCCTCAGAGGTTTGGGTTGAAATCGCCCACTATTTTCGGACATGATCCTGTATATTCGCCTCTCTGCCATCGGATACGGCTCCGGGGGCCGGTTGAGCTGAAGTAAAACTCAAGCGTTTCCGAGTGGATACTAACCCTTTTCTCAGCAGATGGCTACTTTAGCAAGTTCGGTATCCATTGACAACCCCGGTGCAGCGATGGGACGGCTTCAAATCCTCCGGCTGAGTCACACCTGATCTGAGCCGTCCTGTCCCCCTCCCCTTGCCCCTCTCTCCGGCCCAAACACTTCAACCAAGGGAGAGGAATCGGTACAGGGGCCGTTACCCGAAGGAGAAACCGAGGCGGGTGGCCCGGATACTTGTTATCCGGGTCCGCAAGGACAAGAGGAGCGGCCAAATCCACTACCACGATTCCAGGGCTTGCCCTCCAATCTTCTCGCCCTGATTGACACCTGCGATGCCCTTTGCTAGCTTAACGCCGGAACCATCCAGTGCCGAACAGACAGGGAAGCGGAACGCATGGAAAAATCGGGCACGATTGATATCGCCGTCCTCGGGGCGGTCCCTCAGGAAGTCGAACCGCTTTATCCGTGGCTCACCGAGGCAGAGGAAATTGAGTTTCTCGGGGAAAGAGTCCTCCAGGGGAACTGCGCCGGCAGGAGAATGCTCATCGCCGCGACGGGTATCGGCAAGGTGAACGCCGCAGTCACCGCGGCCGTTCTTCTGGACCGTTACCGCATTGCCCAGGTCTGGAACATCGGATGTTCCGGTGCATATTCCGAGGGGCCTCTTCAAGTCGGGGACGTGCTGATGACTCTCGATTCCGTTATCGCCGACGAGGGAGTCCTTACCCGGAACGGCCCGTTGTCCTCCGAAGCAATCGGCATTCCCATCCTGACCGATCGGGAGGGGAACATCTTCGACCGGATTCCTTTGGACCGAAATGCCCTGTACGGGAGAATCATGCATGCGGCGCCTGCCGGGATTTATCGAATTGCGGGGGCCTGCGCTACAGCACCGGGCTCCGGTCCGCATTCTCCGGAAGGATCATCCCGGGCCGGCGGTGTGTTCGAACCCTGCCGTGTGCCGGGCGTTGCCCTGCGGGCCGAAGAAGCATTTTATGATACGGGAGCCGGTGATTTTTCACTGGTCTACGGCCCCAGCCTCACCGTGAGCATGGCGAGCGGCGATGCAGGGACCGCAGCCGGACGGTATTCGCAGTTCAATGCCTATGCCGAAAACATGGAGGGAAGTGCTGTGGCTCAAACGTGTTTCCGCTTCGGCGTCTCCATGCTCGAATGCCGGGGGATCAGCAACGCGGCGGGGGACCGCGGCAAAGAACGATGGGAATTCCGGACGTCCATGGCTCACTGCCACGGCATTGTCTTGAGGCTCATCGAAAGGCTCCGGCCGGACTGAGCGGCGTGATCGCACACAGGCGGGAAATGCCGCCATCGAGGAACATATGAAGCAGATTCTCACACTCGGTTATTCACCGTGTCCCAACGACACGTTTATTTTCTTCGCTCTTTCCCGGGGGCTGATCGACTGCTCGCCGTTCGAATTCAGGGTTGAGCTTTCCGACGTCGAGAACCTCAATCAGCAGGCGGAACGGGGGAGCCTCGACATCACCAAGGTTTCCAGCCACGCCATTCTCCATCTCCTGGACGACTACGCGCTGCTGCGCTCGGGAGGCGCCATCGGACGGGGCTGCGGCCCACTGATCGTCGCAAAGCGGCCTCTCACTCCGAAAGACCTCAACGACGCAACGGTTGCCGTGCCCGGCACCATGACCACGGCCAACCTTCTTCTCAGGCTGAACGGCGCTCATCGCGGCAGGACCGTCGTGATGCCTTTCGACCTTATCATGCCCGCCGTCGCAGCGGGGACGGTCGATGCGGGCGTGATCATCCATGAAGGCCGATTCACCTACCCTTCCCTTGGCCTTCGGCTCGTACTCGATCTCGGCGCCTGGTGGGAAACGGAAACGGGCCTGCCCCTGCCGCTCGGAGGCATCATGATCCGGCGCGAACTCGGGCGGGACCTTGCCGGATCCGTTGATTCGCTGATCCGTGCGAGCCTTCGGTACGCCCGGAATCATCCTGACGAGGCATGGCCCTACGTCCGGGAACACGCCCAGGAAATGGAGCCGGATGTGATTCGGCAGCACATCGACATGTTCGTGAATGAGTTCAGTTTCGATGCGGGAGCGGAAGGCGAGGCGGCGATTCGATTCATGCTGAATGCCGCGGCAAAGGTGGAAGACCTCGCGATTCCGAAGAAACCGCTATTTTGGGACCAATCGATTTGACGCCGGAAAAGGAGAGGTTCAAATGACCATCAGCGGATCCGAGTTCCATCTGTTCCCTCACACCTTGCTTTCCGAGACCGCTGTCCGGCACCTCGGCATCATGCTGCCGCGGCTTTGCCTGCAGCAGATCCTTCGTCCGCCTGAGTTTCCCGGCTGGATCGAGGGACGGTTCGCCGCCTTCAAGGTCATCGAGGACGCACGGCTCACGGAAAAAATCGCACTCTTTCTGAAGGGATTCAATGAGCTTGCGCAACTCTCCGGTGAAAGCGGGTTGCTCGGTCCCATGAGCCGCGGACCGGCCGAGGAATCGGAGGAGAGCCGCATTGAAATTCAGGGTGAAATCCGCGGCAGGCGGATTCACGACCCCGATGCGAAGCGCTTGCTGCTGGTCGAGGCCGGGGTGTTCATGGAGATGTCCCGGGATCTCGATGAGAAGGAAATGGAGCTTGAACTCGGCTATGACCGGGCAAGCAAGATGGAGGGCGAATTCCGGGAAATTCTCGGGATATCGGGCGAGGAAGAACTCGGTGAGGCGGCTGAAATCATCAGTCCTCCGCTTTCCAGGGAAAAGACTTACCTCTTGTATATGATATCGAGGCGGATCGCCTTCTGGTCGAGGCTCTTCTTGAACGCTTGCCCGGAAAGCGATCAGATCCTGGTCGCCCTGTCGCCCGAAGTTGTCGAGGAAGTCCTCGACCCGATTCGCACCCGGTGCGAGAAGGCCGGAAAGGCTTTCCCCGTCGAGCGGATCCCCCTCGTTTCCATCCCTTCCCTGGAGCGTCTCCCGATCGAAACCCTGCAGGGACTCTATGCCGGGCTTAAGGAATCGGGAATCCTGAAGTCCTGCTGGGATTCGCTTGAACGCCTGGTTCAGGATCCTTCCAGCCAGACAGTTCGGAATGAACTCAACAAATACGGCAAGATGCTGGGAGAGAATATTGAAGCCCGGTGCAGGAAATCAGGCCTTTCTCCTGCATTACGGGTCGAGATGACATTGGTTCGCCCGGATTTCGGGAATGAGAACGATTTCTGGGAATCCCTCGATAAAGACGGCCGGATTTTCTGGGAAGGCAAAAGATTCAAGCCGCCCCGGGGATTTTTGTGCCTTGGAGAAGTTTGACGCCGGCCCGGGGCGGGCTTAAAGTCCGCCCCGCTATTTTTTTACCACCAGTTCGCCTTCTTTGAACTCTCCTTCCATTTTGGTGCCGTCGGGGAGCGTTATTTTCCCCTTCCCGTCGAATTTGCCGTTTTTGAAGTGCCCCACGTAGATGGCCTTGTCTTTCCCTCTGAAAGTGCCTTCGACGGGTTCATTGTCCTTGAATTCGCCGTCGAATGTCCCTTCTTTCGTTTCAAATATGCCAAAGCCGTTCAGTTTGCCTTCTTTGAATTCCCCTCTGCAGTAGGTTCCGTCGGCGTAGGTGTAGGTACCCTGCCCGCTGAATTCGCCGTCCCTGAATTCCCCGGCGTAGATTTCGCCGCTCTTGACGAACAGCGTGCCCTTCCCGTTCATGTTGCCCTTGCTGAATTCGCCTTCGTAGCGATCACCATTAGATGTGATAAAGTTTGCCAGGCCGATAATGAATTCCCCGTCGCGGAATTCCCCGTTGTACGAACCCCCGGCGGCCGTGGTGTATTGACCCCGTCCATAGGGTTTCTCATGCCTGAACTGCCCGGTATAGGTGCCGCCGTCACCGGTCTTGAATGTTCCCTGGCCTTCCTCGCAATCCCCCTGAAGGCACTGCGCATTAAGATTAAAGGGGACCATCGTGAGCAGAGCCAGGGCCATGACCAGCGCCAGGGCTAAAATCACCGGAAAGAATTTCATCCCGCCTCCTCATTGCGGATCGTTGCAAGCCGAAACAACCGCCAATACTTCCGGAAGGCCCATATGCGCCTCCCGGGTTCTTCTTAAGATTCGGCAGCAACGCCGGGTCACATTAGAGGGCATGCGAGGGGAAATTGGAGGGATGGTGGCGGGTCTATGGACAGGTGCATAAATAACGGACTGTCGCCCAAAGGAAAAGCCGAGGCCGGATGAAATCAGGATTCGTCATTCCGGCGAACACTCATGGCCTTTCGGCCACAACGAACAATGAAAAATTGTTTGCCTTAATCGAGACAGGGTATTGCCTCGTTCCCACGCTCCTGCGTGGGAATGCAGACAAAACGATCCAAGCGGGTCTGGTATTTTCATATAGAGGCCGGAATCCAGGCTCTCTGAAATCATTGGGTAATTCCAATTAACGACGCTGGACCCCGGCTTTCAAGACTGTGTCGTAACCAGTTTTTGAACAGCAGGCGGGTGGCCCGGATACTTGTATCCGGGTCCGTAAGGACAAGAGGGGCAGCCGAATCAGCCGCCGTGCATCCATGGGTTATCCTCCGAGCCTCCTCTTGCGCTTCGCGCACGGACAGCGACCTGTCCGTGTCACCCGCCTTGGGATTCTTCAGCATCCGAATACTTTACGACCCCGGTCTATCTTCTAGCCCTCGAGATACGGCAGCCCAAGAGCCCGGCGCTTCGTTTCGATGTGGCGGCGCATGAGATCGGCCGCCTTTTCGGGATCGGGCTCCACGGCAAACGTCGCTCCCACGACGTCGTTCAGACCCTGGGTCAGGAGTTTTACGATGTTCATGCTTCCCGTGACGGGCGGAGTCGGTCCGAGCACCGTGAAGACTCCCGAGGCCACGAAGTAGACCCCGATGGCGACGGCCTTTTCGGAATACCATTCGGGCGCCGCGCCCGCCAGCGGCAGATCGCTTATGTCGACGCCGAGCGTGTTGGCGAGGGCCGCGGCGAGCACCAGGATTCGCGCATTGTCGACACAGCTTCCGAAGTGAAGGACCGGCGGAATTCCCAGGGCACCGCAGATTTCCTTAAGGCCCGGCCCCGCAAAGCGCGCCGCGTCGATGCTTTCATGGCCCGCCTTGGCGTTTGCGACGGCCGCGCATCCCGTGTCCACCACGAGAATATCGTTCTCGATGAGTCTGCGCGTCATGGACACGTGCCCGTAGTCCTGCTTGATCTTGGGGTTGTTGCAGCCGACGACCCCGGCGGCACCGCGGATCTTTCCGGCCTTGATGGCTTCGATGAGCGGATCCAGTTTGCCGCCGAGGGCCCCCAGGACCGATTCCACCGAAAATCCGGTCATGAAGTCAACCGGTTCCACAGGCAGGCAAACCTTTTGAGGGTCGCGTTTCGAGAAGTTTTCCACGGCTTCCCTGACGAGTGCCCGAGCGGTCCCGAATGCGCTTTGCGGATGGAACTCCCGGTGGGTCATGCCCGGAAACTTGGCCTTCTCGCTCGTGGACACCATCCGTGTGTGGGTGTGCTTTGCCACCGTGCTGACAGACGGCATGATGCACTGGTAGTCGACGATCATCATTTCCACGGCCCCGGTAGCCAGCGCCAGTTCGGTCATGAGATGGTTCCCCGCTATGGGAATCCCGTGGCGCGCAAGGAGTTCGTTCCCGGTACAGCACAGTCCGGCCAGATTGATTCCCTTTGCGCCCCCGGTCTTCGCCAGTTCCACGAGTTCCGGCTCCGAGCACGCGGATAGGATGCTTTCCGATACAATGGGATTGTGCCCGTGGACCAGGATGTTGACTTCATTTTCCTTGATGACCCCCAGGTTCACGCGGCTCATGGCCGGCTTCGGGGTCCCGAAGAGAATGTCCGAGAGTTCCGAGGCGATGAGCGATCCGCCCCAGCCGTCGGAGAGGGCGTTGCGCATCCCGTGAAGCAGCAGGTTCACCCAGTCGTTGTCCACTCCCATGTGCGTGCGGTGCAGGGATTCCGAAGTCTCGCGGTCGATGCCCCGGGGAGTGATCCCAAGTTTCTTCCATAATTCCCTGCGCTTCATCGGGGCCCGCGCAAGCAGCGTGAGTCCTTCCCGGCGGGTACCATAATCTTCCTGCATCGCGTGGGCGAGGTCTTTGGCGATCTGTGCGGTTTCCCTTCCGTCGACGGTGACTCCGTATTCGACGGCGAGTCTTTCGAGCTTGGCGGCATCCCGGATGGAATAGCCGGGGGCGGTGCCTTCCGCCACCCCGGCGAGCACGTCGATAAGGTCCCGGCCGTGGTCGGAATGGGAAGCCGATCCGGCCGCAATCATCCTGACGAGATTCCGGGCCACGATGATATCCGCGTCGGCGCCGCAGACTCCCAGTTGCGGACCTTCTCCGAACGGGTCCACCCGACACGGCCCCATGGAGCAGATCCGGCAGCTCACACCCATCTCACAAAAGCCGCACTGGGGCAGTTGTCTCTCGTGCCTGTCCCACGCCGTTTCGATTCCTTCCTTCTCCATCTTGGCGAGCAGCAGTTTCGCATCCTCGGCAATTGTCAGCCTGTCGTATTTTCCCGGAATACTCATCTCAAGCCTCCCTGCGGTGCGGCCCTTCGTTGACGGCCGTCTGGCCTCTTTTCAAAGCGTTCAGCAGCGTGAATCCCGGAACTCCTTCGAGAGCGGCGGCGTCCTCCGGCCCGGGGGACATCTTCCTTGCCACTTCCCTCGTTTTCTTCCGGAGGGCCTCATTGCTCTCCTCGAACGTCAGCGCCCCGACCATGCACCATTCGACGCAGGCCGGCACCATTCCCTTTGTCTGTCTTTCCAGGCAGTTGTCGCATTTCACGGCAATGGTCTTTCCCGGAAATGCCAGGGCGTCCTGGTGATACCGGATCACCCCGAAGGGACAAGCCATCGCACAGGATGCGCAATTGATGCACCGGTCGGGATCGATGAGCACGGACTGCGTGGCCCGGTGCCTGTAAATTGCCCCCGGCAGGCACGCCTGCAGGCAGGGGGCCGGATCGCAGTGGCGGCACCTGTTGGGGAACCCTTCTCCGTATACCCCTGCCCCGACATGGACCCTGGGGTGGGGCCGCGGGTCTTCCAGAACCGACGAAAAAAGGCTTTTCGTCTTCGAATGAGCTGTTGCGCAGGCCAGCATGCACTGCATGCAACCCACGCACCTTTCCGGATGGACAATGACTTCCTTCATGGGAAGACCTCCTTTTGACCTGACTGGCACCCTCGATTCAAAAGAAGCTGCGAATAGTTGAAGGACCGGGAAAGCATCCGTTCCCGGGGCGCTTCGACGGGAATTTCATGATGGATCAGGGACATAAGCACGCCGCCCTGTTCCACGTGGTTCACCATGACGAGCCCGACCAGCCTGTCGGCACGGAAAACAAGCTTCCGGTAGGTGTTCATACCCCTGTCGTAATGGGCCAAAGTTTCGAAATCACCGCCTGGGGGAGGATTCACCAGCCCCGCGGTGAGGACATCCGTTCCGAAGACCCGGATCACGTTCCGGCTGAGGCTGCCCGGGTAGGATACCTTCCTGCCGGCCATGTTCATGCCCGCGATGCGGCCCTGTTCGACGGCGACGGGCCAGATGGCGTTCACCCAGCGGGTCTTTCTCGCAATGTCGAAGTGCTCGGCAACGTCCCCCGCCGCGAAAACCCCGGGCAGGCTTGTTTCGAGGTGTTCGTCGACCTCTATCCCGAGATCGACCTTGATCTTGTCCCGCGGGAGGAACGAAACAGCGGGATTCACCCCCTTCCCGATCACCGCCAGGTCGCACGGATGCCTGGAACCGTCCGTCAGAACGGCTTCTCTCACCCTGCCGTTTCCCTCGAAGGCCGCCGGCTCGGCGCCGACCTGGACTTCGAGTCCCCTGGCGACGAGTTCCCTCAGCAGTATCTGCCCCGCGTATTCGTCCACCTGCATGGAAAGGGGATATGCGGACCGGATGAGAAGCCGGACTTTGAGCCCTCTTCGCAGGAGGCCGTAGGCGGCCTTCAGGCCGACGAGCCCACCGCCCAGCACCAACGCATTGCGCGCCCCCGCCCCGATGGCTTCGATCATTCCCTGGACCTGGGCCTGGTTGCGCATGAAAAAGATATTCGGTAGGCCGGTCCCCTGGGCTTTGATCGGGCGCGGGTTGGCGCCGGTCGCCACGAGCAGCTTGTCATAGGGAAACCGGTGGCCCCGGTCCGTCTCCACTACCCGGTTCTCGGTGTCGATTCTCCTGGCCCACTCCCCTACGGCCGGCTCGATGCGCAGGGATTCATAGAAATCGTCGGAACGTATGGGCAGGCGGTCGGCCTTGACCGAGCCTTCAAGCACCATACTGATCATGGGGCGGCTGTACGGGAGAAAGGATTCCCCCGCGATGAGGGTTATCGATGCCTGGGAATCGATGCTGCGGATGGTCTCGACGGCGGAGATCCCTGAGATGCCATTACCGATGATAACATGCCTCATGGCTCATCCCTTTTGGATCCGATTTGCGGCAGTCAGTTTGCTGAAAAGGGAAAAAGAGACAGGCAAAACTCCACTATCGTTGAATGAAAGGACCGGAAAAAGTGATTTCGGGTCATTTTGCTCAATTTAAATCATACTTGTGGGATGGAAAGATGTCAATGCGCGGGAGCCCGGAACTTCGGAGAAATACCGGATTCCCTGCCCGCCGGAATCGGGCTGCATTCGTGCCGATGCCGACCCCGTTCCAAAACTCTGTTTACACCGCAGCAGTCTACCCGCGGAAACCCCATTTTCAAAAAAACCGTATGTGATTGGTGTGACGGCAATCTGCGTTCAAGACAGTAACAAACGATGCTCTCCAAAGGCATGGGGGACTGCGTCCGAAGCCGTCGCCCGAACAGAACCCGGGTGAAAAATGAGCCGTTTGTCCGGAAACGTCACGTCGGCGGAATGTTTGGACCGGGGTCCGGTACCGCCAATTGGAATTATTCAATAATTTCAAAGAAACTGGATTCCGGCCTCCGCCGGAATGACGAATCCCGGTTTCATCTGCCCGCGACTTCTCCTTTGGGCAACAGGAGCATGGGAACGAGCCATGCGTTCTGAAAGCGTGGGTTTGCAGGGATCGGACCACCAATCAGAACTTCCCTGATCGTAAAATGGAGACAATCAGCAGGACCCCCAGAAGCGTTGCTATGGCATAGCCCGATATCCCCAGGATTGCAGTCAGGGATATGGAATTCAGGCCGAGGAAATTCACCGTGAAGTCCAGTACCTTCTGGCCGGAATTCAAAATCATGGCTGCGGCGACGATGGAAGCCGAAACGATGAGACCGACCGTGATCCGGTTGATTCCCTTCTCGATCTGGTCCTCCAGGCGGTCGAGGCCTCCGAGGCGCATCCGGAACTCCTGCTTCCCCCCTGCCGCCTGCCTCAGGATGTCGTTGAGGAGCTTGGGCATGGCCTTGAGGTGGCTTCCCGCCGCTCGGGCGTCCCTGTCGAGGGTTTTGATCAGGTTTCTGGTGTCGTAGCCGCGCTTCAGCAGATCTCGCGCGAAGGGTTTGGTGACTTCGAGAATGCTCGCATCGCTCCCGAGGATTTTGCCCAAGGCCTCCGTCTGGATGAAGGTCTTGAGAAGGAGCAGAAGGTTTCGCGGCAGCCTGATGCGGTACTTCAGCACCAGGTGCATCACCTGGTCGTAGACATCCTTTACCGAGATATTTTTCAGCGAACGTCCGTAGAACGCCTCGCTCATGTCCTTGAGGTCGGTCCTGAACGCCTTGAGGTCGGTTGAATCTTCATTGATGAGACCGGCGTCGCCGAGCGCCGCCATGACCATGTCGTAATCGTGCTCCGCATAGCCGAGGAACAGGTTTGCAATCTGCCTCATCATTTCTTCGTCGAGGTAGCCGGTGATGCCGAAATCCACCAGGCTGACTCGCCCGTCGTACATCACGATGGTGTTTCCGGGATGGGGATCCGCATGGAAAAACCCGTACTCCATCAACTGCCGCGAAAACGCGCGCAACCCGATGGCTGCCACTTCCTTCGGGTCGATCCCGCGCGCGCGTATCTTTTCGACCTCATCCATCTTGATGCCTTCAATATGTTCCATTACCAGGACGGATTTGGTCGTATAGTCCCAATAGACTTTGGGAATGTAGATTTCATCGATTTTTTGGAAGTTATGAGCGAACTTCTCGATGCTCCCCGCTTCGATGAGCATGTCCAGCTCGCGAAAGATGATGCGCTCAAACTCCTGCACCAGGTTCACCACACCGATGATGCGCCCGACTTCGAACGTCTTTTCGATTCTTTCGGCCAGATAGTACATGAGCCGAATGTCTTCGCGTATTTTCTTGTCGATCCCCGGCCGTATGACCTTGACCGCGACCGTTTCTCCGCTGAAGAGCCTGGCGGTATGAACCTGGCCGACGGAGGCGGCGGCGAGCGATTCGGCATCGAATTCAGCAAAAATCTCGCCTATGGGGCGTTCGAGTTCCGTTTCGATAACGGCCTTGACTTCCTGGAAGGAAATGGGAGGCACCCTGTCCTGGAGTTTCTTGAATTCTTCTATGTATTCAGGGGGAAAGAGGTCGGCCCGGGTGCTCATCAGTTGACCGAGCTTCACAAAGCTTGGCCCAAGCTCTTCCAGGGCAAGGCGGATTCGTTTCGGCGAAGGGAACGCGGTTCGATGCGCCGAGTCCCTGACAGCGCGACGTCTGGGCTTTTTTCCTTCGCCGTTGTGCAGACGATCGACCAGATCGCCCGCGCCGTGCTTGAGCACGACTCTGGAGATCGCTCCGAACCTTCTGATTCTTTTCAACCCGTGGACACTTCCGGAAAGTTTCATCCCTGTTTCCTTGCCGGTTTCAGGTCTGCGCGTTGGAGACCTCTGAAATGAATGAGAGGGCAGGAGAAATTCGATCGCGAACAGCCCGGAATATAATCGATTGCCACGCGGTACAAGCGCCTCGGATGAAAGCGGTAAAGCGATGACATCAAAGAAGATAGCTCATTTTTTATGCATAATAAAGAGGTGTTAGCGATTGAAAACTCAGGAATCGAACTTCGGCCGGTCCCCGGGTGCGATAGCTTATGCGGGCAGGCCCGGCCGGACGGCCTCGATGAATGCGTTCAGAATGGTCAAAGAGGCGCTTCGGTATTCTTCTTCCACGAGTCTGAAATCCCGCAGGCACTCCTCGTCACCGCCGCTCCAATCCCGCACCAGTGCTTCGTCGACTTCCAGATGAAACTGGAGTCCGTAAGAGGCTTCTCCCCACCTGAACGCCTGGTTCGGGCACGATTCGGACCCGGCAAGATGGACCGACCCGGATGGGAGTTCAAAGGAATCATCATGCCACTCAAACGTGATGAATTCCTTCGGCAGGGACCCGAAGAGGGGATCGTCCCCGGCGGCTTCCGTCAGAGAAACCCGGCGGCACCCCTTCTCTGCGAAGGAGTTCCGATGCACTGCGGCCCCGAGCGCCTCGGCCAGGAGCTGACTGCCAAGGCAGATTCCAAGATAGGGCACCCCCTCTTGCAGTAGCTTTCCGATGAATCTTTTCACCTCGCGCAGAAAAGGAAATGCATCGACGTCGTGAACGCTCATGGAACCGCCGAGCATCACGACCCCGCTGATTTCCCCGATCCTTTCGAAGCCGGCGCCTTTGTAGGCATGAACAATTCCATGGGGGAAATCACCGGTCCCGAGGATTTCCTCCACGAGGCCGGGGGGGGTATCGGGGTCATTTTGAACGAGAACGATCATCTCTGTCCTTTTGATTGCGGCGGGAAACCCACTCCATCTCCGGGGCGGTCTCCGCACGCGGCTATACATTGTAAAACGGAGAGCACTTATAACATGATGGGATGGTCCCAGCACGCGGCGATTCGTTGTCAGCCGTGCATTCGGGTACGGCCGCCGCAAAAAGCGACGGAGCGAGTTCCCTGTAGGATAACGCATGCCGGGCCTTGCATTCCGGCAGATCGACGCGATTCCAGCAGAGGGATTGCGGCGCATTGCCATCACGTCAAAACCACCGGGCCTTGCATCCGGTTCACGAAAGATCCGACTGCGCTCACGGCGGCCCGATGAGGACGGGCGATTCCGCATCGTGAGCGGCGTGGTTTGCTTCCGCCCGGTGCTGGGAGCTCGTCGCGTAACAGTACGCGCAGCCGAACAGGCACGAATCGTAAGCGCCGATGTCCCTGCTGGTGACACAGCCGCATTCTTTCCGCTGCCCGGGGTCCTTTACGGCTGATAGCTCGAGGCCGAAAACCCTGGAAATATAGCCGTCATCGATACATTTCCCCGGTCGGATGCCGAAAGGGACGAGATCGAGCCTCTCGGCACAACTGGTAATCTCCATCCCGTTTTCCGCCGCCGCTCCTGCGATGTCATGCAGAAATTCGAGCGCTCCGGGGGCTTCAGGCTGGATCGTCTCGATACCCTGTCCGGCAAGTTCATTCATTCGAGGCATGATTTTGCGGTAAAGACGAACGAAACTTATGATGGACCGCAGCGTGCTGCCGCGCAACGAATGAGCGATCGACGCGTAGCTCTTCACGTGGAACTCCGGGCCGGTTATGGAACTCAGCACGATGGGATCGTAGCGCCAGATGACCCTCTCGGGTCCCACTCGGCCGGCGAGTTCCCGGAAGGTGTCCAGGGAAGCGCTGAGAGCGGGTGACCGGGGGTCTATGTGCCTGGGATTATTGAGGACGGTATAGAGAAAGTAATAGCGGTATCCGCGATCGTTCAATTCGGCAAGATGAGGGAACAGCGGGCGTGGATTCCTCGTCCAGAAAACGAAGACGTCCACGTCATCGGCTTTCAGCGGGATGCGCGAGACCTGGTTTGCATTGAAGGGATTCCGCACCAGGCAGAACCCTTCCCGCACCCTGTTCATAAACCATTCCGAATAGAATGCCGGTATGTCGGTGCGGCGGCTTGCACTGACGATCACTTGGCGACCCCTTTCAGGTGGAAACGCTCAGATCAGCTTATAAGCTGAGGGGGGCTGCTGTCCAACGGAAAAACCGAGGCTCGATGAAACCCTGATCCGTCTTTTCGGCGGAAGCCGGAATCCAGCCTCTTTGAAATTATAAGGTAATTCCACTTGACGACACTGCGCCACAACAATACCGCCGGACCACCCTCCAAACGTGAGGTACTGTGGGCGTTTCACTTCCTCTTACACACCCTCCGGTTTCAATGTTCATTATATCATCGGGAAGAAACTCAAGATGGTGTTTGACTTTTGAAATTTCAATGGATATCATTTTTCTCGTACTAACAGCCGTTAGGGGTGCTCGGGTTCAGAGCTGAGATAAAACCCTGATTACCTGATCTGGATAATACCAGCGTAGGGAAATGGTTGTGAGTGGACCTTTAATGAAACTCACGTTCATTCAACCGTTTCCCATACCGGGAGGCGGTTTTTTTTATGGCTGAAAAGCATGGACACCTGACGGACCTCCAAAGGGAGGTCTACCGCCGCAATATACTCATCCCCGAAATCGGTGAATCCGGTCAGACCCGGCTGATGGAAAGCCGAGTGCTCGTCATTGGCCTGGGTGGCCTGGGAAGCCCCGCTCTATACTACCTCGCAGCATCCGGAATCGGTGAAATCGGCATTGCTGACGGCGACCGCGTCGACCTGTCCAACCTCCAGCGGCAGATCCTGCACGGCAGGCAGGCCGTCGGGCTCGAAAAGACCGAATCTGCCCGGGAGAGCGTACTCAGATTGAGAGAAGACGTGCGTCTGAACGTTTATCCTTTCCGGATCACCGCCGAGAACGCTCCCGGCATTCTTGAACGGTACGATTTTGTGATCGACGCCACCGACAATTTCGAGTCGAAGTTTCTCATAAACGATGTCTGCGTTTCAATGGGCAAGGCTTTCTCCCATGCCGCCGCGGTCGGCCTGCACGGGCAGGCAATGACCGTCGTCCCGGGAGAAGGGCCTTGCTTCCGGTGCATCTTTCAGGGAACCCCGAGCGAAGAAGCGGTGGAGTCCTCAGACAAAGTGGGGGTACTGGGGTGCGTTCCCGGAGTCTTCGGTATCATTCAGGCCGCCGAGGCCGTCAAGTTCCTTTTGGGGCGCGGGGACCTTCTTGTCGGCAGATTGCTCACCTGGGATCTGCTCACCATGACATTCCGTGAAGTCAAACTGCCGCTGTCTAAGCGGTGCGAAGTGTGTGAGCGGAGGCAGGGTCCCCCGCTCGGAAAGGGTGACTAAAAATGGATCAACCTCTGGTTATTGCAGGACGTTCCTTCAAGTCCCGCCTGCTCATGGGGACGGGAAAATTCTCTTCTTCCGAAGTCATGAAGAAGGCGATCGAGGCTTCAGGCACTGAAGTCGTGACCGTCGCATTGAGGCGAGTCGAACTGGAGAACCCTCAAGACAGCATACTGAGCGCAATCGACACGAGCCGCTATCTCCTGCTTCCCAACACCTCGGGCGCGAGAGATGCCGAGGAAGCCGTGAGGCTGGCACGGCTGGCGCGTGCCGCGGGGTGCGAACCATGGATCAAGCTGGAAGTCACCCCGGACCCTCATTATCTCCTGCCGGACCCCGTCGAAACGCTGAAAGCCGCCGAGATTCTCGTCAAGGACGGCTTCATCGTTCTTCCCTATATCAATGCCGATCCCATCCTGGCAAAGCGGCTGGAGGATATCGGCGCGGCAACAGTCATGCCGCTCGGGTCTCCCATCGGCTCCAACCGCGGCATAAGGACCAGGGATTCCATTGAAATCATCATCGAGAAGGCGAACATCCCGGTCGTGGTGGACGCGGGCCTTGGAGCGCCGTCTCATGTCGCCGAGGCGATGGAAATGGGAGCGGACGCCGTTCTTGTGAATACGGCCATTGCGGTCGCGGCGGATCCCGAAGCCATGGCGATCGCTTTCAGGAAAGGGACCGAAGCCGGCCGGGAGGCCTTTCTGGCCGGACTTGGAAGAACTCGGAAAATGGCCGAAGCGTCAAGTCCGCTCACCGGCTTTTTGAGGGAGTAAAAAAATGAGCTTCTACGACGAACTCAAGACCTACGAATGGGCGGATATTGAAAAGGACGTGGAGGGCCGTTCCCGGTCCGACGTGGAAGATGCGCTGGGAGCGCACACGCTCACCTTGGATTCCCTGCTCAGCCTGCTCTCGCCCGCGGCCGAATTCTATATCGAGGAAATGGCCCGGAAGGCGCACCAGTTGACCCTGCGAAGGTTCGGAAACGTCATCGGCCTTTTCGCGCCTTTGTACCTGTCCAACGTGTGCACCAACCGTTGCGCCTACTGCGGCTTCAATGTGAAGAACCCCGTGGAACGGATGACCCTCACCATGGAGGAGATCCTGGCTGAAGGCAGGGCCATTCGTGACCTCGGGTTCCGGCACCTGCTCCTCGTGAGCGGGGAAGCCCCGAAGATCGTCACCATGGAGTACCTCAAAGGCGCTGTCGAAGTGCTCCGCCCCCTGTTCCCCTCCATCTCCATCGAGATTTTTCCCCTGGATACCGCCTCCTACACGGACCTGATCGCCGGCGGCGTGGACGGGCTGGTGGTTTTCCAGGAGACCTACGATGAAGAATTTTACAAGGAAGTCCACCTGGGCGGCAAAAAGAGAGACTTTCGCTGGCGTCTGGAAACTCCGGACAGAGGCGGGACCGCCGGGTTCAGGCGGCTTGGGCTGGGGGCGCTCCTGGGGTTGAACAACTGGAGGGTCGAAGGATTCTTCCTTGGGCTTCACGCGCGCTATCTTTCCCGGACTTTCTGGAAATCGCAGATCGGGGTCTCCTTTCCGCGACTTCGCCCGGCGGCGGGTGCGTTTCAGCCGAGGTGTCCCCTGTCCGACGTTCATTTTGTCCAATTGATGACGGCCCTGAGGCTCTTCCTGCCCGACGCCTCCCTCACCCTTTCGACCCGCGAGCCCGCCTCCCTGAGGGACCGGCTGGTTCCGCTGGGAATCACCTCGATGAGCGCAGGGTCGCACACCGAGCCGGGAGGCTACAGCCGCGAAAACAATGCTGAAGCCCAGTTTGCGGTTTCCGACAGCCGTCCTCCCGATGTAGTGGCGGACATGATCCGGCGGAAGGGATACGAGCCGGTGTGGAAGGACTGGGACGCCGTTTTTCTTACCCACTGAGACAGGCGGGAAGGGAGTCGACCGGTAAACGAAGTCCTCTCCTCCGGGAACACTCAAACTTGTCGAAAGGCAGGAACAGACTATGGAAATCAAGGTAAACGGGAAAAAAGGAACCTACCCTGAGCCTTTTACGGTGGGAGCGCTCCTGAAAGCGCTGAAGGTTGACTCCCGCACGGTTGTGGTGGAACGCAATCTCGAGATCCTCGAGCGATCGGCCATGGAAGGGCAACCCATCCTCGATGGAGATTCCATCGAGATCATCCGGTTCGTGGGAGGCGGTTGAATGAAGAAAGAAACCAGAATCGCCAGGCTTTTGCAGACGGACGTGTACCCGGTGACCTGCGAGCGGCTGTCCGGCGGAAGATCGAACCTTGAAGTGCTCGACGCGGTGATCCGGGGAGGGGCGCGGATGATCCAGTTGAGGGAAAAGGAACTCTCGGGGAGAGACCTCTACCGTCTCGCGCTGAAATTCCGGGAAATCACGCGGCGCTCCGGGGTGCTGCTCATCATCAACGATCACCTGGACATCGCCCTGGCCGTCGATGCCGATGGAGTGCACCTCGGGCAGGACGATCTGCCGGTTCCGGCCGCCAGAAAGATCGCACCGGACCTGATTCTGGGCGCATCGACCCACTCGCTCGAGGAGGCCCTGAGGGCGCAGGGAGAAGGCGCGGACTATGTGAACATCGGTCCGATTTTTCCCACGAATACCAAGGCCGGAGTGAAAGAACTGCTCGGTCCTGAAGCAATCGCCGAGATAGGCCCGCATTTGTCCATCCCCTTCACGGTGATGGGAGGCATAAACGAATCCAATATCGACCGGGTGCTCGAAAAAGGGGCGCGCCGGGTGGCCATGGTGAGCGCCGTCACAATGGCGCCCGACATCGCAGGAACCGTGAAATCCTTCAAGGAAAAAATAAACCGGTATTCCACGCGCAGCATGTAGCCCCGGGCCTTCAGCCCGCCGCATTCTCATTTTCCGTCACTCCCGGTTCGAGGGACCGGGGATAATCTTGCCCTGCTGTTTACCTTCCACAAATCATTCTTATTTTCTCTATATGTACAGTGAAAATAAAGGTGTTCTTCCCAAGTGAAGATGGGCGGGGAATCAGGCGTTCCCCGGGAACTCGGTACAGAAGGAGGAAAAACGATGAAAAAACATCTGGGCATATTGGCGCTGGCGGCGGTGTCTTTTGTATTCCTCACGGGCATGACTTTCACCCCTCGCTCAGGATACGAACCGGCGGCCTATACGGCTCCCGGTCCCGCAAACACTCCGGTTGATGCCGACGGATGGTTCTGGCGGTGCGGAAAGCTTGATGACGTTCAGTATCACAGCGGCAGGATGGGACTGCCGGAAGCGAATGGAGGCTGGGGAGACCGGCAGTGCAAGGTCACACCGGAGCCGAAAACACCATGACGGGTGAAAATGGCGTGATGGTTTTCCAGCAGGTCCCGGAAGGCGCGTCGTGATTTACCGGTGTAAAATGAGCTTGACAACCGCCCTCATAAACTGCTTATAGTACCGCTCGACAGCTATGTCATAACGATCAGGCGCTGGAAAGCTCAAAAGGGAATCCCGTGAAAATCGGGAGCGGTCCCGCCGCTGTGAACGGGGACGAAATCCGAAGAGGCCACTGCCGCGACGAAAGTGTGGTGGGAAGGTTCGGAGAGTAGGAAGATCCGTGAGTCAGAAGACCTGCCTGAAGCCGTTCAAGGGATCGGTACGTGGACAGTCCGATGCCCGCCAAAGGATCAAGTGAACCAGGGTGCAATCCTTAGGGCTTTTAGCTCTAGGGATTTTTTTTTGCCACCCGCCTGCCCGGCGCTTCGTTGTACAGCGCGGTTGAGGCCCTGTATCGGGGCGGAAGCAGTCTTTTTTGGCAGCCTGGTACTGTGGAGCCCTATGCCGAGAGGACTCAAACGATTCAGGCCGTGTCCGCTAAAAACCATGAAACCTCAGGGAAAGGAGAGAGATCGGATGAAGAAGCGAATATTCATGATTTTGGGGTTGTTTGCCTGCCTGATGCTGGCGGCTGCGAACGGCTTTGCGGCCCACGGGGATAAGCTCCCGGAAAAGAAAGCGATCCTGCTGGTGGCCTTTGGGACCAGTGTTCCCGAAGCTCAGAAGGCTTTCGACCGGATCGACGCCGAAGCCAGGAAGAGCTTCCCGGCAGTGGAGATCCGATGGGCGTACACATCGAGTATCATCCGGGCCAAACTGGCAAAGGAGGGGAAGCCGCTCGACTCCCCTGAAACGGCCCTGTCGAGGCTCATGGACGAACATTATACCCACGTGGCAGTACTCTCACTGCACACAATCCCCGGAGTGGAGTTCCACAATCTCTACCAGAACGCTCGTCTTTTCGGACAGATGGCGGGCGGCTTCAAAGAGATCCTGATTGCACGCCCCCTGCTTTCCTCGCACGAGGATATGGTGACGGTGGCAAAGGCGATGCTCGGGAATGTTCCGGCCGGCAGAAAACCGGAGGATGCGGTCCTTCTCATGGGGCACGGCAGCGAACAGCATCCGGCCGATGCCATCTACCTTGCCATGAACCAGGTATTCCAGGAGTTGGATCCGAAGGTCTTTGTCGGGACCGTCGAAGGTTACCCGGCCCTGGATGAGATTTTGCCGAAGCTGCGTGAACGCAAGGTAAAGAAGGTTTATCTCATGCCTTTCATGCTGGTGGCCGGAGAGCACGCCCGAAAGGACATGGCCGGGAACGAATCCGAGAGCTGGAAATCAGTTCTCGAAAAGAACGGCTTTGCCTGCGAGGTCGTCCTCAAGGGCACCGCCGAATATCCCGAGATCGTAAACGTGTGGCTGGATCATCTGCGTGAGGTCTATTCGAGACTGTAGGAGGTGAATTTCCCAAGTACAACCAGGTAAGCATAGGAAATGCCGCATCGCTTCAAGGGAAGGAAGTGCAAATCTTCCGCCGCCCCGCGACTGTAATCGCGACGAAAACCGCTGAATGCCACTGTTGCGCTCAAGGCGTGACGGGAAGGCGCGGTGAGTAGGATGAACGTGAGCCAGGAGACCTGAGCGATGCTTGAATCACACTCACATCCCCGAGGGGGAGATAGGAGTCGGTACCATGAAAAGCACAACAGTCGCGTCAGTCCTTGCCGGTCTCGTATTCTGTTTGCTCTTGACTTGCGCCGCTGGAGAATCCCGCCCGGAAGCTCCCGAAACCGTTCAGTCTCAATCGGATTTGCCAACCGAAAGCAAAGCCATCCCCATCCCCGATAGTGGAACTCAAACACAACTGGAAGAGCTTGTGGTAACGGCGACGCGTCTGCCCACCCCCGCAAAAGAACTTCCCGTTCCCGTCCAGGTCATTTCGAGAAAAGAGATCGAGCAGTCCCGTGCCGACGATCTTTCGGAACTCCTTACCGAATTCCTCCCCGAGCATTTTCAGAAATACCCCGGCGCACTCTCATCCGTCAGCATCAGGGGTTTTCGGAGCGACACCACCGGATTGGACATCAAGGGACACGTGTTGGTGCTCATCGACGGTCACAGTGCCGGGACGGGAAACATAGCGGTGATCCCGCTGGAGAATGTCGAACGCATAGAGATCGTGCGCGGCCCGGGGTCCGTCGTCTACGGATCGGCGGCGATGGGGGGCGTTGTCAACGTAATCACCCGAAAGGGCAAAGGAGCGCCTTCCGTCAACGCGGGAGCCGAGTATGGAAGCTGGGACTATACGAAAGGCCGGGCCGGCTTTTCAGGCAGTTTTTTCGACAACCGCATCGGACTCTCTCTCACCGGACGAACCATAATGCAGAGCAGCTACGATACGGGCGGAGGAGTGAAGGTCCCCAACACCGGTTACAACGATGAGGCCTATTCCGCGAGCCTGCATGCGACTCCCAGCCCGGACCACACGTTCTTCGCGGTGGGGAACTACTTCAGGGCCTGGGACGTGGGAACTCCGAATCCCGACTACCTCCCGGCCGACACCATCGACAGCAAAGACATCTTAAGGGGTTATGGATCCATCGATTATGACGGTGCTTCCCCTGAGTGGGGAATGAACTGGCACCTGAGTTACTTCAACGTTTTCGACCAGGGCAGATGGAACTATCCGGCTGCGACCTATGGTTACCTGTCGGCAACAACCGAGTCCAAGACCCAGGGGATACAAAGCCAGTTCAGCCTGCCCACTTTCTCGTTCGGGCGTCTTCTCCTCGGGTTCGACTGGAGCGGAATCGAAGTCGATTCCTTCACGAACCCGACCGGCTATCCCTGGACGCCGGACAGTCAATACGACAATTATGGTTTCCTTGCAGAAGAGAAAATCAACTGGGACAAGTTCACCTTCCTCGCGGGTGTCCGCTACGACATCTTTCAGGAAGATATACTGCCGACGGAAGGGCTTGAAGTGCTCCCCAGAACCGAGCAGTTCGGCCATGTCAGCTGGCGAACCGGACTCACCTATGCATTTCTCGACTGGCTGACGGGCCGGGCAGCCGTAGGGACCGCGTTCAGCGTCCCATCGGCAGATGAACTCGCAGGACGCTATGAATCCGGCACATGGATGAAGATCATCGGGAATCCCGATCTCAAGCCCGAATCAGGCACCACCTATGAAGCAGGACTCGATGTCGACTATGCAGGACTCACAGGGGGGCTCGGTTTCTTTTACACCGACTATAGCGACAAGATCACCGGAGGGTTCCCGGCCTGCGTCGACGGCGACTGCAACTGGACGACTTACCGCAACGTTTCAGGAGAGATCCTCTCCGCCATCGAAGCATCGCTCAGCTATCGGAAGTCTCTCACCCTTCACGATACCGTTGTGGGTATAAGGCCCTATTTGAATTTCACCTACTACACGCAACGCGAACTCAAAGACGTCGATTACGCCAAGGTTTTGAATTCCGACACCGTTCCCTATGTGCCTGTCTGGGACGCGGTCGGCGGCGTTGAAGTGAATTTCAACCGGAAGGTCGGCTTCATGTTCAGCGGCTTCTACACCGGCAACGAACAGCAGGAGAATTTCAATTATCTCTCTCCCGATTACAGCAAGGCCATCGATAAAGGAGGTTTTATGGTTTTTTCAGCCCGGCTCAGCTACCGTCCGTCAAAATACCTGCAACTCTTCCTGGCCTCAGACAACCTGACGGACAAAAGCTATGCCTTTGTGGACGGTTATCCCATGCCGGGGAGGAATTTCAGGGTGGGGCTTGAAGCCCGTTACTAGACGGCCGAAAGAATGGAATCTTTCGGGGAGGATGATGCCGCATCCCACGGTCATGAGGAGTCCCAATGAAAACGATCAAATTGTTGCTGCGATCCTCACACCTCGTTGTATTTTTTCTGTTGGTCCAGCTTGCCGTCACGGGCACGTCGACCTCCTGCCCGGTCGATTTTGTCGACTCCGGCGGCAATCGAATCATCCTCCCCGAAAGGCCTCGAAAAGTCGTCTCTCTTGTGCCTGCGATAACCGAAATCATATTCCAGCTTGGAGCGGGGGAAAGTCTGGCCGGACTTACGCTTCATGACCGGCTGCCGCCGGAAGCCGGTCGGAAAAGGGTTGTGGGCGGCTTCCTCGCTCCCTCGAAGGCTCAAATCGAAGCCATCCGGCCCGATGTGATCTTTGTTTCATCCGCACATCGGAGAGAGCGAACTGAATTTGTGGGACAATCGTGCTGCACGATTGAACTGGACTCCCATTCCATTGAGGACCTTTATCGCAATATTCGGTTGCTTGGGGTGGTTTTCAACAGAGGGGCAGCAGCGGAAGAAATCATATGGAACATGCAAAATGAGCTGCAACTCATCACCAGGAAGGTCGGGAAAATCCCGGCGAACAGGCGGAAAAGGGTCGCGCGGTTCACGGCTCTGGACCTGAACCGCATAATGGTACCGGGAGACGATTCCTTCCATAACGATTTGATCCGTGCCGCGGGAGGTATCCCGCCCGAACTCGGCAGGAAGGGGAATGCCGTCGGGATGACCATGGAGGAATGGAGGAGGTTCAACCCCCAAGTGATCTACGGTTGCGGCGGAAACCGGGGGGAAGCGGAGCGGTTCTTCTCACAGCCCGGCTGGAACGACGTTGAAGCGGTGCGCGAAGGGAAGATCTGCTGCTTTCCATGCGATCTGACGTGCAGGCTTTCGGTGCACACCGCGGACTTTGCGGCATGGCTTGCGGCGACAATTTATGATGATGAATTTGCCGCCGGACGGAATCGGGTGCTGGAGGAAAAGCATGTCCGGACGAAGCCCTTGGAACTCCCTCTGGATTATGTTCGATCGGCGCGGGTGGACGAAACCACCATTTACGACTTCCCCAACAAGACGCTTGTCATTGAATTCAAGGCACCCATGCGGGTGACCTCGACCCTCGAAGGCGAACGAAGAGGCATTCTCACTGTGGGGAACCACTATTTTCCACCTCCATGCTGGAGCCTCGCGCATCGGCTCGGGCTTGAACGATGGAAGAATCACACACTCAGGGTTATCGGAAAATCGCAAAAGACCGGTTCCTTTCTATTTACCGGTGCCGATATGGGGAACCTGTCCGTGCAGAAGGCCCGATTCAGGGACATGACGGTCTATGCCTTGGTGACGGCCGGTGTAGAGGGCAATGCGCTCCGTACTTCAGTGGATGAAGGGTTGTTTTATGAACCCGGGACGATCAACGTGGTTCTTCTCACTAACATGAGGCTCACGACAAGGGCAAGGACCCGGGCAATCATCACCGCAACGGAGGCAAAGACCGCTGCGATGCAGGATCTGGATATCAGAAGCGCTTCCAGGCCAGGTTTCCTGCAGGCCACGGGCACCGGAACGGACGAGGTGCTTGTGATCGAGGGCCTGGGAACGCCGATCGACAACGCAGGGGGGCATTGCAGGATGGGCGAATTGATCGCCCGAGCGGTTTACAACGGCGTAAAGGAAGCCGTCTGCCGACAAAACGGAATCACAACCCCACGCAGCGTCTTTCAAAGGCTGCAGGAGCGGAACATCGACCTGTACGGACTGATTCAAAAATACGGTGGACTGTCCGATATCGGCGATTCCGGCCAATGCCTCCGGCGAATCGAGGAGGTTCTTCTGCAGCCCCGCTGTGCATCCTTTGTGGAATCAGCTTTCGCCCTCAGCGACGCCTATGAAAGAGGACAGATTTCAAACCTCGAAGCAGTTCAACTGTGGTGCCGCAATATGTTCCGGGACATTGCGGGAATCGACGCAGAGCCGGCGGCAATTTATTCACTGCCTGACGATACCCCCATTGTAATGAAAATGGCGGTTAACGCCCTGCTCAATGCTCTGGTAACGAAAGAAAAGAAGGAGACGACGCCTGTTGACTGAAGAAATCCACTGAAACCGGTTTACACCGGGATCTGAGTTGACCGGCAGTTCGCTGTGTTGCATCCACCGAAGGCTTATTACGTCGAAGAAGGTGAGAAGGAGATTCGCAGACCATGAAAATAGAAGTCCAGTGCAAGGAGTGCGGAAAGAAATTCGTCAAGTACTCATATTCCGGAATTGCCCGCTGCGAGGAATGCAGAAAGACGGGCAGAGGGTTGCCGGACGGCATTCCGAAAACAGCTTCAAAACCTGCCGGCAGGTGAGTGTTCACAAATGAAGATTTGGCCAAACCTTCTCACTTCCGTTCTGCTTCATGCCGTTCTATTCGGCCTGCTCATGAACGTTACCCCCGGCAGGCATCATAGAACCGAACCGTGTCTGACCGTGAGTCTGGTCACCCTTGGAGGCGGCGAGGCGGCGGCGGGAAAGCCCGGGAACGAATCGGACACGGCTCCACGAAACCCCGGACAGGTCGGACCCGGCGCATCCGGGACCATTCCCGAAGTCCCGGACCCGGCTGCCGTTCCTGAAATTCCGAAAGACCATCAGAATGCCTCGAACGCAAAAGGGCCTCCCGGCAAAGCACCGTCTCTGCCGAGGGACACCGCGTTCAGGTCCGGGAAGCCGTCTGCGAACGCAAAAGTGAGACAACCCGAGAACCGGAAAAGCCGAACGGACGAGGCGCCACCCCATGCAGGAACCTGCCCGGTGAAGCCTGACGGGACCACTGCAAAAGACGGTGCGGCAGGACCGGCCACGAGCACCCCCATGGAGGGCGGCCCCTGGGGAGGGCCGAAAGGGAATTCCGGGAGCGGCGGCAGCGGTTACGGCTCTTCGGGGAACGGCGCTGGTTCGCACTTCCACGGCGATGCGGTCGAGGCTCGGCTGGGCACGCCGAACGGGCCGAAATTTCTCCGGAAAGTATTGCCGAAGTATCCGCGCGCGGCGCGTGAACTGGGGATGGAAGGAACGGTCGTTCTCGAGGTGACAATAGATGCTCGGGGTTTGCCGATCCGTGTCGAACCAGTGAAAAGAGCCGGCTATGGATTTGAGGACGAGGCGATCAAGGCGCTCAGGAACTCGACCTTCGCCCCCGCCAGAGCGGGGGGCGAACAGGTCGTCTGCAGGGTCCTTGTGCCTGTAAGATTTCAACTGAACATCCCGGAGGACGAGTAACGATGTGCAAAAGTTTTCATCCTCGCCACAGGAGTGGCATCCCGACACGGAGGGTTCGCAGGTTCAATGTACCAAACCTGTTGTCCTTCATTCTTCTCGCTCTCCTGGGACTCAGTGCGGCCCTCCCCGGTTGCTGCGACGCAGGAAGCTTCTTCGATCGGTCGGGCAAGCGGGTTTCAATACCGGACAATCCCACCCGTGTTGTTTCCCTTGCTCCAAGCACAACGGAAATCATTTTTGCACTGGGAGAGGGACATCGCATGGTCGGCGTAACCGAGCTGTGCAATTTCCCGGCCGAGGCCCGGGTGCTGCCGAAGGTGGGCGGCTTCCTGCACCCCGATCTTGAGCGAATCGTGAGTCTGGAACCGGATCTTTGCATCGTTCTCCGGGACGGGGCGCCCGAAGGCGTGGAGGAAAGGCTGGCGGCCTTCGGCATCCCGGTCTGTGAAGTGAACCCCGAAAATCTCCAGACGACGATAGACACCATTCGCGAAGTCGGTCGATTGTTCGATGCAGAAGCAAGAGCGGAGGAACTGGCGTGTGACATGCACAGCGGAATCGGACGAGTGAAGTCCCGAGTCGCGAAGGTTGAAGACCATCCCGGAGTGTTTTTCCAAATCGGCGTCAGCCCGATCGTATCCGCAGGAAGCAACACCTTCATAAATGAACTCATCACCACGGCAGGGGGCCGTAATTTGGCGGAAGGACCCATTCCATACCCGCGATTCAGCAGGGAACAGGTCTTGGCGCTGCAGCCCGACGTCATCATCGTGACCTCGATGACGAGGGGCCAGGACTTCGATCTCGTGAAAAATGAATGGGAGCAATGGAAAAATCTGCCGGCGGTCAGGAATCGACGCGTCTTCATTGTGGATTCGGACCTTTTCGACCGGCCGACCCCGCGCATGGTCGAAGGGCTTGAGTTGCTGGCAAGGCTTATTCACCCCGAATTGTTCTAAGATATGAATCATCACATAATCAAACGCACCATGACGGTTTCCTTCCTGCTGGCGCTGGTTCTCGTGCTGACCGGTATTCTGGGACTTTCCATCGGATCGACGGGTTGGAACCTGAACGGTGTGCTTGCAGCATTCACCGGTTGGGGAGATGCGAATTCCATCATGCCAAGCATCGTCTGGCGTATTCGCTTCCCCAGGGTCATCCTGGCCTCCATGGTCGGAGCCGCTCTTTCCCTGGGAGGCCTCGTATTCCAGACTCTGCTTAGAAACCCGATGGCCGAACCTTATGTCCTCGGCGTCTCGGGCGGATCGGCAGTGGGGGCAATCGTCGGCATACTACTCGGCCTGCCCCGGTCTCCGGGAGTCATTTCTCTGGCATTTACCGGATGCATGATCTCCCTTTTGTTGATGGTGATCGTCGCTTCGGGACGATCGGCCATAAAAAAAGACTCTCTCATCCTGTCCGGCGTCATGGTCAATGCCTTTTGCTCCTCCATCATCATATTTCTGGTTTCTCAGACGCAGGATTCACGGTTGCACAGTATCCTCTTTTGGCTGATGGGGGATCTCTCCGCAACGGACACGAATGAAGCCCTTGCACTTTCTCTCATGCTGGTTCCCTGTTTTTTCGTTCTGTTCCTTTTTGCAAGGCCCATGAACCTCCTGCTCATGGGTGAAGAAATGGCTGCCAACATGGGAGTGAATGTGCGTTCGACATCTTTAGTCCTTCTCGGGATCACTTCCCTCATGGTGAGTGCGACCGTATGCCATTCAGGGCTGGTGGGGTTTGTGGGGCTGGTTATTCCGCATGTGTTAAGGCTCCTTTTCGGGCCGGACCACCGAGTCCTTATCCCTTCCTGTGTCCTGGGAGGCGGCGCTTACCTCGTTTTCTGCGATCTGCTCGCCAGGTCCATTCCGGCTCACGGAGAAATTCCCGTGGGAGTCATCACCGCCATGATCGGTGCACCGTTGTTCATTTTCCTCCTGGTGAGGTCTCAAAGATGAAACCCGTTCTGCAGGTTCGGAAACTCAGTGCGGCGTATGGAGAACGGACGGTTTTGGAGAACGTCACCTTTTCCGTGCGCGGGGGAGAATTCCTTATCGTCATCGGCCCGAACGGTTCGGGCAAGTCCACACTGGTGAAGGCCGTCTCCGGCACCGTAAAAGCGACAACCGGCGACGTCTCTGTTCGAGGGCGCCTTCTCGACGGTTATTCCCGGAAGGCGCTGGCGCGTTGCATGGCATTGGTCCCTCAGGTCCAGCCCGCCGGCATTCCGTTCTCCGTTGCGGAAGTAGTGCTCATGGGTCGATCGCCTCACCTGGGGTTTTTCGGCACGGAGAATGCGGAAGACCTGAGCATTGCCGAACAGGCCATGTCGTTCACCGGTGTACTCGAACTCGGTCGGCGAAAGTTCGATCAATTGAGCACAGGGGAGCGGCAAAGGGTCCTGATTGCACGCGCCGTCTGCCAGCAACCTCGAATCATACTGCTCGATGAGCCCACCGCCTCGCTCGATCTCGCTCACCAGGTCCACATCATGGAGCTTATGGAGAAGCTGAGAAACCGGGACGGGACAACCGTTATCATGGTTTCTCACGACCTGAACCTCGCGGCCATGTATGCGGATCGCCTGATTCTACTGAAAGAAGGGAAGGTGGTGAGTGCGGGTTCTCCACGGGAGGTGCTGACCGGTGAGACGCTGGAGCGGACCTACGGTTGCGGCTTGCTGGTGGACAATAATCCGGCAAAAGACGTACCGAGGATCACCCTGGTGCCGGGGAATGCGCTCACGGGGAAATGACTCCATCCCCTATTCTTTCGCCCGATTGACGCAATAAAATGCCAGAACGAAAAGGACGCAGCCGATCCCCGCGAGCAGGAAATACGAGAATGAATCCGGAACCTCGCCGAAGGCTGCGCTTCTGATGGCCCGGGCGGCATGAGTGAGCGGAAGAAAGTTCAGGATTCCCTGGGCCCACGGCGGCATGCGGTCCACGGGGAAGAAGGTGCCTCCGAGGAAGGCCATCGGAGTGATGAAAAAATTGGTCAGCAGCGCCTGATCGGCATGCGAAGACACCAGCATGGCGAGGCAAACCGCAAGAGACGCGAAAACAAAGCTGTTCAGTACCACCGCAATCCAGAAAAAGACCCCGTAAGAAAGCACGACTCCGGAAAGAAGAGCAATCACCAGGATGACGGCAACCGACAGGAGCGCCCGTGTTATCCCGGCCAGGACCTCTCCCGTGACGTAGGCCATATTCCGGATGGGAGCCGCCTGAAATTCCTCGAAAATCCGCCAGTAGAAACGCGCGATGTTGATTTCACTCGCAATGGCGAACGCCTGCGTCATACTGCTCATCGCCACCAGCCCCGGGATAAGGAATTCCATGTAGGAGCGGCCGCCGATCGTGATTCCCTTCCCCATCCCGAGCCCGAAGGCGATGAGGTAGAGAAGGGGAGCAACGGACATGGAAGCGATCTGCCTGAAGAACTTTTTCCTCAGGATCAGAAGTTCCCGCTGATAGATTGCAAGGCATCCCCTCACGGCTGCACTTTCTTCCCGGTCATGTCAATGAAGACGTCCTCCAGGTTGACGCGTCTCAGGGCAAATCCCCCTTTTTCCCTCTCGATGTGCCTGTTGGCTTCGTCTCTGTTTTTGAAGTAGACCGTTTCCATCTCACCGTTCACGATGGTGTCGAGCGCCCATACACCGAGCCGGTCCATGAGATTCCTGGGAGAATCGATGGCGACTATCGTGCCTTCATCCAGGAAAGCCACTCGTTCGGCAAGGAATTCAGCCTCCTCGATGTAATGGGTGGTGAGAAATATCGTACACCCCTTTTGTTGTATCTTCTTGATGAGAGACCAGATGCGCCTCCTTATGCTCGGGTCCAGGCCCACCGTGGGTTCATCCAGGAAGAGAATCCCCGGGGAATGCATGAGCGCCCGGGCCACCATTACGCGGCGTTTGAGGCCTCCGGACAGATGTTTTACCGGACTGTTGCGCCTGTCGCTTATTTCCACGTAGCCGAGCAGTTCATCGATTTTCGACAACCGTTCCTGTCTGCCCATGTGGAAGAGCTTCCCGTGGATGTTCAGGTTCTCGAAAACCGTGAGTTCGTGGTCCAGATTGATCGTCTGAGGGACCAGGCCGCACTGCCGCTTGGCCTGCAGGGTGTCTTTCACGATATGGAACCCATGGATGTAAGCATCCCCCGACGTGGGGTAGGCGAGGCCCGTCAGGATCTTGATGGTTGTGGTTTTGCCCGATCCGTTGGGTCCCAGGTAGGCAAAAAGCTCCCCCTCCCCGACGTGAAGGTCTATTCCCTTCAGCGCACGGATGGATTTGTAGTCTTTAGTGAGCTTTTCAATTCTGATCACGATCGCGGCCCGATTGACATCTCGTGTCTGAAATCCCCGGGGCATTCAAGGGCAAGGAGGTCCGCCCGCCCGGTTTGACCTGCAACAAAATGAATTCCTTGACTCATCATGCCGAATAGTCATTCATCCAGGCGCGGACTGATCGGCACAGTCAAGAGTTGATTGACAACAGCCGATTTTTCGAATATCCCGTCGATAGGCATATCCTTCAGCCATTCAGGGAAGTCCCCTTCCCCGACTGTCAGGCAGACAGGGCTGATCGGATGGTTTGCGATTCACGGGGTAATCCGGTGGCTGCACTTTGTCGCCAGGAATGCCTGTGTGTCAAGGAAGTTTTTCAAGGGCATCCCACACGGGTGGACGGTTTCGAAGTTTCCCAATGGAATGCAGGATTGAACATCTGATTTGAAGAAATTATATTATTTACTTTAGATTGTCCGTGTTTTCCGGAAATCGCAATAGTATGGAGATAGTTCAAAGGAAAGCGAATGGAATACGATGTGGGTATTGATGCCGGTTCGGTGAGCATCAATTGTGTCGTGATTGACGATCTCCAACAGGTAGTATTTGAGGCGCCCTACCTCCGTCATTTCGGCCTGACTTTTGAAGAGGCGCACAGGCTGCTTATAAGGCTTTATAGTCCCGCTTTTCTCAAGGGAGAGCACACGATACGCTCGGTTTCCTTCACCGGCGTTCACGGTCAACTGCTTGCGGAAAGACTCCGGGCCCCTTATGAAGTCGAGACCATCGCCCAGGTGCTCGGCGCGACCAGGCTCGTTCCGGGAGTTCGCTCCATTATCAGCATCGGCGGTCAGGACGCGTCCCTTTTTCAGCTTGCCCATGAGAATGGACAATGGCACCTGGAAGCCTTCAACATGAACGGGCCGTGCGCCTCCGGAACGGGTTCCTTCATCGACCAGCAGGCGGAGCGCCTGGCCACTTCCATTTACGGCGCCGGTTTCAGCATGGGCCAGGACAAGCTGCAGCAGACGATCGATGATTTCATAGCCCTCGGGCTGAAAAGCACTTACCCCGCCCCCGTGGCCTGCCGCTGCACCGTTTTCACCAAGTCGGACATGATCCATCTGCAGAATAAGGGGGAAACCCTGCCCAACATCATTGCCGGCCTCCACTACGGCAACGCGGCGAATTACCTGAGCACGATTGTCGCGAACCGCGAACTGGCAGAGCCCGTCATCTTCATCGGAGGCATGGCATCGAACCGCCTGCAGGTCGAGGCTCTCAAGCATTACTTCCCCTCGCTTCAGGTTCCTCCCCGCCATACTTCCCTGGGCGCCTACGGCGTCGCTCTGCAGGCCCGGAAACAGGGCTGGAAGAACACCCCGGATCTGTCCCTGCTCGAACGAACGAATTCGAAGTCCGAAAGTCAATTTCCGAAAACGGAACGCCTGGAACTGAAACTCACCCGGTTCGATCCCGACAACTCGCTTTCGCCCTGGGGAAGGCCCCGCAAAAAACCGATTCCCGCGTACCTGGGAGTGGACATCGGTTCGACCACGACCAAATACGCCTTGATCGATGATAAGGACCGTATCCTTCACAAATGCTACCTGCCCACTCAGGGCAAGCCCATCGAAATCACCCGAAAGCTGCTGAAAACCCTGCAGCGGGAAGTGGGAAAGAGCGTCAGCGTCATGGCCATTGCCACCACCGGTTCGGGCAGGAACGTGGCGGGCGATTTTTTGAGCGCGGACCTCGTGATCGACGAAATCACCGCTCATGCCAGGGGCGCCGTGGCCGTCGATCCCGAGATCGACACCATTTTTGAAATCGGCGGACAGGATTCCAAGTACATCCGGATCGAAAACACTCATCCGCTCGATTTTGACATGAACAAAGTCTGTGCGGCGGGGACAGGCAGCTTCCTGCACGAACTGGCCAACAAGATGAAAATCAACATCGTCGGGGAATTCCAGGACATTGCGCTCTCGGCGCAAACCCCGATCCACCTGGCCGAGCGCTGCACGGTGTTCATGGAATCGGACCTCGTGAGCTACGCTCAGAAGGGGGCCGCCCGGGAAGACTTGATCGCCGGCCTCTGTTACGCCATCGTTTACAACTATCTGAACCGCGTGGTCGAGAAACGGTATGTCGGGCAGCGGGTCATGTTTCTTGGAGGGCCGTCTCTCAACCAGGGTATCGTGGCAGCCTTCGAACGGGTGCTCGGCCGCCCGATCCTCGTTCCGGCGCACCGCGAAGTGATGGGCGCATTCGGGGCCGCCCTTACGGTGCGGGAACTCTGCCGAAAGGAGGAACTCCCGACCCGGAACCGCGACCTGGAAGAATTGTCCTGCACGGAAGTGCAGTTCTCGGAATCGACCTGCAATGCCGATAAGAAATGCCATAACGAATGCAAATTGAAAGTTTATAATTTCGGTGGAAATAAAAGTATTTGGGGCGGAGAGTGCGGACGTTACGAATCAAGCCGCTACGAAGGAGTCCGGCAGGAGAATCATTTCCTGGAACGCCGGCAGATCTTTCAGCAGGCACTGGAAGAAGCGGAGGTCATCTTTTCGGAGGACACCCGGGCCGGCGGGACGAACAAACCTGCGGTGGGAATCCCTTTCGCTCTCCATACGCTCGAATGGGGAGTCTTCTGGGCACACCTGTTCTCAAACCTCGGCTACTCGGTGGTGTTCAGCCCCGGCACCAACAGCAGGATCGTGCTGGCCGGGGTCGAGAGCATGACGGCGGAGACCTGCTTTCCCATGAAAGTCTTCCACGGCCACGTTCGGTTTCTGCTGGAGCGAGTGGAACATCTCTTCCTGCCGAACGTCATCGATCTCCCGACTCCAATCCCGGAGGAGACGGGATTTTTCTGCCCGCTGGTGGAGAGTTCCCAGTTCATGGTAAAAGCGGCTTTCGACATTCCCGGTGACAGGATGATCAAACCGACGCTCCACCTGAAAGACGAAACCAGGCACCTGGCGCGATCGTTTTACGAAGGTTTTCCCGATTCATTGAAGCCTGACCCGGGAAGATTGGAGAAAGCCGTGGCGCGGGCCTGGGAAAAGCAAAAGGCGTTCACAAACGGACTCCTGGCGCGAGGGCGCGAGATCCTGGAATCCACGGGGCCGGATGAACCCCTTTGGATCGTCACGGGCCGCCCCTACAATCTGCATGATGAAAGGCTGAATCTTCAGCTCGGGCGGCAGCTTGCGAAGCTGGGGATCAAAGCGTTGCCGATGGATTTCCTCGATATGGACGGCGAGGATCTGAGCGACTTCCCCAAGATGTACTGGGGACTCGGAGCGAAAATACTTCGAGCGGCCAAGATCATTGCGCGCAGGCGGAACTGGTACGGAGTGCACATCACCAACTTCAGTTGCGGAGCGGATTCTTTTATCGAACATTTCTATCGGCACGTGCTCAAGGAAAAACCTTCGCTCATCCTCGAACTGGACGAGCACAGTGCGGTGGCGGGCCTTCTGACCCGCATCGAGGCTTACCGGAATGTCGTGAAGAACCTGCAAGACAAATGCCTGGCAAACCCCTGCGGTCTCGGAGCGCCGGAGCAGTCCTCGTGCCGGTGAGGGATGCGTCGGGCCTCGAGGCCCCGGTTTCAGCCGATGACAGCCGGCAGCCCTGCCGTCCGCGGTCAGGCTTTGGGCCTGGAAAGTTTTCATGATGAAAGACGATAACAGTCTCTTGTCCTTTAACCGATTGCACACCAGCGTCGGGCAATTCGATGTCTCGGGAAGAACCCTCCTTCTGCCGGATATGGCTCCCAACGCCGTCAGGCTCCTCGTCGCTTCCTTTCGCGCCGTGGGAGTGGATGCCGTCGTTATGGAAACCTACTCGGGTCTCTCCCTCGGCAAGGAATTTACATCGGGAAAGGAATGTTTTCCCTGCCAGGTGACACTGGGCGACATCCTGCATCACCTCCAAAAGGAAAAGGAACGCCTCGGCCCATCCTTTTCGCCGGACCGTTATGCCTACTTCCTCCCCGAAGCCGACGGGCCCTGCCGGTTCGGGATGTATAACAAGATGCAGCGGCTGGTCTTGGACCGTTTCGAGGAATTTAAGGACATTCCGATTCTGTACGTAACGACGGGGGATGCGTATGCAACGGGAGCCATCATGCCCCCCGAGTGCGCTCCGATCTTCCGGAGACTGAGTTATGTGGGGGTGATCATCGCCGATGTGCTGGACAGGATCACATGGCGCGTGCGCCCTTACGAATCCCGGCCCGGGAAGACCGACGTTTTTATGATGGAGGCCATTGAAACGATGTCGGCGCTGGTCGAAAGGGAGGGGGCCTCACTCAATTTCGGTAAACTCCTCGATCCACTCGAGGACATCGCGGCCACGGCCCGGACCTTAATCGATCCGCAAATTCCACGAAAGCCGATCATAGGCATTGTCGGCGAGATATACCTGCGCAGCCATCCCGATTCGAACCAGAACATCATCCGCGTCCTGGAACGATACGGCGCTGAGGTACTCGACGCTTCGATGGGCGAATGGGTCCATTTCGTGACGTTCGAGCAGCGCAGGAAATTGAAACGCCGGTGGAAAATGGCATGGATCGACGGAGACCACGGAAGCCTCAGGCGCCTGTCACGGGAACTCATGGATAACGCCATCGAAGGGATCTATCAGTACGTAAGGCAACGCCAGGTCTACCGGCGGGCGTTAAAGCATCTGGATATAGCGGCCGATCACAGCATAGGGACTGTTGAACGCAGACTTCAACACAACACTCTGTTTAATTTCGACATAGGGACGGAAGCGGCACTGAGCATAGGGGGCGCGCTTGAATACGCCCACGAGGGGTTCAACGGAATCGTAAACGTTTTCCCCTTCACCTGCATGCCGAGCACCATTTGCGCGGCTGTCCTGAAGCCCTTGCTGCACAAGATGAGGGTCCCGTACCTGGACGCACCGTACGACGGCGCGATCCAGCCCAACCGGGAAGTCGCTCTGCGCACCTTCGTCTACCAGGCCAAACAACATTTGGAATCTCGCATAGCGCACAAGAATCGATAAGGTTAAAACATGTCGCAAACCATGATCATCAATGCACTTCACCCCGAAGAGTTCCGAGTCGCCCTCCTGGAGAATCAGGTACTGGAGGGCTTTTTCATCGAAACAGCCACTCGAGGCAAGGTGGTCGGAAATCTCTACAAGGGGACAATCACTCACGTTCAGCCAAGCCTTCAGGCCGCCTTTGTAAATTATGGGATGGACAGGAACGGGTTCCTCCCTTTCCCGGAAATACATCCCGAATACTACCAGAAGGAAATGGAAGAACCCGCAAGGATTCAGGATGTCATCCATCCCGGGCAGGATGTGCTGGTCCAGGTCGTTAAGGAAGAACTCGGGAACAAAGGCGCTCTTCTCACCACCTATATTTCCCTGGCGGGCCGGGATGTCGTTCTCATGCCCGGCCAGTCGCAACGGGGAGTCTCCCGGAAGATCGAGAGCGGAGACCAGCGGGAGCGGCTCAAAGAACTGGCCCACGACCTCAAGGTGCCGGATGAGTTCGGGATGATCATTCGGACGGCCGCGGAAGGACGCACCAAACGGGAGGTGGCGAAGGATCTCAACCACCTGATGAAGATCTGGGAAGAAATCAAAAAGCTCGTCCAGGAAACGCCCGCCCCGGCCATCATCTATAAGGAACAGGACCTGGCCATCCGGGTGATCCGCGATTATTTCAACCCCAACATCAAGACGATCCTGGTCGATGACCGGGACGCCTATCGCCAGGTAAAGGATTTCATCAGGATCATCAGCCCGCGCCACCAGACGGCCGTCAAACTCTACAAGGAAGAAGGCCCGATCACCAACAAGTACAACCTTGAAGAACAGATCTCCCAGATCTTTCGCAAGAAGGTCCCGCTGAAGTCCGGCGGCTACCTGCTCATCGATCCGACGGAGGCCCTGGTGGCGATCGACGTCAATTCAGGGAGAACCAGCACGGAAGGCGCCCTCGAAGAGATGGTCTTCAAAGTCAATATGGAAGCGGCGGCCGAAATCCCGCGCCAACTCCGGCTGAGGGACCTCGGAGGGCTGATCGTCATCGATTTCATCGACATGCGCGACAACCGCCATTCCCGGGAAGTGGAACGACGGCTGAAGGAAGAGATCAAGAAGGACAAGGCCAAGATAACCGTCGGCCGCATCTCGCGCTTCGGATTGCTCGAACTCTCACGGCAGCACCTCGGGCTCAACATCCTCCGGGGATCCTACAAGGAATGCCCCGTGTGCCAGGGAACCGGCATGGTCCGCTCCGCCGAAACGACCGCCCTGTGCTACCTGCGAAAGATCTGGTCCACCCTGGTCCAGAAAAAGCCGGCATCGGTCAAGGCGATGTTTTCGACAGACGTCGCAAATTACCTGCTCAACAAAAAACGGCAGGAAATCACCCGCCTGGAAGAGCGCTACCATACGTCCATTCTCATCGAGGCTTCACCCACGATGCTGCCCCAGGACGGCCACCTGGAATTTTCGCCGAAGGAACATCTGTGAACGGAAAATACCTGAAGTGAGTTAAAGTGGATGGAGTGCCTGAAGTCGTGAGTCTGCACAGTCTCGGCCCGGACAGCTCGTTGTCCGGGCGCGAAGCGCAAGAGGCTCGGAGGGCAAACTCCGGAATCGTGCCGGTGGATTCGGCTGCCCCTCTTGTCATTACGGACCCGGATACAAGTATCCGGGCCACCCACGTCGCCCTCCTCCGTTTTTCCGGATTTATGAGATCTAAATTGTGACCTGTTGCTCGGCAATTCAAGATACAAGAGTTTTTTCCTCGTTCCCACGCTCCCGCGTGGGAACGCTACTTCCTTACCCCCGTTCGCAGATTTCCCCATCACCGCTCTCGGATTTCCAGTAATCCCTCGACCTCCAATCCCAAAACCTCCGGCTGATTTGGGAATGCTCCCCGGCCTCCCGTTGATTTCCCGCACTCGACCCGCTCCTGTGCGCAGGCCGTGGCACATACGCCCGTATTGCCGATATTCGGTCGGCATACTCTACTTTCCACATCTGTCAAACTGCCCCTGGCCTTTTGCACTCTCACACAGGACCATGGGAGCGGGAATGATGGATGATTAAGGGATAAAACTATACATATTAAAGCATTAAACCGCACTTCCTAAAGCATTAGGCCACACTACATGATCCCTCATCATCCGGGCCGCGTTCATTTCACCGAACTCATCGCTCAATTTTTTTCCCACAATTTTTTCTTGACACGCGGAAAAGGAAAAGGTATCTAGGTGGGCATTGTTCATTAAATTGATCGAGTTTATTGAGATGAAGGAGCATGCCATGATCAGATCGTTTATCAGAATTACCGCAATCCTTGCCGCAACCGTCTGCGTGGGACTGTCGGCCTGGACGGGAGTTGCCTCTGCACTGGACCAAGTGAAGGTGGGGCACCTCCCCGTCACCGGACAGGCCAAGTTTTTCGTTGCCAAGGAATACGACCTGTTCGCCAAGGAAGACCTCGACGTTGAATTGATCGAATTCATCAACTCCGCTGATGGACTCAGCGCCCTCAGGGCCGGCAAGCTCGACGTCGCAGCTTTCGGCACCACGGCGCCCCTCGTTCACATCGCCCAGGGGGCCGATTTGCGCATCATCGCGGGAATCATGGGGGAAGACGCCGCGATCATTACCAGGCCGGAACTGGCGTCTTCCATCAAAACGGTCGCCGATCTGAAGGGCAAGAAAGTGGCGACCGTGCGTCTTGCCACAGGTGACGCCGTGCTGCGGGGCGCCCTCGAGAAGGAAAAGATCAACTGGAAGACGGACCTGCAGATATTCGAACTGAAGAGTCCCCCGGCCGTGGCCGAAGCGGTGAAATCCGGCCAGGTGGATGCCGGAGTGACCTGGGGCCCTCATGACATTACGGCGGAAAACAACGGACTGACCGTCGTCATTCGCAGCCGCACGCTCTCTCCCGGACACCCGTGCTGCAGGCTTGTGGTTACAGGCGATGAACTCAAAAACCACAGGGATGTCCTGGTCAGATTCGTCCGCGCTCTGCTGCGGGCCGAGAAGTTCACCAGGGAAAATAAGAAGGAGACGGTCGATGCGATCGTCAAGTACGTCAAACTCGATAGAGAACTCATCCAGAAGGCATTCTACGACGGATACCTGGAGCAGAGCACCGATCCCAACAAAGAGGCCGTGAAGAATTTCTGGCACATCATGCAGGTGAGCGAGTTCATAACTTCGCAACTCGACATCGCGTCTTTCATCGACACGAGCGTTTATGAAACCGCGCTCAACGGCATTCAAAAAGAAAACCCGGATGATCCGTACTGGAAAGGCCTGCAGAAGGTCTTCCTTGCAAGGAACTCCTGATGGGTCCGGGAAAAAGCTGGAGGAAGGGGCGCGGCACAACCGCACGCGTGCGGTGCACCGGGGCCGAAGGCGCTTCCTCCACAACCCGGGATGGAGAATATCCAATGAAACGCCTCACCTGCAATTTTGACCGGATTCGCTGACCGGACAGGAGGTTACAGCATGGCGGCATTCATATCGGCTGAAGAGGCGGTCGAGCTGATCAAGTCGGGAGACACGGTTGGCATGACCGGTTTTGTAGGGATGGGCCACCCCGAAGAAATGTCGAGGGCAGTGGAGCAAAAATTCCTCGAAACCGGCCTGCCAACCGGTCTCACCCTCGTTACCGGCGCCAGCCAGAACGACGGGAAGTCGAACTGGGGCTTGAACCGATGGGCGAAAGAAGGATTGGTGAGGCGGGTCATTTCCGGGCACTGGGGACTTCAGCCCGACATGATTAAGCTCGCCGTGGAGAACAAGATTGAAGCCTACAACCTGCCACAGGGAGTTGTTATGCACCTCCTGCGTGCCATCGCGGGGAAAAAGCCCGGGATAATAACCCATGTGGGTCTCAAAACCTTTGTCGATCCGAGGGAAACGAGCGGCAGGTTGAACGGCGTCAGCAAGGAAGAGTTTGTGAGGTTGATGGAAATCGACGGCAAGGAATATCTGTTTTACAAAACCTTCCCGATCGACGTCGCGATCATTCGCGGGACCACCGCGGACGAGAATGGCAATATCTCCATCGAAAGGGAAGCCATCGGCCTCGAATTTCTGGCCCTGGCACTGGCGGCCAGGGCATCCGGCGGAAAGGTGATCGCGCAGGTGGAGAGGGTTTCGCAGGCGGGCACGTTGCATCCGCAGTCGGTCAAGATCCCGAAGGTGGTAGTGGATGCGGTCGTCGTCGCCAAACCGGAGAACCACTGGCAGGTTCCCATGGCCGAGCAATATAACCCCAGCCTCTGCGGAGAGACGAGGGTCCCGCTCAGCAACGTGGCCCCGCTGCCCATGAACGAAAGGAAAGTCATCTGCCGCAGGTGTGCTTTCGAGCTGCGCCCGAACGCAGTGGTCAACCTGGGCATCGGTATGCCCGAAGGGGTCGGGGTCGTCTCTGCCGAAGAAGGCATCAGCAACAGCCTGACCATGACCGTGGAACCGGGCGTGATCGGCGGCGTACCGCTGGGCGGACTGTACTTCGGCACCGCCGTGAACCCCGAGGCAATTATCGATCACCCCGCCATGTTTGACTTCTTCGACGGAGGTGGTCTCGATCTGGCCGTGCTGGGAATGGCTGAAATGGATCGGTTCGGGAACGTCAACGTCAGCAAGTTCGGCCCTCGTATCGCCGGGGCCGGAGGATTCATCAACATAACCCAGAATTCCAAGACGGTGGTGTTCTGCGGGACTTTGACCGCGGGCGGGCTGAAACTCGTGACGGGCAACGGAAGACTCAAGATCCTTAATGAAGGCAAGATCAGGAAACTGGTCAACAAGGTGGAACACATCACCTTCAGCGGTGAATACGGAATGACCACCGGGCAAAAGATCCTGTACGTGACGGAACGGGCGGTATTCGAACTCCGTCCCGAAGGTGTCACGCTGACCGAAGTCGCGCCGGGAGTGGATCTGGAAACGGAAATCCTGGCCCGGATGGAATTCAAGCCGGCGGTAGCCCACGATCTCAAGGAAATGGACGCCCGCATTTTCCACGAAAGGACGCCCATGGGGATTAAAGAGGAAATATTGAGGAGGGAGTCGTAATCGGTCTCCATGCCTCTCTGATAGCTGTCGCACATCGTTCCCTGAATCAAGAAACGGAGAATTGGAATGCCGCTCAAAACAAGACAGGACTATCTCGACTCGCTGAAAGCTCTGCGACCCAACATCCACAAGTTCGGAGAACTCATCGGGGACGTGACCGTTCACCCGGCGACCCGAAGGACCGTGGAAAGCCACGCCCGGGCGTTTGATGCATCGCATGACCCGCAGTACGCGGAGGACTTCACCACGGTGTCAAAACTCACCGGAGAAAAGATCCACCGGTGGAACTCACTGTTCGATTCCCTGGAAGACATCGTTGCCAATTCCAGGCTCAAGCGCTGGATGTTCCGCCTGACGGGCACCTGCACCGGCGGCCTGTGCGTTGGCTGGAACTCCGTAAATACTCTTTGGGCGGTCACTGCCCTCACCGACCGGGAATATGGAACGAATTACCAGGAACGGCTCAGGAAGTGGCTCGTCGGAGCCCAGGAAAAAGGCCTGGTCGTCGCCGGGGCGCTCACGGACGCCAAGGGGGACCGGGCCCTCAGACCTTCTCAGCAGGCCGACCCCTTCACCAACGTTCGCATCACGGAAGTCCGCAAGGGCGGAATCGTCATCAGCGGGACCAAGGCCATGATTTGCGGCGTTGCGGCGTCAAACGAGATCTTCATCCTGCCCGGCAGCGGATACCGGGAGGAGGACCGGGATTTCGCGGTGGCCTGCGTTGTGCCCCGCGACATCGAGGGGCTGACCATCGTCGAAGCTCGCCGCGCCAGTGACGGCAGGGAACTCGAGGACGGGTTCGATATCCCCGAAACCGGAATCACCCAGGCCTACCTGTTCTTCACGGATTGCTTCGTTCCCAATGAAAGAATCTTTTTGGCGAAGGAGTTCAAGCACTCGGGGAAAGTCATCGAGTACTTCACCGCCAACTACCGGTCCTGCATCGGCGCCTGCGTGGCCGGGCAGGGGGACGTCATGATCGGAGCGGCGGCTCTTATGGCCAGAGTGAACGGCTTGGCCGCATCCACGTTTGCCAACAAGATAGTCGAAATGTCCGTCAATAACGAGACCACCTATGCCATGGGCATCGGTGCGATGACGCTGGGTGGGAAAGGCCCGGGAGGCGTGTGGATTTCGGATTCTCTCGCGGCCCACAGCAACAAGGTTCGAGTGGCTACCCTTCCCTATGAAACCAAGCGCATATGCCAGGATATCGGGGGCGGTGCGGTGGAGACCGGATGCTTTCCGTCCTACCGGGATTTCAACGATCCGGCCTACGGGCATCTCGTACAACGGGCGTTCCAGGCGAGCCCGAAGTTCTCGGCCGAAACGCGGGCGCGCGCGGCCAGGCTTTCGGAATGGCTGACCCTGGGAGCCGGTGTTCCGGGTTGCATGCACGGCGGCGGGTCCCCCGACGGAGCAAAACTCGTTGTAAGGGCCCTTACCCCCGTGGATCTCTACGCCGACTATGCCCGCAACATCGCGGGCATCAGCGAAAAGGTCCCGGAGCCTGAGAAGAAAAAAAAATAACGGAAACCCCTCTAAAGGAAACGGACGGAAAATGTTTCGGATCATCAGGTACAGCCTCAGTCGCCGATGGGTCCAGTCATTGTCGACCCTGTTGGCCGTGACGGTCAGTGTGGGAATCCTCTTTGCCCTGTACCTGCTCTATACCGGGGTCTCTCTCGGCCTCGAATCGGGCAGTAAACGGCTGGGCGCCGATCTGCTGGTGATCCCTGCCGATGCCTGGGTTGAGCCGGAAAACGTTCTTTTCACCGGGGCGCCCATGAATATGTACATGGATGCGGACCTTGAAAACAAGGTGGCCGGCATCCCCGGCGTGGCCAAAGTGACGTCTCAGTTCTTCACCCAGACTCTGAACGCGGACTGCTGCTCTCTGGCAAACGCCACGCGCCTCATCGGCTTTGATTTGCATTCCGACAGACTGATCCTTTCCCTGCTCCGGAAGAAGGGAGAGCTGAAGCCGTCTTCAGACGAAATCGTGATCGGCCCCAAGGTTGACGGCAGTCAGGGGGGTTACGCGCGGGTCCTCAACAAGTCTTTCCGGATTGCCGCAATCCTGGAGCCGACCGGGACCAGCCTCGATTATTCCATTCTTATGCCGATCGACGCGGCTCGCCAACTGGCAAAAGACAAGGAAAACCGCTATCTCGCCATTTACTGGGAAAGGTTCGGCCCGCCGGAGCAGTTGATTTCGGCCATGCTCGTTCAGCTCGACGAACGCGGGATCGAGGAAGACATTGTCAGAGCGATAGACAACCTGGGTAAAGTCAAGGTGATCGAGCCCGCAGGCGTGCTCAAGAACATCAAGGCACAGATGGAAAGCCTTTTCCTGGTTATCCTGGGAGGAGGTCTCCTGACCGTTGCGTGCTCCTTTTTCAACCTCTTCTCCAGGTTCTTTTCCATGGCCTGGGACCGCAAAGGCGAATGGGGGCTTTACCGCGCCCTGGGAGCCACCCGCGGCGATCTCAAAATGCTGGTGGTGGGAGAAGCCCTCATCCTCAACCTGTGCGGGGTCTTCCTCGGGATAGTGGCGGGAACTCTCCTTTATGGCGGCATTCTGACATTTCTGCGGAAACAGAGGGCGTTCCCGTTCATTGAACCTTCACTTCCGGCAGTGCTCCTCGGCATCGCGGGAATACTGGTCGCCTTCTCCCTGGTGGGGCTTTTCAGCGCATGGGTACCGGCACGCCGGAGCGGCAGGATCGAGCCGTCCGCGGCCATGGCTCTTGAAGACATCGACTGATGCGAGGTGACGATCATGCTTCTGGAATCCATCCGGATTTCTAAAAAATATGATGGCGAGGCCGTCCTGAATGAGGCATCCCTTGCGATCGATGCGGGCGAATCCGTTGCCGTTACCGGTGTATCGGGATGCGGGAAAACGACCCTGCTGTCCATCCTGGGATTGCTGATGGAGCCGACCGAAGGTGAAGTCCTGTTTCAGGGAAACAGCGCGTCGAAGCTTTCCGATGAAGAAAAAGCGAGACTTCGCAACTCCCGTTTTGGTTTCATTTTTCAAAATCCTCAGCTCATCGGATCGCTGTCGGTCCTGAACAATGTGCTCGTCCCGGCTTTTCTCGCTCGCAGAAACGATCTGCAGCCAAGGGCCGAGGCGATACTGGGCGATCTGGGTCTGAAGAACAGGCTAAACTACCTTCCCCACCAGTTGAGCACGGGCCAGAAGCGTAGAGTGGCCGTCGCCAGAGCTTTGTTGCTGGATCCGGTCCTGGTTTTTGCCGACGAACCGACCAATGACCTGGATCCCGAGCGGGCCGCGCGGGTCGGGGATGTTCTCTTCGAACTGCCCGGTAAGGGCAAAGCCCTGATACTGGTCACTCACGACCCCGGACTGGCGGGCAAAACGTCCCGGACCCTGCAAATTGTCGCGGGGACTCTGAGAGCATCCGTCCGTGATCCCGGCAATAACCATGGCGACAACGGGCACGGTGAAGCGGCACCCCACCCCTAACAAGGCGGCGAAAGCGGTCATGCCGCCATGGCCCGCCCGATCCGGGCATCGGGACGAAATTTTCAAGCCGTTTTCAGAGGCCGGTAGTGAGTCGGGGATGGCGCGAAGCATCGGCCGTTTTTGAATTGGGTTTTGTTTTGCAGCAGGGAGGCAAGTTCGGATGGGAGCATCCATCACAATAGAGAATCTGACAAAAGCATTCAAATCTTCCAAGAAGTCCGGAAACGGCTTTCACGGTGATTTGCTGGTGTTGGACAGGATCAATCTGGCCGTTGCGAAAGGTGAATTCCTCGCGCTGCTCGGTCCGAGCGGATGCGGGAAATCGACACTCCTCCACGTCATCGCCGGCCTGGCATCCGCGAAGGGCGCCGTAAGCATCGACGGCAGGGCCGTTACCGGCCCCGGGTTGGACAGGGGTATAGTCTTTCAGGAATACGCGCTGTTTCCCTGGAGGACCGCCCTCGGGAACGTCGAGTTCGGCCTCGAGACCAAGGGCGTTGCGAAAAACGACAGAACCCGCATCTCCCGGGAGTATCTGTCGCTGGTCGGGCTCGACGGGTTCGAGGACCGGTATCCGTACCAGCTCTCAGGCGGCATGAAGCAGCGGGTAGCCATCGCAAGATCGCTCGCCTATGACCCGGACGTCCTGCTCATGGACGAACCCTTCGCCGCACTGGACGCCCAGAACCGCGAGATCCTGCAGTGCGAGCTTCTGAAGATATGGGAAAAAACGAGGAAGACGATCCTTTTTGTGACTCACAGCATCGATGAGGCCGCGTTCCTGGCCCAGAAGGTCGCGATCATAACGGCCCGGCCGGGGACGGTCAAGAAAATCGTGGCTATTCCTCTTCCGGCATCGAGGCATTCGCAGGCAGACCTGCGTTCATCGGCGGAATTCACCGGAATACGGCACCAACTTTGGGAACTGCTGGCTGAAGAAGTGGGCAAGGCGGGGCAGAGGTCTGCCGGTCCCAAAGGAACACCTGTTGCGTCGCCGCGCAAGACTGCGGGCCTGCCGGGCCGTCTCGGGTTCGTGCACAGGCTTTGCTCCAGAAAGGCAGCGGACGCATGAGCACCCGCGTTTCACGGGCATTGATCGTTTTGCTGTTTTTTGCGCTCTGGGAAATCCTGCCGGACGTGGGGCTGATTAACCCCGTTCTGCTCACGCCTGCTTCCAAGGTGTTTAAGACCCTGGGCGTTCTCCTGTTCTCCGGAGAGCTGATGGTGCATCTCACCGTGAGTCTCAAGAGGATCCTCTTCGGCCTGGGACTTGCCGTCGTTCTCGGCTGCCCGCTCGGGCTGGCCATGGGGTGGTTCAAAGACTTCGAGAAAACCATCGACGCGCCTCTTCAGGCCGGGAGGCAGGTGTCGGCGCTCGCTCTGTTTCCCGTCTTCATATTGTTTTTCGGAATCGGGGAGGTATCGAAAATCATCATCATCTTCTGGGCTTCCGTATGGCCGGTCCTTCTGAACACCATCGGGGGAGTCAAACACATCGAGCCTCTTCTGATCAAGTCCGCGAGGTCCATGAACGCTTCGGGGCTCAGGCTGTTTAGAAAGGTGGTTCTGCCCGCCGCCGCACCTTCGATTTTTACAGGTGTCCGCCTGGGAGCGGCCTATGCGTTCATGGTGCTGGTCGCCGCTGAAATGGTCGGTGCAAATTCCGGGCTCGGTTTCCTGGTCCTGAACTCCCAGGAAGTCTTCAAGATCCCCGAAATGTATGCAGCCATTCTTGCCTTGGCCCTGTTCGGCCTGACTTTCAACAACCTCCTGCTTTTTTTCGAGAGGAGGGCCACCAGGTGGAAAGAATTGAGGGACGCCGGTTGAGACGGAGCCCGCCCAGCGCAGGCATCCTGCCGTCATCGCACAGATAAGTTTTTGATTCCAGGGAGAAACTTACAATGAAAACAACTAGTCTGCAGAAGCTCTTTAACCGCTTTTTTCTCCTGGCCTTTGGAATAGCCGCATTTGCCGCACCGTGGCTTATCGGGATGAACGCGGAGGCGGCGGATTCTCCGAAGACGGAGCCCTTTGTGATCCGGTACGCCAACGTCCAGTGGTTTGATCCCGTGTACGTCGCGGATGAGAAGGGCTGGTTTGCCGAGGAGGGCCTTCAGATTCGATGGGTCGGCGAAATTCCGGCAGCCCAGCTCGTGCCTTCCGTGGCCTCCAAGAGCATAGACTTTGCCAACCGGCATACCCCTCTCGTGCTGACGGCGCTGGCGGGAGGCGCAAAACTCAAAATTGTGGCCGCCGGCGCCAGGACAACTCCGGAACGGCCTCACATGAAGTACCTCGTGCTGCCTTCGAGCGGCATTCAGTCCGTGAAGGACTTCAAATCCCGGAAGATAGGAATAAACAGTTTCGGCGCCTGCTCGGAATACGTGCTGAAGGAGTATCTGAAAAGAAACGGGCTGGATAAGGAAGTGGAGTTCGTCATCATTCCCGATCCAAACCAGGAGCAGGTACTGCAGCAAGGGTTGATCGACGTGGGCGTCCTCCACTCGCCCTACTATGAGAAAGTGGTGAAGACGGGCGCGGCCCGGGAAGTTTTCAACGACTACATCGTAGACGATGGAATAAGCGGCATGCTGCCTTATTTCACGCACCAGGACCTTATCCAGGATCATCCAGATGTGGTGCGAAAGTTCATAAAGGTCCTCACCAGGGCTTCTGAATGGACGAACGAACACCACGAAGAAGCCGGACAGATATTCGCGAAGCGAAGGGGCCTCGATCCGGCCTATGCGGGAAGTTGGGAGTATTACAAGAATGAGCTGATTCCCAATGATGCTCCCGTGCAATGGTGGATCGATCTGCTCGTCCGCGAAGGCAAGCTGAGGGAAGGCCAGATCCTGGCGCGCAACGTCTACACCAACGACTTCAATCCCTATTTCAAACCAGGACCACAGCAATGAAGCCCTCGCAACACGCGATCACCAAATTTGCCGGACAACACGGGGCTCTTCTGGGCTTTGCCCCGGTCGAGAGGTGGGACACGTATGGGGATGTCCCGCCTCCGTTCAGGCCCAAATCCATATGGAAGGAGGCAAGAACCGTGATCGTCCTGGGACTCCCGGTCCTTCTGCCGATGCTCGAAACAACGCCTTCCATCATCTACGCGACGTTCTACGAAACCTGCAACACCGAACTCGACCAACTCGCCTACCAGTTGTGCAGAATACTCAACCGGAAGGGGCATCCTTCGATATTCATGCCCAGGGACGGCTACGGTCACATCTCGGTGCTTGTCGAAGAGCCGGTGGCCTCTTTCTCCCAGGTGTACGCCGCCAAATATGCGGGGCTGGGAACTGTGGGTTTCAACCATACCCTGCTCACCCCCGAGTACGGCCCGAGGGTGCGGTTCGTATCCGTCTTCACTTCGCTTGAGATACCGGGCGGCCGGATGATAGAAAAGGATCTTTGCAGCCGGTGTCTCATGTGCCTGAAGTGTTGTCCCACCAAGGCGTTCGATGAGGACGGCAAGGGCTCTACAGGGGTCATGGACTCGAAGGCTTGCGCAAGGTACCACGCACGGCTTCGGGAAGCCTACCGGTTCCCTTGCGGCGTCTGCATAAAGGTCTGCCCCATAGGTGAAGACCGGAAGCTCTACAAGAGCGGAAAACTGACCAAATACTTCTCCGGTCGGGCTGACGTTGAGGAACAGCGGGCATGGGAGCACTGCCGGAAATACGGGGGCAAGCCCCTGGACGGCTTCGACCGGTAAAGTCCATGGAAGCGGTCACCCCCGGGTCGCCCGCTGTCGAGATCGACATTCCGACGGAGCGTTTCACGGACAACACCCCGATGCGGCCTTTTTTACCGTGCAAGGGCGTGGTCGAGACGGGCGGAAACCCGTGAAGCCTTCCATCAAACAGTGAGGAGCGGCAAAATGAGATATCATGAAAATGTCCTTGAAGCCATCGGCCGCACACCGCTCGTAAAATTGTCCAAGGTCACCGATGGCCTTCCGGTAACGCTTTTGGCCAAGGTCGAATATCTCAATCCGGGCGGCAGTGTCAAAGACAGGATCGGCCTGTCGATGATCGAAGACGCCGAGGAAAGAGGGCTCCTGAGACCCGGCGGGACCATTATCGAGGCGACCGCCGGCAACACCGGCGTCGGCCTGGCTCTGGTCGCGGCAAGCAAGGGATACCGCTGTATCTTCGTGCTGCCCGACAAGATGAGCGATGAGAAGATCAACCTGCTGAAAGCCTACGGAGCGGAAATCGTTATCACGCCGACGTCCGTGGCGCCCGACTCGCCGGAGAGCTATAACGGCGTTGCAGAACGGCTGGCAAGGGAAATCCCGGGTGCTTTCAGGCCCAACCAGTTTGCCAATCCCAAGAATCCGGAAGCGCACTACCGGACGACAGGTCCCGAGATATGGGAAGACACCGATGGAAAGATCGATGTGTTCGTCGCCGGCATGGGCACCGGAGGCACCATCTCCGGAACGGGTAAGTATCTGAAAGACCGGAACCCCGCCGTAACCGTCGTCGGGGCCGACCCCGAAGGCTCCGTGCTCTCGGGCGATACGCCGAAAGCCTACCGGGTCGAGGGGATCGGGGAGGACTTCGTCCCCTTCACTTTCGACCGCCAGGTGGTCGATGACATGGTGCGGGTGAGCGATGCGGAATCCTTTGCCATGGCGAGGCGCCTTGCGCGGGAAGAAGGGATCCTGGTCGGGGGATCGGCGGGCACGGCGACAGCCGGTGCGCTCAAGTATGCACGAAGGCTCGATCCGGGAAAAATCGTCGTTGTCCTTCTGCCCGACACCGGCCGGAACTACCTGTCCAAAATCTTCTCCGATCAATGGATGGAGGAAAACGGCCTCCTGGCTTACGCTCCCCAGAAGGCCAGTACCGCGGATGTCCTGAGATCCAAAAGAAAAGTGGCTCCGCTCATCTCCATAGGACCCGGTGCAAAAGCCATCATAGCCATTCAGATGATGGAAAAATTCGGGATTTCCCAGCTCCCCGTCGTTTCAGGGAGGCAATCCATCGGAAGCCTGAACGAGGTAACCCTGGTCAAGCTGCTGCACGACGGGGTCAACCTGTGGAAGACACCCGTGTCGAAGGTCATGGGAAAGCCCCTTCCCCAGGTCGATGTTTCCGTTAATGTCTCCGAGGCATTCAGGCTTCTGCTTGCAGGCTACGGCGGTATCATCGTGACTCACGACGGACTGCCCTGCGGGTTCCTCACCCGTATCGATCTCGTGAACTTCTGGGCGGGACGAATCAATGGAGGAAAGGAAGCGGCATGAAGTTTTCGACACGAGCCATACACGCGGGGCAGGATCCCGACCCGGTCACCGGGGCGACGATTCCTCCCATCTACCAGACCTCCACCTATACTCAGCAGGAGATTGGAAAGCACAAGGGATACGAATACTCCCGAACGGGAAATCCTACCCGCGCGGCACTCGAGGAATGCCTCGCCTCCCTCGAAGAAGCACGGTACGGAGCGGCGTTCGCGTCGGGCGTTGCGGCCACCGGAGCCGTTCTGTCGTTTCTGCGCCCCGGAGACCATGTCGTCGCGGCTGAAGACCTCTATGGCGGCACCTACCGGCTTTTCGAGAAGATTTATGCACCTTTGGGCATCGACTTCACCTATGTGGACGGCCGCGAGCCGGAAGCGTTCGACAGGGCCATTTTGGCAAAGACCAGACTCGTATGGCTGGAAACCCCGACCAACCCGCTCCTGCGGCTTGTCGACATAGGGGCCGTGTCCCGGATCTCCAGGGACCGCGGGATCACCCTTGCCGTTGACAACACCTTTGCCACCCCTTATCTGCAGAAACCGTTGATCCTCGGCGCAGACATCGTCGTCCACAGCACTACGAAATACATTGGAGGCCACTCGGATCTCATCGGCGGGGCCGTTGTGACAAACGACGCCGAGTCCCATCAGAATGTGAAATTCTACCAGAACGCGGCCGGAGCGGTGCCGGGACCGTTTGACTGCTGGCTGGCGCTCCGGGGGATCAAGACCCTTGCCGTGAGGATGCATCGGCACTGTGAAAACGCGCAAACGGTCGCCGAATTCCTCAACGCTCACCCCAAGGTTGAAGCGGTATTTTATCCGGGGCTGCCGGAACACCCCCAGCATGAGCTTGCGGCAAGGCAGATGGGCGGTTTTGGCGGGATGGTTTCATTCAGGATCGGCGGAGGCAGACCTGCCGCCAATTCATTTGTGAAGGCGCTAAAGGTGTTTTCTTTCGCGGAAAGCCTCGGAGGCGTCGAATCCCTCGCTTGTTATCCGCCCGAGATGACCCACGGTTCGATCCCGGTCCGGGAACGGACACGACGCGGGATCACGGACGGCTTGATACGGCTGTCGGTTGGAATTGAAGACGTCGAAGACCTGACAGACGACGTCGGGCAGGCATTATCCTGCGTGTGACGGGACTTTGGGTGAGGTGTTGTCCGGGCCACCCGTGTAAAGCTCCTCCCCCTTGACGGGGGAGGCCGGGTGGGGGTGTAACTTCTCACTGAAACCTTTCCATTTCCTGCGACCTTCCCCGTTGAATCGCTCAGATCAGGTCACACTCACACGATCACGTACCGTTTGATCGTGTGCACCACCTCATCGGGATCGTCCAGCACGGTTATGAAATCCAGATCTTCGGACGAAACGTATTTGCCGGGAATAAGACCTTCCCGGACCCAGTGAAGGAGCCCTTCCCAGTAGTCCTTGCCGACGAGGATGACGGGGAAGGGTTTGATGCGTTTGGTCTGGATGAGCGTCAGGGCTTCAAAAATCTCGTCCATGGTTCCGAATCCGCCAGGCATCCCGACATAAGCCTGGGCGTATTTTACGAACATCACCTTTCTCACGAAGAAGTACTGGAAAAAGAGCCGGTAGTCTGAATATGGATTGGGCTGTTGTTCCAGGGGCAGTTCGATATTCAAACCCACGGATTTCGCCCCGCCTTCCCTGGCCCCCTTGTTTCCGGCTTCCATAATACCCGGGCCTCCTCCGGTGATGATATTGTATCCGCTTTGAGCAAGCTTTCTGGCGATAACCACGGCTCTCTCGTAGGTCTCATCCCCCGGCCTTACGCGGGCCGATCCGAAGATGGACACGGCGGGATAGATTTCAGAGAGCATTTCAAATCCGTCCACGAATTCGGCCAGTATCTTGAACAGCCGCCACGAATCCTGCACGGTCATGGCATCGATTACATACTGTCTCTCGGGCATTCTCCATTCCTTTTCTGCCTGTCCACACCGATGAACCTATCCAAATGTTTTTAATTCCACTACATTTCGGCTGCTGGAGGAGGCTTATATTAGGAAGAGTGGCCGGGGAAATCAAGAATTATAGTGGCTGGACCTGCGCCGCTGCTTTTCACGGATGCGGAAGGTCCCGGATCCGCCGACAAGTCCCCCGCCGAAAGAAGCAGGAAGTTTACGCCTCCGATGTCCGGCAAGTATGAGAAAATCTTAATTTGTGTTGAGCGGATAAATGGATTGAATCGCTACGGGAAATAGGCTATGTAGCCATGTGTATGTTCGCCGGTTCAATGTGAATATTGCCATCTTCCGCCCGTTCTCCCATCCGGAAACATGGTGCGTTTTTGACCGTAACGGAGGCTTATGAATATGGAAATGAAGGATTTCGTTAAGGCTGCCCTGAAAAAAGTCATGCAAAAAGTGCGTGACGGGTCTCTCGATAAACATGAGGAAGGCTACGACGACTCTGAGGAAATGCTGCTCGACTGGATATGGATCGAACTGAAGGAAGAGTCTCCAGATAAGGACGCCGTCATCAACATGGATTTGGACGATCTTTACGAAGTCATTGAAAGTTCGGCTGACATGTACGAGGATTATCACATCCTCCTGGAATCGATAAGGGCCGACGGCAATCAATAGCCTTCGCCTTCTCCGTTGTTGGAAGCGCCTCAAAGGGCGCTTTTTTTGTTTTTTGAAGAGATAAGGGAGGATTCAATGAAACAGATGCACCTGCTTCCGGGCAGAGAAAAACGTGTCCTTCAGGGACACAAGTGGATTTTTAACAATGAAATAACCGAACCCGTCCGGGAATATGAGCCGGGGAGCTGGATAGAAATTTATACTTCGAGGAATGTCCTGCTGGGATCGGGGTATGTCAACCCCAAGTCCCTGATTGCGGCTCGACTTGTCTGCAACCCCGGACAGAAGCCCACCGAAGAGTTCTTCCGGGGCGCTCTCAAGTCCGCGGCAGAGCGGCGAGCCGCGGTCTATTATCCGGGCTCCGACTGCTACCGGGTTGTCTATGGGGAATCGGACGGGTTGCCGGGCCTGATCGTCGACCGGTACGGCGACGTTCTGGTCTGCCAGATGACGACCCTCGGAATGTCCCGCATGGAGCCGCTCTTGCGCGAGATCCTGCGGGATGTTTTCCATCCCGCCGCACTCGTCTACCGCAATGATGCTCCGGTAAGACGCCTTGAAGGCCTTCCCCTGGAAAAAGGGCTCGCTTTCGGGGAGCTTCCCGAACAACTCCGGGTGAACGTGGATGGGGTGGAATTCATCGTCGATCCGCTGGAAGGGCAAAAGACGGGCCTTTATCTGGATCAGAGAGACAACCGCAGGGAACTTCGCCGCTGGGTGAAGGGGAAGAACGTCCTCGATCTTTTCTGTTACGGCGGAGCGTGGGGGATCGCCGCGGCATCGGCGGGAGCGGCGCGGGTGGTGGGCGTGGACGAATCAGCCGGCGCCGTCGGGCAGGCGAACCTCAACGCCGAAATAAACGGAGTGGGCGATCGGTGCGAATTCAAGAAGGAAGAGGCCTTTCGTTTTCTTGCCGCCCTGGAACGCGGGATCTTTGACGTCATCATCCTCGATCCTCCCGCTTTTGCCAAGACCAGGAGCGCCCTTCCGGACGCTCTCAAGGGCTATACCGATTTGAACCGGCGGGCACTGCTCCACCTGAAGCCCGGCGGCATCCTCGCGACCTGTTCGTGTTCGTATCACATGAGCGAAGAACTCTTTGTCAGGGCGATCCTCATGGCGGCACAGGCCGCAGGCAGGCAACTGAGGCTCCTGGAAGCCCGGGGCCAGGCGATGGACCACCCCGTGCTGCTTGCGATGCCCGAAACCCGTTACCTCAAGTGCTTCTTCCTGGAAGTGATTTGATTCCGGGCCTCTATTCAAATTCTTTTCCAACCCAACGGACCCTGCCCACGATGTAGTTTTTGAGCGTCCTTTCCGGGTCCAGCGAAAATTCAAACGGACGATAGCCCGCCGTGTTGTCAGAGAGGCAGGCAAGCCTCATGCGATCCGGGTCTCCGCTCAGCACCAACCGCTTCAGAGCGACCGCGCCGTCCGGAAGCGTCACCAGGTAGATGCGCCCGGGGAGCACCTGGAAGCGTTCTCCTTCCCAGGTATCCACCAGCGCCACTTCTCCCTGATTGATCGTGGGCGACATGGAATCGCCCCGAACCCGTATGAGGAGCAGACAACTCCTCCGCTCTTCAGTCCTTCCGACCAGTTTTTCGATCCACCACCGTTTGAAGGGATAGTGATCGGCAACGGCATCGTAGATTATTTCACCTTCAGGCCCTGCGGTCACACGGGATTTGAGCAGGGGGATGAGGGCGTAGTCCTCTGCTGTCGATTCTTCCCGTTCCGTCGCGCTCCGTCGATACGGGGGGCCATCCCCGAGCAGGAGCCATGACGCGCTGACGGAGAACGCATTGCAGACCTTTTCGAGAAAATCGGACGCAGGCAGCGTGGCGCCATCCCGATAGTTGACCAGCGTATTCTTGGAGACTCCCGTCATCCCGGCAAATCCGGAGAGAGGCAAACCAGAATCCTGGATGATCTGCTTGAGTCTTTCAGTCAGTTCCGTATTTTTTTTGGCTCCCATCATCAGCTCCGTAGCGAGGGGGTTACGCAACTCAGCATAACCCTACGACAACACACTGAGTTAGTGCAGAAACCCAGACCGATGCAACAAACAATTTTTTGTTGACTAACCAAGTTTTTGTTGATAGTATCCTGGCGAATCCCAAAACCATAGCTCAAGGATCAAAGATGTCTCCGTTCGAAATCAGGATTGCCCTGCTGAGAGAAGGAGTCTCAATGCGTTCGATTTCAAGGAAACTCGGGGTGTCTCCCAACTCGGTTTCCATGGTCGTGAACAGGCGCATGGTCAGCCGAAGGATCATGAGCGAGATTGCGCTCGCCATCGGTCTCGACCTGCCGGCCGTCTTCCCCGAACAATCTCCCCGGAGGGGAAACTCCTGCCTCGCGCGCACAGATTAATCTCGACCGGGTTGTCATGTCAACCGGAAAAGGTCAATAAAATTGGTGGATACAAAAAAACCAACCATTAATGTAGACGCTCATCACCCAGCTAACCAATCTTTTAGTATTGAACGCTCGTTTCCGATCAACCTCAAAACGAAGGAGCCCAACGTGGAAAAGGTAAAAAGATGCAGGCTGTGCACCCGGGAAGGGAAGCTTATCGGACACGGTTTATGTCCCGCATGCTACCACCGGGAAAGGAGGAAAAGACTGGCGGATCACGGAACGCAACAGGATGGAGGTCTCGTCGTGCAGGTCGATTTCGAGCCCATGGGCCATCTGCTCGAAGAGATCAGAAAGCGGGCCGGGGCCGAGTTGAGGGACGTGCGGCGCCAGATCCTCTGGGAATTGAACAAGACCCTGGGGGCACAGGCATGAAAAGGGGAAGGACAACCGGTTAACTACTAAGACCTGATCTGAGCGATTCCACAGAAGATGTCGCCTGGGCTGGAATGTCTTCAGTGAATCACATCCCCACCCCGCCTCCCCCGTCAAAGGGAGAGGAACCAAACGCCAATTCCCCTCCCCTGGAGGGAGGGGCGAGGGGAGGCGGAGGAAATCACTCAAATCAGGTGAGAATCACTACTAATCCTCTTCGAATGGATTTGCTCGATGACAGAGAGATCGCTCGTAGTGAACAAAGTAGGACACAGGGGAAGGATGCGCGACCACGCCGTAATCCTTCAAAGGCTGCTTTGCGAGAACAAACGCATATCCCTCGCCCGCATCGCGCTTGAGTTGGGTGCAAGCCAGCTCACCGCCAGGCGCTGGATCGATTCTTTCAGTTGCGTTATGCCCATCCGGCTGGAAAAGGGAATCGTTATCGTTGAAGATTTCGGAAAGTCAGGCCGGGACTGAGGCTCCCCCTCACAGAATCCGCATGAGTGGAATGCCTGCAAGAATCCCCCCTTGCGTCTCAACGGCGCGCCGGACTCATGAAACAGAATTTACCTGCTCGTCCGTTCGTACACCCCGACGGTTCTTTTCGGTTGTGCCGACGGACGTGCAGGCAGCTTTAGCCCCGTCAGTTTCCGGCATTTCGTCTCTGGATGTCGTCGTAGATTGCTCCCCCGACAACTCCGGCCGCTCCGCCGATAGCCGCACCCGCAGCCGGGTTGCCTGCCGCTGCAGCGCCGATCAACGCACCGGCACCGGCACCGATCGCTCCACCGCTCAACATTCTCTGCTCGGTTGAGTTCATGCTCGCACAGCCGGCAAGCACAACAACTATCGCCAACAAGATAAAAACCTTGAATGCATTCATCTGCTTGACCTCCTTGAATTGTGTTCGTACAGTATCTTAAAGGTAATTACCAATATGAGCGGATCAAGGCGTCTCGTGTGACGAATTTTCCTTCCATTGACGGGACTGATTGATTTTTTTATTTTACAGCATGGCAAATTAAGCTATTAGATATAGCATCGGTCGGGTAAGCCCGTCCCGGCTCCTGTCGTAACATGACCCTTGGAGGCTGGTGTCTTGATCATAGACTGTATTCCCGTGGCAACGGCGACTGTTTTTATGAATATCAAAACGCTTATGCCCTGGAGCAAGGAAGCTTTCTTACGCGGGGGTGCACAATGATAAATCTTGCATGCGGCAATGATCTGGCCGATCTGGGTATAAAAACTTACGAGGGACTAAACATCACCGCCTTTCTCGACCATCTGGATTCCTGCAAAGAGTGTTCGCAATCCAAAGAATCTCTGATCTCTGATCTCAACAAGCTTATCGGCGGAGATCGTTAGCCGCCCCCTTCCGGCCATCCTCGGGGGACGACAATTCATTTTCTCCGTGTCCGTATGCCCGCGCGTCATCCGAAAACTCATTGGATGTTCCGAGGGCGTGCGGACGAATCTTTATCTCCACCGGGCAAGCTCACCCCCACCGGCGGTCCCGCCCGCATCTTTCCCCGTCTCTGAACGCCATTTGACAACGCATCACACCGACTTACCTTCTTCTCAGAGAGTGTCTCTCACCGGGTCGATAACCTTAATCTCCGGGGTTCACTTTCCACCCCGAGCAGGGAGGAAGAAACATGATGGCCGGAATTAAAATGCCTCACGCGGAACACGAGCAACATCTGTGTTACCTGCAGAACCTTGGTTACGTCCAGTCCAATCCGGAAGACTTTAAAAAGCTCATCAGGAACCCGCAATTCGTGTGCGGCAACTGTGGGCGGGCGGCAGCCAACTCGAAGAACCTCTGCAAGCCTGAAAAGCTTTGAAGAGGGTTGAACTCAAAAGAAACAACGGATCGCTGACAGAGCCGGCCGGCGAGAGCTGCTCCCGCAGCCGGGCTCTGCGGCGATTGTTTTTCCAGGGATCCTACTCCGGTACGAGCCGGCTTGCCTGGGAGTCGTCACAAAGAACTCATGCTGTGCTGCGTTCCGGACGATATTCTTAACATCACAAACGATTACTGGGGAATGATTCCCGGCCTGTTGCCAAAAGGGAAATCCAAGGCCGGATGTAATATCGCGGTTCGTCGTTCCGGCGAAGGAGACTGTTGCCCAAAGGAACAGTGTCTGCTGCTTTCTCGAGCGCGGCAAGGTATCGGACGGTACGGATCGCCAGGCATATCCGTGGTTCATATGACGCCCCTAAATCTTTACTGAGACTGCAAAATCTGGGGTCTTTCGAAGGAAGAAATACATTGAATGCCTTATTTCCCCACAGGGGAAAACTGGCTAGTTTTACGTCCGGTGAGTCGTATTCCGCCAACAAACAATCCGGCCCAGAAACCGGCACGAAGCTCAGTGGAGTCACCGAATGTCAACCGTCTTGATTGTTGAGGACAACCGCTTTTTCCGAAGATCCTTCAGCGAGATCCTCAGGCTGTACCTGCCTTCGCTCCTCATCGAGGAAACCGGTGACGGGCACGAAGCCATGCGCAAGATAAGCGCTGCACAGCCTGACATTATATTCATGGATATCGGCCTGCCCGGAGTCAACGGCCTTGAATTGACCCGGGAAATTAAAGAAGCCCATCCCGAGATCACCGTCAACATCTTCACGAGTTACGATCTTCCTGAATACAGGGAAAGAGCTTATCAGTACGGCGCCGACAATTTTCTGCTGAAAGACGCTTTGTCGGGGGCGGAAATAGCTACCCTCGTCAAGCTGATCCTGAGCCGAAAGAGGAAGAAAAGATCGAAAGGGAAACGGACCGTGCATTGATAAAAGTTTATCGCTCCAACGTTTCACCACCTCTCCGGATCGTCAGGTAAAGGTTCTCTTTTTATTCAGGTTCAACATACCGCATCCCGCATTTCTCGTTTCTTGCCCCCCACCACTCACAGCCGCTCGCTCCCCGGGAGCCCGGCAGATTACGCCGGCGACTTCCCGTCCGGGCCGTACCTCCTCTCCCGCCATCCCGCTCACCTCGGCGGCCGGGTGTTTCTCCGGGATTGAAGGACCCGGGCATTCCTGATATTGCTTCAGCACCGCATGGAGAAGGTCGATATCCTCGGACAATGCTTAAAATATCTGATAGGGTGCACGTTTGCGGGATTTGGGTTCCGATTCGCGTTCACTTGATTTTGGGAGGTGCGTATGACCCGTGCTGAAGAACTTGCTTCCTTTGTGTTGAGGTCCTCTTACGAAGATCTTTCCGACAACGCCCGGACTCAGTTGAAAATCAGGGTCCTCGACAGCCTGGGATGCGCTGTCGGAGCCATCGGGGCCGAGCCGGTGCGCCTCGTCCGGCAGCACGTTCTGGACTTCGGCGGAAAGGAACTTTGCACTCTCTTTGGAGGGGGCCGGACCTCTCCTGACCGGGCGGCGTTCTACAATTCCACCCTGGTGCGCTACCTCGACTTCAATGACAGCTACCTGGCAAGACGCGAAACCTGCCATCCGAGCGACAACCTTGGCGCCGTGCTGGCCGCTGCGGAATATGCCAAAGCCGGCGGCAGGGATTTTCTGACCGCTCTGGCCGTCGCCTACCAGGTGCAATGCCGGTTGAGCGATGCGGCGCCGGTCCGGGCGAAAGGATTCGACCACACGACGCAGGGTTCCTATGCCGTTGCGGCGGGAGTATCCAAAGCATTGGGACTGGACCTCGATCGGACCGCCAATGCCGTTTCGCTCTGCGGCACCGCTTTCAATGCCCTGCGAGTCACCAGAACCGGAGCGCTTTCCAATTGGAAGGGGCTCGCTTATCCGAACACCGCCTTCGGTTGTACTCACGCAACGTTTCTGGCGATGCGGGGGATCACGGGGCCGCCTGAAGTCTTCGAGGGCAATAAGGGATTTATGGACGCCATCACGGGACCTTTCACCATCAACTGGGCCGATGAAGACCTCGAGCGTGTGAACCTTACCATCGTGAAGAAGTTCAATGCGGAAATTCATTCCCAGTCGGCCATCGAAGGAATTCTCGAACTGAAATCCCGCCACGGTTTCGAGGCACGCGACATCGCGGGCGTGGAAATCGAGATTTTCGATGTTGCCTTCAATATCATCGGAGGCGGTGAAGAAGGGGACAAGACCGTCGTGCACACCAAGGAAGAGGCGGACCACAGCCTGCAGTACATGGTGGCGGCGGCTATCCTCGATGGACGGGTGACGCCGGCGCAGTACCGTCCGGAGCGAATTCGGAGTGAGGATATTCAGGAACTGCTGCGGAGGGTCACCGTGCGGCCCAGCTCGTCGTGCAGCGGCCGTTTTCCCGTCGGAGATGCCCTGCGTCCTTACCGTTCGCCTCCGGGACGGCAAGGTGTTGACCCTTGAGAAGAAAGACTACGAAGGGTTTCACACGCACCCCATCGGGTGGGACGGGGTTGTGGAGAAGTTCGAAAGCCTGAGCGGCGCTCACACCGAAGGCGCTCTGCGTCGGGCAATCGAGCAGGTCGTGCGCGATCTCGACGCGATCCGGATTGAAGAACTCACAAGACTCCTGGCAAGGGTCCGGACAGATCGGGAGTGACAGGCGCGGCCGGCTGCCGCGGGGTAGGCGGACACGGCGCAGTTTCGTGCTCAAAGGTTTCGGCCCACGCGCCGGCGCGTGAGGCCGAGCGCTCGGCGCTCGCGGCGGCTGCCCCGCGTTTTGCGGGGCGCTGCCGCAGCGCCCCACAAAGCCGCGCAGCGGCGTGGGGGTGTGGGGGACGCAGTTCCCCACTCTTTTAAGAAACATCGTTTGTTGCCTATTTGAACGCACCTTGGTATCACATCGGCGCTGACGCCCGGGGGATCGTTTTCCTTTGTTCCCGATAAGTCAATGCGGCCGCAGTCACCAGGGGAACAACGCCCGCGAAAATGAACACCAGGTCTCCCGGCAGCCTGCACCACTCGATCAAGCGGACAAAATCCCTGTTCAGATAATCGAGACTGCGGGCATGCCAGTATCCGTGGTTCAGGACGTCATAAACCTGCATCACTCCCCCCGGGAACAGACTGCCCGCCACCATGAGGGCCAGTCCGATGTTCAGGCCCCAGAACGAGACTTTGATATATTTCTCCGGCCGTTCCCACTGATCGTCCGTCAGCACCTGGCGGAACGCCAGAACCATGAGGGCAACCGCCTCCATTCCGAAGGCGCCCATGAGTGCTGTGTGGCCGTGGTTCGGCGTGAGGATGGTGCCGACCTCGAAGTAGCTCACAATGGGAAGATTGATGAGAAACCCGAAAATCCCGGCTCCGACGAAATTCCAGAATCCAACCGCCATCAGAAAGTAGAATGTCCACTTGTGCGGAATGGCTATTTCCTTTCCGCAGACATCGCATTGTCCACGGGTCAATTTGATGAAATCCCAGGCATCAAGCGTGAGAAGCGTCAGCGGCACGACTTCCATCGCCGAGAACATGGCCGAGAGCGCCAGGTTGACGTCGGACTGCCCGGTCCAGTACCAGTGATGGCCCGTACCGATGATGCCGCTGCCAAGGAAGAGGATTGCATCCAGGTAGATGACGCGGGCCGCCGTTATGCGGGAAACCATGCCGAGCCGGTAAAAGATAACGGCCACCATGACCGTGACGAAGAGTTCAAAGAAACCTTCGACCCACAGGTGGATGATCCAGAACCGCCAGTTGTCCACGATGGAATAACCGGTTGTGCTGGAAAAGAAGAATGCGGGAAGGTAAAAAAAGGGAATCGTGAAGGCCGCGAGCAGGAACAACCATGTCACCTCACGGCGCTCGGGGTCCTTCAGTGCGGGCGAAACGCCTCTGAAGAGCAGCACGACCCAGAACACCAGTCCCGCGGCCAGCAGGATTTGCCAGGCCCGCCCCAGATCGAGGTATTCCCAGCCCTGGTGTCCGAACCAGAACCAGAGGTCCCCCAGGAGCTGGTTGATCCCGAGAAGTTCTCCGAGAAGACTGCCTCCGACAACCGCCACAAGTGCCCAAAACAGGACGTTGATGCCCTTGACCTGGCCGCCGGGTTCCCATTCCCCGAGGGCATGGGTGAGGAGCAGACCTCCCGCGACGTAGCCCGTGGCTATCCAGAAGAGGGCGAGCTGCAAATGCCAGGTCCTGAGGATATTGCTTGGAAACACCCTGGACAAGTCGAATCCGTAGAAAGTTCCGGGATCCGCGCGAAAGTGCGCCGTGGCTCCCCCGACGAGGACCTGGGCCAGAAAGAGCAGGGCCGCAACCAGAAAGTATTTTATCGTCGCCCTCTGACTGTCGCTCGCCGTGCCCGGCAACATTCGCGGATGGACGTGCGTTGAGGCGCCTTTCCATCCGAGATAGTCGAACTTCCCGAAGGCGAAAAGAACCAGGGCCGTCCCGACGAGCAGCGCAACGAGGCTCAGCGCGCTCCAGAGAACGGCATCGCCGGTCGGGGTGTTGCCGACTGTCGGGTCGTATGGAAAATTGTTGGTGTACGAATGTGAACTGCCGGGACGATTGACCACCGCGGCCCAGGCCGTCCAGGCAAAAAATGCCGTCAGATGACGAAGTTCCACGGCGTCCGAAATGTAGCTGAGTCTAAGGCCCCCGGTTTCGGCCGGCCCCGAAAAATAGGCCGCCCACTTCAGTGTCTGCATCAGATAGGAATACATTTCGGGTTCAGTGAAAATGAGAACCTTGTCCCGGGGATCGTAGCGATTCTGTTTGAGCAAAATCCGGACTTCGGCTTCAACCACCCCTCGCTGCGCCCCGCTGAGATCGTCCGGATCGCGGTTGAAGAGCCTCATGGAGATCATCCGGCCCGCATAGACCCCGAGCGTATGCAGGTATTCCGCTGAAAAATCCGGTCCCAGGTAGGCCCCGTGTCCCCAGATCGAGCCGTTCTCCATCAATGCGTATTTGAGGAAGACCTGCTGGCCCGAGAGGATCTCTTCACCCGTCAGGATCGTCTCTCCCGACGGGTCGATGATTTTCTCCGGTATCGGCGGAGCGTCGCGGTAAGCCAGAAACGCTACCATGATAAGAACGGAAAATCCGGCCAGGAGAGTAAAAACTACTGCCCGCCTCCACCATGGCGACAATTTTTCGATGCTTTCATCACCGGACGACATCCCCCGCTCCTTTTCGGCATGATTCCTCAATTCGGTAATACCAGACCGATCCGATTTGCACTGGCTTTCTACCAGCAATGATAATGAGGAGACGCCGCATTGCAAGTTTCGAGACCGTTGGATGTGGCTTCTTCAGGGCTGTATAAGAAACAATCCCGTTGACTTGGTCTTGATTTGAGCGATTTTCCACCCCCTGCCATATCCCCTCCCGGGAATTGAAGTTCAGCTCCTCTCGCGGTTGCCAACGACATTGTCACAGTGGAAACTCTCCCGCCAGGGGAGGGGAATTGAAGTTTAGCTCCTCCCCCTTGACGGGGGAGGCCGGGTGGGGGTGTAGCTTCTCGCTGAAGCCTTTCCTTTTCCGGCGACATTTCCCATTGAATCGCTCAGATCAGGTTGGTATCAGTGCCCTCTTTTTGTCACCCCGAACAGCGCGGGAAATCTCCGGGGGCCACTGTCACAGACAGCTTGGTACCTTAGTTCGAAACGGCGGCATGTCCACCGCCCCTTCTCGAGTCGAACAGCCTTGGTTCCAAGTGTGTGGAACCTTTTCGATTTCTGTAAGAAAATCTTGATGTAATATCGGGATTGCAAAACGGCTCGACTTCGGGTAGCGTTTTCTTAACTCGGGATAAGAAATCAATCGTCGCGCGGACTTTACGTCCGCCGCGTCACGGCATCAGCTTCAGGAATCGAGACAGATCGGGCTGCCCCGGTGATTTGGCGCTCTAACCGGCCATTGACCCGGAAATTGGTCTTTAGCTCGTATTGCCCCCGGTGCGCCGCTTTCCCCCTTCAATCTGCAATGGAAAAAGACCATTCTCCAGACAGTCGGAAAACTCGCTTCAGGAGGAAATGGCCCAAATGAAAGAAGAAGGAATCAAGGTCCTGCTGGTCGACGACGATGAAGACGACTATATCCTGGTCCGCGAAATGCTGTCCCAGTTCCCGTCCTCCCTGTACGACCTGGAGTGGGCGGAATCGTATGAGGCCGCTTTTCGAAGTCTTGAGAGGCGGAGCTGCGACGTGTGCCTTCTCGACTATTTTCTCGGCGACCGGAACGGACTCGATTTCCTGCAGGAAGCGGTCGCCATGGGATGCCGGTTTCCCATCATCTTCCTCACCGGTTACGGCAACTATGACATCGACCTCAAAGCGATGAAGATGGGGGCATCGGACTATCTGGTGAAGGGGCAGCTCAATCCCCCGATCCTCGAACGGTCGATTCGGTACGCTATCGAGCGCAGGCAAAGCGAGGAGGAACTCAGGGAACACCGGGAGCACCTCGAAAGGCTTGTTGAGAAGCGGACCCTGCAGCATATGGAGGCCAGGGCGGACGCCGAGAGGAGGGCCGCCGAAGCAGAGGAAGGTCGGAGAATCCTCCAGGCCCTCATGGATTATGTCCCCGAGGGAATCGCCATCGCCGACGCTTCGGATTGCACCATACGGGCCGTGAGCGACTATGCCCTCAGGCTCCAGCAGCGCCTGTACGTGGGTGAATTCAGAAACCCGAGAGATCCAAGGGAATGGATCATGTACCGCTCCGATGGAAAGACACGGCTGGGGGCGGAAGAACAACCCCTGCTCCGGGCGATTGAAACCGGAGAGATCATCGTCGATGAAGAACTCGTGATCGGACACCCGGACGGAGACCAGGTGCCGGCCCTCTGCAACGCGGGACCCGTCCTGGACAAGGACGGCAACATCACCGGCGGAGTCATCGCCTGGAGGGACATCAGCACACTGAAAGCCGCCCGGACTGTCTTGCAGAAGGCCCACGACGAGTTGGAAAGGCGGGTCGAGGAGCGCACGAACGAACTGGTGAGCGCAATGGAATCTTTGAACAAATCGGAGAAGCAGCTCCGTTTCCTCTCCACCCGGCTTTTGAAGGCCCAGGAGGAAGAGCGGCGAAGGATCGCACGAGAGCTGCACGACAGTATCGGATCGGCCTTGAGCGCCATAAAGCTCAGCCTGGAAAGCACTCTCGTGCAGATGAAAAAAGGCAAATCCCGCCAGGGCTCCATCCTCGCCCTCATCCATATGACTCAGGAAGCCATCGATGAATCGCGAAGACTGATGACCGATCTCAGGCCTTCCATTCTGGATGACCTCGGCATAGTGGTCACGCTGCGATGGTTCTGCAGGCAGTGCCGCCAGGTTTATTCCAACATCGGCATCAGTGAGGAAATCAGGATAGAAGAGCCGGACGTTCCGCAGCATCTGAAGATCGTGATCTTCAGGATCATCCAGGAAGCGCTCAACAACGTGGCGAAGTACAGCCGGGCAGATCTTGCGGATGTGTCTCTTGTTAAAACCGATCATCACATCGAGCTGAAGGTCGAGGACAACGGCATCGGGTTTGACCTGGAGGCATTGAATTCAAAAGATGAGAATACGAGGGGCCTGGGGCTCACGAGCATGAGGGAACGCGCTGAATTGTCGGGTGGTTCCTTCCGCATTGTGTCAGCCCTCGGGAAGGGGACCGCCATTACAGCCTGGTGGCCTCACGGCGAGTGAAACCGCGCCGGTACGCGGCGTTACACCCGCGGCCGGTGATCGGCTGCGCGGAACAGGGATTCAGGACGCTAGTTGATGAAGACCTGGCGGAAGAAGTCAATATGTTCGATGACCGAGCCGGCCCCGCGCGCCACCGCCGTAAGAGGATCTTCGGAGATGTTCACCTTGAGATTGGTGTTCTGAGCGAGCAGGCCGTCCAGCCCGCGCAGGAGCGCGCCGCCGCCTGCCAGCCAGAATCCCTTGTCGTGGATGTCCGCGGCAAGATCGGGCGGAGTTTTTTCAAGAGCACGCTTTACCGCTTCCACGATGGCAAGGACCGGCTCCCGGATCGCTCCGCGGATTTCTTCATCGGTCACGGTAAACGTTCGCGGAATTCCGGTGAGGATTTCTTTCCCCGTGACATCCAGCGTCTCGGGCTGAGTCAACGGCGCGGCAGTTCCAATCTTCATCTTTATGTTCTCGGCCAGAATCTCGCTGATGATCATCTGGCGTTCGCGCTGCATGTAGCGGAGGATCGCCTCATTTGCCTCGTCTCCGGCCACGCGGACCGATTCACTGTAGGCGACGGCGAACATGGAAATGACGGCCACCTCGGTCGTTCCGCCTCCGATGTCGACGATCATGTTGCCGAACGGCTGATCGATGGGCAGCCCCGCTCCTATCGCCGCAGCCATCGGTTCTTCGACGAGGTGAATCTGCCTGGCTCCGGCCTGCTCCGCCGCTTCGATCACGGCCCTCTTCTCAACCGACGTGATTCCCGTGGGAACGGCCACCACGAGCCGCGGACGGATAAGCTGCCTGCGCTTCAGCACTTTCGCCAGGAAATACTTGATCATCACGCTCGTGACTTCAAAGTCCGCGATGACCCCGTCTTTCAGGGGGCGGATGGTAACGATGCGCTGCCCGTGCCGGCCTATGATATTCCTTGCTTCCTGCCCGACGGCAATGACCTGGTGAGTGTCCTGGTTGATGGCTACCACCGAGGGTTCATTCAGGACCACACCCCTGCCTCTCATGTAAATCAGCGTGTTGGCGGTGCCCAGGTCCATGGCCAGGTCTTTTGAAAAATATGCGAATAGTCGTTCAAACATGTGCGACCCTTTTCGTATGCCGATCATTAAAGTTTTTGAGATCAATAGCCGTAGAGTCTATAAAGAATGCTCCGACGGGTCAATCACTTTATGAACCTGAACCTTCGTTCCTGGAATGAAAACCGGCAAAGAGACGCTGGTTCACGAGCCGCCACAGATCGTCGCTCCCCGTGCCGTCCTGAGGAAAACCGGCGGCACCGGAGAACGCCTGTAATTTCGCCCCTCTGCTTTTTCCCTTGAAGGTCTGTCTTCCTGCCTCCGTGAGCCGGGCGAGCGTGAGTTCGGCTTCCTGCACCGTCGTTTCCGGGAAAATAATCCCGAAACGATTTTCAGCCAATTGGCCGAGCATCGCGTCTGCGGGAAGCACCTGGCAGACTGCTTCCGCAAGATTCCTCTGCCACTGGCGGAGCTGTTTCGGGGGCGCCTTGGTATAGAGGATCTGCCAGGGTTCAAACTGAACGAGAGCCAAAGTGAAATGGGTGCTGCTCTGCATGGACGCGGCAAGGATTCCATCGAGCTTCACTTCGAAGGTGAACGGATTGTAGAGCGCGGTGGAAAGATCGTAAGCCTGCAGGTGGTCGCACTCTTCCTTGTAGTAGAGCTGTTCGAGCAGCAATTGAAAGAAGTGCAGAGCATGGGCGATCGCCTGTTCGTATTCCGTATTCAGATCGATTGGCTGCCGTGAAAGAAAAGCCATGACCAGAACGTGCCCCAGTGTCGTCTGGGCTGGAATTCCCCAGAACGCGCCGTGATGGGGGAGGCTCTCCGACGGAGTAAAAAGGAAATGATCCGCGGTTTGTGGATTCAGCCTCGTGATGAGCAGCGGCCGTTCGGCCTGGAAGATCCGGCCGAGCAATCCCTGTTTCACAAGGTAATTCGGGGTGAGCAGACCTCGCGGAACGTTCTGAGTGCAGGAATAGAGACGATAGTGGTTTTTTTCGGCCTCCCGCAGCGCCAGGAATCCGTATTCGGCGCCGAGCAGTCCGGAACATTCGTCGATGACGAGTTGACAGTAGTCAGTCAGGGAATGGCCCCTGAACGCCACTTCATCCAGGCGGTTCCACAGGCCGAATATGCGGGAATAGTTCTGATACTGGATCGAGGATTCCTGCCTGAGCAGCAGTTCGTAAAGGACGTCGGCGACTTCCCTGATCCACTTTTGCTGTTTGTCGTTGAAGCCCCAGCCGTACTTGGTGTCGACGTACAGCACCCCGGCGCCGTCTCCCACGGGAACGGCAAGAAGCCCCTTGATATGTGACTCCCCATCGCGATAAAAGGGAACCGTGGACGACAGGGAAGAAGAAATGTCCGGGAGTTTGTCGAGATGGATCGTCTGCCCCACCTTCTGGACCTGAGCGATGATCCCGCTCTGTTCCAGGGGGAGAGAGACCTTTTCCGGCAGGTATTTGCTCAGCGACTGAGAAGCTACCATATTGAGCTGCCGGCTTTTGGAATCTATGATAAAGAAAGCTGTCGTATAGGCTTCCAGGATGTTGCTGAGAAGGCTCACAAGCGCTTGGTACGGGTTGGCATCCATAGACCCACTTGCCCTTTTTGAATGACTCTTGTGCAGTTGAAGCTTGTATTAGAGATTTCGACGCCACTATGCGCGATAAATTTCAACCGCCCCGGAAGCTTCCCGAAAGAGAACTCTTGCCTGCAAGGAAACGTTTGAGCGGGGTGGAAGAGCTTTCCGGCACTCTGTCTTCCTTCCGTTCCGGCCCACTCCTTCTCGAATCAGGATGGGAAGCAGGCATCCGGACGGGGTAGGCACCTGCGCACTGGGATTAGTTGATACCATTCCATTAGATTAGAAAGACAAAAAAGTAAAGCGAGAAACACATGGGAAAAATCACGATTCTGCCGGACACGCTGTGCAACCAGATTGCCGCCGGAGAAGTTGTCGAAAGACCCGCGGCGGTCGTGAAGGAACTCATCGAAAACAGCATCGACGCGCTCTCCCGCAGAATTACCCTGGCTGTGACACAGGGCGGCCGAAAAGAGATTCGCGTGGTCGATAACGGGGCCGGCATGCACCCTGATGACGCGCTCCTCGCCCTCGAAAGGCACGCGACGAGCAAGATTCGAAAGCTCGAGGATCTCCAGACCATTCATTCCCTTGGGTTTCGGGGTGAAGCGCTCCCCAGCATCGCTGCCGTCAGCCGTTTCGAAATGACCACCAGGGAAGCGGACACCGTATCGGGTACGTGCATTCATGTCGAGGGAGGGGTCATTCGCGACGTCCGGGAAGCGGGCTGCGCTCCCGGTACGATGATCACCGTCCGCGACCTTTTCTTCAACGTCCCGGCCAGAAGAAAATTCCTGCGATCCATCGATACGGAGGCGTCCTACATAAGCGACCAGTTCCTGCGCCTCGCCATCGCCCATCACGGCATCCATTTCCAGCTCATCCACCAGGAACGCACCCTGTACGACTTTCCTCAGGCGCCTTCCGCGGAGCAGCGCGCCGTGCAGGTCCTGGGCCCCGACACGGGGAAAAAACTCATCCCCTTCTCCGCCCAAAACGGTCCGATGCGCGTACACGGCTTTACCGGCAGGCCGGACCTCCAGCGGGCAAACAGCCAGTCGCTTTTCATCTGTGTGAACGGCAGGCCCGTCTGGGACCGATTGATCAACCGCGCCGTTCTTTCAGCCTACGAGAGCCTTATTCCCCAGGGGAAGTTCCCGGCGGCGGTCATCTTCTTCGAGCTTTCCCCCGACCTTGTGGATGTGAACGTGCACCCGACCAAGAGAGAAGTGCGTTTCAAGAACCCCGGGGACGTCATCGAAACGGTGCGAAACGCCATAAGGCAATCGATCGAAGGATCGAGGCCGCTCTTCGCCCCGTCATCCGCCTTCCGGACCTCTTCCCGGTCTGAATTCGTCCCGGCCTCCAGGGAACAGATGATCCGGGAAGACCAGCTGTCATTTGACCGGATCCACCGTCACCCGCTCCCGACAGGCGATCCACCCCCGCAGGTCCATGTGAGCGGGTTTGCGGATGTCGATAGGCCGGAGCCGCTCCATCAGGACGCTTCCTCGCCGCCTCAGCCCGCAGCCGACGGCGAAATCCCCTTCGCACAACTCCCCGTGATCGGTCAACTCGCGAATTCCTATATCCTTCTCGAAGCCGGGGACGGGCTGGTCATCATCGACCAGCACGCGGCTCACGAACGGATCATCTTCGATTCACTCTCGCTCCCCAATCCCCGCGAAGGCGCCCAGCGCCTCATGCGCTCGACCGTCCTCGAGCTGCTCCCGAGGGACGCCGCAAGACTCAGGCGATGGCTCCCCTTCCTTAAGGAAACCGGAATCGAGATCGAGTCCTTCGGCGGCGAGAGCTTCGTCATCCATGCCGTCCCGGCGGCTCTCAGCGACTGTCCGCCCGATGAACTCGTCCGGGACCTCGTGGCCTCAGCCATCGAAGAAGACGCCGCGCCGCGCTGGAACATCGCAAGCCGCCTGGCCAGGACCGCCGCCTGCCACAGAGCGGTCAGGGCAGGGCAAAGGCTGAAGCCGGAGGAGATCCGGCAGCTCCTCCAGGATCTCGACCGCACCCGATTTTCGTCGACGTGCCCTCACGGACGCCCCGTGTGGTACAAACTGAGCCATAACGATATCGCGAAGTTCTTTCACCGGACATAGTAACGGGGTCAGACCTACACATTTGACATAAATGTGTAGGTCTGACCCCGTTACACGTTACAAGTGAGCAAACGTGCCGACCCGACTTCCCCCTTCTCAAGCCAAACCATCTTTGAACGCCTGCGCCTGTACCCCGGCGGGCGGGGGTACGCGCGGACCCGGGCCGTCGGTCCCCGTGGCAGCTCTTCCCATCGTTCTTGTGGCCGGGCCCACCGGAGTGGGAAAAACCACATTCGCAATCGATCTTGCCCGGCTGCTCGGAACCGAGATCGTCAATGCCGATTCCATGCAGGTATATCGCCACATGGACATCGGCACCGCCAAACCGACCAGGGAGGAACAATCGATCGTCAGGCATCACCTCATTGATGTGGTCAACCCCGACGAACCCTTCGATGCCGCCCGGTACCTGGAACTTGCGGCGCCGATCATCGAGTCGCTTCACCGGGCGGGTAAAATTCCCGTGGTCGTCGGCGGAACCGGGCTCTATATGAAAATCCTGATTGGAGGCATTTGTCCCGGAGCGCCCGGGAGTCCGGCTGTCCGCGAGCAGTTGCTCGTGGAGGAAAAAGACAAGGGACTTGGCGCCCTCCATTCGGAACTGCTCGCCGTGGACCCACCCCTCGGAAAGCGCGTCCACCCGAACGACCGCCAGCGGATCCTGAGGGCGCTCGAAGTGTTCAGGGCAACCGGTGAGCCGCTTTCCCGGAGGCAGGAAGAACACCGATTCGGGCAGACGCTTTTCAGGACCGTCAAGGTCTTCTTGTATCGCGAACGCGGCGACGTCTACGACCGGATCGACCGGCGGGTGGACGCCATGATCGGGGAAGGATTCGTCAAGGAAGTGGCAGGCCTTCTCAAAATGGGCTTTGGACCGGGCCTCAAACCGATGCAATCTCTCGGCTACAGGCAGATCGTGGGCCACCTGATGGGAGAAACTGCCCTTGAGGACGCAATCTACCGGATCAAACGCGAAACGCGCCGTTACGCCAAGCGCCAGATGACCTGGTTCAGGGCCGATCCGGAGTTCAAATGGTTTGACGCACAAGACGGAGAAGCCATCCTGCAATGGACCCGGGAAGAACTTGCCAAGTCCGTCGGGTCTTAAGACATCTGCGCTTACGACAACCGGTTCCGATAATCCTCGTACCCGAACTTGCGAACGACGCGAATCTCCTCACGGTCATCCATAACGGCGATGGAAGGAAGCCGGACACCGTTAAAGGTGTTGTTCTTCACCATGGTGTAGTGGGCCATATCGAGAAAGACCAGCCTTGACCCGATTTTAAGGGGCTCGGGAAAGGAGTAATCGCCGATGACGTCGCCCGCAAGGCAGGTCAGGCCCCCGAGACGGAACATGTGAGGATATTCCCCGGGTTTTCCCGCTCCCTCGATTTCCGGCCGGTACGGCATCTCGAGCACATCGGGCATGTGGGCCGCAGCGGACGTGTCCAGGATCGCGATGTCCATCTCGTTGTGGATAATATCCAGGACGGTCGCAATGAGCACTCCCGTGTTCAACGCGACGGCCTCCCCCGGTTCCAGGTAGACCTCGAGTGGATACCTGTTCTTGAAATCGTCTATGACGTCGCACAGGAGATCCACATCGTAGTCTTTCCGGGTGATGTGGTGCCCGCCCCCGAAATTCACCCATTGCATGCCGTCCAGAAACGGGCCGAACTTTTCTTCGAAAGCGGCCAGAGTCCGCTTCAGGGAAGCGGAGTTGAGCTCGCACAGGGTGTGGAAATGCAATCCGCTTATCCCGTCCAGGTCCTCTTCACGGAAGTTCGCCCGGGTGACTCCCAACCTCGAAAAGGGACCGCATGGATCGTAGATGGGGACTTTGACCTCGGAGTGCTCCGGGTTGACGCGGATCCCGCAGCGGATGTCCTTCGGATGATCGAGCACCTGGAACTTGAACCGGTTCCATTGCGAAAAAGAATTGAAAACAAGATGGTCGGAGTAGTTCAGCAGTTCCTTGAATTCCGATTCCTTGTAGGCGGGCGAAAAGACGTGGACTTCCCCGCCGAATTCCTCAAAACCCAGCCGGGCCTCATCGAGAGAACTCGCCGCAACGCCGCGGAGGGTTTGCCGGACCAGGGGAAAGACGCTGAACATGGCAAAACTCTTGAGCGCCATGATGATCTTGCATCCGGTCCGCTTCTGCACGGAATCGAGCACACGGAGGTTCCGCTCCAGTGCCGCCTGATCCACCACATAGCAAGGGGTTTCAATCCGTGAGAAAGTCATGAGAAGCGCCTGAAGTTATAAGTGAGCCGACGTGCCTGAAGTTGCAGAGCACCCGTCGCTATTCGAGAAAGGTTTCCGTCCAGGAAAGCCCGCACCGGCCGAGCATTTCCATGAAGGGATCGGGATCCAGTTCCTCGACGTTGAAGACGCCCTCGCCTCTCCATCGGCCGGTCAGCATCATCATGGCCCCGATCATCGCGGGCACCCCGGTGGTGTAGGAAATCGCCTGGGCCTTCACTTCCCTGAACGCCTCGGCATGGTCGCAGATATTGTAGATGTAATACTTTCTCGGTTTTCCTTCCTTGACCCCCTCGATCATGCACCCGATACAGGTCTTTCCTTTGTAATTGGCCCCGAGCGAAGAGGGCTCGGGCAGGAGCGCCTTCAGGAACTGGAGCGGCACGATGTCGCATCCCTGAAACGTCACCGGGTCGATACGGGTCATGCCGACATTCTGGAGGACCCTCAAGTGCGTGAGATAATCCTGGGAAAAAGTCATCCAGAACCTGATCTTCCTCAGTCCGGGAACGTATTTTATCAGGGATTCCAGCTCCTCGTGGTACATGAGGTACATTTCCCTGGGGCCGATTTCCGGAAAATCGAACGTCTGATGAACCGACAGCGGGTCCGTTTCGATCCACTGCCCGCTTTCAAAATACTTGCCCCTGGCCGTCACTTCCCGGATGTTGATCTCCGGATTGAAATTGGTGGCAAAAGGGTGGCCGTGCTCGCCTGCGTTACAGTCCATAATGTCGATCGCATGGATTTCGTCGAAGTGGTGCTTCATGGCGTGAGCGCAGAAGATGTTGGTGACACCCGGGTCGAAGCCGCACCCCAGAAGCGCCATCAACCCCTTTTCCCTGAAGCGTTCGTGGTAATCCCACTGCCACTTGTAGCAGAACTTCGCTTCATCCCGGGGTTCGTAATTGGCCGTATCGAGATAATCGACCCCCGTTTCGAGGCAGGCATCCATAATGGTGAGGTCCTGGTAGGGCAGAGCGACATTGACGATGAGGTCGGGGTTGAATGTCCGGATGAGGCCGACGAGTTCGCGGGTATTGTCCGCATCCACCTGCGCTACGGTGATGGGTCTCGACAACTGGTTCCTGATCCGCTCACATTTTTCCATCGTGCGGCTGGCCAGAATGATTTCGGAAAAGACTTCGGGAACCTGGGCGCACTTGTGAGTCACAACGCCTCCCACCCCTCCGGCGCCGATGATCAGGACTTTACCCATCGTTACTCCTTCATTGACAGACTTCGTCAGTTCATCAGTCCGGCGGGGAGATTTCCCGCGTCCGCTCCCCCCGGGGCATTTCCCCTCGGCCGGCTGCCCTGCAACCACAAAACGAACTCATTGCCGGGACTTGAATGGTCCCCCCGGCTCTCGATAACAAAAGAACGGCGATGGTGCTGTTTATAACGGGATTTGGTTATTTTAGGAAATACTAATTCGTGGAGTCAACATGGAAGAACCACCATGCGCATTTTAACCGCTCTTACGCCATTACCCTTTAACCCCTTGCATTTTCCCCCAACTTCCGGATATGTAGATGGGGGTTGGCAGCGACAAACGCCGGAAGGCCTCTGCGGTATGGTTCATGAAGATTGGCCCTTCAACCTTCAGCGGGGAATCATGAACGACTATCTCCAATTCAAGCGGAAAATACAGACGCGAGTGGAAGTCCTGGAAGAGATCATCCAGGAGATGGAACGGCACAATCTGGTCGAGGAGGCTTCCGCGGCCCGATGGAAGAAACATCTCGGGCAGGTGGGGACTTCGCTGCAGGATAGCTTGCTTCGCATTGCGGTGGTCGGATCGGTAAAGTCCGGAAAGAGCACGCTGATCAATGCCCTGGCCGGGCATGACCTCCTCAAGCGTGGACCGGGGATCATCACCGCGTTTATCACCCGCATCCTGAACAACGGGGAGATCGGCGGCTGGATCGAGTTAAAGACCTGGTCTCAAGCGTTCGACGAACTCAATGCCGCCCTTCGCATGCTGCCGGTCTACCATGAAGAAGCGGGCGACTCCGGATCCCTTGACATTCGCAACGAGGAGGACCGGCAACGGCTGAAGATCTGGCTCGAGAAGATGCAGACGGAATGGCTGCAGGGCAAAGGACATCTCGATTCGAACTTTATCCTGCTCAAGGGTTACCTCGACGGGTATTCCGGCCTTCACGGCAGCCTGGGCGACCAGGTGAGCCGGCTCATTCTCGATAAACACTCGCTCGCGCAGCATCAGCGCTATGTCGGTCATGAAGGCCGGTCCGTCTATGTCCGGGATGTGGAACTCCGCTACCCGTTCCCACGGCTCGGGGAAAACGTGGAAATCGCCGACTGCCAGGGAAGCGATTCGCCCAATCCGATGCATTATGAACTGCTTCAGCAGTATCTTCTGGGATGCCACTTCATCCTTTACGTGATCGGCGGCCGCACGGGCCTGCGGGAAGCCGACTTCAAACTCATTGATTTTATCAAGACCCTCAGGATGTTTCCCCAGACCCTGTTCGTGCTGAATACGGACCTCGACGCCCATGGCAGCGAGGAAGATCTGAACGGCATGGTCGACCGGGTCAGGTCCGAACTCAATTGGGTCGTCCCGAACCCCCGGTTCTTCAGCTTCTCCGCACTCTACCACCTTCTCGAGCAGACGGGAGATGCCGCTCCCGAGCGCGAACGCCGGCATCTCGAATTCTGGAAGGAAGACGAATCGCTCGTCAGGACCACGGAAACCGGTTTCGCGTCCTTCAGGGAACACCTTGGCTGGAGGATAGGACAACAGAGGACCCGGATACTTCTCGGGAGCGGACTCAGCCGCCTCAGCATGGTTGCGGGCAGTGTCCTCGATACGGCCAGGGTCCGGAAACAGTTCGCGGACCAGAGCCTTGGGACCGTCAAGGAATCGGCCGGAAGACTCAAGAGCCGGCAAGTGGGGCTCCAGGGGACTCTCGTCACTCTGGCAAACGCTATTTCCGGCCTGAGCGATTCCCTCAGGCGCGACCTGGGAGAAGCCGTCGACCGCACCTTCGACCCGCAAAACGGACAGATCGTAAAGGACACTCTGGCCGTCGTGGAAAATTATCCCGTCGATTCCCGTTACAGGGAGGAACTCGGCGACTACCGGCAGCTTTTACAACGGCTCTACCGGTTTTACATCGAGTTCAGGCAGTCGCTTTCCCGCTACCTGGTGGAACGGGTCAACCTCAGGGCGATCGAATTCGCCAAGGAGGAAGAAGCCTCGCTTCGCGACTGCCTCACCCGGTCCACCCGGGCTTTCTGGTCTCTTTTTTCCACAGCCGTTTGCGATTACAGGAGGGATCTCGCCGCCTTTCAGATCGGATCGCATGCGGACGAGACCTTCTGCGACACCGACTTGCCCCTTTTTGAGAACATTGTTCCGCCGGCCTTCAGCGCGTTTATGGACCAGGATGCAGTCGCACGCGGAGTGCTCTTCATGAAATTCGGAATGGGGCGGTTTGCCCGTTTTCTGAGGAGCCTCAAGGCCGGCACGGGCAAAGATCAGGACTTTTTCAAATGGGAAGCGCAGAAGGACGAGACGATCGACGAGGCGATCAGGCTGGTCAAGTCCGAAGCCAGAGCGGAGCTTATCCGCGCATTCAGGAATTACAGCAGGGACTTCAAGACGACATATCTTTTCAGGATGCTTGAAAATGCAACCCTGCGCCTGATCGAGGAGTTCAGAACGCGCGCCGAGATGGCCCAGGTGGATTTCGCGGACATGGTAAAGCGCAGCGAACTGGAGGGTGAGGGAAAGCAGGCGGCGATGGAGGTCCTCAACCGCGCGAGCGTCATCGCGGAGGCGATGGTCGAGGAACTCGACGAGCTGAGATGCGCCGTCAATCTGGAATGGGGACCTCACGCGGAGCCGGCCAGTCGTCCGGAACGGGAGCCGTCAGAACCAGGTTCGAATTGAACCTGGGATGGAGCAGTTTCAGACGGTAGGCATGAAGATAGAGCCTCTCCGCCTTGATTTTTCCATAGAGCCGGTCACCGATCACGGGGTGTCCCTGTGCGGCGAGATGGAGCCGCACCTGGTGAGTCCTGCCCGTCATGGGCCGCGCCCATATGAGTGAACGATCATCCGCCCGGTGAAGCACCCCGAGAAGGGTTTCCGCTCTCTTGCCCGATCCTCTCGGACAGGCCGCGTACCTCCCACCGATTCTCGTAATGTCTTCAGACGCCGTGCATCGATCCCACTGCGGATTCCCTTCCGCCCAAGCCAGGTAGTCCTTGCGAACCCGCCTGCTTTCAAAGGAGTGTCCGAGACTTTTATTCACCGACCCGTCCAGGGCGAAGACGATGACCCCGCTTGTTTCGCGGTCGAGCCGGTGGTGCAGCGCAGCGTATGGGTTCTTGCGCCGCTCCTTTTGGAGGAACCGGTTGAGCGCGGCGAAAAGATTGTTGTAACCGTCGGCGGGCGTCTGCTGGCTGGGAATTCCCGATTCCTTGTCATAGGCCAGCAGGTATTCATCTTCATACAGGATGCGGTCCGGGTTGATTTCATAGAACCGGACGGTACCGCCCCACGGCCAGTTGACAACAATTTCCCGACCTTCCGCGATTTGCCGCGACGGATCCCGTTCCACGCGTCCCCCGACGTAGACGGAACCAAAATCGATGAGGTCGGATGCCGTATCCGGCGAAACAAGGAGATGTTTCTCTATCAGCGCACCGAGGCCGGTTCCCGCATCGGAAGGATCGGCGCTCCAGCGGTCCGTTGACGGTGGGGCAGCGACCCCATCCTCCCGTGTTCCCTTTCTCCTATAGTTCATCATCGCCAAGACCTTCACCGCCTCCGGCCATCGTCCCAGCGTCCCCCTCTTCCATGGCCTCATCCACAAGCGAATCGACGTCCTCTCCGAGGTCATCCCCCATTTCCCGGCCCATCTCCTTCATCCACTTCGCCATGCTTTTGGGATCGTTTTCGTCCAGTCCCCCCAGTCTCGACGGGTCCGCGAGACGTTCCATGCGAGTTTCTTCCGACAGGCGGACCCGCACGCGTGAGAGGATCCGGTCCACCCGCTCGCTCGAGCAATATTTGCAGGAAGGCGATATCGATTCTGATACCCGAAAAGTGATAAACTCGCTCTTTCTGCCGCATTGGCTGCATCGGTATTCATAAATGGGCATTGAAGCTTCTCCTGTGTGCAAGATGCATCCAAGACAAAAGTTGCAGGCCATTTCCCCATTCGCGGCGGTCGCAGAAAGCCAACCGAAGCGGGCACTTCGCCCGGATAACGCCTTCACCGGCCTGCGGGCCGGAACATTCCGCCGCGTCCCCCCTTGAGGTCCGTCGCATCGACAACTCCGAACCCGCTAAAGAAGACAACTTTTTCACTAGCAACTGCACGGGCAAAGATCAAGGGGTAAGAGTCCGACCTGCGAATTTGACCCGTGGGGAATGCGGGTAAAGGATGCATGCAGTTCCCGGCATAATCACGAGAAGCGATGATGTTGCTTTGTTATTCTGCCAGGACAACGATATGTGAGCTGATATTCTGGCCCCGGATGATGACCTGGGCTTCAATGCGGCAGCCGTGCGTTTTGAGAACCTGCCGGAGTGCCTGGAAGCACTCGGCGATTCGCTGCTGCTTCCGGGCTTCTACGATCGCCAGGGCTTCCTCCGGGGTGATTGTCTGTTTTTCGCAATCCGACATGTCATTACCTCCAAATATGGGGGCCGCGGTCCTTAGCCGGAAATTACATCGGCTAAAATGGTGAGCACAAATTGCATGACCGTGAGGCGCTGATCGCCGTTACGCAGCTCCAGCTCGGCCAGATATTTTCCGGAGTTGGCCGTATCGGTGGCGGCGAGCGCCACATAGCCCTGGCCCATGACGGCATCCGTCCATATGCCCTGCTTTGGCGATATCGCATAATCTTGCGCCAAGGTATTGATCTTAGACGCAAAGAAGACCACCCACCCCGAATAATCCTGCCTCAAGTCAAAAGTGATCCGAGGCGTGTCACCTCGAACGATGCGTAGCTCCCGGGACTGCAATGCAACGGAGCTATATGTCCCGCCTTGCATCACCGGCAACGCCACTGCCGGCAGATCATCCATTGCAGCGAGGATCGCGGTCTGAATATCGGCCAGGAGGTCTACCGGCAGAGGATCGGTCTTGGCGCGGATCGCGGCGACGTCTGCCGCAATGTCGGTTATGGCTGAGTCTATGACCCCTCCAAGATAGCGCTGGTCGACCGAGGCGGTGCCTGCGTCGCAGACGTAGCTGTATTGCTCGCCGGGAGACTCGGCGAATTGGTAAACGTAACGGGCGGTGATGCCGGCTCCGGCAGGGGGCATGGGAGCGGAATCGACCACAAGCGCGCCGTCCGTCTCCCGGGTGATACTGATCGTGGGATTCAGCCCCGCTGACGGCACTCCGTTAGCGGTGAATCGAGCTATTATCAGGGTCATCGTATCTCCTCAAGATATTAGAGAGCTTGCAGATCGGCCATCAGCACATCGATATCGCCGATCTCGGCCTGTAAGACTCCGATTTGTCCCTGGATGACTTCCTTTTTTGCGTTGAGGTCGTTAATGCTGATTGAATAGGTCTCGGGGTCCGCCGCCTGGCCGGTTTCTGAATTGAATTTTTCAACCACCTCAACGTATTGCGCGCCGATTTTCATCAGATGCACCAAGCCGAGCCCTTTCTTTTCCACATAGGAACTCGCCGGAATTCCCACATACAATGTCTTATTGTCGCCCATTTGATTTCCTTTCCCTTTCTACCAAGAGGATAAAGCGGCCCGTTTCCAAGCATTTGCAGCAATACACACATATACATAGGAGGCATCCCAACAAATATCCCCCTGATGGCCGGCGTCTCCGGCCGAAGCCGGTGTTTTCGGCGTATCAAGGGTCAACACATCTGCGTGGATATCCAAGGCGGTGAGCGGGGCCGTCTTCCGAATCCCGACATTGCCCGAACCTTTAATGACCATCTTCTGCCCGCTTTGATCGTAAGCGGGAGACCCCACATAGAAACGAATTTCTCCGCTGGCGCCCGCTCCGTTATTTCCCAGGATGCTGTAGAGGGAATTGGCACAGAGATAAGTATGGAAGACGGTGTTATTGGGATAAAGATAGACGGTGTTCGCATTGCCGCCCATGCTAAAGAGGGTTTTTTCGACACTGGCGCCCGAATTGGCGATCATCAGTTTCCCGGTCGGATCCGCTGTCCCGATGCCGACCCGATTCAGAAAATACGCAGTGCCGTCTTCCTTCACCGAGGCGATAGTTGAATCACTATGATCCTTGATGGCCCACACCTTGCCTGCAGCAAGTTTTAAGGCTGAGTCATCAGATAATGCCCACGTTCCCGCACCGATGGGCATGCGCTCCCAGGGGAGGTTCCCGGCATTGAGATCCTCGGCATTGCGGGTGGCTAGATCGGCCAGGGAAGAGCCGACCTTGGATATGTCCGCCCAGGGGATCGGCTTGCCGATCGCCCCAAGGGGCTTCGCCTCCACGATCATGGCAAATCCTTTCATTCTCCGGATTGAGAGTGGAGAGTCACATCATCATTGGCAGTGACCCCTGTTCCGCCGAGGACCGGTGTGAGTTCCTCGTCGGCGGCGTCAAAGATCGCCTTATAGTCCGGAATGAACCGGGATATGAAGCTTACGGGGTCGGGGATGTTCACGCTCCGGCGCTCCTGGATCGCTCCGTCAGGGTCCATGAGAGACAGGCGGGCCGAAGCTTCGATCCCGGTCCTTGAGAGAACCAGTTCCAGCAGTTCGATCCTGCAGGAAGTCATCGTTACGGTCTTGCTGATTGCGATCATCCCAATCTCCTATGATGCGGCTAAAAGCCTCGTATTTTCGAGGGCGGTAAGGATGGCCATCACTGCGGTCCGCAGGCTTGTCAGATCGGCGGTTGGGTCCGCGATATGGGATTGCTGATAAAGTCGGATTATAGCGCCGTTTTCGGTCCTGAAATGAGGAGCGGCGTTGCCCGCGGCGATATCGGCGCTGTAGAGCTGGAACGAATCCGAAAACCCGGCACTCGGGGCCGTGCCGGACTTTACGCTGAAGACATTCGCTCCGCCGCTCGGGAACGTGCTGCCGGACCCGATCGTCACGTTTCCGTTGGGATCGATCGAGACAACATTGTCCCATGAAGAGCTGCTGCGGTGCCTCACCGCCAGGATCCCCGTCGCGTCGTAGCCTCCGAATCCCAGGTATGTGTTTCCGGGCAGGGTTGCGTGATCCCGGCCGTAGGCGGTGATCGAGCCCCCGTAAGAAACCCCGTGGCCCCCGTGGATATTGAGATAGCTGTCATCCACGTCCCGGGAGATGCTGCTGCCGGTAAGTTGCCCGCCCGAAGCCGGGAAAAAATCGATTGCCTCTAGACCGTCGAGGAGGTCGGCATTGAGGTTTGCGCAGAGTGTTGGTGATACAACGCTTATTGGCGCCGTTCCCGCCGCCAGCGTCGATTTAATCTGAGCGCCGCCGACGTCAACAGTGTCCGTATCAATAACGAGGCTTCGGGCATGACCAGGGGTTATTTGCAGGGTTATTGACGTCTCTGTGCTGCCTTTGATCAAAACATGGTGATAAAGGGAGTATCCGGTACTCCCATTCAGTTCCGCATAGCTCATGCCAATGATGTTCGAATCACATACCCATGAGATGGCGGCTGGGTCGTTTACACTGCCGCCATGCACCAATCCGGACCCCACATAGGCGGCAATGGTAACCCCCGTACTGTCAAGCACCACCGCCCCGCCGCCGGCATATGCCCGGCCGTCGCTCGCCTGGAGGTAGAACTCCTTTGTCGTTGCATCGGAGTATCCTGCAATCAAGGTGTCGGTGATCTCGATCCGGGGATTTGGAGACGCCGCGGAAACGAATTTCCCTCCGGGCTGAAGCGTGATCGTACGGGCAAGAAGGTTATTCAAGAGGAGATCTTCCTCGGTTACGAGGGTTTCTCCGTCCGATTTCTTGAGGTTTCCTAAAACGGTCGACCCGTCTCCGATAACGGCCCCGGACGTCGCCGCGGCTTCGGCGGGTTCCAGGGTATCGGCGTTCGTCCCGCTGCTGTAGAGCAGATCCGCCACCCGCACGACCCCTGAAATCGTGATGTAATGAAGAGTTGCATATTCTATGAAAAGCTTCTTGTCCGACTGGTTTACCGGAAGGAGGGCCACGGCGTACCGGGTTTTGCGGTCGACCCCGATGATCTGGTAGCTCGTTCCCGTGCAGGTCCCGGCAAACATCCATTCGGATTTTTGCCCGTTCGTTCCGTCTTTTCGGTACCACACTTTGGAGCACTTGTAGCGGCCGTCATCGGTGGGGTCGAAGTCGATATCGATCCCTTTTTCGACGATTCCGTTAATGCTTTGAACGCTTATTTCGGAAAGCGCCACCCGTTTGGGCTGCATGGAAAGAAGCGCCTGCTGTGCCGAGCTTCTGGGACTCGGGGCGGACGCTTCGAACTGGTAGACTTCGGGCCGGTATTCGAGGCATGAAAGCGTGCACTTCTGATCGCCCGATTTCTTTATTTCGACCACCCGGAAGGGTTTCGTCACCGTATCGACCTGGCCGAAAGCGTAGACGTCGTATTGCTGAGGGACCGGGGAGAAGGGAATCGAGACTTCAAGCGTCGTTCCGGGATCGTTTGAAATAACAACTCCCGTCACCAGGCGTTCCGCAAGCATATCGTCAGAGAGTCTCACGATCACCTTATAGGACAGCTCCGGATCGAGCGTTACTTCCTTATCGATCGTGACGGTGCTTTGCGTTGCCGAAACGACCCTTCCGCCTTCTCCCCACTGCGGAACATCGTGCTGGATATAGACCACATCGCCTATGCTTGCGTTTATGGCCTCGATATCGAGATCGATTTCAACCGTGCGAACGAGGTGCTTGTTGCACATGAGGCGGTACATGCCGGCGCGCCAGGCTTCGCTCTGCTTCGTTACGCCAAAGAGTTCAAGAGAAGCCCGGTACCCGGTCGATTTGGCGATGTCCGGCCGGTAGACCGTGAGCTTGGTCCGTTCCCAGGTATCGTCCCCGTCGACATAGTCTATTTCGATTTCGGTCGCCCGTTCTTCCAGGGGCAGGAAGGTTTCCTTGAATTTTGATTCCTCGATGTTTCCGACCGTGTAGAGGTTTACCGGGTCCGATGGCTTATCGATCGCGACGGTAAAATTGGCTCCGCTCCACACCGGGGCGGCCCGGCCCACCTGGAGCACCTTCGCCACGGCTTCGAGCATCGTCGTATCGTAGTCGAAGCCTCCGTTAAAGGTGATCCGGTTCTCCAGCCCTTCCGTGGTTATAGCCCAATAAGTGGCGTTTAGCGGGCCCGGAGACGGAGCGGTTGTCGCGTGGATGCACTTATAGATCCGGTCGGCATACCGCACGCGGTCGTCAATGGCATAGGAAACGTCCTCATCGAAGGGGTCTCCCGTCCCGTCGCTCACCTGTTCGTCGCAGTAATCGGCCCATTCCTTGAATTTCACAAAATCGATCCGGGCCGGGTCGATCCCGTCAAAGCGCCTCACAACGTACGGATCCTGCGTTGTTCCGGAACCCGATATGACCGGCTGCGTCAAGACATCGTAGGCAACCCAGGCGGGGTTATTCGAAAAATTGAAAGTCCAGTGCCTCCAGGTGAAGGGATACCCGGCCCCGCCGTTGTCCCAATTGACGGCTTCATGCACCCTCACCGAGTCGTTTCCGACAAACTCCACGACCCGGCGCGACTGGCCGTTTGCGATGATTTCATCGCCGACTTCGACCGGCATGAACCCGCTGTGCGTCGTTGTAACAAGGGTCGAGCTGCCGGACGTATGAAGGTTGTAGGAGCCTTCGTTCCCTACGCCGTGCCCGACCTGGATGATTGCGCCGTCCATCATGCAGGAAAACTTTAAGGACCCGGAGAGCTGGTCCGTCGCCTTGGCCCGCGCTCCCACGAGGACCTGCCTCGGGTACTGGAACGCGTCGGTAAGGACCTCGGCCACCCCCGCAAAATAGGTGTCCTGGCCGTACTTGGAGGCAGGCGTATACTTTGCGGTAAGACGCTTAAGGGAGACTTCATACTGCCCGTGCTGATCGTCGGGGACCTGGTAGGTGAGGGTGATCCGCTTCGTGCTCGTCTGCTTTCCGGAGACGCTGACCTTGGTCTCGGTATCCGGCCCGGTCGCGATGTATTCCCCGCCGTAGGACCCGATCCAGCGCCAGGTGGTTGTATATGCGTCCGACGTTTCCCCCTCGTAATGAGCGTCGGGATCGGTCGACCCGGCTTCGACTTCGAACCATACGGTATCGATTCCGCTCCAGTCCGAATCGTCTCCGGGATCCACCCACTTCCCGCGACTCCACCTGGGAGTTGAAATAAATACCCTGTTATAGCCCGTACGCGGCTCGGAGAGGTTTATCCAGGTGGACGATCCGACCTTTCGCGTCTTCACTTCAAGGTCGATTGAAAGCCTTGCGAGATTGGTCCCCGTCCCGTCCCAGAGGCCGCTTGGCCAGGAAAGATCGACCTCCAGTGCATCGAAGTCGTTTCCGATGGTCACGTAAACATAGGGGCTGTTGTATTCGAGCAGCACGGACGCGGGATATTCGACCTTGGTGTTTTTGAAATAGCCGATGGCGCTTTGATTGAGATGCCCGTAGCGGGTCTTGACTGAAACGTTTTTAAAGTTCTTCGCCGGCTGATCGTTTAGCTGAAAGTCGCTAAGGCGCTTTATGGGTCCCAGGCCGAGGCAGACGAGCGCGTTCAGGTACTGGTCGTCACCTTTCGAATCGATGTAGCTTGAGACGATGTTCCCGTAGACCTTGTTCGTTCCGTACCACCTTGCGACCGGGACCCCCTGCTGTTCGGTGTTCTGGGGCGACCAGGCGTATCCCTTGCTGTCGAGGGCGTTATCGGGGGTCGAGGTGGTCGCGGCGGGAGGGATGAGGTAGCTTACGAGCAGGCCGCCCACCATCGTTACGCCGGCGACGAAGAGATTGAGTGCCGTTCCTTCCAGCCCGAGCAATGCAGGGCCGCCTACATACCATGCCGCCACCATGATGGCGATCATCAAAACGACGCGGAAGACGCTTTTCAGCGCATCGCCGCCCCCCAGGTCCGGAACGATCATGAGCTGTTGGCCCGGCAGGGGGTAGGCGGAAAGCCAATCGACGGGCAGGATTTCCCGGCCGTTCAGGAACGTCTTCACCCGCATGCCTTCCGGCACGTGGGCTTTTACGAGATCCGATACGGTCAAACCCCGTCGCCATTCGACGACTTTGAGGCGGCGCTCTTCCCTCCGGAAGGGATGATCGACGGTCACCACCTGGAGCGAGTCGGAAGAAATGGGGATGAGGGCTCTATCGTCCATAAGATGTCGTCTCCCAGAATCCCGTTATTCTGTGCTTCCACGAAATGGAGTCGAGCCGCTCGACCGCCACGCGGCAGCCCCTCATGATATGGATGAACTGAAAGCGGTTTGCGAGAACCACCCCGATGTGAGACGTCCAGGGCGGAACGAGCTTAAAGGTCACAAGGCAGAACGGCTCCGGCCCGGGAAGCTCTACAAGGTAATTTTCAGCGGCGTGCTCGATCTGCACGTGGCAGCTCTGCGGATCGGTTGAATGCGTATAGTCTTCGGGGACCGGCTTTCCGGCCCTGCGTCGGATTTCGCAAACGAGGCCGTAGCAGTCATACGTATCCGGGCCGCGGTCTCCCATTTCGAATTCCTTTCCAAGAAGATCGATAGTGTTAAACAATCTTCCATCCTTTCTCGGAGAGTCCGCGGTAGCCTCCGAACCGCTTTGTGTTCCCGATCTTTTCGCATTGCTCCCAGGAGCGGTCGCATTCCGAGGCTGACCCGCTGTAATCGCATTCGAGGCCCTTGAATTCCCAGTTGCAGTGGCCGGAGATGAACCGGTAGACGGGATAGCGCCGGCGCAATGGATTGGGCGCTCCCAGGGTAAATTCGATCCATTCCGAGTCGGCCGAAGTGCTCACGACCGTGAAGGTCATTTCGAGTTCGGAGTAATTTTGCGAGAGGTACGCCGCGTTCACCACGCGGATCGTGACGGTTGCCCCGACCGCTCCATCCAGATCTTCCAGGTAGGCGTGGATGATTTGCGTTACGTTTGCGACCTTAAGCGAGACCGATGGGATCTCGCCCTTGTTGTTCTCGGTAGTCGCATCGAGGACGAAGGGAAACGCCGTGTAGACCTGGCCGCTAAAGGTGATGTCCTCATTGTTGCTGCAAAAATAAAGCTTGTGCGTGGAATCGAGCACGATATCCAGGAGCACGATCCACGGGTTCGGAGTCGCAAGCTTGTTCTTCTCCTGGATGAGAACGGACGGGATGGATTTCACGTGGATCTTCCTTTCGTATCATCTGCCGGGTTTCGCTGTGCTCCAAGCTGCTTCACACTTCACACCTCTTCCAGCACCATATCGATTTTCCACCAGTTTTTGTGCCACAGGACCGAGTACTTCACCGGTTCGGCGAACCTCACGACCTTCACCACGTTGTCGATCGGGTGCGTCCAGTTGAAGGAATCAGCACCGACCTTTACCGTGTCTTCGAACGCCGCGATCGCCTGCTTGTCGGCAAGAGGAGTCGGAGAGTAGGTGATGGTGTATTTTTTCGGAATCCGGGTGGTCCGTGCGCGGGTCTTCGTATATCCGGCTTCCGATTGTGCCCGGATCGTCGGGTCGAATGCCTTCTGTTCGGTCCACCCATCGATTGCCGGTGTAATACTCAGCGCCGGGAAATCAGCCATTCTTGCCCCCTCGTATCATCTTCCAGATGTCCCCGCCCCGGGCGTAGTTCTTCAGCACAATCCCAACCACCGTTCCTTCCAGGCTCTGAGTGACGCTCACGTTGTCCTTAGAAATAGGCATGCCGGTCCGGTTATCGACGTTCACAGTAACGTTCGGGGCGCGGCCACCCTGGCTGTAAGCTGCTGTTTCCCTGCGGTTGAGAACGCGCTCGCCGCTCTGCAGGATGGCCGGGAATTCATCCGGGGCCAGACCGCCATGCAGGCGGGGGGCACTCCAAAACAGGTGCGCGGGAACGGACCTCCCATCCGGAAGAGCCCCGGCCATGCCTCCGCTGTGGCCGATTCCCGCATAGGTTTCCACCCCATTGGCCCCCATCGTCGGTCCGGTGCTTCCGCTCCCCAACAGCCCTCCCAGCCAGCCTACCAGCCCGGCTCCGGAACTGCCCCCCATAATCGCCCTGGTGAGGAGGGCTTCATATTCGATCCTGAGAATGTCTTTAAGCACCGAGTCGGCAAAACTGGAGAAATCCATTTTGCCGGTCGTGGTGAAGTCGGCCAGGGCGTCCGCCGCATCGCCGATTCCCTGTTTCAAGGAGTCAAACACTTTGCCGCCCTCCTGGAATGCCGTGGGAAGGGTCCTCTTGTATTTATCCAGCGCATCCCAGAACCCGGATCCAAACGAACCGTCTTTCTGGATCATCAGGCTCTTCTTCTGCTCATTTGCAACCTTGCGATATGCCTCTGAAAGCTCGCCAGGATGCTCAAGTTCATATCGCCTGGCAGTGGCATCGATGAGTGCGATTTCGGCTGTCAATTGGGCCTGCATGGACCCGGTAAGCTTCGCATAATCAAGGTTCAATTGAGCGAGCTGTTCGTTTCTCTCATCGGTTTTCAGTGTCGTGTTGTATCCGGCCTGCTCGCGTTCCTGCGCGTCGATTTGCGCTTTCCTCGCCCCCTCGTTGTTTCTGAGTTCCTTGAGCAGTTGCCGCAGTGCCCCGAGGCGTGCCTCCACATCGGGATTCACCAGTTCATACTGCCCGACCTCTCGCTCCATTTCCTTCAGAGATTCCGCCAATAGAGCCATGTCCTTATCGTAGGCGCCCCGCCTTTTTGACATGCGCTCGTTCATGCGGATTTCTTCGGCCTTGTAGAATTCGCCCGAGCGCTCAGCCTGATTGGCATAGAATTCGTTATCCGCGCTTGCGAGGGATTGCAGGGTCTCCATGTACTTCATGTCGAACTGGGTAAGTCTCCTCGAAAGCTCTTCGATGTTCAGGGGTGTTACCGTGTCCCTGTTAGTGGCCTTCTGATAATCCTCTTTCGCCTTCCGCTCGAGTTGGTCAAACTGAGACTGCGGCAGGCCCTCCCGCAGCCACCGATTGTACTTGGACATTTCATCGTTGAGGATTTGCAGGGGAGTCCTCGATGCTTCCACGGCCCTGGTCCATTCTTCCTGGCGTTTTTTGGCCACCTGGGCGGCCAGGTTGAAGTCCTGAACGCGTCGCGTATCCTCATCGAGTCCGGTATTTCCCCACATGGTCCGCGATGCATACGGCGCCTGCAGGACCGCGGCAACGCCGGGCTGGGTCGGATGCTTTGTCTGGCTATACCTGCCGGCATTATCCAAGGCATCAAAAAACCCTCCATTGGGCCATATCTGCCATCTGTTTTGGACTTGCTCGAATCCCTCCGCCCAACGTCTGAGCCGATCCGGATAATCGGCGAGGAAGGAATATCCCCTCGCCATAAGGTCCACAAACTTGGTATACCCGGCCGTCAACCCGCTTTCCTCGGCAAACACACCTGAAAACTCGTTGCCGGCATTGGCCAGACGATTCAGGGCCGCGCTGGTCTGGGATACCGAGTTCGGTACTTCCTTTCCGAACCTGTCGTCCAGCGCCTTTGAGAATTTGGGCAGAAAGTCCGTCGCCGCCAGATTGCCGTTCGCCATGTATTTGTCGAGCTCGGCGGTCGACATGTTCATCGCCTTTGCGGCAAGCTGGAATGCGCCGGGCAGGCGCTCTCCCAGTTGTCCGCGAAGTTCCTCGGCCTGTACGGTGCCCTTGCTGATCATTTGGCCAAGGGCGAGAAAAATGCCGGTGACCTGCTCGTTCGACAGGCCCAGGACTCGCGCCGCCTGGGCCACGGATGTGAATATTCGGCGAGTCTGCTCGCCTTGCAGGTTGGTGCCCATCGCAGCGGCGCTCAAAGATTTATACGCGTCAGCGGTAGAAAAAAGTTCGAGTCCCAGTCGATTCGCCTCTGATTTGATAAATTCAAACTCGGCAGCACCCGGTGCAACTCCGCCTTCGATTGCCTGTAGACTTTTATGCAGCCGTTCGAACGCGATCGATGTCGAAATCACCTGGTTCGCGACTTCCATGACCCCGAACCCCGCGAAAATCCCGGGCACAAAGGATCGGACCTTGGCCATCGAGGCATAGATCGAGCCAAAGGAGGCCGAAATTCCACGTGCCCTGGATGCAACGGATTGATCCATCGCCTGGAGACCGGTATCGACCTGTCGGAATCCGGCGATTGCGCCGCCGGCATCCGCGTTTATGACGATCTGTACACGGTTATCCGCCATTGTGTACCCTCAGAAATTGGCCCATCGGGCCGGTTTGCTGTTCCCGGATTTTCTGCTTCAGCACGGCCAGGTCGAGCCAGAACCCATAGGAGAAAGCGTCTGCTGCAAACGGGAAGCCGGCAACCTGGAGCACATGGACCTGGTAGAGGCTCAAGATATACGGATTGGGCTTCCGCCTCTTTTTGGGGTTCTTCGGACAGGTCCTGCAGATATCCCGCAGGGTCCTGCCCTCACATTCCCTGTTCGTCTCCGGATTGCACGATTCCTCGAACAGTTGTTCGAGTTCCGCCTCGAAGTCTATTCTTCCAAAGGGACCTCCAGTTCGGCCTCCCTCGACACCCCGGTTGACTCAAAAGCCACCACCGCAACGGCACTTACCACGTCCGGAGCATTGGCCGTGAGTTGTTCCTTCCAGTCTTCGCGGTAGTCCGGATCGTCGGGCTCCGAGGCAAAGGCCCTCCCGTCGCAACCCAGGGTGCCCTTTTTAAAGCCGGTAATGATGCGTCCGCCGAATTTCAGCCGGTTCTCGAAAATCCGGTTCCTGAACTTCCGTCCGCGGCGTTCGAACGAGCTGTTCTGATAGCTTGCGATTTCTTCGACTGTCGGAATCCGGTAGTAGATTTCATGCACGTCCCCCGAAATTCCATCCTGTATTTCCACGACATTCCTGTGTGCGGTCAGGTCACGCATTCCGTATTCTCCCTTTCGAATGAGTAGAGAAGTTCCCCTTTCCCCGCGCTCCCAAGGCTCGAAGGGATGAGAAATCATGTGATCGTGATGGTCAGTTCGTCATCGCCGTTGTTCATAGCGAGGTCAAAGGGCACGGTGTAAGCGATGAGTCCCTTGCGGTCGCTGTATGAGACTTCCTTGTATTGCATTTTCGGGGCGTTCACCTGGATGGTATTCCCCGGCACGGTGCCTATCGGCCCGAGCGTCAGCGCCGTCGCCGCCGCGCTCTCCCAATTCCCCCAGAAAGGATGCGTCGCTTCGGAGACGGCTTCGGGGTCGAAGGAACCCTGCGGTTCGCGCCCCGTTATTTCGAATCCCACGATTCCCGTTGCGGCGTTGATGGACTTTCGCTCCGAAATGGTATTGTTGAGGTCGATTTCGATCTTTTCGGCTACGGGCCCATACCCGCCCACGGACAGAGCGGCGCTCATCACGATCGGAGGCCCTACGGCCGAAAGCGTCTGAGCCGCGGGAGAGGCATCCGCGGGCGATGCATACAAACCGTTGAATTTCCATTCCACGACGGGATGCTTCCCCACCTCGAAGTTCAATTTGAAGCTGCCGCGGCATCCGAGGAGTTTGTGAAATGTCCCATCCTTGTAAACATACAGGGCAGCAGACTCAAAACCCGTCGAAACGGGCGCATAAACAAGACTCGTTCCCGCCGTGACCGTTTCCGACATTCCGCACGCCCTGAACAGCACTCCCTCCCACCCGCATGTGGGCAGGGTTCCCCTGGTGCCCGAGCCCTTGAGTTCCGTTTTGAACGACAACTCCACCTGCCTTATTCCGCGCAGGAACTGAAGCCGGCTGAGCGAACTCTTGATAAAATCCCGCCGCACGACTTCACCGGTTGCCTTGACGTCGACGTCGCTCACCAGAATCGCATTCGCCGCAGGGGTAGGCGTCGGGTCCGTGCCATAGCCGGTCTCAATTTTTGCAAGTACTACCGTTTTACGGGTTAACATTTCTCCGTTCCTCCCTCCTTGTCTTGAGTATCCTCAACGCCGGGTTCCTCCCGGCAGGCATCGGAACACGCGGTCCGGACGCTCTGCGATTCCACGAAGAACTGGCCCCCCGACCGGACAGTGATATTCATCGGTTGCAGTAATCGATTCAGTTCCTTCTCTTCATCCATGGTTATTCCTTTATCCTCTGAAGAAGCTGGAAGGCGGCGGGAACGAAATCCCCAACCCCGTTTCGCCCGGCGCGGATTCGGCCCAAGCCTTGCCGCCCGTCATCAGTTGCGGTTCTTTTTCACCTGATCTGAGCGATTTCTTCCCCCTCCCCTCCCCCCCCCGCCAGGGGATGGGAATTGCCGTTTGGCTCCTCCCCCTTGACAGGGGAGGCGGGGTGGAGGTGTGACTCACTGGACATCCCAGCCCCCGCGACATCTCCTGTGGAATCGCTCAGATCAGGTTTCATTCACAGAAAAAATCGGCACCGGGTTTCAAAACTGATCGCGTAGATGGAGTAGTACCGATCTCCATCGACCGCATGCTCGGTCTTGGGGCGGAGAGGATCGATATCCAGCCCGCAATCGTGGTTCGTCAACGCGGCGCGCACATCGTCGAGCAGCGTGTAAACCCCGCTCTCGGTTCCGCAGCCGTGCCTCGAAGCTTCATCCCCCCGCATGCTGCCCGCCATGACAAAGACATTGAAGACCATCGTACGGTCCTGAACCCCGTTCGTTTTGTGATCGAATTCCCCCTGTTCGTAGGCGACATAGGCCGCAGGGAGGACGAGTGCGATGTCTGCGATTTCCTTTGCAAGAAAATGAGCGAGAGAAGCGCATGTCCTGAGCGAGGACACTTCGGCCCGAAGTCTCCCGACGACGGCATCTTCTATCTCCGCGATGGTGCACATCCCTTCCTCCCCTTCCGGACTGTCCGCCGATTCAGTAACCCTTCAACAACGACCTGGTGAATGTCCTCCGAGGGTTCTCGCCGGACATTTGAGGCGCATCCGATTCCGGCGGATTGCCTTCCGGATCGTGAAGTCCCAACGCCGCGTTCCCCCGGGATACCTGTTCCAGAAACTTAACGGCGCTTTTGTAGCGATCGGCCCGAGCATCCGGCACCTTTTCCCGCCTGCCGTACAGGTTGAGAAGGGCGATATCCACGCTGATTTTGCGGATGATGGATGGGACCGGATCGAGCGGCACCGTGTGCCTGCAGCCGACGTACGAATTGATTTCCTCATCCGCATCGCTGATTGCCCGGAGTACCCGGTCAAGATTGACCGAACCCGTACCTTCGTCATCCGTAAGCTGGATCAGCCGGGCTTCATCGATCTGGTCCTTCAGATCGTCGACGCTGCAGTAGGACATCGTGTTCCTCCTCCGTTCCTTAGGCGCGAGTGTCGTTCTGCTTCTTCCTGCCGGCGGGCGAAGAGGAAGAAGGAGCACTTCCGGCATCCGATTCCGGGATTACCTCCACCTGGAGCATCGGCTCCGCCCGCAATATTTCGACCTGACTTTCGGTGAAGAACCGGTCCCGGTATTCCTTCCACCGGGTGCCGTAAACCTCGCCGCAACGCCTGAAACCGTCTTTTTGAGCGCGAATACGAATCATCTGATCTCCTCCGGCCGACCGGGGGCTTGGCGAACAGGAAGGGAAAGCAGCCAACTGCAACCTGCCCGGTCCCGATCCGCCGGCCCCAGCCCCAATACTATTGCTTCAAGAAAAACCTCAGCGGCCCAAGCCGTCCCCCTGTGAAAGCCGGGGTCCGGAAAAGCTTGACTCACTGGATTCCGTCTTCCGCCGAAATGACGTCCACGCCCTCCCGCAACGGACCGGAAGGGGCTTAAAGCAACAGCGTTGCCCCCGGCCCGGGCGTGTCAGGCTATGGCTAAGCCAGCCACGGGACAACCATGAGTTCCGCCGTGCCGAACCATGGATTTCCCGCTCCGGCGGCATCGTTTGCAACCTTCAGGATCGAGCGTCCCGCGCTTTCAAGAGTCGGGGGCACGATGAGATGGGTCGGCACGATGCCGAGGGGCACGCCTTCATCGTTTTTGAAGCTCATCATGGCGGCCCGCGCACCGGCATAGTTTGCGGCATTCAGCGTATCCTTCGAAGCGTAGGCAAGCTGCCACAGGCCGAATCCGACGTTCTTGCGGTCGTCGACCCCGTAGCGGTATTTTTTCCGCATGAAGACGTTTTCATTTCGGGGATCGTCCAGGGCAACCAGCTCCGGCCGCTTCCGGACCTGAAGGATGATCGGCCTGATCGGCCTCGAGAGGTCCATGAGGTACCACCCGGTGCCTGAGCCGCCGCCGAAGTTGGACATGCTCTGCCCGGATACGGGATGGTCGAGATCGAAGAAATACTGGCCGTCGTAGCAGGGCGTGGCGAAGCCTTTCTTCATGAGGTCGAATACGAGGATGTCGGGGTGCTTTCCCGCGGAATCCGCAAGTTGCTGGATTCTCGGCCGGTGAATCCCTATGCGATCGTCTTCGATGTCGTTGCGGTCAACTTCGATGGTGGCTTCGAAATCCTTGTTCACGATGGCATAGTGGAAGGCGGAGAGGTCCTTTATCACCCGGTCCCCCACCCATTCCTTCATCATGGGCAGATCTCCCAGCCAATCGTAGTTCTCCTCCCTCGTTTCGCTCGGAACCTCCATGGAAACAATCGGCCACTGGCTGGGGGCCGCGGTGTCCCATGCTTCATTGAAAATCGTCTGAAAGCTCTTGTAGATTCCCTGAAGATTTCCCTGATTGATGATCATTTGTTGTCCTCCGCTGTCGATACCGTTGAAGGCAGGCCAAACGACGATCCGATGCCCGGTTTTCCGTGCCGCCTCCAGCGATTGATTTCAGCCTTTCCGCAAGAAACCGCGAAATGGACCGCATAAAGGGCCGGTTGCTTCCGGCGGTTTTTTTGCAGCTCCCCTCCCGACAGTACCGCTGAGATCCGCTTCTTACCCGATCTCCACCCAGACCCCGTCACTTTCCACTCCGAGGCACTTCCCCGCGACGATCGAATTGGTTCCCCCGGTGCCCGCCACCGTCTCATCGTCTTCGACGTAAATGTTCGACCCGATTTGAGCGGCCGTTACGGCATGTGCGGTCGAATTCCGATACTTGAAGGCCATCAGCCGGGAGGTAAGAACGGCGAGGTCTCCATTCTGCCCCACCGAGTTGTCCGCTCGCCCGTCGGCCCTGCCCATCACTTTGAGCCCGGCCGAATCCGCCGCTTGAACGGCATATCCCGACGCGTTCACCGCGACCATCTTTCCCGCTTCGATCAAAGCGCCCGCCGCCACCTGCAAGGCGATGAGGTCCCCGTCTTTCATCTGAGTCTTCCGATCCGCCATGATTTCCTCCCTCTAATTTTTCCCGGAACCGTATTTTTTCCAGGATGCTTCCCCGATGCCCATCAGTTTGTTGATATGCATTTGAACGTCTTCCGAATCGGATGCAGACCCGGAGCGCCCGTCGCCCAGGAGGTTGATTTCCTCGATCGGCACCACTCGCGGAGCCTTGGCGACGAACAAACTGAATCCTTCCGGGTCATCCAGTGCGTACGTTGCAGCCCACTCTTTCTGGGCGGGGGTGATCTTGCCTTCCTTCAGCGCGGCGTTCACCATCTCGTCGCGGTCCCGTTCGGCAAGCCTGCGCTTAAGGGAAGCCACATCGAGACTGAGATCCGGCTTTTGCCGCAACGCGTGAATGGTCGCGATGATCTCGCTCTTCCCCGACTTTTCGGGGAGACCAAGAGCGGCAAGAACATCTTTGCCTGCGACGAATTCTTCCGCCCCTTCGTCCGTCGTTCCCTGGCCGCCTGCCGGGCGGGCCGATTGTTTCATCAGCCTCGCAATGGATGCGGTCACTTCCTTTTCCCCCGATCCTTCGGGCAGCCCGAGTTGTTCTGCAATGGTCTCTACAAGCATTTTCTTCCCCCTGTGCGTTGAGGTTGATTCCGGCGAAACCTTTTCGCCGGATTTTGCGACAATCGGTCTTATGCGATTGAGGCGCGGCGCATTGGTGAGTGCCACACGGAGCAGTTCCAGGAGCCTGCGCTCCGCCCTGGAAATCAGGAATACCGGCGAGAAGTACCGGTATTCCCTGCTTGCAAGGTATTCCCTCGCCTTCTCCGTCCATTCGACTTTGGCCCAGAGGCCGTCCTTCCCCCTGTTTTCCAGGGCTTTGATCCATCCGGCCGCGGGTGCCGGCGTCCCTTCCTCGGTCTGATGCTCGTAGTCGATGACCATATCGAGTCCCCTGGCTTTGAAGCGCTCGGTCACCTGATCCATGGCCGCATCGTCCACAAGAAAAGGTTCATCCCCTTCGATGCTCACCTTTCCGGCGGGAAAGATCTGGAACTCAACGGGAACCGTCACCAGAGACTGTTCCCCGGGAACCGAAGCGATGAGGCTTTGCAGTTCAATGACATCCGACATTTCAGGTCTCCTGTTCGAGAGAAGGCACGAGGTTCCAGGGGGCGGAAACCGAACCGCCGCCGTGCATGCCCCCGGATCTCCATCCAAAAGCGTAAACGATCAGAAAAACGACAGATAGGCCGAGAGGACCGAGCGTATTTCACCCCAGTCCGACTGCTTCAGACCAAGGAAGGGCCGCGCCGGGATTTCGCCCGGAGAGCCGGTGGGGCCGGATTTTGCCTTAGTTTCCGGACGTCGGTCTCCATTGCCCTTCCGCGTGTGGGCCGAGACAATCCTTGCCGTGCCGGAGTGCCCGCCTGCATGCCCGCCGAACTGATGAACGGGACCATAAACGATCGGGGTCCCCACGCTCACGGAATCGCGTGAGGCTTGCACGTGGATCGTGTTGCGAAGAATCGAGGTTTTAATGAGGGTCTTTCCGCCGGTTCTAAGCGCCCGCTGAGACGGAATCCACGGCGGCCCCTCGGGAGACCGGCTATCTTCGAAACACTGCATCGACCTCGCATGCACGATCTCGCCAAGCCTGCGCATCACCGGTGAGAGATCGATGAGCTTCTTGTAGAGAGTATCGAGGGTAATCCTTATTCGCCGCTCATCGAGCGTGATCGTAACAATCGCCATGTGCCTGTCCTCCTTTTTCCGCGTTGACCGGAAAGCGGTCCCGTCGCAGGTCCACGGTCTTTATTCAAAAAGATCGAGCATGAGCCGCTCCCATTCCCAGAAGTAGACCAGCATCTCGCCAAAGGGTTTCTTGGGGACGAAGCCGGGTTTCCTGTCAGTGATGATCTTCCACAGACGGTCTGAGAGGTTTTCGGGTTTTTCCATGAGGTTGAGTTCGGTAATCAGGCTCTTTTCGTCAGCTTCGTTAAAGCCCAGCTTCCGCAGTAGATCCTGGAGATTTCTCGCCGTCCTGGTGTGCTCTCCCCATCGGGCGTGCTTCAAACCCTGCATGGCCTCAAAATCCGCCTCCATGCCGAGACTCCGAATCACATCGGGCAAATGGTGCCAGGCCCACAGGTCGTTCACGGTTTCCTTAAGTTCCATGTAAGCGGCGTCTTTGGCGTATCGGGCCATGTCCAGGGGATAACCGAGGTGATGCCCCAATTCGTGCACGACCGACTTGAATGCCTCGATATGGGCCGGGCCCCTTACCGCTCCGATTTCGAGTGCCCGGACGACATTTTGATACACGGAGCTGTTGAGTCCGATTTCCCCGGTTTTTGGGTTCGTCCAGCCAAGATTGCGATCCGACGAAACTTCCACGATGCGGAGTTCCGGGGTGGTCGTAAGAACACCGGTTTCCCCAAATCCATCGCGCAGGCGGGTAAGCCCCCGGGCAAGAGACGGAATGTCCCATGGACGCCCCACCATTTCCTCCGTGAGGAGTTCCCGGACCTCTGGGGCATATCGATTGAGATCCGGCTGCCGGCGGACCATCCCGGGGTTGTACGCAAACCCGTCATCGGGCTTGAACGCAGGTTCCGTACCCTCCGGTTCCAGCTTCATCTGCCGCATTCGCCTCTCGGAAAGGGCCCTCACCGTGCACCTGCAGTTGAACCCATTGGGCGGGTACCAGGTGTTCCAGAAGGGGTGATCGAAGCGGTAGACCTTCCTGTGCAGGGAGGCGTGAAGCGGCCGCGTCCTGAGATCGCAAACAGCGTCATACATCCAGTACGGCCGCAGATTCGCCGTCTCCAGCATTTGCGTGAAGCGGCCGGCCTGGTATGCGGACTGAAGGTTCGTGCGGTAGATGGTCTCAAGGCGCCAGGGGGAGAGCAGCCTGCCGCCTTTTTCCCCTTTGATCGAGAACCAGCCCTTTTTGGAAAGGGTTTCGGACAGTTCCGATTTGAACTGTTCGAGCGGAGTGCCTTCGACAACGGCCTTTTCGACCGACTTTCTGATGTCCTCGAGAACGTCCATCGCCGTGACTCTCGACACGGTGAAGGCATGGACGTTCTCCGACGCCCAGACGTCCCTCCACGAATTGGGGGAAATCGCGATTCCCTTGGCTTGAAAGAATTCAATGGCTTCAGGAAAACGAAGCAGCTCCGGTTGCGCCTTCATCACTCTACCCCCTCGCGCGCCCTGACGTATCCCCGGACGTTTGCCGCAAACATGGCATGATGAATGAGATCCTGAAGGGTGGAAGTATCCAGCGAGTGATACTTCGAATAGATCGACTCCAGGATTTCCTCGAAAGAGCGGGCTTCCTGCACGATGGGGACGACTTCCCGGAGCAACGGATCGAGGACCCCCTGAACGGCGCTCATCCGGTCGGCCATCTCATCGATGAATTCCTGTCCCGAATCGGAGGACGGCATTTCATGGCTTCCTTCGCTCCCGACCGCACCCGAATTTGCCGAAGAACGACACCGATATTCTTTTTCACCACCCCGGCCGGAAAGGAGTTCGGGCCCGCGGTCCGTTACCCGGCTTCTGCGCCCTTGCGAAGCGGATTCTCTTCCGGATTCTCCGCCCGTTTGCCGATCCTGTCCCGGTCCCGATTTTATGAGGGGCTTTTCCCCCGGTTTTCGCAAGGGCACCTTGAAGCGTTTGCTCACGTGTTCCTGGCTCAGGTCAAATCCCATCTCCGCCAGGATCCTGTAGGTTTCAGCCGCGACTTTGAGGTCTTCAGGGGGTTCGAACAGAAAGTTGAACCGGGGTACCGGAGCGTCCCATCCGAGATTGAATCCGACCAGGGGCCTCAAAATCTGCTGGGTGATGGTCTTGCCGAGGGCCCTGCAGTCGGCTTCGGTCAGGTCGTGGCGGACGTCGCCGTGGACTTTTCCCAGGGCATAGGACCCGGAGCCCTTGGATCCTCCCGCTTCGCTGGTGAGCGTCTGCCCGAGGACGGCCTTCGACATCTGGGAGTCACAGAACCGCGAGAGGCTCTCGTAGATGTTCAGGGAAGACGACTTCTGCGATTCGATGAATTCGATTTCCGTGGACTTCGAAATGATCCCGGCGGCATCCGTCCCGAGCGACCGGACGGCCTGGATAAGCGCTTCCCTGTCCGCTTTGCTCGCGCCCGGCTCATATTTCCCGATCCTCAGCGGCATGCCGTAGACTTCCGCAAAAGCCACCCAGTCCTTGATTGCGTAATTTTTGAAGAGATACATCCAGGCGCAGACCCTGAGGATCCCGCCCCGGGCATCGTGCCCGGATCGAGCTTTGTAACGATGGTAGACGAATTTGAAGGGAGGAGGATTGATGCCCCGGATGGGCTCTTCCTCGGTGAGGACTTTTGGAGTGATCGAATCCCAGAATGTCACCTTCTTGGGATGGACCCATCGCAGGTTGCGGATTCGACTTTGGCCCTCGGAGACGTCCCAAAGGATCTCCATCATGCTGTAGCCTTTGGCCAGTGCATCGAGAAGGTCGAGGATGTGCTCGTCAAGATCCGCAAAATCATCGAGGAATTCCCGGCAAAGCCCCGCGGCATCCTTTGACTTCGGGTCTTCCCCTCTCGGGGTGACTTCCCATGCAAGCCCCTGCACGGCGAGCTTTCTCACCTGAAACTGCGAAGCGAGGTGAGCGTCCTTCTCTTCCATTTCCTCGAAAAGCTCGGCCTGCCGAAGCATATCGCCGTTGTCGGCTTCCCTGAAAATTCGGGCGAGCCTCTCCGGCACCAGACCGTTCGAAGGATAGCCGCTCCAGCGGTCCCGGATGGAGATGGAGGCGATTTCGCGCGTTTCGGGCCGCTTCATGCAGCCGCCCTGGATTGGCCGGTTGAACTGGTCGTAAAGGATGGGCATTTCCATCGTCTTGAAGTCCTCTGCTCCTCTGTTGCCCGGTTTCCGACATTCGTCGTTCATCATCCGAAAGCTCAGTCTGGGGGCGGTATAACAGGTGGTTTTTTCAGGTAGGGATAAAGTTCATGGGAAATTTTGCGAGTACAATCAATTTCGCGGACGGTAGGCGTTTTGCTTTTGGAACCCAATCAAGGAACTGACCTTACCCACTGTAGGAAGGGCACGACCATAGTCGAACAGGCACGGCAGCGGTGACACGAATTTAACGGGATAGGGGTCAGGGCTGGTTGTAGATCAGGAAGCACACCAGGTTTGCCTGAGGGATACTACACATGACTGAAACCATCCTGGGGTCGGAAGCGCCGGGATAAACCGGCATGGAATAGGGAATGCAAGAGCCCCACATGGAAGGAGAAGCTGCTCTATCATGGTCCCGAGTCATGTGCGGGCAGCCGCGAGGCTACACGTGATGCAGTTGACGGGGGAAAGGCTCCGGCTGCCCGCACATGACTCGGGACCATGATGGAGCAGCTTCTCCTTTCATGTGGGGCTCATGCATCCCCTATTCCATGCCGGTTTATCCCGGCGCTTTCGACCCCTGGATGGTTTCAGTCATGTAGTATCCCTCAGACAAACCTGGTGTGCTTCCTGATCCACACCCAGCCTGATCCCTCCCCGATGGTTTCCATTATCGAGTATCCCTTGGAGAGAGAACGGAACGGGTCGAAGATGTTCTCGTCGAGGTCGGTCATACATTCCAGGAAAGCGCGGTAAAACGGGCGCGCCCGCCCGTGTGAACTTTCTCCGGCAGGTTGCAGCCCCCCTCATTCAATCCACCCGGTTCGGTCAATACGCGCCTCGACATTCAGTGAATCTCGGGCCGCTCACCATCTCGTATTCGATCGGTCCTGAATCGACGCTCCGGGCGGCAAACCATGGGACGCAGGAGCCGTCCGATCCCTTATCCTTTAGAAACTCGACACATTTCCCGCAAAGCCGACATCCCGGTAGACGCCCAGGTTGTTCTGTCCCCCGCCATGAGGCTCGGGATACGAACTCTCCCCATCCGAAAAACCCCGGGGCTCAAGCGAACCGGGTGAAGGAGGATCGGACACGTGCTATTTCCCGAAATAATGCGTAGTATAGCCGACGGCCCGGAACCGGTCGCCAATCGCCGGTGTGCCGTCCGGATCAAGCCTGGGTATGACTGCTTTTTCGTTCAATGCTGTAGCGAATCCCAATCCAGGCCATGACGACGGCAAACACCTCCCTCAGCACGCCCTCATTGAGCAGATTCGCGATGCTTGCGCCTATGAAAGTCCCCAGGAAAAGTCCGGGTACAATCCAAAAAAGCAGACGCGTTTCCACATTTCCCAGTCTCTTGTGAGTCCATGCCCCAACTCCTGCCGCCGGGACCATTACCAGCAGAGAAGTACCCTGAGCCAGATGCTGGTCGAATCCCAGGACCAGGACCAGGACCGGAACCATGACTATTCCTCCTCCGCCGCCCATTATCCCGGAAAGAAGTCCCGCAAGCATGCCCGACACGAGCAGGAGCACCAGTCTGCACCACATTCCGGGCACATCTATTCTGAGCATGGGCAAATATGGCTTCGCAAACAATAAAGCAGCGGCAAGTATGAGGAAGACTCCAAAAGATCTTTTGAGTTCCCGCTCCGGCAAAGAGCCGGCAATGCGTGCCCCCAGATGGGCCGTGACAATCGCGGTAAGAGCCAGAACGGCCGAGGCGGCCAAGTCCACAGACCCGTGGGCCGCATATGCGGCAGCCCCCGCCATCCCGGTGAAAACCACCGCGACCAGGCTGGTGCCATGGGCGCGGTGTTGTTTGAATTTCAGGATATCCACCATGAAGGGGACCATTACCGCACCCCCTCCGATTCCAAGCAAACCGCCGAACGTTCCGGCCAAAGCCCCGGCGATCAGGCCAAGTATCCTATGCATTATATTTTTTCAGGACTTTCCGTTTTCCGCGCTCATCCGCAGGCGAAACCCGTGTTCTTCGCCATCGAACATCCGGTACCAGCGACTACTCCCTGGAAATAGAAACTCAAAAACACCGAACCGCCCGACCTCGACAAACCTGAAAGGACGATCTTTTCCTCAGGTCGCTACCTGCCTCTCTCAATGCGGCACTATTGAACAGCTACTACCCGCGCACAGGCTCCTTCAGCACCGATGACTTTCAGAGGCAGCGCGAAAATCTCAACCCGGTCCCCCTTGATCGCCTGGAGATTACAAAGGTACTCTATGAGCAGAATTCCTTTGCGGAGGATGAGGTCGTGCGTCGGCATTTCCTCGGCCGGAGGATGCCTGCCGGGAATCTCCCTGATCACGTAATCCTGCGGAAAGTCAAATCCTATCGCTTTTACCGGCAGCCCGGACAGCCACTCCGCCGCCTCCCGGTTCAGGTACGGCGCCTCGGACCAGTATTCGCGGCTGCTGTAGTCTCTTTTCTCGTCCCAACAGGATTTGAGGATCAGAATATCGTTGGGCTTCAAGTGATCGCAACGATCCGCGAGCAAACCACGGCCAATTTCCCGGTTCGGCTCAATCGGTCTCAGATCGAGGACAGCCGCCGGACCGCAAAGTCTTTCCAACGCCACTTGATCGATCGTCTCACGGCCCTCCTCGATATGAAGCGGCGTATCGACATGGGTAAAGAAATGCATACCCATCCCGACCGAAGTCACCGTGTAGGGATCTCCTTTTCGAATATCCTTGACCAGAGCGATTTCGGCAGGCCACCGCCATATCGGACGAACACACATGCTAAGATCGGCCAGACCCATTTCCCCCCTCCCTTTCTGTAACCCTGCATGAACCAAACAGTTCACGATATCGCAATTTTCTCTCTTTGAGCCAATTGCGTGAAGTCAATAGGTCTCACCCTGCCGGCGACGCTGACCACGACAACGCCCAGCAACGCCAAAAAGGCGCCGAAATAGAGCGCATACTCAAACTTGTTGGCGGAGGCGGTAACGACAAAACCGGTAACCGCTGGAGCTACGATGCCCGCTACGGTCCCGAGTGTGTTCATAAACCCGCCGATGACTCCCCCGTCCTTCGATGAGATGGTAAGAGCGGCCGACCAGAAAGGTCCAAAGTTCATATTCAGGAAACCGACCGACGCACATAAATAGGCAACAGCGAAGTAAGCATTCGGAGTATATGCGGCGAGAATAAGAAACACACCGCACCCGGCCAGGCCTATCTGGATGGGCAAGCTGCGCCCGATGTGAGAGCCATATTTCTTTGTCCAATAATCCGAAAGAACGCCCCCGAGAGGCGATGATACCATCGAAACCATGTAAGGCAGCATCGCGTAAATTCCGGTCTTCACCAGGGTGAAGCCCCGGTCCATGACCAGATAGCTTGGGAGCCAGGCCATGAAAAGATAAAAGAGATAGTTGTTGAAGAAATAGGATATGGCAAGACCCCAGACGTACCTGTTCGTAAACAGGGTTTTCCAGTCGGTGGCCTGCTCCATGACTTCCGCGGAGTCGCGATCGGATTCGATGTAGTTGATTTCTTCCTTGGATATCGACCTGTGCAGTTCAGGTCTGTCGCAGCCGTACCAACGCCACACGATGCACCATGCCACACCTACAAAAGCAAATGAGTAGAAACACATCTCCCAGCCGTATTTCCCAAGGATCCAGACCGTTAACGGCATGGTGAACATGGTGCCGAGCTGCATGCCGAAGTAATAATACCCAATTGCCCGCCCGGTTTCCTTTTTGGGCATCCACCACGCGGTCAGCGCCGCGTGTGTTGGAGCGTTGACGCCTTCTCCCGTGCCCATTAATCCCCGGATCAGCATCATGAGCGCCAAAGTGGCCCCGAAAGGCGTGATGAACACAAAGAGCGACCACCACATTGTGCCAAAAAATATCACCTTGGAGCCTCCGAATCGATCGGCCAGCCACCCGCCCGGGATCTGAGTAAAAGCGTACCCGATGAAGAAAGCGGACTGAACCAGACCGAATTCGGCGGCGGTCCAGTTAAAGTGTTTCATCATTACCGGGCCGGCGATCGAGATGTTCACGCGGTCCATGTACCAGACCATGTAGCTCAAACTCAGTAGAGTTGCTATCCTCCAACGAACAGGAACCAAATCCCGCAAGGACGCCGCCATATGCCCCCCTTCGAAGCATCAGGTTAAATACAAAACACCCCTTTCGTCGTTTTGCGGCTGTGCTCAACGATCTCTGTGGGCCATTGCCATCAAAAGCTCGGCTGCGCGCGCACGGTTGAAAATGCCGCACATGCAGGGCTTGAAAAGACGCTCAGCCCCCTGCTCGGGCGTCAGCTCCCCGGTTCTGACCCGAGCTGCAGTGTCTTCGATCAGCTTCACCGAAACCATCCCATGGCCGCACATGGTATTGATTTCCAATACGTCACGTGGAGGCAGGCGGTCTGTCCTGCCCCATCGTCCCAGGCTGTTATTGACCGTGTGAGGGGTCAGTCCGACCTCTCTGCAGCATTCCCAAACCTTGTCGAAGAGACCCGACACAACGACCGAAATGCCCAGGTCCGCTTCTTTCAATTCTTTAAGGGCCTCGACTACGTTATCCGGATCGTTGAAAACAGCGTGCACAACCGCCCGATCTTCGACATTTTCCAGGAGCTTGTCCAGGCCGCCCTGATAATATTCATTGCCGTGGCGGCAGTCCCCGATATTGATCGCGCCGCATTTTAGACTGATTTCAAGCATCTTTCGCAGCTTCGGTCCGGAACCAACGTGATTGATGTCCTTCGAGGGCATGAAAAGGAGCACGAAGTCGCGCTCCAGACTCCCCGCGTCTCCCAATCGATGCAGCGTATGCGTCATTTCGATTTCTCCATGAACAATGGCCGGCCGAGGCCGACATTCGTTTTCCCGTTGGGCGCAAACCAGATCCCGCTCTTTTTCATCAGTGCCTGCGTGGGGACTTCGCCGTTGGGGGATACCCTGCAGGCAATACAAAGGGAAAAAACAGTCTCGATCTGCTTGCTGACTTCTTTGAGGCTTTCGAAAACCTTTTCCAATTTTTCCACCGGCACCGAAAACTCAATTATGGCCGAGAGGACTTTCTCGTTTAAGACTTCCTCCTTGAACTTCCCGGTCCGGACATCGGCCATCAGGGAAGTAACGGGGTTCTGCCGTTCGAATTCGACATCAAGCTTCGCCATGGCCATGGAGATTTTTTCCACGTCATGGAACCGTGCCCCCACAACGGGCCGGCCGACTTCGATCGCCACCCCGGCCCATCCGTAAGGGAACCGCCCGGTCACCTCGTTTGTTTTCATTTCCTCGGTGCCCCGGCCGGAGATGCAGGACTCGGGCGCTATGGTCAAAACGTCGCTCAAGAGGCTGCGCACCACTCGAGGCCACTCCAGTTTCTGCTGATAAATGGCTTCCACCGGGCAGTGCGCCAATCTCAGGCAGTTGTAGCATTCAGTACATTCGTCGAAGTTTATTTCAGCGCAGTCGCCAACGGTGATGGCCCCCACCGGGCAGTAGACTTCGCACTGCCCGCAGGCGATACACTTTTCCGAATCAATGAGCATTTACTCTTCTCCTTGTTGACATCCTAATTACACGTAGCGTCATGAATGGTTATGAAGTTGTTCGTCTTCATCATTGTGTTTGCTTCCCATGCGTGACCTCACGGCAATGCCCGGACTTTCTCACGCGGGAACTCCCTTTGTTCCGCATGAGGCTGAATTCGCTGTCTCACCTATTTGATGGATTTGCAGCAGGCTGACACAAATGGTGCTGATAATGCTGACCGCCAGGACATAAGCCGCGATCATCCATGGGCTGTTGTTATTGGCTGCCAGGAGATAGGTCGCGATAATCGGGGTCAACCCGGCTGCGTAAATGCCGGCTGTGTGATAAACAAACGACATTCCGCTGTAGCGAACCCTGACGTCAAAGATTTCCGAAAACAGCGACGATATCGAAGCCCATAGGGCCGAATAGGACGCTGCAAACGGTATCCCCATGACGAGAAAGACAACCACGACGTGCTGAGGAAAAGAGCTGATTGCCAGGAACGCCGGAAAGATGGTTACGCCGGAAATCACCGCTCCCGCCGCAAATATTTTACGTCGTCCGTACTTATCAGCCAGAATCCCCCATACCGGAACCAGGACGAGTTGGACAAGCATTGCCACGCTGACCGCGTTCAGAGCAGTCGTCCTGGGCAGCTTTATGACGGTCGTGAGATACATCACCCCGAAAGTGACATAGACGTTGAAAGTCACCCCTTCGATGAAGCGCGCGCCCATCGCCAAAGCGACGTTCCTGGGATATTTTCGCAACACTTCCAAAATCGGTACACGAACTCGGCCGCCGCTTTGACGTATGCGGTCAAAAGCGGGTGTTTCAAGAATGTGGAGGCGAATGTAGAGCCCTATTGCCACAAGGAAAACGCTCACCAGGAAGGCCAGTCGCCATCCCCAGGCCAGGAAATGCTCCTCAGACATCATGTTGGAGAGCAGAGCGAAAACGACCGTTCCCATAAGAACGCCCAACTGCAGTCCCATTTGAGGCCAACTCCCATAGAAGCCCACCCTCTTTTCATCTGAGTGCTCCACCGCCATCAAAATGCCGCCCCCCCATTCACCTCCAAGACCTATGCCCTGGAAGATTCGAAAAGCCATGAGCAGTATCGGAGCCCATATCCCGATGCTGCTGTAAGGCGGCAAACACCCAATGAGAACAGTAGCGACGCCCATGATGACCAGCGTGAGAACGAGCATGTTCTTTCGGCCGATCCTGTCGCCGAAATGGCCGAAGATGATTCCTCCCACGGGTCTCGACAGATAACCCACTGCGAAGCCCACATAGGCGAGCAACGTCGCGACCAAAGGATCCGCGTTGGGGGGAAAGAATATCTTGTTGAAAACCAGCCCGGATACAGTTCCGTACAGGAAGAAATCGTACCATTCGATGGTAGACCCCACCGTACTGGCGAGTGCAATTTTCCTCATAGACATTGGTTGATCGTTCTTGGCTTTTGATAGCGTCATGGCTCACCCCCAGCTCTAGTGCCGTGCAATCCAACCCCAATGAACCAACTCCGATGACCCCGCGATAGGCCCAAATCGCAAATACGTGCATACATGTATACATCACTCTTGTCAAGCTCATTTTGTTCCCAAAAGAATCAGTTGACAGAAGCCAACAGCTACGTATACATGTATACACAACGTGATTCTTCTCTGTACTGTCGGAAAATCAAAGAAAATTGGAGGGAAAACAATTCATGCGAACAATTCTCTTGAAGGGTGATGGAATCGTTGATGTGGTCCGCGAACGGATTGTTACTCCCGGGCTTGTTTTGATCCGGGGCTCGCGCATTGTCGCTCTCGGAGCGGAAGCCGAGCTGAGCGGCGCCGAATCGGTCGAAACTGTCGACTGTTCGGGCAGCATGCTCATGCCCGGCCTTATTGACTGCCACAACCATCTCTCCATGGATCCCACGCTGGACAACTATCTTACGCGAATGAACGACTCCATTCCGGAACTTACTATTCGTGCAGTTCGTATGATGGCCGTGGACCTCCAATCGGGAGTAACAACCTCGAGGTGCATGGGCGATAAGGGTTTCTTGGACATTGAGTGCAAGAGAGCGGTTGCTGCGGGTGAGATTTCCGGTCCCCGGCTCATCGTGGCTACGCGAGGCATTCGGGCATCGCATGGGCACGGTTTTGTCGGTTATCCTTTCAACGGTGTAGAAAACTTAAGAATGGCCGTCAGGGAGAATCTGGCAGCCGGAGCGGACCTGATAAAAATCTTTACGACGGGAACCGTTAAGAGCACCCGAGGGCTTCCGTGCTTTTTTTCCCGCGAAGAGATGCTGGTTGCGGTTGACGAGGCTCACCGGGCAGGGACACCCGTAGCCACCCATTGCATCGGTGGAGCGGCACTGAATACGGCGATGGAAGCTGGAATCGACGTTATCGAACACGGCTATTTCGCTTCCGACGATGGACTGGAAAGAATAGAAAAAACCGGGCGACGGCTTGTCTTGACGCCCAGCATTTTCTTCACCGACGCACGCATCAGGACTCTTCCTCCGCATCTTGTCGAGCCGCACTTGGAACAGCGTGAGGAGGTGGGGACCAGATTGGCCGCGACCATAAAGTCGGGCATCAAGTTTGCCGTGGGTACGGATGGAATGCATGGTGGTCTGGCCCGGGAGATGAAGTATCTGACGGATTTCGGGGCAAGCGCCGGATCCGCCGTTCAGGCTGCCACCATCAGGGCCGCCCAGGTATGCAACATGGAGTGCGATCTCGGGTCCCTGGAACGGGGGAAGATCGCCGATATCATAGGAATAGCCGGGAACCCGTTTGAGGACATTGCCGCATTACAGCGGGTCATCGCCGTCATGAAAGCCGGCAGGATGATCTTACCGGTCAAGGCCGTAGAAACCGGAACGATCAAATGAGCAACGCGTCGTGGGACAGGATCGGCGAGGGTGCCCGCCCACAGGAAATCCCGGCGGCAGGCAAAAGGACCTGAATCCTGCGGTCCCTGATCCTCATGTTCTACTCGGTCTTCGGTCATTGGTCCTGTCTCACTTTCAACACTGATGCGCTCCCCCCTGCTCTCCCCGCTTCCAATGACGCCCGTCGCATACCGGACAGTCCCAATGCTGCAAAACCTATTCACCCTGCCTCGGGCACAATGGGGCAGCGCGAATTGCGCCAAATCAGAGTATCGGATCCACATTGAAGGGCAAGCAAATCTTAAACAGGAAAAATGATCGAAATGCATCTTGGCCACCTACTTTGGCTACCTATATGGTCAGTCAATATCGGCCGGAATTTGCATCGAAATCTTCACCTTCCGGTTCACTTTTTCGCCTCGGCGCCGCAAGGACGCCCCCCTGCAAAGGGGACGAATTCAATTGACATATCCCGTTTTTCTTGTTTGCATTAGGACAAAGAGGTGAACCGCTCAGTGCGGATAACGCTGTTCCACGGATAGGCGGGTATAATGATGAATCCCTTTAAGACCCCCTCGGCAGGGAAAACGCTCGATCCTTCGATATCTCTTGCCGACCAGATTTACGAAAAAATCAAGAATGGCATCATAAGAGGCGAGATAAAACCCGGGCACCGGTTGTTCGAAGCCGAAGTCGCGAAGAATTTTGACGCGAGCCGCACTCCCGTGCGAGAGGCCTTCCGCAGGCTCGAACAGGACAGTCTGGCCGAACGTGTTGCTCAGGGCGGAATTCGAGTGATCCAACTCGATGCGCAGACCGTCGAGGACCTTTTCCACCTTCGCATAATTCTCGAAACCCATGCCATAGAGCTGGCCTGTGAGCGAATTACCGCCGAGGAAATCATGGCCCTCAAACAGATTACGGCACAGGCAATCGAATTGCTGAAGTCTTCAGACATCGACCGCGATATCGCGCTCAACCGGCTCTTTGAACTCAATTCCGCCTTTCACGATACAATTTACAACGCAACCCACAGCAGATTTCTTATGAAAGTGCTGACTAATATCCGAGCCGTTGTTTTGAGCATGCGTACGATAAGTATCCGCCTGGATTCGCTTCGCCAGGTCTGGGTTGAGCACAGCGAAATCATGCGTCATCTGGAACGAAGAGATAAAGAGCACGCAGTCCGACTGATAAACGAACACATCTCGAAAACAGCCGTCCAAATCCTTGCATTCATCCGGTCGCAGAGTCACGATGCCTGCGCCCAGCCCGATTAGTCCTCACCAGGTCAGCGGATCTGCCGTATTTTATTGATTATGCTCAGTCCGGAGCTGTTCCGGAATTCGATCCCTGCGGTCGAAATTTCGTGGAGAAGCAAAGCGACGCCGCAGACCAAACCGGTAGGGATGGATTGTTTGATTGAACTGTTGCATGTCAATCGGCAATGAATAGTGACCCACCGTCGGCATCCCCTCCGATTCCCCTCCTTTTCTGCCGTCTCTATTCAGCAGAGAGTAAGGGGATGCTGCGGTGGGTCAATTTTGGACGCTGATCGGCCCCTTTTCCGGGTCGGTATTGCATCGCTGATCTACAATATCGGCTCGCTATTGCCTGCGAAAACCCCTAGGTAAAGCCATTCTGTCCTTCACCGTACCGTAGAGCCTGTTTGAAGAAATGGAAGAAGATGTGTCCGAAAGCTTCCCGACGCGTGCCGCCTGGAAATCCACGACGGACAAATGAGTCTCACTGGTATGCAAAGAAGGTTGGCGGCACCACTGTTGCGGTGGATGACTGTGTGTGGCGTCAGGAGGCGAGGTCTCGCCGAAATGGTGCCGCGTGGTTTCCATCATCGTGTATTCCGTGGACAGGGCGTGGGACGGGGCAAAGGCGTTTTTGTCAAGCTCGGCCAGGCCTTTAAAGAAAGTGCGGCAAAAACGGGCACACTCGAGCTTACACACTTTGCCCTTCGGGGGCCGGTTCCCGCACACGATCCTTCCCTTGGAGTCAATAGGCGCCCCGACATTCCGTGAATCTCGGGCCGCTCACCGTCTCGTATTCGATCGGTCCTGAATCGACGCTCCGGGCCGCAAACCATGCCAGAGCGCAGGCAATCGCCGCATCCCCATGCCGCCGGCCGCCGTCACGCCCCTTCCCCCGGTACCTTTCGGGCACTCGGGCAACTCCCCTTTCCATCCTGATCGCGCGAAGGTCGTCGAGGATGTCGGGGTCCCTTGGAATGATGATCCGCCTGTCTTCAAAGGCCGCCTTGCAGGACGGCATATTCTCGAGGTACCACTTCTCGGAGAGCATCACCTGCCGTATCCGTCCCGCGCCGTAACGCTGCATGGCGACTTCGGCCAGGTAGTGGCCGTTGCCGCGGGCGTCCATGGCCGCTCCCCTGAAGGAAGGCAGCCGGTCCACGATGAAAAACAGCACCTGCTCCTGCTGGCGGAACGGAACGTTCCTGATCTCCACGACAAATGGGGTCCGGTACCTGAATTCCTCGCACTCCTGCAGCGGCATGATCACCGTAAGGTCTCCACTGCGGCCGAAATCCTCTCCGAACCAAGTCGGCCTGTTTTCCGGCAGGTCCCTGAGGAGCGGAGCAAGGTGAACTTCACACCAATCCCTTGTATCCGCCTGCCGGACATGGTCCGGGAGCTGGGCGAATTCGGGGCCGCACGACCACCTCACCACGGGTATTCCCTCATCCATGCAGGCTTCCACGACGGCCCTCGGCAGGAACACACCGCAGCCCCTGGACGGTATGCAGAAGAGTTCCTCGTCGGCATCGTCCCCGTACAGGCGGATCAGGGCTTCGCGCCAGCCGGATTCGGCCTCTTCCGTCCATTCCACGCCCCTCTTCAGGCAGATGCGCCTGTAGAGCCCCTCCGAGAGAGCATCATCCAGGGTGGTGCGGTGCAGGCTATAGGGTTTTTTGCCGGATCGTATGTCTTTGATCAGTTCGTTAAAGGGGTTGTCCTCTCCGTCATGGGTGCTGATAACCGCCACGCGGCCGCCCCACATGAGCAGCGCTATGGCGGCTTTGAGCAGACCCGGCAAATCCTCGTGGAACGCCGCCTCATCGATCACCACCTTCCCCTGCTTGCCCCTGAGGTTGCTGGGTCTGCTCGAGAGGGCCGTCACCCGTTTTCCGGACGCGAACCTGATGCGAAAGGCAAGGATGTCCTTGTCTTCGTCCCGGACCACCTCTTCTTCCAGGGCAGAAGCCGCGAGCCTGTAGTTTCTGACCCAGAAAGCGGTATCGTTTATGAATTCGAGGGCCATGTCCTTGTTGTAGCCGATGTACCAGACGTCCATGCCGCCGGAGGAAGCGGCGGTCAGGGCATCGTCCGCGGCTTCGGACCAGGAGATGCCGACGCGCCTCGACTTTTCGCAGACCTTTACCGGACTTTTGTCCGAAACCCATCGCCGCTGATAGGGCAGGAGCGCAGCCGGAGACTCGATGGAGCCCGGCCGGGCGAGGCGCGCAAAGGCAATGTCCTTTCCCTGGGACCGGGGAACGGTACTGTCCTGAACTCTTAATGCTGCGGTCATTTCCTATCCCTCATCCGCGATTCCAAGGATCTTGCGCCGGATTTCTTCCGCGGCATCGCGAGACAACCCCGACGGGGCCGAATCGGAAGGTTCTTTTCGATGTTTGGATTTCATGGATTCGATCAGTTCAATGGCTTTGATGAGTTCCCTGACTGCCCCAAAAGAGACTGTTTCCGGCTGGTTGAGCAGAATGTTCAGCTTCCTTTCGACAGCTTCCTGCAGGGCGGCGACAGCCTCGCCGGGCGATCCGATCGCGCGGTTCCCGGGTCCCGCGAATACCTGTTCCGGTTGGGCCTCTCCGGCTTTTTTCCTGCCGGACGACGCTTCGAGCCGCGCGGCGGCATTGATCATCCGGGGGTCGAGGCTCTCGATGGCCTTCTCGAGCAGGCGTTTTCGCAGAAGCGTTGTGTTGCGCCTGATTTCGGAAAGGGCCTCGCAGTATTCCCGACGGAGGTCCCTCCACCCGGATTGTGCCGACCAGCAGTCAAGGATATCGACGGAAACCCCCGTCAGGGCGGAAACCTGCGGCAGGGTCAGTCCTTCGATGACATAGAGGGTTTCAGCCGTCGTCTTCATCTCCGGCCTGTCCTCACCGGTCGTCCCGCCCGCCGGTGCCCGTTCCGCGGGATCCGCGCACCGGGGGTCCTTCTCCGGTCCTCTTTTCCCGGGCCGGACCTTCCCTGGGGCGTATGCATTGCGTTGACTGGATGTGATCTTCGACACGGGTTCTATCTCCCCAGAGTCCTTCTGATAACGGCCGCTTCGGACAGGACTTCCCTGCAGCGGATCTGCAGGGCGGCAAATTCAACGGCCTGGGCTGCCAGCACGTCGCCCTGGAGTTCTTCGACCGCATCAAAAGGGTCGAGTATGTCCCGGATGGAATCTCTCAGCCCTCGCAGCCGGAGTTTCAACTGTTCGGCTTCGAGCCGTCTTTCTTCGAGCCGTCCCATAAACTTCAGCCGTTCATTCATGAATCCACTCCCGTCGCATATTTCTTCAACCTGACCATCGGGCAGAACTGATTGCGGTTGATATCGTCGGCGACCCGCTGCCATGCCTGGGTATTGATCATGACCACATCCTTGAGGTTTCCCGCGAGAGCCGAGAAATTCCTGACCAGATCCACGTTGTTTTCGTACATGCGCCTGATCTCCTGCATCCCTTCTTCGTACATCCTTCGCTGCTCCAGCATGTCCTCGCGGTATTGCTTCAGGGTCCGCTCGTGGGACTTTTCACTGAAGGCCCAGATGATCAGGACGATGCCTGGTATTCCGAAGTTCGATGCCAGTCTGATGACCGCATCCAGAGCGATACCGTCAACGGGTGTCATGCCTCAGGCCCTTTCATCATTGCCGACCACTGACCTATTTCTTCCACGCGGCGATACCCTTCTCCGCGGAACGCCCGATGATGTAGCCGCCCACCCCCAGCTTCAGCAGCTCCCACATGTCCGGAGGCAGTTCCAGGTGCGGGAGTGAAAACAGGGGTGATATGATGTAATTGTGGACGATGAGGTAGGTGAAGGTGAGCATGAGCACGGGCCTCCAGTTGCGCTGGGGCCAACTCGCTCCCTGGGCTTCCGACGCGATGACGGACGCCTTCGCTTCGATTTCCTTCTCAACGAAGGAAAAATCCTTCTCGAGAAGCTCCATCTCAAGGTCGTGTTTCAGTCTCGCCGCCTGGTCCTTGTCCTCGACCACCTTATCGACGACGCCGACAATTTGTTCCAGGACCTTCCCGATGACGGGTATTGCGCTGAGGAACATTGCTTTGTTCTCCTTTTCCGGAGTGATGAAGATTCGGTGTCGAAATCCGAACGGACTCGCGATCTCAAACACCCGGCCGCAGTCAATGGCTCGGCTTACTCGATCGCTCTCCTGATCCAGCCCGTGAGGAACCTCGGATTCCCAATCGCCAGGTAGTGGCCGACGGCCAGAAGTTTCAGCGCCGCCAGAAGGAATTCGGGGTGAGGATGATCGTTTACGGCCTTCACGGTCCCGTCGCCCAATACACCGTCAACGGCTATTGCAAGGGCCGTGGTTTCACGCACCGCGCTCTGAAGCAGCTTGTGGGCTTGTCGAGGGCCGAGATTGACGGCCAGATCGAAGGCCTTGGCGGCTATGAACCGGTCGGAGATGGAGTCGTAGCCGAATTTTTCCCACCAGTCGCACCGGTAAATCCGCTCGGCGTCTTCGCGTTTGAGGTTTTTGATGTCGAGTTGGGGGTAGCTTCGCCTGCTGATCCCGAAATTGGTCTCTCCGCCGGGATCCCGGGGATCGTTTGCATAACCGCCCTCATGGGCCAATGTGCGCTCCACGGCGAACCTGAATTTTTCGATCGTGTTCTTCTCCATCGGCAACCCCCCTCTTGATTTTTGTCGCGGCCTCACATCCCTATGCTTTTCGCGGCTCTTTTCGAGTATGCGAACCGGCGGATGAACCGTTCGATCTTTCGGGCGCGAGCCTAACAGCGGGGTTTTTCACGTAGTGAAAAGAACAGCGAGTTTTTTTTGAAGGAGGGGAAATTTATCGTTTGCTCGTGGACTTGATTAATGGGGAGAGAATGACAAAGCTATACACGGTACGAGGACCGATTCAATTGCCTGGAATGGAAACCGGTTGTTCGGAGGGTGGAAGCTCGATCGCGGCAGGGGTTGCCCGGAGGGAATGCATGACGGAAGCCTGTTCGATCAGGAAGGAGGAGTGTCCACATCCTTTCTTCCGCCGGGGAGGAGCTTGATCTTCTGTCTGCGCTGGTTGTGGAACCATTCTTTGAGCCATTTCTGGCCGGCTCTCTTTTCCTCTTCCACAACCTGCATGTATTGCCGGCGTTTTTCTTCTTTCAGTGCATCCTGGGCTTTGATTTCTTCTTTTGCACGTACGAGGCGGTGATAGGCCAGGAAGGAAGACCAGAAGTTGTGATTGAGGGGAGTCCCATAGATGGTTTCCAGTTCCGTTTTGAGGTGCTGGGCATGATGCTCCACCAGGAATGCTTCCAGATCGAATAACTCTTCATCGGGCAGGTAGTATGAAGAATTTTCCCATTCTTCAATGGCTTTCGAGAGTTTCTCCAGGAATTCCCGGTCTCCCAGCTTTCCGGTCGTGGACACCATTATGCTCCTTGTTGATCCCAAAACACTTTGACATTGACACATTTATGAATGTTTTCCTATTCTATTCACTCACCTTTCCGATTGGAACAAAAAAATAAGGAGGGGTACCATGTATGTTGGCTGGAACATGAAAACCAATCTACTTACAATAACCCCGGAAACCTCCATATTCAAAGCGCGGGAACTGATGGACGAGCACGGGATCTCGCATCTTCCGGTCACGGATGGGAAAGCGCATCTGCTGGGCATCGTTACGGACCGGGACTTGAAGCAGGCATGGGCTTCCCCCGCCACCACACTCAGCGTACACGAACTCACCTATGTCCTGCAGAAACTGACCGTGGCCCACATCATGACACGCGAAGTGACCACAGCGACGCCCGGCATGGACATCGAACAGGCCGCGATTCTCATCCACGACAAAAAAATCGGCGCCTTGCCCGTTCTCAAGGACGATCGGCTCGTAGGGATCATCACGGTTACCGACCTGATGGAGGTCTTCCTCATGGCGCTGGGGCTGAGCGCCGACTCCAGGCGGATGTCGCTCCTCGTAAACGACCGGGTCGGGGTCCTGGCCGAAGTGGGAAAGTGGATGGCCCAAGCGGGAATCAATATCCGAAGCGTCCTGTTCGTACCGCTCAGGAATTATCCGGAAGTATGGCAGGTCATCCTGCGGGTGAACACGAGTGTTTACGAACAGGCGGTGGGCGTCCTGACCCAAGCCGGCTACAAGGTGCTCACACAATACGTTGAAGACCTGACTCCCTATTTACCCCGCTGATTGCCCAAGCTGCGTGCCTCGTCAGGGGGCACGCCGGGAATCCCCCTTCAGTGAAGGGCGTGGATCGGATACGCCCCGTTCCCCGCATGGCTGTACTGGACGTTTGCCGTGGCTGATATCATCAACTTCAGAGACAAGAGCGGGGGTGGAGACAATCTGATCGCCGCCCGTCCCCTTGAATTCCGTCGGGGAGACCGGCTGAGCGGTTTTGCCTTCATGTGTTCGCGGGAAGAATCGAGTCGACTGGAGGCGCACCGCACCGAAGCGTTGCGCACCCCCGGCCACCGGCATATTTCTTTCATTCCGGATCATATCACCCTCGACGGCGGATACCATTACACGCTGATGGGGCTGTTCCGGCACCGGAGCGACCAGGTCCTGATGCGCCGGGTCTACAGGCTGGCGGGCATGATGGAATGTGTGATCAAGGCGCCTTCTCCCATCTTGAGAACCGATCTGCTCCGGCGCTTTTACTCGACCATTACGGAAGAGCGCGATGAGTTGAAGGTTGTGTGGAGGGGTAACGTCCAGGAATTTCTGCTCCCCATCAGGGCCGAGCTTTACGACGCCGGTCGATTCCACAGCCTGATCGCGGGGGCCGGGTCCCTGAAGGAGCTTTACCTGGTCATTCAGACGGAAACAGACGCCCAGTTCGATATCCTTTCCCGTTATTATGTGTTTTATGTCCCGGAAAGACTTGTCGCCTGAGTACTCTGCTTTATAAACGCAGCGTCACCGCGGCAGCCGTCCGGCGCCGGGAATTGAACCCTGGAGCCCAGGCCCTGCTGCAAACCCGGACCGGCGAGGGTTTCGACCGGGCATTCGATGGTCGTGAGGAAGGCCCGGATTTGCGGTACCCAGCGATCCGTGCGCGAACGGGCGTGCGTTTCACAATCTCATCAGGAACATTGAGGTGAAATGGAAGAAGATCTCGTTATCGGAATAGACATCGGCGGAACGCATCTCCGGACGGCCCTGGTCGACAGGACGGGGAAAATCCTGCAGCAGGGGAAGACTTCAAGCCTGGCCACGGGCGGGCCGGAGCAGACGAGCGAACGGCTGATCTCCGAATGCCGGTTTCTCGTCGAAAGCGCCGAATGCCGGGGGAAATCGGTTCGCGCCGCGGGGCTGGGAGTGGCGGGGAAAATCGACCCGTCCCGGGGCCGTGTTCTTTTTTCGCCGAACCTGCCCGCAATGGCCGGTTTTCCTCTTGCGCCCGCACTCGAGGACGCTCTCGGGATTCCCGTGGCCTTCGAAAATGACGCCAACATGTTCGGTATCGGAGAAGCCTGGGTCGGCGCGGGCCGCGGTATCAGGAACTGGATCGGGCTGACTCTCGGGACAGGCGTCGGAGGCTGTCTCATTCTCAATGGCAGGCTCTGGGGCGGAGACAATGTCGGGTTCACCGGCGAGATCGGACACATGATTGTCGTTCCGGGAGGCCGCGCGTGCGCGTGCGGATCGATGGGCTGCCTCGAGGCCTATGCTTCAGGCAGGGCGTTGGTGGAAGGAGTCGGAGAAGCGGCATCGAATTCCGGGTTGGCCGATGGGCCTCTTTGCGGCCTTCTTCGCTCCGGCAGGTTGACTGCCGAGGCCGTCCATGACGCTTCAGCAGCCGAAGACCCCCTTGCGCGGAGTCTTTTCGAACGCATGGGATGGGCGCTTGGCCTGGCTTTGGCCAATCTTTTCACGGTCCTCGGAATTCGGCATGCGATCATAGGAGGCGGAGTCAGCGCCGGCTGGGACCAGTTCATCGAGCCGCTGCTGAAAAGCATTTCCGAGCATTCGATCATGTTGAAAACCGAAGAAGTCGTGATACTCCACAGTTCACTCGGTGATGACGCGGCGCTTCTGGGGGCCGCTTCGCTGGCATGGGGGCTGTGCGGAGCACACGGTTTCGAAAGGCAATCCTGATTCCGGTTCTCATCCACCGATGGTGGACATCGGCCGGCTGATGCACTTGCGGAAGATGCTGTTGCCAAGGTCGTGCCGCTCCGGCTTCCTGGCGATGACCGTCCGTATCAGGTGAGTGATTGACTCATCGGATGCGCCCCAGCGCAGTGCTGTTCTCACATCCGCTTCATCACTGGAAAACAGGCACGTGCGCAGCTTCCCGTCCGCAGTGAGGCGCAGCCGGTTGCAGGTGGGACAGAAATGATGGGAGATCGGGCTGATGATCCCGATCTTCCCGGGCGCTCCCGAGAAGCGATAATGCATGGCCGGGCCGTTTGAATCGTTGCTTTCGACCGGAATGAGTTCCGCGACGCGCGAAAGCCGCTTCAGTATATCGTCGCCGGAGAGGTATTTCGCACCGAAATCCGCCTGCTGAAAGGGCATGAATTCGATGAAACGGACGTGAAACGGGAATTTGAGGGTCAGTTTGCCGAGTTCTTCGATTTCATCATCATTCACGCCACGCATCACGACGGTGTTGAGCTTTATCGGCGAAAACCCGGCTTCCCGGGCCGCGTTGATGCCGTTCCAGACTTTGTTGAAACAGTCGTGGCGCGTAATGGCCGCGTATTTCCCTGGCTGCAGGGTATCGAGGCTGATGTTGATGCGTTTAATGCCGGACTGAAAAAGGGTTTTGGCATATTGAGAAAGCAGAACGCCGTTGGTGGTGACGCTCAGGCTGGTCAGACCCGGAATCTGCGATATGTTTTCACACAGGAAAAAGATGTCCTTCCGGACCAGCGGTTCCCCGCCGGTTATCCTGATCTTCGAAATTCCCATTTCAGTAACGATTCGAGCGAACCGCAGGATCTCTTCGTAACGCAGGATATCGGTGTGGACGAGCTTCGGAACGCCGTCTTCAGGCATGCAGTACGTGCAGCGCAGATTGCAGCGGTCGGTGATGGAAAGCCTGAGATAATCGATTCGGCGTTGATACGAGTCGGTAGGGGGTGAAGTCATGACCATTCCTTCAGCACGATGGTTCAGGATCAGCAAAGAGCAGGAAGATCACTCCCATTCTTCGAGCATCTGAATGAACTCAAACCTTCCGATTCCGGCATATCAGGAGTCTGTCCGAAAGCCTCCCGGAATCCTTCCCGCAAGGTGGCGCGGCCGGAGCAATCGAGCTGCGGCGTTCCGGCCGATTCACCCGTATTCATCGGAGAAGGGCCGGCCTTCCAACGAGTCAGGATGAGACTACAATTTCATTGAGACCCGGTAAGCGATTCATTCTAACGCCGGCCATCGCAAAAAGCCACCCCGCAAAGGATATTTTCACCTTCTCCATGCAGATCAAACGGTTGTTTTTCAGTAGTCGGACTTAATGTCCAGCAAAGGGGTGCCGTCAAGCGCATCGAGCCCACGCACCCTTATATTCGTACCGTCGATTTCGATAACTTCCACGACCTCGAGGGCGATCGGATTGGGCCGGTCCGGGCTTCGGGTGGCAAAAACCCCCTTCAGCGGCCGGGCACTGTCTCCGCGCGGATGGACTTTGTGCCGGTCCCTGTCCGCGAGATGCATCCAGTAAAGGATCACCACCTTCTGACCCGGTTTAAGACCCTGGAGGGCATCCCGATAGCGTTCATCCACCATCAACACCCCCACGATGCCTCCCTCCCTGCCCTGTTTCGGCGCATCGTCCAAGTTCTTAAGCGGGCTCCGAATCACTCCGACAGGCCTTAAGCTCATTTCTTCAACCATCACTCACTCCGGCAAAATGGATTATTGCGGCGGGAAATCCTCCGCTATCCCCGTTCCTTCAACCTTCCATCGCATCGGCAACTTCCATCGGATCGTCCGGCTTCAGCCTGCAGGCAGCATCCGCATGACCACTATTTGTGCCGTGGACCGGCTTCGGGATCGGACCTGGAACCGCCTCGGAGCCGTGCGACATCGCGCAGCGGAGGCGCGCCGAACAGGCGGCTGTACTCACGGCTGAACTGCGACGGGCTTTCATAGCCGACTCGGTAGCCGGCCGTCGCCGCATCCATCATCTCGCTCAGCATCAGGCGCCGTGCTTCCTGAAGCCGCAACTGCTTCTGGTACTGCAACGGACTCAAGGCGGTTACCGCTTTGAAGTGATGATGGAGCGACGAAGGGCTCATGTTCACTTCACGTGCGATGGTTTCGATCCGCACCGGCAGGACGTAGTTTTGTTTGAGCCAGTCAATCGCTTTTGCGATGCGCTGCGTCTGGCTGTCGGCCAAAGCAATCTGTCGCATTCGCGAGCCCTGTTCACCAAGAAGCAGGCGATAGAGAATTTCGCGCAGCACGAGTGGTCCCAATATGGGAATATCCGTCGGGTTCTCCAGCAGACGCAGAAGTCGCAACACCGCATCCAGCAACGCAGAATCGAGCCGGCTGACAAACAGGCCCCGTTCCGTGTTCCGGTGCGCAGCCGAGGGCAAACCCGCTTCCATCATCAGTTCACCGATTTGCCCCGGTCTAAGGTCGATCCGCAGTCCCAGATACGGCGCCTCCGGCGTCATCTCGATCGCCTGACCGACCACCGGCAGATCGACGGAGACCACCATGAAGTGCGCCGGGTCGTACAGATACTCATCCTCGCCCAGCATCACCCGCTTTCTGCCTTGGGCGACGATGCACAGAGCAGGCGCGTAAAGACCGTGGGCCGGCTCCGCCGGAACCGAAAGGCGGTGCAGGAACAATGGAGAGATGGCCGTGGCATGAGTGCCGTCACAATCGGTGAATCGTTCAATGAGCGCGGCAAGTTCCTGCTGCTGCCCGAGGACTCCGTCCGAGACAGGCTCGGAAATGTTGATGTGCTGCATAGTTTCGGTTTGCATGAATGTTATCCGAAGCTTGTTCGTTCCCGGCTTTGCACTTTCCGTGCAGACCATTCTTTGCAGAATCAGGCAATGATTCGACAGTATCCAGCTACCAGTATAGCTCACGGGTCAACTAAAATACATTTGATTGTCGGCCCGAACCCGATCCGCGACATCGCGTGGGCCGATACCCATTCAGGCTTCCGCAGTCCCAATAAACCTTGCTCGGCACGGTCATCGCACAGGGACGCCCGCTTGTCCCCGAAGGCGTTCCTTCAGCAGAGTGAATCTGCGGTGCACCTCGTTGTTCCTGATCGCGATGGCCAGCGCCCGCTTGCTCCCCACGATGACAACCAACTTTCTCGCCCTCGTGATGGCCGTATAGAGGAGATTGCGCTGGAGCATCATGAAATGCTGGGTCAGCAGGGGGAATACCACCGCCGGGTATTCGCTGCCCTGGGCCTTGTGGATGCTCACCGCATAAGCCAGGGCCAGTTCATCGAGTTCCGAGAAGTCGTAAGCAACCATCCGGCCGTCGATTTCCACCTGGATTTCCTGGTCTTCGATGTTGATCTTTCTGATCCGTCCGAGGTCGCCGTTGAACACGTCCTTGTCGTAGTTGTTCCTGATCTGCATGACTTTGTCGTTTAGCTTGAAGAATCGGTCCCCCCTCTGGATCGACTGGGTCTGCGGGTTGAGTGCGGCCTGAAGGGAAGCGTTCAGCTTCTGCGCCCCGATAATCCCCTTGTGCATGGGGCTCAGCACCTGGATATCTTCCACGGGGTCGAACCCGAACCTGGCCGGAATGCGTTCGGAACAGAGCTTCAGGATGATCCGGGAAACTTCCTCCGGATCATCCTTTTCGATGAAATAAAAATCCTGCAGCCCTTCGTTTTCGGTCCTCATCAGCGGGAACTTCCCCTGCTGGACGAGGTGCGCGTTGATGACGATGCGGCTTTGACCGGCCTGACGAAAGATTTGGTTCAGCCTCACAACCGGAAACCGCTCCGAATCGATGATATCCCTCAGGACGTTTCCCGGGCCGACGGACGGGAGCTGGTCCGAATCCCCCACGAGCACGAGGCTCGCATGGCCCGGCACAGCTTTCAAAAGATGATGTATGAGCAGAATGTCCAGCATGGACGCCTCATCGACAATAATGAGGTCGGCGGAAAGGGGCTTCATTTCGTTGCGGAGGAAGCCTCCAACCTGCGGACTGTATTCCAGCAGCCTGTGCAGAGTGGCGGCAGGATGACCGGTTGTTTCATTGAGCCTCTTCGCGGCCCTACCCGTCGGCGCGGCAAGGCTCACCCTGGCGTTCATGCGCCGGTAGATCGCGAGGATGGCGCGAACCAGCGTGGTTTTCCCCGTTCCGGGTCCGCCGGTGATGACGAGCATCTTGTCGGTGACGGACCTTTTCACCGCCTCTTCCTGCTGAGGGGCCATCTTGAAAGGGAGTTTCTCCTTGAGCCACCCGACAGCCGCATCGGGATCGACTTTCATCTGAAGGGGCTTGAACCCCTGCAGATAGGTGAGGCGCTGGGCAACCTGAGTTTCCGCGATATGATAGCCCCGCAGATAAACAGCCTGGGAACCGCCGAAGTCCGCGGCAATTTCGGGGGGCAGGGATTCCTTGACAACGCGCTGGTCGGATACCAGGCGGCCGAGGGCCCCTTCCAGCACTTCGGAAGGAATCTCGAGGAGTTCGTTGCACCGGTCCAGCAGCCATTCGCAGGGTGCGCACACGTGGCCGTCTTCCGAACTTTCATACAGTACGTGGAGTATTCCGGCTTCCGCTCTCAGTGGAGAATCGACTGCAAATCCGAGGCTCTGTGCTACCCTGTCGGCGGTGAGAAAACCTATGCCCGTCACATCCATCGCCAGCCGATATGGATTTTCACTGACAATTTCGAGTGAATTTCCGCCATAGTGTTTGAATATTCGGGTGGCATAAGCAGCGCTCACCCCATGACTTCTCAGAAACACCATGACTTCCCTGATGTCCTTCTGATCTTCCCATGCCATGCATATCTGTTCCAGGCGGTACGACCCGATGCCGTCGACTTCCTTTAACCGCTTCGGTTCCCGTTCGATCACGTCAAGAGTGTCCGCCCCGAACCGATCGACGATCCTGTCGGCCATCTTGCGGCCGATTCCCCTGATCAGCCCGGAACCGAGATACTTCCGAATCCCGATGACGGTGGAAGGGGCCTCCGTTTCGTACTTCTCCACCTTAAACTGCTCGCCGAACCGTGCGTGAGAGCCCCAGGCGCCTTCCATCGAAAGAACTTCTCCGGGAGCGACCGACGCAAAATTACCCGTGACGGTCACAAGTTCCCTCCTGCCGGGGACCTTGACCTTGAGGACGTAGTACCCGTCCTCCTCACTGCTGTAGGTTATCCGTTCAACGAGTCCCTTGATCCGTTCGGGCATTTTTGCATCTTTTTGAAGTTCGTCATTAATTTCCATGCGATCACGGTTTTGCGAAGTTTATCATTGTTGGCGAGAGACTAATATCTTTTTGACAATCCCGGGCCGCATGTTAATATATGGTCGTGGCTGCGGTCGGGTATGCAGTTTGCATGGTGCAGGGAACTACGCTGTTCCGAGCAGACGCGCCGGGCATTTTAATGCGGGGAATCGCGGCCCCTGATTGCGTTAAGCATGAAGGACTGAAAATTCAAATTCATAGGGGAGAGCTGCCTGATGTCTCTTTACATCAAAACGGACGATTATCGCAAACACGGTATCAGCAAGTATTCGGATCCAGACATCATACGAGCGGTAGTGCAAAAGGAATTGAATATTGACCGGGTTTTCGTTTCGTTTGTGAACAAGCATGAATACATTCGCGTAGACTTTCTTCAGCCGAGACCGCCGCGGCGGTCGAGGCGGCGCCAGTATTACCAGAAGGCATCGGGAAACACGAAGCAGGCATAGAAGCAGGCACCTTCGCGGGTGCCTGCTTCGTTTTTGCGGCTTGTGATTCGGGTCTCACGAGTCACAAACCGGGAGTCGTCCCCCCCCCCCAATGAGGCGTCGTTTATGTTCCGGCGGGAAGAGAAACGATGAAACTCGTCTCCTGCCCCGGCACACTGACCACTTCGATTTCTCCCCCGTGAGCCTCAACTATCTTGTGGACGTTTGCCAGCCCGAGGCCGACGCCTCCGGGCTTCGTCGTGAAATACGGGTCAAAAACATGCGGCAGATGCTCGGCCGGGATGCCGATTCCGGAGTCTGTAATACTGAGTATCACCCGGCCGGCTTTTTGACAGGCGCCTATTTTCAGCGTCCCTCCATTCTCCATGGCCTGCAGCGCATTGAGATACAGGTTTAAGAGCACCTGGGCAAAGCGGTCGGGATCGATTTCGATCTTGAGGTCCTCGGGATCGACCCGGTATTCGATCGAGACCCCGTGCTGAAGGGCATCTCTTTCCACCAGTCCAAGCGAATGCCGGATTATTTCCACGCAATCGCAAATTCGCTTCCTGAGTTCAGTCGGCCGTGCAAAATCCAGCAACTCCGAGATGACCCGGTTCAACCGCTCCACTTCCTGTTCCATGACCTGAGCGATTTTCCGGTCCCGGTCGTCCTCGCTGAATCTGCCCGCAAGGATCGTGGCAAAGCCCTTGATCGAACTGAGCGGATTCCTGATTTCATGGGCGATGCCCGCGGCGAGCCGGCCCAGCGCGGCAAGCCGCTCGCTCCTGCGCAATTGCTCCTCCAGTTGCTTTATCCCGGTGAGATCCGCGAAAAGGAAAACGTACCCCACCCTGTCGAGATCGGCGTCGTGGATCACCGCGGCGTTTACCAGAAGCGGGACGGAATGGTTTTCATCGATCCGGCATTGAACTTCATGTTCGATGACGATTTCCTTTGACCGCAACTGTTCGGCCAGGGGCACGAAGCACGGCAGCTCACGGATATTCCCCTGCTGCATCGGGTCGCACTTCAGGATGCTCAATGCCGCTTCGTTCGTCCTCTGGATGCGCCCGTCCCGGTCGACGGCCACAAGCCCCACGGGCATCTGGTTGACAAGCGTTGCGGTAAAGGCTTCGATGTTCTTGAGGGAACGGCGGGCAACCCTGTAGTATTGCGCCCAGATGATGGACAGAAAGCCTGCCGCCCCGACGAGGAACATAGTCCCGAACATGATCGCCGTGTGCTGCAAATCCTCATTTAGAGCGGATTCAAAAGGCGAAGGGTCAAGGGCGAGCACGAGGTAGAGGTCTTTATCGGTATCGGCACCCGCCGTGGGGGTGCGCTTCGCCCGTGTCGGGCGCTTGGCCTGCCGGCTGGTCCAGGGATGATAGGCGCGCACGACTTCAAACGCCCTTTCGCCTTCATCTGAAAAGCGGGAAGAGGTCTCACCATACGCAGGCAGGCTCACCTGGAGCACCTTGCCCACCATGTCGTCATCGCTGTGGGCCACCACCTTTCCCTTGGAATCTACGAGGGCAACGTAGAGAACATCGGGTTGCTGAGCCGTCTCTTCCATGAGCGTCTGGACTTCGCGCAGCCCCCATCCCATGCCCATCATACCCGCACGGCTGCCCGCCTCGAGGGACCTCATGAGAACGTTCGCCTCGGACAGGAGCGCTCTCATCATAAACTGTTTCTCGCGGTGGAAGTTCTTGACTGCCAGCGTCAGAAGAATGCCTGCCAGGACGCACACCAACCCGACAATCATCCAGGGAGATATCCAGGCCCAACGGCCGGGGGAAGAAGACCTTGAATCCATATGCAAAGGCTCCTTGGGAAGAGACTCTCTCTTGAGACCCGCGTATTTCCCACCAGGGAAAGGCAGAGTGCAACGAGCCCGTTGACTCGCGCGCAAAGCCGCCCTTCCGGTCATTTCAAACAGGGCGGGATGGGCGGAACGAAATGGAACTCATCCATTTCCTTGAACTTGTGTTCTGCAAAGTTGACGCCATCTCGAAGCCCCCGAAGCTTCTGCCTTCCTATCAGGCACTTGCAGACCGACAGTCATACCCTCTCAAACGAGTCTCCCGTTCATTGGATACATTTTATACAGGTATCCACTCAGCCGGAAGGCGATCCGCATATTTTTTACCCAGTTGACGGCAGAACCAGCAGGGGCGAACACGCCTTAAAGGTATCCGCCCAAGAAATAACTCTGTAATTACGTGGAGTTAGGTATAAATGAGCACTTCTCTCGCCATTCGGCACGCTTTATGCCTTATTAGTCGGTCAGAGCTTGCGACTGAAGACAAAAAAGCCGGCAGGCTCAAAGAGAATGAATAACCGCCTTTTGGGAGGATCATACCATGGACACAGGTGGAAGGGAGGAGAAAGCACGATAAACGCGGACGCCCCGTTCGAAAGACAAACGGATGCCATAGGATGAAATCGAATCGAACGCTTGAAGCGATAAGAACTTAAGAGGAGCAATGACATGAAGAAGATCATGACGATTGTGGGAGCAATGGCGATTGCAGCAACCCTTGCGGTGGGATCGGGGTTCGCTCAACAACAGCCGGATCAGAAAAAGCAGGATACCGTGACCAGTTCGACGCCGGGGAAAACCACGCCTGACGGTTCCAAGAGCTGCGTCCGCCACACCGGCCGCCACCATGCGAAGGGAGCGGCGCTTCACAAGCATCATCAGAGGATGGCCAATACGAGTGAGAAATCAACTCCGGCAGTGACCAAAAAGGACGTAAAGCCTGCCGTCAGTGCCAAGTCCGATGAAAAAGCGGCCCCCTCGGTGACAAAAAAAGACGAGAGCCCGGCGGTAACCTCGAAGCCTGCCGACAAGACAGCTCCGGCAACCGGCAAAATCGGCGAGAACTCTTCGGTGACCAAGGGTGGTGAGAAGGCGGCTCCGCCGGCTTCCCCGACGGATGCGAAGGCGGTTCAGCCCAAACCCGCCCAGTAACAACGCGTTGAACCCCTAACCCGCTTTCCTCTTCCGCACGGGAGAGGAAAGACCTCGAACCCGGTGAAAAACCGTCGCGGGGGCACACGGTATGCCGTGCGCCTCCGCCTAAGTTATCATTCGGGTTACTGCGGACGGTTCTGAGCCGGAGGTCTTGGTCTGCCCTGCTGGGATCCCGCCGGTGCCTGCGGCTTCTCCTGTTCCTGTTTTAGCGTGTAATCGGCGGGGACCTGGAACAGGCTCGGGCTAAGAGGCTTCACTTCGACGGTTTTCAAAGTGGTCGTAACGGTGCCTCCCATCATCTGGGTCACGGTTCTCACGGGGAAGCCGTCCAGCTTATCCATCATTCCCGCCACGTCCATCTGCTTGAGCATCGGGTTTTTGCTGTAATACCTGGTCATCTTTTCGCCGATCTGCCTCAGCTCATCGTATCCCTTGACATCCTTGGACAGCCAGTATTCGCTGTTCACCTTCATGAAAGAGACCATGTATTTCCGGCACTCGTAGCCTGATATATTCCTGGTCTCATTGGTGGGGGTCACCTGAAAGCTCTGCATCATTTCCCCCATCATTTGATTCATCTTCTGGCGGTCCTCCCTCGGCATATCGGGAGGCATCCCCATATCATTCAGGCTCATCTGGCTGTACGTTTTATCCTTGGTGTTCAGCCTGTACATGATCATGGAATCAAAATCCATGATCATGGCTGTTCCATCTCCCATCTCGATCCTGGACGCGTTGGAAGTGTAGTAGTTTCTTTGGATTCGGGTGCCGTCGCGTTGCCCGGGGACACCTCGAAGCGCCTTCTCCGACTCCCAGTAAATGTCGCAGAATGCCGTCGAAGAAAACAGGAATAACACCAGGATTGCAAGTGGCAGGGAGAACTTCCATCTCTTGCTGATCATTCGTATCTCCTTTCAGCTTACACGTTGTCGTATCCCTTTTTCTCTCGGATATGATGTATCAAGTTAAAGGCGTTCACAGCCTCTGTCAAAACAATAGACGAAACCGCTTCGCCGTGCGATGACGTTATTGACAATCTCAACGACCTATTACGATAATATAATCTCTCCGGCGGGATCGAGGGCACCGAGACAACGCAGTATCGAACGGGCGAGGGTCCCCCATGTTGCCGGAAGGTTGTTGTTTTCTGCGGAGGATGTTCATGACCATGGATCGGGCAATTTTCGAACTGAACGCGAGCGTCGAGGCGACGTCGCTTTATATCCTTCTCTGCGCCCTCACGGACCAGGGGGAAACGCCCTCGCTAAACAGCGCCCGGGAGAAGTGGAACGGGACGGCGGAGAGCCTGCCGGCCGCAGCCGATGAACTGCTGAGGTACGGGGTCCTCGAAGCGGCCCCTCCTCTGACCGGAGACAAGCCCCTGCACCTCAGCACGAGGGACAGGTGGAAAAAGGTTTAAGGAGAAACGTCACCCCGGCGAAAGCAGGGGTCCAGTGTCGTTAATTGGAATTATCCAATAATTTCAAAGAGTCTGGATTCCGGCCTCCGCCGGAATGACGGATCCTGGTTACGCTCGTTCCCACGCTCCTGCGTGGGAATGCAGACACTCTTCCTTTGGGCAACAGGCCGGATCAGCTCCTCCCCCTTGACGGGGGAAGCCGCGCGGGGGTGCAGCTTCTCACTGAAGACCTTTACGCTCGTTCCCACGCTCCTGCGTGGGAATGCAGACATTTTCCTTTGGGCAACAGGCCGGATCAGCTCCTCCCCCTTGACGGGGGAGGCCGCGCGGGGGTGCAGTTTCTCACTGAAGACCTTCCATTCGCGGCGACGTCTTCCGTCGAATCGCTCAGATCGGGCCTGCGTCTTAACGGCTCCCTAGCCGAGGAATCCTTTGACCCTGGTCGCATCCCGAATCGCGCTGGGATTCCGGTAATCCAGGGCCAGGTCGATGTAGTGCGAATAGCTGCCCTGAGCGAGTTTTCGCTCCTCATCCGTCACTTCCCTTACGATCGTCGCAGGCGCTCCCATCACGAGGGAATTGGAGGGCACAACCGCCCCCTGCGGGACCAACGCCCCGGCGGCCACGATCGATCCCCTGCCGATCCTTGCCCCGTCCATGACGATCGCACCCATCCCGATCAAGCAGTCATCTTCGATGATACAGCCGTGGAGGACGGCCCCGTGACCTATGGTGATACGGCTGCCGATTTCAAGGGGAAACTTCAGCGGGGTTGCATGAAGCGAGCAGTTGTCCTGGACGTTCGTCTCAATACCGATCCGGATACTGTGAACATCGGCCCGAACGACCGTGTTGAACCAGATGCTGCTTCGGCTCTCGATCACCACATCCCCGATCACCCACGCTCCCGGGGCAATGAAGACGTCCTCGGCTATCTTCGGCATGATGTCTTTGTAGGGCAGAACACCCATGAGATCGTTCCCTTTCGTTTTCACATTGTTTTTCACTCGACCGGCCGGGCGGCAGTCCGTTCATTGGCGCTTCAGCCCAAGCCGTTCGGCAATTGCACGGGACGTGTGCTCCACGAACTTCCGGAATTCCTCCTGCGAAAGCGGCCTTCCCTGCCCCGGACCGGGAATCCCTTCGGAGGGCGCCATAAGGATGGGATCGTTCCGCAATTCCTTTCTGGGAGCGACCTCATATTCCGGCTCAAAACTGTCGGAAAAGTACTTTTCCTGGAACATTGCGAACTTGAGCGCGTGGGCGGTAGAGTCCAGAACGGCACGCATCCCGTCCGGGACCATCCGTTCTCCCATAGCCTTTCTGTAACCCGCAAGGCATTCGCCCCCCTGGGTGCAGGCAATGTGACCGTTTCGGTTGGCAAGCAGCATGGCGTCCATGATTTCCTGCTCGCGCACTTCCACGACCTGTACCGCCTTTTCCCCTGCCAGTTCCCGGTAGCGCTCGACCAGCTTCATCACCCTCGGCATGGACACCGGATTTCCGATCATGGCTGCCTGGGCCACGCTGGGGCGGACGGTGACCGGGCTGTACCGGCGTCTCGCGGGCTGCGGTTCGAGGTAATAGAGATACACCGGGTTGGCATGTTCGGACTGGACTCCAAAGATGACGGGCAGGGCGCGAATGATGTTCAGATCAAAAAGCTTCAGAAAGCCCTGCATGATTGCCGTAATGTTCCCCGCGTTTCCGATGGGCACGAACACGGCCAGGTCCCCGACGTCGTAATCGAATACCTGTGCGATTTCGTAGCTGTAGGATTCCTGGCCGAGGATGCGCCAGGCGTTCTTCGAATTCATCAGGGCAACCGGGAAATTCTCTGAAAGGTATTCGACGACTTTCATGCAATCATCGAACACGCCGGGAATTTCAATGACCATGGCCCCGCTTCCGAGCGGCTGCCCGAGTTGCTGCGGAGTCACCTTGCCGTGAGGGAGCAGGACCGCGGATTTTACCCCATCCACGAGGTAAGACGCATAGAGCGCGGCAGAGGCCGACGTGTCGCCCGTGGAAGCGCAGATGGCGAGCACATCCTTTTGCCCCCGGTGCCTGATGAGATAATTCAGGTAACCGAAGGCGCTTGCCATACCCCGGTCCTTGAATGACGCACTGGGATTCTGGCCGTCGTTCTTAAAGTAAAAGGTCCCCCCGGCCCACCGGCACAGGTTTTCATTGGCAGCGACAACCGGAGTGTGACCCTCGCCAAGGCATATCACGGATTCGAGAGGGATCACCGAACCGATCAACTCATGAAAACGATAGATGCCTCGCAGGCCCGGTTCGGTCAGCATGCTCCGATAATCGAAAATCTTCCGCCAAAGCTCACCGGGATATGATTTCAGCCGGTCCCACTCGAGGTCCCGTATCATGAGAACGCTATTGCAGGTCGGACATGTATAGAGCAGCCGTTCGATTCCATATTCGCGGCCGCATCCCAGGCAATTGTACACATAAGCACCGCCGGGTTTGGGGACGAGATAAGGCTGAATGTCCTCCGGAAATTGATCGACTTTCATTCGACTGGGCTCCCGTTTGATTTACTCGGCCAGGAACGCGGAAAAGCAGGAAATGCCTGCGCATCACCACAAATGATTCACGCGCGTACCAGGAAAGGGGCCTCAATACCCCAATCCTTTTCCCACGATGTCTCCCGCCGGTCGTTCGTTCTTAACACTATCGAAGATTCGAAAGCAACCATCAAGTGGCCTCAGCGGACGATGGCATGCGACAAGTGTTGCAAAAAGATCACACCCATCGGCCAAAATGTGTCTTTTCCGCACCGCTGTTTGAGGAGACCCGCAGTTTGTTCTCAGGTGCGGAATCTTGTAAAAGCCTTTTCCAGCCAGCGCCCCCCGCGAGAAGTCTTCAGCTTTGACCCACAGCCGGCGATCTGGTATGGTTTTTGCTCTAGTGAGAAGCCTGAGGAGGAATGCGGGGCGTGAAATACAATCAATTTAAGCAGCACACTTTGCAGAGAGAAGTGTGGTGCGGGGGGGTTGGGCTGCATTCGGGGGCGAATGTCTCCGTTCGGCTGAAGCCGGCTCCGCCGGATTTCGGCATCAGGTTCTGCCGGGCGGATCTGTTCTCCAAGCCCACCATCATCGCGCATTACCACCAGGTTGTAGACACATTTCAAGCCACCAGTATCGGCTCTCACGGAGTGGTCGTTTCCACGATCGAGCATCTCATGGCAGCATTGTTCGGAAGCGGAGTGGATAACGTGATGGTCGAAGTGGACGGGCCCGAGGTCCCTATTCTGGACGGCAGTGCGGCTCCCTACCTCAAGGTCCTCCAGAAAGCGGGAATCGAGGAGCAGAGTGCGCCGAGGAAGTGTCTTGCGGTGGCCCGGCCAATGATGGTAAGCGAGGGCGAAGCCTATATCAGGGCCGTCCCTTCGAGCCGTTTCCGGGTTCGCTACCTCATCGAGTATCCTCACCCCATGGTGGGAAAGCAGGAGCTTAGCTGGGCGTTCAGCGAAACATCCTTCGAACGTGAGATCGCCAAGGCCAGAACTTTCGGTTTTCTGAAGGATGTCCAGAAGCTGCAAACCATGGGAAAAGCCCAGGGAGGTTCGCTCGCAAATGCGCTCGTGCTCGACGACACAGGACTTCTGAACCGGGGAGGATTCCGCTTTGCGGATGAATGCGTGCGCCACAAGATCCTTGATTTCCTGGGGGATCTGGCGCTGATGGGAATGCCGGTGCTCGGGTATTTCGAGGTGCACAAGGCGGGTCATTCCCTGCACAGCCGCTTTCTGAAACAGCTCATGACACGCCCGGGATACTGTTCGGTTGCAAAACAACCATTCATTCCGGCCCAGCTCTTTCCCGGTGCTTCGATCCCGGCCTTTGCCGGTCAATTCCCGCGGATGCCTAAAGCCATCTAACGCCGGGGCGGGGAGGCCGTCCATTTTTCTGTTGCCCGCAGCCGATGATCCGGGCCACAGGCGTCTTCTTTTCCTTCCAAATTAATCAGTTATATCCGAATCCCGCTTGTCTCCCTCTGAGAGAAACAGCTTGTCACAAACCTTGCCATTGGCTAGAATCGGTGGTGTTTTCATAAAACCACTTCTCTCGATTAGCTTAAATCATGAAATATATCAAGATCATAGCGCTTTGCAGCAGCCTGTTGGTGATTTTTCTTCTACAGCTTTCCCTGCCTGCAATGGCAAAGAACAAGGCGGATATCACCGATATCACGATCGAGCGGGATCTGGGGAACCTCGAGGTGAGCTTCCGGGTTCAGGAGTGCTTCACCCCAAAGATGGAAGAAGCGATCAAGACCGGCGTTCTGACTTCCTTTCGAATCAGGGTGATCCTGGAGAAGCCCGGCATTGCCTTTCAGTCCCAGGTTCTTGAAAACACTATCGAACACACAATCAAATACGACCTTCTCAAGAACGAATACGACGTGCGGATTCCCGAACATCCCGAACGGATCCTGAGGACCCGGGATTTCGAGGAAGCAAAGCGCTGGATGAGTACGGTCAGGAATCTCCCCGTAATCCCCCTTGGGCGGCTCGAGCGCGAACAGACTTACCAGTTGCGGCTAAAGGTCGAGCTTTCGAAGATCCAGTTGCCGCTCTTTCTGCGGTATATTCTTTTTTTTGTTTCCCTGTGGGACTTCGAAACCGACTGGCAGCAAGTCGAGGTCACACTATAGGCCGTGGAGATTATGAACTCAGCCCAAAACCAGGCGGCGACGAACAAACGCCGCACTCGCGAACGCATCCTGGTGATTCTCGTGTTCGCATCGATCATCACGATCGGATTCTTTGAAGGCTGGTTCTTCCAGCTTCAGTCCGAGCTGCCCCTGTCCGGCAATATCCTGCTCTTTGCTTTCATCAATCTCAACGTCATTCTCCTCCTGTTGCTGGCCTACCTGGTCTTGAGAAACATTGTCAAGCTGGTGTTCGAAAGGAAACGAAACATCCTCGGGCACAAACTGCGGACCCGGCTTGTCATAGCTTCCGTCGGCCTGACGCTGATACCCACGATCCCTCTGTTCTGGCTCGCCACTCAGTTCATCTTTTCAAACCTGGACCACTGGTTCAGCTACCAGGTGGAGCAATCCCTCGAACAGTCCGTGCAACTTGCAAAAGACTTCCTCGACCATGAAGGAAGGGACCTCACCAGCGACGGCGAACTCCTCGGGGGAGAACTGTTGAAACTGTCCGACAACGGCAGACTTTCCGGTATTCAGAGCAGCAGGCTGCCTCCCTCGTTGCTGGACCGGTTTCACATGAACGGGCTGTACTTTTTCAATGCGGGCGGGGAAATGGTCTGGCAACTGCAGTCTCCCGGCATGGCCGAAGGCGAATCCGAGTCGCTGAGGCATCTTCTTTCCAAAGAAAACCGGACGACTTCGAAAACGTTCACCCTGGCCTCGGGCGGAAAGCAAGAGGGTCTCATCGCTCGCCTGCCGTTCCCGGTCTCCGGTGAGGCAGCCGATGAGCCCGTGGATGAACTGATTGTGCTCCGTCTGCTCCCTCAGCATATCACCGACAAGTTCGCCGCCATAACCGGCGGCTACGAAGATTATCTCCAGTTGAAGCTGCTCCACCTTCCACTCAAGAGAAGCCATTTCATCACCTTTTCCATTGTCACTCTGATGACGATTTTCGCGGCCATCTGGTTCGGGTTCTTTCTTGCAAAAAGCATCACCGTCCCCATTCAGGCCCTGGTTTCGGCGACTCAGCGCATCGCCGAAGGCGACCTTGACGTCTATTTCGATTCCCAGCGGCAGGATGAGATCGGGATGCTCATGTCGTCCTTCAACAAAATGGTGAAGGATTTGCGGGAGAGCCGCGCGCAGCTCGGGAGCGCCTATCTTGCCCTGCAGCAGAGCCACGTCGAACTGGAAGACCGCAGGCGCTACATGGAAGTCGTGTTGAGGAACATTGCGGCGGGGGTCGTGAGCATCGATGCCGGGGGGCATATCATGACCATGAACAAGTCGGCCGAAGAAACCTTCGGTTTGCAGGCCGACCGGGTGAGAGGCCGGCACTACTCGCGTTTTCTCCAGCCCGCTCACCTCGACATCGTTTCTTCCTTCACCGACCTGTACCGGGTTACCCGCCAGCCCTATCTCGAACAGCAGGTTCAGGTCATGCTCGGAAACCGCCCGATGATCCTGCTGATCAAAGTATCGATCCTGAAGGATGACAAAAACGAATATATGGGAGTGGTGGCGGTCTTCGATGATCTGACCGAGCTCGAAAAGGCCCAGAGGATGGCTGCATGGCGGGAGGTGGCGCGGCGGATCGCCCATGAAATCAAGAACCCCCTCACCCCGATCCAGCTTTCAGCCCAGCGCCTGCGCCGCAAGCACAGCGATCTCCTGGCCGAGGAAGGCTCGGTGTTCGACGAATGTACCCGAACCATCATCCAGCAGGTGGACCATATGAAGCACCTGGTGAATGAATTTTCCAAGTTTGCACGACTGCCCAGGGCGCAGCTTCTGCCGTGCGATCTTTGTTCGATCATAGAAGAGAGTCTTGCCCTCTACCGGCACAACTATCCCCGCATCGATTTCACTTTGGAAAGGGCGGTCGATCTTCCGCCCCTCAAAATCGACCGGGACCAGTTCCGCCAGGTCATGATCAATCTTCTCGAAAACTCGATTTACGCGATCGGGCCGGGCGGCGGTTCGATAAGCAATCGCATTTTCTACGATCCGGTCCTTAAGATCGCGCGTCTGGAATGTGCGGACAGTGGAAGAGGAGTGTCCCCCGAGGACAAGCTCCGCATGTTCGAACCCTATTACTCGACCAAAAAGAAGGGAACGGGCCTGGGACTGGCCATCGTGGCCAGCATCGTCGCCGATCACAACGGGTTCGTGAGGGTGTGCGACAATGTGCCGCGCGGTACGGTAGTGGTGATCGAATTGCCCGGATAGCCGGCTCAGCATCGTTTTTCCTCGAGGTGAAGGGGAGAGCGCACCGGGCCGGCACCGGAAGTCTTTGGCCGCCCCGGGGGCGGCGAAAATGAAACGCGACCGTTGGACGGCCGGATTTTGAACGGCTTATGTCCCGGCCGGGCTCTCTTCTCCCTGGAAGAGATGCCCGTGCCGATGGAGTGAGGTGGTATGAAGGCGAAAATCCTTGTAGTCGATGACGAGATAAGCATCCTGAAGTCGCTTCGCGGCGTCCTGCAGGACGAAGGCTACCGCATCAGCGTGGCGGCGTCCGGAGAAGAGGCACTCGAAGAGGTCCGAAGAGATGCTCCCGACCTCGTCCTTCTTGACGTCTGGATGCCCGGGATGGACGGCCTTGCCGTACTGTCCGAGATCAAGAAGTCACTGCCTCTGTTGCCGATCATCATCATTTCCGGCCATGGGACCATCGAAACGGCCGTGAAAGCGACCCGCATGGGGGCATTCGACTTCGTTGAAAAACCCCTGTCGCTTGAGCGGATCCTGGTCTCAATCAAGAACGCCCTGGAATTCCAAAGGCTTGAGGAGGAAAATCGGATCTGGCGCCAGAAGGCCAACCGCACCTGCCACATGACGGGAAAAAGTCCGGCGGTGGAATCCCTGAGAGAGCAGATCGGCAGGGCGGCCCCCACGAACGCGACCGTGCTCATCACGGGGGAGAACGGCACAGGGAAGGAACTGGCGGCAAGAATGATACACCTCATGAGCCGCCGAAGTCAGCGGCCGATGATTGAGGTGAACTGCGCCGCGATCCCGGAGGAATTGATAGAGAGCGAACTGTTCGGGCACGAAAAGGGAGCGTTTACGGGGGCCCATGAACGGCGCAAGGGAAAGTTCGATTCGGCCAACGGCGGGACCCTGTTTCTGGACGAAATCGGCGACATGAGCCTGAGGACTCAGGCCAAGATCTTGAGAATCCTGCAGGAACAGGTTTTTGAGAGGGTGGGCGGGTCGAGGACGATCCAGGTGGACGTGCGCGTTGTCGCCGCCACGAACAAGGACCTCAAAAAGGAGATAGAATCCGGCCGCTTCCGGCAGGACCTCTACTACCGGCTTGCCGTCATTCCAATCTATGTGCCGCCCCTTCGGGACCGCCTCCAGGACATTCCTCTGCTGGTGGACGATTTTTTGAAAGACATCGCTACGGAAAGCGCCATGGGGCGAAAGGAATTCGACCCTTCGGTCTTCTCGATGCTGCAGCAGTACTCATGGCCGGGGAACGTGAGGGAACTGCGCAACTTCATCGAGCGCCTGATCATCATGACCCCCGGCCAGGTGGTCGCGCCCGGAGATCTTCCCCCGGATTTCCGCAAGCAGTTGCCGCGGAGTACGAACGTGCTCGAACCGTACGGCCGTCTGACACTGAGGGAAGCCCGGTCCCTGTTCGAGCGCGAATACCTGCTGAAGAAACTCGACGAATACGACTGGAACGTCTCTCTTACCGCCGCTCGGATCGGGGTCGAGCGCAGTCACCTGCACCGCAAGATGAAATCGCTCGGCATCAGCGACCGAAATGAGGCGTCCGAGATGGAGGGCGAAGACGGCGACACGCCGGGGAACTGAGCCGCCGGCCGGCCGTGGGCGGCAATCATCCCATGGCGTTAAACCGCGATGCTGCGCTTGTCGTCAACGGCGGTTTGAATGACCATGCTTTTCAAGGGTGACGGGGTTCAAGCAACGAAGAGATCCTCTGTGCCCGGCCCGGTTTCCCGGAATTGTCTCTTTGGGACCGTTGACATGGGCTCCCGGCTGACGGAACCGAACGTCTGCACGACGCTTCCCGCCCGCATCACCGACGGATTGACGCTGTCCAACGACCCCGCCGATATTAGCGACATTAGCGGCTTGACACGTCTTTTCTCAAATGGTAATTTTCACCGTTACATCGTCGGGACGTGGCGCAGCCTGGTTAGCGCGCTTGCTTGGGGTGCAAGAGGACGGAGGTTCAAATCCTCTCGTCCCGACCATGATCGCAAAAATCCCCGCGAGGTACAGAGCCCCTTCGGCAACGGAGGGGCCTTTTTTTCACAACTGAGACAGCCGGGGGTGGAATGCCGCCGCTTTCGATCGTACAAGGTCTCGATGGAGTGATGCGGAGTCGCGTCCAAGACAACACCTACAAGCATCCCTAAAAAGCGCGGGGGAATGATACCCGGGCTGTTGCCCAAAGGAAAAGCCGAGGCCGGATGAAACCAGGATTCGTCATTCCGGCGAAGGCCGGAATCCAGGCTCCTTGAAATCATTGGGTAATTCCAATTAACGACACTGGACCCCGGCCTCCGCCGGGGTGACGTTTCCGGATAGATGGATCGTTTCTCACCTGGATTCTGTCTGGGCAACAGCCCCTTCCCCCGGACCCCCGGAGTTTCGGCCCACGCGCCGGCGCGTGAGGCCGAGCGCTCGGCGCTTGCGGCTGCTGCCCCGCGTTTTGCGGGGCGCTGCCGCAGCGCCAAACTGAGCCGCGAAGCGGCGTGGGGGTGTGGGGGACGCAGTTCCCCACTCTTTTGAGAAACATCGTTTGCTGCTTCCTTGAATGCAACCGGGTATGAGAGACAGCGATTCCGGCATCTGACCTCGCCCGATGCCAGGGTGCGGGCCGGGCGCAGCGCACTATCGGCTCTTGAAAGACGGCCCGGGGACGGCCGTTATCATCGTTCTCCAGGTGAGGCCGTCAAAGAGCCTGGCGTCAAACCACATCCAGTAGAACCTCTCCGCATTCACGAAAGTATATCCGTCTCTGTGGTCGTCGTATCGATCGTAAGGGTCGGCAAAAATCAGGATATCATCCGCAGGGTCGGTGGTTCCCCGGTCGTCGTAGCCGACCGCCACGACCCAGTGTCCGCCAAGATCGATCCATTCGACAAGAGTTGGAATTCCGGCCTTGATGTTATTCCGCAGTTTTTCAAGGGCCGAAAGATCGCCCTTTTCCTCATATTCCAGCCGGACCTCGAAGCCATTTTTCCGAAGCCAGAACGCCATGTCCTCGGGCCTCGTTCCCGGCTTTTGTCCCGGTTCAAGGGCTTCGGGATCGTGCGCGTTCGCTTCCCTTGCGATACGCATTTCAGTTTCGCGGTCCTCATTGATTCCCGGGATTCCATAGAATTTTGCCACTGACAACAACGCCGCGGGACCACACGTGTACTCCGTTGTCTGCTGGTACCCCCTGAGACCCTGAATGAAATCGACGTGAGGAGACGCTTTAAGGTTTGCGGCATCGATTCGGGGAAACCAGGCAATGCCTTCATGGGATTGTGCGAGCGTTTCCGAGTTCGCCGTTCCTTGACCGGACGACGGACGGCGGTCTTGATCCGGAGCCTTTGGCCCCCGATCCGGATGCCGGGGCGTGCCGGCACAGGCAGTGAGGCACACAAATAAGACCAGGACCGCCCAGATGCGTCTTCTCACAAACCATTCCCTCCGCTGGAAAGGGGGGCACAGGCCCATTGGCGAGTATCCCCGGGTTGCACTCCTTTTGATGTCTCAGGCAGTATCGGATGACGCATATGTGCTTTCGAAGGTGTCGACGTGGAGCAGTTCCGGAAACAGGCGCATCCAGATGAGTGCGACGACGATCGTGCCGATGCCTCCGATCATCGCTGCCGGAACGGTCCCGAAAAACGCCGCCGTGACGCCCGATTCGAACTCCCCAAGCTGGTTCGATGTTCCGATGAAAAGAGCGTTGACCGCGCTTACGCGCCCACGCATATGGTCGGGGGTTGCCGTCTGGACGAAGGTCGCCCGGATCACTGCGCTGAACACGTCGGCCGCACCCAGAGTTGCAAGCGCCGCAAGCGACAACGCGAACGAAGTCGACAGAGCGAAGGCCACCGTGCCCACGCCAAAGGCAATCACCGCAGAAAACATGGTTCGGCCCACTTTGCGCTCGAGCGAGTGGCGGGCGAGGACGGCGGACGAACAGAGCGCGCCGACCGCCGGGGCCGAGCGGAGTATCCCAAGGCCCAATGCTCCGGTGTGCAGGATATCCCGCGCGTAGATCGGAAGAAGCGCGGTGGCGCCCCCGAGCAACACGGCAAAGAGGTCAAGGGAGATGGCGCCCAGGACCGCCGGCCGGCTCCGGATAAAGGAAATGCCCGCGAAGATCGATCTGAAGCCCTGCGATACCGACTTGGGCGGCACCCGCTCCAACCGTATCAATGCGGAAAGAACACCGGCCAGGAAGAAGAGCGAAGCGGCACATGCATACGCCGCGGTGGGACCCACCGTGTAAAGCAGACCGCCCAAGGCGGGGCCGACGATGGTTGCCGTCTGTATCGCCGAGATAGACACGGCAGCCGCCCGCGGCAGGAGCGGCGCGGGAATGAGTCCCGGCAGCAGCGCCGACATCGTCGGGTGCTCAAAGCTTCGAGCGGCCCCGATAACGGCCACCGCCGAGAATATCCCCACTACGTGCAACCAGCCGCCGAGACTGCCGAAGGCCAGAAATCCCGCCGCACAGCCCGCCATGGCCTGGCAGGCCCGCGCAATGGAGCGCCGGTCATAGCGGTCCGCCACATGTCCGGCAACGAGCGTCAGGATCACCATGGGCAGGAACTGCACCAGGCCCACCATTCCAAGAGCGAAGGCGCTTCCGGTCAGCGAGTAGACCTGCCATCCCACGGCAACGGCGGAAACCTGGAAAGCAACGGCCGAAAAGGCCCTCGCCGCCCAGAACAACAGGAAAGGCCGGTAGCGGAACAACGGGTGCATTTTCATACCGGCCTTTGGAACCAACAAGTCTCAACGTTCATGATGATGGATCATAGCTCCGATGGTGCCTGCAATCCGGCGTCCCCCGATCTTTCGTAACGGTGGTCGGCCCGAACTGTTTCTTCCGACTGAATGTATTTCCGAACCACTCTGCCGGACCCCCATTTTCCGGGTCACCGGCTTCCGGTCCTATTCCAGGCGGAAACATATCACCGAAGCCGAAATTTATCCTCTACAATTGCAAAATCTTCCGAAATACTTCGGCCCGGCAATTGAATCATATAAGGGCCGATCGACCACGGAGCAACCGGGTTCAACGGCATGCATTTCGAACGCAACCGCTTCTTTTTCCCCACCCGAAGCGGGGGGGAAATCGGGAATGAACCCTTTTCGTGCCGCCCGGCAAAGCCGTCGAGAAGGCGCATCTCCGGCCAGGCAATTCTTTCAGCGGCCGGGACGAAAGAAAGCGGGCGGGAGCCATGGGCCCCCGCCCGGTCAAGCGAATTTGCGAAGAGCGGTTTCAACGCTCCCCGGCATGGATCATTTCCTTGTCGCCTCCGCCCGCTCCTCCTGGGACATACTCGCCAAGGCCTCAACCGCCTTAAACTCCAGCCCGAGCCCTTTAGCGACCCTGCGGCCGTATTCGGGGTCCGCTTTGAAGAACAATGCGGTCTGGCGCAACTGAATCCTCTTTTGCGCCTTGCCGAGGTGGTCCACGATATTGCCGACGAGGTGATCGCGATCGATGTCGCTCATGACTTTTTTGAACAGGGTCCCCGGCTGGACGAAGTCGCTGTTGGGATGGGTATACGGATATCGGCCCGCCTGCCCCGAAACGTCGAAGAGCGGCTCGGCCGCCTTCGGATCGGGAGCCGGTCCGCCGAAGCTGTTCGGCCAATAGTTGGGACCATCGCCTCCGTTGGCGTCGACACGCATGAACCCGTCGCGCTGATAGCTCGTTTCGGGAGCGTTCTTGGGTGAATTCACGGGGATCAGGTGGTAGTTCGGTCCCAGGCGATGAATGTGGGTATCGTGGTATGAGAAGACCCGGGCCTGGAGCATCTTATCCGGTGAAACAGCAATTCCCGGGACTAAGTTGCCGGGGCAGAAGGCCGCCTGTTCCACTTCCGCGAAGTAATTGACCGGATTTCGGTCGAGCACAAGTCTGCCGACCTTGATGGGCGGGACTTCCGCGTGAGGCCAGACCTTCGTGATATCGAATATATCCCATTTAAAATCTTCGGCCTGTTCGGGGGTGAGGATTTGCATCTCCAGGGTCCACGAAGGATGCTCACCCCGTTCGATGGCCCGGTGGAGGTCCCGGGTGGCGTGATCGGGATCTTCACCGGCCAGACGCCTGGCTTCCTCCCGGGTGAGGTTCCGTATGCCCTGGTCGGTTTTGAAGTGGTATTGCACCCAGACGAATTCGTTCTTCGCGTTGTACCATTTGTAGGTATGGCTGCTGTAACCGTTCATGAACCGGAAGGATGCGGGCGTCCCGCGGTCCGAGAACAGGATGGTGACCTGGTGGATGGATTCCGGAGTGAGGGAGAGGAAATCCCAGAACATATCGGGATCTGGAAGATTGGTGCCCGGATTTCTTTTCTGGGTGTGAATGAAATCAGGGAACTTCAGGGGATCGCGGATGAAAAAGACCGGAGTGTTGTTCCCGACCAGGTCGTAGTTCCCTTCCTCGGTGTAGAATTTTATGGCAAAACCGCGGGGATCCCGTGCGGTATCCGCGGACCCCTTTTCTCCACCCACCGTGGAAAATCGGACGAAGACCTCCGTGCGTTTGCCCACCTCGGCGAGAAACTTGGCGTTGGTGTATTTGGTCACGTCGGCCGTCACCTCAAAATAGCCGTGTGCTCCGGCCCCTTTGGCGTGAACCACCCGCTCCGGGATGCGCTCGCGGTCGAAGTGCGCAAGCTTCTCCAGGAGGTGGAAGTCCTGCATGAGCACCGGACCGCGCTTGCCGGCGGTAAGGCTGTTTTGATCGTCGTCCACGGGGATTCCAAAGGCTGTCGTTAAAGTCTTTTTATTCTTTTCCATGTATTCCCTTTCCTGATGTCTGGCGGCTGCCTGTGTTCGTCCCAAAGCGGCTCCCGCTGGTGCCCGCCACCCCGGTTTGGCCGGGCTGGTCCCGGTATCTATAAGGAATCATTCTCCTTAAGACGCCAAAAAAGAGCCGCTTACTCCTTCCTTTGGCATTCCGGGCAAAGTCCGAAAAAATCAAGGCGATGACTGAGGATCTTATACCCGGTGTCCGAAATCAGCTTTCGAGTGATCTCCGCAAGGCTGCTCACCTCGGGATCCGCAATCCGTTTGCACTTCACGCAGATAAGATGAGGATGGGGATAAGGCTTGCTCCCATCATACCGGTTGTAATCAGTACTGAATTCGAGTTCCAGCACTTCTCCGAGACCCTTCAGGACCGTCAGGGTCTTGTACACGGTGGCCATGCTGGTCGTGGGGAAGTTGATCTTCACTTTTTCATAAATGCCCTCAGCGCTGGGATGCCCCTCACTTTCGGCCAATACCCCGAGTATCGCCAACCGCTGGGGCGTAATGCGATGTCCCATTTCCTTGAGTTTCAGACGCATCCGCTCTACGCGCTGCTTCGCATCCACCATGGCTGAAGTTCCAATTTGGCCCGAGTTATTGATAATGACTATTCATAAATAATGAATCCGTCAAGTGGGCAACGACTTTTTTTCTGCCGGTTTTGACCTTCTGCCCGCATGGGTAAGGGACGGCGCTGAAGCAACAATAATCATGAGCCGAAAGAATGTCAGTGCGCCGGGCGGCTCAAGCAGGCGGCCGGTGGATTATTCGAGGTTTGGCGGATGGAGAAATGGAAGTTCACCGAACCGGCCTTCACACTGCCGGCAGGGGTTGGCTTGAAGGAATGTTCAAATGGGTTTTCACCGAGGGGCAACTGCTCGGAGATTCGGGCGGATGCAGCGCGCATTCGAGCGATCCACGCATCGCTCCCGGTCCTAACTCCAGGAATGCCGGCTCACCTCAGGCACTCATAATTTCAGGCACCTCCGCGAGGTCGATTTCGCCTTCCCGCATCAGCTCTTTTCCGATTCCTCGTCCTCTTTGCGTTTTTTCATTTCTTCCTCGGCCAAGGCCGTCGCGACGGCCGCCGCGGCCCCGGAGGCCATGAGCTGTTCTTCCATGGAGTGAGACGGCCCGGCCGGTCCCTCGCCCCGGCCGTCCAGGGCTTCTGGAAGGCGAACGATCACGTGGCGATGCGCAAACTGAATCCCCTTTTCGTCAAACGCCTTCATGAGCTTGGTAAAGATCTCCCGCTTGATGGCGTACTGATCCCCGGGCCTTGTCTTGAATTTGATCCGGATGATCAGGGCGGAATCGTCGACTTCCCTGACACCCTGCGATTTGACGGGAGCGAGCAGTTTGCTCCCGAGTTCCTCATCGTCGGCCAATTCCTTATTTATTTTCTTGAGAATCTTCCGCACCTTGTCGACATCGGTGTCGAAAGGCACCCTTACGTCGATCTTTTCGATGTTGTAGTCACGCGAATAGTTCGTCACCGATTTCAGATCGCTGAAGGGGATGGTGTGGATCATGCCCCTGGTGTGCCGAAGCTGGAGGGACCGGATGGAAATGTGTTCGACGGTCCCCTTCAGTCTGCCCGTGTCCACGTAGTCTCCGATCCTGAAAGCATCATCGATGAGGAAAAATACCCCGGAAACGATGTCCTTGACCAGGGTCTGAGTCCCGAAGCCGATGGCCAGTCCGAGGATCCCCGCGCCGGCGAGCAGAGGGGCGATGTCGATTCCGATCGCAGAAAGGACGATGAGTACGACCATCGTCAGGAGGGCGATGAAAAGGAACTTGCGCAGAAGGTGAAGGAGCGTGCCCGCTCTGCTTCCGCCTTCAACCCCTCCGTCCCGTTCTTCTTCGTCATCGGGCCGGGTAACTTCGATTTTGGCAAGCCTCCGATTGATTGCGCCCTCGATCAGCTTCCAGGCCACGTAGCTGAGGGTCACGACGAAGAGCACCTCGAGGGCCGCGCTCATTATGGTTTCGCCGACCCGCACGTTGAACCCCCAGAGGTAGAGGAGCAGGAAGCACACGATGACCGCGATGCAGACGCTGAGGCAGCGCCGCAGGACCGGGATGAATTTGCCGAGGCGCGACATGGGGGCGTCGGTTTCGCAGACGCCCTGGTCCGCGGGAGCCGGCTTCCCGGGAACAACCGGCACGACGGCCGCGTTTAGCGGCCCTTCCCGGGCTTCGATCAGCCCGAAGACCGCATCGAGCAGCCGCTGCCCCACGCGATTCAAGATCAGGAAAAGAGGGACGGCGGACAGAAGAGCGAAAACCGGGACGACGATTTCGGCGCGGCCCAGAAGGAGGTAGAAAACCCACAGACACCAGGTCGCAAAGAAATAGAAAATAGCTGCCGCATACCAGTAGAGACCTCGGCGAGGCGAATCCGCGTCCGTTCCCCGGACCGCGAAAGCTGTTCCCGCCAGAAACCTGCTCACCGGTTCCCGCTTCCGGACCAGGATGAAGAGGAGCATCAAAAAGACCACCAGGCCCGTACACGCGTCGATCAGGACGAAAAGCCTCTCGGGGGTTCCCGTCAATTCCAGGAACACCGTGATCAACAGCCCGATCCCCATAACAACTGAAATGGCGGTCGCCCATCTGTGGATAAAGACTGCGGCGGCATCATCCAGCGAGACAAGGCGCAGGGCCGGATCTTTAGGCGACAGGACGAAGGTGAAAGCGATGTAAACGGCGCAGACCAGTAGCATCAGGCCCAGGTAAGTTAGAAACATCAGGCGGCCGGCCCCGTGATCGTCAAGGAATATGAAGTAGAGGACCAGATTGAGGACGGCAAACGCCAGCACGGCGCCGGCATCGGCAAGGGCCCGGTTGCCCTGCCGCTTCGCCCGTTCGGACAGCGGCAGCGGGCACGAAGATTCATATGCCCCCCGCGTCCCCGCCTTTCTCCAGCGTATCACGTATGACCCGATCAGAACGGCGGCCAACAGCAGGGCCGCGAACAGGATCGTTTTAGGAATGGACTGCGGGTCGCCGCCGCTTCCCATCCGCTTATAAGCATCGGAGAGCTGCGCGGGCGCGGTCTGGGCATCGGAAGTGAATTCATCGATCCGGTCGTGCAGGAGGGCTGCCGTCTCTCCGGCGACCTGGATGATCCGCGTGATCCCATCGGGCTGCGGCGGGCCTTCCCGCCCTTTTTCCTGTGCCGCCGCGGCTTGCCTGAGTTCGTCGATGAGAAGGCGCCTGACCTGGTCGTCGTCAAGCCGCGCGACAAACCCGTCCACTTTTTCCCTGGCAAGGCCATCCGGCACTTTGACGGTTTCGGAAGCCTTCTTGTCCTTTGCCTTTTGAGATGCGCCGAGTCCCGGGACAGAAATAAATGAGCCCGCCCACGACTTCGTCGGAATCACCGGCAGCGCAAACACCGGCACCAGGGCCATAATGATCAGTGGTCTGGCAAGACAGCCGAGGGTCATGGCGTCTCCTCTTCTCCAGGGCGATTTAAGGTGCGATTCAGGTTCGTTGCCCGGTTCCCCGCTCACCGGAGAACACGTGTCGAGGGCTATTCGGTCTTTCGTGGAATAATCGAAGTCGATTCTCAGGGACAAATCGGCCCCGCAAAGTGAAGCGTCCGGTTCCCGGCTCCGGGTCTCAATTCGTCGATTAAAACAGCAGGCAAAGTCAGAAGCTCACACGAAAGGGCGCTCACGGCAGTCCGGAACTTTCGCCGTGAAGGGATAACCGCGCTTGAATGCCGTGCATTCCTTATCGAGAATGTGGTGATGTCGGTAAGGTCGGCATTTATTTATGTATACCATAAGGTTAGTCCGCCAACAACTCCCAAGGACGTACCGTCTCTGTTTCCCATGCCATGGCGGCAAGAACCCTGCGAGGCGAAGCCCATTCGGTATCGATGAAGCTCTTCGCTTCCCGGCAGTGGAAGGCCTGGGACAAAGAGTCGACAGGCCGGCAGAATGCGGCAATTCCACCGAGAAAAGTCCTTGACAACATCATGAACATATGTTTCATTCTTGATGAATCATCAGGTTGTGTATCAAATATAATGATACTTATATATATGTTTCATTAAAATAGAAACAATACGTTATGGCAGACTACCATATCCTCATGTGCGACGTCATCGGAAGCAGCAAGTGGGTTTCCGAGAAACCCCGTCAGGATTTCATCCGGCTTGTGACAGCCTGCAACCGCGCGCTGAAGAAAATGATTCTATCCCCCTACACGATCACGTTGGGCGACGAATTCCAGGGAATCGCCGCATCGCTTCGGGCGGTCGTCGAATCGATATTCTATCTCGAAGAGGAGCGAATCAAGAACCAGTACGCCTTTGCAATCCGCTACGTCGCCCATTACGGAGCAATCAATACGCCCCTCAACAGGGAGATCGCTTACGGAATGATGGGGCCGGGACTGACCCGGGCGCGTCAAATCCTTTCGGCCAAGCGCAGAGACAGGCCCCGGTTCTTCTTCGACCTGCCGGACCCCGTCTTATCCAAAAACTTGAATCGACTCTACAGCGTCACGGACGCATTGATCGCCAGATGGAGCCCGAAAGACTACGCCTTCATTTCGGACTTGCTGGCCAGTACAAGCAACGAGGAACCGGCAGCCAAATACGACAAGAACCGCTCACAGATTTGGAAGCGCAGAAAACATCTTCTGATCGAGGAGTATAGAGCGCTCAAGGAAGTAATCTACAGTTTGACGACCTGATGAAAGGGGGCCGATGCGATACGGGTATGCCGCCATTGTCTTTGGGTGTGGAGAAGTCGCGGGTCTGATCATCTTTTGGGCCCTGGGGCGCCATTTCACCCCTGACAGGAGCGGACGCCCGGACGTCGGCGCCGCCTTGAAGGGAATTCTCGAACGACTGGTTCTTTTTACGGCCCTCCTTCACGGCTACCCGCAGATGCTGATCGCGTTCGGCACGATGAAGCTCGGCACGAGACTCCATCATGAACAGGACAGCGAAATCTCCAACAGTTATTTCCTTGTCGGAAATCTGATCTCCATCCTCCTGGCAATGCTGTATACCATCATCACAAATGCGCTGTGCAAGACATGAGATGCGCACCGGGGCCTCAAAATGCCGCTCTGAGCCGGCCTATTTTTCACTTGGATTCCGTTCGTGCAACAGCGCCTTCTGCGAGGCCCTCCGTTCGGGGGGCGGACCGCCTGAAGTTTCAAGCGATCGTCTATTTTGCGCCGTAATGGAATGAAGAGATTGCGAATTCGTAATTCCGGTTTTTCCGGGAGCAGTTTCGCGTTATATTGGGGGCTATCTACTTGAAGTTTTCGGTTCCCTCAAAGACGAGACCAAAGGAACAGCGATGAAGCTGAGACGAAATTTTCTGGCATGTTTAGGCGCCCTGATATTCGCATCCGGTTGCGCCGGGCATCAATGGCGGGAACAGATGGTGATCGGCAGCAACGGGCCCGCATGGGAGATCCGGCCGTCCCGGTCTCCTGCGCCCGCAAAGCCCTTGCCCACCCAGCCGGCTGTGGTTCAGGGCGACTCTCAGGACAAGCAGGCGCAACTGCAGCAGCAATTGTTGCACCAGGCCGCCATGCTGCCGGTGAAAGATTTCAAGGACTACAAAGTGGGTTCCGAAGATGTACTGACGGTCACTTTCCTGTCTGCGGACCAACTCAGTATGGACGCACTGGTAAGCGGCCAGGGGGAGGTCAGCCTTCTCCTCGTCGGCGATGTCAAGGTAGACGGCCTGACCACTTCGGAAATAGCAAAGAAGCTCACTGAACTGTACAAGCAGGGAGATTACCTTGCAAATCCGCAGATTACCGTGGCCGTCAAGGAATACCGGCACGAGCGGGTAGCCGTTACGGGTGCGGTCAACAAACCGGCTTTTTATCCCCTCATCGGCCCCCGCACCCTCCTGGAAGTCCTGAGCATGGCCGGCGGGCTTTCGACCAAGGCCGGCGAGACGGTTCGCATCGTCCGCACCGTGAGTGATTCCCAGGACTCTTCGGCCACATCGCCGCAACAGTCCTCCTCGCCCCAAACGCAGACCGTCGACGTAGATCTGACCATGCTGTTGCTCAAGGGGGATATGGCGCTGAACTATCCCGTTCAAAACGGGGATGTGATTCTTGTTCCCTTTGCGCGGGCCGCGTACGTCCTGGGTGCCGTTAACAGGCCGGGGGGGCTCCTTCTCCAGGATAACATGACGGTGGCCAAGGCTATAGCGCAGAGTGGAGGTCTTCAGCTCGTGCTTGCTTCCCAAAACGCCGTGATTCTGCGAGTGAATGAGACCGGCCGGCGCGAGACTCTTCCGGTGGACCTGGACCAGATCACCAAAGGCTTTCAACCCGACATAGCGCTCAAGCCAAACGACATCGTTTACGTAATGGAAGGTGCAGGCAGGCGTTTTATGTTTGATTTCAAAACATTTTTACCCGGCAGGCTCTTCCTCTCCCCAGCCATGCTGTAAAATTCAGGGTACCCCGGCGGGAACAGTGAAGGACCTCCGGGGCACCCTCTCCACGCGGAAAACCCCGAATGGGTCTTCCACATCCTTATCGTATTTTCAGGACAAGAGTGCCGGGGGGCGGCTGGAGCCGGTGAGCTTCCGACCCGCAGACCGATTGGGACAAGGGCTCAGTATCCGAAACCGGCGGCTCTGCTGTGAAGCGCAATCGCACCTTCGGTTTGCTCTAAATCGGGGAAAATCGCCTTCCTTGCAATGGACCAGATTTGAGCGGTCGCCTTTTCAATATGTCGCGTCCCGGCACCCAATAATCGTATGACAATACCATGGGACCACAGTGCGGAAACTCCCCCCATCACCCCTTCGCTTCCATCCACCACGGCCCGAAGGGCTTCGAGCAGCGCGTTTTCCTTTTCCTTGTTATCAAAGATCAGATAGATGGTCGAGCAGATACGGAAGGACTCAAGCAAACCGAACGCCGTATAGTCGGTGTCACCGGGTTTCAGGGTGAACCTGTCGATGACGAGCGGCACCCCGTCGTATTCGATTTCCACGGAATTGGCGTACTCGCCGAAGGAGAGGTGTTCGCCCATGGCCAGACGTCCCGTGGTAAACGAATCGGCTATAAAAGCTATCGCATCTGATTCCATTCGAACCCTGGTCGCCTGGTGGTAGAGCGAGCCTGCAAAAGGGATGACGTAGCCGGGCAGGTATTCGATTACGGCGCCTTTGCTGAGATTCACATTCACTTGCTGTGTGGCAAAGGCGCCGGTACTCTTATAGATCCGGGTTGCTGACTGAGTGGTGAGAAACAGGTGGGATTTCCCGGAGAGGTCGATGTCCGTCTCTATTCGATCTCCCCCCACAAACCCGCCGGTCGGATTGACCAGGTAGGCATATGCCCAGCCCGTGGCATCGGGATAGAGTGGAGGCAGACAGTGCATGGGCATTGTCGCATAGGAATCCTGCAGCAACGTTTGTCCGCCCCTTTCCCTGAAGACCAGCCTGAGCTTGCCATGCCGGCCGACTTCGAAAAGATCTTCATCAATCGATGAACAGGACATCTCGTTTGATCCACCCGATGACTTCATCCACTCCGTGGTTTTTGCGTATGTTCGTGAAGAGGAACGGTTTCTTTCCTCTCATCTTGAGGGAATCTCTTGCCATTACTTCGAGGCTCGCTCCGACATAAGGGGCCAGATCTATCTTGTTGATCACGAGCAGATCGGATCTCGTGATGCCGGGGCCGCCTTTCCTCGGGATCTTGTCGCCTCCGGAAACATCTATCACGTAAATGGAGCTGTCTACCAGCTCCGGGCTGAAACTCGCGGCGAGGTTGTCCCCGCCGCTCTCGACGAAGACAATGTCTAAATCGGCAAACCTTTCGATGAGTTTTGCTATGGCATCCTGGTTCAGCGAGGCATCTTCCCTTATCGCGGTATGCGGACATCCGCCTGTTTCCACACCCAGAATTCTTTGTTCGGGCAAGGCCCCCGAGCGTATGAGGAACTCCGCATCTTCCCTGGTAAATATGTCGTTTGTAACAACCGCGATGGAATATTCGCGGGACATTGCTTTGCAGAGTTTTTCAATCAAAGCCGTTTTGCCGGAGCCGACGGGACCCCCTACGCCGATTTTTGCGGGGCGTGCCATGGTTAGATTCACTCCTATGATCTGAACAATCTCGTATAAAGGGTCTCATGCCTCATGGCCCTGATTTCGATTCCCGGAGCGAAGGAAGAGATATCCTCCTCCCCCAGAGGATCGATCTCATCCGAAATCTCCACCAGCAGGGGTTTTATCCGTTCCAGGGCAGCCTGTCCGTCCATGTGTCCCAGCGGAATCAGGCGCACTCCGGCGCTTACGATTCCCAGGGCCGCCTGATACAGGAATGCCTGCACGCAACTGCGCTTCGCCACCCCCAGTGACCGGCAGGCCAAGCCGAAAACAGGCGCGTGATGTCCCCAAGCCTTTCGCGACTCGATACTGCCTGCAAATTCCACGAGGAATGCGTTCTGATGCAGTGCAATGACTATTTTGAGGATTTGCTTCCCGATCTGCAGCCCTCCTTCCCTGCATTCCCTGGCTGTCTTCATGGCATTCAGCCTGTTGTCGAGCCGGATGAGCGTTGCAAGATCCTTTTTTTCGGCCGCCTCAAAGGCGAGTTTCACCACCAGCGCATCACTTCTCGCAAGTTGCCCCTTGAGGTAGGCGGAAAGGAACCCTCCGAGCCCTCCCGCTCTTTCAACAAGTCCGTCGTTCACATAGGTTTCGAGCCCCCATGAATAGGCGAAGCCTCCGGACGGGAAGAACGAATCCGTCAGTTGAAGGAGGTTCAGGAGCGCCGCTCCGCTATCCATGCGAGTGGCCTTTCCGTATGGGCTCAAATGGAATGAGCCGACGCTCGCATCGGATGCCCTGCTTTTTTAAGTGGGTCTCGATCAGCGGCTCCAAAAGGGTCGACAGCGAGTCGCGGGCAATTGACAGGGGCAGGTGCCGATTGCCGATTTCATAGGCTGCCAGAGCATAATCCTCGGGTCGTTCCGGGTAGATACAGAGGGCATCTTCCCGTGCCGCCTCGACCATGACATAACGCTGTCCGTCCACATAGATGATATCGCCGTCTTCCAGGATGGAGCCGGTGGGAAGCGCCAGGGCGAGTTCCAGGCCGTTTCGAGTGGTCAACCTTTGCCGGGATTTTCTTCGATCTTCCCAACCGAGGGTTACGACGTCGCGATCCAATCCTGAAAGATCCGCGGCATGCTCCACTTTGTTTTCGATCAGTATCATAAAGACATGCTCCCTGCGTACGGCTCCCACGTTTCCATGCCAAAAAAACTAGAAAAGAAAGTATCTCTGCGTCATCGCCAATTCACGGGCCGCTTCACACCGGAGTACCTCTCCATCGGCCTTGACGATGTACGTTTCGGGATCGACGTCTATGCGCGGCATATAATCATTGTGGATCATGCTTTTCTTGCCGATCTCACGGCAGTTCCCGACGATGCCGATTCTTTTCTGAAGCCCCAGCGACTTATGGACATTCCGCTCGCAGGCCGCCCTGGAGAGAAAGGTGAGGGAAGTGGTGAACGGCGCCCGCCCGAAAGCCCCGAACATGGGTCTCATGTAATAGGGCTGGGGAGTGGGGATCGATGCGTTGGCATCACCCATCTGCGCGTATGCGATAAATCCCCCTTTGATGATCATGGTGGGCTTTACGGCGAAAAATGCCGGATCCCACAACACGATGTCCGCCAGCTTGCCGATCTCGATTGACCCCACATACTCGGCGATTCCATGGGTTATAGCCGGGTTGATGGTATATTTGGACACGTAACGCTTTACTCTGGCGTTGTCGTTGTCCCCCGTCTCCTCCTTGAGGCTGCCCCGCTGTTTCTTCATTTTGTCGGCAGTCTGCCAGGTGCGCAAGATGACCTCACCGACTCTGCCCATCGCCTGCGAATCGGAAGACATCATGCTGAATGCCCCCATGTCATGGAGAATATCTTCCGCGGCTATCGTTTCCGCCCTGATACGCGAGTCGGCAAACGCCACATCCTCGGGTATGCGCGGATCGAGGTGGTGGCACACCATGAGCATGTCCAGGTGCTCATCCATCGTATTGAGGGTAAAGGGCATGGTGGGATTGGTGGAGGAAGGCAAAACATTGGTTTCGCCGCACACCCTGATGATGTCCGGGGCATGTCCGCCGCCTGCCCCTTCCGTATGATAGGTGTGTATCGTTCTCCCCTTGAATGCGGCGATGGTGTCCTCGACAAACCCCGCCTCATTGAGCGTATCCGTATGGATTGCGGCTTGAACGTCATACTCGTCGGCTATGGACAGGCAGGTGTCGATTGCAGCGGGCGTCGTACCCCAGTCTTCGTGCAACTTTAGCCCTATCGCGCCGGCTTCGATCTGTTCCCTCAGCGCCGCCGGCGATGATGAATTCCCTTTGCCGAGAAAACCCAGGTTCATGGGAAAGGCTTCCGCCGCCTCGAGCATTCGATGTATGTTCCACTCTCCGGGAGAACAGGTCGTCGCATTGGTGCCGGTGGCCGGGCCGGTCCCGCCGCCGATCATTGTGGTAATACCTGCCGCGATGGCCTCTTCGATCTGTTGCGGACAAATAAAATGGATATGGGTATCGATACCGCCCGGGGTCGCAATGAGTCCTTCTCCGGCGATCACTTCAGTAGAGGCGCCAATCACCATGGAAGGGTCGACTCCGTCCATCAGTTCCGGATTCCCCGCCTTGCCGATCCCGCAAACCCTGCCGTCTCTTATGCCGATATCCGCCTTGATGATGCCCTGATAATCGACGATCAGCGCATTGGTTATGAGGACATCCAGCGCGCCGTTTTTTCTGGTGGCGGTAGCCGACTGGCCCATTCCATCCCTGATGATTTTGCCCCCGCCGAATTTGACCTCATCACCATATTTCGCAAAATCTTTCTCCACTTCGATGAAAAGTTCCGTATCGGCCAGTCGCACCCTGTCCCCGGTGGTCGGCCCGAACATATCGGCGTATTGTTTCCGGTCCATTTTCAATGACATCATGCACCCCCGAACCCGCGTTCCCTTGCCATCTGCAGGGCGGCAGCTCTGAGCGCCTCATCATCGAGGGTGCCGTCCGTGAGGCCGTTCAACCCATGTATCTTCCTTTCGCCGCCAAATTCAACGAGCGGAATCTCCTTGTCCTGGCCCGGTTCAAACCGAACCGCGGTACCCGCTGGAATATCGAGCCTCATGCCGTAGGCCCCGGCCCTGTCGAACACCAACGCCCTGTTGACTTCGAAGAAGTGGAAATGCGACCCTACCTGGACCGGCCGGTCCCCGGTGTTTTGAACCACCAGCCTGATCGTTCGTTTACCCGCGTTTGCCTCAATAGGACCTTTGCCAAGAATATATTCACCCGGTTTCACGTAATCCCCCCTATCTGATCGGATTGTGAATCGTGACCAGCTTGGTTCCGTCGGGAAAAGTGCCTTCGACCTGTATTTCCCGGATCATCCCGGCAATGCCGTCCATTACGTCTTCCTCGGCCAGGATTGTCCCGCCGTATTGCATAAGTTCCGCAACCGTTTTGCCGTCCCGGATACCTTCGAGCACTGCCGCGGTTATGACGGCAACGGCTTCGGGGTGGTTCAGTTTGAGCCCCCTTGCCTTGCGCTCCTTTGCAAGGGATGCCGCAACGTATATCAGCAGCTTGTCCTTTTCCTTTGGAGAAAGCATCATTACCAGCACCTCCTATCCATCACAGGGAGACCTCACCGCGCTGCCCGGTGCGGATCGTAATCGCCTCTTCGACGTCCAAAACAAATATCTTCCCGTCGCCAATACTACCGGTCCTTCCTGTATCCATAATTATACCCACTATCTTCTCCACGTCCGCATCACCACAGACGGTCATGAGAAGCTCCTTGGGAAGCTTGTCGTACCTCATGTTTCCGATGGTGATGCCTTTTTGCTTGCCGCGGCCCCTGACGCTGATCTCGGTCAGGGAAGAAAATTCTGCTGCCTTGAGATTGTCTTCCACTTCTTTGAGTTTGTCCGGCCTGACGACCGCAATGATCATCTTCATCGAAATTCCCTCTTTCGCGTTAGATTGCCAGGTGCCCTTTGATTTCTTCCCTACTGAGTTCCGCCACGGCACCTTCGAAGGTGATTGCACCTTTTTCCATGATGTAGCAGTAGTCCGCCAGGCGCAGTGCAAACTCCATGAATTGCTCCACCAGAAGGATCGAAACACTGCCCTGAGCCTTTATGAGCCTGATCGCGTTTTCTATTTCAAACACGATCGAAGGCTGGATGCCTTCGGTGGGCTCATCCATAAGGAGCAGCTTCGGCTCGGTAATGAGCACTCGCGCAATGGCAAGCTGTTGCTGCTGGCCTCCGCTCAGATCGCCGCCGCTCCGCCCCAGCAGGTCTTTCAGCATAGGGAAGAGTTCGAATACCCCCTCGGGGATCGTTCCGGCTTTTTTGCCCCGGGCCTCGAGACCAAGCACCAGATTTTCCCGAACGCTGAGGTGGGGGAAAATGTCGCGCCCCTGAGGGACATAGCCGATTCCCCTGACGGCGCGAGACTCGGGTGGAGTACCCGCAATATTCTCGCCTTCAAAGATTATGCTTCCGGAAGAAGGCCGTACCAGCCCCATGACCGTCTTGAGAAGAGTGGATTTGCCCACCCCGTTTCGGCCCATGAGGGCCACGACCCGACCCTTGCCGATTTCGATATTCACGTCGCGCAGGATGGCGGTCTCTCCATAAGAAGTGTGGATTCCTCTAATTGAGAGCATGTTCCACCTCTCCGCCCCTCCCCAGGTAGACATCGATCACAACCGGATCGTTTTTCACATGATCGAACGTTCCTTCGCACAGGATCCGCCCTTCGTGCAGCACGGTAACCCTTTCGGCGAACTGTTCCACGAAATTCATATCGTGTTCGACAACCAGCACGGACCTCGTCCTGGCGATCTCGACGAGAATCTCTCCCGTCCTGACCCGTTCCTTTCCGGTCATTCCCGCAACGGGTTCATCAACCAGCAGGAGTCTCGGCTCCTGTATGATGGTCATTGCCAACTCGAGCCACTGTTTCTGTCCGTGCGAGAGCGCCCCGGCCCTTTCATGGGACCGCTCCTCCAGTCCCACCGTTTTAAGCACCGAATAAATCCTCTCCTCATCGCCGGTGCTCATTTTATGAAAAAGAGATGAGAAAAACCCTCTGTGAGTGGTCAGAGACAACTCCATGTTCTGAAATACCGTAAGATTGCCGAAGACGGACGGGGCCTGGAATTTTCGACTGATGCCGCACCGGGCGATCTCATGCTCGCCAAGCCTGCAAATATCCACGCTGTCTTCAAATATCACCCTTCCGGAGACCGGCCTCACTTTCCCACAGATCACGTCGAGCAGCGTTGTCTTCCCCGCGCCGTTGGGACCGATCAGGAACCGCAACTCTCCGGTGTCGACAAAGAGGCTGACGTGGTTCAGTGCCTTGAAGCCGCTGAAGTCCACCGTCGCATTTTCAATGTAAATGATCGTTCCGGCCATAATACGTCTTCCTCACTCCACTATCGCCCGGCTGGAACGCCGGGCATGGGACTCCCGGGACACCGGTTCAGGTTTTGCCCATCGCCACGGAGGCTTGATCCTGCCGAGCATGCCCATGATCCCATCCGGGAAAAACAGAGTCACAGCGATGAAGATTGCCCCAAGGAAATAGAGCCATATGCTGGGAAAGGATTCGCTGAGATAGCTTTTGGCCCCGTTTACAAGGATAGCGCCGACCACGGCCCCGCTCAGCTTCCCTCTGCCTCCGACCGCAACCCACATCGCCATTTCAACGGAAGGAAGGATGCCCATCATGGAAGGCGAGATGATACCGACCTGGGGGACATAGAGCGCCCCGGCCAGCCCCGCCATACCTGCCGAGAGCACGAAGACGCCCGTTTTGAAGACCGCCGGAGAATATCCAAGAAACCTCAGGCGGTTCTCACCATCTCGAACGGCAATGAACACCCGCCCCGTTTTGGTGCCCACCAGCCACCTGGAGAACACGAACACGGCCATCAAAACGATCACGGTAACCAGGTATAGGGCGCGCATGGTCGAGGGTTCCGACAGCGAGAACCCGAAGATGTCCTGAAAATTGGTGATTCCGTTGGTTCCGCCGGTGTATGGCTGCTGTCCGATGAACAGGATGGAAAACACCAGGGCCAGGGCCTGGGTGAGAATGGAGAAGTAGACTCCCTTTACCCGCGCGCGGAAGGTCGAAAAACCGATCAGAAGAGCGAACGCCATGGGAATGATGACAACCATGGGCAATGCGAACCACAAATGCCTGAAAGGTTTCCAGAACCACGGCAAATCGAGTAGTCCGCTCCACATCATGAAGTCGGGAAGGTCCTCCGAGCACAGCTTCAGATACATGGCCATGGAGTAGGCTCCGAGGCTGAAGAAAACGCCGTGGCCGAGGCTCAGGATCCCCGTGTATCCCCAGATGAGGTCGATTCCTATGGCCACAATGGCAAAGCTGAGAAACTTGCCCATAAGGTTCAGCCGAAAATCCGAAAGCAGAAGCGGCAGGAGCAGAAGCGCCAAACCCGCTGCGAGACAGGGCAGTTGCTCCTTCAAAAAGTCATTCTTGTGCATACTTTGACTACTCATGACAACTCAATCCAGTACACGGGTTTTCAAGGCGAAAAGCCCGGACGGCTTCCATTGCAGAAACGCGATGACCAGCGCAAATACGATGACCTTGCCCATACTCGATGTTGAGATGAATTCGAATGCCGGACTGGCGACACCGATCATGACCGCGCCCGCGATGGTTCCTGAAAGCTTTCCGACTCCGCCGAGCACGACCACCATGAAAGCGTCGATAATATAGTTCTGTCCGGTTGAAGGACCGATCGAGCCAAGAAGGCTCACGACCGAGCCGGCGATTCCCGCAAGGCCGCAGCCGATTGCAAATGTCACGGAGTCCACGCGCCGCGTCCTGATTCCCATGCAGGCGGCCATTCCCCTGTTCTGCATGACGGCCCTCATACGGCGGCCCTGTGAGGACCTGTTGACGTAAAGGTACATGCCTGTCATGGCCAGGACGGCCACAGCCAGGATGAAAAGCCTGTTGTAGGGAAGCTGAGTCCCCTGCATCAGTTCAACTCCGCCCTGCAGCCATGTCGGGGTGCTGACTTCCACGTTGTTCGCTCCGAAAACGCTCCTCGCCGCCTGCTGCAGGATGAGGCTCAGACCCCAGGTCGCAAGCATGCCCTCGTACGGCCTTCCATAGAGATACCTGATAAGGGACTTTTCGAGCAGCGAGCCGATAAGCGCCGTTACAACGAAAGCAAGCGGCAGGGCGAGGAGGAAAGCAACGCCCGTGTTTGCGGGAATGACTTTCTGGAGCACGTAGGTGGTGTATGCCCCCATCATCAGGAATTCGCCATGGGCGAAGTTGATGACTCCCATGATCCCAAAGGTGATGCTCAATCCAATGGCTACCATCAACAGGATGGAACTCAAGCTGAGCCCATTGAACAATTGCGATATAACGGTTTCGACGCTCATGGCTTTCCCGCTCCCCAAAACGACGGACCACACGATCCGGGGCTCCGGCGGCAAGTGATTCGGTAAAGGCTCCGGAAAGGCAGCCGCATGCGCAGTGCAAGGCGTTTAAGACTACTGCCTTCAGCCGTCGGCTGCACTTTCCGGGGCATTGGATTGACTGCTATCTGGGGACAATCTGGCCGGGAGCCAAAACCTTCTTGTCTGAAACCAGAGCGGGGAACGGGTCAGGCGTTACCGGTTTCCCGGTACTCCACACTATCTCGAACTGACCGTCTTTTCTGACTTTTCCGATCTGGACGATTTTGGACGTGTGATTGTTGACCGGATCGACTGCTACTTTACCCTCGGGTGCGTCAAATTCAACGCCGCGAACCGCATCACGAACCTTTGCCACATCCGTGGACCCCGCCTTCTTGACGGCGCCGGCCCACAGATAGACACCGAAGTAGCCTGCCTCTATGGGGTCATCGGTCACGCGGTCGGCGCCATAGCGCGCCTTGTACTTTTCAACAAACGGTTTGTTCGTCGGCGTATCCATGCTCATAAAATAGTTCCAGGCCGCGTAGTGTCCTTCGCAGATTTCCGGACCGATTCCTCTCAGTTCATCCTCCGCGATACTGACCGACATTACGGGCATCTCGGCAGCCGTGATCCCCGCGGCACGGAGTTGCTTGAAGAAAGCCACGTTGCTGTCGCCGTTGAGCGTGTTGTAGATGACGTCGGGTTTGGCCGCCTTGATTTTGCTTATGACCGTGCTGTATTCGGTATGGCCCAGCGGCGTGTATTCTTCACCGACGAGTTCTCCGCCTTCAGCCTTGAGCTGGGCCTTGATGATGAGGTTTGCGGTCCTCGGGAATACATAGTCCGAGCCCAGGAGGTAGAATTTCTTTTTCCCCTGGCCGAGCAGCCAGGTCACGGAAGGCATGATCTGCTGGTTGGGTGCCGCACCCGTGTAAACGATGTTCTTCGAAGCTTCCAGTCCCTCATACTGGACGGGATAGAAGAGCAGGTGATCGTTCTTTTCAAATACCGGAAGTACGGCCTTGCGGCTTGCCGATGTCCAGCAGCCGAACACGACGGCGACCTTGTCTTTCAAAATGAGCTTTTTGGCCTTTTCCGCGAAAGTCGGCCAGTCCGAAGCGCCGTCTTCTATGACGGGCACGATCTTCTTTCCCAGAAGGCCGCCCGCCGCGTTGATCTCGTCTATGGCCATGAGGGTGCCGTCCTTGACGGCCACTTCGCTGATGGACATGGTACCGCTCAAGGAATGCAGCACACCCACCTTGATCTCGTTTTCCTGCGCCGATGAGACCGGCAAAAACATAAAACTCGCAAGAACAAGAAACAGAAATGACGCAACTATTTTCCGATTTTTCATCCCCTGATTCTCCAATATTCGATTGAACGTGAAATGATTACCCCGATTGGAAGCAGGTTCTTTGTCACCTGCACTTCTCCGCGTGTAAAAACCCTTGTCCGTGCAACCCCCCTTTCCGCATAAATTGGCAGCCATGGTACTCTACCCCTTGAATACAGCCCTTCTCCCCGGTCTCATAAAAGTACCGTTCCGTGCATGGCAGCCTCAGCGGCCGGCAGCCCCTGTCCGGCAACCGATACCCGGGAAGGAGGGCTGCGCGATTCGCGTGATACTTGAAGCAAGGTCATTGCACCTGCTGTGCCAAAGCAAGCCCCAGACATAATCATCTACGATATTAGACTATTACGAACACATCGCGACTTTTAGAAACTGAGATAAGCCTAGAACATGCAACATTTTTGTTCTTTACAGGGGATTTGCCTTTGGAATCTTAACGCCGGGGATTGGTGCCGATGGAAACCTGACTTCGTAGACACAGGGATTCACGAGAACGGTACGCGCTTAAGGGATATTCAGGCTTTGAGCAAAGAGCGGGGGCATCCCGAGGCCTGGGGGACCAAGTCTCGATGGAATCGGAGCATTAACTCCGTCACGCATTCAATATACTGAATATATTATAATTTATCGAACAAACCGACCTCTACATTTTTGTAGGCTCATTGTTAAAAGTACAAAATTGTATCCCACAACGCTTTTGCCATTTCAGATTGATTCATCCAGCTCATGCAACCGGACTGAAAGCTGCAAAGCTCAATGTCCCTCTTCCAGACCCTGAGAAATGGCACACCGAAATCGTTGGGTTGTTTGATTGACACCCCCCTGGCGCTCGGAATCGGCGCTCAAATGGAAAGCCATCCCCTGCCTGGAAAGTGAAATTCCGACAAGCCGACATGCGAAGCGACACTAAAACCCGCTTGTAAAAGGGTCATCTCCTCCAACCGGCAGGCCCACCCATTGTTTTCTCCGATAGCTACCGGGAGAGAGAATCGGGCATATCAATTGGACACATAGAATACGTCCTCCTATTATGACCGTCACCCAGGCAGGCAGGCCCTTTGACAAACTCTTTTTCTACTTTCGGGAGGTAAGCTTATGCCCTCGTACGACGACATGTGGGAAAAACTGAACCTGGACGTGGATGCCCATGCGGGTCTCCTCGAAGTCCTCGGCAAGTTCTACGGAGACATCTACCTCAGCCAGACCGGACGGCTCCGGGGTATGGAGTACCTCGACTTCGTTCTCTCCGAAGTTCACGGTCTGCGCATCAAGGAACTCCAGGATGCCAAGGCCCAGGGGAAGAAAGTCATCGGCACCTTTTGCGTGTTCGTGCCCGAAGAACTCGTGCTCGCAGCGGGAGCGGTCCAGGTGGGTCTGTGCGCCGGAGCGGAAGCGGGAAAGGGCGAAGCGGAAAAGGTCCTCCCCAGAAACACCTGCGCTCTCATAAAGTCCTTCGTCGGGTTCAAGCTGTCTCACCTTTGCCCCTACATCGAATCCTGCGACCTCGTGGTCGGTGAGACAACGTGTGACGGCAAGAAAAAGGCCTATGAAATCTTCGCGGACTATGCGCCGGTCCATGTCATGGAAATTCCGCAGATGAAAAACGCCTGCGACCGTGAACTGTGGAAATCCGAGGTCCTGCGGTTCAAGGACAAAGTCGAGGAAGTCACCGGCAACGCGATCACCGCGGCGAGGCTCAAAGAGGCGATCCGCATCGTGAACGCGCGGCGCTGGGTGCTCCAGCGGCTGAACCGACTGAGGGCGGCCGTTCCCGTTCCCATTTCAGGGCGGGACGTTCTGCTGGTAAACCAGATCGGATTCTATGATGACCCGATCCGCTTTACCGCGAAGATCGGCGAACTCTGTGACGAGCTGGAACTGCGGGTAAAGGCCGGTGAAGGCATCGTTGCCAAGGAAACGCCGCGCCTCATGCTTTCGGGCTGTCCCATGGCCGTCCCCAACTGGAAGCTTCCTTACGTCATCGAATCGTCCGGGGCCGTCATCGTCGGGGAAGAATCCTGTATCGGGACCCGAAACATTCGCGATCTCGTGGACGAGGGCGGAAATACCGTCGAGGAGATGCTGGATGCCATCGTCGACCGGTACATGAAAATCGACTGCGCCTGTTTTACGCCCAACACCGAGCGCCTCGATCACATCGTCGAGATGGCGAAAGACCTCAAGGTGGACGGCGTCATCCATTACGCCCTGTCCTTCTGCCAGCCGTACACGATGGAAGCTTACAAGGTGGAGAAAGCGCTGACCGCCGCCAACGTTCCCATGCTCGCCATCGAAACCGATTACGGCATGGAAGACATCGGACAGCTCAAGACCCGCGTCGAAGCCTTCGTCGAAATGACCAGGTAAGTTGACACCAGGAAGCAGACAGGCTTTTCCCGAAAAAAAGCGGGGGTTAAACCCCGCTTTCTCCAGGCAGGCAAGCCTGTTATTTCTTAAGAGGTTGCCGGGAAGACCAGTCGTTCGTCTCGGGGTCGAATCGAGCCCCCGGCTCCATCCAAAATTCAAGGAATACGGAAGAGGGTGGGAAGAATGCCGCTGCCGTGCATCTTTTCGACCAGTTGCAGGGCGCCGAAGCTCAACACGAAGAAAGAGGCATCGATAAAGGCCCTGCGATAGAGTTTCACGTTCACGATGTATGTATCGGGCTCCCTGAACAGGGAGAACCTGGGGAACAGCTTTGGGGTGATACGGGCATACTCCTCATATTCCCTGCCGTATTTCCCGGAAAGCGCTTCTTCTTCCGCGGCGATGACCGAAGGATAATACAGATAGAAAGCGGCCAGCAATATTCCGAGCACCAGCAGGCTTTCGCTCGCGAACCCCACGCCTGCCACTCCGACCAGGCTGAAGAGATACAAGGGATGCCTCACCATGGAGTAAGGGCCGCAGGTGATCATTCTGTCATGTTTGTATCCCGAGATATACATCGAGGCCCAGAGGCGCCCAAAAGCGCCGACCACTATGAAGATCAGCCCCAGGACCTCCAGGAGGGTATCCAGAACCCCCCCTTCGCGCCAATAGTGAGTGGTCACCGCGAGCAGAGCGACCAGAGGGATTGCCATGAGCTGTGTCGCGAAGATCCTGGTACCGAGCATGGACTTGGTCACTTTCGAAATCAGACGGGCGCTCATAGGGAAAACTCCATCCCCCGCCCGGACGGTCGGGGATCTCTCGATACACGGTTATTGGTTATTGGAAAAAAGATGCCGGCGCATGCCGGCTTTGTGCTCTTTCAAACCGCTCAACTGTAGGGGTCCATCAATGGGGCTGTCAAACAAAACTTGAGACTCCGGGCTTGAGATAGACCGGGAAAGGGCACGGCGCACCGTGCCCTTTCCCGTAAAAGTCTTTTCAGTTCGGGATGATCGATTACTTTACCGCCTTTACGGCCTTTCCGACTTCCCGCCCCAATTCGATGCATTTCTGCAGGTCTTCTTTTGAGGGAATGTATTTCACCTTCATCCCCGGATTCAGGACCTTGACCTTCATATCTTCGAGGGCTTCCGTCAGGGACTTCACCCCTTCACCGCTCCAGCCGTAGGATCCGAAGGCCATGCCCACCTTCCCGACAGGGCGGAGTCCCTTCATATAACACAGGAGATCCGCCATGGTGGGCATCATCCCGTTGTTCAGGGTGGGAGAGCCCAGGATCAGGGCCTTGGCGTCGAGGACTTCCGTCATGACGTCACTGCGATGGTTGAGCTTCATATTGAACAGTTTGAACTCCACCCCTTCCAGTTCCAATCCTTCGGAAAATGCGTAAGCCATTTTCTCCGTACTCTGCCACATCGTGTCATAGATGATGAGTGCTTTATCCCGGCTCTCCTGCCGGCTCCATTTGTCGTAGGCTTTGACGATCGTCTCGGGGTGGCTCCGCCAGATGAGCCCATGATCCGGAGCGATCATGTCGAATTCGAGACCGAGCTTCCCGACGGTACCGAGAAGCTTCTGAACGATGGGGGAATAAAGAAGCAGGATGTTCGCGTAGTACTTTGCCGCATGGGAAAGCAACTCGCCCGGATCCACCTGGTCGTTGAACCGTTCACTCGTGGCCCAATGCTGGCCGAAGCCGTCATTGGAGATGAGCAGCCGGTCCTCTTTGATATAAGACATCATGCTGTCGGGCCAGTGGAGCATGCGGGTTTCGAGAAACTGCACCGTGCGTTTGCCCAGACTCAGCGTATCCCCCGTTCCAACCACCTGAAACGGCCAGTCTTCGCGGCGGAAGTGCTCGATCAGGGCCCTCTTCCCCATCTCGGAGCAAATCACTTTCTCGGGTTGGAGGATATCGATGATTTCGGGGATTGCACCCGAGTGATCCATTTCGACATGGTTCACCACCAGGTAGTCGATCTTCTTTGGATCGACGATTGTCCTGATGTTTTCGATCAGATCGTCCTTGAAGGGCTTCTTCACCGAGTCAAAGAGTGTGACTTTCTCATCCATGACAAGGTAGGCATTGTAGGTCGTACCCCTGGGGGTTGAGTAACCGTGAAAATCCCGAATGTTCCAGTCGATCGCCCCCACCCAGTATATGTCCTTCTTTATCTCAAAGGGCTGCATTTGAATCCTCTCCGTTGCGTTTCGTCCGCGGTGTCCTGACCGGCCGGATCACCAGTTTTCTCCAAGAACTTCATAGTAGTCGCGAGGATGAGCGCATGCCGGGCAGACGTCGGGCACCTCGGTGCCTTCATGCAGATAGCCGCAATTGAGGCAGCGCCACACAACGCTGGAACCTCTTTTAAAGACTGTGCCATTTTCGACATTTTGGGCTAGTTCCCTGTAGCGCTTCTCATGCTGCTTCTCGGCAACCGAAACGGCCGTGAAAACGTCGGCAATGTGACCGAATCCTTCAGTCCGGGCAACCTGCGCAAACCCCGGATACATTTCACTGTATTCGAAGTGTTCGCCGGCGGCGGCAGCCTTCAGATTGTCCAGGGTGGTCCCGATCACGCCCGCCGGGAAACCTGCCGTGAAGGAAAGTTCTCCGCCTTCCAGGAACTGGAAAAATCTTTTGGCGTGTTCCTTTTCCTGGTTCGCGGTTTCTTCGAATATTCCGGCGATCTGCATCAAGCCGTCCTTGCGCGCCTGCCCGGCAAAATAGGTGTAGCGGTTCCGCGCCTGGGATTCACCGGCAAAAGCCATGAGCAGATTCTTTTCGGTCTGTGTTCCGTTCAAGCGACTCATAGGTATCCTCCAAAAAGGTCAGATGAAATCAACATTAAACCCGAACCCGTCAGAGCCGCAGCCCGACGAGGTCCATCCTCATTCAAACGAAAATTCCCCGTTACTCGTCTCCCCGGCTGCATTTCGGACAATGCCCCAGGAACTCCAGCCGGACTTGCTCGATTGCATAGCCCGAAGCGTGCTCGACCATTTCCTTGACAAGCAACCGGTCTTTCACGACGACGTCGTCTATAGCCCCGCAGTTCAGGCACCGCACATGAAAATGAAAATCACGATTGGCGTCGAACCGCATTTGTGTTCCATGAATATCGACTTTGCGAATCACACCCTGCCTTGCCAGAACGTCAAGGTTCCGATACACCGTCCCGAGGCTGATCCTCGGGAGGTGTTTCCTCACCCTTTCATAAATTTCGTCCGCTGTAGGGTGTGATTTCGACTGCTTCAGCTCTTCAAGTACGAGCTTGCGCTGCGGAGTCATTCTCGCGGGTCGTTTCGAACCCATGTTCAAACTTTCGTTAGAGCCCATCTTCTTTAACCGATCCCGAGTTTAAGCGTTCTCCCCCGAATAACAGTACGCGCCGTGAGAACAACTACGCGAAATCATTATAGAAAGCCACTGAACCCCGTGGAACCCTTTTCAAAGCTGCCCGGTTTAGCAGCGTCAAGGGTCAGTAACGATTACTGTTAGTAATTGAAGCATCCACTGTCAATCCCCCTCATCCCATATTTCACGAACTCGAAGGGGTGAATGCCGGGCAATGACTATTACCTGGCTTGAGCGATTTTCTTCCCTTCCCCTCGCCCCTCTCGCCAAGGGAGGGGAATCGGCATTTAGCTCCTCCCCCTTGACGGGGGAGGCGGGGTGGGGGTGTGATTCCCTGAAGACATGCCGGCCACGACGACATCTTCTGTGGAATCGCTCAGATTAGGTATTATTTTAGTTCCTGTACGGCAAGACCAGGGGGATGCAGTTCCTGTGGAAGAAGAGTGCACGTCGATGATTCAGCGCTTTCGGCCGGTGAGGGAAGAGCGTTACATTCCCAGCCGGTCCCGCGGCGGAGGTTACGACGTCTATATTGGGAGGGATCGGCCACCAGGCTGCACGATAAAATCGCGGCAGCATTGATTTTCCAATTCGCCCGGTCCAGGCAGGCAGAAGACAGCAGGTTCAGTAACTTTCGACACCATTGCCGGAGAAATTCCGTATGATCACTCGCAAACCTTTATTCTCATGGGTCCTCGATCGCCACCGCGGGGCTCAGACCGTGCTCTTCGCCCTCATTCTCAGCACCCTTTTCTTCCGGGTCTTTCCGCTGGAAATGCAAAAGAGGATCGTCAATTACGCCATCAACACCAGAAACGTCGACGCACTCCTGGTCTATTCGGGCCTTTACATTGGAGCGGTCGTGCTGGCCGGGATCCTCAAGTACGTGATCAACATCCTTCAGGAATTCATCGGGCAAAAAATCCTGCTGTCGATGCGGGCTCAACTCTACGACCACATCCTGAGCCTTCCCCTCTCGTTTTTCAGGCGCACTCCGGCCGGGATGGTCATCGCTTCCCTGACGTCGGAACTGAGCGTTATCGGGGAGTTCCTGGGCGGGGCCATTGCAGTTCCCACCATCAACGTCCTGACCCTCCTCGCTTTCGCCGGGTACCTTGCTTATCTCAACCCACTGCTCGCAGCGCTCAGTTTTTCCATTTATCCCATCGAGATTTTCATCATCCCCATTCTCCAGAAGCGGTTTAACCTCCTGAACCAGGACCGTATAGACGCTACGCGGTCCATGAGCAACGTGATCGGGGAGGCGATTTCGGGCATGCATGAAATCCACGGCAACGCGGGCCATGCGATCGAGAACCGCAAGCTCGCGCGCCACGCCATATCCCTGTTCAATGTCCGCAATATGATGAACAAATATAAGTATCTGATCAAATTCGGGAATAATTTCTTCCAAAGCATCGGTCCATTCATTCTTCTGCTCGTCGGCGGTTATCTCACTATCGTGGGAAGACTGGACCTCGGCGCTCTGGTGGCGTTCTTATCGGCGTATGAAAAACTCTACGACCCCTGGAAAGAGCTGATGGACTATTACCAAAACCTCCAGGACAGCCGCGTGAGGTACAACCAGATCATGGAGTACTTCGATGAAAAGCCGGACTTCGAACTCATGCCCCATGACGATCGCGAGCCATATGAACTGGAGGGGCAGATCGACGTCAAGGACCTCTCATTTATGGCTGACGGCCAGGTTAGCATACTTGACAAGGTTTCACTGGACGTACAGCCGGGGGAGCAACTCGCTCTAGTCGGCCTGTCCGGAAGCGGGAAGAGCACCCTGGCGATGGTCATCGGTCAGCTTTACGGTTACAGTTCAGGCCACGTCCTGATGGGCGGCAGAGAATTGAAAACGCTCACCAAGATCGACGTCAGCCGGAATGTGGGGTACGTAGCCCAGCAACCGTTCATTTTCGACGGCACCATCCTGGAGAATCTTCTTTACGCGTGCCAGTCCCTGAACGAGACGGACCCTCGACATGCAACCCCACTCCCCGATCGGGATGAAATCCTCCATGCGGTTGACTCGGTCGGCCTGTCTCCGGACATTCTGGACATCGGCCTGAACGCCTTCCTCAGTCCCGAACGGCACACCGAGTTCGCCCGTGAGTTCGTCGAAGCGAGGCTGTCTTTCTCTGAAAGATGGGGGAAGGAACTTGAGAAGGAAATCGACTTCTTTGATGCGACTCGGTTTCAATATTCCACGAGTATCGGAGAGAACATCACTTTCGGCTATTCCGATATCAGGACATTCCAGTTCGATCGGCTTGCCGGGAACGAGTTTTTCAGGACATTTTTATCCGACACGGGGTTGATGGCTCCACTGCTCAGGCTGGGCCGGCAAGTGGCCCGGCAGACGGTATCCCTGTTGCAGGGGTTGCAGGATGAGGCCTTCTTTTTTGAGATGAGCCCGATTCCTCCCGAGGAACTTGAAATGTACAGTCAAATCATGGATCATATGGCGGAAAGCGGCGAACCCCCGTCACCGGCGGACCGGGATGCTCTTCTCAAACTGGTGTTGCGATTCGTTCCCGCGAAACACAAAATGGCTTCGCTTTCCATCTCGCTTGAAACAGAGATACTCAAAGCGCGCGAACTGTTCATGCGGAAGATCGAGGAGGTGCACCCGGGGGCCTTTACGTTCTACCGGCCGACTGAGTATTTTTTCACTCAAAACGTGCTCAACAACATTCTTTTCGGCCATCCCAAGACGGTGAATCCCTCCGCGGCGGAGCAAATCCGCAAAAGGGTCGTGGAATTGCTCAAAGAGCGGCGACTCCTTGATGACCTCATGGAAGTGGGGTTACAATTCAACGTGGGAAGCAAAGGGGACAGGCTCTCAGGCGGCCAGAAACAGAAGCTCGCGATTGTCCGTGCATTGCTGAAGAAGCCTCGCATCCTCATCCTCGACGAGGCGACGGCAAGCCTCGACAATACTTCACAGGGGAAGATCGAGGCTGTGCTGAACTCGGAACTCAAGGGGAAATCCACCCTCATTGCAGTTGTTCACCGCCTCGAACTGGTCCGCGGTTACGACCAGATCGCCGTCATGAGGGCAGGCAAAATTGTGGAAACCGGGCAATACGAGGAGCTGATGTCAAGGAAGGGACTTTTCTATGAACTTGCCCATGGATCACATTAGGGAATGTACCACGGCTGTTGAAGGGCGCTGTGAACTCGAAGCCAACCTGGAAATATTGCGCGGCGTCCAGGTTTTCTCCAGCCTTCCCATAGAGCGCCTGAGGCTTTATGCTTATTTGAGTATGAGAATGTGCTACCAGGCGGGAGAGTTCGTGTTCCACCAGTGCGATTCGAATGATCTGGGTTATATTGTCGTTTCGGGAAAACTGCAGGTGGTGACGGAGCTGAAAGACCAGTGTGTACTGCTCCACGAACTCAAGGAAGGGGACTTTTTCGGAGGGCTCGCGCTGCTGTCGGACGTGCCGAGGCTTTTTTCAGTGAGAGCCATCACGGATGCGGAGTGTCTGACGATGAACCGTGAGACTTTCCGTAAGCTGCTGCTGCAGTTCCCTGAAACCGCCGTCAAGCTGCTTGACGTGATGATCAGACGCATCGTCAAGATGGAAGAGAAACTGTTGCACGCCCGGACGAGCGAATGCGTTCTCGGGTAGACCCCTCACTCCCGGCGCGAGGGAGGTTTGAAACCTTCAACTGTGAAATTGCAGGGGGGAAACGGACCGGGGTCGAAGGGTTGGCGAATCCACCCTGCGGTGAGTTTTCGTCTGACCTTGAGGGGCCGCCCTTCCCGGCAGCTTCCATTGTCTTGACAATAAAAACACGGTGAAAACATGGTGCACGAAGTTGAGACCCAGCAGCAATATTCCGAGGCGGACCGCCGCGAGGAAGAAAAGCGGCTGCGGCGACTCCAGCGGATAGTTGACCTGTCCCTGTCGGTCATCGCGCAGTCGCCGCTGTCTTTTGAGGAGGCGGAAAAGCTGGTCCACCCAACCCGCTTTCAGGCGCTTCAATTATTTCCGGGCAAGGAAGCCACGTTCGATCTCATTTACACTCCGCGCTTCAGACGTCTCATTGCAGAAAAGTTTGAATTGCATTAAAGTCACGCTGAAAGATTGCTTTGCACGCGTCAGGTCCAGAGCTACCCCCTTTCGTCCGAAGAGCAACCTCATGAATGAGATCACCCGGAGATTGCAGCGCGAAGCCGAAAGAATCGCATCCAAACACCCTATTCCCGAGTTTTATACCCGTTTCAAGGCGCCAATCGCTTTTGCACGAAAGCTGTACTTCAACCATCCCATAGTGGCTGAGCTTCGAAACATCGTTCAACCCGTGCTCAAAGAAGACCTGGGGCACGGCATGTTTCACAGCACCCGCGTCAGCATGGACACGGCCACATTGATCCTGATTGAAATCGAATCCGACTCGGTCCCTCCGCTCGGTGTGGAGCGGTTGATGCTGCTCGGCCTGCTTACAGGGCTTTTGCACGATATTTGCCGCAATGAAGACAAGCACGCAGAGGCCGGGGCGATCGAAGCGGAAAAGGTGCTCAGGGGCTTTCCCTTGAGCAAGAGCGAAATTCAATGCATATGCGGAGCTATCAGGAATCACGAAGCGTTTATCGCTCCGCACACCTGCAAGCGTCCAGCGTTCCAGTTAATCAGCGATTGCCTCTATGATGCCGATAAGTTCCGCTGGGGAGCCGACACCTTTCTTCACACGCTCTGGTACCTGGTCGATTACCAGGGGCTCAGCCCCAGGGATCTCATCGACAGGTTCCCCTGGGGGATATCCGGCACCGCCCGGATTGCAGATACGTTCCGAACCCCCACGGGCCGCCAGTACGGACCGGAAATCATTGAAACGGGAATCGCCATAGGCAAGGAAATTTATCGTTACCTGGTCCAGCACTTCAAGGAAGACGTTCATGCTCAATAAAGCGAGGGTGGAGAATGAACAATGACCGGAGAAGAATCCTGTTGGTTGTGGATGGTTCTTATCAATCCTTTGAAACCGTCAATTACGTGAGTGGGGTTCTGCCGCCCGCCGGCAGTGAAGTGGTTCTGCTGCACATCATGAGCAAGGTACCGGAAGCCTTTTGGGATCTTGAAAAGGACCCCGCATGGCGGCAGAAGGTGCAGACGGTCAGGGGTTGGGAAAAACAACAGGAGAAGAAGATCGGTGATTTCATGAGCAGGGCAACCCATGTGTTCATGGACGCCGGGTTTCCAGGGGATGCCGTCAAGACCGAAGTGCGGGAACGGAATGAAGGCATAGCCCGGGACATCGGTGCGGAGTCGGTTCGCGGCTACAAAGCGGTGATATTGGGCAGGCGGGGATTGAGTGCGATTAAGGACATCGCGCTTGGCGGCGTCGCGTACAAGCTGGTGCTCAAACTCGCCAACACCTCCGTGTGGCTTGTCGGAGGACAGCCGGAAACGAACAATATCCTGGTCGGCATCGACTCTTCCGATGGGGCAATGCTCGCTGTCGATCACGTCAGCAAAATGATTCGCGGGACATCCCCCAGGATCACCCTCATCCACGTCATTCGCTCGCTCGATGCCGGGCAGGAAGGCTATGAGCCGATATTCACCGAAGATTACCTGAAGAAGCGGACGGAAGAGGCCGTGCAGCAGGTCAAACCCGTCATACGGAAGGCAATCGACGACTTGACCGCCGCCGGTATCCCTCCCGAACGGATTTCCACCAGGATTGTCACCGGAGTGAGCAGCCGGGCCGGGACCATTCTTGACGAAGCCAGACGGGGAGATTACGGGACGATCGTGGTAGGAAGAAGAGGTTTGTCGACTGTCGAGGAATTCGATATGGGACGCGTCAGCAACAAACTGATTCAGGCAGCCAAAGACAGGGCCGTATGGCTTGTCGACTAGATATGCGGCGCCTGTTTGCCTCCCGTAAGAGCCACAGCACGCCTGCCTTGCCGGCAATCGGCAAGGACCGGCAAATCGTTCAGGATATCTCGAAAGTGCACGGCCATGGGCTCGCTTCAGTCTCGCCCGGATCGCCGTCTCATCATTTCTGCGTCGCGACCACATAATTTCCGCCCTTTCGATTTTCCAGCCATTGCTCCGGTAATTCAGAAGATCCGCGGAGTCCTCAAGATCGGGTATCGAAACGCGCCGAGGGCTTCTCTCATGGGTTGCTTATCTCGAAGCCTCTGTACTATACTTGCCTGTAAGCTATAGTTACAGGATGAGGAATTATACTTAGGGCTTGTCCGTAAATAGGCCTTTTAGGGATCGCACCGGATTTTGAGACCGATTTTGGTCGCGACGATTGAGCAAAACCGCAGGCGTAGCTGGACTACGTTGAGGATTTTGCGATTGAGAAGCGGCCAAAGTGGGCCAAAAGCCGGATGCGAGCACAAAGGATTTATTTACGGACAAGCCCTTAATCTGAGCGATTCCACAGGAGATGCCGCCGTGGCCGGCATGTCTTCAGTGAATCACACCCCCACCCGCCTCCCCCGTCAAGGGGGAGGAGCTAAACGCCGATTCCCCTCCCCTGGCGGGAGGGGCGAGGGGAGGGGGGAGAAGATCGCTCAAATCAGGTTGGATATTTCCGACGGCCTTCCGTCTCGTTCAAGAGAGGCGTCGTCCGGATAAGAATGACGCATGATTGCCCGGGAAGCGTTTCAGGTTCCCGGGCTTGACGGGAACACCGGGAGGTGTTCACTCAGCAGCAATGGGAGTACCAGGCTCCGGCCTGTTACTTTAACAGAATCCAGGTGAAAAATGAGCCGTTTGTCCAGAAACGTCACCCCGGCGAAAGCCGGGGTCCAGTGTCGTTAATTGGAATTACTCAATAATTTCAGAGAGCCTGGATTCCGGCTTTTATATGAAAAAAGGAATTGCCGTTTAACGTATACCCTGCCTCGATTTAGGCAGAAATTTTTTCATTGTTCGTTGTGGCCGAAAGGCCATGAGTGTTCGCCGGAATGACAAATCCTGATTTCATCTGGCCTCGACTTTTCCTTTGGGCAACAGGCCCGCTCCTCCGCACCCTCCCGCGGGAGGGGAAGCAAGTGATGGAGCTGTCCGGATGGGAGCGTATAACCCGATCGATCGGCAAGCGGGCGGTTTTCCCCCGTTACCGGACGGCCGGGAATGCATATCCCGGGGATATGCGTATGTGAATCCTTAAAGACATGCGATGGTTCATTACAACAGGAGCATTCTATGGATGACAAGTTCAACCCGTTCAGAATCGCTCAACAGCAACTCGATCGCGCTGCTGAAAAGCTGGGCCTCGACCCGGCCACGCATGAATTGCTGCGCTGGCCCATGAAGGAAATAAAGGTGACGCTTCCTGTCAAGATGGATGATGGGTCAACGAAAATCTTCCATGCTTTCCGCGTCCAGTACAACACGGCCCGCGGCCCCGCCAAGGGCGGCATTCGCTGGCATCCCCAGGAAACCATCGACACGGTGAGGGCGCTGGCGGCATGGATGACCTGGAAGACTTCAGTGGTGGATATCCCCCTGGGAGGCGGCAAAGGCGGCATCATATGCAATCCCAAGGAATTCTCCGAAGGTGAAAAGGAGCGGCTGGCTCGTGCCTACATCCGGGCGTTCGCCAAATCGCTTGGAGTGACCAAAGACGTGCCCGCCCCCGATGTCTACACCACTCCCCAGATCATGGCCTGGATGATGGACGAGTATGAAAAAATCCAGGGAGAGAACCACCCCGGCGTCATCACCGGCAAGCCCATTTCCCTGGGAGGATCCCAGGGACGCAACGATGCCACTGCAAGGGGAGGCATCTATGTGACGAGAGAAGCGGCCCTGGTTTCCGGGATCGACCTCAAGGGGAAGACCATGGCCGTCATGGGTTTCGGAAACGCCGGACAGTATGCCGCTCTGCTCGGGGAGGAAATCCTCGGGATGAAGCTGGTCGCGGCATCCGATTCCAAGGGGGGTGTCTACAATCCGAAGGGAATAGATGCCAAAGCGCTCGTCGACTATAAGTTGAAGAACGGAGTGCTGAAGGGATTTCCCGGCACCGATGTCATCACCAATGACGAACTCCTGGGGTTGGAAGTGACCGTCCTTTTTCCGGCCGCTCTCGAGAATGCCATCACTCAGGCGAACGCGGGAACAATCCGGTGCAAAATAAGCTGCGAACTGGCCAACGGTCCCACCACGCCGGAAGCCGACGTTATTCTTGACAACAACGGAGTCATGGTTCTACCTGACTTTTTGGCGAACGCCGGTGGTGTGACCGTCTCCTACTTCGAACAGGTTCAGAACGCCTACAATCTCTACTGGGAGTTGCAGGAAGTGCACTGGAGGCTTGACAAGGTGATGACGCGAGCTTTCAGGAGCGTCCACGAAATGAGCGGACGAAGCAAGGTCAATATGCGTGAAGCCGCATACCTCGTATCGGTGGCCCGTGTTGCCGAAGCATGCAAGCTTCGCGGTTGGGTGTAAAGTCCGGGACTGCCGGACAAGATTAGCGTAATGAGTGAATTTGCCGGGCATCGGCGCAATCGGATGAACGAGCGCTGAGCCGGTTTTGCAATCCGATTTCCGGGTGGGAAATCCACCCGGGATCACCACCTTCGTGCGGGTCCCAATGCATCTGAATCCGAAAAATGAAGAGATTTTCACCGGCGCCGGGGTCAAGAACCTCGTGAGGACCTACCGCCTTTACCAGTCAATGATGGAGTATCCGCACCTCGTCGGTGAAGTCCGCCAACTGCTGCTGTCCGCTTTGGACAAAGAGAAAGCGGAGGAACTCAATCGCGTTCTTCCCGAGGGGCATGCAACGTTGTCCGAAGGGAGCAGCTCGTTCCCGGCAAGTGCGAAGGAATACGCCGCGGCACTGGCGGATTTTTATTTCGCCCAACACTTCAACACCGAGCAGATTGAGAATTACATCAATCTTGCGAGGAAGAAAGACGCCTTCCACAAGCTCCATCAGGCGGTAAATGCCGAAGGGCTTTCCGCGTACAGGATCAAGCACGCCGTAAAGGAATTTTGCGATATACCGGAGAGCCCTTTGCACATTTCGCCGGACGAAGCCGAAGGGGTCAGGGTGGCGCTCATTAGCCGCTTTATCTCGAATCAGCTTCCGTTCATAGGAATCGCCAAGAAATACATCACGGTTCGCGACATCGACACCCTCATGGACCACTCCTACTGGGACCGTCGAAGGGCAGGCAAGATCGGGGGCAAAGCGGCAGGCGTCTTCCTGGCATCGAGGATACTTCTGCCGCAGTGGAGGCACAAAGACCCCGAACTGGAAAAATACGTGGTTTTCCCCGATTCCTATTTTTTCAATTCCGGGATCCTGACGGATTTTCTCGACTACAACAACCTCCATTCCTTTCACAGCCAGAAGTACAAGAGCAGGGAAGCCATTGAGAGGGAATACGGAAAGGTGGCCGAAGTTCTGGAAGAAGCCGCCTTTCCGCCTGACGTCATGAAGGATTTCCGGTCTTTTCTGGAAAAGATCGGTGAACACCCGTTGATAGCCCGTTCATCGAGTTTTCTGGAGGACAATCTCGGCCATACTTTTTCCGGAAAGTACGATTCCATTTTCATCACCAACCAGGGGGATCTCGATTCGCGGCTGAAAGATTTCGTACGCGCATTCAAGAAGGTTTTCATGAGCACCTACGGTCCCGCGGCGATTCTCTACAGGCGGGACCATAATCTGCTCGATTATGACGAGCGAATGAGTATTTTGGTTCAGAAGGTGGTCGGTCGACGCTTCGGGCGGTATTTCTTCCCGTTCGCGGCGGGGGTGGCATTTTCAGTGAACCTGCATGCGTGGACTCCCCGGATCAAAGCGGAAGATGGTTTGGTGAGGCTCGTCATGGGCCTTGGGACAAGGGCTGTCGATCGTACCGGCCCGGACTACCCGAGGATGATCCCGCTCAGCCATCCCTCTTTGCGGCCGGAAATCGATAGTGAGAAAATCCGTAAATACTCGCAAAGAATCATCGATGCCCTGAACCTCGAAAAAGGGAGGATCGAGTCCGTTTCCTTCGTCGATCTGTTTGCCGAGACCCATCATCCCGACCTGTACTACGCCGTCTCTACGGAAGAGGAAGGCCATCTCGCGGCGCCCCTTTTCAAAAGCCGGGAAATAAACCCCCAGCAAAGTTGCGTCACGTTTGACAACTTTCTTGCCAAAACACCCTTTGTCCCGTTGATGAAAAAGGTTCTCAGGGAGTTGGAGCGAGCCTACGGCTGCCCGGTGGATGTCGAATTTGCGTGGGACGACGAGAGACTGTACATCCTGCAGTGTCGTTCTTTGGCGGTCGGCGAAACGTTCGGGAAAGTGACCGTTCCCAGGAACATTTCCCGGGACCAAATCCTTTTCACCAAGAAGGAGGGCGTGTCGAGCAGCATTGTGAAGAACATCGAGTATATCGTCTACATAGACCCCAAGGCTTACGCTCAGCTTTCGACCTACGATGAAAGGATACGGGTGGTTCAGGTGGTGAGCGGGATAAACAGGGCCCTTGCGGGAAAGCGTTTTGCACTTTTCGGCCCCGTGCGGTGGGGCAGCAATGACGTGAATCTCGGAGTGAAGGTTGGTTACCACGACATAAACCACACGCTGATTCTGGGTGAAATAGCCTTCGAGGAGGACGGATCGATCCCCGAAGTTTCATACGGCACCCATTTTTTCAATGATCTCATCGAGGCCAGGATTGTCCCCCTGGCCATTTATCCCGGCCAGTCGGACACCATTTTCCGGGAGGACTTCTTCACAACGGCTCCCAACTCTCTTGGGTCCGTGGTTCCTGATTTGGAAGTCTTTGCCGGCATCGCAAGGGTGATTCACGTCCCATCGTGCACACAGGGGCGTCTTTTCCATGTTTATCAGGACTCTCAGGAACAGTACGGAATCGGTTTTTTTGGATTTCCCGAGGATGTCGGGCCGAAGGAAAACAACGGCTGATGACCGAGAGGAGGGGCAGGACAAAGGTCTCGGCGGAAGACCGCTCTTCAGGGCCGGGTTTCCACCAGAGCCGGAAACCGTGAGGCAATAATCTTCGCTCCGCCGCCGGCCGTCCGGCCGAATTTCCAATGACTTGCCGAAAAGCAAGACTCGCACTTTTATTCCCTCCAGTCTAAGGGCTTGTCCGTAAATAAATCCTTTGTGCTCGCATCCGGCTTTTGGCCCACTTCGGCCGCTCCTCAATCGCAAAATCCTCAACGTAGTCCAGCTACGCCTGCGGTTTTGCTCAATCGTCGCGACCAAAATCGGTCTCAAAATCCGGCGCTATCCCTAAAAGGCCTATTTACGGACAAGCCCTAAGTCCTCTTTCGGGTCCCTCATGAAGGTGGACGGTATCCTCCATGCCCTGAACATGAACGATAATCCGGTGGGGACTTCCTTACGCGGAAAGCCGCGCCGGGACCATAATACGGTAGATTCGGGAACATACTTCCGGCATTGGGAAGTCCCGCGGCCGGCTGTCCCACGATTCGGCTCCCTCATTCTTCTCAGCCGCTCCGGTATTTCTCCGCCGGGAAAGATCCCTTCCAGAAGCACAGTTCTTATATTACGGAGTAAATGATAGCGGCATGCCGATTGACGGTGAACATTGAAACAAGTCTCTTTTGACGGGGTTCCCCGCCCGGATGCGGGAATATCTCCGTTTGTGGGAATGAGGGTGCATCGTTCACACAATGCCCCCCAGTCTCCATGGTTTGAAGATGAAGCAAAAAAAAACCAGGGACCTGATGGTCCCCATTGATGAATATGCAACCGTTTCCGAAGACGCCACTCTTTATGAGACCGTTGTCCGGATGGAGGAGGCGAGGAATAAAGTGCGCCTCAAACGGGATGGGCACCTCGCCATACTGGTCCTCGACGCCGACGACCAAATTGTGGGCAAGGTGAGCCTTTGGGATGTCTTTATGGGCCTTGAACCCCGTTACAAGGATTTGTATTCTTCGGGAGAAGTATCCTCTCACGAGCTCAACCCGGAGATTTTCAGGTCTGTGCTGGAAACTTACGGACTTTGGCGGCAGCCCTTTGAAGACCTGTGCCAAAAAGCCGCCGAAGTGAGCGTAAAGGAAATAATGCAGCCGATCAGTGCAAACGAACGGGTGGAAGCGGAAGCTTCCGTAGAGGAAGCCATCAACCACATGGTGATGGGATCCTATCAATCGTTGATCGTGGCCAACGGCAGGAAAGTCCTGGGGGTTCTTTACCTGAGCGACATATTCGGCGAGATATGCCGGAGAATAAAGGAGTGCCGGTGTTGATTGCCTCCTGGTGCCCATTCGCCGGACGGCTGCCCCGCCGCAGTGACGTTTCCGGAGAAACGGTTCATTTTTCATTTGGATTCTGTTTAGGCAACAGTCCCGAAAGTTGAAGGCGGGACGCGCAAGAAGTGAGTTGAGGCGGGAACGACCGTCCCCGAAAGGCTGTCTTCCGTGCGCTGGAGGGAGTTTTCGGGAATCCTCGCTCCAAGGTCGCTTTCCGGTCGCTGGAACAGTTGGATAACGCTCAAAAAAGGAGGAGTTCGATGGAATTGCCGGAGTATATAAGTATTCAGGAAGTAAAACGGGTATGCAAGGCGCTCCAGATGAGAGACTGGACGGAGAAGTCCGACGGCTCGGTCCTGCCCGAGGAGGCTGCCCGGATTCTAAAGGAAGTCAACACCGAGAAGATGGAAATCCCGCTGGAAGATTTTCGCGCCGGACTCGAGGTCGAACTGGAACACGGCACGAGGTTCAAAGACGCAAACGTGACCAACAACCATCCCATCCTGACGGGTAAGATCGTGCTGGCCCACCTCAAAGAGACAATGGATTATTACAAGCGCCTCGATGTGGCGGAACTGGAGGGCGATCTCCTGAAGGCCCTGATCGGGAAGAACCTCCCCAAGGTCGAAAGACTGTATGCCGCCCTGGCCAAAGCGCGCATGGTCCTGAGTGAAGCCGAGGCAAAACAGTTATCTTAGGGATCCTTTTTGCTCCGCAGGGCGTGGCTCAAAGGGCAGGCAACCGGAATCGCTCCGGGGAGAGGATATCCGCAGGCAGATCGGAGAGGAAAGAAACCTGAGCCGGTTCAGCCGGCATGTTCGAAATGAATCCCCGATGTTCGACAGTCCGGGGACACGATGCTTACGTCCCCGGCTCGGGTTCTTCCTCTCCATAACTCACGGGCTCTCGACAGGCCCGCAAAAGAAGGTCTCGCTGCTCCGGTTCCGGATCAGTTCACGGCCGGAGGACTGTGGCAGAGGCCGCAATGGATGGGTGTGCCCTGCTTGAGTGTTATCTGGTTCATCATCGGGCCCGTGCCGAAGACCCGATCCGTCGAAGTCCGGGACAGGACGGTACCCTCCAATAACAGTCCGTGGCATGACTGGCAGTTTTTCAGCCTCGATGCGACCTTCGATGGATTATTATCCTGATAAATGTAGTACTTATGATTGTAGCTTCCCACGCTCCACCAGTTGGAATCATTGACGCTGTGCATGCCGTGTGGACCGAGGAGAAGTTTGTCGGACGGCGGAGTATATCCAACACCATGGCAAGTCGTGCACTCCGTTATCGTTCCCGCATAGCCCTGTAATTGCTTCGGCGCCATATTGTCGTTGGAACGCGGGTTCCCGACGGGCCATTCCGCATGCGGGCTTCCATGACAGGCTGGGCAGGCCAGACTCTGGTGGCCGCTCTTGGAGGGATGTCCGAGACTGTTCCTATAGAGAAGGTATTTGCCGGGGTTTGCAGGATCGGCATTTTCAGCAAACCGCTTATTATCGGGAATCAATGGGGTTGCGATATCGGGACCGTCCTCGTACGCGATTCGCCTGATGATTTGGCGGCCTGCGTTATGGCGTGCATCCCCCGTATGGCAGGATTGGCATTTGGGCAAGTCTTTCCATGGGGCCCGATTTGTGTTGGCCACTGCCGGCAAGCCCCCATGGCAGCTTTGACATACCATTCCCGCAGTCGCCATGGTGCCTCTCAGGCACTTGGTTTGAGTCCCGGGATGGCAGTAATAGCACGTATTGATCCCTTCGTCGGGGATAGGAATACCGCTTAGTTGCGGACTTCCGTGATGCCTGTGCATGGCATGCGAGGTGAAGGAGTTGGGCCGGCCCGTCTGCGAGTTGATCTGTTCCCCTGTCGGTCCCGTACCCGCCAGGTCGAGGGCCGCGCTGTAGTGGCATCGGAAACACAGAACCGGCGTCTGCCCGATCAGGTTCGTTGCATTCAAGGCGTCGTGCAGGGTGAGGACATTTTCCCGGACTCTGCTGTTCATGTCCGGTTTCTGACTCCATTTCTCGGCAGGAACTCCGTGGAATCCCGGGGAGGCGGCATCATTTCCCGTCTCATGGCAGACATCGCAGTGGAATTCCGAGGAAACCGGCAGAACCACGGGAATGGTGCTGAGTGACCTGCCGCTGTTGTCACGCGCCGTTACCTTCATCACGGAAAACGGGTTCCAGTTCAACTCATCATCCACGGGGGTGATCGGTATACCCTTGGCCTCAAACCAGTGCCTGGTGGAATCGTAAGTCTGGAAAGACCTGGGAGTGTTGTCGACTCCGGGCATTTTGGCGCCGGCAAGTCCCTGGTCGGAAGGCAAGCTGACACCAAACAGCGGAAGCACATACTTCCAGAAGTTGGTTTTCATCGGCCGCGGCGCGCTCGTCCTGTTGATGGATCCATCACGGTCCATCATGGCGGAGTAGGTCAGCCGGACCGAAGTTGAGCCGAGAACGACCGGGACGGAGCCTTTCAGTATCACCTGGGCGTGCAACACATTGAATGGGGGCAGCAGTGCCAGAATTGAAAAATCATCGTCCATACAGTGCATTCCCAGATCGTTATACGCAATCACCTGATAGGCCGTACTCGCGGTAACACCGGGCGTCTCGCTTAGAGCACTCCCCCGGCAGGTCATGAGCAGGATTGCGCACACCAGCACAACCAGACGCAGACGCAGAACGGGCTCCTTCATCTGTCTCTCCTCCTTTGTTTATGGACCTGGTCTTCCGATTGACGTGAACGGATCATCCGGCATTGGACCGGCGCCGGTCGATTCCCGAGTCGTTGCCGGGCTCATCAGCCGTGACGTATGGGAAACCCCGGAATAGACTTTGCGCCATATACCACTGCATCGCTTATTTCACATGTATTGGAATAGCCCCATTGTTCTTGCCACGGCTGCCCAACCGGCACACGACGGGTGTTGCAGGCATGAAACAAGACTTCAATGATGAGTGGCACACGGCCTTCGGGTAAGACTTAAGCCCCGACGGTGCCAATTTGAAAGCCCCAGGAATCGTTTCGGCCTAGGACGAAGCCCGAACGAATGAACCCCTTTCCGATGGATAGGATGATAAGAATTGGTTTTCAATATTGCCAGCCTGCGGGCGGTTTTTCCTGCTCATTCGACCCGCATTTTGTCAAGAAGGCCCCGATTTCTTCCTTCAATTCCACATGGTTTTTCCATGTTCTCTTCACACATTCTTCACAATCGTCATCTATCGTTTTTACAACTAAACGGATCCGGACGAGGGACTTCCGGCTGCTCCAGCCAAAAGAGGAAAGACACCGGTTCCAGCGATGCATCTGAGTTATGGAGTGTGTTAAGGACTCAGAGCGGGTGATACGGACAGCCCGCTGTCCGTGCGCGAAGCGCAAGAGGAGGCTCGGGGGATAACCTCTTGAATCGCTGTGGCGGATTCGACTGACCTTCTTGTCCTTACGGACCCGGATAGCAAGTATCCGGGCCACCCGCCGGATCGATCGTACCCGGACTGTGGGAGGTGCTGGGGCGCTATAACTCGATACTGCTTAATCTGAGCGATTCCACAGGAGATGTCGCCGTGGCCGGCATGTCTTCAGTGAATCACACCCCCACCCCGCCTCCCCCGTCATGGGGGAGGAGCTAAACGCCAATTCCCCTCTTCCGGCGAGCAAGGAACCAAGCGCCTATTCCCCTCCCCTGGCGGGAGGAGCGAAGGGAGGGGGAAGAATCGCTCAAATCAGGGACGGGGGTTCACAGGGTGACCGGCGACTCTGCCGGACTTCCTGTATATTAAGGAGGGCCAACTTGAACGGGAACAACGGTCCGCCACTGGAAGTCAAGGTCTGGGGAAACATGGCCTGCTTTACCCGGCCGGAGATGAAAGTCGAACGCGTATCTTACCAGGTGATTACCCCTTCGGCCGCCCGGGGCATTCTGGAGTCCATTTTCTGGAAACCCCAGTTTCGATGGGTAATTCGTGAAATTGCGGTATTGAAAGCGATTCGTTTTTTCTCGATTTTGCGCAACGAAGTCACCTCGCGGGCGTCAATCGACACGGCTAGGTCCTGGCTAAAAAACGGCGGGCGCTACTTCGCAGATGGAGACAGAGCACAGCGCCATACCCTCGCGCTGCGGGACGTCGCATATACAATCCGCGCCGATATCGAACTGTCTCCGGATTTGGACGGGGATGTCCATCCCGCAAAATACCGTGATCAGTTCAGGCGAAGAGTTGCAAACGGAAGGTGTCATTCAATTCCTTACCTGGGGTGCCGTGAATTTGCCGCATCCTTCGCTCCCGCCGACATCAGCAGTCAGCCAATCGACCTGACCGAAGACCTGGGACGAATGCTGCTGGATATCGACTATGAGGAAGACGGTTCCGGCGAAGGCATCCCCATCTTCTTTGACGCTCGCATCGAGAGGGGAGTACTGCGGGTTCCTCCCTTATTTGTTGAGAGGGGCAGGTGATGCTTCTGCAAAGACTGGTCGAATATTCCCACCGGCTCGATTTGCCGCCGCCAATGTATGAAGAGGCACCGATCAAATGGCTTCTCGATATCAGCCGGGATGGACAATTCAGAGCCTTTGTCCGGACATCCGGTGGAGAAAGAGAGGATGACAGGGGCAGACTCTTTCGAGCCCCTCACGCCCTCGCTACATCGGGCACCGTCCCGAAACTGTTGTTCGGCTCGTGCGATTACGTGCTCGGTCTTTCAAGAGGCAGGCATGAGAAGGCTTCAAGTCGCCATGAGGCCTTTGTACAGCTCACACGCCAATGTTTCGAGAAGACGGGGGATGATGGGCTGCAGGCTGTCGTCCGGTTCCTGGACGCGCTCGATCTATCGAGAATACCTATCCCTGAGGACCTCGACCCTTCGGATTGGGTTACCTTCAGTGTCGGTGGAAGCGTGCTGTTCGAGCGGGATCGCATCTCGAATTTCTGGCTCAGCTACCAGGAAGAGAAACTGACTAAGGGGGCAACCGTCTGCGAGTGCGTCCTCTGCGGGAAAATGAGAAAACCCGTGGCTATCCATCCCATAAAGATCAAAAGGATCGGCGGACAGCCCTCGGGCGCTTCGATTGTATCGGCGAACGCTCCCGCTTTCATGTCTTACGGGCTCAAACAATCCTTCAATGCGCCAACCTGCCTGGAATGCGCCGACAGGTATGCGAAAGCGGCAAATACCCTGATACGCGACGACCGCACCCATCTCTCGATCGGTTCACATGTTTACATCTTCTGGACGCGGGAGGAAGCGGAATTCTCCGTTGCCCTGCTCCTTTCCGATCCTACGCCGGACAAGGTAAAAGAGCTTCTCAAGTCCGCCTTTTCCGGGCGCGCCGGGACCCTCCAGATTGACTCAACCCCGTTTTATGCGGCCTCACTCTCGCCAAGTGGAGGCCGGGTTGCCGTAAGGAATTGGCTGGGCTCAACCATAGGAGTCGCCAAGCGGAATCTCGCCCGGTTCTTCCGCCTCCAGCGCCTCCTTGGCAACGATGGACAGGAAGACAGGCCCTACGGAATTTTCCCTCTGGCAGCCGCCCTGTTCCACGATCCCAGAAAGGAGATGCCGCCCAATGTTCTGCATTCGTTATTGCACTTTGCCCTGCAGGGCGGCCCTCTGTCTCACTGGCTCTTCTTCCTGGCTGTCAAGAGATGCCGGGCCGAAAGGGCCGTAACCCGCCCCAGGGCCATTCTGCTCAAGATGGGTCTGTTGTCCGTGCCGGGGAATGGATTGAAGGAGGAGAGAATGGAAAGACTGGATCCTGAACTGACTACCCCCGCCTACTTGTGCGGGCGGCTTTTTGCAGTGCTGGAAAACCTCCAGAAGACTGCCGTGCCGCGCCTGGCCGCGACACTGATCGACCAATTCTACGGAATCGCCTCAAGCGCGCCTGCGTCGATATTTGGAAAAATACTCCGGGGCAGTCAGGCACATCTCGGCAAACTGAGAAAGACCAGGCCCGGTGTCTTTACCGCCATCCAGCAGCGCATCGAAGAAGTGGTTTCAAAATTGCCCGCGTTCCCACCAACGCTCACTCTGCAAGAGCAAGGTCTTTTCGCTCTCGGCTATTATCACCAGCGGGCCTTCGACAGTGCCGCTGCAAGAGCGTACTGCAAGGCCAAAGAGCGGGAACCGGCGGAGCCCGACGGGAGATGATATCGAATCAAGCCAATTTCGGCAGAGAAAGGACACGGCATGAATGATGTCGTTTATACCGATGTGGGAAAACGCCATGATTTCATTCTCATTTTCGATGTGATCGACGGGAACCCCAATGGCGACCCCGATGCGGGGAATCTTCCCCGCGTGGACCCCGAAACGATGCAGGGACTCCTGACCGACGTCTGTATCAAGCGAAAAATTCGCGATTATGTGAATGTCCGATACGGCACCTCGGAGGAGATGAAAATCTATGTCGAGCGCAGGGGTATCCTGAATGCCCAGCACGAGAGGGCATATTCGGCTTTGGGAATGAAATCCACCGGGGCCAAGCAGAAGTGGGAAGATGTTGACGGTGCGCGGGATTGGATGTGCAAGAATTTCTACGATGTGAGGATGTTCGGCGCTGTGATGAGCACCGGCGTAAACTGCGGCCAGGTTAAGGGGCCGATGCAACTCACATTCGCGCGCTCCGTAAATCCGGTCGTTCCGCTCGATCTTTCCATCACAAGGGTGGCTGTGACCAGATCCGAGGATGCGCGGGCGGAAAACGGCACAGGGAAAGAAACCGAGATGGGCCGAAAGCCGTTCATCCCATACGGTCTGTTCAGGGGGTACGGCTTCTTCAACCCCCATTTCGGAGAAAAGACCGGGGTTTCCGCAGATGACCTCAGACTCTTCTGGGAAGCTCTCCAGAACATGTGGGACCTTGACCGCTCGGCTTCGAGGGGACTCATGTCCTTAAGAGGGCTTTATATTTTCAGCCATCAGAGCAGGTACGGCAATGCCCCGGCCCACCTCCTGTTTGAACGTCTGCAGTTGCAACTGAAGGATGGCGTCAAGGTCCCGCGCAGTTTCAAAGACTACGATATTGTCCTTGATTGCGAGCATATGCCTGAAGGGGTGACTCTGACCAAGCTGGTTTGACGGGGACGCAGGGAAGATGACCTGTCGATATTCCGCCGCGGAGCGGGGGAGAAGCGTGTCGGCTGTTTTGGAATGAGCGGGGAGATTGATTTTGAAGTTCCCTTGACCGGATGAGCGCGAACCTCGGGCAGGCAGCAAAACAGGGTATGGCTCACGCAGATGGAATTCCATAGTGTCAGAACCGGATTTTTCAAAGCTCAAGACGGGGAGGTGATTGAATTCAACCAGGCGGGAATTTCGCGGTACCAGTGAGCAGGAGCGATCCATGGACCGCCCCTGCCACATTGCAGCCGACTCTGGAGTCGGGTGAGGATTGAAATTCTTATTAAGGAGTAATGAGATCCCCGGAATTGCACCCGGCTCTGGAGCCGGATGGGGAATGAAGTACGGGCAGGGACGATTCATGATCTGCCCCCGCCATGTTGCATCCGGCTCTATCGCCGGGTGAGGATTGAAACGCTGACACTCCGTAGGCAGGGACGGCGGCCCGAGGTCGCATCCGGTTTTTGTGCCGGGTGAGAATTGAAATTTCGGGAAAGCCTATCGTACGTTCGGCTCGAACAGGCTGCACCCGGCTTCGAAACCGGGTGAGGATTGAAACTTGAAGGTTTGGCTCTCGGCAGGAGCAGCCTGGAGGATCTCTCTTAAGGCCGGCCGCTGTGCGATTCACCTTTAGGCAGGCGCGCCTCTTGCGATGAATTGTCGTGGCTGAAAGCTCTACCTTAGGGAAGCATCGCTGCGGGAATCCCGTTTGGGCTCCGGGACTGAGGACTCAGGGCCGGTCGACTCGTCCCCTTTCCCGTGAGAAGAATCGCCGGGCATGGCGCGGCCGCTTTCCGCTGTGAGTTTGCCGGTGATCCGCCTCATACGGCGCTGGAGGGCGACCAGCGCCCGGTTACTTCCCTTGTAGAGGGTGAGGCTGAGGAGCGCTGCGAGTATTGCGGCAAGCGGCCAGAGTATCAGAACAAGAATATGGTGGCTTGTTCCGGACACCCTGTGCCATTCCCGCCCTGCGATATAGCCCAGTGTGACGAAAGTCAGCGACCACACGAAGCCGCCGCACCACGCAAAGGCTGCGAATACCGGGAACTGAAGCCTTGCGGTGCCTGCCACATAGGCAGTGAGGTGCCTTACGCCCGGTATGAAATATCCGAAGAGAAGCGCCCACTTTCCCGCTCGATTGAACCAATGGCGTGCCCGTTCCAGTTTATCCGCATCGAGGTGGACCCTATGGCCGTACTTCTTCACCAGATAGACCCCGCCGGTCCGCCCGATCGTATAGCTCACACTGATTCCGCCGATGCTGCCGGCAAAAACGGCGGCAATCGCCATGGGAAGGCGCAGGTCCCCCTTAAAGCACAGGTATCCGACGAATGCCAGGAGGGTTTCATCCGGAACCGGCAGACCGACTATCCCCAGGAAGAGAAGAGAAATGATCGCCAGGTAGCCATAATGCCCGATCCAGTACGAAAACATTACTCCTCCCCTGATGTTCCACAGCCTGAGGCGCCGGCAGGGGCAGTACGGCATCGCAGTTCTCACGAAGCCGGCCGGGCTCCGCAACGCCGGGGGCATGCCCCATCATGCCCCCCTTACATCCGGGGCTTGTCCGCCTTCTGTATCAGCCTGTCGTATTCTTCCGGACTCAGCCCGGGCTGTCGCTTCAGAAAGGCAACGACACTCCAGAGCTCATCATCATCGAATGCAGCGCCGAAAGCGGGCATTCCGGTCATCTTGAAGCCGTTCTTCACGACCCAGAAGACCTCCGCGCCTTTGAACTCCTTCCGGAACTCTTCCGAGACAAGGTTGGCCGGAGCGGGATAAAGCCCCTGAGCAAACACTGCACTCGGCACCCCGGGCGCCCCGTGGCAGTAACGGCAAACCTCGTTGAAGATTTGTGCGCCGTCCGCGATGAGCCCGGGGTTCTCAAGCGAACGGGCGGCAATCCCTTCACTGTGGACCTCGACGGAGCGCTCCCGAACCAGGTCGAGCAGTTTCAGCGTCGGTTCCCAGTGAGGCTTGGTTGCGGAGACATCGTACCATCCCCCCAGGACATAAATCCCGCCGGCAACAGCCAGAATGACGAATAACCCGCCTAAAACCGATAATGATCTCATACTCGACTCCTCGCCGGACTTACCGGACGGCTGATCCCGGGAAAAGATCGATTGGCCCCCGCACTGCATCGAGATGCGTTTACACACCGCAGGGCATCAACGCACTCTCACGGGGACGGAATAAAACTGAGCTTTCTTATGATCCAGAACGAGCAATCTGACCTGTTGATGGGGCCGCGCAACATTGATTACAGTCGCGAAATCCTCCATTCCATCAATCTCCTGGTCGTCCACGGCAAGGATCACGTCATCGACTTTCAGCCGAGTCCTTCCAAGCGGACCCTTGGGATCAACCTTCATGACGACCACGCCGTGATCGGATTCCATGCCGTACGCACTGGCCTCATTGACGGTTATACGCCTGACCGCGAGGCACAGCCGCTCCTGGAGTGAGGTTTCCAGGATCTTGTACTCCTCCGCCTGATCTCCGACTTTGAGCGTAAATTCCCGGGCCGCTCCCGACCGCCGGATTGTGATTTTCGCGTCTTCACCCACAGACGCCGTCGCTACATCATTCCTGAGAGTACTCGAGTCCTGGGCAGCCTTGCCCTGAAACGCGGTAATCACATCGCCGTTCTTTATGCCCGCATGCTCTGCCGGGCTCCCTTTTGTCACATCGGCTACGAGTACACCCTCGGTTGAGGCAAGGCCGAGGGACTTGGCCAATTCGGGAGTAAGATCCTGCACGCCGATGCCGATCCAGCCCCGCACCACCCTGCCGTGGTCTATCAGTTCCCGCGCAATACGGGCAGCCATATTGCTGGGGATGGCAAAGCCGATCCCCTCGAATCCGCCGGATGCGGACGCGATGATTGCGTTTATTCCGATCACTTCTCCGTAGAGATTCAGAAGCGGCCCTCCGCTGTTGCCCGGATTGATCGCGGCATCGGTCTGCAGGAAATCCTCGTAGCTGCTGGGATCGGCGATTTCTCTTCTATGTTTGGCGCTAATGATCCCCTGCGTCACCGACTGATTCAAACCGCGCGGATGCCCGATCGCCACCACCCATTCCCCTACATCCACCTTGTCCGAATCGCCAAAGGTGACATAAGGAAGGGGCTCGTCCGTTTTGATACTGATCACCGCCAGATCGGTCTTGGCATCAGTCCCCACCGTCTCCACCGCATTGTCCGAGAAGACTTTTCCGTTTGCCAGCGTCACCTGGACCTTGCTCGCACCGCCAACGACGTGACTATTGGTCAGGATAAGCCCTTTTGGATCTATGACCATCCCGGTCCCCAGCCCTATCAGTTCGCGTTCGAGCTTCTTCTTTCCTTTGGGCACAGGGAAAAGGTGCCGGGAAGACGGATCGTTCAGGAGAGGACTGGATATCTCCCGGCGTTCCCTCACCTCAATGTGGACAACCGCCGGGATGGTGCGCCTGGCGACATCTCCGATGGCGGTTATCAAATCAACGGCCGGCTTCCTGACCTCTTCGACCTCCGCAAATCCAATCCCGGACGAGAAAGCACAGGTACAGGCCGCTATGAGCATGAAGATCGAGAGCATGGTCATGGGATGTCTCGTCCGCAAGAGCGCCTCAAACATGATTTTCTCCACTTCTGTTTGCATCGGAATCCGTTTCAGTGCCGGATGCGCCGGATTCCGATTCCATTGCGGGGAAATGCGAAGAAGACCCTGATATATACGTAAATCGGCCGTTTCACGCCTTCATCGCTTTTTATCGTGAAAAGACCCTGAGGTCTTGAAAGCTTTTGCTCCATTAAGCCGGCAGGCGTTTTACCCGCCTATACAATTAATTATTCCGCCGCCTCACCGCCAGCCCCGGCAGCATCTTACCTCTCCGATGAGTTCGACGCGGCATGCCCGTTCCCCGTGCCGCAAGCAGAGTAAACGGGAAACGGGAGAAAGCCTTCCGGACAGAAACAAAACTCTCTCTTTCAGGGCGTTCATGCAGAACTATAAAGCGTACTCTTTCGTCTTGCACTGAAATTCGATTCCGCCGTTTTTATGGCCTCCTCCAGCATCCCGGGCCGTCCCCCCGGCAAAACTCCCGATCGACAACGCGGCACAAAGGTATGATATTTCCCGGCGGCCGGGAAAGAGGCCCTTTGGGTGGGGCAAAGTGTGGCCGACCTCAATTATCTATTTGACACTCTGTATGAAATTCGTATCAAATGTGTCCGGTATTTGTTCTTGGTTCCACTTGGAACCGGTTTGGAAAAGGGGCGAAATGAGAGGGCGGATTTTCGATTCGGCGTCAAGAACAAATGCTTCAACCGTCGAGGGCAAATCTTCCAAGTGTATAGGATTTGAGATCATGTCTTCATAAATGCCCGCTGGGGCGTTTGTGGGGCGATCGCATCGGTGCCGATGTCTGGAATCGGATCGCAGGAGATCTTATTTCGGAAAAGGCACGGTTTCATTCGCTGAAACAGATCGGGCAGATCATGTCGTGGATTGGCAGTCCGGTTTCAGCCGGGAAGGATGAATAATGGCTCGGCTGGTGCTTCCACATGAAGGTTCACAACCGAGAAACGATTCCGATAGAAGAGTGGTTCAATTTCTCCTCGAAAGCCTTCCCCCGTTTCCACCGATGCGGTCAATGGACAGCTTCGGCTCGTGGGGGCTCGAGTATGTCGTGATTCCCCATGCCGCGGTTTTAGACGACTCCTCTCATCAGGTGGTGGAGATTGACGTCCTCGTCATAGCGCCGCATGCCATTTTTGTGTTGGATCTCAAGGATTGGGGCCCTCACATTCAAGGAGACCAGCGGTTCTGGTTCATCAATGGGACCATCGAGCGGAATAACCCCTTTCTCAGCCTTGGCTACAAGACTCGAGTCGTCCGCTCCCTGGTTGGAAAGGTGAACAGGGATCTTTATCAGAAAATGGTGTGCGAGGGGATTGTGGTGCTGTCGAATAATCCCGCGACACTCGATCTGGGCGGTCTCCAGGGAGGGGCCGTTTTCCCCCTCTCAGACGGTCTGAGAAATTATATCACCGGCCGGACACTCAATCCGCTTGTCGAATGCATTCCCGGAAACAACTCCCATACTTTTCAGCGGCAGTTGGTTGAGGCCCTGCAGGCGAGCCGTATAGGCCGCAAGCAGCCTTTGACTCCAAGCGGTTACAGGCTTGAAGAGACATTGTCAATCGATGCCGGAGTGGTGGAATACCTTGCCCGGTCCGTCATTCCTCAGGATCTCGGAACTCTAAGGAGGGTGCGTGCCTATTTTGTGCCCCACCTGGGGACCGAAGCGGAAAGACAGGCGTTCAGGCAAGGGTTGATTCGTGACTATGGGGCGATACAAAGCTTCAAGGATCATCCCAATGTTCTGAACTTCAGTGAGGAATTCGATGAGGCCAACGATCTTGTCGTTCAGATTCTGGATCGGGCGGAAGAGAGAACTCTATGGACTTTCATGACCACCGAACGACTCGGACTTGCTCAGAAGCTGGATATCATGAAGGGTGTCGCCCTGGGGATCAAGGCCTGTCATGACAACGGCATCGCCCACGGCGATCTGTGCCCGGAGAACATACTGATGACCGCTACCGGGCCGAAGATCATGAATTTTCACAGGGAATTGTTGCATAACAGGGACTGTTTCTCCATCTGGTCAACCGACACTGAAGATCCAAGAAGCCGTTATCTGGCCCCAAGCTTGATCTCTCTCGGTGGGGAATCCGAAAGTTCCCGATTATCGGACCTCTACAGCCTCGGCGCTCTATTCTACGAACTGCTTTGTGGTGATTTGCCGTTCCCGGGTCCCTGGGAGTTTTGTGATGCAGGCGGGACACTCCCTCCAAACCTGCTTCCTTCGAGGCGAAACGGCAACATCCCCGAATGGCTGGACCCTTTGATCGCCGGACTTTACACATGCAGCACGAACGACCGGTACGTGAACGTTGATGCTTTTCTTGAAGATCTCACGGGAGGAATGGATCGATCGGGCTTTTCCGCACCGGAGGATACGGCTGCGAATCGGTCCGGACCGGTCCCGAACCTGTCGGACGCCAAGAGCGACGTGGCGGACGAGCACGAAGATGTGAGCCTTGGTACGATTGCCCGTCTGTTCCAAAACATGAACATGGATCAGAGGCTCGATGAAAGGAAGAAAGTCTCAAAGAAAGATCTCATCAATGCCCTCAATTACATTAATTTCCAGGACGAGACCATCCTGCTCAACTACAGGCACAGAAAGTATCATTCCGTGCTTTCCCTCCGGGCAAAGCCCCTCCCCTGCCTGGGAGACACCCTCGACTGCCGGTTGGAAGATGCTTTTGTCTTTGAGGACTTGAAATCGTACGACTTCCTTCATGTTCTTTTGACCGACGGCCAGAAGATCATTCTGGTCAAACCGGAACTGAAGACACTGCAAGAAGACCGTGTCGGTTTTCTTCTCCCCGAGACGAGCCACCAACTCACTTTCAGAAGAGTCCGAAGATACCCGTGCCACGGGATAAAGGCCGACATGATTCAGAATGGCGTGGTGCTCTCGGGAACTCTTCTGGAGTTCAACGCAATTTCGTTTCGTATCCAGGTGACCGTTGTCCCTCCCCAGTCGTTTCGATGGGTCAACTCCAAGGCGACCGCCATGATCATACTCAGGAATGACGACAGGGTCATTTTCTCGGGTGAGTGCAGAATCATCAGGCACAGCCTGGGGCAGAGGACCCGTACTTTCGTTGTCGAGGCGGTCAGTGACAATCTCAGGAGATTCAAGCCCAAGGAATACAGGAGCGCCAGGCACAGGCTGTCTCCCACTCCCAACGTCATTTTCAAACATCCTCTGACCGGAAGGATTGTGAACCTCGAAGTCGAAGACCTTGCGGGATCGGGGTTTTCCGTGGAAGAGCTTTCCAACAATTCAGTGCTGCTGACCGGAATGATCATACCGGAGCTGGAACTGGAATTCGCCGGGACTTTAACGATAGCTTGCAAGGCCCAGGTTCTGTACAGAATCCCATCCAGGTCGGAGAGCAACGAAGAACGGGTGCGATGCGGCATGGCGATCCTGGACATGGACATGCAGGACCAGCTTAAACTATCCAGCCTCCTGCACCGAGTGACAAACCAGAGATCTTATGTGTGCAATCGAGTGGATCTCGACGGGCTGTGGAAGTTCTTCTTCGAAACGGGCTTTTTTTACCCCAAGAAATACGCCACCATCCACGCAAGCAAGGAGAAGCTGAAGGAAACCTACGAAAAGCTTTACTTCGAGAGCCCTCAGATAGCCAGGCATTTCATCTATCAGGAAAAGGGGGACATTTTCGGTCACATCTCCATGCTCAGATTCTACGAGAACACGTGGCTCTTTCATCACCATGCCGCGAGCGGGACCGCCTTCAGAAAAGCGGGAATCGTCGTTCTTGAGCAGATCGGGAGATATGTCAACGATTTCAGCTCGCTATACTCAACTCACATGAACTTCATCATTTCTTACTTCAGACCTGAGAACAAATTCCCGAACAGAGTATTTGGTGGATTCACTCGAGCTCTGAGCGATTTCAGAGGGGCCTCGATCGACCGTTTCGCCTATTTTCATTTGAATGAACACCACGGCTTTCAATCCGAGGCCGAACTGGAGGCACAGGGCTTTAAACTGCTGCCGACACAATCCGCCGACCTTTTCGAATTGGAGAGTTATTACGAACAGGTTTCCGGAGGTCTTTTGCTTTACGCTCTCGATCTGGCGCAGGACATGATGGAGGGTGAGGAACTCAACAGGGAATACCAGGCGCTGGGTTTCAAGAGGGAGCGGCACCTGTTTTCGCTGAAACGGGAAGGTGAACTGAAGGCCGCCATCATGCTTACCCTCTCGGATATCGGTTTGAATCTGTCGAACCTCACCAATTGCATGCATGTGTTCGTCCTGGACCAGGACAATCTCCCTTTTTCAGTGCTCTCATCTTTCCTTTCACTCATAATAAAACGCTTGAGAATCAACGACCTGGGGGGGTTCCCCATTCTTCTCCACCCCGTGGGGTATGTTCAGGGCCAATCCCTGGAGTATGAGAAGATGTACGACCTGTGGGCTTTTAATACCCAATACAGCGATCAGTATTTTGAATACATGGAAAACCTGCTCAATCGTGCGAAGCGCTAACGGCTTTTGAGAAACTCGGGGTATCGAGGTAATGGATTGAAGCCTGCCCTTTACAACAGCAGAATAATAAACACGTACATCAAGCTGATTCAAAAGCGCTATCCTTTTGTGGATATTTCGGACTTGCTGAGCTATTCCAACATGGAACTCTACCAGGTCGACGACGAAGGGCACTGGTTTACCCAGGAGCAGGCCGATCTCTTTTATGAAAGGCTTCTGAAGGCCACGGGCAACGTGAGCATAGCGAGGGAAGCAGGCAGGTACGCAGCTTCCCCGGAAGCCATCGGAGTAATGAGGCAGTACATACTCAGCCAGGTAGACCCCGCCACAGCCTATGAAATGCTCGGCAAGGCAACCGTGAATTTCACCAGGTCGTCAATTTACGAAGCCAGGCGGATCAGTTCCAATCGGGTCGAGATCGTTGTGACGCCCATAGAGGGGGTCCAGGAGAAACCCTACCAGTGCGAGAACAGAATCGGATACATCGATGCGGTCTCCCTAATCTTCAAGCACCGGCTGCCCAGGATTGAACACACTGAGTGCATGTTCCGCAAAGGGGCCGTCTGTCGTTATATCGTTTCATGGCAGGAATCCCGTTCCGCCTTTTGGAAGAAGGTCAGAAACTATGCCGCACTGGGCCTCTGCCTGCTGTGCCTGAGCCTTTTTCCACTGCTCTCCAGTTCAGCTCTCATGCATATCGTTATCGCGGCGGCGTTCTGCATCCTCGTGCTCAGCCTCTATATTTCCCAGTTGCATTCGACGGAACTCAGCTCAGCCATTGAGAATCTCAAAGACTCCACCGACAAGCTCATCGAACAGATCGACACGAATTACAACAGCGCATTGCTCATCAACGAGATCGGCCAGGTTCTCAGCAAACAACTCGACGTCGACGGGATTTTGAAGAACGTGATCGAGAGATTCGAAAGACGACTGGACTATGACCGTGGCATGATCCTCTTGATCAATGAGGATAAGACCCTTTTGAGTTTCCGCACCGGTTTCGGCTACTCGGATGATGTGATCGAGCTTCTAAAGGGAGCCAGTTTTCATCTGCGGCCCAGTTCAAGAGGGGTTTTCATCGTCTCCGTCAAAGAAAGAAAACCTTTTCTGATCAATGACGTGGATGAGATAAGCGATGAGCTTTCGCCTCGGAGCCTCGAGTTCGCGAGGATGATAAAATCCAAGTCCTTTATCTGCTGCCCGATCGTCTATGAGGATGAATCCCTTGGGCTCATCGCGGTCGATAATCTCAAGACCAAGAGGCCTCTGCTCCAGAGCGATATCAGTCTCCTCATGGGCATCGCTCAGGAGATCGGGATCAGCTTATATAATGCCAGGCTCATGGAATCGAAACTCGGCCAGTTCCAATCCATTCTTCAGACTCTTGCGGCCAGCATCGACGCTCGAGATCCCCTCACCGCCGGTCATTCCGAAAGAGTGACGGACTATGCCGCGGGCATCTGCAACGAGATGGGGATGTCGAAAGAGTACTGCGAGATGATACGGGTTGCCTCTTTGCTGCATGATTACGGGAAGATCGGAATCCGGGACTCCATCCTGAAAAAGAACGGCCTGCTGAACCCCGAGGAAAGGCGGGAAATAGAGACACATGCCGAGAAAACAAAGAGTATTCTGGAACAGATCAGTTTCGAAGGCTATTACCGGCAGGTTCCCGAGATAGCGGGTTCTCACCATGAGAAATACGACGGAACCGGTTATCCAAAGGGACTTCGAGGTGAGGAAATTCCTCTCGGGGCAAGGATCATCGCCGTGGCCGATTGCTTCGAGGCTGTTACTTCGAAGAGGCATTACCGGGACCCCATGCCGATTGAAAAAGCAGTGGAGATTTTGAATGAGCAACGCGGAAGCCACTTCGACAGCAACGTGGTCGATGCATTCCTCAGATTTCTGAAAAGAAAGCAGCAAATACCCGATAAATAAGACGTGCGGTTAACTCTCGGCGTAATCTTCTATGACTTCTCGATATGTTGAGCACCGTTGTTCCGCCAGTCTGTAGAAGCCCGTTTGACACTGCCTCCGTTAGTAGTTAATTACACTTATTATTCAGGGAAAATCCCGCCTCAGATGAGTGGCGCTTTCTGCAACATGGTCTCTAAAGGCGGAGCCGGTCAAGGACGACGCGATCTGCCCGAAGGATGATTGGTATGAACCGTTTTCAGGAGGGAGCACCCATGACAACCGCCGGCAATTCAAGATCGATTTTATTGGCCCCGCTTTGTTTGTCCTTGATTCTGGCGTTGACTTCAGCCCTCTCCTTGTCGTCGGTGAAGGCGGTGTCCGCCGCAGGGACGACCATTGTCGTCACCAGCAATTCACCGGGTACGGGAGGCCCGAAATGCAAGCTGCGTGATGCCATAAAGGCGGCTAACACGGCGAAGATCGCCGGAGGATGTGACGGCAGGGGTGGAGGGCCGTATACCATCGAACTGGCGGCAAACGCCCTTTACAGCCTGAACCAGGTCGATAACGAAGGGGAAATGGGTAAAAATGGTCTGCCTCAGATTACCGGTAAGATTACCGTCAATGGACACGGCGCAAAGATCCAGCGGGACCCCTGGGTTGGAAGCGAGAAAACATTCCGCTTTTTTCAGGTGAACGCAGGCGCTGTACTTCACCTGAATGACCTGGAGATTGACAATGGTGAGACAACCCATGGCGGGGCCATTTACAGTAACGGCACGGTAACCATCAGGAACGGCAGCTTCACGCGCAACCGCTCACAGTGCGGCGGGGTCGTCATGAACAACGAGGTTGCAAAGCTGTCGATAACGAACAGCAGCTTCAGTTTCAACGATGCCAACGAATGAGGCGGCGGGGCTATCCTGAGCGGCGGGTCCGTCGCTGTCAAATCTTGCACCTTCAATGACAATTACGGCGCGGAAGGTGGTGCCATCGGCACGTGGAACGGCACTTTGAATGTGCGCAACAGCAGCTTTTCAGGAAACATCGCGCACCGCCCCCTCAACCCGATAACGGCGGGTGGGGCCATTGCCGTCGGCAAGGACCTTATCGCGGTGGAAATCACGAACTCCGCCTTCCTGAACAATTCCACGTCCAATGTTGGCGGGGCGATCGCCAACAGCTCCACCATCGAGGTCTTAAACAGCACTTTTTACGGTAATACGTCCTGGGCGGGCGGCGCCGTCAACAACGACACCGACGGCACCCTGACGATGACAAACTGCACCGTGTTCGGCAATGCCGGCAAGGATGGTCCGGGAGGAATCAGGAATGAAGGGACGATAACGTTTCTGAATACGATTGTCGCGGGGAGCACGGGCGACAACTGCTCCAACGAAGGGACGCTTACAGACGGCGGCTATAATCTGGAAGACACGGACACCTGCGGCTTCGTTGAAAAGAGCAGGCACTCGCTCGTCAACACCAACCCCCTTCTGTCGCTACCCGGGAACTACGGCGGTCCGACGTGGACACTAGCCCTCCTCCCCAACAGTCCGGCCATCGACTCGATCCCCTACGGCACCAACGGCTGCGGAACGGATGTGGCCTATGATCAGCGTGGCGTCAGGCGCCCGCAGGGGGCATTATCCGCGTGCGATATCGGTGCGTTCGAATCGCGTGGTTTCGCCGCCCGGAAGATAAACGGCGACCACCAGAGCGCGGTCATCAATGCCGCCATCCCGATGCCGCTCCGTCTTGGCGTATCCAGCCGACATGGTGAACCGGTTGAAGGCGGGCAAGTCGTCTTCACCGCTCCGGAGAGCGGTGCCGGCACCAACCCGTCCGTCAACACCGCGACCATCTCGACGAGCGGCAGCGTGATTCAGAACGTCGTGGCAAACGACACCCCCGGACGCTACTATGTGACTGGAAACGCGGGAGGTCTGATAGCTCCCGTGTACTTTGAACTGACCAACAAAAGTCCATGAGCACGCCCTGTGCTTGAATCTTACTTTGTGGTATCAGGCAGATTTCCTGTTTGGTCTTTGCTGCAACGCAGAAAGACTAGCCGGCGTTTTCAAGAGAGAGTGAGGAGCTTTAATCCACCTGCAAGCCCCTCGCGCCATACCGTGCCATGCGTCCACATTTATTCAGCCCTTCTGATTGAGGCTCTGCCAGTGGCAGGGGAAGGTTTTTTCCTCTGGGAGCGTCCGATTCGCGAAGGCATCGAGAAGACCACGATGCCTGTGGCGAGAGACTTCACTCGTGCTCCATCCGGTTAGAACCACGGTCAATCCAAGGCTGGAATTATCCCTGTGGATATAATACTGGGTTGCGTTCAAGACGATACTTTTAATATCCACAAAAAGAGGGGGGGCATACCGGCGTGTGACGTCCGGGACTACACGCCGGCGGGGGGCCTGACGCCTCTGCAGCAAATGAGGGGTGAATACGTAAACCTCCCGGGATCGGAGAAAAACGACCAGAAATCCTCCATAAACCCCTTCAGTCCGCTTTCGTACTCTTCGAACTGGAAACCGACTTTTCTCGATACGACCTCGATCTTCTTCACCCAGTTAGAACCCTCGTCCTCTTTTAGCTTGCCATAAATGAGATGATGGGCTTCCAGGGTCAGCCTGATGTCCTGGTAACCGAGCCTGTAAAGATGTGAGTACAGCTTCCTGCCGGCATACGGATCGAAGTCGGCTTTGGTTTTCGCCATTTCGACAAGAGAGAAGATGGTCCTTTCGAGCCTGGGTGAAAGGCCCTGGTGGCAGAGACAGTTGAGGTCCAGATCGATAAGGCACAGAATGCCTCCAGGTTTAACTATCCCGGATATGTTCCGGACCAGGTCGAAACCGCCGGACAGGCAATACTCAAGGACAAAACGCACCCAGACAAAATCAAACAATCCGAGGTCATCCAACGGTTGCCTGATGTCTTTGCGCTCAAATGCCACTCCATTACGGCCATAGTGTTCCCTGGCATACGCAATCCTCTTTTCCGATCCGTCGATCCCCAGGATCGAGCCTCCAGGTTGGACAAGCTTCTGCAGGGTTGCGGTTGTTTTCCCCGGTCCGCAGCAAACATCGGCAGTTCGCATGCCCGGACCGATACCGGCCCACAGCGCCTGCCTTTCCACAGCCTGACTGTCCGTCTTTATCTCCAGACGAAGAGCTTCTTCATCGCTTTCCATCAGATAATCAATATCCTGCATTTTTCCTGCGGTCAGCCTCCGATTGATGGGTTGGAATCCGGGCTAAGATATCACGTGTATCGAACCCCTCCAAGGGGTTACTTCCATGTTACTCATAGAAGGCTGCCGATCGGTGCGGATATTGTGGTGTATATCTTGTTCGAGTGCTGTTCTTATCTGTTTCTTATCTATTTTTCCGAAAAGCAAAAAGGGATGTTGACATTCCCCTCCTACATTGATTGTATAGGATTGATATTCCCCACCTAGCCAGCTCTTTCGCATTGCCTGCACCTCTGCGGCCGCACCCGGTCAGAAGGGAGTTGAACGCCCGCAGGGAACTCTCACCGATCGTGATTGTTCCTGAAGGCGGATCAGCATCTTTTTTTGGGAATGGAGCCGGGGAGTGAAGGGCAGAGGTTCGGCATGACGGTGCGCGGAATGACAAAAACACTTCTGCTCCAGGGGGAAATCGGGGAGGGATTTGCTACAGACGCCCGGAGCCGAGCACCCCGCGGCGCATTCGACCCAGGGGGATGCCCGAGGTGAAGTTTCAGATGGACGAGGAGGACTGGATATGAGGCCGGCTGGAATGACAAACTGGGTAAAGGCATTTTTTATCGTTTTCTGCATCTTTATGGGCGCCTCTCCAGCCTTCGGTTCGGGCTTCGCCGTCTATGCTGAAGGGGCTTCCTCCGTGGGGCAGGCAGGAGCCACCATAGCCCATGGAGAGGACCCTTCCGTTATCGTCTTTAACCCCGCTCTTTTGAACAAATTCGACGGCACGCAGGTCGAATTGGGGACTACGCTGATTATCCCTTCGCGAGACTTCAAGAGCGACCTGACCGGAAAATCCTCCAGCACAAAGAGTGACATTTTCTTCCCTTCCACTTTTTTCGTTTCCCACAAATTCAACGATCAGGTGAGCGCGGGGCTCGGGGTTTTCAATCCTTTTGGACTCGGCACAAACTGGCCTGATAATTGGGAAGGCAGGTACATTGCCACCAACTCGTCGCTGACGACTTACGACATTAACCCGGCACTCTCCTTCCAACTCACTCCCTGGATATCGATTGCCGCCGGACTGGACATCATCATTTTGGACACGACACTGGAGAAAAAACTCAACTTTCAATCTTTGGGGCTTCCCGACGGCGGGGAAAAATTCAAAGGCGACGGCAACGGCGTGGGCTACAGTCTGGGTTTACTCCTGGACCCCCATCCGGACATCTCCATCGGGGTATCGTACAGGAGCGAGGTCAAGGTCAATGTCAACGGAAATACAACTTTTGACCTTTCCGACATCCCGCAACCATACCGCAGCCAACTCTCCACGCTTTTTCCCGACACACCGGGCAGCAGTGATATCACTTTGCCCCAAAGGGTCCAGTTCGGCGTGAATTACAAGCACTTCTACCCCTTCACGTTTGAAATTGCGGGAAGATGGGAGGGATGGTCCTCATTCGACCGTCTGGCAGTCGCGCTGGACAAACCGGTTATGGGGAGCACGTCGTTCGTGACGGAAAGGAACTGGAATGACGCCTGGTCCGGAAACATCGGCCTCAAATACCAGGTGAACGATAACTTCGCCTTGCTGGCCGGCTATCTTTACCAGGGCAATCCGGTTCCGGATTCAACGTTCGATCCTTCCATTCCGGACGCAAACGGACATCTATTCTCTGTCGGCACGGACATGAAATACGGTCCCTTCAGAGCAGGGCTGGCGTACGCATACCAGATCATGCTCAGCCGCAACAAGAGCAATGCTGTTGACGACAATCCAAGCGACGGCATTCTCAATCCCGCCACCGCCGCGAACGGGGAGTACAATTCCCAACTGCACATGATCGCATTGACTGTCACTTATGTGTTCTGATGCAATCCCTGAGAACCTGGAGTGATCCACGCTTCGCTTCACTGCGTGCGAAGTCGTCCGAGTCTGCACTGGTGGCAAGTAATTCAAGTGCAAAGAGACGTCCGTTTCCAAGGATAAGAGAAGGCGCGGCAAGGAGAAGCCGCAGCACAATCTGCACAGGCAGCCGGCGCAGAACGGCAAAGTAGAGGCATATACAGGAAAAAGCGAGCCACACTATTATCCGTTCACGGAGAGGAAAAAATAGACAACTGCTCAAGCCCAGCAGCTTCCTGCCACGTTTATACATTTCATCGTATCGAAAAATACCGTCACAGAGAGAATAATACAGGGTTTGAAGCTTTGAGGGAGTCATGGACTTCGGCAGGAAAACAACGTTCCTGATATTATAGAGTTGGGGTTCGAGCGTCAGAATGCGGTTTTCCTTACTCGCCTGTTCAAACAGTTCGGTTCCCGGATAAGGAGTGAGGATGTTCAGAAGCACATGAAATATGCTGTTTTTCCGGATGAACCTGCGGAGGCACTCCGCGCTTTCAACAGATGTATTGTCATCGCCTATGATGGTAGAGAAGATAACCCGCATCCCGTGTCTATGAATGTTGCCGATGGCTTCCTCGTATCTCTCCGGAAGATTTATCCGCTTCTTCATGGATTCAAGCGTTGCCGGGTCCAGGCTCTCAAAACCGATGAAGAGGTGCTGGCAATTGGCATTGCTCATCGCCTCCAGCAATTCCGTATCAAATCCCACTTCGGCATTCACCTGCGTGTACCATAGAACGATGATATTGCGTTCATCCTGGTACCGCTTGAGAGCAGCACATATTGCCAAAGCGTGCTTGCGATCGATAGCAAAATTGTCATCGATGAAGGCAATCGTTCCCACACACTTCTTCTTGATTCCCGACCGGTCTATGAGATTGAAAGGCCGTTTGGGATTAAGCCTCACCAGAGCATCGAGTTCCGCGATGACCTGTTCGGGAGTCTTCTTACGAACTCTCCGCCCGTTCATCTTCGTAACCGTGCAGAAACTGCACTCAAAAGGGCAACCACGCGTGGTCTGCAGATAAGAATACAGATACTGAGAGTTCTTCACGAGTTCATAGCGGGGAATGCGGGCACGCTTCAGATCCGGGAATTGCTCGGCCATGTATCTGTTCTTGAGTCTGCCCTCCGATGCATCAGCCAGTATCCGCGGCCAGAGGTCATCCGCTTCACCGACGACAACGCAATCCACATGTTCAGACACTTCATCAGGTCTCATGGAAGCATGTATCCCGCCCATTATCACCGGGACGCGGCGGGCACGGAATTCCCGTGCAATTTCGTAAGCACGCTTGGCCTTGAATGTCATCGCCGTTATGCCCACCAGATCGACATGTTCATTGAAATTGAGTTCCTCGATTTCTTCGTCGATGATCTTTACCGAATGTTCCGCGGGTGTATGCGCAGCCAGAGTGGGAAGCGCGAGGGGCATGCCAAGCGCCATCCGGGTGTCTGCCCGCAACATAAAAAGCGGCCCGAGAATGTGGGCCGAGTACAAATCGCGATCGGACTCCTTAAGAGAGCTCGGATTGACCAGAAGAATTCTCATCGCTCTATTTTTCCATCAGCTTTCAGGCCCGATCCATTCCCCTTTTAAGGAAGCGAGCAGGCCGGAAGCCAATATTGCATGCCGTTTCAACCCGGACAAGCGCCCCTCGAAAATGCCGTTCGTCAAAAGCGCGATAAGGAGCGTTCCGGAACGAGCCGAAGCATCGGGAGAAGAGACTTTCCACTCTTCTCCCGGTGCGATGGAAAGAATACAAGGCTATTCGACCACTTTCACGCTCTCGATGACAACCGGTTTGGCCGGAACATTCTGGTACTGGCCTGAGTTGGTTGTCGGGACCTTTTTGATCTTGTCCACCACGTCCATGCCTTCGATTACTTTTCCGAACACGGCATATCCGAACCCGGCCGATGTATCGTCGCGGTGGTTCAGTGAGTCGTTGTCTTTCACATTGATGAAGAACTGGGCTGTGGCGCTGTCCACCACATTTGTCCTCGCCATGGCGATGGTTCCCCGATCGTTTTTCAGATTGGCGGCGGCCTCGTTCTTTATGGGTTCATGAGTCTGTTTGGGTTTCAAATCCGCCGTCATGCCGCCTCCCTGGATCATGAAGTTCTCGATGACCCTGTGAAACACCGTGTTGGCGTAGAAACCCTCGTCGACATAGCGAAGGAAATTCTTCACGGTGAGAGGCGCCTTGTCGGGCCAGAGTTCGATCCGGATCGAACCCTCCGAAGTCTGCATCACGACGATGGGATTTGCTTGTTTCACCTTCTTTTCCTCTGCGCCGTAGGATTTGGCCGAGGAAAAACCAAAGACCACCATAAGCAGTGTGACGAAAATCATCACTTTACGCGAAATCATGTTTCGGCGACTCCTTTCATTTCAGGACGGTGAAATTCTCTTGAGGCTTCAATCTTGCCCATCGACTGCCGAAGTCTTAAGAAATAGCACTGCAAGTTGGCTTTTGCGGCCGTTTTAATCGCTCGATCCTGCAAAAGCAAGTTAAATAAAGCTCGGCACCCGTGACGGGAGAGAGGAGAAGCGATGAAATCATACAGAAAGGAACTCTGGTTCAATGTTCCCTCAAGGAGGGCCTTTATGAACATAACCCCTCAAGTTGAGAAGTGCCTCGCTGAGAGCGGGATAAAAGAGGGCCCGCTGCTGTGCAATGCGATGCATATCACGGCGTCGGTATTCATCAACGACGATGAACGGGGACTCCACGGCGATTACGATCGATGGCTCGAGCAGTTGGCCCCTCACGAACCCACGGACCGATATCGACACAACGACACCGGCGAAGACAATGCGGATGCCCATTTGAAAAGACAGATCATGGGCCGCGAGGTGGTGGCGGCGGTGACGGAAGGCAAGCTGGACTTCGGCCCATGGGAGCAGATCTTCTACGGCGAATTCGATGGCCGGAGACGCAAGCGAGTCCTGGTCAAGATTATCGGTGATTAGACGCCCGCCGGACCCGGGACACTCGGCCCCTTCGTGATATTCTCAGGGTGTTTCCTATCACGGTAAGGCTGCTTACGAACATGGCGAGAACCGCCACGAGCGGGTTCATCGCTCCGGACATTGCCAGCGGTATGCCCGCGGCGTTATAGAAGAAGGCAAAAAAGAGATTCTGGCCGATCACCTTTACGGTCAGGTTCGATAGGTCCAGAAAATCGAGCACCTTCCCCGGATCCCGGGAAAGGATGGTGACATCGGACGCTTCATGGAGGATCGCGTTCGCCGCGGCCCCCAGGGCAATGCCGATGTCGGCCTGGGCCAGCGCCGCGGCGTCATTGATTCCGTCACCGACCATTCCCACCCGCTGTCCTTTTCTCTGGAGGTCTCTGATGAACCGGGCTTTATCTGCGGGCAGGACTTCCCCCCTGTGTTGACTGATGCCAAGTTGCCGGGAGATAGCGCCGGTGGTCTTCCGGGAATCCCCCGAGATCATCCAGAGGCTGATTCCTCTGTCCCGGAGCTTGGAAACAGCCTCCGATGCGCCTTCTTTCAACCTGTCCCCGAAAATCAGGCATCCCCGTACCAGGCTCTCCCAGCCGAAGAACACGACCGTAGAACCCTCATCTTCCATGGCTTTGGCCCGCAGGTCCGCCCCAGCCGTCATCTGCAGGTTGCAGCACGCCATGAAGCGCCTGTTTCCGACCGCAACCTTCAAACCCCGAACGATCCCTTCCACCCCAAGCCCCTCATGGACTTCAGGGCCATCCACCTCACCGGGGCCGATACCCCGGTCCCCGGCCGCCCGCACGATCTCTCCGGCAAGAAAATGCTTCGCTTTGCTTTCAACGGAAGCGACAAGAAAAAGGACTTTCCGTTGATCCAGACCGGGGCAGAAGACTTCCTGAAGGCTAAGACTTCCTTCGGTGAGAGTCCCCGTCTTGTCGAAGACAAAAGTGTGGGTCTCTTTTGCTCTCTCGATTGCTCCCGGGTCGCTTACAAGCATTCCCCCGGCGCGGCCAACATCGATCGAGGCCACTTTTGCCAATGGAGTCGCAATGCCGAGCGCACAGGGGCAAGTGATGACGAGAACGGTGAGCGCCCGCATCAGGGCCTCGTCCATGGAAGTCCCTCGGGCAATGAGAAATATACCGGTGGCCGCGGCAAGAACAAGCACGGCAGGCACGAGCCGTCGCGTGATCCGGTCGGCCAGAACTTCAACGGGGTTCTTCCTGGCCAGCGCATCCTGCACCAGGCAAAACATCCGGTTGAGCGAACTGTCGGTACCGGCCCGGACCGCCCGCAGCCGGAGTTCGCCTTCAAGCAGGGAAGCTCCCCCCGCGACCTCATCCCCCGGGCCTCTTTCGACCGGCCTCGATTCGCCCGTGAGGATGGATTCGTCCAGCAGCACTCTGCCGGAGATGATTTCTCCATCGAGCGGGACCCTCTCCCCTTCCGTGACGAGGAATTCCTCCCCCTGGACCACCGACGCGGTCTGTACCCAGCGTTCCATCCCATCCCGCAGCAGACGCACCTTCCCGTGAGCCAAGCTGTAGAATTCCTGCAGGCCTTTCGACAGCCGTTCGCACGCTCGCAACTCGATGAATTTCCCGAGAAGAACCATCGTAACCAGCATGGAGGCAACATCGAAATAGAGATGCAGGCTCCCCTGTACCATCCTGACAAGGCTGTAAAAATAGGCGGAAAGGCTCCCCGCGGCGATCAGCGTATCCATGGAAAAATTCCGGTGCCTGAGTCCGAAGAAAGCCCTCTTCAGGATCGGGAACCCTCCATAAAAAACCACAGGCGTCGCGAGCACCCAGATCGGATAGGACAGGAATGCGATCCCTTCCTTTCCCAGGTCTTCAAAAAAGCCCCAGTAGAGCGCGAAAGAAATCATCATGATGTTCATGGACAGAATCGCGGAAACCCCGAGACGATAGAGGAAATGTCCGTCGCCTGTTTCATCCTTTGCATCCTGCAAAAGAGAACCCTTGTATCCCAGGCGGGCAATTCGAGACTCAATTCCGGCGGGACTGATTCGGTGAGGGAAGTACCTGATCCGTGCAATATCGGAGAGGAAGAACACCCGGGCTTCCTGAATGCCGTCGGTCTTTTGAAGGATCTCTTCGATCAGCCACGCGCAGGACGCGCACCACATCCCTTCGACCCGCAAGGTCAGTTCCTGGGTCAGACACCCTGCTTCCGTGTGTTCGGCAACCGGGGGTCGAGCTTTCAAACCGTCCGGAGCGGGCGGGTCGAAACCTTCTCCGGCTTCGCTTCGAGTCCTTATCAGCCCGGCTTCGACGCAAGCACGATACAGGTCTGAATCTTTGTAATCTGAAGGAGGGCCTTCGGGGCGGTTGAAGAGGATTTGGAAAACACCCATGCAGCCGGGGCAGCAGAAGTGCAGGGTTTCGCCGTCGGCATTCCGGAAGGTTTCAGTGTGCCGGACCCGGAGGCCGCACAGAACGCAGGACTTGACCTCGGGACCTTCCGTTCCCTTGTTGGATGACTCCGTCCGTCGAGAGGCTTTTCCCGGGACTTCAGGCAAGAATTTCTACTCCCCTTTGAAGGAGCAGCAGACCCATGACGATGACCGATACGGCGGCGGCCTTTTCTCCCAGAAGTCTCACTCTGGCGGAAAGGTAGGAGGAAGAAAATCCCACGAGGAACAGGGCCGGCACGGTCCCCAGTCCAAAGAATGCCATGGAGAGGAAACCCTGTCCGGGATCGAGCGTTGAAGCCGCCGAAAGGACCATGGCCCAGGAAAGACAGCAGGGAAGCAGCCCCGCCGCCATGCCGAGACCGATTTTGGGCAGGGCGCTCTCCGATTGAAACAGGAAATGAAAACGGCCGCTCAGGAGCGATACGGGTGCTGCGGCGGCTCTGCTGACGAACCCCGGCAACGGTACGACCCTGAGGAGCACAAGGCCCATGGCCACCAGCAATACGCCTCCCGCCAGCGTCATGCCGGGCCTGATTTTCAGCAGCAGCAACCAGAGGTCCACGGCCTTGAACAGGGCTGCTCCCAATGCGCCCAGAAATCCGTAGGTGAGGATCCGCCCAAGGTGAAAGGCAAGGTGATGGGACAGGCCCTTCTTCCACAGGAAGGCTTTCGGCGAATCGGTCCCGCGGGAAGGACGCCTCAGCCGGAGCGAATAGGCAAGAACGAGGGGACCGCACATTCCCACGCAGTGGAGGCTCCCCACAAACCCGATAGCCGTCAGAGCAAGCATTTCCAACATTGTCACCACCGCTTCATGCCGCCGGTCGATCGGCTATCGACCGCAGGTATCGTATGATCGCCCATCGGTTTTCCTCCGTAATGGTATAGTACAGGGGAGGATGCCTGTTGAATCCAAGGCTGATCTTGTAAAACAGCTCTCCGTCGGTTTGTTCCTGAACCGTTCGGCCTTTCAGGTTCGTGGGCAGAGGAGCGAAACTCTGCCCCACTGTGCCGTTCCCATCGGCCTTCACGCCGTGGCATTGCTGACAGTAGAAGCTGTATCTCTCCCGGCCGCGATCCACCATTTGGACGCCATCCGGCACGGGATTCCGCAGTTCCAGGGGATTGGCTTCCCTGAGAATCTGAATGCCTCCACCCACGGGAATCGACTTCCTGGGCATCTCGGGCAGGGTCCTTTCGTAGGTATGGACGGCTTCATCCTTCTTCATATGGCCCCACTCGCAGCCCCAGAGGAAAAACACCTGAACGAGGAAGACGGCGCACAGGCTCCGGACCGCCAAACACCTCAGAAGTTTCCCGGACTGTCTCCATTTCCAGCTCATGGCTTCACCTTCTGCTCCAGACCCAGTACCCGGGTCTCATCACCTTCCGGTCCGTCGACATGCTGCCCCGGCACCGCCTCTCCGGGCTGCGGTTCGTAGCTCCCGCCCGGAGTGAAAGGCGGAATGCTGTGAGTCGAGTAGACGGACTGCCCGGGGATATCCTCAACGACACTGAAGTCCCAGTTGGGAGCACCTTTGTCACCGACCGAAAAAAAGATCAACAGGCCCCAGGCAATGAACGAGAAGGCAATGGCCAACACGATGGCCCAGCTTCGGAGACCTTCCTTTTTTTCGTCGTTACCAACCGAGCTTTCCATGCCCTGCTTTCCTTAAGATGAAGCCGGTGACTGGAAGGGCTTGCCCGCCTGCGCACGGGATCCGTCAATGGGCCGATGCGTGCCCGTCCGATTCCCCTCAAAAGACACAAAACGAGGTACGGGATGATTCCGTCAGAAGCTTCCTCCGCGCACCCCGACTACGATCATGTAAAATACGGACCAAACGGCAATGCCGATATAGAGCAGGAACAGGAACGGCGTGGCCGGCGGCACGCCTGATTCATATTCCCCGCCGGCTTCGGCTTCTTCGGGTCCGACCGGTCCCTTCGAGTCCTTTGATTTTTGCCTGAACGGATAGCTTCCCCATGCCATACAGGCGAGGATCAGGCAAACCACCCCGAGAAAGAATCCCAGAACCATGTACTGGTAGTCCACGACGGTGAAAAACCGCATCGCCTCAACCCCCTCCTCCGGCCCGGTAGATGGAGAGCGCCACGGGAGCCATGAGAACGATCAGACCTACGGCCCCAATCACAAGAAGCACATAGACTTCTTTCGTCAATTTGGACGGATTCACGTCCGGGAGCAGATGAACGTCTTCGGAAAGAGCCAGATATCGGGCCCTCGTCTGATCGGAGAACTGGCCCGTACGGATAGCCCATATAAAAGCAGCCAGCCCGATCAATACGCTGATTGCAACCAGAACAACCCAGATAAAGCAATACACGGCCTATTTCTCCTTGGCTGGGACCTCATAGGCGGCTTCAATGCCTCTCGGAGGTCCGCCCGCATCGCTTTGAGCGATAAAATAGACGGCCACATAATTGCCGACATCCCAGATTTTTTCCGATTCCAGTTCCCGTTTGAAGTACGGCATGGCCGTACCCGTGATGCCGTTCATGATCTGGTAGTACAGGATACCCCCCGAAATGCCTCTGTTTTTCAGGACGGTGAAATTCAAAGGGGGCGGATAGAGATAAGGCTGTGCCGGTCCCATTCCGTCTCCGACAGGGCCGTGGCAGCCGATGCAATTGCTCTGGTATATGCGGTGCCCGCGCGTAAGATCGGCGTCGGTGGTGGGATACGGATTGGGAAGCTTCGTCCAGGGTTCGGGAATCATGGAGTGCAGCCATTCCACATTCTTATCGGGCCCGGCTTCGAATGCTTCTATCGACTTTTGCTTCCAACGCTTCTGCCGGTCCACCCGGTAGTCGGCGGCCTTGAAGCCAAGACTTTGCTTGTAGGCGATGAGCAGCTTTATTTTCTCGATTCCGAGAGAATCCCAGCGCGGCATGATGGATTCGGGCCGTGTGTTCCGCGGATTCATGAAGTGCGCCAGATGCCAGTCATCGGGATGTTCTCCGCCTTCCTGCGAGAGGTCGGGGCCGGTGCGCTCGGTCCCCATCAGATGGGGCTGCTCGGCAATATAGTCTCCCGGTTGGGCGACTCTTTCCGACCCCAGATCCCAGTCGAAATTCCTCACGAACTGTGTATGACAGTAGGTACACCCATTGTTTACGTAAATGTTGCGCCCCGCGTCTTCGACGGCCGTTCGGGGGCGATAGATTTCCGACGGCGCGCCGCTTATCGTCACCCAGGGCAAAATGATGTATATGAGCAAAACAGAGGCGAAAATGATCGTGCCTCCCACAATGACAATGGCTGGACTCATTTTCATTGCGTATCCCCGCCTGTCCCGGCGCCCAAGATACTCACCCAGATGTTGTACAACCCGATAAAGGCCCCTCCGACAAAAAGAATCCCCACAGCTGCGCGCAACACCATGTAGGAGTGGATCTTCGGCAGGGCCTTGTACACGGTTTCACCGTTCAACCAACTGTTGCCCTGGACGAGCCCTGCCGCCGTAAGAACCAGAAAGAAGCCGGCCATTCCAAGCAGCAGCAGCCAGTACTGAATGTCGGCCAGCCGTTCACTGTGCACGGGCTTCCCCGTGATCCTGGGCAAAATGTAATAAAGGCCTCCCAACCCGATAATCCCCGAAAACCCGAGGACCCCCATGTGAGCGTGGGCGACCACCCAGTTGTTCAGGTGGGTCACCCTCTGAACCGTGGGCAGTGCCTGCAGCGGACCCTGAGTACACGTCAGGATATACCAGACAAGCCCCGCCATCACGAACCTGCCCCCTATCTCCGTATGGATGTACCCGAGCCGCCCGCGCATGGTGAGCCACAGGTTTACGAGCACCGAGGAGACCGGAATGAACATGGCCAGGCTGCCCGATATGGCGAGGACCTTCTGCCAGGTCGGAACGGGGGTCTGCAGGATATGATGCGTCCCGATGTGCGTATAGATCACGAGTATGGACCAGAAACCCACGAGAGAAAGGGTGTGGCTGTAGAGCGGGGTCCGCGTGACGTTGGGAATGACGTAATAGGCAATGGCAATGGCCAGGGGAGTCAGAAAGAGGCCGACGACGCCATGTCCGTAAAACCACGCAAGAATGGCGTCGGGAAGTCCCGTTATGGCTCCCGTTTCCGGGTTCCACACCGCATTTCCAAAGAAGTAGATGAACCACGTGAAAACGAGCCCCGCCAAAATATACCAGACGGACACATAAAGGATCTTTTCCCTGCGCCGTATCACGGTCTGCAGGCAGTTGTAAAAGATCAGGGCAAACGCGAGCAGGATCCCGATGTCAAAAGGCCAGATCCATTCGGCATATTCTCTCCCCTGAGAAAAGCCGAGGAGCAGGAAAAGGTTTCCCCCCGCGATCGACAGGTTCCACGTCCAGATCGAGAGCCTGCCGACTTTTTCGCTGAAAAGCGGGGCTCGGACGACCGCGGGGACAATGTACTGCGAAGCCCCGAGCAGAGCGCATCCGATGAACCCGAAGATCATGGTGTTGGTGTGGACCGGGCGCAGCCTGCTGAAGATCAGCCACGAATAGTCGGGCAGAAGTTCCGGAGCGGCGAGATGGGTGGCATCGCTCAATCCGACGAGGGCCCCCACCACGAACCAGAGCGCGGAACTCAGGAAAAATGCCTTTATCGTCCAATATGGCTCAAATTTTAGATGCCGCAATGTATGCACCTCTTCCCGGTTGGCAATTGTCGAGTGTATGTAGAACAGCGCCTCGGGTCCGCCTCAGTGATGACACGTCAGGTAACAGTCAGTCTGGGCATTCATTTTCTTGTGGCAGCCGATACAAAATTTCATCTGAAAATCGATCGGACGCAGCCGGTCCATTGTCGAAACAGGCCCGTGACACACGGTACAATCGATCTTTCCCCAGACGATATGGGGCTGGTGTTTGAACTTCACAAAATCCGGAGTGTAATAGATCCGCACCCACGGAACGGGCGACTTGGATTCGAGATGCTGCTTCTCCTTAACGAGCTGCGGGTGCTCGGTAATGATGTATTTATGGCAAAAGAAGCATTTTTCCATTGTGGGGAGCCCCGCGTGCCTCCCCCTGTCGACATACGGATGGCAGAAGCGGCAGTTGATCTCCTTTACGCCGGCATGGACCCGGTGGCTGAAGAAAATGGGCTGTTGAGGGCCGATGTCCTGGGTGGGATAGACGTAATACAGAAACAGCATCACCCCGATCAGGAGCACCGCGACTCCGGACCAGCCGTACCACTTCTTTCTGGAATAAGTCCTGTCTTCGCCGTTCTCAGCCATTTCGTCTCTTAGCCGCTCGTTCACATCCGTGAAAAACCCGAAGTCCAAATGGGCTATCGCGCTCGGGTCTCCAGTGGTTCACCCGCTCTCGAGCCACCGCCCGGAGCTTCTCCACCCCTCTCCAATCCTCCTTCACCCGATCGCGGCAGAAGGAGCCCAAATACCTTCCATATCTACAGATCACTCATAGAAAGTGGCCCAGTCCTCGCCTCGAGCACCCTCCAGCGGTTCTCTGAACAGGGGATCCGAAACCGGCAGCATCGGGACCTTCGAAAAGAAGAAGAGAAGGCACAGCGCCATGATCCCGAAGAACCCCAGGCTGATCAGAATCTCGATCGGGCCCAAGGGAAAGGTTTCGGCCCTCCACGTGGATGGAACCACAAGGAGAAAACGCTCGAACCACATGCCGGCAAGAATGACGATACCGATCACCATCATGGCAATCGGTTTCATTTTGATCTTCCGGCTCAGGAGTACGATAAACGGCAGGGCAAAGCAAACGATCAGGACGAACCATGCCAGCGGTTGCCATTGAGCCGTATGCACTCTCAAGATAACGAACTTCGTCTCATCGGGCAGGTCCCCGTACCAGATCACCAGAAACTGGGCATAGAAAAAGTCGCCCGTAACCACACAGAACGCGAACATAAGCTTTGCAAGGTCGTGAAACTGTTTGGGCTGAATGAATTTCCTGAACACTTCCTTCCTGACGGAGAGCGCCGCCAGGACCATCACGGCGGCGAGGCCCGTGTAGAAACTTCCGACGAAATAGTAGGCGCCGAAAAGCGTGCTGACCCACTCGGGGTCCAGAGACATGATAAGGTCCCATGCGATCAGGGTAAGAATGAATGCATAGAGGATCGCGTAGGCCGGGGCAAGAATGCTCTGGGAGTGACGGCTTTTTTCGATCAGGCCTTCGTCCCCGGGCGGCGTCGTCAGCCCGGCGGAAGTCGCCCGCATATCCCCCCGGACCGAATGATAAATCAACAGAAGGGAAACGACCGTCAGCACGAGAAGGCATATTCCGTCCCGCGCAAACAGGAAGCCCAGGTTGAGCCAGGCCGCTTTGTGGCCCAGAGATTCGTGGAGCCAGGGGAAAATCGTCTCCCTGCCGAAATACAAGACCCAAAACAGGGCAAAAGATACCGGCAGGAATGCGCCCGGGGCCTCGGCAAGGCGTTTTATCGGCCGCCCCCATCTTGCTTTTGTCATGGTGAGGCAGGCCGAGACCAGCACCGTCCCGAAGGCGAGCCCCGTCCAGAATACGAAATTGACCAGGTAAGCCTGCCAGGTCCTCAATGCCTGTGAGCTGTTGACACCGAAAAGAAACGTGCAAACCCCCGTCAGGACGAATATGAAAAAGATCGCCGCCAGCCGGTTTTGTCCGCCGATTCGGGTTGCCTGGCTGATGTGCCGGATGATTTCAGTCTCTGACTTCATGGATTTCCTCGGCTCCCGACTCCATCAGGATCTGCTCGACATTTCTCCGATCGGATTCGGCACAGAGCACGACCACCCCGAAATGGTCTTCCGAAAAACGCGGGTCGTACTCTCCGGGCAGTTTGTACCTGGGCAGCCTCGCGTTTATGAGCAGCCCGGCCACGGTGAAGAGGACGGCCAGCAGGATGGTGAATTCAAAAGCGACGATGACGGTCGGGACCGCAGGCAACGGAGGTTTGCCGCTGACGACGAACATCCACTGCGCGCACGTGTAAAGCGTCAGCCCCACACCGCTGAGCGCCCCCAGGATTCCTCCGGCCAGGGTATAGACCCTGACGGAACTCAAGCCCGCGAAGCCCAGCGCCTCCCTGATTTCATGATGGGGCGTGGGCGAATAAACCGTCCGGATCCGCAGTTTCTTTTCTTTTGCCGCCCTGATTGCGCTGAGCAGGTCGTCGAAGTAGCTGAAGATCCCCACCAATTTTAGCTGCCCTGAAGCTTCCTTCGGCGATCTAAACATTGCCCGGCCCTCCTTCGCTTTTTCTCATGGGAGGCGGCAGAGATTCCTTCACCTCGGTCATGGAGATGGAGGGGAGGAACTTTACAAACAGGAGGAAAAGAAACAGAAACAGGCAGAATGCACAAAGAGCGATCCAGCCGTCCAGCCTGGGCCTGTAGTTCCCAAACATGGACGGATCGAATTGATGAGCGGCGGAAGCCAGGATAATGACGTAGCGTTCACACCACATCCCGATGTTGATCAGGATGGAGATCGTAATGAGCGGGACGATGTGCGTCCTCATCCATTTGAAGAAGAAGGCGAGAGGCACGACCGCGTTGAACAGGACCATCATCCAGGATTCCCTGGCGTAATATCCCGTGAATCTCCACACAAACTGGTCCCATTCCACCAGATTGCCGCTGTACCACGCCAGAAAAAATTCCACGCCGTAGGAATAGCCGACGATAAGGCCGGTGAGCACTATCGTTTTGGCGAGATTGTCGAAGACCTCGATGGTGATGAGGTTTTCGAATTTGTAGAAGTATCGTACCAGGATCAACAGGGTGATGACCATGGCCAGCCCCGAATGAATCGCTCCGGCCACGAAATACGGAGCAAAAATGGTGCTGTGCCATCCGGGAACGATGGCGAGTGCAAAATCCCAGGAAACGACGCTGTGCACCGAAATGACCAGGGGGGTCGCAAGAGCGGCGAAAAGAAGATATGCCGTGGTGTGGTTTCGCCACTGGAGAGAGGACCCCAACCAGCCCAGTGAAAAGAAGCCGTAGATCTTGCGCTTCAGTCCCGTCGAACTGTCCCGGATCGCCGCAAGATCGGGGATGAGCCCGGTGTACCAGAACAGGGCGCTCACGGTAAGATAGGTGGATATGGCAATCACATCGAAGACCAGCGGAGACTGGAAATTGGGCCAGAGGTTTCTCTGGTTCGGGTAAGGAAGGATCCAGTATACGACCCATACCCTCCCCAGATGAATGAGTGGGAAAAGCCCGGCCGTTATGACCGCAAAGACGGTCATCGCCTCGGCGCTCCTGGCGATGGTCGTCCGCCACGAAGCCCGAAAGAGGAAGAGAATGGCGGAAATCAGGGTCCCGGAGTGTGCGATACCGACCCAGAAGACAAAACTCACCAGATAAACGCCCCATGCCGTTGAATGCCTTATCCCGGCGACTCCCAGCCCGACATCGATCTGGTAGCCCCACAGGATCGCCCCTGCCAAAACACCCAGGCCGAGCAAAAGTGCGCAGGCAACGTAGAACCTCCCGGGAGAACCCAGGGTGTTTATCACGGTCCGGTTGACCTGTCGGTATGAGGATGGTTCCATGGGCAAAGTTGCTTTCTATGTGGTCAGTACGTCCTGCCTCACCCTCTTGAGATAAAACACGGCAGGCTTGGTGTTGAGATGCATCAGGACCTGGTAAGTTCTGACGTCGCCGATCATTCGACTCACTTTGCTGTCCGGGTCCATGAGACTTCCAAAGGTAAAGACACCCGCGGGGCAGGTTTGAGCGCACGCGGTGGTGAATTCCCCGTCCTTAACCTTCCTGTCTTCCAGTCTTGCCTTGATCTTCGCGTCGATAACGCGTTGAACGCAAAAGGAGCATTTTTCCATGACACCCTTCTGCCTCACCAGCACGTCCGGGTTGAGCTGCAGGTTCAGCGGCTCGGGGTGCGTATAGGTATAGAAGTTGAACCGGCGCACCTTGTACGGATCGTTTTGCAGACAGAAGCGCGTGCCGAAGCAGCGGTTGTAGATTTGAACGTTCATGCCCTCCATGTTGTGATGAGGCGCATACATCGGACAGACCGATTCGCACGGGGCGCAGTCGCAGTGCTGGCAGAACATGGGCAGCCACGCGGCGCGCGGGGCGTTGTCGTCGAAATAACGCTCCAGCCGGAGCCATGACATGACTCGTCCCCGGATCACCTGTTCCTTGCCGACAACGGCAAGGTTATTTTCAGCGTAACACGCCACGGCACAGGCTCCGCACCCGATGCAGCGATCCAGGTCGACCACCATCGACCATCGGTAATCCTTGTGGTCGTGCGGGGGATAGAAGGTCACTTTTGGATCGTAGTATTGGGGAAGCGGCATATCAAGCCGGGGCGTCCGGCCGGATGACACGGCTTCGCTATAGTCTTTGATCCCCATGAACTGCAGGAGATTGCGGCCTTCCTGGTAGACGCTCCCGTCGGTATGGGCGACCGTGGAAACAGTCCCCGTCTTCCGGATGGATACGGTCAGTTGCCGCAACGTCATGCTTCCGGCAAAACTATCCACCTCGGGAGGAAACAGGCAGAGTGGGTTTGCGGGCAAACCGTCGGCAAACCTTCCGTACGCGGTATGCCCCTGCCCGATGGGCATGGCCACCGTGCGGGGTGGAACGGTTTGGATTGGCCTGGCGGGAACTTCGACAGTTCCGAAAGGAGACTTCACCTCAAGCATGTCTCCGACTTCGATGTTGAGTCCCGCCGCGGTATCCGGGTGTATCTCCAGCCACCCGCCCCAGGTCACCTGGGTCATCGGGTCCGGAAGTTCCTGCATCCAGGGTTTGTTCGCACCACGGCCGTCGAAAAACTGGATGGTTGGATAGGCAGTAAAGTGAAAGACATTCTCCTGTGTTCCGCGGTCCTTGTCGGGAGCCGGGAAGGAATACGGAGCGGCCTTCGCGGGCGGCTGGGGAGCAGGATTGCCGCTCTTCCAGACGCCCCCCGTTTCCAGCGCCTTCTGCCAGAAGGCATCGGAAGACACATCCGGGGCCGTTTCCTGCCCTCTGGTATTCCAGGATTCCTGCAAACATTCGTAGAAATCCTTCCAGGGAAAGCTATCCGGTTTTCTCAGCTTCTTCCCGGTGGAAATGAGGATATCTCCCAGATGCCTGGTGTCGAAAACCTTCCCCATGACAGGCTGCATCAGTCCATAAACGCCGGTTCGGGGCGAATAATCCCCCCAGGATTCGAGCGGAGTGTGAGTGGGCAACACGAGATGAGCGAGTGCGCTGGTTTCATCGACCGTACTTGAAAAGCTGACCACCGCGGAAACGGATTGAACGCTCTTCCTGAAATCCCAGGAAAGAGGCAGCGAAAATACGGGGTTGGCTCCATGAACCAGCAGCAGATCGACCTCACCCCGTTTCATCCGCTCTGAGACTTCCTTCACGGCGTCCATTCCCGCCACTGATGCATACGCGGACGTTACGCCAAAATCAATCGTCCGGGCGCTTTCCGGGTTCAGAGTGCACAGGAGGTTCGCCCCAATCGCCGTTTCAGTCGCGTTCGGCCCCTGTACGGGGAGCCCTCCCGCCAGCGCCAGGGGTTTTCGGGCTTTGGCGAAAAGGTGAGCCAGGTTCCTCAGCAATTCAGCATTCAAACCGCTCTTCGAACCGATGGTCTCAACGGTCCACGGCCCGATCATCCCGGCCAGGGCCGCCCTCTGGTTCGAATCGACGGAGGGAACCAGGTTTTCGTCGAGAATCACCTTCATGATGCCGAGGGCAACCAGGTACTCGTCCCCCGGGTCCACGGGAATCCACAGGTCGGCGTTTGCCGCCGTCATCGAAAGCCGCGGACCCACAAACACAAAGGGGTTCCTGCGGCCGTCGTTCAGAGCATGGAAGGCGGCAAACTGCCGCGTGTATTCCACGTTCGAGAGCCAGGTTTCCAGAAAGCCGGCATTGAACGAAATGAGAAAGTCGGCCTGATCCAGCCTGTAGGCGGGGATCTCATCAAATCCGAAAACGATCTGGTTGGCTTTTTTCAGCGGTTCGTAGGCCAGGGGCTCGTAGATGACGCGACCCGCCGGCTGCCCCAGTTCCTTAAGCCACAAATTTTCGAGGTCATTCAACGTGCCCGTCGTAAGCTCGGTCATGAAGACAATGCGGTCCCCACGGCCTCGTTCGAGGATCCCGCCGACCGTTTGCAGGAATTTCTCCTCCGCCTTATCCCAGGCAACCGGTTCGAGAACTCCCGCGGCGTTTCTTTGCATGGGACCGTGGAACCGGTCGGGATTATACAGGCCTTGAAGCGACGCCTGCCCGCGGGGACAGAGCCTCCCGGCATTTATCGGGTGAGAGGGATTCCCTTCGACCTTGATGATGCGGCCGTCTCTGTTCTTGGCAAGCAGACCGCATCCGGCCGGGCATTCCCTGCAGGTTGCGGCGTACCATTCGGGCTCGCCCGGAATGACGTCCTCGGCCGGTGAAAGATACGGGATCAGACGACGCCATGTTTCCGAAGAGCATCCGACCACTGTGCTTGTTCCGGCCAGACCTGCTGCCTGCAAGAATTCCCGACGATTCATTCCTTTCATACCGAGCACCTGCAACGGGCAATGAATTGGATAGTCCTTCTGTCCACGGGGCGGCTGTTTGAAAACGAATCGATCTTCCTCTGTTTCGAATCGTTGTCAAAGAGGCTCAAAAGCGCCTTCGGTTGCCTTTTTCAGCTTTTTCCCCGTCAGGCGGAGAACCGATGCTTTCCGTATACACATAGCATCCAAATATGAACGAGGGAGTCAGCGAGCAATTTCTATTCTAAACGTCGACCGAAAGGAATACGGTGAAAATTGTATTTTCACCGCGCATGGGAATACTGTCCGGGTACATTACTACATCCATGGCTTCATCCGTACACTCCCATCACGAATGATAATAGGACCGCTAAACGCGAATTACAACGGTTTCGAGCCATTTTTCCTGACGGCGCCGCAGAGGGAACTCGACCGTCCGGCTCAAGACAAGTCGTTGCGCACAGCATCCCTGAGGTCGGGCTATTCCATCCCGGCTTCCTTGAGGTTTCCTACGACCACAAGGATATAGTTCTCCGGATGCAGATATTTCCGCGACACCCGGAGCACATCATCCCGGGTAACGGCATTGATAATCGACGGGTACTTTTCGGGATAATCGAGACCGAGGCCGAAAAACTCGACAAGGGTGAAAAACCTGCCCATGTCCTTCTGAGTGCTGTATCGCAGCGGAAAATTGCCGATGAGAAACTGCTTCGCCAGTTCGAACTCGCTGTCCGAGACAGGTTCCTTTCGTATCCGTTCCATCTCGTGAAGCACCAGCGAAACGGCTTCGGAGGCCGAGGAATTCTTGGTCTGAAGGGTGATCTCAAACGCCCCCGGATGCTTGCGAGGCTCCATCTCACTTTCGATGGAATACGCCAGTCCGTTCTTGATCCGGACTTCGCACATCAACCTGGAAGTAAAGTTGGTGAATCCGAAGATATAGTTCATTACCGAAAAGGCGCTGTAGTCTTTGTTTGCCCTCTCCATTCCCGCATTCCCGAGAATGATGTTGGCCTGCGTGATCTCACGGCTGATTTTGACCGTGCGCGTTGCGGCGGCAAAAGTGGTCGTGAACGTTGATTGCGGGACCTTTTTCTCGGCCCACCGGACCAGTTCCGGGACGATCAGGGACTTTACCTCCTCCATGGTAATGTCCCCGCCCACGGCGAGGATGGAGCAATTGGGGGCGTAGTAATCGCCGTGGAATTTCAGGACCGCTTCGCGTGTGATCTTTGAAAGGGATTCGGAGGACCCTTTAACGGGTCTCGAGTAAGGGCTGGAAAGGAAGAGCGCCTTGTCGAAGGCCTTGTCGGCAACTTCGGAAGGCTCGTCCTCTTCCGACTGGATCCGGCCTTCGATCTTTTTTTTCTCCGCCGCGATTTCCTTTTCAGGGAAAGACGCCTGAGTGATGGTTCGCATGAAGAGCGGGAAGCTCTTTTCCAGGTTCCTCTTTAAAGTCTGCATGCCAAGGGCGGCAAAGTCGTTGTCGCACATCGATTCCAGGGAAGTACCCAGAAAATCGAGTTCTTCGTTGATCGCCTTTGCATCCTGAGCGGCGGTCCCCAGCAGGATCCCGTTAGCCGTCAGGTTTGCGAGCCCTCCCATGTCCTCGGGGTCTTTCCAGGAACCCGCGTCGACCAGAAGTTGAAACGTCACGACAGGGAGCGAATGCTCTTCGAAAACGAGCAGCACCAGCTTATTTGGCAAAACCGTTCGTTCGACGGCGGGGAGCGCCCTTGCCGCGGCAGGCACCGTCACCGATGCCAGTCCAAACAGAACAACCCATGAGATCACTGTCAACGGATTTGCCGTCTTCGTCTTCACTGGAGCACTCCTGCGGCGCGCCGGCTTGGGGTGGAAGGGGAGTCTTTTGAAAGTGGATTGCCGTCGGAAAAAACCGGCTGCCGGAACTGAAGCGTTTTATCCCTGACGGCGGACCCTACCGGAGGCGGGGTACCGCCCTCGGCCGCAACAGGCAGAATGGCACCCGACGTACGGTTGCGCGAAACGAAGTAAAGGCGGGCAACTCTTTGAATGTCTTCCGGAGTGACTTTGCGAATCGACGGAATATATTCGTCGAAGGCCCTCCACCCCACGGCAATCTCGTATTCGGCAAGGAGCATCCCCTGGTTGAACAGCGAATCCTGCATAAACACAAAGCTCGCCTCAAGCTGGTTCTTTGCCTTTTCCAGCTCGACGTCCCCGACCGGCACATTTTTCAACCCTTCCAGTTCGAGGGTGATTGCCTCTTCCACCTCGTCTGTTTTTTTGCCCGGCATGAGTGTTGCCGAGACATAAAACAATCCCGGATCGAAGCTCAGGAGCGAATAGTCCGAGTCCGCTTCCAGCACCAGCGCCCTGTCCGTGACGAGATGCTCGTAGAGCCTCGAACTCTTTGCCTCCGACAGGATCGACGATATCACATCCAGCACGCAGCCGTCCGGGCTTCGAACGGTGGGAACGTGGTAGCCCACGATGATCGAGGCCAGTTGAGACGGTCTTTCCACGAGGATTGTGCGCCCTCCCGTCTGCGGCGGGTCCTCGTAGTGGGTGCTTTCCGGCGGCGGGCCTTTCGGGATCACCCCAAAGGTCTTTTCCAGCCGTGGAAGAAGATCGTCCTTCTTGAAATCTCCGACCACCACGATGAATGCGTTGGCCGGATCGTAGTATTTTCTGTAGAAGTTCCTGACGTCACCCAATGTGATACGGGCAATGTCCTCACTCCAGCCGACAGGAGGCCAGTGGTAAGGCTGCGTCTGGTACGCCGCGGCGTTCAGTTGTTCGAGGAGGTACGCCTGGGGATTGTCATCCGTCCGCATCCGTCTCTCCTCCATCACCACCTTGCGTTCCGTCTCAAAGTCCTGTTCGCTCAGGACCAGATTCTTCATGCGGTCCGATTCCAGGTCCAGGGCGACCTGTATCCTGTCTGAACTCAGCGTTTCGAAATACGCGGCGTAATCGCTGGAAGTGAAGGCGTTGAACTCTCCCCCGTTCTTCTCGATCGTTTGCGTGAAATCCGCTCCCGAGACTTTTTCAGTCCCTTTGAACATCAAATGTTCCATGAGATGGGCAAGCCCCGTCTTCCCCCAGTTCTCGTTGCGCGATCCCGCCCGGTACCAGACCTGGAAAGACACGATGGGCGCCTTGTGATTCTCGAGAAAGAGGACTTTCATCCCGTTTGAAAGAATGGCTTCAGTGGGCGTTTCCCGAGGAACGGCAAAGCAATTGGGACCCGAAATGAAGCAGAAGAGCAGACCAATCAGACATGCAGTGACAACCGGCCTCATGTGGATCACGATCCCCAACCTCCCCGGACGATATCGAAGGTTCAAAAGCAAATTCGGGAGGGGGAAAACCCTCCCGCGCATCTTTCATCCGAATCGATCTGCCATAAAGAATAATCTTCCCTTCCATCAATGCAACAAGCTCATTGCAGTCGTTCCGAAAATACCCTTAGCTCGCGGCGTTTCTGAAGAACACCGGGATGAAACCCGCGGCAGGCAAAAACGGGATCGAAGGCTACGGTCGCTGCCATTGAAGCCCTTGTGATTAAGGGTTCAATTCTTGACAAAGCTTCTTCAAGCTGCAATCTTTCCAGACAATAAGAGCAGGCATTTATTCCCTGTATAGGGCTTCGTTTGGAAATGTTCAAAAGGGCTGACTCATCGACGGGCATGAACCGGGGACACCACTGATGAAGGAATTCGATCCGGAGAGCATTGCTGAATTTGACGGCAAAGACGGGAAGCCCGTCTACGTCGTTCACCGGGACAGGGTCTTTGATGTTTCGGAAAGCAAACTGTGGAAGGGCGGACTTCACATGAAGCGCCACCATGCGGGAAAGGATATGACTACGGACATACAGGCCGCCCCTCATGGTCCCGAGGTCCTCGAAAGATACCCTCAGGTGGGAGTGGTCGGAAAGAAGACGCCTCCGGAAGAATCCGGAGAATCCGCGGGATTCCTGATGCGGCTGCTTCGAAAGTACCCTTTCTTGAGGCGCCATCCCCATCCCATGACCGTTCATTTCCCCATAGCGTTCATGCTGGCGGTCCCTGTTTTCAACATCCTGTACCTGATAACGGGAATCAGGTCATTTGAAATCACTTCCGTGCATTGCCTTGGCGCAGGCCTGTTGTTTACGCCGCTTGTCATGCTGACGGGTCTTTTCACGTGGTGGCTCAATTATATGGCCAAGCCCCTGAAGCCCGTGAATGTGAAGCTGACGGTTTCGATCCTTATGCTCATCACTTCCGTAACCGCGTTCACATGGCGGGCGGAAAACCCCCATCTGATGGATTCTTTCGGAACTGCCGGCATCCTATATTTTCTGCTCACGCTATCACTCATCCCCATGGTATCTGTTATCGGATGGTACGGGGCAAAGTTGACTTTTCCAATAGAGAGAGATTGAACTTTTTCGTAGGGTTGCCCGGGCCTTGCACGGCAAAGCATTTCTGAATAACGAAGGCGACGGAGCAGGCCGGTTTTATTGGGTCTGTCTTTCAGTACGAGCAGAGGAGAAGATGAACCAGGAAAGAAGAAGAATACTGGTGGCTGTGGACGGCTCGGATCAGACCTTTGAAGCCATAAGCTATCTCAGCGGTATCGTGCCTGCTTTCGATACGGACGTGGTTCTGTTCCATGTCATGAACAAGGTTCCGGACGCATTCTGGGATTGGGAAAAGGATCCGCTGGTGCCCAAGCACCTCGAGTATCTGAAGAACTGGGAGACCGAAAAGGAAAACCAGATACGTCAGTTTATGAGGCAGGCCCGGCGCGTGCTGGTCGATGTGGGGATCCCCGAATATTCCGTCATGATCAGCATCCAGAAAATCAGGGAAGGGATAGCCCGCGACATCCTTGCGGAGTCGCAGCACAGCTATGATGCGGTAGTTATCGGACGAAGAGGCCTGGGCAACATCGACGAACACCTGCTCGGCAGTGTCGCCAGCAAGACCATGGGAAAGCTCAGCAGGACATCCTTGTGGCTTGTGGGAGGAAGACCCAAGAAAGGAAAAATCCTCATCGCGATGGATTCATCCGACAGCGCCATGCGAGCAGTCGACCATGTCTGCGGGATGGCAAATGTAAAGAACCATCAGATCAACCTCATCCACGTGGTCAGGGGGATATCGGTGTCCTCCGCCGGCCATGAGCAGATCTTTCCCGAAGGGTATCGGCAAAGGCTGCTTGAAGAGGCCGAGAACGTAATAACGCCCGCGTTCGAAGACGCAACCGCCAGATTGAAGGCTGCCGGTGTAAGGAACGATCGGATCGGCACGAAAATTATCTCGGGCGTTGCCAGCAGGGCCGGAGCGATTATCGAGGAAGCCCGCCGGGGAGGCTTCGGGACGATCGTGGTTGGGAGAAAGGGACTCTCCAAGGTCGAGGAGTTCGACGTCGGGCGCGTAACTTACAAGCTTACTCAGATGGCGCAGAATATGGCCCTCTGGGTGGTTGCATAACGGGACTGTTGCCCAAACGGAATCCAGGTAAGAAATAAGCCGTTTGTCCGGAAACGTCACCCCGGCACGGAGGCCGGGGTCCAGTGTTTTTCGTGATAACTTTCTAAAAACGCAATGCATTATGACTTTCACCGGGATGTCGAATCAATTATCCAGACCGTCGTTTATCTTTATTTGACTCGGTATGGCCCTGCGACAAGTTCTGTGACACAGTCTCGTTCGCCGGAATGACGAATCCCGGTTTCACTTGGGCCCGGTTTTTCCTTCGGGCAACAGCCTGGGCCCCGATTCACCCGCATTGACCTTCTAATCGGGCAATAGCTTCTTGATTCAATCTTTCCCCAGGGTTATTTTCCTTTGTGGTGGGCGGAAAGGCGAAAGCCTGCCCGGAATCCGGACGTCTTCAGAAGGGTGTCGAAGCGATTCGAATTCGTCTTATCAGGCAATGGGGGATCTTCAGAGCGTACCCGGACGGACGTGGGTCGTGACCGGTCGCAAACACGAAGGATGAAGTACAGATGAATTTATTCGAATATGAAATCACGAGGCATCCCGCTGACACATTCCAGGAAGCAGTCTATTTTTGTACGCAGGACGGGGCCTGCAATCTCGGGAGCATTCCCGTGTCCCAAATCGAGAAGATGGAAGGAATACTCAACGATCGGGGCCGGAGCGGGTGGGAACTCCTTCAGGTCTCTTTCGGAAAAGACGGGATTCTGGCCTTTTGGAAGAGAATCATTACAGGGGAAAGCATAGAACCGGCCACATGAGGTTTGAGACCATCATATCTGCGGAGCGAAACCATGAAGACGATTAAAATCAAAGGGATGTCCTGTCAGCACTGCGTGAAGTCCGTTGCCGCAGCTTTGGCTGCCATTGACGGCATTAAGAACGTCACGGTGGAACTCGAGAGCGGGCAGGCCACTTTCGAAGAAACCAAACCGGTGGATGAACGGCTTATTCGGGAACGGATAGAGGAAGCTGGCTACGAGCTTGGTTAAAGGCACTGTGCATATCCAGGGCATGACCTGTGCGGCTTGTGTCCGCCGCGTTGAGCGGGGAATCAGAGAAATTGAAGGCGTCAGCCGGGCTTCGGTCAACCTGGCAACGTCCAGGGCAACGGTGGAATACGATCCGGCGGTCGTGAGCGAGGATGCGATCCGGGCGAAAATCAGGGAAATCGGCTATGAACCGTTGTCTCTCGACCGGGCGCCAAACGGAGGAGCCAAGACCAGCATTGTTCTTGTCGGAGGCATGACCTGCGCCGCCTGTGTCGGAAGGGTTGAGAAGGCTCTGGGGTCGGTCCCCGGAGTCGAACAGGCTTCGGTCAACCTGGCTTCGTCGAGAGCCGCCGTCACCCATGATCCTCGAACCGCACCGGTTTCGGCCCTGCGGGCCGCGATCGAAAAAGCCGGGTACGAGTACCTGGGTTTGTTCCGGGAAACCCTGGAAGATCCCGTGGAAGAGGCTCGCAACCGGGAAATTCGAAGCCTGAAGGTCAAGGTCGCCGTCGGCGCGGCCTTGAGTGTTGTCATCATGATGGGAACCATGCAGCACTGGTTCCCTTTCCTGCATCCGGTGCCCCGCCAATACGTGCTCCATGTGCTTTTCGTCCTGACAACCCCCGTAGTCTTCTGGGTCGGAGACCGTTTCCTGCGTGGAGCGATCAAGGCGACGCTCCAGAAGACCGCGGACATGAACACCCTGGTGGCTATCGGAGCTTTCTCCGCGTATGTCTATTCGACGGTTGCAACCTTCTGGCCGGGGATTTTCACCGTGGCGGGGCTGGAACCGCAGGTCTATTTCGACGGCTCGGCCATGATCATCACGCTTGTGCTCCTGGGGCGTCTGCTTGAAATGAAAGCACGGGGCAAGACCTCGGATGCCATCAAGCGCCTCATGAAGCTGACGCCCGCCACGGCCCGGGTCGTAAGGGGAGACCGGGAATTCGATATTCCCATCGAGGAGGTGGTTGAAGGCGATTCGATCCTGGTGAGACCGGGAGGAAGAATCCCGACCGACGGCCTCGTCGAATCCGGGGCCTCGTCCGTGGATGAATCCATGCTCACCGGGGAGAGCGTTCCGGTCGCCAAGGAGACGGGCAGCGAAGTCTTCGCCGGGACGATCAACCAGACCGGAAGTTTCAGGTTCCGCGCGACGAAGGTTGGATCGGAAACCGCTCTTGCCCAGATCATCCGCCTCGTCGAGGAAGCCCAGGGATCAAAGGCTCCGATTCAGTTCTTCGCAGACAAGGTGGCTTCCATTTTTTCTCCCGCGGTCATCCTTGCCGCTCTGATCACTTTCTGCGTGTGGTACTTCTTCGTGCCCGATTCGACGTTCAGCCGCGCGCTTCTGAATTTCGTATCGGTTTTGATCATCTCCTGCCCGTGCGCCATGGGACTCGCCACCCCCACGGCAGTTATGGTCGGCACGGGGGTGGGGGCTGAGAGCGGAATTCTCATCAAGGGCGGTGAAAGTCTCGAAAGGGCGTGTCACATCGACATGGTTGTGTTCGACAAGACCGGGACACTCACCAGGGGAAATCCCGAGGTGACCGATGTGATGGCCTCCGGGAACATAGCGCGCGAAGAAATGCTCAGGCTGGCCATGTCCATAGAAGCCCTCTCCGAACACCCGCTGGCGCGAGCGATCGTCGAGGCGGGACAAAGGGAAGGGTTCGCGCCTCTTCCGGTCGAAGGGTTCGAATCGCTTTCCGGACTGGGTTCCAGGGGCTCCGTCGGGGGAAATGAAGTGATCATCGGCAGCGCAAAGCTGCTCACCGCAAATCAAGTCTCCATCGGGGATGCGGGAAGGATCGCAGACGACCTGGTGGCTTCCGGAAAGACCTGCGTCTTTCTCGGCAGAGGCGGGGAACTTGCCGGCGTCATCGCCCTCGCGGACGGCGTCAAGGAGTCTGCCCGGACTGCGGTCTCCCGCCTGAAGGAAATGGGACTCGAAATTGCCATGATAACGGGCGACCGGATGGAAACCGCGAGGTCGATTGCGAACCAGGTGGGAATCGACCGGGTACTGGCGGAAGTCCTCCCCGGTGAGAAAGCCGGAGAGATCCGGCGCCTGCAGAGTGAGGGAAAAGTGGTGGCCATGGTCGGCGACGGTATCAACGACGCTCCCGCCCTGGCGGCCGCAGACGTGGGAGTGGCCATCGGCACGGGCACCGACGTGGCCGTCGAAGCCAGCGACATCACCCTGATCAGAGACGATCTACGACTGGTCGCATCGGCCATCGAGCTTTCATCGCTCACCATGAGAGTCATCAAGGAAAATCTCTTCTGGGCATTCTTTTATAACACTTTGGGCATTCCCATAGCGGCCGGCGTGCTTTATCCTTTTCTGGGTATTCTGCTCAATCCCATGTTCGCCGCCGCGGCCATGGCCCTCAGTTCAGTTTCCGTGGTGAGCAATGCGCTTCGCTTGAAGCGGCTGTGGGCGAATCGAAAAACATTTTGATTCCAACTGCGTATACAGAAAGGGATCGTCCTCTCAGTGACTCTCTTGTCTGAAATGGTGGAATAACTGCTTCTCTCCAGGGACGCTCCCGGTGGGGTCTCCCGTTTTTTTCATCCGCAGCATTCGAAACACAAGGAGGAGTTCGCGATGAATCGTTATATCTGCACGATTTGCGGTTACGTTTATGATCCCAAAGTGGGAGATCCCGACAACGGCGTCGAGCCCGGGACCAGCTTCGATGCTCTCCCCGATGACTGGGTTTGCCCGGTATGCGGAGCGGGAAAGAGCGATTTCGAAAAAGAGTAACCGGCAGGAGAGACGGGTGCCCGGATCGGGATGCCCGTCCAATTTGAAGGGATGCACGACCCGGAGAAAGGTGACGCACGAAGCAGGTTCCCCCCGGAAGTGACGGCCCGTCCAATGAGAGGGCAGGCCGGACCTGCGGCGCTGCATCGCTCTTCCAAAGAAAAGCAGGGTCCCAGACATATCAGGGAGATTCACCAATGAGTTACAGGTTCAATGCCGCAGAAGTATTCAAGGTTGCAATCGAAATCGAGGAGAATGGGAAAAGGTTCTACGAAGAGAGCCTTGAGCGTATAGGAGACCCCGAGGTCAGGGAGCTTTTCGCGGATCTTGCGCGGCAGGAAATGGAACACAAGAAGAAATTCGAGGCCCTGAAGGCCCAGCTCCCTCCAAGTGCCGCCGTCTCCACCGTCTGGGACCCCGACAATGAACTGGACCGATACATCAAGATGATGGCCGACAACCACGTCTTCGTTTCAAGCGCGAGCGTCGATGAACAACTGGCAAATGTCCGGGACGTCAAGACCGCCCTGAAGCTCGCGATTGATTTTGAGAAAGACTCCGTCGTCTTTTTTCTCGAACTCGAGGACGCGACCGAAACCAAAAAAGACCAGGAATTCATCAGTACCCTGGTAAGAGAAGAACAGGAGCACCTGAGGCGCCTTGCCGGGCAGCTCGGCAGGATCTCGCGTTAACGACCGGGCCGCAGCGGCGAACGGCTTTTTCGCAGCTTCTCGGCAAAGTGCCGACGGCATTTTCGACAAAATCCATGATCCGGAATCGCGGCCGGACGGTGTCCGGGTTTCACAGGCCATGCCACCGGTGCCGCCCGATCCGTTCCGGAAACCATCCCAAACCTCCTCCCGCGCCGATTCGAGGGGAGGTCGGGCAACTGTCCGGAACGTCTGAAATCGGCGAGACACACACCCCTCACCCAGCTTATTCCATTGGGAGGACGACCTGATGAACGTGTCCGGATCGAACCGCTCAGCCTTCGCTGTGGGCGCCGATTCCGGGGAACCTTTCCGGCCGTCGTTCACCCGTTTTCCACTGAAAATCCCTCTCAACAATCCTTCTACATGGTCCGCATGCGCCCGGAACGGGATGATCCGCGGCATCCTCCGGGGCTTTGCAAACTGCCGAAAGGAATAATGGCATGGAAAAGAAGGTTAAGATCTACACCATCCCCACATGCACCTACTGCAAGCAGGCGAAGGATTTTCTGACAAAAAAAGGCATCGATTTCGAGGCCATTGATGTGAGCGCCGATAAAGAGGCCCTTCAGGAGATGAAAGAGCTTTCGGGCGGAAGTCGAAGCGTTCCCGTCATTGCCGTTCGCGATCAAGTGATGGTGGGGTTCGACCGGACCGACCTCGCGAAGGCATTGAAAAGCCTGAAGTGAGCAGGCTCTGCTCCTGTTGCCCAAACAGAATCCAGGCGGAAAATGAGCCGTTTGCCCGGAAACGTCACCCCGGCCTTCGAAGGCCGGGGTCCAGTGTCGTTAATTGGAATTACCCAATAATTTCAAAGAGTCTGGATTCCGGCTTCCGCCGGAATGACAAATCCTGGTTACGCTCGTACCCACGCTCCTGCGTGGGAATGCAAACGCTTTTCCTTTGGGCAACAGCCCCCGATGGATCACTCCCCAACGGGAAAGCCGGGTGCTTTCCCGCCTGAAAGGACAGCGGTTTTGGCGAAGATTCCCATGCTGGATATGAGCCGGTGCACGGATTGCCGGGGATGCATCGAACTCTGCCCGGCCGTGTTCGTCCGCAATGAGGCCGGATATATTGAAGTGGCCGACCTCGATTCATATCCCGAGGATTGCGTCGAGGAGGCCATCAACTGCTGTCCGGCCGATTGCATTGCGTGGCAGGAGCAATGAGACACCTTTTTTGGGAGCAGACCTTGCACAGCAAAAAGGAGGCAATCGGAAAGTTCAGGTCCCGGATCGATACGCTGCTGCGAACCGATGATTTCGAAAAGCGGCTGATGGACTGGTCCGGCGCGCAACCGCGCAGGCTCATCAACCCCCTGCTCTCCTTCCTCTACTCTCCCGACGAACGGCTCAAGTGGAATGCGGTCTCCGCAGTCGGCTTGGTGACGGCCCAAATGGCGGAACAGGATATGGAGTCGGCGCGGGTCATCATGAGGCGGCTCATCTGGAGCCTGAACGACGAATCGGGCGGCATCGGCTGGGGCTCTCCCGAGGCCATGGGAGAGATCATGGCCCGCCACGGCGGATTGGCGGCGGAATATTCCTGCATCCTGATTTCGTACATCAGACCGGACTGCAATCTTCTCGAGAATGAACTGCTGGAAGCGGGCGTTCTCTGGGGGATCGGGAGACTGGCCCAGGCGCGGCCTGAGTTCATGCAGGAGGAGGCCGTTCATGTGGCTCCCTACCTCGCGTCCGTCAACACGACACTGCGGGGACTGGCTGCGTGGGTCCTCGGCTTCCTCGATGCCGCATGTTGTCGGGAAGAACTGGCAAGGCTTGCGGACGACAGGGAAGAAATCCGAATCTTCGAGAATGGGAGGCTCCTCTCTCACAGGCTTTGTGATCTGGCGCAAAGCGCGTTGAAGAAACCGGCCGGCCGCTCTTGACGCCGACGCGGGCCTGATTTTCCAGCCTGCCGTCCAGTATCCTCTTTCGGAAGAAATCCCAGGCAACAATGCACGGCCAAAGACAGGCTGGAAAGCCGTGCTGGTGCCGGCCTGTCTGATGCTTAGTATTCAAATGTGGACAATGGCCGATGCACTTGCATACAAAGGAGGGATAGCCTATGAGGTTTTTCATTACGGGGGGAACCGGATTCGTCGGACGCTACCTCACCGCACGGCTCACCGAAACGGGCCACGAGGTGACGGTCCTTACGCGCTCATCAAAAGCCGGAAGCCGGCCGCCTGGGGCATCTTTTGTCGAAGGGGACCCGACAAGCCCCGGGTCGTGGCAGAGCAGCGTGTTGCAGCACGATGTCGTGATCAATCTTGCGGGAACTTCCATCTTCACCCTCTGGACCGGGAAGGCGCGTGCGTCCATTCTCGATAGCCGCGTGCTGACCACCCGGAACCTCGTGGAAGCTCTGTCCGGCCCCGGGAAAAAACCGGTCTTGTTGAGCGCCTCGGCGGTCGGCTACTACGGGAGCCGCACCGACGATGAAGTGCTCGATGAATCGAGCCCCGCGGGAGATGAGTTTCTCACTCGGATCGGCATCGAGTGGGAAAGAGAAGCGAAGAGGGCTGAAAGCCTCGGAGTGAGGGTAGTCCTGTGCCGGTTCGGAATTGTCCTCGGGCGCAGTGGAGGCGCTCTTGGCAAAATGCTTCCGGCCTTCAGCAATATGCTTGGAAGTCCGCTGGGCAGTGGAAGACAGTGGTTCTCCTGGATACACGAGGAGGACATCTTTAACATCATGCTCTTCCTTGCCTCGCATGAAAACCTGTCGGGGCCGGTGAATCTCACCGCCCCAAATCCGGTCACGAATGAAGAAATGGCCCGGACGCTCGCGAAAGTCCTGAAACGACCGATCTTCCTGCCGGCCGTTCCGGCTTTTGTCATTCGGACGCTCCTCGGAGAATTCGGAGACGTTCTCATCAAAGGGCAGAGGGTGATTCCCACTCGGCTTCTGGAGGCCGGATACGAGTTCCGGTTCCCGAATTTGCAGGGGGCTCTCGAAGACCTCCTGCGCCGGTCTTCATAATAACGGGAGGCCCCAGGGCGTTTCGACACGCACACGAAAAACCGTTCTTGCGGCCCGGACATAACCCGGGTGTGAATGCTGGTCCATTTGCTTGACAGGACGCAAGGAATACGCTAGGTTGCATGTAATTATACGGTGGTCAGGTTCGATAGTCTGGAGAATCTCTGCCAAATCGATCATGGTCTTGTGAAGCGATTTAAAGAGCACTCTTCATTGCGAGCCCGCAAGCATTTCAACAGCAAGTGAGAAGGAAAGGAATTTTAAGATGTCGGAAGGCCGGGTAAAGTGGTTCAACGACAAGAAGGGCTACGGTTTCATCGAAACCAAAGAGCAAGGAGACGTATTCGTACATTACAGCGCCATTGCCACCGAGGGTTTCCGCTCTCTCAGTGAAGGAGAAGAGGTGACCTTCGATGTCGAACGGGGGCCGAAGGGACCCCAGGCTGTGAACGTGCGAAAGGTCCAGTAGACGTTTCAACTTGATGACGGTCTTCATAGCCAGGGTGTTTCCCTGGCTTTTTTTATCATCGCAGGAAATCTTCATACCACAAAGGACCTCAAGTCACTCCCGAAGGGAGGCCGGAAAGGCAGGCGAATATGGGGCACGATCCATATAAGGTTCTTTCTCCCACCGCGATCCTCGGCTATGGTTTCCCCGAAAAATCCTTTCAGAAGGGCATGGAACAAGGCCCCGACCTCATCGCCGTCGATGCGGGGAGCACCGATCCCGGCCCGTATTACCTCGGAGCGGGAAAGTCGTTCACGACCCGCTCGGCAGTAAAGCGGGATTTGTCCTTCATGCTGAATGCCGCAGTCAGGGAATCCGTTCCCCTCATCATCGGGACCGCGGGCGGCAGCGGAGCAAGGCCGCACGTCGAATGGACCGAGGAAATCATAAGGGAACTGGCCGCGGAAAACTCGCTCTCATTCCGGATGGCGATAGTCTATGCCGATATCGCCAAAGACGATGTTGTGCGGGCACTGGAACACGGACGCGTACGCCCTCTGCATCCCGCTCCCGAAATAACGGCCGAAGAAATCCGGGAAAGTGTACGGATCGTCGCACAGATGGGAGCCGAGCCGGTGGAGGCGGCCCTGGGAATGGGCTGCCAGGTCATCCTTTGCGGCCGTTGCTACGACCCGGTGCCCTTCGCCGCGTCCGCCGTCATGAGGGGCTACGATCCGGGGCTGGCCTATCACATGGGAAAAATCCTCGAATGTGCGGCCATAGCAGCCACTCCGGGCAGCGGGCGTGATTGCGTGATGGGACTTCTCTTCGAGGACTGCTTCGAACTTGAATCCCTCAATGAGGCAAGGCGTTTCACCCGCATCTCCACGGCGGCCCACACGCTTTATGAAAAATCCGACCCATATTCGCTGCCCGGCCCCGGGGGAACTCTCGACCTGCGAAACACTCATTTCGAAGCGCTCGACGGGGGAAAGGTGCGCGTTTCGGGAAGCCGGTTCATTCCCGCCCTGCCCTATACCATCAAGCTCGAAGGAGTCAGGCGCTCGGGATTTCGAGCCATCTCCATAGCGGGCATAAGAGACCCCATTCTCATCGCCGGCATCGAATCGGTGCTGGATTCGCTCAAGGCGCAGGTCGAGGAAGACCTCGGCCGCGAGGGCACCCTCCTCTTTCACCTCTATGGCAAAAACGGCGTGATGGGAGCAATGGAGCCCGAAAAGGACAGAACTTCGCACGAACTCGGGCTGGTCATCGAAGCCATCGCCCGGGATCAGGAACGGGCGAACGCTCTTTGCTCCTACGTGCGAAGCACCCTTCTTCATTACGGATATCCCGGCCGCATATCGACGGCGGGAAATCTCGCTCTTCTCTACAGCCCGTCCGATATTCCGTGCGGCGAGGTGTTCGAGTTCAACATCTACCACCTCATGGAAGTCGATGACCCGGGGAGTGCGTTCCCCATCGAATTGCGCGAGGTCGGCCGATGAAAACTGTTCCCATAACCGAAATGGCGGCGGTCATTCGAAGCAAGAACGCCGGTCCTTACGAGTTGACCGTGGATATCATGTTCACCAGGGAAGAGGATTACCGTCGCCTGAAGGCGGCCAACTTCTTTACCAGGGAACTCTTCGCGGGGTTGTACGGAGTGAGTGTGGACCGGATCATCAAGGTGGTCTATTTCGACCCTGCGTCTGCGGTAAAGTGCACGATGGTTCGTCCGGTGGTGTCGGGAGCCCTGGGGGACTCGGATGTTTACGGCGCCCAGCAGCACGCTCCGCTGCTGAAACTCCGGGTTCCCGCGATGCCGGGCTGATGCCGTTTCACCGTCACTGCGACGGGACCGGCCGGAAATTGCCCAGTTGGTGGGCCATGATCTCTTTTGAGCGCGATTCGATGAGATTTCCCCATCTCCGGGCTTCGGGGCTGTCGAGATCGAAATCGAGGCTCGTTTGGCTGTGAACGGAAAGGAGCCCCAGGCCGGTTGACAGGGCATCTCTTATCCAGGCGAGCCAGCTTCGGACCGCTTTCTCCTCGCCCTCCGCCAGGTCTTCCAACGTCACGCGAATCGATTCGCCCTGGAGTTCCAGGTCTCCATTGATCTCGGCTGCGAGTTCCCGGTCGAGCCGCGGGCGCCGAACCTTGACGGCTTCCGCCACGATGTCCAGGTAGATGACAAACGGATCGAGCGGAACAAGCTCCGGGTGGCAGACCAGACAGGTCGAAACGGCATGCTCGATCGTGCCGTTCTCGGTAAATCGGTTCTGTCGGGCGATTTCCTTGAAATGGGCCATGGTGCCGGCCAGCAGAGAATCCTCTCATCCGGGGTCATATCGAATTCACTCCACGGGCGCAGCGGCCCTTATCACGAGGCGCAATCCACCCTTCATCACTCGTCCTGGGATTCATTGCGCTTCTTCAGAAACTCGTCCAGCCGGACGATCTTCGCCGGAGACGCCGGAGGCTCGCTTTCCCTTTGTTTTTTCAGGTTGTCGAGGACCCTCTGCAATTCCAGGTCCTGGGTAATGAGGGCCTCTATCTCCTGCACCCGCTTTTCCCAGCGTTTCACGAGATGGTCCGTGTTGAATTCCAGTCCAAGGAGGGACCCCAGGATGCCAAGCAGGTTTGCCGTGAGCATTTCATGAGGCCCGCGCAGGTAGAAGGGAAAATGAGCCCAGATGCAGGAGCAGGGGATGTTCAGAACCTTCGCTGTTTCCATGAGCGACGAGTGGACCGCGCCGGGTCCCTTATATTCGATCAGGTTGCATCCCAGTTCCTTCAGCCGATTGTACGCATGGCTGTCCTGAACGACGCTGGATACCACGGTCTCTTCATGGGTAATGTGATCGTATACGCAGCCCAAAAGAATGACCTCCGTGCACTCCCACTCCGCCAGCAGGTCGAGGACATGCCTCCCGAACGACCTCCAGTTGCATACGGGTTCAGGTCCGGACCCGATCGCCAGCGGTCCGTGGTATGCATGGTCGCACAGAGACAAATCGAAGGAAGGCCATTCCATTTTCCGGATTTGTCCATGACGGATATCGACTTGCGGGCGTGTTGACTGGACATTCCAGAATCCATCCATGTCCAAAGAGGCGGCAGGCGTGAAGTGCAGTGCGCCGCGCATTTCATCCAGGGTATTCCGGACGACTTTCCCGGCATCCGGCCACCCTGAAAAACTGAGGATCGCCGTGCGAACTCTGATGTTTTCGAGGAAAGTACGGATTTCCATTTTGCATGCCCTTGTTCCAGGCCGGGAGAACCCGGTCCCGCCGCTTTTCTGAGGTCCGCGTCAAATCAGACCCTGCGCCTCGAGGACCTCCATCAGTTCGCAGCAGTTCCGCGCAGTCCAGCAGGCGCCGCTCCTGGCCAGTTCCTCCTGCGAAACGTTGCCGCTCGCAACCCCTGCGGTCCGGATCCCCGCGCGATGTCCGGCCTGCATGTCGATGGGATGGTCACCGACCATAAGGGCTGTATCGGGCGATGCGCCTATTTTCTGCAATGCCAGAAGCAGATGGTCCGGATCGGGTTTTACTCGCGGCACATGCTCGCGCGCAAGTAAGGCCGCACAATAGGATTCGACGTCGGGAAAGACGATACGGACCGCCTTTTCGCAATTCCGGGTGACCACGGCCACCTTGATCCGCTTCCTGCGCAGTCCTTCAAGGAGCCTGCGGGTAAAGGGAAAAAGACAGCCTTCAGCCGCCGCCCGAACCTCCATTTCCTCGATGAGCCCGAAAGCCCTCCGAATCAGTTCTTCGGCGGCCGCTTCGTTCGTCAACCTCACTTCGGCGGCAAGTTTCTCAACCCACTCCAGGGCCGGCGTCAGCGGATCGGGAATCGCACAACGATTGTACTCGAGAGCCAGCACACTCAAGCGGCGTTTCATTTCACCGAAGTTCAACTTCAGTTCCGCGAGTGTTCCGTCAAAGTCGAAAACGACGGATTTTATCTTTTCAGACCGGAAGTCATTCACGTTCTTATCCCCGGAATCCTTTTCGCTTGCAGAAGGAAACCCTCTTTATTATCTTTGTCCTCGCTGCCTATCCTGTTGCTGAGAAATAGTATTATGTTCATAACCTTTGGACAAGCCATACTTGTGCTCGAGGGTCCGGATCGAGGATCGTACACCTCTGTCCGGGGAACGACCTTGTGATGTTACAGGCAGTGCCGCTCTGATCGTGTTCGATGAGCGGCTGTGTTTTCGGGCTGCTGCTGGAAAAGCTTGGAGCGAAAATGTCTATCCGGAGATTGAGTTTTGACGAGGTGGTGGATCGCTTGCTGGTGTTGAAGGAGCCTTATCACAAGAACTACCTGGCGATGTATTCGAGCTGGTACGGCGGCATTATTACCGATCCCGCCCTGATGATGATTCCGCTGGACGATCACCTCGTGCACAGGGGGGACGGAGTCTTCGAAGCGTTCAAGTGCACCCGGTGGAGAGTGTATGCACTCCACCGGCATCTCGAACGGATGGAGCGCTCCGCCAAGGTTTCGATGCTGGATTTCCCGGTCAGCCGGATTCAGATCGAGGAAATTATCCTGTGCACCATCGCGGCCGCAAATGTGCCGGACTGCCTCGTCAAACTACTCCTGTCCAGGGGACCGGGCGGGTTTTCCGCAAACCCCTATGAAAGTCCTGCAAGACAGGTCTATGTGATGGTCGCCTCTCTTCCCGTTCTGCCCGAAGAGAAATATGAGATCGGGGTGAAACTGGTGACGAGCAAAATCCCCGCCAGGAGTAATTTGTTCGCCAATATAAAGAGCTGCAATTACCTCCCAAACGTGCTCATGAAGAAGGAAGCCCTGGACGCCGGCGCGGATTTCTCAATATCGATTGACGATCGGGGATGCTTCGCCGAAGGGCCTACGGAAAACATCGGGATTATCACCAGGGAACGTGAATTCCTGGTGCCCAGGTTTGACCGGGTCCTCAGGGGGATCACCATCACCCGCATGATGGAACTTGCGCGGCCGTTGTTGGCCTCAGGGGAATTGACCGCCATCCATGAGGCGGATATAAGCCCTGAACAAGCCCACGATGCGGAGGAAATCATGATGTTCGGAACGTCCTTCGACATCCTTCCGGTCAGGACCTTTGACGATCGGTCGGTCGGCAAAGGGAAGCCCGGTCCGTTTTTCCTCAGGTTTCTTGAAATTCTGCAGGACGACATCCGGAATTGCCGCCGGATGTTGACGCCCGTCAAGGAATAACGGAATGAACGACACGTTCAGGAAGCACATGATGGGCCTGGTCGAATCGGCTTTTCGCGAAAGCATCGACACAAAGGAAGCCCTGCTGCGCCAGGCGGCGGGTCTCATCCTCGATATGGCCGGGGTGGTCGGTGAAGCCTTCAGGGGAGGCCACAGGCTCTTCCTCTTTGGAAATGGAGGCAGCGCCGCTGATTGCCAACATCTGGCCTCGGAGTTCGTGAACCGGTTTGTGCTGGAGCGCCCTCCGCTCCCGGCGGCGGCCCTGACGGTGGACTCTTCGATCCTGACGAGTATCGGCAACGATTTTTCATTCGACGATATTTTCTCAAAACAGCTCACCGCCCTGGCACAGGCAGGCGATGTCGCCCTGGGCATCAGCACGAGCGGTCGATCTCCCAACGTCGTAAGGGCCTTGAAATGGGCACACGAACACGCCGTCCGCACCCTCGGATTCAGCGGCCGCGCCGAAACGGAAATGGACGTTTACTGCGACCTCACACTCCATGTCCCGTCAGACGTTACCGCCCGCATACAGGAATCTCACATCACGGTGGGTCATGTCCTGTGTGCCCTGGTCGAGGAAATGCTCTTCACTGAATTCACGGGAAGGAATGCATGACAGCTCGCCGATCGGATTGGAAACCGCTTGATTTTGACGGTCTGAAAACGACAAGTCTCGAGGATCGCCCGAGCAAAGTGAAGATCGAGGATTTCGGCCAGCCCTGGAATCCCGGGGATACGTTTCTTGCCTTTTTCGAGAAGCTGCCGCGCATCCTGGCGGCCGATCAATTCCGGGCGGCCGCCGAAGCGTTCGCGAAGGCCGTGAACGGGGGACGAACCACCATCCTGGGAATGGGCGCCCACCCGATCAAAGTGGGACTCAACCCGCTGCTGGTGGACGGAATCGAAAGGGGCCTTTTTTCCGGAATCGCTATGAACGGCGCCGGAATCATTCACGACGTGGAGGTCGCTCTCGCCGGAAAAACATCCGAGGACGTCGCCGCGCACCTGGATCGGGGAAGCTTTGGCATGGCCCGCGAGACGGCCGAGTTCATCCATACCGCCGTCGCATCGGCACGGGCGAGGGGCGGTTCAGGACTTGGGAGGGCCGTGGGTGAGCGCCTGCTGGAAGAGAAGGCTCCGTACGGCCGGTTGAGTATTCTTGCAGCCGCCGCGCGGTGCGGGATCCCACTGACGGTTCACGTTGCCGTCGGGACCGACATCATCCACATGCATCCGCAAATGGACGGAGCTGCCATGGGGGCTCTCAGCCATTACGATTTCCGGCTCTTCTGCCGGTTGGTCACCACCCTCAAGGATGGCGTGTTCATCAACCTCGGATCAGCCGTGATACTCCCCGAAGTATTCCTCAAGGCCGTCAGCGTGGCCCGCAACCTGGGCTTTTCACTCGACGGACTCACAACCATCAACATGGATTTTCAGCGCCAGTACAGAAGCCAGGTGAATGTGGTCCAGCGCCCGACATGTGGAACAGGAACCGGCATAACCCTCATCGGTCACCACGAAATCATGTTCCCGATGCTCATGGCAGCCGTCCTGGAACTGATGCCAAAGGAGGCATAAAATGGGAAAGGCTATTCGCATTCAGGCCGGCTCGGTATCGATGACCGCCGAACTGAACGATTCTCCTACCGCTGAAGCGCTGTACTCGACTCTGCCCGTCAAGGCACAGGCCCAGACCTGGGGCGATGAGATTTACTTCAGGATCCCGGTAAAACAGCCCCTGGACAAAACCGCCGTCGAAGTTGTCGAGATCGGTGACCTGGGGTACTGGCCGACAGGGAGCGCCTTCTGCATCTTTTTCGGACCTACCCCCGTCAGCCGCGGCAATGAGATCCGCCCCGCCGGCGCAGTCAACATCATCGGAAAAGTAAAGGGGGACGCCACAAACTTCAAATCGGTCCGGGACGGAGATCCCGTCGTGCTGGAAATCGCCCCCCAGGCGCGCATCCCGAAATTCGTTGAATAATATGCGTTGGATACACGGTCGACGAGTATTATAATAATTGGTGTTGAGCGGTTCCACGGGAGATGTCGCCGCGAATAATATGTTTTCAGTGAGAAGCCGCACCCCCACCCAGACTCCCCCGTCAAGCGGGAGGAACTGAGCCTCAATACCCCCTTCCCCGGCGGGAGGGGCGAGGGGGGGAGAAGAATCGCCCAATCTGACCGACAACCGCCGCGTTTTCGCGGTTATTGCTCTTGCTCCGGTTCCCGGGAGTCAATGGCCTGGTCATCGGGGGAGGAGCTAATTTTTTGTCTTAAGGTTTGTTATCTGGAGGAAACAATGCCCATTTTTGAGTATCAGTGCTGCCAATGCGGTGAAGAATTTGAAACGCTGGTTTTTAGAAGCGATGAAGGCGTGAACTGCCCCAAGTGCGAATCGTCCGATGTGCATAAGATGATGTCCGTGTGCGGTTTCAAGAGCGGGGGAGACAAGGGGGCTGCAAGCAGCCGGATGGGCACGGGCGCCTCTTCGTGCTCCGGGTGCAGCGGGGGTTCATGCAACACCTGCCATTGATTGACTTTTCCCAAGTCTTTTCTTCATGCCGGCGGAGCGGGATTTGAGCGGTACTCAGAGGGGGACCCCCGTAGAACCCATCAGCACGAGAAGCCGAGAGGATGCCTTTGACTGACGGAACGATCCGAATTGGAACTCGTGGCAGTATGCTGGCCCTGAAACAGAGCGGAAACGTGAAGAAAGCTCTGGAAGGCATATGGCCCGGATTGCGCGTGGAACTGGAAATCATCAAAACGACCGGAGACAGGATCGTTGACGTGCCGCTCGCCAAAGTGGGCGGCAAGGGCTTGTTCGTAAAAGAAATCGAAGACGCTCTCCTGGCACGGACGATCGACCTTGCGGTCCACAGCATGAAGGATGTGCCCGCGCTGCTGCCGGCGGGTCTCACGATCGGGGCGATTCCGGAACGGGAGGATCCGCGCGATGTAATCGTGACGGGGGGCGAGACCCTGACCCTGTTACATCCCGGCGCGAAGGTCGGAACGAGCAGTTTGAGGCGGTCCTCACAAATCAGGAAGCTTCGCCCGGACCTGGAGATTCAAAACCTGCGGGGGAACATCGAAACGCGGCTCAGGAAACTGAGAGAGGGCATGTACGACGCCATAGTGCTCGCAGCAGCCGGACTCCACCGGATGGGCTGGCAGGATTCGATTACCGCTTATCTGGATCCTTGCGAGTTTCTGCCCGCGATCGGACAGGGTGCCGTCGGAATCGAGGTTCGCGGTGATGACATGACGCTCCGGCAATTCCTGATGCCGCTTCACCACCCCGAAACAGCCGTAGCGGTCGAGGCCGAACGGAGCCTCCTGAAGGCGCTCGAAGGGGGTTGCCAGGTTCCCATCGGCGGCTATGCCCGCATCATCGATGGAAATGTCGAACTCAGCGGATTGGTGGCCTCACTGGATGGAACCGAAGTCTTCCGGGTCACCCGGACCGCACCTCCGGAGGACGCGGAAGTTCTTGGCCGAACGGTTGCGAAAGACCTTCTCGAACGCGGGGCCGGACGCATCCTGGATGAAATCTATCGATCCTGATCGATTGTCCGCTATCACGCGTACTCCCGCATCACGGCGATCCCTAACCAATACCGAGGAACAAAAGGTGGCAAAAGGAAAAGTTTATCTGGTGGGTGCGGGGCCCGGCGACCCGGGCCTTTTGACCCTGAGAGGCCGCGAGGTTCTGGAGAAGGCCGATGTGGTCATCTACGACTACCTGGCAAACGAAGAATTTCTGAAGTACGCTCCCCCGCAATGCGAAAGGATATATGTCGGCAAGAAGGGAGGAGACCATACGCTCAGTCAGAAGGCAATCAATGATCTCCTCGCGGAAAAGGGCCGCGATAAGGTGGTAGTACGTCTCAAGGGGGGAGATCCCTTCGTTTTCGGACGGGGCGGCGAGGAAGCCCAGGTGCTCGTGGCCCGGGGCATCCCCTTTGAGGTGGTGCCCGGTGTGACCGCCGCCATATCGGTTCCGGCTTATGCGGGCATACCCCTTTCGCACAGGGACCACACCGCCAGCATGGCTTTTGTAACCGGCCACGAACGAGAAGACTCGGGCACGTCCAAAATTGCCTGGGACAAGCTCGCCACGGGTGTCGGCACTCTGGTTTTTTTCATGGGGGTCAAGAACCTCCCTGAAATCTGCAACAGCCTGATTACCCATGGAAGACCGGCCCATACGCCTGTCGCGGTCATCCGCTGGGGGACGACCCCGGCCCAGCAGACGGTCACCGGCACACTCGAGGACATCGTCGAGAAGGTTCGTCAAGCCGGCCTCAAACCACCCGCGATAACGGTCGTGGGAGAGGTGGTCGGTCTGAGGAAGGAATTGAACTGGTTCGAAAGCCGCCCTCTTTTCGGGAAACGCATCATCGTGACGCGAGCGCGCGAGCAGGCCAGTGACTTCCGGACGTTGCTGGCGGAACTCGGAGCCGACTGCATCGAGTTTCCGACCATCGAAATCGAGCCCCCGCCTTCATGGGAGCCTCTGGATACCGCCATCCGCCATCTGTCAACCTCCTACGACTGGGCGATCTTTACGAGTGTGAACGGCGTACGGTTCTTCATGGAAAGGCTGCGGGCGTGCGGACTGGATGTGCGGGAGCTGAAGGGAGTACGGCTTGCGGCTATCGGTCCGAAGACCGCCCAGGCGCTGGAAGACATCGGACTCAGGCCCGACCTCGTGCCCGGCGAATACAGGGCGGAGTCGCTCCTCGAATCACTATCCAACGTCGACCTGAAAGGCATCCGCTTCCTGATACCCCGCGCCATGGAGGCGCGCGACATCCTGCCGGACACTCTTCGGGAAAGAGGCGCCTCAGTCGATGTGGTTCCAACCTACCGGACTACGGTCCCCAGGGAACGCGGAAGCGAAATACTCGAACGGTTGCGGCGGGGTGAAATCCACTGCATCACCTTCACCTCTTCGTCCACGGTGAGCAATTTCTTCAGCCTCTTCGACAAAAGCGGGATCCTGCCGTTTCTTGAGAACGTAACGATTGCCTGTATCGGTCCCGTGACCGCTCAGACGGCAACCGGGTTCGGCCTCGATGTCAGGATTGTTCCTTCCGAATACACAATCCCGGCTCTTGCGCAGAGCATCCGTTCCTACTTCGAAGAAAAACCTGCCTGATCGCTCGGATGAACGGGTCCGAAAGCACTTGCCCGCGGGATTGCATAGCAGGGAGCACTGAAACAAAGAGGGGACACGATGCGTCGTGCCCCCTCGATATTACGATAATAAACGGCATGTGCCGATGGTCCGAACCAATGAGAATTCTACTCCATGATCTGCTCGGCCCTGTACTGGAAATAGGCGTCCCGCATGGACACATAGGGATCCAAAGCGGACTTCTTGAAATCCTCGTACTCGCCGATATGAAGAGAAGTGCTGTTCAGTGTAGACCCCGCCTTGATGCTTGCAGACACATACGTAGTGACAAAATATCCCAGCGGCATTGTGAATGTATCACCCGCAAGGCCCATGGTATCCCTCACATTCGATGGACCAAGGACCGGTATCATGAGGTAGAAACCGGATCCCATGCCGTAATAACCGAGCGTCTGGCCAAAGTCTTCCTTATACGCTTTCAGGCCGAAATCCCGCGAGGCGATGTCCCAGAAGCCGGCAAAGCCCAATGTCGAATTGATTGCGAATCTGGCCACTTCCGAGCCCGCATGGCTGAATCTTCCCTGGAGAATATTGTTTACGAACCGGACAGGAAATGCAAAATTGCTGAAAGCATTGCGGAGGCATTCCCTGGTTCCCTCGGGGATGTAAGCCTTATAAATGGTTGCCGAGGGCTTCATCACCCAGAAATACACGCGATCGTTGAATTTGAACACACCCCGGTTGAAACCCTCCAGAGGATCCCACACCTGGCTGCTCTTCGGCGTAGGCCCTTCCTCATTGTTCGAGTCGTCCGCGGCAAATGCCAGGCCCTGAAAGAAAAGGGCGGCTTCCCGGCTTTGGTTGTTCTCAGAGGCTGCAAACAGCGGAGCTAAGAAGGTCACGATAAAGACAACGCTTAGGACTCTCAGTACAGCTTTCATCAACATTCTCCCAATCTCAATAATAATATTTGGGCTCATCCTAATGCTTATCTCGGATAAATTCAAAAAAAAAATCAGAGGAATCGCACAACCGCTCGTTGGATAAGACTCACTAGTGATTCCGCCCCAGGCCGGGACTTACCAACCACAAATGAACATGGGTGTATTCAATATAGACATATTTCTTTATTTGTCATGCGCTCAGTTGCATCCTTTCCAATCTGTAATATATTCTGAATGATGTTCATACGGAATGCGGAGTCATCTTCCGTATCTCCGGAGGGATACGATCCGACGGATATGGCACAAGCCATGACTTGTGAAGAATACTATGCTTTTGCCCATGATCCTTTGTTGAAAGAGATAACTGAAGCTGTTTCCCGGGTAAGCGGCAGTTGGACGGACGGTCGCCCGGCACTCCGGGCAAGATCCGGTTCGAAGCTTGCATCGAGACAAAATGCGGGTTATCGATTGAGGGAAGTCCGGTCATCGATTGACGAATGCTTTAAAATATAATTGTCTGATGAATGTTTTGGAAAGCAAGGTGGTAACAGTTCCCCCTGGGGAATGAGGAGCAACGGATGGCAGGGAAGCCCGAAAACGAACCCAACCCGATGGATAAGATCATGAACCGTTTGAAAGGATCATCCGGCGATGGCGGCCCCGGCAGGCAGGATCCATCACAGAGAAAGGTCCACTTTTCGATTTGGTATTTCATCGCAGCCCTGCTCGTCATCACCTGGCTGCAGGGATACATGGGAGAACAGCAGAGCGATAAGGTCTCGTACTCCGATTTCAAGGAGTGGGTTCGCCAGGGAAAAGTGGAAGATCTGGTCCTGGGACCTGACCGAATATCGGGAACCGTCAAAGAAGACAACGGAACCAAGAAGCATTTTAACACCGCGAAGGTCGACGATCCCGACCTGGTCAGGCTGCTGGAAGAAAAAGGCATTAAATTCAGCGGCTACGCCGAGAACAAATGGATTGCGGTTGTCATTTCGTGGCTGCTGCCGCTTGCCGTGTTCGTGTTCTTCTGGAGTTTCCTCATGCGACGAATGGGGGGAGGAACTCAGGGGGTCCTGTCGGTCGGGAAGGCCAAGGTAAAGATTTTTGCTGAACAGGAAATAAAAACCACCTTCGAGGACGTGGCGGGAATTGACGAAGCAAAGGGGGAACTGGAGGAGATCGTCCAGTTTCTCAAGGATCCCACCAAGTTTCAGCGTCTTGGGGGTCGAATCCCCAAGGGAGTTCTCCTCGTGGGTGCTCCCGGTACCGGCAAGACACTGCTCGCAAGGGCAGTGGCGGGCGAGGCGGGGGTCCCGTTTTTCAGCATGAGCGGCTCAGAATTCGTAGAGATGTTCGTCGGTGTTGGAGCCGCCCGGGTGCGCGACCTCTTCGGGCAGGCCAAAGAGCATGCGCCGTGCATCATCTTCGTGGATGAACTGGACGCCCTCGGTAAAGCCCGCGGACTGAATCCCATCGGCGGACACGACGAGCGCGAGCAGACCCTGAACCAGCTCCTTGTTGAAATGGACGGATTTGATCCCAGGTCCGGAGTCATCATCATGGCGGCCACAAACCGCCCGGAAATCCTCGATCCGGCGCTGCTGCGGCCAGGCCGCTTCGACAGGCACGTCGCCATCGATAAACCCGACATCAGAGGGCGCGAAGCCATTCTCAAGGTCCATGCCAAGGAAGTCAAACTCGGCTCCGACGTAGACCTGAAGAAGATTGCAGGCATGACGCCGGGATTTGTCGGCGCGGATCTCGCCAACCTGGTAAATGAAGCAGCCCTTGTCGCAGCCCGGCGCGACCGTGACGAAGTGACGATGGCCGACTTCCAGGAAGCCGCCGACCGGATCATCGGCGGGCTCGAGAAAAGGAATCGGGCCATGAATCCCAAGGAGAAGGAAATCGTAGCATATCACGAATCCGGCCACGCACTTGTGGCAATGCTTCTTCCCAACGTGGACCCCGTCAATAAGATTTCCATAATCCCCCGCGGAATCGCCGCCCTTGGGTACACTCAGCAGCTCCCCACCGAAGACCGCTATCTCATGACCAGGCTTGAGCTTCTGGACCGCCTGCGGGTGCTCCTGGGAGGCCGGGTTTCAGAAGAAATCATTTTCGGGGATGTGTCCACAGGGGCACAGAACGACCTGCAGCGTGCAACGGACATCGCTCGGAGCATGGTAATGGAATACGGGATGAGCGATCGCCTGGGGCCGCTCACCTATACACGGGACCCGCGATCGGCCCATCTCGACCTCGGCCTCAGTCCCAGGGAAAGGGACTTCAGCGAGAAGACCGCCCAGGAGATAGACGAAGAGATCTCCCGCCTCATCGAGGAAGCCCACGAAAGAGTTCGGTCGATGCTTAAGGAGGAGCGCGGCTATCTCGAGAAGCTCGCAGGGATTTTGCTCGAAAAGGAATCCATCGAGGGGGAAGAGCTCAGGCGGCTCTCAGATGAAGTGAAGCAGCGCGCTGAAGCAACGATCAAAGTTGCGCAGGAACGATGAGTTGACCCTCCATGCTCCGGTGCTCCCGTCCGGCCGGTTGGAATGAACCCGGGCTTTACGGATGCAACGGACCTGATTCCTGATATCCCGCCATTTGGTTGATTGGCTCTCAAAGTTGCGCCCCCGGAGGTGCCGTGGGCATGAGGCCGATTTTGAGGGTTCTGCCGTATTTTCTCTCCGAAAACCTCTTGCAAGTCCGATCACAGAGATATATTAAGAAACTATCGCTAGTTACATCTGTCAGGCCCATGCTTGAGGAGCGGTGACCGCCGCCTCCCGGCAAGGGCATTCCGATGCGAGGGTTCGGTGGATCGTCCTCCGAACACCCCCGCCCCAGTTCCATCTAAGTCTGCATCAAAAACGGAAGATTCAATCGCAACATTCCACCGCAGTTGAAACAAAAGCGTCAATACGTACGCACAAGAGCTTGAAGGAGGTCCCGATGGCCCGCGGCAAAGAGAGGTTCACCATCCTTTTGGCCGATGATGATCCCGCGTATTGCCTGCTGCTGGAAGCTGCATTCAAGGAAAGCCAGGTACAGGGAGAGTTTAAAGCCGTGGAGAACGGCGGAGCCTTGCTCGAGCACCTCAGGGCCCGCGGCAAACGCCGCGGCGGGGAAAGGTCCTTCCCATTCCCAAGCTTGATCCTGCTCGATTTGAATATGCCGGGCAAAAGCGGACTCGATGTTTTGAAGGAAATCAAGTCCGACCCGAAGCTCAAATGCATTCCGGTCGTCGTGCTCACAACCTCCAGGGCACAGGAGGACATCGACAGGAGCTATGCCCTCGGAGCAAGCTCGTTTGTATCCAAACCGGACAGCTTTGAGCGCGCGATCCACATGTTCAAATGTTTTAGAATGTACTGGTTCGACACCGTGGAATTGCCGGCCCTCGGGGCCTAGACTCGGCTGAAGGGCCGTTCCTCCCGCCGTCTGGATTTCTCCTGAAAATCCGTTTGCAAAATCGACCGATCGCCATGAAAATGCGGTTGTCGTTTCCCCGGTCGGACGTCTCAGGGTCAGCGTTAAATTATTGCCGGGCCTGCATCCCAAGGTGGTGCTGTGCCGACGGGAAGACTGGATGAAAAGCGGGGGCGGGGTCAACCGGATCATAGCCGCCGAGCTTACGGATATGGGAAGCGGCGCTCCATTCTATCAACAGTACGTGCGGCTCGAACCGGAACGGACCGAACAATTCTAAGGAGAAGCGATGGACCTTTCTGCCAAGAACATTCCTGCGGAAATTCAAACATTCGGCCTCGTGTGCGCGGAAGGACTTCGGCAACTTGACGACAAGAAGGCCTGCATAGAGTTCACTCGCGGGGAACTGCCCAGACTGCTCCTGAACAGAGCGCTCTTTTCCGACCTGTTGCAGAACATCCTGGATGGCGGTTCCTACCCCGACGCCAGACGCCCGACCCTATTCGATAACGAGATCCCTCTTTATACCGATCCGGACGGCCTGTTCACACTGCGCCTGTATCTGTGGGGACCGGGAGAATTCACTTCCGCCCACGACCACAATTCATGGGGTGTTCTCGGCCCCGTTTCACCCGGCTTCGAAGTGATAAACTACAAAAGGGAAGACGACGGCTCGCGCGAAGGCTATGCACTCCTGGCCGAATCGGAACGATTCCTGCTCGATGCCGGGGAGACGACTTTTACCCTCCCGTTCAACGACGGGATTCACATCACCGGGAATCCATCGCAGAAGACGGTCCTCAGCCTGAATTTCTACGGCCGCACTCTGCCCCGGGGATACCTCAACAAGTATGACATTGAAAGGAACCACGTCTATCGAGTTTACCCGCCAAAGCGCAAGAAGCAGCTCCTGGCCGCCGGCGCACTGGAGAATCTCCGCTGACGAATACGGAGTCCTGAAGCGGAAAGGGTCGGCCGGCTTCCCTGGAAAACGATCCGAGACTGTCGGAACGAGAGGACCCGCGAGGTTCTCACTCTTACCGCGATCATTCTATCCCGAGTACGGGCAGCGTGCAGGCCAGCTCGACCATGGTCCTCACCCCGAAGCCCGTCGCCCCTCTGGGAGCGGTCCCCAGTTCCTTTTCAGTCCAGGCGGTCCCCGCTATGTCGATGTGGGCCCAGGGGATGCTCGCGGGCACGAACTGTTTGAGAAAAATCCCGCCCAGGATGGCTCCCGCGGACCGGTCTGCAACGTTCTTGAAGTCGGCGATATCGCTTTTGAGGTGATCGAAATAGAAGTCCCAGAGTGGAAGGGGCCAATATTTTTCACCCACCCGGGAACCGATGTCGAGGATGCTCTTTGTGAGAGCTTCGCGGTTCCCCATCACGGCGGCGACTTCGTTTCCGAAGGCCACGATGCAGGCCGCGGTGAGTGTCGCTATATCCACGATAGCTGCCGGCTGGAAGTCCAGGGCATAAGTCAGCGCGTCACAGAGGACCATGCGCCCTTCGGCGTCCGTGCTGATTACTTCGACGGTCAATCCGGAAAGCGATTTTACGACATCTCCGGGCTTGTACGCTTTGCCGTCGGGCATGTTCTCCGTGCAGGGCATTATGCCGACCACGTGCCCGCCCGCGTTCATCCTTCCCAGTGTTTCGAACACACCCAGCACGGCGGCGGCGCCCGCCATGTCCTGCTTCATCACATCCATCCGATCCTTGTTCTTGAGCGATATGCCGCCCGTGTCGAAGGTGATTCCCTTGCCCACAAGGACCAGAGGCGCAGTCTTCTCAGGAATTGAAGAGAACCGTTCGAGCACGATCATGTAAGCGGGTTCCCGGCTGCCCTGCGCCACCGCCGTAAACGATCCCATGCCGAACTCTGCGGCTCTTTCCGCGTCGATGACCTCGAGCCGGAAGCCGTAGCGTTGCGCCAATCCCCGGGCGGTTTCGACCATGAAACCCGGAGTTACCCGGTTTGCGGGAGAGGATACGAGATCCCTTGCAAGACAGATCCCCGAGGCGATGGCTTCGGCGGCGCGAGGCACCGCGCGGATGCTCTGTTCCGGTTCGCCCTCATCCAAAATCACGAGCGATTCGGGAACTTCGGAAGATTGGATTTCCCTTGTTTTGAGTTCATCGAACCGGTGCAGGCCGAGCAGGCCTCCGACCAGCGCTTCCTTGAGCGCTGAATCGATTGGAACGGGAAGGCCCTGGAGCCCCTGGAGAGAGATGCCGACCCGATTCAGCCCGAGGTCCCGGCATTTGCGAAGGGCGGCGCTTGTTGCGCCCTGGAGCTTTTCGACATCGAATTTTTCTTCGCTGCCGAGGCCGGCAACCAGGACTCTGGGCACCTTCGAATCGGCGGGGCCGTAAATCACGGCGGTTTGCTGGAACTTGCCCTGGAAATCTTTGAGTGCCGCCGACCGGGTGATCCATTGTCCCTGCCCGTCCAGCCATCGCCGGAATCCGGGGAGAAGCGCAAATGAACCCTCAATTCCAAAGAAAACGAGAACATCAACCGCCCACTCGGAAACGGGAGCAATCCCCCAGTCGATTCTCATCAATCCCTCCTCGATGCAAACTCAGAAACGAAGGACCTTTTTTTATTTAATATAATGATCTCATAAGGATCAGCACAGAGCATCCACAGGGCTCAACTCCGCCCCCGGATATGCTTTGGAATTCGACAGGCGGCGTTCAACCCGTGAGGGGGATGATTTCCATCGTCCCGGTTTCACCGTCGAAGTAGAGGAGCCGGTTTGCGTAAGCCGGCTTTCTGCCCGTCAGAATGCGAATGGCTTCGAAAGCCTCCAGACTGCTGATGACGGCGGGCGTCGGCCCCAGGACCCCCAGAAGCTCCTCCGCCTGTTCCTTCATACGCTTCGAACCGTACACTTCGGTGAGTCGGACGGCGGAGTCCGGCAGCAGGGTCAATATCTGTCCCCACCATCCGGTTGCCGCGGCATGGACAAAAGGAATGTTGAGGCTTCTCGCGGCGTCGGCCAGAACGAACCGTGTCGGAAGATCATCGAGGGCGTCCAGAACCAGGTCCGCACCGTCGAGAAATTCGGCCACATTCGTTTCATCCACGGCCTGGGAAAATGCGCGAACTTCCACGAACGGGTTGATGGATTTGACCCGTTCCTCGGCGACGTGCACCTTGGGCCTGGACAGGTGTTCGATGTCACAGAGCAACTGGCGATTGAGGTTCGTCGGGAAAAAGATATCCTTGTCCGCAAGCAGCAGCCGGCCGACGCCGACCCTGGCGAGCAGGTTGACAAGATTTCCGCCCAACCCCCCGCAGCCGCAGATAAACACGCTGCTTCGGCAGATTTTGAGCTGTTCCTCAAAATCGAGGGCGGAAAAGTTTTTCATGTACCGCAGCGGAACGATCCCTTTTCGGATCGCTTCAACCTGGGCATCGCTGGGAGCGATCCCCCGATCGGAAGCCCATTCCAAAAGAGACTGGTCGTCGATCACCAGCCTCGACTGGCCCTTGTACTCGACTGGGAAAGCTATGTACTTGAGTTCCATAATAATCCAGAATAATCAATCGGTAAGAGTGTGTGTCCTGCCCTGTTGCAGATTCCTCCACGGGATAAGCCATACCGGCAACCCATGAGCCTGCCCGCCGGCAAATCGCCTCGATCACTCAGGTTTGCCTGAAACATACACAAATTCAGCAGGCGCCGCAATCCGAAATACGGGGACAAGCAGGCGGGCTCTTTAGGGAAGTCCCCGAAAGCCATGAAAATTTGTTGACAAGGCAACCATGATCGGTAAACTGATAGTTTACCTTGAAAGTTTACTGGGTCAAGGAACCAAAGAATTGCTGTTTCGAGAGAGGAAATCGCCATGGCAAAACGTATTTTCAATTTCAATTCCGGACCTGCCGCACTGCCCCTTCCCGTCCTTGAACAGGTGCAGCGGGAATTGCTCGATTTCAAAGGATCCGGAATGTCCATCATGGAAGTCAGCCACCGTTCCAAGTGGTTTGAAGATGTTCTGGATGAAGCAATCCTTCGAACCAAGAGACTGCTCAAGCTCGACGATCGCTACCAGGTGCTCTTTCTCCAGGGCGGCGCGAGCATGCAGTTCTGCATGGTTCCGATGAATGTGTCTCTGCCGGGAAAACCCGTTTCGTACGTCGAGACCGATGTGTGGTCGACCAATGCCATCGTGGAAGCGCGCACTCAGGGGAAAGACGTCCGCATCGCGGCAAGCTCCAAGGACCGCGACTTCTCCTACATCCCCGGGGAATTGTCACTCGACCCGGATTCGGCGTATCTGCACATTACATCCAACAATACGATCAGGGGCACCCAGTGGCACCGGTTCCCGAATTCGGGGAGCGTTCCCCTGGTGAGCGACATGTCCTCGGACATTTTCAGCCGCGGCTTCGATCCCGCCCCGTTCGGGCTGATCTACGCGGGGGCGCAGAAAAATGCGGGCCCCGCAGGCGTGACTCTGGTCATCGTCAGGGATGACCTGCTGGCGAGGGTCCCAAAAGACCTCCCGGCTATGCTGAAATACACCACTTTCTCCGCAAAGAAGTCCCTGTTCAATACTCCGCCGTGCTTTGCCATCTACGTGGTCTGCCTCGTCACGAGATGGCTCGAGGAGACCATCGGCGGGATTGAAATGATGGAGGAAGCCAACCGGCGGAAAGCCGGAATGCTTTATGATTATATGGATGGCCAGGACTTCTACCGGGGAACTGCCGCCCACGATTCCCGTTCGCTTATGAACGTGACCTTCAGGCTTGCCGATCCCAACCTGGAACAAAGCTTTCTCAAGGAATCGCTTGCCGCGGGTCTCGGCGGGTTGAAAGGGCATCGCTCCGTCGGAGGTTTTCGGGCTTCCCTGTATAATGCGACCACCATTGATGCGGTGAAAGCGCTCGTTGACTTTATGAAGGGATTCGTAAAGAAGAACGGTTGACCCGGACTGGAATCCTCCGCTATATCCGGCGGAGAGTCCGGACTGCCCGCTGCGTATCCCGTGCAATCCGAATAAGGGATTCGGTCGTTTCCCCCGCCACAAAAAAACGCCCTCCGAAAGAATCGCCTCAATCTTTCGGAGGGCATGATTAAACCATCTTGCCTGCTCACGGCCGGCAGATGCGGCAATGCATTCCTCGCCAGAGGACAATTCCGTAGAGAGCGCTCAATCCCACCAGCGCGTAAAGCACACGGCCATAGATCGTAGCGCTTCCGAAAACCACACCTACCGGATTATAGTCGAAAAAACCCATCAGGCCCCAATTGAGGCCCCCGATAATGAGCAAGGCGGCAGCAATGATATCCAGAGGTTTCAGGCTCATCTTTTCTCCTTTCCACACTGAATCGCTCACAAGTTTTCGAACACGAGCCGTTTTGTAAAACACCCTATATACTTAAAATAATTAAGGAACATTTCTTGTCAAGAAAGGATGCTCATTTCCTCATTTTCAGAGATCAAGTTGCGAAAAGATATCGACTATGCTAAGAATCTTCTGATTTAACGGTGGCAATCCGGGGGATCGTGCGGGAGGGTCGCGAAGGCCCGACCCACGAATTATTCTGCACAGAAAAGGCTGATCTATGGAATCCAAGTATTCACCGAAGAGTATCGAAAAGAAATGGCAGGGACACTGGGAGAGGGAGAAGATTTTTGAGGTCACCGAGGAACCCGGACGCGAGAAGTTTTATCTCCTGGAGATGTTCCCGTACCCTTCGGGCCGAATACACATGGGGCATGTGCGCAACTACTCGATCGGCGACGTGGTGGCCCGCTTCCTGAGAATGCAGGGATACAACGTGCTGCACCCCATGGGCTGGGACGCCTTCGGCATGCCCGCCGAAAATGCCGCGATCAAGGCAAAAACGCATCCCGCCAAATGGACTTACGACAACATCGATTACATGAGAAACCAGCTCAAGCAGCTTGGTTTTTCTTATGACTGGTCCCGCGAATTCGCCACATGCGATGTCTCCTACTATCGCTGGGAGCAGTTGTTTTTCCTGACGATGTTCGAGAAGGGCCTCGCCTACAAGCGCAGCGCTTATGTCAACTGGTGCAACACGTGTCAGACCGTTCTGGCAAACGAACAGGTGGAAGGGGGAGCCTGCTGGCGCTGCGATCAGCCGGTCGTACAGAAGCAGATGGAGCAGTGGTTCTTCAAGATCACGCAGTACGTGGAAGAACTCCTCGACTGTACTTACAAATTGCCCGGATGGCCCGAACGGGTCCTCACGATGCAGCAGAACTGGATCGGGAAGAGCTTCGGCAGCAAGCTGCTTTTCCCTCTCGCTTCAGGCAACGGTTCGATGACGGTATTCACGACGAGGGCCGATACCCTGTTCGGGGCGACTTTCATGAGCATCGCCCCCGAACACCCCCTGGTCGAAAAACTGTGCGAGGGAAATCCGCAGCGATCCGAAGTGCTCGCATTCGTCGAAAAGGCCAAACAGGCCAAGCGCAATGACAGGGAAGCCGAATTTCTCGACAAGGAAGGGGTCTTCACCGGGAGTTACTGCGTGAACCCCGTCACCGGGGAAAACATACCGATCTATGTCGCCAACTTCGTCGTCATGGAGTACGGCACCGGAGCGGTCATGGCGGTTCCGGCCCACGACCAGCGGGATTTCGAATTCGCCGGGAAATACGGTCTGCCCATCAGGGTCGTCATAAAACCCGCCGATGCCCAGTCGCCCTCTGCGGCCGGGGAACTCACCGCCGCCTTTGAGGAAGACGGCGTCCTGGTCAATTCCGGCGCCTTCTCCGGGATGACTTCCGCCGAAGCCCGCGATGCCGTCACGGCAGACCTTGCGAAAAAGGGCATGGGAGAACAGACCATCCAGTACCGCCTGAGAGACTGGGGCATTTCCCGCCAGCGCTACTGGGGTGCGCCCATTCCGGTCATCTACTGCGAGCGGTGCGGTACGGTTCCCGTTCCCGCTAAAGACCTGCCGGTCGTTTTGCCGACCGATGTGGCGATCCTTCCCAACGGGGCATCACCGCTTCCCTTCCATGAGCCGTTCGTCAAAACCGTCTGCCCGGTTTGCAACGGGCCTGCACGCCGGGAAACGGACACGATGGATACCTTTGTGGAGTCGTCCTGGTATTTTGCCCGGTTTGCCTGCGCGAAATATTCTGAGGGGCCTCTCAATCTCGATCAGGTCAGGTATTGGCTGCCCGTCAATCAATATATCGGCGGAATCGAACACGCGGTCCTTCACCTGCTTTACTCCCGTTTCTTTGTCAAGGTGCTCCGGGACATGGGTTATCTCGACGTGGACGAGCCGTTCCAGAACCTGCTCACCCAGGGAATGGTGATCAAGGACGGGGCGAAAATGAGCAAGTCCAAGGGGAACGTGGTCGATCCCGACGACATGATCAAGGCTTATGGCGCGGACACCGTGCGCCTGTTCTGCCTTTTTGCCTCACCTCCCGAGAAGGACCTCGAATGGAACGACCAGGGGGTTGAAGGATCTTTTCGCTTTCTTTCGAGGATCTGGCGGCTCGTTGCGGACAATCTCGAAGCCCTGCGATCCGTGGCGAAGTACGATGGCGGGCGGGATCTTTCCGAATCGCTCGCCGGCCTTCACCGCAAAACCCACCAGACGATCAAAAAGGTGACGGAAGACATCAGGGACCGCTTCCATTTCAATACGGCCATTGCCGCCGTCATGGAACTGGTGAACCAGATTTACCAGGCGGTGGAAAGCAATGCGCGGGACAAGACGTTCTGGCCGGTTGTGAAGGAAGCCGTCGAAGCCATGATACTGCTCGTCTCGCCCATGGCTCCCCATATCTCCGAGGAACTCTGGCACGAACTGGGCCATACCGGAAGCGTACTCGGACAAACGTGGCCGAAATGGAGCGAAGGAGCCCTGCAAGCCGAAGAGATAGTGATTGTGGTGCAGGTTAACGGAAGGCTCAGAGGCCGTGTCACCGTTTCGGCCGATGCGTCGGATGAAGCGATCAGGCAGGTTGCCACGGCGGACCCCAGGGTGCAGGAATTCGTCTCCGGTAAACCGATCAGGAAAATCGTGGTTGTTCCGAAGAAGCTTGTGAACATCGTCATATAGCCCTGGACTCCGGGCTGAAGAGGGAAGACCATGAAAATGTCGCTTAAGTTCCTCTCCCTTTGGGCCATGATTCTTCTCCTGCCCTCCGGCTGCGGCTACCATTTTACGGGGGAAGGCACCGGGCCCAAACCCGGGCTCCGGTACATCTCCATTCCCGTTTTCGAGAACAAGACGTCGGAACCCGACCTCGGGAGCATGTTTGCGGGAGCGTTGCGGCAGGAATTCATAAAGAGGGGCAACCTTCAAGTCGTTCCCCTGGATCAGGCCGAGGCGATTTTCAGGGGAACCATCACGAGTATTTATACTTCGCCCGTGGGGCACCGTGACCTCCCCATCAACTTCGGGAACCAGGTCACCATTCAAACCCGGCTCTATCTCGTTCTGGAAATTCGCTGTATCGAGGTCAAGACCGGTAGAGTGCTTTGGCAGGATCCGAATTTCACCTACTTCAAAGTCTACCGGCAGCTCGATAGACCGAACAACCCCGATCCGGTCTTCAGCTATGACAGCAGGCGCGAGACGCTCGAGTATCTCGCCAAGGAAATGTCATCCCGGATCCACGACCGGTTTCTGAGTAATTTCTAGACATGCTGCCAAATGAATTTTTCAGGAATCTGGACAGAGGAATCGTCGCATCCGTCTACCTCTTTATCGGGGAAGCCGACCTCCTGATGGAAGAGGCATGGACGCGCCTGCTCGAGGCAATCCTTCCGCCCGGAGCGGGACGATTCAACGGAGAGCGTGTTCCGGCAAAAGACTATTCGGCCGGTGAAATGGTGGCCGGCCTCAGAACGATGCCCATGTTCGGTTCAAAACGCGTTCTCATGGTCCAGCATATCGAAGAGTGGCCCGAAGACCAGCGAAAAGTCCTTTTGAAGTATTTGAACCGCCCCTATCCGACCGCCTGCCTCGTGCTCACCTTTTCCGGGAAGAAAGGACTTGAGAAGATCGAATCCGCGGTCGAGTCGGCGGGCAGCGTGGTTCGATTTCGCGCCCCCGGTGAAAAGGAAGTGTGCCGCTGGCTTCAGGACCGGGCCCGGCAGCGAGGAAAGACCCTCGTATTTCCCGCCGCCGCTTTCCTGGCCGAACAGGTCGGCACCGATCTCCACAGGCTTGAGAGTGAACTCGAAAAACTCATCACGTACGCGGGGGACGGCGACACCATACAGCTTGAAGACGTTCAGCAGGTGGTCAGTTCTCAACGGACGTACTCGATATTCGAACTGTTGGATTCGATTGCCCAGCACAAGAGCAGTCGTGCGCTCGTCTGCCTGAGTTCCCTGATTTCCGAGGGGCAGAATCCCCTCGCCATCCTCGGCATGCTTTCGAGGCATATCCGTCATCTCTGGCAGGTGAAGAACGGGCTGGAAAAGAGAATGGCCCTTCCTCAGATTGCCCGCAAACTGGGGCTGCACCCGTTCGTGGCAGGCAAGCATCAGGAGCAGGCGCCCCGTTTCAGCGAACTCGAGCTTTTCAGGCTGCACAGGGCGATCCGCGACACGGATATGGCCCTCAAGAGCACATCCGTCGCCCCAGAAATGATCCTCGAAGATTTGGTCCTGCGATTGAGTTTCCACGAAAAAGCCCCTGAGTGAACTGATCCTCAGAGGCCCTTCATGATAGAAAAACAGAGTAGGAAGCCGGCAAAACGATTCGCTCAGAGCGCCTTCACGCGATGGGAAAGCCTCGAAATTTTGCGGGACGCCGTATTCTTGTGGATAACGCCCTTCGACACGGTCTTATCGATGACGGAAATCGCATCCCTGAGGCGTTCGGCGGCCAGTTCCCGCGAATTGGACGTTATGGCTTCTTCCAGGCTTCTTATGACACTTTTCATTCTGGTTTTGCGTGAACGATTGCGGACGCGGCGCAGCTCGTTCTGTTTTGCGCGTTTGATGGCCGATTTGTGGTTTGCCAAGTTAACCTCCTGCTATGTTTGATTGTATCGATTCAAGCGACCGTCCAGGCGGGCTGACGGTTTGCTGCCGGTTCAGTCAATCTTTATATATACTTGCTGAAGACATCGTCTGTCAACCGCAAAGCCCCCAAAAACTCCTTTTTGCACGGAGAAATAAGTTCTTATAGACATCGGACCCGTTGCGCGGGCGCTGTATCGAGGCGGCATTCGGTTTGTCCGTCTTGTTTTCGGGATTTTTACGGCGGTGAGTTCCGGAAGAAGGAAATTCCAATTCTCGGAGCATTTCTGCGAACTCTCAGCCACGCACTTCCAGAATTTCTATGCTCCGGACTCCCTTGGGGGTCTGGACTCGGACTTCCTCGCCTTCCTCCTTGCCGATGAGCGCCTTGCCGAGAGGAGAGATGACCGAGATGGTTCCTAAATTGACATCCGCCTCATAGGGACCGACCAGACGGTATGAAATGACTTCTCCCGTTTCAGTGTCCTCCACCACGACGGTAGTCCCGAATATCGCCTTCCCGTTGTGGTTATCCGAGGGTTCAATGATTTCACATTCCCCCATCTTATTGCCGAGATCTTGAATACGGCCTTCGATCATCGCCTGTTTATCCTTGGCGGCTTCATATTCGGCGTTTTCAGTGATATCCCCATGAGCCCTGGCTTCTTCGATCGCCCTTATGACGACAGGCCTCTCCTCTTTCTGAAGCCGCTGCAGTTCGTTCCTCAGGCGTTCAAATCCTTCTTTCGTGATCGGCACTCTTGGCATCAACTTCTCCCTTCGTAAGATAATGGGGAGTTCATTTAAATGATATTCCCCGGAACTGTCAAGACAGATCGCGGCAAGCGACAGTCAACGAGTGCCTGCAGGCCGGTGCCCGTGTCCCTTGAGCAAACGGCACGGAAGCACACGACAGGCCATCCAAACTGCCGGCGTGCGTCGGGCGAAGGCTGTCGCCGCCCGCGAAGACCGCCATTCCGCGGAGAGTCGTCTTTTGAAAACCGGTTGACCCGGGCAAGAAAATATTCAGCCCTGAGGTACGCCCCGGCATGCGTGCCCGAAAGTCCTGCAGAGAACACTCGGAAACGATGGTATTGTACTATTTTTATAGTATTCATTTCCACCCTTTCCGGACGAGTGAAATCAACGGGTATTCGAGGAGAGGTCGATCGAGCTCTTCGGGACCGTTTCGAAAGAGTGCCCCCCGGGCAATTTCAGCTTCTGATTTTTCTCGGACTTCCCTCAATTTCATTCACTCAATGGAGTCAACTCATGCTAGATTAGCGTAGCAAAATCGAGGAGCTTCCACCGCAATCGAAAGGATGAGGTTTGCCCATGCCGTTTAAAAGAAAGGATCTTCTGGGATTGCGTGAGCTTGAAGTCCACGAGATCGAGCACATCCTGGAACAGGCGGTATCACTCAAAGAAATCAATACGAGACCGATCAAGAAGGTGCCGACCCTCAGAGGGAAAACCGTTATACACCTTTTCTACGAACCCAGCACCCGGACCAGGACCTCATTTGACATCGCCGCCAAACGGTTGAGTGCGGATACATACGCGATCACGACGAGCACGAGTTCGATGGTGAAAGGAGAAACACTCCTCGATACCGTGAAGAATCTGGAGGCCATGAAGCCCGACGTCTTTGTCGTCCGCCATACCGTCTCCGGCACGCCTCACAGGATCGCCAGGCATACCGATGCTTCCGTCATCAATGCCGGCGACGGGATGCACGAGCACCCTTCCCAGGCCCTGCTTGACATCATGACCATTCTCGAGCACAAGAAGCGCATTGACGGCCTCAACGTCCTCATCATCGGGGATATCGCCCATAGCCGCGTCGCTCGCTCTAACATCTGGGGGATGAGGAAGCTGGGTGCGAAAGTGGCCGTCTGCGGCCCAAACACGCTTATTCCGCCCGACATGGAAAGCCTGGGCGTGCAGGTGAGCTTTCGCCCCGACGAGGTCATCCCCGACGCTGATGCGATCATCGTCCTGCGCCTCCAGCATGAACGCCAGCAACAGATGCTCCTGCCTTCTCTCCGGGAATATTCGGTCTATTACGGCTTGAACCCGCAAAGGCTCAGTAAAGCCAGGCCCGATGTCGTGATCATGCATCCCGGCCCGATGAACAGGGGTGTCGAGATCAGCCCGGAGGTCGCCGACGGCCCCCATTCGGTCATTCTGGACCAGGTGACCAACGGAGTGGCGGTGCGGATGGCTCTGTTGTATCTGCTTGGGCAGAGGTAAAGATAACGTTCCGATAACCGCTGTTGCGCCGTATCGGGAACGATCGTTGAAAATGTGCGCTCGGGAGTCGGGTTCAAGGAGTTCATGATATGAAGAAAGGAAATGAAGAAACGAGCAACTTCCTCTTTCGACAGGCGAGGGTGATCGATCCCGCCCAGGGAATGGACAAGGTGGCCGACGTCCTCGTGCTCGACGGCAACCTCGTCGATATCCAGCCGACAATCGAACTCCCTTCCGATCGGCGCTCCGGCCTCCATGAAATCGATGCATCGGGAAAGTGGATCGTCCCAGGTCTGCTCGACATGCACGTTCATTTGCGGGAACCCGGGGAGGAATACAAGGAAACCATAGCCTCGGGGACGATGGCCGCGGTTGCGGGAGGATACACGGCGGTCGCCTGCATGCCGAACACAAAGCCGGTAAACGATTCCGCGGCGGTTACGGAATTCATCCTCGATCATGCGCGAGAAGCCGGCCACTGCCGGGTGTTTCCGGTAGGAGCCGTCAGCAAGGGGCTTGAAGGGCAGAGCCTCGCCGAATACGGAGAACTCAAGGATTCCGGGGCCGTTGCCGTATCCGATGACGGCCGCCCGGTGATGAACAGCCTGCTCATGCGCCGGGCGCTTGAGTATGCGCTGAACTTCGACCTGCCGGTGATCAGCCATGCCGAAGATCTCCACCTGTCTCATGGCGGTCTCATGAATGAAGGCCCGGTCTCCACCCTTCTCGGCTTGCGCGGGATCCCGGACTCCGCCGAGGAAGTGATGGTCGCCCGCGATCTGCTCCTTGCCGAACTGACCGGGGGGAGATTACACATCGCTCACGTCAGCACGCGGGGATCCGTGAGGCTGATTCGCGACGCCAAGCAACGCGGCGTGGCCGTTACGGCGGAAACCGCGCCTCATTACTTTACTCTCACCGACGACCTGCTCATGGGCTTCGATACGGTGTACAAAGTGAATCCCCCCATTCGCACGGCTCGCGACGTCGAAGCGATCAGGGCCGGTCTTGCCGACGGAACCATCGATGCCGTCGCCACCGATCATGCCCCTCACAGCAGCGTGGAAAAAGACACCGAATTCGAATATGCGGCCAATGGGATAATCGGCCTTGAAAGCGCACTGCCTCTCATTCTCGAACTCGTCTGGGAGAAAGTGCTGACCCCTTCCCAGGCCATCGCCAAAGTCACATCCAACCCATCGAATATCCTTGGGGTTCCGCACGGGACCCTGAGATTCCGGGAACCTGCCTCTCTTACCTTTATCGACCCCGATGTTCACTTCACCCTGGACTGCGCCACATTTGAGTCCAAGAGCCGCAACTGTCCCTTTCACGGCAGAGCGATGAAAGGGCGGGCCTTGATGACTTTTTTTAATGGCAAAGTCGCCTTTTCCCGAATAGTCAAATAAGGACTCCCATTTTCCTGATCGGCGGGGAGGCCTTGGACCTGCGAAGGCTGTCGTTCGGGGCAAAAATCATGTTGAGCGTGTTCGTTCAAATCCGGTTCGCGCGCATTCGGAAACTTCCGGTTTTTTCCTTCCCCGGCGTACGGAAAGAGGAGGAGAGTCTTTGCTTTTGGACTCCATAAGGATCTTCACCCCCCACCCACTCCCCTGTCAGGACAAGGAGTTTTTGATTTGTTGCAGATGGACACCAGCTTAGCGGATCACCAGATGGGACAGCTCGCATCTTACCAGGAGAATCCGGCAAGCATCCTCATTGTGGACGATGAGAGGAGCATGCGGGAATTCCTCGAAATCATGCTTCAAAAGGAAGGCTACCGGGTTCGATGCGCCGAAAGCGGGAAGGAAGCCATCGAAGCCATCCAGAGCGAAATCTTCGATCTGGTCATCACCGACATCCGAATGAAGCCCGTCAACGGCCTCGATGTCCTCAAGCAATGCAAATCCATATCGCCGGGCACCGTGGTGATCATCATTTCCGCTTATGCGAGCACCGAAACGGCCGTATCGGCGATGCAGGAAGGCGCTTACGATTATCTTCCGAAACCGTTTAACATCGATGAGATACGAACGGTCATCTCAAATGCGCTCAAGAGCAAGGAAGAGGATGAACTGCTCCCCAGCCCGCAGGAAGGGCCGCTGTATTTCGGATGCCTCATCGGGGAAAGCCCCGGCATGCGAAAGGTTTATGAATTGATCAAACGCGTTGCGGTTACGAACAGCAATGTGCTGGTCACCGGAGAGAGCGGCACGGGGAAGGAACTCGTGGCGAAGGCCATCCACCGGCAGAGTCCACGCTGCCGGGAGCCTTTCGTGGTCGTGAATTGCGGAGGAGTTCCGGAAACGCTCATCGAGAGCGAGTTGTTCGGCTACAAGAAAGGGTCTTTCACGGGGGCTACGGTAACGCGCAAGGGTCTTGTGGAAACGGCCCAGGGAGGCACACTCTTCCTGGATGAAATCGGAGAGCTTTCCCCCGCGCTCCAGGTCAAACTTCTGCGCCTCGTCCAGGAAAAGACGATCAAGATGATCGGCGACACCGAGGACATTTCCGTGGACGTCCGGATCATTTCAGCTACAAACCGCGACCTGGAGAGAATGGTCATCGACGGAAGTTTCAGGGAAGACCTCTATTACCGTCTGAACGTGCTGCCCATCCGGATCCCCCCCTTGAGAGAACGTCAGGAAGACATTGCCCTTCTTGCCCAGCATTTTCTAGCGAAGTTCAGAAAGGAATTTGCAAAGGACATCCATAAGATCTCTTCCTATGCGATCGACATTTTGAAGAACTATGACTTTCCGGGAAACGTGAGGGAACTGGAACACATCATCGAACGAGGCGTCGCACTGGAGTCGTCGAGCATTATTCTACCGGACAGCCTCACGCTCTCAACTTACAAGAAGAGCAAGCACAATCTCCTCCCCTCCGGTTCCGGCGGCATCCCGCCGGACGGGGTCGACCTCGACCAATACCTGGCCGAAATCGAGAAGAAGATGTTGATTCAGGCCCTGCTGCAGACGCAGGGCGTCAAGCTCAAGGCGTCGGACCTCCTGGGCATAAGCTTCCGGTCCTTCCGCTACCGTCTCATAAAGTATGGGCTGGATTCCGACGACGAATAGGAAGCGGGGTCAGACCTACACATTTGACATAACTATGTCAAATGTGTAGGTCTGACCCCTAGAACGCGGAAAGAATCAAACTGTAGCTGACGGCTGAGGCGAGTGTGAATACGGACACGCTTGTTGCGGCGAGATCCGGGTCTCCGCCCAGTTCTGTCGCCATGACATAGGTGATGGTGGCGGGAGGCGAGGCGAGCAGAATCATTGCGGGCAGGATGGTACCGCCGGGAACGTGCGCTGCGGCCATGAGGGCGTATCCCAGAAGAGGAAGACCGAAGAGCTTCAGGAAGCCGATCCCGATTATTTCCTTCGCCATCATTCGGAATGCCCCGAAGGACAGGCTTGCGCCTATGAGCAGCAGGGCCAGCGGGAAAGCCATACCGGACAGAATATCCAGGCCCTTCCTTACGGGACCGGGAATGGTAAATCCCAGGGACGAATAGATAATGCCCGCCGCCACGCTCACAATGACGGGGTTCTGTACAATGTTTTTCACGAGTTTCCAGAATTGTCCTTCCTGGTTGACTTCTCCGTTAAAGGCAGTGAGCGCCCAGACCCCGAGCACATTTTGCCAGACCATCAGGAAACTGCTCAGGATGGCCATCCTCGCGAAATGACTCTCCCCCAGTGCGTAGTACGCTATTGCATAGGCCATGTAGCCCATGTTTCCGTGGAAGCTGCTCTGGATGAACGTACCCTGCCTGCTTCTTGGAACGTTCATGGCCCTGCACATGGCAAGGCTTATGAGGGCGACGATTCCCATGGCGATCACCGAACAGATCAGCGAACCCAAATCGAAGTTTTCGTGGATGGGAGCGTGAGCGATTTCATTGAGGAGCATGGCCGGGAGGGCCACGTTGAAAGCGATCTGGTTGGCGGTCTTCGAAAATGCGGGATCGATGGTTCCTTTGATCTTCAGGAGATATCCAACCAAAATGATGCTGAAAATGGGCAGGATCGTATTGACGAAAATGGTCAACATTCGCAGCTCGATTCGGCGTTCATCGCATTCCGCAGAATCTCCTCGTGCGGTAAGATGGTTTTCATATCCTGAGGCTGATACCGATCAGTGGTGGTGCGCACAAGGATAATTGCTATCAAAACCGCCGGCGGAATGCAAACTCGAATGGGGGTGGCTTATGCCCCCCGACTATTAATATCGTACTGAAACCAACCGGGTATGATGTGGTTCGTGTCAGGATTCGATGTAAACCGGAGCATCCCGTTCACGGGAAGCTTATCTTTTCCAAGGAGGCCGGGATGCGATTTTCATTCAGATCTCGGAGAAGTGCGGCTTCGCATGGGCGCAACAAACTGGAGGCGGTTTTCCCCGGAGGGGATAACCTGTCTCCACGTCTCGCTTTTTGCGGGATGCCGAATTCACTTGACGTTTGTGCAGAGTTCTAATACACGGAACCATGTTGAAAATAAAGTGAAAAGACGGAGAAAGCTATGGCGAAGAAAAACATGGAAGACGATCAACTGATGGAAGAATTCGATGACGAAGGCGGTCTCGAATTCGACCACGGAGATGAACTGGACTTTACCGGTGAGGACGATCTGCTGATGGAGGATGGCGAAGACGAGGAAGAACTCATGCCGTCGGTCCTCTATAAAGGGGTCTCACGCCCGAAGACGGATGAAGACTGGCGCCAGTTGCTGATGGAGGCGAGCAGGGAGGGAGTCCCGGAATACAGACTCTCGGACGTGCATAAGGATGGGGATCTCCTCGTTCATTCGGATTTCGGCCTCGGAGTGGTGAGCAAGGTCATCTCGGCGCACAAGATGGAAGTGATTTTCGAGAACAGCAAGAAGCTCATGGCCATGAACATCACTCCTCCCAAATGATCCCCCGGTATTCCCCGATTTCTTTTCGTTCGATCAGCCGGCATACGCGCCCTGGCCTGCACGCGGGTCAGGGCGCTGATTTTCGCGGCGGCTGCTACACCTTGAGGCAATGGCCGTTCCCTGATTCCAATACGGGCACCAGGAATCGTTGGACCTGTTTTAGCAGGTAGGGATAAACGGATACGGTTCCCCCAACAATATGACCGTTTTCGAGGTAGTTCTCCTCTCCCCAGAAATCACTCACCCGTGCCCCGGCTTCGGTCACCAGCAACGCCCCTGCCGCCACATCCCACGCCTTGAGCCCCACTTCCCAGAAGCCGTCCACACGGCCCATGGCGAGATACGCGAGGTCCAATGCCGCGGCGCCCGCCCTCCTTATCCCGCTCACCCGGTGAAAAATCTTTCTGAAGGTTTCGAGATAGGGTTCCAGAACGCTCCTCGAACGGAACGGAAAACCCGTGGCGATCAAAGCATCCCCGAGGGGGGACTCGTTGCGCGCCCGAATCGGCCTGTCGTTCAGGAACGCTCCCCCTCCCTTCCGGGCCACGAAAAGTTCCTTGCGCACCGGATCGAAGACCAGCCCCAGCACCGGATGCTTATCCACGCAGACGGCGACTGAAACAGCCACGAACGGAAATCCGTGTATGAAATTCGTGGTCCCGTCGAGCGGATCGATGACCCAGGTGATCCCGGGCTGAAGACCGTCGCCGGCCGTCTCCTCGGACATGATGTGATGATCGGGAAACCGCCTCGTGATCGTTCCTATGATGAGGTCTTCACACTTCTTGTCCACCTCGGTCACAAAATCGGAAGGCCCCTTGCTGTGAATATCGGAACGCGCGATATGGCCGATGTGCTCAAGGATGATGTCTCCGGCCGACAAGACGACCTTTCTTGCCGTTTCTTCGAATTCGGAATTCATTTTCGCCTCCGGCTACCTCCAGGTTTTGAATTGATCGCGGGCAAACGCATCCATTCAATAGACCAACACCATCCATCAATCCAGCAAATTCCTCATGGTCCGGTCCGTCGAACCGATACCCATAAACCCGGTCGAAAAGGTTTGGAACCCGGGGAGGCTGGTGTCCCCGCGGAAGCGAAAGCCGGTCCTCTCCGTGCGCCCTTTCTCCTCTAAGTTAAATCCTGGTGTGGACAGATGGGGATGTTTCTGATAACGAAGGTCGAGGAAATAACGGCCGAGAGTGTTGAGCATCGGGAAAAGGGCTGCGGGCGGCCATCATGCGGATAGACGTTCATACACACATATTTGCGCCGGAAATGATCTGGGGACGCGCTCAATACTGTGAACGGGATCCCTGGTTCAAGCTCCTCTACGGAACACCGACCGCTAAAATGGCGAGTGCCGGCGTGCTGATCGACTCCATGGACCAGGAGGGCATCGATCGATCCGTCGTGTTCGGCTTCCCGTGGTTTGAAGCAGAAACCGCGACGCGGCACAACGACTATATTATGGAATCCGCGGCCAAACATTACCCGCGTTTCATTCCTCTTGCCTGCGTGAACCCCCTGTCACGGTTCGGCCCCATCGAAGCCGAGCGATGCCTGCGCTCGGGAGCTGTGGGTCTTGGGGAACTGGCGGTTTACGGGCCCTGCGACTTTGAAATGACTCTCAATCGCTACCGGGATCTGATCGACTGCTGCCGGACCCGCGATTCCATTCTGCTCGTGCACGCAAACGAGCAGATCGGACATTCCTACCCCGGCAAGGCACCCCTGGGCATCGACTTCTACTACGCGCTCGCACGCAGGGCCGCGGGAATCCCCCTTATCTTTGCCCACTGGGGCGGGGGCCTTTGTTTTTTCGAACTTTTGAAAAAGGAAGTGAAAAAGACCCTCGCAAACGTCCACTACGATACGGCGGCCTCACCATTCCTTTACGATTCCTCGATCTACCGCCTCATGTCCGAGGCCCTTCCCGAAGATAAGATTCTCTTCGGAAGCGACTACCCGCTGCTGGGACAGAAACGCTACTTCAACGAAATGACGGATGCCGGTCTGCCCGCGCCCCGTCTCGAAGCCATCTGCGGTGGAAACGCCGCACGGCTCTTCGGAATAACCGCATAGGTTGACGCCGGCCGCATCGTGCACCCGGCCCCGGAGCCGCGAAGCGGCGTGGGGGTGTGGGGGACGCAGTTCCCCACGCTTTTCATTCTTTGATGGCATTGCTTGAACGCAACTCGGTATTACAGGGAACTGATGACGACGACGAACATCGCCGGAGGATAGTAGCTGGCCCGGTTGAAAAGGGCCGCCGCATCCCTGGGATTACGGCTTTTGTAGAGCTGACAGGCGGGAATGAGCAGAAGGAAGACGCCCGAAGCCAAAGCGCCCGGCAGGTAGAAAGAGCCCAGTCCGGCCGGGGTCACCCAGAAAAGGATGAGACTCAGGCACACTGAAACAGCCAGACAGGACAGGATTATTTCAGCGGATCCGTTGGTCCCGAACCGGACGGGAATGGTTCGAGCGTCGAGGTTCCTGTCCTCGTCGAGGTCGCTCCAATCGTTCGGAACATTTTGGCCGCCGATTTCCCAGCAGAAAAGCCACAGGAAGAGGCAGATCAGAAAAGGCATTGGAGGACTCGAGGCAACAGCAAACACCGCTGCGACCCCCCCCGCGGTCTTGACGACCCCGCTCACGAGCGTCCGCAGATGGCTCACCTTGAGCAGCACGCAGTAAACCGCCTCAGCCGCGGCTCCCAGAATGAAGATGACCGCGCAGGCAGGATTCAGGGCGTATGCCCCGATGAGAGCGATGCTTCCCCAGGCCGCCGTCCACAGGAGGCCTTCCTTCATATTCAACAAACCTTGAGCGAGAGGGTGGCGCGCATAGACCGAATCAAGATCGCTGTCCAGGCATGGGACCCCGCATTTGGCAATCTTTTCCGTGTCTGCCCGGAAATCCACCACATCGTTTAGCGCATAGACGGCGGTGTAGCCGGCGAAAGCGGTCAGGAGACCAAGCGCGATGATCTGGCCGGAGGGAATCGCGCCCAGGCAAAGCAGGGCACCCAGGGCGGGTGTGGTCATGTCGAGGAGCCCGTGCGGGGTCCGGGACAGAGCCATAAAAAGCTTGATTCGCGAAAGTACCTGGTGGCCGGCTGTCGAAGTGGTATCCAAAGACCCTCCTCCCGTCTCCCGCCCGTGCCGGTTCGGAAAACATCTCCGTGCCGCGCGGGAATTACAGGTTGTGGACGGACGCAAGTTGCGATCATTCGATCTTGATGGCTTTAAAAAGCTCGTCCAGTTTTTCCTCCGTCATCAGGCCGCTCCCGACAACGACTTCTCTTATGGTTTTTCCGGTCCGGAAAGCTTCCTTCGCGACGGCGGATGCTCTGTCGTATCCGATTTCAGGCACCAGGTAGGTGGAAAGCGCGAGGCTCTTTTCAATGTTCGAAGCACACTTTTCCCGATTCGCGGAAATTCCCCTGATACACTTACTCGCAAACACGGAGCCGGTCGAGGCCAAAAGGCCGATGGACTGCAAAAGGTTGTGCGCGATGACCGGCAGCATGGTGTTCAGTTCAAAATACCCGGCCTGGGCCGCGAAGGCAATGGCCGCATCGTTTCCGATCACCTGAGCGGCAACCTGCAAAACGACTTCGGGGATGACCGGGTTGACCTTGCCGGGCATGATGGAAGAACCGGGCTGAAGAGAAGGCAGGTTGATTTCGCCAAGGCCGCATCGTGGACCCGAGGCGAGCCAGCGGAGGTCGTTTGCGATTTTGACGAGACTCACGGCCACGGTTTTCAGCGCGCCGCTCGTTTGAACGGCGGCATCCTGGGCGGCCTGCGCCTCGAAGTGGTTTTCAGCCTCGGCAAACGGGCAGCCGGTCTCCCGGGAAATGATCTCGATCACCCTTCGGGCGAATTCGGGATGCGTGTTTATTCCGGTCCCGACAGCGGTGCCGCCGAGCGCCAGTTCCGATAGAGCGCCTTCGGTACCCTTCAGGCGTTCTATCCCGAGTTCGACCTGCCGCGCATATCCCGAAAATTCCTGCCCCAGACTGATGGGAACCGCGTCCTGCAGGTGGGTCCTTCCGATCTTGAGCACATCGCGGAATTCTTCGGATTTCTCCCTGAGGCTCCGGCCGAGTTCTTCAAGCGCGGGGATGAGCCGGTGCCTTATCGATACCAGGGCTGCCACGTGAATCACGGTCGGGATCACATCGTTGCTGGACTGGCCTTTGTTTACATGGTCGTTCGGATGGACCGGCGTCTTCCCTCCCCGCCTGCCTGTCAGAATTTCGTTCGCGCGGCCCGCTATCACCTCATTTGCGTTCATGTTGGTGGATGTTCCGGAGCCGGTCTGGAAGACATCCAGCATAAACTGATCGTCCAATTTGCCGTCTGCGACTTCCTGAGCCGCCCGGGCAACGGCATCGGCGATCCGCTCGTCGAGCAGGCCCAGCCCGCGATTCACAACGGCGGCACTCTTCTTTACGAGCCCGAGCGCGCGAATAAACGAAGGCGGAAAGGTGAGACCGCTTACAGGGAAATTTTCCAGAGCACGATGGGTCTGCGCCCCATAGTAGGCCTTCTCCGGAACCAGAACGGTTCCGAGTGCATCTTCTTCGCTTCGCCCTTCCATGAATATCCCCCGCCGATCGATCGCCTGCCGCTTGAGACTCAACCCTTGCTCTCCGGATACACCTTTCTGATCTCTCGTTTCAACTCATTGATCGATTTCGTCACGGGGATCTTCTTCGGACAGACGCGGGTGCATTCGAAATGATTCACACAGGGCCGGACCCCGTCCGGGTAATCGATCCGCTTCAGCCGCTCTTCGTACTGATCGTCTCTCGAATCGAAAATATACCGGTATGCCCAAACGAGCGCCGCCGGCCCCACATATTTCTCATTGACGGTCATGACCGGGCACGATCCGGTGCAGCAGGCGCAAAGGATGCATCGGATCACATCCTCCACCTTCTTCCGGTCATCCTGGCTCTGGAGCCGTTCCCTCTCCGGAGGAGGCGTTGAAGACAGCAGATAGGGATGGAGGGACTTTATTCCGTTGAGGAACGCTTCCATGTCGACGATAAGGTCCTTTTGCACCTTGAAGAAGGGAAGCGGCTCGAGGACGACTTCCTTATCCTCGTATTCCTTGACGAGTTTCTGGCAGGCCAGGCTGCAAACTCCGTTGATCCGCATCCCGTCCGAACCGCAGACGCCGTGGGCGCAGGACATACGGTAACTCAAAGTTCCGTCCTGTTCCCATTTTATTCTGTTCAGGCAGTCCAGAATACGTTCCCCGGGTTCAGCAGAGACCACATAATTCCGGTAATACGGCTCTTCATGGATTTCCGGGTCGTACCGGAAGATTCTAAAGCGCATTTCCATCTCAGTATGTCCTTGGCTTCGGTTCAAAACGGGTTACCGTGACAGGCTTATAAGATACCCTGGGACCGCTTTCGGTCTTCCTCACCAGAGTGTGCTTCAGCCAATTCTCATCGTCCCTCTCCGGGTAATCCTCCCGCGAGTGCGCTCCGCGGCTTTCCCTTCTGGCCAAAGCCGATACGACGATGGCTTCGGCGAGGTCCAGCAGTCCTTCCAGTTCGAGAGCTTCCAGCAGATCGGTATTGAACCGCTTGCCGTGGTTACCGATCATGAGTCCGGCATATCCTGCCTGAAGAGACTGAATTTCGGACAGGCCTTGAAGCAGAGTGCCTTCGTCGCGAAAAACGGAAGCATGCGTGGTCATCGCCTCCTGCATGGCTTTCCTCAACTGATGACTCTTCTCGCCCTTCTTCTGTCGCTTCAACCTCTCGATCCGCTCCAGGGCTTCTTTTTGCGGCTGTTTCGGCGGCTCGATCCAGGGAAGACCCGAGACATCCCGAGCCATCGAGATTCCGGCGTTTCTTCCGAAAACGACGAGATCGAGCAGCGAGTTGCAGCCAAGCCGATTGGCGCCGTGAAGCGAGATACAGGAACATTCGCCTGCGGCGTAGAGTCCGGGGACAATCTCTTGGCCGGCATCCAGAACCTGTCCGTCCACGTTTACGGGGATTCCGCCCATCATGTAATGGCAGGTGGGATAGATGGGGATGAGGTCTTTGACGGGATCGATGCCGAGGTAGATTCTGACAAAAGAGGTGATATCGGACAGCTTTTCGGCCAGTTTCCGCTCTCCGAGGTGAGTCAAATCCAGGTGGACGTAATCGCGGCCCTCAATGCCGCGGCCTTCGCGAATTTCGGTATAGATCGCCCGCGATACCATGTCCCTCGGGGCAAGGTCCTTTATGGTGGGCGCGTATCTTTCCATGAAGCGCTCGCCGTTCCCGTTCCGGAGGACCCCGCCTTCCCCCCTGGCCGCCTCGCTGAGAAGGACCCCGAGTCCATAGATGCCCGTGGGATGAAACTGCACAAACTCCATGTCCTCGAGCGGGATGCCCAGGCGATAGGCGAGAGACACCCCGTCTCCAGTGCTGGCAAAGGCGTTTGAAGTGGTCTTGTAGACTTTCCCGAACCCGCCGGTGCTGAGGAGGATGATCCGGCTGTGAAAGAAGTGGACCTCTCCCGTGGCGAGTTCCATGGCGACCAGTCCGATGACACAGCCTTCCTTCATGACGATGTCCAGCATCTGGAATTCGGGATAGATCCTGATCCCCTTGCGAACGGCTTCGAAAAAGAGCGTATCCATCATGACACGTCCGCTCCGGTCGGCCGCGTAGCAGGCCCGCTTGACCGGAGCTTTTCCGAAGTCCCTGGTGTGGCCCCCGAAGGCCCGTTGAGCGATCTTCCCCTCGGGAGTCCTGTTGAAGGGAACACCCATGTGTTCGAGTTCATACACCGCCCGGGGCGCGTCCCGCGCGAGGGTTTCGGCCACGTGCTGATCGGTCAGGTAATCGCCCCCCTTCACGGTATCGTACATATGCCACTCCCAGGAATCCGGTTCTTCATTCCCGAGAGCCGCGGCTATGCCGCCCTGAGCCGCACCCGAATGCGATCTCGTGGGGTAAACCTTGCTGATGAGGGCGACATCGGAGGTCCCGCCGACCTCCAGGGCCGCCCTCAAACCGGCCAGGCCTGCCCCTACAATCACAACATCATGTTTGAACACCATCGGATTCTCCCTTCCTGCTGCGTTCAAGACGATAATACGATAGTCTTGACATCTCCCCAAAAGGCGGGGGAATGATTCCCGGACTGTTGCCCAAAGGAAAAGTGTCTGCATTCCCACGCAGGAGCGTGGGAATGAGCGTAAAACCGAGGCCGGGTGAAATCAGGTTTCGTCATTCCGGCGAAGGAGATTGTGTCACAATACTCGACTCAGGGCTATTCCGAGTCAAATAGAGATGAACGACGGTCTGGATACTCAATTCGAGATTTCGGTAAAAGCAACAATACATTGTATTTTCATAGTGTTACAGCGAAAGACACTGGACCCCGGCCTTCACGGGTGACCCGGATACTTGTATCCGGGTCCGTAAGGACAAGAGGACCGGCCGAAACCGTCGCCGCGATTCCACGGCTTATCCCTCGAGCCTCCTCTTGCGCTTCGCGCCCGGACAAACAAGTTGTCCGGGCCACCCCACACCACACCATTCCCTTCGATCACCGGGGCTCACCCTACGCCCGGGCTTCCATCGGTTCGTAGACGCAGCCGATAGGCCCGCAATAGTGGCCGACATATTCCGCTTTCGGCCTGTAGAGGGCGGGCTTGTCCTGCGCCTCGGCGAACTTCTCCTCGATGATGTGCGAACACCAGCCGGCGATGCGCGATATCGCGAACACAGGGGTCATGATATCCACCGGAATGCCCATCATCGAGTAGACGGAGCCGCTGTAGAAGTCCACGTTGGATTTGATGTTCGTCTTGCCTATCCGCTCGAACTCCTTGAGCCCCTCTTCTTCTATCTTCGTGAGGAGCCGGTACCATTTTTCACGGCCGCTTTTCTTGCCGAGCCTCAGCGACATTTCTTTCAGAATTTTCGAACGCGGATCGAAAGTCTTGTAAACGGCGTGCCCCATCCCCATGATCTTCTCGCCCCGTTCGATGCGCTGCTTCACCCAGAGGGCAACCTCATCTTCAGACTTCACCCGGGATTCCACTTCGAGGAGCATCTCCATCACGCGTGCATTGGCCCCGCCGTGAAGACTTCCGGAAAGCGCCCCGGCGCCGGCTGCCACACCCGCATACATATGGGCCTTAGTGGAAACCACTTCACGACAGGCGAAGGTCGACGCATTGAATGTGTGGTCGGCGTGCAGGATGAGACAGATGTCGAGGGCATCCGAAAACTCTTTATCGGGCTTTTTGCCCGTGAGCTGCCAGAGGAAATTCGCCGCATGGGAAAGGCCGTCATCCGAAGGAAGCGGGTCGTTTCCGTTCCTGACCCGGTGCCAGGCGGCGACCAGAACCGGGATGCGCGCAATGAGACGAATCGCCTTTCGAACGTTTGCCTCCCGCGTCTCGTCTTTCAGCTCGGGATCAACCATCCCCAGGAGCGGCACCGCAGCCTGAAGCACATCCATCGGATCCGCCTGCCTGGGGAATCTCCTGAAGCTCTCGACTATGAAATCGGGAATCTGTCTCGATGCCCGCACATCACCGCTGAATTTCTGCAGCTCCCCGGCTGTCGGCAGAATTCCATTCAGGAGCAGATAGGCCGTTTCCATGAAAGACGACCGTTCGGCCAGTTCCTCAATACGAAATCCGCGATATATCAGTATCCCGTTCTCGCCGTCGATGTAACTGATCTTTGTGTCCGCAACCGTGACCCCTCTCAAGCCGATATTCTTGACACGAACTTCATTCTCCATCTTTTCCTCCCGCCTGGCCTCAGGCGATCTTGATCGAATTATGTCCGTCGTTTCATTCCGGACCCCGGATTCCCTCCCTTGCCGGACAGCGGCCGGGAGGAATTTGCCGGCACCCGATGACAGGGTCCCGGACAAACGCCGGTCTCACAGCTTCCGGGCAATTTATGAGAACCAGTCCGGCCGCCGTCTACGAATATTCCTCGAGATGTTTCTTCACAAAATTCAAAGCGCCGCCCGCTACCAGCAGTTTTCTTTGCCTCTCCGAGACGATCAGCAGCGTTGTGATCCTTTTCCCGTCGACTTCCACCGGGATTTCCTCATCTCCTCTTTCAATATGGTGCTTGATTTCGGGAAAAACCACCCTGGCTCCCTCCCGGATGCCGTCGTAATCGGACGGATTTTTGAAAACCAGCGGGACAATACCGAAGTTGCATAGATTGGACATATGAATACGGGCGAAACTCTTCGTAATCTTGGCGCGAACCCCGAGGTGCCGCGGAGCCAGCGCCGCGTGTTCACGGCTTGAACCCTGGCCGTAGTTGTCCCCTCCGACGATGACCACCGACCCCATTTCCTTGCATTTTCGATGGAAGTCGGGATCGACCGGTGAGTAAACGAATTCGCTGATGGCATATATGTTCGACCTCAAAGGCAAGACCTTGTTCCCTGCCGGCATGATCGTATCCGTGGTGATGTTGTCTCCGACCTTCAGGACAACGTCCGCAACAAGAGTGTCGGGAAGGGGATCCAGCAACGGCAGGGGTTTGATGTTGGGGCCCCGCACGATTTCCGTCTTGAGCAGCGCATCTGACGGATGAATGATGGAGGAAGTATCGACAAGATATCGTCCGGGGTCCGTGATGCGTGGATATTCCATTTCAGCGGAGAGGTCCCGCGGGTCCGTGATGACTCCTCTCAAAGTCGCCGCCGCGATGGTCTCGGGGGAACAAAGATAAACCTGGTCGTCCTTCGTCCCGGACCTGCCGGGGAAGTTGCGAGGCATGGTTCTCAGGCTCACCTCTCCGGTTCCCGGGGCCTGTCCCATCCCGATGCATCCGAGACATCCCGGTTCGTGGATGCGGGCTCCGGCCTTCAGCAGCGCAATCAACCCTCCATGCATCGCCACGTTTTCGATGACCTGGCGGCTGCCGGGATTGACGTGGAAAGAAGTCCCGGGACAGGCATGGCGTCCTTCCACGATCTTAGCCACCACCATGAGGTCCCTGAACGATGAATTTACACTGCTCCCGACAATGGCCTGATCGACCTTGACGCCCGCAACCTCACGGACGGCAACGACGTTGCCCGGTGAGGAGGGACATGCGATGAGAGGTTCGAGTCCCGAGAGATCGATTTCAGTGCATTCATCGTATTCGGCGCCGTCATCCCCGTGCAGTTCCACCCAGGCGTCTCCGCGTCCCTGGGATTCCAGGTAAGTCCGGGTGTTCTCGTCAGAAGGAAAGATGGAAGTGGTCGCGCCCAACTCTGCCCCCATGTTTCCAATCGTCTCGCGGTCAGTGGCCGAAAGGCTTCTCACCCCCGGTCCGTAGTACTCGACCACCTTCCCCACACAGCCCTTGACCCCGAAACGCCTGAGCATCTCGAGGATCACGTCCTTGGCGCTCACCCAGTCGGGGAGCCTCCCGGTCAGCTTAACGCCGAGCACCCTCGGACACGGCAGGTGGTACGGATATCCCGCCATGGCGAGAGCCACGTCGAGCCCTCCGGCGCCTATCCCGAGCATCGATATACCTGCGGCTCCCGTGGTATGGCTGTCAGCCCCGAGGAGCGTTTTTCCGGGAACCCCGAAATGTTCCATGTGAACCTGATGCGATACGCCGTTTCCGGCGGGACTGAAGTGAAGTCCGTACTTTGCTGCGGCGCTTTGCAGAAATTTGTGATCGTCGGCATTCTTGTAATCCGTCTGCAGGATATTGTGATCGACATACTGAACGGCGAGTTCCGCTTTGACCCTGTGAATTCCAAGGGTTTCAAACTCAAGCATCACCATGGTTCCCGTGGCATCCTGCAGCAACACGTGGTCTATCCTGATCGCAATTTCCTCGCCGGCAGCAAGCCTGCCATGCGTCAAATGAGCTTCGATAATCTTCTGAGTCAGGTTTTTGGCCACTTTTCCCTCCTCGCAGCCTTCTGTTACAGGTATGCTTCCCTATTCTCGAAAGGTTGGACATGAAGATGTAATATTCATCCAAGCGTCAATACAGCAGTATGCAAAAGTGGGCACTCCACAACCTAATGACCGCCCATACTCTTGTCAATTGAACGAGCGTACATGTTATCTACATGAAATATCTAGACTAAGCCATAGAGGGAGGCAGAGCGGAGATAGACTCGTCCGGCAAGAAGCGTTCAATGGATGGAAGGCAGCCTTTCCCTGCACCGCCTCGTACGGGAACAAAATTGGAAGGGGGGTGTGGACAATCTCACCCCCCTGGTTCGTGCAGATGAACGATAGCCGGCGCCGGGCCCGGCCGTTTTCACGCCCCGGCCGCGCGCCGAAAAGACCTTGCGGGTCATTTGACCTGATCGCTCAGACCTTTGCCGGGCTTGAACTTCACAACCTTGGAAGCCGGAATCGTGATTTTCTGACCCGTCCTGGGATTGCGGCCTTCGCGCTGCGATCTCGTCCCAACGCTGAAAGTGCCGAACCCTACCAGTGTCACCTTTTCGCCGGTCGAAAGCGCCTGGGAAACCGCCGCGACGAAACCGTCGACAGCCTTCTCGGCCTGAGCTTTCGTAATTGCTCCAGCTCCTGCAACCTTGGAAACCAAATCTGCCTTTGTCATCCTCTTTCCTCCTCAGAGTCCGATTACGATCCCCCTCGTGCCAAAAGAACACAATACATCCGTAAACCCTTTCTTTTCACCTCCCCTGAAAACAAAGAAGCCCCTATGTTTCCGTTCATCCAGAATGAAGCAGTTTGAGACAGCCTGATGGATCCGCAGCACTGCTCCTGCAATTTATTCATGCAGAGGGAAAAAACCCTGGAACCGGTAAATGATTGGTACGCCAACACAAAGCTGGGCACAATAAAGAAAGAATAGACGGCGCATTGATGCCACAAAAAAGCAAGAAAGGGGCGGCCTCGCCAGCACCGGGACTTACGATCACAGCCATTGAGGCAATTACCGGCATTCTAAGGCGAACTTTTGCGAAACACAATCTTTTTTAGGCCTTTTGTCCTGCACCCCGGGTTAATTTTTCCCTCCCGCTTACCTGGGACGCTCGATCGTCGCTCCACCGAAGAACCCGCTCCCGGCGTCTTCATCCACAGAGATATTTCTCAAAAGGGCAAGCCTTTCCGTATTTCACGCGTACATGCCGTGAAGTTGCTTTTCCATGCGACGATTCTTATATGGGTTTATAGATTGTTCTTTGGGGATATTAGTAACTTAACATTTTCACAAGGAGGTCGGTCATGGCAATTCGAGTGCTTATCGAAAGGGAAATCGAGCCCGGTCAGGAACTGAAACTCCAGCATGTAATGATGCAGCTTCGTTCGAAAGCAATGCAGGTTAAGGGCTACATATCAGGCGAAACCCTGAGGGCACTGGACAATCCCAACAGGTACCTCGCGATCAGCAACTGGAACAGCGTTCAGGATTGGAAGAGCTGGGAAAACAGCGCAGAACGAAAAAAACTGCACGAAGAACTCAAACCTTTTATACACGGCCATGAATCTTGCACGGTGTACACTCACTTATAGTCCGACTTCCCCTGCTGACGCTCCGATCGTGACCATCTGACATTCCCGCAGTCATTCCGACACTACCCCTGGGCAGGGATGGTTTCGGTCCCTGCCAGGGTTGAAAAACCGTCATTCCATACTCCGCTGCACGCGATAGACCCCCTTCTCCGCCCTCAACGCCGATAACACGCGCTGGAGATGCTTCGTATCCTTGACTTCCAGTTTCAAACTGCAGGCGGCGAGGTTGTTATTCCCCTGGGGCTCGATCCGTATGCCCACCACGTTTGCATCCAACTGGCCCAGGACCGAGTTCAAAGCTGCAAGTATTCCCCTGTCGGAGGCATGGGTGATCTTAACGTCCACGGGATAGACCTGGCCTTCGCCCGAATCCCACTGGACGTCGATTGTCCTTTCCGAATCCCCGCGATCCACGTTCCGGCATTGAACACGATGCACGGTGATCCCGCGTCCCCGAGTGATATATCCGACGATTTTTTCACCGGGCACGGGGTTGCAGCATTTCGCCATCCGGATCATCACGTCATCCACCCCCTTCACCTTGATTCCGTCATCAGCGGGGACGGACTTACGTTTCTCGACCGGAATGGTCAGTTCCTTCTCGAGTTCCGCCTCCTGAAGTACCGAAGGGAGCTTTCCGATCACCTGCGCCGCAGTGATTTTCCGGAAACCTACAGCAGCGAGCAGGTCGTCTATGCCGCGCATGGAGAAGGCCCGGGCCGCCTCCATCAGGTCGCTCGAATTCAGGAAGTTGTTAAAATTCAACCCTCTCTTGCGGAATTCTCTTTCGCAGAGTTCCTTCCCCATACTGACGGAACGCTCCCTCTCCTCCTCTTTGAACCAATGGCGGATCCGGTTGATAGCCTTGCTCGACTTGACCTGTTTCAACCAGTCCTTGCTGGGACGGTGGTTGGAAGCCGTCAGGATTTCGATACTGTCGCCGTTCTGCAGTTCATAGCGGAGGGGAACAAGTTTTCCGTTCACTCGGGCGCCCACGCACCGATGGCCCACCTCCGTGTGCACTTCGTACGCAAAATCAACGGGCGTTGCACCCCGGGGAAAAGACTTCACCTCCCCCCTGGGAGTGAAGACATAGACTTCATCCGGATAAAAATCGACCTTTACCGCCTCGAAGACCGCCTGCGGGTCCCGGAATTGCTTGTTCCAGTCCATCAGTTCCCGCATCCAGGAAAAGCGCCGGGTCTCCTGAGCGTCGATTTTGTCGAGGGGTTTCCCCTCCTTGTAGAGCCAGTGGGCCGCAATTCCCTCGTTGGCGATCCGGTTCATATCCTCAGTCCGGATCTGGACCTCCATTCTTTCCTGATAGGGTCCGATAACCGTGGTATGGAGGGACTGATACATGTTCGATTTCGGCTTGACGATGTAGTCCTTGAAGCGGCCCCCCACAGGCTCCCATGCGGCGTGAATCACGGCGAGCGCTTCATAGCAGGTCTTCAGGGAATCCACGATGACCCGGAAGGCGATGAGGTCGTAGATCCGGTTGAGGTCGAGATTCTGCCGGATCATTTTCTGGTAAATGCTGTAGAGATGTTTGGGGCGACCGCTGATCTGCCCTTTGATGCCGTGTTCTTCCAGCTTGGAATTGAGGATGTTCTTGACTTCCTCGATGTACCTGCGCCTGTCGTCTTCGGTTTTTTCCAGTCTCCGGACGATCTCTTCGCAAGCCGCGGGGTCTTTGCACCTGAACGCAAGATCCTCCAGTTCCTGTTTGATCCAGTCGATTCCAAGGCGTGCGGCCAGGGGGGCGTAAATATCAAGGGTCTCCTGGGCGAGCGCCGCTCTGGTTTCCGACGCCCTGCAGTGCGAGGATCTCATCTCGTGGAGCCGGTCGGCGAGTTTGACGAGGACAACCCGCACATCCTGGGACATGGCCAGGATCATTTTGCGGATGTATTCGGTCTGACGTTCTTCACGGTTCGCGAAGTCCAGCTGGCTGAGCTTCGTAACTCCCTGGACGATTCGAGAAACCTCAGCGCCGAAAAGCTCCTCGATTTCTTCGCTCGTGGCACGCCGGCTTTCGATGATGTCGTGCAGCAGCCCCGACACGATGCTCTGCTCGTCCAGGTGCATCCGGGTGAGAATGCCTGCCACCGCAAGGGGATGATCGAGGTAGGGTTCTCCGGAGAATCGGACTTGCCCGCGATGTATCGTCGCCACATAGACATACGCCTTTTCGAGTAGAGAACTGTCCCCCTTGGGGTAATAGCTAAGCATCCGATCTCTTATTTCAAAAAAACGCACCTTAAACCCTCCGGACGACTTCACGAAGACATACGCATCGACACGTCGCGGGCCGAGGCGGCATGGGACCATCAACCCGGTTGACCGGGACAGGTCCGAGCACCGCAAAAGCCGGGAATCAGTCCGAGATTTTCTCTCCCGTCATTTTTCCGATTTCGATCATGAGGCGGTCCACCAGTTCCGATTCGGGAACTTTCTCGGATCGTTCGCCTTTTCTGAACAGGAGTCCGTTCCCCCGGCCTCCGGCAATCCCTATATCCGCCTCCCTCGCTTCTCCGGGACCGTTTACGACACATCCCATGACGGCCACCTTGAGGGGGGCCTTTACCTTGCGCAGCATCCGTTCGACTCTCTCCACCATAGGGATGAGATCGATCTCCGTCCTGCCGCACGTCGGGCAACTCACGATTTCAATCCCCCGCTCCCGTAACCTCAGCGCCCTCAGGATGCTGTACGCGATGGGGATTTCCTCCTCGGGATCGCGGGTGATGGAGACCCGCACCGTGTCCCCGATTCCTTCAAAGAGCAGGATGCCGATCCCGAGAGCCGATTTGATCGCGCCGTCAACCAGGGTCCCCGCTTCGGTGATCCCGAGATGAAGCGGATAATCCGTCCTGGAAGCCAGCAGCCGGTAAGCCGATATGGTGTTTAGAACATCGGACGATTTGAGAGAGACCTTGATGAGGTCAAAATCATGATCCTCGAGCAGCCGGATGTGTTTGACCGCACTTTCGACCATCGCTTCCGGGGTCGGATGCCCATATTGTGCCAGAAGTTCCTTTTCGAGGGAACCACTATTGACACCGATGCGTATCGGAATCTGCCTCTCACGGGCGGCCCGCACGACCTTTCGCACCTTCTCCGGCCCTCCGATATTCCCGGGATTGAGCCTCAGAGCGTCCACGCCGGCCTTGATCGCGCCAAGGGCCAGCCGATGATCGAAATGGATGTCCGCGATGAGCGGAATCCCAATGGCTTTCCTGATCTGTGAAAGCTGGTCGACCGCCTCCTGGTCCGGAACGGCGACCCTCACAATTTCACATCCGGCATCTTCCAGTCTTTTGATCTGGGCCACCGTGGACCGCCAGTCCCTGGTATCCGTGTTGGTCATCGACTGGACGACGATCGGGGCCCCGCCGCCGACGGCGACTCCTCCGATCCGTATCTGCCGGGTAATATGCTTTGGATGAGAATTCAATTAAGGCTCCTTCTTTGCGCCCCTGTGCCGCGGCAGGCGGCTATCAATAAAGCATAACACCTAATCCGGGCGATTCCACGGGAGATGTCGCCTGGGACGGAATATCTTCACTGAATCACACTCCCACCAGGACCAAGCGCCCTTATTATTCTAGTGAAGATGACTAAAGTTTCCAAGAACCCATTTGATGAATGGCTGAAGGAAACTCGGGCGGGGGAAACACCCGAAAAAGGCTTTCTAGAAATGCCGTTTCATAGTAATGGAAGGCCGAATGCCCGTGCCGTGAACAATGGGGCTTTGCGGACATCGTGCCGCCGTTGCCGGGGAACAGGCGGTCCGGCCTGCCCGGCCCGTGCGGGCACGCCATGGATCGGGTGTTTGAAAGTGCGCAGCGGACGGATTGACCGCTATTCAGAATCATGTGAAGAGAGACCATGAAAAATCATCGAATACTCTTTTGTGCCTCCGAAGTATCTCCCTACGCCAAGACGGGAGGCCTGGCCGATGTCGCCGGCGCATTGCCGCCGGCGTTGCAGCAGTTGGGATGCGACGTTCGAATTTTCGTGCCGCTCTACCGGTCCGTGCTGGAAGGGAAACATTCGCTCAGCCTTCTGGCTCAGAAGCTCGTCATTCCCGTGGGAGTGCACGACTATACGGTTCACCTCTGGGAGAGCCGCACGGCCACCGGCATTCCCGTCTACTTCCTTGAAAAGGATGAATTCTACGACCGGAGCCGGCTCTACGGATCGCCGCTCAGAGGCGACTACGAAGACAACGCGGAACGCTTCATCATCTTTTGCCGTTCGGTTTATCTCCTGTGCAACCGCCTGAACTGGTTTCCTTCCGTTTTTCACCTTCACGACTGGCAGACGGGCCTCGCGTCCGTCTATCATGAATTCATGTGGCGGTTTGATCCAAACTTCATGCGAACCGGCACTGTTTTTACGATCCATAACCTCGCGTTTCAGGGGATCTTCCCTTCCGGCCAGTTCGAACTCACTCACCTGCCCTCCGAGGTCTTCGCTCCCCAGGGCATGGAATTCTACGGCCAGTGCAATTTCCTCAAGGCGGGCCTGATCTACAGCGACTACCTGACTACCGTCAGTCCCACGTACAGTAAAGAAATCCAGACCCCCGAATTCGGCTACGGACTTGAAGGAGTACTTCGGGAACGTGAGGAAGACCTCTTCGGCATTCTGAACGGCATAGACACCACGGCGTGGGACCCCGAATCGGACCCCCTTATCCCTGTTCGCTTCAGCGCCGGGGATCTCTCGGGGAAGCGGGCGTGCAAGAGACGGCTTCTGTCCGAACTGGGTTTCCCCAAGGAAAATGAATCCACAGCGCTCGTCGGAATGATCAGCCGTCTGGCAACCCAGAAGGGATTCGACCTGGTGGCCGAAATTCTGGATGACCTGATGTCCCTGCCCCTTTGCATGATCATACTGGGCACCGGAGATGCGAACATGGAAAGCCGGCTGAGAGAGATGGAACTCCAATACCCCGATAAGCTAAAAGTGATATTTCACTTCGATGAAGCCCTTGCACACCGGATCGAAGCGGGAGCGGACATTTTCCTCATGCCATCGAGGTATGAACCCTGCGGGTTGAACCAGATGTACAGCCTTCGCTACGGCACCATTCCCGTCGTGCATGCAACCGGGGGCCTCGATGATTCGGTGATCGACGTGGCGAAGAGCCCTCAAACGGGAACCGGATTCAAGTTCCATGCGTATGAAGCCGCTCCGTTCCTCGATGCCGTCACATCGGCGCTTGATCTCTTCCGGGACGAGGCACAGTGGCGCGGCATTCAAAAAAGAGCCATGGTCCAGGATTTTTCCTGGAACCGGTCCGCCCGAGAGTACATCAGGATTTACGAAAAGGTGATCTCGAAAAGAGCGGCATCGGGGCAGGCGCCGTCATTCTGACGAGTACAGCTCGATCGCGCCGTCACCCGGACCCGTGACATCCCCGACCAATGCGGCATGTTCCACTCCGTTCGCTCGAAGGTCCGCGAGGAGTTCCCCGGCAACCCGGGCGGGAGCGGAAATGAACAACCCCCCGGATGTCTGGGCATCGCAGAGGATATCCAGGAAGATGGGGTCAATACGCTCCGCATGACGCAGGCGCGGCGCACAAAAATTCCGATTGGCGTAGCTTCCCGCCGGAACGAGGCCCATGCCTGCAAGATCGCGGACTTCGGGGAGCAGGGGAATTTTCGATACATCGATGGACATAGTGACCTTGCTCGCGGCCGCCATCTCGAGGGCATGCCCGAGAAATCCGAAGCCCGTGATGTCCGTGCATGCATTCACCGGAAAACGGACCATCACCTCGGCCGCTCGTTTGTTCAGGGTGGCCATCACTTCGGTCATAAGCCTCTCGAGTTCCGTCGAGGCCATGCCGGCCTTGAGGGCAGTGGAAAGAATCCCGGTTCCGATGGGCTTTGTCAGGATGATCGCGTCGCCCGGCCGGGCGTTCGAATTGGTGAGGATCTTGTCCGGAGAGACCACGCCCGTAACCGAAAGCCCGTATTTCAGCTCGGGATCGTCAATACTGTGTCCCCCCGCCAGCGCGGCCCCCGCTTCGTGGATCTTCTCCAGCCCGCCGCGGAGGATGTCCCTCATGATTTTTTTATCCATTTCCTTAACGGGAAAGCACACGAGATTCATCGCCGTTATCGGTTTCCCGCCCATGGCATAGACGTCGCTCAAGGCATTGGCGGCGGCAATCCGCCCGAAATCGAAAGGATCGTCCACAATAGGCGTAAAAAAGTCGACCGTCTGAATGATCGCTATCTCATCGGTCAGAAGATAAACCCCTGCGTCTTCGGACATTTCACACCCGACAATCAGGTTCGGATTAGTTTCGCGCGGCAAATCCTTAAGGATTTCAGCCAGGTCCCCCGGCCATATCTTTGCCGCTCAACCGCCCGCCCGTGCTTTTTTTGCCAGCTCTATCCTTGGACCTTCCACAATGTTCTTCTCCAGCCGCATGCGGATGCTGCGAGTTGTGTACGTCAAGTTCCGCAATTTGGTCACAGCATCTTAGCGATCCATGCTGCGGTCTCCCGCAAGGGCAACTCCACGTCCCGAAGCAAACAAGCGCCTCCCGGACCATCACGACGGAAAGGTTCAGCCACGGCGAACGCCGCATCACAAGAGGCGCCGTAAGGCTGAATCGCAATTACAAACGGTCACAGTATACAGCATAACACACTGAAAATCAGGATGCTTTTCGCCACGGCTTACGGTGGGCGGCAAGGGATAATGCCGGCCCCGGGGAAAAAGGGGCAAGGGAGGAAAGACGGGTTAGCGCACATAAGCTTTTGTGAGGAGAAAAGACTTGAGAAAATCAAGGCTTCACGAGATCACCGATTTCGATCCCGGTGTGTACGACGTCGACAGTCCGACGATGGACCGGTTATGCTATGTGCATCTCCCAATGATTGACAAGATTCGATTACAAGAGTATCGTCCGATCAAATACATCATTTGGAGCTGTAGGGTGGGCAAAAGCGAAGCGTTGCCCACCAACCGCCTTTTTATATAGTTACATACAACAAAACATTATAAACCTCCCGCCAGGGAATAGGTAATGGCAAATTATCGCCGTGCAAGAGCATCAGGGGGGACATTTTTCTTCACTGTGGTCACCTACCGGCGAAGACCCGTATTCGATCGGCCGGAAAGCAGGCTGGCGCTGCGCGAGGTCACTCAAAACGTTCGACAACGGCACCCGTTCTCTATAGATGCATGGGTCCTGCTGCCGGAACACCTTCATTGTATATGGACATTGCCTAAAGACAGTTCCGATTTTTCTTTACGCTGGGGTTTGATTAAATCAGGCTTCTCGAAACGAACAAAGGCTCTATTCCACGTTAAGGAATGGATGAACCATTCAAAGCTCAATCACAGAGAATCCACTCTTTGGCAACGACGATTTTGGGAACATTTGATTCGTAGCGACGAAGAATATAAAGCATATATGGATTACATTCATTACAACCCGGTAAAACACGGGTATGTCAAGAGGGCTCTCGATTGGCCTTATTCCACCTTTCATCGTTATGTCAAATCGGGTATCTATCCCGAGCATTGGGGCGGCACAATCGGTGAAGGGCATGAGCATCCATTTGGCGAATAAAAAACCGGTGGGCACGGTGAATCTGTGCCCACCCTACATGGCTCATCAGTCGTGTTCGAATTGCGGACCATGACAATACACAACCAGCGACGGGGGATACGTGCAATCGGTCATCCCGGTTTGCCACAACGGTCATCCCGGTTTGCCACAACGGTCATCCCGGTTTGCCGCGACGGTCACCCAGGTTTGTCGAGACGGTCACCCAGGTTTGTCGAGACGCGAGCACGGGTCAAAACCGCAGGCATGCTCGAATGTCCTTTTACATCAAAACATCGCATGGATCCGCGCACGAGCATGGTGAACCCGTGCCCACCTACTTGCTATCGTAATCTCCTCTTGCGCTTCGCGCCCGGATAACGAGTATCCGGGCCACCCGCGCACGAGGCAGTGGTGTCCGTAAGACAAGGTGATTCCTTACAGGAAATCCGGGCCACCTATCTCTTGCACCCTGCGTGGCGGCCTCAAGAGGCCAGCATCACCCAAAGCATCCCAAGCCTTCGGGATTGGAAGCCCACCTCTGAAAACGAAATGGTATAACTATTTTGATTCAATGCGTTTCTCTCGCTCTCGGAATGCCACTCGAACCCGCGCGAAAAGCTTCACCCAAATGAAGATCCGGAAGGAAAATAACCTTGACAGGGATGTTGATATCTGATACATCAGACATCAACACTTGGCACCGTTTTGTTGCATGCGTTTTGGGTCCCGGTTGGTGCGGGCTTGTAGGGAATGCCTTGGGGAGCGGGGGCAATGGGATCGAAGGCTGAACATCTCTACAACGAGTTCGATCCCGGCCCCAAGGCCTTCCACGGGCTCATGCAAACAAACGTGCAGCACATCCTGCCGGTCCCTATTCTTCATGAACCCCGCGTCCCTAAAGAGGACGGCAGGCCCCTTGAAAAAACCACCCATGTATGCAGGGGCCATAGTCTCAACGCCCCCTTTCGACTCACCCGGGCATCCTTTACAAGAGAAGCGCTGACTCGCCTCGACCGGAAAGAACCTGAACCGGCCATCAACGCGCCGCCGGGGTGTGAACACTCCAAAACCGGCCGATACGAAATTCCAACCGACAAACACGCTGCGGGAAGCCGCTCAGGGCAGACGCCGGCACCCCGCAGCCCGGGACGGGCCTTTAAACCCGTGAAACCAAATGCCGCGCACATGCGGAACATGTCTTCTTCAAATCGGGGAGATGCTCTCACGGCGCACGAGTATGGAGGATGATAATGATCGATCTCAACAACGTTCCAAAAACAAAGAAAGATTTGGATTCTTACGAAGTCGAAAACATTTTGCATTCATGGTCCTATCAACCGGCCCAGTCACCTCTCAGGGTGGTCAGCGCAAAAGGCGTGCGGTTTAAGACGGAGGACGGCCGGGAGAGACTCGATTTCAGTTCCTGCTTTGTCAGCCATAATATCGGCCACCAGGACCCGCGGGTGGTCGAGGCCATTTGCGATCAGGCCAAACAAATGTGTTCGTTCGCCCCCAATTTCTCGACCGAACCCAGGGCGGTGCTCGCCAAAATGATTGCAGAGGTCACTCCGGGCGATCTTTCGAGGACTTTTTTCTCCCTGGGCGGGACCGAAGCCAATGAGACGGCTTTCAAAATCTGCCATCAATACACGGGACGAAGAAAGATCATCGGCCGCTACCGAAGCTATCATGGCGGGACCCCGACATCCATGACCCTTTCCCTGGGAGATTCCCGCGGTTGGGCGCAGATCCCGGGCGGGACCGAGTGGGTGCCCGTTCCTCAGCCGTACTGCTACAGGTGTATGCTCGGGCAGAAGTACCCCGATTGCGATCTGCAGTGCGTGAAATACATCGATGAAGCGATCGAGCTCGAGGGCGGGAGCGAGAAGGTCGGCGGCATCATTTTCGAGCCCGTGACCGGCGCCAACGGCCTCATCGTACCTCCCCCCGAATATTTCCCGAGACTGCAGGAAGTCTGCAGGAAATGGGACGTCCTCATGATCGCCGATGAAGTCATGACCGGCTTTGGCCGCACCGGCAGGTGGTTTGCCATGGACCACTGGGGAGTCGTCCCCGACATCATGACCATGGCCAAAGGCTTGACCGGCGCCATGCTGCCCCTGGGCGGGACGGTGGTGCGAAAGCACATCGGAGACCGTTTCAAGGAACAGTTCTTCGCCCATGGAGCGACCTACGCGGGTCATGCCCTGTGCTGTGCCGCGGCGGTCCGGGTTATCAAGATCTATCAGGAAGACAAACTGATCGAGAACGCCGAGAAGATGGGCAAATACCTGCTCGAAAAGGCAAGGGAATTGAAAGACAAGCACCCGTGCATCGGCGATGTGCGCGGGCTGGGGCTGTTTGTCGGACTGGAGCTGGTCAAGAACCGCAAGACCAGGGAACCTATCATCCCGATAGCCGCCAAAATCCGCAAGGGGACGAACCCGAAACTCGAAGTGGCAAAGAGACTCGGAGAGCTCGGAATGATGGCGATGGCTGCCAATCCGTCCAATGTCATCGTCATGGCGCCTGCCCTGATCGTCAAGAAGGACGAGATCGATGAAGGCGTCGCCATTATGGACAAGGCATTGGAGGCCGCCGACCCCTTTGTCGAAGGATAGTCGTGCGCGGGCGGCTGCGCTCCGATATTTGGGAGCGCAGCCCCTTGACCCTCGTCTTTCAGGAGGGTCTATATGTCCAATGGGAGAAGGCCGTGAAATACAACAAGGTGGTGATCGGCATTGATTTGGCAAGTGACGACCTTCGAGCCTTCGAGGAAGGACTCGGGCTTGCCGCCAACTACGGGTCCGAGTTGATGCTCTTCCATTGTATGGAGGAGGTGACTGTCGCGGAAATGGAAGACAGGGTGGGCACCTATGCCGAGATGGAGTCTTCCGATTCTCAGCAGATCCTCATGAGGCATCAGGAGAAAGTGCTGACGTACGCGAAGTCATCGCTGGAATCCCTGGCGCACCGCACGCTTGGGTCGGGCACCCGGACGCACGTTACGGTTGAAGAAGGCAAAGCCGGCCCCCGCCTTTGTGAGCTGGCCTCTCATTGGGGCGCGGACCTGATCGTCCTTGGACCTTCGAACCGCGGTCCGCTGGCAGAACTCTTGTCGGCGAGTACGGCAGGTTACGTGGTTCATCATGCTCCGTGCTCGGTTCTGATCGTGAAGGCCAAGGGAGTTTCATCGGCGCAGAACCCGGTTTGAGGATCTTTCCCCCTCCCCTCGCCCCTCCCGCCAGGGGAATGATATTTTTCCGCCCTTCCCGCCGGAGAGGAACTGAACAGCACCCGTTGCGTGTTGGCGTAATCGAAGGCCCCAGTGACTCAGGACAATGGATTTTTCTAATGATACTGGAGAGAAACGGTGAGCACAGACGGCAATAGAGCGGAAAAAAGAGAAATCAAAATCGAAGTCAAAGACCTGACCAAGCGATTCGGTGATCTTCTTGTCCTCGATAATATCTCCTTCAACGTCGCCCGGGGAGAATTCCTCAGCATTGTCGGACCCACCGGATGCGGTAAGACCACTTTCCTGAACGCCCTGTCCAAGCTCATACCCACTACCAACGGCAACATCTATATCGACGGAGAAGTCGCCGACCCGAAGAAACACAACATTTCGTTTGTTTTTCAGGAACCCACCTGCCTGCCCTGGCGGACGGTCAGGGAGAACGTCGCCTTCGGCATGGAGATGAAACAATTCCCGAAAGACAAGAAGGAGGAGCGGCTCAAGTACATCCTCGACATGGTCGGGCTCTCCGATACCGCAGACCTCTTTCCCAACCAGGTTTCGGCGAGCATGGAGCAACGCATCGCCGTTGCGCGGGCGTTCGCGGTGGACCCGGACCTCCTTCTCATGGACGAACCCTACGGGCAGCTCGATGTCAAGCTGCGCTACTACCTGGAAGACGAACTCGTCAGATTGTGGAAGACGCTGAACAGCACCGTGATCTTTGTCACTCACAATATCGAGGAAGCCGTCTACGTGGCGGAGCGTATCCTGGTATTGAGCAACAAGCCCACACAAATAAAGGCGGAAGTCACCGTCGATCTTCCGAGGCCGAGGAATCTTATTGACCCCAAATTTGTCGAGATCAGGAAGCATGTGACTGAATTGATCAGATGGTGGTAAGCAGGCGGTTTTTTGCGGCTTTGCCAATTGATCGAACGTGAACCTCAGAAGACTCGAGGGAAGGAGGGGTGAAAGCTAAAAACAGCCTGAGTGATTCAAAAGAGCCGAATGCAAGTGATTGACTGAGTTTCTGGGATAAGACCGTGGACAGCATGCTAGGAGGAATAAACGATGAAGAAACTGATCGCATTTTCTGCCTTGGTTTTACTGGTTCTGTTCGGTCTGACGGCGGTTGTTGTTCAGGCGGCGGACAAGCCCGTTGAAGTGAGCACTTGCTGGATGCCCGAGCATGAAACATTTGTGATCTGGTATGCGAAGGAAAAAGGCTGGGACAAGGAAGAAGGGATTCAGCTCAAGCTGAACTACTTCGAATCCGGCATGTCGCAACTGGAAGCGCTCCCGGCCAAACAGTGGGTCCTGGGAGGCACCGGCGGCGTGCCTCAGGTTGTGGGAGCCCTGCGCTATAATGCCTATCTCATCGGCATCGGCAACGACGAGTCGATCACCAACGCGGTTATGGTCCGCGGCGACAGCCCGATCATGAAAGTCAAGGGATTCAATCCCAAGTACCCCGATGTTTACGGCAGTCCCGAACTGGTCAAAGGGAAAACCATCCTTTGTACGACGGTGTCTTCCGCTCACTACGCTCTCAGCAACTGGCTCAAGGTCCTCGGTCTGAAAGACAGCGACGTGACGATTAAGAATATGGACCAGGCCCAGGCGGTTGCGGCATACGAATCGGGAGTCGGCGATGCGGTCGCTTTGTGGGCACCGCACCTCTACACCGGCATGAACAAGGGTTGGAAGATCGCAGGCGATATCAGGAGCTGCGGAGCGGCCCTGCCGATCACCCTCATCGGCGATAGAGAATTCTGCGACAAGAATCCTGAAATCGTGGCGAAGTTCCTGCGGATCTATTTCAGGGGCATCAATATGCTGAGGGCGGAAGGGGACAAGATTCTCCCCGAATACAAGAGGTTCTACAAAGAATGGGCCGGGATGGAAATGGATGACGACATGGCCAGGAAGGACCTCACGATGCACCCCGTTTTCACCTATGACGAGCAGTTGAAGCTTTTCGACAATTCCAAGGGTGAGAGCACGGTTGAGACCTGGCAGAAAGGCATTCTCGATTTCTTCACCGAGCAAGGAAAGTTTAAGCCGGAGGAAAAAGAGAAGGTGTTGAAGAGCAATTATATCACCGACAAGTTCCTTAAAATGGTGAAGCAGCCCATTCCCTGATGATGTTGCATCACTACGGGCGGGAGGGAGGCTGCCGTGGACACTGTACCGGATCGGCCTCCCTTCGGTCGCCCCTTGCGCCACACTCACGGCAGATGGAACCTGTACCATCGAAAGAGTCGGATCGTTGGAGATGACAGATGGCTTACGAACAAGTTAAGGTTAAGACCCCGCTGCTGTTGAAGATTCTACCCATAGCGAGTCTGCTTGCCTTCTTGACGGTCTGGGAACTGATCGTGGATCTGGGAATCGTCCCCAGCAGCATGCTCGCTTCCCCGATCCAGGTTGTGAAGTTGTTCATCGTCAAGCTGACCGTGACGGACCCGGATGGGGCGGTCCTGGCGAGGCATGCCTGGACCAGCATCCAGGAGGCCTTCACCGGCTATTTCCTCTCCCTGCTCGTGGGAATCCCGCTCGGGTTGCTGATGGGCTGGTTCGTCGTGGTCGAGGGCCTCACAAGACCGATCTTTGAGATGATCCGCCCCATCCCTCCCATCGCGTGGATCCCTCTTACCATTTTCTGGTTTGGAATCGGCATTTCCGGTAAAGTTTTCATTATCTGGATTGCCGGTATTGTCCCATGCGTCATCAATTCATTTGTGGGCGTTCGCATGACCAACCCCACACTGATCCAGATGGCAAGGACTTACGGGGCCTCGGACTGGCAGATCTTCACCCGCCTTTGTGTCCCATCGGCCTTGCCCATGGTGTTCGGAGCGCTCCAGATCGCTCTCGCGTACTGCTGGACCAACCTGGTCGGGGCCGAGCTTCTTGCGGCCGACAACGGCCTGGGCTTTCTGATCACCATGGGGCGGCGACTCGCGATGCCGGATATGGTCGTACTCGGCATGATCATGGTCGGTTTGACGGGCGCAGTCATCGGCTTATTGATTGACTATGTGGAAAGACGCCTGCTGGCGGGCATAAGGAGGTAATCAGGGTGACAAGTATAGCGAATGAAGTACAGGTGCAGGTCAGGGAAAGACGCCCGATTACTCTGTTTGTCATCCTCAAGAACCGGCTTTTCCTCTATGCATTCTCGGTTACGGTATTTTTCATCATCTGGGACATCGTCGCCCATTACAAACTGCTCGGGGGAGGTTTGGCCCGCCCTTACGACGTGTTCGTACAACTGGGGAACATGCTGACCAATCCGCTGGCCGGCAAATCGCTCCTCGGCCACATCTGGGCCAGCACCCAGCGAATCCTCATCGGGTTTACAATCGCATCGGTCGTCGCGGTTCCTCTCGGCCTCCTCATGGCGCTCAACAGGTATATCAACGCCGTCGTCAAGCCGGTCTTCGATCTCCTGAAACCCATGCCGCCCATTGCATGGATATCCATAGCAATTCTCTGGTTCGGCATCGGCGAAGCATCGAAGGTCTTCATCATCATCGTAGGGACCTTCGTTCCGTGCCTCCTTAACGCCTACAACGGCGTCCGCCTGGTCGAACCTCAGCTCTACGACGTCATCCGCATGCTCGGAGGAAACCGGCGCGATGAAATCCTTCAAGTTTGCTTTCCTGCCTCGTTTCCCGCAATTTTTGCCGGCCTGCAGATTTCGCTCAGCATCGCATGGACGTGCGTGCTGGCGGCGGAACTCGTGAGCGCCCGCTCAGGACTGGGGTTTGTCATCATCCTGGGGATGACTCTTTCCAAACCCGCGCTCGTACTGGGAGGAATGGTCGTCATCGCCATTGTCGCATGGGCCACGACGCTGCTCGTTTCCGGCCTGGAGAGGATCCTTTGCCCGTGGAAGCGGGAGATTGCCGGTCTGTAGGCCGATTGAGGGCCGGTGCCCGAAGGATTAGAGTTCGAACTGCCGAGGGAGGCTATTCAGTGGGTCAAGACAACAATCCCAAGATCGTGTGCGAACATATCAGCAAGGTGTTCATTCAGAAAGGCAAGCAGCGGGTCCATGTGCTCGAGGACATCAGTCTCAGCGTCAGCCAAAATGAATTCGTGGTCATCCTCGGCCCCGGGCAGTCGGGCAAGAGCACGCTCCTCAGAATCATTGCCGGCCTGGAGACCCCCACCACGGGGAAGGCCGTTCTGGATGGAAAAGAAATCACGGGCCCCGGACCCGACCGCGGCCTTGTCTTCCAGAGTTACATGCTTTTTCCCTGGAAAACGGTAATGGGCAATGTGGAAATGGGCCCGAAGTTGAGAGGGGTTCCGAAGGCGAAGAGACGCGAGATCGCACGGCATTATATCAATCTCGTCGGCCTGGACGGTTTCGAGAATCACTACCCTCACCAGCTCAGCGGCGGGATGAAGCAGCGCGTGGGAATCGCCCGCGCTTATTGCAACAACCCCGAGCTTATGCTCCTTGACGAGCCGTTCGGGCAACTGGATGCCCAGACGCGCTACTTCATGGAAAAAGAGACCACCCGGATCTGGGAAGCCGAAAAGCGCACCGTTCTCTTTGTGACCAACAGCGTGGACGAAGCCATCTACCTCGGGGATCGGATCATAACACTCAGAGGGAAGCTGCCGGGCGCGCTCCACCATGTCTATGACGTGCAACTGCCGCGGCCCCGCGAACACACGGACATGAAATTCCTGGAACTGAGGCATGAGATTACCGAGGCTTCCGAGTTGACTCTTTAGAAAGCTGGGAGAAACGACTTTTGTGTGTCATAAGCACAACGAACCGTCCCACCGAGACCATTGGTTTGCATTTGCACCAATTTCGCGTTCAGTGGGAAACGTTTTTCCGAAACTCTATCGGCATTCGAGTTCTTCCGGCACAGAAGGCCCAAACCAATGATTAATGCAAAATCACTACGAGAGCAGGTCTACGACTACCTCAGGCACGAACTGCAGACGGGGGAGCTGGTTCCCGGTTCCTCTCTCAACCTCAATGACATCAGCCAAAGCCTTGGGATCAGCAAGACCCCGCTGCGCGATGCCCTGATTCAGCTCGAAAGCGAAGGGTTCGTGAACATACTGCCGAGGCGGGGGGTGGTCGTTACCAGGCTGACGCTCGATGACATAAGGAACGGGTACGAGATCGTGGGGGCACTTGAATCGTCCATCATCTACAACCATTTTGACGAAATCGGTCCCCATCATATCGCGAAGATGAAACAGCTGAACGTGGAACTCATTGCCGATCTGGACCGGGAGGATTTCCAGACCTATTACGAGAGAAACCTCATGTTCCACGATACTTTTCTGAGCCTCTCTGAAAACGAAGCCTTGAAACGGCTCATCATGCCCATCAAACGGCGCCTCTATGACTTTCCCAAACGAGGATACATCCTGGAATGGGAGTGCAGGAACTGCGAGGAACACAGACGATTCATCGAATGCATCGAAAAGGGCGACCGTGACGGCGCGGCGAAAATCTGGCGGGACGAACACTGGTCGTTCGATGTTCAAAGGGCGTTTATCCTGCGGTTTTACTTCTCCGATCAGGTCCCCGGGGCCGAGAACACCAGGGCGTTTGCGTTGTCGCGCTGAATGAAAGGAAGCTCTCTTCGGACACACCCTGCCGGCTCACCTCGGACTTCAGCTCCGGCTGTTTCATCGGCTGAACCATTCCCGCGGAGCATCGCCTGAATCCGGCTTCCGGCCTGTTCTTTTCGATCGTTCTCTTTCGTCGCTCAAAGGATAACTTCCCATGACCCCGTTCGTGTTCACCCTCGTTGTTCTTTCCTCTTTCCTCCATGTTTTGTGGAATACGCTCGTTAAGCAGAGCGTGGACAAGGTGTCTTTCGCCTGGCTCACTTCCGTGATCGGGTGCGCCATCCTCATCCCCGTTTATGCATACATCCGGTGGACTCGGCCGACCCCGGGCCACCTCGAACTGCTGGGATGGGCGGCGGTGTCAGGCTTTTTCGAGGCGTTTTACATCATCTTTTTGTTTGCCGCGTATAAGATGTCCGACCTTTCCCTCGTCTACCCGCTAAGCCGCGGGGTGGCGCCCCTGGTCACGCTTGCGGCAGCCGGGGAGCTGGTCGGCGACCATGTTTCCACCGTCAGCGCGGTGGCCGTCGTAGTCATTGCGATAGGAGTCGTGAGTGTCGGCCTCTCTTCGCGCAGTGCCGGACAGGCAAACCGCAAGGTCGAGGTCCTCGGAATGCTTCTGTCCCTGGGCACGGGCTGCATGATCGCGGGCTATCATCTTGTGGACCGCAAGGCCATGAGCCTGCAATGGGCACCCAATCCCCTCGAGTACCTCTTTCTCATGCATTTTTTCCTCGCCCTCTTTCTGACGCTGTGGATCTGCCTGTTTCTGAGGCCGGGGACCCGAATTTTCAGCGAATGGGCAACGAACCGAAAAGGGGTCGTTCTCGTGGGAATCTTTACCCCCCTGGCATATCTGTTCATCATCGTGGCCCTGCAGTTCGGGAATGTGACCTACGTTGCGGCAGCCCGGAACATCGGGATTCTTATGAGTCTCTTTGTCGCCACTTTTTTTCTTAAGGAAAAAGTCACCTCGGCCCGGACCATCGGGGCATCCCTGATTGCATTCGGTGTCGCTGGACTCGTTCTCCTGGGCCCTGCAAACTGAGAGAGGCGATATGACCGGGAGAATAACCGAACCCACTGGAATCCGGACGGCAGGATGATCTCATGACGTCAAAACGAATTTTCATAAACGGTCGGGTCCTGACCATGGACCCTCGGGGCTCCATCGCCTCCGCCTTCGGCATCCTCGGAGACAGGTTCTGCGCGGTCGGCAGCGATGAAGATCTGCTGAAACAGGCCGATCGGGATGCGGAAGTCGTCGATCTCGGGGGCAGGACGGTGGTCCCCGGATTTATCGAGTCCCACAGCCACCTCTCTCTCTACGCCATGACCCTGCTCCAGGCCGACTGCAAAACCCCGCCCAATCGAAGCATCGAAGACGTGAAGTCCCGGCTCGGAGAACGGGCGAGGGGATTGAAACCGGGGCAGTGGTTTAAGGGTTGGGGATACGACAATACCCTGATCGAGGAGAAGCGTCACCTCACCAGAAAAGACCTGGATGAAGCCGTGCCCGATCATCCGGTCTTCGTGTCTCACAGCAGCGGTCATCTTGCGTACGTAAATTCCCTCGCCCTGGACATCGCCGGGATCTCCAGGAACACCCCCCAACCCGCCGGAGGCCGGATCCATAAGGATAACGATGGAAACCCCACGGGACTTCTGATGGAACAGCCGGCCCAGTGCCTCGTGACGCGGCATATCCCGCCGGACGACGTCGCACGGCTGAAGAGCGCAATGCTGGAAACGATGTCTATCTTTCATCGGTACGGGATCACAAGCATCCATGATGCCGCGATCGGTTACTTTCGGGAGCATCGGGAGATTGTCGAAGCCTACCGGCAACTCATGGCCGAGGGTCGCCTCAAGCTTCGCGTCTATTTGATGATGGTCGAGGAGGTCTTTCGCAATAGCCCGGAGCTGAGACCGGGCGCCGGCTTCGAGTCGGAGTGGTTTAAGATCGGCGGAGTGAAGCTCTTCCAGGACGGCTCCATCCAGGCCCATACCGCGGCGCTGGATGAGCCATACCATGATTCGCACCACATCCGCGGAGACCTCATTATCGAGCAGAAGACACTTGATGAGTTGGTCGAAAAATATCACGGCGAGGGCATCCAGATGGCAGTGCACTGCAACGGCGAGCGCGCAATCGAATCGGTGCTCGATGCCATGGAGAAAGCCGCCAGCCGCCAGCCCGGCAGGACAAACCGTCACATGCTCATTCACTGCCAACTGGCTTCCCGCAGGCAGATCGCAAGGATGAAACGCCTGGGGATCATTCCAAGCTATTTTGCAAATCACATTTTTTATTGGGGGGATCGGCACCGGGAGATTTTTCTGGGGCTCGATCGGGCAAACCGTATCGATCCGTTGGGCTCGACGGTCGAGGCGGGGTTGAGGTTCACTCTGCACTCGGATCTTCCGGTCACACCCGTTGACCCGCTGTTTTCCATGCATTGCGCGGTAAATCGCACTACCCGCAACGGGGTCATCCTGGGACCGGAGGAAAGGATTTCGACCATCGAGGCCCTCAAAGCGTACACGGTATATGCCGCCTATTGTAGTTTCGAAGAGGACGTCAAGGGGTCGATCGAAGCGAACAAACTCGCGGACTTCGCGGTGCTGTCTCATAGCCTGCACGACATTTCTCCCGAAAGGCTCCGCACCGTCAGGGTCATCCGGACCTTCGTCGGCGGACAAAAGGTCTATGAGGCCCCTTGATGGGTTTGAGAGTAAGACATTCAGAAAGGAGATAGTTTATGGAGTTTTCTTCGTTCAACGGCGTGGCAAGGATAGTGCACAATTGGGGTTGTATCCGGACCCTGCCTGATGAGATTCGCCGGATTGGGCAGAATGTGAGCAAAGTCCTGATCGTGAGCGATCCGGGCATCAAGGCGGTGGGAATACCGGACCGGGTCGCTTCCATTCTGTCCGAGGCGGGATTGACATCCAGGACGTTTTCCGGGTTCAGGAGCGATCCGCCCATCGAGGACGCTCAGGCGAGCGTCGCCTTTGCGCGGGACTACGCGCCGGACATGGTCATTGGAATCGGCGGAGGGAGCAGCCTCGACATTGCAAAGCTGACCTCCGCAATGCTCTGCAACTCCGGTTCAATCAGCAGCTATGTCGGCATGGAACTTGTCGAAAATCCCGGAATTCCCCTGATCCTCATCCCGACTACAGCCGGAACGGGGAGCGAGGTAACTTCCATTTGCGTGCTGTCCGATCCCGAAAATGAGATCAAAAGGGCGGTTGTGAGCCGGCACCTGTATGCCCGCACCGTTCTGCTCGACCCCGAATTGACCACCGCTCTCCCGCCCCGCGTTACGGCAATGACCGGCATGGACGCCCTGGTGCACGCCATGGAATCCTACACGGGAAAGCACGCCACCGTGTTCACCGACGCACTGAACGTTGAAGCGATCCGGATCATCGGAGCGAACCTGCGGCGGGCTTTCACAAGCGGGGAAGACCGTGAAGCCAGGCAAAACATGCTCTTTGCCAGTTGCATGGCGGGCATGGCTTTCTCCAATACCCAGAACGGGCTCGATCACGCGATCGCCCTGGCCATCGGGGGCAGGTTTCATCTTCCTCACGGCCTGCTGACGGCCTTCATCTCTCCCTGGGTGATGGATTTCAATCGCGTTGCGAACCCCGTCAAGTTCGCCCGGATCGCGCAGGCACTGGGGGAGAACACGAGCGGGATCTCCACGGATGAAGCGGCAAAGCTGTCGGTCAGGGCAGTCCGGTCCCTGGTCGCCGACCTGGGTATTTCGACGAAATTGAGCGCCTACAATATACCACGGGACGTTTTCCCCGCCATTGCAAAGGCTACCGTCGGGGCGGCGAGGTTGATCAACAATAATCCGAGGGCGGTGACAGAGGAGGACGTCATCGGGCTGCTGGAAGCAAATTATTGAGATTTTTCCGAATCCGGTGCTGCTGTGTTGCGGAATGATGTTTTCCCTGCGGCACAGCGGGACCGGGCGACTTGCGGGCCGATGAGCGCTCGGCCGCACGCGGTTGCGCGTGAGTCCGGCGTCCTGGCGGCGACTGCGGGGGAACGGCCTGTTGCTCAAAGGAAAAGCCCAGGCCGGACGAAACCTCGATTCAACGGGTAGCCCGGATACTTGTTATCCGGGGGGCGCAGCCCCAAGAGGAGCAGGAAGGACTATGCCGCTCTCTCGCAAACCTCTTGCGCTTCGCGCACGGACAACGAGTTGTCCGTGCCACCCATCGGCAGGATTATGTCATTTTCTCGTTCCCACGCTCCCGCGTGGGAACGAGGCAAACAACTTCTTCAATTCAACTTCGTATCAGGCCTTGCCGGCGAGGCGGCGGGCTTCCTCGATCACCACGTCTTCCTGAGTGGCCACGACCTTGCGCGCCCCCAGGCGAAGCACGAGTTGCCGCGGGTCGCAGCCGTATTTCTCGGCAGCACGTTTTATAGGAAGGACGTATCCGCCGTAGACGCATGCATAGCCCATCATGATGGAATCGTTGTCGACGGTAGGCATTGGGACCTTCGCCAGATCGGGATACTTGTTGAGTTCAGCCACCAGAATGGCTGCGGCGTCGAGAATGCCGAAGAGGTCAACATCCGTGGGAAACGCCCCCCTCTTTAACGCGGCTACCAGCGTTTCGGTTTGAGCATTGCCGGCACCGCCGCCGAAGCCTTTCAGACTTCCATCCACGTAGCTCGCTCCCGCCTCGACCGCCGCGAGCGAATTGCCGATCGCCAATCCAAGGTTGTTGTGGGCATGGAAACCCACCGGGATGTTTACCGCCCGGCGCACGGCGGCGATGTATTCCTTAACCTGATGGGGAACCAGATACCCTTGAGAGTCCGCCAGGTTGATATACTGTGCCCCGTAAGACTCCATCTTCTTCGCTTCCTCGGCGATGCGTTCCGGGGAAGCCATGCCGAACGAGATCAGATAGCCGACCGCAAGCATGTCCAGTTTCCTGGCGAGCTGAATGTGCTGTTCGGTGATGTCCGCTTCCGTGCAATGGCATGCCACCCTTGCGACCGTGACGCCCAGATCATAGGCCATTTGCAGGTCTTCCATCGTTCCGAATCCGGGTATTAAGAATATTGCGACCTTCGCTCTCTTTACCGCGGACACCACGGCCTTGATCAATTGCTCGTCAGGAGCGGCCGTCCTCCCAACGTGAATGGAACTTCCTCCCGTTCCATCACCGTGACCGACTTCGATCATGTCCACGCCGGCGGCTTCGAGGGCTGCAGCCAACTTGGAAAGCAACTCGGGCGAGAACTGCTGACGGACGGTGTGATTTCCATCGCGAAGCGTAACATCCACAACGGTGAGTTTAGCCATTGGTCACCATCCTTTCCTTCAAGAGAGTCTCCGCATAGCACTCAGCAACGTGTACTGCCGCGGCGGTGATGATATCGAGGTTCCCGGAATAGGGAGCCAGATAATCGCCCGCGCCGGTCACTTCGATGCAGGTCGTGATATGGCCGCCGTCCAGGAACGGCTCGACCGTGATCGTATAGCCGGGAACGTAAGATTTGATCTTCTCGGCCATCGCCATAACCGAGTCACGGATACTCTTCTCGTCCGCGGGAAGATCAACTTCAGCGTAGACTGTGTTACGCATGATAATGGGCGGTTCCGCAGGGTTGAGCACGATGATGCTTTTCGATTTCTTCGCGCCCCCGATGTCGCGAACGCTCCTCGCCGTTGTGCGCGTAAACTCATCGATATTATGCCTGGTGCCCGGACCTGCGCTGCGACTCGCGATTGTGGATACCGTTTCGGCATACAGGACAGGGCTGACCCGATTTATGGCAGCCACGATGGGCACTGTCGCCTGCGCCCCGCACGAAACCAGATTGACATTGGATGCCGTGGAACGTTCCTGGATATTCACCACCGGGATCACACCCGGTCCCACCGCGGCTGGAGTCAGATCAACGGCAATAATGCCCGCCGCCTCAAGACGCGGAGCGTGCGCGAGGTGAGATCGCGCCGAAGTCGCATCAAACACCAGTTTGATTTTCCCATTGCGGAGAATGCCCTCGATCCCGTCCGTGCAGGTTTCATAGCCAAGCTCGCGTGCACGCGCCAGGCCGTCGGAGGCGGGGTCTATACCGGCGACATGCTCCAGCTTGAGCAGCGTGCTTCGGCGTAGCTTGTACATGAGGTCCGTGCCGATATTTCCCGACCCCAGGATTGCGACAGACAATTTGGCCATACGAGTTCTCCCTTATGATCTGTTGTGCCATCCAGGCGGCGAAGACTTCCCGCCGCAAATGAACCCAGCTTTCGCCAAGCGAAAAACACTCGCCCCGCAAGAAGCTGATGGTCGTCAATGTAAATCGAGACAGGCTGCTTATGCATGACGTGGAAGAACAAAGAACTTCGAACATGGTGCTGTCAGCGAAACCCGGAAGGGTTCATACTGAGTTGCGTTCAAGATGCCATCAAAGAATGAAAAGTGTGGGGAACTGCGTCCCCCACACCCCCACGCCGCTTCGCGGCTCAGTTTGGCGCTGCGGCAGCGCCCCGCTGAACGCGGGGCAGCAGCCGCGAGCGCTGAGCGCTCGGCCTCACGCGCTTGCGCGTGTGGCCGAAGTCCGGGGGCGCGGGGGAATCATTCCCCCGCTCTTTTTGGGGATATCAAGAGTATCATCTTGAACGCAAATTAGTATCAGGCGCATTTGGCCGAAAGCGAAGATCAATAACCAACCTTCATCTATCCCGTCTTTCACCGGAAGGCCTCTGAAGACGGCTGTGAAACATCAACCGCCGTTTCCCCCTGCACAGTCGTCCCCCTTTCCATGCTTGCCTTCACCAGCTCTTTCAGAACCTTCATCCGGCTGTTGTCCACGGTGATGTCGCTCAACTCGTACTCCCGGTCCAGGTAGCGGTATTTCGGCTGCCCGAACCGGTGATAGGCGAGCAGTTCGTATTCGACGTTCGGTTTGTCCCGGATGAAAGCAATGATTGCCCTTATGTCCTCCTCGGTGTCATTGAACCCGGGGATGACCGGAGTCCGGACCCGCTTGGGAAGATTCGGGAAGGTCACACAGAGGCGCCGGAAATTTTCCAGGATCAATTCGTTCGAGACCCCGGTGAACTCAATATGCTTTCCGGGGTCCATACTCTTAATGTCGAACAGGATACTGTCCAGGGCCCGGCAGGCCCGCTCGAGGTCTTTCCACTGGACGAACCCGCAGGTCTCCATCGACGTGTTGATCCTCCGCCGCCTTGCCTGCAGCAGGAGTTCACAGGCAAAATCAGCCTGGGCCAGAGGTTCGCCGCCGCTGAGAGTGATCCCGCCGCCGGAGCGCGCATAAAAGATGCCGTCGGCTTCCACCGCGTGCAACACTTCGTCCACACTCATCAATTTGCCGAAGCGACTCATCGCCTGCGAAGGGCAGAACTCCACGCACTGCAGGCACTCTTGGCACGCATCCCGATCTATGCGGACCGTGCCGTCTTCATTCTCGTGCACCGCCCGGTCCGGACATTCTTCGATGCACCAGCCGCATTCCTTCGTGCCGATGCACTTGCCGCTGTTGTATGCCAGTTCAGGATGGATCCTCTGAGATTCCGGGTTGCAGCACCATTTGCACCGCAGAGGACATCCCTTCAGGAATACCAGAGTCCTGATTCCGGGACCGTCGTGCAACGAATATCGCTGGATATTGAAAACGCAGCCGCGTCGACTGTCGACCTGCTTCTCGCCATTCACTGCCATTTTTCCCCCGCCGCCGCGCACGGGCCCCCCGGAGAAGAGGAACCCGTACGGGCCTGCAGATTAATGCGTTTCACGCGGCGGTCCGCTCCTAAATGGAATCGTGTTCCGTTCGCGCAATAATGTCGTTTTGCAGATCCGGCGACAGATCCACAAAATAGGCGCTGTAGCCGGCCACACGGACGAGGAGGCCGCGGTATTTCTCGGGATCCCGCTGGGCTGCGAGCAGGGTCTGCTTGTTGATGATGTTGAACTGGATGTGCCACAGCTTGAGATCGCAGAAGGTCCGGATAAAGGACACCAGTTTGCGGCTTCCTTCTTCGCCCGCCACGCACTTCGGCGATAGTTTGATATTGAGCAGGCGGGATGCGCGTTCCCGGTAGTCCAGGTTCTTGGAGCTGAAGTTCGACAGCAGGACCGCGGTGGGACCGTTGACATCGGCGCCGTGAGAGGCGGAAGAGCCGTCCGACAAAGGAGTCCATGCCTTGCGGCCGTTGGGGGTGGCGCTCACCACTTTCCCAAAGGGCACATGCGAGGTGAACGGCACATACCGAAGATCGAGGTGCACGCCGAGTTCCTTCGAGTATCTCTTCGTGAACTCGAGCGAAGCTTTGTCGATCGCTCTGGCGATACTGTCCGCATACGGATCGTTATTCCCGTAGCAGGGCGCGTTCCTCAGCGTCTGGCGGATCGCCTCGCGGCCTTCGAAATTGCATTCGAGGGCCTCGAAGACCTGGGCCATGGTCAACCGCTTTTCCTCGAAGACACGCTTCTTGATCGCGGCCAGGGAGTCCACGACGGTCCCGTACCCGATGCATTCGAAATACCCGAAGTCGATGCCGCCTTCGATATGGGGCTGATGGAGGTCAATCGTGTTTTTCATGCACAGGTCGTGCAGGGCCGAAGCGAGCGGTGCGGCAAAGTGCTTTGCCCTGAGGTCAATGATGATGTGCTGCTGGATAAAGGCGTGCTTGAGGAAATTCGTCTGTTGGGCAAGATAGGCATGCCAAAATTCATCCCAGGTCTCGAAGTTGCGCGGGTCGCCCGTTTCCAGTCCGATCGGCTCTTCGCCGTAGAGTTTCATGCGGCCGTTGAACAGGGTCATTTCCAGGGCGGCCGCGTAATTGATGTAGGCGCAGCCGCTCGTATAGGTGTCCCGGTTCGGCATCCTCGCTTCGGTGCATCCGGACACCGCGTAGTCGTTGATTTCCTCGAAAGCGGCTCCCTTGGAGAGGTAAAGCGGGATGACCTCTTCGTCGTTTATGAGCTTGGGAAACCCGGAACCTTCTTTTATGGTTTCAGCCACTTCGTAGAGGTACCGTTCCGGCGCCCGGGCATGGATACGGGCGGCAAGGTCCGGATAGTTGAGCGGAAACTCCCGCTTCGAGCGCAGGAAAAGGTAGGTCAGATCGTTGGCCGCGTCGCGGCCGTCGCGGGTCTGGCCGCCGACTGTCACGGCTTCCCAGTGCGCGTAGCCCTCGTTGATGGCGCCGCCGGTGGGGGAAATATACAAATCAATGAACTGGGCCATGCCCACCCACATGCATTCGATGAGTTCCACGGCGTCTTCTTCGGTGAGGATCCCCTGGTTGATGTCTTTGACGTAATAGGGGTAGAAATACTGGTCCATGCGCCCGTTGGAAACAATGGTACCGGTCTTCTGCTCGATGCGCGAAAACATCTGCGTGAACCACTGGGCCTGCACCGCTTCATAAAAGGTGCGCGCCGGGTTTTCGGGCACCCATTCGCAGGTTTCGGAGATTCTCTCCAATTCTTTCCTGCGAACGGGATCGGACTCGACCCGGGCCAACTCGGCCGCCAGCCGGGCATGGCGTTTCGCCCACAGAACGATCGCGTCGCACAAGGTGATGACGGCTTCAAGGAAAGGACGCTTTTCCATGTTGTCGACAGGGCTCAGCGGATCGAGCGATTCGAGCCTCTCCTGCGCTTCGAGGCGGATCCCCTTGAAGCCTCTCTTGAGGACCTTCTCATAATCATGCACCCACTGAAGCCCGGAACGGAAAGAAGCCGTCTCGTTCACGATGAAGCGTGACCGGAGCGTATCGGCCGGATCGAAAGTGAGCTTCAGTGTTTCTTCCGGCAGGCTGACGGCCAGGGCTTCGTGGAAGGTCTTCCCTTTCCAGTAGGGCGCGATCTCTTCGATGACCGTCCGGGCGGCTTCCTCGGAAATGTCGAAAGGAGACTCGACGCGATTGGGCAGGTCCTTTACGGCCAAGTCCAGGAAGTCTCCGTCCAACTCCGGATAGAGGATGCCGTAACGCCCGGGACATCCCGCCCGGCCGACCAGAAGCTGGTGGTCATCGATGTAGACGGTGGCTTTCTCGGCGATGAGCTTCAAGGCTTTGGCCCAGCGCAGAATGAGCGGCCGGCCTTCTGTTTGCCTGAATGATTCGGTGAAGTACCTGGCCCGCTCGACGTCTATCATGGGCTTCTTGCCTTTGAAGGATTCAAGAATCCGGTAGACTCGCTGCCGTCCGTGGAAATCCTTTATGCCCCGTATCTCTTCCTGGATTCTCTGCTCGTGAGGAGACAGGACTTCGCAACAGGTATCCATAATATCCTCCTTGGTGTTTTGCCGATCTCCGACGTGCGGAGTCAGCCGGATTCCTCTCATCGATATGGCGACGTTTATGAAAAGAAAGGCGCGGCTGCTCTCTAACCGCCTCTTTTGCGTCCTGCAACAACGGATTGTAATCAATCATCACCTGATTCACCCCTTTTGCAAAGAGGGAACCCCGGATTTCCTGCCGACGGCGGCAACCCCGAACGACAGACCCCGCCGGCCGCATGCATGATCGCCGATGGATCATCGTCAGGCCGGTGTCCGCAGGACTTGCAATTACTATTAGTAAGCAACAACTATACCAATCATCCCGATTTGATCGCAAAGGAGTTCCCTGTCGTTTTTCATGGAAATTCTCGTGCGCGGGAGCAATCCGTCCGCGATCGCGGACGGCCGGGAGGCCGCTGCCGGAGCGGATAGAGCACATCTTCCGCCTGCATTGTATCCGGTCGGCCCTGCACCTCTTTCGGGGATGCCGGACCGCGTGTGAAACGGTCCCGGCCGTGCGGGAATGAGTGAGGAAGCACCCTGCCTGCGGTTCATGTTGCCGTTTTGCAACAATAGGTATTTTTCCTCAAAGCCTTCCGCCTTTTCGACGAAGGATGGTGGAGGTGATGTCATTATGGATAACATGATATATTGGGGTGTTATAAAGGATAGCGACCGTTGTGCAGGCCGGGGAAAGCCGGTTCCCCGGGACCGAATTGAGGCGTTGCAGTATCGCAACATTCGTTGCCGTTCTGCAACAATGCGCTTCTCATTCGTGAGGACCGCGGCCGTCCCGGGTGACGGGGAAATCCGGGGCTTAATTGCAGGCCGGGACGGTTTCGCATCGTTTCCGTGCAACCGATTTCGCGGCCGCGCGACGGACCCGGAAGGTCTAGCGCAGGGAATATTTCTTGAGCTTTCTGAATATCGTCGTCCGGTCCACTTTCAAATGCTCCGCCGCTCCTGCGACGGTGCCGTATGTCTCGATCGCCTTGCGAAGCAGTTCCTTCTCCATATTGGACATCATCTCATAGAGCGAACCGTCCTGGTCCCCTCTTGGTGCGGGCATCATGTTCGGCGGGAGATCCGCCGCCTCGATCCATTCCTTTTGGAGCATGATCACCAGGCCGTGGATGAGATTTTCCAGTTCCCGGACATTCCCGGGCCAATGGTACTCGTGCAGGACCGACTCGGACCCCGGTGTCAGCATCAGGTTCTTTCTGTACTTTGCATTGAACACATTCAGGAAATGCCGGGCCAGGGGCAGGATATCGTCCTTTCTTTCCCTCAAGGGAGGAATTTGCACGACCGCGACCTGCAACCGATAGTAGAGATCCCTTCGGAACGTTCCCTCTCTCACCGCTTCTTCAAGGTTCCGGTTGGTGGCGGCGATGAACCGGATATCTACCTTCTTCACCTTGGTCGATCCGATGCGGATTATTTCCTGGTCCTGTAGAATCCGCAGGAGTTTTGATTGCATCGCCGGCGACAGTTCGCCAATCTCATCGAGGAACAGGGTCCCCTTGTGGGCCATTTCGAAGAATCCCGGCCTCCCCTTGGAGCTTGCGCCGGAGAAGGCCCCCGGATCGTAGCCGAACAGCTCGGATTCGACCAGGTTCGGCGGTATCGCGGCACAGTCCACTTTGAAGAAAGCCTGGTCGGCCCGAAGGCCCTGTTCGTGAATGCGTCTGGCCACGATGTCCTTGCCGACCCCGGTTTCCCCGAGCAGGAGGACCGTGACGTCGGTGCCCGCAATGGATTCGACCCGGCCCATAACGTCCCGGATCCGGGCGCTTTCGAAGATAAAAAGGCTCCCTGTCGATTCGCTCATCGAGCAAAACTGGCCGCCGCTCATCCGTTCCAGGAGTTCCTGCTGGTAGGCAAGCTGTTCCTTGATTCTGGACAGTGAGGTAATGTCGCGTACGAAAGTCACAACCAGAGCCACGGTACCGGCGGAGTCGAAAATAGGGTACCCGTTCAGGATGACCGTTTTCCCCATCTTGGTTCTTTGGATGAGGGTTTTCGGCTTGCCCGTTTCGACGATCGCCGGGTTGAGAACGACGTCGAACTTTCCTTCCTCCACAAGGTCCGCTACCAGCCGGCCGATCATGTCTTCGCGTTTCAGCCCGGTCAACTGTTCGTACATCCTGTTGACCCAGATGGTTTTGCCCGTGCGGTCGCTGATATAGATGCCGTCGTTCAGGACATCCATGATACTTTCCCAGTATGCCGCCAGTTCCTTCATTCCATCGCCTTTTCACGGGTTCCGTTGTCCGCCGGGTCCGATTCCGGACCATCCCGTCGATGAAACCGGACCGGTCCGAAGCAAATCCTTCAGCCGGGCATCGGGGAACAGCTCTGCCTCGTTGTATCATGGGGATCGGATCACTGGAATATCTGCAGGCACCATCGCGGCGGACCGCCTTACCATGGAAACGGGAGAGGAAAATCACGGGCTTCCCGCCCGCGGACCGGTTGCGAAACAACGCGCAGTCCCGGCCCGCGGGGAGAGAGTCCTCGAATGACACAGGGCAAGTGTCTCGGCGGTCGCATATTCCCGGCGGGGGGACCGGCCCCGGGCTGCCGAAAAGGGATCGGCTTTCCTGCTTCAGGACGGAAATCTCTTCGAACATCACCCCGGCGAAGGCCGGGGTCCAGAGGTTTTTACTTTGCAAATCAGCAAGTTAAAATTAAGTCCTGGATTCCGGCCTCCGCCGGAATGACGAATATTACAGCCCTTATTTGCGCTTAATCGCCACCGAGGCGCCCTTCTTCATCACCCATTACGGCTAAACTTCGACCATGCTCTCCTGGAGCAGTTCGATGTCGGCGATTTCTTCTTCGAGGTAGGCTTTCAGCTTCTTTTTCAACCGGCTCTCGATCTGTCGCACGCGCTCCCTGCTTATCCCGAATCGATCTCCGATTTCCTGCAAAGTCATCGGCTCCTCGGTAAGCAGGCGCTTGTCAAAGATGACCGCTTCCTTGCCTTTCAGTTGCTGGCGGAAAAGCACGAGCTTGTCGTGCAGGATTGCCTTGGCTTCCCGATCGGCGATCTGATCGTCCACGGGAAGGTCATCGGACGGCAGGAAAGATTTGTGCGTATCTTCCGAGTCGTCCTTCAACGGGCTGTCCAGCGATATCTCCCAACTGTTCAGCCTTTGGTCCATTTCGATGATCTCGGATTCCTTGACATCCAGCCTGTGACTCAGCAGTTTCGGGGATGCTTCGATCCCCTGGGCTTCGAGCCGCTCCTTTTCCTTGCGCAGGTTAAAAAAGAGTTTCCGCTGGGCCTGGGTCGTGCCGATCTTCACCAGCTTCCAGTTGTCCATTATGAATTTAATGATGTAGGCCTTGATCCAGAAGGAAGCGTAGTAGGAGAACTTATATCCGCGGTAGGGATCAAATTTCTTGACGGCCTGCATGAGGCCCACGTTTCCTTCCTGGATCAGATCCATCAGGTTCTGCATCCAGTAGCGCTGAAAATCCATCGCTATTTTCACCACCAGCCTCAGATTGGCAGTGATCAGCTTGTAGCCGGCCTCGATGTCGTCCTTCTCGCGATATCGAATGGCAAGATCCGTCTCTTCTTCCCGGCTGAGCAGGGGATACCGCTTGATTTCATCCAGGTAGATGCGAAACGGGTCGAAAGATACGCTTTGCGGCCTCTCGGGCGGGCCGGCAACCGAGCGGCGATTCCCTTCCTCCCCTTCGGTTGGTTCATTCGAACTTGGGTTGGTATTTTCTGTTTCGGTTTTCTTAGACTTTGCCATCAGAAACCATCCTTGTTCGTGGTGGTTCATGGGTCCGGCGGCAAGCATTCCATATCCTGCCGCAGACGAATGAAGGATATCTGTTGAATATTAGTACACCTCAGAGACCAAGACAAGATGAAAAGGAATTGCTCTCCGGTAAGCACGGTTCAGACGAGGAAAATCCATTGCATCTTGCACGGCTTTCCATTATAAGAACTGTACAAAACAAAGAAAAGGGGACAATGCGGTTCGGAACCACCGAGGAATTCGGGCCGCAGGCCGGAAACCATGAAACCATTTGTACCCGAACATATCGCCAGTCTGGTTCCATACCCGCCGGGCAAACCGATACAAGAGTTGGAACGGGAATACGGCATCACCGGTTCCATTAAGCTTGCCAGCAACGAGAACCCGCTCGGCCCATCTCCGAAAGCACTGGAAGCCATCCGGGGCGCTTTGGGCAGCCTGCATCGTTATCCCGACGGAAGTGGATATTATCTCAGGGAAAAATTGAGTGAGCGGCTCGGCGTTCCCTTCGGCGGTATTGTTCTCGGCAACGGGTCCAATGAGATCATCGAGCTTTCCATTCGCGCGTTTCTGCTCCCCGGCGACGAAGTGATCATGCCCTCTCCTTCCTTCATGCTCTACAAGCTGGTCGTCCAGTGGATGGGAGGGAAGGCCGTCCATATTCCCCTGAACAACCTTGCCATCGACCTGAAAAAAACATCCGAAGCGGTCACTGCCCGCACGAAAATCATATTCGTCAACAACCCCAACAACCCTACCGGTTCGCTCATTTCGAGGCAGGCCTTCGATGCTTTCCTCGACAGCATACCCCCCGAAACCATCGTGGTACTCGATGAAGCTTACATAGAATTTGCCCGGGACCCGGACACCCCCAGAGGGTTTGACTACATGGGCAGAAAGGGGCCGTACGTCATCACCCTTCGAACGTTTTCCAAGGCATACGGCCTGGCCGGCCTGAGGATCGGTTACGGCGTGATGGACGGCTTTCTCGCCGAGTGTCTGAACAAGGTTCGCCAGCCCTTCAATACCGGCGCGCTTTCCCAGGTTGCGGCTCTGGCGGCCCTTGACGACGAGGATTTTTTGCACCGGTCGCAAAACATCATCTGGGAGGGCCTGCAATACCTTTACCGCGAAGTGGAGAAGCTTGGTTTGAATTACGTCCCATCCCAGGCTAATTTTTTCCTCATCGAGGTTCCCGGGGACGCGAAGCGGTTCTATGAAGCAATGCTGCGCCAGGGGGTTATCGTGCGCGCCATGAATTCATACGGTATGGACCGCTATATTCGTATCAATGCTGGGCTGCCGGAGGAAAATGAGCGATTCATCAGGTCCCTGGCCCACACTCTGGCTGATCTCGGAACCCCTGTTTGAATGACCAAATGATTATTGCCGTTGACGGTCCCGCCGGAGCGGGGAAGAGCACAGTATGCAGGATGCTTGCCGGTGAATTGGGGTACACGTACCTCGATTCCGGGGCGATGTACAGGGCCATTGCCTGGGCGCTGCTTCAGGAGGGGCTTGAATCGAAAGAGGAAGCACAAGTTGCACAGGCTCTCCCGAGGCTCCCGATCCGGTTTTCCACAAATTCCGGTTCGCTCAGGATATATTATCGCGAAACGCCGCTGACAGCAGACCTGCGCAACCCCGAAATCTCGGCTCACGCGTCGAGAATCTCCCAGATGCAACCCGTCAGGACATTCCTCACGGAATGGCAGAGGAGACTCTCCACGCAGGGCAACGTCGTCGCCGAGGGGCGGGACGTAGCGACCGTGGTTTTTCCGGATGCGGAGGTCAAGGTATTTCTTACGGCCGATTTGAGTTCTCGAACAAGGCGCAGGCTTGAAGAATACCGGCAAAAGGGCATGGAGGTCGAATACTCCGTTCTCGAAAGACAAATCCGGGAGAGGGACGAAGCGGACAGCGGCAGGTGCCTTGCCCCGTTGCGGCCGGCGCCTGGAGCGCTCATCCTCGATACTTCGGACCTCGACATTTCCGCAGTGCTGAAGCGGCTCACGGCCTATATCTCTGAAAAGTCGCACGGGCACTAATTGTGCCATTTCTCACAAAAATTGGGATTGCAAAATCCTTTATTTTTGGGTAGACTAGAGTTTTGGAAGTGGCTTTATGCCAAATATGTCTAAGGGGGTAACGAACTCAATGGTTGACAAAGACGAAGTGACGAGACAGGACCTAGTTGAGCCGGACGCGGACTCTTCGATGGCGGATGATTCCAATATCGACGGGGAAAACGAAGACATGGATTCCATGGATTCCATGAAGGATCTCTACGAACAGAGCTTCCGGAACATCCAGGAAGGCGAGGTCATACGCGGACGAATCGTCCAGATCAGCGATGACTTCATCATGGTGGATATCGGCTACAAGTCCGAAGGTCAGATCTCGATCCACGAATTCAGAGACGAGAAGGGTGTCATACAGGCCGCGATCGGCGACGAGGTCGACGTTTTGCTTGAGTTCCACGACGATGAGGACGGCTCGATCCACCTGTCCAAGGAAAAAGCCGCCAAGATCAAAGTCTGGGACGATATCAGCAGGATCTACAACGACGACGGCGTTATCGAGGGCAAGGTGGTTTCCAAGGTCAAAGGCGGATTGGCGGTCGATATCGGGGTGCAGGCGTTCCTGCCCGGCTCCCAGGTGGACCTCAGACCCGTCCGGAACCTCGAATTTCTCATCGGCCAGACTTTCCCTTTCAAAGTCTTAAAATATAACAAGAAAAGGCGCAATGTAGTCCTCTCCCGCAGGGCTCTTCTCGAAAAGGAACGCGAGCAGATGAAATCCCAGACGCTTGCAAACCTCGAGGACGGCAAGGTGGTGGAAGGAATTGTCAAGAACATCACCGACTACGGCGTGTTCGTGGATCTGGGCGGGATCGACGGGCTGCTCCACATTACGGACATGAGTTGGGGACGCGTGGGGCATCCTTCGGAGCTGTTCCAGATCGGGGACAAAATCAGGGTCATGGTGCTCAGCTTCGACCGTGAGCACGAGAGGGTGTCTCTTGGATTGAAACAGCTCGTCGCCGACCCCTGGACGCGCGCCGAGAACAAATACCCCATCGGGACGCGGGTGGCGGGCCGCGTGGTGAGCCTTACCGATTATGGGGCGTTTGTCGAAATCGAAGAGGGAGTCGAAGGGCTCATTCATGTTTCCGAAATGTCCTGGACCAAGAAGGTCCGTCATCCTTCAAAGGTTCTCAATGTCAGCGATGAGGTCGAAGCGGTCGTTCTCAGCATCAATCCCGAAAACAAACGCATCTCTCTCGGCATGAAGCAGCTCGAACCGAACCCCTGGGACATCATTGCGCAGAAATACCCGGTTGGGACCACCATCGCGGGCAAAATCAAGAATATCACCGACTTCGGCGTTTTCATCGGTATCGATGAGGGCATCGACGGGCTCGTTCATATCTCCGACATCTCCTGGACCAAGCGAGTGAAGCACCCATCCGAGGTCTTCAAGAAAAACCAGGAAGTGCAGGCCATCGTTCTGAACATCGATAAGGATAACGAGCGCTTTTCGCTGGGGATCAAGCAACTGGAACCCGATCCCTGGGAGAGCATTCCCGAAAGGTACCCGCTCGGCAGCGTGATCTCGGGGCCCATCACAAACGTGACCGATTTCGGGCTTTTCGTGGAGCTTGAAGAAGGAATCGAAGGTCTGGTCCACGTTTCCGAGATAAGCAAAGAAAAAATCAAATCCCCCGTTGGACAGTATAAGATCACCGACAGGATCACCGCCAAAGTGATCAATATTTCGCCTAAAGACAGGAAGATCGGCCTTTCCATCAAGAAAGTCGAAGAGCAGGAAGAACGGTCCAATTACGATGATTACATGAACAGCGCCAAGGCGGCCACATCGAACCTGGGCGAGCTGTTGAAGGAAGAGCTGGAAGCCGCGCGGGCACAGAACCCGACGGCGCCCGACAAAGCCTGAGAGAGCGCCTCAATTCCTGTTGCCACTGATTCCGCACCCGGCTCACGCACATCGCATGACGCCGGGTGTTTGCTTTTTGTTCGACTGCACGGTGATTACGGGTTGGAGTCGGGGAAGCGGCCCCGGTCCCCAGGACATGCGGGGTAGACAAATATGTCGGCGCACTTTTGAGGTTGCCTTCCAGACTTCCCGGGCCGTGGCATTCCTAACGTGTCAACCCCCCGGAACCTCCTGCGCTTCGCGCCCGGACAACAGGTTGTCCGGACCACCCGGGGGCTTTGTGGTGCGGGGGAATCATTCCCTCGCTCTGTTTGAATTCTTTATGGATAACTTCGTGGACGCAACTTTGTTTGAATCGGGGGCGGCGCGGCAGGCGATCTTCCAGGCCCTGTCACCGTCAAATGCATGAAATGAGACTGAACCGGAATCTCAAGGGAAAAATCAAATGAAACGGCGCTCTCTGTGGTTGATCGTTATCGGTTTTTTTGCAGTCTTCGGTTCTGCCATCTGGTTCCTCGTCTCAGACGTTCAACTGTTCCCGTCATCGAACGGGATTGGAGTTATCGAGATACGGGGCACCATTTCCAATTCTCAGGACACGTTGAAAGCGATCAAGAAATTCCGGCAGAATTCCTCAATCAAGGCAATCCTCCTGCGGATCGATTCGCCCGGGGGTTCGGTCGGCCCCTCGCAGGAAATCTATCGGGAAATCAAACGAACGAAAAGCGTGAAGCCGGTGGTGGCATCTCTTGGCAGCGTGGCGGCGTCGGGAGGCTACTACATCGCTTCGGCGGCCAGCCGAATCGTCTCGAACCCCGGAACCATTACGGGCAGTATCGGAGTGATCATCTATCTCCCGAATCTTCGGGGACTGTTTGGAAAGATAGGCTATGAGATGGTCACCATAAAGAGCGGGAAATACAAGGACGTCGGGAACCCGGGCCGGGAGATGACGCCCGAGGAAAAGGCGATCCTTCAGGACTCCATCGATGAGGCTCACAATCAGTTCATAAGGGATGTGGCGAGCGGAAGGAACCTTCCGGTTGACAAGGTGCGGGAGTTTGCGGACGGTCGGATCCTTCTCGGGCAGACGGCCAAAGACATCGGACTGGTCGACGAATTGGGCAATTTTGAAGACGGAGTCAGCGCTGCTGCATCCCTGGGGAACATAGAAGGAGAACCCGACCTTGTGTATGAGAAGAAGAAAAGACTCTCCGTGCTGGATTTCCTCCTGGGAGGGGAAGCGGCCGAGAAGCTGAGTACTTATCTGGATGGACCCACTGATTTCATCAGATACCAGGTTCCCTTTCTCGAGTAGGGACGGGCAAAGAAACCCCACAGGGAGGCCCCCCATCCCTTCGAGTTCCTCCAGGGGAGAGGCACGCCGGTCCGCTTCAAACCTGGTGGGGCGGGGAAAGTCGTTAACGGGCGGTCCCCTGATCCCGACCGCCATAGACAAAGACCCCGCCAAACGGCGAGGTCTTTATGTGGTTTCAACCTTCCAGCTTTGTCTTCATCGAACCGCGGCCTTCCGATTGAGGCGTCTGTTCGAAGCGGGCCTTTTTCCGCCGATCGCAGGAAGAGGCTTTCAAACTCGTGGATTCCCGGATCAGGCCTGGAAGAAACTGACGTCCCCGTTGCCGACTCGCAACACCTCCGGGCTGTCGTCAATCAGGGAAATGATGCTCGATGGTTTCCCGGAAACGATTCCTCCATCGACGATCAAATCGAGGGTATGCCCCAGTTTCTCCTTGATTTCCTGAGGTGTCCCAAGTATCTGGTTGGTCTCAGGGTCTGTCGCGCTCGTGCTGATGATCGGATGCCCCAGTTCTTCGACGATGGCGAGGCAAATGGGGTTGTCCGGAACGCGGATCCCAACGGTCTGGCGGCGGGTCAGCATTATTTTCGGAACCAGCCTGGACCCCTCCAATACGAAGGTATAGGGGCCGGGCAGGAGTCTTTTCATGGTCTTATAGGCGTAATTCGTCACCTGAGCATATTCACTTATGTTTTTCAGATCGCTGCAGATGATACTGAATGGTTGCTGGGGAGAACGGCGCTTGAGCTGGTAGATTTTTTCAATGGATCCCTTGTTGAAGAGATCGCAACCTATCCCGTAATATGTGTCCGTTGGGTAAACAATGAGACCTCCGCTTTCAAGGATTTCAACAATTTTTCGAATTTTTCTGGGTTCAGGATGCTTGGAATTCATTTCCAGGATCATGCGCAACCCCTTCCGTTAGAGGTTTACGTTTGGGTTCCCCTGGACGCAATGCCCCCCTTGACCTCTTCAGTCGATGCAGCACCGGCCGTCTGGCCTGTCGGGGATGCCGGGGAACGGGTTGTCACTTTCTTCTTGTGAGAAAAAGACTCTTCCTTGTGAAGATAAATTCGCGTTAGACGGTGTGTCAAGCTTGGAAGGAACGGCATTTTGGCAGCTCAACCACTCAACCGGACTTTTGCTTCCATAGATCTCGGCTCCCATACCGTTCGGCTTCTCATCGGGAAGTTTGAAGGGGAAAAGACGATCGCTCCCGTCCGCACGGAGAGGCGGATCACCCGTCTCGCCGGGGGATTCGGGGCGGACGAGACCCTGAAGGAAGATGGGATTCGGCGGAGCATTGCGGCAATGAGCGAATACGCGGAACTTCTCCATCGCCACGAGGTTCCGTCCGTCACCTGCGGCGCTACGGGCGTGGTCCGCAGGGCCGGCAACAGTATGTCCTTCATCGAGAGTATCGAAAAGAAAACGGGAATTCACCCTATTGTCCTGTCTGAAGATGCCGAGGCGTTTCTTTCGGCAAAGGGAACATTGAGTGTCCTTCCGCCGCCCGAGGGACTGATTCTGTCCTTCGATCTGGGGGGCAGCAGCACGGAGTTTCTCCTTGTTGACGGCTCGCGCCCCGACTCCCCTCTCTTCGGCACCAGCGTTTGTATCGGTTCCGCGACGATCACCGAGCGCTTCTTCCGGGAAGACCCGCCTCGAAGAGAAGCCGTTGCGGCCGCCGCGGATTATGCAATGAACAGTATCGCCCCGGTGATCTCCGCCGTCCAACCATTTCTATCCGGCAGTGAATATTCGCACCGCTTTCAGTTGGCCGGTACGGCAGGGACCATGACGACCCTGGCGGCCATGTACCTCGGGATGGAGCCCTATGAACCGTGCAGGGTAAACGGCCTTGTTCTTCCGGAATCCTGGCTTTCCCGGACGGTGGAGTCGCTTTCCGCAACTCCGCTTGCCGCAAGGCGCGACATCAGGGGGCTGGAAAAAGGCCGGGAGGACATCATTCTCGGCGGAGCGATCATCGCCGGACAAATATTGAAAGGATTCAGGCCGGATCGGCTCGTAGTGGCCGATGGAGGACTTCTGGAAGGGCTGCTGCTCGACCTTGTCGAAAAGCAGTGCGGTGTGGGTCCTTCTTTGCTCAGCCCCTTGACATGGCGGCTGTAAAAAGGGTAAAGCCTGCAAAAAATCAGGAACAGCAAACTTCGACCATTATGGAGAAATTCAATGGACCATGAGCATGCACGTATCCCGGAAGCGCTGACTTTTGACGATATTACCCTTATGCCTGATTATTCGGAGGTTCTGCCGGTTGAAACGGACGTTTCAACGAAGCTCACGAGGGAAATCCCCATGCGGATCCCCTTGACCAGCGCCGCGATGGATACTGTTACCGAGGCCGACACGGCAATCAGCATCGCGCGTGAGGGGGGTATCGGCATCATACATCGAAACATGAGTATCGAACAGCAGGCTCAGGAAGTAAACAAGGTGAAGAAGTCCGAAAGCGGAATGATCGTTGACCCGGTCACCGTGGGACCGGACCAGAAGATCGGCGATGTCCTTGAGCTGATGTCCAGGTACAGGATCTCGGGGGTCCCGGTGGTCCGGGGCGCCAAGCTTGTGGGAATCATCACCAACCGGGACCTTCGGTTTGAAACGGATGAAAGCATCAAGGTTTCGGAAGTCATGACCAAGGACGACCTGGTGACCGCTCCCGTGGGCATCTCCCTGGAAGAATCGAAGAAGCTCCTCCAGAAAAAGAGGATCGAAAAACTCCTGGTGGTGGATGAGACCGGAGCGCTGAAAGGGCTTATCACCATCAAGGACATCATGAAAATCAAGAAGTACCCGAATTCCTGCAAGGACCAGTTGGGTCGCCTCAGGGTCGGCGCGGCGGTGGGGATCGGCAAGGATACGCTGGCCAGGGCCGCTGCCCTGAGCAACGTGGGAGTGGATGTCATTGCGGTGGACAGCGCGCACGGCCACTCGAGAAATGTGCTGGAAACGGTCAAACTCATCAAGGCCGAATTCCCCGAAATCCAGCTCATCGCCGGAAACGTGGCCACTGCGTACGGGGCCGAAAGCCTGATCAAGGCCGGAGCCGATGCGGTGAAAGTCGGGGTCGGCCCGGGATCGATCTGCACCACCCGCATTGTCGCAGGCGTCGGCGTCCCGCAGGTCACGGCCATCATGGAGTGTTTCAGGGTCTGCAAAGACTACGGAGTGCCCGTCATCGCCGATGGCGGAATCAAGTACAGCGGCGACGTCGTGAAAGCGCTGGCGGCCGGAGCCGACAGCGTGATGGTGGGGAGCCTCTTCGCGGGGACCGAGGAGAGTCCGGGTGAGACCATTTTATACCAGGGGCGCAGTTACAAGGTTTATCGGGGAATGGGTTCCCTTGGTGCGATGAGGGAAGGGAGCCGGGACCGGTATTTCCAGGATGAGGTGTTCGAACCGAAGAAACTGGTTCCGGAAGGGATCGAAGGCAGGGTCCCTTATCGCGGCCTCATCGCCGACGTCATCCATCAGCTCATCGGAGGTTTGAGGGCCGGGATGGGCTACCTCGGCAGCAGCACGCTGGGTGAACTGAGGACCAAAGCCCGAATGGTGCGGATCACCAGCGCGGGACTCAGGGAAAGCCACGTGCACGACGTCATTATCACCAAGGAAGCTCCCAACTACCAGGTGGATTTGAAATAAGGCGAATAGACGGTGAGAAATTGGGACAGGCCCTGCGGTGTCCCAGGGGTAAGGATGATTTGATGACCGTTGACCATTTGCATGAAGAGCGCGTTCTCATTCTTGATTTCGGCTCCCAGTACACTCAGCTCATAGCTCGTCGGGTGAGGGAAAGCCACGTGTACTGCGAAATCCATCCCTTCAATATGGACCTGGAATGGATCAGGGCCTTTGCCCCGAAGGGAATTATCCTTTCGGGAGGACCGTCCAGTGTTTATGACCAGGGCGCGCCGCTCTCCGACCCCGGTATTTTTGAACTGGGGATCCCCATACTCGGCATTTGCTACGGCCTCCAACTGATGGCCCTCCAACTCGGAGGATCCGTCGAGAAGGCGGACCACAGGGAATACGGTCCCGCCGCCATCGATATCGACATTCCGGGCGAGCTTTTCCGGGACATCGGGCGTGAGGCCGTCCGCGTGTGGATGAGCCACGGCGACAGGATCCTCGAGTGCCCTCCAGGATTCAGCATCATGGCGCGTAGCGACAACACACCGGTTGCCGCCGTCGGAAACCCCGATCGCAGTTGCTACGGGGTTCAGTTTCATCCCGAGGTCGTCCACACCCCGTGCGGGAAGGATATCCTCGAAAACTTCCTGTTCCGGATATGCCGTTGCCGGGCGAACTGGACCATGAAGTCCTTCGTTGAATCGGCCATCCATTCCATCCGCGAGCGTGTGGGGGATGACCGGGTGATCTGCGCTCTCAGCGGAGGGGTGGATTCTTCCGTTGTTGCGGTGCTGCTCCACCACGCCATCGGAAAGCAGCTTCATTGCGTCTTCGTCAATAACGGGCTCCTCCGAAAAGGCGAGGCGGAAAGCGTCCAGAGGGTATTTCGCGATCATTTCGCGATCAACCTCATCTACGTGGACGCTTCCGACGTCTTCCTGCAGAGACTCAAAGGAGTTGCGGATCCCGAACGGAAGCGCAAAATCATCGGGAACCTGTTCATCGAACTCTTCGACAAGGAGGCCGGCGGCCTGCCGAACGTCAGGTATCTCGCCCAGGGAACATTGTATCCGGATGTGATCGAGAGCGTTTCGTTCAAGGGTCCATCGGCTACCATCAAGACCCATCACAACGTCGGCGGACTGCCCGACAGGATGAAACTGGAACTGATCGAACCGCTCAGGGAACTGTTCAAGGATGAGGTGAGGCTGGTCGGGCGGGAACTCGGACTGCCCGAACGCATCATCATGCGGCATCCCTTCCCCGGCCCCGGCCTTGCGATACGCACTATCGGAGATATAACGCCGGAGAACCTGGACATATTGCGGGAAGCGGACAACATCATTCTGGAGGAGATCGAGGCATCGGGATGGTACGAACACGTCTGGCAGGCGTTTGCCGTACTTCTTCCGGTCCGGTCCGTCGGGGTCATGGGAGATGAGCGGACTTACGACCAGGTAGTCGCGGTTCGCGCCGTCGAAAGCGTCGATGCGATGACTGCCGACTGGGCGAGGCTGCCGTACGAAGTCCTGCAGAAGATATCCAACCGGATCATCAACGAGGTGAAGGGCGTAAACCGGGTCGTCTACGACATCTCATCGAAGCCCCCAAGCACCATCGAGTGGGAATAGAACGCCCCGGAATGAGTCCATGGCCTACACCGAAACGCATCGATTCTACAGGTACCGGCACCAGGAAAAGAAGGGCTGGGTCACCTTCCAGGTCAAATACCGGGAAACCGACCTCTGGATACGGGCGTTGAGAAGGGTCGAAGAGGAATCCTTCACCGCCGTTCTGAACTGCCGCCGTCAGCTCGAAGCATATATCTCCTCGCATCCCGAGTTCCTCAAATCGCTCACTCCCCTCCCCGATGATCCCCTTGCCCCCGGCCTCGTCCGGCAGATGCTCCGGGTAGCCGAAGTAGCGGGCGTCGGCCCCATGGCGAGTGTCGCCGGCGCCGTCGCCCAGGCTGTCGCACTGGATCTCCTGCCGTTGTCGGCGTCGGTTATCGTTGAAAACGGCGGAGATTGTTACCTTCAGATCAAGGAAGACATAACCGTGGGAATTTTCGCAGGACCCGATTCGCCCTTCACGGGGAAGATCGGGCTTCGTCTCACCGCGGACCGTTTCCCCCTGGGCATCTGCACCTCCTCGGGAACCGTCGGCCACTCGCTCAGCTTCGGGCAGGCCGACGCCGTCACCGTGGTTTCCAGGGACGCGGCACTCGCGGATGCCGCCGCCACGGCCATCGGGAATCTCGTGCACTCTCCCTCCGATATCGGCAAGGCCCTCGATAAGGCCCATTCCATCCCCTCCATAGAAGGGGTCCTGATCACCATCAGGGACAAGCTGGGGATCTGGGGCAACCTTGAACTCATCCGGCTTTAGACTCCGTCCCGCGACCAAAAACATCTTGTGTTTTACCATTGGGTTGCTATAGTGACAATTTCGTAGATGGCGACAGAACCGCACCCGAACCGTATGCTTTCCAATGCCCATGAAGATTGTGGTGATGTCCGACACGCACCTGGATCGGGTGACCGACGGGTTTGAGTCTATTTGCGCGGAGTATTGCGAGGGCGCGGACATGGTGATTCACCTGGGCGACTGGTCCAGGAGCACGGTTCTGGATTACCTTGAGCAGTACCCCCTCGAAGCGGTTTCCGGAAATATGGACGATTGTGCCATCCGGGACAGACTCCCCGCCAAGAAGGTCCTCCAGGTGAAGGGCTTCCGCCTGGGAATCATTCACGGCTGGGGATCGCCGGTCGGGATGAGGCACAGGCTTTATGACGAGTTCCGGAGTGTCGACGCCATCCTGTTCGGGCATACCCATCAGGCCGTAACGGCCGAGGAGATGGGGATCCGGTGGTTCAATCCCGGTTCCGTAACCATGGGCCGCGGGGAACTGCCTCGCAGCCTGGGAATTCTCAGCATTGAGGACCGAATAAGATGGGAGATCATTCCATTATAGGAGGGACCCGTGCAGCCTTTGTGGGCTCCCTGGCGTATTGAATACATCTTGGGGAAACGCGAACCTTACTGCATATTCTGCCCCGAAGTGGAAGGGCTTACGGACGAGGACAGGCTCATTCTGCACCGAGGCAGGCTGAGCATGGTGATGATGAACAAGTATCCTTATAACAACGGACACCTGCTCGTCGCACCCTGGAGGCACGTTTCGGGGATCGGGGACCTTCATGACGAGGAAATGCTGGATGTCATGAAGTGGATTGGAATCTGCACGGTGATACTGAAACGCGTCATGCGCCCTGAAGGATTCAACGTGGGACTGAACCTCGGCAAGGTTGCGGGCGCCGGGGTTGAGGAACACCTTCATTTTCACGTGGTACCGCGTTGGGGAGGAGACACGAACTTCCTGACAGTCTTTGCCGATCTTAGAAGCATCCCGGAACACTTGAAGGCGAGCTACGCGAGGCTATTACCCCATTTTAAAAAGGAGAGCGCTCATGAGGTGGTTTAAGCTGGGCATCGTTGTCATCATTCTTGCCCTGGTCGCTTTGTTCATCTACCAGAACATGCCCACATTCGAGCAGGATCTGCCCTTCAATTATAACCTCCACGTCACCGACAAGGTGGAATGGACTCATTCGGTTTCAGCACTCATCTTTATGTCGGCCGGTTTAGGCTTCATCATCGGGATCCTGGTGATGCTGAAACCCTACATGAGTGCGCGCCGCCTCCTGTCCCAGGAGCGGAAATCGAACAAACTGAACGAATCGGCGCCAACCGACGCAGCGAAGCCCACAGCCGGATGATGAAAAGCCCTGCGGCACCGGCGATTTCGATCCCCGCCGCTCACTTGTTTTTCGGCTCCAGGGAGTATTTGTTCAGGTAACCCCTGGGAGTCACCATCCAGCCATTCCATACATAGGTCCTGCTGTTTCCGACAATCAGAACCGACTGCATATCCACCTCATCGAGGGGCAAACCCTCGAGGGTGGTTATGCATGTCCATTGTCCGTCCCGCATGGCCTTGCGCACGATCGCAACCGGGGTTCGAGGCGATCTGAACCGCAGGAGGATCTGCCTGGCCAGCCCCAGAAGGTCGGGTCTGCTTTTGCTGCGGGGATTGTAGATCGCAAGCACGAAGTCCGCCGAACCGGCGGCCTCGATCCGCTTCTCGATCAGTTCCCACGGCGTCAGGTGATCGCTCAAGCTCACCGCGGCAAAGTCGTGCATGAGTGGAGCGCCCACCAGCGAAGCGGCCGCATTGAATGCGGGAACTCCCGGAATCACCTCGATGAAAAGATCCGCCCGCTCGCCGGATTCCCCTGAATGCCCGGCCGGGATGAGCCGCCTCTCGCGGCACAGGTCGAAAACCAGTCCGGCCATTCCGTAGATCCCTGCGTCGCCGCTCGACACCAGAGCGACCCGCCTGCCCGCCAGAGCGTGATTTATGGCTTCCTGGCAACGGCTGACCTCGCTCCGCATTCCGCTGGAAACGACTTCCTTGCCTTCCAGCAGATCGGACACCAGGTCGAGATAGGTTTTGTAGCCCAGAACGACCTCGGCAGCGCTCAGGGCTCTCAGCGCTTCCGGAATCATGAACGATCTGTCCCCCGGCCCCAGGCTGACTATGGACAGCCGACCCGGGCCACGGCCAGCGTCACGTTGGCTGTCTTCCGTTTTGTCAGAACAAGTGTCCGGCTTTGAGCGCTCAACAGAGCTGCCGCTTCGCATACGCTTTGGACTCCTATGTGTTTCTCAACCATTGCCGACGGATGCGGCACTTCCATGCCGCCGAGATCATCCCGTGAAAAGAAGACCACGGGCCTGTTGAAGGCTGTGGCCGCTTCGAGGATGCCCGGCTCATCGGATTTCAGGTCAATGCTCGCAAAGTTTCGGATGGACTGCAGGGAAAGCCTCTCCTTCCGAAAAATCTTCTTCACCAGTTCGATGATTTCGCTCGATCCCGTTTGGCGGTTGCATCCTATCCCCACCACCAGATTGCGGGGGCGCAGCTTCAGGCAACGGACACGGGGGGGTGGAAGCAATTCGGACACCCATATCCCGTAAGCGCTCCGCACGCGGAGATATTCCTCTTCGCTCTGCCCTTCCCAGTCAGGCCGAAATCGCACCGGTTCCCCGGGGTCGCGCAATGAATGCCGAGTGTCCGCGGGGTTCCGGCATTCATCCAAACGGATCGGGGTCTCCCGAGAATCTTCACACTGCTGAGTACGCCGCGCCGGATAGACTTCGGCATTGAGATAGTCCGCAAAGGATGCCCCTATTCTCCCCTCGGGGTCGAACACCCACACCGGCTCTTCCTCGATTACGGCACGGGCGACCCGGCTCAACAGACTCACATTTTCGATTTCCAGGCCCGCATCTCTTGCCATCAGGTCGACCGCCGGCTTACCCTGCACGTCCGATGCGGTGGTGACCACGGACTCGGCCCCGATGAGTTCCGCCACCTCGCATGCCAGGCGGTTGGCCCCTCCGAGATGCCCGGAAACGAGGCTGATCGCAAACCTGCCTCTTTCGTCCAGTACGACCACCGCGGGATCGACCGATTTGTGGGAAAGAAGGGGCGCAATCAACCGGACGACGATCCCCGTCGCCATGATACAGACAAGATTCCGATAGCGCGGCCAGACGGCGGGGATGATATCGGAAACCCGTTCGAACCCTTCCGATCCCTTCTTCGCGTGCCGGAGCGGAAGGAAGCAGGTACTCCCCGGGAGGAGCCCTTTCAGGCGCAAAGCCAACTCAACGCCCTGCCCGGTAAGAGCGATGATCGCCGTGGTCTCATGGTTCGGTTTTGGCTTCTCTGAATCCATGGCTGAATGACTCATCGTAGAGTTTCGACCTCTTTGCGCCCTTCTTCCCGTGAGCGCCGAAAACCTCACCGATCATGATGATCGCCTGCCGCCTGATGCCCGCGCTTTCGACCCTGGCGGCGATATCGGCGAGTGTCCCTCTCAGCAGAACTTCATCCGGCCATCCCACTCTGTAAGCCACCACGACCGGAGTATCCGGAGGGTAATGGACGGACACCTCGGATACGACCTTTTCCATCTCCCGCACGCTGAGATAGATCACCAGGGTTGCCCGGTGAGACGAAAGCGACCGCAACTGTTCCCGGTCCGGGACGGGGGTCCGCCCGGCAAGCCGGGTAAGAATGATCGTCTGGGAGACTTCGGGAAGGGTGAGTTCCTGATGGAGAGCGGCAGCCGCAGCGAACACCGCGGACACTCCGGGCACCACTTCGTAGGGAATCCCGTTCCGGTCGAGCAGTTCCATCTGCTCCTCGATCGCTCCATAAAGGCTCGGATCGCCCGTATGGAGGCGCACCACCCGTTTTCCGGCACGGTAGCCTTCGGCCAGGAGGGCATGGGTTTCAGCAAGCGCCAGGGATGCGCTGCTGCGGACCTCCGCGCCTTCTTTGCGGCCGTCCAGCAGGACTTCCGGGACCAGTGAGCCGGCGTAAACGATCAGGTCGGCTTCCTGCAGGAGACGCCTGCCCTTAACGGTTATGAGCTCGGGGTCCCCCGGGCCCGCTCCGACGAATTGAATGGGATGAGACATGGGAATCGCCTAAAGTTGTGAGTGCCTTAAATACCTTCCGTCATGGGGTTTCGGCCCACGCGCAAGCGCGTGAGGCCGAGCGTTCGGCGCTCGCGGCGACCGCCCCGCATTTGCGGGGCACCGCCGCAGCGCCACAGAAAGCCGCGTAGCGGCGCGGGGGTGTGGAGGGCACAGCGCCCCACGCTTTTGAGAAAAGCGTTTGTTCCTTTCCTGAACGCAATTGTTCACGATGCTCGCCTCACCCGCGAAGCGTTGAAAATCGGCATCTTCAAGCCAATTGGTTCAATGTCTTCATCCCCCGCTCATTCAAGTCTTCCGGGCGGCGGTGATGATGAACACAGGGTTCAAGGCTTCGAGTCTCAGGGTCTTCCCGATCGGAGCGGAACGGCTCACCTGCAACTGAATCACCGTAATGTCAAAGTCCCTGTCCCTCCAGAACGATCTTGCAAGATCGAGCGTATCGAGAGTCACCGCCGTTTGGACGACCCTGCCGCCGGGCTTCAGCCTCGCAGCCGCCTGTTCCAGAACTTCACGGAGTTCTCCCCCGCTCCCGCCGATGAAAATGCGGTCCGGATCGGGCGCCCGATCCAGCGTTTCGGCGGCGCTTCCGCAAATGGCCTGGATTTCATGGCAATGAAATTGTCTTATATTCGCGACGAGATCGTCGAAGCGGTCCGGATCCTTTTCGACGGCGATTACCTGCCGGAGCGGTGCAAGCCTTGCCGCCTCGATGGCGACGGATCCGCTCCCCGCTCCCAGGTCCCAAACCACATGGCCCGGCTCGAGTTGCAGATGAGCGAGTACGACTGCCCGGATTTCGGTTTTGGTGATGAGGCCGGCCTCGTGCCGGAAGGCTTCCTCGGGAAGGCCAAGCACCGCCCTGTGAGAAGCCGCCTTCCCACACGCCCCGTCACTGCCGCCTTCGGCAAACACCACGACAAGATTCAGCGGAGCGAACGTCTTGCCTGCTGCCTCGGCCGGAGAAAACCGGCCTATGGTCTCCGTAGGAAGGCCAAGGTCCTCCGCCACGACCAGGGTATGTTCCGTGCAGCCCGCGGCGAGCAACTCTTCGGCGATTCGCGCGGGAGTAAGAACGAGATCCGTAAGAAAAGCCACTTTGGAAAATCGGCGCGTATCCGCAAGCCAGGAAGGACTTCCCGACGATTGGGCCCTGCCGTGGAGGCTGACGACTTTGACGTCCTCCCAGGGTTCCAGGAGGCGCGAGAAGAGGAACTGTACGCTCGTGACGTTGGGAAAAGCGAAGAGCCGCTCCTTCCCGACCGCCTTCACCAGCTTCCGCCCGATTCCAAAGAAGAAAGGGTCCCCCGAAGCGAGAACGGCCGTTCGTTTCTCCTCGGATACCGCCTTCAGTTGTTCGATGGCTTTATCCAGCGACAACCGCAGAACAATCCGATCGCCCGCATGTTCCGGGAACCATTCGAGGAGGCGGTTCCCCCCTGCGAGCACTTCAGCCCGCTCGATCCACCGCAGGGCCCGGGAACTCACATCCTTCCGGGCCATGCCCAGGCCGATCAGGGCCAGAAGCGGAGGCTGCCAGTTCCTGGCATCAACGAAGCTCACACTCTGTTGCATGGTTTTTCCAAATCCACAAGGAGCGTTCCATCGTAAGCAAAGAGCAGCAGCCTGACGTCCACGGTTCCACCGGACAGGCGGCGGGATTGTTCCAGGGCCTCCCCGGCCACGGCGCCGACAACATCCAGGGCTTTGCGGCGAAGAAGCAGTTCGAGCGCATGCCGCGCCGTATTGGCGGAAGCGAGTCCGGTGCAGAAGTCCCGGTCATGGCCGCGGCTTCGCGCATGTTCGGCAACGCCCTTCAAGTCCATGGGAACCCTGTGGGCATGAGTGTAGGCGTGCCCTTGAGCCATTTTGACGGCTTTGCCAAAAAAAACGCTGTGCACAATGCCGCTGAAACCCCGCCGGAAGGCTTCTCTCACCGCAAATTCAAAAAAATCCGCTACCTGCACGAAAGATTCGGGAGGCAGACCTGAAAGGACGTTTCGCGCGAGGCGCTCACTCTTGCCTCCGGTGCTCAGCACCACCTGCCCGCACCCGTTCGATTCGGCAACCGAGAGCGCGACCTGGATGGTTTCTTCGTATGCCTCGTGGGAAAACGGCTTCACGAGGCCGCTCGTACCCAGTATGGAAATACCCCCGATGACCCCGAGCCTGGGGTTCAGCGTGCGCCGCGCAAGTTCCCTCCCTCGCGGGACCTCGACCTCTACTGCGAGGAGGATATCGCTCCTGATCCCGTCCACTTCCGGCAGGGGAAGATACACATAAGGCCGGTCCGGCCCGGGGACGGGCATGCAGACAATCGCTCCGCCGTTACCCATGGCAATTGCGCGCGCGAGTTCGTCCGCAAGGTTTCGAACAAGCATCTCCCTGGGAACGGGATTGATGGCGGGCTCTCCCGGAACCACCGGAAGACCGGCCTTGGTGACGACGCCGACCCCTTCGCCCGCAACGAGATACATGCCGGGGCCCCCCCCTGCCGAGGGCGCGGCCGATTCCCCGCCGCTTGACGGGAAAGATCCGCAGCACGGGGACGTTCGGCCGTCTGATGCTCTGAAGCCGCACCTCAGCTTCACCCTGATCTCCGCCTTGTGCGTTACATCCGGGTCGTCCCCTCCGTCTTTTATCACGGCAGCGCAGCCGACTCCCCGATCGATCCGGCAATCGTGGACGGGAACCGGCAGATAGATCCCATGAGGCAGCCGCACGGCCACGACCTTGTCGGCCCTGCCCGAAAGCAGCAGCCGAAGAGCGGCCACGGCCGCCGCGGTTGCGGCCGTCCCCGTGCTGAACCCCAAACGGAGTTCTTTCCTTTTCACGGTGCGGCACCCCTCGTCCACTTCAGATTCCATCCCGTCCGGTTTCTCCTGTTCAATCGTGCCGCGGACGGACCTATTCAGCCTTCGCTCTGCCGGCTCTTTCCGGGTACAGGGCCGCGGCGAGCAGTTCGACCGCATCGACGCACCGGGGGCCAGGGCGGGAGAAGATGTATTCATCGACGTCGATCACCCTGCCCTCGCGGACAGCCCTCAACCGGCCGAAATGGGTCCGGTTCCCAGGCTCCAGAGGATTCCGGTTCATGGGCCCTCGCTGGACAACGTACACATCCGGATCATCCACGAGAAGCGCTTCGAAATTATACTGCACGATGGCCTTCTCATTTCGGACAACGTTCTCAGCTCCGGCGGCGGCAAGGATTCCCTGGACGATCGAACCTTTTCCCGCAGCCGTCAGCGGTTCCGCCCTCACTTCGAAGAAAACCCGGCTATGCTTCCCGATATCCGCCAGTCCGGCCCGGACATCATCAAGCCTTTTCTCCATCTTGTTCACGGCATCCCGCGCCTCATCCTCATGGCCCGTGAGCACTCCCAGCCGTTCCATCGTCGAGAAAATACCTCGAAAGTCCTTCGGCGCAAAGACCGCAATCGGAATCCCCGCCTGGCGCAGGCGCTCCATGTCGGCAAGTTCCTCCTGGCGGCCGGCGTTCTGGATCACGAGATCCGGTTTAAACCCCAGGATCATCTCCACATTGGGTCTCATGTGCGTCCCGACCGACGGAAGCCCGCCGATCTCCTGCGGGAAACGGTCCGCCTCCGTTCGCGCAACGATCCGGGAGCCCGCACCTACCGCGTAGAGCATCTCGGCGAAAGCGCCGTACAGGGGGATCACCCGCCGGGCAGGCTGCGCGAGGGAGACCGTTTCACCCTGGTCATCGACAATTTGCACGCAAAAGGCCTTCATGGGGAGAAGAAACAGCAGAGCGAAAAAAATCGCAGCCACCCCGACAAAACCTGACGTCAGCCTCTTATATTGCGAATTCATCAGCGTAATCCACTTCAGGGCACATCGGGTCTTTCCGCTTCCCGGGACAAATGAAACGGGCAAACCCCCAAGAACGATCGAGGTCAGGGCAGGAACACGACCTGCCGCGCCTTCGCTCCTTCCACTTCCTGCACGATAACCCGCGTTTCGTAGACTTTCTCCAGCACTTCCGGGGTAAGCACGGAATGAACCGGACCGTCGGCCACGATGCTTCCGTCCTTCAGGAAGATCATCCGCCGGCAGAAAAGGGCCGCAAGGTTAACATCGTGCAGCACGGAAACGACGGTCAACCGGTCTTCGGCGTTCAAGCGGTCGAGCACCCGGAAGATCTGGAGCTTCCTGTGAATGTCCATGGCGGAAGTCGCTTCGTCAAGGAGCAGGACCGGCGCGTCCTGGGCCAGTGCCCTGGCCATGACGACCCGCTGCTTTTCCCCGCCGCTGACGGCCGTAACGAGTCTCTTCGCCAGCGATTCCGTGTCCGTGATCTCGAGCGCCCGTCTCACCGTGTTCTCATCTTCCGGGCTGTCCAGTTGCCAGCGTTTCTGGTGCGGATAACGCCCCATGCGCACCACATCTTCACAGGAATAGGGAAACCGCGGGTCCGAATCCTGGGCGATCACCGCCATCCGGCGCGCTCGTTCCCGGTGCTTCAGCCGATCGAGGCGGGTCCCCAGAATTTCTATCGATCCGGCCTGTACAGGCACCACTCCGCTCAGCGCGTGGAGAAGTGTCGACTTTCCCGCCCCATTCGGTCCCAGGATGCCGACGAATTCTCCCCGCTCAATCGAAAAGGAAAGGTCCTTCAGCACAGTGTGGCCCGGATAGCCGCACTCGATATTCGACACGCGGATCACAACTGCATGTACTTCTTGCGACGAAGCAGCAGATAGCAAAAAAACGGTCCTCCAAGGATTGCCGTCACAACGCCCACTGGAAGCTCCTCGCCTCCCGGAAGAAGACTTCGGGCGATGGTGTCGGCAATCAGAACGAGCAGCCCGCCGGACAGAAGAACGGCGGGGATGAGACGCCCGTGCCTGGGGCCGACGACCATGCGCGTCAGATGAGGCACAACCAGGCCGACAAAACCGATGATGCCGCTCACCGCAACGGCGGCGGCGGTAACGAGCGATGCGGCGAGAAGCAGCCAGAAGCGCACCTTCGGGACGTTGACTCCAAGGTGCTGCGCCTGAATATCTCCCAGGCTCAAGAGATCCAGTTCCCTGGTGAGCACGAGAATCATCGCTCCTCCGATCATGAGGTACGGCAGAACGAGCATCACGTGAGCCCAGCTTTTGCCGGAGAGGCTCCCCATGATCCAGAACACGATGGTGGAGACGGAGTCTTCGTTCAGGCTCTTGAGCAGGCTGATCATAGCGGAAAGAAAGGTCGACACGATGACCCCGGCCAGCACCAGCGTGGTCGAGTGAATCTTCCCATCCATCCGGCCGAGAAGGTAAACCAGGTAGAGCGCCAGCATGGCTCCGGCGAAAGCCGCGAGGGGCAGGCCGCCGATCCCCAGGAGACGCACGCCGCCCCATCCGGCCAGTATCGCAATCGAGGCCCCGAATCCGGCGCCCGTCGATACTCCGAGCGTGAAGGGGTCGGCCAGCGGGTTGAGCAGCACCCCCTGATAGACCGCGCCGGCCAGCGCCAGAGAAGCCCCCACGATGATGGAAAGGCAGACCCTGGCGAGCCTCACGTTGACGACGATGTAGCGAACGGTGTCCTCGATGCCCGAGGCCGATGAAGGATGCACGGGGGAAACCCAGAGCCGCAATATGGTTTCATAGGGGGTCTTATAGGAGCCGATTCCCGAGGCGACAAAAGCCGACAGGCCGATCAGGACGATGAAACCGCCCCACAACAGGCCTCCAAGGCAGGCCGTGCCCGAAAAAAACTCATGGCGTCGAACGGGCAAAAGCATCTTGGGGGTTCCTTTGACCCCTGTCCCACTCAAGGTTCCATGCCGCGCTTCTTAATGATCATGAGAGACAGGTAATGCGGTTTGATCGAACTCAGCTTCTCGAAATCGCGTTCCACTATCTGACCTTCCAGACCGCAGCGGCTGATAAAACAGCACCTGTCCTCAAGTCCCGCTTCCTCTATTTGAGACAGAATCAACGGGAATTGCTTGTAGGTCTTCATGAGGACCACATTATCCACCACCCCGATCGCCTCCTTCAACCGTTCACCGCCCTTGGCGCCCGAGATGATGGTTATGGCCTCTTCGCCTTCCGCAAGCGGCACATTCGCGCAGGCGGCCGCCGCCTGATAGGATGTTATTCCCGGAATGACCCGGATGTCCGCTTCCGGGAGCCTGGCGCGGATCTTCCTCATGAGGTAGATGAACGTGCTGAATGTAAGCGGGTCGCCCAGGGTCAGGAATGCAACATTCTTCCCCTGCCCGAGGATTTCCACCACCTTTCCGCAGTTGGCCGTCCAGGCGGTCTCGAGACGTTCGGAATTGAAAGTCATGGGAAAGGACAACTGATCGATCGGCGTGCCCGGGGGCAAATGGTCCCGAACGATATCATGAGCCAGGCTATAGTCGTTGTTCGTGGAGGAAGCCGCAAAGACATGAGCCACTTCCTTCAGGACCTTGACCGCCTTCAGTGTGAGCAGCTCCGGGTCCCCTGGTCCGACTCCGATCCCGTAAAGAGTGCCGAGCATGATGTCTTTCCTTATTGTTTAGCAATCCTTGCCCATTCGAGAAGTGCATGCAAAATGGAGACAGCCGCCGTGCTCCCGCCTTTTCGACCAAGAACGGTGATGAACGGCTGTTTATCCATTTCAAAAAGGAGATCTTTTGATTCCGCAGCGCGAACGAACCCGACGGGAACGCCGATGATCAGAGCCGGACGGACGCCGGCCTCCCTGGTGAGCCGCATCACCTCGATCAGCGCCGTGGGAGCGTTTCCTATGGCCACGACGGACCCGTTCAGTCTTTCCCCTGCGTGCCTGAAGGCAGCCACGGACAGGGTGACCCCCTGTTCCTCCGCCCATTTCCGGCAGTCGGGATCGCTTGCGGGAACGATCACTTCGGTGCCGAACCATTTCAGGCGCCAGGGGGAAAGCCCCACACCGATCATGCGGGTATCGGCGAAAATGGTCGCCCGTGAGATGAGAGCCTTTGCCCCGGAGGCGACGGCATCGGGATGGAACCGGATCTCCCGGGAGTAGTCAAAATCCCCCGTCGTATGAATGACTCGCCGGACGATCTGCCATTGATCTTCCGGGAAAGCATGCTCTCCCATTTCGGCATCGATGATGCGAAAGCTCTCGGCCTCTATTGCACGCCCGGCTTCAACCAGCCCCGATCGTTCCGATAAACCGTTCTTATGATATTTCGAGTTCATGCGATGATCCAAAAACAAAAAAAAGTCCTCAAAGCCCGCACCTGCGGGCATCAAGGACTGCACCCAGCTTTACTTGATCCTTTACTCATCAGGGAATACCACGCTCCCCGGGGATGAAACATCATTCCCTCTCTAGAGAATCCCCTCGGAATCAGGCAGGTTTTCTGGCTCACGGATCAACCTACTCACCACACCTTCCCGGCCCGTTTGGTCCGGACCAGTGGCATCCCGGTGGTTTTCGTCCCCGTTTACAGCGGCGGGACCGCGACGGCGTCGCACCGTCTTCCCTTTTAAATCTCTGAATCGGATACCTGAATCTGTGCAATTTCAAAGAACTGATTATCTTCTGCGTAATCGAACCCGCAAGAGCAAGGCAGGTTCCGAACCCGCGAACAAACGCGGAACCGGCGCACATACCCGGTTCAAAATATGTGTACCGTATTTGGATCCCGGCGTCAATGCAAATGGTCGCCGCCTGCACACTGTGAAGGGTTTGTCTCCCGCAAACGGCGGTTTTTTTTGGTCGCTGCGTGCGGGTTGGAGGGGGTGACCCATAACTCATTGGAAACGAACTGCTTTTCTCGCCGCGGCCCACCCGGCGTCAACCGGGAGGAGCCGCCGGCGCTCATTGGACCGGCGCAAAACATTGTCTTATCCATGTACCATTTTCTGCATGGAAGGCAAAAGTCTTTGACCCGATCACCGCCTTGTGGTTCAATTTCCCAATCTTTTGAAGTCCATAACGGGGTCAATGCCTGATTCTCACCAGGGAAAAGGAGTAAAGGATGAACCATTGGAAACGATGGGTGGCTATTTCCGGGGCCGGTATTGTCGGCATCGTCGTCGTCCTGCTTGCAATCAGTTTCGCAGCCGTGGACTACCTCGTAAACACCTGGTGGTTCGATTCCCTGGGGTACGGCTTCTATTACTGGCAGAAACTACTGTACCGGTATGTGATCTTCGGAGCGGTGACCCTTGTTTTCTTTCTGATTTTCTTTTTGAACTTCTGGGTGGCTTCCCGTTATCTCGGGAACGCTCCGGCGCCGCCGTCCAAGGTAAAAAGCACCGCCTTAAAGCCCTACACGGATGTGATCCGGATGTTCAGGACGGGCTCCCTGTGGCTCTACACCCCCATTTCCCTCATTCTTTCCATCGTGATCGCTCTGCCCATTTTCGAGCAGTGGGAAGCTTTTCTGCTCTTTCTCGTGGGCCCGCAAGCCGGCCTTCAGGATCCGGTCTATTCCAAGGATATAAGCTACTACCTCTTCTCGCTTCCAATCTTCACCCTCCTCCAGCGCCGCCTGCTCATTGCCTTCCTGGTGCTGATGCTCAGCCTGTTGGTGCTTTACCTCATCGAGAGGCGTCTTCTCTCCAGGCAGGAACAGCACATCCCGGCCGGTGCCAAATGGCACCTCTGTATTATGATCCTCCTCACGTTCTTCATCGAAATATGGGACTACATCCTGCAGCGGTATGTCCTGCTTTACAGCGACGCTCACATGCCCCTCTTCTACGGAGGCGGCTTTGTCGAAATGCGGATCATCCTGCCGCTCATCTGGCTGACGCTTCTGTTCCTGATGGGAACGGCATTCTCGACGATCTATTACCTTCAGACCAGAAAGGGCATCGCGCCCCTGATCGTTTTTGTCGCAGGTTTCGCGCTGTTCCTCGGAATCCGCTATTCGACTTTTTTCCCAGGGGTCGTTGAGAAATACATCGTAAAACCGAACGAGGTCTCACGGGAAAGGCCGTTTATCGAGAACAACATCAAGGCGACGCTGACTGCCTACAATCTCAACGACGTCGAAACGCGCGATTTTACTCCCGCCCGCATACCGGGGGACATCGCGGCCCCTAAAATAAAGGCCGAACTCCGCAACATCCCCGTCTGGGACGGAGATCTGCTGGACGATGTCTATAAGCAACTTCAGCAACTCAGGACGTATTACACTTTCCCGAGAGTGAATGTCGGCCGCTACACCGTCAACGGAATGTACCAGCAGGTATTCCTCGGCACGCGGGAACTGGACTACACTCTCATCCCGGAAGCAGCCAGGAACTGGGTGAACGAACATCTCTCCTATACCCACGGCTACGGGGCGGTCATGACGCCGGCGGGCCAGGGGGGAGACGAACCGATGACGTGGTTCCTGAGAGAGATTCCGCCCGAGTCCGAATACGGGTTCAGCATAGAACAGCCTGCCGTGTATCTCGGCCTGGGTTCGTACACTTACGTCATAGCCCCCAATGACGCCGGAGAAATCGATTACCCGAAAGGGAACAGCAACGTAATGGTAAACTATAAGGGGCAGGACGGAGTGCCCATGTCTTCGCTTTTCAGGAAGCTCATCTTTGCCTACTATTTCGGGGACAGGAACCTCTTTTTCACGACCAAGACCAATGAGAACAGCAAGATCCTTTTCCGGAGGAACATCATCGAACGCATTCAGACGCTTACGCCGTATCTTCTGCTGGATAAGGACCCCTACCCCGTCGTCACCTCCAAAAAGATATACTGGATCCAGGACGCCTACACCACGTCGGACTGGTATCCCAGCGCCACTCCATCCGAGTGGAACGGGCAAAAGCTCAATTATATCCGCAATTCGGTGAAAATCGTTGTGGACGCCTTTGACGGCAAGGTCGATTTTTATATTTTCGACCCGAAGGACCCGATTGTCCGTGCCTATTCGCGGATTTACCCCGGGGTATTCAAGTCCGCGGATCAGATGCCGCCCGAGCTGAAGGTCCAGGTGCGGTACCCCCAGGATATCTTTGAACTCCAGATGAGCATCTATGCCAAATACCAGCAAACGGACCCCGAGGTGTATTACCAGCAGGAGGACATGTGGGAATTCGCCAACACGTTCCAGGACCATTCGCCGGTCACTGTTAAGCCATACTATCTGACCCTTGACCTGATTGACCCGAGCCGGTTTGATTTTTTGCTTCTGGCTCCGATGAGCCCCAAGGGACGTGACAACCTTCGAGCGCTGGCCCTGGCCGGATCGGACCCTCCCTACTACGGAAAAATCATCGTGTACAACTTCCCCAAAGGGGAACTGATCTACGGACCGTCCCAGGTTTACGCGCTCATCAATCAGGATACCAGGATTTCGGAACAGTTCACTCTGTGGGACCAGGTGGGATCTCAGGTAGGTCGAGGCAAGATGATCATCCTGCCGATCAGCAACGTCATCCTCTATATCCAGCCGGTCTACCTCAAATCTTCGACCAAGCTGAAGATCCCCGAGCTGAAGCGCCTGATCATGAGCCAGGGTCAGATCGTCGTGATGGAATCCTCGCTCGAGGAAGCCTACTCGAAGCTCCAGGAACGGATCAAAGCCGAAACGGAGAAAGTGGACAAACGGTTTGCACCGCTGCTGCGGGGCGCGCCGTCGAGCAGGGAGGGAGTGCCGGTTCCCGGGCAACCGTAAGTTCCCGGGCTGCTAAAGGAGAGACTCATATCTTTGACGGCGGACCCGTTTTGGATGCCGCGGTCCGCCCACGATCGAACGCCGCTGTGACGCCTGGCAAACCACACAGCCTTGGTCCCGAGTTTACGGGCTGTTGCCCAAAGGAAAATCCCAAACTGGATGAAACCAGGATTCGTCATTCCGGCGAACACTCATGGCCTTTCGGCCACAACGAACAATGAAGAAATTTCTGCCTAAATCGAGACAGGGTATACGTTAGACGGCAATTCCTTTTTGCCTCGTTCCCACGCTCCTGCGTGGGAATGCAGACAAAACGATCCAAACGGGTCTGGTATTTTCATATAATGGCCGGAATCCAGTCTCTTTGAAATTATTGGATAATTCCGATTAACGACACTGGACCCCGGCAATACCGCCGGGGTGACGTTTCAGGACAGACGGCTCCGGGAAAATCCACGCGGCTTCGGTATCGAACTCACTTGTCGTCCTTTTTGGTCTCCATTTTCTCGACGATCTTTTCGAAGTAGAGCTGGTTCTCTTCGAACGAGACGGAAGTGCGCCGGGTCATATTGAGTTTCATGATCAGATAATTCAATCTTTTGAGCTGCTTGTACTTTTCCTGGGTGTCCTTGATCCCGGAGAGCAGAGCTTCCGTGGTCCGGATTTCCTGCCGGAGCTGGAGTTCGGCCGGCAGGCAATTGGCGTTTTTCAGGACTTTATAGGCAAGCCTGATGTCGGGAGGCAGATGGCTGTCGTCTTCAAGAGCGAGCGGCTTGCCCTTCCCGGGCAGATCGTCGAATTCGCCCCGCTCGGCGGCTTCCCTGATCCGTTCTTCGGCAATCTTATCGAGTATAGTGAAGATATTGCCCATCGGAACCCTTTTCGATCCTCGCAAAATACCTTAACATCAAAGAGGCGGCTTAAGCCCTCGATGATTTTCTGCCTGTCAGTTTAGCATAAATCTTTGGAAGAGCAAACGGAAGGTGCCGATGGCGATACACCCCAGTTCAATCCCGGAGCCTTTCCCGCCGGAGCGGATTTTGATTCTCGGGGCGGGCCGTTTCGGAAGGCTCGCGGCGGAGCGACTGAAAAAGCGGTTCCCGAAGGCCGAGTTTCTGCTCATAGACGATCGCGAGGAGAAAATCCGGACGGCCGAAAAAGACCTCGGAGTTCCGGTGCTTCGCGCGGATGCACAATCCTTCATTGGAAAAAATGACCTGCCGGACGATGTCTGGATTGTCCCCGCGGTTCCCGTGCACGTCGCCTTCATCTGGATATTGAGCGATCTGAAACGGCTTGGACGCGCCCGCTTTCTTCCCGTCCCCGAAACGGTCGACGGCCAGGTGCCGAACCCTCTTCGGGTAGCGAACGGGACGCTTTACGCCAGTTTTGCCACCTTTATCTGCCCTGATGCCTGCAGCGAACCCGAGGAAATCTGCACTTATACGAAGAAACAGCGCCAGGGCAACCTGTTCGATCGTATCGAACAGGTCAGACTCCCGGGCTTCGACGTGGTCGTCGTGCGTAGCTGGCAACTCGCCCCCGGCGTGGGCGGCTATCCGGTCAGGTACGTGGTGAAAAGGCTGGCCCGGGTCCGCGAAAAAGCCGGAGCTTATCTGATCGCCACGAGCTGTCGTTGCCACGGAGTTCTCAATTGCCTCGAATGGAACAGGACTGACGCTGCCACGTAAAGAGGAGCTAAACACCGATTCCCCTCTCCTTGGAGGAGGGGCGAGGGGAAAGGGAAAGAATCCTTTTGCGGACGGCCATTTCGAGTTCCCACCCGGCAGCCAGTTCGTCTCCAACGGCGCGAAGCAGGCTTTCTTTCACCTTCGAATCCAGGAATTCATTCAGTCCGGGGCAGAGATAATTCAGGCAGAAGGAAGACTTCGCGATCAGCCGGCATCCCTCCCCGCTTAAAAAGAAACATTCTTCGGACATTTCGGCCGTCTCCGGCACGTTGCATCCGAGCAGCAGGTTCAGGAGAAGGAGCACCCGATCGCAGTTTTCTTCAATACCCTTAAAACAGCAACTGCCGGGCCCTCTGACGGCGCATTCGGTACAGGCTGAAACTACCCCGGATGTTCTCATGAGCCCGGAGGTCTTCCGGATCGCCTCCCGGTACCGGCCGAGGAGCGGCGCCGATTCCGGATCGCAGAGGATGCCCCGGCCCAGCTCCAGGTACAGCAGCTTCGCCCTTTCGACCTCCTGCAAGGCATATTGGTGGGGTGATTCATGCATGATCGGCCGGCCTCCCTCCATTTCGGGCTCGCATGCGTTCACGGTCCCTTCGTCGTCGCAGGCGGGATGCCCGTTCGGGTGATCGGGCCCTTCGAATCGCGGCACTCAGACGAGTTCCGTTTCCGGGTGTGAGGCGTTCCCCATGCGGTTGATACTTTCGTGAAGGCAGTCTTCCGCGCGGAAGCCTTTCAGGCGGGCCATGTTCACGAGGATCATCAGCATATCCCCGAAATCCAGTGCCTCGACGGGGTTGCCCTCCTCAAGATCCCTGCAAAGCTTTCGGCTCTTTGCGGAAAGCTCCCGCGCCTGAACCGGAAGATCGTTGAGTCCGGCATTCTCCGCCGGGGCCAGGCGGGAGAGAATGCGGTAGGCACGCATCAGCGCGGGGAGGGATTCCGGCACCTGTCCCTTCGGCTTTCCCGCGGAAGCCTTTTCCTCGTCTTTTATCTTTTCCCAGTTGTCCTTCACATCCTGGACGGAATTTACACTGACATCGCCAAAAACATGCGGGTGCCTGCGGATCATTTTCTCACAGATCCTGTCGCACACATCTTCCAGGCGAAAGTCATTCTTTTCCTCATAGAGGTGAGCGACAAAGAACACCATGAAGAGAAGATCTCCCAGTTCCTCGGCGACTTCCTGCGCATGTCCGGAACGGACGGCCGATGCGGCCTCGTGCGCTTCTTCGACCAGGTAGGTCTGGACGGTTTCCGGAGTCTGTTTCCGATCCCAGGGGCATCCGGATTCCCCCCGGAGGCGGCCGATGATTTCATAGATGCCGCGGACTTTGCCCCAGCGGCCTTCGTCATATTCACTCATTTATTCTTCCTCTCGCCTGTCTTTTCCGCCCGGTCCGATTTGTCCGGGTTCTTTTGCGAGTCCAGCCAGTATCGTTCCAATGCCTTCCTCTTCTCTTCAAAAGCCTTCTGAACGTTGACCGGGGTCACCTGCACCAGAACCCGGGCGGCTTCCTGTATGTAAGGGGCCAGCGCCGACCGTGTGAGCAGCGGGTTCTGAGGGGAAACGAACAGGGTCAGAACCGATATCGCGACCACGGAAAAGATCAGTGCCTTTCCAAGCCCGATCATCCCGCCCCAGAGGCGGTCAAGGAACCCCAGGCCCGCCTTGCGCAAGAGTTTGGCAATCCAGAATCCCACCACCGCAACGCAGAACCACGTCAGGAAAAAGACAAGAACAAAGCTGATGACCTGGGTGCCCGAAAGTTGCGGGAAGACCTGAGCCAGCCGTCCGGCCAAAGGTTCATAGTAGTGAGATGCCAGGATAAAACCGCTGAGGAGCCCGGCAATGCCGAAAATCTGCGACACCGCTCCACGCATGATGCCGCGCGCACCACAGAAAAGCCCCACACCGACCATCACCCAGTCAAGACCGTTCATGTCCCGCCTGTTTCCTCTCGTCTGGAATCCGGTCGCATATCGCCATGGGCCTATGCCATACCGGTTTCCGCCGGCGGGGGGCACTCGGCTCCTCCCTTTTGATGGAAAGATCCGAACGCCCCCGGATGGAAATCCTTCGATCTCTCTCTCCCCGGGACAAGAATTATCAACATCATTCAATATTGGAAAGACTTTATTTTTAAAGGTGATAAAATGCCGGGTGCAGCGGGTTTGGAAACGAGCTTTCAGGCGAGGCCTCGCGGCCCCTCAGACAGGAAAGCGGCTTCGGAGGGGAAACTCTATTCGTTTATCATGTGAATGTTGTCAGGACAAAAAACACGTGATAATAATACGTTCTGTTTTCGGGCAGGCTTTGTCCGAACGTGATTTTGCCGACAACACGCGGGAGTTTTCAAGACAACGTTGGCCAATTCAATTGCAGGTAAAGAAAAGGATCTGAAAAGCACGACCCAGATATCCTTCCAGGACAATAAGGTTGTGCAGCAGCTTGCAGGCGAGCACAGCAGCCATCTCAAGATCATTGAAAAACAGCTCGACGTCCGAATCCATCTCCGTGGAAATCAATTCACTATCTCCGGCGACCGCCCTCACGTAGAACTGACCGAACGCCTGTTGAACAATCTTGAGTCACTGATCGAAGGAGGCTACCCGCTCTTTGGGAGCGACATTGTCTATGCCATCCGGATTTTGAGCGAGAATATCAACCGGTCTCTGAAGGATATTTTTCTGGACCATGTGTTCATCGCCTCGAACAGACGGGTGATCACGCCCAAAAGTGTCAAACAAAAAGAATACATCGAGGCGATTCGCAACTTTGATATTGTTTTCGGGATCGGTCCGGCCGGAACCGGCAAGACCTATCTTGCCATGGCCATGGCTGTCGCCGCCATGACGAAGGAGCAGGTCCGGCGCATCGTATTGGTGCGCCCGGCTGTGGAAGCGGGAGAAAAGCTCGGCTTTCTTCCCGGGGATTTAGCCGAAAAGGTCAATCCCTATCTTCGTCCTCTTTACGATGCGCTGAATGATATGATGGATTTCGAGAGGGCCAGCAATCTGCTGCAGCGTGGTGTGATCGAGGTCGCACCTCTGGCGTTCATGCGTGGGCGCACGTTAAACGATGCGTTCGTCATTCTGGATGAGGCCCAGAACACCACGACCGAGCAGATGAAGATGTTTCTGACTAGGCTGGGACTTGGTTCGAAGGCTGTTATCACTGGAGATATCACACAGATCGATCTCCCTGAGAACAAGCCGTCGGGCCTCGTCGAAGCCATTGAGTTGCTGAACGGTATCCAGGGAATCCGCCTTGTCTTTTTTTCCAATCGGGACGTGGTGAGGCACCGCCTCGTACAGGACATTATCCAGGCTTACGAGCAAGCGGAGCTTCGGAGAGCCCAGATCGCTAGGACTTCATCCGAGAAGTGAGGGGTATGGACAAGGAGAAACGGGAACCGGAGAAAACCAGGATCAGGGGCATTGCGGCCCTGATCGGCAGGCTTATGCCGTGCAGCGCGGAAGATATCTATTGTCAGAAAGCCCTGATTCTGATCGCCGTCAGCCTGATTATCGCATGCCTGCTTACCCCTTCTTTCACCGCGGACAATCCCTCTTTTCGCCTTGGCGATATCGCCGATCGAAACGTAAAGGCCAAACGGGATTTCCTCGTTGAAGATGAAAACGCCACGGCGAGGAGACGCGAAGAAGCCGTAAAGCAATCGCCGATCGTCTACGACCTCGACGAAAACATTTCCGCAAGCACCCTGGAAAAGATTGAGACGGCTTTCCAGGCGATGCGGGATTTCCAACTGGAAGAAAGCCGGCCGGCCACGCGCCTGGATTTGTCCCAGGATCAGTCATTCGGGTCATCCCCGTCGACCACTTCGGCCACGGCATTGTCTCTTTCGGAGGCAGGCCAGCAAACCCTGCGCAGGAAAAAAGATTTTGAGAATATCCTGGGCTTTCAGGTTTCATCCGAGGTTTTTTCGAGTCTCCTTGAGCGAACATTCAGCGTGGAACTTCAGGAAAGACTGATCCAACTCATCAAGGTTCCCTTTGAACAGGGCATCGTGACCAATAAAATCTGGATGCACCAGAACCAGGGCGACAACCTGGTCATTCGAAAAATCTCGACGAATGAAGAACACCTCATCCATCCTCCCTATCCTTATTCCGATCTCGAAGAGTCCCGGAAACTCATCGTTATGCAGGCCCTGGACGAGGGACGGGACATCAAGGAGATGATGGCGTTCGCTTCCCTGGCCTCACAACTCCTTCAGCCGAACCTCACGTTCAACCTCGAAGAGACCGAACACCGCAGGGAGCTTGCCTATGCTACGGTAAAACCCGCGCTGGTCAAGGTGATGAAGAATGAAATGCTGGTTCGCGAAGGTCAGAGAGTCGGGCCGGAGGAACTCCAGAGGCTGAAGATCCATCAGAATGCGGGGGCTGACCGCCACTGGCTACTCGTATTTTGCTCCATCTTCATGTTCAGCAGCATGTGTATCTGGGTGGTGGTGCACGTAGCGAAACAGCATCTTCTCTATTCCCGCATTGAATTCGCAGACCTGCTGTTCCTGGCAATCCTGCTGGTCTTTTTGCTCACGCTCGGCCGCGGCTCCATGTGGGTGGCGGATGTCATCGGAGACACTTCGGCGAATCTCAATGCAAAGACCTTTATCTATGCCATCCCCTTGAGCGCCGGGGCGATGATCGCGTGTATTTTCTTCGGAGTGACGGTTTCGCTCATTTTCTCCCTGGTCCTTACTTTATTTGCGGGAATGCTGTTCGGGAAGGACTTCGGGCTGTTCTTCTATTTTATGATCGGGTCGTTCGTAGCGGCTCACGGCGTTTCTCCCTGCAGAAACCGGATGATCCCGATAAAGGCGGGGCTCCTGGTGGGGTGCGCCAACATACTGCTGATTCTCCTCAGTGCGTATCTTCAGGATCAGTGGGTCTTTCTGAGGATCGTTACGAACACGTTCTTCGGCTTTTGCGGCGGACTGTTCGCCGGGATTCTCGTGGCGGGCATCACGCCCCTCGCCGAAATGGCCTTCAACTACACGACGGACATCAAGCTGCTGGAACTGGCCACGATGGATCAGCCTCTCCTGCGGGAACTGATGGTGGAAGCCCCCGGCACCTACCACCACAGCATTATCGTCGGAAACATGGTGGAGGCGGCCGCGAAATCCATCGGGGCCAACTCACTGCTCGCCAAAGTGTCTGCCTACTATCACGACATCGGAAAGATCAGGAAACCCCTATACTTCATCGAGAACCAGTTCGACTGTGAAAATCGCCATGAAAAGCTGGCCCCATCCATGAGCAGTCTTATTCTCATATCCCATGTGAAGGACGGGGTCGAGCTGTCGAGACAGCACCGGCTCGGCAAGGCCATCACGGACATTATCAACCAGCACCATGGGAAAAGTTTCATCTCCTTCTTCTACAACAAGGCGATAGAAACCCGCGAAAAAGCTCAGAACCACAAGGGCTCCGTTCTCCCGCCCATAAATATGGACGACTATCGCTACCCGGGCCCGAAGCCTCAGACCAAAGAAGCGGGACTCGTCATGCTTGCGGATGTCGTGGAAGCCGCCTGCAGGTCTTTGTCCGAACCCACACCGGCAAGAATCCAGGGGCTCGTCCACCGGCTCATCAACAGTATTTTCAGCGATGGCCAGCTTGAGGAATGCGAGCTCACGCTGAAAGATTTGCATCATATCGCCAAGTACTTCAACCAGATCCTGGCAACGGTACACCACAAGCGAATCGAATACCCCGCGGTTCCCCCCAACGACGGAAAGGGTAAGGCTGATGCCTCTGATCCAAATCAGCGTGAATCAAAACAGGATCGCGATAAACAGTGCGCGAATCGAGACCGCTGCAAAGCTGATCTTAAACGCCTTGGGATTCACTGATGCGGAACTGAGTGTCCTGATCGTCGACGATGAAGAAATGACCGGCATCAACATGGAGTACCGACAGACCGGTTCATCCACCGATGTGCTTTCCTTCTCGATGCGTGATGGCGAATTCGGAGATGTTTGCATGGAGGTGCTGGGCGACGTGGTGATTTCAGCCCCCATGGCGAAGCGGATGAGCGAACTGCACGGGGCTCCTTGCGATGCAGTGATGGATCTGCTGCTGACACACGGGATCCTGCACCTGGTGGGATACGATCACGAACAGGGCGACCGGGAAGCAGCGGAAATGGAAGAGAAAACCCTGGAACTTCTCGCAATCCTCGGCCATTCCAAAATGAGCTTCGAGTGGTATTTGAAAGGTGAAGCCTAGACGGGCGGGCTGTCGAGCGGAGAAGGACTTTCGGCTTGTTTTGAGCCCCTGAATTTACTCCCCGGGGGCATCTTGAGACCTGCCGCCATGGATTCAGAAGGAGGGAATGTGGCAAGACTTGCTATCAACGTGGATCATGTGGCCACGGTGAGACAGGCGCGGCGCGCCAAGGAACCTGACCCTGTGACAGCCGCCGCTCTGGCGGAATTGGCCGGAGCTCAGGGGATCGTGACTCACCTTCGCGAGGACAGACGTCACATACAGGACCGGGACGTTCAACTGCTGCGGCAGACGATCAAGACCAAAATGAACCTGGAAATGGCCGCCACGAAGGAAATGGTCCAGATCGCACTCGGCCTCAAACCGGACATGGTAACCCTTGTTCCCGAGAAACGGCAGGAACTCACGACTGAAGGCGGACTCGACGTCGTACTCTACGAGGAACCTCTGAAAGACGTGATAAGAGTCTTCCATGAAGGAGGCATCGCCGTCAGCCTGTTCATCAATCCCGATCCCAAATATATTAAAATGGCCCACCGGCTTGAAGCCGAGTACGTCGAGCTTCACACCGGAGCGTTTTCCGATGCGGATTCCTACCAGAAGCGCCAGGAAGAATTCGAGCGGATCGTCACATCCGCCAAGCTCGCCCGCAAGCTCGGGTTGAGCGCTCATGCCGGCCATGGCGTCGACTACCAGAACATCCTGTGGCTGAGGAATATCGCTGAAATCCAGGAATTCAGCATCGGTCATGCCGTGATCGCACGCGCGGTTCTTGTCGGGATGGAGCGGGCGGTCCGCGAGATGCTGGATCTGGTGAACGGCTAGATGGCTATCCACGGTGTAGGGATCGATCTGATCAGGATCGACAGGCTTCACCGGCTGCTGGCCCGATGGGGAGAGCGGTTCGAAAAGCGCATTTTTACGGAGGCCGAACGGGAAGCCTGTTCACGCAGATCCAACTACGCCGCCTGCCTTGCGATGCGGTTCTCCGCAAAGGAGGCTTTCGTCAAAGCCCTCGGCACCGGAATAAGAGGCCCCGTCGTCTGGCTGGACATGGAAGTGTTGAACAATCCGCTCGGGAGGCCTCAGATTTCACTTTCGCACAGAGCGGAAAGATTCTGCCGGGAACGCGGCGTCACCTCCTGGCATTTGAGCCTTACGGACGACGGAGAATACGGCGCCGCCGTCGTGGTGATCGAAAGTTCACCGCACTCTGCGGGATTCCAAGAATGATCGAGCCCCTTGACCTTTTCCCGGCGGGGGGAAAGCCTGCGGCCGCCCGTTCATGCCCCTCGCTTCCACCGCTTCTTCCCCGGTTGTTTTCGTTAATCTCGATCAGGAGGTCGTCATGATCGTCGTAACAGCGGCTGAAATGGCAGGGCTCGACCGATCAACCATCGAGGAAATCGGGATTCCGGGCATCGTCCTGATGGAAAACGCTGCGAGGGGGGCTGCGGCATTCTTCCTGGAAGCCGTTCCCGACCTCTTAAAGCGTCGCATCATCGTTCTGGCGGGAACCGGGAACAATGCAGGGGACGGTTTTGCCCTTGCCCGCATCTTCAGGGACAGGGGGGCGAAGGAGGTTCAAGTGGTCTGTCTGCGCTCGCCCGAACGGCTGCAGGGAGATGCGCTCACCAATTTTCGGATCCTGGAGAAGATAGGCGTCCCGGTCACGGTATGGGACGAGAAAAGGGATTTCCTGGAGCAGTGGCCGGTGGTGCGGGACTCCGGGGCCGTGATCGACGCAATCCTCGGGACCGGCCTCAGGAGCGAGGTCCAGGGCCTGTACAGGGAAGTGATCGATGCGGTGAACGAATTGCCCGTGCCGATACTTGCCGTGGACATCCCGTCGGGCCTTGACGCCGGCTCTGGAAAGCCTCTTGGAACGGCCGTCAAAGCCACCGCGACAGCCACATTCGGGTTCGTAAAAGTGGGCCAGATCATCGAACCGGGCTCCGATTATGTTGGACAGCTCAGGGCAGTGGACATAGGGATCCCTCCGGAACTCCCCGAAAAGCACGGTATCAAACGATACCGGCTCACCGAAGAACTCCTCTCGACGTGGCTTCACCCGCGCCCGCCGGGAACGCACAAGGGGACGGCAGGACATGTGACGGTCCTTGCGGGGTCGCGTGGAAAGACGGGGGCAGCCACCCTTATCTGCCTTGGAGCGGCCCATGCCGGCTCAGGCCTGGTGACCCTCTTCATTCCTTCCAGCCTGAATTCGATTCTTGAAGTCAAATTGACCGAGGCGATGACATTTCCCATCGCGGAAACGGAGGAACAGTCGCCGTCCTCCGCTTCTCTTTCGGCAATTCTCGAATTTTCAAAGGACAAACAGGCATTCGCCATGGGTCCGGGAGTTTCCCTCCACCCGGATACTCAAACGCTGGTCCGGGAACTGATCGCCCGGGCCCCATGCCCGATGGTCCTCGATGCGGACGCTCTCACGATAGTATCCGAAGATTTGAGCCTGCTGCGCAGGTGCCCGAAGCCACTCGTCCTGACCCCTCATCCGGGCGAGATGGCCCGCCTCATTCAAAGCAGCCCTCACGCCGTACAGGAAAACCGGATCGAGGTCGCTTCGGATTTCAGCAGAAAACACGGAGTCGTGCTCGTCCTCAAAGGTTTTCGCACGATCGTCGCAGCACCCGACGGACGGCTTGCGATCAATAGCACCGGCAATCCGGCAATGGCAAGCGGAGGGATGGGAGACACACTGACGGGCATGGTGGCAAGTTTTCTCGGGCAGGGCTTCGAGCCCTTTCAGGCCGCCTGCCTCGGAGTCTTCATCCACGGCGCCGCCGCCGACCGGCGGATAGGAAATATCGCGTCCAGGGGTCTTCAGGCATCGGAAATACTGGATGAAATTCCCTTCGTGATCGGGCATCTCGAAGGCTGCCGGGGCGAAGCATGAAAACAATTTCCCTGCAATCGCCGGGAGAAGAGTGCAGTTACGCAATAGGCCGAAAGATCGGGGAGAACCTGGAACCCGGTGATATCCTGGCGCTCTGGGGAGAACTCGGGGCGGGGAAGACCTTCCTTACGCGCGCCATCGCTCACGGTCTCGGCGTGCCCGCCTCCACCCCGGTCACAAGCCCCACCTTTGCCATCATCAATGAATATGACGGCCGGCTTCATCTCTGTCACATCGACCTCTACCGGCTGACCGGCCCCGACGACATGGAAACTCTGCCCTGGCAGGAAGCACTGTTCGGCGAAGGAGTCGCCGCCATTGAATGGCCGGACAGGCTGGAAACCCTGCTCCCCGGGGAGCGTTGGGACATCAGGATCGAAATCACGGGAGACGACAGCCGGACCTTCACCATCCTGGCGCACGGCGAAACAAACGATGCGCGGTCCGAAAGATGGTTCGATGCGTTGAGCCTCATCGCCGACGCTCCCGTCTGTCGGTGATGCCCGACACTCACTCAGTTCTGTTTAAGACGATAGTCTCAGCATCCCCCAAAAAAGCGGCGAGATGATTCCCACGCGCCGGCGCATGAGGACGAGCGCCCGGCGCTAGTCGAAATCGACGCTGTCCCCGGGTCTTTCCAATTCAGGCGGAAATTCACTGAATGGGAAGGTCTTCCGGTTTTCGTTCAACGTGGTGTAACGGATGATCCTGTAGGTGTAGGCCGCCACTTTGTTGGAAAAGTTCCTGAGGGGCTCGCTGTACTTCTGGGTAATCAACAGGTAGACGAACTGGAAGAGTACGGTAATCTGGACGACAAACTTCAGGATCTCCAGGATGATCAGGTAGACCAGCGAGTAGAGCAACCTTACGCCTATCCTGCCGCGCGAGAACTTCTTGGCTTCCGTACCGTTCATAACAAACCTCCCTTAAGATGAGCCGTTTCGATTTATCCGGTTACGAAGCGCGACTATCGCCCCCGCGCTCCGTCCTATGGCCTCTTTACTCTCCCGACAGTCCTTCCTCAGGCTTGCTCTCCCGTCAAACCGCACATTCCCGCTCGCGCCCTTCGGCCGGGGGATAGACGGGCGGGACCCCACGACCGGGTCGTGGCCGTCTTGCGAAGAAGATAACCATCCCGCCGCCGCGCGCATTCCGTTTTAGTAACATTGCGAAGGAAATCGGAATTCAGGAAAGGAAAACCGCAAGAACCGCCGGCAACATCGCGCCGGGGGAACTCCACGGAATGGGGCGAAAAACCGGCTTCCGGAGGCCGTTGCAGGGTTGTTGACAGAGAATCGTCCTTTCGCCGGGCCAACGCTTTGCGCTGCCCTGGAAAAACCCGGCAGGCGCAATCGGCTACGAACCGTCGGATTCGCCGCTGTCGTGCAGCCAGCTCCATTCTTCCCATTTGAGAGGAAGCTTGGGCGACCAGAACAGTCTTCGAAAATGGTACCCGTAGATGGCCATGGTCACCAAATCCGCAAAGGACTGACGGTAATCCGAGAAGCCCTCCTGAAGCAATTTCCAGTAATACCAGGGCTTGCGATCCGCAACGCCGAGATACCAAAGGGAACGCAGGAACGCGGACAGATCATTCTTTGCATGGCCGACATCCACTCGCGGGCTGTAACTCTTGAGGAACGCCAAAATGCGTTTATAGTACATATCCGGGGAATACAAGGTGTTCATGACCCACTGGTATCCGTTGATGATGGTCTCCCGGTCCATCTTGGGAGTGAAATTCAGGCTGCCGCTCACATCCGTATTGTCACCCGAAGACTTGAACAACAGTCTACCCTCGTCTTCGAGCCGCTTGTAGAGCCTGGTTCCCGGAATTGCGGTGAGCAGCCCGATCATGGCGGTCACGATTCCGTTCTTCTGGATGAAATTCACCTGTCTCTGAAAAATATCCGGTGGATCGTTGTCAAAACCGATGATGAAGCCTCCCATCACGGCCATACCGTGGGCATGGATGATATTCACGGATTCAGACAGGCTTCGTTTGAGGTTTTGAGCCTTTCCGCACTCTCTGAGACTCTCTTCGGAGGGAGTCTCAAGACCCAGGAATACCTTGTTGAAACCCGCCGTTCCCATGAGTTCCATCAATTCCCCGTCCTCAGCCAGATTCACGGACGCTTCGGTGTAAAAGCTGAGGCAATGGCCTCTTTCCTTCTGCCAGGCGATTATCCTCCTGAGGAGTCCTTTGACCTTATTTTTGTTCCCGATGAAGTTATCGTCCACGATGAACACAGACCCCCGCCAACCGCGATTGTACAGCGCGTCCAACTCGGCGATGACCTGATCGTCGCTCTTGTTCCTGGGTATCCGGCCGTTGATGACAATGATGTCGCAGAACTCGCAGTCAAACGGGCACCCTCTCGAATACTGGATGCTCATGCTGACGTAATCTTTAAAGTTGATGAGGTCCCACATCGGGATGGGAACACTCTCCAGGGACGGGTAGCCGTCGGATTGGTAGATCGGCTGCGGAGTGCCTTTCTCAAGGTCCGCCGCAAGTTTCGCAACGATCGATTCGCCTTCGCCGACGACCAGATGATCGACATCGGGAAATTCATCGCGGTACGAATTAAACAGCGGACCTCCGCCGACCACTTTGACTCCAAGACTTCGGCACCGGTCGACGACATTTCGCGTCGAGTCCTTCTGGGCAATCATCGCACTGACAAAAACGTAATCGGCCCAGAGCATATCCTCATCACTCAGTTCCCGCACGTTGAGATCGACGAGTTTCAAATGCCATGATGACGGCAGCATGGCGGCAACCGTTAAGGCGCCCAAGGGAGGGAAAGCGGCCTTCCTGCGAACGACGCGAAGAGCGTGTCTGAAACTCCAGAAGGTCTCCGATACCCGCGGATATACGAATAGTATCTTCATCTGGAAATCCTCATTCCATGGAGCTGAAAAGCATGCTTAGTGGAACCTCTAAAGCAGTGTACAGCCGGCTGAATGTGAAATCAAGCTCGTGCCGAACCTTTTTTCGGATGAGACCTGGGCGGGCGACAACCGGAAAACGACGCACTGGAAATACCCCCCCGCGCGGCGCGCCTCGCTGCTTCGAGACTTTAACGCATGCAGGCGCCAACTTGAGAACTGTTCGCCGGAACACCTTGAAAAACATAGGCCCCATCCTTAGATTTCGAGGTATTCGAAAGGTGTTTCATGGTGATACATCGCGAGTATTCATTGAGGTCATATTGACCCAACGCCCACAAGATGGCGCCGTAGAAGGGTAAAATTGCCTGAAACCGATGCTGTTCTTCTCATTCAGGGCCATTCTGAAGCGTGTGTTTCGTTCTGATACATTTTGAATGTGGATGCATGTCATCCTGACTCAATCCATATAACATAGCGATATCAATATATAAAAATCCATGCTCACCATCCGCGTTCCACTCCATCGAACCGTTCTCCCTGCCATCCCGCTGAACTCCAGGCTATCGAGTATTCTCCCGTATCCGGCTAACATATTGTAATCACTACTGCACTCAGGTTGGCCCGATCGTTGCAACATCAAATGCTCGCGAGTACAGGGCGGATCGTTTTCCAGCCCCTCAAGGTTGTCTGATAGGGGTAGATGATGATCGTGACGCAACACAACCACTACAAGTAAGAAGGAGAATCATCATGGCAGTCGGAGAACAAGTTTTCGGATTTTTTATTCCTACGGTTACTTTGATGGGAGTAGGCGCTCACAAAGACACGGGAAACCAGGTCAAGGCCCTCGGCGGTAAGAAGCCCTTCATCTGTACGGACAAAGGCATCACCAAAGCCGGTATCACCCAGAAAATCGCGGACATCGTCAAGCAGGATGCCGGAGTAGATTGCGTAGTATACGATGAAACCGTACCCAACCCGACCGACAAGAACGTTCATGACGGGCTCAAGGTGTTCAAGGACAAAGGCTGCGATCTGATCATTTCCCTCGGTGGCGGCAGCTCCCACGACTGCGGCAAAGGCATCGGCATCGTGGCCACCAACGGTGGAAACATCCGCGATTTCGAAGGCGTCAACAAATCCACCAAGTCCATGCCTCCCTTTATCGCCATCAACACTACGGCCGGTACCGCCAGTGAAATGACCCGCTTCTGTATTATCACGAATACCAGCAACCATGTGAAAATGGCTATTGTTGACTGGCGGGTCACCCCCAACATAGCGATCAACGATCCTCTGCTGATGGCCGGCATGCCCCCGAGCCTGACCGCGGCAACGGGTATGGATGCCTTGACCCACGCCGTTGAAGCTTATGTTTCCACGATCGCAACCCCGGTTACCGATGCATGCGCCATCAAGGCCATGGAACTCGTCGCCGGGAACCTTCGCGCGGCAGTGGCAAACGGCGGCGACATGGTTGCCCGCGACAACATGGCCTACGCCGAGTATTTGGCCGGTATGGCCTTCAACAACGCCAGCCTGGGTCACGTCCATGCCATGGCCCATCAGCTTGGCGGTTTCTACGATTTGCCCCACGGCGTGTGCAACGCCATTCTTCTTCCCCACGTTGAAGCCTTCAACCTGATCGCCAAAGTTGACCGTTTCGTGGACATCGCCATCGCCATGGGCGAGAACGTGGAAGGCCTCTCGGCTCGCTCGGCAGCCGACAAGGCACTGGAAGCCATCAAGCAGCTTTCCGCAGACGTCGGAATCCCGAGCGGCTTGAAGGTGCTCGGCGTGAAAGAGCAGGATCTCAAGATCATGGCCGAGAACGCACAGAAAGATGCTTGCGGTTTCACCAATCCTCGCTGCCCGACACTGGAAAACGTTATCGAAATCTACAAATGGGCACTGTAGTCTCCTGAGCCCGTTAGCGGGATGAATCGACAAACGGGATTGGGGGAATACTGAACGGCCTGTTGCCCAAAGGAAAAGTGCCTGCATTCCCACGCAGGAGCGTGGGAACGAGCGTAACCAGGATTCGTCATTCCGGCGCAGGCCGGAATCCAGGATCTTTGAATTTATTGGATAATTCCAATCAGCGACTCTGGACCCCGGCCTTCGCCGGGGTGACGTTGTCTGGACAAACGGCTCATTTTTCACTTCAATTCTGTTTGGGCAACAGGCCGTGAATCGGTTCCCCCAATCCCGACTCCCGCAAAAGTGCATGAAAGATAACCGAACAGCGTTCAGTCCGCCGCCCCGGGGGGACAGACTCCCCGGCTGGCGGACACAGAGGAACAACGGGGCTTTCAAGAGTTCACAATCTCCAGCGGGTGCAGTCCGCAAGTGCGCAGGCAGTGTCATGCGGTTCGTAACGGATCATTTTTTTTGGACTTCGGTATGCCGGTTATGACATATTTCTTTGCAGATGCAGTCATCCGGCAGAGCCGATCCAGTGCGAAAAACGGAAGTCTTCGAGAATTCACCGGCGGGCACAGCCCGCAGGAGTGCGCTCAGCATCATGCGGTTCGTTACGGACCATTTTTTTTGGACTTCGGTATGCCGGTTATGACATATTTTGTTACAAATACAGTCAACCGGCGGAACCGATCCAGTGCGAAAAACGGAAGTCTTCGAGAGTCCGTTATCTCGAAGAGTACCGATACCGGATATACGATAGAGCACTACGTGCTTATGGCATGCCGGTTCTTTCCAGCGTCTGCCATACCACTAACGACATGACTTGCGCATACTTGACCATTTATTGATTTTGGCCGGGAAGGAGAAAGAGCTATGAAGACGGTCCCTGTGCGGGAGGCATTGGGAATGGTTCTGTGTCACGATGTGACCCAAATTATACCGGGCCGGTGCAAAGGCCCGGCCTTCAAGAAAGGGCACATCCTCGAGGCGGAGGACATCCCCAAACTCCTCAGCATGGGAAAGGAAAATATCTACGCATGGGAAATCCATGGCGGGCTTTTGCACGAGGACGAAGCCGCCCTCCGGATTGCTGAGGCTGCCGCCGGCCGGGGCCTTAGTCTGACTGCACCCCGGGAAGGGAAGATCGATCTTGTCGCAGACCATCATGGTTTGTTGAAAGTCAACGTCGACCTGCTGGATGAAGTCAATTCAGTGGACGAGGTAATGTTTGCCACCCTTCACACAAACCAGAGGATCGTGAAAGGGAAAACCGTTGCGGGCACCAGGATCATTCCATTGGTAATTGAAGAGAAGAAAATCAAGCTGGTTGAACGCATCTGCCGGGAAAACGCCCCACTGGTCGAGCTCAAGCCTTTTCGGGCCGCCAAGGTCGGGATTGTCACCACGGGAAGTGAAGTCTATTACGGTCGGATAAAGGACCAGTTCGGACCTGTGGTCATTCGAAAGCTGAAAGAGTTCAATTGTGAGGTCGTCGGGCAGGATTTCGTATCCGACCGTGTCGATCTCATTTCGGAATCGATTCTCGCCTTCCTCCGTCAAGGGGCCGAAATGATCACCGTAACCGGCGGCATGTCGGTTGACCCCGACGACGTCACACCTGCGGGCATCAGGGCCGCGGGAGGGCGCGTGGTGACTTATGGAGCGCCCGTGCTCCCGGGGGCCATGTTCATGCTGGCATATATCGGCAAAGTCCCGGTGATGGGGTTGCCCGGCTGTGTCATGTACCACAGGACAAGCATTTTCGACGTGGTACTGCCGCGGATACTCGCCGATGAAGAAATGACGCGGAAGGACTTTATCAGGTTGGCACACGGGGGATTCTGCGTCCAGTGCGCGGAATGCAAATACCCCGATTGCGGTTTTGCAAAGGGAGCTTAGTCTGCTGCTCTGAATCGGATGAAAACAAGGGAGAAGAAAAGATGGAGAAAAAGGTCTTAAATATCAATGGAGTGCGTAAGACGGTTATCGTGGACTCCGAGTCGACCCTGGTCGATGTGCTTCGCAGGCAGTTGGGACTCACCGGCACGAAGGTGGGCTGTGGTACGGCCCAGTGCGGTGCGTGTTCGGTCATCATCGACGGGAGGGTTGTCCGGTCCTGTGCCCTCAAAATGAAAAAGGTCGCCGAAGGGGCCAACATCACCACCATCGAAGGGATCGGCACCCCTGACAATCTTCACCCGATCCAGGTCTCTTGGATGGTTCATGGCGGCGCCCAGTGCGGTTTCTGCAGCCCGGGCTTCATCGTTTCGACAAAGGCCCTCCTGGACACGAATCCCAAGCCCACGCGCGACGAGGTGCGGGACTGGTTTCAGAAAAACCGCAATGCCTGCCGCTGCACGGGTTACAAACCCCTTGTGGATGCAGTCCTGGACGCAGCCCGCGTATTGCGCGGCGAAATCAGCATAAAGGATTTGGAATACAAACTGCCTGCCGACGGGAAGATCTGGGGTGGGACCTGCCCGCGCCCGAGCGCCATCCCGAAGGTGACGGGGACCTGGGATTTCGGTGCGGATCTGGGCCTCAAGCTTCCGCCCGATGCGCTGCAGTTGGCCCTGGTACAGGCAAAAGTGTCGCATGCGAATATCCTCTCCATTGACGCCGCCGAAGCAGAAAAGATGCCCGGCGTCTACAAAGTGGTAACGCACAAGGATATCAAAGGGAAAAACCGCATCACCGGCCTCATCACTTTCCCGACCAACAAGGGGGACGGCTGGGATCGGCCCATTCTTTGTGATTCGAAGGTTTTTCAGTTTGGAGACGCCATCGCGATCGTCTGCGCCGATACGATAGAACATGCGAAGGCAGCGGCGGAAAAAGTCGAAGTGAAACTGGAAGAACTGCCCGCATACATGAGCGCGCCGGCCGCCATGGCTCCCGACGCCATCGAAATCCACCCCGGTACGCCGAACGTCTATTATGAGTGTAAAATCGCCAAGGGTGCAGACACCAAGCCCGTCATGGAAAAAGCGGCCTACGTAGTGGAAGGCGACTATTATGTCGGGCGCCAGCCGCACCTTCCCATCGAACCGGACGTCGGATTCGCCTATTATGACGAGGAGGGACGCCTGACCATTCATTCCAAGAGTATCGGAATCCACCTTCATCATGCGATGATCTGTCCGGGCCTCGGCATCGAGCCTGAAAAACTTCGCCTGGTGCAGAACCCCACAGGCGGAACGTTCGGCTACAAGTTCAGCCCCACCATCGAAGCCTTGCTGGGTGTAGCCTGCATGGCGACAGGGAAACCCGTTTTCCTGAACTTTGATTATTTCCAGCAAACCACTTACACTGGAAAACGCTCCCCCTTCTTCCTGTGGACCAAGTTCGGGGCGGATAAAGATGGAAAGATCCTCGCGATGGAAAGCGACTGGAGTTGCGACCACGGGCCATACTCCGAGTTCGGCGACCTGGTGACCCTGCGAGGTGCTCAGTTTATCGGCGCCGGGTACAGCATCCCCAACATCCGGGGGCTCGGCCGGACCGTGTGCACCAACCATGCATGGGGATCGGCTTTCCGTGCTTACGGCTCTCCGCAGAGCGAGTTCGCCTCAGAGGTCCTCATGGATGAACTGGCTGAGAAGATGGGCGTCGATCCGCTGGAACTTCGTTACAAGAACGTCTATCGCCCTGGAGACACGACTCCCAACGGTTGCCCGCCTGACGTGTACAGCCTGCCGGAAATGATCGACAAGCTGCGGCCACTCTATAAGGAAGCTCTGGCCAAGGCAAAGAAGGCATCCACGCCCGACAGGAAGAAGGGCGTCGGCGTATCGATTGGAATCTACGGCTGCGGTCTGGACGGTCCGGACTCTTCGGAGATCTGGGTTGAGCTTACCCCGGAAGGCGTTACGGTAGGTACTTCCTGGGAAGATCACGGCCAGGGCGCCGACATGGGGGCGCTCGCCACGGCCCACAAGACCCTGGAGCCGCTCGGAATCGCCGCGAACAAGATCAGTCTCGTCATGTGCGACACCGCATTGACCCCGAACAGCGGGCCCGCGGGCGGCAGCCGGTCTCAGGTGGTTGTCGGGCAGTCCATTCGGGTCGGGTGCGAAATGCTCCTCAATGCCATGAAGAAACCCGGCGGGGGCTTCAGGACCTACGATGAAATGGTAGCCGACAAGATACCGCTTCGCTACTCGGGCGTGTGGACGGCATCCGCTTGTACGCCGTGCGATGAGAACTCACAGGGGAACCCCTTCGCTGTCTATATGTACGCCCTTTTCATGCCCGAAGTGGAAGTCGACGTGAAGACCGGCAAGGTGAAGGTGGATAAGTTCACGATCGTCGCAGATGTCGGCAAGCTGGCAAACAAGCTCGTCGTCGACGGCCAGATCTGGGGCGGCCTCGTCCAGGGCATCGGACTGGCCCTCACCGAGGACTTCGAGGATCTCAAGAAGCACACAAGCCTTATCGGATGCGGGTTGCCTTTCTGCAAGGACGCACCCGATGAGATGCCGATTATCTACGTGCAAACGCCGAGGCCTAACGGCCCTCACGGCGCGGCTGGAGTTGGCGAGGCGCCTTTGACGTCACCTCATGCGGCGATCATCAACGCCATTTTCAATGCATGCGGTGCGCGTGTCAGGCACCTGCCCGCGCGACCGGAAAAAGTGCTGGCGGCGCTCAAGGCAAAAGCAGGAAAGTAGTGCCCGGCAGCCGTCCGGAAGGTACGAACCTCCTCCCCCTCCCCCCCGACGGGGGAGGGGGCCTGTTCGATATCCCGACCGGGCCAGTGTTTCACTCATATTTTGAGAGGTGATCGAGTGTTCTACGTGTAGGATCGTATCCATCCGAATACTCCTACATTCCCCGGCGGCTGTGGTATGGGTCGAGAGGTGTCGGGTTTGCCTCTCCAAACTCCCGATACTTTTCGCACACACTCCCACCCTCCCCGGCACTCTGACGGTTTTGAAGTGATTGAGTGCCGGGAGGGTCCGTCCGGGTTTTCAAGTTACTCACCACGCCTGGGGACGACCAGGGGATTAGGGTAACCTGCATGGAACAACAGGAACTCCGAGAACTCGAGAACCAATGCATTCAGGAACACCCACCCGGCTGTTCCGCCGCATGCCCCATTCATGTGGATGTTCGATCCATGACGGCGGCTGTCAGCCGTGGGGATTTTACGGCCGCCCTGAAGATCCTGAAAAAGACCCTTCCTTTTCCGGGAATCATCAGCCGCGTCTGCGATCACCCATGCCAGGCTGTCTGTAAACGTAGAGAAGCAGGTGACGCGATTTCAATCGTCGCCCTCGAACGGGCATGTATCGACTGGGCGGCGGATATCAGGGAGAGAATTCCCGTACTGCCCGCGAAAGACAAGCGGGTGATCGTCGTCGGGGGAGGACTCAGCGGGCTGACCGCTGCTTTCGACCTGGCAAAGAAAGGATTTGCGGTTACCGTTCTCGAAGCCGGGCGTCACCTCGGCGGCAGCCTGTGGGACTTTTCCGAGAAAGAACTCCCGCGGGAAATCATTTCAAAAGACCTGGCGGTGCTGGAAAAGGTGGGCATCGAGATCAGGATGGGAACGGTCGCAGGGAGGGACGTTTCTTTAGATGCGCTCCGCGCGGACTGCGATGCCCTCTACCTGGCTCCGGGACAGCACCCGGAGGGCACATTCGATCTTGAGTTGAACGAACGGGGACGGATCAGCACCGACCCGGTCACTTTTGCCACGAGCCGCGACGGGGTATTTGCGGGAGGCAGCCTGCGACAGGCCCCGAATGAACACTCGCCGATCCAATCCATTGCGGACGGCCGGCGGGCCGCTATTTCGATCGACAGATACCTGCAAAGAGTGTCTTTAACCGCCGTGCGTATCGGTGAAGGATCGCAGGGAACACGCCTGTACACGAGTATGGAAGGAATAGAACCGCTCCCGGCGGTTCCCATGGAGCATCCCGAGCAGGGTTTTTCCGCCGAAGAGGCAAAACGCGAGGCGGGCCGATGCATCCAGTGCGAGTGTATGGAATGCGTAAAGGTTTGCGAATTCCTCAACGCTTTTCACGGCTATCCCAAAAAATATATCCGCGAAATCTACAACAACCTGTCCATCGTCATGGGCACGCGCCATGCCAACAAACTCATCAATTCTTGCAGCATCTGCGGGCTTTGCCGGGAGGTCTGCCCCGAGGATCTGCACATGGGGCTGGTCTGCAAAAAAGCGCGGGAAGCCCTGGTAAAAATGGGCAAAATGCCGCCATCCGCTCATGATTTCCCCATACGGGACATGCTTTTCAGCAACAGCGAAAAGTGCAGCCTCGCTCGTCACCAGCCGGGAACCGCCGCAAGCAGGTTCCTCTTCTTCCCGGGCTGCCAGTTGAGCGCTTCCGCGCCCGAGCATGTGAAGAAAGTCTACGGTGCCCTGACTGAAAAATTACCAGGGGGAGTCGGAATCATGCTTCGCTGCTGCGGCGCCCCCGCGGACTGGTCGGGGCGTCACGGGCTGTTTGAGTCCACCATGGACGACTTCAGACGGCTGTGGGAGGAAATGGGCAGCCCCGAACTCATCCCGGGCTGCTCGACCTGTTACGAAATCCTCAAAACACACCTCCCGAATGCGCGGGTCACATCGCTCTGGGAGGTTTTCGACCGACTGGGCTTTCCCGGAGCCGTGAAACCGGAGGGATCGCCTAAGGCAATCGCCGTCCATGACACATGCACGACACGGCATGAGGAACAAATCCATAAAAGTGTGAGGAATATTCTGGAGCGGCTCGGGTACGGGATCGAAGAACTGCCTTTGACCCGCGAGAAGACCGAATGCTGCGGATACGGGGGGATGATGTTCTTCGCCAATCCCGAACTGGCGAAAGAAGTCATCCGGCGGCGCATCGAAGCAAGTCCGCTCGATTATGTGGCCTATTGCGCCATGTGCCGCGATTACTTTGCTTCCAGAGGCAAGCGCACCTTCCACCTCCTGGACTTGATCTTCGGCTTGCCTGAAGACGAAGCGGCAACGAAAAAAGGTCCCGGTTATTCATACAGGCACGAGAATCGGGTGCGTCTGAAGGCCGCCATGCTCAAGGAATTATGGGGGGAAACCATGGCCGAACAGAGAGAATATGAAACGCTGAGACTGGGCATCTCCCCTCGCATCCAGGAACTGATGGATCAGAGGTTGATCCTCGTTGAGGATCTCAAGGCGGTGATCCATTTCGCGGAAACAACCGGCACGAAGCTCCTGAATCGGCAGACCGGCCGCACCATGGCTCATTACAAACCGGCGAGCGTCACCTATTGGGTGGAATACACTCATGAGGGCGGCGAGTTCGTCATACACAACGCCTACAGTCACCGGATGGAAGTAGCTGAGGAATCAAAGCCGTGAGTCGACCACAAGACAATGTGTCCGAAGAGAAGTCTCTACTGTGTCTGAAGTGCGATGTTCCCCTGGAAATGGGGAAAGTCGACGTGGGTTATCTGGGGAGCAAGTTCCCGGTCGATCTCCTCAGGTGCCCCTTGTGCGGACAGGCATTCATCCCGGAAGATCTGGCTCTGGGGAAAATGGCCGAAGTCGAAAAAATTCTGGAAGACAAGTGAGGAAGCGGGGCGTATTCCTCGATGCTATCGGTTTTGGATCATGTCGTCCTCTAAAATCCATGAAAGAATGGCTGCCGCCGGGGCTGCAGGCAAATTCCTGAGACCCGGCGGGCTCGCACTCACCGAGACAGCGCTCTCCCGGTGCTCCTTCTCCCCGGTCGCTCGAATCCTGGATGTGGGATGCGGCTCCGGCGGAACGGTGGAGTGGCTGATCCATCGTCACGGGCTGCGCGCTGCCGGGGTCGATCCTTCGCCGTTTCTCCTGAAGCACGGCCTTGCGGAAAACGATCGCCTGCCCCTGGTTGTGGCCGCAGGCGAATCGCTGCCCTTCGGGGATTCGCAATGGGATGGAGTCTTCGTTGAATGCAGCTTGTCGCTCGCGGAGGATATCGACAGGGTACTCGAGGAATGTCACCGCGTGCTGACGGATGAAGGACGGCTCGTTTTGAGCGACGTGTACGCCCGGGGTTCTTCCGTCCCGGATGAAATCCGCAGCCTGCTGCAAGGCTCCTGTATCGCGGGGATGATGACCGGGGAAGAGCTGACGGAGAAATTGAGGACCCACGGTTTTGCCGTCACTTTCTGGGAAGATCACACCCCGGCGCTGAAGGAGTTCCTGGCTCAACTCATTTTTAGCCATGGTTCCTTTCAACAATTCTGGTGTCCGGCCGGCTCCGAAAATGGGACGGCCGGAGCCCTCCACGGAATCGACAAGGCCCTGGCCGACGCCAGACCCGGATACTTTTTGAGCGTCAACCGAAAACTGACCGAAGCCGCATGATTGCTCTTCTCCGGCAGGAAACTCACAAGGAGTGGCTCGCGTGACAGACGAAATGATTCGCATGATCCAATTGGCCGGCCAGGGGTTTTATTGCAGTCAGATATTGCTGCTGATGGGTCTTGAGGCACAGGGGAAGAGCAATCCGGATCTGATTCGGAGCATGTCGGGCCTTGCAGGCGGATTGGGTTTCTCGGGGGATACCTGCGGAGCGCTTACGGGGGGCGCCTGCCTCCTTGGATTGTATGCCGGACGAGGGACCTCCGATGAGCAGGAAGACGAACGGCTGAACCTCATGATCTCGGAACTGGTGGACTGGTTTTCCGAGCGGTTTGGAAAACTCTACGGCGGAATTCGCTGTGAGGTCATCCTCGGAGATGATGCCGGGAACCGGTCCGCCAGGTGTCCGACGCTCGTTTTTGAAACCTACGAGAAAGTGAAGGCACTGCTCTTGGAAAACGATTTCGACCTTCAATCCGGAGCGGAACATGAGTGAAGAAAAGATCCTTTCCGCGACCGAAAGCATATGCCCGGAATGCCTTGCCCGGATACCGGCTGTCAGGGTAGCGCGGGGAGACCGTATCCTTTTGAGGAAAACCTGCCCCGAGCATGGTTTGTTCCAAGCCGTCATCTGGAGGGGATATCCTTCCTATTCAGACTGGGGCGGTTCAAAAATCCCTTCATACCCCGAATCCCCTTTCACCGGGGTCGAGAAGGGGTGCCCGTACGACTGCGGACTGTGCCCCGATCATCGCCAGCAAAGCTGCTGCACCCTGATCGAGGTGACTGAGCGTTGCAACCTCCACTGCAACGTCTGCTTTGCCGGAGCGGGCGATCCCCGCGCTGAAGATCCGGGAATGGACGATATCCGGGGGATGTACGAATCTCTGCTGGCTGCCGGAGGACCCTACAACGTCCAACTTTCCGGGGGAGAACCCACCCTCCGTGACGACCTGCCGGAAATCATACGGCTGGGGCGCTCACTGGGCTTTGACTTCATCCAGGTGAATACCAACGGCCTGCGCCTGGCGGAGGATCCGTCGTATGCCGGGAAGCTCAAGGACGCCGGGCTCGCCTGTGTGTTCCTGCAATTTGACGGTCTGACGGACGATATATACGAAAAGCTGAGAGGACGTCCTGCCCTGAAGGAAAAAACGGCCGCCGTCAAGCACTGCGCGGACAATGAACTGGGCGTGATCCTGGTGCCGACACTGGTTCCCGGAGTCAATACTCACCAGATCGGGGCAATGATCGACTTTGCGGTCCGTCGGCTCCCGGGGGTCCGGGGAGTCCACTTCCAACCCGTGAGTTACTTCGGCAGGTACCCGGCTCCCCCGGAGGATAAAGAGCGCATCACCATTCCGGAAATCATCAGGGCAATAGAGGAGCAGACCGGCGGGAGAATCAGGACCGAGTACTTCAAGCCGCCCGGGGCAGAGAATTCCTTTTGTTCGTTTCACGGCAATTTCGTGCTGCTGGAAGACGGTGAGTTGAAACCGTGGACGCGTCACGACCCCGGGAAATCCTGCTGCAAACCCAGGCACGCGGGAGAGGAAGTCCTCAAGGCCCGCCGGTTCGTAACTCAATTCTGGTCGTGTTCCGGGAAGGGGCCGGGCACTCTCAAAGCGGGGCCGAGCCTCGGGCAGTGGGAAGTTTTCCTGGAGAGGGCCAGGACCCACTCCTTTTGTATTTCCGGGATGGCTTTCCAGGATGCCTGGAATCTCGACCTGGATCGGCTCAAGGATTGTTGTGTCCACGTCGTCCACCCCGACGGACGGATCATCCCCTTTTGTGCCTACAATATAACCGACAGGAACGGACGTTCTCTCTACAGAAAGGCATCCTCGGGGGCTCTTCCCCGGGATCGGAAAGAAAAGCCCTCTTCAATCGGGGCGGAGCCATGAACAGGACCCCTCTGGAAAGCTGGATTCATCGCCGGATCGGCTGCGGAACCCTGTCGCTCACCAGAGAACAAATCGAACGGCATCACTTGATGAAGCTCCGGGAGACCGTCGACTGGGCCAGGACCCGGAGTCCCTTCTATGGGAAGCATCTCAAGGACTTCGGATCGCACCGGCTTGCCCGGCTGAAAGATCTGGCAAATCTCCCCTTCACGGACGCAGACGATATCAGGCAGGACCCTTCACGGTTTCTCTGTGTTTCACAGGGCGAAATCAACCGCGTGGTGACGATCCCCACTTCCGGCACGACCGGCGAGCCCAAACGAATCTATTTCACCAGAGAAGACCAGGAACTGACGATCGACTTTTTCCACCACGGCATGTCCACACTGGTCGGTCCCGGTGCACGCGTGCTCATCCTCATGCCGGCCGAAAGGCCCGGCAGCGTGGGGGATCTGCTGGCGGCAGGGCTCGACCGCCTGGGGGCTGTCGGCGTCGTTTACGGCCCGGTGAAGGATTACCTCCATGCTCTCGATGTCATGGCCAAAGAGCGCATCGACGCGGTGGTCGGGGTCCCGGTGCAGGTTCTCTCGCTTGCAAGGCACGGGCGTGGAAAGGGTCGTCCCGCAAGCGTGCTGCTCAGTGCGGACTATGTCCCCGACTCCGTTGCGGAAGAACTCCGGCGAATATGGCAGTGCGAAGTCTTCACCCATTACGGCATGACCGAGATGGGATTCGGCGGGGGGGTGGAGTGTGAGGCAAGATTCGGCTATCATTTACGGGAAGCGGACCTGTATTTCGAAATTATAGACCCGAAAACGGGCATTCCCGTGGAGAAAGGTGAATTGGGGGAAGTGGTCTTCACAACGCTCACCCGGCGGGGTATGCCGCTCATCAGGTATCGCACGGGCGATCTGAGCCGGTTTATTCCGCAGAAATGCCCTTGCGGCACGGTCCTTGAGACCATGGCTCAAGTGAGAGGCCGCATCGACGGTCGAATCGAACTCGAACCCGGAAAAGCACTGGCGATGGCCGATCTGGACGAGGCGGTATTCCGGATAAGGGACGTCGTCGATTTTTCCGCCGAAATCACCCATGAAAATGACATTGACTGCCTGCGAATCACGGTGACCGTCCCGGCAGGAGATGTTATGAGGACCAAAGACGATGTCTACAGAGCGTTGAGCGGCATCCCCGTCGTACGATCTGCCATTGAACGGGGAACACTCGCTGTTTTCGCGGCCGTCCGGCAAGGAAGCCCCGGACCGCTGAACAGCAGCGTCAAGAGAACTATCACCGATAAAAGGAACTGAGCATCCATCATGGCACTTTTTAAGAGTATTGCGGAGTTGTTGAAGAAGAAAGAGAGCTTCGTCCTGGCGACCATTCTCCACCGATGCGGGTCGGCCCCGCGGGATGTGGGATCGAGGATGGTCATCCGGTCCGACGGTTCGATCATGGGCAGCATCGGAGGCGGCATCCTGGAAGCCAAGGTTCGGGAACTCGGCAGGGAGATTTTCGAATCCCGGAAGACCGTGGTCAAGAGCTTTGTGCTCAACAACAAAGCCGCCGCGCCGATCGGGATGATCTGCGGGGGGGATGTGGAGCTCCTCATGCAGTTTGAAGACGCGGCCCAACCCGCGCGTCTGGAGTACTACGAGGAACTCCTGGCAACGCTCGATTCAAGGAAAAGAGCGTGGCTGACCATAAGGCTTCCCGACCGTGAATTCAGTGAGGGCCTGCCGGCGCAGTACATTGTCAAAGGTGACGGTACTTCCTCCCTTGAGGACCAGGGATTGCCCCGGATGAAGGAGCTCCTCGCCCATGCAAGCTCAACCCATCCCGCAGTCGTGGAGCATGAAGGCGAGCGTTTTTTCATCGAACCCCTTTGCTCCGAGGGCACGGTTTTCATTTTCGGTGCGGGGCACGTGGGCCAAAAGGTCGTGCAGTTGACAAAGTTTGTCGGATTTCAAACCGTGGTCCTCGATGACCGAAAGGAATTTGCCAACAGGGAACTCTGCGGCTCCGCCGATCGGATCGTGGTGCTCGAGTCCCTCGGAAAAGCGACGAACGGTCTGGATATCGACGGGGACAGCTATATCGTGATCGTGACCCGCGGACATGCCCACGACAGAACCGTTCTCGCACAGGCACTGAGAACCCCTGCGGGGTACATCGGTATGATCGGCAGCAGGACAAAACGTGACGCCATCTATGAGAGCCTCGCCGGGGAAGGATTCACCGCCCGGGATTTCGCGCGGGTCAACGCTCCCGTCGGATTGAACATTGGAGCCGAAACACCCGAAGAAATCGCCGTGAGCATCGTGGGAGAGCTCATCCAGAAAAGGGCCGGGCGCTTTCAATGACAGAAAAGCCGACAGTCTGTGCACTGATACTTGCCGCGGGGTATTCATCCCGAATGAGGACGTTCAAGCCGTTGCTTCCCCTCGGGAAGTCGACGGTACTCGAAGAGACGATCACCCGCTTTTCAAAGGCGGGAATCGGCAATATCAAAGTCGTTGTGGGATACAGGGCGGAGCTGATCACCCCGATCCTGGATCGCATGGGCGTGAGCTGGGTTCTAAACGAGGAATACGACAAGGGGATGCTTTCTTCCGTCCTCGCCGGAGTTCGAAGCCTCGGCCCCGAAGTTGAAGCCTTCCTTCTGCTCCCGGTGGACATCCCTTTCGTCAAATCCAAAACCATTGAAGCGGTCCTCGATGCTTATTGCAAAAAACCGGCTGCCCTCGTTTATCCCCGCTTTCTCGGACTCCGGGGCCATCCGCCTTTGATCGCCGTTGCCCGTGTTCCGAAGGATCTCTCGTACGACTATCCGGGCGGGTTGAGGGCTTTTCTCAACCACTATGAACCGGAAGCCGTGGACGTGGATGTCATAGACCGCGGAATCCTGATGGACTGTGACACTCAGTGGGATTACGAAAAGATGAAAGTCTACGGGATGAGAGAGGACATCCCGACGGAGGAGGAATGCCGGGCGATATGGAATCAATTCCATGTACCCGCCGGGGTCATAGCCCATTCACGGGCTGTCGCCGAACTCGCACGAGTGCTCGCCGCACAGTTGAACCGCTTCGGGCTCGGGTTTAATCTCGATCTGATCGTTGCCGCCGGACTCCTGCACGACCTTGCCAGGGGGCAAGCGGACCATGCCCGAATCGGGGCCCGCCTGCTTGAGAAACTCGGGTATCCGCGTGTGGGCGAGGTAGTAGCTTCCCACATGGATATGCCGGACGACAAGACGGCTCTCGGAGAAACAGCCCTTGTCTTTCTGGCGGACAAGTGCGTTGACGGCAGCGGAATGGTCCCGCTTGAAGAGCGGTTTGAACGGTCGATGAAGAAGTTTGCGGGCAAACCCGGGGCGCGGGAGGCGATCTTGAAACGTCTGAACCATGCCCGGCAAATCAAACAGTCTGTGGAAGACATTTTGGGCCAACCGCTGGAACAGGCCGTTCTAAGGTTCAGGAAGAGCATGCAGGCAGCTTTGATGACCGGCAAACGGCTGATCTACCTGGCCAGGCATGGAGCCATTGAACTGCCCGGAAACGAAAAAAGATATATCGGCCAGGTGGATTTGCCCCTGAGCCCCAACGGACGGCAGCAGGCCGAGAGGCTTGCCGGGGAACTCCACGGCGTAACGCTCTCCGCTCTCTACTGCAGCGACCTCAAGCGTTCCGCCGAGACGGCCGAAATCGTTGGAAAACGGCTCGGACTGCCCATTACGGTGGTGCCCGCACTGCGGGAAATCGGGCTGGGTCAATGGGAGGGCCTGACCTTCAAAGAGGTCTCCCGTTGTTTCCCCGAGGAGTTTCAGGAGCGCGGCCGGGATATCGTCAATCACCATCCTCCCGGGGGGGAGAGTTTCTTCGATTGCGCGAAGCGGGTCATTCCGGCTCTCTACGATATCGTCCTTTCGACCGGGGGGGATTGTCTGATCGTCGGGCACGCGGGCGTCAACCGGATCATACTGTGCCAGGCCCTGGGGATGGCTTTGCAGGACCTCTTTGAAATCAGCCAGGACTACGGCTGCCTCAACCTGATTCAATACAGTGACTTCGCCTTTACGGGGTCAGACCTACACATTTGACATAGTTATGTCAAATGCGTAGGTCTGACCCCGTTCACAAGAAAAACTCTATACAAAAAATCCCATTTATTTTATTAGATAGCGTCTCCTCCAACCTGCCGGTTAATGGAGCGGTCCGGAGTACTCCGGAGAGAAAAGGATGATTCAACATATTGAGGGAGGTCTCTACGGGGATGGCGCTTGTTGTTCAAAAATACGGGGGAACATCCGTTGCCGATGCCCAGCGTATAAAAGCTGTTGCCCAACGGGTAGTGGGCAGGAAGAAGAAAGGCGACAGTCTTGTGGTTGTTCTCTCGGCAAGGGCGGGAGAAACGGACCGGCTGATAGGTCTTGCGCAGGAAGTGAGCCCGGAGCCTGCGGGCCGCGAACTGGACGTCCTCCTGTCCACGGGCGAGCAAACCACCATCGCCCTTTTCAGCATGGCGGTGAACGATCTCGGGGCCGAAGTCATCTCCATGACGGGGTACCAGGCGGGCATCATCACGGACAGCAACCACGGCCAGGCAAGAATCAGTTGGATTGAGACGGTGCCCGTCGTGGAAAAGCTGCATGAAGGCAAAATAGTGGTTGTGGCCGGATTTCAGGGATATGATGACGAAGGCAACATAACGACCTTGGGCAGGGGAGGTTCCGACACGACCGCGGTAGCGCTGGCAGCCGCCCTGGGAGCGGATGTTTGCGAAATCTATACGGACGTGGAAGGTGTCTTCACGGCGGATCCGAATGTGTATTCCAAGGCCAGGAAACTCGACCGCATCAGCTATGAGGAAATGTTGGAAATGGCGAGCATGGGCGCCAAGGTGCTTCACTTGCGTTCCGTTGAGTTCGGGATGAAATATAATGTCCCCATTATGGTCCTTTCCTCTTTCACGGACGCTCCGGGCACGCTTGTCACCAGGGAGGATGCAGAGATGGAAAAAGTGGTGGTTTCCGGAATCACCTATAATAAACACGAATCGCGGATCACCATAACCAAGGTTCCGGACCTTCCGGGCATGGCAGCGAGGGTATTTCGTCCCATTGCCGACTCGGGCATCAATGTGGACCTCATCGTTCAGGGAAGCGCGGGCATACCGGGACGCGCCGACATCTCATTCACCGTCCCCAAGGCTCTTCACGACAAAGCCATGGAACTCGTCGAAAAGGTCGCCCGCGAAATCGATGCCGGTCCGGTCCACGGCAATGCGGACATCGCCAAAATTTCCGTTATCGGTCTCGGGATGCGAAGTCACAGTGGGGTCGCCACCAAGATGTTCGAGACCCTCGCCCGCGAAAACATCAACTTGAAGATGATCAGTACCTCAGAGATAAAGGTGTCGTGCATCATTGACGAAAAATATGCGGAGCTGGCCGTGAGGGTGCTTCACGACGCGTTCGAGCTGGACAAGGATCCTCACGGGAGAATAGAAATCCAGGAAGAGGTCATGCCGCTGAAGCAGCCTGTCGCTTAGCGCCCCATTTACCCCGCTCTCCTTCCATAACACTGCCTCCCTGTTGTCCGTTCGTTTCGGATGTTGATAAGTGTTGGGTTATTGCGGGCTGCCGATGCCCGGCTTCGAACCGCTTCGGAATTCCCGGCGGGGATTCCGAAGCATCGATTGCGGGTCCTGGCGGATCATAGAATACGCAACGACGCATATAATTGCGTAATATTGATTTCCGCAGGCGGCTTGTACTGCACTGCTCCTTCACTTCGCAAAAACTTGTGACGTTATGTATAAATCGACATGGAGTCGCTCAGATTGAGTGGAACTCTTTTCCAAGGATCAGATCATGCAAGAAGTGAAGCTTTATGACACCACCCTGAGAGATGGAACCCAGGCGGAGGATTTCACTCTCTCCGTGGAAGACAAAGTCCGGATCGCCTTAAGGCTCGATGACCTCGGAATCCATTTCATCGAAGGGGGTTGGCCGGGATCCAATCCCAAAGATATGGGATTCTTCGATGAGATCCGGAACTATGAGCTCAAACGGGCGCGCATCACGGCGTTCGGAGCGACTCACCATCCGACGAACACCGCCGAAGCCGATGAGAATCTGAAGGCCCTCATCGCGGCTGGAACCCCTGCGGTCACCATCTTTGGGAAGAGTTGGACCATCCATGTGAAGGACGCCCTGCGTACGACGCTCCCACGCAACCTCGAACTCATTCGTGACAGCATCGGCTACCTTCGCAGGCACGTCCAAACCGTTTTCTTCGACGCCGAACACTTCTTCGACGGTTTCAAAGCCAATTCCGAATACGCGCTTGCCACCCTTGAGCATGCCGTCGCAGCCGGCGCTGAATGCCTGATCCTCTGTGACACCAACGGAGGCTGCCTTCCCGGGGAAATTCGGGAAATCCTGGCCGCCTTCAAGGAAAAGCTGCCCGGAATTCCATTCGGCATTCACTTTCATAACGACGCCGAAGTGGCCGTTGCCAATTCTCTGATCGGTATCGAAATGGGCGCCGTCCAGGTTCAGGGAACGATCAACGGAATGGGCGAACGATGCGGGAATGCAAATCTGTGCTCGATCATTCCCAATCTGTGCCTGAAAATGAAAATCCCCTGCATGGCTTCGGAGAACCTTTTGAAGCTGCGGACGGTGAGCCGTTTCATCCTCGAGGTGGCCAACGTTCCGTCCAACCGCTATCAGCCTTATGTGGGGCGCAGCGCGTTCGCTCACAAAGGGGGAGTTCACATCAGCGCGATCGACAAGAACCCGTTGACGTACGAACACATCAATCCGGAACTGGTCGGAAATCGGAGGCGCGTGTTGATTTCGGATCTGTCGGGCCGGGCCGCGGTCAAACACAAAGCGGAGGATTACGGCCTTCACATCTCCAAGCGGGATCCGGTCGCGATGCAGGTGCTCGAAGAACTGAAGGACCTTGAAAATCAGGGATTCCAGTTTGAAGCGGCGGAAGCGAGTTTCGAACTCCTCATCAATCGGGCACTGGGGCGGAGCAAGCGCTACTTCGAGCTGGTGGGGTTCCGGGTGATCGATCAGAAAATGAGCGAAGACCGGGAGCCGGTTGCGGAAGCGACGATTCAGATCAAGGTGGGCGGCAAGACGGAGCACACCGCGGCATTGGGAAACGGCCCCGTGAATGCACTCGACAATGCGCTGCGAAAATCCCTTGAAAAATTCTACCCGGAACTCAAAGAGATGGAATTGAGCGACTACAAGGTGAGGGTGTTGCCCGGCCTTCCCGGCACGGCCGCAAGAGTCAGAGTCCTTATCGAATCCTCCGACGCCACGGACCAGTGGAGCACCGTGGGTGCGTCGCATGACATCATCGAAGCCAGCTGGCAGGCGCTGGTGGACAGCATCAATTACAAGATGTATAAGGCGGAAAAGCAGGGACGGCAAGGCTGACGTACTGAACCGGTTCCTCCCCCGGTGCGAGAGGACGAGATCCGGTCAGCGCTCCGCCTCCCCTGCCGGGTCCGGAAGCACAGACGTTGAAACCGGATCGGCCTTGCGGAGTTCGACAGGCTTCGGGGGCTCACCCGGGTTTTGAAGTCCCCTTTTTGCAGAGGGTGACGCAGTGGAACGGAAATCGATTTCTGCCGTTGCAGTCCTGGCAACCGCCATTTTCCTGGTCCTCCTTGCAAGGTTTTATGGGCTCGGCGTCCGCCGGGGAGGCCCCTCCTCCGCTCCGCCGCTCTTCATTGAGGTCAGGGGTGATGTCAGGAAACCGGGCATCTACGCGATCGACCGGAATAACCTTGCCATGGCCGGTGTCCTCGATGCGGCGGGTGGTTTCAGGGATGGATCCGGGGTTCGGACTCTGCCCCCGTGTTCCCTTGACGGCTTGAAAAGCGGACAGGCCGTTCGCTTTATCCGAAGGGACTCAGGAACATCCGACGTGAGAATTGAGAAGATGGAAGCGGCTGCGCGGCTGGCGCTCGGTGAAAGACTCGATCTGAATGAGACATCCGTTGACGATCTGTGCCTTATCCCCCAAATGAAGCCCGAAACCGCGGAAGCGATCGTGAGCCGCCGCAGGGACAAACCCTGGCGCTCGATCGACGAACTTACGGAAATCCGCGGAGTGGGGCGCGGCGCGGTGGAGAAGTGGAAAGATTATCTCGAAGTGGGGATATGAAAATTCGAGGGGCAATATAAGATCAAAAGTGTGAACCGGCGTGCCCGGAGTTCAACTTCGGGACCTGTCTCCTTCGCCTGGAATCTTTGAAAAGGCAGGAAACGACATTGCGGTCGATTCTGGGGGTTGTATCGATCATCATCCTTTTCAGTGCCTGCTTCGGATGCGGAGGCCACCGGCAGCGTCCCGAGCCGGGAGCCCTCGAAGCAAGTCCGAACGCTATCGTTTACACGGCGCGATCGATGATCGGAAAGCCATACCGGTTTGGCGGACTTTCGCCCGAAACCGGCTTTGACTGCTCCGGCTTCACCTGGTGGGTATACCATCAGAACGGAATCGATCTGCCGCGGCAGTCCTTCGACCAAATGGCAAAGGGCCGAAAGATATCCAGGGGAGAACTCCTGCCGGGAGACCTCGTTTTTTTTGACACCGATCGCAAAGGCCCTTCGCACGTGGGAATCTATTCAGGCCGGAACAGCTTTATCCACTGCCCCGGCAAGGGAGGATGCGTGAGGGAGGACGGGCTTTCGGAAAGGTACTGGCAAAAGAACTATCTTGGAGCCTGCAGGGTTTCACCCTGAGGGTTCCCGGCCCGGTTGAAATGCCTGAGCCACGAGATTTACCTGCCGATATGCCTGGCGTGGCGAGAGTTCACGGGCATCTTCAGGAGACCCTCAGCGTTCCCTCCAAAGTGGCTCTGGAAGCTCATTGGGCGAGGAATATGAAGCGGCCGCCAACAGTTCATTTTTTTCTTAATTTTCTTGAACTTTACAATTTTGGTGCTATAAGTAAGCATAGGTCAGAGCGGTTCGATATTTCGGGTTATTCAGGAAATCGGTCTTTCGCCCGCGCAGAACGGTTCCAAGATAGCTCCAAGTAACGCACCACCCGTAAGAAATCACAATCAGGAAAGGATCCAACGATGGCGGAAGGTCGAGTGAAATGGTTTAACGATCAGAAGGGCTACGGCTTTATCGAGACCACTAACGGGCCGGATGTATTCGTACATCACAGCTCGATTGAAGGTTCAGGCTTTAGGACTCTCAGCGAAGGCCAGGAAGTGACCTTTGAAATCGAAAAAGGCGCCAAGGGACCTCAGGCAGTAAAAGTCAAGAAGCTGTAACGAACCGCCCGCATCCACCAAATTTCAGGGACAAGGGCCGGATCTTCCCCGGCCCTTTGCTTTGTTCAGCCTTCTCCGCAGGCCATCGCGGGTTTCTTCCCTGTCAATGGCCCTCTCTTCGGAGCCCAGGCAGCATTTCTCGAGCATCGCGTGTCGCGCGAATATCAATAGAGCGGCCTGATTGCATTGAGCCTTTTTTGATGGATCATATGGCCGTTATCATCGAGCATCTTTTCCAGGCGCTTTCGCTCTCCCGGCGTTAATGTTCCGTCGGACACCATCCTGTAATATCTTTCCTTGATATAGTTCAGGTTCGCGTACAGGGTGTCCGCCTCACCACGAGTGAGTTCTCCCTTGGCGATGCCCTGGTGGATCCGGTTCTCCTGATTTGCGATCCGGTCCGCGATGGGCAGGGGGGGCGCTGCATACGCCATTCCCATCACTGCGATCAGGGCAACCGCCACAAGAAATACAACCGTCGACTTTTTCTTCATTGAATGTTCCCTCCAAGTTGGTTGTTGCATTCCAATTTAGCCTCTTCGTTTTGGTCCTGCCATGTTGATAAGACATTCAAGAGGTCTTGTCGAAAACAACGCTAACAATTCTGATGTCCGTCTGCGGACAGAAGACCGGCAAAAGCCACCATTCACGTCCGGTTCTTTCAGTTTTTTAGAGCCGGCTTCCCTCCCCGCCCGGGGAAGCGGCCAAGGGGCTGCGGCCCGAACAGAATCCAGGTGAAAAACGAGCCGCTTGTCCGGAAACGTCGCCCCGGCGGTATTACCGGGATCCAGTGTCTTTCGCTGTAACATTCCAAAAATACAAGGTATTGCTGCTTTCACCGAAATCTCGGATTAAGTTTCCAGACCGTCATTCATCTCTATCTGACTCGGAATAGCCCTGAGATGGGTATTGTGACCCAGTCTCTTTCGCTGAAATGACGAGTCCCGGTTTTATCCGGCCTCGGATCTTCCTTTGGGCAACCGCCCCTCAACGCGTCGTCTTGCTTCCCGGAATCAGCCGTCGTGCCCCGCTCAGCCGGCCTGATCGCCTTTACCCCTGGAAATGAGTGTGCGCAAGACATCCTCCTTTCCAATGACTCCGACGAGTCTGTTTTGGTCTACGACGGGCAAGGTATGGAGGCTCTTATTCACCATCAGGCGGGCAACTTCTTCGATGCTCGTATCCGGACTGACGGCCACCGGGTCGCGAGTCATTGCATCGGCCACTTTGACGGCGGAGATCTTTTGAACCTCTTTCTCGATTTTACTCATGGACATCAATGGAATGAGGCCGTCGAGCAGGTTGAAAACGGATGGGATGGGAAGCTGTTTTTGCTGAGCGATGAGGTCGCTCTGGCAGATGATTCCTACCAGCCTGCCCGTTTCATCGACCACGGGAAAGCCGTTGACACGCTTTTCCAGGAGGAGTCTTGCCGCATGGACGATCTCCGTGTCCGGAGAGACCGTGATTACCTCTTTTGTCATTATGTCTTCGACTCTAAGCATTATAGTTCCTCCTCCGATTTCTCAAGGCCAATCCGCCTCGGGTCCGCAATTCGTACAGATACTCTTTGCTTTGGAATGATAGCACGATATTCCGAATCCGGACCCAAGAATTCCGGCAAGGGAGGAAAGTTCGGGAAACGAAAGACCTTTCACGCCCGGAGAATTCTCATGCACTGCGGAAAAGCACTCGATATAAATCACAGACGGTTTATACTTTTTGAGTGTAGACTTTTGCAGCATGATACGAGTCTTTGCTGATGTAAATGGTACTTGCAACCGTCTGGACAGCTCCCGCGGCCTTTTTGCGTTTCAAAGGAAGGCTTGTCGGAGATGAGAGCTATAGCGTTTTGCTGGATTACACCCGGATACTCTCTGACTTCGCTACGCCGCCTCCCCTGTTGTCGGACGGGGGGAGCCTCGGGCGCTTCCCGGATGGATGCTATTCAGGGCTTCACTCCTTTGCCGGCTTCTCCCGCCCCTGGGAAGGAGATGCAAAGATTCCCGGGCAGAGACGAACGGATACCGGTGTCCCTTCCCGGCCGAAGAAGAAATCGTCCTCAAGCGGCACATTGCGCTTCGCGACCGCCTCTGGCTGCCCCGGCCGTCCACTCTCCGGCGGCACTGAACGAAAGGAGAAAAAATGAGGAAGGCAGCAACGCTTTTATTGTTCGCATTTATTCTCTATTTCATGGCTTTGCCGGTCGATTCCTGCCGGTCCGAGCCCAAGGAAGGCGAGAGTGTTCTGGTCGGCCGCGTATCCTTCGTTGAAGGGCAATTGCTCCGCTATGTTCCTGAAGAAAAGGACTGGGTCGCCACTGTGAAGGACGCCCCGTTCGGACTCGACGACGCGATGTACTCGGGAGACGATGGGAGGGCTGAGTTCGTAATGCCCAACAGTACATGGGCAAGAATCGGCGGCGATACCCAGATCCAGATGATCACGCTGAAGGGCGATCTTACGGAGATGGACATCGCCGCGGGCATATCGAGGTTCTATAACAGGAGTTCCAAAGGGATCGTCAAGGTGACGACCCCCTTCGGCTACGTTACGGGGCAGCCCGGGTCGTCCTTTGACCTCTACGTGGGGGATGAATCCGTGGAGGTGATCGCCCTGAAGGGGGGAGTGGACTTTATTCACGAAAGCGATAATTCCAAGTACCCGGTGGTTCCGGGATCCTCTTCACTTGTCGCCGACAGCAGGCAGGCCGTCGCAGGTGAAGGAAATGTCGACGCGGACTGGGACGACTGGAACCTCGACCGTGACAACCTGTGGTCGAAGAGAGTCCAGGTGAAGGGGGAATCCGTCAGGTATCTGCCCGAAGGGCTGCACGACGAAGCCTACACCCTGGAAGAGAACGGCCGATGGGAGCGGGTTTACTATGAAGGAGGCTACCGGACTTTCTGGCGTCCCTCGAATGTAGGCCCTGGATGGGCTCCCTTTACCGTCGGCAGGTGGACGGAATGGTACGGCGACAATTGCTGGATTCCGGATGAGCCGTTCGGATACGTGACACACCATTACGGCAACTGGGTCTATGCGGGCAGCTATTGGTACTGGGCTCCGCCGGTGGTCCATGTCTCGGTCGGTGTGGGGCCTTTCCTCGGCGTAGGTTTCGGCTGGTACCCTGGAAGGGTCGGATGGCTCTATTCGGGCGTCAACGTCGGCTGGTTCCCGTTGGGGTGGTCTGAACCCTACTACTGCCATCGCTATTGGGGACCCAGAGGGTTCGTGGTGGGCAACGTCGCCGCCGTCAACATCAATATCAACCGGTTCGCCTATATCAATCATGCGGTGGTCATCAACCAGAACCACTTCTTCAACGTGAACAATTACAACTCCGTCAGGATTACGAATATCAACAGGACGACGATCATCAACAACTACCATGCCTCTCCCGTGGTTAACAACAATGTGATCAACAACTACAACGGCAATCGCCAGAGGTACGATTTCACGAATGCCGCCGTGACGAATAAGCCTCATGACAGCGTTCTCGGCAGAATTCAACACAATCAGCAGGTTGCCGCTCTAGGGGCAAGGGGCCTGAATGCCGGAGCCGTGCGGCAAAACGTTTCCCGGGCCAGGTGGGGGACCCTCGGCAAGGGAGGAGCGGTACAGCCGCCGAGGATCTCCAACAAGCTTGTGCCTGCAAACCAGACTGGGAAACCGAGGTCCGAAGTCAATTTCGGCCAGAGGGAGCTTAAGCAGAAGGGGAAGCAGCCCCAGCATGTCCAGCCCCAGTCCGGACAGCGCGGGAAATCCAATCTGAGGCAGGGCGCGCAACAGGGACAGAAGGGGCAGGCGATGGGAGCCCAGAGAAAATCCCGCTCTGAACGGGTGTCCCGCCCCGGAGAGATGGGACAATCCCGTGCGCAAAGCCGGCAGATGCAGCAGGGACAGCGCGGAACACGGCAGGGTTCGCAGATGCGCCAGGACCGCGTCAGGAAGCCTTCAAGAGAACAGATGCAGCGGGGACAGCGCGGAACACGGCAGGGAACGCAGATGCGCCAGGACCGGATGCGCCAACCGTCGAAGGACAGGATGCAGGGCGGCAACCCGGGACGCCGTCAGGGTGGGCCGCAGGGGCAGCAGCAAAGAATGGGCAGGCAACCGCAAGGGCACCAGGGTCCCGCCCGGGGAGCTGAGGGCGGAGGCAGACAGAAGTAAGGCCTTCGGCAAAAGGCAACCCAAGGCATTGCAGCATTGCTCGAGTATGGCAAAAGCGGGGGTCAAACCCCGTTTTTGCCATTGCGGAAATTGAGGGAGAAGGACTTGAGGTACCGCGCGGCAGGAGGTCCCTCTCCCAGGCTCTCCTCGCGGGCAGGCACCGGAGAAAAATGCTGTTCAGGCCGGTCAGGCTCGTTCCTTGCGCACTTCAATGTTAAACATCACGGTACAATTCTCCGATTTATATAATGAAATGACAAGCTATTCTTCAGATGCCTTTTGGGCTTTGCACGGGACTGTTTTGAAATCCCCTGCCCAAATTTGATAAGGAAAACCACGCGAAATCGTTTTAAACTGGTCGCATAATGCTGTATTGGTATTTCCACGGATGTGGAAAGTCCGATTATTTTATCGACCACTGAATGGTATTCCATCTGGAACGTGTTCACGGTTCCTCTTCCTTGAGAGGTGAACGGGGTGGGGGTGAAAAATGACCCTCCCTCTCCTGGAGGTTCGTATTACCCTTCCCCTCCGTCCCCTGGCAAAGAGAAGAGGACCGGGGTTGTTTCCGAATGAAAACCACGTAGTTCTGAGGTGTAGCGGAGTGAAGAGGATCCTGCTTATTGAGGACAATGAAGACAATCGAGAGCTGGTCTGTGCGATCCTCGAGGAGGTGTTTGAAATCGAGAGTTGCGCGGACGCTCACCAGGCTTTGAATCTACTTGATGATCTCAAAAAGCCCCTGCCGGACGTGCTCCTGGTCGACATTTCGCTGCCGGGTATCGACGGCGTCCAATTCCTGCTCCGCGTGCGCTCCGGTGCCCGATTGGCAAGCATACCGGCCATTGCCCTGACGGCACACGCCATGAAAGATGACGAAGCACGGTTCATCAGTTCGGGCTTCGACGGCTATTTCAGCAAGCCTATCGTGGACGATGCACTTCTCATCCGAACCATCAACCATGTCATAGACTCAAGGGCGAAGAACTAGCATGAAGTCTCGAACATTTACAATGCATCGCTTCAGTTGGCTGTTCCTGACTATCATTGTGCTGTTGCTGATGCTGGCAGTACTCCCCCAGGTCGCCAATATCCGGAGCGAGGTTCTGGTCGCGGCGAACATCGTCGTCGCGCTGCTCGGCATCGTTGCGGGCTTTGTTGTCATACGCCGCATGAATCAGCGCTTGCTGCTCATGGCTGAAGTGGCCAGGTCCCTGGAGGGCGGCGATTACAGTGCGCGCTGCCGGGAGACCGGAAGAGACGCCATCGGCATACTGGCCAGGACCTTCAATTCGATGGCCGAAAAGATTCAGACCATCATCCGCGAACTTGAAATCCAACGGCACGATCTCGAAGAAGGCCGGCAAATGCTCTCGACCCAGCACGCAAAACTGGAACGGGCATTCACCAGGCAGGCTACTCTCGGCGAGTACCTCGTCTCCCTTAACGCTGTGGATATCAACACCATTGCCGTGAAGACCCTTGAGTATCTGATGCGGGAGGCGGACCTTCATTTCGGGATATTTTACCTTCGTGACAAAACGACCGGCAAGTTGCTTCGCATCGCGGAACGAGGGATCGATCCCTTTGCGCTGTCCGCCCTCTCCAAAGATGAAGAAGGTTTCCCGGCCCAGGTCATATCCGAGCGCAGGTGGCTGACCATACAGGACATCGATGCGGAAGCATTGCCGGACGTGGAGCTCGGGTTCGCGAAGGCTCATCTGCGCAGCGTTTTCGGCATTCCCGTGCTGTTCCAGCAAAAGGTCCTGGGAGTGCTTGTTCTGGCGGCACTCCATAAGCTCGACGGCCCCCTCATGCGGGTTTTGGAAGGAGCCGTGGGAGCGATGGGAAGCTCACTGAACAATGCCGTAACATACAAAACGGTCCAGCAGCAGGCCATTCAACTCGAGAAGGCCAACATGGAACTGCTGGAAGCGGATCATCTGCGAAACGAATTTGTCGCCAATATGAGCCACGAACTCCGGACTCCACTCAATTCCATCATTGGCTTTTCCGGTCTTCTTCTCAAAAACAGGGGAGGCAACCTGATCGCCACGGATCTCAATTACGCCGAAAAGATCAACCGAAACGGTAAGCACCTGCTCGGTCTGATCAACGATATCCTCGATCTTTCGAAGATCGAAGCGGGCCGAATGGATCTTCAGGCCGGACCGACATCCATCGAAATTCTGGCCGGTGAAGTGATCGAGATGCTCAAACCTCAGGCGGATGAAAGAAGACTGTCCCTGGCTCTTGAGACCTCTGCTCAAATTCCCCTCGTGGAAACCGACGGGGAAAAACTGAAGAGAGTATTGATCAACCTGATCGGGAACGCCATCAAATTCACTCATGAAGGTGGAATCACCGTCCGGCTGTCACCTCGAGAACCGCACACCCTGGACATCGAGGTGCGGGACACGGGCATCGGGATTCCCGAAGACAAGCTGGAATCCATTTTCCAGCCCTTCCGGCAGGTGGACAGCAGCACGAGCCGGGAATACGGCGGAACGGGCCTGGGGCTTACGATCACGCGATCCATTGTTGCGATGCTGGACGGGGAAATATCGGTAAGTAGTGTGCCTGGAAAGGGCAGCATTTTTACGGTGAGCCTTCCCCTCCGGACGAAAGGATCGGAGACGACGGCTGTTGCCTGCGAGGAATCTCCATCCGTCGGCTTGCCGCTGGAGACGGGAGCGATCGGCCTTTTTCGGTCCGCCCAGGGAGCCGGTTCGATCAAAGGGGGGCGCGTGCTGGTCGTGGACGACGACCCTGACTCCCGGGAACTCCTGACGAACAATATCGAGGCAATGGGTGCCAAGGTCCTGCCTTGTGAAGACGGTGAACAGGCCCTGCGCATGGCCAATGAATATCAACCCGACCTCATCACCCTCGACCTCATGATGCCGGGAATCGACGGATGGGAGGTTTTGCGGCGGCTCAGGGACAACCCGGACACGAGCCACATTCCCGTCGTGATTATCAGCATCGTGGCCAATCGGCGCCAGGCCATGGTCCTGGGGGCCGTGGATGCCTTGACCAAACCCATCTCCAACAATCAGCTCCAGGCGCTCTTGCAACACTACGTCCGAAAACAGTCGGTGAGCAGGATTCTGATAGTGGATGACGATGAAGATGCGCGGCAGCTCCTTTCTTCTCTGGTTCAAAACAAAGTCGGTGAAGTGCGAACCGCCGGGAATGGGCGTGAAGCACTCAGGATCCTTGAAGAATTTACACCGGATTTGATTTTTCTCGATCTGAACATGCCCCAGATGGACGGCTTCATGTTCCTTCGCGTCCTCAGGGCGGACAAGCACCTTTGGCGCCTGCCCGTGGTGGTGGTAACGGCAAAGCAGATGAATGGGGCCGAACGCCGCGAACTGGAGCGAAAGGTGGTGGGATTCATCGAGAAGGGCGATTCCCTGGAAAATCAACTCCTAGAGGTACTGCAATATGTCCAGTAAGATTCTGCCATATCTGCCCGAAGACTTCCCTGACAAGAGTATTCCCATTCTCGTGGTGGATGATACTCAGGACAACCTGGATCTCATGGAAGCCCTCCTTGCAAGCGAAGGATTCCAGAACGTCCTCCTCGTTTCCTCCGGCCGGAAAGCTCTCGATCTTCTTGCGGCCCGCCACGACGTGGGCGTGATACTCATGGACATGATGATGCCGGGTGTAGACGGAATCGAAGTGTGCCGTCAAATCACGAGCAGTAAAGCATTGGATCACATTCCGGTCATCATTGTTACCGGCGGGGCGTTGCGTCACAATGAGGCCGTCCAGAAGAGCTTCGCGGCGGGAGCGATCGACTTCGTGACCAAGCCTATCAATGAGGTCGAGTTGTTTACGCGGGTACATTCCGCCCTCGCCCTGTACAGGGAACGCGTCATTCGGCATCATAAAACAAGGGAGCTGGCGGAAAGCGAGGAGAAATTCCGAATCACCTTCAACCAGGCCCCGGTGGGAATCGCCAATGTGGATATCGATGGGCGCTTCCTCCTCATCAACCAGAAGCTGTGTGAGATGCTGGGGTACTGTGAGGATGAATTGCTCGACCATCCCTTTCCCGAGATCTGCGGCCCGCAGAACGGGGATGAGTACAGGCGGCAATTGAAGCAATTCATGGACGCGGGAATGGACTACCACGCCTATGAAGTCCCGCTGGTCCACAAAGACACGAGGACCATCTGGAGCCGGCTTACGCTTTCCCCGATGAAGGACGCGTCCGGTGTTCCCAAATATTTCATTTTTATCGTCGAGGACATCACCGAGCGGAAGAACTTCGAGGACAATCTGCGCCTCGCGGCAACCGTTTTCGAGGCAAGCGCGGAAGCCATTACGATCACGGACGCCCAGGCCAATGTACTCAGGGTGAACAGCGCCTTCACGTCAATGACCGGTTATTCGGATCATGAAATCGTCGGCGGGAACCCGAGGATGTTGAAATCCGGCACTCACGGCAGAGAGTTTTATCAGAACATGTGGTCTACCCTGAACGATACGGGGCAGTGGCAGGGTGAGATTTGGAACCGCAGGAAAAATGGCGATATTTTCCCGGCATGGCTGACCCTCTGCGCGGTCAAGGACGGCCAGGGGCGAACAACCAACTACGTTGGAATCTCGAGAGATATAACCCTGCGCAAGGAAGCGGAGGAGCGGGTCAGCTATCAGGCAAGCCACGACGGCCTGACTGGACTGCCGAACCGCAGCCTGTTTCACGACCGTCTGGCTCATGCCATCGCCCACGCAAACCGTGCAAAACATGAACTTGCGCTCCTGTTCCTCGACCTGGACCGGTTCAAGATGATTAACGACACACTGGGCCACGCCGTCGGCGATTTTCTGTTACAGAGCGTGGTGAAGCGCCTGACTGCCGGGACTCGCGAGACGGATACGCTCGCCAGATGGGGTGGGGATGAATTCATCGTCCTTCTGGAGAAGATCAAAGGCTCCCAGGAAGCCGCCGTTACCGCCCGAAGACTTCTCGACCTTCTCGCCGAACCGTTTTGTGTGCAGGGTCAGGAAGTGTTCATCACGGGAAGCATCGGCATAAGCCTGTTCCCGAAAGACGGAGAAGATGTCCAGTCTCTTCTGCGGAATGCGGACATCGCAATGTACCGGGCCAAAGAGCTTGGGAAAAACGACTACAAGTTCTACACGGTTTCCATGAATGCGACCGCCCTGGAGCAACTGAAGCTGGAGACCGAACTGCGCCACGCTCTGGATAAGGATGAGTTTGTACTGCACTACCAGCCAAGGATCAATGTGGTTACGGGTGAAATCGTCGGTGCGGAGGCCTTGATCCGCTGGAATCACCCGGAGCGCTCTCTCCTCTGGCCCCGGGATTTCATCCCGCTTGCCGAAGAGAACGGCTGCATCATTCCCATCGGGGAATGGGTCCTGCGGACCGCCTGCAATCAATGCCTGAAATGGCAGGTATCCATGGGACAACCTTTTATAGTATCAGTCAATATATCGACTCAGCAATTCAAGAGGGACGACATCACCACGGTGGTGGCCCGCATTTTAAGAGAAACCGGTTTGCATCCGAGCCTTCTGGAACTGGAAATCACAGAAACCGTGATGATGGAGAACATGGACAAGGCAATCGATACGCTGCGTGCGCTCTCCGAGCTGGGGGTGAAGGTTTCCATCGATGATTTCGGAACGGGATATTCGTCCCTCGGCTACCTCAAGCGTTTCCACATCGGAGCGCTCAAGATCGACCAGTCATTTGTCCGCCATATTCCGGCGAATTCGGACGACACGGCCATAGCCATGTCCATAATCTCCCTGGGCAAGACCCTTAAATTGAAAGTGGTTGCCGAAGGGGTCGAGACTGCGGAGCAACTGTCGGTCCTTCGAAATTACCGCTGCGACGAAGCCCAGGGATTCCTTTTCAGCCAGCCCCTCGAGGCAGGACAGTTGACGGAAGTCATGACCAAACCCGATCCGTTGGAGCTTTCAAGATTTTTCCAGAACTGAAGTGACGGGCGCCGCTCCTGGATGGGGAGCCCATACCAGGTTGGGTCCAGGCATGCCCCCTCGGAATAAACGGAACTGGATCATTCCACGTAAAACCTCACCTCGGGCGTCTCTTCGGCCTCCTCCGCGTCTTCCTGCCGAATCCTCGCACGGGCCAAGTGGCTCCCCTTTGACAGAGGCCACAGGAACCGGTAAACATTTGAGCCTGTGACTCCCGCGACTTCACCATCGATGATCCATTCTATCCTTTTCGTCCGAAGCCGCTTTGGGACCGTCAGGGCGAAAGCCTCAAGAGCGTCCGGAATGCGGGGATCCATCGCGAGCCGAAGGCCGGGGGTCGGCTGGAGCAGCCGGAGGCCGCTCGATTTGCCGGCCTGAACGTATGTCTTGCTTAAATCCTCCCGGCGCTTGTCTTCATGCAGCCCGCAATATCCCGCCGACAGCCTGTCCCTTTCAAACCATTCCTGCACGGCAGGGCAATGAGGCCCTGCCCGCAGTCCGCTTTCGGCACATATGGACACCGTGACGAGATCCGGGCTCATTTCAAGAGCCTGAGGCTCCTCATAACGATTCAGTTCGGCAAACACCGCCCTCAACACCAGCGCTGGCCCTGCCAGCCCCGTAATTCCGTTTGTGGGATGCCGGTCGAGATTTCCCATCCAGACCCCCACCGTGTACCGATGCGAAAAGCCCACGATCCAACTGTCGCGGTGATCGCTCGAAGTCCCCGTCTTCACCGCGGTTTGAACGGGAAACCGCAAAATGTTTCCATCCCCGAACTCCAACCGGCGCGCCTCGGGATCGGAGAGAACATCGGTAATAATGCTCGCCGTCTCCCTGCTGAAAACCCGGTGCGCCCCTTCGGCCGGACCTCCCGGCTCGAGGACCGTGCGCAGGGGCCTGAATTCACCCTGCCGGGCAAGCGTTGCATAGGCCTGGACGAGTTCGAAGAGGGTGATCTCGCCATCACCCAGCGCCAGTCCCTGCCCGTAAAAGTCCGACGATTCGGACAGTGAACGGATCCCAAGGAGCCGCAGGCGTTCGAGAAACCTTTCCGTACCCGTGAATTGAATCGTGCGAACGGCCGGAATGTTTAACGAATTTCCGAGTGCAACCCGCAGGCGCAGAGGGCCGTAGTAGGACCGGCTGTAATTGTGGAAATTGTGCAGTCCCGAGCCGACCGCTTCCGCGAGAGGCGAGTCTTCGATGAGCGTTGCCGCATTCCACCCCATCTCGAGGGCAAGGGCGTAGAGGAAGGGTTTCAGGGTGGATCCCGGCTGCCTTGGGGTCGTCACGGCATCGATCCAGCCCCCGGATTGAGACGGCGTCAATCCTCCCCCGTTCACCCACGCGAGGACCTCGTCGGACCGGTGATCGACGACGAGCACGGCCCCGTTCCTGATTTCGGCCGAATGCAGATCCTTTAACCTGCTGTCGAGGATGCGCTGAGCGCTTGCCTGCAGCGAGGCCTCGAGCGTCGTGGTTAGAGCGGGTCCGACACCCGGCCCCCCCTGGATGCTCCTGGAAACGTGTTGAACGAAATGGCCGGCTTCAACGGTCGGGCGGGATTCATGCAGGACAAGGTTCCCTTTGACTGCACTGTCGTACTGCGCCTCGGTCAGTGACCCGTGCTCTTTCATTTTGGCCGCAAGGCGATCCAGGCCGGACTCGATGCTCCTCTTTCCTCCACGAAGATCCAGGTTGGACGGGGACCGCACCAGAACCGCCAGCGCGAGCATTTCTCGGACATCCAGCGTGTCGGGATCGCGCTCGAAATAGAGTCTTGCCGCCTGGACCACTCCCCGCCTTTGGCGGGCATATGGAACCTGGTTCAGATAAAATTCCAGAATGTCCTGCTTTGAGAACCGCTTCTCGAGCCGGGACGCTTCGATGCCTTCGAGCCATCTCGACCAGAGGGTCCTCGCACGCGGATGCAGCATGCGGGTCACCTGTTCCGTGATCGTGCTCGCGCCGCGCACGGCCCTGAAGGACCTTGCATTCTGCGCCAGGGCGTGAAACCTGGCCGGCCAGTCGACTCCCCTATGGGTGTAGAACCTTTTGTCTTCCGATTCGATGAAAGCCTGTTGAAGGAGCGGCGGGATCTCTCTCAACGGTGCAAAATCATACAAATTCCAGTTGTTCGAGTAAGTGGTGGAGAGAGGGATTCCTTTCCGGTCAAGGATTCTCACCTTGCGGACCGTCGAACCGTCAAGGCTAAGGCTCAGCGGCAGCGGGCGCAGATCCCGAAAAGTCTTCCAGGCAATGAGCCCTGCCGCGGCCAACCCCATGGCGATGCAAATCAGGGTAAAAGCCCGGAGCGGCCTTCCACCGAATGAGAAAAGCCCCCTGACACTCATGGCTGCAGGATACTCCTCAACCGCTCCACACAGCGGGGCATGACCCGATATCTTTCGATTTGCCGCTCTAAAGCCGCAAAGCCTGTTTCATCAATCCGCGGGCTTGACAATCAGCGTTTCCGGAATGCCTTTCCCGAACACATCGGGATCGTACATTTCCTCGGCGCGCACCGGCAGCGCGATGAATTCACCCGGCGCTATCGCCTGGGCCGCGTAGGAGAGATGATACCGGCCGGGCGCGAGTCTCTCCGAATAGAACCGGGCGGCGTCGTGGCGGAACTCCCTGTGGTAAAAGCTCCAGCGAGAAGTGCCATAGTCCATCCAGTCGCGGAAGCGGCTGAGATAGGATCCTTCCGGAGACTTGACCTCCTCGCCCTTGGCCGCATCGACGGCCGAGGAAGTCGCAAGCCCCCTGTCGACCGGTTCCAGCCCGCCGGGCACCGGGTCTTCCAAAACCACGAAATAGCGTTCCGCGGGTACCGAGACGAAAAGGTCGACTCTCACCAGTTCGCCCGTCCCGACCTCGAGAGGATTTCCGAGCAGGACCCTGCCGCCGTCCCGTTCGACACTGTATTCCCTGTGCACCTCGATGCCGGCGTTGGTTGGTTCGGACTTCATCACGGCCGGGGTGTAGGATAGACCCGTTCTGAAGTAAAGGCGCCCCTCTCCCTTGCGGTCGAATCTGACGACGGCTTTGCGGCCCGCATCCGCGGTTTCGAGCGGATGAGCGAACCGTACCGGTCCGCCCGTTTTATCCTTGAATACCGTTTTGCCGAGTTCCAGCGAGTCCAGAAACGCCATGACGACCATATCCGGCTTGCCGGCCTCGTATGCCTGTGTGAAATCGACAAGCGACTTGACGGCGAAGAGATTATCCTGGGTGGATGCCCAACCGGTCCTTCCTTTCCGGTCCTCCATGATCGTGCGCATGAGCCTCACGGGCATGTCTTTTAGAAGGGACACATTCGGATTGGCATTCCTGAAGGCGATGAAAGCGCTGAGGATCGCGGCGTTGTCGCGGATCGGGGAACAGAGAAGCGAGAGGAAACCCGAATCGAGGGACTCGTTGAAAACGAGCTTGCCCCCGGTCTCATTTGCATAAGCGAGAATACCCCTGACCGCCTCGTGCTGCAGATCGGGGCTCGCATGCATGTGGATGAGCGCATCGAGGTACTCGGCCTTTCCGAAAAGACTCATCTCTTTCACGCGGTCTCTGTAGCGATTGAGGTCGCCTGCGGAGAGCTTCCCGGCTTCGGCCAGCGCCGCCAGCGCAACCGCCCGAACCGTTGAAGCCATCCCCTGGGAATAGAATTCAGGCATGTTGTTCTTGCTCAGCAGGGATTGGAGATATTCGTGGAGCCTGCCCTCCACCTGCCCGGATACCGTATAGCCGTACGCCTTCAGCCAGTTGAATGCGAGCGCCGTGAACGCGCTGAGATACGGGCTGGCGTTCTCGTCTTTGGGCACGTAGAAAGCCATTCCACCGTTCGGGGCCTGGTATTCGACGGCGAGGGCAAGCATCTTCTTCGGGATTTCATTGCTCTCGTCCCACGTGAAGGTGCTGCCAAGGTACGGCTTCAGCTTCTGATAAAAGGCGGCCATCACACCGATGGTGATCTTCTGCTCCCAGCAACTGTACGGATAATCCTTCATGTAGGCAAAAGCGCCCTCGACGTTCCCCGCCGCAGTTGGTGAGACGGTAACGCTGAGGCTGCCCGTTCCGGGCCGGATGTCCTGGGGGACGGCCAGGTTCTGCGAAACATGGTCTTCCGTGGTCGATCCGTAAACCGCCGCGACCTCGGGACTCAGGCGCTCCAGGACCCTTATCTTTTGCCTGATGCCGTCTTGGTCCGCGGCATCGCCCGCTCGCGCCGTAAAAACGATTTCCCCCGCTCCCAGGGCTTTCACCGGCAGCCGGACGGTATGGCGCTTGAACGGTTCCGCCGTTATCTGCTGAACGATCTTCGGCGCAGCTCCGTCTTTCTTCTCCACAGGTCCGTCGGCTTCGATGGAGACCTCGAGAGTGCGCGTCGCCTCGGTGCGGTTCATGATCGTGAAGCCGGCATCGAAACGGTCGCCTTCGACAACCTGGTTGGGCAGTGCGGGCCTTATCTCCGTCGACTGGTTCACGCGGAAAGTCGTTTCTCCCAGACCCATAAGATCGTCAGGCGTCATTGCTATGGCAAGCACCTTCCATCCCGTAAGGTTGTCGGGCACCTGGAACTGAATCTTCGCCTTGCCTTCACTATCGAGGCGAATGGACGGATTCCAGTAGGTCACAAATTTAAAAACGGAACGCAGGCCGAGGTCGAACCCGCCTCCCCCGCCCGGGGTGGCTCCCTTCTTTTCCAGTTTTTCCCTGCCCACGAGGTGCATGAGCAGATCGTAGTTGGCAAGATCCAGCTCATCGAGCTTGTAGAACCCGCCGTAGGGGTCAAAAGCCTTTCTGCCCTGTTTCAGAAGATCGAAGACGGCCTCGTCAAGGACGGTCACCGCGAGTTCGACCGGCGGCGCATTTTCATCTTTTTTCAGGTTCCCGGGTTGAGCCTCAAGCTCGACGGTGACGGTTTCCCCGGGCTTGTACACTTCCTTGTCCGGTTTTGCCCGGACTGCAATTTCCTTGTAACGGTCCTTGACCTCGACTTTGAGGTATCCCATACGAAAGGTCGGCTTCCCGAGGTCTTCCCCGTCCGGGCCGAGCGGCTTTTCGACCCGCGGCGACATGACGACCACCGAAAGATAGAAGCCCGGCAGATAGTCGGGCAGAACCGGGACCTCGACAATCTCGGTGCTGCTCTTCAGAACCCGGACCCAGCTTTGCATCACTCCGAATCGCTCCACGGTCACGAGTGCCCTGGCTCCGGGAAACGGGTTCTGCACCAGGAACCGCGCCGTCTCGCCGACCCCGTACTCCTCCTTTTCGGGAGATATGTTGAGCAGGTTCCCGGGCACGGTTTCCCAAAGGACATATCCCTTTCCGGTCACCCAGCGCTGCACGACCGTCTCATGGCTGCGCCCCTGGGTATCGCTTATCGTCGCCGTGATCCGGTAGGCGCCCGCATGTGCCGGCGTAAACTCGAAGTGAACGGGGTCCTGCCCGGAAACCATTTTCAGGCTGTTCGTCTCGATCCATTCCTGAACGTACTGTGTGAGATACGCATTCCCCGCCCCCTTCACCCGCGACGCTTTGGTCTCCTGCCACTCCACTTTTATCCCGATTTCGGTGCCCGCGGCCGGATTCCCATGTTCGTCGACCACAAGCAATTCAGTCCCGGCCGCCTTCCCTTCCTGGAAGACCCAGTCCTTCTGAAGAAGCCCGACGTACCTGTCTCTGCCGAAGTACGTGGCGGAGGCGCGGTTTGCAACCGATTTTCCCCGGTCGTCGCGAACGGAGCTCTCGACGGTCATCCGGCCATAGAGAATCGAGGTCTCGGGAACCGTAAATTTCCCTTCCATGACCCCTTTGTCGTCCAGTTTCCCTTTGATTTCATAAACAGTCTCCGTCGCAGGAGTCTCGTGTTCGCTCGTTCCGAGCACATCGAATTCAAATCCGCGCGCTGCCGGGTTTTGAGGTTCGAAGGGCTTGGCTTCAACCAGGGCCGTTACTCGCGCGGCCGCGTTTGAGTATGGGCCGCCGGCATGCAGCTTGGCCTGGGTGGTCACTTTGACGGTATCTCCGGGCCCGAAGAGACTTCCGCTCAATTCCGTGCTGACCCTGAACGGCGAGGGCGTAAAATCGCTCACCAGGACCCGCATCGGTTCCAACTCTTCTTTTGTAAAACTCGAACGGAGCGTAAACCGGTACCATCCGACGGCGCCGTTCTTCGGGATCAGGAAGTCGCCGTCGAAGGCTCCGAAATCGGACAGGGTGATCCCCGGCCGCTCATAAACCACCTTGTCCATGGGGTCTATTACCTTCAGGCTGTACGCGGACCTGGGAGGGGAGACGAACCGTATGTTGTCCTGGTCCCTCACGTAGATCTTGAACTGCACCGTGTCTCCCACTTTGTAGATTCCCTGAGCCGTCGCACCCCATGCTTTCGTATGGCCGTACCGGGCCCGCTGCCAGGATGGGATATAATCGTGGTTCGATCCCTCGGCGTCCACGCGAAATTCGAAGATGAGCGGCAGGACCGCCATGTCCTCGCCTTTCCGGCATCGGACGAACAGATGAGGCGAATCGGGCTTGTAGGCTTCGATCAGCTCCAGACCGGGATCCAGGACGGCTGTCCCCGCAAGCTCGATGACTCCATCGTCGCGGGTCGCCCCCTGGGCCATCAACGCGGGCGAAGCGGTCATGGCCTTGAAGGTGTCCTTGTAGATCTGCACATCCACGCCCGGCACGGGATCGCCGCTCCGCAGGTCGGTTATCCAGACGAGGGTGTTTTGGTTCCCCAGTTTGACATGAACCGCAAACGGAGTTACCTGTGCAAAAAACCATCTTTCAGCGGTCTGCTTGCCTGAAACGGGTGGCCGCGTGGTGAATTGCCCCTTCACCACGCCTGAAGCTTTCGGCAGGAGCTTTCGAATCCCGAGCGGGACGACCGATATGGAATCCTGGGGTTTTGAAATGGGGATGCTCTTGGTGCCCTGAGACGTCTTGCCATCGACGGTAAGCATGTCGTAGGAGAGGTCGATCTGATTCAGGTTGGTCACCAGGGCCGGCGCCTCCGTATCCAGGCCCTTTTCGAGAACGGGCATGGACTTGTAGAGGGTGAAGTCCGGTGGCCGATGGTCCGTCAGCAAACGCACATCGAAGCCCCTGGCCAGCGCGCGTCCGAATTCGTCCGTAATCCCGCCGGACTGCGCCTGGATGCGATATTCCGCAAAGGGCCTCAACTCGGGCAATTGCACTTCGTAGGTCTGGTTCTTCTTGCGTTGGTCGGACAGGCGTGAATAGGAACCGACATTCTCCCATGGATCGTAATCGTCGGGCTTCCCTTTCATCAAATCCGGCGTGATACGCAGCCCTTCACGCACTCCGTCGACGAGAACCGGAGCGGAAAAGACCATATTGATTTCGCGGTCCGGATTGCAGCGCTGTTTGTCGGAGGCCGGGTCCTCGAGACGAATGAAAATTCTTTTATTCGCTGGATCGGAGCAACTGATGCCCACGAAGCGAAACTGGGGAAATGTCTGGAACCCGTTCACCTGCCTGTTTTCCGCTCCGGGTTCCGGTCCCGATGTGGAAACGATTCCCGGTTCGACCATGAGATCGAAGTCCCTGCCCCCGGCAAGTTCCACGCTTGGCTTGACGAGCCACACGGTGCCCTTCTTGAGGTGTTCCCATTCGTACGTTTCCGTGTCTTCGGCCGCCTCCACCGGTACGCGTTCGCCGGAAGCGGAGCGAAAATAAAGATGGGCCGCAACCGACTTTGTTTCAACCGGCAGGTTGAACCTCACGGTAAACTGGGGCGTTCCAGGGGACAGCCAGCTCTTGGTCCGGACCTCCGCCACCTTAGGCCGCTCGGTGACGAAGGTATAGCTGAATCCGCCGGAAAGAGTGCTCCCATCCTCTGCCGCAATACCGGGTCCGACGCTGCAGCGGTAACGGGTCGCGGGCGATGTCGCATTCTTTTGATTCAACCGGCATGCAAGGCTCGAAGGAGTGAGCCACCTCCAGTTGCAGGACAGGGGTGGATCGAAGGTAATCGGAATCTCTGCGGCGCTGCGTTCCATCCGGCCCAGCGGAACCACCGGTTTGTTGAATTCGAAGACAATCTGCCGACCCGCGGGTACATCCTCTCCGGACGGGGTAATCCGGACAATCTGCAGGGTGGTGTCCTTTTTCGCCGCCGTACCGCCCTGGGCAAAAGCGGATGAAAACCCAAGGAGGAAGAGCAGCAGGCATGGAAGAAAAAGGACAAAAAAAGCGCCGGGCAAGCGCCGGCGAAGGGGACGGGGTTCGAGACACGGGCGAGTCATCATGAGACGGGTATCCTCAGCCCAATTCGGGCAATTTTCCCCCTCCTCTCGCCCCTCCCCCTTCACGGGTGAGGCTGGGTGGGGGTGAGATCCACTGAAGACATTCCATTCCCGGTGGCATCTCCTGCAGAATCGCTCGGCTCAGGCCCGGCTTTCCCGCGGGAGATTCTCTCCCTTCGGGAGACTCTAGTTCTTTACTGCAAAGGCCTTCAGGCACACGTTGGTCTTTCCCCAACCGCGCCAGGTCGTGACATCGGTCCAGGTGCTGCCGTCCTGGCTCATGAAGCTTTGGCCGGCGACCGCCTTCGCGCCGCTGCTGTACCCTGAAACGGGTTCTTCTATCGCGACCGGAAAATCGTAGCCGGGGGTGTTAAGTTTCACCACGACCGAAAACTTTTTGCCGGCGGTGACCGCGGCCCCGGTGAACGTAACGGTGTGATAACCGGCGTAGGGCATGACGGCTTTCACTTTCCGGACAAGTTTGCCGCTCACCGGATTGCCGGCCTGGACATTCTTATAGACGTAGATCTCGTATGGACAATTCACCTGCGGGGTATAGAAGCCAACCGCCTTGATGAGGTTCCCGCCGGTGCTCGCATTGAAGATATTGGCAAACCAGGCGGTTTCACCACCCCAGCCCGCGGAACTGGTCCAGCCGAGAGGATCATAATCATAGCTCAAGCTATAGTTTGTCGTTGGACGCGCATCAATGAACGAGGTCGGGCTGCTCAGGGACTTGTCGTAATAGGACATATAGAAGTAGCCCTTGTTTCCCCAGCTTTTTCCCCAACTGTTCTTGATGATAAAAGCGCCGTCGCCGGCCGGGTAGGCCTTGTCGATGGGATTGAATTTATGCCGGTCGAAGCCGTCCTTCCAGCCGACAATCGCTACGGCATGGTTTCCCGCGGCTGTTTCGTCGTACCAGTAAGCATAGTTATCGGAATTATAGTTATTGTCCTCGTACTGAAAGCCGATGAACACCGCCCCGTATTGCACTATTGCCTGTTTGATTGCGTCGTTGTCCGTCGGACCGGTTCTTTTCGCAAGAAAGAGTACATCCTGCACGTGCTTTCTTACCGCCACTCCCGGGGCTCCCGTGACGTACGGGTAAGGAACATCCGATTCATTGACCGGGCCGCTCCACCTCGCGAGGTAGGCGGTTGCCATGAATTGGTCTCCGCCATCGCATTCCGCAGGGTCAAAACCATTGTACACATTCATGTCCTGTTCCGAAAAATCCCAGGTCTGCGGGGTCGGCCGGCTTTTCAGCCATGACTCGAGCGAAGAGAATGCGCCGAACGTCCAGCAGTCGCCGCAGGTTCCCTGGTCCTTTACCGAAGTGACTCTGCCCTTGGCGCGCAGGTCATAAGACGTTGGAAAAGATCCGGCAGCGCTGGTCCCGGAAAATATCACTTCCGCCGATTTCAAATGAGAAAGATCGACCGGCGAAGGGTGATATCCCAGGGGATGTCCATCGTCACTGAAGGTTGCGACCGAGCCCAGTTTCGCTGCCTGGATATATTCCACAAAAGCCGGGTTCAGGGCAACGCGTTTCGGGGCCGGGACATCCTGGCCAAAACATGGTGAGACGGTAAGGAAGAAAGCAGCGATAAACGATAGAAAAACAGGAAGAACAACCGTGGACGCTGAACTCCTTTTCACGGTAACCATTTTCACTCTCCTCTAGTCTGAGACTCGGGAATTGCTGAAGCCATGTGCCGAAAAGAAAAGGCCCTCGTCCGGAATAAACGATCCTAAGGGCGCGACAGTCTGAGGGAGGCCCCGGAAACAGCCCTTGCAGACCTGTACTGAAGACTTCCAAAGAGATTGCCTTGTCCGGGACCTGCCTGGAAGATAAAAAAATATGTTAGCTCATTTCCATCCGAAAAGCCAGCAGTCGAAGATTTCAACCCCACTTGCGTCTCCGAACCGGCATTGCTTGTATTCTCCAATGGCGGCAAGGACATGGGAGATTCACGGAGTGGAAGACAGCCCCGATCATTTTATCGGATAAAACCCATCGGTTGATCATCGTCAAAGGGAAGAACTGTGGAAAGGACCACGACCCTTCCCGGGAAAAGAGACTGGACATACATTCATTAATATGGCACAGGGGTAGCTGGAAAACTTTGCCGGTTACCGGGGGAATCTCAGTCTCAATGGTGTTGGCCCAACATTAGCGGTGCGCTTTTGTCGTTTCGGGCTGCGCGAGAGATCTCCTGACTCATCGGTCACAGGCCGATTTCTCTCTTCCGTCAAAATGGCGGGACGCTTGTCGGGCCCCTTTAAGCCACCGGGGTATCGGGTTTTGGCCTGGGTTCCTGGTTACAATTTGGGGACCGTGGTTTGCCGGCAGCGATGAGATGCGCGGGGGCAATTCATTCGATGGTGGTTGCAGTCAGAAAAGCGGCTTTGCTCGGCGTCTTTGCGGTATGCTTCGTCATCCTGTGCGGAGTGTCGCCGCTGAGGGCGGCGGACGATTATTCGGGCGCGTGGGAAATCGATCACCTTTTCGACACGATCATCGCCCATATCGAACAGGATGGAAACTCCCTCAACGGCGTGCTCACCGTCACCGGGCCGTTTGGCAAGAAGGATGTCTACCATTTCACGGGCAAATGCGAGGCCGGCCGGATCGAGGCATCGCATTACAGCGGCCATGTTTTTCGCGGGGCACTCCAGGTGAGCGGAGAGATCTCGGGCGTGCTGACGACAAGAACGGGTTTGCATCTGCAGATCACAGCCAAGCGCCTCGGTGAGGCTCAAAAGCTCGCACTGGGGCCTGCCATAGTCCATTAGAAGCTCTCTTGCGCACGGCACACCGGCGCGGCCCGCCCCTATATGCATCACGGGCGCGGCGCGCTCATGAACCGGTTGCCAAAATCCAGGCATGCGTTTAAGTTTACCGATGAGTATCCATATCCTGCAACCAGGCCGGGATCATGCAATGCTGTTGCTTTAGGCCCCTCTTGGCCCGTTGCGAGAGTGCGTGGACGTCATTCCGGCGGAGGCCGGAATCCAGGTGTGTCAAGCTTTTCCGGACCCCGGCTTTTGCCGGGGTGACGGCTTAGGCCGCTGAGATTTTCCTTAAGTCAACAGTATTGACGGGACCGCGGCGGAGGGGAAGCCATGAAGAGGATCGGTTTGGCTTTGGGGGGCGGAGGAGCCAAAGGGCTCAGTCACATTGCCTTCCTCAGGGCCATCGACGATATGGGAATAAGGCCGGCGGTCATTGCCGGAACGAGCATCGGCGCCATTATCGGGGGTTTGTACGCAGCCGGCGTCTCAGGTGCGGAACTGCAGCAGGAGCTGGAAAGCATCGCCCTCAAGGATATTTACAGAATGGCGCTGGACTTTTCCATTTTCAGTCAGTCGGCCATTTTGAAGGGCAAAGGTGTGGAGGAGTACCTCATGAAAAAAATCCCTCCAAAGACCTTTGAAGAATTGTCGATCCCCTTGAAGGTGGTGGCCACTGATTTCTGGAATCGCCGCGCGGTGGTCTTGGAGAGCGGGGACCTCATCACCGCCATTCGGGCTTCCATGGCCATGTCCGCCCTTTTTGAACCTGCGCGGGTGAACGGCATGGTCCTTATTGACGGCGGGGCGGTGAATCCCCTGCCCTATGACCTCATTCAATCGGAATGCGATTTCACCATAGCCATCGATGTTTCAGGCGAGAAGACCTCCCCCACGGATGATTCAGTCCCGAATATGGTGGAAAGCATCCTGTCCACCTTCCAGATCATGCAGGCCTCGATCGTGGAGGCAAAAAGGAAAGTCTACCCGCCGGATTTGTACGTCAAGCCGGCCCTGACGAATATCCGGGTGCTCGACTTCTACCGTTACAGGGAAATCCTGGCGGGAGTACAGAATGAAGTGGATTGCTTCAAGCAGGCACTGGAGAAACTCTTGCAGGAGCCGTAGGACATTCGCGGATCGACAAGGAAGCGCTGATGACGCCTGCCGTTATGGCGAGGTCCCGTCCAATCCGGAACAATGGTCATTTGACGACCTTCTCCGTGACGTCCACGAATGTGTCGTGGTCTTTGCCGTGTTCCCGGAAATAGCTCCTGTCTTCCAACAGTCCGTAGGTCCCATTGAAATACCTGTCAAAAATTATCCTGAATGAATTCACGGGAGTAATCCCTTCATAGAGCTGCTCTTTTCCGTTATCCGGAAGATAGAAGGCGCTCAGGATCGAAAGATTTTCCTTCACGTTCGTCTCCCCGGCTGATTGCCAGGACTTGAGCGACGAGCGGGGCCCATGGTCTCCCTGGATGATGATGATCGGCGGTTGGCTGGAATTTGCCAGTATGGCGTCTATCGTCTCCAACACTCTCTTGTTGAGGTACAACACCTGATCGCTATAGTATTTCAAATATTCGTCCAGGGTGAGCCTGCCGTTCCTGATAAGCCGGTAACCATCGTTTATGGTAAAATCCTTTATCGCAGCTATGGGTTCTCCATTTTTGCCGAAAACGAACGGAGGATGAGGCGCTCCAAAGTGAACATAAATAAAAAAAGGAGACTTCCACCCGGGCGATTGCGAAAGATCGTCGAAGGTTTGAGATATCCTCTTTCTGTACAGATTAAAGGGATCATACAGGTGCAATCGAGTTAGAACGGTCGGAAGTGGTGTCGAATATAGAAGCACGTTGTCAAATTCATTCATTTTATGGAATGAACTCAGTATTCCAAGATCTATCGATGCGACGATATTGCCTTGAGTGGCATAGACATATATAATATCATATCCACGTTCTTTCAAAAAACTGCTCACCTTACTGTTATGCTCAAGATTTATTAAATTGTCGTACGATTTTGATGTGTCAAATACATATTCAAAGTTCAAGGCTGATGCAATCGAGTCGTGCGTTTCCGCATAGTTCGATCTGGCCTTTTGTGCGACGAAGAAACCTCTTTCCCTGAGCGCATCAATGAACTCGGCATTATCAAATCCATAAAAATCCTTGAGAATGTCCTGCCGCCCATACGCATCCGGGATAATATAATAAATATTCGGATATGTTGTGTTATTACCGGATTTAACAGGCGGAGCCACCTGATTTTCATGCGCCACGGCTTTCATCGACGTGTTATGTTGCTTTAAATAATAACTCGCAATATTTATGGTGGGGAGTACTATTAAAAAGATAGACACCAGATTCATGAATTTGTTAATTCCAAACAAGTACCGGCTTCTCTTATGAAGAAAATATATCAGCAATAATATAATGATGGCCATAATCAGGAATATATACAGATCGCTATTGCCCATATCTGAATTATATCCGCCAATCAGATCGCCTATATATCCATAAGAAAAAAACAACAATATGAAAACAGAATAAAAAAATGCCATTTTCATTGTATTTTTGAAAACAAGCCGCAACAGAACAAATAGAATAATGGCAGATAAGAATACAAATACTAAAGGCGCAAAAAGTTGTTCCAGTGGAACAGATCCAACATTAAATGCATATAGAGAGATAATAGGGAAGAGTGCGAACAGGAATGGATGAATAATGAAAAGAGACTTGCCTTTATGCAATTCTATTCTCCATTAAATACAAAGTCCTCTCGGAGCCATTCACCGGCGTTGAAGATTCGATTGTAAAGTATTCTGCAAATGCTCTCTCAAAACAATCCTGATCGTATTCCGAGAAGATATCTTCCCTGCTGGACAGGAGTCTTTGCACCTGGGAATCGCTCTTCGGTATGAATTCAATAATGAGTTTTCTGCAGATGGAACTGAAAAATTCAGCAATTTTTAAGAGCGGCACATTATTGGATATGGCCAGATGATGTATGAGAGCGAGGGCAAATCCCATTTCCGCGCGGCCCCGCTCGATAAGGGACATTCTTTCCTTGTTGGCCCATCCTATGCCTGCGCATGGGTTGGTCAGGTCGAGCAGCAGCGGCAGGATATTGGTTTCCGAATCCCTGGCGCATTCCCGATAATTCTTCTCAACGGCGGCGGCATCGATATCGAAGGAAATTACCCTGATGCCCTTCGCACCGGCGATGCGGCTAAAGACACCCGTATTCGCACCGAGATCCCACACTTCGGCAGGTTTGGTTCGCTCCAGGTAGTCGGCGACAATCGCTTTTTTCGACTCAAACGCTTCCGAAGAATAATTGGTATTTTCGTAATAGCGTTCCCATTCCGTTCCCCGCGGGGCCCACTCCAGTTTCTTAACCAGGGATTCCAGGTTATCGATGAGACCCAACAGCGATGTCGACCTCATTTTCCGTTTCGGAAGACTGCCCGCCTTGCCGGCGAAGTGCCTTTGACTCTTTGCGTGGAGATGAATATGGGAGAGGAGTGAAAACGAAAAATAACTGCGGAAGGGCAAAAGCTTGCTGGCCAGATCCAGGGGGATCCCATCGATATAAATCCGCAGCAACTGGGACAACCTGACGTCTCTAAAGGCCATGAGCGCCAATGGTGCCAGAAAATGCTGGCAGAATTGCCTATAGCCTATCCAGGGCTTATCGCTCTGATGCCTTTCGAAAGAAAGCGTATCGATGAAAACAGGCCGGCATTTCCTAAATTGGATATTGTACGCACTGCAGTCCTTAAGTGACATTCCGAATTCCAGAGATTTTTTCTGAATATCAAGGGTGAGCAGCGCGGCATCCCGCAATTCGCTGAAACACCATTCATAAGGGTACGAGATAAATGGTAATAACTCGGGCTTAATTACCTTGTATGCCTTGTCTTGGTCCGTGGCAATGGCAGTTTCTTCGTGAGAAATCAACAGGCCGTCTTCGGCAAGAGCTTTGTAGAGTCCGGAATTCATTAGGTGGTCATAGTCTTCCTTGTAAACGGCGTTGATCATTCGATACAATGTTTTGTCTTGATAAAAAAGAAAACCGCTTGGATCACGGAACGAGCCCGGAATACTGCCTGCCGCCATTGGCCGCAACTCTCCTATTTCTGCTTGAAAACAGAACCTTTGACAAAAACAATGAGCTTTCGCCAGAACATTTTAATGGAAAAAAGCACGCCCAGGAGAGACGCTATGAGCATCTGAAAGAAATAACTGCCCATCCCCCAATCGAGATAAGCATACGCACTCTTATCCACTATCACGGAAACAAGAATCGCCAGGCAAATAGCTTTTAGTATGTATCGATTCACGTAATCCTCCCGGAGGATCGAATCTTTTCGATCCTGTTTTCTGCAAAAACAAAATCGCGGAGGCCCACCAAAGCCCCCGCGAAAAGGATAATCCGCTAAGCGGTCTGGATTTTCCTGAAATCGGCCACACCCGAAAACAGATCCCGGATCCGGGTGAGCAGGGCGAGCCGGTTGCGGCGGATGCCCGCATCCTTATCCATGACGAGGACCGAATCGAAGAAGGCATCGATGAAGCTCCTCAACCGGGACATGGCTTCCAGGGCCGAATCATAGTCCGACCCGGCAAGGCAGTCTACGACAATCCCTTCCGTGTCGTTCAATGCGGCAAAGAGGGCCTGTTCCGGAGCGGTCTGTAGCAACCCGGGATCCACCGGTTCGGGTTCCGGTTCCTTGATGATGTTTGCCACCCGCTTGAAGGCCGCCGCAAGACTCTCAAAATCGGGGCGGGCCTTGAACGCCACGAGCGCTTTAGCCCGGACCACGGCGTCCACCGGGTCGTCTATCCCCGCGGCAAGGGCCGCTTCCACCAGATCGGCGCCGTACCCTTCCTGGCTGACAAGGTAGTGGAGCAGCCTGCCCCGGAAGAATTCAAGCACGTCGTTTTTGACTGTCTCCGCGGGTACGGCCAGTTTGGACGAAAGGAGAGGCAGGGACTGTTCGATGAGGTTGGAGAGCGATATCCTGAAGGGTTTTTCCAGGAGAATCCTGAGGATCCCCAGCGTCTGTCTCCTGAGGGCAAAGGGATCGGCCGTTCCCGTCGGGTTCAGGCCCACTCCAAAGCACGAAACGATGGTATCCATCTTGTCGGCGATGCTCAGCACGGCACCTTCGATCCCCTCGGGAATGGGACCGCCCGCGCGGTTGGGAAGGTAGTGCTCGTAGATAGCCTGAGCGACGCTCTCGGGCTCACCCTGAAGCCGCGCGTACGCCCTGCCCATCACCCCCTGGAGTTCGGGGAATTCACCGACCATTCCCGTCACGAGATCCGCCTTGCACAGGAATGCAGCCCTGAGGAGGGAATCGGTCCGATCCGGGGCGAGGCGTTCTCCCAGCCATTTCGCAACGGCCGAGAATCTTTCCATCTTCTCCCAGCTCGTCCCCATCTTGGAATGGAAAACCACGCCCTTCAATTGCTCGGCCCGCTCTTCAAGCCGGGTTTTCTGATCTTCCCTGTAGTAGAACCGGGCATCTTCGAGCCGGGCCCGGACGACCCGCCCGTTTCCGGCCGCAACGAGCCGAAAGTCCCTCGGAACGGTATTGGCCACGGTAACGAAATACCTCAGCAGTTTCCCATCGCCGTCCACCACCGCAAAATAGCGCTGGTGTTTCTTGATCACGGTGATCAGCAGTTCGGGAGGAAGTTCGAGGTACTTCTCCTCGAATTCCCCAACGATCGGCAGTGGATATTCGACAAGCTGGGTCACCTCGTCGAGGAGTTCCTCATCTTCCAGGATGCTTCCTCCTACGCTTTTGGCCGCTTCCCGGATCCCGTCGTTCATGAGCTTCCGGCGCTCTGAAATCTCCAGGACGACAGAATGTTTCCTGAGATTTTCGACGTGCGAAGCGTAGTCTTTCACGGTCAGCCATGCCGGGCTCATGAACCGGTGGCCCATCGATCTGTTCCCGCTGGCAACAGCTCCGTATTCGAAATCAAGAACGTTCTCACCGAGAAGCGCCACAATCCACCGAATGGGCCGGGCAAAGGTAGCGCTGAGGCTTCCCCAGTGCATGGACTTGGGAAAGGGAATCCGGGCCGTGAAATCCGGCAGCATCTTTTCGAGAAGTCCCCTGGTGGGAAGGCCCGATTCCTCGCGGAGAATACATAGATATTCGCCCCGGGGCGTCTCCTTTATCCGGATGTCCTCAACCCTCACACCCTGGCCTTTGGCAAATCCTTCCGCGGCTTTCGTGGGTTTGCCGTTCGCATCGTAAGCCACCTGCTTCGGGGGACCGATGATTTCGGTCGCGCATGCTTCCTGGTGTCCCGCGACATCGGGGATATTCAGCGCCAGTCGCCTCGGGGTCCCGGTGACGTGCGGGGTCCCGTGGCCGATCCGGTTTTCATCGAGAAACCGCACCATCTGCTGCGCCATGGCTTCGAGAGCGGGGATGATATATCCGGCCGGTATTTCCTCGCTGCCTATTTCAATATAAAGGGCTTCTCCCATGGTTTCCTCCATAGGTCAATCTTGCATTCCTACCATTTGTTGAGCAACGGATACCCCATCGACTCCCGCTGGGCCGCATAGGCGTGAGCCACCTGCCGGGCCATTCCGCGCACACGGGCGATATAATTTGTCCGCTCGGTCACGCTGATCGCTCCCCGGGCATCCAGGAGGTTGAAGACGTGCGAACACTTCAGGCAATAGTCGTAGCCCGGCAGGACGAGTCCAAGCTCGCTCAGGCGAAGGGATTCGGCCTCGTACATATTGAAGAGCTTGAGGAGCATGTCTACGTCGGCCAACTCGAAATTGTATCGCGACCATTCAACCTCACCCTTGTGGTGGACATCGCCGTAGGTCACGTTTCCGCTCCAGATGAGGTCGTAGACATTGTTGACGCCCTGCAGGTACATGGCGATCCGCTCCAGGCCGTAGGTCAGCTCCAGGCTCACCGGACTCAGAGGAATACCTCCAACCTGCTGGAAATAGGTGAACTGGGTAATTTCCATACCGTCGAGCCAGACTTCCCAGCCAAGGCCGGAAGCGCCGAGAGTGGGCGATTCCCAATCGTCTTCCACGAACCGGATGTCGTGCTCCAGCGGATCGATCCCGAAACTCTTGAGGCTTTCGAGATACACCCCCTGCGAATCGGGAGGGGAAGGCTTGAGAATGACCTGGTACTGGTAGTAGTGCTGCAGACGGTTCGGATTCTCGCCGTATCGCCCATCCGTGGGGCGGCGAGAAGGTTCGACGTACCCGACGTTGTACGGTTCAGGCCCTATGACCCTCAGGAAGGTTGCGGGATTGAAGGTCCCCGCCCCCACTTCCAGATCGTAGGGCTGCTGGATCACGCACCCACGGTCCGACCAGAACTTATTGAGTGCAAGGATCAGTTCCTGGAATGTCATTTCAGACTCCTGCAAACAATTCGAAGGAAACGCCGGTCCGATTTCTTGAACCGGCATGCGAGCCAAAACTCCGCTCAACCGCGATGAGATGACTTTCATTCGGGATTGGCTGTAAATTTGAATGAATGCCTTTTAATCCATGGATTGTCAAGGGAAACCACTGGGCAGGGCGCGCCGGAGCGGCCTTTAGAGCGTCCGCGCCTTCGGTTTCATCCGGCGGACATCCTCCATCGGAAACCTTCGGGAGAGCCGCGAAGGTCCGGGCGTCAGGAGCCGCTCGACTGCGAGGTTTCTTCGGCAAGCCTCCGGTATATGATGGCAAGTTCGCGATCGCATTCCTCCCGGGGGGCTCCGTTTGCCCCGGCATATTCCACGGCTCTTTCGGCTTCCTTCAGCATTCCCTCTTCGCGGAGCAGCTTTCCCAGGGCAAGGGATTCTTCGCCCAGGCCGGGATCCGATTCGATCGCCCGCTTGAGAAGCGCGATGGCCTTTGGCCGGTCACCCATCTCGACCGCGAGTTCCGCGGCCTTCACATGCGCCTGAATGTCCGAGGGGTTATAGCGAAGGGCATTTTCATAATCCCGAAGGGCCCCCGTGCGATCTCCATTTTTTGCCGTGACTTCACCCAGCCCGAAATAAGCATTTGCGCAGGTGCGGTCCCTTTTCAGGGCTTCCTTGAAGACGGACTCCGCTTCCCCAGTGCGGTCCCGGCGAAGCAGAAAGAACCCGTACTGGCTCAGCGGAGAAGCATCGTCGCGTTCGGCTTCGACGGCGCGCTTATACAGCTTTTCGGCGCCTTCCGGGTCACCCGATTTTTCCCGGATCGAAGCAAGGTTCACCCAGGCGGGGGCGAAATTTGGATGTTTAGCGACGATCGACTGATAGATCTTCGCGGCCTCATCGACTCTGCCCTGGTCCTGGTAGATAACCGCAAGGTTGAATTGCGGCTTGGGATCATTGGGGTTTTGATTGATCGCCTGGCGGTATTCACCGACCGCTTCCGGTATTCGATCCCTCTGGTAGTATTCGACCGCCCGATTGTAATGATTGACTTTTGCGGTTGCGCACCCGGAACAGGCGATGAGGAAAAGGGCCGTCAGCAGGAAGGCCCTCGCCGGGCGCGAAGGGGCGAATGGAGAATACATAAGCTTTTTCCTGTCAGGGTATCCGTCTATAATGCGCGGCATTTTCTTTCTATTCCTTCCCAAACGGGCCCACTCTTCCGCGATTCCGCCACTGGTCCGTCCCGGTTGCGGGATGCGCCGTGAAAGTTCCATCTTCCTTCCAGATGACCTTCCAGGGATGAGCCTTCAAGTCTTCACTCAGCCCCTCGATATTGCGGGACGTCTCACTGAGATATCGAAAGAGCGAAGAAATGTCTTCCTCGTTTGAGTTCACAAGCGACCTGGCACCTTTGACGAAGCCTTCCGCCTGGCCGAGAGTTTCAGTGAGCCGGCCTTCCACGTTTTCAAGCCGCGTCCGGAGTTCGCGGTTGGTCTCCCGCAATTCTTTCAACAGGGCCGTGAATTCTTTCCCGCCTTCCCCGGAAACCCGCGTGACATTCTTCCCGGTTTCGTTCAGGGAATCCGCAAAGGTATTCAGCTTCTTGAGAACCGTCCTCAGTTCCTGCCCGCGATCGCGCATATCCGTCACAAAACCGTTCGTGTTCTGAATGGTCTCCGTGATGCCGGCGTCCACGCGAATCTGGTGGATGAGCGTCTGGGTCTCCTGCACCAGTTCCACAAGATGGGTAGCCACCTGCTGGCCCGTCTCGATCACCTCGGACAAGGAGGCCGGGCTTTTTCCCTCCAGGGTTTCGCCGGGAGTGAGCAGCGGGGATTCGGGGGATCCGGGCGATATTTCAACGTACTTTGAGCCCATCATGCCGAGGTTGCGGATATCGACCCTTGAATCTTTCCTCACTCGGGCATCGGGACTGATATTCACCGTAACCGCGATGCGGTCGTTCGTGCCCCGGGCAATCCTGATGTCGGTGACTTCGCCGACTTCCAGGCCCGCATACCAGACAGGAGAACCTTTTGTGATTCCATCGGCGTAGGGAAAGAGCAAAACGATCGATGTCTTCTTGTGTAGAACCGATCGAAGGTCGCTCACGGCAAATATCCCCACGAGGAGCAGAATAAAGGAGACCAGAATGAGCAGCCCAACCTTGATTTCCGACCGAAAAACTTGCATGCAACACTTCTCCGGGAGGTAATGGATAAACGTCTAAAGGGGCAGCACCCGCGCCTCAAAATCCGAGGATAGAACCTTGAACGCAAAAGCCTTGAGGCCGCCGGCACCGCATGCGTGCGGGACCTCGATTTCGCCCGTCTGCAACCGGTCACTCCATGTCCAGCAAATCCTCGAGGTAATCCCGGCTGGACTGGCGAAGGGGGATCGGGCCGTCGGGGCTTCCCGCTATAAACTGCTGAACGAGCGGATCCGGGGAATTCTTTATTTCCTCGGGCGGGCCGTCCGCAACGACCTTGCCTCTGAAAAGGACCACCATCCTGTGGGCAATCTTGAACGCGCTTCTCGTATCGTGCGTCACCACGATGGACGTGATGTTCATGCGCCCGCTGAGGTCCATGATGAGCTGATCGATCACCCCGCTTACCACGGGGTCGAGACCAGATGTAGGTTCGTCGTAGAAAACGATTTCCGGATCCAGGGCGAGCGCCCGGGCGAGGGCGACACGCTTTTGCATCCCCCCGCTCAACTGGCTCGGCTTAAGGTGTTCGAAATCCCTGAGCCCCACCAGTTCCAACTTCATCTTGACCATGACCCCGATGATTTTCTCGTCGAGTTCGGTGTGTTCCCGCAACGGCAGCGCGATGTTGTCGTGAACGGACAGGGAGTTCAGCAGGGCCCCCATCTGAAACAGCATACCGAAGCGCTTGCGGTAGCCTTCCATCTCATTTTCGTCAAATTTGGTGATATCCTTTCCTCTGACCCAGATTTCACCCGAATCGGGGCGCATGACTCCGATAAGGTGCCGCAGAAGAGTGGTTTTCCCGCAGCCGCTACCCCCCATGATCGCAGTGACTTTCCCCTTTTCGACGGTCATATTGATCCCGTCAAGTACAATTCTGCCGTCGAAGCTCTTGACCAGGTTCCGGACTTGAATGATCGGCTCGGATTCAGCCATCTCGATAACACCCATTTTCAGAGGAAAAGATAAAAAACGGTCGTAAAGAAGCAGTCGGCCAGGATAATGCTGATGAGAGACGTCACCACCGAGATCATCGTCGCCTTCCCGACCCCTTCGGCCCCTCCTCTCACCACGAAGGCCATGTAGCACCCGACCATGGCGATGATGCCCGCAAAAACGAAGCTCTTGGTCAATCCCGTCAGGATATCCTTGAGGAGAAGCGAGTCCAGGGTGTTCTGTATGTACATGGACGAACGGATACCGATCGCCGTGGTGCCGACCGCATAGCCTCCGATCATGCCTATCACATCCGCAAGGACGGTCAGGCAGGGAAGCATCACGATCATGGCGATGAACCTCGGGACGACCAGGTAAGCCACCGGATTGATGGCCATGACCTCGAGGGCCATGATCTCTTCGGTCACCAGCATGGTTCCCAACTCGGCCGTGAAGGCCGCGCTGACGCGCCCCGCCACGACGATTGCCGTGAGGAGCGGGGCCATTTCACGGGTGAGCGCAACGCCGGCGAGGCTTGCCGCATAGGTGATCGCTCCGAATTTTGCAAGCTGGTAGGCCGTCTGGAGCACCAGGATGATCCCTATGACAAAGGATACCAGGGCCACGATCGGGATGGATTTCACACCCACTTCATCCATCTGCACCACGGCGGCCCTGAACCGGAGGGGTTTCCCCTGAAAAGGCTTCACCACCGCCCATCGCATGGTCTCTTTGAAAAGCAGGGCGATGCTTGTCAAATGCCGCAGGAATTCGACCGCCTTTCCCGGAGTATGCTCACGAACCGCAGCCTCGCTCACGGCTTTCCTTCTCCTTCCGGAAGCTGTTCCACCCGCGGGGCCATCTCAAAGACCTCTTTCAGGTAGGCAAGCTCGAACACCGCTTCGACGGTCGGTGTCGCCCCGACCAGGGAAAACCGGATTTTCCCCTTCCGGGAAAGCTGGAGGCCCTCTACAAAAGTGGCGATTCCCGAACTGTCGATGTAGGGCACCTGGGACAGGTCCACGATGATATGCCGGGATTTGTTCGTGAACAGCGGCAGCAGAGCATTTCGAACCTGTGGAGATGTACTCATATCCAGATCCCCTTCCAGACTGACGACATGGATGCGGGGCTTTCTCTCGGAGACCTTGATTTTCACTTTTCCGGAACCTCCTCTCGAGTTCTGTATTTGAGCAATTTCAAGAGCATACCGCCGCCATCGGGAGTGTCGTACACGACCTCATCCATGGCCGACCTGATGAAATGGAGACCCAATCCTCCCGGCCTCACATCGTTGAGGCTTCTCGATTTGAAGCACGCGGGATCGCAAGCGGTCCCGAAGTCCCTTATCCGAATCTCGAGACGGTCCGCAAAAACCTCGAAAGTGAGTACGATCCTCTTGTCCGGGCGGTTCCGGTAGGCATGGCGGATCACATTCGTACAGGCTTCGTCAACCGCCAGAATGATCCGGTCGATCTCTTCCCTTGAGAAGTCCATCCGCTGTGTCAGCCTTTCCACCAGACCCCGGACAAGGAAAAGAGAAGCCGGGTCCGTGGGAATATCGAGAACCACCGGACCGCTCAACTGCATCAAGGTCATTGTGATTCCTCAACCCCTATGAGAACGATCGTGGTATCGTCCGCCGGAGCGATGTCCCGCGTGAATTCTCTCACTGAAGCATCGACACTCCGGTAAACCCCCTCGGCATTTCCTCCACCCTTCCGAACCGCGGCTTCGAGCCTGCTCCACCCGAACCGTTCACCATGGCGGCCTTTTGCCTCGATCAGGCCATCCGTGGACAGGAGCAGGCAATCCCCGCGGTTCAGCCGGATCTTCGTCGAACCGTAGGTGTGGTCCTCGACGATACCCAGCGGCGGCCCGCCTTTCTCTTTAAGGACACGAAAGGTCTCGCTGCCTTCATTCCAGAGCACCGGTGGAATATGACCCGCATTCACGCAGGACAGCGTTTTCCCGGCGGTATCCAGGACCATGTAGAGCAGGGTGACAAACATGCCTCTGCGGCTTTGTTCACACATCAGGCAGTTCACCTGGTCGACCAGAGTGCCGGGTTCTCTCTCCCGAATGGCAAGCAGCCGGAAATCGGACGTCAGTTTGGCCATATACAGCGCTGAGGCGACCCCTTTACCGGAAACGTCCCCGATCAGCACACCCAGGCGGTCCTCTCCCAGCGGAATAAAATCATAGAAGTCCCCACCCACTTCGAGCGCCGACTTGTAATGGGCCCGAAATGAGAAACCGCGAATCGCCGGAACGTTCTGCGGCAGAAAGCTCAGTTGAATGTTCGTGGCAAACGCCAAATCGCTCTCGATCTGCTGTTTTCGAAGCAGATCCCGGTGCATGCGGGCATTTTCAATGGCGATCGCGGCATGGTCGCACAGCAGTGTGAGCGTTTCCCCGTCTTCCGCGTCAAACGGATTCTCATCCAGCCTGTTGATGACCTGCGACACCCCGATGAGCCGTTCCTTGATCTTTAACGGCACACAGAGAATCGACCGGGTGCGGTAGCCCGTTTTCCTGTCGAATTCCCGGTGAAAGCGAGGGTCTTTGTAAGCGTCTTCAATCAGAAGGGATTCCCCCGTTTCGAACACGTGGCCCGCGATCCCTTCTCCCTTTTTCAGCCTGAAGCCTCCCTTGAGCTGGCCCGCGACAGGCCCCTGGGCCACTGCGAAAACCAACTCCTCCGACCCTTCATCGACGAGCATGAGACTGCATGCATCGGCTTTGAGGATTGCCCTGGAAGTGGTCATGATGTTCTCGAGGACTTCCTCAAGCTGCAGAGTGGAATTTATCAAGGCGGATATTCTGAAGCAGTCCCTGAGGTTTTGCACGCGCTCGCGGCACCGCTCCAGTTCAGCAGTTGAATCGTTTGCCATGTCCGGTACGCCTGGTTTCAGCCCTAATGACGTGAATGCCGTCCTGCCCGTACGGGCCGCCGAAGCAACCTCCGCAGGGAATTGCAAACAGCCCGATTTTCTGATTCTTTCGGCCCGTCTTGCCTTGAACAAAACCATTTCTGCCCGTTTTCGTCAACTGTATTTTCAGATAACGATATCCCACGGAACGCATTTCTCCGATCGGGACCGGCGAGTCCCGGTTTTCTGTGAAAATCGCTCCGTGGAGACCCGGACTCTTGTAATATCCCGCCGAACGTGTTCATATAGAACTAATTGTTTCGTAACACTTTATTCGGAATTGTGACCGTAAACCCGAAGAACAAATTCCGCCACATCGACCGTGCAGGGGAGACATGCCGCATTCTTATCCACGACATCTTACGGAAGTGCTCTGCATGAGCTGGAACGATTGTGCTCCGGATGCAGAAAGGCTGAGTCTTCTTCAGAGCTTCGAGGCCGAGCCGTTGCCGGAACCGCAAATTCTCGAGAAACTTATTTCCATCTGCTACCAGGCAAGCCTGCTTCGGGAAGAGGAGCGCCCCGTCACGTTTCGCCTCCTTCTTTGCGATCCTGAAAAACTCGACCCGAAACAAGGTCCTCCCGCCGGCCTCCATCGGCTCATGTTCACATTCCCCAGGCCTTGTGACGAACAGGAGCTGAGGCGGCTTTCGCCAGCCTCCGATTTTTACCGGACGCTGATCGGGGTGAGGCTTGACAAGAGGGAAGGTCTGCAGATATGGGGGTTGGTCTCCTCCGGGCCTCGCTGGATTCAACCCGTTTTTGGAGGGAGGAAACCGGTGGAGTTTCTGCCTCACTGCCTGGTCGTCCGGGCTTCGGGACCCGGCCGAATAGCGGTCTGCAGAGGGTCCGTGACGATTGCCACGCTCAGTGGAGGACGGGTCAACCGGCCATCCCCCGACGTCATGGATTCGGTGTGGCTGCCCGGAATTTTCTCCGAGGTCCGCAACGACCTCCTGGCGCTTCACGATGCGGCGCGGACGCGTTCCGCAAAGAGGTGGGCGCCCATCGAGCCGGGATTCATGAAGGCCCTCGCCCAACAGGTCATTCGCCGGATTATCAGCATGATCCGGAATTCGCGCCTGGGCGGGACCATCATCATGCTGCCGCCCGAACGCGCCGCGGAAGCTTTCTTCGACAATCCTTATATGACCATCAAGTACAAGTTCATGAGAGAAGAGCCGCGCCAGAGGCTGAGGTCGCTTCTTCTCGGCGTCATGGCCACCCTGGCCGAGGAATACGGGGAAAAGGGGCATCAGGGAACGGTCGGCTGGAAGGAGTACGTTGAGAGCAGCAGCGATCAACTCTCCCTTCTGGAGGAGGGGATCTTCGAAGTGGCGCATCTCATAGCGGGCTTCACGGCGGTCGACGGCGCCGTTGTTCTGACCAAGGCCCTGGAGATCCTCGGATTCGGCGGCGAAATCCTGGGAAACCTCCATAAAGTCCCAACCGTTGCAAGGGCCTGCGATGCAGAGGGAAAAACCCTGGAAATCGAATCAACCGAAAGAGTCGGGACTCGGCATCGCTCGGTCTATCGGCTGTGCAACGAACTCCACGACATACTGGGCATCGTGATTTCCAAAGACGGGAACGCCCGGTTCGTTACGTGGAAGGATGGCATGGTCACATGCTGGGATCAGGTGGCGACAAGCGTGCTCGATATTTAATGTCCCGAGTCGGATAAGCTCGTCACAAGTCCCGTTGCGGGGTGCGGTTGAGAAGTTCCTCCCCTTTTACGGGGGAGACTCTACCCCCTTGATAGAGGAAATCCTCCCCCTCGAAGGCGGTTTTTCTCACTCAAATTGGTCCAAATTCCCAGGTACAGTCATAGAAAAGGTCAAGGTCACTTCTGGCACATCGCAAGGGGGGAGCTCAAGTTGACCAGTTATTTGAATAAGCTACTTAAATAGGGCAATCAATGCCACTACGAGGGCAGCAATAGCAACGAGTAATGTCCACGCAAACACGCGATAGCTTCTTTTTTCGATTTTTGATACTGGCTGAATTCCCTGCAACCCTTTCTTGCATTCGTGAATACACTGCTCGAAATGTTGCATCGCAGCATTCCTATCAGGCGTTCTCTTTTCGCGGCCCAAGTCAAAATGCCTGAGAGCATTTTTCCTGTAATCTTCTGCGTTTCCGGTCGTGTGGAAGAATCCGCTTGTTTCTATTTTTTCCCTCAACTCTTCAAGGAAAATACCGGCCAAGTATTCGTAACCATTGACATCCAAGTTCAAAAAGTGATGGTAGGCTTGCTCATACTGATCTCTAAATTGGGGGAGATTGGGTGGGTCTGACTTCAAATAAAACTCAAGGGCTCTCATGGTGTGGTTTACGGCATGTCTCAAATTTTCATAATATTTACTGTTTGTAATTACATAGGCCGTTTCACCCTCGATCCGGTTCTTGTTCCTCTCAACTTCGAAATAGGAATCAATTAGGCGGATCAGCGATTCCCGCAATTCCTGCATGAGATCAGCACCTCACCAGAGTGCAATAAAGCTTTCGAAACCAACTGACACGGCGGCGCACGTTATTCGGGTCAATATCCCTAGCCACCCTCGCAAACAGATGGAAATTGCCGCGGCGCATTACATCATTAGTCTTATGAACTCGCAGATATGAGTTGGCTGAATGCAGGATTGTGTTGTTCGGAAACCCGTTTTTACTCCTCCCTCTATTCTCCATAGGTAAACTCCTTCCAATAACCCTCTCTTCCAATGCCCAACTCCCCCCTCGTAAAACTGAGCGTATCTTTTGTGACTTATAATCTATTTATATTTCATTGGCATCTACCATCTGGTAGATTAACCGCGAATGCACAACGCCCTCGCACAAGTGGACTATAGGGATCATCGGCTGCAGAAACAAGTAGGATGTTTGTGTAAATTATTATTACCATGATTCATTGGGAATGATTATCACCGCAGGCATGGCTTGTCAAATAAAGTTTGATTTCTTTCTTCTTTTTGGGCTATTTTCGCTTTATTTTTCCAAATATCCATTTAGTCGGCGGCCAAAATGGCACCTCGACTCAAAATGACCCGGCATCCACCGGCGCACCATCCGCCAGGCGGTCCTGCCCTGAAACCACCACCTGTTCACCGCCCTCAAGTCCTTTTTTGATCTCGATTTCGCGGTCGTACACAGAGCCCGTTTCGACTCGCCTGGCGAAGACCTTTTTTTGGGCCGGGTCGTAGACATAAACGAGCGTCTCACCCTGGGGGCCGCGCACGACGGCGTCGGAAGGAACGGCCGTCACTTCAGCCGCGAAGTCGGTTTGAATACCCACCCTGGCGGTCATGCCGGTGTGCAGGGTCTGTTTGGGATTGGGCAGAGCGATCTTCACGACAAATGTTCCGTCGGACGGCCCCGCCATCGGTTCGACCGATCCGACTTTGCCTTCGAAGATCTGCTGGGAAAGCGAGGTAACCAGGACGGTTGCAGGCGCCCCCACACGGATATGCTGCGTTTCCGCTTGTGGAATTTCGGTCCTCACGTTCACCTGGTCGAGATCCGCAATGACGAACGCCGGAGTCCCCGCGACCGCCGTTTCTCCCGGAGCAATGGACCGTTTCGCAATGACACCCTTGATCGGGGCGGCCAGCCTGGTATCGGTAAGCTCTTTTCTCGCGTTCGCCGCCTGGGAGTCGGCCCGCCGCAGGGCCGCCCTGGCAGCGAGATGAGCGGCCTCGAACTTCTTGAACTCGCCCGGCGAAAGACCCTTCCTGTCAAAAAGGCGTTTCATGCGGTGAAACTGGTCCTCGGCGCGAGCGGCCTTCATCCGGGCTTCAACAGCCTTGGTCATGGCGGCATCGACGGCCAGCTTGTACCGGATCGGATCCACTTCCGCGAGAACCTGGTTGGCCCTGACCGTGTCACCCTCCTTAATGAAGACCTGCGTCACTTTTCCCGAAACATGGAAGGCAATCTCCACGCTTTCCCGCGCCTCGACCGTTCCGGTTGACGACACGATCGCCTGCTGTTTGATCTTGTCAACACTCTTCACACGAACGGCAACGGCATCGTGCCCTCCGGCAGCCTTCCGGGATTCGTTGCCCGACTCTTTGCAGGAAAACTGCAGGGGTATGAAAGAAAGCATAAGGAAGATAAATAACGTTTTTCGCCGCATGTATTCCTCTCGAACATATATTGTAAAATCAACGCACGCCCTCACAAAGTCGATGCCGCACAATGGAATCATCGGCCCCGCGCGGCAGCCGCCGATTGCCGGAAGCTCCGTTGATGGAAGAACCCCTCTCTTTTGCCGCCCGGATATTATAGACAGCGAGGCGGGAAGTCAAGCCGGGGCAAATCCCCGGCTGCTGCTTTCCGACGGGTGCATGAGTGCTTACCATTGGCCGGAGATATTACGATATCTATCCCTTCGGACAAAAGTTCTTTTGCCTTCAATTGATTTTCCATTTCCAGGCCCTTAACATCAATTCATTCAAGGTCCCCGGCAAAGTGCAACGGCGGGTGCGATGTGCGGGCGTCTTTGCGGTTGCAATCCGCAGATTCCGAGTGCTCCCGGGGCCCTTTGAAGAAGGATGGCGGATCTTTGCTCACCGGCGCCTTTGAATGCTCATCCCATCTCCGTTTTGCCGGCGGTCAGGCTGATATTCCTGACCGGTAATCGCTGCCCCCCCAGAAAGGTTCGACCATGTGGATCGTTCGACTCGCCCTGCGGCGTCCCTATACGGTCGCGGTTATGGCTCTGCTGATCCTGTCCATGGGGCTCCTCTCCATGTCCCGCATGATTGTCGATATCTTCCCGACAATCGATATTCCGGTGGTGATCGTCGTGTGGAGCTACCCGGGACTCTCGCCTGAGGATATGGAGCGCCGGATAGTTCTCATCAGCGAGCGGGCCTATTCGACCACGGTGAACGGCATCTCGCGCATCGAATCAGAATCCATCCCCGGGATAGGCATCCTCAAAGTCTTCTTCCAGCCGGGGACCGAGATTGGTGCCGCAATCTCGCAGATTTCCTCCGTTTCCAGCACTATCCTCCGGATTGCGCCTCCCGGAACGACGCCTCCAAACATCCTGCAGTTCAATGCCTCGAACGTTCCGGTGGCCCAGTTGACACTCTCGAGCGTGAACTTACCCGAAGAGCAAATCTTCGATTACGGGTTGAACTTCATACGCATCCGTCTTTTCACCATCCCGGGGCTGTCCACTCCCGCACCTTTTGGGGGCAAGACCCGCCAGATCATGATCGACGTCGATCCGGACGCCCTCGCCGGCAGGGGCCTTTCGCCCCAGGACGTGGTGAACGCGCTTCAGGCATCCGACGTGATCCTGCCGGCAGGCACGGCCCGCATCGGAGGGCTTGAATATAACGTCTTGACGAATTCGAGCCCCTCGGCGCTCGATCAGTTCAGGTCGATTCCCATCAAGGTCGTCGGAAAAGCCCCCGTTTACATCGGCGACGTGGCCAGGGTATCCGACAGTTACGCGGTGCAGAACAACATCGTGCACGTCAACGGACAGCGGGCGGCCTATCTCGCAATTCTCAAACATGCCGATGCTTCCACCCTGGCGGTCGTCGAGGCCACGCGCGACATTTTGCCCCTCATCAGGGAAACCGCGCCCGAGGGGCTGGAACTGAAGATCGACTTCGACCAGTCCGTCTTCGTCCGGGCCGCCGTTCGAGGAGTGGTTTACGAAGCGGTTCTCGGATCGTTCCTCGTATCGCTCATGATCCTCATCTTCCTTGGAAGCTGGCGCAGCATGCTTATCGTGATCATTTCGATACCGCTTTCGATCTTCACTTCCATAATCGGGCTGAACCTCGCGGGGTACAGCATCAACATCATGACCCTGGGCGGGCTGGCCCTGGCCATCGGAATGCTCGTGGACGACGCCACCGTGGAGGTCGAGAATATCCACAGGAACCGGGGGATGGGTAAGCCGCTGACCGTCGCCATTCTGGACGGCGCCCGTCAGGTCGCGGTGCCCGCGATTGTGGCGACGCTCTCCATCTGCATCGTGTTCTTTCCCGTCGTGCTGCTCTACGGGCCGTCAAAATACCTTTTCACCCCCCTGGCGCTCGCGGTGGTGATCGCCATGCTCGCTTCCTACCTCCTTTCGCGGACCCTGGTCCCCACCCTTGCGCGCATGCTGATGCCGGGCGAGCGCCACATCGAAAACGGTTGCGGACCGGACGAGGCCCCAAAACGCGGACGGGTTGCGCGGGCGGTATTTCGCGCGAACTGCCTGAGAGACCGCGGCTTCGAGCGATTCCGCGACGCGTACGGCTCCGGTCTCCAGGTAGTCCTGAGAAACGGCGCCTATACCGTGATCGTAGCCGCCCTCATCGGTCTCATCACCATCAGGCTGTTCTTTGATGTCGGCACCGACTTCTTCCCCTCCGTTGACGCCGGTCTCATGAAACTTCACTTTCGCGCGCCGGTGGGCACACGCATCGAAGAAACCGAAAAGCTGACCGCGCAGGTCGAGGAGCGAATTCGAAGCATCATCCCACCGCGGGATCTCGAAACGATCAACGACATGATCGGTGTTCCCACGTATTACAACCTGGCATTCGTCCAGACAGAGAACATCGGAGGAATGGACGCCGATATCCTGATCGCACTCAAAGCGGGGCACAAGCCGACCGAATTGTACCGGAGAAAGCTAAGGGAGGTTCTGCCGAAAGAGTTCCCGGGGTCGAGCTTTTATTTTCAGGCCGCGGACATCGTCACCCAGGTCCTCAATTTCGGAATTACCTCGCCGCTCAGTATCCAGGTCGAAGGCATGGACCTTTCACTTTCCTACCAGTACGCCCACAGGCTTATGGAAGCGGTTCGGGGAATTCCGGGGGCTGCGGACGTGCACGTCAACCAGATCCTGGACTACCCGACGCTCCAGGTGGATGTGGACCGAAGCCGGGCGGCGGACCTCGGATTGAGCCAGCACGATGTGGCGTTCAGCATGTTGACCGCTCTTTCATCGAGCATCCTGGTTGCCCCCAGCTACTATCTCAACCCGCAAAACAGCGTGAATTACAACGTTGCCGTTCAGGTGCCGATAGACCGTATCACGTCCATCGACAGCCTCCACTACCTCCCTATGACCCAGCCGTCCGCCGGAACGCTGCTTCAGTCCGATACTCCGCCGCCTCCCGACGACATCGTGCAGGTGCCTTCCCAGACCCTCGCGGACGTCGCGAGCATCCGTCACCGGGTAAGCCCCGAAAACATCAGCCATTATACCGTGCAGCGTGTCGTTAACACGGATTTGAGCGTGGAAGGCCGCGATCTGGGGGCGGTCACCAAAGACATCAGGCAAAAGATCGCCGATCTCGGGAAACTGCCGCCCGGGACCCGCATCACCCTTCGCGGTCAGAACGAGGTCATGGAAGAATCGTTCCGGAGCCTTGGCCTGGGGCTTGTCCTCGCCATCATGCTCGTGTACTTCCTCATGGTGGTGCTCTTCCAGTCATGGCTCGATCCCCTCATCATCATGATCGCCGTTCCCGGCGCTCTCGACGGCATAGTCTGGATGCTGACCCTCACAGGCACTACTATTAATGTGGAATCTCTCATGGGATCGATCATGGCCGTGGGGATTGCAACGTCGAATTCGATCCTGATGGTGAGCTTCGCAAACGACGTCCGCGTCGAGCGGGGGCTGTCCGCGGCGGAGGCCGTGGTGGAAGCCGCGAAAATTCGTCTGCGCCCCGTCCTCATGACGGCTCTGGCCATGATCATCGGCATGTTTCCCATGGCCCTTGCGTTGGGGGAAGCCGGAGAACAGAACGCTCCGCTCGGCCGTGCGGTGATCGGAGGCCTTCTCATGGCGACCATGGTGACGCTCTTCGTGGTGCCTTTGTTCTATGTGCTGCTGAGGAAGAAGCTACCGTCGAAATACCTGCTCGAAAAACGTTTCCAGGCCGAGGAACGGGGCGAGGAGATCAAGGAGTCGAATCCATGACGGGCGGCGATCCCGAAAAGACCGAAAAAAGAAGAATCGGCAGCCTCATTTACATTCTGCTTGGAATCCTGATCGTTGCCTCAGCCTTTCTGATGTCCTCAAAACTGAAAGCAGACCGGGAAGCGCGGCTCCAGGTGGAAACGGACGGCCTTGCAGCCGACATCAAGGCGGGACCCGCAGTGAAGTTCGTCACCGCGAAACGCGGGCCCGGCGAGCGATCGGTCGAACTGACCGGCGAGGCGAGGCCTTACAATCAGGCCACGCTTTACGCCAAGGTGGCAGGATATCTTCGCGAGATAAGGGTTGATTACGGAGACCGCGTGACCGAAGGCCAGGTCATTGCGATTGTCGACGCCCCGGAACTCGACCGCCAGTACGAGGCCGCGGTTGCCGATGCGAAAAATAAGGAAATTGAAGCTCAACGGGCATGGACGCTGTTTCCGAGGGGCGTGTCGATAGAGGAGACGCAAACCAGGGAAGCGGCGGCCCAGATTGCCAAGGCGACCGCCGCGTCGCTCGAAGTCCAGAAGCAGTACGAGACCATTCTGGCGCCCTTCTCGGGGATCGTCACGGCGCGGTTCGCCGACCCCGGGGCGCTGATCCAGAACGCGACCACCACTCAGACCGCTTCACTCCCGGTCGTAACGGTTTCCGAGGTCGACCGGCTCAAGGTGTATGCCTACGGCGATCAGCGGAATGCAAGTTTCATTCACGTGGGAAACCGCGCCGAAATTTACGATGTGACCCGGCCCGAAGTCCGGGTGCCCGCGACGGTCAGCCGCACGAGCGTCCAGCTCAATTTCACCACGAGAACGCTTCTCATCGAATTCGACGTGGACAACAAAGAGGGAACGCTCGTACCCGGGAGCTTCATCCGGGTTTCTTTGATGCTGAAGACTCCGGTCTACGTCATCGTGCCGGCAGAAGCCCTGGTGATGCGCGGCGACTCGCCCTTTGTCGCCGTCATAAACGACAATAACCACATAAACTTCCGCCAGGTTTCCATCGCCTACAGCGACGGCGCGACGGCACGGCTCAGCTCCGGAGTCAATGAGGGCGAACGGGTCGCTCTGAACCTCAGCGCGGGCATGCCCGAAGGGCAGCAGGTTCGGCCGATTGACGCGGACCCGAAATAGAGTGCCCGGCGAATTGAAAGCACTTCCGGAAAAGAAAAGCTCGCGTCAGGATTCGCACCGAGCCTGAAAAACGCCCGGCCCCACGTGATCCCGCGTATATCCCCCGCGCGCGGGAAGCCGTTTTTTGCCGTGGCGAGACTATGCGCTCGCCTGGTTCAAGAGTTCCATTGAGGAATGATCCAACTCGAGTTCCGCGGCTTCGATCAAATCCTTCAATTGCTCGAGGGTTGTGGCGCTCGCAATGGGAGCCGTCACGCTCGGCCGTGCGATCAGCCAGGCAAGAGAGACTTTCGCGGGAGTCGAAAGAATTTCCCGTGCCACATGGTCCAACGCCTTCAGAATCCGAAAACCCCGATCGTTCAGGTATTTTTCGACATACCGGCTCCGGGCACTCTTTGCGGCATCGCCGTCCGACCGGTACTTGCCCGTCAGAAATCCGCTGGCCAGTGAGAAGTAGCTGATCACACCCAATCCCTTTTCCCGGCAGACCGGTTCGAGATTCGTTTCAAAGTCGGCACGATCGTACAGATTGTACAAAGGCTGCAGGCTTTGGTAAACGGGGTATCCATGCTCTGCACTGACGTCCAGCGCTTGCAGGAGCCTTTCCGCATTGTAATTTGAGGCACCTATCGCCCTCACTTTTCCCTGATGGATCAATCGCTCATACGCTTCCAGGGTCTCCGCCAGAGGGACGTCGACGTCGTCGAGGTGCGACTGGTACAAATCGATGTAGTCCGTTTGCAGCCGCTGCAACGAATTCTCCACCGCGCGAAAAATATGAGACTTTGACAGTCCCTTGTCATTCGGTCCCATTTCCATTCCGACTTTGGTGGCGATGATCATCTTATCCCGATTCCCGTTTCGCTTCAGCCACTTGCCGAGAATGGTTTCGGACTCTCCCCCTCTGTTGCCGGGGACCCACGCGGAATAGACATCCGCCGTATCGATAAAATTACCCCCGGAGGCCGCAAATGCGTCCAGCAATTCAAACGAACGGGACTCGTCGACGGTCCAGCCGAAAACGTTGCCCCCGAATGCCGGTATGGAAACCTCCAATCCCGAATTTCCAAGCATGCGTTTTTTCATTATGGTCTTTTCTCCGTTGTCCTCGCTGTGACATGATTCACAATCACCGCTACTCGACTCTCCCTTAAAAAGGTATGCATTTCAAATCGGTTTCGCTCTTTTTTTCCCCTGAAGCTCATGAAGATGAAACAAAATCTCCCCGACTTCGCCCGTTTTGTCTCTTTCGGCTTCTCAGGTATTGCCGAATTTAACCTGCTCGCAGGGCGAGCGTGGCCGGCGGCCCGGTCAATTCGGAGTCTCCGTGTTTGAAGGCATTGCGTGCGTTGTTACCTGTTCCGTTGACGCAGGGATCCCGGGACTTTTCCTTGACACCACCAAGCGTAATAGTATAATATTTCTTGTAATTATGTATAGTTAAACATAATAAACCAGTCTCATCCATGCCCGATCCACTGTTGCATTTAACGGGGGATTGTTTCCAGAACAGTACCCGGAGCGTATTTCCTCACTGAACTCGAGAGTGAACAAGGGCTTTCATGCGGTCGACGTCCATTCCCGTTATTCGCCGGAATAGTCGCACTTTCCCCTGTCCTCTCGCGATGTTGCGGCAATCAGCTCGGCCTGGTCTCAAGGATGCGGGCAGGCGGGTTTTGCCTGCGGGGGATAGGCGAGTGTTCTTTCAGAAGCATCGTTTTCGAATGGATGATGAAATCGGGTGGCATTGGTGGAGTGGAAATTCTTGTGAAACAATTCACTGCACGGAGGATGCAAAAGGAGGCAAATCAACATGATGGAGAAGTTGCAGCAGATTTTTTCAACCCACCATCGCACGCGGGACGCCCTCATTCCCATGTTACAGCAGGTCCAGGGGGAATTCGGGTATCTCCCGCCCGAGGCGATGGATGCAGCGGCGAGGTACTGCCGCATGTCTCCCGTGGAGGTTTACGGGGTGGCCACGTTCTACGCGCAGTTTAAATTCAGCCCCATCGGCAGGAACACCGTCATGGTCTGCCAGGGCACGGCGTGCCACGTGATGGGCGGCGCCCGGATCCTGGACGAGGTTAAAACCCAGCTTGGGGTTCGTCCGGGAGAGACCACGAAGAACATGGACTTCACCCTTGAGACGGTGGCATGCATCGGGGCCTGCGCGCTGGCTCCGGCCATGGTGGTCAACAAGGATACTCACGGCAGGATGAAAGCCGAAAAAGTCATGGAGATTTTGAATGCAGTCAGAAGCCATTAGGATACAGCCAGGAAAGGAACGGCAGCTCCTTGTGTGTCGAGGAACCGGGTGCGAATCCCAGAAGGCGAATCTCATCTATACCGGCCTGGAGGAGGCGTTGAAGAAAGCGGGCCTCTTCGACAGGGTGGAGGTGAAATTCACGGGCTGCCACGGCCTCTGTCAGATGGGGCCGACCGTCATGGTCGAGCCGCGGGGGACGTTCTACTGCAATGTAACGCCGCAAGACGTCGATGAGATCGTAGCGGTCGACGTGAAGGGCGGCGGTGTGGTGGATCGGCTCATTTTCATCGATCCCAAGAGCAAGAAGCCGATACTGAGCTATCGGGACATGAAATTTTTCCAGCCGCAGCGCCGGATCGTTTTGCGAAACTGCGGCTTCATCAATCCCGAGAACATCGACGACTACATTGCCGTCGGGGGTTACGAGGGCATCAGGAAGGCCTTCACGATGACCCAGGCGGAAGTGATCGCCGAGATGAAGAAGTCCGGAATTCGCGGTCGAGGGGGCGCCGGGTTTCCGACGGGGATGAAGTGGGAATTTGCCAACAAATCGGTTGCCGACCAGAAGTATCTCGTCTGCAACGCGGATGAGGGGGACCCCGGGGCCTTCATGGACCGCGCCGTGCTGGAGGGGGACCCCCACAGCGTGCTGGAAGGGATGATGATCGGGGGGTACGCCATAGGGGCCACGAAAGCGTACATCTACTGCCGGGCCGAGTATCCCATGGCTTACGAGAGATCGCTCATCGCCATAGATCAGGCGACGAAGCGGGGGTATCTCGGGAAGAACATATTCGGATCGGGATTCGATTTCGAGATCAAGTTGAAGCTTGGAGCCGGGGCCTTCGTCTGCGGCGAGGAAACGGCACTCATGGCGTCCATCATGGGAAAGCGCGGCATGCCCATGCCCAGGCCTCCCTTTCCGGCCGTAAAGGGTTTGTTCCTGAAGCCCACGAACATCAACAACGTCGAGACCCTTGCCAACATTCCGGTGATCATGACGAAGGGCGGCGAGTGGTTTGCGAGCGTGGGAACGGAGAAGAGCAAGGGGAGCAAGGTGTTCGCCCTGGCCGGCAAGATCACCAACAGCGGCCTGGTCGAGATTCCCATGGGTACGCCGCTGCGGCAGATCGTCGAAGACATCGGAGGCGGGATTCCCAACAAGCGCAAGTTCAAGGCCGCTCAGACGGGCGGGCCTTCGGGCGGATGCATCCCGGCGGAACACTTCGATGTGCCCATGGATTACGAGAACCTGACGCAGCTTGGCGCCATCATGGGTTCGGGGGGTCTCATCATCACCGATGAGACGACCTGCATGGTGGACATGGCCCGGTTCTTCCTGAGTTTCACTCAGAAGGAATCGTGCGGCAAGTGCGTTCCCTGCCGACTCGGGACAAAGAAGATGCTCGAGATCCTGACGGCGGTCACCGAAGGCACGGCCGCGCTCGAGGATATCGATCAGCTGACGGAGCTTGCGCAGAACGTGAAGATTGGGTCTCTTTGCGGTCTTGGCCAGACGGCTCCCAATCCCGCGCTCTCCACGGTCAGATACTTCAGGGATGAATACGAGGCGCACATCTTGAGGAAGGAATGCCCGGCCCGCGTCTGCATCCCTCTTATCAAGTTCGAGGTGAACGAGCAGAACTGCACGAAGTGCGGTACGTGCATGAAGGCCTGTCCCAGCGATGCGATTACGTGGAAGAAGAAGGAACCCGCTGTCATCGACAAGGAGAAGTGCATCAAGTGCCGCGCCTGCATCCTTGCCTGCAGGTTCCACGCAATCGATTGATACGTGAGGCAATGACAGCGGAGAGACTTTCACGGATTTTCAAAATAATCATCCGATAAGTGAGAGAAGGACAATGGATAACGATAAAATCACATTGACAGTGAACGGAAAAGATTTCCAGGGGAAGAAGATCGAGGGGAAGAAGGGTCAGACGGTTCTCGAAATCTTCAGAGCCAACGGGGTCTATGTCCCCACCCTTTGCTACCACCCCAAGATGCCTCCTTACGGTGGATGCCGCCTCTGTATTGTGGAAATAGAGAATATGCGCGGGCTGCCTCCATCCTGCACCACTCCCGCCATGGACGGCATGATTGTCCACACGCACACCCAGAAGCTCATTGACGTGCGAAAGACCGTCCTCGAACTTCTGCTCGCCTACGGGAATCACAATTGCCTCGTTTGCGAACAACTCGGGAATTGCGAACTGGAAAAGCTCGTCTACGAGCACGGCATTGAGACCGTCCGGTATAAGACGGATTTTGTTCCCAAGCCCAAAGACGAGTCTCACCCGATGATCGTCCGGGATCAGAATAAGTGCGTGCTCTGCGGACGTTGCGTACGAGCATGCCTCAACGTGCAGGTGAACGGCGTGATCGATGTGGCCGCCCGTGGGTCGGATTCTTTCATCACCACCTTCAATGACACAACGCTCATGGAATCGAACTGCGTTTCCTGCGGACAGTGCGTGCAGGACTGCCCCGTGGGCGCTCTCACGGAAAAGAAGGCAAAGGGACTGGGCCGCGCGTGGGAAACAGAGAAGGTCCGCACCACCTGCCCCTATTGCGGTGTGGGATGTCAGCTTTGGCTGCATGTGAAGGATGGCAAGATCACGAAGGTCACGGCCGTCGAGGATGGAGCGCCCAACAAGGGCCGCCTCTGTGTGAAGGGTCGTTTCGGCTACGATTGGATCTACTCGGAAGAGAGGCTCAAAACCCCCCTCATCAAGGAAAACGGCAGCTTCAGGGAGGCGTCGTGGGATGAAGCCCTCGATCTGGTCGCTGCAAAATTCACAGAGATCCGTGCCAAGTACGGCCCGGACTCCATTGCGGGGGTCAGTTCCTCCCGCAGCATCAATGAAGATTCCTACCAGATGCAAAAACTCTTCCGCGCGGTTATCGGTACGAACAACATCGATAACTGCGCTCGTACCTGACACGCCCCAACTGTCGCCGGTCTGGCGAAATCTTTCGGTTCCGGGGCTATGACCAACTCGTTTGCAGACTATTCAAAAGCGAAGATGTTCCTCGCCATCGGCACCAACATGACCGAAGCTCACCCCGTGGCGGGCACCTTTGTGAAGAACGCCGTGGCGGACGGAGCGGAACTCATCGTTGTCGATCCTCGGTATACGGGCCTCGCCGAACATGCGACGCTCCACGTGCCGATCAAAGTGGGAAGCGACATTGCCTTCCTCAACGGTATCATGAACGTTCTCATAACCGAGAACCTCTACGACGCGAACTTCGTGAATACGTGCTGCGTCGGCTTCGAGGAACTCAAGGCAAAGGTGTTGGAGTATCCGCCGGAGAGGGCTGCCGAGATCGCCGGCGTGAGCGCCGACACCATCCGCGATGTGGCTCACCGCCTCGCCGCGACAAGACCTTCCATGCTCATCTACACCCTTGGCATCACGGAACACACGTGCGGCATGAACAATGTCCTTTCCTGCGCCAACCTCCAGATGCTGCTGGGGAACATGGGTGTCGACTGCGGCGGCGTGAATCCTCAGCGCGGTCAGAACAACGTACAGGGCGCCTGCGACATGGGGGCATTGCCCAATGTATTCCCCGGCTATCAAGCGGTAGTCAATCCCCAGGCTCAGGCCAAGTTCAAAGCCGCATGGGGCGTCGACAAACTGCCGGACAAGGTGGGTTTGATGATGCCTCAGATGATGGACGGGCTTGCTAGTGGCAAAGTAAAAGCTTTTTATATCTTCGGCGAGAACCTGGCCAACACCGAACCCGACATCCGGCACGTGGAACACTGCCTCGAATCAGCGGAATTCCTGGTCTGCAACGATCTCTTCGAGACCGAGACCACGCGCTTTGCAGATGTCGTCTTCCCTGCCGCGGGATGGAGCGAGAACGACGGCACGTTCGCAAACAGCGAGCGGCGTGTCAGTCGCGTGCGAACGGTGAGCGAACCACCGGGGGTATCAAAGCCCAACTGGTGGATATTCAAGGAGATCGCCAAACGCATGGGACAGGAATGGAAGTCGAACAGCGCTCAGGAACTGTGGGACAATGAAATTTCAGTCCTCGCTCCGGCGCTTACCGGCATTAAGTACAGCCGGATCGAAGGGGACGGCCTCCAATGGCCCGTGCCGACCTTGGACCATTGCGGCACCCCGACCCTCCACAGGGAGGGGAAATTCACCTGCGGCCTCGGGAACCTCGTTCCGGTGGACTGGACACCTCCCGCGGAAGTGCCCGACGCAGAGTATCCCTTTGTGCTGAGCACGGGCAGGCGCCTCCAGCACTACCACACCCGCACCCAGACGGGCCGATCTGTTGGGCTCAACGAACTTCTGGGTGAGGAAACCGCCGACATCTCCATCGAAGACGCCAAAGCGCTGGGGATCAAACACGGAGAGAAAATCAAGGTCAGGTCGCGGCGAGGCGAGGTTGAGGTCAAGGCCAAGGTGACGGAGCAGGTGCCGAAGGGGATGGTCTGGATGGCCTTCCATTTCCGCGAAGGCTGCGCCAACTGGCTGACAAACCCCGCATTCGATCCGGTCACCCAGACCGCCGAATACAAAGCTTGCGCGGTGACGCTGGAAAAGCTGTAGCACACTGAAACGGCAGGACAAAAGTGAGATGCGGAAACAGTAAAATTGTTTCCGCGTCTCACAAAGGCGGCCACGCTCTCAGAAGTTCGAGCGATCGGCGGCATCTTACACAAAAGTTGTGGCTCATGCCGGAAACAAGCGAATGATTCTTTATTTCGTTCTAACATTAAGTCTCATCTCAATGTTGATGTAAGGAGGAATTCACGTGGGTAATCCAGTATCCCTGGACGCACTCATACCCAAAGAGATGGCCGTCAAGGCGGAAGCCGTCGGGGTTGCGAAGGCGAACCTGGGTACCTGCCAAGGGGGGATCCGAAAACGAGATCCCTTTTTAATTGTGTTTAACCTTTCATTATACTATTTTAAGCATTACCAGTGCATTGGAAATCAAGAACTCACAGGCAAAAATGGCTCGGCAAACACAAGATAACAGTCGGGATGCGTTCAGCCGTGATTGTGTATTATTTCACAACAACGCGCCGTCCTTGTGCCTTGGGAGCTTTTTTCCTGGAGCTGGTGCGGGCGAGAACTCTCCACGGCGTGTGTATTCCCGTGCCCCGGTTGGCCTTTTAAGTATCGCCAACCCATCAGAATCGTTCCCCACGGGATGTATGCCCGGGAAACGAAGCGGTACGGCGTTGCCCCGGCAGCGACTCGCGAGAAGTTTCATACGAAGTCTTCTTGAAAATACGGATTTTCAATGCTCCGCGGGTGAGGCGAGCATCAAAATTGCTATTTCGGGACTCTATTTTGTAGGTAACCTTGGTCTCATTACGCCGGTTCGGGTATCGGTGGGGAGGACTGTAAGATCCACCCCGGCAGTGCAGGCCCGTGACCGGCTCTTTCCCTTGGCCTTTGAAGAGAGGAAGGTCCTTGCAGAGTTTCACAATTAAGAGCATCAAAAATAGCCGTTTTTGTCAGAATAAATAGAACCGCCGGTTTCGATTTCACATCATATGGACCTGCAGTGGAGCGGCGACATGGCACATAAGCTAATAGAACCGGGCCAATTCCCCCTGTGCCGGGGTGGATGTTTAACCGTTTGAAATTCAGACCTGTTTGGAATGCTAAGGTCCAACATTCCATGTATAGGCTCGAATTTGTCGCGAACATCAAAAGTAACGAGAGGAGGGAGAGACATTGGTAGCCTACAAGTGTGAAAGTGGAGATTTGACCCAGAAAGAAGCACTCGCAAACTTACTTGACCAGTATCGGGACTATAAGGGAGGGCTTATACCGGTACTTCAGGAAGCCCAGAACATTTACGGGTACCTGCCCAAGGATGTGCTTCAGCAGATCGCCAAAGAGCTTCGCATACCGTTCAGCAAAGTATTTGGGGTATGCACCTTTTACGCACAGTTTCACTTAAAGCCCCGCGGGCGTAACATCATTCGCGTATGTCTGGGCACAGCCTGCCATGTGCGTGGCGGCGCCAAGATATTCGAAGCTGCTCAAGACAGCTTGGGAGTAGCGCAGGGAGGAACCACCGAAGACCTGCGCTTCACCCTGGAAACCGTAGCCTGCATCGGCGCCTGCGGCCTGTCGCCCTGCATGATGGTCAACGACGAAACTCACGGCCGTCTGGTTCCGAAACGGGTTGACGGTATATTCGAAAGCTACAAGTAAAGGAAGGAGGTCTGCAGATTTGAAAAGCCTTAACCAAGTACGCGCAAAATACCAGGAAGAGTACAAGGATAAGATTGCCAAGAACCGTATCGTAGTTGGACTCGGCACCTGCGGCATAGCTGCCGGCGGCGACAAAGTAATGGCTGCCATTAAAGAGCAGGTAGCGGCGCGCGGTTTAGACGTTGAGGTCGATTTCACGAGCTGTATCGGCATGTGCTACCGCGAGCCCATGGTGGAGATAGCCCTGGCCGACGCGCCCAGCGTCATCTATGGCGATATCTACCCCGACAAAGTGGAAAAACTGCTGGACAGCATCGTGAATAAAGCCCCTGTCTACGAGTGGGCGGTTATGCAGATACCCGGCGATGCCACTCCTTACGAAGGCATCGGCGTCATGGACAAATCATCGTACTACGAAAAGCAGGTGCGTTCGGTAACGTCAAGGCTGGGGCGGACAAACCCCGAGAGCATAGTAGACTACATGGCCACCGGCGGCTACGAAGGCATCGAAAAAGCCCTCAATAGCGAGCGCATGGCTGTCATAGACGAAGTCAAGAAATCGGGCTTAAGAGGGCGTGGCGGCGCCGGATTCCCAACCGGCACCAAGTGGAACTTTGTTTACGGCGCCCCTGGTGACAAGAAATACGCCGTCTGCAACGCCGACGAAGGCGACCCGGGCGCATTCATGGACAGGTCCGTTTTAGAAGGCGACCCACACTCAGTCTTGGAAGGCATGATGATCGGCGGCTATGCCATCGGCGCCGACGAAGGGTACATTTACTGCCGGGCTGAATATCCACTGGCCATTAAGCGCCTCAACCTGGCCATCGCCCAGGCCGAAAAACACGGCCTGTTAGGCGAAAACATCCTCGACTCCGGATTCAACTTCAAGATCAAGATTAAGGCCGGCGCGGGCGCCTTCGTCTGCGGCGAAGAAACAGCCCTTTTGAACTCCATCGAAGGTTTGCGCGGCATGCCCCGCGTGCGGCCGCCATTCCCGGCGATCAAAGGCCTGTTTGCCAAGCCCACAACTCTAAACAACGTTGAGACTTACGCCAACGTGCCGTTCATCATCCGCAAGGGCGCCGACTGGTACGCGGCCATGGGCACCGAGAAGAGCAAAGGCAGCAAAGTGTTCTGTCTGACCGGCAAAGTCAACAACACCGGTCTGATGGAAGTGCCCATGGGCATTACCCTGCGCGACATCATCTTCTCCATCGGTGGCGGCATCCAGTACGGTAAGAAATTTAAAGCCGTGCAGAGCGGCGGTCCGTCCGGCGGCTGCATACCCACGGAACATCTGGACACCCCGATCGACTATGAATCACTCGGAGCGCTTGGAGCGATCATGGGTTCCGGCGGCCTGGTGGTCATGGACGAGACCACCTGCATGGTGGACGTGGCCAAGTTCTTCTTAAACTTCACCCAGTTGGAGTCCTGCGGCAAGTGCACGCCATGCCGTGAAGGCACCAAGCGCATGCTGGAGATACTGCAGAAGATTTGCGACGGCAAGGGCGAGATGGAAGACATCGACACCCTTGAACTCCTGTGCCGGGTCATCAAAGGCAGTTCCCTGTGCGCCCTCGGCCAGACCGCTCCCAACCCGATTTCGACCACCCTGCGCTACTTCCGCAGCGAGTACGAGGCGCACATTAAAGACCACCGCTGCCCGGCCGGCGTTTGCAACGCGCTGCTTGAATACACGATTCAAGCGGACAAGTGCACCGGCTGCGGTGCCTGCCGCAGGGCTTGCCCGGCGGGAGCTATAACCGGCGAGAAGAAAGAGCCCCACTCCATTGACACGGCTCTTTGCATCAAGTGCGGCGGCTGCATCCAGAAGTGCAAATTTGACTCCATTGTAAAGGCATAGGGGAGGTTGAGCAAAGATGGCTAACATAACACTGACTATCAACGGAAAAAAGGTAACCGTTCCGGCGGGGACTAGTATACTGGATGCCGCAACGGGAGCCGGCTTCTTTGTGCCGACCTTCTGCCACGACCCGGCGATCCCGAATTACGGCGGTTGCCGCATTTGTGTGGTGGAAGTCAAGGGAGCGCGCGCGCTGGTTGCATCCTGTAGCGCTGAAGCGGCGAACGGCATGGTTGTGGAAACGGAATCTCCGACCGTTGTGGAGGCCCGCAAAACCATTATTGAGTTGATCCTGGCCAACCACCCGATTGACTGCATAACCTGTGAGAAGACCGGCGACTGCCGCCTGCAGGAATACGCTTACCGCTATGCTGTAAGCACTTCGAGCTTCAAGGGAGAAAGGCACAATTATCCTGTCGAGGACAACAATCCGTATATCATCCGGAATATGAACAAGTGCATCCTGTGCGCCAGGTGTGTTCGTACCTGTGAACAGGTGCAAGACCGGGCAGTGGTTGACTTGGCCTACCGCGGCTTCAACACCAGGGTTGCGCCGGCTATGGACACCGATCTGGCCGAGTCCGACTGCGTCTACTGCGCACGGTGCCTTTCGGTATGCCCCGTGGGCGCCCTTACCTACAAAAACATGGTCGGCAAGGGCCGGGCGTATGAAATCAGGAAGGAGCCGGTCACCTGCACATTCTGCGACGCCGGCTGTACGTTTGACATCAACTACAAGGGAGATAAGGCCATAGGCATTACCGCCAGGGCTCCCGGCGACGGCCGTCCCCTCTGCCTTAAGGGGAGACTTGGATTGGAATTGCTTAAAGTTGATGATCCCGTGACACCAATGCTCAAGAAGGATGATGAATTTGTTCAGGTATCCTGGGCCGAGGCCCTTGGCCTTGATGGTGTGCTGAAGAAGTTGAAGGAACAGGAAAAAACAGAATCTTAAGAATTACAGGCTGCGGGACAGGCTATAGAAGCTCCTCTCCCTTGACGGGAGAGGATGGGTCGGGGTAAAGCAGGCATTTGGCGTTCCAAGGCTTAAAGACCCCCGGCTCTTCCCGCCCGGGGAGAGGAGGTGATCAGGCTGCCGCGGCCCACTTGAGTTATCCTTCGCCTTGACGGCTCAGGATGCCGAGGGTCCATCATAAAATACGTTGAGCTGCGGAAATCCGCAGATGGTCCGACTATCATACTCATCTTCCCTAACTCAATTTTCACAAAAGGAGAAATTTTATGGACAAGCCCATTTCCTTCGATGCTCTGATACCCAAAGAGATGGCTGTCAAGGCGGAAGCCGTCGGGGTTGCGAAGGCGAACCTGGGTACCTACCAGATGTTTGCGCTGGCCATTCTGGCCGGGGCATTCATCGCGATGGGAGCCAACTACGCGACTACGGTCTGGGCGGGCCTGGGCAAGATCACCGTAAACGCCGGGAAGGACATCGCCTTTACCACATCGATCCCGTACGGCATTCAGCGCCTTCTCGGAGGCCTCGTGTTCGCTACGGGCCTCATGATGGTCGTCATCGGGGGTTCCGAGCTCTTTACCGGCAACTGCCTTATTCCCATGGCCTGGGCGTCCAAAAAGGTCAAAACCAGCAGCATGCTGCGCAACTGGGTGATCGTTTACCTCGGCAACTTCGTCGGCTCAGTTGTGACCGCATATCTGGTGTTCATCGGCGGGCAGCATACTTTCGGAGCGGGTGCGGTCGGCGTGACGGCGCTCAACATTGGAATAGCCAAGACCAGCCTGGGGTTCATACAATGCGTGACCCTGGCCATCTTTTGTAACGCTCTGGTGTGTATGGCCGTCTGGATGTGCTTCAGCGCCCGGAGCACCGGCGATAAGGTCCTGGCGATCCTGCCTCCGATCTCGGCCTTCGTCGCCTGCGGCTTCGAGCACTGCGTGGCCAACATGTACTTCATCCCCTCGGCCCTGTTCATAAAGGACCTCGATCCGGCATACTTCGCGACCGTGTCGGCGGGCCTTAAGGACGGGGGAGCGATCCTCACCTGGGGGAATTTTCTCTACAACAATCTTCTGCCCGCAACCATCGGCAACATCATCGGCGGCGCCCTCATGGTCGGCGGGATGTACTGGTTCATCTACCTGAGGCCGAGTTGGAGCGGCAAGACCGCGCCACAGGGCGGCGTGCCTGAGACCGCAAAGGTGAAATAGACACTGGGCGGTTCATAGGCGTTGGCTTCTCCTCAAGGGGTGCCCCGTATGGGCACCCCTCTTGGGTGGGCCTGAGGGGCCTGCTCTCACGCCGGTTTTCTTTTACTCTCAGCATGGTCTTTTCTCCGTTGTCCTCGCCGTGACATGATTTTGCAATTGCCTCTGCCCACCTCTCCCCTAAGAAAGAACGCATTTTATACCGGTTGCGATTTTTTCCCCTGAAGCTCATGAAGGTGAAACAAAACCTCCCGGAGTTCCCCCATGTTGCCTTTCTCGGGGCTGCCTCTTCCATATTGACAAAGATATCCCGTTCGTAGTGTATAGACCCAACCGACGACCCGGCCAATCCGGCATCTCCCTGTTTGACGGCATTGCGTGCACTGTTTCCTGCTCTACCGATGCAGGGGTTCCAGGACTTTTCCTTGACACCACCGGGCGTGATAGTATAATATTTCCTGCAATTATGTGTATTTAGACATAATAAAATAGTCTTGCTCATGCCCGATCCACTGTTGCATTTAACGGGGGATTGTTTCCAGAACGGTATCCGGAGCGTATTTCCTCACTGAACTCGAGAGTGAACAAGGGCTTTCATGCGGTCGACGTCCATTCCCGTTATTCGCCGGAATAGTCGCACTTTCCCCGATCCTCTCGCGATGTTGCGGCAATCGGCGCGGCCGGGCCTGATACCAATTTTCTTTCAAGAAAATAACAAGTAATGTTTTTCAAGAGCGTGGTAAACGGCCTGTTACTCAGACAGGTCCAGTTGAACAATGAGCCGTTTGTCCGGAAACGTCACCCCGGCGAAAGCCGGGGTCCAGTGTCCTTATTTGGAATTACCCAATAATTTCAAAGAGACTGGATTCCGGCCTCCGCCGGAATGACGTCCACGCCCTCTCGCAACGGGCCGGGAGGTGCTTGGAGCAACGCGTCCCAGGGCTGCGGGGGATGCCGCATTTGGAGGGTAAGCGTTCTTTCAGAAGCATCGTTTTCGAATGGATGATGAAATCGGGTGGCATTGGTGGAGTGGAAATTCTTGTGAAACAATTCACTGCACGGAGGATGCAAAAGGAGGCAAATCAACATGATGGAGAAGTTGCAGCAGATTTTTTCAACCCACCATCGCACGCGGGACGCCCTCATTCCCATGTTACAGCAGGTCCAGGGGGAATTCGGGTATCTCCCGCCCGAGGCGATGGATGCAGCGGCGAGGTACTGCCGCATGTCTCCCGTGGAGGTTTACGGGGTGGCCACGTTCTACGCGCAGTTTAAATTCAGCCCCATCGGCAGGAACACCGTCATGGTCTGCCAGGGCACGGCGTGCCACGTGATGGGCGGCGCCCGGATCCTGGACGAGGTTAAAACCCAGCTTGGGGTTCGTCCGGGGGAGACCACGAAGAACATGGACTTCACCCTTGAGACGGTGGCATGCATCGGGGCCTGCGCGCTGGCTCCGGCCATGGTGGTCAACAAGGATACTCACGGCAGGATGAAAGCCGAAAAAGTCATGGAGATTTTGAATGCAGTCAGAAGCCATTAGGATACAGCCAGGAAAGGAACGGCAGCTCCTTGTGTGTCGAGGAACCGGGTGCGAATCCCAGAAGGCGAATCTCATCTATACCGGCCTGGAGGAGGCGTTGAAGAAAGCGGGCCTCTTCGACAGGGTGGAGGTGAAATTCACGGGCTGCCACGGCCTCTGTCAGATGGGGCCGACCGTCATGGTCGAGCCGCGGGGGACGTTCTACTGCAATGTAACGCCGCAAGACGTCGATGAGATCGTAGCGGTCGACGTGAAGGGCGGCGGTGTGGTGGATCGGCTCATTTTCATCGATCCCAAGAGCAAGAAGCCGATACTGAGCTATCGGGACATGAAATTTTTCCAGCCGCAGCGCCGGATCGTTTTGCGAAACTGCGGCTTCATCAATCCCGAGGACATCGACAACTACATTGCCGTCGGGGGTTACGAGGGCATCAGGAAGGCCTTCACGATGACCCAGGCGGAAGTGATCGCCGAGATGAAGAAGTCCGGAATTCGCGGTCGAGGGGGCGCCGGGTTTCCGACGGGGATGAAGTGGGAATTCGCCAACAAATCGGTTGCCGACCAGAAGTATCTCGTCTGCAACGCGGATGAGGGGGACCCCGGGGCCTTCATGGACCGTGCGGTGTTGGAGGGGGATCCCCACAGCGTGCTGGAAGGGATGATGATCGGGGGGTACGCCATAGGGGCCACGAAAGCGTACATCTACTGCCGGGCCGAGTATCCCATGGCTTACGAGAGATCGCTCATCGCCATAGATCAGGCGACGAAGCGGGGGTATCTGGGGAAGAACATATTCGGATCGGGATTCGATTTCGAGATCAAGTTGAAGCTTGGAGCCGGGGCCTTCGTCTGCGGCGAGGAAACGGCGCTCATGGCGTCCATCATGGGAAAGCGCGGCATGCCCATGCCCAGGCCTCCCTTTCCGGCCGTAAAGGGTTTGTTCCTGAAGCCCACGAACATCAACAACGTCGAGACCCTTGCCAACATTCCGGTGATCATGACGAAGGGCGGCGAGTGGTTTGCGAGCGTGGGAACGGAGAAGAGCAAGGGGAGCAAGGTGTTCGCCCTGGCCGGCAAGATCACCAACAGCGGCCTGGTCGAGATTCCCATGGGTACGCCGCTGCGGCAGATCGTCGAAGACATCGGAGGCGGGATTCCCAACAAGCGCAAGTTCAAGGCCGCTCAGACGGGCGGGCCTTCGGGCGGATGCATCCCGGCGGAACACTTCGATGTGCCCATGGATTACGAGAACCTGACGCAGCTTGGCGCCATCATGGGTTCGGGGGGTCTCATCATCACCGATGAGACGACCTGCATGGTGGACATGGCCCGGTTCTTCCTGAGTTTCACTCAGAAGGAATCGTGCGGCAAGTGCGTTCCCTGCCGACTCGGGACAAAGAAGATGCTCGAGATCCTGACGGCGGTCACCGAAGGCACGGCCGCGCTCGAGGATATCGATCAGCTGACGGAGCTTGCGCAGAACGTGAAGATTGGGTCTCTTTGCGGTCTTGGCCAGACGGCTCCCAATCCCGCGCTCTCCACGGTCAGATACTTCAGGGATGAATACGAGGCGCACATCTTGAGGAAGGAATGCCCGGCCCGCGTCTGCATCCCTCTTATCAAGTTCGAGGTGAACGAGCAGAACTGCACGAAGTGCGGTACGTGCATGAAGGCCTGTCCCAGCGATGCGATTACGTGGAAGAAGAAGGAACCCGCTGTCATCGACAAGGAGAAGTGCATCAAGTGCCGCGCCTGCATCCTTGCCTGCAGGTTCCACGCGATCGATTGATCGCCCTGGGTGTTCCGGGAGAATTCAATGTCGCCCGGGACAAGCTCCCGATCTGAACTGAATGCTGATTGAAAAGCTGATTTCCAAGAACTGAGAGAGGAACAATGAATAACGATAAAATCGCCTTGACAGTAAATGGGAAAGATTTCAAGGGGAAGAAGATCGAGGGGAAGAAGGGTCAGACGGTTCTCGAAATCTTCAGAGCCAATGGGGTTTATGTCCCCACCCTTTGCTACCACCCCAAGATGCCTCCTTACGGTGGATGCCGCCTCTGTATTGTGGAAATAGAGAACATGCGCGGGCTGCCGCCATCCTGCACCACTCCCGCCATGGACGGTATGGTTGTCCACACGCACACCCAGAAGCTCATTGACGTGCGAAAGACCGTCCTGGAACTTCTGCTCGCATACGGGAATCACAACTGCCTCATTTGCGAAAAACTCGGGAATTGCGAACTGGAAAAGCTCGTCTACGAACACGGCATCGACCCGTTGCGGTATAAGACGGACTTTGTGCCGCGTCCGATAGATGACACGAACTCCATGATCATTCGCGATCAGAACAAATGCGTGCTCTGCGGACGCTGTGTTCGCGGATGCCTGGAAGTGCAGGCAAACGGTGTGATCGACGTGGCCGGCCGCGGGTCGGATTCGTTCATCACGACATTCGATGCCAAGCGGCTTGGAGATTCCAACTGCCTCTTCTGCGGCGAATGCGTTTCCGTCTGCCCCACCGGCGCTCTTACCTGCAAGCAGGCGAGGCTCAAAGGCCGCTCGTGGGAACTCAAGAAGGTCGTCACCACCTGCACGTACTGCGGCGTAGGGTGCCAGCTTGAGCTGAATGTGAAAGACAACAAGGTCGTCAAGGTTACATCGAATCATGAAATACCCGGGCCGAACAAAGGCAGCCTTTGTATCAAGGGGCGTTTCGCCTACGACTTCATAGACCACCCGGATCGCCTTCGCACACCGCTCATCAAGGAAAACGGCGAGTTCAGAGAAGCTTCCTGGGATGAGGCGATTGGCCTTGTGGCAAAGCGCTTTGGAGAAATCAAGGCAGAATCCGGCCCGGATTCCCTTGCCTTCTTCACCTCGGCACGTACCGGCAATGAAGCCAACTACCTCATGAACAAGTTTTCGCGCGCGGTGATCGGGACCAATAACATCGATCACTGCGCCCGTCTCTGACACTCCTCGACGGTGGCCGGTCTGGCCGCCGCATTTGGAAGCGGAGCAATGACGAATTCCATCGAGGAGTTTGAGAACGCCAAATTGATCCTCATAACCGGAACGAACACGACGGAGATGCACCCGGTCATCGGTTCGGCCATGAAACGCGGGGTCCGAAACAACGGCACGAAGATCATTGTGGTCGACCCGAGAAAGATCGAGATGGTGGACCATGCTGAAATCTGGCTCCGCCAGAAGCCGGGAAGCGATGTGGCGTGGCTGAACGGCATGATGCACGTGATCATAAACGAAGGCCTGTACGACAGGCAGTATGTGGCTGAACGGACCGAGGGGTTCGAGGAACTGAAGAAGACAGTGGCTGCATACACCCCGGAGAAAGTCGAGGAGATCTCGGGCATCCCGAAAGACGACCTGATCGCCGCGGCCCGCCTCTACGCATCGGCGCCCGCCGCATCCATTGCATACGCCATGGGCATCACCCAGCACATCAACGGCACCGACGCGGTGAAATCGGTCGCCAACCTGGCGATGCTCTGCGGCAATATCGGCAAGGAAGGCGGCGGTGTGAATCCTCTGCGAGGTCAGAACAACGTGCAGGGCGCATGCGATATGGGCGGGCTCCCCAACGTCTTTTCCGGCTATCAGCCCGTGACCTCCCCGGAGGCCCGGGACAAGATGGCAAAGGCGTGGGGCGTTGCAAGTCTTCCCGGGAACGTCGGATTGACGATCGTCGAGACTATAAACGAGGCTGAGCACGGCAAGGTCAAGGCGCTTTATATCATGGGTGAGAACCCCATGGTCAGCGACCCGGACCTGCATCACGTTGAGAAGGGTCTGAAGAGCCTTGAGTTCCTGGTTGTTCAGGATATTTTCCTGACGGAAACCGCACAACTGGCCGATGTGGTCCTGCCCTCGGCATGTTTTGCCGAGGAAGACGGCACATTCAGCAACACGGACCGCCGGGTTCAACGCGTGCGCAAGGCTGTTGAACCGCCTGGAGAAGCCAGGCCCGACTGGGAAATCATCTGTGAGATTGCGGCCGGGATGGGCTACCAGATGAAGTACCCGAGTGCAGAGGCCGTTTTTGAGGAGATCGCGAAGGTCACGCCGTCCTATGCGGGCATCGATTACGACCGCCTCGAAAAGGGAGGGCTGCAGTGGCCGTGCCCGACGAAAGATCATCCCGGGACGAAGGTTCTCCACAGCGCCAAGTTTGTCCGCGGCAAGGGTCTCTTCCATGCGATCGAATGGGTTCCGCCCGCTGAATCTCCGGATGCGGAATACCCCTTCCTGCTGATGACCGGCAGGGTGCTGTACCAGTACCACACCGGCACGATGACCCGCCGCTCAGTCGGTCCTAATGAACGCTATCCCGAGTGCATCATAGAAGCGAACACCAAGGACGCCGCCAGGGTGGGTCTCAAGAGCGGGGACCGCATCAAGGTCGCTTCTCGCCGTGGCGAAATGACGGCCAAGGTTAAGGTCGGAGATACGACATCGGAAGGGATGATATTTATCCCGTTCCATTTCCGGGAAGCCGCGGCTAACGTTTTGACAATCGCTGCTTTGGATCCGGTAGCCAAGATTCCCGAGTACAAGGTTTGTGCGGTAAAGGTGGAGAAGATGCCATAGGACCGTTTCCGCCCGGGGCGGTAACGCTTTCTTTCCCCGGGCGGCTCTTTCTACAACGGCAGCGGACCCGACCGGCAGGTGGATTTTTGCGGCCCCAGGAAGTCTCATTTCTCCCGGCCGTGGCGCACTGCCCCGGTAAGTCCATCTGCCGCGGACTCCGTTTCAATCGAAAATCGAGGACCCGGCACCAGGGAAGTTAATCGAATCGCGGCTTTACTATCATTCTCACGTTCTCTAACTTAGTTCTTTTGTAAGGAGGGATTTCTATGGATAAGCCCATTTCCTTCGATGCTCTGATACCCAAAGAGATGGCTGTCAAGGCGGAAGCCGTCGGGGTTGCGAAGGCGAACCTGGGTACCTACCAGATGTTTGCGCTGGCCATTCTGGCCGGGGCATTCATCGCGATGGGAGCCAACTACGCGACTACGGTCTGGGCGGGCCTGGGCAAGATCACCGTAAACGCCGGGAAGGACATCGCCTTTACCACATCGATCCCGTACGGCATTCAGCGCCTTCTCGGAGGCCTCGTGTTCGCTACGGGCCTCATGATGGTCGTCATCGGGGGTTCCGAGCTCTTTACCGGCAACTGCCTTATTCCCATGGCCTGGGCGTCCAAAAAGGTCAAAACCAGCAGCATGCTGCGCAACTGGGTGATCGTTTACCTCGGCAACTTCGTCGGCTCAGTTGTGACCGCATATCTGGTGTTCATCGGCGGGCAGCATACTTTCGGAGCGGGTGCGGTCGGCGTGACGGCGCTCAACATTGGAATAGCCAAGACCAGCCTGGGGTTCATACAATGCGTGACCCTGGCCATCTTTTGTAACGCTCTGGTGTGTATGGCCGTCTGGATGTGCTTCAGCGCCCGGAGCACCGGCGATAAAGTCCTGGCGATCCTGCCTCCGATCTCGGCCTTCGTCGCCTGCGGCTTCGAGCACTGCGTGGCCAACATGTACTTCATCCCCTCGGCCCTGTTCATAAAGGACCTCGATCCGGCATACTTTGCGACCGTGTCGGCGGGCCTTAAGGACGGGGGAGCGATCCTCACCTGGGGAAATTTTCTCTACAATAATCTTCTCCCCGCTACCATCGGCAACATCATCGGCGGCGCCCTCATGGTCGGCGGGATGTACTGGTTCATCTATCTGAGGCCGAGTTGGAGCGGCAAGACCGCGCCACAGGGCGGCGTGCCTGAGACCGCAAAGGTGAAATAGACACCGGGCGGTTCATAGACGTTGGCTTCTCCTCAAGGGGTGCCCCGTATGGGCACTCCTCTTGCGTGGAAAAAAGGGTGGTAATGTTTTTTCCAGGTGCATCTTTGACCCTGATGCTGCTAAGCTTCGCCTGTTGCCGCGCAGGGGGACTTTTTGCGACCCTGCCGTTGCGGCACTAAATCACATTCCAGATGGGGGATTTCGATGAAGTCATACAATGTTGCTGTAATTCCAGGCGATGGGGTTGGGGAAGAAGTAGCCGTCGAGGGACTGAAAGTCATGAATGCCGTGGCCGAAAAGCATGGCTTTGAGGTCAGAACAGAGCATTTCGGGTGGGGGTGCGATTATTATCTCGAACACGGGAAGATGATGCCCGACGATATGTTGAATATCCTGAAGGACTTTGATGCCATATTCCTCGGCTGCATCGGGGATGCGAACAAGGTTCCGGATCATATCTCCCTCACCCTGCTGCTGCAGATTCGCAAAGGGTTCGACGAGTACGTAAACTTGCGTCCCATAAAGCTGTATCCGGGTGTCGACACTCCGGTAAGAACCGCCACTCCCCGGAGTGTTGACTTCCTTGTGGTGAGAGAAAACACCGAGGGCGAATATGCGAGGATGGGAGGCTTCTTCAAGTTGGGATCCCCGGATGCCTTTGCCGTGCAAAGCGGCGTCTTCACGCAAAAAGGCTGCGAAAGGATCATGCACTATGCGTTTCAACAGGCCCGTAAGAGGAATAAGGGGGGGAGCCACGGAAAGGCCGGCAAAGTGACCAACTGCTCCAAATCGAATGCTCTCAATTATTCCATGGTCTTCTGGGATTCGATCTTCAACGATGTGGCCGGGAATTACCCGGATATCGCCGTTGAATCAGCCTTCGTGGATGCCATAACCATGTGGTTCATCAAAAACCCGGAAAACTTCGATGTCATTGTTGCGTCAAACCTGTTCGGTGACATCATTACGGATTTGGGAGCGATGCTGCAGGGAGGTATGGGATTTGCCGCTTCTGCGAACATCAACCCGGAAAAAATCTATCCTTCAATGTTTGAACCCATCCACGGGTCTGCTCCCAAATACAAGGGCAAGGGAATCGCAAATCCCGTCGCCACAATCGAATCCATACGCATGATGTTGGAACACCTGGGCGAAGGCGGGGCTGCCGGGGATATCGAAAGAGCCATCGTTGAGGTTCTTTCCCTGGGAAAGATAAAGACAAAAGATATGGGAGGCACACACTCCACTTCTGAAATGGGAAAGGCTATCGCGGACGCCGTTTCGTTGAATCGAACCTAGCGCTTAGGAGTGAAAACCTCCGGACGCGCCTAAGACCCTGATGCGAGGTTGCATTCAAGACGATACCTTTAACATCCCCAACAAGAGCGGGGGAATGATTCCCGGGCTGTTGCCCAAACAGAATCCAGGTGAAAAACGAGCCATTTGTCGAGGAATGTCACCCCGGCGATATTGCCGGGGTCCAGTGCCGTTACTTGGAATTATCCAATGATTTCAATGAGCCTGGATTCCGGCCTTCGCCGGAATGACGAATCCTGGTTACGCTCGTTCCCACGCTCCTGCGTGGGAATGCAGACACTTTTCCTTTGGGCAGCAGGCCGGGACGCAGTTCCCCACACTCTTGAGTAACATCATTTGTTATTCCTTGAACGCGAATTGGTATAATTCCTTCCCGGCAGATTTATCTTCAGTTGAGCTGCAACGAGATAGACCGTCGCGAGTCCGTAGGCAATGGCGGTACCGGCATAGATCCCGTAGGCCGGGTAACAGACAGACACCCCGACGCCATAGACGGCAAGCGAACCCAGCCCTTTGGGAACGTTTTTCAGGATTGCGTGGGCATATTCCGGCCCGTAGGTGAAGTGAATGATCACGACGAAGGGAAGCATGGTCATGGGGAAGGCGGCAAACAGCCCCGCCCACCCCGGACCGACCATCCCGGCGGTCGACGTGATGAGGACGATGGCGCAGGCCGCAAAGGCCGACCTGAACGCCAGCACCTTCGGACTCATGCTCACCCTCTTTTGAATCTTTACGTTCCGGACGCCTCTGAACAGATAGATGAAAACAAATATGAAAAAAGCCGGGAGCAGAATCGCCGTAACGCGGGTCGTCGGCAGGAAGCGCAAGATGGCGGCGGCTGCGAAGTACCCGGCAACCCCGGCGAGGGAGGCAAGCAGGATGTGGAGCCCGGCGTGCAGTTTCCAGGCGGCCAGGGAAGCTCTGAAGTAGCAGTAGGCAAATGCCTGGGTTGCCGCCACGCCGACGGACGTGTACAAAGCGCTCTGGGCGGCAAACCTGGGACTGATTTCGAATCCCATGAAGAAGAGGCTGAGGGCCGCCCCCAGCGGATAGCCGGAGAGAACGCCCGCAAACCGGGGACTCACCACCTCCGCCAGAACGGACAGGAGAACCACCATGAGGACGGCGGTCCCGGTCTTAACGAGGGTCAGTACTTGAAAGAGTTCGTTTATCGACTGCACGTCACCAAAACGTTTCCCCCCTGTTCGATTCAAGGCGGTCCGGAAAGAGCGGACTTTCTTCCCGCGCCGCCTATGGAGTGTACAGTCCCGCCCTGATGGGCAGATAGGTCGACAGGGCCGGAATGATTGAGATGATGATGAGCACGATCGTCGATATGATCACGTAGGGAATGGCCTGTTTTGCGACCGAATCGAGGTCGCCGCCAACCAGGTTGGCCGCGGTGAACAGGTTCACCCCAACGGGCGGAGTCGCCTGACCGATCGCCAGAGCACACACGAAGATGACCCCGTACCACAGTGGATCGATCTTGAAGGCCGCAAGCACCGGAACCAGGATCGGCATGAGAATGTAGGATATCGAAATAGCATCCAGAACCATTCCGAGCGCCAGCAGCAGGATGTCCACCAGGATGATCATGACGATGGCGTTGGGGGAAATGCTGACGATGAATTTGGCCGCAAGATCGATGATCCCGATCACCGATGCCACCCAGGTAAAGATCCCTGCAAACACCACGATGAACATGATGACCGAACTGGTAACGGCCGAGTCCACGAGGATCTGGACAAAATCACTGAGCGTGATGGACCGGTAGACGAAAATGGCGACGAACAGGCTGTAAAACACGGCAACCACCGCAGCTTCGGTGGGCGTAAAGATGCCGGTGTATATGCCCCCCAGGATCACTATGGGCGCCATGAGGGCCCAGATGGATTGGCGCAGCGCCGTCAGGATTTCCTTTAAGCTTCCTCTGTCCTCCAAACCCCGGTAGCCTCTTTTCCTGGAGATCAGCCATGCCATGAAGACCATGGCCAGGCCGGTAAGAATCCCCGGGATGATGCCCGCAACGAATAGAGCGCTCACCGAAACGCTCGTGATGTTTCCATAGATGATGAAGGCGATGCTCGGCGGAATGATGATCGAGAGGTCCGACGCCCCGGCGATGGTGGCCCCGGCAAAATTTTTATCGTAGCCGTGCCGGATCATGGGGGAAAGCAGGATCAGGCCCACCGCCGCCGTGGTCGCCGGGCCCGAGCCGGATATGGCCCCCCAGAACATGCAGGTGAGCACCGACACGATGGCCAGGCCCCCGACCATCCTGCCGACCAGGAGTTCAAACAGCCGGGCGATGGTGGCGGCCAGCCCCGCCTTTTCGAGGATGACTCCGGCCAGTACGAAAAAAGGGATTGCCAGAAGCGGGAACGAGGCGATTCCGGCGCAGAAATTCATCCCCACCATTCCCATGCCGAGGTTGAATCCGAAAAGGGTGACGACGGCGGCTACGCCGAGACACGTGCCGATGGGGATCCCGATCATCACGAGAACCAGAAAGGTCAGACTGACAAGCAGAGTCGCCACTATTTTTCCGCCCCCCCTTCGACTTCCTTCAGCTTCGCCGACGCGTCCTGATAAATGCCTTTGAAAACAAAGACGGACAGAATGGGAACCCCCGCGTAGTAAATCCAGACGGGAATCCCCAGTGCCCCCGACGTCGCGTGGAACAGGACGATTTCATCATAGATGGTCCGAATCAGATACAGGTTCACCAGAACAAAGAGCAGGGCGCTCAAAGCCGCGCTGAAAAGGATCACGGCCTTCCTGAATCCTGGCGGAAACAGGTTGAAAAGGGTGACCATCCCTAAGTGAGCGCCCCGGCTGAATGCGATTCCCGAGCCGACGACGGTCATCCAGACGAAGAAGTTGATCGTTATCTCCTCGGTCGCGGCAAATGAGAAATGGAAGAAATAGCGGCTGAGAATGTTGGCAAAGGTAATGCACGACATAACAAAAAGCAGGACGGCAACGATCCAGTGCTCCGGCTTGAAAGACTTTAAACTCTGTTTGGAACCGCTCACGGTTTCGAATCTCCCTGGCAAATGAGAAGGACCCTCGTGAACATATTGCTTCACACGGGTCCTTCCGCCGGTGCAGCTTACCGGGACATGTCGCCCACGGCCTTGTCGTAGATGTCTTTCCCAACCTGCGGGATCCACTTGTCGCGGACCGGTTTGAGAGCCTCTTTGAAAGCCTTCTGTTGTTCTTCGGAAAGAGTGGTGACGGTCATCCCCTTTTCCTGGAAGAACTTGATCGGGTCCGGAACTTCCATGGCGTATTTGAACTCGTTCTTCAGGATGTTGAGCGACTTCTCTCCGTCAAGACCCGCCCGGGCGAGCGCCCTTTCATACCTGGCGGCTTCGTCGGCCGCTTCCTGGATGGCTTTCTTGATATCGGCCGGGAACGCCTCCCACTGCTCTTTGTTCCAGTAGATGATCAGAGGATCGGCCAGATAATTCCACATGGTCACGTACTTGTTGTACTGGTAGATTTGAACGGGAATCAGCACCCCGACGGGGTTTTCCTGGCCGTCCACAACTCCCTGCTGAAAAGCGGTCACCGCATCGCCCCAGTTCATGTTGACCGGATCGGCGCCCAACTCGCGGAACGTGTCGATGAAGATAGGGCTGCCCACCACCCGAATTCGCATGCCTTTCAGGTCTTCGGGTTTCTCCACGGCCCGCTTGCTGTTGGTGATCTGCCTGAATCCGTTTTCCGCCCAGGCCAGGGGCTTCAGCCCGATCTTTTCCATTTCGGCAAAAATGGCTTTCCCCGTTTCCCCGTTTTCCAGCTTGTCGAGGTTTTCGAAGTTATTGATGAAGAACGGGAAGGAAAAAATGTTCATCGAAGGGATTACCGTCGATGCATTGATGGTGGATTCGACGGCACAGTCGATGATCCCCCTTGCAACCATCTGGGGCGACTGCAACTGGGCTCCCTTGAGCAATGTACTGTTGTAGTAAGGCTTTACATTGATCTTCCCGTTGGTCTTCTCTTTCACCAGCTCGGCGAACTTGGTCGCTCCCATCCCCCAATAGAATGACGGGGCCACGTTAAGGGTGAGCTTGTACTCCTCCTTGAACTTACCCTCGTCGGCGGCGGATGCAGCGGGTGCGCCGAATGCCAGGACCACGGCGACCACAAGCAGGAAGCTGAAAATTCGGACAGGCATTGCCTTCATGAAATCCCTCCTCTTGTTTGAATGATTGGAGCCGGTATCTATCCGGGAGGCCGTTACCGGCCTGTTGCCCAAAGGAAAAGTGTCTGCGTTCCCACGCAGGATCGTGGGAACGAGCGTAACCAGGGTTCGTCATTCCGGTGAACGCCGGCGCATGGGGCTATGCGCTGCCGTCGTTGAAGGTAATGCCCCTGATTGTGGTATCTTTTGCCATTTTGAAGGTTGAGGTAAACTCCATCACAGCCCTGTTTTCTTCATCATAGACGGTTGCATGGCCTTTCAGGATTCTCCCTTCCCTGTCGAGCACCTTTGCCCTTGCAGTGACAATTCCTTTCTTGACGGGCAGAAGGTATTTCACTTCGCAGGCGATGGTCGCAAAGTGTGACTCCGGAGGGATTATGCTCTTGATGGCCATAACCACAGCGGTATCCGCCAGGCTTACCAGGGCGCCCCCGTGCATCAACCCGGCCCCTTGAGCGTAATCGATGAGAAAAGGCATATCCAGTACCGCCCGACCTTCATCAGCTTCCAGGATAGTCATATTCAGGAGGCGCTCAAACGGCGCACAGCTTATCCAGGCTTTCATTTCAAACCGGTGAGGCCCCGTGGACGGCGAAGCCGTCATTTCTTCTTTCTTCGGCATATTACTGGATGGTCCTCCTCTCTGAGTTTGGTCGGCAGGCTGATATCCATTCCCCGCACACAGCGTATACGACGTGAACCGGCCCTCGCGGCAATTCCGCGCATCTGTCGCGCCCGCTGTCCGGTGCCATCGACTCCGCGCAGCATAATATGCCGGATCGACAACCCGCACAAGAGCGCGGATCGACAGTACTCGACCGGATCATTGCATTCTTGAATGCTATCATGGGAAAGGGGTGATATCGGCACATCCCCGGCAGGAGGCAGGAAGATCTCCCCTCCCCCCTCGGGCGAGGGGGGCAGGCGTGTTCCCTGCTTTGAGGCAACCGCATGAGGGAAGGGAGATCTTCGTTCTTGGTTCCGGCGTTGGTAGAGATAAAGCCCACCGGTTAGAGGTTCATCTTCTTTATCTGAAGCAAAAAGTTTCCTCGGTTTCTTCCTTCCAGCCGTCCCACAGATAGGCCTCTTCCCGGCCTTCGGCGATCACTCGGAAGGCATAGCGCACCTGTTCCTCATAGAACTCGCAGTAAGGACTCGGCGCGTTGAGGGTCCCGGAAACCACCCGGACCTCCGCCGGACAGGGCGCTCCGCAAAAATGCCGGATGGCGCATGCCGCGCACGGCACGATGTCTTCCGCTTTCCGCCCCGTTACGGCGGAAAAAGGCGGGCTCGCAAGGACAGCCGGCAAATCATCCTGGTAGAGATTCCCTCCCTTGAATTCGGGAAATCCGATGAATTCGCTGCACGGGAAAACATCCCCGACGGCCGATACGGCAAAGAAACACCTTCCTCCTCCGCAGGGAGAAATGTCGCACATCAGCCGTCTGCCGGTCGGTCCGACGATTCCTGCCAGAACATTGGCGAAATTGGCGACCACAAGCTTGCGGCCCGTTTTGGCGTAAAGCTCGTGGGTGCGGTCGAGCGCCCTGCAGAAATGTTCCGACAGCACCCGGTTGTCCGGCTTCAGTTCCTGCCCGCCCGGCTGCGTGCACCGGACCGGATTGAACATCACCGTCTTCACCCCACGCTCATGATAGAAGTTAACCATGGCAGGCAGGGTGTGGACGTTTACTCCGGTCACCGTCGTGATGACGTTGAAAGCCGGGTAGGAAATCAGCTTCTCGATCACTGAAACGACGTGATCGAAACCACCGGCTCCATTCCAGTTCTTCCGAACGGCATTTGCCGTTTCGGCGTCCGGAGCATCCAGCGAAATCCCGATCCCGACCCCGTGGTCCATCAGGAAGGCTATCGCCTCATCGTCAAGCAGCATCCCGTTTGTCTGGAGGCCGAACACGAAATCGTCCCGGAAGCGCTCGATCGCGCTGAAAACCGCTTCCTTTGCCATCAGAGGTTCGCTGCCGTGAAAGATGAGCTGCGGTACCCCCCCGGCGGGCAGGACCGTGTGGAAATAGGCCTTGAGACGATCGAGAGCGCCGCACAGCTCTTCCGTTGTCATGGTCTTCCCGTTCCGGCGCATTTCCTCGGGCAGGTAACAGTAGCCGCAGTTGAAATTGCACCGGTCCGTGGCATTGAAGTAGACGGCGGAAGGCTTAAGCTCAAAGCGCAGACGATTCATCTCCTCGCGGAACGATTCGGCCCGGCCGCGGAATTCATCGATGAACTCCCCGGCCAGGGCTTCGCTCAGGGCGGTCCGTTCGACCAGTGCCCAGTACGCGAGGTCCGGTTCCACAATCGCCACTTTGTCCGGGGAACCGATCTCAAGGACCGCGAAGGTCGGCCCGAATCCGGTATTGGCGTACAGACTCGCGGGATGAAGTTCTCGTGCAGTGTTCATTGGTTTTCCTTACTTCCTGGGGGCCTTGGGAGTCAAAAGGATGTAGTGAGACAAACCCGTTCCGTTGGCGGATTCACGGCAACGACGACGGTACGAAATGATGTTCCTTTTCTTCGGCATGTTCTTCTCCTTTCGTGACAGCGGTGGGCTCCATAAAAAAAACCCGGACAAGCCGCACACTGTGTACGGCTTTCCGGGTTCCTGTTGCCATTGGGACCCCGTCGCGTATTCTCCAGCAGGTCTTCTGACTCTCGGATCAACTGAGGACTCGCGGCCTTCCCCTCGAGGTGGACCCCGAAAGTGACCGAGCCTTGCTCTTCGCAAATCCTCATCCCCGATTACAGCGGCGGGACCGCCACGGATTTTCACCGTGTTCCGGGATGCTGGAAAAGGACGGATTCTTAATGGTGCGCGTCTACTTGGCCAAAAAATCACCTTTTTGTCAAGAGCTTTTCGGACGCCGGGCCTGCAGCTCCCCTCTCTCCCTGCATTTCCTGTTTGATTGTTCCCCTGAGGCGAGCACAGAAGTTCCATTGTTCCGCAGGCATACCTATATTGATACCAAAGCCGTCCGGAAATGCCGGCGGCCCGCGCGCTTTCGACGGGCAATGCCCGGCCGCTCGAACATGTTCTCGCCCGCTGCATCTCTGCTGTTTGCGCCGGTCCGAGATAAGGAGGATCACATGAAATCCGATGCAACCCCAAAGGTTCTGCCGGAAGACCGATACAACGACATACTGGTTTCGAACGTTTCCCCGCCCGGCTGGAAGAACCCGGAGCCTCGCCCCCGCTACGACCTGGTGGTGATCGGAGCGGGTCCGGCGGGGCTGGTGGCCGCGGCCGGAGCCGCCGGGCTGGGGGCCGGAGTGGCCCTCATCGAAAGACATCTTTTGGGCGGAGACTGTCTCAACGTGGGATGTGTCCCCTCCAAATGCATCATCCGGTCCTCTCGCGCCGCCGCCGACGCCCGTGCGGCGGGACGGTTCGGCATCCGCATCCCGGATGGGCTTGAAGTGGATTTCCCGGCGGTGATGGAGCGTATGCGCAGGCTGAGGTCGGAGATCAGCGCGGGCGATTCACTCGTGCGTTTCCAGGGCCTTGGGGTCGATGTGTTTCTGGGAGAAGGCCGTTTCACCGGGCAGGATATGGTTGAGGTGGACAAAAAGACGCTTCGCTTCGAAAAAGCCTTGATCGCGACGGGAGCACGGGCCGTCGCACAGCCCATCGAGGGACTGGCCGAAGCCGGATACCTCACGAATGAAACGGTCTTTTCGCTGACGCAGCGACCCTCCCGGCTGGCCGTCATCGGGGGCGGTCCGCTCGGCTCGGAGCTGGCTCAAGCCTTCGGGCGCATGGGATCGAAAGTCTCTATTTTTCATAAGCACGATCATCTTCTGAACCGGGAAGACTACGATGCTGCGCGGATCCTCCAACGGACCTTCCTTGAAGAAGGCATTGAACTCTATCTGAATGCCCGCCTCGTCGAGGTATCTCTAACCGGAGAGGGGAAGCGGATCACCTTTGAACGAAACGGCCGGTCCGAAAGCGTGGTGGTCGATGAGATTCTGCTTGGAATGGGCCGCAGTCCGAACGTGGAGGAACTCGGCCTCGAAGCCGCGGGAGTCGGATACGATACCGCGAAGGGGGTCGCGGTAAACGACCGCCTCCAGACTTCCAACCCCCGGATCTATGCCGCGGGCGATATCTGCCTTCCGTACAAATTCACGCACGCGGCTGACGCCACCGCCCGGATCGTCATCCAGAACGCCCTGTTCCTTGGCCGCAAAAAGATGAGCGCCCTCACGATCCCGTGGTGCACCTACACGGACCCGGAAATCGCCCACGTGGGCCTTTCCGAGGCTGAAGCCGGAGAAAAAGGAATCCGGGTGGACGCATTCGTAAAATCCTTCGGCCTGGTGGATCGCGCCATCGCCGACGGGGAAACGGAAGGATTCGTAAAAGTGCTCGTGCAGCGCGGGTCGGACAGGATCCTCGGAGCCACCATCGTCGCCCGGCATGCGGGAGAGATGATCAACGAAATAAGCCTCGCCATGGCGGGGGGACTCGGTCTCGGGGCCATCGCCGGCGTAATTCACCCATACCCGACGCAGGCCGAAGCCATCAGGCAAGTGGCGGATGAATACAACCGGACGAGGCTGACTCCGCTCGTGAAAAAGATCCTGAGCATCTGGCTCGCTCTGCGACGATCGGACCTCAAGGCCAGGGGGAACCGTCTGTGGACGAAAGCTCGCAACGGAATCTCAAAAACTCTCACACTGGGGAAGAAAACCTGAAGGAGGAGGAAAGGCAATGCCTCGGGACATCCCGCTCGGAAATGGAAGACTCCTGGTTTGCTTCGACGGGGACTACTGCATCCGCGATCTGTATTTCCCCCATGTGGGTCAGGAAAACCATCTCAACGGAAACCACTGCCGCTTCGGCGTCTGGGTCGATGGGGAATTTTCGTGGGTGGAAAGCAGTTGGAAGCGCGATCTCCGGTATGCCGAAGGCACGCTGGTCGCCAAGGTCGGCCTTTTCCATGAACGATTGGGGCTGCGGATCAACTGCCGGGATGCCGTGGATTTTCATGAAAACATTTTCTTGAGGGAAATAGACGTCGAGAACCTGAGGCCTCAGGAAAGGGAAATCCGGCTCTTTTTCGGCCAGGCCTTCAGCATCCTGGGAAACAGTGTGGGGGACACCGCCGTGTTCGATCCCTCTACGGGCGGCGTCGTCCACTACAAGGCCGACCGCTATTTCCTGGCGAACGCTGAAACCGACGGTTCCAGGGCGCTCGCTCAATTCGCCGTCGGCGTCACGGGGGTCACCGGAAAGGAGGGGACCTTCAAAGACGCTGAAGACGGCATCCTCTCAGGGAACTCCGTCGCCCAGGGCTCCGTGGATTCGGTCATAGCCGTGCACTTGAACGTCGCCGGCGGGTCCCACGGGAAAGCCTCATACTGGATTGCCGCCGGGCAGGACTGGCCGGAAATCCGCCGCCTGAACAGCCGGGTCAGGTACAAGGGCACCGGAAAACTGATCGATCGGACGTCATACTACTGGCGGCTCTGGGCGGAGAAGGAAACGGCCCCCCTCGATCATCTGCCGAAGAGCGTCCGGGAACTCTATCACCGGAGCCTTCTCGTGCTCGGGACTCAGATCGACTGGGAAGGAGGCATCACCGCCGCAAATGATTCCGACGTCGTCCAGTTCAACCGGGACACTTACTCGTACGTGTGGCCCCGGGACGGAGCGCTCGCGGCCAATGCCCTGGATGAAGCCGGCTATCCGCTGATCACCCAGAATTTTTACCGGTTTATCGCCGGAAGGATCGAAAACGACGGGTACTTCCTCCACAAATATAACCCGGACGGAACGCTGGCCTCGTCCTGGCATCCGTGGTACCAGGGCGGGCAACTTCAGCTCCCGATTCAGGAAGACGAAACGGCCCTGGTCATCTGGGCCCTGTGGAACCACTTCGTCCGCTACCGGGACCTCGAATTCATCAAGCCTTTCTACAGGCCGCTCATCAAGCGGGCCGCCGAATTCATGACCCGTTATCGAGACCGCGAAACGGGACTCCCCGATGCGTCTTACGACCTGTGGGAGGAACAGCGGGGGATTTTCAGTTTTACGGTGGGCACCGTCTTCGGCGGACTCACCGCGGCGTCTCTTTTTTGCACCGTTTTCGGGGAAGACGAGAGAGCAGCACGCTATAAGCAGGCGGCTGCGGAAATCAGGGACGCCGCTTCGCGTTATCTCTGGAGGCCTGAGCTGAACCGTTTTTGCCGGAGCGTCCACCGTGGGCCGGACGGCACGCTGCAGGTCGATTCAACCTGCGACGCCAGCCTTTGGGGCCTTTTCGCCTTCGGGCTCTACACCGCCGATGACCCGAGAATCCAATCGACCATGGCCGCTCTCAAAGAAAAGCTGTGGGTGTCCACCGGTGTCGGAGGCATGGCCCGCTATGAAAACGACCCGTACTACCGCATCTCGGACCAGGTCGCGGGAAACCCATGGTTCATCTGCACCCTGTGGTTTGCAGACTACCTCACTGAGATCGCCCGGGACGAAGCGGGGCTCTCCGAGGCACTGAAACTGCTCGAATGGGTAAGCGAGCACGCCCTTCCATCGGGAGTTCTTGCCGAGCAGGTTCACCCGATAACCGGGGAACCGATCTCCGTCTCGCCGCTCACCTGGAGCCACGCCGCTTTCGTGGCCTCCACCCGGCGCGTTCTGACCCGCCTGGCGGAAATGAAGGTCTGCCCTATGTGCGGGTCGTCCGCCATGCCGAACATTCTAAAAGAGCATTGGATGGAAAAACTGTTCTCGCAAACCTGCGATTCCATCCACAACATGTGCGGCATCGGGTAACGGGAACCGAAAAGAACACACTACCTCACCCGATGCAGAAGACCGGATGACGATATGTTAACCGAAGGAGTGAGAAAGAGATGGAAGAAGGCATCGAAAGCTCGAGCCGGAAGAGGGCCTATCTCAAGGCATGCGTGTTGCTCGCGTTTGTCGCCGGGGCAGTGTGCGTGGTGAGATTTACGCCCGTGAAAGGCTACCTCACGGCGGAAGCGCTCGGGCGCTTCCTGCACACGGCCGGATTCTGGGCGCCGTTCGTGTTCATCCTGGTGTATACGGCGGGCGTATGCGTCTTCATCCCGGGCACGCTTCTGACGGCGCTCGGCGCGGCGCTTTTCGGTGCTTACCAGGGGTTCGTCTATGTGTGGATCGGGGCCATGCTCGGCGCGAGCATCTCCTTTGCCATCGGCAGGACCCTGGGGCGGGAATTTGCCGAATCGCTCACCAGGGGGAAACTGGAGAAATACGATGACGCCATCGAGCGGAACGGATTCGCAACCGTTCTCTATCTTCGGCTGATCTACTTTCCTTTTACCGTCCTGAACTTCGGAATGGGCCTGACCAAAGTGCGTTTCACGGACTATATCGGGGCCACCGGTCTGGGCATTATCGTCGGAACTTTTATTTTCACCTTCTTCATCGGAACCGTGAAAGACATCTGGGCTTCGGGAAACTGGGGCCAACTGATTTCCGTGAGGGTTTTTTTCTCGGTGGGTCTGTTCCTATTCTCCTTTTTTATCCCCAAAATCATCAAGAGACTCAGAAAAGCCCAATGACCGGGCCCGGTAATGGGGAACGGCGGGTTTACTTCTGATCTGAATGATTCCTACTGCGGACATCGGGAGAAATTGTGCGCTCAATGGGCTACACCCGGCCATCCTCTGTTTGGACCGGGAGTGCCCATACTTATAGCCGGCGGGTGGCCCGGGCAACTCGTTGCCTGGGTCCGTAAGGACAAGAGGGGCAGCCAAATCCGCCGCCGCGATTCCAGAGTCTATCCTCCGAATCTCTTGCGCTTCGCGCACGGACACCGAGTTGTCCGTGTCACCCCTCACATCCCCTCCCGACCTCCCCCTCAAGGGGGAGGAGTCAAACTCAATTCCTCTCCCTTGGCGGGAGGGGCTGGGCGGGAATCTTAGACGTGGGCCTGTTCGATCAGAACAAGGCCTGCGTGAATTCCTCCGGATCGAAAGGCCGCAGGTCGTCCAGGCTTTCGCCTATGCCGATGAAACGGACCGGAAGCTGCAGCTCATCGCTTATCGCGACAATGATCCCACCTTTGGCCGTCCCGTCGAGCTTGGTCAGGATCAGGCCCGTCACTCCGATTTGTTCCTTGAAGAGCCTCGCCTGCGACAGGGCATTCTGGCCGGTCGAAGCGTCGAGGACGAGCAGGATCTCGTGAGGGGCTTCAGAGTTCTTCTTGTTGACCACCCGATGCACCTTCTTCAGTTCTTCCATGAGGTTCACCTTGGTGTGCATGCGCCCGGCAGTGTCAAGCAGGACCACGTCCATGTCTCTTGCCACGGCGGCATCCATGGCGTCAAAGGCAACCGCGGACGGATCCGAGCCGCTCTTTTGCTTCACGACGGGAACGCCGACCCGCTCCCCCCACAGGCTCAACTGCTCGACCGCGGCGGCGCGGAACGTATCCCCGGCGACCAGCATCACCTTGAGGCCCTCATCCTTCAGGTGGTGAGCGAGCTTGCCGATGGTGGTCGTTTTGCCGACGCCGTTCACCCCGATCACCATGACCACGAAAGGACGCGCGGACCGCGGGTTCCACGCCGGAGCGGGAACCGAAAGGATCGCCGCGATTTCTTCGCGCAACTGGTCCCGAAGCTTCTCCGGGTCGCTCAATTCCTGCCGTTTGATTCTTTGGGCAACTTTGTCGAGGAGGACCTGAGTGGTTTGAACGCCGAGGTCCGAGGTGATGAGGACCTCCTCCAGTTCATCCAGCAGGTCCATATCGATCTTCTTCTTGCCGAGCACCAGCCGGTCGATGCGGGTGGCGAACCGCTCGCGCGTCTTGTGCAGGCGCTCCCTCAACTTCTTGAAAAACCGCCCCTTCTCCCGGACAGCCTCCGGTTCCCCGGCTTCCTCTTCCGGTTCCTCGTCCATTTCAGCAGGGAATTCCATTTCTTCCAGGGGTTCGACCTCTTCAGGAGCCTCAGTCAAAGCCTCCGGAGCAGCCTCGGGCTCGGCCTCAGGCTCGTGCTGTTCGGGTTGCTCTTGTTCGGCCGTTCGATCGAGGTCTTCCTCCTGAGGGATATCCGTCTTTTTCTTCTTTCGTTTGAACCAATTGATCATGTTGGCAAAGTTCCTTCTGGTATCTGCCGCTTTGAGTCTCGACCGCAGGGCAGGCAAAGAATCCGGGTTCAACAAGTCCGCACCGCACGCTCCAGTCCCCCATGACTCGGCACGGCCGGAGCAGGCAAATGCCTCCCTCGTTGAGGCCGATGGGGCCGGGAGTTTATGGGCGCGTTCTTTATGGACACTATTTGTGGGAATGTTTCGCGCCGTGTGCTACAAGTTTTCAAGTATAAAAGGGAATTTCCGTTGAACACAAGGCTAAAGGCAGGCGCGCAGCCCGCGCGGTGCAAAAATACGGAATGGAGATGTTACCGGGGGGATTGATATGAACGGCGAATCGGAACTTCGCGCTGAGCTGGTGCGGATCTGCAAAAAACTCGACGACAGGCGGCTGATTGCCGCCACGGACGGCAATGTAAGCTGCAGGCTGGGATCCGACCGGCTGCTTATTACTCCGAGCGGCAGGGCAAAAGGGGAACTCGACCCCGCCGATCTTCTGGTAGTCAACTTTGCGGGCGAAACGATATCGGGCGATGGAAGGCCTTCGAGCGAGATCCGGATGCACCTCGTGGTCTACAGGAACAGGACCGACGTGGGGGCACTCGTCCACGCCCATCCGCCCCTTCTTACCGCCTTTTCTCTGGCAGGGGTCGCTTTTGCGGCAGACGTTCTTCCCGAGGTCTGGTTGACTATCGGCAACGTGCCCACCGCCCCGTATGCGACTCCCTCCACCGACGAAGTCCCCGATTCGATCGCCCCGTTCGTCAGGGACCACCAGGCCATTCTGCTCGAACGGCACGGTTCTCTCACCTTTGGCCGGACCCTTCGAGAAGCCTACATGCGGCTCGAAAAGCTGGAACACGCAGCGTACACTCTCTATTATGCATCCATGATCGGCCGGTGTCCTCCGGATGCGATGGGGAAGGAAGCCCTCGAGAAACTCGAAAAAATCCGGTGCGCCCTCCTGGGCTGAACCCGGACCGCAAGTTGAAGATTTGCCCTCGGCGTGAACCATTCCAGGGGTAACATAGGCAATAATGGGAGGAACGGAGTGGCGGGCAAAGATTTGATCCCGATCCGAGCGATTTCACGGGTGACATCGGCAGGAATGCAAAGAATGGAGCGTCCTTGAGCGGGTACACTCTACACCCCCAACGGGTAGCCCGGATACTTGTTATCCGGGCGCGAAGCGCAAGAGGTTCTCCGATTTCCTTTCTTCACCGGCACTCTCCCTAGAGGGACTGCAGCTTCTGGTAGTTGATGGCCGAAGCGTAATCGATGAGATCCTTCTGTGCTATCCCCTGGCCGTCTATCGTAACGAGCACCCGGTTGGCCACAATGACCTTCACACTTCCGCTCTGTGAAGATGAGTCATAGCTGACCAAGGCGTTCTGCCCCTTGATTCTCTGGAGGGTGCCGCCTTCGGAACCGGCGAACATGGGATTGGTCAACATCACCATTGCGCCCTGGAGGAGCATCGGTGAATCGCTGACGATGGTGACGGTGATCGTATTCGCACCTTTGAAGTAACGCCTCTCCCCGGACAGCATCCCGCCGAGCATCATCTGTCCCACAGCCTGTGACTTCGGCTCCTCCCCCGTCCAGCCGGGCAAAGGTTCCGGCAGAAAGGACAGCAGCCGTTCGCCGCGCTTCTGCCTCATGAGCTGGGCCGCATAGTCGAGGCTTCCCGCAGCTCCGGAATAATCGCCCTTCCTGTATGCCTCGATCGCCTGGTTGATGGAATCCATGACATCATCGGCCCGAACGGTCTTTACGCCGGTCAGCGTGAATCCCGCCAGCAGCAACACCAGCAGTGCAATCGTTCCCTTGCGGGGCATCTTGAGCACCTCCTCACCGGAGTCAATCGGCCAAAACGCCTTTATGCCTTAAGCACTCTCGCGTCCACGACCACCATGCCTTCCGAATAGGCGAGAACGGGATTGAGGTCGATTTCGACAATATCCTCATGTTCCCCGGCAATTCGGGCGAGCCTGAGCAGTCCGTCAGCCAGGGCGTTCTCATCCACCGGACGGCCTCCCCGGAAGCCCTTCAGGAGGGGCGCTCCACGGATCTCCCCGATCATCTCCAGGGCGTCGTCCCTGTCGATCGGCAGGAGTCGCATGGAAACATCGCGGAGCAGTTCCACGGCAATCCCTCCCAGTCCGAAAATGATGATCGGCCCGAACTGCGGGTCCCGATTCATTCCCATGATAAGCTCGAGGCCTGGAGAAGCCATGGCGCTCACGACGAGCCCGGAGATCCTTGCGTCCGGATGATGGGAACGCACCCGCTCCATCATCTGGGCATAGGCATTCCGCAATTCGAGCGCGGACTGGATGTTCAGCCTCACTCCGCCACAGTCGGATTTGTGCAGGATATCCGGAGAATTCACTTTGAGCGATACCGGGAATCCCATGCGATGAGCCAGGTGGACCGCCTTCCCCGGACTGTCCGCAAAGCGGCTGATGATGCAGTCGAACCCCTTGCCTTCGAGGAACTCGAAGCTTTCATAAACGCTCAATTGGGATCGGCCCGAGGCCACGGGAAATGTAGTTTTTGCCTTCACGCCCTTTTTCTTCTGAGGGATCAACTGAGCCAACGCGCTGATTGCCCGTTCGGGAGTGGGAAACACAGGGATTCCCTTCCGATGCATTCTCTGCCGCTCGGTGCGTTCGACTTCGGCTCCCCCAAGGAATATGACGACTTCGTTCGCGTCCGGTGTCACGACTTCCGAAGCGCCGATGATGGGGTCGCCGAAGATGATCCCCAGGGTGTCATAGAACGGGCGCGCCCGCTGGATCACTTCCTGAAACATTCCGGCGTTCGCGTCCCCGGTGAGGTCCAGGGGATTGGCTTTGATGGCGTGCGGCGGGATGATTCCCTCGAGCTGCGCCGCCAGTTCGCCGGGGAGCCGCGATACCGAGAGGCCTTCCCGTTCGGCTGTGTCCGTTGCAAGGATTGCCGATCCCCCGGATGTCGTAATGAAGAGGATATTGTTCCCTGAGGGCGGCTTGAGGTAGGCAAATGCCTTGGAAAAATCGTACAGTTCCTCAATGCTCTCGGCCCGGCAGACCCCGTGCCGCCGGAACAGCGACGAATATATCGCATCCGCTCCGGCAAGCGACTTGGTGTGGGACTCGGCCGCCACGCGGCCTCGCGGTGTCCTGCCCGACTTGAGAATTACCAGCGGTTTGGTCATGCTTTGCAGGACGTCCCGGAAACGCGACGCATCCCTTACTCCTTCGATGTAAGCCGCTATAACCTTCGTATTGGGATCGTTCTCGAAATATTCGATGAGGTCCACTTCATCGATATCGGCCCGGTTCCCGAGGCTCACGAAACTCGACACCCCGAGTTCCTCGACCGAAAACCAGTCCATCATCGCCGCCCCCACCGTGCCGCTCTGGCTGATGACGGCCACGCGCCCCTTCATGGTGAGCAACGGCCAGGAAGCGCACAGAGCATGGTGCGGGTTGTTGATCCCCTGGCAGTTCGGGCCGATCATTCGAATTTCGTACTCGGAGGCGACGCGGATGAGTTCCTTCTGGAGTTCCTCGCCTGCGGGGCCTGCTTCGCTGAAACCGCCGGACACGATGACCGCCCCCTTCACGCCCTTTTCCCCGCAGTCCCTGATGGCCTGCGGCACCATCCGGGCCGGAATGATCACAACGGCCATATCGACCTGGTCCGGGATGTCCTTCACGTTCTTGAAACAGGTCAGCCCCAGGATCCTCTCGGCCTTGGGATTGATGGGATACAGGGCGCCGGGAAAACCGCCCTCGATCAGGTTCCTGAGTATCTCATGCCCCAGTTTGCCCTCGGCGTCCGACGCTCCAATGACCGCCACGCTCGAGGGATGGAAAAACGACCGCAATTCATCTAGAGCCATAAGGGACCTCCCCTGAATCGGGATGCTGTGAGCAAAATCGTACCTTCCGCGGCATTCCCGTCAGCGGCCTCCGGCCATCTTTTGGGCCTTTTCCGCCACCCGGGCATTGAATTTGTCGGCCTGGATGATGAAGCGCTCGTGAGTTGCCTCGCCGATCTTCTCCGCTTCATCGAAAGCCTCCAGCTTAAAAGTAAGCTTCCTGCCCTCAACCGCCGTAATTTCCGTTCTCACTCGAATTTCCATGCCCAGGGGCGTGGCCGCTGAGTGCTGGAGATACATGGAAATTCCCACCGACTGTTCACCGGGTTTGAGATGCCGGTTGATCAGTTCGGCCGACACTCTTTCCATCAGGCCGCCGAGGACGGGAGTCGCAAAGACATCGGGCAGATTGGGATAAAAGCGTTGTGCTGAGTGTTCGGGAAGGGACTTGATTTTCAGTTCGTGACTCATTCCAACCTGAAAAGGTGTGCTCATTGTGTCTCCTCTCTTTTGCCGGAAAACCTGTTGTCTTCGTCCGGGGCGGCTCCACCCCCTGCCGCTCCTGCGGGGGCCGCATCGAATGATCCCTTCCCGTCGCGGGAACAGGCAGTCTTCGGTGGACGACGGATCTTAAAATGGAGTCGACCGGACAAAACCGTTTACCATGATCTCCGTAGCCATGTAAGCCGCGGAAAGTCCATTGAGGAAAGAAGCCGGTGCGTGTGTCCGGAAAATCCCCTCACTGTGCACTGAGAAGGGATTCTCTTGCCGTAAGCCGAGGGTCAGCTCTGCACGGGTTTGGAGAGGGGAATCGCTTTAACCGTCATTCCCTACAGTTGCAAGAAAATCATCCCCAGGAGATCTATCAATAGCCGGAGGACCCAGTGCCGTTGACTTCGGGGGGCAGGTGGACATTCCGTCATTTCAACCGAAGGGGAAAATCCGTTCACGATCGATGATCCAAAAGATTTCCCGAGTTGCCCGAAACGACAGCCTGGCTGTTCTATTATTGAGTGAACGGCATCGCCGGAAGACCGCTCCCGACTTATGGATTAAATTACAATATTAGAGACGGCGATAACAACCCCAAATATACGTCAATTGACATTCGCTGCCTGTTTTCTTAGATTTCCTGTTACTGCTGATCCACAATCGGGGCTTTAAGCCGGAGCATGTGACAAGACAACAGCCGCCGCCCGAATCGTGTCTATCGGGAAATTACACTTCGTTCCCAGCCTTGACAGGGTGAACCGGGTTGAAGAATGCAGCGGCCGTTTAAAGCGTCATCCCTTCGCCCTCAATCCGCCCCGCCGGCAGAAGGAGATGGATAGGCCTCCGGTCCGCCTGATGAATCCGGATTTCCTGACACCATGATAGAAAAGGAGACATAATGTCGAAGACTGAAAAGAATTTGAAGGATGCTTTTGCTGGTGAGTCTCAGGCCAATCGCCGTTATCTCGCGTTTGCGGAACGGGCTGAAGACGAATTTCTTCACGGGGTTGCAAAACTTTTCCAGGCGATAGCGCAAGCCGAGACCATTCACGCACACAAACACCTGCGAACCGCCGGCGGCGTGAAATCGACGGTGGAAAACTTAAACGAAGCGCTTGCGGGCGAAACGCATGAATTCAAGAAAATGTATCCGCAGATGATCGCAGACGCGAAGGAGGAAGGGAACAAATCCGCCGAGATGAGTTTCCACTACGCAAACGAAGTGGAAAAGATGCATGCGGAACTCTATAAGGAGGCAATCGGGAACCCGGATAAATTCCCCGTGCAGGATTATTACATCTGCAAGATCTGCGGCGCCACCTTTGAGCGGGAAGCCCCCGACAAATGCCCGGTCTGCGGCGCCAACCAGAAGGCCTTCTTCAAGGCGTGATGCCGCTTCCCGCCGGTTTTTCCCCCATTTCGGCTCCCCCTTGTCATTCCGCTAAAGGGGGAGTTTTTTTTGCTTGAACCAATCTCGGCCCGCCGCATCCCGAGAGCACCGCGAATGGAATCCGGCGGGACGTTACCCGAACACATCCACAGACCAGGAAACGAACTGAACGACCGGACACCCCAATAAATCAGGCATCGACCCGGATGTCTTTGGGTTTTTCTCTCCTGCGGGCTTTTGCCTGCAGCGTTCTGAATATGCTTTCCATTTTATCCCTGAACACCCATGCCACGAAGATGACGATCAGGGAGACTCCGACAAGGATGGACAGGTACATGTACTGGTGCAACCGGATGCAATTACCGCTGAGCGAGAGCAGGATCGTTCCGAGCAGCCGGCCGGCAGTGCTCACCCCTATAAATTGCCCGGCGGGCATTTTTCCGAGGCCGAAAATGTAGCAGAAATAATCCTTTGGAAATCCGGGAATGAGAAACAGCAGAAACGCCAGGAAGGCGCCTTTGTGTTCAATCAGATAATCAAAACGCCCCATGGCCGCTTTCGGCACGAATCTTTCGGCAAACGGACGGCCGAAAGCCCTCGAAAGCCCAAAGGCAGCGCAGGACCCCACCGTCAGCCCGATGGTCGAAAGCAGAACCGCGAACCACGGACCGTAAAGGAACCCGCCGAGAATCCCGGTCACATCCCCGGGGATGGGGGATATGATGACCTGCAGAGCCTGGAGAACCATGAATCCGACCGGCCCCAACGGACCAAGCGAATCCAGGAAGTGCACCAACTTTTTCTTGCTGAAAAAGATTTTGATCAGACCAGATTCATAGAGCAAAAACGTGAGACCGCCAAGAATGAGCACAAGCAATATCAGCTTGAGCCAAACATGATTTCTTTCCTTACCATTCATTTTGCCGTGCTTTCCGGATGATCGGTCGTGGCGGGTTTGCTTTCCACCTTTTCTGCGGTCTCCGCCGTCAATTGGGGAGTCGCCTGTTGCGAATCGACAACGGACAGAGGATCGGTCATGATCTTCTCTCCCTCTTCAGTGGCCTTCCTGAAGCTTTTTATGCCTTTTCCCAGTGATGCACCGATTTCCGGGAGTTTTTTCGGCCCAAAAATGAGTAGAACAACTCCTAAGATCACAGCGACGTCGGGCATGCTGAACATACTGACTCCTTTCTTTGCCAGGAAGATAAGGTGCGTTCCGGGGTATCAATCCGTATGGTCTAGGAGGAAAATAAGCCGCACACCGCCCGTTGAAAAGCTACCGGCGGCATTTTGCTGAATGAACCGATCCCGCAAGACCCCAACCCCGTGGCCGAACGGAAGGATTCATCAAGCAGAATTATCAATCACAAAAAATAATCCAATAAACAGCAACCAGTCAAAGCCACTCATTCTTTCGATAAACCCCGCCTTTGGGATGTCAGTATAGCTGCTATCAGTCGATTCGTAAAGGGTTGCATCAGACTTTGTCGAAGGATTTTCAGGAATTCTCAAGCTGCTGCAAAGGTGGGCGGATGACGGGCCTAGAAAGCCTTTTTGCTGTCCAGAAGCAGGGTAACCGGTCCGTCGTTTATGAGATGCACCAGCATCATTTCCTGGAACTTCCCGGTTTCCACCGGCAGGGAATGCTTCTTCATCTCTTCGACGAACGCATCGTAGAGCCTCTCAGCCTGTTCGGGAGGAGCGGCTCCGGCGTACGAAGGCCGTCTGCCCTTGCGGCAATCTCCATACAGGGTGAATTGAGAGATGACCAGTACGCTTCCTCCGATCTCTAAAACGGACAGGTTCATCTTGTCCGATTCATCGGGAAAGATCCTGAGACAGGCTATCTTTTCAGCCATGTAGCGCACGTCGCCCAGGTCGTCGTCCGGACCCACCCCAAGGAACACGAGCAGCCCTCTGCCGATCCTCCCGGTCTCCTCTCCGCCGTTTATGGTCACTCTGCTTTCAAGAACCCTCTGCACGACCGCTCGCATCCCGGACTCCCATCTTCACTCAGCGAGGCCGCCGGGGGTGATCGACAGCATCCTCCGCCGCTCGTCCGCAACAAAGCGACCTCGAAATTTGACCCCCAGGGGAAAAAGGTTGTAAAATGAAAGAGCAGGGCGATTCTGTCAGGAAACACCCTTATTCGTGTTGCAGTTCGGTATCAACTGTTCGAAACCTTTCATAGCGCATCCGTGGGCATCATGTCAAAAGCGCCTTTTATTCTTCTTGTAAATCCGTGGATCACGGATTTTGCGGCCTACGACCTGTGGGCGAAACCCCTCGGCCTTCTGCTCCTCGGCGCCCTGTTGAGAGAAGGGGGATGCGGGATCGCATTCATCGACTGCCTCGATCGCTGCGATCCGTTCACGAACGCATCCGCCGACGTTCTGCCCGGAACCGCGCGCCGCCACGGCACGGGCAAATACACCAGGATGCGCATTCCCAAGCCCGCCGTTTTTTCCGATTTCCCCAGGTATTACTACCGCTACGGCATCCATCCCGAGAGCTTGAGAAGGCAGTTGGCCGTCATTCCCAGGCCGGATCTCATCTGGGTAACCTCTTCCATGACGTACTGGCATAACGGCGTTCGGGAAGCCATCGGGATCCTCCGTGATATCTTCCCGGATACCTCGGTCTGGCTGGGAGGCATCTATGCGCAACTGTGCTCCGCTCATGCCCGGGAACACAGTGGAGCGGACCGGGTGATCACCTGTGTTCAGGGCGAACTCCCCGACCGGCTCGAGGCCGCAACAGGCTTCAGGCTTTCCAATAAGGCACGGTGGACCGATTTCACGTCCGCTCCGCCTCCCGCACTCGAGTGCATCACCCGTCCCATTGCCTACGCACCGATACTCACCAGCAGAGGATGCAGGTTCCGGTGCCCTTACTGCGCTTCGGGAATTCTCTTTGGAGGATGGGAACGGCGGGATTCCGAAGCCGTCTACGGGGAAATCGTCGGGAGGAACGAAGTCTTAGGGATCGAGGATTTCGCGTTCTACGACGATGCCCTTCTGTTCGATGCGGATACGAGCCTCAAGCCCGCTCTGGAGCGCATCGTAAGGGAGGGCCGCAGGCTGAGGTTCCACACACCAAACGCCGTCCACATCCGGGCACTCACCCCGGAATGGTGCGAGCTGCTTCATGCCGTCGGGTTCGAGACGATCAGGCTGGGACTGGAGACGGTGGATGCGGACAGGCACAGGCGATGGGGCGGGAAGGTTGCAACGGGGATGTTCGCTTCGGCGGTGAGGAACCTCCACGCCGCGGGATTCACACCGGACCGGATCGGGGTCTACCTTTTGTGCGGGGTCCCGGGGCAGACCCCGGCGGAGGTCGCTCACACCATACGGGTGGTGAAAGATGCGGGCGCTCGGCCCCGCCTCTGCGAATACTCGCCGGTGCCCGGAACTCCAATGTGGATCGAAGCCAGGCGGATATCCCGCTTCGACCTGGAAAACGAGCCCCTCACTCACAACAATTCATTCTTTGCGTGTCGCCGTCCCGATTTTACTTACGGAGACCTTCTGGAATTGAAAAAAATGGTGAAGAAGTAGTGTGCGGTGTTACGTCGTTCGTCACGCAACCCGGCAGGGCATGGATCGATTCCGGCCCCGATCGGCGGGAAACACCGGAACCATGCGGGGCCGCACGGCCTGGGTGCCGCCGTCACCTGTTCAGTGGAGCGGGATAAGCCGGTTCACCTGTTTATTCACACTCTTGTAAATGTCCTCGTCCGTCCCGTAAATCTCCACGATGCACTTGTGGTCAATCAGCTTTTCGATGATGTAGGCCGTCACGTAAAGACTGATGAAATGAGGGCGGGGGACCAGGGTCCGGATGCTCGCGGTCTGATACTGGACGTCGAAATCTTCCGCGGTCAGGAGGTTCTGCAGCGAGAAAGCGATCTGCCCTTCGAGATCGTCCTTGCTGGTCGTCTCCACCAGTCTCTCTTCAATGAGCTTCATCGCGATGCGGTCGCTCAACTCATCAAGATGTTCACGCAGAAGATTCATGGCGTTGTGCCGCTGCGATTCCTTCGCATGGTCGAGTCGCGATATGACGGCAGACTCCCTTGCGTTCGGCCGATATTCTCTTCCCACAGGTTTTCCTTTCTCTCTTGCAGAATGAATCTCAAACGTATGCCGGCACTCGCTGGAGATCCCTCATCCCTTATGGTTCAAACGGTCTTCCCCGGGCTTTGCATACCTCTCGTTGATCACGCCCGCAAGGTATCCGGCCCCGAAACCGTTGTCTATGTTGACCACCGCAACACCAGGCGCACAGGAGTTGAGCATCCCGAGCAACGCCGCCACTCCCCCGAAGCTCGCCCCGTAGCCCACGCTCGTCGGCACCGCGATGACCGGCCTCTGCACCAGCCCGGAGACCACGCTGGGGAGCGCCCCCTCCATGCCCGCAACCACCACATAGACGGAGCCTCTTTGCAACTCCTCCCAGATGCCCAGGAGCCGGTGAAGACCCGCAACCCCGACGTCGAAGAATCGCTCCACCTTGTTGCCCATGAACTCCGCCGTAATGGCGGCTTCCTCGGCAACCCGAACGTCGGACGACCCGGCGCAGATCACCTGGATAGTCCCGTCCGAATCTGAAACGAATCGCTCATGTTCTAACAATAAGACTCTTGCATCGGGATGGTAGACGGCCCCCTCGATGTTTTCGAGAATGGTCCGTGCTTTGTTCTCATCGACACGGGTGGCAAGGACGTTGCTCCCGAAATTTGCCATGGCCCGGATGATCGCAATGATCTGCTCGGCACTTTTGCCTTCGCCGTAGATCACTTCGGGACAACCCCGGCGCAGATTCCTGTGATGGTCGAGTCTTGCGAATGAGAGGTTTTCAAAGGGAAGTTTCTTGAGAAACGACAAAACGTCGGATAATTCCATCTCGCCGTCTTTGTACGCTTGCAGGATTGATTCAAGTTTGACCATGTTCAATTTGAGTGGACCTGTTTCCCCGGAAGAGAGGCAAGGATGAGTTTGACCTGCCTTGCCGCAACTCCTCCCAGTGTATCCAAAGCCTTTCGTGCGTTCACTCCGTGAACCTCAAGCTCTGGAAGATGCTGAACCCAGTGGCTCCACTGGCTGAGAAGGTCTGAGTCGTCTCCCGCCAGGAAGCCTCCCATGAATTGTTGCAGGATTCTATGTTCATGAAGCACTTTTTTCAAGTAAGGACCGTAAAAAACCGCCTTTCCCCATGCTGAAGGCTCCATGATGTTGTGCCCTCCAACGGGTTCCAGGGTCCCGCCGCAAAACACGAGGTCCCCCAGTGAGTAGAGTTCGAACAGGACGCCCATGCGATCGACGAGGACGACCGGCGCCCTTCTCTCCTCAGTTTTTTGTTCCAGGTGAGACAGCAGGTGGAAGCCTACGCGGCGGCTGTCCAGCCAGCGGACCATGTTGGGGATTTGTTCGAGGTGCCGCGGGACGAAAATTCCGACGATATCCGGCGAGGTCTTCCGAAGTGCGAGAAAGACCTCCGGCAACCGGATGCACTCGGCTCCGCGAAGGCTTCCTCCGATGACAACGGGGACCCCGGGGGGGATTTTGAGCAGATCACGCCACGCCGGCGGCGATTCGGGGTTTGCCCGGGATGCGAGTCCGTCGTACTTCGAACTCCCGAGCACCATCGTACGCTCCGGCCTGGCTCCAAGCCGGAGAATATTTTGCATGTCCTCTTCGGAATGCATTGCAAGCCATTCGAACTGTCTGAATATCGGCCTGAAAACAGGAGCAAAGGCGGCATATCTGCCCGCCGATCTGTCCGTCAGGCGGCCGTTCAGGAGGATCGCAGGGATTTGCTTCGATCTCAGCAGACGGAAGAGGTTCGGCCAGAATTCACTCTCGAAGCCCACGTACAAATCCGGATTCAACTTATCGAAGGCCCTGTCGAGGACCCAGGGAAAATCGAGAGGGAAGGGAAGGACGGGCACGGAAGACGGCAATTGCCGGCGAGCCTGCCGGAGTCCCTGGGGAGTGCCCGCCGTGAGATAGACCGTGGATGCGGGAAGTCGATCCTTCAGGGTGCGCAGAGTCGGGACCGCCCCGGTGACTTCTCCCACCGATGAGGCATGGAACCAGATCCTCGGGCCTCCGTCCGATGAATATCGGACCGGATACTTCCCGAGCCTTCCCTCAAGGAACGCAGGGTCTTTTCGCAGTTTGAACCGGAGGAACGGGATTGCCCCGCAGCCGAAGCTGTGCAGGAAAAGGTTGTACAGGTAATCCTGAGATTTCAAAAGGACTCCTCGCAATCGATCTCGCTTTTCAAAGCGTCGGACCCGGATTTTACCCCAACCCGGCTTGTTTGTCATGCGGGCTGTTCGTGTGCGCGGAAAACAAATGGGATGTCCGCTCAGACCATCCTGCTGCACGAACTTCCATCATGAATTTTAATGGACTTCTTTGCCTCGATCGTGTTTCATTAGATTGGTGCGGGATGCGTGGAACGAAGTGAAATCCATCCTTTCATCCTCAATTATCCTTCCCTTGCAGCGGGGGAAAAATGAGCTTGCCCGACCTTGAAACCAAATGCTGGAAATGCTGGGGCCACGGAGTGCTCTCCGCCGAAGACCATTCCGGGAACATCGAATGCCCGGAGTGCGGAGGACTGGGTTGGCTTCCCACGGAAGACGGCAGGAAACTGCTGGATTTTGTGGAACGCCATCTGGGACTTGGCGACGCGGAAGAGGATGCCGAGTAAGGTTGAGCCCCCCGGCGCCCCCTTGGCGAATACGCAACATCCTGAACAGGTATGGGACACGATATGGCAGCAATTCAAAATAAAAAAGTCATCTTCGCGATCGGCGGAGTCGTAATTCTCCTGATCGCCGTACTGGCGGCATACACGTTCACATCGGATTCCGTGAAAGAACCGGAAAACTTCAGAGGCATCAAGTGGGGGGCTTCCGCGGCGAGCGTCCCGGGGCTCACACTCCTTGCCGAGGAAGGGGACCTGAAATTCTATGAAATCAAAAACGACAGGATGAAGGTCGAAGATGCGGACGTGGACAAGATCGTTTACGGGTTCCACAAGGATCGGTTCTACAATGTGATCGTCTACTACCATTCCGCAAACGCCCTGGAGAAGATCAAACAGGGCTTCGCCCGTCTGTATGGAGACCCCGTCCAGCCGGATCAGTCCGCAAAGAAGTTCTTCTGGAACGGCGACAACGTGAATTTGCTCCTGTCCTATGACGACGCAACCGGCACAGGAAGAATCGCCTATCTTTTCAAACCCTTCCAGCTCGAATCGGAACTAAAGAAATAGAGAGAGCCGACATCCGCTGTCCTCCGGGGAGGGGCTATTTCGTTTCCCGTCAATCGGGTGACTCGGCTGGTGACTCCGATTCGGAATGGATTGATTTGAGACGGCGCAGTTCCCTGTTGGCGGCATCGAGGAGGTCCTGCTTGCTCTCCGTGCCTTCCTTCAGGCTCCCCACTCCTATGGCCGCCTGTATGAGAATCGCCGTATTCCGGTAATTGAAAGGAGACTTGCGGATGGTCTGCGTAAGGTAAGGCACGACTTCCCGCGCTTCTTCCTCCGCGACACCGGGCAGCACCACAATGAATTCATCGGTCCCGTACCGCCCGAGAAAACTCTCCTTCTCAGGCAGGATCTCACTCAGCAGATCCGCGGCATGCCTCAACACGTCTTTTCCGCTGTCAAATTCCTCCAGCCCATGGACATAGTTGAAATCGATCACGAGCACCGACAGCGGCTCCTTGTTGCGGCGGGATTTTCGAAACTCCCGTTCCAGCACCGTATGGATTTGGAAATAGTTGAACAGCCCCGTTACGGGATCGTGAACCCCCAGGTCCTTCAACTTCTCGTATGCCAGGCAGTTGTCCATGGAGAGCGCTATCTTGATGCCGAGTTGCTCCAGAAGATCGGTGCCGTCTCTCGGGCGATAACGATCGGCATCCATGCTCCCGAGAAAGAGCCCTCCGAAAACGATTTCATGGATGCGCAACGGGATGATCACCCCCGACCGGACAGGAGAAACCGCTTCGGGAAAGCACGCACGAAACTCGGTAATCTTTTCGGATGAAAGCAGGAAAGGCCTGGACGCCTCGGCACACAGCGCACTCCCGGTTTCGGCGGGAAACGGCACGATCCACGCCCCCTCGCTCACCGGGGCACTCCCATCGGATATGTCGGGAAAGAAACGATCGAGCAGGTCGGGATGGCAGAGGAACAGGATCACCTGGTCCGGTTGAAATCGCTTTTTGATTTCGCGCAAAAGTTCTTCGGCCAATACATCGAGTTCGCGGGTCCGAAACAGAATGCGCTCGATTTCGGCAAAATGCCGCCAGATCTTTTCGTTGGCGGCGGCTGTGGCCACGACTTCGCCGATCTGCCTCCGAAGCGCTTCATTTTCCTCGGCAAGACTGTTCAGCAGCAACATCTGATTGGGTTCGGCGGCCCGGCTGTCGTCAGGAGTTGCGGCCGGCTCATCATGTTCCATTCGGACACCTCGGGACCAGGAGGGGGAAAATCAGGTCGCGGCAATGCCCCGTCACTTCGCCCGGAGCAACTCAAATGCCAGATTCACGGCCGCCTGGGGCGACTCTGCCGCATGCACTCGGACTATAGTGAACTCGGGTTTGACGGCCACCACATCTTTGCCGATCTTGAGGGCCAGCGCTATTTCCGAAAGAGTGCCATAGCCTCCGCCCACTGCAATCAGCATCTGGGCCGTCTGGACGATGATGGCGTTCCTCGCCTGCCCCATATTGCTTGCGATCGGAAAATCGATGAATTCATTTGCTTCGTGAATGGAAGGCCCGGGCAAAATCCCGACCGTAAAGCCCCCCTGTTCCTTGGCACCGCGTGCCGCGGCGGTCATCACTCCCCCCAATCCTCCACAGACGACCACGCCTCCGCGGCACGCAATTTCCCGCCCGATCTCGAAGGCGATCTCATCGGTGTCCGGTCTCGAGGCTCCCAGGCCGATCACTCCAATGAAAGGACCCCGCATGGTCTAGCTCTCCCATCCGTACTTCCCGACAAGATCGACGAACCTGACCCCGCCGAGATTGGTCTTTCGAACCTCACCTTGAATGGACTCCACCAGGACGAGTTCCTGAGAGAGCCGGTCTCCCACCGGAACAACCAGCCGCCCGCCTTCGCCAAGCTGATCGACAAGCGGCTGAGGAACTTTGGGTGTACCCGCCGTGACGAGGATTCCGTCGAAGGGGGCTTCGTCGGGCCATCCCATGGAACCGTCGGATACCCGCACGATAATGTTCTTGTACCCCAGCTTCTGAAAAATCTGGTTGGCGCGAAAAGCGAGATTGGGATTCCGCTCAACCGAAAATACCCGGAAAGCGAGTTCGGCCAGGACCGCCGCCTGGTATCCGGATCCGGTCCCGATTTCGAGGATCTTCTCGTGGCCCTGGAGATCGAGGGCTTCGGTCATGAGAGCGACGATATAGGGCTGAGAAATGGTCTGTTTATCGCCAATGGGCAGGGGATGATCGCTGTATGCCTGCTCCTTCAAAGCTTCATCCACGAACAGGTGACGCGGAACTTTGCGCATGGCGTCGAGCACCTTCTGGTCGTGAATCCCCCTGGAAACGAGTTGGGTCTCCACCATGCGATCGCGTGCTTTCTGGAAATTAATCATTCAAAACGGACCTTCTCACAGTGCGTATTCACGCCCCCGCCAGACGCTGTTTGCCTCAAAATCGCGCGCAACCTGTCTTTACGTTTTCCACAGAAACCCGGATAAAGCAAGAATATTATAGCCTCAAAGGCCCTTTACACACCCTTGCATTTCGCACCGCGGGCAAACGAATCCCGGGCCTTCTCCGCTTTGCCTCGTGCAACAGCGGGGCGCTGCGCCCCGGAGACCGGCGAATCAACCGCCGGACCTCGTTTCCTCTCTGCTGCCTCCCTCTCAGTGACTGAATGGATACGAAAATTATTATATACTTTGAAGCCTTTCTTGTGGAGAGCTTTTGAAGCTCAACGCGTTTCGTTGCTTTCCGGCGTCTGCATGAAATGGAGAAATTTGCAGGTTCATGCTTAATATTAACAGACGGAACCAGAGCCCGGGGAACGAGTCTCCCATGGAGCATCGCCCCGGACGACAGGCACAAAAGAGGGTCCCCAACCGGAACCGGCCGCGCCCACTTTTCAAAAGTGCAAGCCGTGCCGGAACCGAATCTTTTCGGGAAAGGAGCAAAGGATGCCATTTGGCGCAACCGATGGGAGCAAGCGGACCACAATCAATCTTTTCCGGATCGCGGGAATCCGGATCTCCATCGATTATTCCTGGTTCATCGTCTTCCTCCTGATATTCTGGAGCCTCTCCGTTGGCTACTTCCCGCGGGAGACTCCGGGAGAAGACCCTTTTATTTACTGGATCGCCGGTCTGTTCGCGACGGTTCTCTTCTTTTTGTCCGTAATTCTCCACGAAGTCGCTCATTCCCTGACTGCGATACGATCCGGCCTGCAGATTCCCGAGATCACCCTCTTCATCTTCGGAGGGGTGTCCAAACTCTCGGAAGAGGCGAAGAATCCCGCAGACGAGTTCAAAATTGCAGTTGTAGGTCCTCTAGCCAGCTTCGTGCTCGCGTTCATCTTTTTCGTCCTCGAAAGAGCCTGCCGGCGAGTGGGATTTTCCTTCATCGCCGTCATGTTTGGGTACCTGACCTGGATCAACATGGCCCTTGGCATTTTCAACCTCTTGCCGGGATTTCCCCTTGACGGCGGCCGTCTGGTCCGCGCCTTCCTGTGGTGGAAGACCGGCTCCATCACCAGCGCCACCAAATATGCGTCGGATATCGGCAAAGGGCTGGCCGTAGCCCTCATGCTCCTCGGAGGGTTTCAGGTCTTCAAGGGCATGCTGATCAGCGGCTTGTGGCTCATCCTTATCGGGGCATTCCTGCGAAGCGTTGCCGAGGGGAGCTACCAGGAAATCCTGATGCGGCAGTCGCTCGAAGGGGTCCTGGTCCATGAAGTCATGGTGAAGGATGCCGTCAGTGTTGCTTCCTATCTCCCGGTCAGCCGACTCGTTTCTTCGTATTTTCTCCGTTATGGATATAAGGGCTACCCCGTGGTTAAGGACGGCGACATCCCTGTCGGCGTGGTCGAATTGTCGCAGATTAGAAATGTTCCCGAGGATGAACAGGAAGTAAAGACCGTCGGGGAAGTGATGACCCCCATAAGCCCGGAGATAACCGTCGGGCCGGAAGTCACTCTCGTAGATGCCTTGAAGCAGCTCACGCGTACCGACGTGGGACGCCTTCTTGTGGTCCGGGACGGCCGCCTTGCGGGCATCGTTACGAAAACCGGGCTGTACCGTTTCCTTGAAATCAAACGCATTCTGAGGCTGTAGGGGCAGCGAGTGACGCTCCATAAATCACTCGGCAGGTAACCGTTCATGCTGAGGAAAGACCCCGCACATTCAAGGGTTTCGGGGCAAGGAGGAGAGTCTGTGCCTTATTTCGGGCCGTGTCGTTCCGGGAAAGAACGAGCGGGGCGAGGGATGGTCCACGGGGTCCGCATTTGCCTTGCGTGCCGTTTGCAGGACAACGATGTGATAAATTTATCGCGCTTTACGTATACGCCCCATAAAAAGCTATTGACTACATATAAAGTTTGTTGTACCTAATTGCGTAACTGGTATTTGTCCTCGGAAAAAAGGAGGTGCTTTATGCTGAACGGCTCGAACATCGCGAACGACTGCCCATGCGGCGGCATGAAGGCCTCGGAATCCGGACCCCTGCCTCTCCATGAGATGAAGGCCGGAAGGCGGTTCAGAGTCGCCGGGATCCAGGGGGGGCGCGGTATCTGCTCCCGAATGGCCGCGATGGGCATTTATCCCGGGGTGGAAATGGAACTCCTGTGCGGGGGGTGCGGTTGTCCCTGCATGGTGCGCGTTCACGGCTGCACATTGAGTCTCGGTAAAGGGGTTTCCGAAAAGATTTTTGTAACCTCTGCTCCGTGAGCGAAGTGCCCCGGCGTTTTTTTGAGCGGCTTTCAAGCCGCCTGTTTTTGACCCTAAAAGTTAGGCAAGGCTAATTTTGGAGTCCGTTTTTATGCCTGTTATCCCACTTCGCAAAATGTCGCCCGGGCAGAGGGGGACCATATCCAGGGTCAGGGCCACCGGAGAACTCGGCCGCCGTATACGGGACATGGGACTCGTCCCCGGCACCCCTTTCCAGTTGCAGGGCCGCGCCCCGCTGAAAGACCCTGTTGCCATACGAGTTCGGAACTTCACGCTCAGCCTGCGCAACAGCGAGGCGGATTATATCGAAGTTGAGGTTGAAGAAGCCACATGAACGAGCCCGGCCGCCAGTATCTGCTCGCCCTTGCCGGAAACCCCAACTGCGGGAAGACCACCCTCTTCAACAGCATCACCGGGGCGCACCAGCACGTGGGGAACTATCCCGGCATCACGGTCGATAAGAAAGAAGGGTTCTATCAGCTCGACGGATACCGCCTCCGGATGGTGGACCTTCCCGGAACGTACTCCCTTACGGCCTATTCTCTTGAAGAACTGGTGGCGAGGGATTTTCTCGTGTACGACCGGCCTCAGGTTGTGATCAACATCTTGGATGCATCCAACCTCGAGCGAAACCTGTACCTCACGGTCCAGTTGCTCGAACTGGGCATCCCCCTTGTCATCGCGCTCAACATGATGGACGCGGCGGCAGGCCGTGGAATCGAGATAGACGTTCCGGAACTGTCGAAGCGCCTCGGGATTCCGGTTATCCCGACAGTGGCAAGAACCGGCAGGGGGAAGCAGGAACTCCTCAAAACGGCGCTCGCCCAGGCTTCGAGGCACCTCGCCTGGGCTCCAATCTCCATTTCCTATGGCCCCGATATCGATCCCGTCCTGAACCTGATGGAAAAGGACATCAACACCGCGGCGTTCCTGACCGACATTTTTCCGGCGCGATGGACGGCCCTCAAACACCTGGAAGCAGACGAACAGGTGGTGAAGAAGGGAAGGGAGATCGATCCCGAGCTTTCGCAAAAGCTTGAAACCACAGCGTCCCGCGTAGCCGAGCACCTCCAGAAGACACTGGACACCTACCCGGAAGCGATCATCGCCGATCACCGGTACGGATTCATAACCTCCCTGTTGAAAGGCGGAGTCCTCAGGCAGAAGCGGGAAGCCGACCGCCTCTACCTCTCCGACCAGGTGGACAGGGTGGTGACCCACCGGTTCCTTGGTCCCGTCATCATGATGGCGATCCTCTACGTGGTCTACCAGTTCACCTTCAAATACAGCCAGGTGCCCGTCAAATTGATCGAATCGGGATTTACGGCCCTGGGAAGCTTCATGGAATCGATTCTTCCGGCCGGACCTCTGAAGTCGCTGGTCGTTTCGGGAATCATCGACGGCGTAGGGGGCATCATCGGGTTCGTCCCGCTCATCGTGTTCATGTTCCTTGCAATCGCGCTGCTCGAAGACACGGGATACCTGGCACGGGTAGCGTACATGCTCGACCGCATATTCCGGACCTTCGGCCTTCACGGGAGTTCCGTCATGGCCTACATCATCTCGGGGGGAATCGCCGGGGGGTGCGCCGTGCCGGGGGTCATGGCGACCCGCACGCTCAGGAGTTCCAAAGAACGGCTCGCAACGCTCCTCACCGCGCCATTCATGAACTGCGGAGCGAAACTGCCGGTTTTTGCCATGCTGATCGCCGCCTTCTTTCCGGACCGGCGGGCCCAGATGATGTTCCTCCTCACCCTGCTCTCCTGGACCTTCGCTCTTCTCCTGGCCAAACTCATTCGCGTGACCCTCCTGCGGGGTCCCAGCACTCCGTTTCTTCTGGAACTGCCGCCGTACCGGCTGCCGACCTTCAAAGGACTGCTCATCCACACGTGGGAACGAACCTGGCAGTACATCCGCAAAGCCGGAACGATCATCCTGGCGATCTCCATTCTCTTCTGGGCGCTGATGTCCTTCCCCGGACTCTCCGAATCCCAGCGGCGCTCGTTCGAGGACAGGAAACAGGGCGTGCTCTCGGAGGTCCCCGAGGCGCTGAGACCCGCCGTCGAAGGGCTGAAGACTTCCGGCGGCAAACCGTCCCCGGAGGCGGCACCTTACGCGGAACGCATGCAGGCCATCGATCATGAGGCATCCCAGGCAGCTCTGAAGCAGTCGTTTGCAGGGCGTCTCGGGACCGCGATGGAGGCCCTCACCCGGTTCTGCGGCTTTGACTGGCGCACCAACGTCGCGCTGCTTTCCGGTTTTGCGGCAAAGGAACTCATCATCTCGACGTTCGGCACCGCTTACTCCCTGGGCGAATCCCGGAAGGGTGAGGACATCCCCCTGAGCGAGCGGCTCGTCCAGGACCCCGGATGGAATGCCCTCAGGGCCTTTGCGCTCATTATCTTCGTTATGCTCTACGCCCCCTGTTTTGCCACGGTTACCTGCATCGTCAAGGAATCGGGAGCCTGGAAATGGGGACTGTTCTCAATGGTCTTTAACACCTCCATTGCTTTCGCCATGGCCATGCTTATATATCTGGGCGGATCGTGGCTGGGTTTGGGCGCATAGGAGAGCGATCATGTGGCAGACAATCGTCGTCCTGCTGGTAGTGGCCGTGGTGCTTGTATACCTCGTTCGTCACTATGCCGGAGTCTACCGGTCGGAGTCTTCGGCGTGCTCGGGTTGCAGCGGATGCAGCATGAAGGAAACCGACCCCGGATCGGGTTTTAAACGGGCTGAATCCAAGGGCGCGGATGGGGATGCGGGGTGTTGCGGGGAGCCCGACTGCCTCGGGTCGAAAAGCGGGGAGGCATGAAAGGGCGCATGTCTCTCATGTGGACTCGAAGCGAAAAAGCGTGTCGTGCGGGTCTTCTTTCGGAAGATGCCTGTCGAAAATATAGCCTATTGTAGTATAAGCGGATTTGAGTGAGAGGATGAACGCGGGGGAATTCTTCGGCATTCGGAGACCCGGCATCCCCCTCCCACGGCGGGGAGGGGAATTGACGTTTGGCTCCTTCCGCGGGTGACGCGGACAGCGTGCTGTCCGCGCGCGAAGCGCAAGAGGAGGCCCGAAAGGCAGGCCCCGGAATCACGGTGGCGGATCAGGCCGCCCCTCTTGTCCTTACGGACCTGGATAACGAGTATCCAGGCCACCCGCCTTTACACAGTGTTACCCATGTCCTCGGACGAGTGTTATCTATGTCCCCTGTCCGTACCCCGTATTTTCCGGCTAAACATCCACAGCAACCGTCGCGGAGACCGATCACATGAAGCTGACCTTATCATTGCCGGCAGATGATCCCCGAATTTCCGACATCTTCGTGGGAGAAGGGCTCCTCGAACGAGTCCCCCGGTCCATCGAGAATTATATGGGCAATCGGAAGGTCTACTGGATTTGGGACGAGACCGTCTGGGGCCTGTGGAATGCACGGTTGCAGCGGTCGGGATGGCCCGGTGAAGGCGACCGGAGAATCATCCTTTTCCCCGCATCCGAAGCGAACAAAACCCTGTCCTCCATCGAAAGCCTTGCGCGGAAACTGGTCGCGGCCGGAGCCGACCGGGAAAGCGCTCTCGTGGCGGTCGGAGGCGGAGTCACCGGGGACGTTGCGGGATTTCTCGCATCGATTTACATGAGGGGCATCCCCCACTTTCAGGTGCCCACAACCCTGCTTGCCCAGGTGGACAGCAGTGTCGGCGGCAAAACAGGCGTCGACCTTCCCGAGGGAAAGAACCTCGTGGGAAGCTTTCACCAGCCGACCGCAATCTGGATGGATCCGCGGTTTCTGGAGACGCTGCCCCCACAGGAGTTCAGGCAGGGGATGTCCGAGGTGATCAAGACGGCCATGATCGGAGACGCGCGGCTGTGGATATTCCTCGAGGAACAGCACAATGCAATTGAGCGGAAGGACACGGTAGCGCTGCTCCGGATGGTTTCCGCCTGCTGCGATTTCAAGGCGAGGGTGGTGGAATCGGACGAAAAGGAAGCGGGGACGAGAAGGACCCTCAATTTCGGCCACACGGTGGGCCATGCGATCGAGAAGCTGAGCGCTTACCGGGTTCCCCACGGCGATGCGGTCGCCGTGGGGATGAACGCCGCGGCGGAGTTGTCCCTGCGGCTTGGTATGTTGTCTTCTCAGGACGCGATCCGCCTGCGGAAGATGTGTTCGGCCTGGGGCCTCCCTGTCGGGATCCCGGGGGAGTTCCCGCCCGAAGCCGTTATGCAGGCGATGCAGTCGGACAAGAAACGCATGGGGGATGTCCTCCACTTTATCCTCCCGATCGGGATCGGACGGGTGGTCGACTATGAAGGTCTCGACCCTGCCGACCTTTCAGCCGTCCTGGGGTCGCTCCCTGATTGAGGGCATCGTCCATTCGCGGCGCCGGCATGGCCGGAACAGGAGCGGAAATGCCGTTTGGTGAAAATGATTTGAACGGACTGCCGTCCGAGTCGATTGTCAGGGACATTCTCGCCTCCGTGACCGACGGCGTCGTGACGGTGGATGAAGATCATAAGGTGGCTTACTGCAACAAGTCCGCCGAAAAAATGTTCGGCTACTGCGGTGAGGAAATCATCGGGCAGGACGTATCCGTACTGATTCCCGACCCGCACCACGACATGCACCGCCAGTATGTGCAGCGATACATCGACACCGGCGTTGCCAGGGTGATCGGAAAAGCAAGAGAATGTTATGGGCGGCGCAAGGACGGTACGACTTTTCCCGTCGAGATCTCCTATTCCGTATCCAGCACCGGCGGGCATCTTTATTTCACGGCGGTCATCCGTGATATCACTCAAAGGAAGGAACTGGAGCGCGACGTCCGCTTCATGGAAAAGCTGGCCGATATCGGGAAGGCGGTAGCCCACGTCGTGCATGAAATCCGCAAGCCGTTGATGCTCATCGGAGGATTTGCAGGCCAGGTGGAACGCTCCGAAGCGGTTCACGACAGCGAAAAGGACCGCCGGAAGCTGCAGATCGTCATCGAGGAGGTGAGACGGCTCGATACCCTGTTGAGCGGCATCCGGCTGCTGACCCGGCCTCCTTCCTCCGGCCTGAAGTTTTCGATCGCCGTCAACCAGGTGCTGAACGAGACCATCGAGCTTCTGCAACCGATGCTGAAAAGCCACCGGATCGAAGTCCGGACCGAGCTTGCCGCGGACCCCGTCATGGTCCACGGAGACCCGGACCAGCTCAAACAGGTGTTCCTGAACCTTCTCGAAAACTCCATCAGCGCCATGAACGGGGTCGGCAGGGTGTTCATTGCGTCGAAACTCGGGGCGGCAACGGCTCAGATCGTCGTGGAAGACAACGGCCCCGGCATTCCCGAAGAACTTCGGGAAAAAGTCTTCGACCCGTTCTTTACGACCAACCCGGAGGGGACCGGGCTGGGGCTTGCCATCTGCCGCAATATCATTCGGGACCACGGCGGCACCATCTCCGCCCAATCCGCCGCTTCAAGAGGGACGCGGTTTGTCGTGGAACTGCCCCTTGAAGGCGCTGCGACAAGAATAGAATAAGGCAGACCGGACGCCCGGCCTGCCTTCTCGTCATTCACACCAATTCGTGGGTTATCAATAGTGGACTTTGCGGATTTCGAAATCCGGGTAAGCGGAAACGGCCACTTCGGATTGATCGAGCCCCTCGAGTTCCTGCTCTTCGGTTACCCGAAGAGGAACGATCTTGTCGAGTATCTTGAAAAAGACGTACATTGCAATGAAAACGAAGCAGAAGTTGACTATGACCCCTATGACCTGAGCCAGGAACTGCGAGGCATCCCCGTAGAACAGGCCTTTGACCGTGCCCGCAACCGAATTCAGGCCGTCGCCGTAGGTCCCGTCTGCAAACAGCCCCAGAGACAGCAGTCCCCAGGCCCCGTTGGTTCCGTGGACCGAAACGGCTCCAACCGGGTCATCGATCTTCAGAACGCCTTCAACGAAGAATACGCTTACACACAAAAGCACGCCGGCTACGAGACCAATGATCACGGCGAAGACCGAATTGACGAAAGCGCAGGGGGCCGTGATCGCGACGAGCCCTGCGAGCAGTCCGTTGGCCGCCATGGAGATGTCCGGTTTGCCGTAGAAGATCCACATGTACAGCAGTGCGGAGAAGGAGCCGCCGGCCGAGGCAAGCATGGTGTTCGTTGCGATCACGCCGATTCGCAGGTCTCCTCCGGCAAGTGTCGATCCCGTGTTGAATCCGAACCAGCCGAAAGCGAGGATAAAACAGCCCAACACTGCCATCGGGATGTGGTGCCCGGGCAGGGCATTGGGTTTACCGTCCGCCCTGAATTTCCCGAGCCGCGGTCCGAGCACCTTCGCCCCGGCCAGCGCCGCGACACCTCCCGTCATGTGAACGACCGAGGAACCGGCAAAATCAAGAGTCCCATGGCCGAGGCCGAAGTTCTTGCCCAAGGCCGACAACCATCCGCCCCCCCACAGCCAGTTCGCGTACAGTGGATAAATGAACATGGAGATGAAGAATCCATAAACCATGAATGATTTGAATGTCCACCGTTCGGCCATCGCCCCCGTCGGTATGGTCGCAGTCGTGTCCATGAAGACCATTTGAAACAGAAAAAGGGTAAAAACACTGACATCATAGGCGGAACCCGAAAGAAAAAAGCCGGTGGTACCGAATAATCCAAAATCTTTCCCAAACAGGGAGAGCGTCAACTCGGAATCCAGGGTCGTCGCCCCGCCCAGGGTGGCCACGCCGCCAACCCCTCCCATCTGAAGGGCAAAACCGCAGATCCAGTAACCAAGCATACCAATGCCGTAGACCATGAAGTTCATCGCCATGGTATGGCCCGCATTCTTTGCCCTCGTAAAGCCGGTCTCCGCCATGGCGAAACCCGCCTGCATGAACATGACCAGAAAGCCGCAGACCAGGGTCCATGCAAAATTGATCGCTATACGGTTGTGACCCACCACGTCGGCCAGCTTTGCAGCCAGCGGCTCGTTGACTGCAAGCTTTTCCATATCTTCTTTTGTAGGTGCGGATGTTGTCGCCCCGATGACGTCCGCGGCAACGCCGGTGTTTGTTCCCGACGGGTCGGGCTCGGCCGCGCGGGCAAGCATCGGAGCGATAAGCCCGAGTACGAAAATGAAAATCATGAGTGCAAGAACCGACCTCTTTCTCATTTCAACCTCCCAGATTCAGAAATCTCCCTCAGATGATTAAATCCTGAACGCGGACGCCCCCTATAGCGCGTCGAGTCCCATTTCGCCGGTCCGGATACGAACGGTCTCGCTCACGCTCGATACAAAGATCTTCCCGTCACCGATTTTTCCCGTAAAAGCAGCCTTCTGTATGGCCTTCATGATCTCCTGGGCCTGCTCCTCGGGCACAACCACAAGAAGCAGCAGTTTCGGAACAAAATCCACTTTGTACTCGGCACCGCGGTACATCTCCTGGTGCCCCTTCTGCCTTCCGAACCCTTTGACTTCCATGACGGTCATGCCCTGTACTCCCAGCTTCACCAGGGTCTCCTGCACGTCGGCAAGTTTGAAAGGCTTGATCACCGCTTCAATCTTGACCATCTCTCTTCTCCTCTCTTCGGTTTGTTCGCTCCATCTCCCACCCCGAAAGCCCTCCGGAGCCCTTTGCGCCGGTAACGGCGGCCTGCCCCCGGATGCGCCTCCGCGACCCGCCGTGACATGGGCCCCTCCGACGCAGGAACCGATCGAATCGCATCTCCCGGGTGTCCGAAAAGGAAGGCAAAGATTGTGCCATTATAATTTATATGTTTATCTTCAATAGGTTGTAGAAATTGGCAGATGATAGATGAATTTTTTTGTAACAATAAAGTTCTAATTTTGACTGTGGTAACTTTTTTGTTCTCTTACATTTTTGTAGTTTGAAAACTCAAACGGGAATGAAATGACAAATATGTAGGATATTATCCGGTTGGCGGTGAGATGGATCGCTTGTGTGCCTCCCGAGACGAGGAAAGATCGCTTTATGACGTGGGCCTGTGGCGGACGGAGAATCTGCTTTAGGTGGGTGGCCCGGATATTTGCAATACTGGGTTAAGTTTCAGACGGGAACCTTGAATGGCGGGTGGCCCGGATACTCGTTATCCGGGTCCGTAAGGACAAGAGGAGGGGACAAATCCTTCGTTACCCTTGCAGAATCATCCTTTTTACCTCCCGCGCTTCGCGCACGGACAGCAAGCTGTCCGTGTCACCCTGTGGGCCTGTGGCGGAAGGGGAGTCGGCGCTTGGCCCCTTCCCCCTGACGGGAAATCATAAATCCGGTTCCTCCCCCTTGAGGGGGGAGGCAAGGTGGGGGTGCAGGATGCAAGTCACCGAAAATATTGTATTCCAGGTCACATCTTCCGTGGAATTACTCAAATACGGTCCTGCTGTTTCTCGCCCTCCACCAGCTCGGCGAAAGCCAGCAGGTCCTCGTCTTTACCGGGAGCGGCGATCAGGGAAATTCCGACCGGGCAGCCCTCGCATCGACCAAGAGGCAGGGTGATCTGAGGAAGACCCGCCAGTCCGGCGATGCAGGTAAGCAGCAGGGTACGGTGCCGCAGGTCTTCGAGGGCTTCCGGCGGTGTGCTTTTGAGCGGCGCGGGACCGGGGGCTGTCGGCAGACACAGGATCGTTCCGCCTTGAAGCAGGGAGAGCAGGCGGCTTCGGATACCGATCCGCTCCTCCTGTGCCCTGTCCCTCCGCTCGGCTGTAATCTTTGATGCAATTAGAAAACGCCGTTCGATATCGGGTCCCAGCTTCGGCTTGACCGCCTGAATCCACGATCCGTTGCTTTGCCAGGACTCGTAGTCCTTCGCCGCGTTATGAACTTCCAGCCACTTTTCGATCGAGGGTCCGCACAGTTCGATATGCCTGACGGATGTTGCCCGCTCGGCGATTCTCGAAGCGCCTGCCTGAAGACCGGCCCGACATGTATTGCTTGCCAGGGCAAAGGCATCATCTGCGATGAGCAGACGATCCGGCATCACGGCGGGCGGCCCGTTTCTCAGCAGCACCGCTCCGACTCGGCGCAGCAGCGCCGCATCGCGGGCAAACCAGCCGACGGTATCGAAGCCTGGAGCCAGGGGGACCACTCCCCGCAAGGAAACACGTCCGTGAGTCGGACGAATCCCGAAGAGGCCGCAGTAGCTCGCCGGAATACGGACGGAACCGCTGGTATCGGTACCTATGGCAAAATCCACCAACCCGCCCGCCACAGCCGACGCCGAACCGCTCGAAGATCCGCCCGGTATTCGTTCCGGGGCCGCGGAATTCACGGGGGTCCCGTAATGGATGTTTTGACCGTTCAGGCTGTAAGCCAGTTCATCGGTCACCGTCTTACCGGCCAGATCCGCACCTGCGTCCAGCAGCGACCGCACAGCGTCGGCGGTCTCTTCGGCGGCCGAATGGGTCCTAAGCCAATCGGGATTTCCGGCTCCCGTCACATACCCTTTGACGTCGAACAGGTCTTTGGCGGCGAAAGTCAGTCCCGAAAGCGGCCCATGGGCCAAGCCGGGAATTTGTATACCGCCGTGGGGGCAGAACGCACCGAGAGGGTCAAGCATGAGCGTCTCCTCTTTTCCTTGGAATCAGGGTGATTGCAACCGGCCGGTGATGACTCCGGGGCGCGCAAGCCGGATGGAGCCGTCGTGGGCCGCAATGAGCCTCAGGGCTCGGCGCCGGCACGCCCGTAAGCCGTGATATCCTCTCCCCGGTCACGGAACACCGCAGCCGACTGAGGAGAATAATCACAGATTCCCGTATTTGGCAACAGGGCAATCGGCAGACCGAATTCCCCGAAGAGGCCGGGAAACACCGGCCCGGCAAAAGCCGGGGTCCGGAAGGGCTTCCCCTGCCCTTTTCCACCGCCCCGGAAGACTTTTGACTGTGATCGGGGAGCGAAGTGCGGAAGCGGTATCAGATGGGAATCATTCGTAAAAGTCAGTGCCGGCGGGAGTTTTCTTCGCCACCGTGATGAACGCCGTGTGGGCGACCATACGGTCGACGGGGCGAGCGCGGAGTTCGTCGATTTTCCAGTCCCGCTTCAGAAGCTCGAAGGTGGAAATGTTCGCAAAGCCGTTGGCTTTCAGTTCCCGAAACATCAGTTGGACCTGCCCGATATTGGGACTGAGACTCACCAGGATGCCCCCGTATCTCATGAGGCCGGCAAGCGAATGGATCGCATGCCACGGCTCGGGAAGGTCCAGAAAAACGCGATCCGCCTTGACGTTCATCGCAAAATCCTGAATATCCCCGATGACGATTTCGTGATTGGAGGGGCGCCCTCCAAAGAACCGATCGATGTTCTCCATTGCGGCGTAGGCGAATTCGGGCCGTTTTTCGACGGAGACGAGCGTTCCCGCTCCGCCCATGGCCCTCAGCAGCGCCAGGGTGAGCGCCCCGGAGCCGATCCCGGATTCCAGAAGAACATCGCCTCGCTGGATATCCCCGTAAAAGACGATCGCACTCAGATCCTTGGGATAGATGATCTGGGTCTTGCGGGTCATGGAGAAAATGTAGTCCTCAAGAGTGGGCCGGAAGAGATACAGCTTGGCCTCCTTGTTGGTTTCTATAAAATCCCCCTCGTCTTTTCCGACGACATCGCGCATCTGGATCGTTCCAAGGTGTGAGGAATAGGGGCCTTCCTCGAGCTTGACGAGCCACTTTTTGCCTTTCTGAGAGGTCAGCAGGACCCACTCACCCATGTTAAATTTGCCCATAGCCGTCAAAGTCTCCTTATGAATGACCGATGCCAGTCCGGAAATCGGGACGACAGCCTCCATCCGCCTTGGGAATCAACTCTTCGCGGAACTCAAGACTTCCTCCCGGCAAAAGAAAGTGCCATGAACCATAGAGAATGGTCCGGCCATTCGTCAATCTGTTTTTGACCGTCACGTCGCTTCGAGGGCAATTTCTTCGCGGTTGTCAAATTGATCTCCGGGAGACCGCCTCATCGTGCTAAGATGCAAGCCTAAATGGGAATTGTGGGCCGGGCCTGTTCCAGGCGCAAACCTTTCGACCGTGCATGAGGAAGGACCATGACCAGTTTCATTAGAATTCCAGTCGCCCAACGGATTTCCAAACGCAGTCTCCCGATCCTCACAGTCGTTTTCTGCCTGCTGACGCTCCTTCTCTGTCCGGGCGAAACGTTTTCAAAGCCGCTCAAGGTGCTGGTCCTGACCGATGCGGCCGGACTGGGAGACGGGGGGTTCAACGACGCCTCCTGGAAGGGAGTCCTCAAGGCAAAAGAAGATCTCGGTATAACCGCCCAGTTCCTGCAGTCGAGGGAACAGGCCGATTATGTTTCGAATATCTCGATGGCCGCAAAGAACGCCGACATCGTCGTTACCCTGGGATATCTTTTCACCGAAGCCGCCGGGCAGGTCGCTTCCCATTTTCCGGACACGCGGTTCATCCATATAGAGGGAGACGTTCCGGGGAACAACGTGGCCTCATTTGACTTCAAATCGGAAGAAGCCGGGTTTCTCGCCGGAGTGGTGGCGGGCCTGTTCACGAAGGAATGCAAGGTGGGGATCGTCACCGGCATGGACATCCCACCGGTTGAAGCCTATGCCGCCGGCTTTCGGGCGGGAGTGAAAACCGCTGAAAAGATCCGAAAGAAATCCATCGAAACCATCGTCGCCCCGGCCGGGTCCTTCAACGATCCGGTCAAAGGGAAGTCCCTGGCCCAGACCCTCATCGATTCGAAGGTCGACGTGATTTTCAAGGCGGCCGGAAATACCGGAATCGGCGTGCTTGAAGCGGTAAAAGGCACTCAAGGGGTCTATCTCATCGGCGAAGACCTCGACCAGGACGCGGTACTTCCGGGGAGGATCCTCACCACCGCCCTCAAGCGAATGGACGTCGCCGTGTACGGGGCCATTCGGGATACCGTTGAGGGGAAATTCAAGGCCGGGCACCGATGGCTCGGAGCCCCGGACGGGGCCGTGGGCATCACCGACATGCAATATACACGGCAGTTGTTTTCGCCGGCCGACCTCGCCGCCATCGAAAAGGCCCGCGAACTTCTGAAGCAGGGTAAACTCACCGTTCCCAGTCGCACCGCGGAAGTCGACCAGTTCCAGGCACCCGACCTGTAACCATTGGAACTCGGAGGCAGGGTGATTTCCTGTTCGAGACTTTTGGAGCGTACGCTTTATTACGCCGTTTCATAAATACACCAGCGTATTCCCGGCCTCTGTTCAGCAGAGGAAGCGTAGGGTGGGCACAGCTTCATCGTGCCCACCATGAAAACGGTGGGACGGATGGCCCGGATACTTGTATCCGGGGGGCGAAGCCCCACGAGGAGCAGGAAGGACGATATTGCTCTCTAACAAACCTCTTGTGCTTCGCGTACGGACAACAAGTTCTCCGCCGCTCATCGGTGGGATTATGTCATTGAATTCATGAAATCGACCACTTAAGGAGACTGCACATGCCTGAGGCTTCGAACCCCGCCAAGCCCCCAGTCCTGGCAACTGAAAAGGTCTCCAAACGCTTCGGCGGCTTTTGGGCGAACCGCGGGGTAACCATCGACTTCGGACGGGGAGAAATCCACGCCGTGGTGGGAGAAAACGGCGCCGGCAAATCGACCCTTATGAAGATCCTCTATGGGCAGATCCGGCCGGACGCCGGGACCGTTTATCACGAGGGAAAGGCCGTTCGTTTTCGCCGGCCGCGCGAAGCGCTTCGGGCCGGAATAGGCATGGTGTACCAGCAGTTGCTGGTCTTCCCGCAGTTGACGGCCCTGGAAAACGTTATCGTCGGGAGCGAACCTGAAACGGCAGGCTTTGTGAAGAAAGAGCAGGCGAGGAAGACATTCCTCGAACTTTCGGCCCGATTCGGTTTCGACCTGCCCCCGGATGAGAACGCGGGCAACCTCTCGTTCGCGAAACGCCAGCAGATCGAGTTGCTCCGGGTGCTCTACCGCGGGTCGGGAATCCTCATCCTGGACGAACCCACCAGCCTGCTTGCCCCGTTGGAGGTCCGGCACCTGCTCGATCTCCTGAAATCCCTGCGTGAATCGGGACATACCATTATCCTGATCAGCCACCGATTGTCCGAGGTTTTCGAGGTCGCTGACAGGATTTCGGTCCTTCGCCGGGGAAAACTGATCCACACCTGCGCAATTTCCGATACATCTCCCGAGAAGATCGCAAATCTCATCGTCAGCGGCGAAGACACTGAAGCCCCCGAAATCCGGACTCCATTGAGCGCCCCGGCCGCAGCTTCCGGCCGGCCGTATCCCGTTGCGTCCGGGCCTCTCGCCGAACTGAGCGGCATCAGCACGGAATCGTCCGGGAGCGAGGCCGGGCTCGAGGGCCTTTCACTCCGGATAGACAAGGGGGAGATGCTCGGCATGGGGGGCATCGTCGGGAACGGCCTGAGCGCCCTCGCTCGCGTCATTTACGGGATCGCCCGGCCGGGAAGCGGGTCGATTCGGTTTCAGGACCGCGAGATTTCCCACCTTTCCATTGAAGAGCGCATCCGATGCGGCCTGCGGTGGCTGCCCCCCAATCCCCTCGAGGAGGCGCTTCTGCCGGAGCGGTCCGTCGCCGAAAACCTGCTGCTGGGTTTCCAGCGAGATCCCCTCTTCCAGAAGATGGGATTCCTGAAGAAGGGGCGGATAAACCTCCATGCCGGGCGGCAGCTTGAAATCCAGAAGGTCGCTTACCGTGACCTCAGCCAGCCCGTAGCAAGCCTTTCCGGAGGCAATCAGCAGAAAGTGGCCCTGGGCCGCGTCCTCTCGGGTTCCCCGCAATTCGTCATCATGGAACAACCCGGGCGGGGACTCGACATCAAAGCTCAGCGGCGGCTTGCCCGAAGGCTGCGCACCCTGAACGCTTCGGGGATCACCTTTCTCATCCTTTCCTACGACCTGGATGAGTTGCTTTCCCTGAGCGACCGGATTGGCGTCCTCTATCGAGGGCGCCTGATGGGGATGGCATCGAGAGGGACGGCTTCGAGGGAAACGCTCGGGAGATGGATGCTCGGATTAAAAGACCCGGAGCAGGGCTGAGCCATGAAACCGACCACAAAAGACCCCGTGTTATCTTCCATCGGACTCAAGGGCCGGCGCGACCGGATCCTCGGGCCGCTTGCGGGGTTGTTCCCCGCATTGGCCGCGGGCTTTCTCGTTTGCGTCATCGTGGCCCTTCTTGCCGGGGCGGGTCCGTTCGATGTGATTACCGCCATCCTGGACGGCGCATGGGGGAGCGAGGATGCCGCCGCAACCACTTTGAGCAAGCTCACCCCGCTTCTTCTGACCGGTCTTGCGGTCAGCATGGCCTATCAGGCCAAATTGCTCAACATAGGCTGTGAAGGCCAGTTGACCGTGGGCGCTCTCGCATCGGCCGGTTTCGCGGCATCAGCCGTCAATCTTCCCGCGTTCATTCTGATCCCGCTCACGGCGGCACTTGGCGCATTCGCCGGCGCACTGTGGTCCTACCCCGGGATATGGCTCAAGCAAAGGCGGGGCGTGCATGAGGTGATCACTACCATCTTCATGAACTACCTCGCAGTGTATCTGTGCGATTTCCTGGTGCTGGGTCCCATGGGAGACGGAACCGCAATGGGCCGCACCCCCGAGATAGCGCCCGGAGCCGTGTGGCCGCTCCTGTGGCGGTATGGGGCTTCGGGAGTGACCGCAGCGCCTTTTTTCGCGCTCTTTTTGAGCCTCATTGCCCAGGTCTGGCTTACAAGAACGTACTGGGGTTTCGAGGCGAGAGCCGCGGGCAGCGGTCCGAAATCGGCCGGAGCAGCGGGGATCGCCGTCGATTCCTGGCAGAGGCGGATGTTCATCGTGAGCGGTGCTCTGGCCGGGCTTGCGGGCGCTCTCGAAGTGGTGGCCGTTCACCACCGTTTCTACCGTTCCTTCTCCCCCGGGTACGGGTTCGACGGCATTACGGCCGCCTTCCTCGTGAACATTTCTCCGGGCTGGATCTGGCTGAGCGGCCTCCTTCTGGCCGGCATGCGTACGGCGGACAAGTGGCTTCAGGTCATGCTCGGGATTTCGCCAAGCTCGATCTACGTCATCCAGGCTATCCTGCTGCTGGCCGTAGCATCGCAGCAGGGTTTCAAGTCCGGGTTGGCGCATGTGATGTCCCTCTTTCAAAGGCCGTTTACGGAAACCGCCCGGAAGGAAAGGGAGTGAGCCCGCGCCCATGACATCCTGCTTCTATATCCTTTCGCTCGCTCTGGCAAAATCGACGCCGCTGCTCCTCGCAAGTTTCGGCGGGATGGTCTCCGAACTCTCGGGCGTGATCAACTTCGCCCTCGAAGGGATGATGCTCGTCGGGGCTTTTGGGGCCGTCTGGGGAGCCGCCGCCACGGGGTCGCCCTGGCTGGGTCTGCTGGCGGGAGCCGCGGGAGGAATGCTGGTCGGACTCGTGCACGCGGTGGTGAGTTTGAAATTCAAAGCCAACCAGATCATCAGTGCGGTGGCTTTGAACCTTCTGGCGGCGGGAATCACCGGGACGCTCCTCAACCAGGTTTTTGACGCCTATGGGACTTCACCGACGGTGCCGAAGCTGCCGGGAATCGATCGCGCGGTATCCGGCCTCCTTTCGGTGTTTGGAGCGGGGGGGGCGGACCTCATGCAGGGCGTGTCCGTGCTCGTTCCCATCGGCCTTGCCGCATGCCTTGGCATCCTGATATGCGTCGGATGGGGTCGCATCGGGCTGCGGATCCGGGCATGCGGAGAGAATACGAACGCGGCGGAGGCGTGCGGGCTTGCGCTGTTCCGGACCAGGCTGCTGGCGCTAATGGTGAGCGGGGTGCTGGCCGGAGCGGGAGGAGCATACCTCTCCATCGGGGAACTCTCCCAGTTCGTCGAACGGATGACCCAGGGGAGGGGTTACCTGGCCGTCGCCGCAGTCATACTCGGAAGATGGCGACCCGTCGGAGTCATGGCGGCAGCCGTCTTTTTCGGTTTCAGCGAAGCGGTTTCCGAATGGCTGGCCGTTCGCTGGACCTCCATTCCACCCCAGGTATTCCTGGCCCTCCCCTACCTCATCTGCCTCACGGTCCTGATGTTCCGCATCGGCAAAAGGCAGCCTCCGTCTTCCCTCGGGCAGGTGTGATATTGAATTGCGTTCAAGCCAATGATCTTAAGATCCCAGGAAAGGGCGGGGGAATGATTCCCCCGCACCCCCGCAGGGTTTCGGCCTCACGCGCTTGCGCGTGTGGCCGAGCGCAGGCGCTGCCTACAGCTCGGGAGAGTATCCCGCGAGATCCTCCATCGAGAGCATTCTTTCCAAAGCGGCCACCTGGCCGACCATTTTTTCAAATCCCCGATCGCCGAACGTCTTCCGTTCCTGCATTTCGGATTTTTCGCTCAATTCCCGGTACCGGCCGGGACTTACGATTTCTCGAAGCGCCGGGAAGAGGACCGTGTCCTCCCGGTCCGTGTGCGCCCGATACAGCCGCGAAAACTGATGGATGGCGGCATAGAGTTTCCTGCGCTTCTCGTGGTCGTGAGCGTCTCCGGCTGTCGCCAGGCGAAGGATCAGTTCGGTAGTCTCCCGGCCCGCACTGTGTTGTTGCCGAAGTATCGAAACCAGGTCGGACAGTCTCTTCGCCTGTTCAAAGTGAGGGAATACGTCCTGCTCTTCCCGAACTTCGTGGAATTTGTGGATGAAGCTCTGAATGATATCAACCGCTCCTGGAATCACATCCGGAGGCAATTCCATGTGAGCGTCAAGCCGGCGTACCGATTCCCCATAGACCGCGATCAGGCGCCGGAGCATCCCGTGTTCGCGCATGAGGGCTTCCGTCAGGGGAACGGTTTCCCCGTTCCCTTTTTTCCGGGCTTCTCCTGAACATCCGGTAAGTATCAAATCCGTCGCCGCGACTCCGGCAATGGCGAGAAAATTTCTGCGGGTCCCGCAGGCACTCCAGGGCATCTGTTCTTCCTCCCGACAATCGTATGGTCTTCCAAACCATCCCCGTGCGTGTGCGGGAATGTGGGATTTTCATGTTCTTCACTCATCAATGAAATCGACTTTTTGGACGATACACTCTACGGATTGATAGAAATCTGTCAAGGATTGTGCATAATGGGGTCAACATTCAGACAAAAATGTTGACCGCAACCGTCGATGAGACCCCGCAGAGCGGATTGCTGAAACACATGGGAAGAACATTCGTGGAGTCGCGACATGGACCCCGATAAGATATCCAGACTCCGGATCGACCGGGAAGAGCAGTTTGTGCCGAAGGGCAGCCGCAAGAGAAGAACAATCGGAATCATTTGCCTTCTTCTTGTTGCGATTGTCGGGCTTTATCTGGCTTTCCACCATGGCCTGCTCACCCCGACGGTCCAGGTCCGTACGACCTCAGTCAACTGGGTTTATCCGGCCCAGGTCATCACCGAATTCAATGCGAGCGGGTACGTGGTCGCTCAGCGCAAGGCCGCTGTCGCCTCCAAAGGGACCGGGCGCCTGATCTACCTCGGAGTCCAGGAAGGAAGCCGGGTCAAGGAAGGCGATATTGTGGCGAAGATCGAGAGCGACGACCTTGTCGCCGAGCGCGCCCAGACGGAAGCGCAGCTTTCCGTCGCCCGTTCCGACCTCATTCGCGCGGAAACCGAAGTCCGAACCGCGGAGCGCAACAACACCCGGTTCACCGACCTTTACGATCGAAAGGCGGTCTCGCAGCTCGATTTCGAAAACGCTCAGGACAGGTACCTCAAGGCCAAGGCGGCGCTCGAATCCGCGAAGTTCGCCATTAAGGCCCTCGAAGCCAACGTCCGCAGGCTCACGGTCCTGATCGAATACACCGTCATTCGTGCTCCGTTCGACGGCGTGGTCCTCACAAAAGATGCGGATGTGGGCGAGGTGGTGGCCCCATTCGGTTCCGCCAACAACGCAAAGGCCGCCGTCGTGAATATGGCGGATCTTGCTTCGCTCATGGTGCAGGCCGACGTGGCCGAATCCTTCCTCTCAAAAGTCCGTGTCGGACAGGCTTGTGAAATCCAACTGGACTCCCTGCCGGACATTCGTTTTCGGGGAACGGTGGACACCATCGTGCCGACGGCCGATCGCACAAGGGGTACCGTTATGGTCAAGGTCCGCTTCGATCGGCTCGATCCCCGGATTCTCCCCGAGATGAGCGCACGGGCGGCTTTTCTTTCGAGGCCCCTGGACGAGGGGGAGACCCGCCCGTTTCTGGCCGTTCATCATGATGCCGCAACCACGCGGAATGGGGAGCCGGGAGTCTTCAGGATCGAAAATGCCCGCGCCGTCTGGGTCCCCCTGTCCGGGGCCGAAAATGTCGGCGATTACGTTCTTGTCGACTCGAAAATGCAGAACGCGGACCGAGTCGTTTTGAAGCCTTCTTCAGACCTGAAAGCCGGTGACAAGGTAGGAATTGCCGAGTGATGGCAAACAGCGATCGCAATGCCCCCGGTGAGGGGACTGTCGCTCTCGTCGACAATATCCGCAAATCCTACAGGCGGGGATCCCAGTCCATATCGGTCCTGCGAGGAATCAACCTCGCGATCGATTACGGCAGCTTCATGGCCCTCATGGGCCCTTCGGGTTCCGGCAAAACGACGCTTCTCAACCTGATAGCGGGCCTGGACCAACCCGATGAAGGACGGATCATCGTGGCGGGGACGGACATCACCCTGCTGGGAGAAATGGACCTTGCCCGCTGGCGGGCGGCCCACATCGGCTTTATTTTTCAGTTCTACAACCTCCTCCCCGTTCTCACCGGCCTGGAAAATGTGGAACTGCCTCTCCTGTTGAGAAACCTGACCCGAAAGCAACGCCGCGATCATGCCATGCTCGCCCTCGAACTGGTCGGACTTGGGGATCGCGTAAAGCACTATCCGAGGGAACTTTCGGGAGGCCAGCAGCAGCGGGTAGCCATCGCCCGGGCCATCGTGACCGATCCCACCCTGATCGTGGCCGATGAACCGACCGGGGACCTCGACAAAAATTCCGCGATGGAGGTCCTCAACCTGCTGGAACAGCTCAACGGGGAGTTCGGCAAGACGATTATCATGGTGACTCACGACCCCAGGGCCGCTGAGAAGGCGCAGCGGATTCACCACCTGGACAAAGGGGTGCTCGACAACCTGGAAATATGAAAAGGATCCGTTCAGCCTCATCATGGAACTCTTAAAACTGATCCTTCGCAATACCCTCAGGCAGAAACTGCGGACCGCGCTCACCGTATTCGGCATGGCCGTGGCCATACTTGCCTTCTGCCTCCTCAACACGGTTGTGGAAGCCTGGTACGCCGGCGTTTCGGCTGCATCTCCCGATCGGCTGGTATCGAGGAACGCCGTTTCCCTGATTTTCACCCTGCCCGTCAGCTACAAGCAAAAGATCCTCCAGGTCGATGGAGTGAAACAGGCAGCCTATGCGAACTGGTTCGCGGGGATCTACATCGATGAGAAGCATTTTTTCCCCCGGATCGCCGTCGGAGGTAACAATTATTTCGACCTTTTTCCCGAAGTCGTCATCCCGCCGGACCAGTTGAAAACGTTCTGGAACCAGAGAAATGCCTGTATCGCCGGGCGCAAGCTGATCGAAAAGTACGGGTGGAAAATAGGGGACACCATCCCCCTGACGGGCAACATTTACCCCGGGGACTGGCGGTTCGTGCTGGCGGGGGTCTACCGCGGAGCCACAAAAAGTGTTGATGAAACCGCCTTCTTTTTCCGATGGGACTATCTGGATGAAATGGTCAAGAAGAAGATGCCGTCCGAAGGCGGCAAGGTCGGGTGGTATATCATACAGGTGAAGAATCCCGTCCAGTCGGGAGCCGTTTCCCAGGCCGTAGACGCCCTGTTCAAGAACTCGTGGGCGGAAACTCTTACCGAAACCGAGAAGGCATTTCAGCTTGGTTTCGTAGCCATGACGGATGCCATAGTGGTTGCGGTGAGGGTCGTTTCTTACGTGGTCATATGCGTCATCCTCGTCATTCTTGCCAATACGATGACCATGACTTCCAGGGAACGAATGCCCGAATATGCGACTTTGAAGACCCTCGGCTTCGGCAACGGATTCCTGGCGGTTGTCATAGCCGGAGAGTCCGTTTGTATCGCCGTCCTGGGTGGCGTGGTCGGCATAGCTTTCGCTTTTCCCGTCGCGAGTATTTTCTCGGAGCACCTTGGAACGCTCCTGCCCATTTTCCATATCACATGGGAGACGCTGTTGATCAGTGTCGCCCTGTGCCTGGGAATAGGCGTGATCTCCGCCATATTGCCGGCGTGGCGGGCCATGAGGACAAAGATCGTGGAGGCGCTGAGTCACGTGGGCTGAAGGCGCACGCTGCCGGTTCGCAGCCCTTTTTGACCGCTTCCGGGCCGGACGCCGAGGTTCAAGGATGTGGGGATGCATCTTTTCGTGGGCTCCCCGAAGCACTCCGGGCAAGCGGAATTGAAGTTCCCTACAGATAATGACGAGGAGGAGTAAACCGGGATGACTTTTAAACGAGGGAACGACGCGGGAATGCACCTTTTCGTGGGCTTCCGCGGCGTCACGCTGGATGAGGAACTGAAGTTCCTTATTAACGATTTCCGTATCGGCGGGATCGTCCTTTTCAAGAGAAACATAGAGACGCCGGACCAACTCCGGGACCTTCTCGAGAGAGCGCAAAGCCACGCGGAGCAGGTTCTAAAACGATCGCTGTGGGTTGCAATCGACCAGGAAGGCGGGCCCGTTCAGAGGCTCATTCCTCCGTTCATCCAGCTTCCTTCCGCAAGCGAGCTCGCGGCGCTCGGACCCCAGGCGGTGGCCGAGTGGTCCGCCAAAGCCGCATCGGACATGCGCAGGATGGGGATCCATATAAATTTTGCGCCGGTTCTCGACATTCAACCGCCCGGCAGGCCTCATTTCATGGAAGGGCGCTGCCTGGGCTCCGAACCCGAAGTCGTCTCGAACCTCGGCAAACTCTGGATCGGGACCATGCAGGAAGGAAGGGTCTCAGCAACCGCCAAACATTTTCCGGGGTTGGGCCTTGCCGAGTTCGACCCCCATTATTTCGCTCCCGTGATCAACTGGACACACGATGCCGCCATGGAGAGAGACTTGCTCCCATTCCATGACGCGGTGAAAGCGGGGGTCCACTGTGTCATGACATCCCATGCGCTCTACCCTTATCTTGACCGGGGGTGGCCCGCCACCCTGTCCCCGGCGGTAAACGACGGGCTGCTCCGTAATAAGCTGGGCTTCAGGGGAGTGCTCCTGAGCGATGACCTGGACATGGCCGCGGTATCCGAGAAATTCACCTGGCGGGAAATGGCGGAGCAGGGGCTGCTTTCCACCATCGACTATTTTCTCCTGTGCCAGAATTCCCGAAACATCGAATTCATGTTTCGAGCGCTGAGCGACAGCCTTGCGGCACGCTCCGATCTGGCCGCCCTCCACGATGCATCGCTCGATCGCATCCAATGGCTGTTCGACCAACACGGCGAACTGCATTCCGGCCTGAAGAAATAACCAGGGAGCCGAACGGCTGCCGCAGCGCGCAGGCTTGCCTCTTTCAAAGAGGGCGAGGGGCTTGTGCTCAGCCCTGACGGCCTCCCGGATGGGCGCTCATTATGCTGATCGTTGCACAGTGTGTCATTGAGCCACATTTCAGACCTTCATTCATGTCATGTTGACCCAACCTCTTAAGGCTCCGATTTCTCCGGAAGATCTGCCAACCCGGCTTGTTCCGCCTTGCGGAAGGCGTGCTCCCGCATTTTCGGCCCGGCATTGTCATCCGCATCTTCGACATCCTTCCCTAATGAATCAACATAGCGATTTAATTAGATAAACCTGATTTGGCCCATCCATTGCAACATCTGCTGCAGACGAAAAGATAATGGGCCGTTTCCACCGTTTCACCGCCCCATGGTGATGAGTGGGCCATGGTCCTCATTGCAGCAGAACCTCTTATCCATGGAAAGGAGCGCAGTTATCGCAGTTGGTTGGCAAGTGTCAGGTTTTCCAGTTGTTTCGTCGCATTGATGGGAATCGGGGTTTACCGGGAAAGCGGGCTAAAGGTTCAGGGGCTGGAACCTTTCATCTGCACTTAAGAAATTCTATTCGGCCCGACACGGCAGGAGCGGTCCATGGCGGACGGGATACCGGGTTAACGGCCGGACATCCCGGAGCAGCGGCGGAGGGTGCCCGCGGACCTCTTCACCGCAGGATGACCGGTGCCGAATACCTCACCGGCATGGCGTTCAACAAAGCCGTCTCAGGGCCGGTCCATGCCGCGCTCCACCGACCTGGCGGTTTTCATGATCCGCCTCGTGGTGTGCGCAATGCTATCCCCCCTTTGTGATTACGATAAACGTCCGAGCAGGATCGCAAAGCCGATCACCTCATGGCTGCCGCCGGTGCCGTGAGCGAAAACAGAGAAGGACTCACGCCTCGCTTAACAGCCGAAAAGGCCCCGGAACCCATCCGAACTCTGTTCCATTGCGTTTGAATCCCGGGCAGTTCCAGAAGATCCACGATCCGAAGCACCGGACGCCGGGATCATGCCCCGGAGCGCATTTATTCCCCTGACTCCCGGTTATGGGGCGCAAACACCATTTCGAACGGTTAGACGAGGAGGAAACGAGTATGAAACGCCTGTCAGTACTGATGCTGATGTGTCTGGCATTGATGGTTCCCTGTACCGCGTCCGCGGATAATATCGCTCGAGATTACATTCCGGCCCCTGCGGATAGTTTTGCAGCGATGGTCTATTACACTCACAGCACCGCCGACACCCTTTACTCAAATGGCCACAAAGTGGCCACCGGCCTTGATTTTTCAGGAGATGTCGGTCTCTTCAGACCGGTTTACTGGATGAATGTGGGACCCTTCGTGATCGACCCTCAATTCATCCTGCCGTTCGGGGGCCTCAATCTTGATACTCATACCCCAGGGGGCGATCTCTCGGCATCCGGGGTCGGCGACCTGATGCTCCTTGCCACCATATGGTTCATCCACGATGCGCCGTCAAAGACCTGGCTGGGATTCACCCCCTTCTTCTTCTGTCCCACGGGAAACTATGAAAACAACGGGGCGTTGAGTCTGGGTGCGAACCGCTGGGCGTTCAGGGAAGAACTGGGGTTCGTGAAAGGCTTCGATGTCCTGCCGGACCATCCCGCGTATTTCGAAATTCAGGTACGGGCGATTTCTTCACGGACAACGGGGACTTCGGCGCAGCTCACCAGACCCTCAGCCAGGATCCCGTCCTGGGCGTCGAAAGCCATCTGAGCTATGACCTCACCAAAGCGTTCTGGGTATCGGCCGATTACTACTATCACTGGGGCGGAGAGAGTTCTCTGGCCGGTTTCGAGCAGAAAGACCAACTGGCCAACCATACAATCGGATTTACAACGGCCTTCAACATCGCGCCCAGTTATCAGGTCCTTTTCCAGTACAAAAACGACGTCGCGGTTGAATCCGGTCTTCCACAACAGTCATTTACTCTCAGGTTTCTCTATTTGACGGATTTGGGAGCCCTGGGCGGAGGTAAGATTTCGAAGTAATTCACGGCGGGGAAAGCCCGGGCGGGCTTTCCCTCCCTCCCCGCCTTGGGCAATGGCCGGCCGTAACCGGGGATTTGTCCCTACCGTCCTTTCCGGCCTCTCTTCAGAGTAATGACCGTCACTTCACCCTCGCAAGCAAAACGGACCGGAACACCCGAAACTCCGACGCCGCCGGTCGTATACCCGGTCATGTTCCCATAGTCCCACTTCCCGTGGCAGAAGCGCCGAGGCGCGGTGCTGTGGGTAAGAAGCGGGCCGAAGAGGGGGAGTTGGATCTGGCCCGCGTGCGAGTGGCCGCAAATATAGAGTTGCGGGTGATATTCGGCAGCCTCGCGGTAGATTTCGTTGGAATGGGCGGCCAGAATCGCAAACGCCGCCGCGGGAACATCTTCGAAGGCCTGGCCGAGATCATGGCACATGAAGAAGTGAGGATCATCCACACCGACGAGCCAGACTTCTTCCCCGTTACGGTTGATGGCCACGGCATCGTTTACCAGGAATTTTACTCCCAGCTTTCCGAGAGGTTCAATCATCTCGACGCAGTCATGGTTTCCCAGGATTCCGTAAATTCCATCCCTGGCGGAAATCACGGGAAGCACTCTGCAAAGTTCTTCCAGGGCCGGGGCAAAAGGGCCATGGGTTTCCATCCGGAAGTCCCCTCCCAGGATGCACAGGTCAACCTGAAGGTTTGTCACGATGTTCAGCAGCCTATCCGTCAGTCCCTTCAGCCCGTCCAGATGAAGATCCGAAAAAAAGAGTATCGTGTAATTGTCGAAAGAGGGCGGGAGGTCGGGGAAATGAAAGACAACGTGACTCTCGTGCAGCCGCAGGGCATTCCTTTTTCCCTTCTCGTACACTCCCAGGACCCTGAAAACCGATTTCATGAAGAAGTGGTAATAAAGAGAATCCTCGATATTGATCAGATGATGCAGCGGGTGAGCGACGACATGGCAGGCCCGGAAGTCTTTGAGACGCACGCTCGGCCGAAGAGGGCGCGGGTAGGACTGGAAAGGCTTTATGAGGAGGACGTGATTGAAGAACACCGAACCGGCATACGCCCCGCAGCCAAAAACGAACAGCAGCGACAAGACGGTCCAAATGCCGAGAGAAAAGTAAGGGTCAAGCAACGTAAGCGGCAACAGGCCTTCGAATCCCTGGTCCAGCCCGGGAACGACCTGCCCGCTGTCCATGTCAAGGCGCCTCTTGACGAAGCTCGAAAAGAGGTCGCCGGCCATGCTCAGAATGGCCGTGAAGAACCCCAGCCAGCACGGAAACCCCATGAGGAGGCTTATCACGCATCCCGCCGCAACCGCCCCCAGGATTCCCCTCACCGTCTTGTGGCTTCCGAAAAGCGGATGACCGTCCTCCAGACGGTAGCCTCCGTCCAGCGGCCGGCTCCATTTTTCATCGAAGATGAAGGAAAGGAGCGGGGGTGCGAGATTGATCATCCAGAGCAACAGGACTATTTTGATGAAAAGGGGCATCTCGATTGCAGCCTGCTGTAATACCGCAAAGCCGCCCCCCTTCCCAAAATCCTTGGGGAGAAGGGCGGCTTTCGCAGCGGAAGAGAACCGATGGTCTCCGAACAACACAGTAATGGGCGGAACCAAAAATTGCACGGAAAGAGGGACTGTTCCGGCAGTCCCTGGCAAATGCATCTATTCCATGAACGTCTTCAGACAGGCCTGACGATTCGGATTTCGAAGCTTTCGAAGCGCCTTCTTTTCGATCTGGCGGATCCGTTCCTTGGAAACCTTAAACGTCTTCCCGATCTTTTCAAGCGTCTCCGCCGGCTGCCCGTCGATGCCGAACCGCAGACGCAAAATCTTCTCCTCCCGCGGCTGCAGACTGGAAAGCAGACTCCTCGTTACCTCGGCGAGTTCCCTGTCCGAACATTCTTCCATGGGCGAGGCGGCCCGGTCGTCTTCGATAAAATCTCCCAGGCGCTGCTCATCTTCTCCGATCGGCGTCTCCAGGGAAATGGGCTGAGCGGCAAGGGTCAAAACCATCTGCACCTTCTCGAGAGGCAGATTCGCACGGTCCGCAATTTCCTGGGGCCGCGGCTCCCGCCCGAGTTCCTTCAGGAGTTCGTAGAACACCTTGAAAAACAGGTTCTTCAACTCGATGAAATGCACCGGCAGGCGGATCGTCCGGGTCTTGTCGTAGATTCCCCTGATGATGCTTTGCCTTACCCACCATGTGGCATAGGTGCTGAAACGGTTTCCCTTGGTGTGATCGAATCGGCCCACCGCCTTGAGGAGTCCGAGGTTTCCCTCCTGGATCAGATCATCGAAGCTCATTCCCCTGCCTCGATAGCGCTTTGCTATGCTCAGCACCAGGCGCAGATTCGCTTTGACCATCTCCTGCTTGGCGCCGTCAATTGCGGCGATGATCGACAACGTCCGATCGAGTAATTCGGGGAATACGGCTTCTTCGGGGTGATCGAGTACTCCGCGTTCAAAAGTGCGAACGATCACCTTCAGAATCTTGTCCCGCACACCGGGAAAGTTCTTTTCATTGTCCAGAAGCCGTTCGACCTTTTGGTGCAAGTCCTGGATCAACCTGTCATCCGAGGCGTGTTCAGCCACCATTTGGACCAGTTCTTCCTGGCCCTCCCTGATCACCCGGGCAAGCTGAGTCTCACGCTCCTGGGTCAACAACGGATAGCTGGAAACCTCCCTCAGATAGCAGGTAACATGATCTTCCTCGAACTCCCCCTCGGCGGAAACCGTTGCAGCGGACAAGAGTTCGCTGTCTTCGTCCTCTTCCTCTTCAAAGGCTTCCTCAATCATCTCCTCGGACCCGGGCCGCTCGAGATCGACATCCTCCTCAAGCCCACGGCTTGGATCTTTCAGCCTGTCCTTGAGGGCCTGCTCATCGATCAGGCCATATTCCTCAGAAATATCCTTCCGCTTGAAAAAATACTCCATGGGAAGGCATTTTTCAGACGCATAACCTTTCATGCTTGTATTCCTCCTGTGGGGCAACAAAATATGATACTCCTTGCTCGCTTTGCCCCTCTCTTGCCTCCCCCTTATTCCTGTTCCTCACACAAGCAGGCCATCGGGCCAAGGGCACGGCACAGAACTTCTACTCGTGGAAAAAATAAGACTCTTTGAGAGGTTAGTCAATTGTTAAGAATAAATGTACAGGCAGGAAAATCAAGATATTTCAGCATGTTCATCGGATCGAGGCAGCACGGGGGTAAATTGATTCGCCAGCACCAAAGAGTATATTTATAAACTTAAATATGCATTTCGACTATGTCTCCGTCTTGAAGAATATGATCCTTCTGAACCATCCGACCGTCAAAGACGGACTTTTCCCAAACCTTGGCAAATTTGAGCTGCTTTACAAAATCCTTATGGATTTTGCCCGCGAGATCCTCGAGAGCGCTGTTCTTCCGGAGGATGAAAGGAGTCGAAAAATCAGGCTCCTTTCCGGGAGCTTTCGTATATACACGAATAATTTCCGAAATGCCATACAGTTTCTCAACAATTGTGTGAAGATTTCGTGCGGTCAGAGTGGAGACGTCAATGCAGGGGAGATCGGTTTCCACAAGGTCCGCCCTCAGCTTATCAGTCCCTTTGTGCTTGGGCATGATAGTGAGCATCTCTTCCAGTGCCCCTATTTTTTCCTCGGCGGTTTTGGCCTCTCTATACCGTTTTTCCGCTTCAAAATAGGCTGGCGGCAGATTTGCAGGCATCGTCCCGCTCCATCCATTTCGCATCTCGGCGGCCCGAGGCACGGACGTGTCTTTTGACGGTTGCCAATCCGGGTGAAACTCATTATAAGTACTCACCCCCACGATCTGCTACGGAAAAAAATACGGGATTCAGGGAGGATACAACTTGAAATGTCCTGTTTGCGGTAAAAAACTGGTGATGGTGCGGACCTGAGGTCAGGTCCGCTGGCGCTGCAAGGTCTGCGGCGGCTCTTATAAACTGACTGAACTGATGGATGAACTTACCGAGCAAGATGAAAAGGAACTGTCCCACTGCCGTGTGGACAGCCTCTGATCGGACATTGAAACGCTGCGGGCGGGGGAAGGGGTTGGGTCCCCCGTACAGGAGCGGGCCTTCCGGCGCGTTCCGGAACAGGCACCGGGTGCTTTAGCGGTTTCGACGGGCTTCACCTCAACCCACTCGCCTTGATTTTCCTAAAACTTCAGTGACTTATAATCTACAGTTTCTCATCGAGCAGCTTTTTTGCAAGATCCAGCGCGCTCCGCAGTTTCTCCGGTCGATTCCCGCCCGCCTGGGCCATATCGGGACGGCCGCCGCCGCTTCCACCGACTTCCTTCACAATTTCCTTGATGAGGTTCCCGGCATGGATCCGGGATTTCAAATCGGGAGTCACTCCAACCAGCAAAAAAACCTTATCCCCGTGCGCTGCTCCCAGCACGGCGACCCCGCTCTTGACACGTTCCTTGAACCGGTCGTTTATCTCCCGCAGCGTTTTCGGATCTTCCGCCTCGACTTCGGCCACCAGGACCCTGACTCCTCGGACCTCCTCTGCCTGTTCGAACAAGTCCGCCGAACGCCTGCTCGCCAGTGAACTCTTGAGGGCTTCCAGTTCCTTCTCCAGTTGTTTTTGCTGTGCGAGCAGCTTTTCAACCCGGTCGGCAACCTCGATGGGAGCGGTTTTCAGCAGTGCCGCAGTCTGATGCAGTATGCTCTGCTGATTCGTCAGGTAGGCAAGGGCATGCCGGCCGGTCAGAGCTTCGATCCTTCGGACCCCCGAAGCGATGCTCGATTCCTGTGTGATCACGAATAGACCGATGTCCCCCGTCCTTTGTGTGTGAGTCCCCCCGCACAGTTCCCGGCTGAAGCCGGGAATTTCAACCACGCGGACCCTGTCCCCGTATTTTTCTTCAAAGAGGGCCATGGCTCCGGTCTTGAGCGCATCTTCGAGGTCCATCACGTGCACGTGGAGAGGGCGGTTCTTCCTGACCTGTTCGTTCACCATCCGCTCGATTTCAGACAATTCATCCGGCGTGATGGACGCAAAATGACTGAAATCGAACCGGAGCCTGTCGGGGGCCACCAGGGACCCGGCCTGCTTCACATGGTCCCCGAGCACCCGCCGCAGGACCGAATGGAGAATATGGGTGGCCGTGTGGTGAAGCGCCGTGTCCTGCCGGAACGATTCATCGACTTCCAGATCGACCGGATCGCCCACTTTCACTCTGCCTTCCTCGATCTTTCCGATATGAACGAAAAGGTCTCCGGGAAGCTTCAACGTATCGGTAACGGTAACCTTCCCGGCCGAGCTTCTGATCTTCCCGCGGTCTCCCACCTGGCCGCCGGATGCGCCGTAAAAAGGGGTTTCGGATGTGACGATCTCGACTTCCGCCCCTTCCTCCGCCTGCCCGGCCGACTGACCGTCCTGAATGACGGCGATAACGGCGGATCTCGCGGTGAGTGTTTCATATCCAACGAAACGGGTGGACACTCCGCGGGACGAAAGCTGCCTGTACACCTCGGAAACTTCCCGCTCCCCGCTGCCCTTCCAGTGAAGCCGCGACTGTTCCTTCTGCTTGTCCATCAACTCCTGGAAGCCGGGCTCATCCACCATGAAATGCAGATCCCGGGCCATATCGGTAACGATGTCGATCGGAAAGCCGTAGGTGTCGTAGAGCTTGAAAATGAGTGTCCCCGGAATCGTCCCGACGCCCTCGTCCCGAAGCCGTTTGATTTCGGTCTGGAGCAGCCTCAACCCATTATCGAGGGTCTCATTGAACCGCTCTTCCTCATTCACGATGACCCTCGTGATGAAGTTTCGGTTCTCGAGCAGTTCCGGGTAGGCATCCTCCATGGATTCCATCACGGACACCGCGATTTCGCTTAAGAACGGCCTGTCGATCCCGAGAAAACGCCCATGGCGCAAGGCACGCCGAATCACCCTGCGCAGCACGTAGCCGCGCCCTTCGTTGCTGGGCAGAGCGCCGTCTCCGATCAGGAAGGCCGCCGCCCTGCCGTGATCGGCGATCACCTTGACGGAAACATCCTTCTCGGGGTCGGCCCCATAGCTGTAGCCGCTTATTTCCGCGATTTTCGCCCTCATGGGAGCGAACAGATCGGTGTCGTAATTGGACGGGACCTTCTGGATGACCGCCGCGACTCTTTCCAGGCCCATTCCCGTATCGATACTCGGCTTCGGCAACGGCTCCATCGTTCCGTCTTCCCTGCGGTTGAACTGCATGAAGACGAGGTTCCAGAGTTCGAGATAACGATCGCAGTCGCAGCCGGGCCGGCAGTCGGGGCTCCCGCAGCCGATTTCCGGTCCCTGGTCGATGAGGATCTCCGAACAGGGACCGCAGGGGCCGGTGTCCCCCATGGACCAGAAGTTGTCCTTCGTGGGAAATGCCAGAATACGCTCGGCGGGGAGGTAACGCGCCCAATGTTCCCTGGCTTCCTCGTCCGGCCCGAGACGCATGTCCGCGTCGCCTTCATGGATGGTGGCATAGAGCTTGTCCGCGGGGAACCCCATGACTTCCGTCAAAAACAGCCAGGCGTACTCAACGGCTTCCTTCTTGAAGTAATCCCCGAAGGAGAAGTTGCCGAGCATTTCAAAGAACGTATGATGCCTTGCCGTTCGGCCCACGTTCTCAAGATCGTTATGCTTTCCGCCCGCACGCATGCATTTCTGGCTCGTTGCCGCCCTCTTGTAAGGCCGCCTTTCTTCGCCGAGAAATGTCCGTTTGAACTGGACCATCCCCGCATTGGTGAAAAGAAGCGACGGATCGTCGTGAGGAATCACCGATGAACTCTTTACGACGGAATGCCCTCTTTGCCGAAAGAACTCCAAAAAGGCGCTGCGGATTTCATTGGCTTTCATCAAAAAAATCTCCCGAATTGCCCAACAGGTTACTGAAAAAGACCGGAGCCCTACTCTGCGGCGGCCGCGATCGGGCCCGGCGCAAACTTCAGGTTGTGCGCTTCCCGCAGCTTCTTTTCCATCTCAACCAGCAGCTCCGGATGGTCTCTCAGGAAACCCTTCGCGTTTTCCCGGCCCTGGCCGAGCCGTTCTCCGTTGTAGGAATACCATGTCCCCGCTTTTTCGATCATTCCGGAATCCACGGCCAGGTCGAGAATGTCCCCTTCCTTGGAAATACCCTTGCCGTACACCACATCGAATTCAACTTCTTTGAAGGGGGGCGCGATTTTATTCTTGACCACCTTGACCCGCGTCCGGTTACCGACGAAATCCTGTCCTTCCTTGATCGGGCCGATCCGCCTGATTTCAAGCCTCATGGTCGCATAGAACTTGAGAGCGTTTCCGCCGGTGGTCGTTTCCGGAGAACCGTACATAACGCCGATTTTCATCCGGATCTGATTGATGAAGATGACACAGGTCTTGGACTTGCTGATGGCCGATACGAGCTTGCGCAAAGCCTGGCTCATGAGCCTGGCCTGGAGCCCCACATGCGGATCGCCCATCTCGCCCTCGATCTCGGCCTTGGGCACAAGGGCCGCCACCGAGTCGACCACGATGACGTCGATCGCATTGCTTCGAACGAGAATTTCCGCAATCTCCAGCGCCTGTTCTCCATAATCCGGCTGGCTGATCAGGAGATCTTCCACCTGTACGCCAAGCTTGCGCGCATAGTTGACGTCCAGGGCGTGCTCGGCGTCGATAAAGGCCGCGAGGCCTCCCAGCTTCTGGGCTTCGGCCACGACGTGAAGCGCCAGGGTGGTCTTGCCGGAGGATTCCGGACCGAAAATTTCCATGATGCGGCCCCGGGCCACGCCGCCGATACCCAGGGCAAGATCGAGGGAAATACACCCGGTGGATATCACGGGAATTTCCACGTTCTGCGCACCCTCGCCGAGGCGCATGATGGCGCCTTTTCCACACATGCGCTCGATCTGGGACATGGCCGTATCGATAGCCCTCTGTCGTTCGTCAATAGGTCCCATATTAAGGGCCTCCTTTTCATTGAACGGTATGGATCGGGATCGTGACAACCCAAAGCGGCCGGGCACCGGCGGGATCGCTCAACCGCCGAATTCCTCCACCTGCCCCCGCGGCCGGGCGATGTCCATCCGGCAACCTTTTGTTTCCCCTGATTATACTTTAACAGCGGCGGGGCAATTCATGAATCGACCTTGTAACAGACGAAACATCCTTTCCAGGCCTGCCGTCACAGCCGAGCCCCCGCCCGGCAATTTCGTGCTTCGCTTCCACGGGAAAATCCCGGGAAGTGAAAGGGCCGGTCGGGCACCCACCGGGGATACGCTTCCCTATTTTCGCGCGCACAGATGACAGGGCGATCTCCGACACGGACCATGCCGCGACTCGCCGGACTCCGGGCACCGCCGGAGAGGGTTGGGACGCTGCGAATTCGGGAGTCTCCGCGATCAGGCGGGGCGGGCGGTAAACGGCGCCCTGAACAGTGGAGTGTACAATGCGCCGTCCGGCCTCAACTCACTTTTATACAACACAACTTCATCAACGTCAAAAGCTTCCGCCTCAAAGCTTTGATTTGCCATGAGAATTTCCTGCAAGACCTGAAGCCTCCGCCTGCCCCTGACACGCCCCAGGGTGAGGTGAGCCCTGAACGGCCGGTCTTCGGGTTCAAAACCGAGCGGGGCCGTAGCCGCTTCCACTCCCTGTTTGAGCCTGTTCAGACAGTCGTTGTCTCCGCGAAGGCCCACCCAGACGACCCTCATCTGCCTGAGGGAAGGGAAAGCCCCGCAGCCGGAAGGCTGAAGGCAAAACGGCGGGATCGTCTCCGAGACCCCCTGGAGCGCCGTCTGAATTTGGGGGATCTGTTCCGGGGAGACGTTGCCGAGGAATTTCAAGGTCAAATGGATGCGGTCCGGCTTCACCCAGGTGACTCCGGCATCGGACTTCTTCAACTCCCGCTCGAAGCGGTCCAGTACCTGCTGAACGGGTTCGGGCAGATCAATCGCAATGAAGGTTCGAATCATTGGTCAGCATCCTCCAGAGGAGCAGCAGAGCTGCCTGGACCGAACTCTCCTGAATGTGTTCCCGGTTTCCTTTGAAAAGGTGCCTCGTGACCTTGCGCCCAAGCGGGGTCACGCAGGCGATGAAGACGGTACCCACCGGCTTTTCGTCGCTCCCGCCCGAAGGTCCGGCAATGCCCGTGACGGCCACGGCCACATCCACCGCCGCCCGTTTCAGCGCGCCTTCGGCCATGGCGACCGCAACCTGTTCGCTCACCGCGCCGTAGGCCTCCAGCATTTCCCCGGGGACGCCCAGAAGGTCCATCTTGGCCTGGTTGCTGTAGGTGATGAAAGCCCTGTCGAAGTAGTCGGATGCCCCGGCAATGGACGTTATCCTGCCGGAGAGGCGCCCTCCCGTGCAGGATTCGGCGACCGCGATCCTCCACGACTTGTCGTTCAGTTGCCGGCCGACGACTTTTTCCAGGCATTCGTCATTGCGCCCGCTGATGTGCTGGGCCCCCAGCCGGGCAATCACTTCCTCCCGGACTTCCCTGATCCGGCTGCGGCACTCCTCTTCGCTCGAAGCGGTCGCAAACAGGGTGACCCAGTTCTCCCTTCCCTGCGGCAGGTACCCGATTTCGACACCGATGTGCCGGCAGCTAAGGTCCTTCAAACGCAGGTTGACCTCGGATTCGTAGTATCCCTGAACCCGCACGATTTCCTTCAGGTACACTCCCCGCTCCGGGAACCTTCGTTCCAGGTCGGGGATCACGATATTGGACAGCAGGAAGGTCATTTCGCTCGGGACCCCCGGCAGGAAATAACAGGGGACGTCCTGGTGATCGATGAAGAACCCGGCCATGTCCATGCCGAGCTTGACCGCGCCGTCGGGAAGCGCGGCCATTTTCTCAACCCCGCTCGTCCAGGCGATGCCGTGCTCCGCGGTATGCTTTTTCAACCATTCGGTGTAGCGTCGATCGCTTACCAGCGGCAGGTCGAACGCCTTCGACACGGCGGCGTTCGTGCGGTCGTCATCGGTCGGTCCCAACCCCCCGGTCACGATGATGAAATCGGATCGGTCCAGGCAGAGGACGAGGCTCTCTACGATCTCATCTTCCCTGTCCCCCACGGTGATTATCTTCTCCAGGCGAAATCCCCGTGTGCGAAGTTCATAGGCTATGTGGCGCGCGTTGCCGTTGACGATGTCCCCCAGGAGAATCTCGTCCCCAATGGTGAGGAGCGAACCGATAGCTTCTGTCGGTTTTTTTGCCATGTGCAATTCCTGTCAGCAGTCGACCGATGATGGTCCAAGCAATACGTTTAAATCCAGTTAAAACGGGAAGTCAGCCCTCGGAGCAGCTTCGAACCCATATGCCGGGTTGCCCTTTTTCGGCAATTCCCCGTCCGTGTTCGTTCACGGGCGTGATCTCACCGCGAGCAGGACCTCCTCGTAGACCTTCCCGATGGGCAGTTGCCGCTCCAGTGCAATCCGCCGGCAATCCTCATACTCCGGGACCCCGCGCTCTTCACCCCCGGGCGCCTTCACCCGTTTCACGCGGCAGGGGCCGTAGGGCGTCGCGACCTCCACGATCTCCCGTGGGAGTTCGATCCGTTCCACCTCCTGGACCCGCACGCCCAGCGAAGTCGTCTCCCTAAAGATAATCTCTATCGCCTGCGATTGTAGCGACGGCTCCAGGAGCACCCGGACGAGCACGCCGGGCCGGTTCTTTTTCATCTGGATCGGAACGAAATTCACATCGAGCACCCCCAGTTCGAACAGTTTTTCCATCGTATAATTATAAAACTCCGGGTTCATGTCATCGATGCTGGTTTCGATCAAAACGAGCGGCTTTTTCAGGAGAGGCTGTGCCGAGGTGCCGCAGAGGATTCTGAGCGCGTTGGGCGGGCTCGGGGACGGGTGGCTTCCGATTCCGTAGCCCACCGACTGCAGGGTCATCTCGGGCACCTGCCCGCAGGATTCGGCAAGAGTCGCGAGGATGGATGCTCCGGTGGGGGTCACCAGCTCCCGCTCCTGGCCGCTGTCGTATACGGGGATCCCCTCGAGGAGCAGGACCGTCGCCGGAGCCGGAACGGGAAGCAGGCCATGCTGGGTTTTGATGGTGCCGTGGCCGAGGGGGACCCGCGAGGCCCAAATGCGGTCGATGCCGAGGGTGTGGAAGCCGAAAGCGGCCCCGACGATGTCGAGGATCGAATCGACGGCGCCCACCTCGTGAAAATGGACCTCCTCCGGCTCGACCTGGTGCACCCGCGATTCCGCCAGGGCAAGCTTTTGGAAAATCGCGAGACTCTTTTCCTTGACCGCAGTTTCGAGCGTACTGGACCCGATCAGTTCGCGGATTTCCCTGAAGGCGCGCGGCGGCTGGTCTTCGACACGGATTCGGACACGCATTCCCGAGATCGATCCTCGCGCTTCCCGGGATATGTGGACGGTGTAGCCGCCGATGGGAAGCTTTTTGTATTCCTGGAGGAGCACGTCCTGGGGAAGTCCGAGGTCGAGAAGGGCCCCCAGCACCATGTCTCCGCTGATTCCGGAAAAGCAGTCAAGATAGGCAAATTTCATTTCAATCCTTTCCATTCGACCTTGAGCAGCATAGCACAAGCCCCGTAAACACGACACCATGCCGGTATATTTATTCCTTTGGCTCAGCTCACCGGCAATTCCCGCGCCACGAGGTGTGATCAGGACACCAGTGCGGTCTATTCATTCCTGCGACGCCGGGGTACACCGTGCGGAGGCGGATCGGGAAGTCTAATCTACTTTGGAGGGGACTCGTAGGTCAACCGGGAGATCGCAATTGATCATCCGGGTCAGCGGGTTCCGGACTAAAAAAATGCCTGTCGGCATACGCGGGCGGGCGGCGCGGGGCCGCATCGCGGCACACAAGTGCTTGACACAAAAAAGAGCCGATGCTAGGATTCCGACTCTCGATCAGTTCGAGAGCTATTCGGAGGGATGGCCGAGTGGTTTAAGGCGGCGGTCTTGAAAACCGTTGTTCCGTTAGCAGCGGGACCGTGGGTTCGAATCCTACTCCCTCCGCCATTCCGAAGAGCAAGAGGAGAGATGGCCGAGTCGGCTGAAGGCGCTCGCCTGCTAAGCGAGTGTAGGGTGTCAAGCTCTACCGAGGGTTCGAATCCCTCTCTCTCCGCCACTGGAAAACATCAAGCCCGGATCCGGGACATCGGATTCCGGGCTTTTTTATAAGACTAATTCCACCGTGAGACCAAATTTGAGACCAGTTAGTCTTATACTAACTTGCGCGCAAGATTGAACTATAGTAACATGCAACCCACCACTCAGGAGGGAGTTGCCAATGCCAAAGAAAACGAAAGTATCCAGTGAGGTGTTTCAATTGGCGATGGAAGCTGCGGAGAAAGCGAGAACTTCCGATGACCTCAGAGCGGCTCAAGCTGTATTGATCCCCGGCCTTCTCGACATCCCTGACCGTATCACCGGGAAAATCATCGGTCGTTGTCGTGGAACAGTAGTCCAGTTGCGTAAGAAATTCAGCACCTTCAAGCAATCGCACGACCGCAACTGGGGCGGCCGCCGCTCCGGCTACATGACGATCGAGCAAGAACGTCAATTCCTTTCGGAATTCCTGGACCAGGCCGCACATGGCGGTATTTTGGTTGTGAGTAAGATTCAACAGGCATTTGAGGCCAAAGTGGGGCGCAAAGTAGCCCAAAGCACCATTTACCGGATGCTGGACCGTCACGATTGGCGAACTATCATACCAAGGCCTCGTCATCCCAACAGCAACACCGAAGCCCGGGAGGGCTTAAAAAAAACTCCCGAAAACAGTGACTAAGTGCGTGAAAGCACTTGCTCCCCTGAGAGTGCGCTTGCGGTTGATGCTCCAAGATGAAGGGCGTTTTGGAAGAATCAGCACTCCTCAATGTTGCTGGGCGCCTCGCGGAATTCGTCCTTATGTACCTAACCAGATCATCCGCGAATATACCTATGCATACGTTGCGGTATCTCCGCTTTCAAGCCGGTTGATTCAGCCAAAAATCGTGAACTCGAAAAGCTTGGGAAAGAAGATGATCGGATTGTTGCCTGGAGAGGTGCGGGGGAGTTTTGGGGAAAGTACAGGGCGGTTGTTGTTACCTATAATCCCAGGACTGCTGCAAAGCAGAGGTATGGTTTCGACCAGAAGTTGCTCGAACTCCAGGAGGTGCTCTATGAACTGCAAAGCAAGGCTAAATCCGGGAAGGCCCCCTGGAATCAGCTCAAACAACTTGAGAAACACTATCTGCAGGCTTGCGCAAAGCTCTACCTGCCAAATGACCTCTATCAATTTGACCTTGAAAAGGAAGGGGGAACGCCGAAGTTCGTCTTCAGAAAGGACTACTACCGGATAGGCAAGCACATCGACAGGTTTGGGAAAAACATCATAGTTACCGACCACACGGACTGGTCAACCGATGAGATCGTGAAAGCAAGCCTTGACCGCTACCTGGTCGAAGAGGCATTCCGACAGTCAAAAGATGATAAACTCGTGAGTGTGCTTCCGATGCACCACTGGACGGACGGAAAGATCCGTTGCCACATTTTTACCTGCATGGCGGCCCTTACGTATCTGCGCATACTTGAGAACCGTCTGGCACAAGCCTGATCGCTGGGTAAATGAGCTTGCGGCCCCGATATTGCCTCCGCGTGAGGTGTTTGAAGAGGGAAACCGAGTCAGGCTCGAATTTCGCGAGCACCTCCCACACACCGTCATGATAGGAAAGTCCATTCGGGCAGTCAGCGGAATACGCGCGGCGCTTGTTTTGTGTGATCTAGGTTATTGCGCAGAATGTGCCGCTCTTTTGAGGATGGTTTCAGATTTTTGTACTGAGATCAAAACTATCGGGGAGGCACTCAATAGAGGCAGTGTACTACCCACTGCGGTTCAAACCTTCGTTGAACAATATTTCAGTTCAAGACCGCATACGCCAGAGCAGTATCTTGAGGCCGAGCGCGCCCGCTACGTTAGCCGGGAGGAGTTAATGAAGGCTGACTTGCGCCTGGCGGAAAGTGCCAAGCTGGACGGTGAAAAGCTAAGAAACTATCATCGGTTTCTTAACATGGTTTATGACGCCTACGTACATGGGAGCTACGAGACAACAATGGAGTTGTACGATCCGGTCACAGGCGGCTTCATGACGTCAGGCAATACACCCATATCGAAGCGGGAAGAGTTTGTTGAGGCCTTATTTCTCAAACTTCACGAAGTGGTCCATGCCCTTGAACTCACAGCAGCAGTGACAGCGAACGAATCAGTCTTCAAGGAGGGCTTCCGGAATCGGCATGTACCTCTCCACATATGTTCAATCTTACGGTACAAAAACGCCGTATCGCTTGAAGAGCACGTCGAAAAAGCTTTTCACCATTTTGCGACCTGCATCTCCTTGAAGTTCCTCAGCACCGAATCGAAGGACTTCGTACCCGGCTAACTTCAGTTCTCTGTCAGCAGCAACCATAGAGGCATAACGGGCGCAATCCGCCTGTCCATTTTCCTTGGCATAATGATGCTTACCATCAACTTCAAGGACAATGCGCACTCCATGGGGCAGCAGCAGTAAGAAATCCATTCGAAACCGAAGAAGGGCAGCCGTCCCGCGCTCCCGGACTGTTTTTGGGTCCCAGTGTAGCCAGACCTCTGGAAGCAAGGCAGGAAGGCTTGGGACAGCGCTGCTGAAACCGTGGTGGAAAGCGTCGAATAACAAAATTTGGCCGGGCGAGTTCTTGGGCAGGCTATCGCGCAGCCGCCTATAAAGCGTCTTCTTAGAGTCTTCCTCGTCACCAATCCCACTCGCCATGCTCCACCAAGCTTGCAAGTCTCGCCATCGGAGTCCATCCGCTCCTATGGGGCGGTCGTAAACCAGCACTTTGTCTGCGTTTGTTACGATCTCGACATCGTTGTTCACAGCATCCCGAAAACGTAGGTCGGGCTTCACGGATGAGGCGAAGATGAGGTTTTTCGGTCGCCCTGCCGGCACAAGGTGTGTTGAGACCAGTGTAAATACTGGATAGCCGTCTACTATATCGCTCTCGCGAAGCTCAACGCCACACCCGCTGAGATTCTTATTAACAATACCAACGAAACGGCGCTGGGCTGCTTCGTCAGGAAGCACATCAGAGGAGGCAAGTCCTTCAAGAAATATGACAAAACGTCGATCTGAGGCCTCAAAGGCGCCAAGCTTGTCGAACAGGAACTCAACAGACCAATCCCCTGGATTCCGATGAACATGCTGATAGACAGAAGCCCGAAGGGATCGGTCAGTCCCGAAAAACGAACCTATTGGATCATCATCCAGAACCCACAGTCTGTCCAAAAGCTCATCGAAGTGTCGGGCGTTAAGATACAAATCCTCGACTGATAATTCACGGGCAAGTTCCCTGCGAAATCTCTTGGGTATTTCTGGGACGGCAGTATCCGACCACAATATCTCCTGAATTTCGTTTCGCACACTCGGTAGCGGTGGGTGGATTTCCAGCAAACGCTCCGCAACGGCCGGAAGGTGAGCGCTCGCCAGGGCGTTGAAGCTGGAAATCATTCTTTCCCGTTTAGACCCTTCTTGACCTGGAACCGGCAGACCTAATTTCGCACAGATGGTAGGTAGCGTCTCATGGGTGCCTGCATCCTTGAGCGCAATAATATGGGGAAGGATAGCATCGCGTAGTCGAGCCAAATCCATGCAGTAGCTCCTCTTGCAGTGCCCCACAATGTCACATGTTTACGATAAGATTGTCAATATTCGTTTCTGGGGGCGTATTTTACTGTCAATTTGCATGTGCGACTTGACGTGAGAACCGACGTGTGCTTACACGCACAGCAATTCTAAACATCCACTTAATTTTAACCAAGGAGCATTGGAATGGCGCATATTCCTCCCGAAGAAGTAATTTCACCCAAGGCCTCTTGGCGCCTGATAGATGTTATTCTTGACAATGGTCCGGATGATTGCGCTTACGCTATCGGGATGTGGGATCGCAAGCGTCGGATTGGTTTCCGCTGGAATGGTACTAAAGAATCGCCTCTTGGAAACCCCCAAAGCCGAGGGTTACCCACTTGGACCATGCTCGATCCGGCCTTGAACAAGGCAGTCCTTGAACTCGTCGAGAAGCATAACCCCGATAAGGAGCCGATACTGCGCGCTTTCCTTGGGATGAAAGTGGAGTCGTAATTTGAGCTGATGAAACCAGCAGGATGTCCGTTGCTTTTTTTTGTTCGTGACTGTACGGTGCGGTGGATGCTGGCTGGACCAGCCTTGCAAGAGGAGAGAAGCATGGGTGAGAAGTGGATAGGGGCAACTGTTTCCTGTTCCCTGCCCTTATGACCCTCTTTTCTTTACCCCGGAACGATGTCAAAACGCAACTTCCAAGCCGTCCACACCCAGCCGGCGGCTGATGGATCCGAACCGAATATAGCATATGAAACAAGCCGCCCGGCGGCAAATGGTATTTCACAATATAAACAAAAGACTACACTCAACGCGGGCGGCCTTGATACCTGCTATCCGAGTCCGGCAGGACAAAAAGTTTATCCTTCGTCCAGCCTCTCATTGAGAGCATCGCCGGCTCTTCCGTAATGGACGGTTTCGGGCGGTTTTCGAAAGCGGGCTCCATCTGAAGCTGAGTGAACCTGACTTGACTTTGGGCAAACCGGCCATAAGAAATACTATGAAAGAAATGGGGGAATCTTCCCATGTAGTCCGGACATTCAAGGAGGGCAAATGGAAGTGCAGAACCTGCAGCGGACTTTGAACTTTATAAAGGGTGAGGCAGAGGCCAGGGAACCGCACCAGCGCTGTGAAGTTGGCGCTGAAGGGATGCGGGACGTCGAGCTGCTTGACGCCTACTCACGGGCCGTCATAGCCGTAGTGGATGCGGTTGGACCGGCGGTTGTCGGGATCTCGGCACATATTTCACAGCCGGGGGGAAATCCCGGACCGGTCGGATCGGGCTCCGGGGTGATCATCACTCCCGACGGCTACATCCTCACCAACGATCATGTGGTCCGGGGGGCAAGGCATCTGACCGCGACACTCCAGGATGGAACGAGTTTCGATGCCGCGCTGATCGGCACGGATCCCGCCACAGACCTTGCGCTGATCAGAGCGGGAGGCTCCCCCCTGCCTTATGCCGCGATGGGCGACTCATCGGCCCTGAGCGTGGGGCAGCTCGTAATCGCCATCGGAAACCCGTTCGGCTTCCAGTCGACGGTTTCGACAGGTGTCGTGAGCGCGCTCGGCCGGGCGCTCAGGAGCGGAGACGGACGGCTCATCGAGAATATCATCCAGCATACGGCGCCGCTCAATCCCGGGAATTCCGGGGGGCCGCTCGTCGATTCCAGAGGGCGGGTCGTTGGCGTAAACACGGCTATTATAGCTATGGCGCAAGGGATAGGCTTTTCAATCCCTTCCGATACCGCAAAGTGGGTGGTGTCCCAGTTGCTGACACTCGGAAGGGTGAGGCGCGGGCACCTGGGGATAGCCGCTCAGCAGCGCCCCCTTTCGCGGCGTCTGGTGCGTTTTTATCAGTTGGCCGCGGAGTCCGGAGTCGAAGTGATGGCCGTAACGCCGGACAGCCCTGCCTCACGCGGCGGAATCCGAGAAGGAGATGTCATCGTGGCCGTAAACGGGCTCCAGGTGGCCAACGTGGATCACATCAACAAGTTCCTCGCCGAGTGGATTATCGGGAACCCGGTGAAAATTACCATCATTCGCGGGCAGGACCGCGTGGAAGTCGAGGTTGTTCCTGTCGAGGCAAAATCCCCGGCAGGTTGATGAAGGAATAGGAGAATAGAGGTCAAGTCCCGGGATGACCTGTTGATGAGGCAGTTGTGCGGACCACTGGTATAAACTCGGTTGCCGGGGCAGCCGCATTTTCATCCATGGCCGGCAATCACGATGCATGGCTCGTAGAGCACGGGCATGCGAGGCCGAGGCCGGCTCGGGACGCATCAGCGTTTCGCCGCCAAAAACGCCTTCATTCGTAATGAGGAGGTTCGGTAATTCCGTCATCCGCCGGTTGCCCGCTTGAATATCCGGCATCGGAAGTCCCCCGGGTTGCAGGGGCAACCTCGGCAGCCCGAGAGGACGACCCGGCCCTTCCGTTGGCGATCGTAAAACCGTTCGCCTCTCACAGCTCCCCGTTATCCTCAAGGAAACAGGATTAGGCAATCAATTAGCAGGTTTCGGCATTGCTGCGGCATGACGGATGTAGTCTTATAAATACCGGCAAGTTGACTCTCAAGCAAAACGGCGGGACCATCCGCTCATTCTCAAGGAGGCATGGATATGCTTTACCGAAAGTTCGGCCAAACCGGCATCGAAGTGTCCGCTTTGGGCTTCGGCTGCATGCGTTTACCGCTCATCCACGCCGGTGCAAGACATGGCATTGACGATGGAGCGATCGATGAGCCGAAAGCCACGGAAATCCTGCGTTGGGCCATCGATCGGGGAGTGAATTACGTCGATACCGCTTACCCTTACCATATGGGCAACAGCGAGTTGTTCGTCGGTCGGGCGCTGAAGGACGGTTACCGGCAAAAGGTTCATCTGGCGACGAAATTACCCAGTTGGCTGGTCCAGTCCAGGGGGGACATGGACCGTTACCTGGACGAGCAACTGAGCAAACTGCAAACAGACACCATCGACTTCTACCTCGTGCATACCGTCAACAGGTTATTCTGGCCCAACCTAGTGCAGAACAAGGTGTTCGAGTTCCTTGATTCGGCCCTGTCGGACGGGCGGATCCGCTTTGCGGGGTTTTCCTTCCACGATGAGCTCGATATGTTCAAAGAGGCCCTCGACGCTTATCCGTGGTCTTTTTGCCAGATTCAGTACAACTATCTGGACGAGAACTATCAGGCGGGAAAGGAAGGATTGCAGCTCGCGGTCGACCGCGGCCTGGGGGTGGTGATCATGGAACCGATGAGGGGGGGCAAGCTGGCTTCCAATATTCCACCCGCGGCTCAAAGTGTGTGGGACAGAGCGCAAGTCAGGCGAAGCCCCGCGGAATGGGCCCTGCGCTATCTATGGGATTATCCGGGAATCAGCGTTGTTTTGAGCGGTATGAACGAAATGGCGCAAGTCGCCGAAAACATCCGCATTGCCGGCGAAGCCCGGCCGAACAGCCTGACGGAAGCGGACAGGGAGCTGATTCACGAGGTCAAGGAAATCTATCATTCGATAAGGAAAATAGATTGCACCAATTGCCGGTACTGCATGCCGTGCCCTTCCGGAGTCAACATTCCCGGGTGTTTCACATTGTTCAACAACGCCCTTATGCTGGATGATGCCGCTACCCACCGTATTTTCTATCGCATGCAGATCGGTGCCGATCACCAGGCGTCCAACTGCGTCGAGTGCGGGGAATGTGAAGATGCGTGCCCGCAGCATATACCCATACGAGCGGCGCTGAAAGAGACCGCGAAACTGCTCGAGTCGCAGGACTGACGGGAGGGCGCAGGTGAGCGTTTTTGCGATCATGACCGCAAGCGCCCCCCCTTTCACTGTTCCCTTGCCTTTTCTACTAATGTGCGTCCAAAATGATATTTTTGAGATCCCCAAAAAGAGCGGGGGAATGATTCCCATAAGCGCTAACTTAATTATTGCATTCAGTTATAGATTTATTGCATAATCGTCACCCAAAGGAGGGGTGACGATGGAACTAAAAGATATTACGGGCCAAGATAATTGGGAGGTATTGCTGACTTTCTTCCCGGAGTCGTGGCAACAAAAAGCCAAAGAGTTGGGAGCCTTGCACCGATGCCGTAAGTTTGCAGATCCGGAATCCCTTGTTCGGACACTTCTGATCCATTTGGCTGATGGGTGCTCGCTCAGAGAAACAGCGGTAAGAGCATCCGAGGGCAACATAGTCTGCATTTCCGACGTTGCGCTACTAAAGCGCCTTAGGGCTTCCGGGGAATGGTTCCGATGGATGGCCGCAGCACTCATGGAGCAATGGACTACTATGCGGCCCACGGTGATGTTTGGAAAGGATTTTCGCATACGCATCATTGACGCAACCACCATACAGGAGCCCGGCAATACCGGTTCGACATGGAGGCTCCACTATTCGATTGGTTTGCCCTTACTGCAGTGCGATGAGGTCCATCTCACGAGTCCAAAAGTTGGCGAATCGTTCAAGAGGTTTTCGGTCCAGCCCGGAGACCTTCTCTTGGCGGACAGAGGATATGCCCACTGCGCCGATATAGGCCATGTGGCTCGCAGCGGCGGCAATGTGATTGTGCGTATGAATACATCCAACCTTCCCTGTACGGAGATGGATGGCAGTCCATTTATCCTCTTGAAGCATTTGAGGACGCTAACCGGGACTAAATTGGGTGACTGGGACGCCTGTACTCGGGACGATGATCTGCTCATCACAGGAAGAATTTGTGGAATAAAAAAGAGCAAGGAAGCCGCGGAGAAAGCCCGGAGCAAGGTCATCAAGGACAGCAAAAGAAAGGGACGCGAGCCGCAGCCGGAAACCCTTGAAGCGGCCGGATATATTTTTGTGTTCACCACATTGGATCGAAAGTTTCCCGCAGCATTGATTTTAGAAATGTATCGCGGGCGCTGGCAAGTAGAGTTGGCGTTTAAGCGGCTAAAGTCCATCATGCAATTGGGCCATTTGAAAAAAAAGGACGTCAATGCGGCAAAAGCTTGGATACACGGGAAACTCTTTCTTGCCTTTCTGATTGAGGCACTGACAGTTGCAGGGGAAAGTTTTTTCCCCTGGGGGTACCCGATTCGCGAGGACATCGAGAAGATCACGGTGTCTGTGGCGCGAGACCTCATTTATGCTCCATCTGGTTAGATCTGCGGTCAATCCGGTGCTCCAATTATATCGATCTCTCAAAAACTGGCCGAGAATATCGCGGAGGCTCAGAGAGCCCCCACGGAAACGCCCACGTCAAACTGAGAGGTGGGAGGCAATGATTGTCTTTTGTTAAGTTAGCGCTTATGGGAATGATTCCCCCGCGTCCCCGGATTTCGGCCACACGCGCAAGCGCGTGAGGCCGAGCGCTCAGCGCTCGCGGCTGCTGCCCCGCGTTCAGCGGGGCGCTGCCGCAGCGCCAAACTGAGCCGCGAAGCGGCGTGGGGGTGTGGGGGACGCAGTTCCCCGCGCTTTTCATTCTTTGACGGCATCCTGAACGCAACTCGGTATTACTTACTCTCTCTTCTCTGCTCCGGAACGATGCGGAATCACTGCTTCGAAGCGGTCCGCACTCCACTCGCGGAGGATGTCGCGCCAGACGAACACTTCTCCGGAAATGCCGCTGTTTCTCAGGCTTTCACCCGCAATGTCGCCGCCGGTCATATGAAGAATACGCTGCATTGGCATCCTTGCTTCTCCCGCCCCCAAACCGCCGGCCGGCCCGGCGGGAAATATCCCATAACGTCAGGACGCCGCCGGAAAGCAAACGGTATTTTATAATATAATCAAAAACATGCGCTCACTGTCAGCCGTCACGCGAATGACCGGGCCGCACACCTTGCCCTTTCCGGGGTTTGATTCTTCACTCTTCATCGGCTTTCATTCCGCATGGGCATCCCCGTTATGTCAAAGGGTGCGACCCCTATTCCTTACGCGCTGCTCGTTGTGAAACCCCTCCGATCCTATCCGGCCTGAACCGACCGAAGTTGGCGGATCACTTCGAGCGCCTCGGCGGGCGGGCGCTTTTCGACCCGACGGTATTCACGCCCGTCCCTGGTCCTGATCATCATGCCGTAATCGCAGAGCCACCTCCGCAGCAGGGGATGGTCGCCGAACAGGTGATTGTCGTTCAGCAGCAGATTGATCTCTTTTTCAGAGAGGACCTGCCGGGCAGGCAGTCTCGACCAGATGACCCACAGGAAAGGCTCCTGCTGGCTGCGCTTCGAGGGCCAGTGCGCGAGCTTTCCCGCCGGGTCGAACATCCGCGGCGGTCGCTTTACGCGGACGAAATCGACGGGCTCCGGTTCCGGCGCGGCCGAGCGGCTCTCCAGCCCGTCCCGGGCGGCAAGTTGTGCCCGGTAATGCTGAAAATTCCGGTAGCCGCCGGCACGCGCCGGCATGTTTAAAAGTTCGAAATGGCTTGGCTGAAATTCGCAATTGGCGAGTTGGCCTTTGAGGGACCGTGCCAGGGCGGAAATATCGTCCGAATGGAAGGGCAAAAGTGTTCTGGACATCGCTTATCCTCGCGAAGCGTGCCGATCCGGGCGGGATATGTCGGTGGTCGCCGTCTTCCGACGCGGCACGGGATAAGGTGTCCGGTCGAATGGGGTATCGAGGCAGGTTTAGCACCCCCTGCGGGGCGGCGACGCCTGGGTGAACTGCCGACCGGAGCGAAATATACTGCACGCGCCGGGGCGCCGTCAATCCGTTGTTATGAAAAACAGTGCATTGCCGAAGAATAAGGTCCCCAACGGCAGGAAAAAGAGTCCCGGGTATGCGCTGGGAGAGCATCGTCTTGCCCGACCCCGACGGGCTGATCATCAAGACATTGTGACCGACGAAAAGGGCAACATCGTAACCTTCTTTCAACCAGTGCCTCACACATAGCCGACCTCACGCCCTGCTTTTCGAAAACCCATCCTTGACGGCTTCACGGACACTTTCACGAAGCCACTTGTGGGCGGGGTCTACATTAAAGCGCGGATGCCATGCCTGTGATACAGTAATTGGTTCGATAGACATCGGAAGGGCGAAAATATGTATGGGAAGATATTCCTTTGCCGATTCCGCAAGCCGCTGCGGCACAGCCACGGTCAGATCCGACGCGGCAACCACAAAAAGGGCTGCATAATAATTGGGAACGACCAGGGCAACCTTTCGAACGAGGTCCAACCTGCCGAGAACGACGTCGATCGGACCATGAGTCCTTCCGCGCCGCGAAACACTGATGTGAGTCAACTCGGAAAAGAGCTGAAGGGTCATCTCCGAGCGCGTGACGGCATGGTCCACCCTAACCACACCGACGAACCTTTCCCGGAAAAGCATTTGGACCCGAATCTCCGGCCCCGTCGCCCCGATAACTCCCAAGTCGAGATCCACTCTGCCCTCGCGCAACGCCTCGACATCTTCTTCCCCTTCCTGTGAAAACCGTAGCACGATGTTTGGCGCCACAGCCTGAAGGATTTCGACCAGCCGCGCGGCGTAAAGTCCGGCGAGAACGTCGTTTGCCCGCAAAATGAACGTACGGCTGAGTGAACTGGGCGCCTGTATTTCCTTCTCCGGGCGAAGCAGCCGAGAGGCTTCCCAAATCACCGCGTGCACCTGCCCCCGAAGCTCCAGCGCTCGGGGGGTCGGCGCCATCTTTTGCCCCGCCCTGACCAGTATGGGGTCTCCAACGGCTTCACGTATGCGGGCAAGCATCCGGCTCATCGCCGGAACGCTAAGGTTCATACGCTTTGCCGCCCCCGTGACGCTCTCCTCCAAAAGCAGCGCATCCAGCCCCATGAGCAGATTCAAATCCATCTATCCGGGCCTCCAATCACTTTGCGTTTAATGCAACTATACTTTGCATACATTGCAGTATTCGTCAACTCATCCCGGACCTATACTGCATCTCGTGAACTCGTTACCTGCTTTCAAACCTTCCAAAGGAGGGGATACCTTTATGTCTGCGCCTTCAACCTTCGGGTTGCTTTCAGAACCTGTCACCAGGGTCCTCAACCGTCTTTACCTGGCATGCGAGCAGACGGACGGGGCCATTGTTTCCCGTGCACTGGAGGAAATGCTGAAAAGGGGAGTAACGTGCGATTCCGGCATCGCAGATGTGTTCGACACAGCCTATATACCGGTCTCTCGTGAAGTGGGCATCTTTCTTTACATAATCGCCCGCACGCAACGAAGCCGCTCCGTCGTGGAGTTCGGCACGTCGTTCGGCATTTCGACTGTCTTTTTGGCAGCGGCGGTTCGAGATAACGGCGGCGGACGGGTTATCACGACTGAACTGAACCCCGAAAAAGTCCGCAGCGCACGGCGAAATCTCGAGGAAGCCGGCCTCGGCGATTTGGTCGAAGTTCGCGAGGGTGACGCTCTTTCGACACTGGCAGAGATCGACAGAACGGTCGATCTGCTTTTGCTGGACGGCTGGAAGGACGCCTACCTGCCGGTCCTCAAGCTTGTGGAGCCTCACCTTCGCCCCGGTTCTTTGGTCATCGCCGACGATTTGGACATTTATCCCGATGCCCACAGGCCTTATCTCGAATACGTGAGCTGTCCCGAAAACGGTTATTTTTCAGTCGAAATGCCCCTGGGCGACCACATTGAGCTTTCGCTTCGCGGCTGAAAAGCTGGAGAGCCCGGATGCGCATCCATAGGGGCGAGCACCCAGCAAAAGAGCCATGGTGGCACTCGAAGAATTGGATCGGTTTCGATACTGCGGCCACAGCCAATCAGAGAATGCGGCGAAAGATGGACTCAACGAACGGCCCTGCAACGAAACAGGAGGAGCAGGTAGCCGCCGGGCCCTCGATTGCTGCGGCCCCCTGCTTCAGCCGGGCACAGAAACCCAAAGAGGGGTCTCCCTTCACAATCCAAGCTCCGCCTCGATTTTTCCGACAGAGTCCCGCATTCATTCGCTCCGATTCATCCGTTCCGCACCCTGTTCACTTGCCTGCGCAACTTCAGACCATCCATCCGCGTTGCAATGCCCGGCTGCTTGACTTGGGGTCCATACAGACCGACGCGAAGCCTTGGTTTTCCTATATCAAAATACCTTATAATGTCAGAACGTTATGGCCGCATGCCGCTACGACTTCCAGGCCGCGCTTAACGTGTTCCCGGCCTTTTATGTCCTCGAAATCGAGTTCCTCGGGGACCGGGTAGTTCCAGATGGCGTCGCGATCGACTCGTGCCGGGTCGATGTCGCCGGTACCGTTTAGATAATTCACCACCTGGGAAAGGTGCGTTACCGGAAGCACCTGGAGGCCGTCCGTCACAGCCGCATCGGGAGCGTTGGCCGAGGGCCGGGGGCATTCCGGCGTAGGCGCCCGCCCTCGCCTGAATGGCCATCGGGAGGCTCCCGGTGACCGGCTTTACGCGGCCGTCAAGGGACGGTTCCCCGACGAGCAGGGTGTTCACGACCTTTGCCGTGATCGACCATCCCCATCGCGATCCCCATTTGCCATTGGCTACGATTTGCGCATTTCGATAGCAAAATTCAGTTGAAGTCTCCCGAACCCCTGCCTGTCCCTGCGGGCTCTTCGCCGGCAGCATGTGTTATTTTCCAGGAAATTTTAAGTATATAATCAAACCATACTGAGGGAATGCGCCCATGGAGATATCAGGCGAGAATCCGGACTGCCGGCGGTCTTCCAGATCCGGAAAGGCGTCTTTGCACTCGTTTCCTCGGAGGTAACATGGTAGAAGTTGCAGGGTATTCGAACTGCTTGTTCCACCCAGGTTTTCTGGAGGCACGGAAACAATGGGAAATAGTTTCTTGGAAACATCTTGTAACATCATTCAAAGGGCCAATGAGCTTCAAGCCAAGGCGCGGGTAGTCCTGCAAAAGACGGGTATACAATCCGTGTGGAATAAGGTCGGCAAGACGTATCTGGTCGGCTCCATGCGTTTTGGTCTTATGGCATCCCCGAACATTGATCTTGAAACCTATGTCGAGAAACCGGATCCGCGCGACGGTTTCGACGTTATGCGAGAGATCGCTTCTCTTCCCGGCATTACTCAGGTCAGCTATTTCAATTATCTCAGTACCGAAGATCCCGGCCTGTACTGGTGGTTCGAATATGTCGATGAGGACGGTGTCGCTTGGGATTTTGACAATTGGCTCATTCCGTTCTCACATCCGAACGCAGGTATGGCTGATGCTTTTGCTGCGGCCATGAGCGCAAAGCTAACCCCTGAAGCAAGGGAGACTATCTTGAAGATCAAGCTCACCGCCAAGAAATCCGACATCGTCGAAAAGCCAAGAGGCATCGACATTTACAAGGCGGTTCTGCGCGATGGCATATCAACCTTCGATGCCTTCAAGACGTGGCTTGAAGCGAATCCCGCTGTGCCAATGGAAACATGGTGCCCCGAATAACGATCCTCACAGATTTCTCCTCGCTCTTTGAACTCCCAGCACCGTCTCAGCAGACGCCGTCTCAGGGCTTGTCCGTAAATAGGCCTTTTAGGGATCGCACCCGATAAAGACCGGGTCAAAGCTCTTTTAGGCTCCCGTCGCCTTTTCATAACAGAAAAACCTGCCTTTCCTGAAACGAACCTCCCCGGCTTTTCGGTATCCGCGATTCTCATACAGGATCAGGGCCGCAGGATTCTCCGCAAAGGCGTCAAGCCTCATGCAATTGTATCCCTCGGCGGCGGCGGTTTTCTCGGCGAAATCCATCAGCGCCGTCGCCAGGCCCCGACGCTCGAAAGCGGGCTCGATGGTCAGCCTGTGAACCACGAGCGCGCGCGCCGGGATGCTCCATTCGATTGTGGCGTATTCCGGTGACTGATCTTCGTTTAACACGATAATGCCGGCCACCCGTCCATCCGTTTCCGCCAGATGCATCTCCTGCTTTTCGATATCTTTCGAAAGTATCTCCCTGCCGGGGTATATTTCGTCCCACTGCCGAATGCCCTGTTCATTCAAGTGACGGGTGGCTTCCGTCACTATATGGTGAATGATGTCCAGATCTTGAATTCGCGCCGGTCTGATTCTCATCTGATTTTTCCCGCTCCATGCCATGATTTTCCGGAATTCAAGTATTTTATAAATAAAAGACGCGCTCGCTGCAAACTCGCTGCAAAACGGATTTGTGAAAGAGTCGCAGGAGCCCGTTCAGGATAGCGAGTATCCGGGCCTCCCGCCATGCCGGACATACGGTAAAGACTATCGGTAAGGACAAGAAGCGCCGGCACAATATAAGAAGATCACATGTCTCCCCTGTGTGGTATGGCCCGGCACCGGATCTAATGCCAAAGCAGCCTGAGCGGTAATATCAGAGTGATTTTGTGCACGAACCTCGTCTTTCCGGAAAAGACACTTCAGTCACGGGATAATCGCAAATACACGTGCCGGGAACCCGGAGCCTTTTTGGGGCTTGGGGAATGTTACGACAGCTATTGCCCCGTACTCGGGCACTTTGTCCAGATTGGCCAGCAATTCAATTTGAAATTTATCCCTCGAAAGAACATAGGCTTCCAAGGCATAATCTCCTTTGCTGGTCGCTGTGCCCGGATCGGTGTCGGTTGTCTCGTGGCCGGAAGCGGTGATATTTCGCTTTTCGTACAGGTAAGTCAACACGGGCTGACTCCAGCCGGGATAATGGGCGATTCCCAGGCTGTCGGCATTCCGCATCTTTTCGCTGTCCGGCCATCTCTTCGACCAGTCCGTTCTCAGCGCGACGAAAGAATTTGCGGGGATTTGGCCGTACTTGGCTTCCCACGCCTGTATATCCTCCATGGCGACCTGATAGTCGGGGTTTTTCCGCACTCTCATACTGATGTCTATTATCACCATGGGGAGGATCATTTCTTTAACCGAAATGTCGTCTATGAAACGCTTCCCCCTGCTGAAATGGGCAGGCGGGTCGACATGGGTTCCCCATTGACCGGGGATCGTATATTGGTGTGCAAGAAAACCTGCACCCTTTTTACCTATGCCCTCATCGTAAAAATACGTCGTGACCCTCTCCTCGTCGTCAAAACCGGGCCAGTGCGGGATACCCGGGTGAAAAGAGTGCGTCAGGTCCACGAACTGCTTCGACTGGAGTTCCTCGACAATTTTCCACAGGCTGCGCTCTTCCTGTGCGGCAGCCCTGACGGAAAAAAACAATATTGCAAATGCCAAAAGAAAGATTCCCTTGTGTTTGCGCAGCATTCTTTCTCCCCTTTCGAGATGAGAGTTATTGACAGGCCCGGCAGGAAAAGAAGCAACGTCGATAGGATACGATCGACTCGAACCGGCGTCAATCATGACGGTTTGGCGCTGCGTCGTCGCTCCGCGCCCGGATAGTGAGCATCCAGGCCGCCGGCGGGTTGCCCGGAAGGTCAATCCCTGCGAAATCCATAAATATTCTTGATTTCGTGTCTTGAGGATCATATAGATGCAATCGATCCCTGCGCTTAAGGATATGAGCCGGCATGCAAACAGGAGCGGGCGGCACGGCCCATTGTCGGGGATGAGGTTGACGCGGACGAGACCGCGAAAGCTCCGGCGATCGAACGATCCCGCGCACCTGCAAAGAGGTTGCGGGAGCGGCCTCCGGAATCGGGCACCCCGGAGACTGAAACGGTAAACCACACCATCGAGGAGTTGACGCTCAATGTGGAAATCGACGGTTATTGCACTCGCAGGTCTTTTCCTGCTCATGGCGGGCATTGGAGCCGGGATGGCGGATCAGCAGAAACCGCGCATCGGTATTGTTCAGTTCGGGATGGAACCCAACGTAGAGATTTGTAAACAGGGAATACTCAAGGCCCTTGCGGAAGAAGGCTACAGGGACGGCGAGACCGTCGAGATCGTCTACAAGAACGCCCAGGCGGATTTTTCCCTGGTCCATTCCTGCACCCAGGACCTTGTGAGAAGAAAGGTCGATGTACTCGTGCCTTTGTCCACGCCGTGTCTTCAATCGGCGGCACAGGCCGCAGTCAGCAATGAAGACATGAAGATCGTATTCGGTTATGTTTACGATCCCTACAGGCTCGGCGTCGCCCAAAGCCCTGAAAACCACCTTCCCAACGTGACGGGCGTATCATGTTTTGTGCCTGTCGAATGGATGCTCGATACGATTCGAGCGGTGTTTCCCGACCGGAAAAAAGTCGGTATGGTGTGGAACAGTTCCGAGACCAACTCCGAGGCGGTGGTCGGCAAGCTTCGGGCGTACGCGCCCAATATCGGCCTGCAACTTGTGGAGGCGAACGCAATCAGTTCCGCAGAGGTGCTGGAAGCATCCAGGGCACTTGTCAACCGGGGCGCCCGCGTGTTCCTGAGCGCCGGGGACAACACCCTGAACGTGGCCTTTGCGAGCTTCGCCAATGTGGCGGCAGCGAACAAAATCCCTGTTTTTTCCATGGATTCCGAGTTCTGCGACGGCGCCTTGATCGTTTTCGGGCCGGACTACTTCCATACGGGCTATGACACCGGCAAATACATCTCCCGGGTGCTGAAAGGCGAGAAGATTTCCGATCTTCCCATTTTCGTGACCAAGGAAACCGCATTCATCGTCAACATGAGGGTTGCCCGCGAGATGGGGTTTAACGTGCCGGAGGAAATCATCCGGAAGGCCACAAAAATATTGGGCGCTGAACCCAAATCCGAATAACGCTGTTCATCTCCGGTCCGGCTTCGGCGCTCACAGCCGTTCGCAAGGTTCTACGGCCGGATCCTGCGGAGGTGTTCCGGCGGAATCCTCCATCAGGATTTCAGCGTCCTGTTCCCCACTCATATGATGGGAAAGGCCATCCACCATCCGACTCCCGGTTCGGAATCGATGAATTGGAAGAAGGGTTCCATGCCGCTTAGGGAAAAGATGTTTCGCACGGTCGGGGGTACATTGCCCAAATAGAGCTTCTTGCCGTTGCTGTGGAGTCTTTTTTGCGTGGCGAGAAACACTCCCAATCCGGCTGAGCCCATGAAAACGACCTCGCGAAGGTCAATCAGAAAATCCTGCGTCACTTTATCCAACTGCTGACAAAGAGCGGGGGCATTCTCGGCGGTGATGCGCCCGGCGAGGAGCATCCTGTCTTGAGCCCGCTTGATGGTGAGGCCGGCCGCGGTGATTTCTTCCGGCGATACGGCTATCTTCCCGGAGGCCCATTCGGCGGGCTCGTTGAGGGGATCGGAGGGCAATACGACATGAATGTCGTTATCCTTATTTTCGATCACCTTTATGGATATGCCTTCCGGCACCTGGATGCCGAAACGCCGCAGCACCTTGGCAGGATCTTCGATGAACTCATTTCTGAAAGTCCGGTCCAGGCAGGTTCTTACGATGATATCGTGTAGAGGATTCTTCTCCATGGTTGAGCTCCCTGGTTGCTTTTCTATTCGCCCACGTAAGGAGGAATGACGATGTGAACCGTGTCGGCCGTGTTTTCCACGAAGTGGACTTTCATGCCCTCGGGTAATCGGATTCCGGCTTCGGCCAGGACTTCTTCGGGGTTGTCGAGAAGCCTCTTGCGGAATTCGGGGGACCGGAGGGCCTCCAGGATCACGGATTCATAGAACGCCTTGGCCGACACGGCGCATTCTGCGCCGGCGGGCGGTGCGAAGGATACGTAGAAGCTTTCCAGGAAACTGTTCAAAACCGACATGAGCTTCATAATGATTTCTCCTCAATGGCCGATTCCTGAGCGAAGGGCATGATCGGGACCGACCTCATCGCTGACATCACCATGGCGTTTCCTCTTAGAAAGGATATGAAGCAATGCTTGGAAACAGCGATTTCTTCCGCCCGGATGGCTCTTACAGATTTCGTCGGGTATTGTAGACGGGATTGGCTGTAAATTCAACAGAGATAGGACCATGGAGCCAACCCAGGCCGACAGGACTGGAATCGGCTGCATCGGGTGTGTCGGAAGATGCGCCGGTCGAGAGTCCTGTACTGGATGGCGGGTGGGCCGGATACTTGTTATTCGGGGCCGGCGGCAGGAAAGGAGGCTTGTTTTTCTCCTTCCCGGCCAAAATCAAAGTGGCGCAAGACGTTAATTCCCTTATGTATAGGCACCCTGTAACGTCAGGGAATTCGGTACCCCGGGCTCCAAATTGAGCCTCCTGCGCTTCGCGCCCGGATAACGAGTATTACCAGGTTAAGTATCAGCTCGAATCAAATACCTGTGGAATATTCCGGACCAAAGTGAATCTTGAACGGCACCACGGGCAAGACCCACCAAGCCTAATCAGCGCTGCATGCAACCGTGGGTGGCCCGGACACTTGTTGTCCGGGCGCGAAGCGCAGGAGGTTCAAAGGGTGATTCTGCAAGGGTAACGAAGGATTTGTCCCCTCCTCTTGTCCTTACGGACCCGGATAGCGAGTATCCGGGCCACCCGCGGCCGTATGTCTCGTGTAAAGCTTGGCGTTCACCCACCTTCCCCCGGCGCGACCCCGGAACGCGGGCGGGGCGCAACGACGCGGATGCAATCCTTCCCCATCGGCGTGCCTGCGCCGCCGTCGGCCCAAAGACGTCTACGCGGGGGCTGGGTCGGGGTTCGGATGCGGCGTGCCGAGATACGGGAAACCCGCGAGCAGGTCCGTGTGAGGCCGCAGCCCGTCGGGCGGGAGCTTGCCTCTCGTGAGCATGGATAAGCGGTGCGCGACGATGTGGTCGGTGAGCAGGCGGCCGTTCGGGTACCCGCCCGGCTTGGCGGGGTTGAAGCTCAGCATGTCGGGCAAGATGCCCTCCGCGTCAATCGCCGCTCCGGCCTCTTCGATGGAGTAGCCGCCGACATGCTCCAGCACGTGGATGAACCCGTCCAGGAAGCGCTCCCGGTCATGGGCCGGCTCGCTCCGGTTGAATTCAGGTTTGGTCTCGTCGGTCATGAAGAAGTTCGCGAGGGTCGGGTGACCCGCGCGATCGACGGGAACCAGCTTTCCCCCGCGGCGGACGCTGACCCGCCCCCAGATGCGCACAGCCGGGTTGGCGCCGAGAAGGCGTGTCGGTAGCTCCAAAGCCATGCTGAAGACGTTCTGGTTCGCAAAAAGGTCGGTGCCGGTCCACCTGCCCGGAGTCGGAGTTCCGGCGAGTCCCGTGAAATTCTTTCCGCCTTTGTGGTCGAAGATGTTCAGGATTCCCGCGAAGTCGATAAAGAACGCGTCGCTGCGAAGTCCGGCGAAGAACGTGTAGGGCTCCGACACGACGATGCGCGGCTCAGGACCGAACGACACCTCGGTATCTTTTATGATCGGCTCCCCGGCGGTCTCAAGTGTGCCGACCTTTGGACCGGTGGCGAGGTAGACGGTCACCCGCTGCCCACCGTCTCGCGGCTCCGAGAACACCATGCTGATCGCGATGTCGGTCTCGGCATCGCCGTTGTTATCGATATTGATCCGGTACACCGCGTCCGGGTGGAACGCCGGCGCCTTGGCGAATGAGTTGCAGTTGAGGATCAGGACGGTCCGCGATGCATCCGCCGGTGCCTGGAAGGCGTAGAGGTCGGTGAGATCCAATCGAGTGTCCCCGTCGGGAGGGCCTAATCTCAGGCCGGTGAAGTGGTTCGACATGCTGTTCTCCTTTCGTGTAAAATCAAGAAAACGGGCGACGATCAATGGGGCATGCGCACCATTGAAAGGTTGGTGTTAAGGCTTTTCGGTACCTGACAGGAGCGTAAGAATCATGCAGGGGCTTGTCAATGTGACATAGCGGTGAGGTGATTGTGATGAAACTGATAAGAAATTGCTTTCCGCACGTTTATTACAAGCATGTTCTCTGGAGGCGGCCACCCGCCAAACGGAAGGGAACCAGCGGTGATTTCAATTGGTCAGCCGGTCGCGGAGAAGCCCTGGTGAAACACAACGGTACCCCGAGTTTTGTTTTCGTCAAAAGGCAGCGCAAGAAAGTATTTCTGTGGGATACCATCGAGAATCAAATCCGGATCATTCCTGAAGCCGAACCGTCATAGTATCCAGGGGCACCCACAAGAACGCAGCCTTTGCCTCCCATGGCCTTCAGAGCGTTCAATCCTTCATGGATGAGGGCTTTGCCGATACCTCGTTTCTGATACGCCGACAACACGGAGACAGGGCCAACACCATACCAGTCATGGCTTCCGTCGGAAATTGTCACGGGCGAGAAACCTATATGGCCGACCACTTGTCCATCGATCTCGGCAACCAGTGAAACAGTAAGCGCATTGGCAGCCCGCAATGCGATGATTATGAACTGTTCCATGTGGTTGCTATGTGGATGATCCTGAAAAGCAGCCTTGGTGACATCGTTTATCACATCGATGTCCGACTTCATCTCGTTACGGACAATCATATTCAACTCCTGAGACGTTATTCGGGCTCGAAAAGCAAGAGCTTTTGGGGGGCATTTCCCAGCCGCAAAAGATCTGCCCGTTCGACCATTCCTGGAGGGCGGGAGAGGACGGAGAAAATGAAATCCCTGCAAAGCCGGTTCCACCCACCTGCGGAAGACATACAGCCCGGGTGACTGCTCCACCGGGAAAGATCCGGGCGATCCGCCATACCCGCCCGCGACGACGGCCACGATTCATCACGAGGTGCCGGATGCCGGGAAGATCCATGCGTAGGGGCCTGCTCATGTGTCGAAGATACTATGCTCAGTCCAAAATCTCAAATTGAGACTTGATCCCTTTTCGTTCGATTTCCATCCTGCCCCGGTCTGCGCCAATTCGTCTTCTCCTCTCCGGCCAGGTTCACTTTCTCAACCGGAAATTCCCAGACTAACTTGCATGTTGATGGTTGCAGACTTACAGCAACTAGCTCGGGTGCCGGCAAAGAGAAGCCGCGATGACGACAATTCAGGCTGCCGACCTTTCGGGAGGCCCGGACGCCGGCCCTTGCCGACAGCTTCCGGGCCATTATGTTTTACTTTGTAATTGCTGCCGCCATGGTGCCCCTGATGCGCAGGGTCGGGCAGTTAGAAGCTCCCCCTGTCGATGCGCACTTAAACCCCGGCCGATCCCGTTTCGTGCAAGCTTGGCTCTTGCCAAAACATAGAACTGGGAGGGGGGCGGTAATAAGCCTGTCGAATCAGATCGGAGGGATTTAATGTTCGGTCATCAACTGCAAACGGAAATAGAAATCAGTGCGGGGCCTGAACGAGTCTGGTCCATCCTTGCGGATTTCGCCGGCTATCCAATGTGGAACCCGTTCATTCGGTTCATTCAAGGAAAGCCTGAGCAAGGGGCCCGTCTTGAAGTGCGGATTCAGCCGAGCGGCACCAAAGGCATGACCTTCCGTCCGTCTGTTCTTGCAGCAGATGCCGGGCGGGAACTTCGATGGCTCGGTCATTTCCTGTTCCCCGGCATACTTGATGGCGAACACCGTTTCGTGATCGAGCCCGTTGCCGCCGGGAAAGTGCGGTTCCGGCAAAGCGAGCGTTTCAGCGGAATACTGGTGCCGATACTTAGAGGCAGCCTCGATCGAGACACGAAAAGAGGGTTTGAAGAGATGAACCTGGCGCTGAAAGCACGGGCCGAAGCTTGAGCGGTTTCAAATGATTCGCCTGGAGTCACGCCGGAGGTCAGATCATTGCAGGAATCCGGAAGTGAGGAATCCATGAACGCCGATAGGTCTGCAACCGGGAAAAATCATGGATGATCAAAAGGGAGAAAACCTATGCGATACATATTAGTTGACAATAATTTCGGGATTGAAAATCTTTCGCTTAGATCAGGGCCTGAACCGAAGCCGCGTGACGATGAAATTCTGGTCCGCATGAAGGCTGCCGCCCTCAATTATGTAGACTTGGCGGTGGTCAGCGGCGAACTGGATCCGGACGTCCGTATTCCGTTCATCCCGGTGGCTGACGGTGCTGGAATGATCGAAGAAGTCGGAAGACATGTTCAGGGCTTCAAACCCGGAGACAGAGTTGCAACCCTTTACATACCGTCCTGGTCGGGAGGCCGATACCGACGCGAGCATACCGCGCTGGCGATTCGTCCCGGTGCCGGCACAGTCCCGGGCCAGCTCTCCGAGTACAAGATTTTTCGAGCGGACGAAGTAATCCATGTTCCCGCTTCACTCGGTCTTGTGGCGGCATCGACTCTGCCGATCGCCGGCCTGACCGCCTGGAACGCTCTCGCCTATGGTCGAATCAAGGCCGGCGACACCGTTCTTCTGTACGGCACGGGCGGAGTTTCCATTTTCGCTCTGCAGTTTGCCAAGATGTTCGGCGCACGCGTCATCATTACGTCGAGCGATGACAAAAAGATCGAGCGGGCCGTCAGCCTCGGTGCCGATTTCGCGATCAATTACAAAAACTCTGCGGACGTGAGCAAAGAGGTCATGCATATCACCGATCGCCAAGGCGTTGACCTGGTTGTGGAAACTGTCGGTGGGGACAACCTCGGACAGAGCCTGAAGTCCCTCAGACCCCAGGGGCATATCTCTGTCGTCGGATTTCTCTCAGGTGTCGAGGCCAGAGTGAATCTGATCTCCCTGAATCTCAACCGCACCACCATCACAGGGGTAAGTGTCGGGAGCACCGACGATTTCCACGACATGCTGGCCGCCGTTTCTTCCCACGGCATGGAGCCCGTGATCGACTCGACCTTCCCACTGGATCAGGCAATCCATGCTTTTAGGCGCCTTGCGAGCGGAAAGCATTTTGGAAAAGTTGTGATTGAACTCTAGCCCGGATCAGCGTCATGAGCGAGCGGTCCACATGGGTATCGGACGGCTCCGAAATAACTGTCCGTGAAAGCCGATCCGAAGACATGAAGTGAAGCCTGACAAACTGTTGCAGCGTTGGGCTGTGCAAATCGCGGAGGGATTCTTTATGAGTTTTGAGCTTGCCTGCCGGTTTCCCGGCAACTCGGCCGTGGGATTGTTCGGCGCGGGCCATCAGGCAGGGCAATCGTCCGGTCATCCATGAACAGGCCCTCAACCGCAGCGTGGAAGCCGCCCCGGCATATGCCCGGCAGATCGACCATGAGTACCCGCCGGGTGTTGCGACGATTTTCGCTCTCGCCGGATTGAGGCGGATGTACCGAGCTATTCAGCCTTGTCGTTCCTGGTATGTAAAGCGTGCAGGTGTGACCCCTCCCTGCCGGGACAAACAGCTCGTAAGCAAAACTCAAATGTAATAGACTAATTTGTTTTCTCGGGTCATCGCGAGTCATGGTCGGATTGTGATTGAGGAGGGAAAGGTTGAACAAAACCGGCACAGCGCCGCTGGGCAGGAATGTCCACAGGGTACTGGAACATCAAAGGATTGTCGCGGCAAGCGGTCTGGCCCATTTCACACACGATGGTTTTTCAGACATGCTGTATGTCTTTTTCCCTCTCTGGCAAGCTCAGTTCGCCTTGAGTTTCGCCCAGGTGGGTTTGATCAAGATGCTCTTCTCCGGCACTCTGGCCCTGTTCCAGGTGCCGTGCAGTTATCTGAGCCGACGGGTTGGGCCTGTGCGGTTGCTGCTCACCGGCACTCTGATTACCAGCGTTGCGGTGGCCATGTACGGATGGGCATCCACGCCCACGGTGCTGGGAGTCCTGCTGGTCATCGGAGGGCTTGGCGAGAGTGTCCAACATCCGATCTCTTCGACGATGCTTTCCAACGCGTATGCGGACATGGAACTGCGCCGGACCGCGCTCAGCCTGTTCAATGTCTCGGGAGACGTCGGGAAACTTGTGTTCCCGGCTGCTGCGGCCTTCATCATCGGCCGGTTTGGGTGGCCGGGGGCCACTCATGCGATCGGCCTTTTCGGTGTGGCCGTAACGGTTGCGCTCTTCTTCCTCACCGCACCTTTAAGGCCGGCCGCCTGCACTCCGCAGGCCGGTCATACTGCGACTCCCGCCACCGCCGTTGTCTGGAGGAAGAAAGGTTCCTTTGTCGCACTGCTTTCGATCGGCATATTGGACAGCGGGACGCGGATGGGCTTTTTGACTTATCTTCCTTTTCTGCTGCGGGACAAAGGCGCGGACATAGCATTCATCGGCATGGCTCTGAGCCTTATCTTCGCGGGGGGCGTGGCGGGGAAGTTTGCCTGCGGGGTACTGGCCACGAGGGTCGGCATCCTGCGGACGGTGCTCATTACGGAAGCTCTGACCGCCGCCTGTATCTGGATCGCCATTGTAGTGCCGCTCGGCGTGGTGCCCGTCCTGTGCCCTCTTCTCGGCCTCGCCTTGAACGGCACATCCTCGGTCCTGTACGGCAGCGTGCCGGAATTGGTACCCGATGAGAGGCGGAACCAGTCTTTCGCGGTCTTTTACACGGCAACGATAGGGTCCGGCGCCGTATCACCCTTTCTTTACGGATTGTTAAGCGACGTCGTGGGAATTGTTTCCACCCTGATCGTCATAGGTGCGCTGGGGCTTGCCACTTTGCCCCTGACCCTGCCCCTGAGGGGAAAGCTGGGGCCGGCAGGGACGGGGTCAGACCTACGCATTTGACAATTTTGACCTTCTCCAAATTTCCATAAGTGATTTCTTGAGCCCGTTGTCGCGCTCAATCACCCGTTCAAATCGCCTGCTCGCCGGCGTTACCCCGGGATCGGCCTTGGGGGAACAGTTCGCCCGTCTCTTTCGGTTTTGCCCCGCCATAGCGGGTCCGCCGGGGTCTGGCGGCCAATTCCTTTTTCGATTGCGCCGGAATTTGCAGGCGGTGGTGTCAACAATTCTCGGTTTGTCAATTGCGCAGGTCCGATAATCATCTAAACGGCACCTCCCTCCAGAGCGGGGAAAGATGGTACCCCGGTTTCATTCTTCGATTGAACACCTTCATGAAAAGGATAAAATTAAACGACGCATTAAACCGGCACGGTCCCGGCAACATCGCAAGGAAGGCGGATGAAGATCATGCGCGTACTGCTCATTTCAGCCAATACGGAACAGCTCCAAATGCCCGTTCTGCCGGTGGGCCTGGCCTGTGTTGCGGCGGCAACCGAAAAGGCGGGGCACGAGGTCAGGGTTTTGAACCTTATGACCCGGGATAATCCACGGGAACTGCTTGAAAATTCAATCCTGGAGTTCCATCCCGAGGCCATAGGCATTTCGGTGAGAAATATCGATGACCAGTGCATGCTCTCTCCCAGGTTCCTCCTCGGTCCCGTAAGAGACATCGTGACTTCCTGCCGCAATCTGAGTTCCGCCTCAATCATTCTGGGGGGCGCCGGGTACAGCATCTATCCGCGAAGCTCGCTCGCCTGGCTTGGCGCGGATATGGGCATTGAGGGTGAAGGGGAATCGGCCTTTCCGATGCTGCTCGATAGACTGTCGCGGAAGGAAGATTTGTCGGAGATCCCCAACCTGATCCTGCCCAATTCCCGGAACCGGAAGGAGATTTTGAAAAACATCGACGACTTCTCTCTGCCTCTCCCAACGGGGCTTTTATCGTTTCCCACTGAATTCGGAAATCAGCAGATTTGGCTCCCGTTTCAGACACGAAGAGGATGCCCCATGGAATGCAGTTACTGCTCGACTGCAACCATAGAGGGTCGGATTTTGCGGAAGAGGTCCACCGAAGCGGTCGTTCGGTCGATTTCGTTATTCGTGGAAGCTGGATTCTCCAAATTTTTCTTTGTCGACAACACCTTTAATTTTCCTCCCTCCTATGCAAAAGAGCTGTGCGAAAAGCTCATTGCAAGAAAGCTCGGCATCCAGTGGCGATCCATTCTCTATCCCTGGAAGCTGGATGAGGAATTGGTGGATAAAATGGCTCGGGCGGGGTGCGTCGACGTGAGCTTCGGGTTTGAGAGCGGGTCCCGGGAAATACTGCGTTCCATGAACAAGAGATTCCAGTTGGAAGAAGTTCGCGTGATTTCCAGGATGCTCAAGAAGTACAACATTGGGCGCATGGGTTTCCTCTTGCTTGGCGGACCGGGAGAAACGCCGGAAACCGTCAGCGAAAGCCTCGAGTTTGCAGACTCTCTCGAACTGGAGACGATGAAGGTTACCGAGGGGATAAGAATCTACCCATATACCTCCCTCGCCAAAACGGCATTGGCTGAAGGAATCGTCGCGCCCGATAACGACCTCCTCCATCCGACCTTCTACCTGGCAAAAGGACTCGAGGGCCGGCTCCGGGAAACGGTTTCCGCATGGCTCAAGAAAAGGCCCAACTGGCAGAGTTGAACCACATGGCAGGGGACCGAACCTTGGAGCAACCTGGTGAAAATCGAGCACCGATGACTACCGCTGACCGCGAACCCGCACAGATACCCGTGCTTGCCGTCGGAAAGGGTTGGCTGGTGGTGGATAAACCCGCGGGCATGAGCGTTCACAACGAGGCCGGGCGGGATCTGTGCTCCCTTGTATCCGCCTTTATCCAAAAAGACGCGGCCATCCGAGGGAAGATTGCGATGGGCCCGAATTTTGGCGTGAATCCGGTTCATCGCCTCGATAAGGAAACCAGCGGCGTCATTTTGCTGGCCGTCACCCGGGAGATGTTCCGATTCTTTTCAAACCAGTTTGAATCCCGCCAGGTAAAGAAGCGGTATGCCGCACTCTTACATGGCCTGCTGGAAAGCCCGCAAGGAAACGACCCGTGGGGGACATGGAGTTGGGCCCTTGCCGGGAGCGCCGGCGGGCGCCAAAATCCCGAAGGAACCGGGCACCGGCAGGAGAGCCTTACCCGTTACCGGGTCCTCGACCACAGCGCCCATTACACGATGGTGGAGATCGAGCTTCTTTCCGGCCGCACACACCAGATTCGGCGCCATGCGAAACTGGCCGGTCATCCGGTCGTCGGCGATGCGCGCTACGGCTCGATGCGGGCCGTAAACTACCTCAAGCGGAATTGTGCCTTCGACCGCCTCGCGCTCCACGCGCGTTCCCTCACGTTGCTTATGCCCGGCGACAAGGAGCCGACAACCGTGGAAACCCCGGCAATTCCAAACCGGATGCGGGAACTCTTTGACAATGATCCTGCCGAACTGGGGTCAGGTCTACGCAATTGACAATTTCAGCCTTCCCCAATCTCCATGAACGATTTTTTGAGCCTTTCGTCACGCTCGATCGTCAGTTCAAATCGCTTGCTTGCCCGCATTGACCCTGATTCGGCCAGTCTGAACGGTTAGCCTGTCCCTTTCAGTTTTGCCCTGCAACGGCGGTCCGCAAGGGCCGGGCCACCGATTTCCCCTCCGGTTCCGCTGAAATTTACAGGTGGTGGTATCAAAGATCTCCGACTTGTCAAATGCGAAGGTCTGACCCCGGCCACTTTACATCAATCGGCATTCCGCCCAGAGTATCCCATCGTCATGGATACCCCAAGCGCCGCCTGCAATAAAGGCGAACGCAATTCGGTCATCTTCTCCTCAGACAATCGCATCGCCGGCGCCGATATGCTGATCCCCGCAACCACCCGCTCATCGCGGTCCATGATCGGTGCAGCCATGCATCTGATCTCTTCGGACAGTTCACCCATGTCCATTGCATACCCGTCACGCCCTGTTTTTTTCACGCAGGCGATGAAATCGTTCGCGTTTGTGATGGTATTCTTTGTTCTCGGCTGAAAATCAATGGATGACACAAATGAAGCCAACTCGAAATCCGTCATTCCGGTCAAAAGGACTTTCCCGATTGCCGTGCAATACACGGGCTCAGGTTGCCCGAGTTCTATACTGAGCCTTACAGAACGGGGGCTCTCGAGTTCCTCGATATAGAGCACCTTCTGGTTATACAGAACGCCGAGGTTCACATGCTCCCTGCAGACCTCCGCCAGAGAAACGAGATGAGGATACGCAATCGCCGACAGTTGATTTCGTCTTGGAACACTGTTCCCGAGTACAAACACCTTATAACCCAACTGATAGTTCTTTCCGTCCCGGCTCTCCACATAACCCATCTCAAGGAGCGTGGCCAGGAGGCGATTGACGTTGCTCCTGCTCAGTCCTGTGCTGTGCGCCAAGTCGACAGGGCGCACGGACTCCCGCCCCGCAAGCGCTTCAAGGAGATTCAACGCTTTCCGCAGTGTTGTCACGGGACTATAAGGACTTTGCGGCATACCCACCCCTTTCGATAATCAACGAATAAATACGAACAATAAGACCTTCGTCCATCCCCGAACCATTATTGCCAATGCGCTATTCAGGCCGTTGGTATCGGGCCCTGCCGCAGCGCTAATCAAAGGCACATAGCGGCGTGGAGGCGTGGGGAACGCAGTTCTCCACGCCCTTGGGAAGCATCGTTTGTCACTTCCTTGAACGCAATTCGTTATAAGGCCACAGCCCCGCAAATCAACGCCTAAGGCCTTCCAGTCTTGTCAGGCTTGCCGCACGGCTCTTCGCCAGCTTAGCCAGCAGCCGGCCGACCTCGGGCAGGGCGCGCATCTTCTCCGCAGCGAGCGTGTAAAATCCGGCCGCTTTGGCTTCGATCCCGGACGCCGCGCCGATGACGGCTTCGGCTGCGCCCTGCCCGGCTGTGGAGCGGTCTGAAGAAAAAGGTTCGGCATCGAAATCGTGGATCGGCTCCAGGATCATTTCCGTAACGTTTTCCCGCCGCGCCCGCAGGAGATCCTTTTCGTTCTTCTTCAGCGCGGCGGCCATCTCTTCAAAGGCGCTCCGGTACTTCTCCATGGCAGGATTTTGAGCGGCGCTCAGATAGAATTTGTTATCGGCCGCCTCCAGGTCTATTGCGAAGGTCAGAACGGCGCCGAAGTTGTTCAACTCCATGGGTTTCATTCTCCTCGATTACAGCCAGCGGGTGATGACCACTTTCATGTCGGTAAAGAACTGGAAGATCTCACGGCCGTGACCCTTGATGTCGCCGAACATCGACTGTCCCGCTCCGCCGAACGGGAAGAAGCTCATCGGGGCCGCAATGCCGATATTGATGCCGATCATGCTCGGTTTTGCGCGGTACTTGAATTCCCTCACCGTCGCTCCGCTCCGGGTATAGAGGCAGGACGCGTTGGCAAAGCCCCGGGAATTGACGAGTTCGATCGCTTCATTGAGGTCCCCGGCGCGGATGATGCTCACGACCGGCCCGAAAATCTCCTCACGTGCGATGGTCATCTCGGGTTTCACGTCGTCGAATACGCACGGCCCCAGGAAGAAGCCGTTTTCGCGGCCGGGCACCCGGATGCCTCGTCCGTCCAGGATGAGCTTCGCACCCTCGGCCAAACCCTTGTCGATGGCGCCGAGTATGCGTTCCCTGGCTGCGCGGCTCACCACCGGCCCCATCTGGGTGCTGGAATCCAGGCCGTCTCCCACGATGACCTTACCGGCGGCAGCCACGAACTGTTCTTTCACTTTCTCGTAAGCATCGCCCACGGGCACCAAAATCGAGCCTGAGAGGCAGCGTTGGCCGGTGCAGCCGAAAAACGAGGTGATGAGCGACGGCATGGCTTTCTCGAGGTTGGCGTCGGGCATGACGACCACGCAGTTCTTGGCCCCGCCCAGCGCCTGCACCCGTTTCCCCGTTTCTCCGCAGCGCCGGTAGATGTATTTGGCCGTCGGTGTGGAACCGACGAAGGACATGCCGTTGATGTCGGGATGATCGAGCATGGCATTGACGACGGTTTTGGAACCGTGAACCATATTGACCACGCCGGGGGGCAGGTTGATTTCGTCTATGATTTCCATCATCCGCGTCTGGGTCATGGGCACCTGTTCGGAGGGTTTGAGGACAAAGGTGTTGCCGCAGACCAGCGCATAGGGCAGGAACCAGAAGGGCACCATGCCCGGGAAGTTAAACGGCGGGACACAGCCGAACACGCCAAGCGGCTGGCGTTCGGCGGTGCAGTCGATGTCCTTTGCGATGTCTTCCAGGCAGTAGCCGGTCATCATGGTGGTTACGCCGGTGGCATGTTCGACGTTTTCGATCGCCCTGCGGACTTCGCCCCGCGATTCATCGATGGCCTTGCCCTGTTCTCTGGTCAGCGTGCGCGCGACATCTTCGAAGTGCTCCTCCAGGAGTTCCTTCAGCCGGAACAGGTAGCGCGCGCGGCTGAGAGGCGGCGTGGCGCGCCATTCCCAGAAGGCGGCCCTGGCGGCCCGGACCGCCCGGTCGACATCCTCTGCCGTCGAATACGGCACCTGCCCTATTTTCTCCCCCGTGGCGGGGTTCCAGATGTCTCCGTATTCGGTCGTATTGGAATCCACCCATTCGCCATTGATATAGTTTTTGACTTTTTCCATCATTCGTCTCCCCGTGGCCGCAATGTTCCCGGCATTCAAAAGCGGCCGCCCGTGCGCCGGACGGTCCTCATCCCTTTCCACCCAGGATCTTTCGGCAGAATGTCTTCATAACGATTGCGTTCAAGACAAGATAAATCCCCAGACAGCGGGGGAATGATTCCCGGGCTGTTGCCCAAACAGAATCCAGGTGAAAGATGAGCCGTTTATCCAGAAACGTCAGCCCGGCGATATTGCCGGGGTCCAGAGTCGTTAATTGGAATTATCATCACCCAATAATTTCAAAGAAATTGGATTCCGGCCTCCGCCGGAATGGCGAATCCTGATTTCATCGGGCCTCGGCTTTTCCTTTGGGCAACAGGCCGTCCTGCGTGGGAATGCAGACACTTTTCCTTTGGGCAACGGCCCCGGACGCAGTTCCCCACACTCCTGAGAAACATCATTTGTTATTCCTTGAACACAGATGGGTATTACATGCCAACCGAACGCCTGATAAACCGCATCAACATTCGCAGGTTCTTCCTCCCTATGGCCCAACTCAGGCTTTCAGGGGGAAGAACCTGTTTTATTTCACCGCAGGTCGGCAGGGCCTCTCCGATTCTTCCACCAGACGCGGCAACCTTGGAGAAGAAACACAAAGCGATGGAGTTATGGGGGCACTATTCTTTTTAAAGACCGACAAGACCGGGAAGTTCATTGATCCCCTTGATCTCGGTGTATTCAAAATACGGGTTTGACGATTCGTAGTTACGGTTCACATAAACCTTATTCCGGATGCCGAGGTCGTACGCCGTCATCAGGTCGTAGCGCAGGCTGGCCGATACATGCAAAATGTCTTCGGGACCGCAACCAAGTTGATCGAGCATATATTCAAAGGCCTGCATCCGCGGTTTGTAAGCCTGCGCCTGCTGAGCCGTATAGACCGCATGGAACGGCGCTCCAAGCTTCTCAACATTCTTGCCGATCTGGTCATCGCACGCATTCGACAGAACAACCAGAGGGAATTCTTTGGCAATTTTGGCAAGACCTTCAGGGGTATCAGCGTGCGGACCCCAGGTAGGCACCGCATCATAAAAGCTCAGAGCTTCGGCCATATCGAACTTCAATCCCCATTTTTTGCAGGTCCTGCGTACGGAATCGGTGATCACATCCGAATATGGCTTCCAGGCCCCCAGGACTTCATCGAGCCTGTAAGCGGAGAAATCTTTAATGAATTGATCCATGCGTTCGCTGCTGATTCGATCAGCGAAAACTTTTCGCGCCATGCCACTCATCGTAAAATTGATCAGTGTTCCGTACAAATCAAACGTAATATATTTGGGTCGAAATTTCGTCATTACTTTTTCCTTTTAATGTGGTCATCATTTTCCATGCAGTTCAACCATTACGGTATAGGTAGTCAATCGTGATAGTCGTAAGATATTAAACGTCAATCTTCTCGAATCATTCATCCTCCTTTCGCATCGGTACACTGATGCAGCATCCACAGCTTATCGACGTGATATACGCAGTATTGGCCCTAACACGACGAAACCGGATAGCCGCCTCAGGAACACGCATAAACAAACTGCTTTAAGTTTTATCGTTTCAAAATTGTCATGATTTGTGGATTCAACGACTCCAATGTGCCCGGGAAAATCAACCGACGGCAGCCGGTACGATATCGTACCCGCATCACAGACAATTTCTATCGAGGAGTATCATCAATAACCCATACAATCAGACACTAGATCAGCCCCCGGTCTTTCAGCATCCACTTGATTTCTTCCGCCTGATAATCTGCCAGGGCGTTGGTCAGCGGCGGCAGGCATCGGCTGGAATCGATGATTCCCATCAACTGTAGAGCCGGCTTGTGGCATAGCTGCCATCTCTGGTAAAATCCGCAGTCATTCCAAGGCACTATCTTTTCGTTTCGGCCGTTTCGAATCTGCTCCATCTAAACCGACTTAGATCCAGGGAGCTTTTCCCTTCCACGATCCATTCGGCCATCAGTTTGCCGACGATAGGGCCAAGACAAAACCCGTGGCCGGAAGAGCCCGAGGCAACGAAAAAATTTTCAAAACCAGGCGCTTTGTCGAGAACAGCAATTTTATCCGGAGTGTAATCGAGGATCCCGGTAAATGCCCTGATCCACTGGATGTTGCGGATCAGAGGCAGAAAAGTGGGCAGCCAGCGTCCAATCTCGACAAAACTCTTGAAATCGACACTTTTATCGATATGCTCAGTCGGGCATGATGTAATACTGCCCGCAGCATGAAAATTACCCTCCAGAGCCTGTCGATAGTAGAATTTGTCGGACTGCACAAACTGCTTGACCATCGGCGGCAGCGCTTCCGTTACCACAACGCTTTCCTTCATCATCGTGATTGGAATATCGAGGCCGATCAGGTTGCACAATGCTTTAGCACACGGCCCGGCGGCATTAACGAAAACCGCTCCCTCATAAGTTCCCTTTTCGGTCACCGCTGCCGTAACTCGCCCATTCCGTGCCTTCAACTGCCGCACAGGGCTGTACTCATGGATTTGAACGCCTTTGCGCCGAGCGGCCCGGCATATTGCTTTGACAACAAGCAAGGGGTTGGCCGTGCCGTCGGTCGGGCAAAACTTGGAACCGTACAGTTCAATCTTCTCGGATAGGATCGGCGTTATCCGGCGCGTCTCCTCGGGTGAGAGAATTTCCACTGCCAGACCGCTCTTTCTTTCGCGTTCCGCAGCTTCTCGAAATGCCGCAAGCTTTTCCGGGGAGTGCGCATAATGGAGGTTCCCTTCCCGGCGGTAACCGACATCCCAATCCAGCTCGTCCTTCATATTTGCCCACAGCTTAACGGCTTCCATCGCCAGGGGCAGTTCGGCAGGATCCCGGTCCTGCTGACGCACTCCACCGCCGTTGCGCCCGGAAGCCTCTTCACCGACACGACCTTTTTCGAGCAGTATTACGGAATGACCTTTACCGGCCAGGCGAAAAGCGATCGAACTGCCTGCGATGCCACCTCCGATGACGATAACATCAGCTGTAAAACCATCCATAAAATCTACCTTTTCAGAAGCGATGAGAGAGGAAGCGCTCAATTCGAGGGGCAGTGCGATTTTGCGTATTCCTCAAACAGAGCTATAGGGATTGGTGAAAGCGGCGGCCTCAAGTTCAAATATCCGATTTCTTCGACAGGGATTCCCCTCTGAAGCATTATCTGCATCACAATATTCTCACACGTTCTGCCCTGGCACATGCCCATCCCCGCTCTCGTCCTCTTAATCTCGTTGATGTTGCGATATCCCTTATCAATACCGTCAAGTACGTCACCAAGTGTTACCTGTTCGCATCTGCAGACAATCGTGTTCTCATCCATGCTGTCAAGCAGACCCTGCGGAAGTGAAAATATCTGATTCAGCTTTGCTGCATACCGCCGTATCCCCTCCCGCTCCTTATAAAGCCGCGCAGACCGCCGGCGCACTTCCGGAACCGGTATTCTTCCCAGTTCACCGGCCATGTGGAGCGCAGCCAACCGGCCCTCTACCAGCGCCATGTCCCTTCCACCAATGCCGCTCGAGTCTCCGGCTATGTAAATGTCCGGCAAACTGGAACGCATGGAATCATCGATTTTGGGCCTCCAGCATTGTTGGATCGGGTCGTAGCGATGCTCGCACCCGCAGAGCCGGGACAGCCTGCCCAAAGGCAGAAAACCGTTGCTGACTCCAAGGATGTCGACCTCAAAGTGTTTTTCAGACCCGGGAATGGGGCTTCCGTTCGGCGTCAATTCGGCCACAGATACCTGTTCGACCTTGCCGCCCCCCGAAGCGGAGACGACGGTGGAAGGCCTCAGAACCGGCACATTTTCCCGGATGACGGGGAAGTAATAACTCAAAGTTTCACGAGCCAATTCCATTCGCCGCAGGAACTCGGGAATCAGCCCCAGATAGCCTGACATCGGGACAGTGTCACATATCGCCGCGATTTCGCCTCCGGCCTTGAGGACATTCGCTGCAACCGGAAGCAGAAGGGGACTGCGTCCGGCCAATACAAAGCGCCGGCCGGGCAGCATCCTTTCATGCAAAACCAGTTTCTGCAGTCCCCCCAGCGTCAAAACGCCGGGGAGCGTCCAGCCGGGAAACGGCACGGCACGTTCCATCGCGCCTTCGCACAAAAGCAGTTTCTTGTATTCGATCGAAAATACCTCGTTGTGTCTGACCAACGAAAGCGATCCACCATCGAAAGTTCCCCAGGCACAGGCATCATTATAGAAAGTGCACTGATCCAGGACTGAGTTGACCTCTTTGACGAGCTGCTGCCCTTTCTTGAATTTGACACCCAAAAAGCCCGTGTCCGAAACCTGAAATTCACGAGCCATCTGTCTGTATACCTGACCGCCCGGGTCTGTGTTGTCATCCACGATTCCGACGTGGATTCCCAGACGGCAAAGCTCAATTGCAGCGGCCATCCCTGCCGGTCCCATTCCTACGATCACCGCCTCGAATCGATCATTCATCACTTGAGCCTTTTTGAAAATGTTGACTTTCTACACGGCATCCTTTAGATACCGGGGTTTTGCAAATCCGAACGCTTGAAATACCGTTTACAGTCATAACGCAACTGTAGCATACTCCGATATTACAATGAACACCTAAGGGTTTCTTGTCTATTGTCCTGGACACGAAGTAGCCGGCATTCATAAGCGCAGCGGCTATTGTTTCACCTTTATATCCGGTAACAGGCTGTCCATCCACAAAGAACTCAACAGGCTCTCCTCTTTCTATTCCTTCCTGTATCCGGATTGCTTTAGCAGTTCTATCCATCAATAAGCCTTTCTTTGCTGCCAAGTATATATCCTCAATTGTCATCAAAAGGCCGGCTACAATCCGGCATTCCGTAGATATATCAGTTCCATTTCCTCTTAAATGAAGAGATAAGCATTCCGCCTTAATCGGAAAGCCTCAAATCTTCAGCCGCACGCAGCACGGCGTCTTTCTTTTGGATCGCCTCATCAAGCCAGCCGACACGCAGGTGCGGGACAGATGCCATCAACACCTTGGTGTAAGGATTTTCAGGGCAGCTTAAAACCTGGTTTATCGGACCATATTCCACGATCTTCCCTCGGTACATGACAATGACATCCTGAGCCAGAGAAGCTATCGTGGAAATATCGTGACTGATGAACAGGAATGATATCCCGAGCTTGCTATGGAGATCCTTAATAAGATCAATAATGGACATTCGTACAACAGTATCCAGTCCCGACGTAACCTCGTCGCAGATCACGATCTGGGGATTGGCCGCAAGAGCGCGTGCGAGATTGACCCGCTGTTTTTGACCCCCGGAAAGCTCCCGGGGTTTGCGTGATGCAAGGTGCTCCGGCATTTGCACCATTTCCAGAAGGAAGGCAACCTTCTCCCTGTTTTTGTGCCCCCTGATGCCCTGAAAATATTCGATGGGCCGGCCGAGAATTTTCCCGATTGTATGAGAGGGGTTTAAGGCCGTGTCCGCCATTTGGAATACCATCTGAATACGGCGAAGATCATCCCGGCTGCGCTGTTTGACCGTAGGCTTCAGCGGCTTTCCCTCAAGGCGTATCTCGCCTGCGGCCAAAGGCAACAACCCGGCGATTACCCGCCCAAGCGTTGTCTTACCGGAGCCGGACTCGCCGATCACACCGATTACTGAACATCGGCCTACCGTCATGTTGATGTCCTTCAGGATCGGCACCTTAGGCATTCCGTCGGCGTCTTTTCCTCCGTATCCCGCCACGACACCACGTATCTCAATAAGCGCATCCCCGGGGCTGCCGGACGTGCGCCTGCCGGCGGCCTCGGCGGCATAAGCATTGGCATGAGCCGATATTCTCCTGCTGCATGCATCTGCGCGCACTGCCATAAGCCTCTCGCAGGTGCTTGCACGCGCCGAATCCGGGTCGCAGGCGGCCATCAACATGGTGGTATATTCATGCTGCGGCCGGGAAATGATGTCGTCCGTCTTACCCTGTTCCTGGATTTCTCCGTTCAGGAGCACGACGATGCGATCGGCAATCTGGGCCACCACCGCGAGGTCATGGGTGACATAGATGGCCGCCACGCCCTGTTTGCGTATGACATCCTTGAACGACCGAAGCACATCGATCTGGGTGGTAACGTCAAGGGCTGTGGTCGGCTCGTCAAAAATCAGCATTTCGGGGCCGCAGCACATCGCCATGGCGGCCATAAGCCGCTGGAGCTGACCGCCTGAGACCTGATGAGGATAACGCCTTCCAATGCGATCCGGTTCCGGCAGCTTAAATTGCCCGTAAAGATCAACCGCCCGTGAATGAGCCTCTTTGCGAGGCATGACGTGATGCACGAGGGCAGGCTCTTCGACCTGCGATCCGATCCTGAGGCTGGGATTGAAGGCTGCCGCCGCGCTTTGCGCAACATAGGCCACACGTCGGCCGCGCAAGTCCCTGAGCGCTTTGCCCCTCAAAGAGAGAACATCGGTTTTACCGAAACGTATGGTCCCGGCCGAAATCCTGAGTCCCGGGCGACAATAACCCATCGCGGAAAGGCAGATGGTGGTCTTCCCCGAACCCGACTCGCCGATGAGTGCGACCACTTCACCGCGATTCACAGTAAGGTCAACGTCCTTAACAATCGGTGCGCGCTTTTCCGCACCTTCCATATCGATACGTAGTCCGCAGACTTCCAGAAGCGGTTCCATCAGGTTATCCTCTTGGCAACTTCTTGACCGGAACGGGCGATGAAATCGTCGACGATCAGGTTGAGTCCGACTGTGAGACTGGCGATTGCGACGGCCGGAATGATGGGGGCCAACGACTCGGAGTTGAGTCCGATGAGGTTCTCGCGAACCATGCCGCCCCAATCAGCATACGGCGGTTGCACGCCAAGCCCGAGAAAGCTCATGCTGCTCATGAACAGAATGGCAAACGAGAGGCGTAGGCCGAAATCGACGATAAGCGGCATCGCCGCATTGGGAAAGATTTCATGCCACAGGACCCACCAGATGCTCTCACCACGCGCCCGCGCCACCTCCACATAGTCCATCACGGCAAGGTCCATGCCCAGAGCGCGGGCTATGCGAAAGACACTGCAGGCGTAGACGATCCCCGTGGTGATGATAAGTATGGGAATCGACGCACCCAGGGCGGCGACCACGACAAGCCCCAACATGATTCCCGGGATTGAGAGCAGCGCATCGTTGACCCGGCAGATGAACATATCCACCCATCCGCCCTTTATTGCCGCGAAGATACCCAGGGATGACCCCAGCAGACTAGCGATCAACGTCGCCAGCACACCCATGCCCAATGTCAGACGGGTACCGCAGAACAGGCGCGAGAGGATGTCCCGCCCCACATAATCCGTCCCCAACGGGAACTCCTTGCATGGCTGGAGAAAACTATGTTCGGAAACGAAATCCATTTCTCCGTACGGCGAGAGCAAGGGCCCGAAGAAAGTGACAAACACCCAAAATGCGAGGATCACAACGCCGACCCAGGCCGACACTCCCATTTTGAAGCGTTGACCCGTAACGGCATCACTTCTTGCTTGTATTTCTTCCATGGCAGTCATTTCGTTTCTTTGCCGTTAACGCGAATGCCATAGTCTTGGATTCGAGACTATGGCAGCGATATCGGCGATCAGCATGAAAAGGACATACGCCGCGCAAAACACCATGGCGCACGATTGCACGACCGGAAAATCCCTCGTTGAAACCGCATCTACAATAAGCTTGGCCAAGCCCGGATAGGCAAAAATCGTCTCGACGATCACTACCCCGCCTATGAGAAAGGCCAGATTGAGGGCAACCACATTGGCAACCGGTCCAACCACATTGACGATGGCGTGCCGGAAGATGATCCGCATGCGGGAGACCCCTTTGAGGAGGGCCATCTCGATGTACGAAGAATCGACAACGTTCAAAACCGTTGCCCGGGTCATTCGCGCCATTTGCGCCGTGATGCCGAAAGAAAGAGTCAGAATCGGCATGGCAAGCGACGACAGGAGCTGACCGACGGATTTAAACTCCGTTATATAGGTGATTGCCGGAAGCCAACGCAAATGGACCGCGAAAATCAGCACCAGAATGCTGCCGGACAAAAATACCGGTATGGCGACGGTACACAGCGTGAGGACCGAAACCACGCGATCGAAGACACCACCGGGAAACATGGCCGAAAACAGCCCGAGGAGGATGGCCACCGGCACGGCGATGGCCGCCGTTATGGACGACAGCAGCAGAGTGTTGCCCAAACGCTCCTTAACAAGACCGGAAATGGGTACGCCGCTTGCCAGCGAACTGCCTAGATCACCGCTTGCAAAACCACCCAGCCAGCTTAAATAACGGACGTAAGCCGGGCGGTCCAAACCCAGTTGGCTGCGAAGACCCGCCACCGTTTCCGGTGTCGCCGATTGTCCCAGGATCGCCTGAGCCACATCACCCGGCAGCAGTTCCGTTCCTGCAAAAACCAGAATCGACACCAACCACAGGGTAAAAATACCCAACCCCAACCGCTTGACGATCATCAAAATCATCTTTGACCCATCCCCCGCTATTCGCCAAATCGTTCTTTCCGATTCTTCAGAAAAGGACGAGAGCCACAGGATCGATCTCAGGTATCGATCCACACTGTATCGGCGTAATTGAAGCCGCCCAAGCCGCCGGTTTTTACCGGGACCAATCCCCTCACCTTCTTGTTGATCCCACAGAGGTAATTGGTAAAACAGGGAATTACATTGCATCCGTCTTCGTAGAGGATCTTCTGAACTTCCCCATAGATTTCTTTGCGCTTGGCAAAATCCAGGGTGGAGCGACCCTGGTCGATGAGCATGTCGAGCCGCGGGTTTTTGTACTGGCTCTCGTTCCATTCCGCATCAGACTTGAAACCGGTGGTGAGCAGAAGATCGTCGGTCGGACGCGCGTTCCATTCACCCGCGTGGAACGAACGCTTCCGCCAGATGTTTGTATAGTAACCATCGGCGGGTTCGCGTTTGAGATCGATGGTGAGGCCGATTCGAGTCGCTTCCGCCTGCAACATCATCCCGATCTCAACACTGGCGTAGACGGGTTCGCCAACGTGCAATTCGAGCTTCGCATTTTCCATGCCGGCTTTTTTCAGGTGATACCTGGCTTTGTCGAGGTCGCGCCCCCTCTGCGGCAACTCTTTGTTGTAGAACGGGTCATCGGGTGCGAACAAATGGTCATTTCCGAGTTGGCCGTACCCCTTCATGATCGTTTTCAGCACCTTCTCACGATCGAGCAGGTATTTCATGGCCAGCCTGAGGTCGGGTTTGTCGAAAGGCGGCCGATCGACCATCATGACCAGGCTTGTAAATCTGGGGGCCGGCACCGAGTCGACCATCACGTCCTGTCGCGCTTCCACTTCAGATATGGAGGCCGGAACCAGGCTGGCGATCATCTGGACATCGCCGGAACAGAGGGCGCTCAGGCGGGCGGCGTTGTCGCCGATGCCGAAGAACTCCTGCTCATCCATGTAGGGCCTGCCTTCGATGAAATAGTTCTCGTTGCGTACCCCCAGCGACCGCACGCCCGGCTTGAATTCCTTGATTTTGTAGGGACCGGTCCCGATCGCCGTAGTGAAATCGGTCGTCCCGTTTTTGATGATCATGAACTGGGAAGTTCCCAGGAGAATGGGAAAATCGGCGTTTGGTTCATTGAGCTTTACAATGACGGAGTCCTTGCCGTCAGCCTTCACCTCACTGATCACCTTGGCCAACGTCTTTGCGGAGGACCCCACGTTCGGATCCTTGTGGCGCATCAGGGAGTAGACCACGTCATCGGCATCAAGGGTCTTTCCGTCGTGGAAGGTCACGCCGCTCCGAAGCTTGAATACCCACTGGGTAGCATCCGCGTTCGGCTCAAAGGACTTCGCCAGCTCGGGCTGGGCCTGACACTGGGTGTCAAGACGCGTCAACCCGTTATAGAACGTGAACCCGCGACAGTAATCGGTGCTGTTGGTAAACCTGGCAGGATCCAGGGTCTCCTTGATGCTGCTGTTCGGTCCGGCCACGCGCATCCGTCCTCCACGCTTGGGAGTTGCGGCAAACGCTCGGTCAAAATGAGAAAGAATGCTGCCGGCCGTCATCACCGAGATCCCCATTCCGGTCAACCATTTGATCGCCTGCCGACGGCTGATCCCTCCGGTAGACAGAAGCTCGGAAAGAGTATCCTGGTTTTCTCCGGTCAATTCGATCGCAGGGGCTCCAGCCAACGATTCGCAGCCTTGTCTGCCTTTAGGCCTCTCGCTCATGATCTTTCGCTCCTTTGCTGGTGGCAAATTCCCTCTTTCAGCGGTCGTGAGACACTGCCGGAGGGCCGCCCGATTCCCAATTGAAAATCCTTCCCGATTTCATCACCAATTCGATTTTGCGCAACACGCCCAGGTCTTCGATGGGGTTTCCCCGCACTGCAATGATGTCCGCTCTTTTGCCGACATCCAAAGTCCCCGTTGCGTCGAGAATCCCGCAGGCATCTGCCGCCAAACGTGTGGCGGCTTCAACAATCTCGCCGTTGGTCATTCCATAACCTGACATTACCTCGAGACCGTCCACATATGCCTCAAAAGGAACGAGGTCTGTTCCCGCATCCGGACCCGCAACGAACTTTACCCCGATCTTCCGCATGCGGCGGAAAATATCATGCCGTGGCTTCACCAGCGATCCGAGGCGCTTCGTTGCAACGCTGGCAGTCGAACAGACATAAGTGCCCTTCTCGCACATCAGTTCCGCCGTGCGCTCGCAAAATTGGTACCCATTTTCCGTCAGCCAGGTACAGTGTTCGATGCTGTCCACACCGGCTTCCACCGACTTGCAGATTCCTTCGGTGCTGTGAGCGTGTGAAGCGATCCTTTTGCCGACGCGGTGGGCTTCCTCGACGGCTGCGCGGAGTTCATCCACATCATACTGACAAAAGTACGACGATGAACCCTTAGTCATCATGCCGCCTGAAGCCATGATCTTGATCCAGTCGGCCCCGGCTTTCAGATGCTCGCGCGCCGCCTTACGAATAGAAACCCGATCGTCGCATTCGCATCCCATAAACCAGCAATGGCCGCCTGTGATGGTGATCGGTCTGCACGAGATGAGCAGGTGGGGGCCCTCGGCACAGCCTTCTTCAATAGCTTCCTTGACGGCAACATCCAGGTAAGCGCGAGCGCCCAGATCCCGGGCGGTTGTCACCCCTGCCTGCAACAATTTGCGTGCGTGGTGCCCCATGCGAAGGAGCAGTTGTTGGTCGCTGTCCTTCTTCATGCGGGAAACCGGATCGGCGCCGGCATCAAATCCCAGGTGAACATGGCAGTCGATCATTCCAGGCAGTATGGTTGCATCTTTCAGATCGATTATTTCGACGGGTGCGCCCAAAGGAGCCGCGACTTCTTCCTGCCTGCCGATCGAGATTATCTTATCTCCATCCACCAGGACGGCGGCATTTTTGAGAACGTCACCCGGCCTGCCGGTGAGGAGCGAACCCGCCTTGAGCAGATACACTGCATTCACCTTTCTTTACTCAAAATCGCAAGATGAGAACTCAACTCTTGTCGAAGAACATCAAATCCACAGTCGAATACAACAAAGCTTCCCACATGTTGATGGTCCCGGTCGATCCACCGAAATGCAACTCGACACAGAAACCATCAGCATGTGGAGGAATGAGTCGTCAATGCAGGTTTGAATCCGGTCGATCGCCAGGCACCGCTCGATTCTCCTCTGATACCTGACAACAGCTTCTTGAGCTGGAAACTCAAGCGCGGCAATGTCACGGCACGCATTTCTTGCTCTTGAAATTTTCCACTGCCGTCTTTAACCGAGACAAACCTTCCCGCAAATTGTTCTCATCCGTTGCGTAGGAAATGCGCAAATGCCCTTCACCATTAGCGCCAAATATAACGCCGGGAATGGTGCCCACCTTCTGTTCAGCAAGGAGGTACCGGGCGAAATCCCATGAGTTCCTGCAGATTTTCGATATATTGGGAAATGCGTAGAAGGTTGCCCCCGGGAGAATGCACGACATGCCTTCAATCTCATTCAATTCCCGGCACACCAAATCCCTTCGCACCTTATACGCGCAAGCCATTTCTTTGACGCAGTCTTGAGGGCCCTGGAGGGCTGCCAGCGCAGCTCTTTGTGAAACAGCAGAAACACCGGACAGCATATGCTCCATCAGCTTTTCCATTTCATTGATGATAGCGCTATTGGCAACCACGTATCCTACACGCCATCCTGTCATCGCATAGCTCTTGGAAAATGAAAAAACTGAAGCTGTCAAGTCCTTCATACCATCAACCGACGCAATACTAAAATGTTCTCCATCAAAAACTATGTCTTCGTAACATTCGTCGGATAAAACATGAATTCCATGTTCCAGCGCAACCTTGGCTATTTCTATTATGACCGTTTTGTCCAGGAAAGCACCGGTAGGATTCGAAGGCGTATTGAGAATTATTAATTTTGTCTTGTCTGTTACTGCCTTTTTAATGTCGTCTGGATCCACTCTAAACTTATTCTGCTCATACGCAGTAACAGGAACAGGTCTCCCGCCAAATAGTCGTATCTGAGAATAGTAATCGTATCCAGGATCTATCAATATAACATCATCACCGGGTTCAACAAGTTGTAATACCGTATTGAAGATTGAATGCATTGCCCCTGAGCTGACAAACACCTCAGAGTCAGGGTCTGCTATGATGTTATTCTTCGTCTTTAATTTTTTGGCAATACCCTCTCTCAAATCCTGAAACCCCTTGGCAGGAGGATATCGCGTATATCCTTCGTCGAGCGCCGTTTTTGCAGCTTCTCTGATATGTTCCGGCGTGTCAAAATCAGGCTGCCCTATGCTTAGAGCTATAGCACCCTCTTTGATGTTTGTGAGCATCGTCGATATCGTTCGTATGCCTGACCACTCTACAACCAAGCTTCGGTTTGCAATTCCACTATCAACCATTGCTTTCATATTCTCTTCCTCACAATCCCTTGTTCCTCCGGCATTGGGTCCTTGCTCCAAGGGCCGTTGCCGTTCTTATCTCTTGCACTTTCCCTGATGCTTTACACTTCCTCCATCTGCCACGGGGCAGCTGACGCATGCGGTATCCGCACCATGGCTGAGCTAATCAACCCCATATGGCAGAGCGCCATTTTATGAAGAAAGTGCCATACGGGCACATATCATGAACCCGATATCGTTCCACGGCAGGATGCTTTGATTGTGATAGGCCCCGGCACTTTCGTACGAAAACGATCTGGTTGTCTTCACTCCTCGTTTGTGGTGGATCATTCCCGTCACCGCCCTATGTGACTGAATGTTCTCGTGCCGGGGAGAGCCAAAGAATTGCCGCAAAAGAAAAAACCACCCGCATGAGCAGATGGCGGGTATCAAGCGTTTTCTGTGCCGGATGCATCCAAATTCGGTGCGAAAGGCTGCAGATGTTAAATTTCAGGATATCTTGCTTTGTGCAAACGCCGGCATTGCTTGGTCGGACATCGTGGGAAGCGGTTTTGGAATTATCAAGTTCTGGTTTCATAAACTCACTTTCCGTCGCGAATAATGAATCCCAAAAACTCTGCAATCCTATTTCCCGTTGAAAAGTTTAGCATATGAACATTTTGTCACTCTTTAAACTTTCTCACGGTTAAAGATGGCTTGTCAAGAACAAAAAATTCTCCTTTTCCCTATTCTTGAAGGCCGAGAGCGGGTAGGCTCCCATGGGCTTCCGGGCTGTCCCGGATTCGGGATGAAGGTCCGCTCCCTCTCCTTTCGCAAACCCCACGCCCCTCACGCGGTGGTCCCCGGTCGGCGCCGGCTTCAAATCATTCCCCGCTCCAGCCCCTGGAATGCAGAGTCAACTGGCTTTTTGCATTGAATATCCGTTATCATAGGGAGCGAACCAGTTGCGCCGGCGCGCAATTCCGGATTTCGCGCGGCAAATGCGGCAGGGACAGAAGGAGCGGGAACGTCTCGGCTAAACATTGATTTTTTGAAGGGGTTAAAGGCGTAAATGCAAGAAAACAAAGATGAAAGAATGGATGAGACAGAGGAGGAAGAAAGCTTTGCCGAACTCTTGGAAGAGAGTTTTGTGAAGCCCGTCCGGTTCACCCCCGGGCAGAAGGTGAAGGCAAGGATCGTCAAGATTTCGGCCGAATCGATCTTCCTCGACCTGGGCGGAAAGAGCGAAGGTTATCTCGACAGGAAGGAATTACTGGACGAGGAAGGCAACCTTTCCGCAAAGGAAGGCGACGTCATCGAAGCCTATTCCCTGTCGGCAAACAACAACGAACTGCGTTTTACCACCCGGATCAGCGGGGGCGAGGCCGGGCGGCACTACCTGGAAGACGCGTGGCAAAACGGAATACCGGTGGACGGTGTTGTTGAGAAAGAAATCAAGGGCGGCTTTGATATCAGGATAGCCGGAGGACTCCGCGGCTTTTGCCCGTTTTCCCAGATGGGCCTGCAACGCACGGGAAGTTCGAACGATCTCATCGGCCAACATCTCGCTTTTCGAATCAGTCAATATGACGAGAATGGACGAAACATCGTCTTGTCCAACCGGTCGGTCCTGGAAGAGGAACGCCAAAAGCAGCGGGAAGCCCAGAAAGGCCTGCTGCACGAAGGGATGAAGGTTAGGGGAACGATCACCTCCATCCTGAAGTTCGGCGCTTTCGTGAAGATCGGCGTTCTGGAGGGGCTTATCCCCATCTCGGAAATCAGTTGGGATCGGGTGGAGGACATACACGAACTGCTGGAAGTCGGACGGGAAGTTGAAGTGGTGGCCTTGTCGCTGGATTGGGAGAAGGACCGGCTCTCTTTCAGTTTAAAGCGCGCATTGCCCGACCCCTGGGAAAACATTGAGAAGACTTTTCCTCAAGGGTCAAACCACAGTGGGACCGTGGTTCGATTGACGAACTTCGGCGCCTTCGTCAAGCTGGCTTCCGGAGTGGACGGTCTTCTGCACATTTCCAAGCTTGGATCGGGGAAGCGGATCAACCACCCACGCGAGGTGCTGACCCTGGGCCAGACTATCGAAGTAAAGGTCGATAATATCGAGAAGGACAATAAGCGTATTTCCCTGTCGCTGACAGGCTCCGAACAGGCGGAAGATGCTAAGGAAACAGAGGAATACTATACACAGCAGTCCAGAGAAAAACCCGCCTCGATGGGAACTCTGGCAGATCTTTTGAAGACGAAACTCGCCGGGAAGACGAAGAAATAGAAACCGGGCTTCTTCCCTTTCCGGCTGATCCCCCGGCCTGGCCCTGAATTCAGACCTAACCCGTGACCACTTCATAAAAGCGGGGAGTGGGACTGCCGTCAAAAAGCGGCGCCACACGCTCGCCCGCTTTGTCATGGGCGGGGCTGCCGTGCATCGCCCTGAAGGCGTCCCTGTTCTCGAACTCAACGATTGCCGCGTAGTTGCCCTCCTCCAAAGGCTTCAAAAGTGTTCTCCTGATAAAACCCTTGAATTTGGAAAACTCTTCGTTCGACCGGACGAACCATTCCCTGAACTCGGCATCTTTACCTGCTTTTATCGGCGGAAAAGCGATCAGAACAACAAACATCGTATAGCCTCCCTGTGTATCGGCAAGTTTCGCAAACCCAAATCATTTTCAGCTCGAATCCTTCCCCGCCCCCTTCATTCTTGTTGTCCGCCAAAGAAGTTGAAAGGGGAAAAGCAACGATCCGATCGAATTCACAAAGAACGAATGGAGAACCACCAGCGGGCAACAGTCCCCTTCTTTACTCCCCTCGTTCCAGGTTGAGCAAACACTTCTTCTATAAGAGTGACCGCGCAGTGTGTCATCGCTCCAGCGCGGGAAAGCGCAAAGGTGAGTGGTGGTTTTCCCATCGGGAATGCGCGTGAGGTGACAGGCAAGGGTCCACCGGCCCCGTCCCCTTCTCTTTTTTTTCGGCGGATTTTTTTGTTTTCTTCCCTCCCCCTCCCCCTGCCCGTGCATTCGGAAATCGGCTTAAATATTCGAAAGTTTGTATACAATTCGACCATTCCAAAATAAGGTTATGCGAAGCAGAGAGCCATGTTAGATAATTTATTGTATGACAAAAATCTCTTGACACGTTAGATATTGTATGCAATTTAGGACCTGCAGACGATTTCCCAGATAACAAAAGGAGAAAAGAATGTGTGACTGGTGTACCGAACACGGAAAAGGGAAGAAATGGTATCTTGCAGTGGAGAACTATGTCAGGACTTTCGACGACATGGATGACTGGCTCAAGGAGTGGAACTCGAATTACCGGCAGGTTCAGGCGAAATTATGGGGACCGGTTTCAGGGGAAGTCGACAGGCTGAAGGTTCGGTTGAGCCCCCGCCTGGAAAAGCTTGCCGACTACGATTGGGAGGAAGGGTTTTCGAAATATCATTCCGCTCAGACGGTCACTCCGGACGAAGCCAAGGAAATGGTGGATGTTGCGGACGAACACGGCGGGTTCGTAAAGCTCGCGTGCACGTGCCGCAAGTACAAGCGCGGCGGGAAATACGCAGGTCCGGAGAACACGCTTTGTCTGGGCATCTCAGCCTATGCGAGCATGTACGAAGAGCACCCCGAGAGGATCTGGAAAGAGCACAAGATCGAGACGGTTTCGGCGGAAGAGGCCAAAGAGCATCTGGAGAAGTGTTCAGAAGAAGGGCTCATCCACCAGGCGTCCTACATGGGTTCTCCCGCCTTCATGTCAAAGCTGTGCAACTGTGAATACCCCGTGTGCGTATGGCTCCAATGGCGGCTGGATTGGGGCATCAACGGAATCCTCAAGAAGGGCCATTACGCCGCCAAACACGATTTGGACAAGTGCACCGGCTGCGGGACCTGCATCAAGGCGTGCCAGTTCCAGGCGATAAACTATTCCCCGACATACGAGAAAGCCATATTCAAGCAGGACAAGTGCTTTGGATGCGGCCAGTGCATGAGAGTGTGCCCCGAGGAGGCGGTTGACATGGTCGAGCGGGAGTCCATTCCAACGCTGAAGGAGGAGTGGTAGCCATGAGTTTCTCAAAAATGGAGATCAAAACCGTAAACAAGCTGTTTCCCGAGATTGTTTTCAACATGGACGCCTGCCTGGGCGCAATGGATTGCGGCAAGTGCCTGCAGGCATGTGAACCGCATGTGATGCGCTGCTACACGCAAAAGCCCGAAGGACATACAACCACGTCAAAGGAATGGATTCCAATTGCCACCTTCCCATCCCTGTGCACGGGGTGTATGAACTGTGTGAAGGTGTGTCCGAAAGCATCGGAGGGAGCGATCAAAGTGACCTTCGTGGAGAACACACTCCCGAAGAAAACCTTTAAGAGAAACTAGCAGGAGGCCATCGCCATGATGGAAAAATACCTGTCCCAAATCAGTAAAATCAACCAGAAGGTCGATCTGGAGACTGAATTTCCCGATTGGGATAAGTCGGTGCAGTTCAATATTACCGACGTGGACAAGGGGGCATTTTACTTTGTCGCCAAGGGCGGCAAAATCGCGGAATTCGGGGAAGGGACGATCAAGAACCCCGATGTCAGCATCAATGGGACCGACAGCAACATGTCCGCTCTGTTCAACGGCGAAACGACTATCGTAGGCGCTGTTATAACAAAGCAATTGTCGGTGGACGGCGCCATCGGCGATGCCCTGGGCGCCAAGGTGCTGTTGGAGGCGGTCCGAGTATACTAATTTGTAGCGTAATACGATTCTTGACATAAGTAAATTGCCGTTCCGGCAATTTCTTCCGGAAGTTCGCCATGGAAAAAAAAGAAGGCTTGCTCCTGTTGGTACAAGTGGACCACATAAGCGCGGAGGATCTGGCATGGGTGATGGACGCCCTTTCCATCCCGGGCGTTCGCAACCGCAACCTCTTGCCTACGATTACCAAAAAGGGGCGTGTCGGTCATCTGCTCCTGCTGGACATTGACCCCGCGGCCGAAACCGACGTGGCTCGATTCATAGTCGAGACTATCGGGAGTTACGGATACCACCGCATACCAACAGGGCATGTCTTCCACAGAACGATCAGTCAACGGAAGGAATTTCGGATCAGGAAGGGAGAGAAGGAATTGGCCTGCAGCATCTGCCTGAAAAAGCGAGGGGGAGATGAGACGGGCTATTTTGCTATCGAGAGTGATGACCTTTTCTCACTGGTGAGACGCATTCGTGACGAGTTGGGTTGTGCCCTGTCCCCCATGGAACTGAGGCGCAAAATCGAGGAGACCGCGAAGAGCGCTCGGGTTGGAGTGCAGTACATCGAGCTGTAACCTGGGTGCTCGTGGTCCGGAGTAAGCTGAAGGGCGATGCGATCGGCAAAATCCCTGGAAACTACGTGGAGCGCCAGGCAGATGGTACCGGGCATCGACCCGCGCGTAAAGCTCCATTCCTCACAACCCAGATAGAAAAAGGAGAAGGTGCCTTGTCCACACCGGCCAACTCAAAAGTGTGTAAGCAGGAGGCTGTCCTCGGAGGTCAGCCCCGGAAGTATTCGCTTGGCAGATACTTCAAAAGTGATTTCTCCTATAACTGCCTTAGCCTCATCGTATCCGTGATCGTCTGGGATATTGTGGCCAGGATCCTCAATTCACCCTTCGTTCCCGCACCGGCGGACGTGTGGACGGCATTCGTAAAGCTGTACCAGATAGGTGATGTCGAAGGCTACACGTTGAGGGCCCACATCACGGTCAGTATCATACGCATTCTGGCAGGCTTCGGGCTCGCAGCCGCCATGGGTATTCCTTTGGGATTGTGGATGGGGCTGAACGGGAAGATCTATAATCGTACGAGATCGATAATCGAGCCAGTGCGGTTTATTCCCCCCATAGCCTGGATCCCGCTGTCGATAGTGGTGCTGACCGGTTTCTCACGATACGTGTTCCTGATATGGCTCGGGGCCTTTTTCCCGGTGTGGATCAATACACTGGTGGCGGTGCCCCGCGTGAACCCCGTCTACGTCAATGTGGCCAAGGTTTTTGGAGCCGGCAAGTTTTTCAGGATCTGGAAGATCGTCGTTCCCTCGGTATTGCCGGACATTACTTCCGGTATGCGTGTCGGCCTGGGAATGGCCTGGATGTGTATCGTGGCCGCGGAAATGATCGGCGGCGAGGGTGTAGGCGTAGGCCGCCTGATCCTGAAGTATGCTGAATTGCTCAGGCTGCCTGAGGTGGTTGTGGGGATGCTCATCATCGGCATTATCGGTTTCGCCATGAATGAGATCATCTTGCGATTTGAGAAATGGATGTTCAAATGGAGGTGGGAGGTCTCGCTGTAGAGCAGCCTTCACAAGGCCGGAGTATCTTCCGCGGGGTTACGATGCGAGAGGTGCCTCGGGCTTTCGGGCGGTTCGGTTGAAGCGAGCGATCCCTCCTGGCTCCCTTACTCTCTGGGCTGCCGGGTCTCCGGCGGGGGACCATGTGCGATCCTCTTCAGGGGATGGAAGGTGTGGTTTCGGACGACCCGGCTTTTCCTGAGAAGTAAGAGAAGAATCCATGTTGTTGAGGATCCGGACTGCTTATGCCTGCTCATCCGATAGGATTCGGCGTATCGATGGGATGAGCAGCCATGAGTTCATGTAGAAACATCTTCACGCCATCCTAACTGCTTGCTTGGGGCGGAGAAAACCACAATGGACGGAGAAAAAGTCAGAGTGGAAGTGGACCAGAGCTTCGGCGGCTTCCATGTTTTGGACAATCTTAATTTTTCGGTCAGGGAAAACGAGTTTCTATGTCTGGTAGGTCCGAGCGGAAGCGGCAAGACCGTACTTTTGCAGGTGATTGCCGGCCTGGTTCCGCCGACAAGAGGCAAAGTTGTCATTGACGGCGAGCCGATGGATCCCAGAAAGCACAAGTTGGGATTTGTCTTTCAGGAGCCGTCGTGCCTTCCATGGCGGACGCTTTGGAACGACGTAAAATTCGGGCTCGAGATCAAGAATTTCAGCGAAACCGAAATCAATGAAAAGGTCGGCAAAGTCCTTGAACTGGTGGGACTGAAGGGGTTCGAGCATTATTATCCTCACCAGATATCGGGCGGAATGAAGCAGAGAGTGGCCCTGGCGAGGGCTCTCGTCACGGATCCCGATCTGCTTTTGATGGATGAACCCTTCGGCAGCCTGGACGCTCAAACGCGCTATTACATGCAAATGGAAGTGCAACGCATCTGGGAAGAAATGAAAACCACCGTCGTATTCGTAACGAATAACGTCGAAGAGGCGGTATTTCTGGGTGAGAGAGTACTCGTCCTGTCACCCCCGCCTGCCCAGATACGAGCGGAAATCGTCGTTGATTTGCCAAGACCTCGAGATTTGACCAACAAGGACTTCCTGGCACTGCGAAGAGAGATTACAGGCTTTTATGAGGTGGAGCTATGACCCGCTCGAATCTTGATGGACGAAAAGCCAAAATAAAATTTACTGACTTTACCATGGAATTCGGCGACCTTCTGGTTCTGGACAGGTTGAACTTTAGTGTGATGGAGAATGAGTTTCTGTGCATTGTCGGACCGACCGGGTGCGGCAAGACGACGCTCTGCAATCTGATAACGACCATCCTTAAACCCACTAAGGGAAAGATAGAAATAAACGGCCAACCTGCGGATCCAAGAATTCACAACATCAGTTTCGTCTTCCAGGAGCCTTCCGCCCTGCCGTGGCGGAATCTCCGGGACAATATAAAATTCGGACTCGAAATCAAAGGGTGCGATCCGGCGAAGATTGATGAGCGCATCTCCAACATCATCCACATGGTAAAGCTCGACGGTTTCGACAAATACTATCCCCATCAAATATCAGCGGGCATGAACCAGAGGGTCGCGATCGCCCGGGCCTTCGTGACGGAGCCCGACCTTCTGTTGATGGACGAGCCCTTTGGCCAACTGGATATAAAGACCAGATTTCATATGATGGACGAGATCTTGAGGTTGTGGCGCCAGATCAACGCGACCATCATCTATGTTACCCATAACCTCGAGGAAGCCGTATACCTGGGCGAAAATATCCTCGTGCTTTCTCAGAAGCCAACCCGCATCAAAGAAATCATCAAAGTCGGCCTTCCCCATCCAAGGGATTATGCCGACCCGGAGTTCATCGAAATCAGGAGGCAAGTGACGGATCTGGTTAAGTGGTGGTAGCTGTTACCCGATTCAACCCGACACCGGGATCTGCCGGAAGGCAGCAAGTGTACTGCAACCGTTCAAAGGAGGAGGCAACATTATGAGCTGTAAGTGGCGTCTTGGGCTTTTGACCATTTTCCTTTTCCTGAGTGCAATGGTGCTTGTGGGAACAGGGTATGCACAGAGTGGTTCGGAAGCGAAAACGAAGCAAAAGGTGAAGATCGGATTTCTTGTGGGTGACCAGTTGCATCAGTATGCGCTTCCGATAGGCCTCGCCAAAGGCTACTTCGACGATGAGGGCCTGGAAGTGGAAAAGCTGCAGTATTCCGGCGCGGGCATGCTCATGCAGCATTTTGGCGCAGGTGAATGCGACTTCGGCTTGGTGGGGGTATCGGGTGCCCTGGCGGCAAGAGCGAGCGGGATGGACGTGGTTGTTTTCGACAGCCTCAACCATGGCGGCTCGGCACTTGTTGTCGATCCGTCCATCACAAAGTTCGAGGATCTGAAAGACCAGCCTGTCGGGAACCCGGGCATCGGTTCAAACCATCACACCCTCCTGACCATGCTGGAAAAGAAGTACAACACTCCCGTCAAGAAGGTGACCATCAATCCGACGGATATGCCGATCTTTGCCAAGAAAAAAGAAGTGAAGGCCGTGATATGCTATGAACCATGGCCCACGAAAGTCATGGAAATGGCGGGATTCAAGGTGCTGTTCGCATCCAATGAGATCATCCCCGACCAGCAGTGCTGTGTCTGGATAGTCAAGCGAAGCTTCATCAACGCGCATCCTGATGTCATGGACAAGATAGTAAGAATCAATGCCAAGGCCACCAAGTATATCAAGGACCATCCCGATGCCGCCATCAAGGTCATTGCCGCCAATTCAGGGCACACCGAGGAGGTTTTGAAAAAGGCCTATGCAAATATGATTTACCCCTGGCCGCCCGTTGTCGAAGAGAAGTCGTCCAATGTGCTTCTGCAGGGGATCATCGACGCAGGCAAAGTAAATCCGGATGCAATCAAGCCGGACCGGCAAACCTGGTGGAGCAACCTGTACGATCCGAGTTTCGAGAAGAAACTGGCGGACTCAGGCTACTATCAGAAACTGGACAAGGAAGGCGTACCGGAGTGAAGCGGACACTATCATCTCTCTCCCTGCGCCCGGTAGAGCGGGTGCAGCGTGCGGCGCGGTTACCGTCGGGGTGTCCCCCCGGGACATGCGTGGGACTCAGAGTCCCCGAAAAAACCCATAGAACCGCCGCCTGAGAGGGATAATCGGCAAAGACCCGGGTTGCCGGCCCGGTGAGGCGTTCTCACCCGGCCCGCCCAACCCGGGTCTCCACCTGATTTCAAGCTGCGTTCTGTCTTCGATGCCTGACGAACGGCTTTTTTGAACTGCGCGAACTTTTATAGGATGCAATGCTTGTTTCGTTTAAAGTCACAAGGAGTATTAGATGGGAGATATAGTCGGTGCGGTACGGGCAGCCACTCTTCTGCGTCCCGAGTTGATGACGGGGGATTCCATAAAGGCGTTGGCGGGAGGTCACGGGATGCTGAACGTCGCGGCTTTCTGCGCTGCCAACGCAATTGCCGACGAAATCCTCGGAGGGAAGCGTCTCAAGGTTGAGGCATTGAACCAGACAACAACGCAAATGGATTCCGTCGTGGCCGCGGGTGTGCATGCGGCGATGGAGAGCGGGGCGGACCCGTCCAATGCGGCCCTCATCTCGGCGACGCTATGCTACATTGCCGGCTCGAACGTGAGAGCGGGCGTACCGTCAGGCAACCGTAAACTGGGCGCCATGGCCCGCCTCATCGCAGGAGTTCAAAGAGGGGGCGTGCTCACCATCCCGACACCCAAATCAAACAATCGCATCAGCGGCTTTCCCGCGGTCTGGAAAATCTATGAGGCCATGCTCGACGGCAAGCTGACATCCGTCAACGGTGCAACCGTACCCCCGGGAGTTGGAGGGGGTCCGCTCTGCGGCCACAGTACGCTGGGTGAAGATTACATTTTCCCGGAGATTGCGGAAAATGCGGCTTTCATTGGCGCTTCCGCCATGATGAAAGCGTATACGGGGGCCGGCATGAGACCGAATCCGCTGATTTCAGCGGTGCTCGGAGCGGCCGCCGCGCTGGAAATCGTTCATCCCGACGCCGTCATGCCCGATCGCTTCGGTTCCTCCTTCAAGATATATACGTCCACCGTTGCCGGGCTGGGCGGCATGAAAGCCGCCGGTCTGCCGGAGGTTTTGCATTTCAAGGTAACCGGAGAGGAACTCAAAACGGCGAACTTTGTCGGCGACCTCGGGATGATCTTCAAAGACATGGGCTCCCCGACCGTCATCGGCATGCTGGTGTTTCATGAACTGATCGCCGTATTCGATGAAAATGCAGCGATCGGCTGCGGCAGCAGCGGCGGCCCGAAAACAGCCCCCATCGGGCACTGTGCCGCCGACGCTTCTCTTGCTTTAAGGGCGATTGCTCAGGGTGGGTCCGCTGAAAGCGCCGCCGAAGTGATCGCAAAGAACAAACTCGGATTCATCAACCCGGAATATGCGAGCTTTGAGGCAAATACCGTTGCCCGCATGGTGGAACAGCTTCGGAGCGGCAGAGTTTCCCAGGCGGTGCTTCTGGCCACCAATCCGGTAGTCGAAAAAGCCATTGATGACCGTGTCGAGAAGACGGTAAGAGGGATCAATGATGGAAAAAGTCTCATGGAGATCATTTCCATGCTCGAAAAGGAGCAGACGCAGAAGATAGAAACGGGGGCTTCGGCAATCATGTCGAAAAACTTGGGGAAACCGGTTGAAATCAAAATCAACAGACTGGCCGGTGGGGCGCGAAGGTCCGGCAAGCCGGGAAAATTATTCTATGTCCTCGATCCTGACGTGGATGTGTCCGTAAAAATAGACGGAGAGGAATTCGTTCTGGAGAAGTTTGTGCATGAGGTTATCCCCTCTGCGGTTTTGGACAAGAACCGGAAGCTCCTGGATGTGCTCCCGGTGGTCGCTCCGGCCGTGGGAGAATTGCTCGTAAACGGACATACTCTTGTCGACCTGCTGGTACCTGTGGCCACCGCGGCGATTCTGGGGGTCGGCTCTCCTGAAGACCTTGCCAAGGAAGCGGCTTCTCGAGGTTCACTGGCGACAGGCGGCCTGCCCGGCGGCGCTCAACGAGCCGCGGAGGTGGCGCGCCTTGCCGTCGACTTTTACAAATAGGATTGCCCGGTCGAATCGCTGCATCCATACCCGGATACCGATCCACCCTCCGGTAATACTGAAAAAGAGGCTTATTTTTCCCCGCGGGAAGGCAGAATCCCAGGAAGCTCCAAATTGCATATTTCCGCGATGATATGTTTTCCAGTATATGAGCAAAAAGGTGAATACCATGTCTGAAAATAAGATGGGACCCCCCTCAATATTTGCTGACGGTGCCGAACGTACCAGAGGCAGAGACGCCATGAGAATGAACATCATGGCCGCCCGCACGATTGCGGAAACCGTCCGCACCACCCTCGGTCCGATGGGAATGGACAAGATGTTGGTCGATTCCCTGGGGGACGTGCTGGTAACCAACGACGGCGCCACCATTATGAGAGAAATGGACGTCAAGCATCCCATTGCAAAGATGATGATAGAGGTGGCCAGGACCCAGGAAGCTTCCGTGGGCGATGGGACCACGACCGTAGTTGTGATGGCCGGCGAATTGCTGAAGGAAGCGGAAGCCCTCATTGACCTGGGCATCCATCCCGTTGTCATTTCCAAGGGCTATCGTATGGCTCTGGAGCGTTGTCTCGAGATTTTCGAAGAGATCGGAGTGACCATATCCGATGACCTTCCAACTCTCAGAGCCATCGCCTTGACAACCATGACGGGCAAGGGGGTCGAAAAGGCGAAAGATCATCTGTCGGATATCGTTGTGGACGCGGTCCGCAGTGTGTCGGACGGTGAAGACGGCGCACGCCGCGTTGACGTGAATTTCATAAAGACCGAAAAGAAAGAAGGCGCGGCGGTCGAAGATACCGAGTTGGTCCGAGGTGTGGTGTTGAGCAAGGAAAAGGCCCACGTCTCCATGCCGTCCACGGTTTTGCAGGCAAAGATCGCCCTCGTCAACTCGGCGTTGGAATATAAGGGCAAGACCGTTGACGCAAAGATCAGTGTAACGGATCCCAGCCAGTTGAAAGCCTTTTTCCAGGAGCGTGTTTCAGTCCTCAAAGGGATAGTGGCTCAGGTAAAGAAGGCAGGCGCGAACGTGATATTCGCTGAAAAGGGAATTGACGATTACTGCGTGTATCTTTTGGCAAAAGAAGGCATATTGGCCGTTCGAAGAGTCCGGCGGAGCGACATGGAGATGCTCGCCAAGGCCACTGGAGCAACCATCGTCAACAATATCGACGAACTGGATGAAACTTCCCTGGGCTATGCCGGTTTGATCGAAGAAAAGAATATCGATGGGACGATGATGGTCTTCGTGCAGGAATGCCGCGAGCCCAAGGCCGCCAGCATTCTGATCCGCGGGGGCACAAAACATATTGTCGACGAGGTCGAAAGGGTCATCGAGGACTGTTTCGGGACTTTGCCCGCCGCCATATTGACCCGCAAAGTATTGGCCGGTGGAGGTTCGGCTGAGGTGGAGCTGGCCTCACGGCTCAGGCAATTCGCGGAGGGAGTCGAGGGCATTGAGCGGCTGGGCATCGCGGCATTTGCCAGGGCGCTGGAGGTCATTCCCAAGGCTCTTGCGGAAAACGCCGGATACAATCCGCTTGAGATACTCGTTGAAATGCAGTCGCTGAATGCTAAAATGGGATCGAAAGTCGGCTTTGACGCTTTTACCGGAAAGGTGAAGGACCTGTACGAAGAAAATGTGATCGAGCCGCTGCTGGTAAAGAAACAGGCCGTCATTTCCGCCAGCGAGCTGGCGCTCATGATCCTGAGGATAAACGACATAATTGCCGCGACGAAACTGAGTCTGCCCATACCGGAGGGCATGTCCGCACCGGGGAAAATGCAATAGGATTTAGGATTTCGAAATAATGAGTGAAGATCAGATGCGAATTTCACGCCGTGCACGGCTCTCAGCCTTTTCAGGAGGAGAGCCGTCTTCGGCTCGGTTTAATCGATGCCCTCCTCCCTTTTCGGCTCACCGGAATGACCAATGGGTATTGACACGTATGATTCGGAGCACCCTGTGATGGAACCTGTCGCAATAGAAGCGGGCAAACCTGAGACCGTACGCCGGAAGAGTTCACAGAAGCATATCTATCAGGAAATCAAGAAAGCTGTGATCGACGGGACGATCAGCTTCGATCAGCGCCTGACCGAGGATTCTCTGGCAAAGCTTTTCGGAGTGAGTCGCACACCGATCCGGGAAGCCATCTTCCAGTTGGTGCAGGAGGGCCTGGTCACAAAAAAGGACAACAGCTACTTCTGTGTCAGGCGCCCGTCAGAGGAAGAACTGGATGAATTTGCGGAGATACGAGTCCTTCTCAATAATCTGCTCATTGATAAACTGGTTGCTAACTGTAACGACCAGTTGATACAAAAGCTGGAGAAGAATATAGAAGACTGCAAGATCTTCTTAGCAAATGATGATAGAGGTAACTTGAACTATGCGCTTTCGGATTTTCATAATATTATGTTTATTGGAGCAAAAAGTCCATATCTGGAAAAAATTCTGAGCAGTATGGTAGATCGCGTATTGATCAGTAGGGCTATAGCACTGAAATATCCAAGAGTACGGAGAATCCTGATATCGGATCATGAAAAGATCCTGTATGCCATTAAGAAGAAGGATAAAGCTGAAGCCAAAAAGCGAATGAGAGAGCATCTGTTCAATACAAAGAAGAAGGCTTTGGAGGCCTTGCTAAGGGATAGACTCAGAGACATTTCAGATGGCATAGAATGACTCAAGAATATATATCTATTCCAAATATCCAAATCAATTTCATAATGCGTGACAGTTTTGCAGTTATTAATGGCTGATATCCATTGTAGGAGAGGAATAATGTGGATATTGCAGTGCGGATCTACGTCCACTATTTGCGATGCTGTGGCGATTCGGGCCGCCGGCTTGTCATTGCCGTGTCACATCTACCGTAAGGGTATGGTTCACTGCAGTGTCTTTTGATCCCATCGTTTACAGGCAGAGACCGACTGTCCACCTGATTCGCCATAACGACGATGCATCTTCTTCGACATCCAGGTTCGTGCCTGAAGATTCTTTTCCGCCGATCCGTCCGCCCGGAGGTGTTTCGAAGAGGGGCCGCCGGTTGCGGCAATGCAATATCGTTTTCATTTCCATGCTGTTTATTTCCTTGAACGTTCAAAGCAAGATAACGGGAGACCGACATGCCGTATGACGCGACTGAACTTAAAGACTGGCAAATTTCCGAACAAGCAGAGAAGAACATGCCCTCACCCTGGGAATGGCAGGAGAGGCTCGGACTTCAGAGAGACGAGATCCTTCCAATGGGGAGGCTTTCCAAGCTTGACTTCATCCGGATCAGCGATCGACTGGCGAATCGTCCCGATGGGAAATACATTGAGGTCACTGCCATTACTCCAACTCCTTTAGGGGAAGGAAAGAGCACCACCTCGGTGGGCCTCATGGAAGGGCTGGGCAAAAGAGGCAAGAATGTGGGCGGATGCCTCCGGCAACCGTCAGGCGGACCGACTATGAACATCAAAGGAACCGCTGCCGGGGGCGGCAACGCCCTGCTTATTCCCATGACTGAGTTTTCCATGGGACTCACCGGCGACATAAACGACATTATGAACGCGCACAACCTTGCAATGGTTGCGTTGACATCCCGGATGCAGCATGAGCGCAACTACAGCGACGAACAACTGCAACGTTTGAGCGGCATGCGCCGTCTGGATATCGACCCATCCCGTGTGGAAATGGGTTGGGTGATCGATTTCTGCGCTCAAAGTCTCCGCAATATCATCATCGGAATCGGCGGGAGACAGGACGGTTTCATGATGCAGTCAAGATTCGGCATTGCGGTCAGCTCCGAATTGATGGCTATTTTGGCCGTCGTAAACGATCTGGCCGACCTGCGAAAAAGGCTGGATGAGATCACCGTCGCCTTCGACAAACGCGGAAACCCGGTGACTGCGGGTGATCTCGAAGTCGGAGGGGCAATGACGGCCTTCATGAGAAACACCATCAATCCCACTTTGATGTCTACCGCCGAATACCAGCCCTGCATGGTGCATGCGGGGCCGTTTGCAAACATCGCCGTCGGACAGTCATCCATCATTGCCGACCGGCTGGGTCTCAAGATGTTCGACTACCACGTTACGGAAAGCGGTTTTGCGGCCGACATCGGATTTGAAAAATTCTGGAACGTGAAATGCCGCTACAGTGGTCTGAAACCCCATGTCTCCGTCCTCACCACCACCATCCGGGCGCTGAAAATGCACGGAGGGGGGCCCCGGGTTGTTCCTGGAATTTCGCTGCCTGAAGCGTATACGAAAGAAAATCTCGGTCTGCTCGAAAAGGGTATTCCCAATATGGTTCACCATATTGGGACCATCCGCAAGGCGGGAATCAACCCGGTGGTTTGCATCAATGCATTTCACACAGACACCGCCGACGAAATCGCACTCGTCAAAAAATACGCCGAACGCGCCGGTGCGCGTTGCGCTGTTTCGGAACACTGGGCCAGAGGCGGGGAAGGCGCCCTTGAGCTTGCCGATGCCGTGCTCGACGCCTGCCGGGAGGAGAACCACTTTGGATTCCTCTATCCCCTGGAGATGAAATTGAGGGAACGGGTAGCCTTGATCGCGCGGGAAGTATACGGCGCGGACGGAGTCTCATGGGCGCCGGAGGCCGACGCTAAAGCCAGGATGCTTGAAGCCGATTCAAAATACGATGATTACGCGACCATGATGGTGAAGACCCACCTGAGTCTCACTCATGACCCCACCATCAAGGGCGTTCCCAAAGGATGGGTCCTTCCCGTTCGAGACATCCTGATCTATTCGGGTGCGAAGTTTCTTTGTCCGTGTGCCGGCACTATCAGTCTCATGCCGGGAACCGGTTCGAATCCCGCTTTTCGGAAAATCGACGTCGATGTCCAGACCGGCAAAGTCAAAGGATTATTTTAACGTGGCGTTTCTTGAATGAGCGGGTGCCTCCCGGGTGGACGGTTGCAGCGGAGAAGCGGAACCCGGGAGAAACAGTTCGTCTTCTTGAAGGAGAACAATATGACCGCCAGACTGCTCAAAGGATCGGAAATAGCTAAGGAAATCCGGGTTGAACTCAAAGCGGAGGTTGAACGGATACAGTCCATGCACAGAGTCTTGCCCGGGATCGTGACCATTCTCGTGGGCGAAAATCCAGCCTCTCAGAGCTATGTGCGCGCGAAGCAAAACACTGCCTACGAGCTGGGATTTTACTCCATTCAGGACAACCAGTCGGCTGCCGTCGAAGAAGATGAGCTGCTGAAACTGATAGACCGGTACAACAGGGATCCGAAAATCGACGGTATCCTTGTGCAACTGCCCCTGCCTCGACATATCAACGAGAACAAGGTTCTCCTTGCCATCGATCCCGGAAAAGATGTCGACGCCTTCCATCCGGTGAACGTCGGCAAGCTCATGATCGGTGAGCCCGATTACCTTCCATGCACCCCCGCGGGAATCCGGGAGCTGCTGGTTCGCTCCGGGACCCGGATCTCGGGAGCGGAAGTGGTAGTGATCGGAAGGTCCAACATAGTGGGTAAGCCGATTGCCATGATGCTCGTGCAGAAGGCACCCGGAGCCGATGCCACGGTTACGATCTGCCATTCCCGCTCAAAAGATGTGAAACGGCATGCGCAACGGGCGGACATATTGATCGCCGCGGTCGGTGTGACCGAGTTCGTCAAAGGCGACTGGATAAAACCGGGGGCCGTGGTGATCGACGTCGGCGTAAACGAGGTAGGGAAGACCGCAGACGGCAAACGGATTCTCAAGGGTGACGTCGCCTTTGATGAAGCCGTTGAGCGGGCGGGCGCAATCACGCCGGTACCTGGCGGCGTGGGCCCGATGACCATAACCATGCTCATGAAAAATACGGTCCGCGCCTGCAAGCTGCACAACGGCATCGGGGATTGACAGTCGAGCAGACGAGGGTAGTTGCCTGCCCTCGTCTACCCGACTATAACACTATGGTCATTGGTCGGATCGAGGCGGGCTGGGAATGGATCCGGCCTGGCTCTTGGTTTGCCTGACGGGAAGCGTGACAACAAAGATCGAGCCCCGGCCCGGAGTGCTCTTTGCCGTGATGTTCCCCTCGTGGCGCTCCACAATTTTTCGGCAAATGGAAAGGCCCATTCCGGAGCCTTCGATGGCGCTCCTGGTATGCAGGCGTTGGAAAGGCCTGAAGATCCGATCGAGGTAAGTTTCTTCAAACCCGATCCCGTTATCCTCCACGTAGATCTGACATGTATCATCCGAAGAGAGGGCATGGACTTTGATAACCGGCTTCTCCGATTCCCGGCAGTACTTCAGGGAGTTGCTGATGAGATTCTGAAAAAGCTCCCGCATCTGAACGGCATCGGCATCTATTACGGGAAGCTCTCCCACCTCCACGCACGCCCCCGCCCTGTCGATGTCCACTTCCAGATCGCTTGCCGCCTCCCGGGCCGCGTGGGCCAGGTCCGTCGGCTCCAACGGATTCCCCACCGAGGCTATCCGGGAGTACGCAAGCAACGATCTGAGCAAGGTCGACATTCGGCTCGAAGACCTGATCATCCGGTCAAGGAAATCCTTCCCCTCTTCCCCGAGAAGATCCGTGAATCTGGTCTTGAGCAGATCGCCGAAGGTCTGAATCTTCCTGAGCGGCTCCTGGAGGTCGTGAGAGGCCGCGAAAGCAAATTCCTGCAGTTCCTGATTGGTTCGCTCAAGCTTTTCCGAATAGTCCACCAGCTCTTCATTGGCTATTGCCAGCTCGGCAGTCCGTTCCTCCACAAGTTCCTCGAGGTGCTCACGGTATTTTCTCAACTTCTCTTCGGCCTCCGAGCGCTCGGCGATTTCTTCCTCCAGCCGGTCGAGAGTGCGGGTGAGCGCGGATGTGCGTTCGGCAACCAGTTCTTCAAGGTGACTGCGGTGCCTTCTCAGCTCGATTTCGGAAGTGAGCTTGGTGATGGTGGTGCCGGCCAGTCCCGCAACACTCAAATAAACGTTGAGAACCTCGTTCGAGATCGGGCCGGCCGCAGCGTGTCCCACCAACATGACAGCAGCGGGCTCATTGCCGAGGGCGATGGGCAGGAAGACGATCACATACGGCTGTTCCCCGGCGGGTATGGCACGCCACCCCAGGAACCCGGTCTCCAGCACCTCGGCGACAACTTCCTGCACCTCTTTTGAAAACAGGCGATCCCGGGATACCCCGTCGGATGCCGTAACGTGATGGAACTCTACTCCTCCATCGGAACCGCGCCTGGCAAAACCGGCCGAATCGGCGCCGTAAAACTTGACCATGACCTCCCCAACATGGTGCCAGATGTCTTCATGAGTGGTTAAGCCCGCCAGATACTGCGCGGTCTTCATGAACGCATGCAGGTGGATTTTATGGTCGAATGCCGGCTTCTTCATAATCTTCGGTTGTCCCGGATAGCACCGGCGGCTTTGGCCGGCCATGCGTGTCAAATGATAATACGGGCGGATCGGGGTCTGGGACGCTTCACGCCTGCCTGTTGTCAACCGCCCTCCGGCCATCTCTTCAGGTAGAGGCCGTCGAGGAAGAAATCGTCAAAATCGGCGCACTGAGACAGATTGACGACTCTTGCCTTCGCCGCAAGACCTGCCAGGAGTTCCTCCGCGCCGGGGGACATCAGCAGTTCCGCACACCCGCTCAGCGCGGTATTGCCGCAAAGCTGAACGGCTTCATGATCCATATCGGGCAAAAGTCCGACGTCTACCGCGCTATCCATATTCAAGAAATGGCCGAACGCGCCGCCTATGTAAATACGCCGCAAATCCCTGGAATTCATCCGCGCCATCGACAGGAGAATCCTGACTGCCGCGTTTATGGCTGCTTTGGCGCGCTGGAAAATGTCGACGTCCCTCTTGGTCAGCACGAGTTTCCGCTCCCCGTCGAGGAGCACGAACCCGTCGTTTGAAATGTCCGCGGCAAACCGGCCGATGCCGGTCAATTTTCCCGACCGCACCAGGCAGGCGATAAGATCCACGATTCCCGAACCGCAGAAACCGCTGGGATTTTCGCCGTCAATCGTCTTGAACTGAAGATCGAGGCCCAGAACATTGCTCGCCGTGATCCCATTACCGGCATCCAAGCGGCAGCCGGCACAGGAAAGAGGAGAATCGCCCGCGCTTCTACCCTCACGATATTCCAGGTCCCGAACCTGATAAATGGCACCCGATTCGCCGGAGACTCCACAACTGATCCCGCAGCCTTCAAAAGCCGGGCCGCCGGCTGCCGACGTCACCCACAGGACTTCGCCGTCCCACAGGGCGATCTCGGAATTCGTGCCGAAGTCGATCAACAAGCTGCCCGGGTCCCCTTCGATGAGTTTCATTGCGATACACCCCGCAAGGAGATCGGAACCCACGAAACCGGCCAGGGGCGGGAAGATTTCGACAGCCGCTTCCGGATGAATTCCCCAGTCCGCGGACAAGTCGCCGGGACTCTCGGGCAGACAATCAACCGGGCGCATCCAGTAAGCAGGTTGAAGAAGCAGATGATAGTTCCGCCCGGACAGCAATCCCAGCATGGCCGTATTTCCCACGAGAGCGAGTCTGACCACCTGCTCCGTACCCAGCCCTTCGCGAGCGGCGACATCGATGATGGCGGAGCCTATGGCATCGATCACCTGCCTTCTCATGGCCTTCGCCAATTCAAGGGATTCGGATGCCGCCGTCAGTCGGGTCATTACATCCGTACCGTACTCAACCTGGGGGTTCAACCCATGGCGTCCCGCGAACCATTTTCCGGTCAAAAGATCGTAAAAGGAAACGCTGACGTGCGTTGTTCCGAGGTCCACGGCCGCGCCGTATGGGTGTTGTACGTCCCTGGGCAGATTCAATGCGGGGTGAGCGAGGGGGAACCCGGCCGAGCGGGCATTATAGCAGGGAGACGCAGGGGATATGGCCCTCCAGGCGGTAACGGGGTCCCGTTCGAGGACCAGGACTTCCATGTCCTGCCTGGGCCTGACCTGGCAAGCCAACCGTATGCCCGATGCAATCTGGTCATCCGACAGGTAGATGCGCTCCACGGGCGTCGGAACGTCCAGTTCTTCCGATCTCACCCGCACGCGGCATAACCCGCAGGCCCCCGTTCCCCGGCACCCGGAGCGAACCCGGAAACTGGTTGCATCGAGAACCTCCCGCAGGGACCGGTCCGGAGAAAATTCTATCCGGCGGTCGCCATCGGCCGTCTTCAGAATCAGTTCGGCCAATGATTCATCTCCACTGACGCGTTGCCGCAACCAGGGCATGTACATTCTCGGGCTTCGATCGTGGGGGAATTTCGCAACCCGACGAAAGAATAAACCCGCCCCGGCTTGCAAACAGATTCAGGAGCCTGAGCGATTCCATAAAGATATCTTCCGGCCTCGCTTCCTCGAAGTCGAGCGATTTGATATTGCCGTTGCCGCATGTCGAGGGGAGTTTGTCGATAACGCTGTTCGGATCGACACAATAGTCGAAATTGATGATGTTTGCTCCCGTCTCCCCGCAAAAGGGAAGGATCGAGGTTATCGGCCCGGCGACATGGAGCCATTCCGCAAGGGCGCCTGCCGCATTGAAAGCAGCAACCATCTTCTTGAGCCTCGGGAGTTCGAATTCCCGGAAAAATTGAGGCGGCACAACCGCCTCCGATGCGCAGGGATCGAACACGAGGGGAACGTGCGCCCCACGATCGATCTGGGCAATTCCATATTGAATCACCACGCGAGTGGAAAAATCCAGGAGCTTTTCGAACTTTTCCGGATCATCGATTGCCAGGTACAGGGCCTTTTCCAGTCCCAGCAGTTGGGTGGCCAGGGTCATCGGTCCCAAAACGCAGCCGACCACCAGGACTTCATCCCCCGTTTCGCGCCTCAGAATCGTTAGTGCTTCGAGCAGTTCGGGCATACGACCGGCGCGGAACGGATCCGGTATCGGAACGGCTTCGAGGTTCGTGTCTTCCGTAAACGCAGGGGATTGCACGTATGGGTAGTCATCCGTACGGTAAACAAGCCTGGAGCCCAAAGCCTCCGTCTCGACATTAACGTCCATAACGGCAAAAACGGCATCGTAGCCGTATCGCGCAAGGGCCTTCAACTGGCAGTCCGCCAGTTGCCTGCCGCTTCGCACATAATCATGGATGGTCTTTCCCTCGATAACGGCTGTATGCCCGAACACCTGAGCGATTATCGGCACCCGGTCCGTGGCTTCGAAATTTACGGCAGCTTGAATCCTCTCGATGCTGTTCATTTCTCCCCCTCACCGAATGATCCTTCAGCGGGAAGTCCCAATCGCCCGGACCGGCGGATCGATCCCAACGGCATTGCAGCGGACTCTTCGAGACGATCCACCGAAGCTCCGGCATACGGCCTGAATGATCCCCATCGCAGGGGCACGCGGCTTTCATTTGACTGCCGCCTCGAGGTAATGAGCTCCGTCGAAAGCCGTATCAGCCACGAAATCGACTTTGAGGCTTTCGGCCGTAGCCTGCTTCAGCGCAGCGCCTCCGGCAAGGATCTTAATATGTCCCAGTCCGCGCCGCCGCACTAAATCCTTCAATCTTCTCACCTGGGGAATCACCGTAGTGATCAGCCCGCTCACACAGACGGCATCCGCGCGCTGCTGTTCCGCTGCATCCACCAGCTTATCGAGCGGGCAGTCCTTGCCGCAGTCGATGACCCTGTAGCCTTTTCCCGTCAGAACCATTTTGACGATGTTCTTGCCCAGATCGTGAACATCGCCTTCAAGGCCCGCGACAACCACGGTCCCACGACTCGGCTCCGGGCCGCTCCCTGGGGGAACAACTCCTTCATGACACCCATTACCGCCCGGCCCACGAGCATGATCTCAAGCAGGTTGAACTGGTCGATGGTGCACTTGGCATCGAGCTGCTGCATGGCATTTCCTATGCCGTCCACAACGATTCGCTCGATTGCGACACCCGCATTGCGAAGGTTTCTCGTCTCGGCAATGGAGCGAGCCTGATCTCCGTTAAACAAAGCATCGACCAACAAACTCATAGCCGAATCGCTCATCATCGACCCTTTCTTCTTCGGCCGGGACCCAGTCCATGGCTGCACGGCGGATAGAGCGGACACATGGGAAATCGGACGGGCGCCGATCATGAGATTCTATCCTGTGCCGAATACTATTCCATAGTAACATTAACGAGTCAATCATTGTGCCCGCATTTGTCGAACGTTACTATGTGCAATGAGAGGTATAATCGCAAGACGTTGATCTGCATTCCCACGCAGGACGGGCTGTTGCCCAAAGGAAAAGCCGAGGCCGGACGAAATCACGATCCGTCATTCCGGCGACGGCCGGAATCCAGGCTCCCTGAAATCATTGGGTAATTCCAAGTAACGGCACTGGACCCCGGCTTTCGCCGGGGTGACGTTGTCTGGACAAACGGCTCATTTTTCACCTGGATTCTGTTTGGGCAACATCGGGGTAGCCCGGATACTTGCTATCCGGGCGCGAAGCGCAAGAGGAGGTTCGGCGGGTAAGCCCCGGAATCGGGGTGGCGGATTCGCTGCTCCTCTTGTCCTAACGGACCCGGATACAAGTATCCGGGCCACCCGAGCAGATCACTCAGATGCCGTGACCAAATTGCAGAACTTGACACACACAACTTAGGGCTTGTCCGTAAATAGGCCTCTTAGGGATCGCACCGGATTTTGAGACCGATTTTGGTCGCGACGATTGAGCAAAACCGCGGGCGTAGCTGGACTACGTTGAGGATTTTGCGATTGAGGAGCGGCCGAAGTGGGCCAAAAGCCGGATGCGAGCACAAAGGATTTATTTACGGACAAGCCCTTGGGCTGACTCCGGAACAAAGTGCGATGAGCCTTGAGATCCTGAGGTATTATCGCTATAAGGGTTGAAAAATGTGAAAAGGACCCGCAGGGCTTTCGTGCAGGCAGGCGCAGGGTCCATTGTAGGGGTGATTGCACGAATCGTCCCATCCCGGGAGCTTATCCCATCAATGTGATTCCTTGTGTGCGAAGGAGGTTTCCCATGGATCGGCCTTTTGTGGTGGAAAATGCTCAGGAGCTGCAAAGACTGCGTTCTCTTGTTGCGCGACTGACGGACGAGGAGTTGAGCACTCCGCTCGAGGATGGCTGGACGGTCGCCGTTGCCCTGGCCCATCTTGCATTTTGGGACCAGTGGTCCCTGGCCCTGATGCAAAGATGGAAACTGACCAAGGTGAGTCCGTCACCGGTAGATATCGACATCATGAACGATGCACTGTTTCCTTTATTGCTCGCGCTGGCTCCGCGGGCTGCCGCAAATCTTGCGGTTTCATCCGCTGAAGCGATCGATAACGAACTTGCGGAATCCTCTCCGGAGCTGATTGCGGCAATTGAAAACCTGGAAGACAGGTTTCGACTTTATCGATCCATGCATCGCAAGATGCATCTCGATCGTATAGAAGAATTTCTCAAGGGCCGGAACGCAACCTGATCCCGGGTTCCATCCCGGCCCGATTTCTTACCGGCGCCGCACCGGCTCACGCCGTCAGCGCCCCGGACCGCCGAAATAAAAGTACGTCTTCCAATTGGCATCCGTCGCTTTGTAAAGCAGGATATCGTAGTAGCTCGTGTTCGTGGCTTGGGGCGATAATCCTGTAACGTTCACATAAGAGTTGCTGGGATTCCAGTAATGGATTTTCTTGGTGAAGGCGGCCTTCTTCCACCCTGCCTCCGCAAATCGGCCGCTTCCCATGTCGGTCGCCGTGTGGCCGCCGATTTTGTCGTCAAGTATTTCTCCGCCCATTTCCACGACGGCTGAGTATTTCTTCAGGCCGGCAGTGGAAAAGAGCTTGGTGGGATAGTATCCAACCCACGTGCTGCCTCCGTACCTGATCCACCAATGCCCGGTTTTCGGATCTCGGTAGGCCTCGAGCGTGGCGACATACTGCGCCCCTCCGACCGTGCTCACCGGCTTGATGCGGCCTCCCAGGATGATATCTTTGTTTGTCTGCACGAAGCCTTTGCAATCAAGGTTGTAACACCCCTTGTTATCACCGGTTGCAGAGTACCCGTTGACCGTGTAGTAGATGAAGAGGCGGGATTGGTAATCGCCGTATTTCTGCTTATAGTTTTGCCAGCCGAGTTCAACAGTCTGCAGGCCGGTTCCCGAACCTCGCGTACACCACAACTGGCTCAGGGAAAATTCCCCCGCGTTTTCGGTATAGGGGTTCCAGATGCTGAAATCCGCCCCCTGGCCTATATTATTAAGTGACTTAATGGCATAGGCGTATTCATGTGTGTATGTGACTCCCAGCAGGTCCGGAACACTGTTCACGGCTTGCTTTCCCTTTACCGTGGTCTTATCGAAAGGGTTCTTTTCGAAATAATGGTCCAGGGTCTTATACCGGCAGAGCGCCTCGAAACGGGGCAGCAGCTTGGGGAATGAATTCCCGGGGCACTGCCTCAGATTGCCCGATTCGTCCTGCGAACCGTCCAGCCACTGGCTTCCCGGAAGGACCGGCTTTTCCAACTGCGCGGAAGCCGATGAGGAAGGTGGATTGGCCGGTTGAACGATCGGTTCGAGAGTCACCCGGGTTCCGGCGAGCCCGCTTGCAGGGATGGAACTCTGCCTGTAAATATCGATGCAAAGACAGGAATCCCCTTCCTGAGTGGTAAAACGATGGACTGCGGCTTCGTCGCTGACCAGGCTGTCGTAGTAGTCTCTGATCCTTTTGTACTCCGCGGCGGATTCGACGGCAAAGCCCTTTATTGAGTTCTTTGCGGATTCGAATTCCTGCTGCAATTGAGCGCTGCTCTGCGCTTGCAGATCGGACGTCGATTGTCCGTTAAGGGTTGCTGTGGGCGATTCTCCGGCGCCATAAATCAGGCTGATCGGAATGCAGCTTACGAAAAGCGCGAGAATCACGATCCCCAAAAAACGACCGAATCCATTTTTATTATGCATCTCATACTCCTCTAATCCTGAGTTGCGTTTAAGACGATGGTCTCAGCATCCCCCGAATGATCCCAGGCCTGTTGCCCAAGGGAAAATTCGATGCCGGATGAAATCAGGATTCGTCATTCCGGCGAAGGAGACTGTTCCCCCGCGCCCCCCGGATTTCGGCCTCACGCGCCGGCGCGTGAGGCCGAGCGCTCCGGCGCAGGAGAAATTCGGAACCGGTCCGATCCGGGATGTTCCCCGCGCCAGGCGTTGCCGCCGGACATTCCGGTCTCAAGTCGGATGCAACTTCACACAATTTACAGGTTCAAGGATACAGGCTTCACACGCTCACGAACCGCACTTTTTCGATGAGCTGAAAACGTGATGCGAACATAGGACTCGGCTCTGTTTATACCTTCCGGGCCCTCTCGCTATGAATTCGAAGAATGATCGATCGATGTGATTCACCACGGGCACAGTGGGGCACCAGCCGAACTTCACGTCCTTCCCTTGTGGCGGGAAAGGAGGAAAACGATACGGAGACGGGTGCATCAGCTCCTGGTTCAGATTATATATTCACTCCCACCGGACGATGTCAATGCTTATCCGGCGAGCCGCCGCGACAAGGGCGCGGATCGGGAGCGGCCCCACAACCTATCAGGATTGGCCGAACGGGCGGGGAATGCCTCTTTTTGCTGAATTTTATTCAGTTTACCACGAATTAGTCCGCACCGCCGAAAGAATCGGGATCGGTTGATAAGGTTTACGATTTCTCACAAAGCTGCCGTTTGTTTCTGATATGATATTGAGTAATCAGCAACCCTCACCGGGAGACGGAATATGCGCCGTGTCTTTTATGCCGTACTTGGGATGATTTTGCTTGGCTCCGGTTTTTGCTGCAACCCGGCTGCCGCGGATGAACAGATCGGCATTCCCGTACTGGCCTATCACCGTTTCGGTCCGACGGTCGCGGACAGCATGACCGTCACCACTGCGCTGTTCGAGTCGCAGATCAAGTGGCTCGTCGCAAACCGGTACACGGTTATCCCGCTGCAGACCCTCGTGGACTACGTGAGTGGGAAAGGACCCGCACCGGCGCCCAAATCGGTGGTCATCACCGTCGACGACGGTCACAGGACGGTTTATACGGAGATGCTCCCGGTCGTGCTCAAATACCGGATTCCCATCACTTTGTTCATCTACCCGTCCGCCATTTCCAATGCTTCCTACGCTATGACCTGGGAACAATTGAATGAACTCCGGCAGACGGGCCTCTTCGACGTCCAGTCACACACGTTCTGGCACCCCAATTTCAAACAGGAAAAACGCAAACTTTCCCCCGAGGATTATCAAAAGCTGGTGGACACGCAGTTGCAAAGGTCCAAGGCCGTTTTGGAAAAAAAGCTCGGCGGCAGGGTGGATTTTCTGGCGTGGCCCTTTGGAATCTATGACGACCGGCTGGGAAAGGAGGCGGAGAAGGCGTCTTATGTGGCGGCATTCACCATCGACCGCCGCCATGCAACCCCGTCGGATGCGCCAATGGCGCTCCCCCGCTATCTCATGGCCAACAGCGACGGACTCAAAGGTTTCGAAGCCATAGTCACCGGCCGGGCGGCGGAAAAGAAACCGGCCAGGTAAGTATGGCGGACTCTGAATCCGGCAATACCTCTTTTTAACCTCCTCACCGACGCAAAGGAGCCGCATGAATAAAGCCCGTATGTGCCTTCTGTTTACACTGTGCCTCCTGTCCATGACTGCCGTGGTACATGCCTATGAAGGCAAGGTGGTCGATTCGAAATCGAAAGAGCCGCTGCAGGGTGCGCTGGTCACCCTGGCCGACCAGGTCGAGCGTACGGATAAGGATGGTTCCTTCCGTATCGAGGGAACAGGGGAAACGCTCAGATTTCGAGCGCCGGGCTACGCCAGGCTGGACGTGGCGACTTCCGGGCTGAATGAGGCGGAAACGGTTGTGGCGCTTCAGCCCTTCAGGGTGAAGGGGCTCTATCTCTCGGTGTACGGAATAGGGAGTCACACATTGCGAGAGGCCGCCCTCGAATCCATCCGTGAAAACCAGTTGAATGCCATGGTGATCGACGTGAAGGGCGACAGGGGCCTGATCCCGTTCAAAATAGGCATTCCGCTCGCCGATGAAATCGGGGCTCAGAAGGTGATCACCGTAAAGGACATGAAAGCGCTCGTTGACAGCCTGCACGAAAAAGGCATCTATCTCATCGCAAGGATTGTCGTTTTCAAAGACGATCCGCTGGCCGCCGCCCGGCCCGAGCTGGCCGTCAAGATGAGGGGCGGCGTGTTCCATGATCGCGAGAAGCTTCGCTGGGTCGACCCCTTCCGCCGGGAGGTCTGGGACTACAATATCGCGATCGCAAAAGCCGCCGCCGAGGTCGGCTTTGACGAAATCCAGTTCGACTACGTTCGTTTTCCCGACACCAACGGTGTGTCGTTCTCGCAACCATCAACCCTGGAAAGCCGAACGAACGCGGTCATAGGGTTCCTTCAGGCCGCCCGGAATGCACTTGTGCCCTATAACGTGATGGTGGCCGCCGACGTCTTCGGCTACGTCCCCTGGAATGCCGACGATACGCATATCGGGCAGAGGATAGCGCCCATCGTCGAAGTGGTCGACGTCGTCTCCCTGATGCTCTATCCGTCGGGTTTCCACCTTGGGATTCCGAACTACCGCAATCCCGTGGACCACCCCCACGAGATCGTCCTCCTTACGTTGAAGAACGCCCAGAAACGAACGCAGGCATCTTCCCTGCGCTTCCGGCCCTGGCTGCAGGCGTTTCGCGATTATGCCTTTTCCCGGAAGGTTTTCGGCAAGGATGAGATGCAGGTGCAGATGAAGGCCGCCGATGAGTTCGGGACAAGCGGCTGGATGTTCTGGAACGCATCGAACCTCTATCCGAAAAACTTCTCGAATTGAAGCGATCTACAGTGAAAAAGCAACAGGGGTTTTGCGGCCGTTTTGTACCAGGCTGCGTTCAAGCAAGCGGCAAACAATGTTTCTCAAGAGTGTGGGGAGCTGCGCCCCCCACACCCCCACGCCGCTTCGCGGCTTTGTTCAGCGCCCTGCTCAGGGCGGCGAGCATCCTTCTCGTGCTCGCGGCCGTCGTCGCCTGCAACCACACACCGCCTCCCGCTGCTCCGCTCCAACCGCGTGCGGCCGTAAAGGAAAACCTGCCCGCGCCTCCACAGCCGGAGGAGACAAAGCGTCTTGCCCCAATCGATGAGGCGGCTCGAGAGGAAATAGCGTCGGGACATATCCCCGGGGTCGTCATTCTCGTCGGTCGAAACGACAGGGTGCTGTACCGCAAGGCCTTCGGCAGCCGGTTTGTCGAGCCGCAACCGCTGCCCATGACCGAGGATACGATCTTCGATATATCGTCCATGACAAAAGTCGTGGCAACCACAACCGCAATCATGCAGCTTGCGGACCGCGGCCGTCTGCGGATCGACGACCCGGTGTCCGTTTATTGGCCTGAATTCGCGCAAAACGGTAAAGAACAGATAACCATTCGCCGGCTCCTCACCCATTCTTCAGGAATGCGAGCCGACGTCAATTCGCGTGTCCGGTGGTCCGGTTACAACGGCGCACTTTCGGCCATAGCCTGCGACAAGCCTGTCTGCCCCCCCGGGACTGCCTTTCGGTACAGCGATGCCAATTTCATCGTGCTGGGTGAGATCGTGCGCCGGGTTTCGGGCCTGCCGCTGGATGCCTACTGCACCCGGGAGATATTCGAACCGCTCGGCATGCGCGACACATCGTTCCGGCCCGCAAAGGATTTGAAACCGCGCATCGCGCCCTGCGACATACAAAACGGAGAGCTGCGCTGCGGCGAAGTCCAGGACCCCACGGCTTATCGCATGGGGCAGGTCGCCGGCCATGCCGGCCTGTTTTCCACGGCCGACGATCTCTCCGTTTTCGCCGGGATGCTGCTGGGCGGCGGTACGAGCCGCGGCCGCAGGATTCTCAGTCCGGGAGCCGTTCACGAGATGACAACGGCCAACACCATCCCGGGAAGCGCGACCGTCCGGGGCCTTGGCTGGGACATCCTGTCCCCTTACGGCAAAGAGCACACTGCGTCCTTCCCGGCGGGCTCATTCGGGCACACCGGCTATACCGGTACTTCGCTCTGGATCGATCCCGGTTCCGGAACGTATCTCATCATACTCACAAACCGCCTTTATCCGGGGGGGAAAGGCGAGGTCAAGACGCTTCGCTCCAGGGTCGCCGCCGTCGTCGCATCGGCCATGCTTCCCGGTAAAGCGGCACGGGCCGGGGTTTTGCGTGATGCGGAGAAGGGTTCCCCGGCCGGAGACCGTTTGCAGGCCAGGAGAAACGATCGGGTCCGACTTGGTATCGATGTCCTTGCCTCGTCCGGTTTTGCCCCTCTGGCGGGGAAAAGGGTCGGAGTGATCACGAACCAGACGGGCATCGACGCCGAAGGACGCTCCACGATCAGCCTTCTGCACTCCGCTCCCGGCGTCACGCTGTGCGCTGTTTTCTCCCCCGAACACGGCCTCGCCGGAAATGTCGACGAGAAGGTTTCCTCGGGCAAGGATCCATCGACGGGCCTGCCCGTTTACAGCCTTTACGGAGAGGTGAAGCGGCCGACCCCGGAAATGCTGCGGGGGCTGGATGCTCTTGTCTACGACATCCAGGATGTGGGTGCGCGCTTTTACACCTACATCACCACGATGGCCTATGCCATGGAGGCGGCGGCAGCGGCCCATATCGACTTTTTCGTGCTCGACCGTCCGAATCCGATCGGAGCTTCAATCGTGCAGGGACCCGTCATGGACCGGGATTTGAAATGCTTTACAGGCTATTTTCCATTGCCGGTGCGCTACGGAATGACCGCGGGGGAACTGGCCCGGCTCTTCAACGATGAAAACGCGACAGGGGCCGGACTGCATGTGGTGAAGATGGAAGGGTACCGGCGGGAGACCTGGTTCGACGAGACGGGCCTGCGCTGGGTCAACCCGTCACCGAACATCCGGTCCGTCACTGAAGCCGTTCTCTACCCCGGGGTCGCCCTGGTCGAATCCTCAAACGTGAGTGTGGGCAGGGGAACCGATATGCCGTTTGAAGTCGTCGGGGCGCCATGGATCGACCGCGAACGTCTGGCAGGCTGGTTGAACCGCCGGAATATCGGCGGGGTTTCGTTCGAGCCCGTGTCTTTCACCCCGAAGTCCGGCCCCTTCGCCAACAAACCGTGCGGGGGAGCACGTTTGCGCCTGACGGATAGGGACAAACTGGATGCGCCCGCCCTCGGAATCGAACTCGCTTCGGCTCTATACCGTCTTTATCCCAGCCGCTTCCAGATCGACGGAACACTCGGCATGATCGGCAGTCGCGAAGTCCTGCAGGCCATCAAGAACGGCGCGGATCCCCGCGATATTCGCACTGGGTGGATGCGCGAGGTGAGCGATTTTTGCCGAATGCGCGACAAGTACTTGCTTTACTGAAAAACCGAGTCAGCGCTGCCGAATCTTGCCTCTGTTCATCAAAAGCGGTTTGCCGCTCCTCATGCTCGATTCCCTGCGGTTCTCCACGGCGGGTACCAGAAATCAAACAGAAGTTTCCGGAACGTCCCACTTGGCTGAAATAACTATTGATTAATGGTTCTGATCTCTCGACAGCCCGGCAAAAATCCGGCCTGCCGTGACTTTCTCGCAGGTGCGGATTAGCTTAAATGATGAATGGCCAAGACTACAAAAGGAGTCATCTCATGACTGTTAAGCCGATACGCAAGGGTTACCACGCAGTAACGCCTCTTCTGTCCGCCAAAGGGGTGGCGCGCCTGATCGATTTTTTGAAAGCGGCGTTTGGGGCCGTGGAGCTTTCGAGACTTCCCGGTGCCAACGGTACCGTCATGCATGCGGAGCTGAAGATAGGCGATTCCATGGTAATGTTGGGCGAGGAGATGGAGGGCTGTCCTTCCCTGCATGGATCGCTCTATCTCTACGTCCCGGATGCCGATGCAACGTACAGGGCGGCCCTGGACGCCGGCGGCGAATCGGTGGAAGAACCTGCCGATCGGTTCTGGGGCGACCGGGCGGCTTTAGTCCAGGACTTTGCCGGGAACAGGTGGTGGATTGCATCCCACGTGGAGGACGTCAGCGCGGAGGAGATCGCGAAGCGGGCCCAGGCGCTGTTTACCTAGCGCCGGCACCATACCGGCGCGGGTCCCCGACGCTTCACAAAGTGGGCGGCATTGGCAGGAGCTGTTGCCCAAAGGAAAAGCCGAGGCCGGATGAAACCAGGATTCATCATCCCGGCGAACACTCTTGGCCTTTCGGCCCACGCGCCGGCGTGAGGCCGAGCGTTCGGCGCTCGCGGCGAATGCCCCGCATCTTGCGGGGCGCCGCCGCAGCGCCACAGAAAGCCGCGTAGCCGCGTAGCGGCGTGGGGGTGTGGGGGTGTGGGGGTGTGGGGGTGTGGGGGTGTGGGGGTGTGGGGGTGTGGGGGTGTGGGGGTGTGGGGGACACAGTTCCCCACGCTCTTGAGAAACATCGTTTGTTACTCTCTTGAATGCAATCTTTCATAATGCTCGCCTCACCCGTGAAGCATCAGAATGGGCATTTCGGGACTCTATTTTGTAGGCAAATCGGTGTCACTTGAAGTGAGATCGCCCGAGGGGACACGGACAACGGGGAAATTCATCCGGGAGAGACGGAATCTGTCATGAATAGAGAGAATCTGCTTGAATTGCTTGTCAAATCCAATGAGTTTAAAGAGGGTGATCTGCCCGTCGGAGGCACCCGGGACGACACCGAGCGCAAAGAGTCCAGGCGGGGACTTGCAGAGCTGCGGCTCGGGGACATTTCCAGGCTGGAAATCGTGGAAGATGCGGTCAGCGAGGCCCTCAAGGCTTCTCTAAACGCGCAGCTTTCAGCCGGTATCGCTCACTTGACGGTAAATGACCTGAAACTGATTCTGCTCGGCAGGAATGCCGGCGACTGGCTGAACCGTTACAGCGGCGGACTTTCAAGCGAGCAGATAGCGTCCGTTGCAAAGGTCATGAGCAACGACGAACTTTCAACGGTTGCTCGCTCCATTTTTAATCCTCTGCCGGGTGGCGGAATCTCTATCGGTTCCCCCGGGCATTTCGGCTCCCGTATTCAGCCGAACAGCCCCGGCGACGACCCCGACGAGATCCTTTTTTCCATTCTCGAAGGTTTGTCGTACGGCTGCGGGGACGTGATACTGGGAATCAACCCGGCAAGCGACGACATCGAAACGATCGTACGCCTCGAGAAACTCCTCCAAAACGTGAAAGACAAACTGTCCTTCCCAACCCGCACCTGTGTTCTGTCCGATATCCTCAAACAGAGCGCCGCGCGCTCCCGCACACGGGTGGACGTCGGCTTCCAGAGTCTGGCCGGCACCTCAAGGGGACTCCTGGGCATGGTTGGACTCGACATCGACGGATTGCTCGACCAGGCAAGAGGCTTCCAGGGGCTCTACTTTGAAACCGGCCAGGGGTCGGCCCTGACCAACCATGCCGATGAAGGCGTTGACATGGTGACCCTGGAATCGCGCAATTACGGGCTGGCCAGGCACATCCGGCAGCAAACCGGCTCATGGATGATCGTGAACGATGTGGCCGGGTTTATCGGACCGGAAGTTTTCCGCACGCCCGATCAACTCCTCCGGGCATGCCTGGAAGACACGGTAATGGCAAAGCTGCACGGAATCACCATGGGGCTGGACGTCTGTTCCACCTTTCATATGGGCGTCGATCCCGACACACTCCGGCGGCTCACCTCCGAGATCGCCGTGCTGGCCGCGCCGGCATACCTGATGGCCGTAGCGGGAAACGCCGACCCCATGCTTGGGTACCTGACGACCTCATTTCGGGAACATCCCCGGATTCGCAATCAAACCGGGAAGCGTATCACAACGCGGATGCAGGCCAGGCTTATGGAACTCGGCGTGATGGACCGACAGGGTGAACTGCTTTCCGAAAGACCGGATGCAGAGTCTATCTACGCGGCATATCTGGCAGGGAACGGCGACAAGCGGGGATCCGAAGCTTTGCGGACCGAAGGGCGAAAGAAGCTGGGGAAGCTCCGCGAGCGGGGTTTCGACCTGGGCTACGGCCACGACCGGGACTATGCGGCGCCCGAAGCTGTAAATCTGCGCATGCGGAGGATCTACGAACAGGCTCGGCTGGCGCTTTATGCCGGGATAGACGACTCGGTGATACGGGATTCATCGCCTCGAAGCCTGCGTATCCGCACCATGGCAAGGTCTCGGGACGATTATCTTTCACATCCGGCGGATGGTGAATGCCTGCGTCAGGAAGACCAGACCCGCGTGGCTGCGCTTTATGGGAAATCACGGCGTCCACGAGTCCAGATCGTGATCTCCGACGGACTCAATGCCAATGCGGTAAATGAGAACCTTCGCGAATTGCTCCCCCCGCTCAAGAGCATCCTGGGCGAGAGAGGTCAATACGTCGGGGAGGTCGATATAGTCGTCAAAAACGGCCGGGTGCGCGCCGGATACCAGATCGGAGAGTTGCTCGCTGTCGATCTCATCGTCCACCTCATTGGAGAACGGCCGGGAACAGGCATTAACACCCTTTCCGCATACCTCACTTATGGCTGCGATGTTAAGGGACAATCGCGCTGGAATCCCGATATGGATCATTCGAACACGAGTGCGATTTGCGGAATCCACGGCCAGGCAAAGCGCCCGGCTGAAGCGGCTGAAGAAATTGCCTCGTGTGCCGCCCGAATCCTTCTGGAAGGGCGTTCAGGCGTAGACCTGAATCGACAGGCATAGAAGGCTTGGGGTTCACCGGCATCAAAGTGAAAATAAAGCAAGTGTTCGGACACAAAACAGCGAATGGGGTCCTACACGAAATCGGTTGATAACCTATTGTATTGTATGCATTTTCTATCGTAATGCGACCTTGAAGCCGGAAATTCCTGTTTTTTACGGAATCAGAAGGGTATTGGAGCAAGAGGAAATCTCAGAACATAACCTCGGCTTGCGATCGTATAAGCAACCGCGGTACATGCTGCCCGGTGTTTTCAGTCAGTGCAATCGGTTGACATTCCGGTTGACCTAACTCGGCCTTGGCGGCCATTCCGGCGGAGTTTCCCATTCCCTGATTCCTTATTATCACCATATCCATCAGGCTCTTGACCAGGAATCCCAATCCAAATATGATCGTATAACTTAAAGTTTTGAGCTCAAAAGTTCGTACAAGTAAGTGAACCCGGACTTCCCGAACAAGGACAAATGAATGAACTCTGCGTTTTCGCCCTGGCTGATCTGGTTCGTGGTCGGCATTGCCATAATGCTCGCGGAGCTGGCCGTCCCAGGCTTTGTGATCGTCTTCTTCGGGTTGGGGTGCTGGGGTGCGGCGGTCGCCGCGGTCATCGCCCCGGACGCCCATTCCGCCCAGCTTGCCGTATTTTTGATTGTGTCGCTCGCTTCGCTTGTGACATTGCGGAAAGTGGCCATGCGCATCTTTGTCGGTCGTAGTGAAGGACGCGGGAGCGAGGACACGGGAAATGTGCCCATGGGTGCACGGATCACCCTCGACCGGGAGCTGAAACCCGGTCTCACAGGACGAGTGCGCTTTCGTGGAACCATGTGGGACGCCGTCTCGGAAGACAGGCTCCCCGCAGGCTCCGAAGCTGAAATTATCGGGATGGACAAGTCTAAAGGCTCCTGCCTCAAGCTCAGGGGTGTCCCGCGAGCTTGAGAAAGACCCCTGGAGTTCAGGCTCCCTGTTCCCTCCCGGCGGACACGGCTGAGGCCGTCTTCGCCCCAACCCCGTCCATTCAAGTCCAAAAGGAGGATTTTTGATTATGACTTCGACTCTCATTGCCCTCATCGCCATCGCCATACTGGTGATCGTCGTGCTCATCAAGGGTGCGGTCATCGTTCCCCAAAAAAGTGCTTTCATCATTGAGCGCCTGGGCAAATTCGATCGATCTCTCGAGGCCGGCTTCCACATCCTGATCCCCTTTGTGGACCGGTCCGCATACGCCTTCAGCCTCAAGGAGCAGGTGGTGGACATCCCCGCCCAGATATGTATCACCAAGGACAACGTGAGCGTTGAAGTGGACGGCATCATCTATCTGGAGGTTCAGGACGCCCACAAGGCCGCCTACGGCATCGACAACTACCTCCGGGCGGCCTCTCAGCTTGCACAAACGACTCTGCGCTCGGCCATCGGCAAGATCGACCTCGATAAAACCTTCGAGGAGCGTGAAAAGATCAACAATGAGGTGATCGAAGCCATCGATCAGGCGGCGCTGTCCTGGGGCGTGAAGGTGCTCCGCTACGAGATCAAGGACATCACGCCGCCCGTATCGGTAAAGGAGGCCATGGAGGCACAGATGACGGCAGAGCGCCAGAAGCGAGCCAACATCGCCACGTCCGAGGGGCTGCGGCAGAGCATGATCAACCAGTCCGAGGGTGAAAAACAGAAACAGATCAACGAGGCCCAGGGCAAAGCGGCGCAAGTCATACTGGTGGCTGAAGCCGATGCAAAACGGATCGAGCTCATCGCCCGGGCCACGGGCGAGGGCATCAGCAAGGTGGCAGAGGCCATCAGGGACCAGGGCGGGCTCGAAGCGCTGAACATGCGGCTGGCCGAGCAGTACATCGTCCAGTTCGGCAACCTGGCCAAAACGACCAACACGATCATCATGCCCAGCAACGTGGCTGACGTCGCCGGTCTCATCGCCACGGCAATGTCCACGGTCAAAGAAGTCAAGTAGACCGGCCGGGTGACACGGACTACTCTTGGTTGTCCGTGCGCGAGGCGCAAGCAACTGTCTTAAATGTCAATGGGTGATCGTAGTGATTCCCTGCTGAAAAGGCCGACCTGGCCGAAAGCAATTACCCGAATCCCGCCGTCACGAACACGGGTGCCAAGTTATCCTGGCCGCTCGCCCCGCTTCCTCGTTCTCATATCGAGTTACGTAGAAAATAGAATGCCGAAATTCGTATTTTCATGCCTTGCGGTGACGCAGGCGGCATGGAAAATTGCGTTCAAGATGCCATCAAAGAATGAAAAGCGTGGGGAACTGCGTCCCCCACCCCCCCCACGCCGCTTCGCGGCTCAGTTTGGCGCTACGGCAGCGCCCCGCTGAACGCGGGGCAGCAGCCGCGAGCGCTGAGCGCTCGGCCTCACGCGCTTGCGCGTGTGGCCGAAATCCGGAGGCGCGAGGGAGTCATTCCCCCGCTCTTTTTGGGGATCTCAAGAGTATCGTCCTGAACGCAAATTAGTATCACGTATTGGCTGAATGGGGCTATTTCCTTTAGAACTTGACATATGGTAAAAGGTGATCAAGTTGTAATCAACGACAAAAGGGAGTAGCTACGCGGGAAACGTCACCAAGACGGTGCATGGTCACCTGGCGTTTCCGTTGGCGAAGAGCTGATTAGCGAGACTTTTGGTGTGAGAAATCACATTAAAAGTCTTTTTTTGTGCTTGGCCTGAGACTTCAGCAGGATTGCGATGAGGGGTGGGAGATGAGTCCTCTCAAAATAACCTGCGTCACGGTTGCCGTCGTGCGCAGGTCCGGGTGGAACCCATTCCAGCCGGAATAACCGGGACTGCAAAGCCGTATGGGTCCCTGCATTCAGGAAAGCAGGACACGAATGTTCCAACTGAAACGCACTTTGAGAATCATCCTGGGCAGCCTGTTTTTGGTTCTCGGCCTGGTGGGCCTGGTGCTTCCGATCCTCCAGGGCTGGTTATCCATCGGTCTGGCCGTCATCATTCTTGCTCGCGACATCCCCTTTTTTGCAAGGATGGAGGACAGGGTGGCTTCGCGGTTTCCGGTAGCCAGGCGAATCGCCGAGAAAATGCGAAGAATTATCCCGATCTGGGATGACTAGACCGTTGCGCCTTAAGGAACGACAGTCGCATCGAATCGCTGGAACCAGACTGCAAAGGACCCTTTAATCATGGAATGGCTCACGGACCCACAGGTGTGGATAGCTTTTCTGACTCTTGCCTCATTGGAGATCGTTCTCGGAATCGACAACATCGTTGTCATTTCCATACTGGCAGGAAAACTCCCCCCCGCGCAACGCCCCAGAGCCCGTCTGCTGGGGCTTGCCCTGGCGATGATTACACGCATTGCCCTGCTGTTGACGCTATCCTGGATGGCAAGTCTCACCACACCCTTGATCACGATCCTGGGAAACGGGATTTCCGGACGCGACCTCATCCTGATTGGAGGAGGCCTCTTCCTGTTGGCAAAGAGCACACATGAAATCCATTCGAAAATCGAGGGCGAGGGTAGACCGCCCGAGGCACGGGTAATCAAGGTGTCATTTCTGACGGTAATTATACAAATTCTGATAATGGACGTGGTCTTCTCGCTCGATTCGGTCATTACCGCGATCGGGATGGCAAATCAGATAGGCGTGATGATTGCAGCTATAGTATTGGCCGTGCTTTTCATGATGTTCGTGGCCGGCCCGGTCAGCGCATTCGTCGACCGCCACCCCACGGTCAAAATACTCGCATTGAGCTTTCTCCTCCTGATTGGTTTCACGCTGATACTCGAAGGTTTCGGAAGACAGGTCCCGAAGGGCTACATTTATTTTGCAATGGCTTTTTCGGTTTTCGTGGAAATGCTTAATCTTCGGATGAGAAAAAATAGCCGCATACCGCAATCCGGCCCACGCCGATAGCCATGTTGATCCGATGGAACAAGGAACGCCCGCTGAGCTTCAGACTCTGCTCGCCTCGAGCCCGGTTACAGGGGTGAAGGCTTAGCCGTCCGATGCAAAAAGGTCACGGTGACACGAACACTCGGCTGTCCCCGCGTGAAACGCAAGAGATGATCGGCATTCTCATTCATCCGTGACCGGAACGCTTTTCGACCTCCTGCTTTTCAACATGCTGTGCCGCTTTTTCTCCTCCAGGCGGCGGAGCTTGACTGCTTTGCCGACTCGAATTTTCTTTCTCACCGGAACTTGCTTTAGTGCATCCCGCAGCAGTTCAGCGAAACGCTCCGTGGCCAGTTCCCGATTGGCTGTCCGGCTGCGGGTCTGTTGTGAGATGACGCGAAGAACGCCGTCCTTGCTGATGCGATTGGCGAGGCGGCGCATGATGAGTCCCTTGTCTTCCGGAGAAAGGCTCGGCGAGTTCACCACGTCAAACCACAAGGTCACCCGACTGCTCACCTTGTTAACGTTATAGACTATTTAATAGGGGCACAGAGGCACGGACAGGCTGTGGCATGATATGCTGCTCCGAATATGATGGGCATCGCCCGTTGAGAAATAAATGCAGCTCTCATGTGACCACTCTCCTGGAACATGCTCAGGTATGCATCAAATGACCAACTAAAGTGTTTGTGGATCCCAAAATGCCGAGTCTCCGGTTACTTCCTTTAGCCTTTTAAAGAACAATGGGCCATAGGCTGGAGCAGACGAAATATAGTTGCCGCTCAATCGCGCACGGTGACGGGGGGTACTCACAATTTCCATGATATTGAAGAGCGGCAAAATAGCTTCATCGGTTCCGGAACGGAATTCAGACCAGTTTCTCACATGCTCTTCGGACGCGAAGAGATGGATACGACTTCAGGTAAAAGGCCAATCGCTTGCCCACTTGTTCAAAGGGATATCGACGTAACCACATATTGCATTCGGAGTTGCGCTTTCTATTTTTCCGTCACGCACTACGACGCACATCTGTTCGCCGCAGTCTAAACAGGGCGCATCGATTTTGACCGCTTTGCCCGGGAAGACCCAGCAGACCGCCAGGGCTTCGAATCCTCATTGGGCAGACCATTTTTGCTGCCCCTCGACAGTGATGCGGTACTGCGTCGGCAAGTTATTGAACGGGGCGAATGAAGCGATCAAGTCGGTGCCGGGATAGAGCCAGATGGGCAGTTTAGTGCTCATCAGATCATGAAGGAGCTTTTTGCCCTGGTCGGGAGGCACGGAGAATTCCCTGGCAATTTCAGTGAAGTGTGGAGCATAGCCTCGCTGCACAAAGTATTCAAGAATGAAGTGGTAGGTCTGGTCTGACTGGTGTGTGCCGGCCATATCTTCTCCTTTGCGGCTTACCGGTTTCCGGCAGGCCGTAACCACATGGGTCACTGGGCCTGCCGGGCACCTGCATTCTCTGTCCATGACGGCGACTAAAGGCATCGCATCCTACCGGCCTCTACTCAAACCTGCTGCAAACTTCCCTGAACTGGTTAAAGGCGCTGCCTGCAGCAACTGCCATCACGATAGCTTGGATCGTGCCGAGTTCCTCCTCCGATACACCTTTCTCTTTGGCCGATGCGGCGAGGAGTTCCATACATGGATAACAGCCCACGGCAATTGCAGCTCCCATCTGGATCATGAAAGTAGTCTTGGGATCTATGACTCCGTTTGCAACCATTGAGTTGTGGAATTCTACAAAACTTTGTTTCAGGTGGTCGGGCATCATGGGAATCTCCTTTTGCGAATAGGTAGGCGGGAATTACTGGACAGGCCAGATCCTCAAGTGATATCAGAATATATGATTTAGAAAGATTGACATCGAGTCAAACGATTTGTTCCGATTCCACAGATCGGATTTCAAGATCAATTCGGAGGCTGTATGGACATACGACAGCTTGCAACATTCCAGGCAGTCGCCAGGTTCCTGAGTTTCAACCGGGCTGCAGAGGAACTCCATTATGCTCAGTCAAGCATCTCTTCGCAAATTCAAGCGCTCGAAGAAGAATTGGGTGTGCGTCTATTTGACCGCCTGGGCAGGAGCATACTGCTGACTGAAGCGGGGGGCAAGCTGTTGCAATATGCCGAAAGGATGCTTGAGCTGGCGGAAGAAACCCGGTCTGAGGTGATGGGCGCAAAGGAACTGAAGGGCTCTCTAACGGTCAAGGTCCCCGAGACTTTGGGCGTACACCGCATGCCGCCCGTCATCAAGGAGTTTCGGTCCCGCTTTCCGAAAGTTCGGATGCGCTTTACTTCCTGCAGTCATGAAGGTCTTCAAAAAGACCTTCGCACAGGCATTACCGATCTGGCTTTTTTGCTGTCTGATTCGATAAATGCCGCCGACCTTTCATCCGAGGTCCTGGGGATTGAGCCATTGATGCTGGTCTCCCATCCCGGCCACCGTCTGGCCGCACAACCGTCCGTTTGCATCAGCGATCTGAAGGGTGAAACGATTCTTTTTTCGACGGTGGATTGCAGCTACAGAAGAAGCCTGGAATCGATCCTCATTTCGGAGAAAATTGCATACGAGCCCCTTGAGTTCAACAGTGTGGCGGCGCTCAAACCATGTGTCATGGCGGGAGTGGGCATCACGATCCTGCCTGAGGTCACCGTGGCGGAAGACATCTCTCGTGGACTGCTGGCGCCCATATCAGTGGCCGACGAACAGTTGGAAGTGGCAACTCTCATGATATGGTTTCGAAACAGGTGGCTTTCACCTTCATTGAATGCCTTTATGGAAGTGTCACGCGAACTGCTTAATGAGGTGTATGGGAAAGCGAATAAATGCAGCTGATATTATTCATGGCGTTGGCATGGATTCGCCCGTTTCAGTTGCGAGACCCGTGCTGCGGTGCAAGGTTGCTCGACTATGTCTCCAGCCGGAAAAGCTCGGGGAATTCACTACGTCGAACCACAGCGTCTAACGGGGACTCACCTTGTTGACGTCCCGGCCTCCCGGCCCGCTGCCGTGAGACGCGGTGAGCTTCAGTTCCTCCCCGGGAATGGAAATGCGGTCGGTTATTTCAACCACTTGCTCGCTCGGTCGGCATCGAGCCGCGGCAAAGGAGCGGCAGATGATATCGAGCCGCGTCGCATGGGTTCAAATAATGGCGTCCAGGGTTTTCGGTTTGTCAATTGCGTAGGTCTGACCCCGTTCTATTCCTCTATGGGGACCTTTTCCGACCTCCTGCTTTTCAGGATGCTGTGCTGCTTCTTCTCCTCCAGGCGGCGGAACTTGGCTGCTTTGCTGATTCGAATCTTCTTTCTTACCGGAACTTGCTTTAGTGCATCCCGCAGCAGTTCAGCGAAACGCTCTACGGCCAGTTCCCGATTGGCTGCCTGGCTGCGGGTCTGTTGCGATATGACTCGAAGCAATCCGTCCTTGCCAATGCGGGTTGCAAGGCGATTCATGATGAGTTCCTTGTCTTCCGGAGAAAGGCTCGAGGAGTTCACAACATCAAACCATAAGGTCACCCGGCTGCTCACCTTGTTGACGTTCTGGCCTCCCGGCCCGCTGCTATGGGATGCGGTGAACCGGAGTTCCTCCTCGGGAATGGAAATGTGACCGGTTATTTCGATCATTTGCGCACTCGGTCAGTAACGCGCCCCAGCAAAGGAGCGGCAGACGATATGGAGCCGCGCCTCATCGGTTCGAACAACGGCATCCGGGATTTTCGCTTTGTCAATTGTGTAGGTCTGACCCCGTTTTATTTTGAATACCGCTTTACAAGGTCCTGGGCCGCAGCTTCGTATGCCTTTGTCTTGAGCGATCCGACCTGACCCTGGTCGGAAGATTCGCGCGTGTATCGTGCGCTTACGGCATTATCCTGAAAGGGCTCGGGAGAGAACATGTCCCACTGGCCGCTCCTTACGTCGACCACCGCAACCTTCAGGCGGATGCGCATTTCCTGCCCTTCGTCGGGGATCGCGCCTCCGACGAACGGCACCCAGGATACCGCTTTTGTACCGAGACCCTTCTGGGCCGTTTCCAGGAGGCCCCAATAGGCTACTATCCTTTCGTAGCCGCCCTTTGCCGCCGCCAGGCGCAGGGACATCGCATAGTTATTGACCTCCCGGGACACCGGAACTCCTGAGAAAACAGAGATGTTGTAGTATTTCTCCAGCGCTTTCACCATAGTCTCATCCGGGATCATGGCACCGGATTGAATGAGCATGATGGAAGCACCCTTCGGCAAGGTGAGCCGCTGTCTGGACTCGAGGGCCTTGTCGATTTCCTCTTGCGTAATCTTTGCCTCCGGTTGAATGCCAAGGACTTCGAATTCACTCAGTTCGCCCTTGTAGAGCGGGTTATCCGAGGCTTGGGAGCGATGTCCCGACTCAGCCCGATACCCCGAATCGGAAATGGATCTTGTCGCACATCCGCCGACCGCCAAGGCAATCAGCGCGATCAAAACCATGAACCTGCCTGAAACACCCCTGACATCCGTCATCATGCAACGTCCTTTCCTCGAACCGCGAACAATTGGATTGATCCGAATGAAAAACAGCTACCGTGGCAACGACTGAGGCAATATATCACATGAAATCAAGAAAATGATCCACATTGGGCGTTTTGTCGGGTCGTGTTATTTTGAAGATGTCCTTTTGTTCGTTACTCTTTAATGGTATCCGGGATTCTCGGCCTGTCAATTGTGTAGGTCTGACCCCTCGCTACAGATTTTTTGAAATGGAAATGTAGAATGTAGTTCCTTTTCTTGTTCCCGGCTCCACCCATACTTTACCGCCATGCCGTTCAGCTATTTCTTTCACTATCGTGAGCCCCAAGCCTGCTCCTTCGACCCCTCTGGATGTTTCATTTCGTTGAAATGCCCCGAAAATCTTTTCTGAATCCTCCTCCTTCAATCCCTTGCCGTTGTCGCTAAACGAAAAGACATGAAAATCATCCGATTCTTCATAACCGGTCCAAATCCTGCTCAGCCTGTCTCCCCCGTATTTCAAGGAGTTATCTACAAAATTCCTGAAGGCTCTTATCATGGACAGCCGGTCCGCCTTGATTTCTATCATAGCCTCGGGTGTCAGCCATTCGATAGAACGAATATTCAGCCGCGCGGAGAATTCTTCTTTGAGCGCTCCAAGAATTTCCGTAATATTTATGGATTCGATGGAAAGCCGAGCTTCCTTCGTGGCTATGTAGACGTTGATTTTGTCAGCCAGGGATGCAATGTGCTCCGACGCTCTCAAGATTTGATCGCAATAATCCCTCCCCCTTTCATCAAGAACAGCCTTGTAGTTCTTGCTCAATCGCCTGGTCAGGCCATGAACGCCGATCGCCGGACTCTTGAGGTCGTGAGCGACGGAATAAGCAAACAGCTTCAACTTTTGAGAGCTTTCCTGCAGCGCCTTCTCTGCTTTCTTTCGGTCGGTGATGTCGCGGTTGCTCCCTCGGCGCCCCAGAAACCAGCCTTGGGCATCGAACACGGTTTGACAGACGTGTCCGATCCACCGCATCGCACCGTCCCGATGAATGATGCGAAATTCCACCTCGCCTGATGCGCTTGTAGTCAGATCCTGCTCCACATGGGCCTCAAACCGGGCAAGATCATCGGGGTGAACGATGTGGGAAAGCAGCCCGGGGTCCGTTTCAAACTCATTCGCCGCATAGCCGGTGATCCTTTGGCACGACGGAGAGGTATACAGAAATCGTCCCTCGGGGTTCACCCAATACTCCCAGTCGTGCGTGTTGTCGGCAACAATTCTGTATTTGGTTTCGGAAGCCCGCAGCACCTCCTCCATTCGCTTGCTTTCAGTAATGTCTTCATAGGTACCCAGAACGCCTTTGACCCTGCCTTCGGCGTCAAGCAGCGGAACCTTGTTGGTCCGCAGCCAAATCCTGCCCCCGTCCGGCATTGTCTGAGGTTCTTCATAGCCGAGTTTCGGGCTGCCGGTTTCCATGACCAAACGGTCGTCTGAACGGTAGAGTTCCGCCTGTTCCACCCAACCCAATTCCAGGTCGTTCAGCCCTATGATCTCCTCCGGTGATTGCAGGCCTGCATCGAGGGCAAATGGGCGGTTGCAACCCAAGTAGTTTGAATCGAGATCCTTCCAGAAGACCCTTACCGGGATGGTATCCAGGACTAACCGTAACATTTGCCGCCACTCCTGCAGCGCCTGCTCGGCTTTCTTCCGCTCCTCTATTTCGTGTGTGAGCCGATCACTCACCTTTGCCGGTGCGGCCGTGCGCTTTTTCACCGGCTCCTCGATGTGGTCCGGCTTCAAGCCCGGTCCTTCTGCTGCGCGCTTGCGTTCGTTCCTGCCCTTCTCCGCGTCGGCAATCCGCCTGCGCAATTCCCGCAGTTCGGCTACGAGCTGCTCTTTGGATTTGTCTTCATCCCGCATTTCCGACTCCTCGGAGGATTTGATGAATCTGTGGTGAAAAAGCCAAAAGATAATCCTTGCGGCGGTCTGAGACCGGCAGATCAATCAGAACCCGCATTGCGCTATGGGATTCTTATTCTACCAGATGCGACAGAGAGCGATGAGCGGATTCTCATAGAAAATTCCGGATCTCTTGCCAAAACCAAGACTCCCTCTCGGGGAAAGCGGTAGAATGGAGATGCGTTGCATATCTCGAACAAGAAACCGGGAAACCTCACAACACTATACAGGAAAGATGCAGCAACTTCCTCAGGAAAGACAAGGCGGTGGTCTTTAGATTTTCCGATGGCGAAGCGACGGAATATTCTTCCCGGCCCGTTGCACCCTTATTTCCGAGGTACCCGAGAATGATGCCCAGGATTTTCGGCCCGTCATTTGCGTGGGTCTGCCCCCTCTTTACTAATCCACTTTCTTAAATCTTCCGAGGTGGCTATCGATAAATTCGGTAACATCGCCCTTGGCGTCAATGACGAAAGTTACCTCATCGGGAACGGAGATGAAGATGGGCCATTTAAGATGGAACGTGTCATAGTTGACGTGTGCCAGAGCGCCTGTGTATTTTGCAGGACCGGCTTCAACCTTAAGCTTATCCCCGTCCTCAAGCACTGCGAATTTCCCGTACAGATCGTTTTCATAAGTCCCGGTATAGGCGCTTATCCGTTTACTCGCCGGTTTGGGATTTTCGGGTTTGACGACGGTGTCCATGCCGATCATGGCTTCAAGTTTCTTCGATCTTTGCATGATTTCGGCCTGCATATCGTACCCGGCCTCTCCGAGATACTCTTCGAGGACGTATGCGCGAACGGCTTCGGGGAGCACCGTGAGGTTCATATTGGCAAGGACTGCAATACCGAGGCGGAGTTCCGGAACGAGGACGACAACCGATCTCATTCCGTCAAGCGCCCCCCCCTTTTCCAGGATTTTGTGGTTCCTCCAGCAATAGATGCCCCATCCAAGCCCGTAATCGAATCCAGTATCTTCCGAGATCGGAGGCAGCTCCGCAAAGCCCGGCTCGTCGACCATTGCCGGCGTGAACATAGCCTTCACCGACGCTTCCTTAAGGACCTCTCTGCCGCCGTACTTCCCGCCGTCGAGCAGCATGATCATATAGCGCGACAGGTCCGATGCGGTGGAAGTCATTGCGCCTGCCGCCGTGAGGACTGCCTGCAGGTTATTGGGAATAGTTCCGGTCTTTCCATTAACGACGGCGTGAGGTGAGGCGACGTTCGATTGTTGATCCAGTGTCCTGGTAAATCCCGTTCTTTTCATCTCCAGGGGTTTGAGCAGGTTTTCCGTCACGACATCTTCCCATTGGGCGCCGGCAGCGTAAGCTGCCGCCTCACCGGCCAGGAAGTATCCGACATTCGAGTAATTTGCTTTCTCTCTGAAGCTGCAGGCCGGCTCGATGTGGCGAACCCTCTTGATAGCTTCCTCCCTCGTGTAACCCAGGTGGTCGAACAGGTCGCCCGTGAAGGCGGGAAGCCCGGTACGGTGGGCAAGGAGGTCACGAGGGGTCGTGTAACGCGTGGGATACGGGTTTTTAAGCGCAAAGTTCGGTATTGTCTTCACCACTTCCTCATCGAACCCCATCTTACCCCTGTCCACCATGGCGGCGACGGATGCAGCCGTAAATGTCTTCGTAACGGATGCGAGCTGGAATATGGTATTTTCATCTACCTTTTCTTCCGTCCCCGTTTTCCTGAGACCGTGTCCTTTGAGGTAGATGATCTCGCCGTCCTTCACAACGGCAACCGAGGCTCCGGGAACTCCGTATTGCTTCATCGTCGTTTCAATGAATGCGTCTATCCTTTTGAGTTTGTCTTCCTGCGAGTGGACCGCCGGAACACCCAGGGCCGTGACGAGACATAAAACAATCACCGTAATAACTGCAGTTCCGGCCATGAATTCACCTCTTACGATTTGGTTGCTCAGGGCAGCTTAACCAGTCCCTTATGTAGATCGGAGCGCGCAGATTTGGACATAAAGCGCAGGCTTATAATTGCAGAGCAGGATTCCTGCCGGTTCCCTGTCTAATCGCCCCATGTCCGGACTATTCGGTGAGGTGAAACATGGGGTCCTTTCCCGTGCGGGCCGCTACGAGGAAGTGTTCCCGGAGGGGATCAAAACCAAAGTTCCATCGCCTCTCAAGGTAAAGGAGGTCCGGGTGGGCGGCAACCGCTACATCGTCTGTCTAAACCCGAGACAAGCGCGAAAAGACGCTGCTGACCGGCAAGCGATCCTCGCCTCCCTTTCCGAACAGTTAAAGAATGGTCCCAAAAGCCTGGTCGGCAACCGCGGCTATCAAAAATATCTCCAGTTTGACAGGGACTCTGCACACATCGACTGGAAGACGGTCGAGGAGGAGGCCCGGTATGACGGCAAATGGGTACTTCGGACCAATACCAATCTTCCAGCAAGACAAGTTGCCCTCAAATACAAGGAACTCCGGCAGGTGGAGCATGTCTTCCGGGAGATGAAATCGGTTCTGGAGACCCGCCCCATCTTCCATCGCCGCGACGAGACCATACGGGATCATGTGTTTTGCAGTTTCCTCGCTCTTTTGCTCAAAAAAGAACTCTACGGCCGCCTGGAAGCTGCGGGACATCGCTTCGAGTGGGAGGAGATCAAACAGGACCTTGAAGCCCTTCAGGAAACAATCATCGAAAAGAAGGAAAGCCGCTTTGCGGTTCGCAGCCAATGCGTCGGCACATGCGGCAGGGTCTTCCAATCCGTGGGCGTTGCTGTGCCCCCGAGCATCCGCGCACTCTAATTTTTTAAAGAACCCGGGACTTGTAGTGCCAAGACCAATAATTATAATCGTATCCTATTGAAATAAAAAAAGAAATTATTTTATTACTATTAAACTTAAGTCAGGCAGACACGTACCATCGAACGCAAGCTGACTGCATCTCCAGGCTCTTGCCCCTCCTCGACCAAGGCAATTGTAATTCGAGTCAAACAGAAGAACTTCTGATAGCATAGCCCATGTAGGATACTCTCAGGTCTTCGGTTTCGTATAATGCGAAGGCGGCAGCTATCTCCCGGTTGCTCAGCCTTCCTTTTTTTAAGGCTCGTAGACTCGCGAGCAATGCCAGAGGATTCTTTCTCGGAGAAATGCCTGTCAGCTGCTGATTCGCGAGCCCGCAACGTTTCATGACGGCAATAAGTTCGGCCGGTTTGATGAATTTCTCCCAAACATGGGTATTTGGTTGAATCCATCTGGTAAAACCCCAGTCCTGGCTGATTTTGATCATAGCAACTTTACTTAGCAAAGTTCGATTGACCGTATCATAGCAGAATACTCCCCCTGCCTTCAGCGTGCGCGCAACCTCGCTGATCACCAGGCTGAAGTCGTCCACATGTTCGAGCGCATCGCAGCAGGCAACGATATCGAAGGAGCCGTCGGGAAAGGGTAGGGATTCTCCCCTCCCCGCACGATAGTTGATCTCCAGGTTGTTGTCGACTGCATGCTTCCGCGCCGCTTCGAGTGAATGAGTCGCCGGATCGATACCTGTTACGGCAAACCCGTCTCCTGCGAATTCCTCCGCCAGAAAGCCGCCTCCACAACCGACGTCCAAGACTGTCCTACCCGGAAGGTGCAGCTGCTGAAGCTTGCGCTTGAAATACCCGTACCTCACGGGGTTCATGCAATGTCTGAGGCTGGAAACATCAAATGAGGCATCCTCTGACCACCAATCATGGCCGCGTGTCTGGTAGATCTCGTTATTGATCTTCATGAATCCCCCTCATATGATCAGCCACAGTGCGACTGCGTCACGGAGTTCTTAATGAAACGCGTGGCCCACCGCGACAAACAGCATTACCCCGACGAGGACGATGGCACTGACGGCCTCTCGTGTTATCCCCGGACCGGTGGCGTGTCCTCGGACGTAGTTGAGCAGTATGCGGCGGTTGAGTATGGCATGCGAGACGGTTGACGCTATAAAGAGCACGCCCAAAATGGTGTGTGCTGCCATCGATGCATGGCGCGAGAATGATATTAGTGGCTCCATCTGGAGCATGTGGTTGGCGAGGCCGGTGACCGGCAGCCCGAGACCGGCAACAGTAGCCGTGAGGATGAAAAATCCCCGCAGATTAAACAATTTCCTCTCGGTGTTTTCCATTTCCAGATTACCCCTTTCATCGCAATTCTTCGCGAATGGAGCATACGTGAACCAGAGCTCCTACCGCATGGCTGATGGCGGTGGCCGTGATGCGATTCCCGCCGGAGGACGGCACTGGCTCCGCGAAATCCCCATAGACGGGCGTTTGCCCGGTTCCTCAAACGATTGCAGCTTTCATGGCGTTTTTCCTTTCGGCTGCCAGTTATATGTGTATAATGCACATTTACAAGGAGCCAACGATGCCGTCAAGAAAAAAAGTGCACAATACACATATAAGCGACCGACTCCGCGAGCTTCACGGGGCACTCGTCGATGTCGTTAGCGTGATGAACCGGCCGCAGCGCGACGAAATGCTTATCAAGGAGGCCGGGATCCCGCTCGACCGGGCACTGTTCCCGTTACTCGTTGGAATCGAGCGGTTCGGGCCGATTGGCGTGGTGGAGTTGGCCGACCGCGCGGGACGCGACTACACCACCGTCAGCCGTCAGGTCGCAAAGCTCGAAAGCCTCGGTCTGGTGGAGCGCCGGGGAAGTGCCGCCGACCGCCGCGTGCGCGAGACAGTCATCACCCCGAAAGGCAAGGCGATGACCGACCTCGTCGACGCCGCGCGAGAGAGAATCGGCCGCGCCATCTTCGAGACGTGGGACGCGCACGACATCGACGAACTGGTGCGACTCATGCGGAAGTTTGCGGATGCCGTGAAGTGACGAACCGCCTGTCGGTTCGTAAATCGAAACAAATTGATAGGTCCTGAGCCTGGAGATGCAGTCAGCTCGCGTTCGATGGTACGTGTCTGCCTGACAGAGGGCTCTTCCACAACCGAAACCATCGGGGAGGTAACAGAGGGTTGGTTCCACACCGGGAATTTCAGGTCGATTGCACTTTTTGTCTATTTACCGCAACTTGAGTCAGGACAGCCATTACCACAGGGGATATAGTGGTCACGATGGAGGGTGGAGGAAATGCACACGACAAAAGCCGGTGACTATGCACGGCGCTTCAAACAGGTATTCGATCACATAGATAGGCATCTCGATGAGGCGCTGAGTGTCGAACAGCTAAGTCAGGTGGCACATCTCTCTATATTCCACTTCCACCGGCAGTTTTCCGAATACTGCGGCATCAGCGTAAGCCATTACATCCAGCTTATGCGGTTGAAAAGGGCCTCATATCATTTGGTGTTCAACCCGCTGGAACAGATCATCGACATCTGTATTTCCGCTATCTGAACATAAAGTTCGAAACGCCGGAGCACGAGTTACAGACTGATGTGTATCTGCCATTGAAGTAGGAACAGCACACAAAATTGCCGGAACAGTCCCGTAATAGAAGAGCTTTGTGCTGGGTCATCCTACGTTCACGAATTGCTGCCGCATATTGGCAATGACTCCGCACGGCGTTTGAAGCAAAATGTCCACTCCAACTCAACTAAACGGACCAGCTATCCGTTAGCAATCAATAGAGTGCACACAGGAGCAACTTTGATGGACAAATGCAGCAACTTGAAAGAGATATTGACCCAATTTACCCGTGAGGTATGGAGCGAAGGCGACATAGAAGCCTCGGATAAATACATCGCACCAAAATATACAATTTATCACGATCCCGGAGACCCTTGGGAAGGTCGGGAACTTGACCTCACGGGTTATAAGGAGCGCATCAAAAAGCTGCGGGCGCCGTTTCCCGATCAGTTTTTCGATATACAGGGTCTTTTTGCCGATGGTAACGCTGTTGTGATGACTTGGCTTTGGTCCGCCACTCACAAAGGGGACATCCCGGGATTCCCCGCAACAGGAAAGCAAATAAAGATGTCAGGAGCTACTGTTTATTACTTTGAGGGTAATCGACTCACAGGGCACTGGCAGATTACTGACCGCCTTGGTGTCTATCAACAGTTGCGACAGGGCTCCATCAGCACCAAATAATATGAAGAGCAACAGGATAGACAGGGTATCCCGACCTTTGAGAGACGGCCAGGTAAGAAGCGGCATGGTCACACACGGCCCCTTCTTCGTATCGAGTATCCCGTTCAAATACCCGTTCTCAGGCTTTTGGGCTTGAGGGTCGGAAAGGTCGTATTCGATGCCCTGTTTTTTGAACAAATTAGAAGTGGGTGCTAGGATTGCTTTCGGGAGAGCAGGGTGGAAAACACAAACCGCTCCGCCGGGTGAATCGTCACTGAAATCTCTACGGCCCTGCCTCCGGTATCGATATAGCGCCGAATTATCCTTAATGCAGGTGTCGAGGCACTCACCTGCAGCTCGTCAGAAAGTGCTGCAGGGACCAGAACCGCCTCGATATCCTGTTGAATCGTCGAAATGCGTCGTCCGTAGCGTTTTTCGATCAGAGAGCAGATCAAGCTTTGGGGAGATCCCCGCACAATATCAGCCACCTCCGAATAATCGGCATCCACATAAACGTCCGTCCACCCAACGGGGGGATTGTCCGGGCCATCTTTCAAACGCAGGCTGGAGATACGCAACCAGCGCGTACCTGGGGAACAACCGAGTTCTTTGCTGAGAGCACGGTCGGCTACAATGTTTTCAACCCTGCGTACAACGCGCTCATGGGTGGCTCCGAATTGCGACAACTCTTCAATCGTGGCAAGCGACTGACGGTATCCCCCCGAGGGCGAGCTGGCTTCGACACGCGTCCCCACCTTTTTGCGCCGGGACACCAATCCCAGTTCCTGCAACTCGCGGATAGCGGCCCGTACAGTGTGCCGACTTGTCCCGTAATGCTCGCTCAACTGAAGCTCAGTGGGGAGCAACGTACCGACAGGGTAGCGCCCTGAGGTTATACCTTCGGTTAGGTCCCGCGCAACTTGTAAATAAAGGGAATTACTCACAGATCTGGCTCCTACAAAAATTTTCAAAAAAATTATAACAAATCGCTTGACATTATGTCCATACATAATATATTTGCGCCACTTATGTACGGACATAATATTTTGTACGTACGTTTGACTAACCTGCTCAAGGGGATGTACGTAAGCACATCAACACAGCAAAATGCAGCCACCGTTCTTGATTCTGGCCACCAACTCGATGCTTTCCGCACGCCAATCAAAAGGAGGTCATAAGATGTCGCTGGAAGAAACAAAAACCGCAGATCAAAAGAGACGTAAGGCCATCATCTCAGCGGCGGTGCCTCTCGTCGTACTGGCGGCGTTGTGGCTGGCCCCGACTCCAACAGGTTTAGCCCCTCAAGCCTGGCACATGTTTGCGATCTTTGCAGCCGTCATTTGTGCAATCCTGACACAACCTCTCCCTTCGGGAGCGATAATGCTGATAGGACTCTGTGTCGCGATTTTTACCAAGACTTTGACGGAAGCAAAGGCATTATCCGGATTTGCAAGCGGTACTGTATGGCTCATATTCTGTGCCTATGTGCTCTCGCTGGGCTTCGTTCAGACAGGTTTGGGAAAGCGGATCGCCTATCGAATGCTCTCGTGGTTCGGGGGCAGCAGCCTGGGGATAGCATATGCGCTTGGCATGGCCGACCTGATCATGGCCCCTGCTACTCCATCGGTGACGGCTCGCTCCGGCGGGGTCATCCTGCCCATCGCAAGATCCATCACTGATGCCCTCGATTCCAGGCCAGGACCTACCGGCAAAAACTCACGGTGGAAATTGACCCGGAGATGAGAAAAGAGTTCCTCATCTATGCCAGGAAGCACAATACAACTGCGAAAAGCCTTATCGGGACGTGGATCAAGGAAGTGCTGGTATTGGCAGGAATCTATGGCACAAAGCGCCTACCAACCCTTGATCGAGCATCTGCTGACTGATGGTAGGTACACACGAGCCGAAATTGCCGATATCGTCTTTGAGAAATTTCCTAAAGTGAAAAAGAATACAATACTTCAGTTATTAAGCGATGCGAAGACGATTCCACTCCTCAAGAGTCGTGTGGTCGAAATAGAGAGACGAAAGTGTCTTGCCTTCGGGGAACCTTGGGAAGATAGTGTCGGGGAGGAAGTTGACGAGGAAGAGGACTCCCAGGGGCATGATTGAATTTTCCCCTTACAGCTTACCAAGTTCATACCCGAAACCACGTTGGAGGGAAAATCGGGGCATGGTATGGATCAGGAAGACGATGTGATTTTGCCCAAGGGGTCCTTTATGGTTGAAACCACCTGGGAGGGATTGGAAGGAGCAATCCACACCGCATTCGGGGGAAACAGCGTTCTCGCATCAGGGTGAGGAGCAATTGAAATAGTACGCGCGACCAGCGATACGGTAGGTGTCCGAATTGGGCAGATGGTGGTCCCTGGTGAGGAACTGGAGAAGGGTATTTTCCAACCTGGGCAGCATTGAGAGGCACGCTTCCACTTCGACATATTTCTGCTTTTGCAGACTTAGCAGGCAGCAGATCGGAGTGATGAGGAATGATACCGACCGGAACCTTCAAGCCCTCAAAGAATGAGAGCCTGAAGGTTGTCAAATGGTCTTTGAATGCGCTGAAACTCTAGAAAATTAACGGATATTGGTCAGACAGAAGCCACAATCCGAACCAGATCGCTAACGGGTTTCAGTAATTGGCGTCGGGCGAGTCTACGGTCGATTGCGGGGCCTAAACCTGCCACCGCGTTCTTGTGGTATTTCCTGGGATCATCGACCACGAGGAAAATCACACGAACTTGATCCGCATCCAGAATCTTGGCTTTAGGATACGCGCCTTTGAGCTTTTCCATCCGCTCGTTTGCCATGGTGAGCATGGCGTCGCGTTCTCCAAAGTTCATCGCCCCGGTGGGACAGATCTTGACGCAGGCCGGTATCAGCCCGTTGCTGACTCTGTCGATGCACATGGTGCATTTCACGATCCTGCCGTCGGCTGCTTTCCTGGGAATGTCGTACGGGCAGGAAGTCTTCACTTCGTCAAAAGGAGCTTCCTTAGCCTTCTCCGTGTAAAAAACCGCACCCGTCGCCTCGTCCTTGATAACCGCCTCGCTCACGTAGCCTTCAATGGCGTCCTTGCAAGGGGGTTCGAGGCAGTGGCGGCACTGGTCCGCGAAAAAATACCATGCTAATTTTCCATCGCTTTCCACTTCGCTGAAACGAACCAGTTTGAACGTGTTGCCGTCCAGGTCGGGAGGATTCTGGTGGCTTCCGGTGTTCTTGGTTTGAGAAGCGCCGTTTCGGTTCCAATTTTTGCAAGCCATCTGGCACCCTCTGCATGCAGTGCATTTTGTGGTGTCGATAAAGAAACTTTTCCCTGCCATGGCTTACACCGGCGTTGGCGAGAATCATTTATATGTCCTAATTGATATATTGACAGTCCCGATCTAATGCTTGAGAATGCTAGGTGCTAAATAAAAACACAAATAACAGGTTTATTAGCCAGTTTCGCTGCTTTTCGCGTTGTTTGCGGTTCTCTTTGAGTCAGGATGCGTTACATGATTATCCACCGACGATTGTGAAGTAGGGCTTCCAGGCCAATAGGTTATTGGCGTTGCGAAGTCCGCTTGCTGAGCTGACCGCCCTCCATCCGAACTTCGCCAGACAATCCTGGAATATCCTCAGTGTGTTGACCCATCAGTCTTGTTGGGCAGGAATCTGCTCCTGGCAGGGACCTACAGTTGCTCTCCTGCCCGGCAACCCAGGACTGATGGAACACGGATCCCAAACCATCCACAGCACAGTTGGTTCCCATCCGGAAAGATGGCCGACAATGCCTGTAGGAGCGGCTTCCAGCCCCGACTAATCTGCGTTGCGGGAAACCTCCTCCACAGGCATGGACTACCGGAGTAATACCAGCTTTGTGCAATGTGGCGAACTGTTACTTATTGTGGCTTCATCAAGGTACTGAGGTCCTGTTTGTTTATCATATTCAACCAATAGGGAGGAACAAGGCAATGCAGGAGGAGTTGCAGGAGATTATTTCGAACCACCATCCGCGGCGGGACGCCCTGATCCCCGTATTGCAGGAGATACAGGGGCAATTCGGGTACCTCCCGCCGGAAGCGATGGATGCGGCGGCGAAGTACTGCCGCATGTCTCCCGTGGAGGTGTACGGGGTAGCGACGTTCTATGCCCAGTTCAAGTTCAGTCCGATTGGGCGGAACATCGTGATGGTCTGCCAGGGGACGGCGTGCCACGTGATGGGTGGGGCGCGGGTTCTTCAAGAGGTCAGGAGCCAGCTTGGGGTTCGTCCCGGGGAGACGACGAAGGACATGGATTTCACCCTCGAGACGGTGGCGTGCATTGGGGCCTGCGCGTTGGCTCCGGCCATGGTGGTCAACAAGGATACTCACGGCAGGATGAAAGCCGAAAAAGTCATGGAGATTCTGAATGCAGTCAGAAGCCATTAGGATACAGCCAGGAAAGGAAAGGCAGCTCCTTGTGTGCCGAGGGACCGGGTGCGAATCGCAGAAGGCGAATCTCATCTATTCCGGGCTTGAGGAGGCGTTGAAGAAAGCGGGCCTCTTCGACAAGGTGGAAGTGAAATTCACGGGCTGCCACGGACTCTGCCAGATGGGACCGACGGTCATGGTGGAGCCGGCGGGGACATTCTACTGCAACGTGACGCCTCAAGACGTACAGGAGATCGTGGACGTCGACGTGAAGGGCGGCGGAGTGGTGGATCGGCTCATTTCCATTGATCCCAAGAGCAAGAAGCCGATTTTGAGCTACCGGGACATGAAGTTTTTCGAGCCTCAGCGGCGGATCGTGCTGCGGAACTGCGGTTTCATCAATCCGGAGGACATAGATAACTACATAGCCGTCGGGGGCTACGAGGGGATCAAGAAGGCCTTCACGATGACCCAGGCGGAAGTGATCGCCGAGATGAAGAAGTCGGGGATACGCGGCCGAGGCGGCGCAGGGTTCCCGACGGGCATGAAGTGGGAGTTTGCCAACCGGTCGGTGGCGGATCAGAAGTATATTGTCTGCAATGCGGATGAGGGGGACCCCGGGGCGTTCATGGACCGTGCAGTGTTGGAAGGCGACCCGCACAGCGTGCTCGAGGGGATGATGGTAGGCGGGTACGCCATAGGGGCGACGAAGGCGTACATCTACTGCCGGGCCGAGTATCCGATGGCTTACGAGAGATCCCTCATCGCCATAGACCAGGCGACGAAGCGAGGGTATCTGGGTAAGAACATATTCGGATCGGGATTTGATTTCGAGATCAAATTGAAGCTCGGAGCGGGAGCGTTCGTGTGCGGCGAGGAAACGGCGCTCATGGCGTCCATCATGGGAAAGCGCGGCATGCCGATGCCGAGGCCTCCTTTTCCTGCGGTGAAGGGACTTTTCGGGAAGCCCACGAACATCAACAACGTCGAGACCCTTGCCAACATTCCTGTGATCATGACGAAGGGCGGCGAGTGGTTTGCGAGCGTGGGAACGGAGAAGAGCAAGGGGAGCAAGGTGTTTGCCCTGGCGGGGAAGATCACCAACAGCGGTTTGGTGGAGATTCCCATGGGGACCCCGCTTCGCCAGATCGTTGAGGACATCGGCGGGGGGATTCCGAACAAGCGGAAGTTCAAGGCGGCTCAGACGGGCGGACCTTCGGGCGGATGTATCCCTGCGGAGCACTTCGACGTGCCCATGGATTACGAGAATTTGACCCAGCTCGGGGCCATCATGGGATCGGGCGGACTCATCATCACGGACGAGACGACGTGCATGGTGGACATGGCGCGGTTTTTTCTGAGTTTCACCCAGAAGGAATCGTGCGGGAAGTGCGTTCCCTGCAGGCTGGGGACGAAGAAGATGCTTGAGATCCTGACGGCGGTCACCGAGGGCACGGCCAGCATTGAGGACATCGATCAACTGACGGAGCTTGCGCAGAACGTGAAGGTGGGTTCTCTCTGTGGTCTGGGCCAGACGGCTCCCAATCCGGCGCTTTCGACGGTGCGGTACTTTAGAGATGAATACGAGGCGCACATTCTCAGGAAAGAGTGCCCGGCGCGGGTCTGCATTCCCCTCATCAAGTTCGAGGTGAACGTGGACAACTGCACCAAGTGCGGCGCGTGCATGAAGGCCTGTCCTACCGAGGCGATCACGTGGAAGAAGAAGGAACCGGCGGTCATCGACAAGGGAAACTGCATCAAGTGCCGCGCCTGCATCCTTGCGTGCCGATTCCACGCGATCGATTGATGTGCCGTGCTTGGAGAATTGAGAAGCTGATCATTGCGTTAACCATCCGATAAGTGAGAGAGGAACAATGGATAACGATAAAATCACCTTGACTGTGAACGGAAAGGATTTCAAGGGGAAGAAGATCCAGGGGAAGAAGGGGCAGACAGTGCTCGAAGTCTTCAGGAACAACGGCATTTATGTGCCCACTTTATGCTTCCACCCCAAGATGCCCCCTTATGGCGGATGTCGCCTTTGTATCGTGGAAATTGAGAACATGCGCGGCCTGCCCCCGTCCTGCACTACTCCGGCGACGGACGGCATGGTGGTCCATACCCACACTCAGAAACTCATAGATGTGCGGAAAACCGTCCTGGAACTGCTGCTCGCCTACGGGAATCACAACTGCATCGTTTGCGAACAACTCGGGAATTGCGAACTGGAAAAGCTCGTCTACGAACACGGCATCGAGGCCGTGCGCTATAAGACGGATTTCGTTCCCAAGCCCAAAGACGAATCCAACTCCATGATCGTCCGGGATCAGAACAAGTGCGTGCTCTGCGGACGTTGCGTGCGAGGATGTTTGGAAGTGCAGGTGAACGGCGTGATCGATGTGGCCGCCCGCGGCTCCGATTCCTTCATCACCACTTTCAACCACTCGACGCTCAAAGACTCCAATTGCGTGTTCTGCGGCGAGTGCGTGAACGTCTGCCCGACCGGGGCGCTCACCGAGAAGATGGCAAAGGGAAAGGGACGCACCTGGGAACTTGCCAAGACGGTGACCACCTGCACCTACTGCGGCGTGGGATGTCAGCTCGAGCTGAACGTCAAAGACAACAAGGTGGTTAAGATTACCTCCAGCGATGAGATCCCCGGACCGAACAAGGGGAGTCTCTGCATCAAGGGAAGATTCGGGTATGATTTCATCGACCATCCCGACCGTCTGAGTGTGCCGCTCATCAAGGAGAACGGCGCGTTCCGGGAAGCTTCGTGGGATGAAGCGCTGGACTTGGTGGCCAAGCGAATGGATGCCATCAAGACCGAATCCGGCCCCGACGCCCTGGCTTTCTTCTCATCCGCCCGGTGCACCAACGAAGAAAACTACCTGATGAATAAATTCGCCCGTGCGGTGATCGGCACCAATAACGTCGACCACTGCGCACGTCTTTGCCACGCCTCCACCGTGGCGGGTCTCGCAGCATCGTTCGGCAGCGGCGCCATGACGAACTCCATCGACGAGTTGATAAACTCGGACGTCATCCTGGTCACCGGTTCGAACACCACGGAAATGCATCCGGTTTTCGGGTCGGCCATCAAGCGGGCGGTCAAGCATGGGAAGAGCAAGCTGATCGTAGTCGATGGCCGGAAGATCGACCTTGTGGATCATGCTGAAATGTGGCTCCGCCACAAACCGGGGACCGATGTCGCCTGGCTGAACGGTATGATGCATGTCATCATCAAGGAAAACCTTTACGCCAGGGAATACGTTGCCGAGCGGACCGAAGGATTTGAAGAGCTAAAGAAGGTGGTGGCGGGTTACACCCCTGAAAAGGTGGAAGAGATCAGCTGCATCCCCAAAGACGATCTGATTGCCGCCGCCAGGCTGTACGCTGCGGCCCCGGCGGCCTCCATCATCTACGCCATGGGGGTGACGCAGCACATCAACGGTACCGACGGGGTGAAATCCGTCGCCAATCTCGCAATGCTCTGCGGGAATATCGGCATTGAATCGGGCGGCGTCAATCCGTTGCGGGGCCAGAACAACGTCCAGGGCGCCTGCGATATGGGGGCGCTCCCCGTCGTCTATTCAGGCTATCAGGCCGTGGCCTCTGCAGAAATGCGCCAGAAGATGGCAAAGGCCTGGGGGGTTGCCACCCTGCCGGACAAGTCTGGTCTGACTATTGTTGAGGTTGTGAATGCTGCTGCTGAAGGCAAAATCAAGAGTCTCTATGTCATGGGTGAGAACCCGATGATGAGCGACCCGGACCAGCATCATGTGGAGGAAGGGCTTAAGAAACTCGACTTCCTCGTGGTGCAGGACATCTTCCTGACGGAAACGGCCAGACTCGCCGACGTGGTGCTGCCCGCCGCCTGTTTTGCAGAAAAGGAAGGGACCTTTACCAGTACCGAACGGCGGGTGCAGTTACTGCGGAAGGCCGTTGAGGCGCCCGGCGAGGCGCGTGCGGACTGGGAGATCCTCTGTGATGTGGCCACGCGCATGGGTTACCCGATGAAGTATGCCGACGCCGAGGCCATTTTCACGGAGGTTGCGGCGGTAACGCCTTCTTATGCCGGCATGGACTACCCGCGCCTGGTAAACGGCGGTCTGCAGTGGCCCTGCCCCACGAAGGATCATCCGGGAACGAGATTCCTGCACAAGGACAAGTTCGTTCGTGGCAAAGGACTCTTCGCTGCGCTTGAATGGATTCCACCGGCGGAACTTCCCGACCGGGATTATCCGTTCCTGCTGACTACCGGGAGAGTCCTGTATCATTACCATACGGGAACCATGACCCGTCGCTCGGTAGGGCTCAATGAGCGTTATCCGGAATGCCTCATCGAGATCAACAGGGAAGATGCGGAAAAGCTGAAGATCGAGGACGGCGACCTGGTTCGCGTAACCTCCCGGCGCGGCACGATCGAAGCGAAAGCCACGGTGGGTAATATGACCGAGGTCGGCGTTATCTTCATTCCGTTCCATTTCAGTGAAGCTGCAGTCAATAAGCTCACCATTGCCGCCTTGGACCCGGTGGCAAAGATTCCAGACCTGAAAGTCTGTGCGGTGAAAATGGAGAAAGTGGCCTAGAGCAGTTCTTATGCAACTCGCAGGATGGCTGGAACGCAGCGCAATCCATCACGTGCGCGCGACGAAAGGCACACATGATCGCGTGAGCCCCTTTGTGACGGATTGCGTAGAAATAGCCGCGACTCCACCCATCCTTTAGTATCTACCTTCTCTCCGCCATCTTCTCCCAGAGGGTGGAGAGAGAGGTTCCATTATGTTGGTTGATTGATTCTGAGGAGGCGCACCGCTCGTCATTCCATGGCGCCCGAGCGGGATACATAACGGTCCATCAAGCGATTGGAGGCGCCATACGCGGCAATTGTGGCGAACGTTGGAAACAAGCGGTCGAATAACGATTTCACTATCACGCTCATCTTGATCTTAATAAAGAGATCTTCGCGAAAGGAGGTGATGTTTAGTAAACCGATCTCTGATCACAATTCCAGGCAGCCTCATTTGCCATGTTGAATGAACCGCAGCAAAAAAACCTCATACTGTCAAGTGTTGTTGCGACGATGGCTTTCCGGTCCGCACCAAATTGGCGAACGACAAACATGAGAGTTCTGCCTCGGCGCGTTCAACAGCCTTCTTGGAATCATCTCCAGAAACCGGATTAAATGTAAATCCAGTGTGAACCAATGATTTCTGTATAGGGCTGATCAAAGGTAAGGTGTTGCACGGGTTGAAGAGGGAGGACAGGCTGTATGAAACTGACGCGAAGAGATTTCCTAAAGATCTCCGGCGCTGCAACAACCGGGCTTGCTCTGAGCGGAATGGGGTTAAATCTCAGACCGGTGGAGGCTTATACCTGGGAATTGCGCACGAAGAACGCGAAAGAGACCCCTACGATTTGTTGCTACTGTTCTGTAGGATGCGGGATTATCTGCCATACGGACACCAAAAGCGGCAAAATAATTTACACGGAAGGAGATGCCGATCACCCCATCAACGGCGGTGCACTGTGTGCAAAAGGAGCTTCGCTTTTCCAGATCGCTCAGAATGACAAACGGTCGTCAAAGGTGCTTTACCGCGCTCCCAACAGTGATAAGTGGGAAGCCAAGAGCTGGGAGTGGGCACTGCAAAGGATAGCCCAGCGCGTTAAAACCACTCGCGACAAGAGCTTCGTCACGAAAAACGAGAGAGGAGAGGTCCTCAACCACTGCAAGAGCATCGCTTCCGTGGGGAGCGCCGCCATGGATAACGAGGAATGCTGGCTCTACCAGATCATGCTTCGCGCTCTTGGGCTGGTCTATATCGAGCATCAGGCGCGTATCTGCCACAGTTCAACGGTTCCGGCCCTGGCCGAATCTTTTGGACGTGGCGCTATGACCAACCACTACATTGACATCGGCAACAGTGACTGCATCCTCATCATGGGAAGCAACGCGGCGGAAAACCATCCGATTTCCTTTAGATGGGTGATGAAAGCCAAAGAAAAGGGCGCTACCATAATCCATGTGGACCCGCGCTTTACCCGCACCTCCACGAAAGCGGATATCTACGCTCCTCTCCGTTCGGGCACGGATATCGCTTTTCTCGGCGGCATGATCAAGTTCATCATCGAGAACAACAAGTACTTCAAGGACTACGTAATCAATTACACCAATGCCGCCCACATTGTGGCCGGGAAATATGACTTTAAGGATGGGCTTTTTTCCGGATTTGACCCCGAAAAGCGCGCCTACGACACGACGACCTGGGCCTATGAAACCGATGAAAACGGTATCGCCAAGAAAGACCCGACGCTGGAGAATCCGCGCTGTGTCTTCCAGTTGCTGAAAAATCATTACTCCCGCTACGACCTGGACACCGTGTCCGGCATCACGGGAACACCCAAGGAAGACCTCCTGAAGGTGTACGAAGCGTACAGCGCCACCGGAGTACCCGACAAAGCCGGGACCAGCATGTACGCCATGGGGTGGACTCAACACACGGTGGGCGTCCAAAACATACGCACCATGGCCCTGATCCAACTCCTGCTCGGCAACATGGGCATCGCGGGGGGAGGAATAAATGCGCTTCGAGGAGAATCCAACGTGCAGGGTTCGACCGACCAGGGTCTGCTTTTCCACATCTGGCCCGGATACATCCCCACGCCGACAGCTTCTCTCACTACTCTTGCCGACTACAACAAGAAGAATACACCCGTCTGCAAGGACACGCTCAGCGCCAACTGGTGGCAGAACCGCCCGAAGTATGTGGCCAGCTATCTGAAGACGCTTTTCGGCGATAAGGCTCAACCGGAGAATGATTTCTGCTACGGGTGGATGCCCAAGCTTGAAGAAGGGAAGAGTTACAGTTGGCTCGATCTCTTCGATGCCATGTATCGAAAGGAACTCACGGGTTTTTTCTCGTGGGGCCAGAATCCGGCATGCAGCGGGGCCAATTCCAACAAGACCCGCGAGGCCATGACGAACCTCGACTGGATGGTCGTGGTGAACCTCTTCGACAACGAAACGGCTTCGTTCTGGAAAGGCCCCGGAATGAACCCCAAAAAGATCAAGACCGAAGTCTTCTACCTGCCTTGTGCCGCTTCCATGGAGAAAGAGGGGTCGCTCGCGAATAGCGGACGCTGGGTCCAATGGCGCTACAAGGCTCAAAACCCGCCGGGGCAGGCACTGCCGGACGGAGACATCATGTATGATCTCTTCGGAGAAATCCGTAAGTTATACAAGAAACAGGGCGGCGCTTTCCCAGATCCCATCCTCAATTTAAACTGGGAATACGGGACGAACAAGAAGTTCGATGCCCATCTGGTAGCGAAGGCTATCAATGGATATTTCACAAAAGATGTGACCGTTGGCGACAAGACTTTCAAGAAGGGTGACCTCGTGCCCGCGTTCGCCATGCTCCAGGCTGACGGTTCCACGTCCTGCGGGAATTGGATCTACTGTCAGAGCTACAATCAGGACGGCAACAACATGGCTCGCAGGGACAGAACCGACGACAGCGGCATCGGCCTCTACCCTCAGTGGTCCTGGGCCTGGCCGGTCAACCGCAGGATCATCTATAATCGGGCATCCACCGACTTGACGGGCAAACCATGGAATCCGAAGAAGCCCGTCGTGGAATTTGTCGGCGAAGTGAAAGACGGTAAGTACATTACGCAGAAGTGGAAAGGAGATGTCCCTGACGGACCATGGTATCCTCTGAGGAATCCCGACGGAACCTCGCGTGAGGATGGGAAATACGCCTTCATCATGAAAACGGACGGTTTTGCGGCAATTTTCGGGCCGGGTCTCAAAGATGGCCCATTCCCCGAGCATTACGAACCGATGGAGCATCCGGTTGACAAGAACCCATTTGGTTCTCAGATCAGCAACCCCCTGGCGGCCAGTTATCGAACCGACAAGGATATCCTCAAGTCATGCGATCCCAACTATCCCATCATCGGGACTTCCTACCGTGTGACCGAACACTGGCAGACCGGAGTTCTGACACGCTGGCTTCCATGGCTGATCGAAGCGGAGCCACAGATATTCGTCGAGATGAGCGAACAATTGGCAGCCTCGAAGGGCATAGCCAACGGTGAGCACGTCATTGTAGAATCGGCGCGAGGCTCTCTGGAGGCCGTAGCCATGGTTACAAAGCGGTTCAAGCCGTTCAAGATTCAGGGCCGGGAAGTGCACGAGATCGGTGTGCCATGGCACTATGGATGGATCTGGCCGCCTGATGGGGGAGAGAGCGCCAACCTGCTCACACCGGCAGTGGGAGACCCCAACAGCCGTATTCCGGAAAGCAAAGCTTTCATGGTCAATGTCCGAAAGAAAGGGGTGTAAGCCATGGCAGGGAAAAGTTTCTTTATCGACACCACAAAATGCACTGCATGCAGAGGGTGCCAGATGGCTTGCAAAAATTGGAACCGAAACGGCGCTTCTCAAACCAAGAACACCGGAAGCCACCAGAATCCTCCCGACCTGGACGGCAACACGTTCAAACTGGTTCGTTTCAGCGAAGTGGAAAGCGATGGAAAATTAGCATGGTATTTTTTCGCGGACCAGTGCCGCCACTGCCTCGAACCCCCTTGCAAGGACGCCATTGAAGGCTACGTGAGCGAGGCGGTTATCAAGGACGAGGCGACGGGTGCGGTTTTTTACACGGAGAAGGCTAAGGAAGCTCCTTTTGACGAAGTGAAGACTTCCTGCCCGTACGACATTCCCAGGAAAGCAGCCGACGGCAGGATCGTGAAATGCACCATGTGCATCGACAGAGTCAGCAACGGGCTGATACCGGCCTGCGTCAAGATCTGTCCCACCGGGGCGATGAACTTTGGAGAACGCGACGCCATGCTCACCATGGCAAACGAGCGGATGGAAAAGCTCAAAGGCGCGTATCCTAAAGCCAAGATTCTGGATGCGGATCAAGTTCGTGTGATTTTCCTCGTGGTCGATGATCCCAGGAAATACCACAAGAACGCGGTGGCAGGTTTAGGCCCCGCAATCGACCGTAGACTCGCCCGACGCCAATTACTGAAACCCGTTAGCGATCTGGTTCGGATTGTGGCTTCTGTCTGACCAATATCCGTTAATTTTCTAGAGTTTCAGCGCATTCAAAGACCATTTGACAACCTTCAGGCTCTCATTCTTTGAGGGCTTGAAGGTTCCGGTCGGTATCATTCCTCATCACTCCGATCTGCTGCCTGCTAAGTCTGCAAAAGCAGAAATATGTCGAAGTGGAAGCGTGCCTCTCAATGCTGCCCAGGTTGGAAAATACCCTTCTCCAGTTCCTCACCAGGGACCACCATCTGCCCAATTCGGACACCTACCGTATCGCTGGTCGCGCGTACTATTTCAATTGCTCCTCACCCTGATGCGAGAACGCTGTTTCCCCCGAATGCGGTGTGGATTGCTCCTTCCAATCCCTCCCAGGTGGTTTCAACCATCACAACGGTTTCATGGTGTGCTTATCAGCCAGGAGTTCCAACAATAATGGTTGGTTATGGCGAATGGTCATCGTAGTGTGCTTGAGGATTTCCATCAAAGCATCTTCATTTTCCGGGTCGTGGTGTGGAACGACTGTGGAATGACCGACCACGACCGGCCCGTCAAGCACACCACGGAGAAGGCGCTGTTTGCTGGCGAACGACAAATTCATGATGGAATGAGTAAGGTCCTTGATTTGGTCGGCTTCGGAGATCAGCCTGGCGAACTCTGCCTCTTCACGTTTTCGCTTTTTCAGTTCATCCAGTTCTTGCCGGATATCCTTCAGCCTGTGTTCGAGCGATTTTATTTCGAGCAGGCAGCCATGGCGCTTTTGGGAGTATTCGGCCCGGTCAAAATCATCATGCTCAAGCAGGCTGTCCAGGTTTTTCAAAACAATCTCTTTTCTTCTCGTACTGGCTTCAACATTGCTCAGCTTCCGTTCGAGGCTCACAATCTTGCTGTCCAATCCGTTCTTTCCATCGAGAAGTGCTTTGTAGTTTTCAGGTTCCAGTCCAAGTTGCCGCACCAGTTCGACGTAGAAAACCTGCCATTCGAGAAGTTCCGCTGGGATAGATGGCAAAGAGCATTTCTCATGACCTTTGATTTTCCGTGTTTTTGGACCTGCTTTATGCCAGTAGCAGGCGTAGTTCCGAGAACGATGTCCCGCTAAAAGCAATTCGCTTTGAATTCGGTGGTTGTAGACCGCTATTTACTTACCAAGGCTATCGGAAATATGACGAAATCCTTCTTTCGGTCAACAAAAAGTGTGGCAAGTTAATAGAGATTACGAGTCAGGTGCTCCAGCGCCTGTATTATTACCCATTGCGTATCGATGGCTTGCTTTATGAGAGATTGATTAAATTCAGGGACCGCCTTAATGAAGCTATGCACAGGGACATGAACTATGATGAAGCATTTCGCACATACGAGGAGATTATTCATCTAGGCCAAACGGTCTCTCGTGACTTGCGAAGTGCTTTGTCCCAGCGGTATTAGCAGAAAGGAGGTGATTGGCATGGGCACCAAGCTCGGTGCCTGGATGAGTCTTCGCCCTTTCCACAAAGGAGGCAAACTGCCAGCTGGGGTGCAAGATAATCATGTTCTGTTTTTATTTTAGAGCCCCGTCTTGGGGAAAAGCTGGCCTGTCGGTGACCCATGGCCGATGAGAGGTGTGACCGACATGGGATGCTCTGACGCAACGGCGGCCAAATGAAGATAGTGACGTCATACGAAGACTGGGTAACTAGGCGTGGCACCGGATTGGGAGGGGAGAGCGTCTACCTCCCGCTGATGCCTATGGTAGGGCAACCGACCAACCATGAGAAAAGTGGTTGTGCATCTGAAGGAGGTGATCTTAAGAGCGGACCCGAGATTCACGCAAAGCGTGATGAATAGGAGGTGCTCATGAAGAAAAAGTCGGATTCGAGTCGAGTTCGCTCGATCTCTGTGTCGCCGGTTCAGAGGCTTAGCTAATGAGCCGGCGAACTCGAAATAATGTTTTTGATTTTGAAAACATTAAATCGGGTTTGCCCCCGAAAAGGAGTCACAGTTCCGCCTATATCTTTATTGAAACCGATGAAAGCAAAAGGGTCCAGATTAATGGGCCTTTCGACGGTGATACAGTGATTTATGTATCGGCAGGCAATGCTCACTCCGTGGAAGTCAACGGAAGAGGCAAAACTGCCCTTGGCTTTTGGAGGGCTCTGCTGGCTCTCATAGCTGATTTCGCCTCAGTGGCGTCCATGTTCATAAAAGCATAAACGTGAACAATGTCTCGGGTTCGCTCTTAAGCTCATGTTCCAAAGCAGAGAATTTCTGCTAAGCGTCTGAGTGGCAAGTCTCTAAGCTAAGTACCTGAGCACAAGTTTTCGAGCACAATCTCGGTCCTTTCCCATACTGCGCATGGGTCTTGCGGCGAAGAAATGTTCGGAAACTTCAGCTCTGGTACTTAGCATTTCAAGGAGGATTTCGCTTTGATGACCATGCGTGAACTCGAAATGGAATTGTCTGTTCCGGAACCATGAGATCTTGGAGACTTTTCATATGAATTCATAAATCTGGGACTTCTTTATGCTAAGCTGGCTTTAATAGGCCAAGGCAAGTATGAAGCCCATTTACTGGCGAGCGATCGACCCTAATGCAGACGCTTCGCTGAGCTTTCTCAGAACGAAAGACTGTTTGTTCTTTCACTGATCAAGAGTTCACCGATCAGGATACGGCTTGGTGCCTGGATATCTAACGCAATAAAGGCCTTATCGGAACTGCTGGAAAGGCTATGCCGACTTCCAGAAGCGAAAGAACGTTCGCGGCTTGATAATGAGGCACGGCGAATAGACATCACTTTGAATACGCTGGAGCGGTTAGGACTGGAACAAATCCACGATAGCCAAAGAATCGCACTGGCAAACGAACTTCTGCACGATATCAGAAGGGTAACGGATCGGCGCAAGAGGATTCGGATCATTGATGCAAAGATCCAGGAATGAAAAATTCGCTAACGAATGCATCAAACGGACGCCGCACCTTACCGCTTCTCGGTCGGCTTTGGTAGGCCCCGGCTTGAACTTGCCCACGCGAAGCGGCATCCCGTAGACCTCGACAAACCCCGTTAAGTCTTCACCGCATAATTCTTGAAAAGATAACATTCCAGACGCAAACACAAGTTGTTCTCGCTCGCATATCGTAGCCTGGACACGCTCGGCAGCGGTGGCAGACAAACTCGGAGCGGGGGCGGATCTAACCAAGGATGATATCGGCTCAGGCGAGTATTTCCGGGGCAAGTGTTGCCCTTCGAGTTTCCAGCGTGGATTTCATGTCGGAATGGTCCTTCATGGTTTCGACCATTGCAGACCCCGTGGGCGCTACCTGAACTTTGGCGTGTGGAAACGCCCCTCCAATCCCTCCCAAGTGGTTTCAATCATAGAGGACCACTCGGGCAAAGTCACATCATTTTCCTGATCCGCATCATGTCCGTTCCCTCCCGGATGGTTTCGACCATTGCAGACCCCTCGGACGGTACCTGAACTTTGTAGTGTGGATTACCCGTCCACTACCTCCCAGATGGTCTCAACCATAGAGGAGGCCTCCGAATAGCATCTCATCGACCGGGGTTGCATATCTCGAGTTTTTCCGTCTTGGCCGCTTTGAGCAATTCAAGATCGGAAGCAACGAAAACAACATTTTCTTTCGTTGTCTTCTTGAGCCATAATGCGGTCGACAGATGTATGCTGTCTGCCCCCTTCAAGGCATGCCTCGCAATCACTTCATCAATAAAATGAAAAACCTCTTTGTGCATTTCGACAACGGCCAGGGATGCCCAATCGGCTTTAAATGCTTTTTTGATTCGCTCAAACCCGCAGATTTCGATGTCTCCAGCTTTATGCCTGCGTGTTATTGCCGCCAGTATCTCAGGATAGGCCAGCCTTGAGACGACCGAAAACGATCCTTCTTTAAGCAAAGCATTGACCTTGTCGCTTCCCTCTTCCTCTATGTAGCGTTTAACCAGTGCGCTGCTGTCAAAGTAGATCATCTGCGATCCCCGATGATCGTCTCGGATACCGAACCTCCTTTTGCCTCCGCTCTTTCAACCGGCTCAAACGCAGGTTCATCCGACGTTCTTGGCAAGCTGAGAAAACCCTGTCCAGCCAGATAAGCCAAACGCTCCTCGGACCCAGCCTCTTCCTCTATCTGATCGAGATTGTGCAGAACTGCCACTGGCGCTCCCCTGTCCGTGATGATGACGGCATGACCCCTCTTGGCCATCTCAAGGTAGTGGGTCAGCTTGTTTTTTAAATCCCGTATTCCCACTTGCATTGCACCACCTCCTGTAGCTATTGTAGCAACAAGATTCCAGAAGTCAAACTGTCCTTGGGGGGCAACCAGCACAATTTTCGTGTGTGGAAAATCCCCTTCCACTACCTCCCCGATGGCCTCCACCATTGCAGACCACTCGGACGGTACCTGAACCTTGTAGTGTGGAAAACCCTGTCCGCTCCCTCCCCGGTGATCTCAACCATAAAGGACCCCTTGGGCAAATGCAAAAGTCAACTCTGCTTGCCGGAACCGTGACTTCCGCTCGGGAAAGCGGCAGAACCGAGATGAGTTGCATATCTTGAAAGAGGAACCGATAAGCCTCTCAAAGCCATACCATAATGGATGAGAGACGCAGCGGCTTCCTCAGGAAAGGCAAAACTGTGATCTTCAGAATTTACCTGTTGTGAAGCGACTACAATGAATTAGATATCGGAGACGGCCAGCCCGATTCCATTTCCATTCTTTTCGGGTTCCGGCCGTCAGCTTCTCAGCCTGCATCCAAAAGAATGAGCCGGTTCTCCAGGGTTATTCCGAGCGGCACGCCGGGATCAGGACGATTTAAGGATCACCATGGTGATGTCGTCTTCCTGGTCCGCGTTCCCGCGGAATTCGTTCAGGGCGGCCAGCACGACCTCCATGATATGCTGTGAAGAGGAACCGCAATGCTGCCGCAGAATGGTCCGCAGACGCTCCATGCCGAACTGCTCGCCATCCGGGTTCTCCGTCTCCCATATGCCGTCCGTGCCGATGAAGAGCAACTTGGCCGGATTCCACCCGGCGTACCGGTATTCGGACACGCTGAGGGAGTTGTCGATACCGAGGCTGAAGCCCTCGCCTCTCAGTTCCTCAAACGAATCCGTATTTGGATCGTAAAGAAGGGCCGGGGCATGTCCCGCCCTCACCCAGTGTAGTTCGCGGCTGTTCGTGTCCAGCACTGCCAGGAACAGGGTTATGAAATCCCCCGTGCGTTCCGTGTCATAACAAAGCAGCCGGTTCACATCGTTTACGACCTGGGCGAGAGTCCCCGGCTGCAATATCCTGGCCCTCACCATGGCCCTGGCGGTGGCCATGAGGAGTGCGGCGGAAATGCCGTGGCCTGCGACATCGCCTACGGCGATACCGATTCTTCCCCGGCCCAGTTCCGGGAACTGCAGGAAGTCGAAATAGTCGCCCCCGGTTTCGTCGGAATATATGCAGGTCCCGGCGATGTCCAGCCCGTCCAGTTCGGGGGGTTTTACCGGCAACAGGTTCTGTTGCACTTCCATTGCCAGATCGAGCGCCTCCTTCAACCGCAGCCGCTCTTCGAGTTGCGCAACCATCGTGTTGAAGGACTGGACCAATTGGCCGACTTCATCATGGCTGCCGTTGGCCAGGTGTACGTGCAGGTCTCCCGTGGCCACCCTTTTAGCGGCAGCGGACACTTCCCGGATGGAAGCCACCGTGCGGCCGACGACACTCCGGATCAACATCAGGATCAACAGCGTGAAAAGAGCGCCCGTTACGAGGAAGATATCCCGGAACCGCGTGATCGGGGCCAGGATATCGCTGGCCCGAGCCGTCAGCACCAGGGTCCAGGGAGCTTCCCGGAGGCGATAAAATCCGATGACCTCGCCGGCGGCCCCGCTCGCTCCCATTATCGTTCCCGATGTGGTTTCCTGCATGGCCTTCAAAACGGCATGGAATGTATTTTCGTCCGAACAGAAATACCGAGTGTCGCCGGACGCGCTGCAGATCAGCACCTTACCCTGATCGTCGATGAGGGAGGCCGTTTCATTCCGACTCCAGCCCGTGGACAGAGCGTTCCTGATGAGGTCGTCGAACCGCATGGTGACATCCAGTTGACCGACCTTCAGGTTGTTCGAAGCAAGGAGGTCCGAACTCATGGTCACTGTTCCATGCCCGTCGCCGGCATCGAGCCGGGGAGGGTTGACCTGCGTGATTTCCGCTCGTTCGAACATCACGCTCCCATGCATTCCCATCATGCGCTGTTCCGGCATTGAACCGGTCACCCGGCTTGCATCGGCGCGTTCCAGTGACGCTCCCACAACCCCTTCCAGCTCGTTCAACTGCCGGACCACCCATGCCTGGACGATTTCCGGCCGGGCTTCGCCGCCGGTCTTGCCGAAGATCAGCATCCACAGCTTCGGTTCACTGAGGCGCATGTCCACCTGGTGGGCGGCGCGCTGAAGCTTCAGGACGGCTGCTTCCCGATACTCTTTGAGAAGATTGCCCCTAGCGTAAACGAAGAGGAACCACCCCATGGCGGTCATCAATACCGCCACCGGGAGCAGCAGATAGAGCGCCATTCTCTGTTGCAGACTCTTGACTCGAAACATTTCAGGCCATCCCCCCGGGACTTCTCGCCCGTCGCAGATCGATCCCCATCGCCAGTCGCCCACCAAGTCCGCAAACCCCAATGCACCGGAACTCCACGGCCTAAGAGGACACCTTAACTTAACGCATCGCCTCAGTCCGCGCCAGTCGCAACCGTTCCGGAGAACTTGCCCGTTCCATTATCCCCCTGCCTCAGCGATCGCGTTGCTCTCCAACAAAGCTTTTCTTCCGGGCAGGCAGACAAAAAATAAGGGTTTTCAAAGAACAATGGAACCAGACAATTTCGGTCAATTTTTCGACGATTCTAACTCAAAAAGTGTTACCTATGTCTTCGGACACTTGTCACCCATCTCTTCGGTCCAAACAGGGAGCGGGGAGGGGAGGGGGAGGGAATTGCTCAATTCAATGAAGAGCCGATCCGGCATTGGGCCCTCTATCGGTTGCCCTCTTTCGGGGCAGCCGGAGGATTGTTCCAGGCTTTGTGCGGTGTGGAAACCCCGGGAGCGCTTCACGCAAAATGTTTCCCATGCGGATGCGCGACCGGCATGATTCGATTGCCGCTCGCCATGAACCGGCAGAACGGATTGGAGGCAGGCATTATGGACGTTTTCGCCGCAATCAGTGGAAGAAGAAGCATCAGATCTTACCTGGACAGGGAAGTCGAACAGGAGAAGATCGAAAGAATCCTGGAAGCGGGAAGGCTTTCCCCCTCCGCGGGCAATCGGCAGGAATGGAAGTTTATCGTGGTGAAGGACGCGGCGACGAGGGAAAAACTCGGCGTGGCTGCCGGCGGCCAGACCTTCGTGGGCCGGGCCCCTGTTGTGCTCGCAGCCTGTGGAACCGAATGCGAGGCATTCATGCCCTGCGGTCAGTTGGCCTACACGGTGGATGTCTCCATCGCCTTTGCCTACATGTTGCTGCAGGCGTATGAACTCGGCCTGGGGACATGCTGGATCGGAGCGTTCGATGAGTACGTGGTGAAAGAGATCCTCAATATCCCGGATCACGTCCGGGTCGTGGCCTTGTCTCCCCTGGGATACCCCAGCCATCCCGTGCCCCGGAGGCCGAGAAAGGACATAGAGCAGATCGCGTGCTTTGAAACGTACCGGCACTGATGTACCTTGCTGTATCCCGCAACAGGGTTGGCTCCGTGGGAAAATCCCGGTCGATGAGGAATATCTTTGGCGGGCTGCCCTTAGAGGTCCTCCCCCACCTGGAGCATCCCGCCCTCTCGGGGTCTTTTGGTGGAAGGAAGCAGGATGCCCGGGAAGCACTAAAAGGCTGACTGCACAGGCTTCCAGGAATCATTCCTGTGAAATCTTCTCTTTTGTTTGACAGTTGCTCAAAAGGCCCATAGAATTTCCCTCATTCAAACTGAGTCCCGGGTGATCGCACCGGTTGGAATACTCCCCACGCGGCACGGGTCTTCATCGTGGACCCGGAGGAAACCGAGTGGAGCCCGGCGGGTCTTTGCCGCCATCCCGCGTTCCGCCGGAAACCGGCCCTGCAATATATCCCCGTACCGGGATTCGAGTTTTACCGATCATATTCCGATTAAAAGTTGGACAGCCTTCGGTGGGCTGCGGCAGGATGGAACAGGGGACTGACGAACCCGGTCTGTTTTCGACGGGTCGAGACCGGGCATACTTCCAGGAGCCGGAGGAGCAAAATACGATGACATTTCATTTTGGTGAAGCCTCGAAGATACTTCTCAAAACGACGCCTTATCTTATTGTCCGTTCGGTGATTTATATGGCCCTCGGAGTGGGCATCACGCTCTACATCGGTCTTATCCTGCTCATGGGAAAGACCTTCGGAGGCGGAGGCGCGGTCGTCTTCATCATCGGACTTGCGGTCCTCATCGGTCTTTTACGCCTGGCAAAGGAATATGTCCTGTACCTGGTGGATGCGGGGCACGTCGCCCTGATCACCGAAATCATCGCCAAGGGCTCACTTCCCGAGGGGGCCGGTCAGTTTCAATACGGCAAGGAACTGGTCACCCGGATGTTCAAGGAGGTTTCCGCCCTGTTCGTCCTGGACCGGCTGGTGCTCGGCATCATCCGCGCCATCAACCGCACCGTAGCGACGATCACGGATCTCCTGCCGCTGCCCGGGATAGAGAGCCTGACGTGGATCGCCAACAGCGTCATCAACTTCTCCCTGACCTACATCGATGAAACCATATTGAGTTACAATCTCGCGCGGAAGCAGGAGAACATCTGGGAAAGCGCCCGGCGCGGGGTGATCCTCTACGCCCAGAACTGGAAACCGATCCTCACGACGGCGGCGGGCTGTGCGGCGGCGAATTTTCTCGCCTTCATCGCCGTCTTCGTCATTTTCCTTATCCCCTTCGGGTTATTTGCCACGATGACCCACAGCGAGGCACTCAAGATTTTCTGGCTTGCCGCCGCGGCCGCCCTGGCTTACGGAGTGAAGCTGGCGCTCTTCAAGCCCTTCTTCCAGATATCGATGATCCTCACGTTCAACCAGGCCATACAGGGCCAGGTCCCCAATCCGCAGTGGGATGCCAAGCTGGAGATGGTTTCCGACAAGTTCAGGGAACTGAAGGAAAAGGCTGCCGCCGCTATGAGTTCACAGCCCGCGGCACAGCCCGGCACCCCGGCGGTCGATTGACGGAGCTTGTGACAAGCTTCCCGTCGGCTCGACTCTGCCGGAGGCGGGATAACGTAGAAAATTCAGAGCCAATACGGCACGATTCGACTGCGGCAAATCCGTTCGAACCCTTCATGTTTCCGGTTTTTAATTGGTCCGCAGGAGGGCGTATCACTATTCCGGCACAATCTGCAAACCGGCATTCCGGTTGACCAACTTTATCGTTCAGGGAGGACAGCGCATGGAAAAGTGTAGGGTGTTACCGGTCATCGTCGTGGTTTTCTTCTTTGCCGCCGTGGTCTGTTCCGCTCTGGGGATGATGAGCGTCCAGGTTAAAAACGGGCAGGTCAGGGCGACACCTTCATTCCTGGGAAGTCCGGTTGCGCCGGTCGCCTACGGAGACCAGGTCGAAGTGCTCCAACAGCAGGGCGACTGGATGGAAGTCAATGCACCGGGCGGGAAGAAAGGGTGGATCCATCAGTCCGCGCTGACCAAAAAGCGGATCGTATTCAGCTCGGGCGGAAAAGATGCCCAAGTCTCCGCTTCGGGTGAAGAAATCTCCCTTGCCGGCAAGGGGTTCAACTCCGATATGGAAGCAAAGTTCAAGGCGGACAACAGGGGGATCGATTTCTCTTGGGTGGACAGGATGGAGCAGATGAACGTCTCACCCCAGGAAATGATCGCCTTCCTCAAGGAAGGGGGCGTCAAGCCTCAGACGGGAGGTGTACAATGAACCGCCGCACATCCGGCATACTCCTGTATAGCTTTATCGTACTGACCGTCCCGTTGCTTTTCTTTACGAGCAGTTGCCGGGCGATAGACCTGCCTTCGAGTGTGGGCGGCGTCCTCGGACTGCCGGGCGGAGTGGTCTCACAAGGCCGGGCGAACTCGATCGTCAAGAGCGCCCAGGCGCTTGGAAAGACCTTTCAGGACATCACACCCGAGCAGGAATACTATATCGGACGCTCGGTTACGGCGACGGTGCTCCAGCGCTATCGCCCCTATCAGGATGAAGCGGCCAACCGCTACATCAATGTGCTCGGGCAATCGCTCGCCCAGGCGTCCGACAGGCCCGAGACATTCGGGGGCTACCACTTCCTGATCCTCGATTCCGAGGAAGTCAACGCGTTTGCCGCGCCGGGCGGTATGATCCTGGTCACCCGCGGGATGCTGCGCCTGTGCACTACGGAAGACCAGGTCGCGTCGGTGCTGGCCCACGAAATCGGCCATGTGCAGGGCGAACACGGTCTGCGGGCCATCAAGACGGGCCGGCTGACTTCGGCGTTGACCATTCTGGCTGCTGAAGGCGTCAAGAATTACGCCGGCGGCCAGGCGGCACAATTGACCGAAGCCTTTGAGGGGTCCGTCAGCGACATCGTTACGACCATGATGAACAACGGCTATTCCAGGGACCTCGAGCGGGAGGCTGACGTGCAGGCCGTGGTCATCCTGACGCGGGTCGGCTACGATCCCGGAGCGCTGACCGGAATGCTCAAGGAAATGGATAAACGCATGCCGCGAACCGGAGTCGGTTTCGCCAAGACCCATCCGGACCCCAAGGAGCGGATTCAAAACGTCGCAGCCAAGACCGGCCCCACCGTGGCGAAGGTCTCTCCCCCGGAACGGAAGGCCCGGTTCGACCGCTTCATCGCGAAGGTGTGATGCATTGTTGAAAGTAAACGAGCTTTCGAAGCCGAGGTGAAATGGGCCGCAAATGGGTACAGGGTGCGCTGCTTGGAGCGGTCGCCACGGCAATCGCCCTTGGCTTTTGGGCGGCGGGACTGCTTGATCTGTGGGAGTTTGCAACCTGGCGGTGGCGTGTCGAGATGTTCGCCAAACCGGTTGCCGCAAGCGAGAAGATCAAGCTGATCCTGCTGGATCAAAGCAGCCTTGCCTGGGGTGAGAAGGAAAACGGGTGGTCCTGGCCGTGGCCCCGCGAAGTGTACGCTCCGATCATCGAGTATTGTGCGAGAAGCGGAGCCAGGGCCGTCGTTTTCGACATGCTTTTCACCGAATCGTCCCTTTACGGCGTGGACGATGACCGGTCGCTCGCTGAAGCCATCAACCGCGCGCCCGCCTTCGTGGTGGCTTTATCCCTCGGGAAGAAATCCGGCGATACGAAATCCTGGCCGCAGGAGATTCCGCGGCGATTCCCTCTGAAATCGACCAGCCTCGATGAATGGCTTTCCTCCGGTTCCTGCGGTGAAGCCGTCATGACGAGGGCGGCGTTCCCGGTCCCCGAGGTTTGCGCAAGCTCCGCGATTCTGGCAAGCGTCTCGCAGGAACCGGATTTCGACGGAATATTCCGGCGCTGTCATCTCTTCCATCTCTTCGATGGCGAGATCACTCCATCCCTGGGCATGGCGGCTTTCCTCGCGGCAGAGGCCGCGGAACCCGCCCGGCCGGGCGCTTCCTCCATCGATGGGCCGAAGCAGGGCGGGCAGGCCGCGGGGCCGGAGGAAAGTCCGGCGCCGGAAATCCAAACGAACGGCGCCAAGGCTCCCGGCGACTCTTCGTGCGCTCCGCGGGAGATGACGCTCAAAGCCGGGTGCATCGAGATTGCCGGCAGAAGCGTTCCAACCGACGATTCGGGGAAGGCCATCCTGCGCTTCCGGGGTCCCGTCGGCACATACCGGACGTTCAGCGCCGCCGCCGTCATTCAGTCGGAACTGCGTCTGCGCGAAGGGCAAAAGCCGGTCATAGAAGATCCGAATGTCTTCAAAGACTGTTACGTGTTCCTGGGAGTCAGCGCCCCCGGCCTGCTCGACCTCAGGCCGACCCCCGTAAGCAAGGTCTATCCCGGGGTCGAGCTTCATGCGACGGTGCTCGACAATTTGCTTTCAAACGATTTTCTGCGGGAACCCCCCAAGTGGTCCTGCATTCTTACGACCCTGTTTCTGTCGATTCTAAGCTGCGTTCTGGTCGTCAGCGGCGGCAGGGCGTGGCAGAGCGCGCTCGCAATCGGGGTCTTTCTGCCCGTCCCCGGCCTCATCGGTTTTATCGCCTACCCCCTGGGGTACTGGTGGCCCATCATCCTGCACCAGGTCGCCGTGACGCTCTCCCTGGGAGGCGGCGTCTTCATCAATTACGCTCATGAAGGAAGGCAGAGGGCCTTCATCAAGAAAGCCTTCAAATATTACCTCAGCCCCGCGGTGATCGAAAAAATCCTGAAAGACCCTTCCAAACTGGAACTGGGGGGCGAGCGCCGCGAATTGTCCATATTCTTCTCCGACCTCCAGGGCTTTTCTTCCATCTCCGAGCGCCTCGATCCCCACACGCTCACGAGTCTCCTCAACGACTACCTCTCCGATATGACGGACATCATTCTCGAGGAGGGGGGGACGCTCGACAAGTACGAAGGGGACGCCATCATCGCGTTCTGGAACGCGCCGATCGACCAGCCCGACCATGCCCGCAGGGCATGCCGCGCCGCAGTCCGGTGCCAGATGAAGCTGCGGGAACGCCGTGAAGAGTTCATGAACAGGACGGGGGCGGCCCTGCACGCGCGCATCGGCATCAATACGGGACCGGTCGTGGTGGGAAATATGGGGTCGAGGAAACGGTTCGATTACACGGTGCTTGGAGACGCCGCCAACCTGGCTTCACGGCTCGAAGGGGCCAACAAGGGATTCGGCACCTTCACCATGGTTTCGGAATCGACCTGGTCGCAGACGCAGCACGAATTCGTCGGCCGTGAACTCGCTCTACTGCGTGTGGTCGGCAGGAAGACACCCGTCCGCGTCTATGAACTGATCGGCCTGTCCGGTTACACTCCGGGGAGGGAACTCGAAGCGTTCCAGTCGGCCCTCGCCCGGTATTATGCCCGCGATCCGGCAGGCGCGCTCGAAATCTTTGCAACACTCACCGATGATCCCGCCGCACGAGCCTATGCGAACCGCTGCCAAAACCTGCTGAGCCATCCGGAAGACTCATGGGACGTGGTCTGGAACCTCACGGACAAGTGAAAGTCGGGTTGCGTTCGAGACCATAGTCCTGTCCTGACATCCCCCAAAAGAGCGGGGGAGTGATTCCGGGGCTGTTGACCAGACGGAATCCAGGTGGAAAATGAGGCGTGAGGCCGAGCGCTCGCCGCAACGCCACTCAAAGCCGCGTAGCGGCGTGGGGGTGCGGGGGGCGCAGCTCCCCGCTCTCTTGAGAAGCATCGTCTGCACCTTTCTCGAACGCAACTTGCCATGGTTCGGCGGGTCCGCCGGCCCCCGGGATTCCTGTGAGTTGCAGGCTGGGGGGAAGAAGTTGACTCGCCGGAGGGCAATTGTTAGGATCCCTGCAATTCGTGCCAAGAACCCGGACCTGGACAGGAGCGGATATGCGCAGACTTTATTTTGTATTTTTGAGTGTTGCACTCGTGGCCGCGTGCTTCGGAACGGCCCTGGCGGCAAGCGAACAGGCAATGAAGCTGCGGGGCGGGAGCGGCCTTGTTGCGTACACGCCGCCGGAAACCTTTCTATCGGGCAACTTCGTGGCCGATGAGGACAATCCGGGATTTGTTTTCGGGAAGGTGAGGGACTTCGTCAAATCGCGTTCCTGCCCGGTAGCTTGGCTGATCGAGGAAGGCGAATTGAAACGGATCGAGGGGCGGGATCAGCAGTCCGGCCCTGTGGAATATACGCTCTACCTCGAGGAGGATTGCCCCGGGAAAGTCGTCCATTACGTATTCGTCGATCGTTCCCAGGCCAACACCTCACAATGGATGGAATGGCGCAAGCAGTTTCACAAAAACAAGGTCGATCAGCAGTACGGCGCGGCGAAGGCCAGACTCGACCAGGCGGCCCAAAACGGGTTTTCGGTGGACGGCGAGTTGCGCTTCCTTGAGGTGAACGGCGATCTGGCGTTGAAAAAACCGGAAGAGATCCTGATCGGTGAGCTGAAATTCAAACCGATCTACGATATCGGACAAGGCAAAGCGATTTCCAAGTGAGCCCGGGATGGTTCGCCCCTTCGGCATTAGAGCTGAGCGGCGGCTACGGGCGAGAGGTGACTGTCATGGCAGAGAAAAGGCAACAAGACGGGTTGACGCGTCGGGACTTCATGAAGACGGTCGGGCTTGGCGGAGTGGCGGCGACTGGCGCGGGCGCCGGTGCGACCAGGGTCCTGGCCGCTCAGGAGCAGGGCGGAGACAAGGCCTCAACCATCCCCAAACGCAGGCTGGGGAAAACCGGGGTCGATGTGTCGGTCCTTGCTCTGGGCGGGATGTTCGACACGGTCAACAACCAGTTGCTCTTGAGGCAGGCGTACAATTGGGGAGTAACCTATTGGGACACGGCGGAGGCGTACGGCAATGGATTGAGTGAAGAGGGCTTCGGCCGGTTCTTCAGCCGCACCCCCGACGCCCGGAAAGATATTTTTCTCGTGACCAAAACACGTCCCGGCGCACCCGACAGCATGACCGAGGGCCTCGATAAGTGTCTGAAGCGGCTGCACACGGAGTATACGGATGCCTTTTTCGTCCACGGCATAAATGGCCTGAACGAGATCGGCGACCCTATAAAAGGGTGGACATCCCAGATGAAACAGGCGGGCAAGATGAAGTATTTCGGGTTCAGTTGCCACTCCAACATGGAGGACTGCCTGCTTGCCGCCGCCAAGTTGAACTGGATCGATGTGATCATGTTCTCCTACAATTTCCGGCTCATGCAGACCCCGAAGATGCAGGACGTGCTGGCCGCCTGTGTCAACGCCGGGATCGGCCTCGTGGCCATGAAGACCCAGGGGGGCGGACCGGTGAAAAACGACAGCGAAGCCGAAATGAAGATGGCCGGAAGATTCCTCGAAAGGGGTTTCACCGACAGGCAGGCAAAGCTCAAGGCCGTCTGGGAGAACCCGAACATTGCCAGCGTCTGTTCGCAGATGCCGAGTCTGACCGTGCTGTCGTCCAACGTAGCGGCTGCCCGGGACCTCACGGCCCTAGCCGCAACCGATTTCGAACTGCTGGGACGGTTTGCCGAAGAGACCCGGTCGGGATACTGCGCGGGCTGCGGCCGGATCTGCGGGGAAGCTGTAGCGGGGGCCGTTCCGATAAACGATGTGATGCGCTGCCTCATGTACTACCGGGATTACGGCGACCGCGATCTCGCCCGGGAGGTCTTCGCGGGCCTGCCCGAGGAATCTCGTGCGCAACTTACGGAAATCGACTATTCGAAGGCCGAGAAGGCGTGCCCCCAGGGGCTTGCCATTGCGAAGCTCATGCGTGAGGCATCCAGCGTGCTGGCCTGATTCCGTCCGGGAACAGCCTGAATACGGGTTTGTCCCCTTCCCCACCAGGGAAAGCGTTGACGGGAAAGCACTTTTTCCCTCAAGGGATATGACCGCTGAAATAAAGGCCGACCCTCCACCAAGGGGAGCCGGCCTCCCTCGGAAGAAAAGGAAGGGGCAGCGCTCACCACAACACACCTCGAAACGCCGTCCTTTTCAACATCCCCATCCCCCTCGAAATGATCTCGAATCCTCTATCGCTTATACGGATTTTTCTTTGTGCGCACCGCACAGGCCGCTGAAGATCTTCCTGAGGTCCTTTTCATCGATGTTTTGCATCAGAAGCCGGTCGTAATCGTCTTCGAAAGGGTCTGCTTCCCCTTCGGTTTCCGCTGCATCCGGCGGACCCGTCTCAACCCGGTGGATCTCGTTTCTTCTCTTGTCCGTCACGGGCTCGATGCCCACGTTGTTCCTGATCCAGCGATCGCAGTTGTCGTGCGTTCCGACGTGAGCGAATACAAAATCACACCCCCGCCTGATGGCCACCAGTCGATAACCGTCGACCAGATCGTACTTGATGCAGTTTCTGATCCTGGCTTCGCCGTGCCTCGTCAGCCTGCCGAGAAGCTTCAGGCTGCAAACATCTCCGGCCATCATCTCATTCATGATGATCTCGGCGTGTCCGGCCGCTCTCGCGGCCCGTCCCCCCGCCCGTCGAAGCGTCTTCAGCCGCTTTATGAGATTGGCATCCAGGCAAACGTTAAAATTCATTCAAGGCCTCGATATGGAGCGGCAGCCGGGAACATCTTTATCCTGCTGCCGTTTTCCGGATGGACGTCAGAATTTGCGCTTATCACTGCCGTTTACTTGTAAGTCATTGATGTCATTAATGTCTAATTGGTTTTTCCCTCTAAATGGCACAATACATATCGCTCTTTTCTATGGCCTGAATCGAGAAATCCATTGAATAGCCGTAAGCGGATCCTGAAACCTGCTGAGATGCCCGCAGCCGCATGAGAGCGGCCCCGGAATGAAACCGGGCGAAAAATGCCTGCCCTTGCCTGTCGGTTCACACCCCGGAACTTGACGCGCCGCGCGGGAGGAGCTTATTGTCCTGCTTCCCCGGCAGCAAGGATATGGATTCCTTTTCCAAAGAGACCGGAGTCCCTCGCCGCCCGGACCGGGCTCTTGACAACTGGCCGGTGAATTCTTCTGTTTGCTGCTGAGCAGCATTGTGAACGTGACTGAGGGATGCGATCCGCATTGGCATGGAATCGAGGAAGGCTTTGTCGTCCTCCGGGCGGCAAATGAGAGAGGTGCTTATGTCAAAGGCTATTATTGCATATGAAAAAGGCGGGCCGGAAGTCTTGCGGCTGGAAGAATATTTTCCGGGCAAGCCGGGTCCGGGTGAAGCGCTTGTGCGCCATGAAGCCGTCGGAGTGAATTTCATCGACGTCTACCTCCGGACGGGTCTCTACCCCTACCCTCTTCCGGGCATCATCGGAATGGAGGGCGCGGGCATCGTGGAAGAGACCGGCGAGGGAGTGACCGAAGTCGCGGTCGGGGACCGGGTCGCCTACGCGGGGAATCCCCCCGGCGCATATGCTGAAATCCGCCGTATTCCGGCGCACCGGCTGGTGAGGCTCCCCGAAGGCATCTCCACGCGGCAGGCGGCCGCCATGATGCTGAAGGGGATGACCGCCCGCTACCTCCTGCGAGGCTGCTACAACGTCAAGTTCGGGGATGCGGTTCTCATCCATGCGGCGGCGGGGGGAGTAGGGTCCATCGTCTGCCAGTGGGCGAAACATCTCGGAGCGACCGTGATCGGGACGGTCGGTTCAAAGGAAAAGGCCGAACTCGCCCGGAGCAAGGGTTGCGATTATCCCATCCTGTACCGTGAAGAGGATTTCGTCAACCGGGTAAAGGAAATCCTCGGCGGGAAAGGAGTGGACGTGGTCTATGATTCGGTGGGTCAGGCCACTTTCATGAAATCACTGGATTGCCTGAAGCCCATGGGGATGATGGTGAGCTTCGGTCAATCGAGCGGGTCCGTCCCGCCCTTCGAACCGGCCATTCTTTCGGCCAAGGGTTCGCTTTTCCTTACGCGGCCGACACTTATGACCTATACGGCCAGGCGCGAGGACCTGCTCGCCCATGCCCGGGACCTGTTCGATGTGGTGGAGAAGGGGGTTGTGAAGATAGACATCCGGCAAACTTATCCCCTCGCCGACGCCGCACAGGCCCATCGCGATCTCGAAGCTCGAAAGACCACCGGGTCTTCGCTCCTGATTCCCTGAAATACGGGCGTTTCAAAGGTTTCTCGCCGCAATTCCGCCCCCCGGCCGTTTTGGCCGGCCGGGGGGCGGAGTTCTCTCGTGTCCGGGCAAAAACTGTGCTAAATATCACCAACTGCCGCAATCGGAGCGGGTTGCGCATCGGGGCTCGCAGTAAGCCGCCGTCTCATCCAAAACGGAGGGAAACGAGATGTTCGCTATCCGCCGAACCCGGTCTTTCGTTTCACTGTTTGTCTTTTGCGCCTTCCTTTTCAGCTTCCGGCCGCTTTCTGCCGGAGAACCCGCCAACATCACCGATCCCGGCTCCATCGAACAGGCCGGCGTGTCGTGCCTGTTCGGGAACCCGATCCGCGTCCGGCTCCCGCTCGTCCGTCAATCGACCGGCTACACGTGCGGCGTGTCCGCTGTGCAGTCGGTCTTTGGCTACTACGGCGACGATATCCGAAACGACAAGCTCGCCAGGCTGCTCAAGGCGGACCCGGATCAAGGCACCAGCTACCTGATGATTCAAAAAGTCGCTACAAAGCGCGGTTACCGGGTTCGCGTACACTTCGACATGACTCTGGATGAACTCAAAGACCTGATGGACCGGAAGAAACCAACCATCCTCTCAATCCAGGCGTGGCCCGGACACCACGTGGACTGGCCGTCGGACTGGGAAGACGGTCATTACGTGGTGGCGGTGGGTTATGACGGCAAGAACTTTTATTTCATGGACCCCGCGACGCTCGGCGACTTCACCTACATTCCGATCTCCGAATTTCTGGACCGCTGGCACGACAAGGATCAGAAAGGCAACATCCTCAACCACTTCGGAATCGTCATAGACGGCAAGCAACCGGCTTACAACCCATGGGATATCAAGCGCCTCAGATGAACGAGGCGGACGCGTGACGATAACCTGACCCGAGCGATTCCACGGGAGATGCCTCCGGGAATGGAATGTCTTCGGTGAGTCGTACCCCCGCTCCGCGGGTGGCCTGGACAACTTGTTGTCCGGGTCCGTAAGGACAAGAGGAACGGCCAAATCCTTCGTTGTCCTTGTAGGACTCAACCTTTGAACCTCTTGCGCTTCGCGCACGGGCAACAAGTTGTCCGTGTTACCCGTTGCTCACCGTATCCACCCGATGGCTGAAGAATGGTGGGCACGGTGGAGCTGTGCCCACCCTACATTGCTCTTTGTCTCGACCTGAAGCCCACAGCCTTCGAATTCGCCTTCGATTCCCCTATATAATCGAACCCTCACTGGATCCCGCGTTGGACGATATTTATCATAGAGTTGTCCTGTACTGTCCGGACTGCGGCATTCACGTGAGCGCAACTCGCACTATCGCTCGTGGGGGCAGCCGGTTGCTCCGGATGCTCACTCTCCGGAGTGGAGGGATACAGGCTGTTTTGCGGCAGACAACTGTGTGGCCGGTCAGGACAGGGAGCATCGGCACTTCCGCTTTCAAGGGATGATCCCGGGAGGCGGAGAGCACAGAGCCGGAGCAGATGAATGGCTGAGGTCTTTCAGAAAGAAGGGAGGAGATCATGAGCGAGTTGGTGGTGAGTCTTTTTGAGGATGAATTGAAAGCTGAAGAGGTGCGCCTCGATCTGCTGAGAAAGCAGGGCGAACACCTTGTCGAACTGGAGGACGCGGTCGTTTTGGTCAGAACCAGGCAGGGCAAGGTGAAACTCCACCATATGACCCACTTTACGGTCAGCGGCATGGTTGGCGGAGGATTCCTCGGGACGCTCATCGGGGTCATGCTGCTCAATCCGATTTTCGCCCTGTTCGGCCTGGCGACAGGCGCCGTCGTCGGAGCGGTTTCCGGGTCCCTTTCCCATGCAGGCGTCGATGAAGATTTCATGAGAGACCTGGCCGCTCACCTGAAACCGGGCACGTCGGCTTTGTGCATCATTGCCAGGGAACATCTGGACAATATCCTGGAAGAAATATGGAAATTCAATGGAAGGGTTTTCCGGACTTCATTGCTGCATGAAGATGTGACAAGACTTCAAGCAGCCCTCGACGACGTTCTGCCGGGAAACTCCATTCCTTAACGAGCGCAGCCCCGGTTCGGAGCGCGCCCTCGCAATCCCCCGGAAATCAGGGCATGGGGCGAGTCTTCGGACGGGGAAGAAGAACGCAGCACAAGAGACTCACTACGGCCGTCGCCAGCACAAGCCGGAAGACCGTGACGAGTCCGCCGGCAACGGCTTCCTGCAGGGCTTTTTGAACGGTTGCCGAAAGAGTCGCCTGAACGCCGGGCTGGAAAAGGGTCTCGATGTTGTCGGCCAGGTGAGAAGAAATGGATGCCGGAATCTGGTCCTTGAGAGACGAGTGCACCAGGGGATCGAGGACCTTCATGAGTTGGGCCGTAACCAGGCTCCCCGAAACGCCGACTCCGATGGTGCCTCCCACAGTCCTCAAAAACTGTTGGGATGCGGTCGCAACGCCGAGGTTCGAGGAATCGACGCTCTCCTGGACAATGAGGAGCGTACTGACCGAGACGATACCCATCCCGTAACCGGCCAGCGCCAGGGTGCCCGAACAGGCGAGAAGGGAGGTCGCAGAGGAAAAGGTGAGTGTTGCGATGGCGCTTGCCACCAGGAAGCAGGATCCAAACAGGCTGAACCACTTTTCGCTGTGCCTGCGCATGAGTTGGCCGCAGGTGATCGATCCCGCCGACCAGCACAGGGTGAGGGGGACCATCGCCACGCCCAACTGTGCCGGGCTTTTGCCCAAAGCCCCCTGAATGAAAAGAGGGCTGAACGAAGAGAGAGAGAAAATCGCAAAGCTGCTGAAAAAAGCAGAAGTATTGGCCAGGCTGAACTCGCTATTTCGAAAAAAGGAGAGCGAGAGGATGGGTTCGCCGGCCGAATTTTCGGCGAACACAAAGCCGACGCCCGCAACAATGGATATCCCGAATATGATCGCGATTTCAGGAGAAAGCCAGGGGTAGGTCCGTCCTCCAAGCAGGAAGGCGGTCAGGATCCCGAGAACGGCCAATGTCAGGGTTAACGCCCCCAGGTAGTCGATCGAGGCCCCGCGTCTTTTCTCGCGTACGTCCTGCAAATAGAAAATGATTCCAAGAAGTGCCGCACAGCCCAGGGGGACATTGACGTAGAAGATCCACCGCCACGAGAAAAAAGCGACGATGAACCCGCCAAGGGCCGGTCCCAGAATGCTCGCAACTCCCCAGACGAAACTGATGAACCCCATCCATTTGGCGCGCTTGTCCGGGGGAGAAAGGTCCGACACCACGATATAGGCCAGGGCGAAAGTCCCACCCGCCCCGATTCCCTGCAGCGCTCGGCAGACGATAAGCTGGAACATGCTGTGTGCCGCCCCGCCGAGCATCGAACTCAGGACGAATGTTGCAATGGCGACGATGTAAAGCCGCTTGCTGTCGAAGATGTCGCATAGTTTCCCGAAGATGGGAAGGCTGATCGCGCGGGTCAGCAGGTAGGATGAGAAGACCCAACTGTACAGAGGCAGCCCGCCAAGGTCGGCCACTATGGTCGGCATGGCGGCCCCCATCACCAGGGCATCGAGAGCGCCGAGGAAAAGGGCGAGCATTGCGGCCGCGATAACGAAAGCCCGGCTTCTTGCGCTTAGGGAGCGAGGCCCGGGATGCGTAATGACTGAATCTTCCAACTGCCTCAAATCACCCCGCCGCTCATCTCAAACGCTGCATCGCTGTCGGAACCGTTCGCGTGGAGGGGCCAGGTCCCATGGACTGTGGTTCCATGCCCTCGGCTTGACTTGATGGAGAAAGTCCCACCCGTCAGTTCCATGCGCTCCTTCATCCCGGCGAGTCCCAGCCCGCGCTCGTGATGCCCTCTGCGCAAGTAGGACTCGATATCGAATCCCAGGCCGTCGTCCGCTATGGTCAGCTCGATGCTCGAATCGTTCTTTACCAGGGAAACCTGCACATATCCCGCTTCACTGTATTTGATGATGTTGTTGAACGCCTCCTGAATGATCCTGAAAATAACGATCTTCAGGGCGTCCGGGATCTCCTCTTCGGCGATATCGACCTGCTCTTCAATCCTGACACCCGGGCACGTCTCCTGAATTTCACGGCAGTACCATTTGATTGTCGTCGTTATTCCGAGGTCATCCAGCATGGACGGCCTGAGCCCCATATAGATCCTCCGGGCCTCTTCTATGGCGGTCTGGATCATGGGGATGAGCCGTTCGAAGGATTTGTACATTTCCGTGGTCTTGCCTTTGTGCCTGGAACTCAATGCGCTTTCCACATAGAACTTCAGCGCGGCAAGCGACTGCCCGGTGCTGTCATGCAGTTCTCTGGCGATTCGCTTGCGTTCTTCCTCCTGGGCCTTCAACAGCCGCGCGGACAGATACCGAAGCTGTTTTTCCGACTGGACAACGGCGTCTCTGGCCTTTTTCCGGTCGGTGATGTCTCGAATGGACTGGATGGCACCGATCAGGTTCCCCCTGGCGTCGAAAAGCGGCGATGCGGTTCCCCAAAGATAGGCCCCTTTGCCGTTGTATGCGTTTGGGGCAAAGACTTCCCCGAATACGGTGTTTCCCTTCCTCTCTATGAAATCGTAATACTCGCTGAGATCGATCCCACTGTCAAACACGAGGTCGATCAGTATCGGTCTGGGATCTCCGTAAAAGGGAATCGCATAGGCATGCCCGGTCATCCCGAGAACCTCTTTCTTGCTGACCCCGGTCATCTCCTCGATGGCTCGGTTCCATGCGATAACCCTGCTTTCGCGGTCGATTACGAAGGTCGCATCCGGCAGGAACTCGATGATGTCAAAAAGCTGCTGATGGGAAGTCCGAAGCTCCTCCTGCGCCCGTTTGCGTTCGCTGATGTCCCGATGGACGGAAACATAGCCGGTCGTTGCTCCGCACTCGTCTTTCAATGCCGTAATGGTTGTCTCGACACAAACCGGAGAGCCGTCCTTCCTCAAGAAGATCATTTCGGTACGCAAACAACCCGCGTCCTGCAACTTTTGCAATGCCTCTTCCCGGTCTACGCCGCTGAACTCCGCATGCATTACATCTCGTGCGGGACGGCCCAGGACTTCGGAGGATTTCCACCCCAGGATCTTTTCGGCGGCCTGATTCCAGGCTGTCAGGACAAACCGGTCGTCGCTTGCGATAACGGCTTCATTCACCGCGGCAAGGAGGTAAGCCTTGTATGCCAGCCGATTTTCGGCGTTCCTGCGTTCGGTGATGTCCACGCCCAGTGAAAAGAACCCCTTGACTTCACCCTCGGCGCCGAAATGTGGGACATAGCTCGCCGTAATATAGTGGGCCGTACCGTCCTTGAAGGGCACGATGCGTTCGTGGGAAACCATCCGACCGGCGAGAGCAGCTTCTACATGTCTCAGGATTTCGGCGTAGTGTTGTTCACTCAGCACCTCGCTGAGGTGCCTGCCCGTCATATCATCCAGGCAACAGTCGAACCATTCTTCATATGTCCTGTTGTTGAGCCGGTAGCGCTGGTCTGCGTCCACGTAGGATATGGTGACGGGAAGAGCGTCCATCATGAGGTGGAGCAGCTCCGCTCTTTCCTGCAGGGCCTTGACGGTTTCCCTCAGTTCAACCCCGGTTTCCCCGCCGGGTTGGACCGCCCGCTTCCTGCTCTTCACCGACTTCTTCGGCTTTTCCGGGACTTGTATCTTCATGCCTTCCCCAAAATAAACTGGGCCGAAAAAATAATACCGGAAATACTCCTGACACGGCGGCCGGCCGATTCTTCTCAGAATGAAATGCCGATGGGAAAGATATGACTGCTTGAGATGGAGTTACCGATCGAAACATCCCGAATTGAAGGACTGAGGTGATATTATAGAGAAGAATCTCCGGTTGCCAATAGTTTTCATCAAGTTGAACCAACCAAATGAAGTGGCCGCATCGAGAGCAAATGAAATGTCCATTTGTGCTGACGGCAGCGCTCGGCGGTTGAAATCGACGAATCTTTCTCACTTTTCATTCGCTTGAAGGTACCGTATTTTCCTTCAAAAACCGGGCATAACATGTGCTGCCGACATAGTTTTCAGCAAGTACAGGCCTCCGAAAACCGGGAGCACGTGCTGAAATTTTTCTTGACAGGACCAAACATATGTTCCAAACTTTTGTTTCAAACTGATGTTCGTATCCATGCTGGGGAGGCCTTGATGAAAGACGCCACGAAAAAAACCGAAGATGCAAAGACACGGCTGATTGAGGCGGCTGCCGAGGTGTTCGCCCGGCGTGGTTTTCGTGCGGCCACGATCAGGGAGATCTGCCGGAAGGCCAACATGCACGTCGGGGCCGTGAACTACCACTTCCGGGATAAAGAAGGCCTGTACTCCGCTATCCTGGAGTACTCACACCGCCTGGCAACCCGGAAATACCCGCCCGACGCGGGGCTGACGAAAGAAGCGACGGCCGAGGAGAAGCTTCGGGCATTCATCTTTTCGTTCCTTTCGCGGCTTTTGAGTGAAGGGTTTCCTTCCTGGTACGGGAAGCTCATGGCGCGGGAAATCTTCGATCCGACACGGGCCCTCGACGAGATGGTCGAGAGGTCCATCCGTCCGCTTTATGACCTCCTTGCGGGAATCATTCGGGAATTCCTGCACGAGGAGAAACGACCGGACCCGGAGGACGGTAATTTGGTACACCTTTGTGCAATGAGCATTGTCGGGCAGTGTCTTCACTACTATCATGCAAGGAACGTCATGGCAAGACTTCGCCCGCAGCAGACGGATCCTGTCCGGGTTGAGACACTGGCCGACCACATAACACGGTTTTCGATCAGCGGCATTCAAGGATTTGCCGCGGGAGACCCCTCGAAGTGAATTTTCTGGAAGTTGAGCGGATATTCAAATGAAGAAACCTGTAAAACGGGCTTTAGCCCTTGTTCTAGCCGCGGCCGTAGCGGGAGCGGGTATCTGGCTGTGGCAGTTCAGCCAGAGGAAACCGCCGGACGGCATCCTCGTGCTCTACGGCAACGTGGACATCCGCCAGGTGGAACTCGCCTTCAATGACAGTGACCGGCTGGAAAAGATGCTTGTCAAGGAAGGAGACAAGGTGAAAAAAAGCCAGCTCCTGGCTACGCTTGAAACCGAGCGCCTGCAGGCTGCGGTCGATCAGTCCGAAGGGCAGGTCGAGTCTCAGCGGCAGGTGGTCGCAAGACTCGTTGCGGGAAGCAGGCCCGAGGAAATCCTCAAAGCGAAAGCGGACGCCGATGCCGCGCTGGCGCAGGCATCGAATGCCGCACTTCTTTACCAGCGCCGCGGACCCTTGGCGGAGAAGAACGCGGTTTCCAAGGAAGAAGCCGAAATCGCCAAGTTCAACGCCCAGTCAACCGAGGCCCAGCACAGGTCGGCCGCGGAGACCTATCGGCTTGCCGTCGAAGGTCCGCGCAAGGAGGACATCGCTTCGGCAAGAGCGACCCTCAAGGCGCTTGAGGCCGAACTCGCGCTGGCCAGGAAGGAGCTGGCCGACGCATATCTCTACGCGCCGTCGGACGGCGTCATCCAGGACCGGATCCTGGAACCCGGCGATATGGTCACTCCTCAAAAACCTGTTTACACCATCGCCCTGACCAACCCTCTCTGGGTACGCGCATATGTTTCCGAGCGGGACGTAGGGAAGATCCGCCTGGGGATGGTAGCCGAGGTGAGCACGGACAGTTTCCCCGGCAAACGCTACCGGGCATGGGTCGGCTTTGTGTCTCCCACGGCCCAGTTTACGCCCAAGACGGTCGAAACCCTGGAAATCAGGACCAGTCTTGTTTATCAGGTGCGGGTTTACGTCTGCAATCCCGAGGACGAACTGCGGCTCGGAATGCCCGCAACGGTCAGCATCCCATTGAATCAGCCCAGGCAGGACGGCGCCTCCGGGTCTGAAGATCCCTGCAAGAGTTCCTGATGCCGGCTGAATACGCCAAAGAAAGCGGCGCGGCGGGCGCAGAGGAAATGGTTTTCGAACTCGAGAACGTCACCAAACGTTTTCGAGCGGGGCAGAGGCGCGTTACGGCCCTGGAAGGGGTCAGCGTCAGGATGAAGCGTGGCCTCATCGGCGGGCTGATCGGCCCTGACGGCGCCGGAAAGACCACCCTGATGCGCCTTGCGGCAGGGCTGCTCTCCCCGGACGAAGGCACGATCCGGGTGCTCGGCCTGGACGCCACGCGCGATTCCCTTTCCGTCCAGGCTTCCATCGGATACATGCCTCAGCGGTTCGGCCTCTATGAAGATCTCACCGTCCAGGAGAACCTCGATCTTTATGCAAGCCTTCAGGGAGTGTCCGAGGAGGACCGTCCCCTCCGCTACGGGGAACTGATGCGCATGACCGGACTCGCCCCCTTCACCTCAAGGCTTGCGGGTGCCCTTTCCGGAGGCATGAAGCAGAAACTGGGTCTGGCCTGCACCCTGGTCAGACCGCCGCGGCTGCTTCTGCTGGATGAACCGACGGTCGGGGTCGATCCTGTTTCCCGCCGCGAATTGTGGGCTATCGTCCGCCGCCTGGTAAAAGAGGAAGGAATGAGCGTTCTGCTCAGCACGGCGTACCTCGACGAGGCGGAACGATGCCACGAAGTGATCATGCTCCATGAAGGGCGTTTGCTCGGCCAGGCCCCACCGGGCGAGTTCAGCTCGAAACTGCAGGGATGCTCCTATTCCGTGACCACTCCCGGCATGAAGAAGCGGGCCGTCCAGGAAAGGCTTGCCGAAAGCCCGGGAGTGGTGGATGCCGTCATCCAGGGGGACAGCATCCGGCTGGTAATGGAGACGGCGGATCGCCCCGACATCGGGAAGCTCCTCCCCGATGTGGAACAGGTCTTGCTGAATCCGGTCCCGCCCCGGTTTGAAGACAGCTTCATCGCGATGCTGAAGACTCGTAAACCCGGGAGCGTCAGGTTGCGGGCATCCGGACCCGGAAGCGGCGGGAAGGTCCACAGCCGCGATTCCGGCGAAAGCGTCATTGAAGTGAGGAATGTGGAACGGCGGTTCGGCAGTTTTTATGCGGTGAGAAACGTCAGCTTCGACGTGAAACACGGTGAAGTCTTCGGGCTTCTGGGCGCCAACGGAGCGGGCAAATCCACGACGTTCAGGATGCTGTGCGGGTTGTTGCCGGCAAGCGGAGGGAGCCTCCTCGTCGCGGGGCTCGATTTGAGAAGGGCCGCAGCCGAAGCCCGCGCCCGAATCGGCTATATGTCCCAGAAGTTTTCCCTCTACGGCAGCCTCAGCGTCATGCAGAACCTTCAATTCTTCAGCAGCGTCTACGGCCTGTCGGGGGATCGGAGGGCCGAACGGATCGGGGAGGTACTCGTCCGTTTCGAACTGGATCGCATGGCTGACGCCACCAGCGCCGACCTGCCGCTCGGCTACAAGCAGCGCCTTGCGATGGCCTGCGCCCTCATGCACGAACCGGACATCCTTTTTCTGGATGAACCGACGTCGGGAGTGGACCCGCTCGCGCGCAGGGAATTCTGGCAGCACATCAACGTGCTGGCCGATCAGGGGGTGACGGTCCTCGTCACCACCCACTTCATGGAAGAAGCGGAATATTGCGACCGGCTGGCGATCATGGCTGCAGGGGAAATTCTTTCGCTGGGCACCCCAGCGGATATCCGGGCAAAGGCGCGGTCGAAGGACCGGCCGGAACCGACCATGGAAGACGCCTTCATAAGCCTCATTGAAACCAGGGACCAGGGCGGAGCGGCTTCATGAACGAGCAGGTCCGGAAGGATTCGGGAGACGGAGGCCGGCGGGGTGGAGCGGCCATGCGCATGCGGGGTTTGATCCGAAAGGAAATCTTTCAAATCCTGCGTGACCCCAGCAGCATTGCGATCGCCTTCCTGATGCCTCTTGTGCTGTTGTTTCTGTTCGGTTACGGCGTCTCACTCGACGCCCAGAACGTCCCGATCGCCTTGGTCATCGAACAGCCCACCGCCGACACAGCCGATCTTGCCGGTTCATTCTTCGGGTCGCTCTATTTCAAGCCGGTGGTCATGTTCGATATGCGCGAAGCCGTACAGGCCCTCATGTCCCACCGGGTGGACGCCATCGTGCGCGTCCGGGAGGATTTTTCGCGGCGCCTGCGGCAGCCGGACGGAGCGCCGATCCAGGTGATAGTAAACGGGGTCGACGCCAACACGGCACGGCTCGTTTCCGGCTATGTGGAGGGCGCCTGGGGAGGCTGGCTCGAAAGGAAGGCTTTTAATACCGCAAGCTCCCTGCAGACGCCGGTCCAGGTGGAACACAGGGTTTGGTTCAACAGCGAAGTCCGCAGCCAGAACTTCCTCGTACCAGGCCTGATAGCAGTCATCATGACGCTGATCGGCGCGCTGCTGACGGCGTTGGTGATATCGAGGGAGTGGGAGCGCGGGACGATGGAGGCGCTCCTTGTCACCCCGGTATCCATGCAGGAGATACTCCTCGGGAAGTTCATCCCCTATTTTTTCCTGGGCATAGGCGGGATGGCGCTCTCCGTTGGAATGGCCGTGTGGCTTTTCAATGTGCCCCTGCGCGGATCGTTGTGGGTGCTCTTCGGCGCGGCATCCCTGTTTCTTTTCGCCGCGCTCGGAATGGGCCTTTTCATTTCGACCCTGGCCAGGAACCAGTTCATCGCAAGCCAGACCGCCATTATTGCAACGTTCCTCCCGGCTTTTATGCTCTCGGGCTTCGTTTTCGATCTCGGGAGCATGCCGCCCTTCGTTCGGGCCATTACGTACTTCATCGCCGCCCGCTATTTTGTAGCCATCCTGCAAACGGTTTTTCTCGCGGGCAACGTGTGGTCCATCATTCTCCCCAATGCCCTGGCGCTGATCGTCATGGCGGCGATTTTCCTGGGGTTGACCGGGCGAAGGTCAAGAAAGCGGTTGGAGTAGGAGACTGCCATGTGGAGAAGAATCTTTGCGCTGATGATCAAGGAGTTTCTCGCGCTGCTCAAGGACAAGAAGAGCAGGACCGTAATCATCGTGCCTCCGCTGATCCAGTTGTTCGTTTTCAGCTATGCCGCGACGTTCGACCTGAGGGAGGTTGCGTACGCCGTGTACGATGAAGACAAGGGCGAGGCGGCACGCGATCTCATAGCGGGGTTTCGGGGATCCCCCACCTTCCGGGAGGCCGCTTCCATCACTCGCGACGATCAAATCGCTCCCCTCATCGATCACAAGGATGTGCTGATCGTTCTGCGTATCGGTCAGGATTTCAGCAGGAATCTGCTCGCGGGGGACCCGGCTTCGGTGCAGGTCATCGTGGACGGACGCAATTCCAACACGGCTCTCATAGCCTTCAATTATGCGCGGTCCATTGTCGAGACTTTCAACACGAACTGGGCTCAAAACCATGGGTTGCCGACCTCTCCGGCCAGTCTTGAGGTTCGGGCCTGGTACAACCCCAATCTGGAGAGCATCTGGTTCATCGTTCCCGGAGTCGTGGGGTCTCTTACCCTCGTGGTCACCATGCTCGTAACCGCCCTTTCCGTTGCCAGGGAACGGGAGCAGGGCACCTTCGACCAACTCCTGGTCACTCCGTTGCGGCCGCTCGAGATTCTTGCCGGCAAAGCGCTTCCCGGAATGATCATCGGCGCATTCGAAGGCTCCCTGATCATCGTGTTTGCGATTCTCTGGTTCAAAGTGCCGCTGAGAGGCAGCGTACCCACGCTCTACACGGGGCTGTTTCTGTTTCTGCTCTCGGCCGTCGGGGTGGGGTTGTTTGTTTCATCCCTTGCGGTGACCCAGCAGCAGGGGCTCCTCGGCGCCTTCATGTGCCTCGTGCCTTCGATCGTTCTGTCCGGTTTCGCCACCCCTATCGCGAACATGCCGCAGATGGTCCAGTACATCACGTACATCAACCCCCTGCGCTATTTCATTATCATCCTGAGGAGCGTCTTCATAGAAGGCACTCCCTTCCGGCTTCTCATCGGCCAGTTCTGGCCGATGGCCGTCATCGGCATGGTCAGTCTGACAATCGCGGCGAGCCTCTTTCGCCGGCGCATGTACTGACGTGGAGACGTGAAATACAATGCAATCCGTGAAAGTCGTTGCCGAAGACAGCGTCAAGAGACAGAAATATCTCGGTGGAAAAGGATTAATAGGGCTTATTGCATTTCTGAGCGCTTTCGTACCGCTGTCCACCGACATTTATCTTCCCGCCTTGCCGGGTATGGCGAAAAATTTCAACGTGCCTGCAAGCCTGACCAATCTCAGCCTGATATTTTTCTTTGTTTTCTTCAGCGTCGGAATGTTGTTCTGGGGACCGCTGAGCGACAAGTACGGACGCAGGCCCATATTGATCGGCGGTTTGATTCTTTATATAACGGCATCCATTTCGTGTGCGTCCGCCGCCACTGTTTACCATCTGATCGGATCGCGCATCCTGCAGGCAATTGGCGCGAGCGCAGCCTGTGCCGTAGCCACGGCCATAGTGAGGGATGTTTATGCGGCGAGAAAACGGGAATCCATTCTGGCGATAGTTCAGTCCATGGTGGTAATAGCGCCGGCGGTCGCCCCGATTCTGGGCGCTTTACTGCTGAAATTCACTTCATGGCGAGGTGTATTCTGGACTCAGACAGGCATTGGCCTGCTTGCCATGGGAGGCGCCGTCGCGCTTGAAGAAACGATAAGCGAACGATACACCGGAACGGTATTGCAGACCATGGGACGGCTTGGGGCAGTGCTCAGGAATCCGGGATTCACCTCCCTGCTCGTTGTATTCTCTTTGTTCAGCATACCCATAATGGCTTTCATAGCCTCATCCTCCTACATCTATCAGAATACATTCGGGCTGAGCGAACAGATGTACAGTTATTTCTTTGCCCTGAATGGAGGATGCCTGATGTTCGGCCCCGCACTCTATATGCAGTTGTCCAGCCGAATTCTCCGCAGGTCCATCATCACCGGCTGTTTTGCTGCGGCGGTCGTGAGCGGGCTGCTGGTAACCTGCCTGGGTAATTTCAGCCCCTGGATATTTGCCGTTTCCCTGTTGCCGACCACCATAGCCGGCAGTTGCGCACGGCCGCCTGCGGTCAACCTCATGCTGGAACAGCAGCAGGGAGACGCCGGATCGGCTTCTTCACTGATCGGCTGCTTCGGCATTTCCGCCGGCAGTGTCGGAATGCTCCTCATTTCCTTCAACTGGAGCAATATCGTTTTGGCGCTGGGAATCATGAACATCGTAACAGGGCTGGTATGCGGAACAGCCTGGTTGCTGATTTCCAAGAAGCCGTTCATACGGCAAATTCCGGACAGGCGTGCCGGATCGTCGACTCTCAAGACTTCTTAAGCCGATTTCAAAACGGGCATTCACCGGCCCGGCCTCCGCCGGAATGAAGAATCCTGGTTACGCTCGTTCCCACGCTCCTGCGTGGGAATGCAGACACTTTTCCTTTGGGCAACAGCCCGAGGAGCGTGGGAACGAGGGAACGGCGGGTGGCCCGGACAACTCGTTTGTCCGGGCGCGAAGCGCAGGAGGTTTCAAGAGGTTGCTCCACCGCCGGCCGCTCGGATCATGTCAGGTTGGAGTAATGGCTCTCGGGCTGAAGTTCCAGGCTCGAGATGTGTTTCTCCCGAACGAGGAACCGCCTGATGTCTACACACAGGTGACACTTGGAAAGATAAAGATCCCGGGGCTTGAAGCCATAGGTTTCAGAGGCGATTCTGAGGAAAGCATTTATGCCTGAGGCAAACAGGGTCGAAATGATGGGGTAGCGCTCGGGTGTGATTTCCTTACCCAGATCTTCGCGGCGGATTGCGAGCCCCGAGCACATGCCGGGAATGTAGTTGCCGAAGAGATCGAGGTGAAAATGGCCGACTTCCTGGAGTTCGGAACACCCGTGGCGGTTTGATGCAAGCAGGAAATCGGTGCTTTTCATGTCGAAAACGTCCTTGAACGTCTCGAGCGCGCGGCCTCCAAGGTGTATCCAATACCTGAAAGGAATCGTCCTCAGATAATCCCCTCCGAACCTCGCGGCATATTCGGACAGGGGATGAGTTACGCGATCGTCGAATGAATCGATTTCCCTGCAAAAGTCCGATATCCAGAGGACGGCGGAGATGCCGGCGATCTTACAGGCCTCTATGGTCCCCTTGACCTTGTAGAACGGGATGTGTTCGTTGTGGAAGGGGCTGATGGAGACGAGAACGGATGAAAGGCCGGCCTTTTTGAGCGCGGCGAAGGTGTCTGCCGCGGAATCCCGGTCTCTGTACCAGGATGAATTGGTTTCCACGTATTCGATGTTGACTTCTTCCTCGCGGGCAACAGCGAGAACTTTTGCGAGTCCCTCGACATCGAGGAACGGTTCCCCCCCTCCCAGATGGATGGATGAGCACCCCAGTGTTTTTATCGTCCGAAGGTTTTGCCGCACGGTCTCCTCGTCGATGTACTTCTTCTCCCAGTCCGGGCTACAGGCATAGAGGCAGTGCCGGCATCTCGACGTACAGTAATAGTTCGTTATGATGCCGCCGGATTGCAGGTGAACGATATGAAGTCTTCTGCCAGGCGAGTTCATCTCTTCCATCCCGAAGATGTTCGAACGACGAAAAGTTCCGGTTGAATCAGCTCATGATTCAACCTACCGGACACACATAAAATATAACATTATTGAGCAAAAAACAGGATTGCCGTCCCGCATTTCCTGAAAAATCGTCCTTTTCTGCCGTCCCGTCAGCCGCACGGACGGGACTGCGGAGCCGCCGTCATTTCCCGCATGGAAATTTTGTGTTCCACTTGGCCGGGAATCCCGTCGGAGCCTGTTGCCTGCGGCCTTTGACGTCGAAAGAAAGTGAATCAACCATATGCTGAAGAAATGCCATTGACAACCTTGGACGAATGTAGCATGAAGGGTAAAATTCCTCGTTAGCATGAGGCGTTTGCACAAACAAAGGCTGCTGCCCAGAAATGTCGAAAGACGCCAATGGGTAGACAAGGTATTGTCGGCACAAGGCTCTACCCGAAGCAGCTGGTTCTTCGAAAACCTACGTTGTGCACTGCCGAAAATCTACGAGTGGGGAAATGAGGAGTCTGTAGGATGAGAGGCCCTGGGTTTTTTTCCCCATGGGCTTTTTTTGTCCGCACTCAGGACCTTTGGTTTGGAGGTTATCGACCACTTTGGACGGTCATAGATGCAGCTCTGAAAAATCCATTCCGCCATCCCGGCGTCAAGCCTGCTGAAGTATCCGTTTATCCTGCTTTGGCTGCCTTCCCGCTGGGCGGGCGGCAAAATGAAACAGGGCAGGGAATCACACGGCATCCTGCCGGTATTATCCCGAACAGCCCATGGATCGTCAGGTTCTTTGAGAGTGCCTTCAGGAGATTATCTCGTCTTGATTGAGGGCATGTCGGTGTGGAGGAAATGCGCGGAAAGCCGACATCCGCGTGCATTCTCTCGAGCCCCTGCAAGGGGGCGTGAGAAGGGGTTCGTCCTGACTGACCGGTTTGAATCCTTTTGCAGCCAGGTGAGAGCGCGGGTGATCGCTATGCATTGCTCATTCTCGGAAGAACGCATGTAAAGAGGAGTGTGCATGCTGAATTTTTCGAAATTCTACTACGAGTATCGAAGAGTCTGGAAAGCGATTCGGTTGTTTTTCATCATCTCGGGGCCGGGCATCGTCGTCATGATTGCGGATAACGATGCCGGGGGAATCACCACGTATGCGGCCACGGGTGCGAAATACGGCTACAGCCTGATATGGTTTCTGATAATCCTCGTTCCGGTCGCCTACTATATCCAGGAAATGACGGTGAGGCTCGGCGCGATAACCAAGCGGGGACATGCGGAAGCGATTTTCAGAGGTTTCGGCCCTTTCTGGGGCTGGTTCTCGTTGATGGACCTTATTCTGGTCAACTGGCTCACCCTCGTCACCGAATTCATCGGCATGACGGCGGCGCTCCACATCTTCGGCGTCCCTCCCTATCTGACCGTGATCGGCGTCTGCGGTTTCATGTCGATCATGGTGCTCCACGGCCGCTACTGGACGTGGGAGAAGATCGCCCTCTTTTTCTGCGCGATCAACCTCATCTACATCCCGGGCGCGTTCATGGTGAAGCCATCCCTGTCGGACATCATTCATAACGGAGTGATCCCCAATTTTGCCGGCGGCATCAACAATCAGTTATTCTTCTACCTGATGGCCAACATCGGGACGACGATCGCTCCATGGATGCTCTTTTTTCAGCAGAGCGCCGTGGTGGACAAGGGGATGAAGGAAAAGGACATTCCCTGGGGGAAGATGGATACCCTGTTCGGCTCGATTTTGACGGTGCTCGTTGCGGTGTTCATCGTTATCGTGACCGGAACAGTGCTGAAGGGGGTCGAAATAGACAGCGCGGCCCAGGCTTCGCAGATTCTGTCAAAAACAAACGAATACGTCGGGACCTTCATGGCGATCGGCCTGTTCGACGCCGGGCTTCTTGGGGCCATCTGCATCTCCCTCGCAAGCTCCTGGGCGTTCGGTGAGGTTTTCGGCTGGGCGCACTCGCTGAATTACAAGATCAAGGAAGCTCCATGGTTTTATGGAAACTACTTCTTCACCCTGTTCTCAGCGGGATTGGTCGTGCTCATTCCGAACGCGCCGCTTGTCCTCATCACCCTGTTCGTTCAGGTCATCGCCGTCACTCTGCTCCCTGCCCTGCTCGTGTTCCTCATTATTCTTTTAAACAACAAGCAAACCATGGGCGAATACACGAACACTCTTTGGCAAAATATAATCTGCACGGTGATTGTAGTCGCAATCATCGTCCTGTCGACCCTCTACGGGATCAGCGTGCTGTTTCCCGGTCTTTTCAAGTGATGAGGCACAGGTGAACCATGTTGAAAAGATTCTTCCTTGAAAATATTGCAAAAGTCCGGGAGATCAACAGGAAATACGCGGTCCGGAACGTCCGGATGTCGAAGGCGGTCTCAGCCTCACTGCTGTTCTTGAGGCTATACCTGATATTCCTGGTCTGCCTGCTGATCTACAAGTTCATCACTCTTCTGTAGCCTGTGAGGTCCGGTTATGAACACTGCGTTGTCCAAGAATCGGAACAGCATCGAATCCGTTTTCTATTTGAGCGATCTCATCCGGGTGAAAGTGGTCTGGAACGATGCAAAGATCGGAAAGCTGGAAGATATCGTCATCCTCGAACACGACAAGCTTCCGGAAGTGACGCATTTCGTTGTCACGAGACCCTTCGGTCACAAGTCGCTTCTTATTCCGTGGGAAAGCATCGGCCGGATCGCGCCCAGGGAGATTGTGGTAAATATCGAGAGCATTGAAAAATATGAGCGTGAACCGGAGGAATCCCAGATTCTGCTCCGGGACCACATTCTCGACAAGAAAGTCATCGATATGGACGACAAGGAAATCGATGTCGTCTACGATGTCAAGCTGGTGCTTCGGAACAAGAAGCTCTACGTCACCGATGTGGATTTCAGCAAATACGGCCTCCTCAAGAGGATTCATCTCAAATGGCTTGCCAAGCTGATTTATAGTCTGGCCGAGATTTTCAAGAAGGAAAGCCTGTCCTGGTCGTACGTGCAGCCGTTGCCGGAGAATATCAGCAGTTTCAGGGGAAACGTGAAGCTGAACGTCCTCAAGGAAAAACTCCCCGAAATACACCCCGTCGATCTGGCGGATATGCTGGAAGAACTGGACGAGGGGCAGCGTCTTGCGATTTTCCAGGAACTCGATACGGAACACGCCTCGGATACCCTGGAAGAGATCGAACCGAGGGTCCAGCGGACATTGATTTCCTCTCTGGAAACCGGAAGGGTTGCCGAACTGATCGATGAAATGACCCCGGCCCAGGGAGCAGACGTGCTCTCTATCCTCCCGTCCCCCGATGCCGATGAAATCCTGAAGCTGATGGATGTTGAAAAAGCTCAGAAGATCGAATTGTTATTGAGCAGGCACTACGAAACCATCCTGAACCTGGCGACTTCCCGCTTCCTGAAATTCCTGCCGTCCACAACCGTCAGGCAGGCCATCATTCAATACCGGCACAGCTCGATCGACAAAGATGTGAACATGTATCTCTACATCGTGGATGAACGAAGCGTCTTGCTGGGTGTGATCGACATTCAGGAATTGCTGCAGGCTCACACGGATGACCTGCTTGAAGACATTATGGCGACCGAAGTCATCACCCTGAACCCCGGCGACACGCTGCAGCAGGCCGCGGAAATGTTTTCCCGCTACCATTTCCGTGCTCTTCCCGTGGTGGACGAGCAGGAACATATTCAGGGAGTGATTCCGTACAGGGATATCATGAATCTCGAGCATCGGTTCGTTTGAGCGGCTTGCAACCGGAAACTCCGAGGCCTCCGGCAATCGATTGCCGCGGCTTCGGGTGCATGAACCTCCCGCCCCTCATTTCCGGCTTTGCGTCAGGGTTTGTCCTTGTTGGCCCACCAGCAACGGACCGTGGTTCCCTCCCCCGGAACGGACTGAATATCGAATACGCCTCCCGTGAGTTCCGTTCTCTCTTTCATCCCGGCGATACCCCACCCGGTGGTCTTACTGTCTCTTGACATGAGGATGCTTACATCGAAGCCCACTCCGAAATCTTCCACCATCAATACAATTCCGTTCTCCGTTTTCTGGAGGCATAGGTTCACCATTTCAGCCCTGCTGTATTTTGCGACGTTGTTCAAAGCCTCCTGGATGATTCTGAAGATCGCAATCTTCAAAACCTCGGGAATTTCCGTTTCCTGGATTTCGAGTTGCTTTTCGATGAAGATATCCGGATGGATCGACTGGTACTGCCTGCTGAACCACCCGATGGTCGCCAGTACCCCCAGGTCGTCGAGGAGCGGGGGACGAAGGTCGCTGATGATTCTCCTGGACTCGTCAATGGCATCCTGAGTTATGGAGATCGAAGTGGCAATTGATTCCGTGACGGGCATTTCCTGCGTCAACCGATGCACGGTGTTTTCAAGGCAGACTTTGATGGCAACAAGGGAAGACGCGATGCTGTCGTGAACCTCCCTGGCGATTCTCTTCCGCTCTTCTTCCTGGGCGGTTATGAGCTGTGAAGAAAGGAGCCTGAGTTGCTTCTCGGATTCGGACAGTTCGTTCTCAGACCGCTTGCGCTCGAAGATCTCCCTGGTCAGGAGTAAATTCATCTCTTCGAGTTCCTGAGTCCGTTTTTCGAGCCGGCAAGCCATGATATTGAAAGATTTTGACAATTCCCCGATTTCGTCGACCGTCCTGACCGGTATCTGCCGGGAGTAGTCGCCTGCCGCAAGCCTCTTCGTAGCCTCGCTCAACGTCGATATCGGGATGAAGATGCTGTGCTTGATCCAAGCCCTGACGGCCAGAGTCAGGAGCACACCGACCAAAGCGACCGATGACAGGAAGATAATCGCCTTGCGTTGCGTCCGGACATAATCGTCGGCCCCTTTCCTCACCATCAGGGCGCCGATGGGTTTTCCATCCAAACCGAGCAGCGGCCGATATTCCGCAAGATGGCCCGACGGCTTGAGGATCGCCTCTTCAAACGTCCGTCCCTTGTCGAAAACCTCCCGCACAATGGCAGGATCCAGAGACGACAACTCCGGGGAAGCAGAGTCCCCGGTGTTGGTTGATATCATGCCGTCACGGGCAAAAAAGCATGTATCCGGGACCGTTCCGGCAGGAAGAATCCTTTGCAGATATCCGTCCCGGAGAAACCTCCGGATGATAAGCGCTCCGATGACATTTTCCCGGTTTGAATCGTAAAGAGGCGCCGCAGCGGTTACTGAAAGAATCGGGCGACCGTCGGGACGGACATTGGAATTCGCGATGAGTTCCAGGCCGGATAACACTTTACCTGCGAATGCCTGGTCCGCGAAATCACCGGGAACCATGTATTCCCGGGGACCTTGAATTGACAACGATGAGGCGAGGACGTTCCGGTCCTGGCTCACCACCATGATCTCGTCCAGACGGTGGGATACGGCCTCGCCGAGCAGCTTGTCATTGAGTTTGCTTGTCAGGCCGAGATTCAGGAAAACCGCCCAGTTGACCATTTGGGTATACGACTGGGCCAGGAATCTGGTTTCGGCCGTTTCACGGTCCAGCAGGAGAGAAACCAGGTCCAGGTCCGAAGATATCCGGGCAAGGGCATCCTGCCGGATCTTAAGGCTGAAATAGTCAATCGAAAAGATCGTCGCAGTGGTCAGCGGAAGAATGAGCACCACCAGGAAAGCGATATTCAATGTAGACTTGAGACTTTTCAACAAGATATTCACTCCGGCTGTACGGGCTCAATTCGGGTGTAGATCTCATCAGCGATTTCGAGAAGCCAGGTCGGAGGGTCGTAACCGATTGCTTTGGCTACAGCCATGTTTATCGCTACGCTTGTGGTCGGGTCGTCAAAAGTCTGCACGAGGCTGCGGGGTTTTGCCCCATTGAGTGTTTTTGCGATATTCGATGCCACGAAAAGCCCGACATAATCACTGGCTGCGGATGTGAAACTCATGAGCGCCCCGCGCCTGACCTCATCGGACGACCGCTGTGAGAAGGTCGGAATTTTATACCGGTTCAACGGGGCCAGCAGGCGGGAAAGGTGATTCAACCTGCTCCCGCTTTGCAGGGTCAGATACATCGCGTCTATCCGCGGCGCCAGCTCTTCATGACATTTCAAGAGGCTCGTATAGGCCCGGTGACGATCGGGAATGTCGCTCAGGGAATGGCATTCCATGACCTGGAAATTGCATTCCGCCGAAACCCTTCCGATCTCATCGACGGCGGCGTAGGTCCTCCCCGCCGGGGTATCCTCAAAGGCTACACCCAGCCTCTTGAAGCCGATGCTTTTGTGGAACAGCCGGATCTGCCTCTCATACCTCCATGGGTTCAGCGAAGCGTGCACATGATCGTACCCGGAATCCTCGGTGCTCCTGATGATCCCCGACAGTACCGGATTGCTGGAACTGACAATGAACGTGGGAATGGAATGACTGTCATTGGCCAGATCCTGACCGGCCCAGGTTCCCATCGCCAGCATCAGATCGACATCTCTGTTCCGGAGCCGCTCCAGCACGGCCTTTCTGATTTCACCGCGACGATCCGTGTCCCAGTCGCATGTCCAGTAGGCGTCCGCAACAAATTCCAGGGTATCGCTTCTTGCTTCATGGACCAACCAGTCCCACAGGGGACGGCTGTTCGCGCAGGGATCGGGCGGCGGCAGATCGGCTCCCTGGATCCATCCAAGCTCCATCAGGCCTTTCACTATCTTTGCCAGATGCAGTGGATAGGAATAGGACGTCCCTCCCTCCAGGTAACCGATACGCCATTTCTTCCCGTTGTTGGTTTTCGGTGCGGTAGGCCAGTCCTGCAGGCACATGGCCGGGCCGGCAAAGAATATCAGAAGGATCGCTGTGACAATGATCCCCGGAATTTTTAAATGCCTTGCGTGCAAAGGATCGAGCATCAACGCCTGTCCCAAAACTTATACGTGCAGCCGGAAGGCAGGAGAATTAGCCCGGCTTCCCGTCGAGCAAGCATATCCCGCGAGAGCCGGTGAAACGATATGAGCCTGAGCAACACAATGAAGAAATTACAATCGAAAAAGGCTTTCATGCCACCCAAGGCGATCTCAACTACGAGTTGGAAACAAAGCCGGTCCCTCTTCGCCGCATCACAATGAGGCTCCCGAAGCGACATTCGATAATGAGATATTATCTAGCTCATTTAGCGAACTATTACAATGGCATAATTCCAGCCCATTCCGGAATCCGCATCCGATCGTATTGAGGCCGGAGACCGCTCCACGCCGGCAACGCTTCCGGCAATAAGGATTTGCCATTTGACAGGTTCAAAGATACGATTCGCCGTTAACAACGAATGGTCGAAGTCGTCTTCTACCGTTTCAGCGGGACGTGAGGATTCGAGTGAGCCGGTGGCGGCAAGGGAGAAAATGCAATCCATGGGACGTATTGCCGGAATAGATATAGGATCGCGGTCGATCGAACTGGTTGTATTGGACGGCAACCGCGTATTGGAAGAAGTGAGGCTGCCGACCTCTTTCGATCCGCTCGCCCAATGTGAGAGAATCACAAAAGATGTGGCCGTGGAAAGGATAGTCGCTACAGGGTACGGCAGAAAGCTGTTTGCCGAGTCCTTCGAAGGAACGAACGTTTCGACCATCACCGAAATCCAGGCGTATGCACTCGGTGCGAGGTTCATCTTCCCCGAAGCTCGAACCGTCCTCGACATCGGGGGACAGGATACCAAGGTGATTCTTCTGAATGAAGCCGGCAAAGTGTCCAGGTTCGAAATGAACGACCGATGTGCCGCCGGAACCGGCAAATTCCTCGAATTCATGGCGACCGCCCTGCAGATCCCGATTGAATCCTTCGGGGAATTTGCGCTCCGCTCGAACCGTCGCATACAGATCAACAGCATGTGCACGGTATTTGCCGAAAGCGAGGCGACTTCGCTGATGGCGCGTGGAGAGAGCCCCGAAAATATAGCCATGGGGCTCCATCTTGCGATCATCCAGCGGACCGGGTCCATGCTGGGCCGTGTCGGTATCGAGTCGCCCCTGGTTTTTGCGGGTGGGGTGGCTCACAATCCCTGTGTCAGAACGGTCCTCGAAGAACAGGTTCAATGCCGTGTCCTCGTTCCGGATCGGCCGGATTTTGTTGGAGCCGTGGGTGCGGCGCTTTATGGCTTGAACCACTGACATCGCCGATCGGGATTCATGGAAACGGCACCGCCGTTCGGAGGACCGGGGCCTGCACGTGCGACTGCAATTCCTTCGGGTCATGAATTTGCGCGAGTTTCAGGACAGGCACGATGAAGCTCTGCCCACAGTGTTCCATCATGTCCGGGGCTCGGCAGGAACGTGAGCGCACGGTTCGCGTCCGGCCCATAAGGATGCAGGAGATGTCGATCGTCTTTCCGGCGTGATTCCAGCCGGAGGTCCGCTGCCCGGGAGGCAAACCGCGATCAAAGGAGAGGTCATGGTCTGGAGAGTCGCAACCTTCAATGTCAACGGCATAAGGTCCCGCCTTACAGCGATGCTTCCCTGGCTTGAAGAGCGCAGCCCCGATGTCCTGTGCCTTCAGGAAATCAAGTGTCGGGACGAGGATTTTCCGTTCAAGGTCTTCCAGGACGCCGGGTACGTGGCTTCTGTGCGCGGGCAGAAGTCCTTCAACGGTGTCGCCGTACTGAGCAAGTCCGACCCGGACCAAATTCTCAAAGAATTTGCCGACGGCATGCCGGATGACGAAGCAAGGTTCATCGCGGTGAAGATCGGGAATATATGGATCGTCAACACTTACGTGCCCCAGGGCCGAGACCCCGAGCACCCGGCATTCCAACATAAGCTCGATTTTTTCGACCGCCTGAAGCGCTGGTTCGCCGGTCGCCATGCCCCCACACAGCCTCTTATATGGACCGGCGACATCAATGTCGCGCCTGAAGCAATCGATGTTTTCGATCCCAAACGGATGGCCGGCAAAATAGGCTTTCACCCTTCGGAACATAAGGCTTTGGCAGATGTCGTTTCCTGGGGCTTTTCCGACCTTTTTCGAAAACACCACCCCGAGACCAGACAGTTCACGTTCTGGGACTACAGGCTGCCTCAGAGTTTTGGGAGAAACCTCGGATGGCGACTCGACCACATCCTGGCCACGGAGCCGTTGGCGCGGGTCTGTGTGGAATGCGCCGTTGACGGCGAACCCCGGGGCCGCGAAAATCCAAGCGACCATACCCCCGTGTGGGCGGAGTTCGATCTCGAAAAGCTCGAAATCCTGCCCGGGCCCTGACCCCCGCCTCCGGATGTATCCTTCGAGGATTCGCAATATTTTTCACGAACAAGCATTCCTCCCTCCCCGCGGAGCCGGGCACTCCTCCCGCAGCGAGCGGCTGCGAAAGCTTTTCGGCCAAGCACAGAACGGGCCGGAACCCGTTGATGCGCCGTCACACCGGCATCCGCTGATGTGGGCAGGATCAACAGGGGCGACGGTTTGGGATTGCCCCGGTCCCGGAGATGCTGTGAAGGAAGGAACAATAATCCATTTTTAGTTGGGCATAATTCAACAAAAGAGACGATAAACCGAATCAGCACTCGACAAAAGTTTTTTTTCCAATAATATGGAATCCCGACTTCAATTAATGCCACTCGCCGGTTGATCAGAAAATGCACGCAAAGGAGTGAAAAAATGGCAGAATTCATGTACCAGGATCCGTTCCCGCTTGGAAAAGATGCAACCAAATACCGTTTGCTGACAAAAGACTACGTATCGGTAACCAAGTTTGATGGAAAAGAAATTCTGAAAGTCGATCCCGAGGGACTGGCACTGCTGGCCAACACCGCCATGAGCGATGTTTCCTTCATGCTTCGGCCTGCACATCTCGAAAAGGTTGCCGCCATCCTGACGGATCCTGAATCCTCGCCGAACGATCGCGGGGTGGCGATTGCCCTGCTGAGGAACGCGGAAGTATCCGCGAAGCGTGTCCTTCCTCTCTGCCAGGACACCGGCACCGCGACTATCGTGGGCAAGAAGGGACAGCAAGTCTGGACAGGCGCAAAAGATGAAGAATACCTTTCAAAAGGGGTTTTCAAGACTTACACAGAAGAAAACATGAGGTATTCCCAGACGATTCCCCTCAACCTGTACGATGAAATCAACTCCGGAACGAACCTCCCCGCTCAGATCGACCTCTATGCAACCGAAGGCATGGAATACAAGTTCATGTTCGTGGCAAAAGGCGGGGGATCGGCCAACAAGAACTACCTCTACCAGGAAACCAAGGCCCTGCTGAATCCGGTCAGCCTCGAGAAATTCCTGATCGAAAAGATGAAAACCCTCGGCACGGCGGCGTGTCCGCCCTATCACCTGGCATTCGTTGTCGGCGGGACTTCCGCGGAAGGATGCCTCAAGACGGTAAAGCTCGCCTCCACCGGTTATCTCGATGCCCTTCCCACGACCGGCAATAAGGGCGGCCAGGCTTTTCGCGATCTCGAGATGGAAGAAAAACTCCTCCAGGCGGCCTACAAGTGCGGATACGGCGCGCAGTTCGGCGGCAAGTATTTCGCCCTGGACGTTCGTGTCGTCCGGCTGCCGCGGCACGGGGCCTCCTGTCCCGTGGCCATGGGTGTTTCCTGTTCGGCGGACAGAAACATCAAGGCAAAGATCAACAAGGACGGCATCTGGGTTGAAGAAATGGAAGCGAATCCCGGACGCTTCATCCCCGACAAGTACCGCGGAAAGCACGAGCACGGCGTGGTGAAGATCGATCTGAATCGGCCCATGAAGGAAGTTCTTGCCGATCTGAGCAAATACCCGGTCACCACCCAACTGTCTCTCAACGGGACCATTGTCGTCGGGCGCGATATCGCTCATGCGAAACTGAAGGAGCGGATCGACAAGGGCGAAGGGATGCCGCAGTACATGAAGGACCACCCCATCTATTACGCCGGGCCGGCCAAGACGCCCAAGGGCTTGCCTTCAGGGTCCTTCGGGCCTACCACGGCAGGCCGCATGGATTCCTACGTCGATTTGTTCCAGGCCAACGGCGGTTCAATGATCATGATCGCCAAGGGCAATCGAAGCCAGGCCGTAACCGATGCCTGCAAGAAGCACGGCGGCTTCTATCTCGGGTCCATTGGAGGCCCTGCCGCATTGCTCGCACAGGAGAACATCAAGAAGGTTGAAGTGCTCGAGTACCCTGAATTGGGCATGGAAGCCATCTGGAAGATCGAGGTTGTGGACTTCCCCGCTTTCATCCTGGTGGATGATAAGGGAAACGACTTCTTTCAGCAGCTTAACTGCTAGGCATCGTTCGTTCTAAAGCCTTTCCCCCGCCGCCTCGGACAGGGATGATCCCCCCGGGAAGGCAAGGACCGATAAACAAAGCCCCGGGACCAATGTTCCGGGGCTTTTATATTTGGTGAACCCGTTCTCTACGCGTTCAGCCAATCATAAGTCTTGCGGCTGATGCGCTCGTAGACCCCGATCTGGCTGACGCCCGAAGAGACCGGCACTTTGAACGAGTGGTCGCCGTCGGGGATGATATCGAGGTCCCAAGAGGCCAGCAGTCTCGGCAGAACTTCCTTCAGCAGCACCAGGTCGCAAAAGGGGTCCTTTGCACCTGCAAAAAACAGCATGGGAATAAGAATTTCAAATAAAACGGCATCCTTCAACTGCTCTTTGCGGCCGGGAGCATGGAGAGGGTAGCCGAGGAGGATGAGCCGATCCACCAAAAGCCTGCCTTCAGCGACCATCGAGGCCGCAACCCTTCCGCCAAGGGACTTGCCGGCCGCGTAGATCCTGCCCGTCCGGCATTCGGAGAGACTGCTGAGGAATTCATACGCGGCGTCGAATGTGGCGGAAAGCACTTTGAGGCTGTCGACGGTTTTCCTGCCCTTCTCACTGTACGGGAAATTGAAGCGCAGCGTCACGAAGCCCCGCTGTGCAAGATAATGCGCCAGAAAGACAATCACCGGCTCATTCATGTCGTTTCCGGCCCCATGGGCGATGAGGATACTTCCTGCGGAGGTGGACCGGTCCGGGATACTCAAAATCCCCGAAGCCTGCTCATCCCCTTCCACGTGGAGAATCACCACCCTGTTCTTCATGGGCACATCCGTCGACATGAGCACTCCAGCGGGCAACCCGATTGCGCTGCTGTCAGTAGCCGCGGCCGTTTCTTATGATTTCCTTTAGCGCTCCCTCTTCAAAGCGGAGGGTGTAAATGTAATCCGTCGCTCCAAAGTTGTATGTCCATATTTCAATGACGCCCACGGCATTGCCGGGATTCCTGGGGCTCCCCTGGTCTTGCAGGACCTGTCTGTTGGTGGGCTCCCCGCACTTCTCGAACACCCTCTTCTCCATTTCGCCCGGCGTAACAAGCGCCGTGCCGCAACGAAGATCGTAAATATACTCGGCCATTGCGATGACGGGCGAACCGATCAGAATCACCAGCAACACCGGGATGAGAACTCTCCATCTCATAATGATCCTCCAGACCAGGGTTGTTAACGAAAGGAACAAGTGTGCTTTCTCATTTTCATTATCGACAAGTTAAAGCATCAACTGAAAGGTGTCACGCAGACTTATTCAATAATGGGAGCAGGTGCGAGTACTTCGGTTCTCAGGAATTTTTCAGACGTAACGCCGAAAGGAAACGAAGAAGCCGCAGATCGGGTCGAGGCTGTGGGAAAAAGGGAGCACAAGGCTGGGCGACAGGAGAAGGGGTGGGCGCCTGCCGTGAAAAACAACGGGGGACCGATCGAAGTCCCCCGATAAAATGCATCCTTAGATCATCGGCAGGTTCACGTCTTCGCCCCCTGAGCGAGCAAAGTGGACGCCGAAACGGATTGTTCGACATCGTTCTGCAAACCTTCCCGGATTACCTCTCTTTTCATGAGCAGCGGCAGAATCCTGGCGACAATTTCTTCGGGGGCTTCCCCTTCGGCACTTACCGTCAATTCCGCCTTCTCCGGCATTTCATAAGGGTCGTCAACGCCGGTGAAACCCTTGAGTTCTCCAAGGCGCGCCTTCTTGTAAAGGGATTTCGGATCGCGGTGCTCACATACCTCCACCGGGGTAGCCATAAACACCTCGATAAAGGGGAGACCGGATTCTTCGTGGATTCGGCGCGCGAGGTCGCGTTCCTTCCGATAAGGAGAAATGAAACTCGCGATAACAATGACGCCCGCATCCGCAAAGAGTCTCGCCACCTCTCCAATACGCCTGATATTCTCTTCACGGTCCTGTGCGGAAAAACCCAGATTCTTGTTCAGTCCGTGCCGGACGTTGTCCCCGTCGAGGACATAGGAGATGCAGCCGCGCATCGTGAGTTCGTATTCGAGAGCGAAAGCAGTCGTGCTCTTGCCGGAAGAGGGAAGACCGGTCAGCCAGACCGTGCAGCCCTTGTGATTGAGGATGGCCTCGCGCTCACCCCGCGACACCTGGCTTCGGTGCCATGTAATATTGGTCGCTTTGGTCATAGTCATTTTGAACTCTCCTGATTGCGGACAGTGATTTGCCCGAACGAAATCGTTTGGAAGTGTGAAGATTCACCGCATGGCGGTATTTTAGTACAAAACTGAAAATCTAACCATGGAAAAAGAGTAAAACCGGCCGCAAAGGGGCCTTCATTTCGGTTAACGCAGCGATACAGCAATAGGATTGAGCCAATGCCATCCCCGTCAAGCAATCGCGCAGACGATACCTGCCTCCCGGCGGCAATGCCGGGGAAGGCCCGGGGCTGGAACCATCGGAACCCGTGACGGCGCATCTGCGGCGTTGTCTTTATCCGGCGCTTGGACGTCCCTGAACGATGAGAATGAAATATGGTTGTGCGGGGTCGTTACAGGTCACGACGGTCGATTTTTTCATCTCCGCATTACAGCTTCTCGGATTCAGCCTCAAAGTTATCGTACCCTCTCCGCCCGGAGGGATTGCCCTGTCGAAGTGGGCGACGCTGAGTCCTCAGCCGGGAAGGATCTTCTTGATGCGCAGAACCGCCTTGCCGACGTTTCTGACACTGAAACGGTGGACAAACTCCCCGTCCTCCTTGACCACTCCGAAATCATAGCTGGTCTCAGCAACCTGGACTGACGGAGCCTTTTCGGGATCAGCCGCCGCCGGTGATTTATCCGGGTGAATGTTGGCGGTCGGATCCAGCAAGCATACGCCGGCCCCGGACTCCTGATTCTGAGCTTTCTGGATATGCAAGAATACCAGCATGTTCCGGAACGTATCACTGGTGTATGCACAACCTGTGAGGAAAAATGAAACCAGGATACAAATCAGCACTAAATAGCACCCATTCATTCCCTTGCCATTTCCCTCATGATTCACATGCCGTCTCATAGGGTTCCCACCTGACCTTCTCACATTAAAATCCAGCCTTCATCAAATCGTGTATTATATTCAAGTGACGCTTGAATGCAACTTCGATCGTGATGCAAACCCGCGAAAAGCACCATCGCCAAAGGTCGGAGACCGCAAGTCACGTCCGTTTCCGCACCTGCGGTCGTGGTCGCAAAGTCTACTGAGGTGTGGTTTCGGAGAGTTGGGACGACGGCGCTCGGGAGGAAGCTTGGATGGATGCTCCGCAATGGGACCTGAGATCAGGCAAAAGCGGACTGCGCCCCTTCCGAAACGAACTGAAACGGATCGCTTTTTTAGTTGAGACCTTCAGAGTTGAGAGTAATATACTGAAGTGTTGAAAGCATCATTTGGAGCTTGATTTTCCTCTCCCCCCAGCTCGTTTATAATTTTTGGGCGGCGCGCAACTCCCCGTCGGCTCCCCTTCGCAGCGGCGTATCGTTTGCAGGAAGGACTGTCATGGCGGGTCAGGAAGCTGCCCGCAGTTTTTGTGTCGAGGAGGTTAACATGCCCCACTGCCCGGCGTGCGGTTCACGGGCCACGAGAATACACCGCCGCACCGTGGATAGAATTCGAGGCGTCATCTTTCCTTCCCACCGTTACAGGTGCACCGCTAAAGCTTGCTCCTGGGAAGGCAATATGGGACCGAAAGCGACGAGGTTGTACACTATTCTCAAGTGGGCCGCCATCCTCATCGGAGCGGTCATAATCGGGAAGGCTATCGTTCACTGACGGAACTCTCTGCGACTCCGAGGGAGAGCAACCGTTCAGGACGTGAGAACAGGCAGAGGCTGTTGCCCCGCACCCCCGCAGAAAAACCGCAAAGCGGCGTGGGGTGTGGGGACGCAGTTCCCCACGCTCTTGAAAAACTTCGTTTGTTATTCCTTGAACGCAAATGGTATCAAGTGAGGCCGGTCGGTGGCAAGGCCCCCATCCTGCGTTCGTACGGCCGAAAGCGCAGGGGGAGCCTTCGATTTTACAGACTCTTGGACACGGCTTTCAGGATTGTCTCATAATCGGGTTCATGAGTGATTTCATTGACGAGATCGACGTGGCGGATGATTCCTTTGCGGTCCACAACGAAAACGGCTCTTGCCAGCAGACGGAGTTCCTTGATCAGAACGCCCCAGGAAAGACCGAAGGAAGCATCCCGGTGGTCGGAGAGGGTCGTGACGTTATTTACTCCTGCAGCTCCGCACCAACGTTTCTGGGCAAATGGAAGGTCCATGCTGATGGTGAGTATCGACACGTCGCTGCCGAGTTTCGCCGCCTCCTCGTTGAATCTTCTCGTTTCAAGATCGCACACCGGCGTGTCGAGGGACGGTACGGAAGAAAGCACGACCGTCTTTCCGAGATACGAGCTGAACTTTACCGGGGAAAGACCATTGTCAAGTACTTCGAACTCGGGAGCCTTGTCTCCCGGTTTCACCTCATTGCCCACCAGAGTCAGTGGGGCACCATTGATCGTAACAGCGCCTGGTCGTTCGGCCATATTCCATTCTCCTCGAAAAATCATGTGCGCAGGCTCGGAGCACCTGATCGTTGTCCTTCGGGCGCTCCACATACCCTTTCGTTAGTAGAAAGTCACTGTCCTCAACTGTCGGACTTACCCCGCAAGCCTATCAGGCCTCGTCCTCTGTTGCATTGGTTTCGATAAAGGACTGGACCTGATCGAGTTGCCCGCTGGAGAGGTCCCCGAATTGGAGTCCGCAACGCCGAACCTGCAGAACGCCCCAGGATTCGTCATACAACTCATAATCATAGACTATCCTGCAGGGCAGTTTGCCAAGTTGCCGGCTCGGGCCGGAAGACCCGAACAATTCAACCTCCACGTCGTCCGCGGTCGGTTCTCCGAACGTAACGTAGCGAATGGCAAGGCCGCCCAGGCTGATGTCCAGTATCTGGCCGAGCTTGACGAAGTCCTCCGGGGAAGCGTAAAAGGCGGCACGTGCATTGCCGTTCGTCCGGAACCGTTTGTTCTTCCTCAATTCCGCGGCCCTTTTCCGACCCTTTTCCGGAACCCTTCTGCGTTGTTCAGATTTTCCCTGTTCGATCATTGGGATTCCTCAGTTCAACAGTTATAAGAACTCCCGCGCTCATTTCAATGGGATAGAACGAAAATTCTCCGCACCGCGGGATCTTCCTGAACGCAAAGTGAACTGGTGCCCATCAAGAGCGCCATCCTGGAACTTCGATGTCTCCGGTCAGCATGGAGAGGAGAGAAATAAGGCGTTTCGAACACTGTCATGTTCTGCCTCATTTTTCAGTTGCGAATATCTGGAGGCGATCGGCGCGGGAAATGAGCCCACGGAATCACGGACACGAGCATGGTCCGGCAGGGGCGGGCCGTATCGCAGTATCCTTATTACCGGTTACCGGCTGAATAATTTGTCAATCTTCCGTCGATAACGGGTCAATCACTGTAGAAATTCGGCAGTATGCGAGCGTCTCTAAAGACAAAATCATCTCTGTGCCTTCAATATTCACTCACGATCAGTCCTGAACGCCCGTCTTGTAGAGGCCTATCGCGTTCGTCGAGAAGGAATCCAGTTCACTCTCGGACCTTCCCAGTATATCCACGACCGAATAAAGCGACTTCGCTTCCTTGAAGTTGCTGGAGGACATTGTCAGAGTTGCCTCGATGAACTTGGCTTCGACCACGAACAAACGCTCCCGCAGGGCAAGCCGCCGCGCCTCCAGGATGATGCACTTGTCGGCCAGTTTCATGTAGGTCGAAACCGGAGGCTGCCACGGTTCGTTCCACTGTCTGCTCCATTCGGCCAGTTGAGGGTTGTTGCGCGACTCCTCTTCGAGGTCACCTTCCAGGCTTTTGATGGAAGGTGTATCGGCGATGATCTTTTCCAGATCGGGCCACCCGGGGCGGTTCTGAAGCGCCGCGATTTCCTGCGTGACCGTTCGAAGATCATCATAAAACTGCGCGATCTGCACATTCAGGGAATCCAGGGCACCGTTTGCATCGACCACTTTGGCTTCCGCCTCCGGATCCTTTACGGGTACCGTCGCGCAACTGCAAAGGCAGATGGCGATCAGGACCGTCACCACGATTGAACGAGCCATTGGTCTTGCCTCCAATCAAACACTTCGAGATCGACACGCGGCAGGGAAGCCCAGCCCTATTACATGAATTACTACCTAATTTTTCAAGCGAATACAGTCTTTTCATTTCAAAAATACATGAAAGACCCGATTTCATCCCCTTAGAATACTGCTATCATCGCTTCCCAGAGTAGCCCACCTACAACCCAACCCAACCTCTTCGTTACGCCCTATGGTTTTGGGAAGCCAGGTCGCCCCCGCCCCCTGGCTTCCGCATCTTTTACCCCTTTTCCGGATCACCTGCTTTGGACTCCCCGGCGTATTCACGATAAGAGACCCGCCTGCAACGACCACCATGGCTTGCCGGAATGATTCTTCCGTCAAAAAAGATCCCAGCGGCAATTCCATCCTCCCGATAGAGTGGTTAACTTCTCAGCAACGAATGCAACTCGACAGGAGGTAATCACATGGTGTTAGCTGAAAGATTCGATAAAATGGTCGATGATCTGGTGTCGCTTGTTTCGCACCTGGTGGAGGCACTTACCGGGGAAAATCTCCGCGGATATCGTCTCCAGGAGGCTCGCGTGACGGTTCCCCGTGATCCCAGGATTGCTCTTCTTTCCAACCGCGGATCACGGAGATCTCTTCCGAAGGGCGGGTGCGGCCGGTACTGAGCCACCCGGGAGGGGTGAGAAGCCCGGCGATGGATCGACCGGGCTTTCCTTCCGACAGGGAGAAAGTATAGCCTATTTGCCCTCCGGATTTCATTCGACTGTGCCCGGGAACTGCGCCCTGCATCATCTCGGCGGCAGAGCCTGGAGCATCCGTGCGACCTCCCCGTCTATGTAGTTGGGCACCTGATGCGGCGGAATGTGGCTTATATCGAGCGTTGCGCCCCCTGACGCAGACTGACGTGTATTGTAATCGTAGACGTTCAGATCGATGCGCACCAGGGCGCTCGAAGCGGGAGCAATCAGACCGAGAGTACCGCCGCTTGCCGCGCCGATTGCCGCGCCGGTTCCGGGAGACCCCGTCGCTGCGCCGATTGCCGCGCCAAGAGCCGCTCCGGCCAGAGCACCTCCCACGGTGTTAACCGCTCTCTGGTCGGGATTGTCCGTCACAGCCGGCGTAAAGGCGATGTTCACGGTAAAATCGGCCTGATTCTGCCTTCTCACCTCGTCATAACCTTTGCTGTAAAGGGCATTCCTCGTTTGAGGCAGGCTGAAGAGGCCGAAAGGCGTCCTGTCGTCCACCTGCATGGCATAATATTGGTCGTTGGGCGTAATGTTATTGAAGGAGATCTGAGGCTGGGGAGGGATCTGCACCTCCGCCGGCCCGAAAGGGCCGGTTGGACCATAAGGACCCGTTGCACATGCGCTCAGGAGACCTGCAAAAAGCAGAACGACCAGAATTCTTAAATTCATCCACCTACTCTTCATTGGCTTCTCCCTTCATGGTTCTTCATTGGATCAACACAACCCCCATATGGCTCATCTCTATTGACCGGGATTCCCTTCGGATCCATCTGTCTCCACACCCGCCTGAAGAGATTAGTCTATCATAACATTTGTGACGCCGCCATGGCTAAGCTGCAACTCCAAGGCGGCCCCTCAGGGTCCGCCCCGGCCCCCGCCGCGGATACCGTCTGACCGGACGGGCGATGATCGACGGCTATCGCCCCATTGCTTGACAGGATATGTTCCACTTTCCATTCTCCCTGTTATCCGGAAATCGCCGGCTTTCTCCTCTTCCGAAAGGAAGGGAAGAAAACGGGCCGAGCCGGGGCACTTATCTTCCTGCCGGCGGGCCGGGGGGATGGACAGGAGTCCCGTTTCACCCTTCTCAACATAACTGACGATTTTCATAATCCTCTCGCCTACACGGTCAAAGGCGATAATCTCTATGTTCTCGAAAGAACCGGCAACATCCGGACAAAGGTTCTCAGGGGAAATGAGTCCCTGAGCGTTGACGAACTTGTTCTTATGGCTGCCGTGATGTATGCTGGGTAAGTTGGTATTGCATCAACGTGGCGCAATTCTTTGAATTGTAAGCATTCATCGAGGTGAGACTATTCCCGTTCACCGTGGCATGCGGGACTCTCTGCGCAGAAGAGTCCCCTTATGGGAAGCCGGCATAGCATCAGCATGAAAAAAGTTCATACGTTGTGCGTGATTTTGTGTGTGGGTCTCCTCGTCCTGCTGGTGTGGCAGATCGGCCTGAGCGATCTTCTGTCCGAGTTCAGGACCCTGGGTTGGGGATTGGTGCCGCTGGTGCTCATTGAAGGAGTGGCCGATATTTTCCATACGCTTGGCTGGCGGCATTGCCTCAGCGAACCCCACCGATCGCTGCCTTTCTTCCGGATATTCCGGATTCGCATGGCGGGGGCGGCGATCAACCATGTTACGCCCGCCGCTCTGGGTGGCGAAGTGGCCAAAGGGGTGCTCCTTTCATCGGATCACAAGTCAGCCGAAGCGATTACCGGGGTCATGGTCGGCAAGCTGGCCTATGTGCTGGCCCAGCTCCTTCTGGTATCCCTGGGCTCCGTCTTTACATTGTGGGGGGTCGAGCTTCCGGCCGGAGTCTGGCCCGCCCTGCTCGCCGGCAGTTCCATCCTGGCTCTCGGGGTATTGGGATTCCTCCTGGTTCAAAAATACGGAAAGTTGGGAGTTTTGATTCGATGGATTGTCGCTCGAAGGATTGGAGGAAAACTCCTCCAGACCGCGGAACGTCATATAACCGATGTGGACAATGCCCTTGAGCAGTTCTACAGGGAACATCCCAGAGACTTGGGCTACGCCATTCTGTGGCACATAGTGGGGCTTTCGTTCGGTACGGTGCAGACATGGTTGTTCCTCCTGCTCCTCTCCGACCATCCTTCGATCCTGCTCGCTGCGGGTATCTGGTTTTTGGGAACCTGGTTCGATCTTCTCACCTTTGCCATTCCAATGGGCATAGGAATTCAAGAGGCCACCCGGGTGATTGCATTCAATGCGGTGGGATATGGCTCGGTCATGGGGCTTGCGTTTGGAATCGCACTCCGACTTGAGCTGATATTCTGGGCCGGATTCGGTTTGCTGTGCTATGCGAGCTTGTTGTATGAAGAGCGCAGGGCCAAGGCGGTTGCTGCGGGGTCGCCTCAAACCGCTTCATTCTCCTTTCCGAATCCCCGAGGAAGGGAATAGAATCGAGGAAAAAGGTGCGTTTTTCCAGAACGCGGATCGAGTTATACTGGAGACTATGGGGCAATTTCAGATCGAATCTTGGATACTTCCTCTACCTGTTCCATCGAAACGAGGCTGCCAGGCTCCGGAAGATCATAGAGAAGGGCCGGTTGCCCGAAAACGGATCGTATTTTCCGACGAGGTTGAATCTCCGGCTCCTTTACAAATGCAATCTCCGATGCAAGATGTGCGGGCAGTGGGGAGAATCGGGCTCGTACCATACCTATGGCAGTTCCAAACAGGCGAAGGTGCTCGGTCAGGATGTCATTGCCGGCGTATTGAATGAATTAAAGCCGAAGGGTTTGCGGCTGGTCGATATGGAGGGGGGGGAAACCCTGCTTTACCCCCATTTTGAAGAACTCCTCCTCAAGCTGCAGCGGCTGAATATTTACGTAAAATTCGCCACCAACGGGACCCTCCTTGAAAAGCACTCCGAAGGAATCATCAGGTCGGGAGTAAGATCCGTAACGGTCTCCCTGGATGGGGACAGAGAAACACACAATCGCATCCGGGGGCAGCGATGGGCTTACGACAGAACGATTGGCGGCCTTCGCGCTCTTTCGGAAATGAAGAAACGGCTCGGGCGATACACTCCCCTCGTACAGGTTGCCTACACGATGAGCAGGCACAACGGGGCTCTCGCTCTTAGAAACTTGTGTGAAGGCCTTCGGGGCAAGGCCCTTGCCGATGTTCTGGAAGTGAAGTTGACGCCCATATTCGTTCCACGACAGGCCGAGCATGAATACCTTGCATTGATAAGCCGCTACTTTGGTTTGAATGAAGGGATCACGTCCCCGGGCGGCTTCAGGGATGATTATTCGGACTTCGTTGAAGAAGGCGCAAGGATTGTGGAGGTTGCCGAGGAACTCAAACGGGCGCCCCTGGACTTTTTCCTGGAACTGCTTCCTCACATCCCGCTCCAGGAACTCCCAAGGCTCTATTCCGATTATGCCTGGGATTTAGGCCGCAACCCGTGTACTGTCCCGTTCAGCGAGCCGACAATAGACGCTGACGGCAATGTATACCCCTGCAATCTCTTTACCGATGCCGCACTGTCCATGGGAAACGTGAATGAAACCCCGTTCCTCGATATCTGGGAAGGGGAAAGGTTCACGACCTTCCGGAAGATGTTGATTGACGAGGGCGGCCTGCTCCCCATCTGTAACCGCTGTTGCCAGCTCACGGAATATTGATGCAGCGGACGGTCGAGAGGTATTCAACTCTCCGGAAACAGGAATGCCTTCACAATCGCTGCTAGTCTTCCACAAGTTGGCAACAGCGGTTACAGATAGGCAACAACCCCCCCTGCTCAGCGAGCATGCGCCGGAACTCTTGATATCGTTTGCCAAACCAAATATCGAGAAACGGCGTTTCGTACACGTTGCCCATTGAGAGCTGTTCGTCCGTGAAAATATTGCACGGATAAACATTGCCGTCACTTTCAATTGTCGGCTCCACATAAGGAATCGCACAATGGGTTCTGCCAAGATTCCAATCGTAGTCCGTATAGAGTCTGGGGATGTCATCGAACGGAATCGTCGGCAAACGATCCACGAAGAAATCCAGACTCTTCTTCTTTACTTCACGGACTGCGGCCACAATCTGCTTTGCTTCATCGCCAAAGTCGCTGTAGTCTTCCAGAAATCCCTTCCAACTCTTAATGTCTTCAGCGCCGAAGTACTTCTTTACCAGATCGTTGTATTGCCGCCCCTTTTCAGCCGGGACCCAAATCGGACTGGATTTAATCGCCAGAACGTCGATCAGGCCCTTGCCGGATAAATCTTCAACCAGTTTAAGGAGAGAAACGGCCTTGTTGTGCCGGCTCATTGTGAAGGAGACCTTGATCAACGGCTGTTGCCGTCCAGCGCGTGTTCTCTCCTCAAAAAGCGCCTTTATCCCTTCCATGGTGCGATCGTATGCCCAGTCCGCCTGCCGCACCAGGTTGTGCGCCTCACGGTCGCCATCGAGGGAAGTGTTTACCGAGTCGATACCCGAGTCAACGATATCCCGAGCATACTTTTTGAGAAGCGTGCCGTTGGTTACCGGTTTCACCAAAAGCTTGTAGGATTTGAGCATCCTGAACAGCTCTATGATTTCGGGATAGAGAAAGGTTTCCCCCCCCTCCATATCGACGTACCATAGCCCCTTCGGCGCCAGTTCCCGTACGACGCTTTCGATGACGTCAAGCTCCAGCTTCTTGCGCTGCCTCGAATTGTCAAAATCGAAATACGTTCCGGTATCACCCCACTGGGCACACATTCGGCACCTCAGGTTGCATTGATACAACAGCCGAAGATCCAGCTTGACCGGATAGAAAGTGCCGTTGACCGGAATATCCCCTTTCGCCAGACGCTTGGCGATATTCCACTGCGCATCCCGCCGCAACGTGTAGTAAAGGTAACGGGGATTCGCCATAAGCCTGCGGAAAAGACGCAAATAAAGCTTGTAACTGGACATAGCCAACAACTCCAGTGCTGAGTGATTCTTCAAAGGTCGCCCGTGGTGGTTCCCCACTCCCGGGGGGCTGGAACAACGGGCTGTTTTACCGCGCCCGCCGGGCGAAAAAGTCCGTCATATCGGCCCGTGCGACCCTTTGGCGGATCTGTTCGATATCGGTCGTGTAAAGGACAAACCGGTTTTCTCAGCCGACAAGATTGCAGTATCCGGTACACATCGTTCCCCGGTGATCATTTCCAAAACCCGCAGAAGATCTCTGACTTTCATTACTCCAACCGGTAAACTCATTTTCCAGTAGACCACTAGGATTATGTCCAGCCGGCAATAAACATCAGCGGCCGCATCCGTTCTCGCCCAGGTCACCCCACCCCAATGCCTCTTCTTCCGGCCGGAGGCAATAAAGCTATCACAAACCTCACATTATGCAAACGAGATAAACGGCAACATATTAAAATAGCGTGTATTTTTACCTATTCCGATCAAGGAGGACGGAGGCCGAAACGCGATCGATTCGCCCCGCCCGGCAATCCTATTGCGGACAAGAGGGATATCGACTTGCAACTCAGTTGCATTTTTTTGTATACTCCTCGTGCCCTGTGGCCCATCGGCCGTTGGAACCAACGACGATTTGCCCGTCGGCCCGACAGATGTCGATTTTCCCGGCGTGCTCTGCACTGCACAGCCTGGATCATCGCCGGGCTTCTCCCCGAAGGCCCAAGGGCTGTTTTGCGACATGTTTTACGTTTTACCGCCGGTTCGGGAATCGGGAAAATCCGGGAGAAGTCTCCCCGTTTGAAACAAAACTTCCGATAGTCAAGGAGATAACGCCGATGAAGAATACCTTACGCATTTCACTTGCAGTTCTGGCAATCTCGCTGATGCCGGCAGGCGGTCACATGGCCCATGCATCCGCACAGCAGCCGGTCGGGGCCCTGCCCAGGGTGATTGCGGTTGAAACCTTTTTGGCCGACATGGCGCAGAATATCGCAGGCAATCGAATCGAAGTCACCTCCCTTCTGCCTGTCGGCGCGGACCCGCACAGCTACGAACCAACCCCGAAGGACGTGGCTAAAGTGGTCGACAGCAACCTGGTGATAATCAATGGAGCCGGCTTCGAGGAGTTTCTGAACAAACTCCTGCAGAATGCCGGCGGTGTGCACAAAATCGTCGAGGCGTCGGCAGGGCTCAGCAGCCGCACAATGCGGGAAGGTGAGGTGGCGGAGATGAGCGATGCCGATTTTGCCGATGCGATGTGCGGCGGGACGGACAAGGCAGGCGCTCGACCCCTGCAGGCAGGCCGGGATGCAGGTTCTGCCGTGGAGGTCCCCGAAGAAAGCGGATCGTTTGACGTCTTGCTTACAAAACAGGCGGACGGCGGCTATGGCGGATACCTCAAATATGTAACCGATGAGAAGGGGGATTTTCAGATTGCGGGAAGCGATGGGCAATTGCAGATTTTCAAAGCCACAGATTCTTCCCCACTGCACATGGAAAGAACGGTGCCCCTCAACTGCGGCCGGCTGGTCCAGGGCCATATCGCCGAACTCGAGAAAGACGGAGAGTACGTCATCGCCCTCTCGGGCTTCAAGACGGAAAGGGCTTCCTTCCTGATCGGCCCCCTGGGTGGGCACCATCGCCACGAAGGCGATCCGCACTTCTGGCTGAACCCCGATAATGTTATAGAGTACGTGCAAAACATACAGCGTGCACTGAGCGAGGCAGACCCCGAAGGAGAAAAGATCTATACGGCCAATGCGGAAAGGTATATTGCTCAGCTAAGGGATCTGGACCGCTGGATTGCCGATCAGGTCAGCCGGATTCCCTCGGATCATCGGCTCCTCGTGACCAACCACGAGAGTCTCGGGTATTTTGCCGACCGCTATGGGTTTAAGATCGCCGGCACGATCGTCCCCAGCGTCAGTACGGGTGCGTCGCCATCGGCAAAACAGTTGGCACGCCTGGTGGACAGGATCAAGGCAACCGGAGCGCGGGCCATCTTTCTCGAAACGGGGGCCAATCCTCAACTGGCAAAACAGGTGGCACAAGAGACGGGAATCAAGGTGGTGACGGAACTCTACACCCACTCGACCACAGGCCCGAAAGGCCCTGCACCGAATTACATCGAAATGATGAAATATGACACCCTGGCAATCGTCAACGGGCTCAAATAGGGTCGGGAAAGAATCGAGAGCGCATTCATGGCGGTGAAGTACTGCAAGTCGGACGGCCGCGTCGAGGAGCCGGCCCACCTGGTTGTGGATAACGCCACGATTTTTTACGGCGAAAAGCCGGCATTGCAGGATGTGACGTTCTGCGTGTCGGTTGGGACCCGGGTCGCCGTGATAGGCCCGAACGGCGCGGGCAAGTCCACATTGTTCAAGGCGCTCCTGGGGCTGCTTCCCCTGAGGAGGGGGAGCATACTGATTCACGGGCTGCCGCCCGGCCACCATCTGGACTGCGTTGCCTATATTCCGCAACGGGAAGAAGTCGAGTGGAGTTTTCCCGTGACCGTAACCGACGTCGTGATGATGGGACGCTACGCGCGCCTGGGCTGGCTGAGCCGCCCGGGGAAAGACGACCGGGCGGCTGTCGCGGGCGTCCTGGAGAAACTCAATATATCCGACCTGGCCGACCAGCCGATCGGCAGCCTTTCGGGCGGGCAGCAGCAGCGGGCTTTTCTGGCACGCGCTCTCGTGCAGGAACCTCATATTGTGTTGATGGACGAGCCTTTTACCGGAGTGGACATTTCCACCCAGGAGACAACGCTTGACCTCTTCGACCGGTTGCGGGAGCAACAGGTAACGGTGCTGGTCTCCACTCACGACCTGAACCTTGCGGCAACGCGCTTTGACGAAGTGCTCCTGCTCAATCGCCGCCTCATTGCCTGCGGTCCTCCGGCTGATGCCCTGCAGTCTCAGATGCTCACCGAGGCGTTCGGCGGACAGTTGCTGTTCCTGAACGGCGCGGTCGTTGTGGACAAGGCAACCCACAAGTCATAGCGGCACATCGGAGTGGAATCATGATCGAGTGGCTGACGGACCCATTGGCCTACGGTTTTATGCAGCGGGGCATTCTGGCTTCACTTGTAGTCGGCGTGCTGTGCTCGGTTGTCGGCTGCTATGTCGTCTTGCGTTCCATGGCCTTTCTGGGTGACGCAATGGCCCACTCCATTCTCCCGGGGGTGGCCGTCGCCTATCTCCTCAAAGGCAATCTCCTGTTCGGGGCGCTTGCGGCATCCGTCATCGTGGCACTGGCCATCGCGTTCTTCTCCCGCCAGGGGACCGTTAAAGAGGACACCGCCATCGGCATTCTCTTTGCCGCGGCACTGGCCCTCGGCATCGCCCTGATCAGTACGGTCAAGGCGTACGCCGTGGACCTCACGCATATCCTCTTCGGGAGCGTGCTGGGTGTAAGTGCCTTCGACCTGTGGTTGACGTCCGGCATTGGACTGGTGGTTCTGATAACGATTCTGATCCTCTACAAAGAGTTCCTTGTAATCTCCTTCGATCCGCTGCTCGCCGCCACCCTTCGCTTGCCCGTGGAGCTTCTGCGAACGCTCATGCTGATTCTCATTGCGCTGACCATCGTTGTGTCTCTTCAAACGGTCGGGGTTGGACTGGTAACCGCGATGCTCGTGACTCCGGGAGCCGCCGCGCAACTGCTGAGCAAACGGCTGTCGAGCATGATGGTCATTTCCGCGGCAATTGGAGCGGTATCGACCATCTCCGGCCTCTATCTCAGCTTCTACGTGAATGTGGCCTCCGGTGCGGCCGTGGTGTTGATAGCCACCCTCATATTTGTGCTGGTTTTCCTGTTTTCGCCGAACAAGGGAATACTCCGGCTTTGGATTTCAAAGCGAAGGCACTGATCGCTTCCTGCAAATGCATATCGGAGCGGTCGGCCCGGTCGCTTTCCGACGCACGGTCACGCGAGGACCGAAATGGATCCAACTGTTGAAACCATCCTCTCCACGGTCATAGCCGTGTTTTTGGGGGCGTCGCCATTCCTGGCTTTGGGCGCGGTCCTCTCGGCGATTGTGGAGATCGGCCTCCCGGATCATTTCAGCGCCAGGTATCTGCCCCGGGGGCGTCTCAAAGGGATGTTCCTCGGGCTTGGTCTGGGGATGCTGATCCCGACCTGTGACTGCGGCGTCATCTCGCTCATGCGAAGATTACTGAAAAAGGGCGTTTCTCCGACCATGGCGATAACTTACCTGTTTTCCGCTCCGGTCATCAACCCTTTGGTTCTGGCGTCAACCTACGTCGCGTTCCGAGGTGATATCCGGATGGTATTGGGGCGGGCCGGTATCGTAGCCGGATGTGCCTGCCTGATGGGCCTCCTGCTGGGCCGGACCGATGCCGCCCTGCTCCTGCGCGAGAATGCGGCGCTTCCCGAAGAATCTCACCACGCGCACGCGCCGCACGATGCCTGCGGCATTCATGGAGCGAGTGTTCCCTCCCCGGCCGCGATGTGTGCCTGCGGGGTCGCCGTGGATAACCGTTCCAAGATTATACAGGTATTCACGCATGCCGTGACCGAGTTCCTGGATATGGGCCGGTATCTCATCGTGGGGGCCTTCGCCGTTGCCTTTGCCGGCGTGCTCCTGCCTCATGACCTGCTGCTGCTCCTTCAGGACAACCTTTTCCTGGCAGTGGGCGCCATGATGCTGCTCGCAGTGATCGTATCGGTCTGCTCCGAGGCCGACGCTTTCATCGCCGCATCGTTCGTGATGCTGCCGGCTGCGGCCAAGCTCTCTTTCCTGGCCATCGGGCCGATGGTCGACCTCAAGTTGATCATCATGTACGCATCGGTCTTCCGCTGGCGCACGGCACTTGCCTGTATGATTATTCCCACGGTTTTTGTGTATCTCGTGTCGGTTCTGTTGGGGGCGGCAATTGGGTAGGCTTTTGAGAAGATTCGGCGGAATCCTGGAAGGCCTCATCATCACGGTCATAGGTCTGTATATGGGCCTCCTGGTCCTGTTCGGCGATTACTGGCGGTACATGAACCCCAGGTTCAAATGGCTGACAGGCACGACAGCCGCGCTCCTGTTCCTCATGGGCACAATCGCCGCGTTTTTCCCGACCAGACAGCCCAAGCTCTCCAGAATCGTTATTTTTCTCCTGTTCGTAAGACTTCTTACGGTTGCCGACCTGGGCATATCCCTCGCCCCGAGGCTCGGCATGGACCTTCAACCATCGCGCGTCAGCGTGGAGGGCACCGAATTCATCCGGATTAACCTTGCAGAACTCTACGCGCTCGCGGAAAGAACGGACCCGGCCCAAACGACCGCCCATTATGCAGTCAGGGGAATGGTCAGGAAAAGTGAAGCGCTCGAGAGTTCCGGCCAGTTTGCACTCGTCAGGACAGCGGTGTTCTGCTGCCTCGCGGACTCTCTCTTCATGGGCTTAAGGATTCAGGACAATGAGACGGATAGTCTCACCGATGGCGAGTGGGTGGAAGTCTACGGCACGTTGAGGCCTCTGCCGCACAAGCTGCCGGACCCCGGCCTGCCCCCTGTAGGGATCCACATGACGATATTATGCGATTCCCATGCACTGATCCCGTCGAAAATCGTCAGGATCAAAGAACCCGAGGTCCCGTTCATATTCGAGTTCAAGGACAGGGAGCCGTATGCGTTCTGAGGCGAATTTGCGGATCGGCTTTCCGGCCGTGAAACCCGCCCCCGGAGTCTGCTCTCCAGCTCCCCGTCCAAAAGAACACAGGCCGGCAGGGAAGACCTTCCGGCCTGACGTCTAGGCACTCGTAACGGTGATTTTCCGCGGTTTTGCAGCTTCAGCCTTGGGCAGGACGATTTTCAGGATTCCGTCTTTCATGGATGCTTCGATTTTAGCCCGGTCGATCGCATCCGAGAGGGTGAACTGCCTGTAGTAATCTCCCACTTCGTATTCTTTCAGCATGACCGCCCCCCCGCCATCCGGCAACACAGCGGAACCCCTGATGGTGAGCTGGTCGTTGTTGAGATCGATGTCCACGTTCCCGAAGGGCACCCCGGGCATATCAGCCAGAAGGGTCAAAGCTGTTTCCGATTCATAGATGTCCACCGCCGGGATGAAAATCGGGACGTTGCGGGTACTCTCGGCCCCCGTCTGCAATTCCTTCTTGTCCCGGAGTTCCAAATCCTTATCTGCCATAGTACATCTCCTCCTGTTATTGCGATCGCCGTGTCATGGCTTGCGCGTCTATTCGGTCTTCACCGTGATTTTCTTCGGCTTCGCATCTTCATGTTTGGGAAGGACCAGTTTCAGAACCCCGTCCGTACAGGTTGCCCGGACGGCTTCGGCGTCGACCGCGTGAGGAAGCGTCAGAGCTTTCTGGAAACTCCCGTACGAGCGTTCACGGCGGTGATAGCTGACGTTTTCCGCCTCGTCGGGCTTGCGCTCTCCACTGAGCGTCAGCGTGTTGCCCACCACGGAGACCTCGATATCTTCCGGTTTGAAGCCGGCAAGCTCGGCGTGCACATAGATATTTTCGGCGTCCTCACTGACATTCAGCGCGGGGAATACTCCCGAGCTCATGAGAGACGGGGCCTTGCCCATGATGTCCTTCAGCACGCGGTCCATCTCCCTTTGCACCCGCGCAAATTCCTGGAACGGGTTCGGGAAATAGGGTAGAGTCGAATAGCGGATAATGGCCATAAAGGATATCTCCTTTCGTTTGATGTGGTTGATTTTCTTGCGTACCTCTCATCTATTCACGCTGAAGGTAAGCTCAGGGTACCGGGGTGTCAATACACGGTTAAAATAATTTTCGTGTAATTGACATTTTGATGTAAAATACCTAGATATATTGGCATGATAATAGGCGATCACGCGCTATTGTGGTGGATGACAAAAGAGAACGGCCATGACGAGAAGAATCATCATCGTGGAAGGGAACGCGCCCGATCCCGAAGCCGCGCCTCCCGTTGAACACCTCGACGAATCTCAGGTACACAGGCTCACGAGGGCTTTCAGGATCTGGCACGATTCGGCCCCAAGCAGCTATATACGCCGGGTCCGCGGCCGATACTGGCTTGTGTTCCTGTTGCTTCGCTTCAGTGGAGCGCGCCTCGGGGAAATCTTAAGACTCGACGATTCCACGGACATCGATTTCAACCACTTCGAAGTGCACATCTCGGGGGCCGTACCCGCGGAGGCCAGGCATTCGTCCAGAACGATTCCGGTTCCCGGGGAAGTTGTCTTGGGGGTGCTGGGATATCTCGATGAGTTCCCGGGGATGCGCGGGAGGGTGTTCGCCCTGGATCAGGGGAACTTTCGAAGGGAGTTCTACCGGCGCGCCGGCGAAGCGGAAATCCCCAGGCAGCTCTCTCATCCTCATATTCTGAGGCATACCAGGGCCATTGAGTTGTTGAAAGCCGGTGTGCCGCTTACCATTGTGGGGGATATTCTCGGCCACGTCCTCAGCAGCACTACCGCGATCTACCTCGAGAGGACCGAAGTGACGATAAGCTCGATACTCCGGGATAGAGGGCTGCTTTGAGGCTCGAGGCCCAGGGGCGGGCGCCGCGGAGAATGCCCTCTCAACCCGGTAGATACACTGCGCTCAAGAAAGACCGGAATTCTGCCGATCTTCTACATACACGTCGAGCATGCTTGGGAATGCTTGACCCGCAAGTCTTTTCAGATATACTGCCGTAAGTTCGGATCTGCCAGGCTATACGTTCAGGTCACGGAAAGAGAGGAGGAGGAAGGCTATGAGGGGGAAGATTGCGTTGGTTTTGTTTCTGCCTCTGCTGGCGGCCCTGCTGGGGGGTGTTGCCTTTGCATGGGAAGGCAGAATGGGGGGCATGGGAGACCCTTACGGGTTGGTTTCGGATGAATCCGATTACCTTATCCTCCCATCGAAGATTGCAGACGGTAAGGGCGTCGAGTACTATGCGACCGGCAGATTCCTTTACCACGATGTCACGGATTGGAACTGGAGCGGCAAACTCGCGGGGGCGATCCAGATTGGCAACCTGCGCCTCGGCGGCGTGGACGCCGACGGGAAGTGGAGTTCTTCCGGAAACTTATTTGATTACAGCACCACGATCGGCGCGGCTTTTCCTGCCGGCGCAGGCAGGATGGGGATTTTCTTCAACTACACAGGCCAGCGCGGTGACTTCACCGGAAACCAGAATCTTTTCGGCGGCATTACCTTCGATGACGGAACAAGCGACACGCTTTCCGCTCGTTCCAGATACAGCATGGACAACAGCCTCGACAATTTCAACCTGCGCGTGATCTACGGGCAACCCATTGGCTGCGACCTCCAGGCCGGCGGGGAAATCCAGATAGCCTATCAGCAGGATCAGAACAAGACCTTCAACAGTCTTCGCGGTGTCTCCGTAAACGGAGTCCCGCTTGACGGTGTAAACCTTTCCTGGGATCAGCAAAATGACTTCCTGGGCGAGCTCTTTCCTTTCATGATGCCTTACGATTCGAGTTATTGGGAAATCCTGTTCAAAGGTGGTCTGGAAGGCAAAGTGGGGCCCGCATGGCTCGGGATGGACGTTCGAGGCGGACCTATTTTCGGCGGCGACAACAAGTGGAGCTATGGGGAGGCATTTTCCGTCACCAGTGGCGACACGAGCGTGATCGCCGAGAACGGCTTCAAGCTGAAAGGCGACGTGAGCGGCTGGAGAGTGGGCGGAGACGTGTGGGTCAGGTATCCATGTACCGAAACGGTCTCACTGCCGTTCTCGCTGCGCGTCGACTACAGGGAGAAGACCAGGGACGGCGACGGAGTGGGAGATACTTTGTTCGGGATTTCCACTGGCCAAATCAGCTTCGTGGCTCTCGGCAATCCGTTATGGCAGTATAGCAACACAGAGAAGAACTTCGACCTCGAAGTCGGCGGCGGTGTCGACATCCAGGTCACCAAAGACACCAAGGTGGCGGCCGGCCTTTACTACGATTTCATCCAGTCGAAGGAACAGTTGTCTCTCGGCGTGGACACCGGCCTCTTCGTTAACGCGACCGATACCCTGGTCCTCAACCTTACTGACGGAGAATTTCCTCAGATCACGGAGAATTTGGTGAAGTTTAAGCTCGCAGCCGAAAAGAACCTGGCCTCGTGGGTTCTGAGAGGCGGTTTCACGGCTTTCGGCGGAGCCGTGACTGAAGATTATTCGGCCACGTTCTACACTCCGCAGCTTAGCGGCGTCAGACTCCTGAGCAATCATGCGTCCATTGACGGAACCACCTGGGGAATCCTGGGTTCCATCGGAGCCTCGACCAAGATTCAGGGGTTTACGATTGAGCCTTTCATCCAGGCAGGCTACCAGCAGTACAGCGTGGACGGCCCCGGCAAGACCGATATAATCGGGCTGATCGACATTCCCTGGGCACTCACCAAGGATAAGGACGAAGCCCTTGTGGGAGCCGGTTTCTCGATCACCTTTTGATCGCACGACAATTTTTTGTACACCTGAAGGCGGGGAAATTCCCCGCCTTTTTTGTCGGCCTTGGGGTGGATCCATCCCTCGCGGGCTTGACCACTCATCTGCCGGCACCATCCGGCGGGACCCGACGCACGCTCATGCCCTCTTCCGGCTCGGGAACCTAGTGCCCGTTGCTTAAAACGGTGTGAGTGCCCGACTTTCCAAGGATCTCGGCATGGCCTGCCTTCTCGAGCGTTCCCACCACGTCCCCGTCGGCTTCATCGGCTACGACGACGACCTTCCTTTTCGAATTCCATAGATCGAGAAGCGTATCCAGGTCGAGAAACCGCTCCAGAGGCTCGCGGAGGCGGCCCTTTATGCCGTCGAACCGGGGGTCCCTCAAGATGTAAACCATGCGTTTCGTGTAGTAGGTGATTCCCCCCGTCCACATGTATTCGTAAGGTTCCTGGAACACCACCATGTCATCAGGCCCGGCCGCCTGCTTGACGGTTTGGGCGGTTTTCCAACCGGACTGAACCGGATTGACCGCGGTAAAACCCCAGAGAACCATGGCAAAAAACGGCGCCATCATCGCGGCCATGAGCCCCATGGCGACTGAGGGCCTGGATTTCAGAACCGCAACAAGCGCACCCGCCGAACACAGAGCCCCGCCTGCCATGGCGGCAAGGGCGGGGATACGTATCCGGTCGAGTATCGCAGTCTCAGCCGGACCTTCGATCCACCCCGCCTGCGGCCAGGCGTCCGCGACGGCCCGGAAAACAATGTCCTTCCACGGGCCGAACACGAGGAAGGCAACGGCGGCGAGCAGCGCCATGGTGACGGTCATGATAATGAAAGCCACGGTCATTGCCCGGGCTGAAGGCGGGTCGGGTCCTGGTTCCAGGACATCGACCCACAGTTTCCCGAGGAGCAGGGCGAAAGCCGGCATGGCGGGCATCGCATAGTATTCGAGCCGGGAATGGGATGCTGAAAACAGTCCGATAACAACAACCATCCAGACAAACGGGAGCAGATCGGCCCCTTTTCGCACCGGGCCGGTTTTCAGCCTGCCTATTCCCCGTTTCAGCGCCTGGGGCACCAGAGGAAGCCAGGGGAAAGTCCAGACGAAAGTCAGTGCGAGGAAGACGAGCAGCGGCACGCATTCGTCGGGCGGAAAGCGTTTGCCGGTAAATCGCATAAGGTGCTCGCGTATGAAAAAGTAGCCGAGAAAATCGGGATTGGCCAGGGAAACGGCGATGATCCAGGGAAGCGCGATCAGGGCGGTGATCGACAGGCCGAAAATGAGCCGCCGGGAAAGGAAGTACCGGATTCGCCCGCTCAGCAGGGCGTGAAGACCGATGATCGCAGTGGGAAGCCCGAACCCGAGAAGACCTTTGGTGAGAAACGCCGTGCCGAGGCTCGCGAACATCGCCAAAGGCCAGGCGCCGGCCCCTCGGGCCTTGTCCGAATAGCCCCTGACGTAGCCCAGAATCGCAAGGTTGATCCACAGCATCAGGAGCAGGTCGGGCATGACCAGTTTGCCGAAGATATAAGGGCCGAGGCTGGTTGCAAATACCAGCCCGGCAATCCATCCGGCGCTCCCGCCGAAGAGAGCTGAACCAATGCCGCCCACCACCGGGACCGAGGCCAGGGTAGCCAGAGCCGGCCACATGCGGGCGGAAAATTCCGTCTCTCCGAAGGCTTCCTGGCCGCCGGCGGTAAGCCAGAAGAGAAGCGGAGGCTTGTCGAAATGGCGTTTGCCGTTCAGATGAGGGGTTATCCAGTCCCCTCCCAGGCGCATTTCCCGGGCGACCTCGGCGTACATCGCTTCGCCTTCGCTGAAATGGCGGGCCCCCGGGTTGATGAGGAGGAAGGGCGCAAGCGCAAGGATTATCCAGAAGACGGGATGCCGCGGAAGGCGGCGGACCGCGCCTGTCCATCCTGAGGGCGGAGGTGTTCTCGCATATTCGGCGGAATCTCCCGCGGCTTTTTCCTTCGAAAGCAGGATCGGCCGGGAAGGAGTTTCGTCCCGGTTGAGCTTCATAGGGTCACCATCTTGTCTATCGCTGAAAGGTCCGCAAGGAGATCGTTTTCCACCTCGATGCAAAATGGGATTTCATCCGGCATTCATTATCTTTAGTACCGCGTTCATTCAGCACGTCTGTCTGAGAAGTGAACGAGGATGATAACACAAGACCCGCATATCGCCATCCCGAAAGTCTCCCGGCCCGCTCTTTGCCGGACCTCCCGGCCGCAAGACGATCGAAACCCGGATGCCTCACGGTGAACCGACGGGGCCTTCTCCGGCCAGCAAGGGGAGTGCGCCGAAGCAATGTCAACGAACCGATTCCTTCTTGATCTTGATTGCCGATTGACCTGCGGGATGTCAGCGGGAAGTACTGCATTGACACCGGCGAGACGAATTTTTATCTTCCGTGATCAGAAGAGACATTATCGATTTAATCCCTCCATAAATCATCAGACGGTGTGAACTTCACTTCGATTTTGGAAGAAGGATCTTTTAAATTATGAAGATTCTCATTGTTCAACCCGCGACAGTATTCAAGAACGGCCGTCCGTACAAAACAAAAAAGCGCTGGATCATGGGGCTCGCTCTTCCTTACGTGGCCGCTCTGACCCCATCATTTGCCGATGTGGAACTGGTCGATGACAGGCTCGATGAAATCGACTACGACCGTGGCTACGACCTTGTGGGACTTTCCACCACCATCGCCACTGCATCTCGTGCTTATCAGATCGCGGCGGAATTCAAAAAACGGGGCGTTGCGGTTGTGATGGGCGGGTTCCATCCGACGCTGCTGCCGGAAGAATGCCTCCAGCACTGTGATGCCGTGGTGGAAGGCGAGGCGGAATGCGCATGGCCTCAGCTTCTCGAAGATTTCAGAGCCGGGGGGATGAAGCGACGCTATAAGGCCGACGAATTTCACGACCTCAAGAATCTCCCCCTGCCGAGATGGGATCTCCTGGACCGGAAGAAGTATTTCGTCCCATACCTGCCGCTCCAGACCACGCGAGGGTGCCCCTTCAAGTGCAGTTTCTGCGAAGTTCCCGTCTTCTACGGCGGTACCTACAGGCACAGACCTGTCGGGGAAGTGATCGAAGACATCAGGAACATTCCGACCGGAAAGGTCCAGGTGGTTGACGACAACATCGCCGGAAACCACGACTATGCCCGCGAACTCTTCAAGGCGATGATTCCCCTCAAGGTCCGGTGGAGCTGTCTGTGGACCATTAATACCTCCCGCGACACCGAATTGCTCGATCTCGCCATCAAAGCCGGCATCTATCATGTGAACATCGGGATAGAGTCGGTTTCGCAGAAAAGCCTTGCCAGCATCAACAAGAAGCAGAACCAGGTGAAGGACTATGCGCAGATGCTCCGGGAACTCGAAAAAAGAGGGATTTTCTATTCCCTGAACTTTCTCTTCGGATTAGATGAAGACACCCCGGAGATCTTCGAGGAAACGATGGACTTTCTGAGGGCCGTCAACGCTCCGATGGCCTTCTTCAATACGGTCACGCCCCGGGAAGGGACCCCCATGCGCACACAGCTCCTGGAGCAGGGACGAGTCCCGAATCCCATGGGAGACCGGTATCTGGGGATGGAGTGCATCTTTGTCCCAAAGAATATGACCCCGAAAGAGGTCGAAGACGGAGTCTGGGACTGCTTCAAGCAGTTCTATTCGGTTCCGCGGATCCTGAAGCGCTTCGCAAAAGCCCCCGCCCTCTCTTACGTCACCCAGGGGCTGCCCAGCAATCTCATCTTCTGGTGGGCCGTGCGCCACAGGAAGGACCCGGTCGATTATTATTGAACGGCTCGACGGGCCCGCTCCGGTTCTTCTTCGAAACCTCCGTTGTGTCGTGAATCAAACCAGGGGGCAGCACCCTGCCCCCGTCGTCTTCCTGCTTTCTTTCCCGCCCAGCCGGCTTCCCTTCCCATGTCCGTCCGCTTTGATTCCATCGCCGCCCCGAAGGTGCCGCAGCAGAGGAGGAACCCCGGAGCGGCGCAGCGTGAGGTCCCTTGGATGATATCGTTTAAACACGGAGGCGCACACCCGGAGGGAACCCGGCAAAGGCCGCGAAAAGCCTTATCCTCTCTTGACTTCCTCTTGACGGCGCTACGTGAGACGTGCTATCGAAGAGCCGTTGTATCTCCATAAAGCGATTTAGTTTCAATACGTTACCAACCTACCTTTTTTATACGCTCAAGGAGGGGGCAGAATGAAGAAAAAGATCCATTTTTGTTTCGGACTGGTGCTGTTGGCCGTTTTTCTTGCGGCGCCGATCGCCGCCCGCGCCCAGGACGCACAGGGTGCGCAGCTTGCAGGACCGCAGGAACTCGACCAGATGCTTGCTCCTATCGCACTGTACCCCGACTCTCTCCTGAGCCAGGTCCTCATGGCGTCGACCTACCCTCTCGAAGTGGTCGAGGCGGACCGGTGGGTCAAGGGAAACCGCGGCCTGAAGGGCCAGCAGCTTGACGACGCAGTGCAGAACCAGGATTGGGATGTGAGCATTAAGTCCCTGGTGTATTTCCCGGACGTGCTGGCGATGATGAGCGAAAAGCTTGACTGGACGTCGAGACTCGGCGACACGTTCCTGGCCCAGGAAAAGGACGTCATGGATACGGTGCAGCGTTTGCGCGCCAAGGCCAAGGCTGCGGGGAACCTCAAGACGACCAAACAGCAGAAGGTGGTTGTCGAACAGCAGTACATCGAGATCCAGCCCGCGGATCCGCAGGTGGTATACGTGCCCGTGTACAATCCGACGGTCGTCTACGGTCCATGGTGGTATCCCGCCTATCCTCCGTACGCCTATTATCCGCCCGGCTACGTTGCGACCGCCGGCGCCATCGGGTTCACGGCGGGTTTCTTCGCCGGCGCCGCATGCTTCGGCGCATTCAACTGGGGCGGCGGTAACGTGTACATCAACAACAATAATTTCTATCACAGGAATAACTGGAACAACCCCCACGATCACCGTCTGTACGATCAGCACGGCAACTGGCAACACAACCCCTACCACCGGCAAGGCCAGATGTACAAGAACCCGAATACGGCCAAACAGTTCGGCCAGAAGCCGGGCAGGTCGGCCGACGCCGGAAAGAACATTCCCAAGAGTCTTTCGGGAGAGGGAAAGCAGAATTTCCGGGGTCATGATACGGATAGCGGGATGCAGAATCGCAGCCAGCCAGCGGCGAAAAAAGGCGGATACGGTCAGGGATCCAGTCAGCAGGACCATGCGTTCGGCAATTACGGCAGTGGAAAGAACGAGTTGGCAGCCAGCCAGCGAGGACAGGCCAGCCGCAGCAGTGAGCGCTACCAGAGAGAATTTCAACCTCAGGGACGAGGAGGTGGTGGTTCCTATGGCGGCGGTGGAGGTTCCCGTAGCGGTGGTGGCGGCAGCTTCCGCGGAGGTGGAGGCGGAGGACACCGAAGGTAACCCGGCCCGGGTTCCTCCGGCCATGCCGATTTTGATCAATGGCTGAAAAATGAATTCTTTCCCTAATACATATACTGACGGAGGAAAAAACGATGTTTCGATCTGCATCGAATTTTAAAGTTAAGCCCGTCCGCCACTTCGGTTTGGCGCTGATCGCGGTGTTGGCGCTGGCCGTCGTGTTCGCTGGTTCCATAGCGTACGCCCAGGCCCCGGGTCAAAAGACCTTCGGCACGCCGGACGAAGCGGTCCAGGCCCTCATGACCGCAGCTCAGGCGGGCGACACAACGGAAATGCTTGCCATCTTCGGACCCGATGGGAAGGAACTGGTGACCTCGGGCGATGAAGCTTCGGATAAACGGGAACGGGAACGCGCGCTGAAAGCCTACAACGAACTGGCACGGCTGGCCGCGGAAGAGGATGGAAAGGTGTTTCTCCACCTGGGAAAAGACGACTGGCCCTTTCCGATCCCTCTGATGGAAAAGGACGGTGCGTGGTATTTTGATACCGCCGCCGGAAAGGAAGAACTCATCAACCGGAGGATCGGCAGAAACGAACTGAGGACGATTGAGACCTGCAAGGCTTACGTGGACGCGCAGCGCGAGTACGCGAGCAAGGACCTGGACAACGACCAGGTGCTCGAATTCGCTCAAAGGATCAGGAGCACCCCGGACCACTGCGACGGGCTGTTCTGGCCGACCGTGGAAGGCCGGGACAAGAGCCCGATGGGTATTTCGTTTGCCAATGCCGCACTGGATGAGAGCGGCCCGGGCAAGCTCGCGGACCCCACCGCCCCTTATCATGGCTACTATTTCAAGGTATTGAAGGCCCAGGGACCGGCTGCACCCGGCGGAGCCTACAATTACGTGATAAACGGCAACATGATCGCAGGCTTTGCCGCGGTCGCCTATCCTTCGGACTACGGCGTCACCGGGATCATGACGTTTGTCGTGAACCAGCAGGGCACCGTCTACCAGCAGGATTTGGGCAGGAAAACCGAAGAAATCGCCTCCAGGATGACGAAGTTCGAGCCCGACAAGAACTGGAAGAAAGTGGAACAGGAAGAATAGACCCGGAGCTGGAAGTCCGGTTGCGGGTCTTATCGACCACACCTCTCGCGCTTCGTGGCCCGGACAACGAGTTGTCCGGCCACCCGCGTTTGCTGCTTTTCTGAACGCAATTTTCCATGATGTTCGCGGCTACCCGGAGTAGGCATCCCCCGAAACGGGATGTTCACTCCGGGTGGCCCGGATACTTGTTATCCGGGTCCCGCAGGGACAAGAGGGCACACCCAAAGCCCGCCCCACCCGAAAGACCACCCATCCCGAGTCTACACGACGAACCGGGCCGTGCTCCCCCTCGTGCCCGGAATCACTTCCAGCCGGACGTCGATGCGCTCTTTCAGTTCCGGCACATGGGAAATAACTCCGACGAGCCGGTTGCCCTCCTGCAATTCGACGAGGGTCTGAAACGCCAGGTCGAGCGATTCGGGATCGAGACTCCCGAAGCCTTCATCGATGAAAATCGTGTCCAGCCTGATGCCCCCCGCGTAGGCCTGAACGACGTCGGCCAGGCCCAGGGCCATGGACAGCGACGCCAGAAAGCTTTCTCCGCCGGACAGCGTGTTGACGGGTCTCGTGGTGCCCGTGTAGGTGTCGTACACCAGCAGATCGAGGCCGGCCGCGCCGCGCTGACCCGCCCGTTCCCGGGACCGCTGCAGGTCGAAGCGCCCCTTGCTCATGCGCCGGAGCCGCCTCGATGCCGCATCCAGGACATCGTCCAGAAGGGCCGCAAGCACAAAGCGTTCGAAGGTCAATCCCTGGGCGTTACGCCCGTTTGCCACATCGGAAATCCTGCCCATCACCGCGTACTGCTTCTCGAAGGTTTCCATCCCGGCGGCAAGCCTTTGAAGCTCTTTGATCCACCTGTCCAGTTGGCCGGCCTGTGCCTGAAGCGCTCCACGATCGGCGATTGCCGATTGCAGGACAGCCTTCGCCTCACCCAGGTTTTTCTCAAGCCCCGCGAGATCCGGCTCCCCGAGGTTCCTTGCCGCTTCCGCGGCACGCTCCGAGCGGTCGAGGGCAGCCTTCAACCGCTCATGATAGTCCCGGATCGCCCTGTCAAGCCTGTCGATTTCTTTGCGTTCGAGCTTTGCCGACTGATAGTCTTTTGTGTCCTCGAACCCGGCGGTCTTGAGACGAAATTCGAATGACTCCGTGGCTTCCTTCACATGTGCGTTCGCAACATCAACCGCCCTATGGGCTCCCAGCATGGATTCCCGGCAGGCGGCGAGTTCCTGTTCCGTGACTTCGTTCTTCCTTCGAGCGGCTTCCAAAGCGTCCATAAGCGATTTCAGCCGCTTTTCCGAAGCCTTGACCGCTGTCCCGAGAGCCCCGGCTTCGCGAAGTTCAGCCGGAATCTTCGCTTCACGCTCGCCAAGGACCGCGGCTTCGGCATCCCTTCGGCGGACGGCGGCCTGGAGCCCGCTTTCAAGCCTCTTGACTCTCTCTTGTGTCCGCCGCACTTCATCCTCGAGGATACCGACCCTTCCGGCGAGTTTCCCGGCCTGGACCTCGGCTGAAAGCGCCGCCCTAACCTGCCCCGCGGCGGCTTTCACAAGAAGTTTAAGGCCCGCGGCATCGGGCGCACCCGCCGCTCCGGGTTCCTTCTCCAGATTCTTCACTTCCGACTGCACGGCGGCGACATCGAGGTTTGCCCGCTCGGACGTCTTCCGCGCCCTTTCATAGGCCGCTTCGGAATCCCTGGCCTCTTTTCTCGATTTCCTGAGGGCCGTTTCGGTCGGAAGATCCTTTTCGTAGTGAGCCGGAGCTGGATGTTCCATGGAACCGCAGACCGGGCACGGGGAACCGTCGCGGAGTCCCCTTGCAAGATTTGCGGCCTGCCCTTCGAACCAGCTCTTTTCCACGGCATCGAGCCTTGACCTGGCCAGGTCGAGGTCCCGCTGCGCTCCTTCCAGTGCCCGGTTGGCCTTCCCCTGGTTCTCCAGGGCCGCATCCAGGTGCTTTTGCCCGGTCTTCAGGCGAATGGCCTTCCGATACGATTGGCAGGCCTGATCGAGTTCGAGCCGGTACCGTTCGAGATGCACGGCAACCGCCCCGGCATCCCGGTGTTCCGCCCCCACTTTGGCCAGAGCATCCCGCCACTTGTCCAGAAGGGCTTCCTTGCGTTCATGGATCTGCCCTATTCGAAGGGCCCTGAAACTCGACGCCTTGAGGCTGCTCCGCGCCTCCTCGACTTCCCGGACCTGATCGGCCATCGCCTTCAACTGAACCAGCCGCCGCCGGGCGTCTTCCCGTTCGCCTTCCCGGTCCTGTTCCCTGGAAAAAGCCGCATCGGCAGCTTCCTTTGCCTTCGAAGCGCTTTCCTGCCGCTTCTGCGTTTCCTGCAGTTTGACCGAGACTTCCTGGAATTCCTTTCTCCGACCGGCAAGATTTGCTTCCACGTCCCCGAGGCCCGATGCTTTCCCAGCGCGGTCAAGCCGTGTCCGATCGGCTTCGACATCCTTCTTCCGGCTCTCCAGGGCGCCGAGCGCGGCTTTCGCCTGCTTTTCCTCGTCGAGCTTTCTGCGGGTGTCCCGGCCCCTGTCCAACGCTTCGTTCGCCTGTTTTTCCCTCTGCCTGTGGGCTTCAATCTGCACGGTGAGGGCGGCAAGGCGTGCTGAAAGGCTGTCCCGCGCCTCCTCCAACTGCCGGTCCGATTCGACCGCCGCATGTTCGAGGATGATCTGCTTCCTTCTTTTGAGATCCTCGAACTGGCGCTGAACGTCTTTTGCGACCTCCTTCAGGGCTTCCTCGATCCGCCGGTAGACTTCGGTCTGGAAGAGGACTTCGAGGATCATCTGGCGCTCCCGGGAATCGGCGAGCAGGAATTCCCGGAACTGCCCCTGCGGAAGCATCACGACCTGGCGAAACTGGTCGCTCTGGAATCCGAGAAGACGCTCCATGTGCTCGGTAACCTTCAGCCACTGGCCGGCCAGGACGACCCCTTCCTCCGAATCGTCCGTGACCCCGGTGCGGTCCCACAAGGTCGCGATCGGGCGCTGAGTGGTCGTTCCGCTGCCCCGCGCCTTCGCACGTTCCTGCTCGGGGCTGCGCGTCACGCGGTACACCCTGTCGCCCAGGGAAAAATCGAAGCTCACCTCGGTCAGCGTTTCGGCGCTTGCGTAATCGCTTCGCATGTGCCTTGCCTCGCGTTCTCCGCCGGACGTTTCCCCGTAGAGCGCAAAACAGACGGCATCGAGGATGCTTGACTTGCCCGAGCCGGTCGGGCCGTGGATGAGAAAGAACGAGCGGTTCCCCAGTTCGCGGAAATCGAAGACCTGCTCGTTCGCGTAAGGCCCGAAAGCGCGCACTCTGAGTTCTATGGGTCTCATGATCCGGCCTCCCTGTCGCCCCGGTGGAGGTTTTCCACGATGCGCGCGTAGGCTTTGGCCTGCTCGGGGTTGAGGTCTTCCCCGGTCACCTGCGAAAAAAAGGCCTGGAAGAGTTCGAGGTCGCTCAGCCTGCGGTGGTCCCGGCCGGGTCCCCGGACTTCGCCGCCTTCCGTCAGGTACCGGCGCTCGATGTGAAGGAGGTTCGGGTAGAGGATCGAGAGCTTCCCTCTGGCGTCCAGGACGGGTTCCTTGTCTGTCAGGACGGCCATGACGTAGTCATCGGATCTCTCACCGGATCGGGGCCCGTCGAGAAGCTCCTTGAAGCTCCCTTCGATGCACCGGACATCGTGCAGGGGGGAGAGCGGCACGCGCTCGATCGAACAGTTTCCCGCCGCGTCGAGTTCCACGAGGTTGACCGATTTGGCGTGGGATACTTCGGAAAAGGAATATCGCAAAAGCGAACCGGCGTACTGGATGTGAGTTCCGCCGGCTGACTGAGGCCGGTGCAGGTGGCCCAGGGCCGCGTAGTGAAACCCGTCGAAGCGCCCGGGGCTGACCGTTCCCGCGCCGCCGACCGAGAGGGACCGCTCCGATTCGCTTTCCATGCCGCCGGCAACGAACGCGTGAGCGACCAGGATCGAGCGGGTCCCGGCGGGGCGCGAGGCTTTGACCCGTTCGACAAGAGCGTTCATCGCCGAATCGTGGTCGCAGATCTCTTTCTCACCCAGCCGTTCCCGGACGAGCGGCGGTTCGGCGTAGGGCAGAGCGTGCACGCTCACGGGACCGTGGCAGTCGTGGAGAGTGATTCCCGCGGGCTCGGGAGAAAGGGATCCCGCCAAGTGCAGTCGATTCGCGGCCAGGACTTGGGACGCAAAGCCCAGGCGCTCCGGGCTGTCGTGGTTTCCGGCGATCAGAATGACGGGAATCTTGAGGCCGAGGACAAGCCGCGACAGGGTATCGTCAAGGAGCTTCACCGCATCCGGCGGTGGAACGGCGCGGTCGTAGACGTCGCCGGACACCAGGACGGCATCGACCCGGCTTTCCGCGGCAAGTTGCACCAACCGGTCCAGCACGTAAGCCTGATCTTCGGTCAAGTGAACCCCGTAGAATATCCGCCCGAGATGCCAGTCCGCTGTATGGAGAAAGCGCATGGCGCATTCATCCTCCCATGTGAGGTCCAATGATTTTCCGGGTTGTCCGGCCCATCGAGCCAAATCACGGCGCCGGATGAAAGCAACTCTACCTTGCCTTGAGCTTTTTTCCAACCTTTGCGGCAATGCATGCCGGATTCGAGTGCTTAAATTCAAGCTTTCGAAACCGTTTCATCAACCGGATTAATCTGTTGCGGAGCGTATACCGCAGGTGTATTTTTCTAGAAATCCTGGTGATTGACAGGTTATCCGTGTTTTCACGGACCGCACGCCCGGGAGCTGAGGGGCCGCTCCGGGGCCGATAGCTTCATACAGACTCAAGCGAATCGCAACTTCTTACCATGGACCACCAAAACGGAGGGGGAAGAGTGATGCTGAATCGACGATTTCCAATCTTCCTGGTGCTGGGCACTGTTCTGCTCCTTGCCGTCGCCGAGTTGTCGGGCTGCGCCCATTCGATTCCGATCAAGGGAACCCTGCATCACCCGGCGGCAACGGCAAAAGTTCCGGCGACTTTCGGGGTCTATTACAGCCCGGAATTCAGGAACCTCAAACATTCGGGATCGTGGGGCGGGGAAGTGTGGACCTTTCCTCTCGGTCTTGCGAGCGTGAAGCTTTTCGACCAGTTGTTCCCCCTGGCGTTCACGAGCACGATCCCGGTGGCGGGCCTTCCTCCCGCATCGGGGAGTGTGCCGGACGCTGTTGCGGTGATCGAACCCGCGGTCGAGTCCTTCGATTTTGCGCTTCCTCAGCGGAAGACCGGGTCCTACACGGCCGAAATCACCTACCGATTTACCCTCTATTCACCCAACGGCGACCCGGTGGCCTCCTGGACCGTAACCGGTTACGGCGCAAAGCCGGGAGAGGCCGGGGGCGAATCCGAGCGGCGGCTGAGCGAAGCGGTAAATCTTGCGCTCGAGGACGCTGCCAACAAGTTCCTGACGTCCTTTTCCGATGTGCCCGAAGTGCGGCAGTGGCTGAAGCGGAAGAAGCTCGAGTCTTCCGTGCCGGCGCCCGGCCTGCAGGCTGAAATCCCGTGATGAGGTGACCGTCATGCGGCACAACGTGGTCTTCATTCTCACCCTGGCTGCGGTCCTGCCGGCCTGCGCGTCGTGCAGCCCGGCTTCGAAGGGCGCTCCAGGCAGTCTTCCGATGCCCATCTGCCGAATTGAAGGTGTGCTGACCGTGGGAGTCGACCCGTATGCGCAGCCCAGGCGGCAGAAGAATTCCTTCGGCGCGGACCTCAACTCGGCGGGAGTGCTCCCCATCCAGGTGATGGTGAAGAACGACGGGGAACGGAGGGTGCTCGTAAGACCCTCGGACATGCTTCTGGTCCTTCCCGACGGAAGCAGGATCACCCCTGTCGGGGCATCTGAGGCGGCTGTGCGGGTGGATACCGGTGCCCGGGGCGCGGATGTGGCGTCTCAAGCCGGTCCCGCGAAAGCGCCTGTGTCCGGCGACACGGCGACCAAGGCGCAGGCCGCCCGCATCGAGGACTTCAAAAGAAAGGAACTGCGGGAATCGAGGCTCGACGTGGGGCAGTCCGCCCGCGGTTTTGTTTATTTCATTCCTCCCGCGGCGGTCGGGGTGCTCGAAGATGCGGTTCTCGTGGTGCAGTTTGTGGATACGGAGAACGCATGCAGCCAGGCCGTCGAGGTTCCGCTCGGAAGGATCGAACTAAGGGGCGGCCCCGAAGCCGCGAAACGGACGGCCGGGCAATAGGGGCGGCCGGGCGCCGGGTATGGGCAAGAGGGGCGGTACGGCTTTTTTTGCAGCCGGCGGCCGCAGCCGGGCAGGAGGCAGTGCATGGAAAAAGTGATTCTGGAGAAGAGGGATCGAATCGCGTATGTGACGCTCAACCGGCCGGAAGCGCTCAATGCGCTCGACGACGATCTGAACGGCGAACTCTGGGAGGTCTGGAAGGATTTCAACGAGGACCCGAACGTCGATGTGGCGATACTGACGGGAGCGGGAAAGGCGTTCTGTTCCGGGGCGGACCTCAAGACGTTCATCCCGAAGTGGGAGAAGTCCGACCTGATGGGGCCTCGAAGGAACATTCCGGCGGGCATTGGTGGAGGCTTGACGAGGGGGCAGCACAGGATCGCAAAGCCTGTCATCGCGGCCGTAAACGGACATGCCATCGGCGGGGGATTCGAACTGGCCCTGGCGTGCGATATCCGGATCGCGTCGGAGCGGGCGAAATTCGGAGTGTTCGAGGTGCGCTACGGGTTGCACCAGGGAGACGGCGGCATCGTCCGGCTTGTCGCGATCGCGGGCGTTGCGACGGCCCTGGAACTGACGCTGACCGGCCGCGAAGTGATGGCGGATGAGGCCTTCCGGCTGGGGCTTGTGAGCCGGGTCGTCCCTCACGCGGGACTGATGCAGGAAGCCGAAGAATATGCCCGCATGATCCTGCGGAACAGCCAGCAGGCGATCCGGTCCGCCAAGGAAACCATCATGGAAGTCATCGGCCGGACCCTCGACGACGCCCTCCGCCTCGAAACCCTTTACGGCTACTCCAGCCTCGGCGATTTCACCGAAACCAGGCAACGCCTGGCTGGTTTCTATGAGAAGGACAAGAGGTGATCGAGAGCGCGTGCGTTGGTTTTTCCGATCATGAAAACAACTTCATAGCGATGTGTGAGGGGGTGGCGTCATAACGAGCCAGTCCCCCGACCGCCTCCAGTGTAAGCGCTATCTACCGTGATAGGCCAAGATCTTCCCAAGCGAAGTTTCAGAACCTTCCTTATGTATTGCAGGACGCACATTGCATGGGGTAGGCTCACGGAAATGTTTTGCACACAACCGCCCACAGGTACTCAGCCACTTCCCGTGGCGACATGAGTTTGTCTCGTTCCACCTCGAACATCAGGGTTCCAAGCGGCTTTAGCTTAAGCTCTCCTTCGTGTTCCTCCAGATAGATCGATTCGTTTGTGGTACTGTCGTTCTCGATATCGATGCGATTCCCGTGCAGGAAAGATATCTGATTGCCTCCGAATGAGCCTCCCAGCCAAATCTTGAACTGGGTGATCTGCTTTTCATTACTGTAAAGTGTGAAAACGGCTTTCCGAGATGTGATCCTTTCCGCATCATAATCAAAGTGGGTGTGTTGGTTCTTCGTATCGCTCAAGAACTGCTCCATGAGATCGACAACCTCTGTAAAGGAGTCTTTCAGAAGGGTGTTCTTTTCTTTGTCCGTGAATGATCGTTTGAGCTTCGGTATATGGGGCTTTGGGGCTTCCGCTTTCGACGGCGGTGCGCCTTCTTCAAGGAGCGGTTTCCTGCCGACTTTCCCAAGGAATGTGCTGACTACCCGTTGTGGCTCATTTCTGCTAACAGAGAGATACCCAATCGCTCCAGACAAACCCGGCACTTCGCCAGGGAACCCATCCAACCGAACGGGCAGGACGTACGCTTTTCCCTTTTCCCTGATCAGCCGCTCGATAGCTTGTTGCCGTTCGAAGATCGTCCACATTTTTGCGACATAGTTTTGACTGATAATCATGATGCAGAACTCGCTCGAATCATGGTAAACGCTCCGCAGCTTCGTACTGAGATCCTCACCCCAAAGGTCGGCTGCATAGAAGTTGTCGTAAAAGACCTCAACCTCTGCATCCCGTAGACCCTTCGCAACAGCTTCGGCAAAGGGTCTGTCCTCACCCGCAAAGGAAATGGCAACTTCGTACTTGTAGCTCATCGCCGAAACCCTCGTTACTCGTTTTCTCCCGAGCTTATGCCTCTTTTGAAAATGAAATCAGACAACATCGTCAGCAGTGCCTCCGAAGAACGTTCGATCCAGTCAGACGAACACTCGGTCATGGCGTTTACCACTGCATTTCCGCTTTTTCCGGTATTTCGAAAACCCACTCTGACTAAGATGATTTTTGCGTCATCAGGATCGCCCAAGTAGAAAAACTATGCCGTCTTCCAGCCATAAACTATCCAGAAAGAGGACAACGACGTATGCATCTTCGAAATGGGTTTTGCATCAGGTGAAAATGAACCCTTTCATGTACTCCCCAAGAGGATCAACTCCCGATAACTAATCACTCGCAACATGCGTTTCCGCGTTAATTCTTATTGGTCTTGTTGACTCAGCCCGAATTGTCTTAAAATAATCAATATCTTACCTTTTGTTTCACCTTCCAGAGAAAATAAAAAGATTCGTTCTCAATTGATCTCTCCTTATCGCCCGCCGCCATGATTTCTTTCAACGTATCTGATCCAAATTTAAGCAACCCCAAGACCTTGGCAATTTGCGAAAGGTTCTCTGGCAGCAAACCTGTAAACAATCCGAACGATATGACACCCACAATCCCCAAAATCGATCTAATCGGTTTAGTTACAAGGTCACGTTTTGCTGACCTCACCTTTCGATCAAGAGATGCAAGTGACGGCGCGATGATGTCAGCATGTATGCAGCGGGCATCCTTCTCGGTAAATTCTCCTTTGATTGTAGCGAAGTTTCCAATGGCTTGCCCTAGTGCATGTCTGAACGAAAGGAATGATTCCCTTTCTCGATTACGCAATTTGATTAGATTTTTCAAATCAACATCATTAATGAATGGAACTATAGCACTTAAATGTTTTAAAGCGATTTCATTTTTCCTACTTATATCAAGATTTGAATGTAATGAATTGAGAAACAATATGTGAATATCTTGTTCTGTAAGGAAACTTGTTCTGAGGCATGCGGAGGTTACAAGTCCGTGTATGGCATTTGTTGCAACCTGGTGGGCAGCACCGACATGGAGTTTAAATTGTTTTATTAAAGACTTGGGGAAAAGGACGTTATCTCCCTTTAATATTTTATCAACTAACGAGTGTTGATTAAACAGTGGACGTGGAATATCTTTTAGTTTTACGCCATACCCATGATCTAAATATGGATAGGGACAATCGACCGTAACTATATAATTGTCAACTACTTTCGCACATTGGACTGACATTTGTTTTAGGTATTCATTTTGAAGCTTTTTGTACTTTTTATTGAATTGCGCTCCAATCTTTTCACCCAAATATGTTTTAGCCTGACACGAGAAGCAAACATCTCGAAGAGGCGAGAAAAAACTTATATGTTCTGATTGCAATAAGTGTCGTATTTCATAAACTATTCTGGCATCATTATATAATCTTTCCCGCATATTGCCAACATTTCCTCTGATATCAAAAATACTTGTAGGTTCTCCACTATATGAATAAAAAAAACTTGGCAGATACAGTTTATCACTATACATCAGTGTAAATCTTGCTAGTCTGTCTATTCTTTCCAAACGGCAGTTAATCCCGTTGCATTCGTCTAATGATACCGAATGGGAAACAATCGATGTATCAATACGTTTGTGTCCATTTCTTATAGATTCTTCTGTCTCTTCGGCAATGTCTATAATTCTTGATAGAGATAATGAAGATACTGCAGACTTTTTTGGCCCCTTTCTGCCAAGTAGGTTCTTTGACGTTAAAATTTCAAGTGGAGTAGACATATCATTTCATCCCACAATTTACTGAAATCAGACAGGATCGAGTCAAACAACTTTTGATAAATCATTCACAGAGGGCGGCGATAGAGATAGTTGTTTCGGCTTACGGGAAGATGACCGCCAGAGTCTTATAAGTGTTTGTCTCCCAACTCCTCACAAATCGCCCTAAATTGCTCCAGTGCCGATTCAAGGTTCTCAACGATTTCCATCGCCAGAACCTCTGGATCGGGAAGGTTCTCCGAGTCCTCAAGGCTGTCGTCTTTGAGCCAGAAGATGTCAAGATTCGCCTTGTCCCGCTGCATTAATTCATTATAGCTGAATGCCCTGAATCGCTCCGTTTCCTTCCGTTTGCGGCGGTTATCGGGGTTGTAGCAGGAAATAAAATCTTTGAGGTCACCGACTGCAAGCGGGTTCGTTTTCAGCGTAAAATGCATGTTCGTTCTCAGGTCATAAATCCAAAGCTTTTCCGTCCACGGTTTCTCGCTGGCTGGTTTTCGATCAAAGAAGAGGACGTTCGCTTTGACCCCCTGTGCGTAGAAAACACCCGTTGGAAGCCGAAGCAGTGTGTGAACATCGCACTCGTGCAGGAGTTTCTTTCTGACCGTCTCCCCGGCACCGCCTTCAAAAAGCACATTGTCAGGCAAAACGATAGCGGCTTTTCCATTGATTTTCAAAAGGGTTTTGACATGTTGGAGAAAATTTAGCTGCTTGTTCGATGTCGTTGCCCAGAAATCATCCCGCTCATAGGTCAATGAATCCTTCGCAGCCTTGCCTTCACCGTTCACAATGGTGACACTGCTTTTTTTCCCGAACGGCGGATTGGTCAGAACCATGTCGAACCGATCACCGGGGTCCGAGATGAGGGAATCCCCCACGATGATCGGGCTTTCATCGCCACCAATCCCGTGAAGGTAGAGATTCATGGCACAGAGCCTTGCGGCAGTATCAACAATCTCCCAACCTTTCAAGGCATTAAATCTCAGGAACTTCTTCTGGTCCTTATCCAAAGTGCGGCGGTTCGACACGTAATCATGTGCAGCAAGAAGAAATCCACCGGTACCGCACGCAGGGTCACAGACTGTCATTTCCGGTTGAGGTCGAACCGCTTCGACCATCCTTTTGATGAGAGGTCTTGGAGTGAAGTATTGTCCGGCTCCGCTTTTTATGTCTTCAGCGTTTTTCTGTAAAAGCCCTTCGTAAATGTCGCCCTTGACATCGATGTCCATGCCGGTCCATGTCTGATCGTTTATGAGTCCGATCAAACGGCTCAGCTTGGCGGGGTCTTGAATTTTGTTCTGTGATTTTCGGAAGATCACCCCAAGCATTCCCTTTTGCTTTCCCAGTGTACCGAGGATGTGCCTGTAGTGGACTTCCAGAGCGTCACCGTCTTTGGAGAGAAGGCTCTTCCAGTCAAATCCCTGTGGTATGGGTGAGGACTTGCCACCGAAGGGGAGCTTTGATTGCTCATCAGCCATTTTTAGAAACAGAAGGTACGTCAACTGCTCAACGTAATCGCCGTAGCTCACTCCGTCATCACGGAGAACGTTGCAGTAGTTCCACAGTCGTTGAACGATTGTGGAGGATTCATTTGCCATCTAGCTTCTCCTCCCCCGTTCTCCCTTCAACTTCGATCTCTGACACCTCTTTGTTTTCACTTTCTGACCAATAGAACTTCTCGATCCTCTCATCCCTTGCACGCTCCCTGTTCCATCGAAACCGCATGTTCGATTTGTTTTGGGCTGACACTTCTTCGACTACTGCATAGGGAACCTTGATTACCCCCAGTATCTGGAGATCGGCTGCAAAGAAAACACAAATCAAAAAGTCAAAATTTGCCTTGAGTCCCTTGAAATCGAACGATGTGGAATCACAGAGGCTTTTTACCTTTCGGCATTTGATCTGATAGGTATATGTGTCATCTTTTGCGTCCCATCCCTCTTGGACGGTATTTGTTGCCAGTTCAAGGCCAAAGAGTTCCGCCGCCAGCCACTCGGCATAATCTGCTTGAATATCTCTTTGCGTTCGAAGGATTCCCAGTTTTTCCAGACCCATTTTCGATGCCAGATAACTGCCAATAAAGCAACTAGCCAATTCAAAGTCATGTTTCTTGGTAATGAAGTCATCAATCATATGATTGTTTCCCGATTCGTGGTATATTGAATATTCCTGCGTTTGTTCGAAATCCTTGCATCATTGTCCGCCCTGATGCGTCCCAGGAGCTTCTCTGCTAGTTCGTCGCTGGGGTTTTGAGGCACAAGTCTACCACGAAAAGCTGCGAACAGAATTGACTGGCGTAACCCCATGCTGCGGATGATTTGTTCGTCCACAACGGCCTCAAGTTTATCAACTATCGAGAGATTCCTTTCAACTTCTTCAATGATTACTTTCTGTTCGGCGACTGGCGGGAGAGGCACAGGAAAAGCACTCAGTTTCGTCATGTTAATCGAAGCCAGATTTGTGGTCTGTGTCCCTTCTCTCAGGAAATACCTTTGACCGAATGTGTTTCCGAACCAAGAGATAAACTCACTTGAGAGGTCAGAGGAGGAGAGTCTTGCCCTAAAGATATGATTCTGATGTGTGCAAATAGGAATCTCGCTTTGCCAAACCCACCCTCTCCCCAACTTATCTCTGTCGCCGCCCTCTGTGAAAAGTATGTCACCATTTTTGAGTAGGAGGTCATCCATCCTGCTCCTTGGAATCTCGATATGCTTAATCTCACTTAAATCCAGATATCCTCTTTGAACATTCGCTACTCTCAGGTAGGGAAGGCTGACAGGATCATCGATTATGGCCTGAGTGTTCTTGGTTACGCCGCCCTTGATTTCTGCGATTCGGTCCAATCTTGTCCAAATCCATTCCGGGGGGATTTGAGGTAATACGCTAAGGTCGTTTGTAATTTCATGGCGTTCTGTTTGTTCTTCTTGCTCAGTCTTTCCATAGCGTTCATTCAAAATCCGCCCAAAAAGTTCCTTTGCAGGCTCAACCTCGCCCTTGTGTGCCATCCTCCACTGCTGGGTCAATCTTCCCGTTACAGCAGCTTCGAGTACTGAACGCCGATACCGCCTCAGTTGAGCCTTGGCTTTCTTTAATTCCTCAGCTCCCGCATCCAGCTTGGTGAAAAGCTCTTCGATCTTGCCCACAATGCGGTGTTGTTCGGGCAGCGGGGGAAGGGGTAATGTAATCTGGCTCAACTTGGTTGCATTCACGTTCGGTTGTCCAATCCCTGCCTTACCCTTGTGGATTTGGCTCCAGTATAGATGTGAGTGAAAGAAATTAGCGATAAATGATTTGCTCAGGTTTTGATCAAGGCAGATTCTTATCAGATAGGACGCAAAGACGGATTCTGGAATATTCCCCCTGATGAGATAGCTCTTTCCAACGGTGGCACCAGTTCGTGCAAAGACCAAGTCGCCTTCATGCAACAAGAACTTCTTTTTGTCGGAATCAGCGATCTGGCAATACGGAACGGATTCCCAGTTGACGAAATTCTCCTGTATGTCAGTAATCCTCAAAAACTTTGCGCCACAACATTCTGAGGTTGCACTCGCTGTGTAGCCATACTGAATGCTTTCAGAAATCTCCCCGACAGTCGTCCAAGTCCACCCAGTTGGAAGATTGTTCGATTTATTGCCATCATTTCTCATGCCGCCAGCGCCTCATTCAAGCCATTCAAAACCGTCTCCATATCCTGCCCGAAAAGCTGCAACATTTTATGCACCCCACCCCTGTCACTGAACGGGGTGTACTCGAAATCGTCAACCTCGATGGTGAGGCTTGCCGCAATGTGATCCTTGATCATCCCGAGCCAGTCCATCTGCTCGTTGGTGAACGCCCGACCCTGCTCCTTCTGCTTCGATAGCCACCGATTAAATCTTTTGTCCACGGTTTCCGGATACGGCTCAAGCAAATCGACTTCGCCCATCGCAAACCGAACCAGGGAAATGATGTTGGTCAGGAGCTTTTGCGGTGCGGCACCCTTGACCTTCGACTTTTCAAGCTGCTCGTATGCTTTCCACAAAAGTTCAGGTGTCAGCTTATACGGCGGTTTTTCTATCGCTTCGGCAAGCTGCTTTATCTGATCAAACGAGAGATGCCTCTGACCGAACGGCTTGCTGTAAAAAATCTGGAGGGCGGTGATTTCATCCTTGTTTTCATCGATAAATTTCCGGAAAGTATCCACCACCGTCCTGGCTTTCTCCTTTGCGGATTCATCGAACCCGGCAGAGATTACTACGTCCGTGCTCACGGTATCGATGATCTGCTCATTTTTTCTTTTGATCTCGATGATGGTGTTTCTGAGCTTGGGTTCATCGAACGGCGTGCATGCTTGGTTCACGATTTTCGCCGCAACTTCTTTCACCTGGGCTTCGGTGGGAGTCTCCGTCTGGAAGACCTCCTTTGCTTTCGCTCCATGCTTGTCGGGGTCGATGGCATCGAGAAGACCGTTCACCATATCTTTGAGCGATTTCCCACCCGCAGCCTGTTCGATCTCTTTCTGATCCTTGGCGCTTATTTCTCGGTCGAGCCGTGCCAGTCTCCCCGCAAGGGAAGAAAGAATGTCATCGTCCCGATTGCCCATGGCAATCGATATCAGCAGCTTATCGAATGGCACCGAATTCATTCTCTCAAGCGGTCGGGAGTCGGTCTTGTCCTTTTCGCAGACTCCCACGGCATCGACGATCACAAAATGGGTTTTCTGCTTTGTGTCGGGAGTCACCGCCTCGAGGTCGGTCGATGAAATCGTTCGAGTCCCACGTCCCTTCATCTGTTCAAAGTAGACGCTCGAATTCACGTTCCGCATGAAGATGAGGCACTCAAGGGGGCGAATGTCCGTTCCCGTGGAGATCATATCGACTGTCACGGCGATCCGTGGATTGTAGGAATTCCTGAAACTCGCAATCAGGTCTTCCGGCTTCTCTCCGGTGGTTCTGTATGTGATCTTCTTGCAGAACTCGTTCCCTTTGTCGAATTCTTCCCTGACAATGTGCACGATGTCTTCGGCGTGGGAATCGTCTTTGGCAAATATCAATGTCTTGGGGACTTCATTTCGGCCCGGGAAGATCTCGGTGAAGAGCTTCTCCTTAAACGTGCGGATGACCGTCCTGATCTGGTCGGGAGCGACAACATCCCTGTCAAGCTGGTTTGCGCCGTATTCGAAATCCTCATCCAGCTGGTCCCACAGTACCTTCCTCGTGAGTTTGTCCCGCTTGTCGATGTAGTAGCCGGCATCAATCGTGCTACCCTTTTCGGTGATCTCGGTCTTGATCCGATAGACGTCGTACCCGACATTCACCCCATCAGCCACCGCCCGTTCATGGCCGTATTCCATCACGATGTTCTGGTTGAAAAATCCAAGGGTCTGCTTTGAGGGTGTTGCGGTAAGACCGATCAGGAAAGCATCGAAGTATTCAAGCACCTGCCGCCAAAGGTTGTAAATGGAGCGATGGCATTCATCGGTCACGATGAAGTCAAAGGTTTCGATGGGAATCTGAGGGTTGTAGGCAACATCCTTTGTCTTTCCGTCCACCGGCAGTGCATCGAAAGCGGAATACTCTTCGAACTCCTCGCTGATCTCAGGCTCACCCCGAAGCATCGAATAAAGCCGCTGGATCGTGGTGATGGTCACCCGGCACACGGGATCGAGTGTGTTCGAAGTAAGATGCTGGACATTGTACAGTTCGGTGAATTTTCTCCCATCATCGGGAGTTCGGTATTGCTGGAATTCCTTAAACGTCTGCCGAGCGAGCGTGCTTCGGTCAACGAGGAACAGGACCCTTTTGGCATTCGCATGCTTTATAAGACGATAGGTGAAGCTGACCGCCGTAAAGGTCTTCCCGCTTCCCGTTGCCATCTGGATAACTGCTCGCGGCTTTGACTGGTGGAATGATTTCTCAAGGTTGGTAACCGCTTTGATCTGGCACTGCCTCAGTCCATCGGTAATGAGCGGAGGCAACTTCTGGAGCCTTGCTCGAAGCGTGTCATCCTTTGATACCCATTCAAACAGGGTCTTGGGCTGATGGAACGCGAAAACCCTTCGCGATCTACAGTCAGGCTCCCGGATATCTCTGAAGTAAGTTTCCGTGCCGGTACTTTCATAGGCGAACGGAAGCGATTTCTGCGCACACGGAAGACTTGGGGGCAAGGAGAGGAGGTACTTGTCCGATTGAACCGCTGTCCCGCTGAGGGGAGTGCCTTCGGGCTTTGCTTCGATCACCCCCACGGCTTTCTTGTCAACGAACAGCAGATAGTCCGCAAACCCCGATTTGAGTGGAAACTCACGGATGGCAACGCCAAGGGAAGCGGAAAGATTCAAGTCTTTGTAGTCCTGAATCTTCCAACTGGCCGCGTCCAGTAAACTATCGATCTTTTGGCGTGCGAGTTCTTCAGGCTTCATGGGAACAATCTGCCCACCAATCAACTTGACTCAGGTTTGTTGCCTGGGACTTGAGGATAGCCGAACCCCTCCAGCATTTCACCGAATGAAATCACTATCCGTGATTCTTTACTGGATAGCACTAGTTAGCCTCAATGTCACGCAGTGAATCTGTACCCAAACCTCGCTCCAAATGCTCGGACTTTGCAGCCGCTTTCCCAATGGGCAGTTGCACCCCCCGGTTACTCAAGGTGAGTCTTTGCGCCGTCGAATGCTCGTCACCTCAGCTCTCTCTGCGTTAAAACCCGCAATCAAGGCCCAGCGAGGGTTTAGCGTCTTCCCTGGACCAAAGCATTGAACAAAACGATGAGGCCGGAAAAAGCTGGCCTTCCGGCTTACTCGGTTATACAATAACAACAAATGTCAAACTCTGTTATTATCATGGATGCCAAAGAGAGGAGCCGATACCATGAACGTTTCACTTACGCCACAGCTCGAAGAGTTGGTCAAAAAGAAAGTGGAAAGCGGCCTTTATGGCTCCGCAAGCGAAGTCATGCGCGAAGCCCTGCGCCTTCTCGATGAACGGGATCGCCTTCATGCCATGCGTCTGGAAGAGTTGAGGGCGGAAATCAGGAAGGGTATTGAGAGCGGAGAGCCGACACCCCTGGATATTGGTGCAATCAAGGCACGTGGCCGCAAACGCCTTGCCGCCGAAAAAAAGGGGGTAAAGTCCTGATGCCGCAAGTCCTTAAGCGTCCCCAAGCGGAAACCGACCTTGATGAAATCTGGTGGTACATAGCCCAGGACAATCCGGACAATGCGGACCGGTTCCTCGACAAGATTGAGGAACGATGTCAGGCGCTTGCTCAATTTCCAGGCATGGGCATAAGCCGGAAAGAGATTATACCGGCCTTGCGAAGTCTCGCAGTCGGCAATTATCTGATTTTCTACCTGCCAATTGAGGACGGCATTGAGGTTGTCAGGGTTCTGTCCGGAATGAGGGATACCGACGCCGTCTTTTGATCGGTGAGCGTTCCCGCAAGCAGTAAAGGAAATGAGGAACGCCCTTAAACCCGGCGCTCGTTTGCTCGGCCAACGGAAGCCGTTTACTCCTTGACCCATCCCTTCGCACGCCATGATCGATTATCCTGTTTGCTGTTAAAACCCACAACCAAGGCCCAGAGCTGGTTTGCGCGACTTTCTTGAATCCGAACACTAAACAAAGCGGTGACATCGTGAGAAAGGGCTTGTAAAATGTAATTTTACATTTTACAATACTGCTCATGATAAGGACCTTTCAACATAAAGGATTGCGGCGGCTATTCGAGGAAGATGACGGCAGTAAATTGCCGCCCGACATGCTGACGCGGATCAGGGTCATTCTCTCGACCCTCCATGCCGCGCAGGAGATCGAAGGCATGTACCTGCCGACTTTCCGCCTGCATCCCTTGGGGAGCTGAAAGGCTTTTTCTCAGTGACTGTCCGCGCGAATTGGCGGGTCATTTTCCGGTTTGAAGATGGCGACGCTTTCGACGTGGATTTTGTCGATTATCATTGAAGGAGGCAAAACCATGGAGATGAAAAACCCTGTGCATCCCGGCCGGCTCGTCAAAGAGTGCCTTGACGACCTTGGTTTGAGTGTTGCGGAAGCCGCCAAGGGGCTGGGCATCACGCGCCAGCAGCTCCACAACGTCATTGCCGGGCGCAGTCATGTCACTCCGGAAATGGCGATCCGTTTCGAAAAGGCTTTCGGCAGTACGGCGGATACGTGGCTCCGAATGCAGATGAATTACGACTTGGCGCAGATGCGCAAGCGTGCTTCGGGCATTGTCGTTGAGCGACTGACCCCAAAGGTAGCCTGACTCGCGAATGACCGAAAACACCTGACTCAACAACATTGTCGCTTGGATAACCCACCACGGAGGCAGAACGACTCGAATTGCCCCATGGACCCAATAGACCGGAGGCGACGGCATGAAGATCCTCTTTTGCGGCAAGGCCTTTCCCAAGGCTCTTGAATTGTTGAAAGCGCTCCTGCCCGACGATGACCTTTTCAGTTGCGCGGGAGAAGATGTGGCCAGGCTCGGCATCGATGCCGACGTTCTCATTCCCATGATGCACAGGTTGGAACCCGAATTGATCGGAGGCACTGCTGCGAAGTTGATCCACCAATGGGGGGTGGGGCTCGAAGGCGTCGATATCGGTGCAGCGACCGCTCACGGCATCATGGTTTGCAACGTCCCCGGCGATGCCACCGCCAACGCCGATTCCACGGCCGAACACGCTCTCTTCCTGATGCTTGCCGTTGCCAGGCGCATACACGAATGTTTCAGCGCTTTCCGTCAGGGTCTCTGGGGGACTCCGATGGGGCAGGCCCTGGGAGGCGGCACCGCTCTCATCGTGGGACTGGGAAAAGTCGGCAAAGCCCTGGCCCGGAAACTGGCGGCGCTCGGGATGAACGTGCAGGCGGTGCGGCGTACCGCGGACCTTGAAACGGAAGTGGACATCGGCCTGGTTGGCGCCGGGAATATGTCCCGGCTCCACGAGATGGCGTCTTCCGCCGATTTCGTCATTTCAACCATTGCTCTGAACGATCAGACGAGAGGCTTATTCAACCGGGACCTCTTCCGCGCGATGAAACCTTCAGCTTTCGTAATCAATGTTTCACGGGGACCGGTGATCGATGAAGCGGATCTTGTGGAAGCACTGCGGACCGGCGAGATTGCCGGCGCGGGGCTGGATGTGTACGTACAGGAACCCCTGGATCCAAAGAGTCCGATTCTCACCCTGCCGAACGTTGTTGCAACTCCACACATCGCCGGAGTGACGGCACAGAATTACGACGGATTAGCGAGAATTATTGCCGACAATATCCTGCGCGTGAAGGGCGGCAAAGTGCCCATGTACTGTGTGAATGAAACGGCATTGAAGTCGTCGGGGTTCTGTCCGGAATGAGGGATATCGGCGCCGTCCTTCGATCGGTGACGGTGGACATTCCCGCAAGCAGTAGCGGAAATGATGAAATGCCTTAACCCCGGCGTTCGTTTCCGGATGGAAACCGTCTACTCTTTGTCCCATCCCTTCGCACGCATACAATTCTCAAATTCCCTGATGTCGCTCATGTCCCAACTGCCGCTGCCGCTGCCCATACCGCTTTGGGATGAAAAAGGCGGAGGACTCGTTACCATGATTCCGCGTTTGCAGTCAGCCTGGTCTTTCTCGAACTGCTCCCGGCTCTTGCCTTCCCTGGACACCCAATTGGAGCCGAATTCAAATTTGCGGGAAAAATCAATCGAACCACAACCGGTCAACATGGTGAAGGCAACGGCAAAAAAGAGCAGTTTGAGCACAAACCTGTTTATAGTCATCGAAAAAGTCCTTTACCGGCACATCCAGGGCGCGCGCCATGCTCTCCAATGTCTTCGGAGTGCATGATGGGCGCATTTCATCCCGCCCGGCGTGAAGGGTTCAAATGAGTGATCCGATTTTTACCTGATTTAAGCGATTTCGGCCCACGCGCCGGCGCGTGAGGCCGAGCGTCCGGCGCTCGCGGCGACTGCCCCGCAGTTTGCGGGGCGCCGCCGCAGCGCCACAGAAAGCCGCGTAGCGGCGTGAGGGTGTGGGGGACGCAGTTCCCCACGCTCTTGAGAAACATCGTTAGTTACTTCCTTGAACGCAAATTGGTGTGACTCGCTGAAGCCTTTCCATTCCGGGCGACATTTCCCGTTGAATCGCTCAGATCAGGTCTCAATCTTTCTTGAAGCATCTCAAAGGGATCGTTTTCCGCACAGATCAAGGACCCTGCCGTGGGCACTCCCACCAGCAGCGCGGTCAGGCGCCGTTCCAGGAACAGGTCCTCGCCTCGCGCCGTCCGGGCCGTTTGGTCTTCCAGCCTCAATTCCATATCTTCCTCACGGGTGCCGGCCAGCCGCGCGAGGGTCCGAACGCGCGCGATCAATGCCTCCCGGGCAAAGGCCTCGGCTGCATCGATCCCGGCGAATCGTGCGGCATCGGGCAGCCCCTCGATGGAGAACCCGCCGTTCTGATCCGGCCGGATCCATGCGCTGCGGCGGATAACGACCTTCCCCGTCACAGCGCCCACGGCATTGGCCACGTCCACGTGCTCCGGAAGCACTGCCTCCGTCCCGAGAAGCGCCGCAGCCGCCGGCAGGAAATGACCGATGGGCGCCCCGATGCCGATGATCGGCCGATTCAGCTTAAACCGGACGTCGTAGCCGCTGCCCGGGCTCCCCAGCATGCGCTCCGCCAGGACCCGGCACACGCCGCAATCGTCCATGGCGTCGGTCTGAACGTCCTCGTCGAGCTGCCGTTTCATGAGTTCCAGGGCGAGCTTTCGCACGATGCGTTCCTCGAGTGAGGAAACCATCTCCTCGACCGGGACACCGGCCGCGCACGCATGGATCGCACAGATTCTCTCCGCCGAATCCATATTCCATCGTGTGAATTGCCCGGTCCGGTGCAGCAGGTCCGTCGGCGTAAACCCGCAACGCTGAATGATGTAGGCATCTTCCAGCCGCCGAAGCGGCAGGAGGGAAGGATAGAGGCCGCCCATCGCTTTGGCGAGTTCGTCAACGCTGTACGGACGCTCCCCGAGCAGGTCGATCACTCGCTTCTCGGCATCCGAAAGCTCGATTTGCGCGTTGTGCCCGGTCAAGGTCAGGAACTGGGCGTCCTTCATGGAAAGACGAAATCGCGGCGGGTGGGCTTCGACATAATCAAGGGCACTGGAGGCATCGGCTGCCGCATCGCCAAGCCATGCCATGGGCGCCACGCGCCGGGGGCCGATGGTGAAAACGCCTTTCTCACAGCCGATCAGGCTGTCGCCGCCGAGTCCCGCGGTTCGAATTTCCATGGCTTTGACATGGGTGCGTATCCCGCGAACCCGGCAGCCGCTCTCGTTCACCTTGACCTCGCCGTTTGCCAGGAGTGCGGTATCCGTCGTGGTTCCGCCCATGTCCACAACGAGGGCATCCTCGCGGCCGGTGAGATACCGTGCCCCTGCGACGCTGGCGGCCGGGCCGGACAAAATCGTTTCCACGGGCCTTTCAACGGCCATGGCGGCGCTCATGAGGGAGCCGTCTCCCTTGACGACCATAATGGGCGCGTTGATTCCCAATTGCTCCAGGTTTCGCTGCAGGTCCTCCAGCAGGCGCACCAGCAGGGGCACAATGCGGGCATTCAATACCGCCGTCCGGGCCCGCGTCTGGAAATCGAGCAGTTGAGACAGTTCGTGACCGCAGGTCACAACGCACCCCGTCTCATCGCGCACGATTCGTTTGACTTCCAGCTCGAGGGAAGGATTCACCGATCCGCCATAACCCGAAACGGCAAAGGCGGCGACGTCCTGCCCGCCGATCATGCGTCGAACGGTCCCGCGGATTTCCTCCGAATCGATCTGCTGAGCGACTTCACCTCCGATGGTCATTCTGCCTCGGATGACGGCCCTGGGTTCATGGGCAATCTCCCGATCGTCGAAGCCGTCGTGCGGCGGCATGAGCAAAAGGCCGACCTTGCATCCCTGGTCTTCCACAATGGCATTGGTGGCCAGCGTGGTTGACACCGACACCAGGTCGATGCAACTCAGCAAATTCGGATCGAGCCCCGCAAGGGATTCTCCGATGCCCACGGTAAAATCGAATTTTGTCGTGAGGGCTTTGCTTTTGCTCAGAAGCCGGCGGCTGCCCAGGTCAAGAATGACCGCGTCCGTATACGTTCCTCCGGCATCTATGCCCAGCCCCAGGCGCGCTCGGCCCGTTTCGGTCCCGGCCGCGGCGCGAATACGCTCGACCCTTGGTCCGGATGCCGACAATCCCGCCGCTTTCTCGCCTGAAGGACAGCTTGTGAGTCCCCGTTGCGCGGGATCGAACACCGTGCAATAGCCGGGAGGGACCAGCAGGACACCGTCGCCGGTCTCCCTTGCCGTCAGCAACTCCGACAGCAGAGCGCGACTCCCTTCCAGCCGTTCGTAACACCATCCATTCTTATCAGCCATTTCCCGGGTATGAGCGATATACACATCCGGCCTGCCGACCCCGGTATCGATGAAGGCCGCGCGCTGGTAGTTTTTCTTCCAGGAGCTGAAGAAATCGAAGGCCTTCCCGGCCTGTTCTTCGCCGCGTTCACGAACCAGGTCGTCGTAGTAGACCCGGCGGTCTCCCATGTACACGCAGGGGCGCTTCCGGGTCAGCGGCTCCACATTCTCTTCGTACCAGCCCGCCGAAATGTAGAAAGTCCCGGGGAATCGCTCGAACTCGCGGCGGTAGGCAGCGTCGCTGCCGAGAAAGAGGGCGATGCAATCGTGCACGCGAGGCATGGCCAACGGGACCTCCCGGGCATGAATGCCGGCCATGCCGCGTCCGCAGATGCCGTATCCGATGACGATCCGATGGTATGAACGGTCCCGGGAGAGGCTGTCGACCGCCTGCTGCACCCTCCGGCGCAGCTCTTCGGGATTGTTGTGCAACCCTCCGGGCAGGATCTCGAAGTGCGGCTCGATTCCCAACTCGCGCGCCGTTTTCCGCAGATCGAGAGACAGCACGCCGCAGGCGACAACGGCCAGGCGGGATTGAGTCGGCATTTCATTGGTCCTTATTTGTTCCGAGCGCCGTTGGGAGATATCCACCCCCACCGTTTCCCCGATGGAATATCGACCCCCGCATCCGGGGCGAAGGCAACGAGGGTGCGTTCACAAAGAGACTTCCCCGGCGACCCGGTTTTCCACCCTGTGGTTGACTATCACCACCCCGGCCGGAGTGTCAAGGTCAATGGAAGCGCATGGTTCTTATGCCTGAACCTTGACAGTTGTTCCCCGAAAGGGGAGCTGAGTGACTGTCCCCTCGAATCGGCCTATATCCCCTTCCCGATGCCCTGTACTCACACCCGATAGGGGCAATGGGTGAGCGTGCAGGACGCACATTTGCGGCGGCTGCCCGGAGGGACCTGGGAAGTCGTCCATCTCGTGAAAAAGGAAAGCGATTTTGCGGGAATCATGACACAGGAATCGTTCAGCCGAACACCGATAGACGAAGCGTCGACCAGGCTGAAGAGCTGTCTCTGAAGGGAAAGATCGAGTTCGCCGTAGCCCGGTCCGAACCGGCAACCGGCTTGAAGCCGGCGTTCTGCGGCAAGCTTTCGCAGGGTGTCGTAGGCCTTCGTGCTCAGGGCTTCGAGCAGGGCGACGCCCGCGGCGTCGAGGAACAGCCCTTCGAGGGGATCCCCCGCCGACATCAATTCCCGCACCGCCTCCTCCAGCCTTCCTCCAATGGTGCAGACGCAGCACGCGAGAAACTTCGTTCCGGCTTCCCCCTCCCTTTCGGGCACGGATAGCGCCAATCCATTCCCGAGCCTGACCGTTCCGCTTTCGGGAAAGGCGGTGACTTCATGAACGTTGTAGACGAAAGCCGGATCCGCAAGCTGGTAGCCTCTTTCCAGGACGGCGCGGACAAGCTCCCGTTGTGAAGCATCCAGGCGATAACGCGCTCCTCCGGCATAGCGGCCGACCTGCCCGAGCGAGACGGCGAGGTCACGCGCGCCCGGGGTCACAACGGCCGATTGGGCCTTTTCAAAAGAGAAATCACGTTCAGCACGGCACATGGTCAAAGCTCGCCTCCATCCGGAAATGAGAGGGAATTCAGGAAAACACTCTGGAATTCGGGCAGGGATGCCAGTTCAACGACCTGGATCTTTTCGGCGAACGCACTCGCCTCTTTCCTGAAGCCCCGATCGATTGCGGCCATAACAGCGCCCGCTCCGGCAGCATTTCCAACGATTCGAACCCGCTCCGGCGGTACGGGCGGAAGAAGGCCGAGGGTCAGCAGATCGCCGACGTCGAGATGGCTGCCGAAGGACCCGGCCAGGATGATTTCCCCGGGGAGGCCGCAACCGGCGCTGCGGCAGAGCAGATCAATCCCGGCATGGACGGCGCCCTTTGCCAACTGCAGCGCCCGGATGTCTTTCTGGGTGAGAACGATGTCCCTGCCCGTGTCCGTTTCATCCGAGCGGGCGACCACGAATTCCGCGACGCCCCGGCGGCCGGCCCTGAGGAGGCCCGAAGGCACGGCTCCGAGGTTGAACCGGCCGCCGGGTTCGATGAGACCGCGCCGGATGAGGGCCGCAGCGATGCTCACGAGACCGGAACCGCAGATGCCGCGGGCCTTTACCGGGCCGCCGGAATTCTGCCCGATCACGGTGTATTTCGGGGACCCGTCCGCGGGATCGAACCTGAAGGAATTGATGGCCCCGGACAGGGCAAGCATTCCGTCCGCGATGGTTGCTCCCTCAAGGGCCGGGCCGGTCGCGCAGGACGTGGCATAAAAGCTCCCGTTTGCTTTCAGAATGATCTCACCGTTTGTTCCGATGTCGATCAGCATGGTCCCATCGGCACACTCGGGCATTCCCTGGGCCAGAGCGGCACTGACCAGGTCCGCACCGACGAACCCGGAAACCAGGGGCAGGGTGATGACTCTTGAATGGGGGTTCAATGCGAGCCCGACCTCACCGGCTGCGCATTCCCGGCTGCTTGTGAATGCCGGCCTGAAAGGACTTTCCCCAAGAGACGCGGGGTCTATGCCGAGGAAAAGATGCAGCATCGTGGAATTTCCGACGACGACGAATTCATCGACCGCATCGGGTGTGATTCCGGCGTTCCGGACCAGGGAGAGAGCTATTTCATCGATAGCCGACACAGCGAGTTGCTTCAGCAGTCGAAGGTGTGCGGCGCCGGAAACGGCCGCCGTAATCCGGCTCATGACGTCCGCCCCGTAGACCGACTGCGGGTTCGGAGCTACCGCCGAAGCGACCGGCGTTCCCCTAGCGTAATCGCAAAGAAACCCGGCGATGGTTGTGGTCCCGAGATCGACTGCAATGCCGAAACCCGGCCGTCGTGCCGTTCCTTCCAGCCGCGGCAGGCAGCCGTCGAAATCGATTGCCTTATCGACCGCTTCGGATGGACTGACGAGGCTCGACAGCGGCATGTCCACCACGAGATCGGAGGCGATTTCCGTCCGGCAGGCCGGGACAGTCCGGAGCGGCGCTGCTCCCTGAGCGGGGACGCCGATGTTGACAAGGCATTTGCCGCACAGGCCTTTTCCTCCGCAGTCCGAGCGCAGGGGAATGCCCTTTTCCCGGAGAAAAAGAGCGAGGTTGGCCCCGGGGCTTGCCGTGAACCGGAGCCCAAATGGCTCGATACGAATGACACAACTGTTTTTTCCAGGCATTCTCTAATACCGGGTTGCGTTCAAGATGCCATCAAAGAATGAAAAGCGTGGGGAACTGCGTCCCCCACACCCCCATGCCGCTTCGCGGCTCAGTTTGGCGCTGCGGCAGCCGCGAGCGCTGAGCGCTCGGCCTCACGCGCTTGCGCGTGTGGCCGAAATCCGGGGGCGCGGGGGAAGGGGCTGTTGCCCAAACAGAATCCAAGTGAAAAATGAGCCGTTTGTCCAGAAACGTCACCCCGGCGAAAACCGGAGTCTAGTGTCGTTAATTGGACTTATCCAGTGATTTCAACGAGTCTGGATTCCGGCCTCCACCGGAATGACAAATCCTGATTACGCTCGTTCCCACGCTCCCGCGTGGGAATGCAGACACTTTTTCTTTGGGCAACAGGCCGGGAATCATTCCCCCGCTCTTTTTGGGGATCTTAAGAGTATCATCTTGAACGCAAGTTAGTATAAGACCTTGACGGCTTTCTTCCCGCAAACGTTCCGTTCGATCCGCCTTTTCATTGTGCACTTTTCGGACGCTTTTTCAAGGCATTGAAAATGAGCGCCCTTCCAGCGCCCCCAGACATGAGTGCGCCAAAGTGCCTGAGGCCATAAGAGTCCGTCAGGCTGTGCGAACGGATGCGAAAAAAGCGAACTCTGTCTTCTAATCCGGCACAAGACATGGTATTTGAACCTTGGGCCGCGAAAAGGCTTTCCATCCGTCCGGGTGTGGGGCTCATCCGGGCGGGAGACTCAGATCCGTATTATCGCAAAATATCGCATCACGTTACAGGCTGTTGAGCCAGAGAACGACGACATGCAAAAGATCACGCTGGGCGGGGATCGGCTGACGGTAGAGGATCTGGTGGCGATCGCACGCCGTCGCGAGCCGGTGGCCCTTTCGGAATCGGCCGTATCGGCGGTAAATGAGTCCAGGGAACTCGTCGAAAAGTGGCTTCGCGAAGGCCGGGTGATCTACGGCATCACCACCGGCGTCGGGGCGCTCTGCGATGTCAGCATCCCGGTAAAAGATACAATTCTCCTACAGAAGAACACGCTGCTCAGTCACGCTACGGGCGTTGGTGAGCCGTTCCCCGAAGAGGTTGTCCGGGGAACCATGGCATTGCGGGTCCACGACCTCGCCAAAGGCTACGCGGGCATCCGGCTTGAAACCCTGCTGGCCCTGGTGAATGCCCTGAACCGGGAGGTTTACCCGGCAGTGCCCTGCAAGGGCTCGGTGGGGGCAAGCGGCGATCTGGCCCCCATGGCTCACTTGGCCCTTGTCATCGTGGGTGAAGGGGAAGCTTTCTGCCGGGGCGAGCGGATGCACGCAAGGGACGCCCTGGCGGCGGCCGGTCTTCAACCCGTCACGCTGGAGGCAGGTGAGGGCCTGGCCCTCATCAACGGCACTCAGGTGATGACCTCCCTGGCCGCTCTGGCCGTGAACGACGCCGCGAGGCTCAGTAAGATCGCGGACATCGCCTGTGCCATGAGCCTCGAAGTGCTCATGTGCACCAACACCGCGTTCGACCCCCGGATCCATCGCCTGAGGCCGCATCCCGGCCAGCAGGCCGCCGCCCGCAATATGGACCGCATCACGAAAAACAGTGAAATCATCTCTTCGCACAAGGACTGCTCCCGTATACAGGACGCCTACACCCTGAGGTGTGCCCCGCAGATTCACGGGGCATCCCGGGATGCCGTCGAGCACACTCGCCGGACCGTCGAAATCGAGATCAATTCCACGACCACCAATCCGCTCATCTTTTCCGATGTTCAGCGGGTGCTGAACGGCGGAAACTTCCACGGACAGCCGATCGCCCTTTGCTCCGACTACCTGAGCATGGCCGTATCGGAGCTGGCCAACGTTTCCGAGCGGCGGATCGAGCGGCTGGTGAATCCACAACTGAGCGGCCTGCCCGCCTTCCTGGTGGAAGACACCGGGTTGAACACCGGGTTCATGATCGCTCAGTACACGGCAGCCGCCCTGGTGAGCGAGAACAAGACCCTCTGCCATCCGGCGTCCGTGGATTCGATTCCCACCTCCGGCAACAAGGAAGACCACGTCAGCATGGGGACCATTTCGGCCCGCAAATGCAGGGCCGTCATCGAAAACGCCGAATATGTCCTTGCCATCGAGCTGCTGTGCGCCTGCCAGGCCCTGGATCTCCTCACCAGGGGCGACCCGGGTCCGGGGACTCTGGAGGCATACCGGACCGTCAGGGAAAAGGTGTCCCGGCTGGATCACGACCGCTACCTCGCTCCGGAAATCGAAACCGTCGCATCGCTCATTCGAAGCGGTGAGATCCTTCGGAGGGTGGAAGACGGGATCGGCCCTCTGGAATGATCGGCAGGCAATCCGAATCATTCGGTCTCAAAGATGCTTTTCCGGCTTGGCGCACCGGCGCATGGAGGAGAACGCAATCGGATCGCCCCGCATTATGCGGGGCGCGGCCGCGGCGCCACAGAAAGCCGCGAAGCGGCGTGGGGGGGGGACGCAGTTCCCCACGCTCTTGAGAAATATCGTTTGTTATTCTTGGACGCAAGCCGGCCCAAAAGGCTTTTCACTGGAGAGCGGATCAGCGGAGTAGAGAATCGATGGACGGGAACCTGATCGTAAAGAACGCCGCGGAACTGGTCACGTGCAGCGGTTTCGAGGCCAGGCGCGGCGAAGCAATGCGGGACCTTCACATCATCCGGAACGGCGCCGTGGTCATCCGGAACGGCATCATCCGGGCTGTGGGCGGCACGGACGAACTCCTTTCCGGGTTCGACGAAAGCGGCTACACGGTGATCGACGCGGGCAACCGGGCCGTCCTGCCCGGCTTTGTGGATTCTCACACCCATTTCGTCTTCGGCGGCTACCGTGCGGACGAATTTGCGTGGAGGCTCCGGGGCGACAGCTACATGGACATCATGCAGCGCGGGGGAGGGATCGTCAGCACGGTTGCCGCAACCCGGGCCGCATCCAAAGAGGAACTGGTCAAGTCGGGGCTGAAGCGGCTCGATTCCATGCTTGCCTTCGGGGTGACGACCGTTGAAGGGAAAAGCGGCTACGGACTCGATCGCGATACGGAAATGAGGCAGCTCGAAGTCATGGCCGAACTCGACGCGATCCACCCCGTGGACGTCGCCCGGACCTTTCTCGGCGCCCATGCGGTCCCGGACGACTTCAAGGGGCGCACCGATTCCTATATCGATTTCATAATCGATGAGGTGCTCCCGGCGGTCGTCGAACGGGGCCTCGCCGAATTCTGCGATATCTTCTGCGAAAAGAACGTTTTTTCAGTCGAACAGTCGCGAAAGCTCCTCTTTAAGGCCAGGGAATCCGGACTGAGGCTCAAGATCCACGCCGATGAGATCGTCCGGTTCGGCGGCGCCGAACTCGCGGCCGAACTGGGGACCGTATCCGCCGACCACCTGCTGCAGGCATCCGACGCAGGAATCCGGGACATGGCGCGGTGCGGGGTCATCTGCACGCTGCTTCCCGGCACTGCCTTCAGCCTGAGAGAACCTTACGCCAAGGGGCGTTTTATGATCGACAACGGCTGCGCCGTAGCCCTGGCATCGGACCTCAACCCCGGGAGCTGTTACACCGAATCGATCCCGTTGATCGTCGCCCTTGCAACCCTCTACATGAACATCACCCCGGAAGAAGCCGTTACGGCGCTCACCATAAACGGCGCCGCAGCGCTCGGACGAGCGGACAGCATCGGCAGCATCGATGTGGGAAAGAAGGGGGACCTTGTGATTCACGAGTTTCCATCTTACAGGTTCATCCCCTACCACATCGGCGTCAGCACAGTCGAAAAGGTCGTCAAGAACGGAGCGGTCGTCTTCGATAAGACGGGAGCGGGAACCGGTGGTCGTCATTTTTCCGGTTGATGCAGCGGCACGCTGCGTGAGGAGGACATCAGATGAGATACGTCTTGTGGGCAATCATTTTACTGGCCGTTGTTCTGAGCCCTCCCGGGGCGGCCGCGCAGATCTCCGAACCCGCCGTCGAGCCGGTCCTTGAGGAATACGGCCTGAGCTACGGGGGCAATTCGGGCGGCTCGTCCCCGGGCGTTTATGCAACTCTTTTCGACGAGTCTTTCGGCAACGGGGACGCGAAGGCATTCCTGATTTTCGGATCGGGTGCCAAAGCCTCCAGCCTTCAGTTGAAGGTCTGGAGGCAGCTAAAGCCTGAAACAACTTCGTTTGCTCTCCTGGTATTTCGAGTCGAGGTTCGCGGCTACGACTCGGAAGGCTCCGTTGTTTTTTCCAAAGACCTGCGGCACTTCTCATTCGGAGATTCCCAGTCCGGCTCATGGTCGAAATCATTTGGCCGTCTTCCGTCGTCAGCCGTGCAGATCAAAGTCAGGTTCGTCGGCAATTATGAATAACGGACCACTTTCCCCGCCGCGTTTGTCGGAGGACCAGCGGACGCCGATTCCCACCGCCGCGGGGTTCGTATCCGGTCCGCTGAAACCGGGAACGCTCGGCGATCCTCGTGCGGGAAGGCAGTGAGTCGCGTCTCGACGGGTTTGTCTCATGAACCATGGATATGCACGCCGCCTGCAATTTTTCGGGCACTGGATGCCGGCATGCGCCTGTGTGATGTTCCTCGTCGCATGCGGCGCCGGATCCGGCTTAAACCGCCACCGTTCTTTCGAACCGGGCAGGGTGGCACCTCTGCCCGTGAAGATTATGGTAGATGAAGAGTCGGCAAAGCTGCAGTCCACGGTGATCCAGGTCAACCCGTCTCAGGCGATTCTTGGCGGCAGCGCTTCGCTGGGCTCCGGAGGATCGGTCGGGGGAACCGCCGGCGCTTCGCTGGGAGTGGAATTGCGGGGGAAATTCGAGGCCGGGAGAGTCTTCCGCGAATTTGCATCGAACCTTTCCTCTCATGGAGCAGAAGCCCCCGGGGATACTCTCGAACTCCGGCTGACCCGGTTTCGGCAATACCTTGGTTCCTACAGGCTCAAGGCGGAGATGCAGTTCAGCGCCCGCCTGGCCGGGACCGGCGAAACCGTCCGGTCGGAATATACGTTCGAATGGGACCCCCGGGAATTGCGCAGGCCGGGAGTGGAAATGGACATGCTCCGCGAGATGATCGAACAGAGCCTTGCCCACTGGGCCGGGATGTTTCCAACAAACAGCACCGAGGGCGGGCCGGCGCATCCACGCAAGCTGATTTTCCCCCCTCCCCGGGAAGGGTCTTTTTCGAGCCGGGACGTCCAGTGCGCTTACCGCATCTTTATACGTGAATGACGATTTTGCCATATGGGGCAGGATGAATCGATCGCGTCCGCCCTGCTTCCAGCCCTGCCGGGGCACCGATCGAAGAGTAGGCCTGAATCGGCATGACGCCGGAGTTCTCCTCAACCGCCCGCCCCGCCTCGATATCGAATATGCAAAATATTTAAGTGTTCCGATGCGTTGAAATTTGCGCGCACCCTCCTTAACATAATTTGCAAAGCCGGCAGGCACGGCCGCCGAAAACCAGTATCGTGAAATTCCTTTGTACAGCACGCTAAAGAGTATCCCACATTTTCCACTCATGCCGCAGGGGAGGTCTGATATCGAGTTGCGTTCAAGATGCCGTCAAAGAACAAAAAGCGTGGGGAACTGCGTCCCCCACGCCGCTTCGCGGCTCAGTTTGGCGCTGCGGCAGCGCCCCGCTGAAGGCGGGGCAGCAGCCGCGAGCGCTGAGCGCTCGGCCACACGCGCTTGCGTGTGTGGCCGAAATCCGGGGGCGCGGGGGAATCATTCCCCCGCTCTTTTTGGGGATCTCAAGAGTATCGTCTTGAACGCAAATTAGTCTGAAATCCCCCGGGATGCCCCATGCACAATTTGGGGGTAAAAGGAGGGACACCATGAAAGAGGCACGGAAATCTTTCCGGACCGGGCGTTCAGCCGTCGCTCCGGTCCTTTTTTGCATGGCATTCTGCATAGCTGTTCCGCTCGCTTCCGGGCAGGCGAAGCCGCCCAACATCGTGATGATCATGACCGACGACGTGGGGTGGGGCGACCTGGGGGCCTACGGAGGCGGTATGATGCGCGGAGCGCCGACGGCCAGCCTGGATCGCCTCGCAGCGGAAGGCATGCGCTTCGTCAATTACTACGGCGAAGCCAGTTGCACTGCGGGTCGTGCCTCGTTCATGACCGGCCGCTTCGCTATCCGCAGTTCCCTATCATCAGTCCTGGCCCCGGGCGACCCCAACGGTCTGACCAAAAAGACGCCGACGATCGCGCAGTACCTGAAGCAGGCGGGGTACACGAGCGTGCAGTTCGGCAAGTGGCATCTCGGCGATAAGCCTGAAAACTTCCCCACTGCAAACGGCTTCGACGAGATGTATTTCATGCTGCCGTACTACGCGGGGGTCTATGCTTACGATTATCTCCCCTTGCATCCAAACTTCCCCATACACGATGAGAAGTTCATGGCCGAGTGGAACAAGATGAATTTTGCAATGTGGGAAGGGAAAGCGGGTGAGCCGCCCAAGGTTGTGAAGAAGCGGTTCAACTATGACGACCTGGCCACCGGGGACGATGATATGAGGGCCAGGGCCATCGAGTGGATCAAGCAGCACGCAAAGGATCCCAAACCGTTCTTCGTCTACCTCTGCTTCCAGAAAGTCCACAACCCGAACAATCCTTCCCCTCGCTGGAAGGGCAAGTCTCCCGGCAGCGGGAACTACCTGGACGCACTGATGGAACTCGATGACAATTCGGGACAGGTCGTTCAGGCGATTCGGGATTTGGGCATCGCGGAAAACACCATCGTGATCTGGACGACGGACAACGGCGCATGGGTCGATGCCTGGCCCGATGCCGGGTACACCCCGTTCCGGGGGATGAAAGGCTCGCCGTTCGAAGGCGGCTACCGGGTCCCCGCCATCGCATGGTGGCCGGGAAAGATCAAGCCCGGTTCGGTGAACATGGACATGTTCTCGCACATGGACTGGTGGCCGACTTTGGCTCGGATTGCCGGTCTTGAGCCGCCGCCTCGCGAGTGGAAGGACAACGAGGGACAACCCATTATTTTCGACGGGATCGATCAGAGCGATTCGCTGCTCGGCAAAGGGCCGGGCAAGCGCGACACCTTCATTTACTTCAACGACCAGTCCTTCGGGGGTGTGCGCGTCAAGAATTTCAAGGCGCTGTGGACAGCCAAAGACACCTGGCTCGGACCGAACCTGTTCATGAAAACCCCGGCGGTCTATGACCTGTGGTGGGACCCCGGTGAACAGTACGATATCCTCTTCAACGGGGCCGCTCCGACGCGAGGGGACCTCAAATCTTCTCCCGGCCGTTTTTCCGGTTCCGACAACGGCTGGATCGCGTTGTACATCGGAGGTGTCGGGGTACAGTTCTTCGACGAACTGAAGAAATTCCCGAACGTTCCGTACAAGCCGTACGGGCCCGGGTTTACCGAGATGGTTCCGGATGCGTACAAGTAGAAGCGCCGGTTCTTGAAGTTGAAATGCGAGCCGGCGGTAAAGCTGCAAACGATGTTTCTCAAAAGAGCGGGGAGCCCCGCCCCCCGCTCTCCCTCGCCGCTGCGTGGCTTTGTGCAGCGCTGCGGCGACTCCCCACGATACGCGGGGCAGTCGCCGCGGACACCGACAGGTTTCTTCCGTATCTTCACCGCCTTTGATATAGTCCAGCCTTTACTGCAGTATTTGCAGAAAACTTTGATTTGCCGTCAGACGACGGATTGCGCTCAAGGTCAGGCGGCCTGCGCTCCGCGAATCGCTTCCGCTGCCCGCCGGCCGTCACGAAGCGACATCGGAATCCGTCTTGCCGGTAGTCTCAGGCAAGGAAACCATGCCGTGCAATCCTTCATGAGGACCGAACAGGCATCAGGACCTTTGGGAAATGACAATACGGATGGTAAACGAAAACGAGGAATGGAAGATATTCTCGACTCCCGGAAAGCACGCACGATGATGCGGATAAGGGGCGTATCCAATGGTCACAAGTTCTTGTGCATCGTAGCCCTCTTGGTCCTTATCCAGGGGACCGCCTTTTCTGCCGGGGCATTGGGGGACCCGCCGTCCGACCCGATGGAACAAGCCGTGGAAGCCCCGGGTAAACGTCCCGGTGACGCTTCGGAGCCGGCGCAATCATCCGCGGGAGACGCAAAAGACCCGGCCGGCGCCATCGGTGAAGATGCGGCGGACGGAAAACAGGTAACCCCGGGACAATCCGAAACCGCACCGGGGGAATTGACATTTGGATCGGCCCAAATCCTCGGGAATTGCTGGTCGTCCGAAGAACTCCGCGGAAAACCGGAAGACCGGAAAGGCGCGAGGTCGCTGCCGTCGGATGCCGGCCCGCCCACGAGGCTGTTGCCGGGTAAGATCCTGGGGGAACTGTCCGAGGAGTGGCGCAATTCCATCCGGCAGGTGAAGCCCTACGGGGCACGTAAACTCATTTCTCTTACCTTCGACCTGTGCGAGCGGGGAAAGGAAAGGAGCGGGTACGATGCCGCGGTTGTGAATTACCTGCGGGACCACAGGATCAAGGCGACCTTCTTTGCCGGCGGCAAGTGGATGCGTTCCCATTCCGAAAAACTGATGCAACTCATGGCCGACCCGCTGTTTGAAGTCGGCAACCACACCTGGACTCATGGAAATCTTCGCCTTTTGAAACATCGGGGCATGTCCGATCAGATCCTCTGGACTCAAGCACAGTACGAGATCCTTCGGGAGGAACTGCAGCGGAGGCCTTGCTGCCGGGCTGCGGGGCCTGAAGAAATGCTTAAAATCCCACAGGTGCCGCTCACCTTCAGGTTTCCCTATGGAACCTGCAGCAGGGAGGCACTCGATCTTCTGGCCAGGCTGGGACTCCCGGCCATTCAGTGGACGATCGTGACCGGAGATCCAGGGGTGAAGCAGACCGCGCAGGGCATTACCAGGGAAGTGCTGACGCGGGCCGCACCCGGCAGCATTGTCATCCTTCATGCCAACGGGCGGGGACATGGAACGGCTGAAGCCCTGCCCCTTTTTATTCCTCAACTGCTCGAGAAGGGCTATGAATTCGTGACCGTCAGTGAACTACTGCGCTCCGGCCATGTTGTGGCGGCGTCCGAATGCTACGAACTGCGGCCGGGTGATAACCTGCGATACGACAGGATTTTCGGCGCGGGGACAGACTGATCCGCAGGCGCTGAACTCTTGACCTCGACCATTTTCATCAGAAGAAGCGCCGGCCATGGGATTAAGATGGCCCAGCCTTACAAGGCTCAACACCCGCTCCTATCCACGAGCAGTGGACCCACACGTCGAAAGCGAATTTGTCGTTGCCGCCGCCGGTAAGCTACCCTCGAAACCTCGCGACGGATTGTTGAATTTGTCCGAAGCCCCCACCGTATTTATGGCTGCCGCTGGAGGTCTCGAATCAGCCGCTGGAATTCCTTGGACTCCGTGAGGATTTGACGGGCGGCACCCCTTAGTTTGTCCACTTCCTCGGGCTTCAGTACGAACGAGGTGGGAAGCTGCTTTAAGGTGCTGCGTTCGGCTTCATCGTCCAGCGCGTCAAATCTCACCCGAATGAGGTAAAATTCAATGTCGCCGCACGAACCCGGTTCTGTGGATATTTTCCCGGAACCGCACCGCCCCCTGCAGATCTCTTCGGCCCAATGGGGGAAGCTTTCGTCCAGAAGCGCCACCGTCTCCATATTGTAGCGTTCGATGGCGATGGAGGAGTATGAATCGAACACGACACCGAAGGGCGGGACTTTTTCGTACCGATCCCATTTGTCGTTGATTTCGGTCTCGGCATTCACCACAACGAAAACGATCTTGTGTACGTTTTCCATCTTCGCGTGCTTCAAGGTAGTCCAGGGATCGCCCATGAGCGTGACGCGTTCCAGGGCGGCCCGAAGGCCGAGGTTGTCTGCAATCCCCCCGTCGATCAGGTGGATGTAGGGTTTCTTCCTGGAATCCAGGAAGGGCAGCATGTTGTTGGCGAGGTCGAAACGGCGGGATGTGACATCCCTGGGCGGTTGCATGACCTGTACGAGCGCCGGGGGCACCTGGAAGCCGCACGTGCCGGCGTGGTTGCGCAGAGTAATGGGGCTCAGCACAATGGGCACCGCGGATGAAGCGGCACATGCCCGGGCAACGGGAAACGTGGACAGGTCCGAGCAGATCGCGTCGAACACCTCTTGAGTGAACGAGAAGCGGGTCCCGTGAACCATGTCCGTGGCGTTGATGACAATCATCGGCTCTTTCCTGGCGAGCAGATCAGCGAAAGTCTTTCCTTCGAAAACATACTTGTTGTAGTAATCTGCCGCGAGGTCGCTCCGATCGTAATACGCGGAGAAGAGCTTTTCCCAGTTGACGGGGTTGAAGAACATGGCGCGGGTGAGGTCGCCCTGGACGTCCTTCTTCAGGAACTTGCTCTCGAAATCCTCGAAGATACGGTCCCGGAACAGACCGTAGTAGGCCGCCGTGAAGCTTCCGCCTGAAACTCCGGAGATCCAGTCCACTTCGTCCAGAAGTCTTCTGTTGTGGCCGTGGAGGGAGACTGTGGTGTCGCGGAACGTTTCGAGGACCCCGTAGGAAAAGGCGGCGGCTCGGGTCCCTCCACCGGAGAAAGTGAGCAGAAGCAGCAGCTGATCGTCGTTTTCGGGATTGATGAGGTTGACCGCCCGATAACCCGCCTGGGGGTCGGCATGCTTCAGGGACGGGTTGACCGGGTAATGGGCGCAACCGGTTAGAGCGATGAGTATCCCTATTCCGAAAAGCCGAATCAACGATCTTCCGGGGATACGGGAGAGAACATCTCCTTTCGGCATCTCGGCAACGGACCCGTTCATTTCGGATATCCTCGCAGAACTTACGCAGTTGATGGCTGACCGATGACGGCGCAGACTTCGCCTTGCCAAGGGAGTGCTCCGGGCTCAGAACACGCATTGAATGTGCGAGTCGTCTCTCTTCGAGACCGTCTCCGGTAGAGTCCTATCCTCCGGGTATGTCAGAAGAATATAAGCATGAATTTCCTGCTTCATAACAAGGTGCCTGATTTCCCGTATAGTTTTTCGGGGAAGGATTAAATGTCCTTTACACTTTCACCGCTCGGACTACAAAATGGTCCGTGGCCGGAGTACAGCATCTTTGGCCGTGGGACCGGGCGGTCGTCACTTCGCGCGCGGCCGGTGCGAAGGGAATGGCGCCCTGTCCGAACCGCCGGGGCGAATCGCTTCCGGCGCCTCGTGAGTGTAAACCGGCCTTTCTTGCCGTAAAACCGGAAGGAATCTCCCATGAAAAAACACGTTCCTGAAAGAGCGGAAGCCTGGGCGCTGTTGAACGAATTCAACAGCAGCGAATCCCTCATAAAGCATGCCCTCGCCGTGGAGGGCGTGATGCGCCACATGGCGCAGAATGCCGGAGAAGATGCCGAAAAGTGGGGGATCATCGGGCTCGTGCATGACCTCGATTACGAACGCTTTCCGGACCGGCACTGCGCCAAGACCAAAGAACTGTTGGCGGAGCGCGGCTGGCCCGAGGAGTACATCCAGGCGGTCATATCCCATGGATGGGGGCTCTGCAGCGAAGTGAAACCGCACTCCCTCCTTGAAAAAACGCTCTACGCGGTGGACGAACTGGTCGGCTTCGTGACGGCCTGCGCTCTGGTGCGCCCGTCCAGGAGCGTCATGGACCTCGACGCGAAGTCGGTCCTGAAGAAGTGGAAACAGAAGCATTTCGCCGCCGGGGTCAACCGGGAAGTCATCGAGAAGGGGGCCGGGATGCTGGGCGTGGAACTGAGCCCGCTCGTCTCGGAAGTCATTGCGGGCATGCGGCGGATTGCACCTCAGATTGGCCTGTAGAGCGGCCTCTGGTCCTGGGAGGCCTCCGTGGCATAATTTTCCTGTCCGGCACCTGTTCAGCCGGTGAATTGGGCAATGCCGGGGAGTGCCCCGGGTGCCGGCCCCCGGCTGCGCAGTCCAGCGGCCCCGGCGCAGATGCAGCCGGGCTTTACCTGTGACTTGGGGATCCCAAGGCCGCAATTCCGGGACATGAATAGCCCGCAGTGACGGCATAAAGAATTATCCAATTGAATTTTCAAAGCTTTTTTCTCTGGGCTGATAATGACCGGAGAAAACATTTTCCCACTTGACCCGTCTATGACTTCACACTTTATGGTTCGCATTGTCATGGCCGTGACATCTTCTAAAAACCACATTGAAAAAGGAGCTGGACTATGCAGAATCAGGTAACGGTTGAAGAATGGGTGGACATGTTCCGGGAGATGGGACTCGATCGGGAAACGATGTCGAAGTGGCACCAGGTGTTTGAGTCACGTCATCCCGAAGCGCACCGGAGCTTCCTCGAGTGGCTCGGGCTTCCGCCCAAAGAAGTAGAAGCAATCCAGGCGAAGAGCCGATAACGGAAAGGGGCGGCGGTTGACCGCCGCTGCCCCGGGTTTGTCTGAAGGCATGAAGACCTATACCATATCGAAACTTGCCCGCCTGTTTGGCCTTTCCCGGAGTACGCTCCTCTACTACGACCGGATCGGACTCCTGCCGCCTTCGGGCCGGACGCCGTCCGGATACCGCGCGTACGGCGAAGAGGATGCGAAGCGTCTCGGGCGGATCTGCAGCCTCCGCCGGACGGGTCTCTCGCTTGGGGACGTCGAGACCATACTTTCTTCCGAAGAGGAGCCCGACGCGAAACTCATCGAAAACCGGCTCAACGAGATCACCGAGGAAATCCTCGACCTCAAGGCCAAGCAGGGGCTTCTTTCCGGCATGCTGAAGGGCATGGCTTCCGAAGGACGGCGGCCGGAAGTGAACAAGCGGATGTGGGTGGAGATGCTGCGGGCTGCCGGTATGGATGATGAGGCGATGGACCGCTGGCATGCCGAGTTTGAGCACCGGGCGCCGGAGGCTCATCATGCATTCCTGCTCTCGCTTGGCATTCCGGAGAAGGAAGTGCGGCTGATTCGCCAATGGTCCGGGAAGCTGAAACCGGGCGGCATCACCGGCGGTCATGAGGAGGAATCAACCGGCAAGCCCTCGAAAGAGGGTCCCGCCGGGAAATGAGCCCAGGGCATTGCCGCAAATGGGGGTTTCGTTTCCCGATGACATTGCAGGCCGAAGCCCCGGCAGACCGCGTCTTTCCGGCCGCAGGCAATGGTGAAGCGCAGAAAAAGCAGGCCATAAATGTCATCGAAGCGAAGATGAACCGGTCGTCCGAACCCAGTAGAGAAACCCTCGTGTAGGTCGTGGCGGCGTGTCGGGCAGTACTCTTCCGGTTGCAAGAACCGCTTCCTCCCATATAAGCGGCAACATCGCGTATCCGTTTCGGCCCTGTTCGGCTTTATTGCTTCTTCTCCTGCAATCCGGCTTCCTTCCGCAAGCGCATGGCAGCACTGCTGATTTCCGTCACAGTCTTTTCTGTCCAAAGAGACCGTTGCCACTTCGTGTAATCGAAAGGTTCGCGCATGATGAGAGAGATGAACCTCTCGGCCTCAACCTCACCAAGGGACTCCATAAGCACTCGGACCCCCTTTATCTTTATCTCGGTATCCGTAATCATTCGAACTCCTCTCTAATAAAGGTGATAGGGTCGGCGACTCTGATTTCGTCAATGCCGGCAGACTTCTTGATCAGATGATCGTCCGTTGTCAGGAAATAGTCGCATCCCAACGAAATAGCGCATGCAAGATGAAGGGCATCCTTGCTCTTGAGGCCCAATTGAACCAGGTTTTCGGCCTTCTCCAGGATTCCCTTTGTTTCATCAGTATCGACCGTTGCACGTGTCCTCCATCGGGAGACCACCATCTTTCTCTGCTCGAAGGGGTTCATTTCATTTTCAAAGTCAAGGATATAAGACCAGGCGAGGTCAATCTTCCCCTCCAAGATCATCTCCTGGACTCCCAGCTTGGCCTCCGCTTCAAGTCGAATACGCAGCTGTTTTTGGTCGTCAAAGGGACGATTGTAGCAGCAATTATCAAGATATACTCTCATATTGTTCTTCGCACCACTGAATGATGAAATCAAGTAGATCGGTTCTGGATTTATCGCCGGCCAAGCTTGGGGGGAGGGCCGGCAGCTTATTGGGCGGCCCTTTCAGCGCCCCCTTAACTTGCGGTCACCTCACTCAAGCGCCGGGGCGTTGGGGGTAGCGAACTCCTCGATGTATCCCGGACGTCGGTCGAGGACCGCCTGGCAGACCGCGGCGTGAATCATGGACGATGCAGTCTGCCCACGTGAGTCCAAATGCTCTTGCAGTCTTTTCCGAACAAGGCTCTCCACGGAATTTGCGGCATCCACCTCCCGGTTCACTTGCCCAACCAGAACATCAAAGCGGGCGGCGGCGACGTTTGTCCAACGCTTAGACAGGGATTGGATGAGGCCTGTATGATTTAAAAGCCGTGTTTGCTCGGCGGCATCGGGTGAATGCAGTCTCGGGATCGAATTCTTTGGCGTGCCGCTCAGTTTTATTTGCACTCGCGTCGAAGCCGGTCGGAAAAACGGGTGGAGCCAGTCGGCAGTAGAGCGCGGCGGGCCCGGTGTAATGGCAGGGCGATCTCCTTTCGCCGTGACGACATCATTGCAGGAGCGGCAAATGGGAACGAGATTCCATGGAGAACAGGCGAGCAACGGAAAGCCGGACTTGGAGAGATAGTGATCCAGTTCCGATGTTCCGATCTCTCCGTCACAGTAAGGGCACACCACCCTGGTTGGATAGTCACTGCAAAAGTCGTCTTTGTAGGCACGGTTCGTAATGCAGCGGCCACCGTTAAATTCGTAGCCTTTCCACCTACGGTTTGAGTCGTCGCTCAGGAGCTTGTAACATCGCTTGAAGAAGTTCTTGACCTCGTTTGCCAATTGGGGGGTGAAGCCGGGCAAGATGTTTAGATCTTGGAAGTTGCCGCCTGCTGCCAACATCGCTTCCACCTTGTTCTGTCGACAAAATTCATCATATAGCGCTTGCCGAGCTACGGGACTTGCTGCGGCAATCGCTCTGAGCGGATGAAGGACTGACTCCTGACTGCCGAGACAAAACTTCCTCACCCACTCAGAGTCCAATCTGCTCCAAACTTTCTGAACCCAGGTAGTATCGACTGCATTGGCGTCCAAACCCCGGGCGGCCAGCGCTTCCAAAAGTCTCTTTTGCAGCACCACTATCCGGAAAAGATGGAACGCACTTTTCGGCAGTTTAACTGGATGCAGCGCCATCGTTTCTTCCCCGAAGTTGATTCAGGATTGCTCTCAGTTCCGCCCGGTGGAAACTGCTGCCCAGGACGTCGAGGATTGCCTCCAGTTCGCTCTCTCGACCTTCCCATTCGGTCTTGAGCAGTCGGTCGAGCAGTTCAACGGATCGGCTGCCAATGCTGCTTTCAGCTCGGAAGAGGTTCATTGTAACCTCGCCGGGGTCGGTGCCGAAGAGACCGCCGGTAACGCCCCGCGCAGTGATTCCACCCTCTTTTTTGTCCAGCACGGTGACCTCTGCGGCAAAGGCGTCCGTCAGGACGATGCTCGTGTGGGTGGCGACGAGGACATTGGCCTCCGTGCTGTTCAGCAGGGCCATGTCCACCATCTCGACGATCTCCCGCTTCCACACGTCATTGAAGTGTGTTTCCGGTTCGTCGAGGATGAGCAGGGAGCCGTCCTGACCGCGCAGGAGGAAGAATAGGCCCATGCGCCCAAGGAGCATCTGCTCGCCGTCGCTGAGTTGGTCGTAGGTGACGATGGCGTCGTCGGGTTCGCCGTCGGCCGACTCGGGGCGGTGGAGGCGTTTCACCGTGAGTGTAATGTCTTCCAGCAGGCCGGTGCGCTCCCAGTCCCGGAGGCGGGAGAAGGCGTCCAGCGGCGTGGAGTCGATGTCTTGATCGGCACTAAGAATGCGGAGGATGGCTTCGGAACCGGTCTTGCATCCGTCCACCCGCTTAGCGATGAACTCGATTCCCTTGCTTGGGATGCCGAGGGGGAAGGCGTCTTTGAGTTTCTCGGTGAGGCTGATCCCATCGGAAGGACCAAGCGAAAAAACGGCGCGCTGCCGTCCGAGTGGTTGTGCGATGACTTCATCGGCAAGGGCCACAAGGCAAAGCAGTTCCTGATGTTGTCGGGGGCTCACGCGGTCGTCGCCATCGAGGTAGGTGAGGCTCAGATGCGTGGGCCAGAACCAATCGACCTCATTGAGCACGCGGCGGGCGTCCTTCGGCTTGTCATAGGAGCCGCGTTGGTGAAGGAGGATGTTCCGCAGGGCTTCGCGCTGGTGTTCATCGGTGCGGCCGGAGAATTCCTTCGCTGCTTGCCAGAGCCCCAGTGTGATGCCGGCGAAGCGCAGATGCCGGGGATATATGCGGAAATAGGAGTCGTCCAATGGTTCGCTACGAGGCATGTGGTTCGTAAGGACCTTTTGGCGGATGGCCTCCAATGGCTCCAATTCCTGCTGCAGTCGTTCGACGGTCTTGCTGGTCAGCTCGGCCGTCTGACCCGCGCCGGGGAATGTTCTCATGGTCCCAGTCAAAGTCGATTCATAATGGGTGAGAAGATTGGTGATGCGGGCGAGTTGTTCCTCTTCCCATTCCTGAGCCATGCTCCAGCCTTGTGGGCGTTCATCCTCGGTCTGGTATTGGCCCTCTTCTTCCTCCTGAAAGATCCGATGATCGAGCTGCACCCAGGGCTCATCGGCGCCGGAGGTGTAGGCGATGAGGCGCTTGGGTAACCGGGCAAAGAGGAGCGAATTAGTGAAGGTTTCAGGGCCGGTTGCGATTTCGATGCCTTCAACCAAAGGGTGTTGTTCCCATTTGCCGAGAGCGGAAGTGATCTCCTCCCAATCATGACGCCGTGCGGAGGTAGGTACCTGTTTGAGCGTGGCAAAAAAAGAGTTTGAATTCTTCTGACTGGTATAATGGAGAAGAGCGGTTACGGTTTCGTCTCCCATTGTGCGGTCCCACGCCAGAGTTACGGGCAGGGCGGGCCGCTCGCTGCTCTTCAGCGAGCAAAAGATGTGATAGAGCGCCCGCAGCAAGGACGACTTGCCGCTGCCGTTCACACCGACCACGAAGTTCAATGAGCCTTTGCGTGGCAGGTTCAGCGTCTTGGCGATCTGGTCCTCTCGACCGAACATGATACCGGTATCGGTGAGCGGGCCGCAACGCGGGATATGGAGGTAGCGCAGTCTCATGGTAGAGCGCGTTCCTTTTGCAGTTGGGCGGCCAGCCGCTCCAGTTCACGGAGCCTGGCATGGTCGCCGATTCGCGGCTCTCCTTCCTCTCCTTCGCGGGGATCGCAGTCGTCGAGCGGCAGGCGGTAGGCGTTGCCAAAGACGAACTCACCCGTGTCCTCGGTCTGCTCCTCCCTGCTCACGGGAATAATGAGACCTCGGGCGGCGAAGACGGCAAGGTGCCCTTCAATCGCCTGCGGATTTCGGCGGAGCGGGCCTTCGGAGACGTAATTACTCAACTGTTGGGCAGAGAAATAACGTGCGTGCCGGACACCCCCCACCATACGATTGATTTCGCGCAGAAGAAAGCACTGCTCGCGGCTGAGGTCGGAGTAGATGCCGTCTGTGCGATCTTGAAAGACGGTTTCCATCTCCTGAATCGTGCCGCGGCGGAAGCGGGTGAGAGTACCTCCAGCTTCTTTGAGTGCGGCATCGCGGTCGAGGGCTTCTAGTTCGAGCATGTCGTGGTGTGCTTCGCGCCAGTCGACGGTGAGTTGGCCGGAGAAGGCGTGGGCGGAAAGACTGGCCGCAAGACTTTTCTCAATCTTGCTCGATCGCCGGATCGACTCCTCAACTTCCAAGATCTCCTGCACGGCCTTTTCAAATTCCATCTGCAGCTCAAGTGGCGGGCATGGGACCGATAGAGGGGCGAGTCGGCCCATGCTAATGCGGCTTCGAGTCTGTCCAGCTTGAAGGCTCTGCGCCATGCGCAGCGTTCCTGGCATATTCAATAGCCAGCACACGTAAGCGGCGGTGACCTTTGAACGGTCCGGGCGAAACTGGACGCAGTCTGCTTTGTTAAGCGCCCGCCCAACCTCTTTGGGCAGAATGCAAGCCCTGAGATTGGGATCGCCAAGGGTGCCGATGAGGACATCTCCAGGCAAACACCCGTGCTTGGCCAGCGGTGCAAAGTGTCCTTCGCTAATGAATGCCTCGTCGTCACCGAGGAAGAAACCAACTCCAATGTTCTGAAGCCGGATGACACGAACACCCCGGTCAGTGTAGTGGGAAGACTTAAGGTTGGAACCAAACGGACCATCTGAGTATTTTTCTGCCAGTGAGGATAGTGGATGTCTCGACCACTTCTTCGGATTCTGTCCTGGGTCACCAAAAATGGAGATGAAGAGTCGAGGGATCAGTTCTGTGGTTTTGGCTTCGGCTTCTGCGCGGAGACGGCAAATTTCCTCTGCCTCTTGCAGGATTTCCACGATCCGCTGCTGTTCACTCAATGGTGGCAGGGGAATTTGTTCGAGGGCTAGGGAATCCCGTGTTATCCCCGCAATGGTTGATCCTTGGTTCTTTTGAAGCAGTGCTCCCCTTCTCGAGCGAAGGAAATGAGCGACATAAGCGGGCAGCGCGATGGCAGCGGAGTGAATGAGAATGGCAGTTACATCCTGGCTGAAGCAGATGGGGCACCCTGCTATCGCCGTTTTCCCGACGGACACGCGCGTCGTGACCAACACCGCACCCGGCGGCACTACTCGTGTCGCACTTAGCTGGACTGCTTCGTCCGTGACGTAGTCTCGGGCAGTTGAAATCTCGGCAACATGGCTCTCAGGAATGTCCTGCCCGGTGATCCAAGGAATGGTGCCGTGAAAGAACTCAGGGCGCTTACGGCTGGGCGTCCCGCCACCGTGCAAGCGTCCGATGTCGCGGATGCGAACGATGGGCCAACCAGCGTTCATCCAGTCTCTAGTCATTCCTGGCCTCCCACCATCGCTAGCAGTTTTCCAAGGCGCTTCTGCACCTCACCGTGGATAGCCTGGAGTTCGGCGATAATCTCGGCGGGTGGGCGGTGCTGGCCTGCGTCGAAGACGAAGGGCTTGTGGCGTCCGGCGGAGAGGTTGAGGTCGAGTGCTTCGAGGCAATCGGGATCGAGGCGGTCGAGAAAGTCTTTCTTTACCGTAGCGTCGTCATCAAAAACCTTCAGAGTGTCGCGCAGCCAGATGAGGTAGTCGGTATCGATGACGCCGCCCTTGTGCGTGGGTCTGGCAATGGGTTCCCCGGTCTCTGGGTCTTCGCCCCAGCTTTCCAGCTCCGCCCACTGGCGGACGGGGACGATCCAACTGAGCAGCGTCGGCTCGCGCCTGGTATCGCCATCATCGGACGGGGTGAGCTTCCCGCCGCGGGGTTGGGGTTCGCGGCCGCGGCGCCAGACGTTGTAGCCATCGAGCTTGGCAAACTCGATGAGCAGCGGCGTGAGGGCATTGGTGGTCTGGTTCACGTCGGGCTCGGCGGGCACAGCCGTCGGCTTCTTGTCCGGGATCGGGACGGCGGCAGCCCATCCCTTCACTTTGGCGGTCATTTCCTTGAGCACGGTCTTGAGTCCGTTCTGGCCGAACTGGTCGAATTCGCGGTCGAGGAGACCGCAATCGCGGACCTTTCTGGTCAACTGGTTGGCCACGGCTTTGACGTTCTTCTCTGCAGCGGCAAGAGCATTCTCCGCATCGGGCTTGCGAGCGGCGCCGTAAGCGTGTTTGACGGTCTGCTCGACAAGTCTGCCGATCGTCTTCTCGAAGATGGGGCGGACGCGCGTGAGCACAGCTTCATCATACTGGCGCGAGCCGCGTTTATCGGCAGGATCGAAGGGAAAGTCCTGCGGCCACAGCTCGTGCAGCGGATAGGTGTGGCCCTTGTCGCCGGATTTGTCGGGGAAGATTTGCAGGAAATCGTCATCCACACTGCGCCAGCGCTCCTCCCAGTAGTCGGGCTGGTGGTAGTCCCTGGCGGTGGCTGCGGCGCGGAGGGCGGCGAGGGTTTGGCCTTTCCGGTCCTCGGCCTCGCCCTGGCGGTAGCGGTTCCATGCGTCGAACTTGACCAGTGCGTCCCAGAAGTCATTGTCCCGGCCGTAGAGAGCCTTGCGTTTCTGGTCGAGGGAGAAGGCTTCGTCGCTGATCTCGTAGAACCAGACCTCACGAGTGCGCGGCTCGGAGCCTGCGGCAACGGGTACGCCCGCTTTTTGGAAAAGCAGGATGGAGGTCTTCACGCCCGAGTAAGGCTGGAACATGTTGGCAGGAAGAGAGACGACCGCTTCGAGGGTGTTCTCGAACAAGAGCTGTCGGCGCAGCTCCCGGTGCGCCCTGGTGGAACCGAACAGCACGCCGTCCGGGACGATGACGGCGGCACGTCCGCCGATCTTGAGGAGATCCAGCATGAGCCAGACGAAGAGCAACTCGCTTTTGGTGGTGAGGGGCACGGCGCCCCTGCCGGAACGGGGGAAGCGCCGGCGGTTCTCGCTGAGGTCGCCATCATCCACGTTGCCGGTGAAGGGCGGGTTGGCGAGGATGTAATCGTAGGTGCCGCTTTCGTCGTCCTTGAGCCTTTTGCTGAGCGAGTCAAGCTGATGGACCTCGGGGGTCTCCAATTCGTGCAGAATGAGGTTCATCCAGGCGATGCGGACCATGGTACGGTCGTTGTCGTAGCCGCGAAAAAGGTTGCTGAAATTGTACTGTTCGCCCTCGGGCCAGACGGGAAGAAGATCGTGGGGTGTGCCGTCCCATTCGAGGCGGAGCACGTCCTTGTCGGTGTGCTGAGCCTTCCACTGGAGAAGTGAATTGAGCAGGAAGCCCCCGGAGCCGCAGGCGGGATCGAGGATGGTCTTGCCCAACTCCGGATTGAGCAACTGCACCATGAAGCGGATGACGTGGCGCGGGGTGCGAAACTGGCCGTTCTTGCCGGATTCCTTCACCTCCTCGAGAAGATACTCGAAGATGTCGCCCATGATGTCGGAGTTGACCGACCGAGTATCGAGCTGGCGGAAGAGTTCGTCGATGAGGCTGACGGCGCGTTTGAGGGTCTCGGTCTTGTTGACGTCGAGAATGAAATAGGCGTCGCTGAGGCGACCGGAGATGCGGCCAAGGGTGGTGTTGCCGTTCTGTCCGGGGCCGACGCGGTCTTCAAGGCTGCGAAGCCACGGGAAGACGGTGTCATTGAGCAGTGGGAAGGAGGGGTTCTGCCGAATGTAGGACCAACAGCATTTCTCGTAGTCGGCGTCCTCCGGGTCGGTCGGGCGCTTTGCGTATATCGAGGCCTTATCGGCCTCGACACGGGCACGGTCGAGGGTTTCCAATTGCCGAATGAAGAGTAGATAGGTGATCTGTTCGATGGCGACAAGAGGATTTGAAAGCCCCGAGGACCAGAAGAGCGACCAGAGATCGTGAACTTTGCGGCGAAGCTGTGGTGAGAGCATGAAAGTTCCTTATGCGGCGATGGTGGTGATAAGTTCAAAGAGTTCAGAAAGCTCCGTTCTTTTGAAAAGTCGTTCGGGGTCTCCGATGGTGGAAAACGGAGGCTTCCTCAATGCCTCAATCGAAGTGATTTCAGCCTTCTGCATCACGGCTTTTCGCAGCGTCCGGACGAACATAAGCTGGGTGGCGGTGAGTTGGGGATGTTGACGAACCCATTCGTCAAAAGCCCGCGAGATGGATTCCTCGCGGGACGGCAGCCTGGCGACATTGAGAATGTGACGGAGGAAATCGGCGAGGCCGGCCTTGGGCTGGTGGTAGGCTTCGCGCAGGCGTTCCTCGGTTATGAAGAGATCAGGTCCATTCAGAGCGGCGGCGACGGCTTCGATGTCGTCGGGTGTGAGTTCTTCGCCCCGTTGGAGCCTCTGCAGGGCCGGGTTATCGCCCGCGAGGCCCTTGACCAGGGCTTCAACCTGAGCGCGATAGGTTTCGGCAAACGCTCCCTCTCCCGATGAACCGCAGATAATCCAGTGACGCCGCCGGATCTGGTCGGGAAGCGAGAGGCGGACGAAAATGCCGGGCGGGCGGCGGTTTCGAAACCGCATGAGCGGCGCGAAGGTCTCCTGCATCTGCATGATGCGCGGGCACGTCAGATTGCCCCAAAAGGCATCGGTCCTGGCAGTGGCGAGGGCTTCGAGATGAGGACGGACCTCGGGGATGTTTATCGGGAGCAGCGCGAGGTATTCCGTGATGCGCTCGCGAAGCTTATCGATTTCTCCGGCGTCTGCTCTGAGGTGCGCAAGAGCGAGTTGCTCGGTTTGAATCTCAAACTGAAGCTCCGGGTACGAGCCGGCCATGGAGAAGCGCAGAAGCGGCGCGATGGTGTGGGAAAGGCGTGTGGCGCTTTCATCGGTCAGGCTGCGCCATGGCTCGTCGCTGTTGGAGAAGAGCCTGATTTCTTCCGCATGCGGGGCAACATTGATGTTCTCCAAAGGCAAAGTGCCGACAAGGCCGCGAAGCTGCCGGACCGTGTGCTCCACGGACAGGGTGTCCGCCCGGCCGATGAGAATCTGGAGCTTTTCCAAACGAAGACGGAACAGGCGTGAAGGCAGCGGCTCGGAAACCGCACCGGCGCGGCCGTCTTTGTTGACCTGGAAGTAGTCGAAGTTGTCCCAATGGTCGATCACGAGGAAATCGGCCTTGTTCCGGCCGTTGATCGGATCGGTCCAGGTGCGGGTGCCGCGGCCGAGCATCTGCCAGAATTTCACTTTACTGAAGACCGGCTTGGCAAAGACGAGGTTGCGGATGGATGGTACGTCTATGCCGGTATCGAGCATGTCCACAGAGAGGGCGACGCGGGGAAAGTCCTTGTTCTTGAAGTCGTCGAGTGTTCTTTCGGCCCGCTCCATCTGACTGTCGATGACTTTGGAGAGTCCCTTTCGCTGGAGGTCGGGATAGCGGCGGTTGAAGCTCTTGTAGAGTTCCAGGGCGTGCTTGTGAGAGACGGCAAAGATGATGGTCTTCGCGGGCAGTGTGCCGACGGCGTCCTTGATGGCATTATCCATGAACTCCTGGACAATCGCGTCATTGGTGCCGGTGTTTGTGACTTTCCGCTCCAGTTCAGACCCCTCGAAGCTGAATTGATCGGGATCGACGCCCTGCTCGCGGACCTGCTCGCTCACCTCGGCGGGCAGTTCGCCGGGTTTCAAACCTTCGATTTGGAATGCGGTGCGGGCTACATGGACTGGACGATAGGGAACGAGGTACTTGTCTCGCACCGCCTCGTCGTAGCCGTAATAGAATGTAGGGCTGTCGTCGGGACAGTCAAAAAGTTGAAAAGTATTGTGGTCGAGGAAGTCGGTCGGTGTAGCCGTAAGCCCGAGCAGCAGGGAATCGAAATGATCGAATACCCCGCCGTAGCTCTTTTTCTCATATATTGAGCGGTGGCTTTCATCTGCGATGATCAGATCGTAGTACCCAGGAGAGAGTCGCTGATAGAGCGACATCATGCCTGGATAAGTGGCAAAGTGGATTTGGGCGTCCTTGTCGATGGTTCCGCCCTCGATCCAGGAGCGGGGTGAGCCGGGCAGGTGCTCCTTGAATGCGCCGAGCGCCTGCTTCACAAGCTCCCGACGGTCTGCAAGGAAGAGAACACGCTGGATGCGCTCCTGCCGCTGAAGCAATTCCACCAGGGCGACGGCCACGCGTGTCTTTCCGGTGCCGGTGGCGAGTACCATGAGGAAGCTCCGCCTGGCTGCTTCGATATGCTCGGCAATGGTCTTCACCGCCTCAATTTGGTAGGCTCGATCGATGATGCGCTCGAGTGGCATTTCACCTATAAGGGGTTTTCCGAACTTGTCGAGGTGGGCGAGTCGCAGGAGGTCTTCTTCGGTAAAGAATCCGCTGACCTTCCGAGGCGGGTAGAGGTTTCGATGCCAGAACCAGATTTCGTCGCCGTTAGCCAGGAATACGAAGGGGTCCGTGCCATGCTCGGTGCGCAAAGCGTCGGCGTAGTCGGCTGCCTGGCGTTCGCCTTCGAGCGGATCGCGGCTGGAACGCTTGGCTTCCACAATCGCGAGCGGTCGGCCGAGACGATCCAATAGTGCATAGTCCGCAAACTCTTTAGTGGTGCGGTAAACGTCTTGCGGGTCGCACAGCACGTCGGCAGCCTTGACAAGGAATTCCTCGATCAAGCGCCTGCTGCCCTTGGCCCAGCCTGCGCGACCCAGTTGAAGGTCGATCCGTCCCTGACGTGTCTGGCATTCAGAGTCCATTGGCTAAAGCAATCCGCGTAGGTTTTCCTGAGACCATCCCGAAAACGTTTGCCGCTCTTCATCTTTCGTAGAGTTGATGAAAGGCAATCCGGACTTTTCGTTGAACAGAGGGTTTAAGGAACTCGCCCAGCGCCATCATGCAGATTACCATATTCCCCTCGCTTTTGCATGCGCGAACTCCGTCATCGCCGGCCCATAGTATGCTTTCCAGTCAACTCCCATATTTCAGATGATAGACATGGAAGAATGTAGTCAGCGTGGAAGCAAACCATCCGTATGCTCTTTCCTTTACTAATCCAGAAGCCTTCCGGCACGGGGGCAAAATAAACAAGTGCGGCTGATTCGCCAATGGTCCGCGAAGCTGAAACCGGCTGGCATCACCGGCGGTCAGGAGGAGGAATCAACCGGCAAGCCCTCGAAAGAGGGTCCCTCCGGGAAATGAGTTTCAACGGGCATTGCTGCAATAGGGGGTTTCGCTTCCCGATGACATTGCAGGCCGAGGCCCCGGCAGACCGCTTCTTTCCGGCCGCAGGCAATGGTAAAGCGCAGAATGGTATCGAGTCGAACGTACGATCCTCCGTCCGAACAGTTGGAATATTTTGAACATCTCACCTTGCAGTCCAAAATAATCAGGAATGCTTTGTCGGAATGATTTCAAGAACCACGCTTTGTCCCTTTTTACCAGGGTGCTCGAAGTCGGCGGATCAACGATCGATGATCCCTTCTTCGATAATCCTTTTACTATATAACTCCTTGAGAGTTTCCCACAACAGATCGACCAATTGCTTGTTCGGATTGTCGAATCTGACCATGATCCCACTCTGGCGCGTGAGTGGCGGAGTTCCAAAAGGAACGCAATGCAACTCGTTCAAGAGGCTCCTCGTTATGTAGGGCTCCGGCACAATACCTATGCCGAGATCGTGCTTCACCATGAGCAATACGCTTTGATAGTCATCCAGTTCCATCACCTCTTCAACCTTTATTCCCCTTCTTTTGATCTCGCGGTCTATCATGGTTTCATTGAGCAAATAAGGCTTGAATCGCAGGTACGGCCCCTTTTGAAGCAACTCTTCATCGGACCGGCCTCTGCAATGACTCGGTGCAGTCACGTAGAATCGCTCCGAAGAAACGGGCAGCCATAGAACTCCTTTGGGCAGCGAGATGGGGCCAATACCCAGGCAGGCATCGATCTCACCGTCTGCCAGCTCTTGAGCAAGGTGTTTGGATACACCTCCCGTATTTACGAGCATAATGGTTACGTTGGGCTCCTTCTGCTTGAGCAGGCGCAGTGCATGGGCCAAATCGCTTGTTACCATGCTGCGCACATAACCCAGCGTCAATTTTCCGGCTAGCTCCGGCTTGCGTTGCCGAGCCCTATAGTCACTCCAGATACTGATCAGCTGGCGCGCCACGATGGCCAGTTCGGCCCCATCCTTTGTCAGATTCAACGGGCGCTTGCTTCTATCGACCAGTTTTAAGTTCAATTCCCGCTCCAGATACTTGATCTGTTGACTGACTGCAGATTGAGTAAGGTTCACAGCGCTGGAAGCGGCAGAGATGCTGTTGAGTTCCGCGGTGGTTACAAAAGATTTCAGCTTGTCCAAGTCCATGGGATTGATTCCTCCTTCCAGGCCTCGTGGGTTAGCCGGTTCCGCCGGCAGGGAGCTGCCGGCGACCGATTCGCTAAGCACAACTTCTCGTGACGGCCCGGATAACCGAACTCACGATAAGATTGCTGTCGAGCCGTGCAGGCTGGGGGCGTAGCAACCCACTATATTACAATTTCTAATAAAGTATATTAAAATCATTAGCTTTGCTAACTGTATGCGGTGTGCTACAGATCATGCGACTCCATGGTTCAAGAAAAGCCGGCACGTGAATCGGCATCTCAGTACGTTTTTGGCAGGAATCCGGCCACACGGTTATTTCGCAAGCGGACGCGGGCCCCGGGGCTCGGCCAAAACAAGTCGGAATGCCCGGTGTTGCTTAGAGGATGCAATCTGAATAGAAGACATGGAAAGTGGGAAAACATCAAATGGCCGTTCATTTCATCGATAGTGTGGTGTTCCAGGATTCGGTCGGCATCGAAAAGATGCGTAAGGCTTTTGACGAAACAACCATGTTTCAGAGGTGGCTCGATGTAGAGCGTGCGATCGCCCTTGCGGAAGGCGAACTCGGGATGATTCCCAAATCGGCCGCAGCCCGCATCGCCGAGTGCGCAAAAGTGGAGAAAATCGACCTCGATACGGTAAAGGCGCATGGCAAGGTTACGACGCACAGCCTGATGGGCCTGCTTAAGGAATTCCGCCGCGCCATCGATCACGAGGACGCGCGTTACGTCCATTGGGGGGCGACGACCCAGGACATCATCGACACCGGTTTGATGGTGATGATCCGTGACGCCTATGATATCGTCGAGGACCTGCTTTCCGATGTCCTGCGGCACGGCCGCCCACTCCTGGCGGCACATCGTGACACGATAATGGCCGGGCGCACCCACGGCGGTCAAGCCCTTCCCATCACATTCGGCCTGAAGGCGGCCATATGGCTCGACGAACTGGTTCGGCAGCTTCAGCGGTGGCGCGCCGCGCGCGAGCGTATTCTGGTGGTCAACATAGTCGGCGCCGTGGGCACCTTCGCATCCTGGGGCAAATCCGGCTTCGAACTGCAGCGGCTGGCCGCCGATATTCTCGGTCTGGGGATCCCGCTTTCGCCCTGGTCTTCCGCGCGCGACCGCATGGCCGAAGCAGTGACCCTGTGTGCGCTGACCGCCGGCACCGCATCGCGCATCGCCAAGGAAGTCTACAATCTTGGCAAGACGGAGGTCCGCGAGCTGGAAGAGGCATTTTCGCTCGGGAAGATCGGCAGCACTACCATGCCGCACAAGCACAACCCGGTTCGGGCCGAATGGACGATCGTGTTGGATCGACTTATCCGGGCCAACGCCGGCGTCGCGCTGGAAGCGATGGGAGTCGAAAACGAACGTGACGCTACCCACTGGAAAGCCGAATGGATCGTGGTGCCGGAGACCTTCGTGTTGCTGTCGGGAGCGCTCAACCACCTCAGCGAGATCCTCGGCGGCTTGCAAGTCAACGCCGACCGGATGGCCAAGAACACCGAGATGCTGAAAGGGCTTCTGATGTCGGAGCGTGCGATGTTCGTGGTAGCCGAGCACCTGCCCCTTCCTGATGCCCATCAAGCCGTCTACGAGGCGTCGGTCCGGGCATACGACAAAGACACTCTGCTGATCGACGAATTGATGACGAATTGCGCGGTCGCCGGAGTTTGCGAACGCAGCCGGATCGAAGAGGCATTGGACCCACGCACCTACCTGGGACTCGCCGGTGAAATCACCGACCGCGTCGCTTCCGAGGTCGATTCCGTCCTGGCAGAGACGGACCCGATGACATCCGGAGAAACGCGTGCGACGTTCCAATCGGTAGCTGCCCCTATAGGTTGTTCCAAACAGTAGCGTGAAACAAGGAAGATCCCTGTAAGCGGCTTTTATCGTATCGATGCGCCGACAGGCGTGCGGCGCGGCAGGAGAGCCGTATCGCGCAAATAGGGATTGGAGCTTTGCCGGGAACCCGAACGGCAAACCGGCAGGGGACTCGTTAGTTGACGGCGGGAGCTTGATTCGCGCGACCTTGAGAGGGATTGGCAAATGAAACGGGATGCAATTGCAATTAAGCGTGAGGACAACGTCGCCACGGCTTTACGTGATCTTGCCGCGGGAGACGTTGTCGCGGTGGGTGTGGATGATGTGGTTATTTCCGTCACACTCGTCAAAGACATCCAGTTCGGCCACAAATTCGCAATCCGCGATATTCGGGAGGGGCAGGACATCCTTAAGTATGGTGAAGTCATCGGCCGGGCGACGGCCGATATCCCTGCCGGGGCCCATGCGCACGTCCAGAATATCGAAAGCCTTCGCGGCCGTGGCGACCTCGCTCAGGCCGCATGTGACAAAAGGGTACGAAAAGGATGAGGTTATGGAGTTTCAGGGCTATCGCCGACCGGATGGACAGGTTGGAACGCGGAATTATGTAGGAGTGCTGTCGACCGTGGTCTGTGCCAACGAAGTCGCCGAGGATATCGCCCGTCAGGTCGATGGCGCGGTGAGCTTTACTCATCATCAGGGATGCTGTCAAACGCCGCCTGATATCGAACGCGTGAACCGGATCCTCATCGGTCTCGGCCGCAATCCGAATCTCGCGTCGGTGCTGCTCGTCAGCCTCGGCTGCGAAAGTACCGCGATCGATAAAGTGGCCGCCGGCATACGGGCCGCTGGAAAGCACGTGGAGGTCGTCGGGCTGCAGGAAATCGGCGGCGCCGCGCGGACGCGAGCCGAAGGAACGCTGATCGTCCAGAACATGGTTGCCGAGGCGTCCCTGCAAAAGCGGGAGTCTTGTGGTCCGACGGACATCGTCCTTGGGATGAAATGCGGCAGTTCCGACACGACGCAGGGGTTGTCCGCGACCCCGGCCATCGGGGTCGCCTCGGACCTGCTCATCGCGGCCGGCGGGACATCCATCCTTGGCGAGCTGACCGAGTTTATCGGTGCCGAGCATATCGTGGCCCGACACGCCGCGACCCGGGAGGTCGCCGATCAAATCCTGGCCATGGTCCAGCGTATGGAGGACCGCGCCAAGGCGGTCGGCTGTGACATGCGCGGCGGCCAACCCACAGGCGGCAACATCAAGGGAGGGCTGACGACCATTGAAGAAAAATCGCTGGGCGCCATCGCCAAGGGCGGAACGGCGCCGATTCAGGCGGTCTACGAATATGGGGAGCGACCAACAGTCAGAGGGCTCGTGGTGATGGATTCGCCGGGCCGAGAGCCGGAGATCCTGACGGGGCTGGCGGCGGCGGGGTGCAACGTCATTGCTTTCGCAACGGGGCGCGGCGCACCGCAGGGATTTCCGTTCGTGCCGGTGGTAAAGCTGACCGGAAACGCCGTGACATGGGAGAGGATGCGCGATCACATGGACCTGTCGGTTGCCGGGGTGATTGAGGGAGAGGAGAATCTCAGGGAAGCCGGTGAACGAGTTCTCAAAACGATTTTCGAAGTTGCCTCCGGCGCTCGAACCCGTGCCGAGATCACCGGCTATACACGGGCGATGGACATATATGTCACCGGTCCGGTGATTTAAGGATGGTGTCAATGACGTATCCAAAGCTGGCAGAAATCAGGCAACGCTTGAACGATGTCCGAGTCGCAAATGTAGACGCCGCCGTCGCGGAGGAAATGAAACGGGCCGGCCTGGCCGGTCGCATCAAGCGGGGATCTCGCGTGGCCGTCACGGCCGGCAGTCGCGGCATTACCGACATGATCGCCGTTTTGCGGGCAACCGTGAACGAGGTGAAAGGGGTCGGGGCACATCCGATCATCATTCCTGCCATGGGCAGCCACGGAGGCGCCACCGCCGAAGGGCAAACGGAAATGCTCGCAGGACTGGGGGTGACCGAAGGGGCCGTCGGAGCGCCGATCGTTTCCTCGATGGATGTAGTCGATATGGGGACCACCAGGGAAGGCATTCCCGTCGCCTTCAGCCTGGACGCGATGAAGAGCGACCATATCATTGTCGTCAACCGCGTGAAGCCGCACACCGAGTTCAACGGCCGGATCGAGAGCGGCCTGACCAAGATGATGGTGATCGGCCTTGGCAAATATCGGGGGGCGATCAATGCGCACAACTGGGCCGTGCGCTTCGGCTACGAGCACACGCTGATAGCCTCGGGCCGGCACATTCTGAAAGGCGCGCCCATCGCCCTCGGTATCGGGATCGTCGAGAACGGCTTTGGCCGAGCCGCCAAAATCGAAGCGGTCACGCCTGAAAATTTCGTTGAGGAAGAAGCGAAGCTTCTCGAACTGGCCAGGGAAAATTGTCCTCACCTGCCGTTCGACCGGCTTGATATACTGATTGTCGATGAAAGCGGCAAGGAAATCAGCGGTACCGGGATGGATACGAAGGTGATAGGCCGCATCATGAATATCTACGAACCTCCCCTCGATCACCCACGTATTACCCGTATAGTCCTGCGTGATTTGACCGAAAAGTCCCACGGCAACGGACTGGGCGTGGGGCTCGCCGATTTCGTCACCCAGCGGGTTGCCGACAAGCTAAACCGAGACTACACGGATGTTAATTGCGTCACCGCCGTCACACCGGAGAAAGGGCGCCTGCCGATCATCGGAAAGACCGATCAGATGGCGGTCGATTATGCTTTTGCCTCGGCCGGCCCTGTTACCTCCGACGACGTGCGCCTCTGCTGGATTCGTAATACCGCGACGCTGGACCGGATGTACGTTTCTGAAACCCTTCTGAAGGAAGCCGTCGCGCAGATGGGCATCGAGGTCACGTCCGGCTTGTGCGAAATGGAATTCAACGGGAACGGGGGTCTGCAGCCTCCACGCGCAAGTGATCGCAAATGCTCCGGAGGGAAGCTGCCGGCTTTCCGGAACCATCAGTGACGAGGAACCGGTAACGGTCGCAGCCAAGATCAAAGAGAGGGTCGCCTGATCCCCTCGTGGGAGGGCGGTACTTACATCCTGCTTTGAATTATCATTTGTTCTTAGAGCAGGCATGTTATGGCAGGGAAATTCCCATCCGAGATATCGCTCTTCGGGAAGATGACGGATTATGGGAGATAGGATGAACTTGATTCGCCTGTGTGTAAACGGCCTCCGCCGGGAGTTGATTGTAGATTCGGAAACCGTGCTGCTTGACGTGCTGCGGGAAGATCTGGGACTGATCGGAACCAAGCAGGCCTGTGACCGTAAGGGCCAATGCGGGGCCTGCAAGGTGCTGGTGAACCGGAAACCGACGCTGTCGTGCCTGATCAGGGTTATCGATCTGGACGGTGCCGAGATCATCACCGTGGAAGGATTGGGAACGCCCGACAATCCACATCTTATCCAGGAAGCATTCGTCCTGGCCGGCGCCATCCAGTGCGGGTTTTGCACTCCGGGGATGATCATGGCCGCCAAAGCCTTGCTGGACGTCAATCCGGATCCTTCAGTCGAGGAGATCAAACATGCCCTGCGCCGAAACCTGTGCCGCTGCACCGGATACAAGAAGATCATTGAAGCCGTACAGTTGGCCGGCCGTTTCGTACGCGGAGAGATCACTCCTGACGATGTTCGCCCGAAGGCGACGGACGGCATGCTGGGGGTCTCTCATCCTCGGCCTTCGGCTATGGCCAAAGCATGTGGTACAGCGTACTTCACGGGAGACTTCAAGCTGCATGACGCGCTTGAGTTAGCCGTCTTGCGCAGCTCTGTGCCTCACGCACGCATCGTCTCGATCGATACATCACAGGCAACTGCGATGCCGGGAGTCGCTGGAGTGTTGACGGCTGTTGATGTCAAAGGCACTAACCGCCTCAAGATGCGCGTGGCGGATCGGCCCGTCCTTTGCGGGGACAAGGTCCGGTATATCGGGGATCCCATTCTTGCGGTGGCGGCCGACACCCGGAACCATGCTGAGGCTGCTCTGGAAAAAGTATTGGTGGAACTTGAGCCGTTGCCTGTGCTGAGCAGCCCGGAAGCTGCGATGGCTTCCACGGCAGTCCAAGTTCACTCCGAATTTCCTAACCTCTGTTGTGATCAGCCTCAGGTGAAGGGCGATGCGGACGTGGCGCTGCAAAGGTCGGCAGCCGTGATCGAGGCTCGGTTCACAACCCATATCAATCATCAGGCTCCACTGGAGCCTGAGGCCACGATTGCTTACTGGGAGGAGGGCGAGGAGGAAGGGGGCGACCAACTGGTGATCATCGGCCGCAGCATCAACATTCACAATCACCTGGGCATGCTGCAGAGTGCCCTCGGCTGGGAGAACATGAGGTATGTCGAGCCTTATGTCGGCGGGCAGTTCGGGATCAAGATCGATGTGATTTCGGAAGGCATCGCGGGAGCGGCGGCGATTCATTTCAAACGGCCGGTGCGATACATCCCCAGCCTCAGTGAAAGCATGTTGATGACATCCAAGCGCCATGCTTTCGATATGCAGGTGAAGTTGGCGGCGGACGACCAAGGCAAGCTCACTGCCTACTGCAATGACTTTGTAGTGGACAAGGGAGCCTACTCTTCCACGGGGCCGGCGGTGATCAACCGTCCGCTGCTGACTCTTTCCGGTTCCTACAACATTCCCAACATCAGAGCACGGGGCAGACTCGTTTACACCAATAACCCCTGGGGCAGTGCGGCCCGTGGAGCGGGCCAGCCCGAGATTAACTTTCCGCTGGAAGTCGCCATGGATATGCTGGCCGACAAGCTCGGCATCGATCCGTTTGACTTTCGGGTTCGCAACTCTTTGAAACCGGGCGAAAGCATGTCCACTGGGAGTGCGGTTCAACAGTGGCCTTTTCAGGATCTGATGGAAGCTATGCGTCCCCACTACCGTCGGGCTGTCGGAGAAGCTGCTGCATACCGTTCCGGGACGGTGAAGCGTGGCGTTGGTCTCGGCACGGGGGCACACGGAATCGCAACTCCGGGAGACTCTTCCATAGTCGCCGTGGAGCTTGATCCTGATGGCGGTATCAGCGTGTACGCCGCGACCGCTGATCCCGGTGAGGGGAACGACTCCATGCTGAGCCAGCTCGTTGCGGAGTTCATGGAGATTCCCCTCGATCTTGTGCGACTTCAAACCCGCGATACAGACAACACCGCTGCCAGTGGGCCTGCGGCTGGAAGCCGCATCACGTACATGATCGGCGGAGCGTTGATGGATGCCCTTGAACAGTTAAAGGCGGCAATGAGAGAGACCGGCGCCGGAACCGCTTCGGAGATCGAGGCATCCGGCAAACCCAGACGTTATATAGGCCGCAAGAAGGTCGCGGGCGGCCCTTTGGATCCTCTGACCGGCCAGGGGCCGAACTACGATTCCCTTGCACACGCGGTACAGATGGCCGAGGTCGAAGTCGACACGGAAAGCGGCATGGTCAAGGTCTTGAAGATGACCGCGGCGGTGGACGTTGGACTGGTTATCCATCCCCAGAACGTGACCGGCCAAATGGAAGGAGGAATGGACATGGGGGTAGGTTTTGCCCTGCGGGAGCAGTATGTCGCGGGCAAGACCAAAGATTGGGTTTCCTTTAAATTTCCCACCATCATGCGCAGCTTCCCCATGGAGGTGATCACTGTTGAAACACCCCGTTCCAGGGGGCCGTTGGGCGCCACGGGAGTGGGCGAAATGAGCATTCTGGCCACTCCACCCGCGGTGATCAATGCCATCAGGGATGCAGCCGGGATATGGATGTGCAATTTGCCGGCAACTCCGGAAAAGATCAAGGCCGCACTTATGGCAGCCAAAGATGGTGGATAGCAAGATGTCGATTCTATTCATAAGATATCCTATAGGGTTCAATCGAAGCAAAGGATTAATAAAATACACAAGGAGGCAGCTAGAATGAAAGTCTTGGTTATTGGTGGTAGTGGACGTGTAGGAAAAGGTGCAGTCGTTGACTTTGTAAATAGTCCTAACGTTTCGGAAGTTGTGATAGGTGATATTAATGCAGAAGAAGCAAATAGATATATCGAAAAAGTAGGAAGCAATAAGCTAAAATATGAGCACATTGATTTGAAAGACTATGGACACCTCATATCTATAATGAAAAAATACGATGTCATAGCTAACGCTGCCTTGTACAGCTCTGTAGTTGATGTAACAAAGGCTGCCATTGAGGCGAAGCGACACTGCTCTGATGCCGGTGGGTTCTACTATCATTCAATCAAGCAAATGGAACTGCATGAAGCTGCTAAAAAAGCGGGTATTACAGTACTAATGGGAATGGGTACCAGCCCGGGGATTACCAACGTTTGCGTACGATACGGAGCGGATAAACTCGATGAGGTTGACGAAATTCACATTAGCGCAAGCGGCACTATGCCGAAACCCGGAAGCAAGGTGACAGGCAGAGGCATGACGATACGTACGGGCTTTGAAGAGCTTACTGATAGGCCGATGGTTTACCAGGACGGCAAAATGATCACGGTTCAACCCCGTACGGGAGAAGAAAAAGTGGTTTTTGCAGCGCCCCTGGGAGAACGCACGGTTTATTATGCTCGCCACGGTGAGATGGCTACGCTTCCCGGCTTTCGAGGCGCCAAGACGGTCGATTTCAAGATACACTTTTCTCCGGAGGGCATGCAGCAGATGCGCATCCTGGATGACATGGGTTTGACGGGTACGAATCCCGTAAAGATGGGCAGCGTAACCGTTGTGCCGCGTGAGGTCGTATTGCAGTGTCTTTGTTCCGATCCCAAAGAAACAAAACCGCCCGAAGGGATCGATATTACGGGAAATCATGTTGTGGTCCTGGGGAAGAAAGATGGCGAGCAGGTCCAATACTCTTATGATCTCGTTGGCGAGCGGAATTTCCAATATGGAAACGCCAAAACGGGTATTCCTCTCTCTATCGGTTGCCAGATGCTGGGAAACGGGGAGGTTAAAGAGAAGGGGGTATTGCCGCCGGAAGTGTGCATAGAACCCGAGAAATTCTTTGCTGAACTGAGGAAGAGAGAAGGTTTCATATTAACTGAAGAATTTAAGCGAATTCGTGCACTCTAAAAACGGACAAGCGTGGGGATGCCGGGCGGCAGGCATTCCCACCGCGACACAGGAAGAGACGGGCTCGGGGTCTTTGTTGTTTTGATTCGTCGGGTCACGAGGGTCAGGGAGATGGAGAATAGAGCTACGGAGTCGCTAACCTGGGAGTATGCTCGATTTATTGCCGGCCTTCGATGGGAAGAGATTCCCTCGGATGTGCAGTCGCTGGCCCTGGACCTTTTTGGGGATTGGCTCGCCAATGCTGCCGCCGGCTGTACGACTGCCTTCGGTCGAGCACTGGTTGACATCGGAGGTTCATGTTTGTCCGGTGGGCCGGCGCTCATCGTGGGAACACTGAGTCCCGCGGACACGCTCTCGGCCGCTCTGGTCAACGCAGGTGCCTCCCATTCGCTGGAGTTCGACGACAGCTACCGGGCTGGAATGTACCATCCCGGCGGCCCCACGGTCTCCGCAGCTTTTGCGGCTGCCGCCGGCGCCGGAAGTTCATGGGCGGAAATGCTGACCGGGATCGTGACCGGCTACGAGATCTCCATGAGGCTGGCCGAGGCCGTCAGTCCTTCCCACTATAGATACTGGCATACCACGGGCACCGTGGGAGCATTCGGTGCGGCCGCTTCATCGTGTGCCGCCCTGGGACTAAATGACGAGAAGACCGCAGGAGCCTTGGGCCTGGCGGGAACGCAGGCTTCGGGATTATGGGAGCTGCTCGCGGGCGCCATTCAAGCCAAGGGCCTTCACCCGGCCAAAGCAGCCCACTCGGGCCTGCTCGCCGCCTATCTTGCCCAACGCGAAATATGCGGGCCGGCCACCATACTGGAAGGACCACGGGGAGTCTTTTCCGCCATGGTGCCCCAGGAAGTGGATCCGAACCAATGCCTGGCCGACCTCGGTAAACAATGGCGTACCCGGCTGGTAACTTTCAAGGCCTATCCGGTGTGCGGCCACACCATGACATCTATCGAGGCAGCCTTGATCCTGCATGACATGATCGAACCGCACATGATTCGTCATGTGGAAATAGCGGTACATCCGGTTTCCGCCCAGGTGGCCGATAACCCGTTTCCAGAAGATGCTCATGAGGCCGGATTCTCGATTCAATATTGTACTGCCGCGGCCCTGCTGAAGGGTCGAGTCGGATTGTCCGAACTTGAATCCCCTTTTCTCGAGAGTCCCCGGATGGCGGAAATGCTCCAGCGGACACGACTGGTGAGGGAGGAGATACCGGGGAGGACCCCTGACACAAAGCCTGCCAGAGTCTCGGTAACCCTGGCTGACGGACGCATGCTTACTCAGATCTGCGAGACGCGCAAGGGCGATCCGGAATGCCCTCTGAGTGCTGGAGAGAGGAGACAAAAGTTCATTGACTTGGCGGGAATGATCTGGGGTTCAGACATTGCCGATCAGGTATATGCAAGCCTCCCGACAGATGCGGGACAGACGACGGTTGCAGGCTGGATTCGAAGCTCTCTGTTGCCGTTGCGATCCCGCGTGGAGCAGTTGGAAAGAGGTTCCGCACATCGGAAGGAGGGATCGTATTAGGACTTTCAGCCAGTTCATTCGAGATCGTATCGAGTACGGCAGGGACCGTGCGGGAACACAATATGGCCGGCTACACAGCTTATCGTCGACACTGATGACCAGATCGCCGTCAAATTGGCAGACGAAATCAGTTATGATCTTCGCCGCGAGATCGGAGGATACTTACTGGAGGTGGCAACGTACACTGAACAGCACCACGCAATGGCTTGATCGTCATGGTAAGCAGGCTATGTATATTAACAGAATCTGACCACCAAGCAAGCAGATCGCCAAGGGAGGGCAAGAACATGGGAAGAGTGGAGAACATACACAAAATGCTTCCGCTGATGGCCTCAATAGCCGTTTTCGTGGTGATTTCCTTTGTCACGATCAACGCGTCCAGGGCGGCAGACCCGTTAGCTAAAGAACAAGTACTGCGTTACGCGCTTAATGCAAGCGACGCGAGTACATTTGAACCCCATAGAATAGGGGGCGGTCAGGATAAGCTGGTGGCTGGTTTGTTGTTTAGCGGGCTTCTGAGATATCCTCCAGGAAACGAGATTAACCTCGAACCCGATTTGGCGACATCATGGGAAGCCTCAAGCGACAAGAAAGAGTGGGTATTCCATTTGCGCAAGGGGGTCAAGTTCCACCCTTTCCCGGGGTACCCATCCGGTTATGAGCTGACTGCCGATGATGTAGTTTATTCTTTCAAAAGGGCCGCGAACCCGAATTATTCTGCTGCGTCAGCAGATTATAAGGGTATGACATTTGAACCTGTAGACACCTATACATTCAAAGTTATATGCGAAAATCCAATCTCCGAGATACTTATGCTCCCCAGATTCGCAAACTTGAGAGGCGGATTCATTGTATGTAAGAAGGCAATGGAAGAGAAAGGGGAAGATTGGGCAAAAACCAATCCAGTAGGAACGGGGCCATTTATTTTTAAATCCTATGAACCCAGACAGAAAACGGTTTTGATTCAGAATGCGACCTACTTTCGAGGCGCGCCTTTGTTAAACGAAGTTGTAATACGATACATGCCTCTTGTCAGTTCGCGAGAACTTGGGCTTCAGTCGGGGGAGCTGGAAATGGCTGAAGGTCAGGTCGATTCAAAATGGGTAGAAAAGATGAATTCGCTCCCAGGTATAAAAGCGCTTACATACGGTCCCTCTGAAACCAGCGTGCTTCATATCAATATGGCCAAAGCACCCTTTAACGATATAAGGGTCAGAAAAGCATTATCATATGGAATCTCAAGAGAGCAAGAAGCTCAACTTATGGGAGAAATGATTGCAGTTCCACTTTACTCTCCAACTCTTGCCCCCCCCGCCACGGGAGCCATAACCAAGGAAGAGGCGATGCAAGCAGGTGTTGTTTATGAAGATAATGTCCCCATGGCGAAGCAGCTGCTTGCTGAAGCCGGCTATCCGAATGGCTTTAAAACAGAAGTGATAATCAGTGAAATGACAGGTTACAAAAAAACAATGATCGATCTCAAAGAGCAACTAAAAAGAGTGGGAATCGAATTAGAGTTAAACGTTGTCGATCACCCTTCTTTTCATAATCTAATCCGCAAAGATTCGAGTTCCCTTGTCCTCTATCACGTATGGCGAGCTAATATTGATGCCAGTTTAGGTAATTTCTTTCATTCCGACTCAATTGTGGTGACAGGTAAGCAAGCAGATGTTAATTTTTCCCACATGGCATCAATTGACGACCTGATCATGAAGGCAAGAGATGAAACAGATTCAGCCAAGCAAATAGCCTTATGGAAGGAAGCGCAGATTGCGATACTGAAAGAAGTTGCGGTTGTGCCGCTTACACGTAAGAAAACGGTTTATGCCATTAAGTCTTATGTCGATCTGGGACACAAGGCGACATGGATGTGGACTACAAGTAATGCCCAAATTTCCGAACAAACGAAGATCCTGACACACTGACAGTCCGTGCAGTTCCTTCGGTTTTTGACCATTGTGACTTTGCTGAAGGAACTGCGCACACGCAAAACAGACGCCCGAGTGTCGGCCAATTATTAACGAGGATTACATACACATGCATTACTACATAATTAGGCGGCTCTTCCAGAGTATTCCTATTCTCTTCGCCGTATTCACATTGGTTTTCGTTATTGTCCGAATATTGCCGGGAGATCCGGCTGTTGCGGCGCTGGGAGAGAATGCAAGCAGGGAGGCTGTAAACGCCTTGCGAGAAAAAATGGGATTGAACGAGCCACTCTGGATCCAGTACTTCCAGTTTCTCGCCGCCATTTGCCGGGGTAATTTAGGAGTCTCAATGATTACTGGATATCCTGTCGCAACTCAGGTTTTGAATGCCCTGCCGTACTCTTTGGAACTGACTTTCAGCGCTGTTCTGTTCGGATATATTTTCGGCATTCCAATTGGAATCGCTGCGGCTGTCAAGAGGAATACTTTTATCGATTACTTTAGCCGGGTCTTCTCGTTGACCGGCCTTTCCTTCCCTGGATTTTTTTTGGGGATTCTCCTGATGCTGTTCTTTTCAATTAAGCTGAAACTATTTCCGGTGGTCGGAGGTGGAGATCTAAGTAGTCTATCAAGCACCTTGAAATACCTTTTTCTTCCGTCGCTGACACTCGGATTAATTATGACTGCGTATGTCACACGTATGACACGATCTTCAGTACTTAATGTTCTAAGAGAAGACTATGTTCGAACTGCGCGCTCAAAGGGACTTTCTCGAGGAGTCATATTATTCAAGCATGCGTTAAGGAATGCATTAATCTCAGTTGTCGCCTTAGGAGGAGTGTATGCGATCTCGCTTATAGGAACGTCAGTTATGACTGAGATTGTATTTTCCAGGCCCGGATTAGGAACCCTTATGGTAGGCGCAATACAACAGCGTGATTATACAGCAGTTCAATCCGTAATGATTTGCTATTCCTTAATTGTAATTGTCCTAAATCTGGCTACCGACCTAATATATGCGTTGATTGATCCACGAATCCACTATAGATAGTGGCGTTTTCCATATATACGAATTAATAGAATATCCTAATCGACGATGGAGTAAAATATGCCGCGAATAATTTCCAAATCAGCCAGATTATGGTATACTTTTGCACAAAATAAAACAGCATTAGTTGGAGCAGGCCTTGCTCTACTCCTGATATTAGTTGCTCTTCTAGCCCCGGTGATTGCCCCTTACGATCCGTTTAAGCAAAATTTTGCAGACAGGTTGGCCGGAAGCAGTTTCAATCATCTGTTGGGAACCGATGATTTTGGCAGAGATATTTTCTCCAGGATCATTTGGGGAAGCCGGATATCGTTAATGATCGGATGTGTTTCCGTTGCCCTGGGCGTGGCAATGGGAACTGCCATGGGTCTAATCGCAGGGTTTTTCGGTGGAAAACTTGGCAATTTTATCATGAGGGCGACAGATCTAATTATGTGTTTTCCAGATCTCATACTCGCGATCGCGGTAATCGCGGCGCTTGGAGCAAATTTCATGAATCTGGTACTTGTAATAGCGATTGTAATATCTCCAAAATTTGCCAGGATTGCCCAGGGGATGGTGCTCTCCTTGAGAGAGGTAGAATTCGTAGTCGGAGCAAAAGCTGCAGGTTGTAAAAACTATAGAATAATTATAAAACATATCTTACCGAACATACTTGGAGAGATCATAGTGGCCGGCACTCTCTGGATTGGAGGGACGATTCGGTTGGAGGCCGGTCTGGCTTTTATAGGATTAGGAGTGCAACCGCCAACTCCAACATGGGGAAATATGAGTAGGGAAGGAATAGACGTTCTAATTAATTCACCTGGGTTATCGGTATATTCCGGATTGAGTATTTTCATTGCTATATTGGCATTTAACATGCTCGGAGATGGAATTCGTGATGTAATGGATCCTAAGCTTCGCGGAGTATAATAAACTAAGAATAAAAGAGAGCATTATTATGACTGACAGTTGTCTGCTCAAGATCAAGAATTTAATGACCTACTTTTTTACGATGGATGGTATTGCAAAGGCCGTGGACGGAGTGGATTTCTCGATATCCAGAGGGGAATCTGTTGGCATCGTGGGCGAATCAGGATGTGGTAAGAGCGTTACAGCTTTTTCGATTTTGCAACTTGTGCCGACTCCTCCTGGAAAGATAGTTGGGGGACAAATACTGTTCAACGGTCAAGATTTATTGAAATGTAGTGAAAACGATATGCGGAAAATTCGCGGCAATTATATATCGATGATCTTTCAAGAGCCCATGTCATCACTTAACCCATTATTTACCGTCGGTAATCAGATTCAAGAAATTCTTCAGCTCCACCGCAACCTTTCCAGGAAGGAATCTCTTGAAAGAACAATTGAACTATTGAAGGGAGTGAAGATTCCCGCTCCGGAAAGATGCGTTTCGCGATATCCACATGAGTTAAGCGGCGGTATGCGGCAAAGGGTGATGATTGCAATGGCTCTTGCATGTGAACCTGCGTTGATGATAGCCGATGAGCCAACAACTGCACTAGACGTAACAATTCAGGCACAGATCATGGATCTTATGACCAAGCTGCAAAAGGAATTGGGCATGGGCCTCATTCTGATTACTCATAATCTTGGGGTCATTGCCGAAATGGTAACACGAGTAGCGGTCATGTACGCAGGAAAGGTTGTTGAAGAGGCGGGAACACAGCAGCTTTTCGAAGACCCCAGACATCCCTACACGATAGGATTGCTTAAATCATTTCCGCGGATCGGGGACAAATCCCGCCTTGGGAAAAGGCGCCTTGCGGAAATACCGGGAGTCGTGCCAAGTTTGTATGATCTTCCGAGCGGATGTAGCTTTTCGACCAGATGTTTGTCAGTTATGGATTTATGTAGAGAAAGGCAACCTGAATTAAAGAAGATATCAGATGGGCATTACTGTAAATGTTGGCGGGCAGAGATATGAAAAATAGCGATGACACTATGCAAATTCCTCTTCTTGAAGTAAATAATCTCAAGAAATATTTTGACATTCGCAGCGGACTGTTTTCCAAAATCGTGGGGCATGTATATGCTGTCGATGGAGTGAGTTTCTCCCTCAGAAAAGGTGAGAATCTCGGGTTAGTGGGAGAGAGTGGTTGCGGTAAATCAACTACTGCCCGTGCAATACTTAAATTAATTGATCCTACAGAAGGGGAAATACTTTTCCAGGGGACTGATCTTTGTAAACTAAGCGAAGATGAGATTTGGTCTTTTAGAAGGCACATGCAGATTATCTTTCAAGATCCCTACGGTTCGCTTAATCCTCGACAAAGCGTCCAAGAAATCATCTCTGAGCCGTTAGTGGCTTTCCGCGTAGGGACAAAGAGTGAGAGAAAAGAACGCGTCGTTTATTTATTGAACAAGGTGGGTTTGTCTGCTGAGCATGCAAATCGATACCCGCATGAATTCAGTGGTGGACAAAGACAACGTATTGGTATTGCCAGAGCGCTTGCGATAAATCCTATGTTGGTGATTGGGGATGAACCCGTATCAGCCCTTGATGTTTCGGTACAGGCGCAGGTTATCAATCTGCTTGGAGATCTTCAAGCTGAGTTCAATCTGTCTTATCTGATCATTGCACACGACTTAGCGGTTGTCGAACACATTTGTGATCGCATCGCCGTAATGTACCTTGGAAGAATTGTTGAAATTGCAGGCGACAGGGATCTGTATTCCTCTCCGGCGCACCCATACACGATTGCCCTAATATCTTCGATCCCCACACCTGGATATGGTGTAAAAAGACAGAGAATCATTCTGGAAGGAGAAGTTCCTAACCCTTCAGATCCGCCCGCCGGATGCCACTTTCAAAACCGATGTTATAAGAAGAAGGAGATATGTACCATATCAGCCCCGGAATTGAGAAGTATTGGTAAAGATCATCTGGTTTCGTGTCACTTTGTAGAATAGAACTTTGGCAAAAATGATATATAATTGAAATGTTGTCTTTATAGATCTGTTAATCGGGAATTGTTTATAGAAGGAATGGTGATAAAAGTTCGCCTTTTCAAGCTTTTTCGGTGACATGTATTGCAGATGTTGGTACCAGTCTGATCGAGACCTGCCTTTGACGCCTCCATGGATTCGTAGAATGCTTTCTGGAAAGCGGTTCGGAAGAATCCATCCAAGAAGGTGTGCTTGAAGCATCGTTTCCGATGCTTCCGCTTGCAGAAGATATTCCCCGAGAATGGACGGCGTGAATTCTTAACCGGAGTTGGGATGGTTGGAAAAGGTTGAAAACGGCACGAAGGTTGGAAATAGGGTTGGAAAGCCCGCTCTCTCGGGATAGGACTTCGAACATCTCTTCGGACCAGTCCTCGAAATTCAAAAAAAACCCTCGTCGTCGAAAAACACCTCACGATCCCCGATCGCACGCATACCGGGGCGCGATTCCATGCTTTTGCTTGGCGGCAGGGTGTCCATGCGAATCTATCTGGTTGCCATAAGTGCGGCCTTGATCTTTTCCGGAGTTGCCGGCAAATTGCACATCCACACCCCGGCAGCGTCCTTGATGGCATTGATCACCGCGGGCGGAGTGGCCAGAATGCTCATTTCGCCCACTCCCGTGGCGCCCAACGGCCCCCTGGAACGGGGTGTTTCAACAGTGATCACCTCCATGGGGAAGCTGCGCATGATGGTGGGAAATTTAAAGGAAACCCAATCTTTGGTCTTGCCCGCGACATACTGCTCCCGCAGGGCAAAACCTACCCCCATGTCCATTCCTCCTTCCATTTGGCCGGTCACGTTCTGGGGATGGATAACCAGTCCAACGTCCACCGCCGCGGTCATCTTCAAGACCTTGACCATGCCGCTTTCCGTGTCGACTTCGACCTCGGCCATCTGTACCGCGTGTGCAAGGGAATCGTAGTTCGGCCCCTGGCCGGTCAGAGGATCCAAAGGGCCGCCCGCGACCTTCTTGCGGCCTATATAACGTCTGGGTTTGCCGGATGCCTCGATCTCCGAAGCGGTTCCGGCGCCGGTCTCTCTCATTGCCGCCTTTAACTGTTCAAGGGCATCCATCAACGCTCCGCCGATCATGTACGTGATGCGGCTTCCAGCCGCAGGCCCACTGGCAGCGGTGTTGTCTGTATCGCGGGTTTGAAGTCGCACAAGATCGAGGGGAATCTCCATGAACTCCCCAACGAGCTGGCTCAGCATGGAGTCGTTCCCCTCACCGGGATCAGCGGTCGCGGCGTACACGCTGATACCGCCATCAGGATCAAGCTCCACGGCGACTATGGAAGAGTCTCCCGGAGTTGCGATTCCGTGCGCCCCCGTCCCAAGCCCAACGCCACGCTTCACCGTCCCGGAACGGTATGCAGCAGCTTCTCCGACAGCCCGACGGTAGTGGGGACGCATAGCTTCCATCAGATCCGGAAAAGGCCACTGTTGAACCGCACTCCCAGTGGACATGCTTTCGCCCGGTTTCAAAGAGTTGCGAACCCGAAAGTCAAACGGATCGATGCCGAGCTTGTCGGCCAGCATATCCATGGCGACTTCCAGCGGAAAGTTAATCTCGGGCTGGCCCGCTCCACGGGCCGCACTGCCCCAGGGGTTATTGGTGTAAACGAGTCTGCCCCGTGCTCTGATGTTGGGAATGTTGTAGGAACCGGAAAGAGTCAGCAGCGGACGGTTGATCACCGCCGGCCCCGTGGAAGAGTAGGCTCCCTTGTCCACTACAAAGTCATTGCAGTAGGCAGTGAGCTTGCCTTGGTCGTCCGCCGCCAACTTCACCTGCATATCGAAAGCATGGCGCTTGGATGTCATCAACATGCTTTCACTGAGGCTGGGGATGTATCGCACCGGGCGTTTGAAATGAATCGCCGCCGCTCCCGCGATGCCTTCCGAAATCACATCGATTTTGATCCCGAACTGCCCGCCGACATAAGGCTCGACATACCTCATGTTCTCCCAGCCGAGGGCACTCTGCAGCATGCCCAGGTGATTGTGAATGTTGATGCTGCGGCCGATGATCACCAGTTGGTCGCCCCCTTCCTCCTCGCCCTCCTCCCAGTAAGCAATCGTGGCCTCAGGCTCCAGTGGGGCCTGATGATTGATATGGGTTGTGAACCGAGCCTCGATCACGGCTGCCGACCTTTGCAGCGCCACGTCCGCATCGCCCTTCACCTGAGGCTGATCACAACAGAGGTTAGGAAATTCGGAGTGAACTTGGACTGCCGTGGAAGCCATCGCAGCTTCCGGGCTGCTCAGCACAGGCAACGGCTCAAGTTCCACCAATACTTTTTCCAGAGCAGCCTCAGCATGGTTCCGGGTGTCGGCCGCCACCGCAAGAATGGGATCCCCGATACACCGAACCTTGTCCCCGCAAAGGACGGGCCGATCCGCCACACGCATCTTGAGGCGGTTAGTGCCTTTGACATCAGCGGCTGTCAACACTCCAGCGACTCCCGGCATCGCAGTTGCCTGTGATGTATCGATCGAGACGATGCGTGCGTGAGGCACAGAGCTGCGCAAGACGGCTAACTCAAGCGCGTCATGCAGCTTGAAGTCTCCCGTGAAGTACGCTGTACCACATGCTTTGGCCATAGCCGAAGGCCGAGGATGAGAGACCCCCAGCATGCCGTCCGTCGCCTTCGGGCGAACATCGTCAGGCGTGATCTCCCCGCGCACGAAACGGCCGGCCAACTGTACGGCTTCAATGATCTTCTTGTATCCGGTGCAGCGGCACAGGTTTCGGCGCAGGGCATGTTTGATCTCCTCGACTGAAGGATCCGGGTTGACGTCCAGCAAGGCTTTGGCGGCCATGATCATCCCCGGAGTGCAAAACCCGCACTGGATGGCGCCGGCCAGGACGAATGCTTCCTGGATAAGATGTGGATTGTCGGGCGTTCCCAATCCTTCCACGGTGATGATCTCGGCACCGTCCAGATCGATAACCCTGATCAGGCACGACAGCGTCGGTTTCCGGTTCACCAGCACCTTGCAGGCCCCGCATTGGCCCTTACGGTCACAGGCCTGCTTGGTTCCGATCAGTCCCAGATCGTCCCGCAGCACGTCAAGCAGCACGGTTTCCGAATCTACAATCAACTCCCGACGGAGGCCGTTTACACACAGGCGAATCAAGTTCATCCTATCTCCCATAATCCGTCATCTTCCCGAAGAGTGATCTCTGGGACGGGAATCTTCCTGTGAAAACATGCCTGCTCTTCCTCCCGGCAGCCCGCCCGGGGCTTTCAGGAGGAAGAACCCTTTCTTTATCATGGTCACGCCGATTCGATGGAGCCCGTCCGTTTCATCCATCCACGGCGGCAACCCGGCTGAGGCAACCGAAGACGGTGAAGCTGCGAGGGGGCTCCTGCCCTAGAGACCGACAACACCGGGAAGTTCATTGATGCCTTTGATCTCCGTGTATCCAAAATACGGATTCCCCGGTTCGTACCCGCGGTTGACGTAGACCTTGTTCTTGATGCCGAGGTCGTACGCCGTCATTAGGTCGTAACGCAAACTGGCCGATACATGCAAAATATCTTCCGGACCGCAGCCGAGCTTACCGAGCATGTATTCGAATGCCTGCATCCGCGGCTTGTAAGCCTGTGCCTGCTGCGCCGTGAGGACCGCGTGAACCGGCGCACCAAGCATTGCCACATTCTTTTGAATCTGGTCGTCGGAGGCATTCGATAACACCACGAGAGGATATTCTTTGGCTACTTTGGCGAGTCCTTCCGGAACATCCGGATGCGGCCCCCAAGTAGGAACTGCCTGGTAAAAGCTCAGGGCCTCCGCCATATTGAAATCCAATTTCCACTTCATGCACGTTCTGCGTACCGCATTGGTAATGACATCCGAGTAAGGTTTCCAGGCCCCCAGGACTTCATCCAACCGGTAAGCGGAAAAATCCGCTACAAACTGATCCATATGATTTTTATCGATGCGGTCTGCAAAAACTTCGCGGGTCATGGCGCTCATCCTGAAGTAGGTCAACGTACCGTATAGATCGAATGTGATGTATTTCGGACGAAACTTCGTCATCTTTCATCCCTTTCAATGTGTTTGGCTGTTTCTTACTGTTCCCTCGTCCCGCGCAGTCGTCCAATACGACAGACGCGATACCCTGCCCTATGATGAGAAATCAGATCAGCCCCTGATTTTTCAGCATCCATCTGATTTCCTGCTGCTGATAATCCACCAGTGTATTTGTCAGAGGCGGCAAGCACCGATTGCATTCAAGCCCGCTAACGAACCTGGTGGCAACTGACATAATGATGGTCTCCGACCAGAACCCCGACAGCATTCACCTTCGACTCATGTGGTCCGGTTTTGGAAGCGGTTCAGGCTGAATGCATCTATCGGCAGTGACGTTTTCCCGTGCATCACGAGTTCGGCCATCAATTCACCCACCGCTGGTCCGACGCCGAAACCGAGGCCGCAAAAAGCGCTGGCGATGTACAAGCCCCTCACGGCCTTGACCGGACCGATTATAGGCAGATAGTCCTCCGTCCACATGGTGAACCCGGTGAATGCCCGAATCACGGAAGCGTTGCGCAGCCTCGGGATAATGGTCGCAGTTCTGCGTCCCACCATGTTCAGAGCCTCGTACGTGACGCGACGCTCGTATCCCTCCACTGGGGTGGCCGCATACCCGATGATCACGTTCCCCGAACGCGTCTGACGGAAATAGCCGTAGAAGTCAGTGCTCAAGACCGGTTCGATAAACTTCGGAAGCTTTTCGGTAACAACCAGGTGGGAACGCTTGACCACGGCGGGAATCCGCACGCCGGTCATGGCTCCGACGGCCGGAGACCACGCCCCGGCGGCATTTACCACCACATGGGTGTGGATGGGGCCTGTTGCGGTTTTCACACTCGAGATCTCTCCATTCGAGACCTCGATTCCGGTCACTTCCCTATGCTGGTGTATCGTGGCCCCGAAACGTCTGGCACCACGCGTCACAGCCACGCACGCCAGGTAGGGTTCGGCCGACCCGTCGCCGGGAGTGTACACACTGCCCAGATACGGGCCGGCGGCGTACGGAGCCATCGCCCGAGTGTCGGCCCGGTCGAGGAATCGGCATTCCAGGCCTGCCTGACTGTCACGCTCCACCATATTCATCAGATCGGTGGCGTGTTTTTCGTTCCAGGCCAATCTCAAATTGCCCTGCGGATTGTACTCGAAATCCAAATCGGATTCGTCGGACAGTTGTTTGTAAAGCTCTACGGCGCGCATGGCGATCGGCAGATCCGGCGCCGGACGATGGCTCCGGGTCAGGTTCCCGGCACATCGCCCGCTGCTCTCCTGCCCGGGGACGGACTTCTCCACCACACAGACGTCACACCCCTTCCGGGCCAGGAAATAGGCCACCGACATGCCGATGATACCGCCCCCGATGACGACTACATCATGACTTTTCCTGTTCATCAAAAACCCCTCCAGCACAAATTGCAGAATCCCAGCGGCCAACTGGGTCGATCACTCGATGAGGGCCGGCAGGGAGGATATATCCGGTATTTCCATGTCGAACTTCTTTTCACCTGCTTCTGTGAATCGTAGCGCCGACAAGCAGATACGATCACATTGCCATGCCGTTATCGACCGATCTTCCCTCCGCACCCTTCCTCGAAAATTCTGAAAGGTGCTCACAGACCTCGTCCTTCTCACTGATATCCGTCCCGAATCCAAAAAGAATCCCTGGGCACTCCTACAGCTGCACCCTTCGTAACACCATCTCCTTCCTCCCAAATTCCCAAATCGAAGTATTCACTTCAATTCGATGTGTTCCCTGCCGCTGAGTGCTTCGATAGTGACCGGTTGCACCGGCGGCCGTTTGCTGGGAACCAGCACATCTGCAAGCGGGATAGAAAGTCTTTGGGCCAAAAGGCGCGCGCAAAGGCGCTCACAGCTGCGCCCCTGGCATAACCCCATTCCGCTCCGTGTCATCCGGCGCAACTCCCACATGGTGTGCGCCCCGTTGTCGATGGCCTCGAGAATCTCTCTTTTGGTCACCTCCTCACATCGGCAGATCACCAGATCCGATCCGGGCTCACACTCTCGCTTTTCCTTCTCATCCAAGGCTGGCATCCTCCTTCCTCCTGCAAATCCCACGCACGATGTGTGCGTATTCCTTCGGTACCTCGATCGTCACGACGGCCGTCTGATCGTCCTTTCTTCGCATATCCACCTTGACAACTTTGACGGGGACGACGGGCTTTCCTTCCCTGTCCGTACCCTGCACCTGTTCTCCTTCCCTCGGAAGCGGAAGGAACTCATATGCGAAGCTGACGGTCGAGACTCCGGGTGCGTGGTTCAAGTCGATCAGGAAAATCGCCTGTCCGGGACATTTGGCTATACACAAACCGCACCCGGTGCATTGATCCTCCACCAGGGCCGGAAGACTGGTCAGACAACCGCCCAGCAGGTGCACCGCTCCCAGATGGCAATTCGTTTCACAGGGATTGCACGGAATGGCCTGCCCACACTCGATTACGGCCACGGGCCCCTTCTCCATGCGCTCCTCAGTCGGCACACCGGGCAGGCTTTTCAGGTCTGAAGGCTGGAACACCCCTCTTGCCGCCACTCGAAGACGCCACTCGTCTTCTTTGCATTCCACCGTATCGAGCGCAACCGGTCGCCGCAGCGCATTGAGGTTTTTGTTGGCCTCATCATGAAGTTTTTCGAACTCGCCCGCCGCTTTGTATCCCAGGGAAAACGCGGCAGCGAGACCGGCGATCCGGCCCTGTTCCATCGCCGTACTGGCTTCTTCCACACCGGCAACATCCCCGGCAACATAGACCCCCGACACAGTCGTTTCGAAGTTCTTGTCGTGCCTGGCTACATAGCCCCCTCGTGCCGGTTCCCAGTCGTGCGCGCACCCGGCCAGGGTGGTGAGTTGCACGGAAGGAGACAGCCCTACGGCCAAACAGACCGTATCAACTGAAAAAACCTTTTCGGTTCCAGCCTTCGGACACCCGGTCTCGTCCAACTCGACGACCACCGCCTCCTCGACCTGCTCCTTTCCGCGGACTTCGCGAATGGTGTGGCGAGTCAGGATCGGTACGCCGTTACGGATCACCTTCCCGGCATGGACCCAGTAGCCCCCGATCTTCGGCAAGGCCTCCACCAGGGCAACGACCTCGGCACCGGCCTGGAGCAACTGATAAGAAACGATGAGCCCCACATTCCCGGACCCCACCATCAGAATCCGCCTCCCGGGCAGAACTCGGTGGATATTCGCCATGGTCTGGGCCGCTCCCGCCGTCATGACTCCCGGTAGGATCCATCCCGGAAAGGCGAGGCGATTCTCGTCCGCGCCGGTGGCAATGATTATCCTGGAAGCTTCCAACTGGTTCATTTTGTCATCGCGGACAACACCCAAAACGGGACCCTCGAATACCCCGATAACCTTGGTGTTCAGTAAAATGTCCACGCCCAGGTCCCGAGCCTGGGTGAGAAGCTGCTCTCCGATTCGGAAGCCCCTCGTTCCCGACAGATGAGCCTTGGAACCGAAGAATTTGTGAATCTGCTTGAACAATTGCCCTCCGGGTGCGCTCTGATCGTCGAGAACCTTGACCTCCGCACCGGACTGTCTGGCTACACAGGCCGCAGTGAGACCGGCGGGACCCGCTCCCACAACCGCAATTTCAGTTGCTAGCATTGTTTTTCACTCCACCGGCCCAGGCCTTCCTGAGTCTCGACCTGCATGCCTTCCTTTACCAGGGTGATGCACGTCCGCACTTGAGGAATGCCATCGACCGTCATGGTGCAGTCCGTACAGCGACCCAGCCCGCAAAAGTAACCGCGAGGCGATCGTTCCTTCCGGGTATACCGGAAAACTCTCTTACCCTCGGCCATCAGGGCGGAAGCGATCGTTTCGCCTTCGTAAACGACGAGGGGTTCACCGTCCAGGAACATGGTGATCGGCTTCCCCGATGATCTCTTCCCTAGAATCGGATGATCTTGAACACGCATCAAAGGCCTCCTGTCTACTCTTTACCCAGGCACTCACTCAAAGCATCACGAGCAGATATTGCCGAGAGCATGCCTTGAAATGCACTACAAAACCTTTAACAAGCGACACCGCGACATTGTGATCGACCACAGTGCCAAAACGTCTAATCCCGCACTCGTTGTAATTCCGGGTGCTGTTCAGTCACAGCAGAGACTTGTTTAACAGCGGCCGCTTCATCGAGGGCAATGTTCTTAGTTTCAGGAGCCATAAAGTACGACACTATAAACCCGATGAAATAAATACCGCCACTGATAAACAGGGTGCTCTCAAGGCCGATATTGTTCAGGAGTATAGGCATAAAGAAGGTGCCCGCAAACATACCGCCACGGCTAATGGCAGCGGCAAATCCCACCGCCGTGGCACGCACCTCGGTCGGAAAAAGCTCGTTCGGATAAACCCACTGAACCACGGTAGTCCCAGTGTGTAGAACTGCATATACGCTGAATACAAGCAGGATTGTCCATGGCTGCGCCTCAGTCATTAACGCAAGAATGGCAAGTAATACTGCCTGTCCAATGAAGGGCCACACCACTACGGGGCGCCGGCCCATTTTCTCAACCAGGAAAATTCCAGGCAGTAATCCTACCAGGTAAAACAATCCTATTATGAGCGACCCTGTAAATTTAAAGCCTCCTTGAGCAAGATGGAAATTCGCGAGAACCTTGGGAATAAACATCGCTATCGCACTTCCAGGCGCACTTTGCAGCACCCAAAACAAACAGCAAAACACAGTGCGAGACATATATCCGCCGCGAAAAATACTCGCAAACGATGTCTTGGAGACGCGCTCGGGAATTTGTATGTCAACGTCCTTCCCCAAATGCTTATCAAGTATCGCCCGGGCCTCTGCCGTACGCCCTTTTTCGATTAACCAGCGTGGTGATTCGGGGCAATCCAACCGGGCAATAAGAAGGATAGCCGCGGGGACTGCGCTGCTGGCTAGCATCCAGCGCCAACTATCAGGCCCCAATGAGATCATCACCGCTCCGACGGCGTAGGATCCTACAAAGCCAACCCACCATAGGCCGATTAAGATGGAGAGCAGCATTCCACGATTTTTCTTAGGCGAGAACTCGGCCAAGAGAGAAGTGGCAATTGGATAGTCCGCGCCGACCGCAATTCCCAAAAAGACGCGGAGTATCAATAATTGTGTAAAATCAGTTACAAAAAATTGGAGGACGGATCCTACGACAAATGCAACAAGGTTCAACACAAACATCAACTTACGCCCGATGATGTCCGTAACGTAGCCAAATATGAGACTCCCAAAGAACATGCCTACCAGCAGCCCGGAACTAATTAAACCCGCCTCCACCGTTGTAAGCTTTAGCGCCGGTGTGAGCGCCTCCAAGGCAACAGCGACAATGCCGAGGATGTAGCCATCACAGAAGGCTCCGCCGCCGGTGTAGAGCGTCATTTTAGTGTGGAAGCTACTAAAGCGGACATCATCCATCATTATTCTCTGTACAGACATGGTCTATCCTCTCAAAAGTTCTCACTACGCAGCAGCGTTCATTGTCTAGTGACTGTTCGACCCAATTTCCTTTCAAATCCACATTTCACGGTCGCAATATAGACATGGAGCGTGAAGCTGGATGGATGCTACGGCGGCACATTCACCAGTAAATAAGTATCGAACATGCCAACAAATTCCGAAAAGAACGCCCCTTTGATCGCATTGCGTCTTTTCTCTTCCATCGACTCCTGAGCGCTGGACGGCATCGCGCCAGCCGCAGTCGGACTATTCATCATCACCTCCATCGTTTTCTTTCGAAACCGTCCTTAAGAACGGTCACCTGGACCCCTGTCCTCTTGGGGCAAAAAGAACGCCAAAAAGTCCCGGCCAAGGAAACTCGAGCGCCGACGCACTCGTGGAGATCACCACCGAGGCAAGCATTCCATTTTGCGGCGCGGTCACATACTGGCGCCCCTGAAAACCGGTGTCTGATCCATAATGTGTTTGAAACTTGATTCACCTCAGTGTTTTCGCTGCAACCTCAGCGAGGGCCTTCTGGGCCTCTATGATCATCGGATACAGCGGCGACTACACTGTCGCAAAACGCCACGTCACGTAGCCCGCGCCAGCACACAGTGGCGAGAACGTCGCTAGGAGAACCCACGTTACAATGACTGCACGCGCCGCATACCTTCTTGTGACTTTTCATGGCGCTCTCTAGGCAGCCGGCATCACATTTCGGGATTCGGCATCCGGCTCGCGCATTCATCCGGTCGTGAGTATTGCATCAATGGCTTTTTCAAGTGCGGAATCCGCCACGCGTAATCGCTCTCGAAGGCTGCTCACCTCTTGGCGATCCTTGGTAATCTGATCCCCAGCCCGACTGATGTCCTGATTGATCCGCTCCGGCGCGGGCCCTCCGAGAAGCTTTCGCGCTGCGATGCATTCGGCCGGATTTATCGCACTATCGACCAGTGACTGGCTTATCTCCAAGCGCTTACCCAAGTATTCCACCGCCACTTCGTCAACCATCTCACTCGTGACCTCTGCCTGGGTAATGCCCTTTTCAATGCTCTTTCGAACTAAGATGGCGACGATTTGGTGGGCGGTCCTAAAAGGCAAGCCCTTTTCCAACACCAAGAGATCCGCAATGTCTGTCGCGCAGCACCAATCTAACGTGATCGCATTGTGCTTCATTCGCTCCTTGTTCACCTTTATCGAGGTCAGGACACCCGTCATAGTAGTGACCGCTTCTTTAATATCGTCTAACGTTTCGGCGAGTTGTCTTGTGAATCCGGCGCACACATCATGCATTTCGTACAAAAATGCCGCCAAACGACCGTAGGTGCGGGATGCAGCGCCTCTTATCCACAGGAGCGTGTACGGATTCTTCTTTTGGGGCATGATGCTGCTGGTCCCGCAATACCTGTCGGCGAGTTCGATGTACTTGAATTCGGTCATGCCCCACGTATACAGATCAGCTGCTATCCCGGAGACATTTACCATTAGCACCGTTGGAACCATGTACGCTTCAGGCGATACCCCCAGCCAGCCGTCAAAACCCAACACGGCGTATCGGGTGTTCGGGATGACGCTATCGAAGCCTAGCAAGGCGGCCGTTCGCTCGCGATCGATGGGATAGCGGGATCCCGTTAGAATTCCAGCACCTGCCGGGCTGCAGTTGATCCGGCCATACATCTGTTTTAGCCGCGTAAAGTCGTTTTCGAGCGGATACTCCCAGGACATCACGTGGTGGGCAAAACTGTTTGGCTGCGCGTGCTGCGACCAAGTGACGGCTGCCATCACGGTATCAATATTGTTTTCTGCGAGACGAATCAGGGCAGATCGAAGGTCGAGCGACGCCTCCATAAGCGTTAATATATAGTCGCGTGTGAATATGCGACCTGTTACGGCCATGAAGTCACCTGAACTCCTGCCCGCGTGTATCTTTCCTCCTGTTTGTTCGCCCAGTTCCGAAATTAGCCATGCTTCCCCGGAGTGTTCCCCCGCCTGCGTCTCTGCTCGAATCGTATCGAGGCCGAGTGACTCCATTCTTCGGAGAGCTCTCAACATCTTTGCGGAATCTGCACGGTCAATTATCTTTTGCTCCGCCAGCATTACCAGATGTGCCTTGTCGAACATGTGATATATCTTGAACTCGCGTTTTTGTTGGGCGGGATCGCCGAGCTTGGTCCTGTATTGAATTTCCTCGGCGTCTTCCGTAAGCCTAGCTCCTGCTTTTCGATAGGGTTCCCCTTTCGCCACCTTGCCGTAAATGTTCATTTCCATTTAGATCTCCCTAATTGAATGCATGCCCCCCAAAAAGGGGAACTGTGAATGTACGATGGTACAAGCCAAGATGTTAGGTGCTTTCCGAGAGGTAGCTCTGCGCAACGGTCGCATTTTGGAGGCTGTGCATCAGGTGCGCGTAAAGCACCTTCCGGCCACGCGAAACGTTCTTCTTTAGGATCGCATCATAGATTTCCTGATGTTCCTTCCTAGATACCAATCCCCGTGTGGGCGCGAGATAGTTCAATTTGATATTGAGTAGGATTTTGGTAATTATCACTTCAAGATGAGCGACAATCGTCTCATTCGCACTGAGTTCCGCAATGGCGAGATGCACACCAAGGTCATTTAGCAAACGCTTCCGTGTAATGACTTTGTCGGCATCGGAAGCGTGCGTGGCGATTGCATCCGCCAATTTTTTCAAGGTAGCAGGGGTTTGGCGTTCGATGCCTCGTTCAAGCGCTACCATTTCTAGAGCGACCCGCACGTCATAGAGGTCTTCTAGTTCTCTGGGGCTACGCTCACAGACGTAGAAACCGCGGTTGTGTCGCAGGTCGAGGTAGCCTTCTGCGCTCAGCATTTGAAATGCTTCTTTTACAGGGGTTCGGCTTACACCGAACTTGTCTGCGAAGTCCTGGCATTGCAGTTTCTGGCCGGGCACCACTTCCCCATCGAATAGCAATTGTTTAATCCCGCAGTACACCTTTTCGGACGTGTTCTTAGGTAGAAACGGCCCTGTCACAACCACATGCAACCTCCAGGTGAATGTAAATATATTGCATCCAAAAATGCATTCACGATTGCATGCAAAATAGCATGAAAAAATCGAATGTCAAGACATATTTTCTGATACGCGAGCAAGGAAGAATGATTGTGGGCGCAAATGCGACGAGGCCATGATGTCGATGAACAGCCGGTTTCCGCAGGGACATCGCATGAGACCGCCCGGCCCACGTGCTCAGGCTCTTTGAAACTCTCAGAGGTGTGGTTTTCAGACTTCTGCTGCCGTGGCCTATCGAGCTATTGTCGAAAGTTGTGTATGGCGCGCTGAGAAAGAGCGGCGTATCCTCCCTTTTGGGAACAATTTACCTTCAACGGAGAAGGAGAAAGCGGTACGCCATCCCTCTGTGCCAATGTGATAGGCAAGGCAAACCTTCCGGATAGTCTCCACAGTTAGCATCTCCTTTGCTTCTCCTCTCATCTGCGGTTTGACGCAGATTCTAGGAGGCGGCTACGGTGGGTCAATTTTGGACGCCGATTTTCCTCAAAGGTGGGTCAGTATTGCATGCCGGTTCACAACTCCTTCCGTTGAGAATTCTCGTGGTACCAGTTGCTGAATGCCTCCTCGTGAACAAAGAGGTGCTCTAGGGATGACAATCAGCAGCAGGGCTCAGGATCCCGCCTGGGTCTTTTCAATCCCCCCTGCAAGAATCCGGTGTGAGATGGTCAGCCGCTCTTCTATATTGAGGATGAATCGCAACGTGCAACCATCGCGGCAAGTTTGCCAAGGTTTCAGATGGAAACCGAGAAGAGAAAAACCCGTGGACGGACAGAGCCAGGGAGAACGCTTCGGGCAAATTTACCCGAAGCTGGGAGCCGCGCTCAAGATGATGCGGCAGATCTCGTCAATGTCTCCCCCTGCATGATGATCGGTAAGACCGAGAAGGTGATCGAACAGGGAACACCGGAATTGGTCACGGCGGTCGGGAGATGGGTATTTGTCCCTACTCTTTGCTGCTGCCCGGCAGTCTCCTTGAGGAACCAGGGGGGTACCGTTCTTGTCGTAGAGAAAAAATAGAAGCATCATCGTACCTCCGTGGATTCGGGTCAAAAGGGATGTCCTACGTCTCGCACTCTCCCTCTCTGCATGGCAGAGCGAGACTTCCGAGACATTCGAGACGTGTTTCTAAAAGAATCGGTGTATGCAGACATTGCAAAACCAATGTCTGCACTCTCAAATCGGCTCCCCATATGGTTTTGCAGACTTTGCAGACTTTGCAGATGTGTTTTCTAACGGGAAGAAAAACTTCACGTACTACCTGAGGTAACTGTCTTCGGTGGTTTTGCTTCGGTGGGCTGATTTTCGGCCTGAGTGTGGGGGATAGTATGGGGGAAACCCTAAAACTGCAACAATAAAAAGTCGTCTATTCATTCTAATATACTGTTTTTATTTGGAGGGCGACGTGGGGATCGAACCCACGACCTTTGGTTCCGGAGACCAACGCTCTATCCACTGAGCTAGTCGCCCTTATTTGCCGGGAATGAATCGGCGGTGAGCCTGCAAAGTATCGCTTCGGTAACACATCGATGCGCCTCTTGTCAACCTTCATGGGGCGCCGGACACCCGGAAAAGCTAACAGCCAACATCCACATGCGGCACTTCACATCCCTTCGCGGGGTCTTTGGCCGGTCCAAAGCCGCTCTCGACCCGAGGGTCCGGGCTGCGCGCCCCTAATGCCGTTGCTTTAGTTCCCCCTTGGCCCATTGCGGGAATGCGTGGACGTCTTTCCGATGGAATCAGGAATCCAGCGAGTCAAACTTTTCCGGACCCCGGCCTTCGCCGGGGTGACGGCTTGGACCATTGATGATTCTTCTTGCGCCAACAACATGCTGTGCCCCGCCCCCGTGGCCGTCGGGAAGGCATCGCCCACTCGTCGCCACGGGAACATTCCTTAACAGCACGACGACGATTCGGGCGGCTTGGCGCAGGCCGGGACCATTTCACTCTTTTTCGCTTCGCGTACTTCTTTTACCAGGATGTCGAATTCCGCGCAGGTCCCCGCCCTCGGATCGTTGAAGTCGGCGACGACGACTTCATCGCGGACTTCCTTCACCATGAACTGCACCAGGCTCTTCTTGCGGATTTGCCGGTACATACAGCCCGATTTCAGCCGTTCCTGTTTGTAGTCTTCCTTCGGAAGCTCCCGGACCAGGGTTTCATCGTATGCCCCGAAAATCTCCTCCGCGGGCACGCACACCTTCACCCGGTCGCCGGGCTTCGCGTTGGCTATGGCGGCCTCCACCGAAGGATATTGAACATCCACTCCGTACACGAAGCTGCACGTCTGCAGCCCGCTTTCCGAAGACTCCCCCGATGGGCCCGTCGTCCGGATCGTGTATTCGATCATCACCATCATGCATTCTTTAACCTGATCCATGGTGCTCCGTTTCGTCTCCCGGATTTCCGGCTTGTAAAGCCCACGATTCAAAAGATGCTTTATGTTACTCGAAACGGCCGGGAAAGGCGACGCCATCGTTGGGGCCAACCTGTAATCCGGCTCCTTCGTCCGCCCGAGAGCGGATTAACTCCTGTGTTCCCGGACGGGTACCAAATCTAATGGCCGGTGCTTTTTTGTCAATAAAACTTGCCGACAGGATGCCAATTGGTTTAATTGGTTGCTGGAATCGGCTTGCATGGTTCGATGGGTTGATGGCTTGGCCGGTGTTCGTGTTGAAGGTACCCGGGGTTCGTCCCTCAGGGGAAGGCTCTGGCTGCGGGGGGAAAGATGTCTCGACCAGTGGTGGCCCCCTCCCCTAACCCCTCTGAACAGACCGGGGTCATATGTAACAGCGGGTAGCGGGTAACACGGACAACTCGTTGTCCGTGCGCGAAACGCAGGAGGCTCGCAGGATACCGGCACCGGGGTGGCGGATTTGGCGGCCCCTCTTGTCCTTACGGACCCGGACAACAAGTTGTCCGGGCCACCCGCGGGAGAAAAGATAGATCCACCGGGTGCGGCCCCCTCCCCTAACCCCTCCCGCAAGGGGAGGGGAACGTGTTTAGCGAGGGGAACAGGTTTAAAGGGAAGGCTCGTCCGGCGCTTTGCGCCAAGGGGACACGTGTTGGAAAGGCGGGGCTTGTCCGGCCGCTCCCCGGCCGAATCTGGGGGGTAGAAATTCGCCGGTCCAGCTTGCTCGATCGGCGGCTTGGCCCGATCGGTTCCTTTGCCTAACTGGTTGCTTTGCTTGATTGGTCGCTTTACTCAACTGGTTGCATGAAATGATCGTTCAAAACAACGGGGGGAAGCCCCCGCATATCAAATTCGAAATTCTCGACCGGGTTCCCGGGCTGGTGCATGGGGTGTTCACGCGGCACGGCGGCGTAAGCCGGCCCCCGTATGCGACGCTGAACGTGGGCCTGGGCAATGGAGACTCGGCGGACGCTGTCAGCAAGAACCTGTGGCGGGTTACGGACGCGCTCGATCTTGACTGCCTCGTGGCCGGAAACCAGTTTCACGAGGACACGATCCACCTGGTGGATGAAGAGGCGCTGTCCCGCGCCGAATCCCGCCCGCCGGTGCTGGTGACCCCTCCGGGAGACGCCCTGGTGACCCGGCTTCGCGGCATCGGACTGCTGATCAAGATCGCCGACTGCCAGTCGGTTTTCCTGGCCGATCCCGTAAAGCGGGTGATCGCCAACATCCACGCGGGCTGGAGAGGAAGTGTCTGCGGCATCGTGCCCAAGACGGTGAGCTTCCTCAAAGACCGGTTCGGTTCGGACCCACGGGATATCCTCGCCACGGTCAGTCCGTCGCTCGGCCCCTGCTGCGGCGAATTCCGCAACTACCGGGACGAGCTTCCCGAATCCTTCCTGCCCTTCCGGGTGAGGCCGGAGTACTTCGACTTCTGGGCGATCACCTGGCGGCAGCTCGTCGATTCGGGCCTCGATGGCGGCCACATCCAGACCGCCGGCCTCTGTACCGTCTGCGGCACTCAAGACTTTTTCTCCTACCGGGGGGAACGGAGCCCCGGACGGATGGCGACCGTCATCGCCTGGGAAAGATAACCGGAGGTCCAGCCCGCCATGCCTAAAATCCAGGAACACGCCGTCATTGTGGACCACCGGGAAGTGGCCGAGCGGACGTACCTCATGCGGCTGAAATCCCCCGGGATCGCCCGGGAAGCCAGCCCCGGCCAGTTCGTGATGGCGCGGGTCGCAAAAGGGCTTGACCCGCTCCTGAGGCGGCCCCTTTCCTTTCACCGGATTTTTGCCGAGAGCGGGACGATTGAACTCCTCTACCGCATCGTCGGGAAAGGGACGCTGTGCCTCTCGAAATGCCTTCCCGGATCGGGCATCGACCTCGTCGGCCCGCTCGGAAACGGCTTTACCCTGCCCGACCGGCGGGATCTTTCCCCGGTCGCCTTCGTCGCGGGAGGAATCGGCATCGCACCGCTGTGCGAACTCATCGTGCGGCTCGCTCTCACCGGGGCCGCCGCAAAACCCGACCGCATCCACCTCTTCTACGGAGCGCGCACGGCAGCCGAGCTGCTCCCGGCCGAATATTTCGAAAGGTGGGGCATTCGGGTTCATTCGAGCACGGACGACGGAAGCTTCGGTTACCACGGGTATGTCACGCGGCTGATCGAAGAATTCTCCGTAGCGGAAGACTTCCGCCCCGGCGCGATCTATGCCTGCGGCCCGCTTGATATGCAGTTCCACGTGGCCAAATGGGCGCTCGCGCAAAACATACCCGCCGAGCTTTCGCTCGAATCCCTCATGGCCTGCGGCATCGGGGCCTGTCTCGGATGCGCGCTCCCTTCCGCGCACCCGGGCGATCCGGCGGCCGATCATTACGTGCATGTGTGTAAAGACGGACCCATATTCAGCCCAGGAGCCATTCAATGGCAGAAGATGCAAACACACCGGCTTCCTCCCCCGATCTTTCCGTGCGACTAGGGCCGCTCAGGCTCGCAAACCCGGTCATGGTCGCTTCGGGTACCTTCGGCTACGGCGAGGAGTACGCGGATTTTCTCGATCCGGGCCGGATCGGAGCGATAGTGGTAAAGGGCATTTCCCTTTTCCCCAGGCCCGGTAACCCACCCCCGCGGATTGTGGAAACCCCTTCCGGAATGATCAACGCCATCGGGCTCGAAAACGTCGGCGTGGACGAATTCATCCGGGCGAAGCTGCCCTTTCTTCGCGAACGGCGGGCCACGGTGGTCGTGAACATCTTCGGGAACACGGTCGAAGAATACGGCGAACTGGCGTCCCGGCTCGATGGGATTCCGGGGATTGCGGCCCTTGAGATCAACATCAGTTGCCCCAACGTGAAGCAGGGCGGGATGGTGTTCGGGACCGATCCGGCCATGGCGGCGGCGGTCGTCGCGGCGGTCCGGTCGTCCACGTCGCTTCCGCTCATCACCAAGCTCACCCCGAACGTCACGCGCATCGGCGAAATCGCCCGGGCCGCCGTCGATGCCGGAAGCGATATCCTGTCCTGCATCAACACGGTCGCGGCCATGGCGGTTGACATCTTTTCGCGCCGCCCGAAGCTTGCAAACATCGTCGGAGGCCTTTCGGGCCCGGCCATAAAACCCATTGCGCTCCGGTGCGTCTACGAAGTGCTCCGCTCCGTCGACTGCCCGGTCATCGGATTGGGCGGGATCGTGACCGCCGCGGATGCGCTGGAATTCCTCCTGCTGGGGGCAAGGGCCGTTCAGGTGGGGACGGCCAACTTCATCGAACCTTCGGCAAGCATCGGGATCATTGAAGGGATCGAACGGTTCCTGCGGTTTCAGAAGATGGAGACGATCGAGGAATACATCGGAACGCTCGACACGGAATGCCTTTTCCCATTCGCCCAGGAAGCGTGCGGGATGCTCGATCTTTCATGACAGGCGGGGAACACATCTTAATGGGCCTCGCTCCGTACTGAGTTGCGTTCGGGACGATAGTCGAGACATCCCCCAAAATGAGCGGGGGAATGATTCCCGGGCACCTCCCATGCGTTCGCGGCGGCCGTCCGAGCGTTCTTTACACGACACACCATCTCTGGTAGTTTAGACACGATCCCGTTCTTGCTCAAGCGAACGATCCGGCCGGGATGCGGCGCGGTTTGCGTCCCTCGAACGCTTCATGGTCCGTGCCCGGCTTTTTGGCTGTTCGATTTCGCTCTCACCCGCTGGAGGACCCGTCATGCCGGATTGCATTTTCTGCCAGATCATAAAGGGGAGGCTTCCCTGCGCTAAGGTTTACGAAGACGACTTCGTTTTGAGTTTCCTCGATATCAACCCCATCAATCCGGGACACACGCTCGTGGTCCCGAAAAACCATTACGCAACCCTCTTCGAAACCCCCGCTGAAGAGCTTCAGGCGTGTATCGTGGCCGCAAAGAAGATCGCCAAAGCGGTTGTGCGCGGCATGGGCGCATCGGGGATGAATCTCATACAGAATAACCATCGGTCCGCGGGACAGTTGATCGATCACATCCATTTTCATCTGATTCCGAGGCATGTCCACGACGGCTTCTTCACGTCATGGCCCGGGAAGCCATATCCGACCGGGGAGATGGAAAGAATCCTGAAGCGAATCAAATCGGAAGCCTGAAGTCCCGAGCGGACGGGACGGCTTCTCTCTGCACCCGCACATCTGCGAGATGTTCCCGTAGATGTGCGCCCAGCCGCAATACACTCGCGCCGTTTTTCTCCTTCGTTCAATTTGTCGAGACACGGGTTGAATTTTTTGGTAGCCTCCCCCACGGTCAAACCGAAGAACACCGACACCGAGGTAAGGCAATAATGATGAGAAGGATCGCTTTCAGTTTTCTTCTGCTGTTCCTGTCGGCATGCATCGGATATTCATGGACGGCCCACGCGCGGCCTGTTCCCCCTTCCCCTTCGAAAAGGGGGGCGAGCGAGCCCGACGAAGTTCAACAGGATAAAGCCCGGCGGATTTATGAACTGGTAAACCACGAAAACAGGCGTCTCAGGTGGGACGACTGCCTTGCCCGGCAGGCGTTCAGGCGCGCCAGGTACATGGTGGAACAGATGGACAGGCATTCCGGGGACCAGCGTTACTTCGCGCATGAGGACCCGAAGACCGGCAAGAATCCCGCCTGGAGGTACGTCTATTCCTGCTATCGCGCACAGGTCCGTTTCGCGGGAGAAAACCTGTCGCTGGGGGATAGCAGCGCTGAAGTCATTCACAGGAATTTCATGAACAGCAGCAGCCATCGCAAGAACATCACCAGCCCGGATTTCAGCCGCGTCGGCATTGCCTGCTACAACTACATCTGCGTGGAATTGTTCGCGGGATTTTGAACGGGTAACCTCTATAATCCGATCCGGCCGCCCTCTGTCCTCCCGCCGGCCGCGGTTGTCCCTGCTCCCGGAACCAACCTGAAAATAGCTCAAGGTCCACTGCTGAATCATACCATTTTGCGACCGAGATAAGATAACCCCCAAGAGAGCGGGGGAATGATTCACGGGCTGTTGCCCAAAGGAAAAGTGTCTGCATTCCCACGCAGGAGCGTGGGAACGAGCGTAACCAGGATTCGTCATTCCGGCGGAGGCCGGAATCCAGACTCTTTGAAATTATTGTATAATTCCAATTAACACCACTGGACCCCGTCTTTCGCCGGGGTGACGGTGCTGGACAAACGGCTCATTTCCACCCGGATTCCGTTTGGGCAACAGGCCGTTCCTCCGCGCCCCCCGGATTTCGGCCACGCGCGCAAGCGCGTGAGGCCGAGCGCTCGGCGCTCGCGGCGGCTGCCCCGCATTTTGCGGGGCGCCGCCGCAGCGCCACAGAAAGCCGCATAGCGGCGTGGGGGTGGGGGGGACGCAGTTCCCCACGCTCCTGAGAAACATCACCTGTTATTTCTTGAACGCAAATTGGTATCAGGCATTTTCCGCGGTGTAGCAATCTCGACACAATGTCCGGCGCTTTGCTTAGAATCACGCATTCCAAAAAAGACTCCCCCTCTCTCCATTGTCCTTCCTATTGATATCTCAAGCTTTTTTATCTGGCACGCCATTCGCAATAAGCTAATGACAGAACCGGTTGAATAATAACAACATTGCCTGATGAGCATCAAAGGGGAGGATTGTAATGAGTAAGTTGACCATTGATTCAAAATTTGTCGGTGTGCCCTGGAAGGAAGAGATCAAAGAAATTACCTGGCGTGATACCACGAACTACGCTGCTTCTCTGGATGACATGAACCCTTTCTATGTGGATGACGAACGGAAAGGTGGAATCTTTGCCCCGCCGATGTTCGCCGTCAATCTGTGTTGGCCGATCATTCTCATTAAAAAGGAAGACTACGTCGATTTGCCTTACCCCCAGGAAGTCTGGGACCAGTTGATGCACTACACCGAGTATCTGGACATCAAACGGCTCATTCAGCCGACCACAAAGATTCGCATCAAAACCGAGATTTCGGCCATGCTCCCGCAACGGGCCGGGACTCAGATCGTTCACAAGCAGACGGTTGAGGATCTGGACGGAAACCCCTACCACACCGAATGGATCGGTTCCATGCTGCGGGGAGTGGAATGTCCCGACGGCGGAACGGGTTCACTGCCGGAATACCAGAAAACAAAATACGTCGGGAACCCGGTATGGGAATCCCCTGTTTTTGCCGGTCAGGCACTGCCGTATGTCTATGACGGCTGCAACGCCCTGACCTTTGCCATTCACACTTCGCCGAAATTCGCTCACTCGGTTGGGCTTCCCAGCAATGTCTTGCACGGGTCGGCCAACTTGGCACTCGGAGTCCGCGAGGTCATCAATCGCGAACTGGGTGGAGATCCCACGCGCGTGAAGGCTATCGCCGGCAAATTCACAGGCATGGTGTTCGCCAATAACAACCTGAAAGTTCAGTTGTTTGAGCGGAAGGCATCGAACGGCATCCTGGAACTCTTCTGGCAGCTCTTGAACGAAACAACGGGAAAAGTCGCCGTGACCTATGGTTACCTGAAGGCAACCGTATAAACGATCACCGCCTGACAGCAATTGTGAATGCTCCACCGCGAGTTGGAAAAGCTTCCTGAGGAGTGACATATTCTATGGACTACACAGAGGAATACAAACGAAAACTGGTTACGGCGGAAGAAGCGGTAAAGGTGGTAAAATCGGGCGACTGGGTTGAATACGGCTCGTTTTCCGGCTCCGTGGTCGTCCTGGACAAGGCCCTCGCCGCGCGAAAAGATGAACTCACGGATGTAAAGATCCGCAACTGTACCCGTGCTACCGGAATCCCGGAAGTGACGAAGGTCGATAACACGAGGGAACATTTTACCTATAACGGCTGGCAGTTCAGCGGCTATGAGCGCAAGCTGTGCGATCAGGGGCTCTGTTCATATATCCCCGTCGTTTACCATGAACTGCCCGAGTACTATCGGAGTTGCATCGACGTGAATGTTGTCATGATCCCGGCGACACCCATGGACAAGCACGGGTATTTCAACTTCGGGCCACAGGTCTCTCACACCATGGCCATGTGCGAAAGTGCCAAGACGATCGTACTCGAAGTCAACCCGAACATTCCGCGTTGCCTTGGTCAGGAGGAGTCCATCCACATCTCCAGGGTCGATTATATCGTGGAAGCCGACTATCCGGTCGCAGAGATACCTGCCGCCAAGCCCAATGAGATTGACATCAAGATTGCGTCGTTGATCATGGGGCAACTCGAAGACGGCTGCTGCCTGCAACTGGGCATTGGCGGCATGCCGAATGCGGTTGGGGAAATGATCGCAAATTCCGATCTGAAGGACGTCGGAATCCACACCGAAATGTTCGTCGACTCAATGGTGGACATGGTCGAGAAAGGACGGGTGACAGGGGCGAGAAAGAACATAGACAAGTATAAAATAGTCAGTACCTTCGCGCTCGGAACCAAAAAAACCTACGACTTCATCGACAACAACTCAATGTGCCTTTTCCTGCCGGTCAACTATACCAACGACCCCGCCGTGATAGGCCGCCTGGACAAATTCGTCTCGATCAACAATTGCATCGACGTGGATCTTTTCGGGCAGATAAACTCGGAATCTTCCGGCGTCCGGCACATCAGCGGCACCGGCGGTTCCATCTGTTTTGCCCTGGGCGCCTTCAGGTCCAAAGGCGGAAAGGGCTTTATCTGTATGACTTCGACCTACAGCAAGAACGGCAAGATGTTCTCCCGGATCAGGCCGACCCTGGAACTCGGTTCGGCGGTGACCATCCATCGCGGGATGGCCCCCAGCATCGTGACCGAGTACGGGATTGCCACCCTGAAAGGCAAATCTTTATGGCAAAGGGCGGAGGCTTTGATTTCCATCGCCCATCCGGATTTCCGGGAAGAACTGATCGGGAACGCGCAGGAAATGGGGATCTGGCGTTACAACAATAAACATTAGATACCCAAAATACCTTCTTCTCAGCGGCAGGATTGCAGGCAGGGTGCCTGGATAAGGTTGCGGCAGGCCTGCACAGGGAGGAGCGAAAAGGCCCTCGGAACTTGCCCACTGAGTGAAAGACCGCCTGATGTTGCGTCCCTTGAGTTTCTCAACAAGGGAAAAGCGAAGGGATAGTGGGATGATGGAGAGGCAAAAGGTCAACAGAGTATATTTGTACGCTTGAGGGACGGCACATCAGCAGGCGGCAGCTTTACTTCAAACAGTGAAGGGTGTTTAGTGTTCCAACAACGTTCATTGATATACCTGGTTAGCGATAAGAGTAAGATTTGAATTACATCAATTTCAGGATAAAAGCGGCAATGAATCCATGATGCATTTGATTGATTTTCAAATTGTATAGACGAACTCCCCCAAAGAGGAGGTACAAAGGATGACGACCGCTACGGTTAGTGAAGGCTGGTGGAAATACAGGTATTGGGTGGCTGCCGTGCTTACCTTTTGTTACAGTGTCCAGTATTTTGACAGGGTATCCCTGGGTGTGGTCGCGTCGCCTATGATGAAAGAACTCGGCATCTCTTATGCGCAATATGGCAACGGCACGTTTTTGATGCTTGCGTTTTACGGTCCCATGCAGGCTGTGGTAGGGGCCATTACCGACAAGTTCGGCGCAAGGCGGGTCCTGATGTTTTCAATCGTGGCATGGAGTCTTTCGACATGGTGGATGGCCCATATCACCAGTATAAATGAATGGTACTTCCGGCAAATAGTGTTTGGAATACTCTGTGCCACTGAATTCGTACCGAGTTCGAGGATCCTTGTCCGCTGGTTTGCAAAACGGCAAAGGGCGCAGGCGCAATCGGCATTGTCTTATGCATGGATATTGACCCCTGCATACGCGCCGGTGATTGTGACGGCCCTGGTGACCGCACTGGGAAGCTGGCGCCCGATATTCACCATTGCTGCGTTGATCGGTATCGCGCCGTTGCTGTGCATAGCGGTATGGATATTTGACAGGCCCGAGCAAAAGAAAGGCCTGCCGCCCGATGAGATCACCGAGAGCTATGAAGACGAAATAGCCAGTGGTGTTTACACCCTGGAAGAAGTCAGAAAGGGAAACATCAGCCAGGCCAAGATCGCCGCACAAAGAATCTCGATCGGGAAAATCATGAGCACCCCGGGATGGGTTCAAATATGCATCGCATATATTGTCATCCAGGCATTGGCATGGGCGGCCCTGAGCTGGATTCCCCTGTATTTGAAAGAGACGTTCGATTTCAATCTCAATGCAATGGGGTGGTGGTCGGCAACCTATTTTGGCGGCGGGGTGATAGGGTCGTTTGTGGGATCACGTTTCAGCGACACATTCTTCAAGGGGAAGCGCAAACCCATAATTGCCATTTCGTATCTTGGCGTTATCCCGTTTCTTCTGCTCTTCGCATTCTTCCAGAAAGGAGTGAGCCCTGTCGCGCTGCTCCTGACTCTGTCTGCATGCGGTTTTTTTGCAAACTGTAGCTGGGGCGCATGGTTTTCCTGGCCGGCGGAAATCTTCAGCCCGGAAGTACACGCCAAGGCACTCGGGATCATCAACGCAATCGGCTACTTCATCGGCGCCGCGGGCGCCCCGCTGGTCATGAGCAGGCTGGTTGTGAAGACCGAAGCCGGGGCTTCGTATACCTGGGCATGGGTCTTCATAGCGGCACTTGCGGTAATCGGTTTTATCCTCGTAATACTTGTTCCATCCAGGGAAAAAATGGCGTCGATGGCGGCGCAGGTCGAGCCGGCCGCATAGAAGACAATTTTTTTCATATAGCGCGTGCGGTTCGCAGGCGCTGACTTTCGGGAAAAGAAGGTCTTGACGGCCGGGGAAAAGACCCCGGCCGTATCAGTCCCCTGTTCGAACAAAAACAGACAATGGAGAAAAGCATTATGGATTTTCAACCAACAGAAGAGCAGCAATTGGTGCGTGCCAGTGTCAGGGAATTCTGCCAGAAGTACGTGGAACCGATCGCGGAAGAAGTCGATATGCTGCCGCGCTTTCCGGCCGAGAACATGAAGCGGCTTGCCGAGCAGGACTGGTGCGGCATTCCCTATCCCGCCGAATACGGCGGTGCGGGATCGGACTATCTCACCTACATCATCGTTTTGGAAGAACTCTGCCGCGCCTGCGCGGCAACGGGGTTTACCCTCGAATGCCAGACCTCGCTTGCATGCTTTCCTCTCTTTAAGTTCGGAAACGAGGAACAGAAGAAAAAATACCTCACCCCGCTTTGCAAGGGGGAAATGCTGGGCTCCTTTGCGCTCACCGAACCGGGGGCCGGGACCGACGTCGCCGCCGGAACCACGACGGCCGTCCTTGACGGAAACGAGTACGTCTTAAACGGGACCAAGATGTTTATCTCAAATGCCCCCGTGGCGGGCGTTTTCATTATCTTTGCGAGCACTGACAAATCAAAAGGACCCAAGGGTCTCACCGCTTTTATCGTTCCCGCAAGTACCCCCGGGATCAAGCCCGGAGAACACTTAAACAAGATGGGCATCCGCGGGGCACTGACCTCGGAGGTCGTCCTCAAAGACTGCCGCATCCCGAAGGAAAACCTCCTTGGGGGAGAGGGCATGGGCTTTAAGATCGCCATGATGACCCTTGACGGGGGCCGGATCGGCATTGCCGCGCAGGCCCTGGGCATCGCCCAGGCCGCTCTTGACGAATCCGTCCACTACGCAAAGGAAAGGGTCCAGTTCGGAAAGCCCATCGCCTCCTTTCAGGCCATCCAGTGGATGCTTGCCGATATGGCAACCGACGTCGAGGCCGCGCGGTTCCTTACCTATTACGCCGCATGGTGCTTCGACCAGGGAAAGCCCTACAGCAAGGAAGCGGCCATGGCCAAGCTTTTCGCGGCCGAAACGGCGGCCCGCCAGACGAACCGGGCGATCCAGGTCCACGGCGGGATCGGGTTCATTAAGGGGCACAAGGTCGAGCGTCTCTACCGCGACGCCAAGATAACCGAAATCTACGAGGGGACTTCGGAAGTCATGAGGATGGTTATCTCGGGGAGCGTACTGCGTTAAGAAGAAAACCGGAGGGGTCACAAATGCTCAAGATCATCACTTGTTTTAAATGGGTCATGGATGAAGCGGACATAAAGGTCGATGCCGGGTCGCGCAAACTGCTGCTCGACCGGGTGAGCTACAAGATAAGCCCCTATGACCGCAACGCGGTGGAAGAGGCGATGCTTCTTCAGGAAAAGCACGGAGCAAGTGTAACGGCCGTCACCGTGGCTCCGCCCGCGGCGAAGAACTGCTTAAAAGACGTGCTCTCCCGCGGACCCGAAAAAGCCTGTTTTGTAAACGACCCCTCCTTTGTCGACCTGGAACCGGCCGGGACCTGCGCGCTGCTCGCTTCGGCCGTTCGCGCGCAGGCCGGCTGCGACCTCATTTTGTGCGGAGAAGGGTCAAGCGATCTTTACACGCAGCAGGTCGGCCCCGCCCTGGCCGAGAAGCTCGGGATCCCGTGCGCAACCTACGTAAACAAGCTCACCTACGACGAGGCAAACGGGCGCGTGATTGCAGAGCGAAAGCTCGATTCCGGGATGGAAGTCGTGTCTTTGCCCCTGCCCGCGCTGGTCACGGTGCTCCCCGACATCAATACGCCGAGGATCCCGACCTTGAAACAGGTCCTGGGGGCCGCAAAAAAACCCGTTGAGAACATTACCCTCGATAAACTCGGGGGGACGGCCAACGGGCAGTGTCTTAAGACAACGGGCGTTCTGGCTGCGACCATGGAGCGCAAGCGGCTGAAGTTCGGAGCGGAAGCTAACGATATCCGTTCGGTTGTGGGGGCCCTTTTAAAAGAAGGCGTGATTGCCTGAGGAGTGGGGATCGATGGCTGGAATCTGGGTTTTTGCCGAAAGTCGCGAACAGACCCTGGAGCTTCTGAATGCGGGCGTGGGTCCGGCAAGGGAAATGGGCGTAAAGCTCGTGTCGTTTGCGCTGACAGGTGAGTCGGCCAGGGAATACATCAATTGCGGTTCGGATGAAGTCTACCTTCTGCCTCCCCTTGCGCACGACCAGCCCCTTGAGGCGTATCTCCCGGTCATGGCCGAGGCGGCAAAAGAGGAGGAGCCGGACGTTTTTTTAATCGGCGCGACACAGCGCGGAAAAGAAATGGCGGCAAGGCTTGCAACAAGGCTTAACACGGGGCTTTGCAGCGGATGCATCGGCTTTAGCCTGGATAAGGAGAAGGGGCTCCTTCAGATGGAGCGCCTCCTTTTCGGGGGCCTTGCCGTGCAGAAAGTGGAGTGCACGACCCGGCCCCAGATGGCGACCATCGCTCCCCGGACCTTCGAGCAGGCTTTAGCGCAGGAGGGAAGAGAGGGAAAGGTAAGGGAACTGCCTCCCGCTCCGCCTTCCGCGGTTACGGTGGTCGGCCGGACCCCGAAGGTCCGCGAGGCCGTGGACATAACGGAGGCAAAAATCGTCGTCTGTGTCGGCCGCGGGGTTGAGAAGAAGGAAGACGTAAGACTTGCCCGGGAGCTTGCGGAGGCGGTGGGAGGCGAGGTGGGCTGCTCGCGTCCCATTGCGGAAGAGCTCCACTGGCTTCCCGAGGACGTATACCTTGGCATATCGGGAAAGAAGGTGAAACCGGACCTCTACATCGGTGTCGGGGTGTCGGGGCAAATCCAGCACGTAACGGGCATTCGCGACAGCAAAGTGATCCTTGGGATCAACCGCGACGAGAATGCCCCCATTTTTGAAGCCGCGGATTACGGAATCGTGGGAGATCTCTACGAGGTGGTTCCAAAGCTTATCGAAGAGTTCGCAAGGGCGCTCAAGAGGTAGGCCGGGGGGCTTTCCGCGAGCGGCATGGGGATCATGGGTAATCTACGGGGGATGGTCCCCGTGCTGCTCGATTCGGTTTGTGAAAAACCTTAGAAACCGGGTTGTGTGACGACATGTCTGAGGAAAGATTTACTGCAATCATAGTTGGTGCGGGTCCTGCCGGGAGCACGGCCGCGTATCTTCTGGCAAAAGAAGGCCATGAGGTGGTTTTGGTCGAACGCGGGACAACACCTGGAAGCAAGAACATGTACGGCGGCCGGATGTACACTCATGCGCTAAACCGGATCTTCCCAAAGTTCTGGGAAGAAGCCCCGGTCGAGCGGCCCGTTGCCAGGGAGGTCATCACGTTTTTAGACGGTGACCGGAGCGTTTCGTTCACCTGCCAGGACGTTAACTGGGCGACTCCTCCCTACCATTCCTTTACGCTCTTGAGGGCTGAATTTGACAACTGGCTGGCAGCAAAAGCCGAGGAGGCGGGGGCGCTGCTCGCCTGCGGCATTCGGGTGGATGATCTGTTGATCGAAAACGGACGGGTTATCGGCATACGGGCGGGCGAAGATGAAATGTCGGCCGATGTGGTGATTGCCGCAGACGGAGTAAATTCCGTGATGGCCCAGAAGGCGGGCCTGGCAAAGCTCTTCACCCCCCACCATGTGGCAACGGGAGTTAAAGAGATCATCGAACTGCCCGAGGAAACCATAAGAGGGCGCTTCCAGCTCGAAGGCAACAACGGCGCCGTTCACATGTTCGTCGGCGACTGCTCCGGGGGAATGCGGGGAGGCGGCTTTCTCTATACCAATAAGAGCAGCATCTCGCTTGGCCTGGTCGTAAACGCGGGAGAGCTGCGGCAAAGCCAGGTGAGATTGTGCGATGTCCTGGAGGATTTTAAAAGCAGTCCCCACATCGCCCCGCTTATCGAAGGGGGCGAGGTGGCCGAGTATTCGGCGCACCTCGTGCCCGAGGCGGGTCTTGCCATGATGCCCCGGCTCTGCGGCGACGGGATGCTGGTGGCGGGGGACGCCGCCGGGTTCGTACTCAATCTGGGCTACACGGTGCGTGGAATGGACTTTGCCGTTGCCTCCGGTGAAGCCGCCGCAAAGGCGGTCATGGAGGCTAAGGCCCGCAACGATTTTTCACGACAGGGACTTGGCTGTTACGAGGAATTGCTGAAACAGAGTTTTGTATTGAGGGATCTTGAGGCCTACCGGAACGCACCCTCGTTTCTGGAAAACGATCGCCTTTTCAGCGCATACCCCAAGCTCGCCACCGGTCTTGCAGTCAAACTGTTCACAGTCAACGGCGCTCCCCCGGTTCACCTCTGGCAGACGGTGTTAAACCAGATCAGGGAAAGTCACATCAGCCTGTCCCACTTAGCCCTCGATGGGTGGAAAGGAGTAAAGAACCTTTGAAGCGTTTGAGCATCGAACAATTGCTGGGTCTGAACAAATTTGTCGTGGATGACGACGAGGCTCACATCATCGTAAAGAAGGAAATCTGTTCCTCCTGCCGGCCAAAACCATGCACGGTTGCATGCCCGGCAGGCCTTTACTCCGTAAAAGACGGGGAACTCAGCTTCGACTACGCCGGCTGCCTGGAATGCGGGACATGCAGGGTCGTTTGTCCCAGGGCAAGCGAGGCGATCGAGTGGAAGTATCCCCGCGGGGGTTTTGGAGTCAGCTTCAGATACGGATAAGTGTTCGAGGGATGTCGGGGCCGCGACGGATGAGCAATCGTCTTCTCAGTGAGATAACGGGGGGCAATCGAAGGGGCTGTTGCCCAAAGGAAAAGTCGAGGCCGGATGAAACCAGGATTCGTCATTCCGGCGAACACTCATGGCCTTTCGGCCACAACGAAGTATGAAAAAATTCCTGCCTAAATCGAGACAGGGTATACGTTGGACGGCAATTCCTTTTTTCATATAAATTACCACTGGCCTTGTCGGTGACTCTGAAAAACCGGGACCAGAGACATCATTCCTCTTGCGTTTTCGCGCACGGACAACGAGTTGTCCGTGCCACCCCGGTGAAATTCTACCTGATTTGAGCGTTTTTTCCCCCTCCCCTCGCTCCTCCCGCCAGGGGAGGGGAATTGGCGTTTAGCTCCTCTCCTTTGACGGGGGAGGCGGGGTGGGGGTGTGATTCACGGAAGACACGCCGGCCACGGCGACATCTCCTGTGGAATCGCACAGATCGGATTCCATGCACTCCAGTCAAATCAGGGTCGGAAAAACTGAACGGATATCAAAGTTTTCGATAATATTGTTGGAGAAACGGTCACTTTCAGATAATATGCGGATGATGTTCGATCTCCCCCCTTATACGGCCATAGCGGCACGGTGGAGGCAGGCACTTATCATTTGTGAAATCTGATGATTGGCAAGGGACCGGAGCCGGCAGCCATTTCCTGATGCGCCGGCTGAAATAGAAGCACATTTCGATATCATAGATACTTATGCCGGTGCGCCTTCACGTCGAGACGTGAAATACCTGGAAGCAGCATGCGGACAGGAGTATTTGAAATACGGATGACGGCAGCTACAGCCGCCCCACCGGTTCATTGACGGTACGCTGAATTTTCCAGTGTTATCAAATATGCTTAAAGCGATTGTCATATTTTCCGCTCCATCCACAGCAAGTATTGCTTTGGTATTCATGTATTTCCCGATCTTGTCAATCTGCAGGAGGCACGTACGGCATTCTGCGTATTTGTCATTTGTTTCTTCTCTGCAGCTCCCATCGTTGTCAGAAATTTCGGGAACCGTTTCCATCCGGCAGCCGCCTGATTCCCCCTCCCCCGCCCGCCGTTGCAGCGAAAAGATGGAGGGGGCCGGCGGTAAAGGCCCAGTCCGCCGGATGGATCATACATTCGGCAGCCGGCCGGTCCCGGAACGACCGATTGCCGTGTGTCGCGTCGAGGGCTGTCCGGATGGGAACTGCGCACAGATCGAAGAGGAGGCACCAGTTGAGTGACCTGGTCCGGGATTGCGGACAATGCGGCGAGTCGCTGCAGGAGGATTGGCGCTTCTGCTGCAAGTGCGGAAGTCCTGTCCCGGCACTGCCGGCGCATGGTGCGGGCGGCCGTGGAGGGGCGCTCGGGGACCAGCCGTTCTTCCATTCCGTTTTCGATAGCGCCCATCTGGGCGTAATCGTAATGGATAAAACCGGCTGCATAAAAGAAGCAAACCGTGTTTTTCAGAAAATGACCGGCCATGACGTGGCTTCTTCTCCCAAGACCAACTATCTGGACCTCGTTCATCCTTATTGTGCCCAGTTAAACAGGAAGTATGTCGGAGACATCCTCCAAGGCAAGGAAAGTCAGTTCAGCATAGAGACGCGATTGCTCCGCAGGGACTGCAGTTTTTTTTGGGCCAGGATATATGCAATGAGCGTCCGTTGCGGCAGTCACGAATTCATCGTGGCCCTGGTTGCCGATATCTCCAGACAAAAAGAAGCGGAATCGGATGTCAGGCACCTGAACGCGGTGGCATCTTCCATACACGACACGGCGCTCGATATCATGAACCGTCTGGACTACGTGGACCTTCTGGAAGCGATAGTCAAACGGGCCGTGAAGCTTGCGCGGGCCGAGGACGGGTACATCTACATTCTGAACGAAGAAAACAATACACTGGAAATGAAGATCGGAGTGGGCAGATATGAGAAGGCAAAAATGTTTCAGGTTCACATGGATAAAGGGTTCGGCGGAAAGGTCTTGAGGACCGGGCAACCGGTAATTTTGGACAATTACAGTGAATGGCCGGAAAGCCTGCCCGATAGCGTATTCAGAAACTTGAGGGCGGCAATGGGCATACCGTTGAAGTCGGGCAACCAGGTGACGGGAGTGATCACCATTTCTTCGGATGAAGACGACCGCACCTTTACCCACGAAGAGGTTCTGTTGCTGGATAGATTCGCGTCCCTGGCTTCAATTGCCCTGGATAACGCAAGGCTGGTCACCGCGCTGAAACAGGAAATAGTCGAAAGGATACGGACGGAGGAGGCTCTTTACGAATCGACGGAGCTTGTCAGGACCATTTTAGAGAGCGTCAAGGATTTCATTTACGTCAAGGACAGGAATCTGAAATACCTGTTCGTAAATCCCGTTGTGGCGAATTTCCTCGGTGAATCGTGTGAATCCATCATAGGAAAGAAGGACGCCGAGCTGTATCCACCGGAGGTTGCGAACCGTGCGGCGGTAGTGGATCAGCGGGTATTATCGGGCGAGATCGTTTCCGAGGAAATACAGATCAATATGAGAAGCGGTTCGCACATTTTTGAATATATCAAGGTCCCGCTGAGGGACAAAGACGGGAAGGTAATGAGTCTATGTGGAATCTCGCGGGACATTACCGAACGAAAAAAAGCGGAAGCCGCCATGTTCGAAGCAAAAGAAGCGGTTGCCCGTGCGGAGAAGCTGGCCTCTCTGGGGGCCATGGCAGCGGGGATCACCCATGAAATCAACCAGCCGCTGAATTCCATTAAAATCTCGGCGACCGGCATTCTCTACTGGTACAAGCACAAGAAACGCCGCCCGATAGAGGATATCATGGAAGAGGTTGAGGAAATTTCTTCGATGGCCGACCGCATCGATCGTATCATCAAGCACATGCGTTCCCTGGCCCGCAGCAGGGAGAGCCTGGGCCTTGGCCCCTGCGATTTGAACAAAGTTGTGGAACAGGCTCTCGACTTCGTTGGAAGTCAGCTTGCCGCCCATGGGATCAAGGTCCGGCCGTGTCTCAACAGCGGGCTTCCGCTCGTTTTGGGAACACCCACGGGGCTTGAAGAGGCGGTAATCAATCTGCTGGTAAATGCCATGCAGGCGCTCGATCCACTTGAAGATGACGATAAGAAAATATCCATCAGGACCGATTGCGATACCCATGTTGTTCTGGAGATCAGCGATAACGGACCTGGAGTAGAACCCGAAATCAGGGCGAAGATCTTCGACCCGTTCTTCACGACAAAGGGAACTGTGGAAAATATGGGGTTCGGCCTTTCCATCGCCAATTCCATTGTGACGTCCTGCGGCGGGAAAATAAGAATAATATCCGATGGCGAGCACGGGACCACTTTTCGGATGGAGTTTCCGATACTTGATTCTGTCAATGATGTCAAAACCGAGGTGAGCGCCGGTGAACATTCTACTTGTTGATGACGATTCGAACAGCCGGGTATCTGTGGGCAGGTTCCTGCGACAGTTGGGACACGACGTGGTGGAACATAACAATGCCCGGGATGCGCTGGCGGCTTACATCAAATGCGATTATCCCATGGTGCTTTCAGACATCAAGATGCCGGGCATGTCGGGAATCGAGCTGTTGAAGGCGATCCAGTCACTGCCCAACGGGTGGCAAACCGACGTGGTTCTTTTCACCGGGTACGGCGATATGGGATCATCCATTGAAGCTCTCAGGGAAGGCGCCTTCGATTACTTGCTTAAGCCGGTGAACGCTGAGGAACTTGCATCGATTACCGAGAAAATCGCCGAACACCAGGCGCTGCGGCGGGATAACAAGCGGCTCAAGGAATATTTTGATGAAGCCGTCATGGCTGCCACTCAGGAAACGCAGCAGGAACTGAACAAACTCAGAAGAATGATGGCAAGGTCGGCAGGTCTTGGCAATATCGGCATATTTTCCGACGATATGAAGAAAATCGCCGACCGTGCCGCCAGGTACCATGCCGATCGGTCACTGCCCGTTCTGATCGACGGAGAAACGGGAACCGGCAAGGAAATAGTGGCGAGGTTAGTTCATTTCGGGACCGGCACGGATAACGTCGGCCCCTTTGTTGACATCAATTGCGCGACATTCAACCCGAATCTTTTCGAAAGCGAGCTGTTTGGCTATGACCCGGGGGCTTTCACCGGCGGCCTTGGTAAAGGCCAAAAGGGCAAGCTTGACACGGCGGCGGGGGGAACCCTCTTTCTGGATGAACTTGAGGAGCTGCCTCCGGGGTTGCAGGGCAAGCTCCTGCGGGTAATTCAGGAAAAGGAGTTCTACCGGGTTGGCGGTCTGCAGAAGATAAAGGTTGACGTGCGGTTCATCTGCGCAACCAATGTCGATCTGGCAAAGAAGGTGGAGGACGGTCTTTTCCGAAAAGATCTCTATTTCAGGTTAAAGGTGGGGCACATCGCCATTCCCCCCCTTCGCCGGCGATCCCAGGATATCCTGCCGCTTGCCCTCATCTTTTTAAACGAATTTGCCCGCCAAAAAAAGAAACGCTTTAAGAACATCAGTGACACGGCGGCGAGCATGCTGCTTTCCCACCAATGGCCGGGAAACGTTCGTGAATTACGCAACGTCGTGGAATGGGCGGTGTCCATGCATGACGATATCGAGCTGAAATCAGATCATCTCGAGATTCTCGACATCATAACCAAGGCAAAAGACGGCAATAAGGCGGAAAAACCGGAGCCGATCAATTGGATTGATTTTACGCTTCCCGAGCAAGGTCTTCCCTATGAAGATTACTGTATGAATATCATTAGGAAGGCGCTGGAAATGCACGATGGAAATAAAGCGAGAACGGCCGACTACCTTGGGATTTCGCGTCAAAACCTTTATACTATGCTGAAAAGGACTAAAACCGATTTGCATTCAAGATAGGATAAATTCCAAGAGAGCGGGGGAATGATTCCGCGGCTGTTGCCCAAACGGAATCCAGGTGAAAAATGAGCCGTTTGTCCGGAAACGTCACCCCGGCGATATTGCCGGGGTCCAGTGTCGTTAATTGGAATTACCCAATAATTTCAGAGGGACTGGATTCCGGCCTTCGCTGCAATGACGAATCTTGATTTCATCCGGCCTCGGCTCTTCCTTTGGGCAACAGGCCGTTCCCCCGCGCCCGCCGGACTGAAGCGGTCCGGGATTGCTCCCCCTCTCGCAGCAAGGCCCGAATGGAAGCAGGCCTATCGCAAACGCCCGTAGACTCCGGCCCCGGACTTATTTCAGCTTTTCCGCGAACGCCCTGATCGTTGCCATGTACTCGGGCAGAGCGCGCTCGAAGATGTCGTTGTGATTCGCTCCGGGGATTTTCAGCAGGATCTTGTTCGCGGACGGGCTCCGTTCGTAGAGCGCCTGGCCGTCGCGGAACGGAATGATGTGGTCGTACTCGGCATGGATGATGAGGGTCGGTTTGTCGAACGTCCCGATCTTGTCGAGATTTCTGAATCCTTCCTCTTCCCTGAAGCCGATCGCTCCGGGATTTACGCCGAGCAGTTCGAGAAGCGGGCCCGCGTAGGCAAATCCACTCTCGATAATGAGCCCGTCGATGAGGTCCCCGCTGGTGGCGGCAAGTTCCAGGGCCGAAGCGCTTCCAAGAGACCTTCCCATCACAATGAGCGTACCCGAATACCCGTTTTCCCTGAGCCAATGTCTCACGAAATCAAGGATTATATGGCTGTCCCGTATCAAGGCCGAAACCGTGGGCTTGCCGTTCGATCTCCCGTAGCCCCGGTAGTCCACGGGGAAGAAATTGATGTTCATGCGGGTGAAAAAAGGCGCCAGTTCGTCATAGTCGGCAACGATCTCTCCGTTGCCGTGAAAAAAGAGAATATTGTGAGCCGTCCTGGCCGTGGCGTGGAAACGGGCGCCCACCACCACATCGCTGTCCACGGGGATGAGAAAGTCCTGGGCTCCGGCAAAAGATTCTCGAAGTTGCCATTCCCGTCTGGGATAAAATAGATGATCGAGGACTTCGGGCACATCCAAAGCTGAATAATCGGAGATGATAGGATTCATCCGAACCTCCAAATCAGGTGATGCTTTAGTGCCCACAGCCGTTGCGGCCACCGCCGGGGCTGCGGCCGGACGCCGGCCCGGGCGGTCCCGAGGAGCTTCACCACGCTCAGACGTGGTTTCTCAGTTGCAGCTCGACCGGGTGGGGGTTGAGATAATGCTGGCCCTTCAGATAAGGCTGATCGAATTTCCTCACGTAATGGTTGATGAGCGTTACCGGAACGATGAGAGGCACATACCCCCTGTAGTAATGGTCGATGATTTCCAGCAGTTCCTGTTTTTCATCCGCTGAGAGTTGTTTCTTGAAATATCCCATGAGGTGCTGGAGAACGTTGGCGTTCTTCCGAGGCGTGACCTTGAGCTTCAGGGCTTCCATCAGGAGCGCCTGGTATTGGGAAAACAGCTCTGCGGGGTGAAGGTCTTTGCCTTTGGCGACCAGTTTTCCCATGGCGCTGTAGTGCCTGGGGCTGTGGGCCATGAGCTGGAGCTTGTGCCTCGTGTGGAAATCGATCAGGCCGCTCATCGTTTGGCCTCTGCCCGGAGGTTCCCTCCATCTCCTGTAGATGAAGATCCTCTCGATGAAATTCTCCCGCAGCACCGGATCGTGAAGCCGCCCCTCGTCTTCGACCGGGATCAACGGGAAGTGTTTCATAAAGATCCCGGCGAAAATGCCGGAAGCGATCCTTCGAGGCATGCCGTCCGTGAATATCCTTACCCGCTCCATGCCGCTGCTCGGGGAATTGCTCTTGAAGATGAACCCGCAGAGGCCTTCGCCTTCGAGTTCCCTGACGCGCGAATCCGCCCAGGCGGCCATTCTGCCGGTCATGTCCCGGCGCGTGCGGGTGGTGATGAGGCTGGGGGCCGCCGGGTCTCCTTCCAGATGCATGGATTCCCTGGGAACGGGAAGGCCGCACTCGACCTCCGGGCACACGGGGACATACTCCACGTATTGGCCGAGAGTGTCCCTGAGGAAACGGTCCAGCCTGTGTCCGCCGTCGTACCTCACGGGTTCCCCGAGGAGGCAGGTGCTTATTCCGATCCTGATGGTCTCCATAACCGGCCTCTCACTGGACGATCACAATGCCCGCCAGTGTTCCTTTCGGCACATCTTCCGCCTTGGCGCCGCTCCCGATCGGGTAGATGTCCCATCCGGCGGAGGCGACCATATTGTACACATCGATGCCCACGGCTTCCATGGACGGCCTTGAAAGCAGTGGAAACCGGCACTTTTCGCCTTCCATGGCAAGGCACTTCTCCTGCCGGCCGCAGAACGTGTGCCTGCATGAGCCGGCTGCGAAGCCGAAAGCCAGATAGTGGCCGTCGTAAAATGCCATGGATTCGATTTCGCCGACGATGCTGTATATCTGCTGGTAGGCTTCCACCCTGTCTTTGATCGTTGCCTTGTCTCTTACGATAACCTCCGGGAGAACATCCTTGGTAAAGAACACCGCCCACTGGTATTTCGCCAGCAGTTCCCTCAGTTCGGACGGCTTGAGTGTGTTCGGCGGGCAGTGAGCGCTCACGCCGTAGCCGAAGCACCGCGGGATCTGACACTTGATGGTCACTCTCTCGTCGACGGGAATGGCTTCAGCCCGCACAATGATGACCCGGTCCGCCCCCAGCTCGAGAGCTTTCTCCCGATACTTCTCGAGATCTTCCTTCAACCTGCCTTCATTCCTGTCGACCGTGATTTTTCGTATTTCCTTCGCCATCTCAGCTCTCCTGCAAGAATATCGGTTCAGCTTCCGGATGGAAGCTCCCACGGTTGGATCTTTCCGATGGGGGGCTGTGAAAAGGGCGCGCAGGCCGGCAAGGCAACCGGCTGCACACCACGCATGGCCTCTGGGCAACGCACAAAAACGGTATATTTCCAAGTTAAACGTGCATGGGGAAAGAAAGGGGGCTTGCCGCCTCCAAACCCTGCCCGAGGGCAGGGCCGCCCCATGCGGCTGTCTCCCAATATAACGCGTCCGAGTCAAAATATCTCGTGGTAATATGTGAAGATTTCGATCCTATGAAAGATGTCGTTTGCGAGTTTGGCGTTGGGTGGTGTGCCGCACTCGGCGCCCCGCCCGAATACCCGAGTCCATGCAGGATATTTTTCGATCCCGGGCCGCGAGGGGTAGACAAAAAAACCGTTTCATACTTCATTAATACCAAGAGATTCAAAAATATAGCCGGAGCCCTCACGTCCGGTTAAAATGGGTCAACGTTAGAATGGCGTCCATCCGGAAAGCCCTCCGGCTCCTCCTTATCAGGCATGGGACCGGGCGGGGTCCGTCCCGCCAGTGGCGGAGCCGTGACGAAACCGGTTTTTTCCACTGATCGAATCCCGCTCCCCTGGGCCGCCGCCGTGACGGACCGGCGGCGGCGGACTTAGGACGTATCCGGACGGGGTCTTTCGAAACCGTTCGCCGCTGGGAATTTTCATGCGGCGGGGGATATTGCAACATTTTACTGACGGGGTCGGCCATGAAAAATCGTGCAGTACTTGTGATCCTCGGCCTTTTGTTGTTCGGGGCCGGTGCGTCCGGGATTGTTCTCTTCCATAAGGAACAGGCGAAACAGCAGAAAGAGTATAACGCAAAGATCGCGACGGAACAGGCCAGGGCGGAAGAGGAGCGAACCAGGGCGGAACAGCTCACTCGGGAAGTTGATGCGGAGAAACAGAAGGCACTCGACGCCAGGAACAGACTGACTGCGGAACAGGAGCGGCGCAAAGAGGAGGAATTGATCCGCAGGAAACTCGATGAGGAACGCCGGACGAAGGAACTCAAAGGGGTCGAGCAGAAACTTGGCCGGACACAGCCGGGCGGCAAGTCAAAGGGCAGTCGGGAAACCGCGGGGCAGTCGAAAAAATACGCTCAGGCCAACACCAAACAGAAATCCGCATCCGGACCGGCAAAACAGGCGGGCGTCTCTCAGCGCCGGGGTCCTGAACGCAAGAACGTCATTACCGTCCGGTTTAAATTCGATCCGAGCAGAACCATGGTGATGCCCGTCGCCCGGGTACATCTGGGTGACAGGGTCCAGGTCCGTATCAAACGAATGGACGGCGCGGCACAAAGGCTCTTCCTCGGTCTGGCTGTTCCGGGCCCCACGGGTTCGCGCTCCCCCTCCCCGGGCAGGCACGTTCCCGCGACGCAGACCGTTGTGGCAACTCCCGTAAAAGATTACGACGAGTTCACGATCGCACCATCTTACGATATCGCAAAGGAACTTTCCGGCAGTCTCGATTCCGAAACGGGGGCCATTCTGAACATCGGGACGGGCCGATCGCCCCAGGGGCCGGCGGCGCATGGGCCGAGGAGAGGCTATTACCAGGTTGAAATCAATATCTACGCCGATAACCAGTGGGATATTGGACCAAGGAGTCTCCTGTGAGCAATTTCCTCTTTATTTATATTCTTTTAGGCATGGTGTCCGTAGCGGGCCTGTTCCTCGTGGTTTATGGATTGATCCAGAAGCCGCAGAAAGAAGCGCTGCCCGGTTGCGAGCTATCCGAGATTGAACTCGGGGAATCGACCGAGCCCACGGGAGACGCCGGGAAGATCCTGGAACCCGCCGAAAGTGGGGAAGGACCGGGTTTCTCGCACAAGAGTCCTCTGGTCGCGGGGAAAAACGTTCCCGAAGTCGTCCAGAGCCAGTACGAGAAGGAGATCGAATCCGCCGCCGCGCGGCCATCGGGCCTTGCCCGGTTGAAACGCCTTTTCCGAGGTTCCGGAGGAAGAAAGATCATGGACGGGCTGGAATAGCCCGCCTGTTGCCCAGAGGAAAAGCCGAGGCCGGATGAAATCACGATTCGTCATTCCGGCAAAGGCCTGAATCCAGGCTCTTTGAAATTATTGGGTAATTCCAGGTAACAGCACTGGACCCCGGCCTTCGCCGGGGTGACGGGTATTATGCAATTCACAGGTATTCCGGAATTACGGCACAGTCTCTTTCGCCGGGGTGACGTTTCTGGACAAACGGCTCGTTTTCACCTGGATTCTGCTTGGACAACAGGCCGGTAACCTGCCCCCGGGGATTCGCCCTACCCTACAAACTACAAACCACCTGCGGAAATCGTTGTTGCGCGCAATCATATATGCTGTTGCGCAGAGGGCATGAGTAACACTTTACGCTCGTTCCCACGCTCCTCGGCCTGTTGCCCAAACAGAATCCAAGTGAAAAATGAGTCGTATGTCCAGACAACGTCACCCCGGCGAAAGCTGGGGTCCAGTGTCGTTAATTGAAATTATCCAATAATTTCAAAGATCCTGGATTCCGGCCTCCGCCGGAATGACGAATCCTGATTACGCTCGTTCCCACGCTCCCGCGTGGGAATGCAGACACTTTTTCTTTGGGCAACAGCCCGTCCTGCGTGGGAATGCAGACACTTTTCCATGCCGGCCCAAGTGCGATTACTGGTCCGCGGAGATGACGACCGTGGCTGAAGCCGGCAATCCGACGACATACCCTGCGGCCTGTGAAAGCGTCACGACGACCGTCTCCGCCGCCTCCCTCACTCCATCCGCCTTCGGTTTCACCAGGATTGCAGCCCTCGCACGGCCTGCGAGGATTGTCGCGGTACCGCTCAGTCTGCTGTAGTCGCTCGCCGGAACGGCCGTTCCGGAAACGGTGTACTTCACCGTGAGCGGCACACTCAAATCCCCGATTCTCCAGATCTGAAACTTGCCCGTATCCCCCGGAAGCTCGGAGGCCGCCGGGTCGGCTGCGACTATGCTGACCACCGTTCTGCTGCGGGCCGAATCCGGGTCGATCATCAGGGAGGAAACATCGACGGCTTCGAAATTGGACCCAAGCACCTGCTGCAGCTCATGCAGGTTGTCGTTGTTCCAGCGAGAATCGGGCACCCCTGAGAGGTACCACGGGGCGCCGTTATCAGCCAGGATCATACCGTACTTCTTCAAAGCGCGGAGGATCACCTGCACTTCGCTCGAAAAGCCGGCAATGTCGAAGTCGGCCTTCAGCCGAAAGCGCTGCCCCATCGGGGGATACCTGGACCCGGTGAGATCCGATGCATAGTGGCGCGCAGGCCAGGTGAAGGCTTTTCGAGTCTGGGGCGCTGTGAACCGGATGGCGTGGTTGATTTGGCCGGAAGCGACCTCATTGTACCGAACCAGCCCCGGGAAAATGGGAAGGCCCGCGGCGTCGGCGGACGTCCACGACCGCGGACGCAAGGCGTTGGAGCTGAGGTCGAATACGGCGCCGGACCCCGCTTCCCAGCTCCCGTCGGATTGTCGGTAAGCGTGGTAGAGTTCATACAGGATGCAATGGTCCTTATCAACAATGAGAACGTGGCGGTCACCGGTGCCGTTGCGGCCGCCTTCAATGGGCGGGTTGCGGGGAATCGGGTAAGGGCCGGGGTCGCTCTCATCGGCGTAATCGAAGACAACGGGAACCTTGAGCTGCGTGCCCGGCACGGACACATAGGGTATGCCGATCGGGCCTCCGTCCCATAGCCCCGAACCGAAGTCGGGATGAGCATAGGCCGACGGTCCGATGGTGGACACGTACGCATCCGAATGGGAATCGACGGGCAGGCTGTCGACCGGTATGTTCCAGATATTATCGGAAGGGAAGGCGCTGCAATGCCCCACCCTGGGAGACGCCGCGGGCTGAGCGCCCGGATTCGCGTCCGCAGCCGAAGCCGCAACCTGCAACGACGCTCGTTCAAGGCTCCAGGGACTGCTTTCGCCGGCTCCCACCCGTCCGGGAAAGAGAACATACGCGGCGAGCAGAGCTGCCAGGATGGTCAACGACGGCACACGTGTCGGCTTCATGAGAGATTTCTCCTTTATTCATGAAACGTACCATATGTACTGAAAAATAAACCCTTACATACATACGCTCGGACACAGGCGCAACGATGAAACGATTATAACACGCGATCGATCAGGCTGGATTCAGACAGAGGAATAAAAGCAGGAGATAGTTCCCCCTCTGGAGCCCCCCCGACTCCAGAGGGAGTAGAACTATGGAGGTGAAGTTATGCACATCGTTATGTTTAGTACAAACAGAGGCCGATGTCAATAAAAAATGCACAATTCTATAAATTTTTCGCGTTCGCGGGGAAAGGGCGCCGAAAGGAGGCTTGGGAAAAAAGCAAAGGGTAATCTCAACGGCCGTTTGCCAATCGTTTTCCAGCATAATTCACGCATATGCGATATTACTTGACTGAAAGATATACATGTTCCCGGCGGCAATCAAGCAAAAAAATGTCCGGACACAAAGGTTTTTGGGGCAACCGGAGGCCGCCCGCCGATGAACCGGCCGGTTGGCCCACCACCGGGTGAAGACTCCCGAGCCATTTACAGACCGAGTTCCTCGTCTATCAGGATCACCTTGATCCTGCCCTTCGGATAGCATTTTTCGATAATCATCCAGGTGTTGCAAATGCGCCTGGGGTTGCTGCAGTCCATGCATCGGGCCGTCTTCACACAGGGGGTCTTGAACCCGGGATGGCGCATCGCATTGATCGGCGCCGCGTATTTCTTGATACGCATCATGGCTTCGTCGAGGCCGGGGACGATCTTGTTCCTGCCGACGACAATCACCACGTGTTTCGGTCCGAAAGTAATTCCGGCGACCCGGTTTCCGATCATATCGAGATTGACGAGCATTCCGGTCTCGGTCACCGCGTTTGTCCCGGTAAAAAACAGGTCGGCCAGGAGCGCCCTCTTCCGCCGTTCAATGATCTCGTTCCAGGGAACGGCACTGTCGAAGGTTTCCACAAAGTCAAAGTTCGGGTCGTTTCTGATGATATCCAGCACGCCCGTGGCCTGAAGCGTAAGGGAATCCCCCCATGAGACGGTTCTCGCCCCGGTCCGCGGAACGATTTCTTCGATCACGATTTTGCGTGCGTGCAACGGGTCATCGGCCAGGTGGACTTCAAAGCCGTTCATCTCCAAAGCGTCCCTGCAGCGTTCGATGCGGATGCGCCGGTAACGATCCAAATATCCGTCCATTGTCCACTCCCTTTCAAAACCCGATATTGCCGGGGCGGCAGGCTCTGACCCGATCCTCAGCCTTTTGCCCGGGGACCTCCAAACCTCATGGATTCTATATGAAATTGAATATATGGCAAGCCGGGAAAGAAGGGTGATCCATGCTCTTGAGATTTTGAGGCGGGACCATTAGAGTGCATGGAGTCTCGTTTGCGCAAGGGGCGCACCGAGTCAACGGGTCTGCGTTTCGAAACCATTGAACCATAGCGGAAAGGATCAGTCTTATGAAAAGAGGAGCTTTGCTGGTGTTGGCGATTTTATTGGTTGCCGGGACGGCGATTCCGGCCATGGCCGCTGATAAGGGCGCTCAGGCACCCGGTCTGGTTATCACCGAGGTCGTCACCGTTACCGCCAAAGTCCAGGACATTGACCTGCAAAAACGCTCCCTCACCCTGTTGCTGCCCGAAGGCAGGGCCATGACCGTCAAGGTCGGCGACAGCGTACAGAACTTCGATCAGATCCAAAAGGGCGATCGGCTGGTCGCCAAGTACTGTGATTCGGTTGCGCTCTTTCTCCGCAAGTCCAGGGCAAAGCCTGAAATGGACGAAGTGACTATGGCCGAGGTGGCGCCGCGCGGGCAAAAGCCGGCCGGGATGGTGGTCAACACCTTTGAGATCAGCGCAAAGGTCGAGGCCGTCAGTTACAAGAAACGCACCGTGACCCTGAAAGGACCGGAAGGCAACCTCGTTACGCTGAAGGTCCACAAGACCGCGAAGAACTTCGATAAAGTGAGGAGAGGCGACGACGTTGTGGCCAGGATCACCGAAGCCCTGGCAATTTCGGTTCAAAAACAGTAAGCCGGCGGACGTTTCTGCGTGCTTTGGAATGCCGGCTGCGGGCACACACCGCCACAGGTTCCGGGTGCTCAGCCGTCCGCTGGGGCGCTGCCCGCGCAGCGTCTCCCGCTCTTCCGTCGATGGGTCCGGAGCCCGCGCGCGACGCCGGGCGGCAGAGCCGGTGATCCCGGATCACCAGGGGGGGCCGTTCGGCTCAGCGGGGCCGATTCATGGCCATGGTGCATCGCGAAAGGATTGAAAGCACCTCAAAAGGCTGTTCGATTTCGGGAAAAGACGGGACTCCGAGGGGCTCGATGAAAGCTTTGCACTCCTCTTCGTAGTGCCGGTCCCCGCTGAAGGCGATCAGCACCGGCTTTTCCGGATACTTCTTTGCAATCTCGACGATGAAGTCAAAGGACGGGATGCCGGTGTCTTTGGTGAGCATGAGGATGGCCACCACCGCATCGATGTTCGGGTCCTTGAGCACCGCCTCCATCCCCTCCCGATAGCCGAACTCGACCCCGTTTACCGAAGCGGCCGCCCATATGTCGACGGGGTTCCTCATCCGAATGAACGGAGGACTGATTTCCTGGATTCTTTTCAGGGTTTCCGGTTCGAAATCAGGCGCATCGAGCCCGAGGCGGGCACAAAGATCGGCAAGGGACACCAGCATGGCGCCCGACGGGGCGAGAAAACTCACGCGGTTTCCCTTCGGCAGCGGCACCATGGAAAGGGCTTTTCCCGCGAGGACCAGGTGCGTGTAGTCCCATATCCGGACGATTCCGGCTTGGCGCAACAGGCCGTCGACCAGCCGGTCTTCCGCGGCCATCGCGGCCGTATGGGCGACGGCGGCATGCTTCCCCGCCTCTGTTGAGCCGCTTTTCAGCACGATCACGGGCTTGCGCCGGGTGGCCTCTCCCGCGACTTCGAGGAAGCGCCGCGGCCGCTTTATGCTCTCGAGGTACATGACGATCGCGCTCGTTTCCGGGTCGTCCGCCAGGTATTCGAGCGCGTCACTTTCATCGATATCGATTTTGTTCCCCAGCCCGATGACCCGGGCGACTCCGAAATGTTCTGCCGTCAGGATATGTTTCATGGTGTGCGTGGCAAAGTTGCCTGTCTGGGCGACGTAGGACACCCTGCCGGGCCGGATTTTACCCAGAGGGAAGAAGGTCGAAGTAAAATGGTAAGGCGTCGAAGTGTGGCCGGAAGTGTTCGGGCCGAGGACGTGGATTCCCGTCTCCCTGACAATGTCTTCGATCTCTTCCTGGATCTTCGCGCCATATTCGTCCACTTCTGCGAAACCGCCCGCCGAGAGAACGGCGTGCCGGATGCCTTTCTCGGCGCATTGCCGGAGTCCCGCCGGGGTGTCTTTTGCCGCAAGGATAATAATCGCAAGGTCGATCCCCGGGGGAAGGCCGGCGATTGACGAATAAACCGGCAGGCCGAGGATCTCCCCGCCCCTCGGATTGACCGGGTAGATCTTTCCGGCATACCCGTTGGCAAGGATATTCACGATCACATCGTGTCCGGGCTTGTGGGGGGTCGCTGAAGCGCCGATGATTGCGACGTTCCGGGGTTCGAAAAATGGAGCGAGTTTTCCTTCCATGGTTGGCCCTCCAAGAGGTTCGTAGCTGAGGTTCCCGGCGCCATGAACCGCTCGCCGCCTTCATGCAGGCTAAAGAGGACGATCGGGGAAAAAAGGGGATTTCAACCGGACTTGAGAACGACCAGTGCGTCTACCGCAACGGGTTTGCCGTCCGCCCTGATTTTCAGGGGATTAATGTCCACCTCCCGCACCTCCTCGCGACGCAGTCCGATTTCCCCCAGCGAGACGAGGACCCGGGACAAAACGTCCATGTCAACGGCCGCTTCCCCCCTGAAAGGTTCAATGATCTTTTTCCCCCGAATTTCCGACGCCATGTCCCGCGCATCCCAGTCAGTAAGAGGGGCGATGCGGAAGACGATGTCTTTTAAGACCTCGGTCAGGACGCCGCCGATGCCGAACATCACGCACGGCCCGAACTGGGTGTCCCGGATCAGCCCGCAGACCAGTTCCCGCGCGCCTTTAACCATCTCCTGAACCAGCAGGTGTTCGCAACCCTGAATCATCAACAGGCGCCCCGCTTCCCTCCTCACGTCTTCTTCGTTGCGCAGGTTCAGGACCACGCCCTCGACCTCAGTCTTGTGCAGGAGTGTGGAACCGGATGCCTTGAGGACAACGGGAAAGCCGATTTCTGCGGCGGCCGACGCCGCTTCGACAGCGTCCCCGGCAAGGACCTCCCGATTCACCGGGATGCCGAAGCCGGCGAGGAACTGCTTTGCATCGTGCTCGCTGAGGGCCGACCGGCCTTCAGCCCGCGCCATCTGAATCGTGTCCATGAATTCCTCCAACCATGTGAAAACCTGTTTGTTGCCGGTCGACCCCGGCGGGTGACCTTGGGAAATATTCGAATCCGTATTTTTGGTCCGGGCGATTCCGTCCGTATTCACGCATGAGCGCAGTGCTGTCGGTGCGGAGCAGGAGTGCAGGATGGGGACGAGCCGGGCAGTCCCCGTGAAAGGACCCTCCCGGGCCGGCAATCAGGGTTAAGCTAACTTCTCCGGCGGCGCTTCGCAAGCAGTTTTTTCCCGATAAGGAACTGACCGGTACCGATCGGGAGCTTCTGCGTTGCTTCGGAACTCCAGCGGGAAGACCGGCGAGGTAAAGCGGAATTTCCCCCGTGAAGTCGATCCGTTCTCCGGCTTTCACAGTGGCTGGGGCGGTTGACCTGCGCTCTGTTGCCATTGCCGCGCCGCTCGCATTCGGCCGAATTTATCGAGGCCTCCACCTTGACAAATCGGAAAGGCTGATTGTTATTGTTAGAATGCAAAGCAAGGTTCTACACCCAAGTCTGCCATTTCCGGCATGAGGTCCTCATGTGATCTCCCAGCGAAGCGAAGAGACTGCACTGTCTCGAACGGAACAGGGGATCACCGGGAGGTTCCTCGATCACTAACTGTCAGGGGGTAACCCGCAAAAGGAGGCTCAGAGATGTTGAAGGTAAAAACGGTTGAAAAAAGAGAATTCAATGCCGCAAGCTGTCATGCGCCATCCTGCCATTCCCCGGCATGCCACGCTCCCGCGTGTCATTCTCCGTCATGTCACGCTCCCGCATGCCACGCTCCTTCTTGCCATGCGCCCGGCGCCCATTAGCGATTCGTTCTGAAACGGGATGCCGGACACTGCTGAAGCAACGTACTCATCAGACCAAACCGCGGAGCCTGCCAAAAGCCCGCGGTTTCTTTTTCAACTCATGCCCCCCGCCTCACTCACTCTCCCGTGAACACCGGTTTTCGCTTTTCCAGGAAGGCGCGAATTCCTTCTTCGTAGTCATGACTGTCGTAAACACGTCTCCTCAGGCCCTGGATGCGCTCGAACGCTTCCGGGGAAATCGGATATGCACCGGACAGAAGTCGGAACTGCTCCTTGATGACGCATATGGCCAGATGTGACCGCGATGCGATTCGCTGAGCCAGGCCCATTGTGAAATACAGCAGTTGGCCGGACGGCACGAGATGGTTCAAAATGCCGATGGTCTGCGCCCGTTCGGCGGGAATGGGATCCGCCGAGAAGAACATTTCCTTTGCGATGTTCAACCCCAGCCTGTTGACGAAGTGCAAAACACCGGAGGCGTTGTACGGCAGCCCGAGTCTTGCGGGAGTGATGGCAAACGAGCTGGTTTCGTCTGCGATGACGATGTCGCAGCTCATGATGAGATCGCAGGCACCGCCCCACACACTCCCGTGCACCATCGCGATAACGGCGCCGGGATATGCCTGAACTGCCCTCAGCAGCCTTTCGAGCGAATCGAAGTATCCGAGCGGATCCCGACGCGAGATCGGAAGTTCCTTGACATCGTGGCCGGCGGACCAGACGGAGGAATCGTCTTCGGCCCGAAAAACCACGACGGGAATTTTGCGTTCTTTGAAGTCCTTCAGCGCCTGAATGACTTCGCTCACCAGAGCCTCGCTCAGCGCATTCCTCTTGGCAGGGTTGGTAAAACAGATGAATCCTATTCCATCCTTGGTTTGGCAATCGATAAACGGCATGTTTACTTTAGCTCCTTAAATCAGTGTTGTCTTCTTTGCTTCCGTCATCAGTTCTTCCCGAAAGTCGGGATGAGCGATGTTGATCAGGCTAAGCGCCCTTTCTTTTGTGGACCTGCCTTTCAGGTTGGCCACGCCGAATTCGGTGACCACATATTCGGTATCCATCCTGGGGTCGGTTACGAGGCTGGTGATTCGCGGAACGATCCGCGAAACGGTGCCGTTCATGGCGGTTGAGTACATGGCCAAAATGGATTTCCCGCCCGGCGAATCAAACGCTCCCCGCATGAAGTCGAGCGCTCCCCCCGTTCCGCTGAATTCGTGCCAGTGGATGGATTCGGCGCTGACCTGTCCGTAGAGGTCAAGTTCCAGAGCGGAGTTCACGGAGATCATGTTCGTGTTTTGAGCGATCACTCCGGGGTGATTCACATGGGCCGACGAGTAGCTCTCCATGGTCGGGTTGTCGTGCATCAGCTCGTACAGACGGCGGTCGCCCAGGGCGACGGTGAATACATGCTTCCAGCGATGCAGGGTCTTGCGCCTTCCATTGACGATACCGGACTCGATCAGGGACCCCATCCCCGGATTCAGCAGCTCCGTGTGGATGCCAAGATCCTTGTGGCCCGACAGATAACAGCAAACGGCGTTCGGGATCCCGCCGATCCCCATCTGGATGGTGGCCCCATCGGGAATCAGCTCCGCCACCGCCTTTCCTATCGCGTCGTCTTCAGGCTCGGGCGGCTTGGTCCCGGCCTCCAGGAGCGGTACATGGTTCTCGACGATCTTGTCCACTTCGGACACGTGGACAAGGGAGTCCCCGAAAACTCTCGGCATATTCCTGTTCACTTCGACGATCGTCGTCCCGGCGGACCGGACCACGGTCGAGGCATAGTCATTGTTGGTGCCGAGGCTGAAATAACCCGCCTTATCCATGGGGGAAACGGTGATTACGAATGTGTCGATCGAGATGAATTCGGTAAAAAGCCGCGGTATCTGATAAAAATAGCTGGGTACGTAACTCAGCACCTTTTGGCCTGATGCAATCTGTTTCTTGATGATCCGGCGATCCACATCCGTGAGAAAAAGAGGGTTCAGATTCACGGCGTGGAGTACGTCATCGGCCAGAACCGTCTCCGCTGCGTGCTTCATTGCCAGCTTGTAGTATATCTTGAGGTCATCAAGGTTCCCGGCACGAAGGCGTCCGGCGACCGCGGCAAGCAGGGCCGGCGGCTGTCCAACGGCCATTCCGAACGCCAGCGTGCTGCCGCTCTCGATCTTGCCTACCGCCTCATCGGGTGTGGTCAATCTTTTCTCATACTCGCTCTGCGGACCGGCCATACTTTTCCCCTTCCGTGCTGTTCGAAGACTGCATGCAATGGATAGTCAGGTTAAAGCACTACGCGGTTCAAACCGTTCTTCCGCCGTATAGGTGGAAATTCCAACATAACGCCGGACGATCGAACCCGACACGGCCGGTATTGTCCATACTTCCAAATAAGTTTGCAAACCCTATCCGGACACCGCCTCACGCCGGTTCAGATCCCTCACCCCGGAAATGTTACACAACATCGTTCTTCCAACGACCTTGCCGGAATCACGAGGCTGAACTCAAACTGGGATAAACCGGAGACCGTGTAACGAGATAAAATCCTGAGGACTTGCATTCCTGTTTAGAATAGAAGTTTCGGCTCTTTTTTGCAATCATCTTTGCTTGTGGAACGGGAGCCTATTGCCTTGACTCGTCATCATCGCTCCATTAGACTCTACGCGGGGTTATCGGAGGTCTGAGAAGGAATTCGAGAGGGGTTTTCCATCTGCTTTTGCCGGTCATGCCTCATTGTGTGAACCTTAGGTAAGCGGACCGGCGGCGATGCCGATCACAAACCATGGTTATCAACGTTCACATCAATCAAAGGAGGGGTTGAGAGCATGAAAAAGATGCTGGTATTGACCGTGCTGATTTCGGCTCTGATTTTCTGCTGCCGGGGCATTCCCCAGGCTCAACCGATTGAAAATGAACTCTACCTGATCACTCCGGTCTCCAAAGATGTCCACGATCCGGTTCTCAAGGCATTCGAGCGATACGCAAAGAAGAAATGGAACATCGACGTAAAGACGAGCGCGATTCCCAAGGGCACACCCGTTGCCTACGGCCAGATCCTGGAATGGAAAGGCAGCCCCCAGGCTGATATCTTCTGGGGCGGGGAAGGAACGCTTTTCGACGACCTGGCCGGTCAAGGGCTATTGGAAACCGTGCAACTCCCGGAAAAAGCGTGGGCGGAGATTCCTGAAAGCATAGGGAAACCGGTCCCGCTGCCTCTCAAGGACCCGAAGAAGTTCTGGGTGGGCACCATGCTGGAGCCTTATGGGATCATCTATCAGCCGAAGCTGCTGCAGCGCCTGGGCGTTCAGATCAAAGACTGGGACGACCTGCTCAACCCCAAGCTGAAGGGCCAGATCGCTCAGTGCACGCCCGATCGATCCAGCTCCAGCCACGCAACCTGTGAGGTCATCCTCCAGACCTACGGGTGGGAAAAAGGATGGGAGTGGCTGACAAAAGTGTCGGCCAATACGGGGATCTTTACAGCCCGTTCCCGTGACGTGCCGAGCGTGGTGGCAAAGGAGAATTCGCCGTTGGTTTCGGTGTGCCGAGCTACATGGCTTTTGCAGAGGTGCTGGGCGGCTATGATCTCATGTATGTGTATCCCACCAATGCTTACGTCACTCCCGAACCGATGGCCGTCCTGAAAGGGGCGCCGCATCCGAAGACCGCGCATGCCTTTGTCGAATTCATGGTCTCCGAGGAGGGGCAGAAACTCATCTCGGAACTGGGCGTCTATCCCATTACGGCAAAATACAAAGTCCAGGGCCCTCCGGGTTCCAACCAGGAGAAGGCGGTTGCATTCACGGGCGGGATAAGATCATTCTTCGACATCCCTGTCGGCAATGTCTACGACGTCAATCTCGCCGGCCAGAAGAAGCGGATTGAAGAGGTAAATTCCTATTTTCGAAAAGAGATCACCGAAAAACACAAAGATATCGTGAAGGACTAACGAGAATCGGCTGAATTGCGCCACCCAGCCCTTGGAAAGCCTTCCCTTGCCTCTTGGGACGAAAGGCTTTCCGGGGAGTTCCGGATACCTATGGTATATGCGTCTCGATCGGGGCGATATGCTCTCTGCGGTCCGGGCATCCCCTCCCTCCTTTCATCCTCCCGTCACGGCAGGGCGAAGGACAACGGTTGAACCAGGCGGAAATCCGGTCATTTCGATATGAACATTGAACTGCACGACATTGTCAAAAGGTTTAATTCCCTCGAAGCGGTAAGCCATGTTTCCCTTGACATCCGCGACGGCGAACTCTTCACCCTCCTGGGCCCGTCCGGTTGTGGAAAGACTACGGTTCTTCGCCTGATCGGCGGTTTCCACAGACCCGATCACGGCTGGGTCTCTTTCGGGGGAAAGGACGTAACGGGGATTCCGCCCTATGAACGAAATATCGGGATGGTCTTCCAGAACTATGCGCTTTGGCCCCACATGACGATTTTTGACAACATCGCCTATGGCCTGAAACTGAAGAAAATTTCCAAGGGGGAGATCGGAGACAAAGTCTCCCATGCCTTGAGTCTGGTCAATCTCAAAGGGCTGGAAGACCGGTACCCCGGTCAATTGTCGGGTGGGCAGCAGCAGCGGGTCGCCCTGGCCCGGGCACTGGTCCTGAACCCGCATGTCCTGCTGCTGGATGAACCCTTGAGCAACCTCGACGCCAAGATTCGCCTCCAGGTGCGCGCGGAAATCCGCAAGCTCCAGAAAGAACTTGCCATAACTACCGTATACGTAACACACGACCAGGAAGAGGCCCTCACCCTTTCGGACCGTATCGCCGTAATCGATCGTGGAAAGCTACAGCAGGTCGGCACGCCATGGGATCTTTATGAAAGGCCGGCAAACCCCTTCGTAGCGGACTTCATCGGGATCAACAATCTTATCCCCGGCAAGGTCCGGGAAGACACGGAAATCGGGGCAAGGGTGAATGTGATAACGGGGGCGGGGCTCATTTTGAGCGAATGCAATACGAGACTCGGAAAAGGGGATAACTGCATGGTCTGTGTGCGGCCTGAAACCGCCACGATCAGCGATACGGAAACGGCCCGGGAAGGCGGCAATACGATCTGCGGGACTGTTGGTTTCGCGTCCTTCGTCGGAAACGCCGTTCGCTACGACGTTGAAATCGGAGGCGCCGGCACTTTCAGGGTTGATGTCCAGAACCCCCGCAATCACCGGCCCTATCCAATAGGGCAGAAAGTGTACGTCCTCTTCTCGGCAAAGATGACATTGGCTATTCCAGCGTAATGGATATGTGAAGGCTTGAAATGGAGGAACTGAAAAGCGAGGTGTTTGCGGCAACCGGCCGGACCCGTTTCCGGTCCAGGCATAACATCGGCGGTCTGGCAGGCTATGCCGGAATCTGGATATTTCTTGCGATTTTTCTCATCTACCCTCTCATTCGCCTCTTCTACGATGCCTTCACCACGGGCGAAGGCATCTTCACGCTGACAAACTTCCTCGACTTCTTCACCGATTCGTTCTATCTCCAGTCCCTCGTGAATTCCCTCCTCCTGGGAGCAGCCACCGTAGTCACCACATCCATCATCGGAATCACCTTCGCCTTTCTTCTCCTGCGCTACGAGTTCCCGGGGAGGAACCTCTTCTCCTACCTGTCCATCATCCCCATGATCATGCCGCCCCTCGTCGGGGTTATGGGCTTCGTCTTTATCCTGGGAAGGGCGGGGACGGTCAACGTGATTCTGATGGACTATTTCGGATTACCGAAACCCATTAATTTCATGTACGGAATTCACGGCGTTCTGCTGGTGGAGACGCTCCATCTCTTTCCCCTCATGACATTGAGCATTGTCGATGCGATGGGAAAGATTTCGCCCTCCCTGGATGAAGCGGCGGAAAGCGTCGGCTCCAGGGGACTTCGGAAATTCTGGGACATCACGTTTCCCCTGACGACTCCGGGTTATGTATCGGGTGCTCTCCTGGTCTTTATCTGGACCTTCGCCGACTTCGCCACACCGCTCGTGGTAGGCATCGACAACCTGCTCGCCTCCCAGGCGTACCTCAACATCGTGCAATTCGTGGATCGAAGACTCTTCAAAATGGGAATCGTCATTTCCGCAATCATGATCCTCCTTGCCATCCTTTTCCTTATCGTCGCCAAGCGCTATGTCGCCACCAAGGACTACAGCTCTCTGTCCTATTCGGTGATCGAGAGAAGGAGTCTTTCCCCGGCGGGAAGGACGAGTGTGGTCGTCTTTTTGAGCGCGGTTCTCGTTTTGGCTTTCATTCCCTATTTCGGTATCATCCTGGATTCCTTCGGCAGGGGGTGGGCCCTTACACCCTTCCCCGTCAAGTACACGCTCCAGTATTTCCAAAGGGTTGCGATTGAAACACCCAAGTTCATCATCAACAGCCTGCTTTATTCCGGAATCACGGTGCTGATCTGCATTGTCATCGGAGTGCCGATCGCCTGGGTGATGGCCAGGACAACGTTGCCGGGACGGGACCTCCTCGATTCCCTGACCACCCTGATCCTCGCCCTTCCGGGAACCGGCATAGGCATCGCCTACCTCCGTGCGTTCAGGGAACCGCTGCCGTTCCTGAACACGGCCCTCATCGGCATGTGGATCGTCATCCCCCTTGTCCTCGGGGTGAGGAGGCTGCCCTACACGGTGAGGGGAACGTTCGCCTCGCTTCAGGTCGTCCACAGATCGTTTGAAGAGGCGGCGGAGAGTGTCGGGGCGAAGAAGACCACGACTTTTAAAGACGTGACTCTGCCCCTCATATGGAAAGGCGTTCTGGTGGGCTCCCTCTATTCTTTCATCCTCTCTCTTCAGGAAGCTTCGGCAACCCTTCTCCTCGTGGTCCCGGGCCATGAAATGATGCCGGTCGGCATATTCAACTTTTACATCGGCGGTTCGGTAAACGAAGCGGCAGCCCTCGGGCTGATCCTGATCGTGCTCGGAGCAATCTGCCTCTTTGCCATAAACAGGATCACGGGAGCCAAGGCGGGAGGCGTCTTCGGGTAGTTCAAAGACAGGAGCGGGGGGACTGAGCGAAGCGCGGTCGATCGTTTCCCCCGGTCAGGACACAAGGAGTAGGGTTACGCGCAGCGCGACCCGGCATCTTCCGGATGTTCAACAGGATGGAATCCCTTCCCCTGCCCGGTCTTCAACCGCCGTTTTGTGGAAGGCATCAAATCGCAGGTTCAGCTTTCAGCAAACGGCCTAGCGCCGATAGCCGACAGTCGGGGTTCTCCAATGGCAAACCGGGCAGGTCCGAAATTCGATCTCATTGTTGTAGGTTCAGGCCTTGCCGGAACCGCTGCGGCCTGTTTTGCGGTAACTCGGGGCCTCAAGACCGCGCAGGTCTCGATAACCGCAGGGGAACTGCTCTTTGCCAGCGGTCTCCTGGACCTTCTAGGCATTTACCCGCCTCAGGAACAAGTACTCTGGGACGATCCATGGAAGGGCATCGCAGCCCTTGCCGCGGGATCCCCGCGGCATCCTTATGCCAGGCTGGGCGTTAACGTTATTCGCGAGGCGATGCGGGAATTCCTCGCTTTCATGGATTCGGCCGACCTCGTTTACTGCGGATTGCCCGACCGGAATGTGATTCTGCCCACAGCGGCGGGAACGCTGAAAACAACGTACCGGGTCCCCTCGTCCATGTGGCGTGGTGTAATCGCCCTGGAAAAGCGGCTCCCGACGCTGCTCGTCGATTTTACCGGCATGAAGGATTTCAGCACCAGGCTGATGGCCGAAATGCTGCGCCCGCGCTGGCCCGCCCTGAAAGCTCAACGCGTCCCCTTCCCCCTGGGCTTCCCCGGTGTCGACCTGCAAAATACGCTTCTCGCCGAAGCCCTGGAATCCGCACAAGTTCGAGCAAACCTGGCTGATGTCATTCGTCCGCATCTCGCCGGTATCCAACTGGTCGGGTTGCCGGCTGTGCTTGGGCTTCGCTCCACGGCTCAGATCGTTGCCGATCTGGAAGGCCGACTCGGGGTGGGAATCTTTGAAATTCCCACGCTGCCCCCGTCGGTCCCGGGTTTTCGTTTCCGGGAAGCCGTCGAAACGGCCCTGCTGAAACGTGGCGCCCAGCTCTTTCAGTACCGGCAGGCGATCGGCGTCCAGGCCGCCGGACGCCGCTGTACCGGAATCACCATCGGGCCGGAATCGTGGGAGGACGTGTTGGAAGCTGAAGGGATCATCCTTGCCACCGGACGTTTTCTGGGGGGCGGGCTCGCCGCCGGACGAGACGGCATCGTGGAAACCGTGTTCGGACTTCCCGTCGCACAGCCGAACGCGCGAAACCTGTGGCACCGCAAGCACTTCCTGGACCATCGGGGTCACCCAGCCAGTGAAGCCGGATTGGCCGTTGACGACCGGTTCCGGCCTCTGGGGAAAGACGGCGGCTTCGCCTTCGAAAACCTGTTTGCGGCGGGTTCGGTGCTGGCTTACCAGGACTGGGTTCGAACCAAATGCGGGGCCGGGTTGGCAATCGCAACCGCCTATGGAGCGGTTGAAGCTTTCCTCCGGTACCGCTCCCGCGGCTGAGCCCAACCCACGTGGAGTGATTTTCGCCCCATCCCCTCGCCCCGCCCTGTTTGGGGCAACGGTCCCGGAATCATTCCCCCGCTCTGCTTTGGGATACTAAATTATTTCTCCAAACGCAATACAGTGTCAGGCGAGGCATTCGATCATTGACGGCTCTCCAGATTGAACAAACCGCAGTGGATGGCTTCCTGAAGCTGTTCCTGCGCCAGTTGCCGGCCCCAGAGGACCGGCCTCAATCCCTTCCAGCGGGCTTCGAGAAAAACCTTCAAATCCTCGATGCCCCGGTCTCCCTTGTAGATGCCGAGTTCATAGAGGAACGCAACGGTTCTCAGCCCGCAAAAGGCACCCTGGCAGGAACCCTTCCCCATGCGGCTGTGCAGGCGGATGGTGTCGAGGTCGACGGTTTCGGAGTCCTCTCCGAGCCGGTCGACAATCTGGGCGACGGCACTCATGGGCACCATTTCACACTCGCAGATCAGAGCGTCATTCGGCTTCTTTTGCCGCAGCCACAGCCCCGGGGCTGCCCCGGCCACAACCCAGTCGTTCACGGGAGCATTCGGCAGCGGCCGGTCCGCGGTAAGACATGCGGCATCCATCCCCAAACACCCGCAAACCAGGTCCGCGGCTCTTTCAGCCGTCAGCCGGAAGGTGGTCAGTTTGCCGCCCACGACGGTGACAAAATTGGCAAGGCCGTCCCGCTCGTGATCGATGATCTGAGACCCACGGCTGATGCCGCGGTCATCGGTCACCAACTTGTCGCACATGAGCGGTCTGACCCCGGCAAAGGCCCGCACCAACCGGGCGCCGCGTATTTCCGGAACCATCTTCGCGGTCTCGTCAACGAGGAATTCCACTTCGGCAAAGCCGGTCTCGAGGTGTTCGATATCGTCCACTCGGATGGAAGTGGTGCCGAGCAATGAAACCGTTCCGCCGGGTACCACGATATCACCGTCAGCCGGCGGACGCAGCCGGTTCACCACCCATTCGGTAATCCTCGTCTGGGTGATCAGCATGCTGCCCTTCGACCACACTACGGGCAGGTGCAGACCGGCCAGTTGGGCGACTTCCCCAACCCATGCGCCGCAGGCATTGACGATCTGTTCCGCCTCTATCTCGATCTCCTCCCCGGTCCGAAGCCGGCGGATCCGAACCGAGCGGATGCGTTCGCCCCGCCGCTTCATTTCGACCGCCTGGGAGTAAGTCAGAAACCGCGCGCCGTGCGTTGCGGCATCCGCCATGTTGTCAAACGACAGCCGGAATGGATCGACGGTCGCATCCTCGACGCGGTAAGCCGCGATGATGTCTTCGGACAATTCAGGCTCGAGGCCTGCGGCTTCCCGGCAGTCAACCGCCTGCACCGCAATCCCGCTTTGCCGGCAAAGGTTGGGAAAATCCGCGATATAGTTCTCGTCGTCACCCGGAACGGCAACGAACAAACCGCCGGTATCTTCGCAGCACGCCGGCGCCAATCGTTTCAACAGGCGTGATTCCGACCGGCATTCCCGGGCCGTGTCCGGGTCGTTGGAAACATAACGCGCCCCGCTGTGGAGCAGGCCCTGGTTCGCACCCGATGCCCCGGCATTGACGTGCCCTTTCTCCACCACCACGCATTTTACACCGCGCAGCGCAAGATCGCGGGCAAGGCTCATGCCCGTGATCCCACCGCCGATAATCAACACCTGAGTCTTCAGCCTGCTTTCGGCCCTATTCATTTCGTCGGCTTCCGGATTGGAGATTCGGTGCAAACCTAAGTAGTCCATTTCACAAATTCAATGACATAATCCTATTGACGGGTGGCACGGGCAACTCGTTGTCCGTGCGAAGCGCAAGAGGAAGCTCGGAGGGCAAGCCTTGGAATCGTGCTAACGGATTCGGCGGTCCTCTTGTCCTTACGGACCCGGATAACGAGTATCCGGGCCACCCGTCATGAGATCTCCATGATACGTCATCGTATCTATGAAACAATGTACTAAGGTCCCTGAATACGCGGGCCGGTCCAAGCGGCCGACGCCATAGGGTTCTCATCTTTCTCACTATACCTGATACCTGTTATCATAGAAATCGGGATGATAAAATTATTGCCAAATGTGTCCCGCTCCCCTATCGTTTCACCGGCACGCGCAACACGGGGTAAAGCCTGCTGAAAGCGGGGAATTGATTCCCCCACCCCCTGGGGTTTCGGCCGCAGCGCTACAGAAAGCCGCGTAGCGGCGTGGGGGTGTGGGGAGCACAGCTCCCCACGCTCTTGAGAAACATCTTTTGTCCCTTTTTTTAACGTAACTCAGTATAACACGGTCTCGGCAACCGCGGTCCGGGCCGGTTTACAGGAGGCAGCACGATCGGTTTTGGAGCCTTTCATGATACCTTCAATTCACAGGTTCGACCCTGACAGCGCGAGAAACCTCGAGGGCGTCTTTTTTGACATTGACGACACCTTTACCACTCACGGCAAAATTCCGGCATCCGCCTTCCATGGGCTGTGGGCCCTTAAGGAATCCGGTCTGAAGGTGGTTCCCATTACAGGGCGGCCCGCGGGCTGGTGCGATCATATCGCCCGCATGTGGCCGGTCGATGCGGTCGTAGGGGAAAACGGGGCCTTCTATTTCCATCTCGACGGGAAGGCGGGGAAACTCAGGAAACGTTTTCTCGATCCGGACCCCGTCCGCATCCGGAATCGCGCTCAACTGTGGCGGATCCGGGAAGATATCCTGGGTTCGGTTCCCGGAACGGGAATCGCATCCGATCAGCCTTACCGGGAAACCGACCTTGCCATCGATTTTTGCGAGGACGTGAAACGCCTCGACTGGGCGGCCATCGAACGCATCTGTGCGATCTTCAAAAAGCATGGAGCCGCCTGCAAAGTGTCTTCGATCCATGTGAACGGCTGGTTCGGTGACTACAACAAGCTCGGCATGACCCGGATCATGGCGGAAGAGCTTTGGGGAATCGATCTGGAGGCGAGCAGATGGCGCTTCCTGTTCTGTGGAGATTCCCCCAACGATGAACCGATGTTCGAATTTTTCCCGTACAGTGTGGGAGTCAGCAATGTCCTTGGTTTCATCGAACGCATGCGGCACCTGCCGGCCTTTGTAACCGATCGGGAGGGCGGCGAAGGGTTTGCGCAAATCGTTGAAACTGTTCTTTCGCTCAGGCTGACGAATCCCGTCTCCGAATGAGCGGGCTGGAACTCTTCAGCCAAACGAAGTCCATTTTGAGCGAGGGACGCATCGGGAGCAAGTTTTCGGCCTGTTGCCCAAAGGAAAAGTGTCTGCATTCCCACGCAGGAGCGTGGGAACGAGCGTAACCAGGATTCGTCATTCCGGCGGAGGCCGGAATCCGGACTCTTTGAAATTATTGGATAATTCCAATTAACGACACTGGACCCCGGCTTTCGCCGGGGTGACGCTGTCTGGACAAACGGCTCATTTTTCACTTGAATTCTGTTTGGGCAACAGCCCGTTTTGCATCCCCCTCTTTTCCCCAGAGGAGTATCCGGCTATGACGCTACTCACCCGTGCCGCAGTCGTGAACAGGCCCGGCGGCGACTTTTCGTTCGAAGAAGTTGAAATCGACGATCCACGGCCGGATGAAGTGCTCGTCCGTATCGTGGCTTGCGGGATTTGCCATACGGATATCGCCGCGCGCGACGGACTCCTGGGCATGCGGCTTCCCGCGGTGTTCGGCCACGAGGGCGCGGGCATCGTCGAAAGCGTGGGGAAGGACGTTGTTCGGGTTCGTCCCGGCGATAAGGTCACGCTTTCGTTCAGCTCCTGTGGAGAATGTTCCGGCTGCCGCAGCGGCCGGCCGGCCCGCTGTTCGGTCTTTGATCAACTGAATTTCGGCGATGCGAGACCCGACGGCTCTCCAACCATCCGAAAAGCCGGAGGCCGGCCGGTGGGGAGTTCGTTCTTCGGCCAGTCCTCACTGGCTTATTACGCCCTGACCCGTGAACGCAGCGTGATTCCCGTCGAAGCGGCAGACAATGACGAACTCGCCCTGTATGCCCCGCTCGGCTGCGGCATGCAGGCGGGGGCCGGCACGGTCCTGAACGAATTGAAGCCTCGGCCGGGTGAGTCCGTCGTGGTGTTCGGTGCGGGAACGGTCGGCCTGTCGGCTCTGATGGCTGCCCGCATGGCCGGGGCCGCTCCGATAGTCGCCGTCGATGTCGTTTCATCGCGGCTGAAGCTGGCCCTGGGACTGGGAGCGACTCTTGCCGTCAACGCCCGAAGCGAGGATGTCGGAGCAAGGCTCCGGGAAGCCGTCGGAGAGGTCGATCATGCGGTCGACACGACGGGCCTTTCGCGTATGATCGACACTGCGATAAGGGCCCTCGGCCCCGGGGGCAAGGCATCCCTTCTCGGCGTTTCGGCTGACGGTCCGGATGAACGGGTCACTCCAAAATCGCCCGATCCTGGTCAGACGGTCTTCTACAGTGTTGCGGGCGACAGCGACCCGCAGACATTCATTCCCTTTTTGATCCGGAGTTACAGGGAAGGGAAGTTTCCCTTCGACAGGCTGATACGGGAATACCCGGCATCGAAGATCAATGAAGCGGTGAGGGATTCTCTTAGCGGAGTCACCGTCAAACCGGTGCTCCGTTTCTGAATGCCCGTGCCATTGGGAAGGATGAAATCGCCAATTTCTTGCGCTGAATCAACTCACGGGTGACAAAACATGCCCAGGCACGTCGAAGCCGGTCAGGTTCCACACACACCCACGAAGCGGATTGAGATTCCACAGCTTGACACCATACGTGTCGTGGCGATGATGGGAATCTTCCTGCACCATCTCTGGAAGACTGTCATCCCGGTCCCGCAGGACACGGTTCAAAAGCTGCTGGATCCCGTGTTCACCTCCGCGTCGGACGGCGTTATCGTCTTCAACATCATTTCGGGCTTCCTGCTCGCAATGCCGTACCTCGGCCCGGGGCGCCGCCCCTTTCCAGGTTACCGCTCTTTTCTGGAAAGGCGCCTCCTGCGTGTAATTCCTCCGTACTACCTGGCTCTCTTCATCTTCACGGCGGCGAATATGCTGGAATTCGGGTTTCCCCTGCTTCCAGCCCTGGATGTCCTGCTGCAGCACCTCCTGTTCGTCAATTCGCTCGATTATTCGAACATGTACTTAAACCTTTCCCACTTCTGGTATATCGGCCTGCTGGTGCAGTTCTACCTCCTGTTTCCGCTGATTCTCGGCTTCTTCCTGCGGATCGGCCCGGTGAGAGCCGCCTTGTCGATCATCGGCCTGTGCTGGGGAAGCTGGGTGATCCTCAACCGGTTTTTTCCGGCGGCTCCGGGATCGTACCCCGGTATGGCGGAGACCCTGATGCACTTCAATCTGCCGGGCCGGCTGCCCGAGTTCGCCATAGGCATGTGGCTCGCCTCGCTCTGGGGCCCTTCCACGGCGTCCCTGCGCCGGAGTATTTTCGGGAAACCCTTTTCTCTTTTCGCCGCGGCCATGGCAATCTATATCATTACGGGGGCTGCGTTCGTCCCGAGCATGAATCTGCCGCTCATCCACGTCTACCACGTGGCGCTCAGCTTGCTCCTGTTCCTTTTTCTGCTCGTGTGGACTCCCGCGGCAAGCGCGGGAAGAACCGCATTCATAAAGGACCTCTCCGAGCAGTCCTACGCGATCTACATCGTGCACCACCCCCTGTTCAGCTACGTCGGCGTGATGCCCTCGAAGGTGACTCATACGCTTGGGAATTTTGCGATCCTGACCGCGCTGCTGCTGCTTCTGTCCTATGCCGCGGCAAGAACCCTCAACCTGTTGTCGGCCGTGATAATGAAGGGATTTTCCAGGAAGGAGACCGTTTCCGACACACCGACCTTATGAACGCTTCGATGGGGTTCCAGCCATGTCAAACAGACAGGCCGGAACGTTCATCCTTTCTTTGTTCATTTGGCTGCCCATCATTTTCTATCGTTTCTGCCTTGTCTTGCGGCAGACCCGGTTGAAAGAATATGCTTATCGTGCATGCCAAACCATCCTTTTGGCGCTCCTCCCGATTGCGCCCGATAACGTTTTCTCCACTCCGCGGCGAACAGGCGGAGAATCGAACGGCTGCCGCATCACTTAAAAAACAGGGGGAATGATGAGAGAGATCGAGTTTACGGAAATTGAAGGAATAAAGATCGGGCATGCGCAGGACATGGAGGCGGCTACCGGCTGTACGGTCATCATCAGCGAGGAAGGCGCTGTGGCGGGAGTCGACGTAAGAGGCGGGGCTCCCGGAACGAGAGAAACCGACCTTCTGAACCCGGTGAATCTGGCGGAGAAGATACATGCCGTCGTGCTGGCGGGAGGCAGTGCATTTGGACTGGATGCCGCGTGCGGGGTCATGGAGTTTCTCGAGGAAAGGGATATCGGGTTCGACGTTGGGATTACAAAGGTTCCCCTGGTGTGTGGGGCCGTGCTTTTCGACCTGGCAGTCGGCGACTACAGGGTCAGACCGGATAGAGCGATGGGTTACCGGGCCTGCATGGGAGCCGGCGACAGCCGGTGCGGGCAGGGCAACATCGGTGCGGGAACGGGCGCTGCGGTGGGGAAGATATTCGGCATGACCCGGGCGATGAAGAGTGGCCTCGGCAGCTTCGCCGTCCAGGCGGGAGACTTGAAGATCGGGGCCGTGGTCGCTGTAAACGCCCTGGGCGACGTCTTTGACCCCACTACCGGAGAACGGCTCGCGGGATTGTTGAACGAAGACCTGAGCGGCCTCGCGGATACCGAAGAATGCCTCATCGGCTCATGTTCCGGGAGAAAGAACTTTTTCACCGGGAATACGACCATCGGCGTCGTGGCCGCGAATGCCCGGCTGACCAGGACCCAGGCCGCGAAAGTCGCCTCCATGGCACATGACGGTTACGCGCGGACCATAAGGCCCGCCCACACCATGTTTGACGGCGACACGATATTTACCATGGCGACGGGCCGTGTCGATGCCGAATTGACCCTCGTCGGCCTCCTGGCAGCCAGAGTCGTTGAGAGAGCCGTAATTGCAGCGGTGAAGAGTGCCGGCTCTCTTGGCGGCCTGAAATGCTATGCCGATCTCAGGACTGGGTAAGACTCCGGGGATACGATAGAAAAGAGCGTGTATGGCGTTCAACCGGGCCCATAGAGCGTGGAACGCTCGAGCCGCCGGACTTTCGACCGCGCACGTGGGAAAGATCCTGGGATTGAAGCCGGCGAAAGTCCCGGCCGCGAGATGGAAGCTGCCGAAAACAGGCAAGAACCGATGCTTCCCGGTTTCAAAAGACTCCCGCCCCGGGCTTAACGTGAAATTCCCCGGCCGCCACCTCGGAAGACGTCAAATACAGGTCCAGCCACCCTTGCCGTCAGGGGCCCATGTACATTTGGGGGTTACCGTGTCGGTCCTGCCCAGAGCCGGAGAGGACGGGCCGTGCAAGAGGACTTTGCGGCCGTTCAGATTCTTCGGTGAAGCGTCGAAGATGATCCCCTTTTCGTCGATCTTGAAACTGGCTCTCTCCGGCGCGCCGGCCGAGATCAGCGGAGTTGGAATCGGCTCGATGTGGGCATCCACCATGGGCAGATACGATGACTCAACAATCTTGCCGGTCTCATCGATTTTAACGTACAGCCGTTCACTCTCTATCCTTCCTTCCATGTCTCCCTCCTGGTGTGATGTTCATTTTCAGCAAACGCTCCCACACGGGGTTCGGGTTTGCCCCTCTTTCGTCACCCCTTTCCCCGGAACCCGGCACTCAAATTCCACAGGCCATTCCCCCAGGAGATTTCCCCCCCGAACCCCCGAGCATCAATTCCCGGAGAGGTTTCCTCCCGGGTTGCAGAAATTGCGGGTAAGCGCGGGACCCGTTCAGGTGGAACACCCTCTGCGCCGGTGAAATTAATATAATGAAGAAATGTTGGGACACAATGCACGATACTCGGAAAAGAAAAACCGTATCCAGGATCGGAAAGACACAATCTCCATTCTTTTCGCCGGGCATTCGCGGAATCTCCCCAAAAACCCCTTCTATTCTTGCCGGATTGGCTGTGTTATAGATGAATAACTCGATGTACTCATAGGCCGAAAAACGATTTTCATACCCTACTCCCTATGTGATTTATCCTGGTGGTCACATGAAGAAGACTCGCCTGTCCAGGAAGTTCAAGCTGGCCCTCCTGCTGGTCATTGCGGCTTCCCTGGTCGCGGAACTTGCCACTCGGACCGGGTGGCTGGAAATGCCGGAGCACATCACCTACGATCTTTTCCACCAGTTGGCGGGCGTGCGCTACCAGCCGGAACACGTGGTCATCGCGGCAATCGACGACCAGACCCTGCTCGAACACTACGAAGAACCCATGGCCTTCTGGGGACCTCATTTCGCCCGTGCCATCGAGGTCATGCGAAACGCGGGAGCGAGGGTCATCGGGTTGGATTACCTTTTTTCCGTGAGTGCGGAATCGTGGCTGAGCAAGCTCGGAATTCCCGGGAGCGACAAGAGCCGCACATACGATATCCCGCTGAGGGTGCAACTGGCTTCCGGGCAGGTTGTCCTGGCCTCCAACGTCGTCACCGATGCATCCGGAAAACAGGAAGTCCTTCTTCCTATCCGGGATTACCTGTTTTCCCTCCCGCAGGGTCTCGACGGCGTGGGGGCGGCGAACCTTTTCGCCGATCCCGACGGTGTCGTCCGCCGATTCCTGCCGGAACTCGTCGAAGACGGCGGCAAGACCCTTGGACCCACTTTTGCGGCGCTCCTTGCCGAGCATGCTTTACAAACTGAATCTTCCGAAGAAGGCAAGGCCCCTCCCGATCAGAACTTTTTAAAGAGTCTGCCGGCGGTCAAATCCGACGGCTCCGGGGCTTTCCCTCCAGCGATCGGTTTTGTCGGACCTCCCGGGCAGGGTGCGGGAACCGGTCCCGGCACGTTCCCACGGCTTTCGTTTCGCCGCCTGCTCGATCCCCAGGCGGAAACGGACCCTGAAGTGCAGCGGCTCAAAGGCAAAGTGGTGATCGTCGGCTCCGAATCCTCAGCGCTTCTTGACATTCACCTGACGCCCTATGCGCGCGGTTTTTTCGGCCTGAAGCCACGGATGATGGGGGGCGCCGAACTGCACGCCAATATCGTGGAAACTCTCCTCACCGGTCGGTTTCCGCGGCCGGTGCCGAGTCTGCTGCGCGTATTCTGCCTTGTGGTCTTCCTTGCCGTCGGCACCATCCTGTTTCTTGAATTGCCCCCCTGGCAGGGTTTTGGGGTGGGCATTGCGATCTGTATCCTGTCGACGGCCTCTTCCTACCTGCTGTTCCGCGTCTATTGGGTCCTGCCCGTTGCCGGGGTCCAACTGGGGCTTGCCGCAAGCTATCTCGGGACCCTGGCTTTGAGACTCACGGGGGAGGAGCGGGAACGGGCACGCCTGCGGCAGATGTTCGGGCGCTACGTTTCGGATGAAGTGGTGGAGAAGCTTCTCGGCACGGGAAGGATGCCCGATTTGGGAGGCGAAGGGGTGTGCGTGACGGTCCTCTTTGCGGACATCCGCAATTTCACCACCATCTCCGAGCAACTGGCTCCCCACGAAGTGCTGGAGATGCTCAACACGTATCTCAGCCGGGTGTGTGAGCCGATTCTGGAACAGGGAGGCACCGTCGATAAATTCATAGGCGATGGGATCATGGCCGTCTTCGGCTCCCCGGTCCTCTATGAGGACCACGCCCAACGCGCCCTGCGTGCCGCGCTGGGCATTGCCCGGGAAGCCGGCGATTTCAGTTCCTGGATGGAAAAGCGGTTTGAAGGCAGGAATCTCACTCAATTCAGGATCGGCATAGGCCTCCACCTGGGTGACGTGGTTGCGGGAAACGTCGGCTCACCCAGGCGACTGGAATACACCGCCATCGGAGATGCGGTGAACACGGCCTCGCGCATCGAGGGGCTGACAAAAGAACTCGGGTGGGGCATTGCCGCAAGCAGGGAAGTCATCGATGCCGCAAACCTCGCGGTGGTGACCCGCAACCGGGCAAAACTGAACGTCAAAGGACGCAAAGAACCCGTGGAAGTTTTCGAAGTGATCGATATGGTCTGAGCATTAGTCGAACAACCATAAGGTTACCCGACCAAAGGAGCTCGACATGTGCACTGCTGAAAGTAGAATCACCCCGTATCGTACCGGATCAGTCCGGATGCTGCTGTTCACCGCACTTATGATTGCCGCGGCGATCTTCGCCGGTCGTCTGGATGCTCAGTCCGCCGCATCTGAAGTCGGACTGGTGACCAGGGTGTCGGGCGAAGTCACGTACCTGAATGAATCCGATCAGAAACAACCCGCAAAGGTGCAGGCATTCATGAAAGTCCACAAAAACGACCGGTTCCAAGTCCCCGCGGATGGATTGATCCAGGTGGTCTATTTTTCCGACAGCAGGCAGGAAACCTGGAAAGGCCGGGTCACCCTTGCGGCCGGCGACGGGGAAAGCCGGGTGCAGGGCAAAGAAGACCGGACGATTCAGCCTGAAGTAAAAACCCTTCCCACCGGGGTGACACGAGTGATCGGAGGCAGCGCCATGCCGTTTCCGCGGTCGAGCGTTCCCACTTCCGGAGTCGTTCAGATACGCGGTCTAAACCGCCGGGACGGCACTCCCCAAAAAGCGCCGGCACAGCTCACCGAAAAGGAACAAGACGAAATAAAAGCGGCGGAAGCCACTTGCGAAAGTCTGCGTGCAGGAAGGGACACCGGCGACATTACCCCGGAGTTGTACCTCCTCGCCGTCCTCGCGGATTACGGCCGATACCCGGAGATGATAAAGGTCATCGACTCCGCTCTGAAAAGACAGCCTGAAAACGCCACTCTCCTGAACCTCAAAGACTGGGCCGGTTCCCGCATGCAGTAAAGTGGGGGGATGACAGATGAAAAGAAACATTTGCCTTTTGACGATTCTTTTGCTCCTGTCGGGACTTGCTGCGACGGCTGATATCGCCCTGGCGAGGGGCGGCGACGAAAACAGGCAGGGAGAGCAGGCCGCAGAGGATGCCGGAAGCTGGAAGGCCGGGGATTCGGGCAGTTCCCCTGAAATGGACTCGCTGTTCAACCAGGGATTCGATGCGGCCCGCGCCGGAGACGCATCCCGGGGACTGGCCAAATCCACCGAAGGTCTGGCCCTCGCGCAAAAGTCCAATAACAGGAAGATGATCGGCTTGTTCTATACCAATCTCGGCCTCGCATACCAACGGCTCGGCCAGTACGAGAAGGCGCTGGAATACGACCGGCAGGCAATCGCCATTCACAGGGAGACCCGCAGCCGGGCATGGGAAGGCTACACTTATAATAATGTCGGAGCAGTCTATTCGAATCTTGGCCAGTACGACAAGGCACTGAAATATTACCAGCAGGCGCTCACCATCCACCAGGAATCCCGGAAACGAAGATGGGAAACCAATACGCTCACCAATATCGGCAAAGTCTACTACCGGCTCCGCCAGTATGACAAGGCCCTCGAGTATTACCAGCAGGCGCTGTCGATCTACAGGGAAATCGGAAGCAGGGGGCAGCAGTCCTTTCGCGGTGCCGGTGCGGGGAAAAAGGGACGGGCTCCGGGTCCGGGCAAGAGGAAAAACATGAGGCGAACGCCCGAGGGCAACACGCTCGCCGCCAGCGGCCTTGTTTACTACCGGCTCGGGCAGTATGACAAGGCAGTGGATTATTACCGGCAGGCGCTCGCAATCCACCGTGAAGACGGGTTCCGATGGGGCGAGGCCCAGGATCTCGTATACATTGGCCAGTCCCAGCGAGCTCTCCACCAGAATGAAAAAGCGCAGGAAGCGCTGAATGAGGCCCTCCGGATCGCCCTCGAGATAAAGGCCGCCGAACCCCTCTGGAGATGCCTGTGGAATCTCGGCGAGGCGGAAGCCGGACAGGGGGCCTCCGCCAAGGCAATTTCCCACTACGAACAGGCTCTGGACACCATAGAAAGCATGCGGGCCGAGCTTTCCGAAAAATCGACCCAGACGTCCTTTATGAGAGACAAGCTGGTTGTCTACGACAGATTCATCCGTCTGCTGGTAAATCTCCACAAGAAGGATCCGTCCGCAGGTTACGACCGAAAATCCCTGGAAGTCTTCGAGAGAAAGCAGGGGCGGGCCTTCCTCGAAGAAATGGGGCAGAGCGGCGCCCGGCAGTTCGCGGGGATTCCCGCGGAGGTCGTGGCCAAGGAAACCGACCTCGAGGACCGGTTGGATAAATTGCAGTCCGCGGGCATGGATCAGGAAGACTCCGAAGACGAAGAACCGGATCAAACCAAATCGACGGAAGAGAGCATCCGCCGGGTAAAGGCCGCTCAGGCGGCCCTGCGCGATGAGATCAGGAACAACTACCCCGACTATTACGCCCTCAAATACCCCAAACCGGCCGGTCTTGCCGAACTTCAACAAAATGTGCTCCAGCCCGGCGAGGTCATCCTGGTCTATGGAGTCATGGAACAGGGAACATGCCTCTGGGTAATCGACAAGGGTCGCTTTCAGCTCTTCACCATCGGGATCGGCCGGAAGGAACTCCAGGCGAAAGTCACTGACTTCAGAAACGCTTTGCTGATAGTGCTGGACGCCATAGAAAGAAAGTATTCCGATTCCCGATTGAGCCAGGCCGCTCAAAGTTCGATGACCGAAGTGCGCGACCGCGGGCGTGAACTCTACCGGCTGCTGGTTCCGGACGGGGCCGCCGGGATGATCTCAAAAGCAAAGACCCTGTATATCGTCCCGTCCAGTTCCCTCTATGTTCTCCCCTTTGAAACTCTGACCGTAACGGGAGAAGCCGGGGCGAAAGAACCCCGTTTCCTGGTTGAGGAACACCCGATCGCCTACCTTTCCTCCGCGTCCCTTCTCAAGATTCTGAGGGAAGGAGAGGCAAGGAAGAAACAAACGGTGAAAAACCCGCTTCTTATCTTCGCAAACCCTGTTTACCACGAAAGGGAGCAGGGGCCGTCGAAGCAAGCCTCCGGGTCGAGCAGCCCCGACAATCTCGGGGCCATCGACGACCTCTCCCCGGTCAGGGACATGCGGTCCATCGCTTACCGGGACATTGTGGGAGGCTCCTTTCCGGAACTGCCCGATACCGAAGTGGAGGCGAAAAAAATCAAGGCGATTCTTGACGCTCCCGACCAGAGCCAGCCTCTTCAACTGCGGGAAGCCGCATCCCGAACCAATGTCTTCCGCTTAAACGATGAAAAGAAACTGGACGACTACCGCTACCTGGTTTTTGCCTCCCATGGGATTTTGCCCGGAGAGCTGGACGAGGTGAGGCAGCCCGCCCTGGTACTCTCCGATCCCGATCCCAAGACCGGGCAGGAAGGCTTCCTCACCATGGCCGATGTGTTCAGGCTCAAGCTCAATGCGGATCTGGTGACGCTTTCGGCCTGCAATACCGGAAGGGGTGAAATACAGGAAGGGGAAGGGGTCATAGGACTTACCCGGGCTTTTATGTATGCCGGGACCTCCTCCATTTCCGTCACTCTGTGGTCCGTTGAATCCAAGTCGGAAACCGCGATGAGCACGGGACTTTTCAAAAACCTGAAAGCCGCAGAGAACCGCGCGGAAGCGCTGCGCGATGCGAAACTGCGCCTGATTCGGGGAGAAGAAGGGGACTTATACCGTCATCCGTTCTTCTGGGCGCCGCTCGTGTTGTTTGGAGACGGGAAGTAGGCGCGGCGTCGAGGGGGAGACGCTTCAGCGGCCGCGATTCGAATCGGGATTCTTCAACGCCTTTTCAAAGGGATTATTGAAGGCGATTTTCTTGCCGCTACGGGCCTTTTCCTCGGGACGCGTTTTGGCCGGATGCACCTCCTCTTTTTTGGAGGGTTTGGCCCCCACCCCCGGAGAAGACTTCATCGAAAGCGAAATGCGGCTCCTCTCCGCATCCACTTCGAGGACCCTTACGGTAACACGCTGGCGAACGCGAACCACCTGCGCGGGGTCCTTTACGAAGTTGTCCGAAAGCTCGCTCACGTGGACCAGCCCGTCCCTGTGGACCCCGATGTCCACAAAAGCCCCGAAGGCCGTGACATTCGTGACTATTCCGGGCAGTTTCATCCCCGGGGTGAGGTCGGCAATCTTTTCGATCCCCGGAGCGAACGAAAAGGGATCGAAAGTCTCTCGAGGGTCCCGGCCCGGCCTGGCGAGTTCGGAAAGGATATCAAGCAGGGTCGGCAGCCCGGTTGTCTCCGTCACGTAGCGGGAGGGATCGATCTTCTTTCGAAGCCCGTCGTCCCGCATGAGGTCGATCACCGAGCAGCCCAGGTCTCGGGCCATTTTTTCCACGATGTGGTAGGATTCCGGATGTACGGCGCTCGCATCGAGAGGGTTCCCGCCGTCCCTTATGCGCAGGAAGCCCGCCGCCTGCTCGAAGGCTTTCGGACCCAGCCGGGGGACCTTCTTCAGATCCGATCTCGACCGAAAGGGGCCGTTGCCGTCCCTATAGCCGACGACATTTCTCGCAAGCTGAGGTCCCAGTCCCGATACATAGGCAAGGAGCTGCGGACTGGCCGTGTTCACTTCAACGCCGACTGCGTTGACACAGCTCATGACCGCATCGTCCAGGCTCTTCTTCAATTCGTTCTGATCGACGTCGTGCTGGTACTGGCCGACCCCGATCGACTTCGGGTCGATCTTGACCAGTTCCGCGAGGGGATCCATCAGGCGCCTTCCTATGGATACGGAACCACGGACGGTCACGTCATGGTCGGGAAATTCCTCGCGGGCCACGGGGGAAGCCGAATAGACGGATGCCCCGCTTTCATCCACCATGATAATCTGAATGCCTTTCGGAAGATCTAGACTCCGGACGAACGTTTCCGTTTCCCTGCCGGCAGTGCCGTTTCCTATGGCAACGGCTTCGACGTCGAAACCGGCGGTCAGCGCCTGGACGCGCTCGCCCGCCCTGGCCAAAGACTGCGCTCCGGAATGCGGGTAGATCGTCTCGTTGTGGAGGAGCTTCCCCTGCGGATCGAGGCATACCACCTTGCACCCCGTCCGGAAACCCGGATCGACGGCCAGGACCCTCTTCGATCCCAGGGGAGCGGCCATCAGGAGATGGCGCAGGTTGTCGGAAAAGATCCGGATCGCGTCCGCATCGGCCCGCAATTTGGACCATTGCCTCGCCTCCGTTTCAAGGGAAGGAGCAAGAAGCCTTTTGTAGCCGTCGAGCACGGCCGCCCGGACCTCCCGGGAAGCGGCCGAATCCCCCTTTACGAAAAGCGATTCGAGGATCGATATGGCGTCGGCCTCGGGCGGAGCGATGTGAACGCTGAGAAACCCTTCCTTCTCCCCGCGGCGCGCAGCGAGAATCCTGTGCGACGGCGCTTTCCGCGCGGATTCTTCCCAGTCGTAATAGTCGCGGTACAGGATGCCATCGCCCTCTTTTCCGGAAACCACCCCGGACCGCATGACCCCCCTGTCGGTGAACAAGGCTCGGAGCCTCGCCCGCGCCGCCGCGTCTTCGTTTATCAGCTCGGCGACAATATCCCGCGCGCCCGCAAGGGCCTCTTCGGCGGAGGCGACTCCTTTTTCGAGATCGACGAAGCGAAGCGCTTCATCGAGCGGGTCCGTGAAGGGTTCCTGGGCAAGAATCAGGTCAGCCAGCGCCCCCAGTCCCTTTTCTCTCGCAATCATGGCCCTGGTGCGTCGTTTTGGCCTGAACGGCAGGTAGAGATCCTCCAGCACGGCCAGAGTTTCAGCCCGGGAAACCTTCGCTTTCAATTCGGGCGTCAATTTTCCCTGTTCTTCGAGGGACTTCAAGACGGCGTCTCTCCGCTTGTCCAGGGCATCGAGCTGCGCCAGCCGGTCGCGAACGGCCGTGACAACGGTTTCATCCAGAGATCCGGTGACCTCTTTGCGGTACCGCGAAATGAAGGGAATCGTTGCGCCCTCTTCGAGCAGTTGGGCCGTCGCCCGTATCTGAGACTCGGGCAGATGAAGCTCGCCCGCGATTGAAGCGATATGCTGTTCGTTCATGTTGTTTTCCCGGCTCCCGTGTGTAAGGCATTACATCGGCTGATGTTCACCTGACTTGAGCGATTTTCTCCCCCTCCCCTCGCCCCGCAGGGGGCACACGGCATATGACTCCTCCCCCTTGACGGGGGAGGCGGGGTGGGGGTGTGACTCACTGAAGACATGCCGGCCACGGCGGCATCTCCTGAGGAATCGCTCAGATTACGATTCATTCCATCCGTGAGGCCCAATTCGGATGATCGACACCCCTGCCTGCCGATGTCCGGGTTTATGTAACTCTAAACCAATAAAAATGGTATCTGAAAAGCATCCCCGCGATCCGGTCCGGCTGGATTCGCCTCGTCTGCCCCGATCCGGTGACTTTTCTTTTGTTGTTTAGACCCCGCAGATTTCCTTCCATAGTGCTTAACATACGGTTATAACTTTGCTAATTCTTTAACAAACGAAGTGAAGACCTAAATCTGCGTCTCAGTTACCCCCAAAAAACCGTACATTTTTGTTAATCCTTTCTACCCTTTTGTAGATTATTCAGAAACCACACCCAGTCCGCTCCGCGCCCGATCCTTACAATAATTAACAGTTATTACAGTATATTAGCAAAACACCCAGCCACTTGGCACGGCTTGTGCTCTATCTCTTCTCAACAACAATTCTATTAGGACAGGGAGCCTCAAATGAGAAAGATTGCCATTTACGGTAAGGGCGGAATCGGGAAATCGACCACTACCCAGAATACGGTGGCCGGACTGGCTGAAATGGGCAGGAAAGTCATGGTGGTCGGGTGCGATCCCAAAGCGGATTCAACCCGCCTCCTTCTGGGCGGTCTATCCCAGAAGACGGTCCTGGACACGTTGCGGGCCGAAGGCGAGGACGTGGAACTCGATGACATTCGCAAAGTCGGGTTCAAGGGGGTCGTGTGCGTCGAATCGGGAGGACCCGAGCCGGGCGTAGGGTGCGCCGGCCGGGGCATCATCACTTCGATCAACCTCCTGGAACAACTGGGGGCCTACGCTGAAAGCGAAAATCTGGAGTATGCATTCTACGACGTCCTTGGCGACGTCGTATGCGGCGGGTTCGCCATGCCGATTCGCGAAGGCAAGGCTAAGGAGATCTACATCGTGGTCTCCGGTGAAATGATGGCCATGTATGCGGCAAACAACATCTGCAGAGGCATCGTGAAGTTTGCGGAAGCAGGCGGCGTTCGCCTGGGAGGCCTCATCTGCAACAGCCGCAAGGTGGACAACGAGAAGGAGATGATCGAAGCCTTCGCCGCCAAACTGGGCACTCAGATGATCCATTTCATGCCGCGCGACAACATGGTGCAGCGGGCCGAAATCAACCGCAAGACGGTCATCGAATACGATCCGTCGCATGCTCAGGCCGACGAATACCGGACTTTGGCCGGGAAGATCGAGAAGAACGAGATGCAGGTCATCCCGAAGCCCATGCATACGGACGAATTGGAAAAGCTCCTGATCGAGCACGGACTGGCCGGTTGAGGGAAAAGCCGACAAGGGAAGAACATCAAAGGGAAAACAAGGGAGAGGTCAAAGCCATGTTGATGATCAGGTCAATCGTAAGGCCGGAAAGAGTGAACAATGTACTGGCCGCGCTCATGGAAGCGGGATTTCCGGCGGTCACGAAGGTGTCCGTTGTGGGCCGCGGCAAGCAGCGTGGGATCAAGATCGGCGAAGTCACCTACGACGAGATCCCCAAGGAACTCCTCATCACCGTTGTGAATGATTCGGACAGGGATTTCGTCATCAAGACGGTCCTGAAAGCCGCAAGGACCGGGGCTAAAGGCGCCTTCGGAGACGGCAAGATATTCGTCTCGCCGGTCGAGGAAGTCTACACGATCAGCTCCGGCATCAGGGAAACGGCTTCCGGCGAGACCGAAGAGGTGAGGATATGAAAGAGGTCATGGCGATCGTTCGCATAAACATGATGAACAGGACGAAGGAGGCCCTCACGGAGGCGGGCGTCTTTTCCATGACGGCAAGGGACGCACTGGGCAGAGGCAAGGGGCTGGTGGATGTGAGCCTTCTGGCCGGCGCCGAAAAGGGCTACGAGGAAGCCATCGCCCAGTTGGGCCAGAGCCAGCGGCTCATTCCCAAGAGGCTGCTGATCATCGTCGTACCCGACAAGCTGGTCCCAAAAACCGTAAGGACCCTGATCCGGGTCAACCGAACGGGGAAATCAGGGGATGGGAAGATATTCGTCATGCCGGTTCTTGATTCCGTCAGCATCAGGACGGGAATGAACGGAGATGCGGTCCTGGATGATGCATGAGAAGCAGCGGACCGTTTCCAGTGGAGAAATAACATGGCCATCTTGAGCGAAGGAAATGCGTGTTCCGAAAATGACGCCATCAGCCCCGAAGAACTCAAACAGGAGATTCTCGGCAAATATCCAACCAAAGTGGCGCGCAAGCGCGCAAAACAGATCATCGTGAATAAAATCGGCCCCGACAGCACCGTTCCGGAGATCGGCGCCAACGCGAGGGCCATCCCTGGCATCATCACTCAGCGCGGCTGCACCTACGCGGGGTGCAAGGGCGTTATCCTGGGTCCCACCCGGGACATCGTGAATATCACTCACGGCCCCATCGGGTGCGGGTTCTACAGTTGGCTCACGCGCCGCAACCAGACCATGACCCACACCCCCGAGGACGAGAACTTCATGACCTACTGTTTCTCGACGGACATGCAGGAGGAAGACATCGTCTTCGGCGGCGAGAAAAAACTGAGGGCTGCGATCCGGGAAGCTTACGACCTCTTCAAGCCCAAAGCCATCAGCATCTTCGCCACCTGCCCCGTCGGCCTCATAGGAGACGACGTCCATGCGGTCGCACGCGAGATGAAAGAAGAACTCGGCATCAACGTCTTCGGTTTCAGTTGCGAGGGCTACAGGGGGGTCAGCCAGTCGGCGGGGCATCACATCGCAAACAACGGCATTTTCACTCACGTGGTGGGACTCAATGAAACCCCGAAGGAAGGCAGCTTCAAGATCAACCTGCTCGGCGAATACAACATCGGCGGCGACGGCTTCGAAATCGACCGCATCCTCCAGGATTGCGGCATCACCGTCGTTTCCACCTTCAGCGGCAATTCGACCTACGACCAGTTCGCCAACGCTCACATGGCCGATCTCAACACCATCATGTGCCACCGCTCGATCAACTACGTCGCTGAAATGATGGAGACAAAATACGGCATCCCGTGGATCAAGATCAACTTCATCGGCGCCGAATCGTCCGCGAAGTCCCTGAGGAAAATCGCAAAATATTTCGAAGACCCGGGGCTTATGAAGAAGGTCGAAGAAGTCATTGCCCGGGAAATGCCGGAAATCGAAAAGGTGAGGGCGGAAGTGAGGGCCCGGTGCGAGGGCAAACTTGCCATGCTCTTTGTGGGCGGCTCCCGCGCTCACCACTACCAGGAACTCTTTCGCGAAATCGGGATGAAGACGATTGCGGCCGGCTATGAATTCGCCCACCGGGATGACTACGAAGGGCGCAAAGTCCTTCCCGGCATCAAGGTCGATGCCGACAGCCGAAACATCGAGGAACTGGAAGTCGAGCGCGATCCCGAAAGATACCGGGCCAGAAAGTCTCTTGAAGAAGTGGAAAGACTGGCCGGGGAAGGTTTCTCCTTCAAGGATTACGACGGCATGATGCCCGATATGCCCGAGCGGACCCTGGTGATCGATGACATCAGCCAGTACGAGACGGAAAAGCTCATCGAAACCTATAAACCTGCGATCTTTTGCGCGGGGATCAAGGAAAAATTTGCCATCCAGAAGAAGGGCGTCCCCATGAAACAGCTCCACAGCTACGATTCGGGCGGCCCCTATGCGGGTTTTCGCGGGGCCGTCAACTTCTACCGCGAGATCGACCGGATGGTGAATACGAAGGTATGGAACTACCTGCAGGCCCCGTGGCAGACGTCCCCCGAACTCGCGGCAAAATACGCCTGGGACTGAACAGCCAAGGAAGGATAAGACGATGTTGCTACGACACACACCCAGGGAAGTCACGGAACGCAAAGCCCTGGTCATCAACCCGGCCAAGACCTGCCAGCCGATCGGCGCAATGTACGCGGCCCTGGGGATTCACAGGTGCCTCCCGCACAGCCACGGTTCCCAGGGCTGCTGCGCCTACCACCGGAGCGCCCTGACCCGCCATTACAAGGAACCCATCATGGCAGCGACAAGCTCCTTTACCGAAGGCGCATCGGTCTTCGGCGGTCAGGCCAACCTGCTCCAGGCGATCGACACCATTTTTACGGTCTACGAGCCCGATGTCATCGCGGTCCACACGACGTGCCTGTCCGAGACCATCGGCGACGACATCCCTCAGATCGCCGGCAAAGCGCTGGCCGAGGGGAAGATCCCCGCCGGCAAGTACGTCATCCATGCGAACACGCCCAGCTATGTGGGTTCTCATGTCACAGGATTCGCCTCCATGACGAGAGCGATGGTCGACTACTTCGCCACATCGACCGGCCGGAGGACCCACCAGGTGAATATCATCCCCGGCTACGTGGAACCGTCGGACATGGAAGAGATTGCGAGGCTTGTCAATCTCCTGGGGATAGAAACGGTCATGTTCCCCGATACCTCCGGGGTTTTGAACGGCCCTCAGACTGGAAAATACGAGATGTTCCCGAAGGGCGGGGTAACCGTGGAAGCCCTCAGGAGCACCGGGGACGGCATGGCGACCATCGGTCTGGGGCAGCTCTCCTCGGGCCCCGCCGCCCGGGCGCTCGACAACAAGTGCGGCGTGCCCTGCCAGGTCCTCGATCTGCCCATCGGCATCAAGGCGACCGACACCTTCGTCGATCTCCTGCGAAGGACCGCCGGAGTCAACGTTCCCGAAGAGATCACCATCGAGCGCGGAAAGCTGCTCGATATGATCACCGACATGCACCAGTACTTCTACACCAGAAAAGTCGCCCTGGTGGGAGACCCGGACCAACTCATCGCCCTCACCGAGTTCCTGGTATCCATCGACATGTGGCCGATCCACATCGTGACCGGGACCCCGTCGAAGGATTTTGAAGCCGGAATCAGGGCCATCACCCGGGATGTTCCTCATGAAGTCAATGTGAAGGCGGGCGGAGACATGTTCCTGTTTCATCAGTGGATCAAAAACGAACCGGTGGACCTTCTCATGGGAAACACCTACGTCAAATACATTGCACGGGACGAGGACATTCCGTTCGTACGGTTCGGCTTCCCCATCCTCGACCGCGTCGGGCACAGCTACTTCCCGACCGTCGGCTACCGGGGAGGGATCCGTCTCCTGGAAAAGATCCTGGACGCGCTCCTCGACCGCCAGGACAGGGATGCCCCCGAACAAAGCTTCGAACTGGTGATGTAGATGGCGCCGATCCGGTGGGCGGTCAAAGCCCGTCCCCCTGACAGGGGAGTCCGAGCGGGGGCGCCGATCGAATGGAATTTGAATCAGACCGACGAAAAGAACTTAGACAGGCAACGCACAAGCAAGAAGGAGTTTTGTGATGCAGAAACCCGATTACCATATCCTCGTTTGCGCAAGCTTCAGGGGAACCGAAGCCAAAGGAAAGTGCATGAAGAAAGAATCCCTGAACCTCGTTCCCTATCTCCAGGAAGAAGTGGTGGACCGAGGGATCAACGCCATGGTCACCACCACCGGCTGCCTCAACCTCTGCGATGAAGGGCCCATCCTGTTGATCTATCCGCAGGGGTTCTGGTACCGCAATGTAACGAGCACGGACGTCGTGGACGACATCCTGAGCGCCCTGGAGGAAGGAAAACCGGCGGAAGGCTACCTGATGGCATAGCAAGGAACCCAGAGACGCGGATGGGGTGAGCGAAGTGAAACCCGTCGAAACTGCCGCGACGCGGCGGAGGAAGAGAAGCCATGAGTACCTGCACATCCGTCATCTTCGACGATCGAAAGAACCAGATCCACAGGAAAGGGGAACACCCCTTCGAAATGGACTGCAACCGTGAGAGCCTGGCGGGAGCGGTGAGCCAGAGGGCCTGCGTTTTCTGCGGCTCCCGCGTGGTTCTCTACCCGATCGCCGACGCGGTTCATCTGGTGCATGGGCCGATCGGCTGCGCCGCCTATACGTGGGATATTCGAGGCGCGCTCTCATCGGGCCCTGCCCTGCACCGCCTCTCCTTTTCGACCGACCTCCAGGAAAAGGACATCATCTTCGGCGGCGAATCCAAGCTCCTGGCCGCCCTCACGGAATTGATCGACCGGTATGAACCGAAGGCCGCATTCGTCTATTCCACCTGCATCGTCGGGATCATCGGCGACGACCTCGAAGCGGTCTGCAGGAAGGTGAGCCTGGAGAAGAATATCCCGGTCATTCCGGTCCAGTCCGAGGGCTTCAAGGGAAACAAGCGCGAAGGGTATGCCGCGGCATGCAAGGCAATGTTCAGGCTGATCGGCACCGGGGATACCTCGGGGATTTCCCCCTTGAGCCTCAATATCCTGGGGGACTTCAACCTGGCCGGGGAAATCTGGATCATACGGGAATACTTCTCTCGAATGGGCGTACAGACGGTTGCAAACATTACCGGGGACGGACGGGTGGAGGACATCCGGCGCGCCCACGGGGCCGCCCTCAACGTGGTGCAGTGCTCCGGGGCCACCATGGAACTCGCAAAATTGATGAAAGAGTCTTTCGGCATTCCCTTTCAGCGGGTCTCGTACTTCGGGGTGGAAGACATGGCCGAATCGCTCTATTCGGTGGCGCGCTTCTTCGAGAAGCAGGACCCGGACATCATGGAACGTACCCGGAGCCTGGTCCGGGAGGAGCTGTCGGTGCTCTACCCGAAGCTCGAACAGTACCGCAAGGACCTTTCCGGCAAGAAGGCGGCCATTTACGTCGGAGGCGCATTCAAGGCGTTTTCCCTCGTCAAGGCGTTTCGGCTGCTGGGCATGAAGGTGGTGCTGGTCGGCTCGCAGACCGGAACGGAAGAGGATTACAAGGAACTCTACGACATCACCGACGAGGGCACGATCATCGTCGATGATTCCAACCCCCTGGAACTCTCATCCTTTCTCGAGGAAAAGGACGTCGACATCTTCGTCGGCGGCGTAAAGGAAAGACCCATCGCCTACAAACTCGGCGTAGGGTTTTGCGATCACAACCACGAACGCAAGAAACCGCTCGAAGGTTTCGTCGGGATGCTCAACTTTGCAGGCGAGGTTCATTCCTCGGTCATGAGCCCCGTGTGGCGCTTCGTTCCCAGGAAGAAGGGGGGAGAATAAAATGGAACACACTTCCTATATTTCGACCACCAATGCGTGCAAGCTGTGCAAGCCGCTGGGCGCGTGCCTGGCCTTCCGCGGGATTGAAGGGGCCGTGCCGCTGCTGCACGGGTCGCAGGGATGCGCGACGTACATGCGGCGCTACATCATCAGCCATTTTCGGGAACCGATGGACATCGCATCGTCCTCCCTGGGGGAAAAACACGCCGTCTACGGCGGCGGGGCCAACCTGAAACAGGGCCTGAAGAACGTGATGACGAAATTCGGAGCGAGGATGATCGGCATCGCGACCACTTGCCTCACCGAAACGATCGGGGACGACGTTCCGATGATCGTCGGGGAATTTCGCAGTGAAGTGAACCGGGGGAGACTCGACGACGACCTGCCGGTCCTTGTCAATGTGTCCACTCCCAGCTATTCGGGAACACACATGGAAGGCTTTCACGCCGCGATCCGCGCCGTGGTGGACCAGGTGTCCCAGGGCGGGGAGCCGATGACCTTTGTCAACGTACTGCCCGGTTTTCTTTCGCCGGCGGATATCCGGTACCTCCGGGAAATTTTGGACGACTTCGGCTTTCCGGCCGTCATCCTGCCCGACTATTCCGAGACCCTCGACGGCCCGGCGCAGCCCGACTACCAGAAGATCCCGCAGGGCGGGACCTCCGTCGAGGCCATCAGGAACATGGGCTGCGCCTCGGCGACCATCGAATTCGGCAGGACCCTCGCGGATCAGAAAAGCACGGGAAGGCTCCTCAACGATCGTTTCAACGTGCCGCTCCATGGGATCGGCATTCCGATCGGCATAATGGAGACCGATGCCTTCTTCGATACGATCGAGCGACTCCGGGGAATTACGACTCCCGAAAAACACTCCGTCGAACGCGGGCGCCTCGTCGACGCCTACGTTGACGCCCACAAGTACCTGTTCGGCAAGCGCGCGGTCGTGTTCGGCGAAGAGGACCTCGTGGTGGGACTGACTGCGTTTCTCGTCGAAGTGGGGATCCGCCCGGTGCTGTGCGCCTCGGGAGGGAAGAGCGGCCGTTTCAAGTCCGCCATAGAACAGGTGGTATCCGGGATCCTGCCCGAGCCGCCGATTGTCCGGGAAGGGGCCGATTTTCAGCAAATCGCCGAGATCGCCGGTTCGCTTTCACCCGATCTCCTGGTCGGCCACAGCAAGGGGTATCCGATTGCCAGGCAACTCGGGATCCCCCTCATCCGAACCGGCTTTCCCATTCACGACCGGTTTGGAGGCCAGAGGATACTCCACGTCGGCTACAGGGGCACTCAGAACCTTCTCGACCGAGTCGTGAACGCGATTCTCAGCAAGAGCCAGGAGGACTCTCCGGTCGGGTACAGTTATCTGTAAGACCTGGAAGGAAGGAATCAGGAAAATGAAACTATTGAGACACCCGGACCATCACCCCTGCTTCAATGCCGATGCGAAAGGACATTTCGGGCGGGTGCACCTGCCGGTGGCGGCTTCCTGCAACATCAAGTGCAATTACTGCAACCGCAAGTACGATTGCGTTAACGAAAGCCGGCCGGGAGTGACCAGCGCCATCCTCTCCCCCGCTCAGGCGGCGGCCTACGTGGGAAAGGTCCTCGAGAAGGAACCGCGGATCAGTGTGGCCGGTATCGCAGGTCCCGGGGACCCGATGGCTAACCCCGTGGAAACCCTCCAGACGCTGCGCCTGCTGAAGAACCGGTTTCCACACCTGCTGTTCTGCCTCTCGACCAACGGCCTCGCCTTGCCCGACTATGTGGATGAACTCGCGGACATCGGAGTCTCCCATGTGACGGTCACCGTGAACGCCGTGGACCCCGACGTCGGACAGCGCATTTACAGTTGGGTCCGTCACGGCAAGGTCATCCGGCGGGGGCGCGCGGGTGCGGAATTCCTGCTCGACCGCCAGTTGGCAGCCATTTCAGCGCTGAAATCCAGGGGCATTACGGTCAAGGTGAATACCATCGTCGTTCCAGGCGTAAACGACGATCATGTTCCGGAAGTGGCCCGAACAGCGGCCGAACTCGGCGTCGACATCCTCAACTGCATGCCGATGTACCCGAACAAAGACACTCCTTTCGAAGCAATTCAGGAACCCGATGCGGATCTCATGGAAAGAGTCAGGCTGGAAGCCGAACCGCACCTTCCCCAGATGAGGCATTGCACGCGGTGCCGGGCCGACGCGGTGGGGCTGCTCGATGACGACCGCACCGACGCCATGCGCGGGTGCCTTGCGGACTGCGCGACCGGCGCTTCGAGGAATGCCGGGAAACCCTATGTGGCGGTTGCGACCATCGAAGGGATTCTGGTCAATCTGCACCTGGGCGAGGCGGCAAAACTGCAAATCTGGTCCAAAACCGGGGACGGCTTTCGGATGGTCGAAGAACGTTTCGCTCCGGAACCCGGCGGAGGCATCAACCGATGGAAGGAACTGGCGGAGACCCTGCGGGACTGCCGGGCCGTGCTGGTTGGCGGAATAGGAGACAATCCGCGGCGAGTCCTTCTCGAACACGGCATAGAACCGGTCGTAATGAACGGGTTCATCAACATGGGACTCGAGGCCGTCTACCAGGGGCGCAGCCTGTCCGAGTTCAAAGCCCGGCGAAACGGCTGCGCAAAAGGGTGCGGCTGCGGGGGCGACGGCTCCGGATGCTGACTCAGGGGGAAGGGAAGGCATCCTTGCCTGCACAGGCGAATGAATCCGGATGGGGTGGAGTACAGCAAAACCGAGTTGAGTTCAAAATAATGCTTTCAACATCCCCAAAAAGAGCGGGGGAATAATTCCCATAAGCGCTAACTTAACAAAAGACAATCATTGCCTCCCACCTCTCAGTTTGACGTGGGCGTTTCCGTGGGGGCTCTCTGAGCCTCCGCGATATTCTCGGCCAGTTTTTGAGAGATCGATATAATTGGAGCACCGGATTGACCGCAGATCTAACCAGATGGAGCATAAATGAGGTCTCGCGCCACAGACACCGTGATCTTCTCGATGTCCTCGCGAATCGGGTACCCCCAGGGGAAAAAACTTTCCCCTGCAACTGTCAGTGCCTCAATCAGAAAGGCAAGAAAGAGTTTCCCGTGTATCCAAGCTTTTGCCGCATTGACGTCCTTTTTTTTCAAATGGCCCAATTGCATGATGGACTTTAGCCGCTTAAACGCCAACTCTACTTGCCAGCGCCCGCGATACATTTCTAAAATCAATGCTGCGGGAAACTTTCGATCCAATGTGGTGAACACAAAAATATATCCGGCCGCTTCAAGGGTTTCCGGCTGCGGCTCGCGTCCCTTTCTTTTGCTGTCCTTGATGACCTTGCTCCGGGCTTTCTCCGCGGCTTCCTTGCTCTTTTTTATTCCACAAATTCTTCCTGTGATGAGCAGATCATCGTCCCGAGTACAGGCGTCCCAGTCACCCAATTTAGTCCCGGTTAGCGTCCTCAAATGCTTCAAGAGGATAAATGGACTGCCATCCATCTCCGTACAGGGAAGGTTGGATGTATTCATACGCACAATCACATTGCCGCCGCTGCGAGCCACATGGCCTATATCGGCGCAGTGGGCATATCCTCTGTCCGCCAAGAGAAGGTCTCCGGGCTGGACCGAAAACCTCTTGAACGATTCGCCAACTTTTGGACTCGTGAGATGGACCTCATCGCACTGCAGTAAGGGCAAACCAATCGAATAGTGGAGCCTCCATGTCGAACCGGTATTGCCGGGCTCCTGTATGGTGGTTGCGTCAATGATGCGTATGCGAAAATCCTTTCCAAACATCACCGTGGGCCGCATAGTAGTCCATTGCTCCATGAGTGCTGCGGCCATCCATCGGAACCATTCCCCGGAAGCCCTAAGGCGCTTTAGTAGCGCAACGTCGGAAATGCAGACTATGTTGCCCTCGGATGCTCTTACCGCTGTTTCTCTGAGCGAGCACCCATCAGCCAAATGGATCAGAAGTGTCCGAACAAGGGATTCCGGATCTGCAAACTTACGGCATCGGTGCAAGGCTCCCAACTCTTTGGCTTTTTGTTGCCACGACTCCGGGAAGAAAGTCAGCAATACCTCCCAATTATCTTGGCCCGTAATATCTTTTAGTTCCATCGTCACCCCTCCTTTGGGTGACGATTATGCAATAAATCTATAACTGAATGCAATAATTAAGTTAGCGCTTATGGGAATGATTCCCCCGCACCCCCCGGAGTTTCGGCCCGCGCGCCAGCGCGTGAGGCCGAGCGCTCGCCGCAGCGCCACACAAAGCCGCGCAGCGGCGTGGGGGGTGTGGGGGACGCAGTTCCCCACGCTTTTGAGAAACATCGCTTGCTACTATTTTGAACGCAGGCCGGGATGAAACCCATCAAGACAGACTCTCCGGGCAGGCGTCCATTACAACAAAATTGTTCTAATATTTAGTGGTTTTCGCACGAATAACCGAAGATCGTATCGCTCTATATCATTGCCCGGTGCGCGATCGCTTCTCGCAGGAATCGAATTGATGGTGCAAGAAACATCCGTTTCGGCTTGAGGTTCGGCCTGTTCGGGCAGTCGAGCCCGCGGGAACATTTTTGCCCCTCGCACTTCATCCACCTGATGGCATGCTTATTGTATACGCTATCAGGTATGGATGCGAGCATAAGAGAATTTGAATTCAAGGTCCTGTTTGACATCTGCCGGATCATCGGTCAGGCGTTGAGGCTCGACCATGTGTTGGAAACCATCCTGGGGATCCTTTCGGAAACCCTCGAGATGAAGCGGGCAACCGTGACGCTCGAGGATGAGGAGTCCGGGCGCCTGGTCATTCGCGCGTCTCACGGCCTGACCGAAAAAGAAAGGCTGCGGGGAATCTATCGCCCGAACGAAGGCGTCACGGGGCTGATCTTCCGGACGGCGGAACCTTTCATCGTCCCCGATATCAGCAAGGAGCCGCTGTTCCTCAACAAAACCAGGTCGCGCCACATTGAAAAGGGGTGTATCGCCTTCCTCGGCGTTCCCATCATGCTCCACGGAAAGGCGATCGGAGTGCTCCACGTGGATCGCCTGTTCGGCGATGAAGTCTCGTTCGAGGAAGACATCCGGTTTCTGTCGATCGTCTCGACGTTCATCGCCCAGCTCGTGAGCCTCAACCGCCAGGTCAAACGGCGGGAGGACAAGCTGCTGAGCCGCAAGAGCGCGCTTAAGCTTGGGGGGATCGAGAGCGGCGAAGAGTTCTTCATGGTCGGCAAGAGCCCTTCGATGACCGGGGTGCAGGAGCAGATCAGGAAAGTCGCCCCGAGCCGTGCGTCCGTGCTCCTGCTTGGAGAATCGGGCACGGGGAAGACGCTAGTGGCCCGGATCATTCACGAACTCAGCACCAGGACTCGGTCACCGTTTGTCAAGATCAACTGTGCGTCTCTGCCCGAGAACCTTCTCGAATCGGAATTGTTCGGCTACGAGAAGGGAGCTTTCACCGGGGCGGCCAAGTCGAAGGCGGGCAGGCTTGAAGAAGCGGACGGGGGCACGGTCTTCCTCGACGAAGTGGGGGAATTGTCCCTGCCGCTTCAGGCAAAGCTTTTGCGGTTCCTGCAGGAAAGGGAATTCGAACGCCTGGGGAGCACGAAGACCATCAAGGTTGACGTGCGGATGATCGCCGCGACCAACAGGGACCTGGAAGAAGCCGTGAAGGAAAGCCAGTTCAGGGAAGACCTCTACTACCGGCTGAATGTGTTCCCGATCCATGTTCCGCCGCTTCGGGAGCGAAAACAGGACATCCCCGCCCTGATGGACCACTTCCTCGAGAAGACCTGCGCGGAATACGGGCGCAAGCTCGATATCACTCCCGGTGCCGCAGCCGTCCTCGTCGGGTACGACTGGCCGGGAAACGTCCGTGAAATGGAAAACCTGATCGAGCGCATGGTGATCATGGCGGATGGAGACGAGATCGGGGTGGACATCCTGCCGAGCCACCTGAAGCGGCAGGCGGAGACGGAAGATGAGTCGCAGTCCATGTCCCGGCTCGAGGAAATGGAACGAAAGGAGATCTTGGCCGCCCTCGAGCGAAACTCGTGGTTTCAGACCAGGACCGCCCGGGACCTCGGGCTCACCCTGAGGCAGATGGGCTACAGGATCAGAAAGTTCGGACTCGAACGGATCGTGGATGAGCGCAGGAAGAAGTGCCTGCAATCGAACGGCCTGGGATAGGCGGGGCAGGCCGCCCGATTCCCGATCCGGAGGATAATGTCCCCCTCCCCTCGCCGCTCTGTTTGAGCCGGAGAGATGGGTAACAAGTGTCCGAGGACATAGGTAACACCGGGTGACATGGACAGCTTGCCGTCCGTGCGCGAAGCGCAGGAGGTTCCGAGGATAGCTTCTGGAATCACGGCGGCGGATTTGGATGCCCCTCTTGTCCTTGCGGACCCGGACAACGAGTTGTCCGGGCCACCCGCCGAAATCCCGGGGTCCAGTGTCGTTAATTGGAATTATCCAGTGATTTCAAAGAGTCTGGATTCCGGCCTCCACCGGAATGACGAATCCTGATTACGCTCGTTCCCACGCTCCCGCGTGGGAATGCAGACACTTTTTCTTTGGGCAACAGGCCGGGAATCGTTCCCCCGCTCTCTTGGGATTTATTTTATTTTGAACGCGAATTGGTATTAGAAGACATGCCGGGTTCAGGCAATGCGCATATGAAACATTACGAAATCTCGGATGTCGGGCAGCCGAATCTCTTCAGAGAGTTCTTTCCCTACGCGAGTGTCCCGCGCATCGCGTTCGATCATGGGGAACTGCCCGCTCATCCCGCCCGGCACGCCTATATAACCGATTCGACCCTTCGCGACGGCCAGCAGGCCGGCCCTCCATTCAGCGTGCCCCAGGTAAGCAGGATCTTCGACTTTCTTCATGAACTGTCCGGCCCGAACGGCTTCATCCGGCAGACGGAGTTCTTCCTGTACACGGAAAAAGACCGGGCGGCGCTCGACGCGTGCAGAGCAAAAAACTACCGCTTTCCCGAAATCACGGGGTGGATCCGGGCGAGCAGGAAGGATTTGCAGCTCGTCTGCGATATGGGAATAAAGGAAACCGGCATCCTCACATCGGCTTCCGATTATCATATCTTCCTTAAGCTCAAGTCGACCCGCAGGGACATTCTCGGGAGATACCTGGAAGTGGTTTCGGCCGCACTGGAAAAGGGCATAACGCCCAGGTGCAGTTTCGAGGACATCACGCGGGCGGACATCTACGGCTTCTGCGTGCCTTTTGCAATCGAACTGATGCGGCTGCGGGAAGAAAGCGGAATCGATATCAAAGTGCGGCTGTGCGACACACTGGGGCTTGCCGTGCCCTACCCGGGGGCCGCCCTGCCCCGCAGTGTTCCGGCGCTTGTCAAAGCTTTCATCGATGACGCCGGAGTACCGTCGCGGCTGCTCGAATGGCACGGCCACAACGATTTCCACAAGGCACTGGTCAACGCCGCCACCGCCTGGCTGCACGGATGCTCCGGAGCCGGCGGAACGCTGCTGGGCATTGGTGAAAGGACGGGCAACCCGCCCGTAGAAGCCCTCATGGTTGAATACTCCGCGCTCAAGGGACTTCCCGGTCTGATCGACCGCAAGGTGATGGTTGAAGTGATACGCTACTTTCAGAGCCAACTCGGCCGCGAGGTCACGCCTTCCAGCCGCCGGTGGCTGTAGAAACCTCCCCGCCGAACAAGTTGCGTGTGTCAAATGCCGCCGCCTGAGCCCCTATACTAAACCCCATGTTGTGATTCCGATAACCTGAAATCCCTCAACGAGCACTCAAAGAGCTTGCCATTTCGCCTTGGGGCACTGTGAGCGGTGACCAATTTACAGCACTTGACACACAACCTGGAGCGAGTTGGCGGAACCTTTTGATATTTCGTCTCATGACAAGGCCCGCCCGGATGAGGCAAGCACAAAGAACAACAATATTTGCTTTACAAAGAAAACCTCTTCCGTTAATATACTATACGGATGTATAGTATGAATAAGTTAACTGCACGACAAACAGAGATTCTGAAATTCCTCCGAGAATGTCAGCGTGTGGCAGGAAGCGTACCTACATACCGGGAAATCGCCGATCATTTTGGATTCAAGAGTCCCAAGGCGGCGACGGACCATGTATTCGCTTTGGAGAAGAAGGGATATATTCGACGCCATGGCGGACGTTCTCGCGGCATTGAACTTATCCTCTCGGAGCGGGCACCGGATGATGGTACAATTCACATCCCTGTTCTGGGCCATATCCCGGCCGGATGTCCACAGACTCAAACGGAGCATTGCCATGACTCACTTGTTCTGGACAAAGCCATGCTGGGTCGCTCGGCAGAACATCGGCTGTTTTCACTGCAGGTTAACGGTGATTCAATGAGGGGGCGTGGTATCCACGCGGGAGATTGGGTTGTTGCAGATGCGGACGCCGCGCCGCGTGAAGGAGACGTGGTGGTAGCTCTCATCGACACCGAAAATACCTTGAAAACGCTCGCCTTGAAAAAGGGCGGTTATTTTCTGAAGGCGGAGAATCCTGATTTCCCCGATCTGATGCCTCTTGGGGAAATGCGGATACAGGGAGTTGTCAGAGTCGTTCTCAGGCGAATGAGTTGACGGCATGGATACCGCAAGAGAAATGACGGAACTGATAGAGGCGCACAGGTCGCCTCCGGCGGGCATGGTATTTTATGAATCCCCTGGTTCGGTCCGAAACGATATGAACCTCTTGGGATATGTATCGATCATAGAGCGTGCATGGCGCGAAATGGAACTCTCAGGCGCCCTCTGCCTGGATGGTCGCCCCATCTTGTACCTGAAGGAATGTTGCCAACCCTTCTCTCCCCTCGACCGAGTTACGTTGCAAAGGCTTTTCTGGAATCAGGGAGTAGCCAATGTCCTTGTCCTGGCCGATCCCACTTCTGTTTACATCTATTCCGGACTCGCAAAACCGCCAAGTGACTCTCCTGAGGGAGAAGAACACGAAGAAGCACTTGTCGATACATTGTCCTATGCCGACTATATCGAGCATATCCAGTCTTTCTACCATGCTCTGGCGACAGGCCGCTATTACGACGTAAACTCCGGATATTTTAACCCAAATGAGTCCGTGGACGCGTGGCTTTTGGACAATCTGCGCAATTTGCGAAACTCACTGATTCGTGATGCTGAAGCGCTGGATATCAGGAACGCTCACGCCATCATCGGGCGCATCCTTTTTCTTTGCTATCTCCTTGACCGGGGGATCGTTTCCGTCGGAGAGCCGGGCCACGGCCGCACTGCAACCACGCGGCTCGCCGAGATTCTGGAACAGCAGCCTGATGATTCACGGATTCATTATCTTTATGACTTCTTCAACAAATTAAAGGATCAATTCAACGGCAACATGTTCGACCAGGATCTCGATGCCGAAAAACTCCGCATGCGCCCTTCACACATGGAGAAATTGACGCTATTTCTCGGTGGCCACAATGTGGAAAGCGGACAGCGCACCCTGGGGTTTTGGCCGTATGACTTCAAAATGATACCCGTTGAGACGATCAGCGCGATTTACCAGGACTTTCTGGGTGCTGAAGACCCGGAAGGCCAGGAACAAAGCGGAGCGTACTACACGCCCAGGTTCTTGGCGGAAATGGTTGTGGACATGGCTATTCGCGACAACCCGGGCGCCCTCGACTGGTCTTTTCTCGATCCTGCATGCGGATCGGGCGTCTTCCTGGTGATTCTGTTCAATCGTCTGGCCAATCGATGGATCCATGCTCAAGCGGAACCGGTAGATTATGTTGCCAAAGCCAAGGCACTTCAGTCAATACTCGACCGTCAGATCCGCGGCATAGACATACAAGAGACCGCCTGCAGGATCGCCTGTTTCAGCCTCTACCTGGCCTACCTGGATTTCTTTGATCCGCCCGATATCCAAGCCTACAGGGGAAGAACCGGGCGGCCGTTGCCAAAGCTCCTGGACTATGGAAATGGCCCGAATCTCCCACGAGCAGATATTCCCGTGATTCACAGGGGAGATTCGCTTGCCGAGGAGACTCTTTCCGGCAAAGCATTCGACTGCGTTATCGGTAACCCTCCATGGAAGGGAAGGCAAAAGAAGCAGCTTGCCCAGAAGTTTATGGAAAGGGCGCCGCTTTTTCTCCGGAGCGGCGGTACCGGATGCTTCCTGCTGCCATCCAAAATCCTTCAAAACCAGACGGATACATTTCAGGCGGAATGGCTTCGGCAGGTGACGCTGAAACGGGTCCTTCAACTGGCGGACTATAGCTTCCTGCTGTTTCAGGACGCATTGTGCCCCGCGCTAATCGCACTTTTTACAAATACGCCCTCGCAAACGGGTCAACACATGGTTGAGTTTAATGCCCCGAAGTTCAATCGTGAAGGACTCCGGCAGGGTATTATCACGGTCAATCCCACAGATCGAAAGTGGATACCTCTGAGTGATATTCTCGCCGCGGCCAAATCGGGAACTGCGCCGGTCGTGTGGAAGCGCCGCCTGTGGGGAACCCATCGGGATCAAAAATTCCTCGATCTCCTTCAGTCCATGCCGTCTTTGGGGGAGCATGTCGACGTATATAGCGAACTGAGGAAAAGGCGATCACGGCAAACAAAGCGATGGATTTCCGGGCAGGGGATCAAGACATGGTCTGAAAAAAAGCCGGAGTCGGAGTCGGATCGCCCCCTCAAAAGGAACACGTGGCCTCTCGATTCACGCTTTATAGAGGCCACATCATGGCATTCGGATCTGCTTCTATATCCGGAAGACACAATCTCTCTCGCAGAGAGGTTAAGAAAGAAGGAATATAGGACCGACTCATTATATAGTCAGCCGCCGCCGGAGCTGTTCCGCCCCCCAATGGTCCTCGTCAGCCATGGATTCGGCAAAGTGGCGTTTTGCGATTTTGATGTTCTCTTTCAGAGTTCCCTGCAATCGATTTCCGGCCCCGGAGAAGATGCCGACCTTTTGATGTTTCTTACTGCTTATTTGAGATCCAATTTGGCAAAATACTTCCTCTTCCACACCTCAGCCAACTGGGCAACTGAGAGAGACAAGGTCCACCTATTTGAACTCCTGCGTGTCCCCTTTCTTTTGCCGGGAGAGGAATTCGCCTCACCGGAGGCGGCAAAAATTGTGTCTGAGATCACTGAAAGAATGAGAGCACTTCATCAGGCATTGCAAGACACACTCCATCAACATCCGGACCTCGGAAGCCAGCCTTTGTCCAAAGGACACAGGACAGAGGTTAGCGGTCAACGGCAAGCTACACGAAAGAAACAGGTCGATGCTCTCCAGGGAGAGATCGAACCATTGATCTACCGTTATTTCGGCCTGACGGAGCAGGAGATCATTCTGGTTGAGGACACCATCCGGATTTTTATACCGAGTTCCACCCCATCAACCCGGCGGTCCGAGAAAACTCTATCTTTGAAACCAGTTGAGCAAGCGGGCGCCGCTCCCTATAACGATCGCGGTCTGGCGGCCTACGCCGACACCCTGACGAACACTCTGAATACGTGGGCGAAGGCGGAAGGTTCGACTTTTCGCGTCTGTGCTGAAGGAGGGACTGACGATCAAACAGGCTTGGCAATGGTCACTGTAAGACTGGCACATGAAGAAACGGCATATCGTAAGAAGTCGCTGCCTCGGCGTCTGACCGAGATTTTGAAAGATCTCCATGGACATGCTTCCAGAAAGAGCGGTTTTGTGCTTTACGAGCGCGATATGCTGGTATTCCTGGGGGAGCAAATACATATCGTTCGACCAAACATCCTGTTGAACTGGACTCGCACTGCGGCGCTTAACGATGCGGCGAGGATTTATGCCGATGTTGCCTTGGCCAGAGAGGAACCTCGATGAGCGGTGGAGAGGCCAGAGCCTATAAGCAGCTTTTTCCGACAAAGCATATCCCCATTGTACTCTTTTCTATTCTACAAGTTGGGAGCACCATCAGGAAGAAAACTGAGAATGACAGAGAGGACTGGATTACCAGGCGGCTGCATAGGGAATTGATAAGAATTCCCGAATTTCGCGATGGGCCTTTGGATATTCGGCCGCAACCCGAAATTCCCTCCGTCAATCCCGACATAGATACACCCGCCGGCAAGATCGATTTACTTGTCTCGTGTGGCTTGGGGCATGAGGTTTATTTCGCAATAGAGGCCAAAAGGCTGCGTTTTTGTTCTCCCGGAGGCAAAAAGGTTTCTTCAGGAAGCCATCAATATGTTATGGAAGGAATGATGCGTTTTGTCAGGGGCCAGTATGCTCCCCATATGGAGGCCGGCGCCATGCTTGGCTACGTCTTTGACGGCAACGTAAGGGAGGCCCGCTCCAGCGTTGACAGATCTGTCCAAAATAAGGCCATGGCCCTCAAACTAGCGCACTCAAAGGCCGGCCTTATGCCATCACCGATTTTGTCAGGCGCTGCTGTTGATGAAACACGACACGATTTAACACCGCGCCCCTTCACCATCTATCATGTCTTCATCGCCGTCTAGCGTCTATCGGCGGTGGCCCTGCAACACTGTAATTTTACACGGTGCAAAAAGTACCAACTACAGCTAATATGTGAACCGGCATTTACGGGGAATGGCCCGGTCCGTCTCCGGGAGATGCAACCAACAGCAACCGTGCCCGATGTGCGACTTCCGCCCATGGTCGTAAAAGGAGAGGACACACCACGGATGCCCCGCATAAGACCCTGGCTTCTGTCGTTACCCGAGAAGATGCAGATTCTTGTCATCGTCGGCGCTACGGTGGCTTCGGCATTCGGGGCCGCAATATGCACTAAGGGGCTGTTCGATCCACACGAACTGATCGCCAATTCGGGACTGACCGCGTCCGTATACGAAGTCCTCGGCACCACTTATGCGGTCCTGCTCGCCTTTGCCGTTTCGGGCGTGTGGCAGAACTTCAGCACCGCCCACGCGTCCGTCCAGGCGGAAGCGGATGCCCTGTCCGACTTGGTGCACGTCGCCCTGGTCTTTCCCTCGGAGCGGACCGGCGAAGTCAGGGCCGTGGCGCTCGCCTACGCGAAATCGGTGGTCCATGAGGAGTGGCCCGCGCTTCCGAGGGTCGCACAGGGGCACATCCCGCCCCAGAAGCTCGGTCGGCAGAGCTCGATGGCACTCATACGCGCGGTCCAAACCCTCGATCCTGTGAACGCTCGTGAAGCCGCCGTCTTCGAGCAGACTCTCGTTGTGCTCAAGAACTGGCTCGATGCCCGGCGGGAACGGCTGGAAAGCGCCAGGGGAGGCAGCGCATCGGCACTTTGGCCGCTCCTTATCGCGGGTGCCGTCGTCCTTTTTGCATTCAACGGCCTGTTCGTAACCGGCGCACCCCCGGTCTGGACGGCGCTGCTTCTGGGTTTTTCATCGGTGGTGGGATTGGCCTTCTATCTCATCTTTTCACTTGAAAGCCCTTTTACCGGCGGACTTTCGGCGAAAGCCACACCGTTTCACTGGGTGATCGAGTGGATAGAAGAAGAAATGTCTCCCCATCCAACACCTTCAGCGACCGAGATCCAGGAAGAGAAAACCATCAATCATTGACAACAGTGAAGGAGACATTATGAGAAGACATCTACTTGTGGCAACTATTTTCACATTAGTTATCATGATGAATGGAACCAGCTTTGCCGCCGAGAGGAATATCATCGGCAAATGGACAATCACATTCAAAGGCTATCAAGGCAATGAACAGGTTGGAACCAGTTATGTGACAGAAAATGCTACTCTTCGTATAACAAAACAAAAAGGGCAATCCTTCGCTGGTACGGTACAAATAGATGGACAATCAAATAAGTATATATTAACAGGCAACATTCATGAAGATAATGTCACCATGGTCATGGGTGGAAATACATTTATACGTGGGAATGCATATGATACATCCAAAGGAATCAGAATGGATATTATTATTGAATCGCAACAAATGAGTGACAGTGACGCTCAAGGAGTTTTCAACGGTGTAGCAATCAAACAATAGAAAATAATCAATGCTGTTGAATTAAGAAGAGCAGAATTCCCATTCCTTTAATGAGAGATTAAATGAGGTAAAGGCTCTTTTCCATGAAGGCATTATAAAGAGCCTGGCACTATATCCCAAATCGGGATATAGTGTGGTCTGCAATCTGATATTTATTTATCCGTTCAGGGTGCTTCTATCCGGCGCATTTTAATTGCTCTTTGCTTGGGACCATATCTGAAAATTTTAACGGCCTGTTCGTAACCGGCGCACCCCCGGTCTGGACGGCGCTGCTTCCGGGTTTTTCATCGGTGGTGGGTCTTAAATCAGTGGGGTCTTAGCGGTCGGGCTCCCGCGGACTTCACGAGCTTTTCGATCTCAGCGTAGGGCTGTGCTCCGACGACTCTTCGCCCTCCGGCCACAAAGGTGGGTACCGCGGTAATCCCTGAGGTCCGGGAGAGGTCCCAATCCCGGTCGACCGCTTCCCTGAAAGCCCTCCCGGTGAGGACCCTTTCCGCTTCCTCGCCGTCCAGCCCCAGCGACTCGGCTATGTCCACCAATACGGACGTCTTGCCGATGTTGATCCCGCGGACAAAGTAAGCCCGGAAAACGGCGTTGTGAAATTCTTCCCCCCTGTTCAGGGATTCAGCCCATTTCCCGAGTTCCTGCGCCCGGCGGCTGTTGAAGGTTCTCCGGCGTGTCCCAAACGGAAGGCCGTTCTCCTCCGCGACTTTCTTCAGCCGGTCAAAATTCGCCCGGATATCGATATCGCGCCCGGCATAAAGTTCTTCAAGCGTTACGCCTTCTTCCGGCGTCTCGGGATGAAGGGGAAAAGCAATCCATTTGACCTCGATGTCATACTCCTGCCTGAGTCTTTCAATACGCCCGGTAATGAAGTAGCACCAGGGTCAGACATAGTCGGAAAAAAGCTGCAAAATAATACCGTCGTTCCTGTCCATTTGAAGACCCTTTCGATTTCGCGCGGCTCCCGGCTGACGCGAGGCTCAACGGGCCGTTGCCCAAAGGAAAAGTGTCTGCATTCCCACGCAGGAGCGTGGGAACGAGCCCAACCATGATTCGTCATTCCGACGCAGGCCGGAATCCAGCTTCTTTGAAATTATTGGATAATTCCAATTGACGACACTGGACCCCGGCAATATCGCCGGGGTGACGTTGTCTGGGCAAACGCCTCATTTTCAACCTGGATTCTGTTTGGGCAACAGGCCGTAAACGGCCGCCCTCAATCCCGCGCATGTCGGTAAAATCGCGACGTGACATTAAGATTCCAGCTAAAATTCCAGGTTCGCGGGAGTTCTGGCAAACGGAATGACGTCGCGGATGTTCGTGACTCCCGTCACCATCATGAGAAATCGCTCAAAGCCCATGCCGAATCCCGAATGAGGCACGCTCCCGAATTTACGCAGGTCCGCATACCACCAGTAACTGGTGAAATCCAGGCCCAATTCCCCGATGCGGCGCTGCAGGACTTCCAGCCTTTCCTCCCGCTGGCTCCCGCCGATGATCTCCCCGACCCTCGGGACCAGCACGTCCATGGCGGCAACGGTTTCATCATCGTCATTGAGCCGCATGTAAAACGCCTTGATCCCCTTGGGATAGTCGTACACGATAACCGGTTTCCTGAAGTGCTGTTCGGTGAGGTAGCGTTCGTGTTCGGTCTGAAGGTCCACACCGAAATCCACCGGATATTCGAAGGCTTTCCCGCTCTTTTTGAGAATATCGACGGCCTCCCGGTATGAAACGCGTTCGAAGGGTTCCCTGAGGATGTTGTCCAGAGTGGCTTCCAGTTGCGGGTCGACAAACCGCGCGAACAGCTCCAGGTCCTCGGCGGAATGGATCCTCAGATGCTCTATGGTGGCCTTGAGGAACTCCTCGGCGAGATCCATGTTGTCCTGAAGGTCGGCAAAGGCCGCTTCAGGCTCGATCATCCAGAATTCAGCGGCGTGCCGCGGGGTGTTCGAATTCTCGGAGCGGAACGTGGGGCCGAACGTGTACACTTTCCCGAGGGAACACGCCAGGGCCTCGGCTGGGAGTTGTCCGGAGACGGTGAGATAGGCTTCCTTTCCGAAAAAATCGTTCTCGAAGGTTTTGGCTTCACCGCCGCAGACGACGGGGTCGAGAGTGGTCACCCGAAAGAGGTCGCCCGCTCCTTCGCAATCAGAACCCGTGATGATCGGCGTATGAATGTGGAAAAAGCCATGTTCCCGAAAATACTTGTGGACGGCGAAACTCGCTTCCGAGCGGATCCTGAACATCGCGCCGAACTTGTTGGTCCTCGGCCGCAGGTGAGCGATGGTGCGCAGGAATTCATCCGAATGGCGCTTCTTCTGAAGAGGGTAAGTTTCCTGGTCGGCGGGGCCGATGAGGCGCAGCTCCTTTGCCCGAACTTCCCATTTCTGGCCCTTGCCGGGGGATTCGACGAGTTCTCCTTCGACCTCGACGGATGCTCCCGTGTTGGCCAGCCTGGAAGTCCCATCCATCGGAACGGCGGCATCGATGATGACCTGGATATTCTTCAGGCAGGACCCGTCATTGATTTCGAGGAAGGACACATCCTTGGCATCGCGCCTGGTGCGCACCCATCCCCGGATCAATACGAAAGGCACCGCTGCCTCGGCATTTAGAGCCTCTCTGACCATCGTCCTCTTCATTGTTTCCCTCTCACAGCGAGTTAATGGAGTAAGTTATGCTGCATCCGCGCGATTCCATGGGAGATGCCGGCATCGCGGCGGCGGATTTGGGGGTCCCTCTCGTCCTTACGGACCCGGATAACGAGTATCCGGGCCACCCGTCGAAGTACCTTTCCCGCCCGAAGGGAAGGACCCAAACCCCCATTCCCCTTTCCTGGCGGGAGCGAGGGGAGGGGGAGAAATCGCCCAATTCAAGTTACGAATGTTCGTTTCAAAGATCCATGCCGGGCTGCACTTTGCTTAACCCAACAATTTGTTATCACTGTTATATTCTATATACCTGCATGTTTCGCGCGCTCATACCTGCATGGTTCGCATCCGCCCGGGCCCGGAATTCGGCTTTTGCCCATTAAAATTAACACGCATCGGCCACTCCGTTCAAGGCCGCCTTCATTCAATTTGCCGGCAGACCATTTATCTCGAAATGATGCCGATCCTTGAAAAAAAGTTTGAAAAATTCGAATGGTTATGTAAGCTGATTTATAAGTCCGAAATGCTTTCCCTCCCAAATCATAAATAAAAGGAGAAACCGATGAAACACAAAAGGGGTATCTGTGCGCCCGGTCACCGCTCCAGGAGCATGACCGCTTGTTTTTGCATCATCATTTCCTGCCTGTTTCTTTCGGTCCTGACCATCGGTCAGTCCTTTGCCGCAGAGCCGATAAAGATCGGGGCCCCGCTTCCGTTTTCACCTCCGGGCTCAATCAGCCAGGGAAGCGAAGCCAAAGCCGGGATAGAAGTTGCGGCCAAAATGATCAACGAAAGAGGCGGCATCCTCGGACGGCCGTTGGAAATCATCTTCGAGGATTCCATGGGTACCCCCGAAAAGGGCAGGGCCGCAACGGAGAAGCTCATCACCAAGGACAAGGTGGTGGCCATCGTCGGTGAGAACCACAGCTCGGTGGGTATGGCGATCGCCGAAGTCGTGCATCAGTACGGCATCCCCTTCGTGAATGTTAACTGTTGGGCCGATGCGATTCGCGAAAAGGGCTTCAAGGAAGTCTTCAACACGGCAGTCTACAATTCGAGAATGGCGATGGCGGGAGCCGAAATGATCAAATCGCTGGGGCTCAAGAGCGTCGTCGCGTTTGCCGAAAACACGGATTTCGGGATCGGACTGGCGAAGAACCTCGAACAATACGTCAAGAAAATGTCACCGGAGACTCAATACAAATACGAAGTGCTGGACCGGGAAGCGAAGGATTTTTCACCCGCAATACTGCCGCTTAAGGCCAATCCTCCACAGATGATCGTGACCATCCTCGACCCTCCGGCCGGCTACGTGGTGATCAACCAGCTCTATGAGCTGGGGGTTGCGCCGAGTGCAAAAACCTGGCTGATGGACGTCGATGCTCTCGCCGAGCTGCCCGACTTCTGGAACAACGTGAGCGACGCGGGCAAATCCATGCTCGGCGTGGCCCTCTTCCATCCGAAAATGAAAATCACCGAGCTGGGCACCGAGGTTCGCGCCCGCCACCAGAAAGAAACGGGCAGGGAAACCAGCCGCCTGGTCTTCCAGGGATTCGATTCGCTCTGGACCCTGGCCCATGCCATCAACAAGGCCGGATCGACGAAGCCCGAAGACATCATCGCGGCCCTCAAGGCCACCGATGTCATGGGGACCCGCGGCACGATCAGCTTCGACACGACCCCCGGGGCCACCTTTCAGCAGTGGATCGACGTTCCGTTTGCAATCATCCAGTTCACCGCCGTGAAACAGCCGCTCGAGAACGCCGCGATCGTGCTGCCGGACAGCATGGCGACGGCAAAACCCCAGCAGGCCAAGTGATTCCCGCTCCCGGCCGCGGATTTCCCTCTCGCGGCCGGGACGTCTTTTTTCTCGCCGGTGTCGTGCCCTTCGGGTTCACACCGTTCACGAACCGGTTCCGGCCCGGACGAAGCAGGCCCCGCTTCAACCGGGCAAGATACAGTGGGGCGGCGGCGCCTGCCCGGGACAGGGGATAACCCAGGTATGCTCAACTTCGACATCATTGTGACGGGCCTCATGATGGGGGCCTTTTACGGCCTCATGGCGGTCGGCCTCTCCCTTATTTTCGGGATCCTCAAGGTGGTCAATTTCGCCCATGGTGAATTCTTCATGGTCGGGGCCTACGCGTATACCCTCCTTTCCCTGAAGCTGGGAGTCCCGCTGTGGCTTGCGCTGCCGAGTTCCTTTGTCGCGGGGATGCTGGTGGGCTGGCTGACGGAACGGTTGCTGATGCGGCCGCTTTACGCCAAATATACGTCCTGGTCGGTGATGCGGGACGAGTACGCCATCATCGTCACCTTCGGGCTGTCCCTGTTTCTCATGAACCTGGCCAACCAGGTCGTCGGCCCCTACCCCTACCGGGGGCCGCAGCTCGTGGATTGGAGCCGCGTCGAGATCGGGCCTCTCATGCTCAGCGGGCATCGCCTGGTCGCGTCCCTCCTGGCGTTCGCCATGCTGGTCCTCACCTATTCGTTCGTGCGATATTCCCGATGGGGCAAGGAAATTCAGGCGGTGGCCCAGAACCGCCTCGGGGCGTCCATAGCGGGCATCAACTCGACAAAGGTCAGTTCGACCGTGTTTTCCCTTTGCGGCGGCATCGTGGCATTTTCCGGAGGGCTGCTGGCTCCGCTTTTTCATGCCTTCCCGGCGGTTGGAGTCTTCCCCGCGCTGAAATCCTATGTTGTCGTGGTCGTCGGTGGAATGGGGTCCATCATCGGGAGCATCGTGGGCGGGCTGCTTCTCGGCGTATTGGAAAGCTTCGGGGCCGTCTACATTTCGTATGCCTACCGAGACACCTTCGGCTTTCTCATTCTCATGCTGATCCTGCTCTTTCGGCCTCAGGGACTTTTCGGCGAGAAGGTGCGCGACGTATGAAGGGCGGCTCAAGAATCCGGACATTGAGGGAACTCCTGGCTTCGATCGGGTTTCTGCTCGCAGTGGCGGTGCTCCCGTTTTTCGTGGAAGTGCCCTACTGGCGGGGCGTACTGATCGTGGCCATGTACTTCGCCCTGGTCTCGGCGGCCTGGAACCTGCTCGCCGGCTACACGGGCCAGTTTTCCCTGGCGCCCGCGGCCTTTGCGATGATAGGAGGCTACGGGTCCGGGCTTCTGTGCTACCACTTCGGGGCTTCCCCGTGGGTAGGCATTCCGGCCGGGATTCTGCTTGCCGCCGCGATCGGGCTTTTGCTGGGGCGGATCGTGCTTCGGCTTCGCGGTCCCTACCTGGCCCTTACAACGCTTTCCTTTGCCGAGATCATCCGACTCGTCATCAGCAACGAATACAATACGACCCGGGGAGACCTGGGGCTCAGCGTTCCTCCCATTTTCCAGCACCAGTTGGCTTACTACTATACGTTCCTCGGCGTGCTGTTTGCCGTGCAGATCGGCCTCTACTTCCTGGTGCGGTCGCGGGCGGGCCTGTACCTCCAGGCGATCCGGGACGATGACGTGGCGGCATCCGGCCGGGGTGTGCGGGTCGTCTTCTGGAAGACCTTCGCCTTTACGGTGAGCAGCGCCGTCTGCGGGCTCGCCGGGGCCTTTTACGTCCATTTCATCCGGCTCGCAAGCCCTGAAATCGGGCTTATCCTCCAGACCGGCCTCATCATCTCCATGGTGGTGATCGGAGGGATGGGCACTCTCATCGGCCCGCTCATCGGGGCCTTCCTCGTGCAGTTGAGTTCCGAGGCGCTGAGGGAAGTGGGACTTAGCCACATGTTGTTTTTCGCCCTGCTGGTTATCCTCGTCGGGCGCTTTTTCCGTTCGGGCCTCTGGGGCGGGATCGATCGCCTGAGGGAACTGTGGCAGGCAAGATCGAAGAAGAGCCTGAATACGGCGAACCCGGGAGAATTGCAGTGAGCTTTTTCGAAGCAAAGGAAGTCAGCAAGAGTTTCGGGGGCCTTCAGGCGGTCTCCGAGGTTTCTTTTACACTCGAAGAAGGCGAACTGGTGGGGCTGATCGGCCCCAACGGGTCGGGCAAGACGACTCTCCTCAACCTGATCAGCGGCTATTACGCGCCCGAATCCGGGTCGATGCGCATCGGGCCGCATCCGATCCACGGGTTGACCCCCGACGGGGTGTTTCACTGCGGGATTGTCCGCATGTTCCAGCAGACCCGGGTTTTCGGCCGGATGAGCGTTACCGACAACCTGCTGGTTTCGGGATATGCCGCGGGCCTCGACCTCCGGGGCGCAACCGAAAAGGCCGGCCTCATCATGGAAAAGCTGGAACTCGCGCGCCTTGCCGACGAAGATGCCGCCCACCTTTCGGGAGGCCAGCAGAAGCTCCTCGAGTTCGGCTGCTGTTTCATGGGGGAACCGAAACTGGTCCTGCTGGACGAACCCTTTGCCGCCATTCATCCTTCCATGAAGGAAATCATCGCCCGGTACATCGCGGAAAAGCATGCCGAAAGGCAGACCTTTATCATCGTGAGCCACGATATCCCGGCGGTCCTCGAGCTGTGCCCCCGGTCGGTGGTCATGAATGCCGGGATGGTCATAGCCGATGACGCAACGGACCGCGTGCTCCATGACGATAGAGTGATCGAAGCCTACCTCGGGGGGACTGTGCTGTGAACCTGCTTGAGCTGCGAAACGTTACGGCCGGGTACACCGAAGATATCACGATATTGCACGACATCAGCATAAAGGTCGAAGAAGGCAGCCTGGTCGGGCTGATCGGATTGAACGGCGCGGGAAAATCCACCCTGATGAAGACCGTTTACGGGCTCGTCGTTCCACGGCAGGGCCGCGTGTTCCTCGACGGGGAGGACATAACCGGGATAGCTCCGCACAAGCTGATTGAAAGAAAGGTCTGGTACATCCCCCAGGAATCGAGCCTTTTTCCCTATCTTTCGGTCGAGGACAACCTGAGGGTCCTCGGACGCCGTTTGAAGACCGACGGGAAAGCCCTTGCCAAATCCGAAATCACCGAACGCATCGATACCATCCTCGACGGGTTCCCCGCGCTCGGGCCAAAGCGGCGTCAGCAGGCGGGAGACTTGAGCGGCGGGCTGCAGAAGATGCTCGAATTTGCCAAAGCCCTGCTCGCGCGGCCTCGCCTCTGCCTTATCGATGAACCCACCGTGGGGCTCGCTCCCAAGGTGGCCGAAGAGATTTACGCCTGGACGGTGCGGTTCGTGGAGAATCGAACCACGGTCTTTCTCATCGACCACAATGTTCGAAGGGTCGCCCAGGCAGCCGATTATCTTTACGTTTTGAGCCTTGGCCGAATCACCGACGAAGGCCCCGCCCGCGAATTCCAGACCGACCTCCACAACCAGGTCAGACAGTGGCTCGGGATCAATCTTTGATCCCAGGCCAAAAATGAGCCGTTTGTCAGGAAACGTCACCCCGGCGAAAGAGACTGGTTCGAAAATTTCCAGGCCGCACTATATAATATTTCCATGGTTTCAGGGTGTCCCAATACGGACATGAGTTACTGTGTCGCAATTCAGGAATGCCTGTGAATTGCACAGTGACCGTCACCCCGGCGAAGGCCGGGGTCCAGAGTCGCTGATTGGAATTATCCAATAAATTCAAAGATCCTGGATTCCGGCCTCCGCCGGAATGACGAATCCTGGTTACGCTCGTTCCCACGCTCCTGCGTGGGAATGCAGACACTTTTCCTTTGGGCAACAGCCCGAGGAGCGTGGGAACGAGGGAAAGACCTTCTGCCGGACCACTGTGTGCAGAGTTTCCTCGTTCCCACGAGGGAAAATCCTCCCTGCCACAATGAATTGGACAAGCGCGGCTATTGGTGTATTCTCAAATCATTACCCGATTCACAGACCCTGTTCAGACCATTGCCAAACCATTCTTCGCCGGAGCCGGGCACTGATGAAAGCAGCCATCTTCCTGCGCGATGAACTCAAAGACACCAATACGCCTGCCGGCCTCGTTCCGGCACATCCCGGTACTTCTCCCCCCAACCGGCGGCCCTGCCCGGGCAGGTTATGTGCGCGGGGACCTTCGACCCGGCCGCGGCATATGAGCGATCCAGGCATCAAACGACCCATGAAAGCAGGCCCGGCCGCGACCCCGCCGGAGAGGCCCTGAAAGGTTAACCGCATGATCGAAATTCGAGAATTCTACAGGCATCTGCTCGGACTGGCCGGACCCTGGAAAGTGGCTGCGGTCGTTTCGGAAGATGGATCGGAGAAGGTCGACGTGCATCTCGAATGCACGGATGCGACTCAGTTGCCCTGCCCCCGCTGCAATCGATACTGCCCCGTATGCGATCACTCGCCGCTCGGGAGTTGGAGGCATCTGGACACGTGCGGGAAAACGACCTGGCTGCACGCCAGGGTCCCCATCGTGGATTGTCCCGAGCACGGAAGGCAAAGTCCACCCTTCCCATGGGGAGAGCCGGAATCGCCGGTGACCCCGGCGTTCGAGCGCATGCTGGCCACCCTCGCCGAAGGGTTTGGCGACACCAGGAAAGCGGCCCGTTTTGCCGGGATGGAACCGGCCCGCCTCCGGCGCATCCTTCGGCGCACGAGGGAGGCAGTCGAAAAGACCGTGTGCGGTCCTGCGGATAGCGGCGGGGCCTCTTTACCGGCCTCCCCGGGGCCGCGGGCAAGGCAGCTTTCCGTCTTCGAGCAGAACGATCTGACCTTCGTAAACCAGGGCATCCAGGCATTTCGAAGTCTCGACCTGGAGAAGGCGATAGACCTTTTCGAAAAACACCGCGTCGTCTACCCGAGGGGCTTCGACGTAACCTCCAGGCTGGCCGCCGCCCGCTTCCTCATTCAGGGGTTTGCCGAAGCGCCGGCCGACGCTTCGGAGCGCCCGGCCTATCTCTTCCGGCTCTGGGATTCCTTTGAGGACTTCACGGCATCCGGGGGCGCGGGGGGAAAGAGATACGATGCCGAGGTGAAGGGCGCTTTTTTTGCCCGCATGGTCGAGGAAGCCGAACGGCACAGTCCGGCCGATCCGTCGTTCCTCCCCGGAGACATTCCGCTTGGCTGCGTGCTCCTGCGGGCGGGGCGGATTGAAGAGGCCATTCGGAGCCTTCAGAACTGCATTCCCAAAGCGCCCCATAACGCCGCCCTCTATGGGGTCCTGGGGGATGCGTACCTGCTCCGAGGGGAACAGAGCATTGCCAGGCAGTGTTACCGGGAAGCCTGCTTCATCGATCCCGCCGGTATCGATTGGCGCCATATGCAGGATGAAGACCTCAAGGAGCTGAAACAGGACCTTTTGCTCGAATACGGATTGGACCCGGAAGCGGCCGTACAATGGCTCCCCTGCCATGCCCGGATCGAGGGCCTGTTCGAACGGAAAGTGGTCCGCCTCCACGAAGGCCTAAAGGAGATAGTGGACGACTATCTCGCCCTTCAGAAGGCACTGGCGAAGGAGAAGGACCCCCGGCTCAAGGCAAAGCTTTTTTTGAGAGGCATGGTGCTTTGCGAGAACCCGGAAAGCCTCAAATTCATAAAGAAAATCGACCTCATCCAGGTCCGCCGGATGATGAAAGAGGCCAATCCGGACCTCTTCGCGGATTTCCTGGAAAGAATCGTCGAAGGCAAGGGGTAAAGGGGGAGTATTGATCGTATGAAAAAAGCGTCTATTGCACATTATCTCGAACCGGATAAAAAGGCCCAAAGCGTACAGGAACATCTTGAAGAAGTATCCGCTGCTGCAAGCTTTTTTGCCGGCAAAATCGGTTTGCCTTCTATGGGCAGGCTGGCGGGTCTTCTACACGATTTCGGGAAGTACAGCAGTGCTTTTCAACGCTACATTCGATCGGCGGAAGGCATATTAGACCCCGATACAGAACCGCTTGATGCCGATAAACTGAAAGGCAAGATTGATCATGCAACGGCTGGTGCTCAGAAAATTTGGCAGGACCTAAGATGCCAACATCCGATTTCCAGCCTGGTCGCTCAAGCCATTGCATTATGCATTGCATCTCACCATTCGCGCTCGGGTCTTATCGACTGCCTCTCTCCTGATGGAGCCGACAAATTTTCCGCCCGTATGGCAAAACAGGATGAAAAGACCCATCTGGATGAGGCCCGAAGGCTGGCGGATCAGGATGTGCTGGCTAAGGTTGCAGATCTGCTTTCTTCGTTGCGAGACGGGGAAGAGCTAAAAAGACAACTTGATAGGCTCTTCTGCGGTGAAGATTCAAGAGAGGTCCGGGAGTTTTATGTTGGCCTGCTGGTTCGTTTTCTTTACAGCGCTTTGATCGATGCCGACCGTCTGAGCGCGGCTGGTCGAATCAGTACGGCGAACCTACATGCAAGGGACGGTCACAAGTGGGACCGCTTGACTGATCGTATCGAAAGGCACATCGCAGGCATCGAGGCGAGGAACTGGGTCGATGAGCTTCGGTCCGGAATCTCTCTTGCATGCCTGCAATTCGCATCTCACGAAAAGGGGCTGTACCAGCTTACGGTTCCAACAGGTGGGGCAAAGACTCTTTCCAGCCTGCGCTTTGGATTGCACCATGCATCACGCCATCAAATGGAAAGACTTATCTACGTCGTTCCCTACACGACCATTATCGATCAGAACGCAGCAGTGGCCCGACTGGCGTTGGAAGAACTCACAGGTGGAGACGGTGACCCCGTCGTGCTGGAACATCACTCGAACCTGACCCCTGAGAAAGAAACACCCAGGAGCAGGCTCCTGGCGGAAAACTGGGATGCCACAGTCATATTCACGACAACCGTTCAGTTCCTGGAAACACTTTTCGCTGGAGGCACCAGGGGAGTGCGCAGGCTGCATCGATTGGCCAATGCGGTTATTGTCTTCGATGAAATTCAGACTCTTCCCATCAAAACTATTCACCTCTTCAACAACGCCATCAATTTCCTTGTCAAGCAATGTGGCTCAACGGTGGTTTTATGCACGGCAACACAACCTCTCCTGCATGGTGTAGATCCGAAGAAGGGAGCTGCAAGATTAACCGGTGGGCCGGATAAATCTGAAATGGCACCGCACCGCGATGATCTTTTCGAGGCGCTCCGCCGCGTCGAAGTGATCGATGGGCGAAAGAACGGCGGATGGTCGGAAGCTGAAATCGTTCAATGCATCTGCAACGAAGCTAAAGAAGCCGGGAGCGCATTGGCCATCGTGAACACCAAGGCCGCAGCCAGAAGGCTACATGATTTATGCCGACAACAGGTGGGCAACGTTTTTCATTTGAGCACTTACATGTGCCCGGCACATCGCATGAAGATCATCAGTGAAATCAGGAAAAAACTTGACCCAGAGAATACAAAATCAGAAACGATAATTTGCGTCAGCACACAACTGATCGAAGCCGGTGTGGATGTTGATTTCGGGTCGGTGGTGCGGAGTCTGGCGGGACTGGATTCAATAGCCCAAGCTGCCGGCCGGTGCAACCGAAACGGACGGCGTCCCTCAGGTAGGGTCCTTGTCGTCAATCCGAGCCATGAGTCCTTGACGATGCTTCCCGACATTGAGATCGGCAAAGAGATAACTCAGAGGATTTTGGATGAGTATCGAAAGGATCCCGACGCTTTTGACAGCGACCTTTTGAGTCCAAAGGCAATGTTGCTGTACTACAAGTATTATTTCTTCAGTCGCTCGCATGAAATGGCTTATCGGGTTTCTGCCAAGGAAATTGGGCATGATGATGATTTGTTTTCATTACTATCCACAAACGTTTTTCCTGTCGAAGCACACAAAAGGGCTTCCAGGTCTGCCCCCCCTTTGTATCTTAGACAATCATTCAAAAGTGCTGGGGATGTTTTCAAGGTTATTGATGCTCCAACAGAAGGGGTTATTGTCCCATACGGCGAAGAGGGGAAAAGAATCATTGCCGCGCTATGTGCCGTGCAAAGTCTGGAGGAAACCCGAAAGCTTCTGAGAGATGCTCAGCGCTATTCCGTCAATCTTTTTCCAAGAGACATGGAAAAACTCATACATCTTGGTTGCAGTTATGAAACACAAAAAGGAAGCGGCATCTTCTATTTGGATGAGCGGTATTACAGCAAGGACATGGGAGTGGCATTTGAGGTGAAAGAAGGCATGGGGATTCTCAATGGATGAAAGGAGGAAAGATGAAGAATCAGCTTGAGTTCAAAGTATCGGGACGGTTTGCGCTTTTCACCGACCCTTTGACCAGAGTTGGCGGGGAAAGATGTTCCTACCACATCCCTACCTATGAAGCACTGAAAGGAATCGCCAAGTCCATTTACTGGAAGCCCACCTTTACCTGGGTGATTGACAAGGTGCGGGTCATGAAACGCATTCGTACCCAATCAAAAAGCACCAAGCCTCTTAACTTCAACGGCATATATCCAAGCATGAAAGATCCTGCCAAGAAGAAACAAGAACCTCTGCATTCTCTGGCGATTTACACCTATCTCGTCGATGTCGAGTATCAAGTGCAGGCCCATTTTGGCTGGAATCCTTTCCGGGGAGATATGGCCCAGGATCGCGTGGATGGAAAGCATTTCGCGGTTGCAAAGCGAATGATCGAGCGAGGTGGCCGTCGCGATATATTCCTCGGCACTCGGGAATGCCAAGGGTATGTCGAATCTTGTGCCTTTGGCGAAGGGGAGGGATTTTACGACAACAAAGGTGAACTGGCCTACGGATTGATGTTTCATGGGTTTGATTACCCTGATGAAATAGGGAAAAATGAGTTCCACAGCCGATTTTGGAGGCCCGTCATGGTGGATGGAATGGTCACCTTCCTCCGACCCGAAGAGTGCTCAATACGGAAATTTGTACGAGAGATGGTTGCCAATCCTCCAAAATCTATCGGCCTGAGAGAGGAGGGGCTTGCATCATGAGTTGGATGGAGAGACTTTACCAAACTTATGAGAACAACGCAGTTCTTATTGGCAGCCAAGTCGACGCAAACCCACTTCTGCCGATCTGCCACACAACCCAGAACGCACAGGTGCATGTTGTTGTAGACGGATTCGGTAACTTCCTTCGCGCCCATGTAGTTCCTAAAAGTGATGCTAGAACAATAATCCCATCCACGGAAAAGTCGGCCGGCAGAACTAATCGACCTGTTCCTCACCCCTTGTCCGACAAGCTGCAGTATGTCGCTGCCGATTACCCAAAATTCGGTGGCGATAGAGAGGCCTGTTTTGATGAGTATTTTGAACAGATCAGTGCATGGTGCTCTTTCGACTTCTCACATCCCAAAGTTTGTGCAGTCCGTGAATACCTGAAAAAGGGGACCCTGCTTCATGACTTAATAGCCGTGGGAGTGCTTTACGCCGGCGGCGATGGAAAATTGTTGCAGACATGGCCCGGGAAAAACAAAGAAGCGCCGGAAATTTTCTCAGTCCTGCAGGGGGAAGGTGGCCAAAGCGATGCGCTTGTCCGCTTTTCGGTCGAGAGACCGGGCGACCCACAAGTCAATCTCTGGACCGATAGATCAATTTGGGAAAGCTGGATTAACCATTATCGGAGCACCCGGACGGGCCTTGCACTTTGTTATGTCACGGGTAACGGAATGCCGTTGGCCGAGCAACATCCTGCAAAAATCCGCAATAGTGCCGACAAGGCCAAGCTTATTTCTTCCAACGATAGTTCCGGGTTCACTTTCCGAGGGCGGTTCACTACCGCGGAAGAAGTCTGCGGAGTTGGGTTTGAAGTCACTCAGAAAGCACACAACGCACTTCGATGGCTCATTGCACGACAGGGCTACCGCGATGGCAGCCAAGCCATCGTTGCATGGGCAGTATCTGGCACCGAAGTACCGGACATCTTTGCAGATACCCTGACTCTTCTCTCCGGGAATGAGGGTAACGCCACCTTGTGCCAGACTGGTTATACTGCTCAGGAAACCGGCGAAAAATTGAAGAAACTGATTGCAGGCTACTCAGTGGAACTTGGCTCCACCGATGGTGTGATCGTCATGGGGCTTGATGCCGCTACGCCCGGTCGCATGGCCATCCGCTATTATCGAGAACTGACTGGCTCGGAATTCCTTGAACGAGTTTTTGCTTGGCATGCAGGCTGTTGCTGGCGACAGAACCTTGGCAAAGACAGGGTGTTCATCGGAGCCCCCGCTCCCCGGGATATTGCCGAGGCTGCTTACGCCAGAAGAATGAACGGTAGATTATTGCTGGACGATAATCTCCGTAAATCCACAACCGCAAGGCTCCTTCCCTGCATTATTGACGGTGTCCCAATCCCCCGGGATATTGTGGGGACTTGCGTCCACCGCGCATGCAACCGCGTCGGATACGGAGAACACTGGGATTGGGAAAAAGCGCTTGGCATCGCCTGCGCGCTTTACAAACACTACCACGGGAAAAGGAGATACGCTATGGCGCTGGAACGTGACAGACACACACGAGACTACCTATACGGCAGGCTCCTTGCATTGGCCGAACATTTAGAAGGACGGGCCTTGAATGTGGCCGGTGAGAAAAGAGAAACAAATGCGGCAAAACTGATGCAACGATTTGCCGATCGGCCGCATTCGACATGGCTGACGATCGAGACATCGCTGACTCCTTCCAAGGCAAGGCTACGGGCTAACCGGCCCGGTTTCTTGCTATCTGTTGAAAGAGAGATCGACGAGGTTATGGACAGTTTTATTCTCGATGATTTCCTTTCCGATCATCGGCTAACTGGAGAGTTCTTGCTTAGCTATCATTGCCAGAGATCGGCTCTTTGGGCTGGATCAAGCAATGCAAGCAGCAATCAGGAAGACAGCGAAGAAGACAACTGAAACCCTTATCGCGCAGACAAACGAATTCAATCAAAGGAGGCCCCAAATGACTCTCACGAACAAGATTGATTTTGCCGTTGTTTTCCGTGTCCAGAACGCCAACCCAAATGGTGACCCACTGAATGGGAACCGGCCTCGAGTCAACTATGATGGCTTGGGGGAAGTATCTGACGTCTGCATCAAACGCAAGCTGCGCAACCGTTTGATGGAAATGGGCGAATGCATTTTTGTCCAGTCCGACGATAACAAGGTGGACAATCACTCCAGTTTGCGATCCCGGGCAGATGAGGTGCTTTCGGCAGAATCAAGTGCTGGTGGAAAGGCGCGCCTCGCCTGTAAAACATGGTTCGACGTTCGCGCCTTCGGACAGCTTTTTGCATTCAGGGCAGCAGGCGGGAAGAAAGGACCACCGAAAAAGAGCGAAGATGGCCAAGACGACAAGGGGGTATCCATCGGGATTCGTGGTCCCGTGTCGATTCACTCAGCATTCAGCCTTAGCCCCGTCAGCGTAAGTAGCATCCAGATTACGAAAAGTGTCAGCAGTGAGGGCGACGGCACGATCCGTGGCTCCGATACGATGGGGATGAAACATCGCGTTGACCTCGGTGTTTATGCGTTTTTCGGCAGTATGAATCCACAACTGGCACAAAGGACAGGTTTTAGTGAAGAGGACGCCGAAGCTATCAAGAACGTGCTGCCGCGTCTTTTCGAAAACGATGCTTCTTCAGCACGACCGGAAGGCAGTATGGAAGTCCTTAAGGTCATCTGGTGGCAACATAATTGCCCCAACGGCCAGGCATCCTCGGCAAAGGTTCATAGGTCCCTTAATGTGTCAGCCAAAAGTGACGCAACCGTAGATGTCTCGTGCGACGAAGTCAATGGGCTCATGCCTGTAATTATAGACGGCTATTGATTATGGTTGGCAACCAAACCATGTACTCCGAAGACGACCTTCTACCCCTGTCCGCCCTGCAGCATCTTGTTTTCTGCGAACGGCAGTGCGCTCTGATCCATGTCGAGCAGATGTGGGATGAAAACCGTTTTACCGCAGAAGGCCGGATCATGCACGAGCGGGTGCATGAGGTAGGCGGAGAGTCACGAGGCAAGGTGAGGATCGAAAGAGGAGTGCCTCTTCGATCACTGGAATTGGGGTTAATCGGGAAAGCGGATGTTGTGGAATTTCACCTGATCCAGCCGCCGTCGGTCCCCGCGCCCGCGTGTGATTCGAAACATCATGTGGAAGTTCGCAGATGGCGGCCCTTTCCGGTTGAACACAAGCGGGGAAAACCAAAACCCGATGAAAGCGACAAGGTCCAGTTGTGCGCCCAGGCACTCTGCATGGAGGAGATGCTCGAGGTCGAGGTCCCGTCCGGCGCGATCTTTTACGGGCGGACACGGCGCCGGCTGGACGTCGAATTCGACCGGTCTCTCCGCGAGGAAACGGAAAAAGCAGCGCGGCAACTCCATGAGCTGATCGGAGCCGGCAGTACCCCGAAGCCGGTTTACACGAAGAAATGCAAGAGTTGTTCGCTCATGGATCGCTGTCTCCCGCAGGTGCTCCATAAAAAACAGTCCGTCCGGGGCTATCTGACCCAAGCACTGGAAAAAGAATGAAAAAACACCTCAATACGCTGTTTGTCACAACGCAGGGGGCCTACCTCGGCAAGGAAGGCGAAACCGTTGTCGTCAAAGTCGAAAACGAGGTCCGTCTCCGCGTGCCGGTCCACACCATCGGCGGCATTGTATGTTTCGGCAACGTCTTGTGCAGCCCTTTTCTGCTGGGGTTTTGCGCCGATAACGACGTGACCGTCAGTTTCCTGACCGAGCATGGAAGGTTCCTCGCCAGGGTCCTGGGACCGGTGTCCGGAAATGTTCTCTTGAGGCGCGAACAGTACCGCAAGGCCGATAACCGGGCCGCAACCGTGGAAGTCACGAAAAGCGTGCTTACCGGGAAGCTGGCAAATTGCCGGACCGTGCTCCTGAGGGCACTGAGGGACCATGGGGAAAAGGTGGACACCCGGGCGCTCAAAGATGTGTCTTCCAGGATGAACCACTACCTGGAGCGACTCGGTACGGAGACAAACCTCGATGCTCTCAGGGGGATCGAAGGCGATGCCGCCCGCCTGTATTTCAGCGTGTTCAACGATCTCATTACCGCACAGAAGGAAGACTTCGCTTTTGGAGAGCGGAACCGGCGGCCACCGCTGGACAATGTGAATTCTCTTCTTTCATTCGTATACACTTTGACCATGCATGACGTCCGTTCCGCCCTGGAGTCGGTGGGTCTCGATCCCGCCGTTGGATTTCTCCATCGAGACAGGCCGGGCCGGCCGGGGCTGGCTCTCGATCTGATGGAGGAGTTTCGGCCCTTTCTGGCCGACAGGCTCGTACTCTCTTTGATCAACCTCAGGAAGGTCCGGAAAACCGGCTTCAAGAAGACCGACTCAGGGGCCGTCATCATGTCCGATGAAACCAGGAAGGAGGTCCTCGTCGCCTATCAGAATCGAAAACAGGAAGAAATCGTGCATCCGTTCACCGGAGAAAGAGTGCATATCGGGATGCTCTTTTTTATCCAGGCACTCCTCTTCAGCAGGTCTCTCCGGGGAGAGCTGGATGCCTACCCTCCCTTTATCTGGAAGTAGGTTGCGCCATGATGGTCGTCGTGAGCTACGACGTTTCGACAAGTGAACCGGAAGGACAAGCGCGGCTTCGACGTGTCGCAAAGGTCTGCAAAAACTATGGGCAAAGGGTGCAGTTTTCCGTTTTTGAGTGCTCCGTAGACCCGGCCCTGTGGGCTTTTTTCCGCGATAAGCTGATCAAAGCGATCGACCCCGATAAGGATAGCCTCAGGTTTTATTTCCTGGGCGCCAACTGGAGGCGCCGGGTGGAACATGTCGGAGCGAAGAAGTCGATTGATCCGGATGAGCCTTTGGTTGTCTGAAACTCGCGTGCGAACCTTAAGTTCACATTTGGGGAATTTGCCGTTTTCCCATGCTGTGCACGGAATTAGGGGTCTTGATCTTCAGTCGGGGTTCGCAGTCTAAATATTACTAGTTTTGTCAATATGTTACTAAAACAGCTCTTTGACAACCGAATATCCTGCAAGAAGAGGCCGGGGATGTTCGCGGAATCCTGCTCTCAAAGCTTTTGCCAGTGAGCATCCACGCCTCCACAGTCGCTCCCCGTGCGGGAGCGTGGATTGAAACGCGATTCGGTGAAGGATTGGAACGATAAATTTTTGTCGCTCCCCGTGCGGGAGCGTGGATTGAAACCTTTTGACTTCAGGATCTAGTGACTTACTCTGAAAAGTCGCTCCCCGTGCGGGAGCGTGGATTGAAACTAATGGCTTGCTGCAGAAGTCTATGCGCCCGGCCAGTCGCTCCCCGTGCGGGAGCGTGGATTGAAACCATAATAAAAGGTCGCGACGAGTACGATTCAGGGGTCGCTCCCCGTGCGGGAGCGTGGATTGAAACCTTTATGGTCCAAGTAGCGGGCATTGACGGCCTCGTCGCTCCCCGTGCGGGAGCGTGGATTGAAACGTACTCGGTAGGCCCGCCGCCGCCCTGCAGCATGCGTCGCTCCCCGTGCGGGAGCGTGGATTGAAACAAGGACGTCTGGTTGCGCTATTGGAGCCCGAAAAGTCGCTCCCCGTGCGGGAGCGTGGATTGAAACCTTCCGAATCGGTCCTGAGCCACACGGGATAGGTGTCGCTCCCCGTGCGGGAGCGTGGATTGAAACATTCGAATGGACAAACGGAAAGAGCCTCGTGACCGTCGCTCCCCGTGCGGGAGCGTGGATTGAAACACGAATTCCCGGTTCACCTCCTTGCCCTCGGGTAGTCGCTCCCCGTGCGGGAGCGTGGATTGAAACCGCTGGTGGTGGTGACTCTTGATGGAATTGGTCAAGTCGCTCCCCGTGCGGGAGCGTGGATTGAAACACTCCAGCCTCGGGAGACCGGTCCCAAACTGAAGAGTCGCTCCCCGTGCGGGAGCGTGGATTGAAACTTCCTAACGGTTAACGAGCAGTTCGAGCGCTTGAGTCGCTCCCCGTGCGGGAGCGTGGATTGAAACGAATACACAATCTGCCCGAAGTGCGGGCAGATTCGGGTCGCTCCCCGTGCGGGAGCGTGGATTGAAACCCAGGATCGAACACATGGAGGCACGGTGACGAAAAGGTCGCTCCCCGTGCGGGAGCGTGGATTGAAACGTTGGATTTAAGCGAACAAGCCTGTCGCATCCTGGTCGCTCCCCGTGCGGGAGCGTGGATTGAAACTCGATCTCCTGCATCTGCTGGACGCTCCAAGTGAGTCGCTCCCCGTGCGGGAGCGTGGATTGAAACAATTCGGACGATAACGCTCTAATCCGGGCGACCTGGGTCGCTCCCCGTGCGGGAGCGTGGATTGAAACCTTTTAGTAGCGAGGCGGGGAACGAGGAACAATGGTCGCTCCCCGTGCGGGAGCGTGGATTGAAACTACAGAACGGCAATACTGTAATCACCGGAATCAAAGTCGCTCCCCGTGCGGGAGCGTGGATTGAAACAGATGGATTATCCAACGCACACAATTCCGGATGGAGTCGCTCCCCGTGCGGGAGCGTGGATTGAAACCTGCTACTGTTCCCATCGTAATTGTCCAGGATGGGTCGCTCCCCGTGCGGGAGCGTGGATTGAAACACTAGTTGTACTCTGCGGGGAAATAGACGATGAGTCGCTCCCCGTGCGGGAGCGTGGATTGAAACCGGCTATCGCGGACAATATCCCATTCGGTCAGCCGTCGCTCCCCGTGCGGGAGCGTGGATTGAAACATGAATCCCAAAGACTATTATCCGGCGAGTTTGGGTCGCTCCCCGTGCGGGAGCGTGGATTGAAACCCCTCGATCCCCGTTTGAACCACTTTATTCCGGGTCGCTCCCCGTGCGGGAGCGTGGATTGAAACATCCTTGCAAAGCTTCGTCAGTCAGCGGGGCTCGTGTCGCTCCCCGTGCGGGAGCGTGGATTGAAACTCTTTCGATATCCCCCTGCTACTCAAGAGGTCCTGTCGCTCCCCGTGCGGGAGCGTGGATTGAAACTGCGATTTCAGGCTGGCACAGCCTGGTATCGAGGTCGCTCCCCGTGCGGGAGCGTGGATTGAAACCCGTGGCCTTGCTGCCGTCCGAAGCATAAAGATAGTCGCTCCCCGTGCGGGAGCGTGGATTGAAACTCGTTCAGCCTTCTCGTTGATTTGACCAGGATCATGTCGCTCCCCGTGCGGGAGCGTGGATTGAAACTTGGGGTGATACAGGCCCTGGATTTGGCGTCCTTGTCGCTCCCCGTGCGGGAGCGTGGATTGAAACACGATCCCGGCATACGCTCCGATCGTGAACGCTCCAGTCGCTCCCCGTGCGGGAGCGTGGATTGAAACAAAAGGTGGGATGTTACAAGCCCGTATTTATTCTTGTCGCTCCCCGTGCGGGAGCGTGGATTGAAACCTGGACCGCAACAATTCGCTCCACGTTTCGATCAGTCGCTCCCCGTGCGGGAGCGTGGATTGAAACTCTTATGGATCAAGACGATGATCGTATTCCAGGAGTCGCTCCCCGTGCGGGAGCGTGGATTGAAACAATCTTCAGGTGCTCGGGGTCCATTGCGGCGAAGGTCGCTCCCCGTGCGGGAGCGTGGATTGAAACCTTGAATTGGAAAATAAAATGCGCTGCCTCCTGGTCGCTCCCCGTGCGGGAGCGTGGATTGAAACAGGCAGTATAAGTCTCCAGGGCCATTTGCACTGGTCGCTCCCCGTGCGGGAGCGTGGATTGAAACGTCCAACCGAGACCGTGCCTCATCGTACCGGGAGTCGCTCCCCGTGCGGGAGCGTGGATTGAAACTTCCGAGCGGCCATGCCCTGGTGATGGTTGAAGGAAGTCGCTCCCCGTGCGGGAGCGTGGATTGAAACGGAACTCAACAAGGTATTGGAGGCCCTGGCATGAGTCGCTCCCCGTGCGGGAGCGTGGATTGAAACACTCCACTGTGGATGGTGAAGCCAACTGATTATACGTCGCTCCCCGTGCGGGAGCGTGGATTGAAACGCAACATGATGAGCCAACATTTCGGCGGTAAATGGTCGCTCCCCGTGCGGGAGCGTGGATTGAAACTATATCAAATAGCATATTGATTTCTCTCCAACTCGTCGCTCCCCGTGCGGGAGCGTGGATTGAAACTGAGAGAACTCCATCTGGGCATCATTAAAATATGGTCGCTCCCCGTGCGGGAGCGTGGATTGAAACTATATCAAATAGCATATTGATTTCTCTCCAACTCGTCGCTCCCCGTGCGGGAGCGTGGATTGAAACTGAGAGAACTCCATCTGGGCATCATTAAAATATGGTCGCTCCCCGTGCGGGAGCGTGGTGAAACATCGCGTCCCAGGTGGTGCCGGAAGTGCGCCGGCAAGTCGCTCCCCGTGCGGGAGCGTGGATTGAAACGCTTTGCAGCCTGGCGATTATGGCGTCCTCGATGGTCGCTCCCCGTGCGGGAGCGTGGATTGAAACTGGTTATGGCCTTGGCCGGCTGCGCCGGTCTCACGTCGCTCCCCGTGCGGGAGCGTGGATTGAAACCACAATGACCTGCCGGGACTCATCAAAGCTGCGAGTCGCTCCCCGTGCGGGAGCGTGGATTGAAACCCGACTCCTCAAAACCCTGGTCGAACTACGCCAGGTCGCTCCCCGTGCGGGAGCGTGGATTGAAACATCCAGGACCCGATCAATAGTGCGTTGTGACTCTCGTCGCTCCCCGTGCGGGAGCGTGGATTGAAACATTGCGCTCCGAAACATTCGGCGGGAAAAAACCGGTCGCTCCCCGTGCGGGAGCGTGGATTGAAACTTCCACATTGACGTGGCCCGGGCATCCGCATCCAGTCGCTCCCCGTGCGGGAGCGTGGATTGAAACATCTTCCTCATTTCCTGGAAGAGTTGAGCCCTTAGTCGCTCCCCGTGCGGGAGCGTGGATTGAAACGTAATAGGGGGCCTGACTGCGGTCGAGGACCTTGTCGCTCCCCGTGCGGGAGCGTGGATTGAAACGCATTGGCATCCTTCGAACACAGAAAGTGCACAAGTGTCGCTCCCCGTGCGGGAGCGTGGATTGAAACTCCGATGCCCTGCAACGGCTCCAGGGCATCACATGTCGCTCCCCGTGCGGGAGCGTGGATTGAAACCGGTAGGCACCCACGATGACATCCTGGATGCCCTGTCGCTCCCCGTGCGGGAGCGTGGATTGAAACGGTTTCGGCCATGTCTTATCGATCGTGTCTCAATGTCGCTCCCCGTGCGGGAGCGTGGATTGAAACGCGGAACCCTGGACGGTCCAGGACCCGCGGGAGAGTCGCTCCCCGTGCGGGAGCGTGGATTGAAACATCGCCTAGCAAATAAAGCGTGCTGTCCTTTTCCGCGTCGCTCCCCGTGCGGGAGCGTGGATTGAAACTTGAGGACCTCCAGTTCGTCGCGGAGGTGCTCAAGTCGCTCCCCGTGCGGGAGCGTGGATTGAAACTTGCCAGATGCGCTCCATGTCGGTTGCAGCCGCGGTCGCTCCCCGTGCGGGAGCGTGGATTGAAACGGGACCGCGGCGTCCCAGCCGAAGTTAAACCCGAGTCGCTCCCCGTGCGGGAGCGTGGATTGAAACCAATCCCGTCGAGTTTCCACATGAAGAGGGCCAGGTCGCTCCCCGTGCGGGAGCGTGGATTGAAACAGGATATCGAGTTCGCGCGCCACGGTGGCGCGCTGTCGCTCCCCGTGCGGGAGCGTGGATTGAAACAACGAAAGGGTTTCGCCAACGCAAGAGGGACTTTGTCGCTCCCCGTGCGGGAGCGTGGATTGAAACTTTCCGCAGTCGACTTGTTGTACTCATAGAGGGGTCGCTCCCCGTGCGGGAGCGTGGATTGAAACATCAACGCCTTCGAAGAGGGCCTTTTCGACGAGCTGGTCGCTCCCCGTGCGGGAGCGTGGATTGAAACTATTGGTCCGAAGAGACACTTGCGGCGGCCGCCCAAGTCGCTCCCCGTGCGGGAGCGTGGATTGAAACTAAAAGTGACCCCAGAACCACGCAAGCAGCACGAGTCGCTCCCCGTGCGGGAGCGTGGATTGAAACTATTTCAAACAGTTGGAACCCCGTAGCAGAACCATAGTCGCTCCCCGTGCGGGAGCGTGGATTGAAACAAGCTTTTCACGGCCAAGGCCCCCGTGGTGGTGGTCGCTCCCCGTGCGGGAGCGTGGATTGAAACAAGCGCCGGCATCGAAGCCAGACTCCGGACCAGGTGTCGCTCCCCGTGCGGGAGCGTGGATTGAAACCGTCCTCCACTTCCATTGCCCCCGCCTGCGGGGTCTTATGCTTCCGGCAGGTCCGGCACAACCGGCACGGAGAGCGATCGGGCGACCATCTCCCGCGCGACGAGCCTCGTTACGTCCACCAGTTCCTTTCCGGGGGCCTCGACGGACACGAGCGGCAGTTCGGTGCATGCCAGGAGGACGACGCCGGAATTCAAAGAATCGAGTATGGCCCGGAACTCAACGGCCAGCGGCGGGTGCTCCGGGCCGTATTTCTTGATGTCCTCGATGAGCCTGTGCACCCTGTCCGGGTCCTTGAACGTATCGATCTCCATCCGGCCGGCAAGCCGCCGATAGGGCGACCATCCGCCCAATCCGGCCACCTGCCGCGCCCCCAGGAGAGCGACCCCGCCGCCGCCAAGCGGTTTCCCCAGAAGATAGTCCCGGACGACCTCGTAAAATGAAACGAATTTCGCCCCGAACGGCAGCCGGTCGATCTCATCCTGGAAGTAGTTCAGCGTATTGCAGGCGATACAGATGAAATCGACGTGTCCGGAAATATCGCGCAGGCCTCTTTCCAGGGTCGTCCACACCTCCTTTTCGAAGCGCTCCATTTCCATGGAAAGCCCCAGTTCCGGGATCGAGTGGACTACCACGTGAGGCGCGTCCAGGTCCCCGCGAAAGTCCGCGCCGAACGCCGCCCTGTTTTCCTCGAGGATTTTCCTCCACAAATCGATTCCGGCTTCCGGGCCGGAACCGGCAATGATGCCGATTTTACCTCTTCGAAAAGACTTGCCGCCGTGTATCAATCGGGTTTCCTTTCAGACTTCCGCCGACCCGAAGCCCCTTTGCCGGTTCACACCGCCTGCATTCGGGCCGCCGGCCGCTTCATACGACTTTGCTTTCAAGATGACAGCAATCTCAACAGACGTAAACTTAGTGGTCCATTTCATAAATTCAATGACATAATCCTACCGATGGGGGCACGGACAACTCGTTGTCCGTGCGGCTCGGAGGGCAAGCCCTGGAATCGTGGTAACGGATTCGGCAGTCCTCTTGTCCTCGCGGACCCGGATACAAGTATCCGGGCCACCCGTGGCGGGCCGCAACTCCCCACGCTTTAAAAAAGAATCAGTTTGACGGTTTCTTGAATGCAAATTGGTATCAGACGCCGACGCCGATTCTCCCCCATCCGGAACGAGCCCAACATTCCTCCCGGCCTGCGGCGCCGGACGCGAACGAAGCCGCGGGTCATCCGGCAGGATCGAGCACCTTCGCCATGAATGTCACCTCGAACGGCAGATGCGGAAATACGCCGCCCCCGGTTTCAGTGAAGCCGATGCGCTCATACCACTCTTTCAGCTCCCTGTGATCCGAAATGATGCCGATTTCGACCCGTTCCGCCCCAATCAGTTTTGCCTGCGCGAGGGCATGGCCGACAAGCGCCCCCCCAAACCCGCGGGACCTGTATTCCGGCAGGACGGCAAGCCGTTCGAGATAGCAGACCTCGGGCCGCGCCCGTTCGAGCGCGACACAGCCGCACGGGACCCCGTTCTGCTCCAGGATAAAATACGGAACCCCTTTCCCGATCGCGGACTCGATCCACTGCGACGTGCAATTCGACGGGTGCCTGGGGCAGTTCCTTTCCGTCAGGCCGAACCGGACGGCAACATCCCTGAACGAGCCCCTGATAATGTCGACCAGCACGGGAACATCCGATGCGAAGGCATCCCTTATTGAATGAGCCATAACGAATCCAAAGGTATGATGCCGGACCCGGGAGGCATCCTCCCGCAGGAGACTGTGCCACCATGCCCGTCTCAGGGCTGTTCTGAGTCGAATAGAGACGAACGATGGTCCGGATACTCAACTCGACATTTTCCTGAAAGCCACAATGCCTTTTGCTTTTGAAACTTAACGCAAAAGACTCTGGACCCCGGTCCAAACACTTCGCCGGGGTGACGGGTATTGACCAATCCACAGGTATTCCCGCATTACGACACAGTCCCGCAGGCCGGGCTCAACGACCCGGCCCGATGATTTGTTGCCGGCGCCGCGGGCCGAACCCGCTTCACTATCACAGCTTGTAGCCGAACTGCCTCAGCAGGTTTTTCCGCCACTTGATGCCGTCTTCGCCTTCGATCCCCGCCGGGCGGGATCCGTCCACCACGCCCAGGATCCCACGGCCCTGCTCCGTCTCGGCAAGAATCACTTCCGTCGGGTTCGCCGTCGCACAGAAAATGCCGCACACCTCCGGCACCATCTTGACGGTGTTCAGTACGTTCAGCGGATAAAAACCTTCCGCAAGGAAAATGATGAACGAGTGGCCGGCGGCAATCGCGCTCGCATTCCTGCGCGCAAGTTCGACCATGTCCGGATCCGTTCCGGACCAGCGCACCAGGCAATGGCCGGAAGCTTCACAAAAGGCAAGGCCGAACTTTATCCCCGGCACGGAAGACACCAGTGCCTCGTGGATGTCCTCGACCGACTTGATGAAATGTGTCTGACCGAGGATGAAGTTGACCGCTTCCGGCTTGTCGATTTTCACGGTGTCAAGCTGCATATTGTTCTCCCCTCTTTTCCGGCTTTTTCTCTGCGTCGCCATCGCTTAAGTCGCCCAATCCACAGAACTTAAGAACAGCTTACCGCAAATGCCCGTCCAATAAAATCGAAACCGTCATTCCCCGGCCATCCCGCAGCGGATTCAGTCCCGTCCTTTCATCCCCTGCGGTGCAAAAGGCGGGAATTGTCCTCACAAGTCTTTCCCGGATTGAGGGGAGGAAATATCCCGGAAAGGCTTGAATATGGGAGACAATATCGTAAGCGAATTATACGCTAATCCGAGGCAATAGGATGAAATATCTATTTTTTAATTGACATCGCATCGAAAAGGAAATACGCTTTGTGCGCTTGTCGCTTTCTGATTGCCGTATCGAACGAACCGGAGACCGGGAACGATGTCTTTTGCCAGGTTGAACAGGATTGCAGCCGTTTTGGTCCTCGTTGTTCTCTGTGCGTGGACCTTCTCCCCGCGTGCCGGAGCGGAATCGGACGATTCCGGCGCATGGTCCCCGGCTTCCGCCGGGCAGTGCGGTATCGATTATGAAAATCAGATCGAGACGGATCATTTTATTCTGAAATGGACCGGGAGGAGTCCCCATTCCGCGAACAACATCACCGATCCGGCAATCGTCACGGAGACGGCCGGGCTTTTCGAGGCGGCGTGGAACAAGCTCACCGGCCTGTTCGGGAGGGAGCCCTACACCTCTCCGGGGACTCGCAAAATAACCATCGTCTTCAAGGACCTGGAATGCTACGCTTTCGCGGACCCGCCGGAAGGTCCCATCGAGCTGAACGCTTCGGTCTGGATGAGCAACCCTTCGATCCGGCCGACCACCTGCGCGCACGAGCTTTTCCACAAACTCCAGTATGCCTATGGCTATAAGACCCGCTGGGCGCCGCGCCCGCCCGTCCAGTGGTTTACCGAGGGCACGGCGGCATGGGCCGAGGTTTTCGTTTGCGGGAGAGTGACCCGGAGCTGCAAAATGGAAGATATGTTCAAGGACACAAAGCTCGACCTTTACGAGGCGGAGGACATGGCGCTGCCGTTCTGGATTTATTTCGTATCCGGAAACCGAAACACTCCCCGGGACGAACTCATGGTGAGATTCTTCGAAAAATATGAAGCGACGGGAAATGCAAAGAAGGCCTTGTACGAGGTGATACGGGACAGCTACGGGTCGGTCGGGGCTTTCTTTTCCCGCTTTGCCGCGGAGCGCAGGTACGGCTTCTGGCGGGAACCCGCTCCGGGCCTCTGCCCTTACACTCACATCCTGGGTCCCGATGAAAAGGACCTCGTAGCCGAAATCAAGGAATATCAGCACAAGGGAAAAGACCCGTCCGCCCGGCCCGTGAAAGTGCAATGAAAATTCCCGGAACGGCCCAATCCGCCGCGCCGGGAATTCCTCCAGTAAGGTTCGGCTCTATTCTTCATCCGTTTCTATTCGATTTCGGCAACTGATCCTTTCCGGACCCGGCTTACTTGCCTTTCCCGCCGCCCATGTCATGGTGCGTTCCGCCGGTCGACCCATGGCTCATATTATGCTCGCCGCCCATGTGGGAGCTTCCGCCGCGCATGTCACCTTTCTCCTGCTCCCTCGGGGCCTGTAACCCGCCTTTTCCTTCATGCATCGAGCCACCGTGTTCACCTTTTTCAGTCTCACGGGAATGTATCCCGCCCTTTTCTTCATGCATCATACCGCCGTGTTCCGCTTCTCCTTTCTCAGCCTCGCGGGAACGGTACTCGCCGCGTCCCCGCTCGCTGGAGATCATGCGTCTTCTTTCGTCATGTCCCATGGAAAAGTACCGGTGCCGGTCTTCCCTTCCCAGGGCAAAGAACCCGTGCCTTTCTTCAGGTCCCCACCTGCAGAACTCACCCCTTTCCCAAGGTGCGAGGCTAAGGAAAATGGCCGTCTCCGCAAGAGGAAGGCCCAGGAAGACAACCCTTTGATCGACGGGAAGGCCCCAGTAAGCGGCCCTTTCATCGTCGGGGAGCCCCAGGTAAGCGAGCCTCTCGTCGGGAGTGAGGCCGAGGAAGGCTATCCTTTCATCCGGTCCGAGAGTGAAGAACACATCGCTTTCATCAGGCGTAAGAGCGAAGAACGCATACCGCTGCTCGGGTCCCAGAGACCAGAAGATCTCTCTCTGATCCCTTCTGAGGCCGAAGTATTCGCGCCTCTCCTCGGGGCGGTAGCCCATGATTTCACGCCTGCGGTCCTGCGAGTAGGAATTGAATTCCTGCCGCTCCCGGTCGTTCAGCCCCTGCGGCTCGCCTTTTTCGGCTTCCGAATAACGCCCTCGGTACAGCCCGCCGTACCCCTGAGCCAGAAGGCCCACGGGGTCTGTACCGTGTCCGCCTGTTCCACCGGCGATCACGCCTGGTTGGGAGTTCGTATCGGTTTTGTTGACATCGGCGGCGCTCACAGCCTGATGCATCCCGAAGAACAGCACCAGGGCAAATGCAGCCGCCATCACCGGAAAAAACATATATCGCTTTTTCATCTGACTCTCCTTCAAATAGAGAATGGCCAGATTTGAACGGTTATTTGGCCATAATAGCTATGTTCTGCGAATCATACTCTGCCAGGAATATAAGAATGATTCCTGTTCGCTGTCAAATGCACGCGGGTGCCGGGCCGGTCTGCCCCGAGACGGATTGCGGCCCTGGCGGAGGTTGGGGTCCGGCGTCTTCCGTTGTGGCTTACTTAAAACACACTATATTTTTGCCTTTTGTCTCGTTGCCGTGTCTGCGTTCCCACGCAGGAGCGTGGGAACGAGGCAAAGTTAGCACTTATGGGAATCATTCCCCCGCACCCCTGGAGTTTCGGCCCACGCGCCGGCGCGTGAGGCCGAGCGTTCGGCGCTCGCGGCGACTGCCCCGCATTTTGCGGGGCGCCGCCGCAGCGCCACAGAAAGCCGCGTAGCGGCGTGGGGGTGGGGGGGACGCAGTTCCCCACATTCTTGAGAAACATTGTCTGTTATTTCTTGAACGCAAACCGGTATCGGTGGCCCAAACCGTCACTCCGGCAAAAACCGGGGTCCGGAAAAGATTGACCAGCCTGGATTCCGGCCTCCGCCGGAATGACGTCCACGCACTTTCGCAACGGGCCGGGAGAGGCTTAAAGCAACGGCTTTGAGATGGGGGGTGGGGGCGGTCGTTCCTCGCGTGGCCTGTCGGGATCCCGGCAGATCAGTCCGGTCGCGGGGTCTGAATGAGCCCGGGAAAAGGCACAGGCCTTTTCCCGGGCTGCAATTTCAGAAGTGAAGTTTCGCCGGGATGGAGTCACGGCCCGGGCGGGCCGGCGTGAGAGCTTTCCGCCGTACGGAGGATTGAGATCTTCGGGCAGGTATCCGGCAGCCCTGCCCGTCAGTACCGGGGGATCGCAACCCGGCGCTCCTGACGGGCAGGGTGAACGCGTTTGCTGCCGCCACCGAAATCACGGCCTGCAAAATAGAATCCCGAAATACCGATCCTGGCGTTTCGCGGGTAGGGCGAGCAGCATAAACATTTGCATGCTACTTTGTCACTGTGACCGTAAGTGTTCCCGTTTTTGAGGTGCCGGAGACATCGGCCGGGAACTTCACCCCCTGCAGGGTTATCTTGCTGCTGCTCGCGACAGTGCCGAGAAGCACCGCACTCCCTTCTCCCGCATAGATTCCGCCTGCAATCAGGGACTGCCCGTTGAGGTTTCCGGAAAAGGTCACCCGCTCGGTGCCGTCATCGAAAGTCATGTCGATATAGCCCCAGAACAGAGTCCCGTTTTGACCTTTGACCACAAACGTAACCGGAACCGAAGCGCTGACTTTCCCCTTGGCGTTGATTGCTTTCCCCGTCCCGGTCCATGTTCCCTTGATATTCGTGGTCGCGGCCATACCGGGAGCAGCAAACCCGATCAATAGAAAAGCGGCAAGAGCAACCAAGACAAACGGCCTTTTCATGTATTCCTCCTTGTTTGGTGATCAACTGTAACGCGACATGGGACCTCATTCAGCCAACCTATCGCCTCCTGATGGTGGACAACCACCGCTAACCTGTTAAATCGTCTGGGATAGAAAAAACTTTATCAGTGTTTTCAAGGTGTGTCGACTACTTTGCGCAACAAGTTCGTCCGAAAGAAACCGCTTGCAATTCGGATTCATTCGTGTTCTATAGGCGAACAATTGAATTTTTGAGATTTTGGCGGGATTGGTTTTGCGGAACCGCTTCTTTTTTTTAAGCCTGCCATCGAGCTCCATCGATCACTGACCTTTTGCCCCAAACAGTCCTCTCCACTTTGGCAGCACGTTCGGTTGGCGACGATGTTTCAAGTCTGTCGTCTGAGTTGTGCTGTAGCCGCAAGCGCCTACACAGCGCGGGTTCACCCCTGCAGCCCTGTAATTTCAACCTGTAATCAGGTCTCTGCCTCGGGCCGTCACCATCCGCGTCCGCCGCGGCGGATTCGGGTACGCCCGTTTGCGCCCGCCGGGGAATTCCACGGAATCGGCAGGAATGCCCGGCCCGAATCAAGGATCTATAAGGAACTTACGCTTTATGTCTTTTGAAGAACTGCAACTGTCTCCACCCATTCTCAAAGCCCTCGCTCAATGTGGGCACCACACCGCCACGCCGGTACAGGCCGAAGCCATCCCCAAGGCCCTCACCGGCCGCGACCTCATTGCGTCGGCGCAGACCGGCACCGGGAAGACCGCGGCGTTCATGCTGCCGGCCTTACAACGATTGTCCGTCGATTCCCGGAACCGCAGGACCGGCCCGCGCGTCCTGGTGCTCACTCCCACCCGCGAACTGGCCGGCCAGATAGCCCAGGCGGCCCAGACTTATGGTAGGTACCTCCGGGTACGCAGCACGGTCATTTTCGGCGGCATGCCGTTCGGCGAGCAAATCAGGGCACTGTCCCAGATGCCGGACATCATCATTGCAACTCCGGGAAGGCTGCTCGATCACATCCGGCGCGGGCGCATCAACCTGTCTCAGATCGAAATGCTGGTTCTGGACGAAGCCGACCGCATGCTCGACATGGGCTTTATCGCCGATGTGGAATTCATATCCGAGGCGGTGCCGGCAGACTGCCAGACCCTTTTATTCGCGGCGACGATGGGGGAAGCCCCCGCCAGGCTGGCTCGCAAGTTCATGAAAAATCCCGACCGGGTCCGGATCGCGCCCGGCAAGATGACTCACGACAAAATCGAACAGCGGCTACATATGGCCGACAGCCTGCACCATAAGAACCAACTGCTGAAACGTCTCTGTGAAGACTCGACCATGACGAGGGCAATCATTTTTTCGGCCACGAAACGGGATGCCGACAGCCTGGCCCGGGACCTCTGCGTTCAGGGATACGCCGCGGCCCCTCTCCATGCCGACATGACTCAGCCGGCACGCAATCGTACGATTGCAAACATGCGCAGGGGCAAGATCAGGCTTCTCGTGGCCACAGACGTTGCCGCACGCGGTCTTGACATCACGGGAATCAGCCACGTCATCAATTTCGATCTGCCCCGGTCTGCCGAAGATTATGTGAATCGCATCGGGCGGACCGGGCGGGCCGGGGAGTCGGGCATCGCCATTTCACTCATATCCCACGGCGACCTCTCTTATCTCGATCGCATCGAACGCTACATCGGGCAGAACCTCACCATGCACATGCTCCCCGGCCTCGAGCCGGTTCACGGACTGCGCAGGAAGGTGGACGAACCGCGGAAGAGTAAACCCAGGGGGTATACGGCCGGAAATGGAGGCCGCGCGACCGGCCGCCGGGAAACGGAAGGATCAGTCGTTTATGCCCGAAAGCACGGCGGGACAAAACCGGGCAGAAGGCCGACCGTGGAGTACCGGAACAGCAGGTCCACCCAGACGGACCGCCACTGATTCTTGCCTGGTTGCATTCAAGATGCCATCAAAGAATAAAAGCGTGGGGAACTGCGTCCCCCACACCCCCACACCCCCACGCCGCTTCGCCGCTCAGTTTGGCGCTCCGGCAGCGCCCCGCTGAACGCGGGGCGGCAGCCGCGAGCGCTGAGCGCTCGGCCTCACGCGTTTGCGCGTGTGGCCGAAATCCGGGGGTGTGGGGGGCACAGCCCCCCGCTCTCTTGAGAGACATCGCTTGCTGCGTTGCTGAACCCCGCGTAGGAAGATCATTCGAAATCCCCGTAAACGGGGCAGCACGGCATCAGGTGTGCCTTTCCTACTGGGATGCGCCCTTGGCGATCTCCGGCACGGCAGGCACAGCCGCCTTGTTTCGCCTTTCGCTGAAGCGCTGCATGATCACGTAGAAGACCGGAATGAAAGGAATGGCGATCAGCGTCGAAGAGAGCATGCCGCCGAAAACGACCGTTCCTATCGCCTGCTGGCTTGCCGCTCCGGCGCCCTCGGCGCCCAGGAGCGGAACGACGCCCAGAATGAACGCAAACGAGGTCATGACGATCGGCCGGAACCGCCGGCGCGTGGCCTCGACCGCGGCATCTTCGATGGACATCCCCTCGGCGCGCAGTTCGCGCGCAAATTCCACGACCAGGATGGCGTTCTTGCTGGCAAGAGCGATCATCAGCACGAGGCCCACCTGGGTGTAGAGGTTGTTGTCGAAATTCCTCGCCAGGAGGGCGAGAAGCACGCCGACGAGCGCCATGGGCACGACGACGATGACTGCCGCCGGACTTGTCCAGCTTTCGTATTGGGCGGCAAGCACCAGGAACACGAGGGCGATGGAGAGCAGGTAGATGAAGTATGCCTGGTTCCCGACCTGTTTCTCCTGGTAGGCTGTGGCGGTCCAATCGTACGACAGGCCCTGGGGCAGCGCGTGGCTCGCCACCTGCTCCATCAGATCGAGTGCCTGGCCGGTGCTGTACCCGGGCGCCGGTCCGCCGAAAACGGGGACCGCGGGGTAGAGCTGATAACGGGTGACCAGCTCGGAGCCCAGGACGGATTTTGCGTTGATGAGGGTGCCCAGAGGCACCATCTCATTTCGGGTGTTGCGGACGTAAAGGTCTTTGATGTCTTCGGCTTTCAGGCGAAACGGAGCGTCGGCCTGAACGTAGACCTGAAAGACCTGGTTATACTTATTGAACAGGTTGACGTAGGCCGATCCCAGATAAGCCTGCAGGGTGTTGAACACGTCGGAGAGCTGGACCCCGAGAGATTCGGCCTTCGTCCGGTCGATATCGAGATAGAGCTGGGGGCTTTTGGCACTGAACGTCGTGGTCACGCCGCGCAGCCCCGACTGTCCGTTTGCCGCCCGTATGACGTTCATGGCGGCCTTTTGAAGCTCGGTCAGATCGGAACTGCCGCGATTCTCGAGCATCATCTGGAAGCCTCCCGACTGCCCGAGGCCGCTTATGGGTGGGGGAACGAGCACGGCAAAGGATGCTTCCTCGATCGAGCCTAAGGCTCTGCGAAGGTTCCCGACGATCTTTTCCTGGGTGAGATCGGCACCGCGCTCTTTCCATCCCTTATACATCGCGAAGGTCGAGAACATGGTAGGGACGTTGGCGGAATCAAGGATGGACAGACCGCCTATCGTAACCCATCCGCTGATGCCCGTCGCCTTGGCCAGAACGTCATCGACCTTCTTTGAAACATCACGGACCCTGGACTGCGATGAGGCATCCGGCAGGCGTGTGACGATGATCGCGTACCCCTGGTCTTCCGCCGGCAGGAAGCCGGTCGGCTGCTTTGAAAACTTCCACCCGGCCGCGGCAACAACGACGAAAAAGACCACCACCATCAGCCCGGCATGGTCCACCATCTTCTTGACTATGGAGATATAAGCCCCTTCCGCAATGCCGTAGACCTTGTTGAATCCCCGGTAAAATGCATTGGGCGCCTTGGTCCGGCGGCGCAGATAGACGGCGCATTGGGCGGGTTTCAGTGTAAGCGCGTTGATGGCGCTGATGATTGCCGTCGAAGCGATAACGAGGGCAAACTGGCGAAAAAGCTGGCCGGTGATGCCGGGAAGGAAAGCGGCCGGGAGAAACACGGCCGTCAGCACAAGCGTGATGCCCATAACGGGTCCCGTCAGCTCCTTCATCGCCTTACTCGCGGCCTCCTTGGGCGGAAGCCCCTGCTCGACATAATGGGAGGCGTTTTCGACGATGACGATTGCGTCGTCGACGACAATGCCGATAGACAGGATCAGGGCGAACAGCGTCATGAGATTCACGCTGAATCCCAGCAGGGCCATCGCCGCAAAAGCGCCGATGATCGTTACCGGGACGGTGGTCGCCGGGACGAGCATCGCGCGGAAGTTTTGCAGGAATACGGCTATAACGATCAAAACGAGGATGCCCGCCTCGATCAGGGTCTCGTAGACCGCATGAATCGCCTCGTTCACAAATGTCGTGGTGTCATACTGGATGACGAATTTAAGGCCCTCGGGAAAGCTTTTGCTCATATCCGCCATCGCGGACTTCACTTCGCCTGCGACTTTGATGGCGTTTGCGCCGGGCAAGGCGTAAACAATCACCTGCGCGGCCTTGTGCCCGGTCAACCCGGCGAAATTGGAAAAGAGCTGCTGGCTGAGTTCAACGCGGGCGACGTCCTTGACACGGACGATCTGCGCGGTTTCCCCCCAGTGGCTTTTGATGATGATGTTCTCGAAATCCTCGACGCTGGAGAGTCGGCCGAGGGCGTTGACGGTAAATTGAAAGACCTGATCGGCAGGGGCTGGAGGAGCGCCCAGCTTGCCTGCCACCACCTGGATGTTCTGCTGGCTGATCGCCTGGGTGACGTCCAGGACCGTCAGGTTGTAAGCCTGGAGCTTGTTCGGATCCATCCAGACCCGCATGCTGTATTTGCCCGCGCCCACGACTTTGATCTGGCCGACGCCGGGGAGGCGGGCCAGAGGGTTTTGAACGTTGATGATCGCGTAGTTGCTCAAGAAGGTCTCATCGAAGCGGTTGTCATCCGAGTACAGGCTGACCACGTTGAGGATGTTGGTGCTGACCTTCCGGACGGTTACCCCCTGGAGCTGGACCGGTGTGGGAAGTTGTGAAAGAGAAGTATTGACGTAATTCTGGACGAGGGACAGCGACGTGTTGAGGTTCGTTCCCACGGCAAAGGTGACGGTAAGGGTGTAGCTCCCGTCGCTGCCGCTGGTCGACGTCATGTATGTAGAGCCTTCGACCCCGTTTACCGCCTGTTCGATGGGAACTCCGACGGTATCGGCCACAACCGATGCGCTGGCACCGGGATAGCTGGTGGTCACCTGGATCGTCGGCGGAACGATGTCCGGATATTGCGCAACCGGCAAATTCCAGAGACATACCAAGCCAAGGATGATCGTCACTATGGCGATGACGTTCGCAAAAATCGGACGTTCGATAAAAAAATCGGAGATCATGGAAAAATTTCCTGTTTGTCAGGGGGCCTTCGATCCCTGCGGACCGGACACCGTGTTGGGAATCGGCTCTCGAGAGGCGTTGACCTGGCGGCCCGGCACGGCCTCCATCAACCCGTTGACGATCACCCATTCATCGCCCTTCAGACCTGCCTTGATCACCTGCATGCTATCGACTGCCGGACCCGTCTCGATGGCGCACCTTTCGACGACGTTCTTGTCGTTCACGACCAGAACGCAGGACCCGAGCTGGTCGGCGCCGACGGCCGCTTCCGGTACGACCATGCATTTGGTTTGCCGCAGGGAAGGGACCCTGATGCGGGCAAACATTCCCGGCAATACGGCGCCGCGCGGGTTGGGGAAGATTCCGCGCAACAGGAGCGTGCCGCTGTGCGGATCAAGCGTGATCGCGGCAAAGTCCAGACGGCCTTCCCGCGGATACCCGGTGTCGTTGGCAAGGCCCATGTAGACCGGGATGTCGGGCACCTTCCCGAACGTGCCGTCAACATGGTGCTTCTCCATGATATCCAGCAGATCGCGTTCGTTTATCGAAAAGTATACATACAGCGGATCGATCTGATTGATATTGACCAGCGCGGTGTCCCCGCCGGCGCCCACCAGGTTTCCGGGGTCCTTCAGGCGGCGGTCGATGCGGCCGTCAAACGGCGCGGTCACTTTTGTATAGCTGAGATTGAGTTTGGCCAGCGCCAGCGCGGCCTCAGCCGACATCACGGCGGCGCGGGCCGAATCCTTCTGATACTTCCAGTTGCTTACGTCCTTTGCGGCCGCCGCATTCTGTTTGAACAACTGGGAATACCGGGTGAACTCGATTTCGGCATAGTCGAGAAGGGCCTTGTTGCTCAGAAGAGTTGCTTCCGCCTGCTGGACGTTGTCTTCGTATGTGTTTTGCTGAATGACAAGAAGCAGTTGCCCCTTTTTTACATATTCTCCGTCCTGGAAGAGCACTTTGTCCAGGTATCCCTCGATGCGTGCGACAAGCTGGACCGTGTTGATTGCCTGCGTGTTCCCGGTGAATTCCCGGTAAACGGTAACCTCCCGTTCCACGGGTTGGCTCACCGTGACCTTGGGTGGAGGCGGCGGCACAAAACTGCGCTTCTCTTCGCATGCGGCGCTCAAGCCGAGGAACGCCAACAACATTCCCAGCCCCACGGCACGTGCAAAGCGGGAAACCGACGGGTAACGCCTGTCAACCATTGTTCCGATCTCCTGTTACGAATCTATCCGGTGCGAACTGACCCCGATGAAAATCTCCGTGTTCCAATGGATTCTTACAGGGCACGCGACGATCGCTCGATTTCGTTCCGGGCCGGGTTGCGATCGTCAAGCGCCCGATTCCCCTCTTTCAAAAGAAGGAAAAGGGGATTTCCTGCAGACGGATGAAATCCGTTTTTACCAGTCCGGAGCGCGAATGATGCCTTCGCGCTTCTCGGGCGAAGCCGGTTGAGCGGCTCCCGGTTCCAGCAACTTGCCCCAGTTGGTGCGATCCGCCATCACCCGTCTTACCGGGGCAGGGACGAAATCCATGCCTTCGCGCATTTCCCATCCGCCTCCCAGGGCGCGGTAGACGCTCACAAGGCTGAGGGAAATATCGCCGAGAGTCTGCGCCAGGCTGTCCTGCTGCTGGAGGAGCGCCTGCTGCGCCGTCAGCACCGTGGTGAAGTCGGCGGTGCCCTCCCTGTACTGCAAAACCGCCAGATCGACGGACCGTGCGGCTGCGTCCGCGCTCTGGGTGAGGAATGCCGCCTGCTCCTGGTCTCTCAGGAAACCAATGAGCCCGTTCTCGACCTCCTGCTGGGCATTGAGCACCGCGTTCTGGTAAGAGAGGATCGCCTGCTGGAAAAGCGCATCCTGCACGCGAACGTTATTGGTGATCTGCCCGTAATTGAACACATTCCACTGAAGGGTCGGCCCGAAAGTGGCCATGCGGCTGCCCCACCGGAACATATCCCCCAGGGTGAAAGTACCCCGGTCGATTGATACGAAACCGAAGGACCCAAACAGGGAGAGGGACGGGAAAAGGTCGGCTTTCGCCACGCCGATCTGGGCGCATTGAGCGGCAGCCTGGGCTTCGGCGCTCCGGATATCGGGGCGGCGGCTCAACAAATCCGCGGGGATTCCGACCGCGACCTCCGGTGGAGGAGCCGGGATGCCCGAGGAATCCGCCAGCAACTCCGTAAGATCGCCGGGGGGCATGCCGAGCAAAACACACAGGCCGTTCTGGGCCTGGCGAATCTGCCTGTCCAGCATGGGAATCGTAGCCTCGGTGCTGGCCAGTACAGTCGTGGCCTGCTCGACATCCCGCTGTGTGGTCGTCCCGCCCTTGAACCGGGCGTCGGCGATCTCGAGACTCTGCGATTGGGTGGCAACGTTTTCCCGGGCGATCCTCAACCGCTCCTGAAGCGTCCGAATCTGAATGTAACTGTTTGCCACGTCTCCGGTCAGGCTCACAAGGGTGCTGTCATAGTTGGCAATCGCGGCGAGCAGGCCGGCATCCGCCGATTCAATCGCCCGCCTGAACCGGCCCCAGAAGTCGATTTCCCAACTGGCCTGAAATCCATACTGGGATTGCCAATATCCGAGCGAGGTTGCGGGCACTCCGGGCACTTGAATCACCGAAGCGGATCTGTCGCTCAATCTGTTGAACTGGAGGAGACCGTTCAGTTGCTGTGACTGCGGGTATTGATTGCCGATCGCAATGCCGAGTTGCGCCCGGGCCTGCAGAACGCGAACGCCGGCCGTTTGCAGTGTCAGGTTGCCGGAATAGGCGATCTCGATCAGCCGGCCGAGGACCGGGTCGTTAAAGACACTCCACCACTGTTTGTCTTCCGGGGACATTTCCTTGACGCGTTTATCGCCCACCTCGAGCCAATTTTTCGACAGGCTTGAAGGAGGCCGGAGAAAGTCGGGCCCAACCTTTGTACAGCCGGCATTGAAAATGAGCAGTACCAGACAAAGAAAACAGAGCCCGCCAAAGTGTGATTTCATCCCCATGCTGTGCTCCAGGTGCCTCCAACAGCCCCTTTTCAGGCGTTGATACAGACTGCATCCGAAACCAAAGTCCTGTACCTGCCGGAATTTTTCCGCCTTTCCGGAAAGTGCGGGAATTTTTCTTTCGTCAATTGCAGCTTCGTATTAAATCCGGTCTTGGCCGGAATGTCCGGGCAGTTATCCTCTCGATCTGTTTTCAACCGGCGGCCTGCGCGGAACATTGTCCAATCGAATACCGGCGCCATCGGTAAACGAGTGAGGCGTATCTTCCCTTCACCTGCACACCTGACTGCCGACACAGTGCGACAGCAGCCGATCGGGGCAGGACGAATTCTTCGGACGATCCTGCACGGCGGCCTGCCCCCAACGGCATCGGCTTACCGGCAGCGCCGTCTCTTCGTCATTTCGAGCAACGCTGGAAAGCTTTTGGGCAATCTGCCATAACCGGATTTCCCCCGCCGTTCGAAATAACAGGAGGCACACCTATCCCTTTAAGCCCACGGTATCGCTCTCTGTCCGACCATCCAGGCAAGGCCTTCGCACATCAACCGCAGCCTATTTGCGAAAAAAATGTCTATTTGTGATGGGATGTTACAATAAACACAGTGCCTGACGCCCCGAAAATTCCTACCACACCTTTAGGCGGGCGTCAAGGAACGACGGGGTTACGGTTTCTACGGATGTTCGCAGTCTTGACCCACTCGATCTTTTCTGTTAAGCATTCCTTGCTGTTGCAGCCCGTGATCGGAACCGGCATCAGGCTTCCTCAAAGAACTGAGCGCTTGGAAGGAGAACGCCGACCTCCGGTTGCCCATGCAGGCAGGCCGTCATGCGGCCCGGGCCCCCCGATCGGCCGTCGCGGCGGAGCGTTCGTCGAGGATGGGGAGCAGACCTGCCGTTCCCCGGGGAGATTCGGGGTACTGCGCTTTCAATGACTGCCGCTCAAAGGCACAAAGGGCGAAGGATCATGCTGATTAGTGAAATGCTGGCCAGGAACGCTCGGATGTATGAAAAGGAAGTCGCACTCGTGGAGCGGGAACCGGCCGGAAACAGGCGCGTGGAAATTACCTGGAAGATGTTCGACGATCAGGCCAACCAGATAGCCGATGCATTGCTGCAAAGAGGCGCTGGAAGGGGCGACAAAGTAGTTCAGTTGATGATGAACTGCATTGAGTGGCTGCCCATCTATTTTGGGATACTGCGCACGGGCGCATGGGCGGTTCCTCTGAATTTCAGGTTCGACGCAGCGACCATCAAGCGTTGCATCGAGGTCGCCGAAGCCAAAGTCTTTTTCTTCGGTGAAGAGTTTATCGATCGCATCAATGCCGTCAAAGACGATCTCAGGACTGTCGAGACCTTCGTGTTCGTGGGACCTGAAGAAAAACGGCCAGAGTATGCCGAACCGTATGATGCGATGCTTTCGTCGGGAAAGCCCGTTCCCCCGCCGGTTGAAGTGAGTATCGGTGACAGCGCAGCCCTTTATTTCACTTCCGGGACCACGGGCAGTCCAAAAGCGACGCTCCTGACACACAGAAACCTGGAATTCGCCTGCTACGCGGAAAACTGCCATCATCACCAGGTCCATGAAGATAATTTCCTTTGCATTCCGCCCCTGTACCACACCGGCGCCAAGATGCACTGGTTCGGCAATCTCATTGTTGGAGCCAGGGCCGTTATTTTGAAGGGCGTTGAACCCAGGTGGATCCTGGAAGCGGTTTCCGAGGAAAAAGTGACGATCGTCTGGCTCCTGGTGCCGTGGGCGCTGGATATTCTTTTTGCCATAGAAAACCGGGACGTGAATCTCAAGGATTATCATCTGAGCCAGTGGCGGCTGATGCACATCGGCGCGCAGCCCGTGCCGCCGAGCCTGGTCAAAGAGTGGAAGAGGGTTTTTCCGCATCACCTGTACGACACCAACTACGGCCTGACCGAGTGCACCGGGCCGGGTTGCGTCCACCTGGGAATGGGGAATATTCACAAAGTCGGCGCCATCGGGCTGCCGGGATTTGACTGGGAAACCAGGATCGTCGATATCCACGCCAACCCCGTCGCCAGGGGCGAAATCGGCGAGCTGGCCGTCAGGGGCCCGGGCGTCATGAGGGAATACTACAAGAACCCGGAAGCCACCAGAGAAGTGTTGCGGAACGGGTGGTTTTTGACCGGTGATATGGCCCGTCAGGATGAAGACGGCTTTATCTGGCTCGTGGACAGGAAGAAGGACGTCATCATTACGGGGGGGGAAAATATTTATCCCGTGGAAATCGAAGATTTTCTTCAGGCCCACCCCAAAGTCCAGGATGTAGCCGTGATAGGCCTGCCCAGCACCCGCCTGGGGGAAATCGCCGCAGCCGTGGTGCAGGTTAAAGCCGGGCAGGAACTCACTGAAAAGGAGATCCGGGATTTTTGCGAAGGCTTGCCCAGGTACAAGAGGCCGAGAAGGATCATTTTCGGAGCGGTGCCCCGAAATCCGACCGGAAAGATAGAAAAGCCGAAGCTTCGGAAAGAATACGGAGGGAAGCACGAAGCCCTGTGAACAATGTCCTTTCCGGATGAGCGGCAAGGGCGGCCGGCAAAATTTCAGCAGACCGCCGGGGCGGCGTTCCAAAACATTTCCATCCCAAAATGGGAAATCCAACCCTTTTCAGCAGCCTGCTATGCCGGAACGGGCCATGAAGCCCGAATCGTCGTTCCATCTCCGACGACGGATTCAATCTCGAGGGAGCCCCCCGAGAGTTGCGCCCGCTCCTTCATGCTGGTAAGACCCAGTTTTCCCGAGTGGCTTCTCTGGGATAGAGCGCCATGTACATCGAATCCCACTCCGTTGTCTTCTATCATCAGATCGATGACGCTGTCTGATCTGACGAGCGAGAGGTTCACCACTTCCGCCTTGCTGTATTTGGCAATGTTGTTAAACGCTTCCTGCATGATTCTGAAGATGATGATCTTCAGAGGTTCCGGAATGTCTTTTTCGTCCGCATCGATCCGTGTCTCCAGGCGTATGCCCGAATAGGTCATCCGGTATTGTTTGCAGAACCATCCGATGGTCGTCACAAGCCCCAGGTCATCCAGGATGGACGGGTGCAAATCGGTCATGATTCTTCGAGCTTCCTCAATGCTCAATTGAGTATGAGAGATGAGCCTTTTCACGGAATCGGGCACCAGCTCACCCTGCTCCATACGTTGCAGAACGTTCTCCATGCTGAATTTGATCGCACTGAGCGATGACCCGACGCTGTCGTGAATCTCTCTTGCGATCCTTTTGCGCTCTTCTTCCTGGGCCGTGAGAAGCTTCGAAGAGAGGTACCGGAGTTGTTGTTCGGAATCCTGAAGCGCTTCTTCCGCCCGCTTTCGCTCGGATATATCGCGGATCAGCCATCGCAGCGTAACTTCATCGCCCTCCGGGGGCCGTACCGTGGCAACGCTGATCGAAGCGAAAAAAGGGTCGCCGTCCCTCGGCCTGAGAGGCGTCTCCCAGTCCCTCACCCCTTCAAGGTGCTTCAAATACTGCAACTCTCCCCGGAAACCCCGTCTGTCTTCCGCGGGGACAAACATCGTCAGGGGTTTCCCCAGGGTGAACTCCTGACCCGCTCCCAAAAACCCCGCAGCAGCGGCATTGGCTTCCAGGATGATGCCGCCGGCATCCGTTACGAGGTATGCGTCCGGAGCGTTTTCAAAAAGATCGATATACCGCTGGCGCTCCCTCTCGAGCGCTCTTTGAATCGTGACCAACTGTACATTCTGGAGGCGAAGCTCCTCTTCGGCGGCTTGCAGTTCTTCAAGGGTATTCGACAGGTGTTCATTGGTCTGCTGCAGCTTTGTCAAAGCGGTTCTGAGACCTTCTTCCGCTCGTTTTCGCTCGATGGCATATCGAATGGACCGCTCGAGAAGAGGTGCGGTGACCTCGCCTTTGACCAAATAATCCGTTGCGCCAAGCCCCATGGCCTGCACGTCGAGATCATAATCTCCATAGCCGGTCAAAAGGATGACAGGCTTTACGTATCCCCGTTCGGTCAGTTCGCGGATGAGGTCCAATCCGCTATCCTGCCCGAGCCGGTAATCGAGAAGGCAGATATCGTACAGACCCTGGCCGATAGTCTCCAGGGCAGCCTGATAGGTTTTCACCCATTCAAGCTCATAGCCTGTAGAAGAGACCTCCGACAGGAGTTCGCGGACGATCAAATAATCGTCTTCGTCGTCTTCAACAAGAAGGACCCTCAACGAGTGTTTCTTCATAAAAAACCCTTTCATCTTTCAGACGGCGTTTTCCGAATCTCGGACCACCGCCTGACGAGGGTATTGATAACGTCCTTGAAACCATCGAGCGTGTGTGGCTTGGTCAAAAACAAGTCCGCCCCCAGGCTGTTGCAGATTGCCATGTCCTCTTCCCGGCTGGACGTTGTGAATATGACGATACCGATGGAACGATAATGTGCGTTCTCTTTTATTTGCCTCAGTACAACCCGTCCATCCTTCTTCGGCATATTGAGATCGAGCAGAATGAGATCGGGCAGCCGAAGATCGTCACGGGGGCCCCGTTCCCGGCAGGCATCGAGATAATCCAGCAATTCTTCACCGTTATAAACGAATCGGAGGTTTGCGATTACCGGGTTCCCCTCACAGGCAAGCCCTATGAGAAGGCAATCGTCCTCGTCGTCATCCGCCATCAGGATGAAGACGCCGTCGTTTCGTTTCTCACCCATGCGCCTTCCTTCGAAAGGTCGACTCCAAAACAAAATCGCTCGCTCCCGCATGCGCTTCGATACATTACTTACCCCCTCCGAAGAAAAGCTCACGGGGGCAAAGCGTCCGGGGGAGCCCTCAATACCGCTCCAATGCCCTGCCTCATTCCCGGCTCAGGGCAGTTCCGGTCCCGGCATGCTTCAGCGGGAGAGTAACGATAAATGTCGCCCCTTTGCCCGGTGTGCTTCTCGCCGTGATAGTGCCTCCGTGGCGCTCGACAATCTTTCTGCAGATTGCAAGCCCTATCCCGGTGCCTTCGTACTCACCGCGGCCGTGCAGGCGTTGGAACGGGACGAAGATCCGGTCAAGATATCGTTCGTCAAAGCCGATGCCGTTATCCTCGACAGAGATCTCACAAACGTTGTCGTTTCCGCCCGGGCAATAAATCCTCACAACCGGCGCCTCTTTGCCGTGGAACTTAAGGGCATTGCTGATGAGATTCTGCAAGAGCTGGAGCATCTGGGTCCTGTCGGCTTCGATAGTGGGAAGCTCAGAGCACTCTATGCTCCCGCCTGTTTTCTGCAACGCGCACGACAGATCTCCCAAAACCTCTTTGACCAGTATGTTCAGATCCACCGAGACCGTCGGTTCAAATCTTACCGTCACCCGTGAATATTTCAACAAGTCATCGATCAGGATCTGCATCCGGTTGGCTGCATTCCACATCCTTGCAATATAATCTTCTTTTTCGCCACTGAGGCAACCATTGTTATCCTCCATCAGCATTTTTCCGAAGATTTGAATCTTCCTGAGCGGCTCCTGGAGGTCGTGTGAGGCAATAAAGGCAAAATCCGCAAGATCGCGGTTGCTTCTCTCGAGCTTCGCCGTGTACTCTTTGAGTTCTTCTTCACTCGTCTTCTGCTCGGTGATGTCCCGATTTATCTCCAGGATTCCCCTGGGGCCGGCAAAGGAATCCATCTGCAGCGCCCAGCGGCTTGCGACTACGATCCTCTTGCCTGCTCGCGTCGTATGGACCAGTTCTCCTTCCCATCGGCCTTTCTCAAAGAGTTCTTCTTTTAGCTCATGCGGCGGTCGTGGGAATTCCGTGCTCAAAAGGGCACAAAATATTTTCCCCAGTGCTTCATCCGCAGTCCAGCCATATGTCTCCACCGCTCCCTCGTTCCAGAAGACGATTTTGTCTTCCAGATCCCGGACCAGAATCGCGTCATGGGCAAGTTCAAGAAGGGCCGCTTTTTCTCCCAATTCTTCATTGGCCTTTGCCAGTTTGGCAGTCCGCTCTTCTATCTTCCGCTCGAGTTCTTCATGTACTTTCCTCAAAGCCTCCTGCTGCTGTTTGCTCCAGACGAGGGAAAGACTCACTCCTGCCCCGGCGATCATGACCCCCACCACAAAAGCAACGAGCAGTGCAAGCCTTCGAATGGGCGCATAAACCTCCTCGAAATCCGTTTTCGCGATCAGCAACCATGAGGAATCGGGGACAGCTCGAGCGTAGGCGAGAACGCGCACATTCCGGTAGTCCATCCCCTGCATTTCTCCATCCTCTCCACTCAAAGCCCTCGCGGCGATGAGCCCTCGGCTGCTCAACGGCATGCGCAGGGAAAGCTCCGCATCCTCTTTGTGCCGAAGCTTGTTGAGGAACAGGACATCATCGCCTTCGCGCCGGATGAGGAGGGTTTCGGAGGTGCGACTCAGAGCGGGCCATGACTGAACGAGAGGATAGAGTAATCTATATGGATCGATTTCCAGCAGAAGGGCCCCGATGACCGGCGCTTCTTCATCCTGCGGATCAAAAATGGGGGCGGTCAGGCAAAGACGAACACTGCCGTCGGCCTCCGACCTGTAGAGATCGGACAGAATGGGGATCTTCAGGGTCATCGCCTGCTCAAGCTGATCTTGTAATTGAGTGTCCACCTGCGTACCTGGAGTGACTGTCAAACGCGGGATCCCCTGGGCATCCGTGAGCAGGATGTTATCGTAATCGGAATGTTCCTTAAGGGATCTTATCCACAGGAAGATCTCGTCCCTAACCCTGGAATCACCTTGATTTCTCAGCCATTCCCTCAACTTGAGGCTGCTGGCCGGATCTTCGGTGAAGGTCAGCGCATCCGCCATGCGCTCTTCGCGCCACACTGAGATTTGGCTGACCTTCAAACCGGCTATGGAATGAAGTTCATGGTACGCATTCTTCTTTATCTGCTCTCTTTGGTTCCGGTAATACAGATATCCGGCAATCCCTATGCCGATAGCCAGGAGGCAAAAAATAGAAACAAGCTGATAGAAGAATCCGCGTGATTCAGTCCGTTTGCTCATGGCACCAAGGTCAACCCTTCCGATTGCAGAGAGGGAAGAAAGCGGCACGGGTTCCACCCGTTCAATGCTTTTTGCTTCTTCCAGGCACGGACACCGGCCTTGGATTTCTTGTGTCAACCGCTGAATATGGGAAAACCCGCTGCTCAGGGACCGTCCGCATCGATTGAATTAGACCGGATAGACAGCATTATAAGCACATTGGCTCCGGACTCAAGTCGCTTTGATGCAGCATGAAGGGCAGAGCCCGAGCGCTTCCTCCTGGCTGACCCAATATTCGTTCCGGGAATATTCGTCAAAATAACCGGCATATATCCCGAAAGGAAAGAGACACTCCGCGTTTGCAATACAACTCCGCGAGCGTCCTCGATCGAGGCGGCCCCGTTGGTGTCAGTTCCCTTCTCCAAGCAGTCCCCGCAAGACACGCCGCAATTCATGGACTCCGTACGGTTTCAGAAGAACCCCACTGAAACCGTGTTCTCTGAACCTGGACACGACCGGGTCGTCGGAATACCCGGTTGAGGCCACGGCCTTGAGGGAAGGATCGATTTTGAGCAACTCCCGGATCGCTTCCCTGCCGCCAATCCCTGTGCGCACGGTAAGATCAAGTATGACGACATCAAAGCCGCTCCCATGTTCTTTCGCCGTTCTGAAAAGCTGAATGGCTTCCGCCCCGTCCCGGGCGACCTCAACGCTGTATCCCATTCGAGTGAGCATTTGAGTTGCCATCGCGCAGAACATTTTTTCGTCATCCATAAAAAGCATTCTCCCTTTACCCGCAACCGATGTTCTGCCATGCCCGGCCGCTTCCGCCATTTCGTCCCCCGCGGCAGGAAGATACAGGTGAAAAGTGGTTCCGACACCGGCTTCCGTCTCCACGGTAATGTTTCCCCCGTGCTTCAGGATGACGGAATATACTATCGTGAGCCCAAGCCCCATACCCTTTTGCGCCCCTCTCTCCTTAGTGCTGAAATAGGGGTCGAATACTTTGGAAAGGTTCTCCCTGGAGATTCCGGTTCCGTGATCTCTCACCGTAATCTCGACGTAGTCACCCTCCCGCAGCAGTGGAATCTCACCTCCCGTCAGCCGGACATTCGACGCCTGGATTTCCAGGATTCCCCCCTCGGGCATTGCCTCTTTTGCATTGATGACCAGATTCATCAGCGCCTGATGAATCTGTCCCGAATCGCAGTTGACAGGCCGAAGGTCTCTTGCGGCAAGAAACCGGCACTCCACGTTCGAACCTGCGAGTCCCAGGTTGACGGCATCCTCCAGTATTCCGGTGATGGATTCAGGCCTCCTGGCCGGAGGCCCGCCCTTCGCGAAGATTATCAGTTGCTGGGTTAACTCCCTCGACCTTTGGACTGCCTTTTCTGCTTCCTTGAGTGGTTTGGCTGCATTGCCGGGGGAGTTCAGGTTCATCTGCGCAACGGAAATATTGCCGAGGATTATTCCCAACAGGTTGTTGAAATCGTGGGCGATACCTCCGGCAAGAATCCCGATTGACTCCAGCTTCTGGACTCGCAGGAGTTCCTCTTCGGTTCTCTTGTGCTCCGTGATGTCCTCGTATGTACCCAGCACACCCTTGACCCGGCCTTCGCCATCGAGCAGAGGGATCTTGCTCGATCGCACCCAGATCAGGCCGCCGTTCAGGGCCGTGCGGGGTTCTTCGCAGCAGACTCTTGCCCTCCCTCCTCCCATCACCTGCCGGTCGTCCGAACGAAGCTGTTCCGCCTGATCGGCCCAGGGCATATCGAAGTCACTCTTCCCCAGGATCTTATCGGGCGCGTCCAGACCTGCATCGGCCGCAAAAGAACGGTTGCAGCCCAGGAAGTTGGAATCGGGATCCTTCCAATAAACCCGCACAGGGATAGTGTCGAGGATTGATTGCAGCATTTGCTGCGAGTCTCGCAAAGCTTCCTCGGCAAGCTTTCGGGCGGTGGTGTCGTGGATGATGGAGTACAAGAGCTGCTTGCCGGCTATGCGGATGGGGCCGCTGAAGACCTCGACATACCGGACCTGGCCGGTCGCCAGCCGATGCCGGAAGTGGAACCGGTTGCGCAGTTCGGCTTGAGCGGCCTGCATCTCAGCTGCAATCTCTTCCGCCGTCAATGTGTTGATATCCGCAATGTTCAGAGTGAGCAGGTCCTCGGACCGGTAACCGTAGTAGGCACAGGCAGCCGGGTTCGCATCCACAATCGCCCCCGTTTCGGGGTCAATCAGCAGCATGGGAGCGTGATTGTTCCTGAAGAGGCTGCGGTAGCGCTCTTCGCTCTGCTTTAAAGCTTCTTCGGCCCGCTTGCGCCCGGTAATGTTCCGGGCTATCCCAATGATCCGGTTGACGCGCCCGGCCGCATCCTTCAGGGGAATAAGCGTGGCGTGGCAGTCGATACGCCCGGCCGGAAAATCGAGTGTCTCTTCGTAGCTTATCGGAGCGCCGGCATCGGCACATTCGCGATAATTGGCCTCCACGGCTTCAGCCACCTTTTCCGGCAGGATCTCTTCGGCACATTTTCCGGCGGCGTCAGCGGTTGAAATCCCCACCACGCGCTCTGCGGCCGGGTTATAGCTGAGAAACCTGAAACAGCCGTCCGGTGTAACGTCCACAAGGAACATGGCATCGGAGGAATGCTCAAACACCTCGCGGTATCGCCGCTCGCTCTCCTGCAGAGCCTCCTCCGTCAGCTTGCGTTGAGTGACTTCGGCGAGCAGAGCGTCGTTCGCAGACGTGAGTTCCACGGTGCGCTCCCCGACTCGTCGTTCCAGCTCATCGTGGGCCTTTTGCAGAGCCTCCTCCGCCCGCCCGCGTTCGGTCAGCTCGTTGCTCAGTTCCTCCGTTCTCCGGCGTACAACCGATTTGAGCGACCGGTTCCATGCCACCAGGGCCGCCATCACCAGGCACACAGCCGAAACGCCGATAAGAACGCTCAGCCAGAAGTCTTTTCTGCCGAGCAGACCCTGCCGCTCCAAATGGACCCATTTCTTAAACACAACCTCCCGCTCGTTCGACGAAAGCCCGTCCAGCCCTTTTTGAAGAATGGCCTCCAGTTCCGGCCAATCCCTGCGCACGGCGAAGGCCAGCCGGAAGACATAGCCGGTGTCGCCTGCCACCCGAAGGTTCGTTATTCCCTGTTTCTCGATATAATAGGTCGCCGAGGCAAGATTGGTGATGAAGGAGTCCACCATGCCGAACGAGACTTTTTTTATGCCCGCTTCGACGGTGGGGACCGCAACGAGGTCCAATTGAGGGTAATGGTTCCTGACGTAGTCGTGGTCGGCATACCCTGAGACGATCGCCACTTTCAAGCCGCTGAGATCTTTCACGGTGAGCGATTCCCTGACGGTATTCCGCACGATAATGACGGACGGGAATTCAACGAAAGGGCTCGTGAAACGCATGTACTCGGAGCGTTGCGGGGTCTCGGCCGCAGCGCCGAACATATCTACCTGCCCTCTCCTCGCTTTTTCGAGCGCTTCATCCCAGCCGTGGAGGTGCACAATTTTGAAATGGATGCCCAGGTTCTTCTCGATAAGCGCGACGTAGTCCGCGGCTATACCCTTGTATGTCCCGTTTTCGTCAAAGAATTCGATCGGAGGATAGTCCGGATCGGGGGCGATGGTGATGTCCGGATGAGCGGCAAGCCACTCCATTTCCAGAGGGCTCAGCGGGCCGGTCCCCTCCGCGACCGTAACCCGAACGGATGCAAGCAAAATGAATGAAAGCAAAACGATCCAGGCAAATGCGGGCCATCGGGTATATTTGATAATCTTCAAGAGCCCTGCGCACGCAGGTTGCATTTCAGCCTCCAGGCTGCGTTCGGCGTGGAACGGTCGACCCTCCAGGCGAGAAAAAGCAGTTTTCAATTACCGCTTTGTTGATATTTTATGACAACCCGGCCACAAAAGCATCCCGCGAGGGAAGAAAAAAAAGTGGCGGTTCTCTGCACCTGGAATGTGCGTGCGTTTCGCGCTCCTCATCTTTTTTTCTCCGATCCTTGACTTTACCTTACCTAATAGGCGAGTATCACAAGCTTTCATCAAATTCGGGGTGCTCAGGCCCCATATCGAACCGGGACCGGGTGAACCTCGCGCGACACGCCGTCCCGGAAGAGGATTGTTATGCGTACACGTCAGGATCTGCGTAATTTGGCCATTATCGCCCACGTTGACCACGGCAAGACGACGCTCGTGGATGCAATGCTCTGGCAGAGCGGTGTTTTCCGGGAAAATGAACAGGTTGCCGAACGCGTTATGGACAGCCTCGATCTCGAGCGGGAAAAGGGCATCACCATCATGGCCAAAAACACGGCTATCGTATACCGGGGGACCAAGATCAACATCGTGGATACCCCCGGACACGCCGATTTCGGCGGCGAAGTGGAACGCACACTGAATATGGTCGATGGAGTGATGCTCCTGGTCGATGCCACGGAAGGCCCGCTCCCGCAGACGCGGTTCGTGCTCGGCAAGGCCTTGGCGCAGGGTCTGCCCCCCATAGTCGTGATCAATAAGATCGACCGGCCGGACAGGCGGATCCAGGAGGTCATGGATGAGATTTACGACCTGTTCATCGACTTGGACGCCACCGAAGAACAGCTTGACTTTCCGGTACTTTACACCAATGCCAAGGCAGGGATTGCCCTGACGGATCCCAGGGGCGAGGGAAGGGACCTTGTGCCGCTCTTCGAGGCCATCCTCGCCTCCATTCCCGCGCCGTCCTACGATCCTGAAGCGCCGCTCCAGTTTCTGGTCACCAATCTGCAGCACAGCGACTACGTCGGCAGGATCGGCGTCGGCAAAGTCGTGAACGGGGCCTTGCGCCGCGGCCAGGAGGTGGCGCTCCTCAAGGCGGACGGGGTGCCTCGCAAGGCGAGCCTGAGTGTGATGTACACGTACGAAGGCCTCGACCGCGTGGAACAGGATGTGATCCAGGCCGGCGAAATTGCGGCTGTTGCGGGGGTGGACGACATTTTCATCGGGGACACCCTGGGCGATCCCGCGGATCCTCGGCCCCTGCCGGTCATAACCGTCGAGGACCCCACCATCTCCATGGTTTTTTCCGTGAACACCTCTCCGCTTGCGGGCAAGGACGGCAGGTACCTGACCTCGAGGCACATCAAGGAACGCCTGGACAAGGAACTTCTGTATAACGTGAGCATCCGGGTCGAGCAGGCGGAGAACAGGGATTCTTTCCGCGTGAGCGCCCGCGGGGAACTCCAACTGGCCGTGATGGTGGAAACGATGCGCAGGGAAGGCTTCGAGCTGTCCCTGTCAAAACCGAAGGTCATCACCCGCAATGTGGACGGGCATCTGCTCGAACCCATGGAACTGGCCGTGGTGGATGTTCCGGAGAAGTATGTCGGGATTGTCACGGAGATGTTGGGCGCGCGGCGCGGCCAGATGACTAAGATGATCAACAACGGTTTCGGGCGCGTCCGCCTGGAATTTGAAATTGCCTCCCGGGGTCTGATCGGCTTTCGCGGCCAGTTTCTGACCGACACCCGCGGCACGGGAATCATCAATACGCTGCTCATCGGCCACATGCCGTACGCCGGGGAAATCGCAGGGAGGCCGAACGGCGTACTGGTATCCGACCGCGCCGGCAAAGCGGTGGCTTACGCCATATTTCATCTGCAGCCGCGCGGGACGATTTTCGTAAACCCCGGCGACCCGGTCTATGCGGGCATGGTCGTAGGAGAAAACTCGCGGTCGGAGGACATCTGGGTCAATATTACCAAGGAAAAGAAACTCACCAACATCAGGGCCTCGGGAACCGATGAAGCCTTGCGCCTCATTCCGCCGCGTCAGTTTACCCTGGAGCAGGCCATGGAATACCTTGGCGACGATGAACTGGTGGAAGTGACCCCGAGTTCCATCCGGCTGCGGAAAATGAAGCTGAGGGGCTAGACTTCGATGGTGGGCACGAGGGAATAGTGTACCTTAACCAGTCCTTCCGTCAGGGTACCCGTCTTATCCGAACAGAGCACATTCATGCTCCCGAAATTTTCTATCGCGGACAGTCGATTGACAATCACTTTCACCCGTGCAAGACGCTTGGCTCCGTGGGCTGATTGATGCTGATGATTGCAGGCAGCAATTGGGGCGTAAGCCCTACGGCAAGTGCCGGGGCAAAAAGGAATGAATCCAGGACCGGCCTTTTCAGATAGACGTTTATGGCAAAGATAACGATCACGAGCGTTAGAGTGACTTCCATAAGAAAATAACCAAACCTTCTGACGCCGCGCTCAAACCCGGTAGCCGGCGGCTTGGATTCCAGCCGCTCGGCCACGTTCCCTAACTCCGTATCTCTTCCCGTCTTCATTCATCGGCAAGACCTTTCAGCAAAACAGTTTCTTTGGCGATGCGGGCCGGCGCCCGTCCTTCGGCGTTTGCCGAAAGATACGCTCTTTTCCCCGAACTGGAAAGGCTCCGTCCTCAAATGATCGGACAAAAAGTCTCGGGACCGGGGCTTGCCGCCGGTCCCGGTTCTGGTGCACATGCATCGAGATGATTACTTTCTGAAGGGATTTGAGATCGCTGAGATCGATCCCGGGCGGTCCGAACTCCCCGGTTTGGGCGATTTGAGGACCCTTTGAGGTCCCGGCACACTTTCCTGTTCAAGGGTTGTGAATGATGCGACGTTACAATGGGCACTACGGCTTCGGGACGATCGTGCTCGGGTCGGCAATCCGGGGGCTGCTCTGCGCGTTCGTTCTGCTGCCTGCGGCCTGCGAACGAAAACCCGCCTACGCGCCTCCCGCTCCAAAAGTCACGGTAAGCCTGCCCGTGCGGCAGAATGTGACCGATTACCTGGAACTCACCGGAAACACCCAGGCCGTCAACACCGTTCAGCTTCGTGCCCGGGTCGAAGGCTACCTCGACAAGGTCCTTTTCAAAGACGGTGAGATGGTGAAAAAAGACCAGGTGCTCTGCGTCATTCAGCAGGACACCTATGTCGCCCGGCTCCAGCAGGCGGAAGGGAACGTCCTGGCGCAAAAGGCGCTGCTCGGACATGCCTCAACCGAACTGGAGCGCTACTCGGGTCTTTACCGCCAGAAAGCAGCCGCGCAAACTGACGTGGAGAACTGGCGCTATCAACACGATTCCGCCCAGGCGGCCCTGCTGACCGCGGAAGCGCAACGCGACCTGGCCAAGCTCGACCTCGGCTACACCACGGTCACCGCCCCGTTCACCGGCCGGATCGACCGGAGGCTGGTGGACCCCGGCAACCTGGTGGGTTCCGGCAGCAGCACCGTCTTGGCGCAACTCACGCAAATCGACCCGCTCTATGTCTATTTCAATGTCAGTGAAACGGACATTTCTCCCCTGCTCAGAAAAGCCGGCCAGGTCTCGGGACAGGGCGATGCCCCCAAGTCTCCCATCTATATCGGTCTTGCCAATGAGGAAGGGTACCCTCATGAGGGATATCTGGATTTTGCCGCAACCACCGTCAGTACGACCACCGGGACTCTTTTGATGCGGGGAGTGTTCGCAAACCCGGACGGCAAGATGCTGCCGGGCCAGTTCGCCAGGGTGAGGGTGCCGGTCGGGAAGGAAAAATCCGCGATCCTCGTACCCCGGGTGGCAGTCGGTTTCGATCAGTTGGGATCATACGTTCTGGTGGTGAACGAAAACAACGTGGTCGAGCGCCGTAACGTGAAAGTGGGCTTCTCCAAGGACGGCCTGAATGTCATCGAGGACGGCCTTGCGGGGAATGAAAGAGTCATTGTGAAGGGTCTTTTGCGGGCCTTCCCGGGCCGTCAGGTAACCCCCGAGACGGCAGCCTCACAGAAGCCTTCCGGGCCGGGCTAGCATCCCGAGTCATTTGAGTTGCTTTATGTACGGCCCGGATGTTGGTGATGATCTCCCCCCGCTCACCGCCCGACAGGGGGAGGCAATCGTGTATAATAATGGATTTGAGCCGTTTTGCGTGGCGGGGAGTTGTGGCGTTACTCCCAAAACACCGATCGAGGGCAGGTAAATGATCTCCCAGTTTTTCATCGAACGGCCCATTTTCGCGAACGTCATTGCGCTCGTTACGATAATCATCGGGTTCGTATGCCTCTACCGTTTGCCGGTCGCACAGTACCCGCAGATTGTGCCGCCGACGATACAGGTGACAACCCGCTACCCCGGAGCGAGCGCCACGGTCACCGCTGCTACGATCGGGGTCCCGATCGAGGAGGCCGTGAACGGTGTTGAAAACTCGATCTACATGTCGTCCACCAGCGGCAGCGACGGTTCCTATACCCTGACCATCACTTTCGACGTCGGGACCGACCTCGACCGGTCCCTGGCCCTGGTCCAGAACTTCGTAAGCGGCGCGTTGGCCCAACTGCCGGGCGGCGTTCAGGAGCAGGGAGTCACGGTCAGGAAGGTCTCTCCCGATATTTTGCTGGTCATCAGTTTGTATTCCGACGTAGGCCGGTTCGAAGAAGCATTTCTCTCCAACTACGCCATCATCAATCTGCAATACCCCCTTGGCAGGCTCCCGGGTGTGGGCCAGGTGAGGGTCTTCGGTGCGGGACCTTACAGTATGAGGGTCTGGCTGGACCCCGACAAACTCGAGAGCTACAGCATCACGCCGGCCGATGTGCTCGCCGCCTTGAGAGGCCAGAGCGTCGAGGTAGTTGCGGGGCAGCTCGGCGCTCCGCCGGTGCCCAAGGATCAGCCCTTCCAGTTCACCATCAACGCTTTGGGGCGGCTTTCCGACACGGGTCAGTTCGAAAATACCCTCATCAAGACCATACCGGGTGAGGCCCCGCAAATCGTTCGCCTGCGCGACATAGCACGCGTGGACTTGGGCCAGCAGTATTACAGCAATTACGCGAATGTTACCGGCCACCCATCCGCCCAGATCCTGATTTTCGCTCTGCCCGACGCCAATGCCGTCGAAGTCGCCAACCAAGTTTATAAAGCCATGGCGAAAATGAGCAAGCTGTTTCCCTCAGGGCTGAAGTACGCCATCCAGTTCGATACCACGACATTCGTCCGGGAGGCGATTTCGGGCGTCTACCAGACCCTCTTCATCGCCGGAATTCTCGTACTCGTCGTGATCCTCCTGTTCCTGCAGAGCTTTCGGGCCTTGCTGGTCCCGGCCACTACCGTCCCGGTCACCATTATCGGAGCTTTCATCGCCATGGCCGCCCTCGGTTTCACAGTCAACCTGATGACGTTGTTTGCGCTGATTCTGGCGATCGGCATCGTGGTGGACGATGCCATCGTCATTGTGGAAAACAGCTCCTACTACGTCGAAAGAGGAATGCCCCCCAAGGAGGCCACCATCAAAGCGATGCAGGAATTGACCGGTCCGGTGATGGGCATTACGCTGGCCCTGGTTTCCGTCTTCCTGCCCGCGGCTTTCCTGCCCGGCATCACCGGGCAGATCTTCCGTCAGTTTGCGCTCGTCATCGCTTCCACCGCCGTCATCAGCGCCATAAACGCGCTCACCTTGAAGCCGGTTCAGTGCGCCGTCTGGTTAAGACCCCGCGGGGAAAAACGTCCCAACTGGTTTTATCGAGGGTTCAACAGGGCCTTTCAGGCAATAACCGATGTCTACATGAGCGTCGTCGCATGGATGGTCCACCGGCCGGTATCGATGCTCGTGGTCTTTACGATTATCATCACGGCGGCTTTCTGGATATTCTGGATGCGGCCCACGGGCTTCCTCCCCACTGAGGACCAGGGATACGCCGTTTTGCTGACCCGGTTGCCGGAGGGCGCCTCTCAACCGAGGGCACGGGAGGTATCCGATAAAATCGATGCCGTTCTCAAAGGGACTCCGGGAATTGGCAGTTGGGTGACCATCGGAGGCTATTCGGTCCTGGACGGCGCCAATGTCTATAACGTATCCACCACGTTTCTCGTATACAAGGACTGGAAGGAACGCGGCACTACTCTCGACCAGGATACGATCATAGCCCGTATAAACCGCGAGCTTGCCGGGATCCAGGAAGCGCTGGCCTTTGTTGTGATCCCGCCGCCGATCCGCGGGCTGGGCCAGACGGGCGGATTCCAAATGATGGTGGAAGACCGCGGCAACCTCGGTCTGGGTGAACTTCAGCAGGCCACGAACGAACTTGTCGGAGAGGGTAATTCTCAACCCGGCTTGCGCGGCCTTGCCACCACCTTCAGCGCCAGCAGCCCTCAACTCTTCCTGAAGATCAACCGGACCAAGGCGGAATCCCTGCAAGTCCCGCTGGCCGGTGTCTTCGAGACCCTCCAGGCCTATCTGGGATCGTCGTTTGTCAACCTGTTCAATAAGTTCGACCAGGTCTTCCAGGTATACATCCAGGCCGACAGCCCATACCGTCTGGAACCCAAGGACATCAGAAACCTGTACGTCCGAAACTTGAGAGGGGAAATGGTGCCCATGGGCACTCTGCTCGACGTGGAACAGGTGCAGGGCTCCGAGTTGATCACCCGCTACAACCTGTATCCCGCTGCGTCGGTTTTCGGCGGTGCCGCACCCGAATACAGCTCCGGCCAGGCCCTGGCACTGATGGAGAAGCTGGCCGACGGCAGCCTGCCCCGGGGGATGGCCTACGACTGGACGTCCACGAGCTACCAGGAAAAACAGGTCGGCTACCAGGCTTACTTCATCTACGCGCTGTCCATCATCCTGGTTTACATGGTGCTGGCCGCCCTGTACGAGAGCTGGACCTCACCGGCCGCGGTAATCCTGGTCGTTCCCGTAGCCCTGGTGGGAGTTCTCCTGGCGCTCATCGGCCGCAGCTACGACAACAACCTTTACACACAGGTGGGCCTGGTGCTGATGATCGCCCTGGCCAGCAAAAACGCCATTCTAATCGTGGAATTTGCGCGTGACCTGCACCATGGAGGCATGCCGCCGGTTGAGGCCGCAATCGAGGCGACGCGCCGCCGGTTCCGCCCGATCGTGATGACTTCGTTTGCCTTCATCATGGGAGTGGTCCCGCTGTGGATTGCATTCGGGGCGGGCGCCGCGAGCCAACGCGCGATCGGGACCGTCGTGCTCGGCGGCATGGTCTCTTCGACCCTTTTGGCCATTCCATTTGTGCCGGTGTTCTACGTGGTCCTGGAGCGCCTGAGCGAACGCGGGCGGAAGGAGAAGTGACAGGGGGGAGTGCTCGGGCTTAGTAGTCCATTTCACAAATTCAATGACATAATCCTATTGATGGGTGGCACGGACAACTCGTTGTCCGTGCAGCTCGGAGGGCAAGCCTTGGAATCGTGGTAACGGATTCGGCGGTCCTCTTGTCCTTACGGACCCGGATACAAGTATCCGGGCCACCCGTGATGAGATTTCCATGATACGTCATCGTATTTATGTAAATGTCCGGGCTTAGGCGTATTTTCAGGAGGTTATTGACATTCTCCTTTTGCCCTCTTTTGAAAGGCCGGAGTTTTCTTACCTGACTTCAGCGATGGTTCGGGATTATCCCCAGTGCCCCCTGACATATACCCCATGGCGGTTGTGATGCCCCGGGACCCAGACCAGCCGTCTGTAGTGCCCCGGAACCCATGCTCCATAACGGTTATAGTGGCCGCGCGCCCAGACACGGCCCGGTGCGGGCGGTGGGCCGTAGGAACCCGCATAGGCGACCGGAGCAGCCGCAGTCGCCACCACTCCCGCACCGACACCTGCCGCCGCTCCGAGCACGGCGCCCGCCGCAGTGCCGGCGATACCGAAACCCAGGGCTGCTCCCGCGGCTCCCAGGGCCAATGGAAAGAGCAGCGGATTGTAAACATAGACTTGAGCGCGTGCAGGAGCGGTAGTCGCAAAGACCAGAACGAGACAAAGGCCGATACACAATACCAGGCGTTTCATCGTCATACCCTCATTTGCAGATTTCAAATTTCAAACCCTCTTCATCGGACAAAACCTCGTTTTCAACACACCTATGGAGACGAATGAAGCCTCTGATGCGTCTACACGAGACAGGCCAATGCCTGCAGCCGTGTTCTCGAAGGAATATCATTAGGATAAATTGCAGCCTGAGGATGACGGGAGGAATTTGCGGCCGCTGTCCGCAGAGCATTCTTTTACGGTTTGATGGAAGCGGGATCGGCCTGTCCCCTCGTGGCCCGCCCGGTAAATCTCGGACTCAGCCCGCAGCAGGGGAACCGATGATGCGGCATCCAACGCGGGCTGCGCCCGGCTCGCGGGGTTTCCGCTCTATGGCCGGCATGCACTCATTGAATACCCAGCATGAGCATGTACGGTACGCCTATTCCGAGATATACAGCCAGGTAGATGATTCCAAAAACAAAACCGAGCCGCCAGAAGTCCCGCGAAGAGATGTAGCCGCTGCCGTAATAGATGGGAGAAGGACCCGTGGCATAGGGGGTCAGGACTCCCATAAGCCCGAGGCTCATGGAAAACACCAGGGAGATCAGTCTAACGGGCATGCCGTGGATGAGGAGTACAGCCGAAAGAAAAACCGGCAGGAGGGCCGTCACATGGGCGGTGATACTCGCAAACATATAGTGAAGCAGGAAGAAAATCGCACCCAGCAGGACCACGCCGGTCACCGGCGAAACCCCGTGGAGATTGCCTGCCGTAATTCCCGCAAACCAGGGGAGAAAGCCGACCCGGTTCAAGCCGTCAGCCATCGTTACCAGCGTCGCGAACCACAAGAGAACGTTCCATGCCTGTTTGTAACCGAGAACGTCATCCCATGAGATGACCCCGAGGACAACCATGGCGCAAAGGGACAGCAGAGCCACAGTGGTGGCGTTTAAAAGTTCCCCCGCGAAAATCCACAGGATGAGGGAGATCAAAGCCAGGCAGGCCATGGATATTTCCCTTGAGGTGATCTTGCCCATTTTCGCAAGTTCATCACCTGCCCATCGGGGTGCATCCTCACTCGATTTGAGGGTCGGCGTATAAATGAGGTAGGCAAGGTAGGGGACCGCAAGAAACAGGACAAGGCCGACGGGGAGGAATGCCGTAAACCATTCCATCCAGGAGATATTGATGTTGGCGGTCTTTTGGATGAGGGAGACAGCCAGTAGATTGGGAGCAAGGGCAGTGAGGAACATCGAACTCGTCACGCATGTCGCGGCGAGAGAGGTCCACATAAGATAAGAGCCGATTTTGCGCTGGCCTTGCTCGGGAGTGGAACCATAAAGAGGGGGAATGTTCTTCAGGATCGGAAAGATTGTGCCTCCGCTGCGGGCAGTGATTGAAGGCATGAAAGGCGCCAGCGCGAGGTCGGCCAACGCCACCGCATAACCCAGGCCGAGGGTTCTTTTACCGAGTTTTTTTATAAGCAAAAGAGAGATCCGGCGTCCGAGGCCGGTCTTCTCGTAGCCAAGGGCAAACATGAAAGCCACAAAGATGAGCCATACGGTACTGTCGGAGAATCCGGAGAGGAGCCATTTGATCTCATCCGAGGGTTTGGGCCCGGGCTTTTGGGCAAAGGCGGCGGGTTTGAGACCGCCATCCGGCTTCACGACAGGCGTTCGAGGGTCCGATTGTGCACCGGGCACTGCGGTTTGAGTTTGCTCCATTTGCACGGCTTGTGCTCGCGTTGGTCTCGCCGAATCGGGTGGTTGGGCCGGTACGAGCAGCAAAGCCGCCGCCAGGGTGATACCGATGAGCCCGCTCGCCGCCGGAGGGATCGGCTCCAGCACCAGGGCCACGATGACTGCCAGAAAAATGCCGAAGTACTGCCATGCGCCAGGCTCAAGACCCTGCGGGCTTGGCAGGAGCATGACACCCCCTCCGATGAGAATTGGGATGAGAGCCTTCAAGATGTGTTTCACTGTCATGTTCCTCCATCGATCAAACCCGTATTGGCCCTTACCCGGCCATGGGAAAAAGGTCCGGCTTGGCCGAAGCCTGGTGCCGGACCACACCCTGTTTTCCTGCAGGCAGTTACGTTCCGGTTTGTCAATTTCCCTTTCGGACAGGTGGGAGAGGCACCGCGTAAGGCTTGATGGTGCCGGGCTCTTTCACGAGGTCGGGGTTGACGAACCGCGCGCCCTTGTCGAGGTCGGCAGGGGTCATATTCCCCTCGGTCCACCAAATCCAGACGACCTTCAGAGGCTGCGTCTTGGAAGTGTTGACCCAGCCGTGCACGGCATAGGGGCGATGGAACATGGTCGCCCCCACGGTGACGTGTTCTTTCTGGTCGTCAATGTACCAATCGGCCTCGCCTTCGGTGATGTAATAAATCTCCGGGGACGGATGATTATGGGCCGGATAGGTCTCTCCGGGTTTCAGCACCAAGGTCCCGAACTGGAGATTATTCGCGTTCAACCCCGTAAAGGTATAGGCTGAAGGCCCAACCAGTTGGGTGTAGAAGTACCTCGAGTTTTCATCGGCAGCTCCGTTTGGGCCATTGCCGCGGTACCAACTCGGATAATTCTTGTTTGCAAGCTTCGCGGCGTCCTTTTCATTGAAAAAGGAAACCGTCCCCTCCTGCCTGCCCGGTACGGGGTATTCGCCGTATTGAGCCAGCACCAGCTGAGCGGCCATCAGGCCCACAGCCGTCATCAGGAGTAGAGTGCCGATAAAAACGGTCTTTCTTTTCATGGAATGCTCCTTTGCCTTGAGTTCCCGTTCATGCCGGATGCCACAGACACAACGAATATGACAGCCGGCAACACCAACATTCACACATTGCACATGTGACCCCCGAGCCGGTATTGCAGCCGGGAAGTCAGTGAGCGGATAGTGCAACAAGAACGCCAACGCACATATTGAATAATGATTTTATATGGTTATTGGGCTGTGAAGGCGTTTTGGTCCGGTCCGGCAGGGGAAGAGACCATACCAAAACTGATAGACAAGTACGTGCGGCTTCCGTCTAACTATTTGGTATAAATAAATATTATCGGATTATGCAATTTGCTATCGCTATGCATTTTGCTATGGGGTTTTGATGGCGCCGGGGATCACTGCTGTATTTTTTTGAGCCTTCGGCTCAACGAAGGCTGGGTAATTCCGAGGATTCCGGCAGCAACGGTCTGGTTGCCGTTTGCCCTTTTCAGCGCTTCTTTTATCAGAATGTTGATCGTTTCGTGAATGGTGGGGATCCTGCCATGGAAGGTGACGGAAGCATAACCGGCCGGCATGGCGGGAAGATCCTGAGGATAAGAATGAGCGTCCGGACGTCCCATGGCCTTTTTGAAAGCGCTCATCGACAGCTTCCCCGACTGATGAAGGCTGACGGCGTCGTAGACCATGGCCCTCAATTCCCGCACGTTTCCGGGAAAGTCATAAGTGTTCAGCAGATGGTACAGTTCTTCGGGAGCAGCCGGCACCTTTTTTTTCATCGATGCGGCGGCTTCTCTCAGGAAGGTGTTGAGCAGCAGCGGGATGTCCTCTTTTCTTTCCCGGAGGGGAGGCAGACAGATGCAATGGGATCGCAGCCTGTAATAGAGGTCTTTCCTGAACAGGCCTTTGCTCATTGCATCGAGCAGGTCCTGATTGGTTGCAACTATGATTCGGGCATCGGTCACCCTCGGGTGGTCGCTCCCCAGCGGGAGATACTCGCCCTCCTGCAGCAACCTCAACAACTTGACCTGTGAGTTCATGCTCAGGTCGCCGATTTCATCCAGGAACAGCGTGCCGCGCGCTGCCTGTTTGATCATTCCGGGACGCGCCTGGGAGGCTCCCGTGAATGCTCCCGGCACATGCCCGAAGAGCGTATCCGAGAAGACCATATCGTCGAGCCCCGCAACGTTGAGAGCCACGAAAGGGCTCCCTGCCCTCGAAGTTTTGTGCAACGCCTCCGCGATGAGTTCCTTTCCGACGCCGCTCTCCCCCAAAATCAGCACAGGGTGGGCGCTGGCGGCTATCGCTTCAATATACCTGAACAGGGAACACATCTTGACCGATTGAGTGCTAATCCGGGAAAAGGCCTCGGGATTCCGCACCGCATCGCTCAACAGCCCGTCTTTCAGTTTCTGGTTTTCACCCCGCAGTTCGACGAGATGGAGCGCGCGCTGCACGCCGGCGATCAAAGCCCCCTCTTCCACCGTCTTGACAAAATAGTCGAACGCGCCCCGCTTCATACACTCGACGCCGGTGGCCACCTGGTTGAGTGCGGTGAGGACGATCACGGGGACCTCCGGATAGTCCTCACAGATTCTTGGAAGCAGTTCTTCACCCGAAAGGTGCGGCATGACCAGATCCAGGAGCACCAGCCCGATCTTCCGGCGCGCCAATATCTCCATGACCTCACGGCTGTCCCGGCAGAGGATGACATTCTTAAACCTGCCGGCACGCTCCAGTGTCAGGGACATTGCATGCAGCCAGGATTCTTCATCGTCAACAACCAGTACGGGCAGGGACTGCCCTTCCGTCTCTTTCACTGCGCCGCCTCCTCGCTCATAAACGGCAGACAGACGGTCACACAGGTCTGTTTGTCCGGCACGGACTCGATGCGGATCGTACCACCGTGTTCCTTGACGATTCGAGAACAAATGGACAGGCCGAGACCGGTCCCGCCTTTTTCTCTGCGGGTTGTAAAAAAGGGGTCCATGGCATGGCCGACCGTTTCGGGATCCATGCCCGCTCCTCGATCGATTACTCTGATGATGTTGATTCGCGCCCCCGCGTCCATCCCGGTAGTGATTGAAATCGGTCGGGTTCTGTCGGGAACAGCTTCGCACGCGTTCATGATCAGATTCACCATGAGCTGTTCCAGTTGCTGTATATTTCCCTTCACGGGCGGCAGGTTCTCTCCATAGGATGCATCAAAATAATCAGTGGCCTTGTCTATGGCGTGCCTGGCCAATCTCACCGCCACCTGCACCGCATCGTTCACATTTACGGGTTCCATGGCGTTCATTGGGTTTTCACGAGCAAAGTTCTTCAAATCTTCAACAATCTGCCTTATCCGCCTGGCGCTGTCCTGCACGTCCAGGAAAATTCGTGGGACTTCCTCCTGGAACCGATAATAAGGGAGGCCGGCAATGTAGACGTCCTCCGGATCGTCGAAATGACGGTTCAGGATCGGCAAGACTTCTTCAAAACACTTCTGCAGCATAGGAATATGTAGCAATATCAGCCCGTTGGGGTTATTGATTTCGTGAGCGACCCCGGCCGCCAATATTCCCAGGGATGCAAGACGGTTCGATATGGACGCTTCCACCTGAAGCCTGACTTTCTCGGTGATATCGCTCGCCATTATTATCGCACGCTCGGTCTCGCCTTCCGGAGTCTTTAGAGGGAAAACCCTCACTTCCCATTTCCTTTCATCGGCGGAAGTGATGAGAGATTCCGAATACTCGCTTTTTTCAAAGCACTGCACTACCGGACAATCGCTGCAGCGGGCGGTTGACCGTCCGCACACGGAACGGCAGTACTCACGGTCGGATTCATCGCTGCCGGACCGGCTTTCAGCCGATGGAGCCAAGTTCGTCCAGACAATCCTGAGATCGGGGTCGACGAGGGTTATGTTTATGGAGATCCCCTCCAAAATGGTTTTGAATTGAACATTGAGCTCATTCAATTCGGCCTTGCTGTCGCGCAGCCCCTGTTCGGCCAGCTTCCTTTCGGCAAGTTCATTCTGCAATTCTTTCGTTCTCTGGTGCACCTGCTTCTTCAAAGACCAGGTCCAGGTGAGAGTCAACCCGATCAGAAGCAGCAACGGGCCGAGTACGACAGCGCCGTAACGGGCGATTTTCCTGAGGGGCCAGCCCTCGGCGGAAAGATCGCCAAACCATTTCTGGTGGATCTCTTCGAACTTCCCGGTTGCCTTGACAATGCGCAGACCCATATTGAGGTCTTTCAAGAGGCCACGGCGCCCCTCCGCGACCGCAAGGCAGTATTCTCGGGGAAGAACGGGCGTTCCGGCGGTGGTGATATTACTCAACCGGTAGCGCTGCAGGACTTTGCGCCCGACGTACTGCCCGACGAGTGCCGCATCGTACTCGGATGCTGACAGCAGCCTCAACGCCTCGGGTTCGGTATCGACCAGAACAAAGGTGGCGTTCAGCGGATGGGACTTGAAATAATCCTCCGTGAAAGACCCTCGCATAATGATGATTGTCTTCCCGGCAAGATCTTCAAAGGAATGAATTGACGAATTGTTCTTCCGGACGAAAATCTGGCTGTATTCGATGGAGTGGGGTTCCGAGAAGTCCACAACCGCTTCCCGTTCAGGAAGGTAAAACATGGCCACCACATCGATATCTCCGGTGTTTTCAAGACCACGGCGGACTTCGCTCCAATCTTTGAGTTGAACGTTGACACGGCGCCCCACTGCTTCGCAGACGGCGCGGATCAGGTCGATATGAAATCCGGCGGCTTCACCCTTTTCGTTGATGTATTCATAAGGCGGGTAATCGTGGTCCCCGCCGAACACGATGGCCCGGTCACTGCTCGACTCCGGGCCGATCGCGGACAGCCCCTCGGCAGCGGAACTCAAACCGGTGTAAATTAAAAGGACCACCAGGCAGGCAAACCAGGATAGGACTCTTTTCATGCGACGATTACCTATGGCGCCCCGTCCTTGGATGGGGCCGGTTTTACTTCAAACCGCACGGTCTTGACCCAGGCGGGTTTGTCCTTCTTGATGAGATCCAGGTAAAACGCCTTTGCCACGATGAAGAGCCACAACTGGCAGTAAGTGAAATACATCAGCCCGATGAGGAGCAGATTTTTCCATGAGTCTTCCCGGTCATAGGAAAGAGCCAGCAGAATCTCGGCGAAGAAGAGCACGATGGCGAGCACCCAGACCGCGCTGTAAGGGCCGGGTAGGGGAATGGCGATGAGCCTGCTCAGGCCGAGAAGGAAGAGCAGGTCCGAGATGACGATTGCGATGAAAAAGATGTAGTACATTGCAAAGAGGTAGAAGACTTCGAGTCTCAGCCTCTTACTGTACAGTTCGGTTCGCAGGCGAAGGAACTTCCATGCCACGTAGTTGTTACCCCTCACCCACCGGGTGCGCTGCTTCAGCCAGACATCCCATCGCTCCGGCTCCTGTTCATAGGTGATCGCGTACGGGATGAATTTGATCCTCCACTTCTGTATGTACATCCGGATGCTCAGCTCCGAATCTTCGGTCATCGCGCGTTCATCCCAGCCGCCCATCCGGTCGATCACTTCTTTGCGGATGACGAAGTTTGTCCCCGGCAGGGTCGCGATCTTGAAGAGCTTCCAGCGGCCCGCCTGCAGGATGGACTGAAAACTGAGGGTTTCAATGTTGATGAAGCGCGTCAGCAGGGTGCGGTCTTTATTGACCGTTCTGAATTTCCCGATGACCGCCCCCAGCCCCGGGTTCAGGAGGAGTTGGGCGACCAGGTATTTGAGTGCGTCGGGAGCCGGTGTGTTGTCCGCATCATAGACTGCGATTATCTCGGAGCGCGCTCTTTTCACCCCAAGGTTCAGAGCCGTTGATTTTCCCTTTCCTCCTTCACCTACCGGGACGTTGTGCAGTACAACGCGCGAATCTTTCTTCGCGTAGCCCTCGACGATCTGTTTCGTCGAGTCGGTAGAACCGTCATTGATGATGATAACTTCCAGCTTTTCCCTCGGGTAATCGAGCGCGAGCATCGCATCGAGCGTTGCCGCAATGACAACTTCCTCGTTGTGGGCCGGGATCAGGATCGAAACCGGCGGATAATCAAACGCCATTTCATCGATGCGCCTCTTTTCCCTGATCGAATGCAGGTAATGAAAGAATCCCGCGATCGTGAGAACGAGCTGGTAGGCGATCATGAACCAGATCAGGAGCACGGCGATGAGGAAGAGGATGCTCAGGGTGACTTCCAGAACGGATCCCATGTCAGTGTCCCATATTCCTTTCCGCCTCGGCGCGCGGCACTGCGCTTCTCCCGCGAACCCGCACGTATGCGTAGAGCACGATCAGGGCTCCGATCGAGAGAAGCCCGAAGGTGACGATGAGAGAAGACGACCACAAACTGGTCACATCAATGCCGTAGGAAATATGGCTCAATGTGATTATGCGCGCCGTGTGCCTGCCCGGCGGAAGGGACACGCTGAACCTGCCGTTCGCCCCCTCCATCACATGCAGCGGCGCCTCCCGGCCATCGATCATGAGGGCCACGGGCGATTTCATGAGTGTGACGAGACAGCGCGGAACGGAATCGTATTCGAAGTCGACACTGCGTTCCTGCTCCTTCTCGGAGAGCAGGTTTCCAGTGATCGACGCCAGTGTTGCGTAGAGCGAGTCCGTGGAAAACAGGTGGTTCGATACATTGGTGCGAACGAGGTGGGTTCCGGCCGGAATCAAAAAACGGCCCCCGTCGGATGCAGTGTGCAGATCGTCGTCGATGGATATGATTTTTCGCGAACTACCCAGGCGGAGCACTGTCGAGTAGGGGGAAGAAATCTTATAAGCATCGTTTAGCCGTTCGACTTGAGCCGGACTGGAGGCGGCATAAGCCAGATACGGCAAATCCTGTGGATTTACGCTCGATTCGGCATACACGATCACTCGGTTCACCTGCCGTGACGCGACGGCTATGAGTGAAAACGCTTCGGTTCCGGTTTGGATGAGTGTCGGGAAGATGGTCGGCTCATCCTTCGACCTGAACGAAAGAATATTCAGATCCAGCATGAAGTCCTTCCCGACCAGTTCACGGTAGGTGGCTGCAATGTCCTCGTAGCGCCGGGGATCTTCGGACCAGCGCGATTGCGGGTCTTCGACGATGAGCGAAAAATCATAGTGCTTTTTCAATTCGATGATCCGGCGGATATCGATTCCTTGTGACGAACGCAACGCCGGAGTGCATATGCTGTCAAGCGCGGTCACCGCGATGTCAAAACCGTTGCGCCTCTCCCGAAGCTCTTCCGCGAGACCCAGCAGTTGGGTATGGATTTGAACCATTTTATCGACACGATAGTCTTCGAATTTTTGCCAGGCCGCGTTGTTGCGTTTCCAAAAGTAGGATGAAGAAGGATCGAGCAGCAAAACCGGATCGAAACCCGCCAGTTGCTTAAACTCGGTCCGTGCCGAAGGGTGCATCGGAGTCAGCGTGTTCGGGGCATCCGGCCCTGCTTCTCCGGATTCAAAATATATCTCACCGAAATTGACGCCGTCGAAATCGAATTTCAGGAGGAAAGATTTGTATTCCTCGTACATTGCCTGGAAACAAGCCGAATCGGTCATTGCCATCGGGTATCGCCAGGCTGTCCGCGCATCGGCGCCTGCAGCGTTTTTTTCCCGCCATTCCGGGTGGTCGGTCCAGAACTTCTGGCTCACCTGCGGCGGTTCCAGCCATGCATAAACAAGGATCCCATTCGCATGGCAGACCCTGATGAGCCGCTCATAATCGTAGGTGTATTTCTGGTATTGATGCCATCCTGCGGCATGGATCGTTCTCACGCCGATATTCACCCATTGCTTGACCAGGCTCTCGATGCTGACGGCGTGGCGGTATCCGGGATCGAAATACAGTTCCAGGGCATCGCGGCGAATTGCGGGCGAAAGCGACAGGAACCTGCTCGCGTATTCAACGATGAAGGGGAATCGACTCGTTCCGGCCGTGCCCATCGGATCGAATCTGCAGCCGAAATAGATGAACTTGCCCTTTCCAAATTGCCTGCCGATGACAACAGGTGTTTCCGTTTCATCTTCCACCGCAAATACCCGATCCTCATCTTCCAGCACATATTGTTCGAGAGACTCGGGGGTGCGCCAAACGACGGATTCTTCCGGGAACACGCGGTCATGAAGGTGGAGGACCGAAGTCGTCGACCCCGTGTAGCGGATGCCCAGCTCGTGAGAGAATTCGGACTTCCCGTCGCTGATGCAGTTGCCGCCTGCCCGCACCCATTCAATGATTCGATTCAATTGCACGTCGCTCATGTTTTCGACGACGCAGTAGGGCACAATGACGAGGTTGTATCGCGTAAGGGGTCTGTCATCTCCAAGGGGCAGGGTTTCTACGGGAATCCCCACGGTGAGGAACGTATTCATCAGGCTTTCCTCATCATTGCGCGCCCCCCCGGTTGCCGCGGGATCCCAGACGATAGCCACGCGGGCTTCCGTTCGACTTTTTTTTGAGAGGGCAAAGTATTCGAGGACGCTCTGCATCCTGCCCTCCAACCTGGAGATGATGGATGGATTGTGCTCCCGCAGTTCGGTTGGAGATGCCACGTAGATCTGGCCGCCGCTGAGAGTAACATCCCGGGAGATTTCTCCGGTCACGCGGTCCGGAAGAACCGTTTCCTTCAGAATATCCCCTTCTTTCCCGATGATCCGCTCCCTCAGGTACTGGCCCGAAAGCGTCATGTTTACGGTGGACTTGCCGGTGGCAATCGCCTTGTCCTTGAGCAGAACCGTGTTGCTTTCGCTCTTCAAATCGAAAAAGACATATCCTAATTCTTTAAACCCTTCCACCAGGCGCTCGAGATGTTCGAGAGGAATGAAGGAATGATAAAAACAGGAGGCGAAACCGTCCCGGACATTGAGGTTCTTCCGGGCATAGTCGATCATTTTCTCAACCTGCTCCGCAGCCGAATCAGATTCCGACGGATCGTAGGGGACATAGCCCAGGTTCTCCGGATAGATCTTCTGCCCGTGAAGGTCATGTTCTATAATATACGGAAAATATTGACAATAATCCGGAGCATCTATGGCTAGTCTCTGCTCTATCGCTGAAGAAAAAACCGTGCCCACGGTATCATAGTCGATCTGGGATGCCGTATAGTGAGGCGTCTCCCACGCAACCGGGTAAATGCCGTTGCGAAAACACTCCGCCAGCCCGGCGCCCAACTTTTTTCTGACGTAGTCGGGAGAGTCCTCCTTAATCGGCTTATTCGTCTTTTCATCCCAGAATTCATAATCGGAGGCCGTTACCCCTTTGTACTGATGCGTGACCCCATGCAGGACCACCGTTCCGCCAAGGCGCACCATATAGTGAATGGCATCGACGAAATCCGGTTTGTCGGACAGGCTGACCCGGATACCCTGAGTCGGATCGACATAGAACGGAACAAGCGCAATGAGAAACGGCACCTTTTCACTACTCAGCAGATCGGCCACCGCACGCAGCCGGTCGGGGTCCTCGAGCGGGTGGACGTCCTCAATGCGGATGATGGCGCGATGAGACGGGGGATGGTCCTCTTTCAGGATATCATGCAGAAGGTCCGCAAAGAGCAGGTAGCGATCCTCTTCGGTGGCATATGCAAAAGGAGAATCGGCGAAGTACCAGAATTCGCCGCTTCTCAGGATGTACGGCATCGTGACGTCCTGTCCCGACACCGTGGCGACGACGTTGCATTTCTCGGCGTCGGTAACGCGCGTGAAGGTGAGGTTCGACTCTTCTCTTGTGAATGTTTCAGTGCCGTAATGAACAGTGGAATAGTCCCCTTCGGTTTCAACGCGCAACGGTTCGAACCCGTACCGCGCCGCGGCGGGAAAGCGGGCGTTGAAAGCGACCATTCCGGTGTTCAGCCATACGAGCGTCCTCGTCCGCTCATTTACATCCTTCATAACCGCAGCAGGCGGAGAATAACCAGCGCTGTACCCGATGAAAAACACGACGTCGTAAGGGGCCATTTCCCCCGCCTGGTAATCATCCGAACACTTGATCGTGACACGGGTATGAAAATGGCCGAGCAGTTCCCCCATCTGGCGGGCATCCCCGCGTGCGAGGTTCTCCGGTTCATCTTTTCCTTCGCACAGGACCAGCACGGATTTTGTTTCGATTTCCTGTGCGCAGAACCCCCGACCTGGACCGGCAATCAGGATGGCAGATACAAGAAGGAAAAATACGTATTTCACTTTGCCTGATCCAGCGTTTGCGAGCGCGATAAAAAGTCCGGACAACATAAAAAGGCCTCAACTTTCGAATTCCAGCGACCTGTGCCGGGTTGTCTCAAGTTGTCCCCCTGCATGCAGGATTTCCGCCTGGTTTTCTTACCCGGAAGCCGACATGGAATTTTCAGCTTGTCCGAGTGACAATTCCGATATGATCCGCAGGATCTTTTCGCTTGCCGTCCCGTCTCCATAAGGGTTCACAACTTTTGACATCCCCTCGTATCTCCGGCCGTCTCCCAAAAGGGCTGAAGCCTCTTTCACGATCGTTTCCCTGCACGTTCCCACGAGCCTTGAAGCGCCTGCGTCGATCGATTCGGTCCTTTCCGTCACATCCCGCATCACGAGTACGGGCTTTCCCAGGGACGGAGCTTCTTCCTGTATGCCTCCCGAGTCGGTCAGGATGAAGTGAGAGCGGCTCATGATCCACACGAGCTGCGGATAACTCAGGGGAGGAACCAGATGGATGTTCTTCCTGTTCCCAAGGATCCGGTGGGCGGGCTCAACCACATGAGGGTTGAGGTGAACGGGATAGATGATCTCAATATCATCAAAGCTCTCGGAGAGATCCCGCACCGCGGAACATATATTTTCGAACTTCTCTCCAAAAGTCTCTCTCCTGTGGCACGTCATCAGGATTATTTTCTTCGAAAAATCGAGGAATTTGAAAAATTCCCGCTGGCTCCCGTCTCCACCATCCCGGAGGATCCCCAGGCCCAGGAACAGCGCATCGATAACCGTATTACCGACGACCCAGACATTTTCCGTTATGCCTTCATTCCGCAGATTTTCAGCCGCCTTCAGCGTCGGGGCGAAGTGATAATCAGCCAGATGCCCCGCCAGGATTCTGTTCACCTCTTCCGGGTAGGGGGAAAACCTGTTCCCGCTCCTCAGCCCCGCTTCGACATGCGAGACCTTTGCCTTCACGTAATATCCCGCGAGCGCGCCGACGAAGGCCGTGGTCGTATCCCCCTGAACGAAAACATTCTCCGGCTTGTATTCATCGAATACCCCCTTCAGGCCCTTCAAACCGTCGGCAGTAAGGTCAAACAACGACTGATCCGGTTTCATGAGGTTCAAATCATAGTCCGGTTCGATGCGGAAGAAACCGAGTACGTCATCGAGCATGCTCCTGTGCTGTGCCGTGACGCAGACCTTCGTCTCAAAGTCTCCGGATTCTTTGCACTTATGGATGAGTGGAGCAAGTTTGATCGCTTCCGGGCGGGTCCCGAACACAAACAACAACCTGTTCATACCTTTGGGGGATCTCCTCACGCAATATTATTCATTCAATCCGAAGGCCAAGCCGGCTTATAACAGATGATCTCGGCTAAATGGAATGATAATAACACATCAAATTGATCTTTTCTCCGATCACGTCCGGATCGATCCGGGCACCCCCGAGTATTGGAGGCAAATTCCACGTAAGTCCGGGATGATGCGAAAAAAAGACGGCGGGGGGCTGCCGCTGGGGGCACCGGACGGCTCCACACGGGCAGGAAAACCGGAAGGACAAACGCTGCCGTGCCCGGACCGCCGGACCGGCCTCCGAGTAACCTGTGGAAAAACAGGAGATCTTCAATATGCACATTTTTCATCATGGGTATGCGCTGAGATTTTGCCAGAATACAGCAATATCCGGCCCGCTCCAACTGGAAACCTTCCGACACGGCGTGTTGCAGGTCATCAATGCTCCAGCGAGAACTTTGCCCGGCTCGCTGTGGACTTTGGCCTCCCGATCCTTAAAATAGGACTGGCTGCCGGTCCGATCGACGGGGCCGGCTAATGTTATGCCCAAAGAAATTTTCTCCCTATACGCCGCCTGATCCCCCATCCAACTCGGCCGCGCCTGCACCGAGGGAGCAGGAGGGTGGAATCGGAATCGACGGCGTTTTCACGCATATCGGAAAGGAGGACCGTTATGAAGGACCTGAGGGAATCTGTGAAAGAGTCTCTGGGAATCCGGCTTCCCGAAGACTACGCCGCCTTCATCGATCGGTACGGGCAGAAGCTTGCAGAGGACCCGGTTGCCGAACCAAGCTGGATCGAAGGTCTGGGGAACCTGAATTTCATGGTCGGAACCACCCTGGCTTTCAGGGAGCGGGTATCGGGGTTTCCTCAAAAGGGAGTCATCATCGCTTACGCCGGCACGAAGCTGATTGAAAAGATCAATGAAGAAATAGACGTTTATGCGATGATGGATACTCACGACAGCGGTGTCTATCTGATCGATTCCATAGGACAAAAGGAAAAAATCGCCGACAACTTCAGCTCGTGGATTTCACGGAGCCTGAGCCAGGCCCGGCTCAAGGAAAAATACAAGAGCACACTGGTGGTCATCGGCTTTGAGGATGAATCGAAAGCCGAGGCAGTGCGCGCAGGCCTTTTCAAATTGCAGGAAGGCAAGCTGATCGACATGGAAGATGTGGTCGTGGCGGTGAGAAAGCAGGACGGAAAGGTCAAGCTGAGCCAGACTCACTCCAAAACCGTATCGGGGGCTTTGACCGGGAGCTTTACCGGACTGCTCCTGGGCGCTCTTTTCCTTACCCCGCTGCTCGGGGCGGCCCTTGGAGCGGCAGCAGGAGCGGCTTCAAGGGCGTGGACCGATACCGGGCTGGACGACCGCTTCACCAGGGACCTCGCGGTGACTCTAACCCCGGGCTCCTCCGCGCTTTTCATGCTGGTGAGGCGCGCGGAAGAGTTGAGGGTCCTGGAGGAGCTGAGCCGCTTTCCGGGGAAAGTGCTCGTGACTTCGCTCAGCAAAGAGAACGAGGCGGTTTTGCAGGCCGCGCTCGATTCGGCCGGAGAAAAAACCCCATGAAGGCCGGTCATCCCGGCCCCATTTCCCAAGCATGGAGCCGCCTCAGCAGATGTGCTCCGACGGTGTGAATTCGTATTCCTTGCCCTGAGCGTCAAAAACGGCCTTGTCCTCGCGGTCGTCTTTGAGCGTGCCTTCGAGCATCCTCTTGCATCCGAAGGTATAGTAGGTGATCTGATAAGTCGGAGACTCCGTGCCGCCGGAGCCCTCCTGCGGCTGGCCTTGCGGCTTTCCCGGAAGGCCGACCACGCTCAGTTTCTGGCAGGTTTCCCGCCGCTCGAAGCCGCCGTGGCGGATCACCACCCTGTAGCTCCCGTGAAATTTGACCGGCATTTTGATGCTCATCGTATCGACTCCCATGTTGAGACAGGATGAACACCCCCGCCTGCCGCAGGCGAGGGCTTCGCTCAAGACAACGGTTATATTGTCATTCCCACCCGCACTGTTCGCCAGGTCGATCAGCTTTTGGGATTTTCGAACCAAATCCAGAGGCAACTCCAGCACTGCCGAAATGGAACAGTCTTCGATCATATCCGTCAGTCCATCCGAACACAGAAGAAAGAGATCGCCCGGTAATATCTCGCCTTCCGAGCGATCGACGTTCAGGTCTTGAGAGACGCCCACCGCTCTTAGAATGATGCTTCGAAGCGGATGCCTTCCGGCTTCGGATTCCGTCAAAAAACCCTGGTCCACCTTCTGTTGAACAAAGGAGTGGTCCTTGGTCAGTTGAACGAGCCGGCCATTCCTGTAAAGATAGGTGCGACTGTCACCGACATGGCCGAGAGAATATCGGTCCCCGGAGAAGCCCAGTATTTCCGCGGTACAACCCATTCCGCGGTGGGAGGGATTATCCTTGACGTGGGCCAGGATCATGCTGTTCCCCCGTTCAAACGACCTGCCGACGGCACCGGACAAATCTTTCTCATCGGCACGGGCCTTCGAAAACTCGTCGAGAGCAGCCTCAATAAAGAGATGGCCGGCAACCTCCCCCGCTGCGGCTCCCCCCATGCCGTCCGCCACTGCAACTACTCCAAGGTCCTCTCTGGCCAGAAAAGCATCCTCGTTATTGAGGCGTTTTCTGCCGCAGTCGGACAGGCCGAAACAGGCCATTTGAGGCATCCCATCCTCCTGAAGGGGAATCGATCCTTCGAGACACCGATACCTTCACGAACCGCCCGTGACAAACCGCTTCAATCCGTCTATGGATGGTCTCCGGGAGGCTTTTCTTCGCCGTTCTTGCTCTTCGATCCGTTCTTTGTCCCAGCCGGTCCTTCAGAATTTTCTTCCGGAGAGGGGTTTTGTGCTTTGATGCGCGACAGTTCTTCCTGCATGGCTTCGAGCCGAGTCTGACTTTCGATCAGTTTTTCCTGCAGGGAAAGACTCAAGGCATGATAATTCTCAACCTCTTCTTCGAGCTGTGACAGTCTGAACCTTGCGCTGTCCAATTGGGTCCTCAGCTCGAGGACATCCTCACTGAGCGACTTCGCCTCCTGCCCGTTTTCCAACTCGGTATTGTCGGCCTGGGGTTCCAATTCACTGATTTTGCCGTTCAGCCTGCCGAATTCCCTTTCACTGTCGAAGGCCAGAGCGTCCAGGCGCGCCGTTAGATCCGCAATCTTTTGATTGACCTCGGCCAGTTGCCCATCAGCCTTAGCGGCGGGCTGTCCCCTGTCGAAGGGGTTTCCGCTGACAAAAAGCCAGTACCCGGCTGCAGTGACAAGAACCGCCAAAACTATGGCCACGCCGTATTTCATGCCTCACTCCGACCGCTCGGAAATCCAACCGGATTCAAAGGAATTTCGACTGAAGCAGCAATAAGATCAACAACAGCAAGGTCGCCTCTGCAGGAGCCCCCATCATTTCCTCCACAGGGCGGAGAAAGAGAAACCGCAACGGGGAATACCCCCGCTCTGCGTGGAGATGTCACCGCCCCCGGCCCGTCGATCCGGAATCGAGAGGGGCGGACCGGTGCTTCCCGGTAGGCACAAATTATTACACACGGGTTGAAAAATGTATCTTTTTTTGTGTTCGTTCCGCCCCCCGCTTCGTGAGATCCGCCGGCCCGCCGGGCAGGCAGCTTGACCAGGCCGTTATTCCGCCGTATCAGAAAGGTTCATTTTCATATTTTGCCGTTTGAAAAGTGCTTATTTTAAGGCATGGAGGCAAACAAATACGCTCTGTTTCCCACCAATATCGAGCGAGGCTTCCGGAGTATATCGACAACAGCCGGCAAGGAAAGGAGAAGGATCATGGATTTCGCCCTCAGGGAAGAATTGAAAGCGTTGATGCAGCGCTCCGAGGGACTTAGCGTCTCTATTTATTCACCCACCCACAGAGCGGGCAAAGAGGTCGAACAGGACCCGATCAGGCTGGCAAACCTGTTGCGCGAGGCTGAAAGACAACTGGTGTCCAAAGGGCTGCGCCCGCCTGAAGCTAAAGACCTGCTGAGTCCGGCGTACAAACTCATCCGGGATGGGGAATTCACCCGGCATCAGTCGGATGGCCTCGCCCTTTTCATCTCCCGGGGTCTTTTCCGGTACTACCGGCTGCCCCGCCACTTTGACGAGCTTGCCTTCGTGGGCAATCGTTTCCATCTCAACCCGCTGCTTCCCCTGTACGAGGATGATGCCCGGTTCTACATCCTGGCAGCCAGCCGGAAGGACCTCCGGCTATTCGAGTGCACCCGGTACGGGATCAGCCCCATCGAGGTCGAAGGAATGCCCGGCAGCATGGCCGAAGTCCCGGGCTATGACGACACCGAGGCAAGGCTACTGTTCCGGTCGGTAGCTCTCGGCGGATCAACCAGAGGGGGCATTGCAATGTTTCACGGTCATGGGGGCGGAATTGAAAATTCAAAAAGCGACATCGTCAATTACTTCCGCAGAGTTGACGAATCCCTGCATGAACGTCTTCAGGGCGAGCATGCTCCCCTTGTTTTTGCCGGGGTCGAATACCTTTTCCCCATCTACAGGGAAGTGAACACTTATCCGCTCCTCTTTAAGGAAATCATCAGCGGAAATCCTGATGGGATGCGACCTGAAGAACTGCACGAAGAGGCGTGGAATCTTGTGCGCCCCCACTTCGAGAAAGCAAAGGTAGGCGCTATCGCCAAATTCGAGCAATTCCTCGGCACCGGTCTGGCTTCGAGCGATATGGAAACCATCTTCCATGCATTGCACGAAGGAAAGGTTGAAACGTTGTTCGTGCCGGAAGGGGTACGGTTGTGGGGGACCTATGACGCGGAAAGTGGAGCAGTGCGTGTGGTCGAGGAGGAAGGGGCGGCCGACGAGGATCTGATCGATCTGGCCGCGTTTCAGACACTTTCATGCGGCGGATCGGTTTACACCATTGAATCCGGCAGGGTTCTCATGAAGCCTCTGGCAGCTTTGTTCAGGTATTAGTCCCTACTTGACAGGAATTCTCCTTAGATGAGATATTCCCTGGAATATCAAACGGGATGGCGGCTCCTTTCGTCCAGCGGGTGAACACCGATGATTCTACCGGAGTATCGGATGTCGGGCAAACGTGACTCAACCGGCGGGAACCGTTGCGTGCCGACCTCAGGGGATTAAATGGAAACTTTGCTGGTAACGGGGGGAGCGGGGTTTATCGGGAGCAACTATGTTCTCGGGGAAATCCGTTCCGGAAATGTTCGCATTGTCAACCTGGACCTTTTGACTTACGCGGCCAACCTGGCCAGCCTTCACGACATCGAGGCCGATGAGCGCCACATTTTTATTCAGGGAGACATCGGCGACTCAGCTCTTTTGAGCAAAATCCTGCATGATTATCAGCCTGCCGCGCTGGTCAATTTCGCCGCGGAATCCCACGTGGACCGGTCGATCGCCGGCCCGGCAGGCTTCATTCAGACCAACGTTGTGGGGACATTCCGTCTCCTGGAGGAAGTCCGCCGCTATTGGGCGGACCTTGCAGGTGAACCGAAGGACCGGTTCCGATTCCTCCATGTTTCAACGGATGAAGTCTACGGCTCCCTGGAACCCGACGGCCGCCCTTTCAACGAGTTGGCGCCATACGCCCCCAACAGCCCCTACTCGGCGAGCAAGGCTGCCGCCGATCACCTGGTAAGGGCCTATCATCATACCTACGGCCTTCCCACATTGACCACCAATTGTTCCAACAATTACGGCCCGAGACAGTTTCCGGAGAAGTTGATTCCCCGAATGATTCTCAATGCGCTCGAGGGAAAACCGCTCCCGATTTACGGAGACGGGTTGAACGTAAGGGACTGGATATACGTGGTGGACCACTGCGATGCGCTGCGGATGGTCCTGAAGGGGGGCAGACCGGGTGAGACCTATAATATCGGAGGCGGCTGCGAGAGGACGAACATCGATGTCGTTCGCGAAATCTGCGGGATTCTCGACGGGATCCTCCCGGATTCACCGAACGTTCCTCACGTTTCACTCATGAGCTTCGTCCGCGACCGCCCGGGGCACGATCGAAGGTATGCCGTCGATTCATCCAAAATCGAAAGAGAATGGGGGTGGCGCCCGAGAGAATCGTTCAAATCCGGGCTGGAAAAAACGGTTAGCTGGTATCTCGACAATCCCCCCTGGCTGGAGTTGGTCCGAACGGGGGCCTATCGCAACTGGATGAAATCCCATTGCGGCCCGTGATACTCTTCGAAGAAGCGCCGGATAGGGGGCGGGCCAGACCCTTACTACCCCCGGAGGTGGCGGCTTATGCTCCGTCGGCACCCCCACCCGCCTCCCCCTTTAAAGGGGGAGGAGCCCCGGCGCCGATTCCTCTCCCCAGGCAAAAATGGAGCGACGGGAGAGGGAGAAGACCGCTCGACTCGCGGCGGGGATAAGCAACCCGGAGCACCAGGAAAGAGGAGCCAAAGATGAACGCTGTGGACAACGCTTCAGCTCACCCCCCCGGCCCTTCGCGATGGAAAGGAATCATCCTGGCCGGGGGAAGCGGCACGCGCCTGTACCCGCTCACGAAGGTGATCAGCAAGCAACTCCTCCCGGTCTACGATAAGCCCATGATCTACTATCCGCTTTCCGTGCTGATGCTCGCCGGCATCCGGGAGATCCTCGTCATTTCGACCCCGGAGGACCTCCCGAAATTCAAACTCCTTCTCGGGGACGGCAGCCAGTGGGGCATCAACCTGCATTATGCCGAGCAACCCAGGCCCGAAGGGCTGCCCCAGGCATTTATCATCGGGAAAGATTTCATCCGGTCGGACAAGGTGTGCCTGATTCTCGGAGACAATATCTTTTACGGCCACGGATTTCGCACCATTCTCAAGCGGGCCAATCAAATGGAAAAGGGAGCGCTCGTTTTCGCTTATCGTGTAAGGGACCCGGAACGCTACGGCGTGGTGGAATTCGATTCCTCCGGCACAGTGACCGGTATGGAAGAAAAGCCGCTCCAGCCCAAATCCAAATATGCCGTAGCGGGCCTCTACTTTTGCGACAACGACGTCGTCGAGCTTTCCTCAACGCTCAAGCCCTCCGCCCGCGGCGAACTCGAGATCACCGACCTGATCAGGGCGTACCTGCTTCGCGGAGATCTGAGGGTCGAAGTCCTGGGGAGAGGCTTTGCATGGCTGGACACGGGGACCCACGAATCCCTCATCCAGGCGAGCAACTATATCGAAACCATAGAAAAGCGGCAGGGGCTGAAAGTGTCCTGTGTCGAGGAAGTGGCTTACAGAATGGGCTATATCGACGCAGCCCAGTTGCGGAGAATTGCCGAACCTCTGCTCAAGAACGACTACGGCGCATATCTTCTCAGTTTGCTCGAAGATCTCTGATGATATGGCATTTTCCCTTTTTTTCCTTCCCGCGCTACTGTACACTCCCGCAGCCTTTGACTTTTTGATTTCAAGGGCAGGATTTGTCTCGCGCCGCTCCCGAACGCTTTCAGGAAGGGAATAGAATTGGGCCTTCCCAGGATCGCCTTCATTTCGCTATGGTTCCCGCTGCCTTCAGAGACTTTCGTCTTCAGGGAAATTTCCTGCCTCTGGAGGATGGGGGTTCCCCTCAGGATTTTCAGCCTTTACGGCAGGTGGAAGAGGAACCTGTCTTGTGGGATGAAAGCCTTTCCAGGGCAAGTGGAGAGGCTGGGGGTGCCGTTCCTGTTCGATGCCCACTCGGATGTGTCCTGGTGGTGGAAGAGAAAACCCTCGCTGGTCAAACACCTCTTCAAGACCGTTCCGGTGCGCCGTTGGAGCGATCCGGAGATGGCGGGCGAGAACCTGTGGGCCTTCCTTTGCGCGTTTCGCCTGGCCCGGCGTTTTGAAGAGGAAAGGATCGAGCACATTCATGCCGCGTGGGCCGGCGGGCCTGCCACCGCTGCATGGACGGCGTCCCGGCTGACCGGCATTCCCTTTAGTTTTTCCGGGCATGCCGCGGATATTTACCCACCGGATGGGACACTGGAAGAAAAAATCAGGGCCAGTGCCTTCGTGAGAACGGTGAACCATGCAAATGTGGACTATCTCAGGCAGCTTGTCCCCGGAGCGGAGGCCAGGATACGGATGGTGCATATAGGGCTCGACATGGTCCCCCGCTCCTTTGCCGGAAGGGTCGCGTCTCCGCCTTACAGAATACTCGCCCTGGGGCGGCTCGTCCGCAAGAAGGGCTTCGACATTCTCATCCGCGCCTGCGGAATGTTGGATGAAAGCGGGCTGGATTTCAGGCTTACCGTGGGAGGATCGGGGCAGTGCAGGAAAGAATTGATGGATCTGGCCCGGGAGTTGAAAATCGATGCAAAGATATCTTTCCCCGGATTCATGACTCACGACAAGGTGCCTGAGTTTCTGTCATCCGGGGATGTGTTCGTAATGCCCAGCGTGGTCGCTTCAACGGGAGACAGGGATGGGCTCCCGAGCGTGATCCTCGAGGCGCTCCTTCACAAGCTGCCGGTCGTCGCGACCGGCGTTTGCGGGATTGGGGAAGTCATACAGGATGGGGTCACGGGCCTTCTCGTTCCGCAAAAGGACCCCGCTGCACTCGCTCATGCCATACTGAAGGTGATCAATGACAGGGAATCCAGCGTGCAAATGGCCGAAAGAGGCCGCTCTCTGGTGCTCGAGCAGTTCGATCTGAACGAAGTTGCCCGCGAGCTTTTGAAATATTTTCAGGAAGAAACCCTGCCTGCCGGCCGATGAAACCATCTCCCCTGCTGCTGCGGCATGCCGCCTCGCGCCGCCGGGTGGAAACGGACTAAGCGTCTGCCATGACGGATCATCCCCTCTCCCTCACAAATCAGTCGTCACATCGGATCCTGCACAAGCTCGCCTACCTGCTGAGCGCCCGATGGGTCCGTGAAGGGCTCCAGAGCATCTTCCTCATTTACCTTGCGCGCCACAGCAGTTCGACGTACGGAGAATTCATGCTGGCTTTGAGCGTCGGCCAGGTGATTCTATTCGTCGCCGAATTCGGCCTTGATCAGCACCTCGTGCCCGAACTCGCCCGGGGTAAGGGCAAAGAAGCCGACGTCCTGATGCAGTTCTCGATGCTGAAAGGTATCCTGCTGATTCTTGGCATCATCGGGATGATAGGGTTCGTTCATTGGCAGAATTACGCTCCCTCTCTCAGGGTCCTGGTTCTGATCATCGGGACCGGCGTCGGACTTGAAGCACTGGGAAGTTCTTTCTTCGTCGCCTGCCAAATCCGGGGGAGGCAGGATACCGAGGCAAAGTTGAGGGCCGTGGGAGCCGGTTGCGGTTTCGGATACGGGATTACGTCCCTTCTCCTCGGCGCGGCCCCGGTGGTGACCGCCTTTTACAAGCTGATCGAGACCGTGGTCAACCTGGCGGGCTCGATGCTCGTTGTGCTGAAACAGTCGCACATTACCCTGCGGCTCCCCGAGTTCAGGCAGATTTACGCGACGGGGAAAGGGAGCTTCGTTTTCACGCTCATGGCCGTGGCAACCATTTTGTACAATAACATGAACCTGTTCTTTCTCCAGCGCTACGCGGGGGCCGAGGGCGTGGCGCAGTACAGCGCGACGTGGCAGATCGTCGACGGCATCTCATGCCTGGCCTCAAACCTCCTGTTGCGGAACATACTGTTCCCGCTTTTCGTGAATCTCTGGGAAACGGACAGGAACGAACTCTCGCGGGTCGCACGCAACTCAGCCCGCTGGCTGATTGCCGCGGCAATCCCGATAATGTTCGTACTCTTCATCGAAAGCGACCGGCTCATCCCGCTGATCTACGGTTCCGGGTACGGGGACGCCGTGTGGATGCAGAAGTACCTGGTGCTGACGATCGGTTTTTCCTTCATCCACAATCTGGCGGCGTATCTCATGCTGACCGCGAGACGCGAACGGATTCTTCTCGGGTTCTATTCGGCGGGGCTGGTCTTCAACCTGCTTCTGTGCGTCTTTGCTATTCCTGCCTCCCCTCTCATGGGCACCACGCTTGCCATCCTGCTCACTAAGGGACTTGTAGCGGTCATGACGGTTTCTTTCGGCCAGTGGAGCCTGAGGCTGGTCCCGGGCCGCTCAATGATTCATCTGGGGATAGGGGTTGCTGCCGGAGGGCTGTTTTATATGCTGACGACCGGCTATGTATACCGCGAACTGGCAGAGATCCTGGCCATCATTCCCACACTTGTGCTGGCATGGCGCTGGTGGCGTGAATTTTCGAGAAACCGGGCGGTTCCGCAGCCATAGAGAGCCATGAAACGCTTACAATACGGCCCGGAGATCAATTGCTGTTCAACCGGATATCGGTCACCCGGCCTTTGAACGTCACCCGATAGCGAATGTTTCGCCACCTGATCTCGCGCGTGAACCAGGTCTTCTGATGAGTCAGGGCCGCCATGAAAATCATCACGAACACCGCAGCCATCCACCAGTGCAAAGGCCCCGGCTGAGGGTGAAACCTTCTCATTGATATGCCGGTCCCCATGATTGCCGAGAGAAAAGCCAGAGAGGCTATGCCGACCGTCCCGTCGCTTCCCGGCACGAAAAGGAGTAACGCCTCGCAGGTTGCAACCACGATGGACACGGAGAGGCCTGTCAGGAGCATTCCCGCCACCGCCCATGAGACCGGGAAGCAGTACTTGAGGTACAACCACTGGCGAGTGAGCCACTGAAGCCAGTTTTTGCAGGTTTCTCCCGTGAGCGGAGTCGACAGCCAGGCCTCTCGAACCGGGGTTGCGGTCACCCCCGTTTTTTTCAGGAGGACTGCAAGGGAGACATCGTCCACCACATTGTTCACCCACGTATCACGGACTTTCAGCCTTTCAAATAGATCGCGCTTTATGGCCGTGTTCCCCCCCCATGGCTGGGTAAGAATCCTGCTTTCCTGCATCCGGTACAGCGCAAGGACCGTAGCAGTGCGGGCAAGCGTTATGACCCTGCAGTCTTCGGGGATGACGTGGTGATACCCTGTGGTGATATCGGTCTCGCCCCTGGCAATGGGGTGGACAAGCAATCTAAGCCAGTCCGGCGCCGCCTGGTGAACGCTGTCGGCAAAGGCGATCACGCTGGAATCAGGGGAAATCGCTTCCACGCCGACGAGAAGGTTCCTGTTTTTCTGCCCGCAGGTCGAGGCGCGGCCGGCCTGGATGTGGCGGCAATCGGGTCCTTTCCCCTTCTGCATGTTCTCCAGCAGTCTCCGGATGATGGGAACGGCCTCATCTTTATCATCGCAAGTGACGAGAATGACTTCGTAGCCCGAATAATCCTGGGCGAGCAGGCTCTTCAGGCCCGCCTCGATACCCGCCGAAGCACCGGTCACGGGTACGACCAACGATACCTTGGGCCATGGCTGCTGCCCGACGGGAACTCCGGCCTGATCTTCTCCCCTCCAGAAGACCGGCTTCCCGGGAAGGAACAAAAGGCCAATTAGAACAAATTCCAGAGCCAACAGGAAAGGAATGCAGTATTCCATAATCGTTTCTCGCATCCGAATCGGAAGCGCACGACCGCATGCGCCCCTGAATTTGCAGAAGGATGGTTTTATCCGGGCCAGGCATGGTTGCATTCGACGAGTCCCGGGGCATTTTCCATTTGCGCGGCAGGGATACATCTTCTATAAACGAACCGCCTGGAATGTGCTCCGCTTTGCACGAAAATGGTGCGGGGGGAGCGAGGAAATACCGCTGAAACTGTATCAGGGGGGGATATATGGCCCCCTCAAGGATGGAAGTAGAGAGATGGCAAGAATCCTCTTCGGAGTGCACGGTTCCGCACACGGTCATGCCGTCAGGGCCCTGACCATAGCCCGGCATTATCCGGAACATGACTTCCTTTTTGTCAGCCACGCCGACGGGGCGGGGCTTATTCGCCGTGAATTCCCTGTTTTCGAATGCCCGAATCCCGTGACGCCCGTTCGTTATCATAAGGTTGCGACCGGACCCGTCATTTCGCGAAATGCCAAATTCCTGTTGCAAAAGAAGCACTTCCTGCAATCTGTTCTTGAGGTCATAGACCGTTTCAAGCCGGATTTGGCGATCTCGGATTATGAATTTCTCGTTCCGAGAGCATGCCGAAAAGTCGAGATCCCTTGCCTCTCCGTGGACCATCAGCACATCACCAACTTTACGTCCCATACCATCCCGCCATGGCAGCGCTACAGTTACATCATGAATTACTTCGCGTCACGCTTTTTATTCACTGAAGCTTCAGATTATATGGTGATTTCTTTTTTTCGCCCGCCCATGAAAAAAAATCGTCCCCGAGTGGTCGTCGTTCCCCCGCTCCTGAGAGACGCCGTGTTGAAGAACAGCCCGCACGAAGGGGAACATGTCGTCGCCTATCAGTCGACTTCGACTTTTAAGCACTTTTTTCCTTTTTTGAGAACCATCGACCGGAACGTGATCGTGTACGGTTTCGACTCCGATCACCTGAGCGGCAATCTCAAGTTCAAAAGAAAATCGGAGGGGGAATTTCTGGAAGATCTCGCAGGATGTAAGTACGTCGTCTGCGGAGGCGGCCACACCATGATCTCGGAAGCCCTCTACTACGGGAAGCCGGTCATGTCTTTTCCCATCAAGAACGCTTTTGAGCAGCAGTTGAACGCGCATTACATCGATCAACTGGGTTACGGGAAGTCCTTCCGCGATCTCAAACCGAAGCCGGGAACGGCATCGGCCTTTGAATCCAGCCTCGATCAATTCAAAGCGAACCTTCAAAAAGGCGATTTTTTCGGGAACCCCGAAATTTTTTCGCTGCTGGACCGTTTCATCCGGGAAAAGCGCCTGCCGTCCCGTTCCGCGGCGCCCAATCCTTCCTGAAAACGCGATGCAGGGCCGCCGCGAGGGAATCCCGATCAGAACCGGCATCCATGCGAGTGATCCCTCAGCAGTTGCAGGAAAACTGCCTCGTGCCGGCTGACCGCACCGGAAATCGGATGCATTTCCTCAACCCGTTTTCTTCCCGCCTCTCCGTATGCCTTCCTCGTTTCATCGTCGGCGAGCAGCAGACAAAGAGCGGAGGCGAGCGTCCGCACGTCCCCGGCCGGCACCAGCAGTCCCGTCCGTCCGTGTTCGACCGCCTCCGGGATACCGCCCACCCGCGTCGCAACCACCGGGAGTCCCGAGGCCATGGCCTCGAGTACCACGTTGGGGAGGCCCTCCTTAACCGAACTGAGTACGAACAGGCTGCTTTGCCTGAGGATGGGACGGGGATCCAGGCGCCCCGGGAAAAACCGCGCTCCGCCGCGAGCGAGCCTGGACATTGCAAGCCTTCGCGCCGGCTCCAATCCCGGGCCGTCCCCCACCAACCACAATTCCGCCTCGGGATGTTTTTCTGATGCGACCGCAAAGGCTTCTATCAGGGTCCTGTGATCTTTATCAGGAACAAAGCGGGCAATGCAGAGGACAACCTTTTTGCCGGCGTTTTCCGCACCTGGCGAAAAATGGAAGTAATCAAGGTCTATGCCGTTTTGAATGACGCTCACCTTCGACGCCGGGATCGAAAAGCGCTTGACGAAAATATCCTTTAACTCCCGGCTGTTGCACAAGTGGTGATCCGCCAGGCGCCAGAGCAGTTTCTCATGCTGACGCCACGGAGCAGCCCCGCCCCGGCAGGTCCCTACAATAACCGGGACTTTGGCGAGACGCCCCAGAAGCCTCCCCCAGATATTCGGAATCACGGTAAAGAGCACGAGCAAACGGGTCCGCTCCGACCTCAGCCTTCTCCAAAGCGCGAAGAGGCTGTCCGGTCCCACGAAGCTCCTTCTGGAAAGCCATACCAAGGGAACCTGCAGATTCTCCGCGAGTGGGACCAGGTCATCGCCGGCTCCCATTGCCCAGATTTCCACATGGAAACGGGACTTGTCCATATGAGAGGCAAGGTCCAGGACCTGGCGCTGGGTGCCGCCGAACTTCAGGTCCTCGACAAGGAACACCGTCCGAACCGGAGATCGATCGAGGCACCGATTTTCGAGGGGCAGTGTCTGCGGGGCGGTCTCCATCTCAATAGCCCATGAGGCCGCAGCATCGGGAGCATACCGGCATCAGGCCTTCACGGGTGAGGCTGCGCCTGAATTTCGTGTAGGAATGGGAATTCCAGAGGCCGGTGATGGTATGTTCCTTGATGTTCCCCACCACGTAATCATGGTAGTCCCTGCACGGCGACATGTCCCCGTTGCTGTTCACTTCCACCGCCTGGTAGATGGAGATGCACTGATCGAACCCGAACCGGGACGAATGATCGGTAAAATACCTTCGTAGATTTTCTTCGCCTCTCACATTGGGGATGAAGATCACCGGCGGTCTGTTCCACGAGCGGGACATCGAGTCGACGGCGTCCATCTGCCGGCTGAGACCGGCGTAGTCCTCGGGCTTCCAGTCACCGATCCAGCCCCGGTGAAGCGATGGGGCGAATCCGAAACGGCGCGAGAAGTCCTGCTCGTGGAGTTGGGCGCGGTCCGGGTCGATCCACCATGAAAGATAAAAGACGAAGAGATCCACGCGGTCGCGGAATGCATTATAGATTTCAGTGAGATGGCCGTAGTTTGCACGGGACACGACGGTCAGGGAAGCGATAAGAGGCAGCTTTTGATTCTGAAGCGTTCTTTCCCGGCGGACCGCGGCAAGAGCGGACTCGATGCTCGCGAAATTATCCGCGCCGCCGGGGGCGGGGCGAATGGCGTTGTGAATCTCGGAGCAGTGCCCGTCTATCGAAATCTGGAGCAGGAAAAGGGGGGCCTTGACGAGCCGTTCGGCGGATGCGGCAACTCCCGTCGAGTTTGTGGCAATCGAGACCGGCAGGCCCATGGCAGCGGCTTCTTCGATCAGCTCAACCGAACCGTCATAGAGCATGGGTTCTCCGCCCCACAGGTAGACAAAGGGGCGATGGCCGTTGTGCACGAGGTCCGCCAGGACTTCCACGTAGCGGTCAAGAGGTACTTCCTGTTTCTTCAGTTCCTTGCGGTCCTTGCCGTGCAAAAATCCGTCTTTTCCCCATTGACCGCACGTGGTGCACCGAAGGTTGCAAATATCGGTGATCCGGAAGCTCACCTGCCGGATTTTCTTTGCATGCCCCTCGTACATCCGGGGATTCAAAGCGCTGAACAGCCACTTTTCGGCCTGCAGGGACGCCAGCCGCACCGCTATTTCCGGATGTCCGGCCAGCTTGCTCATGTTTTTTACCACGGCGCTCAGGGCTACCGCGCTTCGTCTGCCCATCGAAAACCTTCCCTTCATTCTCTCAAATTGCCGCAGGAATCAAAGCCCCCGATCTTGCCGACCCCACGGTTTTCACCTCCGGAGACCTCCGGAATCAAGCGTCGCGGAGTTCCAAATTGCATCCGCGGCAAATTTTTACGATGAGTCTGCCAAGTTGACAGAAGCCGGCCATTCGTGACAGACTCACCGGGTTGAATCCCATTGTACGTATTTGCGGGCGGTCCCGTAGCCCGTCCGCAAGAGCCTTGGGATTATAACCGCATCTGCCCGAATCACAAGGCTCTTTTGCCCGCGGAGCCCTCAACGGCCCCCCAAACGGGAGCCGCGTAAGGCATGCGGCGATGCAACGCAATTGATATTATCTTCTGCATGGCCGCCCCGGGCCTCGAATTTTCGAATTCGCGGTCTTTATCACGGCTGAAGGCGGATTCCTCAATCCGCGAGGATCGGCCGTGTTCCGTCAACCACTTCAGGACGCTGAAAATGAAAGCGCTTGTTTACCGTCGCTCCGTGCCCCGTTATCTCCTGGGGAAAGCTCTAACCCGCCTCAAACCCCACCGCTTCTTTCACAAGGTGGCCCCGCTGAGGCTCGAGGAAATGCCTCTCTCCCCTCCGTCTCCGGATTGGATCGTCCTCAGGAACCGGTTCTGCGGCATTTGCGGCTCGGACCTCAGGCTCCTCCAGGGAGCGGAGTCTTTTTTGCTTGAGCCGTACGCATCTTTTCCCGCTGTCCTCGGGCATGAAATCCTGGCGGAAGTGGTCTCCGGCGGGCGGGGCTCCGAGTGGAAGCCGGGAGACCGGGTGGTGGTCGAACCTGTTCTGTCGTGCGAAGTGCGGGGCCTGCCGCCTTGCCGTTACTGCGCCGAAGGCCTCTATAATTTATGCGAAAATTTCACTTCCGGGAAGCTCGCTCCGGGAACCGTGCTGGGGTACACTCAGGGCGCCGGGGGCGGGATGGCGGAATACACGGCGGCCCATCCGCGCCAGTTGATCCGGGTGCCCGACTCGATCCCCGATGAGACCGCGGTACTGGCGGATTCGCTTGCATCCGCGCTGCAGCCGGCCCTGGACCACTTCCCCGAGGACAATCACACCGTCGTAGTCTACGGGGCCGGGATCCTGGGCCAGCACCTCATTCGGATTCTGAGGACTCTGGGCTTTCCGGCAAAGCTGATCGCAGTTGCCCGGCATGCTTTTCAGGCCGAACTGGCCCGGGCGGGAGGCGCTGATATGGTGCTGCGATCGCCGACCCGGGCTGAACTGGGGGATGCGGTCGGCGCACGTTTGATTGCGACGACCCTTGGAGGCGGCAATCTCGAAGGGGGAGCCGATATTTTCTTCGACTGCGTCGGGAGCAGCCGGTCCCTGCAGGAAGGGTTGCTGGCTCTCCGCGGCAGGGGCAGTTACGTTATGGTGGGAACGGCGGGACGCATCGGGTCTGTCGATCTGTCCAGCCTCTGGTTCCGTGAACTCCGCATGGCCGGGTCGGTCTGTTACGCTTTCGGCACTTTCAAAGGCGAAAGGGTGCGAACCTATAAAATGGCGATCGATCTCCTTGAGAAATCCTCCTATCGCAAAGAAGGCCTTGTGTCTCACGTCTTTTCCCTCAAAGAGTATCCGCTTGCTTTCCAGGCCGCGCTTGACAAGTCGCGGAACCGGAGCATGAAAGTCGTGTTTGATCTCGGCAAAGGTTTGTCCTGACCGGCAGCCACATGGGAGGGAAGTCCCAGGTGAGACTGATCATCAGCGTCGATGTTGAGGAAGAAGGGCTTTTCTCGGGCGAATACGCCAGGGTCCCTCCCGGAGTCGAAAATGTCCGGCAGTTGCGCCGCCTCGAGTTCATCACGAAAGAATTCGGTTTCCCCCTGACTCTCATGGTTGCCTACCAGGTGGCTGAGAATCCCGCATGCAGGGCTGTTTTGTCTTCATGGAAGGACGGCTTCGGGGCTGAAATCGGGGCGCACCTCCACCACTGGAACACACCGCCGTTCCAGGTCCTCCCCTATCCGGAGCCTGTCCGGGCCGACTTCATGCCCCTTCCTTTGCTCGAAGCCAAGTTTGCCGTTCTGGCCGAATCACTGAAGACCCGTTTCGGGGCTCCCCCCTCTTCCTTCCGAATGGGCCGGTTCGATCTGGGCAGGCAGGTTCAACAGCTCCTGCCGGAATTCGGGATAGTCGCGGACAGCAGTGTCGTTCCTCTTCGATACACTGCGGAAGGCACCGACCATTTCATGGCTCCTTTCGATCCTTACTTTATGGAAAGCGGCGCGCACGGAGGTCATCCCATCCTGGAAGTTCCCCTCACGATGGTGCCGCTCATCCCCCACACCCGCGATATGATCTACGCGGGGGTTTCCCGCCTGCCCGGCCGCCTCCGCAGTTTCCTCTTAACGGCGTACCGCTACACGGCGGTCACAGGGATTCAGCCCGCATGGTTTTCTCTGGGTGCGATGAAGCGGGCGGTACGGCTTCATCACAAGCGGGGGGGCAGCGTCCTGTCGATGTTCCTGCACTCTTCGGAATTGCAGCCCGGAGCGACTCCGGACTTCAAGACCGAAGAAGCCGTCTGTAAGCTCACCGCAAGAATCCGCGCTTTTTTGGACTGGCTTGTCGAAACCGGGCCCGTAGACGGTATGACGCTCTCCGATCTCCACGCACATATGACCGGAGAAGGCCGGTTCCCGACCAAATGGACCTCCTTCGGAACGGCAGGGAAACCTTGATTCATAACTCAGATTCAGTCCGGCGGGGATAGCCCCGGCGGTTGCAGTGGATTGCATCTGCCTGTCAGGAAATGCATATTTGGAAGTGCTCGAATGGGCAAGACTGCCGGGATGGTCTGGGCCCGTATTGAGGTTTTTTGCATGAGCCGCGGCATCCGACCCTGAGAGGCATTCCATGGAATTCTCCCTCCTTTTTTTCCTTTTTCTCGCATATCCGGCATGGTATCGTCTTGATTATGTTTGAAGACTGTGTAATAGGATCCATTCTTGAGAACGGCGGGTGCCGTACCGCCGCAAGGAGATCCTTGCCGGAGAAGCAATGAACTCCGGGAGGGGACCGTGTGGTATTATCTGCGCGAACAACCATTGAGACAGCCCGCAACACATTGTCATGGGTGGGTATTGCGCATGGATGTGAAGTTTGTTAAATTAAAATTTTTAAATGGAAAATTATAATCCAGCACCGCAGAAGAGGAGCGATATGTCTCTCATGACGCTGAAAGAGCGTTGCTACCCATTTGTCCGCATGATACGGGACGCCAAAGAAGGGGGATTTTATCCATACTTCAGAGCTATTACCCGGACCAGCGGACCCGAAGTGCAAGTTGGAGACCGTCGTCTGGTCATGGTTGGTTCAAACGATTATCTCGGCCTCACTCATGATTCGCGAGTACGGGAGGCGGCAGTTCGCTCTCTGGACACCTATGGCACGGGACCGGGAGGATCCAGGTTTTTGTGCGGCAATATGGCCATTCACGAGACTCTCGAAGACCGCCTCGCGAAGCTGGTCGGGAAAAAGAGAGCGATCGTGCATTCCACCGGGTTCTCGGTGAATCTGGGCGTTATTGGTTGTCTTCTCGACTCGCATGACGTGATCTTCTGCGACAAGGAGAACCATTACAGCATTTTTGAGGGTTGCAGGTCGTCGCGGGCCAGGATCATCTCTTTCCCTCACAACGACGTGGAAGCCGCTTCGCACAAGATTGGCGAGGCATTTCACAAATACCCCGATGCAAATTTCCTGCTGATAACCGAGGGGGTTTTCAGCATGTCGGGCGACGTGGCCCCTTTGGAGGAGCTTGCGCGTCTCAAGCAGGAATTCCCCGGCCTTCTGATATACCTGGACGATGCCCATGGATTGGGAGTGATGGGCGAAAGGGGCGAAGGAACGGCCGGCCATTGCGGCGTTACGGCCGAAATGGACTTCATCATGGGAACTTTCAGCAAGGCGCTGGCCTCGATCGGTGGTTTTATTGCCGCCGATGATGAAGATCTCCTCGAATATATCAAACACGACTCCAAAACCCTCATCTTCTCGGCTGCGCTTCCGGCCATCAACGCCGCTACGGTAATGGCGTGCCTGGACGTGCTCGAGGAGGAGCCGGAACGTGTCCAGCGCCTGCGGGAAATCACTCGGCAAGTCAGGGAAGGCTATCGGCAGATCGGATTTTGCACCAGGAATTCGGGAACGCCGATCATTCCCGTCTATATCGGTGAAGAAGAGAAGGCCTTTTGTTTCGCTCAGGACCTTTTTGAAAACGGCGTTTTCGCCCTTCCCGCCGTTTTTCCCGCCGTGCCAAAGGGACAGGCTGTAATACGGACAGCTTATATGAGCACCCACGAGCAACGGCATATCGATTTCGTACTCGACACGCTGGAGAAGCTCGCCAAGAAATACAAAATAAGGATTTCCGATTTCAAGGAGCCGCTGCCTTTTTGTGATGATTACGAATGTGCTTCCGGCACTGCGACTTAAGCACTATGGGGAGCATGCCGGACAGGGGCTGCGAATTCGGGAAGCGGGCGGTAGAGCGGGTGCGGGCCGTGCGCCGGGTCGCCGGTGGTCCATGAGAAGCGATCCTTTGAGGACGGAACGAGAAAACACGCAATGCTTCTAAAATTGTACGATCTCTGGCTCGTGGGAATGAGGCAGGTGATCCGTCAGATGAGGCGCTATCTCGGGGTGTTTGTCGCTATTACCCTCGGTACCGCGGGGTTCATCGTCGTCATCACCATGGGGCAGGAAGTCAAGAAAACCCTGAACCTCGACCTCGATCTCCTGGGCGGAGCCACTCTGGTCAGAGTCTACTTCGATGACTATGACCCCAACCACGGCCGCTTTTCAATGCCTCAAAGATTCAGCGAAGACACGGTGAATGCGCTCCGCGCCATGCCCGGAGTAAGGGCTGTGAGCGGCGCCGCGGCCAAGATGGGCCAGAGCGCGACTACATGGCGCGGCACGCAGACCCGATTTCCGCTCTACGGAGTGGACGGATATTTCTGGCAGGTGAATGGCCTGGCCCCTCTGTCTGGAGAATTGTTCGGCCTTGCGGCTGTCAGGGACCGGGTCCGGGTGTGCGTCATCGGAGAGGAACTGGCCCGAAAGGTGTTCGGGCGCACTGACGTGGCGGGAGAATTCCTTCCCATCGACAATGATCTTTACCTTGTGGGCGGGGTTCTCAGCCAGGTGATGGGCGGAGATCGGGTCATGCATGCCTTCATCCCGATCACCACCGCTCAGGATCGGATCGCGAGCCTGACTCCGGTGGACCGCCTCTACGTACGTTGCCAGACATGGGACGACGTTACGAGAGTTTACGATTCGATTCCGGGAGTGGTTGCAGCCCATCAATCGACTGAACGACTGCGGCTCCGCGTGGCCTGGGATCCTTTGCAGCGCGTGCAGAGAATAGCATGGTGGATCGAACTCTTCGTTTATCTTTCCATTGTCGCGACCCTCACGCTCGGAGGAGTCGGCATCTGGAACGGAATGATGGCCGCGGTCCAGTCGAGGACCCGGGAAATCGGCTTGAAAAAGGCAATGGGCGCGGAAGACCGTGATATTTTGATCCAGTTCCTCATAGAGTCTTCTTTCCTCAGTTCGGGGTCCGCGATAGTGGGAGTGGTGCTGGGGCGCATAGGGGTTGAAGCGGTAAGCGGTTTTCTCAAATGCCGTCCCCCTGAAGAACTCTTCGTAATGTGTGTGGGCCTCGGAATCTTCTTTTCCATGCTGCTGGGCATCGGGGCCGGGTTTTATCCGTCTTTGAGGGCAAGCCGGATGGAAGTGGTGTCGGCGATCCGCTATGAATAGCCAATCCGCGTCATACCAACACGACACTGCTTTGATCCGCGTCTCCCGCCTGACGAAGAACTATGAAAATGGGGCCGGGTTGATCCGCGTACTCTCCGATGTCAATTTCTGCGTGTACCCCCGCGAAATGGTGGCGATCATGGGGCCTTCCGGCTCCGGCAAATCAACACTTCTCGCCATACTCGGGCTTTTCCTCTCACCCTCCGAAGGCGTCTACAACGCCCTGAACCAGAACGTCCTGACTCTGTCCCGCTCCGCCCAGGCCGCATTCCGCCGGCAATTCGTCGGATTTGTGTTTCAAAGTTGCAACCTGATCGAGCATTCTTCCGTCTATGAAAATCTTGAATATCCCCTGATCTACTCAGGGCTGAGGCGCAGCGAACGACCGGCCCGTATCCTGGAGGCCCTCGATCGAGTGAACCTGTCCCACCGGCTGCACCATCCGGCCAATCTCCTTTCGGGTGGAGAGCAGCAGCGGGTAGCCGTGGCCCGAGCCCTCGTCAACCGCCCGAAGATCATCCTGGCGGACGAACCCACCGGACAACTGGATGGAAAGAACGGGCACCTTGTTATTGACTATTTCAAGCACTTTGTTGAAGATGGAGACACCGCTATCGCGCTGGTGACTCACGATCCCGAGGTGGCCAAACGGTGCCATCGGACCTGCTGCCTGAAGGATGGGGTCATGGTTTCCCGGGACGATCGCGGTTCGGCGCAAGCCGTTCATTGATGATGCCATGCAGTAGAGCACAGCCTTGAGGGCCTTGCGGTCTGAGGTGCAAACCCGGCGGCGACGGCGCCCGAAGCCGGGAAGGGGGATGCTTTGCTCAGTGATGGAACAGGGCCGGGAAGTCCCTTTACGGCCGTACCCTCGTTCAGGAAGATCAGATCTTTTTTCCTGGCGTTGATCGCTTTTTTTCTGGCCGTGAACCTGCCGGCTCCCGGGTGCATTCTCGCCGACGAGAATGTCATCCCTTCGCCGGATCCCGTCGCCGGCGGTCCCATGACATTTTCGGAGTGCGTGAGGACCGCTCTCAAGCAGTCCCCCTACTTCGTCACCAGTTCGCTGGAGATGGACCTCAAGCGGCTGGACGAGACCGACAGCAAGTTTGCCCTGTTTCCTTCTCTTTCCATCCGCACGCGCTACTATTTCGATTATCCCAATTCGGCGAATTCCGATGTGCGACCTTACAGCCTGGGTTTTGTAACCGATGAGTACAATCCGGTCGAAGCCTATATTTCCATCAAGGCCCGGAAGCTGATTTCCCAGATTGCCGTATTCGGGCACATGCGCACGATATCGGAGAGCATTCAGCGAATCGCCGCGGGGTTCCTCGAGATCCAGGCACTCAACGACATCGCCGGCTATCAGAAGGAATTGACGGATGTGGCGGAACAGAGCGTCGCCTACGTGACCAGTCGGATCGGGACGGGAGGAGCGACTGCACTCGACAGCCGCCTTGCCGGACAGGAATCGGCAACGGCCAGATTCGACAGCGCAAAAATCGAGACGTCGAAGGCCACCATCCTGGACGGCCTGAAGTCTCTTCTGGGGATTCCCGCCGACCAGGTGCTGGAACTCGACCTGAATGACGCCCGAACGCAGGTGCTGGACCGCTTCGAGCCGGCCTCCGCCACACTCGATCAGGTTCGGGCCAATTCGTGCGATCTTAAAATCGAAAACCTCAAGAAAGAACTCCAGGCGATCAACATCACCCTGTCCTATACCAAGTTTCTCCCCACTTTGTCCATGAGGCTGGAAACGGCCGATCCGCTCAGCGGGCTGCCGAGCAATTCCTACTATTTCTCCCTCGGTTTTGAAATGCCGATCTGGGACGGACTCAAGCGCAGCAGGAACATCTCCCGCCAGAAGACCATGCTCCACCAGGTGGAAGCGGAAGAGAAGATCAAGGAAATAGACACGGGGAGCAAATGGAAAGACGCGCTGGAGAAGTTGTCCGGCTCGGCTGCCGAGTTGAAACTTGCGGTCACCCAGGAAGAACTGGCGGGCCTGAAATTGCAGCAGACGGAGATTGGCTATCAGTCCGGGAGACTGCCTTTCTCGAATGTGCTGGCGGAAAAAAAGGCGCGCCTGGAGGCATTGAAGAACACACGCATAAAGAAGATGGAACACGATAAAGCGCTCCTTAACCTTCGTTTTCTCTGCGGCGAACTGTCAAAGGTATTCGTAGATGCTAAACCATTGCAGAACTAGAGTGCCGGCAGGTTTGCTGCTGCTGCCGGTCTGCCTTCTCCTGCTCGTTTCTGCCTCCCGGCCTGCGATATCCGGGGAACCCCAGGCCAACCGGCCCGCTCCCGGCGAACAGAAAACGGGCGATATCGTTCTCCAGGGAAAACTGTTCTGCCCTCTGAAAAGGCAGGTGACTGCCCCGTTTAACGGGATCATCACCTCCATTAAAGCTCACGCGGGGCAGAAGGTGAAAGAGGGCGAAACCCTCGCCCAATACCGGCTGCTTCCGGAAGTGGTCATTCAGCTTCACAGAAGGCTCTCACCCCCGCAAATAAACGACCTCCAGGCCCAGATTGCCGGAATCGACCAGAATCTTTCTTCCCTGGAGGTGAAGAGAAAGGAACTCCAGAGCCTTTCCGCCCAGAATATGGCTCCGGCCCAGAGCCTGAACCAGGTGGAGAAGGAGATCCAACTGGCTCTCAGAAACCGCAATGCCGTCGAATCCCGCCTGCGGCTCGAACAACAGTTGGCCAGGGATGATCTTGCCGTACTCAAAGATGAACTGGGAAAATCCTTCAACTCCGGCAACGTGCCCGAGGTGGTCTCCCTTGTCGCGCCCATCGGGGGGTACGTGATCGGGGAGGGAGCCGACGTCAGGGAAGGAGCCGAAATCGGGTCCGGAGCACCTGCTTTCATCATCGGAGTCATGGATCCGATGGTGATCAGAGCGCAGGTGCATGAACTGGAGGCCATTCACATCGCCGTGGGAGACAAGGCGGGCGTATCGTTTGATTCGCTTCCCGGAAGAACATTTGAAGGAACCGTGAGCCGCCTGTCCTGGACGCCCATAAACCCCGGCGTGGAACAACCCTCATATTACGAAATGGAACTCACCATTCCCAACCCGGATCTGGTTCTCAAGGATGGGTTGAAGGGCCAGATCGTCATTCGAAGACCGAACTGACGATCCGGAGCGGCCGGGGAGTTCCCGCACGCCAACAATCCTGACGCGGACAACCTCACACGGTCCGGTTCCTGCTGCATGCCCGAGGACGCAGTCTCAAGGGCAAGTCGATTCGCAGCGGCAGCCGGAGTGGGTAAGTCCGTTTTGGAGCCTTGAATCATGGGAAATCACGAAATCGTTATCGTTCCGTTCCTAAAAGACGAGAAGATACAGGAATTCATCAAGCTTCCATGGAAAATTCAGCAGAATGATCCAAATTGGGTGGCCCCCATCATATCCGAGCAGGAGCATTTCCTGGATCCCGGTAAAGGGCCTTTCTTCGAGATAGGCGAGGCCCAATACTTTATGGCGTATCGCGATGGGCAGCCTGTCGGCAGGATTTCCGCTCAGATCAATCATGCCTATGAAGCCCGCCATGACAACGAAACCGGTTTTTTCGGGTTTTTTGAATGTGTCGATAGCCGGGAAGTGGCTTCGGCCCTTTTTGACGCCGCCGCGAAATGGCTCGGGCAGAAAGGGAAATCCCGCATCCAGGGCCCCATGAATTTTTCGATTTATGACGAGATCGGCCTTCTTGTCGAGGGCTTCGATTCGATGCCTGCATTCCTGCAAACCCACAATCCCCCATATTATGAGGAACTCGTCACCGGCTGGGGTTTCCGGAAGGCAATCGACTGGTACGCACTGTATGTCCCCCGTACCCTTCCGGATGTGGAGGGCATGGAGAGAAGGCTTAGTGCAATTCTTGAACGGCAAAAGCTCGTGCTGATTTCTCCCGAGCCGAAACAACTGATAGAGAGGACCGAAGAAGTATTCCAACTGTTCAATGAAGCCTGGAGCGCCAACTGGGGGCATGTGCCGCTGACGCGCAAACAGTTCACCGAGGTCTTCAAACTGCTGAAGCCTCTGCTCCGGGCCGATCTCATCACCATGATCCTGGACGGGGATTCCATCGTGGCCTTCATCATCAATATCCCCGATCTAAACCCGTCGATTCAGAAGATGAACGGCAAGCTATCGATCCTGGGCAAGATGAAGCTGTACTATGAGGCAAGATACAGGCCGTTGCGCCAAATCCGGACCCTGCTGCTCGGAGTGAAACGCAATTACCAGCGCCGGAATCTCCATTTCGCCCTGATCCTGAGCACGTTCCTGCAGCTCACCCGGCTTCACCCCCAACTGAAAGGCTGCGATTGCTCGTTGATTCCGGCAACGCTCCACCCCTACATCAGGTCGCTCGAGGACTTTGGAGCACGCCGCTACAAGACATGGCGAATCTATGAGAGGGAGATTTAATGCGAAGGCTCATTAATGAATTTTTGCCGACCTTTCATGACTCTTGCCAAATTCTTCTTGTGCATGAGTAAATTGCGATTGTATGTTAACAGAATCCGTACGTTGTCGGTTTATCCCTGACGCTTACCGGAAGATGACTATTCTCCTCTGATCCACTTCGATATTTTGAAGAAGGTGACTTGACCCGGAGTAGACGGGCCTGGGTTTTTGTGCGGTGCAATCTGTCGGTGTTGTGGCTAAAAATCCTTTCAGTAGGAGTACGTCATGAAGAAGAAGTCTTACCACGTTATAACTGCATTCTTTGTCTCCATGGCATTTGTTTTGTTTGCCGGCACTCCGTCCGTTCAGGCGGGGAAGGCGGTCCACGTGACGGACTTCTCCGATTGGGTTGGCGATCCCTGGGGTTCGGGCACTCCGGTAGCATTTACTCTCGGGACGGGTAAGGTGACCTTGAAGGCAACCGGGGCCACCGGCGAGACGTGGGGAGGCATTTACAAGGACGTGCAACAAAAGACCGGCATCGGCATGAAGGCCACAATCAGCGTATCCAAGGTCGCCGGAAGTGCACAGACCGGAATCTCCACATCACTGGGAATGATAGGGAACCAGAGAATCCAGGCCCAAATATTTTATGAATCGAACGCCTCAAGTCAGTCCCGCATCAGATGGAGGATAAGGTCGAAAGACACCACGGTTCCCGGGGCATCCTGGTCCGTACTGGCGACCGGCGTATTCGGAGACATGTGGTACACGGGATATTTGACCGGTCAAAAATTCACCGTTTCATTTCAACGGGTCAATAACGAGATTTGGCTGTCTCTTGACGGGACGTCCTACACCGTCAAATGGACCCCAAGCAGTACAATGACTGGGACCTTCTGGAACCCCGAGATATTCGGTTGGGCAGGTGCCGGCAAAACCAACAGCATCACCGCAGCCATACAGGCTGTCTACCTGCTCTATTAGCCGACGTCTTTTCCCTGGTCATCTCTTCGGCATCAGCAGGTTGCTGAAAAAGGATTGAATTTCCCACTTCCCCGGGCCGTGTTATTCCACGATCAGGAGCCCTGGATCGTAGATTTCCGGAGGCTTTAGGTCCAGAAGTTGGAAGCAGGTCGCCGCGATGTTTGTCAGCCCCGGCGCCGCGACGCCGGGATCAAACCGCAGATGCCTGGTTCCCGAAGGCTCATAGATAATGAACCAGACGGGATTCAGAGTATGTGAAGTTTTCGCTTTGGGCTGTCCGTCCGGGCTGTACTTCACATTTCCCTTCTTGTCCAGTTCGTACATCTCCTCTGCATTGCCGTGATCCGCAGTGACGGCCAGCGTTCCCCCGACGGCTTTTATGGCCTGCATGATCCGTCCGAGGCACAAGTCCACGGCTTCGACCGCGATCCGAGCCGCCTGGAATACGCCTGTATGCCCCACCATATCGCCGTTTGGGAAGTTGAGCCGTATCATATCGTAGCGGCCTGAGAGGACGGCCTTGACCACCCGGTCGGTGATTTCCGCCGCCTTCATCCAGGGTCGCTCCTCGAAGGGCACCCTGTCCGACCGGATCTCGATGTAATTTTCCAGGCGTTCATCGATCTTCCCGGATCTGTTGCCATTCCAGAAATACGTCACATGGCCGAATTTCTGGGTTTCGCTGATTGCCATCTGGCGGAGGCCCTGAGCGCAGAGGTACTCGCCCATGGTTTTATCGATGCATGGGGGCTCGACCAGGTAACTCCGGGGAATGTGCAGTTCCGTGTCGTATTCCATCATGCCCGCATAAGCCACATGCGGATTCGGCTGCCTTTCGAACGCTTTGAAATTCCCCTCTTCGAAGGCGCGTGTGATCTCGATAGCCCTGTCGCCCCGGTAGTTGAAATAAACCACGGAGTCCCCGTCCCGGATCGGTCCGACAGGCCCGTTCCGGTCGGCTACCACAAAAGGCGGAAGGTCCTGGTCGATGATTCCGGGATGCTCTGCGCGGTACGTCTGAATGGCGGCTTCGGCGGAAGGGAACCGGCGGCCTTCTCCCGCCACGTGCGTTTTCCATCCAAGGCGTACCATATCCCAGTCGGCTTCGTACCGGTCCATGGTGATTTTCATCCTGCCGCCGCCGTCGGCAATCCGGTAGTCCACGTTTTCACGGGTATTGATATCGCGGAGAAAGGTCTCGAAGGGGACCACATAGTCCAGGGCGGAGGTCTCTCCGACGTCGCGGCCGTCGAGCAGGATGTGAATTCTGGCCCTGCGGATCTTATCAGAAGAAGCCAGGTGGAGCAGCATGGCCTCCAGGTGGTCCAGATGGCTGTGCACGTTTCCATCCGAGAAGAGGCCGAGAAAGTGAAAGATCCCGTCGTGTTCCCTGCAGAATTGGACGAGACCCCGCCAGCCCTTGCTCTCGAAGATGCGCCCCGTCCTGATGGCTTCATTGACCAGCTTTGCCCCCTGGGGGAAAAGCCTTCCGGCCCCGATCGCGTTGTGTCCGACTTCCGAATTGCCCATATCCGAATCGGACGGCAGGCCGACTGCGGTGCCATGAGCCTTCAGCAGCGTGTAGGGGCAATTCTCCAGCAGCCGGTCCAGGTGGGGGGTGTATGCCTCGGCAACGGCGTTGCCGATGGTTGCTTCCCTGTATCCTACTCCGTCCATCACCACGAAAGTCAACATTTGAGAATGACGTTTTCGCGCACCAGTGGTTTTCATTCGTTCCTTTCGCCGGGCTGTCCGGCCCGGGGGAGACCGGACCGTTGCCCATTTCATCCCCCGGGCCTTTTGGTCTGTTGAGGACGCTCACCCAGGGTCACACTCACGGTCTCATGGGAACCGCTCCATCGGACCACTTCGACCTGAATCCGGTCCCCGGGCCGCATCCTGCGCAGATATCGGATGAACGCATCGGCATCGGCGACCGGTTCGCGGTCCACCTTGACGATCACATCCCCACCGACGATGAGGATATTGTTCCCAATCTGGGCGCGGGTGGTTCCCGCTCGAATCCCGGCCTTCTCGGCAGGTCCCCTGGGCGTCACTTCCACGACCAGCGCGCCCGAATCGACAGGGACTTTCAGGGACTTTGCAAGATCGGAGGAGAGGGTCATGAGAGAGGCACCGATAAAGGCATGCGAGTAATAACCCTTGTCGATCAAATCCTTCATCACACGCTTTGCGGCGTCGACGGGGATCGCGAATCCGATCCCGATACTGGCCCCCGTAGGGCTGAAAATGGCTGTATTGATCCCGATCAGCCTGCCGGAGGAGTCGATGAGGGGGCCCCCGGAATTGCCGGGATTGATGGAGGCGTCGGTCTGGATCACGTCTTCCATGAGATTCCCGTTGTCTGCCCTGAGGGTCCGCCCGACGGAACTGATGATTCCCGTGGTGAGGGTTTGCCCCAGACCGAATGGATTTCCTATGGCGAGAACTTTCTGCCCGACCTTCAGGCTTTCCGAAGTTCCAATCGGAATAACGACCAGGTTTTCCTTGGATGCGTCAATTTTCAGAATCGCAACATCCGTATCGGGATCCGCTCCAACGAGCTTGGCATTGTATTTTTTGCCGTTGGCCAGGGTGACTTCCAGCTTCCGCGCATCTTCGATGACGTGGTTGTTGGTAAGGATATAGCCCTTAGCGTCGATGATGCAGCCGGACCCCGTTCCTTCCCGAGGCACCACATTGAAAAAGAAGTCGTGTTCCAGCACGGTGCTCGAGATATTGACAACCCCCGGGGCCAGCCGTTCGTAGAGATCGATGTTGTTACTCTCATCCTCGGTCATTCCCCAGCCGGGCGCGGTTCCAGGACCGGCAATCAACAAAGCGGCAAACAGTATCAGACTCATTCTTTTCGAAACGCTGCTCATAAGACAACCCCCCGTCAGTGCAGTCTAAAAGCCGTCCGGTCGCCTCATCGACACGTTCCCCGCAGCTTCCGCCTGCAGGAAAGAACGATCGCCTGTCTCCTTACACCGGGGAGATCGGCAAGGCAAGCCATTAGACGCGCCTGCTTTTTCGGACGGCCCAGAAAACGATCAGGAGTGCAGCCATCCACCCCAACAACTTATCGTAATTATGAATCAGTCCGGGCATGACTTGTTTTATGCGATCGACGGGGATGGCAAATCCAATCCCGATACTGCTCCCCGTCGTGCTCAAAATGGCCGTGTTCATCCCTATCAGCTCGCCCGATGAGTTCACCAGGGCGCCTCCTGAATTGCCCGGGTTGATGGAGGCGTCCGTCTGGATAACGTTTTTGAATATTCTCCCGTCGTTCCTGATGCTTCGCCCCACCATACTGATGACCCCCACGGTCAGGGTTTGGCCCAGACCGAACGGGTTTCCGATCGCCAGCACCTTTTCTCCGACCTTTAATCCGCCTGAATCTCCCAGTACGATCTCCACAAGGAGGCGTTCTCCGGGGTCCACACGAATGAGAGCCAGGTCGTCACCCGGAGAAGAAGCAACCGTCTGCGCTTTGAGGTGGCGGCCGTCCGACAGTGTGACCTGCACACTCTCCGCCTTGTCGATGACGTGGTAGCTCGTAACGATCAATCCCTCCGCTTTGAGCACGATACCCGATCCGGAACCGCTTTGTGGCGGCACGGGGCAAAAGAAGAACTCCGGCTCGCATGTCATTGTCGTAATGTTGACGACAGACGGAGCGACCTTTTCATACACGCTGATCGTATTTGATTCTTCTTCGAGGAAAGCGGTGGCCGGGCGGGAGCCGTGTACAATACTCAACAGAAGAACTGCAAGGATGAGAGCGGATTTCATAAAGCGGCCATGTGCCTCGGAACCGGTTGCCATCGGCGGATCATCGTATGGGTTAATCTTCACTGGCGATAACGGCACCTATAAGTTAATAAGGTTTCGGCAGGTGTAAACGGTATATTCGGCCTCCCTGCCCTCATGAGATCCCCGGCAAGAATCCCGCATGGTTCGGCGTATCGCAAATGGTTTTCACTGTCGAACCTCAGGCATCCGGGCAGCTCCGGCGAGGGATGTCGAAATGCCGATCGGGGCAACGGTCCGTTGACGAGGAACCGGAGTCTTCGCCGAGCAGCATTTCAGGACCAGAGCTTCAGAGCGATCCAGACGACAATGTGAGCCGGAACACCCGCCGCCGCGTCATCCATCACCACGGAAAAGCCTCCGCCAAACCGTTCGTGGAAGACGCCGATGGGCCATGGCTTCCAGATGTCGAAGAGCCGAAATGCCGCAAACCCGATCAGAAGCGACTTCAGGTTCAGTGGAAGCAAAATCATCGTAATCAGGAACCCGGTGAGTTCGTCGATCACGATCTTGCTGCTGTCAGGCTCACCCAGTTCTCTTTCGGCAATGCCCGAAACCAGGCAACTGAGGACAAAAACCGCGATCAACACTGAAACGGCCGGGAGTGCGGGGAGGGAACCGAGCAGGCAGGCAAACGGGACCCCTGCCAGGAGAGTCGCAAACGTGCCGGGCGCGAAGGGAATCCTTCCCAGACCTCCCAGTGTGGCCAGATGAAGAGAGAGCGAACCTTTTTGCATAAATTACCCTAATGTTTGCTTTATTGCTCATCCCGAGCGAAAGTGTTATGGATAATATTCGTGAAGAAGAGAGTATTTTATAAGTGATTACGGCAGCGGTGCCAAGGGGCTTTTACGGGAACGACCATGAACGACAGACGGTTTTCCTGGCAGACGGATCGGTACGATCATCACGACACATTCTTTCGGCTCGTCAATCCCGAGGACTATTCCAAGTTCGGGATCGATCCTCAGGATGTGCCGATGGGTACATTCGCATCTGAAGATCATCCCAGTTTTCTGCCGAGCCGTTTCGGCGGGAATGCCTATGGTATGGGGTTGATCGAACAGAGCGTGCTGAGCAGGGCGGATACGGACTTCCTGGAGAGCCTCGATTTCCAGGATATACAGGAACTGGGGGACAATGCGAAACGGCTCAATGCCATCTATCAGAAGCTGGGACTGCTGATCCGGTTCAGCTCCGCGGGCAAGCGATATTTTCTCATTCCCATCAGCCTCGTGGCCCACTCGCTCCAGGAAATAAAGACCAAAGCCGATGAAATCGAAGAACTGATCCTCCAGCATATTTTCGAAACCCGAACAGACCGGTTGGATATAGGCCTGCTGACGTCAACCCACGATCTGATCGTTCACGAGCTGACCGCCCGCCTGACAAACCACAGGATTTTTCTGTTCGAATCCCTGGAAAAACTGCGCTCCTGGCGCATGCCGCTGGACATTATCGTTCTGCCCAAGGACCCGTTCGAGTACCTGCTGGAGCAGCAGTTCCCGAAGACTTCCAAGAGGTCCATCTCGCGCCATCGCCTTTTCGACTACGCCCTCTATCTTTCCGGCAAGCTGTACGACATTCTGGAAGAGAACGGAAGAATTCATGTCCTTGCACACTCCTCCTGCCCGGAAGAGGACCAGGACTGCAAAGTGAGGTTCAAGACCGACGAGGAACTGAAGTACTTCCTGCTTTACACGCACACTTTCAAGACGAAGCAGAAATACGAGGCCGGGTCTTCAGCACTGGAAATGACGGTTCATCTCGCCGATCTGCACTATTACCTCAACCGTTTCGGATTTTTCGAACCTCAGTTGAAAAAGCTCCTCGATCACAACAAACCCGAAGACCTTACCATCGATGAAATAAACCGGCTGCCTTATTTGAATCTGCGCATGCCTCATGCCTATATGAAAGCGCCGGAGAAGCAGTGGAAGTGGATCTTCGAACCCTACTTCGCAGTGGACAGTCTCGAGCGCAAGTCGCCCAGCAGCCATCATCGCCACTGGCAGGAACGCCTCGAGATCGACCGCGAGATGCCGGACAGCCTGTTCACCTTTGTGGGAAAACCGAAGAAGCCCACAGTAACCCTCTCCGCCCTGGAAGATGAAATCAAAGCATCGGGCATGCAGGGCTGTGCTCTGCCGCTGGTTGCCGAGTACCGCAAGACCTTTCGCTTCGTCCTCGATGTTTTGAGGATCATCATCCAGATCCGGGATCACAATTTTTCGGGGTTGTCCGAACTGGAGAGAACCCGCCTGGGCAACCCATTCCGCAGCCAAAATGAACGCTTCGCGCCTGTGGCGAAACTTTTGGCCCTGCTCCCGAAGCTCGAAAAAATTCGCGACACCCTGAATCCGGATAAAATCGAAGGTCCGACCACTCCGATTCTCGAGCACATCCCGAAACTTTCCCTGCATGGTTTCACTCCGGCCCAGTTGAGGGAACTCCTTCTCATCGTGGTGGGCCACACTACGATGAGCCGTGTGGTTTTTGGAAAGATGCCCGCCAAGACCCTGAAGCCGATCACGGACAGGGCCAGGGAGGGAAACCATCAGGAGAGCCTGGAACTTCTGCAGGCATGCCGCCTGATGAGCATGGCCGAGATCATCGCAACCCTGGGCGACGCATTTACCGGAGAGCAGGGCAGGGAACTTTACCGGGTCTACGACGACGCGCTCAATATCGCGACAGATTCGAGCCTGAGCTGGGATAAGCTGCACGACCTCCGGATCAGTGCCCTTGGAGGGGTGCAGAACAAGGCCATCAGGGAGATGATGAAGGTATTCAACCTGTTCGAGTTCCTGGATGACTGGCAGGAATACCTTCGCAAGGGATGTTTCCAGAAAGAAGTCATTTGCGACTATGAGCCCGATAAGCTGTTCAAGATGGGCGAGGCCCTCAGGCTTGCCGGGGTGGCCGAAGAATTCAAACAGAAGTTCATGGGAGACTATATTTTCGGCCAGTCCTACTTTTTCCGCCAGTTCCTCGAAACCGAATTTCACGGGACCGGACATCTCTTCCGTCCCCTTGGAACGTGCGCCGGCTTCATATTGCTCTGGATTGCCGTAAATTCTTCCGAAAGGCACACGATAAACTTCAACCCGATGCTCGCAGGGATCCCCCGGGACCGCCACGAACCGAGGATTCACAAGATCCGGGAAACGCTGCTCCGTATTCCGGTGGAGAGGCTGCAGCCCGCGTTCTTCGAGGACATCAAGAAGACCCTGGGCGACGGTCGTCCCGCCTTCATCTTCGACAGCGGCATTCGGCTCATGAGCAATGCCGAAACCCGCGTCATCGATATCTCTTTCGTGGACGTGGATGAGAATATCCAACAAATTGAAGCCCTGCTTACCCATTTCGAATCCCAAAAACTGCGGGGGATCTCCCTGAAGTACCTGAGAGAGATGGAACGGCGGTTCTCCGAACTCGAGTCTTTCCATCAGTATCTCGAACGGGAAGGGTGTTTTCTGCAGTGCGAAATTCACGGGCAATCGGGGGGGATCGAGGCGAAAAACCGCGAGATCATAGAAATCGAGAATCGGCTCAAGATGGTCATGCAGAGCCAGATGTTCATCCCCGAGGAAATCTACGATACCATCAGCGTGCTTGCCCAGCACTGCCCCGAGATTCTTCGGTTCACCCTGCCGGAATTCCGGTCCCTGGGAAACCTGGTGGAAAACTGGCCGAGCCGGAAGGCCCAGTCGCTCGGGGTGTACGCCATGCGCTGTCTTGAGAAGTTCCAGGCCCTGGTGATTAAGGACCGCAACGCGTTTCAGGACATGAATACGTTCTATGCCCTGGCAAAGCAGGAATTCGGTCCCCTGGCCGAGGAAGGCATCGGAGCCACTCACGCTCAAATGGAGACCCTGGAATTCTATGTCGGCCAGGTTCAGGAGAAACCCGCCCTCTACAGGGCACTCACGCTCGCACTGCTTTTCCAGGAAATCGGGAAACTCGAAGAGTATTCGACCGTCGACGGGGGACCGCTGTGGAACCACGCGGAGCAGGGCGCTCTGGTCCTGGAGAAGTCCGATATTCTGAAGAAATATCGGCTCGATCCCCGTGTGGAGCAGTTGACGGTTCAGCTCGTGCGGCACCATGGGATCGTCGGCCACGTCATTCGCGGTGAAGAGCCCATCACCGCTCTCGATACCATCACCAGCGAACAGGATACCCGCCTGCTGGACGCTTTTGTCCTTCACTCGGTGATCGGGGCTGCAGCGGTCCAGGAAGGCCTGATGGTTGCGAATCTCCTCGACCTGTTTCTGCAACACAGGTCCACCGCACTCCAGATCATAAAATCCAAAAGCACCTGGGAAGTGGCGTTGAATGATATCTTGCGTGAAAAAGGCGCGGCGGTTCTGGCCGATTTTCAACTCACTTCTCATAAGACTTCGGTCCTGCCCCCCGACCAAATACAGTATCAGGGCAGTTTTGACGCCGACATCAGCGATGAACCTTTATGGCACGGACGGCAGATCGCCGCGCTGGAGCGCCTCCTGAAGCTTATCGGGGTCGCCTGGGTGGATTACCAGGACCTTCAGATGTATCTGCTCAAAATGCCGGTCAATTTCATTTATCACAAGAAAAAACTGAAGAGTGTCGGCCCGGATACCTTCGAAGGACAGTTGCAGCTCTCCATGGAATTGCTGGAAGCCGTCTCTTCGTTGAATCCCGAGGTGCGTCACTATCTTCTGTACTGCCTCGACCATCTGGGAGGAAGAATGAGGGTTTATGATTTCCATCCCATGGCGGGGTTCCTCGGAGTGGAGGACTGCCTGAAGTTGCTCATCATCACGCTTCAGGCGTTTCACCGCAGGTTTGGATCGGACGCACGCGAGGGGTTGATCACCTTCAGGCTCCTCAGCCAGAACATCGAGCGCAGGCACGAGGCGCTCCAGAAGATCTTAAGAGACATGCCCATGCCGGAGCGCTGTTTCGATGAGAGGACTCCGCCGTTTGCGGCTGAAGGGCATGGCGACCTGAATTTCGAGATCAGCGAAAGACAACGGGCGGTCAGGGTCCACTACCGCGATACCATCGAGTTCGATATTCTCGCAAACTCCCTTCGTGCCGTGTGGGACCACGAGGAGCTGGCCCTGCATTATTGGAAGCTTCTTGATGAACTGCAGGAGAAGCTGCCGTTCGACACCGGAAATTATGAGGAAGAATTGCGGAAAGTCTTCGACGAACAGCAAAGCAAGATCACCGACCGCATGCTGATGACCATCCAGGATAAGTTGAGCGGTACCGATTCGTTCCGGCAGTTCCATGAGATTGAGCTGCAGGTCGAGCAAAAACGGCAGGAATTGAGTTTCTCCGAGGAACAGCAATTCCTCCTGGAAGAGCTGCTCGAATTCCATCGGTCCCGCCTTCGCGAACAGTACCTGGACGCCGTCTACAGGGACATCAATGCGCTCGAAGACGGAAAGAGCCTGGCGGAGTACTGGGACAAGAAAAAATATGAACTCTTTTCCTATCGTTCTTTCGTCGGGAAAGAATACGAATCATTGATCGCAAGTTTTCTTGATAAAAAGACCGAAGAGATCGGGACATGAGACCGCTCGCCGTGCCCGGCGGGAACCGGCTTCTGCAACGGGGAAGGCGGTGACGGACCGCAAGGCCGTGGATTCTGGTGGTGTTGGAATGCGGGATGTGCTAGTTTTTCGTTTTAATTGTTGGAACAGTGTAGCCCGAATTTGATTTCTTTCATCCTGGAACCTCAGGCTGGTCTTTCCAGGAATGCCCGGCTCGTTGCACCGTTTCTTCATGCAAGAAACCGAAATGGCTGCGGGCCGTTGCCTTTTCAATTTACGGACTGATGGACATGGCCGATCCGCAGCAGACTCTTCCCACGCGCTCGGAACTCAGCTTCATTCGAAAAAGTGACGATACACTGCTCATCCAGCTTGGAGGAGCGTGGACGATCTACGGGGAATCCCCTTTGGCTTCCGAACCCGTTCGGGAAATCGAATCGGATTCCAGAATCCGGCACATCGTCTTCGACACTCGGGATTTGGGCGAATGGGATTCCGTCTTATTGACATTCCTCGCCAGGATTATTGACTATTGCGCTAAACAGGGCATCGTCGCGGCAAAGGAAGGTCTTCCCCAGGGGGTAACGAAACTGCTCGAACTTGCCTCCGCCGTCCCTGAAAATAAGGATGCCCATAGCGATGTTTCCCGGGCGCCCTTCTTCGAGCGGGTCGGAGCGGAAACGATCGATTTCGCGAGCGATGCAACCGAGATGATTGGTTTTGTAGGTGAGGCGTTCGTCGCTTTTGCCCGGTTTCTCTGCGGCAAAGCCCGCTTCCGGCGCTCCGATCTGGTGTTGCTGATCCAGGATTGCGGAGCCCAGGCACTTCCCATCGTCTCTCTCATCAGTGTCCTGGTAGGTCTCATACTCGCGTTCGTCGGCGCCATCCAGCTCAGAATGTTCGGCGCGCAAATCTATGTCGCGGATCTCGTGGGTCTGGGCATGGCCAGGGAAATGGGAGCGATGATGACGGCGATCATCATGGCGGGCCGCACCGGGGCGGCATTTGCCGCACAACTCGGGACAATGCAGGTGAACGAGGAAATCGACGCTCTCCAGACCCTTGGGGTCTCACCCATGGAATTCCTGGTCGTGCCCAGGATGCTTGCCCTTGTTCTGATGCTGCCCCTGCTCTGCCTCTATGCAAACCTGATGGGCATCCTGGGCGGCGGACTGGTGGGCATCGGCATGCTCGATCTTTCGCCCATGGAATATTTCAATGAAACATGTGCGGCGGTCCACATTGCCGACTTCCTGGCAGGGCTCTTCAAGAGCGGAGTGTTCGGGGTTCTCGTGGCTCTGTCGGGTTGCCTGCGCGGGATGCAGTGCGGGCGCAGTTCCGCGGCGGTCGGGGTTGCAACCACCTCCGCGGTGGTCACATCGATCGTGGCCATCGTGGTTTCCGATGCGACTTTGACGGTCATCTACGACCGGCTTGGCATCTAGAATACTGTTTTCCGGGAAAACCAATGGGAACACAGGCGCATATCGAAGTTCGCGATCTCACCATGGCCTACGGAAGCTTCGTGCTTCAGAGGAATATTAATTTTACGGTCAGGCCTGGCGATATCTTCATCGTCATGGGGGGAAGCGGGTGCGGGAAGAGCACGCTGCTGCGCCACATGGTGGGATTGAAGGAGCCTGCGAAGGGGCAGGTTTTGTATGACGGCGAGAGTTTCTGGGATGCCGATCCGGCCGGGAAAGAGCGCATCATGAGACGTTTCGGGATACTTTACCAAAGCGGCGCGCTCTGGAGTTCAATGACGCTGGCGGAAAATGTGGCGCTTCCCCTGGAGCAATATACCGAGCTGTCCTCCGAGCGAATCGGGGAAATCGTGTCGCTGAAACTGGCGCTCGTCGGACTGGCCGGCTTCGAAGAATTTTACCCCTCTGAAATCAGCGGGGGCATGAAGAAGAGAGCCGGCTTGGCTCGGGCCATGGCCCTCGACCCCGATATCCTTTTTTTCGACGAGCCTTCGGCGGGGCTGGATCCCATCAGCGCCCGGCGGCTGGACGACCTGATTCTGGAGCTGCGCGACAGCCTTGGGACCACGGTGGTCGTGGTGACGCACGAACTTGCCAGTATTTTCGCCATCGGGAACAACTCGATTTTTCTCGATGCCGACGAAAAAACCATGATCGCCAGTGGAGACCCGCACAAGCTCTTGACTGAATGCGACAATCCCAAGGTGCACAGTTTTCTCACCCGCGGTGAATCCTGAACGTGAGCCGCGATATAGGATTTGACCATGCAACAACGAATTGACGCCACATCAAGCACAGGTTTTCGAGACTCATGAGCAAACAGGCGAATACCAAAATCATCGGCGCTTTCGTAGTAGGGGCTGTGGCCTTGATCATTATCGGGGTCATGGTCTTCGGTTCCGGTAAGTTCTTCGCCCATACCAGGAAATATATCCTGTTCTTCGAGGGTTCCGTGAAAGGGCTGAACGTCGGGGCCGCGGTGGACTTCAAGGGAGTAAAGGTCGGCTCCGTAACGGAGATCCGGGTCCTTTTCGATACAACTGATCTGTCACTCAAGATTCCCGTGGTCATTCAGCTCGAACTGAATCGGGTTTCGGAGGTTTACGGCGACAAGGAAAGCCGCAAGACGGTAGAACAGATGGGGGCCGGCGAAATCCTCGAACTCCTGGTGCAACGGGGCCTTAGAGCCCAGCTCAAGATGCAGAGCCTGGTCACGGGTCAGCTTTATGTAGACCTGGATTTTTATCCCGATAAACCTGCAAGGTACCTGAAGATAGACAAAAATTATCCGGAACTTCCCACGGTTCCATCCAATTTGGAGGAACTCTCCAAGACGTTCGAAAAGCTCCCGCTCGAAGAACTCGCCAATAAACTTGTGCTCTCAATCGAGGGAATCGAGAAATTCATCAACTCCGAGGAGTTAAGAGAGATCCTGGAGTCCACGAATCACAGCATGCGAGAGGCGAAGCATTTGCTGCACAATGTCAATCTGCAGGTGAAGCCGCTCGCCGCCGGCGTCGAAAAGACCCTCGCGGAAACACAGAAATTGCTGAAGAACGTCGACAGCCAGGTGAAGCCTATTTCAACGGGGATACAGGATACCACCAAGGATGCGCGGAAGGTCCTGGCCAATATCGACAAGAACGTCGCCCCGCTCACGGACAGCCTCGGAGAAACGCTCCAGGCGGCTCGTGCCGCGGTGGAACAGGCCAACAAGACCCTTTCGGCAATTCAGGATATTACAGGTGAGGATTCATCCGTACGCTACGAGTTTACCTCTACCCTCAAGGAACTGGCAGCGGCATCCCGGTCTCTGCGCGTGCTGGCCGATTATCTCGAACGTCATCCCGAAGCCCTGATCCGCGGCAAAGCAAAAAGCGAGGTGAAGTGAAATGTCAGTCTTGACTTCCAAACTACGGGCCACAGCAACGCTGTGTCTTTGTCTCATTCTCCTTGCGGGATGTTTCACGTCCAAGTCATCAAAGTTCTACGTGCTGCATCCCACGCCTGCCCCGGCCATGCAGGCAGAGGCGGACCCCGAATTCGGAGGGATCGGGATTCTTCCGGTAAAGATTCCTGATTACCTGGACCGGCCGCAGATTGTCACACGGCTGAGCAGCAACGAACTCCATTTCTCGGAATTCGACAGGTGGGCGGAACCTCTGGACAAGAACATCACCAGCGTTCTGGTCGAGAACCTGTCCAACATGCTGCCCACGGCCGGCATCACGGGTTTCCCCTGGCCGAGGGGCATAACGATGGCCTATGTAGTCGCTGTCGATGTGATCCAGTTCGAAGGAGTGCCGGGAAGCGGGATCACCCTCAGCGCGCGTTGGATCATTAAGGAGGAAGGCGGCGGCAAAGTGTTCGTAGTGAAGAAATCGACATATACCAGGAACACCGGGTCCCCGTCTTACGAGGCCTTCGTTTCCGCCGGCGATGCGGTGATGGGGGATCTCAGCCGGGAGATTGCCGACGCGCTGAAATCCCTTCCTCGTACATAGACCCGCTTTTGTGATGTGCCGCCCCCCAACGGCGGCACCAACAGCGAAGGCCCTTCCCGCCCCTGCTCCGAAGGCCGTCGCCTCATAACCCGGGCGCCCCGCACCCCATCCCGGTATTTGAAAGTCATCCCCGCCCCATGACTCGTGTCGAAGGAGGCCGTATTCAAGGTTCGAGGACGATTTTCCCGAATTGATCGCCTCGCTCCATCATTGCCATGGCATCGATTCCTTCCGACAGGGGCATGACCGCATCGATTACGGGCTTCAGCTTTCCTCTCCGGAGCAGCGCGGCCACTTCGTGAAAATCCTGGTGCGAACCCATCGTGCTGCCGATTATGCTGATCTGCTTGGCAAAGATATAACGGATATCGATTTCCGCCTGCGGCCCACTCGTGTTTCCCACGATGACGATCCGGCCGCCGCGTGCGACCGCCTTGATGCTCGTGCCGAGTGTCGCCGCCCCCACGTTGTCCACCACCACATCGGTCCCCCGTCCGCCCGTAAGCGATTGGATTTCTTTCCCCCAATCGACCCGTGAGCGATCGAGCACACGGTCGGCACCGAGTTCCATGGCCTTGGCGGCCTTTCGGGCGTTGGCCGCGACCACGTAAACGGTGGCTCCCGCGAGTTTGGCTATCTGAGTGGCCATGGTGTTGACGCCTCCGCCCGCTCCGACGACCAGGACCGATTCGCCCGGGCGCAGTCCGGCCCTGCGGATGAGCATCCGCCAGGCCGTGACGGTCACCAGTATCGGGGCAGCGGCAGCGGCAAAGTCCAGTTCATCTGGAATGGCAAGCAAGTTCCTCTCGGGAACAGCCACGTATTCGGCAAGCCCTCCGCGGACGTCTTCGCCCAGGATGCGGTACCCCGGACTGACGCTGTTCTCTCCCCTGCGAGTGTATTCATCTTCAAATGCATTCATCGAAGGATCGATCATCACTCGCTGTCCCACCTTCCACGAAGTCACATCCCGGCCGGTTTCCGCGACGGTCCCCGATACATCCGATCCGCCCCAGTGAGGAAGTCCGAGCTTCAATCCGGGCCAGCCGCGGCGCACCCAGATATCCAGGTGATTGAGAGCGCAGGCCCTGACCCGGATAAGCACCTCATTCGGACCCGGAACCGGATCTGCCGTTTCCTCATACTTCATGACATCGAGGCCGCCGTGAGCACGGAAACACAAAGCTTTCATAAGGCTGTTTCCTTTCATGCCTTTATTGGAGTCGATCGTTATCCTTAACCATGAGAAACTTAATGCCTGGCCGGCTTCATTGCTTGAGTTTTTTCAAGAGAAGCCCAAGCCCTCCTGCGGGCTTCAAATGCCTTGAAGTGAAACTCCCTCCGTATTGGCCTGATTGGGCGTCCTATGGGCCATTCTTTCTTTTCGTGGGGATGTATGGTATTAATATGGTTTTAGATGTCCTGGCGAGAGGTTTGGTTTCTTTCGCCGGGCACTGCCGCCGAACGGGGAGAGTTCAGAGCAAGGCCGGGTTTTTCCCTCGGGGCGGTATTGAGCTCATGTTGCAGTCTGGTACTATTGCATCGTGTATCCCGGCGCGCGGATTCGCGCCTTTTGCGGCAGTCCCGGGGTCAAAGCAATATAGCCTCATGCAGACGGCAGCTCAAGAGTCTTGATGATGAGGTGGGAAAATGAAGAAAAAAGGTCCTTCCAAACGGAAACCGAAACGAAGGCCCGTCCGCTGGTTTGTATTTGCTTTTGTATCCGTCGTCTTCTGTGTTGCCCTCATTGCCGGAATCGGTCTTTCCGCGTTTTACATCCAACTGGACCGCTCGCTCCCCAGCACCCAGTCACTCAAGGAGTACCATCCGCCCCTGGTGTCCAGCGTGTATTCGGCCGATGGTGAACTCCTCGGGGAATTCTACGTCGAACGCCGCTACATCACTCCCTTGAAAGAGATGCCTCCGTATCTCATCAAGGCCTTCCTGGCGGCCGAGGACGTAAGGTTCTACGAACACGGCGGTGTCGATCTGTTCGGCATTCTGCGGGCGTCTTTCAAGAACCTCCAGGCCGGTGAAATCGTGCAGGGGGGCAGCACCATCACTCAACAGGTGGTCAAGTCGCTCCTGCTCACTCCCGAGCGCACCATGACCAGGAAACTCAAAGAAGCCCTCCTGGCCTACCGGATCGATCACTCCCTGAGCAAGGACGAAATTCTCTATTTGTACCTGAATCAGATTTATTTCGGTGCCGGCGCGTACGGAGTCGAAGCTGCCGCAAGGACCTACTTCGACAAGCACGCGAAGGACCTGACCCTTTCGGAATCCGCGCTTCTTGCCGGACTTCCGAAGGCTCCCAGCCGCTTCTCTCCTTTTCAGCACTTCCCGGTTTCGCGGGAACGGCAGCATTACGTCCTGAGCAGAATGGCAGAGGTGGGATTCGTCTCCGACGAGGATGCCCGGAAGGCTTTCGCAAAACCCCTGCAATTCGCCAAGCCGAAGCACTGGACGCTGAGCAATCTCGATTCCTTCACCGAAGAAGTCCGCAGGCAGGTCGAAGCGAAGTACGGACGCGACGTGCTTTACAAGGAAGGCCTGACGATCTACACGACGCTCGATTCGAAGGCCCAGAGCCTGGCCCAGAAGGCGTTGGACCAGGGCCTTCGCGAACTCGACAAGCGGCACAAAAGCTACCGGGGGATCCACGCCAACGTTCCACGCGAGGACTGGCCCGGTTCTCTCAGGATACTTGCCCAAAGCAACGGCGATCTGAGCCAGGGAAAAGTCGTGGCCGCGCTGATCAAGGATTACGATCCAAGGTCCAACACCTGTCTGCTGTCCTTCGGCACGGGCGAAGGGAAGCTGCCGTCCTCGGGGTGGGAATGGACTCAGGTTTCCGCCAAACGGGCGGCGAGGATGTTCCGGTCCGGGGATATCATCAGGGTGCGGCTTGAAAGACGCCAGGACGACAATACCTGGTTGACCGTCCTGGAGCAGGACCCCGGAATGGAAGGCGCGTTCATGGCCATGGTTCCCGACACGGGTCGAGTGCTGAGCATGGTCGGAGGCAGGAATTTTGAGAAAAGCCAGTTCAACCGGTGCACTCAGGCCATCAGGCAGCCGGGGTCCTCTTTTAAGCCCATCATCTACTCAGCCGCACTCGATAAAGGTTACAGCGAAGCGTCCATCCTCATCGATTCGCCGCTCATCCTTGACGACCACAGCCTCAGAGGACCGTGGAAACCCGCCAATTACGATCGTCAGTTCTGGGGGCCGATTCTGCTCCGCAAGGCTCTGATCCATTCACGCAATGTGGTCACCGTAAAACTCCTCGATGCAATAGGAGTGAACTATGCCATCAATTACGCCCGGCGCCTCGGCATTACCTCACCGCTCACTCCGACTCTGGCTCTCGCCCTCGGGGCATCGGGGGTCACCCTCTACGAGTTGCTCGAAGCCTATTCCGCTTTCTCCAACCTGGGAGAGCGGGTCGAACCCTACCTGGTCGACAAGATCTACGACCGCCACGGGCGGCTGCTGGAACAGCACCAAGTCAACAAAGAACTGGTTATTCCCCCTCAAACGGCCTACGTTATGACCAACCTGCTCCAGGGAGTCGTTGAAGAAGGCACGGGAACAAAGGCGAAGGAACTCGGAAGACCGGCCGCCGGCAAAACCGGGACCACCAACGAACTCAAGGACGCATGGTTTATCGGCTATACGCCTTCCGTGCTTGCCGGCGTGTGGGTGGGGTACGACGATCACAACATATCCCTGGGAAAAGGGGAAACGGGTGGAAGGGCGGCCTGCCCGATCTGGTTGTACTTCATGAAGGAATATCTCAAAAACCAGCCCGTCCAGACTTTTGCCATTCCGGATGGTGTTGTATTCGCGAAGATCAACCCTCAAACGGGGGCTGTTTCAAGATCCGACGAATCCGGCGGAGTCTACGCGGCCTTTTCAGGCGGTCCGCCGGCACCGGGAAGCGGGCCCTCTGACGATTCCGAAGGTTCCGGATCGTCCTCCGGTTCCCTCTCGTCTCCGTCCGAATCGTTTTTCAAGTCCGATCTGTTCTAGGCTATTCAACCCCTGGGGCACCGGGAAGAATCTGGGATATGGAACGCTATTTCGGCCCTGAGGGCCTTCTGGCTCAAAGTGTTAAACATTTTGAATTCCGTGCCTCGCAGTTGAAAATGGCCGACGCTGTTCTCGACTGCTTTTCCGGCGACCTCCCGCTCATGGTGGAAGCGGGGACCGGCACGGGAAAGACCTGGGCTTACCTCGTTCCCGCGATCCTCAGCGGCAAAAAGGTCATCGTATCCACCGGCACCAAGACTCTCCAGGACCAGATTTTCGACCAGGACATCCCTTTCCTCAAGCGGTTGGTCTTCCCGCGGCTTCAGGCGATATGCATCAAAGGGCGCAGGAATTATCTGTGCCGGAGGCGGTTCAAGGATTTCTCGTATCAACCCACTCTCTGGAACCGGGAAGAAGCAAAACTCTGGAGGCGTTTCCAGAATTGGGCCGTCAGGACGGCCACCGGTGACAGGGCCGACGTCACATGGCTCCCCGACCAGTTCCACACGTGGAATGAAGTTTGCTCCGCCAGCGAACATTGCCTGGGGCAGCATTGCGAGGAGTACTCCCGGTGCTTCATAACGAGGCTGCGGTTTGAGGCCTCCCGAGCGCAACTGCTCGTTGTGAACCATCACCTGTTTTTTGCGGATCTCGCCTTGAGAAACAGGTCGGGAGCGGAAGCCATTCCCGAGCACGACGCCGTCATCTTTGATGAAGCCCACCAGCTTGAAGACATTATCGGCCAGTATTTCGGAGTGCAGTTCGGCACTTCGGGCCTCGCCGATCTCATTCGCGACCTGCAACGGGATCTCCGCAAGGACGCAAAGACTCCGGAGAAATTTCAGGCTGCCCGGAACATCGCTCAGCAGCTTGAGGTGCTGAACCGTACGCTCCATCAGAGCCTCGCCGGGCCCCGTGGTGCCCCGGGCCGCTTCCCTCTCGACATCAGGAAATCCGGGAATGATCTTGTCCCGGCGTGCAGGCAGATCATACATGCGCTCGAACAGCTGGCCCCCCTTGTCGAACCCGCGGAAGGCCGGCCGCCCTCTTTCGAATCGCTCTACCGGAGGGTGCCTGAACTGGCCGAGGCAGCCCGGCAAATCCTCCAGCAGGATGATGATTCCCTGGTTTACTGGTGCGAAGTGAGCCAACAGGCGGCATCGATGCGCGGGACCCCCATTGAAGTCGCTTCCATCTTCCGGGACCGAGTGCTCGCGGCCGGGAAACCCGTCGTTCTGACATCGGCCACCCTGTCCGTTGGAGGCACTTTCGACTTTCTTCGGCAGTCGCTGGGACTCCCGGCGGAAAGCGGCAAATTACTTCTTCCCTCTCCTTTCGATTTCGCCAGGCAGGCTGTGCTCTACATACCGGCTCGCTTCCCAGCGCCCAATGACCCTCAGTTCTGCGCCGAAATGGCGGCTGAGGCTTTCGATATTCTGAAGAAAACTCAAGGGAGAGCGCTCTTCCTTTTCACCAGCTACCGCAACATGCATGACGTGCACCAACGGCTTCGGGACCGGCTCCCCTATCCGCTGCTGGTGCAGGGCCAGAAGCCGAAGCGAGCGCTTCTGGCCGAGTTCAGAGAGAAGATCGATTCCGTGCTGTTTGCGACCAATTCTTTCTGGCAGGGGATCGACGTGCCCGGAGAGGCCCTGAGCTGCCTTATCATAGACAAGCTCCCTTTTGACGTACCGGACGACCCCCTGACGGCCGCCCGGATGGAGCACCTGACCCGGCGGGGCGGCAATTCCTTCTTCGGTTATCAGGTCCCGAGGGCCGTCATCCAGCTCAAACAGGGTGTCGGAAGACTCATACGTTCGTCAAATGACAGGGGCATCATTGCGATATTCGATGTCCGGCTTCTAAAGAAGAATTACGGACAACTGTTCATAAAGAGCCTGCCGCCCTGCCGGCTGGTGCATCATCCCGAGGAAATCGAGCGGGTATCTTATCCGGCCGGCGAACCGGCCGACATCCCCTGTCCCGCTTGACCGGCGCTCCCTGTCCTCTTTGGGAAGAGCCTCCAGGGACAATTCATGAGTTGCCTTACACTTCCCGTGCGTATGGATGGAAAAGGGGTGTAAGTGAAACAGGAACAGGCGTTTCAGAAAAGGAGGAGAACGGTGGAAAGGAAGATTCTTTTCGCAGTCGACGGCACGGAAAGAGGGCTTGAATCGGTGTCGGTCATCGGACGCCTTTTGAAGGACCAAACCGATCTTCAGCTTGTGCTCTTTCATTGCGTCCAGCAACTGGCAAGCCTCCTTCCCGGCGGCATCTGCCTGGATGTCAAAGAAAGATGTGAAATTTCCTTCCACGATCAGCAGACGGTTGGCACCGCTGTGCTCGAGGAATCCCTGAAACGCCTCGTTGAAGCCGGTTTTCCCCGGGAAAGGGTCGATCCCCGGATGAAGCTCGACAGCGTCGATCCCGCCCAGGATATCATTGCCGAGGCACAGCACGGGAACATTCGGACGATCGCGCTTGGTCGGCGGGGCCGGAGCCGGGTGGAAGCCCTGCTCCTCGGAAGCGTATCGGGAAAGGTGGCCCACTACGCACAGCACAAGACCGTATGGATCGTAGACGGGATCATAAATGATTCGGGGAAAATCATGATCGCCATGGAAGACCACATCGAATCCAGGCAGCTTACCGAGTATGCCGCGGGATATGTGGCACCGTCTCCCCGGTTGAAATTCACTCTCCTGCATTTCATGCCCCCGGTGCCTCCGACATTCTGGGACAACGGCCACATCCTTGGGCCCGCCGAGGAGAAAGACCGCCAGTCCCGCATCGAGAAATGGCGTTCGGAATGGAAGGACAGGGTCGGAAGGTTCATGCTTGAAGCCAGGGAGATGCTGACGGCAAAAGGCGTACCGGAGGAAAACGTAGAGACCCTGATCCTGCCGACAAAGCAGGGGGTTGCGCGGGATCTGCTCAACGAAATCGAAGCCCGCAAATTCCAGATGGTGATCATGGGAAAGAGGAGCTTACACGAGAGAAAACCCTTCCTCATGGGAAGCCATGCGAACAAGGTTGTTCTGAACGCCAAAGGCGTCATACTCTGCCTGATCGACTCGTAGTCTTATGAATCGATGCACGGAGCAGCAGAGCGGCATTTTCGCGTCTGCTCAGCCGCTCCTTTGCGGCAACGCTATCGAAGCAGGTGGGAAAGCGGGATGGCGCGGCCGTTCAGAACGACCTTCCCACCCTGATAGCTCGCACTGGCCTTATAGGTATCACCATCCTTGACGAGCAGGTTCTGAGCCGTCAACTGTTCGAGTTGCCGGGTGGTTTCGTCTTCGATCGAGCCGGATCCCGCCGAGTCGGACTCTCTTTTCAGACTATCCCTGACAAAACCTCGTACAAGGACCTCCGATCCCAACAATTCACACTGCACGGTGAGGGCGCCCAAGAGCAGTAGAGGGTTTTCACTCTTGGGGCCTTTGGGACCGTTGAAGCCCAGTTTTGCCTTCCCGGAAAATTCTCCATCGGGGGTGGACAGCTTCAGTTCGGTGATTTCAATCTCCGGAGATTTCTTTATCAGTCCTCCAAGCAGGTTAAGGCCGATGGAAGTCATCATCGCATCATAGTCCTCCCGGCTCAAATCCGGCATCTGCCGCTCCATATCCGCCAGCTCGGATTTTAATTTGACAAGGCTTTCCACATCGAACCTCCGCCACTGAATGTTGAACCGGACCGGTCCGAACGACCTGTCGTCGAAGGAAACACCGGCGATTCCCGCGGTAAGCGACCCATCGGCCAGATCGATGCCGGATTCCCTGGTCGACACCCCAACCCTGAAATCGCTCGCTCGCAGATTCGTTGCCTGATCGCCGGTGTTTTCCCTGACCTCCAGGGTGGGGAGATTGAAGGAAAAATCGCCGAAGTACAGCCCGCCGATTCCTTGCCGCGTATCCGTGGCCGAAGTGATTCCCTGTATTCGGAGGAGCATCTTCGAATTCTCCACTTCAAAAACCGGAAGACTGAGAGACGCCGTTATCCGCTTCATTCCTGCGCCGAACTTGAAAAAGCCACGCAGCACATCCGACCTGACGTGCAAATTGTCGCCCCCGGGCAGGGTCCTGTCGATTGCGGGGGTAATGAACTCCACCTCGGCATCCCCCGTGGTGTAGACAACCCCGACAAGTTTGGTTTCATTGATTTCGGGCAGCGATGCCAGGAGTTCCCGAGCCCAACTCCCCGAGTCCTGAGCCAAGGATACATTGCTGTTAGCCACGGCGATCACGGGCTTCACTTGCCATTCATTTCCCGGGCCCTTCGCAAGGGGAATGGGACCATGAAAAATCTCCTGGGTCAGACTGAAACGCAACGGCATGGTCTTATCGAACAGCTTATCGCCGGGTAGGACGAGCTCTGATGTGACCGTTGCCTTTGAAGTCCAAATCCCGCGGTCGTAACTGTCGAGCGTCAGTTTCATGGGACCTGGTTCGGAGATTCTTGCCAGGCAGGCCTTGTAGCCTTCCTCGATTCTCTTCCCGTACCAATAGCTCGCGGCCGCCCACGCAGCCGCCAGGATGATGAATACAAGGACCAAAATGGAAAAAAGTTTTCGCATCTTTTCTCCTTCACAATCGAGATCGGGCACTCGGGTTCCGATGCTCTAGGGGATGGCATTTCCGGTCGTTTAGCCTCTGGCGATCGGTACAATCTAACCTCGAGTGCCTGCAAACGCCAGACAAATGAAGCGGGCCCCCAGGGAATACCTCGAGGTATTTCTTGTATTCAAGATGCTGTTCACACTCCAAATGGTTATTATTAGCCGTGCGCTGTATCAACGGAAGCGGAACATCGGTGGCGCGAATCCGGCGGCCGGGAGGAAGTGTGCCTGGCCGTTTTCATTAGTGAATTTGCCATGACCGGTTTTTCATTGACTTGACAAAATGCTTGTGTAGGCTGACTATAATAATTTTGGGTGATAGTATTGTCATCTGGTCTCAGGACTTAGCTATAATTAGATTAAGTCCGGTGCAGCATCGGAGATCGAGTTCACGACCATGTGCCGGGACACTCGATCAAGAAGCCTGTCAGTGAGGAGGATCCTGCCCGGAGAAGCCCAGCGGCCCTTCTGCCCGCGTGCAGGGGGAGGGCTCAGGGGCATTGAATGCATGGGCTAAGATACTGGAACGAATTGCCTCTCACCGGGCCGGTGGGGGTGAGAGAGTCTCCGGCCGGACGGTGAGCAGACGTATTGATGCCGGATTTCGTGATCCGAGGGGCAAGGCAGGACAAAGAGAAGGAATAATCGGAGGTCAAATCTATGTGGGATTATACGGATAGGGTGAAGGAGCATTTCCTCAATCCCCGCAACGTGGGTGAGGTGGAAAATCCTGACGGGGTTGCTGAAGTGGGTTCGATTGCTTGCGGTGATGCTCTCAAGCTCACATTTAAGCTGGACGAGAACAAGAGAATAAAAGAAGCCAAGTTCAAGACTTTCGGATGTGCCAGTGCGATCGCTTCCGCCTCGGCCCTGACCGAAATCATCAAAGGCATGACCGTCGAGGAAGCATCCAAAGTGACGAATCAGGACATCGCCAAGTATCTTGGGGGGCTTCCCGAAGAAAAAATGCACTGCTCGGTCATGGGGCGGGAAGCGCTTGAAAAGGCTATTCTCCATTACAGGGGAGAACCCGAGAAGGCGGTGGAAGATAAGGTGATTTGTGAGTGCTTCGGGGTGACTGAAAAAGAAATCGAAAGGGCGATCCGCGAGAATCACCTGTCCACTCTCGAAGAAGTCACCAATTATACGAAGGCCGGCGGCGGCTGCGGAAGTTGTCACGAGGCTATTCAGGGGATCATAGACCGGCTCCTGGGAGATATGGAAGCCAAGCCGGCTCCCAGGCCCGCTATGTCCAACCTGCGCAAAATCAGGCTGATCGAAGAGACCATCGAACAGGAAATCAGGCCGTCCCTCAAACACGACGGGGGAGATATCGAACTTGTGGATGTTGTCGGGAACCGGGTTCTTGTGGCAACAAGGGGTGCCTGCGCTTCTTGTCAGGCCGCCAATCAGACGCTCAAGAATTTTGTCGAGGCCAAACTCCGCGAACTGGTCTGGCCCGAACTGGTGGTGGAGGAGGTAATCCAGTGAAAACGATATATCTGGACAACAATGCTACGACGACGGTTGCCCCGGAAGTGCTGGAAGCCATGCTGCCTTACTTCCATGACCTCTACGGCAATCCTTCGAGCATGCACACCTTTGGAGGCCAGGTGGGACGGAAGGTGCGGGAAGCGCATGAGAAAATGGCTGCGCTGCTCGGAGCTTCACCGGATGAAATCATTTTCACGAGTTGCGGGACGGAAAGCGACAACGCCGCAGTCCGCTCGGCTCTGATTTCCAACCCGGACAAACGGCATATTGTCACGAGCCGCGTGGAGCACCCGGCGATTCGCGCTCTGTGCGCGCATCTGACAACCAGGGGATATCGAGTGACGGAACTGCCTGTGGACGGAGAGGGGAAACTCGACCTCGAACTGTACAGGAAGAGCCTTACCCCGGATACCGCCATCGTCACCCTCATGTGGGCGAACAACGAAACAGGGGTCATTTTTCCTGTGGAAAAGGCCGCGGAAATGGCCAGGGAGCGTGGAATCCTCTTCCACACGGATGCTGTGCAGGCGGTCGGCAAGATCCCGATCGATATGAGCAGGAATGCAATCAACATGCTTTCCCTCTCGGGCCACAAACTGCACGCCCCTAAAGGCATAGGGGTGCTCTACGTACGGAAGGGAACGAAGTTCTCGCCTTTCATGATTGGGGGCCACCAGGAGAAAGGGCGCCGGGGAGGCACGGAAAACACCCCGAGCATCATCGGCCTGGGGAAAGCTGCCGAATTGGCCGCGCTGAACATGGAAACCGAAAACTCAAAGGTAAGCCGGCTCCGGGATAAACTGGAAAAAGAAATACTCGCTCGCGTGCCGCACTCCAGAGTCAACGGCGAGCGGGTGAACCGCCTCCCCAATACCAGCAATATCAGCTTCGAGTATGTCGAAGGCGAGGGCATCCTCCTGATGCTCGATGAATTCGGTATCTGCGCTTCTTCCGGTTCCGCGTGCACATCCGGTTCCCTGCAGCCTTCGCATGTGCTGCGGGCCATGGGAGTCCCCTTCACGATGGCTCACGGCTCCATTCGTTTCAGCCTGAGCATCTATAATACGGAAGAGGAGATAGACTTCGTCATCGGCAAGGTGCCCCCGGTCATCGAGACTCTGCGGAGCATGTCTCCTTATTGGAAAGCGGGCGAAAACGTCTGTGCCAAGGCTTAGGGGGCCCCAGTCAGGTTCTGAGGGCTTGCCTGACGATGAACTTTCTTTCCCCTGATCCGGCACGCCGTTGTTTGCCGGGAGGGGACGGCGCGGCAGCATGACATCAGGGGACGTGACACGACTTTTTGTACGGAGATGAAAACAGAGCCATGCATGATATTCCTCAAATAGACCTCTGCAAGAGCGAATTCGACACCGGCAGGCGCATCCGGGAAGAGATTCCGGGAGTAGTTGAAAAGCTTGTGAGTTCATGCAGCGGGGAACGGTGTTTCGATCATATAGGCCCCGAACCGATACCCTCACGCGAGGCGGTTATCGATATCATCCACAGGATGAACCGGATACTCTACCCCGGCTATTTTATCAGAAGCCGGGTGGAAAAATTCAACCTGGGCTACTACCTTGGACAGGAGTTGACCGCACTGTTCGAACTGCTCGCGGAACAGATCACTCTTGCGATGCGGCATGACTGCATTCGGCACAACCTCCCCTGCATGCAATGCGACGAGCAGGGGCAGAGCGCGGCCATGGATTTCATGCACAAGCTTCCCAAACTGAGGGCCATACTCGCTGCCGACGTGCGCGCCGCATTCGAAGGAGACCCGGCGGCAAAGGGTTATGACGAGATCATTTTCAGTTACCCAGGGCTTCTGGCTGTTACCATTTACCGCATCGCTCACGAACTTTTTCGACAGATGGTGCCCTTGATGCCCCGCATCATGACCGAATATGCGCACAGCATTACCGGAATCGATGTCCACCCCGGCGCCCGAATAGGCGAAAGCTTCTTCATAGACCATGGAACAGGCGTGGTAGTGGGCGAAACCACCGAAATAGGCAATCGCGTACGGCTGTATCAGGGAGTGACTCTTGGCGCTTTGTCTCTTCCCAGGGAGGAAGTGGAACGGCTGAGGAAGAAAAAGCGTCATCCCACCATCCAGGACGATGTGATTATCTATTCCGGCGCCACGATTCTCGGAGGGGAAACCGTGATCGGCGCTCGTGCCGTCATCGGCGGAAATGTGTGGCTGACCGAGTCCGTCCCGCCGGACACAAAAGTGTACCTGAAAACACCTGAGCTGGTTTACATCGGCAATACTCGCTGAAGTTCAACGTTACGGTGAGGTGAAAGATGACGGAAATCTATCCAAGCGTAAGTGAGACGGTCGGGTCCACACCTCTCGTGCGCCTGAACTGGATCACCAGAGGGCTCCATTCAACCATCCTGGCAAAGTTGGAATTCAAGAATCCGCTCGGCAGCGTGAAAGACCGTATCGGAGTCTCGATGATCGAAGCCGCAGAGGCGCAGGGACTCATCAACAGCAAGTCCCTGATCGTCGAGCCCACGAGCGGGAATACGGGAATAGCCCTTGCCTTTGTGTGCGCCGCGAAACGATATCGCCTTGCGCTGACCATGCCTGAGACCATGAGCGTGGAGAGGAAGAAACTCCTCAAACACCTTGGCGCCGAACTTTACCTGACTCCCGGCCACGAAGGCATGCCGGGAGCCATAAGGAAGGCGAGGGAGATTCTGGCGGAAGTGCCCGGGGCCTACATGCCCGACCAGTTCTCCAACCCGGCAAACCCCGAAATACACCGCAAGACCACGGCAGAGGAAATTTGGAAGGACTCCAACGGCAAAGTCGATATCGTGATTGCCGGAGTGGGCACAGGCGGGACAATTACCGGAGTGGCGGAAGTCCTCAAGAAGAGAAAGCCTTCAGTCAAGGCGATAGCCGTGGAACCCGCGGGCTCTCCGGTACTCTCGGGCGGAAAACCAGGTCCCCACAAGATCCAGGGGTTGGGAGCGGGCTTCATCCCGGAGGTTCTGAACCTGAAAATCATTGACGAGATCGTCTGCGTATCCAACGAGGATGCCATGGAAACCGCCCGCGCCGTTGCCAGGAACGAAGGCATCCTTTGCGGTATTTCCTCCGGCGCCGCCGTCTGGGCTTCCCTGGAGGTCGCAAGACGCCAGGAAAACAAGGGGAAATATATCGTCGCCATTCTCCCGAGCACGGGTGAACGCTATCTCAGCACGGAACTCTTCTCGGAATAAATCGGGCGGGGAAAATATCTCCCGCCCGTTGGCGCCATTCCCCGCAGAGCAAACCTGTAACTGCTTGACTGCGATAACGATCAGTCTGTGGGACAGCGCAGAGAATGGATCTGAACAGGCTGCCCTGCTGCGGGGGGTTTGCCAGGGGCCTCAAACCCCGACGCGGTGCTTTTCCCGCCATCCCGCAACAGGAAACCCAGAGTCCTCGCTTTTTCGCCTGGAGAAAGTCCTGAAGCAAGTGTAATCCACTCGCTCCCGGATTCACTGAAATGAATGCCGCTGCTCTCTCCCAGGTCATCCGCTTCAACCACGGTTATTTTTTGGGATTTTGCCAATTCGACCAATCCCTCATAGTCCAGAATGTGCGCATTTTCCTCCATTGTCGTTCCACCTTTCGATGATTCGAATACAAAACAACAGGGTTCCTTACTAGATGATAAGCATTCATCCAAGTCCATCCATGAAGTGAAACGACTGCGGGGGGCATCCGCTTTGCATGAAGAAGTTCACGAAAATTCCCGTCTGGGAGAGGAACGGCTGTTGGGGCCGTTGCCCCTTCCATATGTTCATCAAGGGGGAGATCCTGATTCCGGCTTTTCCTTTGGGTAATAGCCCCACCCCGGATTGCCCTTCCTTGACGGGAGGGAGTGGCTTACGGCTCGATCAACGCCGCACAGGGGCTCCGGACACCGTTTCGGAGGGTTTCATACCGGCCTTTGGCATAGCTTTTCAGAAACATGTCAATTGGCTGTAAGAAGCATGTTGAAAGTCTGTTCAGTAATTGTTCAAAGCCTTCTTCGGGTCGGGAACATTGTCAAACCTGTGAAGATTCCCAAAGAAAATGTTCACTTGAATCATGAATAATAACAATAAGCTAATAAAGATTTTGACATTTAAACAGACCCTAATTAAGATGGTTATCTCTTACATATAGAACTTAAGATTAACAACCATAAGCGGGGAATAAGCGATGAAAATTCAGCTTGAGAAGGGAAATCTCTCCCAGGTGCTCCAGAAGATCCAGAGCGTAACGGAGAAGAAAACCAGCATGCCCATTTTGGCGAACGTTCTCATCAAGGCAACGGATGAACAGACGGCTGAATTTTCGGTAACGGATCTCGAACTGAGTCTTTGGACCCAGATTGGCGCAATGGTGGAAATCACCGGCGAAACGACGGTTTCTGCACGCAAACTCTTTGAAATCGTCCGCGAGCTTCCACAGGATCAGGTGGTCCTTGAGACCCTTCCCAACGAGAAGCTGGTCATTTCTTCGGGCCGCGCTCGGTTCGAATTATCAACCATACCCCCTGAAGATTTTCCCTCGCTCAATTTCTACAAAGACGTTGAGCTGGTGAAAGTTGACGCTTCGTTGTTGAAGCGTGCCCTTGGAAAAACACTGCACAGTGTTCCGGTCGACGAGGACTCTTTCAGCATCTCCGGGACCCTGTTGCAGCTATGGGACGCCGGCGGCTACAGGTTCGTATCCACGGACGGCCACAGGCTCTCTTACTATGAGGTCCCCCAGGACTCTTTTGTGGGCCTGAACATCCAGGAAAACCTCATTATACCAAGAAAAGGCGTTCAGGAAATACTCCGGGTCATCGAGAAAGAGGATGACGTGGTGGTCGGGGTTCATGAACGATACATGGTTCTGAGGACGCCATCGGCTTTTCTCAGCGTCCAACTTCTGGACGCAGTGTTTCCCGGATACCAGGCCATTATTCCCAGCGAAAGGCCCTTTTCCATTACCGTCGACTGGCAGGTCCTTTTTTATGCTATAAAGAGAATCGCGGTCCTGACCGATAATGTATGGCGTCACGCGCGATTTGTAATTACAAAGGGGACCCTCGAGCTCGATGCCGGAAATCCTGAGTTCGGGCACGGCAATGAAACGCTTGACGTCGACTACGACGGCGATGAGTTCACCGTTGCGTTTAACATCCGCTACCTGATGGAAACCCTTCAGGCAATGGAAAGCTCCCAGGTTCGGTTCGAATGGGTCGATCAATACCATGGAGGAATATTCATCGGACCGGAAGACCCGGGATTCCTGAGTCTGATCATGCCTATGGTTGTTTGATCGACCTGGGTTGGAGGAGAATGCAAACCGGGAAGGCTGGTAATGCAGGCCTGTCTGTTATGATCTGAAACTCTTTTTCTTCACGTTGAACCGGAATCTGTGCTGAAAAGGCCCATGCGGGCGTACGCCCACCTGCCGAGTGAAATGACTCGAAAGTCCCCCTCCAAATCGAGAATGAAGTCCGAAACCGATTGAAAAGAAACTGAAAAAAGGCTATAGTTATTCGTTTTTTAAAGAGAATTTTATAACTCGCTCTAAGCAACCATTATCGCTTTTCTTTTAGAATGTGCGATGGATTCCAATAGTACTTTTACCACCATGAGGTCTTTTATGTCGGAAATGACTGCGATCAACGGAGATTCCCACGACGGATACAATGCGCAGCAGATTACGGTGCTCGAGGGTTTGAGCGCCGTTCGCAAGCGCCCTTCCATGTACGTAGGGAATGTTTCGACGGAAGGGTTGCACCACCTGGTCTACGAGGTGGTTGACAACAGTATCGATGAAGCATTGGGCGGCTACTGCAACCATATCGGGATACAAATCCACCTGGACGGGTCCGTAACCGTCGATGACAACGGACGTGGAATTCCGGTAGATCTTCACGAGAAAGAGAATCTGCCCGCGGTTCAGGTCGTTATGACCAAACTGCATGCGGGCGGAAAATTCGACGATACATCATACAAGGTTTCCGGCGGCCTCCACGGAGTGGGGGTGTCGGTCGTGAATGCTCTGAGTGAATACCTCGAGGTTGAAATAAGACGGGACGGGAAAGTCTATTATCAGCGCTATGAACGCGGGGATCCTAAAACGCCGCTCATCGTAAAGGGCGAAACGGTGCGCAGAGGGACCCGGGTTACGTTCAAGCCCGACAAAGAAATCTTTACCGAAACGGACATCAGCTTCGATATCCTTGCGCAGCGCCTTCGGGAGCTGGCTTTCCTCAATCGCGGGGTTTCCATAGAACTCTCCGATGAACGCATTCCAAAGGACCGGAAATATTGCTATGAAGGCGGACTCATCTCGTTTGTCGAATACCTGAATAAGAACAAGGAGCCGCTTCACCCCGAGGTCATCTACATTTCCGGAGAAAAAACGGGAGTGGCCGTCGAGATCGCCATTCAGTATAACCAGACCTATAACGAGAAGATATTTACCTTTGCGAACAACATCAACACGAAGGAAGGCGGGACGCACCTGGTGGGGTTTAAAACCGGCCTCACGCGGTCTATCAAGCAATACGCCGTTCAGAACAAGATGTCAAAGTCCGATATCGATAAGCTGACCGGGGACGATGTTCGCGAGGGATTGACCGCCATCGTGAGTGTGAAATTGTCACAGCCCCAGTTCGAGGGACAGACCAAGACCAAGCTTGGGAACAGTGACGTCAAGGGTCTGGTGGAAAACCTGGTTTACGAAAAGCTGTCGATCTTTTTCGAGGAAAACCCCAAGGTGATACGCATCATCATGGACAAGGTCCTCGAAGCGGCCAGGGCGCGGGAAGCGGCAAGGCGAGCCAAGGAACTGACCCGTCGCAAAGGCATCCTGAGCGACCATTCGCTTCCCGGCAAGCTGGCGGACTGCCAGGAGAGGGATCCTTCCAAGAGCGAGATTTTTATCGTGGAAGGGGATTCGGCCGGGGGATCCGCAAAACAGGGGCGGGACCGTCGCTTTCAGGCCATTCTTCCACTGAGAGGCAAGATTCTCAACGTGGAGAAATCGCGTTTCGACAAGATGCTGGAAAACCAGGAGATCCGGAACATGATCTCAGCACTTGGGACCGGCATCGGCAAGGATGAGTTCAATCCCGACAAACTGCGCTACCACAAGACCATCATCATGACGGATGCGGATGTCGACGGAGCGCACATCCGCACCCTTCTGCTCACTTTTTTCTTTCGCCAGATGCCCGCACTGATCGAGCGGGGGAACCTCTTTATCGCTCAGCCACCCCTTTACAGGGTCGCCGTGGGGAAGCAGGAATTCTACATGAAGGATGACGAAAGCCTCAATGCATACCTGCTTTCCAGGGCTGCCGATAAAAAAGAGGTTTTTCTGCCGGCGAGTGGAAGTCCCATCCCTCCGGAACAGCTCATCCAGCTCATGAAAACCTTTTCGCGGTATGAAGACTGGCTCGAGCGGCAAAGCCAGAAAGGGGTCCCAAAGGAACTCATCGAGCTGGTCATCAAGATATACAGCATTCACAAGCTGTCCCCCGGCGATAGTGAAGAAGGCACGGCCGTTCTCAAGGTCGAACTCGAGAAAGCGGGATACGAGGTCGTATCTATCGAGATGGAAGAGGAACATCAGGGATACGATCTCGAGGTCTGGCGGCCCACGACCTCCGGTGAAGAAGGACGCGCCCGGCTCGAATACGGATTCCTCCAGTCAATTGAATTCAAAAAATTGCTGGAGCTTTATAACGATCACCTCGAAATCTTCAACGTGACGCCTTACGTGGTGAAGGATGGGCAGAGCGAAGAAAAATTCGATCAACCGAGGGAGCTTTTCAGGTTTCTTACCGAAGAGGCGAAAAAGGGAACCAACATCCAGCGCTACAAAGGATTGGGAGAAATGAATCCGGCACAGCTCTGGGAAACTACGATGGATCCCGAGAAAAGGACTCTGCTCGAAGTAAGAATCGAGGACCTCATCCTTGCCGACGAACTCTTCACCACGCTGATGGGAGACCGGGTGGAACCTCGCCGTGATTTTATTCAGGTGAACGCTCTGGATTTCAGAGAACTCGACATTTGACGATCACTGTGGCCGGCCGCGTCTCGATCCAAAGAGACCCATGTAATGTTCTTTTTCGGGCTGCATGTCATTCCAAAGAGGCGGAGGGCCGGAAAATAACCGTTCCCCTGTCGGGCGCTTCGAAATCGACCGGATCATCACCCGGCTTTCCGAGTGAGCCGGGGAACCTACACTTTGCGGGATATCCAAATGGATCTTAAGACTATAAACATTGAAGACGAAATAAAGCTTTCTTATCTCGATTATGCGATGAGCGTCATCATCGGAAGGGCCATACCTGATATCAGAGACGGCATGAAGCCCGTCCACAGACGAATCTTTTTCGCCATGCACGAGCTGAAGAACGACTTCAACAAGGCTTACAAGAAATCGGCTCGTATCGTCGGTGACGTCATCGGTAAATACCATCCCCATGGCGACGCTTCGGTATACGATGCACTCGTCCGGATGGCTCAGAACTTCTCGATGCGGTATCCCCTGGTCGATGGGCAGGGGAACTTCGGATCGGTCGATGGGGACCCTCCCGCGGCGATGCGTTATACGGAAGTGCGCATGAACAGGATCGGTCATGAGTTCATGCGGGACATCGAGAAAGAGACCATTGCATACCAGCCCAACTACGACAATACCATCCTGGAACCCATCGTACTACCGACCAGGGTGCCCAACCTGCTGTTGAACGGGTCATCCGGGATCGCCGTCGGCATGGCCACCAATATTCCTCCCCACAATCTGGGTGAGCTGTGTAAGGGCCTCCTGGCGCTGCTCGATGACCCGCAGATGGCCGTGCTCGATCTCATGCGCTACATTCCCGGTCCGGATTTTCCGACGGCGGGATTTATTTGCGGCTGCGAAGGGATCAGGGACGCCTATGAGACCGGCAGAGGCACCATAAAGATGAGGGCGCGCGTGGAGGTGGAGGAATCGGGCAAGAAAGACCACCTCATCGTGACCGAACTCCCCTACCAGGTAAATAAGGCCCGGCTGCTGGAGAGAATCGCGGAACTCGTCAAACAGAAGAAAATCGAGGGCATTCAGGATATCCGCGACGAATCCGACCGCGAAGGCATGCGGATGGTTCTTACGCTTCGACAGGGGGACGATCCGCGTGTAGTCGAGAATCAGCTCTATAAGCATACGGCGCTCGAGAGCACGTTCGGCGTCATCATGCTGGCTGTAGTGGATAACAAACCGGAAGTGTTGAATCTCAAACAGGTGTTGAAACATTTCATCGACTTCAGACGACAGGTGATCATCAAACGAACCCAGTATGAGCTGAGACAGGCTGAAAAGAGAGCCCATATCCTGGAAGGGCTCAAGCGAGCCATTGACAACCTGGATGAAGTCATCACGCTGATTCGTGCCGCTAAAACCCCACCCGATGCGAAGCGAAGCCTCATTGAACGGTTCGATTTCAGCGACGCCCAGGCGCAGGCTATCCTCGATATGCGTCTCCAGCGCCTCACCGGCCTGGAACGGGAAAAGATCATTGAAGAGTACCATCAGATCATTAAAGAAATAGAACGGCTGAGGCAGATCCTGTCTTCAGCGGCGCTGATCGATCAGGTTGTCAGGGAAGAAATTCAGGAACTTTCGGATCAATATGGAGACCTGAGAAAAACGGAAATCATAGCCGAAGCCGGGGAACTGTGCATCGAGGACCTCATAACCGAGGAAGAAATGGTCGTGACCATCTCCCGGGCGGGGTACATCAAGCGGACTCCTCTTGCGGTCTACAGGAGCCAGAGGCGGGGCGGCAAGGGCCGAACCGGAATGAGCACAAGAGAAGAAGACCTGGTTACCCTGCTTTTTACTGCTTCGACGCACGATTACCTGCTTGTGTTCACCAATCGCGGACAGGTGTTCTGGCTCAAAGTGTATGAAATACCCGAAGTGGGCCCTTCCGCTCTCGGGAAAGCGATCGTGAACCTTCTGCCCATCCAGAAGGACGAGAAAATCCAGACCATTTTACCGGTGAAGGAATTTAAAGAAGGCCTCTTTTCGGTCATGGCCACCAGGAACGGCATTGTCAAGAAGACCCAGTTGGCTGCGTACGCAAACCCGCGCTCGACGGGCATAAGAGCCATTGTTCTCGACCCCGATGACGAACTCATCTCGGTGTGCATTACAGACGGAAACCAGGATCTCTTCTTCATGAGCAAAGCCGGGAAGTCAATCAGGGCAAACGAGCAGGAGTTCAGGCCTCTGGGCAGGGTGAGCCGGGGTGTACGGGGGATGAACCTCGACGGCAGCCAGCTCGTGGGAATGGATGTCATCGATGCGGGGAAATGCATCCTGGTGATTACCGAAAAGGGATTCGGCAAGCGAACTCCGGAAGGCGCCTATCGCTGCCAGAGCCGAGGGGGAAAAGGCGTACTGAATATTCGGGTTACCGAACGAAACGGAAGCGTCGTCGGGTTCCGCCAGGTTGGGGAAGATGAGCAGATACTCATGATAACAGATCATGGCCGCCTCATCCGCATGCCGGTGGTGCAGATCAGCAAGATCGGCCGTGTCACCCAGGGCGTCAAACTGATGGGGCTGAACGAGGGTGAAAAGGTGGTGGACGTGACCGTCCTTGCCGAATCCGAGGACGTGAAAGAGGATACGGAAAATTGATGAAACTGGAAGGTCCGGTTGGAGTCGTGGGAGCGGGAAGCTGGGGGACAACGCTCGCCCAGCTGCTTGCCGGAAAAGGGTTCAAGGTTGATTTATGGGTCTATGAAAAGGATCTATGCGAAGAGATACGGAAGACGCGGCGGAACAGCGTGTACTTGCCCGGTTTTGACCTGCATGAAAACATATCCGCCCACAACAACCTCGAACGGGTGGTGAAAGATCACGATCTCATCACCGTGGTCGTTCCTTCGCATGTTTACCGCCTGGTGGCCGTTCAGATGCTTCCCCTTCTCAAAGCCAATGCCATCGTCGTGAATGCCACCAAGGGGATCGAGAACGAAACCCTGCTCACCATGTCCGGCATCTGGAAAGAGATTCTGCCGCAGGGATCCTCGACACGCGTACTGGTTCTGTCAGGGCCTTCGTTTGCCAACGAAGTGATCCGGAAGGTGCCCACCGCCATCACCGTCGCCGGTGATGACCTGGACACCGCAAAAATCGTGCAGCATGTATTCTCCACAACGTATTTTCGGGCCTACACAAGTCTGGATAAGATCGGAGTTGAGATCGCGGGCGCCACAAAGAACGTGATCGCTCTTGCGGCCGGGATATCCGACGGGATGTCCTTCGGATACAACACCCGCGCCGCTCTTATCACCCGCGGTCTGGCGGAAATCACCCGTCTCGGGGTCAAGATGGGGTCCAACCCATTGACTTTCCTGGGCCTTGCGGGAATAGGGGATCTTCTTTTGACCTGCACCGGAGATCTCAGCCGGAATCGAACGGTGGGAATTCAAATGGGGCAGGGCAAAAAAATCAAAGAAATACTCAGCGAGATGCGAATGGTCGCCGAAGGGGTGAAGACAGCCAAGTCGGTGCATTTTCTGGCCCGGCGCATGGGGGTGGAGATGCCGATCTGCGAACAGGTCTACAGCATTCTCTACGATGAAAAAGACCCTCGGACCGTCGTCCAGGAGCTTATGACCAGAAACCTGAAACATGAAATCGAGTTTGCGGAATGAGCGCCTGGGGTACTGCCGGATATGGCCCGGCCTGACTTCCCCGCTCCGCGGCCAAACGCTCGATAAACGCCTCATCGATCTTCTTTCCGGGATTCAGATCGGAATTCCCGGCCTCACGGATATTCGGTTCCAAACGTTCAAGGCCCATACGTACCAGGATCGCGGCGGGTTATATTGAGCCGGCCGGAAACAGCCTGCCATGGAGATGCTTCTTACCGGATTGCCCGGGTGGGGGCCTACCGAGTATCGATCGTCTATGCTCAGTTGAAAGCTCCTCTGCCCCACGATTCAAGTCTCAAAGATAATTATTTTAGGATAAAATCCGGAAACGGCATATGAACCGGGCCGTTCCGGTACCATCGGCCCGGGGGCCGTCAGGGGTCTCGCGCAGAAGACGGCAGTGCGGTCGCACAATTCGAGTTGCGGGACAGGCTGTCTGCCTGTAGAGTGTTCTGCAGAGGGAGGGCTTTATGACCAAAGACCATCGCGCAGGTCCCGGCACAGAGGAAGAGCCCCGGGCCGAATCGCTGACGCAGGATCAGTTGCAGAACATCTTCGAGCGGGTCAGGGGAAAGAAGGCGAGCTACAGCCGGTATAACCTCGAGAGGATTCAAGAAGAAGCTTTTGCAACCTTTTTTGACCTGGCACAGGAGTATACCAGCATCGATAACCTGTTCCAGATTTGTGTTGCCGTTCCGAGAGAATTCTTCAAGCTCGAGAGCCGCCTCTATGTGCTCGATCCCAAGAAATCCGTATTGGAAAAAGTCTGCACGAGCGAATCGGGGCTGGTGCCTCAGGAAATGAGGACCCCGGTTTCAATGCGCATGCACGAGAAGGCGTACGAAACCGAGCATGGATGGGTGTTTCCGATTCGGGGCAATGAGGCGCTCACGAAGCAGGTTCCGTTCCTCAGCCGCAGCCGTGTCCTCGGCCTGTTCGAGATATACCCGAAGGGAAAAGTGGATTCCAGCGCGCGCTTCTTCCTGGAGAAATTTACAAACCGGATCGGGTATAACCTCCACCAGAAGATGCTCATTCAGCAAAACATCAATCATATCAAATTCATCAACCAACTGGTGGCGGACATCGAGCACAATGTCATTTCACCCAACCTCTATTACAAGCTCTTCCTCATACACCTGAAGAAGCGACTGAACACCTATGCACAGGCCCAGTCGATGCTCCGGGATGTGATCCTTTTCATTCAGGACCTGGATGAGTCCCTGGCCAAGGAGTTGTGCGAGATCTACCATACCCTGGATGAGACCAACGAGGGTCTGAACGAAGAATGGAAGGGGCTCTCCAAACATTTCGAGCATACCAGCCTGTTTCTGGAAACCCTTCTGCGCCGCGACCATTTCGAAAAGGGGACTTACGTTCTCCGGAAGCAGTCGTGCAATTTCCGGACGGAGATCATAGCGCCGCTGCTTGAGCGTTACGTTCCCCTGTTTGCAAAAAAGGGCATCACCGTTGACAACCGCCTCGAGAACGTCCCCGATGAACAGGTGACCCTGTTTGTCGATAAGGGTCTTATTTCACAGGTGTTCGATAATTTCTTCTCGAATGCCGTCAAGTACACCCGGCAGGTGGAGGACCAGCTCGGCAACAAAATAAAGCTGGTGTCCTACAACCGGCAGATTTTGAGGGATTTCTTCGGGGAGGGCATCCACGGGGTGAGGTTTAATTTCTTCACAACAGGTAAGCCGCTGTCCGAGGAGGAAGCCCGGAAGATCTTTGACGAAGGATTTCGCGGAGCCGGCTCCGCCCCTGAACGAGGCACCGGGCACGGGTTGCACTTTGTAAAAAACGTTGTTGAGATCCATGGCGGCAAGGTAGGATGCGAATTTCAAAGGTACGGGAACTCCATCTACTTTACCCTCCCCTGGAAGGAAGAATCCAGACTCCCCGCATGAAAAGCCTCATGGCCGCCCGCGCGTCAGCGCTGCGGCCGCTCAGGCCATGTGCCTCTTCCGGCCGTTTCTATCCTTGCCGCTTATTGTGACGCAGGGGGGATTAAAGCGGAAGCCGGCCCCGGAGACCGGCTTCCATGTGAGCGGATATTACGAACAGCAGCATCCCTCGCCGCATTGGGATGGGCTGGGCTGGTCGCCGATTTCGACAACTTCGACTTCGAAAGTGAGCGCTTTCCCGGCAAGAGGGTGATTGAGATCGAGGACCACGTTCTCGTCGCCGACATGCGTAACCATTGCATGAAATTGCTCCTCGTTGCTGCTCTCAAGCAGGATTACCTGTCCCACTTCGGGCTTGTAATCATCAGGGAAATCGGAAAGCTGGAACGATTGCTCCAGTTCTTCATGCCGCTCTCCGTAGGCTTCGGAAGCTTCCAGGGAAAAAGTCTTGGTTTCTGTTGGCGCCATCCCGACCAGTGCGTCTTCAAAACCCACCAGAAACTCTCCCGACCCCACGTGGACTTCAACCGGCTTGCATCCATTGCTTGATTCGAAAACCTCGCCGTCTTCGAACTTGCCCGTATAGTGGACCTTCACATAATCTCCATTGCTTACCGTTCTCATTGCGGCCTCCTTTGCCTGCTTCAGGTTTTCCGGATCGTTGAGGTAAGAGATGCCGTTACCTCAAGGCTTCTGAAGCGAAGGCAACCGACCTCATCATAACGTAGCATATCCATTTAAAACTATGAGACATACGGGACGAAGTCAAGCGAAGCCTCGTTGTATGCTCCGGGAAGCGGAATTATGATGCCGTTGGGGCCAAACGAGTTGCAGGCCCGGGGCCAGTGTTTCATCTGGATACATCCCGGCCGCAGTTGCATGTCATCTTGACTCAACAATTCCAATGTACTGAAATAACATCATTTCCAGGCTAACCAAACCTTATGCCCAGTGAAATTCTCCGGAAATATTCCCCAAGTGGACGCCGGCTAAGGGCCTCGGGTGGCCTGCTCGTTGCATTAACTTGCTGTAGTTATATGTTAAATTTGGCTTGGCGCGGTATTTGCTTATGATTTTACGGGCCAACAAGGGAAAGCATATACCCGCTTGAAACCGGCCAAAGCGGGATATGCCGCACGATCGGCCTCGTACCCGGGATGCCTTCGAAGCGGCGAAGGCGGTTGCGGGTTGTTGTCCGGACGGGTCCCCGCGCAAAGGCCCTGCGGCACTTCGTCCTTTTTCAGGGAGCATGGATTGTGGCGAACAGCCTGGGCGGCAGGGGAAGAAGTGCCGTTTGCCAATGCACAACAGGGAACTTCCGCGAACCATTCGATTTCAACGATTCTCCCATGATATTGTATCTCTTCTGTTTGGTAATGGGTGGAATTTGAAATATAAAGTTCGGAACGGGATGCAAGATGCAACGGTCGATGGACCAGGCCGGGGCCGGCGGATCGAAATCAGGCAAGTACCCGCGAGAACTGAAAAACAGAGTGCGATCTCCGCTTGTTAGAAAAATCTCTTGACAGGGTTCCGGATATCCGATAATGTACGATCCCATGGGAGGTGTTAGGAAATTCCGGTAGTTACCGGCGGTTGCATGCCGCATGATAAAGGTTCCGCACTTTGAAAATTCATCTGTCACCGTCCCCGGGCTTCGAAGAACCAGCGCTGGTGACTGTCTATATTGTGAAATGGATTATTAAGTAAGATTATCATTGAGTGAGCAGGTTGGCCTTTCGCTGGTATTTTGCGCAAAATACCAGTGTTTTTAATTGGTTAAAAAGTGGCCGCGTTCGTGCCGCTTCGTAAGCGCAGGTATGGACGCGGACGGGTTGTTGGTTGGGCATTTCACATATCCTATTCAACCGCTTGCACTGGTAATATGGAGGAGAATACTATGCCTGTGACCAGTCCAAAAAAACAGGATGCTCCAAGCGGGCATCCCAGCGGGGATCCCCGCTACAAAGGAATTGACCGAGTTCTGAAACGGCAGCAGTATCAACAGGATGCGCTGATCGAGGTGCTCACCAGCGCTCAGGAGGCCTTCGGCTACCTGACCGAAGACGTCCTGATCTATACTGCCAGGCAGTTGAAACTGCCCTTCAGTTGGGTCTATGGGGTTGCCACTTTCTATCATTTCTTCTCGCTGAAGCCTCTGGGAGAACACAACGCCATCGTATGCATGGGAACAGCCTGTTATGTCGGCAAGGCCGCCGACATTCTGGATGGCCTGGAGAAGGAATTTGGAGTCAAGGCCGGTACGACGACTCCGGATGGAAAGCTGACCGTGACCTCAACCCGCTGCCTTGGCTGCTGCGGTCTTGCGCCGGTGGTCGTACTGGACCAGACGGTGCTCGGCAAAGAATCTCCCGCATCGGCAATTGCCAAGGTGAAGGCGCGGCTTGCCAGCGGACCGGTTGTGTCCTCAAATGCGATGAGTGAAGAGGGAGCAGAGGCGTCGGCGTGATAGAAGCTCACTCCAAGTGAGGAGGTTGCACTTGAGAGAAAGAGAGCGCCACGAAACGTTAGAACTCAAGGAGAAAACAGCGTTATGAACCGAACGGAACTCTACGCTATGGCCCAGGCTGAACTGGACCGACAACAGAAATTTCGCTGCCGGCTACTCTGCTGCGCCAGTACCCCTTGTATATCATCCGGTGGGATGGTCGTATATGAAGCTTTGAAAAAGGCCATCGAAGCTGAGGGGTTGCAGGCGGAGATCGAAGCCGTGGCCACTGGCTGTGTGGGACCTTGCAGCCGCGGACCGCTGATCACGGTCAAGCTGGAAGGCAAGGAAGATGTGGTGTATGAAGGCGTGACTCCCGAAATGGTCCCCGACATCATTGCAAAACATGTCCTCAACAAGCCGGTAGCCATCAGCGATAAAGCCCTTCCCGCCAACTGGCCGTTCTTCGCCAAACAGAAGAAGATCGTTCTCGCCGATAGTGGTACGGTCGATCCCGAGCGGATTGAGAGCTATATTGCCAGAGGCGGATATACCTCCCTGGCGCATGTCCTGCGGGAGACGGCACCCGAGGAAGTCTGTGAAGAGATGGTTCGCAGCGGCCTTCGCGGCCGGGGTGGTGCCGGTTTCCCCACCGGTCTCAAGTGGCACATGGTCCGCAAGGCCGTGGGCGAACGCAAGTATGTGGTCGCGAATGGCGACGAAGGCGACCCCGGTGCATACATGGACCGTACCTTGATGGAATCCGATCCTCACAGGGTTCTCGAGGGTATGGCCATCGCCGGCTACGCCGTTGGGGCCGAGCAGGGCTACATTTATGTGCGTGGTGAATATCCTCTGGCGGCCAAACGCCTCGAGCGCGCCATTAGGGCGGCTGAACGCAAGGGGCTGTTGGGCGGCCGCGTTCTGGACAGCAGTTTCAATTTCCGCATAGACATCCGCATGGGCGCCGGAGCTTTCGTATGCGGTGAGGAAACGGCTCTGATGGCTTCGATCATGGGCCGTCGCGGTCAGCCGGTCCCCCGTCCTCCGTTCCCTGCAAACAAGGGTCTGTGGGGAAGCCCGACGCTCCTCAACAATGTGGAAACCTTCGGCAATATCGCTGCGATCATCAGTAACGGGGCCGACTGGTACGCAAGCTACGGCACGGACAAGAGCAAGGGAGCCAAGATTTTCGCTCTGGCCGGGAAAGTGAACAACACAGGCCTGATCGAAGTGCCCATAGGCATCACTCTGCGCGAAATCGTTTACGACATCGGCGGCGGCATCCCCGGGGGCTACGCCTTCAAAGCGGCCCAGACAGGTGGTCCGAGCGGTGGCTGCATCCCTGCCGCATACCTGGATACGCCGATTGACTACGAGGCCCTCCAGAAGCTCGGGTCGATCATGGGTTCCGGCGGTTTGATCGTCATGGATGAGCGGAGCTGCATGCCGGATGTGGCCAAGTTCTTCATGGAATTCTGCATGGACGAAAGCTGCGGCAAATGCGCTCCGTGCAGGGTCGGCACCATACAGATGCACCGGATTCTGTGCAAGATCACCGACGGCACTGCTGTATTGGACGATCTGAAGCGGCTCGAGGAGCTGGCACTGATGGTGAAGGAAGCCAGTCTGTGCGGACTCGGCCAGACTTGCCCGAACCCGATCTACAGCACATTGCGTTACTTCAGGGACGAATACGAAGCACACATTAAAGACAAACATTGTCCGGCGGGAGTCTGTCAGCTCAACGGCCATTCCCATTGAGCGACCGGGCACTGTGCTGAGCCAACTATACCGCTTAAATCTCCAACGGAGGTGCCATAATGTCGGTTGTCACCCTTACCATTAACGATAAACTCGTCAGCGCCCAGTCAGATCAGAGCCTGTTGGGTGCGATCAAGGATCAGGGGATTGACATTCCCACCCTCTGCCATTTGGAGGGCTTGACCCCTTGGGGTGGCTGTCGCCTTTGCGTGGTTGAGATGGAAGGAAGCCCGAAGTTGCTGGCTTCCTGCGTCACTCCCGTCGCGGAAGGTATGGTCATCAGGACTGAAAGCGAGCGATTGGGAAAGTACCGGCGCATGATAGTGGAACTGTTGCTCTCCGAGCGCTACCATATCTGTGCCTCTTGCGTGGCGAACGGCCACTGTGAATTGCAGAGCTTGGCGGCTAAGCTGGGCGTGGACCATGTGCGCTACGATTACCTGTGTCCGGAACTGCCCATGGATGCCAGCCATGAACGCTATGTGATGGACCATAACCGTTGTATCCTGTGCGGCCGCTGCACCCGAACCTGCGATGCGGTTGAAGGAGCGCACACGCTGGATATGATGGGACGCGGCATTCAGAGCACCGTTATCACCGGTATGCACCAGCCGTGGGGAAAAGCCCGGAGCTGCACGAGCTGCGGGAAGTGCGTCCAGATCTGCCCTACGGGCGCCCTTTTCACGAAGGGTTCCACCGCGGCGGAGATGGAGAAACAGCACGACTTCCTGCTCTGGATTCTGGATGGTCGGGAAAAGAAAATATGGAGATGGTCCTGATTAGAAGGAGAGTCACAGCATGACCACCACACCTAGCAACAAAGTACGGTTGGCCACCGCCTGGCTGGGCGGCTGCGCCGGCTGTCATATGAGCTTATTGGACCTGGATGAACGCCTGATCGACGTCGTTGGGCTAGTGGACATCGTCTACAGCCCCGTGGCCGACATCAAGGTGTTCCCGGAGGGGGTCGATGTGACCCTTGTGGAAGGGGCCGTGGCCAATGATGAGCACGTCCACCTGGCCCATCAGATTCGGGAGAGAAGCAAGGTCGTTATCTCGTTCGGTGACTGCGCCGTAACGGGCAATGTGCCCAGTATGCGCAACAAGCTGAAACTGGATGATGTCCTGACGGCCGTCTACGCGGAAGGCCCCGGGAAAGTTCCCCCGGATCCCGAACTGGGGAACCTTATGCCGGTCCTCGTGCCCAAGGTCCTCCCCCTCCATCAGGTCATCCCTGTGGATATCTATTTACCCGGATGCCCCCCCGGTCCCGACCGGATTTGGGCCGCTATCGTCGCTCTGCTCAAAGGGGAACCGGTTATGTTACCTGAGGAGATGCGAAGCTTTGGGTAGCTCCATCGGATGAAGGCCGAAGGACGAAGCGATTTGTCGTTCATTCCGGTTCTAACCTTATAATCTGTTTGTGAAGAAGGACGAGTATGGCACAGACTATAACGATCGATCCAGTCACTCGCATTGAGGGCCACGGCAAAATCGTGATTCACTTGGATGATGCCGGCCAGGTATCCGACGCGAAATTCCACGTGACGGAATTCCGGGGTTTCGAGAAATTCTGCGAAGGACGTACGTTTCCGGAAATGCCTGGAATCACCATGCGCATCTGCGGAATCTGCCCGATCAGCCACATGCTGGCTTCGGCCAAAGCCTGCGATGCCATCGCCAGTGTTAAAATTCCTCCGGCGGCTGAAAAACTGCGCCGCATGGTCAACCATGCCCAGTATGTCCAGAGCCATGCGCTGAGCTTTTTCCACCTTAGCGCTCCGGACCTGCTTCTGGGAATGGAAAGCGAACCCGCCACCAGGAACGTGGTGGGACTGATCCTGAAAAATCCCGAACTCGCCCGAAAGGGTATTCGCCTGAGGCAGTTTGGGCAGGATATCATCCGTATGGTGGGCACCAAGAGCGTGCATCCGGCGTGGGCGGTCCCCGGCGGCGTGCGCGAGGCACTGACTGCCGAAGATGTGAAGCAGATCAAGGAAAAACTCCCGGAAGCCTTTGAAACCGTGGGGATCGCCCTGGATCTGCTGAAGAACAGCTACGGCAGCTTTACGAAGGAAGCAGCCACCTACGGCGATTTCCCGAGCAAGTTCATCGGCCTGGTGACTCCCCAGGGCGGCCTCGAGCACTACGATGGTGTGCTGAGGGTGATGGATTTCGATGGCCGCATCATTGAGCCGGGTCTCCACACCGACCGTTACAGGGAGATCATCGCCGAGGCTGTGGAGCCTTGGAGCTATCTGAAGTTCCCGTATTACAAACCGGGTGGATTCGGCACCGAAGCCGGCCTCTATCGGGTCGGGCCTGTCGCCAGGTTGAACATCTGCGATTTCACCGGCACGCCGCGCGCAGATAAGGAACTGAAGGAGTTCAGGAAACTGGGCAATGGCGGAAGGGTGGTCACCGGTAGTTTCCACTCCCACTATGCCCGCCTGATCGAAATCCTGTTCGCCCTGGAAAGAATAGCCGAACTGGTCGAAGATCCGGATGTTACCGGCGGGCGGACCCGCGCATTCGCCGGAGTCAACCAGGATAAGGGCATCGGCATTATGGAAGCGCCCCGTGGGACCCTCATCCACGAATACGATGTGGATGAATTCGGGATCATCAAGAAGGTCAACCTGCTGGTTGCGACCGGGAACAACAACCAGGCCATGAACAAAACGGTTCTGCAGATCGCCAAGGCATACATGAGCGGGAAGCAGATCACCGAGGGACTCATGAACCGGGTGGAACATGGAATCCGGCTCTACGATCCCTGCTTGAGTTGCTCTACGCACGCGGTCGGCAAGATGCCGCTGCATATTCAGGTTGTGGATCCGACCGGGGAGATCGTGGCTGAGAAGGTAAGGGACTAATGCCCTGAAGGCCGCCCGGATGATCTTGATCATTGCTTACGGCAACAGCCTGCGCCGTGACGACGGCGCAGGGCTGGTGCTCGGTGAAAAGCTGGAAGGGATATTGAAAGAACGCCGGCTGGCGGTGCGCCTTGAGAGCGTTCATCAGTTGACCCCGGAATTGGCCGAGCTGGTTGCCGACGATCGAGTATCCGCGGTAGTGTTCGTCGACACCCGTGTGCTGGAACCGGGCGCTGAGAGTTTGAGTATTCAGGTGCGTCGCCTGTCTGCCCCGGCGGATCTCTCTCCGAGCATGGGCCATCATTTGGACCCGACGGTCGTGATGGCCTATGCTTTTTATTTGTACGACAGGAACCCGCCCGCGTGGTTGCTGACCGTGCCGGGAGTCGACTTCGCCCTCGGGGAAGGGTTGAGCGAAGTCGCCCTGAATGCCCTGGCGGATCTTCCATCACTCCTGCGCAGTTTCCCCCCCGATTGGCCATCCGGCAGCCCCGAAGAATAATCCGTCCCGATCCGACCGATTTTCGCCCCCTCCCCTCGCCCCCGATGCTGTTGCTGTAAGCCTCTCTTGGCTCGTTGCGAGAGAGTGTGGACGTCATTCCGGCCTTGATGCAAAACGACGTCAATTCTCAATCCCGCATCAATACAGGCGCCGGGGTGGCCCGGATACTTGTTATCCGGGCGCGAAGCGCAAGAGGAATGATGCCTTTTGCCCGGATTTTCAAAGCCATCGGCAGGTTCGGTGGTAGTTTACTCCGCATCAATACAGGCGCCTTGCGTTGACTTCGGGGAAACCGAGCTGGGTGATTTTGGCGGCTGTCTTCGAGATATCGTACGGTACATAACGGACCTCGATAGTGCCCTTGGGAATATTCCAGATCACATACTTGGCGCTGTTATTGCCGTCGCGGGGCTGGCCGACGCTTCCGATATTGACGATGTACCGGTGATGTTCCTCGAGAGGGGTGAGGCCCCCTGCAAGATGTGTGTGCTCCACGTTTCGGCCGTCGAAGGAGATGATCCCGAGGTCATGCGTGTGCCCGACAAAACAGATCTCCCGATCCATTTGCCAGAAAATCTTTACCAGCACGCCGTCGGGAACGTCGAAAATGTAGCGCGTGATTGAATTCGGCGGACAGCCGTGGACAAACAGCGCCTTTTGATACGTGAGGGATGACTTCATCCGCCGGATATAATCCACCGTATCCTCTGAGATGAGTTGCCGTGTGAGCAGAAGGGACCGCCTCGCCAATGAATTGAACCAGGGGAGAAAAGTTTCTCGGACGATCCCGAGTTCATGGTTGCCCATGACACAGGGGATTTCGTGTTTCCTTATGACACGGACTACTTCCTCGGGGTCCGGGCCGTACCCGATGTTGTCCCCGAGGCAGATAACAGCGTCCGGCCGGGACAGATCCATGTCCCGCAAGACCTCCTGAAGCGCTTCCAGGTTACCGTGGATATCTGAAATAACAGCAATTTTCATTTTATATTCCAGCCTGGGAAACCATCCATGTTCGGGTCCGGTTTTTGGGCTTCCCGGGCAAATGTCCGGTTCACAATCCATTCCCACGGAAATTTCTAACGCAATTTCTGTTCCGCTGCCGAATTGGGCCGACGGGGACGAACGCCCACAGAGGAGAGAACTGAAATTCCCTGAAGTGGGACCCCGGGGGAGGAAGTACGGAGAGAAGGCTGCGGTGTTTAGCTGCCCGAGGCCGGCGCCGTGAGTGTAAGCTTCTCCAGGAAGGCATCCACTGCCCTCCTGGCTTCGCCGATATCCTTTACGTCATTCAGGATCACAGCGACTGCATAAGGACCGTTGCCGCATCCCGACACGTAACCGGCGAACCCCACGACGTCCCGCAATGTCCCGGTCTTGCCCCGAACGATAATTCCGGGCTTGCACACCCTTCTCCTCAATGTCCCTTCCTGTCCGTTTGACGCAAAGGAAGACAGGAACTCAGGCTGGATGGAGCTGTCGGCATAAGCGCCGGCCAGTAACGCGCAAAAGGTCCGGGCTGAGACTCTGCACTCTCGGCTGAGTCCCGATCCGCTGTCCAACTGAACCTCGTGCTCCGGAATATTCAGGTCGGCAAGGGAGTTCCGGATCACTTCCACTCCTTTTTGAACGGTCCCGGGGGGACCGAGCACGAGGCCCCCCAGGCTCCTTACGAGCATCTCCGCCATAAAATTGTTACTGTACCGGTTCAGCCCGTAAATTACATCTCCCAGGGCAGCGGATTCATGCGAAACCAGCTTCACCGCCCCCGGCGGGACCTGGCCTGCCCCGGATTCGCCCCCTCTGACTTCCACCCCTGCCTGCCGGAGCATCTGCCTGAAGGATTTCGCCACAAAAGATGCCGGGTCATGAATATTCATGCGACCTTCGATATTCTTTTTCAGGCCGATTTTCCCGGCGACCCGGATTCTCTCCTTTCCCGATTCCGCGGTCCCGGCGGGCTGAATGCTCAAACCTGCCTTCCCGGGTTTCGATGCGGTCCTGGCAAGGTTCTCAAGCTGGACGTAATCTCCCGGGGGATACCAGCCCACCTGTGCCGGAGTCCCGGCCTTAGCGCCTGAAGAGACCCGGACGACAACCGTATTGAACTGCATGGCCGTGGCCGAGATGACAGGGTTATAACTCTGCCCGCAATTTTCATCCAGGCAAACATGCTCCGCCTGGGGGCTGAAGAAACCATTGTCGGCAAATACCCCTCCCTGGATCGTGCGAATACCCCGCTCCTTAAGTTTCAAGGCAATGTCCCCGGCATCTTCGGTCAGGAAAAAAAGATCTCCGGTGCTCTTGATCCAGATGTCTCCCCGGACGGTGTCTCCCTGCGGTTCCTCTGCCGTGTAGACGGAGGTCTCAAAACGGTAACCGGGCTTCAGGTTCTTAAGGGCCGCATAGCTGGTGAGCACCTTCACCAGGGAGGCGGGAATCAGGGGATCCTGAGGCCGGTATTCCCAGATCACCCTGGCGGGAGACAGGGAAGCGACCTGAATACCGACTTGGCCGGCACTCATGAGGAGCTTCTGGACCTGGTTTTGAAAAACAGGGTCCCCTTCATTTCCTGCACCTGCATAGGAAAACATGGGGGAAAATGCGAGCAACACAAGCAATGCGAGCAAAGAAACGGCTATTTTGCGGAATAATTCCCTCATGGCGTCCTCAGCCGCTCGAAGAGTTCCCAAAACGACGGAAAGGACTTGGATACGACTTCGGCATGCTCGATTTCAACGTCCTCTATACGCAAGCCGGCAAGCGCGAACGCCATGGCGATTCGGTGATCGTCGTGGGGATCTATCCTTCCGTGAGGCCGCCCGGCAGCACCTCCTCGAATCTCCAGACCATCCGGGAGTTCGCTGCTCGCTACCCCCAGCTTCCCCAGTTCGGAGGCGATGGCGCTCAGACGGTCCGATTCTTTCAGCCGCAGATGGGCGACATTGCGAATCCGGCTCACTCCATTGGCGAATGCTGCCAGGACGGACAGGGTGGGAACCATATCGGGCATTTCGTTCATATCGAGATCGACGGGACGCAGCTCTCCCGAGGAAGTCACGCGGACTCCCTCTTCTTCCCAGCGGACGCGGCACCCCATCTGTTCGAGGACTCCAAGGAAGCGGCAATCTCCCTGAAAACTCTCCCGGGACACGGGATAAGTGAAGACTTCACCTCCAGCGAGGGGCGCGGCGGCCCAGAAATAGGATGCGGAAGAACAATCGGCTTCGACCGTCCAACTGCCGCCTGCGTAAGGCTGTGGGGCCGGGACGATCAGGCTGTTGGAGCCGGTCCGCCGGCAGGTTATCCCTCTCTCCTCCATCATGGCAAGGGTCATGTCGACATAGGGGAAGGAGGCCGCCGGCTCGTGCCATTCCACCGACACCGCGCTCCGGGCGCAAGGAGAAGCGATGAGGACCGCGGAAAGGAATTGGCTGCTCTGCCGTGCATCGACAAGGACCCTTCCGCCGTCGAGTCCCCGGGCGGAGAGTTCAAATGGGAGATACCCCTGCCGGTCGAGATATTTCACCCGGGTTCCCATCATCTGCAGCGCCTCGACGACGGGCCCAACCGGGCGCTCTCGCAGGCGAGGGCTGCCGTCGAATACGAAATCCCCCGTTCCCGCCGAGGCGACGGCGGGGAGCAGGCGGGCGCTGGTCCCGCTGTTGCCGAGCATGATCGGGCCGCGGGGCCGGCTCCATCGCTTTTCGGGCGGGATGACGAGAACGCGGTCCTCCAGCCATTCAATCCCGGCTCCGAGCTGCCGGAGAGCGTCCGCGGTCAGCCGTGTATCCTCGGAAACCAGGGGATTCCGAATCTCGCTTTTCAGACCGGCCAGTGAGGCCAGCATCAAGGCACGGTGAGTGATGGATTTCGAGCCCGGGAGGCTGACGCGCGCCTTGATTCCGGACAGAGGTTTAATTCGCTTGAGCATTTTTCTTCCTCGGAAAGAGCGTTCAGCAGAGCTTCCCTCATGGCGGAGATCCCGGGAGATTCAGGGATGGACATCGAAAACCACCATTCCAGTTGCTCCACTCCCTGGTACAGCAGCATCTCGATCCCTGAAATTACCGTTGCCCCGGCTTTCCTCGCCGACAACAGGAAGGGGGTGTAGGGTGGCCTGTAGACGGCATCCATGACCACCATACCCGGATGAAAAAACGATTCACTGACAAGGATAGTCGGCTCGTTATCCGTCAGTCCCGCCGAGGTGCACTGGACGATGATGTCGAATTGCAGGCCTCGCCGGATTTTCTCCAGCAAAGCCAGTGGAACGAATTCGCATCGGAAAAGCTTGGCCAGGGCCATGCCCTTCTCGACACACCTGTTGCACACGGTCACATTGGCCCCCTGCCGCTTCAGCCCGAAGGTGACGGCTCTTGCGGCTCCGCCTGCGCCAAGGACAAGCACCCGTTTTCCTTCGATAGGGGTGACCTTGGACAGCGCCTTGCTGGCGCCCATCCAGTCGGTATTGATGCCCACCCACGCCGATCCTCGGCGCATAAGGGTATTCACGGCACCGATGAACTCGGTGACTTCGTCCACTTCGTGAGCGAAACGGAATGCCAGTTCTTTATGAGGCACCGTCACGCTCAGTCCGCGGAAGCCGGCAAGAGAAAGCGTTTTCAGGTCCTCCGCCAGTTGGTCCGCCTGCAAGGCGACATAGACGGCCGGGATGTTAAGGGCTTTGAAGGCTGCATTCATCATGACGGGACTCAGGCTGTGCCGCACCGGATTCCCGATCACAGCGAAAAGATCTGTATGGACGGGTTTGATCATAGGTTCAGCTCTTTGAAAAGTCGGGGTTGTTAATCTGCCTGTGGTTCTTCTCCTGCCAGTTCGATAAGTGACCTCATTTCCGTTGCCGTAAACTGCCCCGGCCCGGCGGCGGGCCGATCGGGGAACTGAACATAGGTCCACGGACTCCCGAGGGGCAGGCATGCAAACCGGCTCCATCGCCCCAGCGGTCCCATGCAGAAGGACACCACCTCGATTCCCAATTCACGCCGCGCAAAGGGAATGAGTTCAAGGACTCTGAGGTTGTCTTCCGCCTGCCGCGCGAAAGTTGTTATTTTGATCGCGTCCGGTTTGAACCGCGCGAGACTTTCCAGCAAAGCCCCAAGCGAGCGGCGGTCGGGGGTGCCGTCGTAATCGTGATGGGAAAGAAGGATTCGAGCGCCCGTGGCACGCAACGCCTCGATTGCCTCGAGTGGAACGTCGTCTTCGATGTCGATCCACTCCGCTCCGGCTTCGGCAGCCTTTCTGAGCACTTCGAGCCGAAGTTTTTCCGGGCCTCCAAATGAACCGAGAAACCTCTCCGGCCTGTTTGTGGCAATGACGGGATGTCTTCCCCGCAGAGACAGGATGCTGAGGGCTCTCAGGGAATCTTCGATGGAATTATGGCGGGACAGAACATCCAGGCGCCATTCCACTCGATCGATTCCCGGATATTCGAGGAATCCCGGAATGGTCTCGATAGTTTCTTCCATCAAACAGCCGCAGAGGACAAACTGACTCATGGTTTCATCGCGTCCGGTTTGAACCTCTCGATCGCGGCATGGCTCGCCGCGTGTGTGTGATCGGAGGTTTTGAAAGGTCAAGAGCGCTCTGAAAGCGTCTTGGTCTTTATATCAGGTCCTTTTGCTTCCGTCGTCCGAATTTTCTCTTTTTCCGGGCGAATAGGCTGCATCGGGTCCTGCCGCGGGTAAGAACCCAGGAGCTTTACGAAAGAGACATGATCCTTCAGTTCGCACAACGCTCCCGCCACTGTTACATCGTCGATATGCCCGTCAAAATCAACATAAAAAAGATATTGCCATCGCAGGACGCGGTTGGGGCGGGATTCGATGCGTGTCATATTGACCCCCGCACGGGCAAAGGACTGAAGTGCTGCATACAGAGCGCCCGGCTGGTCGGAAACCGCAAACAGAATCGAAGTCTTGTCTTTGCCGGTCGGCGGGTTCGGCTGGCCGGCGACGGCAAGGAAGCGCGTCGTGTTGCCCGGATGATCCTCGATGCGTTCCGCAAGAACCGGGAGTCCATAGTGATGGGCCGCGTAGAGGTTGCAGATGGCGGCGCCCGCCGGATCGTTTCCCGCCAGCACGGCGGCCTGGGCAGTGGATGCGCATTCATGGCGCTCCGCGTCCCTCAGGTTCTCCAGAATCCACCGCCTGCACTGCTCCAATGTCTGAGGATGCGCATAAAGGCGCTCGATCCGTTCAACGGCTCCCGCATGTCCGCACAGATAGTGAGCGATCTCCAGATAACACTCGCTCGCGACATGCACCTCATTTTCGTAGAGCAGATCCATGCTGAGGCCGATTGCGCCCTGGAGCGAGTTCTCGATGGGGATCACGGCCGCATCCGCCATGCCTTTCAGGTAAGTATCGAAGACATCCTGGAGCGTCGGGCAGGGTATGTAGTGGGCGGAATGCCCGTAGACGGAGAGAGCTGCCAGGTGGCTGTAGGTCCATTCAGGGCCGAGAAAAGTCACGCGAAGAGGATACTGGAGCAGCCTGGAAGCAGAGAGAATCTCCCGGTATATGGAGCGCAGGGAATACTCGGGCAGCGGGCCGGTGTTCGTCCGGGTGAGGCGGTCAAAGATCATCTCTTCACGCCCGGGGTGGAAGAGGGGCAAATTTTTCTCGGCTTTGGTGCGGCCGGCTTCCCGTGCAAGCTCCATCCTTCTGTTGAGCAGACGCAGAAGGTCTGAATCGACTGCATCAATGGCTTCACGCAGTTTTTCGAGGTCTTGATCCACCTTTTTCTCCTGGCTCATTCAGCGGCCTTCAGATCGGCTTGCGCATCGGTCCGGTCCGGCCCGCAGGCAGTTGTCATTTTTCCCAGAGCGTTTCAGTGACCTTCATCCCAAAATGTCTGCCCCCCGAATCCACATGGACCAGGACAGAATCTCCGTCCGCGAGTTCGACCACGGACTTGGCCGAGCCGTCCGGGGCGGTCAGGCGGACGGTTTCGGCATTCTGCAGCAAAATCGATCCGGTCTGTCCTCCGCATTCCGCCTGCACGAAGACAAGCGGGCGCCGCTCGATCTTGACCCGGCCGATGGTTGCGTATTGAGCCGACCCGGTGCTGTTAAAAATGGCGATTCTGTCTGCGGCCCGAAGTTCGGCGAGGTACCGGGTGCGCCCGTCGGGGACCCTGACGTAAGCATGGACGGGCCCGGCGTTCACCCGAAAGGGGCGCGGGGCCACATAGGGGTTTGCCGCCGCTTCCGCCTGCACGAGGAAGAGGAACCCGCCTGAATTACCGATGAGCAGCCCTTCGCCTTCCTGCATTAGAGAACATGTGTCGACGCACACGCGATCTCCCATCCCGACGGTCCGGACGCCGGTGATTCGCCCTTCCCGGAGAACGAGGTTTTCCGCCGCGGACTTTACGCGAGTGATAAGCGCCCTGAGTTCTTCAGCGGTTTGCGCCTGGACCACCACGCCGGAGACCCCTTTTTCGAGAATGCCAAGGGCCAGATCGGCTTCCTCCGCCGATCGGACCGGCAGCAGAAGCTTGCCGCCGTGCGCGACCAGGTTCTCGACGGGGATGACTTCCCAGATCCTTCCCGTACTCCCTTTCAATTCTTCGTGCCGCTCGCGGCGGCCGGCGTCGTCGATAACCACCGTGCCCCGGTCGAGTCGTTCCCTGATCCTCTCTTCATCTTCCGGCGAGTCCAGGGGCTCGAAGAAGACATCGGTCCCGGGCTTCAGGTCTCCATCGGCGGCCACGGTAACGATGCGTCCGAGAGATTTAACCTGATCGTGTCTCCCGGGCGGAATCACCAGGGCATCGGCGCCGCTTTCCAATGCGGCTTTCACCATGTCTTCGGACCATTCCTTGAGTCTGACCCAGGCGAGTTTCACCGGCTTCCTCCCTCCAGGCGATCGGAATCTGATGAACAGTTTGAAAAAAAGAAAAAGCCGCAGGCAGGACCTGCGGCTAAGTAAGGCAAATTAGAATCGGCTCCAATCGCAGGTCAATCCCTCGAGGTGCAATAAAAATAAAAGTACAGGGAAAGACCCAGATCGTTCACGTCCTCTTCTCCTTCTTCAGGTTAAGTGTCACTGTAAAATAATGGGAGAAGGACGGGCGTGTCAAGAACATTATTCATTCCGAGTTGTTGAGCGGGTAAAAGGAGGTGGCTTCGGGAGGTTCGCGCAAACATATTTTCAAGGATTCAACCGCCCCTCGTCACCAGCTCTCGAATCCGGGTGTACGGAATCAGTTTATCCAAGGAAGCCGTGGTAAATACCTTTCCATTGAGGCGAAGCAATAGTTGCCGCGCATATCCTCTCGCCTTTGCCGAAACCCACGCCCATCAATACAGGCGATCACCTCATAACTCGGGCGGCCGCCCGCAACGAGTTCGTTTCGCTGAGTTTCCAGTTCCTTGATCCGAGCCACTTTATCTCGGGCTGTGCCGTCATCGCTTGTGATCTTGGCCTCGATTATCGCAATCGGGCTTATTTCGTCGGGAATGCAGAGGTCAGGAGCTTGACCAAAGCCCGGAATCCTTTCCGCCCTCTTCGTCTTCCGGTAAGACACTCCGGCGTGACGCAGCCGCTCTTCAACGGCGTTTTCCATAACCTCCCCGACCAGCTCGGAGACGGCATCCCGGTGCCCGGCGAAAGGACGACCCAGGTAACGCTCGTATAGCACGACGGCGTACGGCACGTCTTCCCTGGCCGCGTACTTCAGAGACTCCAGTCCACCCTGAGTATCAAATTTAGCCAGTCGGTGAACGAACCCCTCCTGGTCCTCAGGGGCTCCTTTAACGATATAACTGACGGCGACATTTATGAGGTGGTCAAGCCGTTCCAGTGTCTTCGGCCGATCTGGAGAAGAGCGGCGTGATTTTTGAGCGTTCCTGACTCGCTCTTGATACCGAAGAAGAACATCACTAATATATCCAGGGTCTTCCCGGCACCGTCTATCAAGTGTCCTTGCGGCACCTTGGGTTATGTCGCTATCCAATTCGGAGCGGGCCAGCTCCGCCCATTCCGGCGCGGTCATTCCCAGAATCGATCTAACCACGCCCAAAACCCGGCTGTTTTCCACTAATGCGCTGTTTACCGTGGATTCGGAGAAATCCTCAAAGGCTTTGCTCGCACGTTTAAGGATTTCGTAGGCTTCCCGGAAGTCGGTATATTTGGGGAAGCCGCTGCCCATGGGCATGAGGAGAAATTCCGATACCAGATCGGAGAAGACGGCGTCCACCATCTCTTCGAGGTTCTTCTGAAGCTCTCCCGGAGCAAGCTCAAAGGGCCGTCTTACCGCCAATGAATTCTCCTTTCCCATGCACAGATTTCGTCGTTGCTTTGATGAGGCGCTCAGCATCGAGTTCCTCTCTTAACTTGGCAATTAACGCCTCAGCGAGTCCCATCCGTTCCTGAAGCGTGGCTCCCAGTTCCCACTCATCCCTCAGTCGGTTGATGGCTGTTCGCGCTAGGTGCCCGGCAAGTAGGCACCGGATATCTCCTTCGGTAACTCGAAGACCGGCCTTTCGGAGAGCTGACAGATCGCTTTTTAATTTCTCCTGGACAGTCTCTGATCCAACGTCAACTTTCACTTTCCGGCATACGAAGACAGAATCGAGAACAGATGATTTGGTTCGGGCTATATGCAGCGAAGCGCCCATTTCAGCCGGAGCGGGCAATGTGGCGGTGCAGTCAAGCCCGGCGTCCAAGATAGCTACAATTATCGGGATGTAGGCGGTGGGGTCGTTATGGTGAAAAGTAAAAACAAAAGGCGCTCCCGGCTTCAATGCCTCGGCGTAATGACAGAATATCTTCGACAAACCTCTGGTGAAGTGGTCCAGACCGCGCCCCATAACCTCGTTGCCGGTCAGTTCATTCAGGGTCTTGGTCGATGGCGGTTCGAAAGCTTTGAATTCATCCTTTAATACCAGCCGCAGCCATACGTAGCAAAAATCCATGAGTTCCGCGTACTGAACGTTGTCAAAATACGGCGGATCGGTAAATACCCCATCAAGCGAGTTAGGCTCAAGCGGCACTAGTTCAGCAGATCGTGAGCTTATCCAGGCTTCGCGGGCATTAGTCTTGGGAAACCGTGCCACCTGCTCGGCCGTGATGCTCTCTCCTAAAATCGGGATCAATTCCTTTCGGTTCTTTCGCTGCCTGGTCTCAAAAGGCTGCCGGCAATACTCTTTGGCCCTGCGGTACTTTTCAATGAAGTGGCGGAAAGCTCCCCCTCCGACTTTAGGAATACCCAGCAAATTGTTTTCACACTGGACCAGTCCCACGGGAAAGCCATGGACACTGAAAATATCCTGGCACTTGAGGGCATATGTATCATAGCGTGCGACCATGTTCTGATAACGAAGGAAATCGGAGAATACGGTGAGCAGTGCGTGCCTTACGGGGGGCTGTGCAACTGCGGAGATCTTCTTAAGCAGTAAGCCGAGTCCCAGGAGCTGACGTTCATTGAACATTTCGCGGAAGAGTCTGTAACCCCAACGGTGGAGGCGTTTGGTTTCATCTCCCAACGGAATGGGAGCGGATGGGATTAGAAATTCAGATTGCCGCTCCTCCAATGCTCGTTGCGCTTCCGAGTATCGCTGAAGATCCTCTTTCTCCGGAGTTTTAAAAAAGCGTCCCTGATGATTTGGCTTACAGGCTGAACAATGGTATTCGATGGCCCACATACGGTGCTTGGGCGGGCAGGCGGGGTTCTTCTCCGGGTAAGAAAAAACCTTGGAGCAGGCAGAACAGCTTATTTTGTTTCTTCTTGCCGGACCGTCGACGAAAACAGCCTCGCCACAGGCATAGCAAGGTTCCGGATGGCTGCTTGTTGGCTGCTCTTTGAATTCATTGAGCGCGCCGCATTTATGGCAAACCACGACATGGTAAGGGTGCCGTTCGGCTTCAGCCAACAAATAGCCGGGGAAAAGATCATTTTCTGTTCCGCATTCCGGACATGTTTGGGTTTTCACCCAGAGGAAGTATTTGACGTCCGCAAGCCCGCCACAGAGTCTACAAGTGGTGGTATATAAAGAACCGACTCCTCGCTCCAAATCGAGGATTACCGCCTCGGCTTTCTTCCCGAAAGCATCCAGGTCGAGAAACGATAACGACTGCCGAACGATCCAGAAGGCCATCGGGTTGATGTCGGTACCAACGATGCTAAAATCCAGACGGTTGGCTTCAAGAAGCGGGGTTCCCCCTCCCATGAAGGGATCTGCTATAACCCCTCTGAACTGGTGGGCTCGCCAGTAATCTTCCTGCAAAGAATTTTCACCATTAAATTCCGCCAACAAGAGATTACGGAATATGGAACCTGGACGCCGCGCAAACCATTTATGAATTCCGATGATTGGACGGTAGTTCTGTTGAATCTGCTTCTCTTTTTGCGCCAGGGAGGCGGTAAATTCTATGCTGAAACGAGACTCAAGAGAGCCATGGGCCGGCCCTCGCTCAGTCCGGGAATCATTTTGCTGCCCTGAGTAAACGATAACAGCTTGTCTCATCTTGCCCCTGGAAGTTATCGCAAAAGAACGGTTGCCCGATGTCTTCCCGAGAGCTTCGGTTAGACAGTACAGGTAATTAAGATACCATAGATTTTGCAAAAGAATGAGTCAAACGGGTATTTTCAACTGGAGTCTCGTTATTGGCCTCAATAGATTGGTCATGCTTCTTACATAGCCCTCTGTTTTCCGGCTTGACCATGCAGGGAAATGCCGGTCCGGCTCCGGGCATGCCCGCGCTGAAACACAGCCTGTTTCCGGCCTTGTCTTTTCATCTGCCGGTGCAAGACTCGGGCGTCCTCAATTTCGTCCGTCAACTGGGCGGTGCGTTGGGAGTCGATCTGTTCTATGAGCTTCGGCGTCTCTTCCCCGCATCTTCTGGACAATACCGAATTGAGCTATATATTAGGAAACGGATGTCTTCGAAATTGCTTCGACTAATCCACCTTCATCGCCGAGCGCTCCCGGATGGTCTTAAGAGGGGATTCTGCTGAGTGTTCGTGGCGGTTTGTCTTCCGGTTCAGTTCGGTGTTCCCGCGAGTGGGTAAAGGGAGGTGATCGGATTGGCGACAATCAGGGAATTAAGAAAGATTTCCGATACGGTCTGGGAAATACCCATGACGTATAAAGAGGGTATGCGCGTTCCGGCGCGGATCTATGCCACCGCAAAGCTGTTGCGGGACATGGACGACGGAGTGATCGAACAGGTGACAAATGTCGCGACCCTGCCGGGAATAGTGAATTATTCCTACTGCATGCCCGACGGCCACTGGGGTTACGGATTTCCCATAGGCGGGGTGGCCGCAATGGATGCCCGGTCAGGAGTGATTTCTCCCGGTGGAATCGGCTTCGATGTCAATTGCGGTATGAGGCTGGTGCTGACCAACCTTACGCACGGCGAAATCAGGGAGCATCTGCGGGACCTGGTGGACAGGCTATACCTGAAGGTCCCGGCGGGCGTAGGGAGCAGCGGGTTCCTCAGGATATCCCAGGATGAGTTCCGCCGCGCCGTCGAGCAGGGAGCCGGATGGTGTATCAGGAACGGGTACGGCTGGGAAGAGGATTTGGAGCGGACCGAAGAATACGGATGCATCTCCGGCGCGGACTCATCGAAGATCAGCAGCAAGGCGGTTGAACGGGGGTTCAAACAGATCGGGACGCTGGGTTCCGGAAATCACTATCTGGAAATCCAGGTGGCGAAACCGGAGAATATTTTTGACCCTGAACTGGCCAGGGCTTTCGGTATAACCCTGCCCGACCAGATCGTGCTCATGTTCCATTGCGGCAGCCGCGGGTTCGGCCACCAGGTTGCTACGGACTACCTCCAGCTTTTTTTGAAAGTGATGGAAAAGAAATACGGGATCCGGATCCTGGACCGTGAGCTGGCGAGCGCTCCGTTCAATTCTCCCGAGGGGCAGGACTACTTCGCGGCAATGAAATGCGCGATCAACATGTCGTTTGCAAACCGGCAGGTTATCCTCCACCGCATCCGGGAAGTGTTCTCGGACGTTTTCCACAAGGACCCCGCCGACCTTGGCCTCCACCAGGTCTACGACGTGGCGCACAATACCGCCAAGCTCGAAGAACACAGCGTGGACGGACAGATGAGGCGGCTTCTGGTGCACCGAAAAGGGGCAACCCGGGCCTTCGGGCCGGGAATGGAGGGCCTGCCGGCGATTTACCGTAAAACGGGCCAGCCGGTCATCCTCGGGGGAAGCATGGAGACGGGCTCCTATCTGCTGGCCGGTGTCGCAAGCGGGTCCCAGACCTTTTACAGTACGGCTCACGGCAGTGGAAGATCGATGAGCCGCAGGCAGGCCAAGAGAATGTTCCAGGGCAAAAAACTCCAGCAGGATATGGAAGGACGGGGGATATACGTCCGGACGGTGTCCTATTCGGGCCTGGCGGAAGAGGCCGGGCCGGCCTATAAGAATATCGACGAGGTGGTGGCCGCGACGGAACAGGCCGGTATCAGCAAACGGGTCGCCCGTTTTGTCCCCATCGGAAACGTCAAAGGATGAGGAAACCCAATTTCGTGATGTACTGACAGACTGAGGTGCAACAGTGGCCAGGACGCCGATCACACTGATAACCGGATCGCTGGGCTGCGGCAAGACGACCCTCCTGAGAAGGATTCTGCGGTCTTATACGGGCCTCAGGCTGGCGGTGCTGATGAATGAATTCGGAGAGATTCCCATAGACAGCCAGGTAATCCGGGGCGAAAACGTCGAAATCCTCGAATTGGCGGGCGGGTGCGTCTGCTGCTCGCTCACTGGAGAATTCGAGGCGGCGGTCAGGGAAATCATCGCCAAAGCGGATCCCGGCATTATCGTGGTCGAAGCCACGGGCCTTGCCGAGGCGGACGCCCTGGTCTACGAAGTGGAAGACAATCTGCCGGAAGTGCGCCTCGACAGCGTCATCTGTATCGTCGATGCCTACATGAGCATAAGGCATCCTTACGTCGGGTACACGGCCCGGACGCAGTTGTCGGTGGCCGATATCGTTCTCATAAACAAGATCGATCTGGTGACCACCGACGAAGTGAAGGAAGTGGAAGCCCAGGTGAGGGAATACAATCTCGATGCCGTGCTTTTCAAGACGGTTGGATGCGATGTGGACCCCCAGCTTCTGTTCGGCCTCGATCTTGAAGATCGTCCCCTGTTCACCAGTACTCGGGGGGATTCGGATTTTCAATCCTTCGTGTATTCCACGGACGTTCTGCTCGATGAGGAAAGATTCAACGAGTTCGTCGCCGAATTACCCGATGCGGTCTACCGGGCGAAGGGGTTCATCCGGTTCCCGGGGAAAAGCCGGCTGTTCAACTACGTGGTGGGGCGGGGAGACCTCGAAGAGTTTCCCGCGGAGCGCACGCAGGTGGTCTTTATAGGCCGGGGCCTGGATGAGCTGCAGGAGTCCATCCTGGAAGATTTGAAAGGCTGTGAGGCCGGCGATGCCGTATAGATACCTCGACGATATCGCCACGGCGGATGCCGCTTTTGAAGCAACGGGGAAGACCATCGAGGAAATGTTCGTCGCGGCCGCCGATGCCACCATGAACGTTATGGTGGCTGACCTCGATACGATCGAGCGGTCGAGGTGCATGACAATTGCGGTGGAATCCGACGCAATCGATATGCTGCTCTTCGAACTGCTCCAGGAACTCATTTTTTACAAAGATGCCGAGCGGCTGCTGCTGCGCGTCGAAAGTGTCGGAATCGAACGGGCCGGCGGCTTGTTCTTCCTGACCGCCGCTGCTTACGGTGAGGAGCTGAACCCCTCGAAACACGAACTTGTGGTTGATGTGAAGGCGGTGACCCTGCATCACTTCAGGGTCGAAGAAACTCCCGGCGGATGGGAAGCTGCGGTCATCCTCGATATCTGATCCCGGCGGGGAGGCGGCGTCCGCGGTTCGGTTTTCCCGCGGCCGCTTTGATGAGGCGACACCTGCCGCAACGGAGTATTATCAGCGCATGCTTCCCGGCTCCGAGATCGCTATCTTTGAGGAAGCCTCACACGGACACCATCTCAAAAAAGCCGTGGAATTTCTGAGCGTTGCGCGCGACTTTCTGCATCGCGCGGAAAAATAACCATCCGACCCGAAAGAGAGCGGGGCTGCAACCCGGGGGGCGCGGTCATCGCATGAGCGATAGCCCCCGGGTCCGGCGTATCCGAGTGATTCCGTGCGCTAAAGCTGCCGGGACGCTACCCGTTCCTGCGGCGGAGCGCTCTGCAATACCGGGAATGGAGCCATACGAGCACGAGAGCGGCTCCCGGGAGCACAAAAAATATCATGGACCTTATAAAGAGGGAACCGGACTCGACCCAGACGATTTGTTTAAAGAAAACGATACCCAGAAGCCACAGCAGAATGCAGACCGAAACGAGCGCAACCGACAGCGCGAATCCCACCTTGGACCCCCGGTTTGCCAGGCACACCAGGTAATAGAAAAGCCTGAGCGGAAGATCCAACCCATAGAAGTAGAAGCGGCTTCGTTTTATGCCGTCGGCTCTCTTGCCGAACACATTCAATATGCAATTGCGGGCGACGAGCAGAGCCTTTGCCACAATTTCGAGAAGAACCAGCGGTGGGATGTTCTTTGCAATGGTTTCGGATCCCACCTGGGGGCCTTTCCTGAAAAAGCTTCCCAGCCCCGTCTCGGACGGTCTTCCTGCCGTCGCGTCTGCTCCTCCGAATTCTTTCAGTTTTTCCGTAACGTGTTCCACGGACGAAAATGCCGAAACGAGGGGATCGACGTAGTCGTCCCCGGCTTTGCTTCTTTTGGACGATTCCTGCCGGACTTTGCCGGCTGCAGCTTGCCCCTGCGCGCCCCCGCCCTTTGGTTCAGCACGTTCAGCGGCCCCATTCCATTCGTCCTGTTCCATCCGGGCATCGACGATTACCCAGGGGAAATCTTCCCTGATGGCTTCGAGCTGCGCCGCTTCAATAATCAATTCGACCATGACGGGGAATCTCTCCCCCAGGGCCGAAGCCCGCTCTTTCTTCGTATCGTTCGAAAAGAGATCCTTCAGCCACCGGCGGCATTTGTCATGGGTAGTCGAATCTGAGGCCGGGAAGAGAACCGCCGGGTCCAGCGCTTTGTTCCATTGGGGTGGATTGGAATTGTCGAAAAAGCAGTCACGAATTTTTTCGCGCTGCTTGTCGTTCCGCAACAGTCCGCTCAGCCTTTCGCGGTCCAACAACGTTTCGAGCAGTTGGCACAGGCCGTCGAGCCTTCCCCAGAGGATGTCGTTTGAACGCCACGACCGCTTGAAGAAACCTCCGAAATGGTAAAAAGTCTCTCCTGCCACTTTGTCGGAAAAACGCAGATTGCTGAATCCCTTCTGCGCGTCTGCGGGGCTGATGCGAACGATCTCGATCCGGTCCTTTTCGCGCAGGCCACCCGCAAGCTCCAGCGGGAAAAGCAGAGCATCCAGGCAGTCGAATTTCTCATAGGCCCTGCGCACCGGATCGTTCTCATCGGAGAGATATTGGAAGACGATCTCCCGCTCATGCCGGTCGAGTACGGGGATGAGGCTTTGTGGTTCCTCCCGGGAACCCGGAAGCCGGTTTCCCGGCTCTTCAAGGATCTCGCCCGACAGGCTCTTCAATTCATTGTTGAAGGCCGCAAGGACGTCTTGCGGCAACCAAACCTCCGCATTTATTTCAGTCCCTCTCTTCACCGCATCGAATTGTGCGAGAATCGTGGCGGCAGGCTTTCCCTCCACATCGATGAGCGTGTACAGGAGGTCCCTCACCATAGTCCAAATCGCCCCCGCTTCATTGGATTTGTCCTGCCACCGGAAGTCTGCATCATCAATGATCCCCTCCATGGAAGACCGGAGGATTTCATAGACCCGAATGTGCCGGTTGAGAACCATCAGGAGGTGTTTGTACCGCCGGGCCTTCTCCAGATCGGGCGCGGCGGCGGCTTCCGCCGGATAAAGTGAGTCATAGAGCAGGTAAGTGACCCTGAAAAGGCGGCGGAGACGGTAATAGACATCTAAGTCATCGAAGAATTTACCGGCTTTTTCAGACCGGTTCGAATCATCACCAGGCCACATCTGCCGATCGAAAGTACGAACAAGGTCCCCGGCAAGCTCTCGGTTCTTTCCCACGATCAGTTGCTTGCGCCCATCCTGTTTGAAGATCCCCCGGAGGACGCGCTCACAGAGAAAAATCAGCCGGCTTCGTTCGTAGAGCTGCCGCTCTTCCATGCTTAAGGAGGTCGTGCCGCAATCCGCTGGGATGTCTTTCACCATGCGATTGTATTGTTCCACCTTGCTGTTGTGCTCGGAGATCGCCTTAAGGTCGTCGGCTATACTTTCGTATCGGGGGATTCCCATGACCGATTTCAGAATCGACTGGAGGAAATTGGGAGCGTCAGGCTTCTCTTTTCGCTTTTCATCCTGGAAGGATTCAGGGTCGGGTTCGACGTAGAACAGCTTGCGGTCGACTCGTCGATCCGCGGTGCGAAAGTATATCTGCCTGATTGTGTAAGAAAACGGTTTATTGTCCAGCACGCCTCCATCGAGGAAATAAGCTTCTTTGCCGATCAAGCCCCACGTCCGGAGATACCGGTCCTCCGGGGCGTCGAGGGTGACGTGAACGGGTTCGAAGGCTGCGGGAAAGCAGGAAGTGATACGCGAGAGTTTGGCCAGGGCTCTGAAGACATCGGGTCCCTCCGCCGCGGGCGGAGAGAAGGTTTCTTTGCGCCCTTCGCGGTGCTGGAGCAGGAAGACGGTCCGGTGGTCCTTTACGTCGACCGGATGCCCGGCGTCATCGAAATCGGTGTAGATGTTCCCGTATACATCCGTGCCGGTCACGAAAAGGTCGAGTTCCGGAAGAGGAGACGGATCGTCTTCCGGGTGCGGCTCAAATTTCGGCATATGCTCGAAAGCATTTTCCAGCTCCCGTTGGTAGTATCCCTCGCTGTCGAAGAGTGACCTGGAATTCTCTTCATCGCGCGGGTCGCGAAGCAGATTGTTTATGCCGCCTGCCTTGCGCCACAAGGCGGCGGTATCGCGGAAGTCTCTCCCGCCGCAAAGCGCACGGGCGAGGAAGATGCCGTTGATGCCTCCGGCGGAGGAGCCGCTTATGATGTCCACGACGATGTCCGAATCCGTCAGCGCCTTGACGAGGCGGTAGACTCCCTGCCCGTTCACGGCTCTGAAAAACTCGCAGGCGACGCCGTTGATGTAGACGGCAAGGGACACCCCGCCATACATGACAAGCCCCAGCCTCACCTCATTGGACTTCCCGCCGCACGGCCCGTTCTGCAATTGCATGTTGTGTGATTGCATGTCGATCCCTCCCAAGATGGTCCTCGGTTGTGGAAGATCCTTAGAGGCAAGGACTGTGTTCCTCCCGTGCCGGCACTGACTCCTCAGGGAGAAAGGGTCACGGGGAGCACGAACAGCTTTTTGCCCCTTTTTACATGGAAAGAATGGGTGTTGCCGGTTTCCTGAGCGATGGCCTTGTGAAAGTCATCGATATTCTTGACGGGAGTTGCGTCGATCATGATAATTATGTCGCCCTTTAGAAAGCCCGCCTTCTCAGCCGGGCTGCCGGGGATGACCTCAACGACCTCCAGCCCTTCACCCGCGGGGTGTTCGCGGCCCATCAGCCCCAACCGTCCTTTGTGCGCGCTTTCGGGTTTGTCCGTGATCCATACGAAATCGGCAATGCCCGGATCGACGACACTCTCCGGGTAGTCGAAAGGCAAGGGTGCGACGGTCTTGTAAGCATTGGGGACACGTTTTGAGGTGAGCCAGGGCACTCCCAGCTTGCCGGTCATGTGCCCTTTTCCGATCAGGGCCAGAATCTGCTCCTTTTCGGAAATCCCGCCGAGAGTTTCGGCCAGCGTTTCCGCCATGGTCTCTTCCCAGGTGAGCTGGGCCTCATAGAACGTCTCGAAATCCTTTATGCCCCCCTTTTCGTGCTGGTTGAATTCCGCCTGGATCCTCGCCCGGTTCTTCGGTTCATCGAGATGAAAATTCTTGGCGATCTGGAGGCGCTCTTCGGGAGTGAGCGAAGAAATCCCTGTTCGCGCAACCTTTTTCACGATTTCCCCCGGGGCATTGAGGGCAATAATCCGGATGTGCCTGGACCGGGCCAGGCTCATGATCGGGCGGTAGAGCTGGAAGGGATATCCCCAGACCTTGTCCCACTTCACTTCCTTCAGGAATTCCTCTTCGCTGATGGTTCCCGTCCAATAACGGTCGAGGGTCGGCTGAACATTTCCCGGGAACATTTCCATGGCCAGGATGATCGAGGGGTTTTTTTCATAGAGCTTCTTAAGGATCTCGAGTTGAATGCGGTGGTCCTCAACGTTCGTATGCGTTTCTCCCACATAGACGATTTTTGCCTGGGACAGTTGCTCCATGAGGACTTCGACAGGGATGGTCGTGCCCGCATGTGTGTCAACAATGTCGCCGACCCCGAAAGTGAGTGGCGCTTCCTTTGCGGCTTTCCCCGATGTGGGCCGAATAGTGGAGCAGCCTGCCGGAATGAAAACAATGAGAAACAGGATCACGGCTGTTGCCGGCAAATAGCGCATACCGGGTGTCTCCCCTTCGTCGGTTTTGGTCATTACGATCGCATACTGCCCCAATATAAAGCCGGATTGGGATTTTATCCGCATGAAATCGCATTTTTTATCGGATTTCGAAGAAGACCCGAAGATTACACACAACCCGGCGTTGAAGCCGATGTCTGCCCACCCCTTTCAAAACCGGAATACCCGGCGGTCAAGGCCGAAGCAAGAGGCGGGAAGACAATCGGGTCCGGACAGCCTTTGTCCGGGAAAGATTGGGGATCATTTGCCCGGAATTATCCGGATCAGTTTGCGGTTTGCCGCAGGGAAAGCGTAGTCCTTCAGCCGGTCCGGCGTCACCCACCGAGCCTCAACCGCGCTGTGGAGCACCAGTTCCTGACCGGGGCAGGCGGGTTCGCACGTGAAAGCATGCAGGGAAACCTTGAAGGAAGTGTAGTTGTGCCTGATAAGGGCTATCTTTTCGCGGCAGCGGATTCTCAGCTCCAGTTCTTCGATGAATTCTCTCTCGAGCGCCTCTTCCGCGGATTCTCCCGGGAGAATCTTTCCGCCTGGGAATTCCCAGAGATCCGGCATAAGGCCGGATGGCGGACGTTTCTGAATGAGGATCTTCCCATCATGGAACACGATTCCGACTGCAACTTCAATGGGGACCAGGTCCTTTCGTTTCCCGGCGACTGGTCTCTCATCCACAATCCCCAGGCGGCGGCTCTCGCACCATCCGGCAATCGGGCACTTTCCGCACCCAGCCTTTCGAGGGAGGCAAACCGTTGCCCCCAGCTCCATCACCGCCTGGTTGAACTGCCTGGCACGGCCTAAGGGAATCATTTCCTGCGCCATTCGCCAGATGAACCCCTGACTTTCTTTGTCTTTCACCGGCTTGTTCAGATTGAAGAAACGCGCGTAAATCCGTTCCACATTTCCGTCGACGATGGGGCGGTCTTTGTTGAAGGCAATGCTCGAAATGGCTCCGGCGGTGTAACGGCCGATTCCGGGAAGGCTCAAAATGGCGTCGCAATCTTCAGGGAAAGCGCCTCCATGCATTTTCACGATTTCGGCCGCAGCCCTGTGGATGTTCTTTGCCCGCGAGTAATAACCCAATCCTTCCCAGAGCTTGAGGAGTTCCTCCTCCCGGGCTTGCGCAACCGACCGTATATCCGGAAACCGTTTCATCCAGCGATGAAAATAGGGCAGCATGGTTTTGACCTGGGTCTGCTGCAACATGATTTCCGAAATCCACACTTCATAGGCCCGGTATCCGGAACGCCACGGAAGGGATCTCTGATTTCCCTCAAACCATTTCAGCAGGCTGTCCCGAACTGCTGCGATAACCTCTGCGAGCGCTTCATTCATATCCCAATGCCGTCTCCGGTATCCCTTTTAAGGGCACCGGCGTTTCCTCCCTGCGGAAGAAGGCATCCGGAGCCGTGGCAGGAACACGGCCATGCCCGATTGGAACGCAAATCGCCGCCAGGGGCCTCCGCCGTTGCGTGATGATCTCCCCGAGCGCGTCAGACTCGGGCGGGACGATCTTTGCAGGCGGCCCGATACTAAGGGGCAGGAGGCCGCCCGTGCCTGCCGCCGGAGCTTCGATGCCCCGGGTCGCATCATACCTCAGACGGGAAAAACTTCCAATTGGGGCAGTATGGGGAGAATGTCCCTAGTGGAACTTTATCAGCTCATGATTTCAAAAGAATATTAACGAACTGCACCCAATGGGTCGATTTTCTCGTAATTGGAGGTTTCCTGTGAGAAAAGACTGAATGGACATTCAGTACGTAAATGAGGTAATAGTATGAAAAGATCTTCCTTAGAGATCGCTGTTTGATGCATACGGCCGTTGCGACGGCCATCCGGAAAAAGATACCGTGTCCCGGCTGCCGCGGTTCTCATAGTCCCCTTGAACGGTCGCGTTCGGTGGATGGTTGCACAAATGGAAGTCAGAACCTATCATGATGAAGAGAGTTGCCTGAAGTGGATGTTTTTGCACAGGAAATCTAATGGATCTCAAGGCTGTTGAAATGAAACGGGTATGGTTGCCCTATTCCGCTGATCTCACGTCGGGAGCGGCGATCAGCGAGGCAGCGCTTTTTCCTTTTTGCCGTCGTCGGTTGAGTATTGTATGAGGGAGTAATACGGCCCCTCGGGGGAGCATGGATTACAACGGCGCGGAAAGTGACGGCAAGCGGTCCGGTGGAAGCTAAGTGAGAATCATTCTTATGATCGTCGCTGTCGAAAACCGGCCCGGAGCGAATAATTGATTTGAAATGGCTCATATTGTTTATGATTGCTTGAGAAATTTTGGAAAATGATATAAGTACTATCCATTTATTGAGATACGGCGTTTTCGGGTAGTAATGCTTCTTGCAGGGGAGGTTTTTGGTGACTATAGGCAGGCTTGAATCTGTATGTGCATTGTTTTTTTGTCCGGATGCTGTGGGCTTAATGGGTGGAATGGATATCAACCTCATTTAGGTGGCAGAATGAATCCGATCACAGGTAAAAGAGAAAACACGGCTGATTTTCTTGAGCAGGAATATGAATGGGAAAATCGGACAGCCTATAGTGATCCCGATTGTTCTTCGAAAGAAAACGTTTCCGGTCTCGTTAAGGAGCAAGGGTCCACGGGGGGAGCCGAACAGGCGGGCCATCACCCCGTGCACCATCTGGGTGTTCAGAATTCCTGGGTGCGGCAGATTGAGAAAGCGGTTCACAACACATGCCTGTATTTTTCCAGAACACAAGACGAAGAAGGTTATTGGTGGTCGGAGCTGGAATCCAATGTCACCATCACCAGTGAATACATCATGCTCCTCTTCCTCCTGGAACTGCCCATGCCCGAGCGGCGGAAGAGCATGGCGAAATATCTGCTCAATCAGCAGTGCGAGAACGGCGCATGGGGGCTTTATTACGGGGACGAAGGAAATCTGAGCACGACGATCGAGGCTTATTTTGCCCTGAAGCTTGTGGGGCAGGACCCCGAGTCGGACCCCATGAAGCGGGCGAAACGCTTCATTTTTGAGAAGGGTGGTATCGAATCCGCGCGCGTCTTCACGAAGATCTGGCTTGCACTTTTTTCGCAGTATGACTGGGATAAGGTGCCGTCCATGCCGGTTGAGCTGATGCTGCTCCCGAGCCATTTCTATTTTAACATCTATGAATTCTCCAGTTGGGCCAGGGGCACCGCCGTTCCCTTGTCCATAATCATGTCGATCCGCCCGTCGCACTGCCTGCCCGAGAAGTTCGGAATTCCGGAGCTGTATGTACCTGCAGGCAAGTCGAAGAAGTTTGCGACCTGGACGCACAAATTGTTCTTTTGGTTCGACCGCATCGCCAAGGCGTTCGAGCGGCGTCCGATCAAGTCCTTCAGGAACAAGGCGCTGAAGGCCGCGGAGAACTGGATCCTCGATCACCAGGAAGGGAGCGGAGACTGGGGCGGAATTCAGCCGCCGATGGTTTATTCGGTTCTTGCGCTGCATCACCTGGGATATCCGCCCGACCATGAAGCCATAGTCAAGGGCATGAAGGCTCTGGAAGATTTCTGCCTGGAAGATGAACACGGCATGCGTATGCAGTCCTGTGTTTCTCCCGTATGGGACACGGCATTGACAACGCTTGCGTTGCTTGACGCAGGTATCTCTCCCGAGCATCCCGCCCTGGAGAAGTCGGCGAAGTGGCTGATCGAAAATCAGGTGCTGACGGGCGGCGACTGGCAGGTGAAGAACTGCTGTCCGCCGGGCGGTTGGGCCTTTGAGTTCTATAATACGCACTATCCTGATGTGGACGATTCGGCAGTGGTGCTGAGCACCTTGAATCGTTTCAACCAGGAGAGGATCGAAAGGCTCGAATGGGCAAAATCGCGAGGCATTGAATGGTGCCTCAGCATGCAGAGTTCATCGGGAGGATGGGCGGCGTTTGACAAGGACAATACCCTGGTGATGCTGAATCGCATTCCGTTCGCCGATCAGGAAGCGATGGTGGATTACCCTACGGCGGATGTGTCCGGCAGGGTGCTGGAAGCGATGGGGTATCTCGGGTATGATCGTTCGCATCCCTGTGCGCAAAGGGGAATCCGGTTTGTGAAGGGCCTCCAGGGACCCGATGGTGCGTGGTGGGGCCGGTGGGGGGTGAATTATATCTATGGGACCTGGTCGGTCCTCAAGGGTTTGATTTCCATTGGTGAAGATCCCAAATCCCCTTATATCCGCGCGGCGGCGCGCTGGTTGAAAGATCATCAGAATTCGGATGGAGGTTGGGGGGAGACCTGCGAAACCTACGAAAAGCCCGAACTGGCCGGCCAGGGGCCGAGCACGCCATCTCAGACGGCCTGGGCTATCATGGCCCTCATTGCATGCAGGGAAGAAAAGTCGCCCGAAGTGAGCCGGGGCGTTCAATATCTCATTCGAACCCAGTCCCTCGATGGGACTTGGGAAGAGAGCAACTTCACGGGAACAGGGTTTCCGAAGCATTTTTATATCCGCTACCATAATTATCGCAATTGCTTTCCACTGATGGCCCTGGGCCATTATCTGCGGGCATTGAACGCGTGATCCCGGGCCCCCGCGCCCGGTGCAGAAACTAATCCGCCGCCTCTCGTAAAAATACGGGAGGCGGCGGAGTGATTTTGCGCCCGGTGAACGGACGATTTTCAGCCTTCCAGCTTCTTCTTTTCTTCCTCGCTCATGGCAAACATATGCTCAGGACCCGGGAATGCGCCGCTTTCGACCTCTTCTCTGTACGCGGTCAGCGCATTCTTTATGGTATCTCCCAATTTGGCGTACTGCTTGACAAACCTCGGAACAAAGCGATCGAAAAGGCCCAGAACGTCGTGTATCACGAGGACCTGGCCGTCGCAGGCCGGGCCTGCGCCGATGCCGATGGTCGGGACGGGGATGGCTTCGGTTATCATCTCGGCGATGGGAGCGGGAATCGCCTCGAGGACGATGCTGAAGCATCCCGCTTCAGCCAGGGCCTGAGCATCCTCCATCAGGACCTTTGCCGCCTCGGCGGTTTTCCCCTGGACCTTGAATCCGCCGAATTGGGCCGCGCTCTGTGGAGTGAGACCCAGGTGCCCCTGGACGGGAATCCCGGCCTCAACCATGGCCCTTATCTGAGGCACGACCCTCATGCCTCCTTCCAGCTTTACGGCCTGAGCTTTTGCTTCCTTGAGGAACAGCCCGGCGTTGTACAGGGCCTCTTCCACACTGATCTGATAAGACAAAAAGGGCATGTCCCCGACAACGAGGGCACGGCTCGCGCCGCGAGTGACCGCTCGCGTATGATGGAGCATCTCGGTCATGCCAACCGACAGGGTATCCTCATGTCCCAAAACGACCATTGCCAGCGAATCCCCGACCAGAAGCATGTCAACGCCGCTCTGATCGGCCCAGAGAGCGGTCGGATAGTCGTACGCGGTCAACATCGACAGTTTTCGTTTTCCTTTGGCGGCAATAATCTCCGGGACAGTAACTCTCTTTTTCATGATCGTACCTTTCTCCTGGATGGCCAGGCACTCTGTGCACGTCGTTAAATTTGTCCTTCCCGATAACCGACACTACGCCAGTAAAATGTTATTCCGGGTGAATGCGCCTGCCGCCCTCCGGTTGACCACATCCGGCAACCCCTCGTTGACGTCGTTCATCCACAATGGTGGAGATCGACGGGTTGTCTTCGGCCGTGGAACGCAAGGCTTGGCGTCACTTCCCGAATGGGACAGCATTGCCGCCCTTTTCGGGCTTCGTCAAGTTTAAAATTCACTTGTAAGAAATTGGGTCGGCAGAACCCATGGCCGATTATGGGTGAACTGGTACAAAGTTGCGTTCGAGAAAGCAGCAAAGCGGGGAACTCCGCCCCCACCCCCACGCCGCGGGTGGCCCGAACAACGAGTTGTCCGTGTCACCCACACAAACATGTCGGAATCCTTCGGCATTCGAAAACTTGACGGCGGGTGGCCCGGATACTTGTATCCGGGTCCGTAAGGACGAGAGGAGCAGCCGAATCCGCCACCGCGAGTCCGGGGCTTACCCTCCAAGCCTCCTCTTGCGCTTCGCGCACGGACGGCAAGCTGTCCGTGTCACCCGCTGCTGGAATCCCTCGCCTTCGGAGGCTCGACAACCCCCTCCCTCCGCGGGAAGGAGAGTACCGGCAGGCTTGCCTGAACCGGGTCTAGCAACCCTCAGTGCCAAGGTAGTTTGCTTCCAGTGTTTTCACGAGCCGGGTGAGGGTGCTGTTCACCGGAGTCGGGATGCCTTCCTGTTCTCCGAAGCCGACGATTGCCCCATTGATGGCATCGATCTCCGTCCTCTTCTTCCGGTCCACATCCTGGCCCATGGACGAGCGGTTGACCGCGGTGGCACGGGCGACCGAGAGGACACGTTCAGCCATCTCCGTCCCCATTTTGAAGCCTTTGGCCCCGGCTACCAGGATCGCCTCCTCGACGGCTGCCCGGCAGACTGAAGAAGCTGTGGCTGAAGCTGCAATGAAGCCGTTTCGAATTCCGGTAAGAGCTGTGATCGCGTTGATCCCGACGTTGATCACGAGTTTTTCCCAGATGAGGCGTTCAACGTGGTCGCTGGGTTCGGTGACAAAGCCCGCGGATCGAAACAGTTCGACAAGATCCTTTACGCGGCCGGATACGGGGGCTGCTATTTCTCCAATAAAAGTGGTCCCGTTTCCTCCATGGCGTACTCTTCCGGGAGAGAGCAGAGTACTGCCCTGTGCGGTGCTGCCCACGAGGATACGTTCCCGGTCCACGACCGCCGCAATGTTTTCCCAATTGCCGATTCCGTTCTGAAGGGTGAGAAAAACGGTTGCAGTGCCGCAGCAGTCCGGGATGTTTTCCAGGGCCACCCGGGTGGCATAGCTCTTGACCATGACAAGGACGAGGTCGGCTTTTTTGGGTATTTCCCGGGGAGTGAGGTAGGCGTCCAACCGATGATGGGACACGGTACCATCCAGTTCCTCGATGAACAGCCCGTCTTCGCGGATCGACTGCATGTGTTTCCTGTCAGTGCTGAAAAGGCTCACCTGGTTGCCTGTGAGGGAAAGTCTCGCGCCCAAAAGGCTCCCCATCGCCCCTGCTCCCAAAACCAGGATGTGCATGAAATCCTCCCCTCTTTTCCCGTCTTACGCCAGACTGCGTTCAAGAAAGCAGCAAACGAGGTTTCTCAAGAGAGTGGGAGTTGCGCCCCCTACACCCCTGAAGTCCTTAGCCGGCCTAGAACACGAAGCCAAAGAACACGAGCGTCGCCGCCACGGTGGCAAGAACGGCACCCATGAGAAATACATCCGGCAAAACTGAAAAATCCGTCTCCCCCCGGTTGATGTGTTTCCGTATACAGAAAAAACGCCACCCCGCCAGCAGAATGATGGCGGCCCCAAGCGAGAAAACCGTCATACCGATATAGCGGGTGCTCCTCATCGGCAGGGTTATCCCCGGGTGTGTTGAGAGTACCTGAAGTTCCCGGATCAGGATATCGAATCTTTCGATCACGAAGCCGAATACGATAAAGGAAATCCCGGTTCGGCACCACGCCAGGAACGTTCTTTCGTTTGCCATATGATTGCGCTGCCAGGCATAGAAAGTGTTCTTATCCGGAAAGCTGGCCATATCGGGGTGTCTGGTCCCGGTATACACGTTGAGCGACTTGAAAAATGCCCAAATGGAGGAATGGGTTCGATTTATGGAGCCATCCATTGAGATCCCCCTCTGCAATTCGATCGATCGAGAAAACAAGGGGTCGGAAGGGTCAGCGGAGCTTCAGTGTCGCAAGCGAGATGAGAGCGAGAATCCCTGCCACAATCCAGAGACGTATCACAACCTTTGTCTCCGCGATGCCCTTGTGCTGCAGGTCGTGATGGAGCGGTGCGCGGAAAAAGATACGGCGCCCCAGCCATCTGACCCCGATTTTATCCTGGACCTGGCTGGTCACCGCTTCAGCGAGGAACAGACCTCCCAAGAGCGGGAAGAGCATTTCCTGCTTCAAGAGAACCGACATGACCGCCATCGTGCCGCCGATGGCCAGAGAACCGGTGTCCCCCATAAAAATCTGCGCAGGATAAGCATTATACCAGAGAAAGCCCAGTCCGGCACCGACAAAAGCGGCTCCGAAAACCGTCAATTCCCCGGCTCCCCTGAGATACGGGTAGTAGAGATACGCCGAGTAGATCCTGTTCCCCTGCACATAGGCGAAAACTTCGAGTACGACCACCACGAAAAGCGAAGGAGTAATGGCCAGTCCATCCAGTCCGTCGGTGATATTCACCGCATTCGACACGAAGATTACAAACAAGAAGATGAAAGTGCCGTAAAGATATGGCCCGAGATCCACGAGCGGGTACTTGTAAAAGGGGACATAGAGGCTCGTGGCGAGTTTTGGACCCAGCAGGGCGAACGGGCCGACGCACACCCAGGCAAAAACCAGGCAGAAGAGGCCCTGCAGCACCAGCTTGGTTCGCTCCGACATCCCCCTGTCTCCGCTTTTCTTTCTCACCTTGGAGAAGTCGTCGCAAAACCCGAGAAGACCAAACCACAGCATCCCGGCGATGGAGGAGAGGAGGAACGGGCTGTTCCAGTTCCCCCAAAAAATCATCGAACACAGTACGGCGCCGATGACCAGCACTCCGCCCATCGTCGGTGTGCCGCTCTTGTCGAAAGCCGTGTGGACCCCCGTCTCTCTTACCTGGTCCAGAAGGCAGCGCCGGTGAACGAAAAGAATAAAGGGCCGGCTGAAGAGGAAGACGAAAATGACCGAGGTCAGTGCCGCCAGAATGGCTCGAAAGGTTATGTAGTTCACCAGTCGAAAGAAGGAGAAAAAGTCCGACAGTTGTATGAGAAAGTTACACAGATGATAAATCATGATCGATGCTTCCTTGCCGCCTCGCCCTCGCCGGCCAGGCTCCGTTCCTCTCCGGATGAAACACCGGCTGATCTCTCCAGGCAGCAATTGTGGATGGTCTTATAGGTTTCCTTGATCGAAAAGTGAGGCCTGAAGTCGGTGGCCGTCAGGATGAAGCAGGCCATTTCCCGGGTGAGCAGGGGAGTGGGGCTGATGACTTCCCGGTCGAGCAGGCGTTTCAAGCCTCGGAGCGCTGCATCGCGCACCTGCCAGTAATGAGATTCCTTGAGTGCGAGGAGCACACCGAGCGCCCTCTCATCGGATCCGACTTCCCCAAGCGCCTTCGCCGCTTCCATGACCACCTCGAAGCAGTGGTCGTGCATGGACTTATACAGCGCGTCAAACCAGACTTCTTTCTCTGCTATGCGAGGTCCGAAATGGGCCGCGGCCACGCAACCCTGCGCGCGAACCTCGAAATAGGGGTCTTCGAGCGCCGCAAGCAGGTGTCGTTCAATCTCGGGGTCAAACTCATCGAGCACCTGGATCGCCTGAACGATATTTCTTCGGATGAACCCGACCTGTTTGAAATCGCCTCCAAAAATCCTCTTGATCCAGGGCGCCGGGGTCCTGTCCTCGAGCATACCGAGCAGGGTCGGGATTTTTTCCCTGTAAAGGGTCAGCCCGATCAGTTTGACTCCCAGATTGCGGTCCTGCCATGCCTTGTGGCTGAGAAGCCCCGCGGCCCTGTGCCGGTAGTAGACGAGATCGTCCTCGTCCCCGACCGCGGACATGGGGTCGTAATGCCCGCCGGCGGCCCCATGGGCGGCACTGAGAAGCTGGAGCAGGCGCTGACTGCTCAGCAGGGCACTGAAAGGAACCCCTTCGTGCCCTTTGCCGTTGTTGAAGCTTCCGTCCCCGTAGAGTTCGCACAATATCCGTTCAGTGGCATGCCGCCTGAGAAAGCGGCTGGTCTTGGCAGACATTTCCCGCAGCCGTTCGGGATCGTTCAGAAGGCAGATGATCTTGCCTGCAAGGGCCTCCCCTCCCAGCTTCTCGATCAGCTCTCCCCCTTCCATCACCGTGTCTTCGAAGAGAATTTCCGCGGCGCCCGCATGTTTCATCGCCCGTGCATTCATGACCTGGTGATCGCCCGGAAGATTTGCTTTCGGGATGACAATCGCGGGTTTTCCGATTCGGGAAATTTCATTCAGGCTCCCCGCCCCGCTCCTGCACACGATGAGATCGCTTATGGAGTAAACGTCGGCGATGTTGTGGAAGTAATCCTGGCGGTAATAGAATCCGTCGAGGAGGCTTCTTTCCCCCTCGGTCAGTGCCGTTTTTAACCGTTTTTCCGTATCTTGGGCGGCGTCGTAATCCTGAGATTTCGCCAGGCCCGTGCCATGGATGATAAAGACCTCGTCGCGATAAGGAAGAAGAAACTTCAGAGCATCCACCATGGCGCGGTTGATCGTCCGGGCGCCCTGGGAACCCCCGAACGCGAAAATCACCCGCTTATTCCCGGGAACGGGAAAGGAAATATCCGAAAGCGCTTCTTCCCTGGGTTTCGGAGAGATTGAACGGCGTATGGGATAGCCCACCACAACGCCGTTTCGGGGGAAAAAAGATAAAGTTTGAGGGAAGGTCAGGAAGACCTGGTCCACCCACCGTCCCAGGAGCGCGTTCAGTTGTCCCGGAATGCTGTTCTGTTCGTGAAGGAACACCCTGGTGGGGGAAAGCCTCAGGATGCGGAGAATGAGCGTCGCGATGATAACGGGGGCACTCACATACCCACCCGTGGCGATCACCCATCGTGGAGCGAACCAGAGAAGAATTCCCATGGACTGAATGACGCCGGCCGTGAGTTTGCCCATGAAGTACAGCGTCCGCAGCGAAGGCCGCAGACCCGGAAATCCGGTGGAAGAGACGAACACGAGCGGATAGCCTGCCCGCTTTACGATTACGGCCTCGGCCTTCCCTCGAACCCCGACATAAAGGAACTGAGTGGACGGGTCTCTGCTTCGGATTCCCTCAGCGATCGCAAGAGCCGGGTTGACGTGGCCCCCGGTTCCCCCGCCGGAGAGCAGCACCCGGTTTCCGATCGAGGCCTTGCGGCGCCATCGCAGCGCCGAAGCGATGAGGACGGCCGCTATAATCAGGCAGAAACCGGCTATGAGAAGTAAGGTTATCACGATTGTTCAATCCGGGGCGGCTCCGCCGGGGGCATGTCTTTCATGCCCCGAGCGCCTGCTCGATGCTTTCCATTGATAGTTGTCCCTCGCGGATTATCCTGAGTGGACGGCTGCTCACATCGACGATGGTGGAAGGCAGGTTCCCGGGGAGAACGCCCGCGTCGATCAGACCATCGGTTCTTTCCAGGAACTCATCCGGTATTTCCGCCGGTGCCCTGCACGAGGGGCGGCCGGTGAAGTTGGCGCTGGTGGAAATGATAAGTCCGTCCAGTGCCGCCGCAAGACCCCGGGCCACGGGATGTGAGGAAACCCGAAAGGCTATCCTGCCCGTGCAAGCATGCAGCCCCGCCGGGAAGCGAAGCCCAGCCTGAAGCAGCATCGTAAGGGGGCCGGGCCAGAAGGCTTCAGCCAGTTTTTCTGCGTCCCGAGGAAAGTCTGCGACGCATCGCCGCGCATCCTCGGTGCTCGCTGCAATCATCGGGAGAGGCTTGTCGGGCTGCCTCCCCTTGATTGCGTATATCCTCTCGATGGTCTCCGGAGACATCGGGTTTCCACCTAAACCGTAAAAAGTCTCCGTCGGATAGACGATCACTCCGCCTTTTCCAAGGATGGATGCGGCCTCGGCGATCGCTTCAGCCTCCGGGTGGTCCTCGCCGATTCGCCAGAACCTGATCTTGGCAGTCACAATCCTGGAATGCATTTGTCTACGACAAGCCGGCTGTTGGAATCGTCAAAAGGGTTCCTTCTTCCTGCGGCCAAGAAGAAACTCATCGAGTTTGCGCTTTTTCGCGGTCCGTATTTCTTCGGCCATCGCTTCCCTGTACTTCTTGAGCTTTCCGGCGAGACCGGTTTCCTGCAGGGACAAAACCTGGACGGCAAAAATCGCTGCATTCCGGGCACCCCCTTTCCCGATGCTCATCGTAGCCACAGGAATTCCCGGCGGCATCTGTACGGTGGAAAGAAGCGCATCCATCCCCTGAAGTGAAGATGAATCGATAGGGACGCCGATCACCGGAAGGGTGGTCTTTGAAGCCACAACGCCGGCAAGATGAGCCGCCCAGCCCGCTCCGGCTATGATAATCTTCAGGCCGCGCTTTTCCGCTCCGCCGGCATATGCGGCCGTTTCCTCCGGTGAGCGGTGGGCCGACAGGATATGCACCTCGTAGGGGACGTCGAATTCATCCAGGACATCAAGGGCTCCTTCCATCACGGAAAGATCGGACTCGCTTCCCATGAGAATCCCGACCACCGGGTTCCTTGCTTCTTCTCCCTGCATCTCGTTCTCCGCAGTCGTTCAGTATCTTTATTCTCTACCGATATCGCTCCGGTAGTAAATCCCCTCGAAAGAGACTTTCCTCATTTCCCCAAGAGCGGCTTCCCTCGCTTCAGCGAGGGTCTTCCCCTTGGTCACGAGGCACAAAACCCTTCCGCCCGTTGTGATCAACTGTCCGGCCTGGTCCCGTTCGGTGCCGGAATGGAACACCAGGCACTCGGGGCTGACCCGGTCAATCCCCTGGATCGGCAATCCGATCTTGTACCGGTCCGGATATCCCTTGTACCAGCCCTTTTTCCCTTTGGTGAGGCCGCTGGTCGCGATCATGCAGAGCCGGTAATGGTCATCCCAGACGGGCTTGACGTCGCCCAGCCTTCCGGCCAGGATCCCTTCGCAAACTTCCACCAGGTCGGTCTCAAGACGAGGCAGGATGACCTGGGCTTCGGGATCGCCCAACCGTATATTGATTTCCAGCACGTGCGGCGTCACCTGGGCGCCTTCACCCGTCAGCATCAGGCCGAGATAGAGGATTCCCCGGTAGACGATGCCCAGTGTTTCGCGGACCCCTCTGATCAATGGTTCCGCGACCCTGGTCATGATCGTGGACACCAGATGGTCGTCCAGCCAGGGGTGCGGGGAGTAGGAGCCCATCCCGCCCGTATTCTTGCCTTCGTCGTTTTCTCTGGCCCGTTTGTAGTCCTGCGCGGCGACCATCGGAAGGATCGTGTACCCGTCGGTAAAACAGAAGAAAGACAGTTCCCGCCCGAAAAGGCGTTTTTCGATGTCCACTCTGTCGCCTGCGTCGCCGAAATCCCGCTTCTCCATGATGGAATGAATGGCGTCATCGGCGTCCTGTACGGTATCGCAAACCAGCGATCCTTTGCCTGCGGCCAGTCCGTCAGCCTTGACCACGACGGGGTAGCCCACCCCGCGGACATAGTCCCTCGCTTCCTGGGGATTGGAAAACACGGCGAACTCGGGAATGGGAATTCCGAGCCGATCGAGGAGGATCTTGGTATCGCATTTGCTCGATTCGAGCCGGCTCGCCTCACGGTTCGGGCCGATGATGTTCAACCCCCGGCTTTCGAAGAGGTCCACGATGCCCGCAGACAAGGGCTTTTCAGGTCCGACAAACGTCAGGTCGACCTTTTCCTTCTCGGCAAAATCAAGCATTTCCTCAATTGTCTTGGCGTTTACGCAGGTCGCCACCTGTGCGATTCCGGCATTCCCATGGGCGACAAAGACTTTCTTCACCCTCGGGCTCTGTGCAAACTTCCATGCGATCGCGTGATCTCTTCCGCCGCTTCCTATCACCAGCACTTTCATGAAAACATCTTTCTCCCGCCGCGCGGACCTTCCATCGGGTCCGATTCACGAACCGCGTATGATGTCCGTCAGGTATTCACAAATGTTGCCGTCGTAAGTGTGGGTGGTGCAAAACGCCTTGCAGGCCAGACGCAGGCTCGTTTTCCTGGACATGCAGCCGTGCGTTTCCTTCATCTCTGCAAGAATGGCCGGATAATCGTCCGGATCCGTTACGACGGCAACGTACCTGGAATTTTTGGCCGCGGCCCGGATGATCGTCGGCCCGCCGATGTCGATATTCTCGATCGCTTCCTCCAGCGTGCAGCCGGGCCGGGCGACGGTCTTGGCGAAGGCATAGAGGTTCACGACCACCATGTCGATGGGTTCTATCCCGTGTTCGACCATGGTCCTCTCGTGTGTGGGGTTGTCTCGAATGCCGAGTATCCCGCCGTGAATTTTCGGGTGCAGTGTCTTCACCCTGCCGTCCAGCATCTCCGGGAAACCCGTGTAATCGGAGACTTCCATGATGCCGATGCCGCTCTCTCTGAGCACACGGGCCGTTCCGCCCGTGGAAAGCATATGTACTCCCAGTTCCTTCAAACCTTCAGCGAAGCTTACCAGTCCGGTCTTGTCCGTAACGCTGAGCAGGGCACGACGAACAGGAAACATAATTTACCTCCATTGAAAGTATTATCGGCCAATCTCCGCGAACAATCGTTCAAACAATCCTTCCGAGGCCTTAATGATCGAAGCATCTTCGGGGAGAGCCACGGCCGGCTTTCCCTCGATATCGAATTCGGCGAGCAGGGGATCCGAGGGCAGCAAGGCGATCCGTTCCGTGCCGAAGGTCTCCACGACCTCGTCGGGCCACGAGCCGGGTTCCTTTTGGACCCGGTTCACGACCAGCGCCATTTTCCCGACCTTCATGGGGAGGCCGCGAACGAGGCCCGCGATGCGGCAGGCAGCCGTGAGCCCCCGGCGGCTCGGATCGGACACGAGGATGAGCAGGTCGATATCCTTTTGAGTCAACCGGCTGAAGTGTTCCATCCCCGCTTCGTTGTCCACCACAACGTAATCGTAGTTGCCGATGAGCCGCTCGATCAGCATGGTGAGAAGGTTGTTGGCCGCACAATAGCACCCCGGGCCTTCGGGCAGTCCCATGGCAATGAGATCGAAACCTTCTCCTTCGACCAGGGACTGCTCCATCTTCATCTCCATGAAAATGTCTTTTGTCATTCCCACGGGAACGCCCTTCTTCATCGATTCCCTGGCCTCGGAAAGCGTTCCGTCCAGCCGGACTCCGAGCACGTCGTTCAGGTTCGAATTGGGGTCCGCATCAACGGCGAGTACCGGCTTCATGCCCTTTTTTATCATGTACCGGATCAGGAGCCCCGCAAGAGTCGTCTTGCCGGAGCCGCCCTTTCCTCCAAGAGCGATTGTAATACCCAAGACATTCCTCCAGGATCCCTTCTACACGGGATCCCAAAACTGATGATCCGCACCGGAAGCGGGATGATTCAGGAATCCCCCTTTACCACATAAAGCCAAAGGGCGGTAAAGAAACCCCAGACCGCATTATAAAAAATGACGAAGAACGGGGTAAGCTTCCCGAGGGTGAGTCCCAGAATTCCTTTTCCCTGGAGCAGGGGGAATACGTACAGGAGTTGAAATAAGGTGGGAAGAGCGCTGAAGATGATCCCGCGGCTGAATACCCCGGTCCAGAAACCGCCCCTCCAGATGGGGGCCAGGAACAGCAGGCCCCAGAGACCTCCCCATACAACCCGGGGATACAGGAAGGACAAGCTCCAGGAGGGGGCAATAGCCACTCCGAATTTCTGAGGGATGCCCGCAGTACCCATATACCATGACAGGCATGAGTTGACCAAGGCCCCGAAGGTCCCTGCCGCATAAACAAGACTGATTCGCCGGATCACTCCACGCATACATTGAACTCATTGGATTAAGTGGTCTTTTTTGCATCAAAACCAGATTGATAACACAAGACTAAAGTTTTATAAAGTCTTATCGGCAGGGAGCGGGCACAACCGGAACGGCCGCACCCGCGAAACGAACGATCCGAGAAGAGGAAAGGTCTTGAATGGCCGGTGCCGAAGACAAATTCCAGACTATCCTGGAACGATTGGCCGCTCTGGAAAAGCGCGTGGCGGACGATCGTGTGCTTCTCGAAGAGAACCGGCGCCTGATTCTCGACCTGCGCCGGAAGGAAAGCGAGGCTGCCGGAAAAGACCTCGAAATCGAAAGACTGAAACGGGACATATACTACCAGAAGCGGTTGTGCGAGAAGGAAATCGAAGACCGGCTGAGAGGCCTTGAAGAAAGGCGGCGCCTGCTCGATGAGGAAGTGGCGGAGAAGATCGGGCAGGAAAAGGAACAGTATGAACGAAGGCTTGCCGTGGAGCAGAGCCTCTGGTCCGAAAAACTGGCAAGGGAACGGGAAGAGTGCGATCGAAAGCTGGCGGAGGCCCTGAGGCGTGAAAGCCTCTGGTCCAGACTGGTCAGGATGCTGACCTGGAGTTGAGGTTGAACTCCGCTTCTGAGGCGCATGTCGGCCGTCAGCCTTCGTGCGGGCGGCTTTTAGACAAATTGCGCCCGGGCGGATTACGCCATCGGATGAACTGCTGCAAAGCGTGCCGGGCGAAAGGCCTGCCCGGAAGGCGCAGGGAAGAAAGGCATAAGACCCCATGAACATGAAAGAACGGCTGATGGAACTGATAATCCGGCATGCGTTCAGGTATTCCGAAACCCCCTCATTCAAGCTTGTCCATGGCGGGTTCAGTCGGTTTTATTTCAACTGTAAACTCGTGACCCTGGATCCCGAAGGGCAATACCTGATCGGAAACCTCGTTTACCGGTCAATCCGGGACCTCAAGGTCGATGCGATCGGGGGGCTGACGCTCGGGGCCGACCCCATTGCGAACGCGGTTGCCTACACGTCCTGGCTGGAAGGGCACCCAGTGCAGTCTTTCGTGGTGCGAAAGAAACAGAAAGACCATGGGATCGCCACTCTCATTGAAGGCAAGGTGAAAGCGGGAGACCGGGTGGTGGTCGTGGATGATGTCGTCACCACCGGGGGATCGACGCTTCAAGCCATTGCCGCCTGCAAAGACGCCGGCCTGGAAGTGGTGAGGGCTGTCGTCCTCGTGGACCGCCAGGAATTGGAAGGGAGGGAAAACATCCTGAAAGAGGTGCCGGAAATGGAATCACTGGTAAATCGGGATGAGATCTTCCGTGTCTTCAAAGAAAGGGATAATCGGCCTCAAGCCGCGAGATAAGACGCTCCACTCTTTTGATGTCCCCGGGGAATCTTCGATGCCCCGGCCCCTCCTTCCTTCACTCCGGACAAGGCACTCCACTCCGGTGCCCTGTCCGTGATATACCAAAAATAATTCATAATGACGGTAAATTACCAGCTATTCAGGATTCATCTCTTGGAAAGTAAGACTATCAATGATTATTCTTCTTTCTGAGGAAAAGGTTTCTTATCGGTCATTGATGTGAATCTGATAATGCGGTTCGAAAGCGCCTGCCATGGATGCAGGGGCCTGGAAACGCGGGTGGAGCGATAGATGATATATTGGCCACATATTAGGACATTCCACGGGATAGATCGAGATGCAATCCGTTCTCTGTTTGGTTTGCCGGGCGATTACACCGTGCTTTCCGGAGAGGGGTTCGGGAGCCGGGATCTCGGGCGGTTTGACAGCCCGCCCCAGCAAGAGGTTTATTCGCGATCATTTGGCAAATACCTTGCTCAGGAAGGAAAAGACTCCAAGTTTTCCGGGGAAGAAAAGGAAAGAAGAGAACGAGCCAGGCGCGCAAACAGGATCTACAGGCAGGTCTGTGTTGATGCGGGGTTGAAGAGCTGCTTTTTCAGTAACTTCGGAACCTGGAGCGATTTTGTGGCCGGCAAAATGAGTGAAGCTGAGTTTCACGATCAGACGTTGCACGATGCAGAGCAGATGGTGCTGGCGGAGGAAGGGAACAATTGATCATCGACAGTTGTATGTGCGGTTCCGTTATTTCTCCGGATGAGAGAATTAAACATAATAACCCGATCAGCCGCCTTTATGAAGTAGAGGCGGTTGGTCGCTTTCCATGTCAGATCCAATTCTTTCTTCTGAAATAGGTGAGCATCGAAGCTGCCACTCCCACCATGACAAGCCAGACCGCGGCATATCCCCAGGGCCATTTCAGTTCGGGCATGTTTTCGAAATTCATTCCATATACGCCGGCTATAAAGGTTAGAGGAATGAAAATCGTAGCGATGATGGTGAGGACCTTCATGGTTTCATTGAGCTTGTTGCTGATGCTGGAGAGGTAGATGTCGATCATCCCCGAAAGAGTGTCCCTGAAGGTGTCTATGGTCTCAACCACATGCGCCGTATGGTCGTACAGATCCCTCAGGTACAACCTTGTCTGTTCCTGGATGAGGGGTATCTCTCCCCTGAGCATCAGGTTGGTGAAATCTCTCAGCGGCCAGATAAATCTTCGGAGTTGGGCCATGTCGTGCCGGATACTGAAAATGCGCTGCAGGGTCTCCTTCGAAGGCTTGCCGACCAGTTCCTCCTGGATAGTCTCGATCCTCTCCCCCAGCTCATCGAGCAAGAGGAAGTAGCCATCGATGATACTGTCCATCAGAGCGTAGGCCAGGTAGTCGCTCCCCTGCTTGCTGAGCCTTCCCTTGCCTTTCCGCAGTCTCTCCCTCAAAGGTTCAAAGATATCGGTTTCCGCTTCCTGAAAGGAGATGACGAGACTGGGTTTGAACACCATGCTTATCTGCGCGGAATTCAGCATGCCGGTCCTGGCGGAATAGCTGAGCGTCTTTAAAACGATGAATACATAGTCGCCATAGTCTTCCATTTTGGGACGATGTTCGGAGTTGACGATGTCTTCAAGGGTCAGGGGGTGGAGGTCGTAGAGTTTTCCGATCTTCTCGACAGTGTCGAGTTGGTGGATGCCTTCGACATCGATCCAGGTGACACCTGCTTTCGCGCTTGACGAAAGGCACTCGTCGAGCGAGAGGATTTCCCTTTCCTCCAAGGAATCCCGGTCGTAGTGGATCAATGTGACTTTGGCGTTTCCAGCCTTCTTCGTCCCTACGTGGACAAGGGACCCGGGAGCAAGGCCCGCCTTGCTCGACATCTTCGTGTACGTTTCCGGCATCGTGCCATCCTTCCATGAAACAGTGCGGTCAAACACAAGTATGTTCCGCGCAACTTACCAGATTTTCGGCCGAAAGAGAATTCTCAACGTCTTCGTTTTTGCTTTGAAAATTGTCCTGGATATGGAAGACTCGAAGGAACCGCGCCGGGTCTCGGAAGCCGGGCGGGCACAGGATACGGAATTTCCGGAATGAAAGGGCGTTTATGCTGAAGGATGCCGATTACTGGATCGAAAAACTGGGTCTTGTCGCCCACCCCGAGGGAGGCTACTTTTGTGAAGCATACAAGACCGCCGGGCAGGTCGCAAAAGAGTGCCTCTCCCCGGGATACCCCGGCCCCCGATCTTGTGCCTCGCTCATCTATTATTTGCTCAAAGGCGGCCGGTTCTCAGCCCTGCACCGTTTGAAGTCGGACGAAATCTGGCACTTTTATGCCGGAAGCCCTCTCTCCCTGTTTGTCATCGGCCTGGATGGGAACCTGGCTCAAAGGAAACTGGGCGGCGACCCGGAGAAAGGTGAGGCATTCCAGGTGCTGGTGAACGGTGGAGAATGGTTCGGAGCGATCGTTGACGAACCGGAGTCCTTCACTCTTGCCGGCTGCATGGTGGCGCCGGGCTTTGAATACGAAGACTTTGAGCTGGGCGCCAGGGGAGAACTGCTCAAACAGTACCCTGAACACAGGGCCATTATCGAGATGCTGACGTGGTGAAGCCCTCCAAAGGATCGATCGGGGGGGAGGCATCTCTTCCCGTTCCCACGCTCCCGCGTGGGAACGGTGGGCAATCTCCCATCAAACCTGTGATCCCCGGATAATTTTCCGGGGGTGGCCCGGACAACTCGTTGTCCGGGTCCGCAAGGACAAGAGGGCCGGCGTAATCCCCCGCGATTTCTCAGCTTATCTTCCGAGCCTCCTCTTGCGCTTCGCGCGCACGGACAACGAGTTGTCCGTGTTACCCGTTCGACCTTCTTCATCTCCTCTGCGTTCCCACGCAGGAGGGGCTGTTACCCAAAGGAAAAGTGTCTGCATTCCCACGCAGGAGCGTGGGAACGAGCGTAACCGGGATTCGTCATTTCGGCGGAGGCCGGAATCCAGACTCTTTGAAATTATTGGGTAATTCCAATTAACGACACTGGACCCCGGCCTTCGCCGGGGTGACGTTTCCGGATAAACGACTCATTCCTTTCCTGGATTCCGTTTGGGCAACAGCCGCTTTCCGCCTGCCCTCGTCGAGCGCGGCTTCGGATCAGGTTCTTTTGGCGTAGAGTGCTGCGATGCCCTGCGAGCCGAGATCCGGGATGATGAGTTCGAGGTGCTCGTAGCGCGGGAGAACTTTGTTGAAGCCGTAGACCATGTAGAGAGCGCCTTCGTGGGCATCGGCCGCGATTTTTCCCGCGAAAAGGTCGTGGAGAGTGATGTAGGTGTAGAAGATATCCACACCCGAAAAGTGAACTCCGGCGGTTTTGTGAACCATGTCGAAGGCTTCAGGATCGAGTGAATTTCCGGCAAAGAGGAAGATATTGTCGGGTGGAGCGGGCAGACGGGCTTCCTGAAGCTTCGATGCCAGGCGCTGTTTGCGCTCCGCGTATTCCGAAAGGATATCCGGGTCGATTTCGATCCCGATGGATGCCCTGACGAAATAGCTCATCAGGACGTTTACCCGGCCGTCGGCGCACCCCAGATCGGCGAAGACGGTCCTCGCCGGGTCGAGGAACCCCCGTTCGGTCAGTTCTCGAACACACTCCAGAAACTTGGCCAGGTCGGTTGACTTCCGGTAGCCTTCACGGCCTTCGTATCCGAATTTGCAGTCACTGTAGAAATCGGCGACAAGCGCCGGAGCTTTTACCGAGTCTTCGTATGGCGGCACTCAGGACCTCATGAATTTCTTGACGGCCTCATGGACGGAAAAGACGGCCTCCATCTCATGGCCCGTGATGGTTTGCAGCTCAATGAGTCTTCCCGGTTGCAGCCTGTTCCTGATTTTCGCGCACAGATAATTGATGCACAGGATATGGCGTACCTTGAGGACGCACCCGCTCCGGCCCAGAAAATAGCAGCTCCCGGCATTCTTCCGCCGGGGGTGGAGTTCGACGCCGAGCAGCAGGTTTATAACGAGCAGGGCGGGATTATACTTGTTCTCGATGCCCGCTCCGCAACAACTGCCGCCTTCACTTTCTTCGCATTCCCTGCATGCCTCCACGACGCCGAATTCAGCCATCGCCCGCCGGGAGGCTGAAATCTTCCTTTCAAGGGCTTCCAACCCCTCACGGATGCCGGGGTCCTGCCCCAGAACTCCGCCCCACCGCTCATAAAGATCGCGAGCGGACAGGATCACATTCTCGATACCCGTGCGATTTGCGGTAAAGTCATTCGAGTTCGTCATCCGAGTAAAGGTCTTCCTTTTCCGGCGTATTTCGAGGTGGTCAACCGGCGGCGGGGGCCGCGGCTCCTTGCATCATGGCCCCTCGCAGGCGATCCGCCAAACCAAATAGCGCTATGAGGAAAAGGAAGAATATGTTAACAGAGCAGGAAAATGCAAAGGATTTCCGACACGGTATAGCTAAGCATGGGATTCGGGGCGATTTGCTGAAAACAAAACCCTCGGCCGGCGGGCCACCGATAGGAGGAGAGGTGATTCCATGATCAAAAGCGCTGACTTGCAGACAATGTGCCCAAACTGTAAGGGAATAGGGTTCATTCAGGACTGGCAGTGGGTTCAGTGGTGGGCCGAAAATAACTTTCCCCCGCCCGACGGGCATCCCATCCTGGACATAGTTGAAGAAATTCCCTGCTATGCGTGTGACGAGGTCGGATATGTCCCGACCGAACTCGGGTATACTCTGCTGGAATTTCTGAACCGTTTTCGCGGCAGAAAATAGCGGGTACCCTGAGGGTGAAAACCGTTCTCCGCCCGGTTTGCTTTGGTGCGGAGCGATTTCCGGGTTTTTTTTGCGGACCGATCTGTGCTATAAGGTACACTCTCCTACAATCAACCAGGCGGCGGGACCACAGAGAAGGAAGAGTCGATCTGCTTTCTGAAACGGGGCAATTTCAGAAAGGAAGGAGTTCGAGGTTTATGCAATGCAAACGGACGGTTATTTTCTGTATTTCGGCTTTGTTCGCAGCTTCGTCCGTCTTCACTCCGGCGCCGTCCGCACAGGTTCAGGATCAGCAGCAAACAGGGGAACCCCTGCGCGAACTGCAGGAGCAGTGGCGGCAGATCATGAAGAATGAGTACAACCCTGCCGCCAGGACCCCAAATCCCGACGCAAAACCGACATTTGGACCCGAAAGGGAAAAACCCGGCAGGCACAGCTCCAAATCGGCCGGGAAGTCATCCAAAACCAGGGGCCGGTATTCAAAGTCAAAGTCGAAGTCGTCCACCAAGGGCGGAAGCAAATACGCTTCCAAATCTGCAAAAAAGCATGCCTCTTCGAAGTCCTCGAAGACGAAAGTCGCGGCTTCAGGCCGCTCAAATCCCAAATCTTCGAAGGCAAAAATCGCAGCTTCCAACCGCTCAAATCCAAAGTCCTCGAAGACGAAAGTCGCTACTTCAAGCCGCTCAAAAAATAAGTCCGCATCGAAAGCAACCGGGAAAGGGAAAGCCCAGGGATCCGCGTCCAAAGCCAAGCCGGCAACCGGAAAGAAGAAATCTTCAAGAAAATAAAACCCATCAAATATGTTGTACATTTTGAGAATTGTACTTAGAATGTGCCGGTGCGTATCTTAAACGCTCGGAGGGGCGGATTTTTGAGGAGGAAAGGAGCTAGGATATGAAAGGTAAGATAGTTTCTCTTATAACAGCGATTCTTTTTGGGGCGACGATGTTGGTAGTCCCGGTCGGAGCAGCTACAACACAGCCGGCCGGTCAAGCGGCACAAGGGGAAAAGACCCCCGCCAAGGCGAAGAAAAAGACCACCAAGAAAAAACCAACGAAGAAAAAGACCACCAAGAAAGGCACCACGAGCAAGGCCAAAAGTAAAAAGAAACCCACTAAACCGGCCGGTACGCAAGCTTAACCCGCACTGATCGATCGGTAGTTTCAGGCCGCCTCTCTGAGACCCAATCATGGAGAGAACCTCCAGCGGGCTTTTTATTGAAAAGCCCCCGGGACCATTCGGAACCGGGGGCTTTTTTTATGTGGTGCGCAGGGCGCAGAGCCCTGCCGTGGCAAATGCTGCTTTCAGGTCCTCATCACCGCGGGCAATGATGAAAGTCCGGGGTTTTTCTACATCCTGCTGATCTTCACGGCACACAGTTTGCCGCACATGCTGCAGCCTTCCCGGTCCTGGGTGACTTCCAGCCGCTTCCTCACCAGATCCGGGTCGAGGGCCTCGTTGATCATTCCTTCCCAATCCAGCTTCTGTCGCGCGATGGACATACGGCGGTCCGCTTCCATGGCTCCCGGCAGACCCTTGGCGATGTCCGCGATATGGCCCGAAATGCGCGAGGCCATAACACCCTGGTAAACGTCATCGGGATTGGGCAACCCAAGATGCTCCGCCGGAGTGACATAGCACAGGTAGTCGGCGCCGGCCATCCCGGCCAGGGCTCCGCCTATGGCTGCGGTAATGTGGTCGTACCCCGCCGCGATGTCGGTCGGCAGGGGGCCGAGAATATAGAATGGAGCCCCGTTGCAAAGTCTTTTCTGGAGCAGCATATTGGCCTGTATCTGCTGCAGGGGAACGTGCCCGGGCCCTTCGATCATGACCTGCACACCCCGGCTGTAAGCTCTCTTTGCCAGTTCCCCCAGGATCATCAATTCTTCAAGCTGCGCTCCGTCGGTAGCATCAATGACGGTGCCTGGGCGAAATCCGTCCCCAAGGCTGAGAGTCACGTCGTATTTGTGGGCGATTTCCAGCAAATCGTCGAAATTCTCATAGAGGGGATTTTCTTTGTCGTTCCTTCGAATCCAGTGCATGTGAATGGAGCCGCCGCGGCTCACGCACGGCATAAGGCGTTCGTAGCTCTCAAGCTTCTTCACCGAAGCCCTGGTCACGCCGCAATGGACCGTAATGTAGTCGAGGCCTTCGCTGCACTGTCTTTCAATGCTCCGCAAAAGCAGATCGCCGTCCATGTTGTCCAGGGACTCATGTTTGATCATCATTTCGGTTGCGAGCGAATAAATGGGGACGGTACCGACCATAACGGTGGAATTCTCAAGGAAAAACCGGCGGAATTCGGCGAGATCACCGCCTGTTGAAAGATCCATGATGGAGTCGGTTTTGGCCCTTAGGGCCGCATCGAGTTTGTCCTTCTCCAACTCGATGCTGTGGCACTCTCCACTTGTGCCGAGGTTGGCATTGACCTTGGTTTTCAGACCGCGGCCAATGGCACGAATGATAGGAAACGAATGGTTATGGTTTTTCGGCAGAACGGCATGCCCGGCGGCGATGGCTTCCCGGAGCTCTTCAGCGCCGACCGGTTCTCCCGCAACTGCCTGCTTCATTTCCTCGGTGATCTGACCTGCTTTGGCATAATCCAGTTGTGTTGGCACGGTTGCCTCCTCTGATGTGATGAGGAGGGGCGTCGAAAAACTGAGATCGATCAGGTTCCCGCCCAGAAACAAAGAGGCCGTTTTGGAAAAACGGCCTCTTGAGACATCATATGATATCTCACTCGCCGATTCCTCCGCCAGTATGATCTGGATCAGGTTCCAAGGGTATTATCTCAGCTCTCTTGAGGAGAGCACCCCCCCGGCTGTTGAACCTATATTTTTATAAACACAATCTATAGTAAATGAGGCAAAAGCAAAAATCAACCGGTTTTGCCGATGCTTTCATCCGGCCGCTTCACATTTCTTGTGCTCCTGAGCGTCGATAACGGCAAGAGACGTCGTGTTTACAATGTCCTCGACATCGCAGTTTCGCTGTATGACGTGAATCGCCTCACTCGTGCCCATGAGTATCGGGCCGATCGCTTTAGCGCCGCCAATGCGGGCCATCAGCTTAAAGGCTATATTGCCTGCCTCAAGCGACGGGAAAATGAGGATATTGGCCTTCTTGCGGAGCTTGTTGAAATCGTAGACCCCGTTCAATATTTCAGGGACCACGGCGGTGTCCGCCTGCATTTCGCCGTCTATCGCGAGGTCCGGACGGCGCTCTTTCACTATCCGCGTCGCCAGCGCCACCTTGTCCGAACGAGGATGGCGCGTGCTTCCGAAGTTGCTGAAAGACAGCATTGCGATCCTCGGCTCGATATCGAGCTGTTTTGCCACCTCCGAGGTCAGAATGGCGATTTCCGCAAGCTGCTCCGCCGTAGGATCGATATTTACCGTGGTGTCCGCGAAGAACAGCAGGTCCTTCGGGAAAACCATCATATAGACGCCCGCGATGACGGATGTGGTCTGCTCCAGCGGAAGCACCTGAAGTGCAGGCCGGATCGTATCCGGATAGTGCTGGTTCACTCCTCCCACCAGACCATCGGCATCGCACATTTTCACCATCATTGCGCCAAAGTAGTTGGTATTGTACCTGAGGAGCTGTTTGGCTTCCTGCCGAGTCACTCCCTTTCGGCACCGCATCCTGTAGAATTCCTCGACATAGTCTTCGAGGCGGTCGAATTTCCTCGGGTCGATGATGGTCGCCCCTTCAAGGTCCAGATGCAGTTCCGCGATCCTCTGCTCGATTATCTTCCTGTCCCCGAGCAGAATGGGCTTGGCGATGCTTTCGTCCAGGATCACCTGGCAGGCGCGCAGGATCTGGGGTTCCTTTCCTTCCAGGAACACGATCCTCTTGGGATTTCGCTTGGCCTTGTGAATCATCCTGCGCATGATTTCCTGGGAGCGCCCCAGCCTGCTCTCGAGGCTGTCATGATAGGCTTCCCAGTCCTTGATGGGGCTGCGCGCAACTCCGGAGTCCACAGCCGCCTTGGCCACGGCCGCGGCTCCCCGGATGAGGACCCGCGGGTCGAAGGGTTTGGGAATGATATAGGTGGGGCCGAACGCGAAGGGTTGGTTTCCGTAGGCCTTTAAAACGGTATCGGGAACATCTTCCTTCGCCAGGCCGGCCAGTGCGCGGACCGCTGCGATCTTCATCTCGTCGTTGATGGCCGTTGCACCGACGTCCAGAGCGCCTCGAAAGATGAAAGGAAAACCCAGAACGTTGTTTACCTGGTTGGGGAAGTCGGACCTCCCTGTCGCCATGATGAGATCGTCCCGAACGCTCACCGCGTCTTCATACGAGATCTCGGGGTCGGGGTTCGCCAGCGCGAAGATGATCGGCTTGTCGGCCATGGCCTTTACCATTTCCTTGGTCATCAACCCCCCGACGGATACTCCTGCGAAAACGTCCGCTCCCTTGATGACCTCGCCGAGGCTCATCGGTTTCGTGCCGTTTGCAAGCCTCTCCTTATACGGGTTCATGCCGGCGGTGCGCCCCTTGAAAACCAAGCCCTTTGAGTCCACCAGGTAGACATTTTCTCTTCTGGCTCCCAGCCTGATATAGAGTTCCGCGCTGGCAATTCCCGCCGCGCCCGCCCCTGAAATCACGATCTTGGCCTCATCGAGTCTTTTGGCCTGAAGCTCCAGGGCGTTCAGAAGCGCGGCCCCGGAGATGATGGCCGTTCCGTGCTGGTCATCGTGGAAAACGGGGATATTCATGATCTCCTTCAGGCGCTCTTCGATGTAGAAGCACTCAGGCGCCTTGATGTCCTCGAGATTGATGCCCCCGAAGGTGGGTTCAAGCAGTTTGACCGCACGGATTATTTCTTCCGGATCGGACGTCCCGAGTTCGATGTCGAATACGTCGATATCCGCAAATCGTTTGAACAGTACGGCCTTGCCTTCCATGACAGGCTTTCCGGCAAGAGGTCCGATATTTCCCAGACCGAGCACCGCCGTGCCGTTGGTGACCACGCCAACCAGGTTGCCCTTTGCCGTGTAGTCAAAAACCTTGTGGGGATCCTTTGCTATTTCCCTGCAGGGCTCCGCAACCCCCGGCGTGTATGCCATCGATAGATCCCTCTGGGTGATGCACGGTTTCGTGGCTTTGACTTCGATCTTTCCAGGCCTCTCCTGGTTGTGATATTCCAACGCGTCCACTTTTCGAATCATTTTTTGACTCCTAGACAAACTTTCCCACCCGCGAACACACCGCTCCTCTCCTTCTCCGGAAATCGAATCATACGAAACTCAAGAGGTGCGCTCCGAATGGCCCTGTGGCAGATTACGAAGGCCCTTGCCCTGGGGTCTTCCATTAGGCTGGATTGTCTTGCGTATGCCGTTTAACGCTCTCTCCTGTTCTGAGCATCACACGGTTGAGTCCCATGGTCTTGCGGACGTCACGCATGGTTTCCAAAGCGATTTCCCGCATTTTCAGCGGACCTTGCCGGATGGTCCTTTCAGCCGGTTCCCCCCTTTTCTCATTGTAGGACGTTCGTCTCCTCATCGGCTCCATAAGCCCGGAAAGCGCAGCGACAAGCTTCTCCTTCACCCCGCTGTCGCCGATCCTGCCGGAGTGGTACCGCACTTCCAGCCCCTCAACCATTCTTTTGTCTGCGTTGAATGTCTCATGATAAATGAAAACGGGATTTCCTTCCACACTTCCCTGCATATTTGAGCGGATTCGTGCGGGATCGGCAAACATGCCCGGACGCGGCGAGCGGCCGTTTGTTCGTCGTCGCACGGGAATATAGCATTTCCGGCTGATTTGGACAGCCTGCCGTTTCCGTCCGTGCCAATTTATACTGAAGTTCCACGCCCTTCTTCAAGCTTCCGACGAGATGGCCCAGGTACAGCCGGCCTGCAGGACAGTCATCGGTGAGTATCCTTTTTATTTTAGACCTCTCAGTTTCAGGCACCGGGTTGCGAAAGTCCTTCCGCAGATACTCATTTTGTGCGCATTAAAATACAAGACCCGGTGGAACGTCCCACCGGGTCCAGTACAACCGCCGAACAAATATTCCCCGCACTCGATGTGCCTTCCATCAGGCATGCCCCAGAAGCTGCATCCGCTCCTGAGCGGCCGCGACGCGTTCCGCTTCAAGTTCGGCCCGCAGCCCGCGAAGTGCTTCCAGCTCCTGCTTGAGATCCGCCTTGGCCCTCTGCTCCGCGGGTTCCTCTCCCTTTATGAGCCGCATGCGTTCCTTCAATTCTGAAGCCCGTTCATGGGCCTCACGAATTCGTTTCAGCACTTCCTGTTCCCGGAGGGTAAAAACTGCTTTTCGCTCCCCACACCCGTAATCCGCCGCCTGCTCGCCATCGGCAAGCTTGCAGCAGTCACAGTCGGTACGAACCGTATCCAGTTTGATTTCTTCACTATTCATTTATCAACCCCCTCTCTTGAAGCCGGTGTCCCTATTCGCCTGAAACACCATGCTCCTTAATCTCATTCAGTAAAATACCACTCTTCTTACACATGCTCTACCCCCTTACCCTCGCCGCACGCTTATAAACGCTCGGCGCCTCGCCCCAAAACCCCGACCCGAAAACCCGATCCCCCTTCGTCTTCGGAAGCGGCAGCGGGAAAGAAGACGGGTGGAAAACCACTCCTTCCAACGTATGTAAGGTAATGCATCCGTAAAGGCAATGGAAGGCTCCGCTCTGCACGACGCCGAGCCGGCCGAAAGGGGGGATCCGATCCGGGGCATGCCCGGAAAGGCGATCAAACGCCTGCCCGTGGTTGATGCTGAAGGGAGATTCAAAGGAATGATCAGCCGCGACTCTCTTTTGAGGACTGCGTTTGCCCGTTCCCAATAGGAAATGTCGCAAATCGGCCGGACATGCTCGCGGGATGCGGGCACCTTCACGGGGAGGCCTGTGCGGCATCATCGGAGCGATTTGTGACAAAATGTGTCAAAAGTGCTACGGGATTGTGTCAAAAAGTGTCAGGGGAACACCTGGCGGCAGAGCAACCGGGCTGGCTCTGCCTGGAGAAGAAGAAACGGTGCTCGGTTCAGACCAACAGAAGACACACGTCACGGTACTTACAGGAATATTGATCGCAATACCCTGCGGATTTCCCGAAACAGTCAAAATGGCCTTCCCTCACCTGCCTCTTGCGGTAAATGGGAGTCAGGGCTTCTTTGAGGCAGGGAGCGCACAGCCCATGAGAATATCCCTCAACCTCAGGCCGGCCCTCACCCCATGTTGATTTACACCGAAAACACTGGTACATCATCGGACACCGCCACCCAACCTCACAAAAAACAACACCACTCGAACAGGATGGCCGTCAGGCGAACGCTCCCCCGAGTGTCCACCTTCCGGAGCGTCCCGTTCAATGGGCGGCTCCGGGGACCGGTCCTGGGCGAACTTGTCGAGAATCTAAAATGCAAATCGTGTGCCACGATGGAGATGGCTTGAAATGAAAGGATCGGGCATCGTGAAGGAGGATTTCCCGTGTCCGCCGGTTACAATTCTTGCCGGTCAGGTTACGGTTCTTGCACTCGCAGGAATATAGCCTGTTGGTAACCGGGGACGAGCCGTTCGGCCGTCGTGTCGTAGAGCCGCGACGTTCCCATGCGGCCCCCGAAATCCGCGGAATGCTGCCGGTCCCGGGTGTGCCGCGGCATGTGCTCCCCGGGGGCCGGGCTGTTTTGTTCGATCAGCTCGAACCGCAGCCGCGCTCCAGCGCCCGGGCGCGAACCTCGGGCAGCCAATCGGGTGCGGGGTGCAGGTGCCCGATGCGGCCGGCCTTTACCACCTGGCCCGGGACGGGGTGGCCGACGAGCCTCGGCAGCCGCTGCGCACATTCAAGCAGTGAATCGAGATCCACCCCCGTCCGGTACCCCAGGATCTCCAACATGTGCACCAGATCCTCGGTGCAGACGTTTCCCGTGGCCCCCGGGGCATATGGGCAGCCGCCGAGTCCTCCCAGCGAGGCGTCGAAACGGTCTGCGCCGGCTTCCAGCGCCGCCAGGATGTTTGCGAGCCCCAGACCGCGCGTGTTGTGCAGGTGCAATGTCAGAACCGCCGGCTTCCAGCGCCGCCGGAACGCATCCACCAGCTCCGCGACCTGGCCGGGGTGCGCCATGCCGGTGGTGTCGCAGAGGGTGATGCCGTCGGCCCCAGCCTCCAGAAGCCGGCCCGACCAGCGCCAGACCTCGTCCGCAGAAACCGTGCCCTCCATCGGGCAGCCGAAGCAGGTGGAGAGCAAGCCGTTGAGGGCCACTCCCGCCCCGCGCACCATCCGGATCACCTCCTCGAGCTGCGCGAATGACTGCTCCCTGGTCATCCGGAGGTTGGCCAGGTTGTGCGTCTCGCTTACCGACATGACGAGCCTCACTTCGTCCACGCGGGCCGCCAGCGCCCGCTCCGCCCCGCGGGGATTTGGGACCAGCGCGGCGTATGCGACCCCGGCCGCCCGGGTGATCTTTAGCATCACTTCATCGGCGTCTCGGAGTGTGGGAATGGCTTTGGGAGAGGTGAACGAAGTGACCTCGATCCCCGGAAGCCCGGTGCGGCTCAGCGCGTCAAGGAGCGCGATCTTGTCCGCAGTCGGAATGAAGGCGGACTCAATCTGAAATCCGTCCCGCGGCGTCACTTCACAGACGTACACTTGCCTACCCCGCCCCTCGAACATGCTCCCCTCCGGTTTCGAATGTCTTTGGTCTTACATTCCGCATTACAGGTTCGAACGATCCGTTGCGGGACCCCACCCGTCCGGCACCCGGTCATCCATGCATTGGCGAATCGGTTATTCGTCGATCACGCGATCCGCCTTGAGGGCGGCGATCTGCTCCGGCGTGTAGCCGAGGCGAAGCAGGACCGCCTCGGTGTCTTCGCCCAGCCCGGGCGCCGTGGTGCGGATGGTCCCGGGCGTCTCACTCAGCTTGGGCACCACCGCCGGCACCTTAAGGGCCAGGCCGTCCCGCGTCACGATCTGCTCGATCATCCCCCGGGCCGCATAGTGGGGATCTTCGGCTATGTCTTTGGCGGTGTAAATGCGCCCCGCCGGCACGCGGGCCCGCGTCATGGCGGTCAGGACCTCGTCGATCCCCCGCGTGGCGGTCCATGCGTCGATCGCCGCGTCGATCTCTCCCACCCGCCCTACGCGTCCCTCGTTGTGGGCCAGCTCCGGATCGCCGGCCAGGTCGGACCGGCCGATCTCCTCCATCAGGCGCCTGAAGATGCTGTCCCCGTTTCCGGCGATAAGCACGTACTCACCTCCCCGGCAAACGTATGCGTTGGTCGGCGCGATGCCGGGCAGCGCACTGCCGGTCCGCTCTCTGATGAAGCCCAGGGCGTCGTACTCGGGCAGCAGGCTCTCCATTATGTTGAAGACCGTCTCGTACAGGGCGACGTCGATGTACTGCCCCTTACCGCCGTTGGCGTTCCGGTGGTGGAGCGCCAGGAGGACTCCGATCACTCCGTGCAGGGCTGCCAGAGAGTCGCCGAGGCTGACCCCGACCCGGACGGGCGTGCAACCGGGCTCTCCGGTGATGTAGCGGAGACCGCCCATGGCCTCGCCGATCACCCCGAAGCCGGGCAGATCCCTGTAGGGACCCGTCTGTCCGTAGCCGGAGATGCGCAGCATGATCAGGCCGGGATTGACCCGTGAGATCTCCTCCCAGCCCAGGCCCCACTTTTCCATCGTCCCCGGCCGGAAGTTCTCGATCACCACATCGGCTTCACGGATGAGCCGCCGGGCGATCTCCTGCCCCTGTGGATGCCGGAGGTCCAGGGCGATCGACTGTTTATTCCTGGACTGGACCTGCCACCAGAGTGAGGTGCCCTCATAGAGTTTCCGGTACTTGCGCAGGGGATCCCCTTCCCCCGGCGGCTCGATCTTGATCACCTCGGCCCCGAAATCGGCCAGTGTCTTGCCGGCGAACGGCCCGGCAATGAGCTGGCCGAACTCGACCACCTTGACTCCCTGCAGCGGCAGCGCGCTGGATGGCTGTGACATTGTCTGCTCCCGACCTTTCCCGCGCGGGCCCACTCGCGCACGCCCGTCACGTAGGTGATAGGGTGATAGGAATTAGCTTCCTGGTTTTTTCAGCTCCCAGACACTCATTCAATGGGTAATTGGTGATTTCGTACCGTGATGTTACCGGTTAGCCGGAAAAGCCGGGGAAAGGGCCGAGCGTTTCCGCTGAGCCCTCGTATCAGGCCGGATCATATGGACTGGAACCGCGCCGGAGATGTTGCCCCGGGTGTAGCCTCCCATGGATCGAAGGGGGATCGGACCCCCGATCCCGGCCGCGGTCTCCTTCTATTTTTCTCCCAGCATTTCGGACGCGATCTGCACCGCGCTCCGGATGGCCTCCGCGCATACGGTCTCGGAAAGCTTCTTTTCCTTGATATAAGCCTTTCCCTCCGGGGTGGCCGGTATGCACCCAAGCAATTCCCTGCACAGAATCGAACCGTTTGCGGTGCGGAATTTCTCCGCGGCGTCCCGTGCGATCTGGTTCATTTTATCTTTCGCCTGCTTATCCTCGAGCGTAGAGAATCCGTATTTGAGGCCCAGGGCCATCAGGATGCCCGTGAATGCGCCACAGGCTTCTCCCATGCCGCCAATGCCGCCTCCGAAGGCGGAGGCCGTTTTGAGTGCGTTTTCGAGGGGGAGTCCGAGCGTCGGTGCGAAGACCGAAAATACCGACTGACAGCAGTTGAAGCCTTCCTTGTGGAATGCGGCGGCCTTTTCAAAGTTGTTCATGGCGTTCATTACCCTCACTGTGAGAAATGGGTTGACTGTTCACCTGATTTCAGGCGGTAAAAATGCTCTTTGCCTGCGGCAGAAAACGCCCGGCCTCGGCCGGATGACGCCGGTAAACCGCGTCGGCCAATTCGGACAGGGACATGTCGATCGATTCCGGCTTTGGCGGGTTGAAAGGCGGTGGGGCTTCCAGGCTTCCACAGGAAACAGGATTGATATAGAGGCTTTTGTCGAGTGAAGCCTGTTCCGCCGGCGTAAAATTCTGGCCGAGCACCCGTTTCATCTCGGTTGCCCGGATGTCCAGGCTTCTCAGGAAAGCAAGGATGGACAGCAGGTCGAAATTTCTCTGGAACACCAGGATGTTGGAGTTGACGGCCCTGCACTCGGCTGCCAGTTCTTCGTATCCGGCCCGGTATCGCTCCATCCACAGATGGAACCGGTTGTATGCTTCCAGGACGAGTTTCCTGAATCTCGCTTTTTCAGTGAGGCCGCGCACCTTGATCATGGGCGGGCCTTTTGAAAAGCGGTTTTCCATGTAATCGGTCCAGAAGGAAGGGAATGGTATGAGCAGGATAACGGCGAGCTTTTGCCTCGCCTCGGGGGTTATCATAAGCTGCGCCAACCGGTTCAGCCGCCTGCCCGTCTTCGCGGCCCTGAACAGGTTGTCCCTGGCACGCTTCCCGAGATCTTCAATCTGCAGTTCGACGATGCGCCTCTCCCTCAGATAATTCTCGATGACTTCTTCTTTGACCTGACGGGTCAGGCCTGCAATCAAATCATCATCCATGGAAGGGCACTCGAAAGGATCCCGGGGAGATTTCCGTTCAACCTCGCTGAAGAAGATGCGTTCTGGGGTCCAAAACCACCTCGGGGTACCTGGTCTCATAACGGCTGCCCTGCTTCAGGATCTTGATCCGGATTGCATCCGTACCGGGTTCCAGGAGCAGGATGGATTGGAAAAGCTCGTCGTTTGCGTCACAGGGATAGGGGATGCCCCTTTCATTGGCCTGAGTGATATGGCGGTGCGTCCTGGCGGACATCCAGATGGGAACGTCATGCTGCCGGGCGAATTCTTTCAGATCTTCCAGGGTCCGGCGATCCGAGTTTTCAAAGTCAAACCCGTCAAGAACGACCAGAGAGGGGTTGAACCCGGCCTGCTCCTTCAGGTTCTTGACGCTCTGTTCCAGTTTGCCGGGGCTGAACGTCTGGTTCAAGTACGCGAGGATGAAACGCAGGGGTTCAATCCTGTGCTGGGTCTGAGCTATGCTTTCGGCGTCTTTCCCTGCCAGGAGATTCCCCAATACTTCCTGGTACCACAACTTGGTCCTGTCCGGGAGTACGTCTATACAGACATGAAGAACCGGCTGGCCCTGAAGCAAACGATCGAGGGCTATGTGCGTCAGGCATGCCGTTTTCCCCGCGCCGGCACAAGCCATCAGCACTCCGATGTCTCCCGGCTGGAGGGGATCCGCCAGAACCTCGTCAATCAACTTGGTTGTGCCCGGATTCACTGGTTGTTCGCTGTGCATCCAATCAACTCCTTAAATGGGCAATCCTACGACTGCTCCCAATCTCGTTCAGAAGGAAGGCGCCGAATCCCATACGCTTGTCATCATACACTAAGCGGCGGCAGCAAAAAGCAAAATTCTTCGCGCCCCGGCGATCCTATTTCTTCTGCGATTTCTGTTCTTCTTTCTGTTTATTGGCGATTTCTTCAGCAATGGAGCGAGGGACGGCATTGTACCTGGAGAATTCCATGGTAAATTCCGCCTTCCCCTGAGTTCCGGAACGCAACACGGTTGAATACCCGAACATCTCCGCCAGAGGGACTTCCGCTTCGATGGAGGAGAACACCCCGTCTTCAGAAGTGCTGATGATCATGCCCCTGCGCTGATTGAGCGTTCCAAGGACCGCCCCCTGAAACTCGGACGGTGTCTCCACGACGACCCGCATGACCGGTTCGAGGATGATGGGACCGGCTTTCGGGTAGGCTTCCCTGAAAGCGCCGATAGCGGCCTGCTGAAACGCCAGGTCCGAGGAGTCCACCGAGTGGGACGCACCGTCATTGATGGTGACCTGGACTCCCACGATGGGAAATCCCGCAAGGGAGCCTTTACTCAGGCAGGCATTGAATCCCTTCTCACAGGATGGAATGAACTCGGTCGGGATCGCACCCCCCGAAATCTTGTTTACGAAGTTGAATTCCCCTTCCGAAGACGGCTCGACAAATCCGGCCACTCGCCCGTACTGTCCGGCGCCTCCGGTCTGTTTCTTGTGAGTGTAATTGAAGTCGGCCCTGCGCGTGATCGTCTCACGGTAAGCCACTTTCGGCATCCCCGTTTCGACTTCCGCCTGGTATTCGCGCCGCATGCGCTCGACATAAACGTCCAGATGCAACTCGCCCATCCCGCACACGATCGTTTCCCCGGTTTCTTCGTCAAGAAAGGTCCTGAAGGTCGGGTCTTCCTTTGTGAACCGGGTCAGGGCCTTGCTCATGTTCATTTCCGCCTTCTTGTCCTTTGGCTTTACAGCCAGGGAAATAACAGGGGCCGGGACGTGGATGGAGGTCATGGCGTAGCGGACCCGGCCGTCGGTGAAAGTGTCTCCGGAAGCGCAGTCGATTCCGAACAGCGCAACGATATCTCCGGACGCCGCGCCTTCGATGTCTTCCATCTCATCGGCGTGCATCCGGATGAGACGGCCGACCTTGGACCGTTTTCCGGTGCGCATGTTGACGATCGTATCGCCCTTCTTTAGGGATCCCTGATAGACACGGACGTAAGTGAGCTGACCGTACCGGTTGACCTCGAGCTTGAAACCCAGCATAACCAGCGGGGAGTCCGGTGAGTTCGCGAGCGGCACAAGCTTCTCGTCCTGATCCAGATCGAGGGCCTCGCTCGAACTCTCAAGCGGGCTCGGAAGGTAGCGGTGAACCGCATCGAGAAGGAGTTGCACGCCTTTGTTTTTGTATGCGGAGCCGAGGAGAACGGGGGTGAGCTGCAAAGACAGGGTCCCGGCGCGGACGGCTTCGTGGATGAGGTCTTCGGTCACCCGGTCTTCCAGAATGGCTTCCGTGAGGCCGTCCGAGTAGAGCGAGACGGCATCGAGCATCTCCTCCCGCTTCTGGATTGCCTGATCGAGCATCTCAGGCGGAATTTCGCTTTCAACGATGTCTTCGCCGCTCCCTCCCTCGAAGGTGACGGCCTTCATGGTAATGAGATCGACTATTCCCCGATGTTCGTTTTCAAGACCGAGGGGAAGCTGGAGCATCACCGCATTGTGGTTGAGCTTTTCCTTCAACTGGCGTGTGACCCGGTAGGGATCCGCTCCCGTTCGATCGCATTTGTTGATGAATGCCAGCCTGGGCACCTTGTAACGCACCATCTGCCTGTCGACCGTGACCGATTGGGACTGCACGCCGCCAACGGCGCACAGCACGAGGATGGCCCCGTCGAGCACGCGCAGGGCCCGTTCCACTTCGATGGTAAAATCCACGTGGCCGGGAGTATCGATGATGTTGATGGAATAGCCCTTCCAATTGCAGTAGGTGGCTGCCGACTGAATCGTTATGCCGCGCTCCTTTTCGAGTTCCATGAAGTCCATCGTGGCGCCCACGCCGTCCTTGCCTTTTACGTCGTGGATCGCGTGAATTCGCTGCGTGTAGAAAAGGATCCGCTCGGTGAGGGTTGTTTTTCCCGAGTCGATGTGCGCGCTGATGCCTATATTCCGCAATCTGTTCAGATCATTGTTCGACATGATTCCTTCTTTGACACTCCTTTCAGCCATACCACTTTCCCGATGATGCGATCGTGAAGATCGTGCTTCGTGTTCAGAAAAAGAAAGCGGGCACTGGTACCGTGCCCGCGGGAAACACTCAAAGATAACAAAATTTTTAGCCAAAAAAAAGGATTTATTTGAAGACGAACATCGTAAAACTCATGAAGAGATTGGGCGAAAACGGCGTACGACGCAGAAAAGAAGCCGCAAAAATACCGGAAAAGGCAGGGAGCATTCGCGTCGAAGCGCGCCTGGAGCCGGTGAAAGCCACCCGTGCATCCCGCAATCCGAATGAGCGGTACCGATCAAAAGGGCTCGAATATCAGTTGACTTTCTTTTTGCCCGATTGTGCCGACGCGTCCCTTGCCAGCTTTCCATTACCCTTGCCCGGCTTGCCGTTGGTGGCGGCTGCCGGGGATTTCGTATCCTTCTTCTGTCCCGCGGAAACTGCAGCTTTGGGTTTGGACGAAGCAGCCGCAGGCTTGGATGAGACAGCGGATTTAGCCTGGGCTTTGGAACCCGATGCAGCAGGCGTTTTCGATACAACAGATGTTTTCGAAACAGCCGCCGCCTTGGCCGGCGCCTGCGCCGGCCCTGCCTTGCCCTTGACCCCATTCGCTGCCTTTGATGGGGCGGCACTCTTCGAGTTGGATACCTGTTTGTTCCTGGAAGCGGGCTGGTTCCTGGCAGGAGACTGAGACTTGGACTGGCCGGAAGTGACTACGCACGATTTGGATGTGGCCTGGGCGAGTTTGATCGCCTGGCCGGGTTTCAGCTCGGAGTTCTTCTTCAGGCCGTTCATCTGGCAGAGAACGTCTATCCCGATTCCCGTTCTCCGGGATATCTTCTGCAGCGTATCCCCTTTGCTCACCTTATACGAGGCGGCTGCAATCGAGCAGTTCCTCTGGTCGGATGAAATGGAGAGGTTCCGGATTGACCTGCCCTTCGGTACGGAGCTGCCCGCGAAAGCAGCCTGGCCGGCCGACGGTTTCACCATTGCCAGCCTGATGGTCTGCCCGGGCTTCAGTGCCGTCGGCTTCTTCATTCCATTCAACTGGCACAGGGCCTTCACATCCAGATGGTTCTTCCTGGCCACTTTTTCCAGGGTGTCGCCTTTCTGAATTTTATAGGTGGTATAAGTGGGGGTTGCGGGGGCAGAGGTTCTTTTCTGACGCACGGGGGCCGGGCTCAAATTCTCCTCGGCAACCGACGGCGCATCCGATAGAACGGAGTTTGACCGAAGGGAAGCATACTGGATGGGAGGGGTCTCGACGACGAAGCCGGGTTGGAGAGACTGTGCCAGATGGACCGGTTCCGCCTCGAAGCCGCGCTTGTAGAACACCAGGCAGCTTCCCGGCTGGAGCATGTTTCCTCCGGCGATCTGATTCCAGCGGCACAGTTCGCGTTGTGTCACACCGAAACTCTGAGCGAGCGCATCGAGGCTTTTCTCGTTCCCTTCGACGTAATAATTGACCTTTTGGGGAAGATAGGCCTGCTGGGCCATTTCGATCACCATCCGCTTCTGGTGCTCATTTTCGCCGACATGCCCCGCGAGAGTGGACCACGGCGTGAAGAAGCGAACGTGGAAGTGGTCAATGTGGTTTGGGACATGCTGGATGAGGGAGCCCTGCACATTTCCGAAAACATGATCGAGGTAAGCGGGATCCGTGCCCTGGCTTACGGCGTAGTCGTAAAGGATCTTCTGAATTCTTCGGTCCAGGAAAATATACTGGACACGCTGGGAAGCGATAATATTTTCGATCAGGCACCAGGTTTTGGCGGCATCGAGGTTCTCTTCGTTCATGACCATGAGATTATCGAGCGGCCGGTTTCCCCTGGCGTACATGCCGACATCGACATCCCTGCCGTTCTGGTGCGAACGGTGATGGATCGCTCCACCACCATTGTTTGTCGAGAAGTCGGCGAGCAGAACGTCGCAGGTATCGGGGAATTTTTGTCTCACCGCATCAATGGCGTCAAGAAGTGCTCCGACCACCTCGGGGCTGGTATAGCTTCTCTCCGGGTCTCTCAGGTGATAACCGGGGAATTGATTCGGAAACTGAACGCCGTTAATGAGTCTTCCGTGATAAGGTTGGCCATATGCGATGGTAAGTGCCTCAACATCCTTGACAAAACCGGCATTAAACAGCAAAAGAGCGGCAAAGCAAACACAGATAACATTTAACCCCAGGCACGAGTTAAATCGCCCCATTTCTTACCCTCCCTTTTGTATCTCATTCAAGCCCCAGAGGTAGCGCCGTCGCAGTTGGAAAAATAAAGTGAGATGGTTCTCACTAGCCTGAAACGGGGCGCGCTGTCAAACACTTTTTTCCCGCAATCAGCCGGAAATTTTCTTGTTATGGGGATAACTATTTGTAATAACAAAAAATAGATGGATATATCGTGAGTCTCTCAGGCAGGCCCCCGGAGAAGTCAAGAAGACACCGGGCCGACACCATTCGAAGGCCTGATATCCAGGCCCCTGAATGAGGTTATTCGATCATACAATACATAAAAGTGGGGAACAAATAGGCGGTTCGGAGGAATTGAAAACATCGTGCGACAACTTCCTATCATCTTGATAACAAAGATTAAACTTTGTCGGTTGGACCGCCCTGAGAGTGTTCCCCGAGCGAGGGGCACGCGCAATGCCGTCGCCCCGGGAAAAATCTCAGTTGCCCGAGCCGCCACCCCGGCTTCACGCAAACCGGGGTCCGGAGAAGCCTGGCTCACAGGAGACGGACCCGGCTCCGTCATCCTTGGGCGCTGGAATTTTCAGCCAGCCAGCCGTAAGGATCGCCGAAGAAGATCACCTGCCCGTTGTCGGCCGAGGAAACCGGGGAATATTCGATAATGATGGGAACGGGCTGCGAAAGTTTCAGGAAAACCTGGCGGTCGCTTGACAGGAATGAATCCGTCTTGCCGGCCGCGGGGTTCTGATCGTCCGTCAGCAGGCTCCGAGTCAACTGATCGGCCTTTTCCACGCGGATGCAACCGTGGGAAAAATCCCTTCGGGCTCTCTGAAAAAGGTATTTGTTGGGCGTATCATGGAGGTATACGGCGTATGCGTTCGGAAACTCGAATTTGATCCTGCCCAGAGGGTTCGTCGGTCCGGGCTTCTGGAAAATACGAGGTTTTCCCCAGGGGTAGAGCGAAGACATCTGGACGTACCCATGCCTGGTGAAATAGGCGGGATCGGTCCCTGCCGGACCGTCCAGTTCCAGGCGAATCCGGTCCGACACATACCAGCGAGGATTGATGACGATCTGCTCGATATTGCTCGTCAGAGTCGGCGTCTGATTCTCGCCCATCCATTTTCCCCGCACCTTGACCTTCTTGCCGGTTGCACGTCCCACGATCACCCGGTGGGTGGATACGGTCTTGCCGTCTTTGCAGTACTCAAGCATGAACTGAGGGATATTGATTCGGACATATCGTTCGGCGTGGCGAGTCGGACTCTTGCGAAGCTGCCTCACGGCCTGGGCGATCAAGTCCGCCTTTTCCTTGAAAGAAACGTTCATCCATTCCCGCGTCCGCTGACCGACCGATCCGTCGGGGTCCAACTGGTGCGAGGCCTGAAAGTGCTTCACGGCCTGCTGCGTGGCACTGTCATAGACGCCCGTGATCTCCCCCTTGTAGAAGTCTTCCTGCTGCAACCGTTTTTGAAGATCGCGGATAGACTCGCCGGTCTCCCCCGGCTTGAGGGTGGCCGAGGCCCGGACGGGCTGCTGGCGCACGGTGGCGGCAAGGCTCCTGTACCTGGACAATGCCTGGAGCAGGTGCTGATAGTGCGGCGAAGCCGGTTCGAGTTTCTGCAGAAACTCCTTCATCGGGATTTGCCCGGCCAGCGCTTTTACCTGGCCATCTTCGGAAAAAGGATCCATCTCGTTGGAAAACCGGACGAAAAGGCTTGCCAGCCTAATGTCGAGTTCGCTCGCCGAGTAGAAAAGCTTCCTGAATTTTTCTTCGCTCTCCTGGATCGGCGCAGGGTTTTGAGGATTGCTGTCGGATACATTTCGGGATTGAGAGGCATCCTGGGGATTGTCCGGAGAAGAAGCGTTGTGAGCCAGCCTGACGGAAAAGTCGGTGATCGAATCGTTGAGGCTGGGAATAAGATTTTTGGCCGATGCGCGCAGTTGTTCCAGGTTCACGATTCTCTGCTTCATGTCGTCCAGTTTGAAAGCCTTCGAATCGATAGCTTCATGGTCGAGCTTGTCCAACTGCTGAAGGAAAATGCGGGAATCCGGGGAAAGTTCGAATTCCGATGTCATGAAAAAAGGTCTCCAGTCATTCTCCTTGTAAGCTTCCACGACAATGTTCCGGCCGGGGGTGCTCAGCCACTCGGCCGGGAGGGCCTCCCAGATGAATGCTCTCCATTGAGGCGACTTATTCTCCGGGGACGCGGCGTCCGATATTGCCGGTGGAACCGCCTGCTCCGGCTGAACCGCCGCCTGGCCCTGCACGGAGAAGCATTCGATCGCGAAGCAACCGAATACGAGACAAGAAACCAGCATGAAAATGCGAAACGTGGTGAATAACTTCGTGGCCATACCGTTCAACTACCTGCGTGTTTGGGAAATTCAACAGACAAGGGTTCTTCGTTCGCCCGCGAACCGGTTCCTGTACGAGGCCGCATCGGTTGCCGGGCGTTCGGTTTCGGACCCGGATTCAATTTCTTCGACTCAGTTCCGCCCTTACGGCAGGCGTGACAGCGGTCGTCGCCGCACTGCTGGCAAAAGTGGCAGTCCGGGCAGGGATGCTTTGCGGCACGCCCCGAGGGACTTCTCGCGGGCTGGAAAACCAGCTTGAATCCGCAGACCGGCACGAAACAGTTGCCGTCAAGCCGCTCGTCGTCTTCCATGGATCCTCCCCGATGACGCGGTTCCGCTGCATGGATTTCGTGTGCCCGCCTTTGCATGCTTCCTGCGGGCCGTGCCCGCTGCCAAGGTCAAGATAATGATTCCCCTCCCGCACCGCAGTGCGGATCCCGCCCGGGAAAAGCCTTCAGCGCTTTCCGGCACGATACTCTTTATCATCAAATAATTAGGGCTTTTCACTATAACAGAAGTGTGTTATTTGCAATACCCCTGTTTGATAAAAAGTGGAATTCTCTATGGACCACGATACCTACATGGGGTTTGCTCTTGAGGAAGCGCTCGCCGCCTACGATGAGTCCGAGGTGCCGGTGGGAGCGGTCCTGACCGGGAGCGACGGGAGTATTCTCGCGCGGGCGCACAACAGCTCCATATCCCTGTCGGATCCGACTGCCCATGCGGAAATCCTGGCTCTGCGGATTGCGGCCCGTTCCCTGAGCAACTACCGCATTCCCGGCGCGGTGCTGTACGTGACCCTGGAGCCGTGTGCCATGTGTGTCGGCGCGATGCTCCAGGCAAGGGTGGGCACCCTGGTGTATGGAGCGGCCGACGCGAAGGCCGGTGCGGCCGGCAGTGTTGTGGACTTGACAAAGATACGTTCCTTCAATCATTATATTGAAGTGATCGCCGGGGTCCGGGCCGGCGAGTGCTCCGATCTGCTGAAAAGATTCTTCAGGGAGCGCCGCCGGGAGGGCAGGCCAGTGGTCAGTGGAGAGGTACCGAAGTGGCCGTAACGGGGTCGACTCGAAATCGACTTGTCCTGTTAAGAGCAGGGCACGTGGGTTCGAATCCCACCCTCTCCGCCAATCTATGGAAAAATTTCCTCTGCCGGGCGCCTGAATTGATGCGCGGGGGCGCGGTTCGACCTCCACGGGCCGGCGGGGTGAATTGGATAGCCTGATGTGACAGACCGGTTTTGCAGGCGTGCCGGCAAGACCGGTTGAGTTGCGATTGGGTACGGTGGAAATCTTCCGCTCCACCGGCATGTGAAGTCGAGGTTTTTTTAGGAGAGATGCCCGAGAGGCTGAAGGGGCGCGACTGGAAATCGCGTGTACGTTCAAAAGGCGTACCGAGGGTTCGAATCCCTCTCTCTCCGCCACGATATTCCGGAGTTACGGTCCCTAAAAAGTGTTTTCTGTTTGAACGTGAATCCAGGTTCCTGAAAATCCACCCTTTTTGCGCCCGGTTTTGTGGCGCCGGCTTCTTTCCGTGACCCCATGTCCTACCTTGTGATTGCACGCAAATGGCGGCCTCAGACCTTCGAGGAGCTTGTCGGCCAGCCGCACGTAACCCGGACCCTCGGGAACGCGATCCGCTCGAACCGGGTCGCTCACGCTTACCTGTTCACGGGAGCGCGCGGCGTCGGAAAGACGTCGGTTGCGCGCATTCTTGCCAAGGCGCTCAATTGCGAAACGGGGATCACGCCGATTCCTTGCAACGTGTGTTCCAACTGCATTGAAATCACACAGGGCAACGCGGTCGATGTGCTGGAGATCGACGGGGCCTCGAACCGCGGCATAGACAATATCCGGGAACTCCGCGAAACCGTGCGCTACCGGCCCGCGAAGAGCCGCTACAAGATTTATATCATCGATGAAGTGCACATGCTGACCACGGAGGCTTTCAACGCCCTGCTGAAGACCCTTGAGGAACCTCCCGAGCACGTGATCTTCATCTTTGCAACGACCGAACCGCACAAGATACCGTCAACGATACTGAGCCGCTGCCAGCGGTTCGATTTCCGGCGCATTCCGGCCCGGCTGCTCGTGGAACATCTGAAAGCCATTTCGGAAAAGGAGCAGGCCAACCTGTCGGATCCCGTCCTGTATGCCATAGCCCGAGAGGCGGATGGAAGCATGAGGGACGCTCAGAGTCTGCTCGAGCAGATGCTTTCGTTCAGCCGGGAAGACCTTACGGATGAAGAGGTCCTCGATGTGCTCGGAGTGATCGACCGCAGCACCGTTCACCGCGCGGGGAAGGCGGTGATCGAGGGAGACGCGCGGGCGTGCCTCGATGTGGTCGATGATCTTTACCGTCGAGGGATTGATAACAGGCGGTTCTGCCGGCAGCTCTGCGATCATTTCAGGAACCTCCTGGTGATGTCGTTTGGCCCGGGTGAAGCCGAAAAGCGGCTGGATTTACCCGGGGAGGAGAAGAATCTGCTGGCGCAGGAAGCCGGGAAGACGACGGCTGAAACGCTTTATCTCTATTTCCAGACGATCCTGAAGGGTGAAGAGGACATCCGGCGCTCGACCGTTCCGAAGATCGCGCTCGAGATGCTCCTTCTGCGGATGGCGCAGCTCCCGAGGCTGGAAGCGCTTCAGGGGCTGATCGATAAGCTCTCGGTCATGGAACGGGCCGTCAAGGCGGAAAGGGCCGCGGGAGGTGAAGTTCGGGCGCTTTCCGAAGAGGTGCGCCCGCTGCCCGCGCAGTCCCCCGGCGGCGAACCCCGGCCCGTGAAAAACGATGCTCCGGCTGCCGCGAAAATGCCGCCCCCCGAAGAGCCGGATGCCGAGGACGAGTTCGACTGCGGGGCGGACCAACCGGTGCCCTCCCCGGGCGATACGACCCCGGAGGAGGCGGCTGAACGCTGGCCGTCCTTTCTCAGTTGGCTGGCCGTAAAAGACCCGATCCTCGCCGCAAAGCTCTCGCAAAGCCAAATCGGGTCGGTTTCGGGCGACTCGGTTGAAGTGCAGGTGCTGGAAGTCTTCGAAGGGCAATTGAAGGAGCCCCAGACCCTCAGCAAAATAAGCGACGCGGGGCGGGCTTTCTTCGGACGGACCTGGCAATGGACGGTCGGGAAAAAACCTTCTGATGGGGGCCCGGGCGGTCCCCGGAAGGCGAAGAAGGTGAAAACGGCGACGAAGCGCTCGGTCATGGAGCACCCGGTGGTGCTGCAGGCCCTTGAAATACTCGGAGGGGAACTGGTGGACATCCGGCGCCCGAAGTCGGAAGAAGCCGAGCATCGAAAAGGAAGACCGCCCTCGGAGGGATAAACGTTTCGGCGCGGGGAGCACGGGCACGCGGCGCTGAGGAAGTGGAAACGGGGAAGGTTCCCGGCGGGTGCTGATTATAATGTTAACAGGTGGGATTTTCGATATTGGGGGATTCCACAAGGTTCATTTGTTTCATTCATTTTGGAGGAATTTGAAAATGGCGAAAGGATTCAATCCCATGCAGCAGGTCAAGGCGCTGCAGGACAAAATGGCCAGGATGCAGGAAGAGCTTGCCGGGAAGACCGTGGAATCCTCGGCGGGTGGAGGCATGGTGACCGTGGTCGTCAACGGGCGGCAGGAAGTGGTCGGCATAAAGATCGATCGCCAGGTGGTCGACCCCGAGGATGTGGAAATGCTGCAGGACCTTATCGTGGCCGCAGTGAACGACGGGCTGCGCAGATCCCAGGAAATGGCCTCCGAAGAGATGGCAAAGATCGCGGGTGGGCTGAGCATTCCGGGCTTGAAGATTCCGGGGCTTTTTTGAGGGGCCGTTCGCCGGCGCCTGTGCCTTCCCTGTTTCGGTGGATTCCAGGCTGCTGAAGGATCTTTCCCGCTTTGCGCTCCGGGCCCGTGCCGCCCCTTTCCGCGCGGATTGAGAACCGGCCTGCCCGGAAGGCCGGTCCACGCATCGTTTACTCAATTCGAATTCCCAGGTTGAAATTCATGACATCGACCGCTTATCCACCCATTCTGAACAGCCTCATCCGGAGACTCGGCAAACTGCCGGGGCTGGGCGAAAAGAGCGCCACCCGGATAGCCATGCATCTTTTGAAAATCCCCAGGGAAGAGGCCGAAACCCTGGCCGATGAAATCCGGCGGCTGAAAAGCGACATCAGGACCTGTTCCCGGTGCTTTCACTTTACCGACGGAGAACTCTGTTCCATCTGTGCAGACCCCGCGCGGGACACCGGTGAAATCTGCGTTGTGGAAACCACGGCGGATCTTCTGGCGATCGAGCAGTCGGGGGCCTTCAGGGGCAGGTATCATGTGCTCCAGGGAGTGCTCGCTCCCCTCGACGCCATTGGACCGGATGACCTCCGGATTCGGGAGCTGCTGGATCGGCTGACGCCGGAGAAGATAAAAGAGGTGATCATCGCGACCAATCCGAGCAGCGAAGGGGAAGCCACGGCCCACTACCTGCTGAAGCTCCTGAGAGACCGTTCCGTGAAAGTGTCGAGAATCGCTTCGGGCATTCCCATGGGCGGGGACCTCAAATACACGGACCGGATCACCCTTGAACGGGCGATGAAGGGACGCCAGGCGTTCTGACGACATGTTCATATTTTCACTAGCTCTTTTCCATCGACACCCAATCGCCGTTTAACGGCGCCCGGCTGCCCCGCGAAATGTCCGCGGGACGAGTGGGTTTCTTTCCTTCCGGTCTCCAGGCGTGCCATAATTGCTTTCCGTTGTGCTTCCAGGCTTTTGACCCGGCGCAGCACCTTTTCGAGAACGCAAAACCGTGCAAGCCGGGAATGAAAATTAGCGAAAAGAGATGAAAAATGCCTTGACTTTTTTTTCACAAAGCTGGTATCTAGGTAATCTATATAGGTATGTGTTGGTTCGCCGTAGATTGCTCGGTGTTATGTGAGGGCTACCTGAGGTGAGCGCTTTGACTTGCAACGTTAGTGTGGAGAGAAATCATGATTGAGATTCGAATTCACGGACGCGGAGGCCAAGGGGCCGTGACCTCTGCTGAACTCGCGGCCCTGGCTGCTATCGAAGAGGGGAAATACGCACAGGCTTTCCCGAGCTTTGGGCCGGAGCGGCGCGGCGCCCCCGTCATGGCATTTGTGCGGGTGAGCGAAAAACCCATTGTGACCCGCGAAAAGGTCTACGAGCCGAATTATGTGGTGGTCCTGGATCCTACCCTGCTGAAGCTCGTGAATGTGGAGGCGGGGCTCAAGAAAGGCGGCATTGTGGTTGTCAACTCCACCAAGAGCGCCGCCGAGATCCGCAAGGAGACCGGCATTAAGGCCAAGCTTGCGGTGGTGGATGCCAGCAAGATCGCCATGGAAACCATGCGTGTGACCATCACGAACACGACAATGCTGGGAGCGCTGCTTAAGGCCGTTCCGGACCTGCTTCCTCTGAAGGCATTGAACGGTCCCATCGAGCACCGGTTTGGTGGGATTGCCCCAAAGAACATTGCGTCGTGCACGCGCGCCTTTGAAGAAACCAAGGTGGAGGGTTGAGCCGTGGCTAAAGAAACTGGAATCATCAGCTGGAAGAGTCTGAATTTGGGGATTGCCATCAAGACGCCCGGAAATGCTTCAGAGCTCAAGACCGGTGACTGGCGATCCATGAAGCCCGTAACCGACAGGGAAAAATGCACTAAGTGCGGCCAGTGCTATATTTACTGCCCGGATATGGTCTACAGCAAGGACGCAGAAGGCTACTACCCGCAGAATTACTATTACTGCAAGGGGTGCGGCATTTGCGCCAAAGAATGTCCTGTAGATGCGATTACCATGCATCAGGAGGTCGACTAACATGTCCAAGAAGATTGGTATAGAAGTTTCAATTGCTGCTGCGGATGCGGTGGGACTGTGTAACGTCGACGTGGTTGCCGCTTACCCGATTACTCCGCAGACCCATATCGTCGAGCACCTCTCCGAGCTTGTTGCCGACGGTCATCTGGATGCCCAGTTTGTCCCGGTGGAATCTGAGCACAGTGCGATGAGCGCCTGTATCGGGTCGTCTGCCGCGGGGGCGCGGACCTTCACGTCGACGTGTTCGCAGGGTTATGCCCTGATGTCGGAGCTCTGCTATATCGCCGCCTCACTGCGTTTGCCCATAGTGATGGCTGTCGCCAACCGTGCACTGAGCGCTCCGATCAACATCTGGAACGACCATGCCGACCTGATGTATGCCCGGGACACCGGCTGGATTCAGACCATCGCCGAAAACGGCCAGGAAGTGGTGGACCTCATGATCCACGCTTTCCGCGCGGCGGAAGATCCCAATGTCCTGCTGCCCGTTCAGGTCAACCTCGATGGGTTCACCCTGAGCCACATGATCGAGCCGCTGATTATGCCGTCAAAGGCAGAGGTGGATAAATACCTGCCGCCGTATAAGCCTCAGCTTCGCCTCGACCCGGACAATCCCATAACCATGGGCCCTGTTGGAATGCCGGATGTCTACACCGAAGCCCGGAAGGCCCAGGATGAGGCCCTGAAGAATTCCAAGGCATACATTGTCAAGGCATGGGATGAATTCGGAAAACAGTTTGGGCGCTATTACAAGCCGGTTGAAACCTACAAGACCGAAGACGCCGAAACCATCATAGTCTCGATGGGCAGTATCTCCGAGACGGCGATGACCGCCGTTGACGTGATGAGGGAGAAGGGCAAGAAAGTCGGAGTGGCCCGGATCCGCCTGTTCCGGCCTTTCCCGGCCGAGGAACTGTTTGCGGCTGTTAAGGGCGCAAAGAACCTGGTCGTCCTGGACAGGGTGACTTCGTTCGCGGGTGGATATGTCTCCGGTCCCGTCTGCCTTGAGGTTAAGTCCATTCTGTATGACCGCAAGAGTTACCCGAAGATTGCCAACTTCCTTGTTGGCCTTGGCGGCAGGGATGTGACGGATCAGAACTTCTATGAAATGGTCGACAAGGTTGCCGCGTCCAAAGACGGTGGCGTGCCCGTAGCCTATGAATTCATCAATGTGAGGGAATAAATGGGAATCGCATCTGAAGCTCTGAAGAATTTCAAGGGGTTCAACCTCAAGAATATGCCCGAGGTGGAGCCGGTATCGCCCGGTCACAGAGCATGCCAGGGCTGTGGAGAAGTATTGGCTTTGAGGCAGGCTATGAAGGCACTGGGCACTAACGTTGTCGTTTGCAGCGCCACGGGGTGCATGGAAATCATCACCTCGCCCTACCCGCAGACTGCGTGGAGGGTGCCCTGGATCCACGTCGCATTCGAAAACGCGGCGGCTGTGGCCAGCGGTGTGGAAGCGGCCTACAAGGCAATGAACCGCAAGGGCATCATCAATCAGCCGGACACCGTGTTTGTCGGGTACGGCGGAGACGGCGCCACGGCGGACATCGGCATGCAGGCTTTGAGCGGCGCATTGGAGCGCGGACACAACTTCATTTATTTCTGCTTCGACAATGAAGCATACATGAACACGGGTATCCAGAGGTCCTCGTCGACGCCTTTTGGTGCCGGGACCACCACGTCGCCTCCAGGGAAACTGAGCAAGGGGCAGGCCACGTGGAAGAAAAACATGGCGGAAATCGCGGTGGCCCATGGGACGCCCTATGTCGCCACGGCGAGCCCGGCTTTCCCCATCGACCTCATGAACAAGGTGAAGAAGGCCTCTCTGGTTCCCGGACCGGCCTACATCCACATTTATTCACCCTGTCCGACGGGATGGCGCTGCGGGATCGAAGAGAGCGTGGAAATGGCCAGACTGGCCGTTCAGTCCAAGGTCTTCCCGCTGTACGAGGTGATTGACGGCAACTATTACCTGTCGCGCAAAGTAGCGAAGCCGAAGCCCATCAGCGAGTACTTCAAACCCCAGCGGCGGTTCCGCCACCTGACCGAAGCCGATGTCCAGGGGATTCAGGACAGGGTCGACGCCGAGTACAACAAGCTTGTGGCGAAGTGCGTCGTTGAGGTCAAGGAAAAGAAAGAGAAAGAGTAGCCTTAAGCCCGGCATCCACGGGAAGGCCTGCCTTCCCGGCCGGTAAAATGTCTACTTGGTATTGACAAGCGGGGAGCGCTCTGCTAAAGATGCTCCTCGCTTTAAATTTGATCCCCGGTAGCTCAATCGGCAGAGCGGGTGGCTGTTAACCACTAGGTTGGCGGTTCGAGTCCGTCCCGGGGAGCCAGAGTTAAATGAGGGTTTGGATCGCAAGGTTCAGGCCCTTTTTTTGCATTTGGGGGGCTATGTGGTACGTGTATATCTGTGACAGGAGCGGGCTGCTCTACACGGGAATCACCACCGATTTGGACCACAGAATGAAACAACACCGAGCCCGGCTCCTCTATTCCGAAGCTCATCCCGGCAGAGACTCGGCAGTCAGGCGGGAGCGGGAGATTAAAGGCTGGCGACGGGAGAAGAAGCTTGCGCTCATTGATAGTGCGAGGTGAGCTTGCCCTGAGCGAAGCGAAGGGAGTCCGTCCCGGAGAGCCAAAGAAAATCAAGTACTTAGAAGAGATTCTAAGCCCTTTTTTTATGTGCCGCCAAACCATTTCCAACCCTATTTCCAACCTATCCGCAAAAACAGCCTTATCCCAAGGGGAAAAAGAGGTGGTTGTCCGAAATCACCCATCCGGGATGCCGATCCAGTGATCCCAAGGGGAAGGCAACACTGGGGAGGGCGTTACCCAGCGAGTCCTTCGCAGATCCCGCGGAGTCTTAGACCCTGTGCACGCGCGGACATTCTATGCTCGAGAACCGGGAGATTTCCACAGCCTCTGATGGAAGAATGTACCGTCAGAGCGGTCGGGGAAGGCCTGTAGCCGCAATCCCAACATGTACGCTGTGGAGAAGTCAGACATCGGCGTAGTGTGCGCTGGACAGCGCTCAAGTCAGGAGGGTTAAAGTCCCTCTGGCTCTCGGATGAGGGGAGCCATATCCAAAAGCGGGGGTAATGCCTTGCTGGCCGGGAGAATGAATAGGGCGAACCCTAAACGGGCACGAAGCTGGAAACGGCGGATACAGCCAAGGGGAAGGACCTAAGTTCAGTCTCAGTCGCAGAAAGACAACCCCCCCGGACGGCTGGCGGTTTTCTCAAAGTCGTAGTTCTCGGGCAGCCTCCTAGAGCACCATGCACGGGGCAGCGGTCAAAGCTGCCGATTACCACCAGCGGGCTTATACCTGTTGAATCAGGATGCTTTTAGTTGTATATTCGCCATCGAATCTAACCACATGGAGAAGTCGACATGAGCGGGTCCATACGAGCGAAAATTTGCGTAGCAGCCATTCTGGCCTTCTTTCCCTTTACGGTGGCGGGTTGTTGTGGAGGAGGCAGCAAGGTCAAATCGGAGACCACAAACTTAAGCACCACATTGGGGCAGGAGCTGAGTGACCTGCAGAAAGCCTACGAGCAGGGAGTCATCACCGAGAAACAGTACCGCGAGGCCAAGGAGAAGCTGCTGAAAGAAAGAGGGAAGGTCCAGTAGTGGCAACGGTTCCGGGGATGCGATTTCTTTGGCCTGCCCTGCTGTCATGCTGCCTTCTTGTAATGGAGGCCGCTTCCCCCGTGTTTGCGTCCGACTGGATGATGAAAGCCCCGGCATCGAAGAGGAGTTCGCAACCGGTTTCCGGCGAGCAATTCGAAACATCGTGCGTGCGCCTTGCCTGCGTCGGCTCCATCAGGTTCTATCAGAAATGGATATCCCCCATAGGAGGCAGTAACCGATGCGGCTTCAGTCCTTCGTGCTCGGCTTTCGGTTACCAGGCAATCCAGGAACATGGCCCCGCGGTCGGCATACTGATGACGGCCGACCGGCTGACACGCTGCAATATCTGGAAAGGACCGGAGTCGGGTTACACTCTGCTGCCGAACGGCCGGTTGTACGATCCGGTATCCGGGAACCTGCTCGAGGATTGACGTTTTTCCCGCTTTTTCTCCTCCTCTCCATTTTTCTGCGCGGTGCCTGCTTTGCCGAAGGTCAAGCCATCCTTCTCACCGATGAGGTCCAGCTCAAAATTGCCGACTCATTCATGGAAGAGAAGGAATACTACCGGGCCGTCACGGAGTACAAAAAGTACCTGATCCTGTTCCCCGCATCGGATAAGTGCGCTTACGCCTGCTTCCGGATCGGTACGGCCTGCTATAGTGGCGAAGAGTATGAATCCGCCGCAAAAGCATTCGCACTGCTCAGACAAAGCGGCCCCGAAGAATACGGCGTCAAATCCGGTTACTTCGAGGCACTCAGCTACTGGAAGCTCAAAAAACTCAATGAGGCGGCGCTGACGTTTCGGGAACTTGCAGCCACGCATCCCCAGTCGGAACTTGCCCCGAATGCCCTGGCGGCAAGCTCGCTCGTGGCCCTGGAAAAGGGGGACATCGCCGGCAGCAGGGCCGATATGACGCTCTTTATCGAACGCTATCCCCTGCACCCGGGCTGGAGCCGCGTCCGCGAAGCGCGCTCGATGCTCTGGGAGCACGAGAGCCTCCCCAGGAAATCCGGAGTGCTGGCTTCCGTTATGTCCGCGATTCTGCCGGGAAGCGGCTACGTCTATGCCGGGAGCTTCAAGGACGGCATCACTGCCTTTATTATCAACGGGCTGGCCGCCGCCGGGGTGGCCACCGGCGTTCACCAGGAAAACCTGGCAGTCTCGGGCATAGTAGCCGGGGTAGGGCTTCCGTTCTATTTTGGGAACATCTATGGTTCCGCGAATGCTGTCAGGAAGTGGAACGCGGCGGCGAAAGAAAAGCACCTGGATAAGATTCGCAACACCCTCGGCTTCGACTTCTGAGCGCTTCGACTTCCGATCCGAAACCGAACTAATTTCCGGAGTGGCGGAAAATCTCCATCTCGGGCCAGACGGAGCAATAACATCTGAACGTTTGTGTATGGCCCACAGGCCGCAATGGCTCTCCACACATCCATTCCCGTAGTGAATAGGGACCGGGCCGACTCATCCAAAAACCATCCAGGCGACAACTACCCTGACACAGGGGGTCGCATACAAACGTGTGAAGGCGAACAAGGGGGCCGCGGGGATTGACGATGAATCGCTCGTGGATTTTGAAGAGAACCTCAAAGGCAATCTCTACAAGATCTGGAACCGCATGTCCTCGGGGAGTTACTTCCCCCCGCCGGTTAGAGCGGTTGAAATACCGAAGAAGAACGGTGTGGTAAGGATTCTCGGTGTTCCCACGGTAGCTGATCGTATAGCCCGGATGGTTGCCAAGTTGTATTTAGAGCCGATGGCGGAGCCCCATTTTCATCCGGACTCCTACGGATATAGGCCCGGTAAATCAGCCGTCGATGCCGATGCCGTCACACGGCAACGATGCCGGCGCTACGACTGGGTGCTCGAATTCGACATCAGAGGTCTGTTCGACAACATCGACCATGAGTTGCTCATGCGCGCCGTCAGGGAACACACCGAATGTGTGGCTGCTCCTCTACATCGAACAATGGCTCAGAGCGCCGTTTCAGATGGAGGATGGACGGCTGATGGAGCGCAATGAGGGCACGCCTCAATGAGGTCACCTCGCCGCTCCTTTCCAACATCTTGCTGGATGACTTGGATAAGGAATTGGAGACAAGGGGACATGCGTTTTGCCGGTACGCTGATGACTGCAATATTTATGTGAAGTCAAGGCGGGCAGGGCAACGGGTACTGGAAAGTCTCACCCGATTTCTTTCAAATAAACTCAGGCTTAAGATCAATTCGGAGAAGAGCGCGGTGGCGCGGCCACGGTACCGCTGGGTGGCGTTCTGGTAGGTCAAACCGGAATTGATGGCCTTCCATTTGGAACCGCCGTTGGTGGTTTTATAGATGCCGCCGGAACGCGTTGCAGCATACAGGGTTTGGGGAGCCTCCGGGTTGATGGCCAGAGCCAGGATTGTTTTGTATGACAAACCGGAGTTGACCGCCTTCCAGCTCGAACCGCTGTCCGTGGTTTTATAAACCCCCGCGGACGTCCCGGCATAAACGGTGGCGGGGCTCGCGGGGTTGATGACCAGCGCTCTGGTGTACCTGGAGTTCGTCTTCAAACCGGAATTGACCGCCTTCCAGGCCGAACCGCTGTTCGTGCTCTTGTAGACCCCAATGGAAGTGCCGGCATAGATGGTTGCCGGGGTCGTGGGATTGATCGCCAGGGCGCAGACCACGGAACCGCCTCCGTATCCCCCGGTCAGGAGTCCCAACTCTTCACTGGCGGCGCTGCCGTTGCCGTTAAAGACACCAATCGATAAAAGCGATACGGTGCCGATGATTGTTATGGATGTCTGCAAGAACTGCCTGCGGTCAATCATTGGTTCTTGATGCTGCGGTTTCTTCTCATCCATCGGGTTTCCCCTCCACTCCATATGGTTTCAACAACTGTAACAAGCCAACGAACCCATCGAGGCACTGCAACATTTGGCGTTCAGAACAACAGGGATTTCGGCACACGTTACCTTCGTGAATTCCCTCGTCCAAATGGTTTCCGTTCAACATACAAACGCATAGATATCCGCTTACGAGATGGTCAGCCCGTCATCCTGTCAAGAGCATCGAAAAATCTGGCATGTACCTTGCCGTCATAGTGTTCGTTGAAATATCGAACAAGCGGCAAATTCGGCCCGGGCAACGGGGGGTTGAGAAGCAACCCGGCAAGATGTTCCGGAGACAGAACAGCCGTCAGAGCCTTATGGACTACTTCCTGGTGCAGGTCGGCAACCGTGGCGTCGGAACCGTCCACGCTGCGCGCGGGGGCCGCCGGCAGCAAAACCGCCGGAACCTGCGCCATTATGGCCTCTATGTTCGCACTGCTGGCGTCCCCGACAAAGACGTCGGCAAGATTGAGCCACAGGGGAGAGTCCCAGTCGAGGACAATGACCTGCCCGGGCCGGCAATTTCTATGAATTCTTTCCAAAATCCCGGGCCGATGGACATAGTCTTCCTCGTGGGGGCGAATGACGAGGTTGACTTCAGCCATGTGAGCCGCCTGCAACACCCACCGGTAGTATTGTTTCAGGGTCCCGGTACCGATCCACTCCATATTTGTCGGGCAGTAGACCGCTGTAGGGCGGGCAGGATCGAGATGCAAGCCCTCCAATATTTCAGTTTTTGGACAGGGCCTTTTTGAAAAATAGAGATCACCCTTCAGATAACCCGTAAGTTCAAGTCGCCCCTTGTAGCCGAGGTCCTTCATCTTATCGTATGTAAAACGATTGGGCATGCACATCATTGCAAACGTATCAAGATCATAGTGCCCCATTTTCAGGCTGGACATGAAGTGTCCCTTGCTGTGCATGCCGTGATCGACAAAGACATGCCGGTACCCGGAGTCATACCGGTCGATGTTGGCGTACGACGCCCAGACAATGACATCCGGTCCGAGTTCGCCGGCCTGACCGTAAAAATCATCCGTGTCATCATAGCTCAAATACGGTATTGAGTACCTTGAAAGCAAGGTCCCCATCAACGGATGCCTCTTGCTCACCAGCACAGACGCGTCCCATGCATCCGGAAGATGAGACATCAGCGTAAGCATTTCTGAAGCATCCGTTTCTCTGGCTACGGCAAAAATCAGTCGGCGACGCGTCTTGACGGGCCGCTTCCGGACGGGCTCCAAAGCCGTTCGTGCAAGACGACACTGCTGCACTTTCGTGTACCAGGGAGGCACCAGGAAACGGGACTCACGGAGGACCTCCGCCAAATCGTTCGGATTCAGACCGAGGTTTGCTGCGACCGGTTCGAGTACGGCGGAAAATTCCTGCAGCACAGCCGGCCCTTTCGTTTCACAGGCGGCGATCAAATCCGGATGAGCCGTCAGGCACTCGTATAGCTTCTGTCCCGCCTTGTACTCCAGGACCCGGTTATTCCAGACGTAGCGATCTGCCGGTCTTCGAGACCGGCGCACCACCTCGTCGAGGACTCGGTCAACATGCACAAGGACCGTCTCGACGGTAATATTCATGAGGCAGTCGCGGTGAACGCATTGACTTGCTATGGCATAGCCGCACGAACCGCAATCCTTGGGGGGCGCATACACTACGCAGCTTGTGTCATGAGTAGGACCCCATGTCAGAGGCTGAGTCGGGCCGAAAATAGTCACCAGTGGCACCCCTAAGGCATCCGCCACATGCATCAGACCGGAATCGCACGATATAAAAATGTGCATGGACGATATAAGCGCCGCAATCTCTCCTGTTGTATGATTGTGCGCCACAAGCGCGGGCGGATGTTTCATGAGCCGCATCATCTCATCGTTGAGATCTCTGTCAGCAGGTCCACCCAAAAGAACTACTTTGGCTTCGTACATCTCCCGCATCTTGTCTGCAAGCCGGGCAAACCGAGAAACCGGCCAGAGCTTGGGAATGAAGCCGGCGCCGGCATGAATCCCCACCCACAGGCGATCGTCCGTATTCACCATCCCGTGTTCGGCAAGTATTCCATCTGCCCAATTTGTGTAATTATATGGTATGGTTAAAGTGGGGCAAACATCAGGCATGGGAAAGCCGGCACAGGACAACTGGTCCTGGAGAATTCGGTAAGCCGGGTATTTCTGGTTATATTCGTCCACTGTAGATAGTAAAATTTTTCGTCTTGATGCAACAGGCGAGCGTTTAAATTTGCTTGGGTGAGAAACGATTTCAAGCAGTAGATCATAATCGTCAAGAGGAGGTTTGGAAAGTTCAGCAACAAAAGCATTAAAGATATTATAATGAGTGATTATTCGATGCGAAATATCATGCTGCTTGTGAATATCAGCCGTTGGCGTTTCCGGCAGGCAGTTTTTTGGCCGGCTGGGTTTTGTTCAGCTTTGGTCGCTCGGGTTCCACTTCATCAGGAAGGGACCTCCACAAACCCCGTCCAGCCCTTGAAGGCAGGCCAGTACGCTGTGGTCCTCGCCAGAACAATTTCCTTTGTGAGCATAAACATCTCGCGCCCTCTCTCTTCGCCTGACGACCCGTTCATTGTGATGATAGTCAACTGTCACATTCGGATAAACTGAGCGTTGCGGGCCATATCTCACTGGCTATTCTGCGCCGAAGCCCTGCGGACCGGATGGGAAATCTGTAAAGGAGATTTTCGAGTGACTGTGTTATACTACTTGCCGTGATTCGTTTCGTTCTTTCCACTGAGGAATCGCCATGCCGCACGACTCTATTCCTGACTACATTTCTTTGGCCGAAGATGATCTGTCATACACGAGCATGATGATGCACACCCTGGTTGAAAAATCTCTGTGCGGCATTCTCATTGTGGGTTTGGACAGAATCCATTTTGTCAATGAAGCATTCGAGCAGATTACGGGCTATACTAAGGAAGCCGTCAAGAAGATGGCGCCATGGGACATGGTCCACCCGGACGTTCACGACAGCGTACGTGTCATGGGGTTGGAACGCTTCCAGGGCAAGGATATAAAAGACTACTACCAGACTCCGTGGATTCATAAGGATGGCCGCAAAATATGGATGGAGGTCCGCGCGGTCTTGCTACAGGGCACCGATCCTCCGAAGATATTGGCAAACGTGATCGATATTTCAGAGAGAAAAATCGCGCAGGAGGAACTCGAGAAACGAGAATTGGAGTTGAGGAGCCAGTCCAGGAGGCTCGAGGAGACCAACACCGCACTCAAGGTATTGCTGAGCCAGCGCAACGACGAAATGGAAGAACTGAAGAGCAATATTCTTTTCAATGTCGAGAAGCTGATCACGCCTTACATTGAAGAGCTTGAAGCATCAAACGTATCCATCAGACACAAGGAGCAACTGCACATCATAAAGGAGAACCTGAAGCAGATCATCGCCCCCCACATCAGAAAAATTTCCTCCGCTTATGCCAGCCTGACTTCGAGGCAAATCGAAGTCATCAACTTGGTGAGGCAAGGCAAGACCACCAAGGATATTGTGGAAATCCTCTGTATAAGTAAAGCAGCCGTTGACTTTCACCGCCACAATATTCGCAGAAAACTGAACCTGACACAAAAGAAAGTCAACCTGCGAACCTTTCTGGACCTCCAGGAACAGGGAGAAAAGGCTTATTGAGCACGTTGAAAATCCCCGGAACGTGTTCACCCTATCCGCCGCTCATGACGCTTTCTCAATCCACCCGATGCCAAGAGTATTAGCACAGTACTAATATTGTGCTAATATCTAACCCGTATTTACCCCGCCTCAATGCGTGATGCATATTAATGCTGCAGGCTATTTCAGCTTTTCCACTGGCTAAAACGACACAGACGACACAGTTTGCAGAGGCTCTGGTGCATGGAATTGACGATTGAGGAACGCGGAATTCTGGAAGGTACGAAGGGTGAGGGCGCGGCTCTGGCGATGAAGATACTGGTCGGGATCGGAGAATCTTTCGATGCTCCGCGGCTGGTGCCTATCACGCGGGCGCATGTCGCTCTCAGTAACCAGGAAGCGGATCTGTGGTTTGCGGAGAAACTTGCGGGAGGAGGTGCCCGTTGCGTCATCCCACCGACCGTTAATCCGGGATACAGCCTGGAGTTCTTCACGCCTCGAGGCATGACGTCCGAAGACGACACTCGTTTGATGGAGCGCACGCGCAACGCCTACCGCACCTTGGGGGCACGATTGAACTTCAGCTGCACGCCCTATCTTTTCGACAATATTCCCCGCCTGGGCGAAATCATCGCCTTCTCCGAATCCAGCGCGACGCCCTATGTCAATTCCGTTTGGGGAGCACGAACCAACCGTGAATCAGCCCAAAGCGCTCTGTGCGCAGCAGTGATAGGAAAGGTCCCCGAATATGGCCTGCTTCTCACCAAAAACCGCAAGGCAACGGCCAGGGTCAGGGTCGAAGCCGATCTAAGCAATGATTTTGCCTATCAGCAACTGGGATGGGCGGTTCCGAAAAAGATCGGCTTCCGCATTCCAGCCTTCGAAGGGATACCGCTTAATGTAAGCATGGAAGCACTGATGAATCTCGGCGCTCAACTTAACACGGCCGGTGCTGTCCCCATGTACCATATCGTGGGTCTTACGCCGGAGGCCCCCACCCTGGACGCTGCGTTTCACGGTATAGAGCCTGAAGTTGAAGTCACCGTCACGCAGCGCGACCTTGAGGAGCAAACGGCAAGATTTTCCGACGAACCCGGGACGATCGATTTTGTCATGTTCGGCTGCCCTCACCTCACGATCCGCCAGGTGGCCGAAATAGCTGGACTGGTGGAGGGGAAGATACTCCGGACAGAGATGTGGGTCCTGACATCGAGCTATACGTGTGAAATGGCAAAACGCATGGGATTGTGGGATGCCATCGCGCAAGCCGGAGGCCACATAGTGCCGGACACCTGCGTCGATCAGCCATGCTGGAGACACTTGGACGGCAGGAGAGGCGCCACGGATTCGCCCAAATGTGCCTATTATACGAAACGCCGTAATATGAGCCTGGTTGTGAGGGATCTGCAGAGTTGCGTTCTTGCGGCCATAAAAGGATCGATTGAATAGTGAAAGAAAAAGAATTTATATGCCATAAGATCGCTGAAGGAACGGCCTCGGGCGAGATTCTCATTTCGCGTGACGACATCTGCTTCTATCTGATCGATCCCCGGTCCGGAATAGTCATCGAGAAAGGGCACGATCTCGAGGGGCGATCTATAGCCGGAAAAGTCCTGGTCGTTCCCAGCGGAAAGGGCAGTTCCGTTGTTCAGGCTGATGGTTTGTACCAGTTGCAGCTGCATGGAAACGCACCGAAAGCATTGATAATTCAGTATCCCGACACAGTTCTGGTAGCATCGGCTATCGTAATGGGGATACCCATGGTGAACAAGTTGTCCGAGGATTTCTACAGTTGCGCGGAAAACGGTAAGATCGCTGTCGTCAATTCCAATTCTGCAAAGGTAACCGTAATCGAAGATGCATAGTCGATTACTCCGGTCCCGGCAACCTGGGTGAAGCCCGGGCACGGGATCCCATGAACAACGGCGGGGCCGTTAATTCTTTGAAGCCGACAACCTGCCTGGGTTGACCTGCAAATTCAGGCGGGAAGTATTCCGGGACAGAGACAATGGCGACGATTTGCCTCCCTTATGGAGATGAATTCATCGAACTGCAGATTGCGGACCGGCATATCGGGGCACTCGTGGCTCCGCGACCATCCCGTTCGCCTCCCCCTCACGTTCATTCAGTCTGCATTCATCTTGGATCTTCACTTCCATGATCCCCTGTCGGATCATGGATTAGCGAGGTTGCCGACCATTCCTGCTCATTGGAATATGTGTCTGATATCAGGATGAAATGAGTCCCGGCTCAAAAGCACTGCCGGGATGGCGGGTATGGCTAATGTCGGGCCATCGTGGCAAAAAGCAAGGCCTTCAACATGACGAGGGGAGAAAAATGGTTTCCAACTCGGATATTTCCAACAGCATGAGCATCAAACTGGAAGATATCTTTCCGGTATTGCCGGAGAAGAAGCCGTTCGCGGAGGGAATCCGCCGAGCTCCGAAAAGGGAGTTCAAGCTAAATGAGGCCGATACGGAACTCGCCCTTAAGAACGCGCTCCGGTACGTGCCCGAAGCATGGCATGCCGAACTCGCCCCCGAATTCCTGGACGAACTCCTCAACAGAGGCAGAATCTACGCATACAGGTTCAGGCCCGAAGGTCGCATCACGGGAAGGCCCATCGACAGCTATCTTGGAAACTGCATCGAGGGCAAAGCCTTTCAGGTCATGATAGACAACAACTTGGACTTCGACGTGGCCCTCTATCCCTACGAACTGGTAACCTACGGCGAAACCGGCCAGGTTTGCCAGAACTGGATGCAGTACTGTCTGATCAGAAGATATCTGGAGCTTATCACCGAAGATCAGACCATGGTTCTGGAGTCCGGCCACCCGCTTGGGCTGTTTGCCTCCGGGCCGGAATCGCCGAGGGTGATCATCACCAACGGCCTCATGGTCGGCCTTTTCGACGACCAGGAAAACTGGCACCGGGCAGCGGCCATCGGAGTTGCCAACTACGGGCAGATGACCGCAGGCGGATGGATGTACATCGGTTCCCAGGGAATCGTGCACGGGACGTACAACACTGTCTTGAACGCCGGCCGGATCAGGCTGGGACGGGAATCCGGCGACGATCTGAGCGGCGTTCTTTTCGTATCGTCGGGCCTGGGAGGAATGAGCGGTGCTCAGGGCAAATCGGCCGAAATAGCCCATGGAGTCGGCCTGATCGCCGAAGTGGACAGCTCACGGATAAAGACACGGCACGAACATGGCTGGGTCAGACAGGTGGTCGAAGATCCGGGGGAAGCCTTCCGAATCGCAAACGAATTTGTCGAAAGACATGAGGGAGGCTCCATCGCCTTTCACGGCAACATCGTGGATCTTCTCGAATACGCCGTTACCCATAATATCAAAATCGATTTGCTTTCCGACCAGACCTCGTGCCACGCCGTCTACGACGGAGGCTACTGTCCTCAGGGATTGACCTTCGAACAGCGGACGGAATTACTCCGGTCGGACCATACGAGATTCAAAAAGTTGGTGAACGAATCTCTGGTCAAACACTATCGGTTCATCCGAACCCTGGTGGACGCAGGATCCTACTTTTTTGATTACGGAAACAGTTTTTTAAAAGCGGTCTACGACGCCGGAGTGAAGGACATCTGCCGAAACGGCCGGAATCCGCTGGACGGATTCACCCTCCCGTCCTATGTGGAAGATATCATGGGACCGCTTCTGTTCGATTACGGGTACGGGCCGTTTCGCTGGGTATGCCTCAGTGGAAAGCCGGAAGACCTCAGGAAAACCGACATCGCCGCCATGTTATGCATCGATCCCGAAAGGCGCTTTCAGGATCGGGACAATTACATCTGGGTCAGGGATGCCGAAAAGAACAGGCTCGTCGTCGGGACCCAGGCAAGGATCCTCTACCAGGATGCATCGGGCAGGATGGAGATCGCGCTCAAATTCAACGAACTGGTGCGCAAAGGCGAAATCGGACCGGTAATGATCGGCCGGGACCATCATGACACGGGCGGAACGGATTCACCTTTCAGGGAAACGGCAAACATAAAGGACGGCAGCAACATCATGGCGGACATGGCGACCCAGTGCTTCGCCGGAAACGCCGCGCGCGGGATGAGCCTTGTTTCACTGCACAACGGCGGAGGCGTCGGGATCGGAAATGCCATAAACGGAGGGTTCGGGTTGGTTCTGGACGGCAGCGAACGAGTGGACAAAGTCATACGGAAGGCTATCCCCTGGGACGTGATGGGAGGCGTAGCCAGAAGAGCCTGGGCCCGGAACGAGAATTCAATCAGGACGGGTATCGAATACAACAGGTCGCGGAATGGAGCGGACCATATCACGATCCCCTACCTGACCGATGAAAACTTGATCCGGAAGCTGGTCCGGGATGCATTCGGAAAGTTTCAGTAGATGAACGGAAACCTGATCGTCAAAAACGCTTCGGAACTGGTCACCTGTGGCGGTTTCAGGGCCAGGCGCGGCCGTGAGATGCAGGACCTCAAAACCATCCCGAACGGAGCCGTCATCATACGGAATGGCATCATTACTGCCGTTGGACGTTCGGCGGAAATCCTCGATGGATTTGACGCGTCCGGATACACCATAATCGATGCCGCGAACCGGGCAGTGCTTCCCGGTTTCGTTGATTCCCACACCCATTTCGTATTCGGCGGCTACCGGGCTGATGAATTCTCATGGCGGCTTCGCGGCGACAGCTACATGGAAATCATGCAGCGCGGAGGCGGCATCGCTAGTACGGTTGCCGCAACTCGAACTGCATCGAAGCAGGATTTGACCAAATCGGGGCTCAAACGGCTCGATTCCATGCTGTCTTTCGGCGTAACCACCGTGGAAGGCAAAAGCGGCTACGGTCTTGACCGCGATACCGAAATCAAACAACTGGAAGTGATGGCCGAACTCGATGCGGTCCACCCGGTGGACGTGGTCCGAACGTTTCTCGGCGCTCATGCGGTTCCGCCGGATTACCGGGGGCGCGAGGATGATTTTATCGATTTTCTCATACGAGAAGTACTGCCGGTGGTCGCAGATCGAAAGCTGGCCAAATTTTGCGACATCTTTTGCGAGAAGGACGTATTCTCAATCGAACAATCCAGGAGATTTCTCCTCAAAGCAAGGGAATACGGCCTGAAGCTCAAGATTCACGCGGACGAAATCGTCCGGTTCGGCGGAGCGGAACTGGCGGCTGAACTCGGCGCTGTTTCGGCGGACCATCTCCTGCAGGCTTCTGATAGGGGCATCAGGGACATGGCGGAGAGCGGCGTAGTATGCACTCTCCTCCCTGCCACTGCTTTCAGCCTGAAAGAACCTTATGCCCGAGGGCGCTTCATGATTGATAACGGGTGTGCCGTTGCGCTGGCTTCGGACATGAACCCCGGCAGTTGTTTCACAGAGTCAATCCCCTTGATCGCAGCCCTTTCGGCCCTGTATATGGGACTTACACCGGAGGAAACAATCACCGCGCTGACGATCAACGGGGCCGCTACGTTAGGACGTGCCGATACGATCGGCAGCATCGACGTGGGCAAGCAGGGCGACTTGGTCATTCACGAATTTCCATCGTACAGATTTATTCCCTATCACATCGCGGTCGGCACGGCCGAGCAGGTAATCAAGAGAGGTACAGTCGTCTGGAGCAAAACAGATAGATATGGAGAAAGTCCGTGGCGGGAATGAAGAACGGGCCGGAGGGTTTGGTGCCGAACACGATGCGGCAGGGTGGCAAGCACTCATGTAGCGAAAGTTGGATAACAGAAATCTCGAACGACAGATACGAGGAACTTATCCGGCGGCTGAACCTTTCTCTTAGAAAATCCAATATTATAACCGACAAGGCAAGGGTTGTTGCCTATGGCACCAGCGCCGGGTTTTATCGGCTGCCCCCCCGCCTTGTGGTTCGTGTGGATTCTGAAAGCGAAGTCAGGGAAGTCCTGGCCGCCTGCAACCAGCTTGGTATTTCCATCACCTTCAGGGGTAGCGGCACCAGCCTTTCCGGGCAGGCCATATCGGATTCCGTGCTGGTGTTCGTCGGGGACGCCTGGAAAACGAGCGAGGTCGCAAATGACGGGGCCAGCATCACCCTGGGGATCAAGGTGACCGGAGGCGAGGCGAACGAGGCGCTCCAGCCCTACCGGAGGAAGATCGGTCCGGATCCCGCGTCCATCCAGGCCGCCACCATCGCCGGCATCGTGGCCAACAATTCCTCGGGCATGACCTGCGGAACCGCTTTCAACGCCTGGAACACCATCACGGGCATACGCCTCGTTCTTGCCGACGGCACCATCCTGGACACCCGGGACGAACAGAGCCGGCAAAACTTCCTCAAAACCCACGCGGACTTTGTGAAAAAGCTCCTGGAGATTGCGCGCAGGGCCAGGGAAAACCCCGAAGTGAGGGAAAGGATCCTCAAAAAGTACAGCATCAAGAACACCACCGGCTACAGTGTCAATTCACTGGTGGCTTTCGAGGACCCCTTCGATATCATCATGCATCTCATGGTGGGTTCGGAGGGAACGCTGGCCTTCATGTCGGAGATCACCCTGAAAACCATCGAAGATCCGGCCATGAAAGCCACTTCGCTGATGGCCTTCGAGGATGTGGACGCGGCCTGCAGGGCACTCCTCATCCTCAAGGAACACCAGGTGGCCGCGGCTGAATTCATGGACCGCCGCACCATCGCCGCGGTGGAGGATCTTCCCGGGGTCCCCGGCTTCCTCAGGGAACTGGGCCCTAAAGCCGTCACGCTGCTCGTTGAAACCCGGTCTCAGAGCCGGGAAGTGCTCGAAGGCCAGGTCCGGGCCATCAATGAAGCCCTGGTCGGAATCCCCACGGTGGTTCCCATCGTCTTCGCCTTTGACGAGGCCGAATGTCAGCGGCTTTGGGAAATCCGCAACGGGTTCGGTGCCATCGTGAAGGCCAATGCTCCCCGCGGCACGACCATCGTGGGAGAAGATATCGCCATTCCTCTTGAACACCTGGAGCCTGCCCTGAACGATTTCTACCAGTTGTTCGAACGCTGGGGTTACGGCGAATCCGTCGTCTACGGACATGCACTCTCCGGGAACCTCCACTATGCTCTCATCCTGGATTTCAATTCCGCCGAGCAGGTCAGGCGGTTCAAGGGGCTCATCAAGGACCTGCCCACCATCGTGGTGGACAAGTACGACGGCTCGCTCAAGGCCGAGCATGGGACGGGGCGCTTCATGGCCCCCTTCGTCGAACGGGAGTGGGGAAAGACTATTTTCGATATCATGAAAGAGGTCAAAACCCTCTTCGACCCGGCCGGGATCCTCAACCGGGGGGTGATTCTCACCGACGATCCCGAAGCGCATTTGAGCTTTTTCAAGGATTATCCCCTGATAGACAAGGCCATCGATGCCTGCATCGAGTGCGGCTTCTGCGAACGGGTGTGCGTGTCCCATGAACTCACCCTGTCCGCCCGCCAGCGGGTAGCCCTTATCAGGCAATTGTACCTGCTGAAGAAGACCGGCGAAAACCCGGAGCTTCTCAAGGAACTGGAGAAAGAAGCGCCCTACCTGCTGATGGACACCTGCGCGGCCTGCGAGCGTTGCGAAACGGCCTGCCCCAGCGGCATCAATACGGGAAAGTACATCAAGAAGCTCAGGGGGGACCGGCTGAACTTCGTCTGCAAATACATCGCGGGAAAGATCGCCGACCACGTGGACATGACCACCGCCATCGCCCGCGCCGGGCTGTCTTTTGCCCTGGGAACCACCGCGGTTCTGAGCGAAACCCTGGTCAAGGCCTGCGCCGACCGGCTGCGCAACTTCCCGAGACCCGATTCAAAGCGCTGGCTTTCGCACCTGCCCCGGCCCACAAGTGCCCTGTGCTTTGAAAACGGACCCGTGTCGGCCGGAAGTTGCCCGGAGGTGGTTTACTTCCCCTCCTGCATCGACCGCATGATGGGGGTGGATCCCAAGATCCCTGGCCAGGAGGAACTGGTCCTGCTCATCCGGAAGCTCTGTAACAGGGCCGGGTACCGGGTGAGGTTCCCCCAAAACACCGCCAACCTCTGCTGCGGACTGGCCTTTGCGTCCAAGGGCTACCGGGATGCGGCGCAGGCCTGCGAGCGCAAACTGGCCCGCGCGCTTCTCGACGTTTCCAACGGCGGGGAACTCCCGATTCTTACGGACATGAGTTCGTGCCTGCTGCACATGAAGCAGACCCAGCCCAAGATTCTCAAGCTCTACGAACCCACCGAATTCACGATGACCTACCTCGCCCCCCGCCTCAAGTTCAAAAAGCTTAAGGAAACCGTGGTTGTACACCCGGTCTGCAGCGCCAGGAACATGGGGCTGGAAAAGATGATGGTGGAACTGGCCGGCCTGTGCGCGGAGAAGGTGGTGAGCACCCGGACCAACTGCTGCGGGTTTGCCGGCGACAAGGGCTTCACGCATCCCGAACTGAACCGCCACGGGCTGCGGCACCTGGCCGAGCAGCTGGCCCCCGGTGCAAAACGGGGTTTTTCCACCAACAGGACCTGTGAAATCGGGCTCTCGGAGGAGAGCGGCATTCCCTTCATGTCCATCCTCTACCTCGTGGAGGAAGGGACTGAACCTCAGGGTCCTCCATGGCCGGGAATGGAGCGAAGTGGAAGGCGAATGCGGTCTTCTACCCCGGAACGGCAAAAACACCGCTTCCACGCTGCAGGCACGTAAGAGTCTTCTGGCAGCCGATCGATTCAAGAGTGCAATCGCCGGCTGTTGCTTACAACACATGGGAAGGGGGTGAGGAAATGGCATAAACCGACTGGAAGAAATTCCTGGTGGCTTTTGAGCGAGGTACGCACGTGATGCCGGGTTCAGGGTGATGTGTTGTACAGTTTCCGTGGCATCGGTGCCTGTCGAGAATAGTGTACAGGTACGATTCCGCAAACAGCAAGTTTAACGGAGGAAGTGACAGTGATACAGCCAAAGGACGTCGTAGCGCTTATTCCGACCCCTCTTACCGACGAGGGAAAACTGGACGAGAAGGGGTTGAGGAACCTTATTGATTTTGAACTGGAAAACGGATGCAGCGGTGTTGGAGTTTTAGCGGCCATCGGTGAAGGCTACCTGTTCACCCGTGAGCAAAGGGCCGAAACGATCAACATGGCGGTCAAGCATATGAATGGGCGGGCCTCGTTGATGGTGGGCTGCCCGGCTATGGGGACCGCTACACAGATCCAGCTGTGCAAGGAGGCCGAGGACCTTGGGGCCGATGCCATTTTGGCCTTCAACCCCCAGGGCATGCGGTTCTATACGCCCCAGGAGCTGCTCGACCATTACAGGGCACTTACGGACGCCGTAAAGATCTGTATCGCACCCTACTCCCGACTGCTAGACCCCATTCCGCTCGAAGTACTGGAAACGTTGGTCAACGAAAAGCGGGCCTCTTGCATGAAATTCGCCTGGAGCGATTACAAGGCCCTCCAGGAGCTGATCAAGAGACTGGGCGACCGGATGACCATTTTCTGCGGTGCCGATGATCGTACCCTGCGCTACCTCCGGCTTGGTTGCCCCGGTATTCTAACGGCAACGGCCGGACTACTCCCCAAGGAAAACGTGGAACTGCTCGCCATGGTCCGCAGGGGCGACATTGAAACCGCTTACGAGTACTATTACGACAAAATCATGCCGTGGAACGACCAGGCATTCTACGACACAGGCCTGTGGCAGGCCATTCACAAAGCGGCGTTTTACCACATGGGCCTGATCGACTCGATGAAGGTTATGTTGCCCCAGGCTTCGCCCGCCCCCTGGCAGTATGAGGAACTCAAATTGTTCCTCAAACGCCAGGGCAAGCTCAAGAGGTAAAGCCAGCGCTTCCGTTGGCGGGGGGACCTCGGACCCTACCTTTTATTGAGGTATTGCTTGGTTCATCAAAGCACGGATGCAGCACCACGGCTGCATCCGTCGATCTTTGCGTAGTTGCGTGAACAGATCCGCTCCTTCGAGCAGGATGGAAGACATTTGGAAAAGACAAATGCCGTATGACGCGGCACAGATGAAAGAATTGCAGATATTGGAGGAAGCGGAGAAGCGGATGGCAAGCCCCGATGAGTGCGGGGAGAAGCTGGAACTTCGGAAGGACGAAAAATACATTGAAGTGACGGTGGTCACGCCGGCGCCGCTGGGCCGGTCGAGAGTCTGGGCAAGCGGGAGATGAATGCCGGGGGGCCCCGGAAAGGTCCTCGTGGTGCCCACGGGAAAAGGCGGTTCTGTTGTCCAGGTCGACGGCTTCCACCAGCTCCGGTTGCGGGGTAATGCCCCGGAGGCAATGATCATCCGGTATCCGGACACGATGCGGGCATCTTCCGCCATCGTCATGGGGATACCGATGGTGAACAAGCTGCCGGAAGAATTTTATGACTGCGTCAAACATGGAGTGACGACCGTCGCGGACTCGCACCAGGGGACGGTTACGGCGGCCGTGGAGGAACAAGTCCTTCGAAGGGCCTCAAAAAGGGGAGCACCCTGCTCCGGGAGTGGAATTGCCGTGAAAGTGCGCAGGCGCGCTTCCGATGGATGAAAATCAGTTGCAGTAGCGGCCTGTGGTAAGGTAGGAAACATTATTTGGTTTCACGGCCCCGGTCGTGGGGAGTTGGTTCTGCAAGACACCCGGTACCCAGAGAAAGGAAAAGAGGATGAAAGGAATGCGTTACTCAGTGTTGTTGATCGCCGTCTGCTGCCTGGCTTGGCTGCAGGCTCCCTTCGCAGGCGCCGAGATCCCGAAAAACGAACTGGTCATAGCCACCCCCAGCGAAATCGAATCGCTCGACCCCGCCCAGCACATGGCAGCCGGGTCCAAGAAGGGGGAAAACGTCGTGTACAACAACCTGATCGGGTACAAGGCCGAAGGGTCTGAAATCGTTCCCGAGTTGGCGGAATCGTGGACTGTCAGCCCAGATGGAATGCTGGTTACCTTCAAGCTGAGAAAAGGCGTCAAATTTCATGACGGCACGCCCTTCAACGCCGAAGCCGTGAAGTTTTCCTGGGACAGAATGCTCAAAGCGGACCTGGCGCCTGCGGGCAAGTACAAGACATACGCCAACCTGGACAGCGTCAAGGTCGTAGACGATTACACGGTGACCTTCACGCCCACGGTCCCAACCCCCAGCATGATGGACTGGTTCGCCGGTTCACCGAAATTCTACGTCATCAGTCCGACCTACCTCAAGGCCCACATGACGGCGGACGATCCCCTGGCCGTCAAGTGGATGGTCAACCACGAATGCGGCACCGGCCCCTTCCAGCTGGCTGAATGGGAACCGGATTCAAAATATACTTTCAAGAAGTTTGAGGGTTACTGGGGCGGCAGTGAAGCGATCAAGCCTGCTCCCAAGGTCGACAAGATCACCTACAAAATCGTCAAGGATCCTTCCGCCACGCGGATGCTGTTGGAAAAAGGCGATGTGGACGTCGCGGAAAAGCTCCCCAGCGATCTTATCGAAAAACTGTCCAAGACGCCTGGCATCAAAATCAAAGTTGCCCAGGACTGGAAAATCGTCTTTGTGATCATGAACTGCAAGAAGCCCCCCTTCGACAATGTGAAGGTGCGCCAAGCGATCTCCTACGCGGTCAACTACGATGAACTGATCAAGCTCGTGGAGAACAACCGATGCAAGAGAATCGCAGGAACCATGATGGAGGGTTTCCTGGGCTACGACCCCAATCTCTTCCGCTACGAGTTCGACCTCCAGAAGGCCAAGGCCCTCATGAAGGAAGCGGGGTTTCCAAATGGGTTCAAGGCCACCCTGATCTATTCCCAGGACCGTTACATGGGCTTTGAGTTGATGAGCATGATGATGCAGTCCTACCTGAAGCAGATCGGCATCGACTTGACCCTTCAGAAGATGGCATGGCCGACGCAGATGGATATCATGAAGAAGGGAGACTTCGAAATAACGCTTCAGACCTGGATCGCCGATTATCCGGAGCCGGTAGACCAGAACAGGTATTTTTTCAGTTCCAAAACTTTCGGAGCGCAATGGAACTGGTCCTACTGGCAGAACGCGAGGTCTGACGAACTGAACGACCTGATCATGAGCACCGTGGACCCACAGAAGCGCATCGAGTACGTGCACGAGATCCAGAAGCTTGGCGTGGACAATGCCGTGTATGTGTACCTCTACCAGGCCTCAACGCCCATCACCATGCGGGACAACGTCCAGGATATCTGGTTCCATCCTGGAGCGACGTGGGTAGCTTCACCGGTTTACAAGAAGTAACAGACGGCCCTCGTTCCCCTTTCCGCGGGTCGAATGACCCGCGGAAAGGCTCGGGACTGCAAAGCGTTCCCGTTCGTCGGCAATCCGCCAAAGCCCTTCAGAGCGGCAAGGTTTGTCCCCGCGGCGGGGGGTTCCCGCCGAACGGATCGGGCTATTAGACTGAGCCCCCTACAGCAGGTGAGACGATCGTGTATGGATACATAGTCAAAAGAGGCCTGTCGACGGCCTTCAGCGTCCTCGGTGTAACCTTCATGGTTTTTATCATCTCGCACCTGATTCCGTCGGACCCTATCGGGGTGTACCTCGGCCCCCAGGCCACATCCGAGCAGATCGAGGCGTTGAAGGTGGAGTGGGGCCTGAAGGAACCGATCATCGTCCAGTACGGCATGTTCCTCAACAAGCTGGTCCACGGCGACCTGGGAGCTTCCATCGTAAGCCGCAAGCCGGTGATGTCGGAACTCATATATTATTTCCCGGCAACCTTTGAACTGACACTGGTCAGCATGGTGTTTGCCGTTTTCGGGGGGGTGGTTATCGGGGTCTTCTCGGCCCTGAAGAGGAATCATTTCATCGACCATTTCACCCGGATTTACAGCATCGTCGGGATTTCCATGCCGATTTTCTGGCTCGGGCTTCTCCTGCTGTTCATTTTCTATGTCCACCTGGGATGGCTTCCCGGCGGGGACCGGATCGGGTACGGGATCGAGGTGCGGAACATCACCGGGTTTCTTGTCCTGGACAGCATCTTGACCGGCAATTGGACCGGGCTGTGGTCGTCCCTGGTCCACCTGCTGCTGCCCGGGTACTGTCTTTCCTGTTCGATCCTTGCAACCATCGCCAGGATCGCGCGGTCGTCGGTGTTGAACGTCGTCGGCGAAGACTTCGTACAGGCGGCCCGCGCCAAGGGCATTTCCGAAATTAAAGTGATCGGAAAGCACGTACTCAAAAACTCCATCATGCCGGTCCTCACCATTTCCGGCGTTCTTTACGGCCAGTTGCTCGGAGGGGCGATCCTCACCGAGACCATCTTCTCATGGCCCGGCATGGGCCACTACGTCGTCCGGTCCATCCTCCACCTGGACTTCCAGCCGATCATGGGCTTTACCGTGCTCTGCACCCTTCTGTACGCGTTTTTCAACCTGGTGGTGGACATTCTTTACTCGGTCATCAATCCGCAGATAAGGCTTGAATAGGATCATGAAGAAGCTATGGCTTCATTTCGTTCGCAACCCGCTGTCTCTCCTGGGGATGGTGATCATTGTGCTCCTGGTCCTTACGGGAATCTTCGGTCCATTCCTGGCCCCGTACGATCCCACGGCCATCGTCCCCCTCGACCGGTTGCAGCCGCCTTCCCTGGAGCATCTCCTCGGCACCGATGAGCTGGGCCGCGACGTCTTCAGCCGCATCATCATCGGGGCCAGGATTTCCCTGGAAATCGGGATCAGCATCGTGTTCCTGTCGTCCTTCATCGGTACGGCGATCGGACTGGTGAGCGGCTACTTCGGAGGCATGGTCGACCATGTCCTCATGCGGCTGACCGACATCTTTATTTCGCTCCCGACGCTCATCCTGGCCATCGCCATGACCGCGGCCCTCGGGCCGAGTCTGCCCAACGCGGTGCTCGCCATGGTCATTGTCTGGTGGCCCATCTACGCACGGCTGGTCCGCGGGGAGGTCCTGGCCGTCAAGCGGAGGGACTTCATCAAGGCCATGAAGGTCGTGGGGGCAAATCCAGCAAGGATTATCATCTGCCACGTGCTCCCCAACACCATCGACACGGTGGTCGTGAGAGCATCAATCGACTTCGGCAATGCGGTCATGTTCTGCGCATCCCTCAGTTTCATCGGGCTCGGTGCGCAGCCGCCCACTCCCGAATGGGGCGCCATGGTCACCTCCGGAAGGGACTACCTGCGTGATGCCTGGTGGCTGGTGACCTTCTCGGGACTTGCCATTTTTGTAACCGTTATGGGCTTCAACCTGCTCGGTGACGGGATCAGGGATTTTCTCGATCCGAGAATCAAGGGGAAAAGCTAAGATTCATCCTGTGATGGATAGGGGCAAAATGAAAATCACGGACATCAAAGTCAATTATCTCGAAATTCCGTTTCCGGTGGAATTCCACTGCACCTGGGGCCACGGGGCCGTTGAGAAGTTTCATGGAATGGTGCTGGCCCATGTGGAAACCGACGAGGGAATCACCGGCTACGGCGCAGCCGAAGCCATGTGGGGATGGGGATACGTCCACAAGGCCATCATAGAAAAGATGTTGAAGCCGCGGCTCCTGGGGAAGGACCCCTTTGCGGCCGAACGGCTGATCTGGGACATGAGAGACGTCCCCGGACGCCCCTGGATGGTGGAGAACGCCCTGTGGGACATCGTCGGGAAAGCCGCTCATATGCCCATTTACAAAATGTGGGGCGGCTACCAGGACAAGGTCCGGGCCTATGCGGCGCTGAGCGGGCTGCGTTCCCCGGAAAAGGCCGGTGAAGACGCTCTCAGGCTCCTTGAAAGGGGCTTTAAGGCCGTCAAACTGCGCCTTCATCATCCCAGGATGGCCGACGATCTGGCCCTGGTGGAAGGGGTCCGGAAAGCGGTTGGGGACCGGATGACCATTGTGGTGGACGCCAACCAGGCCACGGCCCCATACCGGACCGGCGCCCTCAAGACCACGCAGCTGTGGGACTACCGCCGCGCCTACGACATGGCAAAGGCCCTGGAAGAGCTGGATGTGTTCTGGCTGGAGGAGCCCCTGCCCCTCCACGACTACGCCGACCTTGCGCGGCTGTCGTCCGAGGTCCGGATCCTGATTGCCGGCGGGGAGATCAACCTCGGTATCCACGAATTCGAACTGTTCCTTGAAAAGGGCTGCTACGGAATCCTGCAGCCTAACTGCACCATGGCCGAAGGGATGTTCCAGGTAAGGAAGATTGCAGCCATGGCTGAAGTGAAAAACAAACTGTGCGTTCCTCACGCATGGGTGCAGGGTCCCGGCTTTTATGCCAACCTGCAGGTGGCCGGTGCGGTTTCGAACTGCCCATTCATTGAATTTCCCTACGATCCGCCGTTCGTCACGCCGGAGAATTTCCATTCCGTTCTAACCGAGGCCCCCCAGGTGGATTCCGAGGGGTACGTCGCGCTTCCGGACAAACCGGGACTGGGCGTGGAGATCAACTGGGACGTGGTAAAGAAGTACAGCAAGTAGGGAATCGAAGAAGCCGCTGTCTTGACGGTAACGTGCTGAGGTAAAACAACCAGGTGGACACAAATGAAAATCGTAGAAATGGAACTCCATCCCGTTACGGATTCCTTTCACCAGCACTCTGAAAACAGCTGTTGGCGGCTGGGACACGGCGGAGTTCGTCATCGTCCGTCTGCACACGGACGCCGGGATAATCGGAATCGGGGAGGTCCTTCCCTGGATCGCTGTTTCCAGGATTTCGCAAAGGAATGACAAAGGAAACGCAGGCATGTATCGACCTAGGCTGCAAATGTGTTTGCATCAAGGTCGCCTTGGGTCTCAAGCAGGATGAAACCAACATCGCCGCCATCCGGAAGGCGCTCGGCGACGATATCATCCTCGCCCCATCGTGGACGGGTTCGCGAAGCCTTGGCACGAGCCGAGGCTGGGCGTTGAACTGAACATAGAAGAACTGGAAAAATACGCGGGGAAGCCGGTAAGGTATGAGTGAGAACCTTCTTCAAGTTCGGGACCTCCAGGTAGATTACCACACTGAGGAAGGAATTCTGAGGGCGGTACGGGGGGTCGACTTTACTCTGCAAAGAGGAGATGTTTTGGGCATCGTCGGAGAATCAGGCTGCGGCAAATCGGTTGCAGCACGGTCTATTCTGCGCCTGATTGCTCCGCCGGGACGGATTTCTGCCGGGATGATCCTTTTTGACGGAAAGGATCTTCTCGACCTGAGCGCCAAAGAGATGCGCAAGATCCGCGGCAACCGGATTTCCATGATCTTTCAGGAGCCTATGACGTCTCTTGATCCGCTGTTTACCATCGGAGATCAAATCCTGGAGGCGATCCGGCTCCATCAGGATGTCGACCGGCAGGCCGCCCATGACATGGCGGTGTCCATGCTGGACAAGGTCGGCATTCCCGATGCCGAATCCAGGATGGACTATTACCCCTTTCAGCTTTCGGGCGGCATGCGCCAGAGGGTGATGATCGCCATCGCCCTTTCGTGCAGGCCGGAAATCCTGATCGCCGACGAACCGACCACCGCCCTGGATGTGACCATCCAGGCACAGGTATTGGATCTGCTTGAAAAACTGCAGCGGGACATCCATATGTCCATGATCCTGATCACCCACGACTTGTCGCTCGTGAAGAACAACACCGGCAAACTCATCATCATGTACGCCGGAAGGATCGTGGAACAGGCCCCGACCGCCGTCCTGTTCAAACAGCCGCTTCATCCCTACACCCAGGGGCTGTTTGAATGCATCCCGCAGCTGAAGGGAAAACGCGATTTCCTGGTTACCATCCCGGGGTCACTCCCGAGCCCGTACAACGCGCTGCTGGGTTGCGCCTTTTCTCCACGATGTAAATTCGCGCAGAAAATCTGCCATCTAATAACCCCCGTTCTATCGGAAGTCACGTCCGATCACCGCGTAGCCTGTCATTTAGTGAAATGAAGGATGCATCAATGAATGAACCTCTGCTGCAAGTCAGGAATCTGAAAACTTATTTCCCGGTGGGCGGCCGCCTGTTTTCCCGGTCCAAGCGCTACCTGAAGGCCGTCGACGGGGTGAGTTTCGAAATACACAGGGGAGAAACGTTGGGCGTGGTGGGTGAATCCGGCAGCGGCAAATCCACGCTCGCCCAGACCATCGTCGGCTTGTACAGGCCGTCTGCCGGCGAAGTCATCTTCAAAGGCACCGATCTGGCCCGCAAGTCCGGCGGGGAACTCCGCCGCCTGATGAAGCCCATCCAGATGGTGTTCCAGGACCCGTACGGCTCCTTCAACGCCAGGATGACCATCGGGCGAATGCTGGACGAAGTCATCCGGATCTGCCTGGGAGGCAAAAAGAGCCAGCGCAATGAAAAAGCCCGCGAAATCCTCAGAATGGTGGGTATGCCGGAAGACGCCGCCAGGCGTTTTCCCCACGAATTCAGCGGCGGGCAGAGGCAGCGGCTGAGCATCGCGCGGGCGCTCGCGGTCGACCCCGAATTCGTCATTCTCGACGAACCCGTGTCCGCCCTCGACGTTTCAATGCAGGCCCAGATTCTGAACCTCCTCAGGGAACTCCAGCTCAAACTGGGACTGACGTACCTGTTCATCGCCCATGACGTCAGCGTGGTAAAGCATATGAGCACACGGCTGGCGGTCATGTACCTCGGCCGCTTCGTGGAAGTGATGAAGGACGAAAGCATCTGCAGCGACGCCAGGCATCCGTATACTCTCAGCCTGGTCTCCTCCATTCCGACCATCGAAGACACGGATGGCCACACGCGGAGAATCCTTAAAGGCGATATCCCAAGCCCCATCGATCTGCCCGGCGGATGCCGGTTCCGGACACGGTGCGATGAGGCCCGCGAAGACTGCTCGCGCGTGGATCCCCAGCTGCAGGCCGTGGAGGAGGAACACCAGGTCGCATGCCTGAATTGTCACTGACTCGACGGGAAAGGCACTGGTCCTCATGAACCCCGACTATCTCAAGAAAAGCGGACGACGGGGTATGCCTTCTGATCACGGGAAGCGGGTTCAAGGAACCGATCCCCCTGGAACACGTGAAGACGCCGACTTTTCCGGAAATCGACCCATCGGTCGACCGGCTGGCGGAAACCCTTCCCCTCGATTCGCTCAACTAGAGGCGGAACACGGACCCATGCCTCGGATAAATGCCTATCGCGCCGCAATCCGGCCGGGAAACACCGGGCCCGGAGATAACGACCGATGGTTGACAAAACGAAGACACCGGCCTTAAGCCATACGGTAACACGGTATGGCGAAATAACAGGACAACAGGTCGATACACACTATGGCGAATATTCGGTTTCCTTATGGAAATGAAACGCTCGAATTTGAAATCGCGGATCGCTGCATCGGCACGATCGTAAGCCCCAGGAGCCTCGCAAACGCGTCGAAGCCCGAAGATCTGGTCATGGACGCCCTGCGGCATCCCATCGGCACCTCCGCATTAAGCCGGTTGGTCCGGCCCTGTCAGAAGGTTGCCGTCATTGTCGATGACGTCTCCCGGGAAACTCCCGCTTACCTGATTCTGCCTCACGTGATGAACCAGCTCCACGAAGGGGGCGTGAAGCACGAAGACATCCGGATCGTCTTCGCCCTCGGAACCCACAGGCCCATGACCCCGGCGGAAATTGCCTCGAAAATCGGAGAGGAAGCCGCCCGGACCTATTCCATCGTCAATGTGCCCTGCACGGATGATACCCAGCTGAAATACATGGGAACATCGTCGAGCGGCATCCCAGCTTTCGTGAACCGCACCGTGGCCGAAGCCGACATCCGGATCAGCATCGGCATGGTCTCCCCCCACATGGACGCTGGCTTCAGCGGGGGCGCCAAGATCATTCTGCCCGGGGTCTGCGGCGAGCGCACCGTCGAAGCCTTCCATTCGAGGGAAGCCGAACTCGGGGGAAACCAGCTCGGGCTGGAAGACGCCCCCCTCCGGCTGGACCTGGAAACCCTGGTGAGGGAACGCGTGGGCCTCGATTTCATCTTCAACGCCGTGATCGACAACGAAGGGGCGCTGTACCGCTGCGTGGCCGGGCACTTCATCCAGGCCCACCGGGCCGGGGTGGCCATTGCCCGGGAAGTCTTCGGAACGCCGTGCCCGCGCCGGTACCCTGTGGTCGTGTCCAACGCATTTCCCAACGACATCGACCTATGGCAGAGCACCAAGGGGCTCGCGAGCGGGGAACTGATGACGGAGGACGGGGGGACCCTTATCCTCGTCACCCGCTGCCCGGAAGGGAATGAAACTCACCCCTTGTACCCCGGGTATATCGGGAGCGATCCCGATGACCTGGTCCGCCGGTTGTGGGAGAACAGGGCGGAGGACCGGGTCGCCTGCGGATCAGCGCTGCCCATCTGCCGGGTGAGGGAGCGGGTGAAGGTAGCCGTGGTCTCCCCCGGCCTGGACAAAGAAATCGTGACGAGGATGCGATTTGTTTATTACGACAGGATCGAGGCGGCCCTTTCCGAGGAACTCGCCCGCTGCGGCCACACTGACGGCTGCGTGGGGGTGCTCACTCACGGAGGGGTCAGTCTGCCCATAATGGGAAAAGCCGCGGTCTCCTCCGGGCCGGTACCGCCGGCGGGCGGGGCCTCCCAAGGCGCAGAACCCGGGCCCGGCCCGGAATGAGGGCAGAGCTGGCGTTCCCGCTTCGCCCGTTTTATGGGAAACGGCCGGATTCCGGTCAAACGACGGCAAACATGTTCCGGGCACAAACCGGACAAGGATCTCATCATGAACAAGATCGTCGAATGCGTACCCAATTTTTCCGAGGGAAGAGATACCGAAGTCATTGAAGCCATTGCCGGCGCCATCCGGCAAACCCCGGGCTGCAGGCTGCTCGACGTGGACCCTGGAAAGTCCACCAACCGGACGGTCTACACCTTCGTCGGGGACCCGGACACGGTGATCGAAGGGGCACTGGCCGCGGCGCGCGTCGCCAGGCAGCGGATCGATATGCGCCATCACAAGGGAGAACATCCCCGGTTCGGCGCCATGGACGTCTGCCCTTTCATCCCAGTTGCGGGCGTCACCATGCAGGACTGCGTGGAGATTTCGAAGAAGTTTGCGGAAAAGGTTTCCGAAGAACTCGGCGTGCCCATCTTTCTTTACGAGGAAGCGTCTGAGCGCGCCCACCGGCGCAAGCTCCCCGACGTGCGCCACGGGGAGTACGAAGGGCTGGCCGAACGGCTGAAGGATCCCATCTGGAAGCCCGACTACGGCCCGGCGGAGTTCATCCCGTCCTGGGGGGCTTCGGCGGTCGGGGCCCGCATGTTCCTCGTCGCCTGCAACGTGAACATCCTCGGCACCGCCAACCAGGCGCACCGGATCGCCCTCAACATAAGGGAAGCGGGGCGTGGAGACGGCAAGCCAGGGCGGCTCAAGGACACCAAGGCGATGGGCTGGTTCGTCAAGGAATACAACGTCGCCCAGGTGACGGTAAACCTCAACAACTACCGCGTAACCCCCATTCACGTGTTGTTCGAGGAAGTGAGGAAGGAAGCGGCCAAACTGAACGTCGGCGTGGCCGGGGCGGAAATCGTGGGGGTTGTGCCCCTTGAAGCCATGCTGATGGCGGCCGACTACTACATCGAGAAGGAAAACCTTTTCATCTACCAGGAAGATCAGAAGGTACGCCTCGCGGTCGAACGCATGGGACTCAATTCCATGGCCCCCTTCAACCCGAAGGAAAAGATCATCGAATACATCGTGTCCGAACCCGCCGTTGAACCGCTCGCGGGCATGACCGTGCGGTCGTTCATCGAGGAGGTGGCGGAACGGTCCTCGGCACCGGGCGGCGGGTCGGTTTCGGCGGTCGCGGCCGCAATGGGGGCCGGTCTGGGGGCCATGGTCGCCAAGCTGACCTACGGCGTCCGGAAGTTCGAAGCCGTGGATGCGGTGATGCGGAAAATCATCCCGGTTCTGCACGAAACGTCCCGACAGCTGATCCCCATGATCGATGCCGATACGGCTTCTTTCGACGACTACATGAACAGCCTGAAGCTGCCCAAGGCGACGGAAGAGCAGCGGGCGGAGCGAAGCGCGAGGATGCAGGCCGCCCTCAAGAAAGCCGTGGAAGTGCCCCTGAAGACCATGCGCCTCGGGGATGCGGCGTGGGAAGCCATGTGCGAAGTCGCCCGTAACGGGAATCCCGGCATGGTTTCGGACATCCAGGTAGGCGCGCGGGCCCTCGAAACGGGCATCTGGGGCGCCTGTCAGAATGTGCTCATCAACATCGCGGGCGTAAAGGACGAAGAATTCAAGAGCCGGATCACCGGAGAGGCTGAAGCTCTGGCAAAGCGCGCATCCGAAAAATGCGCCGAGCTGCTCGAGATTCTCAAGCGGAACTGAACCGACGAAAGCCGTGCGGCGCACGATGTCCGCCGGCAGGGATACTGGAACTGAATATGACCGCGCGACCCATATACCTGGACAAAGAAAAGATCACCATCGACGAACTGGTTCAGATCGCCCGTGAGAACCACCCCGCGGCGATTTCCCCCGAGGGCGAAGGCCGTGTGGACCGGGCCAGCAAGACGATCGCCCGGTGGGTCGAGGAAAAGAGGGTCATCTATGGGATCACGACCGGCCTCGGGGCCATGTGCAACGTCACCATCCCCCGGGAAGAAACCCGCCTTCTTCAGCAGAACATTTTGATGAGCCATGCGGCGGGGGTCAGGGCTCCCCTGCCCGTCGAAATCGTGCGGGCCATCATGGCCGTCAGGATCCACGACCTGTCCCTGGGATACTCGGGATGCCGAATCCAGACGCTCCGGCAACTGCTGGCGTTCCTGAACCTGGGCGTTTCGCCGGTCATCCCCGAAAAGGGGTCGGTGGGAGCCAGCGGAGACCTGGCCCCCACCGCTCATATGGGACTGGTGCTTATCGGCCGCGGCGAGGCGTACTACAGGGGGGAACGGCTCCCCGGAGCGAAGGCCCTCGAAGCCGTGGGCCTTGCGCCCCTCGAAATGGAAGCCGGTGAAGGGCTCGCCCTCATCAACGGCACCCAGGTCATGACGGCCATCGGGGCACTGGTGGTGCACGACGCCATCCGGCTTTCCAAACTGGCGGACATCGCCTGTGCCATGAGCCTCGAGGTGCTCATGGGGAGCCAGTCCGAATTCGACTCCCGCGTCCACCGGCTGCGCCCTCACCCGGGCCAGCTCGTGACGGCGGAAAACATGCTGCGCCTCACGGCGGATTCCGGGATCATCGCCTCCCATGCAGGCTGCAGCCGCATCCAGGACGCCTATACCCTGCGGTGTTCGCCCCAAATCCACGGGGCGAGCAAGGACGCTGTGGCGCATGCCAAAGGCGTGATCGACATCGAGATCAATTCCACCACGACCAATCCCCTGGTTTTTTCGGAACTCGACGAGGTCCGCCTGGGGGGCAACTTCCACGGTCAGCCGGTTGCCATGGCGGCCGACTACCTGTCCATGGGGCTCGCCGAGCTGGGAAGCGTTTCCGAAAGGCGCATCGAGCGCATGGTGAACCCCCAGCTCAGTGAACTGCCCGCCTTCCTCGTCAGGGATGGGGGGATCAATTCCGGGTACATGATCGGCCAGTACGCGGCTGCGGCCCTGGTGTCCGAGAACAAGGTGCTCGCCCACCCGGCCTGCGTGGATTCGATCCCCACATCCGCCAACAAGGAAGACCATGTGAGCATGGGTACCATCGCCATCAGGCAGACGAGGGAAATCCTTTTCAACGTGGAATACATTATCGCCATAGAACTGCTCTGCGCCTGCCAGGCCTATGACCTCCTCCGGTTCGAAAACCCTGCCGGGCCCGGCAGAGGGACCAGGGCGGCCTGCGACGTCATAAGACGGCACGTTCCCTACCTGGACAAAGACCGGGAACTGTACCTCGACATCGAAACGGTGGTCGGCCTGATGCGCTCGGGGGAGATCGTCAAAGACGTGGAAGCCGCCGTGGGCGAGATCAACGGTTATGCATGAGGGGGGTGATTTGGAGGGGTGGAGAAGACCTGAAAGCGCCTGTCTTCCCGGCATAAAGGGTGGCCGCGTTTAACGGCAGGCTGTGCGCATGCCCTCAGGCCTTCCTGCCGCCTGCAGGCTGCGGCAACATTTCCAAAGCCATCGCAGGCCGAAAAGACGGGCCGTCTTCTCTTCGGCTTTCATTTGTCTTCCCCCTTGAGCCCCCCTTTATCATAGAGGAATTCCAAAGAGGAGCCGAGTATCACGCTATCAATCGTTCATGGTCAGAGGGGACGCTTTCACGCCGCTCACGTCAGACGGCGGTGGAACATCCAAACGGCAAATGAGCCGCGGCGGACTATCTCTTTATCCATGTGCCCTTGACGAAGGATACGTACCAATCCATAGGTGCGGAAGAGCTGTCGGGCATGAAACGATCAGCGTTTGTTATCAACACGTGTTGCGGCAGGGTGGTCAATGAGGAAGCTCTTTACGATGCGTTGAAAAGTGACACTGTTCGGGGGGCCGCCCTCGATGTTTTGGAGGAGGAACCCCCGGATTTTAATAACCCCTTGCCGTCCCTGGACAACGTTTTGGTTACCCCGCATAGTTGCATTCTACTCGGAGGATGCCATGTGTGAGGTACGTACCAGGTCCGCTCAGGAGGTCGTCAAGGTTTTCAAAGGTGAATTGCCCGCTCATATTGTCAATGGAAAGGTCTTGGAAACCAGTAAGCTGAGAATGACCATTGCCTCAGCCCGGCGCTCTTAACAGGTAAATCTTTGATTTGAGGTGGATGATGAAAAAGAAGCTGTCCCGATTCGATTTTGAGAAAATGAAAGAATCCAGGAAGATAGTCACTTGGGTGACGGCTTATGATTACCCCACGGCCTCATTTGCCGAGCAGGCCGACATGGATATGATTCTGGTGGGGGACTCGCTCGGCATGTGCGTTTACGGGTATGATGGAACCGTTCCCGTTACCATGGAGCAGTGTATCGAGCATTGTAAGGCCGTGCGGAAGGGTGCTCCCAATACCTTTGTCGTTGGAGACATGCCGTTTCTCTCCTATCAGGTCAGCATCGAAGAAGCCATCAGGAATGCAGGCCGCTTTTTGAAGGAAGCCAACGTGGACGCTGTGAAACTGGAAGGCGGTGTTCGGGTATGCCCGCAAATCAGGGCCATTTCTGATGCCGGTATGCTGATCATCGGCCACATCGGCCTTACTCCGCAAAGCTCAGGCCAGTTGGGTGGATTCAAAGCGCAAGGCCGTACCGCTACAGCCGCTATGGATGTGATTGCCGATGCGCGGGCTGTGCAGGAGGCTGGGGCTTTCGCGCTGCTCGTCGAAGCCGTTCCCCCTGAAGTCAACAAAATCATACGCGATGAACTGAAGATCCCAGTATACGGCATCGGGGCCGGGGTCCATGCCGATGGCCAACTGACCATTTGCAGCGACCTTCTGGGTGTGTTTCAGGCTTTCACGCCAAAATTTGTCAAGAAATATGAAAACCTTGGGGAGAGAGCGACCGAGGCCTTTAAAAAGTATGTCGAAGAAGTCAGAAGGGGTGAATTTCCCGAGGAACATCATACGTACAAGATGGTGGACGGAGAGTACGATAAATTACTGAAGCTTGTGAAGTAACCTGAAGAGGCAGGCACACCTGAATCCGTGAGCCAACAAATATCATTTTTGCTGGAATAGGTGACTTAACCATTGGTAATTATTTATAAATTGTAGTATATTTACACCTCACGCGAACTCACTCGGGAGGTGTAAAGTGAAACGCTTCGTGATCGTACAATCCGACAAGGAATTCTATACGTCTCACTCCGGTCTTGCCCTTGTGGGATTGAGTTTGAACAGGTTCTGTTCGTTGCCGGCCAAGGCGAGGGAGGCATTTCCCGTGAGCGCTGGGGGCACGGGCATCGGCCTTGACGACATCGTGCGCAGTTATGTGGGCCTGCTCGCAACGGGCCGAAGCGATTACGAAGCGTTCACCAACCGCAGGGAGGACGACTAGTTCAGGGCATCCCTCGGAATCGGGAGAGTTCCTTCGGCCGAAACCCCAGGTCAACGCTTGGACGAGGTCGCGCTGGCTCTGCGCCCTCTTTGCGATGCCGCCACGGTGGAGTTCCTGAAAAAGGCCGACATTGCCATCACGCCCCTGGATACGGGACATGTTCTTCCGGATTGCGACGTTTTTGCCATGGACAATTCATGGAGAATGAAACACAGAACCTGAAAATGAGAGATTGATGAAACCAGAGTGGGTCAATTTTGAAAGCTGACGGTGGGTCAATATTCAACGCTGGTTGACACAAAGCCACGTGCAGAAGTTGAAGGACGGTATAAGCTCGGATCTCGCTTCGGTTTAACAGAGCTAAGGTCTGGTGTCCGACGAGCAGTGCGATGGGTGTGGGTGCTCACACCATTTTGGTTCTTGAACAAATGTCCAATGACGGCGCACACAGCGCATATTAACCCTGGTACGAGGAATACTTCCATCTTTTCATATGGATTCCGCGATACTCCGGAGGTGTTGGTGAAAACAGTGTGTCTGTCTTGCGTGGGAATCTCAGGCGGTCTAACTCCGGTTCAAACCGCCCAAACCGTGTGAAATCAGCTTTTTTTGAGCTGGGAGCTTCTTAGAGGCGGCATTTCACGCCGGGGGAGATGCGCCGCCGTGCCGTATCTCCGAGCCGGTCGCGGCAAAGAACGTTTCGGCAGCTTCCACGCGCTCAAGCGGGGATGAATGCACCGGCTCCGCTCGCGCGTAATAGTGGCCGGGCAGGTCCTCGAACGCTTCATGTTCGCTTGCCTGCCGCTGGTCTCGGAATCATTTTGTGAGCAAACGTCTCAGGGTTCGAAGTGCTGAGCATGCCTGCTTCCCAGGCAACGCCGGCAAGGCATTCCCGCGAAGTAATTTGGAAGTAATCTTGAAGTAATCGGACCTCCAAAATCGAGTAAAAAGCGGTAAATTCAAGTATCCCGTGGTAGGTCCCGGCGAAACCGTAACGTCTTGTCGTGATTGCTAAGGTTTTGAAATTAGGGCCTTGTCAGTCCCATATCCCGTTAGGCTGTTAACCACTAGGTTGGCGGTTCGAGTCCGTCCCGGGGAGCCAGATCTCAAAAAGGTCGTTTTTCTGCGGAGAAACGGCCGTTTCTTTTTGGTAGGCAATGTCGGCAGATGCAATCATATTCGGCAACATGGATGCGACACCGCTTATGCGCTGATTCCGGAAGCCCAATATGGATCATTTGTCTGGGTTGCCTGGCCATCGGCTGCCCTCCCCTCTGAAGAATTGACAGCCCATTCCACCTCGATCCCTGCGCCGGATTTACACAACGTTGCCGAATGGACACGGGACATCGGGTGGTTCGAATGGTTACGGCATTTTCAAAATACAATGAAGAGTCGGTCTCCATCCACAAGGCTTTTTCTGTCCGCAAAATCTGCCGGGAAGCCGGAACAAATACGTCCTTGACAGCATCCGGGAGAAGTGTTAGCCAAAAAATTCTTAGAAATCAATTCTTACCATTTTTACACATGTCGTGTGTTGGAAACGAGTCCATTCCCGCGAGCGAACGAAAGAGAGTCGAATGAAGCGTCAAGTGAGAGCGTTGATCTGTGCGGCACTGGTTGCGCTTCTCTGGGGTGCAACGGCACAGGCCGGTGAGGAACACTCCCCATGGAAGGCGTCTTTGCTCAGCCGGCTGGTAGACGTCAACGACGTCAAGTTCCACCAGAGCATGCTGCAGCGGATCGCCCGCGGAAACGACAACAACAGGGCAGCCGGCACGACGGGATACGAGCAGTCTTCAGAGTATGTCGGTTCCTGGTTGAAAATGGCCGGCTACCATGTGGATATTCAACGGTTCAAGTTTGACTTTTTTCAGGAGCTGTCCGACCCGCTGCTGCAGCGCACCTCTCCGGAGGCTGAGCCTTACAAGAAAAATAGCCCGCGAGGATTTTACACCATGACCTATTCGGGCAGCGGCGATGTTGAGGAGAGTGTTGTGGCGGTGGATGTGGTGATGCCGCCCGGCCCCACCGCCGATACCAGTAACAGCGGATGTGAAGCCGAGGACTTTGCCGGTTTTCCAGCCGGCGCCATCGCCCTGGTCCAGCGCGGGGGCTGTTCGTTTTATGATAAAGGGAAGAATGCCCAGGATGCCGGCGCCTCGGCGTTGATCGTATACAACGAAGGTCAGGTGGGCAGGACCGATGCCTTCTCTTCTACGCTTGAGAAGCCAGAGTTTACGATTCCCGCCGTTTTCGCGAGTTACGCCATCGGCCGCGAACTTTACGAACTGGGGCAAAAGGAGGGTGTCCGGGTCCACATCACAACCGATACGAGCACCGGTATACGCACAACCTGGAATGTCCTGGCCTCCACCAGGACCGGAGACCCATCGCGGCAGGTCATAGTGGGCGCCCACCTCGATTCCGCCATCGAGGGTCCGGGCATTAACGATAACGGCAGCGGCGCGGCTGCCGTCCTGGAAACCGCTGTGAAAATGGCGTGGGCGGGCATACGGCCCAAAAACAAAGTCACTTTTGCTTTCTGGGGCGCCGAGGAAGAGGGGCTCCTCGGATCGAGTCACTACGTGTCCAAACTCACTCTTAAGGAACGGGACGGAATCGCACTTTATCTCAATTTCGATATGATCGGCTCACCCAACTGGATCCGGTTTGTGTCCGACGGAGACGGCTCCGATACACCCATGGCAGGCCCGCCCGGCTCCGATTTCATCGAGCGGGTGTTCGTGGACTATTTCAAAAGCCGGAATATGCCCACCGAACCCGACAAGCTGGATGGAAGGTCCGATTATGGACCCTTTATGGCAGCAGGTATTCCCATCGGCGGAGTTTATACCGGTGCGGATGAGATCAAAACGAAAAGGCAGGCTGCAATCTACGGCGGAACAGCCGGGAAGCCCTGCGATCCCAATTACCATACCCCAAGAGATACACTGAAAAATGCCAACCTCACCATTGAAGAGCAAATGCTCTCGGCCATTGGCTATGCGGTGGGGTATTTTGCCGACAGGGCGCCGACGGTGCCGGAAGCCGGAAAAATGCGGACCGCCGGACCGTTCTCCTTTGAGTATCGCGGCCCGCTGGCAGTTCGGTAAGCATCACCCGCAGGCGATTCAGGAAAGCAGCATTCAAGACAGGCGGGGCCGGCTTCGCACCTTGCCGGTCGGAATCCGACCTTTCGCCACCACCGCGCTCACTCCGGCGGCAGCCCTGCCGTGGCTGCCGCCGGGGATAACCCCCTCATGTTTCATTTGTCTGTCGTTACGAACTCCTGTACGGTCCCTTGAATTCGATCTGCTGATTCCCTTCCGTTCGGGATTCCATTCTTTGTATTCTCCGTTTAATCCCTGCCAGGGCTTCTTCCAAGTATATGACCAGGGACCTTAAGGTTTCCAACCGGGGTCCCGGCATAAAGCCTGAACTGGAAGTGGAAAGCCCACGAGGTCCAGGCCCGAAGCCAAACCCGGCCGAACGCTGCGACCCGGCTGGGCCTGTATTGGAAAAACGGTTGCATCGGCCTTGACGGCCACCGCCTCCCCCGGGAGGAGCGGTATCTTGAAAGCGGTTGAAAGTCCCGGGGATACCAAAGCCCATGCACTGGCCTTTCGTCTTGCCTGTCCCGGGGCCTGCTCCAGTTGGTCCTGTTCGATCACCGCGCGGCATGTCGAATACCTCCTTACCTCTTTTCGGCTTTGTGCCAAATGAGACCGGCCACCCGGCCTCACCCCTGAAACCCGGGATTGGTTCGTCCCTGGTTTCGGGTATTCTCAGTACACAACTTCCCGAACGTGTTCCCTTCACCGGCCCTCTTCCCATGGGTCCCGCACCATCGCGGTCGGGCACGGCATTCCTTGGACTGCAATCCGTACACTTCAGCTTCTTCGTTCTAAAACCATAGCGACGCAATCTCCGTGCCACACCCCGGATCTGCCACAAACGGCCGGCAAAGGATGTCTGCCCTTGAAAGACAGGGAACAATATGCACCCCAGTTCAAAGATAAAGGGAACAATAAGCACCTTCCCATGCCCGGTTCATTTTCAGGGAAGATGAGGACCCGGCCCTGCAGCTCGTTTGAGCCGGATGGCCCGGTTTTTGAACAACCTCTCGAACAGCCCTGCGATTCGGATCGGCCTGATGAAGAAAAATGGATGAGGAGGAGTCTATGTTAGCCATTCCGGTTTTTCGTGCCCGCGTGGCGCCGGTACTCGACTGGTGCTCTAAAATGATAATTGTCGCGAAAGAAGGGGCGGATGCCTCATCCGGTCGACAGATCGACGTCACGAAGGAACACATATTCGAACTGATGCGAACGCTGCGGGAGCAGGGAATAACAACTCTCATCTGCGGGGCTCTGAGTCTCGAGGTGTTGAATTTTGGCGAAAGCATGGGGTTACGAATCATTCATGGGATTGCGGGTGAGGTTGAAGAAGTCCTGCGGGCTTATCGTGAAGGGAGACTGGAGCGGCCTGAATTCCGGCTCCCGGGATGCTGTGGACGACGCCGGTATAAGGGGGGCGCAAGGTGTACCGGCAGGGGAACCAATAGAAGCGCAGGCGCAGGAGAGTCCGGCGGCTCCGGGGCGAGTCCCGTCCGGAAGGAAGCCGGCCCTCTCTCACGGGACAAGGAGACGGGAGGCCCGGCCGCCGGGACGTGCTTCTTCCGCATGGCCGGCCCCGACTGCTTGGCACATCATTTGCTTAGGACCATTGTGGGCCTGGAGGTTTCAACCGGGCCGCCTGGACGTCTCGGGGTGCTGAACGCGCCGCGCACTCCAGGCAATGGCCGTTCGCACACGATGACGGCGCACGAGGTGAAATATTGACCGGCTTTGCAACCTATCAGCGGACCAGGAGCGCATCATGAGTAAGATTGCAGTAACGAGTGAAGGTCCCACCCTGGATGACCTGGTGGATCCCAGGTTTGGCAGGGCGGCTGGTTTTGTTGTCGTTGATCTCGAAAGCATGGAAACCCGCTATGTCGATAACGGACAATCTCAGGTAATGGCCCAGGGCGCAGGCATACAGGCCGCCGAATTGATAGCCCGGGCCGGAGTGGGTTGCGTCCTCACGGGGTTTGTGGGACCAAAAGCCTTTCAAGCGCTTTCCGCTGCCAAGATAGGAGTTGTGCAGAACCTGGAGGGCATAACCGTGCGCGAGGCCGTCGAGCGGTACCAAAGCGGGGTTGCGCGGCCGGCCGATGCTCCAAACAGGAGAGCGGGGAGATGATTGTTTCCATCGCCAGCGGCAAAGGAGGCACAGGCAAAACCACGGTAGCCGCCTCGCTTGCACGGGTTTGGCAAAAACCGTTGATTGTGGTCGATCTGGATGTGGAGGCGCCCAACCTGCATCTGTTTCTCCGTCCGCTCATCGAGGAATGCACGACAACCTGCCTTGAAGTGCCGGTCGTTGACGATTCAAAATGCACTTTTTGCGGCGCCTGCTCCGAGCTCTGTCAATTCAAGGCAATCAGCGTCATGGGCACTCTGGTCCTCACATTTCCGGAAATGTGCCACGGATGCGGCGGCTGTATCGCGTTATGCCCCGAGAAGGCACTTTCCCCGGGCAAACGGGAACTGGGAGAGATAAGTCGGGGCCATGTGAACGGGGCCCAGTTTCTCATGGGCCGTTTGTACATAGGGGAAGCAATGAGCCCGCCGTTCATGCGGCAGGTTAAATCCCGGCTGAGGGATATCATTTCCACAAATGGTCACGATGCGATCATCGATGCTCCTCCGGGGGTGAGTTGCCCGGCCGTGACCGCAGTGATCGACAGCGATGTCATTGTCCTGGTAACGGAGCCCACTCCCTTCGGTTTCCATGATTTCAAGCTTGCCTGGGAAGCGTTTTCCCCGCTGGGCAAACCAATGGGCGTGGTGGTAAACCGTGCCGGGATCGGCGATGGCGAGGTGTATCCATTCTGCAGGGAAGAAGGAATACCCATACTGGCTGAAATCCCCTTTGAACGGGCCGTTGCAGAGGCCTATGCCCGAGGCGGGGTCATCGCGGATCTGTCGCCGGAATTCAGGGAACTCTTCGTTTCCATAGGTGCAAAGATTTGCGAATTGGCTCCAGGACCGGCTCGCGGGGAGGCCGCCCATGCGTGAAGTGCTTATTATCAGCGGCAAGGGAGGGACCGGCAAAACCTCGCTCACGGGGGCGTTCGCTCACCTGGCTTCAAACAAGATCATTTGCGATCTGGACGTGGATGCCCCGGACCTGCACCTGCTGCTGCGTCCGACGAGTTATCAGAGTGAAGAATTTCATTCCGGGTACGAGGCTCAAATTGTCGGAGACCGGTGCACGGGTTGCGGGCTGTGCGCATCAATGTGCCGGTTCGATGCTGTTCGCAGCAACGGCAACGGTTTTACGGTTGATCCCCTCCGTTGTGAAGGCTGCAAGGTCTGCGCCACGTTCTGTCCCGCCGGCGCCGTCCGGTTTTCGCAGAAGCACTGCGGCCATTGGTACATATCGTCCACGCGGTTCGGCCCCCTGGTTCACGCTCAACTCTTTCCCGGTCAGGCGAACTCCGGCCGGCTTGTCATGGTTCTGAAGCAACAGGCCCGGAAGTTGGCCCAGTCCTTCAAAAAGGATCTTATTCTTTGTGACGGCGCGCCGGGGATCGGATGCCCCGTGATCAGCTCACTTTCCGGGACCGATCTGGCAGTCGCGGTGACCGAGCCGACGCCCTCGGGGCGGCACGACCTTGAGAGGGTGGCTGATCTGTGCAGCCATTTTCAGGTCACTTTCGCGGTCATCATCAACAAATACGATCTTAACCATAAAGAGACGGACGGAATCCAGGCTTTCTGCCGGTTGCGGGGCTATCCCGTAATCGCGAAGCTTCCGCACGACCAGGTTGTAACCAGGGCAATGGTGCGGGGGCTGGTCGTTACGGAATTCCCCAAAACAGACTTCAGCATGGAAATCCGGCGAGCGTGGCTGAGGATTGAGGAACTTGCAGGTCTTCGGCAATGAGTCGTCCGGAAGGTGATTCGGCGTGTTTATATGTTGGCGGGCAATTGCCCGTCGTATTTGGCACCATGTTCGATCGTGAGGAGAAAAAAATGAAAAGCATTACCGTAGCTGTTCCATCAACCCACCCGGGAGGACTGGACTCACTTCTTGGCGCCCATTTCGGGCACTGCGACCTCTATACCGTTGTGGAAGTCACGGACGGTCAGGTCCAAAATGTCCGAATTTTGCCGAACGTGCCGCACCAGCAGGGCGGGTGCATGGCCCCGGTCAATCACCTGGCCCAAAACGGGGTGGGAGTCCTTATTGCAGGCGGAATGGGCATGAGGCCGCTCATGGGTTTCAACCAGGTGGGGATCAGTGTATTATACGGCGGCGGCGCCCAAACGGTGGGGGACGCGGTCGATGCTTTCCTGAAGGGAAACCTGCGGCAGTTCACAAGTGATTTTACATGTGGCGGCGGAGGGGGCGGGCAAAGCGGCAGGGCTTAGGGCTTGTCCGTGAATAGGCCTTTTAGAGATCGCACCGGATTTTGAGACCGATTTTGGTCGCGACGATTGAGCAAAACCGCAGGCGTAGCTGGACTACGTTGAGGATTTTGCGATTGAGGAGCGGCCGAAGTGGGCCAAAAGCCGGATGCGAGCACAAAGGATTTATTTACGGACAAGCCCTTAGTCACCGGGCAGGGAGAAGATCGCGGCGCCAAATGGCGATTTCCCGTTGCCGGGCCAGGCCGGAGTGCATTTTCTCCGTTTGCGGGACAGCCTCGAAATATGGGCCCCATGGAAAATCCCAATCACACAGCCTGAAGCACGGGAGGCGAAGCAATGGAATGCAGAATTACGGTTCTCTGTGAGAACACGGTCGGGGGAGTAGGCCTGCTGGGAGAACACGGATTCTCGGCATTTGTGGAAACCCCTGGGCAAAACATCCTTTTCGATACCGGCCAGGGCTTCAGCCTCATCCGGAACTCACTGCTTCTTCAAAAGGATCTGAAGCATGTTTCGAGGGTTGTATTGAGTCACGGCCATCTGGATCATGTCGGAGGACTGCTGTCTTTTCTCGGAGTAAGAGGTGCCTGCCCCATCACTGCTCACCCCGATATTTTCAAGGAGAAGTTCTCGCTCATGCCGGTGGAGGGCGGAGGCGAAAAAGCCCTTTCTACCGGTATGCCGTGGCCTAAGGCCCATCTTACGACCCGGGGGGCGCAATTCGAATGGTGCCGGGATTTCATGGAAATCGCGCCGGGCGTTTTCGTGACGGGCGAAGTGCCCAGGAAAACGCCTTTCGAACTGGGTTCTCCCAAGCTTGTCGTCTCTCGCGACGGCGGTTGGGCGCCGGATCCTTTCCTCGATGATTTTTCGATGATTTTGAAGACCTCAAAGGGGTTGGTCATCGTGCTGGGTTGCGCGCACGCGGGAATCGTGAATGTTCTTAATCATGCGGTGGACCGGACTGAAGAAAAGCGGATTTACGCAGTTCTCGGCGGCACTCACCTTGGGCTTTCCCCCGAACCGCAACTGAATCCGAGCATCCAGGCGCTCGGAGAATTCGACATCCAGGTGCTTGCGGTCAGCCACTGTACCGGCCAGGGCCCGGCGGCGCGGCTGGCGTCCGCATTCGGCGACAGGTTCGCCTTCGGACGTGTGGGCTTTACCCTCGAAGTTTAATCAACAGTTCGTCAAATGGAGAATGAATGCTGCACCTTCTTCTTGTTTCTGCCCGGCTGGAAAAGATTCATTCGTTTGCAGAAGGCCTGTCCTCAGATCCTGAGGTCTGCCTTGAGCAAGTGAGTTCAGGGGCCGAGGCCCTGAGCATTGTGCGTACCCGATGCCCCCATTTGGTCATCGTCGACTCCGGATCTCCGGACATCGATTCGCTCGATCTGGTGAGGGAAATGATCGGCATCAATGCCATGGTGAATACGGCCGTGCTCAGTCCTCTCTCCGATGCGGCTTTCCATGATAAGAGCGAGGGTCTTGGCGTTCTCTGCGGTTGCCGCCCGAGCCGGGTGGTAAAGATTCAGAGGTTTTGATGCAAAAACTGCGCGGACTTCCGGGGATCGGCGAACCGGTCGTCAAATGAACCAGGTGTGAGGGGAGAAAAAAGCTATTTGCGGAAGTCCGGTCATGAAAAAATATATCGTTTGCCCTTTAACCGTCGGGGCAAACGAAACCGGCCATGGCGGCACGGCCTCTCTTCCGGCTTCGGGAAACACACCCGGGTTCCCATAGCCGGGTTCTTCATCAGGGAGAACGTCCGGAGCATATCGGCCGGTACGGGGCTTCAAGCAATCAGTCGTGCCGGACCTTGTGGGGTGCAAGTATGGGCCTGGAATCAGGCGGCCTGTTCAATCGAGAGACCGGAGCGCATTCCGGCTTGAGAAACTCATAACCAGCGGAGGAAAATTGTAATGCCTATATTCGAATTTCTTTGTACGTCGTGTGGCAATGTCTTTGAAAAGCTCGTATACGGAAGCAGCGAAGAGGTAACCTGTGCGAAATGCGGGAGCTCTGAATTGACGAGACTGCTGTCCACGTCGTCCAGCCTCTCAGGGGCCAGGCAGGAGGGCAAGCTTCCCGGAATCGGAGATACCGGATGCTGCGGGTCTGCCCCTTCGTCCCGGGGATGTACTCCCGGAAGCTGCTGCGGTAAAGCCGATTCCTGAATAAACCCGGGAGGCGGCTGTCCGGTGAGCGTTCAGGTGCGGCACAGCAGTATTTTTGATCTTCCGGTTGTTCACCATCAGCATGCCCCTGGAAAAATCCAGCCCTATGGCCAGGCGTTCGGGCCCTGTTCGTTCACTGAGTTTCAGTAAGAGGGAACCTGTCCCGCAGCAGACGTCCAGAACCCGCAAACCTTCTTCCGGGGACACCAATCCAGCCTAAAATTCCTCATGCTTGTCCTGTTTGTTCGGGCAATCTTTGTACCACTTATTGCGCCCCACCGGTTTCATGTCATTCATGAGGCCGGCGCAGGGGGGCGTGGGGGTATTCTGCACCCGCAAAGCTACCCGAAGGGAACGAAATGTTCCCGTAGCAAGACCGAAATGACTGCATTCGAAGAGACAACCCGTTCAGACCGGATTGGACTTGTTGAGAACTTGAACGGATTCTTCTGCCCGCATCGCAGCACCGAGACGCCGCTTCTCGCTAAAGGAGCAGGCGCAAGAACCTGGAGAATGTCCATCTTCCCGGAAGCTTCCCATTCGACCCGCATGTGGCGAAGGCGGTGGATGTGGGCAAATCACTCATGGAAAGTCCGGACGGCAGCCCGTCCATGAGCACTCTTGAGCCCCGCACATCGCAGTTCCTTCATTGTTGCGGAACAGGCAATTCGAAAGGATAGGAACGAAGGAGCACAACGAAGGTTTTCTAGGCCGTGCCCGTATGAGGTGCTACCCGAAAAGTGTCAAGAATAATTTCTGGTTACCTCACCTGCCCGATCACAGCTTCCATGAGCGGCGTGGCTAATGCCATGGGTGCGGTGACGGGTACGTTTAGCCTGACCAAGCAATGATTCTCAAACCTGTCGCCGACCCGGCGGGATATCGGGCACGCGGCCTGCACGAAAATCCGTCCACTGCAAAGCCATTGAAAAGGCCCCGGGGACGTGATTATCCTCACGAAAGCTATCGGTTATTCTTGGGTTCGGTATCTTACCGTCCAGGCTGGTATCTTGCAATGGACCCAATAATGTGGTCCATTTCTTTAATCGCCTGCTTTGCGGTTTCCAATGGGACATGGGGCTTCAGGCTATGCAGTTCCTGAGCCCGTTTTCCTTCAGAGATCATTTCATGGTTGTTTCGGGTGATGTAGAGCGCTGTAGCAAGGCACTCCAGTTCACTCACACCGTTCCTCCCGACCACTTCAGCGACTGATTCGATGTATTTCCGATAGCTTCTCAGGGTCTTGGGAAAACGTTCTTTGAGTGATTCCCCCGCCGGTGATACCTTGAACCGTGGGCCATAAGGCGGCTGGGGCTCGATCATGAGCAGGCCGTCGGCCCGGAGCGCGGTCAGTTCATCTCGCAGATCAAAGGAAAAAGGCCCATGCTTGTACAGTATGAAGTCGCCCTCAATCGGAATTCCACAGAGTTCCGTGAGCAGGTATGATGCTTTTTGAATGTGGGTTTCCCCGCACCAGCTATTCTCATCCCGCAAGCTATCAATCAGATGGAAAAGAATGACGGCCCGTTGATGCCTATTCATCGTCTTGCTCCTCTATGGCGGTTGGCTGGATGATATTATTTCGTTCGCGCTGAAGCCATGCCGTAGCGTCATCAAAAACACCACGGTCAGCGAACACAAAGTCCACCGCAACGATTGGCACCTGCTGAAGTGTGCGGGAAGCTGCCCAAGAAGACTCGATCCTGCCGTCGCGCATCAGTACCGGGAAATCCGGAGGTCCTCCTTTTTGCGTGTACGGGTCTTGACGAAAATGCTCAGGACCAAACTTAGAACATGCCGCTTCGAATACCGCTTTGCTGGATTCAGTGTTAATCTTAGTGTCGGTCGGGTTGCGCTCGTAGAGCACTTTAAAATGCTCGCGGCATACTATCCGTCGCGCGTCTGGATGCCCAGGTTGCCCACTATCGAAAGCGGCTTTCCGAAAAGCCGCCGTAACCTCAATATCGGTCATGTCCAAAAGTTTTTCAACATCTGTGGTGAACATTCCTTCGGGGAGCCATGCCGTCAAAAAATCTTTGAGATGAATGTCATATATGCGCCGAACCGGATGGAAATAAACTTGAGAATACATGAAATACCTCGCAAGCATCAGAGCCTCAGCACTCTGGATTCCACCCTCTTCAACGCCCAGAACGGGCTCGTGGCTGTTGTCCCCGCCGCGCAATGGCGGAGGGGTGAGAATTCGCAAAGTATCGACCAGACGGTAGTGGTCGAAGTTGCCATAGACAACACCAATATGATGTGAATCCCTCAGGAGGTAATCCATTCGGTCCACACCGAATGCATCACTAACGATAATCTCCGACAGGATTGTCTCCCAATCGGAAAACTGCAGGTCTTTGGCCTCCTTCGGTCCGATAGCAAGCTTTACGATGTCCGATGGACGAAGAGGAGGCGTAACTCGATTCCATATGGTTTTCAACTCTTCGCTCAAAATGATTTCGCGGGTGAGCCGCTCATGGTCCCAGCCTCCTGGAAGGAGCTGTTTTTCAGCGGCATGTGAAAAGGGAAGATGGCCTAAGTCGTGGCATAACGCTGCCATGCGCAAGACCTTGCGCCAATAATTACGGTCATCCGGTCTTGTCACTTCAGGTAAAAGCCCACGAATTTTGTCGTTCATGTTGTCGGGGTTGGTAATTATGTCGTAGACTCGACTTGCCAGCTCCATGACTCCAAGTGAGTGCTCAAACCGTCTATGTGTCGCTCCTGGGTACACCAAGTATGTCAGTGCGAGCTGATGAATGTGCCGAAGCCGCTGGAAAGCTCTCGAATCCAAAACCTCGCGTTCGTAACTGTCCAAACGCACGAAAACATGTACGGGATCCCGAATTTCGTGGATGTTTTTTGCCATGGACCACCGTCACTCCCATTTTGGAATTACCGCCACTATTTAAGGGGGCAAGAATAAGGAGCGAGAGACAAACCGGCCCGTCCCGAATCACCCTGATTCCCGCTCCCCAAGTTGCGCATCACTCGAAAGTTGGAACACCGTCCACCGAATAATCGAGCAGCGTGGAAACCTGATATCTTGTCCGGATACAAAGCTTACTGCAACTGTCCAGACTACTTACCCATGTTTTGTTGGGCCATGCGAAAAGTCACACTCCCAGTACGAGGATCGACCGGGGTATTGAGCGGCATCATACATGTGAAGTCCTCAGAACTAAAGCATATTTGTCGGAGATAGATGCTACTCGGCGCCGCATGACCCAAATGAATAACATCAACCAGCAGGGCAGCATGGTCCGGCAAAACAGTGTGTCCCTTTCCGCCGAACACCCATTGGCTGGGCCCCTGACATACTGAAGGGTTTGATCGCAGAAATGCCTTCTCATGGACGGATGGACGTGACGCCGTTGCCGAGTGGTGTCCAGTAGCTTGCTCCCGCCGGTGGCATCGAATGCTGTCAGCCGTCAGCCACGAGTTGCCCGATACGGTCGCCGCATCGCGCTTTGGAGTAGCCTGGGCGGGTGTTGAAGTTGCCCAAAATTACGAGCGGGTGGTCTTCGACTGCGCTTGCCGTTTTCATAATCCAGTCCTGGCCGGCGACACGGATAAGGGATTGCTTGCTATGGTCCGGTACCCGGAGCCCGAGTATTTCGTGGCCATCGGCGGGCAGACGAACGTGAAGGCCGTTCGAGGGTGCTGACGGAGCGATGTCCCCTTATCCAAAGGAGTGCGCGAGGCAATGAGAACATGGTCTTCGTTCGGCGTGTGTGGCGAAACGCGAGCGTGCGTCAGCCCAATGGATGCCAGTTCCGCGAGAAAGCTGCTCTGTGTCGGCCCAGGCATGCATTTATTAAGTGCAATGACGTCCGGGGTAAGCGCGAGCCGATGGCCTCTGCCATTTCGGGCGGGATAGCCTTTTCTCGCGTATGATGATTGATGTTCCAAACGGGGCAGTCTCATTTCGACCAATTCTCCGCTGTAGGCATCTTTCGCAGCCCAGAGCTTGCGAGGAAGAGGGGATAAACATGATGGTGTTCAGCTTCTCAAGTGTCATTAATTTGCCAACTCATGCCGATTATTTAATGCATGTGGCCCACGCATGAAGTCAACAGAAAATGAATGCTCGGAAAAGGAGGGGTGCTCATGTTCGGTGGCCTGATAAAGCGCAAGCGAGAGACACGCTCTCCCCTCAAAACACCACCCCTTCGAACGCCTGGACAATCGGTGCAAGAGCAGATTGATGCACTTGTTGACAAGTTCATGGACCATGTGGTCGTGTTGATTCTCGTTATGGTCATGACGTTGACTGAATGGACCCGATGGTTTTTCCAATCGCCGCCCAGTCCATGGCTCTACACGGTTCTCAACGCAATCGTCGCGGTATATGTCGTCAGGAAATTCTTTATCACAAGAAAGGCGCTGCGAGTTCTAAAGCAGGCGAGGGATGGAGAGAAAGTCATCGGGCAGGACCTCGAACGCTTAAGGGAAAAAGGTTATCGCGTTCTACACGACATCCCGGGTAACGGATTCAACATTGACCATGTAGTGATTGGTCCATCCGGCGTTTACACTATTGAAACGAAGACCGTAAGCAAACCCGGAAAAGGGCCGTGTGAAGTCGAGTATGATGGAGAAAGAGTGGTTGTTGGTGGCTTTGGCCCCGACCGCGACCCGATTATCCAGGCAAAGGCACAGGCCAACTGGATGCGGGGTTTTGTAAGAGATACACTGGCAAAGAGCGTTGAGGTTCGTCCCGTGATTCTCTACCCCGGCTGGTTTGTCAAGCCCCAGCCCAAGGGCGTCAAGGTTTGGGTCATGCACCCAGACAGGCTTCCGGGTTTTCTCAGGAACGAAAAGGGAATACTCGATGCCCGCGACATTCAATCGATTGAGCATTGCCTCTCGATGCATGTCCGGAATGCGGCTGAACGATCCTAGCTGATTAAATTAACCCCGACGCCCGCCTTCCCTTCGGGCCCCTTCACCACTCTGGAAAATAAATCCTTCCCGCTGTATATTCAGTTGCGGTAAATACTCCTCCCTCTCGGATCACTCCTTCGAATTGCCCGTTAAGTGAGATGATTCCGCCGCGCGATCGCTTTATTTTTTGCCGGCGTTAATGTAACGTTCGATGGTATCGAGGACACTGGCCATGGCTTTGGTGCGGTTTTCAATCATTTTACTCGCGCTTTATGCGGGCGGCGTGACCGTTTATCTCGTCGTGCTTGCCTGCGCGGCCTGCCGGTTCAAAAAGAAAGTGCGCCTTGATGCCGATCCGATACGGATTGGGATCCTCATACCGGCTCATGACGAGGAAGGACAGATCGGGGCCGCCATGCAGGGCGTCCGACTGACCAGGTACCCCCCGGCCCTCTACGAAATATGGGTCATAGCCGACAATTGCAGCGATGCCACGGCCGGAAAGGCGAGTGAAGCAGGGGCCCGGGTCTTCGAACGGACGGATCCGGCCAACCCCGGCAAAGGCCAGGCCCTGGACTGGTTCCTGAACGGGCATCGCGATGTTTACGGGGCTGTCGATGCCGTCGTGGTGATGGATGCGGACACGGTCATGGGCGTCGATTTCCTCGATGAAGCGGCACGGAGCCTTTCCGTACCGGGAATCGACGTCGTGCAGGGATATTACGGCGTTTCCAATCCCGAAGCGACCTGGCGGACGGCTTTGATGACCGCGGCACTGTGCGTGTTCCACCACTTGCGGCCGGCGGGCCGCAACCGCCTTGGAGCAACAGCCGGGCTGAAAGGGAATGGGATGGCTTTTCGTACGGAAATTTTGTCCCGATACGGATGGCCTGCCCACTCAGTGGTCGAAGACGTGGAATTCGGTGTGAAGCTGCTCCTTGACGGGATCAAGGTTCATTATAATCCCGACGCCGTCGTCTACGGCGAAATGGCGGAATCCGGGCGGCAGGCGGAATCCCAGCGCAGGCGTTGGGAAGGGGGGCGGGTAGCTGTTCTCCGGCGGTATGGACTCCCCCTGGCTCGGAAATTCATCGTCCGGCGGGAGTTTTGTTACCTGGATTGCCTCCTGGATCTCATAACGCCTCCGCTCTCTCTCCTGGTGCTCATGGTGGGTGCGTTATGCCTGCTCGGCCTTCTCTTTTTGCCGGGTGTTCTGCCGGTTGCCCTCTTGGCCCTTGCCGGACTGGCATTCTACGTATTCGCCGGACTGTTGCAGAAGAAAGTATCGTGGCGCGTCTGGGGATATCTCGCCGCGGCCCCTTTTTACATCGCATGGAAGCTCCCCCTTTACGGGAAGCTGCTCAGGGGTTCAGGCGACGTCAAATGGACGAGAACGGAACGGGTGAACAAAAGCGAGTAGAAGGGACCTCGATCGCCTGGGAAAGGAAAGTGCGAATGCGCATCCTGGTCGTGGATGATTCTCTGTCAACCAGGCTCATGCTGGTCAACTGCCTGGTGCATTGGGGGTATGAACCCCTTACCGCCCGGGACGGAGAAGAAGGCTATGAGATGGTTTGCCGTGAGCGGATCCACATGGTCATCACCGACTGGACGATGCCGAAGATGGATGGTCTCGAATTGTGCAGGAAGATTCGGCGCACTCCCCTGCCCAGCTATGTCTACACCATCATCCTGACCGCCAGGGACTCCACGGGCGAACTGGTCACGGCGATGGAGGCCGGCGCGGACGATTATCTTTCGAAGCCCTTCGACAAAGACGAGCTGAAAGCGCGGATACGGGCCGGCGAACGTATTCTGAACCTCGAAAAGGAACTGGAAGATCGTAATCGAAAGCTGTTGTCGGCGTATTCGACCATTCGTGAGGATCTCGAAGCGGCGGCAAGGTTTCAGAAGCATTTTCTGCCTCAATCGGACCACCACGGGATTTCGAATTTCCTGTTCGATTGGATTTTTATGCCCTGCCGCTTCGTAGCCGGTGATACATTCAATCATATGCGCCTGAGCGAACGGCACCTGGGGTTCTTCCTCATCGATGTCGCCGGCCACGGAGTAGCCGCCTCCATGCTTTCCTTTACCCTGAACAAGGTGCTCTCATCGGGCGAACTCTTCTCAACTCCGCCGGCCGGCGCAACCGGGGATGAAGCCTGTGTCGAACCGGCGCCGTCAAAGGTCATGGAGCATCTGAACCGGCGCTTTGCGGCCGATGATGAAACCATGCAGTATTTCACCATGGTCTGCGGCGTCATCGATCTGCGGGAATCCCTGGCCAGGGTCTCGGTGGCCGGGCACCCCGCTCTCATCCATCTGTCCCCGGATGGACAATACAAACTGGTGGGCAGTGGAAGTTTCCCGGTCGGGCTGAATCCCCACGCGCAGTTTGAAGAGTGGGTGTTCCCCGTGATGCCCGGAGATCGGCTGTTCCTTTATTCGGATGGAGTGACCGAATGCACGGGCCTTGCGGATGAACCGTTCTCCGAGGAACGCCTCATAACCCGGTTGAGACAATGGAAGGATCTGCCGTTGCGCAAAGTGATGGAAAATCTGGAGCAGAGCTTGCGGGAGTGGTCGTGCAGCGCGGAATTCGAAGACGACATCACGGTTTTGGCCGTGGAGAGGATGCCGTAGCCATGGGGTCCATGCTCCGGCTGGGGCCGGGTGCCGCACCATCTCCTGGAAAGGCGCCCGTAGTCAAAACGGTCGTTTGCATTCCTTTGAGAATGACTTTCGAGCGTGCAAAAAAATGGAGGAGGCGAATGCATGTCCATCGATGAGGAACAAATTGGGGACGTTGTGCTGCTGAAGCTTCAGGGGCGGCTGGATTCAACGTCTGCCGGAAAACTCAAGGACCGGGTCAAGTCGAACATCAGGGACGGTCATAACCTGCTCGTGATCGATCTGGCCGGTGTCAATTTCGTGGACAGCTCGGGGCTGGGCTGTCTTGTGGCCGCCCTGCGGTCGGCCAACAAAGCAGGCGGAAACATAAAGATCAGCGCCCTTCAGGATCGCGTCAGGGCGGTGTTTGAACTGATCAGGCTGCATAACATCCTGGACGTATACGAAGATGCCCTGACTGCGGCGCACAGTTACACCGGTCTTTACAGCCCGGAGGCCGCACCGAAGAAGCAATAGGAAGAAGCTGAGACCGGCCGGGTTTAGACTTGCCCGGTCAAGGGTCTTCATGCTGGTTGTCACGTCTGGAAGACACCTTTATACGATGGAGGGGCCGGGACGGAAGATGATCAGTCCATCCTGACCGTGGTTTGCACGTGACTTTTGCCGGGATTTTGCCGGATAGAGGATGCAATCGAATTGGATGCCGTTGTGATCGATCTGACGCTGCAGTTTGTGGGGAAGTTTGATTACCTGCACCTGACGACGGCAGTGGCGCGGCTCGTGTGCAGTACGATTCAGGCTCCCGTGACGGATCCGGATTTGGCCGACGATGTGGAACTTGCCGTCAGCGAGGCCTGCACCAACGCCATCAGGCATGCGCCGAAATCCGAGGGGGAAGACAAGGTCATCGTCAGGCTGCGGGCCTATAGCGATAGACTTGTAGTCGAAGTAATGGACCATGGAGAGGGCTTCGATCTGGAGAGTGTTCCCGAGCCCAGGTTCGATGAGCACCCGGAAAACGGTTACGGGACATATGTTATCCGTACGATAATGGACGAGGTCCGGTACGAGCAGGGGAGCGCCGGCAATACGCTCACTATGATAAGATACTTCAGGAACGGCAAGAGGTGTTGAAGCCGGGCTCCCCGTGGTCGAAAGCCCGTCCTGTCCGGATGGAAGGGTTACGGCCTGTTGCCCAAACAGAATCCGGGTGAAAAATGACCCGTTTGCCCAGAAACGTCACCCCGGCGATATTGCCGGGGTCCAGTGCCGTTAATTGGAATTACTCAATAATTTCAAAGAGCCTGGATTCCGGCCTTCGCCGGAATGACGAATCCTGGTTACGCTCGTTCCCACGCTCCCGCGTGGGAATGCAGACACTTTTCCTTTGGGCAACAGGCCGGTTATCGTCACCTGCAAAACCGATCGACCCGGAGGTCCGTTGGATCTCCGGAGACGAAAGACATCAGGGACGTGCATCATACCGCGTGAACCGGCTACTGTGACCGATTCGCAATAATATGGACTTTTGTGGCCGCAAATCGGCCGCCTCGAGGGAGGTGAAACCCTTATGATCGTTCCAGTCATCCTTTGCGGGGGTTCCGGAACGAGGCTGTGGCCTCTGTCGCGAGAGCTTTACCCTAAACAGTTCATGCCTCTGCTGGACAGTGAAACGACCCTCCTGCAGGCTACGGCCAGGAGGGCCATGGAGATGTTGCCCGATTCCCGGCCCATAGTTGTGTGCAACGAAAACCATCGTTTCATGGTGGCGGCGCAGTTGCAGGCGGCGGGTATCGGGGCGGACAGCATTCTGCTCGAGCCCGCGGGGCGCGGTACGGCCCCGGCCATAGCCGTCGCAGCCCTTGAGGCCATCGAACGGACCGCGGGGGGCGACCCTCTCCTGTTTGTCCTCCCGGCGGATCATTACATGGCGGATGCGGTTCCCCTGGGTCTTGCGCTGCGCAGGAGCACTCCACCGGCTGAAGAGGGAAAGCTGGTGCTCTTCGGGATCCCGCCCGCCGGGGCCGAGACCGAGTACGGGTACATCAGGACGAACCGCCCGCTCTCCCCGGCCGGCGATGACGGATCCGGGGAACCCGATATGTTTGGAGTGGCGGGTTTCGTGGAAAAACCCGAATCGTCCGCAGCCGAATCTTTCCAATCCTCGGGCGAATACCTCTGGAACACCGGGATTTTTCTCATGAAGTCCTCATCCTACCTGGAACATCTCTCGCGGTTTGCCCCTCAGGTGCTGGAGTGCGCTTCTTCAGCTCATTCCAAAGCGCGGCGCGACCTGGATTTTCTCCGGCTGGACGGGGAGTCGTTCGAGGTCTGTCCGAATGTCTCCATCGACTACGCGGTTATCGAGAAGACCGCTGACGCGGTGGTCGTGCTCCTGGAGACGGGTTGGCGCGACCTGGGGGCGTGGTCGCGCATCTATGAGGTCATCGGGAAGGATGAGATGGGAAATGCGACCGTGGGAGACGTCATCCTGAAGGGGGTCAGCAACAGCTATGTGAATGCGCAAAGCCGCCTGGTCGCCGCAATCGGTGTGGATCGCTTCATCATTGTGGAGACAAAGGATGCCGTCCTGATAGCACCGATGGAAAATGCCCAGGAAGTCAGGCATGTCGTGGAGGAACTCCAGGAGCGGGGGCGTGAGGAGGCCAAGACCCACAGCAGGGTATACAGGCCATGGGGAGATTACGAATCCATTGATTTCGGGGAACGATTCCAGGTGAAGAGAATCACCGTGGCCCCCGGCTCCAAGCTATCGCTCCAGAAACACATGCACCGTGCGGAGCATTGGATCGTCGTGAAGGGTACGGCCAAAATGACCAGAGATTCTGAAGAGATACTCCTGAGCGAGAACCAGTCGACATACGTTCCTCTGGGAATGGTGCATCGGATCGAGAACCCCGGGCGAATCCCTCTCGAAATCATCGAGGTGCAAACGGGAAGTTACCTTCAGGAAGATGACATCGTACGTCTTGACGACGTCTACGGGCGCGCCGAACAGAAATGATGCATGCCCGGCTCTGTGCACCGGCAGCCGGCTGCCTGTGGGCAGGGTCCGAGGGACCGGGCCCCGGTCGGCGAACGCTCCAGCGAATCCACGGCGGTCTTGAGGAGGTCGCGCGGCATGAAGCCGTCGAAAAGAAACCGGATGAAGCTCAAAGGATTGTCCTCCGCCAGGCGTTCCGCTCCAAAGGCAAAGCCTGTGAATGAGGGCGTCCGGGCCGATGGTTTTTCGGCCAACGCGGACCGAAGCGACCTCATCGAAGGGCTGTACCGGCGGTATGGCCGCGGCGGCGGCCGGTGGGGCAGCCTCCAGGGGCGGCTTTATTTCGGCTTCAAGAAGTACGGCTGGATCTGGGTTACGGAGTCCACCTATTTTGTCAAACGGACCCTGGATGTCATGGGTTCGGGGCTGTTGCTTCTTCTGCTTTCACCGCTTTTTCTCGTCACCGCCCTGGCCATCAGGATCGACAATCCCGGTCCCGTGTTCTACAGCCAGACGCGCGTGGGTAAATGGGGGCGGTTGTTCACTCTCTACAAGTTTCGATCCATGATAGCCAACGCCGATACGCTCAAGGACCAGCTCGTTGCCCGGAACGAGTCCGGAGGGGTGATTTTCAAGATAAAGCAGGATCCCCGCATCACCCGGGTGGGGCGGATCATACGGAAACTGTCCATTGACGAGTTGCCCCAATTGTGGAACGTGCTGAAGGGAGACATGTCCCTGGTTGGCCCGCGCCCGGGATTGCCCAGTGAAGTCGCTGAATATACTTATACGGACAGGCGGCGCCTGGATGCCGTTCCCGGCATCACCTGCCTGTGGCAGGTGGGCGGCCGGAGCGAGATCGATTTCAAGGGCCAGGTGAGACTGGACGTCCAGTATATTGAAAACCAGTCCCTGCTGACGGATGTCAAAATTCTTCTCAAGACCGTCCCGGCCGTGCTCTTCGGAAAAGGAGCCTACTAAAGATGAAGGCGGATGTCGTCGCCATCCTGGGTGTGCCTGTGGATAACCTGACACTGGACGAGGCGGTGGAGCGGATATTCTCAATGGTGGACGGTTATGCCGCCGACCGGTGTGCACGCCAGGTGGCCACTGCCAACGTCGATTTTGTGGTGAATACGCTGTCATGGAGCCTGGACCGGGTCCGTCATCCGGAGTTGCTCGATGTGCTCAGGCGAGCGGACATGGTGACCGCCGATGGAATGCCGCTGGTGGTTCTGAGCAAGCTTATGCGCACGCCCCTGAAAGAACGGGTTGCCGGATCGGATATGGTCCCGCGGTTGGCTGAGGAAGCGGCCAGACGGGGAAAGTCGCTGTTTCTTCTGGGGGGACGTGAGGATGTGGCCGTGCTGGCCGCGGAAAAGCTTAAAGCGCAGTATCCCGGCCTCAGGATTGCGGGTATCTTTTCTCCTTTCGTGCAGGTGGAAGGGCAGGCGCTGACCGATGCGAGAGAGATGGACCTCGAAATCGTCGAGCGTATCAACGATGTCGCACCGGACATCCTCCTGATTGCCTTCGGGAACCCTAAACAGGAGATCTGGTTCGATCGTAACCGGTATCGCCTGCATGTCCCCGTTTCCATTGGCGTGGGCGGGACGTTCGAATTCATCGCGGGAACGTTGCGCAGGGCGCCGTTATGGGTTCAGAGGGCCGGCCTCGAGTGGGCGTTCCGCATCATTCAGGACCCGAGGCGGCTCTGGAAGCGCTACGCGATCGGTTTTTTGAAATTTGGCCTTCTGATATGGCCGGCGGTTGTGTACGATCGGTTCGGGCATTTTTGCTATCGGCGGCGGCATCCGAATTCGGCCGAAAGGGGACCTGAAGCAGCAACCCCACTGGCCGTGAGCGCTTCCGAGATCCGCATACTGCACCTCCCGGATCGTTTGACCCACGCATCACTGGAGCACACAGCCGAGGAATTTGACCATGCGTTCGCACAGGCCAATTTCATCGTAGTCGATTTTTCGGAGGTCTCCTTCATCGATTCGACGGGGCTTGGCTTCCTGATACGCGCCTGGCGCCGCGCGGCGGCTGCCGGGAAACCCTTCTATTTCACCGGGGTCGCCCCGAATATCCGGCGGTCTTTGGAGCTGAACCGCTGCTGGGATCTCTTCCGGGGACTCGTCTTCGAGACCCTTGAAGCGGCATGGCAATCGGCACTCGAAGGAAGCCGGTCGCCGCCGTTTTTTTATTCCGTGAATCCCGCCGAAGATCACCTTCTGATCCGGTTTTTCGGACGCCTCGATGCCGTTGAAATGGCCAGGGTGGATCTTCCCGCCCTGCTTGGCGCAATGGGTGGGAAGGACTGCATCCTCGATCTCCAGTCCCTGCGGTTTGTCGACAGCTCCGGCCTGGCGCTGTTTCTCAAAATCCAGAGGGCCCTGGCCGGCCAGGGCCGGCAGTGCGTTCTCTGCGGTCTCAACAGCAATGTGGAGCAACTGTTGCGTATTACACAACTCTATAAGCTTTTTGAGATTGCTGAAAATGTCGTTTCCGCACGGGAACGGTTGCGGGGATGCTCATGAAATTGAAGGCGCTCATCCTGCCTGCAATGGATATTCAGGCATTCAAGCCGCTGACGGACTGGGAGCCGGAGTACCTGCTCCCGCTGGTGAACAAACCCCTCGTCGGGCACCTCGTGGAACTCCTCGTTCGATGCGGCGTGAGAGAAGTGCGGATGATTCTCAAGCACATGCCCTACGAGACCGAGAAGTATTTCGGAGACGGATCGAGGTGGGGCTTACGGATCACCTATTCACTCCAGTCCGGCTACAGGGGCCTCCGCGATTCGCTGACACGCATCGGCGCCTGGCCGGGAGACGATGATCTGCTGTGCTTGCCCTCCAATGCAATCCTCGATCTGAATTTGGCGGATTTCGTCGAGGCCCATCGGGCAGGCGGAACGCAGATCTCCATGATCGCCGAAGGACCGGACGATGGATCCCCGAATGTCCGTGCGGCAACGCCCGAAGACCTTAGGCGCATCGATTTCACACCGGCAATACTCTCCGCCGCCGCGGCAGCCCGGTTGTGCGACGCGTCCGGGTACGGCGCAGAGGGGGTCGCAGGGTCTCCGGTTTTGACCGTTCACTCGTACCGGGGCCGTGCCCTGTGGAGCAGGCTTGACTGTCCCGCGGACTTCCTGGCCGTGAATCGGGCCATTCTCGAAAGGGTCGAAACCGCGCTCCTGCTGCCGGGAAAACCGATCGCTTCACGGATATGGGTGGGCAGGCACAGCAGGATCGATCCCTCCGCCGATCTTCGGGCGCCGCTGCTGATCGGCAAAAACTGCCATATACGCGGGGGCTGCACGGCAGGGCCTGGAACGGTTGTCGGAGATCGGGTCATCGTGGATCGAAATGCCTCCGTGGCCGGCAGCGTGGTGTTTGCTGACAGCTATGTGGGTCCTTACGCCGGAATCAAGAACGCCGTCATCAAGCAGAACCGCATGCTGCAACTGCCGTCCGGACTGGAAATCTGCCTTGGCGACGACCTGATCCTCGGCGATTTGCGCAAAAAGACTCTCACTCGAACGGTCGAACGGGTGGCCAACGTTTTGATCGCCGCAGTGCTGACTGTTGTCGCGTCCCCGCTTCTGCTGGGACTCCATCTGTATCACAGACTCTTTCCGTGGAAGAAATTCCTGTATACGGAGAAACGCTGCTGCGGATATTTCCAGGAGGACCTGGGCGGGGAGTTGGTCCCCATGTGGCGCGAACTCCGCGGATTTCGCAGCCGGTTTCTCTTCATCCGGAAACTGCCTTGCCTGCTGAACGTCTTGAAAGGCCACTTGCGTCTGGTCGGAGTTTCACCTCTCACGGAAGCCGAACACCGGGGACTTGAAACTCAATGGCTGTCCTTGAGGAGCAGCGCCCCGGTGGGACTGTTTCAGTTGTGGGAACTTGAGGGTGAGGATGTGGAGTGGGATGCAAAAATGGTCTCGGAGGGCTACTACGCGGTTTCGCATTCCTTTTTGGGCGACATCCGGATCCTGTTCGGCATCCTCCTGCATCCGGGTCGACTCCGGCGGTTCATCTCGAAGACCTTCGGGCGGAGTGAACGGGGGTCGAATCTGTCGGGTATGGATGGATGAATTTGGTTGATTTCATGAGGGTTGCCTGAAGGCTACCGTGAACGATATCAAATACCTAGTGCCAATACGGTATTGACACGCACAGGGCGATATGCTACTCAGAAGGACCTCCGAAAGAGGACTTCTTTTTGCGCTCTTTGCGCGACCTGCCGCGGAGGAGTCGGCGCCGTGAACGGAAAGCTTCGTGACATTCTGCGCTCCGAATTTGGTGGTTGCCATCCGCGCCTGCACCTCGTGCAGAGTCTCGTCGCGCTCCTGCCCAACGAGGCCTTCATCCGGCTGCGGCCGCGCATCTATCGCCTTGCAGGCATCCGCATCGGCCACGGCACGGTCATGTTGGGCAGAGTGCGTCTGACCGGCGTGGGTGCCGTCACCCGCCGTCTGATCATCGGGAATGACTGTTGCCTCAACGGGAACATCACATTTAACCTCGGTGCGGCCGTGACACTGGAAGACAATACCTCGCTTGGGATGGATTGCCTGTTTATCACCACTAGCCATGAAATGGGAACAGCGGATTTTCGCGCCGGCACGGTCGTGACGCGGCCGATTCGCATTGGCCGCGGCGCGTGGCTGGGCGCGCGCGTGACGGTGCTGCCGGGCGTTACCATCTGCACGGGGGCAGTGGTCTCAGCAGGCGCCGTCGTTACGAAAGACGTGCCGCCCAACGTCCTCGCAGGCGGGATCCCGGCGGAGAGTATCCGCGAACTCTCCTCCACCTCCGCAATACCTTTCCCTGTTCACGGGGAAGTCCCATGAGCCCTTTCATATCCCTGGGAAGACTCGTGCTTATCCTTCTGCTCGGCTTTCCCGCGATGGTTGCCGCGCAGGAAGGCATGCCGGTCTTTAACTGCACCATCAGCCCGCCGGCGACACCGCACAAGATTTTGTCCGACATCTACGGGCTGGCGGCGCCGTCACCGGCCACGGTCACGAATTGGAATGTCCCCCTGATCCGCTGGGGAGGCAACACGGCGGAGTGCTATAACTGGAAACTCGGCAACGCATGGAACACCGGCAAGGATTGGTTCTTCGAAAATGTCGCAATTGAACCGCACGCTTGGCGGAACTTCCTCGAAATCACCGAACGGACGGGCGGGCGCGTTTTTATGAACCTGCCGCTGATCGGTTTCGTGGCAAAGGATACGAGCAGCTACAGCTTTTCCATCAAGAAATACGGTCCGCAGCAGCACGACCCCGTAAAGGTGGACGCGGGCAACGGCGTTCGGCTGGACGGTTCGCTGGTGCAGGGGAACGACCGGTTCGACTCTGCGATTGTTGCCAACCCGGAATTCATCTCCGAATGGGTGCGGGCGATGAAGACGCAATTCCCCAGACTGTTTGCGGAGCGCCGTATTGTCTTCGCCCTGGGGAATGAGCCGATGTTGTGGAACAGCACACACCGCGATGTGCATCCCGAGCCGGTTTCATATGACGAGTATCTGAACCGGTTTGTGAGCCTGGCTAAGGCGGTGAAGGCCGCCGCACCGGAAGCGGAACTTGCCGGCCCGGAACTCTGGGGCTGGCCGGCCTATTTTCAATCGGCGGAGGACCGCGAGCGCAAGTCCGACAACGACCGCCGGCGGCACGGGGGGGAAGAATTTCTTCCGTGGTTCCTGCGCCGGATGGCCGGACAGGAACGGCAGGCAGGCGTGCGGTTGCTGGATTATGTGACGGTACATTTTTACCCCCAGGCCAACGGCGTTTTTTCGCCCGCTGTGGACCTTGCGTCGACGCGGCTGCGGATCGAGACGGTCCGGTCGTTGTGGGATCCGGCCTACCGCGATCCGTCGTGGATCGGCGCAAACGTGGAATTGATTCCGCGGCTCAGACGATGGGTGGCCGAGTGCTATCCGGGTACGAAAATCGGGCTGACGGAATACAACTGGGGCGGCGAAGAGGACATCAGCGGCGGGCTTGCGCTTGCGGATATCCTGGGCGTCTTCGGCCGTGAAGGCCTCGATCTGGCCTGCTACTGGTCCACCCCCGCCGAAGGTTCGTTCGGGGCGGCCGCCTACGCGCTGTATCGCAATGTTGACGGGGCCGGAGCACATTTCGGCAGCGAAGCGCTGCTGACGCGTTGGGACGGCAGTCCGCCGGAGAACGTTTCCGCCTATGCGGCGGTCGATCGTGCCGCCGGTGTGGCGACCGTGATAGTCGTCAATAAATCGGGCCTGGCCTGCAAACTGCGGTTGCGGTGGAATGGCGTGGAGGTCGGCGCCGGGTCCGGGTATATCCTGGCCGGCGGCGAGCCGCGCGTAACGGTGATGCCGGGCCCGGCGCAGTCCGCGCAACCTCTGGTAATCGCACCGCGAAGCGCGGTCCACTTGCGCTTTGCGCTGAAAAGATGAGCGAACGGGGTTTGCAGTCCCGGCGGTTTCGCCAACTTTCTAAAGGACGATGTCGCCTTAGTCCTTCCCTCCGGGATGTTCGTATGGTTTATTAACATTTTCAGGCTGAATTGCCTGGGCATCGCGCGGACCCCGGCCGTCAAACCGGCGGGACCGCGGCTGCAAGTCATCACGACCGGATGGTTGATAAGGCATTGAAACAGTTATGAGCACTGGGTGCGCGGGAAAGCTTGCAGTGATTCACACCGCAATTTTGCAGAAGAACTTTTGCCATGGGCTTGGGAAAGCGGTATTGGCCGGCCTCTTGTTCGTCTTTCTGGCGTTCACCGCGGGCTGTTCCTCGAAGCATTCCCCGCCGCCGCCCCCGGTGGCGCCCCAGATCACGGAGGAGGAGGCCGGCAGGCTCAGCCACGGTCTGACGCCGGAACAACTCCAGGTGCTCGATGCGCAGGTGGGCGACTACCGGCTTGGCGCCGGCGACCAGGTCCAGCTTTATGCAGTGGATATTGCGGAACTCAACCGCAAATATGTGATCGGGCCTGACGGCAAGATCACCGTGCCCGGCATCGGAGTGGTGAGCCTCGACGGGCTGACGCGTGAGGAAGCGGCGGAGAAGATCCAGGGCTTGCTGAAGACCCTTTACCTCAGTCCCAGAGTCGACATCATTGTCGAAGAATACAACAACAACCGGGTTTTCGTGCTCGGTGAGGTGCGCAAGCCGGGCCAGTACAATTTCCCCGGCCGGCCGCTGCTGTTGAGCGCCCTGGCGCGAGCCGAAGGGCTGACGGACAAAGCGGACATGCGCGGTTGCACGGTGGTGCGGGGGAAGGGCATGCTGATCGAAATCGATCTCTATGACCTTCTGCGCAAGGGTGACCGCACGCTGAACATCCCGTTGCTGCCGGAAGATGCGGTGTATGTCAAGGCTGACGAGGAACACACCTTCTATGTGCTCGGCGAAGTCAACCATCCGGGAGTGTTTCCCCGTGGGCAGGAGGTGGACGTGATCCGCGCCATAGCGTTGGCGGGCGGCGAGACGCACGACGCGCAGCTTACACTCGTACACGTGGTGCGGCGCTCCAAGACACAGCCGCCGCAGGTCCTTGACGTGAATGTGGAGGGGATGCTCGAAGGCCAGGTGGAAAACAATCCGCAGATTCAATCCGGCGATGTGGTCTACGTGCCGCGTAAGGGCGTGGCGACCTTCAACTATTACCTCAGCCAGGTTACCCCCTCGTTGAACACGCTCCTGCTTGGGGCAACCATGTTCACGATCTCCAGGTGATCCGAGAAGGAGGACGATCCTGACGCCCGGAAGGAACCCAACTCCCAGCACTGGAACGCGTGTGGCGGGCGAATTCAGCCTTCGCAATCTGCTGGAAATCCTGTTCCGGCGCAAACGGGTTTTCCTTGTGCCGGTGATCCTCACACCGGTGTTCAGCTTGCTGATATTTCTGCTGATTAAGCCCAGCTACATGTCTTCCACGACGATTCTGCTGGGCAAGGAGGATATCCTCAATCCCCTCGTGCGCTATGAAACCGCGGTAGCGATGACCGACTACAACCGGCTTGGGGCCTTTCAGAAAGTCATTTACAGTCGGCCGCTGCTTGAAGAAGCCATTCACAAGCTCGACCTTGATGCGGGGGTGAAGAACGACGTTGAGATGGAACGGATAGTCAACCGGCTCCGCGACAACATTCACGTGATTGCGTTGAGCGCGGATTCGTTCCAGATCGGTTGTACCGCTCCGGAGGCGGTGCTGGCCAAGAACATGGTGGAAACCGTCAGCCGGCTGTTCATTGAGAAGAGTCTGCAGGGCAGCCGGCGAGAGGCGATGACGGCAGTGAACTTTCTCCAGAAAGAAGTGGATCACTATGCGCAGGAACTGGACAGTATCGAGCGGGCGCTGCAACAGTTCCGCCAGGCAAACATGGAGACGCTGCGGCAGGTCGCAACGCTGGGTGGACAATTAAACGATTACAGCAACAAAACGCTGGAAGCGGAGCTGGATCTCAGGCAGGAGCAGTTGAACGAGAAACTGCTCACTGCGCGGCTCTCCGGTGAGAAACCGATGGTCGTGGCGCAGGCGCTCTACGTCCAGAACACTCCATACCAGAAACAGTACCAGGAACTTCAACTGCGAATGGGCAACCTGCTGGCCACGCGGGAAAAGTCCCACCCGGAAGTGCTTAAACTCCAGCGCGAAATGGATTACATCACGAGCTTGCTCGAGGACGAGAAAAAGACGGGACAGGCATCGGAAACCCAGGAAGTCCGCTCGCCGGTCTACCAGGAAGTCTCCGCCAGGCTCGAGGACACGCGCATCAGGATCCGGGTGCTGGAACAGAAGGTTGCGGAGTATCAGCGCCTGCAGGATGATACGCGCAAAAAACTCCTCGATGTTCCCGAACTGGAAAAAGAACAGGCGAGGATGGAAAGCGAGATCAAGCTGACGCGTGAACTCTATGACACGCTCCGCACGAAACTGGAGCAAGCCCGCGTCACCTGCGAGGTGGAGATCGAACAGCAGTCCAACCGCTTCACGATCATCGATCCGCCGGTGGTCCCTTTGTCTCGTTACAAGCCGGGCCGCACGGCTTTTTTCATTGGCGGTATCGCTGGTGGACTGTGCCTGGGATTTCTCGTGGTCTTCCTGTTGGAATTCACGGATCCGCGGCTGGTGCGATCCCACGAAATTTTACGATCCACGGGTCTGAGGTCGGTGGGCGTGTTGCCCAAGCTCTTTCATTTCGGCGAGACGGAGCAGTTTTGCCTGCTGGGGCGGACACGCGACTCAACCCAAGCCCAGCGCCCGGCATCGAGTACATCGGTGGCGGGCCGAATACAGAGCGGCTTGCGCCAGGCTTTCTGCGTGCGCAGGTTTATCATGCCGCCGGATATGCCGGCTGACTTTATTATCGGCGCCTCCCGACCGCAGCACGCGGACGCAACGGGTACGCCTGAAGAGAAAGCAGCGGACGATTTCATCGAGCATATCCGCGATACGGCCATCGCCGCACGCTCTGCTTTTGAGGTGCCTGACCGGCTGGTCTGGATGGTGACCAGTGCGAACCCCGAAGACGGCAAGACCTTGTTGACTGCAAATCTTGGCATCGTGCTCGCAAGTGATCTCAAAAAGCCGGTGCTGCTTGTAGACGCCAACCTGCGGACTCCCACGCTCTCGCGGCACTTCGGTCACGCTGGCGCGCCGGGTCTCGCCGAAGTTGTCGAAGGGCGCGCCGCGCTCGACGAAGTCCTGGTCACCCTCGATGCGCCGGGTCTCAGCCTGCTGCCGGCCGGCCTGTCGACGGAAGGTCCAGAAGTGTTGTACAACACCGTTGCCTTCTATGAACTGTTGGAAACACTGCGTTCGCGTTACGCGCTTACCCTTATGGAGGTGCCGGCCCTGCTGGCCAACTCCGCCGGCCGCCTGATTGCGCCTCAGGCAGACGGCGTCCTGTTGATTACGCGGCTCTATACCACCAAGCGCAAGGTTATCGAGGCCGCGATCGAGAAGCTGCCGGCCGAGAAAATCATCGGGCTGGTCTTCAACTTCGCCGAATACTGGATCCCTGACTGGCTCTATAAGTGGGTCTGACATGGAAATGGTGCTGGCCATGCTGCTGGCTTTCCTGCTCACCGGGACGCAGGTGCAGCGAGTGAGCCGCTGGGTGGCTGCATTCATGGTGCTCGTTATCACGGCCATCATCATGATCACCTATGCACGATTTTAGGAATGCCATGTCGGAGCCGCCGATTTACGATACACCGCCCCGTCCGGCGCGGTTCATTCTCCAGGAACATATCAAGCCGTACCTGTTCGCCGCTTTTTTGTCGCTGCTGGGCGCCGTCCTGCTGGCCGCCTCCGGCGCAAACCTGATGGTCATTCCGGCCCTGTGCGGCGGGCTCGTTTTCCTGGTGCTGCTGGCGCGGTATCTCGAACTGGGCATCTATGCCATACTGGGTGCATCCCTGCTGCTGGAGCAGTTTCAGATTTTTGGGATGAGAGATATCGTCACGCTGAAAATCCCGTTCTTCCTCAATCTGAACCTGACTACCGGCGTCGACGCGTTGGTCTTCAATCCGCTGGAAGTGTTGATGGTCCTCATCGTCGCGCTGTGGTTCCTGCGCGCTGTGACCAGCCGGGAATGGCATCTCTACCCCATACCCAACTTCGGAATTGCCGTACTGTTCCTTTGCATGCTCATTTTCTTCACGGGCTATGGGTTGGCGCGCGGCGGTTACTGGAAAGCGTCGCTCTGGGAAATCCGGGCGCTTTATTATCTGTGCGGTTTGTATTTTCTGACTTCCCAGATCATCCGCAGCCGGCGGCAGGTCCGGATCTGCATTTGGATTCTGCTCGTCATGATTACCATCAAGGGCCTTCAGGGCAGTTGGCGCTATTTTATCACGCTTCATGGGGACCTGGGCGGCATACGCGCCATCACCGGCCACGAGGATGCACTCTTTATCAGCTCGGTTTTCCTGCTCATGGCCGGACTGGGTTTTCTTGGTTATCGCGGCCCGGAATTCTGGTTCTCTTTAGCCTTCTTGCCGGCGACGTTCTTTACGTTCCTCCTGGCCCAGCGCCGCATAGTCTATGGTTCGCTGGCTTTCAGCCTGGCTGCCCTGGTCGCTCTGTTGCCGCGCGGGAGGAGAATCCATGCGACCGGGGTGATGGCTGTCCTGCTGGTGTTGCTGGTCGTCTATCTGGCCGCATTCTGGAACAGCGGGAGCAGACTGGGTCTGCCGGCTCAAAAGATCAAGTCGGTATTTGTGGAACAGAAAGGAACGGAAGACGAAACCTCCAATTACTACCGCAAAGCCGAACTGATGAACCTTAAAGAAACCATACGCCGTCATCCGTTCGGTATCGGCTTCGGCAATAAATATGAAATCGTCATACCGCTCGCAGAGGTGGATTTCCCGCTGTGGGACTATATCCCGCACAACTGCATCTATTGGATTTGGGTCAAGACCGGCTTTGTGGGCTTTATCATTTTCTGGCTGTTTTTCGGCACGGCCATTGTGCAGGCGGTGATTGACTACCGCTTTATGAAGGATCCCTACTTCAAGGGCATTGCATTGATGGTGCTGACGTTGATTGCCAGCCAGGTGATTGTCGCCTATTATGATTTGCAGATCACCTTCTACCGCAACATGGTCTATCTCGGTATTCTCATGGCCGTCGCGACGGCGATCAGGCGGATCGAAGCGGAGGAATCGGCGGACACGGAGGCCCAACGGCATGAGCAAAACACGCCGCGCGCTTAGGAATACGGCGATTCAATCGGTCGGTCAGCTTGTGACGTGGACACTCTCATGGATCTTGTTGGTCATCCTGCCCCGTTACCTTGGAGACGCCAACTTCGGCAAACTCTTCTTCGCCCTCAGCTACGGCACCATCTTCAGTACGCTGATCAATCTCGGGGTCAACACGTTTCTTGTCAGGGAAGTGGCCGTTCTCCACCCCGCGCCGGACATGCCCGCGCACGAGAGCGCTCGCCGTCGAGAGGGAGTGTCCGCCCTGCTGGGCAACGTGCTGACCCTTAAAGTCGCGCTGGCTCTCGCCGTATATGCCGTCCAGTCCTTGCTGATCTTTCTCCTGCCATACGACGCGGCCACGCGCCAGGCGGTATTGATCATAGGCCTCGGCACCGCTCTCGGTGCAATCACTCAGACCCTGGGCGGCGCTTTCCAGGGTTTGGAAGACTTGCTGGCCCCCAACGCGGTCCTGATCGCCCAGAAAACCATCCTCACCGCCGGTTGTGCCCTGCTGCTGCGGCACGGCCAGGGGCTCGTAGCGGTCTGCTGGGTTCATACGGTCGCGGAATTCGCGGGCTTTGCCCTGTCGTTAGTTTGGCTGCAGCGGCGGGAACATTTTGGGTTCGCTTGGGACCGGGCCCTGCTGGGCCGCATCTTCATCGGGGGATTGCCGTTCCTCGTCTGGGTCATTTTTGGTGAAATCTATATCCGCATCGACGTGCTCATGCTGTCGCTCATGACCTCCGACGCCGTCGTCGGCTGGTATGGAGCGGCCACGCGCCTCTACGGCACGCTGCTCTTCATCCCCAACATCCTCACCACGTCGATCTTTCCGGCCTTGATGCGCATGGGAGCCGGGGAAGCCGACGAGGTCGCCTTCGGCCGCGCCTCGGAGCGGCTGATGAGTCTGCTGCTCTTTGCGGCCATCCCTGTCAGCGCGGGCACGATCGCGATCGCCAACCCGCTCGTACGGCTCCTGTACGGCCCCGGCCCATTTGAAAATGCCGGGCCGAATCTGCAGATCCTTGGAATTTCGATTCTGCTGGTGTGCATCGACGTCGTGCTCGGCACCGTGCTCATCGCCCGAGGCAAGGAAAAGGCGTGGGCGGGGATGGCCGTCGCCGCCGCGGTGTTTAACCCGCTGGTCAATCTCTGGGCCATCCCGCTGACCGAACGGCTGTGGGGCAACGGCGGGATAGGGGCTTCCGCGGCTACCGCGCTGACCGAGCTGCTGCTCATGTTCGGGGCGCTCCGCCTCATGCCCAAAGGCGTCTTCAGCCGCCGCAACGTGATTGTCGGGCTAAAGGGGTGCGTGATCGGAGCGGCAATGCTGCTCCTCCTCAAGTGGTGGGGGACCCGGAATCTCGCTCTGCTGATCCCGGCCGGCGCGGCGTTCTACCTGCCGCTGGCCCTGCTCTGGGGCGTATTGCCCCGCGAGGACCTGCGCCATATGCGCCACGCCCTTCTCAAGGGAAACTGATGCAAGCTCTTTCCAACTGCCGGGAAGTTGAAAGGTTCGTCTATCCGATTTCCAAAACGGGGGAGGTCCCGACATGACGGCCAAGCTGTCGGCCTATCTGACCAATCATCTCATCAGTCACATTCCGTTCTTCGCCGTTCGGCTGTGGTGGTATCGCCATGTCGTCGGTGTGCGAATCGGCCATGAAGCGGCGGTATTCATGGGCTGCTTCTGGTATTTCTACAGTCCGTTCGGGCGGAACCCGCAGCCGGCGGTCATCGGCAGCCACACGATCATCAACCGGCGCTGTACGCTCGACATCCGCGGCGGGCTGTGGATCGGAAACAATGTCAGCATCTCACCGGAGGTCATGTTGATCACGTCCAACCACCTGAAGGACGATCCGGAGTTCGGAATCGAAGACAAACCAATCCTGATCGAGGATTATGCCTGGGTCGGCAGCCGGGCCACGGTGCTGCCGGGAGTGACGGTCGGCCGGGGTGCGGTCATCGCCGCGGGCGCCGTGGTGACGCAGGATGTGCCGCCCTATTCCGTGGTGGCCGGCGTGCCGGCCAAAATCGTCGGCGAACGCTCCAAGAAGCTGAAGTATGAACTAAAATTCAGGCCATGGTTCGAATGAATGCCAAGACAAAAGTCCTGTTGTTGGACACCAACGACGCGGTAGGCGGCGTGGTGCGCGTGCATATGGCGCTCCTGCGCATGCTGGATCGGGAGCGCTTCGACCTGTACGCGGCCGTATTGGGCCACGGCGTGCTCCTGCCGGACTTCCAGGCGTTGCCCGATGTGACGCTCTGGACAATGGAGGCGGGTACGAAACCCGCCCGTCTGTGCACCGGGCTGCGGTCGCGCCTTGCAGATGCGCTCGGAGCTTTCGCCCTGTTCGGGTCAGCGCTGCATCTTGCCGCGCGTTGCCGCCGGGCGGGCATCCAGGTGATTCACACCTCCGATAAGAAACGCTCGCTGCTGCTGACGCTGCTGCTGCACCGAATGACCGGCATCCCGTACCTCTATCACATACACAACAACTACGTCGATTATGCCGCCAACCGATGGGCGCCGGCGCATGCCGCAGCCGTCATTGCGAATTCCGGGGAAATGCGGCGCGACTTCATCGAGTGGTTGGGGCCTCCGATGGAGCGTATCTCCGTCGTCTATAACGGCATTGACACTGAGCGGTTCCGACCGGGGTTGCCGTCCGGCTTGCGTACCGAACTCGGTTTGGCGCAGGACGCGGTGCTCATCGGCATCGCCAGTCGTCTAGCACCGGACAAGGGGCAGGAAACCTTCGTGCGCGCGGCCGCGCGGGTTGTGGCGCAGGAACCGGACGCGCGGTTCGCCCTCATCGGCGACGATTCGATTTATAGCGACAACTCCGAATATGTGCCCATGCTCCGCCGGTTGGCCAAAGAGAGCGGATTGGAGAACCACCTGGCGTTTCTCGGTTTTCGAACCGATATGGTATCCATCTACAGTGGGCTTGACGTCCTGGTTAACGCTGCCTGGCGCGAGGCTTTCGGCCTGGTGGTGGTCGAAGCGATGGCCTGCGGCAAAATCGTCGTCGGCACTCAAGCCGGCGGCATTCCGGAAATCGTTACGCACGGCAGGGACGGTTTCCTGTTTCCCGTCCGCGATGAACGGGCGCTGGCGGATATCCTGGTCGAGCTGGTCCGTAAGCCGGAACTGCGGCGCACGGTAGGTGCGGCCGCGCGACAGACCGTGCTGGAACGGTTTGGCATCCGAAGCCAGGTGAAGGCCATAGAAGATCTCTATGAGGAAATCGCGGGAGCTTCGGCGGCTGCCGCTTTCGCAAACCCGAAAGCCACGATTTGAAATGTGAGATTGCGTATGAACATCCTCGTCCTCACTCCATATATCCCGTATCCGCCGAGCTTCGGCGGCTCGGTGAGGGTTTATCACCTGATCCGCCAGCTCAATCGCCGGCACGACGTGCATCTGTTGAGCTTCCGCGAAGAAGCGGGTGCGGGCGATCCCGAGGGGCTGCGACCGTTCTGCAGGTCCATCACGCTCATTCCGCGTATCGTTGGCGACAAACGCAGGCAGCAGTTGATGTCGCTGTTCTCACCGCGCTCGTTCCAGTGGCGGTTTCATTACAGTCAGGACATGCAAGCGGCACTCGACCGCCTTGTGGGAGAACAGGGCATCGAACTGATTCTGGTGGAATTCTCCCAGATGGCGGGCTACAGCTTCCCGAGCGGAGTTCCGGTAGTGCTTGACGAACACAATGTGGAATACGATCTCCTCGACCGCATGGCCGCGCGTGAAGGCGGATCGTGCCGCAAGTTGTTCAATCGAATCGAAGCGGCCAAATTCCGCCGCGAGGAACTCGCTGCAGCACGGCGTGCCGCCTTGACCCTTGTGACTTCGGAGCGGGATGGGCAACTCCTGGCGTCACGGATCCCCGGCCTCAAAACGGCTGTGATCACCAACGGCGTTGAGTGCGCTCATTTCAGCCGTCCGTCCGGCCCGCGGCATCCCGACTCGGCCGTCTTTGTCGGCGCGACGCATTACTTCCCCAACGAGGATGGAGTCCTGTTTTTCCTGCGCGAGGTCCACGAGACAATCCGAAGAAAGTTGCCGGCCTTTAAACTTACCGTGGTCGGCGGCAATCCGCCGTCTTCCATCACCGCTTATCGTTCGGACAGCATCGAAATCACCGGCTTTGTGAAGGACGTCCGGCCCTACATGTGGGCGGCTTCCGTGTTCATCGTGCCTTTGCGCATGGGCGGCGGCACACGGTTCAAAATCATCGAAGCGATGGCCGCCGGCGTGCCGGTGGTCTCCACGCGGCTCGGCGCCGAGGGTATCCCGGTGACCGATGGCCGGGAACTGCTGCTGGCCGACGACCCCGTCGCGTTTGCCGGGGCTGTCTGCAAGGTCCTTTCCGATCCTGCCCTGGCCGGCTCACTCGGTCGTGCCGGTGTGGAATTCGTCCGCCGCCGTTTTGACTGGTCCGTGATCGGCGACAAGTTGAACGCGGCACTGGAAATGGTCGTAAGCCGATGATCAGAGACCGGATTCTTCCATTGTTGCGCATCCTGGGCTCCGGTAAGCGACGGTATTCGCGTGTGGCGTACCTGTTCGGTGCGCTGCTACCCGGTCGAAGAAACGGCGCGGGTCCGGTCGCATGGGTCCGCGGCTTGCCGATGCCGGATGTGCGGCCCGGTACGGGTACGGTCGAGATGGGTCATGCCGGAATTTATCCCGGCGTCCGGATCCATTGCCGTGGCGCAGGCCGCATCGCCATCGGCGACGGCACGTTCCTTAACCGGGAGGCGCGAATATTTGCCGGGCGGCTGGTGGAACTCCACCGGAACTGCATGGTCTCATGGCAGGTTGTTATCACGGATTTCACCGGCTTTGCCGCCGATGGTCCGTTCGAGCCGGTCGTGATCGAGGACGAAGTCTGGATCGGCAGCCGTGCGTTGATCCTTGGCGGCACGCGGCTCGGCCGCGGCTGCATCGTTGCAGCCGGGAGCGTGGTGCAGGGTGTGTTTCCAGCCGGTGCGGTCATTGCCGGAAAACCCGCGGAGGTGGTGGTGTGAGCGTCGAAAGATTTTTCCCCCTTTTGCCGGATGCCATGAGAAGGCCTTCCCTCTGGATCGGGTTCCTCCGGCGCAAAGGCGCGCGGTCCGGCGTGGACTTGTCCCGGGTCACATTCGGTTCGGGCCGCCCGCAGCCGCTCATCAACAATGAAGCGGGAAGCATGGCGCTTGGCCGGGTCTTTCTCGCCGCAGGCGTCCGGCTCTGGTCACATAAAGGCGGCGAACTCACCATCGGTGACGGCACCGTGCTCGATGCCGGAGCCGAGGTGATTGCCTGGGCGTGCGTGACCATCGGGAAAAACTGTTACCTGGGCTGGGACGCCCTCGTGTTGGACTCGGACCTGCACAGCGTCCGCGGTCAGCCACTGGTGAACAGGCCGGTGCAAATCGGCGATAACGTTCTCATCGGTTGCCGTGCGATGATCCTCAAGGGTGTGACGATCGGCGACGGCGCGGTCATCCACCCCGGCAGCATTGTCACGAGCGACGTGCCCGCGGGCGCAGAGGTCCGCCCGCCCGAAGCGTCGATCAAGGGAGAGGTGCCCGTGTGAACCGGGGATTTTTCAATCCCCGGCAGATGCGCGGGGCTGACTATGAAGCGGCGGAGAATGGAGACAACGGCATGAAAGTGGGACTCATTCGCGGGGCATACCTGTCGCAGTTTGAGATGCAGACCTATGAGCATCTCCTGGGGCGTGCGGAACTTGAGGCTTACCTCATCCGTATCAACCGGTTCCCCACGAACCTTATCAGGGTCCCGATCAGGCGGCTCAATTGCATTGATGATCCCGTCGCCCTGGTCAGCCCGAAGCTCGGTTTCTATTTCGATCTTTTCCTCCAGGCGACGAACGGCATGGATTACTTCCACTTTGGTCTGGAAAAAGCACTTGCGGGGAAGGATATCGCCCATACCATGGAAACTTTTAACGCATTTTCCTGGCAGGCGCTCCGCGCGAAGCAACGTTACGGCACGAAACTCGTCGTCACAGTCTGGGAAAACCGGCCTTACGCCGCCGAGCGCTTTGCGGCAAAACGCAGGATGAAGTACGAGGTGCTGAACGGCGCGGACCTTTTTTTGGCGATGACGCCGCGGGCGGCACGCTGCCTGGAACTGGAAGGCGCGGAGCCGGGAAGAATCCGCATACTGCCGCCGGGCATCGACACGGAACGCTTTCGGCCACGCCCGAAACCGTTGGACTGGCTGCATGAACTCGGGCTCCAGCCAGATGATTTCATATTCATTACAGTTGCCGCCCTGCGGTGGGAAAAAGGCGTTTTCGACATCCTGCACGCGTTTAAGCGCCTGACGGTTGCCGCGCCACGCCGGCCGGTGAAGCTCATTTTTGCCGGTTCCGGGCCGGAAGAAACACACCTGCGCGAGATGGCGGAACGGATCGGCCTGACGGACCGGGTGATCTTCACGCGCTTTCCCTACGGACAGATGCACGCGGCGTACAATGTTGCCGATGTCTTCGTGCTGGCTTCAACAGCGCGCCCCGGCTGGCTCGAGCAATTCGGCTACGTGCTGGCCGAGGCACTCGCCTCCGGCACGCCCATCATCACCACGCTGCACGGTTCGATCCCGGAAGTGGTCGGAGACACCGCGCTCCTCGTGCCGCCGTCGGATTTTATCGGGTTGAGCGAAGCGATGGAGAGGCTGCTCGACGATAGGCCGGAGCGCGAGCGGTTGTCCCGCGCCGGACGTGAGCGCGCGGAGGCGGAGTACGACAGCCGCAAACAGGCCGACCGCCTGTTTGCGGCCTATGAGAGTCTGATGAAATGAGCGACGGCACGGGAAAGCGCTTTATACTGGTCACGGCTGATGTGGAGGACGTGCTGAATCGCCTGCGCGGCGAGGCGGAATCGCCGCGCCAGGATTTCATCGAACTTGCCCGTGCGCTGAATGCTCAGATACTCTCGTTTTCCGATGTACGGTACGGTTCATGGTTCACGCGGTTGCTGTCGAAGTTTGCAGGCAAGGCCGTCGCACTGGCGTGGCCGGCGTTTTGGAAACGAGGCTCGTTCTATTTCGTCACTGCGGAAAACACTGCGATCCCGCTGGCGCTGTTCTTGAAATTCCGGCGCCCTGTAACACTGGTGATGATCGGACACCGCATCACCACTCCGCAAAAAAGCCGGATATTGCGGATATTCCGCCTCTTCAACCAGATCGGCGCGATGCTTTGCTACAGCAGCCCGCAGGAACGATTCGCACGGGAGCGGCTCGGTGTGCCGGCGGCGAAACTACGGCGAATTGCATTTCAGGTGGACGAGAAGTTTTTCGCGCCTGTGGAACAACCCGGTCCCGGCAGGGGCGTGGTCGGGGTAGGCCGCGAATTGCGCGACTATCCGACGCTTTTCCAGGCGTTGGAAAACACCGGCATCCCGGTGACCGTCGTCGCTTCCAGCCCATGGTCCAAACGGGAGGACCGGACACAACAGCGGAGGATTCCGGCGAACGTGACGCTACGCAAGGGGCTGAGCAGCTTAGAATTGCGGGAACTCTATCGCAGCGCCGCGGTAGTGGTGGTGCCCCTCGTGAATGTAGACTGGCCGGCGGGAGTCACGACGCTCTTCGAGGCGCAGGCGTGCGGCCGGCCGGTGGTGATTTCAGCTTCGGAAGGCATCCTGGATTCGCTCGATCCGGGATCTGCCGTGACCGTGCCGTGCGGCGACCCCGAAGCCTTGCGGGAAGCGGTGCTGCGCCTGATCGGCAACCCGGCCGAGGCTGCGGCTTTCGCCCGCGCCGGGCGGGAAGCTGTACTGCGCGGACGTACGTTGGATCAATTCATTGCTCGTATCGCGGAAACCTGCCGCATCGCGGAAGCGAAAGGTGGAAGATGAGCCTGAGCTACAAACTGGACAGCGCCCGGCATGTGCTGCTGGGCCGATGGCGCCTGCGCCGCTGTACACGTGTAGGCAGTCTGCCGCGTGTTTATGGCCGGCCGCGCATTACCAATCTCGGCGAGATCGTCATTGGCGATAAATTCCTTTTCTTCAGCACTACGGTGACATCAGAGATGGTCGCGCATCCCGGCGGGCGCCTGGAGATCGGCAGCGGGGTCTTCCTCAACTATGGAGCGAGCCTTTCAGCACACAGGCTCGTTCAAATCGGCGACAACTGCCGGATCGGGTCCTACGCATGCCTTATGGACAACGATTATCATGGTGTTGAAAACCGCGCTGAGCCCGGCGATTCCAAGCCGATTGTCCTGGGCCGCAACGTATGGCTGGGGGTGAGGGTTATCGTGCTGAAGGGTGTAACGATCGGCGACAATGCCGTGGTGGGTGCCGGCAGTGTGGTAACGAAGGACATCCCGGCAAACTGCCTTGCCGTCGGCGTTCCGGCCAGGGTGGTTCGCACTTTCAAAGGGCACGAGGCATGAACTCCGGCTGGTGAGCTGCATCCAAAACGATACTCTCAACATCCCAAAACAGAGCAGAGGAATGATTCCGGGGCCGTTGCCCAAAGGAAAAGTGTCTGCATTCCCACGCAGGAGGGGCTGTTGCCCAAGCAGGATCCAGGTAAAAAATGAGCCGTTTGTCCGGAAACGTCACCCCGGCGAAGGCCGGAATCCAGACTCTTGAGAAACATTGTATGCTGCTTTCTTGAACGCAGCCTGGTATAAATCATGGCCCTGCCTCCGGCCTTTACCTGACCACGGGAAAGATGCTGCGAATGGAGTAGCATCGTCCGGTGATCAATCCGGAAGGTCCCTTCATACAGAGATGAAGGGAGAAGATTTTTTGTAACCTTCTCAATCAATCGGACGAATTTATTAGTGGTATAGAATTTCCCCGTGTATTTTTGGCATTTCGAACCCGATTTTCCTTGATGCCCGCCTCACCCGCGAAGCATCAAAAGGGGGTTTTCAGGACTCTGTTTCGTGGGTAATCTGATAGACTTAGATAAATAATGAAAGTTCGTCGCCGGCAGCGAAGCTGCAACCAATCCTTTTGGCAAATGAAGACATATCGACTATAATAAAAAGTTGGGGCGTATCGGAAGCTCGGTTATATGTCCATCGGCAACCCGATATGGTCCGTTAAGGCACAGCCTGCTGTATATTGAATGTTCAGTTTGTGGGATCTTGTCGCCCTCTATCCGTGGAGGCTGTGAAGAGAAGCGTGACGACGCGGGGGATATCACAGCTCAAATAGTCCTGGATTTGCTTGAGTGCAAACCGTTGCGCTCTCGTGCTGCTCTCGAGGGCATCACATTAGTGCCGAATGAAGGAGTGACCAGTGAGAGACTGCCCAGTCTGCAGCGGCAAGCTGAGGAAAATCCACCGCCGCCGCATAGACAGAATCCTGTCGGTATTCTATCCCGTGGAGCGTTTCAGTTGCCGAAACGACAGTTGTGGGTGGGAAGGAAATGTGCGAATCCCGACTGAGCCTCAAAACGCCAAAAGGATCCACAGAAACGTTCTGATCGCCATAGTGTGGGTGTTGGTCGTTTTCGGGTGCGTCGTGGGTATACCCTGGCTGTTCAATAAGGGTATGTATCCTTTCTAAGCGGGATAGCCCCGCATTGCGTTATGACTTCGGAATGGCAAAAGTGGAGTACCGTCCAGGCAGCGGGAATCGATGCCAAGTGGAAGGCAAGGTTTTTTTTCGGCTCTTCGATGGATGGCAGGCGGTTTTCGGCGCAAGGAAGTTGTCCGGCTTCTTCCGATCATTGTGCCCAAAAAGTTATAGAACTACAATTTCAGTTACTTATACCTGGTTTGAGCGATTTCCTCCCCCTCCCTTCGCCCCTTCCTGCCTGGAGAGGAATCGGCGTTTATACATAGCGTCAAAAGTTCTTGCGAAATAGATGAGCAGCGCAGTGTAGGGTGGGCACAGCTTCACCGTGCCCACCATTTATCATCCGTACGGTGTTTACGGTGGGCAGCGCTTCGCTTTTGCCCACCCTACGATTCGTCGCTGAAGGCAATATTACGCGATTATATATGTCGTTGCGTTTAGCTCCTCCCCTTCATGGGGGAGGCGGGTTGGGGCACGGTCATCCCCGGAAGTCCTGCCGGTGAGCTGTCTGACCGGCTGCGGATTGTCCGGATCACGCCCCGGCGCTCCAAACCTTCGCGGCATATTTTACTCATACGGATTTCCCGGTAGCCCGGAAGGGACAGTATCGCGCGGGTATCCGGAAACCCATTTCCGGCCATCGCCAATCCTCAGCATTTCAATAAAAGACATTCTATTGTATTCTGAATCTCATCGCAGGGGTGGGGGCAGGTAAACCCCTGTTTGGTGGAGCGCCCTTCAATGCGGAAGGGGTTCCTCGTGCGCGGAAGAGGCATAGGTTTATGCAGTGATGGAGACAATCTCCAGCGGTTGTTCCGGCCGGAGGTCGCGAGCCATGGTGGATTTGATGCGGGATGGCCCGTCCATGCGAATATAATTCGAGAGAGGAAACATTGAATGTGCGGCAAGGTTTCCGGAAATGAGTTCATGGCGGAAAGGGGATGCTGATGCAACAACTCAAAAGGACCCTTCTATTCGATAGGCACAAGGCCCTCGGGGCACAGATGGTGGAATTCGGCGGTTGGGAAATGCCGCTTCAATATCCTTCCAAGGTTGTGGAGGAACATCTGTACACGCGCGAAAGCGCGGGGCTTTTCGACGTTTCACACATGGGCCGGTTCATAGTCCGCGGGTCCAACGCAATCACATTCCTGCAACACGTCCTGAGCAACAATGCCGACGCCCTCGACTGCAGACCCACGGCGGCACAGTACACGCTTATCCAGGATGAATCCGGAGGCGCTGTGGACGATGCTTATCTCTACCGTTTCGTCGAGGATGAGTATCTCCTGGTCGTCAATGCATCCAACCGCGAAAAAGACTGGCGCCATCTCCGGCAGCATATCAAGCACTTCGACGGTGTTGAGATGACCGACCGCACCGAAGAAATCGCCATGTTCGCATTGCAGGGGCCCATGTCCCGCGAGGTGCTGGGAAAGATTGTCGAGTCCGGCAGAATGCCCGAGCCCGTCAGGAACGCCCTGGGCATTGTGAACATTGCCGGGGCCCGGGTGATGGTCGGCCGTACCGGTTATACGGGAGAGCCTCTCTGTTTCGAGCTCTTCATGGACCGGGACGACGGCGTGACGATCTGGGACCTGCTGCTGTCGAAGGGGGCCAGGCCCGCCGGCCTCGGAGCGCGGGACACATTGCGCCTGGAAGCCGGCCTGCCTCTGTACGGTCATGAGTTCGGCCGGGACCATGAAGGGAAGGAGATTCCCATTTTTGCCGTCCCACTGGGGAAGCTCGGTGTCAGTTTTTCTCCGCTCAAAGGTGAATTCGTCGGCTGCGCGGCCCTGGCAAAGCAGTTTGCCGCCCTCTCGAAAATCATATCACGCGACTACTCCGCCGTGGATGACCTTCCCCGCATCATCCAACCGGTCGCGGTCACAGGCCGGGGCATTGCCCGGGCGGGGTCCAAAGTCTTCAGGGAAGGCAAACACGTCGGATACGTTACAAGCGGTACCATGGTCCCCTACTGGATCTTCGAGGATAATGGGCTTATCGCGAGGCCAACCGGCGAGCATCAGCTTCGGTCGATCTGCCTCGCCTATCTCGACAGTGAGATCATAGAAGACGACAAGCTCACCATCGATATCCGCGGGAAGGCCGTCGACGCCGTCGTGGTACCGTACCATCTTCGGTCAGAGGCGCCCCCGTACGCCCGCCCCATACTGTACGGTCATGAAACCTCAGCCAGGCCCAAGCCCGGGGCGGGGGAATTTACCGCCAAAATTTCCCGGCTGCTGGAAAAGACCGTGGAAAACACGCAGTGGCGCCAGCAGGAGTGCGTCAACCTGATCCCCTCGGAGATGACGGCATCTCCCATGGTGCGGCTCCTCTCGGTGATGGATCCGGCCTTCCGGTATGCCGAACACAAGGAAATGAAGGCGTTCTACGAAACCGACGTCTTTTATTACCAGGGCACGGAGTTCATCGCCGAAGTGGAATGGCTCCTGGAAGAGGAAATGCGCAAGTTCCTCGGCTGCCCCGAAGTCGAGCTGCGGCTCATAAGCGGGCAGATGGCCAATGCAACCGTCTTCAGCGCGCTGGTCGACTACATCAACCGTGCGGACCGCCGGTCGGAACAGCGGCGCATTCGCCGGGTGATGAACAACTACATCGGTAAGGGGGGGCATCTCAGCGCCCAGCCCATGGGTGCCCTCAGGGACTTCGTCGCGCGCGATCCGCATACGGAACGGCCGGCCGTCGTGAATTTCCCGGTGCTGACCGAGAACCCGTATAAGATCGACGTCTCCGCCACGCTCGAATTGATCGATTCCACCCGGCCGGAGCTGATCATCTTCGGGAAGAGCATGGTTCTACATAAGGAACCGGTGGCTGAAATCCGCCAATACCTCGATGCCGCACATATCGATGCGCTGGTCATGTACGACATGGCGCACGTACTGGGGCTTATCGGCCCTCATTTCCAGCAGCCCTTCATGGAGGGGGCCGACCTCGTGACGGGTTCGACCCACAAGACGTATTTCGGTACGCAGCGGGGCGTTGTGGGGAGCCGATTCCAGGAACACGAGGAACGCTACGAGCTTTGGGAGGCTGTCCGCCGGCGTTCATTTCCAGGAAGCGTATCCAACCATCACCTGGGCACGCTGCTGGGGCTTCTGATGGCTGCTTACGAGATGAACTATTTCAAGAACGAATACCAGGCCAAGGTCGTTGCCAATGCGAAGGCATTCGCCCGGGACCTCAAGGATTGCGGGCTGGATGTGGCGGGCGATCCGGATATCGACTACACCGAAACCCATCAGGTAGTGATCCGGGTCGGCTACGGCAGAGGGCCGGACATCGCTCACCGGCTGGAAGCCAACAACATCATTTGCAACTTCCAGGCTGCGCCCGATGAAGAGGGCTTTACCGCTTCCGGGGCGATCCGGATGGGCGTGTCTGAAATGACCCGCTTCGGCATGGAGGAAAAGGACTTCCGCGTCCTGGCGCATCTCATGAAAGAGGCAATACTCGACGGTGCGAACGTGGCGAGTGAAATCAAGGCATTCCGTAAAGCGTTTCGTGAATTGCGCTACTGCTTCCGCGGCGATGAATTTACGGACCTCATGCAAAAGCTCCACGCGCTGGTGTAGAGCGGCGATGCCGGTTTGCCTTGAGAGGAGCATCTTTTTGCGGGGGATCAAATTCAGGATGATGAGGCAGGCTTTCTTCCAGCCTGCCCCATCGATCGGCAGCACGTGCCGTGAAAGAACGCGGTAGGATTCAGTCCACGAGGACTTTGTCCAGGACGACTTCTTCTTCCCCCCGGAACTGGCAGACAATATGGTTCAGGCCGTGGACGAACATGACCAGTCCGGCAATGGGAAAGACCACGTAGACATAACCGATGGGAATCATGGCCTGCAGGCTGATCTGGCCGATATTGGCGCAAACCAGCTCCACTCCGTAATACATCATGATGAAAACCAGAGCGAGAAGAATGACTTCCCGCAAAACCTTGACGACCCGCTGCATCCCCTGAGGCATACGGACCAGCAGGAAATCGAAGGCCATATGCTCATTGCGCTTGAACGCGACGGCGGCCCCGAGGAAAGTGACCCAAACCAGGGTAAAACGTGAGATCTCCTCCAGGGAAGCAAACGAAACGTTGAACAGGTTCCGCCCGAAGATCAGCATGACGAGGCATCCCGTCATCACCACGATCGCGGCGCCCATGATCCAGATACAGACTACGTCAAGCACTTCGCTCAGTTTCTTTAAGGCATCCATTTTACAGTCTCCTCCTCCCCCTCGGCTACTTCAGTAAAATCGGAATGGTAGTGATAATCTGCGGGAGAAACAACAGGAGCAGCACGTCGATTGCCAGGGTCACCATGAAGGGCAGCAATTCCGCGAGCAGATCGTCGAACTTCATCCCGGTAAGACCGCATACCACGTACACGCAAAGGCCGACAGGGGGTGTGAGGAGCCCCAGCCCCAAGGTGGCGATCAGGACGATACTGGCCACGATAGGGTCAATTCCGGCAGCCACTATAACGGGGGCGATGATGGGCACGGTGAGGATGATCGCCGCATTGGCATCGAGGAACATCCCCAGGATGATGTAGAGCCCGACGAACCCGAGAAGCAGGAGGTTTTTGGACAAGTTGAGGGATACGAAGAAGTTACTCAGGGACTCGGGGATATTGTTGATCGTGAGTATGTAGGAAAAGGCGGACGCGCAGGCGATGACCATCATGACGGTGGCGGTCATACGGCCGGAGTCCACGATGATCTTGGGCAGTTGCCGCCACTTCAGTTCCTTGTAGACGAAGATGGACAGGAACAGGGAGTAGAGCATGGCCAGGACCGCGGCCTCGGTGGGAGTCGCAATCCCGGAGATGATGCCCCCGATGATAATGACTGGAGACAGCAGGGCGAGGAAACCGTCTCTGCCTTTTGTGTAGATGATTTTCGGGGAGAACCCGAGCGAACTCTTGTAACCCCTCCTTACCGAAATCACCGTGGAAGTCATGATTAAGGACCCGCCGATGAGGAGTCCGGGGCCGAACCCGGCCATGAAGAGATCCCCGACGGAGAGGCCGGCGCAGAATCCCCAGAGGATCATGGGAATGCTGGGAGGGATGATGATGCCCAGGGGAGCGGCCGAAGCCGTCAAGGCCGAAGGATACTTGATCCCATAGCCCTTTTTTTCCATGGCCGGGATCATCAGGCTGCCGATGGCCGAAGCGTCGGCAATGGCGGAACCGGATACGCCCCCCATAAACATGTTGGCTACTATGTTCGCGGCAGCCAGACCGCCGGGCAGGAAACCGACCAGGGAATCGGCAAAATCGATGAGCCTGTGAGTCACCCCGCCCTTTTCCATGATGCTCCCGGTCATGATAAAAAACGGTATGGCCAGCAGCAGCCAGGAATTGGCCCCGGAAAACATTTTCATCAGAACGGGCACCAGGGTATCCATGTCCATGGCCACAAGACCCACCACGGTGGCTCCCATCAGGGAAAACGCAACCGGTACATTCAAAACAAGGAGGATACAAAAAGCCACAAACAGGACTATCCCGACGTCCATGGACTTACACCTCGTCTTTCGTCCTTCTTACTTCCACTCCGGCGAGTTCTTCGTAAACATTGATGATAGCCGCGTTGTCCTTGCGTCCCTTGCCTTTCAACTGAGCGGTCTTGAAAAGTTCATGGGCCAGGTTGGTGGCGAAGAGGGGGACCTTGAGGTCGTCGGCCATGTCCACCGCCAGGCTGATATCCTTGGTGTGGAGGTCGATCGTGAAGCCGGGCTCGAAATTTCCGTCCAAAATGACGGGCATCCGGTCTTCCAGTGCCCAGCAGCGGCCGGAGCCGCTAACGATCACTTCTCTCATGATCACCGGATCCACTCCGGCTTTCACCCCCAGGATAAAGCCCTCCGACATGCTGACGAGGTTCACGGCGGACATCAACTGGTTGACCACCTTGACGGTCTGCCCCGCACCCACTTCGCCGCACAGGACGATACGCTTGCCCATGGCGGAGAACAGGGGCCGGGCCTCTTCCAGGAGTTCCTTTTTCCCGCCGACCATGATGGTCAGAGCCCCGCTTACGGCCCCGGTCTGACCGCCGCTGACCGGAGCGTCGATGAAATCGATGCCCTTTGCGGTCAATTGCTCACCCAACTTCTTGGTGACCACGGGTGAAATGCTGCTCATGTCGATGACGAACGTGCCGGCCTTCATCGTTTTCAAAAGGCCGTTTTCGCCGTTTATTACCGCCTCCACGTGAGGGCTGTTGGGCAGCATCAGGATCACGGTCCGGACCTGTGCCGCCACATCGGCGGGAGATTCCGCCACTTTTACTTTGTCCTGTAACGGCAGGAGCTTCGCGCGTTCCTTGTCGATGTCGAAAACCAGCAGTTCAACGCCGGCTTTTTGCAGATTGGAGGCCATGGGAAGACCCATAACACCCAGGCCGATAAAACCGATCTTCTTTGAATCCCTCATCGCCGAATCCTTCCCTACCTGTTCGATCAAAAACCCCTGCCGCTTCTTCCCGGGCGAGGCGGAAGCCGGGCGGCCTCCGCCTCACCGGGACAGCGGGGTGTTGAGTGCCGATCGTCGAAATTAAGCTGAAGGTGCTGTCTATCTTCCCTTCCGACCGGTTGTAACCCTCGCTCTAATGGCCCGCCAATGGCGATCTGTCATTACTTGGCGGGATAGAACTGGGTCAGGTCGGTTTCTTCATCATACCGGCGCAGCATTTCAAGACCGATGATTTCCGTTATCACAACATCCACGGTCGTCAGCGTGGGATTTTCCCCCTTCACCAGATGGCCGCCAAAGACATTCCCTTCCTTGTCGCACAATGCCGCGTGGAAGTGGATGTCATAGTTCCCGTCCTTTTGACAGATCACGCCGGTTCCGTTGAGGAACTCCACGGGACCCGATTTGCGGTTGATATCTCCGTAGCCGGCGCCGATTTTCGCCTTTGGATTGGGAACCAGGTAGAGATAGCCGGCACTCTCGAAACTGCCGAAGCAGTTGACCAGCGCATGCTTGACTCCATTTGCGCGGCAGGCTTCTTCGATTCCCACCATAACGTCCGTCCCGGGCAAAATGCGGGCGGCGATTATTTTTCCGGCTGTTCCTGCTGCGTGCTGTACTCTGACTTCGTTGCTCATTTGAAACATCTCCTCAGTGTGTGTGCATCCGGGAACCCTTCCTCGGGAGCCGGGGCGCAAACATCCTCTTTAAAGGGCGTCCCCGGCAGCTTTCCCGGATCGGTCCGGGTGGTTGATTACAAGGCGTGGAAGAAAGCTATTTGCCGGCTTCCAGCACCTTATTGAGAAAGTCGACGAATTCAGGCCCGAATTTGTCCTGATACTTGGGATAAGCCTTTTCCCTCACGATTTTGACGAACGCCTCCCGGTCGGTCTGATCGGAAGTCAGGACCTGCATCTTGTCCTTGAGTTCGGCCAGGATCGCCTGCTCTTCCTTCGCGGACTGTTCGGCCCAGATGGGAGCGGTTTCTCTGGCGGCTTCCACGACGGCTTTCTGCTGCTCGGGGGACAGTTTGGCCCACATCTTCTTACTGAAGGCCACGATGTTGGGAGTGTAAGCGAAATCAATTACCGAGAGGTATTTCTGCACTTCATAGAAGCGCTGGCCTTTGACGTGCATCAACGGATTGTGCTGACCGTCCACCACGCCGCGATCGAGAGCGATATAAAGCTCAGTGAAAGGCATCGGCACGGGGACGGCGCCCAGGGCTTCCAGAGCATAGCTGTACACGGGAACCTCGGGGCTCCGGATCTTGAGGTCCTTCATATCGGCGGGTTCTTTAATGGGGCGCACTCTGTTGGTCACTTGGCGGAACCCATGGTCCCAGATGGCCACGGGTTTCAGGCCGGCTTTTTCTTCCAGTTTTTTCAGCAGATTGTCACCAATGGGTCCGTTGACGACTTTGAGGACGTGCTGGCTGTTTTTGAAAAGGAAAGGAACTTCGAAAGCGCCCGTGACATTGTAGCTGGAGGCGAAGAGGCCGGAGGAGATGATCCCGCCGTCGACGGTGCCCATCCGCAGGCCCTCGACCAGTTCCGCCTCGTTGCCGAGCTGAGAGGAATTGTAGACTTTGATCTTGACCTGGCCGTTCGTTTTCTGTTCGACCAGCTTGACGAAGATATCGGCAGCCCCCTGCTGCGGACTGACCGGAGCGCCGACGTGGCCCACTTTGATCTCGATCTGCCGGCCCGGGCTTGCGCATTGGGCCGGCCCGATGTTCCATCCGAGGGTACACACAAACGCCAGAACTGCCAAAACGACCCATGATTTTCTCAGCATACGTAACCCCCCTCTAATGCTTTCGCTTGGTTTGAGTATTTACAGGTCCTCCGGAAACTCGCTAAATGTCGATGATTATTTTGCCGGCGTCCCCGCTTTCGGCAAGGAGTATGGCGTCCTCGATCCTGTCGAGCGGGAAGTTGTGAGTAATGACCGGCGCGATGTCTATTTTCCCGCCTGCCAGAAATTCCTCGGCCAGATACCAGCTTTTGTACATTTCCCTGCCGGTTACACCGTAAATGGTGGCTTCCTTGTAAATAACGCCGTTGACCAGATCCAGCGGCACCTCGTCACGGAACAGTCCGATCAGCGCGGCCCACCCCCCTTTTCTCAGACCCTTCAATCCCGCCTTCACCGCCTGTGCGTTACCGGACAGTTCGATCAATGCCCCGGCCCCGAGCCCGCCGGTGTGGTCAAGGATGAATTCGGCAGGGTCTATCTTTGTGGAATTGATGACATAATCGGCCCCCATCTTCCTGGCCAGTTCCAGCCGGTTGTCTTTGACATCGACCGCAAAGACCTTGGATGCTCCGGACGCTCTGGCCACGCCGACAGCAAACAACCCGATGGGACCGCATCCCGTGATTACCGTGGGCACACCCGCGACCTGGTCTCTCGTCACACCGTGAACGGCAATGCCGAAAGGCTCATACACGGCGCCGATGGCCGGGTCCAGGTCGTCCGGGAGCTTCCAGGCGCAGACTTCCGGGAGCACGGTATATTCGGCGAAGGCCCCGTCGGCGTGAACGCCGATAATCCCCATGTTCTGGCAAATGTGCTGCTTCCCGGTGCGGCACATCATGCAGGTCCCGCAGGGGATATGGGTCTCCGCGGCCACCTTGTCGCCCACCTGCAGGGATTTGATGGCCTTGCCCGCCTCGACCACGCGCCCGCAGTACTCATGCCCGATAATCATCGGGTTCTTGGCGTTTACGTTTTCGCACCAGGCGTTCCAGTGGTACAGGTGGATGTCGGTACCGCAAATGGCGCCCTTCTCCACTTTCACCAGAACCTCGTTGTCCCTGATCTGCGGGATTGAAACATCCTTGACGGTTATCCCCTTGCTTCTGGTTTCTTTTACTGCCGCTTTCATCAAACCTTCCCCTTTCTTCCGGTCCGGCTTATTTCGAACCGTATTTCTTCACAGCCATATCGACCGCGAGTTTGAAAGCCGCTTCCATGCTGGCCGGCGAAGCCGTACCTTTTCCGGCTTTCCCGTAAGCCGTACCATGATCGACCGACGTCCTGATGATGGGTATTCCCAGAGTGACGTTGACCCCTTCGTCGAAGTTGATGATTTTTACGGGGATATGCCCCTGATCGTGATACATCACCACCATAACCTGGTACTGTCCCTTGACTGCCCGAACGAACAGGCTGTCGGGAGGCACCGGGCCCATTATCGCGATACCCCGCGCCCTGGCCTCCTCGATGGCCGGTATGATGTTGTCTATTTCTTCCGTGCCGAAAGCTCCCCCCTCGCCGCTGTGCGGGTTCAGACCGGCCACACCGATGAGCGGGTTCGGGACCCGGTAAGTCGTGATCATATCGTGGGCGAGTTCGATCACCTTCCCGACCCGTTTTTTGGAAGCCCTGTCGCAGGCTTCCCGCAGCGAGCAGTGGGTGCTGACATGGATGACGTAATAATTGCCCGTATAGAGCATCATGGCGTAGTCCCGGGTGCCCGTCCTCTCGGCGAAAATCTCGGTATGCCCGGCATACTGCGTATATCCCGCGAGGTGCATGGCCTCCTTGTGAAGAGGGCCGGTGCAGACCGCGTCGACTTCCCTTGCCTGAGCCAGTTCTATGCCTTTGAAGACATATCTGACCGCGGCTTCCCCTCCGAGAGCATTTGCCTTACCGTAGGGGACCTCAGCCGCGCCCGGCACATCCACGTGCAAAACGTCGATGACGCCCCAGGTGAATTTTGCGGCCTTCACGTTGTCGATCACATTGATCTTCAGGTCTTCCGGCACGAAGGCCAGACTCTGGCGTATGCGGTCTTCATCGCCCACCACCAGCGGTCGCGCAGTTTCATAGTATTCGGGTTTGCTCAAGGTCTTGACGCTGATTTCCGGTCCGATTCCGGTGGGATCTCCCATGGTTATGGCAATGAGAGGTTTTCGATTCATTTGACATCCCTTCTTAGCATGTACTTTTTCTTCAAAAGTAATATACCGTTGGCAAAGGTTTTTTCCGAGCCAAAGCCGCCGGCCTTGGTGATTATTCCCACTCCGTCCAGAGGTCCGCCCACGATCCTCCCGCAGGGCACTCCCGGCTCCAGCTCTTCCTCCACTTGAATCCCCACCGCCTTGAACCCGCGCAGGATATGAAGAGCCGTGGTCCCGCCGGTTATAATCAACCCTGAAAACGGATGTTTCCTGACGGCCTCCTTCATTACGGCCTGCATGCCCCGCGCGATCGCTTCGGCGGCTTCGAGGTCGCTGATCCCCATCTCCCTGCTCTTCTCCTTCACCCTTTCACGGTCGCCGGCGTCGCGGTAGGTCCTGATCACCATGTCGCAGTCCGCGGACAGTGCCTCTGCGACCTGTGCCGCAAGAGGAGCGGAATCGGTTCTCTCCAGGAGTTCCACCGGGTCGATGTACACTTCGCCTGCCTGCCCGTCAGCCAGGAGGAAGTCCGCCATGGCTTCATTCTGCGGGTTGACGCTGCCCACGACGATATAGACGGGGGGTATTCGGGGGAGGATGATGTTTTTGCGGTTCCTGATGATGGCGTCCGAGAGTGCGGCCGAACCGCTGAAGATGAGCGGCGGCAGGAGGCTCGTATCGATCGATGCGATGGTGTTGAGGTCCTGCTCGTTTATCGCATCGACGAGGATAAAGGTCCTGCCGTTCGAGGACAGTCTCTTAAGATGCTGAGTCAGGGCAACCGGTCCCAGGGCCACTACGGAATGGTCGATCAGTTCCACGGGCAAACGGGTCTGTTTTCGTAAGATGTCGGGCAGGTACGATTCTTTGACGGGAAAACCCGGGTCCTGCGCGATGGCCGTGCGGCTGATCGACACCCCGTTTATGAGGAGTTCCCCACATTTCACGACCCGCCCTGTCTTGGGAAAAGCCGGGCAGATGACGGCAAATGTCAGGTCCAGCTCTTCCATGATGGCTTCCAGCTCAGCCCCGATATGCCCCCGGCAGGTCGAGTCGATCTTCTTGTAAACCTGGCCCACTGAGAGCTTTTTTAAATATTCACAGACCTCGACGACGCTCTCCCGGGCTTCTTTGAGGCCGATTTCCCTTGAATTGGTCGAAATGGCGACGACATCGCAGTTCTCGAGGTTGTGGTTCTTCCCTTCGGGGAAATTGATGACGAAACTTTTGTATCCGTACTTGCTGAATGTGGCCGCCGTATCGTTCGATCCGCTGAGATCATCGGCTATGATTGCGTAGTGCACCAACGTGCCGCTCCTTTCGATGGTTTCAATGTGCCGGACTGTTCTTGCGCTTCCAACGGGTGGAGCCGGGATGAACGGGGCTCCGGTATGCAGTGTCGTTTGTCTGGTAGAATGTCCGGTATGGAGTCGGTGATATTCTGTGCAAGAAATTTGCCATTCCGGGGAGAGGGGACCTCGGGGCGCGGGGAGCGTCAAAGAAGGCATTGTGCGGTCAGGCAACGCCCGCTATTTATTGTCTCAGATAAAACGAATGCAACGTCGCATGCGCAACATTGCAACGTGAAGGGATATTCAAACGGGGGAAGGCGCGGTGAGATTGAAAAAAGATGAGGGGGACGGCCCGGCAACGGGTTGCCGGTTGCGGGCAGCGCTGACCAGGCTTGGTGGGCTTTGCCCGTGGTGCCAGGGTCTGCAAGGGCTGGAGCTCCGGCCCGCACGGGGCGGCAACCCATGACCCGGTGCTACTGAAGTCGCTCATTCGACGGCGGCCGGCCCTGCCGGACGGACTCCAGTTTTTTCAGTCTTCGCCACAAAGTCGAGCGGTGGATCCCAAGGGCTTCGGACACCCTGGAGTAGTTGCCGTTGTACTTCTTGAGCACACTCAGCAGCGCTTCGTCACTTATCCTTCGTTTCAGGTAGACCGGCGCATCCTCGGTTTCCACCGAATGCGCAAGAGACGCCAGCAGTTCGGCCACATCCCGCGCGCCGATGACGCTGCCTTCGTGGAGGACAACCAGTTGTTCGATAAAATTGTAGAGTTCCCTCACGTTGCCGGGCCAGGGGTACTGAAGGAGCGGCCGGAATGCATCGGGTTCGCACGGCAGGTGAGGGGCGAGCCTGCGGAAGATATTCCGCGCGAGCAGGACCGTATCGCCCGCCCGTTCCCGCAAAGGAGGGATCTTCAGGGTAAGAACGTTTACTCTGTAGAACAGGTCCTCGCGGAATTTGCCTTCCCGAACGGCGTTCCAGAGGTCGGAATTCGTGGCGGCGATGATCCTGATGTCCACGGGGATGACGCGGTCGTCGCCCAGCCTCATGACCTCCTTTTCCTGCAGGACCCGCAGCACCTTGGCCTGGACGGAGAGGCTCATATCGCCGATTTCGTCGAGGAAAATCGTCCCCCGGTGCCCCTGTTCGAAGAGGCCCATCTTCCCGCCTTTCCTGGCATCCGTGAAGCTGCCTTCCACGTATCCGAAAAGTTCGCTCTCAAGGAGCGACTCGGGAAAAGAGGCGCAGTTTACGGCCACGAAAGGGCCGCTTACCCTGGGGCTGGCGTTGTGTATGCTCTGGGCGAACATCTCCTTGCCGGCGCCGGTCGGCCCCATGATGAGTACCGTTGCATTGGAGGAACTGATCTTCCCGGCCTTGCCGACGACGGTCCGGATTCGTTCGCTTTCCCCCACGATGTCGCCGAACGTGTGCCTGGCCACGTGCCCGCGGGTGTATAATTTCTTCCGGAGTCTTGTTTCCGTTTCCTGTATCTGCTTGAGCGGCCTCAGGATGATGATATGTCCGGATACCCGGTCCCCCTTGTCCTCGATAACCTGCAGGTTGAGGACGTACTGCTGCCCTCCGAGGGTAACGAGGTCTTCGTTTCCCTGAAACCGGGGAAGGAGCTTTTCGACGGGTTTCCCGAGGATCTTTTCTTCGGCGAGGCCCAGGTAATCCTGGACCGTTGGATTGCAGTGCGTAACGTACCAGTCGTCGTCGACGGCCAGGATGCCTTCGGCAACGGCATCGAGAATCGCCCTGAGCCTGTTCTGTGCGAGGACTTCTTTTCTCCGGAGAAGAGCCATTTCCTCGGCTCTTTTGAGTGCGCTGTAGATGGCCCGCTTCCCGGAGGAGATGAGGACGCCCTGGATCCCCAGCTTCAGGGCAATTTCCACGGAAATCGTGTCCCCCACGACAATGGACAGGCCCTTTTCGATTTCTCCGGGCAGTTGTTCTTCGAGTTGGGCCGGATTTTCCACCGGGATCTCGAGGACTTCGAGGTTCATGTGCCTCCCCAGCGAAGAGGCGTCGTAGATCATATTGGGATAGCCCACGATTCCGATCTTGCCCTTGAGTCCTCCTTCGAAATCGGTGGCTTTGTGCAGCGCATCGTACAAATCGATGCTTGAGACGTTGATCGGGACGACGGGAGTGCTTCTCACGGCCTGCTGGATGGCAAGAAAGGTGCCTCCACGGCTGATGATGGCCTCCGCGCCCGATTTCTCGGCCTGCCTGGCCAGTATGGCTCCCTGGTTCAGGTTCCCCAACATGATCTGGCAGTTGAACTCACCATCCTTTATGACCACGTGGGCGACCTCGGCCACGACCTCGTTTGGAGCGATCAACACCAGATTAGGATTCACACGCCTCTCTCCCGGCTATTCGGATCTCTAAAGCACCATGAAAGCTCCATGATTTTATACTCCCCGGCGGATTATATCCATTGCACTTTCGCCGGATCGTACCCGGATCGTTACGATAAAAAGCTTTCATTCGTTGAGGCGGAAGGTGAGCCTACCCTGAGCGCAAGCAAAGGGAGCCGGCCCCGGGGAGCCGGGCACATCAAGGGCTTGGGAGAAATCCCAGGCACTTTTTATTTGTGCGCCCGGCAGGGCGCGCTCACTTGGAAGTGAAAGTCCTCTACAGGCCCGACAGGGGGAACTGTTAGCCGGACGGCAAGGGTGTCCACCGCAAGGTGGAATCTGAAGGAAGCCGCAGGCAAAGCGCTGGCCTGACGAACAGGAACCGCATACGAGGCAGCCATGCCGAGATGAGAAGGCGAATATCTTCAAAGTCCAATACCTGTACGGATGTGCATGGAAGTAGATGCGGCAGGCATAAGCGTGAAGGTGGGTGCGCATTACCCGGGGAGATCTGTCGATCTGCCTTAGTGCTACCGCGGTCGTGAGACGGCGGGCTGGGTCGGCAGAAGTCAGCAGAGGGCATATTAAGGTCCATCGACCGGATCGAAGGCCCGAACTTGAAGGATGTGGCAGGAGGCTTGAATTTCGATGAGGAATGGAGACGCAGGAAATTGGGCTGGGATGCCTGATTACTCTTCGGGTGCAAGGGGACGGAATCCCCAATGCCCCGATGCTGGCGCGTCAAGCCTCACGGCAAGGAGGGAGAACTCCCGCCGGAAGACTCAACAGTTGATGGAATCCGTGGTCGAACGCGAGAACATGTTGAAGGCGCTACGCCAAGTGGAAGCAAACAAAGGATCGGCGGGGGTGGATGGAGTGTCAGTTGAAGCCCTCAGAGCCACCCTTCGTGAGCACTGGCCGCGCATCAAAGAAGAACTGCTTGATGGCAGGTACCAACCGCAGCCTGTGCGAAAGGTAGAGATACCCAAACCGGGCGGAAAGGGAATGCGCCAATTGGGAATTCCAACGGTGATGGACCGGCTCATACAGCAGGCGTTAAATCAGGTAATGCAGCCCATCTTCGATCCGGACTTTTCCGACTCAAGCTACGGATTCCGCCCTGGCCGCAGTGCGCATCAAGCCGTGTTTAAAGCACGTGGATATGCGGCGGATGGCAGGCGCTGGGTAGTGGACATGGATTTGGAGAAGTTCTTTGACCGCGTCAATCACGATATACTAATGGCGCGTATTGCCCGAAAGATAGGAGACAAACGCGTTTTAAAGCTCACACGTCGCTATCTTGAGGCAGGAATGATGATCGGAGGTGTCGTATCGCCCCGCACGGAAGGGACTCCGCAGGGAGGTCCAACGACTCCACGAACGCAAAAGATAACCTGGCGCCGACGAGGCTCCAAACGCTTTGGGTGGAGGATCATTTCTCTCCGTAACCGGAATAGAGTGTTTGATCCTGATTGTCTCCCGGTCAACCAAAACCTCTTTCACAACCAAACGCAAGACCTTTTGTCGTTCTTTGACATCAAGGGTTTCCGCTGTGCCGCGAAGCCGTTCAAGGAAGCTTTCCATTGTTTCAGCGATGCGGAGAAAAGTGCGCTGGTCAACGGCTGCAGCCTCCAGGCCTTGCAGCTCTGCATGCAAAGCTTTTTCTCTCTTTCTCAACTCCGGCATCCGTTGGCGCAGCTCATCGAGTTGAAGAAGGTTTTCCTGATAAGCATCCAGAAGCTTTTCGATGGCCTTTTGAATCCGTGCTATTTCCTTGCTTAGCACATCTTTCTTCCGCTTGGTCGGATTAGATTGCTGAATCTCCTTCAACCTCCGCTCTATTTCATTGCGGATGAGATCAGGGTCTTCGAGTAACCGGAGGACTTCCTTCCAGCCAATTCATCGAGATAATCCTGGCGGACGGGACGATTATGGCACACCCGGCCGTTGGGGTAACGATAATCGTCGGATCCCAGGCATCGGTAATAATAGAGCTTCTTCCTGGACGTGCGCGTCGACGTTCGGTAGAAAGCGTAGCCACATTCACCGCAGACCAGCATGCTTTGCAATAGTGTCGGTTCGATGGTGTGCCGAGGCGAGAGACGCTTGTTCTGCTCGAGTCGTTCCTGTGCCAGGGCGAAGGTCTCTTCATCAATGATTGAAGGAACGGGGATTTCCACCCACTCCTCCCGTGGACGCTCGCGATTGCTGCTGCACCGTGGGGAAAAACCACCCTTGTTTCGTAGGGGCCGCGTGATCCTTTGTCTTTCGGCCCGCTCTGTCTTGCCAAAACAAGCCGCACCCCGGTAGGCGGGGTTGCGCAGCATGGCCCATACGGTGGAGCGCTCCCAGCGGGAGATCCCCTTTCGGGTGGGGACCTCTCGGTCGTTGAGCCACCGGGTTATGGCGTTGATGCTAAGCGCCTCCTCCAGGTAGAGTTTGAAGACGGTTCGGACGACTTCAGCCTCCATCGCGATGACTTCATAGCAGGCTGAAGTTGACTCCGTCTTCTTTACGTAACGATACCCATAAGGCGCACCCGAAAGCACATTGATGGAACCCGATCTGGCCCGATGCTTCTTGCCCCGCCGGGTACGCTCGGCGATCTGAGCACGCTCGTACTCGGCAATCATCCCTTGAAACTGGAGCATCAATTCATCTTCGGGCGTTGTTGCCCTGGTCGATTTGAGAAACACGACATCCACACCATGGCGAGACAGCTCTTCAAGCAACAAAACCTGGTACGCATACTTGCGACTCAGCCGATCCGGCGAAAAAATCAGCACAGTCTCGAACTGTCCTTCGGAGGCAAGATCCCGCAATCGTTCCAATCCCGGGCGAACGAGCATGGCTCCACTGTATCCCTCATCAAGAAAAATCCATTCCTCGGGAACTGCGTAGCCTTCACTTTGAGCATGCTCCCTCACGGCTGCAACCTGACTCTGGATCGTCTCCTCCGTTTTCTGTCGCTCGGAGGAGACTCGGGCGTAAATGGCCGCTGGTTTCATCTCTAATGATTTCCTCTGGTTGTCCGACGCCCTGGCTCTCATGACCCGTCATCCAGATCTTGTCGGGTATAAGCGTTCGATACGCCTGGATAATCTTCTTCTCCGACAAACGGTCAAAACTGTACTCTATGTATATTTTGCGGCCATGTTCACTCCTATCAGCCACGCCTCTGAATCCCACGAAGGAAGCTCTCCAGAGCTTGTGTGACGACTTCGCTCAAAGTCTTTCCCGTGGAGACCGTATACTCCCGAAGTGCCTGAATAAGATCCTGAGATAGTTTGATGGTGAAGGGAATCTTGTGGCCGGGAACCTCCATCTTTTCGCTCATGGCGCTGGCTTTGCGAACATAACGGTATGCCTGGCTCCTCGAAATGCCGAAACGGACAGATATCTGAGCCGCTGCCTTCGCCGGGGAATCGGACTGCCTGAGCAGTTCCAGAGCGGCATTGATGCGCTCTGCATGTTCTGGTACAGATGATCGTGTCATGTCTCATATGCGTATAACCATATATGACCCGTGTCAAGAACTGTCTCTAACGTCCTCGAAAAGAAATCACCTTCGTGAATTCGAAGTTACCTTTTGCGTTCGTGGAGTCACCTCGCCGCTCCTTTCCAACATCTTGCTGGATGACTTGGATAAGGAATTGGAGACAAGGGGACATGCGTTTTGCCGGTACGCCGATGACTGCAATATTTATGTGAAGTCAAGGCGGGCAGGGCAACGGGTACTGGAAAGTCTCACCCGATTTCTTTCAAATAAACTCAGGCTTAAGATCAATTCGGAGAAGAGCGCGGTGGCGCGGCCATGGTACCGCGAGTTTCTGGGCTACAGCATGACCTTCCATAAGCAGCCAAGGCTTAAAGTGGCGTCCGCTGCCGTGGATCGCATGAAGGCAAAGCTCAGGGACATACTTGGAGCGGCGCGGGGACGTAATATCCGCCATGTGATCGAAGACTTGACACCTGTTTTGCGAGGTTGGGTGAATTACTTCCGGTTGGCCGAGGTAAAGGGCATTTTTGAGGATCTGGATGAATGGATACGCCGGAAATTTCGATGCATTCTCTGGAGCCAATGGAAAAGGTCTCTAACTCGGGCAAAGAATCTGATGAAGCGCGGCTTAAGGAAAGAGAGGGCTTGGAAATCCGCCACTAATGGAAGAGGCCCCTGGTGGAACTCCGGGGCCTCACACATGAATCAATGCTTCCCTAAACGCTTCTTTGATCAACTTGGACTCATGCCACTGCCCAATCAACTGCGAAGACTTCAATATTCTTCATGAACCGCCGTGTACGAAACCGTACGCACGGTGGTGTGGGAGGACGGCGGGAGCGATCCCGCCTCCTACCCGATCGGTGGGGGTCGGCATGGGGTCAAGTGCCGTGAGAACGCCGATGCGCGATGCTTTTTGCGGGAGAATCGAAGAACCGGGATTACTTGGCCGGCAGTGCCTGTTCTCGGGGATTCGTGCGAGGAGAGATTCGTCGTTGCAACCCGCTTCTAATGTGACTAAAATAAGTGAAATGTGTTAATTAGCAGGGACAATTGAAAATTTTTTCACCAACCCGTGTCATACTGCTTTGCGGAAGTTCAGAGCGGAGATTGAAGAAAGGCAGGCACGCGCGCATTCGTTCCCCCGATTCGAAATGGTCATGCCCTGAGTGGTCGCGCATCAAGACCGAGCGCGGTAGTCGCCATAGAGTGGGAATTTGAAAAGCCCGGTATTCTTAAACAGGTTGGAAACAGATGGCCCCAAGCGTGAAAGCTATTGTCAAGCCGGAGTTGCTGATCTGGGCAAGAGAAAGTGCCGGTCTGAGTATGACCGAAGCCGCCAGGAAAGCTATTGTCAAGCCGGAGAAATTGACTGCTTGGGAGATGGGTGAAGACCGCCCGACAGTTAATCAATTGCGGAAGCTCGCTGAAATTTACAAACGCCCCCTCGCCGTCTTCTATCTACCCAATCCGCCAAAGTCATTCGATGCCTTGCGTGATTTTCGCCGTTTGCCACAGATGGCTGTGAAAGCGGAGTCTCCTCAATTGAGGTTTGAAATGCGTCGAGCGCATTATCGGCGTGAAGTTGCGATTGAACTCCATGAGGCGCTTGAAGGAACCGTGCCGGATTTCACACTTACTGCCGGTTTATCAGAGAATCCCGAGAATCTTGCGGAGCGCATACGGGCTGCACTGGGTATTACACCTCAAATACAATTCAGATGGCGAGAGGATTCCGTGGCTTATGGTGCTTGGCGTGCAGCCCTTGAAAGAGCCGGTGCGCTTGTCTTCCAAACCAGCGGTGTCGAGTTGACCGAGATGCGGGGATTTTCCATTAGCGACACCCCTCTGCCGGTGATTGTGGTGAATAACAAGGACGCTGTTCCGGGGCGTATCTTCTCAATGCTGCATGAATTTACCCATGTGTTGCTCAGAATGGGCGGACTGTGCAACATGGACGAAGAGGTCTCTCCACGAGCTGAAGAACAAAGGCTCGAAGTATTTTGCAGCAGGGTGGCCGGAGCTGTTCTCGCGCCAATGGAACTATTGCTTGACGAGGCAGTCATAAAAGCGAAAGGCAGATACCCTTTTTTCAGTGACGGGGAAATCACTGCCCTTGCAAAAAAATACCATGCCGGCCGTGAGGTTCTCCTGCGCAGGCTTCTCATCGGGGGGCGAACCACCGAACAATTTTATCAGCTCAAAAGAAGTCAATTTCAAAAGGAATTTGAATCCCGAGGCAGAACGGGTGGGTTCGTTACACCTGATGTGAAAGTGGTTAACAACGCCGGGCAGCATTACCTCGCTCTTGTGTTAAGCAGCTATCATCAAGAGAAGATTACAGCCAGTGACCTTTCCGACTATCTGGATATCCGGCTCAAGCATTTGCCCAAGATCGAAAAGGCCATGATTCGAAGGCATATCCCGCTGGGAGCGTAAGGTTGAGATATAGCATCGACACAAGCGCAATCCTTGATGGCTGGGTGCGGTATTACCCTCCCGATATTTTCCCCGGGATTTGGCGAAAAATAGAGGTGCTCATCGAATCCGGTCAACTCGGGGCGTCTGAGGAGGTTCTTCACGAGCTTGAAAAGAAAGATGATGACGTCCATTCATGGGCGAAAGAGCGCTCGTCGATGTTCCTGCCCACCGATGAACTGGTTCAAATTCACGTTGCCCGGATTTTAACCTCCCATCAGAGGCTCGTAGATACGAGGAAGAATCGATCCTCCGCTGACCCCTTTGTGATAGCTTTGTCACAAATCCATCGTTGTGCCGTGGTTACAGCGGAAAAGCCCACAACTAATCTCAACAGCCCCAGAATTCCGGATGTTTGCGCAGATCTGGGAATTCAAACAGTCAGTCTGCTTGAACTCTTTCGCCTTGAAAGTTGGATATTCCAATAGTCGGCCGTTGTCCCATGGCCCTTATCCAGTGAGTTGCAATGACATCCGAGGTCAGCGAGCCGATGGCCCTGTGTGGGGTTTCATCTCTGTCCGGTGAATGCCTTGGCGAGAATACCAGGAAGGAGCCTGTCCAACTCAATTGAGGTTTCCTCGTGGAACCTCCTGAGTTCATTCACCTTTGCAAACAACCTTGCACCTTCCCTTTGTTGTTCGATATCCGGCATCGGCATTTCGGTTCGAATTCCTTCGCAAGCTCGGTGGCCTCATCCGACCTTGCCAGGTAGCCCTCCTTCATCAACAATGCCAATCGCTCCCGCTTGATAACCGCGATGCGATCGCGAATCGCTTCGAGGATAAACTTGCTTCGTTGTCGCGGCCCGCTCAATTTCTCAATTTCTTCCAGTACATCCAACGGGACCTTAAGATTCAGCCGGGTAGAAACGGATGACTTCATGGGCTCCTCCTTGAGTGTCCGATATGTGCGTATAATAGTATGTCTTTCTTGAGGGCAAGGTAAGGGAAGATCATGGAGATGCCGTCGTCATCGATGAGTCTATCCCTTCACGACGCCTCGTGCAAAGGGCCCCCAATGGTCGAAACCATCCGGGAGGTAACAGGGAGGATTTCCACACTGCATTCAGGTTGCCCTTCTGATGGCTCTTCCATGACAGAAACCACCAGGGAGGTATCAGAGGGCAAATCCACACCGGCAAACTCGCCGAAGATGAGCCATTCAGGGACATCAAGCCGCGCCACTTCAAAGTTTTGCCTACCATTTTGCCGAGCCGGGCGGACCCCACAACAAAGGCCTGGATACTATGGACCTGCGCTTGGATGTACCTGTTCAAAATATGTTTCAAGAAATGGGTAGGATTTGCTGAAGTCCACGGAATGCTTCTCCGGATCGGCAAGCAAAGTACGAGCCGGGCGCAGCCAGGTCCGACCGTGATACCCTTATAAGAACCCTTCGTTCCCTTGGAAGCGATGTCGCCGGGATCATTTCAAGGACGACGGCTATCGAATTCATCGAATCCAACAAATCTTCTTCCCTGAACATTTACAGAGGACTCGCCCGGTTCACTCCGCCGGTCTGTCCTGATCCTCCAGGACCTTCGATATCGCGTGCAGGAATGTGCCAAGCACGAGCGACAGGACGGGACCAATCCCGCCTAAATTGAGAAGATTCGTCAATGCGTGGTTCCAAACCAGCCACACAACAGCGGTCCAGCATGATACCCCAAAGAGTATTCCCTGAACAGCCCGAAGCTGGGAACGGTACCTCATGCCAAGCCTCTTGGGCAGGGAGATTTCCCGTTGAAGACTCTGAACCAATTGCTCCTTTTTCACAACAACTCCTTGGATACCTGCCGGGACGCTCATGTGGAGTGGACCGGCAGGATGCCGAAATGCGTGAACCGCTCCCGAAAGCCTTAGAAGTGGTACCCGACAATCGTGCTGAAAACCGGGCTGACGCTCGCATGGGTTATCGGACTTTTCTCTGCATCGTCAAGCAACAGCTTCGCGCCTGCGTTCGTCATAAGAAACCAGTGCCGATTGAGCGAGTAGTTGGCATTCAGGCCAACCGTAACATCCTTGACACCAGCCCCGGCGTTGAAGACAGGAAGACCGGACCGAGCCGACTGCTGTGGTGAAACCCCGAAAAAGGTTCGCATATAATTGTCGTCCGCCCACGTAATGCCGACCCCAGGAGTCAGCGTGAGCCTGTTCGTGGGAAAAACCGGCAAGGGAATGCTTCCGCATCTTACTGAAATTATGGTGTTATATTCTTAATCCACCTTTCTGAAGGGTTGGGCAAAAATACCCGTCTTCGCCATGGCGATCACACTTGGGTCCTGCCTGATGCCGCGAGGATCGAAGGCATAGATGTCGTCCGGACTCGCCCTGCCCGAAATGGAAAAATCTTCGGCTGCACAGACAGATATGGCAGGAACAAGCAGTAAGATGGTAAATAGAAAGACCCATTTTAGACATTACATTCACCCCTCATCCCATTTACTGCCTTTCGATTAGATGTTCTCTGTGCTGCATGTAACCATCTCTCACGGCAACATAGGGGTCGAGCGAAGCAGCCTTTAATTTCTCATAATGAGCCAAACTAGACGGAATGCCATTAAGGCCCCTCTCGGTTGAAACGGCAAAGCGAACCAACTGGCCGGTGGGAATCCAGATTAAGGGATCCATTGCCTTGTCGGGCCCAAAGCCGACAAGGTCCCTCACGTCAGAAGCTCCGAGAATCGGGATCATCAGGAAGGGGCCGGGTCCGGCGCCCCAAAGGCCAAGCGTCTGCCCGAAGTCCGCTGCGTGGCCGGAGAGGCCAAATTTAGCATGGGCAACATCGAAAAGGCCCCCAATGCCAATGGACGAATTTACGATGAAACGGGCCATTTCGGTCCCCGCTTGCCCCAATTTGCCTTGGAGTGTAGAATTAATAAAGCGAGAGGGGAAAGCAAGATTATGGAAACCATTATCGATTGACTTGCGAACCCTGCACGGCACAACGGTTGAATATGCTTTAGATACTGGCTTGAGCACTCGCAAATAGACGACGTCATTAAACTTGAAAACCTTTCTGTTAAACCCCTCATAGGGATCACATACCTGGTGGGTCTGCGCCGGTGATACTGCCGGTCCGATTGCCTCTTCCGTAGTGGCAAACGCAATGTTTGATCCCGGAGTGCAAGTAACGAGCGAAGAAAACAAAAAACTGACAACCAAAACCGAAATTGCCCCGATCTGCAAACCTTTGCCGCTTCTCATCTGGATTGACTCCTTTCACAGGTCACTGCTTTTTTGGATAGGATTAAAAAGATTAACAGGCTTGACAGAGCCTGCCCCGGACTCGATCCGGGGATTACAGGAACAGGGAGGACCAGTCCCCGCTCCTCGCTCCCCACTCGCGGCTTCCATCCGCTATCCATTTCCCTGCTCTTTCAAGAAACTGCTGTGTGAACAGATCATCCGGAAAGTGCGTGTGGCATTGAACGCTTTTGAGCACATACTGCGTCTTGTCGCCTGTCTTTTTGTTCTCCATAAAACCCTTGTAAAAGCGTGAACCCCAGTTGATAGTAGATTGAGCACTCAATCAATCAGATCACAAAAAACTACCCTTCCGTCAACCGTCTTCTATGCGATAATGCCCGTCAAAAACATCTCAAAGGCTTTCTGAACGGTTTCCTGAAGGCTGCCTTTTCTCCCGAGCATGTTCCATCTAAGGCAGTTTGCATTGAAAATTCCGATGAAAGTAATTGCTGCGATATGCGTGTCCAAAGCTTCCCTGAAGGCCTTCTTTGCCTTCCCTTCTACGAAAAGACCCTCTAGAGACATCAGCTTTCCCAATAGCCAGTGCACTTCCACTGATTCACTATCAATCTTCATTGCCGGAACGTGCCTCGTGAGGATTTCGTTCAGTTCCGGATTTTCCTCGACTCTCTGGATCATACTTCTTCCAAAGAGCCTCAGCTTCTCTACGGGGTCGGTTTGCTTAGCGATTTCCTCTAAGGCCTTCTTCCGGCTGTCAGCTTCCTCTACGCCTTCAAGAACCACCGTCCAAAACAACTTCCTTTTGTTCTCGAAGTAGTGGAAGATGATACCCTGAGATACACCGGCTTCCTTTGCTATGATTGCTGTGCTGGTCCTGTCGAAACCATGCTGAGCGAAAAGTCGCATTGCTGCTTCGATAATCCGCCTGCGGGTTTCTTCCGCGCGTTCACTGCGCTTGGGCCATTTGTGCGTGTTCTTTATCATCGTCTCCATTTTCCGCGAGCCTTCTCATGCATAAAGGATAAGAATACGGGATCAATAATATTGATTGATTACTCAATTAAGAGTTTAGTCGCCTGCCTGCTGCGTGTCAAGAGTTTTCAGCGAGGCCGCATGAGCCAGCGGGAAATCGTCTTCGCCCAGGCCTGGCAGTCGGCCTCCAGGCGAACGCACGGACCTTCCCGTGCACTTTCCCTGGGGCATACGATCCGCTCCCGTTCTCGTTTCCCACCTCACTCGTCAGGGGCTGTCCCAAGATGGCTTTACAGGACAGAGCGGTGGAGTGAACCGGTCGAGTCCTCTGCAAATGTCTAGGGAAGAAGATTTGTTGGATTCGATGAATTCGATAGCCGTCGTCCTTGAAATGATCCCGGCCACATCGCCTCCATGGGAACGAAGGGTTCTTAAGCAACACTTCGCTGAAGCACTCTCTTCGATGCATCCCGGCAGGTTTGGATAAGCGCCTCAAGGTCACCACTCGGTCGCCCGGTTTCCTTCCGGCAATCGATCAGATGCCAAATGCGATTCCTGGCAATTTGCCTAATGGCTAACGCTGAAAAAGCCTCTTACCATGTCAATAAGGGTCTCCAGGGCCGGAGGACACCATTTATCCTTATACCTGATCATCAGAATCCCCGTTTCCATATCGTCCAACCAGGAAACCCTGGCTATTCGCCCATCCTTTACCTCTGCGCGAACGGCAACCTCAGGGATAACGGTTACTCCTATTCCTGCCATGATCGTCTGTTTAATGGCCTCAATGCTGTTCATCTCGATTACGGTGGCGGCTGTCACTCGTTCAGCTGCCAATGCTTGTTCAAATCCCATCCGGTATCCGCAATCACTTTTGGGCAGAATGAGCACCTGTCCTTCGAGGTCCTTGAAATCAGCTTGTCCACATGCGGTCAATGGATTATCGGGATGAGTTACGATGGCAAGCGGCTCACTACCAAGGAACTCGGACTCCAGGTTTTTTGAACCGATGGAGTCACCAAGTAAAAACGCCAGATCCACCGTGCCGATTCGCAGTTCGTTCTCCAGCGAATGCATCGCGCAACTGGTGATATCCAATCTCATCCCCGGAAAGCGGGGCTGATATGCATGGAAAATATGAGGAAGATAATAGGTGGCCAAGGTCTGAGGCATCCTCAAGGTCAGCAGACCGGACGCCTGATTTCTGCCGGTAACTTCGGCCAATGCTTCGTCCTGAATGGCCAAAAGTTTATCGGCGTAAACAAGCATCTTTGCTCCGGCCTCCGTGAGTTCTATGGATTTGCCGACTCTCTTGAACAGCATGATCCCTAATTCGGTTTCAAGGCTCTTGATCTGGGCTGAAACCGTTGACTGGGCATAATTGAGGACCTCGGCAGCCTGGTTGAAGTTCATCAGGGTCGCCACTGTCCGGAAGGTTTGCAGGCGCTGCAGATCCATGAATTTTTCTTCTCCGTTAATCGAATTATACGATAAGCATATGAAAACAATTCATTGGACAAGCTGTTACGTGTCAGATACGCATGTATATACGAAATGTTACGGGCAGTAAATCGTAATCTAAAATAACGATTAATTTTCAGGGAGGAGACGAGCATGAATTCAAATGAAAACACATCCGCCGACAAAATGGAACCAATACACATCCGGACAACACTGACCGCGGGCCCCAATCGTCGGGTGGTTGCCAAGGTTCGCGATCACCAAATCCTGATGGATGTGAGCAGGGAACGGGGAGGGGAAGATGCCGGTCCGACCCCGCCGGAATGCCTGGCTATGGCGCTTGGGGGATGCGTTTTAAATATTTGCCGCAGTATTGCAGTGCAGAGGGAAATCGACCTTGATGACCTCCGAATATCGGTTGCCGGGGATATCGACCCAGCCAGAGCGTTTGGCATTCCTACAGCCACGAGGGCGGGATTCTCAAACCTGTCAGTGCGGGTGGAAATTGTCTCCAAATTAACCGAGGCTGAAAAGGAGGATTTTCGATTGGAGCTTATCGACCGATGTCCACTCTGTGATACCATCGGCAGTCCTATGCCTTTGCAGATCTCATTCGCCAAATAGGGAGTATACTTCGACATATGGAGATACTTCGTTGCCGTTGCCGGATTTCGCAATGGCCGGCATATGGAGGAGAGTTTATGCCTGATATCAAAATCGCCCTTGTCTATTTCTCCGCCACTGAGGTTACGTACAATTATGTCAAAATAATTCAGGACGGATTGCTGAACCGCGGCTGTGCGGTGCAGGAGTTCAACGTGACGACGTATTCGTCTCGCCAAAGTCGGCCGGCGTTTGATGACTTCAATGGCATCATCTTCGGGTTCCCGGTATTCTCGGATTTTGCACCCGGTGTGATCAATGAGTGGCTGCCGACATTGGAGGGTAAGGGAAAGAAATGTGCGATGTTTTTTACCTACGGCGGAAGAACGACTGGGTATGCCCATTTCCACACCAAAATGCTCCTGGAGCAGGCAGGCTTCGGCGTGCTGTTCTCAGCGGAATTTCTTGGACGGCATTCGTTTAATATTGGCGGTTGGAGAATCTTACCCGAACGCCCTAACGCACAGGACATTGTTGTGGCGCAAGAATACGCGGCTCTGGCGGACGAGCGTTTTTCGCAGGAGGCCGCTCCAATTCTCAGGTTGCAGAAACCGTTTGGCTATAATCAGGTTATCGCCTCTCCGGCAGATAGCCGGAAAATTACAGAACGATCGTGGAAAAATCCAGTACGTATTGCGGGAGAATGCAGTATGTGCCGCAATTGCGAAACAAATTGTCCGGCCCAGGCGTTTGATGCTGACACGGGGTTGTCTGACCCCGGCGCTTGCATCGGGTGTATGCATTGCGTGTACATGTGCCCTAATAAAGCTATCAAGGTTGATGATATGAAAGGGGTCTACGGCACCTTTCTATCGAATTGGCATTTAACAGAGGAAATGATGAATGCGAAGCAAAGCAGGATTATTACTGAATCCTGGCAGGCAGCTTCCTGAGCGTGATCGGTTATTTAAGGGCTTGTCCGTAAATAAATCCTTTGTGCTCGCATCCGGCTTTTGGCCCACTTCGGCCGCTCCTCAATCGCAAAATCCTCAACGTAGTCCAGCTACGCCCGCGGTTTTGCTCAATCGTCGCGACCAAAATCGGTCTCAAAATCCGGTGCGATCCCTAAAAGGCCTATTTACGGACAAGCCCTAAGTGTTGACGGCGGTCCCAAGTCAAGCCTGGTGAATTCGGAACTGTTGTCCTCGGTTTTTTGGGCGGCGTACCCAGTCTGCAGAACAATTCGCCCCCAACTACTTTAATGCTCGCTCGAACGAATTGACCCTCCAAAGGAGCACTCTAGAGCGTGAATTGGCTGAAGCAGAACGGGAGTGTCTCCGTTACCAGCAGTTTTTCGAGAGTGAGCAGAAATTTGTCCAGCTCGTAGCGGACAAAGATACAATTATCGAATTACAGCGGCAGCTTTTGACCCTTCTAATCGACCGGAAGCGGCGCCTATCACATGGCCTCGTAGACGGCGATATCATTGTAAAACCACCAACTTCCGACGCCACCGTTGACATTTCCGAAGGTCCAAATGCCCTGAACGGCTGGACCAAAATTCAATGGAAATATAACCCGGCGATAATCCAGGAGAATTTTCGTGTTAAAATAATCAGCGAAGTCGGGACCACCTGGGAGCTATCAGGGGGTAGATCCACGCAGGGAACTCGGCTGATGCGCCCGCAGGAAAAAACGTTCGCCGAAATACTTCCCCCGCGTATGCTCGCCGACGATGTGCCATTCCGGTGTACAACCTCCTCCTTCGAGTTCGTCTAACCACTGCCGCGTCGGGTACGGTTATGACCCGTGGCCTGAATAATGCGCGTCTGTGCCTGGAAGTCCTTCTTTTACAGGTCAAGGTGATGCCTGATTGCCTGCTCAATTTCCACCATTATCCCAGGAGCGAGGTCCCCGATATGCTTGACAAGGCGACTCTTATTGATAGTTCGAATCTGATCTGCTTTGGCCTTGGAGTCTGCGTCAAGGTTCCCTTCACCTTTCGATAACTTCACTTCAAACGGGTATATCCTGTCCGGATTTCCCTTCGTCACAGGTACCACCGTGACCGTGGGAGCATATTCATTTCCAACGTCATTCGATACCACCACAACCGGGCGGGTCTTGGCAATCTCACGACCTACCGTTGGGCCAAGTGAAGCAAGATAGATGACGCCTCTCCTAATCCGCACCCAGCCCCTCCATGTCCAGTGGTTCGAATTCCTTCGCAAGCTCGGCGGCCTCATCCGACCTTGCCAGGTAGCCCTCCTTCATCAACAATGCCAATCGCTCCCGCTTGATGGCCGCGATGCGATCGCGAATCGCTTTGAGGATAAACTTGCTTCGTTGTCGCGGCCCGCTCAATTTCTCAATTTCTTCCACTATATCCAACGGGACCTTAAGATTCAGCCGGGCAGAAACGGATGACTTCATGGGCTCCTCCTTGAGTGTCCAATATGTGCGTATAATAGTATGTCTTTCTTGAGGGCAAAGCAAGGGGAGTTCATAGAGATGCCGTCGTTATCGATGAGCCTATCCCTTCACGACGCCTCGTGCAAGGGGTCTTCAATGGTTGAGACCACCGGGGAGGTAACGGGGGGGGGGGATCAATCACGAAGATCATGTGATTTTCCCATACGCTACTCGATGATTGAAATCATATGAGATGCTTCGGCGGGGGAAATTCACATCAATGGACTTCGTTGGATTCACCCCCAAGAGATCACTTTCTCGAATTCTCTCGCCCCTCGAATCCTCACCTGGGAAGAGCCAGTGCACGGCATCGGCCTGCCCACGTTCAAGTGTATCTACCACCGGTGCCGGGCACGGTAGGGATTTGCCAAAGTCTCTTCCACAAAAGGCGCTTCAAAGGCTGAACACAAAAAATGGACGAGCATATCGATCAGCCAATCCCGGTTTGAACATTCCAGTTTGTCAAGTGGAACACCGCCTCCCGCCGCCAAAACCATCGTGTAGCCGAGGGCGCCTATGGAAAAAAGAAACCGCAGCCGGACAACTCTTTCGGGCAGATCCGGCAAGGCTTTGCAGAGCATTTGCAGGAGCATTTCGCGACTGGACTTCATCGTATCGGCTAAAGCGGCCTGCAAGCCGCCCCTGTCGGGGGCCATCACGGCCCTGCTTGTCAACACCATATCATCTGAGTTTCCAAAAAAGGGGCCGAGATACGTTCTCAGAATCCGGCTCACTGAAAACTTTGTCGCTCCGTCTGCGCCGGCGTCACACATCTCTTGCAATTCCCTGCTGCACGCCTCGTCCAACACAGCGAACCGCCGCTTGAAGACCTGTTCGATCAGTTGGTCCTTGGAACCGAAATAGTAGTTGATGGCGGCTATATTGACTCCGGCCGTGTGGGCAATGGCCCGTATCGAAATGCCGTACCCTTTGTGCACCAGGAGAAACTCCGATGCGGCCAAAATACGCTCTTTTGTGTTCTGACAGGTCACTCTTCCATGCCTCATCCGCTGAGTACCCGGTGCTTGCTCCATGCGTCGACGGTTCTTATTGCTGATCCGGCGATTCCGGATTTCCGCCCCCGCCCAGGACCTTGTAGAGCATTACCTGGTTGGTGAGTTTCGCCTCCTGCAGGCTGATGAGCCCCTGCTGGGCGCTGTAGAGAGACCTTTGGGAATCCAATGCGTTCAGATAAGTGTCAGTTCCCTTGTCGTAGCGAAGCATGGAGAGCCGGTAACTTTCCGCCGAAGCATCCACTAGGCTCTGCTGCGCTGCGATCTGATCGCTCAAGGTCCCTCGCTTGGCCAGTTCGTTGGCAACCTCTTTGAACGCCGTCTGGATCGCCTTTTCGTACTGGGCCACGGCGATTTCCCTGTTCACCTTGGTCACTTTCAAGGCCGACCAGGCACGGGGGGCGAACATGGGCAGCGTCATCTGGGGGGCGTAATTCCAGGTGAAGGAGCCGGATTTAAAGAGGCCGGTCAGGTCGGCGCTTGCGGTGCCCAGGGCGGTGGTGAGCGAGATGCTCGGAAACAAGGCCGCACGGGCGGCTCCGATATCGGCGTAGGCCGCCCTGAGAGTGCTCTCCGCCTCGAGGATATCGGGGCGGTACAGGAGCACACTGGAGGGCAATCCGGGCGATACGTCTGGAAACGACGAAACGGCGCGCAGCCCTTCGGGCAACAGGTCCGGCCGCACAGGCGAACCCACCAGCAGGTTCAGAGCGTTCTCATCCTGTGCGACCACGCCGGTGTACTTGGCGACATCCACCTGTGCCGACTCCACCCGGGTCTGTACCTGCCGCAGATCCAGTTCTGTCGAAATCCCCACCTCGTGACGTCTCCGGATGACGTTGCAGGAGTCCTGCTGGGATTCGAAGGTCGATCTGGCCAGGTTGAGATTGTCCCTGTCGGTGGCGAGCGTCAGGTAGGCGCTGGCAACCTCGGCGATGAGCAGGATCTGCATGCTGGTGCAGGCGAATTCCGAGGCGAAGTAGTTCTCCAGGGCGCTTTCCGTCAGGCTGCGAAGACGGCCGAAAATGTCTATCTCCCAGGCAGTGATGCCCAGTTCGACGCTCCACTGCCCCCCGGTCGTTGCAGAGCCGGTGGACGAGAGGTCGGCAGGAGTCCTGCCTCTGCTGCCGGCAGCCGTTCCATCTACCACCGGAGCCAGTTCGGCACGCTGGATGCGGTACATGGCCCGCGCTTTTTCGATGTTCAATGCGGCCAGGCGGAAATCGAGGTTATTCTTCAAAGCGATCTGGATGACTTCCTGCAGCCTGGCGTCCGTGAAGTAATCCCGCCACGGCAGGTAGGCCGCTCCAGGGATGCGCTGTGCCTGGGGGAGCTCTTTATAGGCCTGGCCACTCGGCCAGTCGGTGGGAACCGGGGCCGCGGGCCGCGAATATTTGGGACTCAGCGAGCAGCCGGCAATGCAAACAAGTACTCCCAATATCAGCAATATTTTTCTCATCATATCAGTGTTCCCCGTTAAGCGCCAGGATTGGATCTGCCTTTATTATTTCCCGGTTTCGCTTTCGCTTGAACATTTTCGACACCAGGATATAGAACATGGGGATGAAGAAGAGGTCGATGAAGGTAGCGGACAGCATCCCCCCGACGACAGCGGTACCAATGGCATTTTGGGCCCCTGCCCCGGCACCCAAGGCCAGCGCAAGAGGCAGGACGCCAAAGAAGAAGGCCATCGAGGTCATGATTACCGGTCGGAGCCTGGTTTTCGCTGCACCCAGGGTCGCCTCGACAAGTTCAGCTCCATTCATCATTCGTTCCCGTGCAAATTGGATAATGAGGATGGCATTCTTTGTTGTCAGCCCTAGGGTGGTGAGGCACCCAATCTGGAAATAAACATCGCTAGGCAAATCCCGTAACGAAGTGGCCAGCGTCGCTCCGAGCAAACCCAACGGCAGCATCAGAAGATTGGCGAACGGAATGGTCCAGCTCTCGTATAGTGCGGCCACGCACAGAAAGATGACGAGAACGGATAACATATAGAGCAGTGGGGCTTGGGACTTTGCCATACGTTCCTGGTAGGAGAGTCCCGTCCAATCGTACCCGATGCCCCTGGGTAACTTCGATGCGATCTCTTCCATTGCCTGCATCGCTTCACCCGAACTTCTTCCCGGTGCCGGCTCACCCCAGATGTTCAGGGACGGGAAGGCATTGAAACGTTCGAGCCGTGGAGACCCGTAGGACCAGCGTCCCGAGGCAATCGAAGAGAAAGGCGTCATTGTTCCGGATTGATTACGAATGAAGAGCCGGTTGACATCGTCGGGAAGCATGCGGAAAGGGGCGTCAACCTGCACATAGACTCGCTTCACGCGTCCGCCCTGGATGAAGTCGTTGACATAGGCACTGCCAAATCCCCCCGAGACGGTGTCATGGATGGCCTGGATGGAGACCCCCAGTGTACCTGCCTTTCTCCAATCCACATCGACACGGTATTCAGGCACGTCTTCCATGCCGTTGGGGCGCACGCGGATCAATCTCGGGTCCTGAGCGATCATGCCAAGCATCTGGTTGCGGGCTCCCATCAGTGCCTCATGACCCAGCCCGCCACGGTCCTGCAACTGGAAGTCGAATCCTCCGGCCTGGCCGAGTTCTATGACCGCCGGGGGCGCGAACGCAAAGACCCTCGCAGTGCGCATTTTTGAGAACTTTCCCATTGAGCGCCTCACCAGAGCATCGACCTTCAAGTCCGGTCGGTTTCGCACTGCCCAATCTTTGAGCCGGACAAACGCCATGCCGGTGTTCTGCGCTCTGCCTGAAAACCCGTAGCCTGCAACTGTGAAACAGGATGCCACCGTCTCCTTTTCATCCACTATCATGAAGTCCTTAATCTGTTCCAGAACCTCCCCGGTCTGCTCCATGGTTGAACCCGCCGGCAGCATAGCCTGAACGGCCAGGAGGCCCTGGTCCTCATCGGGGAGATATGCGGTCGGCATCCGATGGAACATGTATCCCAGAGCCAACACCAGGATGACGTAGATGAACAGGTAGCGTAGCTTTTTGGCAAGCATGTGGCTTATTGCCGCCTGGTACTTGATTTTGGCCCTGCCGAAAACCCGGTCGAACCACCGAAAAAAGGGGCGGAAGAGGAAGAAGGCGCTGTTACCGGGTTCGTGACCTTCAGGAATTGGCTTGAGGAGGGAAGCGCAAAGGACGGGAGTGAGAACCAGCGCTACCAGGACCGACAGCAGCATGGCTGCGATGACGGTTATCGAAAACTGCCGGTAAATCACGCCTGTTGAGCCTCCGAAAAATGCCATGGGGCCGAAGACAGCGGAGAGCACCACTCCAATTCCGATCAATGCACTGGTGATCTCACCCATGGATTTGCGGGTTGCCTCTCTGGGCGAGAGCCTCTCCTCATGCATGACCCGCTCCACGTTTTCCACCACGACAATGGCATCATCGACCAGAAGCCCGATGGCGAGCACCATTGCGAACATGGTGAGCATGTTGATAGAGAATCCGAACAGCCCCAGGACGGCGAATGTCCCCAGGAGCACGACTGGCACGGCTATGGTCGGAATCAGGGTAGCCCGGATATTTCCCATGAAAAGATACATAATCAGAAAGACGAGCAGAATTGCCTCGAAAAGGGTCTTGACCACCTCCGCGATGGCTACTCTGACGAAAGGTGTGGTGTCGTAGGGGTAGATCACCTTCATACCGGGCGGGAAGTATCTCGACAGTTCTTCCATCTTCGCCTTCACGGCATCGGCGGTCTTTATCGCATTGGCCCCGGGGGCTTGTCGGATGGCCAGAGCCGCAGATTCCTGGCCGTTGTGGAGAGCGTCGATGTCGTAGCGCTCGGTGCCCAACTCCGTGGATGCCACATCATGCAAGCTCACTACAGAACCGTCCTGATTGGTGCGGAGCGGAATCTCGGCAAACTCCTTCGGTGTTCTGAGCAGGTTTTGAACAATGACGGACGCGTTCAGCCGCTGCCCTTTAATAGCCGGTGCGCCGCCCAACTGACCGGCGGAAACTTCGACGTTGTATGCCTTCAGCCGTTCGATGACATCATCGACTGTCAGCCTGTAATCAGTCAGTTTGTCCGGATTCAGCCAGATGCGCATGGAATACTCGGAGCCGAAACTTTCAACTTCTCCCACGCCCGGCACGCGGGCAAGCACCTTTTCGATGTTTGATTGGGCATAGTCCCTCAGGTCATGTCCGTTCAGGCTTCCATCTTCCGATATCAAACCTACGAGCATGAGGTAGTTTCTGGTGGACTTGCTGACTTTGACGCCTTGCCGTTGAACCACATCAGGCAGGCTTGCCGTGGCGAGTTGAAGCTTGTTCTGTACCTGGGACCATGCCAAATCGGGGTCGGTTCCAGGAGCGAAGGTGAGTTCGAGCCGGCCGGATCCGGAACCGTCGCTCGTGGCCGACATGTAAAGCAACTTGTCGAATCCGGTCATCTTTTGTTCGATGATCTGTATAATGGTGTTTTCGACGGTTTCCGCAGAAGCTCCGGGATAGTAAGCATCAATGGCAATGGCTGGAGGAGCAATGGGCGGGTACTGTGATATGGGCAAATTGTAGATCGCCAGAACACCCAGCAGCATCATGATCAAGGCGATAACCCAAGCGAAGACCGGGCGATCCAAAAAGAAATTCGATAACATTAGAATCCTCCGTTATTTCGACTGCACGGGCTTGCAGTTCGTATCCCGGGGTTCCGGGCTGCTATTGGATTTGTCTGCCGAAACGACTTCCACTGCTGCGCCCGGCCGCACGTTCCCTATGCCTTCGACGATCAGACGGTCCCCGGGGCAGAGACCTGTCGAAACGAGCCACTGATTGCCGATGGCGCGGTTGAGCGTGAGAACCCTCATCTGAACCGTGCTGTTCTGATCCACGATCAGTGCGGTGGCTTCCCCTTTGGAATTGAGGCTCACTCCCTGTTGCGGTACGAGTATGGCCTGCTCTGCAGTTCCCTCTTGAACGACCGCCCGGACGAACATACCGGGTAGAAGCAGACCATCGGGATTGGGAACTATGATGCGCACGAGGAAAGACCCGGTCGAAGAGTCCACCAGAACGTCAGAGAACTGAAGGATTCCTTCCAGCGGATAGACGGTTCCGTCTTCCAGAAGAATGCGGACCGTTTTCCCGTTCTTCCCGTCCGAACTGACCCGACCCGCTTCCATGTTTCGCCTGAGACGAAGCAGTTCTGCGGTGGATTGTGTTACGTCTACATATATCGGGTCCAACTGGTGGATCGTTGCCAGGGGAGATGCCTGATACGCCGTCAGGAGCGCCCCGTCGGTTACACTGGACCTGCCGATGCGCCCGGAAATGGGGGCGGTGACACGGGTGTATCCCAGATTGATGCGGGCTGTTTCCACCGCTGCCTTGTAATATTCGATCTCGGCGCGAGACTGGTCCAGGGCTGAGGTCGCGTCGTCGTAGTCCTGTCGGCTGACCGCCTTGTCGACCAGCAATTCCTTGTACCGTGAGGCCTTCGACTGCACAGACGGCAGGTTGGCCTGCGCCCTGACGAGCGAGGCCTTTGCAGAGTCGTATGCCGCCTGGAAGGGAGCGGGATCGATCTGGTAAAGGAGATCACCGGCTTTGACATTGGAGCCCTCCTTGAACAGTCGCTTCTGGATGATGCCGTTGACCTGCGGACGAATTTCGGAAACGAGATGAGGGGCGGTTCGCCCCGGCAACTCGGTGGACAGTTCCACCTGCTGTTGCTCGACTACGATCGTGACCACTTGCGGCAAGGCAGGCTGAGCGGCTTGTGACTGCCCGTGGCCTTCACTGCAGCCGCCCAGAAAAAGTAAGCTCGAAACCGACACCAAAGCCACGAGCAACCTTGTTGCTCCGTCGCCTTTTCTATTCTGTTGCATCAAATACCTCCGTGAAATATCTTCATTGCTGGTTTCAATCATAAAGCACTGAAATCAGGGTTCACCAATCCTTTGGGGGAATTTCAATATGGCCTTCGACCTCTTTGGATCTTGACATTTTCCCTTTTTCGGGAATGTTCCGGTTCTCATCATTACGCGTTCCGCACCATCTTCTCGGCTGCCCATACTCAAGGAAAGGGCCTTGCCATTATGAAGTCCTGCGATGCGTCATTTGGAATTCCAGTCCTCGATCCATATGGAATGATTGAGCAGCCCCAGGTCTCTCAGGGTGTAGGAGATCTCGCGGCCAAGAAAGCTTTCGCACGAGGGTCTTGCCTCTGTTTCCCAGTGCAGGTGAATGCTCAGATCCGTCTCTACTACCAAATGGTGATAAATATCGATGGACTTCGGCAATCCCGCTCGCTTCTGCCTGCGAACAAGGTCCAGGTATTCGTCCGCGAATTCCCTTTCGGCCCTTGCAAGACAACGCAATGTAATGATTTCGACCCATTTCATGGCAATCCTCCCTGTTTGTTACCGCGGCACTTAGCCAAGAGCATGCCAATAATTTAATGTTAAATAATTCAATGGGTTATAAAATGTTATTCTTTGTTGGACTCAATGTTTTGTCCCATGGAACAGAAATGATTGTACTGTGGAGCAATTTTGTCCTATTGTCACAAGATGAGAGTGCAGTCGGCCCAGGATGGCCACAGAACCCGTGTTTTGAGGGCACGGAAACGAGAAGGTCGCAGAATAGAAGTCAGAGCCGCGGGCGAGATCAGACCTGCAGGGTTTTACGACCGATGTCTGACGAGTCGAAACGGGAACAATGAATGGGATGGGAACAAAACAATGAAAATGGATCAGAATCTATTTTTTCGCGAGGCAACTTTGCGTCTGTGCAGCAGCCTCGAAATCGAAACAGCTCTGAAACGCTGCTATGATTACATCAGACAGTTCATTCCCGTGACCCATATGAGCCTGGATATCCTGGATTTCCATCTGAACGTTGTACGTTTCGTGGCATTGGTCGGTGCCGAGCTGCCGGAAGGTCTCAGACAAGCCTACCCCATGCCCGAGCGGGGACGCAAGGAAATGGCGGCCTTTTGGAAGGAGGATAAGATTGTTCATATCCATAACCAAATCGGCCCCGACCTCATTTCCAAAGAGTTCCTGGAAGGGCTTGGACTGATGAATAATATTTCCGTGATCACCATGGCCCTGGAACTTGATGGAAATAGGGTTGGAGACCTTGCGCTGATTGCGGATGGCTTGAGTCGATATACGGAGGAACATGCCCGATTGCTTCTGATGCTCCATCAACCCTTAACCATTGCCATGTTAAACGCACTCAAGCACCAGGAAGTCATTCGACTCAAACAGATGTTGGCCGATGACAACCGTTATCTGTTCGATGAACTGAGATCGGTTTCGGGAGATAAGATCATCGGCGGAGACTTGGGCCTCAATTATGTGATGAAACTGGTCGAACAGGTGGCTCCCACCGACAGTCCCGTGCTGTTGCTCGGAGAGACGGGTACGGGAAAGGAGGTCATTGCCAATGCGATTCACCGCTACTCCAGGCGCAAAGACGGACCGTTTATCAAAGTGAACTGTGGCGCCATCCCCGAGACTCTCGTTGACAGCGAGCTTTTCGGCCACGAAAAGGGAGCTTTCACCGGCGCCATAAGCTTGAAGAGGGGGCGTTTCGAACGGGCTGACAAGGGTACCATCTTCCTTGACGAAATCGGAGAACTGCCGCTCCAGGCTCAGGTGAGGCTTTTGCACGTCCTTCAAAAGAAAGAAATCGAGCGCGTGGGGGGAACCGCTTCCATACCGGTCGACATCCGTGTTATTTCGGCCACGCACAGGAACCTGGAGGAAATGATCGCCTCCCTTCAGTTTCGGGAAGACCTGTGGTTCCGCCTCAATGTCTTTCCCATCGTGATCCCGCCGCTGAGGCAAAGAAAGGGAGACATCCCGGCGCTGGTACATTATTTTATTCAGCGCAAATCCATAGAACTCAAGCTCAAAGAACACCCCGTGTCGCCCCCCGGGGCCATCGACAGACTTGTCGCCTACGACTGGCCCGGCAACGTACGGGAACTCGAAAACGCGGTCGAACGTGCTTTGATACAACACCGTACCGGCACACTGTCATTCGAAAATCTACTCCCCCTGACGGGACCCGGACACGGAAAAGTCATGCAAGGCGCAAGCGAAGACCAACCTATGCTCTCCTTGGAGGAACTGAATGCCAGGCACATCAGGCAGGCACTGGAGAAAGCCGGGGGCAAGATCCACGGACCGGGTGGGGCAGCGGAAATTCTGAACATTCACCCCAGCACTCTGAGGAAACGAATGAACAAGCTGGCGGTCCCGTACGGGAGGAAAAGTTGGCATTCAGATAAGAAATCAGGATGAAGACTTCTATACAGCTATATCGAGATCGCCAAAACCTGCGGCCTCGAACCCTACCACTACCTGAGACATATCTTCGAGGAAATCCCTTATGCCCGGCCCAATGAGAATTACAGGGCACGGCTGATGCGAAACCTTACCCGCGTCAACAGGCGCAGCCCATCTTGTAGCTCTACAACCATTCAGACGGACCAGCAAGCCATGAGGTCGCCTCCTTGAGAAGTTGCGGTTCACCAGACGCTTAGTGCGCCGGTCAAGATCAACAAAGAGTCGTAGATGAAAGAGCCACAGGGTGAAGGCCTAGCGAGTCACACCGGCCCAGAGCCATGCGCAGGTGCCTGCAGGAGGCGAAACTCACCAACCAGGTAATGCTCTACAAGGTCCTGGGCGGGGGCGGAAATCCGGAATCGCCGGATCAGCAATAAGAACCGTCGACGCATGGAGCAAGCACCGGGTACTCAGCGGATGAGGCATGGAAGAGTGACCTGTCAGAACACAAAAGAGCGTATTTTGGCCGCATCGGAGTTTCTCCTGGTGCACAAAGGGTACGGCATTTCGATACGGGCCATTGCCCACACGGCCGGAGTCAATATAGCCGCCATCAACTACTATTTCGGTTCCAAGGACCAACTGATCGAACAGGTCTTCAAGCGGCGGTTCGCTGTGTTGGACGAGGCGTGCAGCAGGGAATTGCAAGAGATGTGTGACGCCGGCGCAGACGGAGCGACAAAGTTTTCAGTGAGCCGGATTCTGAGAACGTATCTCGACCCCTTTTTTGGAAACTCAGATGATATGGTGTTGACAAGCAGGGCCGTGATGGCCCCCGACAGGGGCGGCTTGCAGGCCGCTTTAGCCGATACGATGAAGTCCAGTCGCGAAATGCTCCTGCAAATGCTCTGCAAAGCCTTGCCGGATCTGCCCGAAAGAGTTGTCCGGCTGCGGTTTCTTTTTTCCATAGGCGCCCTCGGCTACACGATGGTTTTGGCGGCGGGAGGCGGTGTTCCACTTGACAAACTGGAATGTTCAAACCGGGATTGGCTGATCGATATGCTCGTCCATTTTTTGTGTTCAGCCTTTGAAGCGCCTTTTGTGGAAGAGACTTTGGCAAATCCCTACCGTGCCCGGCACCGGTGGTAGATACACTTGAACGTGGGCAGGCCGATGCCGTGCACTGGCTCTTCCCAGGTGAGGATTCGAGGGGCGAGAGAATTCGAGAAAGTGATCTCTTGGGGGTGAATCCAACGAAGTCCATTGATGTGAATTTCCCCCGCCGAAGCATCTCATATGATTTCAATCATCGAGTAGCGTATGGGAAAATCACATGATCTTCGTGATTGATCCCCCCCCCGTTACCTCCCCGGTGGTCTCGACTACGCTAAGTATTATGACATACTTTGAGTGGGGGTTGTCGCGCTATTCATACTTTCACCAAACTTTCACCTCTTCTATCAAGATGCATCTCCAATGAAAGGAGTATACAATGTTCCATCCATTTTTCTTCCACAAGGGCTTGCTTTCATGCCGTTGTCATGATGTACTTGCGGACGCGATGGCTCTTGCTGCTGCCCTCAAGGTCGAAATGGACCGCGAGAGAAGTTGGAGGGAAAAGAGGGAACGGGAAATCCAAGCTAATGTGAGAAGGATTTTTAGGCAGAAAAGCACATCAAAATCGTAATCGCAGAGTTGATGAGCTGAACCTCGCCAGTTGCTATAATTCTCTTGACTCCAAAGGAAGAGTTGGTCACACTGGATTTGCCTTCGTGCATAACGATTGGAGATAATTTGTTTGGATTCAATAGTTTCATAAAGTGCACAATTTACATAGACCGTGCTATTAAAAGAAAAGTCTAGAATAACTGTTTGTGAGCCAGGGAGGGTTGCGTGAAAGCCCATCTTGCGAGCTATAGAAAAGGTTGGCAATCGGAGAATCTTGCAAGATACATATTATCAAACTTTGCATTTATCGCACAACCTTCAACTGTGTCAGACGATTTAGGTTCTGACTTTTTCTGCACCATCTTTACTAGTATTACAGAGGGTAACAATCGCTATCTGATGCCAAAGGAGTCGTTTGCAATTCAAATAAAGAGCAATTCGAAAAGGCAAAAATGTATACCAGGCAAAGCAGAATACCTTAGAAATCTCGAAATTCCGTTCTTTATCGGCACCTTTGATAAGAAATATAGCGAACTGCAAATATATTCTGGTGAATATCTGATTCCTTATTTCATTGACAATCCCTCCGTAGGTAAGTTGCAGATAAGACTTTGTTTGGCAGCCGATTGTTATGATAATCTTTATATAGATGACAATGGTATATCTATCATCAACTTTCCTTTGATTGCTCGCATGGGGATGAATCCGAAGTCCCTTGAGTTTACTACGGCCGTCAATACCATTTCCAAGACATGTCGCATAATATCAGACAATATAACACGAAGAAATAACAAGGAATTCATATTTTTTGAGTCACTCTCTAATAAGTTCATATGTGTGCACAGCATGACATTTATGAAGGCTTCATTTGATAGACAACTTAATAAGTTAGGAACACAGCTCGCTTTTGTATTGAAAAATGGCTATATAGAAGGTGATCTAGATAGATATCACGCAATTAACGATTCTCTTGTCAAATTTGCAAGCGCCTGTGCACATAATGTTGACCAGAGGTTTGACCAGCTTTTGGTAGATAAAGGTGAAAATAACCTCGATTGAAGTGAAGGACTTCAAATGGGAATCTTTAAACGTATTTTCTCGCGCAACGCCGAGCCTTCAGTTATCGTGGAGGCCAAAAAGTCTATTAAAGACATGAATTATCCGGAGATCGTCGCATTGTTTTCTCAGGGGGGCACGGTAAATACAACTCTGCTAATAGACGTTACACAGCGACTCATCGACATTGGGCTTTTTGACAACCATGTGCCCATCGAGGAACGTAAAGAAGCCCTCATGATGGTTGAGGCGGTCAAAAAAACTATTGAACAGGCTTGTGTAGGCAAGCCCGACCTCCTAAATACCTATCGACATGCATATGAGCATCAAGAATCTGGCGTGGAATTTTCCGGAATCGGGTCGATTGCATGGCTAATTCGGGAACATAACATCCAAGCCGATCACATTGTACCTTTTGCGGTCAGCGTCGAAAATGGTAATAAATTAGCCAATTTTATCAAGGTCATGGGTGATGAAGCCTATTTGATTGGCAGACCTGAGATGGTCAAGCAATTAATCCATTCTCGTCGTCTAAGTACACACCATAATGCGGTCCTGATACTATACGGGTTGGCATCCGCTTTTGACCCTGCCACTATGGCACTTTTCTCATCCGCGGAAATTACGACCTTGCTGAATACCCCAAATGACTATGGTAAATCGAGGGACACACTTGTCGATGCTGGTCTTCTCCCTGCGACTGGACATGCACGACCACTCACTAGACCCCATGCCGACATTCTAAATTCGTTGATGCTTGGAACGCTTGGGTCCAATAAAGAATGGCTTAAAGGAAAGGAGATTGCTGATTCTCTAGAAGAAGTACCGGAAGATTTCGGTGAAGTTATCTCAGTTGCGGTGCACTCTTTAGGCATTATACTTATATCCCGCATGCTTGGGTCATTGTATGGTGACACAGTTGAACAGCAGTCCAAGTCAGCAGGCATTAAGGTATTCTCTTCAACTACCCAAGAAGTCTCTGAAATGCTTATCAATATCGTGAATGAGATTGCCAAACTTGATGCGAAGGTTATAGACTCTATCAGACAAGGTACTCTAAGAGGTAGCCTCAACGGGCATACTCTCTTAACAACAGCAGTGATTATGGGTGTCGCACCTGAGGAAGAAGAAGCTTTCAAGGGATGGTATGAGGCTCAAAGCAAAAATTTTAATATTGGCAATGAAGTAATTGCTCATTTTCGATGCGAATGCTTGAGTAAACTCAGGTGGTATATCCGCTATTTCAATGACAGACATCCTGATGGATTCGGTTTACAGAACGAACTCGACATTGATATGACAACCATGTCCGAACTTCTGCACCTCTATATTGCCCGTGGCCCCCAAGCGGGATTTGCTGAAGCTGCTACATTTAGCGAAGATTGGATTGGGATATAGGCCCAGATAAGAAAGAATTTGAGTCCGAAGACTAAGAAGAGGCATCGGACGTACTTTATACCCATTCTGAGGTCACCTGTTCCCTTTGCACTCCACCGAGTGTCCGGAGAGTTTCTGGCAAAGGACGGTCCGCTAGTTCAAATGCGGAGAACCGCTTATACAATTCTCGAAATCCTTGTTCCGAAAAGACGGGTTTAGATAGGGGTTAGGTCCAGTAAATGGCTGAGAGGTGGCAGAGATTGGTTAGCAGTTCCGTTGGACCGGGAGGGGTTAAGGACTGCTCGCTAATTCCTTTCACGCGTTAGTGCGAGCAGTTGGTCTTGGATAATCAATCCTCAAATTTCCAAATGCCGGCGGCGTCGATAACCACTTCTTTGTCAAACGGATTATACTTGGGGTTTTTTGCACTGGTGAGCCACGCTGCAAATGCAGTTTTCGGGACATCCGGGTGCGCCGCCGTTAAGGTGTCCATAATCTCCGGTCGCGTATGCGTGCCTTCTTTGATGAGGCTTTGCAGCAGTTCTTTCCCAGGATGTTCTTTTGGTTTTTCGTATAATTCCGCTCCTTCACCGCCAAGGATAATGGAACCATTCAGGTACCTTTCAGTCTGAAGATAATCTATAATTTCCGGTACCCACGTTTCAGTCAACCCGAAGAATGTAGCCCATGTTCGTAACCTTTCAAGCTTTGCAACACTGTCTGCTACCGTAGCCGGAGTTGCTTTCAGGATTTTACAAAGCGTACCCTTTTCGCCACTCGCCCGTGAGAGTTGCCAGCTTCTGCCAAACTCCATCACGCCTATTGTGTTGTAATTGCGGATATCAGCTTTACGCACCCTGACAAGCTCGATAGCGCAGGTGAATGGATGGACGCCATGTATGTCACAACGGGCATTCTCAGGTAAGAGGTATTTGCAGCGGTCGCTCCAATTGCGAAGCTGTTGGTCACTCAAGACAATAAGCTTCTTTCCGTTAAATCGGACTTCACGCTTTTTGAGTCCATCCGGCACACCTTCTCCATCTCCGTCTATGTAGTCCAATGTGAACTTGTCACAGCAACACGCCCCGCAGTTATCTGGGCAATCAAACCCTTTTGCCAGCGAAGGCAGCACTTCCAAAGGAAGCGGAGCAACGGTTTTGCCTTTGTAGGTGAATGGAACTTTGGTAACAGCCTTGAAGTAGCCTACGATTTTCCCAATGGAGTCTTTATTTGTGAAGCTCATTCCAGGGGTAGCTTCCTTTGAAAATCCGTTTTTGCTTTGGAGGATTGGTCGAATTACTCAGGATTTCCCCATACACACAGGAAAAATCCTGAGTAATTGCCACTATTTAACCTTACACGCGCATGTAAGGTAGGGCTTATGCAGCATCTGCGAGAGCCGAGGTGGGCTCTTTCTTCTTTAGGCTTTTATGTGCAAGACGTAGGCTCTCCATGACTTTTAGGAGGTGTTCAACTGCCGCCTCAATGTCATTTCGCATTTGATTGCGGCGGTTCTCGGTGACGTTGAGTTTTTTATTCACCTCATCGGAGTCGGGCTTGTCCGGATCGAATTTTTGGTAGTTCCGGTACGCCTCAACGAACTCCTTGCCTAGGAGAATCGTATTCCAATCATTCAATTGGTTGCCTTCTTCATCGTATTTCACACTTTTACCCAAACTGAAAAGTCCATTGAGGGCAGAATCGAAATTTTCAGGAGGTACATAATCGGGAGAACTTTCCATTCTTTCTCTGTTGATTCTCCTCACCTCGTTTTCCAGGTCACGCGTCCATGCCAGTTCACCACTGGCAACAGCCTTTACGAGCCTGACCTGGTCGTCGTCGCACTTGGAGCCGAGATGTGTCAAGAGGACAATGTGAGTGAAGAGCAGCTTCTTTCTTTTTTCCAACTCGTCAGTTTTGGAGTTCTTCACTTCCACTTCCTCGGTGAACCATTTCCGGACGGAGAGTTTCTTGCTTTCCATCCGGATTACCAGCATGGCTGACTTGATATAGTTGTGAAGAGTCATCCGAGAAACCTTGAGGTCCTTGGCCCCTGCCATGGTCCTGTAGGAATTCAGCTTTCGGGGATTATACTTATCGTTTTCGTAGTTGTCCGGGTTGCCCTCGAAAAAGATTTTTAGCAGGTCCTCTCCGATTTCGATTTTGTACTTGGCGGCTTCGTCCTCCGCTCTCTGAATCAAGGCGTACTTCTCGTTGACTTGTTCGATGGCGTCGTTGATGGTCTTGCTTTCATTACTGTCTGGAACAAATTTCAGCGCATTTCTGTTGCGACTACTCATTTAAACCCTCCCACTTTGAAATTTTGTTAAAGTTTCAGACAATTACTATCGATTATTCCCTATCGGCAGAAATCGTTTTCCCCTTGAGAAAAAGATTATAGAAGGAGGCGCATGCTTAAGAATTATTTTGCTGCTTACGAAGGTGTTGCCGAAGTTATTGACAACGGCTTGTTGGATGTTATGCCTTACAGGCTCGTTTCCTATGAAGCCCTGAAAACGGGTGCGTATGATGATAAAATCTTCAAATACTATCGAGATAGCTATACATCGTTAATCCTTGACTCAGGTGCGTATAGTGCATGGACAAAGAAAAGTCCCATTTGGATTAAGGATTACCAGCGTTATTGTAAGAAGCATTTTGACAAAATAACCTACTTCGTAAACTTGGACATAATTCCAGGTGCCCCCGGAATGGAACCGACTGCTGAAGATAGGAAGTACAGCGCAGAACAAGGATATAATCATTACTGGGAGATGGTGAAGTTTCTTGGTGAACTCGGAGTGGAGAGAAACAAGATTATTCACGTCTTTCATCAGTTTGAGGATATCGAGTATTTGAAACAAATGGTGGACGTGGACAAGATGGAGTATATTGGTCTAAGTCCAAGCAACGATAGAAAGATTGTCAATACCGAAAGGAAAAGAGAGTTCTTGCAGGAGTGCTTTGAGATAGTCGCACCTGACGGAATTCCAAAATGCAAGACACATGCTTTTGGAGTGTCCAGCTTCGATTTGCTTGGGTCTCTGCTCGATCCCGCGACAGGACAGTTGAAACCTCAGTTCCCACTCTATTCCGCTGATGCGCGAACATGGGGAAGGCAGGCGATGGGCGGGTATATATTCGTACCGGCTATCAATGCATCAATACCGGAAACAAGTAGGCCACAGTCGCGGACTTCGAAGCTTGAACACCCTCGCACATTCGCTGAATGGTGGGACTTCAGCAAGATTGAGACTGTCGATGTAGGGAACCAGAGCAAGCGCGACAGTTACTGGAAGGCTGTTACGCCCGATGGAGAGTACAAGATATCCGAAAAGAGACGCAAAGAGATTGTAGCTTATGTACATGACCTCGGCCTTCACTTTGGATATTCCGAAATCCACAAAAAATCGAACAGAGAGCTGCCTGGAAATAATGAACTTGAGATAACGGACACAAGGACGATAGCTCGCTTAAACAAACAATTTGGCAAGTTGCAAAAAGGAGAAATGTGGACCGAGGAGTTCATTCGTGACGGCATACTTCCCTATGTGCAGTACCGCATGTGGATAAACTGCATTGCCGTAAACCACTGGACGCAGGTTCAAGACCCACTTGGGTACTACACGCCTGACCACATACCAGACCATGAACTTACTCCCGAAGAAGAAAAGGCAAGGGCAATCGTCCAGGACAAAATCAGGCGGCGGCTGAATGAATAACAAAAAAGAACCTCTGCCGTGTCAGACTGGAATTTCTCCGGTTTTGTTCAACGACAGCTTCACTTGGGGTTGGTGGCAGGACTGAGTTGCGTAGAAGAATATACCTTGCCTGCTCCCAACCTCACGGCTTCACAATTTCCTCGACCTTAGCGTCCGCCGGATAAACCCTGGCAATGCTACCCAGGTCAATAGCGCACCAGCCAGCCGTTAATTTGTAACCACCACCAATCTCCACGATATTGAGTAGATGTACATAATTAAACATGCGCTTTTGCAAAAATCCGGTCACAATGCTTCCGTCGCGCAGGAGAATGCGGACCCACTTGCCAAAAAAGGTACCGAGTCCGGTCGGCCGCAGGAGTGGCTGGACAGGAACTGAAATCGACAGTTTCTCTGCTATTCTCTCCTGTGGCTCTTCGACTGGACTGATATCTTCAACATCAACCGGCGTGGCGGATGTCTTCGGCTTCAATGGTTCATCTTTCTTATCTTTCATTGCTCTTTCCTTTCGCAAAGCTCACTGTGTCCGTTGCAGCGACAGCTTCTTCGACCATAGCGCGGATTTTAGCCGACGCGCTCACACCTTCAGCGAGGCACAATTTACGAAACTGGAGCCATAAGTGCTTATTTAGATTTTGAATTTGGCATGATGTAAATGTCGTCTGTTCCATTATTCAATCTCCTTGATGTGATTGTTATGACATACATGTTTTATAGCACAGCCATATATCCATACATTGAATCGAATTCTCGATGTGTGATTTGGACATCAATCTGTAAGTAGGCACTTAAGCGAAGGCCTTAACGGTAATTGTGCATAGAGCACGCTTCTCTTAGCATATTCGTATAAATGGTGCGCGGGCCAATCGGAGTATATAAGTGGAAAGATTACTTTATAGGACATTCATGGTGAGTCATCATTACTTCTTTATAAGCATCATTCATTTTCTCCTTTAGGAGGTTTGAATATTCACGTTCGATTATAAACGAATCGTGAATTGGCAAGATAATAATTCGCTTACTTGTGAAGTAGTCCAACAATTTAAGTGCTATTTTAGAATCATAATTTTGTAGAGTAAGTCCGACACCAGAATAAAAGTGATGTTCAATTTCACGATGGGTATTTTCAAATAATGACACGAGTTCCTTGACTGAGAGGTTTACCTCCTGGAGTATAGTACGTACTTTTCTATCGTTGTCAGATATTTCGTGGTCAGGGTCTTTCCTAAACAAATCAATTAATGGTTCATAATTAGTAGCATAATTACCTGACCTCACAGCCTTATGTCTCACGTCAGCATTCAACATCGACTGTAATAGCCCTTTCAAGAAATCACGCAATTCTTGCCTACACTCACCATCTAATCCTGGTATTTTATCAAGAACCATAGTGTAAGCATCATCTACGGGGCGTAGCCCCTGCATGCTGCGCAACATGTTGATGTGAAGACTTGCGAAATCAAGTTCAATGGTCTCAATACCGTCAATCAAGATATTCATACGGTCTAATTTTGAATAACTTTGAGTACCATAACTTGTGCCGGTATAAAGTCTTCCACCTAATGTGAGTTCTTGATTGGAGAAAACGCATCTTAGAGCCGTTACTATCGGGTCATCGTTTAGTGTAATTCGATGTCTATGATTAAGACTGTATGACGCTTGGAGAATTCGTTCTATGTTTTCCGTCACCATGTTCGAATCAAACGTATAATACTCGTATTTGAATATTGGTTCAAACTCAAAGCGTTTATATACTACATTCCATACTTGTCTTCGTTCACCTGTTTTGAAGCGTTTACGGGCAAGAATCCATTGCTGTGGTTTATAGTCAATGTGTAATCTTCCACTAAAATATTCATGAAACTTTTCGGTAGCTGTAACAATAGTTGGACGTTTCCATGTCTCACACCCTTTATCCCAATCTAAGTAATCAGCTTTACGCATTGCTTTTACTTGGTCTACTATGGCAGGGTGTATGCCATACTCCTTGTGCTCGCTCCAATAAGTCCGATTTAGGGGAATTTTAATTGGACACCTGGCATGACCTAAGTTTGCACATAAAATAAGAAAAGTGTCCAGTGAGGTTTTATGGATTCTTTTAGGCTTCATTACTTGCTGGTATAAATCTAGTACTTTTTCCTGCTGGGTCCGATGTGGAAATAGAGCAATGTTCGGAAATGTTGCGTAAGTCATGATGGTGTGCTTCTTCCCAAGCGACGCGCTCAGGATTGTGGCGTTCATACCATCCGTGGGAAGCCGGTTGGTATGAACACGACGTTAGCTAGACGCCTACCATAATCCCGAATGCAGTATGTTGTTAATTTAGTAAACTTATAATTTTATCTTCCCTCACCGATAACTTCTGCCCACTTGTCCATCGCTTCTCGAACCGCCACCCGAAACGGCACCAACGCGGTCCATGTCCAGCCGTCGTTTTCGGGGATTGCTTCGAAGAGGTCATCAAGGAGAAGGTCGATAGATAAGAGTTTTCTGCCAATTCCCCGCATTAGTTGCTTTGAGTCCATGGTGCCTCCCCGATTTCCCGCCCAATAAGGGCAAGCAGCTTTTGTGCCAGCGTTACACGTTCATCGAGACACTTTTTCTTGAGCCTAATCAGCATAGCGTCTTCCACTACAATTTGTACATACTTCATATCTGTTCCTTTCAATAGGATTGATGTTATCAATGTTTTTGACTCAATAGTGAAATGGAGCAATCAACCATTATTTTGTTTTTTCATTCAACATGAAAGTGAATATGGATGTATACGCACGTTTACTAGCCAAACAATCATGGAAGAAATCGGTTGTTAAACATACCATGAATGTGTTGAATTATTAATTTGTCCATACGTATTCTTCCATACCAAACATACACCCCTACAAATGACAACTCAGTATTATTATTTTAATTTATATTAAAGGAAACCCAATCTCCCTATATTTTTTGCTTGTGTACTTGACGAGAGGCACTTATAACAAAATTACAAAATATGGAAATTACACAGAAAATAGGAGTTGGAAGATGGCAAAGAAGACGAAAAGGGGAAAGGTTGATGGGCAGGTCGAGAACACCAACAATCAATCATCGGAGGAAAATCACGTGGAAGTTGTACCCGCAACGATAGTTGAAAGCGGCGTTGAACAGGTATTCGCTGCTCAGGCCGAAGAACAGGCTGTCGCCACAGTGGTTGAGGGTCAAGTAGTTGACGGTCCGATAGCTACCAATCAAGGCGGCACTCAACCGGTTGAAAAGCCTACACCGAAGCAGAGAGTGAACAAGCGTCCCTACATAGATTTTGTCGTAGAGCATTTGACGGTTGGCGACTGCGACCGGAAGGAACTTGTGAAACTCATCATGGAAAAATTTCAGGGTCTCTCCAAAGGGGGCGTTGAGACTTTCCTCACTGACGCGAAAAATCCGAAGTATTCGCACTTTAAGGACCGTCCAGTCATTCAACATCCCAAGACCGGCAAGCTGATTTTCGCTGACTGCGTGGGGGCTGAGACAGAAAAGGAAACTCCTGAATCTTCACCGGAGCCAGTCATAGAACCAACGACAGAAGGATTACAACCCGGTGATTAGGCTGTCTCATGGCGGTTCTGCTCCTAGGGCCGCCCTTTCCTTGGAGGAGTGAGGCAATGGACCCTGTCTACTCATATTTTCGTGAGAATTTAGGCAAAGTCACTAAGGAAGAACTCCTTGAAGCCCTTGAGAACGCTCTACGAAGCGCTGAATACTGGCGGGAAGCTTGTTTGTTTTGGCCGTCAAATCAAAATACGCCTATTATCAACTCGCTGAAATCGAAGGAATACAAAAATGTGTAGAGTAATCGGTTATCTGCGCGTTTCTACCGAGGAACAGGACCTCGAAAAATTCAAAGCTGAAATCCTTTTTTACGCCAACCGATTGAAGCTGGGAAACGTTGACTGGATTGAGGAGAAAATCTCTGGAACAATACCATGGCAAAAACGAAAGCTTGGCGTAATTCTTCACCAGTTACAACCCGGCGACATTATCATTACGAACGAAATCAGTCGTCTCGCACGAAGTTTGCTTCAGATCGTCGAGGTTATTGAATTGTGCCGGAGCCATGGCATCGAAGTTCATGCCCTCAAGGGAGGATGGGTACTTAGCGGAGATAGGGAAGACATCGCGACAAAGGTAACATTATTCACCATGGCGATGATTTCCGAAGTGGAAAGGGACCTTATCTCGTTAAGGACGGCAGAGGCACTTGCAGCAAGGAAAGCCGCCGGCGTCAAACTCGGAAGACGCAAAGGACCGGGAAGAAGTCGCCTGGACCCATTCAAACCTGAAATAATTGCTTTGTTGAAAAATGGTTCTGCGAAGATTTTCGTGGCCCAAAGGTACAACGTGGACCCGGCGACGCTGTATAATTGGTTGGCAAAAAATCAAATCGACGCTTCCCCAAGGTTTGAGAGGGTGACTGCATGAAAACGGCAGTAGGCTATACAAGGGTTAGCACATCAGGCCAGTTGGACAATACCAGTTTAGAAGACCAAGCTGAGCAAATCACAAAATATTGTGTTGACAATGACCTGGAACTTATCCTCCCGCTTTACAATGAGGGTTGGCAGAGTGGAGCAGACAATGACCGTCCTCAGCTACAAAAGATGCTCGCTGATGCTGACCAGAAAAAGTTTGAGGTGGTAATTATAAATTCCCTTGACCGTTTCGGGCGGGAAATGGTGGATATGCTCATCAATATTCGTCTGCTCGAAAGGGCAGGTGTCGAACTCATTTCGGTCAAGGAAAAATTCGGGAATGACCCTCTAGGGAAATTGGTCAGGAATACACTGGCGAATTACGCCGAATTTGAAAAAGCAATAATCAAGGACCGCACACACAAAGGCCGAAATAAAAGGCGAAAGAACAAAGACATATTTATCGGGCGCACCGCACATGGTTACCGATGGAATAAAATAGAAAAAAGAATTGAAACCATTGACGATGAAGCCAAGACAGTTAACCGCATTGTCCACGAGTACCTCAATCTAACACAATCCATACCCCAAGTAGTTGAGATTTTGCACAAAGAACATATTCTAACCCGTTCCGGCAAGGACTGGACCATTGCTCTTGTCGCTCAGTTGCTGCGAAATCCTTGCTATACCGGCACTTACTGGACCAATAAGCATGTAATGAACGCCAAAGGTAAAATCATTGGCGAGAAGCCCGAAAGCGAGTGGGTCGCTTACCCCTGTGAGGCATTGATTATTCCAACTGATTGGGAGCGTTTACAAAAACGACTTGATGATGCGAGGGATAAATTTTCAGGTGCGCCAAATCCGGAAAGTAAAAAATACATCGCTGACGGTTTACTCCGTTGTGGGCTATGCAATGGAACTATGCGGCTGAGACACACCCGTCCGAACAAAAGTGGTACTCGCCACAGTTACTATAGCTGCTATTGGCGAATTAAGAGCCAGCGCATGGCTAAACTCTATGGCAGAACCCAATGCACAATGCCACTAATCCCGGCTCACATCATGGACGAGAAGCTGTTCGTTATGAGCCTTCCCCTGAAGCTTGGCTTGGTATGGGGGGAACAATATGAGGACAAGGTGAACCTTTCCATTGAGGTTGACCTGGACAAAGCCTGGCAGCGCGTGGAGAATATCAAGACCTCTATCGCCAGGAATAAGACCGCCCTCACAAACCATGAGCAGACCCAGTATGCCGAAGAATTTGATGCCAAATATTTTAACAACAGGCGCGCCACACTGAACCGTGAACAGGAGGCTTTAAACCGTGAATTGAGCGAAGCAAAACGGGAATGCGCCCGTTACCGGCAGCTTTTTGAGAGTGAGCAGAATTTTGTCCGGCTCGCAGCGGACAAGGATAAAATCATGGAGCTTTTCAAGCAGGTTCAAGGGCTTCCCATCGACCAGAAACGGCGGTTGTTACATGGTCTGGTGGACGGAGACATCATTGTGAAACCACCAACTCCCGATGCCGTCCTTGAGTTTGAGGAAGGTCCGAACGCCCTCAATAAATGGATTGAGATCAACTGGAAATATAACCCAGCGATAATCCAAGATATTTTAGGTGTTAAAATAGTTAGCGAAGTCTCAACCAATGAGTAGCCCTTGGCATACGATGAGAAGGCCCAGATGCGGGCCGGCAGCAGCCGGTGGTGAAGTAATCTTGAAATGATCAAGCCTCCAAAATCAGGCAAAAACGGCAACTACAGGTATCATCGGATAAGCCTCAGCGAAATAGTAACTTCTTGTTATCATTGCCAAGTTATTGGAATTGAGGTCTTGCCGGTCACATACCGGTTTCGATTGTTAACTATCGAGCCGGCGGGCCGCGTCCGTTCCGAGGAGTTGGGAATATCAAACGAGGCTGGTTGTTTCACCCGGCCTTTACTGCATTGTCAATCCGGGACTGGCGGTTCAGGTTCGCCCTGCCGGGAGATGTCCGGTTTATCCTGTCCGGGGAATGGCCGGCGCTTCTCTGCCGGATAAGTCATGCCACCCGAGTCATGGGCGTGACTTCTTTTTCCAATCTTCCTTCCAGCCTTTCTCTGGCCATCTCCAGATCGTAGTGGGCCTGCAGGTTCACCCAGCTCTGGGCGTCCGTGCCGAAGAACCGGGCAAGCCTCAGAGCCGTGTCAGCCGTAACGGCCCTCTTGCCCGACACAATCTCACCTATTCGCCTCTGAGGGACCCCAAGGGACTTGGCAAGCCTGTACTGGGTGATTCCAAGAGGCTTCAGAAAGTCCTCAAGCAAGATCTCCCCCGGATGAACCGGAGGCATATCTCTTTTCATATCCGGCTTCCTTTCAGTGGTAATCCACGATTTCGACGTTTTCAGCATTGTCGCCCCGCCACTCGAAGCAGATTCTCCATTGATCGTTTATTTTGATGCTCCATTGGCCCTCCCGGTTGCCGCTCAGCTTCTCAAGCCTATTGGCGGGAGGGACCCGTAGAAAACTCAAGGATGCCGCACCATGAAGCTGGGTGAGCTTCCTAAGCGCGACCCTCTGGATATTTTCGGGCAACCTGAAAGAAAATTGTCTGCCGAAAATCCTCTCAGCCTCCTTGTCTTTGAACGATTTGATCACCGTTCCACCCCTTTGTCCGTGGATACTAACGCACAACAATACTAATGTAAAGCGTTATCAGCGTCAAAGGCTAGAACCCCGGCAGGATGAGGCCGCTACGGCGCGCTTCGCGGCGCTGCTCCCTTCCATACAATCTTCGCAGGAAATTCACCGGTTCTTCACTCACGCCCGCGAGAGATCCGTTAACCTTACCCGAACGATGAAGTTCACGACGCGGAATATCATCCATTTCCAATGAGTGGAGGCCGATATGAATAAACTCAGAAAACTCGGGCTCTGGGGGCGCCAAGCGCCTGACGGCGAGGGGACTCGTCAAAAACCCCATTCCCTCGAGGAGATCGTCGAGCTGCTGGGCATAGACAGGGGTTCTTCGGACCGGTTCACCGAATCGCTTCCCTTTTCGATAAACGATACGACGGCGGGTTCCGAAAGCGAACTCCAGGCCGTGGTCGTGGGAGCAAGGAAGGACGTGGATCTCCCGATCACCATCGAGCGGTCGAATTACTATGCCAACATCATCAGGCGGGCCGTGGCCGGAGAGACCCCCAGAAGGGTCCTGACCAAGCTGGAATCGTTTCTTGGCGACAACTCCGGGAACATCTGGGAAAACAGTTGGGTCCGCTTCCCCATGAGAATGCTGAGTCCCTTTGCCCGGAAAGTGTTCGAACACGATCTTCTCGCCGACAAAAAGGACCCGGCAGGGGGACTGAGGGCCGACGCGGACCGGTTCACCTTCTGCCAGTACGGGGACAGGTGGATACGCGTCCCCGTGAGCTACCTCATCAGGCTGTCGCTGGCGGATGTGCTGGGTTCCCAGCGCGGCCTTCCCGCAGTCATCATGCAGACGGGCCGCACCCTGCTCGACCACTTCTCAAACGACAACACCTCACCGGAGACGTTCTCGTTCCACGTGGTTCCCCTCCGGCCCGAAACAGGCATGGGAAAGGCCATCGCCCGAGAGACGGCTAAACGCTTTCTTCTGACGCAACTGCTCGCGATGTACGCCAATTCGAGTTTCAAACTCCGGGCAAACGGGCAGCAGGTCGTCATCTACTCGGCGCCTCACCCTCCCGTTCGCCAGAGAGAACTGAACGAGTGCATCTCCGACGCGTTCTACCGCGAGCTTTTCATGAGCCCGTGCCTCTCCGGGTGGGACAAGGGCGAGGAGAAGCACGGCTACATGGGCCTGTGCCACCAGGTGCTCAGCCGAAGCCAGATGAACGCGGTATTGAAGCTTCGCGAAGCGGGCATCATCACAAGGGACCTCGTGATCTTGCCGAACATGTCGAACATCAGTCTCGCCAATAACGGGACTCACCTGAGCCTCGGCAGCATCAGGCTGACCGAGCGCCTCGCCGACAAATCCTCCGGCCTTACGGCCGGCGACGAGAAGCTGGCCGGAGACCTGGTCATCAAGATTGTCGAACACTTCCTGCCGCTTTTTGTCGGCACCTACAGTGCCGCCCCCTACCGCCTGGATTTCTGGGACTTCCACCCCGAGACAATCCTCGGTTTTCTCCCCCACGAACTCGATTACACGCACCTCAGGATGATATGGCGCCGATGGAAGAATAAGGCGGACTTGAAGATTTTCGGCCATCCCGTCACTCCGTTCGGACCCGAATTGTTTGACCGGACCTTCGGCATGTTATTCGGGCTGAGGGGGGACTTCGTGCCGGATTTTCGCCTGATCGACTATTTCGCGGCCCTCATGAGCACCGACCGAAGCCCGGCGCTGGACGGGACTCCGGGCAGCGGCGACAGGCTGAAGCAGGACCTCTCCGAGCTGGGAGTCTTTGACCGGAGAATGGCGCTCTACCTTCTTTACAGGCTCCGGGAATTCGAGAAAATGGGATTCAGCGGTTTTGAGGGGAGGCACTACAGCCTGTTCGAGAGCCTCACGGACGATATGGCGCGCGCCGCGGATCTGCAAACCCTCGTGACCGCCCTTGCGTTCAAATACATCGCCCGCGGTGAAATATCTCACCCGCAAATCCCCGATATCCCGTCCGTCGAAAGCGAGAGAAGGCAGATCTTCTTCGGCGCGGCCATCGGGATCCCCACCTTTTTCGTTCGCAGGGACACTCCCAACGTCTTCCTTCAAAAATTGGTCGGGCGTGCCGACAAAGTGCGCCAAAGCCACAGGTACCCGGGGTACCTCCGGGTCTACAACCAGGAATACCGCAGGGCCCTCCTGCGGATCCTTCAGGAAGATGCGTCCGACCTCATCGAGATGCTCGACCTCGGGCAAACGATGGAAGACCTGGCCCGGAGGCTCGATCATCCCGACGAGCATTCAGCGGTCGGGAAGCTGACGCATTCCATACTCGATGCGGTGAACGCGCGTTCTCCCTTGCGGGTTCGCGGGAGAGAATTCAACCAGGCCGCTGAAAAGCACTACCGCACGACACTGCGGAAGAGACATGTGGAGGAGGCCCTATGCCTCCTCGATGAGGATGCCGCCCGGATGTTCGCCCCCGGAATGTCCGGAGCAGGAGAAATTTACAGGGAAGGACTTCATTTCAGCCTGCGGGACCGGGGTGTGCCCGAGTTCCTGGCGGCCGTCAGGGATGACATCCTGGATGAGACCGCATCAACGGCGGAGCTGAAAACCCTGATCAATATCGTCCTGATCACCATTTCCCATGATATCAAGGAGTCAAAGAGGACCCTGGATGAAACCGCTGCAGATGAACAAAATCGGCCATCAATACGTAGAGCGGCGCACTGGTAGAGTCTTGACCGAAAGACTCTATGGGGACGGGATTGTGAACTTCCTCTATTCGGAGGTCAGAGAAAACCCCACCCGGCTGTTCAAGGCGCTCACCGGTGCACGTGCCTCAAGCCTTATCGGATTCCTCAACTACGACACCCTGCTCGGCAGGAAAATCATCGGAAACCGGTCTTTCCTTCGCTCCTGCGGGATCGACTTCAGCGAATGCGTCGAGCCTCCCGAAGACCTCAGGACCGTACGGGACATCTTCGAGAGAAAGATACGCTACTGGGAACGAAGGCCGATGCCCGACGACCGCGGCGCGGTGGTCGCTCCGGCCGATTCGCGCATGATTGCCGGATCATTGGCTGAAACTTCCAAGCTTTTTCTCAAGGGGAAGTTCTTTGACTGCGAAGAAATCTTCGGGACCAGGGGAAAAAGGTGGCTGCGGATGTTTGACGGCGGCGATTTTGCCGTTTTTCGCCTGACCCCGGACAAATACCATTACAACCATGCGCCGGTGGCCGGCAAAATCGAAGATTTCTACGAAATTCCGGGTGATTACCATTCGTGCAATCCCGGGGCGGTGGTGACCGTGGTGACTCCCTATTCGAAAAACAAACGGGTGGTCACCGTCATGGACACCGATGTCTCGGGAGGATCCGGCCTCGGGCTGGTAGCCATGGTCGAAGTTGCCGCGCTTATGATCGGCGAAATCGTGCAGCTCTACAGTGAAGAAAGATATGACGATCCAAAGCCGATGGAGCGGGGGATGATTCTGAAAAGAGGCGCCCCCAAAAGCCTTTTTCGCCCGGGAAGCAGCACCGACGTCCTGCTCTTTCAGAAGGATCGCGTGGCGTTTGCGGACGATCTCATAAGGAACATGCACGCGCCGGGGGCTACGAGCCGCTTTTCCCTGGGGTTCGGCAGACCCTTGGTGGAAACGGAAGTCGAAGTGAGGTCGCTCATTGCGACTGCCCAATGATTGGAATCTTGAGAAAATAAAAAGGAGTTGGTGAGGTTATGGAGAATGCGCTGTTCGTTTTCGCTCTGGGCCTTGGTTTCGGGCTGCTTCTGGTGTGGAGTTTCAAGACTCTGCCGGGTGAAAAATGGCAGATCTTTGCTTCCGTGCCCGTGGCCAAAGAAGGGCCCGACCGCTGGAGGGGTGTCAATCTGACGTACTACGGTCTGCTGAACGCCCTCGCCTATGCCGCCGCGGCCGCGCTCATGCTGGTCCTCCTGGGGTCGATATCCGTGCCGGCGTTGGGCATATTCATGGTGGCCGCGGCGATTCTGGCGTGCTGCGTACCCGCATCGACGCTCGTGGCCCGGATTGTCGAAAAGAAACCGTGCACCTTTACGGTGGGCGGGGCTTCCTTTGTAGGGATCGTGATAGCCCCCTGGGTCATCGAGTTCGTCAACGGCACCCTGGGACGGGTGATGGATCTTCATATCCCGGTGATCCCTACCCTGGCCGCGCTCTCGATTTCCTATGCGCTGGGAGAAGGAACAGGACGGCTTGCCTGCATCAGTTTCGGCTGCTGCTATGGAATGCCCCTTTCGAAAAGCCATCCCGTTATACGGAAGCTGTTCGAAAACCGGAGTTTCACCTTTTTCGGCAAGACCAAGAAGATCGCTTATGCGAGCGGCCTGGACGGCGAAAAAGTGATTCCCGTCCAGGCGATCACTTCGATTCTCTACATGGGGGCCGGTGTTGTCGGGGTCTCCCTGTTCCTGCAATCGAAGTTTCAGGCCGCGTTTGCCCTGTCGGTCCTGATCACCCAGGTTTGGCGAGTGCTTTCGGAGATGCTCCGGGCCGATTACCGGGGTGAGGGAAGAGTAAGCGCTTACCAGGTTATGGGGGTGGCTGCCGCCGTTTACGCAATGAGTCTGCCGCTCGTGTTGCCTTCGGTCCCCCTGCCGCCCCCGGACCTCATGGCCGGCCTGAGACTCATCTGGAACCCCCTGCCCCTTCTCCTCATACAGGCGCTGGCGTTTCTTGTCTTCATGCGCACGGGGCGCAGCATGGTGACCGGTTCGTCTCTCTCTTTCCACGTCATCAGGGAAAGGATTTAAGGGCGAGCAGGAATAGCGGCATTCGCAAGCCAAACGAGAAACTTAGGGAAGCCCGTTCGTCTCGCCCCTTCTTTCAATCTGATTATTGAAGAGAAAGAGGTAACAGTCTCGAAAAGAGCAGATCAAAAAACGTCTGTACCGAATCAAAGGATAACACGCTCGGAAAGACCAACCCAAGAACTGTCCGTAGTACGCCGCCGGACCGGGTGTATCCGTATTTCTTCATGAGCGGAAAACACATTATGGTGCAGAGCCACCGAAGATAGCCGGGAACGGTCGTTTCGGATTTCTTATTCTCGAGTTTGGTCGGCTTTAAACGCATACGGTTGCCTGAAGCCATATGACTCACCTGTGGCAAAAATTCCCGATCGAAAGCCTCCGTGATGGAGTCTGACTCAACGCCCAGAAACGTGCAGATTTGCTCCACCGTCTCATGCGGTTTGTCCACCAAATCTTCATATCGTACGAGGCAGACTCTTTCGCGTCCTATCAACAAAGAGATTGCCGCCGCAGACAAGTTTGCCTGAATCCACCCAAGGATAGTCCGAAAACCGATCAGCCGCCCTTTTGTTGCAAGCCCTTTTTCCAGCTCGTGATTTCCCCCTTTGAGCCGTGAACGCAAAACGGACCGGGGGTCTCGAACCAAATGGATAACGTGGACAGGCAATCCGGAGAACAAACTGAGAACCACGGGGCGGGCCGCAGTGTGTGCAGCCGTTTTTGATGAGTCTACTACGTATTTTTGACCCTTCTGGCACCGGCTGAAGGTAGAGAACAACAAGCCTTGATATTTATTGTACAAATTCTGCTCGTCCACGGTCAATGCGGGCAGCTTCCCGGAAATCAACAAATGCACAAGCGACTTCCGGGATTCCATTTTGCGTTGAATCACTCCCAGTTCATGTGTCGACGACAGACCCGATTTATTCATCCAGGAGCGTATGTGCTCCGATATGGTTTTCCACACGCCGCACTTACCGATTGCGGCGCCACAGCTGCACAACTGATCGGGGGTCTGCAATGTGGTTAGGGCATTGCAAATTTCCCCGCTGCCAAGTACATCCTGGTGTTGCGAGAGTATCCTGTCGAGAAGGGTCGATCCACTTCGTCCATACCCGGCTATATAGATTATACTTGGGACTGATGGCTCTTGTTGCTCCATAAAGTCTTCTCCTTTCTTACAGGAATTTCGGAGCTAATCACAAATTCAGCCGATCATTTAGGGACTTATTCTGGAATTCCCACAGTACCCAAGCAGTCATCAGTTATATTGCGCTATATACAACTTATCCTACTGAGCCAAGGCATCTCTTGTCAACTGCTTTCTGATTCCGCAAGTACCGCACCAGTGATCGACTATGTAAAGGCTTTGTCCAATATCTTCATCGTATTGGGTGTTTAGCCCGAAACTTTATTCTTAACCTCATACGCCGGGTGGGACATCGCCAATATCCCATCCCGGCTCAAACCGGGCTCCATCAGGCGACTTTGAGGCGCTGTGCGGTTTCCATCGCTCTTTTACAGTCAATGCAGAGTGTCGCCATCGGATGGACCTTCAGGCGTTTTATTTCGATGTCCCTGCCGCATTCAGAACAGATGCCGAAGTCTCCTCTTTTGAGGCGCTGCAGGGCATCGAGGATTTCTTGAATCAATTGTTCGTTCCGGTACTGCATCTGCAATGAGAACTCCTGTTCATACCGTTTCAAGGTTTGATCCACCTCATCCATCGGGTCCTGATGGGCTTCGAGGCTCGCCAAAACGGACAGCCCGCCTCTCATCGGTGGAAGGACTTTTTTTAAATGTGCGATCAGGCTTTCATTGAAATAAGCCAACATTTCATTGTCCATGACGTTCACTCCTTGCTTGTATGAATTGGCCGTTCATATCTCGGTCATCAATACCGGCCTTCTTCTCCTCCTGTCTTGGCTGTCAAGGGTTCGCGCATTTCGGGAGGGATTGTACCCGGCGGCTGTGACGTCCATGTGTAGGGATTGTGAAGATTGTGTGGAATTTCGATCCGGTCGGCCCTGGACGCTTCAAGTGGTTATTGCGGCTCCCGATTTTCGTCCATGGGGTGAGAATGTCACAATGTCGTAACATAAGGGTCATGAACCCGTCATGCGGGTATGGTTTACTCACTCCGTCTCGCTGCAAGGAGTGGAAAATGTCAAAAACACGCATTCTTATCGTGGAAGATGATACGGACATCCTTCATCTTCTGTCCTACAACGTACAGTCCGCCGGCTTCGACATAGTGACTGCGATGGATGGGAACGCGGCATTGGCGATGGTCAAGCAGCATTCGCCCGATCTTATCATCCTGGACCTCATGATTCCCGGCATCGACGGGTTTGAAGTGTGCAAGGAACTCAAACGCAATCCTGAAACCAGGAACATGCCCGTGATCATGCTGACCGCCAAGGGGGAGGAAGTGGACCGCATTGTGGGCCTGGAACTGGGGGCCGACGATTACGTCGTAAAGCCTTTCAGCCCGCGGGAACTGATCCTGCGGATTCGGGCGATTCTTCGCAGGGCGACTTCCGAGGCGGTGCCCGAAACGGTATGGCAAAACGAAGGTCTGAGAGTGGATTTTGAAGGCCACAAGCTCATGGTGGACGATGAAGACGTGTCGCTCACCGCGACTGAATTCAAGCTCCTCTCGGAACTGATCCGCAACCCCGGGAAGGTCCAGACGAGGGACCAACTGCTCGACAGGGTATGGGCCTACCAGTTCGACGGCTACGCCCGGACCGTCGACACTCACGTTCGGCGATTGCGCCAGAAACTGGGACATTACTCGGACTGGGTCGAGACCGTTCGTGGCGTGGGATATCGTTTCAGGGGCTAAATCATGCAAGAAAACTATTCCATAAGGACGCGGCTGTTTCTTTCTTTCTGGGTATTGCTCCTGGTCGCGCTGCTCCTGCCTCCATGGTACTACTCCCGCATCCTGACCCGGGAAATCAAGGACGAGGTGCAGGGCAGAGCCGTTCAGCAGTTCAAGCTCATCCACTGGATGCTGAACCGTGAGGGGGACTTCCGGAGCGTGGAAGACCTGCAGCGATGGGTTGTCGAAGTCGGGAAGCAGGTGGGAATTCGCGTCACATACGTTGCCGAGGGCGGGAAAGTCATTGCCGATTCATCCGTCCCCTTTGACGAAATCCCTGGCCTTGACAATCATGCCGATCGCCCGGAAATTGCCGAAGCCGGAGAAGAGCAGGTTGCGGTGGTCGTTCGTTTCAGCAGGACCACTCAGGGCGAATTCATCTATGTGGCTGAGAGGGCTCCGCGTAAAGGAGCGGTCCCGGCCGGAGTGCTTCGCCTGGCCGCACCCTTCTCGAACGTCGGTGAACCGCTGGACAGACTCAGGAACAGTTTCCTCTTTTTCTTTGTCCTCGTCTTTGCAGCAACCGCGGTTGCCAATCTTCTGCTGGCCCGCCGCTTGAACAGGCCCGTCCGGGACATGATGGACACTATCAGGGGCATCGGCGCGGGGGATTACAAACGGCGGCTCCTTTCGGCCCCGGGACAGGATTTCTACCCTCTCGCCAGGTGCATCAACGAGATGGCGGAAAGCACCGACAGTCACGTGCAAATGGTGACCGAGCAGAAACAGCAGCTTGAAGCTGTTTTTGACGCCATGCAGGAAGGGGTGATGGTGCTGGATTCGCGGGGGAAGATTCAAAGCATAAACCGGAGCTTCTCAGACCGGATTTCCAACGATCCTCAAATCATAGGTCGCCGCCCCCTGGAAGTCATTGTCAGCCTGGATCTGCAGAAATTCTGCGACCGGGTGACAGCCTCACCGGAAGACAATGGCGAAACCCGGCTGTACAACCTGCAAATCGTTTTGGGACAGGAACGCACCTACGATGTCAACATCGTCAGGGTGCCGGATCGTCAGAAGGAGATCGGGGCCGTTGTCGTTTTTCACGACATCAGTGAACTGAAACGCCTGGAGAAGGTGCGGCAGGACTTCGTGGCGAACGTCTCCCACGAACTGCGGACTCCGCTTACGTCTATCAAGGGTTACACGGAAACCCTTCTGTCGGAGAAGCCGCCGAATCCCGACATGATGTCTTCTTTTCTGCAGGTGATTTTGAAGAACACGAACCACATGGTTAAAATGGTAGAAGACCTTCTGCAACTGGCCCGGCTCGAAGCCCCTGCCCAACCCGCCGGATCAACTCCCGTAAATGCCGCCAGCGCCCTGCTGACGGCCTGGAAGGCATGTATGCACCATGCGGAGGGGAAAGGACTTCAGTTGGGAAATACCTTGCCCGAGGGCGGGATCTGGGTGTCCGCCGATTTCGACCACCTGGTCCAGGTGTTTCGCAATCTGCTGGAGAATGCGATCAGGTACAGTCCCGCCGGTGGAGTGCTGGACGTCTCCTGCGAGATCCAGGGCGACAAGGTGACGTTTAAGGTTCGCGACGAAGGCCCCGGAATTGCCCGGCAGCACCAGCAGCGGATCTTTGAACGCTTCTACCGGGTGGAGAAACACCGTAGCGACCACTGGGGCAGCACTGGGCTCGGGTTGGCCATCTGCCGGCACATCGTCCGCAATCACGGCGGCCGGATTTGGGTCCAGAGCCCGAATAGCGGCGAGACACGGGGAACGACCTTTTTGTTCACGCTTCCCAGGGCCGCGGATGGACGAGAAGAGCTGAAAACACTGACGGATTCGGCGATCACACTCTGACCGTAAAAACGAAGAGCAAACCCATGAACACAATCAAGATGGCCTCCACAAAGTTGAATTTTTACTACGGTGATTTTCAGGCCCTGCGGGATATATCCCTGGAGTTTTACGAAAATCAGGTGACGGCCCTCATCGGTCCGTCCGGTTGCGGGAAGAGCACCTATTTGCGGTGTCTGAACCGGATGAATGATTTAATACCGATAGCGCGCGTCGAAGGCTCGATCGTTCTTGACGGCGATGACATCTACATCTCCGGAGTCGATGTGGTGACGTTGCGTCGAAGGGTCGGGATGGTGTTCCAGAAGCCCAATCCCTTCCCGAAGACCATCTTCGAGAATGTGGCTTACGGCCTGAGAGTGAACGGCATCGGGGATAAAGCCTTCGTCGCCGAACGGGTGGAAAAGAGCCTGCGGCAGGCCGCTTTGTGGGAAGAGGTGAAAGACCGGCTGTACCAGTCCGCTCTCGGCCTCTCCGGCGGACAGCAGCAGCGGTTGTGCATCGCACGGGCACTGGCGGTGGAACCCGAAGTCCTTCTCATGGATGAACCCGCTTCGGCCCTCGATCCCATTGCCACTCAGAAAATCGAAGAGTTGATCGAAAGCCTCAAGAAGAACTATACGATCATCATCGTGACCCACAACATGCAACAGGCGGCGCGAGTATCCGACGTCACGGCTTTCTTTTACATGGGAACGCTCATTGAGGCGGATGCCACGGAAACATTGTTTACCCGACCCAAAAATCGCCGGACTGAAGATTACATCACGGGCCGATTCGGTTAGGAGTCTGAGATATGGAAAGCCGCTTCATCAAGGAACTCGAAGAGCTCAAAATGATCATTCTGGAAATGTATGCCCTGACCGAGAAGGCTATGACTAAGTCTATACGGGCGTTCCACGGACGCGATCTCACTCTGGCCAATGAGGTGATTCAAGGGGACCGGGACGTCAACCTGATGGAACTGCAGGTTGACCGGTTCAGTCTCCGGCTGCTCGCCCTGGATCAACCCCTCGCGCGCGACCTCCGGTTCATCGTCGGGTGCATGAGAATAGCGGTGGATCTGGAACGGATCGCAGACCAGGCGGTCAACGTGGCCGAGCGAACCGTGCTGCTGTGCACCCGCCCCCCCTTGCCTCACAACCCCGCCATGGAACGATTGGCGGAAACGGCCATGGACATGCTGCACAGGGTGATCGAATCGTTCATCGAGCAGAATGCGGATAAGGCCAGGGAAGTCTGCAGAATGGACGATATCGCCGACGAACTGAATCTCGCGGTCCTCACCAGCCTTTTGGACTACATGGTGAAGAAAGTCCCGGCCGTGGAGCGGTCGGTTCATACCATCATTGCCGCTCGGTGCCTCGAACGGGTGGCCGATCAGGCCACCAACATCGCCGAAAATGTGATTTTTATGGCTCAGGGAGTCAATATCAAGCATCACTCCGAACAGATGACGGACTCCGCCTCTATCGGATGACGGTTCGTGTCCCCCGCGGTTGTCCTTTTGCGCAGCATTCTCCTCTGCTTCTCACGCGGGTGGCCCGGATACTCGTTATCCGGGTCCGTAAGGACAGGAGGAGGGGACAAATCCTTCGTTATCCTTGCAGAATCATCCTTTGAACCTCTTACGCTCGTTCCCACGCTCCTGGGCCTGTTGCCCAAACAGAACCCAGGTGAAAAATGAGCCGTCTGCCGAGAAACGTCACCCCGGCGAAAACCGGGGTCCAGTATCGTCAATTGGAATTATTCAATAATTTCAATGAGCCTGGATTCCGGCCTTTATATGAAAAAAGAAATTGCCGTCTAACGTATACTCTGTCTCGATTAAGGCAAAAATTTTTTCATTGTTCGTTGTGGCCGAAAGGCCATGAGTGTTCGCCGGAATGACGAATCGTGATTTCGTCCGGCCTCGGCTTTTCCTTTGGGCAACAGCCCCAGGGAGCGTGGGAACGAGGGCAAAGTCGACGAAGGCGCAAGTGGGTGGGTTCTCAAGCGGACTCTATATAAAGGCAGGCTTCTCCGGCCTGCCTTTTTTGCGTGCGCCCGGCATTGCAGGTTATCAACCCTTCCTCTGGAGCCTGGCTCGGTAGACGATTGCAATCAGGTTCATTCCGAAGACCAGTGCGATGAGGACCAAAGCAGTGCCGTACTGAAGGGGCCGGGTGACTTCGATCTGAGTTCCCGCGGTGGCGAGTACGTAAATGTGGTAGGGCAGAGCCATTACGGGGTCGAAAAGCGAAGAGGGCAATTGGCGTGTGTAGAAAACGGCGGCCGTGAACATGATTGCGGCCGTCTCCCCGGCTGCGCGGCTGATGCCGAGGATCGATCCCGTCAGCATGCCGGGAAATGCGGCGGGCAGAACCACGCGGTAAATGGTCTGCCACTTGGTCGCTCCGAGGGCGAGTGAAGCTTCCCTGTAGGTAGCGGGCACCGATCGCAGGGCTTCCTCGGCTGTTCCGATGATGACGGGCAGCACCAGCACTCCGAGAGTGAGCACTCCCGAGAGGATGCTCACCCCCATTTTGCACCAGGTTACGAAGAAGGCCAACCCGAAGAGTCCGAACACAACGGACGGAACGCCGGCAAGGTTGTTGATTCCAAGGCGGATAAACCGCACCAGCAGGCCCGGGCGTGCGTATTCATGAAGATAGATTGCAGACGCCACGCCCCAGGGGAACGCAACGAGCATGGCGCCGAAACTCAGGAAAAAAGTCCCCATGATGCACGGAAAGATACCGCCCTTGGTCATGGAATCCATGGGGGCCTGAGTCAGGAAAGTCCAGTTGATCGCTCGCCAGCCGTTAAAAATCAGGAAGGAAATGATGACGGCCAGAGCCAGTCCGTTGATGAGCGCAGCGCCGCGAAACAGTCCGAAGACGCCTTTCTGAATCAGCCTGCGCGAACCTATCGACACCGAAGGCCGCGCTTCGGGAGATGGACGGGCTCCGTTGGCTTCCATATCATTATCCGGCTGCAGGGCAAGGAGGGGACCGGGTGCCTGCGCCGAATCGCCCCCGTTTGTGCTAAATACCTGGGAGTTTATGAATCCCATGGATCTCGGTCCTTTCAGTATCACAGCGTGGCGGCACCCACCTGTTTATGCTTCTGAGCCACATAGTCTGCCACGAGGTTAAAGAGGATCGTGAAGAGGAAGAGCACGACGCCGATGGCAAACAGGGCATGGTAATGAGCGCTCCGGAAAGGAGCTTCCGCCATCTCGGAGGCAATGCTCGCGGGCATCGGCCTCACCGGGTTGAATATGGAGGTCGGGATGAGACCGGCTCCGCCGGCCACCATGAGAACCACCATGGTTTCTCCGATTGCCCGGGACATCCCGAGAATGACGGCCGTGCTGATGCCCGAAAGCGATGCGGGCAGAACGACGCGGGAAATCGTCTCCATGTGCGTTGCGCCCAGTGCCAGCGATGCTTCTCTCAGGTCGTTCGGCACATTGTGAATGGCGTCTTCGGATATGCTGCAGATGGTGGGCACCGACATGAAGGCCAGCATGAGCGAAGCGTTCAAGAGGTTCAAGCCCGTTGCAATATCAAAGGTATCCTGCAGGAACGGGGCGACGACGACCATTCCGAAGAATCCGATCACAACCGACGGCAGCGCCGCCAGGAGTTCAACCACGGGTTTGACGATTTCCCGGACCCGCACGGTCGCGATTTCCGCCAGGTAAATGGCGGTCATTACGCCGAGCGGGATTGAAACGAGTGCCGAAAGAGCGGTCACCGCCAGCGAGGCAACGAGCAAAGGGAAGATGCCGAAGTCAGGCGGCGAAGAAGTAGGATACCATTCCCGTCCGAAAATGAACTTTATCACGGACACTTTCCCAAGAATGGGAGCGCCCTCCACGAAGAGAAAGAGCAGGATCATGGAGAGGACCAGAATGGAAATCGATGCGGCGAAGAAGAAGAAGAGGCGGATGAACCGTTCTTTTGTCTGACGGTTCTCAATCATTTTGTACCCTCTTGAGCCTTCTCCCCCGCATGGGAGGGAGAAGGCATTTCAAAGAAGATGATTCCGGCGATTAATACAGCGGGACGAACCCGGCTTCTCTTACGAACTTTTGACCCTTCTGGGGGTGCAGAACGTAATTGATGAACTTGATGACATCGGCGGTAGGCCAGCCGCGGGTGAACATGTACAGAGGCCGTGAGATGGGGAACTTTCCATTCAGGGCCGTTTCTTCATTGCCCTGGACGCCGTTGACCGTAAGGCCTTTCACGGTTTTGTCCACATAGCCGATTCCAAGGTACCCGATGGCGTTCTTATTTTTCGAAATGGCCTGCGCTATGGCGCCGTTGGACGCCTGAACGAGAGCGCCGGGGAAGACGCGCTCCTTCTTCATGACTTTCTCTTCCCATATTTCATAGGTGCCGGAGGAGGTGTCCCGGGAGATGACCACGATTTCACCGTCCGGTCCGCCCAGTTCTTTCCAGTTTTTGATCTGGCCCGCGTAAATGCCTTTGAGCTGGTCCAGAGTAATGTTGGTCAACGAATTGCTCGGATGCACCACCGGGATGATACAATCGTAGGCAATCGCAAAGGGCACGGGATATGCGCCTTTCTCTATTGCAAGCTTTACTTCCTCATCCTTGATAAAGCGTGAACTGTCGGCAATGTCCGTGGTCCCGTCGATGAGCGCCTTGATTCCATTTCCCGACCCACCCCCGGAAACGGTGATATTCACGTCGGGGAACTCTTTCATGTAAGCTTCCGTCACTTTCTGAGCGATCGGGAGCACGGTGGTCGAGCCATCCAGTTTGAGCGATCCCGCCCAGCTCCATGTTGCCGTAAAGCCTGTCAAGACCAGGACTGCCACAATGAACCACTTTGACTTCATAACCATTCTCCTCCTGATGTTTTTCAAGTTGTTGTTATCTATGCAATTCGTACATACTTACAGCCGCTTCTTCCTCAAGCTTCATCGAGTCTTCATACTAAAAGGAAAACGTTACGATCTTGTTACGGGCTGGTAGAGATTAGGTGAAACAATCCTTTCGGGGCGGGCTTCTTCCGCGGAAACTCAGGAAGCGCGCGGAACGGCGTCCCTGACGGTCATGACGTTGGTCTCAACGATCGTCAATAACGTGTGTCCGCGGCCGCGGCCGGGATGATTGCCGGCCGCGAGGCCTGCGCGGAATGGATCAAAGAAGCTTCGATCCCAGTTCAGCCACTTCGGACCGTTCGCCTTTAACGAGCGTTACGTGGCCGGCGATTTCTTCTCCTTTGAACTTGTCGACCAGGTAGGTCAGTCCGTTGCTTGAAGCATCCAGATAGGGGCTGTCAATTTGCTCCGGATCTCCCGTGAACACGATTCTCGTCTTGTCTCCTACGCGGGTAATCAAGGTTTTGAGCATATGCGGAGAGAGGTTCTGGGCCTCGTCACAGACAATAAACTGCCGTGGAATGGTCCTTCCACGAATATAAGTGAGGGCCTCCATCTCGAGGATGCCCCTGTGTATCAGGTCGTCCAGAATGCGCATCCGATCGGGGCAATCACTCAGTAGAAATTCGAGATTGTCATAAATGGGCTGCATCCAGGGCCTCAGCTTTTCTTCCTTCGATCCCGGCAGATATCCGATATCCTTCCCCATGGGGACGACGGGACGGGTAACGAGAAGTCTCGAAAAAGCTTTTTGTTCGATCACTCTTTCCAGTCCCGCGGCAAGGGCCAGCAGGGTCTTGCCCGTACCGGCGCGCCCGATCAGCGTGACGACCTTGATATCGTCGTTTGACAGTAACTCCAGGGCGAACTTCTGTTCCTTGTTCAGCGCCTTTATGCCCCAGTTCACCGATTCCGCGTGACGGAGCGGCAGAAGACAATTCCGGGAATATCGGGCCAGAGCCGATTGAGAGGGATTGGAGTGGTTCTTCAGGACCAGGAACTGGTTTGGAAGGAAGCCGTTTGAGTCTTTGAGTTCGAGCCTGCCTTCGCCAAAAAATCGATCCATCTCCTGGCTGGACACGTGCAGTTCCGCCGTGCCCGTATAGAGTTCGGAATAATCCACTTTATCGCTCGAAAAATCCTCGGCCGGGATGCCCAGAACGTCCGCTTTGATGCGGAGGTTGAGATCCTTGGTGACCAGGGCGGAGCATCCCCTGTTTTCACGGTGCAAATTGAACGCGACTGCGAGGATGCGGTTATCGAACTTCCGAGCGTCCAAACCGGCGGGATAGTCGATGGCCTCCTGATGGTTCAGCTCAATCCGGATCTTCCCCCCGTTCGGCATCCCGACGCCTTCCGAAAGACGCCCCGCTGAACGGAGACTATCGAGAAACTGCGATGCAATACGGGCATTTCTGCCGACTTCGTCCTGTCTTTTCTTCTGGTTGTCTATTTCTTCGATTACCGCAAATGGAAGCACGACGTCACTTTTTCCAAAGGTAAACATGGCCTCGGGATCGTGAAGCAGGACGTTCGTATCCAGCACATAGGTTTTGTGCATGTTTTGCTCCCTCCATGGGTTGGTTTCAAAGGGCCTCTCATGCAATCAATCCGGGCAACCGGGTTTCAGATCGCACGGTCCAAAATGATGTCGGGCCGGCCGGCCTGGTTTTGATACATCGTCCAACTCGTCTTGAAAGCCTTTTCAAAAGAGCGTTCTTCCGAATACCGTCGTGCCTTCCTTCCCATTTCCTTGAGACGGCCCGGGTTCTGAACGAGGTTCTTCAACGCTTCCAACAAAGACTCGGTGCTGCTCCCCTCAACGATCACACCGGTTTCCCCGGGCAGCAGATTCTCCTGCGGCCCCCCGGAATCGGTGACTACAACCGGCAGCCCGGATGCCTGGGCTTCGAGAACCACGTTGCCGAAGGTGTCGGTGGTGCTGGGGAAAACGAACAGATCGCAGGAAGCATAGACGGAGGCCAAGTCTTCGCCTTCCAGGTATCCTGTGAAGGAGCAGGGCATATCCTTCATGTTTTCCTGCATTTCAGCGGAGTACGGACCATCGCCGACGAGGACCAGGTGGACTCTTCGACCCACGGCGGAAACCAGCAGCCTGAAGGCATCCTCGAGGATCGGGAGGTCCTTTTCCCTGGATATCCGGCCGACGTACAGGAGCCTGACGGAACTGACGTTCAGATGGAACCGGTTTTCGAGATATCGGTTGCGCTTCGAGGGATGGAACCGTTCGGTATCGATGCCTCGGGCGAAAAGGCGCACCTTCTCTTTTGCTATTCCCTTCTGAATCAGCTCGTTTCCGGTGCTCCGGGACGGGACGAAAACCTGGTCCATCTGGTCGTAGTACCACAGCGTATAACGCCACACGAGTTCCTCGATGGCCGAGTCGTTCGTCAGGTACTGAGCGTACTGAGGCAGGGCCGTGTGGTAGGTGCCGTAAAGAGGGAGCCGCAGGATGCGCGCGATAGCCAGGGCCGCAAGGCCTATGGGGCCGGGGGTGGCGCAATGGATGTGGGTGAATTCATTTTCATAACAATAGCTCAACATTTCCAGGAACGGTGGGTAGCAGAGTTTCTGCTCGGGGTATTCGGGCAGTTCATAGACCCCGACCGGCTTGAAGTTCCGGACGCCCTTGAATTTAGTCGCGTCTTTTTCGTTACAGGTAATGATGACGAGGTCCCTCTTCGTCTTGATCGCCAGATTGATCTGCTGCTGGAGAGTGGTTGCAACGCCGTTGATTTCGTAAAAGGTGTCTGTGAAATGAGCCACCTTCGCCGGTCTGAGCGCCTCGCCCTGCGGCTTTGGGATGCCGAACCAGTCAAGAGCCTGCAGGCTGAACGCTTTCTCTTTGCCAAAGATCGAATACGCCACGAAGTAGGGGGCGAGCAGTGAATAAAGCCCGCCGGCAGACCCGATCGAATGGAATATGTTGAATACGTTGGCCCCGGACAGGTGGTCCAGGAGGTGGTTTGCAAAATGAAGCAATACCTTGTTTGAAACCTCGTTCACAAATTCGAACCATTTTCTTTCCAAATCCTGCAGCTTGGAAGTCCCGCTTTCGGCAAACTGCATCAGCCCGGGATTGTCCCAGATGAACCGGAGGGCCTCGTGGCGAAAGAGGTCCTGAATGCTGGCGGATGGCTGAGTCTTCGCTCTGGTCTGCTTCCTGCGGCTCCAGTAGCCGTGCAGTCTCGCGAGTATCCCCGCTTCCTCCGCCTTGTCGGGTTGAAGAAACCCGTCGAGGACCCTCAGGAGGACGTCTTTGCCGGAGTAGCGTTCGAGGCCGAACTTCTTTTTGTAGAACTGGTAGGCGATTGCATAGATATTGTGTGCGAGGGACTGGGGAGTGGAGCCTTCGCCGACGACCCTGGGATTGTTCCGCAGTTCGATCAGGAAAGATTCCGGATTGTGGACCCCTTCCACCTCGGTGAACGAACTCGCGATGTTGAGAGAGCTGTGGTCGTCGGAGCCCGCTATGAGCCTTTTCGTCCACGGCTCGGGAAAATGCGGCTCAATGCCGTGCTTCTCCGCAAGGGACTGAATGGCTGTGGAGTCGAGGTTCGAAAGGATGACGCGAAGGCACTGGTTCTGGAGGACATCCCTCGTGCCGTTCAGTTCGAAATTCTTGAACAGCAGGAGCATCTTCTCAAAATGCTCCATCGTCAGCTTGTCGTTCAAAGAAAACAGAGGGTGAGCCAGCGCATGATAGATTCCTGCCTGTGAAAGATAAGCGACGAGATCGAAGATGTTCTCGCGCACCCTTTGGATTTCCGAATGCGCCTTTTCGTCGATATTGTGGGCGAGCACATGTATCTTGCAGTTGTCCTCGGGGAAATAGGTTGTCACTTCCTCGCTGATGAACGTGTCGGGCAGATGAGCGATTTCCAGGCATCCGGAAATGGTGTTGTGGTCCGTAATGGTTACCAGCGACATGCCTTTCTGCTTTGCGAGGCTGTAGAGTGCCATCGGGTCAACGAAGCTTTCCGGGCAGCCCATCTTCTGCAAAATCCATTGAGACGGCCGCACTGAAAACTTTGAATGGAGGTGTAGATCAACCCTGGTAGTTTTAAAGTCCATAGGAACTCCTGTTTTGATGAAGTCTTGTATTCCGTGAGTGGTGGTGAGAAGGGAATGGCGCAGCGGTTGAGAATTGCCGGCTGCCGATAGGGACGCCGCCGCACATGGCGCGAAGATTGCGGAAAGTGGAGAACCAAAGGAGTAAAGGCTTCCGGTGTTTCTCGTGGCCCGCCTCTGTGAGGTCGTCCGATGGGGGCTCATACAGTCCGTCATTCCATGAGGATCGTCTGGCCGGCACGTACCTTGTCTCCGGCCCTGACCTTCAGGCGCATTCCATCGACGAGCGGGACCACGATGTCAACCTGGGACCCTATTCGAACCATTCCGAACACATCTCCTTTGTCAACGAGCATTCCTTCCCGGTAAAAGGACACTATGGCGCGGACGGTCTTCCCGGCAATCTGTATGACATAGCAGGGGATGGGTACGTCTTTGAACCTGCCCTGAATTTTAGTGACCGTTCGTTCGTTTTGGACGATGTGAAGGCTGTTCCTGTAGTAAGGCGGGATCTTGAAGATGGTCCTTAAATGCATTGCGGCCATGTTGAGGTTTTTACCCTCCGGCGGGTAGTGGCGTATGGATTCGATGGTCCCCGCCAGGGGCGCCCGGTTATAGTGAACATTGAAGGGGCTCATGAAAATGCCGATGAGAACCTTGTCTCTGACCATGTCTTCCCGTGCGATATCCGTGAGCTTGGCCCTTACCCCGCCCTTGATGGTGAACACCTCGCCGTCACGTTTCACCTTCTCGACGTAGACGACCCTGCCGTCCGCGGGGCTCACCAGGTTTTCCCCGGCGGGAGCGGATCGGCGGGGATTTCTGACAAACCAGACAAACCGCCAGTATAAAAACGCCAGGGCAAAGACAATGAACACGGTAAACGACAGGGTTCTCATGCCAGATGGTTCCATGTGTCGTCCCGGGTGATCCGGACGAGCGCCACTCCCGAATCGAAGGGGAAGTCGATCAGTTCGAACAGGTCTTTCCTGCCCCTCAAGACATTCATCCACCGCTTGACACCCGCATGGTGGATCATTTCACGGATATAGATGTTGGAATCGTGCAGAAATATATAGCTGTTCTTTCTCGAATGCCTGAGTATGCCGACGAAGTCGTTCCTTGCTTCTTTGTATGAATGGTTGCCGTCGATGAACGCGATATCTACAGCCGGCAGGTTGAGACCTTCAAATTGATGGAAGAACGTCTCACTGGTCATTTTGAAATGCGTTACAACGCTTCCGACATCGAATCCGTTGAAATGCTTCCGGACCGACTCCGGATCATTCCATTTGCCGGTGCCTCCGATTGTCTTGAACGGTCCGTCCCGCAGGAGCGAATAGGAGGGGTCTACGAAGCTCAACCGGCCCTCCGCATTGTCCTTCAGTCCGAGCGCCAGGCATATCACACTGAAACCGAAACCGGAGCCGATCACGACCACGTGCTTTGGCCTCAACATTCTTGCCAGTCCATAATAGATGAATCCAAATCCAAGGTTTAAATCGCCTGCGTCTTCATGATGGCCGAAAGGTTTAGCGTTCTGAAGAATGTTACGTATCATGTCCTCGTTCAAACTAAATGCCTGCATTAAAGTCCTCCGCCTTTTCCGGGTATTGATATCCGTTGAGTTTGACAATTTGATTGCGTTTCTTTGTCATTCGTATGGAATTTGTGAAGGGCGGGGTGGTGGCAAAGACATCGGCTTTACGCGCCGGCGCGTGGGCCGGAACCCGTGGGGGGAAGGGGCTGTCGCCCACAGGAAAAGCCGAGGCCGGATGAAACCAGGATAGGTCACCCCGGCGGGTGGCCTGGATGACTTGTATTACCAGGTTAAGTATCAGCTCGAATCAAATACCTGTGGAATATTCCGGACCAAAGTGAATCTTGAACGGCACCACGAGCAAAACCCACCAAGCCTAATCAGCACTGCCTGCAACCGTGGGTGGCCCGGACAACGAGTTGTCCGTGTCACCCACGGAATTAAATACAGGCGGGGGGACGCTCAGCAGGGTGATGAAGAAGGGACCCTCGGTGGGAATGCAGACACTTTTCCTTTGGGCAACAGCCCCAGGAGCGTGGGAACGCAGGAGGGACGAGGAAGACGGAGGAAATCGCCGAATTCGTCGCAAAACCGCTCGTTATCGGCAGCGATCGTCAGCATTGTTACAAGCTATCCGAAGACGGGCATCTCAAAGGTATTAGAGAATTTTCTCCATGATGAACGGCCCCCTTGGCAGCTTCACAATGAAGGTCGATCCTTTGCCCGGTACGCTTTCCGCAGTAATGCTTCCTCCGTGGCGCTCCACAATTTTGCGGCAGATGGCCAGACCCATACCCGTTCCCTGGTATGGCGCGCTCGCCCCGTGAAGTCTCTGGAAGGGCTTAAAGATCCTGCCGAGGTAGGCTTCGTCAAACCCGATGCCGTTGTCCTGCGCGCAGATTTCCCAGAAAGGGCCTGAAGTCGGTGAAGGAGTGTATATCCTGATTATGGGTTTCGCCTCCGCATGGTACTTCAACCCGTTAGCGATGAGGTTCTGGAAAAGCTGGCGTATCTGAACCCGATCCGCCACAATGTCGGGAAGGTCGCCCACTTCGACGTGTCCGTGTGTTTCCTCACGGAGCACTTTCAGGTCCGCCACCGCCTCTTCCACCACTTCCCGCAGACTGAACCGGGTATAAGGTTCCGGCCTGGAGGTGATATGCGAATATTTCAGGAGGTCCAAAACGAGGGCCTGCATTCTTCCGGCGGCCCGCTGCATTCTTTGCAGATAATCGCGGGCCTTGTCGTCCAGGCCCTCCTGGTGTGAGATTGCCAGCCGGTCCGCAAAAGTCTGGATCTTTCGAAGGGGTTCCTGCAGATCATGGGATGCCACGTGGGCAAAGTCTTCAAGATCCCGGTTGCTTCTCTCCAGGGCCTCATTTGACCTGCTCAGTTCGGTGGTACGCTCCTGCACCCTCGCCTCCAGTTCGTCCCGTGACGTCTGAAGCTCTCCGATGAGGTGCATGCGTTCCAGGGCGGTGGCAACCTGGTCGGTCACTGTCTTCATGAGGGCCAGATCCTGGGGCGAGAAACGGCTTCGCGTCTTTGTACCGAAAGAGAGGGTACCCATAATCCGCCCCTGGGACATAAGCGGGTGGGCGGCATAGGCCTGTACGCCGTAGGATTTGACCAGATCCGCCCGTGGATCGTGCGTGGCGAAGATATCCTCCACAACGATGCGCTTTCCATCTCTCGCGCTGCAGCCGCACACCGCCGCCCCGTAATCCAGCCATTCGATCTTTTCCGCCTCCTCTTCGGGAATACCCGCCCATGCATTGAGGTGCAGCCTGCCTGCGTGCTCATCCGCCAGGAAATTGAAAAAGATGTGGCAGTCCAAAAGATTCATGACTTCGCGGCACAGCTCAGTGACGAGTCCCTGAGGGTTCCTCGACGCCAGCAGCCGGCTCGCAGTCTCGGAGAGCAGCCTGAAGAGGGCTTCGCTCTCACGCAGCGAAGCCAGCAAATTGTCGCGCTGTACCAGCAGGCGGGCCAATTTGATGGTTCCGTAACTCAGTTGAGAGAGCATGTCGGAAAGCTTTGTCAGAAAAGCCATGCCTGTTTCCACGGACTCCCTGCTCAGCCGCGGAACGGCTTCCATGGCCGCGATGTACTCTTCTTCATTGAAACCGTATTGCCTGGCCTGGGATCGGAAGAGGTCATAATCCGGCGTCTCGTCATCGAAGAAGAATTGCCCCGAGAAGACGTTGCCAATGTGCTGGCCGCCCACGATGACGGGTGTTGCGATGTCCCACATGTTATTCTTGCACTTGTACAGCCTGGATTCTCCGCGGGGAATGCCTGCTGAGAGTTGGCTGTCGCTTTCCACGCAGTGTTTGCGGGTTTCGGGATGGGCTCGGTGGAATCTCGTGCAGATATCCTGCCACCCCACGCCGACAACAAGTTTACCTTTCAGGTCGACTATGCTCATGGGAATGTGGGCAAGTTTATAGAAGTTTTCCATGAGCGACTGGATCGCCGGGGCATCGATGATGTCGGCAAGTTCCAGGCCGCCGAGGTCGCCTTCGGGAGAAAGGACGCTGTCCAGTTTCCTCCTGACGCGCTGCTCGCTCTCTCGCAACGCTTCTTCGGCCCGCTTGCGCTCCGTGATGTCGCGGGCAACGTGGACGACGCCGATAAGGCGCCCCTGCTCGTCGAACATGGGGGTTGTACTGACTGTGAAGTCCCCGCCCAGACGAGGTTCGTGCACTTCGGCGACATGTTCCCGCCCATCCCGGCAAGTCAACACGTGCGGGCAGAATGCCGGCGCCTCACGCGCTCCGTGGATTGCTTCATAGCACCTGAGGCCGATACATTCGTCGAACGGCAACCCCAATCGGTCCGCCATCGCCCGGTTCACTCGAACGATCCGGTGCTGATTGTCCAGGATGGCCACCAGGTCGGGGACCGTGTTGAAGGTCTGCTCCCATTCTTCTTTGGAACGGCGCAAGGCCCGTTCGGTATCTTTAAGGTCGGTGACATCCACAAAGGTGACGACCACGCCTTCAATGCGGTCCTCCTGCGTGCGGTACGGAGTGATGCGCCGGATATAACATCGGCCATCCTCTGTCGGCACCTCCTTGGAGAGGGTCGTGAGATCCGCAAGCACCTTGCGGGCGTCTTCCAGCAGCGCCTCGTCGTTAAACCTGCGAAGGAGTTCCGCAACAGGCCTGCCGATGTCCGAGGGGATCAGGCCGAGGATGCGGGTAATGGCAGGGGTGTAGCGTTTGATCTTGAGTTCCTTATCGAGGAACATGGTCGCGATATTGGTGCTGGACAGCAGATTGAAAATATCGTTGTTGGCGCTTTCCAACTCGTCCACCTTCTCCCGAAGGCGCATGTTGGTGGTGTTGAGTTCCTCGTTGAGGGATTGGAACTCCTCTTTTGAGGTTTCCAGTTCTTCGTTGGCCGCCTGCAATTCCTCGTTGGAAGCGGTGACTTCCTCATTGGATGCCTTGAGCTGGTCGTTGAATCGCTCCAACTGTTCGATGGTGCTCTGGAGTTCTTCGCGGGTGACCTTCAGTTCATCCTGCAATTGTTGGATATCGCTTCCCTTGGAGGGCTGCCGGTTAGAACGGTCGGCCGGAACGCGGTAATCCTCGAAGGTGATGAGCAGCAGTCCGTCAGCTTCTCTCGGATGCCGCAGCAAACTCACGGTGGCCTTGACCGGCAAGGACTTCTCCTTGCGTCGGACCCGGGCGGTAACGGAGACCGGCCGGTTCTCTTCGAGACATTTGCCGATCGCTCCGCCCAGGCGGGTTCGGAGTCCTTCCCTGGCCATATCCACAACGCGCGTGGTGAGTTCACCCGGGGGAAAAGTCAGGTAATCCTCGACCGCGCCGTGCACATAGAGCACCTGGAGTTTGCGGTTGATCATCACACAGGCAGGGGCAAAGCGATCCAGCAGCATCTGCTGAGCTGCCGAAGCCAGGCTCAGCTTGGGTGTGGACGAAGTGACGGTGTACCTGCCGGGAGCCGGCCAGGGCTCACCGGTTGGGCGTACGGGGATCTCGACCTCCACGCGGCGGCCGACACCAATACGACGATAGATCCGCCATTTCTTAGAGACCGCATCGAAAAGATCCTCCCGCTCCCCAACGGTCTCAGCGGTGCCGAGAAACAGTGCCCCACCTTCGTGCAGTGCGAAATGGAACAGCGCGATAATCTTCTGCTGCACCTGCGGATCCAGGTAAATAAGGAGATTGCGGCAACTGATGAGATCCAGCCTGGAAAAGGGCGGATCGGTCGTGAGGTTTTGGGGCGCGAAGACAATCCTCTCACGGACCTCCTTGATGATCTGGTAGAGGCCGTCCCGGCAAGCAAAGAAACGAGTGCGCCGTTCAGGGGAAACATTCGGGCCAAGGTCCTCCTCCGAGTAGCTGCCGCTGCGGGCCGTTGCCAGCGCTCTGACATCTGAATCGGTTGCGAAGATCTGGATGGATACTTCCTTGCCGGACTTTTCTATCTGCTCGACCAGCAGCATGGCCAGGCTGTAAACTTCCTTCCCCGTCGAGCAACCCGGGACCCAGACCCGGATCTCCGATCCCGGCCGGGCCCTCTCAATGAGGCCGGGAATGACCTTCTCCTCCAGGATCTCCCAGGCCTGCGGCTGACGGAAGAACTCGGTCACTCCGATGAGCAGATCTTTCTGGAGAATGCGGACTTCCTCGGGATGATCGTCCAGAAACCGGACATAGTCCGCATAGGTTGCAATCTTTGCCAGCGTCATCCTGCGGCGGATTCTCCGTACGATGGTATTGGGCTTATAGCAGCGGAAGTCATGTCCGCTCTTTGTGCGCAGAATGTCCAGGATGGTCCTTAGGTTGACGTCCGATTCGGGAGACTCGACGGGCGTACTTCGGATGTCGGCGCTCGCCCGTTCCGCCAGCGTTGCGATCGCTTCGGCCATGGCGTCTGCCGGCAGGACTACGTCTACCACACCCGCGTCGATCGCATTTTGGGGCATTTCGGGGAACTCAGCGCCGTCCGGATCTTCCGCAAGCGTCCTGCCTCCCGCGGACTTGATTTCAGAGAGGCCCAACGTGCCGTCACTACCCGTACCCGAGAGGAGGATGCCGCACCCTCGGCGTCCGAGGGCGACGGCAAGAGAGCAGAAGAAGTGATCGATCGGCATGCGCAGGCCGTTGCAATACAACGGATCCTGAAACGTAAGCCTGCACCCGGCAATGTTGAGGAACTTACCAGGCGGAATGATATGGATGCGGTCGGCCAGCACCGGCATCCCATCGGTTGCCTCGACCACAGCCAGGGCCGTTTGCCCCGGCAGTTCCTTACCGGCCGCGTCCCCATGCAAAGCCTCATGCTCCGGGATGAGCACGAAGGCCACCCCATGCCCGGGAGGCATCCCGGCGAAAAGTTTCTTCAAGGACTTCAATCCGCCCGCCGAAGCCCCGATGGCCGCCACCAAAACAGGGCATTCGCTCCCGGCCGTTTTGTTGCCCACTGCTGTGGTATCCTCGTCTTTTGCCGCTTTCGGTCTTCGATCGTCGTCGCTCATGTTGCTCTCCGGAACGCCCTGGCAATGATGGCTGACAACCAAGCTATTTCTCAAAGGCTCGATTCACAATACACCGGTCATTAAGTAATCTCCAATAAAAGTGCGCTCGTGTTTTGACCCTTACCGGATCGAATCCGGCAGCATGACGAATTGACGGCCACTCACTAACTGTAACTGAAGAGACATAAAATTGTAACAGGCATGGGCTACCTTATGCGGGACTTGAAGACCTGAATGCTTTAGTTCGCCGGGCCGGTGCCCGCTCGCCCCGGGGCATCGAACGGCGGGTGCCGTACGGCCGTTCATGCTTCGATACTTCAGCTTGACCGGTCACCACGTGCCGGTCGATCGGCCTGACAAAACGCCGATTCAACCATGTCCATTTGCCAAGGAGAATAAAATGCCAGGAAACGGAAAATCACTGCGATTATTTCTCGTGCTTCTCGCGATGCTCTGCACGGCGATGCTTTCTCGATTCGCTCATGCCGAAGACCTCATGGTCTACACCGCCCTCGAAGATGACGAATACCCGGGGTACCTTGAACTTTTCAAGAAGGCCTATCCCGATGTGAACGTCAAGATCGTCAGGGACTCGACCGGCGTGGTTACCGCCAAGCTGCTTGCCGAAAAGGATAACCCGCAGGCCGACGTGATCTGGGGTGTGGCGGCGACAAGCCTTCTTGTCTGCAACCAGGCGGGGATGCTGCAGGAATACTCACCCAAGGATCTCGGCAAAGTGAACGGAAACATGAGGGATCCGTCCAACCCGCCCAAATGGGTTGGGATCAAGGCATGGGAAACCGGCTTTTGTGTCAACACGATCGAAGCGAAGGCCCAGAATCTGCCGATTCCCACCTCCTTTTCCGACCTGATAAAACCCGAATACAAAGGCAAAATCGTTATGCCCAACCCGGCATCATCCGGTACCGGCTTCCTGACTGTTTCGGCTATCCTGCAGATGATGGGTGAAAAACAGGGGTGGGAATTCCTCGATAAATTGCACGAGAACATCGCCCAGTACACTCACTCGGGGTCAAAGCCCTGTAAGATGGCGGGTGCGGGAGAATATCCGATCGGCATCTCTTTCGGTTATCGGGGGATTACCCAGAAAACGAAGGGCGAACCCATCGAAACGGTTTTCCCGAAAGAAGGCTGCGGGTGGGACGTCGAAGCCAACGCCCTGGTGAAGAAAGCTGCTGTCAAGGAATCGGCAAAGAAGTTCCTGGATTGGGCGCTGTCTCCCGAGGTGATGAAAATGTATGCCAAAATCTACCCCGTTACAGCTTACGCAACGGGAGAACCGGTCCCCCGGGAGTATCCGTCCGACCCGTTCAAGCAACTCATAAAGAATGATCTTTCCTGGGCGGCCAAGAACCGCGACGCAATCCTTGCCGAATGGACAAAGCGATATGACAGCAAGAGCGAACCGAAGAAGTAGACTCGATCTTGCACTTTCCGGGACTGGATGTGAACCCGGCATCCAGTCCTCCTCCGAGGCGGATCACATGAGCGACGGAACAGCAAAAGCCGTAGAAAGTTATCTCAAAGTGCGGAGCGTGACGATGAACTTCGGAAATTTCACCGCACTTCGGGACATCAGCTTTGAAGCCAAACCCGGTGAGTTCCTATCGATCCTGGGACCCAGCGGATGCGGCAAGACCACTCTGCTGCGGGTTGTGGCAGGGCTGGAAAAACAGGACGAGGGAACAATCGTCATTGATGGAAAAGACATCTCCAGCGTCCCCGTCTCCAAACGAAATGTAGGCATCGTTTTCCAATCCTACGCCCTTTTTCCCAACCTGACGGCCGAGCAGAATATCGCCTACGGCCTGAGCGGCCGTGTTGCCGGCAGGAGCGGCGTAAGAAGCCGGGTAAGGGAAATGTTCGAACTCGTCGGCCTCGAGGGTTCCGAGAAGAAATACCCCGCACAGCTTTCCGGGGGCCAGCAGCAGCGGGTGGCGCTGGCAAGGGCCATAGCGGCTTCCCCGTCCCTTTTGCTCCTCGATGAACCTCTGTCGGCCCTTGACGCCAAAGTGCGGGCCAGGCTCAGGTCCGAGATAAGGCAGCTCCAGAAATGTTTGGGCATAACCACCCTCATGGTCACTCACGACCAGGAGGAAGCCCTTTCGATGGCGGACAGAATCCTGGTCATGGATGAAGGGCGCCTCCTCCAGAGCGGCACCCCAAGCGAAATATACGACAGACCCGCCAATCCTTTCGTGGCCTCCTTTATTGGTTCCATGAACTTTATACGCGATATCGTAAAGGAGAAGGCCAGAGTTTATCGTAAAGGAAATCTGAGCCTTGTGGTGGATGAACCGGACTCTTTGCCACAAGGCGCCGCGGCGGTTCTGGCCGTGAGACCCGAGGATATCCTGGTCGGTAGAAACGGGGACGTCAGAGAGAACACCATCCCGGCTCTCGTGAAACGAATGGAGTATCGAGGCTCGAGTTACCGGGTCACCTTCAGCCTTGCGATCGAGGAAGAAACCACCACGATCGAGGCCGAAATCCCCACCGAAAAAATCAGGCGTTTGCAGATGTGTGAAAACATGGCGGTCAACATCGGCATCCCCGTGGACCGGCTGAGGGCCTATGCGGCCTGAAAAGGACACCCCGCGGTCCCGCGCAGCATCGGCCGGGTGAGGGGAACTGCAAATGTTGCAAGCTGACGTTGGGGCAGGTGCGGCCGCCGGGAATCACGGCGTGCTCGCCACGATTGATGCGCATGTCTGGCTTCGCCGCGCGCTCGTGCTGCTGGTATGCGCCTGGCTGATTGTCGCGGTGGTTTTCCCCGTGTTCCAACTGCTCGGCAAGAGCCTGTACGATCGGCAGGGAAATTTTGCCGGCCTGGGGAACTTCATCCATTACTTTCAGACGCCCTCTCTCTGTGTCTCACTCTATAACAGCCTTTTCGTATCGCTCATCACCACGCTCGTGTCGGGAATACTGGGCCTGGCCTATGCCTTCGCCCTGACGAGAACCTGCATCCGGGCAAAGGGCTTCTTCCAGAGCATCGTCATGATGCTCCTCTTCTCCCCTACGCTCCTCAATGGAATAGCACTGGTGTATCTCTTCGGGAAAAAGGGGCTGTTCACCAAGGGCTTCTTCGGCCTGCTCCCCGGAATCGACATCGGGCTTTACGGCCCGGTCGGGATCATCATCGCCGAGGTCCTTTACACGCTTCCCCAGGCCGTTCTCATTCTTTCCGTTGCACTGCGCCTGACGGATGCCCGCCTCTATGAGGCATCCTTTGCCCTCGGGGCTTCCAGGGTGAAAACCTTCTTCACGGTCACCATCCCGGGAATCAAATACGGGTTCATCAGCACCCTGTTTGTCTCCTTCATCCTGGCCTTCACCGACTTCGGCGCCCCCAAGGTCGTGGGCGGCCAGTACAACATCCTGGCGACGGACATTTACAAACAGGTCATCGGCCAGCAGAACTTCACCATGGGGGCCGTGGTGAGTTCGGTCCTGCTGATACCCACCGTGATCGCGTTCATTGCGGACCGCATCTGCCAGCGCAGGCAATTTTCCTCGATCACCGCCCGGTCGGTCCCGCTGACACCCCGGCCAAACCGCCTTGGAGATACGATCTTTCTGTCCTTCTGCGTCTTGATAAGCCTCTGTATTGCAGGGTTCTATCTTACCGCCCTGTTCGCATCCCTTGTCAAAGCGTGGCCGTATAATCTCACGTTTGGACTCTGGAACTACGATTTCAGCAGGATGGGAGGCGGAGGATACGGGGCCCTCTGGAACAGTGTCCGCATGAGCCTTTATTCGGCGGCGGCGGGGACCGCGGCCGTATTCATGTCCGCCTATCTCATCGAAAAGAGCAAGGGGATGCGGTTCATCCGGCAGACCGCCTATCTGCTCTCCATTCTGCCCCTGGCTCTACCGGGACTCGTGATCGGCTTGAGCTATATTTTCTTCTTCAACCCCCTGTCCATCAACTTCTTTGGAGTGCGGGTCCCCAATCCGTTCAATTTCCTCTATGGGACGATGGCCATGCTGGTGTTGAGCAACATCGTGCACTTCTACACCGTGGGGTTTCTTACCGCCACTACCGCGCTAAAGCAGTTGGACAAGGAATTCGAGGCCGTGTCGGAGTCCCTGGGGGTCCCGTTTTACAGGACTTTCTTCCGGGTGACTGTTCCGGTATGCCTTCCGGCCGTACTCGAAATAGCGATCTACTACTTCGTAAATTCGATGGCTACTGTATCGGCGGTCATTTTCCTCTATACTCCGGATATCCCGCTGGCATCGGTTGCCGTCGCAAACATGGATGATGCGGGCGATACGGCCTCCGCGGCGGCCATGTCGATCCTGATCGTGGTGATAAACATTCTTGGCCGCGGGGTTTACGAAATTCTCAGCAAAGGGGTCCAAAAGAGGACCCAGAGTTGGATCACACGTTAGTCAACACGTTGTATCCACCAAGAGGGGAACGAAATGGACGTTTTTATCAGGAACAAACCCTATACCGGTCCAATTCAGGCGGTGGTGCTGGACTGGGCCGGTACGACCGTTGATTTCGGCTGCGTGGGGCCCGTAGCCGTGTTCATTGAAGCGTTTGCCCGGTACGGCGTCAAGGTCGCCGCATCCGAAGCGCGCGGACCCATGGGGCTGGCGAAGGTGGATCACGTGCGCGCCCTGTGCCGCCTGCCTTCCGTCTCGACACAATGGTGTGAGTTGTGCGGCCGCGAGCCCGACGAAGACGACGTCCAAAGGATTTATCGGGATACCGAACCGTTGATGGTGTCTTCAATTGCCGGGCATGCCGACCTCGTCCCCGGCCTTCTGCCGGCGATCGACGCTTTCAAAAGGAATGGGATCAAGATCGGAACGTCCACGGGCTATACAAAGCCCATGATGGATATTCTCCTTCCGGAGGCCATGAAAAGGGGCTACCGGCCCGATTCGGTCGTCTGCTCATCCGATGTGCCCAAAGGACGCCCGTTCCCGTTCATGTGTTATCAAAATGCGATCAACCTTGAAGTCTACCCGATGGAAGCGATGGTGAAGATCGGAGACACCGTGAAGGACATCGAGGAAGGATTGAACGCGGGCATGTGGGTCGTCGGGATCACCCGGTCGGGAAACGACCTCGGTCTCACGGAATCCGAGGTTTCGTCTCTCCCGGGCGATGAACTCCAAGGAAGGCTCGCGGCCATCGAAACCCGGTTCATCGATGCAGGCGCTCATTTTGTCGCCGAGGACATCAGCCAGTGCCCCGAAATCGTGGAAGAGATAAACGGCTGCCTGATTCATGGTGAGGTTCCCTGATACGAAACCGCACCCTTTAGCCGGGGACGTGCGGGGAGTGGGCCTCTTCCTGGCGGTTGGTCTGATGACGGCATTGCACATTCTCGACGAAAACCTGTCTGAAGTCGAACGCGGACATGGGTATGCAACCCTGGCGGCAGCCCGCGCTTCGAAGGGAGTAATGGTATGAAATTGGACCCGTTTGCCGAAAATCCTTACCTGCTTCTCACACCTGGACCGCTCTCGACATCCCGGACCGTCAAGGCTGCCATGATGCGGGATTGGTGCACGTGGGACAGCGACTACAACTCCATCGTGCAGGATATCCGGACAAGGCTGGTAAGCCTGGCGACGAACAGCCCCGGTTACACCTCCGTTCTTATGCAGGGCAGCGGGACCTTTGCCGTGGAAGCCGCAATCGGCACGGCAGTGCCGGAGGACGGCAAGTTGCTCGTCATCGCCAACGGTCACTATGGAGATCGCATTGCCCTGATCGCCCAATACCTCAGAATCCCTGTCGCTAAACTGGACTTGGGCGAGACCGGATACCCCGACCTCGATCAATTGAGGATAACTATCGAATCCGATCGCGCGATCACCCACGTGGCTGTCGTGCACTGTGAAACCACGACGGGGATGCTCAACCCGGTCGGAGACATCGGAGGCACGGTCAAGAGTCTCGGCAAGATTTACATCGTGGACGCGATGAGCAGTTTTGGCGGCATTCCGATGGATATTGCGGAGATTGGAGCGGATTTTCTCATTTCCAGCGCCAACAAGTGCATCCAGGGGGTTCCGGGGTTCGGTTTTATCATTGCCGGGCAAGGGGAACTCGAACGGTGCGAGGGCCGCTCGCGGTCGTTGAGCCTGGACCTCTTTCAACAGTGGAAGGAAATGGAAGTGAAAAAGGGCAAGTGGCGCTTCACATCGCCCACACACACCGTCCGGGCTTTTGCCCAGGCATTGAAAGAACTCGACGATGAGGGAGGAATTGCCTTCCGCCACGCGCGATACTGTGAAAACCATGGGATACTCGTGGACGGCATGTCGGCCCTCGGGTTCGAATGCCTGCTGCCGCCGGCCCGGCAGTCTCCCATCATCACCTCATTCCTCAACCCGGTTCATCCCGATTACGACTTCAGCGCTTTTTATGCACGGCTGAAAGCCCGGGGCTTCGTCATCTATCCGGGCAACGCCGCAAAAGCCGATACCTTCCGGATTGGAAACATAGGGCATGTGTTCCCCCATGATATGCGGCGACTGGTTGGAGCGGTACGGAACGCCATGTACTGGACGGCGGAGGATGTGCCCCATAAGTCGACAGGCATGTAAGCGTGCGGGACCTTAAGAATGCAGCAACGATCCTCGGAGAGGACCGGAATCCCAAGCCTTCCCTGTCCCGGCCGGCGTGAACCACCGGCCGCCTTATACCAATTTGCGTTCAAGGAAGTAACAAACGATGTTTCTCAAGAGCGTGGGGAATCATTCCTCCGCTCTTTTGGGGGTGTTAGAAGTATCGTCTTGAAAGCAACCCGGTATTAGCCCCTTCCGCACAGCCTCGACGCTCAGCAGCGCCTGGGTCTCATTGCACATCATCTTGCTGAAATCCTCAGCACATTTCGGTTTCACACAATTTTCACCGGCGCTTCATAGGAAAGTCATCTTGCCGGTTTAGGGTTACCCCCGACCGATGTGTCCCCCTGGGAAGGTCAAAACGGGATTCAGTAGTCGGGCGGTCGATACTCGGGTTGCTCAATCCGAGTTCGCCCAAGACAAGGGGCTGCACGAGGCAGGCAGGTTTCATTCGGGACGATGGAGGGTCGATGTGTTCGATAGGATGAGCGTTGCGTTTCAGGAGAAAACCGGAAGTATCGGTTCGGAAAATATGCCGCGGGGTGGAGTCCGCGGTCTTCTCGATCGCTTCCTGTGGCGGTTCTTTCACCTCAACCGCGCGAGCGATCTCTATTCACAACTCTTGAGGGATGACGGTGACGGCCATGTTGTTTCCAGGATACTGCATCGCCTGAATGCAGTATTCCAGGTATCGGAGCCTGATACGGCGAGGATTCCCTCCAGCGGGCCGCTGATCGTCACCGCCAATCATCCCTTTGGAGCGGTGGAGGGCCTTGTCCTCGGGTCAATTTTGCTTTCTGTCCGGCCCGATGTCAAACTGATGGGAAACTCCATTCTGAAGCATGTCAATATCCCGGAGTTCCGGAACACGTTCATTTTCGTCGATCCTTTCGGCACGAAGGATTCCATCAGGACCAACCTTCGAGCGCTCAGGGAAGCAGTCCAATGGGTAAGGAACGGCGGAGCGCTGGGGATATTCCCCGCGGGCGAAGTGTCTCATTTTCAACTGAGAAAGAGACGAATCACCGATCCCGAGTGGAATGATACGGTCGCACGAATTGTAAAGGGAACGAAAGCCTCGGTGGTCCCTGTTTTTTTCGAAGGGTCAAACAGCGGTCTGTTTCAAATGGCCGGGTTGTTGCACCCGCGAATGAGGACGTTGATGCTGGCTCGCGAAATGTTCAATAAATCGAACAGGGCGATCCGGGTCCGCGTGGGGAGGCGCATCCCCTATGATAAACTCGCCGGATTCAGGGACAGCGAAGCCATGACGCAGTACCTGCGCATGAGAACCTACATGCTCGAGAACCGAGGAGACGGCGACTCGGAGAAAAAGCGCATCGGTCGTGAAGGGAAATCAAGGAGGGTCCCGGCCTACCCGGCCGTTGCCCAACCCTTCAAGCCGGACCTCCTGCCCGGCGAAGTGGCTGCCCTGCCACTGGATCAGAAGCTGGTCGACACGAAGGAATTCTCGGTATTTTATGCCGAAAGCTTCCAAATTCCCCTGCTTCTGCGTGAGATCGGCCGACTCCGCGAGATTACCTTCCGCGAGGACGGTGAAGGCACCGGAAGACCAATCGATCTGGACGTCTTCGACCGCTACTACACTCACCTCTTTCTTTGGCACAACGAGACGAAACGGTTGGCGGGGGGCTACCGCATCGGCTTGACGGACCGGCTGCCGGACATGGATGGGAATCCCGGCCTGTATACAAGGACGCTCTTCCACTACGAAACGGAATTCTTCGGGAGAATCGACCCTGCGATGGAGCTGGGACGAGCGTTCGTCTGCAAGGAATACCAGAAGAGTTACCAGCCGCTCATGCTTCTCTGGAAAGGGATAGGCCGCTTCGTTGCAGCCAGGCCCCAATACAGGATCCTGTTCGGACCGGTCAGCATCAACAGCGACTATCATTCAGTCTCCCGGGATCTTATCGTGGCGTTCTCGAGGACGAATCAGCATACGGAACTCGCGCGGCTCGTAAGAGGAGCCAACCCCGTGAGACTGAACCCCCTGACGGGATCCAGGCTCAGGGAGGCCTCCGGCCTGATCTGGGACATTCACGATCTGTCGGAACTGATATCCGACATCGAGAGAGACCGGAAAGGGATTCCAATCCTCTTGAAGCACTATATGAAGCTCGGTGGGAAGTTCCTGGGATTCAGCACGGACCGAAATTTCAGCGACGTTGTGGATGCCCTGGTGATGGTGGACCTCACTCAGGTGGGTTCCGCCACGTTGGGGCGGTACATGGGCGAGGAGGGAGCTGAATCCTTCCTGAGGTTCCACAATCGCGGGATTCTCGCCGACTGTGCCTGACAATGGCCGGCAGGGCACTTGCGGTGAAAGGGATGAGGGATCAACCCCACAAGCGATCATATAACACTGATTCACGGGAGGCCGGTTTTTCGAGGACAGGCAAATTCCGACCTCGATGTGGTATGGCCCCCGTACCTGGAGAAACGAAGATGAAACCCAAAAGCAACTGGAAAGTTATTTTGATCGTTATCGAGGACCTGACTTCGCACGCCGCGGCGCAGGTCCGGACGCCCAGCCTGGACATCCTGATCGAGGCCGGCTCTTCCACCCTGGAAGCGGACCCCGCTGCCACCCGCCCCGGGGCTAACCCCCTGGTCGGCATTCTTACCTCGACTGAGTCCCTGAAAAACGGCATTCACCCGAATGAAGCGGCGGCGCTGTCCGATGTCCGGTACAACATCGTGAATCTGGCCTCCCTGTATGGTCGATCGACTGCAGGGTATTACAGTATTTCGAGGCTTGGGGACCTCTTCCGCAGCGGATCTTTTGACCAGTTCTACTGCCCGACTCACGAATGCATCAAGGGTGACCCCCACAATATCGTAGTGACGGCCGCCTCAGATATCGTCGCGTGCAGACCCGATTTTTGCTTCATCTACTTCAGTTCTTTCGAACATGTGGGATGCAGACCTGAACTCATGAGTCCAAAAAACCTGAAGCACATCGAGAAGTCAGACCGGGGGTTGGAACTGCTGCTGAACGCAATGAGTCTCTTTGGACTTTTTGGGGACTATCATATCCTGCTGACAGGTGATCTATCCGGGCTTGGGACTGCTCCGGACGGAAACGGTAATCAGGAAAGAAGGATTCCCTGGCTTGCGTTCGGCCCACGAATCCGGCGGGGTTACAGCATCAGGGGCGAGATTTCCGTCCTGGACACAACGCCGACAGTCGCCCGGCTGATGAATCTTCCAAGATTGCCTTCGTGGGAAGGGAACCCGGTGGATGAGATAATTCGGGATGTGGAAGAAGAGCAAGCCAGGAAATCAATGCACGAAACAACCCCCAAAAACGATCGCCGTGAGCTGATGAATTCGCTGTCTTAGCAGGCCGATGAAAAAGGATTGAATTTCCCGCTTTCGGATGGAAATCTCTTGGAACCTCACCCCGGCGAAAACCGAGGCCAGGAAGATTTTGCTTTGCATATCAGCGACTTAAAACTAAGCTCTGGATTCCGGCCTCCGCCGTAATGACGAATCCTGGTTTCACCGGCCCTCGGCTTTTCCTTTGGGCGACAGCCCGGAATCAAGACCGTTCGACGCCCGTTCCCAGCTCGGGTAGCAGCTTCTTCGTGCAGGTGCGGTTTCCCGCCTGCTCCTTTTTGCCCGTGACAATCGCCCCCGTCCGCATGGAAGCGTCACCTTTCGCGTGCATGCTCTCGAGCAGGCAAAGGAGCGACGCAAGCAGAATGACGGCAATGAGCCAGATGATCCACCCGATGGTGTGTGCTTTCATGATCGGCATTCACCTTCCTGCGGCTTCGGGAACCGCGGGCCTGCGGCAGAGCCCGGCGACCTGTCTAGGTATCCCGGGAATGGGTTGCCTTCTCACGGTCGGTGGAGCCGGGAGTCGAACTGCCGCAGGGCGTCGACTTTGTCGAGTTTTTCCCAGGGAGGATCGAGGTCAATGCGGCCCATATGCCCATACGCCGCCAGCTTCTGATAGAATCCCCCCTGTGCATTCGCGGGCAGATGCCTCATGTGGAATTGCTTCATGATTCCCGCAAGACGGAAATCGAAGAGTCTCTCGACTATGGAGGCGAGGTCCTCATCGGGTATCATTCCCGTTCCGAACGTCTCGACCTGGATGCTTGCGGGATGAGAGAGGGCAATGGAATAGCTCAACTGCACTTCACACTCGTCCGCAAGGCCCGCCGCAACAAGGTTCTTCGCCGCATACCGGGCCGCGTAAGCCCCCACCCTGTCTATGCGCAGGGGGTCCTTTCCGCTTAAGGCCGCACCGCTGTGCCTGGAGTACTCGCCATAGGTGTCTATCGCGTTCTTTCTGCCCGTCAGGCCCGAATGCACCGACGGTCCTCCACGGATGAACGGGCCGTCAGGGTTGATGAAGATGTCGGTCTTCTCATCCGGTTTGATCGGTTCATCCTCGAAGACCCCGCTTAAAACGACGTCTCTTATATCGTCCCGCAGCTTCTTCAGGCTGGGTTCCCCTTCCGTGCTCTGGCTTGCGGTAACCGTGATGCTGTGTATCCGGTCGGGGCGGCGGTCTCTGTATTCGATCCCCACGCCCGTTTTTGCTTCCGGGCAGAGGTAGGGCAGAATGCGCCGGCGCCTGACCGTGGTGATTTGCTTTGAGAGCCTGTGGGCAAGCCATATGGGAAGGGGCATGAATGCGGGTGTTTGATTGCAGGCAAATCCGAAAATGGTGACCTGGTCCTGAGCCGGGATACGCTCTATCTCCTCCTCCGACAGCTCATCCTCCTTGAAGCAGCAATGTTCATCGACGGGCAGTTCGACAAGGCTCGTGAGAATGCTGCACGTCTTGGAATTGAAATCCCGGTCGGTGTAGCCGACCTGCTGAATGAGCCTGCGCGCGACGTTCGGGAAGTCGATTGCAGCACCGGATGCAAACCTGGCGGCGATAAACAGGATGGAAACGGACACGGCACATTCGGCAATCACCCTTGAAAAGGGGTCCTGTTCGAGGAAGCGGTCAACGATGGCGTCGCTTATCTGATCGCAGAGTTTGTCCGGATGCCCTTCAGTTACCGACTCGGAGGTGAACATAAAGTTCTTTTTCATCGTTTGCCGCCTCCCCATGTATTTTTGGTCGCCTCGTTTATGACAAGCGGGAACAAAGCGCTCGCGCCTATCAGGATACCATCGATGAGGTTGACCGGAGAAACCCCGAGGAGCCTCCTGAGGCCCGGGACAACCATCGTCAGTATCTGAATGCCAAGCGAGCCTCCAAGGGCCATATTGAGGTACCTGTTCGAAGGCAGAACGCTCCTGTCGAAAACGCTGTGCTTTTCGGAACGGCAGCTTATGGCGTGGAGGAGTTGTGCCAGTGTCAGGCTCTGGAACGCTATGCTGTTCGCCCTGGCGCCCATGCCGTATCGCGCGATCCCGTAGCCGTAGGCGGCGAGGGCGCTGGCGCTCATTACGCCCGCTTCGAACGTAATTCTCTTGAGGTCGGATGTTTTGGTGATGGGTTCCCGCGGATCGCGTGGAGGCCGTTTCAGGACATCGGGCTCCGGTGGTTCGAGCGCCAGGGCAAGGCCGGGGAAAATATCCGATATGAGGTTGATCCAGAGGAGTTGCATTGCGGTCAGGGGGTACCCGAGGCCCGCCGTACTGGCGAAAAACATCACCATGATCTCGCTGAAATTGGTAGCCAGGAGGAAATGGACCGACTTTCTGATGTTATTGTAAATAGTTCGCCCATGGCTCACGGCTGCAATCATTGTCTCGAGATTGTCGTTTTCCAGGACGACGTCGGCAACCTCGCGTGCGATATCGGTTCCGCTGCTGCCCATGGCGACGCCGATATCCGCGGCTTTGAGGGCCGGTCCGTCATTGATTCCGTCACCCGTCATGGCGACGACCCTGCCCGCCTGCTGCAGGGCCTGGACAATCTGGAGCTTATGGGCAGGGCTGACCCTGGCGAATACATGCACTCTCTCGGAAAGCGCCCTCAGGGCATCGGAGTCGATGTTCGTGAGGTGCATCGAGTCGAGGATTTCGATGGGCCTGCCTCTGCTGAGATCCAGTTCCTTTCCGATGGCGTAGGCGGTGGGGCTCTGGTCGCCGGTGATCATGACGGTATCGATCCCAGCCTGGTGAAATTGACCGATCAATTCCTTCACCCCGTTCCTGATCGGGTCTGCCATTCCGACGAGACCGAGCCATGTGAGGCCCTTGCACAGATCGAAGCTTTCGTCATCCTGTTCGATGGAATAAGCAAACCCCAGGACCCTCAAGGCATCGGCTGCCATGCGTTCGTTTTCCAGTTCGATGCTTCTCAGGTCCTGGTCCGTCAGGGAGACCCTCTCTCCGCCTTCCAGATAGTAATCGCACATGGCGAGGACATCGAGCGGGCTTCCCTTCAATGCAATAAGCCTGTCATTTTTGCCGGACTGATGCAGCGTCCCCATAAAGTGGCGGTCTTCGGAGCGGTGGTTCGTTTTCAGCAGCGGATAGCGCTTTCTGAGACCGGTCAAGTCCACTCCGGCATCGATGGCCATCCAGATGAGCGCTTTTTCCGTCGAGGACCCCTCCAGAGTATATCCGTTCCCACCCTCGATGATCTCGGTTTCATTGCAGAGGATGCAGACATTGATGAGCTGCAGCAGTTCCGTGCTGGCGGCCGGATTCTCCATGCCCTGCTCCGAGAAGAATCGACCGTCGGCAACATCAACGCACCGCGCACCCACATACAGCCTCCGCACGGACATCCTGTTTTCGGTGACCGTCCCGGTCTTGTCGAAACAAATGGTTTGCACCGCCCCCAGGGTCTCCACCGCATCCAGATGCCGTATCAGCACGTTTTGTCCGTTCATGTTTCTGATACCGAGCGCCAGTGTAGTGGTGGCGACTGCGGGTAGTCCCTCGGGAACGGCCGCGACCGCGAGGGATATGGACATTTTGAGCATTTGAAGGAAGCCGTTTCCCCGCAGAAGTCCTATGAGGAAGACGAGAGCACAAACGGCCCCGCTTATGAAGACAAGTTGATTTCCCATTCGGGCGAGTTGTGTCTCCATCGGGGTATCGGGGGCGGTGGCTTCTCCGACCAGGGCCTGCAGTCGGCCCACTTCAGTGAACTTTCCCGTCGCAATCACGACGGCAAGCCCCTGGCCTCCGGTGACCAGCGTGCCCATAAAGACCATATTGAGACGGTCGGCAAGGGGCATATTCTCGTTCTTGAGCGGTTCAACGGCCTTGTGTACCGGCAGGCTTTCGCCGGTAAGGGTGGACTCGTCAACACTCAAGTGATGTGCGTCGACCAATCTGCTGTCCGCGGGTATGTAGCTTCCCGGTCTGAGCGCGAGAAGGTCGCCCGGAACCACTTCTTCGAGAGGGATCTCGGCAACCAGGCCCCCCCTGACCACATGAGCGGAGGGCCTGACCAGGTTCTTGAGGGACTCTATGGTCCTTTCGGCTTCGCTTTCCGTCTTGTAGCCGATGGCGGCATTGATCACGACGACACCCAGGATGACCACGGCGTCCGCCATCCCGCCCGTGAAAACCGAAATGCCCGCGGCCACGCTGAGAAGAGCGACGGGAAGGGACTTGAACTGGTCGATGAACATGCTCCACTGCGAGCGTGGAGCGGATTCCGGAAGGACATTGGGCCCATATCGCTCGAGCTGTTCTTTTGCGGAATCGCATGTCAACCCGAGGGCTGCCGAAGCACCGAATGAGTCGAGGACCGCTTCAGCGGGCATCGTATGCCAGGAGGCGGCGGGCTGAGGTTTGATCGATTTCGGGAGCAGCGACCCCAGTCTTTTTCTGAATGAAGAAGGACTTTCGCTCTTCCGGGAATCAGGGGGGTTGCAGCCCCAGGGATCGACCGTATCGGCGGATTGCAGTTCTGACGCGGGTCTGAACGGGGAATCCGGTTCCCTGTAATCCGCGACGATATGCTCTATCAGTAAGGCGATTGTATCGGGTGTATTGTCTGAATTGAAAAAAACGAGGACATTCCCGGTCATCGGATTCGCGCTGGCCCGCGTCACGTCCGATTTCTCGGAAAGCCTCAGCTCAATGTAGCACTTAAGAGCTTCTGAGCGATAAAGTTCACTGACCCTGAACCTCGCCCTTCCTTTGATGGCGGAGTGCTTTATCTGTATCACAGGAGCCCGCTTTCAGAATTACGGCATATCGACCCCGTTGCTCCAACGAGCATCGAATGAAGTGCCCGTGTCCGATTCCGGAGAAGCAAGCGGCCGTCCCGACACAGCCCCGGAACCACCGCCGGCAGTCTGTTCTCTTCATGCAAGGCCGTGAAAGGCACTTATGGCTGTTCGGTCGGCTTTTCTTCAGGAGTTGCACCCGGCTCAGCGGTCGAGCGCGGCTTCGGAAGAGCTGCGCCTGCAATTCCCTTTACGCCGTCAACGACTCCAACGAGTATATCGGTCACGGTCCTCACCGCTGTTCCCCCGATCGTTCCCGCGGCTTCGATCGCTCCGCCGACCGCGGCTTTGGCGGCACCTTCCACGTTCCCACCGATCTCCCTGGCCGCTTCGATGACTCCGTCAACCGTTCTTCTTGCCACCACGGCAACATTTGCGCCAACTTCCGAAGCCTGCTCCACGGCAGCCTTTGCCGTCTGGCCGGCGGCCTTGAGGACATCGCCGCCAACGTCGCTCACACCCATTACGATGCCCTTCGCGACGCTCTTCGTGCTTAAAAGGAGCCCCGTGCCCACTTCCTCGGCGGCTGAAATCGTCCCTTTGAGTACTTCTTTCGTTACACTGACGGCCTCACCCGCCACTGTTCCCGTGGCCTTGAGGGTGTGGGAAACCGTATTTCTTGCCAGGTCAACGATCCCGGCCTCGATCTCGTTGATGGCGGCAAAGCTGCTGATGATTCCCTGTTTCACGGTCGATCCGGCTTTTGTTATGTTTTCCCCGGGTTCATCGACGCCTTCAGCCTTTTTCTTCTCAACCATGGCTATCTCCTTGGGCAAAATGCTGTTCCCTTCTTCCAATTTCTTGCAGGTTCCAATCCGGCCGTGACAGATGGTCCGAATGACTTCCCGGATTGCTCGAAACGACAAAAGAGCAGCTCTATCGTAAGGTCAACGGCCTTGTCTCCCGGAGAGGGGGGTGGACCGTCCGGACGTCATCAGGGGCCGACTCGGTTCATCCCGGGCCTTGGCATATGCCATAAGCCCTTCCGTAAATTGAGGATACGCGACCCCAATTACTCTTTGGTTACAGATCTGTTACGGTTAGGTTACTTTTTCGACTGCGACGCGGTGAAGCGAGGTATTGTAAGGGAGATACGCCTGACGGACGACGGTGCGCTGCTGAGAGAAAACGAGGCGGACGCGACGGATCGCGCCATGACGATTTATGGGCGGCTCACGAGACCCGATTGAATGCTCCTTCGATCAGGCCCATCGTCCCGATCGCTTAAAGGCTTCTTCCCCCTTTTTTCAAAGGCGCCGATCACTCCTTTCTTCCATCAGGCAGGACTACCGGCTCCGCCGGTGTTGGCCTTGAGGGATATATTCGTGGCATACCAGAAGGCCGTGTACCACGCCGGGGCGATGAATTCCCCGATGCTGATCTGGTACAAACCCGCACTTACGAGGGCCACAAAAGCGAGGCTTGCAAGGTCGATTTCACCCCCCGTAAATCTGCGGAGCCGACCGTTTATCTGGCCGAACTCCCCAAGAATTCGTTGAGATACAGGCGTTGGCGGGGAGCCGGCGCCTCTCAACACGAAGAGTTGGTTTCCCAGAGCATAATCGGCGATTTCCTCCAGATCCGCCTCGCCCACGAAGAGCACGCTCCCGGTCACCTCGTTGACTTCGAGCTTCTCGAAGCCCTGGAATCGTGAAAAGTGGGAACCGAGCGACGAAAAATAGACTTCATTGCCCTTTCTGGACGGGATCCTGATCCTGATCCTGCCTGGAATCTTATGGCATACGTAGGCCTCGGGAAGCATCAAACCGATCCTTGTTCCGGATTTGAAACGGGGCTTACGGACACTTCCGGCTGCGATGCGGCTGCGCGCGCCTGCTCCTCGGTGAGCTCCGCCTTTGCCTCAGCAGCAAGGTCCTCCAGGACTTCCTTCGTCTCCGCGGCGATCTCCTTCCCCTTCTCCACGAGCATCAGGCCGCTCTTGATGGCGGCTTTTGCCAACGGCTTAACGATTGCCGCCACCATGGGGATTACCGTGGGAGCCAGAATGAGGGCCCCGATACCTACTGCAACACCGGTTCCGATCCTGAAACCATTATCGAAAAGTCCCATGGTCAAACCTCCTGTGGGATTGATAAGCTTAAATTTCTAAGAGATGCCCGGCTGTCTGCAGCTTGAATTGCGCAGATTGCAAGTAACTAAAATAAGATTGAATAACCGTGATGTCATGCACTTCTTTCATTACTTGCCTACAACATATGTAAGGCAAATATGCTTGTCAACACGGAGGCTTTACCTCTATGTTATATAATACACGTCCGGAATGAACTTGAGGAACGCTGGGCGAGCCGCAATCGACGGCTCGGCGGGAAGAACACCTGCGGGCGGCTCTTCACGAGGCGGTTGGACATTTGAACGCGAGAGACGAAAATAAAAACAGGAAAAGAGATATGAAAAACCCGGCGACTGACGTGGTGGATGACCTGATGTTCCTGGCCCCTCATACGGAGGTGGTCCACCACATTCCCGGCAGGATCAGGCTGAGGATCCTGCCTTCAGGTCTTGGGGCGGTTGGCAAAACGGATGTCAAGGGAATGATCGGATCCATTCCTGGAATTGTAAGTATTCGAATTAACTATATTATAGGATCTGTGGTAATTGAATACGATCAGAACAGGCTGCCTTTTTCCATCTGGGAGAGTCTAAAGGATCTAAGGAAGAGGCCGGAGCTTGCCGCGGAATTCAAAAAGCGGTTGCAGGGATTGTGGGATGGGTGTTGAGAAACTGCAAAACTTCCGGGCGATCGGCCCGTCTGAAAATTCCTTCCCGGGCACACCGTTCTGCCGGGTGCCTCAACGCCGGCGTTTCGATTCAGTGGCGAAATGATCGGCCCGCCGGGTGCCGGACTTAATAAACGCCTCGAATGATCGCCGGTCAGATGATGACTGACAGCAAAGCCAGGGGCGAACCCTCGAACGCCTTTTCGAGGAAAAATCCCAGAAGTGCTTTGCCGACCAGATTACTCGTCTTCGAGAGCCCTTCTTCGATATACTGCTCACTGGTGACAGCCTTTGACGGGTCGAAATAGCCATTGAGCTTCAGGACGTCCAGGATTCTTTGCGGGTCCAAGATTGTCGAATCGAAATTAACGACCACACTGCCGGTCAACTGGTTGGCAATGACCGAGGTGATACCCGGCATTGACGTCAGGAGTTTCTCAATTTGCCCGGCCACGAGTGGGTCTTTCTTGATGAATGGGGTTTTAACCCGCAGCCTCCCCGGAACATGGTGGACGTAGTAGCTCATCTTTCTTCCTCCGTTTGGATCTTCTCGAACGTCCTGCATTTTGGATAGCCGGAACATCTGAACCTCAGCGCGGTTTTTTCCCTCTTGTAGAGATGCATCGTCTTCCCGCAGTTGGGACAGGCCGGCTTATTTTCAACCCGCGCCCGAACGGGTCCCAACGTGAACTGCCTTCCGCACATGAGGCATCGAACACGCTGTTTCCCTTGTTTTGTCCTGCCGTACCGGTAGAACACGTTTGCGTGGCACACCGGGCATCCGGCCCCTGAGTCCTCGGGTTCCAATGATAAGGCCTCTTCATTCCATTTTGATGATGGTGCGGTTACACGTTTGTTACAGACCGAATGCCGGGCCCGCATCGCTCGATTCCGGAAGATTTCTTCCCGTTTACGGAACAACCCGTCCGGGGAATGGGCAGAGACTGCAGGGCAATATGGGAAGTTGTTTCAGCTCCGCCCATAATCCGAAAGTCAGTCTATATCCCCAATGTTACAGAATGATTTCGGATTCGTTGCAATTCCGTAGATTATGGCGGCGGTGATGAATAAGAGAGCGTTTGGAGTGGTTTTATGGAGGGATGGTTTCAGGAGTGATGAACGGGTTTGTACTCCCGCGAATAATGCAGTTTTATAAAACTGTCAAAGGCCGCATAAGCAAGGACGTACCAGGGAGTGGCTTCAATTTGCCACCCCTTGCGCAACAATTGGACTACGGCGAGGGCGCCGAGTCCAAGAGGCACTATTGCCCGAAGATTTACGATCCCGTTCGTTGCGAGGCCGATCCGCCTGTCCAAGTCTGAGACGGCATCCGCCATCCCCGCGGCGATGCGCGCCTTTCCTTCCGCCATGTGGAATTCTGCGCCCGTCGCACTCTGGAGGATGATTCCCAGGTCGATCAGGACTTGCTCCAGTTTTCCGAGGCTGCCTTCCGAATGCCGGATCAGCAGACTCCCGGTCTTGACGTTTTCCTGGACTCCACGGACGAAAGGGAATTTTTCGAGCGCCCCCGCGATCCTTGTCATCTCTTTTTTCGTGCGCCGTTTGGTGGATAACCTGACCCTGGTCCGGCGGGGAGTGGTACTGACAATTTTCGTGTGACCCTGGGAACCGGCCATTCCTGCCTCCACTGATTTTCAAGCATTCACTGTACCGGTCGAACGGAGAGCACTTGAAGTCGCAGTTTCAAACTAATATTGAGCTTTGTGATGTCAATAATAAATTATACTGAGTTACCGACAAATTAAAGTCCCGGAATGCCCATTTTGATGCTTCGCGGGTGAGGCGGGCATCATGCCGGATTGCGTTCATGAAAGCGGCAAACGACGTTTCTCAGAAGAGCGGGAGTTGCGCCCCTCAGCACCTCCACGCCGCTGCGCGGCTTTGGAGTGCGCCCGGCCCTCGCGCCGGCGCGTGAAGCCGAATCCTCGATCGAAAAAAAGGGAACTCGTCAAAACGATGAGTTCCCTTTCATGGAGCCTGGTCGGGTTTCTGCCTCCGGCTTCGCCGCTGACGCCGGTATGCGGCACCGCAGTACCGGCTCCAGGGCAGTGAACACCGACCTCGTATCGCCCGGTTCGGCGCTCTTACCGTCGAAAAGGGGACAACAGAGCGGCCTCCGGTTTCAGGAGGTGTGGACCATTCGTATACTCCGCGGCAACGCTCGGCATCGGGATTAGAGGTCCTTGTGCCAGGCGATGGCAAAATCGCCGCCATGGTTGACTACTGCCCAGGCGGTCAGGGTGCTCGGGTCGAAGCCGTAGGTTCCCAGCGTGTACTTGGCGCGCCAGGGACCGACCACGAACTTCTTGGTGCCTCCGAAGTTGGTATCCACGGCATTGATCCAGCGACCACTGGAATTTTTCGTGGCCAGGCCGAATGAGCCGCCGGCGAGCTGAGCCTGGAGTGCTTTGTTGGCGGTCACCTGGGTCCCGATCGTCATCGAGAGCGCGTACACGTCGGTCTGCCTGAATCCGAGGCGGGTCGCCATGCCCCACAGGCTGAAGACGAAGCTCGACGTGAGATTGGTTTTGGGGGACCATCCGGTGTCCACGGCCATCGTCAACGGACGGCGGCTGCCGTCGTTGGCCGTGTTGTTGTTCTTGCCGCTGAGGATCTTGGCGGTTGTGTCCCCGTGGCTGTCGGTTATCTTGGTAAGGGACCCGCCCTGGGGTACCAGGAACTCCTTGCCGTTGAGGCTGTAACCGAAAGTTTCCTTTTTGGCGAACTTGAGAGTCGGCGTGCTGTAAATGAGGTATTCGCCTTCATAGAGTGTTGGCTTTGCTTTGGCAGAATAATAATCCACCGTTACGCGCGGACCGTCGACCGTATAGATGTAGAATCCAATGGCGTTGCGTTCCTGCTGGATGGACGTTTCACGGGTAGGGTTATCGTACTTGTTGTCGTTTGAAGGAATGACCGGAATGTAAAACTTCGAACTGTCGGAAGCGCCGATGATTTCCTGCACAGCCGAAGCGCCGTCCGGACTCTCGATGAGCGAACGTTGGTGGATATGGTCGTGCCCGCTGATGTAATAACGCGCGCCGTTAGACTGCAGACTCTCGATGAAAGCATTCTGAGCGTCCGGATTCTGGCTTGGGTTGGAGCCTAGAAGCATATCCACGTGGTTCTGGCCGATCAGGTTCTTGTGGGAGAAGACGAAGACGTGACCGTCAGCGGGCTTGCCTGCCAGCGTGGTGTTGATCCAGGTCTGCTGGTCGGCGATGTTGTGGTTGTTCAGGGCATCAGCGGAACTGCCCGTGCCGTCGGTGCGCGTGAACTGGTCGAGCAGCACGAAGCGTGCATTCTGGTAGTCGAAGGAGTAACTCAGCCCGGCCAGATTCGTACCGGGGCTGCTGAAGTTAGTGGCGCCAACGACATTCGGACCGGTCCCCTGGGTCTGCGGGAAGAGCGTCTGAAACTGTACCCCTGCTGCCTGCGAACTTTCATGGTTGCCCCTGAACGGGTAGAAGCCGATCCCGGCGTCGTAGAGCGCCTGGGCGGCCGAGGCCCGCGTGCTCAGAGCATCGTTGCTCCCGTTGTCCGTGAGGTCTCCTACCTGCACGACGAACTTCACACCGGCCTTGATGAACTGGGCGTTGATCTGGTTGATGATCCCGACGGCCACGGAGTTGGGGTTCAGCCCGTCATCGGGTACGGTCCATTGAGTGTCGGACATGACACCGAAGCTCCATGGCGCCGCTGAAGCCGTGCCTGCGGCCATGGATACCGCGAGCACCACCGCCAGCGCCAACATCCGAATCGTTCTCGAAAATGATAATCGTTTCATTGAATTTGCCCCTTTCAAGTGTCTGGATTGTTTCTTTCCTCAGCATTGTCCTGCATCAAGCCAACGCCTCCTGTCGTACGGTCATTTTGCTGCTGCCCGGTTGCCCTGCCGTTTCTCCTCCGGGCAACGGACCGCCGAGACCCGGATGGCGTATAAGAGAAACAGAATCTGGCGGGTAACCTATCAGGCGTGCGTTACATCTTGATGAAAGGGGCGTCTCATTTTCATGAACTTTTTGAACGGTGGACTCATCGAAGGCGGGAACAGAGTATTTCGGATTTGACAATCCGGAGATATTCTGCGATGCGGGTATGGCTGCAAATTCTTGTACGGCACAGATGCATTGCGATATTAATGAATTGGCGCTATGCTGCTCTAACGAGCGGATGGAAGCCCATGTGGCAAATGGACAAGCCGGGGTTCCCCAGGGACCGAGGCTTGGGTCGTCATAGTAACTCAATTCGAATAAGGTGGAACAGAAAGTGCTGGATCTTCACAATCACATGCTCCCCCACCTGGACGATGGCGCCGTCGATTGGGAGCAGACTCTTACCATGGCCCGCATGGCCGTGGACGACGGCATTATCGGGGTGGTGTGCACGCCTCACTGGTCGCGCGGGTACATCAATAACACGCGGCAAGCCGTTTTGAATGCTTTGGAGAGACTCAGGCGGGAACTCCTGGATCAGAACATCCCGCTGACCGTCTATCCGGGATCGGAATTGCGGTTGGATTTCAACATTATTGAGAAGATGGGTTCGGGAGAGATTCTCTCCGTGAACGATACCGGGCGCTATGCGCTCCTTGAACTGCCTGTCGATGCGGTCCCTCGAAGGGTCGATGATTTTTTCTGGGAGATGCGGAGCCACAACATCAGGCCGATCATCAGCCACCCCGAGCGATACCCCATGCTGATGGAGGATCCGTCCCCGCTGTACGGCTGGATCGAAACGGGCGCTCTCACCCAGATAACGGCTGCAAGCATACTGGGAATCTTCGGACGGAAGGTCCAGCGCTTCTCCCGCTTCCTGCTGGAACACCGGATGGTGCACATCCTTGCAACCGATGCCCATGACATGGGACTGCGGAAACCGAGACTCTCGCGGGCGCTGGAGGAAACACAGGCCATTGTGGGCAAGGAATCGGCACACCGGATGGTCTACGATACTCCTCAGGCCATCGTTCAGGGAAAACCTTTGCAATTCGATGGCCCTATCCCCCAGGGGAAGCCGTCCTCCAGGAACGTGGTCCAGCGGTTCTTGTCGCTCTTCAGGGGGAATTCCTGGTAACGTACCGACTCCACCCGCGCCCGTTCGTTCAAACGGATGCAGCACCGCGCCCCTGAACGAGGATGAACGGGCCGTTTGGGTGCGATCGCCGGGCGGTCTGAGGCCCGTATGGCTCGAGTCGTTGACCTGCCGGCGTTATTATGTTGAAATTTTTAACAAGATGTTTACTACCATAGAAACTTGACAATCGTGATATAAAGCCGGGCACAATCAAGTGCATGGCGGCATTTGTTGGATATCTCATCATATTTGTTCCCGTGAAATCTTTAAGTATTTCCGTCCTGGGCAGACGCTCCGGCGTTTCATGCCATAGCCCCGCCACCGTACCCGTTACAGTTAAGCAATGCTTCCAAATTAACTTGATCTTCCGGAACGGTGAAGGTATAAGTTTTTTGTCTATTGATTCATCCAACCTTGACTCAGGTGTTATCATCATGGCCTTTCCCGTCCTGACGACCTTACGTGCCGTGCTGCAAAGGAAATCCGGAATCACTGGAGTGGGACTTTGTTTGTTCCTGCTTCTGGCGGGCGGTATCCCCGATGCGCGGTCTGCCGTATCCAACAACGTCCCATTGGACCATTGGTCGTATGGGTATCTGGACAAACTGGAGGGCTTCGGCCTCCTCCAGTCGCAAATGAACGGGATCCGGCCGTATACGCGGATGGAAATGGCGAGGCTGGTGAATGAAGCCTTGAGAAACAAAGAGGAGCGATCCCTTAAGCTCCCCCCGCTGATGGATTACTTCCTGGAACGGCTGCAGGGTGAATTCAGAGAGGAACTTACGGTCTACGGCCGCGGCAAGGCGGACCCTCCCGCCGCGGTGGTTCTCAAGCCCATCGAAGAAGCCCAGGCGCGTTATGTTTATGTAAATGGGGAACCTCGGCAGTTCCTCAATTGGAAGCAAGGGGTTGCGCAATTCCCCGGGAGTGTCAGCAGAATCATTGCAACGGAAGGAACCGGGGGGCTCTACAACAACAACGGGATTGTCTACGGAAGTGGAAGCAATTTTTCCCTGCAGTTCGCATCAAGCATCACGGTATACGATCTCTTTTCCGGCTACCTGGAGCCGCTTGTGGTGCTTCGTCAGAATGACAGCGAGGGCGGAAATCTGAACACCCTGACCGGTGGTTGGACCCAGGGGAGGCTCAATTCTTTCGGCAACGCAGACGTGGATCTGCTCCTGGGCTATGCGAAGTTCTCCCCCTGGAACGTGGAAATCGAATTTGGCCGGGACAGCATGTGGTGGGGACAGGGGGCTCACGGCAGCCTTATCATGAGCAACAACGCGGCGCCCCTCGACATGCTGAAGATTTCCAATCCGTCGACCACCATCCTCCCCTGGTTCTTCAGTTACCTGGGACCCTTCAAGTACACGTTCTTCTGCGGTCAGTTGCAGGATTACCTGCTCCCCGAAAATGCGCTGCTGGGTGGCGGCACGATCCTCTTCAAGCCGCTGCCCTGGCTTGAACTCGGCTATGCAACGACGTTCATGTTTAACGGCAGTGGCGTACCCGGACTGGGTGGCTTCGATTATTTCAAACTGATCACCGGAATCGGCTTCGGCCAGAAGAACAACGTCGACCAGCTTGGGGAGTACGAGCTCAGGATAACACTCCCGTTTATGTGGAATGCACAGCTCTACCTGGAATACGGCGGGGAAGACAGCGGCGGAACGGAGTACCCCGAAGAGTGGTTCGGGCTGGGAGATATCGCCTATCTGGCCGGAATTTACTTTCCCCGCATCACCCCGGACGGTACGACGGATTTCCGCTTCGAATTCGCGAAAACCGCCACCCGTGTCGATTCGACCCCTGGCTTCTGGTACGGTCATACCCGGTACAGGTCGGGATACACGAACGCCCAGATGATAATGGGGCACTTCATAGGGCCCGATGCGCAGGACTTTTTTGCGCGGATATCCCATTACCTGAGGCCGGACCTGTGCCTGGGGCTCGACTTCGATCACAGCGACCAGGGGCTCACCCTGAGTGCCATTGAGGAACACAACAACTCGGTGGGTGCCGACGTCACGTACGACATCACCCAGCGATGGCGTGTAACGACCCGGTATGTCTTTGAAACTATCGAGAATTTTAACCAAGTTCGGTCCAATGACCGCGACAACCATCTGCTCATGACGACCCTGAAGTTTTACTTCTGATCCGGGACGGACCTCCCTCCGGGTACTGTACCTCAGCATCGGGTTTGTTGTTCTCCGCCCGCACCGCTCCACTTTTTCATGCCTTGCGCGGGCGAGAGACAGTGTATTTCCGGGGAAAATGGGGTTGCCGATTTTATATCGTCGGCCTTTGGGCAAGATCGCGTGCAGAAACCGGGATCTTCTCTGCCGCGCAACGCTTTCCGGTTTCAGGAAAGAAACTGCATCGAATGGTCTCTTGGTGGAAAGGGGGGGAAGGGCGGCCATAAATCGGAATCGATATGGACTAACCTTCGGGGGATACACAGGAAAGAACTCTGTGGCGTAGAGTTCCTCCGAAATACTTGTTGGATGTTGTGAAGAAGAGTTCCCTCATTGGGCGTCTGTACGGTACTTAATGACTTTGGCCGGATTGCCTCCTACAATTGCCAAAGGGGGTACATCCCTGGTGACAACCGAGCCGGCGGCTACAACACTGCCCCTGCCCACCGTTACTCCCGGTAAAATAATCGATTTGCCGCCCACCCATACATCATCTTCAATCGACACCTTCCTTGACGACAAACCCTGGACCTGCATGGGCGTGTCCACATCGGCGAAATTATGACCCGTCGCCGTGATCATCACATACGGGGAAATCATGACGTTGGCGCCAATAACCAGGTCACCGGCTTGAATACAGGAAATCTGTGTATTTTTGCCTACGTGGCTATTTTTGCCGACGACGATGTTCCACGGGAACCAAATATGGGTAGACTGGCCGATCGACAAGTGTTTCCCGCGCAGGGCCGGAAACAGCAGGCCATAGCAGAAGCCGCGCAGAAAGTTACCTGATTTGCCGGGGATTATTCCCAGGATGGCTTCCGTCCAGGCCCAGGCTTCTTTCTTGACGTTGCCGAAATTGAAATCTTTTCTGAACATTCTTGGGCATCCTTGTTCTGATAACCAGGTTTCTTTCCTGATGGGTATCCGCTCGGGGGGGCATTAAGGCGGCCGGCTGGTTCTGAGACAAAAGTTGATAGAAGCCTCTCATCTCCTGCAAATCCACCGCAGCCGGGCGGTTTGCGGCAAACCCCCGTTACCCCCTGCGGAGTCCATGCTGCGCTCCGCTGTCGAGAACCCGGGATACGGCAGTGAGGAGGGAAACCGGCAAAGGATTGGTGTGGCTTCGGTCCACGGGCCCCACGAAATGCCTGATTCTCTCTTGTAATTTTCTCGCAAAAACGAACCTCTGTGTCCAGAGTTAACTGCATCATGGCGTGATTTTTCTCGATCCGGATGAATCTTCGGATGTACTCGCCGCCTTCATTTGGCTTCCCTTCGCTGAACGTTGAAGAAACCAGCCGCGACGACAGCCGCTTGTAGACTGCTTATCATATCGATTCGCGTTCAAGGAATAACAAATGATGTTTCCGGGGAACTGCGTCCGAGGAATCATTCCCCCGCTCTTTTGGGGGATGTTAAAAGTATCGTCTTGAACGAACTCCAGTATAAAAAACAATGGGGCGGCGGTGCCCGGGCACCGTCGCCCCATTATGAAGGTTTCCCATCCCGAAGTCAGACCCGAATGCGTCCGGCCGGAATGGAGAGCTATGGAAATGTAGAGCTGAGGCCGATTCCCTCAAACCGGAGAGGTATTCCGCCTCATGGCAGCTACAGCTTTATCTCCATTTGATTCCGCGAAAAATGGCGCCTCGGTTGATGTTCGCCTTATACTTTCTTACCAGTTTGAAGATATCGGTCAGGATCTCGTTGGTGAGAAAGTGCGGCTGAAGGCCGAGTTCCAGGAGGCCCGTTGAGGTGGGGTTGTAGTAGTGGTCTTCTTTTTCAACCCTGGGGTTCTTCAGGCAATCGACCTTCACCTGGTACCCCAGACTTTCCCCCACTTCTTTCACCTTTTGCGCCAGATCGTTCACTGAAAACAGTTCCACGATCTGGTTGAATATCCTGAGTTGTCCGGGTGCCGCGGGATTCACCAATGAAAGGTGGATGCACTGGAGGCTGTCCAAAAGGTTCAAATACCCTCGGACCTGTTTCCCGTTGCCATAAACCGTTAGAGGATAGTCTGCGATCGCCTGAACGATGAAACGGTTAAAAACGGTTCCGAAAACCTCATCATAGTTCAAATTGGGCAGAAGCCGCTCATCCAGTGCAGTCTCCTCCGTGGCCATACCGTACACCGGGCCCTGCATCAAATCCGTGACCCGCAAACCCCATGTGCGGATATAGAACCACAAGAGATCGGTGTCCTGGATCTTCGTGGTGTGGTAGAGTGAGCCGGCTTGTCGCGGGAAGAGGAATTTGTCTTTCCTTCCTTTGTGCTCGATCTCAATCCATCCCTCCTCGATGTCTATTTCCGGCGTGCCGTATTCTCCCATGGTGCCCAGCTTAACGATCTGACAGTCGGGATTGGTTTCCCGCACGGCATGAGCGATATTGAGGGTGCCGACAAGATTGTTGACGAGGGTTTGCGCCGCCTTGTCGCGGCTGATCATGGAATAGGGAGCTGATGGCTGTTCTGCCAGATGGACCACACCGTCGGGACGATATTTTTCGAAGATTCCCTTGAGGAATCCGTAATCGGTCACATCTCCGATACATGTATCGATATTCTTGCCGGAAACTTCCCGCCACACTTCGGCCCTCTGCGTCAGGTTCGGGTTGGGGACAAGGGCTTCCGAATCCAGTTCCCTGCTCATGTTGCGCCGCAGGTAGTTGTCAACCCCGATGACCTCATGTCCCTTTTGCGAACAGTACATGCATAAAGGCCAGCCAAGATATCCGTCAGCTCCCAAAACGAGAATCCGCATAGTGTTCCTCCATTTGTTAAGGATGTTTAACCTAAGCCTCTTCGTGGTATCTGTCGTTCCGTGCGGAGATTACCCTCCCATATGACCGGATCGGGAACATCTTACAGAACTGCTGTGCACCCGCCTCACCACCCGCGGGCCGCTCTTATCCTTCGCTCGCATGGCGATGGCGTCGGCAAAATCATAGGCCCCGTCTCCGACGTGCCGCCTCTTTAACCGGATAAGAATTTCTATCATGCTGCATTATAAATGCCCGTTTCGAGTGATTTTCCAGGGGGGAAAGACATATTGTTCATTGTTACGCCACAATCCAAAGGATTAGACCGAACCTCGGTGACGATCCTGAATAAATTCAAGATGCTGCGAAGCCCTTTATAGGTGAGTTTATATGAATGTCGATCTCGTTGTCAATATGATTCAGGCAAGACGGGCATCCCGCGGTGCCTGCCGTTTGTCTTGTACCAATTTGTGTTCAAGGAGATAACAAACGATGTTTCTCAAGAGTGTGGGAAACATCCTGCTGCCCAAACAGAATCAAGGTGAAAAATGAGCCGTTTGTCCAGAAACGTTACCCCGGCGAGCACTCATGGCCTTTCGGCCACAACGAACAATGAAAAATTGTTTGCCTTAATCGAGACCGGGCATTGCCTCGTTCCCACGCTCCTGCGTGGGAATGCAGACAAAACGATCCAAACGGGTCCGGTATTTTCATACAAAGGCCGGGGTCCAGTTTCTTTCGCTGTAACATTATGAAAACCCAAGGTATTGTGGCTTTCACCGAAATCTCGAATCAAGTATCCAGACCGTCGTACATCTCTACTTGACTCGGAATAGCCCTGAGACGGGTAGGCCAGGGGCGTCGAAACCGGAGGGCAAGTTCCGGAAGCCCCTGGGAAACAGGGAGTTTCCTCAGCAATTGCCCTTAAACCAGTCCCATGTTTGTTGCAGTCCGGAAAGTAAATCGGTGGGTGGCGAGAAGCCCAGATATTTCTCGGCACGAGCGATGGAAACAAAATTGCGCAGCACTTCGCCTTGGCGCGACGGAGCGAATTCGACAGGGGGAAACGTGCCATTTCCCACCACCTGGCGCATCAAGTTCACCATGGCGTTGACACTGGTCTCCCGGCCGCTGCCCAGTTGGATGGGCTGACCAAATGGCACAGGGGCTTCCAGGGCGCCGACAATGCCCCGGCAAAGGTCTCCCACGAAAAGGAAATCCCGGGTTTGTCGTCCATCCCCATAGATGGTGAGCGGCTTCCCGGCCTGTACGCCCCGGAGGAATTTGGCGATGACACTGCCCTTATGGTAGGAGAAAGGGCCATAAATATTGGAAAATCTGAGGCTCACGGTCCGCAGGCCATAGGCTCCCCAGAAGGCGGAACAGTAACCTTCTCCGGCCAGTTTGCTCGCCCCGTAAGGAGAGATGGGATGGGGGGCCATGCCCTCGTGAACCGGAGGAGTAACGTCCCCCACGATCGCGCCTCCCGTGGAGGCGAAAACAAACCGTTCCACGCCGTGTTTGACGCTGGCCTGGAGCAAATTGAACGTTCCCCGTACATTGATGTCCAGGTTGATCTCCGGGTTTTTGATGGATTCCACTACATTGGTGTTGGCAGCCAGGTGGACGACCGTCCGGACGCCGGCAACAGCTCGATCCACCGCCTCGGTATCCCGAATATCACCTCGAAGGAACTCCACATCGAGGCCCGCCAAGTCTTCACGGCGCCCGGCACTCAGGTTGTCCAGGACGCGTATGCGAACGGATGACGCCGCAAGGCAGCGGATCAAGTTGGAGCCGATAAAGCCGGCTCCCCCCGTAACAAGACAGACTGTATCAGAACTCATTAAATTCTCTCCGTTTCAAGTTCCCTTGCCCCAGACCATTACCTTGATGGTCTTGAACAAAATAAAGAGATCCAGCCAGATGGATTGGTGAATCAAATAAAACAGATCGTATTGCTGTTTCTCCGCCTGCCCTTCATTGGACCCGGCATAGTCATGGTTTACCTGGCCCCAGCCGGTGAGGCCGGGTTTGACCAGAAAACGGAGCCGGTAGAAGGGAACTTCCCTGGCCAGAATATCGGCGAAGTGTCTGCGGATGGGCCTGGGGCCCACCACGGACATGTCTCCCTTCAAGACATTGTACAGTTGAGGAAGTTCATCCACGCGCAGTTTGCGTAAGATCCTTCCCACCCGGGTGATTCGCGGGTCGTGTTCAGCGGACCACTGCGGTCCGTTGGCGAGTTCGGCATTGTGGATCATGGTGCGCAATTTATAGAGCTGAAACGGGACTTCATTCTGCCCGAGGCGTTCCTGGACAAACAGGACAGGCCCCTTGCTGTTCAGCTTGATCGCCAAAGCGGCAACCAGGAAGATGGGAATGGCAAAAGGGAGCAGCAACAAGACGCATGCAAGGTCCAAAGCCCGTTTTATGTTACTTGCAACAGCCGGCATGAAAAGTTCCCTGTTGGCATTGACGAGCAGGGAAAAGTCGTCCAGAAAATGCAGAGGGCATTTGTATGTCAGTTGTTGATAGAAATTACAAACATCAACAATACTCTGCTTCCTGAAATTGACGGTGATCAAATCGTCTGCGATCTGCCTGACCAGTTCAGACCGGAGCGAGTACACAATCAGATCAACATCATTTTTTGTAAGAAACTCAAGCAAATCCGGCCGAGCGATGGTTGGATTGCTCCGATGCCATTGCTCCACCACAGTATAGTGTTTGGCATACTTGTCATTAATAATCAGCGAGATCTCGTTGAAAATCGGCTCATTTCCGATGAATAAGAGACGCTGTGGCTTATGCTTTATCAGTTTTTGGAACAACAGCCTCCATGCATAAGTGAAGATGACCGTTATCAGGAGGAATAAAATAAGATTGGTTTTGCCCGGGCGCAGTGAAATAAGGAAGTAAGCCAAAGAACTGTAAAATGTGGCTACTATGCCAATACCAATACAAATATAAAAAAAGATGAGTTCCGAATTTTCAGATATGGACAAATCGTACAATTCGAGGACATAAAATACCACCACTGTAACAGCAGGAACTATGGAAAAGACGACAAGAAGCTTCGATATACTCCAGTAAAACAGTCCAGGTTTGTCGTCCAGATACAGAACGACGGACAAAGTCCCAATAATTATGAAAAGATCTCCAAGGAGAATCAGGAGTCGGTATTTTCGATGTGCCTGTAATATCAATTTATGCATAGCTGACAACGGACCTCAGTGGTTCTTGAATTGAGATGAGGTACGGGGAAGATTCGGTATCGGTTCCGCAACAGCTCAAAGCTTCCTCTTAACATGGGCAGCATTCATCCGGAATTCTGAGTGCTTCAGTTCCGGCCCGACTATACCCGCACTCCCTCAATTGAACAACAGGGCTTTGAGGAATTGACGGTTCTGGTTCGAGTCGCCGCCCCCCAGCAAAAAACCATAATCGAAGGCATTCAGGAAAATCAGGCTCTCATTGCTGAACGCTAAGAACGGGCCTTTCGCGTCGTCGGCTTCCGGCCCCTTCACGGAGGCTACAGTCAAGTCACTGGTCGGCTCATAGGGTTGCAGGGGCATAACCAACGACAGACTATAAGAACTCCCCTTCCAGGATGCCACAAAATTCTGACGACCGCCGGCAAGCCCCGCGCCGGGTGGTCTGCCCTTTCTTAAACCCAGCAGTTCATACAGGGGTGCCAGGGGCTGTTTGTCCGGAGAAAACGGTTCTGCGGTGCCTTGACCGAAGAAAATCCGCTTCTGGGCATTTTGCAGCCGATTCCATACCTCCGGTCTTTCATACTTATAGGTTTCCGGTAAATAAAAGCATTTGGCTACCGAAGGCAGGGGCCCATCCATGACCCGTTCCGCCAGAAGGAATTCGGGCGCAAACCCCCACCGGTGCAGGATGGCAAAGGTCTTCAAGGTTTGCTGGTCATCCGGTTCCCAGTATTGGGAATAGCGAGGCTTGAGGACGTACAGGCCGCTGCCCTGCGGAGTCCGGGGGGATGCCCCGGCTCCTTCGGCGACGGCCTTGAAACAGTCCTGGAACCGCTGTGGATCGGCTTCAGCGATATCCTTCCTGGTGTCCATATCAACAGGCCAGAAGCCCACTCCGGCGGCCCCGTTGTTTATGGAAGCGAGAACCTGTTCCTCCATTTCGCGGAACGTGGGCGTCCGGTTCTTGATGCGGTGAAACTGCAGCAGGAGGAAATACGGCACCGACGCCTCGGTGGCGGCTCGCAAGTACATGGCCCGAGCCGCGGTGAGGTCGGCTCCCAAAGGATCGTCGATAGTGTAGCTCGGCAGAATTACGCTGAAATGTTTCTGCCGTGCGACGATCAGGTCGTAGATATCCCAATAGGCCGGACGAGGAAATCTCGAGAAACGTTCGCCACAAACCGCCGCGCGGGAAGGGTAAATAAACAGCTCCATCTGTGGGGATTGAGCCTTGACCGTATCCCAGATCTTTGCATACCAATCATTCTGAAGATTCTGCACCCAGTCGAAATATCGGATCTTCTGAGCGTCATTCAACCGCCCGGTAATGGAGAAACCCAATTGCTGGACGGAAATGCCCTGATAGCGGTTGAGCGCGGCTCCGTCGATATGGGCCCCAACAACTTCCTCGCCCCCGATTACAAGGCCCGTGAGGTTGGGGTATTCTTTAGACAATGCCGCCAGAGCCAGCAGATAATCCAACGATTCCCGCTGGAGCGTTCCGTCCAGCGCAAAGTCGAGGGTGCTGTTCGGGCGGCCCTGGATTCCCCGCTTGGGGCTTACCCGATTGGTACGGATCCAGACGTTGACTCCACGACGCGCCGCGTCGGCCAGGAACCGGCGTTCCCGAGGAAAAGGCGGCTCGCTCTCCCTGTTGATGAGAATCAGGGCGGTGACGCCCTGCTGGGCGAATTTCGACATATAGCTTTCGTACAGGGAATTGGACGCCCCGGTGTTGGCTCCCCAGGAGCGAAAGTCGCAAAAAGCCCGGAAACCTGCGGCGTGAGAGGGTGCAGCGGGGCAGATGAAAGCGATCAACAGAAGGAAGCCCAGGATACGATCAAACACGCCGGCTACCTCCCAGGAGATTGCGATACAAGGTGTCTTTATTCTGAAGCATTGAGTCGATGCTCCAACGGCGGATCAGACCCTGTGCCGTTTCAGGGTGGTCCGTCCTCCGGTTTCCATTGGACAGGCGCAATACCATTTGCTCCAGTTTGCGCTGGAATCCCTCCACGTCACCCTTGGACACGATGCTTTCCCGATCTCCCAAAATCTCTTGCACCCCGCCGCAGTCGAACGCTACCACGGGGAGGTTCATCACCTTCGCCTCCAGGAGTACATTGGGCAGTCCTTCGTATAGAGACGGCAAAATAAAAGCGTCAAATATGGCGAAATAGTTTTCAATGTCCGTCTGATGATCCAGAAAAAGCACCCTGTCCTGAATGCCTCGCTTTGCGACTTCGGCCAGCAGGAATTCTTTGTAGTGCTTTTCGGAAGGCAGATTGGCCTGCCCGACAAAGAGGAAACACAACCGGGGATATTTGCGCATCAACTGTTCCCCCGCCCGGATGGCCAGAATGTGGCCTTTGGAGGGCACCAGCCGGGCAACGTAACCCACCACCAGGTCCTCTTCGTTCAGTCCCAGGTCGCATCTCAAGCAACGCTTGAAGGCGGCATCCCGTTGGGCAGCCTGCACGAAAGGAGAAAAATCGCGCCCCGTATATATCAGGTGGCATTTTTCGGGATTGCCGATCCCGGCAGCCAGGTATTGAGACTGCAACTCCTGTCCGACGAAAACCATGGCTTGGGTGTTGTCCGCGGCCATGCGCTCCAGTTGTTTGAAAAGGCCGCGCTGCCACGGAGGTTTGCTTTCCGGGAAGGAGGGGCCGTGGATGGTGTGAACGGTGACAGGCACTTTCGCCCACTTGGCGGCGAACCTTCCCAGTATACCGGCCTTGGCCAGATGGGTGTGAACCACGTCGTAGCGACGAGTGGAGAAATGCTCTTTCAGTGCGTTCAACGCCTTCAGATCGTCGACGGGGGAAATGTATTTTCTGAGGCCCGGGATCCGATCGACCCGGATTCCTTCTTCTCTCACGCTCTCAATAAGGGAAGCCGAAGACTCTTCTCCAACCAGGAGATCGAATTCATAACCGTTCCCTTGGAGGCCGCGTATGATTTCCAGAGTCCTCCGGCTGCTACCGGCCCGGCTGTAAAAGGTAGTAATCAGATGGCATATTCTGACTTTCATAGACTGCCCCCACTTTGCCTTTCTCCCATAATTCCACGAGGCTCAACGCCAATCCGTATTCCACCGCAAAGGTGTCGCTGAAAAACCCCTTGTAGCCGAGCAGCAGGCTCATGTTTGCAATCAAGCTTGCGGTCAGGCACAGGGCAAAAAAGCGCCAGGGAGATGGTCCGGATATGGACATCCGCAGCAATTTCGAAAGGGTGAAAAGCTGGATGCACAGGAACGGAATAAACCCGAAAAGGCCGCATCCGGCCAATTGGTCCATATAGCCGTTGTGAACGACCACGTCCAGCCCGCGAACCTGCGCGATAGCGTTGGTAATTGCCTCGTGTCCCACGCCGAAAACAGGATTGGTCATAAATAATGCCCAGGCGATCTTGTCCGATTCGAGGCGGTTATAGAAAGTTCCGGACTGCCGCCCGAGAGCAAAGCCCTCCCAAAGAAAAGAGAAATAGTCACTCAAGGCCAAAAATGTCAGTATGCTGAATACGAGGGCCCCCGTGATGACGGTGCCCTTCAAAGCCGGATTCCTGGATTTTGAAATCCACCACATGCCGAAAAAATTGAACACGAAAAAGGTTGCAAGCCATGAATTGCGTGACTGGCTCACGAACAGCCCCAAAGCCAGGACAAATAAGCCGCAGAAAACCCAGGCCCTGGAGCGGATAAAGAAATCTCTCTTCCAAAGCGAGACCAAAAAAAGCGGTAAAACCGCATTGAGAATCAAGCCATATTCCCCATAACTCATCGGGATTCCCTGCGTCCTGCGGACACCCATGGAGACGCCCCAGAATGTTCTCGGGTTCTTCGGCATCAGTCTAAAGGGATCGAAGCCGGTCAGCGCGCAAAAAGTCGTGAAAGCTGCAAGAGATAGAACGCCCCACATGAGACAGCGAAGCACCTTCAGGTACCTCTCGGGGGTGACGACCGTGTAATGAGCCATCAGGACAAAAATAAAAAAAAGCGTTCTCCCTGCAACATGCCGAATTTCGTCAAATGACTGAATACGAATCAAAGTTATCAGATCGGCAACCCACAGCCAGATGAATAGATAGAAAAACACTTTTTGCATGGAATAAGTCGGCCGATGGCGGGGAAAGGGCAGTTTGCACAGGAGGTATATACCAAATATTGCTCCGAAAATTGCTTCTGGAGGAATTACTGAAAACTGGGGAGATGGGAAAATGGGATGGACGAACACGTAAAAATTGTAAAAATACTCCATGGCAGCAGATTCCGATTTTGCTTAAGGGTTTCTAATCGTGCAGGAACTGGCCCGAACCCGGCGGATCACTTTGGCCCGGTCAACGCCCTGACTTCCTCCCAAAACGCTCCAAAATGATCTTTCTCTAAGCGAAATGCCGTTAAGAGATTATACCAGACCAGATCGGACCTATAATGCGTTCCATATTTCTTGTATTGACAGGTACTCTTATTCATAAGGTAGAAAAAGAAGAATCCTTCGATGACCTCTGGGGGATAATCATTCACAAATTTCATTTCAACCCCATACTCACAGCAGTGCCTCAGAAATCGGTCCCGTTTAGAGCATGTATCTGAAATAAAAAGAGAAAAAAAATTAGCGGCGGCGTATCGGTTCTCCCGGCTCTGGAGAAGACTGTGGGTAAGAAGAGAACCAAAAGATGTCAATACATCGAAAAAGTTGAAAATAGACAGTGAGTGCTCCCAATACTCCCAATCCACGACCCGAAGATCGGTCTTCCCCATCAAAATATTACCTGGGACAAGATCGTTGTGCACGATGGTGGTGATTGCGGCCCATTGCTCATCCCTTACCTGATCGACGTAGCGGTTTGCCAAATCCGCAATGGGATGAACGTCTGGATAAGAACTCTTGAGGCTGTCTAATATGCATTCGTATTGATCGGCCAGACCAACGTTATGCGCGCTGCTTTCGTGCAGTTGTTCGCAGAAAGCCAGGGTCGCATCCAGTATTTTGATCTTGCGATTGAGAAATAACGGACTCCTCATTGTCCGGTGAGTATTATTGAAAGGAAAATATTTATAGCAGGCATATTGATGTAAGCCGACATCGATAATTTCGGCGCTGAGTATCCTGTCCTTTACAGAACTGTACACCGGATCATCTAATACCTTGGAAAGCTTATGCATATCATGAATGAAAATTTCATTGGCTGATTTATCCCTGTTTCTTTTGAGTATATATTTACAGCCGTCGAGATCGCCTACCAAAAAATTGATCGTGCCGTGCTCATTTTGATTCACTGCATAAGTCGTTACGGATATGTCGTCAGGGCTATTTACAGTCAAACCAAAATAGTCGCTTCTCTCTGCAAAAAAAGACTTGAGGTTACTGTTGAGCATCAGCTATTTTCTCCCCACGATGAAAAAGTGTGGCGCAAAAAAAGCCGCAAGCTTAAACTTGGCCAATGTTCTGAAAAGAGAAGTGTATACCATGTCCGGAACGTTATTCTTAGCTTGGTGAAATTTGGAAAAAAACCATTGAATGACCCGGTTGTCCATTTTGATGATGCATCTCGGATGATTGTAGTTCGGGTGCACCATATAGATCTCCGTGTGACTAAAACCTGCTTCTGAAAGGAGTCTCCTGTAGCCTGATGCAGAGTATGTGTAGGTGCGGTAAGAGCGAGGCACCAGGGTCGAGCGGTAAAGGGGCTTGCGCAGTCTCACGTAGAGGTCGGCCAGCGCCCTTGGCATCAGGCTTGTAAAGCGCAATCCCGAATGATCCCTCGCACCCAGAAAGTTATCCAGGCCAAAACGGTTTTCAATGCCGATGCACACCAATCCGGACGGTTTGAGGATCTCATGAACCTTTCTCAGGGCTCGCAACTGCACTTCGCGGGGATTTTCGGGCTCTTCCTCAAAGCCGATCCATTCCAGGACTCCCACGAACTGGACCATGTCGAAGGTGCCGGGATGAAATGCGGTATCCGTAAAATTGCCGTTTATAACGGTCAGGTTTTCGATGCCGTCCTGTTCTTTGCGGATGGCTTGGAACAATGCCCGCTCTTTCACCAGTTCGAGGGAAACCACCGTGTTCGTAACGTCTTTGGCCAACAGGAAGCTGGTTTGCCCCAAACCGCTGCCGACATCCAGGATTACCATGTGGTCTCGATCAAGAAGATGATACCAGTCGACACGGTCTCCGGTAGTCACCATGTGGGGTAACTTGGGATATTTGGCGGTGAAGTATTCAATGCTCTGCTTCCACCCTTTCGCCCTGGCCAGAGAAAGAACTTCGGTCATATCGGCCAAACCCGGTTCGCCCCAATAGCAGTTGCTGCCGTTACACGTAGTGAATATTCCGGAGCCGTTCTCGATCGTTGCGGAACAATTCCCGCACTTTAAAGTGCCGAAATTGTATTCCAACAATGAGCCGCATCGCTGGCACAGCAAAAGATCGACTATGGACATCGACAGGTCCCTTATTTCAACAATATATTCATTTCACAGGAAATGAAATTAATAACACGCGGTACGACATTGACTGTTAATCCCCTCCATGCTCCGGGCTGGGGAATACTCCTCTGCCGTGGTCGTACAAAATATAGACGGTTAAAAGAATACTTATCAGGAGCATCACTGAGGAAGCGCAAAGAACCGCCTGGGAAGCCCCCATCAGGCCGTCTTGCGGGATGAGAAAATGGCATGCGGCAATCAGAGTGAGAGTCCCCAGTACAGTGACGAATAACTGGACCTTCAGATACCTCGCGGCGGTGAAGACCTGGCGAAGAAAAGCAACCAGGTACTGCAATGTGGCCGCGAGCACTAAAATAGACAATACTTTTACATGATTGGCATATTCGGAGCTGTAGACGATCGTCAAAAATTCCCGGCCCAGTAACCGTACACCTGCCACTCCGGCCAGCCCCAGCAAAATCACGATGAATGAACCCTGCAGCACCAGGCGGCGGAAGCGCGCTCGGTTCATCTGAACGTAATATTTGGATAATCTGGGGCTTAAGGATAACCCCAGAGCCATGATCACCATGTTGCCTCCCACCAGAATATACGACAGGGCCACGAATATCCCCAAGTTCTGATCGGTCAGGTAATGGCTGATGAAATAGCGAGGTATATTGGCGTTCAGCGAGTTCAGGCTGACCGCTATGGCCACGGGCAAAGCCAGCCAGGTCAGCCGTCGCAGGATGCTCCGAGACCAGACGGGCCTGAATATTTCCCAGCCGGTCTCCTTACCGGGAAGATCGTGTTGCGCGGTGAGGTGCGAGGAGCCGATCACCATTTGGACACTGTGTCTATCGTAAGTAATGATCAACAGGAACCTCACAAGCATGAGGCCGATGATGCCGGCCATCAGTCCCCGCGTTGCGAAAACGGCGAGACTCATGATGAAGAGCTCCAGGAAAGCCTTGGTGATGATGGAAATGCTCATGCGATCCATCCGTTCGTGCTTCTGGAGAAGACCGTAGATGATGTCTTCCCAGGCTTCAAGCACTTTGGCCAGGCCCACCGCGATGATGATCAGTTTGGTGGGCCAGGGGTAGCCGGTAACCAATGCTATGGCGGTGATGGCCAAAAAAGCCACGGCGGATGTGGAGAGGCGCAGGGCCAGGAAGTGTCCGAAGAGATATTCTTCCCGGGCATCCGTAGCCTGGATTTGCCGCAGGTACAAGTTGGCGAACATTATGACGGGAGCGCCTATGGCATAGGCAATGCCGAATTGACCGACTATTTCAGAGGCGGTAAGTTTGGCCAGAGCTACCAGCATGCCCCATTGTGTCAAGGCGTAAATAGTGTTGGCGGACAAGGTCCAGAGAACATTCCGGCGAAGTGACAAACCGGTCGCTTTTTCCACGCTGGAGTTTGTCGAGGGAGTGGATATCCTCCTGGGAAAGGGCAAAGGGCTACTGCTTGTCGCGCGCTCGGCATCGTTTTGCAGAAGCAAACTCGTACCTCATCGGCAGATGTGCGGCATTGATAAAATCTACGCCGTCACACGAAATATAAAACCCGCTCCGTACCGCGCCGGCACGGAACGGGCAGCGTTTCAGCAAATAAAAGGCTCATGCTCCGTCTGGAGATCGGGGCAGCCAAATTTCCTCCAAGGGATTCCGCCCCTATCCCCACCCGGTGGAGGTACTTTCTCGTCCGCACAATCTCCGTAGCCGCTGGGCCTTCATCTCCAGGCCGGCCCGCTCAGCCAGGGCTCTCACAGTGCCGGGCGATTTCCGCTTATCAGGCAATTGTCACTGGGGCCTGAATTCGTCCAGGATGCCGTTATCCTGCAGGTAAGCCTTAATTTCCTCCAGGGTCAAGGGAACTTGAGTAGAGGAAATATAAGGGCGCCGGTTCTTCTTGTCCCGAATCAAGCCCGAATAGCAGTACTCGATCTTATGATAGAATGCCCGGAGAGCGGGCAAGATGACAAACATGTTGGGCAGTTCATTGGCGCGGCCCACTTCCTCCTGGCTCATCAGTTCCTCATAGAGCTTTTCCCCCGGTTGAGCCCCGATATGTTTGACGGGGATCTTGTCAGGGTCCAAGCCCGCTTTGGGAGCCAATAACTCGATCATAGCCCGCGCCAGATCGACGATGCGCATGACCGGCATCTTGGTGACAAACACCTCACCCCCGCAACTCATCGTTGCGCTCTCGATCACCAGCTTCGCTGCTTCCCGAATGGTCATGACAAACCGGGTCATACGGGGGTCGGTGATTGTGACCGCTTCCCCGCGCAGGATCTGACCGGCAAAAATGGGAACCACGGATCCGCGGGAGCCCAAGACATTCCCGAACCGGACGCTGGAAAACACCTGCGGGCCATTGTTGTTGACAATATTGGCCGCAGTGATGATGCGCTCCCCCATGAGTTTGGATGTACCCATAACATTGGTGGGATTGACCGCTTTATCGGAACTGGTGAAGATTACCCTGGAAACCCCGTTGTCCATCGCCGCCTGCACAAGATTCTTGACCCCGTTGATATTGGTCTGCACTGCATCAAAAGGGTTGTACTCCGAAAGGGTCACGTGTTTGAACGCAGCCGTATGGAAGATAAGATCCACCCCGCGGGTGATGTTGACCAGCTTCAGCGGATCACGAACGTCCCCAAGATAACATCTCACATATCCGGTAGCTCGGTGTTGATTGCTCAAAAAGAATAATTCTGATTCGTTGTTGTCCATCAGGCGCAGTTCGCGGGGTTCGAGTGCAACCAACTGGCGAACCAGCTCCCTCCCCACGGTACCGACCGCGCCTGTAATCAGAATAATTTTATCTTTAAAGAACCCCTTCATAACCTCGCACCTCTTTCGAATTCCCCGGCCTCGCCCGGCTGCTTACTCCGAAACACCTGCCGCTCCATGTCGAGCATGGACGATCAGTCCGACGGAACAGCGACAGGTGACAAACCACTACTGACGACTTACCGTCCGACAGGTTCAATCCTCTTCGGTCTCATCGGTTTTCGAAGATTCTCCATATCCCTTGTAAGCTTTGTGGTAAGTCTTGTAGTAACCGTAGTAGGCGCCGTATCCCATGAGATCTCGTCTGGCCATACTCAACACACCTCCCAGGATGCGGCAGTTGTTCTGCGCTATCAGTTGCACAGCCAGGCGTCCGGCATCTACGGTGGTGCTGTGGTGTTTGAACACGAATACAACGCCGTCCGCATTGGAGGCGAGCGATCGGGCATCAGCAAAGCCGATAACGGGCGGAGAATCAAGGATAATGTGATGGTAATCCTCCCGGAGTTGATCGAGGAGGGTCTTAAAGGCGGCGGATGAGAAAAGCTCACTGGGATTGGGAGGAGTTGGTCCCGCTGGAATAAAATATAAATTCGGGACCACGGTGGGGCGTATGACTTCTTCCAGCGACGCATTGCCGGTGAGGTAGTTTGTCAGGCCGCGCTTGTTGGACTGCTCGAAGACCCTGTGCAGCCTGGGCTTTCTCAAATCACAATCCATGATAAGGCACTTACGCTCGTTTCCGGTCATTGCGACGGCGATATTTGCAGAAATAAAGCTCTTGCCCTCCGAAGGGTTGGCGCTGGTGACCACAATGACACGCGGCGGGGCATCCGAGGCGGAGAGCATGAGTGCTGTCCGGACATGGAAAACAGCCTCGCTGACCAGCGACATGGGCTTATTATGGGTAATGAGGTCCACATGGTTGCCCTGGCTCTCCAGTTCCTTGGAATCGGCGAGAGGCACCACTCCCAGCACGGGGATGTGGCAAATTTTTTCCAGTTCATCGGTACCCTTGATGGAACTGTCGAGATATTCGACAAAAAAAGCCGTTCCGGCGCCGCCCAGGGCTCCGATGATCACAGAGAGAACAATGAACAAAAGAGGTTTGGGCAGCCAGGGCTTGTAGGGTACTTCCGCACCATTGATCACGGACACGTTGGTGGACACCATGGTGCTGGCAACGCTTGCGTCTTTCATCCTGGCAAGCAAGCCTTCATAAAGGGTCTGATTGGCTTGCAGGTCACGTGTCAAGATGTGGTGTTGAACCAGACCGTTCTGCAGGTCAATCACTTTGGTTTTTTGTTCGTTGTATTCCTTCTGCAAAAGCTGTTCAGCGCGGGAAGCCGCCTCGTAGTCCGCTTTGACGCTGGTTTGAATGCGTTTGATCTCCAGGTCGAGATGCTCGCGCACTTCTTTCATCCTGGCGGCAAGACCCTGCTGGTCCGGATAGTTGTTGCCGAATATCTTTCCGCTTCCCGAGACTTGCGACTGGAGTTCGATCCACTGCTGCCGCAAAGAGCTGATCAACGGATGGCTGGTGATCGCCGGAGCGTCAACTCCCTTCTCGGCTATCTGCCGATACAGCGCTTCTTTGACCGCCTTATCCCCCTGGGCAGCGGTCAATCCTCTGCTCACCTCGATGTACTTCTGGATGATCACGTTAAACTGGCCGTCTTCCAGAGACAAAAAGTCCGTCTTCTGGCCGTCCTCGTAAACACTCCGCTCCGAATACTCCAGCTTCTTGCCCAATCGCGTCAGTTCACTGTCCAGCCAGTCCCTGATCATGGTGTAGGACTGCTGCCTGGTGGACATGGACAGTTTCAGGTACTCTCTTTGAACGGCTTCGGGGAGCTTTTGCGCGAGAGCCTTGTCGGTCGATTTGAAAGAGACGTTTACCAGAAAAGAATTCTTAACCGGCTCCACAGTCAGGTGCAGCAACAGGTCGTCGGCGTATTTCTGCCGGATGACGTCCGGCGGGTCACCCGGATTATCCTTTTCAAACTGCTTGTAGAAAGGGTGTTCCTTAAGGTTCAGAGTGTCCATGAGTGCGTAGGCGAGGGAGCGGGATTGAAGAATTCCGTACTGGGTTTCATAGAACCTGTCCAACTCGTCGGAACCCGACAAAGCTCCCAGAGGGTCCGAGGCACTTCCGCCAAGAAGGGCTGAGGGGTTGTCCTGCAGGATTTGCAACTGGACGGTGACCATATAAATCGGAGACATGAGCAGAGTCACCAGCAGGGTAACGACCACCACCGATAAAAACACGCCAATAAACCACCACTTGCGCTTTATGAGGATACGCCAGTAATCTCTCAGATGAACACCCTGTTCATCTTGTGCGGTATAGTGGTTTAGCCTGGTCGTCGACAAAGATGTACTCGAAACAGGCACTATGATATCGGTGGGATGATTATTCTGCATAGCTGATATCCTCTGACGCTCTTATGCTGAAAATACGATGTTGACGGGGGAGACCCATTCGGGGTTTTCCATAAATAGGCCGTCCCGGGTGGTGCCGTGAAAACCCTCCGGGGCGACCTCAATTTCACAGCGTGCCCGGGTTAATGCCCACACTGCCGGGCAAAAATGTCTTGAAATCAAAGAAAAACCGCCTGGTTGCACTTTCCTGCACATAAACTATGTCGTTTGGCTTAAGCGCTACGTCGGGTTGAAGGCCTTTGGTGATCTGGCCAATGTCGATCGGAAGTGTCTGGCGCTGGCCGTTCTCATCAATTCGCAAAATGGTGGCGTTATCGGAAGCAAGTACGAGGTGAACGCCTCCACTCTGAGCGATAGCCTTGGTAACCGTCATGTTATCCTGCAGTAGAACGCCTCCCGGCCTGACGACAGCTCCCATGACGTAGGCGGTCCGCGCAAAGGGAACATGAACCACGTCCCCGTTTTGAATGGGGTAATTCAGCTCCATGGCCCCTTTGAGCAACAGCATGTTCAAATCCACGACGATGGTCTGTGATCCGGGCGAGAAGGACTGTTGCGGGGATGCGCCTGTCGGGGCTTGCGAACCGCTCTCTGAGCGAATGATATGAACCGTCTCGCCGGACTTGTCCGAAAGTCCGCCGGCCATACTCAATACCTCCAGAAGGGTTCGAGGGCCGATAAGGGGATAGAAATCCGGTTTGTTAACCGCGCCGGTAATGGCCACCCGTTGGTGACGGTAGTCCTTGACGGCCACCGTAATCTGGGGGTTTGCGAGATAATCTCCCTGTTTATATAATTGGGTAAGTTTCCTTGCTATTTCCGGAGTGGTCAAACCTGCTACCTTGACATCGCCGACAAGAAGGAGGCTGATTTCCCCCTGGCCGTTGACCAGTGCGTCCGCACTGAGTTTGTCCGCGCCCAGGAAGGTGACTGTGAGCAAATCTTCGGGACCCACCTTGTAATCCTTGAAGTCTCTCATTGGCAGCATGGCCGCCTGCTTCAGCAATTGTTCCTGCATCTGCAATTGCTTGCCCTGAGCGTCGATTTGAGCCACAATCTGCTGCGGGGGCAATTGAGTTGCAGGCGCGGAAGACCGGGACGACCGGATTTCCCACGCAGGCCCGTTGTTGCCGGGTACCGTCTGTTGGTCCCAATGAGACCCGGCGCAACCGGATGTAAATATCAAGGCACCCAAAAATACCAGCAAATTACGTCTCGACTTCATCGATATTCCTTTAATCTCATTTTTTTAGGAATCCAGAAAGTCCAAGCAAGTGGCCGACAACATAATCTAAAATCACTTCCGGAAAAACCGGAATTCTGAGTCCACGATCCATTCATTTCAAACCACAATGGATTATTGCGGATCTCCAAACCGGTCGATCCCTGAGTGGAATAATGCTTTCCATCTGATAGTCGCCTCATTGAGGCTTTGGGAGCCAGGGCGCGAAAGCAAATTTCGCCGGCGGGATTATCCTCAAGCACTTTACAACACAATTAAACAAACCACCAGAGGATCGGCGAAAACGGCGCCCGCTTCCCCAGCAGGTTAGACTAATACATAAGTGAAAAAGAATAAAGCTCCGCTGACTCGGTTACACAAAATTTTCTACCACAATCCTGCCCCGGCGCGCGGTATTGCTTAACGGAAGTGGAGCCTTGATGCAGGGAAAAAAACCAATCAGTCCCCGTCCGGAAACCGTCTACGGCCCTTTCCCCTCGTCAGGGAAAGATGGGTGGGGGTGAGAAATGCCCGGGTTCTCCCATAGTCCAAAAGCCCCCTCCCCTGATCCCTCCCGTTCGGCTTCAGCGGGAGAAGGGAATTTTGCTCGTTTCCAGATGGAAACCAACCAGCTCTCACCTTCCTGAGAGTGCTTTTATTCGAAAGAATCGCCTTTTGTCAAGAACCAAGTTGGTATAGGTAAAGTTCCTAGGCAAACTTTTGCGGCTTTGTCCCGGACCGCCAGATATGCAATCCTGATGACCGGTCCGGACACCGGCCGAGTGGGATTGTGGAGCAAGACCCTGTTTTCTCTATAATAGACAGTTCACTGTACGATTTGGATGGTACTCACACTGTGTCAATTTTTCGAAAGAATGGCACAAAATTGGTCCATTTGACCCACGGCATGTCGATGGCGAACGGATATTGCCCTGTTGAGTCTGCTTCCAAATCTCCTGCGCCTTCATTGCAACTGATGCCGGTGTGTATCTGTAACCTCCAATGGATTAATTAAATTCAATGATGTTGCGGGAGTGGAGGGTCAAATGAGGAGCAGCGCCTTAATTCCGGGCATGCTCCGGATAGCGGGCGATGAACGAGCGGCGGTTGTTTTATTGTCGGAGTGCGTGTGCAGCGAATCATCAGGGCAAAGTAGAGGGTCGCATTGTGCCCGGTAATCACCGCTTATGTCGGATCAATCGATCCGGAGTTATCGTCACCCGTCATTTCCACAAAATTCAAGAACGTGCTATCGTAATGCCGATGTGAAAGGCTAAGGCAGCTCTTAGTATTGACAGCGTCGGACTGCTGTCGGTACCAACTTGAACTGAGGAGAGTGACCATGTATTTGTGCTCCGGCAACTCGGGACGTTGTCCTCGCATGTTCTCACCGGTTATCTGCCTGGCTCTCGTGCTCGTGGGCCATGCCGTCGGCTCAAAGGCCTCCCGGGCGTCGCAAGCACCGTTCGCTTCATCTGTTTCATGTGGATTCGACTGGTGAACCGGCCCTATCGGACCGCCCCTTTTACGGCGCGCCATTGATTTATCTTCCGCCGGATTCCGCGATCCGGCTTAAGAGGTTGGGATGAGACGCAAAGATAAGGAAATCGAGGATAAAGATTTGATCGATCGGGTCATAAGCAAAGCCCAGGTTTGCCGGCTGGGATTGTGCAAGGACAAAATGCCCTACATTGTACCCGTGTCTTTTGGCTATGACGGCCGGTTCATCTATTTTCACACCGCCGGGGAAGGCATGAAATTGGAGTATATCGCCTCCAATAATCAGGTTTGTTTTGAATTGGAGCACGATGTGAAGGTTGCTCCGAACGATAACAGCGCCTGTGGTTGGTCTTTCTCCTATTATTGCGTGATAGGCTTTGGGATCATCGAGGAAATAACCGATCTCCAGCCGAAAGTTCAAGCCCTGGGCCATATCGTGAAACATTACTCGGATCGGGAATGGGATTTCAACCGGCAGAGCCTCGGAAAGACACGGCTGTGGCGCATTTCAATTGAGCAGATGAGCGGCAAACAATCCGGAGACAAAATCACAGGCGGAGGCGGAGCGGCCCTGTAGAAACGTCCGGCGGCCCTTCGAGCTGCGGCCCGGCGGGGGATTCCCAGCGATTTGACCATCAACCGGTCATCCTGGAAATGACCCTGCCCCACGGCCATTGAAAAAGGGAGAGGCGCGACGCCCCGACCTCCTTCCGATAAGAGGCGGGTGGGCCTTGTTACGTCCGGGCGGGCCGGTTCGGGGTGTCATGGGTTCATGTTCTGCCGGTGGTTCGATATCCTGTGTTCGAACTGCTCGACCGCCCGAAGCAGGTCCTTCTGATCTATTTTTTTTCTGTCCTGAAGGAGCGCGTTGAGGACTGCCTCCCTGACCACAAGACGGAGGTCCGAGCCCGAGTATCCCTCTGTGAGCCGGGCAACCTCCAGAGGGTCGATCTCGGCGTCCATCTTTCGGAGGACCTTTGCAAGGATCCTGCTCCTCATCTCCGAATCCGGCAGTTCGAAACTCAGAACCTTGTCAAAACGCCGCCACGCAGCGTGGTCCAGGAGTTGGGGATAGTTTGTGGCCGCGATAAGAAGAACCCCGTCTTCCACCAGGCTCACTTCGTCCACCGCTTTCAGAAGGGTGTTGACTGCCCGCTTCATAGCGCCGTGGTCGTCGGAATCCCTCGTCTTGGCCACAAAATCGAACTCGTCAATGAAAAGGATGCAGGGGCCAAGCTTTTTGGCCAGCACGAAAACATTGTCGATGTTCTTGGAGGTTTCCCCGAGATACTTGCTGATGATCATCGAGAGATTTACCTCCACCAGGGTCAACCCAAACCACCCGGACAGAGCTCTGGCCGAGGAGGTTTTCCCTGTCCCCGGAGGCCCCACCAGAAGGATCTTCCCGATTTCGTAGAGGCCCACATCCTTCAGATATTGCCTGTATTCGAGGGCCTTGCCGGCCTTGGCGATCTCCTCCCGCTGCTCCTCACTCAGCACCAGGTCGTCCAGCCGATTCCTCACTTCCTCGGGGGGCTTTATGGTCACCAGTTTCAGTATGTCGTCCGACTCCTCCCCGAACATCTTTCCAACCTTGGCCTCTATCGCGGAAAGCGGCGAAGGCGGCCACCTCACTTCAGTGTAGCTGATGTCCGGGTCATCTTTCTGGTAATGGAAGGCAAGGACGGGGTTGGAGCGAATCATGTCATAGGAATCCTGATTCACCAGCCATTGGGCTCCTGAATCGAAGGAATCCAATGTCATCCGGCCGTCGGACTCCTCGAGTTCGATGAACGGCAGCATCCTGGCGATCGACCGGGCGCCTTCCACTCCGTAAATCTTCTCTGCATCCCCGATGGTGACGAACATAGGTCGCTTGACCACCTGAGTCACCGGATCGAGGTAGTGGTTCCGTATCCTGGGAGGGAGGTCGTTCTCCGTGAGATCCGCCGATGCATTATATATCTCGGAGGTCACGAGCAACTCCATGATTTCCATCGCGCCCGGTTTGTCGGCATCCATTGTCGCAACTCCGTACGGCTAGAGATTGTCGATCGGCTACAGGAAAGGATGAGCCTTTCCAATGAACTGATATTCCGGTGTAGTCAAGAAGGGGGATATTCTTACGCTCAGAGTGTTCTCCGCCTCGTGAAACCGCCACCTCCGATCAGGTTCCCGCCTGGGCTGAGGTAAAAAAACTCTATTCCGAAAGCGGAACACTGTCAACGGAAACTCTGCCGATGCCCCGTGAGTACTTCCAGGACGGACACTTTATGATGCCCGGTTGCATTCAAGATAACATCCTTGACATTCCAAAGGAGAGCGGGAGAAGGATTCCGGGGCTGTTGCCCAAACGGAATCGAGGTGGAAAATGAGCCGTTTGCCTGGAAATGTCACCCTGCCAGGCTGACGGGTATTGTGCAATTTGCAGGTATTCTCGAATTGTGACACAGTCTTTTTCACCGGGACGAAGAATCCTGACTTCATCCGGCCTCGGCTTTCCCTTTGGTCAACAAACTATTCTCCCATACCCATAAGCTTGCGTCCCAACACTATTTTCGGAATGCTTCGGCCTGAGGGCGCGATTATAGGTATGCGTTCACTACACAAAAGAGTATGTCCCTTTCTAAGGGAAAGTAATGTCCAAATACACTCTTTAGGTACTGAGAAATAAGAATCTCACCCCATTTGTCCCTTGTCGGAACTTGCATTAAGTTCGTTGATATTACGCATCCGGTTTTAATGAATGCCCGATCACTCTGAAACTTTGCCGGGACGTAGGGAATGTTGATTTTTGAATTGTCTCTTAATTGTCTGCCCCGAGCACGCCTGGATCACGAAAGACTGTGTTGCGCGTTCTCCAATCTGAAGGCATGTCGGTGGATCTTCTTCGCAAGGGTTGGCAATAGGGGTGTGCTTTGTTGTTTGCCAACGGACTTCCAAACCCTTTCGCCGTGTTGATGACTGCGCAGTGACACTGAATTCTTGCGTGGTCGTGTATTAACAGCCCCCAGCAGTGTTCGAGTTTTCCATGCCGGCTTCCAATAAAGGAGGTGATGCTGGAAAATTGCACTGGAACCGAAGGGAATCGAGCGCAAGCTGGGATTCGGCCATTTTACAAACAACCAATCCGTATGGAGGAGGATTATGTTGCAGAGAAGCAGATCGGTTAAACCGCTTGTCATGTGTTCGGCGCTACTTCTCGTGGTTTTTCTTGCCGTTGCGGGAAGCATCCAGGCCAGCGACCAGGTCCCGCAGACGCCGCTGCCCGGGAGCTGTATCCCGCTGTTCAAGACTGCCTTGCCCGTGTTCGGGCCGGCCGGCCCGATCCCCAGGGTCAACACAAAAACCCACCCTGACCTCAAGGTGCTGATGCAAGAATTCGATCAGACGGTGCTGCCGCAGGTCACCGTCGACACCACGACCGGTTGTTCGGATGTAATACCCGGTTGGCCTACCCTTCCCCCCAGCGTTACATTCGGGAAGACCCGTGTCTGGGGTTACGAGACCAGGGACGCGAAGACCGACAAGCAGCTCGCCCCGCCGTTTTGGCCTGCTGTGACCCTGGAGAGCTCCAGGTATTCCCCGGCGAAGGTGGAGTACGTGAATCACCTGCCGACTTTCAACCCCGCGAACGCCTTCGGCCCTCCCTACGGTCCCAAGCTGGTCCAGGGACTGATAACGGTCGATCAGACGATCCATTGGGCAGATCCGTTCGGAACGACGATGGACTACGCCTGCATGGACGGACCTCCGCTTGCGCCGGCATGCACTCAGCCGTACATCGGATCGGTCCCCGCCGTAGCGCACCTGCATGGCGGTGAGACGCTCTCGAATTATGACGGTGGTCCGGAACAGTGGTTCACTCCGGACGGGTTCTTTGGAAAAGATTACAGAACGTTAGGAGCCAAAACTCCCGGAAAGGCGACCTACCTGTACCAGAACATGCAAGAACCCGGGACCCTGTGGTTCCATGACCACGCTCTCGGCGCCACACGGACCAACGTTTACAGCGGGATGGCCGCTTTCTACTTCCTTCGGAGCATCAGCGACGAGCCGAAGAACCTCCCGACCGGTCCGTATGAGATCGAAATGGCGATCCAGGACCGTCAGTTTGATACAAACAGCCAGCTCTTCTTCCCCGACGGGACCGGCGCAGGCGCGGCTGTTACCAATTTGAACGGCACGCCGCCCAACCCGGACATCCACCCGTTCTGGATTCCTGAGTTTGTCGGCGACGTAGTGGTAGTGAACAGCGCCCCGTGGCCGTACTTCAAGGTGGAGCCGCGGCGCTATCGCCTTCGCCTTCTCAATGGATCGAATGCCCGTATGTACAACCTCAATTTCGGGGCTGCTCCGGTCTATGTGATTGCCGAGGACGACAATTACCTCGACGCCCCGGTCCCCGTCAGTTCTGTGTTTATTGCACCGGGTGAGCGCGCCGACGTGATCGTGGATTTCTCGGGTTTGGGCGGTACGAATATTGCCGTCAAGAACAATGCTCCCGTCCCCTTCCCGAGCGGACTCGTTCCCGGTGTAGATCCCGGCCAGAAGAACATGAAATGGGTCATGCAGTTCAGAGTCAAGGCGACTTCGGTCTCCGATTCGAGCTGCAACCCCTCCCTTGGTCAATGCACACGCCCGAAACCTGTCGTTCGACTGACCGATGGAAACGGGAACCTTGCGCCCGGTGTGAAGATCGACAAGGTCAGGCAGCTCGTCCTGAAAGAGGTCCAAGGCCCTGGAGGCCCGATTGAGGTCCTGGTGAACAACACCAAATGGGACGGAAGAAAGTCGCCCAGCATTGGTGACATTTATCCCAACGGCATCAGTGAGAGACCCAAAGTGGGAGCGACCGAAATCTGGGAAATTATCAACCTGACGATGGATGCGCATCCGATGCACACCCACCTGGTCCAGTTCCAGATTCTGAACCGGCAGGCGTACAACACGGATCCGACGGTCGGTTATCCTGCGGTCTGGGAAGCCGCTTTCGGCACCGGCCCTGCGCCTCTGCTGCCCGGCTGCGTTCCCGGCGTTTTCTGCCCCGGCTATGGTCCTCCGCTGGTGTACAATGTCCGGAACGCCGACAAGGCTTACGGCGGAAACCCGGCCCTCAGTCCTTACCTTCTGGGCAGCCCCACGCTGCCCGCTCCCGAAGAATCGGGCTTTAAGGACACGGCGAAAGCCCTGCCCGGCCAGGTGATGAGGATCGTGATCCGGTGGACTCCCACTGATACACCGGTTTATCCAAATACATCGCTTTCGGGAACCAACTTTTTCCCGTTTAACCCGAGCAGCGGTCCCGGTTATGTATGGCACTGCCATATCATCGACCACGAAGACAACGAGATGATGCGGCCATATACGGTTGCCAAGTAATTCGGACCGACCGGTGATTTTGACGGAGGGCCGCTCTGGGGCGGCCCTCTTCCTGTACCACTGATGGGGAGAAAATGGATGAAGCAAATGCTCGCGATTGTTTTGGGGGTGGGTCTGTTGCTTTCGATCTGCTGTCCACGTGCCTGCCTTGCAGAGGAAGACGTCGTGCTCGGGGACCAGACAGCCAGGGACAGTTACAGCCTTGGATATGAGTTCGGCCAAAAAGTAAAGGCCGGGGAAGTCGAGATCGATAAGGGACCGCTTTTCTCGGGCATCAAAGATGCACTCGACGGGAAAAAGCCCGCGCTCACTCCCGAGGAGCTTCGCCGGACGCTGCAGGATCTGCGGAAAAAAGTGGTGATCGTCAAAGACAAACATTCTCGGGAACTCGCGGCCAAAAGCCTCAAAGACGGGCAGGCGTTCCTCGCGGCCAACAAAACGAATAAAGGGGTGGTCGCCCTGCCCAGCGGTTTGCAGTATAAGGTGCTGCAGGAGGGGAAGGGGCCAACCCCCAAAATGAACGACACCGTTACCATGCAGTATCGCGGCACTCTGATCGACGGGACTGAATTCGACAATTCCCGGCGACGCGAGGAGCCGACGACGCTCAGTGTCAATGGAGTGATCCCCGGCTGGACGGAAGCGCTCCAGCGCATGAAAGTGGGGTCGAAATGGCAGATCTTCGTTCCAGCGGGGCTTGCCTATGGAGAACGCAGGTTCGGGAGCATTCCGCCTAACAGCACCCTGATCTTTGAATTGGAACTCGTCTCTATCGGCGACCCTGCAGACTCCAGGGTGAATGCGCCAAAACCTTCAACCAACGCGCCGCCTGCCGGTGAATTTCCCGACGAAGACAATGGCGATGACAACGGTTAGGGACTGCTTCCGCCTTTGTAATGCTCAACTTGGGCGGTTCGTCCTCGTAAGGAGTCTTTATGAGCGGAGTTGACGGCGGGTGGAGAGCGATCACCCTGCCGATCGGCCGGAACGGTACCGGCGGTTCCATCAGCCGGCCTCATGCCCGGTGCGAGGCCCGTGCAACCACAAGAGACTCCGGTAGACGACAAGTTCGACAACCAGGCCGGCGTAGGCTCCGGCAATCACATCACTGAGAAAGTGATATTCCGTGATGATCAAAGCCGCAGCCAGCAGCACCAGCAACCCCACACATGCATACCGCAGGCGTGGATGGAACCGGCAAACGGCAAGCAAAAGGGAAGTGAACACCACCATATGGCCCGATGGAAAACCCGAAAAGCCCGGACCGCCGTGAAACCAGTGGAAACCGTAGAGATCGGGATTCATCAGCCATACTCGTGTGTCCGTCCTCCCGACAACAAATTTGAGAAGCTGTTTGAGCAGGAACGATATGGGGACCGCGCAGCCGACCAGTTCGAAAAAATCGCTTTTCTCTGTGGGCGGCTTTCTGCGCACAGAGAAAATATAGGCTGCCCAACTCAGAACAGTAAGGGTGATCGAGATTTCGAACAGGAGGTCCGGAGCGTTCGAGACTTCGGTGGAGAGCAGAAAAGGCCGGCCGACTGTCCGGCTGACAAACGCGGCAAGCCTCATGTCGAGAAAGGAATAGCTGCACAGGATGAGCAGGGCCGCGAGGATAAAGCTCCCGGCCGGCGTCTTCCAGATCATATGCAATTTGCGCCCATTCATCATAATACGCGCGGTTCCTGCCCGCTCATGTCCATCCTGCGGCCGCAATGATGCGTGCCGCGGCTCATATGACAAACTATTCTTCCCCAACCGCAAAGAGTACGTCAAAGGCGCATGGAGGCCTGCGATCCCGGAACGGCCTGATTCCCCCCCTTTTCGGCTCCGCTGCAACCGGGGGAGAGGAAACCAACGAACTGGAAAAATCCGGCAACTCCCATCTCCGCCTGCCCCCGGCGGGAGCCTTTGCGGAACCGTGGAACTGTGGAGGGAGCGGCCCGCGGGCGGCAGAATGCCTCTCAGGACCGCCCGCGAGGATCAGCCCGACGATTTTTGGAATTGAATGTCGTAGAGCCGGCGGTATTCGCCGTCACGGGCGAGCAGGTGATCGTGGGTGCCTTCTTCCACGATTTTCCCGTCGGCGATGACCAGGATCCTGTCTGCCGACTGGACGGTGGAGAACCTGTGGGCTATCACGAAGGTGGTGCGCCCCTGCAGAAGGTTTTCGAGTGCCTGCTGCACCTCGAGTTCGGATTCGCTGTCAAGCGATGAAGTGGCTTCGTCGAGGATGAGGATGGGTGCATCCTTCAGGAGTGCCCGGGCTATGCATATGCGCTGACGCTGCCCGCCGGACAGTATGACGCCCTGCTCGCCCACAACGGTGTCGAATCCTTTCGGAAGCTGCTGAATGAAGTCATAGGCATAAGCGGCCCTTGCCGCGGCGATGATGTCCTGCTCGCTCCCCTGGATGTCCCCGTATGCGATGTTGTTGCGTACGGTATCGTTGAACAGGAAACTCTGCTGAGTGACGATGGCGATCTGCCTGCGCAGCGATTTGATTTGCACATCGCGGATGTCCACGCCGTCGATCGATATAGCCCCGCGCGTTACGTCGTAGAACCGGGGGACAAGATTGGCGAGAGTGGTTTTGCCGCCGCCGCTGCTTCCCACCAGGGCGACAACCTCCCCCGCACGCACTCTCAAATTGATGTCTCGCAGAACCAGCTTGTCTTCGTACGCAAAGGAAACGTGGCGAAATTCGATTCCTTCCCGGATCGGCGGCAGTTCGCCGGCGCTCGGTTTTTCGAGAAGCGTGTTGTCCTCGTTGAGGACGGCGAAAACTCTCATGGCTGAAGCCACGCCTCTTTGCAGGACACTGTTGACTCTGCTGAGATCCTTTACAGGGCGGTAGAGCATCAGAACGCCGGCGATGAAGGAGAAAAACGTGCCGGGAGTGGAATTGCCCTGCACGACCTGATAGCCCCCGTATCCGATGACGGCGGCAACGCCGATGGTCCCGATGAACTCCATGAGGGGCGAAGACAGCGCCTCAATCCATTCGGTCTTCAGGTGGTAAAGCAGCACCGATTGATTGTAGCCGGAAAAACGCCTCTTTTCGTAATTCTCCATGCCGAACGCTTTTACAATCCGTGCTCCGCTGAAGCTCTCATGAAGTGCGACGCTCAGGTTTGCCATCGTTTCCTGCCGCTTTGTGGCCAGGCGGCGGAGCCTCGACCCGAAAAGAAACAGGGGATAGAATGCTACGGGCAACACGATGAGGGCGATCGAAGCAAGTTTCCAATCCTGGTAGAAGACCACGCCGATGAGCCCGATCACACTGAAGATATCCAGGATGATTCCGGTAAACATGGTGGTGACGGTGTTCTGGATTTCAGCGACGTCGTTTGTGATCCGGCTCATCAGGACCCCCGTCGAATTGCGGTCGAAAAAGGAAAGCGGCAGTTCCTGAACATGGTTGTAAACCCGCTCGCGAAGATGAGCCACTACCGAAAGTCCGACGGACATGAGTGTATAATCGTCCCCCCACTTCGACAGGCCGCGGGCGAGCGACACCGCGAGGAAAACCAGCGGAATGACCAGGAGCATCGTGGTGTTCTTCTGGACGAAAATATCATCCATGGCGGGTTTGATGAGATAAGCGGTGAATGCTGTGAGACCTGAATTGGCGGCCATGCACACAACGGCGAAGGCTAATTTTCCCCGATGGGGCTTGAGCATGGGAAGAAGTTTTTTCAGGACCAGCTTTTCTTCTGGAGTCATCTAAAAATCCGGTTGTAAAAATTTCCTGGCTTAGGGGTTTATGTTTCTGAATCCGTGTCGGTCGATCGAGTATACTATTCAAGTTCAGACGGCTTGTAAACGGTCAAATCCGCTCCGGCCAAGACCGGGCGCCGGCCAACGGTGCACACCGGGAAGAAGGACGCTGCCCGGATGACGCCCCGGCAGACGATTCGGGGTGCATTGCAATCGCCGCGGCATAACTCGTCAGACCGGCCCGGTCAGGTCTGTCTTGTTTTATACCCCCAATGTTTTTAAAATAATGAGCGTCATAGACTGAAGATGATTGCGGCTGGAGCAGGTTCCCTGCGGCGGAGTTTATTTGGGAGTGCGATTCGGGCCGGGCTTCCAATGATGGAGCTTCGGTTTTTTAGCTGGATTTATGAAGACTTGCTATTACAAATTACTGGGCATCTCAGTCCGGGCGAGCGAGGAAGAGATCAAGAAGGCATTCAGAATGCTGGCCATGCGGTGGCATCCGGATCGAAACCCTGGCGATCCGGGTGCCGCCGAGCGGTTCAAGGAGGTGCTGAATGCTTATGAAACGCTCATCGATCCGTCCACGAGGTGGCGCTATGACAGGATCCGCGGCTATGAAAAACCTCGAAGGAAGGGCTCGAGGCGCTCCTATCAGACTGATGAGGACGGCCGATCTTCATTTGAAGACATCCTCCAGGAATTTTTCGGAATCGATCACAGGGTCGCGAGATCGAACCGGGGAATCGACCTGCGATTCGACCTCCAACTCCCACAGTCCGCTGTCGTCGATGGGATGTTTGAGGACATCAATTACTTACGCGTGGTTTTTTGCCGGGACTGCATAGGCAGGGGCCGCAAGAAACCGTTGCGCTCGTGCGAGCGGTGCAAGGGGAAGGGAGAACTGGAGGAGGTCTGCAACGTGCGTGTCTGGATTCCGCCCGGAAGCAGAGAGGGCACTCGGCTGCGGGTCCAGGGCGGTGGAGATTGCCTGCTCCCTGGAAGCCAACCCGGGGATCTGATCGTTCTTCTGCATGTAATCGAAGGGCAATAGAAGAATGCCCGCTGAAAAGAAACGGATGGTGATATGGCTGAATCTCAGAAGGAAATGACGCACCTTGACGCCCAGGGCAGGCTGAGGATGGTGGACGTCAGCGAAAAGAACGTGACCGCCAGGGAGGCGAGGGCCGAGGCGAGAGTCGCAGTCTCTCCGGGGACCCTCAAGCGCATCAGCGAAGGTTCGATCCCAAAAGGGAATGTTTACGAGGCTGCGAGGATTGCCGGGATCATGGCCGCAAAGCGGACCTGGGAACTGATCCCTCTGTGCCACCAATTGCAGCTTACCGGTGTGGAGGTCGACTTTTCCGCGGATCCTCAGAACAACGAAATCCGAATCCTGGCCGGTGTGCGGACAACGGACCGCACGGGGGTGGAAATGGAGGCCCTCGTTGCGGCCGCTCATGCCGCCCTTACCATATATGATATGTGTAAGGCCATCGACCGGGACATCATTATCCGGGATATCCGGTTGATCTATAAAAGTGGGGGGAGGAGCGGAACGTTCGAACGCAAGTAATCCGACGGCCGGGCGAGACCGCACGCATCGTCTCGATCGGCCGGCATAAGCGGGTAAGCATCGGGAATGCCTTCTTCTGCGATGTGCTCGGTTTTTTGGTACGCCTCCGCGGGGGGACGTGAAAGCACGGATTGATGTCGCTGAGATTGAATTTCACTTTACTCTTTCCTTCGAGTGTGTTAGCCAAAAGCGTTTGAATCCGAAATGGAGAGGTGGGTATGGACAAGGAGACTCAGGCCCAGTTCAAGGAAGTCCTGCTGAAGCGCTTGGATGAACTTTATGTGGAAGCGGAGAGAACCGTCGCCGGTATGACCGATACGGAGGAGACGTTTCCCGATCCCACGGACCGGGCGACGCTCGAATCGGACAGAAATTTCATGCTGCGCATCAGGGACCGCGAGCGCAAGCTCATCCTGAAGATTCGGGAAGCTCTGCAGCGTATTGAGGATGGATCGTTCGGGCAGTGCGAAACATGCGGCGACGACATCGGGATCGATCGCCTCTATGCTCGCCCGGTTACAACCTTGTGCATTGAATGCAAGAGGAAACAGGAAGCCAACGAGAGGGCCAGGGGAGCTTAGCCTGGCCCCGTGCAGTCAAACCGATCGGTCTTCTTTGAACGCCCCTTCGACATGGGTCACGTCGCCTACCCAGATGGCCTTTTCTTCGCCTTGTTCGGTAAGGAGCCTGAGGGCGCCTTCCTTGCTGAATCCCAAAGCTTTACCTGAAATCTCCTCCTTTCCGCACAAAAGTGAAATGTTTCTGCCAAGAATACCTGAAAATTTGACGAGATCCTCGACGATGCCCTCGAATCCTTCCTCAACGAACCGATCGTATTCCATTTCGAACCGCTCAAGAAATGCTTTCATGAGTTCCTGCCGTTTGATGCAACGGCCGAGTTCGATGGCGACGGATGTGGCCGGATAGCGGAATGACGCGTCCATCTCAGATTCCGAATGGTTTACGTTGATCCCGATGCCCGTCACGAGAAAGCGGGTCAGGTCCTGATCGGATTGCATTTCCGTGAGGATTCCGGCCACCTTTTTGAAATTGATCAGGACGTCGTTTGGCCACTTGATGGCCGCGGCAAGACCGTAAGTCGAATGCAGGATCTTGGCGAGGGCGAGAGCCGCGATATAGGTGGACTGGGGGGCCTGATGGACGGGCAAAGGGGTCCTCAAAAGAATGGACGTATATATCCCGCGGTTCGGAGGGGACAGCCAATCGCGCCGAAGTCTCCCGCGTCCCTGGGTCTGTTCGCCGGCGCAAACCACCGTGCCGTGGGGTGCTCCCTGCGCGGCGAGCTTCAGAGCTGCGTCGTTGGTGGACCCGATGGCCGGGAAATAATGGTAGGTCCGGCCAAGCCAGGAGGTCCCGAGGTCGGGGACGATCTCTTCGGGAATCAGCATATCGGGAATATCCACCAGCTTGTAGCCTTCCTTGGGGTGGCTCACAATCTCATATCCCAGGGACTTGAGGTTTCTGATATGTTTCCAGATGCCGGTTCGGCTGAGTCCCAGCTTGGCGGCCAATAAAGCCCCCGAAACGAAAGCCCCTTTGTTTTTTCTGAGCAGGTTCAGCACCTGCTGATGGGTTGCTTCAGATACGCTCACTTGATCAAAAATCCTTTCCTTAGCCTGAAACCAAGTGGGATCGCTTCACGGTAGACAGGCAAATACCGAGAGCAGGACGACCTCCGTGATTTCATTGATCGCTCCCAGGGCGTCTCCGGTCACTCCACCGAGCCACCTGTGGCAGTAAAACCTCAGCACCGATACCGATCCGCATACCAAGACGGCTGCAACGATGCCGGCAGTGGGGCTGATGAAAACAGAGAACGCAGCGGTGAGCAGTGCGGCAGCAAAGAGCGGGCGGTGAGTCATATGCTCGAGAAACGGCCTCGCAAGCCCCCCCCGGCTTCTGGCATAGCGACTCTTGTATGCCGCCAGGACCATTGCAAACCGGCTGAAAATAGGCACAAGCAGGATGAGTGGAAAAGCATGCCGGTAAATCAGGGCATCCAGGGCGGCCACCTTGAAGGCTACGGCAAGCACGACGGCGAGCGCTCCGAAGGGCCCCGTGCGACTGTCCTTCATGATCTCGAGCCGCCGCTCGGGAGTGTACCCGCCCCCGACTCCATCGGCCAGATCTGCCAGTCCGTCCATGTGGAGCGCCCGCGTCAGGAAAACCGTCGCGGCGGCGATCATCACGGAAAGGAGAAGCGGCGGGACGAACGGGGAGAGTGCATAGGCCGACGCCGCGTAACAGACGCCGAGGATGAAGCCCACGAGGGGAAAGCAGGAGAAGCTTTCGGCGAAGTCTTTGGATGAGATGGTCTCAGACGACGTGAACGGGAGGCGGAAAACGGTCAGAAACGACAGGGCCGTTGCGAAATTCTTCCACATGGGAATCCTCTGATAGGCCGATACTGAAACTGCACGATGCCTGGAGACGGCGGGGTCATTTCAGCGGAAACGGAATTCCCGCCACGACAAGGGTAACCGCTTCACACCGGGCCGCGATCTTCTGGTTTGAAAAACCCGCCAAATCCCTGAATCGTCTTGCGAGGGCGTTGTCGGGCACGATTCCGAAGCCCACCTCGTTGGACACCATGATGAGCGGATAACGTACCTCTTTCAGGAACTCGCACAGTCCGGCGACTTCTTCTTCCGGCGAGGTCCCGGATGCGCTCAGAAGGAGGTTGCTCAGCCAGAGTGTCAGGCAATCGACCAGCACGGGCCTTTGCCGCCCCTGAAGCCCCTCGAGGGTGCCAAGCAGGGAAAGGGGGCTTTCGATGGTTTCCCAGCCCGTTCCTCTTCTCTCTTTGTGCCTTCGAACCCGATCCTCCATCTCGTCATCGAGCACCTGGGCCGTGGCGATATAGATGCAGGGCGGGCCGATTCCAGCCATCAGGTTTTCGGCGTGCCTGCTCTTCCCGCTCCTCGCTCCGCCGAGAATAAGGTGAGGACTTCTGAAGCCGGGGTTCATTTGCATTCCGGATTCTCTCCCTGTGAGACGTAGACGGCAAGGTGCTCGGTAACGAGCTTTTCCACCAGGTGGGGCAGCGGCTCCCGGGCAGCGCCGACCACCGTCAACGGTTCCTGCGTCAGGGGCAGAAGCAGTTTGGGCGCCCTGGAGGCTCCTATGGCCTGCACCATGGCGGGGGTCACTTCGCCCATCATGGAATGAGCGAGCAGAATGGAAATGGCCCCGACGATGACATCGACATTCTGCACGCACCAGAGAACCGCGTTCTCTCCGGTGGCGCCGCGATTCGCTCTTGCCTTCATCATCTGCGATGTGGCAATCGCGTTCGTTCCCAGCGCCCACACCTCGACTTTTTCCCCGTAGGTCTCTTTGATCCTTTTGATGACAGTGGCTCCGATTCCGCCTCCCTGCCCGTCAATCACGGCGATACGGATCAAGGGAATTCCCTCCTGTGTTTCATTTATGAATTAAGTCCAAGGCGTTCGAGCAATGCCTGAAACTCCGCGTCCGAACGGAATGAGATGGTAATTTTGCCCCGCTCCCCCTTGCGGGTGAGGCGGACATGCGTGCCAAGGCGGTCCTGCAGGGATTTGCGAAGGGAAAGCAGCCGATCGTCTTCGGGTTCCTTGGGAGAAGGGATAGCCGGGCCGCGCGCAGCCAGCCGTTCCGTCTGCCTGACTGAGAGCTGCCGGGCCTGGATTCGGTTGCAAAGCTCGCTCTGAAAACCGGCATCCGCGACGCTGAGGAGCGACCGGGCGTGTCCCATCGTGATTTCCTGGTTCAGGACCTTTGCCTGGATGTCGGAAGGGAGCTGGAGAAGGCGGATCAGGTTGGCAATGGTGGAGCGGCTCTTCCCCACCCGTTCCGCGATCTGTTCCTGGGTCAGGTGAAATTCTTCCTGCAGCCTCTGGTAGGCGAGGGCCTCTTCGATGCAGTTGAGGTCCTTTCGCTGAATGTTTTCGATAATGGCTATCTCGAGCGCCTCCGCGGGGGTGGAGTCGCGAAGCAGGACAGGCGCCTCTTTGAGACCCGCCAGCGAGGCGGCCCGCCATCGGCGCTCGCCTGCGACGATCTGGTAGTGGTCCCTGTCGGAAGCACGGGTGACCAGGATGGGCTGCAGGACTCCCTTTTCTCTTATCGATTGAACAAGATCGTCCATCTGATCGTCATGAAAAACCTGCCGGGGCTGATATGGGTTGGGGAGGAGCCGGTCCAACGGGCAGTAGAACAACTGAACGTCGTCGTTTTTCAGCCAGTCGGCGGGAGACAGAAGTTCATTCAGGCCGCGGCCCAGTCCGTGCTTCTTCTCGGCCATCTCAACTCACCTCCACATTCAGGATTTCCTCGGCCAGTTCAAGGTAGGCCCTCGCGCCCGGGCAGTTGGAGTCGTAAAGAATTGCCGGCAGCCCGTAGCTCGGGGATTCTCCCAGGCGGACATTTCGCGGGATGAACGTCTTGAACATGCGGAACTGGAAGTGGCTGCGGATTTCATTGGCGACCTGGTGGGCAAGATTGTTGCGCCGGTCGAACATGGTCAAAAGGATTCCTTCGATGGAAAGAGCAGGGTTGAACCGCATCTTGATCTTGCGGATGGTTTCGAGCAGAAGAGAAAGGCCTTCCATCGCATAGTATTCGCACTGAAGAGGGATCAGGACGCTTTGAGAGGCGGTGAGCCCGTTTACGGTGAGAATGCCCAGAGAGGGGGGGCAGTCGAGCAAAATGAAAGAATACTCATTAAAAAACCCGTTCAGCTTGCCGGACAGCAGTTGTTCGGGATTCTTCCGCGAGGCCATTTCCCACTCGGCTGCGGCGAGTTCCGGATGGGCCGGAAGGAGTGCGAGGTCAAGGTCCGGAACAAGGGGGTGCTGGATGGGCGGAGGAGCTGGATTGCCCATGAGGAATGAATAGAGGGATGGAGACCCCGGTTTCAGACGCACGCCTACTCCGCTCGATGCGTTGGCCTGAGGGTCGCAGTCGACCAGAAGGACTTTTTCCCCTTTTCTCGAAAGGCCGGCTGCCAGGTTGACGGCCGTCGTGGTCTTCCCCACTCCTCCTTTCTGGTTCGCGATTGCAATGATCTTCGGCATCGACTTCCTCTCGGCTCCCGCTGCAGATTCAGATTGTTCCACGTGGAACACTATCCTTGGTATACGCAACGACATGAATTATTACGAAACATTGATTTCTGCAGGTGGCTCATGGCTCGTAGGGTGGGCAAAAGCGAAGCGTTGCCCACCAGATTGGTCCACAGCCTGGCTGATAAAGGGTGGGCACGGTGAATCTGTGCCCACCCTACACTGCACTGCTCCTTCATTTCGCAAAAACTCATGATGCTCCGTATAAAAAGGCTTTACCGCCCCCCATGAGGGACCCTGATGGCCCATACTCTGAAAAACTCATGATACCGCAGGACAAACTCTTCCCCCCCGTCGGTTCTGACCCTGAAGTAGCTCAGCGGCAGACGGGTCGAATCCAGCCGGCCTTCATACCACCTGTCCACGATTTGAACAACCTCAAACCGCCTGCCTCTCCATTCAAAGGCCGTCGGTTCCTGCGCCGCCCTGTATTCATCACGAGTGTGAACCGTTACCGCTTCAAACACCATAGATTCCCAGCAGGCCGGCATTCGATGAAGTTTGTGCGGACTCTTCCTGCACAGACCGAAACTTATACGATGATACCGGCGCAACTCAAAATCGTTTCTGATAAAATACGCTTACAAGATATTATAGTACAAAGACCTTTGAAAGGATTCGAAAATCGTCTACCCTGAGGCTTTGCCCAGCAGATTCCAACGAACTTCCGAACGCAGGGCCCGCACGGACTTTCTCTCCTTACGAGGCGGGCCGGAGAGGGAATGAAGATGAGCAAAGTCCTTCTTGTCATCGATATGCTTAATGATTTCATGGATCCCTCCGGAGCGCTCTATTGTGGCGATGAGGCCGTGAAGATCATTCCTGTCGTCCGACATCTCATCGATCTTTTTGTCCGGACCGAACAGCATATCATCTATCTCCGGGATGCTCACGCCGAAGACGACAGAGAATTCGAATTGTTCTCCCGCCACGCGGTCAAGGGAACCTGGGGATATCGGATCATCCCCGAATTGACGCCGCCGGCCGGGAGCATGGTGATCGATAAGACCCGGTTTTCGGGCTTTTACGGCAACGACCTCGATAAAATCATCGCTTCCATCGCGCCCGAAGAAGTCTGGGTGAGCGGCGTGGTCACTTCCATCTGTGTGATGGATACCGCAGGCGGTCTCAGAAATCGTGATTTCGCTGTGGTCGTTCCTGTCGATGCCGTGGCGGACTTTGACCCGCAAGCCCATGAATTCGCACTGAAAAGAATGCATCGTGTATATGGGGCCAGGCTTGTGAAGGCTCAGGAATTCCTATAGAATTTTGACGATGATATTACTGCAGGGACGAAAGGTCGAACATGGATTTATGGCAAAAATACGCTCCCGAACTGGTTACCGATCTCTATGAACTCACCATGGCTGCGAGCTACCTCAAAGAGGGGATGAGCGGGCAGGCCACCTTCAGCCTTTTCGTCAGAGATTACCCTCCCAATCGTTCCTACTTCGTTGCGGCAGGACTCGAACATGTGATCGAGACGGTCTGTAACCTGGGGTTCAGCGAATCTTCCCTGGAATTCATCGCCTCCACGGGCAAGTTCGCGCCCGACCTTCTGGAGTACCTGCGAAAATTCCGGTTCACAGGGACGATCCGGGCCATTCCCGAGGGGCGCTTCTTCTTCAGCCAGGAGCCGATCCTCGAGGTGACCGCCCCCATCATCGAAAGCCAGCTCCTGGAAACGCTCATACTCAACATCATTCAACTCGAGGTCCTGATCGCAACCAAGGCCTCCCGGTGCGTGTGTGCCGCTCAAGGCAGAGGACTGATCGATTTTTCGCTCAGGCGCACTCAAGGGGTCGATGCCGGGGTCAAGGTGGCCAGGGCGAGCTACCTCGCCGGATTTGCGGGAACGAGCAATGTCCTGGCAGGGCAACTTTATGGAATCCCGACTTACGGGACGATGGCGCATTCCTATATAACGAGCTTTTCCTCCGAAATGGATTCCTTCCTCGCTTTTGCCAGGGCTTTTCCCGACAACACCGTTCTTCTCATCGACACGTACGATACCCTGAACGGGGCAAGAAAGGCCCTCGACGTCGCCCGGATGATGAAAAGCCAGGGAAAGACTCTGAAAGGCGTCAGGTTGGACAGCGGCGATCTGGCGGGTCTCAGCAAAGAGGTCAGGCGGATCTTCAGGGAAGCCGGATTTGCGGATGTCCAGATCATGGCCAGCGGCAGTCTGGACGAATTCGGTCTGAAAGCGCTCGTGGATGCCGGTGCCGAAATCGACGTCTTTGCGGTGGGCACTCGAATGGGCGTTTCAGCCGATGCTCCGTATCTTGACATCGCTTACAAACTGGTTGAATACGACGGCAGACCGGTTCTGAAGTTGAGCTGCGGGAAAAAGACATGGCTGGGGAAGAAACAAATCTACCGTCACTATGACGGCCGGGGGATGATGAAGGAAGACCTGCTGGCCCTGTCGTCCGAGCATTATCACGCGGGTGAGCCGCTCCTCGAAACGGTTGTGGAAAATGGGGAACCGTGTCGGCCGCTCGAATCCCTTGCCGTGATCCGGGAACGGTTCTCGCAGGAATGGAAAACACTTCCGCCGCCGTTGCGCGAAATCGTTCCCGGGGGAAAGTATCCGGTCCTTGTCAGCTCGCGTCTCCAGTCGATGGAGGAAGTGGTCAGCCGCGAGATTACTCTGAAGGAAATCGAAGGGGCGTCCTGCCCCTGATCCGTTCATTCTTCCATTTTCCAGACACAGAGCCGGCGGGGGGCCGATAATCCCGGCAGGCTGTATGAAAATTCCCCCAAGAAACTCAATCGAGGGACGGCGTTGCGGGCTTTCTCCCATTGCGGGTCTGCGCCGGGGCCCGCCCACCATGCGAATAAACCGCCCGGGGCCAGGAGCCGGGGCGCAAGTGAAGAGAGAAGGCCTTCCTCGAGGCGTAAGGCCCGCATGGTGATGAGTCCATAGCGTGCTTCATCCCCCGGTCCCGGTCCGATGAGATCCTCCCACCTGCAGTGCAGGGCACGGATGTTGCCAACGGAGAGCCGGGAGAGGAGCACTCGGAGAAAGCTGATCTTCTTGCGGCTGGATTCGAGGAGGGACACATCGAGTTCGGGATGGAGCACCTTGAGGGGCACGCCCGGAAACCCCGCGCCGGTTCCGATGTCGAGAACGTTTCCCGAGCTGGGGAGCCGGCGGCCCGGCAGCAGGGAGTCCAGCAGGTGTTTGACCATGATTTCCTCAAAATCGGTTATCCTGGTCAGGTTGATCTTCGGATTCCATTCCAGCATGAGGCGGATATGCTCGAAACATAACTCGGCCTGCTCGTACGAAAAAGAGATATCGTAAGCCTGAAGGAAAGCCCGGAGGGTTTCCGGTGAAGGTTCGTCTCGCATGAAAGGTCGGCCTGTTCTCTCCCCGGCAGGGAATACAATCAATGTCAAAACGATGTTTCCCAAGAGAGAGACACTCTTCCTTTGGGCAACGGCCCCGGAATCATTCTCCGCTCTTTTGGGGGATGTTGAGACTGTCGTCTTGGACGCAACATTGAGCGGCTTCTCAAGCAGGCTGCCGTCACTTGCCTATGCAGAATTCCGAAAAGATCCGGTCGAGCAGGTCATCGTCGCCGTTCCAGCCAAGAATCGCTTCCAGTTCCCTGCGGGCAGCCTGCAGTTCCACGCTCGCCAGCTCCGGGTAGCCTCCGTCGAGAAGCAGCTCTCTTACCCGCGAAAGGGACCCGAAGGCCCTTTCCAGGCAGCCTTTCTGGCGAAGGTTGGGAATGATGGCCGATCCGGGCCGATCGAGGGGCTGTCTGAGGAAGTTTTCGTTCAGCAGATTCCTCAGTCCATCGATATCCGATGGATTCAGCGCCGAAAGCGCAACGAGGGGTGCTCCCCGACCGAACCGCTCTTCAAACTCCCCGATTGGAAAAGCCGCTGGAAGATCGTCCTTGTTTAGAACTGCGACATATTGCCGCGAGGACACGGCACGATAAACGGCCTCATCCTCCGCATCCACCGGGCGGCTTCGGTCAACGATCCACAAGACGATGTCGGCTTCCTCCACCGAGCGCATCGTTCTCTCTATCCCGAAGGATTCGATCTCGTCCGGCTGGTGGCGGATCCCCGCCGTGTCAAGGACTCTTACGAGAATGCCCGAGAGGATGAAACTGTCCTCGATCACATCGCGGGTGGTTCCCGGGAAAGGCGTCACTATCGCCCGGTCTTTCCCGACGAGGGCATTGAGCATCGAGGATTTCCCGACATTAGGCTTCCCTGCCAGGACGAGGTTCAGTCCTTCACGAAGGACCCGGCTTCGGCCATAAGACTCCAGGGCCTGAGCCACGGGCAGCATCAGCTCAGCATCGAGCTTAGCGACAAGGGCGGGGGTCCCGCCGGCTTCGTCTTTGAAATCTTCGGTGAGGTCCTCTTCGAAGTCGATGGATGCTTCGATCCCGGCCTGCAGCCCCAACAACTTCTCCCGCCAGGACTGGACCTTTTCCCTGAAGTCTCCCCTCAGGTGGCGATTGGCGAGCAGGAGCGACTGCTCCGATCGGGATCGTATGAGTTCGACAATCGCTTCGGCCTGCGACAGATCGATTCGCCCGTTCAGGAACGCGCGCCGTGTGAATTCGCCGGGTTCGGCCAGGCGCGCTCCCGCGTTCACGACCAGCTCCAGTATGTGGCTCAGCACAGCGAAGCCGCTGTGGCAGTTGATCTCGACGACGTCCTCACGGGTGTAGGTATGGGGTGCGGCCATGTAGCTCAGCAGCACCTCGTCGATAACTTCACCCGATCCGGGATCTTTGACGGCGCCGTAGTATAAATGACGGGATTTCAGGGAATGAACGGGTTTGTGCGGGAAGAAGAGCGTCCGGGCGATTGCCGACGTTTCCGGTCCGCTGATTTTGATGATTCCGATGCCCCCTTCTCCCACGGGGGTTGCGATTGCACAGATGGTGTCCTCTTTGAATTCAACCATGGATATCCCGGAAGCTATTGCTCCCCCGTATCGACCTCCGCGGCTTTCGGCGGCTTTTTGGCCCTCTTGACCGGATAAATCACCACCCTGCGGAGCGTCCCCTCGCCTTTGCTCTTGGTGCGGACATCCTGATCCTCTTTGAGGGCAAGGTGAATGATCCGCCTGTCCTGGGCGTTCATTGGGCCGGTAGTGAGGGGCCTGTGGGACTTCTTTACCTTATCACTGAGTTGCCGGGCGAGTTCCGTCAGGCTGAGTTCCCGCTTGGAACGATAGTTTTCGGTATCCACAATCACCGAATAGTTTTCGCCCATTTCCTTGTGCAGAATCTTGGACACCAGGTATTGCAGGGCATTCAGAGTCTTGCCGCGTTTTCCGATGAGCAGGCCGGAACCGTTGCTGATGATGTTCAGATAAAAGTGGTCATCTTTGGATTCCCATTCGATGACCGTTGGCAGATCGACGTGCTGCAGAATATTGGACAGAATTGCTTTGGCCTGCTCGGCAACCGCCTCGAGAGGCATTACTTTGGCACTTACTCTGATCTTAGCTTTCCGTGCGCCGACTATACCGAAAATACCCGAAGAGCCTTTCGAGATGATTTCAATTTCAAGCTTTTCGCGAGGAAGATTGAGTTTTTGACAGGCCACGGCAATGGCCTCCTCGACGGATTTTTCTTCTACCTCAAGAACTGACATGCTCTCCTCCGTTAATGCTCCGAACCGATCCGACTGCGAGTGTGAGTGAAGGGGGGAGGTGGCGGTCATGCATGGCGATTGATCCAATACTGCTGAGCGATGGACAGAACATTGTTCACCAACCAATATAACACAAGTCCGGAGGGAAAGTTGATAAAGAATACCGTAAACATAATCGGCATGAGCAGCATGATCTGCTCTTGCCTGGGGTCTCCGGCGGAAGGGGTCATCTTTTGCTGGAGGAACATCGTGATTCCCATGAGCAGTGTCAGAACGGGGATTCCTCCCAGGTAAGGAATGTCAATTCCGACATTGAGCCTGTCAGGGGCCGTCAGGTCGTTGATCCAGAGCACAAATGGTTCATGACGGAGTTCAACGGCGGCGTTGAGCATCCGATAGAGGGCGAAAAACACGGGAATCTGAAGGACCATGGGAAGACAGCCCCCCATGGGGTTGACCTTGTAGGTGCGGTAGACCGCCATCAACTCCTTATTCATCTTTTCACGGTCGTCTTTGAACTTCTCGCGGAGTTGCGCGATCTTGGGCTGAATCTTCTTCATTTTCTGCATCGACGTGTAGCTCTTCTGGGTGAGCGGCCAGAAGACGATCTTGATCAGCACAGTCAGCAGAATGATGGCCAGCCCGTAGTTGTGCGTGAACTTGTAGAACCACTCCAGAACGGTAAGAAGAGGTTTGGCCAGAAAAGTGAACCAACCGTAATCGACGGCACTTGTGAGGTTGTGTTCCGCTTTTTCGAGACAGCCAAGCTCCTTAGGACCTATATACAGTCTCAACTTGAACGACTTGACTTCCCCGGCCTCCGCCTGGAATGGGTCGGTCAGATAAACGAGTTGGATCAGATGTTTTTCGGCGTCAAGGCTCCGCGGGACTATCTGATACCCTTCCGTATCGATTGGAATGATCGCGTTAATGAAGTAATTGTTCTCGTAGCCGACCCAGTCTATGGGGGGCTTGAGAACGAGGTCGGATTTGGCGAGTTCCTTTATCGCGAAGGTCCTGATGGAACCCTTCTCGTAGGCTGACAACTGCGACTGGTTGTAGGAACTCTCTTTGTCCGCCGGGGAATATGGCTCGCAGTAAAAGCTGATGCCCACCTGATCGATCAGTTTCTCGCCCGACAGGTTTTCCAGTTGGACGTCCATGTCGATCACGTACGAATCGGGAGTGAGATGAAATGTTTTTACCAGGCGGAGCTTGCCCGGGACCTCGGTGGTGAATGTCAGAGTCTGAGGCCCCTTGTTTGTGAGCAGCGTTTCCGGAGCCGTCTCACTTGTAAACGGGCGTGTCGAAAGCTGCCATTCCTGGTGATGGAGCAGGTCGACTGCCAGAGGCAGGTAACCGCTCTCCTGTGAGGTTATCATTTCCATAGGGGGAGAATCGGGGGCGACTTCCTTGCGAAACTTGCGCAGTTCGAAAGTGCTCAGGCGCGCTCCGGGAGCGATCAGCTTCATCCTGTACAGTGAATCCAGGATGGTCCACGTCTGAAACTGCTCCCCCGGTTGAAACTGGCGGTCTTTGGGCAGCGACGGCGGCGGGACGAGGGCCTGGGGCTGTGATGCCTGCGGAGCAGGCGGCAGCGTCGTCGAAGGGGATACCTGTTCGGTCTGCTGCTGCGGAGGTTTTGCGGATTGGAAAAGACCGAAATAAAGCTCCCAGAAGACGAGCACCAACAGGGAGAGTACCAAAGCGATTAAAGCCCTTTTTTCCATGAAAGGAACACTCCGTAGTTATTGGGTGAGCCCGCGCGCACCTGGTTTTACGAGCGGATCATATCCGCCGGGGTGAAATGGGTGACACCGAGCTAGCCGCTTTGCTCCCATAAACAGTCCTTTCACGACTCCGTAATACTGGATGGCATCGCGGGTGTATTCGGAACACGTAGGCCAAAACCTGCAGGTGGGGCCTTTGAGAGGAGAGATGAACAACTGGTAAAAACGAATGAGTGCGATAAAAAGATATCGGATCATCTATTCGGGCCATCCTGCTCCATGAACACAGCTTGAAGCTCCTTCGCGACCTCCGGGGCAGTAAGTTTTTCCGCTCCGGGCCGTGCAACAATCACGATGTCTTTACCCGGCAGCGGGATGTCGCTCTTATTGAGGCGAAACCATTCGCGAAGACATCTTTTGATGCGGTTCCTTCCGACGGAGTGCCAGAAACGCTTCTGTACAACCAGCCCCAAACGGTGGTGAGGGAGATCGCCGGGAATGAAATTCACGCCGAAATGCGCGGTTCGAACTCTTCGGCCCGTTCTTTTCACCCTCTGGTAATCATTGGGGGATCTCAGCTTTTCATGAGGCCGGAATCGATTAGAGCCTCTCAAAAGATTTCCCTGCTCCAGATTATTTTTAAACTGGTATTGCCCCACGAGGGAGTGCTAGACTGAAAGACGTTTCCGGCCTCTGGCGCGGCGCCTCTTCAGTACCTCGCGGCCAGCCTTGGTCGACATCCGTTCCAGGAAGCCGTGCGTACGTTTTCTTTTGAGATTGCTTGGTTGGAATGTTCGTTTGCTCATAGAAAAATTCCTTTGCCAAATCTTTCCTGGAAATGCTTTCCGTTGGACATACGCCGAAGGCGCCGCTGAACCGGGATCTTGCACTCGGCGGCGGAACTTCTTCGACTCGATTGGATACAGCGCAATGCAAAAGTAGATAGATAATCTATCGCTTTCGCTTTTGTCAAGGGCCAAAACTGAAGCATCCGAGTCCGGGGCGCCGTGGCGGGCTCACTCACCCGGCGGAAACCTCGGTCCGTTTTGGGGACGGCTTTTCGGTTCGTTCCCCGGTTTTGTGCCGTCTCGGTTCAAAATTGTTAAATGAAAATGTTTTACTCTCCGTTTTGTCTTAATGATTGAAGATGCTGACTTCACGTGCTATGAATTGGCACCTTTTCAATTTACCTGATCGAAAGGAGAAAGAAGACTGATGCTTCTTAACCGCATATTGGGCTGGTTTTCAAATGATTTGGCCATCGACCTGGGGACAGCCAATACCCTCGTGTATGTGAGGGGCAAGGGGATTGTGCTTACGGAGCCTTCCGTTGTCGCCGTCCGCAAGGATGAGCGGGGAGCCAACCGAGTGGTGGCTGTCGGCAAGGACGCCAAGATGATGCTTGGAAAAACTCCCGGGAATATTATGGCCATACGCCCCATGAAGGATGGGGTTATCGCGGATTTCGAAGTTGCGGAAGCCATGCTCAGGTATTTTATAAGGAAGGTCCATAATCGCCGAAGCCTCGTGAGACCCAGGATCATTGTCTGCATCCCTTCGGGCGTGACTCAGGTGGAAAAGAGAGCCGTCAGGGAGTCGGCGGAATCGGCCGGCGCAAGAGAGGTGTATCTGATCGAAGAGCCCATGGCTGCCGCAATCGGTGCGGGACTTCCGATCACCGAACCGGTCTGCAATATGGTCGTGGATATCGGAGGCGGCACCACCGAGGTGGCGGTCATCTCTCTGGCTGGAATCGTCTACAGCCGGTCCGTGCGAGTGGGCGGGGACAAGATGGATCTCGCCATCCTGCAACACATCAAAAGAAAATATAATCTCCTGATCGGAGAACGCACCGCCGAGATGGTCAAGACGACCGTGGGGAACGCTTATCCGCTGGGGCAGACGGAAACGATGATGATCAAAGGCCGTGACCTGGTAAGCGGGATACCGAAGACCGTTGAAATCAATTCGGACGAAATCCGTGAATCCATTCAGGAGCAGATCGATTCAATCCTGGAAACCATCAAGATTGCCCTTGAGCAAACACCGCCCGAACTGGCCGCAGACATTGTCGATCGGGGAATAGTGCTGACGGGAGGCGGTGCTTTGCTGAAGAACCTGGATCACCTTTTGAGATTGGAAACGGGCCTTCCCATCATGCTGACTGACGATCCCCTTTCGACTGTCGTTCTGGGTTCGGGCAAGGCATTGGAAGAACTGGAAATCTTAAAGGATGTACTCGCTTAGATAATCTGAAAGTCCGTTATCTATACGTCTGGTTTATTCCTCCAACCTGTCACGCTGCAGGTATGGCCGGCTCGGGCACTATGCGCATGCTGCAGACGCTTACCTTTTGACGAGGCCATGAGAACATGACGGAGTGGCTGCGCCGATTGCGAGGCGCGTTATTGATCCTCGTTTTTTTGAGTGTCTTTCTCTACATTTTTTCGCTGAACTTTCGTCCTCCGGAGAAAATGGACATTCTGCAGCGTTCCGTGGTCGAGACGCTTGGGCCTCCAATCAAGTCAATCGGCCGGATCAGCTCGTTTGCCGAAGACCTGATTAAAGAATACATATGGCTCAGGAACCTTCATGCCGAAAATGAGGCCCTTAGACAGGATCTTGCCAAAGCTGAACAGAAACTGACCGATTTCCAGGAAGCCTATGTCGAAAACCTCCGGCTCAGGCGCCTTCTGGATTTCAAGAACAGCATAAATGCCGAAACGGTTGCCGCCCGTGTCGCCATCCACGACCTGACCGGGTGGTTCCAGACCGTGATGGTGGACAAGGGGTTTCACGATAAAGTCGGGCCCGATATGGCTGTCGTGAATGACGAAGGGGTTGTGGGACGCATTCTGGATGTGTCCGACAGATTCTCGAGAATTCTGCTGATCACCGACCCGGGGAGTTCCGTTGATGCAGTCATCCAGAGGAACCGGGTGAGGGGAATTCTGAGCGGAAAGGATGCCAACGGCTGCATCCTGAAATACGTGCGCGGAAACATCGACGTCCAAGTCGGGGATCTCATCATCACCTCCGGCAAGGACGGCATTTTCCCGAAAGGCCTTCGCCTGGGGACAGTGCAGGGGGTCTTTAAGGATCCCGTTGACCTCTTTCAGAAGATCGAAGTAAAGCCCCTGGTGCGCCTTAACGCGCTGGAAGAAGTGCTCATTATAAAGCGCGATGCGAACGCACCCGACAATGTGCTGGGGAATTGATTCCGCGGACGGTGTCCGCCCTCGACGATTTACCGCGGGGAGTGCCCCGCAAAAGATCGGGCCGCGGCGGATTTGCGGCAGACGATGACTTGGGTTTTCTCCCTGTGTGTCTGCGGGGAGGAATAGGGAACTATCCGGCCCGGGTACGGGCCGTTCTCATTTGATACGGTAGAGATAGATCCTTTCATGAATACCTCCAGTCGCATGAAAAACAGCCTGCAGTGGGTTTATTTGCTTGAAATGTTTTTGTATACCTTTCTTCTCGTGCTTTTGCAGGCCGACTTCTTCGTGCGTCTCCCCTACCCCGCCTTGAGGGCGGATATCCTTCTGCCGCTGGTAGTGGGGGTTGCCGCCCAATGGTCGCCGGTTCCAAGCCTTTTGTGGGCCTGCGTCTGGGGGTATGCCCTCGATACGCTTTCAGGCGAGTTCTGGGGACTTCACGTAGGCTCCTATGTGGTGGCCATCAGCATGGTGAATATCGCGTCGGAGAAGTTTGATTTTCATAACCCCGTGTATCAGATGTGCCTGGTCGGCCTCTGTGCGCTGGGGCAGTCGCTCGCGCTGGGGTTGTATGTGTCTTTTGAACCCGCGGGCCTGGGGCCGTCGGCGACAATCTGGACGAGCCTGTTGATACGTTCCGTTTTGATTATGGTTCTCGCTCCGTTTATTATTATGCCGGTCTCGTGGATGGGGCGGAGGGCGCGCTAAGATGAAAACGGACGGAAGAAGAGATGAGGTCCGTCCAACCGGGCCGTGCCCACCTCCGGTTCTTTAGAAGCAGGATGAGCGGTCGGGCCGGGAATATCCGGATACTGCCAATGTTTAGTCCTCCCCAGGGGAGGGACAACCCCGGTCGTTTCAGGATGAATACCGAGGATGACGGGAAAGCCTTGGACGACTCGGATGTTGAACTGATTTTTTTATGAACACGAAACAAAGCAAAACGGACAATCTGCAACTGCTCAACTGGGAAGTGGCGGATACCGCCTCCTTCCAGAGGCAGTATTTCTTTGTGGCCGGAGTTATGTTGCTCATCCTGCTGGTTTATGTGGCCAGGATGTGGCACCTGCAGGTGATCGAGGGCGCCACCTACCGGTATCAGTCGGAAAACAACCGCATTCGGCTCGAGGACATTTCCTGTCCCAGGGGCATCATTTTCGACAAAAACGGGGTCCCTCTCGTGGAAAACCGTCCCGCCTATCATTTGCAGCTCATTCGGGAGGATGTGCTGGAGCTTGACCAGACGGTCAAGGAACTGGCCAGGCTTTGCGGCCGGAACCCGGAGGAGTTTTTCGCCGTTCTCGATGCGAACCGGAATACTCCGAAATTCCTGCCCCTCCGCCTGGCATCGGATCTCGACCGCGATTGCCTGGCCAGGATCGAAGCCCAGCGTGTGAGGCTCCCGGGGGTCGTGATTCAGCTCGAACCGAAAAGGGAATATACCTGGAACGGCACGGCGGCGCACCTCATCGGATACCTGAGCGAAATAACGGAAGGCGAGCTGAAGAGTGAGCGCTACCAGGGATACTACGCAGGCGAAGACGTGGGCAAGTGCGGAGTGGAGGAGGCATTTGAAAAGTACCTGCACGGGAAAAGAGGCGGGCGGCAGGTGGAGGTCGACGCGATCGGAAGAAGGATTCGGCTCCTTGATGAGGTGCTCCCGATCCCGGGAAGGAACCTCTGGCTGACCATCGACATCGAGCTGCAGAAGCTTGCCGAGAGCCTCCTTGAAGGGCGCACGGGCGCGATTGTGGCCGTGGATACGAACGATGGATCGGTGCTTGCTTTTGCGAGCAGTCCCACCTTTGACCAGGAGAAATTTATCCGGGGACTGAAGAGAGATGAATGGCAGACCCTCATCAAGGATCCCAGCCACCCGCTCCTCAACCGATGCAGCGGTGCGGCTTATCCTCCGGGATCGACCTACAAGCCCCTGGTTGCCCTTGCGGCCCTGCAGGCGGGTGTCCTGACCCCGGATACCACGTTCAACTGTCCCGGTTTCTTCGAATTCGCAGACAGAAGATATCGCTGCTGGCGCGATCGCGGCCATGGCAGCTTGAATGTTGAGCGGGCGCTCATCCAATCCTGTGACGTCTTTTTCTACCAGACGGGAATGAGGCTCGGGGTCGACCGGCTCGCCCAGTACGTCAACATGTTCGGCCTTGGGGACCGGACAGGTATCGGCCTTCACGGCGAGCACCCGGGGCTCGTCCCCACTTCATGGTGGAAGAAGCAGGCGGTCGGAATCCCCTGGCAGAAGGGTGAGACCATTTCCATATCCATCGGGCAGGGTTTTGACCTGGCCACGCCGTTGCAGATGGCTCTGGCCTACGCCGCGATCGCCAACGGCGGGAAGCTCTGGCAGCCTCGCGTGGTGATGCGCATCGAGGGGGACAGTGCGGCGGATATCGACGAGATACAGCCAAAGCTGAAACGAAAAATCCCTATAGACCAGAAATACTTCGATCTCGTTCGCAAGGGTCTCCTGGGGGTTGTTGAGGATGACAGGGGAACCGGCCATGGGGTTCGGGACAAATCGTTTCTGATGGCAGGCAAGACCGGAACCGCGCAGGTGGTGCATGTGGCGGAGGGAGCGAACCGCAAGCTGCTCGAGAGAATGGCGAAGGCGAAGGACCGTGACCACGCGTGGTTCGTGGGCTACGCTCCTGCGAATAATCCTCAGATTGCAGTCGCCGCGGTTATGGAACATGGAGGACACGGCGCCTCGGTGGCCGCACCTCTGGTTCAGAAGGTGATCGCGGCTTACCTGAAAGGGAAGCCCGCGCCGCAGGGATCATGACAGGGGAAATATCTTTCGCGGGCCCCTCGCTTAAGGATATCATGTAAAATGATGGATAGACGGTTGGTTGAGAATTTTGACTGGTCGATCATATGGGTGCTTTTTGCCATTATCGGCATAGGACTGTTGAGCGTTTACAGCGCGCTCTATCCGCAAATTCAGGCTCACCCCACGCATAACCTTTTCATCAAGCAGATCTTGTGGTTCTCGGTGGGTTTCGTGGTAATGTTCTGCACCCTGTTTCTCGACTATCCGCAATTGAAAGTCGCAAGCACGTGGATATACATCGCGGCGCTGCTGCTGTTGATCGCCGTCCTGGCCATGGGAAAGGAAGTGAACGGGTCAAAGCGGTGGCTCGAGATCGCCGGGTTTCAGTTCCAACCATCGGAACTCATGAAGGTCGTCATTGTCATTCAGCTTGCAACGTACTTCTCTTCCCAGGACGTCTCATCCTACCCCGGGCTCAAGAAACTGCTCCTGCCGGCGGTGTTTGTGGCTGCACCGGTTCTCCTTGTGCTTGCGGAACCGGATCTCGGCACGGCAATCTGCCTTATTGCCATCTCGGGCACGATCATTTTTTTCATGGGAGTCCGGTGGAAATATATCGTCAGCATAATTCTGGCGATCATCCCATTTCTATGGCCCATTTGGGAAAACGTTCTCAAGCCGTATCAGAAAAGAAGGATCCTCATTCTCTTCAGTCCGGACCTCGATCCGCTCGGTGCGGGATATCACATCCGGCAGTCTAAAATAGCGATAGGATCTGGAATGTTATGGGGGAAAGGCTTCCTTAACGGCACCCAGAACAAACTCCATTTTCTTCCGGAGAAGCACACGGATTTCATTTTCTCGGTGTGGGCTGAAGAGTGGGGTTTTGTGGGGTGCCTTGTGCTTCTTATTCTTTTTGCGCTCTTGGTGGTGTTGGCACTGAGAGTCGCCCGCCGCTCCAAGGACCGCTATGGTTCCCTGCTGGTCGTGGGCATGACCGGCCTGATCCTTTGGCAGGTTTTGATCAATATAGGCATGGTTATCGGTCTTCTGCCCGTCGTGGGGATCACTCTGCCTTTCGTCAGCTACGGGGGCTCTTCCCTCATCAGTTTGTGCTTCGCTATCGGCATGATCGAGAGCGTCAGCATGCGCCGTTATGTTTTTCAAACCCGTTGAATATGCTCCCGAAATCGGGGAGAACAATTTGTGATTGTTTTTGCTTTTTTCTTGCCAATGCACCAAACATATGCTAACAGGTCGGCCATGTCAGGCTTCCGTGCTGCGGCCGTGTGAAGGGTTTGGGCATATTTTGTGAAGAAATGCCCAAGGTACTCGGCACAGGCAACAGGTCAAATAATAGGTTGGCGAAGACATTTTTTGTGCTGTGTGGAATCAAAGGAAGGGGAAAAATGATCGAAATCAATCAAACTCTTTTCATCCAGATGGGGACCTTTTTGATCTTCGTATTCCTGATGAACCTCGTTTTATATCGTCCCATTCGCCGCATTGTTGCCCAGAGGAAGCAATTCATCAATGAGAGACAGGCGGGCATTGAACGGCTGGATGCCGAAGCGCTGGCTGCGGTGCAGGAGTTCAACGCGAGGATTCAGGATGCTCGAAAGGAAGGTCGGCAGAAGATCCAGGACATGAAGGCCGTGGCCTATGAGCAGGAAAAGGGACTGCTGCAGGAGGCTGCGGAGCATGCGGGCAAGCAGGTGCAGGAGATGCGCGCCAAGGTGCAAGAGGACATTGGGACGGCGCGTGACGAGTTGATGCCCCAGGTCCGTGCCTTTTCTGTTGAGTTGGCTCAAAAGATTTTGGGAAGGAGTATTTAGAGATGCACGCAAGTGTAAGGGGGAAGAAGGAGAGGACGAAGCATGTTCTGTTTTTCCTCACTGCCGGATTGCTCCTTGCTGTCGGGGGAGCCGTCTGGGCAAGCGGAGGAGAAGCACACGGGGGGGGCCATTTGAACTGGTCGGATTTCGCGGCCAGGATCCTCGTTTTTGCGATCGTGGTGATCTGCCTGTACAGGCCTGTAAAAAAGCTTTTCGGCGGCCAGCTTTCATCGAGACGGGAAGAAATCCAGGGACTTCTTGTCCAGCTCGAGCAGAGGCAGAAGGAAGTGGAGAAGCACAGCGCCGAATGCAAGGCGAAGCTGGCGGCGCTTGAGGCCGAGACGAAGAAGATCGTCGACCAGTTGATCGCAGAGGGCGAAATCGAGAGGAAGAAGATCATAACGGCCGCTCAGAAACAGGCGGACTATATCAAGCAGCAGGCTGAAGTCGCCATCCAGCAGGAAATCAAGGCAGCCAGGGAAAAGCTCAAGCTTGAAGTGAGCGATCTGTCTGTTGCTGCGGCCGAGGAGATTTTGCGGAGTAACATGAAGGCTGACGATCAAGATCGCTTGGTTCGGGAATTCATGACAAGGGTGGTGGAGGCGAAGTGAGAAATCTAATCATAGCCAAACGGTATTCCAAGGCGTTGTTCAGTCTGGCCGAGGAGGCGCGGAAGATTGGACAATACGGACAAGAGCTGGACAACTTTGTGCGGTTCTTAGGGGAGCTTCCAGAGTTTGCAGACGCCCTTCGAAATCCCCTGTATCCGGAGGCGACCAGAAAAGCGGTTTTCTCTTCGGTGGCCGATAAACTCGATATGACTCCCATGATGAGGAGTTTCGTCAACTTGTTGATCGAAAAGAATCGGGTGCAGTACCTTGAGGAAATCGCACAATATTATCACCGGCTTATTGATGAAAGTGCAAATGTCGCGCGCGCTCAGGTCAAAGCAGCCGTCGACCTGGATGAAAAGACCATAAAAGAGATTGCTCAGGCGCTCGAAAAAACGACTGGCAAGAAAATCGTCATCAAGTTTGAAAAGGACCCGGGCCTGATAGGAGGGGTTCTGGCGCAGATCGGCGATTTTGTTCTAGATGGGAGTGTAAAGCGACAGTTACTCAATTTTAAGGAAACTTTGAAGAGGGGTGCGGTAGGTTAATGGAAATCAGAGCAGAAGAAATCAGCCAGATTATCAGAGAGCAAATCAAGGATTATGAGAAGCAGGTTGAACTCAGCGAGACTGGTCGTGTGCTCTCCGTTGGTGACGGAATCGCTCGCGTTTACGGCGTCGAGAAATGCATGTCGATGGAATTGCTTGAGTTCCCTACTGAACATGGAATTGTCTACGGTCTAGCCCTCAACCTGGAAGAGGATAACGTGGGTGTCGCCATTATGGGTGAAGACATCCACATCAAAGAGGGTTCCGAGGTCAGGCGGACCGGGCGAATCGCCTCCGTGCCCGTGGGCGACGCGGTCCTGGGCCGGGTTATCGACTCGGTCGGCAATCCGCTGGATGGGAAGGGACCTATCGAGGCCAAGGAGTTCTCCCGGGTCGAGGTCATCGCGCCCGGCGTTATCGCGAGGCAGTCGGTGAACGAACCGATGTATACGGGGCTCAAAGCAATCGATGCCATGACTCCCGTCGGCCGCGGACAGCGCGAACTGATCATCGGGGACCGCCAGATCGGCAAGACCGCAATCGCGGTGGATGCCATCATCAATCAGAAAGACAGCGGCATCATCTGTATCTACGTTGCCGTTGGCCAGAAGAAATCCACGGTGGCCCAGGTGGTTGAAACCCTGCGCAAGCACGGCGCCATGGAGTACACGATCGTGATTGCGGCAACCGCCAGCGATCCGGCGGCGCTCCAGTACATCGCACCTTATGCGGGATGCGCCATGGGTGAGTACTACAGGGACAAGGGCCGTCACTCCCTCATCATCTACGACGATCTTTCCAAACAGGCCGCGGCCTACCGGCAGGTTTCACTCCTGCTGCGCCGTCCGCCTGCCCGTGAGGCCTATCCGGGCGATATTTTCTACAACCATTCGCGGCTTCTCGAAAGAGCTGCCAAACTGAATTCAGACCTGGGCGGCGGGTCGCTGACGGCCCTGCCGATCATTGAAACCCAGGCCGGTGACGTTTCGGCCTATATTCCGACAAACGTTATTTCCATTACGGACGGGCAGATTTACCTCGAACCCAACCTTTTCTTCGCCGGTGTTCGTCCTGCCATCAACGTCGGCCTCTCAGTATCCCGGGTCGGCGGAGCGGCACAGACAAAGGCCATGAAGAAGGTGGCCGGCCAGTTGCGCCTGGATCTGGCTCAGTACAGGGAACTTGAAGCGTTCGCCAAGTTTGGAAGCGATCTCGACAAGTCGACCCAGGCCCAGTTGAATCGAGGCATGCACCTGGTCGAACTCCTGAAGCAGCCTCAGTACCAGCCGATGTCCGCCGAAAGGGAGGTCATGTCGCTCTACTCGGGAACCAGAGGATATCTGGATACCATCCCGGTCGAAAAAGTGAGCGAATACGAAAAGCAGATGATCTCCTTTGTCGAGAGGAAGTATCCGGAAGTGCTGGCCGAGATTAAGGAAAAGAAAGCCATCAGCGATGAGCTTGAGGCCAAGATAAAGAAGGCTTTGGAAGAATTTGCGGGAGTTTTTCAAGCTTAGTGGCGTCACAGTTAACCTGTTAGGATGAGAGAGTAGATTATGGCGACCTTGCGGGATATCAAGAGGAAGATCGACGCCGTCAGGAAGACCTCGCAAATCACGAAGGCCATGAATATGGTGGCCGCTTCCAAGCTCCGTGGAGCTCAGCAGAACATGGAGAAATTCCACCCCTACGCCTCAAAGTTCAAAGAGGTGATGGAGCGGTTGTCCGCGGGTGTGGAGGATGCCAAACAATACGAGTTGCTCACGCCAAGAGAGGAAGTCAAGAAAATTGAGCTTATTCTCGTGACAGCGGACAGAGGTCTTTGCGGCAGCTTCAATACCAACCTTATCGTCACGGCGGAGCGGTTTCTCAAGGCCAAGGTGTCGGAGGGATACCAGGTCTCCCTCACCGCGGTTGGCCGAAAGGGCGGCGACTATTTCAAACGGCGAACCTTCGAGCTGCGAAAACGGCTGGCGGGTTTTCTGAACAAACCCAATTACGATGATACATCAGCCCTGGGGCGTGAACTCATCGAGTTGTTCGAGCAGGGAGGCTGTGATGAGGTGTACATCATCTACAGCCGCTTTGTCAGCATGGTGAGGCAGGTGCCCACGGTGGTTAAGCTCCTTCCGATCTCGGCGGAAAAGAAGGAAGGGGAGGCGAAAGCACAACATGTAGAATATCTTTTCGAGCCTTCGCATCAGGCGTTGCTCACCGATCTCTTGCCGAACTATGTGAACATCGAGATCCTGGAATGCCTCTACCAGACCGGGGTCGGCGAACATGCTGCGCGAATGGCGGCCATGGAAAACGCCACCAGCAACTGCAAAGAGCTGGTTCGCACTCTGACCCTCACCTATAACAAGGCGAGACAGGCCGGCATTACCACTGAGCTCATGGACATCGTTGGCGGTGCGGAAGCCCTTAGAAAATAGGCCCGTGTAGCGGCTTTTCAAAGCTGTAAGGAGGTAATAAGCCCATGAATTTGGGGAAAATCGTACAGGTGATTGGAAACGTTGTGGACGTGGAGTTCGAAGAGGGAAAGCTTCCTCCCCTTCTGACCGCGCTGTTCGTGAGCAATCCGGGGCTGAACGATCAGGAAGATAATCTCGTGCTCGAGGTTGCTCAGCATCTTGGCGACAATGTCGTGCGAACGATCGGAATGGATCTCACCGACGGTCTGGTCCGCGGTATGGCCGTCAAAGACTCGGGTAATCCGATCATGATGCCGGTGGGTACGGCCGTACTGGGTCGCGTGATCAACGTCGTCGGAAGGACCGTGGACGGCCTCGGTCCGATAAACACGGACAAATACATGCCGATTCACCGGTCGGCCCCTCTTTTCACCGAACAGGATACTTCGGTTAAGGTTCTGGAGACCGGCGTCAAAGTCATCGACCTGCTGGTGCCCTTCCCACGCGGTGGAAAAATGGGGATGTTCGGCGGTGCAGGCGTTGGTAAAACGGTCGTCATGATGGAGATGATCCATAACATCGCCATGCAGCACGGCGGCATCTCGGTTTTTGCCGGCGTGGGTGAAAGAACCCGTGAAGGCAACGACCTTTACCATGAAATGAAGGACTCGGGCGTTCTGCCCCGAGCCGGTCTGGTCTACGGCCAGATGACCGAGCCTCCCGGAGCGCGCGCGCGGGTGGCGCTGTCGGCACTGACCGTTGCTGAGTATTTCAGGGACGTGGAAGGCCAGGACGTGCTCCTGTTTGTGGATAACATTTTCCGGTTCACCCAGGCCGGCGCGGAGGTTTCCGCCCTGCTGGGCCGCATGCCTTCCGCCGTTGGTTATCAGCCGACCCTGGGAACCGACCTCGGCGAATTGCAGGAACGGATCACCTCGACGACGAAAGGCTCCATCACGTCCGTCCAGTGCGTCTACGTACCTGCAGATGACTTGACCGACCCCGCTCCCGCAACGACGTTTGCCCACCTTGACGGAACCGTCGTTCTCTCGCGGCAGATCGCAGAGCTTGGGATCTATCCGGCAGTGGATCCGCTTGACTCGACTTCCCGAATCCTTGACCCGAACGTGCTGGGTGAAGAGCATTACTACACGGCGCGCGAGGTTCAGCAGATTCTGCAGAAGTATAAGGACCTTCAGGACATTATCGCGATTCTCGGTATGGACGAGTTGTCCGACGAAGACAAACTGACGGTCGCTCGCGCCCGGAAGATTCAGCGATTTTTGTCACAGCCCTTTCATGTGGCTGAAACCTTCACGGGTACCGCCGGAAAGTACGTGAAGATGGAAGACACGATCAGAGGATTCAAGGAGATTTGTGAGGGCAAGCACGACGAGATTCCCGAGCAAGCCTTCTACATGGTTGGTCCCATTGAGGAAGCCCTCGAGAGGGCCAAGAAAATGTCCGCTGCTTAGGCATAGAGAATGGTGAGCATATGGCCGAAAAAATCATGTTGGAAATTGTGACACCGGAAAAGCTGGTCCTGAGCGAGATGGTGGACATCGTGGTCGCCCCGGGCCAGGAGGGTGAATTCGGTGTTCTGCCGCACCACATTCCGTTTCTTTCCAGCCTGAGAGTGGGCGAGCTGCGCTTTCGCATTGGTTCGACAGCGCGACACGTGGCAATCATGGGAGGCTACGCTGAAGTGCTGCCCGACCGTGTGACCATTCTGGCCCCGGCTGCTGAAGAGGCGATCGAAATCGATGTGATTCGCGCGAAAGCGGCTCGGGAACGAGCGGAACGGCGTCTGGCGGAAGCGAAGGACAGGCTTGAATTTGTCCGCGCTCAGGCGGCTCTCCAACGGGCTGTCGCCCGGTTGAAAGTTGCTGAGAAAAAATAAATTCAACTTTATATTTTACATCTTATCTCTCAAAACCCTCCCGTCCCGGGGAGGGTTTTTTTGTTTCGCTTTACTCTTGTTGGCTCCTGATGAATAATGGAGGGCAGTGGAAACAGCCAACAGCTATCGAACTTCGGAGGATAGGCCATGTGTGGAATCGTCGGCTATGTGGGCACGGAAGACGGAAAAAACATCCTGCTGGAAGGACTCAAAAGACTGGAATATCGGGGCTATGACAGCTCGGGGATCGCTATGGTGGCAGGGACTGACGGGATAGAAATCGTCCGTAGCTGCGGGAAGATTGCTGTCCTGGAGGAGAGACTGAAAGAGACTCCGCTTTCGGGGAAAGTCGGCATCGGGCACACGCGGTGGGCTACACACGGAAAACCTTCCGATGAAAATGCCCATCCGCATCGGTCCGGCCCGTTCGTCGTGGTCCACAACGGCATCATCGAAAACTATGCGGATATTAAATGCCGGCTGGAGGAGGAAGGATTTGAGTTTTCCTCCGAAACGGATACCGAGGTCATCGTAAAACTGGCCGAGCGCGAATGGCGCAGCGGAAAAGACCAGAACCGGTCCATCGTGGATGCTCTGGCGCAGTTGCGGGGAAGCTACGCCGTTGTGTTTCTCAGCCAGGGGAATCCCGAGCAGCTCATAGCCGCGCGCAAGGAAAGCCCTCTCATCCTTGGAGTCGGCGATGGAGCATACTATCTGGCATCGGATGTTCCGGCGATTTTGCCGTACACGAACAGAGTTGTCTATCTGGAAGACGGGGACATCGTCTTTCTGACCAAGGATGGTTACAAGATCGAGACCCTTGATGGACAAAAGCTGGAACGGATCCCGAAGACCATCGACTGGAATCCCGTCATGGCCGAGAAGGCCGGTTACAAGCACTTCATGTTGAAAGAGATCCACGAGCAGCCCCAGGCGATAATCGATACCTTCAGGAGCGCGCTCGATCTCAATAAGATTGCGGTCCATCTGCACGATTTGCATCTGTCCGCCGAACAGGTGAGCGAGATACGGAAAGTCTTCCTGATCGCTTGCGGCACCTCCTATCATGCCTGTCTTGTGGGGAAATACCTGATCGAGAACATGTGCGGTCTCCCGGTCGAAGTGGATCTCGGGTCCGAATTTCGATACCGGGGGCCATTGCTTGACGAGCATACTCTGCTGCTGGTGGTCAGCCAGTCCGGGGAAACAGCGGACACGAGGGCCGCCTTGCAGGAAGGGCTTGAAAAAGGGGCCACATGCAGGGCCATAGTCAACGTGGTCGGCAGCAGCCTTGCAAGAATGGCGGGTGGGGTGATCTATACCCATGCCGGCCCGGAGATCGGTGTTGCCTCGACCAAGGCTTTTACATCACAGCTTGAGGCCCTTTATCTGTTCAGCCTCTATTGCGCGAGCGCGCTCGACAGGATTACCCGAAGCGAACTGTCCCGGTATGTCCAGGAACTTCTCGAACTGCCGCGGAAGATTGAAGATATTCTGTCAAGAAACGAGGAAATCCGTGAACTGGCGCGACGATACATGAACTGCCGTGATTTTCTGTACCTCGGCAGGGGGATTCTTTTCCCGATTGCCCTCGAGGGGGCCCTGAAGCTCAAAGAAATTTCCTACATCCACGCCGAGGGTTACGCTGCCGGCGAAATGAAACATGGGCCGATAGCCCTGATCGATGAAAAGATGCCCGTGGTGGTTCTTCTGCAGCAAGGCCAACTCTATGAAAAGATGCTGAGCAACGTTCAGGAAGTGAAAGCCAGGGGCGGGCAGGTGATTGCGCTGATTGAGGGGGAACCCGATGGAAAGGTCGGGCCGGCGGAAAACCAGTTTATTATTCCGGCGACCTCTCCCTGGCTGGCTCCGGTCCTTTTTACCATACCGCTGCAATTGTTGGCATATCACATAGCGGTTCTGAGGGGTACGGATGTGGACCAGCCCCGCAACCTGGCAAAGAGTGTCACTGTTGAATAAGAGTCACTGCCGTTAATAGATTCGGCTTGACTTATTTTTCCGTTTTTGACTAGAATAATGTGGAAATGTGGATTTCAATGTGATTTTGATTGGTTGAGAAGGGAATTCCTCGTTCTGGATGACAGCCGTGCGCCTTTTGGCGAAAAGGGTATGTTATCCGTTGCAAGATTCAGGAAACGCATTACTGGATAGATAACCGGGAAGGCTCATTTGGTCATATCCCTCCGTGGGTGGTGAACGCGGAGAGGGAAGACGGGAATTGAAATCTGGCCGGAGGCTTGGGGGAAAGCCTCGGAAACCATGAAAGGTCAATGCCGCTAAAGGGAAGACGGGTAAGCCGACACATCGGCACAGTGCAGCCGGTTGTTGAGTCAACTAAAAAGGATACGGCGGATTGATGCGAGCTGCCGGTCAAGCGGGTCGGCAGCAGGATGATGTCTCCAGAAAGCTTTCTGGGACCTTTGTATATAAAATGCGGATCTACTTTGCCCCTGCTGTGTTTGTGATTGGGAGAACGTTTCTGAGCCAACATACAATGAACGGGAACCCTACCTTGCTCCGGTGCGCATGTCAGGAAACTGAAAGCCTAAAGGAGTAACAGGGTACCCACCTTAAAGCAGCGGTTCAAAGCCGACTGTCCAACACGGCACGATGCGGGGGCACTGTCTTTTTTCCTGTCCGCGATATTCCGTGTAAAATATTCCCGCATGGGGTCCCCAGTCTTTGCCTTTGGTGCCAGGTAAGCAAGCTGTAAGTAGTCCCTCCTCTTGAGCTTTTCCACCAGACGAATGCCTTTTTTACAGACCGGGTTTGCTGTTGCCTGAACGGCGAAGAGCATGTGGTGATCGCGCCGAAACATTTCGGTCGTTCGATCCGCGTGCTTACATGTGTTTACCCGCCCTATTAAGTTGACCGCAATGTGGTCTCTGTCAATTGCGATGAAAGGAATCATATACGATGGGCTACGTGTCCGGCACGATAGTTTTCCTGGTGGCTCTGTTGGGGGGAGTGGGTCTCGGGGTGGCTTTTCGCCATTACTGGGTCGAGAGGCGAAATCAGCAACTCCAGGAGCAAGCGCGAAATGTCATCACTGAAGCTCGCAAGGAAGCGGAAACGATAAAAAAAGAAGCTATCCTGCAGGCGAAGGACAGCCTGTTTCAAATGAAGGCTGAGTTCGAGAAGGAAAGTAAAGAGAACAGGAAAGAATTTCAAAATTTAGAAAAACGCATTCTTCAGAAGGAAGAAAATCTCGACAGGAAGTCCGAAGCCCTGGACAGAAGGGAATCGACCATCGCCAAACGCGAAAAGACTCTGGCGCAGCAGGAAAAAGACCTCGAGGAGAATGGGAAAGAGCTGCATGTGTTGATGGAGGACCAGAGGAGGAAACTGGAAAACATCTCGGGCATGTCAGCCCAGGAAGCCAAGGAGATGCTGATCCGTGCCATCGAAAATGAAGCACGCCATGACGCCGCGCTCCTGGTGAAGAAGATCGAAACGGAGGCACGCGAATCCGCGGATAGAAAGGCCAAGAATATCATATCGCTGGCCATTCAGAGGTATTCCGGGGACTACGTGGCGGAGAAGACCGTTTCCGTGGTCAACCTGCCAAATGAGGAAATGAAAGGCCGGATCATCGGAAGGGAAGGCCGGAATATCAGGGCCATCGAGGCGTCTACCGGGGTAGACCTCATCATCGACGACACTCCGGAAGCCGTAATCCTTTCCGGGTTCAACCCGGTGCGGCGCGAGGTGGCGCGGGTTTCCCTCGAACGCCTGATATCCGACGGGCGAATTCACCCGGCCAGGATTGAAGAGGTCGTGGAGAAGGTCAACCTGGAAATCGAAAATGCAATCAAGGAATCAGGCGAACAGGCCGCCTTTGACGTTGGGGTGCATGGGATCCACCCGGATTTGATCAAGCTCGTCGGGAAACTGAAATACAGGACGAGCTATGCTCAGAACGTCCTCCAGCATTCCAGGGAGGTGGCTTTCCTGTGCGGCATCATGGCGGCCGAACTCGGGATGAACGAGAAGCAGGCCAAGAGGGCCGGTTTGCTCCACGATATCGGAAAGGCGATGGACCACGAGATGGAAGGACCTCACGCGACGATTGGAGCGGATCTGGCCCGGAGATTCGGCGAGGCTCCCTTGATCGTGCATGCGGTCGCAGCCCACCATGAAGATGTACCCGCGGAAGATATTCTGGCGATAATCGTTCAAGCGGCGGACGCCCTGTCGGGCGCACGGCCCGGGGCCAGGAAGGAATTGCTTGAAACCTATGTGAAAAGGCTGGAAGACCTCGAAAGAATTGCCGGCACTTTTCCCGGGATCAGCAAAGCCTATGCGATTCAGGCCGGGCGGGAACTGCGTATCATTGTCGAAAGCGCGGCGGTAAATGATGCCGACGTCGTTCTTTTGAGCAAGGATATCGCCAAGAAAATCGAAAGCGAACTGACTTATCCGGGTCAGATCAAAGTGACGGTGATCCGGGAAACCAGGGCCGTCGAATTCGCCAAATAGGTCGTGTCCGGAGGGCCACGGCGCCGGACCTAAACGTCAGAGGCACGTCATGCGCCGCCCATATCTTTGCAGGCGGCGGATTCACAGTTGATCTCAGACACGAATTCAGGGAAGCTGGGGGAGTGGAAAACATTTTCGATGTTCTGAATGAGAGAGGATTCGTCGCGCAGGCTTCCGATGCCGAAGGGCTGAGGGAGCGGCTGCAAAGGCCGACTGCCTGCTATATAGGCTTTGATCCCACCGCGGACAGCCTGCACGTCGGAAGTCTCGTGCCGATCATGGCCCTTGCGCACATGCAGCGGTGCGGTCATCGGCCCATCGTGCTGGTGGGCGGCGGCACCGGGATGGTGGGCGACCCGAGCGGCAAGACGGAAATGCGTCGGATTCTCAGCGTTGAACAGATTCAGGCCAATGTCGAGGCCCTGAAAGACCAGTTGTCGCACTTCCTTGATTTTGGCGACTCACAGGCGCTGCTGCTGAACAACGCGGACTGGCTCCTCGATCTCCACTATATCGATTTTCTGAGGGATATCGGAAAGCACTTCAGCGTGAACCGGATGCTGGCCGCCGAGAGCTACAAAATGCGCCTGGAAACCGGGCTCAACTTCATCGAATTCAATTACATGCTGCTGCAAGCCTACGATTTTTATCACCTGGCGATGGAGTACGACTGTGTCCTTCAGATGGGGGGGAACGATCAGTGGGGGAATATCGTTGCAGGGATTGAACTGATTCGCCGGAAGAGCGGCAAGAATGCCTATGCGATCACGTTTCCCCTGCTCACCACGGCTTCGGGCGCGAAGATGGGAAAAACCGCGGCGGGGGCCGTGTGGTTGAGCGCCGAAAGGACCGGACCGTTCGATTACTACCAATACTGGATCAACACGGACGATCGCGATGTGGTGAGGTTCCTGAAGCTCTATACGTTTCTGCCGCCGGCTGAAATAGCGATGGTGGAAAACCTGGAAGGCCATGAACTCAATGCTGTGAAAACCATCCTTGCTTATGAGGTGACGGCGTTGACTCATGGGAAGGAACGGGCTCTCGCCGCATATGAAGCATCGAGCGCTGTTTTCGGCAGGAGAAAGCTGCCTCGGGATCTGCTCCCATCGAGCCGGATTCCGAGGGAAGTGGAGGATGAGGCGGAAGCGGTTCCGACGACGAGCATAGAGCGGGTACGGCTCGAAGAAGGAATTCCGGCGTTCATTTTGTTTGTTGAAACGGGGCTTTGCGAATCCCGCGGCGCGGCGCGGCGTCTCATCCAGCAGGGAGGCGCCTACGTGAATGAAGCGCGCGTGAAGGAGTTCGACGCTCGGATCGGGGCGGACCAGCTCACGGGGGATGGGATCCTGCTGAAAGCGGGCAAGAAAAAAATCCATCGAATTGTTGTTTCATCATGACTTTATAGGTTGACTCGCCGGATGCCCCCTGCTATATATCGTGGGCTTTGTGGAAAGCGGCAAGGCAAAGGGCTTCGGATTGCGCGAAGGTATTTGGGGGTGACTTTGGGGTTCAACGTGGTTAGATTATTTCTTGCGGAGTGGTTGCCTTCAAAAATGTTTCTTGACGATGCCTTCGGGCGATGCTAAAAAGCCCGACTGTGCTGTGAGCGAGTATCGAGGCACGGCACAAAGTTCTTGACAGTAGGAATTGTAGGGAGTAAGTTAAAGGTTCCCTGAGCGGATGGGGAGTCTGTTCTTTGAAAACTAAATAGTGGGTAAGGTGCTGGGCCTAGAGTAATAAAGAATAACTGGAGAGTTTGATCCTGGCTCAGAATAAACGCTGGCGGCGTGCCTAACACATGCAAGTCGAACGAGAAAGCCTTAATCTTCGGATGGGCGAGTAAAGTGGCGCACGGGTGAGTAACGCGTAGGCAACCTACCCCTGGGACCGGGATAACAGTGCGAAAGCGCTGCTAATACCGGATACGATCATGAGGCGGGAGTTTCATGATGAAAGTCGGCCACTCGAAGAAGCCGGCGTTCGGGGATGGGCCTGCGTCCTATCAGCTGGTTGGTAGGGTAACGGCCTACCAAGGCGACGACGGGT
>OY762941.1:0-1625000 GCA_963666995.1 uncultured Syntrophobacter sp. | reverse complement strand
TGAGGTGCAGCCTCGGAGTGAGAATAACGGAGGTAGAGCGCTGGATGGGCTAGGGGTCTTACCGGATTACCAAACCCAACCAAACTGCGAATGCCGTTATATCGTCTCCGGGAGTGAGACTGCGGGAGATAAGTTCCGTAGTCGAGAGGGAAAGAGCCCAGACCGTCAGCTAAGGTCCCCAAATAGATGCTAAGTGGGAAAGGATGTGGGAACGCACAGACAACCAGGAGGTTGGCTTAGAAGCAGCCATCCTTTAAAGAAAGCGTAACAGCTCACTGGTCTAGTGTGCCTGCGCCGAAAATTTAACGGGTCTAAAGCATCTTACCGAAGCTGCGGCTTGATCCTTCGGGATCAGGGGTAGGGGAGCATTGCAGTGGCCGTCGAAGGCGTACCGTGAGGAGCGCTGGAGGTGCTGCAAGAGATTATGCTGACATGAGTAACGATAAAGCGGGTGAGAATCCCGCTCGCCGTAAGCCTAAGGTTTCCTGGGTAAAGGTCGTCTGCCCAGGGTTAGTCGGTCCCTAAGCCGAGGCCGAAAGGCGTAGGTGATGGGAAACAGGTTAATATTCCTGTACCACCGAGCCAGCGTTTGAGTGATGGGGGGACGTAGAAGGGTAGGCCATCCGGGTGATGGAAGTCCCGGTACAAGCCCGTAGGCGGAGGTTCCAGGCAAATCCGGAGCCTTTTTAACGCCGAGAGGTGATGTGGAGGGAGCAATCCCGCAAACTGGTTGATCCCAGGCTACCAAGAAAAGCCTCTAGCGAGTTGGCCAGGTGACCGTACCGCAAACCGACACAGGTAGGCGAGGAGAGAATCCTCAGGCGCGTGAGAGAACCCTGTTTAAGGAACTCGGCAAAATGACACCGTAACTTCGGGAGAAGGTGTGCCCTCATCAGGTGAGAAGACTTGCTTTTTAAGCCGAAGGGGGTTGCAGAGAAGAGGCGGTAGCGACTGTTTACTAAAAACACAGGACTCTGCTAAATCGCAAGATGACGTATAGGGTCTGACGCCTGCCCGGTGCTGGAAGGTTAAGGGGAGATGTTATCGCAAGAGAAGCGTTGAACCGAAGCCCCAGTAAACGGCGGCCGTAACTATAACGGTCCTAAGGTAGCGAAATTCCTTGTCGGGTAAGTTCCGACCTGCACGAATGGCGTAACGACTTCCGCGCTGTCTCAAACAGGGACTCAGTGAAATTGCAGTCTCGGTGCAGATACCGAGTACCCGCGGCTAGACGGAAAGACCCCGTGCACCTTTACTACAGCTTGGCATTGGATTTTGGGCGTGTATGTGTAGGATAGGTGGGAGGCGAAGAAGTGGGGGCGCCAGCCTTCATGGAGCCGACCTTGAAATACCACCCTTATGCGTTTAGAATTCTAACCCGGGTCCGTGATCCGGATCGGGGACAGTGCCTGGTGGGTAGTTTGACTGGGGCGGTCGCCTCCAAAAGAGTAACGGAGGCGCGCGAAGGTTCCCTCAGGCTGATTGGAAACCAGCCGTAGAGTGTAAAGGCATAAGGGAGCCTGACTGTGAGAGAGACATCTCGATCAGGGACGAAAGTCGGTCTTAGTGATCCGGCGGTTCCACATGGAAGGGCCGTCGCTCAACGGATAAAAGGTACGCCGGGGATAACAGGCTGATCTCCCCCAAGAGTTCACATCGACGGGGAGGTTTGGCACCTCGATGTCGGCTCATCGCATCCTGGGGCTGGAGCAGGTCCCAAGGGTTCGGCTGTTCGCCGATTAAAGCGGTACGTGAGCTGGGTTTAAAACGTCGTGAGACAGTTTGGTCCCTATCTACCGTGGGCGGAGGAATTTTGAGGGGATCTGTCCCTAGTACGAGAGGACCGGGATGGACGAACCTCTGGTGTACCAGTTGTCCCGCCAGGGGCAGCGCTGGGTAGCTACGTTCGGAAGGGATAACCGCTGAAAGCATCTAAGCGGGAAACCCACCCCAAGATGAGAATTCCCCTCCGGAGCAATCCGGGCTGAAGGCCCCTCGTAGACTACGAGGTTGATAGGTCGGGTGTGTAAGCGCAGCAATGCGTTGAGCTAACCGATACTAATGGGCCGTGCGGCTTGGCCATTCTTCATCAGGACAACGGATAAAAACCAGGAACGCAAAGAAAACCCCTGTTCGGAAGCAAAGCCCTGAACGAGTAAAATCCTAAGGGGCGGCGGTTCAAGCGAGGAGGCCACACCCGTTCCCATCCCGAACACGGTCGTTAAGCTCCTCTGCGCCGATGGTACTGCGCGGGCGACTGCGTGGGAGAGTAGGGCACTGCCGCCCCCCCCTTTTTTCTACTCCCCAATCACCGCTTAAAACCAACATCCATCCCCCGAATCGGCTCCATCTCTTAAAATCAACCCGATCCAATGCCCGGCTCACTTCTCCCCGGTGAAAAGCCGGGGTCCAGTGCCGTAAGCTGGAATTACCCAATAATGTCAATCTACTGGATTCCGGCCTCCGCCGGAATGACGAACCCTGGTATTGTTCGGTCTCGGCTTTCCCTTTGGGCGACAGTCTGGGCAAACGCCTCATTTTCAACCTGGATCCTGTTTGGGAAACAGGCCTGGGATTTTTCCCTTCACGGCTTCGCATCCTCCGAAAGGATGCGGAGGATCATGCCGGTTAGCTCCTCAAGATGATAAGGTTTAACCAACACTCCGCTGAAACCGGATTCCCGATAGTCAGACATCTGAGTGTCGTTGGAGTGGCCGCTCGATGCGATGACTTTGATCGCCGGGTCTATCTTCAGGAGTTGTTTGATGGTCTCCTCGCCGCCCATTCCGGCCCGCACCGTGATGTCCAGTATAACGATGTTGAAGGGCTTTCCGGATTCTTTTGCCAGAACGTATTTCCGGATGGCCTCGGAGCCATCGTGAGCGACGGCGACCTCGCAACCAAGAAAACAAAGCATCTCGCTTGCCATTTCCCTGATCGGTTCCTCATCGTCCATCAAAAGGATCTTCGCTCTCAGGATGCCTGCGGCAGCTTCGGACTGGTCTGCCTGATGGCCCGGTTTGCCCTCCGAAGCAGGCAGGAAGACATAGAAAGTCGTCCCCTTTCCGACCTGTGACTCGACGGTGATGTGGCCCCGGTGCTTCTTTATGATCGAATAAACCATTGCCAGGCCGAGCCCCATGCCCTTCTGAGTTCCCCTCTCTTTGGTGCTGAAATAAGGGTCGAAAATCTTGAGCAGATGCTCGGGTTGGATGCCCATTCCGCTGTCCCTCACGGCGACCCTGGTGTACTTGCCTGCCGTCAGCGGGGGAAGTTCATCAGGTCCGATGATTTCGTTGGTCGCTTCAATTGCGACGATACCGCCTTTCGGAACGGCCTCCTTTGCGTTGATCATAAGATTCAGGAAAACCTGGTGAATTTGCCCCGAATCACACTCGACCGGCCAAAGGGCATCACCGGCATGAGAAACCCATTCCACTGTGGAACCCGCGAAAGCCAGGTCCGCCGCCTCTTTTATGATCTCCTGGATTGACTCCACTCTCCTGGTCGGCGCTCCTCCCTGAGAGAAGGTCAGCAACTGCTGCGTGAGGTTCTTGGCCCGGTAACATGCCCTCTCCGTTTCTTTTAGTAGAGTGGCGAGGTGGCCGTCGATGTTCGGATTTGCCTCGGCAAGAGAGATATTTCCGAGGATGATTCCCAGCAGATTGTTAAAATCATGTGCGATTCCCCCGGCAAGGATTCCGACGGATTCGATTTTTTGAGCCCTTACGATCTCCTGCTCCATCTTCTTGCGGTCGGTAATATCCCGGATAGATTCGATGGCGCCGATCAGATCACCCTTGGTGCCGAAGAGCGGTGAAGCATTTCCCCACAAATAGGCCCCTTTGCCTCCATACAGCATTGGGGCAAAAACTTCGGCGTAAAGCACAAGGCCCTTCTTGATCAAAAAGTCGTACTGGCTTTCCAAACTGATGCCGATCGGGAGCACCTGATCGATCAGTATGGGTCTCGGCTTTCCATAGAACGGGATGGCATACGCGAATTCCCCCTTATCGAGGATGTCCGTCTTCGACACTTGTGTCATTTTTTCGATTGCCCTGTTCCATGCGATCACCTTGCCTTCCCGGTCGATGACGAAGGTGGCGTCCGGAAGGAATTCGATGATATCCATATACTGCTGGCGGGCGGCCTGGAGTTCTTCCTCGACCCGCTTGCGGCTTGTGATGTCCGTGGCGATTCCAATCCACTTGGCCGGCCTTCCACTTTGATCCAGGAGGACCCTTCGAGAGTCCGTCCAGTGCAGAATCGCTCCGTCCTTCCTGACGACCCTGTATTCCATGCAGAATGCCGTCCGAGTCTTCGAGTAATGTTCGACTTCAGCCATCACCTGGTTGTGATCGTCGGGATGCAAGGCCTTTTCCCACCCGCTCAACGTGCGCGGAAACTCCCCCTGCGCATAGCCGAGATGCTCATCAACATTGCCGTACCATTCAAGAAGGTTGGTCTGCAAATCCCATTCATAAGTCAAGTCGCTGGCGCATTCGGCAGCCGTTCGGAAGCGCTCTTCGGACTCATGCAGCGCCCTCTCGAACCGTTTTCGATCGGTGATATCATGAATGATCGAGTGGACAAGCTTCCGATTCCGGATCGTGACGAGGCCCGAATAAACCTCAACGTCCCGGATTTCCCCCGTCGACAACCGTTGCTGCAACTCAAAATGGGAACAACTGCCGCAGAGAAGATCCGCAATCCTCGCACGGACCTGCTCTTCCGGGGCAGTGCTGAGGTCGAAGACCACTTTCGACGTCATTTCCTCACGCGAATAACCGTAATATTGACAGGCAGCTTCGTTGGCATCGACGATCAGCCCGCTTTGGGGGTCGTATAGATATTTCACCGCCAGATTGCTCTTGAATGCCTGCCTGTAGCGCTCTTCACTGTCTCGAAGCGCCTCTTCGATCTTCTCCCGTTCGACGATCTCAAGCCAGAGTCGCTGGTTGGCCATGCTGAGCTGGGCGGTCCGTGCATCCACGCGCCGCTCCAGTTCGCTGCGCGCCTCCTTGAGGGCCCGTTCGGCTCTCGTCCGCTCTGCCAGTTCCCCGGTCAACTGATCGGTTCTACGGCTGACGAGAGACCTCAGCGACCGATTCCAGAGGAACATTCCTGTGAGGACAAGGCAACCCGCTCCGAGCACCAGGAGGAGGGTTGCCAGGAATCCGCTTTCTGCGGGGGATGGATTGTTTTCAAGCCGCACCCACTTCGCGACCAATGCCTGACTTTCCGACTGGCTGACGCTGTTCACACCTTTTTCCAGGATCCCGGCAAGTTCCGGCCAGTCCTTTCGGCAGGCAAAAGCCAACCTGAAAATATAGCCCGTATTGCCGGCCACCCGGAGGTTGGTGATTCCTTCCTTGCCGGTGTAATACGTTGCGGCGGCAAGGTTGGCCACAAGGGCGTCAGCCATTCCAAAAGAAACTCTTCTGAGACCGGCCTCAATGGTTGGGACCACGTCAAGCTCCAAATGCGGGTAGTTGTCGGCCACGTATTCATGGTCCGAGTGCCCGGAGACAACCGCAACCTTCAATCCGGCAAGTTTTTCCAGGGTAAGGGCTTCCCTAATGTCACTTCTCACAATGATCACTGAAGGAAATTCGATAAAAGGGCTCGTGAACAGGAGGTATTCAAGCCGCTGAGGCGTCTCCGCAGCCGCCCCGCACATGTCGACTTCTCTGTTTCTGACCTTTTCGTGCACCTCGGTACAGTTGCTAAATCGGACGAACTCAAAATGCAGGCCGAGCCGCGATGAAAGCAGAGCAAGGTAATCGGCTGCGATTCCCTTGCAGGCACCAGTTCGGTCAAAGTATTCGAATGGAGGATATTCCGGGTCGGGAGCGACGGTGATTACCTGGTGAGTGCTGAGCCATTCCCGTTCATGGGGGGATAAAACATCCTTTCCCGCCTCGAGGGACGTGTCCGCGACAGACAGTAGCAGGCACGCCAGCAGATGAATCATGATTATCGATCGGAGCCATCTGGGAAAACCGGTGCACCAGGCGGCTTCCATGAATGTTGCAGGCATAATGGCTCCTGAACCGAATACCCCGAGCAGCCCTGCTCCGCGAGCAGCTACAAGGCAGGCTTGCCTGTTCTTGCCGTTACCGGGCTCGGAAGCTGACGGGGATCCGCATCAGGCGGGACCTTGACGGAATTCCCCCGGCAGCGCCGGCCGAGCTTCCATATGTCCGTGAACATTTGCTTGATATTTTGAGATGAAACTGCAACATTAACTTCCCCGGCACGAGCAGGGCTGAATTCAAAGAGGGTCTCCCGGCAACCGATTTGGAGAGATCCGAAGAATTCACGGCGTGCGATTATGCATGCTTGCGACCGCTTTGGCCCGGCATCAGCCGACTGCATGCCGGGACGACCTGCTCCCGGGCCCGATCGTAGCCTGGATAGCCTTTTGTAAGATTTACTTCATATTATAGTACATGGAAAGGATCTTTTTAGGAACTATTTTCAACCATTCTCTGTACATCCGCCCTTTCGACATCTCTACCGACCGACCTCCGTCGAGGGGCAATGCGGCAGACGTTCCGCAAGGTCCCGGCCGGCTTCCGGAGCGGGTGACACGGGCAGCTTGCTGTCCGTGCGCGGAGCGCAAGAGGAGACTCGGGGAGTAAACCCCGGAATCGTGGTAGCGGATTCGGCTGTCTGCGGCGCGGCATTCAGTCTGGGGATGATCATCTTCGGCCGTGTCATCCAGGGAGCCGGCGGTGGTGTGCTGGTGCCGCTTTCTCAGGCTGTATTTCTTGAGAGTTTCCCGCCGGCGCTGATGGTCTCATATCTCGCTCCGTACGATCCGGCGTTTCAGGGCTGGCTGCAGAATCTGCAGGGCTTCTTCGCCTCGCATGGGGATCCGGTTGCGGCTCTGCGGGAAGCATATGCGGTGATATATCGGACACTCATCGAGCAGGCTACGCTATGGGCTTACATAGAGAACTTCAGGTTTCTTGCCTGCCTTTCATTGTGTGGTGTCCCCATGGCGCTGCTTTTCAAAAAAGCCGTTCGGAAAAAAGTTGCCCGCGGTCCAGTTGCGGATTGACTCCGCCTTCCTGCCGCTCTTGCCGGGCAGTCTTCTGAAAGGAGCATGACGGCTACACCCCAACCGGCGACATCAAGAGGTTTGGGATGGCGGAGCTTCTTCTGCTGATTGACTGAAATAAAGCCAGGCCAAACCGATACAACCGGAGACGGCGGATGCCACCAGAATCCCCAGCTTGGCCTGTTCCACCAAGTGCCGGCTGGTGAACGCGAGCTGACTTATGAAGAGCGACATGGTAAATCCGATACCACCAAGCCAGGCAACCCCAAGGAGATGCCGCAGACCGACGTCCCGCGGCAGCCTGCCGAGCCCGGTCTTCACGGCAATCCAACCGGCTCCCGCGATACCCACGAACTTCCCGAACACCAGCCCCAGGATCACTCCCAGAGTCACCGGCTGAGTAAGACCTCTCGTGAATTCGATCTCACTGAAATCGATTCCGACGTTGCTCAGCGCAAAAATTGGAATGATGACAAAGGTTACCCATGGGCTGAGGCCGTGTTCCAGGTGCTGCAAAGGAGACTGGACGGCGATGGACGCTTTCTCCAGGCTCTGAGCGATGGTGGCCATGCGCGGATTGCTCAGGGGCTCGTCTCCGTGGTTCTGGTCCGAGGTCTCCGCGCGGAACGCCTCATGAAGCTGGACCAGACGCTCTTCGAATTCATGCGGGGCAAAAGCCGGTCGAGCCGGAATGGCAATCGCAAGCAGGACCCCGGCGATGGTCGAATGGATTCCCGATTGAAGGAAGGCAAACCAGAGGGCGATCCCCAATATCACGTAGGGGAGAGGATGACGTATTCCGCCTCGATTCAGGACGAACAGTACGGCGAGAACGCCTGCCGCACCGCCGAGTGCGGTCAGACTGATTTCACTGGTGTAGAATAAGGCGATAACGAGCACCGCGCCAAGGTCGTCCGCAATTGCCAGGGCGGTCAGGAAAATGATCAGGTTGGGCGGGATACGCCTCGCGAGCATCACCAGAATACCCACGGAAAAGGCTATGTCGGTGGCCATGGGGATCCCCCACCCCTGTGCGGCCGCTCCCTGGGGATTGACGAGATGATAGAAGAGTCCCGGTACGATCATTCCTCCAGCGGCGGCGATCACGGGGAGGGCCGCATCGGCCCACGACGACAGCTCGCCCACGATGATCTCCCGCTTCAGCTCCAAACCGACCAGAAGAAAGAATAAGCTCATGAGACCGTCATTCACGAACTGATGCAGGCTCATTTCCAATAGCCGGGAACCGGCGCTCATCCGTAAGGGCTGCTCCCAAATCGTATGCAGCAGGTCGCCCCATCCGGAGTTCGCAAGGATGAGGGACAGCACGGTGGTCCCCATGAGGATGATGCCCCCTGCTGTTGTCCGACGCAGAAATTCCTGAAAAGGAGTCAATATACGGCCGAACATGTTCTCGAGTGTAAGGGTGTTGTTTTTGCTTTCTCCAGTCATTCCTTCTCCGCAGGCGTCCTCACGTGAGCCGGGCCGACAACGCATTCCGGCAATCGGATACTCGGTGGTGGTTTGCTCATTACGTGTATTCGAACGCCCCATCCCACGCAATAAAAAAAGACGTGCCGATCCGAACTCGTTGGGATTCCGGGTGAATTCCTCCTTGTGCCTACCTTGATAAGCGCGGTTCCATCGCAAAACCGCCGCGGAGGTGACCACCCGAGGCGGCCGATTTTATCAGTGAATTTAATAGATTTTTTCTCGCGAAAGATCATGGGCATACCGGCCCCGCCGACATTTCCTGTGGAATCGCTTAAATCAGGCTTAAGTCTTTTAGTCGTTGACAATCAAGCAGATAAAAGATCAAAGCAAGTTCTATGGTTGAAAGGGAATGCGAGGCCGTCCTCGACGGCGTTGGAGCAAAGATTGCGTTTTTTTGTTGCTTTGCAGGCGCCCCTTTGCATTTCAGTTTGATTTAGAAGAAATGAAGCGGTATGAACACCTATTGCCACGGAGAAACCTGTAATTGTCTCCTACTGCGACGATTTCCACCGGAGAGAGTTGGTTTTCCGAGGAACTGTGGAATTTTCGAATCCGGAACTCTCTGTTATAATTACCGCCCTCTGTGGACCCGCGCGAACTCTGTGCAAGGAAACAGGAATTTTGCCGGGCTGGAAATCTTACGGCAATCGGGCGGCGTTTTCGTGCTTCATCCCCTGGTTTCCGTCGTGGAATGCGAACAGACTCCGGCAGTCGAGGGGAAAGTCGGTTGCGGCGGGGGCCGCTTTGAATAGAGACGGTTTTCTTTACTGAATTCAGAGTGTTTTGACGGTAAACGAAGTGAAAGGAGGTTCGGCCTTGGCTTTCCAACCTGCGAAGCAAGTTTATACGGGAAAAATCAGGGAGGTGACTCTGGGGACCGGAGAGAAGGCTGTGACTGTCGGAGGGAAGGCTGCGTTTGCTTTCCATGCATTCGAGGGAGAAATGCCGCATCCGCCCAAAGTGGCTATGGAGGTTTGGGACAAGGACCCGAGTGAAGAATGGTCCGAGGCCGCAAAGGCTCCTTTTCTGGATGTTTTGTCCGACTCGGCCGCGTGGGCCGGGAAATGCGTCCGACAGTACGGGGCTGAGATCGTTGTCATCCAGACGAAAAGCGCGGATCCGAATGGGGACAACAGGCCGGCCGAGGAAGTGGCGGAAACCGTAAGGAAAGTAGTGGATGCGGTCGACGTGCCGGTCGTGATCTGGGGGGTGAGCAACCATGACAAGGATAGCGAAGTGATGCGTCTGGTTGCCGAAAAGTGCGCCGGTAAAAGGCTTGCCGTCTCCCCGGTTGAAGAGGGGGATTACAAGCAGATCGGTGCTGCCTGCCTGGCATACGGCCATATCGTTTCGGCGTCCTCTCCTATCGATGTAAACCTTGCAAAACAGCTCAACATCCTCCTGGGAAACCTCGGCGTGTCGAACTCGGATACCATCATCGACCCGACCACTGGAGGGCTCGGATACGGGCTGGAGTACACCTATTCAGTCATTGAACGGATCATGCAGGCGGCATTGACAACCGAGGATGAAAAGCTGCAGCAGCCCATCATCGTCAACCTGGCTAACGAAGTGTGGAAGTCCAAGGAAGCGAATCTCGCCTTTGAAGAAGCGCCTGCATTGGGTGACCCGTCCAAGCGAGGTATTTTGATGGAAGCCGTCACGGCGGTCAATTTGCTTCTGGCGGGCGCAGACATCCTTGTGATGCGGCATCCGGATGCTGTGACACTGGTGAAGAAATTCATAGAAAAAATGACCTAACACGGGGATGAATCCTCCCTTCCCGGCAGGTGGTGAGAGGTCTCAATGCTGCCGGGCGATTGGGGGATGAGGTGCATTATGCCGCACGAAGAAAAGAATGAGAAGCAGGTCACTCAGGAAAAGGTGGAAAAGCCGATCGACTTCCGCGAAGTAAGTGCGTGCGAGGCGACGGTGCAGATGCTTCGCAAGGCTTCTGCCGACGGCGCCGAGACGGCGTTTAACCGTGCCGCTCAGATGAAGCCCTGCCCTATCGGGGCTGAATCGGCGTGCTGCAAGCATTGCTTTATGGGCCCGTGCCGGTTGAACGCCAGGGACCCCTATTCGAAGGTCGGGGTGTGCGGCGCGACCATTGACACGATCGCCGCCCGAAATTTCGCTCGCATGGTCGCCGGTGGAGGGGCCGCCCACACGGACCACGGAATGATGATGCTCGATGTCTTTCGCGAAGTGGTCAATGGGAGCATAAAGGGCTTCCAGATCAAGGACGAGGACAAGCTACGATCCGTGGCTTCGAGCATCGGGATAGAGGTGAACGGCCGTAAGGTCAAAGAAATCGCCCTCGCCCTCTATAAGGAACTCGAGAAGACCTACACTCAGGTCGAAGGTGAAATCCCCTTCATGAAGCGGGTCCCGGCCAAGACTCTGGAAACCTGGAGGAAAGCGGGCATCGTACCGCGCGGGGCCATGCGCGAAATCATGGAAATCATGCACCGGACCCACATGGGGGTCGATCAGGATTATGAGAACATTGTCAAACAGTGTTCGCGAACTGCCCTTGCCGACGGATGGGGCGGGTCGATGGTGGCCACGGAACTCTCGGATATTCTCTTCGGAAAGCCGGAACCGAGAAAAGCCGGCGTCAATATGGGCTTTCTCAAGCAGGACCAGGTGAACATCATCATCCACGGCCACGAACCGCTGCTCTTTGAATCCATGATCGCCTCGGTGGAGAGCCCCGAGAATGTGAAGAAGGCCGAAGAGGCGGGCGCCAGGGGCATCAATCTCCTGGGTATGTGTTGTTCGGGAGCGGAGGTGCTGGGGCGCCACGGAGTGCCTCATGCGGGGAATTTCCTCAGCACCGAACCCGTCATAGCGACCGGGGCGGTGGATGCCATGGCGGTCGACGTCCAATGCATCATGCAGAGTCTTCCGAGAATGGCCGAATGTTACGGGACCCGGTTTTTTACCACCAACCCCAAGGCCAGGATCGAAGGGGTTACACACATTCAATTCGACGAACATACTCCTGAAAAGTGCACCGATGAAATCGTGGCCATGGCCGTCGAGCGTTTCAAGAATCGGCCTGCCCGCATCGAGATTCCCCAGCGTCGGGACTGGGGCATTCATGGTTTCACCCAGGAATATATCAACTACATGCTTGGGGGCACCTTCAGAGGCTCCTACGTTCCTCTCAACGATAACATCATCAATGGCCGAATCCGGGGTGTGGCCGGAGTCGTCGGATGCACGAACCCCAGGGTCAGGCAGGATTACGTCCATGTTGAATTGGTGAAGGAGCTGATCAGAAACAACGTGCTGGTGGTTCAGACCGGTTGTTCGCAGATCGCTCTTGCAAAGGCGGGCCTCATGAAACCGGATGCCGCCGTCCTGGCGGGAGAAGGGTTGCAGGAAGTCTGCGAGGCGGTGGGCATGCCTCCCGTGCTGAGCCTGGGGTCCTGCGTCGACAACAGCCGCATTCTCATGGCATGCACCGAGATGGTGCGCGCCGGAGGGCTGGGCAACAGCCTGGCCGACCTTCCCGTGGCTGGAGCGGCCCCGGAATACATGAGCGAAAAAGCCATCTGCATAGGGCAGTATTTCGTGGCTTCAGGGATCTACACCATTTTCGGCGTCACGTTTCCGACGGTTGAAGGGACCAAGTTCCACCGCTTGCTGTTTGAAGGCCTCGAGGAGCAGGGGTTCGGGAAATGGGGCTTTACCCGTGACCCTTACGATATGGCTCACATGATGATCGAACATATCGATCTGAAACGGGCCGCTCTGGGCATCAAGGGCGAGCGCGAACGCAAGCTTTTCAGCATGGAAGACCGAAGGGCAACGGACAGTTAGATCCCGGCCGGGATGTTGGTCTTCAACGGTTTTAGCCTGTGAAGAAGGTCCAGCAAGGAGTCAAGTCATGTCCAGATTGGTCGCTTTTGCGGCGATTCAAGGCGCTTACAATATTGTTTCCCGAGCGGAAGGCAAGTTCAGGAGAGCATTGGAGAAGTACGGTCCCGATCAGGCGGTGGCCTTCCCCAATACGGCTTACTACCTGCCGGTGATTTATTCCGTTCTCGGCATCAAGGTTGAAAAGCTCTCCGATGCCGAACGGGTATTCAGCCGCTGCAAACAGCTCCTGCCTCCTCACATCAAGGACAAGATTCACGTTCCCTATCTGGGACATACGCTCGATGCGGGGATGGCCGCGATATTGGTGGAGGAGGTCGTCGAGGCGATCCGTTACGTCGAAACCCCGGATTTTTATCTTCCCGGAGAGGATTGTGATGTTGACGGAAACCGCATCTGGCTCGGTGCGGCTGACGACGCCATCATGAGGAAGCGCGGGATCGAGTTCGTCGACGGGCGCGCTCCCGGCTTTGCCGCAATTGTAGGGGCTGCGCCGAACCCGGAAATCGCAAGGCAGATTGCGGAAGACTATCAGAAAAAGAACCTTTACGTTTTCATGTGCGCGGAACATGCGGGAACGACTTTTGCCGAACAACTGGTGCAAGCGGGGGTCCAGATCGGATGGGGGACACGGCTCGTGCCTTTCGGCCCCGACATCTCCGCGGCGGTATTTGCGCTTGGGTTTGCCAACCGCGCGGCCATGGCATTCGGGGGTGTCAAGCCGGGGGATTACTCCGCTCTCCTCAAATACAACAAGGACCGAATTTTCGCTTTTGTCAACGCCTTCGGGGAAGTGAACGCCGAATGGGCCGCCAATGCGGCCGGCGCCATAAACTGGGGGTTCCCCACGATTGCGGACACGGACATCCCCGAAATCCTCCCCACAGGGATTTGCACCTATGAGCATGTGGTGTCCAGCGTGCCCTACGACCGGATGACCGCCAGGTCGATCGAAGTCAGGGGGCTCAAGCTGAACATCGCTGAAATACCCGTTCCCGTTGCCTATGGTCCTGCATTTGAAGGAGAGCGCGTCCGTAAGGATGATGTTTACCTCGAATGCGGGGGTGGAAGGACCCCGTGCTGTGAACTCGTTCAGATCGCGGACATGGATACGATCGAAGACGGAAGGGTGGAGGTGATCGGGCCGGACGTCCGCGATATCTCAGTGGGCGGAACGCTCCCGTTAGCCGTTACGGTACAGGTGGGGGGGCGGAAGATGCAGGAGGATTACGAACCGATCCTCGAGCGCCAGATCCATCACCTCACCAATTATGCCCAGGGCGTGATGCATATCGGGCAAAGAGACATTGCCTGGTACCGGCTCAGCAAGCAGACGGTCGAGAGAGGCTTTACCCTGGAGCACATCGGGAAAATCCTTCATGCCAAATTCCACCAGGATTTCGGAGCGATTTTCGACAAGTGCCAGGTGAAGATCTACACGGATGAAAGCAAAGTGAACGAAATCCTTCCCCGGGCGCTGGCCGCTTACCGGCTTCGGGACCAGCGCATCGAGGGGATGACCGACGAGAACGCCGAAATCTATTATTCCTGCACGCTCTGCCAATCGTTCGCACCGACCCACGTGTGCGTCATCAGCCCTGAGAGAACGGGACTCTGCGGCGCATACAACTGGCTGGACTGCAAGGCATCCTTCGAGATCAATCCCACCGGGCCCAATCAGCCGGTCGAGAAGGGGGAAACGCTGGATGCGAAGCTGGGCAACTGGAAGGGGGTCAACGAGTTCGTCTACAAAGCATCGCGCCAGACCATTTCGAGTTACAATTTCTACAGCCTTGTCTACGACCCCATGACGACATGCGGATGTTGCGAATGCATTGCCGCCGTCCTGCCTCTGTGCAATGGAATCATGACGGTGAACCGGGAATATTCGGGCATGACGCCGAGCGGGATGTCCTTTACGACGCTTGCCGGGATGATAGGCGGTGGGAATGTTACCCCGGGTTTTGTGGGGCACAGCAAATACAATATTACTCAACGCAAGTTCATTGCCGGAGACGGCGGCATTCAGAGGCTGGTCTGGTTGCCGAGAGTGCTGAAGGAAGAGATACGGGAACGATTGATCAAACGGGGTGAGGAAATAGGGATTCCCAACTTTTTCGATATGATTGCAACCGAAGAACAAGGAATGTCCGAAGAGGAGATTTATCCTTTCCTCGAACAGGTGGGCCACCCGGCAGTGACGATGGACCCCATTCTGGAATAATGCTGGAACCGGGAGGGAGTTCATCCCGTTCCGGCTGTTTGTCGATTCGATTTGAGGTAGATCGCAAGAAGGAGACATTCCGATGGCGTTGACTGGCATTCAAATCTTCAAGCTGCTTCCAAAAACCAATTGCGGTGAATGTGGAGTACCCACGTGTCTTGCTTTTGCCATGAATCTGGCTTCGGGAAAGACGGAACTGGACAAGTGTCCCTATGTTTCGGAAGAGGCGAAAGAGACATTGACCGCCGAGTCCGCCCCGCCCATTCGCCCGGTAAGTGTCGGGGTCGCCGAGAACGCTGTTAAGGCAGGGGGAGAAACCGTCCTCTTCCGGCATGAAAAGACCTTTGTGAACCCTCCGGGGTTTGCCGCGGTTGTCGGCACCGGGGAGGATGAGGCTTCCGTCTCGGGCAAAATAGAACGGTTTAAAGCCTGCCGGTATGACCGGGTCGGACTGAAGCTCAAGGCTGAGATGTTTGCCGTACGGGATGATTCGGCGGACCCGGATAAGTTCCTTGCTCTTGCCCGGAGGGTCTCGGAAGAGTCCGGAGCCGCTTTGATTCTGATGTCCGAGAATGTGGATTCGCTGAGAGCGGCGGTTTCCGAACTGAAAGACAAGCGGCCTCTCATCTATGCGGCCGGACCGTCCAATGCCGATGATCTTGGAGACCTTGCAAGGGAATCAAAGTGCCCGCTGGTTGTCAAAGGGGACGGCACGCTCGAAAGCGTGATCGCTCTCACGGAAAAATTGTCCGCAAAGGGGCTAAAGGATCTGGTGATCGATACCGGAAGCCGCGATCTGAAGAAGGTCTTCGAGGAACAGGTGCTCATTCGGCGCTCGGCCTTGAAGAATCGTTTCAGGCCGCTCGGCTACCCGACCATCATTATGGCCAATGAGATGGTGGGCGACCTCATGGAAGAGACCCTGGTCGTTGCGGCATTCGTCGCAAAATACGGGGGGCTGATCGTCATGAGCGACTTCCAGCCTCACAGCCTCTTCCCGCTGCTGCTCGGCAGGCTCAACATTTACACGGATCCCCAGAGGCCCATGACGGCCGAGCAGGGTATATATCCCATCAACAATCCGGATGAGAGTTCTCCAGTGCTGGTCACCTGCAATTTCTCGCTCACCTACTTCATCCTTTCCGGAGAGATCGAATCGAGCCGTGTACCCTCGTGGCTTTGCGTTCAGGATACCGAAGGCCTTTCGGTCATGACGGCCTGGGCCGCGGGCAAATTTTCGGGAGAAAGCGTGGGAGCTTTCATCAACAAGTGTGGTATCAAAGAGAGGGTGAACCACAAGAACCTCGTCATCCCGGGCTATGCCGCGTCCATCAGCGGGGAACTCGAGGAAGATCTCGGCGGGGGCTGGAAGGTGATCGTGGGACCGCGGGAAGCCAGCCAGGTGGCGAAATTCCTGAGGACACTCAATGCTTGATGAAGTGTGGCATTTTGACGATTAGATCTCTGCGGGGGTCTTCGGGCCATATCTCTCACAGGCCCGGCGCCGCCTTGAGCGGCGGCGGATGATGCCCGGGGCCGTCGAAACCCCGCTTTCCGGATAGATCGCAGAACCTGAGTTATTTTCCGATCGTGCCGAGCAAAGCCTCACGCAAGGAGGAAGCTGCAATGAAGCTCATCGGTGAGAATCTGAATATCATGAGCAAGAAGTATGGGAAAGCGTTGAAGGAAAAGGACGCAAAAACCCTTCAGGAGCTGGCGATCAGGGAGGCTGAAGCCGGAATGGACTGGATAGACCTCAATATCGGCCCGGCCGGCAAGACGGGTGAAGACCTCATGTCGTGGCTCGTCCCGGTGATTCATGAAGTGGTTGACATTCCCCTTTCGCTCGATACTTCGAACATAAGGGCCATAGAAGCCGGCCTCAAAGTTCATAAGAAAGGCCGCCCTCTGATCAATTCCATCATGGTGAGGCCGGAGCGGATGGAGGCACTGCTGCCCCTTGCCGCTCAATACGATGCTGCGTTCGTGGGACTTCTCTGGGGACCGGAGGGTATGCCCAGGGATGAAAACGAAAGAGGGGCTCTGTGTGCGGAGCTGGTGTTCAAGGCTACCGGCGAGTACGAAATCGACCCGGAGAAGATCTATGTCGACCCCATTCAGACTCCCGTCAACGTCCAACAGACCCAGATCCTCAAGGTACTGGAATTCATGAAAATGTTCCCGGAAATCGCACCGGGATGCCGAAGCACGATCGGGTTGTCCAATGTGTCAAACGGCCCTCCCGATCACCTGAGACCCATCCTCAATCACGTCATGTTGATTCTTTTGAAGCGATACGGGCTGTATTCCGCGATTGTGGACTGTTTCGATTCGAAACTGGCGGAAATTGCGGCGGGCAAACGGCCTGACCTGGAGACTCTGGTTTACAGGGTGGAAGATGCCGAACCGATCGATACCGCAACCCTGACACAGGAGGAACTCGATTACGTCAAGACGGCCAAGGTCATTTTGGGCCATCAGCTTTTTTCCGATTCCTGGCTGGAGATCTGAGGGGCCGCATTCAGATTCGTCGATGACCATTTCCTTCCGAACTGAGGATCACATCGCTTCTATTGCCACTTCCCGTGCATGCTGGGGCTGTTCCATTTCCGTTCTGCAGATGAAAATAACAGTCGGCCTTCTTGAATCAGGCTTCGGCACGATTTCGAGCGGGTCTCTTTTCAGATAGGCGGCAACAGCGAAATTACTCTTGGCATTTTTGTACATTCTCAAGCGGATGACGGCGCGCGGCACGGGGTTGTTGTCACGGACGGGTTCGCTCCTTCGATTGCCTTGCGGCGGAGAAGTAACTTCATGAAGAGAATCGTCTTTCTATTCCGATAGGCCGGTTTAACATCTTGCAGCGGCTTAAAAGTTGTGGATAATAGTATATTCAACGGAAACTGCCATGATCACACCTGAGAAGCGAAAGCACACCATTAAAGGGAGAACCGCCATGCCCACGAAATACGTCTATTTTTTTGGAGGAGGGAAGGCTGACGGAAGTGCCCAGATGAAACATCTTCTGGGAGGCAAGGGCGCCAATCTGGCGGAGATGGCCAATCTCGGCGTTCCTGTACCTCCCGGTTTCACGATCACGACCGAAGTATGTAAGTACTATTACGAACACGGAGCCGTCTATCCGCCGGAACTGGCTGACGAAGTTGAAGAGGCTTTCCAGAGGCTGGAGGCGGTCATGGGGCGAAAATTCGGGGATCCCGACAAGCCGCTCCTGGTATCCGTCCGTTCCGGTGCAGCCATCAGCATGCCCGGGATGATGGATACGGTCCTGAATCTCGGTCTGAATGACCACACCGTTCTGGGTCTGGTCAAAGAGACCGAAGACGAGCGCTTTGCATATGACTGTTATCGGCGTTTTATCGCGATGTACGGAGATGTTGTCCTGGGGTTGAAGCCCGAACTCAGGGATGAACTCGATCCTTTCGATGAAATCATCGAGGAAATCAGGAAGAAGCGGGGGGTCGAGAACGACAGCCAGATTCCGGCATCGGATTTAAAGGAGCTGGTCGAGCGCTACAAAGGGCTGATCCGGGTGCGCAAGAAAGTCGAATTTCGACAGAACCCGATGGACCAGTTGTGGGGCGCGATCAGCGCCGTGTTCAATTCCTGGAATAATCCCAGAGCCATTGCCTATAGAGAACTCAACGACATCCCGTCGGACATGGGAACGGCCGTGACGGTCCAGGCCATGGTGTTCGGCAACATGGGCGAGGACTGCGGCACCGGGGTGGCGTTTACCCGTAATCCGGCGACAGGTGAGAACGTGTTCTACGGGGAATACCTGATGAACGCGCAGGGGGAGGATGTTGTGGCCGGAATAAGAACACCCCTGCCCATCAACAGGGTCCAGAAAAACGATACGAGCAGCCTCTCTCTGGAGGAGGCCATGCCGGAGGTTTATGCGGACCTTGAGCAGATCCGTTCATCGCTTGACCGTCATTACCGCGACATGCAGGATATCGAATTCACGATCCAGAAGGGGAAACTCTGGATGCTCCAGACCCGGTCGGGAAAACGCACCGGGTTCGCGTCGTTCAAGATTGCAGTAGACATGGTCCGCGAAGGAATTCTCACCAAAGAGGAAGCGCTCATGAGGGTCACCGCGGATCATCTGAACCAGCTTCTGCGACCGACTTTCACTCCGAAAGCCAAAGCCGAGGCGATCCGGGACGGCGCTCTTCTGGCCAAGGGATTGAATGCCGGACCCGGGGCTGCAACGGGGCGGGTGGTGTTCAACGCCCAGGACGCCATAGAGTGGGCAAAGAAGGGTGAAGTGGTTATCCTGGTGAGGATCGAGACTTCCCCGGAAGACATTCGAGGCATGCATGCTTCGCGAGGGATCCTCACCGCTCGTGGCGGAATGACATCCCATGCCGCCCTGGTTGCACGACAGATGGGCAAGGTTTGCATCGTCGGCTGCGGTGGTCTTGAAATCGACTATCAGCACCGCAGGATGGTGGTGGGAGACAGGGTGATTCGCGAGGGGAATTACCTTTCCCTGGATGGGACGTCCGGGGAAGTTTATGCCGGGCAGATTCCAACGAGACCGTCGGAGATCCTGAGAGTCCTCATCGACAAGAGCCTTTCCGCCAAAAAATCCCAGATTTACCAGGATTATGTAGCGCTGCTGAGCTGGGCCGACGAATATCGGCGGCTCCGGGTCTGGGCAAATGCCGACCAGCCGAATCAGGCGGAAGAGGCCATCGCGTTCGGAGCGGAGGGGATAGGGCTGACCCGTACCGAACATATGTTCTTTGAGGGCGACCGTATTGACGCGGTGCGGGAAATGATTCTGGCGCAGGATGTCGAGGGGAGGAAACGTGCTCTGGCCAAACTCCTTCCCATGCAGCGGGAGGATTTCGCAGGGCTTTTCAGGGTTATGAAGGGAAAGCCCGTGACCGTTCGCACCCTCGATCCCCCGCTGCATGAGTTCCTGCCCCATACCGAAAAGGAGATCGCCAAGCTCGCCAAGCAGGTGGGGATCAGTCCCGAGTCGCTCACATTCAAGGTGGAGAGCCTGCGGGAAACCAATCCCATGCTCGGGCACAGGGGATGCCGGCTGGGCATCGTCTACCCCGAGATCACGGCGATGCAGGCCCGAGCGATTATAGAAGCGGCGTGCGAAGTAAAGATGGAAGGGATCGACGTGCATCCTGAAATCATGATCCCCCTTGTGGGCCATGTCGCTGAACTCCAGAACCAGAGGCGAGTCGTCGATGAAGTGGCCAAGGAGGTCATGAGCCGCCTCCGGGTCAAGGTCGATTATACTGTGGGCACCATGATCGAGGTGCCTCGAGGTGCCATCACCGCCGATCAGATCGCCGAAGTCGCTGAATTTTTCTCCTTTGGAACCAACGACCTGACACAGATGGTCTACGGCATAAGCCGCGATGATGCCGGGAAATTTCTGCCCCCTTACCTGGAGGCCAAGGTGTGGGACCAGGATCCTTTCAACCGTCTGGACCAGGTGGGTGTCGGCGGTCTAATGGAAGTGGCGGTCAGGAAGGGCCGCGCAACCCGGCCGAATTTGAAGATCGGAATTTGCGGTGAGCACGGGGGCGAGGCGACTTCCATCGATTTCTGCCACAGGATCGGACTGGACTACGTGAGTTGCTCTCCATACAGGTTGCCGGCAGCCAGGCTTTCGGCCGCGCAGGCTGTACTGAGAGAGCAGAGGCTGAAAAACCGGGAAGCCGAAATGGAAGCAAGGCATCCAAAGAAAGATAGTTCGTCCCCGGCGCGAAAGCGCTGATCGCGGGTGGAGGACAGGTCCACGGACTCTTGCTCCGGCTTGAATTCCGCCTGGTGCCGGAAGGGATTGGACAATTCCGAAGCGTTCAAAGTCAAAGGAGGTTGTTGTGGCAGAGCAGACTCGATTGCGCCGCTCCATTATTTCCGTGCCGGCAAACCGCGAAAAGATGGTGGTCAAGGCCTTCTCGCTTCCTGTGGATGTCATCATGCTGGATCTCGAGGACAGCGTGCCGGTGCCTGAGAAAGATGAGGCCCGCAAGAGGGTGATCGCGGCCTTCAGGGAACAGGACTGGAAAGGCAAGGTCCGGTCTTACCGCATCAATGGAATGGATACTCCTTTTGCTTACCGCGACATCATCGACGTGGTGGAAGCGGCGGGGGAGTTCATCGATGTCATTGTCGTGCCGAAAGTGAACGATCCCGGCGAAATCAAGGCGATCGATTACCTCCTGACGCAGATCGAGATGCGGATGGGTTTCGAAAGGCACATCGGCCTCGAACCTTCCATAGAGACCGCGGCAGGGATGCTTCGGGCCGGCGACATCGCTCTCAGTTCTCCGCGCCTCGAAACACTTGTTTTCGGAGTCGCGGATTACGGTGCATCCTTGACGATGATGACCAAGGGAGTCAGCGGCCACGGGGACATGGAAGAATTCTATCCGGGGCACCGGTGGCATTTCCCGTTGAGCATGATGGCGATGGCGGCCAAAGCCGCCGGATTGGCCGCCATCGATGCGCCCTACGGCGATTACAGGGACCCGGAAGGCCTGAGACGTTCCTGCATCCTGAGCGCGGCCCTGGGCTATGACGGCAAATGGGTTATTCATCCCGATCAGATTGGAATCATCAACGAAATCTATACGCCGTCCCAGGAAGATTTCGATCGCTCGAAACGGATCTGTGATGCTTACAAGGAGGCTCAGAAAGCGGGGTGCGGTTCTCTTGCGATCGACGGGAAAATGGTGGACGCCGCCTCCATCAGGGTCGCTCAGGGCGTCTGCTCCCAATGGGAGTGCATAATGAGGAGAACAAACCAAAGAGACTAGGTTTCCCGTTTAGGCGGAGCAGGAAAATTCCGATGTTTCGAAATGTATCTTCCCCTTCCTTCGGGGGGAAGATACGTTGAAGCAACGGGAAAGGGGGTGAGGTTTCAGAAGAGTGTCCGAAGGAATGCCGGTTCCCGTCAGGGAATCACTGAACAGAGTGTGTTTGTCGAAATTCATCCATGAAGCGCGGGGCGGCAAAGGGAATACCCGTTCTTCAGAAAATCGAAAAGGAAGATGAAGACAAAAGATTTGAAAACGTTGTCCCGGGCGGACGATTCCCGGGAAGAGTATTTGCGCCAGCATAACGAACTTCAAATCCTCTTCGACATCTCTTCAGCTCTTCACTGTTCTCCTCATCTCGAGGACGTCCTCCAGCGTGCGCTCAACAGTATATTGGACACCTTGAAGTTCAAGATGGGGGCGATCTATCTTGCAAAAGAAACATCCGATGAGCAATGGCTCCTGGAACTGGCCGCTCATCACGGGTTCTCCGAGATGCTGCTGAACTGCATCCAATTCCTCGCGATTCCCACGGATCTGATTGACAGGTATCATTATCAGCAGCCGGTCCGTTGGTTTCCCGTAACCAAGATTACCTTTTCCAGCCTGAGGGAACGCATGGAGGCGGAGGGGATCGATGAGATCATCTGCATATCTTTGATGTCTCAGAAGAAGGTCCTCGGCCTCCTGTACGTGACCAATGACGGTGCCCTGCAACTGAAGCCCGACAGGAGAGAATTCCTCGCCAGCATCGGCCACCAGCTCGGAGTATCCATCGAAAACGCGCAATTGTTCGATTCGGTGGAACGAGCAAAAAGCGAGCTGGAAATCAGCTTCGATGCCATTCAGCACAGCATTTTCCTCGTGGACCGCAGAATGAGGATTTACAGGGTCAACCGCACCAGCGAGATGGTCTATGGAAAAGGAGAGAGCCTCGTCGGGAAGAAGTATACCCAGGTGCTCTACGGCAGGGATCAGCCCCATCTCGAGTGTCCCATCTGGGCATGCCTGTGGGGAGGGCAACCCGTCCAGCGCGAGGGTCCACACCCCCGATGGGGGGGGTATTACCACTACTATGCTTTCCCGGTCTTCAATCCCACGGGAAGCCTCGAGCGGGTGGTCTACTATGAGAAAGACGGGACGGAGGCGAGGAAGCTGGAACAGCGCCTCCAGCAAACCGAACGGCTCAAGGCGCTGGGAACGCTGGCGGCCGGTATTGCGCACGAAATTCGGAACCCGCTTGCGACAGTCAATTTCAATACACAGATGCTGCAGAGGGAACTGAAACTCGATCCGGCGCAGCAGCAGATGTTCGAGGATATGGTCAGGGAAATACGAAAGATGGACAGGATCGTGCAGCAGGTACTCCATTTCGCCCGCCCCCGGGAACCCCAGTTCCAGCCGAATCAGTTAAACGAGGTTGTCCGGTACTGTATGGACATGGCCAAGGTTTATCTTCTCAAAGCGAATGTGGAAGTCTGCCTCGATCTTGCCCATGAACTGCCGTTGGTCGTCATGGACTTCACTCAGATCTGCCAGGTCGTGATGAATGTTGTGATCAACGCCATCGAAGCCATGCCTCAGGGCGGAAAGCTTTCCATCACGAGCGAGTTGCACGATGACCCACGGTCTCTCATACTGAATATTACCGATACGGGAACGGGGATGCTCGAGGAAGACAGGAACCGGATTTTCGATCCCTTCTTTACCCGAAAGCCCGAAGGAACGGGAATGGGTCTCAGCATTTCGCGCCAGATCCTGGAGAAACACGGCGCGTTCATCGACCTGGAGACGGAGCCCGGAGCAGGGACGACCTTCAGGATCACTTTCCCGCTCAGCTCACGATTGAGAACGCTGGAACCCGCTCCCGATAAGGAATCTGTCGAATCCCTGCAATCTTCTTCCTGAGTGGTGACCGAAGCGGGATAATCCGGTGCGCAGCGCCGGCTGGTGCGGGCCGTGCCGCTTGACGAAACAACCCGATCGCAGGAGGGCGCAACCGCCGCGCCCCGCGATCGGGTTGGAGGGTCTGCCGGGGAAGTCCGTCTTTTCAGGCTATTTGAACAGCCATTGAAAGATGGAAAAGTTTATGGCGGCTGCATTCACTATGGTTGGACTCCGTTCACTTCCCGTTTTGGAAAACCAAAGCCTGTCCCTCTGCCCCGTACTGGGAATCGTGCGCGCCGCGACGATGCTGTTTGCGCTGAGGCTGACGATGTAGCCTTTTCCGGTTGAGCTGGTGAGGTAACTTGTCCGGGAACATGTGGCTCCGAAGGTATAAAGACAGCCGATGTTGTTGGGGCGGGTATCCTTGTCCGCGATATAGGTTTCCATGTCCATTCTGGCTCTGAGGAGCGCCTCGACCGCTTCGGTCTGCCTCGCGCGGTTTTGATAATTGATGTAAGCGGGGGTGGCGACTCCGGATAGTATTGCCAAAATTCCAACGACGACCATCAGCTCAACGAGGGTGAAACCGGATTTACTGTTCATCCCGAATCCTTTGTCGATAAACATTGCCTTTGGCAGGACACTGCTAATTGAGTTCTTCCCATGAGACGACTCCGCTCTTCACCATTCCCGGGTTCTGTTCCTTGATCTGCAGGATCGTTCCCGTGCTGGTCTGGATGTATATATTCGACCCCGATTCTTTTCCGGTGTGGATGTTCGGAGTCATAGTGAGCCCCTTGCCCAGCGAAGTACTCCTCAGGACTTCGTATTTGGCGGTGCCGTCGGTTCCTGTTATCGAGTTGGTGCCGAGTCCTATGACCGCGGTGGGGTACGCCGTGCCGGTGGTGTAGTAACATGCATAGAGATTGCTCACCCCTTCGAATTGGCAGACGTCCGTCGAGGGTACGTACGAAGTGAAGGTGAGTACATCGCCGAGCAGGGTGGCCTGGCCGAGATTCCTTTCCCCTGTGGTGCTCAGATTGAGAAGCCATCCTGACTTGGAAGCTATTTTCGACTGAAGTGAGGAAAAATCGGTGACTCCCGTGGCCCCCGTGACCTCCTCGTCCTCGAAGATCTTCACGTTTGTCACGTCCATGAGCAGGTTCCGGGTTACCGTCGTCCAGGATGGGGTCCCGCTGGTCAGAGGCTCTTTTATCCCGTAATAGCTCTGTTGATTCGACGATGTGGAATGCGTGGCATCCTGACGGTTGAAAAATCTGCCGGTCCCAAAGAACACCCATGGTTGGTTGTTTGAGTCCAGGCCGACCGTGGGGGCGGCCACGACGGGCTGGCCGTAGCCGTAATCGGTGGTCACGGTTGTGCCTGCATCGTCGTACCCTTTAACGCTGCTTAGATCGATCAGGGTGCTGTCTTTTGTCCATGCGGAAATACTCGGATTGTCAGCCTGGACGATCCTCCTCAGCTTTCCGCCCCAGTTCGCGGTATAATTGCCGGAAACGGTCCCGAAATACACCGCGTCCGCCTTGTAGTCGAGGTCAAAGTCCACAGTCACGGGGTCGGAAACGAAGGAATTGGTGTCAAGGCTCGCAAAGACCTTTACCTGTCCGGCTGTCGACAGTGCATCGGTGCTCCCGTCGACGGTTTTTACTCCATTTCCTGCTGCCAGTTCGTTCAGGCTGACGAGCACGATTTTTGCCGGCTGATCGCTCGTGGCATTGACGAGAGCCGTATTGTCCGCGCCGGCCGTGCCGTCCGGTCCCGATGACCCGTGCGGGCCGGAGCCGAGGACCAGGTACCAGTCGTTCTGGGTCGAACTCGAATTCTTGGATTTCATGGCGATGACCGTTGGGTAGCAGGTCGTATACCCCAGGGAATCGTCCGAAATCTCCGCAAGAAGAGTGGGGGCGGATTCGGGATCGGTGATGTCCATTACGATGTAGGCCGATCTCATGATTCTGTCGGGAGGGGTGGTTGAGGTGGAGTAGGCGTTGCTGTGGTCGATATCGGCTCGGATCTTGCCGCCCCCGAACCTCATCCCGCACACCAGCACGGTTCCCCACCCGTTCGGATGAACGGAATCCGCCGTAAAAATCTTTGCGTCGAATATCCTGGGTTTCAAATCGACATAATTGATATGGTATTCTGAATCGTAAGCCGAATCGGTCAGCCAGTAAAGGTGAGGCAACAGGTTGTAGGGAATGTAGGCCCAGATTTCAGAACCGAGAACTTTTCCGGTGTCGCTGTAAACACCGGTGCTCGAAGAATATCCTTTCCAGAATTTCGTGTTTGTGGAGTCATAGAATCCACCGTTGATGGCGTGCAGCATGCCGTCATTGGCTCCGGCGTATACCACGGTGCGCCTGTTCACGTACAGGCGATAAAAATCGATGTAGCTTTCATCGCCATAGAGCAGATCGAAATCTTCCGACGGCGCCGCAACGATGGTCGGAGTCGAGTACACAACATCGCCCAGTCTCCACGTCTTGGCGGTGCCCGATTCGTCATAATCGGATTTCCTGCTTCTGGACGCCGGGAGCGTATAGGACGGGGAGGTGGAGGAAGTGAATACGGCCTGGTCCTGGCCGCGGATAAAGTTGATGACCCTTTTGGCCTGCCGGGACACGAAATCGCTGTATGCTGTTGTATTCGACTGGCTGGGAGCCCACGAGGGGGCGCTTCCGGTGAAAGGCGGATATAAGTGCACGTAAGGTCCGATGGCATCTGAATTCGTATCGACGAAATCGACGATTTCTCCCGACTGCGGTATCATGTCGGGCGTTGATCCCGAAGACTTGCCGTCGATGAAGGTGAATATATACCTTTTGCTGCTGGTGTCGCTGTAAGGGGTTCGCTGGGCAACGATATCCGTGTCCGAGAGCTGGTTCAGCACGGAGGCTGTGGACCAGAGATAGGCGATGCAGCTTCGTTGTGCTGCCGGCTTCAGCATCTCATCGTCACGGCAGGGTCTCATGGTTCCCACCACTATCGGGCTGGTTGTTTCACTGGTGTCGAGTTCGCCGTTCGCGTTGGTGTCGGTGTACTTGTAAAGAGTGCTGGTAAGCGTCGAACTGAACACCAGGATGTAATCGTTGGCCACATCCAGTTGGCGGCTCCCCAGAGTGTCTTCCCTCATATTGCCGTAAGCATCGACCAGGAGGGCGTGGATATCACCGGCCCAGTGCACGGTGTTTCCGAGGTCGTCCTTGTATTCGGGATAGAAAAGGGCTTGGTAAATGGCGCCTTCACCCGAGCGCGAATTAGAAATGACCGATGCCGCAGTACCCGATGCGGATCGCCGGAGAATATCGGAAAAAGAGCTGTTCAATGCATTCTCGATCTGCAGGGGACTTTGTACGAAGGAATAATTATCCGGAGTGCCGGTTCCCGTTTTGTCCCATTCTTCCTCGATATCCGGGAGGTTATTATTGTTGGTGTCTTCGAAGCCTCCCCATTTTGCGGCATACCACAGAGGGTTCTTGATCGTGGTGGCGGCGGGGCTGCTGCCGGGGTAGAACGTTCTCGTGCTGGTGTTGGTGAAGTTGGATGAGGTGCAACTGGTCCCTGTGTAGCCCGAATCCGTTACGCATGTGTTGTCCGTTGTGCAGCAATCCATCCAGTACGGTGTATACGAATTGTTCTTGTCCCGGATCACGATATAGGTCCCGTCGGCCGTGCTGCCCGAGACGATATACCCCGAATGGGTGTTGATGCCCTGCGAGTCGTAAAGCGCGGTTGCGGTGATCCTCACTGCGACCCCGTTCGCGGGGTCGGACACGGCATTCCCCGCACCGTCGACGACCTGGTATTGATACTGGACGATAACATCCATGTCGAAATCGTTTCCCTGTTCCGCGTCTTCCCAGTTCCAGCGGAAACTTCCGGATGTCGAAGAGAGGTAGTCGATCCATATTCCGGCATTCTGGTCGGTGGGCTGGAACGCTCCCTTTGAGGAATTGATGGAACTGCCGTATGTCGCTGACTTCGCGAAAGGAACCAGCCTGATCGTCTGGCTCCCGACCGTGATTGTGAAATCGGGGTTGGGAGAGGCCAGACCGATGGTGTAGGTTGTCACGCTCTGGCTTGAAGAAGGCGAGGTGATCGACTTTGTACGCCCATAGAAGGCTACCGCGGCGGAGTAATAGCTCCCGTTCTTCGTGGGCTCCTCGGGACACAACCCCCGTATGTTCCCAAGCCCTGACACGGTTTTGGGAGAACACGATCCGTCGTATGTACTGCCGCTCTCTCCGATGAAGTAATTTCCGGAAATGCCTTCATTGCTCGAGATTGCATTGCCAAGGTCGGTTACGTTCATGGCCGTTCTTTTGCCGGTAGCGGACAGACTGTCTCCGGCAAAGGTTGCGAATGCGCTTCCGGGCAGTTGGTCCGAATCGTAGGAGGGATAAATGTCGCTGATGACCACGATGAACGGCTTGGCGCAACTGGGAACGGTTGCATACGGGTCCGCCCAGTCCGATGTGGATGCCAGCGGAAGGCCCAGGGAGCTGTCCTGGGTGGTCCCGCTGTAGGTAAAAGCGGATGTGGGAGCTGCTTTTCCCGCAAAATACCTCAGGGTTTCATACATCATCTCGGCGATGGGATTTCCCCACATGCTGCACGTGCCTTCCGGGTTTTCATCCAGAGGCGTCCTCGTGATAAGACCGCAATTGGTGTTGTAAGAATAAGCGCTGTAACTGTAACCGACCGTTCTCAACGTATCGATCGTCCCGATGATTCCATCGGTGGTGTTGTTCTCAATATGCGTGAACTGCCCGGTGTCGGCATCGATTTCATCGGATATGGACGATACCTTTTTCCTGAGAACCCCCCCCCCCATGTTTTTGGCATAGGAGCCGGTCATGAGGCCGAAGAGCATGCGGTCCGACGCCCCGTACTTCTGGAGAATGCCGACCGGTTTGTAGACACCGTTCGGGTACTGCTGACAATTGGATTCGGGCATGGACGTCAGGGCCACCTGCACCCTCACTGCGTAATCGGTGATCGTGCTGAGCATGTTATAGACCGTCTGGGTAACACTCGAGAGTCCCGACGCGCTTAAGGAGAGCTTGGGGACGATTACCCAATTGTTTCCGCTCTCCGGTCCCTTCCAGTAAAGGTGCCAACTCGGGGTGTTGGACAGCACCATCTGGTTGAACGTGACCTTGTACGTTCCGGCCGAAAGCGTTACGGTTCCGGACCTATAGCTTTGACAACCGCAGGCGTTGTGAGCGTTGTAATAGCCGAAATAGGGGACCGTGACGACGGAACCTGTGCTGTCGGTTATCTGGGCTTCAACCGCGCTGCCTCCATCTACCGCGAATCGATAGTCGCCCTGTGTTTTGATAGTAAGCGTTGCGGTGATGACGCTCACAAAGTAGCTGCTCGCTCCCCCGGAACACGGGTTCCCGGATCCGTTGATCTGGGAGGATGAGATCGTGGCCGAGCATTCCTGGTGGCCCGTGGTCTGGTACTGCCCCAGCAAGGTCACGAAGTCGTTGTGGTTCGTCGGGGCAGTCATGGTTGCACTGCCGGTCTGAAACCCGGTAGTCGCTTCAGGGGACTCTTTGGATGTCCATTCCCATATTCGACGCGGTGTGTTCGTGCAGACACGCAGCAGCGGGGTCCCGTTTTCGGTAAGCGTGGTATTGGCAAACAGGTGATAATTGTTGGTCTCCGGAAGGCTGAGCGGCGTATAGTTGCTTATGTCGTAGCCGTCCCGTGAGACGCCCCGGTATTCTTTGCCCCATGAATGCGAATCCTGGGGGATGAAGGCTCGCTGCAGAGTGGTGTCGGTCGCCGTGTCGGTCGAACGGTAACCGCCGTAGAACACTTTCCTCAAGGCGTCCATGCGGGACATGCTGAGGTAATTGAGGTAATCTCCGCTCCATGTGCCGGAGCACTGCTTGTTGGTGGTGGTGCCGGTGGGCTCAAATCGGCCGTTGGTGGAGCTGTAACTGTAACATTTATGGGAATCGAAATATCCGTAGTAATCGATGCTCGGCTTGTAGTGTATCTCTGCCGTGCCGTCTCCATCCAAATCCGTTGCATCATTGTATGCCGGAAAGTAGAGTTTGTGGTCGCGCCCGAGGACGAGCATTACAAGAGGCGCGGCTCCGGCCGTGACGAAAGGAGGAATGAGGCTGTAATCGGACATCGTTTCCGTCCTTGCCGTGTTGGGACGGACGAGAAGGCATGAAAGGCCGAATGCAACTCCCAGAAGAACAGTGAAGGTCTTTCTTTTGAGCATTGTTTTTGCCCCTGATTTTTCGAAGAGAAATGAATCGACGCCCCAGACGGTACGCGTGATTCCACTTCGCGCGATCCGTACCCGTTCCCGAGCCGGAATATCAGCACGAGGAATTTGTCCCAACCGGTCTTCAACTTTCTACATCACATGTCTCCAGCGACCGTTTATGGTTGTCTCGCTGCTGTCCAGTCCCTGGTTTCGCGAGCGGATATCGTAGGTGATCCAGCCTCCGCCCCCGGCGGAACTCTTTCCTTTGCCCTCATATCCCGCGATCATCTGGATGGCCCCGCCTGTTGACAGACTCGTATTCCCGCCAAACTTCAAGTGAGTGGTCGGCAGGCAGTTGGTCGTTTGAGGACATGGGGTCTGCCCCCCAGCGGGAATGGGGTAGAATGCATCCCTGCTGCCGGCGGCCGTGCAGGTTGGACAGGAGCCGCAGTCGGGGTCGCAGGGTCTCGTGGAGGCGTCAAGCCCGGAATTCAGGTAGAACCGGTAAGAAGCCGGGGTGATGCCGACGTTCTGGTACGCGCAGTCGCTGGGGCCGGTACAGGTGAAACCCCTCAGCTCTATATTTGCCTCGACCAGGATGATTCCCATTTCAACCCCGCTGTCGGCCTGAAAGAATGTGGTCTTGTAGAGCTTGTCGTTTCTCGAGATTCTGGTTTCAGTCTTAGTTATCTGAGTGGCGCTGATTGCGATCACGGCCAGCAGCCCTACGACAAGGATTGCGATGATCAGGGCGGAACCTTTTTCTTCCCTCAGCGGGTTCACCACCTTTTCTCCTTTGTTCTCTTTCCGGTACCATTCAGCCGGGATCGCACTCCCCGGCTCTTCCTAGACTATGTCCGGTTTCACGCATTCCAGGATCACGGTGTGAGGATTATTCCGCGCGGCAATGTTCGGCCACGTGACGATGACCTGGAGTCTCCTCGTGTTTGTAATCGGATTGTTGGTGACAACGTTCCAGTAAACCGTGAAAGGGGTACGGGTGTTGTCCACGTGGTCGGCGGTCAAAACGCCGCCGGAGTTGACGGTATTGTGGTTGTCGAGCCCGGTCACTCCGTCATTCTGAGTGTCGACCAGCAATGCGTTCGGGCTGGCGATGGTGTCGGACAGGGCCATGAGCTTTTCCAGCCTGTCCTGGGCTAGTGTGACCGCCTGAGTCAGTTGGCCGGAGAAACTGTTGTTCTGGACGCTGGCGGCCTCGAGCCTGTAGAGGGCCAGCACACCGAATGTGAAAACCATTATTGCAGCCAGGACTTCCACCAGGGTGAAGCCTCCATGCCCGGAGTGGTCGTATGTTTTCATTACGTTAATCCCAGATTGCGGCAGCGAACCGTTGTGCGGAGTATCCTTCGCCTGTGGTGGTCGCTGCCGGAGGCGAGTATCACCGTGCCTCTCAGGTTCGTGTATTGCGTGGTGTTGACAAAGTCCACGTCGGACTTCCCGGATCTGACCACCATGGTAATTTCAACGGACCGGATGCTCCTCAGGCTGCCCGATACAACGGGAGTCGCAATCACAGCGCCGCTCGCGTTCAAGTAAACGAAGTTCAGGGCATCGATGTTGTCAGCCACGATATTGTCGGAATTTGCCCCTGTTCCCGGATCATATGCCGCGCCGTCCAACTGCCTGTCGAGTACGCCGGCGCCGGAGGGCACAGCCGTGAGCGTGTAGGTCACCGTTTCCCCGGCCCCCAGGGCGCCGTCTTCGTTCTGGTCCCAGGTGAACGTAACCGAATCATCGGTTGCGGCTGTGACGCCCCATCCGCCGGCGGTCCCGGCCGGGTTGAATCCCGCCATCCTGAGTTCCCTCTCCATGACCTCCAGGCCGGCCCTCAAGTCCTGCTGGGCTTCCACAACCTGCTCCTGGGCGGTATAGACTTTCTGCTGCGTCGCAAAAGTCTTGTAGACCGCCGTGAGGACCAGACCCGTCAAGGCGAGAGCGACCATCAATTCAACCAGCGTGAAACCGTGCTTTTTGTACAACATGCGTTGATCCCGTTCCCGAAAACCGCTTCCAGGCAGAGTTCATTTCCATCTGGATCCGGTCCACTCCATGACCTTGACGACGCCGGACAGCAGCGCCCCGATGGCGAACACCGCCCCCTGATCGTTGGTCAAATAGCAGTAGCCGCTGCCGTCGGCCAATCCCTTAGAGCTGAAGGTGACCATGGCTGAGGTGAAAGTGACGTCGTTCCCGATGGTGCCTCCCAGCGGTGAGGAACCCACCCCTGCGCGGCCGTATTGGATACCGTTCTTGTATGCCGAAAGTGACACCGTCTCAGCCACGATGTTGTCGGCTGTGGCGCTGATGCTCATATCGACTCCGCTGCTTACAAGAGAATACGTCCCGGCGCCCGTGTCAAACGCCACGGCCCAGGCCCTGTTCTCCTTGATGGCATTCATGCGTGCCTTTTGCAGATTTATCGCCAGGTCCCTTGCCGCACCCTTTAAACGGTAATGAGCCAGCCATGCGCTGCTGTTGAACGTCTTGGAGAGGATCAGGCCGAGGAAGGCGATCAGCGCCACGGTCACCATCAGTTCAACCAGGGTGAATCCTCTGTCTCTTTGTGCCTTCATGTTGTTTCACCGGTTAACGGGTATGAAAAGTTCATCCGGAATAATCCCGGGAAGCTCCCTCGTCCGCCCCGCCGCAGGCAAGGATTGCAGACCCTTCTATTCCAATGCGCCTGTTAAAAGCCTTTCAAAAAAGTGCAGAGATTCGATGCGGCAGGATACCTTGAAGGGATTCTTGCAGAGAAGAGAAGTCCGGCTGAAGAAAGCATCATGGCACATCCTTCCTTTTGATAGGATTGAATGATGTACGATGCACAGCTGGAGGTATACCGTGCTCGCCCGGCGGCTCTGCTGCCTTATCCAACTGGACTTAGGCCAGAAGCTTTGCGTCCCAGTCTTTCGAATGGTTTGCCTTTTTCAAACGATCGCTCTAAGCATTTGCCTTGCACAAAGAAAAAGTCAAATAAAATTATGTTCATGTACAACATGCTGCCGGCAACTCCGCCGCAAAAGGCCCAAACCGCTATCGCCACAGAGACGGAACATCCAAACCGGGCCTGTTTTCCGGAGAGCGGGACCGAGCTTGAATTGCCTCAATATGGATATCGGCAGATGCGCGATTTTTCTCCTCTAAAAAATGGAAAAAGCCGTTCTCCCGCCGCGTGTCCGATCGGGGAAAATCCGACGAAGCGCCGGGCCGGGTGTCGCCGGTCGGAGTTCCTCATTCATGGGTGAACCCTTCATTTATATCCCGAACCGTTGAAAGGAACCTCCGGGCTTGCTGCGATGGATCTCCGGGGATGGTGACATGCCGGGCGGGAATTCTTATATAAAGGACGTTGTTTACGGTCGTGCTTTTGCTGAAAGAAGCTGAGAAATCGCTCTGATCCCCGGCCTCGGCGAAGAAGCCGGAAACACGGTTTTTGCAGTTCCCGAGGGCTCAGGGGGAAGGGGCTTCCGTAAGACGGAATGCAAGGGGGGTAAAGCCGGATTTTTTGCCCCGAAGGAGGACAACAATGGCAACCCGAGATAAAACACTTGACCTGTTTTGCACCATCCTCAGCATGAAGGAAAAGAAGAAAGCCCTTTATGCCGAAGCGATGAAAGCCTGCCCCGATCAAGTCGGGGTGGAGACTTTCAAAATGCTGTTCGACACCGAAGCCGAGCACATCAACCGCATCCAGAGCCTGTATGAAGCAGTGAAGAGAGGAGAGGTGTCTCCGGATGCGTGCCGCTTCCATCCGCTCGATGATACCGGCAGGAGGGGCGTTCTCAGGCGAATGTCAGCAGAGAAGCGAAAAATGCCCAAAGCCTGTTTTGACGATGTCGCCGCGATTGACACAGGCCTTCATATGGAAGATGCAAGCATCACCTTCTACACGGAACAGCGCGAGCACGCCGTAGACCCGTTTGAACGGGAATTTCTGGACCGCATTCTCGAAGAGGAACGCGAACATTATAAGGTTCTTGCCGATCTGCGATTCTATTATGTCGATCCCGAACACTGGTTTATGGATAAGGCCGGAAACAACCTGGATGGGGCAGGCGCCTTCAGTTAACCGAAGAAGGGACGTCTCCCGGAGACGGCTTTGAACCGGGAGACGCCCTCGGTGCTCCGTAAGATTTAAGCCTCCCGTGACAAAACTGTACCGCATTTGGCGAAGAGAAAGAATTCCTGCATAAAATGAGAGGAGACGGTCGACTATGCGATGGCGGGAGAAAGCAATCCTCGTTCTGTTCCTCATGCTTGCCGCGGCGGTGGCGGGTTTGCCCGGAAGCCGGGCGGACATAGGCCCTCCGCCTGAAGGCGGCGTCCTGCCCGAAATCGTTCTTCAAACGCCGCAGAAGCTCGATGAGCGTGAATACCTGGGGCTGAAGGAGAGCAAGTCATTCAAAATCCCCGAGAGCCGCGCGGAGATAGTTATTCTCGAAGTATTCAGCATGTACTGCCCGTACTGCCAGAAAGAAGCACCCGTAGTGAATCAGCTCTACCGGATCATTGCCGGGCGGCCCGATCTGAAGGACAAAGTCAAGATTATCGGCATCGGAGCAGGGAATTCCCAGTTTGAGGTCAATGCATTCAGGAACCTCTACCGCATTGAGTTTCCCCTTTTTCCGGACGCCGACTTTTCCATCCATAAGCGCCTGGGAGAAGTCAGGACGCCCTATTTTATCGTCCTGAAAATCAAACCCGACGGAACGCATACGGTCATTTACTCGCAGGTTGGCGCCTTCGGCGATCCGCAACAGTTTCTCGATATGATTCTGAGCAAATCAACCGTGAGGAAAGGAGTGTAGGCCCATGTTGAAGGTTCGAACCTGGTTGGCGGCCGTCACGATCGCCGGTATCTTCCTTTTGGTCTTTTCTTCGGCTCTCTACGCTGTTTCGGAACAGTTTCAGGGGAAAATCTACCAGGTGGGGAAACTCAAACCCATAGACAGCAAGTCAAGGCTCAAGGTGGGTGGCAAAGCCCCCGGTTTCACTCTGCCTTCCGTTTCCGGCGACCCGGTTTCTTTGAAACAGTATCTCGGGAAAAAGAACGTGGTCATCTCGTTCGTTCCGGCCGCGTGGACTCCCGTGTGCTCCGAACAATGGCCGGGGTATAACATCGTGAAGAGCATGTTCGACGACCATGATGCCACCCTGATCGGCGTCACTGTGGACAACGCCCCGACGCTGTTCGCCTGGACACAGCAGATGGGGGGAGTCTGGTTTCCCGTCCTGTCCGATTTCTGGCCGCATGGGAAGGTTGCCTCCGAATACGGGGTCCTGCGTTCAAACGGGGTGTCGGAGCGCGCCTTGTTTGTCGTCGATAAGAAGGGAATCCTGAGATACATCGATGTGCATGACATCAATGAAAGACCCGATCTGGAAACGCTGATCCGGGAGCTGGGAAAACTCGAATAAGGGCTTGTCCGTAAATAGGCCTTTTGGGGATCGCACTGGATTTTGAGACCGATTTTGGTCGCGACGATTGAGCAAAACCGCAGGCGTAGCTGGACTACGTTGAGGATTTTGCGATTGAGGAGCGGCCGAAGTGGGCCAAAAGCCGGATGCGAGCACAAAGGATTTATTTACGGACAAGTCCTGAGTCTTCAACCTGATTTGAGCGATTTCTTCCCCCTCTCCTCGTCCCTCCCGCCTGGGGAGGGGAATCGGCTTTCGGCGCCTCCCCCTTGACGGATAGACACCGGGGACATAGGTAACACTTGTTTTAGGACATGGGTAACACTTTAAAATGGGCATATCGATTCAAAGAAGGAGTCCACGGGAGGGGAGTTGACTTTTAGCGGGGGGGAGGCTGGGTGCGGGTGTGATTCACTGAAGACATGCCGGCCCCGGTGACATCTCCTGTGGAATCGCTCAGATCAGGTTCAAGTAATTGCATTTCCGTGTCCTTACCAGAGCTGCGCGCCGCTCCGGACGCAAGAGTGACATCGCGGCCGCAAATCATTAGCTTAAGAAAGGAAAGGAAGATGGAGAAGAAAAGAAGGTACCTGGTGAGAGGGGAGTGCCCGCAATGTGCGTGCGGCGACGTTAGTTTTATTCCTGCGGAGGAAATGAGGGAGAAGTATATTGGTCCGGATGAGGAAATCGAAATCCTCTGTCCGAGTTGCGGGGTCAAGCACAAGGGCAAGGTGGTAGCGGAAGAAGAGGCCGAAAACCAGGATTAGGCGGTCGGCGGGTGCGATTGGCACCGGTCGGCGGTTTGGCAAACGGGAAAACGGAGGGGATGATGAATACGCCAAGACATTGTCCGGGGTGGGAGAGCCTGAAGACACTGAAGTCTTTCGAGTGCCGGTGTCCCGAGTGCGGAAAAGAAATAGAAATCTTTTCCGATGAAGTCGATAAAACCAGGGTCTGCCCCGGATGCAGGAAGGGAATCGATTTCAGCAAGTGCACGTTAAGAGCTTCCGGAGGGAAGAACGATCCCCGCTAGGCGCGCGCGCTGCCCTGAAATGCCTCCTCAGCCGGATTTGAGGGGAGTGGAGTCAAACCAATGCCGAATCGTCTGAGCGGGGAGAAGAGCCCCTATCTTCTCCAGCATGCCGGCAACCCCGTGAACTGGTTCCCCTGGGGAGATGAGGCTTTCAGGAAGGCCGGGGAAGAAGACAAGCCGATTTTTCTTTCGATAGGGTATGCGACCTGCCACTGGTGCCACGTGATGGAGCATGAATCCTTCGAAGATGAGGAGGTGGCGGCGCTCTTGAACGAACACATGGTTTCCATCAAGGTGGATCGGGAGGAGCGCCCGGATATCGACCAGGTTTACATGACCATCTGCCAGGCGCTGACGGGACGCGGCGGCTGGCCGCTTTCGATTTTCATGACACCTCAGAAGAAAGCGTTTTTTGCAGGCAGCTATTTCCCGAAGACTGCCAGGATGGGGATGCCCGGCTTCGTGGAGATCATCGGGCAAGTTGCCGATTTGTGGGGAAAAAGCCGGGAGAAGGTGGTGGACACCGGTAACCGCATCACCAGCGCCGTTCAGCCGCGGAAGGCAGAAAGCTCGGAATCGGTTCCGGGGATGCAGCTTCTGGAAAAGGCATTCCACCAGCTCCGGCAGGCCTTCGATCCCACGTGGGGCGGCTTCGGCGCGGCCCCGAAATTTCCGACCCCTCATCATCTCTACTTCCTGCTCAGGTGGCACAGGCGGAATCCAAATTCCGAGGCACTCGATCTCGTCGAAAAAACCCTCGACTGCATGAGGGACGGCGGAATCTTTGACCAGATCGGCTTTGGCTTCCACCGCTATTCCGTCGATAAGAAATGGCTGGTGCCCCATTTCGAAAAGATGCTCTACGATCAGGCCCTGATCGCGATGGCCTATCTTGAAGCCTTCCAGATGACCGGGAAGGACCGGTACGCTTCTGTTGCCCATGAAATCTTCGAATATGTTCTGAGGGACATGACTGATCCGGGCGGAGGCTTTTACTCTGCCGAGGATGCCGACAGCGAAGGGAAGGAAGGTCTCTTCTATGTCTGGACGCCGGGCGAAGTGGAAAAGGTCCTGGGCAGGGAGAACAGCGAAATTTTCTGCAGGTATTTCGACATTACGGAAACCGGGAACTTCGAGGACGCTCTGAGTATCCCCCATGTTCCGAGGTCCGGGACGCTGATTGCGGAGCGATACGGACTGAGCGTTCAGGAAGTGACGGAATTGATCGGCGACGGCGTGAAGAAGCTTTTCGAGGCGCGCCGGCGGCGGGTCCGTCCTTTGAAGGATGACAAGGTCCTGACCTCCTGGAACGGACTCATGATCGCAGCCCTGGCCAAAGGAGCCCGGGTTCTTGGAATCCCCGAATATACCCGGGCGGCTGCGGCGTCGGCGGACTTCATCCTGAGTTCCATGAGGAAGGACGGCGGGAGGCTTTACCGCCGCTTCAGGCAAGGCGATGTCTCCCACCCGGCTTACGCGGATGACTATGCATTCTTCATCTGGGGCCTTATCGAGTTCTATGAAACAACGTTTGATGCCAGGTATTTGAAAGAGGCGCTCGAACTTCAGAAGCGGATGATCGACCTGTTCTGGGATGAATCGGAGGGAGGTTTCTTCTTTACGGCGGGCGACGGAGAAAACCTCATCGTGCGGGACAAGGAAATATACGATGGAGCCCTGCCCTCGAGCAATTCGGTCGCCGCGCTCAATCTCCTCCGGCTTGCCCGCATGACGGGCAACACCCGGCTGGAAGATAAAGCCGACCGTGTGCTCAGGAGGTTTGCCGGCATAGTCGGGGATGTTCCTTACGCTCACACTCAATTTCTCGTTGCGGTGGATTTTTCCATCGGCCCGAACCGGGAAATCGTGCTTGCGGGAGATTTGGGCAACGAGTCCACGGCGGAAATGGTAAAGATAGTGAGAACCGGTTTCACGCCCGGTCAGGTGGTGCTTTTCAGCGGTAAGGATGCCGAAGCCGGAGAGCTTGCCGGGCTGGCTCCTTTCGCCGAAGGGCTTCGGCCCCTGGACGGCAGACCCACGGCGTATGTCTGTGAAGGCTATTCCTGCAGGAAACCGATCACGGATCCTCGGGAACTGCGGGAGGCAATTCACGAAACGGCCTGATCCCGGCGGCGGCGGTCGATTCCCTTTCCCGCCTTCCGAGATGATTTGGCGCGATTAAGGCGTTATTAAGGCGCGATTAGCCCCAATTGGCGTGATTTCGGCGACGGAAAATGGAGTGTCCATTGGGCGGAGGTTTGGGTACATCCGCCCGAGTGTTCGTCCGGAGACCTTTTCGGGATATTTGGCACTCATCTTGCACTAACATCTGGGTGCAAGAGAAACCAACTCTTTCCTCCTCAAAAGCTAACCGGTCCTAGCCCCTCCGGTTAGCTTTTTTTATTATCCTCCTTGTGGCGGCGCGTGTACGGCGGGCACGCGTGTCAGGACTTGTCCGGAACGAGGCAGCGGGTCCCATCGGCGTCTTCGACTATCCTGAAACCGAAAAGCTGGACCATGTGCGCAAAGCTTCTCCCGAACACCAGGTCGAGGGAGTCACCCGGAATGTTCAGTCTCTTGCCGATAAAATCCCTGAAATGGTCCTCGAAAGCCAGGAGCCTCAGGACCTCCTCCACGGTTTCCCCACGGGTCTTTATCAGTTGAGTGAAAGCGGCGTCCAATGAACTGAAGGCGCATCGTTCGTTGTGTTCCGAGATGATTTCCAGCAGGAGGTCGACCCCTTCGAAGATGTCCCCGCGGGTCAGAAACGGCTGTTTGGCGAGTTCTTCGGCGGGCTTCGGGTCCCAGCATGCCTGCGCTCTGCACTGGACAGGCCTGCCCGCGTAGATCGTACAGGAAGTCATTTCATCGCTGAAGAAGATACATTCAAGGGTCTCCGGTCTTTCCCGGAGCTTGATCCGCTCCTCATCCAGCGCAAAGATCCGCTCCTCGAAAGGAGACCTGACCGGTTCGCCGCGCCTCAGCGTGACCACCTGATGCAGGGGAATTCTGCCGCTTCGCAGAAGTTCAAGGTCTTCGAGTTGAAGCGTGGGGCTGCCTCTTCGGCAGCATTCTCCGCACTGGACGCATGCCGGAAATACTTCCCCAAGGGTCCCCTCTACCGCCTGCAGCAGTCTTTTCCAGGCGGCCGGACGCTCGGTGCCGGTCATTTTGGACCATCGCAGGGAAACGTCCCGGTAGGTTGAATTTTGCTCCATTTGAAACTGAATGCGTCTCAGAGGAACGGCGTTTTGGCCCTGGCCCACGAGAGAACGCAGGAGTTCGGACCAGTTCCGGTGGAAGTCACTTTCATCCCACTCGGTGGGACGGCTGTCGATGATGCTGGTGATGTCGGTCATGTGTGGGCTTTCTCCGGACTGGATGTCTTTCCCGAATATATGCGCTTTTCCCGGACGCACCCGGCTTGCTCCGGACGAGCGGATGACGGTTCAAACGCAATGGATCCCTGGCGGGTAGCCTTCTTGACCATCCCTGCTGAACGGAAAAAAACGGGCGTCTGCGGGCGGCTGCCTGGATAGAGGATACCGGTATCAATCAAGAGGCTCAATTCTACCCTATCGCGCCGTCAAGATAAACCCGGCCAGGCTGAAAAATCGGTTTCCGGGCCCCGGGTTTTTCCCGCCGCTTCGGCACGTATGAGTTGCACGCCGTTGACAGTTCTTAGCCCATTTGTTAAGAATCGCGTACTTATGATGATTCGAAATGACGGTTCCTTCCCCCCGAGGCGTTTGATGCCCGGAAGGTTTTCGGATTGAGGCGTTTTCCCGCGGGCTTGGGTTGAATCGCGGGATTGTCCTTCGGGGAGTGGAGAAACAATCCGGTTGTGAGGAGAAGACATGCCTATCTATGAATTTCGGTGTGCTCAGTGCGGCCATATCCAGGAATTCATCCTGTCCGCTTCGGGGCAGGAGGTCGAGATGAAGTGCGAAGAATGCCAGGCGGAAGACATGGAGCGCGTCTTAAGCCGGGTCAACTATGCCATGGGCTCTTCCGGTTCTGCTTCGGGCAAGGGGGCTTCACCCAGTGCAACGACCAGAACCTGTGCGCCCGGGAAATCCTGCACCACCCTGGAACTGCCGGGGCACACGAAGTGATCCCTTCCGGGTGCTTCCGTTCCCTTCCGCCGTCCGGCTTCTTCCCGCGCTGGAACGACCGGCTGCGCTTCACTCCACCCGCCCTGTAGACAGCCACAAAAAAATGCCGGCCGAGATCCCTCGAGATCGGGCAGAAGAGCGAAAACTTCACACTTCCTTCTCCACCCGCTCTTGCCGGCCCATATCCGCCAAGCCGCATGAGTGTGAAACTTCCCTGGAATTCCTCGATATGAAGACACTGAGGGAAACGGGGCCGTTCGAACGGGGATTGCAGGCTGATAAGGGGGGGATCTCTTCGGGCCGGGCTGTTCCCGGCCCGCCGGACGGCAGGTGATCCGGCTTTCCGTGGAGACAGAGTGGCTTGGATGTGCGGCTGAAAACGGTCAGAGCGTTCCTGCCCCCGGGGCCTTCTCAGGAAACCGGGGTCCTCAGAAACGGGCAACTCCCCTTGAACAGCAGGTCTCCGCAACTGAGTGCTCTTTCACACCTGTGGCTGGCGGCTCTTGCGGTTGCTGGGAGAGGACCGGCACCATAGAGAAGCACCATTTTGTACGTCATCGTGACCGTCTCATTCAGTACAGGGCAAAAATATCCTGTCGATCTTGATTCAATTCGCGACATTTGATTTTCTCCTCCGTATCCAATGCGAACGGGTGTTCCGAAAGCGCAACGAATCCCAATGTGTCTGATTTCACATAATAGCACAAAATGCATTGGGCAATACCAATGAAATTTTTAGAGGGCGAATTGCCGCTCCAATTTCCGGACAAATATCAATAAAATGTAATGAATTCCAAATGATATAATTTCACATGGCAGTAGAGCCGGTTTGGACGGCGGAGTGAAACCTGATTTGAGCGATTTTCCCCCTCCCCTCGCCTCCATCTCTCCGGCCCAAACACCCTCCCGCCAGGGGAGGGGAATTGGCGCTTAGCTCCTCCCTCACGCCGCTACGCAGCTTCGGGCAGCGTTCTGCCTCACACGACGGCGCATTGGCCGGGTGCGGGGAATGAGGCTGTTTCCCAGACAGAATCCAGGTGCAAAGTGAGTTGTTTGTCCGGAAACGTCACTCCTGGGCAACTGTCCCGAATGTTCATCTCCTGCCTTAGATCGGCCACGGTAAGACACCGCGCAGTTATTCATGCATGCCGCCTTGCAAACAACCATCATCATCTCCTGCCGAGAACGCCGCAGGGCAATCCTTGCTGACCAGATTTATAGCTGAAATAATGGAGTCTTGTGGCAATGCCCGGAATGGTTATTGTTTATTGCAGGTTGAGGGATAATGAATTAACCAACAGGTTAAAACTTTCCGGGCCGGTGCAGGGGAATCTTTATGGAACAGTCGGATGTGCATGGAGGTGCCGTCGTCTCTCTTCGGGGCGTCGACCCGCAGCGGCAGGGACCAAGATCCCAAAGTGCGAAAGCCTCTGTGACTGGAACCATCCGGAAGTTCCGTATGCTCGGGCCGCCTTACGAACCACTGCCGGTCAACAGGGCCGCGACGGCCCTTGTTCATCAGGAGAAAAACGATGAAATCAAGCGACAATGGGGGAGCCAGCGCACGCTTGTTGACCCCTGAAAATTCCGTGCTTCTTTTGATCGATCACCAGCCGCAGATGGCCTTTACAACCCATTCCATCGATGGTCAGACGCTGGTGAACAACGTCACCGGACTTGCTAAATCGGCAAAAATCTTCGGTGTGCCGACCATTCTAACAACCGTTGCGGCCAAGAGCTTCAGCGGTCCCATTTTTCCGTCGGTCCAGGCGGTTTTCCCGAATCTGAAGCCGATCGACAGGACCACCATGAACGCCTGGGAGGACAGGAAAGTGGTCGAAGCCGTCGAAAAGACAGGGCGCAAAAAAGTGGTCATGGCGGCTCTCTGGACGGAGGTCTGCCTGGCAACGGCCGCTTTATCGGTCCTGGATGACGGATTCGAAGTCTACATCGTTGCGGATGCTTCCGGGGGAGTCACGATCGAAGCTCATGAGACGGCCATCAAGCGGATGATCCAGGCTGGAGCTGTCCCCCTGACGTGGCTCCAGGTCCTGTTGGAATGGCAGCGGGATTGGGCGCGGGTGAAAACGTACGATGCGGTGCTGGCAGTTGCGAACGAGCACGGCGGGGCCTACGGCATCGGGATCGACTATGCGAAGGCCATGCTTGGGGAGCATGCAAGCGAAGCCGAAAAGGCCGCATGACAAGACCGGTTCATCGGCCGGTGGGCGATCTGCCGGGGAGTTCGCTCACCGGCAGATCTTTTTTGGAAAGGAATCGCAGATCATGAGCCAAGGCAGGAGAGAGAGGCGGAATCGGACGGAATCTCCATGCTTGCCGGCTGTCTCTTCTCTCTTCCATAAGGCACATGACGCAGTGTGAAAAAGGATAAGAGACCATGGATGCAGAACTGATTCTCCTGAACGGGCGCATTAAGACGCTTAATAAAGGCGCCCCGCAGGTCTCTGCAGTTGCCGTGAAAGATGGGCGTTTTCTGGCTGCCGGAACGGATGCCGAAGTGATGGCAATGAGGGGGGACACTACCCGGGTCGTCGATCTGCGGGGTCGAACCGTAATTCCCGGTTTGAATGATTCCCATATCCACGTTGTCCGCGAAGGGCTGAACTACAATATGGAACTGCGCTGGGACGGCGTTCCTTCCCTGGCGGACGCCCTGGCGATGCTTCGGAACCAGGCCCGGCGCACTCCCCCACCCCAGTGGGTGCGGGTGATCGGGGGATGGTCTGAATTTCAGTTTTCAGAACGGCGCATGCCGACTCTGGATGAAATCAATGAGGCGGCCCCCGAAACGCCGGTTTTTGTCCTTCATCTCTACGACCGGGCATTTCTCAACCGCGCCGCCCTGAGCGCCCTCGGCTACAGCCGGGATACCCGGGACCTGCCCGGAACCGAAATCCAGCGGGACCGGAACGGCAATCCCACAGGGCTCCTCATCGCTCGTCCCAATGCGCTGATTCTCTATGCGAGCCTGGCAAAGGGTCCGAAACTTTCCTTCCAGGACCAGCTCAATTCTTCGCGTCAGTTCATGAGAGAACTCAACCGGTTCGGGGTTACCAGCGTGATCGATGCCGGCGGAGGCTTTCAGAACTATCCGGACGATTATGAAGTCGTAAGGGAACTGGCTCAAAACGGGGAGCTTACGATCCGCTTTGCGTACAACCTGTTTACTCAGCGCCCGCAAGAGGAGTTCGACGATTTCAGGAAATGGATCTCGATGACCCAGCCGGGCGAGGGCGATGACTTTTTCCGGGTGAACGGCGCAGGGGAAATGCTCGTGTTCTCGGGCGCCGATTTCGAAGATTTTCTGGAACCCAGGCCGGACCTTCCCCCCAATATGGAAGAGGGGCTCGGTTCGGTGGTGCGCCTGCTGGTGGAGAACAGGTGGCCTTTCAGGCTCCATGCCACCTATGACGAATCAATCAGCCGTTTTCTGAACGTCTTTGAGAGAATCAACCGGGAAATCCCTTTCGATGGGCTGCGATGGTTTCTGGACCATGCCGAAACCATAACCGATCGCAATATCGAACGGGTGACGGCGCTCGGGGGTGGTATTGCCGTCCAGAATCGCATGGCCTACCAGGGGGAGCATTTTATCCGCCGATATGGAGCAAAAGCCGCGGAGCGCACGCCTCCGATTGCGCGGATGTTGGCAATGGGAGTGCCGGTGGGTGCGGGAACGGATGCCACAAGGGTCGCGAGCTATAATCCCTGGATCAGCCTCTATTGGCTGGTGACGGGGAAGACCCTCGGCGATACCCGGCTTTATCCCGAGTCCAACCGCCTTGACCGTATGGAAGCGCTTCGTCTCTACACCCTGGGAAGCGCATGGTTTTCGGGTGAAGAATCGAAGAAAGGCTCCATCGAGGAAGGTAAGCTGGCCGACCTCGCCGTGCTCAACGAAGATTACTTCTCCATTCCCGAGGATCGGATCAAGCATCTGGAATCGGTTCTTACGGTCCTGGGCGGCAAGGTGGTCCACGGCTCGGAGGAGTTTGCGGCCCTTGCACCTCCGCCGCTTCCCGTAAGCCCGGACTGGTCGCCTGTAAAGGTCTACAAGGGATATTATCGGGCCGTCGAGGCCCGCAAGCGTGCCGCCTGAGGCGGCTAAGCACATGCCGGGCAGCCGCCTTAGCCCGGCGCCGACCGCCCGAGGCCGGCCCGGAGAACAAATGCCGGCGCGACGCTCGGGGAAAAGGAGTCGCTCATGGAGAATGGTGCAGCAACGGATCGAAGTTTGACGGAAAAAGTGCTCAATGCGTACTCGCATATCGATAACCCGCGGCTGAAACTCATCGTCGCGGATCTGATCATGCACCTGCACGCATACGTCAAAGAAACAAAGGTGACGGACGATGAATGGGAGTATGCCTGGGACTTCATGAAAAGAATGGCTGACATGACGGGGCCGGAGAGAAACGAGTTCATCCTGCTGGCGGACGTCATTGGGGTGAGCCAGCTCATTGAAACGCTCAACCATGAGGAGCCGAACCAGCCGGTTGGATTTGCCCTGGTCGGGCCGTTCTATCGTGCCGACGCACCCTTCCGGGAAAGAGGGCGCTCAATCGCAAGTGAGGATACTCCGGGCACACGCGTCCGGATCTCGGGAAGAGTATTGGACTTCGAGAAAAGCACCCCGATCGGGGGGGCGATCCTCGACATATGGCAGGCAGCGCCGGACGGGCTCTATGAGAACCAGGATGAGAATCAACCCGACTACAATCTGAGAGGCCGTTTCAGGACGGATGAGAACGGGACCTTTGAGATCGTCGCGCTCATGCCGACCGCATACCCTGTTCCAACGGACGGTCCCGTGGGTGAGTTGCTGCACGCAGCCAAAAGACCCCCGGACAGACCGGCGCACATTCACTTTATCGTGTCGTCCCCCGGTTACGAGACACTCGTCACCCAGGTATTCGTCAAGGGAGACCCGATGATCGAGGAAGATGTCGTGTTCACGGCAAGTAGTAACATGGTCGGAGACTTCCGGAAAGACGGAGACCGTTTCCGGCTCGACATAGATTTTCCACTGAAGCGCGGTGCGTCGAAGATGCCCAAAGCCCCCGTTCCGGCGGAGGGAGGCCACCATGGAAGATATCACTAGACGGATCGTGGGCACATGGCGGCTGGTCCGTTCCATAAGCATCGATGCGGAAGGGACAAAGGAATACCCGTATGGAGAAGATGCCGTCGGGTATATTCATTACGGCGATACCGGCATCATGGCGGTACAGATAAGCAGGAAAGCAAGGATCGACTCGAAGGACCCGTCTCGCCTGAAGCACGACTACCTGGCTTACTTCGGCCGCTATGAAATCGACGTCGAAAGGCAGGTGGTGCGGCATTTCGTTGAAGGGCAGCTCTTTGTGGGCGATCACCCGAAGGTTCTGGAAAGAAAGTACCGCTTCGACGGGGATTTCATGGTCCTGAAACCCGTGGACGGGACCAATCGGGAGATTGTTTGGCAGCGGGTCGGAGAAGAAACGGCCGGCAGGTGGCCATCGCTTCGGCCGGCAATCCCCGCGTGACTTTCTGAATCGGGGTCAGACCTACGCAATTGACAAACTGAGGTGCCTTTGATGCCGTTGCCTGCAAATTCCGGTGGAATCAAAGGAGGAACCGGTGCAAAAAATCCCCATTGGGAATCGGGAGAAGATTAAAATCGTCAATTGTGTAGGCCTGCCCGCGTATGCTGCTGGAAACAGACGGTTTCGCAGATCCGCCAGTGGTTGCGCAATATCGACGCAGGTAGCAGTGCACCTCTATTCCCTAATCGTAAAGGGGAACCCTTGACCCGCTCCGGCGTGGAGCACCGCCTGCGGATAGCGGTCAAAGCAGCCTCGGGAAGCTGCCCGTCCCTGGTCGATCACACCGTATCGCCACATGTGCTGAGACATACGACGGCCATGCATCTGCTCCAGTCGGGCGTCGCAGCTTCTGTGATTGCGCTCTGGCTTGGCCACGAAAGCGTGACGACAACGGGCAGATACATCGAAGCGGACTTGGAAATGAAAGAGCGAGCCCTCAAGAGCATTCAGGAGCCGACTACAGGCTCTCTCCGCTACAGGCCAACGGACAAACTGTTGGCCTTTCTCGAGAGTCTTTGATTATGCTGAGTAACACCGGGGAGGCAACGGAGACTGAAAGAGGTCTTCGTGCCTCCTTCTCAGCATAACTTCGAACTCCGCATAATTTCTTTTATGCAAAGCTCAGCATAAACGGAAGAACTGGTTATTCAGTGGACACCCCAACGGTGCCGGTGCCGCAGCCACCCTTTATAGCCTGATCGAGAGCGCAAAATCTTGTGGACTCGAACCCTTTCGATACCTCCGCCACATCTTTGGAAAGATTCCTTACGCGCAGTGCGAGGATGACTTCGCAGCATTGCTCCCGCAACCCCTCACTCCAGAGAACCTCGATCTATAGAAATCACAGTGTACTTACCCAAGCGCTTACGCAGAACTACACTCCGATTATGAATAAAGAGTGTTGTACTTGTCCCCTAAGCGGGATTGGACACACCATGAAGCCGTGGGCTACCCCTACCCGCCAAAGTAGATTAACTCGCGGCTTTTCCACGCCTTCTGACGCTCTCTATTTCAAGCTGACCAGAATTTCTTCAAACCATCCCGTTTTAGGCTTTCCACCCAACCATCAAGGGCATCCCCCATATCCCTCATAAGCAAAGAAAACTGGAGAAGCCCAACCTTTTCGGACTTTTCCAAGCTCTCAATTCCGACCTCGATAATATTTCTCAGAAGTCTGCCCCTTTCCAGCTCCCCTTTTTCTGCCAGCCTATCCGCTCGATCAATCAGCTCTTCGGGCAGCCAAACGGTAACCCTTCTGCTGTCGGGTGCTATTTCTGTTTTTCTCATCGTACCCCAAAATTGAATGTGTGCTTCATAGTACTTCCATGTGGCGCATAAGGATTACCAGTGAATCACTGCGCATGTCAAGACTCTTTTTAACATCGCCGCCTCAAACTTTCCTGCTCACTCCATCCTTCTGGTCTTTCCGCTCCGAAGGCAGACACTCCGGAACAAGCGTCTGTCAGGCTAAGACCCGCAAACGGCTCGGCGCTATGCACGTGGGGGCTCCGCTTCTCCCTCGCCGGGCGAGTCTAAGCCTATGAGCTAAGGCGCCAAGGCTTATTGGTCCCCATTCCCGGTGGTCCGTAAGTGGTCCGACAACTCAAAACAAACGCATAACATAATGGAACGCCTATCAAATATTTCAGCCTCCGAGGTTCAAGCAGGAGTTTAAGGAATCCGAGGGCAAAATAGGACATTAGTCTTGAAATGTCCAATACTTATCCGTTCGCTTTTTGTAAGACCCCACTGGTGATTTTGTGTCCAAATGCCTTGAGGATAGCGGATTGATTCTCTGTTGGTTCCTCGATCATTCTTTGGGGTTTCGATTTTCCGGCATACCAGCAGAGGCAGGAATGGAGGTTGCGCATCGACTCCATTGCCGCTGAGGCGGTCTGCGCGATACCGGCTTGTCACGATCAAGCTGGCTTAGAAGGTTTCTCCCAAAACTGAAGTCAGAAATTGATTCCTGGTGATGGGTCATCACGGAACGCCCTCGTTTACAGTATGCTCACTGACTGTATTTCCACAAAAAATCCCACGCATCTGAGCGAAATTCGCCTAATATAAAGGATTGATATCGTCAATTATAATACAGACATGTGGACATGTGGACATGGGGACGCCCTTTATATCTTTACATTCAAGAGCGCTTCTATCCTGAGCTTTTCACGGTCAGCGATCTTTTTTCCTCTTTGGACCGCCACGCTGACAGTCGGCACCGCAATACCCAGCCTGTTGGATAAGTCGGTCAGGGACATGCCCAATTCCCTTACCGCCCAATAACACAGAATACTGCGGGCCCGTACCGTTTGCCTCTCTTTGCCCGCTCCGGCCATGGCCTGTAGAGGAATCGCCGTCAATTCGGAAACCCATTGCGCCAACTGCTCATATCCTATGCCTTTGGCGGCCAATGCAAATCTGTTTTCATACCGTTCTTTCGCCCTCGATAGTGCATCCTCTACAAAATCACTATCGCCCAACATGCGCTCATCGCTCTTCAGATGGATGTCGCCTTTCCGCAATGCAGCTACCGCCTGCCACCCGCCTGCACTCCGAACCAGACCACCCCCAACGAGGTCCTCACGCCTGCCCTGAGCCATTCCATCTTCTACAAATGCACGATAATTCATCCGGGCAGATGAAATGGGATCGCCAAAAAGCTTTAGGACGGATCGAGTTTCCTGCCATTCGTCCTGATAGTTTCCCATGAGACCGCCGTGGCCACAGTATCTGTATCGATCCAATTCTTCAAGGTTTCCGACAATTCCCGCCCGTAGCGGATTGAGGTGAATGTAGCGCACCAACTCCCTCAGATAGACGTCTTCCTGACAAAGGATCGATTTGTAGCGGTTTTGAAATAGATGCCCGCTTCTATCGTATCGATGGTTGAAGTTCCCTGCATAGCCGCTTAACAACCGGCGCATTACCGAAGCCAAGGGGATATTGCCGGTCTTAAGCAATAGATGAAAATGATTGGGAATCAAAGCCCAGGCATAACAAAGCGTTTCGCTCTCCTTGACGATCGCTCCCAGGCGCCGCAGGAAATCATCGCGATCCCTCTTGTCGCGGAAAATCACTCCCCGCTCCATACCTCGCGCAATTATGTGGTGCAGCGCGCCGGGGGCGTCTATTCTAGCTTGTCTCGGCATTGCGCTCTTCTCCTATCTCCGGCATCTCGATCGTCTGACGCTTGTACCACCGGCAGTGGCTCAAGTAAATATAAAATATAAAGGGCGTCCCCATACCGGAAATACCATTTGCCGCCGGGCGACTTGTTTCATATGCTATATTCGGTTCGGATCCATCAGCCGCCGGCTGGGTGGGGACGGCTTGGAAGCTGCGTTTTGACATCGTTCCGGAGTAAAGAAAAGAGGGTCATAAGGGCAGGGAACAGGAAAAAGGGAGCCGCTCGCGGTCATGATCGCAAAAACCTACACGTGCAGTCTTCTCGGAATCGATGCAATCCTGGTGGAAGTCGAAGTGGACGTGTCGTCGGGGCTGCCGTTTTTTGCCACGGTGGGACTTCCGGACAATATCGTCCGCGAGAGCAAGGACCGCGTGAAGACCGCGCTTCAAAACAGCGGCTATCCGTTTCCGGCCGAGCGGATCACCGTAAACCTCGCCCCCGCCAATCTCAAGAAGGAAGGGGCGGGATTCGATCTTCCGATCGCCGTGGGGATCCTCGCCGCAATGGGCATGGTCAACCCGGCAAAGGTCGAGAAGACCGTTCTCGTCGGGGAACTGTCTCTTGACGGCCGCGTAAAGCCGGTCACGGGCAGCCTTCCGATGGCCATCCAGGCGAGGGCCGGCGGATACGCCGAAATGCTCCTGCCCTCGGACAACGCCCCCGAAGCGGCCGTGACGGGCGACCTCCAGGTGCTTCCGGTAACACATTTGTCACAGGTAGTGAATTATCTGAACGGTACCGGCGACATCGCCCCGGCCCGCGTCGACCGCGACGTCATCTGGAACCACACGACCCCCGAGGAACTCGATTTCGAGGACGTGAAAGGCCAGGAACACGCGAAACGAGGCCTGGAAGTCGCCGCGGCCGGATCTCACAATGTCCTCATGATCGGCCCGCCGGGGTCGGGGAAGACGATGCTCGCCCAGCGCATCCCCGGGATACTGCCGCTTTTGAGCTTTGAAGAGGCGCTCGAAACCTCAAAGATTTTCAGCGTTGCGGGGCTCCTCAAGAACCAGCCCCTCATGGTGTACCGCCCGTTTCGCGCGCCGCATCACAGCATCTCGGACGCGGGCCTCATCGGAGGCGGCCACATCCCCCGGCCCGGCGAAGTGAGCCTCGCCCACAACGGGGTGCTCTTTCTCGATGAATTCCCGGAGTTCCGCAGAAACATCCTCGATCTCCTGAGGCAGCCCCTCGAAGACGGCCGCGTGACCATCGCCCGGGCGGCCATTTCGCTCACCTATCCGGCAAGGTTCATGCTCGTCGCCGCGATGAATCCCTGCCCGTGCGGCTACTCGGGGGATTCCGTCCGGCCCTGCAGTTGTTCCGCTCAAGCCGTGCAGCGCTATCGGGGGCGCATTTCCGGCCCGATCCTCGACCGGATCGACCTTCATATCGAAGTCCCCGCGGTGCGCATTAAGGATCTGCGGTCCGAGCGCAAGGCCGAACCTTCATCCGCGATACGGGAGCGCGTGGCGGCGGCGAGCCGGATCCAGCTCGAACGCTTCGCGGGCGATTCCATCTACGCCAACGCACAGATGAGGCCGAAGCAGATCAAGAAATATTGCCGGCTCGATCCCCAGGGGCAGAGCATCCTGGAGCAGGCGGTCCAGCGCCTGGGCCTCAGCGCCCGCGCCTATCATCGGATCCTCAAGGTCGCGCGGACCGTCGCCGACCTCGACCATGCCGAAGCCATCGAATCGCACCACCTCCTCGAAGCCATCCAGTACCGGACCCTCGACCGTCGGCTGATGTGACGCGAGTGCCGAGCGGTCGGCGCGGCGCCACAAAAAGCCGCACAGCGGCGTGGGGGTGTGGGGGACGCAGTTCCCCACGCTCTTTTAGGGGGATGCCCTCCGACGGACAGGGATTCCAACTGCGCGGCCGCGCCGTTCAACGGTTTCCGGCGGGTTCTCCCGGTACCCCCCGAAAATGCCTGCGCGCCCGCCCCAGGGCCATGAGCGGGAAGTAGTGCCTGTAGAGGGTGTAATTGAGCATGAAACCACGCTGCAACTCCAGGCCCTGGCTGCCGGAACGCTCCCCGTTCTCTTTACGTTTGCCGGTGCCGTATCCGGGAAATCCCGTTCCGGTGTAGCAGGATTCCTCCCAGGTGCCGTTCTTTTGGGTTGCCGCCAGGTAATCCAGCCCTTGCCGTATGGTGGGGTCGAAGTCGTGCGTTCCGAGGGCGACCAGAGCCATGATGGCCCATGCGGTCTGCGACGCCGTGCTCTCCCCGACGCCGCGCATGGATGGATCGATGTAGGAAGCCGGTGATTCCCCCCACCCTCCATCGGCGTTCTGGCGGGCTGCGAGCCAGTCGGCCGCCCGGAGAACATACGGTTGCGCCATGTTCTCTCCAATGGCCCGAAGGGCGGGCAAGACGGCCGAGGTGCCGTAGATGTGGTTCACTCCCCATCTGCCGAACCAACTGCCGTCCGGTTCCTGTTCGCTGCGAACGAACGCGAGGGCCTTCGCCACGGCCGGGTGTGTCGCGTCGCAGCCCAGCATCGCCAGGGCTTCTATAACGTGAGCGGTGACGTCCACACTGGGAGGGTCGAGCAACTCACCAAAGTCGCAGAACGGGATTTTAGTGAGCAGCTTTCCATCGTTGTTCCTGTCGAACGGCGCCCAGCCCCCATTTGAGGATTGCATGGCAAGTATCCACTCGACGGCACGCTCAATGGCGCGATCGATCCCGTCGACTCCGCGGGCGGACGAGCGTATTTCGGACAGGACCGCCAGGGCTGCAGCCGTATCGTCGACGTCCGGATAGAAACTGTTGGAGTGCTCGAAAGCCCAGCCGCCTCCGCCTGTATTGCGGACTCTCACCGCCCAGTCTCCCCAGCCGTGTACCTGCTTTCCCATAAGCCATGCGAGTGCCGGGGAAAGCGATGGAGAATCCGGGATCTTCCCGTCGCAGTCGAGCAATGCGCGCATGGAGAGAATGGTATCCCAGACCGGGGACTCGCTTGCCTGGAGGTACAAGCCGTCGTTGTGCTCGCTGAACCAGTGGCTGTCAAACGCGGCAAGGCCGCTCTTCATAACGGGATGATCCAGGCTGTAGCCTTCCGAATGCAGCGCCATCAGGGAGTAGACCCACGGCGGCTGAATGCCGCACCAGGTGCCGTCCGGCTCCTGACGCCGGACGATCCATTCCAGGCACGCTTTCACGGCCGTTTCGCGCGCGGGAGTGATGCCGATGCCGGCATAGCGATGCAGGGCGCGGTCGAGGAGGTAGAAACACCGTTCCCACGATACCCACCCTTGCTTGAGAGGCAGCTTGAAATCGAAGGCCGCTCGCCCGCCGGGGAAGAGTTCGTCGAGCCGTCGCTCTTCGGGCAACGGGCGAACCGGCCGCCGGGCGGAAAGAACACATAGAGGCATAATGGTGCTCCGCGCCCATGAAGCGAAGCGATAAATGTTGAAGGGCGTCCAGGACGGCAGGAAGATCAGCTCCGGCGGAAGGGCGGGGGTTTCTTCCCACGGCCACTCGCCTATGAGAGCGAGCCAATACTTGGTGAAGTTCCGAATCCCTTTGATCCCGCCGTTGGCCAGGATCCATTCCCGGGCTTTGCGAAGAGGGGTGCTTTCCTTGTCGAAGCCGAAGGCGCGGAGCGCCGCGTAGCATTCGACGGTTGTATTGATGTCGCCGCCGGGCGCTCCATAGTAGACATCCCAGGAGCCGTCCTCCCTTTGTTCGTTAAAAATGCTTCGAACCACCCCGGCGTGCCTTGGAGAATGGCCGATCCCCAGGAAGTGCATCGCCAGGATCCATTCAGCCTCCATGCATGAATTCGACTGGATCCTGCCGACCCAGAATCCCTCCGGTTTCTGATTCCTGACCAGCCACTCAGTTCCCTCCCGGATGCAATCGTCCAGGGCGGACCTGGCGGGAGCGGTTCCGGTTCCGGTTGAAAGACGCTGGTCCGGGACCGGCGCTTCCTTCATGGCTTCTCCACCGGCGGCGGCGAAACACTCGCTCTCGCTTCTAGTCGACATCCTTTTTCACTCCTTATTGTCTGCGGGGCGCGGCGTCCTGAAAGAGCAGATCGAAAACCTGATTCAAATAGCGTTCGGTGAACGTCTCGAGAGGCTCCTCGAAGAGCCCGGCATAGTAGTGCCGATTTTCGCACCAGTAGAAAATCAGCGCTCCGATCATAACGGTCGTGATCAGCGGATCGATGTCCTTTCGCATGGACCCATCCGACTGCCTGCGCCGGATATGGTCTGCGGTAGCTCGGCTAAGGTCTTCTTCCCCGGGCCAGGGGTCGCGTTCCCCCTCCAGGTGGGACCAGGCGACCAGCCTCATCAAATCTTCATTGTTGGAAACCATGCTGTACATGGATCGAATGATTTCGGGCATATCGACGTCGTTTGAGGACGAATCGCCGCTGGCCGGCAGCATGGCGCGTATGCTTGCGATCAGGCGTTGCTTGACCGCGCGAAAGAGGCCTTTCTTGCTCCCGAAGTGATAGTGAATGAGAGGCTGGGAGACGCCGGAGATCGCGGCTATTTCCCTCATTGAAGCCCCGGCGAAGCCTTTCTCTGCAAAGAGGCGCTGGGCTGCATCCAATGCTGAACGTCGCGTTCCGTCGGGGTCTCGACCGCGGGTTTTCGTGTGATTCATGGATGCCTCCGGTTATTTATTGATCGATCAGTAAATAGATCCGTTTTTGCCGAGCTGTCAAGCCCGATTTGCCGGTCCCATTCCTGACGGAATGCACCTGCGCCGCCGATGGTGAGGAGTGTTCCCGACGTGCCGTACGCGCAGACGTTGCGCGGATGGGGAATAGTCCTCCGGCCTCGGCTTTTTTCTTGGGCAAAAGCCGGTTCCCCGTACTATTGTCAGGGTGTCGTCCATGACTGGACATCAAAAAGATTGGTCACGATCGGGCGCGATTGAACAAGGTTTGCCAAACCTTGCGGGCTGTGGCATATATGGCCGGATTCCGGGAAGGCCGGGCCGAGCTGAATAAGAGTCCCGCCGCGTTTGCGGGGAGAGAGGACAATCCATGAGAAGAAACGAGCGGGAAGTTACGGACCCGAAAGCGATCGAAGAAATCATCAACAGCGCCTATGTGTGCCGAATCGCCCTTTGCGGAGACGGCATGCCCTACATTGTCCCCATGAACTACGGTTACAGCGACGGCTGCCTCTACCTGCATTCCGCTTCGGAGGGGAAGAAGATCGACCTCATCCGGAAGGATAACCGCATCGGCTTTGAAATAGAATCGGGGGTTGGAGTGGTGCGAGGGCAGACCCGAAGCGGATGCACCATGAAATATTCCTGTGTCGTCGGATTCGGCAGGGCTCTTCTCGTGCAGGATCCCGAGGAAAAGGTCAGGGGGCTGGAAATCATCATGCGGCAACATTCGGCTGCCGTTGGTGAGTTCCCCCGGGACCTGGTCGACAGACTGGTCCTCATCAAAATAGCGATCGAAAAGATGACCGGGAAACAGGCGGGCGCGCCGAAGGCCTGAACGACCGTCTCAGTTCCCGCCCCGAAGTATCCCGTTTGATGGAAGGAGACTCCCGCTTCCGAATCCTCACCTCGGAGAACCTGCAACCACGGTCGCGCGCACGACAACCTGCCGCTTTCGCCGCCGGACATTGCGTTCCGGTCGCATCGTTGGATGCAGAGTCCGCATTCGCCGGTCCCGATACATTTCCTGGCGTCATAGGCCGGCTCGGGCTGAGGGCTCCGGGATTTCGGGTTGCAGCACCATCGGCACCGAAGCGGACATCCCTTCAAAAAGACGATTGTCCTGATGCCCGGACCGTCATGGACCGAAAATTGCTGAATATTGAAAATGCGCCCGTTCCTGCCGGGTGTATCCGATTCCCTTATCCACGCTCTTCCGGGGGATGCCGAGAGTATCGTCTTGAATGCAACCCCGTATTACTGGACGGGGGGCACGGAGGTATTCCGGGAATCACTCCGCGCCCCGCCCCGTTGCGGCCGCTTGCCTCAGAATGAATGTTCCGTTCTCGCTATGATTTCATTCTGAAGCTCTGGGGAGAGATCCGTGAAATACGCGCTGTAACCCGCCACGCGCACGAGCAGGCCCCTGTATTTTTGCGGGTCCTTCTGGGCCGCAAGAAGAGTCTCCCGGTTGATGATATTGAACTGGAGATGCCACAGCTTGAGATCGCAAAAGGTCCTGATGAGGGAGATCAGCTTTTTCGTCCCTTCCTCGCCGGCCACGGTCGACGGGGTGAGCTTGAGGTTCAGCAATCGGGCCGCTCTCTGCTTGAAGCCGTTATTCTTCGTATTCGCATTGGACAGAAGAATTCCGGTTGGACCTTTGACGTCCGTTCCGTGCGAAGCCGATGAGCCTTCGGACAGATACTCGCCCGCCTTCCTGCCGTTCGGGGTGGCCCCCACCAATTTGCCGAGGGGAATATGGGAAGTCAGCGGGACGTAGCGCACGTCCAACTCTCCGCCGAACGCGCCGTGATAGGCACTGGAAAACCTGACCGCGTGCCCCTCGATCTGTTTTCCGATGGAATCGGCATAAGCGTCGTTGTTCCCGTATTTCGGGGCGTTGAGGCACAGTTGCCTGAGGACCTCCTTGCCTTCGAAATTGCCGTCCAGCGCGTCCATCATTTCGGCCATCGAGATCTTCTTGTCCTCGTAAACAAGCTTCCTGATCGCGGCCAGGGAGTCGATGACGGTTCCAAAGCCGATCATGTCGTAGTAGCCCAACTTGACTCCGGCTTCTATATCGCCGGAATGGAGGTCTTTGCATTCTTTCATGCACAGATCGTGGAGGGCCGTTGAGAGCGGGGTGGCGAGGCACGCGGGGCGCAGCTTATCCACCACGAACTGCTGTGTGAACACGTGCTTCAGGACATATTCCTGCTGAGCGCAGTAGGCCTTCCACAGGTCATCGTAAGTGGCGAAATTCCGGGGATCTCCCGTTTTCGGACCCAACTGTTCGTTTCCGAAAGCCTTTACCCGTCCATCGTTCAGGCTCATTTCGAGGACGGCGCCCAGGTTCACCCAGGCGCACGGGCTTGTGTAAGTGTCTCTGTTCGGCATCCTGACTTCAGTGCATCCGGAAGCCGCATAGTCGTTCGCTTCTTCGATTTCCGCGCCTTTTGCAATGAAGAGAGGAATGATCTCTTCATCGTTGAGCATCTTCGGGAATCCCGATCCTTCTTTGATCGTTTCGCTGACCTCGTGCAGAAAGCGGTTGGGGCTGAGGGCGTGCACTCTTGCCACAAGGTCCGGGTAGTTCAGCGGAAATTCGCGTTTGGACCTCAGGATCAGATACGAAAGGTCGTTGGTGGCGTCCCCGCCGTCCCGGGTCTTTCCTCCGACGGTCAACGCTTCCCAGTGGGCGTGCCCTTCATTGAAAGCAATGAAGGTGGGGGAAACCTGCAGATCGATGAACTGAGCCATATTCAGCCAGAGGCATTCCAGGAGTTCCAGAGCGGATTCTTCCGTGATCCGGCCTTCTTCACTGTCCTTCCTGTAAAAGGGATAGAAATACTGGTCCATCCTTCCGTTGCCAATGACGGCGCCCGTCTTCTGTTCGAGCCGTGAAAACACCTGAGTCATCCACTGTGACTGGACGGCTTCCCTGAAAGTGCGGGCCGGATTTCCGGGAACCCGGGAGCAGACATCGGCTATTTCCAGAAGCTCTTCCCTGCGCTTCGGATTCTGTTCCCCGTCCGCCATTTTCGCCGCGAGGGCAGCATACCTCTCCGCGAAAAGAACAATCGCGTCGCAGACCATGATGACGGCCTCGAAAAAGGGGGCTTTTTCCGTGATGTCCCGCGGGTCAAGGGGATCGAGCGCGTCCAGCCTTTCTTTGGCTTCCCGCCTGATGCCCTTGAAACCTTTCTTCAGAACTTTTTCATAATCCAGTATCCACTGGAGGGAACTCCGGAATGTGGCGGTCTGGGTGACGATGTTGCGTTGGACGAAAATATTCCCGGGATCGAAAAGCAGGCGTCTCGTATCTTCCGGGAGAGCCAGGTACAGCTCTTCGTGAAAGGATCTTCCTTTCCAGTAGGGCAGGATTTCCTCCCTGATGATGCGCTCATCGTCTTCCGTGAATGTGTACGGCGCGTTGCCCTCTCGGACGAGGTCAATCACCTTGTCCAGGAATCCTCCTTCGAGTTCCGGATAAATGAGACCGTACCTTCCGGGTTCACCGTTGGCCCGGCCGACAACAAGCTCCTGATTCCCGATGTACACAGGGATGTTTTCTGCAATGTGCATCAGTGCCTTGGCCCATCTCCATATCAACGGCCGTCCTTCCGTCTGCCTGAAGGATTCAGTCATGAGCCGCGCGCGCTCTACGCACGCGTGTGGAACGGTGTCCTTGAAAGTATCGAAAACTTCGTACACTCTTTGCCTTCCGCTTGCGTTTTCTCTGGCGGAATCCATAACGAACCGCATCTCCTGCGGCGTCAGGGTCGGGCAGCAGCAGGTCTCCTGCATGATATCCTCCTTATTAGATTACAAGCCCCCCGTTGGGGCTGATCATCTGACCAATCATGTAAGATGCTTCCTCCGAGGCCAGGTAAACCGCGAGTGAAGCAATCTCTTCGATCTTTCCCAGCCTGCCGACGGCAACGAGTTGCATGAGCCGGGCAGCCTTTTCGGGACCCATTTTCTCGATCCCCCGAACGAAGGGCGGAGTGCCGATATACCCCGGGGAGATACAGTTGACGCAAACCCCGGCGCCGGCGACTTCATGTCCCACGGACCGGGTAAAGGCCACGATGGCTCCTTTTGCTGCTGAATAGTTGGGACTGTGGGAACTGATGCCCGAAATACCGGAGATGGAGGCGAGATTGATGATCCTGCCGTAGCCTTTGTCTTCCATGATGTTCAGGGCCTCGCGCGTGCAGTAAAAAACACTGTTGAGGTCGACCTGAATCATGGTCTCCCACTCCTCATCGCTCATATAACGGGTGATCTGGAGTGAATGTTTCTTGACCGGGGTCGTGACCAGATCGAGGTGCTTCATCCTGTCCCTGACCCCTGCCTCGTGCGACCTGAAGATGCCCGCGTTGTTCACGAGGATATCCAGAGTGCCGAATCTGCCCACAACCTCGGAGAAAAGCTTCTTGACCTCCTTGCTTGACGATACGTCGGCCCTGATCCCCAGAGCCTCGGCCCCCAGGGCCTCAAGCTCCTTTACGGTTTCTTTCAAGGTCTCTTCATTTCTGCCGCAAATGGCGACCTTGGCCCCCTCCCTGGCAAACGCCAGGGCGATGCCTTTTCCGATGCCTGCGTTGCCGCCGGTGACAAGACCTGTCCGATCTTTAAGTTTCATGGATATCCCCCTAAGAATCGATGCCTTTAAGCCCTAGTTTCCGTTCTTTTACCTGCGGAGCGGTCACCGCGGCCCCGGTTTCTTCCACACTCAGATTGGCGGTTTCACGGCCCCACAGCATGAATGGAATGACAAAGAAGATGAACGCGATGCCCACAAACCAGAAAACGGCGTTGACGCCCCCTTCAGCAAGTATGAAAGGAATGTAGTAGGGTGCCAGAACGCCTCCCAGCAGCCTCGCCGCAGATTCTCCGATGCTGGTTCCGACTCCGCGCAGGTGCGTGGGATACTGTTCGGCTATGTAGATCTTGGCCAGAGGCAGGGTCCCAAAACCAAAGAACGCGGCTACCACGGCTCCCGCGACGAGCATGGTCATGGCACTGGCCTGGGCCATGATGATGCATCCGACGGTCGAGAGGATGCTGAAAATCAGATAAACCGGTTTGCGGCCGTAGCTGTCGGAAAGGTGGCCTATCAGGACCTCCCCGAAAGCGCCTATCACCGTTATGGTGCCGGCGAACATGACTGCGCTGCCGAGGGCGAAGCCTTTGTTTGAAAACATCGTCGCCCCATATACCAGCATCACATACCAGAACATGATCGTTGCCGTATAGAGACCCCATGATACGAGGCTGCGGGAGAGGTAAGGCGGCTTGAGAAGAGTCGATATGCTGCCGGCTTTTTCTTTCGCCTCCGGTGCGGCCATCGAGTTCAGGATGTTGGCGTTGATAAACTGGGGGTCGCTCGGGATTTTCGCCTCGGATTCAATCTTTTCCACAAGGCGACTCACCTCATCGATCCGGCCTCGCTGAAGCAGCCAGCGGGGCGATTCCGGAAGGTATTTCGCAAAAAGGATAACGCTGAGAATCGGGATGCCGCTCACAATGAAGGGGACTCTCCAGGCCGTTTCCATCGGGAATTGCGCCAGCGCCCAGGCACCGATCAGGCTCGGCAGGACGTAAGCCGCGCACAGCACGGCATTGGCCGTACTGACCAGAGTGCCCCTGCGCCTGGCGCCGACGAACTCCGAAATCATGAGGTAAGGGAGCGGGAATACGGCGCCCTCGCCAAGGCCTGCTATGAAGCGCATGGCGACAATCCAGTAGAGGTTCGGGAAAGCAGCGCCGATGAGGGTAAAGAAGGAAAAGCTCGAGACGCCCCAGATGAGCACTTTCTTACGGCCGAAGCGGTCGATGAGCGGCCCGGCGAAATAGAGGCCGATGACGATCCCGACCGTCGAGGAAGTGCCGAGGAGCCCGATATCGCCCGGGCTGAGGTTCCAGATCTTTTTGAGAACGAGTATGACCTGGCCGACGATCCCGATGTCGAAGGCCTCGATTATCCAGACGGATGCCAGGAGGGCGATGATTTGCACAATCGTCCTGGTTATCGGGACTCTGTCTAACCGCGATAGTAGATTTACTTCTTCATGTCTAACCGAAGGTTGACTCATGACGATCTCCTAGCGATAAGTTGAGAATGATTATTATACAACAGCCAGCTGTTTCCAACTGGATAATTCGCTCCGGCATCCGATCGGGATCAACCTGCTCGCCCTGCATTTTGCCATAAAATCATCCCGACATTATGACAACATCACGAGGTCACGACGTCGTGACAGTATCGCACCCGGATCCACGAGTCAAGGTTTTTTTTATCAACCTCTCCGCCCCGCTGCAAGCGTTGCCGGAACAATGGCCGGTCGGGTATTGCCTCAAGAAAAGGCGCCCGGGAAAAGAAAAAATTCGAGCCGTGCACTGCCGTGAATTTTGCTGCTCGCCGGAGGCGAACGGATGAAATCAGGCGGGGAATGTCACGTCGGATCCAAAAGAAATTGACAGAAAGCGAATTATTCTTTAAATGAAGTGGTTCGTACGTCATAATGTCTTTGTCACAACGTGGCAGGGAATAGTTCATTAAACCTCAATGATGTTAGGACACGGTCATGACATTGGATGCAGCCAGCCCCATTCCGCTTCATGCGCAATTAAAAGACGAACTCAGAAGGGAAATCGGAAAGGGAGACTATACTGAGCGGATCCCCAGCGAGAGAGAGTTGATGGAAACCTTTGCGGTCAGCAGGACTACGGTGCGTGAGGCTGTTTCCGCCCTCGTTCGCGACGGATTCCTGGAAAAGATTCACGGCAAGGGAACCTTCGTGACCTCTCACAGGGTGAACGAGTGGCTCGGGACGATCAGGAGCTTTACTGAAACGGTTGAAAGCATGGGCATGAAACCCGGGGCCAAACTCTTGTGGCATGGGGTCAAACGGGAACCTCAGATAGCCAAGATTCTGGGAGTCGCCGAGTATTATGCCGTCGAGAGGCTGCGGTTCGCCGACGAGAACCCGATCGCGGTGGAGAGGACCCATTATCCGGTGGAAATCGGCCTGAAGCTCGCAGGCTACGATCTCAGTATGGTGACCATTTACAGCGTGCTGGAAGCCAACGGCATCATTCTGCAAAGTGCTGAACAGAAGATCACGGGCGCGATGCCCACCAAGGCGGATGCCAAGCTGCTGGGAATTTCCCCGAAGACAGCCGTGTTGGCCGCCGAGCGGCTGACCGCAGTCCCGCGGGGCCGGGTCGTCGAATACTACACCAGCGTCTTTCGAGCGGATAAATATGCGTTTTGCGTAAAGATGCAAAGGAGAAGCAGCCGGATTATCCAGATCGCATAACGATCAGGCAAGCCGAGCCATCACCTTCTTCGTTGTGTCCATGAAAGCCTTCAGAGTGGGTGAAATCCACCTGTCCCGGTACCATATCATCAATACGGCCACGTCGATCCTGCCCTCCGACCAGGGCAGGATGGCCAGCTTTTTCAGGGCAATTTCCTCCGCTACGGCGACTTCCGGCAGAACCGCAATCCCGATTCCCGCCATGAGGCACCGTTTGATGACCTCAACACTGTAGAAATCCAGCCGGTTGAAGTCTTTCACTTCTTCCTGGTCCAGGAACTGTTCGAAAATTCTCCTGTAGCTGCAATCCACTTTTGAAAAAAGCATCGTCGCTCCGGCCAGGTCCCTCGTGTGCACGGAACGCTTCGAAGCAAGGGGGTGGTTCGGACCGGCCACCAGCACCACGGATTCGAACCCCACGGTTTCAACCAGAAGGTCCGAATCGCTGACGGATTCCGCCAGGAGAAAGGCCAGGTCGGTCAAGCCCTTGCGGAGGTCTTTTCCCAGGCCTTCAAGCGTGCAGGTGATGAAATTGAGTTTGACCTTCGGAAAGCGGGCATGAAAATCTTTGATCACCGCCGGGAGCCGGTGCACGCCGAAAGATTCCGGGATCCTTATGGTCAGTGTCCCCCGCGGCTCCTTGTCTCCGGTCACTTCGGAATGCGTCTCATCGACCAGATCGAGTATCTTGTTCGTGTACTGCAGCAACTGCACCCCCGTTTCAGTCAACTGCACCTTTCTTCCCAGACGATCGAATAGCTGTACGCCGAGTTCTTCCTCCAGGGCCTGAATCTGGGCCGAGATGCTGGACTGAGCATAGTGGAGCCGCCCGGCGGCCCGATTGAAGCTCAGGAGGTTGGCCACCGTCTGGAATGACCTCAATTGCCGGATTTCCATATCCTCTCCTTCTATCACTTCTATCGATTGACTCGTTCGAAACAAATCGTTGGACACGATAATTATGGATCAATATTCTACTATCACGATTGAAAGGAAATTTCATCCGGAAAGGAGATCAAGCGATGAATAAATCCCGGAGCGCAACGCGCTTATCCCGGAGCGTCCTGAACCTCTTTCGAACGGGACGGGAGGCCTCCGGGGAGCCCGACGGGGCCAGACCGGGTCCTGCCTGGCCGGAAGTCTTGTGAACTGAGAGGCAGGTCCTATTCACACGGTTCGGAGATCGCTGAAGGTGCCGGGAGCCTGGAATGTGTCAATGGGGAATGGAAGGAGCGGAGCAATGTGTTCTTGACCGTGGGTCCCTGGAGAAAACCGCTTTCCCGCCTAAACATCGAAAGGAGTGAAAAATGACTGAAACAACGCGAAGCGAACGGGTAAACCATGCGCGCGGCGGCGCCGGAGAAATCCATGAAAGCCGGGGCAAAGGCAGGTGCAAGACCCTGGTGGTTCTGGCCACGGATCACCTCGGCAAGGGAAACGACGACCTTGGACGAAGTATCGTCACCAATTTCGTCAAGACCATGAAGGAGATGGACGAAGACCTATGGCGCCTGATTCTGTTGAACGGGGGAGTCAAGCTGGCTGTGGAGGATGCGGAGGTTTTGCCTCATCTTCAGGAACTGGCCCGGGAAGGGCTCGAAATCCTCGTCTGCGGCCGCTGCCTGGAGACTTTCGGCCTCCTCGAGAAAAAGCGGGTCGGTGCGATCACGAACATGGTGGATATTGTCACCTCCATGCAGGTGGCGGAGAAAGTCATCTCCCTGACCTGAGGTTCCACCCGCCGGAAACCGAAACGCATGCTTTGTCCTGTGTTGCGTTCATCTCCGTCCCCCTGCCGCGCCATTTGGTTCATCCCGGGTCGAGTCGTTCACCCCGGGACGGCCGCTCGCCGGCTTTACACCTTGTCAGCCCTCTTTTGCAGTGTTTTGAGCGCATACGGACACACCGCCGAACAGATACCGCAGACGTGCCCTGCAAGATACTCGAAGTAGCGTTCCTTTTTCCACCGGTCGCACGCATGGACATCGAGAATTGCTTCCCGTGCCATTCCAGGGTACCATGCGGCACCTTTCAATGCCTTGGCGGGGCAGGCATCGACGCAACGAGTGCAGCGTCCGCAAAAATTGCGTTCCATGGGAGGTCCGCAGGGAAGTTCCATATCCGTGAAAACCGTTCCCAGTCGAACCCATGAGCCGAACCGCCGGGTGATGATCTGGCAATGTCTGCCGATCCACCCCAATCCGGCCCTGGTTGCCGCGGTCTTATGAGGGAAGTCGCCTTTGAGGTTTACAGGATCGGTGCGATCGGAAGCCCTGAGCGGCCGAGCTCCGTGCCCACGGCGTCTGATTTCCGCCGCGAGCAGTTCACCCGTTTCATTGATGAGGCTGTTAGCCGCCGTATAGGCGTCCGCATAAACCTGAGTCGGGCCGTGTTGTATTCCGGCCATGGTGAGCGGGTCCATGGGAACGGCCCATGAAAGGGCGGCAGGGAACCCTTGCCCGGTTTCATCCGCGGGAGTGAGAAAACCTCGAAGGTCGGCTGCACCCCAGAGGACTATGTCGCGCTCCCGCATCCATTGTGTCAGCCACGAAGGAAAAGAAACGAACGGCGCTGGCATGTGAAACCTCCTTTTGATCATTGGTGGATTTCCAGTATATTAGTAATCTTTCCACTTGGAAACAGCCATACTTTCCCCCCCGCCCGGTTGGGCTGCAGTCTCAAAGTCACGGAGGAACCGAGTGAAGTCTTTGCCTGGATGGACAAGCCGCTTTCTGCCAAGGACCCTGCAGTCCAAGCTCACCTTGCTCGTGACGGCGCTGCTGGTGCTGCTGGCGAGCCTTATCGGCGTTCTTTTAACAGACTCGGTTCGCACCATTCTGCTCCAGGAGATCGGCAAGAAAGCACTGGTGCTGGCGGAGGCGGTTGCACTCAATCCGGTTATGCGTGAAGGGCTCCTGATGCACGATTCCCGGGTTGTCCAGGCGCTTGCCGAGCAGACCCGCAGGGCAACGGATGCCGAGTATATCGTTGTGGCCGATCGGCAGGCGATGCGATACAGTCACCCCAATCCGGACAATGTCGGCAGGATGTTCGTCGGAGATGATTTCCAGCCGGCGATCGAGCAGGGCAAATCATATGTCTCACAGGCCGTGGGCACTTTGGGGCCGTCGATGCGCGGATTCGCTCCGGTGCGGAGCGGATCCGGAGAGGTCATTGGTTTTGTGGCCGTCGGGTATCTGCAGAGCGGAATCAAGGCACAGGTGCATGCCCAACAGCGGCAGATTCTCGGTTATGCCGCACTGGTGCTCCTCCTGGGCGTGTTCGGCGCCGCGCTGATCGCCCGGGCGTTCAAGGCGGCCATCTTCGGGCTCGAGCCGCACGAAATCGCCGCCCTGTTCCAGGAACGCAATGCGATTATTGCAGCGATCCGCGAGGGTATAACGGCGGTGGACGGGAGCGGGCGACTGACCCTCGTCAACCAGGCGGCCCGGCGCTATCTCGGCCAGAGCCCGGATGAGGACCTGCGCGGCTGTCACCTGGCCGAGATTTGCCAGTGCCCGGAGATGGAAACGGCGCTCGCGGCCGGAGAGAAGCTGCTCGACCACGAGTTGCCCGCAGCGGGCCGTACCATGATCGTTAATGTGGTTCCCCTGTCTGGTGAAGGCGGTGCATCCGGAGCGGTGGCCAGTTTCCGCCCGAAGGATGAGCTCGACAGGGTTGCGCGCGAGCTTGTGCACATGCATGAATATTCGGAATTGCTTCGGGTCCAGACCCACGAGTACTCCAACAAGCTGCACGCCATCGCCGGCCTGATTCAGATCGGCGCCTGCCAGGAAGCCCTCGAACTGGTCATGACCGAGGCGAGCGGCTACCAGGATCTGGTGAAGACCCTCGCCCAGGCGGTTCCCGACCCTGTGGTCGCAGGGATCATCCTTGGCAAGTTCAACCGGGCTCGCGAACTCAAGATCGACTTCAACCTCGATCCGGACAGCTCCTTTGTCGATCTCCCGCCGCAAATCGACCGCGGCCACTTGATGACGGTGCTCGGCAATCTTTGCGACAACGCCTTCGAGGCGGTGCGCGAAGCGGGCGAGGGCGGCGAGGTGCGGCTTTTTCTCACCGACCTCGGGCTTGACCTGATCATCGAGGTCGAAGACTCGGGACATGGGGTTTCGCCCGAGATCGCGGACAGCCTGTTCGAAAAGGGTGCGACCACGCGCGACAAGACCAGGCGGGGCATGGGACTCTACCTGGTGCACCGGGCCGTGAATGCGCTCGGGGGTGATATAACCTTTACCACCGGAGAGTTGGGCGGAGCGCTGTTTACGGTGATCATTCCCAAGCGCCGGGCCGAGGGACCTGTGATGCCGGAATCGGGACAGCCGGGCGAGCCGGTCGAAGGGGATGAAGAATGATGAGCGAGAGTCCGATCCGGGTGCTTATCGTCGAGGACGACCTGCGTATCTCGGAATTGCACCGCCGGTTTACTGAAAAAGTTGACGGTTTCGAAGTTGTGGGGATTGCCAACACGCTCGCGGATGCCGAAGAAATGGCCGAAGTGCTGGCCCCGGACCTGGTGCTGCTCGATCTGTTCTTCCCGGAGGGCAACGGTCTGGAGTTACTCCGGAGGCTGCGTGCGGGGGCCTTTCCCATCGACGTCATTCTCATCACCGCCGCCCGTGAAATGACCTCGCTGCAGGAAGCTCTGCGCGGCGGCGTGTTCGACTATATCGTGAAGCCGGTTTTCCTGCCCCGCTTTAACGAAGCGCTTCTGAAGTACCGTGATTACCTCGCCCGTATGCGGACCGGAGGCACCGTGGACCAGAAGGATGTGGACCGCCTGCTTCGCACCCAACCCAGCCGGGAAAGCGAGAGCCCTCAGACCCCGAAAGGCATCGATCCCCTGACCCTGCGAAAGGTTCGCAGGGTTTTCGCGGGTCCCTCTGCCGATACCTTCAGTGCGGAGGAAGTCGCCGAGCGCGTCGGCGTGAGCCGTTCCACCGCCCGCCGCTACCTCGAATACCTCGTCAGTGAAGGCTTCCTCGCCGCCGACCTCCTCTACGGCGTCGTCGGCCGCCCCGAAAGACGCTACTTCCGCCATGCCTGACCCGTCCCCGCCGGTGTGAACAATATTACCACAATCATCACAATGCATTAAAAACTCTTTAATATACGAATACTTACACATACGGTTCATGACTGCTATCCTACAACCGTGTCCGATGCAATTCGGTTCGGCAACTGAGGTGGCGGCGCGGGGTTTTCCGCCTGCACAGATGGGCAGGGCGCCCGACCGCATCTCCGGATGGAAAACCTGATGCCCGGGGATGCATGACAACGACGAGGAGGAATAGAATGTTCTGGGTGGAATTCGGAGTTCTCTTACTGGCAATCTACATCGGTATCCGCGTCGGCGGCATCGGACTCGGCCTTGTCGGCGGCGCCGGCGTGACCGTCTTCACCTTTGCGTTCGGCATGAAACCGGGCTCCCCGCCGATTGACGTCATGCTCATCATCGTGGCTGTCGTCGCGGCGTCCGCCACCCTCCACGCGGCCGGCGGCCTGGTATACATGGTGCAACTGGCGGAAAAACTGCTTCGCAGGCATCCAAAATACATCGTATTCCTGGCTCCTTACTGCACCTGGCTGCTGACCATGGCTGTCGGAACGGGCCACGCGGTCTACATGCTGCAGCCGATTATCGCGGATGTTGCATACAAGACCGGCATACGTCCGGAACGTCCGATGGCGGTGTCCTCGGTCGCATCGCAAATGGGCATTACCGCAAGCCCGATTGCCGCTGCCGTGACGAGCTTTCTGGCATTGTCCCTGAAGGCCGGGCATAACGTCACCCTGGTGAACATTCTGAGCGTTACCATCCCCGCGACCGCCATAGGGATCTTCTTCGCCGCCCTCTGGAGCCTCAGACGCGGCAAAGACCTCGACAAGGACCCGGAGTTCCAGGAACGGATGAAAGAGCCCACGTTCCGCTGTCAACTGGAAGAGAACGTGACGCTCCTGGACGAGAGCATTTCAACCAGGGCCAAGCGCTCGGTGCTGCTTTTCTTCGCGGGTGTCCTCGCCATCGTTTTGATCGCCATGTTCAACCTGGCCCCCATCGTTGACGGCAAGCCGGTGTCCATGACCACCATCGTTCAGATCGTCATGCTCACAACCGGGGCCTTTATCCTGCTCTACTCGCGAGTGAAAGCCTCTCAGATTGCTTCATCCTCGGTTTTTGCCGCGGGAATGGTGGCGGTGATCGCGATCATGGGCATAGCCTGGATGAGCGATACCTTTATTGATACAAACAAGGAAATCCTGGTTGCCAACATGAAAGCCATGGTCAGCCATTACTCCTGGCTCTTTGCAGTGGCGATGTTCGCGGTTTCGGCGTTTGTGAAAAGCCAGGCTGCGACGCTGCTCATCATGGTGCCCATCGGCTTTGTGCTGAAGATTCCCATCAATCACCTCATAGGAATGATCCCGGCCTGCTATGCGTACTTTTTCTTCTGTTTCTATCCGAGCGATCTTTCCGCCATCAGCTTTGACCGGACGGGCACGACCCGCATCGGCAAATACCTCTTCAATCACAGTTTCATGATTCCAGGGCTGATTGGTGTCGGATGCGCCACGCTGGTCGGCTACCTGATCGGTGTTTTCTTTCTCCATATTGGATGAGCAAGTCCGGCGACGGGTCCCGCTTCGAGTGCCGCTGACGAAGCGATGCGGGATCGTTGACCGGTTCCATCCGTTGTGATAATGGACCTCATTCTGATAGATCTGCACAACCATACCAACACCTCTTCCGCGTGCAGCGTTCTCCCACCGGAGATCCTCATCGAAGGGGCTCGCGAAAAAGGCCTGGACGGCATCTGCGTTACCGATCTGCGCGCGGCTATTGTGGCGCGACCGTCGAGCAGACGGCATAAATGGCTATCTTTCCCGTCACCGGGGCGGAGTCGGCCTGTGCCGTTGAATGGAACCATACTGCCCAGGTATTGTCGTTCATGGGGTAGGTCGCATTCACCGCCCACTCTGCGGGCCATGCCATGGCGCCGCCTCCGAGAACATAGGTGCTGCCGGGGCAGCTTAAAGACAGGCCGACGGTTCCACCTGGTCCAAGGGTTGTGTCAAAGTAATCAAAGACCCGCTGATAAGTCCCGATTCCCGACGCACCTGTCGGTCCCGTGGGGCCGGCAGGCCCCGTCTTTCCGGAAGCGGCCAGGAGAGTCCAGTCCGAAGAGCTGGTATCCGGCTCGGTCCCGGTATTCGAGTTCCTGCACACATAGCTGGATCCGTTAAAGGAGACGATATCTTCGGGTTTATACGTCTTGGCATTCTTCCACGTACCCTTCAACGCGAATACGCCATCGTATATGAAGCGCAGACCCAGGACCCGTACGGCCTCCGAGGTCTCGGGGTCTGGAGTTGCCTGTTTGAAAGACAGATTGACAAGGGAAACACCCGGCTCCAGGGATTTTTGACCGGTTCTGAGTATAAGGTCCGAGGTGACCTCACTGATATCGATTTCCCTGAATAGGTTTTTCCCGTTGTTCACATCATCGGACAGTCCGGATTTTGTCGCGGAACGGTATTCCGGGCTCTTTCCCTGCTTGGAAATTCTGAGAGTTATGTCGTAGGTAACGGCTTGATGTCTAGAATTCCGGCCGAGTACTATGACTTTTGCCCCGGAAAAGGTCTGGAAATTGTCCGGCACGGCAAAGCTGAAACAGGCTGATGACCCGCTCAGTGCCCAACCGCTTGCCGTTTCAGATGTGCTGGAAGGTTCGATCCACATTTCCATGGCCGCCGCAGGAGTCAGAGGGAGGCATACCGAGAGTATCCATGCGAGAGTGACAGTGAGAATCGGAAGATTCCGCTTCAATTTCATGCTCCCTGTGTTTGAGGCAACCGGCTTGGGAGAAGGCAATGACCCTGGGGTCTCCCGGCCCCTGCCGTTTTGCCTTGGATCCTCCCCGATGGCTGAAGCACCATCTGGTTTACTCATTCGCGCGGCATCATATCTTGACGACCGCTTGCGGCGCCCCGGGATTCAGTGATTCCCGGCAATCATCCGTCTTCACGGGATCAGAGTTTGCCGGTGAGCACCCGAGCTCGATTCCAACCCTCCGAAACCTGTTCTTCCACCTTGGCGACTCCCGGGTCAAAGAGCGCAACGGCTTTGTGCCATTGCCCGTATGCCGCCTCCTCCATCTTGCCGTTGAGGAGCAAAGAGTCATGCCAGTAGCTCAGGCTGGGAGGATCCGTTCGATCCGCCTTTGGGAGTGTGGGCTCAACCGTCGCGGCAAAAATATCCCTGATGGATTGCAGGGCCTTTTCCCGGCCTCCCAGTTCGGCGACTTTTCGGAGGATCAGCATATCCTCGATACCGTCCCGAAAGGCTTCCAGTCGAAGGGATGGAAGCGGGGTCCCGGTCATCCCGCACCAACAACCGGATACATCGGGATATACAAGAGCCGCACGATGGAAAGGGTGAGCCGGGTCGGAAGACAAGTCCTTCCAGGGATCGTATGCCCACTGGTTGAATCCCGCGAAATGGTATCCGTCCAGTTCATAGTACCATTGCACCCATCCGATGGTTCTGGCAGTACCAACCGGCCTGTTCAGTCCAAGCCAGACGTTGGCATAAGTCCGCACCGATTGGCCGTTTGCGTGCTGGACATCAAAGCAGGAGGCTCTGGAGTCCGTGCAGGAGGAAACAAGTTGTTTGATGTTGACGGTCCATACATCTATCGGGCAGGAAGCCGCGTCGCAGAGTCCCGGATCGGGAGGCTCGGTGATCTCATAGCTCAAATCCGGCCGATCCTCGTGGGTGAGACCATAGAGCCTTTTCGCCTCCGGGTAATTTGCCGGAGCGGGTTCATCCCAGAACTTGTAGGAAAAATGCAGATTCGAGCCGGACATGGCGTCTTTGAGCTGCCCGAAATAGTCCCTCTGACGGTCGAGCCACGCTGCATAGGCGTCATCCGAACTCCCGTATCTGGTGGTGAAGGAATGTCCAGTGCCTCTGGAGAACATCTCCTCGGCCGGAATGCGCACTTCCCGGAAAATGCCCGACACCCGCTGGAGGAAGTCGCCGTACTTCCGGACGTCCAAAGAGTCGTCAATCTTTACGAACCCGGACGAGGCGTTGAGACGGTAGTCTTTGAGCAATTTCAACAAATCATCGAGAAGTTGGCTTTCGGGTTTGGTAAAAGCCGAAAAACTCGGTTCGTTCCAGGAGATGTTGGCCATATTGATGACGGGCAGATCCCGGGGATCCACCGGCAGGGCCACGTCGCACACGGTGACCGGAACGGAGATTGAGAGGGACCCGTCATAGGTGAGAATGATCTGTCTCGCTCCAGGCGTGGTGACCTGATCCGCCGTGTGGGTTGTCGTGATCTTGAGCCACAAGAGATATGTCCCCGGGTCGCCGGGCACACTGAACTGGTTGGGCACGGGGCTGCAAATGCCGTCCACCTGCTCGGTCACCTGAAGGGGAACCATGGGGTCGAAAGCGCCGGCGGGCGGGTTCAGCGTATCGGGAATCCATTTCACCAGGTAGAGGTCCGCGGTCAGATCACCGAGAGTCGCCACGATCCGGATATCTTTACTGTCGTTCTCTTTGACGAGCCGGATCGGGATCCCGTCCGATTCCCCCTGGGCCATGACGACCAGCTTGTAGGTGCAGGCATATCCGGCCAATTCATCCTGTGAACCCGGAATCCCCTGGATCACACACAAGGAATCGGCCGCAATACCGTTCATGGCCGACAAAAGGACAACCAGCGCCATTAAAAGCAAAGGGATGGCGGTCTTTTTCACCGTACTTGCGCTATGAAAAGCGGTGCGATGGTTCCCGTCGCGCTTGTCGCATCCGGTCTGTAAAATCCGCCCGGACCCCGCCGGTCCAGGCCGGCATTTCATGAGCCGGTCTTTATCTGCTGGAGGTTTTTCCATGTGCTTTCAGAGTACCAGATGTCCACGAATTCCCTGATCGAAGCTTCTTCGCTTTTCACCATCTCTTCAGCAACCGGGCCTCTCAGCAGGCGCTTGATGCTTCTGAAAGCAACCGGGTCTTTCTTCGCGTAATCCCGCGCCACCTGAAGGGCCTCGGCCGGCAGGCTTTCTTCCGAGACTATCCGGTCGACAATCCCCAGCCTTTTCGCGTCCTCGGCCGTGTACATGGTCCCGGAATACAGGATCTCCTCGGCATTCCTTGCGCCGGCGCAATACCTCAGCATCGCCGCGCTCCCGGCGAAGACCGACGAGCCGAAATTGAGTTCATTCAAAGCGATCTTTGCCTTCCCGGACACCATGATCCTGTAGTCACAAGCCGTGGCCAGCATACAGCCCCCCGCCACGGTATGGCCGTTCAGGGCGGCTATGACGGGTTTTGGAAAAAGAAAAAGGGTGGTGTAGAGTCTCGTGAATTTGCGCAGGTACTCTGCGAAAGCCTCTTTGGAATAGCTCAGGAACTCGGGAATATCGAACCCGAAACTGAAGAACCTTCCCTCGCCGGTCAAAATCACCGCTCTGATCGTATCGTCGGCTTCAATGCCCTTCAACCGTTCGTGGAGTTCACCGACCACCAGTTCGTTCAGTGCGTTCACTTTCCCTCTGGACAGGGAGACAATTGCAACGTCTTCATTTTGGGTGAGAACCGTGAAACTCATGACAGACCTCCTTATTTGGGATGAGCAAGATATAAAGCGTCTGTTCCGCAGGTATTCCCTTGCCTATCCGTCTGGATTATTATCGGTACAACTTGCAGTAACGAGTACAAAAAAATGATAAGGGCGCAATAGTCATGAAGTGGCATCAATAGAAGAAATCGTATTCGGGAAGACGATAGAGACGCCTGATGTGGGAAGTGAGAGTGTCGGGCAGATATCTTCCCCAAATTTTTATCGGCGGCGGATCGATGTTCACTTCGGGGCTGAACCCCACGGAGAAGAGATACTCGAGGAGGAATTCCACGTTCAACGGGATGTAACCCTTGTAAACCTTGTTGTCGCGCTGAGCGATGATCCGCTCCTCATGAATGCTCTCCCCCAGTTCGGATTCCACCATATCCGGGAATGTTGACAGGATCAGTTCCACGTTCATTTCCGGCCGCCCTCTCTCGAGAAGCGACGGAAAGCCCGTGCGCAGCCTCTGTTCGGGAATTCCGCGATTCAGGTGCTGTTCCCATGCCCTTGAATCCACATAACGGCGCATAACATACTCGGGGTCCCATACGACCTTGAGGATCTGGCTCGTAGCGCGGTAATCACCCCGAAAATACTCCTTCCCAACGATCGATATCCCGGGATCTCCGGACAGCTCCTTTTCGAGATGTGACAAATTCTTCGGATCCGCGATGATCTTCATCCCGGCAACATCGTGTATGGTCAGGGCCTCTCTGTCGAATTCGACGCTCCCTTCCCTGAAGCTCTTTGCGATAGCCTCTTCGGCTTTCACGAATTCCCGGACCATTTCCTTCTCAGGGGTGAGCAGATATTCCAGGGGGATACCGGACTCCCGGGCCCGCTCCTCAGCCATCTTATGCGCCTTGTCCCGGACCGATTTGAAGACCCAGGCGGCAATCCGTCTGTTGGCCTTTTCCGCTATTCTTCTCGGGCGCTTCACCCTGTAGAGCCCCAACAACTGCTCTTGCCCGTCAAGGCACATAACCCCGTTGATGGGGGCTTCACTGTAATAATAATCGGGATTTTTGCAATAGAGCCCGCAGAGTTGCTTCACTCTCGGGGTGACATCGCGAGTGCACCTTGAAAGGGCGTCCCTCAGTTGTCCCTTGAGGCGGATTCTCTTTTCGGTGAACGGCACGGGATGGATGATTCCGAGAAGCCGCCTTGCGAGCGCCTCGAGTGTAACTCCGGCGACGAACCCGTCGCAGATGAGGATCTCGGTGAGCGCGAGGCCGTCGGTCTTCTCGGGTCGGCCGCAAAACCAGCGATGGGCGATATCGAGCAGATCATGGCGATGGATGAAGGATGTCAGATACATCTCTGCCCTGGTCGATGCGTTTCAGCAAAAGAATCGATCCCCGGCTGCCCGGGAGCGGATTCATTACGGGCCGGCCTTGCGTGGGACCCCTGATTCCGAATAATTCACTATAACATGCCCGAATTCAAAGTGCTAACAGCTATCCGGGCCGCAGTGCCGTTCAGTCGCTTTCGGGCTCTTGTCACCCTTCTATCCGGTCCGAACAGGATGGGCGAGGCGAGGGGGAGAAATCGGGGGTGGCCCGGGCAACCTGTTGCCCCGGTCCGTAAGGACAAGAGGAGCAGCCTAATCCGCCGCGAATCCACAATTTATCCTCCGAACCTCTTGCGCTTTGCGCCCGGACAAACGAGTTGTCCGGGCCACCCGCTTTCCCATCAAGGGGGAGGAGCCTCGGAGCTAAGCGCAATCCCCCTTCCCCCACGGAAGGTGCCAACCCTGGATTCCCCTCCCTTGGCGGGAGGGGCGAGGCGAGGGGAACGGAATCGCTCAATTCAGGTTCGAAGGCCTGCCCTGCGGTCCGAAAATCACGGCACATTCCCCGGGTCGCCCTTCCCCTTGAAGCCGCCGGTTGACTGAGTTAGACTGAAGGCCAAATGCCGGCGGGGGTCCCTGCGCGGGTGACGGGCAGCCTGGTTGTTGCAGGATGGGTACGAACCGGCTCATTGAGGTGGTATCAGGATTATTTTACCGTTGCGAGGATGGGGGGACCCCATGCCGCGCAGGCGGCGTAAAAGCATTATATTAGCAATGAAGATCGATTCAACCGGAGGAAGTATATTTCATGATTGAAGCTTCAGCGCGATACGGACTGGTGATTATCGATATGCAAAATGACTTCGTTCTTCCCGGCGCTCCCGTACTGGTTGCGGGAGCCCGCGCAACGATCCCGAAAGTCCGGGAGGCGCTCAACTGCTTCAGAGATCTAAACTGGCCGGTTTTCCATGTTTGCCGGGAATACAGGGAAGACGGAAGCGACGTGGAAATCACTCGGTATAAACCGTTCATGGAGCAGGCAAAATTCGCCGTTCCCGGCACCCCCGGCTGCGAAATTGTGAAGGAGTTGAGTCCCCTGCCCGGCGAGTACCGCATCGTGAAAAACCGGTTCAGTGCGTTCATGAAGACCGAACTGGATTTTATCCTGAGAAGGCTTGGAATCGCTCGTATCGCCGTGTGCGGCACTCAGTACCCCAACTGCATCCGGGCAACGGTTTACGACGGCCTCTCATACGGTTACGAAGTAACGGTCCTGACCGATGCCTCATCCGCAAAGTCCGCTGAAATCGCCGAAGCCAATATCAGGGACATGCGGGATATCGGTGTGGAATGCATCACCGTCGCCGAGTTCCGGTCAAAAGTCGGGAAATGAAGGGCCGCTCCGGTCTTTACCGGGCTGCGGCGCCGGAGGAAATGCTGCCGGTTTTGAAACGGCGCCTGGCGTTAGCGAACAAGGAGAAACGATGAAAAGAACTCTGATGGCAATTCTGCTGGTAATCGCAGTCGTTTTTTTGATTTCATTTCCTTCCTTTGCTCAGGGACCCAAGACCATCCAACTGATGAAGCCTCAGACGGACGGCGGGAAGCCCCTGATGCAGGTCCTGAGTGACAGGAAGTCCTCACGGGCTTTCGAACCCACGAAACTGCCCCCGCAGGTGCTGTCCAACCTGCTATGGGCAGCGTTCGGGATCAACCGGTCCCAGACGGGGCAACGAACCGCCCCTTCCGCCATGAACAGGCAGGAAATCGACGTCTATGTTGCCACCCCGGACGGCCTCTATCTGTACGATGCCGCAGCGAATGCTCTGAAAGAGATTCACTCCCAGGACATACGCGAGCTGACCGGCCGCCAGGCCTTCGCGCAGCAAGTGCCGTTGAACCTCGTTTACGTGGCCGATATGTCGAAGGCGGGGAACGGCTCCAGGGAGGAACAGGAATTTTATGCCGCAGCGGACGCCGGGTTTATCAGTGAGAACGTCTATCTGTTCTGCGCCTCCGAGGGCCTGGCCACCGTCGTCCGGGCATCCATCGATCGCGAAGCCCTCGCAAAGGCGATGAAGCTGCGGCCCGAGCAGAAGATCATACTGGCCCAGTCGATTGGATACCCCAAACCATAGGGCAGGGAGGACTCTCAGATTTATTTGGCCGGGTGTGATAAAAAAGTTGGCAAAGCCAAATATTATTTGTATTATTGAATAATTGAAAATAACTCACGGGCAGTTTCCCGGATCGTTCGCAGACCGAACTGTCGATCCCCGATCCTGATGGCGTGGTTCAGGAACAGCACAATTCAGATTCGAAGAGGAAACGTTATTGATAGGATCTATTCTTAGGAAGGTACACCGTTACATCAAGAAAACTTTAAAATTGGAAGACGTTGAAAAAGAAGACCGGGCACCCGCCCCGGTTGAGATCAAACAGGAAAACGAGCAGCCGACTCTGGAAACCGGCAGGACCATCCCCTTTTCAAGGCCGCAGAGACAGGCGCCGCCGCAGGAGGGAAGCCGCAGGCGGAGCCGCCCTCAGAGGAAGCGCAGGCCCGCAGCGGCGACTCCGCCCCCCGGGGCGGAAGCCCGAGACGTCCCGCCATGGGATCCCGGCCGGTTTCAGGTGCCGCCCGTGGAGGGGAAGGCGCGGTTCCACGACTTCGACTTGCCCCCTGAAATCATGCACGCAATCTCGGATATGGGATTTCTTTACTGTACACCCATCCAGGCGGCGATGCTCCCTCACACCTTGCAGGGAAAGGATGCGACCGGGCGCGCTCAAACGGGCACCGGCAAAACCGCGGTCTTCGCCCTCACCATCCTGATGCACCTGTTCCGGAAACAGGATAAAATCCGGGACAGAGGGACTCCCACCGCCCTGGTGCTGGCTCCGACCAGGGAACTGGCACTCCAGATTGAAAAGGAGACCGGGCTCCTCGGCAAGTATACTCCCTTCAAAGTGGCCGCTCTTTTTGGAGGAATGGATTACGAAAAGCAACGACGGCAGCTCAGCGGACAGGTCGACATTGTCGTTGCGACTCCCGGACGTCTTCTCGATTTCAAGCGCCAGGGAGATCTGCACCTGAGCAAGGTCGAAATACTGGTGATCGACGAAGCCGACCGCATGCTCGACATGGGATTCATCCCCGATGTTCAGAGGATCATCCATTATACCCCGCAGAAGGTTCGAAGGCAGACGATGCTCTTCAGCGCGACCCTCACCTCCGAAGTCACCCGGTTTGCTTCCCAGTGGACGAAGGATCCCGTCACGGTCGAAATCGAACCCGAGCAGATCGAAGTGGACAGCGTAAATCAGCTTGTTTATATCACCACGATCGAAGAAAAATTCAGCCTGCTCTACAACATGATCACCCAGCAGAACCTCGAACGGGCGATCGTTTTCACCAACCGCAGGGACCAGGCCCGGAGACTGACCGAACAACTGGGCAGGCGCGGAATCAATTGCGCCCTGCTCTCGGGTGAAATCGAACAGAGAAAGCGGGTGAAAACCCTCGATGAATTCAAAGCCGGGAAGATCAGAGTGCTGGTCGCAACGGACGTGGCGGCTCGCGGTCTGCACGTCGAGGCGGTGAGTCACGTCTTCAACTATCACCTGCCTCTCGATCCGGAGGATTATGTCCACCGCATAGGTCGTACGGGACGTGCGGGCGCCAGCGGAATATCCGTGAGTTTTGCGAGTGAGGACGACTGCTTCCAGATTCCCGCCATTGAAAAATACCTGGGCCATGAAATCCGTTGCGAGCACCCCGACGATGAATTGCTGACCCCGCCTCCACCTGCGGAGGCGCCTCCTCCTGCCGAACATTACCGGCAGCCTCATGCCAGACCCCAGCGAAGAACCGCCAAGAGCCGGTAGACGTTTGCCCGCCGGAGAGTCCCGGCAGACACTTATTTGATAGGAGAGCGGGTTGAGTATGCCCGCTCTTTTGCTTGAGGGGCACGTCACATGCGGCAACGCGGCCCGGACAATTGAACCCGCGCCTTCATCCACTCGGGAGGGACGATGAGTTCAATCACGACTCTGCTCTATGACCACGGCAAGGCCTCCGATGTTTTCGCTTTGACGATAACGCGGACGAAGAGCAACCGATGACAAAGGTCTTCATAGGCGGCTCACGGAAGGTTTCCCGTCTAAGTGACCCGATCCGGATGCGACTGGATCGGATCATCGAAAAAGGATTACCTGTCATTATTGGAGACGCAAACGGAGCAGATAAAGCCGTCCAGCAGTACCTGAACAGCAAAGGCTACCTGAACGTGGAGGTGTTTTGCTCCGGGTACATTTGCCGGAATAATATAGGCAATTGGAAACAGCGAAAAATATCATCAACTGCGCGCAACGGGACCTTCGATTTCTACGCCGCAAAAGATCGCACCATGGCTGATGACGCCACGGTAGGCTTTATGGTGTGGGACGGGAAAAGCAAGGGAACGCTCCTCAATGTTTTCAGACTTTTGAAACAACAGAAAAAAGCTGTTGTTTACAATGTGGCGGAGAAACGCTTCTACGAGCTTAGAAAACCTGTTCAGTGGGAAGAACTTATCTCCCATTGCGACGCCGAGCTTCGCAAGAAAGTGGAGCAACAGGCGGCGCTTGAGGATCGAGAACGTGGCCCCCTATCGCCACAACCGCTCAAACCGCGCCGGGGTGCCCGATGTGCGAATGACGGCACACCCGACCTCCCTGCTTCGTAGACGGGCTCGTTACGTGTCTTTTTGATATGGTGCAACTGAACTTGAGATTCCGATCTCAAGGCGAAAAACCTTTCGTGCTGCGCAGATGCCCGCCTGCGGAAAGAAACTCGCACCAATGATGCGAGAAATTGGCCGGTCACAGAATTGCATAGCTTCTGATTCCATGATTTCATAAGATCATGATTGGCGGCAAGCAAGTAATTTGCCGTTAATTAGTTCCTTGATTCTCCTATTGAAAAGCGCATTGGAATGTCGTATTTTGGTAAAGATACGAGGTGTGATATGAAGGCCGAAAATCTGGAAATGCGCGTTATGAAACGCATTGCCCGCAAACGCGGGGACGTATTTTTGCGCTCGGATTTCCGCGATCTTGGCGGCTATGACCAGGTGGGACGGGCTCTTCGTGGGCTGGTCCGCAACGGCCAGCTGCTCAAGGTCGGTTACGGCGTCTACGCGCGGGCCGTAAAATCGCCGTTCAGCGGCCGGCTCGTGCCCCAAAAAGGACTGGCCACCCTGAAAGAAGCGCTTAAGCGCCTCGGGGTCGAGATCGCAACCACCCGGCTTGAGCAAGACTACAATGCGGGGCGGACAACCCAAGTACCGACAGGCCGCGTTGTCGCCGTTAGAGGGCGTATCCGCCGCAAGCTCGGCTATGATGGAGTTTCCCTGAGTTTTGAACGTGCTCGACCGGAACCTCGTTGAACAACTTGCCACCGCGCTCGGTACAAACCCCGGTTTGGTCGAGAAGGATTGGCACGTCGTCCGCGCCCTTGGCGCCCTTGCATCGCTCGATCGTACCGACGCGATACCGGTCTTTTCCGGCGGCACGTCGCTATCGAAGGGATGGGGCCTTATCAAGCGCTTTTCTGAGGATATCGACTTCAAAGTTGCCATGCCCGCTGCCGCAAGCGGCACGGCAAGCCGTAATCAACGGCGGGCGTTCCGTAAGCGGCTTCTGTCAGCCTTCACGGCAAACGAATTTGAGCTTGTGGGCGAGCCCCTTATCGGTAATGAAAGCCAGTTTTTCGCGGCCAACCTTGCCTATCAAAGCCATTTCGCAACGGGGCAGGGCCTTCGGCCGCACCTTCGTGTTGAAATGTCCTTTCACACACCGGCATTGGAGCCAATTAGCCGGTCGATTCAGTCGCTGATCGCACAGGCGCAGCAGCAGCCTGCCGAAGTTCCAGGCTTTCCCTGCATTGATCCTGTTGAAACCGCCGCCGACAAGTTGAGCACGCTGGCCTGGCGCGTCTGTGCGCGCCGGAGGGGAAGCAAGGAAGACGATCCGACGATCATCCGGCATCTGCATGACCTGGCGGCACTCGAAAGCGTCATCGCGGGAGCATCCGGGTTCGCGGATCTGGCGCAAAAAACGGCGAGAGACGACACCGGCAGGGGAGGGGAGGGCGTGCCTTCAAATCCCAAGGAACGGTTCGCCGCCATGCTCGACCTTCTGCATAATGACGAGTTATGGGCGTTCGAGTACGAAACCTTCGTGCTGCAAGTGTCGTTTGCAAAAGAGGATGAGAGGATCAGTTTTGCCGAAGCCTTCGAAGCCACAAAACGGTTGGTGGGCATGGTTTATAGGGGAGGACAGGCGTAACAGACAACAATGAAGCCTTCTCGGGCACATTGTTATTGACCCCCAGCTCGCCGATCAGGGTTGGACAAAAAGGATTGCATTTCTGGAACGGGACACTTTTTTGTAAGCTTTTCTTACTAATCCCCACTATCATTCAATTGAAATATCAAAGAGTCAAACCAAGCTCGTGGAAGATTTTATGCGCAAAAAGAATAGAGACATTTTTAATTTCATAATCTTTTCATGGCTCCAGATGGCGAAGGATGATCTTAGTGTAGCGAAGATGGAGACAGTACCAAGCTTTATAAGATGTTATCACTCACAACAATCAATGGGAAAAATGCTGAAAGCAGCATTTATTGTAACATATGGTATGTTCTGTAGGCATTCTGAGCAACTGACACAATGCAAACAAGTATACCCTCGGAAAAACAAAGATTCGCTCAATGTCCCAGTTCCCGATTGCTCGTGGGAACTTGATGAAGACATACAGTTTCCCTTAATACACGATATTGTACAGTTATGGGAAAGATTACGTGATAAGAACGCAAACGTGTTTGCTCCGCTTAATGATAAACAAAGAAAGTTTATGAACAAAGCAAGTAAATATGCAGTGGAATATCGTTATCCATATTTTTTGCCAAAAGTCGGAACGCAGGTGGGTTCTATACCTAATAGCGAAGATGTAGAAGAGATAGTACAAGCTGCAGACCAACTCTACAGCGATCTTGATAAATATATATGCGAGAAAGCAGAGGAAGATTAGGCCATCCGTAGCAAGGGCTCGTAATATTGCCAGGTTACAAAAGGCTGGACAAAAGAGTGTAAACTGCCCCTATTCTATAAGCCATCCCCGCTCCGCGCCCAGGTTTGCGGGCTGGTCGACGCCCGGCAAACCGGACAAAACGTCTTACGACCCCAAAGAGTGAGACCCGATCGTCGCCTCGCAAATCGTGGCTTATATCGGAAGCCTATAAAAAAAGTCGCTGCCCCGTCAGTCAAACTCCGGTCGCCACGATTCGGAACATCACTTTTCACTTTTTCAGCGAGAGTATATGCGTGGCGCTGCCGAGGAAGGCTTCCGCGGCTTCCTCTTCGCTTTCGGAAAGAGTGGGGTGAGGGTGGATCGTGAGGGCCATATCCTCGGCCAGAGCGCCCATTTCGACGGCGAGCACTCCTTCGGAAATCATTTCCCCGGCATCTCTTCCCACGATGCCGACGCCAAGAACTCTTCCGCTTTCGGGATCGATGATCACTTTCGTTATCCCCTGCGGCACGCCCATGGACACGGCCCGCCCGGAAGCGGCCCAGGGGAAGCGGGATACTTTTACCGGCACGTTTTTTAGACGCGCCCGGTCCTCGGTCAATCCCACGTACGCTATCTGCGGGTCGGTATAGACAACGGCGGGAATTGCCTGGGGATCGAAAACGACGTTCTTCCCGGCAATGACCTCCGCCGCGACCTTTCCCTCGTGCATAGCCTTGTGCGCCAGCATCACCCCACCCACAACGTCGCCCACGGCAAAGATCTTCGCATCTGCCGTGCGCCGCTGTTCGTCCACGATGACGTACCCGCGCTCGTTCAGCTTGACCTGTGTGTGTTCCAGGCCGATCCCCTGCGAATTGGGTTCACGCCCGATGGCGAGGAGCACCCGGTCGAAAGACTGTTTCAACGGATCGATCTCTCCCTCGAACACCACATCGACCCGGTCTTCGTGTTCCTCCATCGATTTCACCTGTGTATGGAAGTGAATCGATGCAAAGAGTGAATTCAGCCTGCGGGTCAGAAGTTGCACGAGGTCCTGGTCGATGCCCATCATGAGATGCCCGTTCAGTTCGACCATCGTCACGCGGCTTCCAAGAGATGCGTACACGGAGCCGAGTTCGACTCCCACGTAGCCGGCCCCAATCACGAGCAGCCGCCCCGGGATGTCGGCAAGTTCGAGGGCGCCGGTTGAGTCCATGATCCGTCCGCCCTCCCTGAATTCGATCCCATTCACGGCCCTCGTATGAGAACCGACGGCGATGACGGCGTGGCGGAACTTGATACGACAGGCCGCTTCCCCAGTCACGTGGACCAGGTCCGAGGATTCGAACAGTGCGCGCCCCTGGATGAGCTGGACCCCCCGCTTCCGGCTGAGTTCGACCAGCCCGCCGGCAAGCTTGTCCACGACCCGGTCCTTCCATGCCCTGAGCTTATCGAGGTCCACTTTCGGTTCATTGAAAAAAACGCCCATCTCTTCGGCCCGGCGCGCATCGTGCAGAAGCTCCGCAACGAAAAGCAGCGTCTTCGACGGGATGCATCCGCGAAAAAGGCAGACGCCGCCGGGTCTTGCGTCCGTATCCACCATGGTCACATCGAGCCCGAGGTCCGCCGCTCGAAAGGCCGCCGCGTATCCGCCGGGTCCGCCCCCGACGACCAGAACATCCGTTTCCTGCGTGAACTCCCCCATGACCATGGCATTCAGTCTCCGAAATGATTGTTTGTAAAGCCGGGCTTCAAATCACCATCAGCAGTTCTTCGGGGTTTTCCAGCGCCCTGACGATCATCCCGAGAAAACGCGCTCCATCGGCCCCATCCACCACCCGGTGGTCGAATCCGAGGATGAGCGGCAGCATGAGTCTCGGGACTATTTCGTAGTGTTCGAGGTCGCCCCGCACGACGGGCTGCAGCCTTGCCTGGGCCATGCCCAGGATGGCCACCTGCGGGAAATTCACTATGGGAATGAATCCCGTGCCGCCCAACGGGCCTATGTTCGTGATCGTGAAAGTCCCTCCGGTCATCTCGTCCCGTTCGGCTTTGCCCTGCCGCGTTCTTTCCGCGAGACCGAAGACTTCCACTCCCAGTTCCTTGATGCTCTTGCAATACACGTCCCTCACGACGGGGACGATGAGGCCGCGGTCCGTGGCTACGGCGACGCCGATATTGTAATAATGTTTGAGGATGATGTCCCCGCTCTCCGGGTCGAGGCTCGAATTGAAGCGCGGGAAGGCCTTCAGGGCCGCGGCGGATGCCTTCAGGACGAAAACGGTCATGGTGAGCGCCCCGCCCGCCTCCTCCACTTCGGCCTTGTGCTTCTGCCGGAAGGCTTCGAGTTCCGTGATGTCGGCCACGTCCTGGTGGGCCACGTGAGGAATCTGGGCCCACGCCTCGGCCATGTGCTTTGCCGTTGTTTTTCTGACCGATCGCAGGGGAACGCGCTCGACCGGACCGTACCGATCGGAGCCGGCTGGAAAGGGCGCGGCCTCGACCGGTGCAGCCGCGAGCGGGGCCTCAACCTCGGGAGCGCGTGCGGCTTCCGGGGCCTTTCCCGCCTGCTTCTCCGCGAATGCCCGGATGTCTTCGGGAGTCACCCTGCCTCCGGGCCCGCCCGGGACCACCATGCGGATATCGACACCCAGTTCCCTGGCAAGCCTCCTGGTCGAGGGGGCCGCGGCAACTGGTTCCTTGAGAGTGCCGGCGGCCTCGGCCGGTTTTCCGGATGGCGGTGCGGCCGCCCGGCGATCCGAAGGGGGCACCTCCTCTGCCGGTGGGGCTTCTTTTGGAGGAGGGGCCGGCGGCCCGGCGGCTTTTCCGGGTTTTGCTTGCACTTTCGGTGGCGGCGCTGCTTCCTCTTTGCCTTCCGCCTCAAAGGTCATGAGCACGTCCCCGACTTTTACCACATCGCCGGGTTTCACTCTTATCCCTTTCACGACCCCCGTCACCGGCGCGGGGATTTCCGTCGTTGCCTTGTCGGTTTCGACCACCATGACGGGCTGTCCATCCAGCACCTTGTCCCCAACCGAGACGAGGACTTCGATGATTTCGCCTTCATGAATGCCTTCCCCAAGGTCCGGCAGCTTGAATTCCACGGGCATAATTCCTCCTCCTCCAATCCAGACGCCGCAAACAGCCCCAACCGGGATCGGACCCGGTCTTTCGGGCTTGAGGACATCAGAATTCCAATGTCTCGCGAACGGCTCGAATGATCCTGTCCGTCCCCGGCACGTATTCAAGTTCTCTTTGATACAGCGGGATGACGATGTCGAAACCGGTGACTCTTCGGATGGGCGCCTCGAGGTAGAGAAAAGACTTCTCAACCAATCTTGCGACCACCTCGGCCCCGGGGCCGAAGCTGCGCGGTGCCTCGTGGACCAGCACAGCCCTGCCGGTCTTTTTGACGGATTGCGTGAAAAGAGTGTCGTCGAGGGGAGAGATGCTGAGAAGATCTATGACCTCGGCTTCCACTCCGTCTTTCTCCTTTAGAATGGATGCGGCCTCGAGGACGGGATGCATCATCGCGCCGTAGGAGATGATCGTAATGTCCTTACCCTCCCTGGCCAGTTGAGACTGCCCGATCGGAAGGGTCTCTTCCTCCTCGGGGACTTCTTCCCTGAACGCCCGGTAAAGGGCTTTGGGCTCGTAGAAGACCACCGGGTCGGGATCGCGGATGGCGCTGACCAGAAGCGCCCGGGCATTTCTCGGGGACGAAGGGATCACTGTTTTCAGCCCCGGCGTATGTGCCCAGTAGACTTCACGGCTCTCGGAATGATGTTCGAGGGCGCGGACTCCTCCCCCATAGGGCGCGCGAAGCACCATCGGGACGTGGAACCGTCCCTGGGACCGCCAGCGCAGGCGCGAGGCCTGACATTCCATCTGATGGAAAGCCAGGTAGTCGAATCCGGCAAACTGCATCTCGCACACGGGTTTTAACCCGTAGAGGGCCATTCCGATGGAAGTCCCGGCGATCCCGGATTCGGCAAGCGGCGTATCGATCACGCGCTCGGGACCGAATTTGTCGAGCAACCCGTCGGTCACTCTAAACACTCCGCCGTCAACACCGACGTCTTCTCCCAGGACGATCACGCTGTCGTCCTTTTCCATTTCCTGGATGAGGGCCAGGTTGATTGCCTGGACCATGGTCATTCTTGCCATTATCGTGATCTCCCCCGGCGGGGTCAGACCTACACATTTGACATATTTATGTCAAATGTGTAGGTCTGACCCCGTTAACAATATCATTCCGCCTGTGTTTCCCTTTCGGCGAGTTCCCGCCTGAGTTCCTCTTTTTGCTCGAGCAGATCGCGCGGCATTTCGCCGTAGGCGTGATCGAACATCAGCAGGGGATCGACGGGTTGTGCGGCCATTTCCTTCCAGCGCCCTTCGGCTTCGCCGATCTCTGCCTGGACCTCGCTTTCAATCTGCCCGGTCTTTGCTTCGGAAAGCAAACCTTTGCCGGTCAGGTACTTCTGAAACCGGATGATGGGATCGCGCTTCGACCACTTCTCAACTTCTTCATCAGTCCGGTATCTCTTGGGATCATCCGCCGTGGTGTGGACGGACAGCCGGTAGGTGACGTTTTCAATCAGGGTGGGGCCGCCGCCCGAACGGGCGCGGTCCACGCCTTCCTTAGCCGCCGCGTAGACGGCCAGGATGTCGTTTCCGTCCACCTGGATTCCCGGCATGTTATAGGCCAGGGCTTTTTGAGCCAGGGTTTGGGAATGGGTCTGTTTTGACCTGGGGAGCGAGATAGCCCAATGATTATTCTGGCAGATGAAAACGACCGGAACCCGGAAGACCGACGCGAAGTTCATCGCTTCATGGAAATCCCCTTCCGACGTGGCGCCATCGCCGAAGAAGGACAGGACTACGTTGTTCTTCCTGCGATACTTGACGGCATAAGCCAGCCCGACGGCATGGAGGAGCTGTGTGCCGACGGCGATCGAGACGGGAAGGTTATTGACGCCCTCGGGGGTCAGGCCGGCTTCGTTGTAACCGCTGTAGAGGAGCAAAACGTTTTCCATCTTCTTCCCGCGCCACAGCTCGGCAGGCGTCTCCCGGAAAGAAGGCACCAGCCAGTCCTCGGGTTCGAGCAGGGCCACGGCCCCGATCTGGGCTTCCTGGCCTTTGATCGGGGCAAACGTCCCGATACGACCCTGGCGTTGGAGAATGAGCATACGCTCATCGAATCTGCGGCCCAGCACCATGGCCCGGTAGAGTCTCAGCAGCAGTTCATCCGGAATGTCGGGTTCGAGTTCCCCGTCCACTTCTCCGAATTCATTCAGGATGGAAAGATGGTCCACCCGGCAGGGCAGATCGATTTCTTTTCTCGGCATTGATGGGTTTCCTTTACTGTTCGTCGGACTCGAGTATAGGGCACGTGCTCTTGTTTGAAGTGAACCGGAACGGCGTTGCTTCAATCAAACATGCCTATCACACTCCATTGATGGAAAGCCGGAAATAGAATTAAAAATATAATAACCGCATCAGCGGTTGGCTAGATTCAAACCGTGATTTTACCCGAGGCTGAGCGGTCGTGACTTCCGTTTCCGATCGCTTCTCTCCGGTCCGGGCACGGAGGGGAATCGGAGTTTAACGAAGAACGCTAAATTCGGGGAAATGAAGCGTTTTCAGCCTCCGAACCTTGATGGAATCGGCTGTTGCTGCTATCTTTAACGCTGCTCAACCCAGGGGTTGAGGTGAGCAAAGCGATCGATGTTTTGAGATCAAGGATTCCAGCGGCGATCATACACGGAGCGAACGTCTTATGAACCGGCCGAGCATCACGGGATTCCAGCGAAAGTACCTGGCTCTTCTCCGGCGCTTCCGGATCAGCGACCAGACATTTCTGATCGTTCTCGCGGTGATCGTCGGAGGCGTCGTCGGCGGGGGCTCCGTAATTTATGCAAAACTGCTGGATTTCTCCAACACCTTCTTCTGGAAGATACTCCCTGCCTGGATCGGCGGAGCCGGGGCCTTGGTCATTTTCACCCCGTGCATCGGCGCACTCCTCCTGTGGCCGTTCATCCGGCTGTCTTCCAAAGCGGCCACCGAAGACGGGGTCCCCGCCACCATCGAGGCGGTAGCGCTGCATAACGGCCGCATGCGATGGACAAATTCTCTCCGGTGCATGGTGATGTCATCCCTCACGCTGGGCTCCGGAGGCTCGGCCGGCAGTGAAGGCCCCATCATCCTGATAGGTTCGGCCCTTGCTTCAGGTGTCGGCCAGTTCCTCCGGGTTTCCGGGAACCGCCTCCGCGTCATTGCGGCCTGTGGAGCGGCGGCAGGATTGGCTTCCGTGTTCAATGCACCCATAGCGGGAGTCCTGTTCGCCCTCGAAGTCGTCATGGGGGAGTTCAACGTCCATTCCTTCAGCCCCATAGTGATTGCCTCGGTCGTCGCCACGGGGTTTTCCCGGGCGTACATGCCGCATGGGATGGCGCTCGGAGGCCTGCCCTACCGGATGTTCAGCCCCTGGGAGATTGTCTTTTATGCGCTGATGGGAGTCCTGGCCGGTCTGGTTTCGGTGGGATTCATCAAGGCCGTGCAGGCGGTGGAGCATTTTTTCGAGCACCGGATGAGTCTGCCGAAAGCCTTGAAGCCCGCCATCGGGGCGCTCGCCGTCGGCATTATGGGATTCTTCCATCCGCAGATTTTCGGTTATTCCTACGCACCGCTGGCTGCTGCCATCTCGGGCAAATTTGTTCTCACCACCCTCCTGATCCTGCTGGGGCTGAAGATCGTCGCCACAGCTTTCACTCTGGGGTCAGGCGGCTCAGGGGGAATCCTCTGTCCCTCCCTTTTTCTGGGCGCCGTGATGGGGACGGCCTGCGGGATTGTTTTTCAGCATTTTTTCCCGCACCTCATCGGGACCCCGGGGGGGTACGGCATTGTGGGAATGGGGGCTGTGCTCGGCGCCGTGGTCCAGGCCCCCATGACGGCAATCATCATGATCTTTGAGATCACCAACGCCTACTCGGTCATTTTGCCGATGATGGCCGCCTGCATCATGGCGTCGCTGGTCCAGAAAAGCATACTATCGGGTTCGATTTATACCCTGAGCCTTGCGCAAAAGGGGGTCGATATCGAAGCCGGGCGGGAGATGGGTATTCTGACCGGTTTGCAGGTGAGGGACGTTATGGAAACGGACGTTTCGACCATTCCGGCAGATACCACCTTCGAGAACATCGTGAGGCAGTGTGTCGCGGGTGCATGCAACTACCTGTACATCGTGGACGATAGCCGCCGCCTGGAAGGGGTGATCTCCTTTTCGGACGTGAAAGAGTTCATTTTCGAAGACGAACTCAAAGACCTTGTGATCGCAAGAGATCTGTCCAATCCGGATCTCGTCTATACGACGCCTGAAGAAACGCTGGCGTCGGCCCTGAACAAGTTCAGCTTCATCGATATGGAACAATTGCCGGTAGTGGAATCGATCAACGGTTCCCTGACTATCAGGGGGGTGATTACCCGGAGCCGGCTCATGAATGCTTATCGCAAGGAGTTGCTGAAGCGCACCCTGGTGAACAGCACGACCCGGGCCGAGCAGTCCGGGCCGGGGCAGTAATAACGGGGGTCGAAGGGTTCTTTCCCGTCTCTGCAAACGGGAAGCCGGCCTTCCGCCGGGGTCCGGTGTTGCTAACCGGAATTACCCAATAATTTCAAAGAAGCTGGATTCCGGCCTTTATATGAAAATACCAGACCCGTTTGGATCGTTTTATCTGCATTCCCACGCAGGAGCGTGGGAACGAGGCAAAGAGGCTGTGTTGTAATTCGGAAATACCTGTGGATTTTACAATACCCGTCACTCCGGCGGAGGCCGGGGTCCAGTATCGTCAATTAGAATTGTCCAATAATTTCAAAGAGTCTGGATTCCGGTTTCCGCCGGAATCACGAATCCCGGGATCAGTCCGCCAGCACCCGCTGCAGTTCATCGCTCAGGATCTGTAGCGTGTAAGGTTTTTCAATGAACCCCACAAACCCTCTCTTGCCGAAGAGTCGCGGGGCATCATGCAGGCTGTAGCCGCTCGAGAGGATTACCCTGGCGTCCGGTTTGATATGCAACAGGTGATCGAAGACCGTCGGTCCATCCATGCCGGGCATCGTCAGATCGAGTATGACACACGCGATGTCATCGGCATGCGTGCGAAAAACGGCCAACGCCTCCTCGCCTCCGTGCGCCGTGAGCACGTGAAAGCCGAGCTGCTCCACCATCTCCCCGCCGAGTTCACAGACCATTTCTTCATCGTCCACGATAAGGATTGTGCCGCGCAATGGAGGTGCGTTGATTTCCGCGGGCCGGAATGCCGTCCGTTGGGCAGGCACCGATTCAACCCGCCCGATTTCAGAGACCGGGAACAACACCGTTATGATCGTGCCCCGGTTCACCTCGCTCTCCACGATGATCGCCCCATTGTGGCTGCGCACGATTCCAAGCACGGCGGACATGCCCAGGCCGCGGCCGGTGAATTTGGTTGAAAAGTAGGGATCGAAAAGAAGCTGCCGGGTCTGTTGGTCCATGCCGCAGCCCGTATCCGACACCTCGAGGCGGATGAACCTCCCCGCGGCGGGCTTCTCTTCCTGGCAGCTTTGCATCAGGTACTGCTCATCGCAGTCCCGGACATCCGTCGTGACGGTTATCGTTCCGGTTTGCCCGCCGATGGCGTCGGCGGCGTTGATAATGATATTCATGACAATCTGCTGAATTTGTCCCGGATCGGCCAGGATCGGCGGCAGCACCCTCCCGAGATTCAGATCGAGGACGGCATTCTTCGAAATGGAAATTCTCAGCAGATTGACCATCTCCTGCACGAGTTCGGTGAGGTTCACCGCCTCCTTGCGGAACGTACCCCTGCCCGAATAAACCAGTATTTGCCGGATGATATCCGCTGCCCGCTTTGCGCTGGTGATTGCATTGACAATATTGGCATTTGCGGGAGACCCGGCGGGAATGCCGGTCTGGGCCAATTCCAGGTTGCCGAGGATTACCATGAGCAGGTTATTGAAATCATGGGCAATTCCCCCTGCCAATATCCCAAGGCTCTCCAGCTTCTGAGCGCGCAGAAGATGCCGTTCCATCTCCAGCCGCTCCGATTCCGCACGCTTGCGTTCCGTGATGTCGCGAATTACGATCAGGCGACCACTGGCGAACCCTCGACGATCCGGCAGCGACGAGATGTCCATTTCAAGCCACGTCGGGCGTCCGGACGAGTCATTCAGGACTTCCACCCGCCCTTCGACGGGATGGGAGAGCTGCGCCATAATCTCCTCGGGCTTTAAATTCAGTACGCTTTCGGCCGGCTTTCCGATTCCGCTCCCGGTTGCTCCAAGAAATCGGGCCGCAGCGGGATTCATGTCCGCAATGCGGTTCTTCGCATCGAGCACGAGCACCCCATCGCGCATCCGCTCGAATACCGTAGCCCTTGCGACCGGCACAAGGTCCAGGAGCCCGTACCGGAATGCCCCCCACATAAAGCCGATACCGGTAACGGTGAAGGCAAAAGGATTCAAGTCTATATCCCACGGGCCGTTTCCTGACGCGTAAATCAGGTTTCCCACCCAGGGAACCAGGGAACCTGCCAGCATGATGAGGGTTTGTTTCTTGTACGGTGGGGCAATGCGCAGGTACATTCCCAAAAACAGGGCGGCGCCGATGAGAAAGGAAACGTTGATGTAGGCCATGTGAAGCCAGTAGACAATTCCTCCCGTGACGGAGAGCATGGGAAAGGGTCCCGCATCGCTCACCGAAGCCGACCGGTAAAGGAAGTGCCAGCGTTCGTTCGTGTAGCACGAAACCAGCGTAATCAGGGGTATGACGAACAAGAGGGGATAGGTGAGATTCGTCAGCCATCTGTCCCTGCCGGTGTACTGGACGGCAAAGATGAGCCAGAGAGCAGGAATCACGGAGATGCCGAGGTATTCGACCTTTATCCAGTGGAGCATACCGGAAAGCGTCGATGAGGAGATTTCCAGGGCATATGCAAATGAATAGATCGCGCCGGCGAGCATGAGGGCGCTGAAAGCTCTTGCGCCTCGTCTGTCACGGCGGCTCCAACCGACAGCGGCAAGCAGCAGCAGGGTGAAGGCGGGAACGAGCAAAGCCAGTGAGAGGAAATTCAACCGCAATGCAGCACCTCGCAAGGGTTTCCGGCAGTTCCGGTTGTCGGCATGGATCCGGATACGATAATTCACCTCACGGCAGGTCGAAAGGTTGCTGTCAGCCTTCTCCGCTACCACTCTGTTCAGACCCCCGACGGCAGGAATTAAGGTGTCTCTCAAAGCTGAGCAACAGTTTACGGCATCCGGTCGATGCATGCAAGGCTTGTCGGGGGAAAGCTCCGCGTGCTTTCCTGCGCGGCAGTGTGTATTATATCCAACTTGAGCGGTTTCCTCCCCCTCCCCTCGCCAATTCCCCCCAGGGGAGGGGAATTGGCGTTTAGCTCCGGGGAAGCGGGGTGGAGGTGTGAGATTCACTGAAGACATTCCAGCCTCGGCGACATCTCCTGTGGAATCGCTCAGACCAGGTTATAGTCCGATCGGTGAGTTCGCTTTGGATTGGAGCATCCCGGAATTTCCCGCCCCGGCGGAACCCCGCTCGATTGAGAAGGAACCGCAGATGCCTGCCCGCGGGACGGCCGCTGCCCGGGGCGTGCGGAAAAGATACGAGGACCGTGTCCGGGGTGTCTTCCGGTATCGGTTTCGGAGAAAAGCCGCCATGAAGTATCCCGCTATAAAGACCGCTCTTCCAGGCCCCCGCGCGGAGGCAATGATCGCCATGGACAACGCCTTCGTCTCGCCGTCCTACACCAGGATCTATCCCCTGGTCGTCGATACCGCGCAGGGATTGTGGGTAAACGATCCCGACGGGAACGTCTTTCTCGATTTCACGGCCGGCATTGCGGTCTGCGCAACCGGCCACTGCCATCCGGTGGTCGTCCGGGCCATCAGGGAACAGGCCGAAAAGCTGCTCCACATGTCCGGCACGGACTTTTACTACACGCCTCAGATTCATCTTGCCCGGAAGCTGGCGTCCCTCAACCCGGTCGAGGGGGGAGGCAAGGTCTTTTTCGGGAATTCCGGGGCCGAAGCGGTCGAGGCCGCGTTCAAGCTCGCCCGGTGGCACACCCGGCGTGAACTGAATATCGCCTTTTTCGGGGCTTTCCACGGCAGGACCATGGGCGCGCTGTCTCTTACGGCAAGCAAGGCAATCCAGAAGAAGAACTACAGCCCCCTGGTGCCCGGGATCACACATGTTCCCTATCCGTATTGCTACCGGTGCCCGTGGGGCCTTTGCACCCCGGCATGCGACACCGCCTGCGTGAGGTGGCTCGAAGACCCGCTCTTTCGCACTACCGTGCCTCCCGACGAAGTCGCCGCCATTTTCGTCGAACCGATCCAGGGTGAAGGCGGATATATCGTTCCGCCCCCGGAATTTCACATTGAACTTCGCAAACTCGCCCGAAAATATGGGATCCTTGTCGTTTCGGATGAGGTCCAGTCGGGGATGGGAAGGACGGGGAAGATGTTTGCCATGGAACACTTCGGGGTAACCCCCGATATCGTGGCCCTGGCCAAAGGCATCGCTTCGGGGTTGCCCCTCGGAGCCATGATCGCTCCTGCCGGAATCATGGACTGGGAGGCCGGTTCTCACGCATCGACCTTTGGGGGAAACCCGGTTGCCTGTGCCGCCGCCCTGGCGACCATCGACCTTCTCGAAGCATCGCTTACCGCAAATGCCGCCGAACGGGGCGGGCAAATGATCGAGGGACTGCGCACCATGCAGAAATCGATCGAATGCATCGGGGATGTCAGGGGCAGGGGGTTGATGATCGGAGTCGAACTGGTCAAGGACCGGTTCACGAAGGAACGCGCGTCCCAGTGGCGAAACGAAATAATCCAGAAGGCGTTTCAACGCGGGCTGCTGCTTCTCGGCGCGGGAGAAAACGTCATCCGCTTCTGCCCCGCCCTCACCATTTCATCAGAGGAAGTGGACGTCGGGCTTTCCATTTTCGAAGAAGCCGTTCGTGAGGTCGCGGGCTGAAGGCACGCGGCGCGGCCGGCGGTTCCAAACAGCCCCGGTCAGGCCCCTTCCACCCAGACGACAATGTGGTCTCCCCCTGATTCCTTTGCCTGGTAGAGCGCGGCATCCACGCGTTTGAAGAGTTCGTCCGCGTTGAGCGGACCCCGTTCATCCACGGAGACCAGGCCCCCGCTCAACGTGATGCTCATTTCACCCTGAAGAAAACTGAAGTCCCTGCTGCTGCACAGAACGCAAATCCGCTCCGCCGCGGCGAGGGATTCATCCGGGCCGGCGCCGGGCATCAGGATGATGAATTCATCTCCACCGTACCGGCACACCACGTCTATTCCCTGCCGCAGGTTCGCCCTGAGCAGTTGAGTCAATTCCCGAAGGACCCCATCTCCCGCCTGGTGGCCGAACCGGTCGTTTGCCGCCTTAAACTGGTCGATGTCCAGGAAGAGGATCGAGAGGGCATCCGGTTTTCTTTTCAGCTTGGACAGCTCCTCGTCCAGCCTGATTTCAAAAAACCTCCTCAGGTAAGCCCCGGTCAGTCCGTCACAAACCGCCTGCTGGAAGAGGCTGGCATTTTCAAGGGCGATGGCCAGGACCGTCATGAGCATCCGAAGGTCCTGCATCTCCTCCGAAGCCAGGTGGAATCCGTTGTCGAGTTCGATGGTGACGATTCCCATGAACCGATGGTTCGTGGAGACGAGTGGAAGACACACACAATTGTGGGGCTCCGATGAATCGGGCAACGCGGGCAGAGGCGTTTCGCCTTCGAGGCGGCAGGGCCGTACCGTGGCCCTGCTGAGAACACCCACGTCGCCGATGAGGATATCGGGGAGGAAGACCTTCTGCCTGATGTGCAAGATCTCTTTGTTGAGGAACAACCGTTCGGCGATGAAGCATTCCCGGTTTTGATCCCAGATCAAAATGGCGCTTCTCATCCCGCGGCAAAAGTCCGCGATGCATTCTATGCCGTTGCTCAGCAGGATTTCCCTGTCCGTCATCGATGCCATGAGGCGTATCGCATAATTGAGGATGAGGAGGTTTTCCGTGGTATCGGAATCAATATCAATCGGTTGAGCCATACGATTTCCTTCTGTTCGCCGGTGAGGGGGACCATAAAAAAAACGTCGGAATCGGCCCGGCTCGACGGGCCCGAGCGGTCAAGCGCACATTCGTCGACTAAACACAGAGTAGCCCTTTTTTTGTCCTCAGATCAATAAAAAGTACCGGGATCGAGCACTTATCCACAAAAATGCGCATTATAGTAATGCGTGGAGGTCGATTGGGATTCATCTGCAAAAGACGCGTGGGGCCTCGGCCTGATGCCCGGATGTTCAACGGGCGGGGGTCAACTTTTCCCACGGGAGACGAAAGCAGGGAGCAGACAGATGCGGGAAGAATTAAGGAACCTGGGAGTGTTCCCAATGAATTCGGGAGCCGGAACGGGGACCGCCTGGATCGAGGCTGAGGGCGAGGTCCGTCAATCCTTTTCTCCGATTGACGGCAGCCTGATCGCCGGCGTCCGCCAGGCATCGGAAGCGGATTACGGGAAGGTTGCCGAAAGCGCTCACGAGGCTTTCAGGTGGTGGCGCACGGTGCCGGCCCCGCGCAGAGGGGAAATCGTGCGGCAGATGGGCAACGCTTTTCGCGAGCGCAAAAAGGATCTGGCCGTCCTCGTCAGCATCGAGACGGGAAAAATCCTCCCCGAAGCCGAAGGCGAAGTGCAGGAAGCGATCGACATCTGCGATTTTGCAACGGGTCAGTCCCGCATGCTCTACGGCCTCAGCATGCACAGCGAACGCCCGGGACACAGGATGTTGGAGCAATGGCATCCGCTCGGGCCGGTCGGGGTTGTCACCGCATTCAATTTTCCCGTCGCGGTGTGGTCCTGGAATGCGATGATTGCCCTAATTGCGGGAGATACGGTTGTCTGGAAGCCGTCCAGCAAGACCCCCCTGTGCGCAGTGGCGGTCATGAACGTCGTGAACCGGGTCCTGCGCGAAAATGGCCTGCCGGAGGGTATCCTGAACCTGGTCACAGGGAGCGGGGATTCCATCGGGGAGGCGCTCATAGCGGACCGCAGGCTGCCCCTCGTCTCGGCCACCGGAAGCGTCGCCATGGGGCGGCACATCGGCGGAAGAGTCATGGCCCGGCTCGGGAGGTCCCTCCTCGAGCTTGGGGGAAACAACGGCGTCATCGTCACTCAAAACGCCGACCTGGACCTTGCGGTCCGCGCGATTCTCTTCGGGGCCGTCGGAACGGCGGGCCAGCGCTGCACCACCATCAGGCGGCTGATCGCCCACAGGGATATCTACGATCCCCTGAAGGAAATGCTCATCCGCGCCTACGGGCAGGTGAAGATCGGGAATCCGCTCGCCCCGGGAGTGCTCATGGGGCCGCTGATCGACGAAGTGGCGGCGCGGAAGATGAAGGAAGCGCTCGGCGCGCTGCAGGAACAGGGCGGCCGTGTACTTTATGGAGGCGAAAGGCTGACCGGCGGGATCTTCGACAAAGGGGCGTACGTCACGCCCTGCATCGGCGAGGCCCGGAGCGAATATGCGATCGTTCGGGAAGAAACTTTCGCGCCAATCTTGTACATGATGAGATATGAAACAATGGACGAGGCAATCGAAAATCACAATTCCGTGCCCCAGGGGCTGACTTCGGCCATTTTCACCAACGATCTGAGGGAGGCGGAGCTGTTCCTGAGCCATGTCGGCAGCGATTGCGGGATCGCGAACGTGAACATCAGCACTTCGGGGGCTGAAATCGGAGGGGCTTTCGGCGGGGAGAAGGACACCGGAGGCGGCCGCGAATCGGGATCGGATGCCTGGAAAGCTTACATGCGCAGGCAGACCGGCACGATCAACTGGTCGCGGGAAATGCCGCTTGCCCAGGGAATAGAGTTTGAAGCAGATTGATGGGGAGTTCAGCAGTCGTCGGCCTTCTCGATGAATATCCACATCTTGCCGCCGCAGACATCGCCGCCCCGCGTCCCGAGATCGTCGGTGAGATCTACTTCCAGGAGTCCCGGTTGCCCTGTCACGAGCAGGCACCGGAGGGCGGCGCTCTTCACCTGACCTTCCCCACATCCTCCGCCGACTGACCCGAAGGTTTGGCCATCGGCTCCCACGATCATCTTTGCACCGACTTCGCGGGGGGTCGATCCTTCGGCCTCGACGATCGTCGCCAAGCATACCGGAAAGCCCTGCTCGGCCATCTCGGCGAGTTTCTTAAATATCTCCCGATCGCTCATGAACCGACCTCCCTCTCTCCGCGGATTTCCCGCGCCGCCTTGTTGTCCTCAAGGCACACCGCCACGAGTTCGGCCACGATGCAGAGCGCGATCTCCGCCGGAGACCCGGCTCTGATGCGCAGGCAGACTGGCGTGTACAGGCTCTTGATCCGTGCGGTCGGAATGCTCTTCTCGCACGGTTCGGTAGTTGATCTTCCTCTCTCCGCGGATTTCCCGCGCGGTCCTGTTGCCTTCACGGCGCACCGCCACGAGTTCAGCCGCGATGCAGAGCGCGATCTCCGCCGGAGACTTGGCTCCAATGGGCAGGCCGATAGGCGTGTACAGGCTCTCGATGCGCTCGGCCGGAATGCCCTGCTCGCCCAGTTCGATCTTGACGAACCCGACGCGCCGCCGGCTTCCGATCAACCCTACGTAAGCCGTCTCCCTGGGCAGGATTTCGGACAGGCACTCAAGGTCGTGCTCGTGGCCCCGTGTGATGACCACGACGTACGTGTCGGGATCCAACGGCAGGCGCCGCAACGCCGGCGCGAAGTCATCGAGCAGCACCTCGCATCCTGGAAATCGGGAGGAGTTGGCGAAATCGGGTCTGTCATCCAGAACCATCACGTTAAATCCGATCTCACGCGCAAACCTGGCGAGGGGTATTGCGATGTGCCCGGCTCCGCAAATAAGGAGTTTGGCCTCGGGCGAGATCACGTCGATGAAAACCCGAAGCGTCGGCGCAAGCTCCGCCAAGTGTTTCTTCCCCCGGTCGAGAGCTTCCTTTGCCAGTTGGCGCAGGCGCTCAACGAACTCTCCCGGCGGGATCGTTCCTTCCATGCTTCCATCCCGGAGAAACAGGGTCTTGGCCCCAGGGGGGAATTCCGATCTGTCGGACTGAACGGCCGTGACGAGGCAAACCGTTTCGCCCTGATCCAGCAAGTCTTTCACATGTCCTGCGATGCTCACGGAGATCTCTCGTTTCTACAGCCGCCGGCGGGCGGCTCCTTTCTCAGGATTGCGGTTGGAATGGATAGGAATTTCGTTTTCGGGTTATGCCGTGAGGCCGCCGCGGTGTTCCTCTTTTCCAGGCATTCTGCAGTGCGTTTTCCTCCAGGCGATTAACAAAAGAAGTATATTCAGCCGAAAGCAAGTAATCAATATGGAAAGCCCGCCCGTGCCTTACCGGGAGAAGATTCATTGCGTCGGTTTCTCTCGTTCCCACGCTCCGGAGGCCGCTGCCCAAAGGGAAATTCGAGGCTTGGTGAAACCGGGATTCGTCATCTTCCTCGTTCCCACGCTCCGGAGGCTGCTGCCCAAAGGGAATCCAGGTGAAAAACGAGCCGTTTATCAAGAAACGTCACCCCGGCGATATTGCCGGGGTCCAGTGCCGTTGCTTGGAATTACCCAATGGTTTCAAGGAGCCTGGATTCCGGCCTTTATATGAAAAAAGAAATTGCCGTCCAACGTATACCCTGTCTCGATTTAGGCAGGAATTTTTTCATTGTTCGTTGTGGCCGAAAGGCCATGAGTGTTCGCCGGAATGACGAATCCTGGTTACGCTCGTTCCCACGCTCCTGCGTGGGAATGCAGAAGATCCATCGGGCCGGCTCTCTACGGCGTTGCACGAAAAGGCTTCCATGCCCGTGATATCACGGCCGATAGCCGGGGCGTGGATGTAGTCCGTGCCCTCGCAGGTGTCCACCGTTTCCAGGCTGGGCCTGTGGCGGATGACAAGGTAGCCGAGGCTGATCCCCGTTGGTCCCGAGGATATAGCGCGCTATTCGCACTGAATCAAAGTGCAGATAATAGCCAGATTGGATGGGTACGGCAGATCCTGCCGGACTGGCAATAAGCTGACCTGATATCACGTTTAAGAGCTATGCCGCAAGGCGAGTCTCGGGGCGGCATGGGATGGCTCCGGCGCCAACTTCTCTTTCTCCGGGAGTGTGACGATTGCAGATCCGTGTCCCTTCAGCTCTTCTCATGCCCTTGAGGGGATAAGAATCCAATAACAGAGCAAACCGGTATGGTGGCCCGATCAGCAGGTATCCGGGCCACCCCCTTCGGAATCATAGGCCCGACGCTCGACGGTCATTCCCGTTTGCAGTTTTGGCACATGGCCTCTTGCGCGTCGCGCCCGATCAGCAAGTATCCGGGCCACCCCTGTATTACATATCCCTGCAGGGCCTCATCCAATGAATTCGACACAACTTGCCGGAACCTTGAACTCCAGGCATTTAAGATATGATTCTGGCATGTTGATTGCAGGAAGACGGAATCTGACCGGAGAAATCTCACATAAAGAGTATGATTCGGAAGTGCTGAACTTTTGAGTCCTCAGGAACTCAATGACCGGGAGAGAGGCTGCAACTTTTCCCGGGCCTCGGCGGATCAGCGGGATTACCCCGGAACGGAATTATAATGAGGAAGCCAGATCCCGGCCTGAAACCCGGTTCAGGATGAACAGGGGGATCAGGACGGAGAGGATCAGGATCGTCGCGTAGACGGAGGCGGGGCCGAAATCGCCGCTTCCGATCCGCTGGAAGATTTCGACGGTCATCGTGGCCCAGGGACCATAGTACAAGACGATTGTTGCGCTCAGTTCCGCGAGGGTGGTCACCCACATGATGATCGCCCCGGCGATGATGCCGGGCAGCATGATCGGGAGAACCACCCGGACAAAGGAGCGGACCGGCGGCACACCGAGGTTGATGGACGCCTCCTCGATGGAGGGGTCCATCTGCTGAAGGAGCGACGAAGTCGTTCTGATCGAATAGGGCGCCTTCCGGATGAAGTAGGCCAGGACGAGGATCATCCAGGTCCCGGTGAGGACGACGATCCCCTTGTTGAATGTGGCGGCGAGAGCGATTCCCTGGACCGTACCTGCGATCGCCAGCGGCAACATGACCAGCAGATCGAGCAGGTAGCTCACCACGCCCCGCTTTCGGACGAGGAGATAGCTCACCACGATTCCGAAGACGATGCCGATGAGAGTTGCCGTTGTCGCCAGGAAGAAGGAGTTGATGATCGGCCGGGGGGCGATCGCGAAGGCGCGGATGAAGTTCTCCAGGCTGAACTGGCCGAAGTACATCACCGGCCCCTGCGTCCTGGTGATGGAAGATACCATGACGACCGCGAAGGGGAAGATGGCTACTGAGACCACCCCCGCGCAGAAGATCCATATCAAAAATGTCGGCAGGGGCCGCAGCCGCTTCACCTGGATCGGGTTCAGGGATGTCATGGTGTAGTTCTTCCGTTCGACCCAGTATTTCTGGAAGATCGTCAGGCCTAATGTGATCGCGAGCAGGATCATGCTCAGCGCCCCCGCCATTGCCGGGTTGCCCCCGAGTTCGCTTATGAACTCGCTGTAGGCCTGGACGGAGAGCACCCGGAAGTCCTCGCCGATCAGGACGGGCACGCCGAAGTTCTCGATGCAGAGATAGAAAACGACAAGCGCCCCGGAGAGGATCGCCGGCGTGATGACCGGAAGCGTCACGGTGAAGAAAACCCGCAGTTTCCCTGCTCCGAGGTTTGTCGCGGCCTCCTCCAGCGAGCGGTCAATCGCGTTGAGCGCGGCGGAAACCATCAGAAAAACGAAAGGGAAGAATTGGAGCGTGAAAACCAGGACGATCCCCTTCCAGCCGTAGATGCTTGGCATCTCCATCCCAAGCCCCTGGAAAATCTTCGCGAAGAGGCCGTTTCTGCCCAGCAGGATCAGCCATGCCTCGGCGCCGATGAAGGTCGGAAGGATGAGCGGAAGAGTCCCCAGGGTCCGGATGAGGTTCTTTCCGGGGATACGGTAGCGTGAGAGGAAGAAAGCAAAGGGGATGCCGATCGCCAGTGCGAGAAAGGTCGACAGGGTGCTCACGAAAAGGCTGTTGCCCAGGCAGCGTAGGTAGTAGGGGTAGTGCAGGAAGGTGATGTAGCTTTTCAGCGAAAAGGCGCCGGTTTCCGGGTTTATGAAACTCGCCTTGAAGATGTAGAGGATCGGGTAGAGAACGGCAAAAAAGAGGATCGCGAAAATCGCAACCAAAATGATGTTCCACGCCTGAAAGGACTTGCGCAAGGCGGCCCCCTAATTCCGGATGACGAGCGGACGGTCCGTCGGCAACTGGTACCGGAGGGTTTCTCCGTCTTTGCGGATATTCCCTTCATCGGGATCGTAAACCTCGATGACGACGGGCTTTTCCCCAAGGCCGGAGACGCGGTAGCGGACCATGGAGCCCAGGAAGGTGCTGCTGAGGACCGTTCCCGAAAGCAGGTTCTTCTCCCCGTCCCGGGGCTCCGCCACGACGCGGATCCACTCCGGCCGAACCGACAGGACGACACGGGCGCCGGAAGGCCTTTCGCCCCGGAGGGAGAATCTCTGTCCCGCTGTTTCCGCGGAGATCCGGGATTGCGTCTCGTCGTAGCCCGTGACGTTCATCTCGATTATGTTGCTGCTCCCCATGAACTCCGCGGCGAACCGGCTCTCCGGCCGGTAGTAGATCTCGACGGGCGCGCCGACCTGTTCGATGCGGCCGCGGTTCAGGATGGCGATCCGGTCGGAAACGGCCATCGCCTCCTCCTGGTCGTGGGTGACGTAGATCGTGGTAATGCCGAGTTCCTTCTGTATCCGCCGGATCTCCTCGCGCATGCTCACCCGAAGCTTCGCGTCGAGGTTGGAGAGGGGTTCGTCCATGAGGAGGATCTGCGGCGAAATGACGAGCGCCCGGGCAAGAGCGACCCGCTGCTGCTGCCCCCCGCTCAACTGGCTGGGAGCGCGGCGCTCCAACCCCTCCAACTGGACGCTTTTGATGATACTGCCGACCCTCTCGGCGATTTCAGGCTTGGGGACTTTCCTTGCTCTAAGGCCGTAGGCGATGTTGTCGAAAACGCAGAGGTGGGGAAAGAGGGCGTAGTTCTGAAAGACCATCCCGGTCTCCCGCCGGTGTGCCGGGATGTGATTGACCAACCGTTCACCGAAGCGGATCTGGCCGCTATCGGGGTGGTAAAAACCGGCGATCGTCCGCAGCAGCGTTGTTTTCCCGCAGCCGCTGGGACCGAGGAGGGTAAAGAAATCACCCTCACCGATCGTCAGGCTGACGTCGTCCACAGCCCGGAGAGGGCCGAAGAGCTTTGTGATATTGATCAGTTCGACGCGCATGGGCCTATCTCGACAGGACAATCTCCTTCCACTTGCCGAGGATCTCCTTTTCGAGCCTGTCGGCCTCCATGGGATCAAAACTCTTGAGAATCGTGATATTCTTCAGGGAGGGCAGTCCCTCCGTATCCGCGGCGTCGAGACGGGCGGGCCTGCGGGAGAATTTCTCGAAGACCTCGTCCTCGACTTTCTTGCTGATCAGATAATCGACGAACTTCTTCGCCTCCTCGGGATGGGGGCAGTTCTTGACGATGCCCGTTGCCTCGGGAGCGATGAAGGCGCCGTCCGCCGGATAGACGATACCGACGTTCTTGTCGCCACCTGCGATGTAGCGATGGGCGGCGTATTCCATCGTGACACCCAGGGGGTATTCTCCGGCGGCCACTCCCTTGTAGATCAGGCTGGAGCTGTCGAGGATCTTGGCGTTGGCGATCAGCTTATTGATCCCGTCCCAGCCATAGAGCTTGTAGATCCCGTAAGCCTGGGCGTAGGCTGATCCCGATTTCTCGGGGCTCGCCATGACGACCTTGCCCTTCCATTTGGGATCGAAGAGGTCCTGCCAGGTGTTTGGCATCTCATCGGCCTTGACGAGCGACTTATTGACCATGATGATCATCACGTGGGCGTTGCACGCGGTCCAGCGCGCGTCCTTCTCAACGTAGCCCGCGGGAAGGGTCGCCGCCTCGGGAGACCTGTAGCTCTGGAAATTCTCCTTCGCATTCTCCAGAACGGAGACGTCGCCGCTCCAGAAAACGTCGCACAGAGGCTTGTCCTTCTCAGCGGCGATTCGTTTCATTGCCTCTCCGGTGCCCAGGCGGACGACGGAAACCTTGATGCCCGTCTCTGCCTCGAAACCCTTCGACACCAGGTCGAGAAGCTCGGAAGGGTTGGAGGAGTAGAGGACAACCTCCGCGGCCGAGGCGACGCCCGCGAACGCAAAGAAAACGACAGCGAGAAGAGCCAGATAACCGATCAATTGCCTGCGCATAAGGATAATCCCCCCTGAAAATTGAAGCTCATTTGTCAACATTGAAGCCATTACTCCGCCTTGTTTTCAACGCGGCCCAAGTATCCTAACCCTGGCCCATTTGTTCTTCCTGGCTGTATAGGTTACGTCCAGCGTCTTTTTGGCATAGTATTCTCCGCCAATGGCAAGTTCAAACGGGATGGCCTTCGCGAGGCCTTCGGAAGAGGTATCGGCGTTCCTGAACTTATAGCAGGCGGAGAGATCGGCCAGGTCAATCCAATCGGCATCCAATTGAACGACGAGGAGTGATTTTGACCTGTTATGTTTGAGCTTAACCCGGATGTTCGAGTAGGGGTGCGCGGCTTCTCTAAGCTGCAGAAGGACATACTGCCCCTGGACATCTCGATAGTAGACCGGATTGACTTCGGAGTTGATGACGTAGTTTCCGAACCGCAGATGGATCAACTGTTCACCGTCAAATGAGAAACCGGACGGGAGCCTTTCAAGGGTGAGAGATGCAGTCATTCGGTCCGCGTTCTGCCGGGTGCGATCAATATACATGCTCCCGCCGGCTTTCACGACTGAGAGCCTCCTGGTGGTGGTTGTTGTGTCGGTAGGATAGTAGAGATAAGAGAGACACCATGGTTTGGGCTTCTGGTGAGTTCGGATGTCGTCGCTGATCCAGGGAGCATTGTACCCGCCGGCATCGCTGCTCGGGACGAGAATCGAGGGGACCACGCACATGGTCGAAACACAGTCGCCGGTCTCACCGCACGCCGGCAGGTTGTAGTAGAACCCCAGGCTGCTTTGTAGAGATGTCTGGCTTGTTATCTTCATGGCATAATTGACGCTGGCGGAAGTGGAGAATCCAAGCAGCTTGGCGCTGGCGGTAAAACCGGCATTGGTAGTGTACGTGTTTGCGTTGGTGGTCGCCGATTCGATCTGCTTCCATCCTGTCGAGCCTAGAGTGCCCGTAAGTGTGAAAAGTTGCTGCATACCATAAGATGTGCCGTCTCCCTGCAGGTAGTTTTGTGTAACCGTCTGCCAGGAATCCAGGTCGGTGGACAGAGGCCGGGTCGCCATGCCCTGAAAAAGAGCCTGAAAGTACGGCGGATTCTGCAGTTCATAGGCAACGGTCGCCACTGTCGAGCCGCTGCCGTATTGAATGACGGACATCAGGAACTCATTATCGCTCGTATCGCTGCCATAGGCTATTTGGCTTCCGTCATAGGACCTCAACTCATACTGAGAGTTGATGATCTCCGGTTTCAGGACCAGGGCCCAGCCCAGATCTCCCGGAAGCGCATCGCCGAAGGAGGCGAGAGAATAGCCGGAGACAAGGTTCAAAGACTGTTCAACGGCCTTGGTATATCGCAGCCCTGCGGTCAATTTGGCGTTCACGCCCATTTTCAAAAATTTGCCGCCGTACGAGGCAACTACGGTGCCGCCGACAGTCGCGGACGTCGAGGTCATTATGCCGGAAGTCGCCTGGAGTTCCACCGTGGAGATTTGAGTGTCGGACGTCTGGATTCCGCCGTTCAGGGGGAATGGGGGCGTTCCCTCTATTATCCCCAGCACCGTGGATGTGCTCATATCCTGTTGAGCGGAAAGAACGGTGGATGTGGTGACGTATTGCAGAAGATCGGACTGGTAACTCGAACAGCGAAAGTTGACCTTATCCGTGGACGGCCAGGTGTAAGAGGTCCCCCGGGGATACCAGATGTGGAGGTACATTCTGACGTTGCCGTTTTCTTTTTTGAAATAAGGAATGACCGCCCAGTCAAAATCGGGGGTATCAATGTCGCTGGTATTGTCTATTGTATCGCTGCTGCTCTGGTTCAGACGGGCCCACGACGAGGACCATGTCCCCTCATCCCCGTAAGGCCCATCGGGGATATACTCCGCATGATACATGTCGTAGTGTTGCTCGGAGCCGCTGTGAATAGTGGCCAGCCATACCTGGATGGAGTATTTTGTGTTGGTGTAGCCGCTTGCGGAACCGGCTATGAGGCGGACCGAAGAGGGATACAGGGAAGGAGTTGCTATCGTGAACGGACCGGTGTACGTCTTCCCATCGAAGAAGAAATATTTGAGTGATTTCGTCGACCCGTTCTGGGCGGCATAGGCGAGCATGAATGTTTCGTTGCAGCCGGTGGAAGCGTTGGGGATCTGAAAGACAGCGCCGCTCGCTCCGTTGATGGTTGGGTCGGTCGCGGAGAAAAAGTGGGTTCCCTGGCTGAATTTCAGGCCGTCTTGTGAAGAAATATAGTAAAAAGAGGAGTCGCCGGTGTAGATCAGGTACATGGTCCCGTTCATGACCCCCGCCACGCGGAGCGAGACGGAACTCAAGCCCGTTGCAAGGGATTTCACATCACTGAAAACCATTTTCCAGTCTTTGCCGGTGGATCCATAATCTATGGTTATCGTCCGGTAATAGATCGTGCCTGTATGTAAGCTGCTTCCAGATGTTCCGTTGGGTGTGTAGAAAAGATAAAGCACGTCACCCATAACGCAGGTCTTGAGCGCCAGGTCAATGCCAATGCTGTTTCCTATGTTGAGTGATCCTGAATAATCGAAACCGGGCGTATAGTAAAGCAACTGGGAATTATAGCTGTCGTTGACATCCGAGGTGAAAGTGAAAAAGATTATTTCCTTCCCGGCAAAATAAACGGCATCCATGTACTGGCAGTCGTTGTGGTCGGTATCGAAGATATTGTTGTCGAAACTTTTGGGATAATGTGAGCCGGAACTGGAGTAGGTCTCCGCCCATGCGCCCGGCGCAAGCAACAGGGCGAACACGGCGGCAATAAGTAACGATCTCCTGAAGGTGCTTGAAAAATGATAATTCATTAGAATTCCTCTCTTGAGCGTCAACAAACTCCCGGTACTCCATTGGCGTGAAGGCTCTTTGCCGTCAAGACACCCGGGGCCGGGCTACCGTCTGCGCCGCGCAGGCGGCTTTTGACCCGTGCGGCGCCTCTTCACGCGCAAAGCAGTCTTGAAACTGAGAAGATCGAAGTAATTAAGAGGAGGATTTTTGGGACTGTTTTCCAGCCGGTGGGAAAGGGTTATTCGCCGAAACAATCACCCCCCTGTAATCGCCCCCATGTATAACGCACTTCGTCGCGTGACTATTGATTCCGGATCAGGCCCAACAGCCTGAAACATATTTAAAATCTGCTTATGCTACCATATTCATAAGCTCATTAATATAATTTTCTTCCGGAAAACAAAGGGGGCAAATCATTTCTCTTACCTATCTTCGCCTGATGGAGAACAAGTTGCGCAAGGCAGGCGTCAACCTTACTGCCGCTTCGGTAATAAACCACCTCCGAAAGCTTCATTCCTGCCTTCACTGGACTACTTCCCGGAACAAAGCCTCCCGACAGTTGGAAGAGCCCACTGAAATACAGTCACAGAAAAAGTTAAACATGCCTGCCGCATTCGGAAATTGCACCGATTTCCAATGCCTGCAAGCCCGGGCTCCGGCAACCGTGCCCGTCCACAGAGCCTTCGCCGCGCCGGACAGGCCGTATATCACTTCGGTCCAGAAGTGTCAAAGGAATGCCGAAAACTGCAGCGGAACGGCTCTTTCCGGAGCGTTCACAAAAGCCCCCGTGTCGATTGCCATGCCCGGATGTCCATGGCTGTCCGGGCAGATACTCACTGCGGAGCCGAGTGGAACGGGCGAGTATGTGGGGCAAGTTCGGGTGCAAAAAAACCACTTGACCAGACAGGCCGGCAGTGTTACGTTACCGAACGTTCGTTAAGTAACACGACTGAGGGCTGAAAGATGCCTGCTTTCGTTGTTTGAACCCGCTTACGCAGGTGGAAAGAGCGTAATCATCGTGTCTGATCTGAGGTACGCGCTGATTGTTGCTATAGCTGTTATGACGCTGCCTGTGGTCTGCACCACCCCTGTGGGCTTCCAGGATTCCGGCATTAAGACCGGTTTTGTGGAATAAGCTCTCAGGCGTATCCCCAACGGTAGACTTAAATGCCCCTCTTTCCACCGGTCTCGAAGTGGAGATCGATCAAAAATGGTGGAGGCATTTTGACGACCCGACGCTTGATGTGCTCATTGCTGAAGCCATGATTAACAACAAAACGCTGCAGATTGCCGAGGCGCGCGTGGAAGAAGCGTGGGCCGGACGCAGAGCCGCGCGATCGCTTCTGCTGCCGCAGGTCGGTGGGTCCGTGGGCGCTCCGCGAGGCAATTTGGGGTACTTCACGAACAACCAGGAAGTCAGCTTCTACGAGGCTGAATTTATAGCCACCCGGGATTTTGACCTTTTCGGCCGGAATCAAGCCCGCACAGCGGTGGCGACAGCCGTCCTTCAATCTGAAGAGGCCACTCGGCAAGCTGTCAGGGTCGGTTTGTTGGCGGGGGTCGCCCGCAATTATTTCGACATGCGGAATTGTGAGAGGCAGATCGAACTGACCAAACAAAATCTCGAAAAACCGAAGAAGACACTCGAGCTGATTCAAGCGCAGATGCAAGCAACCAAGGCCAGTTATATATTGATAGGGTAAGCCATGCAAAAGAAGGATACACGAGAGAATATTCTTAAAGCAGCATCATTACTCTTTGCAGCAAGAGGGTACTCAGCAGTGTCCATGCGCGACGTCGCGGTGGCTGTCGGCGTCACGGTGGCCAATCTCTACCACTACTTCAAGAACAAGGAAGAACTGATTCGCGCATCTCTGTCTCACGTGTTTTCCGAAAGAATGTCCACGATTGAAGGGCTGTTGGGCCGGCATAGTTCGCCGGATGACCGTTTGGAAGCTTTTGTAACGTGGTTTGTCGAAACGATCTACGGCGAAGAACTGTTCATGCGCTTGATTCTTCGCGAATTACTGGACGGAACGGAGGAACGCCTTGAATATGTGGCGAAGACGGTGTTCAAAGAGCCGTTCGATTTGCTCACCAGGTTGATCGAGGATTGTGCCGACATGCCTGATCCGGTAATGACGGCGGCGGCGGTCGCCAGCCTGATCTTAGGAAGTTACCAGACCGGGCGCGTCCTGCCGTTTTTGTCGAATGGCCGCTTGGAACGCTCCACCGTTGAGACTGTGACGAACCTTGTGCTGATGGTTTTACGTGCTACGTTTCCGAACAACAAAGATTCAGGGAAGATCTAGGATGCGCAATCACTTTTGTCTCTCAAGCTTTCTTCCAGTGTTTCTCCTATGGCAGCGCGCCGGGACCGTCGAAAGGACATTCGCACACTGTATGGACAGAGGCTTGCGAATAGTCTGCTCGCTGGGTGGGAAAACGTTCAAAAAGGCTATCTCGTGCATGTATTGGCGAACAATCTCTGTTCGCAAAAGGTCATGGTTTCAGAAGGAGGACCAACCTTTCCGGTCTCTTCAGGAACGTCGGACTTTCGTACGGGAACTGCCCTTTCGCACGTAGCGCGCGACATGGCCGCGTGGACAAACACAAGTGTGGGGATAAACAGGCCACCAGTGCAGGAAAATTGATTTAGTACACAAAACATTTTGAATTTTAAGCGCTTGAGTTGTGTCCTGTCGTGTATTCAATGCGAATTCCATCACTTGTTGTACGGGGGATTCACACAAAATGAATGGTTCCAGGAAGCGTTTCGCCAATCTCATCGTGACCAGCGTATTACTGGCCGTTCTTGCTACAATTGTTGGCGGGAGATGCGGCTGGTGTTCTGAAGAGAAAGAAAGCGGGACCAAAGGCGAGTATGGCATGGCTCTCTCTTATGGCCACTCTTACCGCCCCATGGACGAAGTCGCTTTCGCTATGGCGACCGTGTTTGGCGTCTATAGTCTGGCCGACTTCTTTCAGACCAGTGCTTTGAAGGTGTGCAGCGTCAAGGTGGAAGCCGGCGTGGGCTCTGCATATATGCCCGACGCAAGGTTCATGGCATCCCTCAACGTTGCGGCTGTGTACTACCTCGATAATCTTTTTCCTGGGCGAACAAAAAGATTCCGGCCGTATCTCGATTTCGGAGCAGGCGGCATCTACACGGATTTCCAGGTGGAGGGGCAGGGACTTCGGATAAACTTCAATCCCATTGCGAGCCTGGGAGTGGAGATCATGCCGGATTCCGGGCCGCCGTATTTTGTCGCGGTACGGTGGCACCATGTCTCCAACTGTGAAATCAAGGCCGAAAACCGAGGCGTGAATTCCCTCATGTTCATGATGGGACGGTATTTCTAGCCATCTCTGCAGCGTGTTCTGATCGGCATGGCCAATCCCGTCGGGCGCTGCCCAGCCTTGATTCGCCCACCTTGCCCATGCTTCCGCGCCTGTTCGCGCAGCCCCACCGCTGGAGGGAGGCTTAGTATTCTGTATTTATTTACAATTAGCTAATGAAAGGCGCTTTGGCCAAGGAACTACCAGAAGAATTACTTTTGAAGTTGCAAAAATTAGTAGCTGGTACTATACAAAAGAAAGATATGATGAATGCGAGAGAATGGCCTTGGCTGGAGAGTAAACTGCTCCGGATGTGATAAGAGATTTAAATGTGGCTATTGCATGCTCTCGGGTGTTTTCTGGTTGGCCGTGGCCCTCTGAATAGGGGGTGAAGGAATGCGACGATTCTTAGGCTAGCAGATTAGCTGCCATCTATCCGCTGGGGTTGAGGGGCCATAGCTTCCAAGTTAATTATGAAGTCTTTGAACTCTGTTCGTCCCATGCAAAAGAAATTGTGGTAGGTTGCACACCAGTAATACTTCGACCATATGTATGGCTCGATTACAAAGCGTGTGAGCCGTTTATGAATATGGTCGCGATGCTTTTTCAGATATTCAGATGCATAATCACCAACGTCATGCTCAAACTCAACAGCTTTTTGCAGATAGTTTATGAACAATTGACCATCCACATCCTTCAATAATACATCATGCTCACGACCTTCGGGCATAGCAGCGTTCAATTTAACGTATTGCTTTTCTTCTACAGTGTTTTCGCAAAAATGGCCTTCCGCAGTCTGTAAACCCGCATGGAATCTAGGTCATGTTTTTTGCGCATCAAAAATGTAGTGCCAAGACTTGTTCGATTTTTCCTTGTTGACTATGTTTCACCAAGCTATTATGGGAGCACCTTAACGTAGTGGAGGCTCCCATGTTCGTACGTGCCAAGAAGTCAGGTCCCTACCAGTACCTCCAAGTTGTGGAGAATCGGCGGGAAGGCGCCAAGGTTGTGCAGCGAGTCATTGCGACTCTTGGCCGAGTGGATCGGCTCAATGCCAAAGGCGACATTGAAAGCCTGGTGCGCTCTTTGTCCCGGTTTTCCGAACAGGCCCTGCTGGTTCTCTCCGGAAAGAGCGAACTGCTGGCGGAAGCCGGGAAGATCGGCCCGGCTCTGATTTTCGGACGTCTGTGGGAAGAACTGGGTATCGGGAAGGTCCTCAAGGAACTGCTGAAGGACCGGTTGTTCAGCTTCGATGCGGAACGGGCGGTTTTCCTCACCGTCCTTCACCGGCTCATGGTGAGCGGTTCGGACAGGTTCTGCGAGAAATGGAGAAGGGACTATCTGATTGCGGGTGTGGACGAGTTGTCGTTGCATCATCTCTACCGGGCCATGGCGTTTCTGGGTGAAGAACTGGTCGATCAAGACGACGCCACTCCATTCTCCCCGCGGTGCACCAAGGACCTCGTTGAAGAGCACCTCTTCCACGGCCAAAGGCATCTTTTTCAGGGGTTGGATCTGGTCTTCTTTGATACCACTTCGCTCTACTTTGAGGGAAACGGGGGAGAGACCCTGGGAGAGAGAGGCTACAGCAAGGACCATCGTCCGGATCTCAATCAAATGGTGGTCGGGGCCGTTCTTGACAGTCGCGGCAGACCCATCTGTTGCGAGATGTGGCCGGATAACACAACCGATGTAAAGACCCTCATTCCGGTGGCACAGAGGATTGGCAAGCGTTTTCAGGTGGCGCGTTTCTGCCTTGTGGCCGACCGGGGGATGATCGGCAAAGAAACCATGCAAACCCTCGATGACCCGAAAACGGGGCTCCCTTACATTCTGGGGGTTCGGATGCGCAAGGCCAAAGAGGTGCGCGAGCAGGTTCTCGCCGACACCCGGGAATTCCAGGAGGTTCGACCGGAAGGGAAGTCCTCCAAGGAGCCCTCTCCCTTGCAGATCAAGGAGGTTTCCGTTAACGGCAGACGCTACATCGTGTGCCTCAATCCCAAAGAGGCCAGGAAGGATCAAGCCGACCGCGAGGCCATCCTGGCTTCCCTCGAAGAGCAGCTCAAACGCGGAGCCAAGAGCCTTGTCGGAAACCGCGGCTTCCGGCGCTACCTCAAAAGCCAAAAGGGCGCTTTTTCCATCGACCGGGAAAGAGTCAAACAGGACGCCCGTTTTGACGGCAAATGGGTGCTCACCACCAACACCAGCTTCCGCGCCGATGAAGTGGCCCTGAAGTACAAGGAACTCCGGCAGGTGGAGCATGTCTTTCGGGATGCCAAGTCGCTTCTTGAGACCCGCCCGATCTATCACAAGCGGGATGAGACCATTCGCGGCCATGTATTCTGCAGCTTTCTCGCTCTTCTGCTCAAAAAAGAGCTGTACCGGCGTATCGAGGCTGCCGGCAACAGCTTCGAGTGGTCGGACATCAAGCAAGATCTCAGATCCCTGGAGGAGGTTACCCTCGAGGATGACGGCAAGCGGCTTGCCATCCGTACTCAGTGCCAGGGAATCTGCGGCAAGGTGTTCCAGGCTGTCGGGGTTGCTCTCCCCCCGACCATGCGTGAGATGTAATACTATTTTGCGTGCAAGTTTATACTAACGATCCACGGAAACCCTGTCATTCTCGCCACTGATGCGGGGTCCTTTTCAAGGGCTTTGAGGGACTGCATCAATTGATCCTCCACAGCTTCAATGCTGTTGAAAGCCTTGTTGCGGAAACCGTTCTCTCGGATGTCCTCCCAAACGTGCTCCACCGGGTTGAGTTCCGGACTGTAAGGTGGAAGGAAGATCAGCGCCATATTCTCGGGCACGCTGAGCGCCTTGGCTTTATGCCATCCCGCGCCATCCATGACCATGAGGATGAACTCATCCGGATGCCGATTGCTCACTTCCCTCAAGAAAATAGACATGGCCTGTTCACTAACCTGGGGCAAAATCAACGAATCCAGTGTGCCGTCATGAGGAGATACCGCAACGTATGCATAGGTATATTCGCGGATGATCTGGTTAGGTACATAAGGACGAATTCCGCGAGGCGCCCAGCAACGTTGAGGAGTGCTGATTCTTCCAAAACGCCCTTCATCTTGGAGCATCAACCGCAAGCGCACTCTCAGGGGAGCAAGTGCTTTCACGCACTTAGTCACTGTTTTCGGGAGTTTTTTTAAAGCCCTCCCGGGCTTCGGTGTTGCTGTTGGGATGACGAGGCCTTGGTATGATAGTTCGCCAATCGTGACGGTCCAGCATCCGGTAAATGGTGCTTTGGGCTACTTTGCGCCCCACTTTGGCCTCAAATGCCTGTTGAATCTTACTCACAACCAAAATACCGCCATGTGCGGCCTGGTCCAGGAATTCCGAAAGGAATTGACGTTCTTGCTCGATCGTCATGTAGCCGGAGCGGCGGCCGCCCCAGTTGCGGTCGTGCGATTGCTTGAAGGTGCTGAATTTCTTACGCAACTGGACTACTGTTCCACGACAACGACCGATGATTTTCCCGGTGATACGGTCAGGGATGTCGAGAAGGCCGGGGATCAATACAGCTTGAGCCGCTCTGAGGTCATCGGAAGTTCTCGCTTTCTCCGCAGCTTCCATCGCCAATTGAAACACCTCACTGGATACTTTCGTTTTCTTTGACATTGGCAACCCCCTCCTGAGGGGTGGGTTGCATGTTACTATAGTTCAATCTTGCGCGCAAGTTAGTATAAGCGTCCAGTGAACCCCATCTTCCCGAAGCGCCCAGTCCATGGCATGATCATGACCGATAACCCGGTTCTTTGATAAAAGCATTGTTTGGCGATAGGACATTGAAAGCGGGAGCGATGCGCTCCAGAGCCGATCAGGAGATCAGGCCGGTTGCGTTTTGTGGGATGAGAGCGGCGTGTTCGGCTTCGCCGTGAGCGTGGGGGATTTTTTCAAAAAGGAGCCGCAGGTACTGGTAAGGATCCAGCCCGCATGCCTTGGCGGTTTCGATCAGGCTGTAGAGGGTGGCGGCGGCATCGGCTCCGCTCGGGCTGCCTGCGAACAGCCAGTTCTTCCGTCCCACTACGAAGGGTCTGATTGCATTCTCCGCGGCATTATTGTCCGGAGTGATATGCCCGTTTTCCAGGTAACGAACAAGCCTGGGCCAGTTGGAAAGCGTGTAGTTTATCGCCTTTCCTAAAAACCCCTTCGGTGGTGTTTGGTCTTTCCTTTTTTCCAGCCAGACTTTGAACTCTTCGAGGATAGGTCCAGCCCTTTCCTTTCGGAACCGCTCAATCTCAGACACGGAAAGCTCTGCCGCCCTGGCCGCTTTTTCAATCTTGTAGAGTTGGCCGATATACCCCAGCGCAACCTCGGCGCTGCCGGTCTTCCCCTTGACCCCTTTGCCCCGGGCATCGATTACCTTTACAAAATTTCGGCGAGCGTGTGCAAAGCAGCCTACTAGCTCTATTCCCTCTATAGCTTGCTCCAGGCCGTCATATCCCGAGAAGGCGTCGGTTTGGCAATACCCCCGGTAGCCCTGCAAGACCTCCCGCGCAATTTGCCCCGATCTTGTCGGCGAATACCGATAGATAAGGACCGGTTTTTCCGGATCTCCTCCTCGGAACACCCACATGTAGGATTTCGTTGTGTTTGCCCGGCCCGGCTCGTTTAAAACCTGGGCCGGCGTTTCATCGACGTTTATAAGCGGGCCTGTCTGAAGCTCCTTGTAGAGTAAATCCATTACCGGAGTGCAGCTCTTTGCCGCCATCACCATCCAGCCGGCCATGGTGGAGCGGCTGATTTCAACCCCGCATCGCTCAAACATCTTTTCCTGGCGGTAGAGCGGGAGGGCATCGGCATATTTGGAGACCGCCACATGGGCAAGAAGGCCAGGGGTTGCAATCCCCTTGGGAATGATCTGGGGAGGAGGCGGTGCGATCAGTACTGTTGGTCCATCCGATTCCACGCCTTCGCAATCTTTACATGCATACTTGGGCCGGATGTGCCGGATTACCTGAACCTTGGCAGGAATGATATCGAGCTTTTCGCAAACCTCTTCGCCGATTCTGGAAAGCTGCGCACCACACGCGCAGACTTTTTCCGACTCGTCTATATCGTGGATGACATCTATCCGGGGCAGATCCGGCGGCAGAGGCTTACGTCTGGGTTTCCGGCGCGTGTGCTCGGGAATGGTAAGTGGTGCTTCTTCCCTTTTTTCTTCAAGTGCTTCGGCTTCATTAAACAGATGGAGTTGTTGGCCGCCTTCTCCTTCTTCGGGACGGCGTTTTTCACTCTTGGGAGAAAAAATGACTTTTTCCAGGGTATTGATGCGCTCTTCTAAATATTGGATTCGCGATTCATAGGGCTTGATGATCGCTTCGAGTTCTTCAGCCGTTTTCGGTAGTTTATGAGTCTCAGTCGCCATGGCAGGCGTTAATAGCAGAAAATTGTCCAATTTGCCAATGTTTTTTTAACCTGATACAAGATATTTGCTTAAATCACACTCTTATAGTGTAACTCTTCCAAGGGCCTTACAGTCCGTATATCCAGCCCTTCAAGTATAAAACTCAGCTCTCTTGCTCCGATCTCCGTTACCTCATCGCTATTCTGCGGCCATTTGAACCGGTGCTTCTCAAGTCTTTTTTGCCAAAGGCAAAACCCGTTTCGGTCCCAGTACAAGACTTTCAGGATCGTTCGCCCTCGATTACAAAATACAAAAAGATGGCCGGAAAACAGATCGAGCCGCAGGGTACTTTCCACGAGGATCGAGAGGCTGTTTATCGCCTTTCGCATGTCCGTGCTTCCGGGCGCAAGAAAGACCCGCATATGGGATGGCAGGAAAATCATATCCTCCCCAATACACGCACGACCCGCTCAAGATCTTCGGAATCGAATCCTTTGCAGATCTCTATTCGGTAGCGTTGGCCGACAACGAGGCAAAGCTGCGGGTGGGCCGGTGATATTGGAATCGACAAAGCTTTTGGAAGCCGCACTTCGACCAGGGCCTGTGCACAACCCAGACGACCAACCCTCCTTTTCCAATACCGGAAGCTCTTGATTTTTACGTCTTTTACCCGACAGTACTCGACCTGAGAGAGTCCGCTCTCTCTCCACTTCTCGATGTGCTTTTCCCAAAACTGGCGTTTTTCGGATTTGTAGATGTTCGTCACATGACCTCCTGTTCAGTTTTTCAGGAGATCATGGCAGGGCTTGATTTGACTTACAAGATGGGGTTCACCGACCGCTTACCGTGAGATCGCCCGTTACCTCCCAGATGGACAAAATGCCAATTTGTAGTGCCAAGGATGATATTGTCACGTGTATCTCATTAATATTGTAGAATATTTTTAGAAGCACTGTAGAAGATCAGTCACGATGAAGAAGTCCAATTTCACCGATCAGCAGATTGCCTTTGCCCTGCAGCAGGCCGAGCAGGGAACGCCCGTCGGGGAGATCATCCGCAAGATGGGGATCTCCGAGCAGACCTTCTACCGGTGGAAGAAAAAGTACGGGGGGCTGATGCCCTCCGAGGTTCGCAAGCTCCGTCAGCTCGAGGAGGAGAACGCCAGGCCCCGGAGACTGGTTGCGGATTTATCCTTGGACAAGGAAATGCTCCAGGAAGTCATCCGAAAAAAGCTCTGAAGCCTGCTCGTTTGCGGGAGATGGTGGAGCAGCTCATGCTGCGCTATAAGGTGAGCATCCGCAGGGCCTGTAGAGTCTTAACTTACTACTGTCCAGATGTAGTCAACCAGATAGAATCTCAATGATTTGTAACAGTTCCACCTCTATTCTCTCAAGTCAGTTAAGATAGAAGGCCAGCTTTCTATCTTTTTTGATACTTCTGTTAGCACATCTATCTTAAGCAGCGCCATGGCAACTTCTTGCTTTATCAATGAATTATAAGTCTTATTGCCTTTGGCATAGAAACAAATACAAATAAATACTTCAAATATAATTGATATAATAATAGTGCCATTTCCACGATAGTAGCATGGATATACTATCAAATGGGCTATCACAACAAACAATGCTAGACACGCAGCAAATGCTATGCTCCAGAAAGATAAAACATAGTGCCAAGTGCCTCTATCATGCTCCCTAAATGAACTTGGGAAATTATCTGAGTAAAAGGATGATTCCCACACCATAAAGGCGTGTTCCAACTTTGATATATTTTTATTGGTTTCCATCTTGCATTCTTTGGCGATGTAACCGACCACTTTACGAGTTCGCCTTGCAAAACCACCTGTTACTTCAAAGCAAAGGCGGAAGGCTTGGTGTATAATAAATCCCATTACGGGCACAGACGCGATGCATACAGGAGCTCCATGGCTGTTGGTTATTATCCCCGGATAAAGAATGGCAATTGCAACCATAAATACAGCTCCTGGTATAGAAAACCAGATCAACGATTCCATTCGATCTCCTTCTCAGTATTCCACAGTGCTGAGTGTCCAAAGGCTAACATCGCACATGGGTGCGGCTCTTCCAGAACGACGGGTGAGCGGAGGCGCAACAGGCGATTTTTTATTGAAATGTTAACGGGGTGGACATTTGGCCTTGGTTGTGGGAATGCACCTTGGGAATCCATAGCCCAAGGAGATTTCCCCTTGGGTCGGCTGGTGAGGCCTTCGGCGTATGTGTTTCTTTGAACTTAACCTTACTTCCGGGCACAATCAATCAAACCAGCCTTCCGAGTGTGGAAATCCCGCCTGATGCCTCCCCGGTGGTTTCGACCATAGAGGAGCCCTTGATCATTATCATCATAGTGCATGCGTCTGCAAAGTCCAATGATTTTCGCCGTCGAATCCTCCCGCCCGATACCTCCTCTATGGTTTCAACCATTGGGCACACCTTAGGCAAATGCAAAAGTCAGTTCAGCTTGCCAACACCGAGACTCCAGGCATCTTAGGATATGATTCGAGCATCTTGATTGCGGAAAGGATGCTTATTTCCCCACCGGCTATTTCGGCCCGGTTTCGCTCCGTTGGCCGGTCGTCGGCTCACAACTGAAGGCATTCATGCCCGTGATATCACGGCCTATAGCCAGGACGTGGATGTCCTCGGTACCCTCGTAGGTGTTCACCGTTTCAAGGTTCAGCATATGGCGGATGACGGGGTAGCCGAGGCTGATCCCGTTGGCCCCGAGGATGTCTCTGGCCATGCGGGCTATCTTGAGGGCTTCGGACGCATTGTTCATCTTGGCCATCGAGATGTGCGTGTGTCGGGCGCGGCCTTCGTCCCTCAGCCTCCCCAGCCTGATGCAGAGGAGTTGTGCCTTGGTGATTTCGGTCAGCATCCTGACGAGTTTTCGCTGCACGAGTTGGTAGGAACTGATGGGCGCCCCGAACTGGATCCTTTTCGACGCATAATTCAATGCGGATTCGTAGCACGCCATGGCCGCCCCTGTCGTTCCCCAGGCGATCCCGTAGCGGGCTTCGTTCAAGCACATGAAGGCGGACCTCAGACCGGCCGCGCCGGGAAGAATATTTTCCTTCGGGACGGCCACATTGTCGAGAACGAGGGCCGAGGTTACCGAGGCCCGCAGCGAGAATTTGCGCTGAATCGGGTGAGCGGCGAACCCTGGAGTGCCCTTTTCGACGAGAAAGCCCCTGATTCCCTCGTCGGTCTGAGCCCAGATGACCGCCACATCGGCAAGTTCTCCGTTGGTTATCCACATTTTCCTGCCGTTCAGAACGTAGCGGTCGCCTTCGAGCACGGCCCTGGTGCGCATGCTCTGCGGGTCGGAACCGGCTTCCGGCTCCGTCAATCCGAAACATCCGATCTTTTCACCGCGAACGAGCGCTGGAAGCCATCGGTCCTTCTGGTCCGGGCTGCCGAAGGTCGCGATGGGAAAGATCACCAGGGCGTTCATGACGGAAACGAAAGATCTGAGGCCGCTGTCCCCCCGTTCCAGTTCCTGGCAGACCAGGCCGAAAGCGACGTTGTTCTGCCCGGCCCCGCCGTAGTCCTTCAGTTTGAATCCGAAAAGACCCAGGCGCGCGAGTTCGGGGATGAGTTCGACGGGGAAGATCCCCTGCTCGAACCAGTCCGCGACTTTGGGCAGGCAACGGTCCTCGATCCACTCCCGAACCTTGCCCCGCAAGGCTTTCTCGGAATCGGAAAGCAGATCGTCGCACTGGTAATAATCGACTCCGTGATATGCACTCATGGCGGCCTTCCTCTCTCTCATGTCATTTTGCGTTCATGATAAAATAAACCCAAAGAGGGCGGGGGAATGATTTCCGGCCTGTTGCCCAAAGGAAAAGTGTCTGCATTCCCACGCAGGAGCGTGGGAACGAGCGTAACCAGGATTCGTCATTCCGGCGGAGGCCGGAATCCAGACTCTTTGAAATTATTGGATAATTCCAATTAACGACACTGGACCCCGGCTTTCGCCGGGGTGACGTTGTCTGGACAAACGGCTTATTTTTCACTTGAATTCTGTTTGGGCAACAGTGCCTTCCCCCGCGCCCCCTGGGATTTCGGCCACACGCGCAAGCGCGTGAGGCCGAGCGCTCGGCGCCGGCGGCGCTTGGCCCACGCCGGACTGAGCCGCGAAGCGGCGCGGGGGTGTGAGGGGCACGGCTCCCCACACTTTTCATTCTTTGACGGCATCTTGAACACAACTCAGCATCAGTCAACCCTGCAAGCCCATTCTCAGAACGGAGAATAATCACGCCGGGGGCGCTGGTCCATTTCCCGGGCGGCTATCGGGCGGGTCCGCAGTATTTCCGATGGATCTAATTCGGGTTTTGCACTTGAAATGCTTGCCGGAAGAAGGTAGTCAAAAGGGATGGCCCACTGAAAGGAAATTCCCCGGATTTCCCGCTCCCCCTCTCCGGGAAGGCACAAACCCCGCGCAGACGGGGCAGTGTAAGGATTCGGGGAGCATACCGGCGACAGCGGCAACTCCGCAATTGCCGGAAGCACCGGGAATATTGGAATACCGGAAGATGAATCATTCAATTAAAAATCTGTGCATTTATCATGTCCTCGACGGTCTGAGCGAGGGGATTTCCCATTTTTCCGGACCGAGCAGGACGGCGCTCCTGTATGCGGAAAAGCCCGACGACACGATCCGGGTCTGCGACCCGCAACGTCTTCTCGAAGGGCATGAACCCGTACTTGAGAAACTCTACCTTCGCTCGGACCAATGGAGGCAAAATGCATGGGGCGCCCTGGACCTCAAATCCTTCGGGCAAATGCTCCCCGAGAAGAACCTCCAATTGACGGGTCTCATCTCTTTCGGCGGGCGCACTCAATCCATTTTTTACCAGATGTGGTTCACCGAGCATCATCCGGACATGTGCAGCATCGGCCCGACCGAAAGATGGCTCGAACACGCGGTTTCTCTTCTCGCCCACGATTTTTTGGCTGAGGACCCGTTGTACACCAGGAATTCGCGGTATGTTCTCCGTGAATATGCCACTCATGCAGTGCGCGACTACATACGCGACGAGATCAATATCCGGTTCGGCTGGGACTCGCGGATGGAAGTCTACCCGATTCTGGACGCGGTCCTCGGGATCTCGAAAACAAGGGAGGAAGGGGCATGGCCGCGGGGAGTGCTCGAGTTCGTGGAACCCGATGTTCTGCCGGAAGTCGATTTCCTGATCCGGTTTCCCACCGACAGCGGTCCCAGGGTGAACAACCTGAAACACGTCAGGAAACTCATCGCGGCTGTCGAGAACTCCGAGCGAAAGCTCGTCTCCGATGGGGAAAAACTCATCGGGGTAGCCACCGGCAAGCTTCCGCGCCTCAGGATCACCGCGGATTTCAGGGGCGGACACGGGTTTCTTTTCTTCGCGGACAAGCCGGTTTGCAGTTTTTCGGACGGCAGTTTCCACTCTTCCACGCGAAAGGCCAACCTGGTCCACCTGGAAGAGATCCTCGTGGAATCGAAGCTCGATCCATCCGCGAGCCTGGTGCTTTTCAAGATCGTGTCGGGCATGGTCCAGGCGGCCGCCGAACAGAAGCACGGATGCTCGCTCGTGATCGATCTCAACGATGTGCCGGTCAAGATAGCCGGGCAGCAAATCGAGCGGCCGATCGACCTGCGGCGGGAGCAATTCCTGGAACTGGCAAAATCGCTTGCCAAAGTGGACGGGGCGCTGCACATCTGCTCCGACCTCCATCTGCACGGCTTCGCCTGCCTGCTGGACGGCCGGGCCTTTCCCGGGGAAGACCGGGCCCGGGGAGCCAGGTTCAACTCGGCACTGAGGTTCACGGCGGAGAAAGAGAATATTATCGTGGTCGTGGTTTCCTCGGACAGGCCCGTTTCGGTGATCCAGCGAGGAGTGGAACTGAACGCGAAGTGCGAATGGGAGCCGTTCTCTCTGTTCGTGAATGCTCCTCCCACAATCGACGAATGGTTGGGAAAGTGATCGGACAGGGCTGGACAATTTCTTTCATTTCACTTAAAAGAAGCGTCCGGTTCTTTGTCTGCATGAGATTTGAGGAAACTCATTCGTCGATACCGCTTTTCCCGTTCCTGCCGGTAATCCTTGCGCGCTGCCCCTCAGATTCCCATCCCGAATAAATCCGGAAGTTTTCACTCATGCGCTGCTCCGGCGTCTCGACAAGAGCGGGCGAAAGATCCAATATTGAATATGGAATCAACATCCATAGGGGAGAGAGTATGGCCATTATCACCATATCGAGGGGTTCGTACAGCAAGGGACGGGAAATCGCGGAGAAAGTCGCCGCAAGGGAAGGATTCGAGTGCATTTCCAGGGATATCATCCTGGAGGCGTCCGAACAGTTCAATATCCCGGAGATCAAGCTCATTCGGGCGATCCACGACGCTCCCTCCATCCTGGACCGCCTCACCTACGAAAAGGAAAAGTACGTCGCCTATACCCGGCTGGCGCTTCTGAGGCACCTCCAGAAGGACAACGTGGTGTACCACGGCCTGGCGGGTCATTTTTTCGTCGCAGGGATCGCGCATGTTTTCAAGGTGCGGATCATCGCCGACATGGAAGATCGCGTCCGGCTTGAAATGGATCGCGAGAAGATTTCGCGCAGAGAGGCTCTGCGCATTTTGAAAAAGGATGACGATGAAAGGGTGAAGTGGGGAAAATACGTCCACGGAATCGACACACGGGATTCCAAACTTTACGACCTTGTCATCCACATCAGGAAGATCACCGTCAACGACGCTGTCGATATCATCCACTGCTCTCTGCCCCGGTTCAAAACCACTCCCGAATCCCGGAAAGCGATGGACGACCTGCTCCTGGCCGCCGAGGTCCAGTCGGTTCTGAGCGACCACAGGATACGGCTTTCGGTATCCTCTTCGGATGGAATCATACACCTCGGTCCCGCCGGAAAGTCGAACGACATAGGCCCGGTGAAGGAAATCGAGAACATCGTAAGGGGTGTCCCGGGCGTAAAAGACGTGACCATCGAGGTCCCTCACGAGACCGGTTATTCGAACCCCTGGCACCGAATGTGATCATTTTCAGGAATCGTCGATCTCGATTCGGCTGGATATGCACGCGCGGCAGGACCCGGAGCGGACTCTTGCGGCATCGGCGAGCGAGAGAACGCCGATAATGTTGTCGGGGTTCCCCTTGTAAACGAAGAAAAGGTTCAGGTCCGAGAAGATCATTTTCTGAATCGCGGCGGCAAGCGGTTCTTCCTTGTCGCAAGCCCGGACCGGGGCGCTCATGACGGTGCTCGCCTCGGATGAGGACGGAATGCCGTGCCTGTAAGCGAGAATCAGATCGGTCTTGGATACCACGCCGGCGGGACGGTTGCCTGCATCCATGATAAGGGCCGTCCCGCCACGCACCGACAGGCCCTCCATGATCGCCAGCAGGCTGTCGGTTTCTCTGAAGGAGAGGATGCCGGGTTCCATGACCTCGCAGACGCTGAGCAAATCCTGCGCAGGCAGCGCCTGCCCCTGGTTCTTATGCCTGATCGTGCTGAATTCGCATTGGTGGCAGTACCTGTAGAGCAAGCCCACGATGTCCGGGTAAGACAGGACACCGATGGCGTGATCGGGGATATCCCCGAGGACGTAAAGGCGGCTCACCTTGTGATTGCGCATGGCGTCGAGCGCCGAATCCAGCGAATCGTCCGGGAGGCAGCACAGGGGCGGCGACCGCATGATCGCCTCGATGTGCGTACCGATGGGCACTCCCGCGTAATAGGCGTACATGAGGTCCGTCGTGGACACGACGCCGATGGCTTCATAGCGGTCATTGGTGATGAGTGCCGCGTCGGTCTTGTTCTTGATGATGCCTCTCACAGCCGCTTCGATCATGGCGTCCCGGGGCAGGAGGACCGCAATCCTGCTCATGGCTTGCCGGACTCTCAGACTGCTCAGAACGTTTCTACTGCGTCTTTTCATCATGGCACCCATCGGCTCCAGGCCTTGCCCGATCGGCCGGTTCCGGAATCTATGAACACACCTCTTGCGGTCTAATCTAATACCAGGTTGCGTTCAAGACAGCAGCAGACGATGTTTCAAGAGAGTGGGGAACTGCGCCTCCCACACCCTCACGCCGGGCGAAGGGAACGGATTGGTTCCCGCGGCACATTCGAAAAAGTTGCAGATGCGTCTAGCGGATCAACTGTTCCATGAGGTAGAAGAAGACGTTCGAGATGTGGACGATTCCGACGACTTTGCCGCGATCGAGGACTGGGAGGCGCCTTACGTGCTTTCTCAGCATGATGTCGACGATTATCAGCAGGTGAGTGTCCGGGGCAATGGTGACGATATCCGTACTCATGAGGTCTCCAACCCGGATCAGCTTGACTCGCTGAAGATTCTCGTGGATGAAGCCCGTGACGTCGATATCGTTCATCTCTCCCCATATATGGATGTGCTTGGGACGCATGAGCACAAGAATATCGTACATCGAAACCATGCCCACCAACCGGCTCGCACGATCGATGACCATCATGCCGAATACCCTCCGCCCCAAGTCCCGGCTCGCCTTCTCGAAAAACCTCACCGCTTCCGGCACGGTCATGTCGGGAGAAAGGGAAAAGAATCGGGTATCCATGATGTCGCGTGCTGCAACGCTCATTCCGCCGCTCCTCTCGAAGCTGAAAAATGGGAAAAGCGCCCGCTTTCGGATTGGACACAGCTTGGAGCAGAGCCGGACCGTTGCGTCGGCAAAAAGCCGCCGGCCCGGCTCCAGGACCATGCCGCAACGATTTCCCGCTCTGATATGAATTGTTTTATCACTTCGCATTAAGCTGTCAATGTTTTTGATATCTTACCTTGTACGAAGAATATAAGGAACTCCATGGAGTTGTCGGCAGAGTACGTGAAGGTTCGTTTCCACCGGGCGGAATGCCTTCCCGCCGATTACGGCCCTCCTGCAATCTTTCACGGTCCGTATTTGCCGCCCGCATTCGCAGTCGTGTCCCTGCAATCCGCCGGTTGAGTTGAAGCTTGTGTTATACGGGGCAATTTGGTAGTTTCATCGCAAAGTCGAGATCTTGAAAAACCGACCGGCAGGAAATCGGCACACACCGGGACTGGGGATTGCAGGCTTCGTCGATGGGCGGTATTGTCTGGCATTACATTTTACTGAAAGCTTCCGTCATCCTGGTGCACGCCACTTTCCCGGTGGCGGTGTTCGTCATAAGTTCAAGCGTCACCTTGGAACTCGGAATCAACGGAGTTTCAAGGTTCACGCCTGCCTCCCTGGTGTCCATTTTCGTGGTCGTGTCGCTGGCGATCGTCATCGGGTATATGCCCGGTGGAGCAGAGCGGAAGGACCGGCTGAGCCTGGCGTTGACGGCCTCGCTCGGCAACCTCGCGGTGGTGGTCCTCGTCGCTCACCAGTGCTACCCCGGAGCGAACGTGCCGGCAACCGCGGTGGTGTTCGTCATCTTGAGGTGGGCGATCATCATGCTCTGGTACGTGTTTCTCAAGTTCAGGCTGAATCTGAGGGGTGAAGCGCTGAATTGAAACCCGCCCCCGGCCCGGCTTCGCGTTTTGTTTCAGGAATAATCACCGAAAATGACCGATACTGAGCGGACTGGAAAGCCTGCTTAAGTAAAGGGCTGTTCCCAGTCCGCTCGATTCAATCAAACGGCATCGGGTGCTCGTAGTCCTCCACGGCATCGGAAATACCTGTATGAACCCGCCCGGTAGAAGATGGGGGAGGCAGGCACTTTGTTCCAGCATTCCGGAAGACCGCTCCAAGCTACAAAAATGTGCAGACTTCATTGACCGGTACGGTCCTGGAAACATTTTGGTTCGCGATTTCGGCCCTGTCGGACGCCCCGACCGGGAATTGAGAATCCAAACCTCATCCGGCCAGGCGCTTTTCGGTCGCTTTTGCATGCTGAAAACTCCGACGGCTCCTCCCCGTTTTCAGGGACGGGCCGAGGCGATGAATCCCTTGCCGGCGGGACTGCGACTCCCGCCAGGGCTTGCCTCTCAAGGCCTCAACCCCACTGCTCCGCGGTGTAGCCGGGCGGGGAAGACCATCCGTGAAGCTCCCGGATTGTCTCATCAGGCGCATGGTTATCGATCGCCAGGGCCGATCTCTCGATCGACGGCCCCGCAGCGGCCCGGCGATTCGCACGAGATTTGCAAAAAAGGAAGGGTCGGTCCGGGGAATCGCATGCCGGACCGGTTTGCGGCTGGAATCCGCAGTTGCGGGAGTGAATACGCATCGTCCTGTGGACGAGGAATTTGGAACGGCCCTTCTAAATGGACCCACCAAACAGGAGGTTTAATGAACGATGAGCCTGAATAACTACGCTGTCATACTGGATGAACTTCCCGAAGCCGAATCGAGGCCTGAGGTGCTGTTCCGTCAGGCCGGAGACGGTTTCCTCCAGGTTGAATACGGAGCGACTCCCAGATTCAACCTGGTGGATTCTTTCAGGACCCTCACCATCAACGAAGCCGTCAAGGCCGGGAACATCGGCGGATTGTTCGAAACCGTCCCGGGAATCCGAACGAATCTGTTTCATTTCGATCCGGAGGTCCTGTCCGTTCAGGAGTTGATCGCTGCAATCAAGGAAGCCGAGGAGAAGCTGGCTCACGTCGAGGACATCGAATTCGATTCCCGCCTCATCTCGCTGCCGATCGCTTTTGAAGACGGCGAAACGAAGAAAGCCGTGGCGAAATACGTAAAAGAGGTGAGGCCGGGCGCGCCGAATGTGATCGACGACTACAACATCGAATACATGGCCCTGTGCAACGGAGTTTCCGTCGCCAAAATCAAAGAAATGGTCTGCGGCACCGAATGGTACAACAGTGGAAACGGCTTCTGGCCGGGCGGGGGATTCTTCTGGCCGCTTGACCCGAGGTGCGCGATCGTGGTGCCCAAGTACAACCCGCCGCGGACCTGGACCCCGGAAGGCACCGTGGGCATCGGCGGCCCCTGTCTTTACGTCTATCCGACCCCGACCGGAGGCGGCTACCAGTTGTTCGGGAGGACCATCCCGATTTTCCAGTTCGCTCAGAAGCACCCGCTCTTTAAGGACAGCCCCACGTTCTTCAAAGCGGGCGACAGGATCAGGTTTTACGAGGTGTCCGAGGACGCGATCCTCGATATCTACAAGCACGTCCATGAAAAAACCGACTACGTCTACGATATCAAGCCCGCCCGGTTCGTCGTTAAAGAGTGGCTTGATTTCTACAATTCGCAGGGAGTTCAGAAGGAAGTGAAGGAGCTTCTCGCCAAACAGGAAGCGGGGACTAAAGTTGCCCCGAGGGTCTAAACGATCAAGTCAGGAGCAGACAGCCATGCTGAAGATCATAAACGGAGGAATTGAAACGGTCGTTGAGGACTGGCCGGGAAGAATAGGGTACCTGGACAACGGAATGGCCTCTTCCGGCGCCTTTGACAATGCGGCCCTGGCTTTCGCGAATCTGCTGGTTGGAAATCCGGCGGGCGAGGCGGGAATCGAGATCGTGGGAGGATACTTCGAAGCGGAGTTTGTGACGGACGCGCTCGTGAGCGTGACCGGCACGGATATGAAGCCCACATTGAACGGCCAACCGATGCCCATGTGGGAAGCCGTTTCGGTCAAAAAGGGCGATGTCCTCAAGTTTTCTCACTTCGGCGAGTTCGGTTTCAGGTCCTACCTGGGCATCGCCGGAGGAATCGACGTTCCGGTGTACCTCGGCAGCAAATCGACCTGCCTTTTCGGGAGCTACGGAGGATACGAAGGACGAAAGCTGGAACCGGGAGACGTTCTGAAATTCGGCACCCCGTCAAAGGGGGCTCAAAGCGGCCGGAAGGTGAAACCGGACGCCCTGCCGAAGTATTCGCGCGAATGGGTCCTGAGAGCCATCCCCGGCCCGAATTCCTGCCCGGACTATCTGACGGAGGAGGGCATGGACTATCTCTATTCGAATGCCTTCAAGATCCAGCTCAGCTCGAACCGGTCGGCCTATCGTCTGGCCGAGGCAAAGGACCTCGCCTTTTCGAGAAAAGACGGCGGAGTCGCGGGAAGTCATCCTTCCAACGTGCTGGACCACGCCTATCCCATTCGCGGGGCGCTCAATATCTGCGGAAATACTCCCATCCTGCTGATCGCGGATGGGCCCACCCTCGGAGGGTACCTGGTCGCCCTGCACGTGATCAATGCCGATCTCTGGAAAATCGGGCAGGGGACGCCGGGCCGGGATTATGTCAAGTTCGCCTATTGCACGCAGAAAGAAGCGATCGAGGCGCGCAGGGAACAGCGGGACTGGTTGTCCGTCAAATCTTTGATCTGATTTCGGAAAAGAGGGGCTTGCAATGGATCTTAACGTAGACATGGGAGAAAGCTTCGGCAGGTATAAGCTGGGCAACGACGAAGAGGTCATGAAGTATATCACTTCGGCCAACGTGGCCTGCGGCTTCCACGCGGGCGACCCCCTTGTCATGATGACGACCGTACGGCTTGCCAAAGAGTATGGCGTTGCCGTGGGCGCCCACACCGGCCTCGAGGATATCCGGGGGTTCGGCCGCAGAAGGATGGATATCACCCCGGATGAGCTGAAAAGCGACACCCTGTATCAACTGGGCGCGCTCGATGCCGTTTTGACGGTGAACGGCATGACGATGCAGCACGTGAAACCGCATGGGATACTGTACCGGATGGTTTCAGACGATGAAAAATACGTCGAAGCGTATCTCGATGCGGTGGCGTCGTTCAACCGTGAACTGTTTGTCCTCATTCCCCGAGGCACACTCATCTGGCGGCGCGGCAGGGAACTCGGCCTGAAGATGGCCGCCGAAATCCTCATTGACCTCAGCTACGACGAAGAAGGGAACTGGGTGCTCGAGCGCACCAAGAAGGCGCGGTCCCCGGAAGAAGTGGCTGAACGGGCGGTGATGGTCGCTCGCGACAAACAGATCACCACCATAAGCGGAAAGCGGATCGGCGCCGACGGGGATACGATCTGCTGCCACGGCGATTCGCCCAATGCCGTGGACGTGGTCCGCAAGGTCAGCGAGGAATTTGCACGACTGGGGATTCCATTGAAGAAACTGAGTGATCCACGAAAATGATAATAGCCGGATAAGGGAGGATTGAATGATGGAAGTTATTGTGAAAGCTCATATGCCGGGCCTTGTTGCGCGTGTTGTCGTAAAGGAAGGGGACAAGATCGCCAGGGGGCAGGAAGTTGCCGTAATCAACTGCATGAAAACCGAGCTGTCTGTTAAGTCCGCGGACGATGGCACCGTAAAGAGCATACTCGTCCAGGAGTGGGATGAAATGGAAATCAACAGCCCGATGATTGTCCTGGAGGCGTGAGAAAGCAATGCCTGATATCAGGAAATTATTGATAGCGAACCGTGGTGAGATCGTGGTCAGGGTGATGAGGACCTGCAGGAAACTCGGCATCAGGACGGTCGTCGTCTACTCGGACCCCGATGAGAATCTGTCCTATATCCGGCATGCGGACGAAGCCGTCCGCATCGGCCCGGCAAATCCGATCAAAAGCTACCTCAACATGGAAGCCATTCTCGATGCCGTTAAACATTCCGGGGCGGATGCCGTCCATCCCGGCTATGGGTTTCTCTCCGAAAATTCGCAGTTTGCCCATGCCGTGGTGTCGGCCGGTTTGACCTGGGTGGGGCCTCCGCCTTCCGTGCTCTCGGCGATCGATTCCAAGTGCTACTGCCGCAGGATCGCCACGGACGCCGGGGTTCCCGTCGTACCGGGGACCATCGATATCACGAAGAGTGCCGACGATGTGCTGGCGTTTGCCTCTGAGCATGAATACCCCGTTGTGCTGAAGCTCGACAAGGGGGGCGGAGGGAAAGGCATCGAACTGATCGAGGAGGAGGGCCAGGCGAAGGATGCCTTCGAGCGGCTGTCGCGAATCGGCCTGATGGCGTTCGGCCATCCCGAGAGCTACATCGAAAAGCTGATTGCCGCCCCGAGGCACATCGAGGTCCAGTTCCTGGCGGACCGGTCGGGCAATTGCGTCTGCCTGGGCGAGAGGGAATGCTCGATCCAGAGGCGCTACCAGAAGATCATCGAGGAATCGCCCTCGCCGGTGGTCACGGAAAAGGACCGGGAGACAATCTTCCACCACACCGCAAACCTTGTGAAGGCCATGGGTTACGAGGGGGCGGGGACGATGGAGTTCCTCCGGTCGGCGGAGGGTGATTATTACTTTATGGAAGTCAACGCCAGGCTGCAGGTCGAGCACCCCGTGACGGAGTTCCTGACGGGGATGGATATCGTCGCGGAGCAACTCAGGATCGCCGCGGGCGAAGAACTCGACATCCGGCAGGAAGAGGTCTCTTTCAAAGGGCATTCCATCGAAGCCAGAATCTACGCGGAAGATCCCGTCTCGTTCTGCCCGTCGCCGGGAACGATCAGCAGTCTGCGATTTCCGGCGGTTGACGCCGGACACCTGAGAATCGATCACGCAATCGAAGAGGGTTGTGCCGTTCCGCCCTACTACGACCCTCTCCTGGCCAAGGTGATCTCCTGGGGGGAGTCGCGCCCGGATGCGATCGAGCGGCTGAGGAATGCCCTCGCCGGCTTTCAGATCGAGGGGATAAAGACAACCATTCCCGTGAACCTCTTGATCCTCGACAGCCGGGAATATGTGACCGGCGACCTGCACACGGGATTCCTGGAGCGCATGTATTCGAAAGCAGCTTCAGAGGATGGTCTTCTGAAGCCTTTGTGGCCCAACATGTGAAGAACCGGCCCGCGAGGGCCGGTTGACGGCGAGCAGAGGAGGAGATAACGCAATGGGCGAAACGGTTAATGACATGTCCGTCACTGTTAAGATCGCGGATGCCGGGCCGGCCGGATGGATCTCATACGCCATTGCGACGTGGATGGCCTGGGCATTTCTGTGCGGGTTCGTGAACAGCAAGGCGCTGCTCTTCATGGCCTGCATCTCTCTTGCCTGCACGATTCCGTATCTCGGGGCTGCGATCACGCAGTTGAGGCTCGGGAATGCGGCGGGCGGAGTCACGTGGCTTTACTTCGGGTCTTTTTTTGCCTTCGCTTCGGCCCTCAATTACGGGGCAACCTATTTTGGCGCAATCTATCATTGGGACCTGGACCCGCGCATCCTCGGTTTTGAATGGGGCGTCCTGGGAATCGTCCTCATCCTGACGACCCCGATTTTTGCGAGATACGCTCCCGCTGCCGCGACCATATCCGTCGTGGGGGCGGATGTGGGGATCGCGGCCCTGTCCCTCATCTATTTTGGATTCAACGGTTCGTTCATGCTGGGGCTGAGCGGCTGGGGCTTCTTCGTTGCCGGGCTGTTGGGAATCGTTATGGCGGCAGGGGGAATCCTGGAGAGCGCGGGCATGAAGTTCCCCATGGGGAAGCCGCTGTTCAGGGCGGCTTCCTGAAATTCCCATGGGTTTGTCGGAATTGAATTACGGTTTCGGGGATTTCGGTTCTTCCCCTCCTGTGAGCCGGAGGGGAAGAATCCTTTATGCGGAGGCGGTTCTCTCGATTGCGCCTCCCACTACTCCACGACGACTTCCAGCACCTTTTCGCCATAGGGGTCGACAACCGATCCCTTGACGTTCAGCAGTTCGGCCCATTTCCTGAAGGCCCCGATGAAGACGATGATCATGAGGGCCATGATCACGACGGACAGTCCGCTCAAAAGGTACATCTTCTTGGGCAGGTAGTTGTACACGACGTTGTCCCAGCCCGCCCAGAAGGTGATGACGGTCATGAAAAGGCCTGGTACCGCCGTCATCCACGCGTACTTGGTCTTGCCCATCCGCATGATCATTGTCGTCCCGATGATGAGGCCGCTCGACGCCAGCAACTGGTTGCTCATTCCGAACAGCGGCCAGATCGTGGAAATATCCCCCGTGTATACCAGGTAGCCCCACGCGAGTGTGAAGACCGCGCTTGTCGAAATAATGCCCGGCCACCATCTCTTCTCGTTGAACTTCGGGATGACCTTCCCAACCATTTCCTGGAGGAAGAAACGGCCGACTCGAGTCCCCGTGTCGACAGCCGTCAGGATGAACACCGCTTCGAACATGATCGCAAAGTGATACCAGTAAGACATCAACCCCTTCATGGCGGGAATGGCTGAAAAGATGTAGGCCATGCCGACCGCCAGCGACACTGCGCCGCCGGGTCTTCCCTGCACCTGTTCGCCTACGGCCTGGGAAAGAGCGCCGAGGTTGACGGTGGTCATGCCGAGCTTCTCGAAGACGGCCGGGGCGGCGTTGATCGCGAAATAATCCGCCGGAACGAGGACGCATGCCGCTACGAGGGCCATAATGGCCACGAAGCCTTCGGTGAGCATTGCACCGTAGCCCACGAAGAGGATATCCCGCTCACTGCCGATCATCTTGGGGGTCGTGCCGCTGCCGATGATGGCATGAAAGCCCGACAGGGCACCGCAGGCGATGGTGATGAATACGAACGGGAAAACCGCTCCGGGGATGATCGGACCGCCGCCGTGCACGAACTTCGTTATCGGTTCCATGAGAAAAGTAGGATGCAGGAAGACGATTCCAAACGTGAGCATTGCGATGGTTCCGAGTTTAAGATAGGTGGAGAGGTAGTCCCGGGGGCACAGGAGCAGCCAGACGGGCAGAACCGACGCCACGAAGCCGTAGGCCGGGATGATGAGGGCTATCTGGTTCTTGGACAGTTTGAAAATCGACGACAGGGTCGGACTGGCCACTACATAAGGACCTGCCAGGACAGCCGCGAAAAGCAGAACCACGCCGATGATGCTGGCTCCCTTGACGTCGCCTTCCCGCCACACATGCAGGTAGAGTCCCATAAGGAGTGCAATCGGCATGGTGGAGAAAACCGTGAAGGTCCCCCAAGGGCTGTCGAACATCGCGTTCACGACGGCGATCGAAAGCCCGGCGAGGGTCAGGATCAGGATGAACATGACGGCGAAGGATGCAACGACGCCCGTGGCTTTGCCGATTTCGCTTTCGGCGATCTTCGCAAGGCTGTGTCCCTTATGGCGGACCGAGGCGAACAGCACGACCATGTCGTGAACGGCGCCCGCCAGGACCGCGCCTATGATGATCCACAATGCGCCCGGAAGGTATCCGAACTGGGCGGCAAGCACCGGCCCGAGCAGGGGGCCGGCGGCGGCGATCGCCGCGAAGTGGTGACCGAAGAGGACGAATTTATTGGTTTTGACGTAGTCCACTCCGTCGGCCATTTTGACCGCTGGAGTGGGTCTCTTTGCATTCAGGCACAAGACCTTGTTTGCTATGAACAGGCCGTAGTACCTGTAACCCAGCGCGAACACGCAGAGGGCAATGAAGACCAGAGTGAGGGCATTCATGTGAAGCTCCTTTTCAGGTGTTCCCGGTTCTTACAGCCGGGCATCTGTGTCTGTCGGGGCCGGTCGATCTTCATGTCCCGGGTGGACGCCGTATCAGCGAAACCCATGTTTCGGCCCCGGCAGGATGGGAGAACGATTAAGCATCTGACCCAACCTTTCCTCGTAATTTCCGCAGCTTTCGACTCCTTTCCCTGTAAGTTGAATGTTCGATCAGCCTGTTGGAATAACCTGCTTTCACCTTTTCCTATTCTCCTCTTCCCGGCTTGTGGGCCGGGAAACCTTGAGCATTTTTTCCAGAACGGCCGCGACTTCGGTGAGATCGCCCTCGATGTGGCTGAGAAAGCGCGGATGAAGGCTGTGGCCCTTGGCTACCGTCTCCGATCCCATGTCCGGCAGAACCAGCAGGACCCTCACGTCGTGAAGAAGATCCCCGATGGAGAGTATCCCACCCAGGTCTTCCGTCGTCCTCGCGACAAGAACGGCAATAGTCGGATTGTCCAGAGGGTGGCGGAACCTCTTCGAGAGATCCTTGATCGCCCGGTAGACCTGGGTTTCAGGAAACAGGTCTTCGACCGCTTCCTGAAGCCGTTCCCCCACTCCATCCGGTGCATAAAAGAACACCTGCATCTTGACCCCCTTCCACGTCCTGGTGGCGCCGAGTAATCAAACAACCCTGCACTTGGGAAGAGCATAATGTGTGCCACGATTCTTATGTCCCGAGTCGGGTCCAGGAAAGCGGGAAACGATGTTTGCCGGGAGAGCGGGGAGCTGCGCCCCCCGCGCCCCCACGCCGCTACGCGGCTTTGTGTAGCGCTGCGGCAGCGCCCCGCGAAGCGCGGGGGCCGAAACCCCGGGGGGTGCTATGACACGGCTTTGGAAGCCTTGGGCACGGGAGCTTCGGGGGGCTTCCGGCAGGTTCGCGGGTTGGGTTGAATGGGGCGTAATCGAGGATTTCGTCCGGACGGAGGTTCCGGGGGTGCAGGAAAATTCCTGTCGCGCAGGAATTTTCCTGCATTTCAGGAGAGAAGGATGGAAGATCACTCGCGGGTTCGACCCGGGGTGCCGGTCTCAGGTCCACACCAGGCTGGGTTGAAGGAAGCGGGAAACGATGTTTCTCAGGAGAGCGGGGAGCTGCGCCCCCCGCGCCCCCACGCCGCTGCGCGGCTTTGTGTGGCGCTGCGGCAGCGCCCCGCGAAGCGCGGGACAGTTGCCGCAAGCGCCGAGCGCTCGGCCTCACGTGCTTGCGCGTGTGGCCGAAACCCCGGGGGTGCGGGGGAACGGGCTGTTGCCCAAAGAAAAAGTGTCTGCATTCCCACGCGGGAGCGTGGGAACGAGCGTAATCAGGATTAGTCATTCCGGCGGAGGCCGGAATCCAGGATCTTTGAAATTATTGGATAATTTCAATTAACGACACTGGACCCCAGCTTTCGCCGGGGTGACGTTGTCTGGACATACGACTCATTTTTCACTTGGATTCTGTTTGGGCAACAGGCCGGGAATCATTCCCCCGCTCTTCTTGGGATTGTTGAGACTCTCGTCTTGAACGCAACCGGACCTCAGGTCCAGGCATCGTTTAGGGTCTTGATATATCGTGTTTTTCGAGGAGAGCGTAGATCCGGGACTGGGACAGCCCCGAGATGCGGCAGGCTTCCTTGATGTTGCCTTCCGAGAGGGCCATCAGTTCGTTGAGGTATTGCCTCTCGGCATGGACATAGACGGATTCGCGGAAATCGTGCAGGGTCGGCATTTCCGGCCGCGCGCCCCTGCCCTGGGAATCGGGCGGTATTTTCCCCTTTTCCATCGAAGCCCGGGCCAGTTCCACCCGTATGCCGGTCGGCAGGTGCTTGCCGAAGAGAATCGGTTCGAACCGCGCCGAGGCAAGCGCGCGTTCGATCGTGTTCGCGAGTTCTCTCACGTTGCCGGGCCAGTGATACGCCGTGAGGGCTTCGAGAAAGTCGGGTGAAAATCCTTTGGGAGCGAGCCCGTAGCGTTCGCAGAACCTGTCGACATAGAACCGGCAGAGGTCCTTGACGTCCTCCGGGCGTTCTCTCAATGGAGGAAGTTCGATGGCGAACGAGCGCAGGCGAAACAGCAAGTCGCTTCGGAACTGGCTGATCCCCACCATCTGGTCCAGGTTTCGGTTCGTGGCGGCAATCAGCCTGAAGTCGCTGTTGACCTCGCGTCCGCTTCCGACGGGCCGGAACTTGTGTTCCTGGAGGACGCGGAGAAACGTTTTCTGAAGTGCAGCCGGCAGCTCGCCCACCTCATCCAGGAACAGGGTCCCGCCGTTTGCCTGCAGGATAAGCCCTTCGCGGGTCCTTTCGGCCCCCGTGAAGGACCCCTTTTCATGCCCGAAGAGCAGGCTTTCCACCAGGGTCTCCGGGAGAGCCGCGCAGTCGACCACGACGAAATTCCCGGCGGCCCTGCGGCTGTTCAGATGGATGACCCGTGCGAACACCTCCTTCCCGGTGCCGGTTTCGCCCGAGATGAGGACATTCGCCTCGCTGGCGGCCGCCTGGGCCGCATTGTCGAGGCAGGCCCTGATCTTCTGGCTGCCGCCGACGATATCGTCCCGTTTGAGCACCACCACGCTCTTGGACTGTCCCGCCGAACTCTTTTCCCGGCGGTACTGAAGGGCGCGGACCAGCGGCAGCGTCGTTTCTTTTACCGACGCCCCTTTCTGGATATAGTCCCAGGCCCCGCTCTTGATCGCCAGTTCCGCGGAATCCGGGTCCCCGAAACCCGTCATGATGATGACTTCGGGTGACGAAGGGGCCTCCTGGATTTTCGGCAGCACATCCAGGCCGTTTCCGTCAGGCATCCTGACATCGAGGAAAACGACGTCGAACGCATCCGACCGGGCTTTCTCGATTCCCTCGGCGAGAGTCTGCGCGCAGGAAGTTTCGTGCCCCATACGGCGCACCATGCGGGACAATGAATAGCACATGGACTCGTCGTCATCGATGATGAGAATTCTTGCCACCCGCCCACTCCCGTCAGGTTATCGGTTTCTTCCGGTTCTTGTTTTCTTCCAGCACGTCCCGGATAATCCTGGCCATTTCGGCCCGTTCGAAGGGTTTTATCACCAATCTGCTGATCCCGATGTCGTCCGCCTCCTCCTGGGATACGGTCCCTCCCGTGCGGGGACTGAATCCGCTGCAGAGGATAACCGCCGTGTCGGGGCGTATGGCCAGGATCGCCCTGGCAAGCTCCGTTCCCGTCATGCGCGGCATGCTCTGGTCCGTAATCACGAGGTCGAAACGATCCGGGTCGGCCCTGAAGGCGGCCAGCGCCTCCGCGCCCGATGATTTGGCGACCACCCTGTACCCGAGACGGACGAGAAGCTTCGCCGCGGCAAAAACGAGGCCCTCTTCGTCGTCGACAAAGAGAATGGTCTCATGCCCTTCAGGAATGATCCCCGTGCCGTCCATTTCAACGTGCACCCGGGTCCCGGACAGTCCGGGCAGGAAAACACTGAAGGTGGCCCCCCTTCCGGGCTCACTGTGGACCGTAACGGTCCCATCGAGACTTTTTACGATACCATGGACCACCGAAAGCCCCAGGCCGGTTCCTTCTCCGCGCGGCTTGGTACTGAAAAAAGGATCGAAAATCCGATCCATTACATGCTTGTCCATGCCGTGGCCCGTGTCGCTGATCCCCAATTTCAGGTAGGGACCCAGGGGAAGGTTTTTCGGAATGGGTTCGGGGCCGGCGCCCGGTCCGACCGCAGACAGGCGGACCGTCAGGACTCCTCCTTTGCACCTCATGGCATGGGCCGCGTTGGTGCACAGGTTCATCAGCACCTGGTGAATTTGCGTCGGATCGGCGAAAATCATGTCCGCGGCGCCCGAGACATCGATTTCCTGCTTTATTTCAATGTTTGCGGGAAGAGATGCCCGCAGCAGTTTGAGGCATTCCTTGACGATGGGACTCACCTCGACCGCCTGCCATTCCTGCTCGCTTTTTCGGCTGAACGTGAGGATCTGCTTTACGAGGTTCCTCCCGCGATAGCCGGCCTTGAGCACATGTTCGAGGTCGTCCCCGATCGCGCTTCCATCGGAGACCTCGTCCTTTGCCATTTCGGCGCAGGTGATGATCACCCCGAGGATGTTGTTGAAGTCGTGAGCGATTCCGCCCGCAAGCGTCCCGATCGCTTCCATCTTCTGGGCCTGGCGCAATTGCCCTTCGAGCTGAGCTTCGCGCGTCACGTCGCGGCTGACGAACACATAGTGCATCAGGTTGTTTGAGTCATCCAGCAAAGGAGAAAGGCCGGCATCGACATTGCGCACCAGGTCGTCGCCGGTCCCCACGACGAACCGTCCGGTCCACGCCTCTCTTCGGGCGACGGCCTTCATGATGGCGCTGTAATTCTCTTCACCCCATGCTTCCTTCCAGAACTTACGGAAGTTGCGCCCGACGATCTCCTCCCTGGAGTACCCCGTGATCCGCTCGAAAACAGGGTTTGCGTAATGGAGAAACCCAGCCGCGTCAAAAACGGCGAAGCCTTCAGCGGCATTCTCGATGACGCGCGCAAGGAGTGTGCGTTCCTTCTCTTCCTGCCTGCGCTCGGCGCCCGATCTGAGCGTACCTATCCCGAAGGTCAGATCGTCGGCCAGTTTATTGAGAAGATCCACTTCCTCGGGATTGAACGCGTCGGGTTCCGCGGCATAAATGGCGAGCACGCCCATGGGGGGGTGCCCGCTGCCCAGGGGAATGGAAATGCTGGAAGCATAGCCCCTCTCCAGGGCCTCCTCTTTCCACAACATGTATGCGGGGTTGGTCTGGATGCGCTGAATTACGACGGGCCGCCCGGTCTTTACTGCCGTGCCGGTGGGCCCGCTGCTCCGCTGCGTGTCGTCCCATGAAATGTCCAGCAAATCGAGGAACCCCTCCTCATGACCCCACCGGGCCACGGGGGTGATGGTTTTTCGCCCTTCTTTTTCGGCGAAGCCGACCCATGCCATGCGGTATCCGCCCACTTCGACGATAACCCGGCATATTTCCCGAATGAGTTCAAGCTCATCGGAAGTCCGGACCAGGGTCTGCCTGCACGCGCTGAGCGTTTCGAGGGCGCGGTGGACATTCTGCAGGGATTCTTTCGACTCGGCGATCGTCTTCATGCTCTGCCTCATCAGGCCGTACAGCATGAGGGACGTGATCAGAATGAACGCGCACCCCTTGAGGATCTCGATCTTCTCCAGGACACGGATGCTGGTGACCACGCGGACCAGAATCTCGTCGGAAAGCACGATCCACAGGACCCCGACGGTCCCGTAGATCAGGGTGATGGTAAAGGGCGTGAGCTTCCATCGACGACGGTTCATCATTCTCGTTTCTCTGTAAGCGTGAACGAAATTTTAACGATTTATACCAAGTATACTAAAATTTAGCATTATTTGAAGGACTTCCGTCCAAAAACGGCAAATCCCGATCGGGGGGTGACCGCAACGGAGGTGATTTTTGTACGGGGGGAGGATTTGTGGGAGCCTTCATGGTGCTATGGAGGGGAGAGACCTTCAACGAGACCTCTGTAGAATGGATAGAAAGCAGAGGATTGCCAACGGTGACCATCCACGCGTCCAATGGGCTTTCAGGACCATACCTCCATGCGTGTACCGTTTGGTTTGGTTACTCGTGCGATTCCAGGCACCTGTTGGATTTTTGTTTTCAGAGGTTCACACACATTATTCAAAAGAGCTGCTGATTGTCTTTTTGCATAAGTTTTTCATTCTTCTGAAAAGTATCCATCCGTTTATTATTACCCCGATAGTAAAGAATCCAAGGAACATCAAGTCCGGACCGAAAGGAGGCATATTTTTACTTGGGATATCAGTGAAATCAGGCCTGGCACAAAAGAACATGGCGATTAGAGTCAATAGAAGCCCCCAGGAAACCCTCACCTCTTGCTTGATAATCTCATTCTGTTGTGGATTTAAATACCATTTCGCAATCGTAGATGGAGGAATACTGAAAAAATTTAATCCCCTTGGACGCATCCAGACAACTCCATCATTCGTGTCCCATCTTAACATCACGTTTCTCAGCTTCTGCTTGGTATCTTTTTGGAGATGCGATGGAATGGGGACATTGATTGTAGATTTTTTCAAAGTGATAGACATTTTCAAGTAGCCAACATTGAATAATAAACTAGCTATGAAATCGAAAATGCCAATATATATAAAAATGAACGAATACCAAGGAATCTTACTATGGATTTTATTAGCCAGATTTGGTGGATATAAGTGATCTCCGTATTCTTTGTATGAAGGAAATAAACTGATGCCGGAAGAATAGTCCTTGATTGGACCTTTATAGCCTTGTATTTCCAGCCTCAGGATATGGTTATTTTTCTTTCCTGGTGCATAGCAGATTCTTACATATGAATCCTCACTGATCGGGCCTCCATGTGATTTGGTATTATTGAAGGCGTTTGTGATCCCGTAATCGGAGAATGCGAATTTGACCCCACTGACTGTGAAGGATTCATTTTTACCCCCACCATACGGCATGGGATCAAAATTCTCAACCTTTCCTTCAACGAGGCCGTATGAGCCGGTTATCAGGATATCCCTGAGCGCGCGGTACTCAGAGAAGGTTGAAAGAAAGGAGGTTGCCGTCCAAATCAGGGCGAAGCCAAAGAATATCCATTTGAATAATTTGTAGCCTTTTCCCTCAAACCCGATATATGAAAAGTTCAGCTTCCTCATGACTATTGGTGCAAGTATAAAAGCAGCACCAATGCCCATAAAGATCAAACCGAAAGAGGCGAATTGCCACGTTCGATAACCGGTTTCCGCCAAATCAAAAACTTTTACAAACTCCATTTACGGTCCTCGCATAATGCGGCACGGATGGACGAAAGCAACGGAGTCGCCCCTATTCTTTTCATTTTCGCGAGTCCGATTCTTCACTGGATATGTTCCCATTCTACGTGAGTGTCAACGGTGCAGGTGCGATCCCTTTCTTTACACGGTTGAGATATATACTGCTCCCTGAAATCATCGTCTCCCATGTGGATTCCCGTGAAGGGCGTTTTTTACAACTGTGGCGCGCTCCTGAAAGCGCTTCAATACGATCGGTCGCAAAAGCATTATCATGCCTCCAACGAGAACCCACCCCAGGGCAAGGATCGGTATGCCGATGGGGCCCCCAAAAATGAAGAATACAAGACCGACTGCGGTCCATCCGGTAAGCCAGGCCGGAACGAACACCGTTTATTCGGGCTATCCCACTATTACACCCCTGTCCCGGCTGGCAACTATCCGGACTGCCTCTATATTACATCCCTCCCGGGCTTGATTCAATAAATTCAGCTTGCCAAAACGGTGACGCCTCGTGGGAGCAGGTTGCATAACGGGTTTGATCTGCGTGCGCTGAAAAATGAAGCGGGAGGCCTCACAAGCCACGGGGGGAGATGTGTGGATGATTCACTTGTCATCCGGCCTTGAATGGGGAAGAATTGCATGAATGTCCTCTGGTAGCTGAAGAGACTATAAACGGCCTCTGTCTGCATTCGGTACGGGAGTAGTGATGAAAGGAAGTGGATTTTCCCGGTTATGTCTGCTCTGCTTTGCGACACTCCTTTTGTCGCTTCCGGCTGCAAATTCGGTATCGGCCAAGCAGTTTTTGGTGGCGATAGATGTCGGGCATTCGAAGGCCAACTTGGGTGCAACCAGTGCAACGGGGATCGGTGAGTACGATTTCAATGAATCTCTGGCGAGGCTGCTGCTCTCCAGGGTGCCCCGAGACAGCCGGAAGAGGTTGTCAATCATCAATGAAGGCGAAGGCGACATGACCCTGGAAGACAGGGCCAAGGCTGCCGAAGCGATGGGGGCGGACCTGCTCATATCGATTCACCACGACTCGGTTCTGCCGGATTATCTGACCCCCTGGGTCTATAATGGAAAGAACCTGTTTTACTGTGATCGATTCCATGGATTCGCGATTTTCTATTCAGAGAAAAATAACGACCGAGGGAGAAGTCTCCGGTTCGCCAAACTCCTTGGATCCGCTCTGGTGGGGTACGGTTTCTCCCCTTCGCAACATCATGCCGAGATGATAAAGGGGGAGGGGAAGGCGGTTATCGACGCGCAGCTTGGTGTGTTCAGGTATGATGGTTTAGCTGTGCTAAGGAACGCGAAGATGCCGGCGGTCTTGCTGGAATGCGGCATAATCGTCAATAGAGCGGAAGAGAAGCTGCTCGAGGATGACGCCTACAAGAACAGAATTGTCTCCGCAATCCTGAAGAGCATGGATGTTTTTTCCCAGGCAGGAAAACAGTAATCAATGAGACCGTCCGGTGTGGAGGAAGTCACCGGGGATCAAATGAGAAGGTTCATGGTCCCCAAGCCGGCTCAGGGTGGTTGCCCGTAACCTACCCTGAAGCGAAAACCCTTTTGCACTGTCCGGAAGTTACTGACTTTATCATACGGGGTGATCCTCCCAGGGGATCGTGAGATCTGACCATTTTCGCAAATTCTGACGCGCAGCAACTGCGTTACTGATTGAAGGTCATAGCTTTAGCATCATCCGGGATCTCGAAAAACGCGCGCGATAGAGAAGAGATGTTTCGAGTTTCCCTCTTTCAGGCAAACGATCCGGAACACCGGCCGCCGAAGGCAGGCGCGGCTTCTCCCCGGCCTATGCCGCGGCCTGCTATACGGGTGGTCTATCGTCAGCCGAAGGGGCTGCGATTTTGACGGTCCGGTGCACCTGGTTATGGGGCATCACCCCGGCAGTCATCACGCGAGCACCGCCTCGATCAGGCTGGGACCGCGCTCTGCAAACGAGCGCATGAGCGCATCGGCAAGTTCGTCATCGGTGCGCACGCTGCGGGCTGGCACGCCGAACCCCTTCGCCAGCGCAGCCCAGTCGATCGCCGGTCGCGTGAGATCGGTCAACGACTGGGCCTTTGGTCCGGGTTCTGTAATGCCGGCTCGCGCAAGCTCGGCCTGCAGGATGCGGTAGCGGCGATTCGCGCACACCACGACCGTCACGTCCGTGCTCTCGCGCGCCATTGACCAGAACGCCTGCAGCGTGTACAGACCGCTTCCGTCGGCCTGGAACGCAATGACGCGCCGGTCCGGGCATGCGAGCGCGGCGCCCAGCGCATTGGGCAAGCCCTGGCCGATCGCGCCGCCCGTGAGAAAGAACAGGGTGTGCGGCGCTGCATTGGAAGCGTACACTGCGTTCCAGGCTAAACCGGTAGTGGCCGCTTCGTTCACGACAATCGAGTTCTCAGGCGCAAACGCCGCCATCGTGCGGCACAAGCTGTCGGGGGTGAGGGGCTTGCCGCCCGGCTGGAAGGCCGGCATGCTCCGCGGCGGCGTGATGCCCGCCGGTGCATCCAGTTCCTGCGCGAGTGCCTCGAGCGCCAGTGCCGCATCGACTCCCGCGTCCGGGTCCGCGAGCGTGTAAAGCGTTGCGCCGTCGGGTACGAACCGCGACGGCCGATCCGGATAGGCAAAGAAGGCGACCGGCTCGCGCGCGCCCGCCAGCACCAGGCTTGTCACGTTTGCGAGCGCCTCCGCGGCCTGCTCCGGGAAATAGGGCAGAGCGGGGAAAAAAGGCACGTGACGGCCGGATTCCCAGCATGCAGGGAAGGTCTCGACCCACACTGTGCAGGCTGTCTTGGCCGCCACCCGCGCGGCGGCGCGCAGGCCGCGCGCGGTAAGCGCATTATCGCCGAGGAGGATGCCGCCTCGACCCCGGCGCAGCAGGCGCGCCGCCTCTACGGGCGCCCCACTCGGGATCTCGCGCAGCACGCGAGACGGGGTCGCCGAGAGTGGCTCAGGCCCCGGTTCCCACTGGCAGTCGGCAGGAATGATCAGCGAGGCCACGCGCCCCGGCAGTCCGAGTGCGGCTTCGACCGCGGCAAGACTCGCCTCCGCCATTTCGTGTGCGGATTTTACCGTGCGCGTCCAGCCCACGCTGCCGGCGAGCGCCGCGATGTCCGAAGTGAGCGGTGCATCGAACGCAAGGTGCCGGGTGGCGTGTTCGCCGATCCAGTTGACGACGGGAGTGCGCGCACGCCGCGCGTTGTGCAGGTTTGCGAGGCCGTTGGCAAGACCGGGCCCGAGGTGGAGCAGCGTGGCGGCAGGCCGTCTCGTCATACGTGCCCACCCGTCGGCGGCCCCGGTGCAAACACCCTCGAAAAGTCCGAGTACGACACGCATTCCGGGTACGCGGTCGAGCGCCGCGACAATGGGCATCTCAGTGGTACCGGGATTTGCAAAGCACACCTCCACGCCTGCGCGAAGAGCTGTGTTGAGTAGGCTAAGTGCGCCTGTGCCCATAGAATTCCCCCTCTGGTTTGCTGTGTGGCCTGGTCCGCCGGCCGGCGGACAGCCCGGATATCAGGCATTCGGGCTACCCCTATGTTACATGCCTGGCGGGCTCGATTCAATAAATTCAGCATTGCTTGCCCTTATGGAAAATGCAGATCGACATCAACAGGTTAACGGATGTGTTCTGCATGTCTCAAACGCACGGCCGAGCCGTGCGCTCATTTGCAGGTCAGAGTAGAGGGCAGGCGGTTTGCCTCCTCTCTACTCCGTCCCCGATTTTTCTCTGGAGGGTTGCCGGGGAGTTTTTTTTTAACGACCTTCCCTGCCGGAGACACCTTGTATTCCAGCCGCTGCTCATTAGCTTCTAGGGATGAACGGAGACTCGGCCGACTTCGAAGAGTGGATTCCGACACCCGATGCGAGCGTTCCTGCATACCGCCTTTGCAGGCTTTCCTGTGAAGCCGATCTCCCGAATGTTCTCAAAATATCCGTATAAGGAGGTTGAAAATCGTGACGGTCGATCCAAACGAACCTGCCGCGAGTCCTTTCCGGTTTATGGAATGCCTGGTCATGCCGATGCCCACCGGCAAGACAGCCGCAAACCTTCGCGAACTGACACAGACTCTGCGGGACGCTGAAGAATCCGTGCTCCGGTACCACCTCTGGCAATCCCGCCTGGCCATCGTCCACCAGGTCGTCGAGTATCCCAACGACTTCGCGGCCTGGGCCGCCACCGCCCTGCAGGACAGCACGCTGGCGGAAAAACTCAGCTCCATCGATCCCTTCATCTATGGAGATATGGACCAGATGCGCGAAGCGCTGGTTGACCTCCTGGAAGAGTACATGTGGGATCTCCCTTACATGCGCATGGTGAGCCCCGGGTTCGAGTTCTATTTCTGCGAGGAATCGACCGTAGTGCTCCCCTCGCAAATCGTTGCCCGGACTCTTGCCGAGTTCGGCCCGGCCCTCGAAAAAGCAGGGTTGGATTCGATACACTACCATTTCCTGGACGCGCGCTGGCGATTGAGGTCGAGCAAGGGAGACGACTTTTCCAACTGGATCGGCTCCAGCTACGATCTGCCGGAGTTGGTCTCGGCAATCCAGGGCATCGATGTCTGGTTTTACGCGCTTGAGGAAATCCGCGATGCCGTTATGGACATCCTGAATCAATATCTGGGGAAATCTCATGGCTGGGCTGAAAGAATTTGAGCCGTATGCAGGCTCGGGAGTCGTCGATCAATTGTTCCGCCTTGCCGAACGTCTGGGCCGGCGGAAGCTCGTCCATGTCAATTCGACCCGAATGGGAGGCGGGGTAGCGGAATTGCTTCAGCGGATCGTTCCGATCTGGAATGAGCTGGGAATCGACACCCGCTGGGAGGTGATCGAGGGGGACCAGGGGTTCTTCGAGGTCACGAAGGCAATGCACAACGCCCTGCAGGGTTTCAAGGTGAATGTCACCCCGGCGATGTTGAATCACTTCCTGGAGATCACTCGCAAGAATGCCGACAGGCTGAATCTGCAAGCCGATTTTGTGGTGGTGAACGATCCCCAGCCCGCCTTTTTGATCGAACATGCCCGATCCCAGGCCGCGCATTGGATCTGGCGGTGCCATATCGACGTATCCCGGCCCAACCGCCGCGTGTGGAGGTTTTTGCGCGATGCGGTCAGTCAATACGACGCTTCCATTTTTTCCATGCCGAATTTTGCGCAGAACCTGCGCCATCCACAATACGTGATCCACCCTTCAATCGATCCCCTGAGTGCAAAGAACCGTGAGCTTACGCCTGAAGAGATTCAAGCGGTCCTGGACCGGTTGGGGGTCGAAAGGGACAAGCCGATAATCCTGCAAGTCTCCCGGTTCGATTCCTTCAAAGATCCGGTGGGGGTGATTCAGGCGTTTCGCATGGTTCGGCCTCACGTCCCCTGCAAGCTGCTGCTGGTCGGAGGAGAGGCGACCGACGATCCGGAAGGGCCTCGCATCTTTGCCGAAGTCCAGCAAGCGGCCCATGGAGAGCCGGATATCCAGCTCCTGCTGCTGCCGCCGGAGAGCCACCATGAAATCAACGCACTCCAGCGTGCTGCGGATATCATCGTGCAAAAATCCACTCGCGAGGGCTTTGGCCTGACGGTCACCGAGGCCATGTGGAAGGGAAAACCGGTGATCGGTGGCGCGGCGGGAGGAATCGTGCTGCAACTGCGGGATTATTACACGGGCTTTCTCGTTCACTCGCCGGAAGGCTGCGCCTTTCGAATCCGCTACCTGCTACATCACCCGGAAATGGCCCGCCGCATGGGCCAGATGGCCAGAGAATTTGTTCGCAACCATTTTCTCATGACCCGCAATGTGAGGGACTACCTGACTTTGATGATTCTCAGCGAAAACCCTCAAAGCCGGACAATCGAGCTGTAACAGCCGCGGTTTTTCCCGGAGAACCGCACGGCCTGATCAAGTGCACGATATCCCGGTGAAAGATGACCGTTTGTCCGGAAACGTCACCCCAGAAAGCCGGGGTCCAGTCTGTAGGGTGGGCAAAAGCGAAGCGTTGCCCACCCTACACTGCACTGCTGCTTCATTTTGCAGAAACGAGTGGCGTAATGCACAAAATGTCTGCCCCAACTCCCCACAACCCTGGAGGCCTGCCGTGAGTTCTCCCGTTACCCTTGGCGCTATCCCCCGGGAAGATTCCCGATGCGGCTTCCTGGTCTGGGCGCCCCTTGCGGGCGCCGTTGAGGTGCACGTTGTCGCCCCGAGCGAGCGGCTTGAGCCTCTCACCAGGGGGGAGAAAGGGTATTTTCATGCAACCCTGGATGGGGTAGGGCCCGGGACTCTTTACTATTACAGAATAGACGGCGACGAAAACCGTCCCGACCCGGCTTCACGGTCTCAGCCTCAGGGCGTTCACGGTCCTTCCCGGGTGATCGATACACATTTCCCCTGGACGGACCACTCCTGGCGCGGCCCGTTTCTGCCGCACTACACAATCTACGAAATCCACACGGGCACCTATACGCCGGAAGGGACCTTCGATGCCGTAATTCCCCACCTGGACGAACTCCGGGACCTTGGCGTCACGGCCATCGAACTCATGCCCGTCGCGCAGTTTCCGGGAAACCGCAACTGGGGATACGACGGGACCTATCCTTTCGCGGTGCAGAATACCTATGGCGGTCCCGATGGACTCAAACGGTTGGTCAATGCGTGCCACGAGAAGGGGTTGGCCGTTGTTCTGGACGTCGTCTACAACCATCTCGGGCCGGAGGGGAATTACCTCGCGGATTTCGGACGCTATTTCACGGACCGCTACCGGACTCCCTGGGGCCCGGCCATCAACTTTGACGGCCCCGACAGTGATGAAGTGAGGCGCTATTTCATAGAAAACGCCCTCTACTGGGTGAGAGAATTCCATATCGATGCACTGCGGCTCGATGCGCTTCATGCCATTGTGGACCGGTCTCCCTGCCCCTTCCTGGCGGAACTTTCCGAAGCCGTCCATCGCGAGGCGAGGCGGCTCAGCCGGGCCGTTTACCTCATGGCCGAAAGCGATCTCAACGACCGGCGGCTGATCCGCTCCCGGGAGATGGGGGGCTATGATCTGGACGCTCACTGGAACGACGACTTCCACCATGCCCTGCATGCCGTGCTGACCGGTGAGCAAACCGGCTATTACCAGGATTTCGGGCGCATCGATCAACTCGCCAAGGCCTTTCGCGAGGGGTTTGTCTATTCGGGAGAGTATTCCCTCTATCGCCGCCGCAGGCAGGGGTCGCCTTCGCGCGACATTTCACCCGAACATTTCGTGATTTTTGCCCAGAACCACGACCAGACGGGAAACCGTTTCCAGGGGGACCGGCTGTCCCGCATGGTCTCCTTTGAGGCATTGAAACTGGCTGCGGGAGCGACCATCCTGGCTCCCTTTATTCCGCTCCTCTTTATGGGCGAGGAGTACGGTGAGACCGCGCCCTTTCAATACTTCGTGAGCCATTCCGACCCGGATCTCATCGCGGCGGTGCGAAAGGGGAGGGCGGATGAATTTGCCGATTTCCGCCGGACTGGCGAGCCGCCCGATCCGCAGTCGGAAGAGACGTTCATTCGCTCCAAACTCGAACACGGTCTCAAGGCGGGCGGCAGGCACCGGGTGCTTCTGAACTTTTATCGTGAATTATTCCGACTCCGCAGACAGTTCGTAATCTTGAGCGGCATGAAAGAAATCTTAAGTTATGAATTGGAGGGGGTATTGCTCATCCGCCTTGCAGGTGGTGGGCAGGAGGCCCTTACGCTATTCCACTTCAGCCAAACCGAAACTACCGTAATCCTTCCGTGGCCGTCAGGCACATGGCTGAAACAAATGGATTCAGCGGAAGAACGATGGGCCGGCCCAGGCAGCCGGGTTCCTTCCGTCATTTCCGGATCCGAAGAAACCACTTTTTCGTTAACGCCCCATTCATTTGCACTCTTTGTCCATCGGGAGGATGCTTGATGGAGAAATACATTTGCATTCACGGTCACTTTTACCAACCCCCGAGAGAAAATCCCTGGCTCGAAGCCATTGAAGTCCAGGATTCCGCCTATCCTTACCATGACTGGAATGAAAGGATCCTGGCCGAGTGCTATGCGCCGAACACGATTTCCCGCATTCTCGACGGGGATGGTCGCATCACCGAACTTCCGAACAATTATGCTAAAATCAGTTTCAATTTCGGACCTACGCTCCTGAGCTGGATCGCGGAGAAAGATCCGGAGGTTTACGAATCCATTTTGGCGGCCGACCGGATGAGCCGGAAGAATTTCTCTGGGCACGGCTCCGCCCTCGCCCAGGCATACAATCACATGATTATGCCCCTTGCGAACCGGCAGGACAAAACCACTCAGGTGCTCTGGGGAATTCGGGACTTCGAACATCGGTTCCGGCGCCTGCCGGAAGGGATGTGGCTCCCTGAAACCGCTGTGGACCTGGAGACCCTGGATATTATGGCGGAGCTGGGGATCCGCTTCACCATCCTGTCCCCTTACCAGGCTAAAGAGGTTCGTGCCCGCGGCGAAGATTCCTGGACGGATGTAAGCGGCGGGCACGTCGATCCTACCATGGCCTACCAACTGGACCTGCCTTCGGGCAGGAAGATAGTCCTCTTTTTCTATGATGGTCCGATCTCCCGGGCGGTAGCCTTCGAACGTCTGCTCGCACGAGGAGAGTACCTCCCGCAACGGCTCATGAATGCATTTTCCGAAGAACGTTCATTTCCTCAACTCGTGAATATCGCTACGGACGGGGAAACCTACGGGCACCACCAGCCGCACGGAGACATGGCCCTCGCCTATGCCCTGAAGCATATCGAATCGGAAAACGAGGCGAAGCTTACCAATTACGGGGAATTTCTTGAAAGGCACCCTCCTGTCTTCGATGTGAAAATCCTTGAAAATACCTCGTGGAGTTGCGCTCACGGGGTCGAAAGATGGTGGAAGGACTGCGGCTGCAACAGCGGCGGCCATTCGGGGTGGAACCAGGCGTGGCGAACCCCTCTCAGGGATTCCCTGGACTGGCTGAGGGATACTCTGGCCCCCTTGTATGAAGAGCATGCCGGCCGGCTCCTCAAGGATCCCTGGGCCGCCCGCGACGACTACATCCGGATCATCCTCAACCGCACACCGGAGAACGTGGACGACTTCATAAGGGAACACGCGTCCCGGGACCTGGACCAAACCGAGAAGGTTACGGTTCTCAAGCTCCTTGGGTTTCAACGATGCGCCATGTTGATGTACACGAGTTGCGGCTGGTTCTTCGATGAGCTTTCAGGTCTCGAAACCGTCCAGGTCATCCAGTATGCCGGACGTGCCGTCGGGCTTGCCGAGGAGGTCTGCGGCGTTGAGATAGAAGAACCTTTTCTGGAACGGCTCGAGCAGGCGAAGAGCAATATCCCGGAACACCGGGACGGCCGCCAAATCTATATGAAATTCGTGAAACCGGGCATGGTCGATTTGATGAAGGTCGGGGCACACTATGCGGTAAGCTCCCTTTTTGAGGAATACGCAAAGACAGATAAGATTTTTTGTTATTTCATCGATCGGGAGGACCATCATTTCTCGGAGGCCGGGATTGCAAAACTCTCGGCGGGCCGCATTCGAATTTCCTCCGAAATTACCCAGGAAGCGGTAACGGTAGGTTTTGGCGCCCTGCATTTTGGAGAGCAAAACCTTTCCGCGGGAGTTCATTCATTTGAAACCGAAGAAGACTACCTGCTCATGTTGAAGGAGGTAACCGATTCCTTTGCTACGGGAGATTTCCCGGAGACGATCCGGCGCATGGACCGGCATTTCGGAGCTTCCACCTACTCCCTTCGATCGCTTTTCCGGGATGAACAGCGCAGGGTTTTGAAACAGATATTGAATTCGTCCATGGAGGGGACCAGGATCCTTTACCGCCAGACCTACACACACCACGTTTCTTTGATGAATTTTCTCATCGAACTGGGTATTCCTCTGCCGAAGCCTTTCCCTTGCACTGCCGCATTCGTCCTGAACCTTGATTTGCGGGATGCGTTCGAAGAGGGCGACTTGTCTGCCGACGAGATTCAACACTTCCTGAGAGATGCCGCGGCCCTGCACATCGACCTCGATTCCGTTGGCCTGGCGTATACCCTGAAGCAAACCCTCGACCGGCTGGCTCAAAGGAGCCTTGAAGAGCCCGGGGACCTCGATCATCTCCGGCAATTGGAGGCCGCTGTCGACGTGGCCCGGGCGCTGCCTTTCGAGGTGAACCTGTGGAAAGTCCAGAATATCTATTTCGAGATGCTTCACACCGCTTTCCCGGAGTGGCGGTGGCGGGCCGAGCACGGATCGGAAGACGCTCACGCGTGGATCGCCTGTTTCCTGGACCTGGGCAGGAAGCTCTCGGTTCATGTGGATTATACATAACGTCACAAATCATTGCGAAATGAAGGAGCATTGCGGTGCAGGGTGGGCAACAGCCCCGCAAGCTGAACCCTCACCCGGCGCAAACCCGGCAGTGTAGGGTGGGCACGGATTCACCGTGCCCGCCACTAAGGGCTTAAACATACCGGAGTCGAATATGGCGGGCTTCAGAGTCCCGGCGGCCACCTACCGGCTGCAGTTCAACCGTAACTTCAAATTCAAAGCCGCCCGGGAGTTGGTGCCCTACCTCCACGACCTCGGCATCACCGACTTATATTCTTCGCCTCTCTTCAGGGCCCGCCGGGGAAGTCTTCATGGATATTCGGTGACCAATCCGATGGAACTCAATCCCGAACTCGGTTCCGGTGCCGCTTTCGACACCCTTGCCCGGACGCTCAAATCCCGAGGCATGGGTCTTGTTATCGATATCGTCCCCAACCATATGGCACTCAGTCCCGATAATCCCTGGTGGATGGATGTGCTGGAGAATGGAGCGAGTTCTCCGTACGCCATTTTTTTCGACATCGATTGGCACCATCCCCGGAGGGTCCTCGATGGGGTGGTGCTTCTGCCCATCCTGGGCAGGCATTACGGTCAGGCGCTGGAAGCGCAGGAGCTGAGGCTGACCCTGGAAGAAGGGGGATTCTACGTCCGCTATTACGAACAAAAATTCCCGCTGGATCCGAAAACCTATTCCCATATCCTGGCCCATCGCCTGGAGGCCCTGGAAAAGGAACTCGGGGAAGCAAGCCCTGTAATGATCGGTCTCAGAGGACTCATCGCCCTCATTGAACACCTCCCGTTGCGCAGGTTCACGAGTCCCGCGAAGGTCAGGCAGCGGCAGAGAGACAAGGAAATCATCAAGAAAAGCCTGTGGCTCCTGTATCAGGGTACCCCCGAAGTGCGGGAGTTCCTTGATGAAAATGTGAAGATCTTTAACGGCAGGAAAGGGGATCGAACGAGCTTCGACCTGCTGGACAGGCTGCTCGTCGAACAGCCGTACCGCCTGGCTTTCTGGAAAGTTTCCCTCGAAACGATCAACTTCCGGCGCTTTTTCAGCATCAACGATTTGATCGGCATCCGGATCGAAGACCCCCAGGTCTTTGAAGCATTCAATCACGGCCTTCTCTTCAGGCTGATCGATGAGGGAAAGGTTACGGGGATAAGGGCCGACCACATAGACGGCCTCTACGACCCGATGGAATACCTCGAGCTTTTGCGGAATCGACTGGCAGCCGGCGCAACGACACCATCGGGGGAGAGCGGGTTTTATGTGGTCGTGGAGAAGATCCTCGCCCGGGACGAAAGCCTGCCGGAGGAGTTCCCCGCTTCCGGAACGACCGGCTACGATCATCTGAACATGGCAAACGGTCTTTTTGTCGAAGAGCGGGGGCTTCGAAAGCTGCAGTCGATCTACGCGTCTCTTACCGGCCTTGGCATGGAAGCCGGCGATGTGGTTTACGAAAAGAAGAAGCTTGTCATGGAAACCCTCTTCGGCGGAGAAGTCGAGAGCCTGGGGCACGATCTCGGTCTCCTGGCATCACGCGATCGGCACGCGCGCGATGTTTCCGGTCGAGAATTGACTACGGCGTTTGTGGAAGTGACCGCCTGCCTGCCTGTCTACCGCACCTACATCCGAAGCTTCACGGTCCCAAAGCGCGATCTCGCCTGCCTGGACGGAACCATAGCTGAAGCAAGGCGGCGGAATCCTTCCCTCGACCCGCCGGCCCTGGACTTCCTGAGCCGGGTGCTGCTCCTCGATTTCCAGGACCCCTTGTCCGGGGAAGAAAAGGAAAAGCGGCTCCACTTCGTGAAGCGCTGGCAACAGTTCACCGGACCCGTTATGGCCAAAGGCCTGGAAGACACGGCCCTGTATGTCTATACCCCGCTGGTGTCGCTGAACGAAGTGGGAGGGAGCTTTCGAGCGGTATCACAGGAATCGTTCCACCGGTTTAACCAGGCCAGACAAAGTTCCCGGCCCTTCACCATGAACGCCGGCTCAACGCATGACACCAAACGCAGCGAAGACGTGCGGGCCCGCATAAACACCCTGTCTGAGATTCCCGAGGAATGGAAAGATTGCCTGAATCGCTGGCGCGGATTCAATGGGCCGAAAAAGATCGTGGTTGATGGGAGTGCCGTGCCGGATAGCAATCAGGAGATATTTCTCTACCAGACGCTGATCGGTTCCTGGCCTCTTCTGCCCGAGGAAGTCCCCGCCTATAAGATACGCCTCAGGGACTACCTCATCAAGGCGGCAAGAGAGGCCAAGGTGCACACCCAGTGGACAGTCCCCAATGTCGAACATGAGAATGCTCTCATCACCTTCCTTGAGAGTATTCTGGATGATGCCGGTAAGAACGACTTCCTGGAAGATTTTCTCAAGACTCAAACACGGCAAGCATATTACGGGGCCATAAATTCGCTCTCCCAGGTGCTCCTTAAGATTGGCTCACCCGGCGTACCCGATTTCTACCAGGGCACGGAGCTGTGGGATTTCAGCCTGGTCGATCCCGACAACCGCCGTCCGGTGGATTTTCAGAAGCGCATCCGCCTGCTCAAAGGTCTGAAACGCCAGGAGTCCCGGTCCCTCAAGACCTTGATTCCGGAGCTGCTTTCCCATTGGGAGGATGGCCGGGTTAAGCTCTACACAACCTATAAGGCGCTTAACTTCAGGAAGGAACACCAGGACCTTTTCCTGGAGGGGGAGTACCTGCCCGTCTCCTGTTCCGGAGCGCGAAAGGCCAACGTTCTCGCGTTTTCAAGGCACAGAGGCGACCAGTGGGCGCTTATCGTGGTCCCCAGGTTCACGGTGAAGATGGTTGCCCCTGGAGAGCCCCCTCCGGGGAAGAAAGTGTGGGGGGAAAGCGTGCTCGATCTTCATCACGAGGCGCCCGCGTCATGGACGAACGTCTTTACCGGGGACATCCTCAATACCTCCGCGACATCCAAACCAAGGGTCTTGCCCCTGCGCCGGATCTTCTCCCGCTTTCCCGTAGCCCTGCTCTCGGGCAACTGATACCGAGTTGCGTTCAATGCCATTAAAGAATGAAAAGCGTGGGGAACTGCGTCCCCCCCACCCCCACGCCGCTTCGCGGCTCAGTTTGGCGCTGCGGCAGCGCCCCGCTGAACGCGGGGCAGCTGCCGCAGCGCCGAGCGCTCGACCTCAGGTTTTCGGGATATAGTGCGGATATGGAATCCCGGTTTTTGATTCACCTGTTGAGACCATTCAAAAAGCCTTGTATAGGTGGTGATATCATGAAGTTAGTATACTGCCGGGGCCGGCCCCGCAATATTCGACGGTCTAAAGAGAGCCCGCTTGTCAACTGTTGCGTCAGTGCTTAAAGTTCAGCCCATCGCGGTTCGGTGTGTCGCGCGAGTCCCACCGGCGACGGTGAACCCGGCAAGCATCTGATGTCGCGCTTTTTTTCTCAGATCTATCAACACTAAGCCTGCGATTTGGTACTTGTCCGGCATGGTTCCGAAGTTTCAGCCGGGGGGCTCACGTTCCCGCATCCATCAGATAGCGCCGTGTGTGGAACCGCCGTGGAGATCAGCGGCGGTTGCTGCTATCTCCCCTCCGTCGGCGGGAGCAGGTTGTGGGAGGGGGTCGTTATCTGGAGATATGACGGCGTGTTCCGACTCGGGACCCCGGCACTTTTCCGCAAAAGGATATTCTAAGGGAAGACGGCGTGGAAGGAAGGCGACGCAGAGCGGGTACGACCGCCTCGAAGTGAGGACGTTCATATCCGTTGGCATCGAATTTGATGGTGGAGCTTCAAGAGATCATGGCTGAAGGTTCCAAGGGCAGCAACATAACCACCGAACTTGCCAGGTTCAGAAGCCGCGAGGCCGCCGATCGAACGCTCATGGCGTGGATCCGCACCTCCCTTTCACTGATCGGCTTTGGGTTTGCGGTAGGCAAGGCCCATGAGTATCTGCAAGCGGCAAACCTAGCGCGCAGTGCCGACTCCATCCACAGCATGATGATCTTCGGGTTAAGCTTTATCAGCCTCGGCGTTTTGGGCCTGGTCGCGGCCGTTGTCCAATACTGGATCATTCTTCAAAGAATAAGACGAGAACAGTTCGAATACTCCATGGCCATGGCACTGCCGATGATCGTGGCGCTTTTGCTGTTGCTCATCGGCGCCTTTGCCTTCTACGCGATCATACGCTGAACGGGGTCTGTTGGCGGTCGCCATTGCCCGGCCCTGAAAAATCCTCAACGGAGTCCTCGTTGTGACAGCCCGGAAGATACCACCTCGAATCCATGTGCTGGCTAAGCCGACAGGGGCGATCTGCAATCTCAACTGTTCCTATTGCTTCTTTCTGGACAAGAAATCGCTCTACCCTGGAAGCCGCTTTCGCATGAGCGATGAAGTGCTGCGGAGCTACATCCGCCAGCTCATTGAATCCCATGGTGCCGGCCGGGTGACGGTATCCTGGCAGGGTGGAGAACCCACCCTGATGGGGGTCGACTTCTTCCGGCGTGCCGTTGAATACCAGAATAAATATGCAATGCCGGGCATGGCCTTTGAGAACACCATGCAGACCAACGGCACGCTGCTGGACGATGAATGGTGCGGGTTCTTTCGTGAAAACAATTTCCTGATCGGCATCAGTATCGACGGGCCTCGCGAATTGCACGACGCCAACCGGGTGGACAAACGGGGGGAGCCAACCTTTGATGCGGTGATGCGAGGTCTGCGGCTGTTACAGAAGCATGGGGTCGAATACAACATTTTGACCGCCGTAAATCGCGTGAACGCCGAGCACCCCCTGGAGGTCTACCGGTTCCATCGTGATGAGGCCGGGAGCACCTGGATGCAGTTCATTCCGGTGGTCGAACGTCCTCACGAGGGCGGAGTGACCCGCCGGGAAAAGGATGCGACCGTCTCGGAGCGCTCGGTCAAGCCGGAGCAGTTCGGGAACTTCCTGATCGCCATCTTTGACGAATGGGTGCGAAACGATGTCGGCAAGATGTTTGTGCAAACGTTTGAGGCTTCCGTAAGAAACTGGCTGGGATTGCCCTCGAGTGGAATGTGCGTCTTCGATCCCACATGCGGGCATGGACTTGCCCTTGAACACAACGGCGATCTATACTCCTGCGACCATTTTGTCGAGCCCGGATACCTGCTGGGGAACATTCAACAGAGCCGCATGATCGAACTGGCGGGCTCCGAGCGGCAGCGCAAGTTCGGGCGCGACAAATGGGATGGACTGCCGCGCTACTGCCATGAATGCGAGGTCCGCTTCGCCTGCCACGGCGAATGCCCCAAGAATCGATTCCTTGCTACCCCGGATGGGGAGCCGGGACTGAATTACCTGTGCGCAGGTTATAAAGCATTTTTTCGGCATGCCGACCGGCCCATGAGGATCATGGCAGGTCTGATGCGCCGTGGGTACCCCGCATCGGAGATCATGCAGGTCCTGGCGGGGGGAGAAGCCGTGCTGGCGGCGGCTGTTGCCAAGGCAGGCCGCAATGGTCCCTGTCCCTGCGGGAGCGGCGTCAAGTTCAAAAGATGTCATAGCCGGGACGGGGCGGGCGATCCGGGCAAGGTTCGCGTTCAAACGGCGCGCGGCTCTCGGTCGCGCGCGTGATACCGAGTTGCGGTCAAGATGCTATCAAAGAATGAAAAGCGTGGGGAACTACGTCCCCCACCCCCCCCACGCCGCTTCGCGGCTTTCCGTGGCGCTGCGGCGGCGCCCCGCAAAATGCGGCGCACTCGCCGCGAGCGCCGAACGCGCGGCCTCACGCGCTTGCGCGTGTGGCCGAAATCCGGGGGGCGCGGGGGAATGATTCCCATAAGCGCTAACTTAATTATTGCATTCAGTTATAGATTTATTGCATAATCGTCACCCAAAGGAGGGGTGACGATGGAACTAAAAGATATTACGGGCCAAGATAATTGGGAGGTATTGCTGACTTTCTTCCCGGAGTCGTGGCAACAAAAAGCCAAAGAGTTGGGAGCCTTGCACCGATGCCGTAAGTTTGCAGATCCGGAATCCCTTGTTCGGACACTTCTGATCCATTTGGCTGATGGGTGCTCGCTCAGAGAAACAGCGGTAAGAGCATCCGAGGGCAACATAGTCTGCATTTCCGACGTTGCGCTACTAAAGCGCCTTAGGGCTTCCGGGGAATGGTTCCGATGGATGGCCGCAGCACTCATGGAGCAATGGACTACTATGCGGCCCACGGTGATGTTTGGAAAGGATTTTCGCATACGCATCATTGACGCAACCACCATACAGGAGCCCGGCAATACCGGTTCGACATGGAGGCTCCACTATTCGATTGGTTTGCCCTTACTGCAGTGCGATGAGGTCCATCTCACGAGTCCAAAAGTTGGCGAATCGTTCAAGAGGTTTTCGGTCCAGCCCGGAGACCTTCTCTTGGCGGACAGAGGATATGCCCACTGCGCCGATATAGGCCATGTGGCTCGCAGCGGCGGCAATGTGATTGTGCGTATGAATACATCCAACCTTCCCTGTACGGAGATGGATGGCAGTCCATTTATCCTCTTGAAGCATTTGAGGACGCTAACCGGGACTAAATTGGGTGACTGGGACGCCTGTACTCGGGACGATGATCTGCTCATCACAGGAAGAATTTGTGGAATAAAAAAGAGCAAGGAAGCCGCGGAGAAAGCCCGGAGCAAGGTCATCAAGGACAGCAAAAGAAAGGGACGCGAGCCGCAGCCGGAAACCCTTGAAGCGGCCGGATATATTTTTGTGTTCACCACATTGGATCGAAAGTTTCCCGCAGCATTGATTTTAGAAATGTATCGCGGGCGCTGGCAAGTAGAGTTGGCGTTTAAGCGGCTAAAGTCCATCATGCAATTGGGCCATTTGAAAAAAAAGGACGTCAATGCGGCAAAAGCTTGGATACACGGGAAACTCTTTCTTGCCTTTCTGATTGAGGCACTGACAGTTGCAGGGGAAAGTTTTTTCCCCTGGGGGTACCCGATTCGCGAGGACATCGAGAAGATCACGGTGTCTGTGGCGCGAGACCTCATTTATGCTCCATCTGGTTAGATCTGCGGTCAATCCGGTGCTCCAATTATATCGATCTCTCAAAAACTGGCCGAGAATATCGCGGAGGCTCAGAGAGCCCCCACGGAAACGCCCACGTCAAACTGAGAGGTGGGAGGCAATGATTGTCTTTTGTTAAGTTAGCGCTTATGGGAATCATTCCCCCGCTCTTCTTGGGGATGTTGAAAGTATCGTCTTGAATGCAACCCAGTATGAGTGGGCACGAGGGAGTAAACCATGCCGGCGAACCCCCGAAGTCTGATTGCCGGCATGAGGGCCAATCATTCACCTTGAGAGCGAATGAAGGAGGAGTTATGCCGGCACGGAAACAACCCAACATCCTCATCATCTGGGGAGACGACATCGGCTACTGGAACATCAGCGCCTACAGCCGCGGCATGATGGGCTACCGGACGCCAAACATCGATCGCATTGCCGGGGAAGGGATCCTGTTCACCGATTGCTACGGGGAACAGAGCTGCACGGCGGGACGTTCCGCGTTCATCACCGGCCAAAGCGTCTTCCGCACGGGATTGAGCAAGGTGGGAATGCCGGGGGCCGACCTCGGCCTGCGCGCAGAGGACCCCACCATTGCGGAACTGCTGAAGCCGCTGGGCTACGCTACCGGTCAGTTCGGCAAGAACCACCTGGGCGACAAGGATGAATTCCTGCCCACCAAGCACGGCTTTGACGAGTTCTTCGGATTCCTGTACCACTTGAATGCGTGCGAGGAGCCGGAACTGCGCGACTATCCCCCGGAATCGGACTTTCCCGAATTCAGGAAAAACTACGGCCCGCGCGGCGTGCTGCGCTGTTACGCCGACGGGCGCATCGAAGACACCGGCCAGTTGACGAAAAAGCGGATGGAGACGATCGACGATGAGGTCCTCGACGCCGCGACGGACTACATCGACCGCCAGGTCAAGGCGGATAAGCCCTTTTTCGTGTGGTTCAACACATCCCACATGCACTTTCGCACGCACGCCAAGCCCGAGAGCATGGGCCAGTCCGGGCGATGGCAGTCCGAATACCACGACGCCATGATAGATCACGACAAGTGCGTCGGGGAACTCCTGAAGCAACTGGACGACCTTGGCATTGCCGACGACACCATCGTCATGTACGGCACCGACAACGGACCGCACATGACCTGATGGCCGGACGCCGGCATGACGCCTTTCCGCAACGAGAAGGATTCCAACTGGGAAGGCGCCTTCCGCGTCCCGTGCATGGTGCGCTGGCCGGGCGCGATCGAGCCCGGCACCGTGTCCAATGAAATCGTTAGCCACCTGGACTGGTTGCCCACCATCCTGGCGGCCGCGGGCGATCCGGGCATCGTGGAAAAGCTTCTTAGAGGACATCAGGCTGCCGGGAAGACATTCAAAGTGCACCTCGACGGCTATAACCTTCTACCTTACCTGAAGGGCGAAATGGAGAAGAGCCCGCGCGAAGGATACTTCTACTTTTCCGACGACGGGGACCTGATGGCCGTCCGGTACGATCATTGGAAGCTGATCTTCATGGAGCAACGGATGCAGGGCACCCTGAGGATCTGGCAGGAGCCGCTGGTGCCGTTGCGTTTTCCGAAACTCTTCAACCTTCGAACGGACCCGTTCGAACGCGCGGATATCACTTCAAACACTTATTGGGACTGGATACTCGATCACATCTACCTGTTTCTTCCCGTGCAGAAGCTGGTGGGAGATTTCTTGAGGACGTTCGTGGAATTTCCTCCGCGCCAGAAGGCGGCGAGCTTCACCATCGACCAAGTCATGGAAAAGCTTTTGGGGGGTGCCGGAAGCCGCTAAGGGTACCGACTTCAAAGTCCGGCGTATTGAAGTGGTCCGGCAGAGGCTGCACGACATTTCCGGGAATTCCCCTGAGGCCCGAAAACCATGGATCATCCTGTTCTGCTCATCCTGGTAAAAGTCACCATTTTCGGCATGATGCTCGATATCGGGGTCAACCTGTCTTTTCAGCAACTGATCTCCCTTTGGCGTCGCCCGAGCCTGCTTATCCGGTCTCTGCTGGCGGTGATCGTCCTTGTTCCCGTTCTGGTCATCCTCCTGCTGAAGCTTTTTGACCTGCCGCGAGCCGTTGCAACAGGACTGGTCCTGTTGGCCGTCGCCCCGGGGGCGCCGCTCACGACCAGGCGGTCTCAAATGGCGAAAGGCGACATCCCGTATTCGGCGAGCCTTCAGTTGACGCTCGCCTTGCTGGCTGTCTTCACCGCACCGGTCACCCTGGGCATTTTTAACGCCCTTTTCGAGATCGGCACAACGGCGCATCCCCTGTTGGGAATTGCCGGGAACGTGGCCATGGTCCAGCTATTGCCGGTCAGCGTCGGTCTGCTCATCCGGAAATTCGGGCAAGAATTCAGTGCAATGATCGGCAAGCCGCTGATCGTTATCGCCAATGTTTTGTTCCTGCTCTTGATCGTCCTTGCGATCGTCCCCGGGTTTCGGGATATCGATAATATCGGGGTGCTGCCCTTAACGGTCATCGGCATTATGGCTGCCGCCTCCCTGGCCATCGGGCATCTCCTGGGAGGCCCGGCGCCGGGTGAGCATTCCACCCTGGCCATTGCGAGTATCGCCCGTAACATCGGCCTCGCCCTGTTTATCGCGGCCTTGAACGATATTGAGAAAAACGTCGTGCCCACAATCCTGTGCTATATGATTCTGGGGGCGATCGTGGCCATTCCCTACTCGGTCTGGACCAAGCGCCGGGCGGCTCACGCGAAGTGAGTTGAACTTGGGTGCTGAAGGATCTGCCTTGTCCAACCCTATTTGCGCTCACTTTCAGAGGAGGTAGGGCCAAATGTATAGGGTCGGAGTCCTCAACCGCATGGACCGTGAGAGGGAGCGCCCAGGCCGATTTCTCCGACTGAAAACGATCCGACTTCCGGGGAGACGTCACGTAATGATATACTTTGACAACGATGTGTCTGAATGGAGGGAAGTGCCACCTGCGCACATTCTGTGCCATCAATCCCTGTTCCTTGCACCGTTTGAAGGCATAGCTACAAACCGAGTCTTCATCCACAAGCATGAAGTACCCCGATGAGGATAATGCTGCCGGTGATCTCGCCTGTTCAGCAAAAATCTTCCACACGTTTCGAAGGACATCGGCTTTATTGAATTGACCTAAGTCGGCGTTTATGCGGTGTATTTAGCATTTCTCCCAATGGTGCTCTGCCTACACAGCCGCATCTGATGGCTTGACTGAAAAATCGTACTTTCCGAGCCTGAGCACGGAAAGAAGCAGGAGGTACATGTATTCAACGGAATAATCCCGACTTCTTTGTCAGGAGACGAGCGTTGCGTCCAGCGTGATATCGGCTTTGAACAGTTTGGAAACCGGACACCCGGCTTTTGCCTTGCCGGCGAGTTTTTCGAACGTCGCCTGGTCTGCGCCCGGGATTTTGGCCTTGAGAGTCAGGTGGACCGCTGTGATGGCATATCCGCCTTCAACCTGCTCCAGTGTGACCCTGGCGGAGGTTTCCATCTGTTCGGCGGTGAGTTTTGCCTCGCCCAGGATGAGCGAAAGGGCCATGGTGAAGCAGCCGGCGTGTGCGGCGGCGAGCAGTTCCTCCGGATTGGTGCCCGGCAGACCTTCGAACCTGCTTGCAAAGCCATAGGGGTAGGCCTTCAAGGCGCCGCTCTCGGTGGAGATTGCACCCTTGCCGTCCTTGATTCCGCCCTGCCAGCGGGCTGACCCATGTCGAATGATTTTCATCTCTGTCCTCCAAAAAGGTTTTGTCGTTAAAGGGCCTCTGTCAGTTCCTCTGAATCTTCATGAATTCACTGTTTATAGTCTATCCATTAGCGGCTTCCGCTTTGCCGGTGTCGACACCCGTATGACATGGGATATGCATCGTTGCGAGCCTGGATCATCGGGTCGGCCCGCCCGATTCCCACGGGCAATGCAGCGGTCATATTACCCCGAGCAGGCGGTTCGTATGTACCGCGAAAAACGTGCACCTTCTTCCGTGACATGACAATCTCCATTTGGACAAGCGATTGACCATCGGTGGAGCCGGTGGCAAAAGCCGTCAGGGGCTGACGGTCAATGAGAAGGAGCACGCAATTATCAGGAGTTTAACAGGCGCACCAGCCCCGTCGTTTGTACCTTGTGTCATGGTTTTCTCCTCTCCGGCTGCTCGTATTTTGAGCAGGACTACATGCCTGAACCTCGAGATTTGAGAAAGCAAAGAGGCCTTTGAACCACGCGATAATGTTTTCTCATGATGGATATCCCATCCCGGGAGGGAGTCATGACCTCATGGGATACAATTTCTTTAATGATCGGGGTTCCTGCCAATGGCCGAGAGACCCTCCGTTAGCCGGTCCCCCGGAACTTTATAGAAAGAGTAATCATTTCGATCTCGGCAACAAGGGGTTTGGAATCGGGGATATTTTGATGGAGATGCTGAACGAACAGCACGGGGTCAGACCTACGCAATTGACAATTTCAGTCTTTTCTCAATTACCATCACCGATTCCTCAATCCTTTTGTCACGCTCAACCGCCTGTTCAAATCGCCTGCTCGCCTGGGTTACCCATTATTCGATCAGGCAAAACAGCAGAGATTATGGGTAGAGTAGAGAGTAGGTAAACCGCCTGCCCCCTACTCCAGCAATGACAAAAAAACCGAAGGGGAAGTCGCAGACGGCCTCCCCTTCGGTTCTGTCAGGCGGATTACAAATCCGTCGGCATTGCCGTCGTCATCGTTGCAAACTTGGTTTTGTCCCGGCTTTGATGCCTTTGGGCGCCACGCCGATCCTTATGTTGACACTCTTCGGGATGAATGCCGGAACCAGCAGACCACCCAGAAACAGGACGCCGGCAATCACATACAGGGCAGCGGAAGGGTCGGACGAAAAACTCTTGACCCATATCGGAACATTCGGCCCGACGTAGCCGCCCAGATTTCCGATCGAGTTTACAATCCCGATTCCTGCCGCCGCTGCCGTACCGGCCAGAAAGGCCGAGGGGATGGGCCAGAACAGGGGCATCGATCCCAGAACCCCCAGCGCGCCTATCGACAGGAAAATCACGGACAAAACGGGGTTGGAAGCGAATATGCCGCTGAGTATCAAACCAAGCCCACCCGCGGTCACATTGACGAAATAATGCAAGCGCCTCTCGCCGGTCCTGTCGGAACTCCAGCTCAGGAGAATCATCCCGATTGTTGCTACGCCGTAAGGAATGGCGGTTATGAGCCCCACACCCAGATAGGATTTGACGCCGAATGCCTTGATGATCGTGGGCAGCCAGAAGGCGATTCCGTATAAGCCGATCATCAGGGTAAAGTAAATTGCGCTCAGGACCCACACCTTCCCGCTCTTGAACGCATCGCTGAGTTTGACCTCGTGCTTGTGTTTATCCTCTTCGCCGATATTTTTGACGAGCAGGGCCCTTTCTTTCTTATCAAGCCATTTTGCATCCTTGATGCTGCTGTCGAGATAATAGATTACCCATATCCCGACAATCATTGAGGGTATGCCTTCAATCAGAAAGAGCCACTGCCATCCAGCCAAACCCCATGTCCCCGAAAGCATGTCCATAACCCATCCCGAAAAGGGGTTGCCTATTACGCCGGAAATCGTGATGGCGGAAACGAATAAAGCGGTTCGGGAAGAACGCAGCCTGGACGGATACCATAATGTCAGGTAAAAGATGATGCCCGGGAAGAAGCCGGCCTCGGCCAGGCCAAGCAGAAACCGCATTCCGTAAAAAGCCCATTCGCTTTTCACGAACATCATGAGTGAGGACACAATGCCCCAAGTCACCATGATCCTGGCGATCCACATGCGGGCCCCGAACTTTTTCAGTAATACATTGCTCGGGACTTCAAAGAAGAAGTAGCCGATGAAAAAGACACCGGCACCCGTCGCGAATGCCGCTTCACTCAGTGATAAGTCCTTGAGCATCTGGAGCTTCGCGAAACCGACGTTCACTCTGTCGAGGTAGGCAAGGATGTAGCACAGGAAAAGAAACGATATCAGATGCCGGTCCACTTTTCGATAGGTCTTCTCTTCGAATGTCTTGGCGCTCTCCATGGTCTTTAGTCCTCTCGCGCTCGGGTTTCAAAAAGAGTAGAGGTGCCTGTTAGATGATTATCAGACCTACGCAATTGACAACTTAACTCTTCTCCCAATTTCCATACTTATAATGCCAACAACACAGAGCTAACCCTGTTTGGCCCGGCAGGACCATGATCGGGTTCAGCGGCCGGCCAGCCGCCATCCTTCGTCCGAGCTGCTATCCGGAAAACGTCCGATTCGTTGCCATTCATTGTGCAGACCCTGATACTATCTTGCCATAGAATGTCAAAACCCGATAGCAGTTGGTGAATTCGTTTCATATCGTAATGGCGGACTACAGCTCCTTCCGTGCGAAACATGCCGAATGTACCCAACTCCTTCTCGTACTCTCGGTATCGTTTCTGATTTCTAATGTCGGTTTGCAGAGGATAGTCACTGATATAAGCTATCCCGCCTGGTCGGAGCAACCTGTGTATTTCCGCAATGGTACGGTTTTGACCGGCATCATTGGGTATACAGGTGAGGACGGCCATTAACAGGCAGGCGTCAAAACAGCCATCTTCAAAATCGGTCGACCTCCCGTCAAAGACACGAAGATCCAGACTACTATTCAGGCTCCTTCCACGCTTTATCATTTCCTCGGATATATCAATCCCGATCACGTTGTGATAGCCGGCTTCAGTCAACTCGGAACATGCACGGCCATAGCCGCATCCGTAATCGAGTATCTTTGCAGAAAGCGGAAGGAAGTCACGGAAGAGCGACCATGGAATGGGGTGAGTGAATGTCTTGGAGGCTGCCGCATCGTCCCAATATCTGGTTTGGACGTCGAGATCGTTCACGTTATCTCCTGTGGCTAACGCCGGTCATCACCGGCACGCAGCCACGCCGCCGGTACATTTCAGGAGAATGGCGCCACTTATGCCCGGCGTGGCTGGTGTCCGCGTGCATGACCTTGTTAGATCTTGCGTTTCTTCTCTTGTTTTAAGTCGTCAGCCAATTCCTTAACGGCCAGGAACCTGATGTTATCCGGGCTACTTCTTATATCGCATCCTTAGCCAGGTGTTGCAGTTTTGACATATGGCCTCTTGCTACCCGCTACCCCTTGGTGCATCCCTCGCCCGCACAGCATACACGTATCCCGGCGGGCAGGTCCACCGGAAGTACCACGAGATGAATTCAGGGGAATAATGCGGTTGAGTCCTGCGGCACAACGCTCACCAATTGCCCCGGTAAACGTCCGGAGAGCCGTCGATACGGGCAATTTGGGGTTTACAGTTCCGTGAGATTGTACGATAACCACACGGAGATGAAACGTACGAAAGGGAACCATGAACGAACCGATGCGACTCGTGGTCTTTGTCCTGGACGGGCAGCGTTATGCCCTGTTCTTATCGGCGGTTGAAAGGGTCGTTCGGGCCGTTGAGGTGACACCCTTGCCGGCAGCTCCGGAGATCGTGCTTGGCATGATCGATGTAGGGGGTTGCATTGTTCCCGTTTTCGACATCCGAAAGCGATTTCATTTGCCCGAAAAAGAAATGAACGTGAACGACCATCTCATCATCGCGCGAACGGGCAGGCAAAAGGTAGCGCTCCTGGCTGATTCCGTATCCGCAACTATGGAGGTTCCGGCGGGCGAGATTGTCCATTCGTCGAAAATCCTGCCTCAGATGGAATATGTGGACGGCGTAGCAAAGCTTGAAGGTGGAATGGTTCTCATCCACGACCTCGATAAATTTCTTTCTTTAGAAGAGGAAAACGCGCTTGATGAGGTGATGTCCCAGGGATGAATTTTTCGGGTTGAGACTTGCGGCCTGTCTGTGTGTTGGTCCAAGTGCCCGGTTTCCTGGGACACTCCCGTCATTTTCAGTATAATCGAGTTGCAGCCGACAGGGCTCTGCATATAGTTCGGATTCGGCATGTTTTTCCGGAAATGATGAAGATGGCGAGTGGTGTTTCTGAAGCACAATTAGCACGGCTTAGCGAATTCGTTGCCGCCAGGATGGGCTTGCACTTTCCAAAAGAGCGCAGGCGCGACCTGGAGCGGGGGATTAATGCGGCATCTCGCGATTTGGAACTTGAAGACGGCAAATCCTGCATCGAATGGCTCCTGTCTTCATCGCCCACAAGAAGTCAAATCGAAATCCTGGCCAACCATCTTACCGTCGGTGAAACCTATTTCTTTCGGGATAAGAAGTTATTTAAGACTCTCGAAGAACTGATACTCCCTGAATTGATCCGGTCCCACCGCAGGAACGGAAGGTATCTCAGGATCTGGAGCGCCGGCTGTTCTTCGGGCGAAGAACCTTACTCGCTTGCCATCCTACTCAGCAAAATGATTCCCGATCTCGGGGATTGGAACATCACGATCCTGGCGACAGACATCAACCCCCGCGTTCTGCAGAAGGCCGCCGCCGCCGTATATGGCCGTTGGTCCTTTCGCGATGTGCAACCTGGGATCAAAGAAGGGTTTTTCAACAAAGAGAAGGACGACCGTTTTGAACTTCTTCCCCGGATCAGGGGGATGGTGACTTTTTCCTACCTGAACCTGGTGGAAGATCCCTATCCGTCGCTCGTTAACAATACAAACGCCATGGACCTTATTTTCTGCCGCAACGTACTCATGTACTTCGTCCCGGAGCTTGCGGCGAAAGTGATCCGGAATTTTCACCGGTCTTTGGTGTTCGGCGGCTTTTTGGCCGTGAGTCCCACCGAATCGTCCAGTTCCCTCTTCTCACAATTCACCACGGTGAGAGCCTCCGGCACAATTCTCTACAGAAAAGAGAAGCCGCAGGAAGCAAGGGATTTCTCCTGGAGGCCGTTTGAAGAACCGAAGGCCTCATTTAGGGCGGATGCAGGGTTCATCCCAAATCCCGGGGCCGCTCCCATGCCGGAACCTCCGAATATACAAGTCAGTTTGCCCGCCCAACCGCCCGATGCGTCGCTTGAAACCCGAATGTCAGAACCTGAAATTCAAATCCGGCCCGACCTCCATCAGGAAGCGTCGGCCCTTTATGACGCCGGCCGCTACCAGGAGGCGGTGGAAAAGACGGAGAATCTGCTCTCGCAAGATCCATCCGATGCGGAAAGCCTGGCACTGCTCGCGCGCATTTACGCAAATTGGGGTAAACTCGGCCAGGCGTTGGAATGGTGTGAGAAAGCCATCACCGCCGAAAAGGTTCATGCCGGTTACCATTATCTAATGGCGTCCATCCTACAGGAACTGGGGCGAACGGAAGATGCCGTGAGTTCACTCAAAAGAACGCTTTATCTCAATCCGGGATTTATCCTGGCGTATGTAGCCCTAGGCAATATCAGCAGGAAGTACGGCAAGAGCAGAGAATCAGTGAAGCACTTCGATAATGCCCTCCTGCTTTTGAACTCAAAACGGCCGGAGGAAACCTTGCCCGAATCAGAGGGAATGACTGCGCAGAGATTGGTGGAGATTATCCGGACAATGCGGAACGCTGAGACCGGGAGGTGATTTGATGAGTGATGGGCCTATCGACTGGAGAGCGATTTATCATCGCCTCGAGACAATAAGTGCTGCGATAGGGCGGGGATTTTCGCCAGGTCCCGAGGAAAGAAAAAGAATTCTCAAGGCCAGGGCCGATCTGCTGGCTCGGCAATCCGGAGCGGCACGGGAGACTGGCGAGGTTATTGAAATAGTGGAGTTCATGCTTGCCAATGAGCGATATGGGATTGAGTCCAGCTTTGTCCGCGAGGTTTATCCCTTAAGAGACTACACCCCGCTTCCCTGTACCCCCACGTTTGTCCTGGGGCTGATCAACATACGCGGGCAAATCCTCTCCATTATCGATATAAAGAAGTTCTTCGACATGGCTGAAAATGGGATCAGCGATCTCAACAATGTCATCATTGTGCAACAATACAACATGGAATTCGGTATTCTTGCCGACTCCGTACTCGGTGTTCGAGACATTGGGATAAAGGACATCCAGCCTCCGCTCCCCACCCTCACGGGCATCCGTGAGGCTTTTCTTAAAGGCATTACCGCGGATCGCGGCGTGATTCTGGATGCGAAAAAGCTTTTGGCAGACAAGAGAATTATCGTCCACGAAGAAGTGTGATCACAGGGAGGGTTACAGATGAGCTGGTTTGGGAACGGACGTGGAAAACTGGCGGAAGAGCTGCAAAAAGCATCCACATATACCCGAAGTCTGATCGAGGCAAGCCTCGATCCGCTGGTGACGATCAGCCCGGAAGGAAAGATCACCGACGTCAACGAAGCCACCATAAAAGTTACCGGTGTCGGGCGCGAAGAGCTTATCGGCACGGACTTCTCGAACTACTTCACAGAACCTGAAAAGGCAAGTACGGGATACCAGCAGGTATTCCAAAAGGGTTTCGTTACCGACTATCCCCTGACGATCCGGCACAAGAACGGGGAAATGATCGACGTCCTGTACAACGCCTCCGTGTACAAGGATGTGGGCGGCAAAGTCCTGGGAGTCTTCGCCGCGGCTAGAGACGTGACCGATTCCAACCGTGTCATGCGTGAGTTCACCGAGACGAAGAACTTCCTCGATAATATACTCGAAAGTTCTATAAAGTATTCCATCATCGGTAAGGACATGAACCACCGCATCCTTTCGTGGAATGAGGGAGCGCGGCGCAACTACGGCTATACCGCCGAAGAGATCATGGGGATGGACTCGAAGATCCTCCACACTCCGGAAGATATCGAATCGGGGGCCGTTGAAAGATTCCTGGCGACCGCCTTCGAGAAGGGCTTGGCGGAGGGAGAATTCGAGCGCATCCGGAAGGATGGTTCCCGATTTACGGCCAGTATCGTTGTAACACGCCGCAATGAAGCTTCGGGTCACCCCATCGGCTACCTGCTCATGAGCAGTGATATCTCGGAAAAGAAGCGGGCGGAGGAACAAATACGTTATGCCTCCCAGTACGCCCGCAGCCTGATAGAGGCGAGCCTCGACCCGCTGGTGACGATCAGCCCGGAAGGAAAGATTACCGACGTTAACGAAGCCACCATAAAAGTCACCGGTGTGGGGCGCGAGGAGCTTATCGGCACGGACTTCTCGAACTACTTTACGGTACCCGAACTGGCGCGCGAGGGATACCGCCAGGTATTCGAAAAAGGATTCGTTACCGACTATCCGCTTACGATCAGGCATTCCAGCGGGAAATTGACCCACGTCTTGTACAACGCTTCCGTGTACAAGGATGTTGCGGGCAATATCCTCGGTGTTTTTGCGGCTGCTCGTGATGTCAGCGAGCAAAGGCAGGTGTCCCAATACGCCCGCAGCCTGATAGAAGCGAGCCTCGATCCGCTGGTGACGATCAGCCCGGAAGGAAAGATTACCGACGTCAATGAAGCCACCATAAAGGTTACCGGTGTGGGACGCGAGGAGCTTATCGGCACGGACTTCTCGAACTACTTCACAGAACCTGAAAAGGCAAGTACGGGATACCAGCAGGTCTTCCAAAAGGGTTTCGTTACCGACTATCCTCTGACGATCCGGCACAAGAACGGGGAAATGATCGACGTCCTGTACAACGCCTCCGTGTACAAGGATGTGGGCGGAAACGTTATGGGCGTTTTTGCCGCCGCCCGCGATACGACCGAGCGTAAGCGGATGGAAGAGGAATTACGGGGAGCTTCGCTGTACACTCGAAGCCTTCTTGAGGCGAGCCTCGACCCGCTGGTGACCATCCGTCCCGATGGAAAAATAACGGACGTGAACAAGGCCACGGAGCTGGTTACCGGTTTTTCTCGCGAACGTTTGATCGGGAGCGATTTTTCGGACTATTTTACCGAACCGGAAAAGGCGAGAGAAGGCTACCAGAAGGTTATTTCTCAAGGGTTTCTCAGGGATTATCCCCTCACCATCCGCCACACATCGGGGCGCTTGACGGACGTGCTCTACAATGCCGCGGTATACTTAAGCGAATCAGGCCAAATGCAGGGTGTCTTCGCGGCAGCCCGGGACATCACCGAGCGCAAGCAGGCTGAGGAAAATCTCCGGACTGTCAACCTGCAGATACAGGAGGCGGCAAACGTCCTTGTAACCTCAGTCGGTGAAATCCTGACATTGACCACGCAGTTGGCTTCCGTCTCAACCGAAACCGCCTCGTCGGTAACCGAGACGACTTCGACCGTCGAGGAAGTCAAGCAGACCGTACAGTTGTCATCCGAAAGATCGATGAGCGTTTCCGAGAGTGCGCAGAAGGCGGTTTTGGTAGCCCAGCAGGGCAGTGCCGCCGCCACAAAAACGGTCGAGGGAATCAACCATATCAGGGGGCTGATGGAATCGGTTGCCGAGAGTATTATCAGATTGAGCGAGCAGACCCAGGCAATAGGGGAGATCATCACGGCGGTCAGCGATCTGGCGCAGCAGTCCAATCTGCTGGCGGTAAACGCCGCAATCGAGGCGTCGAAAGCCGGAGAGCAGGGGAAAGGATTTGCGGTGGTTGCCCAGGAAATCAAGAGCCTGGCGGATCAATCGAAACAGGCAACGGAGCAGGTGAGGGCCATCCTTGGAGATATACAGAAGGCAACCGGCGCATCGGTGATGGCCGCGGAACAGGTAAGCAAGGCGGTGGATGGGGGTGTGAAGCAGGCAGCCGAATCTGGAGAGTCGATTAAAAAGCTGGCGGAAAGCATTGCGGAATCCGCTCAGGTGGCTTCCCAGATCGCGGCGTCCAGCCAGCAGCAGTTTATCGGCATGGACCAGATTGCGGTAGCGATGGAAAATATCAAGCAGGCTTCTCAACAGAATGTGTCCGCCACGAAACAGGCTGAACAGGCCGTGCAGAACTTGCACGAACTCGGGCAGAAGCTCAAGGAAATGGTGTCAAAATACAGAGTGTAGTTGCGAGCCGGCGGGAATGACCCGCGTAAGCTCCGCAACCCGAAGCGTCGTCTTGTACCTGGAAAATGAGGGACCGGTATGGATCGGAAGGATGAAGATCTTCTGAAAAAACTCCTTCCCATGTTCAAAATCGAGGCGCGGGATCATCTGAGGATCATATCCTCCGGTCTCATTGAGATTGAAAAAGGCGGTCCCGAGCCGCACGGCGAGATCATTGAAACCATATACCGGGAGTCGCACAGCCTGAAGGGGGCGGCCCGTTCCGTGGATCGTTCCGACATCGTGGCGATCTGCCAGTCATTGGAGAACGTCTTTTCCGCATTGAAACGCGAAGAGATTACGCTTTCTTCCCGGATCATGGACCTGCTTCACCGCACAGTGGACCGCGTCTCGGACCTCATCATGGGGATGGACATTTCAGACGCTGTGAAATCCGGGGTCGGGGAAATAATCCACAAACTTGAAGAGGCGGCACTTCCGAAGCACAGCGTTGCGGACAGAAAAGAGAGAGCGGATATACGAACCGATCCGGCAGCGGAGGAACAGGAAAAGACACGCGAGGTCGATTCAGTTTTGAGAACCGGGACCTCCATTCCTGAAAATCCCCCAGTGCCCGTCCCCGCCCCATCATCCAGGGGGACAATAAGGATTTCGACGGCAAAGCTCGATGCGCTCCTCCTCCAGGCTGAAGAGATGCTTTCGGTTAAACTCGCGACCAGCCAGCGCGCACTTGAGCTGAAAGAGTTGAAGGCCTCTCTTTCGCGGTGGAAAAAGGAAAGGGAAAAAAAGAAATCGTTTAAAACAGCCCCGGGACGGAAAACACATGGAGAAGCGGGCGATGCGGGTGAGGTCGACTCTTTCCTGACCACATTTGAAGCCGGCTTGACGAAGCTGATAAAGGCCGCGGAGTACGATCAGCGATCGATTGCCGCCATGGTTGGCGCTTTGCTCGACGACATGAAAACAACGCTGATGCTTCCTTTTTCCGTGTTTCTCGAGAGTTTCCCCAGGTTCGTGCGCGAACTCTCACGTGATGCCGGGAAAGAAGCGGAATTGAATATGGAAGGCGGCGAGATCGAAATGGACCGGCGCGTCCTCGATGAGATGAAAGACCCGCTCGTCCACCTGGTGCGAAACTGCATCGACCACGGCATTGAAATGCCTGAGGATCGAAAGAAAAAGAACAAGTCCGCCCGAGGGAACATAAAGATTTCCGTCTCTTCCAGGAACGGCAGGATTGAAATTGCGGTATGCGACGATGGCGTCGGAATTGACGCTCAGAAAGTGAAGTCTGCGGCTGAAAAGTGCGGGTCCATTTCGCGTGAGGAAGCAGACAGGCTGAGTGATTACGAGTCCCTGCTCTTGGTTTTCCGATCCGGAGTGAGCACCAGCCCCATCATTACGGACCTTTCCGGCAGAGGACTCGGGCTTGCCATCGTCCGGGAGAAAGTCGAAAAACTGAACGGTACTGTCTCAATCGAAACTCGGCCGGACATCGGGACAACTTTCAGAATGGTGGTTCCCCTGACGCTCGCCACATTCCGCGGCGTACTCGTCAATGTGGGCGGACATTTTTTCGTCCTTCCATCCGCGAATGTCGAGAGGGTGGCCAGAGTCAGGAAAGAGCTGATACAAACCGTGGAGAACCGCGAAACGGTCTCTTTCGACGGTCAAGCTGTTTCGCTCGCGGGACTCGGGGCCGTACTGGAGCTTCAAGCAACTCCCGGCCGGGCGCATGGTGAGGACCCCTATGCGCAAATCGTGGTGCTCGCTTCAGGGGGAAAACGCATGGCCTTTCTCGTTGACGAGGTACTCCACGAGCAGGAGGTGCTGGTGAAAACCCTGGGCAGCCAGCTTGCCCGTGTTCGGAACATAGCGGGCGCCACTCTCCTGGGAACCGGGAAAGTGGTGCCGATCCTGAATATCCCCGACCTGATGACCTCTGCGGTGAAAATTGCGCCTTCTCGTGCTGAGGCCCCCGCCGGCGAGCCGGAAAAGAGGATGTCCATTCTGGTAGTTGAGGATTCGATCACGGCAAGAACTCTGCTGAAAACCATACTGGAATCCGCGGGATACGAGGTTGCAACCGCTGTTGACGGTATTGATGCCTTTACCGTATTGAAGACCGCTGAATTCGATCTTGTGGTATCTGATGTCGAGATGCCCAGAATGAACGGGTTTGACCTTACGGCGAAGATAAGAGCCGACAAAAAACTTTCAGATTTACCGGTCGTGCTGGTGACCGCGCTCGAATCGCGTGAAGACAAGGAACGAGGGATAGATGTAGGGGCAAACGCATATGTGGTGAAGAGCAGTTTCGAACAGAGCAATTTGCTGGAAGTCGTTCGAAGACTTATATGAGCGTCAGGGCCGTCGTTTCGGAAAATTCGGCTTCGGCTCAAATGACAGAGCGGTGAGCGGCGGTCGACGCATTTGGAGTTTCATCCATGAATTCCGGAGAAAACATCACGGCGGAGGGGCCTGAAATACTCATCGTAGAGGACAGTCCCACTCAGGCCATGGAATTGGAACTTATCCTGAAGCGAAACGGCTACCGCACCTCGATTGTCGGAAACGGCAGGGAAGCGCTTACCTGGCTTAGCCGAAAAAGGCCCGCCATGGTCATCAGCGACATCGTTATGCCGGAACTTGACGGGTTTGAGCTGTGCCGAGCCATTCGAAAAGACGAAATGCATAAGGACGTTCCGGTCATTCTTCTCAGCTACCTCTCCGATGCGGGTGATGTCCTGAAAGGTCTGGAGAGTGGGGCGAGCAATTTCATCATCAAACATTATAACCCGGGCCACCTCCTTTCCTTCATCCAGGAAAAGCTTTCAAAGGGTCCCGAGGAGGAACGACCGCCTCGGCAGTCCGTAACCGTTGAGTACTCGGGGGAGGGTTACACGATCAGTTCCGGCGTTCGACAGGTTCTGGATGTCCTGGTTTCGACCTATGGGACCGCGGTTCATAAGAACGAGGAACTCATCAGGGCGGAAACCGAGCTTCGGGTTTTGAACGAGCACCTGGAAGAGAAGGTCAGGGAGAGGACGGCCGAACTCACCGCAGAGATCGCGGAGAGGCATCGCGTGGAAAAAGAACTCAGCATAAAGAGCGAAGAACTCAAGACGATGTCCAGCCAGCTCTGGCAGTCGGCAAAGCTTGCCACGATGGGGGAACTTGCGGCGAGTATCGCTCATGAGCTGAACAACCCGCTTGCCACGGTATGCCTCAGGGTCGAGGGCCTGCTTTTGGAAATGGAAGAGGGGGCGCCCGAGAGAAGTCCCCTTCAGATTATCGAGCAGGAAGTGGACCGGATGTCCAATCTTGTGGCTAACCTGCTCCAGTTCAGCCGTCGCTGCGAGCAGGAGATTTCCACGCTGGACTTGTGCAAGGAAATCACATACTCATTGGATCTGATCCACTATCACCTGCACAAACACAAGATTGCGGTTGTAGAAGAATTCGCCGCGGGCCTGCCCCAGGTTCAGGCCGACCGCCAGCAACTGCGGCAAGTCTTTCTGAATCTTTTCACCAATGCGACCGATGCCATGCCCAGGGGGGGAACGCTCACGATCCGCACGAGCGGCGCGATGTTGCCTGAAATGATCGCCGTTGAAATCTCCGACACGGGAGTGGGAATCGAGCATGAAAACCTCTCGAAGGTTTTGGAACCGTTCTTTACGACCAAACGTGAGGGTGGCGGAACGGGCCTGGGGCTGCCGATCTGCCGTCGCATCATGCAGGAGCACGGCGGAAGGCTGGAAATTTCAAGTCGGGTGAACGAGGGCACCACGGTGAGAATCATGCTCCCCGCTCAGAGTGAGGTGAATGGAAAACTTTTGAAGGAGTGATCGGTTTGTCAACGCATAGGCTTGGACGTCTGCTTGTCGTGGATGATGAAGTTGAGCTTACTACCGCCTTGTGCGATGGTTTGATCAGGCGTGGTTACGAGGCTGTGGGAGTCACCTCGGGCAAAGATGCTCTGGATGCCTTGAAGACCGGGAGCTTCGACCTCCTGCTGACCGATCTCATGATGCCGGACCTGGACGGAATCGCCCTCCTTCGTGCCGCACTTGAACTCGATCCGCATATAATCGGCATAATAATGACCGGGCAGGGCACGGTGCAAACGGCGGTGGAGGCGATGAAGACAGGCAGCTTCGATTACATATTGAAGCCGTTCAAACTTGAAAGACTGCTGCCGCTTTTGACCCGTGCGATTGAAGTGCGCAGATTGCGCCTGGACAACATACAATTGCGGGAAACGCTGGCCATCTACGAACTATGCCAGACAATTGCGCACACGCTGGACATGGACACGCTCCTGAATAAAACAGCCGACGCGGTGCTCCAACAATTGGAAGCCGATAACCTGTCCATCATGCTGCCCACCAGGGAGGGGAATGAACTGTATGTCGCAACGGTTCGCGGAGCCGGCTTTGATAAACCCGCAGGATCGCGAATCCCTCTCGCCCAGGGGATTACCGGCTGGGTTGAACACCACAGGAAGATTCTGCCATTTGAAGGAGAAGCGGTCGACGCGCTCTGTGTAGTGACCCCTCCCGGCAGCGATACCGTTCCGCGTATTTCACTGCCCATGCTGATAGGAGGCAAGCTGCTCGGAATATTGAACGTCAGCAGCCAACATCTCCGCCCTTTTACTTTGGGGCAGATAAAAGGGTTGAGCATCCTGGCGGGCACCGCGGCTGCGGCCCTTGAGAGTGCGGGATTGTACACGCAGTTGCGCGAGGCGGAGGAAAAGTATCGGTCCATCTTTGAGAATGCCGTCGAAGGCATCTTTCAAAGCCGCAACGGACGGTTCATGATAGTAAATCCCGCCATGGCGCGCATGTTGGGCTATGAGTCTCCGGTGGAACTCATAGACTCCGTCATTGATATCGAGCGGCAATTGTTTCCTGGCCATGAACAATTCGCCGAGTTTCGCAAGTTGGTCGAAGAGCAGGGCGGCGTTTCAGGGTTCGAGTTTCAAGCCGGTTGTAAAGATGGGAGCGCTGTCTGGGTTTCGATGAATGCTCGCTGCGTGCGCGATTCGAGTGGTGCGCCTCTTTATTACGAAGGCATTGTGCAGGATATCAACGAACGCAAACGTGCTGAAGAAGCGCTGAAGTCCTATTCCGCAAAGCTTGAGCAGAGCAATCGGGAGTTGCAGGACTTTGCCTTTATTGCTTCCCACGACCTGCAGGAGCCGGTTCGAAAGATCCAGACATTTGCCGACCGCCTGAATGCCCGCTATCATGAATTACCGGATGAGAAGGGGCGCGACTATCTGGAGAGAATAGGCCGATCCGCCCGAAGGATGCAGGATCTGATCCTGGATCTTCTAAAATATTCGCGAGTTACTTCCCAATCAGAATCCTTCCCTTCGGTTGATCTGAGAGGCTCGGTAGAAGAAGCGGTGTCGGATCTGCAAGTGCTTCGTGACGAAGCACAGGCGCAAATCGAAATTGGCATGCTTCCCACGATCGAAGCGGATCCGGTGCAAATGCGCCAGCTCTTTCAGAACCTCCTGTCAAATTCCCTCAAGTACCGGGGAGAGAATAGACCTGACATCAGGATTTACAGCGAACCCGACCCGTGTGAGGGATTCTGTGAAATCCGCGTGCAAGACAACGGGATAGGTTTTGACGAGTGCTACCTCGACAGTATTTTCAAGCCCTTCCAGAGGCTCCATGGAAAGAGTGCGCCCTATAAGGGTACGGGTATGGGGCTTGCCATCTGCAGAAGGATAGTGGAGCGTCACGGAGGGAGCATCACGGCCCGGAGCAAGCCGGAGGGCGGAGCGGTATTTATGGTGAGGCTGCCGGAGAGGCAATCATGAGCGAAGAGCGACCCCTGGGACGGGATGAGAAGCCCGTGATATTGATGGCGGACGATGATGAAGATGATTGCATGCTTGCCAGGGATGCCTTCGAAGAGAGCAAGGCACATGGAGTTTTTTGCTGCGTTGAAAACGGGATAGAGCTTCTGGACTATCTGTCCCGCTCCGGTAAGCACCGGAGAGAGACCCGTTGTCTCCCTGCCCTGATCTTGCTCGACCTTAACATGCCGCGGAAGAATGGCCGTCAGGCCCTGGCGGAAATCAAGTCCGTTCCCGTCTTTCAAAACATTCCCATCGTAGTGCTGACCACATCCCGGCAGGAAAAGGACGTTACCTTCTGTCGTGAGATGGGGGCAAGAGACGTTATTACCAAGCCGGCCTTATTTTCCGAGTGGGTGGCGTTGATGATCGCTCTCGTAGGGTAGGGGTCAGACCTACACAATTGACAATCTCAGGCTTCTCCCAATTTCCATCATCGATTCCTTGAGCTTTTCGTCACTCTTTATCTCCAGTTCAAACCGCTTGCTCGCCTGCGTTACCCCCGATTCGGTGAGACGGAACAGTTCGCCGATCTCTTTGAGTTTCGCCCCGCCATAGCGATGGCACAGATAGATGCCGGCCTTTGTCGCCAAGCGGTCGTTTTCCGAAAAGACCTCCCTCGCGGCATCTCTGATTTCATCCAGCGACGGCCTGCCGGTGAGTTCCTTAAGAGCAGGAAGGTCCCGATCCGCTTTCTTGCCAATGAGATGTCGTTCCCGTATCTGGCTGACGAATTCCGGACTTCCCAGGATGGCGGAGGCGACGGCGCCCTGCAGGGGATTCGGATATTCCCGTTCGATCAAATCGTGCACAAAGCGCCGATATTTCTCCCGGGCCGTCGCGGCTTTCCTGCCGAAGTACCCGAGAATGAGGCCGGTTGTGAGCCAGTCCGGCGCCTGCGCCCCGGTGTAGTAGCGATAGCTCGTCCAGGGATAGTCTTCCGGGGTCTCTACGATCCCGCCCCTGACCGGGTTCAGGTGGATATAGCGCGAAAGCTCCGCCGCGTATGCGTCGGAGTCCACAAGGATCGCCTTATAGCGCCCCTGGAAAAGATGGCCGGCCCGCTTTCGTTTGAGGTTGTAGTAGGTCGTGTATGCACTGTTGATATGCTTCATTATCTGGGAAAGATTGCCATGCGGCGTTTCCAGCAGGAGATGATAATGGTTGCTCATCAGGCAGTATGCGTGAATAACCGCGCCGTACCTTATCGCGGCCGATTCCATGTACGAGATGAACCTTTCCCGGTCCTTGCGGCTCTTGAAGATATCCTTTTGTTCGTTACCTCTTGAGGTGACGTGGTAAAAAGCGCCGGGATATTCAATCCGCAGGGGTCGGGCCATCGATTTCTCCTTCGATTCAACCGGGATTTGCGGAAAAGAGTATCAAAGATTTTCGGTTTGTCAAATGCGTAGGTCTGACCCCGTTCTTTTATTCGGAAGGGGACCCGAAAAACTGCAGGGTCCCCGTTTCCGAAGGCTTTGGCTTAGAAGATAAATCCCAACTGCCCACCGACTCTTACGTTGTTCGCACTCGTATTGGTGTTGATGCCGTTAAGCTCAATGTCCTGGGTGAGTTGGTACTTGACATTGGCGCCAATAAACCAGTTGTGAGCAAATCGATAGTTAATGTCAGAGAAGAACTGTCCACCGAAGAGCCAGTCGCTGGAACTGAACGAATTTCTCCTCACGCTAACATCGAGATTGAACCAGTTCGCCGAGATACCGCCACCAAGGTCAAATTTAAGGCAGGGAGTGATATCGAAGACATACTTGGCATTGAACTCGATGGGCACATAGTTGACGTTCAAATCAACATCTGCGAATTGCCGATTCCCGAAATTCACATCGTTAGATGGCCCCGCCCAGCCGGCCTCCAGGCCAAGGTAGAGGTTGGGGCAAACGCAGGCTAGTGCAAAATATGTTTCGAGTCCAACATAGACGCTGTTCTGGAGGCTCAAGTCCCCCAGACTGCTGTCTGTAAAATGAAACCAGTCAACCTTTACAGCCACATCTGCAATGCCCAGGGGATACGTTTGCTGGGCATGGACCGGTGGTACGGCGCAAACCAAGCCGGCAAGGAACAAGACCAGAACCAATCTTTTCATCTCTTTCCTCCTCTTTTTTGGATCGCTTGAAACAGCAATGCCCACTTCACATCATGCACCGGGATTGCACCCGGAGCATGGCCCATGGAGCGAACAGAATTGCCTTTAAGAAATGAACAACTGGAGGCCGGAACTACTGCGATTCCCAGGAAACTCTACCAACATCAACCCGAATGAAACCCAGCCTAGCATCCACATTCCAGGCTGTCAACGACAGAATAGAGGACAGAATAGGGGGCAGACCTACGCAATTGACAACCTCGATCTCCCCCAAATTCCCATGAGTGATTTCCTGAGCCTTTTGTCACGCTCAAGCGTCTGTCGTACGCCCATGGGAATACGCTGAAGCTTCATTGATCACTGCTGGTTCAGCGATCGTTCGAAGCGATCGTTCCCATCGACAAAATTCGTTTGATTCCAGGCCGGATTTCGCCATACGATTGCAAACTCTTGGCAAGCGACATTTAAAGGGCAGTCCGGCCCAGGATCATCATCTCACTCATTTGGAGGGTTTCACATGGATAACGCGGACATACAGAAAATCGAAGGGATCATCCGGGACCGGCAGGACGCTCACGCCTTCCTTGTCAATCGTTCCAAGCCTTACCGGTCGTTCGTGACATTGGAACAAAATACCTTCAAGGACGGGCGCCTTCCGCGGGTGCAGAAGGAACTCATCGCAATCGGGATTTCGGTTGTCATCAATTGCGAATCCTGCATGGAATGGCACATCAGCGAGGCTTTGAGGCTGGGGGCATCGGAGGCGGAGGTGATCGAAGCGATCGAGGTTGCCTTCGAGATGGGAGGCGGCCCCGCCACGGCTTCCGGGCGATTCGCCCTGAAAGTCCTCCAGTACCGCAAAGAGAAGGGAAGCACACCGGCCGGGGCTGAATGATTTTAAGATGTTAGGGACTCACCGGAGAGCCTTACGGGATCTTTCCTCATCGGGGCATCCTGCAGCCTGTAGTCCGTCTTCTCCTCAGCGGCTTCCAGAGTGAAGAGAGGGGCTGGTGAAGCGATGGGCTAATGGATTGGCGGGTCGGCAGAGTGTCGGGCTTCAGGGTGCCGTTCGTTCCTACAACCAGTAGCTGAACAGCCGTGAAAACCATTCCTTCATGCGTTCACCAACGGTTCTGTGCTTCCATTCTTCGAAGTGGATCGCGTCGGAATTCTCGAGGTCCTTTGTGAACATCGCTTCCATCTGGCTCGCAAAATCCCGGCCGAGAATCACCGCGTTTACCTCGTCATTTCTCAGGAAGCTCCACAGATCCATGTTGGTGGACCCGACGGAAGACCAGACGCCGTCTATAACCGCGGTCTTGGCATGCAATACGGCGCTGTGGCGCTCAAACAGCTTCACTCCCGATTTCAGGAGCCGCGAATAATACGAGCGGCCGGCATAAAAGGCCAGCTTGGAATCGCTGTGCGCGGGAAGAATAATTTTCACATCCACCCCGCGTTCCGCGGCCCCGGCAAGAGCCTTCAGAATTTGCGCATCGGGAATAAAGTATGAATTGGTCAGGTGGATGAAATTTTCCGCAAAGCTTATCGCCGAAAAATAGACCATGTAAGTGATCCGGTTCTTCTCTCCGGGAGTGCTGCCGATCACTCTCACCAATTCGTTGCCCATGTGCTCGGGGGGCGGGAAATAGTCTCTCTCGGAAAGTTGCGGCCCCTTTTGTTTTTTCCAGGTCTCCAGGAAAAGCTTTTGAAATTCCGCCGCCGCCGGCCCTTCAATCTGAACGTCGGTATCGCGCCACGACAGCCGCTCGCCCTCCCTGCGGCCAGGTCCGGACGAGCGTCTGGAGTATGCGCTGGAAATGTTGACACCGCCCGTAATGGCGGTGGAGCCGTCCGCGATCAGTATCTTCCGATGATCGCGATGAGTGAGCAGCCAGGTTGCGCGAGCATCCAGGGGATTGATCGGATTGAATTCCAGCGTTTGAACCCCTCCGTCACGCAACCTCTGAAAAAAAGCAGCGGAAGTATTGAGCGACCCGACGCTGTCGAAGATGAGGTTCACCTGGACTCCCTCGGCCTCCTTTTGCAGGAGCAGCTCCGCAAAGCTCTGCCCCGTCTCGTCATCCTCAAAAATATAACTTTCCAGGTTGACGTGATCTTTCGCATTCTGAATGGCTTTGAACATGGCCGCGTAGGTGGCGGGCCCATCAACGAGCAATGTCACCCTGTTCCCTGCAACCAGGGGGCTGCCGCTGACGGACTCTTCAATCGCGATATGCCGCTGCAGGATGTCGGTGGGCAGGGTTTGCCTTTTAAGCCGCTGGATGAGGGCTCTGCTTTGCCGGGCGGACAGGCGCCGGTGGACTCCGATGATTGTCGGAGGGGCCTTTGTCTTCGGGGATTCCTGGACCACTTTTTCAGCGTTCGGCAAGGTCGCGCAGCCGGTGAAGAGGAAAAGGAATACGAACACGGAAAGCAAGGAAAGGAGTCTGGCTGTTAACCCGCGGTCAGACAATTTCATGGCCCGGTCCCGGATACGGTGTGTCGCTCGCCGCCCGCTGTTGAGCCGGGCGGCGGAGGCGCCTGCCCGACGGAGTTCCGCTGCTGCACTGCTTCCCCAGGATTCTTAATACTTGGAGAGCACCTGCTGGAGCCTTTTGACTCCCGCCGGGGCTTTGACCTTCCCGGTCAAGATTTCTTCCGGCGTAACCGGCTTGCCGTAGTACGCGGTATTTGCATCGTTTCTCGTCGCAACCACCGTACCCTCGAGAGAGACGCCGCCAAACAGCCCCTGGCTCCGGCTGTAGGTGTAGATCGCTGCAACCGGCGTCACACCGGCCTCGGCACTCCGACCTATGGGTCCCGCGGCAACGCTCACATCGGCGCCCAACTGCACGTTCCCGCCTCTCGAAAAAGCCCTGACCGCCTCTTCAGTGTTGAGGATGAATATAAACTCGGTGACCTGCGCTCCGATCTGGAATCCGAATCCCGCGCCGCCGGTCCCGATCGCCGAAGGAGCGCTCCATCCCTTGCCTCGCCGCGCCACAACCAAACCGGCGCCCCCACGGCCGCTAAAGACAAAACCCGCCTTGAAGACCGTCAGGATGGCCAGGCCTCTGGCATCCCTGAGCACGTCCCGGGGAATGGACTTTTCGGGAATCGACTGAAAGCGTTGAATGATGGTCACCGCCTGATTGATGTCATCCTGAAATCCCGCGGCGAAGGCGGGAGTCGAGTTGAACGTTGTCATTAAGGCGAGTAACAATACAAATAGAAAAACCTTCTTCATTGTTCATCTCCAGTGCATTTTGATGGGTTTGGGCTTGCCTCGGCGGCCACGCATACAAGGAATTTCAATTTCTTCGCCGCCGGGTACGAATAAGATAACTATAAGTCACAGGCCGGAACTGGCAAGACTCAGGATATCCACAACAACATGCCGTTCTTGTGAACTCCGTGCGACAGAGCCTCAAAACAGACATGCACGGCAGGTTTGAGGGGCCACGGAGCCGCGGGTACTGTCCGGAAACGGAATTGAAATCTACCGGTTCCAGGATTGCGACGTATTCTACTGAATGTCTTATTGTCCACGCAAGGGCCAAGAGTGGAAGACCCGCAAGAAAATATCGGCAATTCGTATGGATACCTTGAAAGAACTTCCCTGCCGCCTTCCGGGGTCCGGAGCGGCGGAGAAATTCCGGTCGACGGTTGGACCCGCTCTCAGTCGTGCAGGCGAATTCGCCGGGCATTGCTTTCCAGGTATGGGTATTCCATATGTTTCGCGGTTGCCCGCGCAATGTCTTTGCCAAAGTAACGTTCGACAACTTTCAGCGCCATGTCGATCCCGGCGGAAATACCGGCGGAGGTGAGCACACGTCCATCTTCAACCACGTGCTTCTCGTATTCCACGGTGACGGCCGGAAAAGAATCGCGCATCCAGTCGAGCGAACGCCAGTGCGTTGTCGCATGGAGCCCGTCAAGAAGGCCGGCAAACCCGAGCAGCATGGATCCGGTGCATACGGAAGTGAGCGTCCGGACCTCTTGAGCGACTTTGCGCAGCCAGTCAAGCAGCACTGGATTGTTCAGTTCCCTGCGGGTGCCCCATCCGCCCGGCACAACGAGAATATCCAATTCGGGGCAGGTCTCGAACGTGTGATGAGGGATGACTTTCATTCCACCCGTTGCGGTGATGGGAGCGCTATTTTCCGCAACCAGCGACACCTCGAACGGGGATGGTTGTTCGAGTCTCTTCCCGTCGTCAAGCCTGGCGGAAGAAAAGACCTCGAAGGGGCCGCAGAAATCGAGAATTTCGACGTTTTCAAACAGGACGATACCGACGCGTTTCCTCTCCATGAGTTCCTCCTCAAGGTCTGATCTTCAATCCTCACCGGCCCGGGGCGGGCGTCCGGGAAGCAGCAGTCCGTCAGGGGAGTCGCAGCGCCTTCGAGGTCACTTCATGCACAAATGCGCCTTTTGCGATGGTATAGCCCTCGCGATCCTCCCGATACCTCGAAGCCAGTTCCCGCTTCAACTCGGCATAGCGCAAAGCCTCCCCGGGATGGGTCCTTAAATAATCCCTGAATGCGAGGCCGCTCCAGATTTCATGCCCGCGGGGGGCCATATGGATATGATGGGTCCGCCGCCCCATGAACTCCCGCCTCCTGATGAAGATCATGTGGTGCGAATACCACCAGTATTCCCAGGACTTGAGGTTCAAACGAGGGATGGCGCGCTTCCTTGCTTCCTCAAACGACGGGATTTCCACCAGGACGTCGATAACCGGTTTTGCGGGCATCCCCGGGATTGCCGTGCTCCCGTAGTGCTCCACGCGCAAAGTGAGATCGCCCCCAAGGATCGCCCTGAGCCGGCGGGCTATTTCGTCGAACTGATCCGGCCAGGACGAATCGTAGTCCACCAGGTGAACGTCATCCTCACAACCGGCCGCCTTCGGTCTGACATAGGCATTGGCGGAAACCCGGAAATCGCGCCACCCGGAGATCTTCCCGCTGCCCCATCGCTCGGGGACCCGCGCGGTGAATTCCCCGGTCATTCCGCCGTGGCCGGGCTTGGGCCGGTCGAGCCATTTCCAGGTGATGTCCTCCCTCCAGGTGACGACATTCCTTCCGCCTTTCGGTTCCGATACGGTCCATGTGCCGTCGCACAAATCCCATGCGACCATTCCCGCGGGGATAACACCCTCGATTTCGTTCACTTCAATCCCGAAAAACCGGAGATGATCCTCCCCGCCAAGGGAACTTTCGTAGCCGACATATCGCGCCGGGTTGCCGGTGGCCTTCACCTCGTTTGTCAGCCTGCCGAAAAGGCCTGCGTGGAAGCTGATGTCGCCCTCGCGGGCGTTCGCCTGCATGCCTCCGACCAGCCGCATCCCGGTTGTGCTCCGATCCGGCGTCACTTCGTGCTCCTCATTAGGGCCTTTCTTACGCGCAAGGCGGCCGAGGCGCGGCGGCGGGTGAGACCCGGAAACCACGCCGCATCAGCTCGGGTTCTGCCGGGCCGGTCTCTGGAAGGTGTAATTCCCTTTGAAAAACTCATCCACGTACCAATCGATCCGGCCGTCATCGGAAAGCACCATATCGAGGAGCCGGACGGCACCGAGGAGCCGGCCGACCATATCCAGTTTCTCTTTCATCACGGCGCACTCGAACTTCTTGAGTTCCCCGCGTACCATATCGCCTTTCATTTCGGTCTTGAAACCCAGGCGCTTGAGGATGCCCGCTATGAGCACGGCCCTCCTCGATCGCCTCCCGATATCCGCAGCCCCCCCCTTGAAGGAAAAACTGATGTAGTTGTCGTTTACCATCTCGCCGCAATAGGAATCCACAACCGCAAAATGGTAGCCCAGGCGCGAGTTGAAGTTCAGGTACTCACGTGAGATGACGACGTAGTTGGGGCCTCCCATGCGGTCGTCAAGAGTCGGATCGTTGAGAATCGTCTGGGTCACGATAGAGGCAAAGCCCCGCCAGTCCATGTCGACCGGTCCGATCCAGCGCACGTCGGGCCTCGTCATTCCGCGAAGCAGGGCCTGAAACGGAACGGAAGTAACATCCTCGATTCGTGCCTCGGCCGTTCCCGGGGGAACCGCCAGGCCGTCCCCGAGATCCACGGCAAGAATCTTCATGGGCAGGGGGGCCTTGATCCTCACGGCAAAGCTTTTGTTCAGCTCCAGGTCGTCGCTGATCCTGAACATCTCCCGCATGGACATCTCGTGGGCGAACCGCACCACATCGTGCAGGGTCTGGCAGCCTTCGGGAGAAAACATTCCGCTCTTCGGCTCAACGAGGTTCAGCACAGCGATTCTTTTGAGGGCGGAATGAGCCGTTTTGTAGGCGGGGCTGCCCTTCATCGGGTTGACCTGCCTCTTGCGCTCGAGGATGCTCTCCACGCGCCCTCGAAAGACCACCCGGTTCGTCGCGTCCACCGTTATTTCCTCGCCGTGTTCGATGACCGAGGTCGCGTGTCCGGTGCCGACGAGCGTGGGGACCCCGAATTCCCGTGCGACCGACGCCATATGCCCGGTCACGCTCCCCACATCCGTTACGATGGCCTGGACGCGGCCGAGAACGGCCACGTATCTGGGTGAGGTCTGCTGAGCGATGAGGATCGAACCTTCGGGAACGTTCGGCAGGTTGTGATCTGAATTCAAGACGTAGGCAAGCCCGCTCGCCTTCCCCCGGGAGGCCGTGACGCCCCCCTTGAGGAGAACAGGGGCCGTGTGCGATGGATCGCGGCCCGGCCCGGCACTCCGGTCCGAGGCGGACTGCCCGTTTGCGGCGGCCGTCAGCCAGAGATTGAGAGGCCGCGCCTGCAGGAGCACCACGTTCCCCTGTTGATCCAGCGCCCATTCAATATCCATGGGAACGGCGTAGTGCGATTCGACGATCAAACCGTATTCCACGAGCGACATCAACTGGTCCTTGCTGAGGGTCTGCCTAGTACGGAGTTCTTCCGGCACCGCTTTCTCTTCAAGCGTCGATCCCGGGCCGAGGACGCACATGGCCGGTTTATCGGCAGCCGTGGCCGCGACGACTTCCCTGCTCTCCTTGTCCACCTCGTAAAAGTCCGTGGCGGCCGAACCGTCCACCGCCCCGACCCCCAGGCCCCACACTCCGTTGATCAGGACGACATTTCTTCGGGGGTCGTTCGGGTCCCTGGTGTACATGACTCCGCTCGCTTTCGCGTCCACCATGGCGATGCACAGCACGCTCATAATTACGTATTCATCCGGATAGCCCTTGCTGCGGCGGTAGTAAACGGCCCTGGGATTGTACATGCTGGCGACGACTTCCTTGTACGCTTCGACGACTTTCTCCCTCGTTACACCCAGAACCGTGGAATGCTGGCCCGCGAAACTGGCCTCGGAATCCTCGCCGGTCGCGCTGCTGCGTACCGCCAGGCGGATATGAGGACCAAACTCCTTTATCATGGCATCCAGTTCATCGAGCAGGCAACGTTCCAGGTCGGCGGGCAGCGGGGCCTTCACGATCGCCGACTGGATTTCCCCGCAGCATTGCAGCAACCGCGAGGTATCCTCGATGTCAAGTCCCTTGAACAGCCTGTCGGACATTTCGTAGAGCTTGTTCGACTGCATGAAATGGTAGCAGGCATAAGCCGTGACGGCGAACCCGCGCGGCACGGGCACGTGCACCCGGTTATAGATTTCTCCCAGGTTCGCCGCTTTCCCTCCCACTTCCGGGACGCGATCGAGGCTCAAACGCTCGAGGGGAATCGTCAGGCTGGTTTTTTCGACCACTTTCTTTTTCACGAGTTCCCCCAGAATGCTCACTCCGATCCGTTCAACGGAGTCGAACAGCTCCGGATACTTCCCGCCGGAGAGAGCGTTGAGGTCCTCGGCGATGTCGTAGACCTGCGACAACAGCCGTTCCGTCCGGCCGATAACGTAATCGAGCGAAAAGGGCTTGGGGCCGTAGCAGACTTGTTCGAGGTCGGTCATGATTTCGAGGGCGTGGTTGTTCCCAGCGAGGAGGTTCTGGAAATGAGCGTATTTCTGCCGGAAAGCCTCCTTTTCCGGGGAATCGGTTTCCAGAAGCTTGCTTTTGCGGAATATTTCGAAAAACTTGAACATCGCCATTCCTTCCCGAAAAACATGATTGCCGTCGTCCGGCAGCCTGTGACCGATCCCTCGGGCATACCCAAACACCCTGGACACTCATCTTTTCCCCGGCGGAGATGGATCGATCCGGAAAAGTGATGAATACCATTTCCAATGCGGCCGCCACAACTCTTTTCCCCTCCTCCCAGCCCCTCGCGAGGCTGTCGATTCAGGAGTTCCCGCTGTTGCCTTTGCCATTTTGACCCTGTCGCAGGCGGGGGAGAAAGCTGTTCGTTTGCGGGATTGAAATGGATTCTGAATTCCTCCCGCCCTGAAGCGTGGTCGGAATGGAATCAATTGTAACATCGAGGGAACAAGTCGGTAGGGATGGAACAGCAGGCGTGGAGGGGCATGACGGATCGCCACGGGGCTGGAGCCGTTTTCCCCGCGGTTCTTCACGGCCCTCATCAAGAGCGGAATCCCGATGCATAATCAGGGGGTATTAGCAGCGCAGGCCCGAGACCTCGAATTATTCTTCCTTCCCGGGACTACAAGCGGGACAATACCCTTGAAAGAGAACCCGCCGCCTCAGAACCTTAAAACCGGGCAACTCGGGCAGGGGAACCTCACGGTCCTCCGGAGGGCTTTCATCAAGGTCAAAGAATGCATGGCACCGCAGGCATACAAAATGGTGATGAGGCTCCACCTTCGCGTCATATCTCGCCACTTCGCTCACGGGGTTCAGCTTGTCCACAAGCTCCGCTTCGTGAAAGCGTTCCAGCGTCTTGTAGATCGTTCCGAGCGAAATCATCGAAAATCGCCTGCCGACCTGGGCGTGGATATCCTCGGCACTGGGATGGGCATCCGAGCTGCATAGAGCTTTATAGATGGCCAGCCGCTGATAGGTCACCTGCAAGCCGTGTTCTCTCAACCTGGAGATAAAATAAAAATCGTCCTTGCCGTCCATTCCCGCTCCTCTTCTCAATGGGCCGCGGCGGGTCCGCCGTGGTGGCGAAAAATCACATTGCCTGCTCCGGGATGTATTCCGATGAATTTAGTATGGGATGCGAACTAAACCACATGCATGAAATTTATTCTCAGTTATTGACGGTGAATAGTACTAATTCGGTACTCTTTCTTAATGGAGATGTAAAGTGAAAAAATCAAGTGCCCATTAAAAAGCGGTTGGAGATATGGAGAAATGAATACAGACTCCCGATCTGGAGGGGATCCTGATTGGTCGCAGCGGACTCCGTGGATCGCACCCGTGATCGCCCGCCGGCGTGGGACGCGCATGCAGGTCCGTTGTGGGATAACCGGCTGCGGCCGAGGACCTCGTTGCCCATGGGCCGCATATGATTATCATTTGAAGAGCGAAGATATGTGAACGCGGCTCATTCGGAAAGCATGCGGGGCTCTTATCTTTGATTGAGGGAGGAAGCCGGCGGGGGTGTGGGCCCGCTTGTTGCCGGGTGGGAATGAATTTACGTCGGTTGAAGCATCTTTGCGGCTGCGATAGGGCCGCGGCATCGTGTCGGGAGGATTGATGGAGATGGAATTGGAAAAGGTACAGACCCTGCATCCTCAGTTGGAAGTTACCCGCCTGGACCCTAAAAAAAGAGTGGGGCTGGTCGTGGTGCTGACCGGCTATGGGAAAGGAAAGACGTCATCGGCGCTCGGGATGGTCCTTCGGGCGTGCGGGCACGGAATGAGGGTATCCGTTATTCAGTTCATGAAGGGGGATATTTACACCGGGGAATGGGACGGACTTAAAAAGCTCGACTGTGATGTGGAACTGATTCGCACGGGAATGGGATTTTGCGGGATCATGGGTAACCCGTACACTCACCAGGTCCACCGGGAAGCGGCTCAGGAGGCTGTGCGGCTCGCCGCGGAAAAGCTTCGGTCCGGAAGCTGCGACCTCGTCGTCCTCGATGAAATCAACAATGCCGTCCACCTGAACCTCGTCGATCTGGAACAGGTCGTGGACCTGATCCGCGGCAAGCCTCCGCTGACGCATCTCATCCTGACGGGCCGCGACGTCCACCCCGCCGTCGTTGAACTTGCCGATACGGTCAGCGAGGTGAAAGAAATCAAACACGCTTATCGCAAGGATATTGAACCCCAACCGGGAATTGATTTTTGAGAAGACCGCCGGCGCTGGATTCAGGGGATACGGTTCAGCGCCTGGTCAAGGTCTTCGCACAGATCCTCGTGGTCCTCGCACCCCACGGAAAGCCTCACCAGTTCATCGAGAATCCCCGCCTGCTCCCTCTCTTCCCTGGGGATGGACGCATGGGTCATGGACGCCGGATGTTCGATAAGGGACTCGACCCCGCCGAGCGACACCGCGAGAGTAATGAGCCGGACGCTGTTCATTACTGTGATGCCGCCCTCCAGGCCGTTCTTCACTCCGAAAGAAATCATGGAGCCGAACCCGTCCATTTGCTTTGCGGCCGTCTCGTGCTGGGGGTGGTCCGGCAAACCGGGGTAGCGAACCCACGTGACCTTGGGGTGAGCGCTGAGGAAGCGGGCGATAATTGAAGCGTTCTGCTGCGACTTTTCAAGCCTCAGGGGAAGGGTCCTGACCCCTCTCAGGATCAGCCAGGCCTGGTGCGGGTCCATGGTGCCGCCGAAAATCGTGAACATCCTCTTCACCTTCCGGTAATCTGCCTCGGTCCCGGCGACAACCATTCCTCCCACGACGTCGCTGTGGCCGTTGATGAACTTCGTGAGGCTGTCCACGACGAGGTCGGCCCCAAGTTCGAGGGGCCGCTGAATATAGGGGCTTGCAAAGGTGTTGTCCACTACGAGGATCGCCCCGTGCGCATGGGCCAAATCGGCGGTCGCCCGGATGTCCGCGATCGCCATGGTCGGATTGGTCGGGGTTTCGAGGAACACCATCTTCGTGTTTGGACGGATCGCCCGTTCGGTGTTCCGCAAGTCCGAGCTGTCGACGAAAGTCGATTCGACACCGAATCTCGTGAGTTCAAATTCGAGGGCGACATGTGAAGCGCCGTAAATCGAATCGGTGGCCACAACATGATCGTTCTGCCCGAGAAAGGTCAGAAGAGTCGTTGTGACCGCCGCCATGCCGGTCGCGGACGCAACGCCGCCCCAGCCGTTTTCAAGCGATGAGACCACTTCCTCCAGGGCGTTGACGGTGGGGTTGTTCAGTCGGGTATAGATATAACCCTCCGCTTCGCCCGCGAAGCGGGCCGCTCCTTCAGCGGCGTTCGGGAAGGAGAAAGTGGACGTCTCAAAAATGGGAACGGAGAGTTCTCCGAATACCGGTCTCGGGAGTTTGCCCCCGTGGATGGCTCGCGTGGATTTGTGCAGTGAATGAGACGGAGTTTCATTTTTCATTCTATCGCTCCCGGCACGGGCAGTGATATCGGTATCCTCCCCAAAGCCTCTTCTCTTGGAAACGTTAAGTATGTCGCACTGGATTCATATCAGCTCTTAAGACGCATTTAACAATGAACCACTCCATGTCAATATACGGGCGGCAGGGGGTCCAAAGGCACGGACGGCGTCCGTGAAAAGAGCTGCGAGCAGATTCGATCGCTTGCGGTGGGAACTTTTTCGGGGCACTACAGGAGCGGCAGACTGACCCTGAACACGATCCCCTTTTCCGGGGCCGTAAACATTTCGAGGCGGCCGAGGTGGGCGTCGATGATCTTCCTGGCGATGGGGAGTCCAAGGCCTGTTCCTTCCTTTTTCGTAGTGAAGAAGGGAGAAAAGATCGTATCCTTCTTGTCCGCAGGAATGCCGTCTCCCCTGTCGCGTACGTCGACAATAATATTGTTCGCCTCCCTGAAGCTCGATACGACGACTGCTTCACCCTGGGGCGAGGCTTCTATCGCGTTGATCACCAGGTTGATGATCACCTGCTTCATGCGCATGCAGTCCATGGAAATGTGGGGGAGGGTCGCTGGGGCACACTGAATCCTGACCTGCTTTTGCTCGGCCAGGTCGTGCACCACGGCCAGGCTCTCTTCGATCAGCCGGCACATGTCTTCTTCCGATTTGTGGAGTTCGAGCGGGCGGGAAAAGTCGAGCATCTCCTTGACCATGAGTTCGAGCCGCCTGGCTTCCTTGACGACGATCTCGAGTTTGGCGCGGCCGGGGTCCTTATCGTCCATGTTTTTGAGAAGCATCTGGCTGAAACCGCCGATAGCGATGAGAGGCGTCTTCATGTCGTGGGCGACACAGGAAAGCGCTTTTCCCATGGCCGCAAGGTTCTCGTCCATCCGGGACCGTTCCTGTTCTTTGCGCTCGCGATCCCGCAGGATTCCAAGACTGACCGCCACGATATTGTAGATTCCCACCTGGAGAAGATAATAAAACTTGAGGGGAGAGAAGGCATGGATGTGATGCAGCACGTCAGGCAGATTGGCCGCGGTAATGATCAGGGAGGTGATGACGGCGCCCCTTAAGCCGAACCAGAAGCCTGCGAGAATGAGCGGTAGGAAGAAGAAGGCGTGGTAGAGGTAGTGCTGATAGTCCGTGTGCAGATATTCCCAGTGCAAGGCATCCGCTGTGTAGTGAGTGACGCTCAGGATCACCACGAAAACCGCGACCAGGATTATCCTTGCCCTATTGCTGACCGCTTTCATTGAGATTCCTTATGAAATTTATGAACTCTGCAAGTGCCGAACGGACCGTACCCGTACCGATCTCCCGTGGAATTCCAGGACATGGGAAGCGCTTCATGAGATTTCCTGCATTATAATCCATGTGTCAATAGATGCGGAGGTCTATCCGGGACCGAAGCCGGCAGGCGGATGGGAGCCCGGCAATTCACGGCCGGGGCTGCCGTGAATTGCCTTGAAGCTTGGGGGGCTCAGTGTTAACTTATTGAAAAATCAGCGGTCATGCCTTGGACAAAAGGAGGAAGAGTATGGATTTTCTGGTCCCCGGGGAACTCGCGGAAGAACTGAAACGATTCAAGGATTTTCTAAATGTCCAATTGATCCCTTACCTCGCCACCTGGTATGGAGAAGGGGCCGTGCCCAGGAGCTTCTTTAACGCGCTCGCCAGGTACCGGTGGCTGGGGCATGACGAGAAAGACGGTTCTTACGTTGAGCAGACGGCCCTCAAACAATCGATCCTGGTTGAACATCTGGCGAAGATTTCCCCGGGGGTTGCGGTCGCCGTACTCGTTCAGACCTCGCTTGGCATGAAAGGCCTTTCCCTCTTCGGATCCGAAAAACAGAAGAGGATGCACTACGGCCCGGCCGCGCGGGGAGAGACCCTCATATGCCTTGGAAATACCGAACCCACAGCAGGCAGTGATGTGGCCAACGTCGCAACCAAAGCCGAGAAGGTTGGCGGAGGGTGGCGGCTTACCGGCACTAAAGCCTTCGTCACCAACGGCGCCATAAGCGACCTGGCGCTCATTACCGCCGTCTCGGACCCTGAAGCCGCCAGGAACCGCCGCATCAGCATGTTTCTGGTGGACCTCTCGTCGGAGGGCGTGACCCGGAAGAAGCTGCACAAGCAGGTGTGGATCCCGTCGGATCTAACCCGCATCACCCTGAAGGACGTCTTCGTGCCCGAGGAGAACCTCGTCGGCGAGCGCGGCAGGGGGATGAAGCAGGTTTTGACCATTTTCACCCACAGCCGGGTCAACATCGGCGCTCTGACGCTGGGGACCGCGCGGGGCGCTTTCGAACTGGGCATCGAGCACGCACGCAAAAGAGAAATCTTCGGGAAGAAAATCGCCGATCTTCAGGCCAAGGCGTTCGAAGCGGCTGATTTCTTTGCCCGAATCGAGGCCGCAAGACTCATGCTGTGGAAGGCCTGCTGGGCCAAGGACCAAGGCGCGGATTTCCACCTCGAAGCGTCCATGGCCAAGTACCTCACGGTTGAAATCGCAAGAGAAGTCGGAACGTGGGCCGCCGACCTGTTCGGCGCGGCGTCCGTGATATTCGAGCATCCCATCCACAAATTCCCCATGGATGCCTGGGCATCTTCCCTGGGTGAAGGGACGCAGGACGTTCAGAAACTCATCATCGCGAGGGAAATCCTCGGCAAAAACGGGGCCCGGTACTCGTGATCCCGGATGAGGGGCTCTGATTAGGGCTTTGACCCAAAGGAAAAACCGAGGCGCAGAAACGACCTAAACGGCTCCGGAATGACGAACCCTGATTTCATCCGGCCTCGTCTTGTCCTTTGAGCGACAGCCGTGCCCCCCACCCCAACGCCGCTACGCGGCTCAGTTTGGCGCTGCGGCGCCCGCTCCGGCCTCGCAGCCCAGCTCGAATGCCCGCTGGTTCACCTGGAGGACCTTCGACGGGAGCGTCCTTTTAATCGCCGCGGCCCAGCTCTCTTTTGAGATGGGGAGCCGCCCGGTCCCGGCGAGCACTCCGACCATGACGATATTTGCCGCCCTCTCCGAACCCGCTTTCCCTGCAATTTCGACGGCGTCGACTTTAATGAGTCTTGCGACCTTTTCCCCGACCGTCCCGTACAGGGCTTCCAGCTCCGGATACGCGCTCTGACCGGTGGCCACGGAGAAGGGAAGGACGGGAACGGTGTTCGAGACGACAAGTGTGTTTGCATGGCATTTGGGCAGAGCGCGCGCCGCTTCGAGCGGCTCGAAGGCAAGCACGATATCGGCCTCGCCGTCGGCTATGGTCGGACTGAAAATATTACCCATGACCACGGATGATTCCACCACGCCTCCGCGCTGGGCCATTCCGTGAATCTCGCTCATCGTGACCGGCAGTCCTTCCTCCAGCGCCGCCTCTCCCGTAAGGCGCGTCGCAAGCAGCGTCCCCTGCCCGCCGACCCCTGTAAAAAATATCCGCACGGCTTTGACAGCCTTCTTCGATTCCGACATCACTCGGCACCTCCCTTGCCCTCATCGATCCGTTTCGGCCTGATCGAATTGCACATCTGCGAACAGATACTGCAGCCGCTGCACAGCGCTTCGTTGATGCTGACGCACATCTCCCCGGCCGCGCTTCTTTCCCAGGCGAAGGCGGGGCATCCCAGTTCTTCCATGCAACGTTTGCAGAGATCGCATGAGGCGTCCACGTGGAAAACAATTTTGCGCTGCTTCCGAAGGACCCGGTTTTCAAAAAGAGGACACGGGCTTTTGGAGATGAGCACGGAGACTCCCGGCTCTTTCATGTGTTCGCGCATGTCCTGAAGGACGTCCTGAGTCTTCTTCACCTGCAGGGGGTTCACAACGGCGACCCGCTCCACCCCGCATCCCCGCACGACGCTTTCGATGTCCACTTTCGGTTTCACTTTTCCCGCCGGCGTGAGTTCCACTCCAGGATGGGGCTGATGGCCGGTCATGGCGGTCGTCCCGTTGTCGAGGATAACGAGGAGGAACCGGTGATCGTGGTAGACCGCGTTGATCAACCCGGTGATCCCCGCGTGGAAAAACGTCGAATCGCCGATGAACGCGACCACGGGCCGGTCCTGGACCTTGCTGAATGCGCCCGCCGTGGAAACGCCCGATCCCATGCAGATGAGGAAGTCGGCCATGCGGAGCGGGGGAAGAATCCCGAGGGTGTAGCATCCGATATCCGTGGGGTAGATGGCCTCATCCCCGAAGACTTTTCGGACTGAATAATAGGTCGCACGATGCGGACAGCCGGGGCACAGGTTCGGCGGCCTCTGGGGAAGCTCCGGCGCGGCGAATACCTCGGGCGGCTTGTAGGATGCCCCGAAAAAGGCGCCGACGGCCCGTTTGACCCTCACCACATCAAGTTCGAAAGCCCGCGGCACCAGGTCCGCGCCCTTGCCCCCGATGACTGCCTTCAATCCGGCTTCCTGGGCGACCAGTCGAGTTGCCTCTTCGAGGAAGGGATCGAGTTCCTCGACCACCAGGACTTTATCCATGCCGGCAAGAAAGTTGCGGATGAGGCGCTTCGGCTGGGGGTAGCTGAAGCCGAGCTTGAGGATCTTCACACGGCCTTCCAGGCCCAGGTCGCGGACGGCATCCCTCACATAAAGGTATGAAACCCCGCTGGTGACGATCCCCAGTTTGCCTTCCCCGACCGTAAAATTGTACCGGCTCCGTTCCGCTTCCCCCTTGAGGGCGGCGAGCTTTTCGAGCAGGGCAAGCCTCAGTTTGCGGCCTACGGCGGGAATCACGACCAGGTTGAACGGGTCCTTTGTGAATTCGCCCTTTGGTTCGCCCGAAGGGAGGTCGTTCATCGGCACCGGGCCGCGGCAATGGTTAACCCTGGTCGTCGTTCGAAGCATGCACGGAATACGGTGCTTTTCGGAAATGGAAAAGGCTTCGATGGTCATTTCCCTGGCCTCTTCCGGAGTCGACGGCTCAAACATCGGTACGTTGCCCATCTTGGCGTAATAGCGGTTGTCCTGTTCGTTTTGACTGGAATGGAGCGACGGGTCGTCGGCCACGACGATCACCATTCCGGCCTTTACCCCCACGTAGGCGAGGGTCATAAACGCATCCGCGGCGACATTCAGCCCGACGTGCTTCATCGCGCACAGGCTTCGGACCCCGGAGATTGCCGCGGCGCCCGCCGTTTCCACGGAGATTTTCTCGTTTACGGCGTATTCCACATAAACGCCGGCTTCGGGACCGATCTGGTAAAACCGGTCGATGATTTCTGAAGAAGGCGTCCCGGGGTACGCCGCAACAAACCGGACATTCGCTTCGAGAGCGCCTCGCACTATGGCTTCATTGCCCAAAAGCAGATGCTTGCGATCGCTTCGGGGCAGCAGCAGTTCCTGCATTCCATGCCTCCGTTTTACAGATTCCTGAGGTCCACAAAAAGCTTCACGACCCCGTTCTCCCTCTCCAGGGACCCCTTTTCGACCAGTGTGATGCGCGGGGTGATCCCGATGAAGTTGGTCACTTTCTTTCGCATCATATCGACCAGGTCGCGCTGCTCGCGCATCTTGTCGTAGAAAAACCGCTCGCTGATTTCCACCCGGATTTCGAGCTGGTCCTGGTGCCGTTCGCGCAGGGCCACGATCTGATAAGCGGGCCGCTCCCCCCTGACCTGTTCCAGGATGTCCCCGATGCGCTTGGGAATGATGTTGGTCCCCTTGATCACCACCACGCTGTCGCAGCGTTTGCGGATCCGGCTGATCTTTCGGAACGTCCTGCCGCACGAGCACGGCTTTTCGATGATCCGGGTAACGTCCCCGGTCCGGTACCGGATGACGGGGAATGCCTCCTTGGTCAGGGTCGTTATGACCAATTCGCCTTCCTCGCCGGGTCCGAGGATCTTTTCCGACACCGGGTCTATGATCTCCACGTAAAAATGGTCTTCCTGCAGGTGCATCCCATCCTGCTCCTCCAGGCATTCCCCGGCGACGCCCGGTCCCATGACCTCGCTGATTCCGTAATTGTCCGTCGCCTTGACGAAAAGCCGTTCCTCGATTTCCCTGCGCATGTCCTCGGTCCAGGGTTCTCCGGCGCAGATGCAGTACTTGAGGGAAAGCTTCTTGGCATCGAATTTCATGTCGGCCATTCTGTCGGCGACGACAAGGCTGTAGGAAGGGGTCGAAGCAAGGACCGTCGTTCTGAAATCCTGCATGATCTTGATCTGGCGCTCGGTCCGGCCGACCGAAGTCGGAAGGACGGAAGCCCCGATCCGCTCGGCTCCGTAGTGAATTCCCAGCCCGCCCGTAGGGAGTCCGTAGGCGAACAACACCTGGATCACATCGTCCTGAGTGACCCCTCCGGAGGCGAGTATCCGGGCCACGAGCCCGCCCCACGTCCGCAAATCCTGCCGTGTGTAGCCCACGACGCGCGGGTTTTCCATGGTTCCCGACGAGGAATGGACCCTCACCACCTCCCGAAGCGGCACGGCGAACATGTCGTAAGGGTAGCTGTCGCTCACGTTCTGACTTGCGGTGAAGGGCAGCCGTTCGAGGTCCTTCAGATCGGTGAGGTCGTCTTCGGGCCGGAAATCGATCTCCTGGAAGCGGCGCCTGTGGAAAGAGACATTCCGGTAGACGCGGTTCAGGGTTGCCTGCAGCCGTTCGAGCTGGAGTTGCCGCAGTTGGTCTCTCGACATGCATTCCTTTGCCGGTTCCCAGACAGGCATGAATGGCTCCTTTCAGACTTGCCGACATCGCTCGGGGGCAGCACTTCCCGGCGCAAAACACGCCGGCCGGTTCTATGCGTCCCAGATTTGTTTTTTCCCTTTTCCAAGGTAGGCCCTTTGCACTTCCCGGTGTTCGAGAAGCTCGGTCCCTTCGCCCTGCAGGACCACCTTACCGGTTTCAAGAACGTAGCCGCGGTCGGAGATCCTGAGCGCCGCGTGTGCGTTCTGTTCGATCAGGAGAATGGTCTTCCCTTCCTGCCTCAGCCCCTCGACGATCGAGAAGATTTCCTTCACGATAAGGGGTGCAAGGCCCATGGACGGCTCGTCCAGCACGAGAAGACGGGGCCGGGCCATGAGTGCGCGACTGATGGCGAGCATCTGCTGCTCCCCGCCGCTGAGCGTCCCGGCAAGCTGCTGCTTGCGCTGCTGCAGGATCGGGAACCGCTTGAACAGGTATTCCATGTCCTCCCGGACCTGTTTGGCATGGCGCCGATGAATGAACCCCCCCATCTCGAGGTTCGCCGCAACGCTCATTGTAGCAAATATCCGGCGTCCCTCCGGAACCAGTGCGATACCGCGCCGCACGATTTCCTCGGGAGCAAGCCCTTCGATTGCACTTCCTTCGAATTCGATTTGTCCCTTCCGGGGCTTCACCATGCCGCAAATGGTGTTGACAAGGGTGCTCTTCCCGGCACCGTTCGCCCCGATGAGCGCAACGATTTCGCCCGAACGCACATGCAGGGAAACCCCTTTGAGGGCGTGAATGTTTCCGTAATAGGTATGCAGGCTCTTTATCGTCAGCATCCGGTGTTCGCTCCGGAAAGTTCGAGGGTGAAATTCCGGACCAGGCTCCCTCATGATGAATGTTTATACAACGTACTCCGATGATTCTTATCCGAAATCGAAAGGCTTGAAAAGCGGCCGATTCATTCGCCGCGACCGGCGGCCGCGGATTTTCCCGCCGACCCCCGCGTGCTATGCTCCTCCGAGATAAGCCTCGATCACGGCCGGATGGTCCTTCACTTCATCGGGGGTCCCCGAAGCGAGGCGCTGTCCGTAGTGGAGCACCAGGATGCGGTCGGAAACTTCCATGATGAGGTTCATGTCGTGTTCCACCAGCAGGACCGTCGTGCCCCGGGTGCGAATGTGGCGGATGAGTTCCCCCAGTTCCTCGGTTTCGCGCATGTTGAGGCCTCCCGCCGGTTCATCGAGGAGAATCAGCCGGGGGTCGGTTGCCAGGGCGCGGGCGATCTCGAGCATCTTTTGTTTTCCCAGGGGCAGGGTGCCGGCCTGCAAGTCGGCAGAATCGCTCAGGCCGACGAATTCAAGATACTCCACAGCCGATTTTCTGATCCGCCGCTCCTCCGCGCGCATGCCGGGGATTCTCAATCCAGTTGCCATGAAACCGCTGCGGGTCCTGGGATGCCTGCCAAGCATCACGTTTTCGAGAACGGTCATGGACTTGAAAAGAGCCACATGCTGGAAAGTGCGGGAGATGCCCGATTCCGTAATGCGGTGCGGGGGCAGCCCGTCGATCCGGCGGCCCTCGAATGCGATCGACCCCGATGTCGGTTGCAGCATTCCGCTGATGCAGTGAAACAGCGTGGTCTTGCCGGCCCCGTTCGGCCCGATCACCGCCTGGATGATGTTTGGGGGAACATCATAGGACAACCCGCGCAGAGCGGTGATGCCTCCAAACCGCATCCCGACGTCCTGGAGCTTGAGAAGCGGGCTCTGAAGGTCCTTCGCGTCCTCTTTCATGATCCTGCGTCCTCCGGAACGGCGGCGCGCCGGGTTCTTTGCGCCCGCCGGCGGGAGGCCAGGGACATCAGCCCGCCCGGCAGGAACAGGGCCACCAGGAGGAGGATGGCCCCGTAGACGAGGATTTCGAAATCGGCGAACACCTGCAGCCACTCATTGCCGATAAACGTCAGCAGAACGGTCCCGATCACGGCCCCCCAGAGGCTCTGCATGCCTCCGACCATGACCATGAGAACGAACCGGATGGACCACATGAGGTTGAACGACCCGGGGTTCAGGCAGGTCACGTAATGCGTGTAGAGGCTGCCCGCGACAGCCGCGAACACGGCGCTCAGCACGAACACCTGGAGCTTGTACCGGGCGGTTGGAACGCCCATGGCTTCGGCGGCCGTTTCCTCCTCGTGGATCGCCCTGAGCGCCCGTCCGACCCTTGAGTGCAGGATGTGAAAGCAGAAAATGACGCCGACGAACACGAATGCCCATACCAGGTAGTACCAGGCGACTTCGCTGGTGACTTTGATCCCCCAGAGGCGAAGTCCGGGAATGTCCGACATCCCGGACGGTCCGCCCGTCCACTCGGCTTCTTCCCCGAGCACGATGGTAACGATGACGCCGAAACCAAGGGTCGCCATGGCGAGATAATGCCCTTTGAGGCGCAGGGAGGGGATGCCGATCAGCCAGGCAACGGCGGCGGAGCACGCCGCGCCGACGGGCATGGCGGCCGCCGGGTTCCAGCCGAACCTGGCGGTGAGGATCCCGGAAGTATAGGCCCCGATGCCGAAAAAGGCGGCCTGGGCCATGGAAATCTGGCCCGCAAACCCCATCAGCATGCTGAGCCCCAGGGATACAAGGCTGAATATCCCGGCAAACACCATTACGTCGACGTAATGGGAAACCGCCTTGAAGTGCAGCACCACCCACGGGAAAATCCCGATGAATAATGCGGCCCCAAGGAACCCCAGCCATTCTCTCCTGTTCATGGGCGAACCTTCCTAAAACTTCTTGAGCTTTGCCGCTTCACTGCTTCCAAACAGCCCTTCGGGTTTGAAGAAGAGCGCCAGCAGGAGCAGAACGAGGGCGACGGCATCCTTGTAACCGGATGAGAGGTACCCGGCGCAGAACGATTCCGCAAGTCCCATGATCGCCCCCGCGACGAGGGCCCCGAAGTAATTTCCCAATCCGCCGAGCACCGCGGCCCCGAAGCCCTTCAGCCCGAGCATCGCGCCCCGGTCGTATTCCATCATGGAAATGGGGGTAATGGTGACCCCGGCCGCCGCCCCTATCGCGGCGCTGAGGACAAATGACAGGAGCACCATCTGCCGCACGGGAATACCCACCATCCGGGCGGCGTTCGGATTGTCGGCACAGGCGAGCATGGCCTTGCCGTACGCGGAACGGTGGAAGAAGACGGTGAGGACGCCGACGACGAGCATGCTGACGCCCATGACCCAGATGGCCTGGGTCTGAATGGCGGCGCCGGCGATCATGATGGGACCGCCCGAACTGAAGGCGGGCAGCCCGTGAGGGTCTTTCCCCCACCAGAGCATGGCGCCTCCCTTCAGGAGGATGGAAACGGCGATGGTGATGATGATGAGCGACATCATGCCGGCGTTGCGGGCGCGGTTGATGACGAACCGCTGCATGGCGAATCCCACGCAGCCGGTGGCAAGAATCGCCGCGAAGAAGGCGATAACGATCGGGAGATGAAAGGTTCCGACGAAAAAGGTGGCAAAAAGGCCGCCGAGCATCACGAATTCACCCTGAGCGAAATTGATGATTTCGGTGACGCTGTAGATGATGTTGTACCCGAGGGCCACCATGGCGTAAATCACTCCGATGGTGAGCCCGCTGATGGTGTACTGGAGCAGATCGGTTCCCATATTGTGTCAAAACCTGACGGGGTTCAGTCCCTTCCTGTCGAATGCGGTCCATTTGGGCCTTCGGAAGTCTTAAAGCTCAATGCATCGGTTATGTCAATGGTTTTGCGGACAATGCAGGTTGTACCGAGCCCCTCCCCTTTGCCCCTCCCGCCAGGGGAAGGGAATCCGGGCGCGGCGGGTGGCCCGGATACTTGTTATCCGGGTCCGTAAAGACAAGAGGGGCAGGCAAATGCGCTGCCGCTATTCCAGAGCCTATCCTCCGGACCTCCTCTTGCGCTTCGCGCACGGACAACGAGTTGTCCGTGTCACCCGCCGCCGCCAAATCCTTCTCAGCCGGCTACTGAGCCAGGGCCCAGTTGCCGTTCTTTGCAACGATCATCTCCAGGTCGTCTTTGCTCAGCCCGTTGTGGTCCTGGGGCGAAAAGTTGAAAATACCGTGCATCCCGACGAAATTTTGGGTCTGTTCGATGTAGTCCCTGATCTTGGCGGGATCCGGCCCGACGGCTTTCAGCGCGGCAATGGCGAGGTTCATGGAATCCCAGGCATGGCCTCCGAAAGAGGAGATCGGTTCCTTGAACCGCTCTTCGTATTCCTTGGTGTAGGCGAGGATGACCTTCTTCTGAGGCCTGTCGTCAGGGAGCAGCGATCCGACGTTCACTCTGGCAAGCGGGAGGAGCACCCCTTCCGCGGCCGGTCCTGCCAGTTCCAGGTTCTTCAGACTCCCGAACCCGTGGCTCTGGTACAGCGGGATGTTCCCCATTCCGAGGTCCCTCCAGTTCTTGACGGCCAGGATCTGGGTCGGACCCACGGACCAGTTCACGATGGCCTGAGGCTGGGTCCCGCGGATTTTCGTCAACTGGGCCGAGAGGTCCGTGTCCTGCGGGCCGAACCGTTCGTCGGCAACGATGGTGAATCCGTACTCGGGAGCGAGCCTCAGCAGTTCCTCGCGCCCGCTCGCTCCGTAGCCGCTGGAATCGGTCATGACGGCAACCTTCGTGACCCCCTTGGTCTTCATGTAATCGTACATCTTCCCGACCACCTGGCTGTCCGAGCCGGCGACCTTGAAGACCCATTTGCGGCTCTCGATGGGGGTGACGATCTTGTAGCTGGTGGCACAGGAAATGAGAGGGACCTTGGCCTCCTCGGCGACACCGACTACGGCCAGGCTTTCACCGCTTCGCGTGGGGCCGACGATCACGGGGACTTCGTCTTTCTTGATGAGTTTTTTCACGGCGAGGTTGCACTTGGTCGTGTCGCTCTCATCGTCGTAGACGATCAGTTCGAGAGGATGTCCGTTGATGCCGCCCTGCTTGTTGATGTCGTCGGCTATCATTTCGGCGGTCTTCTTTTCAGGTTCGCCGAGGAATGAGCCGACTCCTGTGATCGAGAAGACCGCACCGATTTTGTAGGGTTCGGGGACGGCGAAAGCCGGGGTCTTAAGGGTGAGGTGCAAAAGCGCTCCGACGAAAACGGGGAGCACGAACGCTGCCGCGATCCATTGCTTCCAGTGCTTCATGATGGTCTTCCTCCGGTTTTCCTGGATTCATCCTGTTGAAAGTTTAAGCCGCACGACAATAAAAAAAGCCGTGGCGATAAACCACGGCTCCTGAAAACAAAAAAGCCGTGGGCAGCCCTTATGCGGTCTGCCCACGGCCCTGATTTACGGGCGCATGAATACAGGGGCAGACCGCCTGAAATAACCGTAATAGTAATAATACCGGTACAAAACAGCCTGACCCTTCATGGAGTTCTCTTTCATTCTGAATTCAAAAAAAGTAATTGCCGGACAATGACTTATATTCAACCATGCGGGATTGTGTCAAGAGAAAATAAATCGTATCAAGGGGACACGATTGTAAAAACGTAGACCTGATTTGAGCGATTTTCTCCCCCTCCCCTCGCCCCTCCCGGCAAGGGTGAACAGACCGGGGGCATAGGCAACACTCGTTTTGGGACATGGGTAACACTTTCTTCCCTCGTTCCCACGCTCCTGCGTGGGAATGCAGAGGAGATGACGCACGGAAGGTCGAACGGGTAACACGGACAACTGGTTGCCCGTGCGCGAAGCGCAAGAGGTGTACGGACCGCAGAGACAGGCAACACTCGTTTCAGGACATGGGTAACACTCTACAACGGGCGTATCGCGGGTGGCCCGGGCTACACTCGCGGCCCCGGGGCCGAAAGGACAAGAGGGGCGGTTGCCCGTGTTTGCCGGGCGCCTGCGAAAGATCACACCGGCGATCGAAGGTTTCTGATGCGAAAAACCGCTCCATTGCTCCTTGTTCTTCTCCTGGTGTTGGGGGCCGGTCAGGCACGGGCCGAGCCGAAGCTCATCTTTGAGGATGAGAACATCGCCGTCTACGGAGATCCGGCCCTGCTGAATCTTGCGAGGCACCTTGCGGGGATTTATCCCGAAACCGAACGGGAACTCGAACGTGTCATCGGCTGGGGACTTCCGTCCAGGCCGAACGTGCTCCTCGTCGAGAACCGGGGGACCTTCGAGCGGATGAGCGGGAACCCTTATTTTTCGGCCTTCGCCGTGCCGAGGATGGGTCTCGTCGTGATCAACCTCCCGTCGGTCAGCGACCGGAGCTACCTCCTGGAGGAGACCTTCGAACACGAGTTGTGCCACCTCGTTCTGCACGGTCATATCGAGTCCGGGCGGCTGCCCAAATGGCTCGATGAAGGGGTTTGCCAGTGGGTGAGCGGGAGCCTCGGGGAGATGCTGATCGCGGGGGGATCGGGCGCGGCGATGGTCGATGTGGCGCGAAACCCCATCCCCCTGGATCGCCTGGCGGACGATTTCCCGGACGGCGAGAGGCCGCTTCTTCTCGCCTACGAGACGAGCCGCAGTTTCGTGGAATATCTTTCTTCGCGTTACGGGAAAGAGGGTGTTCAGGAGGTCCTGAACCGCCTGGGGGCCGGCGAGAGTATCGATGATGCTTTTCAGTCTGCCCTGTCGAGGCCCTTCGCCGCGGTCGAAGCCGACTGGCGCGACCGGCTGAAAGGCCGGGGCATCTGGCTGATCTGGCTCGGGCAGTACCTCTACGAGATCCTTTTCTTCGCCGCCGCGCTGCTCTCCGTCCTGGCGTTCATCCGGGTTATGATGAAGAAGCGGCGGTACGGCGAAGATGAAGACGAAGAAGACGGCGGCGGGCACTGATCTGCGGCTGATCGTCTTCCGGCGGATGCCGACCGGGGAGAGCGGAAAAGATTGCCCGCGGCGGCGCCGCGGTCGGCGCGGGGGTCGGGCCGCGTCCTGCCGTCGCGTGAAGCGCCGCGGCGGGCGTGTTTCAACATCGGAAGATGCAGGAGAACACGGCGACCCCGAGCAAAAGAACGATTATGCCCCAAAAGCGTATCGTCGTCTCGCCGGCCCGTTCATACCACCACTGCAGAAGCTCCTCGATCCGGGACATCGGGCCGAAGCCCAGAAAGGCCCCTTTGGCCAATGCAAGGAGGCCCAGAACGAAAAGGAGCCAGAACAGCCCGGGGGTCGAGAAGGCGCCTGCCAGCAGCAGCAGGCCTATGGCGGCGGGGATTAGGGCCAAACGCCTTATGCTGACTCCGGGGAACAACCTTTTGAAGAAGTCTCTGGTCCGGCCGGTATAGAGAATCAGCGAGCAGCCGACTGCGATCCAGAGAAGCGAAAGGATAGCCAGAAATACTCTCATTCGGAACCTCCAAAGGGTCGGGTTGAATCCGGTTCCTCAAGGAACCGTCGGTGTGAGGTTGTAAAAAGCGTACGGAAATACGTAGCTTAAGATAAGGAAACGTCAAAAGTATTCAAGGTGCCTGCCGGCACCCCACTCTTTCCTATGGGCGCGACACAACGATGAAAAACCGCGACCCGTTTGTAAACGGGGCCGCTGCCCGCTGCCGTTCCCGGCAACCCCCTTCTTTTCCTTGTCGAGCTTCTGAGGTTTGTGGTAAGGAATCTAACCTGGAAGGATCGGAAGAGCAAAGCGAAATCCATCCTTCCCTGTCATTTCCCGCTTTGCTCGAAATGGCGGAAGGAACGGCAGGGACTTTCAGCCGGCACCAATGAACGCGGAAGACCGGCCGGGATTTTCCCCGACCGGATCCGGCAGTGTATCGGATTGCGAAGCGACCTGAGATTCTGGAAATGCCTGAACATACTTCGAATGCCTTCGGGAATGTGCGGCGCGGTTCGATGGAATTCCCGCCGAAGCAGACATCGCGCCGGGGGTTAACGGCCGTCCTGGTCGTGCTCGCCCTTTTGCTCTACGGATGGGCCTTGAGTCCGGCGTTTGCCATGAAGTCGGATTCCGAGGACGATCCTTCGACGGTCCGGATGCCGCAGTGTGAAGAGCTGGTTTCGGAACCGACGGGCGTCTGGAAGGACGATCTTCCGGATTTGAGAAAGCGCGGCGTGATCCGTGTGCTCGTCGAATACAGCCGGACGGATTTTTTCGTCGTGAGCGGTGAGTTGCTCGGCTTCGAGTACGAACTGGCCAAAAATTACGAGAAATTCCTGGACCATGGCCGGCATCGCGAAGCGGGCGGGGTTCGGATCGTATTCATTCCAATGCCGTTTGACCGGTTGATCCCCGCGCTGATCGCCGGAAAGGGCGATATCGCGGCCGCAAGCATCACGATCACTCCGGAACGGGAAAAGCTGGTGAACTTCTCCACGCCGTACGTCGAAAATGTGGGCGAAGTCCTCGTGGCTTCCCGCGCGGCCGAGATGCCCCGGAACATCAACGACCTTTCGGGAAAATCGGTGGCGGTCATACGGGGGAGCAGTCATGCCGAACACCTGCGGGAACTGAATTCAAGGATCGTCCGGGACGGCGGCAAAGAAATCGGAGTGATCGAAGCGCCGAGCGAATTCACGGCGGAAGACCTCCTGGAAGTGGCCAGTGCCGACATCTTCCCTTATGTGATCGTCGATTCGCACACGGCGGACATCTGGTCCAAGGTGCTGCCGAATATCAAAGTGAACCCGGATATTCAGGCATCCAGCGGAAACAGGATCGCCTGGGCGGTGCGCAAAGAGAATCCACAATTACTCGCCAGTATTAACGAATACTTTGCAAACGACAAAAACGCGGCCCTCGATGTCGCCAAAAAACTGATCGCGAAATACTACGGACGCACCCAATGGATTGTCGATCCCAACGGCAACGCCTATACGGCGAAGATGCGGCAGTACGCCGCGATTATCCGGGACTTGAGCAGTCCGTATCACTTTGACTGGCTGATGGTTGCGGCGCTGGCCTTTCATGAATCGCGGTTCAACGAGACGCTGGTCAGCCCGACGGGGGCGGTGGGCCTCATGCAGGTACTCCCCGCGACGGCGAAGGAATTAGGTTTCAAAAACGTGAGACCACCCAGAGAAAACCTCCATGCGGGCATCCGCTACATGGATCTGCTTCGGGCAAAGGCATTTGCGGACAGCGCCATTCCGGAAAGCGAAAAGATCTATTTTATTCTTGCGGCCTACAACGCCGGCCCGAACCGGGTGAACCGCGTTCGGGCCATTGCGCAGCAGATGGGCCTCGACCCTAACGTGTGGTTCGGCAACGTCGAGTACGCGGCGATGCAGGCGATGGGGGACGAAACGCTGAATTATGTGGCCAACATCAGCAAGTATTACACGGCCTACAAGCTTGCCTACGATCTTGCGAACAGGCGGGACGATTCGCGGCTGAAACTGCTGAAGGGCGGGGCATGCGACGTCGATGCGGGCTCGAAGCCGCCCGCGGCCGGGGCCAAGTAAAGACCCGGCCGGACACTGTCCGAGGGCGGGGGATTAGCAGTCCGAAACGAGTTCGGCGTCAGGGATGTTTCTTGCCGGAAGCCGCATCCTCCCCGGTTCCGGGAAAGACCGCCTTTGCCTCTCTTACGAAGAGCGCCCGCAGCTTGTCCCAGAAATCTCCGCCGAGGACGAAGAGGGAAGTGAGGAACATGGCGTCCGCGGCCAGGTTGACCCAGAGGCGCTCCGGGGAACTGTCGGGCAGCCATCTCGGGATATAGGCCATGATGTAAGTCGGAACCACCGGAAGGATAAAGAAGACGAGACCGATGGAATAGCGGACGTGGCCGACCTTTGCCGTCGGCTTGAGGCGGCCGATCAGGGCCAGGACCTTCGATTTGATGCGTTCGTAATTGTCGCGGCCGAGAACCGCCACGGCCGCCAGCATGAGTATTTCGGGGACTCCGACGCCAAGCGCCCCGATGATCGCCGCCTTGACCGATGTGGGCAGATCGAGCGCGGCGACCAGGAAACCGCCGAGCGGCGCCGCACAGGATAAAACCAATAGAAACACCCCCACCTTGAGCCGAAGACCGGAACTGTTCCCTTTGGGTCGTTCACCATTCATCTGCAAGCTCTCCATCCTCCATTGCCGGGCCGACCGCCCGGCAATGCACCCGCTCTGCAGAAGGGGAAGGAAGTATTCGTCTTCACCACAGGTACTCAACGATCTGCCGTGTCCAACCCCCTCTGACCTTGCTCCCTTATGGAGTATGGTCAATATACAAGGCAATCACCCGGAATCGCAGCCTATCGGCAATCCCGAAACCCGTCAAGAAAAAGCAGGGAAGGGCGCCGACAGCCGGGAAGAGATATGCGCCAAATCCTTTTCATATGCGGAGAATAGGACGGAGAGATTCGAGGCGACCGGGGATTTCTTCATCAAGCGAAATAGCCGTTGGAGGAATGATTCGTTAGAGGAATTTTGACTGACAACCCGATGTGTGGTAATAGATCAGATTAGGATTCAGCACGAAAATTCCGCCGCGCGCGTCTGGCTGCGCGTGCTGTGGAATTTGATCGGCGGTTGATCGGCACCATGAGCATGGCCGGTGCCATGTTGAAATTTCAGGGCACGCCTGGGTGGTGGAATTGGTAGACACAAGGGACTTAAAATCCCTTGGAGCTTGTCTCCGTGCGGGTTCGATTCCCGCCCCAGGCACCAGTTTAGAGATAACCTTTAGGCTCAAATTCCATACTTGTAATGAGAATTTACCGGCGAATTTCGCTTGACATAACGTAGTCCGGATGATTTACTTTGCTACGAGATCATCCCCAGTAGGGCCTAAAGGCTCGCTGGCCCCCTCCAGGTCACGGCTTGGGGGGTTTTTTTATGTTCTAATCCGGGAGCATAATGAAACGAACCACGTTTCTCATAGACGGCTTTAACCTGTATCATTCCGTCAAACAGGCCAGCCGCCATTTGCGTCTGAATGGGGCGGGCACAAGATGGCTCGACATCCGTGCACTATGCTCCTCATACCTGTCCGCTCTCGGTAGAGAATACCGACTTTCAGAAGTCTACTATTTTTCCGCTCTGGCGAAACACCTGGAGGCTACAAAACCGGATGTGACTTTGCGGCATCAGGAGTTCATCAAGTGTCTGAAGTCCACAGGTATCCAGGTAGAACTCGGTCGCTTTAAGCAAAAAGACATACTGTGCCCATACTGCAATAAGCAGATACTCAGGCATGAGGAAAAGGAAACCGATGTAGCTGTCTCAATAAAACTCCTCGAATTGTTGCTCCGCGATCTCTGCGATATGGCTGTGCTCGTAACCGGAGACACCGACATAGCCCCGGCTGTCCGAACTGCGAGGAGGCTGTGCCCCCAGAAGGAAATCTGTTTTCTCTTTCCTTACCTTAGAAAGAACAAAGAACTGGAAACGTTAGCCCATACCTGCTTCACTATCAAAGCGCGAAGGTATGCACAGTTTCAATTGCCGGACCCTGTAATTCTCCATGATGGAACAATAATTCATAAGCCCGGCAAATGGTAAGGTTGAGACCGGGAGCACATAATTTCCGCGTTGTCGGAACAGACGGTCGTCCGCTCCGGAGTGGGAGCGTGTTTAATCCTCCCCGCGCAGATCTTTCCAGCATTGTCGAGTAACACCTCGAGAACCACACAGATATCGAGGTGCCGAACCTAGCCCTTTGGGAGTCCGCACAATTTTGGCGTGAACATATAATCGTTCTCCTTCCTTTGCTGGAAGTTCCCCGGGAATAATGTGCGGAAAGTTCTGCAAAATGAAAGCAGGGGGAAAGTAATTATTGAGAAAAGGGGTCAGCCCTGCGCAATTGACAAAGTCAACTGTCGTCAAATTCCCATGAGTGAGTCCTTTATTCATGCGGGCAAACAGGGTCAATGATTTCTAATTTGTCAATTGTATAGGTCTGACCCCTGGAGCCCTGATGCTTCTCGCTATCGGGGCAACCCGCCCTCCATCGGTCCCCCACACCTGGAAGAACGTTGCCCTGCATTTATTCGACTGAACACCAAAAGGTTGCCGCGCCCGCGAGCATCCGCGAACTCCGATCTTTCAAAGAACCTGCACCAATCAGGGCAATGTTGAGGGAAATCTACACGGCGGACCTGAAGGCAGACTACTCCGTCCAGTGCAGCACGTCCCAGAGCCCCGAATTTTTCTCTGGACATCTCACCTCGTTCATGCTTTTTTCGCACAAAATATTCTATATTTCCGATTGGTTATCTACTATTCATTCTCGAATGGAAGGAGTTCTCATGCGCTCACTATTCCAAACACTGTTCGTCGTTGCTTTGTTGATCTTCGGTTATGGGTGTGCCACCGTTATTCATGGGACTACCCAAAAAATTCCCGTTAGCTCGGATCCTTCAGGAGCGAACATTACAATTGCGGGCGAGGATGCCAAGTACACCACGCCGTGCCAGGTCGAGTTAAAGCGCAAGCACGATCACGTTTTGAAATTCGAGAAGGAAGGATGTGAACCGACTTCCGTTGAAGTGAAACATGTAATGTCCGGGGCCGTGGCCGGAAACATCCTCGTCGGTGGGTTGATAGGTGTGGGGATTGATGCTTCGAACGGCGCTACGTTCCGTTTGACCCCTGAGACCATAAATGTCACCTTGAAGAAGGTCGATCCTCCCCAACCCGAACAGCCCCCTTCGGAAGCTGCCGCAGCCGTTGAGCCCACCACAAAGAAAAGCGTCATTGATGAACTTGATGAATTGGACCAGATGAAAAAAGACGGAAAAATAACCAAAAGACAATACAACACCATGAGGAAGAAGATAATCGACAGCTATTGACGGAAAAACGGGGCAAGGCCTACCGGTTCAAAAGGGTGACGCGGCCCACGGACCTTCACCCGTGACACACGAGGTTGGCCTTATGCAGCAGGAAAGCATATTCGATACCGGCAAGGTGAAGATCAACTACTTGGATTACGGCTCGCCATCAGATGAGCCGCTGGTCATGTTGCACGGCGGCGCTTGGCGATGGCAGGAATATCTTACTCTTATTCCGAAGTCTATCTCGAAAGCGACATGTGTATGCCCTGGATTTAAGAGGGAATGGCAGATCGAGGTGAGACCCCGAAAATTACCGACTGAGGGACTTTACGGATGATGCGGTCGAATTTGTGAGACTGTTGAATGCGCCGGCCGTTTTTGTGGAACATTCGCTTGGCGGAGTCATGGCCCTGATGGTGGCGGAGCAGTGTCCGGAAGAGGTGAGAGCACTCATCATTGAAGATTCACCGCTGATATTTGGATAATTACAAGAAAATGATGGAATCAAGCGGTGAAATGTTTCATATCTGGTTGAAACTGGAGAAATCGGCAAAAGGCGAACATGAATTAGCCCTGGAATTGGTGGATACATTCCAAGATTATCCAAAGGAAGCGGCGATCTTGCTATTTCCAGAGGGAAATATCTTCTTCGGCAGGAAGACGGCCTTAACGTGTCATGTGCATAGATTTCAGTAGGTTCCAACATTCTACAATGCGGCCTATGAGTCCGTTTGAGGAATGATACGCGATTGGATTAAGCGGCGCAGGCGATTTGTGAAAGATCGGCCGGAGGGTTTGCGGGATGCGCCTCGCAGAGGCCGACCCGCGGTGATTACTCCGGGAGAGCGGGTTGGTGTTACGGCCTTTGCCTGTACCGCGCCGGACGACGGAAGCAATCGGTCGTAACGACAACCGAAAAATCACCCGCCTCGATAACGCAAAATTCCCCCACCCCCCAAGTTATAAAATTGGTCTGCTTACCAGCTCTCTGGGCCGGAGCGACAAGTAGCGCTCCCCTCGCCGTTGCTGATTCCATGCCTGCACGAGCATGGCGGAGCCGTCAAGTCTGCGACCGAAGGGAGCACCGGCAGCGGCTATTCTCTTTTTATTCTGAATCAGGTATTGATAATTCCGATTTGACAGATTAGTTATACATTGCTAATATATCTTACCTTACATGATTATTTCAATAAAGGGGCATTTCCATGTACACGTTTTTCGGCTTCACCTGAGGCAGCTTCCCTCATTCTACCCGTGTACGGTAGGCACAGGGTCAGGCCGAAAGACGTCGTCCTTTTCCGCATTTTCGGATTCCCGTATTCAGTATCTCTTTCAGTCCGGCCGGCACGCCCTGCTGAGGCAATGACGGGGGGAATTCCGGGTTTGGAATCGCTCCTGCCTTTAAAGGTGGAGGCAATGCCGTTGATATGCATCGGGCAAGCGCTGAAGGAACCGGATGCGGCAGGCTAGGCCGTCCCCGTGCGCATGGAAAGAGTACACCATGCGCACCGGAATGATTGGCCGAGAGAGGCCGTCCCCGTGCGCATGGAAAGAGTCGGAAAACAGCAAGTGATGAATCGATCGTCATCACGCTTCATGATCTGGAAAGGAAGTTCCCGCTCGCTTTGCGGGGCTTTCAGGCATCGGGGAATAGCCGGCGGGACGTTACCGGCTGGCGTTCCGCATTCACAACAATGTGAAATCTTTTGTCAAAGGACAGTATTATGGAACAAGTCGCCGTCAATCCGTATCTGAAGAACTCGGTTAAGGATTACCTGAGTAAATTCAACCTGAACCTTTGCCTCACCTGCGGCACGTGCACCAATGGATGTCCGGTAACGGGATGTGATGGCGCGGAAGGACTGGACACTCGTAAGGTCCTGCGCATGCTTGCCTTCGGTATGGTGGATGAGGTGGTCGATTCCAAATTTCCCTGGCTCTGCACCGGTTGCGGCCGCTGTGTGCCCGGCTGCCCCATGGGAATCGACATAGTGGGAATCATGGCGCACATGAAACACCTTCGTCCTCGCGACAAGGTGCCCGGCATCCTGCACAAAGGGGTTGAAAACATACTCAACACCGGCAACAACATGGCCATCCCGCAGGAAGATTACTTTTTCCTTATGTCCGATATGGGCCGGGAACTCGCGGAAAGCGAACTCCCCGGCTTCTACGTCCCGATCGACAGGGACAATGCAAAGATCCTCTTCTTCCCCAACTCCAAGGAAGTCTTTTCCGATAACGACGACATGATCTCGTGGTGGAAGGTCTTTTATGCGGCAAGGGAAAATTGGACGATCCCTTCCGAAAACTGGGAAGCTGTGGATTGGGGGCTTTTCACCGGGAACTATGAGGCCACAAAAATCCTGGCGCAAAGAAAAATCGAGTTCATGAAGCGGCACCACATCGATCGCATGATCATGCCCGACTGTGGCGGAGGCTCCTACGGGTGCCGCAAGGGGATGAAAGAATGCGTCCTGGAAGATCCCGACAACGAGATCAACTACATCTACCTTTACGACTACCTCAAGGAGACCATCGAGACCGGAAGGATCAAACTGGATAAGAGCGTCAATGCCGGCAAGGTTTATACCTGGCATGACTCCTGTAAACACGGCCGGGAACTCGCACGCAACTTCGGCAGGGGCTATTTCGACGAGCCCCGATGGATCATTGAACAGTGTGTCGATCGGTTCGTCGAAATGGAACCCAACCGCATGAACAACTACTGCTGCGGGGCCGGCGGCGGAAACTGGCCGATGCCCTATGAGAAGGAATCCGCCTACCACGGGCGCCACAAGGTGAGGCAGATCAAGGACAGCGGAGCAAATGTCGTCGTCGTGGGCTGCTCCAACTGCCGCGACCAGATGATGAGGAGGCTGCCGAAATTCTACCCCGAGGATTGCAAATACGAGGTGAAATACATCTGGGAGCTTGTGGCCGACAGCCTGGTCATCGAACCCTGGAGCGCCGAAGAGGTTGCAAGAGGCGAAGAGGAGGCACGGGCCCAGTGGGAAAAGCTTGGCGTCTCCCTTGACGGGGATGAAGAATAGAGACTTTTTTGGGGTCAGACCTACACAATTGACAAGCTCGGTTCCTTCCGACTCCGAAAGATATTCTTCTGTTCGTTGTCCCTTGCGGCTGCGTCGAAAAAAGCGCCGGGACAGTCGATTCGCTTGGAGCGCCCCGCCGGTTCCTCATATGGTACCGCCGCAATTCGCCGGCAACGGAAAGAACGATTTTCCGATTGGTGATCGTGCACATCTGGTAATCATCAAAAAGGCACCTCCCTCCATAGCGGGGGAAAATGCTGCCCTGTTATGGGGCTAAAGTCGGCTACTTTAAACAAGGAGGTGCGCCGGGCATCTAGCGCATTGTGTAGGTTGAAGAACCAGGCACTTCTTTCCGAGCCCCCTGCGGCCACTGCTTCCTGTAAGCGTCGGCGAATTCCTGCGCAAAAGTCTCGGACCTGTTGCTCCCCATATGGTCAACTCCAAAGGGATGGGCAGGAACGATCAACCCTTCGTTGAACCCCCGGTGCATCTCCACTAGGGCCTGGACGATGCTCGGCTTCATGCCCGCACCGAGCATCGCCTTTTCCTCGTCTTCCTCGGAAAGTTGGACATACTTCAGACCGGGCCGGCCGATGGCGTCGCCGAGAATTCGGGCCGCTTCCCGGAGCGTGAGCTGGCGGGGGCCCACGTTGTCAAAGCCCGCTGCAAAAACCTCTGCGCCCTGTGCTTTGAGGGCTTTCAGTTTCTCTGCATCCCGCCCGACGGCGCGCACGTGGTGCCCGTTTCGCAACAGCTCAGCCGTCAAAACCCGGCCGATGTTGCCGGTCGCTCCAAGAATCGCAAGTTTTCTAATTTCCATGAGATTATCTCCTCTTTCGAGCCGGGTCTCTCTCGACCCGGCCCGAGTTCCTTCAATGTTTCATCTTTATCATAATGATAAGCATAAAAAGGGGGTCACCCACGCAATTGAAAAATTCACCCCTTCCCGAATCTTTTTGAGTGAATCCCGGAAAGACATTGGACCCCGGCCTCCGTGCGGGGGTGACGGGTATTGTGCAATTCGCAGGTATTCCCGAATTACGAGACAGTCTCTTTCGCCGGGGTGACTTTTCCGGACAAACGGCTCATTCTTCCCCGGGCCTCTGCCCCGCAGCCGGGATAGACAGCGGCAACCGGCACGATTAAGTTGGTGGGAAGAGGCAGGCACCCGTTATCTCTTCTAACCACACCGGCGAGGGAGACATCGTATGACCAGTGAGAATCGCATCAGGCGGCGCGATCCGTCCATGAAATCATGGGCCGAACCGTGGAAAGTCAAAATGATCGAGCCCGCGCGCTGGACCACGCGCGAGCATCGGGAAAACTGCATGCGGGAAGCGGGTTATAATACCTTCCTGCTGCGATCCGAGGACGTGTACATCGATTTGCTGACCGATTCGGGCACGTCGGCGATGAGCGACTACCAGTGGGCGGGCCTCATGCTGGGAGATGAGGCGTACGCGGGGAGCCGCAATTTCTACCATCTCGAAGCCAACGTCCGAAAATACTACGGCTACAAGTACATGGTGCCGACCCACCAGGGGCGCGGCGCGGAACACCTTGTCGCCAGGATCTTCGTGAAGCCCGGCGACTACATTCCGGGCAACATGTACTTCACCACCACGCGGCTCCACCAGGAACTGGCCGGCGGCACGTTCGTCGACGTCATCATCGATGAGGCCCACGACCCCGCCAGCGAACATCCCTTCAAGGGCAACGTGGATCTCCGGAAACTCGAAGATCTCATCCGCAAAGTCGGGGTGGAGCACATTCCCTACGTCAGCCTCGGCGCCACGGTGAACATGGCGGGCGGGCAGCCGGTATCCATGAGCAACCTGCGCGAACTGCGCGCCCTGTGCGACCGGCACGGCATCCCGATCCTGCTGGATGCGACCCGGGCTATCGAGAACGCTTATTTCATTCAGCAACGGGAAGAGGGCTACGCCGGGATGAAAACGGCCGCCATCCTGCGGGAGTTTTGCTCCTACACCGACGGGAGCTGGATGAGCGCCAAGAAGGACACCCTGGTCAATATCGGCGGCTGGCTGGCCCTGAACGATCCGGGTAAATTCGATGAGGCGCGCAACCTCGTGGTCGTCTACGAAGGGCTGCACACCTACGGCGGACTCGCCGGGAGGGACATGGAAGCGATGGCCCGGGGGATCGAGGAATCCGTGGACGACGACCACATCCGGGCAAGAGTCGGACAGATCGAGTACCTCGGACAAAAGTTGATCGGCTGGGGCGTGCCCATCGTGGTGCCGATCGGGGGCCATGCCGTCTTTCTCGATGCAAGGAGGCTCTACCCTCATATCCCCCAGGACCGGTTCCCCGCACAGACCTTGGCCGCGGATCTATTCATCGAAGCCGGGGTCCGGACCATGGAACGCGGCATCGTATCCGCCGGCCGCGACCCGGCAACGGGGGACCACCGCTATCCGAAGCTCGAACTCGTCCGCGTTACGATCCCCCGCCGCGTCTATACTCAGGCCCACATGGACGTCACCGCGGAAGCCATCGAAGAGGTCTGGTGGAATCGGGACAAAGCCAAAGGGTTGCGCATGGTCTACGAACCCCAGTACCTGCGCTTCTTCCAGGCCCGGTTCGAACCCCTTGCCTGAGGATGCCCGCCATTGCGGGTGTTGCACCGATGGTCTTGCCGGCCGACCGGCATTACCTTCTATTGAGGTCACGGATTCCTGATCTGAGCGATTTCTTCCCCCTCCCCTCGCCCTTCCTGCCAAGGTGGGAATTGGCGTTTAACTCCTCCCCTTGACAGGGGGAGTGGAACCAGCCTTAACTGGAGGTGGGGTGAGGGTGCGATTCGCTGAAGACATGCCGGCCCCGGCGGCATCTCATGTGAAATCGCTCAGATTTGGAGTTTATCATTCAAGGTGCCGTAAGACATTACGGTTCGTGTCGGCGGAAAACTGGAGCGGACAAATGGGATACAGTGCCGGTCGATTTAAGGTTGTCGGGTCGATATTGCTGGCCGTTATGATTCTCGGGTTGGGAGTGGGCGGAGGCTTCGTGCTGGATCGGCGGGTTTCGGCAAGCTTTTTCCCCTCCGGGAATACATCGCCCAAAGGGGAACCCGATTACAAACTCATGGCCGAGGCCTGGGGCATCATCTCGAAAGAGTATGTCGGGCGCCGGACGATCGAGCCTCAAAAGATCACTTACGGGGCCATCAGCGGCATGGTGGATTCCCTGGGGGATATCGGGCACAGCACGTTCGTCAGTCCCGAGAGCCTGAGGGTGGCGCATTATTTTGCGGAAGGCAATTTCGGCGGCATCGGGGCGCAGATACGGATGAAGGACGGACGGGTCGTCGTTGTCGCCCCGATGGACGGTTCTCCGGCCCGGCAGGCGGGTCTGCAATCCGGGGACATCATCTTGAAGGTGAATGGAGAAGACATTACGGGTCTTCCGCTGGACCAGACCGTATCGCGAATCACGGGTGAACCGGCCACACCGGTTTCCCTCACTGTTTTGAATCCGAAAACCGGGCAGACCCGGGAAATCTCGCTGATGAGGGCCATCATCACCATCCACAACGTCACCTGGCAGCGGCTGCCCGATACCCGGATCGCCGATGTGCATGTGGCGGGTTTCAGCCGGGGAGTCACCGATGACCTGCGCAAGGTCCTGAGCCAGATCAAGAGCCAGGGGTTGAAGGGAATCGTCCTGGATCTGCGCGACAATCCCGGAGGGGTGCTCAATGCGGCGATTGGAACGGCCAGTCAGTTTCTGAGCGGCGGGAACGTGGTGCTTGAGAAGAACAGCAGGGGAGAGGTCAAAGCCACCCCCGTTCAGCGGGGAGGCGCGGCGCCCGACATCCCGATGGTAGTTATCATCAATGAGGGGACTGCAAGTGGAGCGGAAATTGTGGCCGGGGCGCTCCAGGACGCCCGGCGCGCCCCGCTGGTGGGACAAAAGACCTTCGGGGCCGGTACGGTCCTGAAGGAGTTCGATCTCTCGGATGGTTCCGCACTGCTTCTGGCCGTCGAGGAATGGCTCACTCCCGATGGGCACGTGATCTGGCACAAGGGCATTGCTCCCGACCAGGAGGTTCCCCTTCCGGCGGAGGTGACCCCGCTTTTTCCCGAAACCGGGAAAGTCATAACCGCGGATGAACTCAGGTCGAGCAGGGACACACAGTTGCAGCAGGCGCTGGACCTCCTGCTGCACCCGCTGAGCAGGCAGGCGTCAGCCCGGCCTCATACCGATTTGCGGTCAGAGTAAAACAAACCCCAAGAGAGCGGGGGAATGATTTCCGGGCTGTTGCCCCCCGCACCCCTCCGGATTTCGGCCACGCGCGTAAGCGCGCGAGGCCGTAGCGCCAAACTGAGCCGCGAAGCGGCGTGGGGGTGTGGGGGGCACGGCTCCCCACGCTTTTCATTCTTTGACGGCATCCTGAAGGCGACTTGGTATTAGGCATTTCGGAGCGCTCGGCGCCGGGGGATCAAGCCTATGGACAGTAAAAACTCCTTGTGCTAACTACGGCATGGTGAGCCGAATGTTTCGCCAACCCCGGACAACGGGTTTTTATCCCTATTATCAGCATCATGGAAGATCGTATCTAATGCATCGACACTCCGACGCGGTCAGGGCCGTTATCTTCGATCTGGACGGCACTCTTTACGACCCGAGGAAAATGCGGCGACTCATGATCCTGGAAATGGCGAGATTCGCAATCGGGCATCCCGGCCGCCTCGGAGACATAAAGGTCCTTCAGGATTTCAGAAGGGCAAGGGAGAGGAACGCCTTATCGGCTGTTTCGGACATTGAGAACCGGCAGTATTCCTGGGGGGCTCGGAGTTCCGGAGTTCCGGAAGATCGTGTGCGGCGAATCATCGAAGACTGGATGTTGAACAGGCCGTTGCGACACCTGCCTTCGTGCCGATATGCCGGCATCGTGAAACTTTTCGGCAGGCTGAAGGAAATCGGCATCCGCACCGGGGTTTTTTCGGACTACGCGGCAAGGAAGAAGACCGAAGCCCTGGGCCTCGTCCCGGATGTCATTGTCAGCGCCACGGACGCGGAAGTGGATCGGCTGAAGCCCGATCCACGGGGTTTGCTGGTCGCGGCCGGGAAATTGGAAACCCCCGTCGGAGAATGTCTTTTCGTCGGAGATAGAGACGATAAAGACGGAGAGTGCGCCAGGCGCGCGGGCATGCCTTACTTCATCATGGAACGGAAACGGTGGAAGCGATCGAGTGAATCCGACCTGCTCACCGAACTTACCGAACGGTTTAGAATATGCAACGGTTGAAGGCTTGCATCCAGGTCGTCAGACCGCACCAGTTCATAAAAAACGGCTTCATCTGGCTGCCGCTTGTATTCGGTTACAAGGTCGGGGACTTACACGCCGTAGTGCAGACATTCTGGGCCTTTGCGGTATTTTGTTTTGCCGCGGGCGGCGTTTACATTCTAAACGACCTGAAAGACATAAAAGAAGACCGGGAACACCCTACAAAAAGATTACGCCCTCTCGCAAGCGGGGCGCTGAGTCCATCCGATGCAATCGGGCTCCTTTCCATATTGATACTTGTCGCGGCGCTTATTTCGTTTACCCTGCTCCCAGTGATGTTTGCAGCTCTGCTCGGGGCATATCTACTGCTGAACGTCGCGTACTCATTCTTTCTGAAAAACCTCGCCATTATCGATGTGGTGTGTGTCGCAATCGGATTCGTGATAAGGGTTTTTGCCGGGGGCATAGTGGCTCATGTGGTTATCAGCCACTGGATTATCATAATGACCTTTTTGCTGGCGCTTTTTCTCGCCCTTGCCAAAAGGAGGGATGATCTTCTTTTGTCTTCCAACGGCCATAACACACGGAAGTCCCTCAACGGATACAACCTGGAATTTGTATCGCTCAGCATGATCTTAATGGCGTCGGTTATTATCGTTTCGTATATCCTCTATTGTGTTTCTCCCGAAATCCAGCAGAGGCATGGGACGACTCATCTGTATTTGACGGCCCTGTGGGTTGTTGTGGGAATTCTTCGCTACCTGCAGATAACCTTTGTTGAACAGCGGAGCGGTTCCCCGACGTTGATTTTTCTAAAAGACCCTTTTATGCAGACAGTTGTATTTTGCTGGATGCTGACATTTGTTCTGTTGATCTATGGCTCTAGTCATAAGGTATAGCATTTTCGCAGCCATTGCGACCCTGGCCAACATTTTGAGCCAGTCCGTTGCCGCCGGAATCTACCGGGGACGGTACGAGCTGTATTTTTCGATGCTTGCAGGCACTCTTATCGGGTTGATCGTAAAGTACGTCCTCGACAAGAAGTACATTTTCTACTATACGACCGGGAACCTTGTTGCGGACGGGCAGAAATTCATTCTCTATTCTCTGATGGGGGTTCTCACCACCTTTGTCTTTTGGGGGACTGAACTGAGCTTTGACTTTATTTTCGCGTCCAAATCGATGCGGTATACCGGAGCGGCGATCGGGCTCTGCGTCGGCTATTGGTTGAAATACCAGCTCGATAAACGGTTTGTCTTTGCGGGGGTCTCATGAAGCTCTCAGCCTGGGGAAGATATCCCTGCATCGAGGCCGAGGGGCATTTTTTCCGGACTCGAAAGGACCTGCTGGAATGCCTCGACGGGCCCGGGGACTGCATTGTCTATGCAAAAGGGCGAAGCTACGGGGACAGCGCCATAAACGAACGGGTCATCCTTACCGGGCGCTATGACAAGATTCTTTATTTTGACGCGAAGGAAGGGACAGTCACTTGCGAAAGCGGGGTCACCCTGGCGGATATAATCGAGGTGTTCCTGCCGAGGGGATGGTTTTTGTCCGTAACCCCCGGAACGAAGTTCGTAAGCGTCGGCGGTGCGATAGCAAGCGATGTCCACGGGAAGAACCATCACAAGGCGGGCTGTTTCAGTGATTACGTGATTTCATTCGATCTTATGCTCCCCGGCGGTGATACGGTCCGGTGCAGCCGGCAGGAAAACCAGGAGCTTTTCCACGCAACCTGCGGCGGGATGGGACTGACGGGGATCATTTTAACCGCGACTTTTCACCTGCAGCCCGTGAAGAGCGGTTTCATTCGAGAAACCGTGATCCGCTGCGCGAACCTGGAAGAAGTCTTCAGCCGCATCGAAGCAAACAACCATTTCGCCTATTCCGTGGCCTGGTTCGACTGCCTGGCAAAAGGCGACGGCCTTGGCCGTTCCGTTCTCATGCTTGGGGAACACGCCGATTCGGGTCGACTGGACATCCCGCTTCCAAGATCGTTTTCTCTGCCGTTCGATCTGCCGTCATTTTCCCTGAACCGGTATTCGATATCCCTTTTCAACGCGCTCTACTACCGTGCCGGCCCTGTTTTCGTCGAAGGAAGGCTGGTTCCCATGGAACCGTTTTTCTACCCGCTGGATAAGATCGACCATTGGAACCGGATGTACGGCAGGAGGGGTTTCACCCAGTACCAGTTGGTCTTGCCCAAGGAAGCGAGCTGCGAGGGCATACGAACGATCCTGAAAAGAATCGCTGCCGCGGGTTTGGGATCGTTCCTCGGGGTACTGAAGTTGTTCGGTCCCGAAAACCGGAACTGCCTCTCGTTTCCGATGGAGGGGTACACCCTGGCGCTTGATTTCAAAATACAAGAATCATTGTTCCCGATGCTCGATCGACTGGATCGGATCGTCCTCGATTACGGCGGGCGCCTTTATCTTGCCAAGGATGTGCGGATGCCGTCCGAGGTCTTCAAGAAAAGCTACCCCAAGTGGGAACAGTTCGCGATGATACGGGAAAAATACGGAATGAAAGCACGGTTCAATTCACTTCAATCCAGGCGGTTGGGAGTGTAGCCAAATGTATCTTCTGGTTTTGGGCGCCAATTCCGATGTTGCACAGGCCGTCGCAAGAAAATTTGCCAAAGAGGAACACGCCGGCCTCTATCTTGCCTCGCGTGATATGGAATTGCTTCAGAAAACGGCGCAGGACATTCGGATTCGCCACCAGGTCGAAGCCGTTCCGTTGCCCTTCGATGCGACGGACTATGATTCTCACTCCGGGTTTTATCGACTGCTCGACCCGAAACCCGACGGAGTGGTGGTTGCTTTTGGTTGTCTGGGGGACCAGGAGAAGGCACAGAAAGACTTTCGGGAAGTAAGAAGAATCATCGAGACAAACTATCTTGGGGCGGTGAGCATCCTGGAGGTCATCGCGGCCGATTTCGAGCGGCGCGGTCACGGATTCATCATTGGGATCAGCTCCGTGGCCGGTGACAGGGGGAGGCGCGGCAACTACGTCTATGGATCGTCCAAGGGTGCGTTGACCGTGTACCTGAGCGGCCTGAGGAACAGACTGGCGTCCCGGAATGTTCAGGTGACGACCGTGATTCCGGGATTCATCCGGTCCAAGATGACTCAAAATATGGAGTTGCCCAGAGCCCTCAGCGCGGAACCGGAGGATGTATCGGAAGATATCTTTAGAGCGTACAGGAAGCGGAAAAACATCGTTTACACAAAGTGGTTTTGGAAATGGATTATGGCAGCGCTCAAGCACATTCCGGAATCGGTATTCAAGAGACTCAATATCTGACGCGTCGATTTTCTGATGCGCGGAACCTGTTGAGATTTCATACTAATTGGCGTTCAAGACGATACTCTTGATATCCCCAAAAAGAGCGGGGAAATGATTCCCCCGCGCCCCCGGATTTCGGCCACACGCGCAAGCGCGTGAGGCCGAGCGCTCAGCGCTCGCGGCTGCCGCCCCGCGTTCAGCGGGGCGCTGCCGCAGCGCCAAACTGAGCCGCGAAGCGGCGTGGGGGTGTGGGGGACGCAGTTCCCCACGCTTTTCATTCTTTGACGGCATTTTGAACGCAACTCGGCTATCAGATGAATGCTTTGCGATAAACACAAAAGATCACCGCTTCTCATACCACCCTCCAACAAAGGCGTCGGGGAGTGAACCAACGGCCCAGATTCGCAGCGGCTCACCTCCGCGCGCGGTCTCGGGATTTACCGCAAACTCATGCACGACGGTCATATTCCGGGTAAATTTATCGAGTGTGGGGTCGAAATAGTCCACGACGTACCGCACATTCATGCTCTTCAGGTAGGCCGACAGGGGAATGCGGCCTTTCAACACCTCATCGAAATACCCTCTGCTGTTTATCAATCCGTCCAGATTGATGACCGTCCTGCCCGAAAAAAAGCCGAGCTGCCCGGAATTCCAGGAAGCCAGAATTGTACCCTGAGGAATATGGTCCTTTATCCAAAGAGCCGCCTCGTACCGCGTTCGATAAAGAGCGTCGGGGTCCAGGTCTGTTTTCGCCTGGTATACGAAAAGGCACAGGGCAACGATCACCGAAATGGAGAACGTTGCGGCTGTGAAATGGAACGATATCGATTTTCCGGTTTTGTCCCTGATGAAAACACCGCACAGATAAAGCGTTGTGCCGAGGTCGATGATCCAGAATATCCTGACTGCGGAAAAGTACCAATAATCGAAGCGTCTTTCCGGAGAGAGCATAAGGCATGCCATGAAAGCTGGAGAACTCACTGCAAGTATCAGAAGGAGTTGCCGGAGAACTTTAAATGCCTTGTCCTTCTTTTCGATCGTGTGAAGGAACATGAGTGAGACAATAAGTGCGATAACCATCAAAACGATAATGTAATGACCTAAGTGAAAATTATATAAATGGGGCAATGTACTGCTTATGGTATCCGTGAATTTTGTGAAGAACGAATATCCTGGGAAGACGACTATATTTGAATTCTTCACAATACCGGATATCGGTATGAGGGTACCTCCCCAGATCCGGAAAGATCCAAGTTGAACGAATGCTGCTGCGCATACAATGGTTATCGATACAAGCAACGGCCTGGAATATTTGTCCCAACACGACCTAGGCTTGTTATAACGAAAAAAAAGCAGATAAAGACATGCAACATATATCACTGCGGAAATCAATCCGGAATCGAGGCGCGTCCACGCATTGAAGACAAGAGGAATCGTCAGGCGAATGATGCCGGGCTCCCTGTTTGCAGCCAGGCGGGACAAAAAAAGCGCAACTTCCGAGACAGCCCACCAGACGCAGAAGTAATGGACGGAAGTCTCCAAACCGTTCACATTGCCTATCGGAGGAAATGTAGATAAAAAACAGAGGGAAGCCAGCATGAGTCCGAGCATATGGAGGTGCAGTGTTTTTCCGATCCGGTAAACGAAGTAATAAGCCAGCGAATTGAATAAAATACCCAAACCGACAGACACCGGCAATAAGTGGTTCTTATATTCTATGAATTGTGCGGAGCAGTACAGTATTACATACCAGAGAAAGTGAAATCCGTTGGTTTTATCGATACCGTCAAAGGTTGGAAATCCCAGTTTCTTGTGGTTCCAGGCCGTTTGAAGATAATAGTAGGTATCATCAATAGTTACTACTTGTGAAAGATAATGTTCTCCCCTCAGGAGTATCGAGGATCCGGCGACGAAATGGAAAATACCCATAAATAGAATGATAAAGCCATAAAATCTGCCGTCTATACAGCGATTGGGGTCGGTTGCCGTTTCGGGCGGCAGCGGTATCTGCGCCGGCATTTTCTACTTCTCCGCCTTGTTCAAATCCTGCCTGACGTCGCGCGACAAGTCCATGGTCAAATAGTCGAGGGTCTTCGGCAGGGAAAGTTCCAGCTTGTGAATGATCTGGATCCCGATGCGTCCTCTCAGGGGACGGCACTCAAGGAGGTGGCCTCCACAGGTGAAGTCCGATGACAGGAAATGCAGATGGAGGCCGGGGACGTTCAGTGAAGCCAGGAAAGACGGCGTATAAAACCCGGCCAGGGTGCCTTCGATATTGTCGAAATCAAAGGTGGGCTGTTCGCCGGCGGCTTCAACCAGAGGCCGGTAATTTTCCTGTTTTGGTACGGACCGGGTCTTTACGTGGGCAAACAGACCGTCCATGCGGACGGCATAGAGCAGGTTGTCGGACGGCAGCAGCCGATACAGGAATTCATTGAATGCTTCGTAATCCAACTCGGCGCTGATTTCATCTTGAGTGAGCGGGCTGTAGAAGGTAACGCAGGCAAACGGGGTCATGGCGCCTTCTCCGATCACGGACACGCTTCCATCGGATTTCACCTGGTAAACGATTCCGTCCAGCATGGTCATTTCGCCGTCGAGGTCGTTGAAGGTGCCGATTCCGAAGTCGCCGTGCTCCTTCACTTCAGAAAAGGGGATATTCTCTTCGTAAATCCCTTCGACAAGAGCGTTTATGGGCGCGCAAAGGTAAACGGAACTCAGTTTCATGTCAGGTTCCCCATGAGATTGTGAAACCGGAGGCGCAGCACGATGGGCCGCGCCGTATCCGAAATTCGCATCACGATATCATCCGGGATAACCTCAGGGGAAGACACTGCCGTTGAAATCGAGCAGGCGGTTGCCGGGAAGCCCTTCGATGCCGTGGAATTGCTTTTCGTAGCGGATCAGACTCTATCAGGCCGGGGAGCAGAAAATCAAGAGGATCCCCGCATGTTGGCTCGACGGCCCATAGTACCAATTTGCGTTCAGGGAAGTAACAAACGATGTTTCTCAAGAGCGTGGGGAACTGCGTCCCCCACACCCCCACGCCGCTGCGCGGCTTTCTGTGGCGCTTCGGCGCCGCCCCGCAAAATGCGGAGCAGTCGCCGCGCGCCGGACGCTCGGCCTCACGCGCCGGCGGCGGTCCGAAACTCCGCCGGAATCGGCTCAATCCTCGTGCCGGTTTTCAGGGTTTCCAAATGTGGGACCCAGGCTTGGCCATAATCATGACGCAGGTTAAACTTGACAATCCGGCACAAAAACAGTGACATGCCGGAACAGGTACGGTCGGGAGACAGCCGGCAGCGAAAAGAGCCGGTGAGGGCGAAAATCATTGTCGCTGATTCCGGTCGTCGCCGACGGGCGAAGGGATCGCTCCTTCCTGGCCGGCGTGGTCCCGCTGAGGGATCGGTGACTTGGAGGATTGAATGCGGACGGTCAGCCGCCCTTTATTGTGGGAAAATGGAGTTTGCTGTAACTTTGCAGGGACCGTGACCGACTATCTAGGAATGCGGAGTTGGAGAATGGAAGCCGTCGGGGCGATGCCGGCCGATGGAATCCATTATGGCAATATGGGCCGCGCGGCGGTCAATCAGGTACGAAAATCGACAGGGATTTGCACATGAATCGTTTCCTCAAGCGTGGCGTTATCGTTCTTATCGTACTGGCCGTTCTGATTGTGGCAGCCTTCTGGTTGTTGCAGCGAAAAGACGGGCAATCCGTAGTGTTTCGCACAGTGCCCGTAAAGCGGGGAGACCTGGTGGCGAGCATCAGTGCGACGGGCACCGTGGAACCCGAAGAAGTGGTTGACGTGGGGGCACAGGTAGGGGGGCGGATCGTGTCCTTTGGGAAAGACCAGGCGGGCAAGCCGATCGACTATGGATCGGCTGTCGAAGACGGATCGGTGCTGGCCCAGATCGACGATGCTCTGTATGCCGCCGATGTCGGCTCGGCCAAAGCCCTCGTGGAACAGGCAAAGGCCTCGGTGATCCGGGCCGAAGCCGATCTCAAGCAGTATGAGGCCAAGCTGTTCCAGGCGGATCGGGATTGGGCTCGAGCCAAGAAACTCGGCCCCTCCGAAGCGCTGTCCCAGAGCGACTTCGATGCCGCCCAGTCTGCCTATGACGTTGCCAATGCCAACGTCGGGGTGGGGAAAGCCGCCATCGTACAGGCAAAGGATACGGTCGCTCAAGCTGAAGCGAGCCTCAGGAGGGCGCAGCAGAACCTGGATTACTGTACGATCAAATCCCCGGTCAAAGGGGTGATCATTGACCGCCGCGTGAATATCGGCCAGACCGTCGTTTCCAGCCTCAATGCGCCCAGCCTTTTTCTTATCGCCAAGGACCTCAAGCGGATGCAGGTCTGGATTTCGGTGAACGAGGCGGACATCGGGAACATCCATCCCGGCCAGCCCGTTACCTTCACCGTTGACGCGTATCCGGGCCAGACCTTCCAGGGTGAGGTGGGCAAGGTCCGGCTGAACGCCACGATGACCCAGAATGTGGTCACTTACACGGTGGAGGTCATAACGGACAATTCAAGTGGAAAACTGCTCCCCTATCTCACGGCGAATGCCAAATTCCTGCTGAACCAGCGCCACGATGTCCTGTTTGTCCCCAATGCCGCGTTGCGGTGGAGCCGGGATGTGGAGCCGGCGGCGGGCGAGGGCGGGAACAAGCCCGGAGCAGTTTCCGCCGGGCAGGGGCTATCCCGCCCCAAACCTTCTGCTGAAGGTGGCCAAGACGAATATGGCCGCGGGGTTGTGTGGATTCCTCAGGACGCCTCGGTGAAGCCTGTTGTGGTGCGTGTCGGCTTGAGCGATGGGAGTTCGACGGAAATCCAGAGCGACGATCTGAAGGAAGGGACCCTGGTTGTTATCGGAGAACAGACCAAAGAAGCTGCAGGCCCTGAAGGCACTGCCAGCCCGTTTACTCCTCAACTCTTCAGGCGCGGGCGCTAGGATTGCATTTGCATGAGGAAGCCTCCACCCGGGCCGGAGATGGTGCCGGGCGAGCTTCGAAAAAGAATCGACGACAAGTCTTTTTGTGAGAGGAACGGCTTTTCCGTTGATACGGTAAGAGACTCATGAAACTCATTGAATTACAGGACATTCACAAGACCTACCAGATGGGTGAAATAAGCGTGCCCGTGCTTCGAGGCATCTCGCTCAGCATTGCTCACGGGGACTTTGTCGCCCTCATGGGCGCCTCGGGGTCGGGCAAGACCACGCTTATGAATATTCTGGGGTGTCTCGACCGCTCCACTTCGGGCAGTTACCGGTTCGAAGGACAGGAAGTGGTGGACCTTTCGGCCGACGCACGCGCTTCGCTGCGAAACCAGAAGATCGGCTTCGTGTTCCAGAACTTCAACCTGCTGCCCCGAACGAACGCCCTGGAAAATGTAATAATGCCGCTGTCCTATACAACGGAGTACATCTCGGACCGCGAAGCTCGCACGCGGGCCGAAGACCTGCTGAAGCGGGTAGGGTTGGGGGAACACCTCGACCACGAACCGTCCCAACTCTCCGGCGGACAGCAGCAGCGCGTCGCTATCGCGAGGGCGCTGATCAACCGTCCTCCCCTGCTGTTTGCCGATGAGCCGACCGGAAACCTCGATTCGGCCACCAGTGAAGAAGTCCTGCGCATATTCCAGCAGCTAAACGAAGAAGAAGGGGTCACCATCATCCTGGTGACGCACGATCCGAGCGTTGCCCGGTGCGCCAGGCGAACCATCCGGATACGCGACGGAGTGATCGAACCCGAAGTCCCCTCGGCCGGAACCGTGCGGGCAAATGAGCCGCCGGCGCAGATGAAACACGGCAACGGAGGAACTTTCGTGCGGTTCCGCCGCCTGATGCATACGGCTCTGACCAGTCTTCGCCGCAATGTCCTCCGGGCCGCTCTCACCACGCTCGGGATCATCATCGGCGTGGCTGCGGTCATCGCCATGATGGAGATCGGGCGCGGATCGTCGAGCGCCATCCAGAAGACGATTGCCAGCATGGGGGCGAACAACCTGGCGATTCTGCCGGGCACGGCGTCCAGCGGCGGGGTGAGCTTCGGAGCGGGAAGCGTCATGACTCTGACCCCCCAGGACGGGGAGGCCATCGCAAGCGAATGTCCTGCCGTGAAAGGGACGGCCCCGATCGTGAGGGCCCGGACGCAGATCATTTATGGTGGAAAAAACTGGGTGCCCACATTCATCTACGGCACGACGCCGTCTTTCCTGGATGTTCGGGACTGGGAACTTGCGAACGGCGACATGTTCACTCAGCGCGACGTCCGCAACGCCAGCAAGGTGTGCATCCTGGGCCAGAGAATCGTCAAAGAGCTGTTTCAGGGTGAAAATCCGATCGGCAAGGAATTGAGATTGCAGAATGTCTCGTTCAAGGTGATCGGCGTCCTCTCTTCCAAGGGTGCCAACATGATGGGGATGGACCAGGACGACGTCCTCCTGGCGCCGTGGACAACCATAAAGTACCGGGTGACCGGCACAAGCATGGCCAACGTCAACCAGAGTGCGGCCTCGACGACCTCGTCCAGTACTTCGGACCAGGTGAACTCCCTGAACCAGATCTACCCGAGCACGCAGAACAGCCTCTACCCGGCCCAATCGACGACTCAGGCGGCCGACACTCCCCTGCCGGTGCGTTTTGCCAACGTCGACCAGATCCTGGCTGCTGCCCGATCCGCTCAGGAGGGCCCCGCCGCCATCCGCCAGATCACTCAACTGCTCCGGGAACGGCATCGAATCCGGCCGAGCGATCCGGAGGATTTCAACGTGAGGGACATGACCGAGATGACCAAGGCCCTGTCCTCGACCGCCACTCTGATGACCAAGCTCCTCCTGGCCGTCGCACTGATATCCCTCGTGGTCGGCGGGGTGGGGATCATGAACATCATGCTCGTTTCGGTTACGGAGAGGACGCGGGAGATCGGATTGCGGATGGCCGTGGGCGCCCGGGGCAAGAACATCCTTCAACAGTTTCTGTATGAATCCGTGATCCTGTGCTTCTGTGGAGGGGCCGCCGGCATACTGTTGGGCCGGGGAATCTCGCATCTCGTCTCGGTGGTGCTGCACTGGCCCGTCGAGCTGTCTATTGATGCCATAATGGCCGCCGTTCTGGTTTCAGCGAGTGTTGGTATTGTTTTCGGATACTATCCCGCATGGAAGGCTTCACGACTGGACCCGATCAATGCACTGCGTTACGAATAACCATTGGAAACCTCTCTTGAAACGACAACGAAACCCAGGGGGAGCAATACATGCCGCCTTCGGTAAATCGAATTCAGGCCTCTCGCACAACGAAACGATTGCTTATCCTGTGCCTTCCCGTGTTACTCCTGGTCAATACAGGCTGCATGGTCGGACCCGACTACCGCCGACCGGAAACCTCCGTCCCATCTGCCTGGACAGGCGTGGGCGAGCCCTCGGCCCCGGCGGGTGGAGTCGCGACTCAGCAGCACAGCGTCGCGATCCCGCAGCCCGCGGAACTCGTCGACTGGTGGAAGACTTTCAATGACCCGACGCTCACGTCTCTTGAGGAAAGGGCGATTCACTCGAACCTCGATCTGCGGCAGGCCAAGGCCCGGATTCGGCAGGCCAGGGCTGCGCGCGGAGTTGCGTCATCCGCATTATGGCCTGAAATCGATGCGGTAGGCGATTATACGTACGGCCGCGGCAGCGGATCGTCGGTCACGAGTTCCGGAACATCGACCGTCGTGACGGGCGTAAGTCCTCACAGCCTCTTCCAGGCCGGTTTCGATTCCACCTGGGAAATCGATATCTTCGGAGGGACACGGAGGAATATCGAAGCGACTGAGGCCGATCTTCATGCCGCCGTGGAAGACTTCAGAGATGTGCTGGTGACCCTCATGGCGGAGGTCGGTACGAGCTATGTCAGCCTGCGAGGATATCAGCAGCAGATCCTCATTGCCCAACAGAACCTGAAGTCTCAGCAGCACACTGCCGACATCACCCGAAAAAGGTGGGAAGCGGGCTTCGTCAGCGCCCTCGACGTGGCGAATGCCAACGCGCAGGTTGCAACGACTGAAGCTACGATACCGGTTATGGAAACCTCGGCCCGGGCGGCCATTTACAGCCTGGGCGTGCTGCTTGGCCTCCAGCCCGCCGCCCTGGTGGAGGAGCTGTCCCCGGAGAACCTTATTCCTCCGATTCCGCCGGAAGTCCCGGTCGGGCTGCCTTCAGACCTCGTTCGCCGCCGGCCGGATATCCGCCGGACCGAAGCCCAGCTTCATGCCGCTACGGCCCGGATCGGAGTGGCCACTGCCGATTTATTTCCTCAATTCTCCCTCACCGGTTCGGCAGGTGTTTTGACCGCCGATGCCGGCATGCTGGGAAACTTTGCCAGCCGCACCTGGTCGATCGGCCCGAGTGTTACCTGGCCGATATTCACCGGAGGGCGCATCCTCTGGAATATCGAAGTTCAGAACGCGGTGCAGGAAGAGACGCTCGCAGCCTATGAAAAAGTCATTCTCATCGCTTTCCAGGATGTCGAAACGTCCCTGGTGGCCTATGCCAAGGAACAACAGCACAATACGTCCCTGGCTGAAGCCGTGAAACAGAATCAAAGGGCCGTGGACCTGTCGATGAAACTCTACCTTGTGGGGAAAATCGACTTCCTGAACGTACTCAATGCGCAACGATCGCTTTTCCTGACTCAGGACGGGCTGGCGGTAAGCACCCGGGACATGGCCAACGATCTCATCTCGCTCTATAAAGCCCTGGGCGGGGGATGGCAGAAGGCGTCCTAGCGATGTTGTGTGCGGGTCGGGGAAATATGGGCAGGGGGATGGGGATCTAACCATCCGGAGCAGTGTAGGGTGGGCACAGGTACACCGTGCCCACCGTCTTTCTGCCATTACGGTGGGCAACGCTTCGCTTTTGCCCACCCTACGAGCCTGCCCGACACAGGGATGGATTCTAACCGAAAACGGCAAGAGCCCGCCTCCTCCTGACGGCGTTGTGTGCGGGTCGGGGAAATATGGGTAGGGGGATGGGGATCTAACCATCCGGAGCAGTGTAGGGTGGGCACAGGTACACCGTGCCCACCGTCTTTCTGCCATTGCGGTGGGCAACGCTTCGCTTTTGCCCACCCTACGAGCTAAAAGGCCCATTTATGGACAAGCCCTGAGTTACCTGGAAAATAGAGTGCCGAAATTCGGGGGCGCGGGGGAATCATTCCCTCGCTCTCTTGGGGTTTATCTTACTTTGAACGTAAATTGTTATTATTTGCGAAAAGATCGGGACTGTTTACCGGAGGGATTCATGGGAGTAGCCAACAAATTGCCCGAAGAAAAAACAATGGCCCGGATAAGACGGTGCGATACGGATGACTTCGAGTCCGTCTATTCCATCATAAATGAGGCCGCACAAGCCTATCGGGGGGTGGTCCCCCCGGATCGGCTGAAAGTGCCGTACATGCCCGAAGAGGAACTCGAACATGAAATCGCCTCCGGTGTGGTCTTCTGGGGGTATGAAGAAGACGGTGAGCTGCGAGGCGTCATGGGGATCCAGGATATCCTGGACGTCACGTTGATCAGGCATGCCTATGTGAGGACCGCCAGGCAAAACAAGGGCCTGGGCGGGAAGCTGCTGTCCGAGCTTCGGAAAAAGACCGATCGCCCGATTCTCATCGGCACGTGGGCCGATGCGGACTGGGCCGTCCGATTTTATGAAAGGCACGGCTTCGAGCTGGTCTCCCGGGAAGAGAAGAACATGCTCCTGAAAAAATACTGGTCGATTCCCGAGCGCCAGGTTGAAACCTCGGTGGTCCTGGCCGATAAGAAGTGGAGAGACCTCAGCAGGCGGGACGGCTGACCGGGATGTGAGGCAAATTCTGTTATTTCACGGTATCGGGATCCATCCGCGGACTCGCTTTCCCGGACAGTTCCCCGGCGCGGGTTCGGCCGCTCCCATTTCCACGGAAAGGATATCGAAAACATGCCCCAGGCACTCTTGCTCGTTGACATTCAGAACGACTATTTCCCCGGTGGAAAGATGGAACTCGAAAGAAGCACGGAGGCGAGCCTGGCCGCAAGAGAGGCCCTTGCGGTCTTCCGAGGGAAGCGATTGCCGGTGGTGCACATCCAGCACATATCGACCCGTCCCGGGGCCACATTTTTTCTTCCCGATTCGGAAGGGGTGAAGATACATGAAAACGTGGCGCCGCTGCCGGGCGAGGTGATCTTTCATAAGAACTATCCCAACAGTTTCAGGGGTACGCCGCTGCTGGAGCACTTCGGAAAAGAGGGGATAGATCGCGTCGTGATCGCCGGGATGATGACTCACATGTGCGTGGATGCAACTGTCCGTGCTGCCTTCGATTATGGTTTTGACTGCACCGTCCTGCACGACGCCTGCGCCACAAGGGCGCTTTCGTTCGGCGGTGAATGCGTACCCGCCGAACACGTCCATATGGCGTTCCTGTCGGCTTTGAGCGGCGTCTACGCAAGGGTGGTCGATGTGAAAGGCTTTCTCCGGAGTCTGTAGCGCCGGCCAATCCGCCCTGCCTGATCCGCATGCGTTTTGTTCCAAACTATATATGAGATTTCAAGCAGTTGTCGAACGGGCACTGCTAACCCCTTGACATCTATGAAGTCTTATTCTAGAGTGGGGTCACTTTATGGCTCGGTCAGGCCTGTCACGGTTGGTGGCACGGCCCCGGCGTTGAGCCTGCGGAATGGGGCGATCATGAGTTGTCTTGTGTGCGACAAATGTTTTTATGCATCCGCTGAGGCGGTCAGCGCTTCCCAACTGGATTGTCTGAAGGACCTTAGAGCCCTGAAGTTCCGCAACTGAAGCAGCATCATATTATGGCCCTTGGTATGCTCACGGTGTTGGGCGGTCATGGGCCATTTTTTTTACATATAGAGTGAAACCGGCGGAATGGATATCCGGTGCGGTTTCACCGACTGATCAACATGGCTTTAGCCAGTGCGACCTTTGAAAATCAAGAGGGATCACCGTTGATCGATTTTTAACAGAGTGTCACTCCGAGAGTGAGAGTCCGTAGATTTTTCGTTCATCTGCAAAATGAGCGGAAAACCACAGCAGGAGAAACAGAGATGTTAAAAACCGTCAAAATGATGAGCCTGTGTTTCCTGGCGGCTGCGATGTGCGAGCAGACAGCCCTGAGCATTCCGTCAAGTGTCCTGCACACCAAAGGCCCCGTCTATCATGTCACGGTTTCAGCCTATGCAAACACTCCTCAATGCACCGCTTCACGGCGTGGTGTAATGTCTTCCGCCATAAAAATCAGACCGGAGCATTGCGGGAAAGTGATCGCCCTTAGCCGCGACATTGCCAGGAATTACAACTACGGAGACCGTTTCGATCTCTATACCAAGGGCAAGCTTTACGTGGTCTGTTTTCAGGACAGGATGCCGGCAAAGCATCACAGGAAAGTGGACCTCCTGTTGCCGTCAATGAAATCCTGCAGGCAATTTGGAAGAGGTTCGGGCATCCTGGTGCCGCTGGAAAAGACCTGATCCATCGAACGATGTCTCAGGCATGGCTGCCGGGTTTTTGCGGGTGCCGGCGGAAGGGGCGGTCCCGGTCGTCGTCGGACGGATATCGCGAAACGGGGTCTCCATTTGCCTGCGCGATTGAACTTTACTGTTCGCGCTGAGGTTCCTCCGGTTTCCACAGGTTGCGGGGAGGGCTGCCCGTTTGCGATCGCATGCCCGGCGGGCTTAGGGCTTGTCCGTAAATAAATCCTTTGTGCTCGCATCCGGCTTTTGGCCCACTTCGGCCGCTCCTCAATCGCAAAATCCTCAACGTAGTCCAGCTACGCCTGCGGTTTTGCTCAATCGTCGCGACCAAAATCGGTCTCAAAATCCGGTGCGATCCCTAAAAGGCCTATTTACGGACAAGCCCTTAATGAGGAACCGGGCAGGTGTTGACGGGCCTGTTCGCCGTCAATCGTCCATCCCCCCGGGTTCCCGGGGTATCCAGGTCTCCGGGGCGGCAGGACCGGCCGAGCGAATCGGACTTCCCGGCCGGCCTTTCGATACAACGCTTGTAAAGCGGTCTACTTATGGTTAATGTCCTGTTGATGCGAATTACCTTTAAACTTCAAAACCGGGAGGCCCCATGAAGCCGGCAAGAATCCTGACAGTACTGCTGCTGGTCGTTACCGCGAGCGCGTGTTCAGCCCCGATTCAGATCCACTACCCCGCGACGCCTCACTTTTACGGCAGAATCATCGATGAAGAAACCAAGCAGCCGATCGACGGAGCAAGGGTGCTTCTGAAGGAATATCCCGATCAACAAGCCACGATGGCCCCAGGCGGTTACTTCGACGTGGCGGGTGTTCAGCAGTTGTTCCCGCAGCCCATCATCTTCGGGACCCTGGATCTGCCTGTGCCCAAGGGCAGCCTGATTGTGGATGCGGACGGTTATAAACCCGTCGAAACGAGGAGACTTTCCGGAGAAGAGGTTTCCAACCTGACTTTCGAACTGCAAAGACAATAGGTAGACCGCCCCGGCATCGTTTCCTTCCGATCCATCCGGATAGGTTGTTACGGGCCCGCGATGCATCTTTACATTTGCCCGACAATCGTTGTGACGCCCCTTTATCGCCAACTCACTCTACCCGCCTCTGTGCTGTCGATGCCATAAAACACGTCCTCTGAATCGATCAGACCGGGGAACGCTCGACCACGCGATGCGGATCCGGCGTAAATCCGCTTCAGGGCGGACTCCAATCCCTTCAACTCAGCTTGCCCAGTGCCCTTCGTCTCCCGGGAAGTTTCGGATGGAGGCGGGAGATGAGATATTTGAATCTTCGCCTTGCCGCTGCGAGAAGAAGCCGGTAATGAGGCATTCAGCCGCAAAGACCAGCATGCTCGACAAAACGGGACCAAGCAGCACATATAAAAGGACAATCAGAGAGAATCGCTTCATATTTGCTCTGTATTGGCTGGAACTGCATTAACGTCACGTAATCCCAATTTGCGTTCAAGGAAGTAACAAACGATGTTTCTCAAGAGCGTGGGGAACTGCGTCCCCCACACCCCCACGCCGCTACGCGGCTTTCTGTGGCGCTGCGGCGGCGCCCCGCAAAATGCGGGGCAGTCGCCGCGAGCGCCGGCGCGTGGGCCGAAACTGCGGGGGGGTGCGGGAATCATTTCCCCACTCTATAGTTAGAGACGAAGGAAGAACGAAAAAGGTTACAAGGAAGGGCAGAAAGGGACAAAGAGGGTGGTGCGGCAGATGAGGGCAACGGGTGTCCAAGGAAACTGCAGGCCATACGAGCTTCGATTTCTACATTACCATTTTTCCTGTGATACTGGAGCCATCCGGGCAAATTCATATTGACTATGAGCACCTCGGCATAGTAGCAATAAAATATAATTCTACAGGGTATTGCTTTTTGACGGTTTGTTTATCTGTCCTGGAAATGAGGTTTTTCCTCTTCCCCATTTGCACCTGATATCTTCTTCCGGAGATTGTTCATTTATTAGCTGTACATCTTGGGAGGGCCCGAAATGAACCGGAAGCTTTGGGAGGGGGCGGAATCGCCGCAATCGCGGGGGCAATACTTACTATGAAACAATAATCTACATTGAGTTGACGGTAATTTCGCGATCTCAAAGATGGTGACCTCAAAAGATCAGAAAACCATGTCAACTGGTCGGGATGCTTATTTGAGCACTTTAATCTGATAAAAGAACGTGCTTGACATGATGCGCCTCCTGTGTGTTGCTTTGTTGATATTGGGATTCGCCGTACCTGGCTTCGGGGCGATTTACCCAGCCACTGACGACTCCTCACTTCCTTACGACTTTCCGTCCTACGGTAATTTTACCCTCGTGGAAAACCAAACGGTTACCACTCCCCCGATTACGATACAAACGGCAAAAAACGAGCACGCCCTGCTCACCCTTCAGATCTCCAATTTGCAGATCGAGAATGCCGTCCGGATCCAGCTTAAACCTCCCGGCAAGGCCTCGACCGCCTGGCTTGGACTTGATGTGTTTCAGCTCATTGCCGTGGGTCCGGACACAAGCCCCGAGGTCCAATCCTTTGCGGACGGCATGGTTCCCCTCAATTCCGGCCTGACCGTGCAGATGGACCCGAACTTTCTGGTGATTCGGCTTACAACTACAAGCGCTCACCCGGCAGGGATCTACAATTACACCCTGTATATCAGTGAAGGGACCAAGGTCCTGGAAGTCCCGCTGAGGCTCAAGGTCTGGCCCTTTTCGCTTCCTCGGGACCTGGGTCCGACGATTGAAGCCAACTGTTCTTACAGCCCTTCGTGGTACTCCCGATATGGAATCGATGAGCCGTCACTCGATCGGATATTTCCCTCCTACCTGGCGGCCCTGCGGGAATACAGGATCAATGCTGTAAGTGGTTTCTCCGACTTCCCCCACTCCACAAATGTGCTGGTCGAGGGGCACGCAATCGAGGAATACCCGGAAGAAACCCGGAGGTTGGATGCGCTGATCAACACGTACGAGTTCCGTCGTTTTCGCCTTCCAGGGCTGAGCGGCCCATATGATCCCTCCTCGCAAGGAGCGGATCCAGCCCTGTTCTCAAACGTGGCTCCCGGCTATTATCAGAAATGGTACGATTATCTGGCCCCAAAGGGATGGGCCGATCAGGTACTGGTTAAAGTTTGGGACGAACCACAATCTTCTGATGAAATATCCGCGATGGTTCAGGCGTACGGCGTCGTTAAGAACGCCGTGCCTGCCTTTAAGACCGAAACCGCCGGGGGCACTCCTACCTCGGGTATGGTTGGTACGCTGGATATATTCGCTCAACACTTTGCCGCTTACAATTCCGACATCCTGAAGCCCCTTCAGGATCAGGGCATGACCTTCTGGCTCTACGCCAACACGCGCCACGGCATTCTCTTTCCCCCCACGCACCAGCGAGCCATCGGATGGTATCTGCACTGGTTCGACTTTTCCGGCTATCTCCTGTGGGGGGTCAACAGATGCGAAAACGACCCATGGACCAGCGATCAATCGGTGGAATACACTCGAAACGCGACCTTCTTCTATCCCCATCCCACTCTGGGGACCCCGATTCCGACTCTGAGAGCGGAGGCTTTGAGGCGGGGTTTTGAGGATCACCTTTACCTCGATCTGCTGAAAAAAGCCCAGAATACCGTTCCCCCTGCGGACTGGGACCAAATCCAGGCACGAATTGCGGCGCTGGTAGACAACTGGCAGATCGATCCCAATTCATGGGCCCCCGGTGACCCTGAAAAAGATCTTCCGGCCACGTGGAGCGACTTCGAATCGGTAAGAACCCGGATCGGTGGAATTTTGAGCGGTTCGGCCACCGGTTATCATGCCTCGCTGTGGCAAAATGGCCGGGTTGCCGATCTGGGCACGCTGGGAGGCTGGGACAGTTGGGCCAATGCCGTAAACAATCAGAACCCGCTGCTGGTAGTGGGCGCCGGCACGACAGGCTCATCCCCTTATATGCATGCTTTTGCCTGGCAGAGCGGCGCTATGACGGACCTGGGAACCCTCGACGGAGATCATTGGAGTACGGCAAACGGCGTCAATGACCAGGGCTGGATTGTGGGCACCAGCGGCACCGATGATACAAGTCAGGGGTTCAAATCTCATGCATGCGTCTGGATCCGGCAAGACGGCGGGACGTTGAATCTCATGGATTTGGGGACGCTTGGCGGGCGGGACAGCTACGGCAACGCCGTCAACAACGCCGGACAGATCGTTGGTGAAAGCCGGACTTCAAGCGGGGAGTACCATGCCTTTCTCTGGGAGAACGGCGCCATGACCGATCTTGGGAACTTCACCCCGCTCGGCATAAATGACCAGGCCCAGGTAGTGGGTACGGCGCCGGACGGCTTGGCGGTTCTCTGGCAAAACGGTGTCCTGACCCCGCTGGGGAGCCTGGGCGGTGACTACTTTGCACAGTCGGGAAACGCAATCGCCGCATCGGGCGGGATCGTCGGCAGCGCCAGGGGTCTGACCGACGGCTTGAACTACACCCGCTCATTCCTCTCGAACGGCCCGATGACGGACCTGGGCGCCTCGAACGGACTGAACAGCTACGCACAGGGAATCAACTCTTCAGGTCAAAGCGTCAGGATTGTGGGATTCAATGCGGCCAGATACCCGGAACGGGACTACCGTGCCTTCTTCTGGCAGGACGGCCTGATGACGGACCTTGGGGTTGGCGGCGCTTACGGCCTCAACGACCAGGGGCTGGCGGTGGGATATACCTGCCCGCCAAGCGGCGGCCTGATCATCAATGGAGGCGCGGCCGCCACCAACAGCGAGGCCGTGCAGCTCACGATTTACACCACCGATGCGGAAAACGGCGTGACCCGGATGCAGTTCAGCAACAATCCGGGAGACTCCTCCGCGTGGAGCGAGTGGCAGGACTTTTCCCCCGGCCCCATAGGCTGGATCCTGATTCCCGGAGAGGGACCGAAACAAGTCGCCGTGAGGTTTAAAGATTCGGACGGCCTCATCTCAAACACCTATCAAAACTCGATTGTTCTCGACACCGGACCGCCCACGGGAGGCACCCTGATCATCAATAGCGGGGCCTTATACACCACGAGTTCAAACGTCATCGTGACCGTTTCGAACGTCGTTGACGCCAGCGGCGCCGCCTCCGTGCTCCTGAGCAATGACGGTGTCTCATTTTCGGAGATCCCCTACGGGTGGGAGGAGTCCGTTCCCTGGGACTTGAATGCAGGCTTGGACAATCCCGCGGACGGTCGGCGCACGATCTTCGCTAAAATCAAAGACAAAGCCGGTTATATTTCCGATTTTACGGCCTCCGCGTCGATCGTCCTGGAAACCGCCCCCATCACTATCAACCAGGGCGCCGGATATACAAACAACCCCATCGTCACCATCACGGCGACGGGTGCCGACAATGGAGGGAGCGGCCTCCTTGCGCTCCTTCTCAGCAACGACAACGTTAATTTCACGGAAATGGCCTGGCAGGACCAGAGCAGCCCTCTCACCGTGTCATGGGACCTGAATTCCGGTGTGAGCAATCCCGCGGACGGTCGGCGCACGGTCTTCGCGAAATTAAAGGATCCCGCTGGAAATACCGGAGCCGTTCCAGCCGGCATCATTCTGGATACCATTAAACCCACCAGAGGAAGCATAGCCATCAACAATGGCGATACCTATGCATCGAGCAGCAATGTCATCCTCACTCTTTCGTGCAGGGACGCCAACGGCATCACCAGGATACGCCTGAACAATGACGGCGGTCCGGTCAGCGAATACGATTACTCCGGGGGACCCGTGCCCTGGACCCTTACTCCAGGCGATAGCCACGACCCTAAATCTGTCTACGTCCAGTTTCAGGACCCGGCCGGCAATTGGTCCGACGTCTACAGCGATGGGATACATCTGGATGCCGACCCGCCTTTCGGGCAGATCAGTATTCATAGCATCAACAATGATCCCAGCGGCTTTACGTCGTCCGCTGACGTGACCCTGGTTCTTTATGCCCAGGATCCCGGCAGCGGGGTTGCTTCCATGCGTTTCAGCCAGGACAACTTATCATGGGGCGACTGGCAGAACTGGCCGGGCAGCCCGGCCAGTGTGCCCTGCTCTTTGACGGGGAATCAGGGAATAAAATCGGTTTACGTGCAGTACATGGACGGCAACGGGCACATCTCCGATCCCGTAAGCGATTCAATCGTCTGGGATGCAACGCCCCCGTCGGGGTCCGTGCAGATCAACGGAGGCGACACTTACACGAAATCCACCGCCGTGACCTTGACCCTAGCCGCTGTCGATGTGCCGGGCACCAATATCAATATGCAGTTCAGCAACGATGGCGCGACCTACACCACACCCACAGCCTTTTCAACTACAAAGCACTGGGATTTGACCTCTGTGGATGGGCTCAAAACGGTGTATGTCAAATTCACTGACGACGTGGGCAACTTCTCAATCAGCACCGCCAACATTATCCTGGATACGACGGCCCCGACGGCATCCATTTCATCTTCTACACCCAACCCGACCAATACTTCCCCAATCCCGGTCACCATCACCTTCAGCGAGACGGTCACAGATTTTACGAAGGGAGATATCACGGTCGGGAATGGAACTGCCGGGATCCCGACTGGATCGGGCACGACTTATACGGTGGATATCACTCCCACGGCAGACGGCCTGGTAACAGTCGATATAGCGCCAGGCGTTGCCCATGATGCTGCCGGAAATAGGAATAGCGTCGCGTCTCAGCTTACCAGGACTTATGATCATACAGGCCCAACCGTCTCCATTTCATCTTCTACGCCCAACCCGACCAATACTTCCCCGATCCCGGTCACCATCACTTTCAACGAAGCGGTCACAGACTTTACGACGGCAGGCATTACGGTCGGCAACGGGAGCGCGGCGAGCTTCGCTGGGTCGGGTAAGACCTACACCGCCGATATCACTCCCACGGCAGACGGCCTGATCACAATCGATGTAGCGGCAGGTGTGGCCCATGATGCGGCTGGAAATGGGAACAGCGTCGCAACTCAGCTTACGCGCACATATGATCATACAGGTCCAACTGTCTCCATTTCATCTTCTACGCCCAACCCGACCAATACTTCCCCAATCCCGGTCACCATCACCTTCAGCGAGACGATCACAGATTTCACAAAAGCAGGCATTACGGTCGGAAATGGGAGTGCCGGCAACTTTGCCGGATCGGGCAAGACCTACACCGCCGATATCACCCCGACGGGCGATGGCCTGGTCACGATCGATGCGGCGGCGGGTGTTGCCCATGATGCGGCTGGAAATGGGAACACCGCCGCCGCTCAGCTTACGCGCACATATGATCATACAGGTCCAACTGTCTCCATTTCATCTTCTGCACCCAACCCGACCAATACTTCCCCAATCCCGGTCACCATCACCTTCAGCGAGACGGTCACAGATTTTACGAAAGCAGGCATTACGGTCGGAAATGGGAGCGCCGGCAACTTTGCCGGATCGGGCAAGACCTACACCGCCGATATCACCCCGACGGCAGACGGCCTGGTCACAATCGATGTAGCGGCAGGTGTCGCCCATGATGCGGCTGGAAATGGGAACACCGCCGCCGCTCAGCTTACGCGCACATATGATCATACAGGTCCAACTGTCTCCATTTCATCTTCTGCACCCAACCCGACCAATACTTCCCCAATCCCGGTCACCATCACCTTCAGCGAGACGGTCACAGATTTTACGAAAGCAGGCATTACGGTCGGAAATGGGAGCGCCGGCAACTTTGCCGGATCGGGCAAGACCTACACCGCCGATATCACCCCGACGGCAGACGGCCTGGTCACAATCGATGTAGCGGCAGGTGTCGCCCATGATGCGGCTGGAAATGGGAACACCGCCGCCGCTCAGCTTACGCGCACATATGATCATACAGGTCCAACTGTCTCCATTTCATCTTCTGCACCCAACCCGACCAATACTTCCCCAATCCCGGTCACCATCACCTTCAAGGAAGCTGTAACCGGTTTTGAAATAGGCGATATCACGGTTTCAAACGGGACAGCCTCGAATTTTTCGGGAAGCGGCTCTTCCTATAGAGTTGAAATCACTCCCATCGCGGTTGGCACTGTAACAGTGGATATCGGAGCAGGGGTTGCTCAGGACAGTGCAGGAAATCTAAACGTCAAAGCCACCACTCCCTTGGTTTACCAGTTCAACGGCTCGGCCCCAACCATAAAGGGAGCCAGAAGCGGTCAGACGGTAAATGACAATAAGACCATCTCTCCCTTCCGTACCCTCGTCATAGCCGACTCCGATTCCACTCAGGCTGAGACGGTCACCGTCACTTTTGATTCCGCGGAAAAAGGCGTCTTTACCCCCGCTTCTCTTTCGATCTCGGGTTTCAGCGTGTCCGGCCCGGGAGCCTGCACTTTCAGTGGAACTGCCGTCAATGCAACGGCCGCTATCCGAGAACTCGTCTTCCAGCCCTCGATGAACCGTCTTCCACCGGGATCAACCGAGACCACCACCTTCACCGTCTCGGCAAACGATGGTGTCTACCCGCCGGCAACAGACAGCCAAACCAGTGTGATCTCGATGTCGATAAACGATCCGCCGAAGGTCGTGGACCTCGCCAAGTCCGGACCTCGCGATAACGATATCGTTTTTACGCAGGCTGACTTTACCGGCTGCTTCAGTGACCCGGACGTAGGCGCAGGTCTGTCGAAAGTAAAAATAAACTCCCTCCCAGCCAGAGGAAACCTCTTCCTTTCCGGAAGCCCCGTGGTCAAAGGAACCGAGATCCCGTTGGCAAACCTTGGCGGCCTTCTCTTCACACCGAACAAGGATTGGAATGGCTCAACCAGCTTCGGCTGGAACGGCCAGGATGGAGAACTCTACGCGAAGACTGCCGCCCGGGTCAATATAACGATTACCCCCGTAAACCATCCTCCGAAGACATCTGACAGGGAGGTCACCGTCAAGGAGGACAGTGCGGGGCTTCTGATCACTTTGAAGGCAACCGACGAAGATGGAGACGCGCTCAGCTATGAGATTCAAACCAAGCCGCAACATGGCACTCTTTTACCGGGCGAATCTGCAAACCAGGTCATTTACAGGCCAAAGAGGGACTATACGGGGCAGGACGGCTTCACGTTCACAGCAAATGACGGGAACGCCGATTCCGATCCTCCAGGAAAGGTTTCCATCACGGTATCTCCCGTTGCAGACACGCCTGTTGCCGACGCCGGCCCGGACCAGAAGGTCCTCCCGGGAGACAAAGTAATTTTGAACGGCGGGAACTCGACCGATGCGGATGGTGGGATGCTCACGTTCAAGTGGACTCAGGCGAGTGGACCCGGTGTCACCCTGACGGGAGCCTCACTCAAGAAGGCCACGTTCACCGCTCCGCCAGTCGGGTCCAAAGGAACATCGCTTGTCTTCAACCTGGAAGTGACCGATCCCACGGGGCTTGGCTCGACGGACCGGTGCATCGTCAATGTGACTTCAACCAACGTCCCACCAATCTCAGAGGCTGGACCGGGCAGGACGGTCCAGGAAGGCGCCGTGGTAACTCTCACGGGATCGGCGTCCACGGATCCCGAGGGCCCCATAGCCTCCTGCTTTTGGACCAAGACAGGGGGGCCCGCCGTCAGTCTTTCAAGTCGAAACGCAGTCGACCCAACCTTTACCGCCCCACTTGCAGGGACCTCCGGGAAGTCCATCTCTTTTCTGCTTACCGTCAAAGATTCGGGAGGGCTCCAGTCGGATGATATGGTAATTGTCAACGTGGTGAGCCCAACCAATAATCCTCCGGTTGCGAATGCCGGACCCGACCAGGAGGTGAGCAAGGGGACCACTGTGAGGCTTGACGGTTCAGGCTCCAGGGACCACGATGATGGCATCGCATCATACAGGTGGACTCAGGTGAGCGGTCCACCCGTTCAACTCTCAAATCCGCGGGCGATTAAGCCGTATTTTACCGCTCCCAACGTTGGTCTTGATGGAGCGGACCTCACCTTTCGGTTCATCGTGACCGACTGGGCAGGGCTGCAGTCTCAAGACAGCGTCAAGATTCATGTGGACTAGCGGAAGGCGCATTTCCCGGCATCGCATCCAACGGCACCGGCGCAGGGGGTTACGACCGAGCGTTCACGGGCTCTCTTTGACGATGGTGCCGATGTAAAATTCACCTATGCAAGGCGCCCATTTGCTCGTTCCGCAGTTCATGTAGACCGAGGCCGTGGTTCCGGATGGAGCGCTGCCGGGTACGGTAACCGAAAAGGTGACAGACTCCTTTCGCCGGGTATGCCTGAGAAACTCCTCCCCCTGACATCGCTTCGGGCTCCCTCCGACGGGCTACGGCCCGGCCCATTCCGGGGCATGGGCACTAAACGGGCAGCCCTGCCAGTGCCATGATTTTCAGGGCATTGGTTGTCGGGCAGGGGCCGGGTCTCAATTTGTAGTCGAAGAGCATTCGGCCTTCCTCGACATCTTCCCTGAAGTGATAGTTGGTGATGGCTTGATTTTCATCGGTGAGTTTGACCAGCTCAAGATCGTGAGTGGCAATGGCGCCGACTGCCGGGTGCTCTGCCAGAGCACGAATGTAGGCACGACTGCCGATGAAGCGTTCTTGATTATTGGTCCCTCGGAATATCTCATCGAGGAGGAAGAGCACTGGAAGACCGTGATGGGGCTCTACGGTTGAGAGCAGCATTTTCAGGCGCTTGACCTCGGCATAAAAGAAAGAAAACCCGTCCGTCAAAGAATCATTGATCCGCATGCATGCAAAGACCCGGAAAAGGCCTGTCTGAAGACGCGCGGCACACACGGGTGCGCCTGCATAGGCAAGACAGAGATTGACGCCCAGTGTTCGCAGAAAGCTGCTCTTTCCCGACATATTGGAGCCGGTAATAAGGGCGATCCGGTTGCGTTCATCAAGAGAGATGCTGTTGCAGATCCTCTTGTGGCCGGGAATGAGCGGGTGCCCGATGCGCTCGGCACTCAAACGCATGTGGGGAATAGCTCCGGCGTCTTCATTGTGTTCATTCGAGGGGATTGCGCGGTGCGTGGCTTCGGCTTCAATCCCGGGGTATGAATAGTCAGGATTGAGGGCTGCAAAGTTGGCCAATGAACTCAGCGCCTCGATCTCGGTAAAGACATCCAGCCAGGCAGGCAAAAGGGCCGATATGTCTTTCCTGCATTGTTCCAGGCGACGAACGAAGTAGATATCCCAGGGCAGGACACCGTTCAGGAACAGCCAGACGGCCGGATTGGACCTCACGCTTATCCCCGAAACGATTCGAGAGATGCGCTTGAGTTGTGCGGAAGGCCGGTTATGGGGATCCAAAAAAGGCGCGCACAGTCCGGCCAGGTTCGGAGTGTGCGCGTACCCGAACTTCTCCAGATGCAGGAAGACGGCATGGAGCCCGTCCAGAGTGGTTTCCAGGTTCATTGCATCCCGAAATGCCTTCCCGGTTTCGATCTGGAGGAACAAAAGCGCCGCAAGATAGAAAAGGAACAGGGGGTAGAAGTACCAGGGCATTATCCCCATGACTGACAGGCCAAGGCCGAAGATGATCAGGTTGCATCCCGCAAGAAGAGTCAGCGGAAGCAAAGCCCTTCCCACCGATGCGCCGGTTCCGCGCTTTTGAAGCCATTGGAGAATGCTTTTTGCGTCCAGTTTCTCATGCGAAGCTTCGCGCACCTTCAGAACATTCACAATAAGCTTATCCCTGAAAAGTGTGAGGGGGCTCAACTCTTTTACCAGCCTCTGTCGTTTGAGGATGCCGTCCAGATCGGGCTCGGTTTCCATCAACCAGCTCCAAACCTTCCTGCTGCCCTCGACGGAGACCGTAGTGTCGATCAGGTGATGCAAAGAGCGTTCTCCCATGATGTCCAGGTCGATCCCGAAAGGATGCTCGACCTGCATGGGCATGGTGGATACCCGTGGTATGCGTGCCCAATCCAGTCGCATGCGTGCAACCTGAGTGTGCTTCAAGTCGAGCAAAATCCGGTGCCGCTTAATACTGTCCTTAATGCGCCCATGGCGGTGAAGCACGATGAAGAATGCCGCAACCACCGCCGCCGTGACGATCCTCCCCGCCCAATTGCCTGCAAATTGAAAACTTGCCCAGATCAATGGAATCCCAAGCAGTACATGGATCAATCGGATATGAGAGTATTGTTTGTTAACCCCCTGGAGTTTCTCGATTCGAGACGAGAGGTGTTGAATTTGTCTTTCGAAGGTGCGTTCGAGATCGGGCATGCCATGCTATCCTTGTTGCCTGCCAGTTGTTTGTTGAAGGCCGGGATCAGGTTTCCATATCTTTCGCTTTCCCACGGATGCTTCCTCCCGTTCAAAAGGTCTCAATTGAAAATTGGTGCTTCGTTGGTGGCGGGATTATAACGTAAAACAACTTTCGGGCGGAAATTTGTCGAAATGGAGGAAAAGACCTGCCTGCCGGTCGCATAATAGCTTTCCTCGTCATGGAAGGTCTGCAATCCCGGCATCTGCGCAAAGTCTTCCGTGGTACTGCAGGAAGAGCCGGACTTATCGGCAGACAGCCGATGAGTTCAGGGATGATGGCTTTAGACCATGTAACGGAAGGAATGCACAGGACAAATCGTGAAAGAGGCCCTGCCCGAAGGGAAATGGCCAGAAAGAAGAGCAAAATTACAAAACGGCAATCAAGAGCAGCAACCAGGATTTTTGTTACGGGGGGTGAAACGAGTCGGGGCGAGAGGATTTGAACCTCCCGGACTGAAATATTTACTTGTAGTTGCGAGGTGTTATGCAGATAATTTGGGCTATCGGACCACTTGCGGACCACCGGAAAGAGTCATTGGCACCGCTAATACGCTGATAGAAGTTAGTGCATGAGGCACAAACTGCATCCGAACGGGGATGGAAGGAATGCAGATATGGAGATTGTGGAGGTTGAATAGTGCCCCTTCGCGCTGTGGTTGATGGGAACGATGTGATCGCTCCATTTCTCTCTTTAGAGGAGTGGGAACGGTTGCGAGCCTCTGTGAAGTCCCGGGAAAAGGAACTTCGGCTTCCCTGTTGTCAGAATACGGGGCACCTACGCACCAGCAAACTCGGCACAAACCACTTCGTCCATAACCGAAGAGCTGGATGCGATTGGATCTCAGAAACGGTTGCGCACCTGAAAGCCAAAAGTGAAATAGCCCTTGTCTGTAAGGAGTTCAAATACGATGTGACAACCGAAGCTAGTGGAAGTGGCTGGAGAGCCGATGTGCTTGCGACCAAAGGATCAACGAAGATAGCCTTTGAGGTCCAGTGGAGTCGCCAGAGTCTTGAAGAGACGGCCAGGAGGCAAGCGCAGTATCGAAGAGATGGGATTCGAGGGTGCTGGCTGTTTCGGTTACCACCCCAAAAAATGAAGCGACCGGCGAGAGAGCTTCCACTTTTTGCTCTATCATCGGAACAAATTCAGAATGATCTTTTCTTCAAGGTCAAGATTTCGACTAGCGTGAATGAAGTGGAGCCTCAACCGTCCCATGTTCTCTCAGATTTCATCCGTTCGCTGTTGGGGCGAAAGGTCAAGTTCTGTAAACATTTCACAGCAAAAAAGCACCAGCGGTTGCGGATTGTCTTCATCTACATAAAGTGCTGGCGGTGCCAGAAGTTTTCGCACGTCTACTACATCAGTAATGGCCTGTTGTCTTGTTGTGGAGACACAATGCATAAATGTAGGGGGATGTGGGATTTGGACAAATTGAAATTCAATGAGGCCGTTCTTCAGGCTATACGAGCATTTCTCCACTCACCCGAAGGCTCACACATCAGGATGGGGGAAATTAAGCCACGGTACTATAGGACGCTCGGAGAGATTTACCCATCATTTGGCTGCTATCATTGTGATGTCATCTTAGGGGACTGGTTCATAAGTGAAGCAGTTCGAAATTCGGTCTATAATGAAAATTTCGCTCCGGGTGTGCTTGAAAGTGTTATCACATTACCCCATCCTCCGCCGTCCGAGCCCGGTGGTCATTGGTGCTTTTCGTCCGACAGAGAGTTCTGCGAGTAGGGGAAACACAGATGATCAAAATTGTTAACGCTTGTCCTGGCACTGCTAGCCTTTCTGAACTTCCCGGCGGAAACGGGGTCGACTGGATTCAAACCAGTGGTCGTTCTTTACTGGAAACTGTCCGGACATATACTGGAACACAAGTGGAATATTGAATGAAAAGAGGGGAACTGGGAATCATTTGCTCCCCCTTTTTCATTCTGGCGATGCGGACTTTCTTTAATGGAAGTTACTTCTTTTTTGATCCTTTTTTGTCTGGCGCCTGTGTTAAAGCTGAAGCTGCCACGGATTTCACATTGGCCGGGGTTTTCTTGCTGGATAACAGCTTACCCGCTTTTGATGCCACGCTTTTGGATGTTTTTTCGTTCTTAGACATGACAAACCCTTTCTGTTGTGAATAGATTCTAGCCAGTTGCAGACGGCCCGATCAGTATGGGCATTTTACTTTCTCGTCTTTAAAGAGATGAGACCTTCAAAAAGGGGTTTGACTACTATCGCTGGTTTCTTTCGGGAGACGAGCAATGTGAGGAGATAGTGTCTGTTGAAAAAGGACTCTGCGTGGAACTGATGAAGAACTCCGTTCATATCAGGAATGACAAGGTCGAAATCTCCGACCGGACCACCGGATCGCCTTCGGGTGTTGGCATCTATCTGACTTATTATCCAGTCGCGAGTAACTGATGAAAACTGCTGTTTGAACAAGTCTGAACCTACAAAATGCCGTGCTCGGTGTACTTGGTCAACGGGCTGCTCCATCCATTTAGGAGTAGTTACGACCATGGCCATCGGTAGGTTGTGGCTGAACTCAACAAAACGACGCAGTGTTGTCACCCAGGACTTTTTATACCTTTGCTTTAAAATCGCGACACCTTTCCATTCCGGTGGTGTATCCAGGGCCTCGTTGGTGAAAGTTTGCCCGCCAAACATGAATGCTGACGCACCATAGTGAGCTTCACTCTCAAGCATCTCCTGGAAATCAGGGTCCAAGGTCTGAGCTGTGTCACCTAGAAAAAATTCCTTGTGCCAGGGCAATACTGTGTGAGTGGTGTCATGAAATGATGCCCAATCCTTCTTCGGTGCAGGGAGTGACTCATCTATAAGAATCTGCTGTCTATCGGGAAACCATACCGCACATAAATTGATCTTGCCCAAAATTTTTTCAATTTTCTGGCCTCCAACTCTAAGCTTGTGCCAAGCTCGCTGAATGAGCGATGGATTGGTTAAGTCGTAAAAACCGCGGTATAGCTCAAGATGCGCAAGGAGATCCTCGATAAGGAAAGGAGGATGCTTCATTCCCGCCTCTTTGAGGATTTTCGATGTGATTTTATCGATCTCTACCGTTGTAGATCGATGAATCATTTACTCTCCTCGCGCAAAAAAGCCACAAATCTATCGATGAATTCTTTTTCCTCATCTGTTAATTTCGAAAATGATTCAGATTGAGCTGCAAATCGTGATGCTTCATCTCTAAATGACTGGGGAATTTCCTTAATAGCACCAGCAAGAACTGCTAATTTCCTTTGAGGAATCTTGTAAAAATTGCTGATTTTAAATAATGCAAGCGGAGACGGAATATAATTTGGATCCCTTTCCATTGCCAAAATTTCTTCTTTATCGATTTGAGCCTTATTTGCTAATTTGTCGATTGTTAATCCATTTCTGAGTCGAAGACCCCTGATGACCTCGCGAAAAGCAAATCGGATTATGTTGCAATCTGCATTGGAAGAATTTTTATCTGGAGCCTCTTTGGATGGCATTTCAATAATGATATCTCTGCCGAGTACCTTGGCTATACGATATAACATTGATAATGAGTGTCCTTCATAGTCAGCATCCTCTAGCCGACTAATAACAGACTGAGTTGTCTCTACTAAATCCGCCAGAGCTTTCTGTGATAATCCTGCTTCCTTTCTGATTTCATAAATCTTCTGAGCGATTTCAACATTAATACGTTCTGCCTGGACGGAAGCCTTCCGAGTCTCATTGTCGCCAATGTAGCGACGATGAAGAATCCCGACTGCGCTATTTTTCCGGGTGCTTTTTTTCATTCCTTTTCCCTCCACGTATGCTTCAGAGGATTCTTAGCAAACCGGTTTTTTCGGTCCACTGCGAGGTCGATCTCCTTAGGTGGCACCTCGCTCTCCTTTATACAGCCATGTGAAATTATTGCTTGCTTACCCATGAAGAAGTAGAGCATTCTGTATTGTATATTCTGAAAAGTGGGGCGTAACTCATAAATTCCATCACGGAGGTAGTCGGCCTGCGGACGCCTCAATTCGTGGCCAAGTGCGGCTAGGCGCTCGATTCGGACTATGCACTTATCCTGAACCTTGGAGGGCATACTATCGAGCCATTCCAAAATTGGGGAGCTCCCATCTTCTTCTGCAAAAAAGAGAACCTCTGTTTCCGGCATTTATTTCCTCCAAAATGAAGATAATCGCTTATAGCAATTTTGCGATACTTCGTCAAACATAAAATCGCAATTTTGAGATATTTCTTGCTATGCCATCTGGTTTTGATCGCACCTTAAGCTTAAGGTGCCATACAACGCATTTGTGCACCGTCATTGGCAGATGGGCGGCCCGCAGTCGAAAACCTTGATGCAAGACTTCGCCGCCGCTCCCCCCGTGTTCGGTTGATCCTGTGGTTCGGGGTTAGCCGTCTGCAACAATAGGTGAGAATAATAGTGGCCGTCAGGCTTAGACCCGCCCGGCGAGGGAGAAGCGGAGCCCCCACGTGAATAGCGCCGAGGCGGTCGCGGATCTTAGCCTGACAGACGCTTGGTCCGGAGTGTCTGCCTTCGGAACGGAAAGGCCGAAAAGGTGGAGTGAGCAGGAAAGTTTGAGGTGATGAAAAAAAGTCTTGACATGCGCAGTGATTCATTAGTAATCCTTAGGCGCCACATGGAAGTACTATGAAGCACACATTCAATTTGGGGGTACGATGAGAAAAACAGAAATAACACCCGATAGCAGAAGGGTTACCGTCTGGCTGCCCGAAGAGCTGATTGATCGTGCGGATAGGCTGGCAGAAAAAGGGGAGCTGGAAAGGGGCAGACTTCTGAGGAATATTATCGAGGTCGGAATTGAGAGCTTGGAAAAGTCCGAAAAGGTAGGGCTTCTCCAGTTTTCTTTGCTTATGAGGGATATGGGAGATGCCCTTGATGGTTGGGTGGAAAGCCTAAAACGGGATGGTTTGAAGAAATTCTGGTCAGCTTGAAATAGAGAGCGTCAGAAGGCGTGGAAAAGCCGCGAGCTAATCTACTTTGGCGGGTAGGGGTAGCCCACGGCTTCATGGTGTGTCCGATCCCGCTTAGGGGACAAGAACAACACTCTTCATTCATAATCGGAGTGTAGTTCTGCGTCAAGTGTTTAGCTGAGAGGGGGCCGGGGGGTCTCCCCTCTCTGCTAAACACTGCGTGCCCCCTCGGGATCAAAACTCATGATCGGAGGGGGATTGTTTATGCTCAGTCAAGCGGAGAGGTACACAACAGAGGCAAGCATGGCGGAATCTGTAACACGCCATGCGCAAATCCCAGAGAAGGAGGAATTTAGAGTCCTTCTATGCGGAATCGATACTTTAGACCTGGGCTTATATGTTACCTGGGGCCGGAATTGGGAAGAGCGCTTACGGTTCCTAAATGCGAAGAAGCTTGCTGCACAGAAAGAAAGCGGCGGCTTGCTTATGGAAATGCCGTCGGGAAGAAAGTTCACCTTTCAGGCTGGCGGCAAAGGCAATAATTACCGCTTCCATCTCGAGTTTCCCGGCTATCATCTCTTCATCGGCAAAGCGGTTTCAGCCGAAAAAAGTCCCAATGTTTTTCTTTCCACAAATGCAAAAACCCTCTGGTTGGGAGACCTCGAAAAAGTTCTTGAGGAGATCGAGGCCGACCTGAAATCAATCGGGGGCGGTTCTCTGCGGCGTATTCAGCCGAGCCGTTGCGACCTTACGGCGGATTTTCTCGTTCCGGGCGGATTTAGCCTCGAATTCCTGCAATCCCGGAAAGTGACTCGAAGCCGTAAATCCAATTCTTATTTAAACGGAGACAAACTTGAAACCTTTTACGCCGGAGACAAAGGCGGAACAGTCCAACTGCGGATTTACGACAAATCGGCAGAGGTCGCTAGAGATGGGAAGAAGCCTTGGTTCTGGAAACTTTGGGGAATCGATCCGTGTCCGGATGTTTGGCGAGTCGAATTTCAGCTCCGGCGCCCTGCTCTTAAGCAATACGGGGTTAATTCCCTTCCGGAACTCGACGCCAAGATAGGCGGCATTTGGAAAGACCTGACCGAAAGATGGTTTTCCTTGCGCCTTCCAGGGGAAGAGAACACGGAGCGAAGGACGGTGGATCCCTTTTGGGAAAAGGTCAAGTCGTGCGCGGAACGTTTCGGACCGGCAACCGCCGTTAAGCGCGACTTGAGCGGATCGGATGCAACCTCAATTGAATGGCACCTATCGCACATTGACGGATGTCTTGCCTCTATTGCCGCGCGCCGGGGAATCCACAACCGGCAGGATGCCCTTCAGGAGTTGATATCACAGCTAAGCCGCAGAAGCGAAAGCGCCTTTACCAAAAAATCCATGAAAAAAGCCATCAGCCTTGGTCTGTCGCCAAATGGAGGGGGAGATGATTGATTTTGCATCCGAGTTCGATCAATCGGCCTACTTTCCCGGTCTGGTGGACATCTGCAAAGGAGAGGACGGCAAGCTGCTTTTCCTCATCGCAAAAGATGGAAAACCCGTACTTGAGGAGAAGGCGGCAACCGAAAGCGGGACCGTTGTTCCTCCCGGCATTACGCAAATTCCAAGGCCGATCGGGTCGGCCTTGCCTGAGGCCTCGTTGGTCCTTCAGTGGATCGAAAAGGAGGACCGGAGCCTTTACAGTGATCTCCTGGCTCATCTTCTGCGGTTCTCCTACCTGGATGATCAGCAATTGTCCCTGACGGCTCACTATGCCTTCCTCACGTATCTGCACGATCACCGGGATATCAGCTATTGCCCGTGTATCCTCTTTTATGCCGTACCGGAGCGGGGCAAGAGCCGGGCCGGAAAATCGCTTTCCTACGTGTGCTTCCGGGGCTTTCATTCCGTCGATCTGCGAGAGCCGATTATTTTCCGCTTTGCTGAAAATCTGCACGGGACACTGTTTCTTGATCTAATGGACCTGTGGAAAAAGGCGGAGAAAAATCACTGCGAGGATATCCTGTTAACTCGTTTCGAGAAAGGCGTTCAATGCGCAAGGGTAATGTATCCGGAGCGGGGACCGTTTAACGATACCGTATACTACGACATTTACGGTCCCACGATCATCGCCACCAATGAGCCTCTACACAATATCCTGGGGACTCGATGCTTACCGGTCACCATGCCGAATCACCCGGGAAATTACGAGAACCCGAAACCCGAGGATGCCCTGGAACTTAGGGCGCGCCTTACAGCTTGGAGGGTAAAGCGGCTTCATGCTCCCTTGCCGGACATCGAGCCCGTTGAAGGGATTTCCGGAAGGCTCTGGGACATCACTAAGCCCATGTTTCAGATAGCCATGCTCATTAATCCCGAAAACGTGAGCCTTCTTGAAAAAGCCATTCTTGCCATCGCCGGAGAAAAGAGCGCGGAAAAAAGAGGAACGACGGCGGGCAAGATCGTTGAAATCATCCATGACCTTAGCGAAGAAAACGGCCGCTCCGACTTCCCCGAGTGGACGCTTAAAGCCAGCGACATCACCAGGAAGTTTAACGAGGGGAGACCCCTGGATCGGCATGTTTCGGCCTCCTGGATCGGCAAGAGGCTGACAAGCCTCAGCCTGAGAAAGCGGCAGATAAACGGGCGCTCCGAATACATCATAACGCAGGCCGAATACAAAACGCTCCTCTCTCAATACGGACTTACCTGGAAGCCGGAATATTCTCCGATAGCGTTGTCCTTGAGGGAGGATCACCCTACCAACCCCCTACCAGAAAAACAGTTGTTATTACGGGATATTACGGTGGTGGTAGAGGGTGGTAGGGGGTTGCACGACGCGTGCGACGGCAAGCGAGAAATGTTTGAGGAGCGGGCCGCAATTATGGAATACGAGGGCGGGCTTAGCCGGGAAGAAGCGGAAGCGGAAGCAAAGCGAATGCTGGAAGTGCCTTTCTAGGAACAGGGAAATAACCCGCAATGAACGGTTGCCCGCCAACATACACATGTCGTAAGATACCTTCAGTCCAGAAGACAGAAGGAGGGATGTGTATGGCTGGTGGCATCTACACCGAGCAGAAGTGTCCGAAATGTGGGCAGAGGATGGAACCGGATGCAAACCTTGAGTGCGTCTGCTGTCCCGCACACAAGAAGGAATGTAGGGCGCATTTGCTTTTCATCAAATTCGGCAAAGGTTTCAAGAAGCGATTTTCACACCAGGAGCCGACAGTCGCCTACCGTCTGGCGCACCAGGAACTGGAGGCCATGCGGCGCGCCGTTCGCAAAGGAACTTATGATCGGCGAGACTTCGAACCGTCGCATCCGCTCGGGTTCGCAAACATGGCCCGGAAATATATCGAGGATCGGGAAAAAGACATTAACTCAGGTGATCTGAAGCGCGCGACGTGGGTCCACATCAAGGCCGATCTGAACAAGGCAATCGAGGCGTTCGGGCAAAAGAACGTGAAGGAAGTTACTTTTGCAGAACTGCGAGAATTCTTCCGCAATTTGGATAGAGCGTCAAAGACTCGCTTGAACGTACGAACGAATTTGCACGCTTTCTATCAGTGGATGGTTTCCTGCAAAATCATTAGAAAGGAAGAAATCCCTGAAATCCCCACCTTCAAGGTAGTAATGGGATTCCGGAAAACCGTCAGCAAAGACGATCAGCAGAGGATTCTCGAACTGATCAAAAAGAAAGCGTTGGCTTGCGGGAATCCAAGAATCTATTTGGCAATTAAGGTGCTGGCTACCCATGTCAATCTTCGTCCCGGAGATATTTTCGAGGTACTGGAAGAGGACGTAGATCTGAAGGAAGGTGTCGTAGTAGTTACCAGCCATAAGACTATCGAACACACTCAGACACCCAAATTCGCGCCGGTAACCTACGGCGATCTCGAACTCATGCGGACCCTGCCCAGGGGGTTCGGGAAAATGCCCTATTTCCGATTCGATACTGCAATGAAGGGCTATCCGGCAACTTCACCTTTCGGGAAAAAGCTGCTTCGCAAGTGGTGGAAAAGAGCCTGTGAAGAGTTGGAAATAGAGGGAGTCGGTCTATATGGCGGTACTCGCCACAGCACCGCGCGTCATCTCAAGAGGTCAAAGACAGTTGAGGAAGTGAAGCGACTGGTCGGAGACAGAACCAATGAGGCTTTTAACAGGTATCTCGAAATCGACCTCGATGAACTGCGCGAAGGTGCGGAATTGGCAGAGACTAGCGGACCACCATCGGACCACCTCAAGCGGACCACTCCCCATATAACTAACCGAAATAGCCAAGAAACTGGATCGGGGCGAGAGGATTTGAACCTCCGACCCCCTGCTCCCAAGGCAGGTGCGCTAACCAGTCTGCGCTACGCCCCGACGCCAAAAACCTGTATTCCTTATCATACACGTGTGCCGAAAGCAATGTGAACTTCCGGCCCCCGTGACTCAGGCGGACTCCCTTGATCGGGGGCATGAGATATTCCGAAAATCGGCCTCGTTATCATATCTTGAATCGAGAAACAGTCCAAATTTGCCGCCGGCATTCGGACAAGTCGCGAGCTTGCCCCATCCCCTGTTCTACCGGGAAATGGAGTCCTTCCACGTCTGGCTGTATCCCGGAAGTCGAGCCGGCCGGTGTGAGAGAAATCGACCGCTTTGAGGGCAGAAGCCGTCAAAATGCGCTCTTGACAACTCCTCCGTCCACGCGCAGGGCGGCACCGGTTGTGGCAGACGCCAACGGACTGGCGATGTAGGCGACCAGCGAAGCGACTTCCTCCGGCGTGGCGAACCGTTTGATCAAAGACGTGGGCCGGACCTTCTCAAAGAATTCCTTCTCAACCTGGCCGGGTGATTTACCCTCCGCCCTGGCCAGTGAGTCCACGAACCCGCCGACGCCGCGGGATCTGGTCGGCCCGGGCAGAACGCAGTTCACCGTAATGCCGGTCCCGGCCACTGCTTCCGCGAGGCCGCGCGAAACGGCGAGCAGGGCGGTCTTGGTCATCCCGTAGTGAATCATTTCAGCCGGGATCTGGACCCCGCTTTCACTTGAGATAAAGACGATGCGGCCCCAGTTACGATGCCTCATCCCGGGCAGATAAAGGCGTGAGAGGCGAACGCCGCTCAGGACATTCACCTCGAACAGGCGCCGCCAGTCTTCGTCGGGGATATCCTCGAACGCCTTATGCTCATAGATGCCGAGGTTATTCACAAGGATTTCGACGTCGGGGAACTGCACGGCAATCTCCCGGGCGGCGGCATCGGTCGCGAGGTCGCCGGCGAAGGCAAATACCTTCCCGCCCGTATCGGACTTCATTTTTGACACGGCATTATCCACGGACGCCTGTGAGCGGCCGTTGAGAATAACGCTTGCGCCCTCGCGTGCGAGGGCCTCCGCAATTGCGTACCCGATTCCGGCCGTGCTGCCGGTAACCAGAGCAAGTTTTTCGTCGAGGTAAAGGTTCATGATTGGTCTTCTCCATTTCGAGTGGGGCAACGCTCAATACCCGCCTCGGGCTTATTCCCTCTCCAAGTTCCCGAACACCATGGGTTCCAGTTTGAAGATAACGCCGGAGTTTGCCAAATCAATGAAAGCTGTTCTATCATCCCGGAAAGGACCCCCCTGTCGCTTCGGTAAAAGCAGTATCCGCAGGCTCGACCGTTTGCACAAAGACATCTGAGTCTGTTAGCTTCCCGGGGGATGCGGCCGCCCGGACGGCCGATGACGTGGCGCAATGGCAAAGCACGTCGGGGACAATGCGGACCCCGAATGGGGAACCGGATACGGACACACAGCCCAAGGGGGAAGCGGGCGACGGGGGCCAAAGGGGAAAGCGGACAAGGAAGCAGTGCGGCCCGAAGGCAGGAAGCGGTCGAAAGGTCATTCCCGATCCCTCCCGGGCTTTGCCCGTTACGTCCTGGTGTAAGTCGTGCTGTCCTTTTCGAATTCCGCGATGATTTCGTCCGTGAGCGACGGGCGAATCGAGGGCAGGATCCGGTTGAAAGTGTCGGTCGTCACATGATAGTCCTGCCTGGTGCCCAACTCCTGCTCGAAGGCGAATTGGGCCACCTGCTGGAAAAGATATTCGATGTCCGCCGGAGTGAACCTCGATGTTGCCCCTATAAGATAGCCCAAGTCGATTTCCCCGGTATTCAACCTGCCGAGGTAATGCTGGATAATGGTTTTTCGCCCTTCCTCATCCAGGTCGCCCACGGGAATGATGCAGTCGAACCTTCCGGGCCGAAGCATCGCGTGGTCGAGCTGCCGGATGTAATTGGTCGCGCACACCAGCAGCACCTTGTTCCCCTGGTTCTTCAGGAGAGGGACCTGCTTCAGAAATTCGTTGGTGATGGACTTGTCCACGCGATCCGCCGTATCGCGGCTCCCGGCGATTTCCTCGAATTCGTCAATGAAAATCACCGCTTCCTCCAGGGTTCGCGCCTTTTCCATCACCTTGCGCAGGTTCGCCCCTATTTTTTCCACACCGTCCGCCATGAGCATGCTGGGCACGATTTCGATGTACCACCAGGACAGAACGCCCGCTATGGCCCTGACGAAATGGGTCTTGCCGGTTCCCGGAGGCCCGAAAAAGATGATGGTCTTCGGCGGAACGACCCCGTGCTTCTCGGACAGGCTCATCTCGGTCAGAGGCAGTATGATCCTGCGGTTGACAAGCTGTTTGGGGGGCTGGGAATCGGCTATCGTGTCCCAGACTTCCCGGCTGATGGTCTGCGCTCCCATCTCGGATAAGACATTGTTCCGGCTGTAGGCCAGGAATTCCTTGTCGGCCTGTTCTATGTTCTCGATGAAGTCGATGCAGGCGGTCCGCAGTCCCACATCGCGGCCGAGCTTTTCGGACATGAGCCACTTATGCTTCAAAATCTTCTGCCACAGCTCGGCAGCGATATCGGGTTCGAACTTCGCTCCGCTGATTTCAAAAATCTTGCTCGTGCACACCTCGGGAAGAGGTATTTCCTGATTGTCTTCGTACAACATAACCCTCCTTTGCAGAACGCCGCCCGCCTCTGCGGAAATGTTGAAATGCGTCGGACATCGTGTGATGTCCGCCCGGAAACGGTTTCGTTTCCGGGCACGCGGGCGGGATTAGCCGCAGAGTTCTTCTTCAGACGCAACACCATGGTCCGTCCGGGGAAGTATTCTAACCATGGAGCACAAAGGCCGCAACTCTTTTCGGACCCACCGTCCCGGCAGGGCGGGGTACGATCGGCCGAACCGGCAAAGGATCGATCGCCCAATCGCCGCGCCCCGCAACTCGTGTTCCCTTCACTCCGGGCTCAAGCCGCATCTCCCGGAACGGCGGCTGCCGCGGAGGCTCCGGATCCTCTCGCTCCAGGCTGAAACCGGATGAGGCCCCCTTGAATCCAATGTTTTCACCTCTTATCATTTTGTTGTTACTGTTGCTTGACAGGGACCTGCCAGTTGTTTTACAAGCACACTCACTGCCGAGTCCTGATTTTCAGGAGCGGGGGAACCAATTTCTGGGGCGTATCGCCGCAAGGCGTAGGGCAACCTCTTCGGCCCGAGCCCGTCAGCTAACCTCGCAGGCATCGAGGGGGGAGAACCTTCCGGAGTTGTCAGGAGGTCCATCCTCCAATATCAAACTTCGGAGGCGTATCATGCAGGTATCAGGCGTGTGGTCGGGCGCGCAGAAACCATTGTCCGCCGGACGCTCAGCATCTCCGGCCGGTTTGTTCATTCTCCGGGCGGAGCGCCTTCCGGAATTCCCCGGTGTCTCTCGATTCCTCGTTTCTTGCTTCAGCGAATCCGTTCCCGTTCCAAATTTTCCACCCATTTATGCGATGCCGTCCGGAACTGCCTGTAATCGGAATCCCGGTTCCCTCCGGGCGAACTTCCCCGCCCTTATTCAAGGAGCAGACGGAAATAGATGAAGACTCCTATCCTGCTGGCTCTGAACCTGGTCCTTGCTGTTCTCTTCATAGTGCTGATCAGAAGGCAAAGCCTGCTCACATACCACCATTCCGGCCGATTGTGGCTCACCTGGTTCGCGGTGGGCATCATCACCCTCATGGACGAATTCACCTCAATCTTTTACGCGCCCGCGGAGGCGTATCGCTTCATCGGCCTGAGCGCAATTACGTTCATCGCGGTGACGAGCATCCTGATCCGTTTCATGAGCACGAGGTTCACGGAGATCGCCGAGATCCTCGAACACCACGGCCTGATCGGAGGCGGGGTCTACTCCTTTTCCTACCATGTGCTGGGGCCGACCATGTCCTTTGTCGCGGTGGCCTCGATCATGGTCGATTATATCCTCACGGCCTGTATTTCGGCCGTGAGCGCCGTGTTGAACTCAGCATCCTTTTTCCCGTTGATTTCACAATCCCAGACGATGGTAATCGCACTGGTCCTGGGCATCATATGGTTCATCGCGGGCCTGAACATCCTGGGCATAAGAGAGAACGCCCGGTTCACCTTCGGGATTTTCGCGTTTGCGGCTTTCGTCATCCTCAACCTGGTCGTCTCCGGCGTGCTGGCCCTCGACTTCGGATCGCTCGGAAGAATAAAAGACTCCGGTTTCGATGCGTTGGCGAAGGTGCAGACCGGTTCCTTTATGGCCAACTATGACAACTTCATTTCCCATATCGCGTTCTGCATCCTGGCTTATTCGGGGATCGAGTCCGTAATTCAGACCGCGGGTTTTGTTCGCAACTGGCGCGAAATCCGCAAAGCATATATGTTCCTGGCACTCACCGTGGGGATAGTGACCCCTCTTATCGCGGGGCTTGCCTTGTCCTCAGCGACGACCTTCTCGGAACACGAAGGGGATCTCATCACCTATTATGCCACAATGGTGAACGGAATTCCTTTCGGCGTCATGGTCGCGGTCCTGGCGAGCCTCACCCTTACCATGGCGATCAACACGGCGTTTGTCGCTTCAAGCGAACTCCTGGAACGGGTCGCCCATCGCTACGGCTTCCATTGGATCATCGCCACGAACAGCCGCCAGTCTCTCTACCGCATCCACATCGTCAGCGCCGTCCTCTTTTCCGTCATTGTCCTCATCACCAGCGGCAGCCAGACGGTCCTGGCGGACATGTACGCCATTGGCCTGGTGGCCAGTTTTTGCATCAACATGGGGTCTCTGCTCATCTACCGCTACTCCATGGGGACCAAGGAGGTCATTTCATACAACACCAGCCGGGTCGGGACCCTCGTGCTCTGGGTCATCCTGGTGAGTTGCTTCATATTCCTCGCAATCGACAAGCCTCACGGCACCATGCTGTGGGGCCTTGTGACCGCGGTCGTCCTGGTTGCAGGCCTTTGGATCGCCAAAAAACGCAGCCCGGAAATCAAGCAGATCGGACAGGCCGACAGCGAAATGGAAATGATCCTCTACCTCGGCTCTTCTCCGGCCCAGGACCTGTATATCATCTTCCAGAGGCCGCGCGAGGAAGCCATTGCTTTCCCGAAGGACAACGAGGTTTTCATCACGTACTATTCCCCGCGGCAGGGTATTCCCGCCAAAATGGCCCCGAACCATTTCCGGTTTCCTATGAAGAAAATAGGACTCTACCAACGGATAATCGCTCTCCTGCGCGTGGTGGAATACGAATTGTCCGAACGCAATATCACGGTCCGTTTCGGCTGGCCGATGTCCTCGTGGCTGGATCGCCTGGCCATTGGGGTGATGGTCTACAACCTCATGCGCCTGCCGAGGCTCTTCCCCAAGTTTGACTTCGTGATCAGCTATCACAAGCAATGGCCGATCGAGCGAAAGCACTGAGATCCCGCTCCCCGTTTGCCCGCGGCTCGACACCGGACTACGGGGACAAAGGATTGCCTCGCCGAATGGGTCTGGTTGAACCGGCTTGAACTTTTTTGCCCCGGAGCGCTTTTGCGCTTTATCTTTGATCTCAGATGCTTATAATCTCTCAAATTTGCACTTTTATTCACGAGTGGATGCTGAAAATCATCCCGAGCAGGAGGTCATCTCATCATGGAGTTGGAACGCAAGCCGATCGTCAGTGAGTGCAACGGGTGCGACAATATCGACGGCGACAAGTGCCGGATCTGGGCTTCGCCTGCGTCGAAATGGAGGATCGGAAAATGTCCTTCGGCGTCGCATGTGAAGGTGGAAACGCAGCAGACCGAACAGAAAGTTCGGCTGGGCCAGCAGAAGCAGAAGAAACGGTAGGCTTCACCCGTCGGTATCGGCGCCCGCTTGCGGGGGAACGGGCTGTTGCCCAAGGGAAAAGTGTCTGCATTCCCACGCTCGTCTTGAGGATGTTAAGGCTATCGACTTGGACGCAACCCAATATCAGTTTGTGAGGCTTTGAATCGGGGCGGGGATGCGGCCGCCCAGCGAGATGAATTCCTGCGAACCGGCGTTGCCGGAAACGGGGATGATCGTGGCCTCGCCGAGCAATCCTCCAAACCTGGCTTTTTCCCCCGCCTTCTTGCCGGGAACGGGAATCAGGCGGGCTGCCGTGGTTTTCCTGTTGATGACTCCTATGGCCATTTCGTCGGCGATGATTGCCGCCAGCGTCTGAGCGGAAGTGTCTCCGGCAAGGGCGATCATGTCGAGGCCCACCGAACACACACTCGTCATGGCTTCCAGCTTTTCGATCGACAGATAGCCCTTCGATGCGGCTTCGGCGATATTGAGGTCTTCACTGACCGGAATGAAGGCGCCGCTCAGCCCGCCCACATACGAACTCGCAAAGGCTCCGCCCTTTTTCACCGCATCGTTCAAAAGCGCCAGCGCCGCGGTCGTACCCGGCACGCCGATACTCGTGAGTCCCAGGCTCTGGAAGATCTCGCCCACGGAGTCGCCGACATTGGGTGTGGGGGCAAGGGACAAGTCCACCACACCGAAGGGAACACCCAGCTTCCGCGCTACTTCCCTGCCGATCAGCTCCCCTACCCGGGTCACTTTGAATGCGGTTCGCTTTATGATCTCGGAGAGCGCTCCCAGGTCGAGACCTGGATTTGCCGCCCTGGCGCGATCGATGGCCTTCTTCACCACGCCGGGCCCGCTCACTCCGACGTTGATCACCGAATCCGGTTCTCCAATCCCCAGATACGCCCCGGCCATAAAGGGGACATCCTGAGGAATATTGGCGAAAACGCAAAGCTTTGCACACGCAATGCCGTCCGATGCCGCGGTCAACTGCGCCGCTGCCTTGATCGTCTTTCCCATGAGATGGACCGCGTCCATATTGATGCCCGCGCGGGTCGAGGCCACGTTCACGGTCGCGCACACCCGGCCGGTTGAAGCCAGCGCTTCGGGAATGGCTTCGATGAGCGCCCGGTCCCCTTCGGTAAAGCCCTTTTCGACAAGCGCCCCAAAACCGCCGATGAAATCCACGCCGATTTCCGCTACGGTCTCGTCCATCCTCCTGGCGATTTCGACCATCCCGGAAGCCGGAAAGGAACAGGCCGCGACCGCAATGGGGCTCACCGCGATTCGTTTGTTGACCACTGGAATTCCGAACCGCACGCCGATTTCGTCACAGACCCTGACCAGGTTTCCCGCAAGACGCACGATCTTGCGGTGCATGTTCTCCTTGAATCTCTCGAGGTCGTGGCTCGCGCAATCAAACAGGCTGACGCCGAGCGTCACGGTCCGCACGTCGAGGTGTTCGTTCTTCAGCATTTCAAGGGTCGAGATCACTTCACGGTCGCTTAACATGGCACTCACCTATATCCGGTGGATCGCCTCGAACACATTCCTGTGCTGGAGGCTGACGTCGAGTCCGAGTTCTTCCCCGCGCGCCTGGAGCGCCTTGCGGAAGGAATGCTGATCGGTTCTTGCGGGGATATCCACTTCGTAGATCATGATGTTTCGTTTAGGGTCCCTGCAGCCTCTGAACACGGCCTTGAGGTTGGTGATATTGACTCCGTAGCGGGCGAGGAGTTCCGCCACGCCGGCAACCAGCCCCGGACGGTCCGGGCCGATGGTGGTGATGACGAAAGGCTCGCTTTCGACCGGCTCCCAGACGCCCCCCTCATCCATGTTCTTCAACAGGACGGAGAGACCCAGGGGGTCGAGTTTTTCCCGCAGGGCGGCAAGAAGTGCTTCATCGGTCATGGCGTCCGGCGCCGAAGCGATGAAGACCCCGGCAAACTGAGTCTGCAGACTCGTTTGGCTCACGTCCTCGATATTGCATTCAAACGCGAAAAGAGTTCCGGACACGGCGGCAATGATGCCGGGCCTGTCGCATCCCAGAACGGAAATGATAATTTTCTTCATTATAAGCTCACCTGCTTCGGTGTTGGCCGGGCCTGACAGCCTGTCCGCCCGGGGATCGATCCGTGCCGTGCTCTCGCCTGCCGATTTCCTTCTGCATTCCCACGCAGGAGCGTGGGAACGAGGGACGAAGGCGATAGTGTTAACATCTCAAAAAAAGCGGGAGAATGATTCCCGGCCTGTTGCCCGAACGAAAAACCGACGCCGGACGAAATCAGGGTTCGTCATTCCGGCGAACACTCATGGCCTTTCGGCCACAACGAAGTATGAAAAAATTCCTGCCTAAATCGAGACAGGGTATACATTGGACGGCAATTCCTTTTTTCATATAAAGGCCGGAATCCAGGCTTTTTGAAATCATTGTGTAGTTCCAATTAACGACACTGGACCCCGGATTTTGCACGGGGTTCGGGAACAAACGGCCCATTCGTAACATTATAGTCTACGGTTCGGCAATATCTAAAAGGTCCGGTCTTGACTCACGATGCGCTGCGTCTGCGGTGGAACTGCCTGGAGACTGGGAAAGAACAGATCCTGCGGCTTTTCGATCATAGGGGCGGGAACGATCTTAACGGGAAGGGCATACCGCTCCGGGGGGTCCCGGACGATCGCCCTCCCGAAGGATAACCGCGGAGCGGAATCCATCAGTCGTGAGATTCCTCTGCCGCCAGCATGGCCATTTCGCGGAGCATGCGCAGGGACTCCCGCGCCTCTTCGGGGTCCACCTTATGGAGCGCGAATCCCGCATGGATGATGACATAGTCGCCCAGTTGAGGTTTTTCGGACAGCAGCATGAGGGACGTCTTGCGAAGGGCGTCTCCGACCCGCACGGTCGCCATATCGTCTTCGATCTGCATCACTTCGGCAGGAATGGCCAAACACATGTCATTTGCTCCTTAACATTTCGCTCTTATCAGCAGGATGCTTCGGCATATCGGCATCCGGTCCGCTTCTCGTACAAATTCGCCTGGATTTGCCTAAAAGTCTATCATGCCGAAAGCTCTTCGTCATCCCCCGCAGTCCGCTCATATGATCCGCCCGCAAGTTTTATTTCGGTGAGGACCCGCGAACACATCTCCGGCAGCCTTGCCCGAACCGTTTCGGTCAATTCGAGGCCCCAGGGCGAGATATCGGCCGGTTCCACTCCGATGATGATCGCCTCGGGCCGGTTCCCCAGGATTTCGGAATAAGCCAGGGCTTCCACCATGTCCAGTTGATGGAGGGAATTCTTGAACTTGAGCCTTTTTTCCAGTTCCGACACCGGAAGCCGGTAGAGGGTCCCCGGCGCCCCGTTGTTTTGCACCGCATCGACCACGATGAGGTAGTCCGCGTTGGATATCGGATCGAGGAGCCGCAGCCCGAGGGTGCCTCCATCCATCAGTTCGACGTTCGGAGAAAACGTGTATTCAGCCTCAAGCTTCTCGACAACCCTCACCCCGATTCCCTCGTCCCGCAGCAGGATGTTGCCGACCCCAAGGACCAGTATGCGCTTTTCGCTCATTTCAGGGCCTCTTCCCGAAGGTCAGAAAAAAACAGGAACCCGCCCCTCCGGCAGGAAGGGCAGAGTCCCTGTGAGAAGTATCCAAAAAACAGGTTCTAGACAACTCTAAACTTGTACACTTCGTTCGAGTTCGGATCGATCACATGGACACCGCATGCGATACACGGGTCGAAGGAGTGGATCGTCCTGAGGATTTCGACCGGGCGCTTCGGATCGGCCACGGGGGTTCCGACCAGCGCTTCCTCGAGAGGTCCCTTCTTGTCCGCGGCGCATCTGGGTCCGAGGTTCCAGGTCGAGGGAACGACCAACTGGAAGTTTCCGATCTTCTGGTCCTTGATCTGGATCCAGTGTCCGAGCGCCCCGCGGGGAACGTCATTGAGACCCGCGCCCATGGCTTCGGCCGGCATCTCGTATGCCTTGTAAGTGTCGGTGTTGCCCTTGGCGATGTTTTCGATCAACTGGTTCATCCAGCCTTCCATCGCTTCGCCGATGATCACGGTTTCGAGCCCTCTCGCGGCGGTCCTGCCGAGAGTGGAGAAAAGGGCTTCCGGCGGGATGGCCAATGTCTTGAGCAGCCCGTCCACCGCTTTCTTGGTCGGAGCGTGGCCCTTGCCGTACGCGACCAGCACGCGGGCGAGAGGACCCACTTCCATGGGTTCGCCCTTGTAGCGGGGCGCCTTCATCCAACTGTACCGTTTGTCGACCTCGAGCGGCCCGACCTTGGGTTTGGTTTCGCCCTTGGCCGGAGGCAGCGCCTGGTCGCCTTCATACCAGCTATGCTTCACGTGTTCCTGAATCTGTGCGATGTCGACAGGCTGAACCTGGGTGAAGGCGCGCTTGAAAATTGCGCCTCTCGGGAACATGAGGCTGTCGGGTTCTTTTTCGCTCTGCGGAAATTCGCCGTAAGCCAGGAAGTTCGTGGTCCCGCCGATTTTTCCCCAGTCCTTGTAGAAGCCGGCCACGGCCACCAGGTCGGGGATGTAATACTGGTTGACGAACTGCATCGTTTCCTTCCAGAGGAACTTGAATTCGGCGATGCGTTCCGCGTTGAGGTCCGCCGCGCAGGTGATTCCACCGACCACGAGGCTCTGGATATGCGGGTTCTTACCGCCGAAGATGGCGTGCATGCGGGCGGTTCTGGCCTGCTGCCTCAGGGCTTCCAGGTAGTGGGAAACCGCGATCAGGTTCACTTCGGGCGGCAGTTTGTATGCGGGATGGCCCCAGTAGCCGTTCGCAAAAATGCCGAGCTGGCCGCTGTCGACGAATTTCTTCACACGGGCCTGAACCTGTTTGAAATCGGCCTGGCTGCCGGTGGGGGCCGGGGAAACCTTGGCCGCAAGGTCGGCGGTCTTTTTGGGGTCGGCCTTGAGGGAACTCACGACGTCGACCCAGTCAAGCGCGTGCAGGTGGTAAAAATGCACCACATGGTCGTGCAGGAACTGGGCGCCGAGAAGCAGGTTCCGGAGCAACCTCGCGTTGTCGGGGATGGTGACTTTGACCGCGTCGTCGACGGCCCTGACAGATGCCAGGCCGTGCACGTAAGTACACACGCCGCAAGCCCTCTGAGTGAACAGGTATGCATCGCGGGGGTCGCGTCCCTGCAGCATGAGTTCAATGCCTCGGAATAGGGTGGAACTGCTCCACGCGTTGGCGACCTTCCCATTGGCCACTTCGACTTCTATACGCAGATGACCCTCAATTCGGGTAATCGGGTCGATGACTACTCGCTGTGCCATACGATTATCTCCTTGCTGGTTGATGAGTTCAGATGCCTTTCATCCAGGGCGCTGTCAATTCAAACTCGGATCTGCTACGACGACTTGTAGAAGGGAGACATCTTGTCCCAGAAGCCGGGTTCGCTGCACCCTATGCAAGGATGACCGGCCTGTACGGGCCAGCTTGTGGCCATATTGAATTTGACGAGCGGGCAGTTGTTGTAGGTATCCGGTCCCTTGCAGCCGACCTGATAGAGGCAGTAGCCTTTTTTGGCCTCTTCGGAACCGAAAACCGTTACGAATTCGCCATTCTCGAAATGGGACCTGCGCGGACACTGGTCGTGGATGGTCTGGCCGTATGCGAAGAGAGGCCTTCCCTTGTCATCCAGGTCGGGCAGTTTCCCGAACATGAGGTAGTTCACGATGGTGCCCACGAAATTGATCGGGTTCGGAGGACAACCGGGGATATTCACGGTATTGATTCCGATGGCATCTTTCAAGCCCTTGGCCCCCGTGGGGTTCGGGGCCGCGGCCGGGAGCCCGCCGTAAGAAGCGCAGGTACCGATGCAGATGACTGCAAGCGCCTTCGGGCAGATGTCTTTCGCGATTTCAAGGAAGGTCTTTCCACCGAGCATGCCGTACTTGCCGTCTTCGGCCATCGGAATCGATCCGTCCACGACGCAGATGAACTTGCCCGCATATTTGGTGACCGTATCGTGCAGAGATTTTTCCGCCGCCTCGCCGGACGGGGCCATGATGGTTTCGTTATAGTCCAGGGAGATGGTGTCAAGCAACAACTCGTCAATCCAAGGGTAGGTGGTTCTGAGCAGTGATTCACAGCAACCGGTGCATTCCGCGAAGGAGAGATACACGACCGGAGGACGTTGCGCGGAAGCAAGCGCTTCAGCAATCTTTGGGATGAATGAAGAAGACAGTCCCATGGTCACTGAGAGCAAGGTACAGAACTTCATGAAGTCTCGCCGGGATACCCCCTTCTTTGCCAAGCGTTCCTCTAAGCTTTTCTGGTGCTCCATACAAAACCTCCTCGACAATCGACTGTAGTATGTAGTTCCCTATTCCGCCTATCTCATGATTGCAACACTAGCCATGAGAAACCAAACACGCTGTTGAGGCCTATCCGATATTCTGTTTTAAACGAAAATACGGCACAGCACCGTATTTTGAGGAAACCTGGAGATGGAGCGCTCAAGGGCCAGGCTAAGGGGGGATGCTCGAGCCGCTCGAAGAGTTGTCAATTGTCACCTTGACTCCGCCTGAAACTCTCTCGCCGCAAAATCCTGCCGCCGGAGTTGTCCGGCCTTCAAATCCGCACAGAATGCACATTTTGTGCAACTCTGCCGGGTATTATGCCTGGATATACATATATGGATTCGACTGCATTTGCAAGCAATAATTATTTATTGGCATGAAGATTCGCGGCTGAAAAGGCGGGAAATATTTCACAACTTTACGAGCCCTTGAATGCAGTTGCACTAACGGGGGATGCCGTTCTCCGCTCGAATTCCGTCCGGCACGGGGTAACGGGTATCGGATGAAATCGGATGCCGACGTCGGTATTTTTTCTATATCGAAACCCGGAACAATCGCATGCGGAGGCATCCTGTTCCCGGCCGTTTCAGTCCCTCCGAGTTCGAGTGGAGGACAGCCGCCGAGTTTGAGTGCCAGACTAATGCACAATGCCCCGGGGAAAAAGTATTTTTTACCTGTTCATTGAAACAGATTGAAAGCGGTCCTGCAAGACCCGAGACCTTCTGCCCGTATGATCAACTCGCGATCTTTTCAGCGATCGCATCCTTTTCGGATGCCTGCCGTATGACCATGGCAAAGAAGCAGCCCGGCAAGTCGTACAACCTTCCTCTATGGATTGCCGCTTTATTATTGAAATTACCAATTTGAAATACAACCTGTCCCAGTCTATGGATGTTTTGCCGGGAGATGATGCGCGTTGAAACCCCGGAATGTGCGGGGAATCGTTCCCCGCTTTTCTTGAGGATGTTAAGAGCATCATCTTGACCGGAATTTTCCATGATGCTTGCCTCACCCGCGAAGCATCAAAACGGGCATTTCGGGACTCTGCCCTGTTGGTAATTCAGTATCACTCAGTTCACCCTGCTTCCACTGCGATTGTGCCTATCACCAGGAGTTGATAATGGATCCCGAAAAGGAATCCCTGAAATGCATTGAGTGCGGTCTTTGCCGGAAGGAATGCAAGTTCCTTGAGCGATCCGGAAGTCCGAAGTCTCTTGCCGCTCCGGGTCCTTCCGTCAAGGATTGCCGGGCGGCTGCTTTTGAATGCAGTCTTTGCGGGTTGTGCGCGCAGGTCTGTCCGGAAGATGTCAATCCCGCGGCGATGTTCCTCGCGCTACGCCGAGAAGCGGTTCGCCGGGGCGAGGGAGACTACCCGGAGCATTCCGGAATACTCGGCTACGAGCGGCGCGGAACGTCTCGCCGCTACACATGGTACGGCCTTCCTCAGGGCTGCGACACCATCTTTTTCCCCGGCTGCACGCTTCCCGGCACTCGGCCCGAGAGGGTCAAGGCGCTCTATGAACTCCTGAGAAAATCGCTGCCGACTCTGGGTATGGTGCTGGACTGCTGTACCAAGCCTTCGCACGATCTCGGGCGGGAGCCGTTCTTTCAAGCGATGTTCGGAGAAATGAAGACTTATCTCCTCGATCACGGAGTTCGCACCGTTCTTGTTGCCTGTCCCAACTGCCACAGGATTTTTCGAGAATATGGGGAAGGACTTTCGGTAAAGACGGTCTATGAGGTCCTCGCTGAGAATCATCCGCCCGATACGGTGAAAGTGTCCGGCACCGTTACGGTTCACGATCCCTGTGCCGTGAGGTTCGAGGAATCGATCCACGGATCGGTGAGAGATCTCATTGCAGGGAAGGGACTCACCGTCGAAGAAATGCCTCATCATGGGAGGGAGACCCTGTGCTGCGGTGAAGGCGGATCGGTGGGATTCCTCTCTCCCGAATTGGCAAAAAACTGGGGCTCGCTCCGAAAGGCTGAAGCCGGCGGGCGCAGAATCATCACGTATTGTGCCGGTTGCTCCAACGCCCTCAGCGCCGCGACTCCCGCAAGCCACATCCTGGATTTGCTGTTTGAACCCCAGGCCACCGTTGCGGGGAACGTCAAAGTCTCCCGGGCGCCTTTTACCTATTGGAACCGCGTTCGCCTCAAGGGGAAGCTTAAAAAGGAAGTCGATGCGTCGGTAACGCGCGAAAGGACCTTCAGTGCGGAAGAGAAAGCAGGAAAGGGCGGGCTCTTTCTCAAGCTGACGGTCCTCGCGCTGATTGTCGGCGCCATAATCGCGGTGCGTGCGACCGGGGCCACGCGCTACCTGGAACAGGATGCCTTGCGAAACCTGATCCAGGGCTACGGCATACTTGCCCCTCTTCTTTACATGCTCGTCTATACGGTGGCGCCCGCCCTCTTCCTCCCGGGACTTCCCATTACCATCGTGGGCGGGCTGCTCTTCGGCCCCTTCTGGGGTGTCGTCTACACCATCACCAGCTCGACCGCGGGGGCGTGCCTTGCCTTCCTCGTTTCGCGCTACCTTGCCAGGGACTGGATCGAGCGCAAACTCAGAAGTCCGCGATGGAAGCGGCTGGATGGAGAAGTCGAGCGGCATGGATGGAAGGTCGTGGCCTTTACCCGGCTCATCCCGCTCTTTCCCTTCAATCTGCTCAATTATGCCTTTGGACTCACCAGGGTCAAATTCGTTCACTATGCTCTGGCGACTTTTGTCTGCATGCTGCCGGCCTGCATTGCGTTCATCGTGTTTTCAAGTTCCCTGCTGGAGGTGATTCGCGGAAGGATTTCCCTGACTTTTGTGGTGGGGCTGGCCCTGGTGGTCCTCGTTATGCTCATTCCCATCGTCTACCAGAGACTGCGAAAGTGATTCTGAAGGCTGGAGCGAACTTCTCCGGATCGTCAACTCGAATTCAATGAAGGAGCTTTTGATGAAAAGGTTACATGGCTTGTTGACCGCCGTACTCTTTGCATTCGCGCTTATCGTTTCCACGTCCGCGGCGTTTGCCGCGGACGTCGCGATGCCCACCAGGGACAACCCGCTGATTGTCGACAAGGACGGCAAGCGGGTGCTCATCTACACTGAAGTGAACGAGAAGAGCCTCCATGAGACCACCCCCCACTGGGGCGTCGTTTTCAAAGACGGCAAATACGGCGATAAGGCCATCCTGAAATCCTATGCCAATCACCTGGCCTTCTACGATGCACTCCTTCAGATTGGAGCCAAACCGGGCAACAACCTCACCAAAGACGTTCTGGACGTTCCCGTTGAAGGCGATCTGTTCGAGGTGACCGCCACATGGCCCGGCCTGGGAAAGGAATTGAAGCTGAGCGATATTTTTTACGACGAAAGCGGAAAGGGTTTCGAGGTCCGGTTTGGAGGAAACAGGCAAGCATCCGAGGAGAACAACACCGGCTGTATTACCTGCCTTGAGAGTTGTTGGATTTCCATTACGAGCAACGCGAAGTATCCGAACATTTCAGCCGCGAAACGCTCAGCCACTCCCAACTCGCACTTCAAGGGCAAGGAGGATGCGCTCCCCGGCGGCGGCAAGCCCGTCATCCTGATCTATCACCTGGTAAGCGGCTAGCCCCAAAAGCTTTAGCCGATCGTCGCATCCCGACGGGGTGGGGGACAGGTCCCCGCGTTTTCGTGAGGCCGTCATGGCCGGCGCAGGTTCGCCCTGTCGGGGTGCGGTCGAAATAAATACCGCAGCTCCGTCTATTCGTTTACTACCGCCGCCAGCTTCTCCAGAATCCTTTTGGGCACCGGATAGGCATCGCCGGCGAAGTACAAATTCAACAGCATGGGATTGAAACCTATGGCTTCCGCCGCCTTGGTGACACTCATTCCCTTTGCTTCAAGTTTCTCGATCATTTCCAGTTTCAACGATTCCATTTCCAAAAACTCCTGTCTGCCGGATTGATTTCCTTTGAACGGATACTGCCGCATGCACGCGCGGCCCCCGGCGCGGCGAGAACCTTGCACGGGATTTCGGCGATGCATGGGCTTTGGACATACGCTCAGGGCATCCTCGATGTGCAACCCGAACGCGTCTAAATATTTTACCCCACCGAAAAACAAAAGGCCATAAGGATTGTCCTTATGGCCTTTTGCCAAATCAAGGGGGCTCTCAGATCAGAACTTGAACGATCGGAATGAATTCGAACCGTCAACAGGAACAGAGAATATCAACTTGAACGAGAACTCGCGATTCAACGGTCAATGCGGCTTGAAACGAACATGAACCGGAACTGAAACAACTCGAACACTCATTTCCACGGGAATCAATCGCTAACAGCCGCGTTCACAGGAATTCAACAGTCACGGGAATTTGAATCGAAACCACTTTCAACATGTACGCGAACCTGAACCCAACTTCGAATTTCCACTGCTGAGAGTACCCTATTTGTAAATGGAGGCGGGCACGCCTTTTGAATCAACTTCCGGTTCCCACTGGAGATTTTCCTTCGATTTACCGGCCCTTGAACCTGCAGAATCCAACGCAGCTTCCAGATCAACGAGATCGAACGGCTTTTTCAGAAAGGAATCAACTTTAACTCGAACCATCTCTTCCGCTACCGCTTGAAAATCGTATTCAGAGAGAATTATCGTCGCCAGCTTCGGCACAACCCCGATCAGCTTCTCCAGCAGTCCCGCACCGTTTGCATCAGGAAGATGATATCCAACAATCGCTATCGTGTGCTGATGTCTCTCAGCGAGCGTCAAAGCTTCGCGAGCAGTCGCACAACTGTGAAAGGCATACCCGGCCCGTTCCAAATAATTTTCCAAAGAGCGTCTTAACGGAGCGTCACCTTCGACAAGCAAAACCTGATTTTCAACTCGCACGTTCCGCCTCCTCTGTGTTGAATAAGCAAAGTGCGTACCAAGAGTGAGAGTGAGCTGTGAAACCGGACCCAGAAACGGAACGGAAGCACGATCCGAACGCAGGTCCGGGAGAAGGGCTGAACAATATTCACTACTCAAGCGACTGCCGACCGGTCCTTTACCGGTTAAATTATTGGCTATGATAATCAAAACAGCATGTTACAAAAATTGTGGATGATAGTGTTCACTTTGGGCCGGATTGAACACTATTGTTCATACATCTCATACATCGACTCCGTATTTTTTCAGCCTGTAGATGAGAATATGCCGGGGCAGCCGCAGGAATCGGGCGGTCCTGGACTTGTTCTTTCCGCATTTCTCGTATGCCTGGAGGATGATCGTCCTGTCGACGTCTTCGAGTCCGATGCCTTCCTGGGGAAGTTCGACCGAAAACTTGCCGCCCGGAGCACCCGGTGTGCCGGGCTTCGACGGCGGGGACAGGAAGTGCAGGTGCCTGCCGAGGATCATTTCTTCGTTTTCGAGCAGGACCACCCGTTCGATGCTGTTCCTGAGTTCCCGGACGTTACCGGGCCAGGTATGGTCGAGAAGAAGCTGTTCCGCCCGCTGGTTCAGGCCCCGGAAGTGCTTGCCGTACTTGTCGTTGAATTCCTCGATAAAGAACATGGCCAGGGGAATGATGTCTTCGGGGCGTTGGCGGAGCGTCGGCAGGTCGATCCTGATCGTGGCCAGCCTGAAGAAGAGATCCTTTCTGAACTTCCCCTGCTCGGTCGTTTGCCACAGGTCCTGGTTGCACGCGGAGACGATACGGATGTCGACCTTGCGCTTCCGGGTGCCTCCCACCGGGTAGAATTCCTTTTCTTCCATGACCCGGAGGACCTTGGCCTGGATTTCCGGGTGGAGGTCGACCACTTCGTCGAGGAAGAGCGTACCGCCGTCCGCGACCTGCAGCAGGCCTTCCTTGCCTTCCGCCTTGGCGCCGGTGAAGGCGCCTTTCTCGTAGCCGAAGAGTTCGCTTTCGATGATTTCCGTGCCGAATGCGGCGCAGTTCAGGGCCACGAACGGATACGCGGCCCGGGGGCTCCTGGTGTGGATGAGCCTTGCGAAAAGCTCTTTTCCGACGCCGCTTTCCCCCTGGATGAGCACCCCCGCATCGCGGCTCTGAGCGCTCTTTATGGCGAGCATCTGGGCGTCGAGGAACCTCGGGTCCTTTCCGATCAGCCGGTCCACCCCCTGGAGCCTCTGGACTTCCTGGCGAAGCCGGTCCACCTCGTTTTTCAGGCCGGAATGCTCGAGTGCGTGCTGGATGGTCAGTTCGAACTCATCGAGGTCCACGGGCTTAACCAGGTAGTCGAAGGCTCCGCGCTTTATCGCGAGGACCACGTCCCGCACCCGTTCGTAGGCGGTGATCATGACCACGGTAGGCGACGGGCGAAGTTCCTTGAACCGCGGCAGGAGTTCGAGGCCGCTGCCGTCCGGGAGGCCGATGTCGAGGAGCACCAGGTCGGGCTCTTCGCGTTCGGCCAGTTCGATGCCCGCTCCGCCCGTGTCCGCTTCTATGACGATGTTGTTCTTTTCCAGCAGACGGCGCAGAGCGGTCCGGAAAGGAGTTTCATCATCAACGATGAGGATCTTGTGCTTTTCGCGCATGCGGAACTCCCAGTGACCGGCAGACATACCCGGAAGAAATTGAAAGAACCCGGAGAAAAGCGCTCCATGGTGAATCGGGTCTCACGTCCGTTTTTGAACAAAATGATGCACTGAAGAAAAGCTGCCGCCGGAAAATCCGGCCCGGTCCAAAGCCGCTCGAGAAACCTGAAGAAAATACGACGGTAACGGTCGTGCAACGTACTGGAACAAACCAGACTGAATAATATTCTATGTTAATGCCACAATCACGCAAAGAATGCAAACAAAGAATGTGTATTTTTTCACCAGGTCCGAACGAGCGGTCTTATTGATGAGCCGGGCAGGGGATCCAGGCGTATCTCCTACCCGTTAACAGGGAGGAAATCCCGCGTCGGCCTGTTGCCTGGGCAGGATTCAGGTGAAAAATGACCCGTTTGTCCAGAAACGTCACCCCGGCGAAAACCGGGGTCCAGTGTCTTTAATTGGAATTACCCAATAATTTCGAGGAGCCTGGATTCCGGCCTTTATATGAAAATACCAGACCCGTTTGGATCGTTTTGTCTGCATTCCCACGCAGGAGCGTGGGAACGAGGCAATGCCCTGTCTCGATTAAGGCAAACAATTTTTCATTGTTCATTGTGGCCGAAAGGCCATGAGTGTTCGCCGGAATGACGAACCTTGGCGGGTGGCCCGGATACTCGTTATCCGGGTCCGTCAGGACAAGAGGGCCGGACAAAAACGTCGTCACATTGCCGGAACTATCCTCCGAATCTTCCGTCTCGCAGCGGGGTTAACCCTTCAAACCTTTCGAAGCCTCTTGCGCTTCGCGCCCGGATAGCAAGTATCCGGGCCACCCCGATCCCTTCCCCTTTGGCGGTGAGAGGGGAGGCATGGTGGGGGTGTGATTTGCTGAAAGCATTCCATCACCGGCGGCATTTCCTGTGGGATGTTCCGATCAGGTGAGAATCGTCAGCATGCCGTGGTCTCTCTTTGCTTCGCTGAGGCCGGCACATCTAAACGGCATCGGGGCGGGGCGACGAAAGGGGCGGGTCATCGGGGATTCGTTCCCGGAAAAAAGGGACGGCGCCTGATCGTCCCCGTGGGACTCGCGCAGGGAACTCCCCACTCCCCTGACGGAACCTTTGAGATCCAGGCAATCTCTCAGCTAATGCCGGGAGGCTTTGCCGCGAGTCCAACATCAACGATAGTGAAAGGTCCGCGTCTTATCAAGAGAAAATCAAAATGACCGTCCTGTCCGACAAATCGGAGTTTCAATCGCCCGAAGGCTCTACGTGGTCCTGAAACAATGGCCGAGAACTCCGAAGACTACTACAAGGCCGAGCAGCTAAAGTTTCAATCGCCCGAAGGCTTTACGTGGTCCTGAGACCCGGAGGAGTTAGACACGGCAAGAGCAAACGAACAGAAGTTTCAATCGCCCGAAGGCTCTAGGTGGTCCTGAGACCCTCGAAAACGCCATACTATACCCGCATGGGGGAGCTGTTTCAATCGCCCGAAGGCTCTAGGTGGTCCTGAGACCCTAAGCAGAGAAGCGGCAGAAGCCGCCATTGAAAAAGTTTCAATCGCCCGAAGGCTCTAGGTGGTCCTGAGACCGAAAGATAAATACCGGCCTCGCATTTTTCGGGGAAAATCCAGTTTCAATCGCCCGAAGGCTCTAGGTGGTCCTGAGACCTCTGGAGCAGGTCCGACCGGCCCCGTGGGCTGTTGGGAGGAGTTTCAATCGCCCGAAGGCTCTAGGTGGTCCTGAGACTGATTGGGCATAATTTCATCCACTCCACGAGCTATTGGGTGTTTCAATCGCCCGAAGGCTCTAGGTGGTCCTGAGACGGATGCCCACACGCATCAAGGAACGCCGGCACATTGAAAATCCGTTTCAATCGCCCGAAGGCTCTAGGTGGTCCTGAGACCCTGGCACTTTCAAACCCAATCCCGGTGCGGGTCTGCAAGGCCCAAAACGGTCCGATCATACCACCCGAAGCGGCCCCGCTCAACTGATTTTTCTCTGAAAAACCCATGCAAAACAAGATCATAGCAGAAAGTGGTAACCTCCCCCTTTTTTCGGCCCCGATGTGAAATCAACTATATGATAATAATATCGGGATCTTGGGTGATTATCCCGCTCCCCAGGATTTCCACTCTGGCAAGACATGCCGAACACAAAGGATACAGCCTCAGGCTGTCTTCCTTCCGGTTCAGCAGCGGAATCAGCCTGCCTTTGAGCCGGTCCAGTTCCTCGGCGCTGAGGTTTGCCTCGAACACGGAATACTGGACCCTCTCGCCGTAGTCCTTGAGCACCTTTGCCACCTGGAGGCGGCGGTGGTCGTCCCGAATATCATAACAAATAGAATAAAACATGGCTTCCTACCAGCAAAATCTGAACGGATAATAGGCCCCGCCACTCATGACGGCATCCCTCAGCCGCTCGGCCTGACGCCGGAAGAGCCTGCGAAAATCGGTCGCGCCCTGCTCGCCCTGCAGGCTCAGCGGTTCGGTGACAAACCTTTCATACTCGGTGAAATACCGCTTCCGGGATTCATCCGTGAGAAGAACGCTCGATGACGCGGCATGGACGGTAAAGTCGTCCTCCTTCAGGATTCGGTTGTTCGTCAGCCCAAGCGTAAACCGGTCGACGAGGGGAGTCCGGAATTCCTCCAGGAGATCGGACGCAAGGGTTGCGTGGCCGTAATGGGGCTGGTGGTAGAACCCGAGGTACGGGTCGAACCCCAGGCCGTCCAGAAGCGAGCCGATCTCGTTATAGACCAGGGTGTAGCCGAGCGAGAGGAGCGCGTTCACCGGATCGGGAGGCGGACGCCTGTGCCGGCCGTCAAAGTTGAAGGAGTGCCGCAGCATTTTTGCGAACGCCTGAAAAAAGATGCGGGATGCCGCCCCTTCGAGCCCCAGGAGAGCGGTCAGGTCGGGCTGAGATTCGATCCTGGAGCACATTTCCGTGAGGGCGGCTTTTTCGGCGGACAGGTCGGTGTCCGGGTGGTTGTGGGCGAATTGCCGGACAAACTCGAGGCTGTTGGCCGATTTGGCCGAAACGATGGTCCTGGCCATGCCGAAGGCAAAGGATGGGTCGGCCTGCCGCGCATACTGCGCCTGGCGCAGGACGATGTTTTTCGTGGCTGGAGAAGTGAGCTGCCCGATCAGCCTGCCGTGGCTGCTGAAAAAGGCCAGTTCGATCTCTTGCTGGAAAAGGAGGTGGATCGCCTGGGTCGTGACCTGAACGTTTCCGAAAAGAAGAATGCCTTCGATCTTGGCGGCCGGGGTATCGAGCAGGGTATGACCGTCTTTCTCGACCGCAAGCCTCTGGCCTCTTCTCTTCAGCACGGCCCCCTGTTCGGTAACATAGAGAAACGCCATGGTCTCACCTCGTCGCCGGTTCCGCCCTTTCGGCCAGGTAGCTTTGAAGGTCGAGGGGCGGAGGCATGTAAAGGACTTCGCGCTCCCTGCGCGGGCGGTCGAAAGGAGCAAAGATCGAGTCTTTCAGGAAAATCAGGCCAAGGTACTTGAACCCCCGGTCAAAGCCCGAGATCTGCTAAAAGGCGGAGAGCGTCATTCCGTCCACTCCCGGCATGCCCCTGGAAGCTTCCACCCGGGCGAAAGCGGAGGAGAAGTTCGGGAAGCTGGATACTTCAGCGATCATGTCGGGTTTCTCCTTCTCCTGCCAAAAACCTCCCCCAGCTCATCCTGCGTCGCGCGTTATCGATGAGTCTCTGAAACCAATCGTACTGGAGTGAAATGCCCCTGGCTGATAAGTAAGTGCCTTTGACCATCAGCCGAAGCTCGATGGGGATGGTCAGAAAGCACGTCTGGGATACCGCCGGGGGAGCGAATTCGGCGACCGCTTTCCCGGATCCGGCCCGGCTGAGAATAGACCAGTACGGAGAGACGGAAAAGGAGAGAAGGCACTGAGGGGTGGCTACCCTCAATTCTCTCCGCCCCACTGTCTTGCCCGGCGGAGATTCCGGGCAGACGATGGATAGTCGGGCGTTACCGGGCAGCACAAGGTTATCCAGTCCCCGTCCCTTCAGAAAAATGTTTGACTGAAGTGCAGCCGGCCAGTCCTTTCTTCGCAATGCCGTGAAAGGAATTTCCCCTGCAAAACGGCGGAATTCCCCTTTGTGATGGGCTGACCCGGTTAACGAACGTTCGCCGTATTTTTGAAGGAGAACGACAAGCAGTGCCTGGACGAGCTGGCTTATGGTTTCCCAGCAGGGATGACCCGGCCCGAAACCTGATTTGTTGAGAGGGTTGGGACCGGGCCACGCGTTAACGAAAATTTTCCGGTCCGCATCCCTGGTCCGCAAAAGCAACTCGCGCCCATGCAAGGCAGGTGCGTATTCGTCATGGTGCAGGATCTCGACGGTAGCTTCCTTCGGATCCACATGAATGGGCAAAACGAGGGTCAGGCCGCTTTGCTCGGTTTCCTTCTTCGTCAGGAGATAAAACGTGGCTCCGGCTATGGCCCCGGCGAGAAGAAGCGCCAAGAGGGCGGTCAGATACCACCAGAATGAACGATTTGCGCACAGGGGATCAATGGCCGTGAAAAAACACGTACTCAGCGAGTTAACGAGCAGAGCCAGTCCCGTCCCGATCAGAACCACTTCCCAAGTGAGGCGGTGACGGGACCGGATCTTTTCGAGACCTGAACCAAGCCGGGTTTCACTCATGATTCATCCTCTCTCTGCGTATGCCGGATTCATTAGCATCCGCGGCGACGGTTCGTGGCAAAAATACTTTAAGCCGCATAGGAGATGCCGCTCAATGCTTTCGGATGGTTCGAAGACGGGGTGTAATCGCTTCGGGCCCGTCAGGGGAGGTCTATTTTGTACCTGCCGAGTCCGAACGTCGTCAGTTGACCCACGTTGAGGCTTTCCCCTGCCCTAAGCAGAGGCAGAAAAGGCCCCAACTCACCGGCAAAACGGATTTTGCCCTGTAACCCTCCAAATTTCATAGCCGACTGCTGGCGGCCTGAATACCGCTCCCAGTCATACCAGTACAGGTCGTCGCCATCAGCTCGGATATTCTGAGCGCGGCCACGAAGGGTTCCGAATTCCGGCAGCCCGTTCCCGCTGCCGTAGAGGGCGGCAAGAAGGCTGAGTCGCTGGAGCAGCCGATCGAAAAGGAGGGGAAAGGTAAGGCGGCTGACGAGGCGGCCCTTCTCTTTGAGGCGCAACGGGGTGAGGAATTGCAGGTTGAGGGAATTCACAGAAGCGCTCCGGTCGTCACGGGCATGAACCGGGACCGGAGGGCAGGAGACGAGGGTCTGGGTAAAGGGGTCGAATACGGGGATCGCTTCTTCACCCCTCAGCAAGTCGACCCGAACGATCTCATATTGGCCTCTTTCCCGCTCGAGGCCCCTACGTCCAACTTTCTGGAAGGCGACAATGATATAGGGAAGAGCATGAACGGCGCCACCAATGAGCACCAGTTCAAAATGCAGGGCCTCGCCGGGGCGGAAGGTCCGACACTGGGTCAGCGGTGGATTGAGAACGAAGGGCGGCGGGGCCTGTTCGAATTTGCCGGCAAGGGGATAATCCGGCGGCGGCACAGGTTCGAACAAACCGACGTAGAGGCACTGCCGACTCCGGGTGCAGCTTTTGCAGTTGCCCACGGGCACGACACAGGCCAGCCCTTTGAGAGTGTTTCCGAAAGCCCCCCTTAACACGGCCCCCTTATATGCAGGCAGGACCATCAGGCTCGTCACCCGAAGATGGAATAGAAATCTTTCATAGGGGACGGCCGCCGCCAGCCTTGCGGACACACCGGGCATGAGTTGCTTCTCGGTCTCATGCCTTGCGGGAGCTTGCGGGATCGCATCGCTCATTGAAGTCATAAGAGCACCTTTCTCAACATCCCTCGAAAAACCTCTGAAACTCACATGAAGATTTTTCCCTTCGCGCAGAGATCAAGCGCTTGGATTTAATCGCCCGAAGGCTCTGCCCGCCTCTTCAACTTAGTAATGTGAAATCCGTACTAAAACCGGCACAGGTAGAAGTCTCAATCGCCCGAAAGCTCTGCCCACCTCTTCGACTAATCAAAATCATTTCAGTGGTAGCCGGCAAAACGCCGCCTGACTGTAAGAGCGTACTGCTCGGCAGGTCAGTTCGTCTCCACCCGAACTTCTGCCGCAGCAGGACGGCCATCTCTCCCGGTCGATAGTTTATAGGTTACCTGTTGCCCTTGCCTGAGAGACTTTCTGCCGCTACCGAGAATGCCGGTATGGTGTACGAAAATGTCAGTTCCATCTGCCTGGGTAATGAAACCATAGCCCTTTTGGTCGTCAAATCTCTTAACCACTCCTCTTCGGACAGCCGATGATGCGATTGTTCCTCCCGCTGCCCTCTTGTCAGGTCTGCCCGGTTCAGCTTTGTCAGCTGTGCTCCGGGGGCGCGGTCCGTCCGATACGGCAAGGGGATCGGGCAGAACAGGCCTTTCCTTGTATTCATTGATTTTTCCCGCGCCATATTGAATGCTCATATAACGCGTTGCCTCAAGCCATTCGGGGCTTCCCTCACGCCATTCCAGAAGAGCCAGCAGCATCCGGATACGCTCCACTTCCGCAAGCGACTCTTTATCTGGCCCGATCCCATTATCCTTAAGCATGAACTTTTCGAATGCTGCGACATAGGCCGGTGCGTCGCCCGCCCGGGCCGCTTGATTCCACTGCCCTTTTGAGAATAGAGAACGGTAGCGTTCCCGTCGACCGGTGAGATAGAGGCCGGAGCTAATCGCGACCGCTCCCATGCCCAGGGGCTTACCCATCCCCAACTTGTGCCTGTATGTCCTCCCCGTTTCACCCGGGAGGGCCAGTACCCACAAAATGGCCCCCAGTTCTTCCTCTCTCAGGTTTTCAAAATGGATCTTGAACCTGAATTTCACCCCGGGTTTAAGAGGTATTATGCGAGTGAGTTGCTTTTCAGGCTTGCGTTCTTCGTCGCTCGCTTTGATATCGGGACTGTTACCCTTATGCCAGTAAAGTTTGAACCCCCGAATCTCAGTTTCCCCGGGAGATGTCCCGAAGTGAGCCAGGGTTTCCTTGCTGTCGGGATCATGCCCGAAGGCAGGGTCCTGAACCAGGTAGTGCTGGAAAGTCGAGGGCTTTGGTTCGGAAAGCGTATGGGGTGCAATCGGTTCAGTCTCCAGCCAGACGCCATCTTTTGCGTCGAGGAAGTTTGCGTCGCTGAAAAAAACGCGCCCGGCGCGTGCAGCTTCCTTCCCATGTTCATCCGCTTCTTCAGCCCAGCCGAAAATAGAATCGGCCAAATCAGCGATCGACGCCGAACGTGAGGTCTCGGGGACAAAATCCTTCGGGGATGCGGCCCGGTTATCAGGGATCAACCGGGCTGGAATGCGAAAATTCGGCGAATGGCCAAAATAAGCCACCTCGTTTCCCTCGGACACATAAAAAACAGGTTTGCCTTCCTTCAGGCAACCCCACTCCGGTCCTCCCCAGTCCACCAGATTTTTTTCATCCTTCTGATAAGAAGTCATTCCCGCAAGGTAATCTTCCACTGCCTGGCGGCTGATTTTCAACGGCTTGGCGGCATCCGGTTCGAGTACGAGGGCATGCGTCGTCCTTGGCGATTGTTGATCGCTCTGTCCGGCTTCTTTCATATTCCCGGAGCAGACGAGAACGCCCCGGTATTTGCAGCCCGCCTCCCGAACACCGACCCGGGTGACAAAGCCCGGCTTTCCGGGATTCCGGCCGATGTCAAAACTCACTTCATGCACCTGTGGACGGTAACCCTCGCTGTCAAATCCGAGATAACCCGGAATACATCCTTTCTCAACGATCTCCTTGCTTACTTTCAAATAGCCATGCTCCTCCGTCCACCCCATGGATTCGGGGGTCTTCGACGGAATCACGCTCCAATCGTCCCCTCTTTTTGCAAGATAACCGGCCAGCACCTTGCTTCTGGAGGCAGACCCCATGACGTTGCGATAGGGGCGGCTGAGAGGATCTTGTTTGGGAGCCGCGACGGCACGAAAGGTGAAAATGGGCTCTCCGGCGACCCAACGGATGCGACCGTAACCCACGATCTCCACGAGGTTCCTGATCATCCCACGCAAGGTGCTGCCCGGTATGGCAGGAACGGGCAGGCCCTCGACCACGCCTTCCTTCGTTGAGAAGAAAGGGGCGACGGCCTTTCTATCCTCGTCAGTCCACTCGTCGGCTTTCTTTTGACCGAGCGATGCAAATCGGTCCACCGTCATCATGCCGCGGACATATACCGGGGAGCAGGTTTGAAGTTCGCAGTCGATCCATCCCGTAACGCCCTCCGGATGATACGAACCGTGATCGAGCAACGGTAGCCGGGCGGGTACGATTTTCTCCGGCATAGGGACGAAATTATAAGGGGCGCGAGCCCAGAATTGACGCTTGTCCTTGTCAATCCTGGGCCGAGTCGGATTGCAGTGTGCAGGGCTCATTTCTTCTCTCCGTTCAGTCTTACCAGGCGGCTCAACGCGATGAATGCCTGTTGCTGGTCATCATAATCCAGGTAGTGGCGTACAGTGAGGGACATCCTCCCTCTGGCGGGCATGCGCATGGGTGGAGCGTGCATCAAACCTTGTTGGCCCTCCTTCAGAAGAGTGAACCGCGCTCCCACATCCATGATGTCATTCCTGTCTTTTCCCCAGAGCAGGTGGTCCTCATCGAAAGAGTCGCTAACGGGAAAATCGGAAGTCTCCCGGATGATTCGACCGGCAAAACCATCCCCTGACTTCCAGACCATGAGTTCGGCTTCCTCCCCGAAAACCCGGGCTTGCTGCAAGGTCAGCCCCCGCAATCCAATGGCTATGCTGGGATATTGCCGACGGTCGAAGACAGCGCCCGACAGGGTGAAGGGGCCGTTATCCTCCCTCCTGCCCCAGATCACCCCGTCGTCCGCATGGGCCAGCAGCCATTTCATGCCCGGATCCGCCCGGTTGGCAAGCCATTCTGCGGGATTCCCAAAAAAATCGGGTCCCACAACGACGTCATGCAAGAGCCGATCGATCATACTCCCTCCCCATAGCCATGAAGCGCCTGCACGAATGCTTCCAGCTCATCGCCCGCACCGCCGCTTATTTCTAGCCCATCGGTCGCCTGTTTGAGCGTCCAGGTTCCAGCGCCGTTCATCTTCTGCCACATTACGGTTGCGTTCAGACCGCTAACACGTCCCCGTCCTACGCTGCTTTCGCCTCCCAGAGGAAGGTCGCCCGTCCACAGGTCTTTAAAGACCAGCAGCAACAGGCCAATTTCGTATTTCCGCGGCTGCTGCAGCGTTACCTGAATCTTCACGGTTGCCCCGTTTCCCCCGAACTCGGGCTGCCCGGAGAAAAGTGCCCCGGGAAATGCCCCTCCCGTCAGCCGGTTGATCTTAACCCGGCTCTGCACAAGGGCGCGTGTGCCATCCAACTCCGCTTCGTATGTGACAATCCTGCTTCCGCTGGGTGTATCCCGGTTATTCTGAATTCGTTTGCCGAACATTTCATCCACAAGGATGTGACCGTCGCCGAATATCGTGTTCGCGATGCGAAGGGCTCTGGCCCGGATGACGCCGGCCAGGCTGGTGCCGGATAGAACCGGTGCGAAACCGCCATCCCTGCGGGAGTGCAGATGGACCATGTCGGGTGAGCCTGCGGCGCCCGAGCCGGACCGGATCAGGAGCGAGCCGTCCAGTCTGCATGTGGCGTCGATGGAGAAATATTCTCGCCGGTCGGGGATCTTGGGCGACACCTGCAAGAGGTTTAATATGCCGGTGCCTGCAATCTCGTCTGAGGCGTCGTTGTCCAGCCAGCCCAGCAATCCTTTAGGGGTGAAAACCCTGTAGCGCCGCACGGACCAACTCTCGACCCTGCATTGACCGAAACCACGCCGCTTGCGCAGGCCCAGCCCGATTTCCCCTCTTTCCAGTCCATGCAAGGCCAGCGCAAGAGCATCGAGCAAATCCTCGTTCTTCCGGGTGAGCAGCAACTCAAAAGACAGGTCGAAAGTCGTTCCGGCCTCCAGCAATTCCACGTCGAACTTGGCCCGGTCTTCTGCGGTCCGCGTCCGGGGGTCGATGGCCACGCCGTCCCGCAGCTCGATACCGGCCAGATTACCGAGGGCATCATCGACCAACAGCCAGCTTTGATAGGACGCTTCCCCATCGATCCTGCCAAAGAGCCGGTCCCCAAGGTCGTTCTGCTTTCCCGGGGACCGGCAGCCATGCTCATATTCCCGCAAATAACTTCGAAGCGCCCCGGCAATGGAGGACCCCGTAAGAAGAGGCTGCTTTCCTTCCAGCGGGTCCATCAGGAGCGGGATATCGGCCAGCCCGACCGCATCGCCGTTGCCGAAATGCGCGGGAGTCTCCAGGACCAGCTTCCCCCGGATACAAACCCTCTCTGCCACCTGTCGGCTTGCCCGCCCGCTCATACGGCCTCCTCTCGGTTCGACCTATCGCTTTGGTTAAGCTTTCTGGCTTTCCTCATCACCCCATCGATCAGCCGTGCCGTATACTCGAGTTTAAAATCTTCGGTCATCCGGGCGCTTTCTCCGGCTATCGAAGGCAGCGGCGCACTTCGGAGGAGCTGCACTTCAACGTCCGATCGCTTCACTCTTTCCACCAGCCAGTAAAACATCGACAGTCCGCCGACCTTGGCCCGCTCTAATTGCTTGCGGGCGCCCTTCAAACTGTTAAGGTGATCGATCACTCCCTGCATGTTCCTGCTCTGCCGGGCGTTCAGCACGGCGGTTTGTACGCGGGACAATTGAGAATTCTGAGGGAGGGGTTTCCCCAGGTCGACCCCGTTCACGGCTTCCGCCAATTTGCGTTCGAGAAGAATCCTCAGTCTCCTTTGAGCCAGCGTCGCAGCCATTCTTTTACTCGCGGGGGAAAGGGAAGGGAGATTCCCCGGGCTCTTAACGGGAGGGTGCTTCATCACGGCATTCGTGGTGTGCCAGTTCACGGCGAACCTTCCGAACCCCTCCGCCCGCCTTTCTCCGATTCCTCTCGCCGCCAGTTCCTGCAACCGCTCCACATCGACGCTGCCTGGGGGGTACACATAAACGCTGCCGGCGGCAACAGCCCAGTCCTGTCTGAGGGGGAGGCCCCATTTCCGGTTATATCCCGCTACGAGTTTCAGCCGGTGACTGGCCCACTCGTGTTTCAAAGCCGACATGCCCGGCGTGAGGCCGAAGGCGCTATCGAGGTCGCCGTCCACCTGCCCATTCGCACCGCGAACGACGACATCGCTCAACAGTGTAACGACTATCCTGCCGTCATCCGGAACAGGGCCGGGCTCGTACTCGTTCCAGCCCGGTTCTATGCGGGGGCTCTCGATCCCGACTCTCCCATACCCCGCCGTTCTTGCAGCCCCGATCCGCAGGTCCGGCGGACCGAGGAGTTCCATGAGCAATCTGAGATCGTCGCCGTTCCGGCTCACGATGACGCCGCCGAACGTCTGCCGCTGGGCCAGGGAGTCATACCGGAAGACTTTGTTCTGATCGCTACGGCAGTTCGCATCTTCCAGTGCAATGTGCACGTTGAGGTTCCGGCGAGGAGAAATGAAACACGCCGAACCCTGCGTCTCCCCCGATTCTTCGGAGTATTCCTCGTCTTCCTCCTGCCGGGAACCGGCATCCTCGTAGAGGAGACGACAGAACTCGCCGGCGGGTGGTTTGATCTGCTCGTGGTGCGGGTCCCGGTCAATCGCCAAGTCGTAAATCCGGGCGTCTGGTTTGTTGAAGTCGTTTTTCTCGGTAAACCACGACATGGGTTTCGGCAGCGTCCGGACGCCTTCGTACCAGGGGTATGCGTTCAAAAAACAGACCGTTCCGTCGAAGAACAGACGCCGTGCATCGGGATCGGCCGCCAAATCGGCTGATGGATGACTTCGTAGATAACGGTCTGCCAGAACGCCGCGAAGGGCGCTCCCGGGAATGAAGGGCATCCCGATCGCACTATTTTCTTCTCCCGTCAAAGCCTGGGATACCAAAACGGGTTCTTCAAGCTGAAGACGAAAAGTCAGAGCCTTCATCCACCCACCGCCTTTCGGAAATCTTCAAAGAGAACGTCGGTGAGACACTTGGAATCAGTGTCGTACAATCCAGTCAGCAGGAGCCCTCGTCCGCGGTTCCGGCCGGTCCCGGCACGCCGGAAGGCTTTGACGGCCGCCGAAAGAAGTGCCGGTTCATCCGTTTCGGGCTCCCTCCGGAAGCCGAGAGACGCCTCGAATACGGTCTCGCGCAGAATAACGCGCATTGTCCTCAACGTTTCCTTCTTCGGCGAGCCGGTCTCCGCATCCATTGCCGTCTGCCTGCGGAGAGCCGTAAATGTTTCAAGGATGTCGGTTTGTGTGAGGTTCCCGCTTTCCACCTCATACGCCAGGGCCTCACGCAAATCCGGAGGGAGTTCAGCCGGTCCGACAACCAAATTCCCACCGCCAAGGAGGTTCCCCCCGCTGGCGCCGAAGAGCCGCTCCGCCGCCGCTTCCCAGCGGCCTGTCTGCGTGGGGCAGGCATGCTGCAAGGCGAAGAGTATGTCGGCGCATTCCGCCCCCAGCAAGCCTTTCAGGGTCCTGCCACTCAGAAAGGGCAGACCGTATCCGTCGTGCTGCACCTCGGCATCAACGACTCCCGCCATGCCGTCGCCGCGGCCGAAGGTGGCATCACTCTTCAAGGTAATTCTGAGGCGGTATGCTTTCATTCCGGTCTGCTCCCGTTTAAAGGCACATAAAAGTCCAATGCTTCGACGGCGTCGAAGTAGCCGCAGTTTTCGCCCTGCCAGCCTTGCGTCCGCATGTCCGGCCAAGACGGTACGGAAGGGAGTTTCTCCCCCGCCAGGAACAGCTTTACGTCCTCAGGGCCTTCTCTCAGAACATCCCTTAAAGCTTTCAGCTTGTTCCTTCTTCCCGCCCAGGCTCCATCGTCATCCCGAAACCCGTCGATTACCCTTGTGAACGTGACCCAGGATCTCCAGTCATTTCCAGCAGGATTCAGTCGAACCGGCCGCATGAGCAGGCTGCCCTCTCTTGCCGTATATTCGCGCTCGCGTACCTCACTCAGCGGCAACAGCAGACCGGTTACGGCGAAATGCCAATCGAATGCGGAGACTCCTTGCTCCCCCTTCTCTTCACAGTCCCTGATATATTCCCTGGCGGAATCACATAGCGATACCGCCAATTCATACGCCCGCGAAAAAGGGTAGTGTGATTTTACAACAGCCACCCCGGCCCTCGCATGAGCCGGTTCCCCGTCCGAAAGAGTTTCCCCGGAGTAGGCGGAGAGATATTCGGCGGCCAGAGAAAGCCCGAGGCGGCCTTCACAGACGAAGGTCACATCATCGCCCCCGAACACTATCGGGCGGAAGGGGAGGTACCTCTCCCCGTTTCGTTCGGGAATGGGAACTATGCCCCCAATCAGGTTGCTTCCTTCGGGGAGGTTATCCGGTGAGAGCAGGAGGCCGGCCGTTTCCTGCAATGCTTTCTCCGACGCTTTGTGAACCGAGTCCGAAAAGTCTCCAAGGGCTTTGATGTAGTCGTCGTTCAGCCCCGGACGGGGGAATTTTCGCCCGATGTTTTCTATCCGGTCGCCCATCCGGTTCCCGTCAGCATGCACGATCGCCAGGAAGCTTGATTCTCCCTTCGTCCCGAAGTCTCCGAAATTGTGTGTCAATTTGAAACCATTTGTTTCAACATCGGGAAGCAGTTTTTTGAGTCGCTCATTTCCATACGGTTCGGCATCGAGCTTGGCGCGGACTTCTGCGGAGATCAGTTGCCCGTTTCTTTCGCAAACTGCGGGCGCTCCCGTGTACACGCATGCGGCTGTGACGCCCAGCCCTGCCAGGGGAGCGCTTACCTTTCGGTCGAGCTTGCGGCGGGCGAGTCTGCCGCGGAGTTCCTGGTGGATTTTGGCCAAAATGCCCGAGACGGGGTCAAACGGCATCCGCTGCAGGGTCATCTGCATCCCGGGCGCGTCCCGAAGGAGGCGTCTTGAATAGTCGCGCGCGAAGCGTTCGGCCATTTCGTCACTCGCAAAGAGGACGGCCGCGTTTCCTCCTCCGGAATAGATCACGAGTGAAGCGAGCCCGTTGGAAAGGGTCGCCTTATCCGGCAGCCGGGCTCCTTCGAAATTGTGAGGCCGGGGTAAAAGCTCCGAAAGCCACTCCTTCAACGCCCGCTGCACCAGCTCTGAGGCTCCAATGTTCTGTGCCAGTTGGTTGCTTCTAAAGATGTAGTCCTGGATACCGGAGATTTCGATGAGCATGAGCGATTGCTGAGTCATGCAGCCCCCTTGTTCGCGGTCAGAAACCAGTTCTTCAGTTCTCGGGTCAGGTCGGGCAGATGACGACTGCCGAAGACACGGATTTTTCCCTGGGCGTCCCATGTCCGTGCGATCTCCTGCTGAAGCATCTCGGGATTTTTCACGCAGCAGACTAGGCCGAAGCGGGCTTCGTCACCTCCCAACTGGCGAGCGCGGACGAATACTTCCATCAAGTGCTTCTTGGCGTTGCCAGGTATACAAGTGGCCATGCAGGAGATCGCGAACAACTGATAGCCGTCTATCGCCGCGACATCCAGCTCCCAGTCTTTTTTTGCCGCCTGTCTCCCCGTGCGGATGAACTTCTGGCCGAGGCCGAATTGTTTGATTCCCAGTTCGTCTGAAACGGACTTGACGCAGTCAAAGGTATATTCTTCCAAGAATTCCGCCCGGAAGTATTTTATGCAGGCTTTCAGAGCTTTATGGCCGAGCTTACCCGAGACTTCGGTTTCGGTCGGGGATTCGCAGCCGCACGCGGCGCGGATGCCCTGCATGAGCGGTCCTAAATACGGATAATTCCCTATGGACTCTAGCGGGTTGCCTTTCTCGAAGCTGTCGATCCAATTCCTCCAGTCAGCATATCCGTCTTTGGAGGCAACAATGAAAACGAGAGCGTTGTGAATGTCCGGACAACGCGACGATCGCCGCGTGTCGGTGATGAGCTTATAGCCGTGAATCTCGGCAAGTTCTTCCAGAGTGAGTTCCACGGTTCGACCCACAGCCGGACTTTGAGTAGGCATGCCCTCCCTGTTGATGAACATCGCAAGGGATCGTGGATCGAGATAGCTGTACAGTCCGTTTGGAAAGCTCTCTTTGAGGGAGTGGAAGGCCTGCACCGCCATGGGTTTGGTCGCGCCGGTGTAATTCAGGCCCACGGATTTTCCACCAGCCCCGATCTCCGATACGATCTCCCGGACCTTTAGCCGGATCTTTTCCGTATCCGCGTCGTGTATGCTCCGCAGAATAATTTGGAGGTCAGGCCGGGTTTTGTTGATGTGCTGCCTGAGGCGGCAGGCGACCTCTGCTGTGCTCCCTTTCCCTTTCGTGTGCATCAGGTATATCGAGGCATTTTCTTTTGCCAGGAGCAGGGCGGCAACATAGTTGGGGAGAGGATTCGTACCTACCAGAAGAAAAAGGATATCCGTTTGATATTCACGGAACTCGGCATTAGAACAGAGGGCCATGGCTATCTCCTGTATGCCGTTCAGTAATTATTAATCAAATGATGGTCTAATTCGTGCCTGGATATCGTTTATTCGGGGATAAATGCGGAAGAGAGGGTCGATAACAGAGGATCCTCAATGCCCAGCCTGCTTAAGCTGATGATCTACCCCGAGTATCTCCCAGCGTTCAACCGAACGCCCAATTCCGCGATGGAAATCTTGATAATTTGCCATTTAGTATACACGCGTGTTCCAAAAAATAAATCACAAAATAATACAAGCATGCGAAGTGCAAAACTATTCATTCCACCGGTGAATTCGGCACGGCTGGAAGGCGCCAATTGCCGGTATCTCTTGTTGAACCTTTTATTGTTGCTTCAAGATCGTGAGAATAATTAGCAGGAAGGGGCAGGCCGAAGAGGGGTGGAGTGGGGCGCAGGTTCCTTACTTGGATTTCCAGCCGTGGAACGGTGTAGTGAATTTTCAGTGAGAAATTAGAATCGCCCGAAGGCTCTACGTGGTCTTGAGACCAGCCCAAATCTCCTCAACAGATACTTGCCGAAAAAGAGTTTCAATCGCCCGAAGGCTCTACGTGGTCTTGAGACGTCTTGCCACGTTCTAATGTCCCGGTCCCTCCTACATTTGAGTTTCAATCGCCCGAAGGCTCTACGTGGTCTTGAGACTAGGGAGTGAGTCGGCGCGTATGGCTCATGTGGGCAATGAGTTTCAATCGCCCGAAGGCTCTACGTGGTCTTGAGACTGATTTTAGATGTAGAGGTTGCGGAGATAATAATGTCGATTTGTTCCAATCGCCCGAAGGCTCTACGTGGTCTTGAGACCCTGATCCGCATCCCACCTACTGGACGGAAGAGAGGCTCGATGAAGTTTCAATCGCCCGAAGGCTCTACGTGGTCTTGAGACTGGGACAAGCTGAAAAGCCTGCGGGCATACGGGATTGAGAGTTTCAATCGCCCGAAGGCTCTACGTGGTCTTGAGACAATTAAGTCCAGAGTCGCAGTTATCAAAGCTACGGTTCGGATGGGTTTCAATCGCCCGAAGGCTCTACGTGGTCTTGAGACTGATGCTGAGCGAGGTTTGGTACCGCGAGAACATGCCTCCATATAAGTTTCAATCGCCCGAAGGCTCTACGTGGTCTTGAGACTCGAATAGCGGGGGCAGTTCGGGCTCCTGGTGGTAATTGTTTCAATCGCCCGAAGGCTCTACGTGGTCTTGAGACCGAGTCTCGACTACATCGTGTTGGCTGGCATGATTGCTGAAGTTTCAATCGCCCGAAGGCTCTACGTGGTCTTGAGACATACCGGATTACCGGCATTGAGGCAATGCGGGAACCCCAGTTGTTTCAATCGCCCGAAGGCTCTACGTGGTCTTGAGACCGCTCAATCCAAGGGAGAGCAGACGCCGAGTTTTCAAACCCAGTTTCAATCGCCCGAAGGCTCTACGTGGTCTTGAGACTTTTAGATGATCTCCGCCGAGAGCGTATTGAATCGGAAATTGGTTTCAATCGCCCGAAGGCTCTACGTGGTCTTGAGACTTAAGTACTCCGCAAGGAACGCCGTCCGCGAGTGGGGATACGTTTCAATCGCCCGAAGGCTCTACGTGGTCTTGAGACCTCCATGGCACGCCTCGCAACGTTTTCGGAAGCCGTATTCGTTTCAATCGCCCGAAGGCTCTACGTGGTCTTGAGACACACACCGCAACCATCACGGCACCTGTATCTTGATGGGGTTTCAATCGCCCGAAGGCTCTACGTGGTCTTGAGACACCGCATACAATCTTTACCAGATGGACGGCATGGAAGTTTCAATCGCCCGAAGGCTCTACGTGGTCTTGAGACCGCCTCTATTCCGAACACGCGGGGATGGTAGTGCTCATGGACGTTTCAATCGCCCGAAGGCTCTACGTGGTCTTGAGACACAAACTCCAAGTCCTCAGCCGAAAGAGGCTTAATGAAGTTTCAATCGCCCGAAGGCTCTACGTGGTCTTGAGACCGAGAGATAGAGTAGCGCTGATATACCTGAATGAGAATTGGAGTTTGTTTCAATCGCCCGAAGGCTCTACGTGGTCTTGAGACTGGAATAGTAGAGATTCCCTATGGTTCCTGTTTTCCGGCTGTTTCAATCGCCCGAAGGCTCTACGTGGTCTTGAGACCGTGAAGGAATGACAGTATGTTCGGGTGGCGGAAAGGGTAGAGTTTCAATCGCCCGAAGGCTCTACGTGGTCTTGAGACTGGACGAATGCGAAGGAGGAGGCGCGAGAAGATGAATGAGTTTCAATCGCCCGAAGGCTCTACGTGGTCTTGAGACTCTGGCACTTCCGGGGCCAGTCCCGGCGCGGGTCTGCAAGGCCCAAAGCGGTAACCTCTCCAAAACGCCTCGATTATACCGCCCGAAACGGTCCCGCACAAGCGGTTTTTGTCTGAAAAACCCGCGTAAAACAAGCTCATAGCAAAAAGCGGTAACCTCCCCCTTTTTTCGGTGTCCAATCGAAATCAAAAATAAGTTAATGAAATCCATTTGTTGGGGCGTTTCCCCGCATCAAAAGCAAGTTGATGGTATCGGTGACGGCCTGTTATTCCCCCCTCTCACGGGCAGCCGCCGGCCTGTTTTCCCTTTTCCCGTTTACGGCCGGCTTCCCCCTCCCCCATCACGGCCGGCTTTCGAAGACCACGACGCTCCGGGGTTTTGCCGGATAGGCGGGTCCCGCTGCTCTGGGCTGGTCCGCAGGTTCCAGGATGTCGGCGGGAGACGGTTCCCACGTATCGACGGCCCGGTGCCAGGTCCTTCCGGGAATCTCAGGCAGGGGCATCTCGATAAGGCTCTCGGACATGTTGAATATGATGTGCAGGTGCTCCTCGCCTTCCGTCGTGCCGCTCAGCGTGCAGGCCAGCACCTGCGCGCCGCCGTCTCCCCACAGCGGCTCGTTCAGCCTGGTCCCGTGCCACGCGACGTCCGGGAGGCTTCTTCCCTTCCGGATCCTCCCCGTCAGGAACCGGTCCCTCATGAGGCAGGGATGGCGCCTGCGAAACGCGATCATCTCTTTCACGAACCGGAGCATCCCCGCGTTTTTCCCGGTGAGGTCCCAGTCGAACCAGCTCATTTCGTTGTCCTGGCAATAGCAGTTGTTGTTTCCCCGCTGGCTCCTCAGCAGTTCGTCCCCCGCGCGAATCATCGGCACGCCCTGGCTCAAAAGAAGGATCGCCATGAAGTTCCTCGCCTGCCGCCCGCGAAGCGCCAGAATCCCCGGATCGTCCGTTTCCCCCTCGATCCCGCAGTTCCAGCTCAGGTTGTCGTTCGTCCCGTCCCGGTTGTTCTCCCCGTTTGCTTCATTGTGCTTCTCGTTGTAGCTCACCAAATCGTAGAGCGTGAACCCGTCGTGGCAGGTCACGAAGTTGATGCTGTTCGTGGGGAACCGGGACTGGGGTTCGTAGAGGTCGCTGCTTCCGCTGATATTCGTTGCGACCTGGCCGACGAGCCCGCGTTCCCCCCTCACGAAACGGCGGATGACGTCGCGGTACCTTCCGTTCCATTCCGCCCAGCGAAAGCCGGGGAAAGAGCCGACCTGGTAGAGTCCGGCGGCGTCCCAGGCTTCGGCGATGACGATCGATTCCGCAAGGACGTCCGAGAACTCGATGTCCCACGGAAGGTGCGGGTGCTGCATCGGATTGCCGTCCTCGCCGCGGGCCATGACGCTCGCCAGGTCGAACCGGAAGCCGTCCACATGCATGTCGCGCACCCAGTCCTCGAGGCACCTCAGGATGTACCGCGCGGTCAGCGGATGGTTGCAGTTCACCGTGTTGCCGCACCCCGTGAAGTCGCGGTAGACGCTCCGGTCGTTCGGATCGAGGTGGTAGAAGGTCTCGTTGGCAAAACCCTTGAAGTTGATCGTCGGCCCGTCTGCGCCGCCTTCCGCCGTGTGGTTGAAGACGACGTCGAGGATGACGCCTATCCCGGCCCGGTGGAGCGCCTTCACCATGTCGCGGAATTCATCCGCGTGCGTTCCCGCCTCCGGGGCCACACAGTATCCGCTGTGAGGGCTGTAGAAGCTGTGAGTGCTGTAGCCCCAGTAATTCTTAAGCCCCAGGGCCGCCACTTCATCCGGCAGGTCCTGTTCGTCGAAGGCCATGACGGGCAGGAGTTCCACGTGGGTTACGCCGAGTTCCTTGAGATACGGGATTTTTTCGATGAGCCCGACGAACGTGCCGGGATGGGCCACTCCGGCTGATGGATGGCGCGTGAAGCCGCCGACGTGCAGTTCGTAGACGATCGTATTCTCGGGAAGGCGGTTGACAGAGCGGTCTCCCTCCCAGTCGTAGCCGTTTCCGACGACGACGGCGCGCATCGTGGGCGCGCTTTCGACCGCCGCGTTCATCGCCTGCCTGCGGTCCCACAGGATGTGCGTGACGGCCGTTGCCCACGGGTCGAGGAGTTCCAGCTTCCGGTTGAAGCGGAAGCCCGACAGCCGCGTGTCGTCCGGGCCGTCGATCCGCCAGGTGTAGTGGACCCCCGCCGTAAGCCCTTCGACAAAGACATGCCACAGGAAAAAGGTGTGGTTCACCTCCGGGTCGAGCCGGATCACCTGGAACGGGGCCGGGCTGTCCGCCCGTTCGTAGAGCAGCAGTTCGACTTCGTCGGCGTAGCGGCTGAACGTCGAGAAGTTGACGCCGTCCGGGTACACGGTCGCACCTCCCGGATACCTCGTTCCGGGCCTTGTGTTGTATGGTTGTCCTGGCATATTTTCCCTGTGCATATTTTCTCTCTCCATTCGCCGGGGATTGCCGGCCCCTTATGCTGAGCTGCGTTCAGGAAAGCAACAAACGATGTTTTTCAGGAGAGCGGGGAACTGCGCCCCCCACACCCCCACGCGCAGGCGCGTGGGCCGAAACCCTGCGGGGGCGAGGAAGGGGCCGCTGCCCGGAGGAAAAGCCGAAGCCGGCGTAATCCCCCGCGACTTCTCAGCTTATCCTCCGAACCTCTTGCGCTTCGCGCACGGACAACGAGTTGTCCGTGTTACCCGCTCGACCTACTGCGCCTCATTTCCTCTGCATTCCCACGCAGGAGCGTGGGAACGAGGGAAAGCAACAATACCTTGTATTTTCACAATGTTACAACGAAAGACACTGGACCCCGGCCTTCGCCGGGGCGACGGGTATTTTGCAATTCACGGGTATCCTTGAATTACGACACAGTCTCGGAGATCCGGCCTCGATCTATCCCCGGCTGCTTTGCGTTCCCACGTTTGCCGGACTCAAGTATCCGCGGGTTTCCCCACAGACGCGGGTACAGGATCGGGGACCGTTCCGGCGATGTCTCTTATGGCTTTTTCATAGCCCCGGCACAGGTTCGCGAGGTACGTCTCATCCATTGCGCCTTTCCAGGTCCGCACTTCCTTGAATCGCCCCGGGATCGCGATCCTTGCCGGATCGTATCCAGTCCGGAATTTGAGGTGCCAGCGCTTCGCCTGGACGGCCGCGGCGAGTTCCGGAAGCTTCGCCGCAAGTTCGGCCTTGCCGATTGCTGCCAGGGCCTGCCGCAGGCGCTCTTCCGTGTAGACGTTTCGCGCAAACAGGCAGGAAACCATGCAGGTGAGCTGAACGCGCCGTTTTTCTTCTTCGATGAGGTATTGCACGGCCGCCCGGTCGTCTTTTGCGTCGTGTTTCTGGTCGAAGCTGTAGCCCGCGCTGTCCAGGTGGGAATGGCGGAAGCCGTATGCCTGGGACACGAAAAACGCCTCGCCGGTCGCATATCCGGCCATTTCCTGGCCCAGCACGCACGCAAAATCCCCGCCCCCGTAGCGGGCCGCCGCCGCTTCCGCGCCCTGTCCCAGGAGCCGGTAGAATTCGTTCGTCCCCCTGCCGAGGTGCCTCACGGCCTGCTGGTAGCCTTCGGGGTTCCCGAACTTCAGGGGCGTCAAGGTCTCGTTCTCGGTCACCAGACCCTTCTCCATGGCTTCCGTGGCCCAGGCAAGGACGACCCCGGCGCTCATCACGTCGAGACCCTGCCGTTCCATTTCTTCGAGGAGCATCAGGACGCTTCCGGGTTCCGTGACTCCGATCATGGACCCGGCGGCGAAGATGGGTTCGTGGTCGTAGGAAACCTGCCTGTAGAGGTATTCATGCTCGGCTGCGAATTTTTCCCGAAGGAGCCCCACATGGATGCAGCCGACGGGGCAGCCCGCGCACGCGGTCTTTCGCAGCAGCAGTTCGTCGGCGAACCGTTCGCCGGATATGTCCCGGGCCCGGTCGTCGTGGGTCGCCTGCAGGTTGCGCCACGGAACGGCCTGCATTTCATTGAGCGGCATCATGTTTTCGGGAGTGCCCAGGTCATGGTACTTCTTCATCATCTCCGACCCGGTCATTTCCCGGTAGATGTCCTGGTAGAGCAGGGCGTAGTCCCTGTTCTTCGGCATGTCGATGCTGCCGTCCCCGAGCACGATGAGGCCCTTGAGGTTTTTCGATCCCATCACGGCGCCGGCGCCCAGGCGTCCGAAGTGGCGGTAGGTATCGACATTGATGCCCGCGATCGGGGCCTGGCGCTCGCCCGCGGGGCCGATCCTCAGGATGCTGCGGTGTCCGGCGTTGCCCTTGTTAAGCCGCCTCAGCGATTTGCCCGCGATGAGGACGTCCTGGCCCCAGAGGTAGTGAACGTCCTGGAGCGAAACGGTGCGCCCGCCGACGATCAGGCAGGAAGGTGTTTTGGCCGCCCCCGCGATCACCAGGGCGTCGTAGCCCGCAAAGCGCAGTGCGAGCGCCAGCCGGCCCCCCGCATGGCTTTCGGCGTATTGCTGATTGTAGGGGGATTTGAAACCGAGGACCGTCTTGCTCATCAACGGGAAGTGTGCCGTGAGCGGGCCGATCGCAAAGATCAGAGGCTGCCGGGGATCGTTTGCGGGGGCGTCCGGGGAGCCGTAGGCCGAATAGATCCCCGCGGCGAGCCCGCTTCCTCCGATCAGTTCCCCGGGGTCCCCGAACCGGACGACTTCGCTCTTCCCTTCATCGAGGTTCACCATCAGAATTCGGAAAGGTTCGAGGCTCATTTCACGATCCGTTTCCGCCGACGATGACGTCGACCATCTGGAGACAGGTGTGCGGACAAAACGCAACGCAGCGTCCGCAATGGATGCAGACCGCCGGGAACCCGTTTTCCGGGTCCATGTAGACGGCGTCCACGGGGCAGGCGTCGGCGCACGCTCCACAGCGGATGCAGGATTCGAGCTTGACCTTGACCCCGCCTCCCTTGCGCTGCCGGAAGGCATCGGTCGGACAGGCGTGAACGCACGGCGCCGGATTGCACGCCAGGCAGAGCTGCGCCTCGAACCCGGTGCTGAGGCCCCCCGCCGAACGAATCCGAATGCCCGCACGGTGCCAGGAGATGCTGTCGTGAACGAGCCTTGCACAGGCAAGCGAACACGAATAACAGCCGATGCACCTTTCCATACGGCTTGCGCGAAGGATTTTCATGGCATTTCCGTTCGTTGTAAAAACGTGGCGGCCCGGCTCACACTGAGCAATTGCGTTCAGGATGACAAGGGCAACAGCCCCTCCTGCGTGGGAATGCAGAAGGGAAATCACATTCATCGATCCCCGCTTCACCGGGTGCGGTCGAGGTCGATGATTTCCAATCGGTTGTTTGTTTCCGGGTTCCTGGACGACGGTCCTTCGGTCACCACGACAAGGTTGCCCGGGAGCCCATGGGCCTTCAGCCAGTTGCGCGTGAATTCCTTCCAGTTTTCCGGATGGTTGGGTTCGTGCACCGGAAAAACGCCGAAAGAAAACTGGAGCTTTTGGCACGTCGGTTCCAGGGAACTGACGGCGACAATCCACACGGGCAGCCTGAAGCGTGAGACGGTACGGGCGGTCGTTCCGCTGTGGGTCGGGACAAAGACCGCGGCCGGCGTGAAATGCGCCAGGGATGCCTCGACGCTGAGGGCGATGAGGTCCTCGATTCTTACGCTCCCTTCGCATCCGCAGGACCCGATCGGCTGTCCGGGGAATCTCCTGGTGAGGAGCGGTTCGGTGGCCGTCGCGATTTTCGCCAGCATGGCGACGGATTCCACAGGATATTTCCCCATGGCGGATTCCTCCGAGAGCATGACGCAGTCGGTGCCGTCGAGGATCGCATTGGCGACGTCGGTCGCTTCGGCCCGGGTCGGCCGCCGGGTTGCGGTCATGGACTCAAGCATCTGGGTCGCCGTGATGACGGGTTTGCCGAGCAGGTTTGCCTTTTTCGTCAGGTTCTTCTGGACGGCGGCGATTCGTTCGATGGGGATTTCGACGCCGAGGTCCCCGCGCGCGACCATGACTCCGTCGGTCGCTTCCAGGATGCCGTCGATCTGGTCGAGCGCTCCGGCCCGTTCGATCTTGGCGATGATGAAGGGGCAGTATCCCAGGTCGGCGGCCGCCTTCCTGACGGTGGCGATGTCCGCCGCGTTTTCGACAAAGGATTGACTGACGGCGTCCAGCCCCTGTTCCTTCGCAAACTTCAGGCACTCGTGATCGTGCTCGGTGAAGGCGCTGATCCCGAGGTCGATCCGCGGCAGGTTGAGGCCCTTTCGGGAACGGAGTTCGCCTCCCACTTGGACCCGGCACCGGACGTCGCTGCCCTCAACGCCGGTGACTTCGAGTTCGATAAAACCGTCGTTCAGGAAAAGCCGGTCGCCCGCCTTCACGGCCTGCGGGAGGCGTGCGAAACTGACGGACACCCGCGAGGCGTCTCCGACGATATCTTCGGTGGTGAGGACAAAGGCATCCCCGGCCTTCAGTTCGACCGGTTCCCGGGCCAGTTGCCCGATGCGCATCTTCGGCCCGGGGAGATCCCCCATGATGGCCACGCGGCGGCCCGTTGACCGGGCGGCTGCGCGGATGCGTTCGACGATTTCCCTGTGGCCGGCGAAGTCGCCGTGTGAAAAGTTGAGTCGCGCCACGTTCATGCCGGCAAGGATCATCTGTTCCAGGATTTCCCTGGAATCCGAAGCCGGTCCTATAGTGCAGACGATTTTAGTCTTATTGGCCGGAATAGCCATTTACCCCCCTCTCTCGTGTTGATGTCGAGTTGCTTGCATTCATATTGTAATCCGAAATGTTACGAGGTTTTAAGATAACCACCCAAAAGCCCGATGCCGGCGCTGCCCGGGAAGCCCGGGACCCCGTCGCGCCGCTGAGGCCGCTTACGGTGTTCCAATTCTTTCCCGAATCCTCCCGGCTATTTTCGTCACTTCCTTCATGACCGCCACTTCGTCCACCGTGAGGATCTTCCCCTCCGAGACCACCTGCCGGCCATCGACCCAGACATGGCGGACATCCCCCGGACCGGCGCAGTAGACCATGTGAGACATGGGATCGTAGAGAGGGGTGAGGTGGGGCTGATTCAAATCGATCGCGATGATGTCCGCGTTCCCGCCACCCCGGATGCTCCCGATTTCGTCGCTCCAGCCCAGGACGGAAGCCCCTCCGCGCGTGGCCATCGCCAGCACTTCGGAGGCGGAGCAGAGAACGGGGTCATTATAGAATACTTTGTGGGTCTTGGCCACCTTGTCCATTTCCGAGAACATGTCGAGGTCGTTGTTGCTGGCGCAGCCGTCCGTGCCCAGGCCGATGCGGATTCCCGCGCCGGCGAGTTCCCGCACGGGGGCGACCCCGGAAGCCAGCTTCATGTTGCTTTCGGCAACATGGGTCACACCCGCCGAACGGGCGCCAAGAATCGCGATTTCACCCGGGTCGGGCCAGACCACGTGAGCGCAGAGCGTCCTCTCATCGAGAACGCCAAGCCGGTCGAGATGCCGGACCGGGCGAAGCCCGTACCTTCGTTCCACTTCATCCACTTCGGATGACGTCTCGGAAACATGAATCTGAAAGAGGAGGTCGAGCTCGCGGCAAAGCGACTTCGCCCACTTGAGGGTCTCCGGCCCGCACGTATAGGCGGAATGGCAGAAAAGAGACGGCCTCAGGCGGCCGCCGTTCGACGGAAAAGATCCGAGAAAGGCTTCCGCCCTCTCCCTGGATCGCTTCGGGTCCGGCTGGTCCGGGGCCGGGAAGTCCAGAATGCCCTGTCCGAGGACGCCTCGAATGCCTGAAGCATCCGCCGCGCGAACCGCTTCTTCCTCGAAAAAATATCCGTCGCAGAAAGTCGTGGTGCCGCCTTTCAGCATTTCGATGCAGGAGAGCAGCGTCCCGAAATACACCAGTTCCGGCGTGACGGACGAAGCTTCGGCGGGGAAAATGACCTCGCTTAGCCAGCGATCGAGGGATAGATCGTCGCCCAGCCCCCGGAAGCAACTCATGGCCGCGTGGCCGTGAGTGTTGACGAGGCCGGGGGCAACGAGGAACCCGGAAAGATCCATCCGCTTTCGGCCCTTGAACCGTAATTGAATCTCATTCGACGGGCCGACGGCGGCGAGAGTATTCCCTTCGATTGCGATCGCCCCGCCTGGGAAGCACCGCATGGCATCATCGCAGGTTACCACCCACGAAATGTCCGTCAGCAGCCAGTCCACTTCCTTTAGCGGGGCGGCCGGGGATTCAGGGCCTGATTTTTTTTGCGAATTCGCGGACACGTTCCATGACCTCGTTTACGTCGAAAGTGAGCACCTTCCTGTCTTCCATGACCAGCCGCCCGTGAATGATGCTGTGCCTCACGTCCGAGCTCCGGGCGGCATAAACCAGGTGGCTGACCGGGTTGTAGAGCGGGACAAGGTGAGGCTTTCGAAGATCGACGACAATGAGATCGGCAAGGAAGCCGGGTGCGATCCGGCCGATTTCGCCGTCCATTCCGAGCGCCGCGGCCCCGTTTCCCACGGTCATTTTCAAAACGGTTTCCGCCGGAAGCGCGGTGGGATCGAGGGTCGCCACCTTGTGGAGCTTGGCGCAGGAATCCATCTCACCGAAAAGGTCCAGGTTGTTGTTGCTGGCGCAGCCGTCCGTTCCCAGGGCGACGTTTACTCCCAGTTCGAGCAGCCGCGGAACGGGCGAGATGCCCGATGCGAGCTTCATATTGCTTTCGGGGTTGTGCGCCACGTGGGTCCGTGTTGCCGAAAGCAGTTCCATGTCGTGGTCGTCCACCGCGACGCAATGATCGGCGATGACGTGAGGCCCCAGGATCCCGAGACTGTCGAGGTGTGCGACGGGCCTGTGTCCGTAGCGGTCGAGGATCTGCCGCACCTCGGCGTCATTTTCGGAAAGATGGATAACGAAACGCACCTGGTTTCGGAGGGCGATTTCGTTGCAGCGCTCAAGAACCGGAGGCGAACAGGTGTATGGAGCGTGCGGCTCCACGGCGATCCGAACCAGGGGATCGCCCGCCCATTCGCGGATCAGCGATTCGGTGAAGCGAAGCCCGTTTTCGATCGGGCCGTAGTTGGGGGAAGGAAAGTCGTAGAGGACTTCTCCGACCAGGGCGCGCATGCCGGCGGCTTTTGCCGCTTCGGCCACCTTGTGCTCGAAGAGGTACATGTCGCAGAAAGTGGTGGTCCCGGAAAGGATCATTTCAGCGCAGGCGAGCAGGGTCCCCCAGTAAACCCATTCTTCGGTCAACTTCGCTTCCGCCGGGAATATGTGCCCCTGCAGCCATTCCATGAGGGGAAGATCGTCGGCCAGGCCGCGGAAGATCGTCATTGCGGCGTGCGTATGAGAATTGACAAGGCCGGGCAGCACGAGGCAGCCTTCGACGTCGAGCGTTTTGGCCGGCTTGAACTTCGATTCGAGGGAACCGGATGGACCGACGGCCGATATCCTGCCGTCCCGGATAGCGACGGCCCCCGGGTGGAAAAGATCGCCATTGGGATTCAGGGTGAGCACCATGCCGTTTACGAGCAGGATGTCCGCTTCGGAAGGTGTCTGCTGCTCAAAGGGATCGGTTTCTTTCATGGCAAATTCCGTAGGTGAAGAGTTTAAGTAATAGTGGAAACGGCGAATTCGGTCTCATACAACAGGGAGACGAAGACAGGGGGCTGATTCGAAGGATCTTTCCCCCTCCCCTCGCCCCTCCCGCCGGGTGGCCCGGACAACTCGTTGTCCGGGTCCGCAAGGACAAGAGGGGCAGGCAAATCAGCCACAGCGATTCCGGAGCCTGTCCTTTGGACCTCCTGCGCTTCGCGCCCGGATAACAAGTATCCGGGCTACCCCGGTGAAGATTCTTTTTCAGCTCCCGCCGCCCCTCCCGCAAGGGGAGGAGAATAGAGCGTGGCTCCTCCCCGCGGCTACCCCGGGGTCGCCCTCCGCCATGGCCTCAACGGTTTACCCCGCGCCTTTCTATTTGCAGAATCTCTCTGCACGGTACCGCGGCGAATCGTCCGCCGCCCACTGCCGGTCACAGTAGCCGGATCACTTCCGCCAGCAACTGCATGAGCTTTGTGCCCGTCTTTTCAGCCACGGCGATAATATCCTCGATATGGGCCGGCTGGTAGTTGTCGGGAAGATTGACATTGGTTATGGCTGAAATTCCGAGGACTTCGAGACCCGCGTGGATTGCCGCGATAACTTCCATGATGGTGGACATCCCGACGGCATCGGCGCCGATTGCCCTCAGAAAGCGCGTTTCAGCCGCCGTTTCCAGGCTGGGACCCAGAACTCCGGCGTATACCCCTCTGTGGATGAACAGCTTTTGAGAAATCGCCGTAGTGACGGCAAGCGCCTGGAGCCGTCTGCTGTAGGGTTGAGTCATATCCGGAAACCGCGGACCCCATTCGTCCACATTCGGCCCGGCGAGCGGATTGTGTCCCGTCAGGTTGATGTGATCGGAGATGACCATGAGTTCGCCCGCCTTGAACTGCGGATCGAGCCCTCCCGCGGCGCTGCAAACAATAAGGATTTCCGCGCCCAGGGACCGTATCACCCGGATTGGAAACGTTACCTGCTGTGGTGAATAGCCTTCGTAGAGGTGGCAGCGCCCTTGCATGACCACCACCGGCTTTCCCATCCATTTCCCGCAGATGAGCCTGCCCTTATGCCCTTCGACCGTGCTCGGAGGGTAATGAGGGATGTCGTGATAGGGCAGGCTGGTTGCTTCTTCCATTGCATCCACGGTGCCTCCGAGGCCCGTTCCGAGGATGAGTCCGATTCTCGGTGTGCAGCCGATCCTGGAGCTGATAAACGACGCAGCCTCCTGTACGTTCTGAAAATAAGGTTCCATAGTTCCTCCGGTCTGTCGATGGCCTCGCCACAACATTCGATCACTTCACTTCCACTCGGGACAATTCTTGAGACAATTGACACAAGGTAAGGGATTTGTAAAGATCACTCACAAGTGCCGGGATCATTCCGCCTGGATCCGCATGCATTCCCCCGGCAAGAATTCGCCTGACCGCCCCTGACCGCGGCCGTTGCGGACCATGTTATAATCCGGTCGGCCCGGCTTTGGGCGCAGGGGAATTCCGGCCGAGGCGCGGCTCGGGATCACCATGAAGACCTTTTTGGCCCGGTGTCCATCTGGAAATTCAGGAATTCCGCCGAGCCGGTCGAACAGCGGTGCATTAACGAACGGCGGTGTATCCAGGCCACAGTGTTTACGGAAAGGGGACATTCAGGGATTCAGGGATTTATGAACCGATCCGAGTCCGCTCCACGAACTTTCAAAAATTCTCAATCCGGCAATCGGGATTTTCTCCGTTTCCTGAACTATCCGGCCGAGCTTCCTATTACCGACAGGAAGGAGGCCATACTTCGGGCCATCGGAGACAACCAGGTCATTGTCATCACCGGTGAGACCGGATCGGGAAAGAGCACCCAGATACCCAAAATGTGCCTCGAAGCAGGACGCGGCGTCCGGCGCATGATCGGCTGCACGCAGCCCCGGCGTATCGCCGCCGTTACCCTGGCCGATCGTGTGTCCGAAGAATTGGGGCCGGAGGGCCGGCGATGGGTCGGATACAAGATCCGCTTTCAGGATCGGACCAGGGCAACCACCCGAATCAAATTCATGACCGATGGAATCCTCCTGGCCGAAGCCCAATCGGACCGCCTCTTCCGGGCTTACGACACGCTCATCATCGACGAGGCGCACGAGCGGACCCTGAACATCGATTTTCTGCTCGGCCTCATCCGGAGGGTCCTGCCTTCCCGGCCCGATCTGAAAGTCATCATCACGTCAGCCACCATCGACCCCGAGAAATTTTCCCGTGCTTTCCACGACGCCCCGATCGTCGAGGTGTCCGGCCGCACCTACCCGGTGGATGTCCGGTATCGGCCCATTGAGGTCGAGGGATCTGGGGACGGCGAGGGAGAGGACGTCTCGTACGTGGACCAGGCGATAACGGCCGTTGACGAACTGAAAAAGGGCGGAACGCATGCCCGCCGCGGCGATATCCTCGTATTCATGCCGACGGAGAGTGATATCCGGGAGATGGTGCAGCGGCTGGAGGAAAAGCGCTACTTCAATACAATCGCCATGCCTCTATTCGGGAAAATGGCGTCCGGCGACCAGAAGCGTATTTTTCAGCCCACGACCGAAGAAAAAATCGTCGTGGCGACCAATGTGGCCGAGACGTCCATCACCATTCCCCGGATCAGGTACGTCGTCGACACGGGTCTTGCCCGAATCGCCCGGTACAATACCCGTTCGAGGACGCAGAGCCTTCCCGTGGCCCGCGTGTCACAGGCGAGCGCAGACCAGCGCAAGGGCCGCTGCGGCAGGGTGGAGGCCGGGGTGTGCATCCGGCTCTATTCGGAAGAGGACTACCTCGGCCGGCCTTTGTACACGGCCCCGGAAATACTGAGGTCCAATCTTGCGGAAGTCATCCTGAAAATGCTCTTCCTCCGGTTGGGAAACATTCAGGAATTCCCCTTCCTGGATCCTCCTTCCCCGTCCGCCGTAAAGGACGGCTTTGCCGTGCTGAAGGAACTGGGGGCGGTGGACGATCACCGCAGGCTGACCGGAGTGGGAAGGACCATGGCGCGGCTCCCACTCGACCCGCGATTGTCCCGGATGCTGCTCCAGGCAAGGGAGGAGGGAGCGGTGAGCGAGATGATCGTTCTTGCGGCTGCCCTGAGCGTTCAGGATCCCCGCGAAAGGCCGCTCGATAAGGAAGCTCAGGCGGACCAGGCCCATGCCGTTTTCCGGAACCCCCGGTCGGATTTCACGGGGCTGCTCAAACTGTGGAACCTGTGCTGGCCGAGGGAGAGTCCCGCGGAGGTTCCCGGGACCGGGGGAGAGCCGCCCCGAATGGATGAAGACCCATCGGGCAGTGCGGAGGGGTCGTCGCCCCCGGAGAACGGGACCTTGCCGTCCGGCGGTCAGGACCAGGGGGTGCGTTACACCCCGCGCAGTCAGACTCAACTGAGGAAGTTCTGCCGGGAGCACTTTCTCTCCTACCGGCGGATGAAGGAATGGAAAGACATCCACGAGGAAATCGGCAATATCCTGGAAGAAATCGGAGGCTTTGAGGCAAATTCCGCTCCGGCGGGCTATGAGGCCGTTCATCGTGCGATCGTCTCCGGCTACCTCAGCAACATCGCCATGCGCAGGGAGAAGAACCTCTACCTGGGGGCAAAGAACCGCCAGGTGATGCTCTTTCCCGGTTCCGGACTCTTCAACAAGGGCGGGGCGTGGATCACTGCCGCGGAAATCGTGCAGACTTCACGGCTTTATGCGCGAATCGCGGCCAATATCGAACCCGAATGGCTTGAACGGCTCGGCGGCCACCTGTGCCGCGCATCGTATTTTGAACCCCATTGGGAAAAGAATCGGGGACAGGTCGCCGCCTTCGAGCGGGTGACCCTTTACGGGCTTCCGATCGTCGAGCGCAGAAAGATAAACTATGCAAGCGTACACCCGGAAGAGGCGAGGGACATCTTCATCCGGTCGGCCCTGGTCGAGGGAGACCTTCCCGGGACTTACGGCTTTTTTCAGCACAACACGGATCTCATCCGCCAGATCGAAGACCTGGAGAGCAAGACCCGGAGGCGGGGACTCCTGGTCGATGAGGAAACCATCTACGGCTTTTATGCGGAACGCCTGCCCGTGCTGTCGGATTTGCGGACTCTCGGCAGGCTCATAAAGGACAGGGGCGGTGACGACTTCCTGCGGATGACCGAGTCGGATCTGCTCGAGGTCGAGCCCGACTTCGGAGCGTTCGAACGGTTTCCGGACGTGCTTCGGCTGGGAGAGGTCGAACTGCCGTTGCGCTATACGTTTCTTCCGGGCGAGGAAGACGACGGGATAACCGTGACCGTCCCGGTCCACGCGCTTTCCCGGCTTTCCCATGAGCCTTTCGACTGGCTCGTGCCGGGGATGATCGAGGAAAAGGTGACGGTTCTCCTCAAGGGCCTCCCCAAGAGCCTTCGCAGAAAGCTGGTTCCCGTTGCGGATGCGGCCGGAAGGGTCGCCGAGTGCCTTCGGGCGGGAGAAGGGGATTTCTTCAGGGAATTGAGCCGCTGCGTCGAGGAGGCTTTCTCGGTGAGGGTGCCTTCTGATCAGTGGCTCAACGTGGACCTCCCTTTACATCTGTTGATGCGGTTTGAAGTGACCGGCCCCGATGGGAACCCGCTTGGAACGGGCCGGGACCTTCGGAAACTCAAGTCCGTTGTGGTGGGAAAACATGAAGACCGTCTCTGGAACAACGCGAAAGATGCCTGGGAGAGGGAAGGGATATCCTCGTGGGACTTCGGCGACCTGCCGCCCGGAATAGAAATCGGAAAGGATGCCCTGGGTCTCATGCGTTTTGCATATCCGGGGCTTGCGGCCGAAGGGAAAACGGTTGCCGTCCGGCTTTTCGAATCGCCGGATGACGCGAAGAAGGCGAGCGTCGAGGGACTCCTGCTGCTTTATCAGTTGACTTTCGCAGCCGAGCTGAAGCACTTGAAAAAGGCCTGGATATTTCCCGAACGATTGATGCCGATGCTCTATTTTATGGGTGATTGTCAGGAAGCCGTCCGTCATTTGCAGGATTATATTCTAAGGGGATTGTTCGAACTGCATTTGCCGGTGGTCCCGGAACGCAGCCGGTTTATGGAGACGGTCCATAAGCTCGAGGGCAAACTGGGTGTCATCGGAAATGAGATGACCTGTGAAGTGGTCGAGGCGATCGAAGAGAGGGAAATCACCCGGTCCGAGATCAAACGCTTCGAACGTTCGGCGGCGGGCAATCGTGCGGTAAGAGAGCGCCTGGAACTCATCGCGTCGGAACTTGACGAACTCATGCCGGGGAATTTCCTCCAGCACTTCAGGCGGGAACTCGTGAGGGAATTGCCCCGCTATCTCAGGGCGCTCAGGATCAGAGCGGAAAGAGCTTACGCGGCCCCGGAAAAAGACCGGATGAAGGCGGAACCGTTCGAGCCTTACCGCGCCGCCTTAAAGGAGCTGATGCGATACCCTCGGACAGATCTCGGTGAACCGGAGGTTTCGCTCCTGGATGAATTCCGTTTTATGATTGAAGAATACAGGATCAGTCTATTTGCTCCCGAAATCAGGACCCGTTTTCGGGTATCTCCCAGACGCCTTGACGAAAAATTGCGGGAATGGAAATCGTGGAAGGGAGCCGTCCTTTAGATATGAATCTGCTCGATGACCCGCGTGCGCTTCAGTTCCGGATCATGGATCTGTTGTATGAACGACGCGGATGCGAATCGCTCTTTGACAGTGAGTCCTGCAGCGGGAAGGTACAGGCGTCGAGCGTCCTGGTCCTGCTGGGCAGGCAGGCGGCTGGGAACGGGAAGTCCCCTGAAGTCTGCGTCATCCTCAACAAACGTTCGCAGAGCGTGAAACAGCCGGGCGACCTGTGCTGTCCGGGAGGGGCCGTGGAGCGGCGTCTCGATCCCTACCTGGCCAGGTTGTTGTCGCTGCCTTTCACGCCGCTGTCGCGGTGGCCGCACTGGCAGAGTTTTCGGAAGGAACAGCCGGACGAAGCGAGGCTCATGTCCCTTCTGTTCGCAACCGGTCTCAGGGAATGCTGGGAGGAGATGCGCCTGAACCCTCTTGCCACGAAATTCCTGGGGCCGCTGCCGTCACAGTGCCTCGTCCTCTTCCGCCGCGTGATCCATCCCATGGTCGCATGGATATCACGGCAGAAGACCTTCGCTCTGAGCTGGGAAGTGGAAAGTGTCGTATCCATTCCGCTGCGTTCGCTGCTCAATCCCATGCACTACGCCTGTTACCGTCTGAATGTCCCGCCTCACCTCACATGGAGGTTCAACGGCCCCAAACATGACTTTCCATGTTTTCTCTACCAGTCGGGGGACCGCACCGAACTGCTGTGGGGAGTCACCTACAGGATCGTCACCCTGCTGGTCGAAATCATTTTCGGGTTTTATCCCCCCGACCTGGGGACGCTCCCGGTGGTGCTCGGCAATGTTGATGACGGCTACGTGAAGGGCGCGACGGATAAATGTCTGAAGTGAAGGGAAATGCCTGAAGGGAACTGCCCGAAGTAACAATTGAAGCGGTCCCGGATGTTCGAGCGGGCAATGAAATCGGATGCCGGGCTTTGTTTGTATGAAAGAAGCTTTTGACGGAAGGCAGCCCTGATCGAGGCCGGGCTGCCCCATTTCAGATCGCAAGGTCCTAATGAGCTATAAAAAGGAAAAAGGAAGTATCAACCAGGGTGCCGGTGGAATCGGTGCAAGAGACCCATACGGCACTCGGCACGTTGTATCGGTCGGCAGTGGTGCAGGAAACACCGCCGCTTATGGTGCCGATGGACAATGTGTCGACCTGCAGCCAGCGCGCATAGCCGTTTGCTGCCCTTATATCCAGGCACGGCTTGTTAAAACCAACCTGATATTCCCCCGGACCGACGCGTAGCGACTTGGCTTTGGCTGCATGAAGACCGCCCGCGATAGTCCCGTCCGAATTGACGTCGGCCGTGCAGACAACCTGACCCAGATTTGCCGGAAGTCCCACGGCATCCGTCAGGGACGTTCCATCCCCCTGGTTGAGGTCTTCCGCCGCGGCAACCATGGGCATGAGAGCCAGACACAAAATAAGAAAAGCTCCAATACCGATTTTGTGCAAGTTAGACATAGCTCCTCCTTTCAAGGCAAGTGATGTGCGTTAGTTAGGCAGGACCGGCGGCCCTGCGTGATTGAAAAGGCCCCGGGACTCCGAAGCCTCCTCCTCCAGAGGGCTTCAGTTTGAGGACAGGCGTTCGCCCACCTGCCTCCTCGGGCTATGAAACACCGCCCACCTTTCCGAAACCCTCGACTTTCCGTTCCTTGACGCCACCCGAAGGAAAAAATCGATCAAGCAACTGTATTCTTGATACCATGAAAAAATTTATAAACAAATTAATATTGTTGTAATGTCGTTCGGGGAAAGCGAGTATTTTAAGGGCAAACCCCATGTAGCCCGAGGCGCGGTGCTGAGGACTGAGGAAAAACCGGATTCGCCGCAGAGCCGCAGAGGAATGTGGACCTCCCTCTCCATCTGCTGATTCGGTTCGAGGTGATCGGCCCCGATGGGAATTGGCTGGGAACGGACCGGGACCACGGGAAACTCAGGTCGGTTGTTGTGGAAAAACATGAGGATCGCCCGGTGATGCGAAGAGGGCGAGCGTCGAGGGACTCGTGCTGCTTTATCAGTTGACTTTTGCGGCCGAATTGAAGCACTTGAGAATAGCCTGGATATTTCCTGAACAATCGATGCCGATTCTTTATTTTTGCGGGTGATCGTCGGGAGGCCGTCCGGCATCTGCGGGATTATATTCCTGGGGAGCCGTTCGAGCTGCGTTTTCCGATGGTTCCCGAATGCGGCCGGTTAGAGGAGACATGCCGGAAGCTCGCCGGCAGACAGGGCGTTATCGGCAGTGATAATGACCGGCGAAATGGTCCGGGCGATAGAAACAAAGGAAATCACCCGGTCCGGGATCGAGCGCTTGAAACGTTTGGCGGCGGGAAACAGCGCGGTTTTCCGCCCCAACGTTGCGGGGACTGCCGCCCCGATATTTGGGTGCTGATCTTTTGCTGGTAAACGAAAGAGCAAGAAGCATTCAACATTTTACGACATTGGGTATTTTCCCCCATTTCAGGCATTTCTGATGACTCAAGAAGGCGATGTTGTTCTGGTTTATGTGGATGGTGAGCCGGTGTTTTTTGCCCGGATCGAGGCTGTCACGCCCGATGTGAAACCGGAGTGGTTTCACATAAAGATACTGGTGCTTCAGACTCCGCTGCTGACGATCACCTGGATCCTTCGATTGCCCTACATCAACGGCACGGAATTCACCATGGGGGGAAGGCCGATGAGAATTGAAAAAGTCGTCGCCCCGGAAGATGGCGTGGCCGCCCCGCCTCCTGTCGAGCAGAGCAGCCCGCCGGGTAAGGAAGAAAAGAAACGCGCGGCTCAGGGTGAAGCCGCGGGCAAGGTGGTTTCGATGCTCGATCGCCGCAAAAAAGATCATCCTTCCTGATTCCGGTGCCACCAGTGATCGTGCCCTTCGAACCACCAGCCGGAAGAATCGGTCGTGAGGATCTCTGAAGCCAACTGCTTCCCGACTTCCGTCCGGAGGCGTGTCAGCGCGAAATGGATCCACTTGCGGGCATAGGCATTCCCGAGGTCGTTTTGTTCTTTGAGTTCGAGTATCAGGTCGAGCTGGTCGGCGTCGTGGACCAGTTTCGCCTCTTCGGTCGCCTCTTCGCGGTATTCGCGCAGCAGCGCCTTGTAGTCGGCTCCGAAGGGCAGGGTTTCCGCAAGGTCTTGTATGGCCGCCTGCTCGTCCGTCTGGACGTATTGCTTGTTGACGTAGTTTAAATCTCCCGTCCGCGCCTCCGGAATATCATGGAACAGGCACAGGCAGACGACCTTGAAGGGGTCCGGGCTTTTCGTCAACCTGGCCAGGGTATAGCCGATGAGAGCAACCCTGAAGGAATGGTCCGCAACGGATTCCTGTCCTGAGCCGAGAAACTGAAATCCGGAACGGGGGGTCTTTTTCAGCATCCCCAGTTCGAAAAAGAAATTGATGATGTTTTTGTAGTCCAACGTCGATGTCCCTTCCGCTCGGGTTCGATGTCCTGTTTCGTGCCGGCACTGTTGTTTCTATCTATACCATATCCGCTAAAAGAACAATTCTATCGGGTTCTCCGGCGGCTGAAGTCGGGAACCTGGAGTATCCTGCGCCGTCACGTTGTTCGAAGATGCAATTTGCCATTAATTTCAGCTTTAAAAGGACTTCTACTTAATATATACTGAAAAACTTAAGTGAGTTCCTGCGCATTCAATGTGACCGGTCGAGGAGGTTTCGGAAGGAATGAAGCATACTCTTGCAGTCCTGGTGGAGAACCATCCCGGTATTCTGGCCCGGGTTGCCGGGCTCTTTGCCCGACGCGGTTTCAATATCGACAGCCTGGCAGTGGGCCGTACCGAGAAGGATGATGTTTCCCGGATGACGATCGTGGTGGAAGCCGACCATCATCTGATCGAACAGGTCACCAAGCAACTGCATAAGCTCATCGATGTCATCAAGATCAGCGACATCACCACCGACGAATACGTCGACCGGGAACTCGTCATGATCAAGGTGGCGGCGGAACCGAGCCAGCGGGTTGAAATGCTGCACATTGCGGGAATATTCAGAGCCCGCGTCGTGGATCTGGGCCGCAAGACGATGACGTTCGAGTGTACGGGAAACGAAGGCAAAATCAATGCCTTTGAAGAATCATTACGGCCGTATGGTATCAAGGAACTTGTCAGAACCGGCAAAGTGGCCATGTTACGCGGCGCGAAGTTTGCCGGCGTCGACAGCGGATCGAAAAACGACAACGCGGATTAGCCGTTGACGAGGGCCGTGAACCCCGGTCCGACCCATATCGGAGGTGTCATCTTGGAAATCACTGTGGCCGAAGCCCTGATTCGGTGCCTGGAAAAAGAAAACGTCGAAGTGATTTTCGGCTATCCCGGAGGAGCGATTCTTCCGGTGTATGATGCCCTGTACCATTCTTCGAAGATCAAACACGTGCTGGTCCGGCATGAGCAGGGGGCCGTCCATGCCGCGGACGGCTACGCGCGCGTTACGGGAAAAGTCGGAGTATGCATGGCCACTTCGGGTCCCGGTGCGACCAACCTGGTTACGGGAATCGCCAATGCATACATGGATTCCATTCCGCTCGTCGTCATTACGGGCCAGGTTTCAACGGAACAAATCGGAACGGACGCTTTTCAGGAAGTGGACATTTTCGGAATCACCATGCCCATCACCAAGCACAATTACCTGGTGAAGGACCCTGAGAAGCTGCCCGCAATCATCAAGAATGCTTTTCATATCGCGTCGACGGGCCGTCCCGGACCGGTGCTGGTCGATCTGCCAAAGGATGTGGCCCAGACGCTGATTGCATTCAAGTATCCGGCAAACGTCAAGCTTCGCGGATACAAGCCCACTTATCGGGGCCATCCTTCGAAGATTCATGAAATCGCCGAAATGATCAAAGGGGCGAAGAGGCCGGTCATCTATGCGGGCGGCGGAATCGTTGCATCCGATGCGGCGGAGGAATTGCTGAAACTCGCTGAAGCCATCTCGGCGCCCGTGACCAATACATTCATGGGACTGGCGAGCTTCCCCGGAGATCACCCGTTGTTCCTCGGAATGCCGGGTCTCCACGGGACCCGTTACGCGAACATGGCGATCACCGAATGCGATCTTTTGATCGCTCTCGGAGCGCGCTTCGACGACCGGGTGACGATGAAGGTCAAAGCATTTGCACCTCAGGCCACGGTGATTCATATCGATATCGATCCGGCCGAAATAGGAAAGATCGTGTCGGTCCACGTTCCTCTGGTCGGGGACGTCAAGATGATCCTGCAGGCCCTGCTGCCCCTGCTTGAAAAGACCGACCGATCCCAGTGGCTGTCCCGGATCAGGGAACTCAAGGAAGAGCACCCCCTTTCCTACAGTCGGGAAGGCAACCTCAAACCCCAGTTCGTCATCGAGCAGCTTTCCAGGCTTACGGGGGGGGAGGCGATCGTGGCCACGGATGTGGGCCAGCACCAGATGTGGGTCGCTCAGTATTATCGGTTCAAAAAACCCCGCTCGCTGGTTTCTTCCGGGGGGCTGGGCTGTATGGGGTTCGGGCTTCCCGCCGCCATCGGCGCAAGCATCGGCTGCCCGGGTAAGCCGGTGGTGCTGGTCACGGGAGACGCCAGTATCCAGATGACCATGCAGGAACTTGGGACGATGATAGAGCAGGGAGCCGTCGTCAAGATCGTCATCCTGAACAATCTGGCCCTTGGGTTGGTGCGGCAGTTGCAGGAATTTTATTGCGAAGGGCGCTACATCGCCGTCAACTTCAGGTTTCAGCCGGATTTTGAAGTTCTTGCGAAGGCTTACGGAATCCCGGGGTATACCCTTCAGACGGAAGAGGATGTGACCGGGATGCTCCCTGAGATTCTTTCCATGCCGGGGCCCGCGGTGGTGAACTGCATCGTTCCGGCGGATGAGAACGTATCGCCCATGGTGTTGTCGGGAAAAGGGATTGACGAAGCGATAGACTGCTACTGACCCGTATGGGAGGCACAAGGATATCAAAATCGCATGCATAGAATTATGGAAGGTTGATCTGCTGAAGGCTGACGGCCAGGCTTTTCCCGGTGACTTTGTGGTGAACGTAAAAGGATAGAGTGGAAATTCCTCGATTTCGGCGAAGTGATCCTGTCAGAACCCTCTTCTCTTGAGTCTCACGTTACCCGCTCGAAAGCCATCCACCTCTTTCAACTTCTCCGGGGGATCTCCGCTTCCCGGCTGTGCGGGGGAGCCTCTGCTGCGGCGGTACCATCGCCTGTCCCCAGGGGTGCCGAAGAGCCGTCCTTTGGCAGGTCAGGCCGCGATTCATGGACTAATTTTCCTATCTTATGAAAATTGCTATGTTTAAGTGCATCAAGGCATTGCAAATCGAGAAAGAATGGAGTAGTACAACTCAACTTGATTTTCGGAGTCAATCCGCTATTTGAGGATTTTTATGAAAATGCAGGGAGCGCAAATCTTTTTTGAGTGTTTGAAAAAAGAAGGGGTCGATGTCATCTTCGGCTTCCCGGGCGGTTCGGTTCTGGACATCTACCACGAGATGCCCAGGCATGACATCCGCCACATCCTGGTCCGCCACGAGCAGGGTGCGGCCCACATGGCGGACGGCTATGCGCGTGCGACGGGCAGAGTCGGGGTTTGCCTCGTGACTTCCGGCCCCGGGGCGACCAACACGGTAACCGGAGTTGCGACGGCCTACATGGATTCCGTTCCCATGGTCATTTTCACGGGGCAGGTTCCCACCGCTCTGATCGGGGATGATGCGTTCCAGGAAGTGGATATCATCGGCATAACGCGGCCCTGCACCAAACACAGCTACCTGGTGAGGGAAGTCGGCGACATGGCCCGGGTCATAAAGGAGGCCTTCTTCCTGGCCCGTACGGGCCGACCCGGTCCCGTCGTGGTGGATCTGCCCAAGGACGTGCTTCAGGCCCATACGGAATTCAAGTATCCGAAGAAGGTCGATCTTCCCGGCTATCACCCCACCCTGGAGCCTCATTCCGGGCAAATCAAGCGGGCCGCTCAGCTTCTGAGAAAGGCGAGGAATCCGGTTATTTTCGCAGGAGGAGGCGTGGTGCTCTCCGAGTCCTCCGAACAGTTGATACGTCTTGCCGGCTTGCTTCAGGCCCCCGTCACCTCGACTCTCATGGGCCTCGGCGGTTTCCCGGCCAGGATTCAGGGCCCGGAGGGCGGGCAGGTGCTCAATCCGCTCTGGCTGGGGATGCTCGGAATGCACGGCACCTTCTGCGCCAACATGGCGATCAGCCATTCCGATTTGATCCTGGCCGTGGGCGCCCGGTTCGACGATCGTGTAACGGGAAAGATCAGCGGGTTTGCTCCAAATGCAAAAATCATTCACATTGACGTCGATCCCACGAGCATCAGCAAGAACGTCGACGTGGATGTTCCTATAGTCGGAGACTGCCAAAATGCGCTCATCCGGCTCGTCGAAGCGGTCGAGGCCGAACCGGTCGAAGGGCTGGAAGAACTGCGGGCTCCGTGGATCGAACAAATCCGGCAGTGGAGAGAAACCAACCCCCTCAGCTACAAGCAGGAGGGGAATATCATCAAGCCTCAGTACGTGGTGGACAAAATCTACGAGGCTTGCGGCGGGGACGCCATCATTACCACCGAGGTGGGGCAAAACCAGATGTGGACGGCGCAGTATTTTCACTTCAGCCGCCCCCGGACTCTCCTCACATCCGGCGGTCTGGGCACCATGGGATATGGTCTGCCCGCCGCCATAGGCGCTCAGGTGGCCTTTCCCGACCGGCTCGTCGTCGACATTGCGGGAGACGGCAGCATCCAGATGAATATCCAGGAAGTCATTACGGCGGTCTGCAACTGCCTCCCCGTGAAGGTAGCCATTCTCAACAACCACTACTTGGGCATGGTGCGCCAGTGGCAGGAGCTTTTTTACGACAAGAACTACTCCGGGACATGCCTGGACGCCTCCCCCGACTTCGTGAAGCTTGCCGAAGCCTATGGGGCGGTTGGACTGCGGGCGACAAGGCCCGAAGACGTGGAACCGGTCCTTCGCGAGGCTTTCGCCGTAAAGAGGCCGGTCCTGATGGATTTCATCGTGTCGCCCGAAGAGGGGGTCTACCCCATTGTGCCCGCAGGGAAGAGCATCTCTGAGATGCTGCTCGCTTAAGCTGGAGATGGCATGCAGAATACTGGAGAGGAAAGACATACGATAGGCATCCTGGTACAGAACGTGCCTGGAGTTCTGGCCCGGGTGGTGGGACTTTTCAGCGGCAGAGGCTACAACATCGAAACGGTAACGGCAGCCGAAACGCATGAACCCGGCCTCACCCGCATCACGCTGGTGACGACCGGCGACGAGCGCGTGCTGTCCCAGATCATTAAGCAGCTCAACAAGTTGATTAATGTCATCAAGGTCTTCGACTTCTCGGAGACTGAATTCGTCGATCGTGAAATGGCCCTTATCAAGGTCCGAGCCGAGCAGCAGACGAGGGCGGAAATACTGCGGATCGTGGACATCTTTCGTGCGAAAGTGGTGGATGTCAGTCCTCATTATTACACCCTCGAAGTCACGGGAAACGAGGGCAAGATCCAGGCGATCATGGAGCTGCTCGATCAGCTTGGCATCGTGGAAGTGGCCCGTACCGGGAAAGCGGCCCTGGCTCGAAGCAAGAAGCATTGATCCACCCCGAAACGCGAGTTCACAGCCCGCGGTCCCCGGCCTTGTTTTCAGCCCGATCCACGTCGGAGTGAACCTGGAGCTGAACATTGCGAGCTACAGATTGTAGGTTCTTAAACCATAAGGAGCATCAGTATGCGGATTTTCTATGAAAAAGATGTGAATTTGAACGTTCTTCTCGGAAAAAAGGTTGCAGTGGTCGGTTACGGAAGCCAGGGGCACGCCCAGGCGCAGAATCTGCGCGACAGCGGAATCGACGTCATGGTGTGCGCCCGCCCGGGCGGCCCGAGCTACGAAATGGCGGTGGAGCATGGATTTACCCCGGTTTCCACGCGCGAAGGCGCGGAAGCTGCCGATATCATCCAGATTCTTATCCCGGACGAAATCCAGGGGAAAGTGTATCGCGAAGATATCGCCCCTGTGATGAAAGCGGGAAAGACCCTGCTCTTTTCACACGGTTTCAACATTCATTACGGCCAGATCGTTCCTTCCAAGGGTGTCGACGTTGTCATGGTGGCTCCCAAAGGCCCCGGCCACCTCGTGCGGAGTGAGTTCGTGCGCGGGGCCGGCGTTCCGGCGCTTATCGCGATTTACCAGGATGCGTCCGGCCAGGCCATGCAGACCGGTCTTGCCTATGCAAGAGGGATCGGGGCCGCACGGGCCGGCGTGCTTGAGACCACGTTCAAGGAAGAAACCGAAACCGATCTTTTCGGTGAACAGAGCGTGCTTTGCGGCGGAGTATCCGAACTTATCAAGGCCGGATTCGATACGCTGGTAGAGGCCGGTTACCAGCCGGAGATCGCGTTCTTTGAATGTATGCACGAACTCAAACTGATCGTCGATCTGATCTACCGCGGCGGGCTCGCCTATATGCGCTATTCCGTGAGCGATACGGCTGAATACGGGGACGTTTCCCGGGGCAAGCGGATCGTGACCGAGGAGACCCGCGCGGAAATGAAGAAGATACTCGGGGAAATCCAGTCGGGTGAGTTTGCCAGGGAATGGATTCTCGAGAACCAGGCGGGGCGGCCCATGTTCAAGGTGCTGAGAGAGCGTGAGAAGAGGCTCCTGGTTGAGGAAGTCGGAGCCCGGCTCCGCGCCATGATGCCGTTCCTCGATGCCGTGAAGAAGATCTGACCGGATAGACTTCCGATCCCTCTCTGAACGGCCCGGTGCAAGGCCGGGTGAGGAATAATTCTATTCGCGGAAGGGTTTTGCGTGTATTCTGAATGGGGCACGGTTTACCGTGCCCCAACGTTCAACCGGGAAGGTATTCGCGGGGTTGGCGGGGAAGTGGCTGAGGCCGGTTTCTCCCCGCGGCCCCCGGTGCAAGAGCCGATAGAGCACACACAGGAAGAAGCGGAGCGGCAAATTGATTCCCAGGGATTTTCGACTCAAGTCAACTCACATTCCCTTCGCTCGTGAAGGGATTCCGTTTCTCATCGCGGCGATGTTCGTCACGCTGACCGCTGCCGTTCTCGATTGTTCCGCCCTGGCGTGGTTGCTGGTTGCTGCGACGCTGCTTATCGGCCATTTTTTTCGCGATCCGGAGAGAATCACGGTGGCCGGGGAGAAGGATGTGGTCTCGCCGGCTGATGGAAAAGTCATCGCGATCGAAAAAGTCGAACCACCCCGGTTCATCCGGAAACCCTGCGTCAAGATCAGCATTTTCATGTCGGTTTTTGACGTGCACGTGAACCGGGTTCCCGTTTCCGGAGTCGTTGAAGGCGTATACTACAAGAAAGGGCGTTTCCTTGTCGCAGGCTCTCCGAGGGCAAGCTTTGAGAATGAACAGAACTGGCTCTGGATCAAGTCCGATTCACAGTCGGATATCTTGTTGACCCAGGTGGCCGGGCTGATTGCCAGACGCATCGTCTGCTGGCCTTCCACAGGCGATAGGGTTGAGAGAGCCGAACGGTTCGGAATGATCCGCTTCGGTTCGCGGATGGATGTTTATGTGCCTGACGACAGCGATGTTTTGGTGTCTCAAGGCCAGCACGTTTACGGGGGTGAAACCGTTTTATGTCGGCTGAAATGAAAAAGCGGCGACCGCGGAAACGAAGATGGCGCCGTTTCAGAGACGGCGAGGTTCGCAAGGGCACGTACATCGTCCCCAACCTTTTCACCACCGGGAATCTTTTCAGCGGATTTTTCGGGATCGTCAGCGCCATCAACGGTCAATTTGAAAAAGCCGCGGTGGCTATACTGGTTTCGTGTCTCTTCGATATACTGGACGGCAAAGTGGCTCGCCTCACCCGGGCAACCAGCCGTTTCGGCGTGGAATACGATTCACTTGCGGATCTCGTCGCTTTCGGCGTCGGCCCGGGCCTTTTGATGTACCTGTGGGCGCTGAGGCCTTTCGGCCGGCTCGGATGGCTCGCGGCGTTCGTTTTTGTCGCCTGCGGAGCGTTGCGCCTGGCGAGGTTCAATGTCCAGGTGGACACAGCGAACAAGAAATATTTCGTCGGTCTCCCGATTCCGGGTGCCGCAAGCGTGGTGGCCACGACGGTCCTCTTTGCCGACCATCTGGAAGTGGCTGTTCTGCCTCCTTCCGCCGGGGTCTTCATGCTGGTGATTACCTATTTGCTCGGGTTTTTGATGGTCAGTACGGTCCCTTACAACAGCTTCAAAGACTTCGAGATCGTCAAGGCAAAGCCCTTGCCGGTGTTGTTTTTGATCATCGTCGTTCTGACCGTTGTCGCGGTGAGTCCCGGCCTGGTATTATTTCTGTTGCTGGTCGTCTATTTCATTTCGGGTCCCGTGCGGTATCTCATCTGGCACGCCAGGGGGGCCAAGGGTGTCCCGAATGCCGAGACGCCAAAGCCGCTTGCTGCGGAAGAAACCGGGTCCGGTCCGGGTTTGCGGGATGAGCATCCCGAGGATTGACGCGCAATTGATCGGGCTGATCCGCCGGTCCGGCATACTTTGGGATCCGGCCGCTGTCGATCGAATGAAACGAGAGGTGAATGCACAATGCCCATGACCATCAGTGAAAAAATCCTGGCAGAACATGCAGGCAGGTCCGCCGTTTCTCCGGAAGACCTTATTGAGGCAAGAGTGGACTTTGCCCTGGGTAACGACATTACCGCTCCTTTGGCAATCGAGGCTTTTCGAAGAGCGGGGGCAAAGGGCGTTTTCGATCGCGACCGCATTGCCCTTGTGCCCGATCATTTCGCTCCCAACAAAGACATCGCTTCGGCCGCGCAGTGCAAAATCCTGAGGGATTTCGCCAGGGAGTGGAATATCACGCATTACTTCGAAGTCGGCCGCATGGGAGTCGAACATGCCCTGCTTCCGGAGCAGGGTCTCGTGCTTCCGGGCGATCTGATCATAGGGGCGGACAGCCACACCTGCACATACGGGGCGCTGGGCGCCTTCGCCACCGGAGTGGGGAGTACCGACCTCGCGGCGGTGATGATCACTGGCCGCCTCTGGTTTAAGGTCCCGCCCTCCCTGAAATTTATCTTCAGGGGTAAGCGTCGCCGCTGGGTGGGCGGCAAAGACCTTATCCTTTACACGATCGGACAGATCGGAGTGGACGGGGCGCGATACCGCGCGATGGAATTTACGGGAGAAGTCATCGAGCATCTCCCCATGGCCGACCGCCTTTCCATGTGCAATATGGCCATTGAAGCGGGGGCTAAGGCCGGTATCGTTCCCCCCGACGCGATCACCGAGGAATACGTCAGGGATCGGGCGAAGAGGCCTTATGAATTCCGGCACAGCGATCCGGATGCCTTGTATGAAACCGTCTATGACTGGGACGTGTCCGGGTTCGAGCCGATGGTGGCTCTGCCGAATTCGCCCGGCAACGTGCGGCCGGTTACGGAACTTCCGCCGACCCCCATCGACCAGGCGGTGATCGGCTCCTGTACGAACGGGCGCTTCGAAGACCTGGTGGTGGCCGCGGACATCCTCAAAGGCAGGAAGGTGGCTCCGGGTGTCCGGTGTGTCATCATTCCGGCGACCCAGGACATTTACAGGAGGGCCCTGAAGGAAGGTCTGCTCGAGATTTTTGTCGATGCCGACGCAGCCGTGAGCACGCCGACGTGCGGACCCTGCCTTGGTGGTCATATGGGGATCCTGGCTGCCGGCGAGAGGGCTGTGGCGACCACGAACAGGAACTTCATCGGGCGAATGGGCCATACGCAGAGCGAAGTGTACCTCAGCAACCCGGCTGTTGCGGCGGCTTCCGCCGTTGCCGGGCGCATCGTTCACCCCGACGATCTGTAGCCGTTGAAAACAGCCGGCAGGCCTTTGGGCCTGCAAGTGAGATGAGTCGATGAAAATACAAGGGAAAGCATGGAAATTCGGCAATGACGTGGATACGGATGCCATCATTCCGGCGCGGTACCTGATCTCCTCCGATCCCAAATTTCTAGCGGATCATTGCATGGAAGACGCCGATCCGGAATTCGCAAAGAAGGTCAAAGCGGGAGACATCATCGTTGCCGGCAGCAACTTCGGATGTGGTTCTTCCAGGGAACATGCTCCTGTTTCGATAAAGGGCGCGGGCCTGAGTTGTGTCATCGCGCACAGTTTCGCTCGAATTTTCTACCGGAACGCTTTCAACACCGGGCTTCTCATTCTGGAATCTCCGGAAGCTTCGGCGGCGGTCAGGACAGGGGATGAACTGGAGGTGGATATAGACGGGGGGACCATCACCAACCTCACGACGCACGAGAACTATCATACGCATCCTGTGCCCCCGTTCATGCAGGAACTCATCCGGGTGGGCGGGTTGATCCCCTACGTTCAGGAACAATTGTCTGAAAAAGAGAGCCGGTCGTGAGACAGGGGCTTACGAAAAACAAGGAAGCCAACCAATGACACTGGAAAAAACATACAGGATTGCGGTGATTCCGGGAGACGGCACCGGCCCTGAAGTGATCCGGGAAGCGCTGAAGGCCATGGAGGCCGTCGCCGCCAGGAAAAAGTTCAAAATCGAACAGGTTCATTACGATCTGGGGGGCGCCCGATACCTGCGAACGGGAGAGATTCTTCCCCAGACGGTCCTCGACGAACTGAGAACTTTCCACGCCATCCTCCTGGGTGCTATCGGGCACCCCGATGTGAAGCCCGGCATCCTCGAGAAGGGGCTGCTCCTGGAAATGCGGTTCCAGCTCGACCAGTATATCAACCTTCGACCGGTCGTCCTGTACCCCGGGGTGGATACTCCGCTGAAGGACAAAGACCCCGAGGACATCGATTTCGTCGTGGTGCGTGAGAATACCGAAGGACTTTACTGCGGGGGCGGCGGATTCCTCCGCAAGGGCACTGCGCATGAAGTCGCAATCCAGGAGTCGATAAACACGAGAAGGGGGGTCGAGCGCTGCATCCGCTATGCGTTCGATTTCTGCCGGCGGAGGAACAGAGACAAGAAGCTTACGTTGTGCGGAAAGACCAATGTGTTGACCTTCGCCTTCGACCTTTGGGAACGTGTGTTCAAGCAGGTCGCCCTGGAGTATCCGGACATCCGCACGGACTACGCTCATGTGGATGCTACCGTCATGTGGATGGTGAAGAACCCGGAATGGTTCGACGTCATTGTAACCGACAATATGTTCGGGGACATCATCACGGACCTTGGGGCCATGATACAGGGTGGAATGGGAATTGCCGCGGGCGGTAACATCAATCCCGAGGGAGTGTCCATGTTCGAGCCGATCGGCGGGTCCGCCCCCAAGTACACCGGCTTGAACGTCATCAATCCCCTGGCGGCGATCGCGGCGGCCCAGATGCTGCTGGATCATCTCGGTGAGAAAGCCGCTGCGCGGCTGGTTGAAAGGGCTGTCACAAAGGTCGTGGCGCACGATATCAAGAGTCTGTCCGCCGGGCAAATGGGGCGGTCCACCTCGGAAGTGGGCGATCTGGTGGCCGACTTCATCGCGATAGCGGAGGCTTAGTACGTTGTTTCATAAATACGATGACGTATCAGGGAGATCCCATCATGGGTGGTCCGGATACTTGTATCCGGGTCCGCAAGGACAAGAGGGCCGCCGGATCCGTTACCACGATTCCAAGGCTTGCCCTCCGAGCCTCCTCTTGCGCTTCGCGCACGGACAACGAGTTGTCCGTGCCACCCATCGTCAGGACTATGGTATCGAATTTATGAAATGGACTATTTGGCCGGTAACCAGCGGAGGTCCTCGGTATTCGACACGAGAAAACAGATGAAAGGCGAAAGGGAAATGTCAGCTAAATCTTATCGAGTTGCGGTGGTGGGTGCCACAGGCGCTGTGGGCAACCTGATGATTCAAGTTCTGGAAGAACGGTCTTTTCCGGTCAGTGAGATCAAACTGCTGGCGTCGGCCCGTTCCATCGGGAAGAAATTGTCCTTCAGGGGCGAGACGTTCCCCGTGGAGGAACTCAAGGAAGACTCGTTCAAGGGAGTTCAACTGGCTCTCTTTTCCGCGGGGGGCGGCATCAGCCGCAAATTTGCACCGATTGCCGCCAAGGCCGGGTGCGTGGTGGTGGACAACTCGAGCGCCTTTCGAATGAACCCCGAGTTTCCGCTGGTTGTTCCCGAAGTGAATCCTCACGCCCTGGGGGATCATCCGACGATCATCGCCAATCCCAATTGCTCGACGATCCAGATGGTCGTGGCGCTCAAGCCGATCTATGACGCCGTGGGAATCAAAAGAATCGTGGTGACCACGTTCCAGGCGGTCTCCGGAACCGGAAAGAGGGCTATTGAAGAGCTGCGCCTGCAGGTGGCGGATCTGATGGCCGGAAGAGAAGTAAAAAAAGAGATCTATCCTCAGCAAATCGCCTTCAACTGCTTCCCGCACATCGGAGCGTTTCTGGAGAATGGTTTTACCGAAGAAGAAATGAAAATGCTCAATGAGACCAGGAAGATCTTCGAGGACGAGGAGATCAGGGTGTGCGCGACCACGGTGAGAGTGCCCGTGTTTTACGGACATTCCGAATCGGTGAACATCGAAACCGGAAAGCCCATCAGCGTGGAACGGGTGAGGGAGCTTCTGGCCGCCGCCCCCGGCGTCGTCCTCGTGGATGATCCGTCGCAGCTCTGCTACCCTGTTCCACTTCAGGCGGCAGGCACGGACGATACCCTGGTCGGCAGGATAAGGAAAGATCCCTCGGTGGAGAATGGACTGGCCATGTGGGTGGTGGCCGACAATATCAGGAAGGGGGCGGCAAGCAACGCGGTCCAGATAGCCGAAATTCTCGCGGACCGCAACTTGCTGTAGCCTCATGAGGATCGTGGCCGGTGAATTCGGCGGCAGGCGCCTTCGCTCCCCAAAGGATGAAGCGATAAGGCCGACTATCGATCGGGTGCGGGAAGCCGTCTTCAGTATCATCGCGCCTTTTGTTCCGGGAGCCCGCGTTCTCGATCTCTTTGCCGGAACCGGCGCCTTCGGCCTGGAGGCCCTGAGCCGCGGGGCTGCGGGGGCCGTTTTTGTGGATCAAAGCCGGGAAGCCGTGCGCATCATCCGTGCCAATATCGCAATCTGTGGAGCGGAAGAACGCGCACGGGTCATCCATGCTCCCGTCCTGAAGGCGATCGAACGATTGGCCGAAGCAGGCGATTCGTTCGACCTTGTTTTTATGGATCCTCCTTATGGGAAAGGATACCTCGAGGAAACACTGCCGCATCTCACGGATGTGGCCCATCCCGATGCGCTCGTCATCGGGGAACATCATGTTAAAGACCTCCTTCCACCGGCTCCTGAAGGATGGTCGAAGACTGAGCAGCGCAGGTACGGAGATACTTCGGTTTCCTTTTTCGTGCGGCATCTTCCCCGTTGAACCGATGGATGAATCTCGTGCGGCAGAGCAGTAAAGGAGTGGACGATGGAGAAAGTTGCGGTATATCCCGGTTCGTTTGACCCCATCACGAACGGTCATCTGGATCTCATGGAACGCGGCCTCAAGATTTTCGACAAGATTGTTATAGCGGTTGCCGCCAATCCGGGGAAAAAATCCTTTTTCACCTTTGAAGAACGCCTGGAAATGATCAACGCCACCATCGAGGGGCACCCCTTGCAGCAGCGCATTCTCGTCGGTTCTTTTCAGGGCCTCCTGGTGGACTACGCCCGGTCGATCGAGGCCGACGCCATTCTGCGGGGGCTGAGGGCCATCAGCGACTTCGAATACGAATTTCAAATGGCATTGATGAACAGGAAGCTGAACACCGACATAGAGACGCTCTTTCTCATGACGGGAATGCGATGGATATACATCAGTTCCAGTATCATCAAGGAAGTGGTGATGTCCGGAGGATGCGTAACGGGCCTGGTGGCCCCCGCCGTGGAGAAAAAGCTTGCCGAAAAGCTGCAGGGGGGGCAGGGATTTTCACTCTAACATCCCGAAGTCCCGATCGAGACGGCCCCCCGATGAGGCCCGCAGGCTAGAACCGTAGCCGGGTGGAAACCCCCAGAACGGCTTGGCAATAAGGGTGGCTGTGATTGTACGTGTAGATCACGTCCTCTTTTTCAGTTTCGGTTCGGGCTTCGCACCAGCCGTGTCCCCGCAGGTAGTTTGCCACGCTGAAGATGGCGTCGTAGGGGTCATAGAGATCGATGCGGCCGTCCCCATTTCCATCCGCCCCATAGCGGATCAGGCTTGACGGGAGAAATTGCGGCATTCCCACGGCCCCCATTACCGACCCTTTGAAGTTTTGTGCCTTCATGTCCTGAGAATCCGACCACTGGAACAGGGCGTGAAGCTCCTGATAAGCCCATTTTGACCTGTCCATGAGCTTCTTGTCGAAAGCGTCCCTCCCCCAGCGTTCCCGGTCTCTGGCCGACAGCATCGACCATATTTTGTCCCGGTAACCTTTCTGATCCATGAGGGCGAAGGTCGAGAAGACGGCCAGAGCGGACGTCTTTCCGGTGTAGCCTCCAAAGGAGGTTTCGACCAGGAGAATCGCGGCGATGACGCGGGGGTCGACCCGGTACGTCTCTTCGGCTTTCCTGAACGCGGACCCGTATGAGTCGAGGAAATGCTGGGCCCTGGCCACCGAAGAAGCGGAAAGGAATTGATCGTAATTGAGTTTGCCCTCCCTGATGCGCAGAGTCATGGCCACGATCTTGAACTGGGCGGGAGGCGGAGGCTGGTAGGCCATGGCAACCTGCTTCGCGCTGAAGCCTTCCTGGATGAGCCTTTGCCTGACCGGGGCGTACAGGTCGGCGGCAAAAGCCTCCATCAGGGTCCCGCAGATGCAGGAGGTCACAACGATGCACACCAGCGCTGCAAGCGAACAAAGGGTCTTTTTCCGGCACGGCGTCTTCAAATCATCCCTCTCGGAATCCGGTTCTGGAGAAGCGTTTGATTGCGGTTGTTTTTGCTTGAGGTTTTCGAGACCCTTTATTATACGTAACAGCGTGTCCGATTGCAATGAAGCAGAGAGGCTCTCTCTTGCCCGTTGATTTTTTCCGAAGCTCATGACTCCTGCTAAGTACCGTTTGGCAGGAGTTTGTTTTTAGGTGAGGAGTTCATGATCGAAAGGCGTGATGCGGCCCGGGAGGGAAAAGAGACACCGATGCCGGTGGCGGAGTACGCACGGCTGAGAGAGAAGCTCCTGGATTGCATCGGCAAAACGGCTGCGATCCGGCGGGGTTGCAACGGGGCCGTCGCGGAACTGAGGGAAAAGGTCGAGACGAACGCTTTCAATCTGGTGGTGGTCGGCCAGTTCAAGAGAGGGAAGACGCATCTGATCAATGCCCTGATGGGGGCGGACATCCTGCCCGTGTCCGTGATTCCCCTGACGTCGATTGTCACCGTGATGTCTTACGGCGAAAAGCTTCGGATCAGGGTCTTTTTCAACGACGGCGGCGTTGCGGACATAGGACACGAAGCCCTTGCCGAATACGTAACCGAATCCGGCAATCCCAACAATCGGAAGAACGTGAAGGAAGTCGTCGTCAACTACCCGTCGTTTTATCTCAAAGACGGCGTGAGACTGATCGACACTCCGGGCGTGGGTTCCGTCTACCTTCACAACACCGACATGGCCTACCTCTACCTCCCGAAGTCCGATGCGGCCCTTTTCGTGCTCTCCGTCGATCAGCCGGTCAGCAAGGCGGAAATCGATTTCCTGGCCGATGTCAGGCAGTACTCCCACAGGATATTTTTCCTCCTGAACAAAATCGATTACCTGACAAAGGAGGAAACCGAAGAGTCGATCGAATTCGCAAAGCAAACCCTGGGAGAAATACTCGGACCGGAGGTCAAGGTCTATCCGGTCTCCGCCAGGCTCGCCCTGCAGGGGAAGCTCGAAGGATCGGCGGAAATGCTGAAAGCGAGCAACATTTTCGCTTTTTCGGAAGTGCTCGACGAGTTTCTCCTGCGTGAAAAGGGGAAAGTCCTGCTGGCCTCGGTTGCGGGCAACCTTTTGCGGCGTCTGTCCCGGTGCAGGCTCGAAATCGAACTCGAAATGCAGTCCATGCGCACTCCCCTCGAGGATCTCAAGGAGAAAATCAGTTCATTCCATCGCCGGAAGGAAGAGATCCTCGCCGAAAAGGAGAGCTTCGACGTCCTCCTCGAAGCAGAGGTGGACAGACTGATCGAAAAAAAACTCGACGAGGATCTTGTAATCCTGAAAAAAGAGCTTATTCCGCGAATGGAGAACGGTTTCGACCGGTTCCATGACGAGCACCGTGAACTTTCCTTGAAGGAACTCAATGACGCCCTGGAAGGTTATGTGACCACAGAGATCGAGAAGGCGTTCACCGTCTGGTACGAAGCCGAGGACGGGAAGCTGTCTAACGAATTCGAGTCCATCTGTTCCAGGTTTGTGGAAAAGGTCAATAAGACCGAAGACGAGCTGATGCAGTACTCGTCCCGGTTGTTTTCCATTCCCTTTGAGGTTTCTCACGCGGAATCCAAATGGACCGCCGAATCCGGATTTTACTTCAAGCTGAAGGGAGAAGCCGTCGGACTCGACATGCTGACCGATTCTCTCACCCAGGTGGTCCCGGGATACTTCAGCAACAGGTATAAGAAAATAAAAGACTTCCTGTACCGCATCGCAAATCGGACGATTGTCGGCAAGAGGCGCCGCCATATGCTCGAATCCATTGAAATGCAGAGCGGCAGGGTGCGGTTTGACTTCCTGGACAGGGTCGGCAAGAGCAGACTGAGGTTCCGGGCCGAAATGATGAAGAGGATCCAGGCCACGGTGACGGGAATCGGGACGGCCATCGAAATGGGCGTGGATATGAAATCAAAAGGGGAGAAAAAAGTGGAAGAACTGGTTGCGGCTCATTCCGAAGACTTGGCCGCGATCGACCGGGTGAGGGAAGAGCTTTCGGATCTGAGGGAAACTCTCGATGCCGTATAGGGAGGGTGATGAAGAAGGGCGCCCTGGTGGGCATCAAGTACGGATACGGGCTGTAATATCGTCATTCCGGCGGAGGCCGGAATCCAGGACGTAATTTTAAGCCGCTGATTTGCAGAGTAAAAAACTTTGGACCCAGGCTTTCACCGGGGTGACGTTCCAAGGGACTTATATCCCAAAGTGGGAAATTCAATCCTTTTTCAGCAACCTGCCGGGGAGCGAATTGAGAGGAAAAAGTCACGCGGCAGGGTTTTACGGATATCGCGCGACGCAGCCGGGTTCCGGTCCCGCAGTCGATCGGTTTGGGGATCATGTTGTTTTTCCTTGAGCTTTTATGCTTGACAAAAAAGAGGCGCTACAGTAGCTTTGTCGCGCATTTTGGGAGGGAATGTCTCAAGATTCCATCTTGTTAAGGGCTCTTTAAACCCGCTGAAAAGACATGAGTAATCATGGCAAAAGCTGAACGGACAGCCTTTCATTTCAATCCTTCTTAACCCGGCGTCTCAATTGATTTGTCCAAACCCAGCACTTTCCCGACCCTGCCTGAAACGCGGCGGGTGAGGGGGCGGGTGCCGTCAGCCAAGTCATTCTCTTATTGTTTTCCAGCTCATGAATGCTTTCCTTATAAGATAAGCGGGATGGGAAATTCAGGAATTTTCGAGACGGGATCCGGCCGGAAGGCATCCGGAAAGCAAACAAAACATTCCATCCCGGACGTTTGAGCCCGGGGTGCGGGTGAAATCGGCAGGGATTTGTGCGTACTTTGTATCCCCATTCTCCCGCCTCCTTCAGCCCCCTGCTGTAGCGGCGCGGAGAGTGGAGATCAGAAGATTTTTGTACGGACATCGATTGAAATTCCTTCAGGCAAAGGAGGACACAAAGGGAGCGGATTCGAGAGTATAGCGGGGTGCCCCAACCCCTGATACGGAGTGTGGAGTTAATGCCCGATTATCTACAAGGAGGTTTAAATGAACGCGAGTGTAATCACCCTTTTTGCCCTTGCCTGCGGCGCGCTGGGCGTGCTTTATGCGCTGGTCACCGCGGCCTGGGTAACCAAGCAAAGTGCCGGGTCCGAAAAGATGCAGGAAATTTCGGACGCCATCAAGGAAGGCGCTGTGGCCTTCCTGAATCGCGAATATAAAACCGTCGCGATCGTAGCGGTGGTCCTTGCCGTCCTGCTGACCTATCTGGGCAGATGGACGGCGATCGGATTCATTATTGGTACCCTGGGTTCCGCTCTGGCTGGCTACATCGGCATGATGGTCACCGTCAAGGCTAATGTCAGGACGACGGAAGCCGCAAAGCGGGGAGTCCAGGCCGCTCTGAACGTTGCCTTCAAGGGTGGATCCGTAACCGGAATCATGGTTGTAGGGCTCGGTCTGCTTGGCATCACAGGGTATTATCTGGTTGTCAAGTCGATGGCCCCCGTCGATGACGCATTCCATGCCCTGATCGGCCTCGGTTTTGGTTGTTCGCTCATGAGCGTGTTTGCCCGTATTGCGGGCGGTATCTACACCAAGGCTGCCGATGTCGGCGCAGACCTGGTCGGTAAGGTGGAAGCCGGAATCCCCGAGGACGACCCGAGAAACGCGGCCGTTATCGCGGATAACGTCGGTGACAATGTGGGTGACTGTGCCGGTATGGCGGCAGACCTTTACGAAACCTACACGGTAACCCTGGTTGCCGCGATGCTGCTTGCGAAGACGGTTTTCGGTGCCGACAGCCCGTGGGTGGAATTCCCGCTTCTGATCGGCGGGATTTCCATCGTGGCGTCCATCATCGGGACATACTTCGTCCGCCTGGGCAAGAATCAGTACATCATGGGCGCACTCTACAAAGGACTGGCGGTTGCCGGTATCCTGGCTGCCGCGGCGTTTTATTTCGCTTCCGAATGGTTCCTGAAACTTCCCGGCGTTCAGCCGGCCTTTACCGCGATGGGTGTTTTCAACACGGCGGTAATCGGTCTGGTGCTGACCGGGCTGATCGTGATGATTACCGAATACTTCACTTCGAAGAGTTTCAATCCGGTTAAACATATTGCGGCCGCGAGCCAGACGGGCCACGGCACGAACGTCATCGCCGGTCTTGCGGTCAGCATGAAATCGACCGCCTTGCCCGCCCTCGTAATCTGCGGCGCGATCATGTGGGCCTACGGTCTGGGCGGCGGCTTCGCGGGCAATACCGGCGGCGGATTGTTTGCAATCGCTCTGTCCGCTGTGGCGATGCTGTCCATGACGGGTATCGTGGTTGCCATCGACTCCTACGGGCCGATCACGGACAACGCCGGCGGCATTGCCGAAATGGCTGAATTGCCCGAGAGCGTGCGCGCGGTAACCGACCCGCTCGATGCGGTGGGAAATACCACCAAGGCAGTCACCAAGGGTTACGCGATCGGTTCCGCGGCCCTTGCGGCCCTGGTGTTGTTCGCCGAGTACTCGCGCTCCTTCTCGACCCCGGTCCCGTTTGATCTGTCGAACCCCAAGATCATCGTCGGCCTCTTCATCGGCGGTCTTCTGCCTTATTTCTTCGGGTCTCTTCTGATGGAAGCCGTCGGTAAGGCGGCCGGTGGGGTCGTCGAGGAAGTTCGCCGCCAGTTCCGGGAAATTCCCGGTATCATGGAAGGGACTGCGAAGCCTCAATACGGCAAATGCGTCGATATCGTGACGAAGAGTGCCATAAAGCAGATGATGCTTCCGGCCCTCATTCCGGTGGCGGCTCCCATAGCGGTCGGTCTTCTGATCGGCAAGGAAGCTCTCGGCGGCGTTCTGATCGGCAGCATCGTCACCGGTCTTTTCCAGGCCATTGCCATGACCAGCGGCGGCGGCGCCTGGGATAACGCCAAGAAGTTCATCGAGGACGGGATGTACGGCGGCAAGGGCTCAGATGCCCATAAAGCCGCGGTGACGGGCGATACCGTGGGTGATCCGTACAAGGATACCGCGGGTCCCGCGATCAACCCCATGATCAAAGTGATCAACATCGTGGCGCTGTTGATCGTTCCTCTGCTCAAATAGCCTCGCAATACGGCCGGCGGGGAATCATTCCCCGCCGGCTCCGTCCTTTTGCAGTCACATTCCGGCTGGGGCATTGTTTTCAGCCAGTCTCGCCGAAATCGTCGCACTCCGTTTTAATGAAGTCCGCCCCCCTCTCCTTGACTTGCAGGGCTGATGCATATACAGTAAATTTTTGGGAAAAGACGGAAATTCATCAATCCGACACAGCGTGAGTGAGCATGTTCGATAATCTATCAGATAAGTTCCAAAAGATTTTCAAGAACCTGAGAGGCCAGGGAAAGCTGACCGAGGAGAACATACGGGACGCATTGCGTGAGGTCCGGATGGCTCTCCTTGAGGCCGACGTCCATTTCAAGGTGGCGAAGGATTTCGTGGCGCAAATAGCGTCCCGTGCGGTCGGCCGGGAAGTGATGACCAGCCTGACCCCGGGCCAGCAGGTCATCAAGATCGTCAATGACGCCCTGACGGACCTCATGGGGGGACAGGCTGAGCCTCTCAAACTGATCGGAAAGCCCCCGATCTGTCTCATGATGGTGGGACTCCAGGGATCCGGCAAGACGACAACCACCGCAAAGCTTGCGCGAAAGCTCGTTCAAGACAAGAGAAGACCCTGCCTTGTTCCCGCCGACGTCTACCGCCCCGCCGCAATCGATCAACTGGTGACCCTCGGCAATCAACTGAACATTCCGGTATACCCGTCGACCACCCGGCAGACCCCGGAGGAAATTGCCCGCGAATCGATCGCCTACGCCAGGCAGCAAAACTGCGATACCCTGATGGTGGATACGGCCGGGCGTCTGCACATCGATACGGAACTGATGGAAGAGCTCAGCCGGCTGAAGGAAATCCTCCAACCGGTCGAAATCCTCCTGGTGGCGGATTCCATGACCGGTCAGGACGCGGTGCAGGTTGCCGGTGCTTTTCACGAAAAGCTCGGGGTGACCGGCGTGATCCTGACAAAGCTCGATGGTGATGCCCGGGGTGGGGCCGCGCTCTCGATTCGGGCCGTAACCAACTGTCCCATCAAGTTCGTCGGCGTGGGCGAGAAACTGGATGCCCTTGAAGTCTTCCATCCCGATCGCATGAGTTCCCGCATATTGGGCATGGGCGATGTCCTGTCGATGATCGAGAAAGCCCAGGAAACATTCGACGAGAAACAGGCCATGGAAATGGCCAGGAAGTTCCGGGAGGACACTTTCAGCCTTGAAGACTTCAGGAACCAGTTGCGGCAGATCAAAAAACTCGGGTCCCTGGATCAGATTCTCGGAATGCTCCCCGGCATGGGACGCCTTAAAGAGCTCAAAAAACTGCAGGTGGACGAGAAAGAATTCGTACGCATGGAAGCGATCATCAATTCCATGACGAAGGGGGAACGCAGGAACGCGGACATCATCAACGCGGGCAGGCGCAAACGCATTGCGGATGGGAGCGGAACGTCGGTTCAGGAAGTCAACCGGTTGCTGAAAAGCTATACGGAAGCCCGAAAAATGATGCGTCAGATGATGGGAGGGGGCGGCAGCGCCACCCCCGGGAAGAAGAAAGGGAAGGGACGGCGCAAAAGAGCATTTTTCCCTTTTTAATTCCCGCCGGATACTGTATATAAATTTATTTGCGGCATTCGCGCCTGGATGGACGGAAGGTGCGATGTTTGGTGTAACTGATTTAAATCAGGTGAATTTCCCATTCGATATCCACAACGGGCCGAAGGCATCCGCGGCTCGGTTTCGGTTGAATGCGAAGCTTTAATCAGGAGGAAACACACAAATCATGGCAGTGCGTATACGTTTAGCGCGTGGAGGAAGAAAAAAGAGACCTTTTTATAAGATCGTGGTTGCTTCATCCGAGGCGCCCCGAGACGGTCGCTTCATTGAACACATCGGTACCTACAACCCCTTGCCGGACACGGCTGAAGTGAAGATCAATTCCGAGAGGCTTCAGTATTGGCTCCAGCAAGGCGCAGAACCCACGGATACGGTTCGGAGTCTGATTCGTAAGTATGGAGGTCCGGCTGTAACTGAAGCTTCCTAGATGATGCGGTTAATGTGGCGCAGGAAATCCGGAGGTCACCATGTTGAAGGAATTGATCGAATTTATGGCACGGGCTTTAGTGGATAGTCCTGAAAACGTGAAGGTTTCGGAAATCGAAGGCGAGCAGACTTCTGTGATCGAACTGAGAGTAGCGAAAGAAGACCTCGGCAAGGTGATAGGAAAACAGGGGCGAACCGCCCGTGCAATGCGAACGATCCTTAGCGCCGCTTCAACCAAGATACGGAAACGGGCCGTTCTGGAAATTATAGAGTGAGGTTGTGAAAGAGCCTTGCCTTATTCCTGTGGGGAAGATCCAACGCACCCACGGGATTCGGGGGGCCTTGAAGGTCCACCCCTATGGAGAAACCCTGTTTGCACAGGGTGCGGGGGATAAGCTCTTCCTGAGCCCGGGTGGAACCGTTGCGTTGACCCTGTCCGCCTGCAGGCCGCAGGGAAAAGCGCTCGTATGCAGTTTTGAAGAGATTGCGAGTATCGATCAGGCACAATCATTTGTAGGAGAAGAGATCTTCATCCCCGAGGATCGCCTCCCGCCCACGTCCGATGGCGAATATTACCACTTTCAGCTCATCGGGCTCATCGCGGAAACACCGGACGGTGACAGGATCGGTATCCTTCAGAAAATCATCGAGACGGGCAGCAACGACGTGTATGTCGTAGACCGCGAAGGGAAGGAAATACTCATTCCCGCCATAGAGGGAGTCATTTGCGAGGTGGATTTGGAACGGGGGCGGATGGTTGTCGATCTGCCGGAAGGCCTGGTTGATGATCTTTGACATACTGACCATTTTCCCCGGTATGTTTGCCGCGCCGCTTGGCGACAGTATTTTGGGGAAGGCTCAGGAGCGAGGCTTAATAAGGATCCGGGTTCACAACGTTCGCGACTTTGCGGTCGACAGGCACCAGATGACCGACGATCGTCCGTTCGGGGGTGGTGAAGGGATGGTCATGAAGCCGGAACCGATCGTGGCCGCTCTTGAGGAATTGAGGAAGGAAGAGCCGGAGCCCAGGGTATTGCTGCTGAGCCCCCAGGGAAGGCTTTTCAGCCAGGAACTGGCGTGGAGTCTCAGCCTTCTTCCCCGGCTGATCCTGATCTGCGGGCGCTATGAAGGTGTGGACGAGCGGATTGCCGAACACTTTGCGGACGATGCGATCTCAATCGGTGATTATGTTTTAACCGGCGGCGAACTGGCCGCCATGGTGGTTACCGATGCCGTGACGCGTTTGATTCCGGGAGTGCTGGGCAATTCGTCCTCGGCCGCATCGGAATCTTTTGCCGAACCGGTCCTGGAGTATCCTCAGTATACCCGGCCGCAGGAGTTCATGGGGCATTCGGTTCCGGATGTGCTTTTATCGGGACACCATGAAGTCATCCGGCGATGGCGCAGGGGTCAGGCACTTCTCAGGACCAGGCTGCGAAGGCCGGATCTCTTCGCGCGGTTGAGCTTGACCCGAGAGGACATCGACCTTCTGGATGAGGCCGAGAGGGATTGCGATGCCCGGGCCGATGAACGAAAACGATCCGGTGGTGACTGATGGCTCTGTATCTGGCCCTTGTGCACTACCCCGTGCTGAATCGGAAAGGCGAAATCATCGCTTCGGCGGTCACTAACCTCGATCTTCACGATCTGGCGCGTTCGTGTTGCACCTACGATGTGCCGGTGTGTTACATCGTAACGCCGCTGAAGGACCAGCAAGGCCTTTCGGGGCGGCTTCTGAGCCACTGGTGCGAGGGGATCGCAAAGGAGCTGCACCCCGAGCGGGGCCAGGCATTGCGGCGGCTGAAAGTGGTGGACGATATCGCATCGGCCGTCCGGGATGTGTGTTCGCTCACGGGATGCCGGCCCGTGGTCTGGGCGACCAGTGCCAGGGGAACTGAAACAAGCCTTTCGCACCGGGAAGCGCGAAGGCAGCTCCTGGGAAGTTCCGAACCCCGCCTCATGCTGCTTGGAACGGGGTGGGGCCTTGCACCGGCAGCTTTGAGCGAAGCCGATGCCGTGCTTGAGCCGATCGTTGGAATGAATGGGTATAACCACTTATCCGTGCGATGTGCGGCGTCCATCCTGATGGATCGCCTCCTTCATGCGGAGAGAGGATAATAAGCGGAGGCCGCGGGAGCCTCCCGATAAAGTCGATTGGAGGACCAAAATGGGGATGACTGTTCTTGAAATGGTTGAAAGAGATCACATGCGTGCCGACATCCCCTCTTTTCGGATCGGAGACACGGTGAAAGTCCATGTGAAGATCCGTGAAGGGGACAAGGAACGCATCCAGGTGTTTGAAGGAGTGGTGATCCGTCACCACAAAGGCAGGATGGGAGCGACGTTCACGGTCCGAAAGGTGTCTTACGGCGTGGGCGTCGAGCGAATCTTCCCGCTTCATTCGCCTCAATTGGACAAAATCGAAATACTGCGTCGCGGACGAGTCCGCCGTTCAAGGCTGTACTATCTGCGCGAGCGTCTCGGCAAGTCCGCCCGGATCAAAGAGAAGCGCTAGTGCGAACGGAACCGCGTGAAACCCTGGCGGTAGACATGCTTTTCTTCGAAAAGCAAGCCTATCGACAGGGTTTTCATTTGGTTGCGGGAATTGATGAAGTCGGCCGCGGCCCGCTGGCCGGGCCGGTGGTGGCATCGGCGGTCATTCTGCCCGCCGGCGCGGACCTGCCCAACGTGAAGGATTCCAAAAAGCTCACCGCCGCTCAACGGGAATCCTGCTGCGAAGCCATCCTGTCGTGCGCGCGCGGCGTTGGCATAGGATGCGTCGAAGCCGTCGAAATCGACGAGACGAACATCCTGAAGGCCACCTTCAAGGCCATGGTCCTTGCGGTTCAAAATCTCTGCATCCCTCCGGAGTGCCTCCTCATAGACGGTCCCTACGAGCTTCCGCTGTTTATCCCTCAGAGGGGCATCCCTCAGGGCGATGAAAAGTGTCTTTCGATCGCGGCGGCATCCATTGTTGCGAAGGTCCATCGAGACCGGCTCATGTGCGGGTACCACCACCAATACCCCGTCTATTGCTTCGACCGGAACAAGGGATACGGAACGGCCCGGCATATCGAGGCCCTTCGCATTCACGGCCCCTGCCCATTGCACCGCAGAAGTTTCAACAGGGTCCTGTGCCGGGGGCAGGAGATTGATACTAATTTGTGTTCAAGATGATACTCTTAAGATCCCCAAAAAGAGCGGGAGAATGATTCCCCCGCGCCCCCGGATTCCGGCCACACGCGCAAGCGCGTGAGGCCGAGCGCTCAGCGCTCGCGGCTGCCGCAGCGCCAAACTGAGCCGCGAAGCGGCGTGGGGGTGTGGGGGACGCAGTTCCCCACGGTTTTCATTCTTTGACGGCATCTTGAACGCTACTCGGTATGAGACAGCCGATGGAGAACAGATACCAGAAGGGAAAAGAGGGCGAAAGGCTGGCCGCTGAGTTCCTCGAGGCAAAGGGCTGCGAACTGGTCGCCCGGAATTTCAGATGCCGGCTGGGTGAAATCGATCTTGTGGTGCGTGACGGGAAGACGATCGTGTTTGTCGAGGTCAAGTCCCGGAAGGGCAGGCGGCACGGATTGCCGCAGGAAGCCGTTTCCCGGGTCAAGCAGCGCAGGTTGACCCTCCTTGCCCGGTGGTACCTGAAAGAGAACCGCCTCGAGCGGCATTCCGCCCGTTTTGATGTGATCGCCATCACCTGGGAAGACCAATCCCCTGACGTGAAATGGATCGTCAATGCCTTCGAAGCCTGCGACTAAAGCCGATTCATCTTCGACGCCCGGGACGCTCTATATCGTCGCCACACCCATAGGCAATCTTGCGGATATAACCCTGAGGGCGATCGAAACCCTGCGGTCGGTCCACCTAATCGCGGCCGAGGACACCCGCCACACCAGAAAACTGCTCAGCCATTACGATATCCACAGGCCGGTCGCGAGCTATCACGGAAAGAACATGGAAGTCCGGGGACGCGAACTGATCGGGCGCATCGGCGCGGGGCAGGACGTTGCCCTGGTGACCGACGCCGGCACTCCCGGAATCTCCGATCCCGGGGCGCTCCTGGCGAGGCAAGCCATCGAGCACGGATTCTCCGTGTGCGTAATCCCGGGAGCCACCGCGCTCATCACGGCCCTGGTCGGTTCCGGACTGCCCACCCACCCGTTCGCTTTCCTTGGTTTTGCTCCGCCTCGCGGGCCGAACCGGAGGAAATTCTTTGCATCCCATGGGTCCCTCTGCATGACCCTGGTTCTCTATGAATCCCCCAAGAGGCTCCTGCGCACCTTACAGGATATCCTGACCGCCTGGGGGGACAGGCGCGTTGCCGTCGGCCGGGAACTCACCAAGCAATATGAAGAAGTCTTTCGCGGCACCGTGACGGAGTCCCTCGACTATTTTTCGGGAGAGATAAGGGGGGAACTGACCCTGGTCGTGGCGGGGGCATTCGAGGAACATGCCCTTCCTGAAGAGGAAGCGGGCTGGCGGGAAGAGCTTACCCGCCTGCTGCACACAGCCGGGATTACCCTCAAGGAAGCTGTCGAGCGCACAGCGTCCCAATATGGCTTGTCAAGACGGATGGTCTATCAGGAAGCCCTCGGGAAAAAGAGATAAAAACAGTCAGGGATATTTGTCGAGCAAGGTCAGAGCAGGTCCGGACCTGCGGGGCCGTTCCTCTTTATTCTGCCGATTTCTGCGACTATTTCCGCTGGTGACCTGTATTCCTTTTCGGGAATGCGGTTGAGAATCTCCACCACCATTTTCGTGTTGGGGCCCGGCCCCCGTTCGGCGTGGGAAAGAATCTTGCCCTTGTCCGCCGGAAATTGCATCCTCTTGAGGTGTTTCATGATGTTTGCCGGTGCCGGGCCTTTTATACCCCTCGTCATGGCGTCCTTCCCTTCTGCGATATCCGCCGGGGAGGAAAACTGGATCCTCAGGTGATCGGCAGCCAGTGCGCGGTCCGGTATCCATCCCGATTCGGGCGTTCCCAAAATGAAACCTGTCATCAGTGGAGTTTAGCGGCACGATACAGGATTCCGTTCTCCTTTGAAATACCTTGGAGTGAGTATTTTTCTAAAATGGAGAAGTATTTACGCTATGGGTTACGGTATCGGCGCTCTTCACCATCTGTTTGACCCGGCTCGATCACTTTGCCGCGGAATACCCGATGCTTATAGCCGGTGTAAATCAGAATGACCGGAATGAGGACAATCATTACGACGAGCATGAATTCGAGGGTTTGCGGCGAAGCCGCGGCGTTGCGGACGGTGATGGGTGAGGAAATCACGTTCGGGATCATGTCCGGGTACATGCCGACCGAGAGACCGGCAAAGGAGAAAAGGATGATTCCGACGTTCCAGAACAGGGGAGTGATCCCGCGACGGCTTCTCAGGCTGAGGAACAGCATGATGAAGCAGAACGCCCCAAGGACGAGGAGTGCGGAGACGTAATAGACGTCGGGCGGAGTCATCAGCTTTTGGACGATGCCCGGGTATCTTTTCGCGGCGAGGAAATGGACAATGATGGATATGGTAAGGGTGAGGACTGAGGTGATGCCGGAAATCCGGTAGCTGACGATCTGCATTCTGCCTTCGGTCTTGAATATGAGATAGTTGGCTCCCAACATGGTATAGCCGCAGAGCACGCCGAGCGAGACGACGCACGAAAATGGGTTGAACCAGCCCCAGACGCTTCCCGTGAAGACCCCGTTCTGGACCTGGAGACCGCTCAGCAGGCCTCCGAGGGCGAATCCCTGCGCGAGGGTCACCACCAGGCTTCCCAGTCCGAAGCATCTGCTCCAGATGGCGGGGCGGCTGGAATTCTCGCGAAACTCGAATGACACGCCGCGAAACATCAGCCCGAAAAGCATGGCCAGTATCGGGATGTAAAGAGACGAAAGGACGAGCCCGTAAAAAAGAGGGAAAGCGCCGAAGAGCATCCCGCCCAGAAGAACAAGCCATGTCTGGTTGTCGTGCCATACGCTGGAAATGGCGCCCATGATGAAACCGCGTTCCTCTTCATCCGCGCCGAGGGAGATGATGCCGGCTCCGAGGTCGAAGCCATCCGACACCGCGTAGTAAAGGAGGAAAAAACCGATGATGACCAGCCATATTTCCGGGAGATAAGGTTCAATCGCTTCCATCTGAGATTCCCTTCCGATCGTGGGAAAATACCTTCAAAACAACAACGTTGAGAGACGGACGCCCGCAAGGTCCTCCCCTTGTGCGACGGACGGTGCACACACGCCCCCGGCGCGGGGGGGTTCATGACCGCCCGACCGGCGAATTCGCATAACCGTCCGGCTCGGGTCCTTCACTCGGGCCTTTCCTGATGATCCGGTGGGCAAAGAACAGGAAGAGAACGAGCAACAGGAAATACAATACCGTAAAGGTCAGGAGCGAAGCTCCCACAGTGTCCGCAGGCATGATCGTAGCCGAATCCCCGGTGCGCAGGAGGTTGTAGAGCACCCACGGCTGCCGTCCCAGTTCCCTCGTCATCCAGCCGGTCTCCATTGCAAGGTAACTCAGGGGCCCGGCCCATATCCATGAATGAAGGAGCCATTTTTCGCCCGGAATCCGTTCCGTGGAAAGCTTTCCTTTGTACCAAGCCCATATCGTCCAGATCATGAGAAGGCACAGGAGGAAGCCGATTCCCGCCATGACGCGGAAAGAATAGTAGATCGGGAACACGGGCGGCTGGTCTTCCGGGGGAAATTCCTTGAGGCCCCTTACGGTGCCGGTCAGGGAATTGGTCACCAGGAGGCTAAGGCCGTCCGGGACTTCGATAGCCCAATCGTTTTTCTGCTGCGCCTGGTTCGGCCAGGCGAGGATCTTCCAGGATGCTCCCTTGCCGGGCGGATTGGTGTCCCAGTGGGCCTCGATTGCCGCCAGTTTGGCCGGCTGGTGGTTGTGGACGGCCCCTCCCGACCCGTGCCCGAGCCAGATCTGGACCGGCGCGACCAGGATCGCCGAGAGGACGGCCACCTTGAAAGACTTCAGGAAGAAGCCGGTATTGCGCTGTTTTAGAAGGTGCCAGGCGCTGATCCCTCCGATAACGAAAAGAGATATCTCCAGGCAGGCCATCCACATGTGGGAAACCCCCCAGGGCATGTCCGGATTGAAAATAGCGCCGAACTTGTCCTGGATGACAAAGTGCCCGTCGCGAAAAACTCCCCCGGTCGGAGTGTGCATCCAGGAATTGGCAACCATGATCCAGAACGCGGACAATGAACCGCCGAAGGCCACCATGCTCGTGGCGAAAAGATGAGTCGGAGGAGAAACCCGCTTCCAGCCGAAAGCCATGATTCCAAAAAAGGTTGCTTCGAGCATAAAGGCCATTGCGGCTTCAAACCCGAGCATGTGCCCGAAGAAATCCCCGCCGGCCACTGAAAACCGGCTCCAGTTCGTCCCGAACTGGAATTCCATGGGTATCCCGGTGACGACTCCAACGGCGAAATTGAGCATGAACAGGCGCCCCCAGAAGCGGCAGTGCCTGTAATACAGCTCATTGCCGGTCTTCAGCCATAATGCTTCCATGAGCACCAGAAAGATGCTCAATCCCACCGTCAAAACCGGCCAGAGAATATGAAAGTGCGCCGTCACGGCAAATTGGATCCGCGAGAGCATAACGTGGTCGAACAGTCCTTCCATAAGGTTCAGCCTCTCCGGGAAAGGGGTATCGGTCGTGATTCCGGGCCGGCACCGTATGCCTGTGTGCCGGGGGAGCCCCCGGCAACGTCAATCGGGCAACTGAATTTTGACGGCCCGGCAGCATAAATGCAGCCGATGGCCGGTCGACCCGATGTCTAAAAGATGAAATGCGTCCTAAAAGTAAAGCTGGTATGATAAGAATGCTAGGTTGAAAATGAATTTGCTTGGGCCGCAACCAATCGCCGTCGGGCTTTTTCTTTGATGGGTGGGCACAGATTCATGGGCCGTTGCCCAAAGGCAAAGTGTCTGCATTCCCACGCAGGAGCGTGGGAACGAGCGTAACCGGGATTCGTCATTCCGGCGCGGGCCGGAGTCCAGATTCTCTGAAATTATTGGATAATTCCAATTAACGACACTGGACTCCGGGTTTCTCTGCGATGATGTTTCCGGACAAACGGCTCATTTTTCACCTGAGTTCTGTTTGGGCAACAGGCCGTTCACCGTGGCCGCCATTCTTCCGCCACACGGTGGGCAGCACTGGTGGGCAACGCTTCGCTTTTGCCCACCCCGCGCCTATGGCGCGGGGTGGCCGGATTTTGCGGCGCGAGTGTGATTTGGATGGAATCCGGTGAAGATAATCTACAGGATTCCGCTTGAGGTAAGGAACGAGAAGTGCCTGAATTAAATCTTAAAAACGTAGACGCGGGCAATGCAATCGGTGTGTTCGATTCGGGTGTCGGCGGGCTGACCGTCGTTCGAGCCCTGATGGAGAGGCTTCCGTTCGAAAACATCGTCTATTTCGGAGACACGGCCAGGGTGCCATACGGGGTGAAGTCCGTCGAGACCATTTCGAAATTTGCCGGGGAAATCACTGAATTCCTGCTCAGGCAGCAGGTCAAACTGCTGATTGTGGCCTGCAACACCATGTCGGCGGTGGCTCATGGAGTCATCGAAGATCTGTCTCCCGTTCCGGTTCTCGACGTGATCGATGCGGGAGCGAGCAGCGCCGTGGAAGTGACTCGCGAGAAATATGTCGGGGTGATAGGGACGCCCGCCACCATAAACAGCAATGCTTACGCAAGGGCGATCCATCGCTACGACGCGGGGATCCGGATTTTCTCTCAGGCCTGCCCCCTGTTCGTCCCGCTGGTCGAAGAGGGATGGCTGGACCACCCTGTGACCCGGCTGACCGCCCAGGAATATCTGAAACCTGTGCTGTGCCACAACATCGACACCCTGGTGCTTGGCTGCACCCACTACCCGCTTCTCAAACCTCTGTTGCAGGATGTGGCCGGGAACGGCATCCATCTCGTCGATTCGGCAGAGGCGATGGCCGAGCAGGCGGCGGGGATGCTGACCCGCATGGACCTTTGGAATCCCGATCGCAATCCGCCCGAGTACAGATATTACGTCACGGATGTGCCCCTGCGTTTCCAGGGGATCGGGGAACGGTTCCTGGGCCGGACGCTCTCCGATGTGCGCGTCGTGAAGTGGTGAGGCACGGGTCACTCTTTCGTTTCCGGGAATCCTGCCGGCATACGAAGCCGGGGAGGACAAGCGTCATCGCACCTGGAAACAGTCGCCCTCGATGCTGCACAGCCTGTCCATCGACCCGGGGCGCCGGCAATCATTTTTGCGGGAAATGGCGGATCGGGTTGTCTTTCAGGGAACCTCGCCTTCTTCCCATGAGATCTCTTTTATTCCCGGGATTTCAGCCGACAGTTCTCCCACGATTTTACCCCATGGAAAGTTCTCCTTGCTGCACAGCCGGAGGCGGTAGGTCACCGTCTCCTTCGTCAGATCGAGGTGGTAATTGATAAAACGTATCTCAATACCGGGATGGTTCGCAAGGACCTTCCTGATGCGCCTGAGGGGATTTGCATGGTATGCGCACGAAACGCTCAGAACTGTGTAGACATCATGGTGCACGCGGATCTTGAAAAAGCGGAGTTCATAGAGGATCAAAAGGCTGAGGAGAGATGTATAAATTGCAGGCAGGTAATATCCCGCCCCGATCGCCAGTCCTATGCCGGTGTTCATCCATAGCCCCGCCGCCGTCGTCAGCCCTCTCACCGATCCGTGCCCCTTGATGATCGCCCCGGCACCAAGAAAACCCATACTGGCAATGGCATAGGAAGCGATTCTTCCGGGGTCGATACGAAGGGGGGACGTGGCGTCGAAAGATCGAAAAATCTCTTCCATGTGGAGGGAGAGCAACATCATCAGGCATGACCCCATCGCTACGACGAGATTGGTTCGCAATCCCGCTGACTGGCCATGGGACTCTCGTTCAAAACCGACCGCTCCGCCCAGAATCGCTGCGAGAGTCAATTTTCCTATCATTTCCAGGCTCTGGTAAATGTCGAACATGCTTTACCCCTATGGCGTTTGACACCGTGGTCCCGGGAAGACCCGGCAAAGTGATCCGCTCCACTTCAGGCAGGATATGCGGCATTCGGTCGGAGTGAGCGCAAACCGGGTGAGTACCGTTCCCGTGAAAGACAACGGTCTGTACCGGGTTGTCCGGGAGACCGGCGTCCGCTTGCCCGGGTTTCGGATCATTCTTATTTGAGGCTATCGATTATCTTATTGATTACCCGGCGTTGTCCACCAAAATGATAAGGAGAGCCGGAGGGCCGAAGATTTCTCCGTATAAAGTCCGGAACACGGTTCACTTGGGTGAAAGACAAGGCCGGAAACGAGACCATTTGCCCGTTGGAAGCATTGCAAGACCCCAAACAAGCGGTAAAGGAAAAACTGAAAGACTGCGTGGAAGACGCGAAGGGCCCGCAGGCTTTTGCCGGGGGGGGGTAGGCCGTACTTGTCGCCCGCAGGTCCCAACTGTTGAAATGATGAGCCCGAACGTTTATATTTGAAGGGAATCGTTTAAAGGTGAGCGATATTTCTATTCCAACAAATATTTTGAAAGATGTCCTAATGGCCGACGATATTCCCGATTTTCCAGACCAGGAAGAGTTGGAGAAAGAACTCAGCGAGTATCTCTCCAAAAAATACGGCTATCGGATCAAGGTGGTTTCCCCCATGATGACGCCTCAGCCTGGAGAAGCCCAGGAGACACCGAAGAAATCGGATGGAGTGGAGAGAATCCACTTCGATATGAAGCCCGAAGAGCTTGAGGGCTACCTGAATGAATATGTGATCCGGCAGGATGAAGCCAAAGCCATACTGGCGACGAAAGTCTGCACTCACTACAACCGTATCCGTTTTCAAGCCCGCAGATCCCGTTACGGTATCGAACAGGCGGTCGGCCGGATCAAGAACAACATCCTGCTCATCGGCCCGACCGGTGTGGGCAAGACCTACCTGGTCAAGCTCATCGCGCAGAAACTTGGAGTTCCCTTCGTCAAAGGAGATGCAACGAAGTTCAGTGAAACCGGTTATGTCGGCGGGGATGTCGAGGACCTGGTAAGGGAACTCGTCATAGAGGCCAATGATGACATTGAACTTGCGGAGCACGGGATCATCTATGTCGACGAAGTCGACAAGATCGCCTCATCCGGCCATTTTTTCGGCCCCGATGTCTCGAGGACGGGGGTCCAGCGGGCTTTGCTCAAACCCATGGAGGAAACGGAAGTCGATCTCAAGGTCCCTCACGACCCCGTTTCTCAAATTCAGGCCATCGAGCAATACAGAAAGACGGGGAAGCGGGAGAAGCGCACCGTCAATACCCGGAATATCCTTTTTATCATGAGCGGCGCCTTCAACGGCCTTGCCGAGATAGTCAAGAAACGCATGCAGACACAAGGCATCGGATTCGGGGCTCAGTTGCACAGCAAGAGCGACGACGTCAAGTACTTAAAGCACGTCAAGGCGGAGGATTTGATCGAATACGGGTTTGAGAGCGAGTTTGTCGGGCGGCTCCCGGTTACGGCCGTGTTGGAACCGCTCGAAATGGAAGATCTCTACCGAATCCTCAAAAATGTCCGGAATCCGATCATCCAGGGCAAAAAAGAGGACTTTCGGAGCTATGGGATAGACATCAAGTTTGAAGACGATGCGTTGCGCGTCCTTGCCGAGACGGCCCATAATGAAAAAACGGGAGCTCGAGGGCTCGTGAGTGTAATCGAAAGGGTCCTTCTGCCTTTCGAGAAGAAGCTTCCTTCCTCGTCGATCACGAGAGTCGTCATCAACAGGCAGGTCGTTGAGGATCCCGAAAACGAACTGAACCATGTCCTTCGGGAACCCGAGGACCCGGAGACCGCTGGAGCATATACACGTGCCCTCGAAGAAGAAAGGAAAGAACTGCGGCAACAACTGACCGTGCAAAAAAGAAAGTTCCTGGACGGTTATCCCCTGATCTTCAGTCCCGAGCGCATCGATCTTGCAGTTGACTATCACCTGCGGACCGGGTTCCCAATCGATGCACTCCTCAACGAAGTGGTGCAGCTCCACAATCAGGTCCGGTTCTTCGAAGACGAGTTCTACCAAAAGCACGGTTTCAAGATCGACTTCAATGACGAGGCTGTTGATGAAATCATCAAAGGGGCGCTGGAGCGGGAGACGACCGCGACCACAATATGTGTGGAAATTTCCAGTGATTTCGACTACGGTTTCAAACTGATTTACGACCGAAGCGGGCAGAGGCGGTTTCTTCTGCCGAAGGAAGCGGTGGTGCACCACGACACTTATCTTGACGAGCTGATCAGGGAAAACTACCGGCAATATCCGCTCGGCCCCTCCGAACTCAAAAGTGAACTATAACAAGGAATCCCTGCATGATCGGCATATCGAAGCTTTACTGCGGGACGGTGGAGCCGTCCGACGCCTTACGATACGGACGGAACAGCGGACAGCTCCCTTCCCACCTGCTTCAGTTTTCGATAGACAAGAAACCCGTGGTCGTCTGGAATGTCACAAGACGCTGTAACCTGAAATGCGTTCACTGCTACGCCCATGCAAAAGACGAAGCGTTTCCCGATGAATTGTCCAATGCCGAAGGCAGGGCGGTCCTGGACGATCTGGCCCGGTTCGGGGCCCCCGTGGTCCTGTTCTCCGGCGGCGAACCGCTGATGCGCCCGGATCTCATCGAACTTGCCGCATATGCCGTCGAAAAGGGCATGCGCGCCGTGATATCCACCAACGGGACTCTGATCACGCCGGGCGTTGCCCGTGAACTCAAGACGATCGGACTTTCTTATGTCGGAATCAGCCTGGACGGCATGCAGGAAGTAAACGATCGTTTTCGCGGGGTCAAGGGCGCTTTCGCCAGGGCACTGGAAGGGATCGCAGCCTGTCAGGAAGCTGGAATCAAGGTCGGATTGCGGTTCACCATGAACCGCCTCAATTCGAAGGAGATTCCGGCCGTCTTCGACCTCATGGAAGCCCGTGACGTCCCGAGAGTCTGTTTCTACCATCTGGTTTATGCCGGCCGCGGGTCGAACCTTATGAAGGAAGACTTATCCCATGAAGAAACCCGCGCTGCCGTTGATCTCATTATTGACCGCACCAGGGACCTCCATGACCGCGGGAAACCGAAAGAGGTCCTGACCGTTGATAATCACGCAGACGGTCCGTATCTCTACCTCAGGATGTTGCGGGAAGGATCGCCGAGGGTGTCCGAGGTGCTCGAACTGCTGCAGATGAACGAGGGGAACAGCTCCGGCCGGGGGATCGGCTGTATAAGCTGGGATGGAAAAGTCCACGCCGACCAGTTCTGGCGTCACTTTTCCTTTGGAAACGTCAAAGTGCGGCCCTTCAGTGAGATCTGGACCGATACGTCCAATGCCGTCATGAAGCAGCTCAAGGACAAGAAGCTCCACGTGAAGGGCCGATGCGCCGACTGTCGCTGGCTGAGTGTGTGCGGGGGCAACTTCAGAGTGCGCGCTGAAGCCGCAACCGGGGACCTGTGGTCTCCCGATCCTGCCTGCTACCTGACGGAGCCGGAAATCAGAAAGTAATTTTTGCCATGAATTGCCCGACTTCAGTGCCGCTCGGGCGCGGGCTGAAGCGGGTTTTGTCGTTTTTGGATAGAATGGCGGGTTGGGAAGATCGGAGCATGCAAGCCCTCATTGCGATCCCGTTCACCGGCTGATGCCGGCTGAGCGGATTTCGCCGCGGCCCCGGCGGCCCGATGCGGGCAATCCGTGCTTTCCAAGGGTGAGAATCAAGCATCTGTTTATCGAGGGGGAGACAATGTATTTTCCTGTATATCGTCCGAGACGCTTACGGCGTACCGAAAACCTGCGGCGCATGGTGAGGGAAACGGCCCTGAGGGTGGACCAACTGGTCTACCCGCTTTTTGTGATGCCTGGAAAATCGGTCAGGAACCCGGTTCAGTCCATGCCCGGAGTATTCCAGTTTTCGGTGGACACTCTGCTTGAAGAGGTCAAGACCGTCGTCGAACTGAATATTCCCGCGGTTCTTCTGTTCGGACTCCCTTCCGCCAAGGACGAATTCGGGACCGAGGCTCATGCCGAAGACGGCGCGGTTCAACAGGCGGTCCTCGCCATCAAGAACCGATATCCCGACCTGGTGGTGATTACGGATGTCTGCCTCTGTGAATACACCAGCCACGGACATTGCGGAGTCTTGAAAGGCCGCGAGGTGGACAATGACGCCACCCTCGAAGTACTCTCGAAGGCTGCCCTGTCTCACGCGCGGGCGGGCGCCGACCTCGTTGCGCCGTCGGACATGATGGACGGGCGCGTTGGGGCCATCCGGAGCACCCTCGACGAGAACGGACTGGAAGACGTCGGGATTCTGGCCTATTCGGCAAAGTATTGTTCGGCCTTTTACGGACCCTTTCGGGAGGCGGCCGACAGCGCCCCCCAGTTCGGCGACAGGCGATCCTATCAGATGGATACGGCCAATTCCGATGAAGCGCTGAGAGAAGTGGCCCTGGATATCGAGGAAGGCGCCGACATGGTCATGGTGAAGCCCGCGCTTCCTTATCTCGATGTGATCCGCAGAGTTAAGGAGGAATTCGACCGGCCGGTGGCCGCCTATAATGTCAGCGGCGAATACGCCATGGTCAAAGCCGCCGCGGCCAACGGGTGGCTGGATGAAAAGAGGGCCATGATGGAAACCCTGATCGCCATCAGACGAGCAGGCGCGGACCTGATCCTGACCTATTTCGCGAAGGATGCCGCCGAACTGCTCCGAGGCTGAGGGGCTGTCGCCCAAAGGAAGAGCCGAGGCCAGATAAAACCAGGATTCGTCATTCCGGCGAAGCCGGAATCCAGCTTTTTTGAAATCATTGAGTAATTCCAATTAACGATACTGGACTCCGGCAATACCGCCGGGGTGACGTTTCTGGACAAACCACTCGTTTTTCACCTGGATTCTGTTTGGGCAACAGCGCCTGATCCAAGGGTACGATTCGATGAACGTTCACCCCAAATCCGGAAGTGCTCCGCACCGCCACTCTGAAGAACCGCACGGTTCCTCCTCTGAAGGGAATCTGCGACTCGTGGCGTGGGAGGTTACACGCACATGCAATCTTGCCTGCATTCATTGCCGCGCCGCGGCACTGGACCGTCCCTACGAAAACGAGCTGACGACCGGGGAATGCCTTCACCTTCTCGATGATATCGGGACCGTAGCCAGTCCCATCATCATCCTGACCGGCGGCGAACCGCTGCTGAGGCCCGATATCTTTGAAATCGCGGAATACGGAAGCAGGAAAGGCTTCCGCATGACGATGGCCGTGAACGGGACCCTGCTCACGGCCGACAAGGCCAGGCGCATGGTCGATGTCGGGATTCAAAGGATCAGCGTCAGCATCGACGGGGCTGCGGCAGCTTCCCACGATGCCTTCAGAAAGGTCGCCGGGGCCTTCGAAGGTGCCCTGAACGGGATTGAATCCGCGAAAAAGGCGGGTCTCCCTTTTCAGATAAACACGACCATCACCCTGCAGAACCTCGACGAGCTCTCGGCCATTCACAACCTGACAGTCTCTCTGGGGGCGGCGGCGCACCACATTTTCCTGCTCGTTCCCATGGGGCGCGGAAAGGATCTGGCCGAACAGGGGATCAGTGCCGAACAATATGAAAAGACACTCCACTGGTTCTACGAGCAGAGGGACAAAGTTTCACTTCAACTGAAAGCCACGTGCGCTCCTCACTATTACCGCATCCTGCGGCAAAGGGCCAGGTCCGACGGCAGGGAAGTCTCTTTCCAGACGTTCGGCCTGGATGCCATGACCCGCGGCTGCCTCGGCGGCACGGGCTTTTCGTTCATTTCTCACCTCGGACAGGTGCAACCCTGCGGATACCTGGAAGTGAACTGCGGGAATGTCAGGGAAAAATCCTTCAGGGAAATCTGGGAAACCTCGCCGATTTTCAAGGACTTGAGGGATTTCAAAAAGTACAGGGGAAAGTGCGGCCGCTGCGAGTATATAAGGGTGTGCGGCGGATGCCGTGCAAGGGCCTATGAGAGCACGGGAGATTATCTCGCCCCCGAACCTCTCTGTCTTTATGAGCCTCCTCGATCTCACGAGGTTTTATCGGAGCGAACATGACTGAACTCTCTGTGACGGCTGATGCGCAACGGGGAATCGATCCCGGCCGCAAGTGGATCAAAGCATGCTTTCAGAGTGCCGCGATCCTTTTGATTGGGCTGGTCTTGGGATTGCTTGTCAACTATCTCCGGTCCGAAGGCCTGCCCCTGGTTGCGGACTGGTCGATGGAGAGCCGGCTTTCAAAGCTCAGTACCGTTGAAAACCCGATAATATCGCTCGATGAGGCGGCGGCACTGTATGCCACGCAGGGGGCAATATTCATCGATGCAAGGACTGAGGAATTTTACAGGGATGGGCACATCGAGGGGGCCAGGAACCTGCCCTGGGAAGAATTCGAAGACCGGTACCAGGATGTAATGTGGGATATTTCTCCGGATGCGCTCATCGTCGTCTACTGCGACGGAGATGTCTGCAGCTTGAGCAAAGACCTGGCCGAGGCGTTGGCCGGAAAAGGATACTTCCACGTGAGGGTCCTCCTCAACGGGTGGTCCCTCTGGCAGGCGGCCAAACTTCCGGCCGCGACCGGCTGAGGGATGTCCCGCCGTAGCGCCAAACCGAGCCGCGAAGCGGCGTGGAGGTGTGGGGGGCACAGCTCCCCACGCTTTTTATTCTTTGATAACATCCTTGATTGAACGCACCTTAGTATCAAATGTAAAAGGGCAGACACGGGAACCCCGGTCTGCCCTTTTAACAACATGGACATGCTTCCTCAAACGCACAGGGCGTTGGAAGAGGCGATTACTGCGTTTTGTTCTGCCCAGTTCCGGCCGGAGGCTGCGCCGGTGGACTTCCCGCCTGGGTGGAGACTTCGGCGGAATTGAACACATGAATCTGGACTTCCTGCTTTTCCCGGGGTTCGACGTCGGTCTCGACGGTCAGTGAAATCTGACGCCGGGCTCCTGGGGGTACGTTCTCCAGCTTGGGCACGATTTCGAGGCTGTATCCGGGTTCGTTATTGGGCAACGGGTGCTGGGTAACGCTGATCATCGTTTCGTCATAGGTCAGCTTGGTGATGTGGAAAGGTTTGTTGCGGTTGCTCACCACGGCGATCTTTCCGGAACGTTCAGGCTGCTGGGCCGCCAGCTTGCCCACGAGGATCGTCTGGGGTTTTACGGAGATGTCCCCCTCGATAAGCGCGCTCACGCGAACGAGGACGTCCGGCTTCTGCGGGATGTCCGTTATGCACTTGACGAACCCCGAATAGTTTCCCTGCCGGATCTTGTTCGCGATTTTCACCTTGTACTGTTTTCCCTCTTCGACGGTTTCAATCGAATAGGCGATATTCCCTTCCAGGTTCGTCTCTATCTTCATAATATGAAACGGCTGGCCGTTGCTCACAAGTTCCACCACACATTCGGCCACCTGGTCCGGCATGCCGCGAAACGTGATATTCGTGTTCGGCCGCACGTCGATGTAAGTCTTCACAATCCCCTGGATCGCCAGGATGAGGGCGGGATTTTGCGGATCGTTGCTGAATACCGTCGCTCTCTTCTTGATGTCTCCCTGGAATCCCTTGAGGTTGACCTTCAGATTGATCTTGCCCGTGCCCCCGGGAGGAATGGTCTTGTCGAAATGGGCCAGAGTGCATCCGCAACTGGGACGTACCTGGTCGATCTGCAGTTCTCCTTTTCCCGTATTCTTAAGAATGAATTCGTGTTCTACTTCTCCCCCTTCATACACTTCCCCAAAATCGAAGGTCGTCTCGGGAACCTGGAGGCTTGGAGCTTCCTGAGGCGCGGAGGATTGAGGTGTCGTTTTGGAGGGATCGGCGGCGTGAGTGAAACCCACCCAGCAGAAAAAGATGACAATCAAGAAACACCACTTTGAACGATGAACCATACCTCAGTTTCCTCCGTTTCGGATCCTGTGCTCAGTAGTCGGGATGTTCAGCGGTTCCTTTGCCACAAATCGGTATCTGAATGTTGCGTTTTCATCCTGGGAAATCAGCGGGCGCAAGTGCCGAACCTTCCCGGTCGGCGAAATAATCGTGCAGATTTGCATACCGCTTCCCCTTCCAAACGTCAAGGCCAAAAAAAACAAAAGAATATCCCTCCCGACAAATCGGAAACTATCGGAGATCGTTCAGTCTTTTTTCCCGGCTTCATGAACCGGGGGCATTAGTTCTCCGGCCGGGACGACGGCGATATTTTCATTTTTGAACCGTTCCGCGGTCTTCAGCAGGACATTCAGAGTAACGCCGTAGGGGTGGCCGATGGCGAGGGCCGACCCTTCGATCCTGGCTTTCCGTATGAGCTGATCGATCTGAGAGTATACGAACTCCCTGGTAGCGATATGATCGAGGAATATGTCCCTCTTCCGGGAGGGCACCCGGAACTCCCGGGCGATCGATATACCGGTGCTCTTCGCGCTGGTGCAACTGTCCAAGAAATACAACTTTCTGCGTTGCAACTCCGCCATCACGATTTTCATGTCCGCGGCGTTTTCCGTGAACCTGGACCCCATGTGGTTGTTGACTCCGGAGGAATAGGGGATGGAGTCGATGTCTTCGCCGACGATCTTCCTGATCTTCTCCGCGGACATCGATGTGAGCAGGGCTCCGAAACCCGGATTGGTTTTGGGAAATCCCAGGGGTTCCATGGGGAGGTGAAGCAGCACTTCATGATGGTTGGAGTGGGCCATTTCCGCAATTTCACGGCTGTGCGGCTGACCGGGCAGCACGGAAAAGGTGAGTTGCAGAGGGACTTCCAGGAGTTTCCTGGCCATATCGAGGTTCATTCCAAGGTCGTCTATGACAATGGCAACCCTGGCGACGGGAGGAGCGAGAGACGGCGGAGGAGGAAGCGGCTGAGGGGCCGGCTTTGGAGCAACGGCCTGTAAATTGGCCCGGGCGAGCTGTTCGTGCGCCGCTTCACGGGGTTCATCTGCCGGGAGGTCTCTGGAACTGAATTGCGGCGGTGGTTCAATAACAGGCCTCCCTGAGGCCGGTTGTGTTTTGTGAGCTTCGGCGGAAACTGCCTGCGGCGCTGTCTGCCGGGCGTCTTTCACTCCCGGGGTCTGATGGCCCGGTGCGGGGGTTGTCCCGGCCTCCCCGGGGACCTTCTCGGCGACCTTTTCCGTTTGTCTGTTTGGGGCGGGAGAGGTCTCTTTCCGGGTTCCACTTGCAACCTGCCCCTTGTGTGGGGAAGTCGCACGGAGGTCTTCCCGATTGCCGGTGCCTGACTTTTTCGGTGGTCCGCCCCAGTAGAGAATCCCCGCCAGGACCAGGATGGCGAGGAACCACACCGTAAGGAGAGGCAAAAAAAGGGAGTGCGAACCTTCAGGTGAAACCCTTCTTTGCCGCGCGCCCTTTTTCCTGTTTCGGCCGCCTTTTTTCAGGGTGCGCCCCTGCTTTCCGGCTGCCGACAGGGAGCGCGCTCTCGAAGTTTCTCTTCGGCCCGGTCTTTTCCTGGTTTGCATATGGAGACAGCAAGCCTCGAAACTTATTTAAAATGCATTTCCGCCATTATTTTGTAGCTTTTCAGGAGATCCAGCGCCCTCCTCAACTGATTGTCCTGTTCGAGCAAGCGTGCATCGGTCACGGTGGAGTCGGGCTTGGCTGCTCCGGGCTCGACCTTCTGATTCTCCATGTGCCTCGGCAGGTCTTTTTCACGAACACGGTGGGAGTCGTCCGGGCCCTGTTCCTCGGCCTTCTGGGAGACCTCGCGTTTCACCACGATGTCGGGTTCGATTCCTTTAGCCTGAATGGATCTTCCGGACGGCGTATAGTACAGTGAGGTGGTCAGACGGAGCGCCGACCCGTCATTCAGAGGTATGACAGTCTGTACGGACCCCTTCCCGAAAGTCTGTTCGCCGAGGATGATCGCTCTCTTGTGATCCTGCAGCGCTCCGGCCACAATTTCGGATGCGCTTGCACTCCCCGAGTTCACCAGGACCACGATCGGATAGCCGTGGTTCTTGTTCCCCTTGTGAGCTTCGAAACGCATCTTCTGGCTCTCCAGGCGACCCCCGGTGTAAACGATGAGCCCTTCGTCCAGGAATTCATCGCTCACCTCGACAGCCTGATCCAGAAGACCTCCCGGGTCGTTTCGCAGATCGAGGACCAGTCCCTGCAGGGGATGGTTTTCGTTTTCGAGCTGTTCCAGGGCCTTGCGCAGATCGTTGGCGGTGCCGCTCTGGAAACTGCTGATCCGGACGTAGCCGTAACCGGGTTCCAGAGTTCGGAACTTCACGCTCTGAATGGCGATGATATCCCGGACCAGATCAAACTCAAGCGGCTTCTTCTCTCCCTTGCGGATGATCGTGAGCCGGACCTTGGTGCCCTTGGGCCCTCTCATTTTCTGGACCGCATCCATGAGGGACATATCCTGAGTCGGTTGATCGTCAATCTTGATGATCTGATCGTTGGCCTGTACTCCGGCCTTATCGGCGGGCGTGTCTTCCAGCGGCGCGACGACCGTCAGAACCCCGTCGCGCATGGTGATCTCGATGCCAAGGCCGCCGAACTTGCCTTTGGTCTCGATTTGCAGTTCCTTGTAGTCTTCCGGTCTCAGAAAAGAAGAGTGAGGATCGAGCTCCCGAAGCATGCCGTTGATGGCCCCGTACATCAGCTTCTTCTCATCGACCTTTTCAACATAGTTATCCTGAACGATATTCAGTACATCGCTGAACACCTTCAGGTACTGATACATGTCCGAGTTCTCGGGGTTGCTCTTTGCTTTGAGACTGGAAAAACCCAAAAGCACAAAAGCAGACACAGCGATGAGTACGATTATTCTTGTGTGCTTCCTGAACATAGATTTCCTCATTCTCTACTCTCTGGACGAATTATAAGTCTGTCAAACCACTTCAAAGGATCAACCCCTGCTGCGATGAGCCGGGTTTCCGGGACAGCTCTGGTCTCTCCGATGAACAGGTTCCACCTGCCATTGCGATCGTCTTTCTTCGTGCAGTAATTTTGCCGGGTTTTGCCAAAAGCTGATCCATCTGGGCGATTGGACTGAAATAATATTGCCTGCAGTTGATGACCGTTGCCTTTCCCTGCCGCATGGGTCGGCCGGCTGAGTTCACCCTTCCTATGCGGATCGCCCGAATGGGTCGACCGTCGTCGACAACGATATCAATTTCCTCATTATATAGCATATTTTAGAATGTGGCATAGGGCTTTTGATCCGAGAGTCCCTAAAATCGCTCTCATCGTGGGCGGAGGCACATCGTGCCTCAGGGGCTTCGAACAGTCTGCGGAAAAGGGCCGGTCGTGCTCTTCAACTGCATGGCTCCCTGCCGGAAACGAGGCGATATCCTTCAGTTGCGCGGAGTCAACGGCGCTATTTCCCGCCCATGGAAATAAACGAAAAAACTTCCATATCCGATTTGCTTGAACTTGTAAAGACCATCCGGATGAGCCCCCGGTCACTGGGCATGTTCGGGTTCTTTCCCCGGGCGGGTCAAAGTCTCGCTGAAAGATTTCCTCCCACAGGCAGACGGAGCTTTCAGGTTCCGGATCCTTCCTTACGTGACTCAGCTTGGAAGGGAAAACGGTCCAGTCAAAAAAATAGTTGAAATATGATTAACTCTATTATAAAAGTCATTTAAAGACGGTCAATGCGAATCCAAAACAAGGTAGAAGCCCGTAGAGTGGGACTGCACCGAAGGTTGGAAAACCAAGGAACCGGGAATCGAGGGAAAAGATGAAACTCACATGCCGTAGTGAGTACGCGCTTCTGGCTCTGGTTCATCTCGCACGGCACCAAAAGCTCGACGAATACATATCCGTACAGACAATCGCGGCTGCCCAGCAGATACCGCCCAAATTCCTCGAGCAAATCCTCCTGACGCTCCGGTTGGCCCAGTACCTGCGCAGTTCGAAGGGAAAGAACGGGGGATTCCGGCTGGCGAAATCCCCGGATAAAATTTCCCTGGCCGAAATCGTCAGGCTTTTCGACGGTGCATTAGCTCCCACCGAATCAGTCAGCAAGTATTTCTATGACCCCACCCCCATCGAAAAGGAAGGCAGACTTCTGGACCTTTTTAAGGAGGTGCGGGATTACATTGTGGAAAAGATGGAGAATACGTCTCTGGCTGATGTGTGCTAAAAAATTTTGCGGAAAATACCACTAACTAGATCGTACTAGTTTCTTTGACTCCTCTCCCGAGGCCGTGTGGAAAGCGCGGAACCGGAAGGTGTTTGCAGTATTTGTTGGAAAATCAGAGTAGTGGTCGGCGTGGCTGCCCAGCCGTGATCGGGCAAAGCAGGTATCCGGATCGGAAATGTCGAGGTTTTCAGCAAAGCAATTTAACTTGATGGGCATTATGTTTCGATGAGTGTACCGGCATTCCTCTGATCCATTTATTTTTTGAGCCGGCAATATCGATTCCGACCCGCAGGGTGGCCGCGTTTCTACACATGCTCGATCGACAACCGGCTTGGGAGACTCCTTGCGGACCGGTAATGGAAGCTGTATCCCCGGACATGTTGCGACAGGCAGCGGTATCCAAGAAAGGAGAAACAGGGATGAAGAAAGATCGATTAAGGGTTCTGGTGGCGCTGGACGGGTCTGAGCAGTCTTCGGATACGGTGAAATATGCAGCCGGGCTCCTGGCTCCCGAGAGCGAGGTGGTTCTGCTTCACGTGATGAGCAAGGTCCCTGAGCCCCTGAGAGACCTGGGCCTGAATCCTGCGTGGCACATGGAGGACAAAGGGCTCAGAGAGTGGGAGGCGCAGGAGGAACGCAGGATAGAAGAATTCATGGCAAAGGGGCGTCGAGCATTTCTGGATGCGGGCTTCCGGTCGGATGCGGTCAAAGTGGAAGTGAGAGAACTGAAAGAAGGTTTTGCCCGGGACATCACCGCGGAGGCTCTGCGTGGATATGATGCGATCGCTCTCGGCCGCAAGGGACTGAACCCGCTCCATGACGCGGTACTGGGGAGCATCGCCGCAAAGATTGCCATCAAACTTTGCAGAATTCCCATCTGGCTGATCGGCGGCAGACCTCAGGCCGGAAAAGTCCTGATTGCGATGGATCCCTCGGACTGTGCCATGCTGGCTGTCGATCATGTGGGAAAAGTAATGAACGGGGCCACGCGAGAGGTGAAGCTGCTCCATGTTGTGAGAGGGCTTAGCAGCTCGCTGGCCGGATATCAAAAGGTCCTTGTCGGGGAATACCTGGAAAAGCTCACGCAAGAGGCCGAAGACAAGATCAGGCCGGTTTTCGAGGAAGCGACCGATCACCTTGCGGCCCTTGGAATCCCGCCTGAAAAGGTGTGCACCCAGATTATAAGCGGAGTGAACAGCCGTGCCGGTGCAATTCTCAAGGAAGCCGATGCCGGAGACTATGGAACTATTGTTACGGGCAGAAGAGGGCTGACCCGGGTTGAGAACTACGATATGGGCCGGGTGAGCTACAAGCTCATCCAGATGGCGAAGGACAGGGCCGTCTGGGTCGTGGGATGTTGATCTCCGAAGCGGAGATCCCTGAGCGGCCGGTACGATCCTATGCCGAGCGGCCGGCAGCCGAAGAGAGGAGAGACTGTCGATGATTGCCGATAAACTGGTGGGTGGGTTTTTGCCCTACCTCACCTGTATCGTTTTCATTGTCGGGATTGCCTACAGGGTTAACCGATGGAATCGTGCCCTGGTAACCAGGATGGTTCTCTTCCCCGCACCCTCGGGGCGTATCGATAAGTGGAACCGGATCACAAAAGAGGTCCTGGCTTTCCGGGGGACGCTGGAGGGAGACAAGTCCCTGTGGATCGGCACGTGGATTTTTCATGTCGCTCTGGCCCTGATCCTGGTGGGACACTTGAGAATGGTCACCGATTTTCCGTTACTGTGGAATGCGGCGAAACTTGGCTCGGGCGACGTTGACTCCATTTCTGCCGTGACCGGCGGCTGCCTTGGCGTAATACTTCTGGGGATGGGGCTCTATCTTCTCTTTCGCCGGTTTGCAGTACTCCGGGTGCGGGAGATCTCCGGTTTCCAGGATTACGTGAGTATCCTTCTCATTCTCGCGGTCGCCACAACCGGTGATATCATGCGGTTCAGCTCTCACTTCGACCTGAACGCGGTGAGGCACTATCTTGCGGCGCTCTTCTCCCTCCAGTCGGCGCCAACTCCATCAGACCCGTGGTTTTTACTGCATTTTTTCTTTGGACAAATCCTCATCATGTACATCCCTTTCAGCAAACTGCTGCATATCCCCGGAATCTTTTACAGCAAGTCGTTGATTTGCCGGAACTGAAAAGCGGTCTTGATTTCCGGAGGCCTTATCAGGAGAAGCGACAATGGGCACAGAGGAGTACCAGATCGGGCAGCCTGAGTTGGAAAAGGTCATGCAGGCCGTCAGGGCCATAAAGGACGGACCTCGTGTGTTGCAGCTCTACATGGATATCTGTGCGAAGTGCGGCACATGTGCGAAACAGTGCCACGTCAGTTGCGGCAACCCGGATCGGCGGACCAATCCGGCTTTCCGCTCGGATCATATCCGCGGGCTTTACGCCCTGGACAATTCACTGTTTCAAAAGTTGGCGATTTTGCTGCACGGCGGCACCGGCGGGAACCTCAGCAGGGAGACTCTCGATGAATGGGCGAGAGACTTCTATGAGTGTTCCGGGTGTCGTCGCTGCGCCAAATTCTGCCCTTTCGGAATCGACAACTCGGTGATTACCAGAAAAGGGAGGGCCATTCTTCACTCCCTGGGTTTAACTCCTGCCAAACTGACCATCACACAGAAGACCGCCGAGGAATTCGGAAACAACGAGGGAATCCCCAAATCGGCCCTCACACACTCCCTGAACTTCCTTGAGGAAGAACTTCTCGAGGAACGCGGCATCCCCATCAGGATGCCTGTCGATCAGCGGGCGGACGTGCTCTTTGTAACCGCTTCGGGCGAGATGCTCTCGCATGCGGAGACTCTTATGGGGTGCGCGACCTTCTTCCATGTGGCGGGGATCAACTGGACGATGAGTTCCACGGCGTTTGATGCCGCAAATTTCGGGCTTTTCACCGGTGACGATGTGCACATGAAGCGAAAGAACAAGCTGCTGCATGACGCCTGCATGGAGTTGAAGGTAAAAAAGCTGGTCATCGGCGAGTGCGGGCATGCCTACCGGGTGGCCAAGCACATCGGCGGAACAAACTATTGGGGGAAAGACATCCCCTATGAAATTACGAATATATTCACCCTTGCAGCCGGGATATTGCGAAAGGGAGGCTTCAAGCTCGACCGCAGCCGAAACCCGGTGCCCGTGACGTACCACGATCCGTGCAACTTTGCCAGAAGCGCCGGTATTGCCGAAGAGCCCAGGGAGCTGCTGCGGGCATGCGTCGAGGACTTTCGCGAGATGACCCCGAACCGGGATCTCAACTGGTGCTGCGGCGGAGGCGGAGGTCTTGCGGCGCTGGACAGCTCCGAGGGAGTAAGGAAGAACGAGACCTCCTTTTACGAACTCCGCATGCGGGTGGCAGGGAGGAAGAAATTCGAGCAGATCGTGGAGACCGGCGCCCGGTACGTGGCGGCCCCCTGCGGCAATTGCAAACGCCAGATCACACAGCTCATGGATTACTACAAGCAGGACATCGAGGTCGGGGGCCTCTTTGACCTTTTCGGCAGGGCGGTGAGGATCTAGGAAATTGATGCATCGGCTTCCTCGGAAGATCTCTTCATGGCGGCTTGAACAACGGCGCAAAGATGCCGGAGCGTAGTGGAGTTATGGAAATGAGCGATCGATTGATATATCTCGATAATGCAGCGACTACCTTCCCCAAACCCCGCGCAGTGCTGGATAGAATGATTGAGAACTACGTTCAGACCGGAGTGTCTCCGGGGAGAGGGAGCTATGATCTGGCCATAGAGGCCGAAGAAATTGTTCACCAGGCGCGAAAGAAACTGACGGGCTTTTTTTGCGCTCCCGATGAGAACTGGGTCGTTTTTGCGGCCAATGCAACCGATGCACTGAATCTGGCTTTCCACGGGCTGCTTAGGCCTGGAGATCATGTGATTGCCACGCGTCTGGAGCATAATTCCGTCTTGAGGCCTCTTCATTACTACCGGGAACGCGGCTGGATAACCTATGACCTCGTTCCCTTCGATCGCCGGGGCTTTGTCGATCCCGACGAAATTGGCCGGCGGATGAAGCGTAACACTCGCATGGTGGTAGTGTCGCACGCATCCAACGTGTTGGGTACCGTTCAGCCCGTGAAAGAAATCGGCCGGGTGTGTGCGGAGCGCGGCGTTCCGCTCATTGTCGATGCCTCGCAAAGCGCCGGGAAAATCCCCATTGACATGACGGCATGGCAGGCATCGGCCGTAGCGTTTACCGGCCACAAATCTCTATACGGGCCGACCGGAATAGGCGGCCTGGCGATTCACCCGGACCTGGATATAAAGACCAGCCGTTTCGGCGGAACGGGCGTGGATTCCAGGAGCCCGGTGCATACGCAGACATTCCCCCGGCGCCTCGAGGCCGGCACCCTGAACCTGATGGGCATTATGGGGCTTTCTGCAGGAATAGACTACATCACGCAAAGAGGGCTGGAAACGATTCATAGCCAGGAAATGGCCCTGCTGGAACGATTGAGAGACGGGCTATCGGACGTCAAAAACATCAGACTGTACTGCGCCGATGATCTCTCCAGCCATGTTGCCGTGCTCACGGCAAATGTCGACGGGATCATTCCGGAGTACGCCGGAGCCGTCCTGGATGTTGAATTCAATATCGCCGTACGCGTGGGGCTTCACTGCGCTCCATTGGTCCACGAAGATCTGGGGACCATCAGCCGGGGAGCTGTGCGTTTCAGCCTTGGGATCTTCAACACGCAAGAGGATATCGATTCCGCCATCAGGGCAATGGAGCTCATGTCTTAACCAATGCCCGCAGGAATCGCAGAGAAGGTTATGTCCCGCTCGTTTTTGTTGTTTGCGGGGGGCCGATTCCGGCATTCCCGTTGAACCTGTTCTCGTGATGAAAGCAAGCGTCGGAAAAGATTCCGGAAACATAGGGCTCGTATCTTCTAAGGAATTCCATCGCACCGGCCGCTTTAACCCGTCTTGTCACGGCCGGAAAAACAGAGAGTGCTGAAGGTCTCACCTCCTCTTCACGATTCCGTGATGATGCCCTTCCTGACATAAACCGGCCGGACTGCTTTCCTGAATTTCGGTAGTCTCCAGGCAAAAACCGCGGCTCCCAGGATACAGCAAAGACCTGCGATAAGGAGGGTGTCGGGCGCGCCGATTCGGCTGGCCAGACTGCCTTCGATCAGACTACCGAGAGGGTATGTTCCCATGAAAGCCAAAGTGTAGAAACTCATTACCCGGCCACGCTTGTCATCTTCCACTATGGTCTGAAGGAGGGTATTGGTTGCGGTGAACTGCACTATCATCCCGGCCCCGGACAGCGTGAGTACGATTAGTGAAAGCCAAAGGGTGTGGGAACGCGAAAACACGATAAGGCTCAACCCGAGGAGTACAGGCGCAAAAGCCAGTATCTTCGGCAGACCTAAGACGCTCTTCCGTGCGGCAAGATAAACAGCGGAACTCAAAGCGCCGATGCCGATTGCTCCCAAGAGAAATCCGAGAACTTTCGGTCCGCCGTGAAGAATGTCTCTGGCAAAAATCGGCATGAGCACGACGTAAGGAAGTCCCAGGAGGCTGACCAGAGAGAGAAGCAAGATTACCGATTTAATTGGAAAAAAACCAAATGCATAAATGAGTCCTTCTTTCAACCCATGTATGATGCCGGAGTTCTTTGCTTCAGGTTGTTGCACCGGTCGAATCTTCATTAACAGCAAAGAGGCGATGACTGCCAGATAGCTTACGGCATTGATGAGGAAGCAACCTCCTTCTCCAGCGAAGGCAATGATCATGCCTGCCAGGGCAGGGCCAACCAAGCGTGCCGCCTGCACCATAGAGGAGTTCAACGCAAGCGCGTTCCCCAGGACGCGTCTGTCTTCAACCATCTCGACGACGAAAGTCTGTCGTGCCGGCATATCGAAAGAGTTCACAGCTCCCAGAAACAGGCTCAGGCTTATGATGTGCCAGACTTGTACCGCACCGGTAAAAATCAGCGCAGCCATGACAAACGCCTGGAGCATCGCCAGAGTTTGAGTGACGATCAAAACCCGGTGTCGGTCCCATCTGTCTATGAGTACGCCGGCAAAGGGTGTGATAAGTACGGAAGGGATATGGTCGGCAAAGCCCACGAATCCAAGGAGAAAAGGTGAATCCGTCAAGCGATAGACAAGCCAACCCATAGCGGTCCGCTGCATCCATGTGCCAATCAGGGATGTACTCTGACCGCTGAAGAACAGGCGATAATTCCTGTATTTGAAAGCACGGAAGAGTAAACGGGGTTTTCGTGCCTGATCCTGCGCCGCTTCCACGAATTCCGCTCCCCCATCGGAAGCGATATTCTTATGTACCGTCAAGATAGTTCACCTTCAGGCGGATGCCGCCGCTTCCCGGCGGCTATCGCCGCAATGAAAAAGAGAGGCTGAAGGCTTCCCGGTTATCTGCATGGAAACCGAGTTTTCCTCCGGCCTTTTCCCGTTCATAATCTGCTGAGCAAGGTTTGTACATTCAGCACTCATACGCTGCCGCGCCACAACTTGCCGACGTCAGGGTGGACAGCCGACAGCCCATTTGTCAAGCTCTATGCGCGCCCCCTTTTACAGGACCTCGGAAAGTACGGACAAGAATCCCGTCACGCATTAAGGGAATTATCGAATTCGTGAAAACAACGTCTGAAAGTCAGCCAGCCGCCGACGAAGCCCAGCGATAACCCCAGACCCAGGGCGCATGCAGCCCAGTAAAACAGCTCTCCCATGCTGACGGAAATTGCGGCGGCAAATGCAGGCGGGAGCGCCCCGCACAGGAACACAGCGGCGGGAACCAGAATAACCGCCCCCAGAATGGCCCCGGCACCGCCCATGAAAGCCCCTTCCACGCAATAGGGAATCCCGCTGAAAAAAGGTGTCGCTCCCAGCAGGCGATGTATTTCCAGCTCATCCGAGCGGATCGAGAGGGAAAACTGTATCCAGTTGGAAATAATCAGGATTTCCGAAAGGCCGCAGAAAACGATTACACCGGCTACCACATAAAAGAGGAAATTCAGCGTTGCTTCCATCTTTTCCGCCCAGGGCATTTCCTGACGGATCTGGTCAACCTGCCGGAATTGCCTCAAACGCTCTAAAGAAGCCTCCATCTTTTCGCGATCCTCGCCCGTGGTCCTGAACCTCAGTGCCAACGAGGTACAGTCGGGATTCGCGGCGCCCGCCGAGAGGAACCTTTGCAGATCGACCATCCAGGATTCGATTCGTTGGGGGCTTTCCGTTTTTAGGGTGACGATCACATCGGCAACCTGAGGCCATTTTCTCAGTTCTTCGACGAGATCCCGAACTTCCCGGTCGGAAGACTGCGGGCTGAGAATGACGGTCGCGCCCGAATCGTCGCGAAACGACGGGATCATCTGCTGAGAGGCTCGAAACAACAGGAGGAAAACCCCGGAAAGCAACACGGACAGCGTGAGAATGACCATGCTGAAGGCAAAACTATAGGCACTTGCTTTGATGTCGCCGGTGGTGTGCTTATAGAAAGAAAGGTATCCCGGACTCATCCTATCCACTGTCCTCCACTTCGGCCCGGCCCGGCATCCCCGGCCATGCGATCCGTCAGGAAATTGTCGCCTTTTTTTCTATCTTTCCTTCATCGATGACGGAAATGCGACAGTCGGGGAACATCGATGGGAGCGAATCGTCCCCGGATGCGATCAGGAGTGTGCTGCCCGTCATGTTCAGCTTATCGAACAACTCGACCACCGTGTTCCTTGCATCGTCATCCAGCTGTGAAACCGGTTCGTCAGCAATCAACAGAAACGGGTCGTTTACGCACGCACGGGCTACGACAGTCAGTTGTCGTTCGGAGGAGGACAGATTGCGGCAGAGCACACCCCTTTTGGATCGCAGCCCGACTGCCCGGACGATCCGGGAAACCTTCTTCTCTATGATTGCACGGTCCATTCCGGAGATTTCCAGCGGAAGGGCAATATTTGCTGCAACGCTTTCATCCATCAGGAGCTTTGCGTCCTGCATGACGATTCCCATGCGGCGCCTGAGCCGCGCCAGTTCTCTCCGGGACAGGTGCTGCACGTTTTTGCCGTCGATCCAGACCTGTCCGTTCTGCGGGGCTTCAAGACCTGCAAGGAGCTTCACCAGTGAGGTCTTTCCGGCGCCGCCTCGCCCCAGAATAAAATAAATTCCGCCTGCGGATGCGACAAACGAAGCGTCATCGAAAACGACCCCCCCCTCCCTGGATCGTTTACATACGTGGAAACAACGCACGACCGGGCTGCGATCGTGATTTTCGAAAATGGCGTTCTTCGAGTTCATAAACGGTATGCCTTTTCGCACCGCCTGCGAAATCTACGCGATATCGCGGTGCCCGGCGCGGGACGGACCGCGTTTCTCCCAGTTGAGGAAATCCCTGAAACAACGCCGCAGGTTGCTGTATATTCCTTTTCTACTGTTAATCAAATAGATGTTATGGCGGATGTGAAACAACTCATCCATAAGCCTTTCAGCGGGCTGTGCCTCCCTGCCTTCAGCCCCGAGACCCGCGGCTTCCGCGAAAAGCGGTACGATCTTGTCTTTCATGCGCAATTCGGTGTCCACGAGAAAAATCGCCACGTGAGGCCTGAGATCCTCGATCCGGTTCAGAAATGCGGTCACGGATTGGATTTCGACACCTCTCGGAGGGGACGATTTGACCTCCACATAAACGAGTCGCCCCGAAAGAAGGGCAACCACGTCGTAGTCGCCCCCGTACCGGGTATGCCTGAGGCGCACGCCGAAGAGGGCCGGGGCCATGAACTCCCGCACAAAGATCTCACACACATACCATTCAAGGGTGGGACCGAAGCTGGGGACGTTTCTGAAACTCAGCCGGTAGCCGTCGTCCTTCCGAAACTCCACTATACCGAGATCGCTCAGTTTTTTCATGTAAGACCGGACGGTTCTCAGGGAGCAGTAACGGCTCAGGTCCTTCAGGTGTTCGCCGTCCGGGAACTGGATGAGATCGCGCAGGAAAAGGCGGAACGAATACCGCTGCATGAGATCGTAGAACCCGGTTTTGAACGTTGGTGGGAGGTCGGGAGGGATGAGGGCCTGGGAAAAATCTCCATGGCTGAGGACCGGAAGACCCCTTTGCCAGAGGATTTCTTCGACCGGATGTTTCCGGGCTCTGAGTTCCTGGTGAAGGGCCTGCATGTCGTGCTGCAACCGGGTCATGGCAGCTTCAAGCGCCTGAACCTCTTCTTCGAGCTTGCGAAATCGGTCCACGGTCCCTCTAGACTCCCGGATACGCGATGCATGAACAATGACGCGATCAGCGTGCGGGCAGGTCCGTCCGGTTCCCGCCCTCCCTATATCAATCGGCCCCAACCCAGGGCATTCCTGTTGATGCTGATGGGTATCCCGGGTTGGACGTATTCGCTCCCCTTCAATTTGAAAGGATAATAGAAGAGCAGAGCTTTTTCCACAATAACACGAATTTTGGGAAGCAGAGGAAAGAACAGGCGTTTCGGGACCGCCATCGAGGCGAGGAGCGTCTTGAGGCTTTCAGCCGCTTCACCTGATGGGAGAGTGACGGGGTGGAAGGATGATTTCGGTAAAGCCCCTTTGAATTCCTCCCTGGGCCGGCAGGTAGTCATTACCTTTGCAAGCCTCAGAAATGACTGAGGCTGAATCTTGAAACCGGGTATCCAGAAAAACAAACGGCGGTCGTCCTCCGATGACCGGCTCACCCGGGGCATGTTCGCAAGCCTTGCCAGATCTCCGCAGGTGTCGAGCCTCAATCCTTCAAACCGGGCCTGAATCCGCCAGAACGGCAAATGGAGCGCCGGCTCGTCATCGAGGGGCGGGAGAAAAGCGAATTCGACTTCGGAAAACTTGCCCAGGGAATGTTCCCACGCCGAGTCGCAATTCCTGCACAGGAGAATGAGGCTGTCCCTTTCTCCTTCCAAATCCCAGCCGCAGCGAGGGCACAGCGTGGGAACGAAGGACATCGTCCAGTCGAAGGAGCTATCGTAAGTCAGTTCCTGGAAGTATTGCGCGTCTGCAATCGACAGGGGGCGTTTGAGTACGCCATCGCAAAGCGAGCTGTCGCGCACAAAAAAAGGCGAATAAATCAAGCTCGCCGCTTCGCCTATGAAGGCTTCATGACGACCGCGGTCATCGACTTCCGATATCCCTCCGAAAGAATCGTCGACGCTGAAGGAAGACACCTTGAGAGGCAGATCGGGTTCGAGCAGTTTCCCCTCCGGCCGGGGAGCGGCAAACCTCATGCGGAGCACCTGCGGTCTGACCCCAAGTGTGGGAGGGAAAGCTTTCGACGCTACGGCGATATGATTTGAGTCGACAATTCGAGGTTGAATTTCATTTTCCGTGGTGGAAAAAATGAGGCCCCTGAATCTCCAGTACGGGACGAAAAGGACATCCTTTAAGTTGGAATCGCAAGGGAAATAGCATCTGGCGTGGTTGCGGAAGGCGATATACATCTTCACCCGGCAGTACCGGCACGAGAGGATCCGATCGGTTTCCTCGATGATGAGCGGTGCGCCGCACTGAGGGCACTGCTGCTCGATCTGCCAGGATGGACTGCTAGATTCTCTCACCACAGCGGTTACAGTAAACGGAGTCGGCCAGGTTTTCGGTCCCGCACTTGGGACACATTCGGGGTTGTTTCTTCTCTTCGACGGACCGCCCGCAGGAAGGGCAAAACTTTGCACTCGGAGGCAAATTGCTCCTGCAATGGGTGCACCGGTCGAATACCAGCAGATGGTGTCCGCAATGGGGGCAGAACTTTGCCTCTTCGAGTACGGGCCGCCCGCACTCGTGACACACACAGGGGGAGGGAACTTCGGAGCCGGGTTTCTTCAGCGATTCTCCGAACATGGCCGGCATCATCATCCCTGCGGCCATTCCGAATCCGCCTCCCGCTTCTCCCTGCGATTCCGAAGCCTTCTCAACGGCCATGGCCGCTTTCATCCTGGTCAGCCTGTCGAGGTCATCGAAGATCGCGAGCCGACTCTTGTCGTCGATGGCCTTCTGAACTTCAACGGGCGGGGTGATGGAGTTGATGTAGAGTTGCGCGAGCCCGAGGCCGAAGTGGCTGAAATCTTCCCGGATCTTTTTGATCAGGCCTTCTGAGAGCTCATCGTATTTTCCCGGCAGGTTAAACACCGAATCCAGGGTTTCTCCCATCAGGTCGTTGAAGCGGGACACGATCACTCGATTGAGGTATTCCTCGATCTGCTCCATCCCATATACGCCCTGGGTCCCGACAAGGCTGTTGATGAACAGGATGGGCTGGACGACCTTCACGTTGAATATGCCGAATGCCCTGAGCCGGATCAGGCCCAGCTCCGAATCCCTGAAAGCCACGGGATCCCGGGTGCCCCACTTAAGGTTTGGGAACACTTTCATGTTGACAATGTATACTTCCGCCCGAAGCGGACTCGTAAACCCCCACGGGAAACTCAGGACTTTGGTCAGGATCGGAATGTTTGCGGTCGAAAGGGTGTGCCGGCCCGGTCCGAAAGCGTCGTATGCCTTTCCGCTGCAAAAGAACACCCCGGCCTGGCTTTCACGAACGATGAGTTGAGCGCCATATTTGATTTCACCGGAACCGGCTTCGGGAATCCTGTGCACCATCTCCCTGCCGGATTCATCAAACCATTCAATTACTTCCAAAAATACGACATTGTTCGTTCCCATTGCCTGATCCCGACTTCGATACGGAGGGTTTCGGATGACGGATTATTCCGCCCGGAATGCCGACTTGTCACACAATCTACCATTCGGCATCGAACGCGTCGAAGATCAGAAAAATGATACGAACGGACCGCTCAATCCAGGATGCAAACCGTGGAATGCTGCACGAGGTCGAGTCGAATTTCATAGACCCCGCCGATGAAAGTGCTTTCCACAACAAAACCCGATTTCTGAAATACCCCGAATACCCGCTCGTCTCCGGCCGAGATGTAAGCGACCAGCTTCCTGATTCCCTTCCTGGCCGCTTTCGCGGCCAGGTTATGCACGAGGAAGGCGGCAATGCCTTCCCGGCCGTAATCCGGGTGGACGGCAAAATCGACTTCGGCCGTCATGGTATTTTCATCGAGGGTATATCTGGCTATGGCGATTACCCGATGCGGAGTCAACTCGCCCACGAGCCCAATGACGCTCATCTCGCGTTGATAATCGATGTTCACCATTTTCTGGACGTCATAATGAGGGAATACTTTCATGGCTGAGAGAAACCGGATGTAGCTTTCGTCCCTGGGAAGAGAATAGAAAAATTCCTTGAGTGCCCGTTCGTCGGTGGGCTTGACCGGTCTGAAGTAGACCTTGTTCCGCATGTCGAAAATATGCGACATCTCCCAGTCGGAAGGGTAAACCGCTCTTGCGGTGACGGACCGCGAAGGGTCGGGCTGAAGGTAATTGAGCCTGAGGGCCTCATCCATCAACTCTTCGCGAAAATCGGGGTGCGCGATGCCGATCAAGGCAAGGGCGCGCTCCCGGATACTCCTGCCGTGGAGGTGTGCGATCCCGTATTCCGAGACCACGTACTGCACTCCCCCCCTGGTCATTACCACTCCCGCTCCCTCGGTCAGAACGGGCACGATTCGCGACTTCTTCCCGTCGAGAGTGGTTGCGGGCAGGACCATGATGGCTTTGCCTTTTCGAGAGCCCCGGGCGCCCCGGAGAAAATCGATGGCCCCTCCAACGCCGCTGTAAATCTCGTATCCCATGGAATCCGAACAAACCTGGCCGGTAAGGTCGACTTCAAGTCCCGGGCTGATGGTGACCATCTGGTCGTTTTCGGAAATCACGAGGTAGTTGTTCGTATAATCGATCGGATAGAAGGCCACCATCGGGTTGTTGTTAACAAAATCATATAGCTCGCGGGACCCGAGGCAGAAGCTCGTTATGATCTTGCCGGGATGCATTGTTTTCCGGGCGTTGGTGATGACTCCCTTCTTCACGAGGTGAAGGTAGGCATCCGTCAGCATGTCGGCGTGAACGCCGAGGTCCTTCTTTCCCTCCAGCGCGTAGAGCACGGCGGTGGAGATGCTTCCCACCCCTACACGAATGGTCGAACCGTCTTCAATGAGCCGCGCAACGTGGCTTCCAATGTCCTGAGCGATCGGGTTCATGAGCGGCAGGCCCACTTCGAGCAAGGGTTCTTCATATTCGACCAGGGCATCGATGTCGCTCACGTGGATGAAAGAATCTCCGAGAGTCATCGGCATTTGAGGGTTGACCTGCGCGATGACGTATTTGGCGCTTTCGGCGGCGGCTTTCACAATATCCACGGCGATGCCGTAGCTGCAAAATCCATGTTTATCGGGCGGGGAAACCTGAATAAGCGCAACATCGATGGGCATTGCGCCGCTGCTGAAAAGCGCGGGAATGTCGCCGAGGTTTATGGGAGTGTAGTCCGCTCGTCCCTGGGCTACGGCTTCCCGGCTTGCCGAGGCTACAAAGAAAGACTTCAGGCGGCATTTGTCGAACCCGGCCTCTGTGTATCTCGTTTTGCCGACGCTCAGGATGTGGAGAATCTCGAGATCGGCGAGCAGAGGGATGGCTTCTTCAAGGGCCTGGGCCAGGTGCTGGGGTTCGCTGCACCCCGATCCGATGAAGATGCGGTGTCCCCTCTTTATGGCGCGGACGGCCTGGTCCGCGGAAGTCTTTCTCTCCGTATAAACGGAACGCCATGAAAGAGGGTAGGATGCTTGAAACGTCAGGGGCGATTCCCATTGTCCGTCATCTATCTTGCTTTTCATTGGACGATCCTTGAAGGCTTGCGGTTAAGGTCAAGGCGTCTTTGCCGGCGGACTGCGATGAAAGAAAAGCGCAAGAAGCACGGCTGCAAGGATCATGAACGCACAAAGAATCTGCCCCATTGTAAAATAACCCAGGAGAAAACCCACTTGAGGATCCGGTTCTTTAAAGAATTCGATGACAAACCTGAAAATACCATAAAAGAAGAGGAAAAACACGATCATCATCCCGTCTCGAAACGGTCTTTTGCGCAGGTTCCACATGATGAGGAAGAGCACGACTCCTTCCAGCAGGGCTTCATAAAGCTGCGTGGGATGCCGGGGCACCGGACCTCCGGTCGGAAAAATCATGGCCCATGGGACATTCGAAGGGCGTCCGAGAAGTTCCGCGTTGATGAAGTTCCCGATGCGCCCGAACCCGAGGCCGATGGGCGCGGTGACTATCGTGCTGTCCGCTATTACCAGAAAGGGAATGCCTCTTCGGAGGCTGAATATCCAAATGGCGAGCGTCCCTCCAATGAAGCCGCCGTGGAAAGACATCCCTCCGTGCCATGTGGCTATGATTTCGAGGGGATTTTTCAGATAGAACCAATAATCGTTGTACTCATAGAAAAGAATGTATCCAAGTCGAGCGCCCACGATCAGCCCGATAGCGATATAGAAGATGAGGTCCTGGGCGACCGTCCCGACCAGGCCGACCTGTCGCGACCGGTCCTGTTTCTGGACAAAGACGTAGGACATGACGAAGCCGATAACGTACATTACCCCGTACCAGCGGACATGGATGGGTCCAAAGGAAATCAGTTCGGGATTTATCTTCGGATAAGGAATCATCGATGAAATGCCTTTTTCTGCCCGAAAGGGTTGAAGAGCCGGACCTCTCCGGGCGTCCACGGAAATAAAAACCTGACTTTAGCGATTTCTTCCCCCCTCCGTTCGCCCTTTGCCGGAAAGAGGGATTGACGTTCAGCTCCTCCCCCTTGACGGGGGAGGCCGGGTGGGGGTGTGTCTTCACTGAAGACATCCCGCTTCCGGCGCCATCTCCCAGGGAATCACTCAAATCAGGGAAGATTTGAAAAGCCCGAGGGGAAACTAGCACAGGGACCGGAGCCGGTCAATCGTGAGCGGAGGAAATCTCACCGGAACCGGCGCGGTCATCGCGGGTCCACATTTCTCCATGCGGCTCCAGAGTTTGACACTGTACAAAGCGTGTGAGATACTTATATGTTCGGATGTAGAACAGGTTTTTATTCTCGGAGTGACATGGCGTGGCAAAACCTTATCTGGACTATTATTCGTGCTGGATCGAAGGCCGCGAGGAGGAAGGGGACAGTCTGTATCCCCTTATCGATCCGGCTACCGGCGAAGTGTTTACTCGTGCGACTTCAGGTGATAATCGCCTGGTGGAAGCCGCCGTTGCGAGCGCGCAGAGGAGCCTGAGAGGCTGGCGGTCGACTCCCGCACCGCGGCGCACCGAACTTCTTCATTCCATGGCCGATCTTCTTCGAACGAATCTCGAGGAACTGACCTCCCTTGTGTGCAAGGAGGTGGGCAAGCCTCTTGGCCTGGCCCGCCAGGAAGTTCTCAACGCCGCATACCTGGTCGATTATTTCGCGGAGGAGGGTCTGCGCCTTTCGGGCCATATCCCTCTCCTGGGCTATAACAGGGAACAAGTCCTGATCGTGAGGGAGCCCGTGGGCGTGGTTGTGGCCATCACGCCGTACAATTACCCCATGAGTACCCTCGCCTGCAAGGTCGCTCCGGCTCTGGCGGTTGGGTGCACGGTCGTCGCAAAGCCCGACGAGCACACCCCGCTCAGCACCCTGAAGATGGCCCAACTTGCCTGTGCCGCAGGTTTGCCGGAAGGGGTCTTCAACGTGGTGACGGGGTTCGGTCACCAGGCGGGCCGGCTGCTTGTCGAAAGTCCCGTGCCGAGGCTAATCACATTTACCGGAAGTACCGATGTCGGAAAGGAAATCCAGGCCGAAAGCGGAAAGTGGGTGAGGAAGGCCATTCTCGAGCTGGGAGGCAACTGCCCGGCAATCGTGTGCAGAGACGCTCCATGGAAGGAATTCCTGCCCCAGCTTCTCATGCAGAGCATGAAAAACTCCGGGCAGTATTGCTACCGGGCCAGCCGAATTTTCGTGGCCGGGGAGATATATGATGATTTCCTCCATGAATTCGTCCGGGCCGCGGCAGCTCTTCGGGTCGGACATCCGATGGATCCCGGAGTGGACCTTGGCCCTCTGAACAACGCGGAAATCCTGGCAAAGGTCCGCGAGCAGGTGGGCCATGCCGTTTCGGAAGGGGCCCGTCTTGAACCGGGCGCAAAAACCGAGCCGCTCGGGGGGGGATTCTATTATTGGCCGGCGGTCCTCACCAATGTGAATTCCCGGATGAGAATCACCCGGGAAGAAGTTTTCGGTCCCGTGGTCGTCGTCAGTGCATTTGCGAACGTTCAGGAGATGATCCATGAGGCAAATGCCACCAATTATGGCCTTGCCGCCTATCTTTTCACTAGGGATGTGGCCAATGCCCTCGAATGGTCGCAACGGATCGAATTTGGCAGCGTCTGGATCAACAGGATTCACCAGGCCTACCCCCAGGCCCCTTTCGGGGGAATGAAGGAGAGCGGGCTGGGAAGGGAAAAATCTCGTTTCGGCGTGGAAGAATATACGGAACTGAAGACCATTTATCTGTCGTATTGAGGAGGGATAAGGATTCGGCGGTGCCGCTCGTCCGCCATATTCCGGCGTCCGGGATGCCGCGCCGTGCGCACGCGGAATTCTTGAAGCCGCTTTTGCAGGCCGGCAAAGGAAGGCCAATCCCCGACTCAAGGTAAAGCGAACGGCCCGGCCGGTTTTTTTTTAACATCGATCGACACGCTCAGGAGGAAAGCATATGCTGCCCATCGTGTGTATTGTGGGTGCGTCCAATTCCGGCAAGACTACGTTCCTGGAAAAATTGATTCCTGAACTCAGCCGCAGAGGATATCGGGTCGGAACCGTGAAACACGACGTCCATGGATTCGAAATGGACCATGAAGGCAAGGACACCTGGAAGCATCGGAAAGCCGGGGCCTCCGTCGTCACAATATCGTCGCCGGCCCAGATTGCCTCGATCAGGCAGACGACCGAGGAGATGGGTCTGGCCGAGTTGGTCGGAAGATATTATTGGACTGAGGACATTCTGCTCACCGAAGGGTACAAGAAGTCCTCTTTCCCGAAGATAGAAATTTTTCGCAAATCCGTCGAAGCCCAACCGATTTGCGGCGACAAGGACAATCTCATCGCGATGGTGACCGATGACGAGGTGCAAACCAGTGTGGCTTCTTTCCCTTTCCGGGATGTTTCGGGAGTTGCCGACCTCATCGAAAAGCGGTACCTGAAGGATCGGAAGAAACACCAGATAACGGTGCGCCTCGACGGCAAACAGGTCCCCATGAATGATTTTGTCCGGGATTTCCTGGTGGGGGGAATTCGAGGAATGTTGTCCAGCTTGAGAGGGTGGGGAGAGCCGAAGAGCATTGATGTCCAGATAAGGTTTAAGGATGAGTAATTGATTACCGGTGCTGTTCTGGCCGGGGGCAGGAGTTCCCGGTACGGAAAGAACAAGTCGCTTGAGATCTTTCATGGGGTTCGGCTGATCGATCGAATCGTCGAATCCTTGCGGCCGCAATGCGAACCGGTTTTGATTGTTGCGAACGACCTGAGTCATTATTACGATACTCGAGCCACCCTCATTCAGGATGTGATCGCCCAACTGGGCCCCCTTGGAGGGCTTTACTCGGCCCTGCTGTTCAGTCCCAACGAGTGGGTATTCGTGAAAGCGACGGATATGCCCTTTCTGGTTCCCGGTTTACTGGAAATGATGACGGCCTCGGCTGAAGGGTGTGATGCCGTCGTCCCCTTTACAGAAGGCAGACCTCAGCCGCTCATGTCCTTGTACCATCGGCGATGTTTTCCGGTCATCGCGGAATTCCTGGAGAAGGGCGAGAGAAAGGTTGCGGCCTTTTACAGGAAGATCAGGGTCAGGGCGCTTTCCGAGGAGCGCTGGCGATCCGCGGATCCGGACGGCAGGAGTTTCCTTAACATCAATTGTCGTGAGGACCTGGAACGGCTCGAATGGATCTGAAGGAAGCGGCAAGGATAGCACTGGATTCGGCATCGCCGCTGGCGGCTGAATGGATCGGGCTCGAGGATGCCCTGGGGCGGGTACTGGCCGAGGAACTCAAGGCTCGGTTGAACATCCCCGGAGAGCCTCGGTCGAGGTTGGACGGATTTGCGCTTCGAAGCGAGGATACGTCGAGTGCGGCACCCGACCACCCTGTGTTACTGGAGGTTCTTCCGGGAATGCTTGCTGCCGGGAACGTTGAGGAACGCAGCCTGAACGGCGGCCAATGCATCCGGATCATGACGGGTTCCGCCGTCCCGCCCGGTGCGGATGCCATCGTGCCTCAGGAAAAGGTGAGAAAGGAAGGGAACCGGATAGCCGTCGACCGGCCTTTTCCCCGGGGTCACGGACTTGCCCGGCGGGGAGAAGACATCCGCGCGGGCGAATCGCTCATGGGCAGAGGGGAAATTCTTACCCCTACCCGGCTTGCCCTTATCACCGCACTGGGGATTTCACGGATATCGGTTTATCGAAAGCCCAAAGTGGCGCTCATCGCGACCGGCGATGAAGTGAGAGAGATGGGCGAGGCCATGGATGGCCCGTGGACCATTTGTAACAATCGCTTCCTGCTCTCATGGCTCGTGCATATCCAGGGCGGCTGTCCGGTCCAGCTTGGAGTGGTCAAGGACGATCCTCGAGCTATCGCCGCACGTCTGGCCGATCTTCAGGCCGATCTCGTGATCACTACCGGGGGAATGGGACCGGGGGACAGGGATTTTGTACTCGAATCCTGGAACAAGCTTGGCGTAAAATCGCTTTTCACACAGATCAACCTGTCGCCGGGGAAGAAGAGCGCACTGGGGATAAAAGGCAACCAGCTTTTCTGGGGCCTCTCGGGGAATCCATGGGCGGCCCGTGCGGTTTTCGTGGAACTCATCGCCCCTGTGCTGTGGAGGCTTCAGGGGCTCGGGGTCGAAAAGCCGACGTTCCCCGCTGCAGCCGCGTCCCACTTGAAAAATGAGAGCGGCTTCCACAAGGTGGTTCGCGGAAGTCTCGACCTGCGAAGACCGGTACCTTCTTTCATCCCCGTCACGAAGAGCGATGAATCGCTGTTTTCGACTCTCATCAACAGCTTCGCGTATATTATTTTGGAGCCTCATGTGGTAGAAGTAGCGCAGGGAAGTAGTGTTGAAGTGCACTTGCACGATTTTCCTCTGCTTGCAAGACCTCTGGTAGACGGGGGCGGGTCCGGATTGTAAACCACGCATCCCGGCAGGTGCTGGAATTCGGTTTGATGAATCAGATGGGGTGGCGACCTGATGACCGATTATTGCTTATGCTCCAATTATCCCGCCATATCGCATTCTTGATCGTGAGGAGTCTATGCTCAAAGGTACACCCATCGAGACGGGTTACTATGATTTTCTTGATCGACACATTGTGCCCCGACTGGTGCGTCTGAACTTTAAGCCTAATCATGTGACGTTGTTGGGGCTTATCACGAGCATGCTGGCGGGTGGCGCTTTTGTCTTTTTCCCGTTTGTCGGCGGAATTCTGACGTTGCTCACGGGTTTTCTCGACACGCTGGACGGCTCTCTGGCAAGATCGAGCGGGCAGAGCAAGAAGTTCGGGGCTTTTCTCGATTCGATTCTGGACCGTTACACGGAGTTCATTATTTATCTTGGCATCTGGTGCTACTTTTACCGGCAGGATGCCAAGACACCTTTCTTTTCTCTTACGATTCTGCTTATTCTATTCGGCTCGCTCATGGTCAGCTATACGCGGGCAAGAGCCGAAGGGCTGGGGGAACGATGCCTGGTCGGCATGTTCCAGAGGGGAGAAAGGATCATTCTGCTGGGATTGTCCGGTCTGTTGAATCCCTTCGTGAACCTGTTCGCCGGGCCCATCCTGGCTCAGGATGCATTACTGGTTGCGGTGCTGGTCGTGTTAGCCGTCGGCACCAACCTGACCGCCTTATGGCGATTTCTTCATGTGTTGAATAATCTTCGGCGTTGAGAGAGACCTGACCGGGGAGAAGCTCAACCGGTGTGTCCGGGCCAGGCCGGGTCCATGCCTTTCATTGGGGACGAGGGCTAGTTTGGATTGAGCGTCTTCTTCAGGATAACGCGGTCATCCTCTCTGTAAATCTCGAAAGAATCCCCCACGCCAAACCCCAGTTGTTCTATCAGCAGCGCCTTATTGAGCGTGATGCTTCCGCTCTGGCCGATGGTCCTGAAGTTGGGAGTCTTGATGAGCATGGTCGGCTTTGCCACGGGTTTTTCCCGCCTGCGGATCATGGACCTGTCAACCCCGGGCTTCTGATCGTTGCCCGAAACCGGCTTGTGGAAATCGACCTGAGGGATCTCACCCAGTTCCATAAGACCTCTCAGGTAAAGGTCCTGGACTTCACTCTTGAATTTGATCCCGAAAATCTTCTGAACGGATTCAAGAGACCTCCCGTTGCGGATTTCGTTAACAACAAGCTTGGCATCAATGTTCTTGTACTCAATTTGCATTACCGGTACCCCTTTCTTGGATTTTGCCGGTCACGGATTTTACGGGTCCCACTTTGAAATACCCGGAGCAGACAGCGCACTCCACCCTCAAGCTCTGTTCAGCTTCAACAGATGGATCCCGTGCTGCATTCTCAAAAATGCGGCAGGATCGCGATGGCCGGGTTCTCACCAGCATTTTCAGAGCGACAAAGAACCACTCAGGCCGACGCGGGCAGCCATGACCTTCCAACGAGAGGCCACAGGACTGCATGGCAGGGGCTGCCTCTCCGCGCCGCCTCCTCCGATCGAACGAGAAGACACGTGGAGAAAATGATCAGGTTGTTGGTTACTATATGGAATCCTCACCTGGGGATAAGCCTGCCTGGCTGGAAACGCTACCTCCTGCGTGGCGGTGTGGAAGCATTCCTACGGTAAATAATCATTTGACCGTTGTCAAGCGCCTAATGGAATACCGTTCGAAGGAACGGCGGCGGCCGACCACAAACGGCATCGCCTCAACGGCAGCGCTGCTTCCGTTGCCGTTTCGGGCAACGCAGGAAATCTTCCGGAGCATCCAATACAGGAAGACTGCTTCCTTCGGGTCCGACAAAATCCGCCGTTGCAATTCCGGAGCCTACCCTGCGAACCTCTTGCGCTTCGCGCACGGACAACGAGTTGTCCGTGTCACCCGCTTGGCGGATTAGACCCCGCCCCCGCTTCTCGCCGAGAGGCGTCATTAAGCACGCTCCGCCGATTTGCAGTCCGCCTTCATGATCTCGCTTAAGTGTCTCGTCAACTCGATCACCCGCTCCGATGCCGCTTCCTTCAGGCTCCCGCAGCCGCAACTCGGCGAAAACAGCGACTGGGAAAGTATCTTTCCCACTGGTAATTCAGGGGTTGCCAGGTCTTGAATCTGTTCTCGCCACTTCTCGGCAAGACTCTGAGGGGTTTCTTCAAACAGGACGGTTTCATCGGACGTGGGCACCATTCCCCACGCAACGATGCGGCCTTCTTTCATATACTTTGCAAACGGCTCTTTGTAGAGTGCGAACCTGTCGAAGTAGTGGTACGCGTCGAAGTTGATGATGTCGACGTCGGATTCAAAGGCGAGGAGCCAGTCGGTATTGGCACATATGTGGATGCCGGCAAGGCCGTTTGCCCGGTGGATCGCATCCACCACTTCTTTGAGAAGCGAGAGGACAAGTTCCTTCGTGACGCTGATGAAAGCCGACGAGCCGAATCCTGCAAGAGCGGGTTCATCGAGGAAGATGATCACGGGAAGACCCGGCGCCTGGAGCTTTTGGACCTGCCATTTGGCTTTCATGGCCAAGTGCTTGGCGAACATATCCTGCAGCCGTTCGTCATACAACAACGCCCGGTCCTGCTGGTCTTTCAGGCCCGAGAGCAGCGTAAAGGGGCCGACGATCTGACCTTTGACCGCCTGTGCGGGCGATGGAGCGCGGCCCAGGCGCTCGAGAAAGTCAAAAAAAGTCTTTCCCGTTTCAGGACCCATCCTGAAAATCGAATGGTCCAGGTCCTTGGTCCCGGCCTCGACCTCGAGATACTCCTCATAGAAGGCAAGCATTTCCTCATCAAACCGGGCGGTGTCGGTCCTGAAAAAAGTTCGGCCCGATTCGGAACACATTCCCGGCATACCCTCGAGGTACTGGAACATCATCTGCTCGGCCGGAAAAGAGGTCAGTTGAGGCCATGCAGGAAATTCGGGCATGTCCCGAAGAATCAGTTCGATGACCTTTTCCCGATCCTTGTGGGGCATGCTGCCCACCAAAGTCGCACCGGCGCAGGGCCGCAAATTGCGCATTACGTCACGTCTCCTCACTGGACCGGCCCAAACAGAGTGGGCGCATCGCCTCCCTGGAAAAGGGGCGTACCGGACGCCACTCTGATCTCAGCCGGGAATTCTGAATAATTGTCCGCATGAATACTCGAAATGAGTAGAGCTTTATAAACTAGCACAATTGATGGGCCGGGTCAAATTCCACCGGATTTGGTTGAGGCCTCAACAGGGTTCCGCAAAACGGTCAAGAGGAAGGCTCGGCACCGGCCGCCGGCTTGTGCATTTGGAAAAGAAAGAAGCCTAAGGCGTTCTCTTTACCGGCATTGCTATTTAGCGTGCCTCACATGCCCTATCCACCCGAGACCTCGATATTCTTTATTTCACATGATGTTTTCGAACGTGGAATTTTTTCTTGACGGGCGACAATCGCTTTGCTAGCTTTAATGAATCTCATTCATTTGTAACAAATAATACTATTTTTTTATACATGCTTTTTCTTGTCATGAGTGGCAGCCCAACCATCGTGCTGGATTTGTTACTCCCGTTCAAACGGTTGAATCAGGGCTAAAATTCGCGACGGAGAATAGATCCGGAATCGCACGGTCAGGGGCTACAGGCGATTTCGGGTCGTTGCGTTCAGGAGGGGCAACAGGGGCAGACTATTATTCGTACTAAGGAGGGGGAAATGAGGGGTAACAGGTGGCTGGTGTTTTTGGTCGTATGTTCGCTGACCGTTTTAGGAGTCACTCAGTCGGGGTTCGGAGCAGGATTTGCGCTCTATGAGGGGAGCGCTCGGGGAAATGCGCTTGGAGGGGCGATGGTTGGGCGCGCCGACGATCCATCGGCCTTGTTTTACAACCCCGCGGGCATCACCCAGTTGCCGGGTCTGCAGATGATGGCCGGTTTCACCGCCATAACACCCGGCACGGATGTGGAGATTGGCGGCAAGTCATACGGTACCAAGGACAACGTCTGGCTCGCACCGCATTTTTATACGACCTACCAGTTTTCGGACAAGCTCTGGTTCGGCCTCGGCCTCTTCTCGCCGTTCGGCCTGGGAACCGAGTTTGAAAAGGGCTGGCCGGGAAGTGCCAACAACTACAATGCCGTTATTCAATCGGTCAATATAAATCCGAACATCGCTATCAAACTGACGGACAAGCTTTCGATTGCCGCCGGTTTTGACGCCATGTGGTTCGACCTCAAACTGGAGAACCGGGCACTGGATCTCGGTCCTCAACTCGGCTACGCCGACCAGGCCCTGAGCGGTGACTCGTTCGGATACGGGTGCAACATAGGGGCACGGTATCAACTGTTCGACTGGATGGCCCTGGGATTGTCCTACCGCAGCCAGATCACTCAGAACGTCAGTGGGACAGCCACTTTCGAGGGCCCTCTCAAAACATTGCTCCACTTCACCGATACGGACGTGGATGGGTCCATCAGGCTTCCGGATATGTTCTTCATGGGAATTACCTTTTACCCGACGCCCGACTTCAGCTTCGAAGTCGGCGCCGTCTGGAACCGATGGAGTACTTACGACAGTCTGACCATCAATTATGCTGATGCGCTTCCCAACGGTGCTACGTCCGTCACCGTGAAGAAGAACTGGCACGACACGTGGCGGTTTCAGACCGGCGCGGAATACAAGGCGGCCAAATGGCTGGATTTGAGAGTGGGGTACGATTTCGATGAGGAACCCGTAAACTCGACGTATGCCGACTACCTGGTGCCTGCGAACAACCGCCACCTGTTCAGTTTCGGCCCGGGCTTTCACTGGAATAACTGGTCGCTCGATCTGTCATTTACTTACCTCCTTATCACGGACAGGACCGTGACAAGCTCTCTCAGTCCGGGATTTGTCAACCCGTCCGAGTTCGAAAACGGCAATGCCCAGTTGTACGGCATGAGTATCGGATACAAGTTTTGATTGATTTCCACGGCACCTGTGTTTATTAGAAAGAGCCTGGGGTTTCCCCGGGCTTTTCAGATTTTGAGGAGGCACTATGGCTGAAGATCTCAAGAAAATGTATCGTACGGTCATGGAAGACCACTTCCCGGATTCCCTTCGCATCAGTTTCGGGGACCAGGAACTCGTTTATCGCAAGCGCGCATGGAAGTTCCCCGACAGTTCGGGCCAGCTCATCGAGAAGGGCCTTCGCTACGGAGAAAACCCGGGTCAGGAAGCGGCGCTGTATGAACTCGTCAGCGGGAATCTGAAGCTTGGCGATTGCCGGTTCATCGATCCGGGCAATGGGATTGTCAGTGCGATACGCGAAGAAGACATGCTGCAGGAGGGGAAGCACCCCGGCAAGATCAACCTGACGGATCTCGACAACGGACTCAACATCACAAAATATCTTATGAATAAACCTGCCGCGGTCATCCTGAAGCACAACAATCCCAGTGGCGCCGCCTATGGAATTTCCCTGTCCGAAGCCTATTACAGGGCGAACAGGGCGGACCGCATCGCGGCTTTCGGCGGTTGTCTCGTTTTGAATCGCCCCGTGGACATGGAAACCGCGGCCCTCATTTCGGAAAACTACCTGGAAGTGGTGGCAGCGCCGGATTATGAGGAAGGGACCCTCGAACTCCTGAAGAAGCGCTCGAACCTGCGAATCATCCGGGTGGCACGGATCGACCGGCTGAGGGACTTTATTCCCCGGCGTTTTGTGGATTTCAAATCCCTTATCGACGGCGGCCTGATCGTCCAGCAGTCGCCTCTCAACAGGATCCGGGAGGCTGGAGACCTCAAAGTCGCCGAAACGACCTACAGGGGGAAGGTCTATCGCATCGCCCGGGAACCGAGTCCGCGGGAAATGGAAGACCTGCTGTTCGGCTGGTTCGTGGAGCAGGGGGTGACCTCCAATTCCGTTCTGTACGTCAAGGACGGCTGCACCGTGGGGATCGGTACGGGTGAGCAGGACCGCGTGGGAGTTGCCGAGATCGCGGTTTACAAAGCCTACCAGAAATACGCGGATGCCGTTTGCTTCGACCGGTACGGTATTTCCTACAAGGAACTGGAACTGGCCGTGGAGCAGGGAAGCCGCCCCCGGAAGGAAAAAGAGGAAATCGATGCGGAAACGAAGGAATCCCGTGGAGGGCTGATCGGCGCCGCGATGGTTTCAGATGCCTTCTTTCCGTTCAGGGACGGTGTCGATGTGGGTATCCGCCAGGGAGTCACGGCTATCGTTCAGCCGGGTGGTTCCATGAGAGACTGGGAGGCGATCGAAGCCTGCAACGAATCGAATGTGACCATGGTTTTGACGGGGCAGCGGGCTTTCAAACACTAAAGGGCATTCATTGCCCTTTGGGATTCCTTGGTTTGACGAGGTCCCGGGGAATGTCGAGCTGAACCGGTATCCGGCGGCGACGAACCTCATGACGCCGGTGACTGCCCGGGACGCCGGTGGAATCCGGGCACAGGCACTGTCACCTGCTCACGCGACAGCGACGACCGGTTCCCTTCTGCTCGCGGGGTACGACTCTGTTCCGGCGGTCATGCTTCATCCTGATGCAGTTGCTCCCAGATCCTGTCCACTGACGTATTGAAATGAACGATGTTGCAGACCGCTCTCAGGAGAGCTTCCGGCCTTTCGTGCTGGAACACGTTTCTGCCGATGGAAACGCCCCGCACGCCAAGCTCCAGAGCCTGCACGATCTTCTCCAGCAACTCCCTCGTCTCCCGCATCTTACTGCCGCCGGCAACAACCACCGGCACGGGAACACTCGCCGCAATGTCTCCAAGGATCCGTACATCCCGTGTGAAGGGGAGCTTGATAATGTCGGCGCCAAGCTCGGCGGCAACGCGCGCCGCATGGGCGATGGCCGAATCGGGCAGGGGCGACGGCGCATGGCTGCCTCGAACGTAGATCATGACGAGCAGCGGGATCTGCCACTCACTGCAGGCACTTCCCAGGAGCCCGAGATCGCGGAGCATTTCAGGTTCGCGGTCATCCCCCAGGTTGATATGCGCCGAAACGCCGTCCGCGCCCCGCCGGATCGCTTCTTCCACTGTGCCGACGAGCACCTTGTGGTGAAAGGACGGACCCAGCAGCGTGCTTGCGGAAAGGTGCATGAATATTCCCGGGAGCCTCTCGCGCACGGGTTCGAGGAAGCGCATCATCCCTTTGTGCACGACCAGGGCGTCCGTACCGGCCCGGATTCCCATCCTGACGATGTTCTCCATGCGGTCCAGGCCTGAAGCAGGCCCGCAACTGACTCCATGGTCCAGCGGGAAAATAACCATCCGGCCGTCGGAGGACGCCATAAAACGTTTCAAACGCAGAATTTTTCCGCTCATCGCACTCTTCTCCCGCTCTCAATACTCTCTATGAATCGGGTGGTGAACTCTGTTTCATGCCGACAATTAGACATTTGCTACGAACCTGGGGGGTGTCATGTCCGCCCGAAGTTCCCTGCATATCCAAAAGGACCGAAATCCGTCTCCGGCGACGAGGGGCTGTTGCCCAAAGGAAAAGCCGAGGCCGGATGAAATCAGAATTCGTCATTCCGGCGAACACTCATGGCCTTTCGGCCACAACGAAGTATGAAAAAATTCCTGCCTAAATCGAGACAGGGTATACGTTGGACGGCAATTCCTTTTTTCATATAAAGGCCGGAAGCCAGGCTCCTTGAAATCATTGGGTAATTCCGACCAATGACACTGGACCCCGGCCTTCGTGGGTGGCCCGGACAACTTGTTGTCCGGGTCCGCAAGGACAAGAGGGCCGGCGCAATCCATCGTTATTCTTCAGCTTATCCTCCGAGCCTCTTGCGCTTCGCGCACGGACAACGAGTTGTACGTGTTACCCGCTGACGGATATTGTACAATCCACAGGTATTCCCGAATTACGAACCAGTCTCCTTCGCCGGGGTGGCGTTTCCGGACAAACCGCTCATTTTCCACCCGGATTCTGCCTGGTCAACAGCCCTGCGGTATCGTCACCCGTCGAAGCAGGAAATTGACAGCCTTGCCCACCCCGGCGGAAGCATGGTCCGTAACGGCCTGGCTCAGGCGACCGAGGCTACGGGAGAGTAAATCTCCAGGCGCGGGACCTCAGCCGCTTCCCCGATTTGCGGGAGGTAGTCGAAAAAGCGCTCGAGCCCTTTCTGCTCCGCGCTGCCCAGGTCGTAGACCAGCAGCCGGTAGTATTCCTGGAGCTCACCGAACCCCAAGACCCCTTTTTGCCGCGCCAGCCGGCAAATTTCGTCAGAGTGGCTTTGCCCCCACCGTTTTGCCGACGCCAGGACCTCGATGGCCTCCTCGAGACGATCGCCCATCCGCGCGATGCACTTCCTTTGGATCACCCAAACCGCAAAAACAAAAGGAAACCCGGTCCTGGAGAACCATTGTTCGCCGAGGTCGTAACAGTGAGGATATCCCTCGATGCTCCTGGCTCTCAGCGCCTCATCGCCGATTGCCAGAAATGCCGCGGGCGACTGCTTCTTCTCAAACACCTCGGTGCAGTCTCCGGGCACGAAGTTGACCTTTATCTTGAGGAAAATGTTGAAGAGGATTTTGAGCAATACGACGGAAGTATGGGACTGGGTGGTCACGAGAATGGATTGCCGGTCAAGTTCTTCGATCGGTTGCCGGCTCAGCAGCAAAACGCTCCTCACCGGACCGCGGCTGCTTATGGAGAGGTCCGGCAAAATGAGATACCGATCGCGATGGCGGGCATACTCGATCGAGGAAACAACGCTGAGATCGAGTTCCCCGTCCGCCATAAGGTGATTCAGATAAGCGGGGATCCCCGGAACGATCTCGAAGGGGTGCGCGATGATTCCCGATTCCAGGGGGTGGTATATGGGCAGAACGTTGAGGTAACTGATCCTTCCCAGCTTCAACAGTTCCGGTAATGGCTGGCCCATTGCAGTGCTCCTTTGCTTCCGCTGTGAATGATGGTTTCCGCGAGCTGTGAGAGGGATGAAGAACCGGGGAGTGCAATCTCGAGGATGAGCGATCGCTTCCCCGGATCGATGCTGCCGAACAGGTTTTCCTTGCCCAGGGCTCGGGCGCCCCCCATCGTGGCCATCGACAGGACGTCCGAGGGATCGATGCCCGGATAATGGTCGAGGAGGAAAGCCGCTTCACGAAAAAGGCTGAGGTCCGTGTTGCCGGCCAGGCTGTCCGTCCCCAGAGCGGCCGGGATACCGTAGCGAAGCGCCTTTCCGGGATCGGGGCGGCCGACTCCCAGGAAGTGATTGCTCCGCGGGCAAAAGCATACGGTGCAGCCCTTCGCGGCAACGATCGGCCAGTCGGATTCCTCGAGGTGGACGGCGTGAACCAGCAGAGTGCTCTCGTCGAGTACATCCAGGCTGTTCAGGTATGCGATCGGACTCACACGTGGCGCTTCCCACGAGGGGTTCCATTTCCCGAGGCGTTCCAGAAGATCACGGCAAAACCCGGTGCCTTGCCGCAGGAATTCAATTTCTTCGGGGTGCTCGGCCGCGTGGATGCTGAACGGCAGGTGCGCCCTTTTCGTCCATGCCTTGGTTTCCCTGATGATACCCGCCGATGTGGAATAACAGGCATGAGCGGCGAGGCTAAAGGTGATGCCGGGGGCCGCGGCTTCGCCGTCCGGCGGGAGCGCGCTGAAATCGGAGGGATCCAGCCTGTCGCGGTTAAACCCGATCGCTTCCCGGAAGACCAGCCTGCACGGTCTGCGCGGGTGCTCATGCGACCCCGGTGCATCCCCGTTTGTATGATCTCCGAAAAAGCCCGTCCCGGAATCGATAAGGCACCGTTCCGCGCCGGCGACCGCCCTTGCCTGCTCTTCAGCGCAAACCGCCGGGCGTTTTGAAAAAAGCTCCTTTAGCCAGGAAGGAAAGCCCGGCTGGGGCAGAGGTATCGTCCCGGCCAGCGCGGATAATTCGAGATGCGTGTGGGCGTTTACCAGGGCGGGCATGAGAGCCGCCGCTCCGTGATCGATTTCGAGCGTCCCGGGCGGGCACAGCTTTTTCACCGCCGGGCAGGTCCCGAGCGTAAGGATGGTGTTCCCTTCCTCGAGGACCGCCCCGTTCGGGACAGGCGGGGAAGCTATGGGGACCAGCCAGGCCGCCCGATGCAGGACGGGCCGGCTGGACCCGGAACCCTCACGCAGATTCGACCCGGTCATACGCCATCGTCCTCTGCTGCGGTTCAAAGCCCGCCGCCTCGATGATCCGCCGGATTTCGCGGACCGAAAGGCGAAAACAGACACCGGCCGCGGCCACGACGTTTTCCTCGATCATGGTAGAGCCGAAATCATTGGCCCCGAAAAAGAGGGAAACCTGGGCGACCTTAGGCCCCATGGTGACCCACGAGGCCTGAATATTGTCGAAGTTATCGAGCACCAGCCGGGAGACCGCCAGGAGCCTGAGGTAAGAAACCGCGGTCTCCGGAGGCCGGTTGATATTGGTATTGAGGGGCTGGAACGCCCAGGGAATGAATGCGGTGAAGCCGCCCGTCCGGTCCTGGAGGTCCCGAAGCGCGAAGAGGTGTTCCAGGCGGTCCCGGGGCTCTTCTTCATGGCCGAACATCATGGTGGCGGTGGTGCGCATGCCCTGCCGGTGAGCTTCCTCCATGACGTCGAGCCACTCGCGGGCGGAGCACTTGTTGGGTGAGACCTTTCTTCGAACCGAGTCCACGAGTATTTCGGCGCCGCCTCCGGGGATCGAATCCAGTCCGGCTTTCCTCAAACGGGCGATGACCGTGCCGACGTCGATTCTTTCGAGCCTGCTGATGTGAACGATTTCTGGAGGCGAAAAGGAATGGATGTGAATGGGATACCGGCGCTTAATGAAATCGAGCATATCCTCGTAATACGACAGGGGAAGATCCGGGTGGTGTCCGCCCTGCATGAGGATTTGCGTTCCTCCGAGGCCCAGGGTCTCCTCGATCTTCCCGGCAAGTTCTTCCCGGCTCAGCAGGTACCCGCCGTCCTGTCCCGGGGCCCTGAAAAACGCGCAGAACCGGCATCCGCAAACGCAGATGTTCGAATAATTGATGTTTCGGTCGACCACATAGCTGACGACGTTTTCCGGATGTCTGGCCAGCCTGGCGCGATGGGCGAGCAGCCCGAGCTGATGGAAGCCGGCGTTTTCGTAGAGTTCCACGGCTTCATCAAATGCCAGGCGTGTTCGCGATTCCAGCCGATCGGCGATATCCTTGAGACTCACATCGAACCTTTCGGGCCGCGGGTTCGGACCCCTGTCCGCATCATATCGGCTCAGGCGGAGAAGCCTACTTTCGGCCGTTCCTGAAAACGACCGTCGCCCCGAGCGACCCTTTCGAAAAAACAGTTCCTTTCAACCGGTTCCAATCCCGCTTCGCTTATGATTCTCTCGATTTCGGCGCGGGTCAGACCCTGCTCGGATTCGGCTCCTGCCATATGGCCGATCTTTTCTTCTATGATGGTCCCGTCAAAATCGTCGGCCCCGAAACAGAGGGCGACCTGGGCGAGCTTTACGGTCAGCATGACCCAGTATGCCTTCACATGGGGGAAATTATCGAGCATCAGGCGGCTGACGGCGATCGTCTTGAGATCTTCGATCCCGGTTGTCGGCTCAACCCCTTCCAGACCCGTGTTGGCGGGTTGAAAGGAGAGGGGGATAAAGCAGACGAATCCCGAGGTTTCGTCCTGAAGCTTCCTCAGGGCTGCCAGATGTTCAACTCGCTCTCTGCGGGTCTCGATGTGCCCGTAGAGCATGGTCGCGTTCGTTTTGATTCCCAGCTCGTGGGCCTCCCGGTTGATGGCCAGCCATCCGCTTCCGCTCAGCTTATCGGGGCACAACAGCTTTCGGACCCGTGTGCTGAACACTTCGGCCCCGCCGCCAGGAAGCATGTCGAGGCCGGCGGATTTCAGCCGTTCGAGCACTTGATGGGTGGTCAACCCTTCTTTTCTTGCGAAATGGTCGATTTCAACGACCGTAAAGGCCTTGATGAATGCATCCGGCCGCAGCCTCTTGATTTCACCGAGTATGCTCTCATAATAGGCCAGAGGAAGATCCGGGTGGCATCCGCCGACGATATGGATTTCTGTCAGAGGATCGCCGAGACGTTCCCTGACCTTCCCGATCACTTCGGCTTCCGACAGTTGGAAAGCCTTCGGTTCGCCCCGCTTTCGGCCGAAGGCGCAGAACCGGCATCCGTTCACGCAGATATTGGAATAATTGATGTGCTGGTTCATGACGTAGAAAGCGGCATTGCCGTGAAGCCGGGTCCGGACATGGTGGGCCAGGGCGCCAAGAGAAACGATGTCCGGGCAGGCAAAAAGTCGCTCCCCATCCTCCACGGTCAGCCGGTGGCCGTTCGCCGCTTTCCTGCTGATGTCGCCAAGTCCGATCTTATCGAAGTGGTCGAAATCCAACATTTCTTTTCAGGCTCCCAAGTCCGGATCACCAACGGCTGAAAGGGGCCGCAAATCCGGCACTGCGGCTCCCGCCTCTTTCCGCCGCGGCGGGAAAATCCCGAAACGGCTCAACCCGCAGCGGGCGATCCCATACCGATACGAAGCAGGCGGATGAGTTCCTCCGCTTTGCGTTCCAGTTCTTCCCCGGATGTGTGGTACAACCCCGCCCCCGCGTCCAGGAATGAGACGCAATAGGCCTGGAGGAATCGATCCATGAGTGCATCCAGAAAAAACACGGTCATTTCCACATTGAGGCCGGAGCGCAGTTCCCCTCTCTCAATCCCGGCTTCCACAAGGGGCTTCAGGTACTCGGCGGAGAAAAGGTGCACCTGCTGAAGGAATTCGGCCCGCAAAGGAAAGTCTTCCTGGAAGATCATCTTGAGATAAATCCGGTAAACCCTCGGGTATGACTGGATGAAACGGATTCCGGCGAGCAGGCTCTCCCTGATGCGGTCGAAGAAGTCCGCATCCGCCGTTTCCTGCTTCACCTGGCGCAGCGACCGCCTCACCAGTTCCACGGCATGATTGAAGATGAAATGAAAGAGTCCTTCCTTATTTCCGAAATACTGGAAAATGGACCCCTTCGCGATTCCGATTCTTTGCACCATGCGATTGACACTCGCCTGCCTGAATCCGTGGGTGGCGAATTCATCGATGGCCGTATCCAGGATACGTTCCTTCTTTTGGCTCTCAAGGTTGTTGAAGATCTCGCGAGGATGCATGTCCGCCTTCTTCAATATGAAATGACCAGGTGGTCATTATAGGAGGAACGATACCCGGGGTCAACATTTTGGTAAGATGCTTTCCGGAAAATTGTTCCGGGATCGGTTCCCTGTAGCGGGGGCTGTCCCGGTTCTTCCTCTAAGCCGCAGGACTGTGGTGCGCACTCGATCTTTTCGGAGAGGAAATCCGCCGTTTGCGGATCATCTTGTAAAAATGGCTCGTTTGGTTATCTTCCTTTTGGACGGGCTTTAGTGTTCCGGTTTCTCCAATCCAACCTTTATGCCGAGGTCTTGCTCCAGATTTCCATCGTCATGGCTTCGATTTCCATTCTGGCCGGTTCCTCGCGGGTATTCGCCTTTGCATTGGCCGCCGCGGTTCCGGGCACCCTGCTGTCGATCGACGGATTCTTCCTGCTGATCGAAATTTCATTTCTGAAATAAGAATTCGGCGCCGGCCGAAGTCCCCGGCGCCGGCCGATTCGACTTGCAACTCTAATTGACAAGAAGAACTGCAACAAGCCTCCCTGTTCCATTCCGATGAAATCAAAATACTGCCAACGGCAGCATCCAATATTTATCATATATTATAACAAGTTATAGCTACTATATATTTTATTGGCCTCTGACAACTTGTTCTTGACAACAATCATGGTTCGTGCAAGGTTGAATATGTAATTAAAGGTTCATATAGTCAACATATTCCGGCAAGAGGGGAGGCCTTGCAAGATAAGATGTGCTGAGCATTTTCCAGGCGTTCACACCGAAGTTCGCAAAAAAATACGAAAACCTGGGCGAGAAGACCATCAACGCATTTTCCGAATACGCGTCGGAATCTCGAGCGGGACTCTTTCCGAAAGAGGAACACACCTACAAAATGGTCGAAGGGGAATTCGCGAAGCTTTTGGATTTGCTGAAAAAAAACTGAGCAACCCGTCGCATCGCAGATATCCTGAGGGATATCGACTCCGGTTTCTTCATGGGGCTTCAAATCTCGTCCTGCCTGCTCAGGGTCACAAAACCCGCGGTTGGTGCGCGTACAGTCGAAACCGGAAGTCGGCAGCCAAAGAGGACAAAAAAGTGAATATAGATAGAAGCATCACTGGGCGGAGCCATCGGGTGGAATGGTCGGGAATCAGAATCATGTTCGAGCTTGCGGATCGGATTCCCGGCGTGATCAACCTTGGTATCGGTCAACCCGATTTCGACACCCCCGAATTCATTCGAGAGTCGGCGAAGAAGGCCCTGGATGACGGCTTTACACGCTACCCCCCGGCCAAGGGCTTCCTTGATCTGCGGGAGGCTATCGCGGAAAAGCTCAGGAGGGAGAACAAAGTCGTTGCCGACCCGAACACGGAGATCTTCGTGGGGGTCGGGGCCATGCAGATCATCTTCAACACCATGCTGCATCTTGTTGAGCCTGGAGAAGAGGTCATCGTCCTCGATCCCGGTTACGACTACTACTCCCAGATCAAGCTTTTCGGCGGAGTGCCGGTTCCCGTTCCGGTCCGCGAGCGGAATCGGTTCAAGTTGGACCCGGCGGATCTGGAAAAAGCGATTACGAACAAAACGAAGCTCATCATCCTCAATTCGCCGTCCAATCCGACCGGCGCGATGTTGGACGAAACCGTACTCGGGGAAATCGCAGCTATCGTTCGGAAACGCAGGCTCCTTGTGCTCTCGGACGAGCCCTATGAACACATTGTGTTTGACGGCAAGAAGCACATAAGCCTGGCTTCCCTTGAAGGCATGAAGGAACTTACGATCTCGGCCTTTACCCTGTCTAAATCCTACGCTATGACCGGGTGGCGAGTCGGGTACGCGGTCGCGCCGAAGGCTGTCATAGACCAAATGGAAAAACTCATGGAGCATATGGTCTCGGGAGTGACGGCAATGGCGCAGCGTGCCGCGCTATCCGCTGTAACCGGTCCCCAGGGTTGTGTCGCGGACATGGTTCGTGAGTATGAGGCAAGAAGGGAAATCATCTATCGCGGGCTCAACGATATCGAAGGGGTTTCATGTCTTCTCCCCGAGGCGACCTTTTATGCCTTTCCAAACATATCGAAGGTTTGCCCGGATTCGTGGCGGCTTGCCAAGTACCTGGCCACCGAACACAAGGTTGCCGTAGTGCCGGGAAGTATTTTCGGGATACATGGCGAGGGATATCTTCGCATTTCGTTCGCTATCGATGCGGATCGACTGAAGGAGGCAATCGCCCGGATCAGGACGGGCGTGGAAACTTTCAGGAGCACGGACGGCAAATAGACATCAGGGTCCGGATTTGGCAAAGAATTCCCGGCGACGGTTGCCGGCTCTCCCGGCAGAGTGGGTGGAGCGGAACCCGGGGGGTTTTGCCGGTCATCCAAAACACCGATGTGCTTCAGGCATCGGTTGTTCGTGGTGAGAGCAGGGCCGTACTTGGAAACGCCTGTTTCACGCAGGCGCTGGGGCGGGTTCGGCAATACGGCGAAAAGGAAAGTATAAATGGATGATATCATTAAGTTTATTGACTCAAACCGAGACCGGTATATTACTGAATTATTCAATTTGATCCGTCAACCGAGCGTCAGCCCTGAGAACATGGGCATGGAAGACTGCGCTCAACTTCTTTTGGAGATGCTGAGAGGAATTGGAGCTGACGCGGAGGTATTTCAGACGGCGCTTTACCCTATAATCCTGGGGTCCATTCGGGTGCCGGGGGCAGTGAAGACTCTTTTGATATACGGTCACTACGACGTGCAGCCCGCGGGGTCCCTTTCGCTGTGGGATTCATCGCCGTTTGAACCAATAGTACGAGAAGGACGGATTTACGGTCGAGGAACCGCCGACAACAAAGGACAGCTCTTTGCACATCTGAAAGCCGTCGAAGCCATTCTGCGTGTACGCGGAAAAATGGCGTCAAACGTTATCTTCTTGCTGGATGGCGAAGAAGAAATCGGCAGCCCGAGCCTGGAATCCTTTATAGAAACGCATAGAGAATTGCTCAAAGCGGATGCCTGCCTGGTATCCGACGGTCCCAAGCACGAATCCGGGCGTCCTACGATTGTCTGTGGTGCAAAGGGCATTGTCGAGTTGGAACTGAGAGTCAAGGGGGCTAACCGCGATTTTCATTCAATGCGGGCGGCAATGATACCAAGCCCCGTTTGGAGGCTTGTACATGCCCTGGCTTCCTTGAAAAGTCCGGACGGTCGCGTGATGATACCGGGGTTTTATGATGCGATACGGAAGCCGACGGCAACCGAGTTGGAAGCGGTTGACAAGATCCCGGTGGAGGCGGCGGAAATTCGGAGAGATCATGGAATCGGCGAAATATTGGATGGAGACGGCGCCTATTACAGAAACATGTGTTTCTCACCAACCTGTAATATCACGGGGATTGAGAGCGGTTACACGGGCATGGGATCGAGTACGGTGTTGCCGCACAAGGCCTTTGCAAAAATGGATTTTCGCCTGGTTCCCGATCAAAAACCGGAAGAGGTGTTGGAACAGCTCGAACGCCACCTGAGGGATCAAGGTTATGGAGATATGGAGATCATAAGACATGGTGGATTGACGCCGTCGCGCACCCCGGTCGACCATGAATATGTTCAGTTGGTGGCGGAAGCCGTGCGCCGTTCAACGGGCATGGACCCGGTTATCTATCCCAGCATGGGGGGAAGTGGGCCGGATTACCTGTTTACAAGGAATCTGGGGCTGCCAAGCGTCTGGTTGCCCCTTGCCGCGCATGATTCCAATAATCACGCGGCGAATGAAAATATTGCCGTTGAGGATTTGTTCGCGGGCATCAAGGTGGGAGCCACTATCATTGAAACCTTCGGGGGACGATGAGCGTGCCCTCATCCCCGGAATGAGAGGTTGTCGGCGTTGCAGTGCCGGCCCGTAAATCCGCGTGAGACCGGGTCGCCCTTGATTGACGGCCGGGAAAGAGTGAAGGTTGGATGAATGAATATCGGCCGGACCCATCTGATAATCAGCTTATCTGAATACCGGGCGATGGTGGCTGGTTCCACTTAAAGAGTATGGAAAAGCATGAAAACTTACATTCTCAAGAGACTTATCGAAGCCGTGGCTGTCTGCCTGGTTGTCTCAATGATTTCCTTTTTCCTTCTCTTTCTCAACGCCGATCCGGCACTTCTACTCCTTCCTCCGGAAGCCCAAGTCGAAGATATAGCTCGCTTTAAGATGGAAATGGGATTGGATCGCCCGATCGTCGTACAATACCTGGATCATCTCAAGAAAATATGTTTGCATGGGGATTTCGGCGTGTCTTTTGTCAACAAGATTCCAACGATCGAACTTATTGCAGAACGTTTTCCGGCAACGTTAGAGCTTGCCGTAGCTGCTCTGCTTATAGCAAGCGTGGTTGCAATATCTGTTGGAACTATAGCCGCTCTGCGCCCCTACTCTATCATCGATAATATCGCTACTCTTTTTGCCCTTATGGGTCAGGCCATGCCGTTATATTGGCTGGGTATTATGCTTATCATCATTTTCGGGGTATGGTTTCGCCTTCTCCCCATTTCCGGGAACGATACTTTTGGTCACCTGGTTCTACCTTCATTGACACTGGGGGCTTGGCTCATTCCTCTCAATATGAGGCTGGTCCGATCAGGAATGCTCGAAGTACTTACGCAGGACTACATTCGCACGGCCCGGGCTAAAGGTGTCAAAGAGAGCAGGGTAATCGTCAAACACGCCTTCAGGAATGCGGCTATCCCAGTGATAACTATTCTTGGGATGCAGTTTGGCGGCCTTCTCGGGGGAGCGGTTGTTACCGAAACCGTCTTTGCCTGGCCCGGCCTGGGCCGACTTGCAGTAGATTCCATTCGGATGGGGGATTACCCGGTCGTCCAGGCAGTCGTCGTAATCTTTGCCGCCTTCACAGTGTTGGGGAACCTTACTGCCGATGTTCTGGGGGCTTTGATCGATCCTCGGATTCGTTTGGATTGAGGAACGGGAATGACGGAATCACTGGTAAGCATGGAAACCGTTAAAGGAAATGAGCGCTTTGTCCTGAAGGCCTGGCTGAAAAAGTCATGGCAGCTTCGCATGGGACTCCTGGGCGGGATAGTCATTGCAGGGCTCATATTTACCGCGGTCTTCGCACCGTACCTTGCTCCGCGGAATCCTTATGAGCAGAACATCGCGGAGCGGCTGCTTCCACCATCCTTTTTTGAAGGAGGTAAGACTTCCTATTTCTTGGGCACGGATCAACTCGGCCGTGATTTGCTGAGCCGCCTCATTTACGGATCGCGCATTTCTCTGTTGGTCGGACTCAGCGCAGTGGGCCTCGAGGTCATTATCGGTGTGCTCCTTGGGCTGCTCGCGGGCTTTTATGGTCGATGGGTCGATTCGTTGATTTCTTTTTCCGTAAATGTGATGGTGAGCTTTCCCTTTATCCTGCTGGCCATGTCATTGGTGGCCGTATTAGGACCCTCCCTTCAAAATATCATCATTGCGCTAGGCTTCACCGGGTGGCCTGTGTTTACGCGCGTGACGCGGGTTGAGACGATGAAACTCAAGGAGCGTGACTTTATACACGCAGCCACCTCTCTGGGGTTCGGAGTACGTAGAATCCTGCTTGGACATATTTTGCCCAATCTCCTGCCGAGTATTCTGGTTATAGCCACGGTGGAAGTTTCCCGGGCCATAATTCTTGAATCACTTCTCAGTTTCCTGGGGCTGGGAATTCAGCCTCCAACCCCCTCGTGGGGTGTCATGTTGGCCGAGGGAAGGGACCACATGCTGATGTTATGGTGGTTGGCCGCCTTTCCGGGAGCTGCAATCTTCCTCAGCGCACTTGGAATAAATCTCTTGGGCGATGCTGTCCGAGACATTGTGGATCCATATCTTCGAAAGAATTGAGCACAAGGGTACCTGCAGATGCCTCTATTCAGCCGGCTGCATGCCCTGATGCCGGGCTGACGGTCAAAAAACGCAGGGCTGACCCCTGGACAGAAAAAATTGTTCCTTCTCGTCTCACGGATTCAGGAGGGTAGTGAGTTGGTTCTTGAAGAAATAGCTGAGGATCGTTCGTTACTTCTGGAAATTCGGGGGCTCAAAAAGCATTTTCCCATTCGCAAAGGCCTTTTGGGAAGAACCGTTGGCTATGTTTATGCAGTGGATGGCGTGAGTTTGAAGATTCGCCACGGGGAAACACTGGGTTTAGTGGGTGAATCCGGCTGCGGTAAATCGACACTGGGACGCTGTATTCTGAGACTCCATGAACCAACGGGCGGCCACATTATTATCGAGGGGCAGGACATGGTTTCCCTGAAGCCTCACGATCTGCGCAAGGTGCGTACTCAAATCCAGATGATTTTCCAGGATCCCTATGCCTCATTAAATCCCAAACTGAGAGTGCGCGACATTGTCGGAGAAGCCTTGAAAGTGCATGGCATAGCGGGGGCGGATTCATGGGAAGATATGGTAAGAGAGCTTCTGGTAAAGGTCGGGCTTGGACCGGATCATATGCTGCGGTATCCCCACGAGTTTTCCGGAGGTCAAAGACAGAGGATAGGGATCGCCAGGGCGTTGGCCCTGTCTCCGAGGCTTATCGTAGCCGATGAACCTGTCTCGGCCCTGGATGTTTCCATTCGCGCTCAAGTCATCAACTTGCTGGATTCCCTCAAAGAAGAATTTGGTCTTTCTTATCTTTTCATCTCCCATGATCTGGCGGTAGTAGAGCACATCGCGGATTATATCGCGGTCATGTATCTGGGGAAGCTGATGGAATACGCTTCAGACCGAGATCTCTATCTGGACCCGCTTCATCCTTACACAACGGCTTTACTGGCGGCAATTCCGAACCCTGAATTGGGAGCAAAGAAACGGAAGAAGAATGTTCTGTTCGGGGACGTTCCAAGTCCGATCAACCCTCCGAAGGGTTGCCGCTTTCACACGAGGTGTCCTCACGTCATCGATCATTGCAGGGCCGAAGAACCGCCATTGACGGAGGTCAAGAAAAATCACATGGTTGCCTGTTTTCGGCATCTGTGAGGAAGATATGCTGTTCGGCCGAGAAGTGAGACGTGGTTGGGCTGGAGTCGAAGTGAATGGACGTGCCACGCGGAAGAGACAAACAAAGCCGGGAAAGTTAGATCCGGAGATGAAGACGGCGGCGTTGATTAAGGTTCTGATACTAATTTGCGTTCAAGACGATACTCTTGAGATCCTCAAAAAGAGCGGGGGAATGATTCCCCCGCGCCCCCGGATTTCGGCCACACGCGCAAGCGCGTGAGGCCGAGCGCTCGGCGCTCGCGGCTGCTGCCCCGCGTTCAGCGGGGCGCTGCCGCAGCGCCAAACTGAGCCGCGAAGCGGCGTGGGGGTGTGGGGGACGCAGTTCCCCACGCTTTTCATTCTTTGATGGCATCTTGAACGTAACTCGGCATGAAAACGGAGTATTTTGAAAAACCAAGCTCGAATCATTAAGAGAATGCATCGACATTAGGGGAGCGCCACAAAAAGATGGGGCAACAAGAACTTCTGAATGTCAAAAACTTAAAAACGCACTTTTTTACACCGGAAGGTGTAGTAAAAGCTGTCGATGACGTAACATTGAAGATATCTCTTGGAGAGACTCTTGGAGTGTTGGGCGAATCCGGTTGCGGCAAATCCGTTACCGCTCTCTCAGTTATGCGTCTTATTCGTAATCCCCCTGGAAGAATCCTTTCAGGTTCAGTAATGTTTCAAGGACAAGATCTTATTTCCTTGTCTGAAAGTGGAATGCGGAATATCAGGGGGAATAAGATATCCATGATTTTTCAAGAACCAATGATGTCCCTTAACCCTGTATACACCATTGGCGATCAGATATCCGAGACTTTTATCATCCACCAGAAAATGTCAAAGCAGGAGTCGCTGAATCGTTCCGTGGAGATGTTGCGCGTAGTCGGCATCCCCGATCCGGAAAGAAGAATCCATGATTACCCCCACAAACTTTCCGGTGGGATGCGGCAAAGGGCCATGATTGCCATGGCCCTGGCCTGCCGTCCTCAACTGCTCATTGCCGACGAACCGACCACCGCCCTCGATGTGACTGTGCAAGCGCAGATTCTGGACCTTATGCTTGAACTGCAGGAAGAATTTGGGATGAGCATCATGCTCATTACGCACGACCTCGGAGTAGTGACGGGAATGTCCGACCAGGTGGCGGTCATGTACGCCGGGGAAGTGATAGAATGGGGCCCCTTGGAGACGGTCTTTGGTAACCCTCGGCACCCTTATACTCTGGGACTCATGAATTCAATTCCCAAGCTCGGCCAAAAATTCCGGACCGGCAAGCTACCCCTGCAGGAAATCAAAGGAAATGTTCCCAATCTGATCCGGCTACCCCCCGGATGTCCATTCGGCCCGCGCTGTTCCTTTCTGATGAACTGTTGTTGTCTGAAACGGCCCCCTCTTTTTCTTGTGGCGCCGGACCATGGCTGTAAGTGCTGGCTCATGGAAAAAGAGGCTATTGAAATACTGAATAAGGTATCGAACTAAAAAAGGAGGTATTTTGTATGGGGACCAACGGTATGAAGAGGGGATCGAGGAGAGGCAACAGGTCCATTGGAATAGGACTCCTGATAATAACTGTATTTTGCCTGGGAGCCATGACAAATGCCTTCGCCGCAAAAGATTCGTTTACTGTGGCATTTCAAACTCAATTTGACACGATGGATCAATATAAAAATACCCAACGTTCCATATTAAATTTGGGCTACCTGATATGGGACCCACTCGTTGAGAGGGACCCTGATGATTGCTCGATCAAGCCGCATTTGGTGACGTCCTGGACAATGATCGACCCGACAACCTGGGAATTCAAATTGCGCCCTGATGTGAAATTTCACAATGGGAATCCACTCACGGCCGAGTGTGTTCGTTTCACTATCGAAGATAGAATTCTCAACCCCGAACAGAAATCACCTCATGCCGGAAATTACAAATGGATAAAAAGCGTACAAGTTGTTGACAATCTGACTTTCCGGATTGTCACGGAAAAGCCCTATCCCCTTATTCTGGAAAGGCTGAATGTCCTTTTTGTCTACGATCCCATATATACGAAAGAAAAAGGAGACAGGTACGTATCGGAATACCCCATGGGTACAGGGCCATACAAATTCGTTAAGTGGGATAAGGGATCAAAGGTCGTCCTGACTGCCAATAAGGAATATTGGAAAAAAGGGGTCCCTAAAATCAAGGATCTCACCATCAGGACAATACCGGAAATGTCCACCCGCATCGCAGAACTTATCTCCGGTGGAATTGATTCCGCGGAATATATCGTACCGGATCAGGTCCCGCTGCTGGAGAAGCAGCCAAACCTGAAGATTATTGATACGCCTACGCTGCGCACCAATTTTTGGCAATTCGACGGATCGGGGAGAGCAGGTAAGACACCTGTTACCGATGTTCGAGTAAGACAAGCTGTCTGGTATGCAATTGACCGGGAGGCGATCATAAATACGGTACTCAAAGGACACGCAAAAATTACAAACACAGCCGTGAACCCATTCCAGTTTGGTTATGATTCTTCCCTGAAAGGCTATGAGTACAATCCGGAAAAGGCTAAGAGTCTCCTTAAGGAAGCCGGTTATCCCGATGGATTCGAAATCGATCTTTGGGAGGGCGAGAGTGAGCAGGACGCTTATAACCAAGCCGCGATGGGATATCTCGCCAAGGTTGGCATCAAGGTTAATTTGAAGGATTATCGAGCAAACCTGGGGCAACTTATCACACTGCGTAACTCTGGGAAGATCACTGGAATAGGGAATTACGCATGGGGAAATTACAACATATTTGACGCTGACGCCATTTTGGCTGCCTGGTTTTTGAGCGCAGACCCGAAGTGTTATAACCCCGATCCCGAACTGGAGAACTGGTTGACCGAAGCCAGGCTTTCCGTTGACCAGGAGCTGAGGAAGGAACTTTATCGGAAAGCTCAGCAGCGTATCAACGAGCAGGTTTACTGGATACCCATTTGTGCCTTCCATAACATCCATGGGGCGAACAAGAACCTCAATTACAAAATCGGCATCGACGATGTGCCGCGCTTTCAGTATGCCGAATGGGCCAAATAGGGCAGGATGGAAATCGTGTTCTCTCTCAAATCGGCGGGAGTCTTAGGACTCCTGCCGTTTGAGGAGGGATATTTTTTGGCCTGCGGAAGGATTCGATGATGAAAATAGAGAGAATAGACCTACTCTATATAAAAATGCCTTTGGTTCTCCCTTTTGAGACCAACTACTGTCGAGACTACGACATGGAGAAGCTGATTCTCAAGGTCTATACGGGTGACTTAATCGCTTACTCCGAGTGCGTCGCCGAAGTCACTCCCACCTATTCTTACGAGACCATAGGAACAGCCAGGGAAATCTTAAAAACTTTCATATTTCCAACTGTTATGGGCAAGGAAATTCGTGATCCCGAATGCTACTGTGATTTAGTATCCTGGATCCGAGGGCATGAGATGGCAAAGGCCAGTGTCGAGAATGCCGTCTGGGTCCTAAAGGCACTGGAGAAGGGCGTTTCTTTGGCGGCACTCATCGGGGGTGACACGGATAGAGTTGTCTCTGGTGTGTCAATCGGTATTCAAGATCGTGTGGAAGAGCTTATAGATCTTATCGGAGCCTATCTTGACAAAGGTTATCCCAGAATGAAAGTCAAGATAAAACCTGGTAAAGATGTTAAGATTATTGAGGCAGTCCGTAATCATTATCCTGATATAGCGCTTATGGTTGACGCAAATAACGCTTACAGTTTGAAGGATCTTCAAGTATTGCGGGAACTTGATCGATACAACCTGCTGATGGTCGAACAGCCCTTGGACTACGACGATATTGTTGATCACGTCAAACTCAGAACTCTAATAAAGACACCTATCTGTCTGGATGAGTCCATACACAGTCCATACTTTGCGAGAGTGGCCGCGGAGCTGAATGCATGCCAAATCATTAATGTCAAACAGGCGAGAGTCGGCGGTTTGAAGCCCGCGGTCGAGGTACACGATATTTCGAGGGAGAATAACATAGGGGTGTGGTGCGGCGGTATGATGGAGACGGGAATCGGCCGTGCCGTGAATGTGGCCTTGGCCACGCTGCCTAATTTCATTTATCCCAGTGACATCTCTGCGTCGGAGCGGTATTGGGACAGAGATATCATTGACCCCGCGTTCACGCTTAACAGTGATGGAACAATCAGTGTACCGACGGGTCCGGGTCTTGGAGTGCATGTGGATGAAAATGCTCTAGATCGGTACATGATAAGTCGTGAAGTGTTTAGAATCTAAGCGGAATGAGAAAACGACGAGAATAGGGGCAGCAAGGCGCAGCTTGAAGTACCCCATGTTCCTGAAGCCGTACGCCGGCCGTTTTGACTCGAGTTTCAGGGTCAAATCGCCCGTAAGTGATAATGGTGAACAAATGCAGTAAGATACGATTAAAGGCGTATAAGACCCCGCGGAGGCCGGAATCACATTGCCAAGGTCTTTGTCCGCCTGTAGCAATGAGTCTGTAACATTTTGAAAACGCTCAGCTTTGGCGAAATGCACAAGTCGGGTCTCACGCAAAGGCACGCTCATTATTCCAATTCCACCGCCGAATCGTCGCTGAAGTTCGTAATTCTTGTTAAGAATCGGGTGGATATGAGGGAGGCGGCTTAGAAAGGCCGGTCTCATCCTCTACAGTCGCCATGGTCCGCCCTGTCCATTAACCTTGTAAACGGATGGTCATATGCTTAAAAGACCCTACAGCCCCGTGACAACGCTCAGGAAGGCATTGAATATTCTGGAATTGATTGCAGACCGGCCGTTCATTCGTGCTGTGGAGCTGGCCCGTATCACAGGGCTCAACAGGAGTACCGTCAACCGCCTCCTGGCCACGCTTCAGGAAACGGGTTACGTGGAGACCCAGGACGGAAAGCGCTTCGAACTGGGTTTCAAGGTTTTCGTGATCGGCAACAGCGTTCCCAGGCAAAACCAACTGGCGGCGATCGCTCGTCCCTTCCTTGCACGCCTGGCCAAGGTCAGTCAGGAGAATGTGAACCTCGCCGTTCTGCACCACTCAAAAGTCCTCTATATCGACAAGGTCGAAAGCCCTCATTATGTCAAACTCGACAATGACATCGGCAGCACCGACCCCGTCCACTGTACGGCACTCGGGAAAGTCCTGCTGACCGGGTTGGCGGAGCCGGACCTGGCGTTATTCGTGACATCCATAGATCTAACGCCGAGAACAAACAGCACCATAACGGAGCCGGAAAGCCTTATCCTCAGCGTGAAGAACGCAAAACAGAAAGGATATGCAACGGATGCGGGCGAACTATCTGAAGAGATCAGGTGCATGGCCGCGCCGATCATGGATCGGCAAGAGCGGGTGGTCGCCGGCATCAGCATATCGGCGCCATCGGTCCGCCTGTCATTGGAGAGGATGATCGAATTACGACCGCCCCTGTTGGATGCTGCGCTCGGGATATCCAGAACGATGGGATACCGGGCATCGAGCACCGATTGACGCGGAAGGATTGTCGCCTGGCTGTTGACCCCTTGGCAAAGTTATTGGAAGGAGACCTGGGCTGAGCGAATACACAGGAGATGTCGCCGAGGCTGGAACGTCTTCAGTGAATCACCCCGCCTCCCCCGTCAAGGGGGAGGAGCTAAACGCCAATTCCTTTCCCATGGCGGGAGGGGTGAGGGGAGGGGGAGGAAATCGCTCAAATCAGGAAGAGAGTTGTCTTCGGCTGCTGAAGCTGCCGAAAAGGGTTTATTTACGGACAAGCCCTTAATTCCGGTCGGCTTCGAGTTGCCCCTTCTGCAGGAATTCCCGTGCGTGTGCGCGGGTGTTTTCCGATATGCGGATCCCGCCCAGCATGCGCGCCAGTTCTTCCACGCGTTCTTCTTGCCCGAGGGGAACAATACCCGTCACGGTTTCCTGCCCCGACAAGCGCTTGACCACCTTGTAATGGTTTTGCCCATAGCACGCGATCTGGGGCAGATGCGTGATGCAGATGACCTGGTGTCTCCCGGCCAGGCGCTTTAGCTGGAGCCCCACCAGTTCGGCGGTCCGGCCGCCGATGCCCGCATCCACTTCATCAAATATCAGGGTTTCTCCCTCGCCCTTGAGGCTGAGCAAGCTCTTGAGTGCCAGCAGGATTCGCGAGAGTTCTCCGCCCGAAGCGATCTTGGCGAGCGGTTTGAGATCTTCGCCCGGGTTGGCCGAAAGCAGGAATTCCACCCGGTCGATCCCCTTTTGCGTGAATGCCGGGTCACCATCCGTGGGTTCTCCCGGGCTGCCGAACGCCGCCGAGAAGCGCACGCGCGGCATATCGAGCGAACCCAGCACGCGCCGGACCTCTTCCGAGAGCCGGTCGGCCGCTACGTGTCTCCTTTCGGAAAGCTCCCGCGCCTGTGTAAGGTAATCTTGGGCGAGTTTCCCCAGGGCGCGGTTCAACTCCTCTTCGCGAAAGTCGGCATCCCCGTCCAGGGCCAATGTCCGGCGCAGTTCGGCCAGGCGCTCGATCATGGCGTCAACGGTTCCCCCGTATTTCTTCCCCAGCCGCTGGAGCAGGGACATCCGTTCTTCGATGGCGGCCAGCCGCTGCGGGTCGAAAGAAACCCGTCCGGCGTATTGCTGAAGCGAACGAGCCAGTTCCTGGAGCTGAATCCGCCCCTGTTCGAGTTCGCCTACAAGCGCGGCCTGCGAAGGATCGATCCGCGCCAGTGTGGAGACGTGTTTTTCCACGTCGGCCAGGCGCTCCAGAATGGCCCCTTTTCCTTCGTAGATGTCGTGATATGCGCCGTGAGCCGCTTCCATGAGAGCGGCCGAGTGCCTCAGAATATTTCGTTCCTGTTCCAGTTGGTCGTCTTCCCTGGGCTGGAGCTTTGCCGATTCCAACTCCTGCACCTGGAACCGCATCCAGTCGACTTGCGCGGCCTGCTGCTGTTTCGCCTGGCGGAGCTTTCGAAGTTCTTCCCTGGTTTCGGCCCATTTTGCATGGATGCGGGCAACTTCACCGCAGAGCGGATAGAGATCTCCGAAATTGTCCAGAAGAGCCAGGTGAACTTCCGGATCCAGCAGCAGTTGGTGTTCGTGCTGCCCGGAGACCGATATCAGGCCCCGGACGAGTTGCTGGAGTTGCTGGAGGGAAACCGTCTGGTCGTTTACGAATATGCGGTTTCGGCCTGTCCTGTTGATGCTGCGCCGGACGAGGATGTCCGGGCTTGCGCTCAATCCGATGCCCTGCATGGACCTGGTGATTTTTTCAGGATTTGCAAAGGAAAACGACGCTTCGACGAAGGCTTCATTCGTTCCGGTCCGTATCATCTCCTGGGAAGCCCGGCCGCCCAGGACAAGATTTACCGCGCCGACGATAATGGATTTTCCCGCCCCCGTCTCTCCGGTAAGGATGTTGAATCCCTTCTCGAAAGAGACCTCGAGATCCCTGATGATTGCAAAATTGCCCACGACCAGTTCTTTCAGCACGTGAGTCCCCTCGATGGTGCCTCATGCCGGGTTGTTTTCAGTCCGGTGTCATCCCCGCCTCGCCGGAGGCGAAATGCCGGGACGCCCCCGCTTCGGGTACCCCCCCGATTCGCGCCGCGGCCCGCTCGATGCCTTGAGAGCTTCCCGATCACAACCCGGCTTCGGGTGTTCGATACTCCGGCACAGCCCGAAACGGGCTGTGCTCCCTGCGCATACGGACAAAGTGATAACACGATTTTCCACGAACGTAAGGTGATTTTTTTATCGGGGCGGCATTTGCAGCGGGGGGCGAAGTCCGGGGATGGGTGGAGTTGCAGGGCCGTATCTATCCCGGGCATATGAGGCGGCGGTGCAAACCGGCTGATCCGCGCTCCCCCTCAAATCATTACCGAACTTTTACACTTCCTTTAATACCTTGTTACAAGGGAAGCTTATCTTAGGCCAAGTAACGGATAAAAGCCGGAGAAAGGGTCGAGAGGATGGATGATCGGCATTTTGCATCGAAGAAGTTCCAAGGTTTGCGGGGCGCCCCCGAGGTCTCTAACCGAAAGGGTGAAAGTGTTTCGGCGCCCCGATCCGGCCGAGGCGTCTTCCGGACCTCACGGACTCTTATCTGGATTGCGATTATCGCATTCGTACCGGGGACCCTGTTCTGTTCGGCGGATCCCCTGAACCCTGGAAACACAGAGATTCAATCGAACGGTAAGAAGAAAATGCGCGGCTTCCCGGCCTATCCACCCGAGAAGGAACGGACGCCGGGGCATTTGCAGGTTGAAAAAGCAATCCCCCTTTGGCGGACCCGGTGGGGTGAATCTATGATTTGCACCCTCTATGACGGAAAGGAGATGAGATGAAAGCGATTTGGGTCGTCTCACTGATTATATTAATGGGTATGATTCTCCTGGGCTATGCGTATTCGGGCAGTAAACAGGAGGCGAAGGGTATGGCTATGAGTGAAGAAAATCATGGTTTGGCGGAAGCCACATTTGCAGGTGGTTGTTTTTGGTGTGTGCAGGCTGATTTCGAAAAAGCCGATGGCGTGGTTAAGGTCATTGCCGGCTATACGGGGGGACACGTGGCCAATCCCGGCTACGAGGAGGTGTCGGCCGGGGGGACGGGGCACCTGGAAGCCGTTCAGGTCGTTTACGATCCGAAGAAGGTCACCTATAAGGAGCTGCTCGATTTCTTCTGGGAGCACGTGAATCCCACGGATTCCGGCGGCCAGTTCGTGGACAGGGGCGCGCAGTATGGAAGCGCTATATTTTACCACGACGACGAACAGAAACGCGTGGCGGAAGAATCGAAGCGGGAGCTGGAAAAGTCCGGACGTTTCGACAAACCGATTGTAACCGAAATCGTCAAGTTTTCCCGGTTTTATCCGGCCGAAGAATACCATCAGGACTACTACAGGAAGAACCCGCTCCGGTACAAATTCTATCGATACAATTCCGGTCGCGATCAATTCCTGAAGCAGGCTCGGGCTGAAACGGCGGCTGTAACCAAAGAGACTTCGGAAACGGGGCATTATACGAAGCCAAGTGACGAGGTTCTTCGGAAGACGCTGACAGCCCTGCAATATAAAGTCACCCGGAAAGAGGGTACGGAACCGGCCTTCAGAAATGAGTACTGGGACAACAAGAAGGAAGGCATCTACGTCGATATCGTTTCCGGTGAGCCGTTATTCAGCTCAGTCGATAAATTCGACTCCGGAACCGGATGGCCGAGCTTCACCAAGCCGCTTGAACCCGGCAATATAGTCGAAAAACAGGACCGGAGTTTCTTTGCGGTGCGCACCGAGGTGAGGAGCAAAGAGGGAGACTCGCATCTCGGACATGTTTTCAGCGATGGACCGGCTCCCACGGGTCTGAGGTACTGCATGAATTCGGCCGCTTTGAGGTTTATTCCGAAGGATGACCTGGACAAGGAAGGGTACGGCAGGTACCGAAGCCTCTTTTCAGAGGAACACGACCAGGATCGGACCGCGGCCAACTGACGAAACATGGATGTCCGTATCCATCTGCCGGCAGTGTATGCCGCAAAGGCCGTGGAGACCGAAGGTGCAGCCTTTTCTCCACGGCTTTTGCCGTCCATGGGTCATTCGGATCGATTGCTTTCCCGGGTGCGCACCCACATTCTCACGGGCAAGCCTCTCCTTTGAGAACCCGCCGCGGAGAAAAGCCGAGGCGAGCAGGAGGGCTCGTCATTTGCCTGATCCATGGTCGAGCCTTACGGCATCTGCCGGTTGCAGACCGCTCACTACACAGCCCTCGTGTTCACTGGAAGCTCGATGACGTTATCCGGCTTGGTGCTTTTCTTGAGGGGAAGCTCCAGCCCTATCGTCGATCTCACAATCCTTCGCAGGGGGACCGCGACTTCACTCCCGCACTTCGGGCACGAAATGCTCGTATGGATTTCTTCGCATGAAACGCAGAGTTGAAGATTGACCAGGGATGTGTGAAACATGTCGTCCGGGATCCATACCTTTCTGCTGCGTTTGAACGCCTCCAATTCGAAGTCAACCGCTCTCCTCGTTATGATTTGGTAAGCAATGAGTCCCACACCGCCCACAAGAAGAACAGCAATGAGATAAATATGCAGATCCATTTCAAATCCTCCTATCCTGATAATTTTATATTCAATTACTCTTGCTACGAGTGATATTCTGAACCTTCCCAATCCGTTTCTTTTGTAAGCAAGTTTATTCAGCAACTCATCGCAGCTCCTCCCGTCGCCTCAGCCCGGGATATTGACGTAACGCTAATTCAGGTGAGACGAATAAGTCCCTTTGTCCACAGTTCAACCGAACCGGTCTATTTCTACCGCTTATCATCGTAGGTAATGTTCGATGGGTAACTCTGCCATCGGGTGGAGACAGTATTTTTTGCGGCAGAGGATCGTATTTCTCCATAGAGGAACAAATACTGCGGGCATCGAGGCCGGATTGGTCTCTCATAGTTGCCGCACGGAGTGCGACCGGATTGTGTCTCTGAAAATGGGAAATGCGGTCCGGAAAGCGGTTACGGCCGGAGAAGACCGTAACCGAACGACCATTTGTGGAAGAACGCGTTTATGATGTCTTGCCGGACAGCGGGAGGATGCCCGGCCTCCAGCCCCGATCATCTGCTCTGAACACATTCCCTGCCGGTGCGAGAGGCGCCGCTGTTGGCGGCCGGAGCCTCACCGCCCGAATTTTCATATTCCTTTATCAGCCGAAAAGCCCGTTGATGGTCTTCCGTAAAACCACAAGGCCAGACGGAATGGCACCTGGCTGCAAGCGTCCGTTTCAATTCCAGGCAGGCCTCTTCATATTCGGAAAACTGCATGAGGGTCAAGGCGAGGTACAAATGGTTGGTGCTGTTGTCGGGAGCGATTTTGACGGCGGTGCGCAGATGCTGCAGCGATTTGTCCAGGTCCCCCTCCGACAAAGGCCAGCACGGCGCCTCACAACAGATACGGCCCAGGACCCGGTGAGCCCCGGCCTGATCGTATCTTTCGTCGATGGTGAGCGCGATTTCCAGTTGTTCGACAATGCCGGGGAGCGAACGGAGCGCCGTTCCCGCCGACCCCACCTCACACAGGCCGGCAACATTCAGCGCCAGCCAATAATGGCCTTCGACCCGGCCGGGCTGTTCCCGGCACAGGACTTCCGCGTAGGATCGGCCCTTCTGGTAGTAATCCTCACTTCGGTGCTTCTCCCCCAATGCTCCGATGGTGAAACACAGGCGGGCCAACTCGGCCAGGGTTTCGCACCGCGTATCCTTGTCCCCGGGCAACTTCATTTCGTCGGAGGCCAGAGTGCGGCCGGCTTCCGCCAGGTAGGCCGAACGGCTTTGCTGGAGGATTTCGGGCCGGATTGTTCCCGGGTTCTCAGCCGAGTTGCCGCAACTCAGAGTCTGGAGAGGCTTGGGCTTATTATCCTTCAGCACCTGCGTGCAGTTCCCGAGCGCAAAGGCGAGTGCCGCACACAGCAAAATCCTGGAAGAAACCGCTGGCTTCATCATGGTGACCCTCTGCCGGCGCCGGCTCCCGGAAATCAGCCTGCAACCGCCCGCTCACGTGCTGAGGATGGTAAACCCGAGATCGGGTAAGTGTGGGTCTTCAGTGGTTAGGAAGCTGAGTTCACCTGGATCCGGCTGGAAAAGATCGATCATGTCAATAGCCCATTGATACTTTCAGCTATTATAGAAATGAGAAGTCGCGTCTGCAACTGTGAAGATCACTTTTAACGGCGGAGAGCGGGGACCGAAAAAGAGGCTCATGGGCTTGAACGGTCCACGCCGTCTTCCAGAAGGTGACAGGGCCGCGGGGTATTCTTATTTTGAGATACGGCCGCAAATGCGGCTTCGTATGACTTCTTCAACCCGCGGAGATCAGCTCCATACTATTATAAGGATCTAAATTCCCATGTCCCAAGATCAAAGTTCAATCGAGATGAAAAGACGTCGCATCAGGAACGCTCTCTGGGGATTGTTTATCGGGGACGCGCTTGCCATGCCCGCTCACTGGTTTTACAGCCTGGGCAACATTAAAAAGGTATTCGACGGCGGCGTCAGGACCTACAGCCCTGCGCCTCACCCCCACCCCGAAAGCTTCATGGTCGGGATGGACTACAATCCGGATGTTGACACCGCAAACAGGCTGGGTCGCAAATACGACATCCTGCACGAGCACGCCCGCTTCTACAGGACCAGTTACAGTACGCTCGAAATCCATGCTTCCGAGCGGGAAAGCGAACACGGGCACTTGGTCCCGCGCCTGGAAGACCGCTTTCACTATCACCACGGTCTCCAGGCCGGAGAAAACACCCTGGGAGCGCACCTGGTCCGCGTGCTCATGCGTTCGGTGATACACGAAGGACGGTATGACCCGGACTCATTTCTTGAAAGCTTTGTGGAACACCTCACGACGCCGGGCAGAAACCGCGACCCGTACACGGAAATCTACCTTCGCAGGTGGTTCGAAAATTATTCCCGCGGTCTCCCGGCTCACGTGTGCGCCGAAGAACAGAGGAAAGTGTGGTCGATAGGCGCCCACGGCGGCGTCATCCGTCCGCTGGTGGTCTCCCTCCTCGTGGAAAGCGGCTATCAGGGCCTTGGCCTGGCCATCGAGCATCAGAATCTCACACACCGTTCCGAAAATGTGGCCGGCAGCCTGGGCATCCTGGTTCCCATTCTCAATGCCCTGGTGCAGGGAACCGATCCGCGCCGCGCGGTCACGCCCCACGCCGGGGCCGTTCGGGTGCCGGAGATAACCGGTGAGGAGCTGTTCACCGCTTATCGTGAGCACAACGGTCCGGAAAACATTCCGAAAAAAGAGATGTGGCGGCTCCACACAAAACTTACGGATGTTCCCTTCGATGTTTCACGCCTTGCCCGGGAATACCCCGAAGAAAAGGTGGTCCGGGCTCTCTTCGCCACCGCCTGCTATCCGGAACACGGTCTTCCTCTTCTGTTTTACCTCGCTGTGAAACATGATTTCGGGCTGGAGGCTTCCCTTCTCGCCAACGCAAACGCCGGAGGCGACAATGTGCACCGTGGAATGATCCTCGGCCTGCTTGCGGGGGCAGCCGCCGACAGGGTGCCCGACCACCTCAGACAAGGTCTCATCGCCTGGCGGGAGCTGGAAACCGAAATCGACGCCTTTACCGACCTTGCGCTGAAGGGAAATGCGATCTGAACGTCCCGGCCAATCTGTCCGGGACGCTAGAACTCGTCTAAGGTGTGTTGTTTCAGTATCGAGTAGCCGTCCCCGTCCAAGTGGAGGATGTAACCGTTTATATAGCCATTATTTACCAGCTTTGAGATTTTGAGAATGTTGATATTGCTTGCTGCAAATTCATTTTTTGCGGCATCGAAGCATGAACTCATCTCTGCGGGTACGTAACTGGGGTCATCCTCGGTCGGGTTCCTGCTCAAATCGAGTTTGACGTCCTTGTGGGAATGACAGCTCCCCATCAAGAGCACGACCTTCCCATCCCCGGATCCGGCGATTTTCATATGGAAACCGTTGACCTCGACACTTCTTCGTGCGCCCACAATACTGTTGCAATCCTGGTCCAGCTTGTACGGTTTGTTACACGTGACCTGGGCGGCTCGAAGTGTTTCGTTGCGTCTCTTTTCCACCTGTTCCCTGCCGATTCCCATCTCTGATGCGATCAGCATGGACAGTCCATCCGCGGCTTCTTCAAATTCTTCCTTGAACAAGGCCGCCTTGTTCCGCGCAACCTCGCTCACAGTATGCGCTGTTTGAAAATATTCATCAGATGAGATAACTTTCTTCAAGATAAGCTCACCCTTATTAACATTGTACACTTCAACCACTGCATCGATAGCGGTACTCGCTTTCTCGCCGCTATATGCCGCCAGGCCATAGGCAAAATCCACCCTCACCGCGGTATCGGCCCCACGCTCTTTGCATGCGGTGATGAGTGCCTGACGGCTCTCGTCCGTAGCATTCCATCTTGCGTCCGAAAGTTCTTGGGGCAGTTCCTGAGGACCAATGACCCGGTATGCTTTGGATAACCTTTCAACGAGCTTCCGGTCGATGAGCTCTTTCGCAGGTAACGTCCCCAGCTCTTTTTTGAGATCGTCTATACTTCCCCCCAAAGACGCACGGGTCGCCGCTGTCTGTTCGAGCACGATGACGACACCCTCAACAAATCCTCCTACCGCTCCGAACATGAATCCGCCGTAGGTCCGCTCCCCTATATGGGTATGGTCCAGGGCGCAGGGGTTCACATCCCTCAAGGAGGTTACGAGAGCAATCTTCCTGATGGCTGCGGAATCTTCGGGTTTGAGCGATACGGGAGCACAAGCGGAAATGACGAGCAACACGGCCGGAATGATCCACATTCGAGAGGTTCTGATGAAACCCATGGGAGATTCCTCCTCGGCTGGAGCGATGGTGAGCTTGGGTGAATACGCATAGTCGGGACAGGTTCAAACTATATACCATTTATTCTAGAGTGGACTATCACGCAGGTCTTCTTCCGTGCCCTGTACAAGGCCGAGTGCTTGTTTCGCCTTAACCCGCAATATCCATCCAAATAGTACAGTAAGGATGACAATGGTATGCCAATAAATACAGGCAGTGTCAAATGCATTAGTGACATCTTATTTCCCCTCAATTCGATTCCGGGCGGATCGGTTTCCCGCCGGCTTCCGCACTCTCAGAACCGATCCGGATCCCCCCGTCGCGTCGAATCCCGGTCGGGATGGAGGTTCGAAAGGTTTGCTTTCACGCCGTTCCGGTCTTATTAATCCAACAAAAGAATTGGTTTCTTCCCGCATTTTTGTTAAGTTGGCACTCTTCATTTTCCGCTCTTCGAGCATGCAATTTTAGGAAGGTAACAGGCATGAAAATGTTCCGGCGCAGAGACAAGAACGGGGGGAACCTCCTTGTTCGAAATGACCCGTTCGGATACTCTGTGAATAAGAAGCCGAAGTTTCCGCTCCAGGGTTGGATGGAACGGCTCATGTCCCGGATTTCGGTGCCCGAGGACCAGCAGCACGTCGTGGAGGACCTATCGAGGCGCGGCACCGTCATATATGCCCTGAAGTACCGGTCTCAACTGGATTACGTTTACCTCAGCTCGCGTTTCCATCAACTCGGCCTGCCCTCCGCTTCGTTCCTTTTCGACATTCATCCCTATGCCTGGCAACCCCGCTGGTATGCGCTCAAACTCCTGTGCTGCCATCTCTACCGTCTCGTGAAGCAGGGTTCGCTTCCCAATCCCTATGAAGCCGGGTATTACCGTGAAAAAATCAAGAACGGAGAATCCGGGCTTCTGTTCCTGCTGGGCAAGAAAGGGTACTACCGCCGCACCGTGCTTGTCGGCAACGATCCCTTGGAGCATTTGCTGGAAATCCAGAAAGAAACGGATCGCCCCATCTTCATCCTTCCGGTGATGTTGTTCTACACCAGGCACCCGGGCAGAGAACGGCGAAAATTCTTCGAGGTTTTTCTCGGGCAGCGGGAACAGCCGGGCGTTCTGAGAAAGCTCCTGACCATCGTGAGGGGGTACTCGAACTGCGTTCTTGAGATCGGTGAGCCTCTGAACATGCAGGAAGTGCTGCCGGAACTGGCTGAAGGGCCGTATCACAGGCGCAAGCAGGTATTTGAGATTCGCCGGGGTTTGATCGATTCGAGCGACGAAATCAAAAGGGCGGTGGTCGGCCCTACGCTCAAGAGCAAACTGGAGCTGAAGGAAATCATTCTGCACCATCCGCGCCTGGAAGCTTACATGCAGCGGCGCGCCCGGAGCACCAATCAGGAGATATGGCGGGTCCGCCTCGAGGCCGACGGGTACCTGGAGGAAATAGCGGCCAATTACAGCAGTACGCTGATCCGGGTCGGTGAGAGGATCCTGAACTGGGTCTGGAACAACCTTTTCGACGGCATTGAAGTGGATTTCGACAGCATGCAGCAGGTGAAACGGGCCGCGCGCCACGACACGCTCGTCTATATTCCGTGCCACAAAAGCCACATCGACTACCTGATCCTGTCGTGCATCCTGTATCAGAATAATCTTACCTCCCCATTCATCGCTGCCGGTAAGAACCTTGCTTTCTGGCCTCTGGGGCCCCTTTTCAGGTGGGGCGGCGCGTTCTTCATCCGGCGAAGCTTCAAGGGGCTGAAGTTTTATGCCGAGGTGTTTTCGCTCTATGTGAAGACCATGGTGCAGTTGGGCCACAACATCGAATTCTTCATCGAGGGCGGGCGGAGCCGCACCGGGAAAATGGTTCTCCCGAAGCTCGGCCTCCTCGCCATCCTGATCCAGGCCGTCGAGGAAGGATTTCGGGACGACCTGGTCTTTGTGCCCACGTCGATTTGCTACGACCGGATTCCCGAGGAGGAATCCTATACGAAGGAAATATCCGGGGGATCGAAGGTGGAGGAGAATATCCGCCAGTTGGTTCGCGTTCGGGGGTTTTTGAAGAAAAGGTACGGCCGGGTCTACGTCCAGTTCGCCGAGCCCCTGTCCCTGCAACAGTATCTTCAGCGCTACCGGGGCGATTCCGCTCACTTGCAGCCCAAGGAAAGGCACGCGATGTACCGGGACTTCGGCTACCGGATCATCAACAGCATCAATCAGGCGACACTCGTGACCTCCCATGCCTTGGCCGCAGCGGCCCTTTTGACCTCGTCCAGGCATGGAGTTTCCATGGCCGAATTCCACGAAGCCTGCCGGACGTTCTATGACTTCATGGAATCCCGCGGCGTGAAGTTTTCGAACACCCTGAGGAACTATGAAATGAGCATGCAGGATACGCTCTGGGACTTCGAGCGCAGCAAGCTCATCGGCAAACTCAAGGATGAAGACGATGACCTGGAAGAGGAAGTCTTCACCATGGAGGACAGCAAGCGGCTCACCCTGGAGTACTACAAAAACAACCTGATCCATTTCCTCCTGCCTGCCGCTTATGTGTCCACTTCGATCCTGTCCCAGCAGACCTTCTGGTTCAGCGTTTCCCAGGTTCAGGAAGATGTCGGCTTCATGAAGAACTTCTTCAAGTACGAATTTGTCTATGACAACCAGATCACCGATGAAAAACTGGTGGAAGACGTGCTGGACACTTTCAATACGCTGGGATGGCTGGAAAAGAAGGGTGAAAACGACCAGCCGTACTCATTGTCTCATGATGGCCTCAGGGCCGCCCATTCTTTCCATGGACTGCTGCGCAACTACTTCGAAGGATACTGGCTGGTGCTCAGGGCGACGCGATACCTTCAGAAGAAACCGTATTCGGAAAAGGATTTCATCAAAAAAGTCCTGAACCTGGGTCAGAAGGACCTCAAGCTGGAACTGGTGGAAAGGCCTGAGTGCATTTCGAAGATCATCTTCGGGAACGCCTTGAAATTTTACGTCGAGAAGAATGTCATCGAGAAGACAACGGACTCCGAAAAGGTTAAGGACAAAGAGCAGGAATGGTACTCCGACACTGGAAACCGCGCCTTGATCCAGCATTACAGCAGACAGATCGGTCGTTTTCTCCGCTCTCCTCATTTTGCTTTACAGTAAAGCCCATATTCAGCTATTGATCGGAAGACCGAAGAATTGCCGGATTATTGGCAATACTTGATTGACTTTATGAATTCCCTGAATCATTTTAATAGGGTCAACCGGTCCGGCGGACCGGTCCGTGCCCGCCCGGGGAATGAGGGCGGGCAAATTTTCAGGTTTTGGCGTACGTCGTTCGCAAGTGGGTTGAGCATGGTTCCCCGTATGAAAGCTTCTTCGAATCCCTTCGTGAAACAGGAAGAGGAGCCCCGGTTCCCGCATGGCCCCTGAGTGGAGCGCATTTCCCGGGCCATGACACACGGACGTACGCAACGCATGTTCGGTAATCTTCACCTTTATTGTGCCAGGAGGCATTTGATGAAAATCAAGATTCAGCCTGTTGCTCCTGAAAAACGTCGTTCCAAGCCGAAGGACGAGAGTAAGCTCATTTTCGGGAGGGTGTTCAGCGATCACATGTTCATGATGGACTTTCGGACCGGCCAGGGTTGGCAGGATGCGAGAATAGTCCCTTACCAGTCGCTGCAACTGGATCCGGCGGCGATGGTGCTCCATTATGGGCAGGGGATCTTCGAGGGTCTGAAGGCATACAGATGGAAGAACGGCAAAATCAATCTCTTCCGGCCCCAGAAGAACTGCGAACGATTCAACAGGTCCGCCGTCAGAATGTGCATGCCGGAAATCGAAGTCGATCACCAGCTCGAGAGCATGAAGACGCTCATCGGTCTTGACAAGGACTGGGTTCCGCACAGCGTCGGTTCATCCCTCTACGTTCGCCCGACGATGATCGCAAGCGAGCCCCATCTGGGCGTGCGCCCCGCCAGCGAATATCTCTTTTTCCTCATTACCGGCCCGGTCGCCGCGTATTATGCGGAGGGGTTCAACCCGGTAAAGATCTATGTTTCGGATGAATACGTGCGGTCCGTCCGGGGCGGAGTGGGTGAATCCAAGACCATGGCCAATTATGCTTCAAGCCTGTATGCGGCTGAAGTTGCAAAGAAGAAGGGGTTTACCCAGGTATTGTGGCTGGATGGAATCGAGCGCCGGTTTATCGAGGAAGTCGGGACCATGAACATTTTCTTCCTGAAAAAGGATGAACTGGTCACTCCTCCGCTGACGGGTTCGATCCTGCCCGGGGTTACGAGAGACTCGGTCATCCAGCTTGCTTCGCACTGGGGGATCAAGGTCAGCGAGCGGCCTATCTCTATCGATGAAGTGATCGACGCCGTCTGTTCCGGAGATATGAAAGAAATTTTCGGAACCGGCACGGCGGCCGTTATTTCTCCCGTGGGCGAAATTTCCTACAAGGAGCAATCCCATACCGTGCGGAATGGCGGAGTTGGAGAACTCGCGCACAGGCTCTATGAGGAAATCGTCGGTATCCAGTACGGCGAGAAGGAGGATCCGTTCGGCTGGGTGTATCCTTTGAACGTCTGACCGGACTCCGGGCGGGGAATTCCCGGGTGCGGAAGCGCCTTGAATCGGAGGTCGTTTCCCGGTGAAATATAAGAAAGAGGAGAGGGTTGAATTGTCTGTTTAAGTGCTTAATATATCGGCGAGGTTGACAGTATGTCGCCTTCTCCTAACCCCTAGAACCCTGTTTGGCTAACCCCCTCCGGCCGACAGGGTTCAACTTTTTATAGCAATTTGCGTTCAAGGAAGTAACAAACGATGTTTCTCCGGAGCGTGGGGAACTGCGTCCCCCACACCCCCACGCCGCTACGCGGCTTCCTGTGGCGCTACGGCGGCGCCCCCGCAAAATGCGGGGCAGTCGCCGCGAGCGCCGAACGCTCGGGCTCACGCGCCGGCGCGCCGGCCGAAACTCCGGGGGGCACGGGGAAACGGCCTGTTGCCCAAAGGAAAAGTGTCTGCATTCCCACGCAGGAGGGGCTGTTGTCCAAAGGAAAAGCCAAGGCCGGACGAAATCACGATTCGTCATTCCGGCGAACACTCATGGCCTTTCGGCCACAACGAAGCATGAAAAATTGTTTGCCCTAATCGAGACAGGGTATTGCCTCGTTCCCACGCTCCTGCGTGGGAATGCAGACAAAACGATCCAAGCGGGTCTGGTATTTTCATATAAAGGCCGGAATCCAGCCAATTGAAATTATGGGGTAATTTCAATTGGCGACACTGGACCCCGGCAATGCCGCCGGGGTGACATTTATGGAGAAACGTTTCATTTCTCACCTGGATTCTGCTTGGGCAATAGCCCCATTCACCATGCCCACCATTCTTCAGCGACTCGGACCACCTTAAGGGAGTTCGGCGCCGAGAAAGTTGTTGAGCGCCTCTTCCCAGTACTGCATGAATTCCGCAAAGAATTCCTCGGTGTAGGATTGCACGAACTTTTCACCCTCCTCGCTCAGGGCCGTGTACATGTAGGTCACATGGGCATCCGTGCCGTTATCCTCATTCTCAAAAAGTGAAATGTCGATTTTCCCGACGGTCTCTCCGGGGGTCACCTTGATGATTTCCAGGCGGAACATTCCGGGATCCCATCCGGTGACGACCCAGAACGAGCCGCGTTCGGGGCTGCCGGTGAGAAAAACACAGTCAGGCTCCGCATGTCCGGAATTTGAGTATACTTCGGTGGGTTCCCAACCGGGCACCCATTCGGTTTCCCTCACGGGGCACAACAGGGGGAAAACGTCTTCCGGCCGCGCTTGAATCTTCTGGACGTATGTCCTCCGGACACGAACCGGGGCAATAACCTTCATCTGTCGCTCCTCGCGTCATACCGTAACTGCCCGCCGGGACCCCACATATCTTCCGAGTGGAACCCGACCGTGAACGATCGGCCTCGAAATCCGGAACCATGAAGAATGTGGTTCCGGGAGCATTCAGTTCCTGCTCCCAGAGCATCTTGCCCCGGATAATCTCCCCGGTTCAGTTGCTCGACATCTTTCCTTCCCTGCCTCACTTCCCCAAAGCTGCCCTCACGTGAGAAGGGACAGGCTTCATCTTATACACTACTGTTATCTTCAAAGCATTCTGCAACTGCTCCAACTCTGTCAACTTCTTTTTGAATGCCGATTTGGAATCGTCGTCTCCTGAAACGGGTTCCGCGCCCAGGGCCGCAATGGCGGAGGCGAGCTGTGCCTGCCTGGAGATTATAGCTTGCCTCTCAGCGTCCCAATCAAGCTGCGCGAGCACCTTGCGGGTGCGTGTTGCATACTCGTCAAAAGACTCCTTTATAGACACACGTCCTCTGCTCCGGCGTGAAACCGGCTTTTTCCCTGTCGGTCATGGGTTTGGAAGGAGAAGGGAGTGAAGTCCCCCATAATCGCAGTTTGGCAGCAAATCGAAGAAGCAACGATCTCACAGGGAACATTGTATGTACTCCTCCAAAATTCCCATTCGATCCGAGAAGCTATTTGCTCAGCGCGGCGCGGTATGGACACCATTCTCGAATCTTTTCCCGAGAAAGCTACGCCAACGATCAATTAAATCGCTGCCGCTAACTTCCTGGAGAATGGTCCCGGTACGAATCTCCACAATATATCCCCTCTTTTTCCCCATTTCTGGGCAGCTTGAATGCGGCGGGACTTCAGCCGCAAGGAGTAGGCGTTTCCCACCATTCAACCATCTAATAGCTCCGATATTTGGTTCTTCGGGCTCTAGGCAGGAGTAGTGTTTCTTAAAGGATGATACGACAAGTTGAGTGACATCTAATTTGTGTACTGTGCTATTTTGAATCAGATAAACCGATACATTCCATTCACCAACCTCCCCGCCCTCGCTTTGAGTTATAACAAAACCACTTGAATCGGGTGACCACATAAGTTCTGCAAGACCACTCACTCCCTCATTTTCAATACCGGAGAGACACTTGTCCTTCACCTTGACGCAAATTGATACTCCCTTAATTAAAATAGTTATTGTACCATCGGGGGAAACCAAATCTATTTCTGGAATGCAGGCATGATATTGAAAAGGAATAGCTTCTCGCGACCATAGACCTTCATCCGCCGAAAGGCTCTCACAATATACCGCCTGTGGAGAGATCATTGCCATCAAAATTAGAACTATAATTGATCTCATTCAGTTACCTTTTTGAATCCTTTCGGACATTCTAAGCAGGCTGGCATTCCAATGGTCGTTGGAGCAGCTATTCTCCTGCGACATCCTCAATTGTCTTCTTCTCACGCCCATGCCGGCTGTCTGGCCCGGGTCGTAAAGTGTGCCGGCAAAGCTCTCCGGCCCCCCAAAAGCACTGTAGGGTGGGCACAGATTCATCGTGCCCACCTTTTGTTAGGCATACGGTGGGCAACGCTTCGCTTTTGCCCACCCTACAAGTCGCCTGCGGAAACCAATGTCGCACGATTTATGTGTCGTTGCGTATATCAGTCAATGCATACAAGTGAGAAATCGATATTACCTCCGATCAATTTATAAAACTTCAGGGCATAATCAGGTAGATGCACACCGCCGTTGCCCTGGTCAGTCACAAGTGAGACTCAAATTCCGTAGGAATTCTCAGCCAGTTCATTGTTGTGGATGAACCCATGAAGTTCACTGTAATCATAGTCAGGGAGCAATTCAAAACGAACAATGACGTGACCAGGGTTATTGTACGTAGAGTGTTTCATATCAAGATTGGTCTTAACGTGATGACCTGGCAGCAATTCCTTTATTGTGTCTAGTAAACTAATCGGTAAATTAACAACACGAAACAGGATTCTTTCCTTACGATACGGCTCCGCCATCATTATCTTTTTGACTCCTTAAACTCCTGCGCTAACTCTTTAAGTGTTTTATATCTTAAATTACCTTTGCCATCTTTCCTGCATTGACATTCCATGCAATAAAATTGCCATCTCCAACTCGCCATTTTCTATTGTTTCTCGTCAGAGCTTGGATCACCTGTGTACACAAATGAGAAATCGATGTTACCCCCAATCAACGCATAAAACTTCAAGACATAATCCGGTAGATGCACACCGTCATTGTCCCACCCCGTCACAAGTGAGACCCAAATTCCGTAACAGTTCTCATCTAGCTCATTATTGTGGAGGAACCTATGAAGTTCACTATAATCATAGCTAGAGAGCAATTCAAAATCAACAACGACATGACCAGGGTTATTGTACCTGGAGCTTTTTATATCGATATTAGTTTTAATGTTATGATCTGTCAGCAAGACCTTTATTTCTTGTAGCAAGTCAATCGGTAAGCCAACAATGCGGAATAGAATCTTTTCCCTATGGTATGGTTCGGTCATCATTGTCCTTTTAACTCCTTAAACTCTTGGGCTAATTCCTTAAGCCTTTTGTAACTAAGATTATCTTTACAATCTCGGCCTTCGCAAGATTTTGTATCCTCCAGGTAATCGCCAAGCACATCGCGATCTATTTCAAATTCTCCTGCGACATCGTCGATTGTCTTCTTCTCACCCCCGTACCGGCTATCTGGCCCTGGTCGTTAATGGCGTAGGCTAAGCTCTCCAGCCCCACAAGAGTTGGGGGATAGCTCAGTTGCCCGCCGCTGTACGGAAATGCGCTGCATTTATTATCGGCAGTGCGGGAATATCCCACAACCTGCCTGGAGGCGTTTGTGCGCGATGCGATGCAGTAAGCATAATTGCCGGCCATGAGCATCGAGAACCACTCCGACCACCATTTGATTGAGATCCGGGCGACGGTCCTTGCAGAATCCCTTTCTTGGCCGATCGTCTCTCCTGTTTCGCCCTGGAAGGCAGCCGAGGCGGTCCTGAAGAAGATTGTGAAGCAGCATGGCAATCCCGAGGGTTTGCCACAGCCGCTCGAAGATCAAAGCCGGACCGATCCCGCGGGAAAAGGCCGCGATCTCGCTTCAACCCGAGAGCGCGAGCAGGGTCTTTTCCGAGAAGCGGGCCAGAGGGCGAACGAGCGTTTCCACCTCACCCTTGACGCTCAACCGGTCCGTACGCCCCAAGGTGGCGATACCGCTGGTTCACCTTGGAGGCATCGCAATGGCTTTCAACGATTTGGAGAGACTCGTCTTCCCGGACTTCTCGACCCGAGCCAACATGTCGCAGCCTCCTTTTTAGAGACTGCGACAATATGCCATAGCTAACTAAAACTACAAGGTAAGTGTGTCGGACTGCGGGCACTGCAGATTTGGGTATTTTGGAGATCGACCCTTTATTGCGTGCGGGTTTACAGCCGCCAACCGAGCGTTCGCTGTCAGGGAAAAGCCCAGATCTGCCCGGAATTCCCCAAGGTCATATCGTTCTTCGGGAAAGGCAATTGCGGGGTGGATGCGTTCGGCTGTAAAGCTTCATTTCCACGGCAAAGGCATCTTATTGATTCACCTTTGTCAATCGTCGATCATTTGAAAAATGTGAATCAGAGCTTCACCTGCTGGACGGACACGATATTCGGATGTTTGCGCAGGGCCTCGACCGTCTCGGCAGGGGCCTCTTCATCCACGCGAATGATGGCTATCGCCTTATCTCTTGGGGTCCGGCTGAGGTGCATGTTGGCGATGTTGACCTGATAGGTGCCAAGCGTTGTGCCTATGAACCCTATGGTCCCGGGCTTGTCGAGGTTCTCGACCAGGAGGTTTATCCCTTCGAGTTCGGCTTCCAGGCGAAAATCGTTCACCCGGATCAAACGGGGCACTTCTCCCTGGAATATCGCACCGGCGGCGGAAAATTCCTCAGTCTTTCCCTTCGCTCGAACAGCGATCACGCCGGTGTACCCCTTGGACCCCGAAGTGGTGGTGGTCGTGAGTTCGATCTGCCTCTCCTTGAGGACCAGCGGCGCATTCACCAGGTTGACGCTGTCCGCAAGGATCGGTTCGAGCATGGCTTTGATTACGGTATGCGTCAGGGGCTGTAGAGGGAGTTCCTGCAACTCGGTCCCGCTGTACGTGATTTCGAGCCGTTGGATAGGGGTGCACACCTGCCCCAGGAGGCTTCCGAGACGTTCGGCCAGTGTCAGGTAAGGCTTGATCTTCTCGTAGTCTTTCGGACGGATCGAAGGAAAATTCACCGAGTTTCGAATCATGCCGGAGAGCAGGTAATCGATGATCTGGGAAGATATGGCGCTGGCGACGTTGGCTTGCGCCTGCAGGCTCGATGCGCCAAGGTGAGGCGTGGAAATCACGTTGCCCAGTTTGAGAAGGGGATTCCCCGTTGGAGGCTCTTCGGCGAAAACATCCATGGCCGCACCGGCCACATGTCCCGATACGAGAAATTCATACAGGGCCTCTTCGTCGATGAGGTCTCCGCGGGCGCAGTTCAGGATGCGCACTCCGGGTTTGGTCTTCGCGAGAGTCTTCCGGTTGATGATCCGGCGCGTATCGCTGTTCGACGGAGTGTGCAGCGTAATGAAATCGGAGCGGGCAAGCAGTTCGTCCAGGGGCACCCATTCGATACCCAGGATTGCGGCCGCCTCGGGAAGGATATAAGGGTCGTGGCCCAGGACATCCATTTTCATTGCGATTGCGCGGTCCGCCACGATGGTGCCGATTTTGCCGAGACCTATGATCCCAAGCGTCTGATGGAACAGTTCGGTCCCCATGAAGCGGTTCTTTTCCCATCGCCCCTCGCGCATGGACTGCGTTGCCTGGGGAATGTGGCGGGCAAGGGCCAGCATCATGGCGATCGTATGTTCGGCCGCGGCCATGGCGTTGGCTCCAGGCGTGTTCATCACCAGGATGCCGCGGGCGCTCGCAGCGCGGACATCGATGTTGTCCACTCCGGTTCCGGCCCGGCCGATCACTTTCAGCCGCGGCGCATTTTCGATGAGGTTCGCGGTGACCTTGGTCCGGCTCCGCACGATCATGGCATCGTAGTCGGGCAATATTTCCCTGATTTCGTCGGGACCAAGCTTGTCGGGAGCATCCACTTCGATGCCCGCGGCTGACCTCAGGAGCGACAGCCCGATTTCATCCAATCCGTCACAAACGAGAACTTTCATACCAATCCGGCCTCCTGGCATTCTCATCTGTTTCGGGGAATGCACTGCCGACCCGGGCGCATCATGGCGATGCTAACCGAGATAGACTTTCTGAATTTTTGAGTTCCGACTGAGTTCTTCCGAAGAACCTTCCATTACGATTCGACCGGCTTCGAGGACGTACGCTCGGTGAGAGTGCTTCAAAGCAATTCTCGCATTTTGTTCGACCACGAGGATAGTGGTTCCGGCTTCATTGAGCTGCTTCAATACGCGGAAGAGTTCCTGCATGAGCATGGGGGCCAATCCCATGGAAGGCTCATCGAGCAGAATGAAGCGCACCCCGCTCATGAACGCTCTCCCCATGGCGAGCATCTGCTGCTCTCCGCCGCTCAGCGTGTCTCCCAGTTGATTTCTTCTGTCTCTCAGGCGGGGAAAGAGTGCGAAGACCCGTTCGTAATCCCCGTCGAGCTTATCGAGGTCCTTCCTCGCGTAGGTTGCCAGCTTCAGGTTTTCAAAGACGGTCAGGTTCCCGAAGATATGCCTTCCCTCCGGCACCAGGCCAATGCCGAAGCTTGCCACCATCGCATGGGGCTGGACCGGCAGGAGGTCCGTTCCGTTATAGGTGATGCTTCCTTCGGAAACGATGGGTCCTTCAGGGGGAGGCAGGCGCATGATGCTCATGAGCGTAGTGGATTTTCCGGCCCCGTTGGCGCCGAGCAATGCCACCATTTCTCCTTCCTCTACTTGAAAGGAAATCCCCTGCAGGGCCTCGATATTTCCATAGCGCACGTGCAAATTCTTGACTTCAAGCATAAACCGGCTCTTCATCTCCCAGGTAGGCCTGGATCACCCGACGATTTTGCTGCACCTCGGACGGCGTGCCGTCCGCGATGGTCTCTCCGAAATCCAGCACCTTGATTCGGTCGCAGACGCTCATGACCACCCGCATATGGTGTTCGATCAGCCATATGGTCAGTTTGAATTCCTTCCGGATCCAACGTATCAGCTCGATCAACTGCTCCACCTCCCCCGGGTTCATTCCGGCCGCGGGTTCATCCAGGAGCAGGAGTTTGGGACGCAGGGCCAGGGCACGGCCTATCTCGAGCCTCCTCTGCAGACCATAGGGAAGGTTCTTGGGATACTCTCTGGCATAGTGATTGAGGCCGAGAAGTTCCAGCAGTTCCTCGGCGGTCTTGCGGACGCGCGCCTCGCTCTCACGCCAGCCACGGGCCCCGACGACCGCCTTGAAAAGGCCGTAGCCCAGTTGAAAGTGTTGCGAAATACACAAATTGTCAAATACCGACAGCGTGTTCCACAGCCGGATATTTTGAAAGGTCCTGGCGATCCCGAGAGAGGTGACCTGGTGAGGCCTCAGCCCCATTATGTTCCGGCCGAGGAACTGAATTTCGCCCTCGGTGGGCCGGTAGAAGCCGCACACAAGGTTAAAGACGGTGGTCTTGCCCGCGCCGTTAGGGCCTATCAACCCCAGGAGTTCTCCCTCCTGGAGTGTGAGGTTCAGGTTGTAGATCGCCCGGAGTCCGCCGAAGAAGTGGGATAAATCCCTCATTTCAAGCAGTGCCATTTATGCCTGCCTTTCTTTGGAAGCTTGCCAGCGGCGAAGCCAGGGGAAAACATCGCTGAGTTCGCGGTGTCCGAAAAGCCCTTCCGGACGGAAAAGCATGAGCAGGATCAGCAGAAGCGGTATGACAACCCATTTGAACACCTGGAGGGGGCGGAAGAATTCGAGGGCAAGCGTGAAGATGATCGCGCTGAGGACCGAGCCGCTGAGAGAGCCCATGCCGCCGAGATAAACCATTACGAGCACCTCGGTGGATTTCATGATCGTAAAGGTCCCCGGATTTATGTAACCGAGGACGTGGGCGAACAGACCGCCAGCCACTCCGGCGAGTCCGGAGGAAAGCATGAAAGCGACCACCTTCATGTGCTGGGTATCCACGCTCATGATCTCAGCGGCGATTTCGTCATCCCTGATGGCTACAATGCCTTTTCCATACGTGGAATTGACGAACCGGTAGATGATCCAGACCGTCGCGCCCACCGAGATAAGCACCCAGATCAGGACCCAGGGCAGATTGACGACGGACTTCATCGAATTGACGACGGCCCCCATCCCCATGAAGCCCCTGGCCCCCCCGATCACCTGTATGTTCTCGATGGCGCTCTTCACGATGTAGTTGACCGCCAGAGTGATGATCGCGAGATAGTCTCCCCTGGTTTTGAACGACGGAACGGCCACGAGCAGGCCGACGATAGCGGCCACCACACCGCCGATCATAAGGGTGACCGGGAAGAGGACTATCGCGCTCGACGGAGGAAGAAGGGAGGGGCCGAAAATCGAACTGTCGGTAAAAAACCAGATGTTCAGCACCGAGGTGACGTAGGCGCCGACGGCCATGAACCCCGCGTGGCCTACCGAAAACTCACCCATATAACCGTTGACGATATTGAGCGAGGAGGAAAGGATAATATTGATGCCGATGAACATGATGACGAGCTGGATGTAAGAGTTCATCCAGTCGCATTTGGACCCGACAACGAGAAAAACACACAGAAGAATGTAACCCCAGACGGCATTCGGTCTACGCATCATGTTGTCCTGGTTCCTATATCTTCGTAGCGCGGGCAACACCAAAAATCCCGGTCGGTTTGATGCTCAGGAAAATCAAGAGAATGCTGAAAGCAATGAGATCCCGCAGTGTCGAGGGAAAGAACGCCGCGACGAATATTTCGACGAACCCCAACAGGAATCCTCCCAGAAAAGCCCCCCGGATTTCCCCGATACCCCCGAGGACTGCCGCTATGAAGGCTTTCCAACCGACCAGGGCGCCCATGTAAGGTTCCAGGACCGGGTATGCGGTCGCAAATAGAACGCCGGCCAGTGCGGCCATGGACGAGCCGAGAATGAAGGTGAAGACGATGACCGTGTCCGCGGGAATTCCCATCAGGGGAACCGCCATCCTGTCGTAGGAGATCGCCCGCATCGCCATGCCGATCTTGGTCTTGCGGACAATGGTTTCAAGAAGCAGGAACACGAGGATCGTCGTAACGATAACCAGGATCTTCACGTTGCTGAAGGTGACTCCCCCGATGCTGTAGACGGTCTTTGCGAAAATATCGGGGAAGCTGCGGCGGCTTGCTCCCAGGAGAGCGAGGTTCCCGTTTTCCAGAATGAGTCCGCACATGAGGGCGGTAATGACCACGTAGAGACGGGATGCTCCCTTGCGCCTGAGCGGCCGATAGGCTACCCGCTCGATTGCGACTCCCACTCCGGCCGTCAGGATCATGGTGAAAAGGGTCGTGAGCACGAAGATGACCGTTGGCGGGAGCGCGAAAGGCAGCACGGACGCATAGTGTCCCAGCAGCAGGGTTGCAATGAAAAACCCGATGTAGGCGCCCACCATGAAAATGTCGCCGTGGGCGAAATTGATCAGCAGAAGCACCCCGTAGACCAGGGTGTAGCCGAGCGCTATGAGAGCGTAGAAACTCCCCCACTGCAACGCATTGAGAAAATTCTGGAAAAGGCTCTGGAGAAACAAAATGCACCTCTCCTTTTATGACCATAGAGAAAGGCGGGAATTGCTTCCCGCCTTTTGTATCAGATTGTGCCGCATCCTACAACAGATCACGGACATGCGGATTTGTAGAATTCAAACTCGCCTTTGTCGCTGATCTTCACGATCACTGCACATTTAATCGGATTTCCGCCGGGAGTAAAGGTCATTTTCCCGGTAATGCCTTCGAAATCCTTGATGTTCGTGAGCTGATCCTTTATGGCGTCCCTGTCCTTCTCGAGATTGCCCGTCAATCCTCCCGTATTCTTCATGGCCTGGAGGAGGAGATTCATTGCATCCCAGGTGAGAGCCGCAACATCGTCGGGCACGTATTTGTATTTTGCGTTGAATTTATCGATGAATTCCTTCGTGGCGCCTTTGGCGCCCGCCGCGGCGTAGTGGGTGCTGAAGTAATAGCCCTTACACGCATCGCCGCAGAGTGTCATCAGTTCGGCCGATCCCCAACTGTCGCTTCCCATGATGGGCTTCTTCCAGCCGAGTTCCTGGGCCTGTTTCACGATCAGGGGAACTTCGTCGTAATACTGAGGGGTGAAGAGAACGTCGGCTCCGGAATTGACGATCTTGGTGAGTTGCGCGCTGAAGTCCTTGTCTTTCGTGGTGAATGTTTCGAAAGCAACGACCGAACCCGGACCATGGATCTTTTCAAACGCTTCCTTAAAGAATTCTGCAAGGCCCTTGGGATAATCGCTGGCTATGTCGTACAGCACAGCCGCTTTCTTGGCCCCGAATTCCTCGGTGACGAACTTGGCGGCCACAGGTCCCTGGAACGGGTCGAGAAAGCATGCCCTGAATACATAAGGGCGGTTTTCGGTGGTTTTGGGGTTGGTGGACCATGCCGAAATCATGGGCGTCTTGTTATCATTGCATACCTGGCCTGCCGGTATTGCCTGCTTGCTTGCCTGAGGACCGATTATGGCGAGGACCTGATCCTGGGTGATCAGCTTCAGGGCGGCCGCCGTCGCGGACTCGGCCTTGGATTCATTGTCCTGATAAATGAAATCCAGCATGTAGGTCTTGTCCCCGATTTTCACTCCGCCCGCGGCATTGACTTCAGCTTTGAGCATTTCCCCCGCGAACTTCGAACTCTCCCCAACCTTGGGAATATCACCGGTGAGGGGAATGTCGAAGCCGACTTTGATGGTATTGGCACTCCATGAGGCTGCCGGAATACATAGCGGTACGAGCAGCATCAGCGCCACAATCAACAAAACTCTTTTCATAACGGTCCTCCTCGCTCTCTTATGACAGTTCGTGACGACAGCAACCCAAAACCTTGTGAGACTGAATCCCGGAAACTTACAACATAAAACTGAGCCTCTGTCAATCGGCATTCTTTCCGCGATGTTGGATTTCTTCGCACTCCGGCGCTGAATCAGTGTTTGCCCGAAAATGGTTCATTTTTGTCGTGACGGTACGGTGAAAGGGAGCAGCATTGACTTAATCACGACGCTGCATATTTTATCAACGCAAGGAATACGAATGATCCTTTAGTGTTCCGGCTCCAACCGGATTTCCCCCTCCCGTCGCAACGGTGAAATGCTCGCCTGGAAGTCATTACCGCAGCCTGTGTCATCCGGATGACTCCGCATACGGGGATAAGGGCACCGTCAAAACCACCTTTTTATGCAAATTTTGTATAAAATCCTGCGGGAATCCGGTATAAAAGGCTTGCAGAATCCGGAAATCAGGAGTTTTATAAATGGTGTCCCGATGCTATTGTGAGAGGATTCCCGGCAGCCCGGGTTCTTTAACCATTCAAGAGGAGATATTGATTCCATGAAGATCGGATGCCCGAAAGAAATAAAAGACCACGAGTACCGCGTCGGCCTCATTCCTGCTGCGGTGAAAGCTTATTGTGACGCGGGCCATGCGGTGTACCTGCAAAAAGATGCCGGCGCCGGCTCAGGGGTCACTGATGCCGAATATATCTCGGCAGGAGCAAAAATCCTGGGAACCGCCGAAGAAGTCTGGACTTCGTGCGACATGATCGTGAAAGTCAAGGAACCACTTCCCCAGGAATACAAGCTCATGCAGTCCGGCCAGCTCGTTTACACCTACTTCCATTTCGCCGCGGACGAAGCGCTGACCCGGGCCTGCCTGGACAGAGGCATTATCGCGATGGCGTACGAGACGGTCCAGGAACCGGACAATTCGCTGCCTCTTCTCAAACCGATGAGCGAGGTGGCCGGACGCATGGCGCCTCTGATGGGGGCTTTCTACCTCGGGCGGATCCATGGAGGGCTGGGGCTCCTGCCCACCGGGGTGCCGGGAGTCACACCGGCCAACGTCCTGGTGCTGGGGGGCGGCACCGTGGGGAGAAACGCCGCCCGCGTCGCAGCCGGACTGCGTTCGAAGGTCACCATTCTCGATATCAACCTCGATACGCTGGAGCATCTCGGCGATATCATGCCGCCCAATGTTTCCCCGATTTTCGCCGACAGCCATACGATCGAGTTCTACCTGAAGGAAGCCGACATGGTGATCGGAGCGGTCCTGATCCCCGGGGCCAAGGCCCCGAAGCTCATCAGGAAGGACCACCTGAAGATCATGAAACCGGGCTGTGTCTTTGTTGACGTTGCGATCGACCAGGGCGGCTGCTCGGAGACTTCCAGGCCTACGACTCACGGGGACCCCGTGTATATCCTTGACGATGTTGTCCACTACTGTGTGGCCAACATGCCCGGAGCATACGCGCGCACCTCGACTTTTGCGCTCAACAACCGAACCATCAGGTACGGGCTGAGGCTCGCGAACGAAGGGGTGCGGAAGGCATGTCTGCGGACGGCTGCTCTGAAAAAGGGGTTAAACCTCTACAAGGGAACGATCACCTTTAAGCCGGTGGCGGAGGCCCTGGGTATCGAGAAGCTCTACAAGCCGGTGGAAGAAGTCCTCGGATAGCGCAAAGCCGTCCGCGCATCTCAGCGCGACTCCTGCCCTCCGGGCAGTGCTGCTGCTTTAAACCCGGCCTGGCCGGTTACCGGAGTGCGTGGATGTCATTCCTGCGGAGGCTGGAATCCAGGCGGGTCAAGGTTTTCCGGACCCCGGCAACATCCCCGGGGTGACGGCTTGGGCCACGGAGTTTTTCTTAAACCAACAGTATTGGGCCCCCCGGGATGGTACCAGGGGGGCTCGGCGCTTCCAGCCGGTCTGCGGTTAATCATTGCGGAGGCGAAGGGCGGTTCGACGGGGATCAAAACGGTCCCCGGGACAGGAATCGGCATACCCTTCGCCTCGTTTTTTCGAGGCTCCCGCCTGACGCTTTTCCCCCACAATTACCTCATCTTCTAACCAATTGTATATACTGAGTTTAATCCATTACGTAAATTTTCGCCTGTAATTTTTCTCTTGACGTGCCGCAGAAGAAAATGTATCCAGGTTCATAATATTAAGTTAGTCGATCAAGTAACTTTCAACAACTGGGCAAGGTGACTGAGTGGAGCGTTCGGATTGTGCGGGTCTTCACGCCGATGCACTTCACAAGACTCTCTGCGAAGAGTTTTTCGCCGAGGCGGAGAAGCCGCTCACCCGGCAATTTGAACGGATGCGGAAGGGAGTTTCGATTGACATGAGATGCGTCGCATTGGTCGGAGGCATGGACCGGTTGGAACAACATTACAAGACTGAGGCAGCCAGGGTCGGCGTTGCACTCAAGGTGTTTTCAGCGCTCGAAGGGAAAACCGTCTCGAGAATCAAAGGAGCGGATGCCGTTGTGATATTCACCAACAAGATTTCGCACAACCTGAAAAGAGAAGCCGTAAAAGCGGCAAGATCAAGCAGGATCCCCGTCTTCTACTGCCATGCGTGCGGTATCTGCACCCTGAGGGCCTGCCTCAAGTGCCTCGCAAATGATGGCGGGGATAACCTCGCCCTTCGTGACGGATGCTGCAGCCCGTTCATTTCCCGGAATTGAGCGAAGGAGCGAAAACCGATGCCACGGGTGGACCCGGATAACAAGTATCCGGGCCACCCGCGAAGGAACCGAACTCATCTCACACCGGGATGAAGTGCGGCCGCGCGGTTCGCCTGCCCCCCCCCCCGGCCTCCCGCCGACTTGAACTGCCTTGACGCTCCTCTGCCCCTGGCATAGAATCAAAGCGGAGGTAAACCATGGTCAAAGTAACATGCCGAAATGAGCAGTGGGAGGTCCCAGACAACATCACTGTCCGTAACTTGATCCTCAGAGTCGGCTTGAACCCGGAAACCGTCCTTGCACTGATGGGCGGTAAACTCATCAACGAGAAGACGATCGTTTCCCGGGGAGCCGAGATAACATTGGTCGTCGTGGTCTCAGGCGGGTAGACGAGAATGCAGGGGATGCGTTGCCGCAAGTGCGGCCAAACTGCGGTCATCAATATGCGTCAGCACAAGCTTGCGCTCTGCGACGTGCACTTCATCGAGTGGATGCACGTACAGACGCAGCGCTTCATCAGGAAGTACCATATGTTCGGTCCCGATGATCGGGTGTTGGTGGCCGTATCGGGCGGGAAGGACAGCCTTTCGCTCTGGAACATTTTACTGTCCCTGGGCTATCGCGCGGACGGATTCTATATCGACCTGGGTATCGACGGCGGGACCGGCTATTCGAAGGAGTCACGCGTTCGTGTCGAGCAGTTTGTGCGCGAATTCCATCCGGATGCGAAACTGCATGTACTGGATATCGAGAGCACCTACGGCGAATCGATTTCCACCATCGCCAAGCGGTCAAGGCGTGGACGGGAGAGGCCCTGCTCGGTCTGCGGGCTGATCAAACGCCATGAAATGAACCGCCTGGCGTTTGAGTTCGGCTACGCGGTATTGGCGACCGGGCACAACCTTGACGATGAAGCCGCGGTGCTTTTGGGGAATACTCTGCGTTGGAATTCGGAATACATGGTGCGGCAGTCACCGGTGCTGCCGGCCGACCGGGACGGCTTTGCCCGCAAGGTGAAGCCTCTGTGCCGGTTGTACGAGCGCGAAATGGCCGCCTACGCACTGGTGTCCGGGATCCGGTACATCCAGGACGAGTGCCCATTTTCCGCCGGGGCGACCAGCCTGTATTACAAGGGACTGCTGAATCAGATGGAGCACCAAAGCCCGGGTACCAAGCTGAACTTCTACCTCGATTTCCTCCGAGCCAAGGAGACGGGGTTGTTCAAGACGGTTGAGGTGACCAGGCTGCATTCCTGCGAGTGCTGCGGACAACCAACGTCGATCCAGGGTCTCTGCGCTTTCTGTAACTTGTGGGAAGGCAGGGCTGCCGGGAAAGAAGCAAAAACGGACGATTCATCCGGGAAGCCATAAAGCATCCGGGTTGAAACAACTTGCGGCATCCATGTTCGCAACAGGGTGAAAAAACCGATAAAGGAGAAAGCCGATGGAAGGGAAAAAAGTCACGGTCGTCGCTCGGTTTAAGGCAAAAGCGGGGCTTGAGGAAAAGGTCAAAGAGGGGCTCCTCGGGATGGTCAAGCCGACCAGGGCGGAAGCAGGGTGTATCAACTATGATTTGCATCAGGCCTTTGACGACAAGACGGTTTTTGTTTTCTACGAGAACTGGAAGAGCAAGGAAGATTTGGACGAACACCTCAAGACCGCTCATTTTCAGGCTTTCCTGGTCAGGGCCAACGAACTGCTGGCTGAACCCACGGAGATCATCCTCATGGATATGATCAGTTGAGCATGCCGGAGCGGACAACGCGGGAAGCATCGATTGCCGTGCATTCCGGGTGCAGCCGAAGGTTATCAGGGGCTGCCGAGCGAGCTTGATTTTTGACCGGCAGGGCGGGGGACGGTCAATGCATGATTGGGGCGCAGAAGCTCAACAGTTCGTAAACGATCACATCCACGCGTGGGGCCAATCCCGTTTCAGGCTGCTGGCAAGGGTGGTGCGAAGAAACCGGATGGAATTGACCGGCCTTGTGCGGGAGGTGTTCGAACGTGATGGAAAGAGTTTCAAAGAAAAGGCTGATGAGGCGCGGTCCCTGACCGTCAGGTTCGCTTTGGAGCGCGCGCGCGTTGAACTTGATGTCGAACACTTCGTTGTGTTCAGGGAAACCGAAACCGTTCAGCTCGTCCTGGAAGACGCCTTCGGGATGTTGCCCGGAGTGGAACAAGACCGGGTAACCATCCCTTACCAGGAAGAAGCGATAAGGGTCATCGTCAGATGTCTGTTCCGGGGGCCGGTCAGGTCATCCGATGCCAAAGACATTGCGGCATTTATGGATGTGTTCTCCGCACCCGGCAATAATGCCGCCGGCGCCGATCAGGATAAGGTCATGCGGATAAAATCCATGGTCTGGCTGGCATACCTTCTGATCGATCTGGTCAGAACGGACAGGGAAAAGGCATGCGCGGTGGGGACCGGTTACCTGAAAAGCATGCTGAAAAACCTGCTCGACAAGGTGGCGGAAGGGAAGATTATAAACGAGGAAGCCGCTGCTCCCGAATACAACTATGACGGGGGCAAGTGGGACTCAACTCTTTACGGCTGGCTTCAGGGGGAGGACAGAAAGCCCCTGCTGGAAAAGCTCAGAAGGCAGTTCAATCTGGAGAACAGGATCGACCATGCCAACCGTATGCTCCTCGCCAATCACCGGGAGTGTATGTACCGGCAGGTCCTGTCGTTTTTCTGTTGAGGTGGTGCTGTGGATCGATCGTCTGCCGGCGATGGATTGTTCGACGCGTTCCCCGGGTCTCTATTCAGGAGCTTGAAGGAGCAGATGATACTCGGGATCGTTCCTTCCGATTTTGTGCGTGAATTGCTGGGTCCTCTGCTCTCACGTTATGACAGCGTCCTGCCCGGACTTTCACCGGAGCTGAGAAACGACATCCGGACCATTCTTGCTGTTTATCCGGAAATTGCGGAGGCCTTCGGGATACGGCGCAGGCCGCTCCTCGTGCCCTGTTTGGGCCGTCTGTGGGCCGGCCTCATGGGGCGGTACGCCCCGGGTTCGCCGGAAGCCGGCGATGAAAGGGAGGGCTTTGGCGGCAGCGTTGCCTCGGAGCTTGCCGCGGAGGGCCAAAGGCCGCTGAAGATCGCCGGGCATGGGGCCGAACCGGCGGAAGAGGGGTTTCTCTGGACCGATCGTGATGAACCCGTGTTTCTCCGGCTGAGCTACGAACCCGCTGAAGAGAGGCTGGTCCTCGAAGCGCCGGGCCTTCTGCGAACCATCGAAATTCACCTGTGCGGGAAGCATGTGCTCACACTGAAGGGGGGGCGGGTTGAAAGCCTGACCCGTGCGGAGCTGACCGCGGCCCTGGAGGGTGTCAGCCCTCGGGATGTCGAGCTTGAAATCTTCGAGGAAGCACCGGCCGCGCCCTGACAAAGCGCCCGGGCTGTTTTTTCCTTTCATGAACGCCGGCCGGATCGTGCCGCAGCGCCACAGGAAGCCGCGTAGCGGCGTGGGGGACCGGGCTGTTGCCCAAACAGAATCCAGGTAAAAGATGAACCGTTTGGTCGGGTGGCCCGGATACTTGTTATCCGGGGGGCGGAGCCCCAGGAGGAGCAGGAAGGACTATGCCGCTCTCTCACAAACCTCTTGCGCTTCGCGCACGGACAACGAGAGATGTCCGTGCCACCCATCGGTAGGATTATGTCATTGAGTTTATGAACTGGACCACGAAGGTGAGTCATCTTTTTGAATTAACTCACTTTGCTTTCGACTTTCTCATGAGAGCCGGGGTCCAGTGTCGTTAATTGGAATTACCCAATAATTTCAAAGAATCTGGATTCCGGCCTCCGCCGGAATAACGAATCGTGATTTCGTCCGGCCTTGGTTTTTCCTTTGGGCAACAGCCCCTCCTGCGTGGGAATGCAAACACTTTTCCTTTGGGCAACAGGCCGGGACGCAGTTCCCCACGCTCTGGAGAAACATCGTTTGCCGCTTTTTTGAACGCACCCTGGTATCACCGGATCGCTCAACTCAAGGTCGATTGACTCTTTAGCGGCGTTCATCTATTATAATTGATTGGGTTAGCCGTAATGGGCTGATAGTACGCTGAATTTCTGCAAGACCGGTCGTCCGGACCCGATGGTTCCCCGCTTCAGCGCGATTGAAGCGGCTGGTGGCCGTCCGGAGACGCCCTGGCTCCTCCTCTCCCTGGGTGTTGCCGGGAACTGTATGTGTGTCGAGTTGTGATATTCTTCATTCGAGTCCGGTTTTTCCCTTCGATGGGAGAAAACGGGAGCGCCTTCAGGACCGGCGTTCGCGGCCGGAGACGTTTTCGTGCCCTGATAGAGGCTTGCCCGTGCCGGATATGGAGAAACGGCCGGTTTCGGGTTGAGACGAATCGGGATCCTCCTTTCCGTTCAGGCCGCATGACAGAATGGGACAGGAATGAAGATTAAATTCGGAATAATGATAAAGTTGTTTTTCTGGTATTTTGCACTCGCCTCCATATTCTACGGCACGATCGTTATTCTGTTTGTTCAAATGCAGCAAATCATGCGGATATCAGAGAACATAGTGAACAGGAACTACAAGATTTCCTCCGCTTCCAAGAAAATGATCGACAGCCTGCTTTGGATGGAAGAAAACGAAAGAAAGTACGACCTCCTCAAAAAGGAGGATTACAAAGAGTATTTTTTCTCCGCCCAGAAGGAATTTGAGGGAAATCTGGTCGACATTCTGCGTATAGCATCGGGATGGAACAAGGAAGACAATCCCTGGGAGGAAATCTACGCCAGTTATCAGAGTCAGTTCACCAGTCCTGGTGGGGAGAACAAGGAAGATGAGGCTGCGAAGACCCCGTGGCTTTCTGAAGAGGTGATCAACGATTGGATTCAGAAGATATCCAAGGCAAGAACGGCAAACGAGCAGAAAATCGAATCGGAGATGCGCAATCTCAATCACCGGGGGGGTGTGGCCGTCCAGGTGGGATTTATAGGTCTGGGTTTTTCGGTCCTTATGGGGATGCTCGGAAGCATTTTTTTGAGCCACTATATGAACAGACCGTTGCGGGAGCTGCGAAGGGGTATCCGGTCCATTTCCCAGGAAGGGTTGAGCGAGCCGATCCGAATTCTTGCAAACGATGAGTTTGGCGAACTGGCCGGCGCATTCAACGACATGGCCGCGCGGTTGGCCGAGGAAGAGCGCATGCGCTCCGACTTCATCTCGATTCTGAGCCATGAAATACGGACGCCTCTGACTTCCATCAGGGAGTCCGTCAATCTCATCGCTGAAGAAGTGATGGGTGATATCAACGAGCGGCAGAGGCGATTCCTGCAGATCGCCAGCGCGGAAATCGAGCGAATCTGCGATCTGCTGAACCATCTGATGCAGGTGTCCCGGCTCGAGGCCGGGGCAATGAGCATCAACCCGAGACCTATGGACCCCGCGGAATTCGTGTGGGGCAGCATTCGCCGGGTAACTCCCGCCGCGGAAGCCAAGGGTATCGAAATCCGTGCGGAGATCGCTCCCGGCATGCCCCTTGTGATGGGCGATCCCGAAAACCTGCAGCAGGTGTTGCTCAACCTCCTCGGGAATGCCATCAAGTTTTCTCAGGCAGGGACCAAAGTTGTCGTACGGGTGGAACTCGATCCTGAAGGCGGAGGGGGGAGGTTGAGGCTGTCCGTGGTCGACAGCGGCCCCGGAATTCCGAAAGAGGAATTGCCCCTGGTGTTTCACAAGTATTATCGGGCTTCGGGGGTCAGAGACCAGGTGGACGGTGTGGGGCTGGGGCTCAGCATTTCCAAGCATATCGTGGAAGCTCATGGAGGGACTGTCCGGGTGAGTAGTGAAATGGGGAATGGGAGTACGTTCAGCTTTACTCTTCCTGCAGTGCGGGAGGAACGAATATGACCAGGTGGACGCACCGAGAGCTTCTTTCTCCATGGAGAGAACTGCTGCTGGTCTGCTTTGTCGCCTTTGGAAGTGTGACGTGCAGTTCCAGTGCGGCCGTTAAGATTCGTGACCACATGCCGTCATACAGCCATGAATCCCGACCCGGCCCGATGGAAGAAGCAACGCTTGCATTTGAAAAAGGGGACTATGCAAGGGCTGCCGCGATGTTCGAAACTTTGAGCGAAGATGCCAGGGAAGAGACGGTATCCAGGCGGGCGCTCTTCGGGCTGGCCGCCTCGCGGCTGATGCTTGCCCAAACCCCCGATGAATATGCGGATGCGATGAACGTCTGGGAATGTTGGAACGGGCGGGCCCCATTGAACGCCGACGGCGAGGACGCGCGGATGATGACACCCTTTCTCGAACGGATAACCAGCCATATGGTTTCCGACAGCCAGTCGGCCAGGGCGAAGGCCCCTCCGCCGCCCAAGGATGGCAATCCCAACAATAATATTGCCTTATACAAGAATCTGCTGCAGAGTAAGGAAAAGGAAATCGAGCTGATGAAGTCGAAGCTCGATACCAGGGAAAAGGAAATCAGGCGGCTAAGACATCAAATCAATTCCCTGGAAGAGATCCACTTGAAGTTTCAGGAGCGGAAACAAGAGGTTTCCACACCTTAGAGAACCTGCGGCCCGGGGTTATTTTGAGTACCAGACAAGCTGTCCTTATAGTCGATGACGATCTGCACATCCTGGAAGTGCTTGAAGCACGGCTTTCTTCCATGGATTTTCATGTGCTCAAGGCGACCAACGCCCATGATGCGCTCGATATTCTCAAAGCGGCCCCCGTCGATCTCATGATCACTGATGTCCGGATGCCCGGCATGGGGGGAATGGATCTGTTCCATGAAGCCCAGTCTCTGAAGGCGGGTTTGCCGGTCATTTTCCTGACCGCCTACGGGACGATTCCCGATGCGGTGAGTGCGGTTAAGGCGGGCGCCGTGGATTACCTCACAAAACCCTTCGATGGCCGCGATCTCATCCAGAAAGTCAAAGCCATTCTCAAGAAGCCGGCTCCACAGTCCGGGTTCGAAATCCTGCCCCCGCTGAAACAGGAATTTTGGGGCGGGAAGAGTCCGGCGATGGCGGAATTCCACGATCTCATCGAACGAATTGCTCCAAGTGACGTCAATGTGCTCATTCTCGGGGAAAGCGGGGTCGGCAAAGAACTCGTGGCTCGCCTGCTGCACCAGAGGGGGGCGAGGCGGCAATATCCGTTTGTTGTAGTCGACTGCGGGTCTACGCCTACCGGACTTCTGGAGAGCGAGCTTTTCGGTCATGTCCGCGGCGCCTTCACTCATGCCATCAAAGACAAGAAAGGCCTCATCGAGGCGGCAGAAGGTGGGACGCTCTTTCTCGATGAAATCGGCAATATCTCTCCTGAAATGCAGATGAGGCTTCTCAGGTTTCTTGAAGACAGAAAGATACGCCGGATTGGCGATCTTCGTGAGATACCCGTGAATTGCAGGGTCATTTCGGCTACGAACGTGGATCTGCCCGAAGAGGTGGAAAGCGGAAATTTCAGAGAAGACCTGTACTACAGGCTGAGAGTCGTCACGCTCAAAATTCCTCCACTGCGTGAAAGAAAAGAAGATATTCCAATTCTGGCCGGCCATTTCGTGCAGTCATATTGCGAAAGCCAGGGACTCCCGACCGTAAAACTTCCCCCTGAAACGATTCGATGGCTCAGTGACTATCCCTGGCCGGGAAACGTTCGAGAGCTGAAAAATGCTATTGAAGGGGGAGTCGTGCTCTGCAGGGACGGGATTCTGTTTCCGAGCGATCTTCACCTTACGGGTCTGCCGCAGTCTCCATTGAGACTGCACGGCGGTTCCCCCGCGGATTCAATGTCGCTCGAGGAAAGCGAACGCAATGCGATACTTCGCGCTCTCCAGCAGGCCGGATGGGTCCAGAAGGACGCCGCTCAACTGCTCGGCATCAGCCGAAGGGCAATCCACTACAAGATCAAGAAATACGGAATTGAATTTGCGGGGAAACGCTCGGGCGGGGAAGACCCCGAATGACCGGCGAATCACCCGCCCGGTGTGAGGCCATTCGAATAGGCTGATGTCCAACCGCGCAGCCGCAAAGGAGTCTCGCCGCCTCAACCCTGGATCAGGCGCAAAGGATTTCACGCACTTTTCTTGCCAGCATCTCCATGTTGAAGGGTTTCTGAAGAAAATCGGTCTCAGGATCGAGCACTCCATTGTGCACGATTGCCCGGTCCGTATAACCCGAAATGAACAGGGTCTTTATCTGCGGATGTGATTCGGCAATCCTTTCAGCCAGTTCACGGCCGTTCATCCCGGGCATGACGACATCGGTCAACAGTAAATGGATCGGACCGGAGAATTCGCTGCAAATCCTCAAAGCGTCCCCCCCGTGGCTTGCGTTCAGCACCTTGTACCCGTTCCGCCGCAATCCGTCGCAGATCATGTCCCTGACCAGGTCGTCATCCTCGACCAATAGAATGGTCTCATGACCGCACGCATGCGTCACGTTATCCGTGACCGGCGACAAATCGTGGACGCCGCCTTCCGCGCGAGGCAGATAGACCTTGAAGGTGGCGCCCTTTCCGGGTTCGGTATACACCCAGATGTGACCGTCGCTCTGTTTCACGATTCCGTACACGGTGGCCAGACCCAGACCGGTCCCCCTGCCTTCCCCCTTGGTGGTGAAGAAAGGTTCGAAGAGGTGCGCCATAACGTCATCCGTCATTCCGGTTCCGGTGTCGCTCACGGCGAGCATCACGTAGGAACCGGGACTGACGGACATATGCAGCTTTGCGTAAGTCGTGTCGAGTTCGATGTTGGATGCTTCGATGATGAGTCTGCCCCCATCGGGCATGGCGTCTCTGGCATTTACGGCAAGGTTCATGACAACTTGTTCGATTTGCCCCCTGTCGGCCTTGATGGGCCACAGTCCGGACGGGATGCCGGTGAGCAACTCGATGTCCTCGCCCATGAAACGCCGGAGCATCTCTTCCATTCCCGAGATCACCGTGCCAAGTGAGAGTATCTTGGGTTGAAGGACCTGTTTTCGGCTGAAGGCGAGGAGTTGGCTCGTCAGTGAAGCCGCCCGCTCTGAAGCCTTCCGGATTTCCCGGGCACTCTTGCCGAGCGTGTCATCATGCTTCAGTCCCGAAACCAGGGAATCCGCATAACCGGTGATGGCTGTCAGGAGGTTATTGAAATCATGGGCTATTCCTCCGGCGAGCCTCCCTATGGCTTCCATCTTCTGAGACTGTCTCAATTGCTCTTCCAGGTTCTTCTGATGCGTGGCATCGATGATATATCCTTTGATCTCAACGAGTTCGCCCTGTCGGTTGAATGACCCCACAGCGTTCTCTATGACATGGATTATGTTCCCGTCAGAACGGCAGCGCTGATTGTGATGATGTTCCATCTTTTTCACCTTCCGGAGCAGGCCCAGAAAACTCTCCATCATGGCGGGCTCGGGATAAAGAAGGTGAAGATCGCACATGATGGCCTGTTCGACCGATGAAAAACCAAAAATCCGGACGAATGCGGGATTGCAGGAAAGAAGCTGTCCCTGGGGAGTGGACACGTAGGCGGCTGCCAAATCTTCCTCGAAATACCTTCGGTAACGCTCTTCGCTCTCTTCCAGGGCGTCCGCCATTTGCTTGAGTTCCGTAACGTCCATTACGGCTACCAGTTTTCCCAGCTCCGGATGGTCGTCATCGATGGAGGCCGCCTGGAGGAGGCAGTGCATTATCGAGCCGTCCTTGAGAACCAGCCGGGTGGTTACACGTGAGATACGGGCTTCATCCTTCCTGTCGTAGAGCTGTCTTCCGACGCGTTCGAATTCGCGCACATCGGGATAGAGCATTGCGGTAGTCTTGTCTTGCAAGGCTTCGGCATCGTAGCCGACCATCCGGCAGAAAGAGTCATTGACCCAGTGGAGCGCGCGTCCCCTGATGAGGCAGAATCCGACGGGTGACGCCGAAAGGACGGCAGCAAGGAAACGATCTTTTTTCTGGATGATCTTCTCGGTCTCCCTCAGCCCCGGACTGCTTCCCCCGATTATGGGTATCAGGAGAAGCGCCCCAACCAGCAGAAAACCCAGCGCGGCAAGGGAGAACAACTCGCCTGTGAATGTGACGGGGGCCTGGCCGGAATGAAGACCGGCCGGCTCAGTCAGAATGAGGCTTTGTCGGAGAATGAAGAGAAATGCTGAGGTGAATATGAAATAGAAAGCTCTGTTTCCGCCGACCACGCGCAGGATTTTCAGCAGCACAGCGACCCCCGCCAGACAGAGTGCAAGGGAAGCTGCCGCCACAGTATAAGGGTTCATCTGCGGGTCCTCATATTAGCAATCCAGCCTCAGTATTTTCATTCCAAAAGTGATTTGTATGATTTCATTAAGACAAAGATGCTCCGATTATCAATAGAAAAACGAAAGATGACAGAAAAAATATTTAGCAAAGTCGGATATTTTGAGGAAATATCGGAACAGAAGGAAATCTTCTTTGTGAGTGATTCCGGGATAAGCCGTCCATCTATGAATCCATGTGGAGGAGAATACTTCCGGTCGGGTCTGTGCGGTGCCTGCATCCGGTGCCTAGGGGTATCGTCTTCATCCAAACGGCAACGAGCGGTCGGGGTTTCAGACAGCCCGGGTGCTCATCGGTTTCCGGGACGACGGTACGCTGGATCATCCAATAGCCGCTATCGGGTTTCAATCAATCCCTGTGTTCGCCGGTTCCCCGGACCTCGTGGATGGCCCCGTCCCGACATTTAGTGTACAAGGCCGGGTTTATTACAGTATTATGGAAAACAATTTGGGTGGTTTTCCCCCTCCCCCTCCAGGGGGGAGGCCGGGTGGGGGTGTGATTCACCGAAGACATTCCATTCCCGGCGACATCCCGCGTGGAATCGCTCAGATCATGAAAGAGTCAGCCCCGGCGATGAAAACTCCGCTCGTGAGGGTCCTCCTCGGAGTGGTCTTGTGTTTCCACCGCGATGGGGAAGATAACGGATGTCCAACAGAGTGAACCGGGGAATCTATGGAGACGGGATTGCTGGTCCTGGGATTTGTCGCTCAGGGGCTTTTTACAGCCAGATTTCTGGTGCAGTGGATCGTAAGCGAAAAGGAGGGGCGCAGCGTGGTCCCTCTGGCTTTCTGGTACCTGAGCGTTGGCGGGGGCGGGCTGCTCCTCCTCTACGCGATCTTTAGACGAGACCCGGTCTTCATTCTTGGCCAGGCGGGCGGCTTGGTGGTCTATATCAGGAACCTCTATCTGATCTATCGCGAGCGTCGTCAGGGCAAAGCCGCGGCTCCCGCGGACCCGCCGGACGGAGGCGCTGCCTGTGAAGGTGAGAAAGAACGGCTGCTCGGTGAGGATCGGCCATAAAGTTGGGCCGCAATGTTGTCATTCCGGTGGATCGCCGGAACCTGTAATACCGGGTTAAGTTAACCTCGACAATTTAGATTCATGTCCTCAGTATTGTGGACGGGTGGCCCGGATACTCGTTATCCGGGTCCGTCAGGACAAGAGGGGCGGCCAAATCCTTCGTTGCCCTTGCGGAATCATCCTTTGAACCACCCGGACAACAAGTGTCCGGGCCACCCGCGGTTGCAGGCGGCGCTGATTAGGCTTGGTGGGGTTTGCCCGTGGTGCCGTTCAAGATTTACTTTGGTCCGGAATATTCCACAGGTATTTGACTCAAGCTGATACTTAGGGCTTGTCTCTAAAAGGCCCATTTACGGACAAGCCCTTAACCGCGTAATACCTGGGACTTGATGCTGACCATTCCCTGGAAACGGCGCTTAACTGAAAGGTTGGCATGTCCGGATCATTCATGCATTCGAGCCTTTAAAGGCTACGGTCACCTTTGGCAAGCTGTTTTGCCTGAGCGGATATCTGCTTCGGTCGAACCAGCCTGTAGCGGGTCGCAGGGCCTCGGCCCGTCATCTCTAAAACACCCTTCCCGACAAGGTCCTGTAGATCGTGGATAGCGGTTCTCCTTGGAAGATCTCCCCCTATCATATTCTGGTAGTCCGAGCGACTTATCTCCTTGTTTTTCAGGATGAGCGAGACCGCTTTCCTCTGCCGCTCATTAAGAGTGACACCTTCCGTAAGAAGAGGTTGCTCATTTGGTGGCACGGGACTTGCCGACAGGAAAGAGCTGAATCCGTCTTGGGACTGGACGTTGTTCGGGAAGTCCCCTTCGTCCAACTGAATGTCGCGGGCATATATGAGGGAGCTTTCAGCCATTGCCACGGCTCTTGTGATACAGTTCTGGAGTTCCCGCACATTTCCGGGCCAGTCGTAGGCTTTCAGTTTCTCCAGTGCCCCTCGGGTCAGCCCGATATCCTTATTGCCCATCTGGACGGCGGCATTATTGAGAAAATGGTTTGCCAGAACGAGAATATCTTCGCGACGACTCCGCAGCGGCGGGATACGGATCGTAATCACTCTAAGGCGGTAATAGAGATCCTCCCGGAATTCCCCCTGTTCAACCATTTCCAACAGATCTTCGTTGGTCGCAGTGATCACGCGGACATCGACGTCGTACTCGGTATCGGTTCCGAGAGGGCTGATCTTCCGGGCCGAAAGCGCCCGCAGCAGGCTCTGCTGTACTTCAGACGAAGCGGTGCCGATTTCGTCAAGGAAAAGGATGCCGCCGTCGGCAGCAAGGAATGCCCCTCTCCGATCACTCCTTGCCTCCGTGAAAGCCCCCTTCACATGCCCGAAGAGTTCGTCCAGGAGCAGATTTTCATTCAGACCTCCACAGTTGACCGTAATGAAGGGTTTGCGGGACCTGCCGCTCAGCCTGTGGATAGCTTCGGCTGCGAGTTGCTTTCCTGTCCCCGTTTCACCCAAAAGGAGCACATCGGCATCAATCGAAGAGGCCTTAATGATCTCCAGCTTGAGGGACTCAAGGGCGGGCGTATATCCCAGAATCTCCTCAATATCCACAGCGAGAAAGTTCCTCTTGAGCGATTTGATCTCCTCCTCCAGCCTGACCTTCTCACTTTCTGCGCTCATGAGCAGCAGCTGGTCCTTGAGCCTGAGTTCTTCGGTCTGATCCCTGATCATTGAAAAGAGACGATTTACCGAGCGGCTCAGGTGAGCAGTCTCTAAATCGCGCCCCGGTGTTTCTATGTCATTCAGTTTCCCGGTCGCACAGGCGCGGTCGAGTTCGTTCGTCAATTCAAGAACCGGACGGGTTATGGCCCGACTCGCGATGTAAACCACCAGCGAGAGGACCATTGCGCTGAGCATTGCAGTAAGGAAAATCAATCTGTTTTGCCGATAGCCTCCCTGGTCGCCACGATCGACGAAAGCTACTCCGCCGAAGATTTTGTAGCTCTGATCCGGACCCGTGTGGACCCTAACCGGTGTGTACCCCATGTAGCAGGAATCCGTCGTTGAAGACGGCTCCTGGTCAGGTACCATGATAACGCCCTCTCTCCCATTCCGAACATCGGAAACCATCTGCCAGTACTCGGCACGCTCCCGGGAGGGCTTGAAAGCCGAGGAGAGCCCCAGTCTTCCGTAGCTGCCCGAGTGTCCATTGCGGGCAAGCGGAGGCGAGAAATCGGGACTCTTGCCCTTTGTCTCATCGGAGCGAAACCATAGCCAACCCCCTAAATCGAAGAAAAAAGCATACTGCTGCTCCTCACTTTCGAACATATCGAGACTTGACCTGGAAGAACAGAATTTCGTGAGGATGTCCCTGATCTGAAAAACATCCAGCGAAAGAAGGAGCAGTCCATCGGGCACTCCGTCTTTCATAACGAGGTTCATGAACCGGATTTCGTTCCTGGTAAAGTTGGAGCTCAACTGTTCAGCGTCTGTGATGGGATAGCTGGTCTCCAGTACGGAGGAAACCAGAATGCCGTCCTCCGGCCTGGGGATTTCGTCCAGGTCATTCCTTGGGTCCGGACGTACCTGCTGAATTTGGCTCGTCGGAATCATCACGGCGTCTTTTCCCCGGCCGACCAGGAAGATGCACTGCTTCGGATCGGTTGTCAGATAAGCAACCGCCTCGTAGCTCCACCCGTAGACTTTCTTCCGAGACTTCCAAAAATCGTAAAGGCCTTCAGGAGTGATTTGCTTCTGCCCGAGAAACAGAAGGTCTTGCCTGCGATCACCTATAAAAGCCCCCACCTCGTTGGCAAGGGCGATAGCGCGAGTCTGCACATTCTTCCGGGCAACATCATCCAGAAACCGGCCGGAGAGCCAGCTTGAAGCCAGGCCGACCGCTATGAGGAGAATCAATGTGCAAGGGACGAGTGCTAACAGAAGCTTCATCCATATAGGTACCGATCGCATGTCGAACGCAGTATGGAACTTCACGGCAATGTAGCGGGGGAGCAAACCCATTCGTTTTTCCTTATTGGATGAAAAAGAGGGTGAAACAGACTCAATCGCCGCACTGTCATAATAGTTACCAGGATTTGCCTCCTTTTTCAAGGTCACTGCACGATCAGGCAAAAACACTCACCGTATACCACATAGCCCGGCATGAATACTCCACAGGGCACGTTAAATCGGGCATCACGCGCCCTTTTTCGTGCAAACTTCTGCTTTCGATCGTGCATGCCGGATTGCACTTTCCCAAGGATAAAGCGTGTAAATCCTTTCTCCATGGGCATAAGCGAGTTCGGAAATCGTTCCAAGTCGGCTTCGGCACGGACTTTGCCCATAAAAGGAGGAGAGTGGCTGCCCCACAAGCCCGATGAGGTGGGGAACCTCGCGAGGGGGGCGGCTCATGGTCGCAGTGCAGGCATGCCCGCTTCGGGGCACCGGCAGAATTCAAATTGGAAGGAGAATCGCAATGAGCATGATCGACCGAATAGTCAAGGCCAAACTAGAGCGGCATATGCCTAAAAATGAGATTACCAGGCTAATCGACAAGGCTGAAAGGGGTAGTGAGAACGAGAGAGTGCAAGCATATCTACAACTTTCAAACATAATAGTGGATCTTCTCCCGGAGCCTAAACCCATGAGGGAGGCATACCGAAACGATATTCTTCAGTGCGTTCTGTCAGGAATCCGCGATAGTTCAATAAGTGTACAGACGGCGGCAAAGTTGGCCGCAGCTTATCAGCTGGCTCACTTGAACTCGGGTGGGAGCAGTATCGGCCCAGAGTTACGGGATAAGATCATTCGCCTGACAGAGGAGTTGGAGCCTTTTTTACGAAACAGATCAAATCCTGCCAATGGGATTGAAGCTGAATCAATTCGCTCTGTGTTGGACTCGATCAAGTAGCTGCTTGAAGACTCAAGTGCACGAAGGGATTTTGCATTATGATGAATCAACCGATCTGGACCTACTTGCCGTTTGGAATCGTTCTACTCTTAATTGCCGTAATGCCGATTACTTTCCCGCGGTTCTGGTCCGAAAACAGGAATAAAGCGATAGTCTGCCTGATCATAGCCCTACCGGTTTTCATGTTCAACTTAACTCATTTCCCGGACCAACTATTGCAGAGCATCGAGGAGTACATCTGCTTCATTCTTATGCTGTCTGCTCTTTTCATCATCTCCGGGGGAATCCTGGTAGTGGGGGACCTTAAGGCCTCCCCCGGGACTCTCACCATTTTTCTGCTGATTGGGGCGGTCATATCAAATTTCATCGGGACAACGGGGGCGAGCATGCTGTTGATCCGCCCTCTGCTTCAGACGATAAGCGAGAGAAAACACATCCTTCATATTCCCGTATTTTTTATCTTCGTTGTTTCCAATATCGGAGGAAGCCTTACCCCGCTTGGTGACCCGCCACTTTTCCTTGGCTACATTCGTGGGGTACCTTTTACCTGGACTTTTGGCCTGTTACCGCACTGGATCACTGCGGTCGGTGTATTGCTCACGGTCTTCTATATTTGGGACAGGCACAGCTACGGCAAAGAGAAAAAGGAGGATGTCAAAAGGGATAATGAAATCCGGATGCCACTATCCGTATATGGGAAGATCAATTTTGTCTTTCTAATGGCTGTCGTGCTCTCTATTTTCTTCCAAACACCGGCGCCGGTTCGGGAGGTGGTCTTCCTATCCGCAATGGCACTTTCCCTCTTCTTTACGAAGAAAGATGTTCGCGAGCAGAACAAATTCACGTACCACCCTATCATAGAAGTCGCCGTTCTTTTTGCCGCCATCTTCGTTACGATGGTGCCGTGGCTTACCGCGCTGCATGCCAACGGCAGTTCTCTTGGGATAACCGAGCCGTGGCAGTTCTTTTGGATTACAGGAGGACTCAGCTCTTTTCTCGACAATGCTCCGACTTATGTTGCACTGGCCAGTCTTGGAGAAAGCGTCACCAGGAGCATAGCCCATACCGGCGCCGTCGTGTCCGGAATCGGAGTGCGGGCAGACCTGCTTGCAGCGATCAGTTGCGGAGCGGTCTTCATGGGAGCTTTCACCTACATTGGCAACGGACCCAACCTGATGGTCAAATCCATCGCTGAAGAGCAGGGGGTTAAAGTACCCCATTTCTTTCATTTCATGCTTTATTCGACAGTGGTGCTGATTCCCATTTTCATGCTGGTGACTTTCGTTTTCTTCATCTGAGATGACTCTGTCGTTCCGGAGGACCCTGCCGAATGCATTCGACTATACGTAACGTCATAAATGATTGCGCAACAATCCAAAGCACGTCGTTCCGGTGGAAGCCTGAACCCGGTGATTCTTCGGGTACTTGAGGTCTATCCATAGAGTACCGGCAGATCCTGGTAGACGGCATGGCGGGTAGTGTGCGGAACTTCCTGCACATTACCGACAGGGGAGGCGGTGAATGTGTTGGAATCCTTTCAGCTTAGAGACTTGACAACCCCCTCCCCCAGCCCAAACAGGGGGAGGATGGGTGGGGGTGTGATTCACTGTAGACATTGCGGCGGGTGGCCCTCTGAACGTGAAGGTGTTACCCATGTCCTCGGACACCTGTTACCCATCTCTTGGACCAGCTCCTCCATCTGCGAGGAGGGGAGTGCCGGCTGCATCCGCCACTGACGGGGGTGCTGAGGGCGCCTTTACACATTGCTGCGGCATATTCTCTTCACCGAATAGATCTTCTTGCCTTGGGATTCATAATAAATCCTGACCAGGATTTCACATATTATACCGACGGCAAGAAACTGGAGTCCGGCAAGCATCAAAACCGCAGCCAGAAGAGTGAGCGGCCCGTGCTGCTGAAAAATGGCTATCCCTTCCACAATTTTGCGATATGCAAGAAAAACCCCGATCAGAAACGACAGACCGCAGCATGCCAGGAACATTTTGCCGAAGAAATGGAGCGGCCGGGTCAGATATTTTCGAAAGAACCCAACGGTCAGGAGGTCGAACATGACCCGGAACGTTCTGGACAGGCCATAGTGGGACTTCCCCCGTCCCCGTCCCATGTCTTTTATGGGAATTTCAACGATGCGGGCGCCGTTGAGAGAAATCAGCGCGGGAACGAACCGATGCAGGTCCCCGTAGAGATGCAGGTCGGAGAGTACTTCGCGCCTGTAGGCCTTGAACGTGGTCCCGAAGTCATGGACCTGAACTCCCGAAACACGGGCGATCAGCCAGTTGGCGATGCGCGAGGGGATCGTGCGCGTGAGCCAGGCGTCGGAGCGCGAGACTCTCCACCCGGAAACCAGGTCGTACCCTTCCCTGATTTTGTCCAGGAAGTCCGGAATCTCTTCGGGTGCGTGCTGAAGGTCGCCGTCCATGGCGACGATGAACTCGCCGAGCGCATGATCGAACCCTGCCATGAGAGCAGGGGTCTGGCCGTAATTGCGCCGGAGGTGGATGACCACGACCCTCGGGTCTTGAGCCTGCAGTTCATCCAGAATGGCGGGAGTCCCATCCGTGCTGCCGTCGTCTACAAGGACCATCTCCCAACTCTCTTGCCGGGTTTCCATGGTTGCTCTAACCCGGCTGTAGAGTTCCCTCAGGGTTTCGGCCTCATTGTGAAGCGGAATGACCACCGAGACATGGGGGTTCTCAACGGCTTTCGTCTGTAACGCATCGGGAATCGTCTGATCGGACAAGTTGTTCACAAGAGCTCCTCTCCAAAGCCTGTCAAAAGGACCTTGTGCCTTATCAGCAGATCCTTCCAGACCGGAGACATCAAAAGGTCTCTTTCTCGCTCACGTTGCGCCAGCAACCGGGTACGAGACGCCCGGAGCTGCCGGTCCAAATCTCCCGGATGCACCATCCATTCGGTGATGCCGGGACCCATCCCCGCGAGCAAATAGTCCAGTACCGCTTCGCTCCAGACTCCGGTAAGGGAGACACCGCGAAAGCTGTCGGGGGTTCTCACGCCGGAACCGTTCACGAGACGCAGAAAAGTCGGCAGGAAAACATTGGTCAAGTGTGCTTCCACATGCTGCTTCGCGAAGGTGAGCCTGAGGCCCCCGTCCAGAAAGGACGCGGCTCGCCATCCGGTCCCCCGGTCGAAGGGCTTCCGGATCCAGCGTATCGAATATTTCGCTGCGATTTCAAGCAAAACTTCCAGGACCTGGGGTAAAACATGTACGTGCTTGTGGCTGTCAAGATGTGTCGGGCGCAGACCGTAATCCAGGATTTTCGCAACCTGTGCGTGCAACTCCCTGCGGATATCCCGTTTGGAGATTGAGCCGGCAAACAGCCCGTGCGCCAGCCCCCAGGGACTCGATCGCATGAACCCGAACTCATCAACCAGGCCGGCGACACGATCGGGATCTGAAACGGGTTGCCATTCGCTGAGGTTGAGATGGACGCCCACGGTCAACGAACCATTGGATTTTGCAATAGCAACCGCATGTTCGAAGGCCGGCCCGTTGGCCATTAGAGTGGCGCTGCGCAGCACCCCCTGCCTCGAGCAACGATCGATTGCCGCGTTGATTCCCTCGCTGTAGCCAAGGTCATCGGCGTTGATGATAAGGTAACGATCCATGTCTTTTGTAGCCGCCATTGCCCGGGGCCATCATAAATCGCTCCCAGTCAGGGAGTTCCCACGGGGCGCGATCTTCCGGAAGGCCGGTTGCACGGGAATACCCGTGGCACGGCGCTTCTCTTCTTTCCCGGTGCCGTCGCGAAAAACGGTCCCTGTCCGCACCTGGATAATCCCAGCCGGAATCCGATTTCCGGAAGGACATAAAAGAGGTTGTCCGGGCTTTCGTAGTGGTCACTTGCTAACAGAACCGGCGCTGTGTGTCAAGTTGCCCGGCGGTCGGCTGTGTCAGGGCAGGGAAGTGTACGCTGTCAATCGAACCCGATATTTGGAGAAACCGGCCCGGATTGCCGGGCGGTTGTCTCAAAACAGCGGCCTGAGGGCCAAAATCTTTCTCGCTTTTCATTCTGTCGTAAGTACTGTATTTTAACGCGCATGTTTGGTCAATCAAACTGGATCGAAGGAGGAGGGGGTGTAATGGGAGAGAACTGCCGGAAGAAGAGAATCGGTTCCATGTTGTTGCTCCTTTTCAGCTTGCTTGTGCTTCCCGTGCCGGAAGCGAGGGCTGAAGAGCAACAGGCGCTGGGGTTGGATGCACTGATTCAGATGGCGCTTGACACGAGCCCGGAACTCAAGGAAGCAGAACAGGACATCATGTCTGCCAAGAGCGATCTGGACCAGGCGAAAGCCGGTCAGTGGGCGCAGCTCGACGCACTGGCCATTCTGGGTCCGGACCAACAGGCGAAGAGACCGTATGTTCTCATTAATTCCGATGGGAAGACAGGAAGCATTGAAAATCGCGATGAAAACAGCGTGGGTTTTTTCGGCAGCCTCGACGTCTACATCGTGCAGCCTCTTTACACCTTCGGCAAGATATCCACTCGCCAGGATGCCGCTCGCCTGGGGGTCGAAATACAGCGTCTGGCCAAGGAAAAGAAAAGAGGCGAGGTCATTTTAAACATAAAACAGTTATACTATGCGTTGATCGTTGCCCAGCAGGGAAAAGGCGCGGCCAGGGATGCGGACACGTTCATCAAGGATGCGGGAAAGCGAATAGAGCGATTGCTGAGCCTGGGAGCCAAGAATGTCGACCGGAGCGATATCTACAAGCTGGAAGCTTATCAGGCGGATATCGAGCGATTCCAGGTCAAGGCGGAAACGGGGGCTCAACTGGCCTATCTGGCACTGAAGCAGGCGGTAGGCATGCCTTCCAACAAGGACTTTAAACTGGATACGGTAGAACTTCCCAAAGACGTTCGCGCCTTGGGGAGCCAGGAGGAATATATCCAGAAGGCTATGCTGGAAAGGCCGGAATTCGATCAGCTCAAGAAGGGCATAAGAGCACGTGAAGCCTTGGTTGAAGGGGCGAAGGCAGACCTTTATCCATCCCTTTTTGTGGGTGCGGATGTCTCTCTTGCAGGCTCTCCGTCGAGGGAACATCTGAACAATTCCTATTTCACTGACGATTACAACCATGCGAGCGGCGGGATGTTCCTCGGAGCGGCATGGCATTTCGATCTCGGCATAGGCCAGGGAAAAGTGGCCAAGGCCAGGGCGGACCACCAGAAGCTCATCCACACGAAGGAATTTGCGGAACAGAATATACCTGTGGAAGTTGCAAAGTACTACCAGGACTCGGTGGAAGCGCGGGCTTCCTTTCAAGCTTCCGAAAAATCCACCATCGCCTCCCGCAAATGGATAATAGCGTCCTTTGCCAGCTTCGACGTTGGGGTTGGAACCGCAAAGGATATGTTCGACGCGATCGATAAGTATGGAAAGAACCAGGGAGACTACTTGATGTCGCTCTACAACTACAATGTCTCGCTGGCAAGGTTGAGTTATTCGATTGCTGAGTATCGTTCGGGCGACTGATGCCCGGTTTATGCTTCCGGGGCGCGACGCTTCGGATAAGGCCTAACATGACCGAAATTGAGCGGCTTTACGGATAATTCTCCATGGGACGGCAGCCTCGCCAAAAAAGGGAGGCGGGGACGAATTTTTCTATTTCAGGACGGGACAGGCCGTCAGTAGTCTGGGGCGGGCTTCATGCCCGCCTTTTTGCAGAAAAGAGTCGAAAGCCGCTCAATGTGAATGGGAATTTGGATCGGGAATGAATCTGATTTCGAAAATCCTGCAAAAATGGATGGCCTGGGTTTTACCCAGGCCACGTCTTGTATTGGGGGTAGCAGTACTCGCGGCCCTCGCCTCATCCGCTCTGGCCGTTCTGCACCTCGGCATCCAAACCGACCAGCTTGAACTGATCTCGGCCCACCACCCGTTGATTTCCCTTTCAAAGAAGCTCGAACCCTTCAACTTTGACGGAAGGGCGACGTTCTCGGTAGTCATCAAGGCACCGACCCCGGCTCGGGCGGTTGCCTTCGTCTCGGATCTCGCCGTGCGGATCCAGAAAGATTCGGCTTACTTCAGGGACGTATTTTACAGAGTCGATCCGGACCTGTTCAAACAGTGGGCCCTGCTCTATCTGGATAAGAAAGACATTCTTCGGATCAAGGATAATGTGGAAGAGAATTCCGAAATGATTCGAAAACTTGCCGGGGATCCCGATCTGCTGAATTTCCTCGCGCTGGTTAACCGGGAAATGTCCTCCAAGATGGTGGGAGAACTGTTTACGGGGTTTCTGGATGAAGAGAAGCCGCAGGGAAAATCCAAGGACAGAGAACCCATGGATCTCGGCTTTCTGATCCAGACCCTGAATGGGCTGGCGCGAAGCCTGAACGGGCCGGTGCAGTACAGTTCCCCCTGGTTCTCCTTCTTTAAAAGCTCCGCATGGGACCTCGATCAGGAGGGCTATTTCTGGGAAGGAGGCAAGCGGTTCCTGATCCTCATCGCCATCCCCGCCAAACTCGCGATCGAGGGTTTCAGCGACACGCAGCATTCCCTCGACGTACTCCGGACCTGTATCGCGGATGTGAAGTCGAAGTTCCCGGATGTCGAAGCGGGCGTGACCGGTCAGGAAGCCCTCCAGAATGATGAGATGAGTACCGTTCTCGGAGATATGACCTGGGCGACCTGGCTTTCTCTGATGGGCGTCTGGATTTTGCTGGTCCTCTTTTTGCGCGGTATCCGCCGGCCGGTCATCGAAGTGATAACACTGGTGGTCGGCTTGTGTTGGACTGTGGGGTGGGCCGCGATCTTTATCGGCCACCTGAATATCCTTTCGGTGGTTTTTGCGCCTTTACTGTGTGGCCTTGGAGTCGATTACGGGATTCACTGGATTGCCAGATTCGAGGAAGAAGAGGAGCGGCACCCTTCCCTTGACAACCGGACGCTCACCAAGCGAGTGATGGATCGATCCGGCTCGGGAATCCTCCTGGCGGGGCTGAGCGCGGCATTTTCTTTCCTGCCGTTCGTCCTGACCGGCTTCTCCGGTTTGGTTGAATTGGGGCTCATCACCGGCATGGGGATTCTGCTCATCATCGTCGCAGATTTTACCGTGCTGCCGGCGCTGGCCACGTTGTTTGCCGGACGCCGAAAGGCGAAGCCGGCCCAGACCGGGCAGATCGAGAGGGATTTGCTTCGCCTCAGGAAGACTCCAGCCCATTTGATCCTGGCGTGCATGCTGGTGCTTTGTGTTGTGGGCCTCCTTGGCGCCCGAAAGGTCCGTTTCGATCTCAACCCTTTGCGGCTGCAGGCGAAGAACGCAGAATCCGTCGTCTGGGAAAGAACACTCATCGATAATGCCGAACAGCCGTTATTGTCCGCCGCGGTCTTTGCCTCTTCTCCCGAAGAAGTCAACGCAAAGACGGAACTGTTGAAATCCCTGCCGTCCGTCGGCAAGGTTAAGAGCATTTTCAGCCAGCTGCCGGAAGATCAGGGAGAAAAAATACCGTTGCTCAGGGATATCCTGCCCATGATCCCCGAGATGCATCCTGCCGCCCTGCATCAGGACCCGCAATATGTCCGGGATTTGATCGATATGATCGAGCGGATCCGCTTTAAGATGCAGGACGATCAGGCCGGCAAATGGGGAGCCGAACGGCCGTTGGTCGAACAAATGTCTCAGGTGAGAAGTTTGAGCGCTGGAATCATCAATTCACTGCGCGAATCGCCTGAAAGTGCAAAAGGACTCGAAGCCTACCGCCGAAGTTTCAGCGACGATCTTGTGAAGACGTGGGATTTCCTGAGGGAAGGTTGTTCGGCTCGGACGATGACAATGCTTGACATGCCCCAAATGGTAAGGGACCAGTTTTACAGGGACGGCCAGTATCTGATCAGGATTTCTCCCAAAGAATCCATATGGGAAGAAGATGCACTGGGAAGGTTCGTCCATGAACTGCAGAGCGTCGATCCCGATGTCGTCGGGGAACCGATATCTCTTTACGTCTTCGCCTCGGCTTTCAAGAAGGCATGCCTGCACGCCTCGGGCTATGCGGTCCTGGCCATCTTCGTGCTCCTCATGCTCACCTTCCGGAACGTGCGGCTCAGCATCCTGGCCCTCATCCCTCTGTGTGTCGGCACGGTGTGGACGATTGGAGTAATGGGAGCCAACGGTGTTGATTTCAATCTTGCCAACAGTATTTTCATGCCGCTGGTCGTCGGGGCTGGGGTTGAATATGCGATCATTATCCTCTCCCGGTGGGAAGAGGGTCGGATGCGCCCCGGACATCTCCCGTGGAGTACGGGGAAGGGGGTCATCCTTGCCGCATTGACCACGACCGTAGGTTTTGGTACTCTGATGGTCTCCCATCATCAGGGGATCTTCAGCCTGGGTTTCGTAGCCTGGGTTGGAAGTCTGTGTGTTTTAGCAACCGCTATTTTCATTCTGCCTGCAATCCTGGCGGATATGGATCCGCCAAAAACGATTCCGAAGAAGGAGAAGGACAATGAAGCGCTTGTTCCTGATCGCCATGATATGCCTTTGCTTTCCCATGAGTACTGTTCGCCTTGCGGGAGCGGAAAACGCGATCGCAACTGACGAGGTCAAAATAGTCTTGAACACGGCGATGGAAATACAGACCCGCCCGGATCTCCAGGGGGATGCCCATCGTGCAGAACGGGCCAAGCTGATTCGCAAGCTGATTTCGGACAACTTCCTGGCGGGCGATATGGCCCGGGAGTCCATCAAGGGGCAGTGGGACAAGATTTCGGCAAGTCAACGTACGGAGTTTCAGGATCTCTTCACAACTCTTTTCCAGGATTCCTATACGCGCATGGTGCTGAACTTCCTCCAGAAAGAGACAATCGAATACCGTGGAGAGACTACCGAAAACAAAAGCAGGTTTGTACGCACTGTTATCATGAGGGCAAACGAGCACATACCGGTCGACTATTATCTCGATCAGAAAAATGCAAAATGGCTCATAAGGGATGTGGTGATCGACGGGGTCAGTATTGTCGAAAATTATAACATCACGTTCACCCGCGTCATCCAGAACGGCGGTATCAACGCTTTGCTCGGCAAGATGCGCCTGCAGAAAAAGGCCGTGGTTGATGTCCCGAGTTCATAAACCCCGGTCGAACCTTGCCGTGGACCTGTTTTAAAAGCGCTGCCGTGTCCCGGAGGACCCGTTGCGCGCCCGATGCCCCCGGCCCGGGCCGGGCGGTTTTCAGGTAATTCCGGCATGGTTCCCGCCCATAGCGAGTGGGGGATCGGCCCTGAGCTGTGACGAAGAGGGCCGGGCTCCCGGGGTCTATATTGTTGACTTAAGGAAGATCTTAGTGGCTTGGGCCGTCACCCCGGCGATACTGCCGGGGTCCGGAAAAGCTTGACTCGTCTGGATTCCGGCCCCTCCTCCGGAATGACGTCCACGCACTCTCGCAACGGGCCAAGAGTGGCTCAAAGCAATAGCATTGGGCTCCCGGTGGGGCGATTGCCTGTTTTGATTGAACCCCGGGTCGGATTCCCCGGCATATGGGTCCGGCCGGTGGTGTGCTGCGCCGGTCCCGCGGACAAGTGGAATCTGCCCAACTATCCTTAATTCAAGAACTATACACTGAAATCGGTGAAGCGGTAACCCGCATGGCCTGTTTATCGGGCAGCAACCGGCCCGACGTCGCAATCCACGCTCTGCGCTGAGTGAATGGCTGTGCTTTTTCTCGCCCGTTATTCCTTTCGAGAGATTGGAAAGGCAATGACACAGACCTTACATTTAAGTGTACGGCACGCTTAGACCTGTGAGGTACGTCGGAAGTCCGGAGACATCGATGCGTGATTCCCTGATAAAAAACGTCCTGGTTGTGGATGACGAGAGAGAGTACCTGGTTGTTCTCCGGGGAATGCTGAACGGCATGGGGTTATACTGCAGTATTGCGGGGGACGCATTCAGGGCTGCGGAATTGATGGCCAATACCCGCTTTGATTTGATTCTGTCCGACATCAACATGAAAGGAAAAGACGGGCTGGAATTGATGCGGGAGGCCTTGGGAAAGGATCCTTCGCTGATATTTGTAATTATGACGGGAGACGGATACGATCACTCGTTCGGCGAGATCGTCAACGCAGGGGCGGCGGACTTCATAATCAAACCCTTCAGTGCCGAAGACCTCGAGGCAAGAATCCAGCGGATCGAAAGGGAACAGCGAATTCTTGCCGATCTCTCGGAAGCCAATCGGGCGCTCATCCGCGAGGGAGCGATCAATGCGGCTGTCGTCGAACTGTCCCGGGCCCTTATATCATCATTGTCAATGGAGGACGTGTCGCATACAGTTCTTAAGTGCGCGATGCGCCTGACGAGAAGTTCCATGGGATATGTCCGTCTGGTCGATGACGCCTGCGGCCGGCACGTTTGTGCCGTTTGCACTCAGGAAGCCGGTGCCGGGTCCATTGCTGAATGCATTGAAATCGCGGCCCCAGAACCGTTCGGCTTTGTGGGGGAGGTCTTCTCGGGCCGGTGGCCGGTTTTCTCGAATGTGCCGGAAGACGCTCGTGGTCTGTCAAAGTTGTGCCCCACGGACACTCCCATTCGACGCTTCATGCTGGTGCCGATAGCCGATGCCGAGACATCGCTCGGGTTCGTGATGCTTGCCAACGCCCCCTATGACTATACGAGTGCGGCCCTGGCCCTCCTTCAAAGGCTTGTCTCAACGTACACTCTCGGCATCGAGCGCAGGCGGGCGGATGAGGAGTTGGAGCGTACTCTGGGCAGGCTGCGGAGGACCCTCGAGGAAACGGTCCACCTGCTGGGTTCAACCCTTGAAATGAGGGATGCTCAAACTGCCGGTCATCAGCGCCGCGTTGCGACCCTTGCATGTGCCATAGCCAGGAAAATGGGAGTATCCGACAGTGTCGTCGATGCGGTAAGAATAGCCGGCCTTGTGCATGATATCGGGAAGATATCGATTCCGTTTGAAATCCTTTCCAAAACCTCGGGACTGAACGAGGTCGAGCGGACTTTCATCGAGAGTCACAGTGCCGCCGGATACGAGCTTCTCAAAGGGGTCGAATTCCCATGGCCGATCGCGCAGATCACCCTCCAGCATCACGAAAGGATGGATGGTTCCGGTTATCCTCAGGGATTGTCAAACGGAGACATCCTGCTCGAAGCGCGGATTCTGGCTGTCGCGGACGTGATAGAGGCTATGGTTTCCCACAGGCCTTTCCAGGTGGCCATCGGGATGAGTCAGGCACTGGAAGAGGTCTCGAAAAATCGGGGCAAACTGTATGATCCCGAGGTGGCCGATGCGTGCCTCAAATTGTTCCTGGAAGACGGATTCGACTTTGGAGGGGTTTGAGCGTTTTTCAGGAGGCGCACTGATTTCCATGGGCCAACTTGTGTTGGCGAATATTCTTGTGCACAGATCGTATCGAGTTGCGCATTCCCGGCAGGTGGCCGGGCAATATGCTCGCGAATCTTTTGGAGTGCAGGAATGAGCCCGATTAAAGTGCTGCTGATTGCTGATGAACCTGAAAGGCTGGATTTCATCAGAAAAATATCTCAGAAGAGAGCCGAAGAGCGTGGATTCGATCTCACCGGAGCCGGGACATTGAAAGACGGGCTTTTCAGGCTGGGAGAAGAAGAATTCGACGCGCTCGTGCTTGACCTTTATCTTCCTGACAGCCGCGGGATGGAGACCTTTATCAAAACGCAGGAGCGCACCGCGGGGAAGCCGACCATCATCCTGACCCGACCGGGCGACGAAGAGGCGGCGGCTGAGGCCGTCAGGATGGGCGCTCAGGATTACCTGCTCAAGGGTGAGGCCGACGGCAACCTGCTCGAACGGTCCGTCCGCATCGCCATCGAACGAAAGAAAGCGGAGAAGAAAGTCCTTCAGGAGAATGAAAGGCGATGCCGGGCTCTTTTCGATCGATTCCCGGACAGCATCATGATCACGGACGCCGACGGCAATATCCTTTGCGCCAATTCCGCCTTCGAATCTATGACGGGTTATCTGCGCGATGAAGTGACCGGAAGACGCGCGGAATTCTTTTGCGGTGAAATGCACGACAAAGCATTTTGCGAGCAAATCAGAGAAACGGCTGAGCGCGGTGAAGTCTGGAAGGGGAGGATTACCCAAAAAAGGAAAGACGGCCGAACGTTCGAGATTGAAGCCGCGGTGTCTCCCGTATGGAACGACAATGGAAGCGTTGACTGCGTGACGGTCGTACACGATGTGACACGCGAAGTGGAGTTGGAAAACCAGCTCCGGCAAGCTCAAAAGATGGAGGCCATAGGAACGTTGGCCGGCGGAATTCTGCACGACTTCAACAATATACTCGGGATCATCATGGGGTACACTGAGATGGCCATGGTGAAGGATGAAAATGCCCCGGCAAAGAGGTACCTCGAACAGGTCATGAAGGGTGCATTCCGTGCCAGGGATCTCGTGAAGCAAATCCTTGCCTACACCCGCCAGAGTGAAGGGGAGAAACAACCCGTCGATATTACTCTCATCGTCAAGGAAGCACTCAAGCTCTTGCGCGCCTCGCTTCCCTCAACCATCGAGATCCGGCAGGATATTCAAGATCCCCCATTTGTCGTCCTGGCGGATCCAATCCGGATTTATCAAGTTCTGATGAACCTTTGCACCAACGCGCATCATGGTATGGGCGGCGGTGGAGGAATTCTAACGGTCGGTTTGTATCACGTCGACCTCGATATGGAGTCAGCGGACCGCCCCAAATCAAAGAAGGGAGGCTGCATCAAGCTGACAGTCGGAGATACCGGGCATGGAATGAATATTTCCACCCCGGAGTGTACTTTTGAACCTCGTTTCAGGAGCGGGAGGCCGGGTGAGGACTCGGGCCTGGGGCTTGCCGTGGTGCAGGGCATCGTCAGGGACCATGGCGGACAGGTAAAGGGTCGGAGCGAGCCTGGAGGAGGGGCCGTGTTCGAAGTCTATCTCCCGAGTTATGAACGCCGGGCAGCGCCGGAGGTGCAGCCGGCGGCCTATTTCCCGCGCGGGAGCGAGAGCATTTTGTATGTTGATGATGAGAGCGCGCTCGTGACCGTCGGGAAGGAAATGCTCGAGCACCTGGGGTACGGCGTTGTTGCGACTACGAGCAGCGAAGAGGCGGTCGACATCTTCCGCCGAAAGCCCGATCGATTCGATCTCGTGATCACCGATCAGACGATGCCGCATATCACCGGGACCCAACTGGCTGCGCGGGTGAAAAAGATCCGCCCGGATATCCCCATCCTCTTGTGTACCGGGCTCAACGATCTTTTTCCGATGGAAGGGGCCGTAGCAGCGGGAATCAGGGAAGTCTTGAGGAAGCCTTTTAACCTGGGAGATGTGGCGACCATGGTGAGGCGGGTTCTGGATGATGAAAAGAAAGACTGATCGAGAACCGCAGCCGCACGGAGCCGCCGCATTCCTCCGTACTCCTCTTCCCCGGTGTTGAACCTGCAACAAACGGGGTTGTCGGAGAGAGACTCCGAACCATCCGGGTTCTTTGGATATTTCTCTGTCTTCAGCAAGTTCCCGATGCATTTTCATGTAACTCCGAGTCCACTTCCTGCGACTATATGAGTGACGGAGCAAGCCGGCCGGGCAATGCTCCGGAACCAGATGCGGATCGGGGTCGCAATGGAACAGGGTACGACGGAGGAGGCGGCGATGAAGAAAATAGCGCTTATTTTCGTGACGATTATTTTGATGATGATTTTCATGGGAGTGTTTTCGGGAGGCGCACAAGAGCTGCCCTCTCTGTCTGAAGGCCCGGCGGGCGCTGTCCACGCAATCAGGTAAGGCCGATGCGATTCGGTGATTGCCCTGCATTCTCTTTGGGTTGAGGAATTTGTATTGAGAAAGGCTGAAGATTTCAGCGATGGACAATAAGCTCCCCGATGTGGTCGATTCCGAAATCATTCGCAGGGTGACCAACGGTGAGGTGAACGCTTTCGAGCTTCTCATGGAAAAATACGGTGACATGGTCAGCCGGATTGTATCCAGGCACATACCGCATGCGAAGTCGGAAGAGGTTGTTCAGGATGTATTTGTCAGGATATATCAATCCCTTGGAAGTTACTCTGCGAAAAGCCCTTTTAGCTTCTGGCTTTCGAAGATCGCTGTCAGGTGTTGCTACGACTTCTGGCGGCAGCAGCACCGGAAGAAGGAATTTGCATTGAGCGGCCTGACCGAAGACCACCAAAACTGGATCGATGCCGTCCAGGCCGCGGAGTCGCGGGAGGTATTCGAGCGGGAGGCGAGCCGGAGGGAGGCGGCGGAAGTGCTTGAGTATGCGCTTGGGAAGTTGTCTGCCGAAGACCGAATGGTGCTCACGATGGTTTATCTTGAGGGAATTCCCGTCGCCGAGGTGGCCGGTTTGCTCGGACGGACCGTCGTCGGCGTCAAGGTAAGGGCACACCGATCGAGGCACAAGATGCGGAAAATCATCTCCAGCCTTCTGGGAGAGAGGCACAAAGAAGATGGAAACTGATAAGGACAACATCGTCAAAATCGAAGAAGCATTCGTGTCGGCTTATCGCAGGAAGAGCACGATGCCGATGGCTGCCGGACTCCGGCAGGACATCATGCGTCACATTCGTGGGATTCCCCGAAGTGACGACGGAGCGCAGGAACTCTTCGACAGCCGGACGCTCTGGAAGTTTGCCGCGACGGCCTGTTTTGCCGCGGCTATTATTTTTATCTATGCGTTCCAGTCGGATATGAGTGGAGAGTATGAGATAACGAGGCTTCTTGGAGACGATTTTTTGATCGTCAGCGCCTTTGGGCTTCTGTGAGGGACGAATGAAAATGAGATGGAAGACCTGGTTGGGGATGGCTGCGCTGTTTCTCGGGGGAGTGCTTGTGGGAGCCGCAGGGACAGGCCTTTATGCGAAGAAATCGGTGGAGCACTTCCTCTTCCGGGACAGGCCCGCAATGACAAAACTGATAATGGGAAAACTGACCAGGGAACTGCAACTGGACGAAAAACAGAGGGTGAATATCGAAAAGATCGTTTGTGAAACCGAGAGAAAAGTATTCGAAATCCGAAAACGGGTCCATCCTGAAATAGAAGAGGTTATCTCAAAGGACCTCGAGCGGATAAAATCGTATCTCACAACGGCGCAGCAACAAAAGCTCGATGCACTGCACGAAAAGGCAAAGGCCCATTGGGCTCACGATCGAAAATGGCTGAAGGACGGCGCTGGAGGTCAGGATTGCGGCCGGCCGGGATCGTGACCGACAGGCAGAAATTTCCCGCCTTTGAGCAGCCTGTATTGCTGTTTGCGCCATTCCACTCGATTGCCGGCAAGGCTGGCGCACCAGACGAAAAAACTCAACAGGTCTCTCGGGAAAAGCATCCCGAGATTTCTCTTTAGAATGCCATCCCCCAGACAACGGACCCCGACGAACCAACCCATGAGCAGGCGCAGCGCCATGACGAGGACCAGCAGCGCAAAGCTCGACCCCGACCCGCCGTGAAACAGGAAATTCAGGAGCGCCATGGCGGACCCGTTGGTCAGGATGGACCCGAAGTGACCCGCGGGACGGCATGCCCGGATACCCCTCGACCAGCGAATCTGGTGCTTCAGCATTTTCCGGAAATCGACCGGCGGCAAAACAGTCTCGACAACGTGGGGCAGCAGTCTGATCTCGAAGCCCGCTTTCCTGATGAGATTTCCCAACATGTAATCGTCAGCCAGGTAGTCGGCTATCGCTTTGAATCCTCCGATTGCAGCCAGCACGGACTTGGTGGTCGCCATGGTTGCGCCGAACGCGAAAGTCATTCCTTCGGTAAAATTGGCGACCAGCACCTCAGGTGCGAACTCTCCCGTGATTCCAACGGCCTCGAGGAGCGCAGCCCGGTTTGGGGCCGCCCCCGCACGATAAAGGCATGTTACGAGACCTGTCTTCTCACGGGTGAGCGGGGGGATGATGGATGCGAGATAATCCGGGCGCACCCGGATATCACTGTCCACAACCACGATGATCTCGTGCCTGGCCTTGCTCAGCATATTATGGAGGTTGTTCACCTTCGGGTTTGTGCCGATGTCTTCCGAACCGATCACCAATTCAATGTCCATCTCGGGAAAATCGGAAATAAGCTGTTTGACAACAGCTACCGAAGTGTCATCCGGATCACGCACGCCAAAGACGATTTGAAAAACGGGATAATCCTGCCTGCAAAAAGACACGTAATTCCGATAGGCTTCAAAATCCACACCCCGAAGAGGGATCATGACTGAAACCGGAGGAAGACCCGGCGGTGGGGTCACGGCGGGTCCGGAAAAGAATCTCCGGGCTGCAAGAAGGCTGAGAAGGTAAAAGATGAGGGACGCGGACGTCGCCAAAGTGAGTAAAAATGCGATGAGATTGATGATCATAGGAGTGCGGATTCCATGGTTAAGGTTCTATCCCGATTTGTGCTCAAGATGAAATAAATCCCAAGAGAGCGGGGGAATGACTCCGGGGCTGTTGCCCCAAAGAAAAGCCGAGGCCCGATGAAATCAGGAATCGTCATTCCGGCGGAGGCCGGAATCTAGACTCTTTGAAATTATTGGATAATTCCAATTGACGACACTGGACCCCGGCAATATCGCCGGGGTGACGTTTCTGGACAAACGGCTCATTTTTCACCTGGGTTCTGTTTGGACAACTGCCCGTTTCCTGCACTTGACCGGCCAAACATTGCTGAAGACCTGAACAGGGTGGTTGCGGCAGGCAGAGCGAGAATCCCGGTCAGCTCGACTCGAGTCCTCCGTAATTGATGAGGACGATCCCATTCGTTCGAATGGTGTCCATTACCCTCTCGCTTACCAGGATTCCGTATTCCTTCCCGCACTGTTCCTCCAGGCTGGAACAGGTTTGCCCCGGCCTGCAAAGAGCCGGGTGGAAGTAAATCTCATTTGTGGCGGAATCCATGTGCCGCAAAACATGGATTACATATTTCTCGCTCATCTTTCCGCTCATGAAGTTCCCGAATACCTTTTCAGCGAACACGAAACCGCGCCGGTTCAGAATCCGCCTCATCCGGTTGCAGAGCATGCGGAATACGAAGGCGTGGATAGCTCTTCCCGGAGCCCCCCGGCCATCGAATTCGGAAACAACCCGCAGGTCATCATCCGGAAGCCGCATTCTTCGGACGCCGTACTCCTGTGCCAATTCCACTGCGGCATCGAAGACCACGGGATGAACGTGCATGTGCAAGTGGCCGTCCACGTGAGAAAGGTTCAGACCGGTCGAGAGAAACTTCTCGAACTGGGCTCGAAGCTCGTCCTTCAGTTGTCTCCGGGCTGCTCGACAAAAAAAGTACTTGAGACCTGCCCTGGTGGGGTCGGTCAGGAAGTCTCCATGGGCGTCCACAAGGGCGGGTATTTTCCTGGGAGGGAGTACGGACCGTCCAAACACCGTGACCAGATGAATGCCGACGGGGAGGTCCCTGTTTTCTTTGGCAAGCTTTACGGCATGGTCGAAACCCGGACCCGCGACCATCAGGCTGGAGGTTGTCAAAATTCCGTTCCGGAAGGCTAGGATAATTGCCTGATTGACTTCCTCGGACAGTCCGAAATCGTCACCGTTTACAATCAGTCGTGGTCGGCTCATCGTCTCCAGGAATAACTGATAAATCGGTCCGGGGTGTTCCCTGTGCCCGGAGGGTCCATGCCTTCACCGGCATTTCCGGCTGAATGGGCAGTTGGACGCGGTTCCTCGCCACTTGGCCACAAAGTTCAAAAAAACCTGTGAAATAGACCGGTAACAGACCTTCGGAACGAGCGTCGAATGCCGGAAATGAGAAATCACACCTTATTCCGGGAAAACCTCATTCTCTTAGCCCGCAGTTGAAAATATTCCCTGGTTTCCTGGAAAAGCCGCCGTCTTTCATCCTTGTCAAAAAGAGCCCGGCGCACTATCCGGAAGATTATCCTGGGCCTGAAGTAATATCTTCCGTAGAAAAGCTCGACGAATTCAACGATTTCCTGTCTACTGAGCTCGGGATACTTGAGAGTGGGCAACTGATGCCCCATCTCATCCGACATTTCATCGTCCGTCAGGTACCCGTGTCTTTGGAGATAGCTGTTGAATTCAGTGCCGGGATAGGGGTGAGCGATGGACACCTGGATCGTCTCACAGTCGATGTCCTCGGCAAACTGCATGGTCCTCTCGATGGTTTCTTTCGTTTCGCCGGGGAGCCCGATGATGAAATCGCCGTGGACGAGGAGCCCCAGGCTTTTACAGTTCTTCATGAAAGCCCTGGCCTGCTCGACGGTTGCTCCCTTCTTAATGTTCTTAAGGATGGTCGGGTCCCCGGATTCAAAACCCACGATCAGAAGGCGGCATCCGGCGTCCTTCATCGCTTTGAGCGTTTCATAATCGGCGTGAACCCGGCATGTGCAGGACCATGTCCTGTTGAGAGGCTTGAGTTTGTTGCACAACTCGATTACCCGGGCCTTGCCCCAGGCAAACGTGTCGTCATCGAAGAAAACCTCTTTGACATTGGGGAAGAGCTCGAAAGCCCGCTCCACTTCGGCAACCACGTTGTCGCTCCCCCTGGTGCGCCACTGGTGGCCGCTGAAAGTCTGCGGCCACAGGCAGAAAGTGCACTGGGCCGGACACCCTCTCGCTGTGTAGAAGGCGACGAACGGATGGAGCAGAAAGGGCACGTTGTACCTGGTAATGTCAAGATCCCGCTTGTAGATATCCACCACAAACGGCATCGAATCCAGATCGGTAAGGATGGGGCGGTCGGGGTTATGGACAAAGCGGCCGTTTTTCCGGTAACTCGCTCCCAGGATTTCCGACAGGTCTTTACCCTGGGCGTATTCGGCGACGGCGTGGTCGAATTCTTTCCTCACCACGAAATCAATAGCCGACGAGGCTTTCAACGTTTCCTCCGGTTGTATGGAAACCGGCGGCCCGACGAAAGCGATCTTTATGGACGGGTTGGTGGCTTTGATTATTTCCGACAGGCGAATATCGTTCCTGAACCCCGGAGTGCTTGTGAAAAGGACCAGGAAATCATAGTCCTTGGCGATCCGGATGGTTTCTTCCGGTGTAACCCCATGAGGGGCTGCGTCCAGCAGTCTGCTGTTCTCTATCAGCGCGGCGGGATAGGCCAACCAGACGGGATACCAGAATGAAGTTATCTCCCGCCGAGCCGGCCAGCGCGAACTTGCCCCTCCATCAAATTTTTCAAAAGAAGGGGGATTCAGCAACAGAGTTCTCATATTTCCCTCCGTTAGATTTCCCGAAAACACTAACTATAGATGGCATGGGATTTGATGTCAAGCAACGTGCGCCCTTGTGCCGGCAAGGCGCTTCCCCCGCGGCAATACCGCTCAGCTGAAAAGGTGGAGTCCGCTGAAGCCGAGGGGATTCAAACCGGGAACAGACGGTTGATGATGCTACCTGTCTCCGGAAGGGGTCGCATGACAGCAGTTGGTTGAGACAATCGGTGGGAAGACCGTTGCCCTGTTGCAGCCGGGAAAAGCTCATGCTCTCGCGGCGGGTTACTCGGGGACGAGGTTCTTGAAATCAAATTTCTTCTTGGCCTTCTTATCGCCCTCGTCGTTCTTGGGTTCCGGGTGCTTTTGATCGTAACAGGCGCGTTCGCTGTCGATAAGGTTCTTGAGGGACATCTTGACCGCATTCCCGCTCATATAGTCCTCATCATCCTGGCAGTTGTGCTGGAGCATGAGGCTGATCTTGTTTTTTTCGGAGTCCGTGAACGACCACTTCCAGGCAACGCACGACCTGAACGCATCTCCTTTATACTCGGCAGGCTTCCCGAACTTCTTGTCGAACCGCTCCATCAATTCGTCGAAAAACTCCTTATCGTCACGCTCGTACTTGAGCTTGATTTTTACGATCTTCCCTGCCTGATCGCAGTTACCATAGGAAATGTACCCGCCCCGGTAACCCTCGATCGGCTTTACGTCCACCTCGGAGAGATATTCCGAATGGCGAAGGGGTAGCGCGGTATCCATTTGGAGGAGATCTTTGTATTGCTGAATATCCGCGCCCAACTGAAGCCCGGCGATCTGGTGAGGGGCTTCAGCAGTGCACAGGCCGTATGAGACCAGACTAAAAATCAATACGGCGAGCGAACACATCATCTTCTTCATACACAGGCTCCTTGGAAGGATCGGCTCGACTGTCTCATTTCATGAAAAGGGCTGAACCATCGGTGTCGGAATGTCCGTCCCCTGAACTACCCCTTCAACCGCAATGATGCGGCCCGCCCTCAGACCCCCTTCCCGTGAAACGGCCAAGGCCGGGTGCAGAGCCCTTTTGGACATCGGGATGTCTGCGTGTGCCGGCTCGGCATCGCGTTCGATATTGCCGGATTCAAACCCGTCCACCACGGAAGGCAACGAATTGACCTAATGATAGCGCTACCTCCCCTGCCATTTCAAGCAGCGCGAGGAAACCCTTCAGGCGATCGATCACAGGCGGGTTTCTCCGTTCGGCCGAAAGAACGGCATGCTCGCCGGCTGCCTCAAGTCAACGGTATTCCCCCTGAGTGCCCGCCGGTCACGAATTCCGCTCCGGCAAAGCAGTTTATATAGATTTTTGAGCGCAAAGCAATGACAAATAAAACGCACTCTCGAGATCGGCAGCTGGCTTCGATATCTTCCTGCAGGTTCCGATGGGAACACAACTCCGGCGGGAATGCCCCGGGGGCCCGGCTTCAAAACCAGAGAAAGAACCCGTTGGCCATGTACGTCAGTCCAAACACCCCGAAGGCCAACCCCGCGAACCACATGGCCTTCTGCTTGATCAGCGCTCCAATCGAGGACATCAGAATCGCGATCTGAAGCAGCATGACCGCAAGGGCGAAGCTTGCGTTATGGCGTTTCAGGATTTCCGTTTCCTGTATGAGCTTTTCCGCGTCTTCCTTTATCTCGTCCCTCTCCTTGCCGTAACGCTCGATCTCGCTGTCGTACTGTCGGATCTTCTCTTCGATGTAATTCCGGACCTCCGGATTTCCCGCTTCCCGCTTGAGTTCAACGCCGAACAGGTCCTTATGAAGCTTGAAACTGTATTCTTTAATGCTCTTTGACTGATAATATGCCCAACGGTTAGCCTCCATAGTCGTGTAGATCTGGACTTTGGTGGAATAACCGGAAGCCTTCAAAGAAGAGATAGCCGTGCACACAGCCAAAACGGTCGTCGTTAAGGCAACTCCCATGATCCACTTTTCTTTTCCACTCTCAGACATGACATCTCCACATGAGTTTCAGAATTTCCCGGCCAATATAATGAAGAGAAAGGATCTCATCAAGTGCCGCGTGGTCAAGGCGCGTCATGAGGGACTGGAAAATCCGCCGGGACCTGCATCATCCCCTGCCGGAGGTTTCCTTTTCCAATGTGGCGCAGAACGGCTGTATCGCAGTCGGGCAAAGCCGGGACACGGAAAAATGTCACTTGTGAACATCTTGCACTTCGACTATCCTCCTTTGCATATATTCTGGCATAACGCACGGATAATGATGGAACAATACAAGAAGTCTCTCATGTTGATAGAACGCCTCAATCGTGCAAAGGCATTCTGGTTTCCCAATCTGCCCAAAGAGGACAGGCTCGCCTTCTGGAAGGATGTCACACACACCAACCTTTCCCGGGAATGGATACTTGGTGTCGTGATGATCCTGGCCCTCTTGATTCTCATGACGATCGATTGTGTAATCGGAAGGGTGACCCCCGAACTGTACGACTTGAGTATTTGCGCGATCCTTTACCGGGCGCTGATGGTCTCTATCCTGGTCATTTTCCTGATCGTGCAGAGGCGCAGCATTCCAATCGATGAAATAACCACACGGCATCAGTTCCTTGACGTCGGCGTCGCCTGCTTCGGACTGGCGTGGACCTCACTTTTGACAGGCGCCCTTCAACTCGTGAGACCAGGGATAGAACCCTATATGATCGCGGTTTTCGTTGTGGCCGCCTTTATTTTTCAGGGCGGCCTGAGGAGTTCGATCACCTTTGGGGCCTGTCTCATCATCCTCACGGTGAGCATGTGGCACTTTCAGGCGAACCCGCGTATCGTTATTGCCCAGCTCGTTAATGGTACTCTTTTTACCATTCTTGCGATCTTCATATCCAGGGCCGTCTTCGTTTTTCATATGCGTGAATTCTTGAATGGAAGGACCATCAGGGATCAGAAGCTTGCCCTCGAAGAAGCCATCCTCCAGTTGGCCGAATCCAACGAAATGCTCAAGCGGTTGACCGCGATCGATCCGCTCACCGGAATCTCGAACAGGCGTTTTCTCGAGGAAGCCTTTAAGAAGGAATGGAAGCGCCAGATGCGGGAAGGCCGTGCTCTCTCGGTTATCATGGTCGATATCGATCAATTCAAAAGCTTTAACGACAGTTACGGCCATCTGGCAGGGGACGAATGCCTGAAATTGGTCGCAGCGACGCTGCAGAAATCCTTGAGAAGGCCCAGTGATCTGGTGGCGCGGTTCGGAGGTGAGGAATTTGTCGCCCTCCTTCCGCAAACCGATCGAAAAGGGGCTCTCTTTGTTGCCAAACGCATGACGGATGCCGTTGCCGCCCTGAATATCCAACATATCGGTTCTCCCCCGGGGCGGCTCGCAATCAGCACGGGCGTCGGTACCTGCCGGCCGGGGAAGGACCTGGACCCCGAAGGATCTCATCAGGGAAGCCGATGAAGCGCTGTATGGGGCCAAGGCGGTGCTCAGAAGCCGGGTTGGATAAGGCCTGTCCGTGGCTGCGGGGAGAAAAGAGACGGCTACGGTGCCGTATATTCAATGCTCAATCGTTTCATCTTTCGCCGCAACGTGTTTTTGTCGATTCCCAATTCCCTGGCAGTGGCCATCCGGCGCCATTTGTTACGCTCAAGAGCATCCCTGATGGCGTTGGCCTCGATATCCTGCAGAGTCAGTCCCTCGGAACCGGAAGACTTGCCGGGATGCGTGTTGAGATATTCGGGAAGGCATGTTGACTGAATCAGCCCGCTTCGGCACAGGATAAACGCATACTCGATGACGTTTTCCAATTCGCGTATATTCCCCGGCCAGTCATGACGCATGAATATTGCCAGCGCCCCGTGGCTCAACCCAAGGATATTCTTGTTCCGCAGCTTGTTGAGACGCTTGATGAAGTGTTCGGCAAGCAGGGGAATGTCTTCCTTCCTCCGTGCAAGCGTCGGCAGTTCCAGCTTGACCACGTTGATGCGATAGTAAAGGTCTTTTCGGAAAGAATTCTGTTCAACCAGCCGAGCGAGGTCCCTGTTCGATGCCGCGACAATGCGCACGTCGGCTTCAACCGTCCTTGAAGAACCCAGGGGTTCATATGCACGTTCTTCAAGGACTCTCAACAGGCGCATCTGAAGTGCCGGAGAGACGTCCCCGATTTCATCAAGAAAAAGGGTTCCGCCCTCGGCAAGAGCAAAACGGCCCAGGCGGTTGCGTTTCGCGTCCGTGAACGCGCCTGCCACGTGCCCGAACAGTTCGGATTCCAGCAGAGTATCGGGAAGGGCCCCGCAATTGATGGCCACGAAAGGGCCCTTGGCACGCGAACTCAAGCTGTGGACCGCCCGGCTCAGCAGTTCCTTCCCCGTGCCGCTCTCCCCCTGGATAAGCACCGTGCTCTCGCTGCGGGCCACCTCGGGGAGAATTGCGAAAAGCTCCTGCATCGCCGGGGACTTGGAAATGATGTCCTGGAAACAATACCGGCGGTCGATCTCCTTGCGGAGTGTCTCCACCAGGCTGAGATCCCGGAACGTCTCTACTCCCCCGATCGTCCGTCCTGATTCGTCCTTGAGCAGACCGGTGCTGACGCTGATAGGGATTTCCCTCCCGTCGGCTCTGAGAATGGCGATGGACTGGTTTACCACGGGTTTCTTCGTTTCCAGAGTCCGCTTCAGGACACAGGTAGTCGCGCAGACACTGGCTCGAAAGACTTCACAACAGGGACGACCGATGGCTTGAGATGCTGAAATGCCGGTGATCTCTTCTGCTGCCCGGTTAAAAGATGTGATCCTCCACTTGAGGTCCACGGTGAAGACCCCATCGGCAATGCTATCCAGGATAATCTCTGTTTGCGGGGACAAGCTGGGATGTTTTGCCGTCTTCTCCACTGCGTCTTTCCGTTTTAGGAAGCGAATTTTGGTTCTTGCTCAGGAACCTTCCATATTAGAGCAGGCACGGAGGACGCCGTCAATAAACTAAAGACTGAAGCCTTTACGAAAAATGGGAATGGATTGCCTTTTGCCCCCGACCCCAAAGTTCAATCACAGCGGTTTTGGCCGCTCTTCTTTCGCATTTAACGATCATTTTCCCGGCGATCCGCCCCCTCCGCATTTCCCGCCCTGCTTCCGATCCCCCGGCACAGCCTCCCTCTCGCTCAAAGGCACGGTGTTCCATTTCAGCATCCAATCGTGAATAGCCGCGTGCAAAGCTTCCGCGGCCAGGAAGGCGCAATGAGAATCTTCCGCGGGGACTTCCTCCATCACCATTAATATAGTGTCTCCGCCTATTTCAACAGCCTCATCGATCGTTTTGCCTCTTGCCAGTTGTGTTGCAAGAGATCCGCACAAGATGCTGTACCCGCATCCATCCGTAAAAAAACCGGCATCCGTGATCCTCTCGCCCTCGATATCCAGGGTGATCTCCATGGTTTCGCCGCATCGCCCCGTGATCTTTCCGGAACACGATGCATCCGGCATTCTTTTCATGGACGCCCGGAGGCGTGCTGATTCTGAGGCGGTCGATCCGCAAGAGGCGTCCGTATCCGCGGGGAGCCGCCGATAGACCCCGCCCATGAGGTCTTTCATCGAAGTGCCCATAGCTGCGAGTCCTCCTACACGGTTTGCGTTTTCGAGTCACTGCATCGGTGAACCACTTCGTCAACCAGAAGTCCCAGCGCTTTTACAAAAGGCCCCTGGTTGGGAGTATCCAGGAGGGGCCTGCCCTCATCGCCGCTTTCAACGACGGCGGGGTCAAAGGGGAGGCTTCCCAGGAGGTCGATTTTCATGCTTTTCGCGGTCATTGCGCCCCCTCCTTTTCGAAAGACGGGAATTTCCCGGCCACAGTGAGGGCAGATCAGTCCGTTCATGTTTTCCACCAATCCCAGAATGGGCATCTGCACTTTCCGGCAGAAATTGATGGACTTCCGGACATCTGCAAGAGCAACTTCCTGGGGTGTGGTCACAATGATGGCCCGGGCATCCGGAATCGCCTGACTGATGCTGAGAGGTTCATCTCCCGTTCCAGGGGGCGAATCGATGATGAGATAGTCGAGATCGCCCCAATTGACATCGGAGACGAACTGTTTGATTACGCCGTGCTTTACCGGACCACGCCATATAACGGCCGTATCGCGATCATCCAGCAGGCATTCAATGGAAACCACTTTCAGGTGATCGCCGAAGGCATGTGGAATGATGCCTTCTTTCCCATCGATCTGGAACATCCCCCTGATTCCAAGCATTCCGGGAACGCTCGGCCCATGAAGATCGGCATCCAACAAGCCCACTGTGTAGCCCAACCTGGCCAGCCCAACCGAAAGGTGAACCGCAACACTGCTCTTGCCGACGCCTCCCTTGCCGCTCATCACCAGCAACTTGTGTTGAATCCGCTGGAGATGTTCCCTGAGCTGAATATCTTCTTTGGAGGGTCCCGATTGATGATCGTGGTGGCTGCTCTGACATGAACCCGTCATTTAAAGACTCCCTTTTCAAGTAGTGATTGATTGATTCCGATGCGCACGAACCGTGTGCGTGGCGTGTACTTCTTGGTAGCAGGGACTGTGCCACTACGCCCGGGCGCTGTCAGGCGGGCTCATTAAAGGATGCGGCACGCACTGCGGACCCGGGGTCGGTATCCCATTGGGCGGCGTGATCCACTGTCCGGCAATTATCTCAAAGCACGAGTTGCAGGCATGAATGAATGTGGGAACAATCTGCACCCGAACGAATCCGTGTCGGTGCAGATTGTTCCCGATTGCAGGATTGAGAGTCGGTCCGCATCAGGGGGGTGCGAAGATCACTCCCCGCCCATGGTGGGCCCGCCACACCCCGGATGACGCGGCTGAGAGCAGGGAAATCCGGGCTCATGGCGAGGCCTCGTATTACAGCGGAAGCAAAGTCAAAACCTCCCCGGTCCGGTTCAGCTCACTTTGAGATTCTACGGAGCCGCGCCATAGACAGGTTGTTCTTCCGCCGTTGCGACTCTACCGGCAACCGGGCAGCCGGAAGCGCGGCTGATCCAGTTGCGCCTCATAGTAGGCTTGAAGGACCTCATCGATCTCTCCAGCCACTCCGTGGATGATGCGAAGGCCGAGGTCTTCGCCGTAGTTCAGCAGTTCGGGGCTCACGGCTCCGCAGATCAGAGTATCGACCCCTTTTTCGCGTAGCGCCCGCAGTCGGTCAAAGCCGCTCATGTCATTCAGAACGACTTCCCGGTCCGCTGCCTCATCGGTTTCATTCTCAGGGATGATGAGCATCCTCGAGCACCAGTTGAGAACCGGCGCCACTCGTGAGCGGAATGTCGGTATGGCAAGCATGGGGGTTCTTATCCGCACTCGTTTAAGGGAAATGTGAAGAACAATTCTTCTCAAACCGGAACCGGGAACCGGATCATTCAACATCCCTATCAAAAAACGTGCCTCCCGTTGAAAACAGGATCCAGTCGGCCTTGCGACACCACCCCGGCGTTTTGCAGGCAGGGCACGCCTCAAATGTTGCCTTTGACTACAAGGCCCTCCCGGTGGGCGGCAGGGGATAATCCCTCTCCTGGGGTGGTGGGTGCATCTTGTTCCCGTTTTTGTCTCATCTATTGCGTGCATGCCCTTTCAGATGCACGTGTTTCCTTCCCGTCTTTTGCGCCATGCGAGTGTATCGAAACTGGCATGTTCGTTGCTCACGATCCTGGTATACAATTTTTACCGGTGTCTTGCAGTGTGATCGCGGTCCGGAACACCTTGTGACACGGAATCCAGGGAGGAACCTTATGAAGAGATTGTTTGTGAGTATTGTGTTGTTGGCGGTCGTTTGTTTGTTGGCGGTTCCCGAGGTCTTTGCACAGAGAGGCGCAATGGGAGGCGGTTCAGGGGGATGGGGCATGGGCGGCGGTTATGCCCGGTTCTATGACCCCAAGACCGTGGAGACAACAAGCGGTCAGGTGACGGAGGTTGACCAAACCGTCTTCATGAAAGGAATGCGCAAGGGCGTGCACCTGACTCTCAACACCGGGAAGGAGAGCGTCTCGGTTCATGTGGGGCCGATCTGGTACCTTGAGAATCAGGATGTGAAGATAGAAAAAGGGGACAAAATCGAAGTCACCGGATCGAGGATTACCTTCGACGGCAAGCCGGCGATTATCGCGGCTGAAATCGAAAAAGGAGGGCAGACGCTCAAACTGCGGGATGAAAACGGTGTTCCCGTGTGGGCTGGGTGGAGACGCAAATGATGGGAATTGACGATCTTCTTCAACTCTTGCCAGGGACCGAAGCAAGGACTTGCATCAAGCCGTCCCGGTAAGCTTAACATCAGAGGAGATATGAATGATCACCGACTCGCGCGAGGATGTGAAAGACCGGGTAAAAAAGGCTATAGCCTTTTTTGAGGCCGGCGGCAAAGCTGCCACTTTGGCCGAACTTATGAACCCTCGAGGACAGTTCGTTCAACGGCAGCTATATGTTTTTGCCCTGAGTTCCGAAGGAATCATGCTCGCGCACCCGATACACAAGGAATTTGTAGGGAAGAATTTCCTCGAGCTTAAGGACGGCGACGGCAAGATATTCATCCAGGAAGTCGTCAATGGCGCCCGGAGCAAAGGTTCCGGCTTTGTGGACTACAAATGGCAGCACCCCATATCCAAGCAGGAACTATCCAAGACAATCTATTTTGAAAAGGTTGATGACATAATAATATGCAGCGGGTTTTACAGCATGGAAGACTATCCTAAACATTTTTTTGACTACCTCAGGTTTGTCGGCTGACCACCTGCATATCGGACCGGCAGAGAGAGCCCCACCGCCGGTATCCCGTGTCGAGCCCGGCCTCCCGGCAATACCGCCGACTTAAGGAGGCCGGTCAACATTCCGTCATTTCGAGTGGAGAGAACAATCCACCCCATGCGGGCTGATCCATGAGACCGCTAATCCACCTTCGGCCTCGGATAGAGGCCTGCCCGCTCGACGATCTCGGGGACTTTATGCTCCCATTCGATCGCCATGATGTGGAAGCCGGCGACTCCCGGGACGTCCTTCAGTTCCGCAATCTGTTCGAGGCAGATGTTGATTCCTTCCTCCGCCTGTTTCTCCTTGGGAACTCCCGCCAGCCGCTTGATGATTTCATCCGGAACATCCATTCCGGGCACCCTGGTTTTCATGTACCGGGCCATCCCCAGGCCCTTAAGCGGTGTGAGCCCGGCCAGGATGTAAACCTTCTCGTGCAGCCCCCGGTCGACAACGCCCTGCATCCAGTTTTTGAACTTTTCCAGGTTATAGATGCACTGAGTCTGGATGAACTGCGCTCCAGCCGCAACCTTCTTCGCAAGGCGCATAACCCGGATCTCGAAAGGATCCGCAAAGGGATTCTCCGCAGCCCCGATGAACATCTTCGGGCATTCCTTCAGTTCGAAGCCGCTCAGAAGTTTCCCCTCGTCCCGCATCATCTTCACGGTCTGGATCAGTTGAGTGGAATCGAGGTCAAAAACATTGGCGGCTTCCGGGTGATCGCCGAAGCTCTGGTGGTCCCCCGTGAGGCAGAGGACATTGTTGATCCCGAAAGAACCCGCGCCGAGCAGATCGCTTTGAAGGGCGATACGGTTCCTGTCCCGAGTCACCATCTGCAGGACGGGTTCGAAGCCCATCTGCTTGATTCGGATGCAGGATGCCAGACTGCACAGCCGGACGACCGCGGTCTGGTTATCGGTGACGTTGATTGCGTCGACGTGGTTTCCGAGAGCCCTGGCTTTGTCCTCCAGGACGCCGCCGTCACAACTCCTCGGGGGACCGCATTCGGATGTAACGGCCAGATGACCTGCCGCAAGAATCTGCTCGAGTTTGCTCGGGGTGGCTGCGTTCATTTGCGTGAAACCTCCCTGACGATCTTCCGGGGGCCGCCATCCCGGCCGGTGGACCAGTTCCTGGGACTCGCCGGGCGCTCGAACCGGTCGAGCTGCCCCAGTTCCTTCAGCCGCTCGTAAATGAGGTGCCAGCCGCAGGCGACTTCTTTGTTCACCTCGCATTTTCCGTCCGAAGAGCCTCCGCAGGGGCCGTTTGCCATGCGCTTCGAACATCGGGCGATAGGGCAGATGCCCCCGGTGCTTGCAAGCAGACACTGACCGCATGCCTGACATCGCTCGGTCCACACTCCCGGTTCCTCGGTTACGCCAATGAAGCAGGTGTCTACGCCGGGCAGGATCGGCTTGTTGGAATACATCTCCGCCAGGAACTGGACTCCGGCCCCGCAGGCGAGCGAAACGACGGCGTCGTACTTTTCCATCTTGTCCTGCAGCTCTCTAAGGTATTCTTTATCGCATTGGCGGGTCAGACTGATCTCATCGATTTCCATTTTTTCCCCAATGCGTGCGAAATACATGCGAAGGGCGGATGCAAGAATCTCCACTTCCTTCATCCCGCCCGCTTCGCAGACCGTCACGCACCCGTTGCAACCCGCAATCAGGATCTTGTGGAAGCCTTTGATCTCTTTAATGATTTCCTCGATCGGTTTGGCTTTTGCCATGATCATGAGGCATTCTCCTTCAGTTCCCGGACACGCTTGATCGGGTTGGGTCCGAGCCGGCGTATCTCTTCGGTCATTTCCCGGGCTATCTCGGCAAACCTTGAACCCATGCCCGCGGAAAGGTAGTACATTGCGGCCCTTTCAGGTTCGATGCCGATGCTTTTCAGAATTTCCCGGACATAAGCCACCCGTTTTCCGGTCCTGAGATTGCCGGACTGAAAATGGCAGTCTCCCTCCATGCAGCCCGCGACATAGACCCCGTCGGCTCCCTTTTCAAGCGTTTTGAGCAGGTGGATCGCGGCGATACTGCCGGAGCAGGGAACTTTGATGATCCTGATGTTGCTCGGGTAGCTGAGCCGCATGGAACCCGCCAGGTCCGCCGCGGAGTAAGCGCAAAAGGTGCAGCAAAACGCCACGATAACCGGTTCGAAAGGTTCCATCAGACAACTCCTTCAAACAGGGCGTCCACCTTGACCAGGATCTGGTCGTCCCCGTAATTTGCCAGCCGGATCGCTTTGGCCGGGCATTCGGATGCGCAGATTCCGCACCCCTGGCAGATCGCCTCGTTGATTTCCGAAACTCCATCCTGGTTGATTTGAGGGATCCCGTACGGGCAATTCCTCACGCACGCCAGGCAGCCCGCACACAGGCTCGCGTCCACCCTGGCGACAATGCCCCCGATCGTCTGATCCTTGGAGGAGAGGAAGGAACCGGCCCTCGACGCCGCGGCCATCGCCTGCGAAATGGATTCGCTGATGAGCTTGGGGCTGTGGGCCAATCCGCACAGGTAGATGCCCTCGGATGCAAAGTCCACCGGCCTCAATTTGGCATGGGCCTCGATAAAGAAACCTTCCGGGCTGCGCGGCACCTTGAGCAGGGAGGCGAGCCGATCGTTTCCGGCGGCAACGGTGGCGGCGCTGAGCACCACCGCGTCGGTGTCGACCCGGATGGCACGGTCGAGCACATGGTCCTTGAATGTGACGAAGAGCTTGTCTCCGTTAGGGCTCACCTCCGGAGGATGTTCCTGATGATACCGGGAGAACAGGACCCCGAGGCTCCGCGCTTCAGCATAGTACTCTTCGAGCAACCCATACGTCCTTACGTCACGGTAGAGAACGATGATATCCATTTCGGGGTTGAGGCGCTTCAGGGCCAGAGCGTGCTTCACGGCCCCCTGGCAGCAAATGCGGCTGCAGTTCGGGTTTTCCGCGTTGCGCGACCCGACGCACTGGATCATGACCACCCGCGTCCAGTCCTTGACTTTACGGTTCCTGCCGGCAAGAAGCTGTCCCAGCTCAAGCTGGGTCATCACACGGTCGTGCTCCCCGTAGAGGAATTCCCGAGGCCGGTATTCCTTGGCTCCGGAGGCCACCACCGTGACGCCGTGTTCGATCTGCCTCGTGTCTCTTGCATTGCCGACACGGATTTCGCTGGTGAAATTGCCTTTATATCCCCTGAAGTCAAGTATCGCGGCATTGGTCAGGACTTCTATCCTCCGGTCCTTGCGCACGTCGGCGATGAGACGCTTCAGATAATCTCCCACATCGAGTCCCTCGATGGTCTGAAAGACTTGGCGTGCCATGCCGCCGAGTTCCTTTTCCTTTTCGATCAGAACCACATCGAAACCCTGCCGGGCGATGCCGAGCGAGGCGTTGAGCCCCGCGATGCCGCCTCCGATCACCAGTGCCTTCTGATTGATCACGAGGGGCCGCTCGATCAGGGGTTTCAGCAGGGACGCTCTCGCCACTGCCATTCGCACGAGGTCGATCGCTTTCCGGGTGGCGCTTTCGGGGTCTTTCGGATGCACCCAGGAATCCTGATCGCGGATATTGGCCATTTCAAAGAGAAACTTATTGATCCCGCATGATTTTAGAGTGTCCTGGAAGATGGGCTCATGGGTGCGGGGCGAGCATGCGGCCACCACAACCCTGTTCAGGTGCTGGTCCCTGATCGCTTTCCTTATCCTCTCCTGGGTATCGTGGGAACAGGTGAAAAGGTTCTCTTCGGTCCAGACGACATACGGCAGCCGCGAAGCATAGTTCACCACCTCCCTGACGTTCACCACCGAACCGATGTTGATCCCGCAGTTGCACACGAAAACGCCGATGCGTGGGGCTTCATCTCCCAGATCGATTTCCGGCGGGATTTCCCTTGCCTTGACCAGAGTTCCCCTGGAGCCGGAAAGGCCTACCGCCGCGGCACAGGCCGCCGCGCTTGCCTCCGTAACCGAGGACGGAATGTCCTTCGGTCCCTGGAAAAGGCCGCAGACATAGACGCCGGGCCTCGATGAAGTCACCGGCGAAAAACCGCCGGTTTCAGCAAAATGGTAGTGGTTGGTCGCGATTCCCAGTTTCTCCGCGAGGGCCGTCACATCGGGAGGGACTTCCACGCCGACCGAGAGGACGGCCATGTCGAATTCCTCTCCGATCTGCTTTCCTTCAACCGAGGTGTAGTCGATGCCGAGGCGGCCATCCGGCGCCGAGTAGATCGAGTGGATCCTTGATCGTACAAAGCGCACTCCGTGCTCATCCCCGGCACGTTTGTAGAATTTTTCAAAATCCTTCCCGTAGGTGCGCATGTCTATGTAGAAGATGGTCGTATCCAGGGAGCCGGAGCAGTGGTCCTTGGCAACGACGGCTTCCTTTATGGCGTACATACAGCACACGCCCGAGCAGTACCCGTTATTACAGTAATTGAGGTTTCGCGACCCGACGCATTGGAGCCAGGCTATCCTTTGGGGCTCCTTCCCGTCGGATGGGCGGACGAGATGTCCCAGGGACGGGCCCGATGCACTGAGGATGCGCTCAAATTCCAGGCTCGTGACCACGTTGGGATGAATTCCGTAAAGATAGGCTTCGAGATGGGAAGGATCGTAGGTTTTTGCGCCGGGAGAGAGTATGACGGAACCCACTTCGATTGTCCGATCGACGGGTTCTTCGCCGTGGCAGACCGCTCCCGCCGTGCAGGCGGCCACACAACTATAGCATTCCGCGCAGATCCCGCACTGGAGGCATCTTGCGGCTTCCTTCCTCACCTGTTCCTCGGAGAAGCCGACCTGCACTTCTTCAAAACCACCGATACGGGATTCAGGGGAGAGTTTGGGCATCCGTTCGCGCGGGATCCGATCATAGCCTTCAACGGCCAGGTCCTGTACTGCGGGCCGCTCCTTCTCACGGCCTTCCCGCAGGTCCAGGCCCTGAATATACCGGTCCACGGAGACGGCCGCCCGCTTGCCGGCGCTGATGGCATCGACAACCGTCTTCTGACCGGTTACGGCGTCGCCTCCCGCGAAAATGTCCGGGTCCTCGCTCTGCAAAGTCACCGGATCCACCCGCATGGTCTTCCAATCGGTAAGAGTGCATGCGCATTCCGGGGTGAGGCATGCCCACTCGGATTCCTGCCCGATGGCCGGAATCACCGCATCCACTTCCAGCACGAATTCCGAGCCCGGGATCGGCACGGGGCGGTGCCTTCCGCTCGCGTCAGGTTCACCAGGAGCCATCCTCACGCACTCGATGGCCTTGACCCGCCCGGCTTCCCCAATGATCCGCAACGGTGCGGTCAGGGTCATGATTTCGATGCCTTCGTCCCGGCACTCCTCCTTTTCTTCATCGCTCGCCGGCATTTCCTCCATGCTGCGGCGGTAGACGATAAAAGGATTTGCGGAACCGCAGCGCCGGGCGGTCCGAACGGTGTCCAGGGCAACATTCCCGCCCCCGATCACCGCCACCCGATCACCCAGCGGAACCGTTTCCCCCAGGTTCACTCGACACAGGTAATTGACTCCGGGGTATACGCCCTGCAGGTCTTCTCCCTCGATTCCCAGGGCCTTGCACTCATGGGCTCCGATGGCGATGAAGAAAGCCCCGTACCCGGCGTCCCTCAGTTCGGCGATGGTGACGTCTTTCCCGATTTCGGTGCCGGTTCTGAATTCGACGCCCATGTCCCTGATGACCTGGATTTCCGCCTCGACAATGTCATGGGGAAGCCTGTATGAGGGAATGCCCGTTGTCAGCATTCCGCCCGGAATGGGCAGCCTTTCAAAGATCGTGACCCGATATCCCGCGATGGCAAGGTAGTAGGCGCAGGTCAGTCCTGCCGGTCCGGACCCGATTATGGCAACTTTTTCGCTGCGCCTCTGTTTGATCTCGGGAACGTACCGCGTGTCCGAATGGAGATCCAGATCTGCGATGAACCGCTTGATGGAATCGATGGCAACGGGTTGGTCGACGCCGTTGCGCAGGCAGGCCGACTCGCATGGATGGTGACAGACCCTCCCGCAGACGGCAGGCAGGGGATTTTCCTGCTTGATGAGCGCCAATGCCTCGCGATACCGGCCCTCGGCCGCAAGTGCTACGTATCCCTGAACGCTGATGTTGGCCGGGCATGAGGCCTTGCAGGGGCTGACGCCTCTTTTTTCGATGGAAAAAGCGCTCGGGACTGCCTGCGGGTAGCGTTTGTAGACTGCTTTCCTCCTGGACAGCCGCCCTCCATCAAATTCGTTTATCCCCTGAACGGGACAGACGGGCACGCAATCGCCGCATCCGGTGCATTTGGACAGATCGATAAACCGTGGAGCCCGGTGGACCGTCGCCTTGAAGCGGCCCGCTTCTCCCTCGAGATCGGTCAGTTCACTCAGTGTAAGCAATTCGATGTTCGGGTGGGAACCGCACTCCACGAGCTTGGGTGAGAGGATGCACATCGAGCAGTCGTTGGTGGGAAACGTCTTGTCCAGTTGAGACATCATTCCGCCGATTGCGGACGATTTCTCTACCAGGTACACGTAGAAACCCGAATTCGCGAGATCGAGAGCGGCTTGTATGCCGGCTACTCCGCCTCCCACAACCATAACCGAACCAACTGGACTGCCTTTCAGATTGTCCATAGCATGCCTCTCTTGAACTCGAACGAGTCGAGTTCTGCGCTGAGCCGGGGGGAATCAGTCCGGAATGGACCCGGCAAAAGGGGATCGGAGTACCGGAATTCAGCAGAAACTGAGTCAGAGTTGTGCGGGAGCGATAAGGATACGTCCGATTGCAGTGAGAAATATCACAATATCGAGCAGATCGAAAATAGAAAACGGGATTGCCGGACACATTCGAGAGGGTCCACGTCTCTCTTCTCCCGAACGCTCAGACCGGAACGGGGGATCCCGCCTTCCCGGAAGCAGCCGTGAGAAACGGAGGAACCGGCACACAGCCGATTCTAATGCCTGCAAAAGAAAGGGGAGAACGCGAGGTCCCGGGGTCAATACAAATTCATCTCATCTTGACGCAACTATTATATACTTTAAGCGTGAGTGCGGTAAGAGCAATTTGATGTGGATTTCCTGCGACCGGGTGAGTAGGGGCGGATACCGCCTTCCCGGCCGCGGGAGCGTTGGATGGAGACGGATCGGTCTGTGGAGGGACATTCATGAAGATATTCATATGGCGGCACAGCAAACTCTATTCCAGTTGGTCAATGTTCGATGAACCTCATGTCTACAGGGACAACTATCTCCAGGCTGAAGTGGCGATTCTGGCGAATTCCCGGGAAAAGGCACTCGAACTCCTGAAGGAAGACGACCGCTGGAACATCGAAGAACTGAAGAGGATCGAACCGAGGGTGGTTGAATTGGAAAGGCCCGCGATAATCACAAAGCATGTCAGTTTCGGGTAGCCGGGGAGGCAGCCGGTAAATCCCGGCTCGGATATCCCATGGATTCCTCACCGGCCTTGTGTGGGGCACCGGCCGGACCCTGCGCTCCGGGCCGGGTTTTCGGCGTATGAGAAAATGCTTGGAAGTTTTCATATTTTTCCCTATTTTCAGAAGCATTGAAAGGCATTCCGGTACTCGGGCGTTTCCGGCTACAGAAGAGGGGAAGTCATACGATGGGCGCATCCGGCACGCGCAAGAGCGGCAGCATCTCGGAGTTCATCCGGCATCACTACCGGCACTTCAATTCAGCAACTTTAGCCGAGGCTGCGGAAGGTTATGTGAACCTTCTTGAATCGGGCGGCGTCATGTTTCTGGCCATGGCAGGAGCGATGAGCACTGCCGAAACGGGCGTGTCCCTGGCCGAGATGATCCGCTGCGGGAAGGTGCACGCCATAAGCTGCACGGGTGCAAACTTCGAGGAAGACATATTCAACCTTGTCGCCCACAACGATTATGTCCGGGTCCCCCATTATCGCGACCTCACCCCCCGGGATGAAATGCGGCTTCTCGATCGGGGGCTGAATCGCGTGACCGATACCTGCATTCCGGAAGAGGAAGCCATCCGGCGGATCGGGACGGTGGTCCTGGACGAATGGAAGAAAGCGGATTCGATGGGCGAACGGTTTTTCCCGCACGAGTTTTTTTATGCCCTGCTGAGAGAGGGGAAACTCAAACATCTCTACCAGATCGACCCGAAGGACAGTTGGGTCATCGCCGCCTGCGAAAAGAACCTTCCCATATTTATTCCCGGCTGGGAGGATTCGACCCTGGGCAATATCTTCGTCGCGCATATCCTGAAGGGTGATATTAGAGATGCGGGCATCCTCCGGACCGGCATCGAATACATGCTCGAGCTCGTCCGATGGTACAGGAGCGTATCGAAGGAACGGAAAGTGGGGTTCTTTCAGGTCGGCGGAGGCATCGCCGGAGATTTTCCGATATGCGTAGCGCCCATCCTGAGGCAGGACATGAAGGAAGCTGTCCCTTACTGGAGTTACTTCTGCCAGATCAGCGATTCGACGACCAGCTACGGTTCCTACTCCGGAGCGGTCCCCAATGAGAAGATCACGTGGGGCAAGCTGGATGTCGATACCCCGAAGTTTGTCATCGAATCGGACGCAACGATCGTGCTTCCCCTGATTTTTGCCTATGTTCTCGAAGCGACGAACTCACAGATTGTGCCGTGAGCTGACGGGTACCCCACACTGACGATCACGATATGCTTTTGCGCTTCCGCTCTCCGATGCGCGCCATGATGATGTAAAACACCGGCACGAAAGGGATTGCGAGCAGCGTGGAGGCGAGCATGCCGCCGAATACGACCGTGCCGAGCGACTGCTGGCTGGCCGCTCCCGCGCCGGTCGCCTTCAGGAGAGGCACGACGCCGAGTATGAAGGCAAACGAGGTCATCACAATCGGCCGGAATCGCCGCCGGGTTGCTTCGACTGCCGCGTCGACGATCGACATGCCTTCGGTATGCAATTCACGGGCGAATTCCACGACCAGGATTGCGTTCTTGGCGGCGAGCGCGATCATCAGTACGAGGCCGATCTGCGTGTAAAGATCGACCGGGAATTTCCTGACGATGAGTGCGAGCAGCACGCCCACGAGCGCGATCGGCACGACAAGGATCACTGCCGCGGGGTCGAACCAGCTTTCATATTGGGCGGCGAGCACCAGAAACACGAGAACGATCGAGAGTGCGAAGATGAAGTATGCCTGATTGCCGACCAGCTTTTCCTGGTAGGAGATCGTGGTCCAGTCGTAACCCATGCTCTGCGGCAGGTTGTTGTCCGCCACCTGCTCCATCAGACCGAGCGCCTGGCCCGAGCTGAATCCGGGTGCGGCTGACCCGAACACCGCCGCGGCGGGATAGAGGTTGTACCGGGTGACAAGTTCGGAACCGAGGATCGGTTTGACACTGACAATTGCACCGAGCGGTACCATTTCGCCGGTCTTGTTGGCGACGTAAAGGCTGGAGATATCCTGAACCACGCGGCGGAAGTCGGCGCCGGCCTGCATCCGGACCTGGAAACTCTGGTTGAATTTGTTGAACAGGTTGACATAAGACGATCCCAGGTAGGTTTGCAGCGTCTGAAAGACGTCGTTCAGCGGCACGCCAAGCGACAGGGCCTGGGTGCGGTTGATGTCGAGGAAGTACTGCGGACTGTTGGCGCTGAACGTCGTGAAGACACGTTGCAAACTGGATTGCGAATTTGCCGCGCGGGTCAGCGCGAGGGTCGACTTCTGCAGCTCTCCAAGACCGAGGGCGCCGCGATCCTCGATCATCATCTGGAAGCCGCCCGCCTGCCCCAGGCCCGGAATCGCGGGCGGGATAAGAATAACGACCTTTGCTTCCTGGATAGTCGACAGTTTCCGGTCCAAATCCGCGATGATCTTGTCCTGGGGAAGGTCGGGCCGCTTGTCCCAGTCTTTGTAAACCACGAAGATGGAAGCCGTATTCGAAAGGTTTGCCGCATCGAGGATGGAAAAGCCGCCGATCGTCACCCAACCCTCCACTCCCGGTGTTTCCTTTATCATCGCACCGATCTTTGCAGCCAGTTTTTCCACACGCGGCTGCGAGGCCCCGTCCGGCAGCACCGTAGCGACGATGCAGTAACCTTGATCTTCGGTCGGCAGGAACCCGGTCGGATGCCGCGCAAAAAAGAAGCCGGCGGCGGCGATAATGGCGACAAACACCGCCACCATGAGTCCGACGTGGTGCGCCATCCAGCTCACCATACCGATATAGACGTCCTCGACCGCCTGGTAGCCCCGATTGAAGCCGCGATAAAACCAGTTGATCTTCTTGTCCTTCGGCCTCGGTTTCAAATAGAGCGCGCACTGCGCGGGCTTGAGCGTCAGCGCGTTCAGGGCGCTGATGACGGCGGTGGAAGCGATGACCAGCGCGAACTGCCGGAACAATTGGCCGGTAATACCCGGCATGCACGCCGCCGGCAGAAATACCGCCGTCAGCACCAGGGTGATGCCCATGACCGGACCGGTCAGCTCGCTCATCGCCTTGATTGCGGCATCGTGCGGCGACAATCCCGTCTCGATATAGTGGGAAGCATTCTCCACGATAACGATGGCGTCGTCGACCACGATGCCGATGGCAAGGATCAGTGCGAACAGCGTCATCAGGTTGACGGTGAAGCCGAGTGCAAGCATCGCGGCAAAGGCGCCGATGATCGTAACCGGCACCGTTGTCGCCGGTACGAGAATCGCCCTGAAGTTCTGGAGAAACAATGCGATGACGATCAAAACGAGGATGCCCGCCTCGAACAGCGTTGTGTAGACTGCATGGATCGACTCGTCAATAAAGAGGGTCGTATCGTAGAGCGCCCTGTAATTGAGCCCTTCCGGGAACTTCCCGCTCATTTCCTTCATCTTTTTCCGGACCCCGTCGGCGACCTGCAGCGCGTTGGCGCCCGGCAGGGAATAGATGGCGAGGTGACCGGCCTTCAGGCCGCTGATGCCGGAGAACTGCGAATAGGTCTGTTGGCTGAGGTCGACGCGAGCGACGTCCTTCACACGGACAATTTGTGCGCTGCCGGTATTCGGGTTGAACTGCGACTTGATGATAATGTCCTCGAAGTCCTCGACTGAGGCCAATCGTCCGAGTGTCGTCAGCGTGATCTGGAACAGTTGATCGGACGGCATCGGCGGACCGCCGAGCTGTCCCGCGGCAACCTGGGTATTCTGATTCTTTACCGCTTCGAGCACCTCAATGGTGGTCAGCCCGTAAGCCTGCATCTTGTTTGGGTCAAGCCAGATGCGCATGCTGTAGGCGCCGGCTCCGAGGACATTGACCTCGGCGATGCCGGGCAGGCGGGCGAGCGGTTGCTGCAGATTGATGATGGCGTAGTTGCACAGAAATTTCTCATCATAGCGGTTGTTGTCCGAAAAGAGGCTGACGAACATGAGAATGTTCGTCGACACCTTTTTCACGATGACGCCCTGGCTTTGCACCTGTGGGGGGAGCTGCGCGGTGGCGCCGTTGACTGCGTTTTGCACCAGCGAGAGCGACGTGTTTATGTCGGTGCCGACGTTGAATGAGACCGTCAGGATGTAGCTGCCGTCGCTCCCGCTGGTGGACTGCATGTAGATCGAGCCTTCCACGCCGTTGACCGCCTGTTCGATCGGGATACCGACGGTATTGGCGACGACGTCGGCGCTGCCGCCGGGGTAGTTGGTCGAAACCTGGATCGTCGGCGGCACGATCTCCGGGTATTGCGCCACCGGCAGGTTCTTCAGGGCGACGGCGCCGAGAATCATCAGGACGATTGCTATAACGTTGGCGAAAATCGGGCGGTTGATGAAAAAGGTCGAGATCATGCCGTCCCTCCGGCTCGGCATACCAGGTCCGATTTCCGTGGGACGCTGCCGGCTGCCGGAGCGGCTGCCGGTTTACCGCCCTCCTCCGGGGTTACCTCTCGACCGGGGACAGCTCTTAGCATACCGTCGACGACCACCCGCTCGTCGGCGGTCAGGCCGGACTTGATCACGCGCATCTCGCCGAACTGTTCACCGATTTCCACCTGTCTGCGCTCGACCACGTTCTTATCGCCTACAACCAGTACGTAATAGCCCTGCTGATCGAAGCCGGCCGCGTCCGCAGGAACCAGGATCGCGTCTTTGGTCTGCTGGAAGGGGGCCTGAACACGGGCAAACAGGCCCGGAAGGATATCTCCCTTTGGATTCGGAAAGATTCCGCGCAACTGCAGCGTACCGGTTTGTGGATTGGCGGTGATCGCGGCGAAATCGACCACCCCCTGGTGCGGGTAGCCCTTCTCGCCGGCGAGAGCCATGAACACCGCCTGCCTTGCGTCCTTCGGGGCCGTGCCCTCGCGCCTTGTTGCTCCCCGTTCGGCGATCACCCGCAAAAGATCGCGCTCGTTGATCGTAAAGTAGACGTAGAGCGGATCGATTTGGTTGATCTCAGCCAGAACCGTATCCTGGCCGCCGCCACCGCCGCCCACCAGATTCCCGGGATAGATCAGGTGGCGCCCCATCTGTCCGTCGAACGGCGCGGTGATCGTTGTGTAGCCAAGATTCAGTTTTGCCAGGATCACTTGCGCCTGCGCGCTCTCGAGGGCGGCCGCCGACGACTCCTTGGTATACTTCCACTGATCGACGAGCGTTGCCGGTCCGGCCCTCTGCTTGTAAAGGCTGAGATAGCGGTCATACTCGGTGACGGCGTTCTCGAGCTTTGCCTTTGACGCCGCAACCTCTGCCAAAGCCTGCTGCAACTGCGCTTTGTACTGCTCCTGCTGAATGGTGAACAGGAGATCGCCCTTCTTCACCATGGTTCCGTCAATGAAATGGATCTTTTCGAGGTATCCCTGGACCCGGGCTACCAGCTTTACCGTCGCAAACGCCGCGGTGGTGCCCGTGAACTCGAGATTTTCGGTAACCGTCCGCACTTCCGGCTTTGCCACGGTCACCTTCGGCGGCGGCGGCGCCACGTATTTATTCTTACCGTCATCGCACGCGGTCGCCACAAACAGCACCAGCGCAACAGCCAATGCGTGCCGCAAAACGCGTAAAGGCGCTGCCCGGACGACTGCGATCGGCACCCGCCGATCTCTCATCATGCAGTCCTTCATCCCGCGCCAACCTGGTACTCCGACATGAGTCGAAAACATACGCCCTTTCCTCCTACCAGTCGGGGGTCCGCAATAGGGGGCCCTGTTCTTCAGCTGCAGGCGGCTCCGCAGTCGCCGGCGTCAAAAGTTTGCCCCAGTCGGTACGCTGTTCCATGGTCTCTTTGATTTCGGATGGAACGAAGTCGTGTCCTTCACGGAGTTCCCAGCCGCCTCCAAGCGCACGATATACGGCGATCAGGCTTTGGGGCACCGCGCCCTGGCTGTCGGCCAGATCGAGCTGATAACTGAGCAAATTCTGCTGAGCGGTGAGCACGGTGGTGTAATCCGTCACTCCCTCCGTGTACTGAATCATTGCCAGATTGACGCTTTCCTTCGCCGCGGCCGCGGCCGCGGTGAGCGACTCCACCTGCCCCTGGGCGTTGAGGAAGGAGACCAGACCGTTCTCCACTTCCTGTTGTGCCTGCAGCACGATGTTCTGATAACTGACGAGCGCCTCCTGGAACCGGGCGTCCTGCGCTCTGACACGGTTCGTGATCTGACCGTAATTGAACAGGTTCCACTGGAATGCAGGCCCGATCGAGCCGGTCCTGCTTTTCCATGAGGAGATATCGCTGAGTGCAAACTTGCCGACATCACTGGAGAGAAACCCGAAGTTGCCGGACAGGGAAAATGCCGGGTAAAGATCCGCCTTGGCAACACCGATTTGTGCACACTCCGATGCCGCCTGGTATTCAGCGGCGCGAATGTCGGGGCGCCGGCGCAGAAGGTCGGTGGGGATGCCCACAGCAACCTGAGAGGGAACCCCGGGAATCCCGCCGGTCCCCGAAAGCGCATCCTCCAGGTGGCTCGGCGGCAAACCCAGCAGGGTACACAGGGCATTCTTTGCCTGCCGCAACTGGGTGTTCAATTGGAAGACGGTTGATTCGGTGCTGTTCAATTCGGCTATGGCCTGCTGCACGTCGCGGTCGCTGGTGACGCCGGTCTGAAAACGCACCCTCGCGATCTGCAGGCTCTCCTTTTGAATCTCCACATTTTCCGTGGCGATGTTCAGCCGGTCTTCCAGGGTGCGGATCTGCACATAGGTGCTTGCCACATCCCCCGTCAGGGTCACAAGGGCGTTATCGTATGCTTCGATCGATGAGCGCAGGTTGGCGTCGGCGGATTGTATGGCACGCCGGAATTTGCCCCAGAAGTCGATTTCCCAACTGGCCCCGAACCCGGCCTGGGCCTCCCGGAAAGTCAGGCTCGGGTTGTTCAGCCCTCCCTGAGGCGTCGTAGGTGCAGTCGCGCTTGTCCGGTTGACATTTGCCGATCCCAGTGCCTGCTGAGTTTGCGGGAAGAATTCACCGACCGCGATTCCCAGCACGGCACGCGCCTCCAGAACCCGGACACCCGCGATACGGAGCCCCAGATTCTGTTTGTAGGCGGTCTGGATGAGATTCTCCAGGACCGGATCGTTGAAGGCTTTCCACCATTCCCTGTATGCAGCCGGTGATGTTTCGACTCGACCGTCACCGGTCTCAAGCCACTGATCGGCGACGTTCGTGGATGGCCGGCGGAAGTCCGGTCCGACCATCGAGCACCCGGTGAGCAACGTCAACGCAAGAACAAAAACCTGCCGGAGCACGGGAATTCGCAGAGAGCAGGCAATGGTCGAAACGGCTTTAGCCTCAGAGACGTCTGCCATGTTTTTCTCTCCAGGAAAATCAAACCGATAGAGGCTTACCACTATCTGCAGATCGCCGGACCTGACCTTTTGGACCCGTTGGGGGAAGGTAAGCGGGATCTGAGATCTGGCGCCATTTGACCTTCATCTTCCTGCAAGTGCGACAGAGTAAAAGAGATTCTTGGACCGGGTATGACAATTTCGAATATATACGATTGGATAGTGCGTATATGCGTTGATTGTGACAATATTAATCGAAGTTGATCTAATTTAGACCGGCACACCCTCCAAGTCAAGCCGGGCGGACCTGTCTGAAGGCACTTTTTCAGGAGCATCGGCAATGACCGGTCCGTTTGCGAAACCGGCGAGGCGGCCTGCTCCGCAAGGCCTGTCGCACCGGTGTAATCGGCTGCCTGCACAATCCGGTCTTTGAGTTGAACCCGGGCAGGGAAAGGGCTCCATCGGCGCGGCCCGATCGGAAAGCGTGTCGGCATCTTTTTCGAAAGGCCGGGATATGGGTTATATTATAAGTGGAGGGGCTGGGTTCGAACTCGGGGTGTGGGCCCCTCGCTTTCCCGCGCCCGCCCCGGCGGCTGAGCGGGTTCTGAATGGCGCCGGTTCAGCGGCGGGTTACCATATTATCAGGAAAATAAACGGAGGCAGACCCATGACTCGACTGTACAGGTTACTCAATGGTGTTCCCAGGGGCCTTGCACCCATGCTTCTGACGGTCCTCCTGGTTGCCGGCTGTCAAAGTGTCGGGGTGAACTATACCAATAAGACAGTGCCTCAGAACAAGTGGATTCGCATACTGATGCCCGGCGAACAATCCGGCAAATGGTCAACAAACGATGTAAACCTGGACTACCGGTATGCCGGGGACGGCAATACCCTGAGAATTTCCGGGGAAGTGCATTACGCCGATCCCATAAGGTATAATTTTGCCGTAATTCAGTACTTTCACATGGATGTGATTTTCATTGATCCGCAGGGAAGAGTGCTCGGTACGGAAGGTCTGGTGAGCGATACCAACAACAGCCTGGAACCCTCGGGCATCACCTTTCCTGTGACTTTCGACCGTCTCGTCAGATTGCCGCCCAACACGGTTTCCATCGCGTTCAGCTACACGGGGACGGCAAGAGACAGCGGCCGGAGGGGCGATTTTAACATCACCTCCTTCTGGGAGTATCCGATTCAGTAGCCGGGGACGGGAACGCAGCAGGTCGGCTCAGTGATCGGCCGGCGGCTCTTCGATGCATTCAGGAACGGCAGGCTGGAAAACCGGCTTCCTTATGCCCCGTCCTTCTCGAAGAACACCCGTCGTGACGCACGTTCGTACTTCCAGACTCCGCCGGAAGATCCTTCCAGTTTGTCCGCCAGTCGTCCGGAAATTCGATTTTCAAATTCCGGCGCCTGGGCGAACTTCAGTTCGACAAACCTTGTGAGAAGCCCTTTGTGCTCTGCACCCGACAGGTCGGTCCAGGGAACAAAAATGGGTGGACTGAACAACGAAAATGGAAAAACAATGGAAAACAGCACACCCCTGAGATCCGCGCCCACGATCAAAAGACTTCCTATGCTCGAATCGGCGAACTCGGCGCTGCGGAAAAACCAGCGTTGACCCGTAAATTCATTCCGCAGAGGATATAGCCCGGCAAGCCGGCGCCAACCCTTTGCGCTGAATTTCGCTATTGCGAGCACAAACACAACAAATACGATGGGGATGAAGATTGTTGAAATATGTTCCGCCATAGAGTCACCCCCGGCGACGAGGAACTGTGCCGTTTGAAGATTTTCCAGCGCGCTGTCAGGCATGCTCGGCTCGGAGGCATCTGCCTCGGATCCGGACGAGGTCTTCCTCCTCAGATGGAGTGCCTGCCCTCACAGCTCGCAGCATTTGGCCAATCGGAAGCCTTCCGCGAAAGCCGGGAAGAACTCGGCAACATCAACGAACAAAATCAGGGAGGCTACCGCCGGTGGATTTTCAGAAATTGAATCACCGAGCCGGCATCGCGAATGGTCCCGGACGACGGGCAGGAGCCGGCGTTCCCGACCAGGGTTACGGTCAGCCCTCCGGCCATGGCTGCGGTGAGGGCGCTTACGAACGCCTCGGTCGGGTTGAAAGCGGTGTATTGATAGTAAAATGTGGGAGTGTCGGTCAGGGGTGCAAGCTGTATGGTCACTTGACCACCGCTGAGATAAGGAACGCTCACGTAAACAACCTTGCCATCCTGGGTGCAGTTGGCGTGCGCGAGGGCCGGGAACGCAATCAGCATAACGGCCAGGGCCAGTACTACGGGCAGTCTCGATAACTTCATTCTCTCTCCTCCTCTGGTGGTGTGCATCGGATATAAGTCCCACTCACTGCCTTACCGGTACATTCATCTCGATTCGAAAGAGTGTCAAGGGCGCATCCGTGGAATATGAGCCTGTTTCAGGCAAGATTGTCATTGGTTACAAAAGTTTAACAATTGACGTCGGTTTTCCGGCCCCGGTGACGGCCGCCCGGTGCAGCCGGCAGCCTGGAGGAGAAGCTTCGCTTGCAAATGCATGGCGCTTTTTAACCCGTTCCGCCGCGTTCGCACCCGAGAAGGCCGACTTTCGAGGGGCCGTATGATCTCCGCCGGATTGAGCCTTTTCCGGGCGTCCTTCGCGCTCGGCCCTCTCCGATTTTTTTCCCGGTGCCTTCCCTGTCCATGTGAAGGCAAAGGATCACACCGGATAACAATTATCACTCCAATCGACCCAGCCGCAAGCAGCTTCCGCAACGGGGGGAACGGGGCCTGCGGCTCCGCATGCCTTTCTGCGCCTCCCCGCTGCCGCTTCCGGTCGCGCCGACATAATGTACATCGGCAGCGTTTCCCCTTGGATGAATCATCTTTTCGCTTGACGGATACAGAACAAAGCTATAATTTTTGCATTTATTCAGTAACTAGATCAAGCTACTTAATAACATGGGGGGGCCGGTATGGTTCGTTGGGGTGATCGAACACCGAATCGCAGCCTACCCCCGGGGTCCGTCGGCCGGAGATTGCCGGGAGGCGGATCGGGTGAGGGGCTGTTGCCCAAAAGAGAAGCCGGGGCGGGATGAACTCAGGATTCGTCATTCCGGCGAAGGAGATGGTGTCACAATACCTGTCTCAGGGCTATTCCGAGGCAAATGGAGATGAACGGCGGTCTTGAGACATAATTTGACATTCCGGTGAGAGCCATAATATCTGGTACTTTCAGTTAGTTACAGCAAAAGACACTGGGCAGCGGCCTTCGCCGGGGCGATGGGTATCGTTCAATTCACAGGTATTCCCGAATTTCGACACAGTCTCGAAGACCGGAATCCATGCCTTGTGAAATTATTGGGTAGTTCCGATTAATAATGCTGGACCACGGCAACTCTGCCGGGGTGACGTTGTCCGGACAGACAGTTCATTCTTCACCTGGATTCTGTTCGGACAAAGGGCCGGTGAGCATCCCCCGCGCCGATGAGGGCGGCACGTGCCCGAGGGTTTTGCCAATAGGCCTTACAAGAATCTCGGAAGAAGTATCGAGATACACAAATCATGTGTGGCTTTTATAATAATTTCTCGATTCCGGCTTTATGTAGCACAAGCGATGATATGAAAAATGAACGCGGTTCAGCTTGTAAGTATTACTTAGGATACTTTCTTTGCACAGGTTCAAATCATTAATTTCAGCGGGCCATTGACAGGCGCCTGATGGGAAAGGATGGCTTTTTCGACAGATATTACTCGAAGTTATACCATTCATGAATATTATGAATTTGACATGGGTGTTGAATAACGGGTACCTCTTTCACCATGGGCGATTTGTTAATAAACGGTGGAAAATGCCGATTGTGTAAAGAAGCCTCTGCTGGAGATATTGATATTCTGCTCTTTGGCATCTTATACGGGTAGTTTTCCGGTTCGTCCGGTTAAGGAATATTTTTGTGCCTTGCGGCGGAACGTTCCATTCGATACGGCATTTTTTTCCCCCCGAGGTGAGGCAGTCGCAGCGGTTTTTCGCAGGTGAGCCGCTCAGCTCTCCTGCGATCGAATCTTCCGGATTCTCCACGCACTCCGGATGCACGGTTTTGGGCTGCCGGGGAGAGGGTGTTCTCCGGAAAGCATTTTCACGCGCTCCCGGAGATGTCGCTCTTCCGCCGGCTCTTTTCATATCGAGATGCCGCCCGGGATGGCCCTGCCGGGCGGCAGCCCTTACGATCTGTTGCCCACAGGAAAAACCGACGCCGGATGAAACCATGATGCGTCATTCCGGCGGAACCAGGGGCTTGTCATCCCCGATGTTTCGGTTTCCGGTTATCGAGGGTCCGCTCGCTTTTCCCGTGTTGCCGGCAAATTTCCCCCTGACGCCGGCTTCGCGTTTGTGAAGAATCCTTGCGATCCTTTCTTCTCCCTCATCCGTGTCTGTCCCGGTTGATGATCCACCGGACAGTGCCCCTTCTTGCACAGGCATAAATGGAGGACGGCTGCTGCTATAAGAAACAGTTATAAAGTAAATGAAAATTCAGAATTTGACATATCAACAGCCGAAATGTTAGCCATTATGACACAAAGAGAGTTGAAGAAAATTCGGGCAGCAGGGAGGTGGCGTTCTATAGACAGAAGGTAATTGTTGATTGAAAGTTAGCAAAAAACTCAATTTTCATGAACTCTGGAGGATAAGGCAATGAAGAAACCAAAGTGTGTCTATTGTTTCCAATTTGATGAGGTAAGATCAGATCATTTGTCCGTGTACGGTTATCACCGAAAGCAGAAGTACTGTGAAATGATTGCCAAGGACGGCGTTGTATTTGAAACGGCAATCTCGCCGGGGGCTTATACCGGTGCGATCACACCGGCCGTCTGGACCGGCTGCTTCGGCTCCAAATCCGGCGTACGCGATCCCTATATGTATGTTACCGCCCCCCTGCTTCAGGAAGTTATCAGAAAGCTGGTGGGATGGCCGACCCAGGGCTGCATGAGCCAGAGCGTTGCGGGTTCGGGCATCGGGATGAACAACGGCTTTGATATATTCGTCGAACCCACCGATCCGAATGCTCCCGATACGTGGGGGGATGGCGTCGAGCATTGGGAGGCGCTCGGGGTCCACGTTGACCAGCGATTCCATGCAAAACCGGTGGGCAAGGATTATCGCGAGGACAACAAGAAGTTTATCCGCGAGCATAAAGACGGCAACTTCTACCTTTACAACCAGTGCTACGAGACTCACACGGGTTCCGAAAATTACCTGGTCCGGTCGGGCAAGGTCAAGAAAGGTGAAATGGCCGAGGATTCCTATTATGACGCCAAGATCAAATGGGCGGACGAAAACGTCATCGGCGGCGTGGTCGAGGAACTCAAGGCAGCCGGGCTCTATGAAGACGCCCTCATCGTCATTATCAGCGATCACGGCACGACCTTGAGACGCAGAAACTGGCCCATGGGCGACTACATCTACGAACCGCTGGATGTAGGAAACCTCGACAACACCCATTCGAGCCTCTACGACGTGGACCTTCACGTTCCGCTGATCGTCAAGTACCCCGGTATGCCCGCACATGCCGTAGGCAAGAAGATAAAGGGTCAGGTAAGAACCGTCGACGTCCCCGCAACCGTGCTGGATATTCTCGGCGTCCCCAGGGACAAATGGCCGGAAATGGATGGGACGAGCCTGGTTCCCTCAATCGAAAACATGGAAGGCCACGGCCTCAGAGCGTACTCGGAAGTTGTATGGTCGGCGTACGGCATGGGTTCCAGGCAGTCGCTGCGTGAAGAGAACTGGAAATACATCCGTTACATGTCCTCAATGTGCGAAGAGTTTTTTGACCTGCGCAAGGATCCGGCCGAGCAGAACAACATCATCGAACGGCTGAAGAATCACGCCCCGAGATGGTTGAAGGAACTCCGCGAAGAGTGCAACGAACATTACCGTTCGGAACCGCGGGGCATTCAGCGCCGTGAGATGCCGTCCGAAGAAAAGGATGCGATCAAGGCACGTCTGAAGGCGTTGGGCTACATTACCGAATGAGGCCCTGAAGCAGGGGGGGAAGATCGTTCCTCCTCTGCTTTGGCCGGAAGACTCCGACATGGAGGGACCATCTAATGAGAAACGTTATACTGCTGACCATCGATGCATGCCGTAAGGACGCTCTGGGTTGTTACAGCGGGTCCGGACTGACTCCTTTCATCGATTCGATTCAAGACCGGTGCATCCGCTTCAACAATGACTATTCCGGCGGACCCTATACGCAGGCCGGCTTTCCGGCGATCCTGTCCTCATCCTATTATCTGGATTTCGGCAGGATAAAAGGAACGTGCCCTCCAGGCCGGGTGCTCATCTCCGAAGTTCTGAAGAAACAGGGGATCACCAGCGCGGCATTCCATTCCAACGCCTACCTCGCCGCTTTCTTCGGCTGGAACCGCGGATGGGATCTCTACTACGATTCCATGGATGTGGACGTCGACGACCAGCAGCCCTACATTCCCGCGTGGGAAATCAACAAAAAGGCGGCGAACTGGCTCCGGACCCGGCAGGGCAACGACAAACCGTTTCTGCTTTGGGTCCATTACATGGACGTTCATGAGCCGTACGTCGTGACGAAGGAATACCTTGAAGCCGTAGACCCGGACCTCAATATGACAAAAGCCGAACAGTTCGCTTTGTTCAAGGATGTCATTTTGAAGCGGGATGTTGCGAACAGGGCCGGAATCGAGGTGCTCCACAAGCTTTACCTGGCCAAGGTGCACGAAATCGATGCGGCGATAAAAGAATTCTTCGGGATATTGCGTGAAACCGGGCATGAAAATGACGTAGTCATTATCACCGCGGATCACGGGGATGAATTCTGCGATCATGGGGGCCTGTCTCACGACGGCAAGATGTACAATGAACTGCTCAATGTGCCTCTCATAATCTATGACCCTTCCATGAAGGAAGGTGTCGTATCCGATGCCGTCACGAGCAACCTCGATATCCCTCCGACCATCACTTATCTCCTGGGTGCCGAGCCTTCCGATGCCTGGCAGGGTCAGTCCCTGCTCCCGCTTGAGAAATACGACAGAAAGGGTGCGTTTGCGGAGTCGGTGGACAAGCAGGGGGCACACGAAAAGGGTAACGAACCGGAAGTGCATATGTACCGGGAAGGAAACTTGAAGATCATCTACCGTCAGGCAGACGATAGCTGGCAGCTTTACGACCTGAAGGAAGATCCGAAAGAACAGAATGATATTTTCGGTAAAACCACCACTTCCGAATATTTGGTAAAGAAAGTGATACCTCGAGTTGGAAGGTACGTAAAAAACTAAAGATCGAATGGAGGTAATTGCAATGTCTGATATCAAACCGCTCAGCCCTGAGAGAATAAAGGAACTGGAAACCTATATCCACATTTCCAAGAATGTCATCCGGGAAGCCTACAGGCAGTTCGATCCAAAGGACATGCGTCTGGTTTGGTCCGGAAACAAGGACAGCACGCTTACTCTGTGGATATGGCGTGAGACCTGCTCTCAATATGGGCTCAAGCTTCCCAAGGCCGTGACTCTCTATGAGGGCGATTCTTTCGAGGAAGTCGAAGAGTTCCTTAAGAAAATAAGCCTGGAGTGGGGCGTTGAACTCGAGGTCGCATCCAATGCGGATGTTTTGAACGCATGCAATCACACCCTGGATGCCGATGTCGAAGTCAAAAAGCTAAGCGAAAGAAATCGGAAGGAAATCGAACGAATCGGGTTCGGCGGGCTTGAGAAGTTCCCGTTTGAACCCGAATCTTATATCGGGAACCATCTCATGAAATCGGTCGCCTTGAACACCTACCTGGAAGAGAACAACATCAAGATAATCGTTCAGGGACTGCGCTGGGATGAGCACCCCGTCAGAGCGGACGACGCCTATTTCGAAGAAGTGCAGGCGGCGGATCTTCAACCTGAACAAATCCGCATCCGTCCCATACTGCATATCAGCGAGAGGTCTCTGTGGGATATTTATCACCACTGGAAGATCCCCTTTGTCTCTCTTTATGAACAAGGTTACCGTTCCCTGGGCGTCAAGTCCACCACCCAGAAGCTTGCGGATGTTCCTGCCTGGGAGCAGGATCTCGAGAATACCATAGAAAGGGCCGGAAGACGGCAGGACAAGGAAAAGGCGATGGCCAGATTGCGCGCCCTTGGATACATGTAGTGAACGATCGCGAGAAGGAAAGCGAGGGTGATCCATGTCGAACGAAAAGGAAACCAAGGCCACAGTGCAGTTGACTCGCAGAGCTTTTATGAAATATGCGGGAGCCGGAATTCTCTTTCCGACCGTGATCGGAATGACACCGAATCCCGTCTCGGGGCTATTGGGCTGGAATGCCTACGCTCAGTCCGAGAATAAAATTCCTGACGAACTCCTCCAACTGGCAAGAAAATACGGAGAGCCGAAAGGCAAATTCGGGAAGATCGGTGATCCTGTTACGTTGACAGTCGGCTACCAGCCTTATTGCACCCCCTACTGGACGTCTTCGTTGAACAAACAGGCGGCAATCTGGGAGAAATACCTGCCCAAGGGAAGCAAGGTGGTCTGGTTTCGCTCCCTCTCCGGCCCTCTCATCAACAACAACATGGTCGCGGGCAAGAATCAGATCGGCTACATGGCTGAAACGCCGGCTCTCCGGTCGGGGGATACCGTGGATTGCGACATGGTCTCGGTCACCGGCTACGACGTAGGGGAAACCGGCGTTTTTTGCCTGCGAAACGACCTCGCCAAAGAAAACAAGATCAAGGCGCCCAAGGACCTTGAAGGCGAGCGCATCGGCACCCCCTTCGGTTCCTTTTCCCACAGGCAGTGCCTCACGTGGTCGTATCAGAACAACGTAAAACCTAACTTCCTCGATCAGTCGACGGAACTGCAGGTCACCAACTTAAGGGCCAATAACATCGTTGCCGCGGTGACCTGGGAACCTTACCCGACCTGGCTCGAACAGCGGGAAATCGCGACCCGCTGGCTGACCGGCCAGGACATGGCCTGCTCGTGCAAGAAGTACATTCCCGAAGCGCCCGATCACACCTACAGGGTTGTCGGCACCACGCTGGCTATTTTCGACTGGCTTCGCGACCGTCCGGACATCATTTACGCCTATTTGAAGTCCGAGGAAGAATGCCGCGACATGCTCACCAACGACCTGGATCTCGCCGCCTACTACATCTGGAGTGATATCACCGAAGTCCATCCCGCCGTTGTCCGCGTTGTGCTGGACATGATGGTGTGGGACGGGCGGATCACTCCCGTCTGCAGGCAGCATCTGAAGGGCTGCGCGCGCATGTGGCGTGAAAACAAGATCCTGAGCGGCAAACGCACGGAAGACCCGGACAAGTTCGTCGACAGTTGGGCGGATGACGGCATCCTCCGGTTGGCCATAAAGGACCTGAAGGCGCAGGGACAGTGGACGTCGGATCAGTTGCCCGGCTTTCCCAAGCCTGCGCGGCCGGATCAGACACAGCGTCACGACTGGAAGACATACGACAAGATCAACTTGCTGGAAAAGCCCTGGAAGGCAACAAAGGTCTAGGATTCGGAAGGCCGGCAGGGATGGCGCGGGTGTTCCATATCCCGTCATCCCTGTCAGCCGGAGGGCAAGGATGGACAATTTTTCCTGTCACGACGAACTGCCTTGCGGGATCACCATCTGCGACCGGGATGGAATCATCGTGTATATGAATGATTATGCAGTGAACAGACAGTTTTCCGACCGGGGCGGAGCGGATTTGATCGGGTCCAGTTTGTTTGACTGTCATTCCGAGGTCTCAAACGACAAGATCAGAAGGCTGCTGGAGACGAAGGAGGTAAATTTCTACACGTGGGAAAAGGGTGGAGTGAAACGGCTCATATACCAGGCGCCCTGGTATCGCAATGGAGAATTCGGAGGGCTCGTTGAACTTTGCCTGGAGATTCCGTTCGAACTTCGCCACTTTGTCCGGGATTGACGGCCGCAGGCCGGAGCGAGTGTCGAGCGTCACCCGGGCGGTGCATCCCGGTGAGATCCCGTAACAGGAAGACAACAGCCGAACCATGTTGCGCGGTGTGACGGGTTTGGCTGCTGGATGAACACCTCACGGCACCCGAGCTTGGCTTTCAATGATTATCCTTGACTCGTCCCGCGGGTGTCGAGGGTCTGCAGCCGGAGCGGCAGGCTCAAACCGTTACGCAAGGAGGCTGCTTGTGGAGCCGAACACTGGAAAGAACAATCGCAAAGAAGGCGCCGTCGTTGGATACATGAGAGCATCGGTTGAGGCAAAATACGCGGAAGTGTACCTCAACAGAAAAAAGCACGATAAAAAAGTGAAAAAACAGCAGGTCGCCATCGGCCTTCTGGGCGGAATAATTTTTCTCATCATTTGGTATACCCTGTCCCACACGGTCATGCTCAAACTGCCCGACCCGATCACGACGCTGGTCGTCAGCGTCAGCAGGGTCGGCGACGAATGGTATTACAAAAGCATCTTCTACAGTCTGTACCGGGTCCTTGTCGGATTCATCCTTGCCTCGGTTATTGCCATTCCGTTGGGGCTGATGATGGGCTGGAACCGGGTGTGCAGCGACCTTTTCATGCCGGGTTTCGAACTCATGAGACCCGTCCCGCCTGTGGCATGGGTACCCCTTTCCATTATCATTTTCGCTCAACTGGAATACAGCATCGTTTTCATCACCTTTACGGGGGCGTTTTTCGTCGTGACGCTCAACGCGCGGCTCGGGGCCGAATCCATCGACCAGTCCCTCTTCAGGGCGGCCTGGTGCCTTGGTGCAAACCGCCGCCAGGTCTTTCGGCATGTAGTCCTTCCCGGAGCTTTGCCGGCCATTTTCACCGGGCTCGCCCTCGGGATCGGCATTTCCTGGGAAACCGTGGTGGCCGCCGAGATGATCGCCGGTCAATACGGGCTGGGGTACCTCACCTGGGAGAGCTACAACCTGATCCGATACCCCGAGGTGATCCTGTCCATGGTGAGCATCGGAATCCTGGGGTACATCTGCAGCGCCATCATCCGGGCTGCGGCGAACAAATACCTGGCATGGCGGAAGGTCTATTAGCCGGCGGCACGGCAAATGAAAGAGAGGAGTGGTCTCGATGGCTCGAGCGCACGAGGGGCACATAGAAATCAGGAATGTGACCAAAATTTACGATCCGCTGGGGGCGAACGTCCTGGCCGTTGCCAACTGCAGTTTCGAGATACAAGCCGGGGAGTTCCTGGCGATTGTCGGACCCTCGGGCTGCGGCAAGACGACCTTTCTTAACGTACTTGCAGGGTTCGATGTCCTCACGGAAGGCACAATCTGCGTTGACGATCAATGCGTGGCATCTCCCAACATGAGACTCCATCCCGGTCCGGACCGCGTGGTCGTGTTTCAGCTTGGAGCGCTCTTCCCCTGGAAGACGGTCCTGGAAAACGTCTGCTTCGGCCCTGTCATGCAGGGGGCCATGCCTCAGAAGGAAGCTGTTGAGAAGGGACGGGAACTTCTCAGCATCGCCGGGCTGGACGGCTTCGAGAACGAATATCCGATGAATATTTCCTCGGGCATGCAGCGGCGGGTCGAAATCGTCAGGGCTCTGATCAATGAACCCAAGATTCTTCTCATGGATGAACCCTTCCGGGCACTGGATGCAATGACCAAATCGGTCATGCACAAGTATCTGCTCGATCTTTTCGACGTGATGGGAAAGACGATCATGTTCATCACGCACGACCTCGATGAGGCCATTTACCTGGCGGATCGCGTGCTCGTGATGACCACTCGGCCCGGTACCGTCAAGAAGTGGATCGACGTGGATATACCGAGGCCCCGCGACATCACGGTGAAGGTCTCGGACCGGTTTCTCGAACTTCGCCAGGAAGCGATCGAGGCGGTGCACGAGGAAGCCCTGAAGGCCTTTGAACGCGGCGAGAGGGAACTCGCAAGATAGAAATTACTATCCGGGCAGCACCCGGGGTTCCTCCCCCTCGGAGGGAGAGGATGGGTGGGGGTGAGAAATGTGGGGGTTTCTCGATGGATCAAATCCCCCTCCGCCAACCCCTCTCCCCGCCGAGGCGGGGCTCGAACGGGCGGGGAGAGGGGCACTCCGGATACCTCCGGATGGAAACAGGATAGATTCCCGGGAGGACACGCCGTCCTCGAAAGAAGAGGGATGATCGTATGGTCGCACAGAGCAAGACAAACGATAATGCATTGACAAACCACCCGGCGAACGTTGAGGACAGGGTCACATCCCATCGCAAGTATTCACTCGCGGAAAGGTTTTTCAAGAAGACCATCGCCGGAATATTCAATAAATCGAACCTGCGCAAGATCCTGTCGCTCGTCGGTATTGTCATCCTCTGGCACATCTGGACAACATACCAGATCCCGCCGCTCTCGCGGGTGCCTACGCCGTACAGCGTGTTTCTCGAAGCGGTGAAATACGTTCCGACACCGACTTTTGCCAACAATGTCCTGTTCAGCATGGGGCGCGTATTCGTGGGCTTTACGGCCGCGTGCGCCCTGGGGATCCCGCTGGGGTTGCTGATGGGGTGGCGGCGCTACGTCAAGAGTTTCATCTTTCCAACGTTCGAGACCCTGAGGCCGATCCCCATCATCTCGTGGATTCCCCTGTCGGTCATCATGTTCCCCACGACCGAACAGAGCATCGTGTTCCTGGTTTTCCTGGGGGCCTTCTACCCGATCGTTCTCAACACCCTTCTGGGCGTTGAAAACATACCGAGCTATTACATCAATGGGGCTCTGTCCCTGGGTGCATCGCGCAAACATATCCTCTGGCACGTCATTCTGCCCGGCGCGCTGCCTTCGATCTTCACGGGGATGACCGTGGGCATGGGCCTCACCTGGGTGATGGTCGTCGCCGCGGAGATGGTGGCCGGCGGCTACGGGCTGGGTTATATGACCTGGGAGTCCTATATCTTGATCACCTATCCCAGGATTATCCTGGGTATGTTTGCCATCGGGGCGTCGGGATACCTGTTCAGCACGATCGTCCGCATAATCGGTTCTCATGTTATGCCCTGGCGCAAATTGTTTTAAGGAGGATACGATGGCTTCGGAAGGCGTAGTGAGGATGTCCGGTATCGAGCCGGGCGAAATGGAAATGCGGGGCATCTATAAATCGTTCGGCCCGGGCAAGGAAGTGCTCGAGAACCTGGATTTTAAAATAGAGAAGGGGTCTTTCACCTGTCTGTGCGGGCCTTCCGGATGCGGCAAGACCACGATCGTCAATATCCTTGCCGGATACATGGAACCGGATATCGGGGAATGCCTGATCGACGGGGAGCCCGTGCGGGGACCCGATTCGGACCGGCTGGTGGTTTTCCAGGAAACGGCCCTGCTGCCTTGGAAGACACTCTGGGAAAACACGATTTTCGGCCCGATGGTGCAGGGCAGGGACCTCATGCAGGTGGCGGACAAGGCGGAAGAGCTGATCAACATGGTCGGCCTGAACGGCTTCGAGGAGAGCTATCCAAGTCAGCTTTCCGGGGGAATGCAGCGCAGGGCCGAACTGATCCGGGCGCTCATCAACGAACCCAAAGTCCTGCTCCTGGATGAGCCTTTCCGGGGTCTAGACGCCATGACCCGGCAGATCATGCAGGAGTATATCATCAAGCTTTTCGAAACGACCGGCGTCACGATTCTGTTCATCACGGCGGAGCTGGAAGAGGCGATTTTCCTCGGGGACAGGGCGTATTTTCTGACCGTGAGGCCGGCTACGATCAAGAAGGAACTTCCGATCAACCTGCCCAGGCCCCGGAAGTTCCATCATGTCGTCACGCGCGAGTTCCTCGCTCTCCAGAAGGAAGCCATCGAAACGGTGGACGACGAGGCTCAGAAGGCCTTTTCGGCGCTGCTGGCGGCTCATCGAAGCAAGTAACGAAAGGGGGATTCAGTCATGGGTTATGCAGAAGTCTACCGCGCTCGTAATGCCCCTTGGAGAAAGGTCCTGCGGGCAGTCGTTTTCGTGGTGGTGATCGGGCTCCTGCTCTACTTTGCAATCGAGCTGCTCGACACGCAATCGGGATTGATGATGGGCGGCGCCGGGGCCAAATAAGGCGGTGGTCCGCATGAAGATCAAAAAAACACGCGCCGGCCGCGCCCTCGCGCTGTGGGTCCTGATGTTTCTTGCAACCGTGCTGCTCGTGGCCCTTCCCACCGGATTTACGTGGCCTTACTGGCTCTACGGCCTCATCTGGGGCGTCGCGACGACGGTGGTCCACTATGGCTTCAGGGGGTTCTTTGAACAGGAAATGTAACGGGGTCAGACCTACACATTTGACATATTTATGTCAAATGTGTAGGTCTGACCCCGTTATGAGGAAAAAGGAGGCTGTGAATGAAGCTGCGGACGCTAGTGTCGATTCTTGCGGGGCTGACTCTTCTTGCCGCGCCGTTGCAGGCCGTGTCCGGCGAGAACATTCGATATGAAGGCTCTCCCGCGATCGGCAAGTTTATCGAGATCACCGGCCAAGTCTATCACAAGTCTTCGTTCATGACGAACGTCAAGACCAAGAGCAAGGGGGGTGAGGAGTGCGTCTTCAACGGCACCTGTGACATCGGTGGGGTCGCGAACCAACTGAAACCCGAACTCACCGGCAAAGGGGTAAAGGCCACCCTGATCGGCAAGGATGCCGTGGCGATCATCGTCAATTCGGACAATCCCGTGACCTCGCTGTCACTGGCTCAGTTGCGCGACATCTTCTCGGGAAAAATCAGGAACTGGAAGGAAGTCGGGGGACAGGACCTGGCCGTCGATCCGCTGGTCACTTCCCTGATTTCGGCAACGCACGATCTCGTGAAAAAGATCGTGATGGGCGATGTGGAATTCAGGGCCAGGGTCATGGAACCGGATCCCACAATCGTCCTGTATGTTTCCAGAGACAAGGGGGCCATCGGCTTTACGAGCGCTTTTATCCCGAACAGGAAGCCCGAAGGAGTGAAAGAGGTGAGGCCGAACGGCGAGGAAGTCAGCGCGGCCAACCCGAATTACCCGCTCTCCCGCCCGCTCTACCTCATAACGAAAGATCCTCCCGGACAGGATGTCCGGGATTTCATCGACTGGACGCTATCCGAAGAAGGCCAGAGTTATCTCAAGATCTACTTCCTGGGCGTGAAATAGAGAAGAAGCTGCAAACGGCCGGCGCGTGGGCCGAAACCCTGGGGGGTGCGAGAGAAGAGGCTGCACGGACAACTCGTTGTCCGTGCGAGAAGCGCAAGAGGAATGATGCCTCTTGCCCCGATTTTTCAAAGGCACCGACAAGGTCGGCGGTAGTTTACATAGACCCGCCAACTGCAGGAAAAGCCGGATTGTGTCGTGCCTGATCCAATTGTCTATAACCGGCGGCAATGCCGGGTTTCGTCGCAACCCCTCCAGCCCGTGGCAGCTTTGGGCGCTCCATTCCCTTCGGGCAATCCGAACGTGCAGGATCCTGCCCGATTACATGTAGCCCAGCTTCCGCAGCCGCTCCATGGCCTTTTCCTTGTCCTGGCGCCTGCCGCTCCGCTCATCCGTGTTGTCGAGGTCCTGGTCCCATGCCGGGACATCGGAGCACTTGAGGCTTGTTGTCCTTGCGCCGAGCGACCGGTAGCCCTGTTCGTAGAGACTACAGTGGGGAATGCCGAACGCGGCGTAGGTCGTCCAGAGGTCCCGTTCGGTAAAATGCAGAATCGGGCGGATCCGGGTGTGTTCGGGGACAAGGTGTGCGGCTTCGATACATTCGAAGTATTCATCATCGAACCTGGCGGGGTGTTCATCCCAGCGCAGCCCCTGGAAGACGGCCTTCAGGTTGTTCCGCTCGAGCCATTCATTGAACACCACCGTCTTCATCAGGTGGTTCCCGGCATAGGATTCGGCTTCAAACGGGAACTCTCTTTCCTTGAACCCGATGCGTTCGAGTTCCTTCCGGTTCCGCTCGTTGAGGTCTTTCACCCGGACTGCGGCCCCGATGGTGTGGTTGGCCGCTGCAAGAACATCTTCATTGCGGCAGATCTCGAGGGGGATGTTCCACTTCCCGGCGTGTTCCCCGATGAAAACTTCGATCTCTTCGAATTCGTCTCCTTCGCCGATGATCATGGTCTTGGGAATCGGGATTCGCCTCTCCCGGCACACCTGCCGGATACACCACAGGGTGAGTGTGCTGTCTTTTCCTCCGGTCCAGGTGATGCCTATTTCCGCGGGCTTGAACTTGTCAAAAGCCTCGGTGATGACCGCCTTGGACAGTTCGACCAGTTTGGCGCACTGCCTTTTCCTCTTTTCGCTGACATTTTTGTTCAAGGGCATGACCCTGACTCCCTTTCCGATGAGTTATGGCGGACACCGATGAAACCGATCGATTTCAAACCATTGGTGCCGGAGAGAATGACCGGTAAGATGCTCCCCCCTGCCGGCAGTCCCGCTGCTTACGATCCTGAAACCGTATTCAGCTTAAACAAGAGAGAATCGGGGGTCAAATTTCTAATTTTCATCGGGGTCATAACCGATTGTTATTAATACGGACGCAATGAAGGGCAAAGCATTACGGGGCCTGTGTTTGGCGGATTCCGAGCCAGTGCCGGCAAGACCATGCGCCGGGAATAAAAATGCGGCTGTCCCTTCGGCGCGGCGCGATGTTTGTTGAACGGGCACGGCGGCGTACTTGATTTGTTCGGGCCGGTATAGGTATATATAAGATGCCGGTCTGGAAATCGGATGAAATGAAACAGAATGGAGCTTTTTGGGTTTGATACGGCTGATTCGACCCGCCCTTGCTTGTTTGAATGGCCTGTAAGGGGGCAATGCTGTTTGACATAAGAATTTTCGCCGCCTCTTTTGTGCATTTCGATCCTGCCGCGGGCGGGAGAGAAATCTGCCGTTTGCAGGATCGAAACAGGTTTCCCCGACGCTTGAGCCCGGTCGAAATGACGGAACGATTGATTGCCGGCCCCCTTATGACGGCGGCATTTTCCCCCTGATGCGCGGATGGGGCGCCCGCCGCCCTGTCGGGCGCCTGAATGCCGGAGAGTTCATGATATGGATATCAGTCTATTCAAAACTTTTGTCACCGTCGCCAAGTACAGAAGTATTTCCATCGCAAGCGATGTGGTGCATCTGACCCAGCCTGCCGTGACGAAGCAGATCAAACTCCTCGAGGAGCAGTACGGCAACCGGCTGTTCGAGAGAGGCGGCAAGCAGCTCAAGATAACGAGGGAAGGCACCATTCTCCTGGAATATGCCAACCAGATCCTCGCGACGTACAGCCAGTCGCTTGAAGCCATGATCGAATCCGCGGATCAGGTCAGGGGAAATTTGAGATTCGGTTCCAATCTGACCCTTGGCATCTATATCCTGCCGAAGCTGGTGAGGCTCTTCTCCGACAGCTATCCCAGCGTAAACTTTGAAATATTCCTGGGCAACTCCGAGCAGATCACCAAGGCGATCAGGCAGAAGGAACTGAGCTTCGGATTTATCAGCACGGAGGCCGTGGAAGAAACCTCTGTCGTCCATCATGTGTTCTATGGGGACAGGGTCATCGTGGTGGTCGGGAAGGACTCCGGTCCCAACGGCAGGATCATGGGCTGGAACGAACTGGAGCAGCTTCCCTTTATCGGCCGCGAAAGGGGATCGGATATCCGCGAAACCACGGAGCGATGGCTGAAGGAAAGAAGCATCAAGCTAAAACCCAGGATGGAACTGAACAACACGGAAGCGATCAAGCAGTGCATCCAGGCCGGCCTTGGATTTTCCATCCTGCCCTGGTGCACGGTCGAGGAGGACATCAGGCTCGGGCAGCTTTGCGAAGTGAAAGCCCCCTATTTTGAGCCGGTCCAGGAGTTTTACATCTCTCATTACGAAGGCAGTAAGTTTTCAAGGCTCGAGAAAGTTTTTCTCGAGTTTCTCTTCCATACGATCGAATCCCGGAGCCTCTCGACCTCGCTCTCGAGGATCCTGCCCCCGCAGTTGAAGAAATTGTCTCGATAGAACCGGCCCCATCGAATGGCCGAACCGGCGGTCAACGGCCTGGAAAGCGCCGCCCTCGCGGCCCGGCCCCCCCCCGCAACGGGCCGAACCTCCACGTTTGCTTTCGGCTGTTTATGTCCCACTGGAGAGGGGGGGCCTCTTTTCGGGTTGTTGCCCAAAGGAAAAGCCGAGGCCGGACGAAATCACGATTCGTCATTCCGGCGAACACTCATGGCCTTTCGGCCACAACGAACAATGAAAAAATTTCTGCCTAAATCGAGGCGGGGTATACGTTAGACGGCAGTTCCTTTTTTCATATAAAGGTCGGAATCCAGACTCTTTGAAATTATTGGGTAATTCCAATTAACGACACTGGACCCCGGCAATATCGCCGGGGTGACGTTGTCTGGGCAAACGCCTCATTTTCAACCTGGCTTCTGTTTGGGCAACAGCCCGTTTCTCGTTCCCACGCTCCCGCGTGGGAACGCAGATCTTGATTCCCGTGTTTGGGCCTCCGGAAAGGGCAGTTTCTTTCTCTTCAGATTCATCCAATCGCCTGCCGGACCTGCATGTCGTTTCATGGATTGGATCGAATCGGCAGCGCTGCCACGGGCGTTTTCTCGTTCCCACGCTCCCGCGTGGGAATGCAGATCACCACTGTGTGGAGACTCTCAACAGACCTTCGAGCCCCAAATAATTCCTTGCACTCGAATATCTCCAATCCTCAGGCCGATCCACATACCCCCTCACAACCGGGTTTTGATGGATGTATTCGACCTTCTGCCGCATCATTTCCATGCTCTGGATCCACTCTGGATGCACGCCTTCCTGCCAGAACTGGTAGGTTCGGTCGTACTTATGAGCGCTCTTGTAGAAAGCCAATTGATCCAGAATGGTTTTCACGCCGTTCTCAACCAGAAATTCGATCAGTAACCTGGAGGTGTGAGATTTGAATCGAGCTATATCTCTATCTATCCGTTCGCTTTGCGCAATGAGGTGAATATGATTTTCGAGGATGACATAAGCATAGATTTTGAGACCTTCATCGATGAGACGGTTGAATGAATCCAGCAAAATTGCAACCGTCTCAGGCCGGGTGAAGACCGGAATCCAATGCAGCACCGTGCAGGTCATAAAGTGCGGGGTGTTGGTGTGGACGAATTTATAGCGGCTCCTCCCCATTGATAACCCCAGTCTGCATTCCCACGCAGGAGCGTGGGAACGAGATAAAAAAGCTTTCGTCCGCTTGAGGCACGGGGCGCCCCTCCCCTCACGATGCCGACACAAGGATGGTTGGAAAGGCATGCTGCAACTGAAGCTGTGGCTATTGGGATCCACACTACTCCTCATCTGAAATGAACGCAAGTTCATGTGTGGCGGCTCATGTGACGGCGGAAGTCTCTCAATCGCCCGAAGGCTCTGCGTATCATTTCAAGGGCATGAAATCGGACCTGGAAAACCGGATATGCAAATAGTCTCAATCGCCCGAAGGCTCTGCGTATCATTTCAAGAAGATCAGTGACTCCGCCTGGGCAGAGTACAAGAAGATCAGTGGTCTCAATCGCCCGAAGGCTCTGCGTATCATTTCAAGATTTCCCTTAACGCTTCGATTACGGGATGTCCAGTGCACGTCGTCTCAATCGCCCGAAGGCTCTGCGTATCATTTCAAGCACACCGTCATTCTCCACGGGCCAACGAATTGCCTTATTCAGGGTCTCAATCGCCCGAAGGCTCTGCGTATCATTTCAAGTCTGCTGGCTGAGGATCTGGGCAACCTTGTGGAGTTGCCCAGTCTCAATCGCCCGAAGGCTCTGCGTATCATTTCAAGTTGGGAGAAGATTTCGGCCGGTCCGGAGACCTTACCGTCATGGGTCTCAATCGCCCGAAGGCTCTGCGTATCATTTCAAGTCGTTGACACTTTCATCCCCGAGGGGGAGATGGAAGAATGTCTCAATCGCCCGAAGGCTCTGCGTATCATTTCAAGGGCTTTCGTCGGCATTTCCCCGGCAACCATCTCCGTTGAAAGTCTCAATCGCCCGAAGGCTCTGCGTATCATTTCAAGTACAAAGAGGAATTGTCGAGAAATAACGGTCACTATTGGTGTCTCAATCGCCCGAAGGCTCTGCGTATCATTTCAAGGTACTGATAGCAGATAAAGATAACTTACACGGAAAATAATGTCTCAATCGCCCGAAGGCTCTGCGTATCATTTCAAGACAGCCCATCTGAGGGTCCCTGATGTATAGCTCTCTCCGCGAAGTCTCAATCGCCCGAAGGCTCTGCGTATCATTTCAAGTCCAGGTGTCGCGTGGAGAGGGGGAGTTGATAGTACGGTTAAGTCTCAATCGCCCGAAGGCTCTGCGTATCATTTCAAGTGAGTGTTCCGCCTGAAAGCTCCATCCCGGCCAGGGAAAACATGTCTCAATCGCCCGAAGGCTCTGCGTATCATTTCAAGTCTGGCTATGGTGGGAATATTGGAATTGCTTTTGATTGGTCTCAATCGCCCGAAGGCTCTGCGTATCATTTCAAGTATAACGAGTGTTCCGTTTAAGAACCTGTGGGAGGTAGGTCTCAATCGCCCGAAGGCTCTGCGTATCATTTCAAGGACTCCAGGGGGAGTGCCCCTGAATTGTGCGATTAACCGAGTCTCAATCGCCCGAAGGCTCTGCGTATCATTTCAAGCATTATCTCGCTTATCACCAATAGCGTGAACTTCTATGAGGTCTCAATCGCCCGAAGGCTCTGCGTATCATTTCAAGGCAATATCCAGGTGCGTCTCCTGGAGCTTGGGTTTTACGAGTCTCAATCGCCCGAAGGCTCTGCGTATCATTTCAAGTGCACCCCTTGGGGATTGGCTCCCGGCGCGGCCCGGCAACCCTCAAAGCGGTAACCTCCCCAATCGAGCCTCTTTTTCGGTGTCCAAATTCCGGCCGGAGGCCGGGGAAAAACGATAAGCGATAGATAATTCAACATGTTATAAAGAAGTGGTAACCTCCCCCTATTTTAGCCTTTTTTTGAAATTCAACTATTATTCAATAAAATAAATAGGTTGACTTGATTCACCCGCCCCTCAAAGGAGGGGAACCGGCGCTTGTCTCATCTCCGCTCCGTACAACCGCCAAGGCAGGGTGGGGATGTGATCCACCGGAAGCATTCCCGGCCCGGAGGCACCTCCCGTGGATTCCCCAAGATTAAAATAGAATAAACCGTCCCATTATGCCAATGAAATTTTGCCGGTGAAATTTTTATGAACGGTGGAATTCGAAAAGTCGGTGTCGGTTTCGCCTTGAGGAAAAGCTCAAAGGAAGGGCTCAATGTCGTTGCATGTGCATGCCGACTTTCCGGCATGCCGGATCTTGGGCGACCTCTCTGCTCCCACTCGGTCACGACTTGGGAAACTATTCGGCAACAACTTGTGCAGCCGTTTGGGCAAACACTTGGCAGTTACGTGGGAACCGCTCACCGGTCCGAATCTTTCCGGCTCGCCCCGCAACCGGGGTTGCGCCATGCAGACTGAAACCGGAGTTGTTGTCCCGAGGGGACCTGAACGGAAGAGAGCCGATCTTTCTCACTTGAATTGGTTCAAATTCCGGGGAGTGGTCAGCTTCCGCATTCCTAAAACTTGGGAGGGGTGATGATGAGGTAGAACTTGCAGACGTCCGGTTCCCTGTTGCAGAGACGGTGGGGGATCGAGCTGTCGAAGTAGAGGCTCTCGTCTTCTTTTAATGCCAGTATTTCTTCCCCGACTTCCACGGTCAGGATGCCCCGCAAAACCAGGAGGCATTCCTCACCCGGATGATTCAGCAGGGTCTCGCTGGTCGCTCCGCCGGGAGTCAGCGTGCCGATCATGATCGCGATCTTCTTGTTCGGATCGGAGTGGATCACTTCATAATCGAGGCCCGCCTGGGGAAAAACCACCGAGCGGCGCTCATGCTTTCTGACCAGACGCGTGGGTTCGGACGAGTCGGTCAGAACGAAGCTGAACAGCGGCACATCCAGGGCTATCGCGATCTTGCGCATGGTGGAAAGGGACGGATCGACCTTCCCGGTCTCGATCTGGCTGATGAGGCTCGCGGACATGTCGAGCACTCCGGCCAGTTTCCGGATTGACAACCCCTTCTGCTCTCGAATCGCCCGCATGCGTTCGCCGACATTCATCGTCCATCACCCGCCCCGGAGCCGCGCTCCGCACCAGTCGTTTCCATCGTTGGCGCCAGCCTTCGGCACCTAATACTGAGTTGCGTTCAAAATGCTATCAAAGAATGAAAAGCATTGAGAACCGTGCCTCCCACACCCCCACGCCGCTTCGCGGCTTAGTTTGGCGCTACGGCGGTGCCCTCGCCCATCGTGGGCAAGCACCGCCGGCACCGAGCGCTCGGCCTCACGCGCTGGCGCGTGTGGCCGAAATCCGGGGGGCGCGGGGGAACATTCCCCCGCTGTCTGGGGATTTATCTTATCTTGAACGCAAATCGATATAAAATATCCTTTGTTATCCCACGGCGCCGGTTTGAGGGGACTCAACCGTCCAGCAGTTTGCGGGCCAGTTCCACGGCCGCCGCGGCGTCCGGCGCGTAACCGTCGGCGCCGATCTTTTCCGCGAATTCCGCAGTAACGGGAGCGCCGCCGACCATGATTTTCGCCTCGGGATATTTCGCCTTGATCGCTCCGACCGTCAGCTCCATGGCCGCCATGGTCGTGGTCAAGAGAGCGGACAGCCCGACGAGGTCCGGCCGGTGCGTCTCGAATCCGGCGAGCAGCCTTCCGGGGGCCGCATCGATGCCGAGATCGATCACTTCGAAGCCGTTTCCTCCGAACACGAGAGCGACCAGGTTCTTCCCCACATCATGCAGGTCGCCGGACACGGTTGCAATCATAAATTTGCCCCGCTTTACCGTTTCACCTCCGGTCAGCCTCGGGCGGAGATGGTTCGCTCCCGCCTGCATGGCCTTCGCCGCGATGAGCATCTCCGGGATGAAGGCTTCCCCCCTGGAAAAGGCTTCACCCACCTCGCGCAGGCTCGCAATCATGATATCCAGGAGTTCCCCGGCTTTGTGCCCTTCAGAGAGCAGTGAATTCAGTTCAGCCGTTACGGCCGAAACGTTGCCGGCCTTGATTGCCGCCTGCAATTTTTCCATTGAATGGTCCTCGCATGGGAAAGATGTTGCGGATGTTTTGCCCCCCCGCGCTGAAGCGCGCCCGGAGTGACGGGACCCACATGAATTCCCTTGATCCGGCAGCCCCGAAGGCTGGTGTTAGGGGAGGGTGTTGCCGAGCGATTCGGACAACACCCTCGCCCTGCCTCCCCCATCCGGGGGGAGGAGCGGCAGGTGCCTGCCGAGGGTCATCACATGGTCGTTGCCGATTCCGTTTTCCCTTAAAAAATCCTTGTCTTATAAATCCGCCGCGAGGGGATAGCGTCCCCATTTCCCGACCGAATCGTAGAGGGCGAGCACGTTGTCCGGGGGCACGTCCGCCTGGATGTTGTGGACGGAGCAGATAACCAGGCCCCCTCCGGGCGCCATGGCCCGAATGAGGTGCCGGACCTCGGCTTCCACGTCCGCCGGCGATCCGGAGGGCAGAACCTGCTGCGAATCGACGCCTCCCCAGAACGCGATCCGGTCGCCGAAGTCCGCTTTGAGTTTTTGGGCGTCCATCCCGTGCGCCCGGACCTGGACGGGATTCAGAATGTCTATCCCGATGTCGATAAAATCGGGGATGAGGCTCGAAACCGCGCCGCAGCAGTGCCAGAAGATCTTCGCCTTCGTCCTGCTTCGAATGAGTTCGATCGCCTTCGCCTGCCGGGGCTTAATGAATTCGCGGTAATCGGCCGGGGACATGAGGGTCGTCTGCTGCCCGGCGAGATCGCCGCCCTGGATCACCACGTCGAGGTATTGCCCGCAGGCGGACAGGATTTTATCGAGGAACTTCAGATGAAGCTCCAGGGTCCTGTCAAGCAGGGCATGGATGAAGTCCCTGTCGAGCGCCATGTCCATGTAGAACTGCTGCATGCCTCGAAGCTTCCAGGCACGTTCGTACCATGTTTCCCAGGCGAAGTCCCCGATCACGGCGTACCGGTTTTCTTCCGAGAGCTGTTTTGCCCGTTCGACCACGCCTTCAAGGTACCCGGGATCCAGCGGATCGGGCCACGGGTGGCCGTCCAGGTCCTCGATTTTGGCCCTGGCGAGCGGGCTGTCGATCAGGTTGTAGTAGAGCGTCGTCGGCGTCTTCACGAATCCGCAGCCCCACTCGTCAACCACGTAGGACCCCTGTTCCCTTGGTTCGGGAAGAAACTTCCAGGACCTGGAACGGCCGATGTGGACGTAGCGGGTATCGACCCCAAGGCGCTCCAGCACGTCTTCTTCCGGGTCGACGGTCTGGCGGAGCCAGTCGAAGACCTCCCTGCGCCGCTCGATGCCCAGCCGGGCAAGCAGCCGGTTGTAGGTGACCTCGGAAATGGTGGTGACCCACCCTCCCAGATCGAGGGGCACCCGGTCGGGAGTCTCATGGTTCAATGCGGTCAGGAACCTTTCTCTGGAATTCATGCTTCAACCTCGACGGCATGGTTCAAGTTCGTGAAGGATTATCCGAATACGAGATTCGGAAGCCAGGTCACGAGCTGTGGGATGTAAGTGATGAGTGCCAGGGTAATCAGCAACGGAATCAGAAAGGGAGCGACTGCCCTGGTCACGGCGCCTACGGTCATTTTGGTCATGTCGGACATGATGAAGAGCCCCACGCCGAACGGAGGGGTGAGAAACCCGATGCACACGTTCAGGGTTTCCACGACGCCCCAGTGCACCATGTCGATGTGAAAGGCCTGCAACACGGGCAGGATCATGGGCGTCAACACCAGAATGATGGCGCAGATGTCGAAGAAACAGCCGGCAATGAGGAAGACGATGTTCAGGATGAGGAGCACCACCCACTGCTTGTCGGTTGCGGACATGATGGCGTTCTTCACGAGGACCGGGATGTTCTCCATGGTCACGATCCAGCCGAAGACCGAAGCCGCCCCCATGATCACCAGGATGAGAGCGGTCATGACCGCCGAACTCACCAGCATCTGGGGAAGCTGACGGATGCTGAGGGTTCGATAGACGAAAAAGGAGATGAACAGGGCGTAAACCACCGCCACGACCGCCGCTTCCGTGGGAGTGAAGATGCCCGACATGATCCCGCCGAGGATGATCACGGGGGTCATGAGAGCCGGAGCGGACGTCCTGAATGTGGCCCACATGGTGGACAGCGAGGCGCGCTTGGCTTCCCGCGGGTAATTGCGCTTGACCGCGTAAATATAGACCATGATCATGAGGCACAATCCCATGATCACTCCCGGGATGAACCCTCCGACAAAGAGGCGTCCCACGGACTGCTCGGCGATCATGGCGTAGAGAATCATCTGGACGCTGGGCGGGATGATCGGCCCGATGATGGATGCCGATGAGATCAATCCCAGCGAAAAAGGCTTGTCGAACCCCGCTTTCTCCATCAACGGAAGTTGCAGTTTGCCGAGGCCCGCCGCTTCGGCGGTGATCGTGCCGGAAATCCCGGCAAAGATCATCGACGCAACCACCACCACGTGCCCCATCGAGCCGCGCAGGTGCCCGACCAGGGCCTGCGCAAACTTGAACATCTCCTCGGATGCCTTGCCGGCGTTTATGATGTCGGCGGCCAGGATAAAGAGGGGCAGCGCGAGGAGCGGGAAGGATTCGATGCTTCCCATCATGCGGTGAGCCAGGATGACGAGCGGAATGTGTTTTATGAATACGATGTAGAACAGGCTGGACAGCAGCAGGGAAAACACGACGGGAATCCGCATCGCCATGAGGAGCAGGAGCAACCCGACCAGGATGTATGCGTTCATAGCTCACACCTCTCGTCGCCGGCTTCTTCATCGGGAAAAGCCTTCCTGTTCCTCAGTTCGGCCACGAACCGCTGGACCTGGTAGAACAGCATGACCACGAATCCGATTACGAGGGCCGCGGCAAACCACGTTTCCCTGAACCGAAGCGCCGGAGTGGTGCTGTCCATGAGGCGGTCCGACAGTGTCCATGCCTGCCGGATCATGACCACAAGGCAGATCATGATGAGGATGTGATTGACGAAGTCGACCCTGCGAAGGACCCGGGCGGGAAGGTGGTCGGTGAAAATGGTGATGGCCACGTTCTTGTTCTGCCGGACCAGGACCGCCCCGCCAAGGAAAGTCAACCAGACGAGGCCGAGAATGGACATCTCCTCACCCCAGAAAAGAGGCGCATTGAAGACGTAGCGGGCCACCACCCCGGCAAAGAGGATCACCACGATTGCCGCGTGGATTGCAGCGATGGCCCAGTACAGACACTTGCCCACTATCTTGTTCAGTGTCGACAGCATAACGGACCTTTCAGGGCAAAACCCGCCAGCCTCAAGGCCGGCGGGAGTCCGGAACACTATTGCTTGCCGAGCTTTTTGAGCAGCCCTTCCGACCACAGTCCCGATTTTTCGAGATCCGGGTACGCTTCCGAAGCCTTTTTCACCCACAAGCTGCGATCGGCCGTCTTGAAGACGATCCCGCCCTTTTCGCATTCTTTCTGTGCTTCGTCTTCAAGACTCTGCCCGAAGCTGACGAACCAGTCGGCGGATTCCTGGGAAGCCTCGTTCAGGATCTTCTGCACATCGGGCGGCAGAGAAGCGTACTTCTGGTCGTTGATCCAGGTGACGTCGTAGAGGTTCACCCAGTCGAGCTTGGTGCAGAAGTTCAACTGCTCGTTGAATTTTTCGTCTCTCACCTGGACGATGTTGTGGACGAGACCGTTCACCACGTTCTGGCTGAGCGCCATGTAGACTTCGCCCCAGGGCAGGGGAACGGCGGTGGCTCCCAGCTTGTTCCACGTATCGACCAGGGCCTTGGACTGCCACACGCGCAGTTTGATGCCGTTCAGTTCATCGGGGGTCATGACCTGGCGTTTCTGAGTCCACAGATGGACCTGCGGGCGGAAGGCGAATCCGGGCAGGGTGCGTATGGCCATCTTTTTGCGCACTCGTTCGCGGACTTCCTGGAGATATTCGTTCTTTACCAGTTCTTCCCGGGTGAGCAGGAAGGGGGTGCCGAAGATTGCAAAATCCTTGTCGAAAGCATCCATGAAGGACTCTGCTTCCATGCCCATGTCGATCGTGCCGAGCGAAATCCCCTGCATGATCTCCTTGATGGTGCCGAGTTGCTGGGCCGGATAGATTTCGATTTTCACCTTGCCGTTGCTCTTGGCCGCGACCAGCTCGGCGAATTTCTGGGCCTTTTTGTCCAACATACCGTTCGGAGCCGTGATGTGGGCCAGCTTGAGGACGATTTCATCCGCGGCCCCGGCCGTTACAGGTACCGTCAACCCGATACAGATTGCCGCCAGCAGTAACAATGCTTTCTTCATCTCACCCTCCCGTATTTGCGACTTGAGTGGCTACCCTTGGAACCTTTGACAGATAGAAGTCACCTTCTCGCGCGGGTGTGACATTGTCAAGTATTTTAAACTCTGTTAAGTATTTTTATACACTCGCCCACTTGCGCCGTGTGATTCCGGCTTCGGTTACAAAAAGAATTCCGCTCTCGTATCCGTTTTCGATTCCCATCAAGCCTTTGATTCCCGGATAATTTGTCGCCTTCGACTGTCTCCGGCACTTGGGCCGCGCCTCATCCTCGGCGCAACAGGGATTTGACGAACGGTCTCGACCTTCCGAGCTTCATTTTGTATTGGAATCCGGCGCGGAGGCGAGACGGTCACATAAAGCCGGGTGGGTGCTGAGCGGGTCGTATATTGCGGGGCGTTGGGTTGGGCGAATTTACGGCGATTTCATCCGCGTTCCCACGCGGAGCGTGGGAACGAGAAAGTTAGTTAATTTAAAAGGATAACTCACCTTCGTGGTCCATTTCATAAATTCAATGACATAATCCTACCGATGGGTGGCACGGACATCTCTCGTTGTCCGTGCGCGAAGCGCAAGAGGTTTGTGAGCGAACAGCATAGTCCTTCCTGCTCCTCTTGGGGCTCCGCCCCCCGGATAACGAGTATCCGGGCCACCCGTGGGCAGACGATATTCCCATGAGAGTGGGGAACTGCACGCCCCACACTTCCGCTGCACTGTGTGGATTTGTGCAGCGCCAAGGCAGGGTGTGGCGGAAATGACGGGAAATCGATCGCAACCCGCCGTGTCATTCGCCTCGTCCCCCGGCGGCGAGATTCAGCAGTTCCCCCATCTGCAGTCTCAAATCCTCGAGCTGCTGCCAGGTAATGTCCGGGTTGGTATTCGTAACGACTCCGGTAACCTTTGCCACCTGGTCACGGATGCGGCCGTATGCCTCGGCGTTCACCAAGCCCCGGCCCGCCGCCTCGGTAAGAAGCGTGAGGTACTGGTAATCTTCCCATCCCCGCCGCATCGCTTCCAGCCGGTAGGTGGGCAAAGGCATGCCGGTCCGGGGGTCGGGGTAAAAGAATGCCCCGCGCCGGTAGAAATTGCCGCGCCCGGGAACGCTGGTCCAGGGATTATCTCCCCAGGCATTCACTCCCCAGAGCAGATAGCCGCTGAAGCCGTAGCGATATACATACCAGCCAACTGCCCGCTGCTGCGCTGGGGGCCGGTCGATGCCGTGCAGGCGATTGTAATACAGCCAGACCTCCATCCCCTTGTCCTTGAGCTGGGAAAGGATGTTCGGATCGAATGTGCTTGCCGAATAGGCCCAGATATCGATCGCGCCTGCCATCTCCGGGGCCGGCCAGCCGCCCGCCGACTCCGTGCGCACCCCCGGGGCTATGGCCTTGACGTCCCGGTACAGTTGCAGCACCTGCCGGCCCTGGTGCGCCCTGGGTTCGTCCCACTCCTTGATAATGGCCTTGTCCAGCCAGCCTCTGGCCTGTAAATAACTCACCATGGGCGGATAGTACGCGCCGGCCCGCTGCCGGAAAGAGGCGAACTGATCGGGTTCACGCTTATCCAGAAGGCGGGGCAGTCGAAAATACCGGTAGCCCAGGTCGTTCACGACGAAGTCCAGCATCTGGAGGAACTGCGGGAAAGCCGTCAGGGGCCGGCCCTGCACCACCTGCTCAACCGGGAGAGGATAAAACCCGGCGACGGCGTTGACTTTGTAGGCGCGCAGCGACTGCAGGTAAGCCTTCAGGACGCTTTCGCAACTTTCGGGCGAACTCACTCCGTACGGCCGAAACAATTCCTCATTCGGCCGGAAGGCGGCCAGAATGGTAATGGGCAGGTCGTTTTCGAGGCCAAAGGACCAAATCCTGATCGTAAGAGGTTGTCGCACGGATTGAGTGCCGCTCTCGACGACGATTTCATAGTCATAGGTCCCCGGGGCAATTGAGGAGGGAATACTCACCACCGCCGTCAGCCGGAAGGGGTCTGCCTGTATTGCCAGGTCGGATGCAAGTGGGACCAGGCCGTCCGGGAAGAATTCCTGTGGAAGATTCCGGGGTACCGGCCGGAGCTGCCAAAACTGCACGGGAATCTCAGGTGCTCCGCCCTTGGGGACTGTTTTGGCCGTTATGGGGAAAACGGACATCCCCCGCAGGGTGAAGTTTACCGGGAGGTGCTCGTTTTTTGCCGCGGCGAGCCGGATCGCTTTAGTGGGCGCTGTTTGGGCGCCGAATTCCAGGACGGTTTCCTGGTAAAAGTCCGGTCCTGCCCCACTCGACGCCCGGCCGGCCGGGGAAAGGCAGAGCAGGCAGACGAGGCAAAACAGGGCTGTCCTCCCGGGGTGAAGTGCGGGGCGGCCCATCGTATTTCGCTTTCCGTCGAACCCGGCGGTTATCATGCCTTATGCCCTCCGCGAAAAAGTGATTTGAAAAAAAAGAGCCGGCCTCCTGCCGTTGTCCGGGAAAACCTTCGTGACAGCCTCACGCCGAAGGGGTCTCTCCCATCCTCCCCTACGGCCTGTTCACCGGCTTGTTCCTGGGGTCGTCATACCACGAGAAGTATTTTTCAGTGTTGTCTTGGCCCGATTTTACAAGGGCTTGTTTCTTGGCGTCCGACAGGTCGAAATCGGTCGTCCTCACGTCCAGGGTGTCGATATAAATCGTCCGTTGCCAGTCGTCACTGTGCAGATGGAGGTTCGACTGGCTCTCCAGAACCGTATCCACCAGGGCATAGGCATAGTCGAAAAAGTCATCCACCGTGTGATGCACCGGTTCCGCTTGGTCGCGAAACATAGCGATCTCTTCCGCCGAGTCGAGGCGGAAGCCGAGTGTCTCCATATTGAACACATAGGGGCTGATCGAACTTCCGGCCTGACGAAGCCGATCGTTGTGGTCCTCGTAGTAGACCGGGAGAGAGGAGTATCGATCCACATATTTCTTCCGGTCGAAGAGTTTGACGGGGTAGTTGTCGAGGACCCCGCCGTCCACGTAGACGTCATTTCGCGGGCTCCGCTTTGCGGCAAAGAAGAGCGGGATGGACATGGACATCCGTACCGCATCGGCAACGCATGTGCGAGGAGTATGTTCGAAGGAGAAGACCTCTGAAAAGCGCGTTGACAGGTTGGTGCCCATGAAATACAGGTCCCGGAAACCCTTGGCGCTCTTTTGGGCCTGTACTTCACTGAAGGTGGCCTCGGAGTTGCCGGTTTTCGCCTTTATGATCTTGCCGATCCAGTTGCGGAAAAAGTCTCCCTTGTACCAGCCGAATTCGTGGATGAGGCGGTCGGTGTCCCGCACCACTCCCCACGAGTCGTCCATGAACTTTTTGAAGTCAACCGAGCGCAGGATGCCGTCGATCTCGGAGACGGAATAATTGAGCCCCACGAGTACCGCGTTGATGGCTCCGGCGGATGTGCCGCCGACTCGAGTGACGCCCGCGAGGATTCCCTTATCCTCCAGCACCCGGAGCGCTCCCGCATAGGCTATTCCCTTGACTCCGCCTCCTTCAAAGACGAGATTTCTAAAATGATAATCCATGGCGAACTCCTTAGTCATCGACTTCCCGGGGTTGATTGGTGAGTGACGGCCGACCGCAGCGCCGTAAGGCGCTACGGGGATGATCGCGATTGTCCTTCAACCAGCAGCTTATTGCAAGTATATCGGTGCGCTTGCCCAAATGGAATCCAGATGAAAAGAGAGCGGTTTATCCAGGAATGTCACCCCGCGATATTGCCGGGGCCCAGGGTTATCAATTGTAATTAGATAATGATTGTAATTAGTTATTATTTCGGCCTCCGCCGGAATAACGAATCCTGGTTTCTTTTGGCCTCGGCTTTTCCTTTGGGCAACAGCCCCTATCCGCCGTATACCGGCATGAAGATCGACATTCCACCGGGATGCCTTTACGATATGCATCGCGGGTGTCTTCCCGATGTGGTGGGACCCTGCACGAAGTGTACGCCCTGATGTACTACGACAAGGCCGATGAACGTGCTATGAGCGCCCGGGGGCTTTCCACGCACAGGGAAACCTATCACCGGCGCCTGTCGAACTGGATCGCGGTCGTGAACCAGGCAGTCGGGTACATCGCGAAAGAGCCCTCCACGGATCCGCGACGAATAGGTGTCCTTGGTTTTTCACAGGGCGCGTTCATCGCTGTCGCCGCCGCGGGATTGAACCCGTCGATAGGGGCCGTGGTGGAGGTGTATGGAGGCATGCCGCAGGAGGTGCGGGACCGGATCGAAAGACTGCCTCCGACGCTGATTCTGCATGGGGACGCCGACACCTTGGTGCCGGTTGGCGAAGCTTACGCGCTCGAAGCGTTCTTGAGGCGGTATTCGGTGGAATACGAGATCAGGATTTATCCCGGGGCGCGCCATGGCTTCGATTCGAAGCAGGAGGATCCAAACGCACAGGATGCCCGGAAACGAACGCTGGATTTTTTCAATGCGGAACTCGCCGGAGCAATTCCGCGGGCATTGTCTTCGCCCGGCGGTTCTTCGCACAGTCCGAAAAACGGCGCCTGAAAAAATGGGTCACGTGGGAAAAAACCGGGGCCTTACACGAGACGGGAATGTCCCCTGTACGGCCCCGATGTTTTTGATGGACACGGCGCGGAGCCGAGGGCTCAGCTTTTGACGGAGGGATCGAAGGAGCGCCGGAAGAGATCCTCGATTGCACGCTTGCCTGCGTCACTGAGGTTGCGGGTTCCGGTGCCCGCGAAGGTTTTGTGCTCGATCACCGGCATGCTTTCCACCCAGGCGTTGTTCTCCCACGAAAACCATGCATTGCGGTCCTGGTCGAACACGCTCAGGGGACGGTTGAACAACTTGGCCAGTTCGACGGCCCAGCCGGTTCCCCCCTTCACGGTGTCATTGGGTTGGATCCAGCCCACGGCGAAAACCTGGAACCCGCTGTTGACCATGTGAAAGATCATCTGCATGACTTTCCGGATGGCATCGACCCTGGAATAGGTCCGGTTCATGCGCATGCAGACGATGTCCATGCTGATATCGCCTCGCTTCATTTCCTCCGGCCCCAGAAGGACGAGGCCCCGGTCCCTGGAGGGTTCGTAGCCCTCGTAAGTAAAAGTCACTTCCCTCACCCCCCAGCGTTCGGCTTGTGCGCCGAATTCAGCTTCCGAACCCCGGAGGCCGCCGCTGTAGAGTGTGTATTCACTTGCGTTTGTCATTAAATTCTCCCTGTTTCATTGAGTGATCGTCTAAATCTTCGACGGATTACAATCCCATCCACCTTGCTCGAAATGTTTCCTCTCTTCTGTTGTGAAGGATGATTCCGCACCCGGGACCCGTGCAAAGGGCCAATGGACGTGATGCCGCAGCGTGCAATGCAAAGGTACGCATAATGTATGCGTATACAAGATGGTAAGATAAACTAGACTAACCCATTTCGTGCTTTTTCGCCATCAGCAAAAATTGCCGTAATCAGGTGTATTGACGTGTTGATCAATGCACGCGAAAGCCATCCCTCTCATGGGCTGGTCCGCTTCGACAAATGTAGGTTGGGAAGAAATCGTCGCAGAGGTCCCGCCGGCGGAGAGCCGTTTTCAAAAATTTCAGCTTCTCCGAATTTTACGCAAAAATTTTTCTCCTCCTGAAAACTACTGTATGAATCGCGTACAGTGTTTGTTTTTTGTACACCTAAAACCAAATTGGAATAGTCCCCGGTTTCTTTCCCGCCTCGTGGATAAGCCATCAAAATACCAGGTAAATATTCATTACTTTTAAGTGCCGGAGAAACGAGGGATTCCCGTGAGCGACTTACCGGTGCAGCTTTGCAAGAGAGCATTTCAACACGGGGGACACCACACACCAGATGAAGCGCATCTATAAAACATGTCTCAGCCGAAAGGTAAAGCGGCTTAATCCCTCGTCTCGATGTTTGCCGGGTTTGCATCGTGCGGTCGCCATCCCCGGGTCGGACAGGTCTCCATCGCCGACTGTTTCGCTCTCATAGGCCGGGCCGGCTACAGTACTGCGTAAGGTTCTCTTTCTTGGCACAATTCTTGCCGAATCCTTGTTCGGCTAGCCGCTATCAACAAGATCGATTTTACAAGATTATCGCTTCAGCAGTCTCAGGAAAGGCGACGGAACGGATACCTCATGATCGATCACCACTTGTTCGCCCATTTCAGGAAAAGGGTCCACATGACTGTGAGCATGATTGGCCCGGTTCATTTCGGAACGTCGCTCAACACCCGTTCGATGTACGCTCCATGCCTCAAGATACGCGTGGCGGCGGATCGAAATGAAGATGACGCCAAAAAACGGACAGTCAGGCGGGCATCACCGGCGGTGTGCGGCGGTGCCGCATCTGCCGAACATGCGCTGGAAAAAGGCGAAAATATTATTTTACAACACCCGATCATGATGAGAGAACTTCCCGTGCAGCTCATCGCCGAAGCTGAAGGAATGCATGAAGCCGGCGCCCGGCACGCTCCAGCGCACTGCTTCGGAAGAAAACAGGCAACATTCCAAAAAACTTACCCGGAGGACTCTTTATGAGCAATCGCGACAAAAAGATGTTTCGGCGAGTCGTGTACGCCAGTGTAATTGGCGGAACAATCGAATGGTATGATTTTTTTCTGTACGGTGTTGTCGCGGGCATTGTGTTCAATAAACTATATTTTCCAACCAGTGATCCACTGGTTTCCACACTGCTGGCCTATACGGGCCTGGCGGTGGGATTTGCGGCCCGGCCGCTGGGCGGCCTCATTTTTGGACATTTCGGCGACAGAGTTGGCCGCAAGACGATGCTCATCTACACACTCGTAATCATGGGCGGTTCCACCGTGGGGATGGGCCTCGTGCCTACCTACGAACAAATCGGTGTTTGGGCTCCCATTATTTTGCTGCTGCTGCGCGTTCTTCAGGGTATTGGCCTGGGCGGCGAGTGGGGCGGAGCGGTGCTCATGACGTTCGAGTATGCGAAACCTTCGCAGCGTGGACTTTATGCCAGTCTGCCACAGACCGGAGCATCCCTCGGGTTGCTCCTCGCATCCGGCATTGTGGCACTCCTGTCTACGCTGTTGTCGAATACGGCCTTCATGTCCTGGGGCTGGCGTGTCCCGTACATAGTCAGTGTCGTACTCGTTGCTCTCGGCCTCTGGATTCGTAAAAACGTCCTGGAAACCCCGGAATTTGAGAGCGTCAAAAAAGAAAAGGCGGAGTCCCGAATGCCCTTCGTCGATATGTGGAAAGGGTATGCCTCCAGTGTTATGATCGCCATGGGGGCACGGTGGATCGATGGAGTGATATTCAATATCTTTGGTGTTTTCTCGATCGGCTATCTCACCACCGTGATGAAAATTCCACGCACCAGCGCCCTGACCGGAGTCATGATCGCCGCCATCGTGATGACGTTTGGGCTCCCATTCTTCGGATACCTTTCAGACCGCCTGGGCCGGACCCTGGTTTACGGATGGGGCAGCCTGGTTGCCGGCCTTTCCTGTTTCCCGGCATTCTGGATCATGAACAACTGCAGCAACATATACCTGGTGTGGCTGGCCATCATCATTCCGTTCGGCATTTTCTACTCTGCCGTGTACGGTCCGCAGTCTTCGTTGTTTGCCGAACTGTTCGATCCTCGAGTCAGGTACACGGGGATTTCTTTTGTATATCAATTCTCGGGGATTGTCGCCGGCGGTATGACGCCGATCATTGCCACGGCCCTGCTGCAGTGGGACAACAATCACAGCACCTACATATGTTTGTATGCTGCATCCGTCGGTCTCATCAGCGCCCTGTCAACGCTATGGCTCCACGCGCGTCAGGTCACGCGGGATCGCAGACCAGCGGTCGAATACAAGGCTGATCCGGCCTCATAAAATCGGCGTGGCCTGAACATCTTCAAGCGATCGCAAAGACGCTTCAGGTGTGAATCGGAGGTTGCTCTGACGGTTGTCCCAATCGGAAGGAAGATCTTTAACAGAAAATTTGATGACCCTCAAGGCCCGTGGTGAGGACCTCCTCATCACGGGCGCTTTGTCGAACTGACCCGGGTTCCCAAGGACCCGGGTATCATCATCTCCGAAGCGCTTCCTGCCCCTCCCGCGCATCATACGCGCGTGTCCTGAGTCATCGATACCTTGAAAAACTCGAGTGCGTCGAGGGAACCAACTGTCTCCCTTTGCTCATACTCATAATCCTCGCGACAAACCCTGCCGGGTTCCATCCGAACCGGGTTGCACCACATCCCCGATCATCCCCCGGCAGGGGTGCTTATCAAAACAGACTATGAAGCGGCAGGCATCGTGTATGTGCCCCACTCGTACGGGCTCAAAGCCATCTTTCTTGTCAATCGAATTTAAATCCGGGCCATTCGGTGGAAGGAAATTCAGGGCAAAGCGGTTCGGATTCTTTCCGCGCCATTCCTCACCGGATCCGGCGTGTCGAACCACTCTCCCTGAAACGTGGGGAATTCTTATTTACACCTGGAAGCAGAAGATACACTCACGGTTTGCTTTTGGATGAGATCGTCTATCAGCTCCTCAGGATAATGGAGTATCTCCCTCAAGACCTCTTGCGTATGTTCTCCCAGAAGGGGAGGCGAGAGGTATTGCTGACCGTCCTCTTCAAACGTTCGGATAGGGTTTCCAGGGGTTTTGAAGGTGAGGCCGACCCCTTTGTGTTCGACATCGACCACCATGTTCAAAGCCTGCGTGGTAGGATCGCTTAAAGCCGCCCGGATGTCATTGATCGGAGCGCACGGGACCCCTTTCGCATCGAGGACTTCGATCCACTCCCGAGATGTCTTCCTGGAAAATCGCTCGTTGAGAATCTCGAGGATCTCTCCCCGGTTCCTGTTCCTTACTTCAAGGCTGTTGAACTTCGGGTCGTTTCCGATGTCTTCGATTCCCAGGACTTCGCACAAAGACGACCAGAACTTCGGCAGATGAGCGCCGATCACGATGTGCCCGTCCTTTGTGGATACGGCGTTATACGGCACCAGCGACCGGTGGCCGCATCCCACCGGACACGGGATATCCCCCGAATAGAGATATAATGTCGCCTCATAGCCCAGGAGCGAAATCATGGTACTCAGGAGCGGGACCTCGAGTTTCTTGCCCTTCTTCGTATGTTGGCGTTCATGAAGTGCCGCCAGTACTCCCGTAACCGCATAGACGCCGGCGACATAGTCCGTGATTGAGACACCCATCCGAACGGGAGGTCCCCCCGGTTCACCCGTCAGGCTGATTCCTCCGCCTTTGGCCTGAACCATGAGATCGAAAGACGGCTTGGCGCAGTCCGGGGTATTCGACCCGAACCCATTGATGGAACACGATATGATCTTGTCATTATATCCGAGCAGGGTCTCGTGATCGATTTTCAGCGTTTCACGCAGGCCGCACCGGAGGTTATCGATGACCACGTCGGACTTTTCGACAAGGTCGTAGAAGACCCTGAGTCCATCCTCGGTTTTGAGATCGATGGCAAAGCTTCTCTTGTTCCTGTTTAAAGCCATAAAGTAAATACTCTCCCCTTTGTAGAAGTGGGGGGGCGTCTTGCGTGAGTTGTCCCCCCCATCGGGAGATTCGATCTTGATGACGTCGGCTCCCAGGTCACCAAGCATCATCCCTGCATAAGGGGCTGCAAGGATTTGCCCTATTTCCAGTACACGAATGTCGGAAAGACAGTGTTTCATCCTCAATCCTCTTTAAGTAAGATTATTCAGCCTCAAATACCAAAAAATCTCCCATGGGTTTGTTCATTTCGACCGGGTATCCGGAGAGCATCCAGACGATCGAGAGGCATCCCTCGCTTTTGCAACTCCCATGCCAGGACAATCTGCCGAAAGTTGAAGTGTGCAACAGGCCGCAAAGGCGCAGTTTCGGCGGTTCCTGCCGTCTCCATCCGGATTTCCGCTTGTGTTTGTCCGAAGATCAGCACAGACGAAAAGGCGGCCTCGACAAAGGGGTTTACGGGACGCCTCAGAGTAACTTCCCTCATGCTGAGATCAAGGAACCACGCTTCGGACGCCGGGCAATCCAAAACCGGCAGGGAAACAGGAAGGTCACACTCAAAATCGAATTGGTGGGACACCATTTAGAATGGAAAAACCCCGATGATTGCACAGGTGATCGTCATGAGTATCGAAGCGAGCCACAGAAACGGAATGGAAAACCTCTGGTGCTCACCCAGTTCAACCCCGGTTAGGCCGACGATAAGAAAGGTTGCAGGCGTCAGCGGACTAACCGGAAATCCGGTCGTCATCTGCCCCATAAGCGAAGCCTGAGCGACCACGGTGGGGGCGATCCCGAACACTTTGGCCGTTTCGGCAATGACCGGCATAACCCCGAAATAGTAGGAATCAGGGTCGAAGAGCAGACTGAGCGGCATGGCAATGAGGCCGACAACGAAAGGAATGTGTTGTGCCAGCGATTGGGGAATGAAAGAGACGGCGACATTGGCCATCGCGGTAACCATGCCGGTCCCCTTTATGATCCCGACAAACGCGCCGGCAGCCAGCAGGATGCTGGCCATCATCAGGGCAGCCCGGGCATGAGCGTCGACCCGGGCTTTTTGCTGCTCCACATGGGGATAATTGACCACCAACGCGAGAATGGCTCCAACCATGAACATTGGCGCCGGATCGACCTTCCCGCTGATCATGACGCCCATTACCACCACAGCCAGCACGGCGTTGAACCAGAACATGCCGGGGCGCCTCAGGGCCTTCTCTTCTTCCGTGAGTTTCCTCTCGAGGACTACGTCGGCACCTGGGCCGTTCTCAATGCCCAGCCGGCGCGCTTCTCTTTTGCCCAGCACAAAGGCCGTCGTGAACATGAACACGATGCCGACGACTTGAGGGATTATGATCGGGGTGAAGATTTCGGCGCTGGGAACGTGAAGCACCGCGGAGGCGCGCAGAGTGGGGCCGATCCATGGCAGGTAATTGATGCCGGCGGCCATCGATACCATCAGGCAAAGCAGCCTCTTGTCCATTTGCAGGCGTTCATAGATGGGCAACATCGCCGGGATTGTGATCAAAAAGCATACCGCCCCCGATCCATCGAGATGGATCAGCAGAGCCAGAAGCACGGTGCCCATCAGTATCCGGGGCGGTTTGGCCCCCACCGTCCTCAGGATTCCGTTGATAATCGGGTCAAATAAGCCGGCATCGCTCAAAACTCCAAAAAAGATGATTGCGAATACGAACATGGTCACCACGGGCGCGATGTTTTTGAGTCCGTCGATGATGAGCTTCCCGATATCCATCCCAAACCCGGCCGCCAGCGCACTCAGAATGGGTACCGCAATCAGCGCGCTCAGCGGTGAGAGCATTTTCGTATTGATGGTCAGCAGCAGCACTAAAATGGTCAACAAGCCCAGCAAGGCAATCATCACACTTCATCCTCCTTAATCAGTCCCCAACCGGAAGGCCCCACTCTTTTCCCGGTAACCCCACCCAGCAAGGGACATGCCAAGAAAATCGGGGTGCCGCCGTCGGGCAAGCGCCGCTGTCCGGAAGAATCCTTTCGGCGGGTGGCCCGGATACTCGTTATCCGGGTCCGTAAGGACAAGAGGAGGGGACAAATCCTTCGTTACCCTTGTAGAATCATCCTTTGAACCTCCCGCGCTTCGCGCCCGGACAACAAGTGTCCGGGCCACCCGGGAGTTAAGCTCCTCCCCCTTGACAGGGCAGGCCGGGTTGGGATGGGAAATCAAATTTGCAGGGGAAAACGGGGAAAGCTCTGTCGAGTGGTTGGTTCTGAAACGGACTACCGGGTAGAAACCGGCATCAGGAGAGTTTTATTCCGTACCTGGCAATTCTTTCATAAAAGGTGCTTCTGCTGATACCAAGAATCCGGATTGCCCTGGAACGGTTATTCCCCGATTTTTCGAGGGCTTTCAGGATTTGCTCCCGCTCCAGGCGGGAAATCTGGCTGTCGAGGTCCGATCCGTCGTCGTCCACAAGGCAATTTCCGGCCGGATCATGCGGGGATATCATGGACTGCATGTACTCGGGGAAGTCTTCCGGTTCGATATACTCGCGCTCGCAGGAAACGATGGCGGACTCGATCGCATTTTGAAGCTCCCGAATGTTTCCCGGCCAGTGGTAAAGCATCAGGGCGTTCAGCGCTGAAGCGGACAGCTTCACGTTCTTCCCTTCACGTTCGGCGAATTTCTTCAGGAAATGAACGCTCAGGAGAGGGATGTCGTCTTTCCTGGCGCGAAGTGAGGGCATATTGATGTTGAACACGTTGAGACGATAAAAAAGGTCTGCACGGAACTTGTTTTCCTTTATCTTTGCCTCGAGGTCCAGGTTTGTAGCGGCGATGATCCGCACGTCCGTGCGAATCTTCTTCATCCCACCCACCCGCTCGATTTGCTTTTCCTGCAGTGCGTGAAGCAATTTCGCCTGAAGAACGGGGCTCATATCTCCAATCTCGTCGAGGAACAGGGTCCCGCCATGCGCCAGCTCGAACTTGCCGGCCTTGCCGCCCTTTCGCGCCCCGGTGAAAGACCCTTCCTCGAACCCGAAGAGTTCGCTTTCCAGAAGGTTCTCCGGAATAGCCGCACAGTTTATCTCGATGAGCGGGCCGCGTTGCCGTTTGCTTGCACTATGAATGCTCCGTGCAATCAGGTCCTTTCCCGTCCCGGTTTCACCCAGAAGCAGGACGGTGATTTCGGACCGCGATGCTTTCATGGCCCTGGAAACGGTGTCTCGAAAATTCTTGCTGGAGCCGACGATGTTTTTGAATCCTTCGGGCAGGTCCTGCTGCAGCGCCAACTGCTCCTGGAGGTAATCGGCAAAGTACCTCATCCGTTCCAGCTCTTCGTTCAGCCGCTTGATTTCAGTTACATTCTTGAAAACGGATGTGACCCCGATAAGGACGCCGTTCTTATAGAGAGGGGTGGCGCTCACGACAATGTCAAGGCCGAGGCCCACGATCCTGTGGGGTTGTTCGACAAGCGGTTGTCCGCTCTCAAGCACCTTGAGGCTGACGGCCTCCGGGGCGATGTCCTTCATTTTTTTACCGACGATTTTTCGGGACGGGACGCCAAGTTCCCGTGTGTATGCGGGGTTCACATAAACGATCCTGCCCTCAGCATCGATCACGTCGACGGCGTCATGAATCGATTCAAGCACGTTGACCAGGAAGAGCTCATCGCAGAAGTCCTGCCATCGAAGCGCACCCTTCGCATCCTGCCTTATTTCGTCCTGTTTTTCCGGCCCTTTGATATCGATTTTCTTCACCTCTCGGGAGATACTGTACGAATATCGGACAGCGTTCGTTTTCGAAACAGTATACAGTTCAGGGCATCTTCGGTCAAGCCGGTGTGTGCTGCCGGCGTGGTGGACGGAGACCGGGGAACACACTTCCGTGGGCGGGAGGGATGGTCCGGGCATTGATTCCCGGCGCATTCCCCGCGGCGACGGGCGAACAGTAATGGCATGGGAGTTGCATAATCAAAGGGTGTCCTTCGATCGTCCGGATATCGGCTCAATGCGCTTGACTGATAGCGACTTTATAAGTCGAAGCTTTTTACGATTCAGAGTCTGCGCCGGAATGTGTATCATCTTCAGGAAAGGAGATAAAAATGGGAGTCAAGACTACAAGAGGGATCGCGGAATTCATTTGCAGCACCGGGTATGAGGACTTCGGTCCGGAACTGGTCGAGTACACCAAGCGGCTGGGACTGTGCAATCTCGGCATGTCCATTGCCGGTGCCGTGATGGACCAGGGTTTGATGATGGTCGAATATGTGAAGGGGCAAAAGGCGGCTCCCGAAGCGGGAGTATTGGGCACAGCCATAAAGACTTCGGTGGAATACGCGGCCCTGGCAAACGGAACGCTTGTGCACGCCACCGAACTTGAAGACGTCAGTTTTCCTGAGGGGCAATACACGTGCACCGTATTCCCGGGAGTTTTTTCGCTTGGAGAAAAACTGAAGCTGTCGGGCAAAAGCGTTCTGGAGGGTCTCATCCTGGGCCATGAGGTATCCGCCAAGCTGGCCCTGGCATGCATTCGGGCCGCCGAGAGAGGCTGGCTCAACGGGGCCGTGTGGTCTTCCCTCGGTATGGCTGCCGCGGCCGCGAAGATGCTCCGACTCAATGTCGACGAGACCGTGATGGCCCTGAGTCTCGCCGCTTCGCAGGCCGGTGGAATCGCGAGGCAAACCGGGACTGGAGCGCATCTCTTTGAAGCCGGCGCGGCGGCGAGAAACGGCATCTGCGCCGCCTATCTTGCGAAATGCGGCTTCACGGGGAATCCGGCCATCCTGGAGGGACCGAGCGGTCTGTGTGAGCTCGTCAGCGGCGAGGTCGAGTTCGATTTGAGCGATGCGTCCCGAACCATGGAGATCGGCATGAAAAAATACCCATGCTGTTATCTCATGCATCGCAACATCGACGGCGTGTTCGATCTGATCAAAGAGCACGGCCTCAAATGGGACGATGTGGACAGTGTGGAGGTGGGAATAAACCACACCGTCTCGCTGTACCTGAAGTATGCCGAGCCTGGAACCGGGGAAGACGCAAGGTTCAGCATCCCGCATGTGGTCGCGGCCGGCTTCCTCGATGGAGAAGTCTTCCTGCCCACTTTCACTGACGAAAAGGTGCGGGACCCCAGGTTCAAAGAGGCCCGGAAGAAGGTTAAAGTCGTGGTGCATCCGGAGTGGCCTCACGGTTATTTCGCCTACAAGAGTCCGCTGACCATCAGGTTGAAAAACGGCTCCGTCTGCGAAAAAATATGTGTCAGTGCCAAGGGGGACCCGTGCATGAGGCTCAGCGACGATGAGATCATGAAGAAGTATATGGATTGCATCACGTACGCCGGGACCCTCCCGCAGGAAAGAGCGGAAAGAGTTGCCGCAATGGCTTTGGCTATGGAGGAAATCAGCGATATTTCTGCATTGACGGATCTGCTCATGCTCCCCGAGGAGCAATCGGCACAGACGACACCGCACCGCAGCGGCCGCTAAATGACTTCGAAAAGGAGAGTGACGATGGAAGGTCTGCTGTGGAAGCCGATCCAGATAGGCGAAATGGCGCTTAAGAACCGCGTAGTGCAATCGGCCATGGGAACAGCTTTCGGCAATGAGGAAGGCTTCGTTACACAAAGGCTGATCGATTACCTGGAGGCGCGTGCTCGAGGCGGAACCGGACTGATCATTGTGGAAATCACGTGTGTGCATCCCCACGGCCGGGTCTTTAGCAATCAGCTCCGAATCAATGATGACAAGTATATTCCGGCGATGCAAAAGTTGACCGATACGCTCCACCTGCATGGAGCCAAAATCGCCCTTCAACTTCACCACGGAGGAAGAATCGCAAAATCCGGGCTGACTCATGCACAGGCCGTAGCTCCGTCGGCTCTGCCTTTTGTGGGCGGGCCCTCGGCGGGTTCGATGTCGGGGTTGGGGGGTGAGGTGCCCCGGGAATTGACCGTTCAGGAAATACGAACGCTCGTTTCCCGGTATGCCGAAGCGGCCGCCAGGGCGCAAAAAGCCGGCTTCGACGGCGTCGAATTGCATGCAGCTCACGGCTACCTGATCGATCAGTTCCTCTCTCCCGCATCCAACATCCGAAAGGACGAATACGGGGGAAGCGTGCAAAATCGGGCCAGGTTCCTGGTCGAAATCATAAAGGCCGTTAAAGGGGCGGTGGGAGGGAGCACCCCTGTCTGGTGCCGCATAAACGGCAAGGAATGGGGTCTGGAAGGCGGCATCACCGCCGAGGACGCTCAGCAGACTGCGCGTCTGGCTGAGGAGGCCGGCGCGGATGCCATCCATGTGACTTCCGTAGGGCCCACGAGCCCGATCAACATCACCGATCCCGTTTTCGTTCCGGCGGTGTTGGCGGACTTGGCGGAAGGCATCAAGCGGGCGGTCACGATACCCGTCATTGTGGTAGGAAAGATAACACCGGAAGCCGGTGAGAAGATTCTGGCACAGGGAAAGGCGGATCTGGTTGCCGTCGGGAGGTCTCACCTTGCCGATCCGGAGTTCACGAACAAGGCGGCTTCCAACAGGCTGGATGATTTGACGCCCTGCATTCTGTGCATGAGGTGCAGGGAGGACGTGTTCGACCCTGCTGCGGACGGCATCCGCTGTAGCGTCAACGCGGCATTGGGGAGAGAGGCGGAATACAGGATCACGCGGGCTGAGGCGCCCCGCCGGGTGCTCGTAATAGGGGGAGGGCCGGGGGGATTGGAAGCGGCCAGAGTGGCAGCCCTGAGAGGACACCGGGTGACCCTGTGGGAGAAAGAACACAAGCTGGGCGGGCAACTGCTCTTCGGGTCTGTTCCTCCCCATAAGGACAGGATTGAGCTTCTCAGGAGCTATCTCGAGAGGCAGGCGTACAAACGGGGAGTGGAGATCGGACTGGGCGTCGAGGCGACGGCGGCGAAGATTGAAGATTTTAACCCCGACCTGGTGATTCTGGCGACCGGGGGCCTACCGTTCTCTCCCGAGATTCCCAATTCAGGCGGGCTTCCCGTAGTGCAGTCGGTGGACGTTCTTCGGGGCGCGGTCGAGGTCGGCAAGCGGGTGGTCATCATCGGAGGCGGGCTGGTCGGCTGCGAGGTGGCCGATTATCTTGCAGACAAAGGAAAAAAGGTCACGGTCACCAACATCCTGCCCGAAATGGCACAGGGGGTGGGCCCCGCGCTCAAGGGGTTCCTCCTGGACAGACTCGTCGCCAAAGGCATTCGCCTGATGACCGGGGTCAAATACGATCGTTATGCGTCCGATGGCGTTGTACTCACGACGAAAGAAGGACAAACCGAGACGGTCGGGGCCGACACGGTGATTCTGGCCGCGGGACAGACTCCCAGCAGCCGGCTCTACGAGGACCTCAAAGGAAAACAGCTTGAGATCCACCTCGTGGGGGACTGCGTCAGGGCACGAACGATACGCGATGCTATCGCGGAAGGCTACCGGGCTGGATTGACCGTTTAGAACGCCCGGCAAAACCGAAATGCATAATGGAGGTGTCAGAATGGCCCTTTCCCTTCTGGAGGGTAACGAGGCGATTGCTTTGGGGGCAGTCGCCGCGGGGTGCCGGTTTTTTGCCGGATATCCCATCACTCCGGCCAATACCATTTTCAGCAGCATGCTCAGGCTTCTGCCCCCGATCGGAGGCATATGTCTCCAGGGGGAAGATGAAATCGCATCCATCGGCTCCTGCCTGGGAGCATCCATGGCCGGCATGAAAGCCATGACGGCTACGTCCGGGCCCGGCATCAGCCTCTACAGCGAGCAGATTTCATTTGCGATCGCAAGTGAAATCCCGGTCGTCATAGTGGACGTCCAGAGACTTGGCCCTTCCACGGGCTCCGCCACACGGGGCGCAGATGGGGAAATCCAGTTTCTGCGATGGGGCAACAGCGGAGGGCTCCCGGTAATCGTGCTGGCCCCGGTCGATGTCAGGGATTGCCTGCTGCTCGCGATGCATGCGTTCAATCTGGCCGAGGAGTTCAGGTGTCCGGTCTTCATCGCGTCCAACAAAGAGGTTGGAATGACAAAGGAGAGTGTCGATCTCGATGCGTTGGAAAAGCCCTTGATGGTCGATCGGGCGGCTCCGCCTTCCGGTGAGCCTTATCTGCCTTACGCGGTCCCGTCCGGCCTTATGGTTCCTTATTCCCTGCCCATCGGAGCGAGCACGCTCGTCCGCCACTGCTCGTCAACACACGGTCCCGACGGCCAGATCACCACCAACGTGGATGAAATCGGCAGGACCCTGGACAGGCTGAATGAAAAGCTGCTCACCGCGGTAGGCCGGTTTTCGTTTCATGAGGCTTTCACGCACAACGATGCCCGGACATTGGTCATCACCTACGGAGTTACCGCCAGGGCGGCAAAGGATCTTTTCAGGGGGCCGCAAACGGGAAGCAATTCGTTCTCGCTCCTTGTTTTAAAGACCCTTTGGCCCGTACCGGAGGACCTGATAAGAGATACGGCGAAGGATTACGATCGCGTTGTCGTCCTTGAGATGAACCTGGGGCAATATGTGAGAGAGGTAGAACGCATTTTGCCGGGCAAGAAGCTGGACTTTTTCGGCCAGATGGACGGCAGACTCATAGCGCCGCGCCAGATCAGGGAGGTTATCGACCATGCCTAGCCTGTTGAACAGCAGCAGACCGCCGGCATACTGCCCGGGCTGTTCCCACGACCGCGTCATACACGCCGTCGACACAGCGTTTCAGAATATGGGCCTTGGGGGGAATGAGGTAGTCCTCGTCAGTGATTCGGGCTGCAACGGTCTTTTCGATTCCTTTTTCAACACTCACTCGGTGCACGGCCTTCACGGTCGAGCGCTGACCTACGCAACAGGCTTGAAGATGGCGAGGCCGGACCTGAAGATCGTGGTTACCCTGGGCGACGGCGGCCTGGGGATTGGCGGCGGCCATTTTCTCAGTGCCTGCCGCCGCAACCTGGACATCACCCTGCTCGTTCTGAACAACTTCAATTTTGGGATGACCGGCGGTCAATTCTCAGCGACGACACCTGCGGAAGCACACGTGGGCTCGGGCTTTCTCAACCGGTTGGAAAAACCGCTGGACGCCTGCCGGGTCGCCGCCTCAGCCGGGGCCGCCTACGTTACCCGGTGTTCGAGCTTCAGTAAAGATCTTGCTCAGGAGATCGAGAATGCCATCCGGTTCGATGGGTTCTCATTCCTCGATATCTGGGGAATCTGCACCGGGCGTTATACACGATGGAACAAGCTGACCCCGCAGATGATCGAGGACTCTCTGGCCCGGCTGCAGCCTATGTCTGGAGTTGTGACCGGGAATGTCAGAAAAGAATACGGCCGGCACTACAGGGAACTGGCGGCCTTGCAGGAGCCCGCCTCGCCGCCCGCAAGAATCGAAGCGGTCTTTCGTCCCGTCGCGGCCGAAAAACAGGGCGTAATCATCCTCGGCAGTGCGGGACAGCGGATACTGACGGCGGGGGAGATACTGTGCACCGCCGGACTGACGGCGGGGCTCCATGTGGCGCAGAAGAGCGAGTATAACATCACCGTGCTGAGAGGCCTTTCCATCACTGAAGTGATCCTCTCGCCGGAACAGATCGGCTATACCGGCATAGAAAAACCCGGTGTCGTTGTGGCCCTGAGCCATGAAGGGGTCGCTCGCCGAAAAGCGGTCTTCAACGATCTGGATGAAAACGCCGTTGTCATTCAGGCGAGCGGGGTCGAAATTCCTCCGTGTAAAGCCAGGGTGCACACGGTGGACTTCAAGGGACAGGGCATAGGCAATGCGGATTGGGCCCTTGCCTCACTTGCCGTCCTGGCGAAACTCAACAAGGTGATCGGCACTGAGATGCTGAAGTCTGCTCTGGAATGGACTTTTAAGGGAGACAATCTGGCATCGGCCATAAACACCATCGGCAAGGTCGGGACTGTCCAATGACCGGGATGACTTCAGGACTGCCCCGACGTCCTGTGCGGAGGCAGTCGGGAAAATGACCGTATCCCCATTATGATTGAAGGAGAAATTTCATGTCAGAGCTGAAAATCACAGGCATTGAACCTGTCGTGTGTGGAAGTTATCCCTTTGTCAAGGTCTATACCGACGGCGGCATCACCGGGATCGGTGAGAATGTGGTTCAGCATCCGGGAATACTCCGGGGCGAAATCGACTACCTGAAGAAGCTCCTGATCGGGGAGGACCCGTTCGACATCGAGCGTCTCTGGGTGAAGATGTACAGCAACATAAGATTTTCCTATGCCATGCCGATGATAAGCGGAATCGATATGGCCCTGTGGGACATCAAGGCCAAAGCGCTCGGCGTGCCCGTGTATGAACTGCTGGGAGGTCTTTTTCGAAGCAAGGTAAGGGTCTACCCGCACCTCAGGGGCACCTGGAATTCCTACCCGGATGAGAAAGCCGACAAGATGTTTGCAGAACCCTGGGGAGGAGTTGATTACTCCCTGGAGGAGATCGCCGGGTTTGCGCGGGATCTTGTGCGTGAGGGCTATACAGCCATGAAGTTCGATCCGTTCAAACCGGGAATCGACGGCTACCATGGATACAGGCCGAGTGAAATCGATGCGGCAGCCGAGAGGGTGGCTGCCATACGCGCGGCCGTGGGCAATGATGTGGATCTGATGGTCGAATGCCACGGCAAGTTCAACGCGGGCGTTGCGATCAAAATCGGCAGGAAGTTCGAACCTTACGGCCTGATGTGGCTGGAGGAACCGGTGCCCGCCGAACTCGTGCAGTCGATGAAGAAGGTGTCCGGCCATGTCAATATCCCCATTGCCCTGGGGGAAAGAATGAACTCGAAACGGGAACTGAAGCAGTTCCTGGAGGAGGGCATTCCGGATATCATGATGTTCGATCTGGGGAAGATCGGCGGCCTTACCGAGGCGATGAAGGTGTGCGCGATGTGCGAAGCCTACCAGGTGAAAGTCTCCCCGCACAATCCCTTCGGCCCGGTTGCAGCCATAGCCGGCGTTCACCTGGCTGCGGCGGTGCCTTCGTTCCTTATCCTCGAACACGAAGAGATGGCCCCGTGGGCGATCGCTCCTGAAATAAAAATCGTCGACGGATACATCGAGGTCCCGGCGGCCCCCGGCTTTGGCGTCGAGTTGAATGAGGCTGAAATATCCAAGCATCAGTCGAGAATAGAGGACGGCACCTACAGGCCGCCGGTGATGGACAGGCGGGTCACCGCCCCTGCCCTTTAAAATAGTCCCCTTCGACGGCTTGAATCGGAACAGCCTGCCCGAAAGCCCCGCCGGTATGGACCCCGGATTTGCTGCACATCGGAGCGCAGCATGAGTCGAGTCCCTCCGGCGGGGGACCTTTCCTTTTCCCATATGTAATGCCTAAACTCAGCACAGCATGCGTCCGAGACGACTTCCCACGCAAAATCCCGGGATATTCAAGGCGATAGCGAAGTCATCCCCGGTGATTTCCAGTGTGTCGACGTTCGGCCGGGGCCGTATTGGCGTGGGTTGCCCGTCCCGCTCCGGGCGGAGCCCGGCTGCCGCAAAAAGGAGGAGAGGAAATGGCTTCGGATGAATTCAAGACACGTCGAAAGTTTCTCGCTTTGGCCGGAACCATCGACGACAGAATCAAAACCTCTCAAACGGCAGGTCTATAAATCTTGGGATAACCAGTGCTTTAAATTCAGGTTGTACCGCCTTCATGCTTGGAGCCACGCGTTCTCCGGATGAACCCCTTTTGGGATTGACTCTCCTTTTCGACTGAGTATAGTTCTGACTGTACAAACCGAATACAAACCGACCCTTGAACCGATCCGGAAGGATTTCCGGGAAGACTCCGGGGGACAGCCGTCGATATTCTCCGCTAGATGGATTGCCGAAACCTCTGAAATGAATTTGCGGCAGGCTTGCCTCAAAAATCCCGCAACATCACGTCGCCGGGCAAGTCCGCCCGGCGAACGGTGTCGATTCCCCATGCGGCGGGATCCACGTTTGAGGCGGACCTCAACATTCGCACCGGCGAGGGTGATCTCCGATCTGCCTTGCGGCCGTCGTCAATATGATTGCCGATACACACCAGGACGAACAAAGGGCCGAACATTCGCTCAGCGCTTGATTAAAGCAGCTATGCGAAGGGCGTCAAAATATCGGATGAGGAAATGGCCGAGTTCCGAAGGCTTTGCCGAATGGCGACGGTTGCCGGCAACCGGTTCGGTGACGATCCTGGGCTCAAGTGCGTGGAAGGTGTATAACGGCAGCATCGAGCTGCAACGCTCCGGGGCGGGAAGCGGCAGTGTAAACGTTGAGACGGCGGGATCTTATTTGATGCTGTACGGCACGCCCAATACGGTCATCCTGCTGACGGTCGCCGCCTCATGACTTCATCCGCAGATGAGCGACATATGTGCAGTGAATATCTTGCGACGGGTTTTGCACGTGTGGATGAACGCGATGACACGGCGGCGTACAAGCGATGCCTTGCCTTGCTCGATTCGCTGCCGTACTACCGCGAATACAAACAGCGCAGCTATGAACTGCTCGCGCTGTCCGCCGGCCTTTCCGTCCTGGAGGTCGGCTGCGGACTTGGAGACGATGCGTTGCGGATGGCCGGGCGGGTCGGCCCGGACGGCGTGGTCGTGGGAGTGGACGCGAGCGCGCGGATGATCGAGGAAGCCGTCGGCCGAATCCCGGCCGACGCGCGCGTCGAGTTCGCCCTGGCGGATGCCCGCGATCTTCCTTTCAAGGACGAAAGCTTTGCACGCTGCCGGGTAGACCGTACGCTGCAGCACATCAAAGGCCCGCAGCGGGCGATTCGCGAAATGGTCCGAGTCCTCGAGCCTGGGGGCGTATTGCTCGCATACGACAACGATTGGGGAACGTTTTGCGTGAGCGGAAGCGATGACGAATCCACGAGGATTATCGAATCACTGTGGGGTGATTCATTTGCAAACAGGTGGGTCGGCAGGTATTTGAAGCGCTATTTTCTTGAGGCCGGGTTGCGGAATGTTGTGGTGGAGCCATCGGTTTCAGTGGTGACCGATTTCGAACTTGCCGATCGCGTTTACAATCTGCGCCAGACAGTGAAGCGCACGGTGGAAGCCGGCCGCATCACTCAGGCGGTTGCCGATGAATGGGTATCCGGAATGCCGAACCTGAGTCAATCCGGCGGCTTTCTTTGCACCCTGACCGCCTATACGGTAGTGGGCACTAAATAGGGGGCAGACCTACGCAATTGACAAAAATCCTCGATCCTGCTGGAATTTGCGGATCATGGCATGCACGTTTCTTGTCAATTACGGCGGTCCGCCCGCTCTCTTACTCACCCCTGCGGAATTTCCCGATGCCGGAATCTGCTGAAAATGTCGACTTGTTAAGACCCTCAGCATACATGAGATTATCCTGATTCCCCCCTTGACTTTTCTCCGGTCGTGCATACTGTTTTTAAACGAGCGTGGATAAGTGGCTACCCGACGGATGGGACCGCTATACTGCACACTGATCCGATAGCCTGCAGTCGTGCCGCCAAGTCAAAAGACTTGGCTTTTTTTGTTTCAGGGGCCTGTCAACCAGTTCGGGCTTAGCCGCTCGTACCTCTTTCAGCCATCAAGCAAGCGGCAGCTGTTTGTCTCGGAAGGGAGCAGTGTATGGTCGCGTATCGCGGCTGGACCGATCATTCCAACACTCATCTTTTCATTCAATACCATTGCGGACAACCGGCAGCCTGTTTACAGCAGGCGGAGGCTTGCTCTGATGCTCGCTGAAACTGGCGGGACGAAGGCGATTAGAGTACGCCGCGAAAGGAGGTGAAAGGCGATTATCATCCATAGGTTCTTGAGTCTCCGGGTGATTCGACGTGATTGACCTTTAACCAGGAGAAACAAAATGGCACAGAACGCTGCACTGTACGAAAAAATGGTTAATGAGGCGGTCGGAGCAACGAAGTCCGTATTTAATGTCATCAAACAAAAGAGAGGCGGCACCTTTAATTTTACCCACTGTAAACCTTACGTCGATGCGGTCAATAAGATGAAACCGCTCGAAGGACAGAGCAAAGAGGTCTTTGACCTTCACATCCAATCGGTCAATGCCCACTACAACATCCTCACCGGCCTGACGGAGACCATCCGACCGGAGGATGATCCTTTCATAGAACACTATCAGACGCCACCCATTCTCGAGATTCTCTATGACGCCGACCCCGGGTTCAAGGCCTCGATGTGGAAGTTCATCGATGCCATCGCCAAAAACAAGGCCCTGGTTGGTATCGAGTCGGTGCGCCGCTATGGCGGTATGTATGGTTTGACATGCGTAGTGGACTTTGCCCTCTCGGTTGGCTCGGTGTCGAATTTTGTCAATCGAATTCTCCGCCAGATGGATATCCCGAAACAGCACAAACAAACCATTCTCGCCTGCAAGTCCTGGGGAATGAATACTTCTTACGGACTGGGAGGGGCCTTCCGCGCCGCCCTGGAGTCTGGAAAGACCGCTGGTGAGGCGGAGCAGGCCGAGGTCGATCAACTGCAGTTCATCTACCGGGAGCCGGTGGCTGCCCAAGCCAAGCTTATGGACACTCACAATCTTGGCGGGCATGGGCCGCATAGCTCTTTTGACGTTCGCAAGTACATGGCTCAGTACAAAGAGAAAATGAAACCCTTCGTTCTGGCCGCTCTTGAAAAAGGCGTACACCCGGGGAACATTACCGCAGTGCCGGCCTTTTGTGTGGGCGAGATCGGCCACCACATGGCTCAGTCGTCGTACAACATGTTCAAGGATGATATGACGTTCGGCATCTACGAAGCCATGATGGATGTTTTCGACAATACCCTGCGCGCCGGTTTGAAGAAGGAAGCCTACAAGAGCCACTGGGATGTGCTGGCGGTGGCGACGGGGGCTCCTGCCTGCGCCACGGCTTACCTCTTGTGGCTTGACAGTTTTACGGTACCGATGGTCGTTGATCTGCTCACCAAGCGTTTCCACAATTACGCGGCCATGCATCCCGACCGAGGAGAGGCGGATGAGTTGCATAACGCCGACTTCATTGACATTATCACGCGTGGTGAGAAGATCCTGGACATCAGCCCGATCGGGGGCGGTGGGAAGATCAAGGACATCCCCGTAGACCTCAGCCCCATAGACAAGCACGAAGTCGTTTCCAACCCTCAACGCTACACCTACCCTGCATGTGCCATCACTCAACGGTTTGCGGCGCTCATGAGTATGGCTGACTTTCCCTGCTATCTCACTCCCGAGTGTACCACGGCGACATTGATGACCAACTGTATTGCTTTAAACCCGGGTGTGCCCGGTGCCCCTGTAAGAGGATGTAAAGGCTGTGCTGTCTGTAGTCTGACTAAACGCAATGTGCCGATGGTGACCGGCGCCTTAAGAGGCGAGAAGGGTTACTGCGAATGGCATTTGGCGGTTTAATCATCGGACAGTAGGAACCTCTTCGGAATCTGGAGGGGCCCCTCCAGATTCCAATTGACATAACCGTCCTCTCGAAAAGGAACAAAAGGCGATGGTTAGAGAACCGACATCGATGCAGAAGTATGTCGCAGAATTGGTAGGCACATTTATGCTGGTATGGATCGGGCCGGGTGCCGGTGTCGTGGCCGGCCTGCTGGGGGTCAAGGGGCTGGCGGACATACTGGCGATCGCAATGGCCTTCGGAATCGCGGTAGCCTCCGCCATATATGTTGTGGGAAAAATTTCCGGGGCACACATCAATCCCGCGGTGACAATCGCTTTGGCGGTTCGCAAGAGCTTTCCGTGGAAAGACGTATTACCTTATATTTGCTTTCAGCTGGCGGGTGCTGTGATCGCTTCCTTGCTGTTTGTGGCCTGTCTGGGGAGCCAGGCTTCCGTTACTTACGGGTTGGGAGCGACCACTTTGAATGCCAAGGCCGGCGTGACCATTCCCATGGGGATGGTGGGCGAAGCCATAGGCACCTTTCTGCTTATGATTACCATCATGGGGGTTGCCGTGGACAGCCGCGCTCCGGCGGGCTGGGCCGGCTGGATCATCGGTATGGTTGTTGCGGGCGTTATCATAACCCTTGGACCTATGACCGGTTCATCGATCAATCCAGCGCGCACCTTCGGCCCGTATATCGGCAACCTGATCTTCGGAGGCCCTTGCCCATGGGACCAGTTCATCCTGGTTTACTGTGTCGCGCCGATCGTTGGAGCGGTCCTGTCTGTGTTCGTGTACGACTTTATCGCCCCTTCCGACCAGCCTGCTTAGCACGCGGGCTGCTATGGGAATGATGCCGCTGCAGAGGCGCCGGCTTTCCCGTCATAAACAACTTGGGGGTGCGGGGGATCGCCAATCAGTTGAAGTGACTCTTCCCCGATGGTGTGAAATGATATTCCGGAATTTTGCTCTCGTTGATAATCCAGTGAAGTTCAGTAAGACACCCATCCCGCTCCCAATCGGATGAAGTTCCGACGGGAGCAGGAAAGAAAGCGGCCCACAGCCAAAATACCAAGTAAGGAGGATTCCCTATGCAGTGTTATGTTTGCGCACAAAGTGGAATCGAAAGCGAGGCCATCGCCATCTGTATCGTGTGCGGCATGGCCGTTTGTAAAGAACACCTGGTCAGGTCTGATATTGATATGTGGGAAGGGGGGTACCCGTTTCCCCCTCATAAACTGAAGAAGAAACTCCCAAGAATTCTGTGCCAGGAATGCTACAACGCGCTTGGTGACCGGCAATAATAGAACAACCGATAAGAAGACCCGGGAAGGCACAAAAGTGATGTTGGTACGATAGCTGATTTGAGTGGTGTCCTTCAGCTCTCTGAGCGAACGGGCATGTGCGCGACGGGGCAGTGGAAGGGGGGCCGCTGTCCCGGACTTCGCCAGGGCCGAAAGCGCGTCCAAAGGCCGGGAGCCGCCGGCGTTTCGCGTCGATGAGATCGACCAATCCGGTGGTGTCGGGTTAAAATGTGAATTGAACGATCGTATGGCGGCTCGACCCCAAATAACAACATCTCGAGTTTGGTGATGATATGAATACCGGTCCGGTGAGACTCCTGGGAATTTCCGGCAGCCCGCGCGCGGCCGCAACGGATTTTACCATTAGAGCCGCTTTGAGTTACGCGAAGGAAAAGTACCAAGTTGAGACCGACTATTTTTCGGTACGGGGGAAAAAGATACACTTTTGCGTGCATTGCGATCACTGCGTGAAGCAGCGACAGGGGTGCATCCACAAGGATGACATGGCGGAACTCTACCCCAAATTGGAATGGGCCAACGCCTGGCTGCTGGGAAGCCCGGTTTATCAGGGGCAAATCAGCGGACAGTTAAAGGCGGTGCTCGATCGCTGCAGGGCGCTGGTGGCGAAGAACCCGAAGGTCTTCGAGAATAAGATCGGCGCCGCCGTCGCGGTTGGCGGCGACCGCAGCGGGGGCCAGGAGCCGACTATCCAGACAATCATAGACTTCTACATCATAAATGAAATCATTCCCGTGGGTGGCGGCTCGTTCGGGTCTAATCTTGGGGGCACTGTCTGGTCCAGGGATAAAGGAGCACAAGGCGCCGAAGACGACGCGGAAGGAATGAAAACGACTCTGAAAACGGTAGATCGACTCATCAAAGTAACCTCGTTGATCTATCGATAAGCCTCAGGCACATTAGGAGGAATCGATGACTGCGAGAATTGTATGGGGAATTACCGGCTCGGGGGATCTCATATCCGAGATTTTCGCGGAGATGGAAGAACTGGCCCGGGAAAAGGACCTGGAGATTACTGCCGTGCTGTCGAAAGCCGCTGTTAAGGTGCTCGATTGGTACAAGCTCACAGATAAGCTGCAGGGTATTGCACGGAAAGTCCTTCTCGAAGAGGATGCCAACACGCCGTTTATCGTCGGGCCGCTGCAGACCGGTCAATTCGATTGCCTGCTGGTTGCCCCGGCAACGGCAAACACCGTGGCAAAAGTGGTAAACGGCATTGCAGACACCATCATAACCAATGCAATATCCCAAACCAATAAAACAAACACAGGCATATACATCCTCCCGGTTGACCAGAAGAAGGGGACAACGATCACGACGCTTCCAGGAGGAAAAAAGCTGGAACTGACGATGCGCGATATAGATGTTGAGAACACAAACAAACTCAGAAGCATGAGCGGGATCAGCATTCTGGAGAATCCAGGCCAAATAAAGACTATCCTGCAAAAATACACCAGGTAAAGCGGCAAAGGCTTATATGGATATTATTATCCTTGCACATATTCATTTTGGTAGTTCAGCCTGAGGTGTAATTTCGATTAGAGAGGGGCGGTGCCTTTTCTAAATTTCGTTCTTTTTGGTTACCGGAGTGTAAAATGCAGATAACAGTGAAAACCGTGTGCCGACTGCATTTTGGTTTCCTGGATCTAGCCGGAGATCTTGGCAGATCGTATGGCAGCATCGGGGTCGCTTTGGAAAACCCCAGGACCGTTGTTGCCGCAACGGATGCCGAACGCCTCATCATCGAAAGTGGCGACAGAAAAAGAATCCTCCACTTTGTCCGAAGGTTCTCAGAGCACTATCAAGTACAAGCGGCTGCAAGAATTCAGTTGTTGGAAAGCATTCCTGAACATTCAGGGCTTGGCTCCGGAACACAACTCGCCCTGGCCGTTACGACGGCACTGGCTAAAATTTGCAGCATCGATACAGACGCAAGAAGGTTATCCAGTATCATGGGGAGAGGAAAACGCTCCGGAGTGGGTATCGCTTGCTTTGAATCCGGCGGGTTCATAATAGATGCCAGCCGAAAGACCACCCGCACGGGTTCCCTCGGCACCCCCCCCAATATTATATTCAGGCATGATTTCCCCACAGAATGGTGCTTTGTGATCGTTATTCCACAAACTGAAAAGGGCCTGTTCGGAAGAGAAGAAGACAGGGCGATGAGTTGCCTGAATTCTTCAAGGAAGATTTCTGAAGAAATATGCAGATTGACGCAGATTAAGCTGCTTCCTTCTTTAATTGAAAGGGATATTGAGGAATTCGGTTCGGCTCTCACCGAAATAGACCTCAGAACCGGAATGTTCTTCGAGGAGATTCAGGGCGGCATCTACGGCGGAAAACTGTCGAGGAATCTGGTCGAATTCATGCTGCGCTCCGGGGCCCACGGTGCCGGTCAAAGCTCCTGGGGACCGGCAATCTACGGCTTGGTGGGTGAAACAAAGGCATTGGAGCTGGCGAAAAAAATGAAAGATTTTCTCTCCAGGAAGAACGTAAGAGGGGAGGTATTTGTTTCGCGGTGCAGTAATAGAGGTGCTCAGATAACCGTAGGAGATTCGGAATTTGAAATGGAAGCTCACCAGGAGGCCCTCTGAGATTACAATTTGCTCCCCGATCAGGCGGCAAAGTGGATTTTTGCAATAACCGGAAACGGCCACGGTACCCCGGAACTGTTGATGGGATCGAAACCCGATGGGTTGCCTCATTTGAGAAATGCAGGTGCATTACACGGGGTGATGAAAATGAAGAAGATTCTGATTCAGTTGGATAGCGACAGGAATGCCAGCAGTTTCGATGCCGTTACGGCCTGTGACTCCGGCGTTGATCACATACTGCAGTACGCAGGGGTCATGCCGGGGGAGGTTCGCGGACTTGTTTATGGGGCGATGTTTACGCGCGGCGGGGAGGACTTGAAGAACTCGGCCGTCTTTATCGGGGGCTCCAGCGTGGCGAAAGGCGAAGCGATGCTCAAGGAGGCAAAATCCGCATTTTTCGGACCGGTGCGTGTTTCTTTGATGTTTGACGCCAACGGCTGCAACACCACTGCCGCCGCCGCTGCTGCCAAGATTTGCTCAACCGGCGACGTTGCGGGCAAGAAAATCGCCGTTTTGGCCGGCACGGGGCCCGTTGGGCTGCGCGCGGCCGCCTTGCTGAGCCGGGACGGAGCGCGGGTAACGCTTAGCTCGCGCAGTATGGCGCGCAGTGAGGCAGCCTGCGTGTCTATCAGGGAGAGATTCGGGGTGGAGGTTACCCCGGCTGAGGCGGCGGACCCGCAGGCTACAGCCCGCGTACTCGACGGCGCCCATGCAGTCCTTTGCTGTGGCGCGGCCGGGGTTATATTGGTGCCCGAGTCGATTTGGGCAAACCATCCGACTGTGCGCGTGTTAGCGGATGTGAATGCCGTTCCTCCGCTCGGGATTGAGGGCATTGAATCCGGCTGGAACGGGAAAGAAAAACACGGCAAGATCATTTTTGGAGCCATCGGTATCGGCGGCTTGAAGATGAAGATCCATCAGAGCAGCGTGGCCCGGCTTTTTCAACAGAACAGCCTGGTGCTCGATGCTGAAGAGATCTATGCAACGGCCAAAGAAATCATACGATAATGCCTATCCTCATCGTCGGGGTCAGCACTCGCGCCATCGCGGAATCGGCTTTGCAGGGAGGCCATGAATTCGTAACGCTGGATTACTTCGGGGATCGAGATCAGCGGGAACGGGTCGAGAATTATTCGCTGTTGCGGGATTTTAAGAGGCCTTTCAGCGCCGGCGCTCTCCTTGAGGCCTGCAGAAACCTGAAGTTCGAGTCGATAGCATACGTCGCCAATTTGGAGAATCACCCGGAAATCGTGCAGGAGTTGGCCCGGAGAGGCAACCTGCTCGGCAACGCACCCGATGTGCTCCGCCGGGTCCGAGACTGGCGACGAATGCGGCACGTATGCCGCGAGGAGGGAATTCCCTGCGCCGCGACACTTCTCCGCGGGGAAGAAAGAGAGGCCGCGCCGGAGTCTCGCTGGCTGTCAAAGGCGGTTCGCAGCGGAGGAGGGCACGGAGTTCACTTCTGGACCGGGGAACCATTGGATGACGAGCACGTTCTGCAACGCTTCATTGCCGGACGGTCCGGATCGGTTGCCTTCGCCGCGAACGGCAAAGACAGCGTCATCATGGGCCTGTCGGAACAACTTATTGGGTTAGGCGAGTTCGGAGCCCGGGAATTCATGTGGTGCGGCAATCTTCTCCCGCTGCCTCTGAAAGCTGAACACAGGGCGGCATTTGTTGAAGAGATTGAGACCATGGCAACGCTGCTCACTCGTCGTTTTGGATTGCGAGGGGTGAACGGACTCGACTTCATTGTCGCGGATACGGCGGATGGTCGCCCCCGCCCCTGGCTGGTCGAAATCAATCCGCGCTACACAGCCCTGATGGAACTGGTGGAACGTGCCTATGGGCTCAATATCTTTTCCGTGCACCTTGAGGCATTGGCCGGCAGGCTGCCGGTGTTCACCGTGGTGCAACAGCCGGCCGGCCCTTATCTCGGAAAGGGAATAGTATTTGCCGGGCGAAGCCTGACAATCCCGGAGGTCATGGGAGGAATGGAGTGTGGAAGACGAGACATTCCTTTCCCCGGCGACCGAATCAAAGCCGGCCACCCGGTGTGCACGGTGCTTGCCGAAGGGGATGGGCGCGACTCATGCCTGGACAAATTGCTGGCAGGCGCAGCGGCGGTGCGACGCGAGATCGGCGATGAAGTGGAGGAGCAGCTTGAGCGAAAGCTTTGTACTGATAACGGGACGGACGGTTAAACAGGCCGCGGGCATGCACAAGGGCAAGGAATCGGAAGCATACCGGCAGGCCGTTTCGCTGGTGGAAATGAATGCCGACGACATGGTTCGCCTTGGGATCGGGGAGGGACAATTTGTTCGCTTGTGCAACGCCAACGGCCAAGTGGAGGTGCCGGCGCATGCCGGGACCGTTCCATCGAAAATGGTTTTTGTCCCCATGGGACTGGTGGTCAACGCCCTTGTCGGGCCCGAGACGGAGGGGACCGGAATGCCGTCCTTCAAGGGGCTGACGGTTGAAATAGAGCCAATATGAAAAGAGTTGTCGAGAATGCAACATGTACCTTTTGCGGCTGCCTCTGCGATGACATTATCGTTGAAGTGGAGGACGACAGGATCGCTCGCGTACGGCACGTGTGTGCCAACGGCCGCGGGATTTTTATGGACTATGATCCCACGCCCGGGAGGCCGACCATCGCGGGACGCGAGGTAGAATGGGAACGGGCCGTTGTCGAGGCGGCACGGATCCTGGTCGAGGCGGATAGCCCCCTGATTTACGGGCTCAGTTCTTCCGCCAGCGAAGCACAAAAGAAGGCGGTCGAATTGGCCGACATGGTGGGTGCGATCATCGACACGACCTCATCGGTTTGTCATGGTCCCAGCGGTTTGGCGGTGCAGGCTGTGGGCGAGGCCGGTTGCTCTTTGGGGGAAGTGCGAAGCCGCGCGGACTTGTTGATCTTTTGGGGATGCAACCCGGCGGCCTCTCACCTTCGCCATTTCGAGCGCTATTCGCTCAAACCTGAAGGCAGGTATGTCCCAAACGGCCGCAAGGATCGCCACATGGTAGTGGTGGATGTGCGTCCCACGGCCAGCGCGAAGATGGCTGACCGTTTTATTCAGATAGCCCCCGGCAGCGACTTCGAAGTGTTGACCACCCTTCGAGCGTTGGTGCAGGGAAAAGGAATCGGGGCGGAGTCGGTTGGCGGCGTACCGTCGACGCAACTGCGGGAACTGGTGGAGCGAATGAAGGCGTGCCGCTTCGGGGTTTGCTTCATGGGCATGGGTCTCACCATGACCAGCGCACGTGACTATAATGTGCGGGAGCTGTTCACGTTGGTGGCCGAATTGAATCAATACACCCGCTTTTCCGTCATGCCCATGCGCGGGCACGGCAACGTGGCCGGGGCGGACCAGGTACTCACCTGGCAGAGCGGATACCCGTTCGCGGTCAGTTTTGCGCGGGGTTACCCCCAATACGGCCCCGGCGAATTCAGTGCCGTGGATGTGCTGGTGCGGGAAGAAGTCGATGCGGCATTGATCCTTGCTTCAGACCCCATGGCGCACTTTCCGAGAGTTGCCGGCAACCGGCTGACACGAATCCCGACCATCGTCCTCGATCCGGTGAAGAATCTGGCGGCGGAGTCGGCGCACGTGTTTTTCCCAACCAGTTGCTATGGAGTGGATGCACCCGGCATTTGTTATCGGATGGACAATGTGCCCATTCGTCTCCGAGAGGTGCTCCCGACCGTTCGCCCCACCGACGAGGCGATACTGAGTGAGATCATTGAGGCAATAAAACGATGTTAGGAATAGTCAACGGCCGAGTCTACGATCCAACGAACAACAAGAACGGCACGGTTGAAGATATCTGGGTCAAAGAAGGGAGAATTGTCTCCGCCCGGGATGTGAATCGCGAGCAGGCGCGGATAATTGATGCCGCAGGACTGGTGGTTATGGCGGGAGGAGTCGATATCCACAGCCATGTGGTCGGTTCGAAAGTGAACGCCGCCCGCAAATTTCGTCCTGAAGACCATTACGGAAATACATACGAGCGCACACCCCAAACCCGTTCCGGATCCGGCTTCACTGTGCCGAGCACGTATCTGACGGGATATCTTTACGCAAAGATGGGCTATACCACGGTGATGGAAGCCGCCACCGCGCCTCTGCTGGCAAGGCACACCCATGAAGAATTCGAGGATACTCCCATGTTGGACATGGGGATGTTTATCACCATGGGCAACAATCATTTTATCATGGAGTGCATTCGTGACGGCGAGATGGGAAAGGCACGGGACTATGTGGCCTGGCTTCTTGGCGCAACCAGGGGGTATGCTATCAAGGTGGTCAACCCGGGCGGGGTGGAAAACTGGAAGTGGGGCCGTAACGTGCAGGAATTGGATGACGAGGTAATCGGGTTCGGCGTAACACCTCGTCAGATTGTAAATACGCTGGCCGCGGCCGGCGAAGAATTGAATTTGCCCCATCCGCCCCACATCCACGGCATCAATTTGGGCCGGAACATCAGCGCTCGCACGACGATGGAGACCATGACGGCGCTGGAAGGAAGACGGTCTCACTTTTGTCACTTGCAATTCTTGAGTTACGGCAAACAATCGGGCACACTTCATCGCTCCGAAGCGGCGGAAGTCGCCCGCACAGTGAATATGCATCCCAACCTGACAATCGATGTGGGGCAGATCGTATTCGGTCCGGCCACAACCATGACGGCCGATGCTCCCTTGCAGTACGGCATACATCAGCGGACGGGGAATAAGTGGATCAACGACGACATTGAAAATGAGTCCGGCGGCGGCATCGTTCCTATCCGCTATTCCCGCAAAAATGCGATCAACGCGGTAATGTGGCGCACCGGATTGGAATTATCCCTGCTCATCGACAATCCGTGGCAGGCGCTTCTCACCACGGATCATCCCAATGCGGGCCCGTTCGTCTATTATCCTCAGGTGATCAAGCTTTTGATGGACCGCGAATACAGAGCGGCCATGTTTGAGAGGATAAACCGCCGAGGGCGCAAGGGGGCATTGCTGCCCGAACTGACGCGCGAGTACTCCCTGTACGAAATTGCCGTGATCACGCGGGCAGGCACCGCCCGGGCACTGGGTCTCAAAAACAAGGGACATTTGGGTGTGGGCGCGGATGCCGACATAGCAATTTACGCTAACCTGGACGACAGGGAGGCGATGTTTGCCCATCCTCGATACGTGATCAAAGGCGGTGAGATTGTGGTGATCGATAGCCGGATCGTGCGTGAGGTGAAGGGAAGAACACTTTTTGTGGCCCCACCCTATGATTCCGGAATCGAAACTCACGTCCGAAAATTTTTCCGCGACGATTACACCATCGCTTTCGACAATTATCCAATCCTGGCGGATCATTTCCCTCACCGCGAGATGATCCATTGCCGGTAAGAGGACGGATTCAGCGTGAACCGAGTTTATCTCAGCCTGGGCAGTAACTTGGGGAGCCGGCAGGGCAATATCCTCCAGGCGCTCCAGTATATTCAGACTCGGACATCCATTAAAAGAGTATCGTCCTTTTATGAAACCGAGCCGGTCGGATACCTCGATCAACCCAATTTTCTGAATAGCGCCTGTTACCTGGAGACGGAACTCTCACCGGCCGAGATGCTTTATTTTCTGAAGTGGATTGAAAAAAGAATGGGGCGGCGCGAGTCTTTTCGAAACGCCCCCCGTCCCATCGACCTGGACATCCTTTTCTTCAATGACCTGGTACTTGCCGATGAGACTTTGTGCATCCCTCATCCTCGCATCCAGGAGCGCGCTTTCGTTCTTGCGCCGCTGGCTGAGATTGCGCCCGATCTGGTCCACCCGGTGCTGAAATCGACCATGCAGGAACTTTTGGGCAAGGTTGATCGGAAAGGTGTCAGAAGGGTTGAGCGGAGTCTCAAGGTGCGGCTGGAACATGATGTTCAGAACGGCAAACCAACCGTTCCCGTCAGTTTGAGCCGAGCCGGAGTAACGAATCTGCGCCGTACCATTCAGATCGCCAATGGCAGTCGGGGCATTTCGTTTTTTGCGGAGCTGGACCTTTTCGTAGATTTGAAACCCGAACAGGCCGGTGTTCACATGTCCCGCTTCAGTGATGTGCTGGAATCGCTGGCGGCCGAGGTCCTGCTGGAATCATCGCCTGACATTGAATCTCTTGCCGAGCGGCTGGCCCAACAGGTAATGCACACGCAATCCGCCGTCCGCTCGGAAGTGCACATCCGGATGCAGTGTCCAATGTTGAAGGTCACCCCTATCTCAGCCAGGCAGGTTGAAGAGCTCTATACCCTGATCGGCATCGCATCGAGTACCCGGGACCGCACCCGGTGCCTGGTTGGCGTTGAGGCTGAAGGGATGACCGTTTGCCCCTGCGCGCAGGATATGGTTCGCAATTACTCAAAGGATTTGCTGCTGGCAGACGGATTTTCAACAGACGAGGTGGAACGTATTATCAACGCTCTTCCAATGGCTTCTCACAACCAGAGGGGGAGAGGCACTCTGCTCATCGGATCGGAGATGCGGGTCAGGGCCGAGCACTTGGTACACATCGTGGAGGCGTCGATGAGTTCGGAGACTTACGAACTTCTCAAACGTTCGGATGAATTCTTCATTGTCAACAAGGCTCACTGCAATCCCAGGTTTGTGGAAGACGTGGTGAGAGAAATGCTGCGCAACGTGGTTGAGATCTATCCCGACCTGCCCGATGATGCTTTCGTCCTTGCCAAGCAGGAGAACTTCGAAGGGGTGCATAAACACAATGCTTTCGCCGAACGATTCGGCACTTTGGGAGAAATCCGGCGGGAAATCGTAGACGGCAGGCGAGTATCACGGCAAACAACTCTGGAGGACTGGCTGAAGGGATGAAACGACCGGCTATTCAATCGAGCGGGATGCAAAGGGCACACCGGCGCAATTTTGAACGGCCTCAAAACGACGAACTCCTGGTGGCCGCAAATGCCTGACTACCTGTTTGTGACCGGCAAACTGGCGGCGGACTCCCTCTTCCACACTCTGCAGAAAATGGAGCCCGACTTTGAATACGTGGTGGAGGTTCTCGACATTTCCGTGGCCGCTTTGATGACCACTCAATGGATTGCCCGGCATCTGAACAATGCCCGTGGATGCGGGCAAGTCATGATCCCCGGTCCCTGTCAGGGAGATCTGTCGCTTGTCCGGGAGCGCGTAGGCGTTGCGGTTACGCGTGGACCGAACGACGTGAAGGACCTCCCCGCCTACTTTGGCCGTGAACGGAATCGGGAGGGATATGGCGAGTATCGTGTAAAGATCCTGGCTGAAATTGTGGACGCTTATCGCATGCCGTGTGAGGCTATCCTGGCCGCGGCGGAATATTATCACGCCAGTGGGGCGGACATCATCGACCTGGGCTGTCCCACTCAGGGCCGATTCCAGGGCGTGGAAGAAGCCGTGTCGGCACTTAAGGAGCGCGGGTTCATGGTGAGTCTCGACAGTTTCGACACGGATACCATTCTCGCTGCCGACAGGGCCGGCATAGACTTCCTGCTGAGCGTCAACTCGACGAACCTGGAACTGGCCCCCATGTTACGCTGCAAAGTGGTGGTCATTCCTGATTTCGGAAAAGGGCTCGAATCCTTGGAGAGCAACGCCGCCCGACTGCACGAGTGGGGTGTCCCTTACATCTTGGATCCGATTCTGGACCCCATCAATTTCGGCTTCACTGAAGCTTTGAACCGATTCCACGAAACCCGTCGACGCCACCCGGATGCGGAGATGCTCATGGGGCTGGGCAATCTTACCGAGTTGACCGATGCGGACAGCGTCGGCATCAACGCTCTGATGGCCGGGGTCATCACCGAGCTTCAGATCGATTACGTCCTCACGACGGAGGTGATAAGTTGGACCCGCGGGGCGGTCCGTGAACTGGATCTGGCCCGCAAACTGATGCATTACGCCAACCAAAACCACATGCTGCCGAAGAACTTGGAGGACGGCCTGATCACGATCAAGGACCCGCCGTACGAACCTTACGACGAAGCGGAACTGCGTCATATGCACGGGCAGTTGAGTGACCGCAATTTCCGTATCTTCACCGACAGCCGGTGGATTTACGTATTCAACCGGGACACGTTCATTCGCGGGACAAACCCTAACGAGATTTTCACTCAATTGCAGATCGAAGACGCATCCCATGCTTTTTATATGGGGCGGGAGCTGGAGAGAGCGTGCCTGGCCGTCCGGCTGGGCAAGAAGTATACGCAGGAATCCAACCTGCGATGGGGATACCTGAGTGAAAAGTGGGACACGCTGTGAAGACCGCAAACCGCCGTGCCGTCGGCATTGACCCCGGCACGAAGAGCTTTGACGTCTGTGGCATAGAGGGGGATCGCGTGTTTTTGGATATTTCGATTCCCACCACGGAAGTCGTCGCCAATCCTCAAGTGCTGGCCGATTTGCTGCTATCCGCAGCCCCGTTGGACATGGTGGTGGGACCTTCCGGCTACGGGCTCCCCTGGGTCGATGCCCGGGATCTGGGTCCAAGGGAAATGGCCCTCCTGCTCTTAAGTGATGAGCGAGACCGGGGGCGAACCGCCGTAATCGGCGGCATGCGCGGAATGCTCAACGTGCTTAAGCAGACGCGGTTGCCGATTTACTTCGTTCCGGCGGTGATCCATCTTGCCGGCGTACCGGCGAAGCGCAAAATCAATCGAATTGACATGGGCACCGCGGACAAGCTGTGCGCAACGGCACTCGGTATACGCGACCAGTCCCAACGCCTGAAGATTGCCTGCGAGGCAACTTCGTTTATCTACGTCGAAGTCGGGGGAGCATTCACGGCGGTGATTGCCGTCGACCACGGCAAAGTGGTGGACGGCCTCGGCGGCACCTCCGGGCCCCTCGGTTATCTGGCTGCGGGTGCCATGGATGGTGAGCTGGCCTACCTGCTGGGCGGCTTTCATAAGGACCTGCTTTGCTCCGGCGGCATGGCCTACATTGCAGGGAATCCCGAATGGCAGCCGGATGAAATTCTGGCGCGCACCCGGACCGATGCCCGGTGCAGCCTGGCATGGGAAGCCTTTCTGGAGAGCCTGGTCAAAAGCGTGGCAGCCGAGATGTCTATCCTTGCGTCGACCCGGGAAATCCTCATTTCCGGGCGATTGTGCCGCAGCAGGGAAATCAGCCGGCAGTTGACCGATCGTCTTTCGCGTTTCGCACCGGTGCGCAGGGTAAAGGGATTCGCCCGGGTGGCAAAGGAAGCCGCACAGGGGGCCGCTTTGATCGCAGAGGGACTGGCTGGCGGCAAGTATAAAAATTTAATAGAAATCATGGGCATACGCGATGCAAAGGGAACTTGTCTGGATTATCTTTATGGGGAAAAAGCAGACACGTTGAGGCGGAAATATCTGGACCTGGAATCGAACGAGGACTTTTGATCTGCCTGGGGAGCGTGGATCGCGTGCATATCAATGATGTAACGATTGAGGACACCTTTGCCGAAGCCTTTGAGATGTGGGCCGGCCGGGTGATAATTACAGCCGCGAACGAACCGTGGGCTATGACGGCGGCCCAGGTGGCGACAGGTTTTGCCACGTCCATTATTGCCTGCGGTTGCGAGGCCGGCATCGGCGGCGTTCTGTCCCGGGAACAGACGCCTGACGGTCGGCCGGGAGTGCAGGTCCTTTTTTTCACCATGTCTGCCAGGGACATGGAAAAGGTGCTCCTGAACCGGATCGGCCAGTGCATTATGACCTCCCCCACTTCGGCCTGCTACAACGGCCTGCAGAGCGATACAAAGGTCAAGGTGGGGAGCAAGCTGCGCTACTTCGGCGACGGGTATCAGAGCAGCAAGCTGCTGGGGGGCAGACGGTTGTGGCGGATTCCCGTAATGGACGGCGAGTTCCTCATTGAGGAAAGCTTCGGCATGCAGAAGGCAATAGGCGGTGGGAACTTCCTCATTCTTGCCAAGAATCAACAGACCTCCTTGGCAGCGGCTGAGGCCGCGGTAAAAGCCATGCGCGATGTGGAGGGAGTGGTCATGCCTTTTCCGGGCGGAATGGTGCGCTGCGGCAGTAAAGTCGGCTCCAGATACAAGGGACAGGGCGTCTCAACCAATACCGCCTATTGTCCAACCATCCGCAGCCAGGTTCAGTCGGCGTTGCCCGATGGAGTCAATTCCGTCCTGGAGATCGTGATCGACGGTCTGGATGAAGAAGCCGTGCGCGAGGCGACGCGGAGAGGCATCCTGGCTGCCTGCCGAAGCGGCGTGGTGTCCATTTCCGCCGGGAACTATGGCGGCAAGCTTGGTCGCTACCACTTCCATTTGCACGAGATACTGGGGAAGCGCCAACCCATTGACTCCGCCTGACGAATGGGACCTCGAATAAACTGGAAATGAAGAAGGAGCAAACCTTGGGCTGCGTATCATGTGCCGGGCTCATGAAAGACTCTGCGGACGGCAAAGGTATCGTCACCCTGCGCTTAAAGGAGCCGGGCTCCATTCCCATTGAAGCCGACAGCATCTGCCCGGACCTTTTTTTCAGCAGAAATTTGGCTGAAATAAAGGAGTTATCCGTATTTTACGGACGCCGGAAAGTGACGCTCGCCGATCTTTTTGATGTGGAAGGGAGCCGTTCGGACCGCGTTGAGGTGGAAGGTGACCTGCGGCATGTCAAGAAGATCGGACTGCGAATGAGTCGGGGATGCATCGTAGTGCGGGGTAACGTCGGGATGCATCTTGGCGCTCATATGCAGGGGGGTGAGATCGTCGTTCAGGGTAACGCGGCAGACTGGGCGGGTGCTCATATGCAGGGCGGTCGTATCTGGATCAGGGGAAGCGCCGGGCACCATGTGGGAGCGGCCTACCCCGGGGAGAAAAGCGGCGTCAATCGTGGAGTGATAATCGTCGAGGGCGACGCGGGCCGCGAAGTCGGAGCGAGAGCACGCCGTGTTTTGATTGTAGTCCTGGGTAATGTGGGTGATTTTGCCGGAGCAAATATGATCGCGGGGTCGATCATTGTATTTGGACAATTGGGCAAGCGCGCCGGTGCCGGAAACAAGCGGGGGTCGATCGTGGTCTTCACGGGACTCCCGGAAATCCTCCCGACCTACCGCTATGAATGCAACCTGCATCCAGTGTTCCTGCGCTTCTATTTGCAGCGCATGCAGGAATGGGGGCTGCCGGTTCCATTGGAACTGGCCGATGGGGATTTTCGTCGTTACAGCGGTGACGTTACGTCGGTCGGCAAAGGGGAGATCCTCGTTTATGATAAGCCTGAATGACCGGGCCCTGGCGATCGTGCAACACATGATCGCCGACGCCGAAGCGCTGCAACTGGCAGTGAAGCGGCTCGACAACGGAGCGACGGTGGTCGATGCGGGAGTCGATGCATCCGGATCGCTGGAAGCAGGACGGCTTTTTGCCGAAGCATGCCTGGGAGGAATGGGGAAAGTACATTTTTGTGAGCTCAATTACGGCGAGCTTTCGCTGCCCGGCGTGGAGGTCACGGTGAATCAACCGGTGCCGGCCTGCATGGCGGCTCAATACGCCGGATGGGCGGTAAAGGTTGAAGGAACGTCCTCGTCCGATACTTACATGGCCATGGGGTCCGGTCCTGCACGGGCCTTATACCGGGCAGAGCCCCTGTTCCGGAAATTGATCTATCGGGATACCTCCGATGTCGCGGTCCTGGCACTGGAGACTCGAAAACTTCCCCCGGAGCGGGTTGCCCGGTGGGTGGCGGAAAAATGCGGGGTTTCCACCGATCGGCTTTACATCCTGGTCGCTCCAACCGCCGGCCTGGTGGGGTCGGTGCAAATAGCGGCAAGAGTGGTGGAGACGGGATTGCACAAGATGCTGGAGGTCGGCTTTGACCTCGGCGAAGTGCTTTCGGGATTCGGCACCTGCCCCCTCGCTCCTGTTGCCGGAGATGACTTGCGTGCCATAGGACGCACCAACGACGCCGTTCTCTACGGTGGGAGGGTCTGGTACACCCTGCGTGGAGATGATGCGCACATTGAAGAGCGCATCGCAAAGCTGCCCTCATCGGTTTCAAAGGATTACGGCACCCCTTTTTATGAACTTTTCAAACGCTATCAGGGAGACTTCTACAAAATAGATCCTTCCCTCTTCAGTCCGGCGGAAGTGTGCATAAATAATGTGGCCAGTGGCCGTTCCTTTCGCGCCGGGCGTGTCAATCTGGACATCATCAGGCAGATGTTGACGGAATGAAAATCGGCATTCTTGGACGGCATAGAAGCTGGTACGTGACCGCTCTGCAAAATGCACTGGGCCGGCGCGGCGTTAAGGCCCCGTGTTTCCCTGTAACGCATTTGACCGCCCGCCTGGCGGGGACTCCTCGACTTGCCGTTTCCTCAGAACCGCTGGACAGTTACGATATCCTCCTGGTACGCGCCATTCCCGGGGGATCGCTGGAGCAGATCATCTACCGCATGGATGCCCTGCATCGTCTGGAAAATGCCGGGGTGAGGATTGTAAACTCTCCCTTGACCATCGAACGGTCGGTCGACAAATACTACACACTGACCCTCATGGAAGACGCGGGACTACCCACGCCCCGCACGATCGTTACCGAGCGGTTCGATGATGCGCTGGCCGCTTTCCATGAGCTGGGCGGGGATGTGGTGGTCAAACCCCTCTTTGGGGCAGAAGGGCGCGGGATGGTTCGTGTTGCCGACGGCGATTCGGCATTCAGGGTGTTTAAAGCGCTCGAACTGGGAAATTACGTCTACTACGTGCAGCAGTATGTCCCTCATAATTGCGAGGACATTCGAGTTTTTGTAATTGGCGGACAAGTGGCTGCCGCGATGCTTCGCAGAGGAAATGACTGGAAGACGAACATCGCCAATGGCGCGGCGGCGGTGCCGATTGCCCTCGATGATACCCTCCGGGAGATGAGCATTCAGGCCGCGGGATTGTTGGACGCCGTCTATGCCGGCGTGGATATACTGCCCATTGAGGGAGGCGGATACACCCTGATCGAAGTAAACGGGATACCCGGGTGGCGAGGGCTGAAGTCCGCTACCGGAGTCGACGTGGCTGAACTTCTGGTAGATCACCTGTTGAAGGCCTGAAATGGTGCCTTTGTCTGCAGATGAAATTGCATGGGCCGCACAGATAGCCGGCCTCCTGGAAGTGAACGCCTTCAAGCCGGGGAACGTGACCAGGCTCCGGGATTTCCAGGACTGCGGCTTTGAGGATTTCCTGGTCAGTGCCGTGGCCATCGGGCCGGCCTTCCGGGAAGCAGCTCATGTTCCCGTCGGTATGACCATCCTGCGGGCCGTAAAGGATACCCATAGACTGGTCGGCACGAATACGAATCTGGGTATGGTGCTGCTCCTTGCTCCACTGGCGAGGGCCGCCGGCATCGGACATCCCGGCGGACTGCGGACAGCCGTGATGGAAGTGCTTGAAACACTTACCGTTGCCGATGCCCGTATGGCCTATGAAGCTATCCGGGTTGCCGGTCCGGCCGGAATGGGGAAGGTGGAAAGCGGTGATGTAAATGATGAAAAGATCGATATTACGTTGCGCGACGCCATGAAGCTGGCCCAGACCCGGGACTCAGTGGCCAGGGAATACGTCACCGGTTTCGAATTCACCTTTGAACTCGGCTACGCTACACTGCACAGGCTTTGGCAACAGGGGTGCCGGTTTTCGGAGGCAATCGCGCGGACTTTCCTCACCATCCTGGCGCAAGTTCCCGATTCGCTGATCGCGCGCAAGAACGGAATGGCGGTTGCCGAACACGTCTCGGAACTTGCAAAGGAGATCCTGGAACGTGGAGGCTCTCTTCCCGACAGCCGGCGCCGGGATTTGCTCAGGCTCGACCACATTCTGCGGGACCCGCAGCACCTCATGAATCCGGGAACTACGGCGGACCTTGTGACTGCCGCACTTTTTGTATTGCTGACCGAAGGCGGCGCCCTCGGTCATTTCAGGAGTCTCATGCGCGACTGGTGATCCCGTCAGTTGGGAGAAGCCAGTGTCAGCAAATCTTTACGCGTGATCCAGCCACGATGAAGAGATGTGGCAACCAGCACTCCTCTCACATGGTGCGCCGCCAATTGTTCCAGGTCTTGCAAAGTGCGGACCCCTCCGCCTGCAATAAGCGACAGCCCGGGAAAACGGCGACCGGCCGTTTTGATGAGTTCCAAATCGGGGCCGCCGCCCGTGCCCACTTGATCCAACGTAAGCAGGATGAAATGAGACCAGCCTTCCTGAGACAACAGGTCCAGCACAACCAGGGGATCCTCGCCGTTCAGGGAAGAGGAAGGGGAGCGAACACGGCCTTTCGATATGTCGATGCTGAACAGCAGCCGTTCCGCGGGGAATGCGCTTTTTATGGCGCTCAAGGCGTTCAAACCGGGCAGCGTTTCGGAACACACGATCGCACGGTCCACCCCCGCCTCCAGCATCCTGCCGGCGGAATCGACATCGGTGATTGCCGCATCCACCCAAAGTTCGGCTTCGAGTCCGTCGGACAGTTCCCGAACGATTTCCAGTTGGCTCCCTCGCCGCATGATAGCGTCCAGGTCGGCGATATAGAATTGCTCGCAGCTCGTTTCGGCTTGTAACGCGCGGGCTACCGCGAGAGGTTCGGCTCCCTCGACAAGGACGCTCTGTACGGGATGGTAATGCTCCCGTTCGCCGCGGATGGCCTGAACCACCCGGCCGTCCATCAGATCCAGTACGGGAATGATGTTCATGAAATCAGCACCTCTTAGAATTCTGGTCCATGAATTTGTGACCGGCGGCGGATGGCAGGGGGCGGAATTTCACCCCGGCCTGGCCGCCGAAGGTCTTGCCATGCTGCAGGCCGTGCTGACCGATTTTCAGTCGTGGGGACGTGCCCATATCGTCACGACCCTCGACAATCGACTTGCCGGCCTTTCGCTCGCCGCCCATCGTGTAGTGAGCCTGAACCACGAAGATTACATCCGGGCGCTGACCGATCTGGCTTCCCAGGTGGATGAGGCGCTGATCATCGCGCCGGAGAGCGACGGCATCCTGACCCGGCTGAGCGCTCTGGTGGAGGAAACGGGCACGCACTTGCTGGGGAGCAGTTCGACGGGCGTAGCCATTGCATCCGACAAATGGGACTGTTTTCTCCGCTTTAAACAGGGCGGCCTGCCGACTCCCAACACATGGCGGACGAGCCGCGAAAAAGCTGCAGCGGTGGTTGACGATCCGGGATTTCCCGTGGTGATAAAACCCATTGCCGGAGTTGGCTGTGAAGGGGTCAGTCTGGCCTCCGATCCCGCTTCCCTCGGAATGGCGCTCGACTTGGTGGACTCGACGGACCGGGATATTTTGTTGCAGCAATACGTGGCCGGCACCCATGCCAGTGTCTCGCTGCTGGCCTCCCCATCCGGTGTGCTGCCCCTCAGCTTGAACGAACAGAAAGTGAGCGTAGGCACACCCTTTCATTACGAGGGCGGAACCATCCCCCTGAAGCATCGCCGGGAGCCCCTGGCGATGGACTGTGCCCGGCGCGCCGTATCCCTGGTGCCCGGGCTCAGAGGATACGTCGGAGTGGACATGGTGCTGGCCGAAGATCAGGTTTTTGTGATCGAAATCAATCCTCGCCTGACCACATCCTATGTGGGCCTGCGACGGGTTATCAACATCAATCTGGCGGAAGCCGTCCGGAACGCCTGCATCGAGGGTACGCTGCCTCAGGAAATCATCCTATCCGGGGAGGCCTCATTCCGCAAGGAGGATTTAAGTGTTATCCGGTATGCTTGAGATCGTGGGCTGGGATATTGGCGGAGTCAACATTAAGGCTGTGCGCGTACGTTGGCGGGCGGGAGCAATAGTTGACAGCCGGGTTGTGGTTCATCCTTTCGAAATCTGGCGAGGCCCGGAAGACCTGCCCACCGTGCTGGGCCGGATCGGCGATGAATTGGGCATCCGGGCAGCCGCGGCAATGGCGATAACCATGACCGCTGAACTCTCCGATGCGTTTCGCAGCAAGCGCAAAGGAGTGCTCTCGATCCTTGACGCAATGAGCCGGGTGTTTCCGGATAACCCCATGTACCCGCTGAGCCTCAATGGTGATTTCGTGCCGATTGCCGAGGCGCGCGGACGTCCCCTCGATTTTGCCGCAAGCAACTGGCTGGCCGGCGGGATGTATCTTGCCGACAGGCATTCCGACTGCATCCTGATGGACGTCGGCAGCACCACTACCGATATCATTCCTGTCCGCGGAGGGCAGGTGGTCTGCACTGGACGCACGGATACCGAGCGTCTGATGTCCGGTGAGCTGGTCTATTCGGGAATCCTGCGGACCAACCCCAACACAATAGCCGGACAGGTTCCCATTAACGGGCGGATGTGCCGAACCGCGGCGGAATGGTTTACCCAGATGGCGGATGTTTATCTCCTGTTGGGGTACCTGTCTCCCGAGGCATACACCTGTCCGACGGCCGACAATCGGGCGAAGTCGCGCGAGGCCGCTCGGGAGCGGCTCGCCCGCCTGGTTTGTGCCGACGGGGAAATGTTGAACGAACAACAACTGCTCAAATTGGCGGGATATCTTTTCGAGAAACAGTTGCAGCAACTGACTGAAGCCTTGTGCCAGGTCCTTTCAAGGCTTGAGGATGGTTGCCGGATGCCGCTGGCGGCGGCAGGCGCGGGGGCTTTCCTGGCCGTTGAAGCAGGTCGGCGCCTGGGGATCGACGTCCTGGATCTGGCGCGGGAATGGGGCGTTGAGGTCACAGCGGCGCTCCCCGCTCAGGCCGCGGCATATCTTCTGGCACGGAAATTCGACGAGGAAAGCCCATGATCGAGGTTGTGATCAAGTGCGGGGGCCGCCTGGCCCGAGGGGATGGTTTACCGGCCCTGTGCCGGCAACTGGCGGAACTCGGGCGCCGGCATCAACTGCTGGTGGTCCCCGGGGGAGGCCCCTTCGCGGACGCCGTGCGGGACTCCGACCGCCGCTATCGGCTGAGCGATACCGCAGCCCACTGGATGGCTATCCTGGCAATGGACCAGTACGGCTATCTCCTTTCCGACCTGGTTCCCCACAGCCGGACCACGAGGAATCTGCAGGATGCGCGCAATATCGCTCTTGCCGGGCGGATTCCCGTGCTCCTGCCGTTCGATCTGCTGTGTCGAGTCGATCCTCTGCCGCACACCTGGGCGGTGACTTCGGATTCCATCGGTGCCTGGGTAGCCGAATCGGCCGGAATCCCAAGGTTGGTCCTGTTGAAGGATGTGGACGGTCTCTACCGTGGCGTCCGCCCGGGCGAGGGAGACGATGACGTACTGGAGTCTCTTACAATGGAGCAACTGTCCGTCTGCCGGGGGGTGGACCCGTTCCTCGCGACCCTTTTAGGCGGAAACTCCCTGGAGCTGTGGATCATAAACGGGAATGAACCCCATCGCCTGGAGGAATTGCTGACAAAAGGGAAGACTCGCGGGACACGCCTGCAGCGATGAGCTTCTTCAAGTGCTGAACTTTTTCGCGGTCCACTTGACCGCTGACGCGGTCGCCCCGGCAGGCCGCGGTCCTGATCCCGATGATATCCACTCCGAATTTACAGACATGTTGAATGTCCTTTTCGGTGAGTGACCCGGCAAGGGCGGAAATCAGACGAGCACTGCGGCATTGTGCGGCAAAATCCTGCAACTGTGCATCGCTGAGGTTTGTCAGCAATGTCCCTGCCCCTTTTTGTGCGGTGTCCAGGAGACAACCGTCAACTCCGGCTTCCTTCGCCACGGCGGGAAGGAGGAGCGGCGGCAGGGCGTTGACTTTGTCCGCATCGGCGTAGGCTGCCGCGATGAGTTGCGTGCCGGGGCTGTATTCGCGCACCGCCCTGCAAACCTGTTGCAGAAGCAAGACGGCATCACGCGGGGCCTGAGTGCCCAGGAGCCCGACCTTGACGTATTGAATCCCGCATACGGCGGCGCCCAATGCGGCCAGGGCCATCATGCCCGGCAGATTGGGCGCGTCCCCTATAGTGGCGCTGACGGGCAGTTCCCGGGGTGTAAGCCTTCTTATGCGCTGAATCACGTGGGGGAAATTGGCGCCCAAAGGTCCTTCCCGCGGATTCTTGACGTCTATGATGTCGGCCCCGCCCCGCACCGCAGCGTCGACCTCCGTTTCGCTCACCACACTGACCAGAAGCTTCACCTCACACCTCCAAACGCCTGCAAGCCGTCATAAAACCATGTCTATTCTACACCGTCCGGGGGCGAAATGCTGCATCTACTTACCAGGCGTCCGGTTTATGGAGCAACCGCCCCCTGTTTGTTGATTTGGCCGGCATGACGGTCAAACCCTTCCCGGCGCGTGGGCCGAAACTCCGGGGAATCATTCCCCCGCTCTTTTTGGGGATGTGAAAGTATCGTCTTAAATGCAACCCGGTATCAGCCCTTGGGTGCTATAAAAATACCTTCAGCATATGGTAAATTACCTGACCTTGACACAATTTCACAAGTCCTTAAACAGTTGATGGATTCGCAAAAGCGTCTCATACGCAACGCCTTGCAGCAGCCGGAACGCATATGGAGGAGCCTGGGCAGTGACACGGCAGTCCAATGAAGCACGCAGGGTGGTCGAAGGATTTGCGGTAGAGACAGTCGAGGGATTGATCTTTACGGTCAAGGGCCTGGTTCATCCTCCCGATCGCCTGATAGCCTACCTCCGCTATTTTCCCCACGTTCGAGGCGACCGGAAGCGGAACGCCACATTCTATCGCCGCGTGTATCAATTCGAAGAACAACGGAAAATTCTACAGCGTCAATTTCCCGCTTACATTGGCTATGACCCCGCTTTCGGAATTGAGTTGCAGGGAGTGCCATGGCAATATGTGCGGCAGATCCATGATCCCTGCAAGCGACTGGCAAACATTCGCGACCACGGCCCGGCGGACTCACTGGAACAGGGCGCGCTCGCATTTGCGGACCTGCTGAAGAGCACGGCGGGCGTTCCTGTGGAAAGCTTCGGGATTTCCGGTTCGCTGCTGGTCGGCCTGCATAAACCGGAGTCGGATTTAGACCTGGTGGTCTATGGCGAGCAGGAAGGTCATGCGGTGCATGAAGCTCTTCGCCGTCTTCTGGCCAACCCGTCGGGGCCGGTGCGCGGGCTGGGCAGAGACAGCATGACCGCACTGCATGCATCGCATCAGGCTGATACTCCTCTCTCATTTACCGACTTTGCCCGGCTCCAGTCAAGGAAAGTAAACGAAGGATATTTTGCGGAATTTCGCTACTTCATCCGTTTTGTCAAACGGAGCGAAGAGATCGACGAGCGCTACGGAGACCCTTATTTCGAACCGCTCGGAACGGCTACAATCGGGTGCCGGGTAAGCGATCACCGCGATGCTGTCTTTACCCCCTGTGCCTATGAGGTCGAGGACGTGGTGTTTTTGGACGGAAAACCGGAGGACGATGTACGGGAAGTGGTTGCCTTTCGCGGCCGTTTCAGTGACCAGGTGCGGGCCGGGGAAGGTGCGATCGCCAAAGGGCGGCTGGAAAGAGTGACTTCGGCTGCCGGTAAGGTTTACCATCGCCTGACCGTGGGAGGACGAGCGGGCGATTATCTGTTGAGTAATACTAATTTGCGTTCAAGATGATACTCTTGAGATCTCCAAAAAGAGCGGGGGAATGATTCCCCCGCGCCCCCGGATTTCGGCCACACGCGCAAGCGCGTGAGGCCGAGCGCTCGGCGCTCGCGGCTGCTGCCGCAGCGCCAAACTGAGCCGCGAAGCGGCGTGGGGGTGTGGGGGACGCAGTTCCCCACGCTTTTCATTCTTTGATGGCATCTTGAACGCAACTCGGTATAAGGCCCCTGCCTGATCGATGATAACGGCACTGAGGCCCGGGCAAGGACCGGCGGATTTCCGCAAATGACGGCTATTGTGAAGAGACTGTTGCCGGATATCAAAATGAGGGACTTGCATGCGAATACTGGAGCAAATCGGAATGATCAAAGGTTGGACCTATGAGGCAATTGTTTCGACCTATTACGAGAACAGCCCCCATGCGGCACCCATCGGAGTATGGACCGACGATTTTGACACACTTCACATGGAAATCTATAAGAATGCGAAAACGCTGGGAAATATTTTGAAATCGAGGGAATTCGCGGTGAACCTGGTATCCGATTTAACGATCTTTTATGAATCGCTTTTTGATAAGGCCAAAATAGCTTGGGAGAAGTCGACCAAAGTCAATGCCCCGATCATCAAAGATACGCCTTTGGTCATGGAATTCAGGCTCAAGCGGATCAAAGAGAAAGAGAACACGTTTCACCTGGAATCCACGCCGGTTCATTTCCAAAGCAAGGGTACTGTAAATCTGATCAACAGGGCAAGAGCACTTACCTTGGAATGCCTCGTAATCGCCACGAAATCACAGCATCTAGGCGAATTGAAGATAAAGGAGACTTTAAGGGAGAATTACAGGGTAATAAAGAAAGTGGCGCCTGGTTCACAGTATGAAAGGATTCTGGAAATGCTTTTCGAACGCATGCAAATCAGCGATGAGTAGATATGGGGTGCCTGTTCGGTGAACATGCTTTCAGGGAGATACTTTTGATAAACAGGCTTTATACTTAGCTGCCTCGAAAATGCGGGTTTTCAATGCTTCGCGGGTGAGGGGAGCATCATGGACAATTGCGTTCAATATGCTGTCAAAGAATGAAAAGCGTGGGGAGCCTTCACCATATCCCCACGTTCCCGGGGTTGTCTTCCACGAGGAGAATCTCAACCGGCCTGCCAAACGCCGCGGTGCTCATGGTCCGTTACCTCCCACAGGGATCGTGAAGTAAAACGTGGAGCCCATCCCGGGTTGCGACTCCACCCAGATGCGCCCACCGCGACGCTCCACGATCTTCTTGCAGATGGCCAGGCCAATGCCTGTGCCGGAATACTCTTCCCGAGCGTGCAGGCGCTGGAAGATAACGAAGATCCGCTCGGCGTATTGGGGATCGATGCCGATCCCGTTATCGCGGACGGAAAAGACCCATTCTTTTCCCTTTCGCTCAGCCGAGACATGAATACGGGGCGGCTCCTCACGGTGGAACTTAACGGCGTTGCCGATCAGGTTCTGAAACAACTGAGCGAGTTGCAATTTGTCGGCCGTGACGGTCGGCAGCGGGTCGTGGGTCACTATCGCGCTGCTCTCTTCAATCGCCGCCTTCAGATTGGCGAGTGCCTGATCAAGGACGGTCGTGCAATCGGTGGGCCCCAATCCCTTCGCATGAGTACCCACACGGGAATAGGCCAATAGGTCGTTAATCAGCCCCTGCATCCTATTTGCGCCGTCCGCGGCGTAAGCGATGAACTCGTCGGCGTCGGCGCCCAGTTTGCCCTGATAGCGCCGGGCCAGGAGCTGAGTATAGCTCGATACCATGCGCAGTGGTTCCTGCAGGTCATGTGAAGCGATGTAGGCGAACTGTTCCAGTTCCTTGTTGGAACGTTCCAGGTCGGCCAGGGTCAGTCCCAACTTCTCCTCCGCCCGCTTGCGCTCGGTGATGTCGGTCAGGAGGTTCAGTGTAGCAGCCCTGCCTTCCCATTCGATCAGGACGGCTCCGATCTCCACCCACCTGGTGTCTCCGTCTCTGACCACCAGACGAAACGGGTATCGCGTTGGGAGCGTCTCGCCGCGGAGTCGCCTCTGATGGAGGTCCGTCACCATGCTCCGGTCATCCCGGTGAATGAAATCCAGGAAAGGACGCCCCAAGAGTTCCGCCTCTGAATAGCCGGTGATCTCGCATGCCATGCGGTTCACGAATCTGAGCATGCCGTCTTGGGCAACGAGGATAGCTTCATTGGCGTTTTCCACGACCTGGCGATACCGGTCCTCCGAAGCCTTTACCACTCCCAGAAGTTCATTCTTGAGACCGTTCAGCTTAACCAGTTCGGCGTTGTTCTTCTGGAGTTCCCTGCCGAGGTTGCTCAGTTCATTGTTGGCGTTGACGAGCACTTTGCGGAGGGTTTCAAGCTCAAGGCTGTTCAGTTCGCCTATGGCCAGGATCTCGGAACCAACTCGGAGGAAGCGAAAATAGAAAGTTTGAGGAAGGCCTCCCGCCGTCTTGACATTGAGGAGGTGAACGCGATCCGGCCCGTCCAGGAGATCCGGGAACTTTACAGCATCCATAAAATCGACGACGATGTCAGTGAACTTTTGCCGCTGAAGTTCTTCCCCCACCAGTCGACCGGCATAACGGTTGGCCTTCAGGATGCGCCCGTTGCTGTCCAGGGTAAACATCAGGAGGGCGGCTTCCTCCTCGACATACTTCATGATCGATTCCGTCAGAGATGCGCCGGTCATGCGATTCTGTTCTCCAAATCCTTTACGGAAGGAATATAGGTAACCTTTTCATATCGCGACACCCGTTCAGTCCCTCCCCAGCGGAAAGCCTGTCCTCCAACCAGGATGGGCAGTTCGGGGAAAGTCGCGCGGGTCGTCTCGACCGTGTTCCAAAGATTGTCGAGATTGACGTAGACTGCCAATGAGAGGCCGATAAAATCAGGTTTCTTGTCATCGATGAATTTCAGGAGTGCGTCCAGCGGTGTATTTGCTCCCAAGAAATAGCCGTCCCAGCGGTGGAGTTCCAAGATATCGGCAACCATTTTACCGCCAAGCTGATGATACTCATCGGCCACACAGGCGATGACAGCCTTTTTGCCGATATGATCGGCAGCGAAAATCCGGGGATAAACCAGGCTCAAAAGCCTCTCCGTAATAGTCGTAGCCAGGTGCTCCACTGCAACGGAGATTCTGTTCCTCTCCCACAACTCACCTATTTCATACATGGCCTTCTGAAACAGACGAACATACAGATCGTAGATCTCCGCATTCCTGTCGAGCAAGCCCCGTACCATGCCCAGGCACTTCTTCTGGTCACCGATGATGAGGGCATTGAGATAATCGTTATAGATACTCTCGAAGATATCGATGTCTTCCATGACGACCCCTGAATAAAGTGAAAGAACGATGTCGAATTATCAAATCTACCGGCCGGTTTTTGATTGGATCGTAGTGTCTGTAGATTTTCTGAGCCTCATCAAAATCGGATTGCGGATCATGCCCCCCCCCGCGTTCAGCGCCTTGTAAATCTCTTTGTCTCAGCTTTTCGAGAGTCTCGTGAGGAGCTTGCCGGTAAGCCCCATCTCCCGTATTTTCCTAAGCAGCAGTTCCTGAACCTCTTTATCTTCGCCCAGTTCCGCCATAAGGTTGCCGGTTTCCAGCCCATCGATTGCTGCCGCAAGAGTAGGGAGTTCCGTAGGCAGCGGTGCAGAGCAGATCTCCTGGATCAAGCGCAACAGGGTTTGTTCGTTTTGCCGGTCCTCCTGAATGGTCGCGCCCATGCGGCGCGCGTGGGACAGGAGGACATCCCGACAGGTCTGGATAAAGACAGGGTTCTCGGCGTGGGCGTGCCCACCTCGCACCCGAAGGATCCTGGCGATCAGGATGGCCGGCCGGACGCTGGCGCTGCTGGTTTTGAGCCCCGCATCGCGGAAGGCCCGGACCAGGGCGACGATCCTCTCGACCTCCGCCGGACGCAGTCCGGAGTGTGTCTGGGTGATACCGATCTCGGTCTCCAGGTCGAACCCGCTCAGGATGATCGTAACCATTCGATCCAGGAGAGCGTCCTGGGCACCGTGAACCCCCGCGTAGTCGGCGGGATTGCTGGTGAAAATGATTCGGAAATCGGGGTGAACGGCCATATGCCCGCCGCGTAGAGGCAGAACCCGTTCCTCCAGGACCGAAAGAAGCACATTGTTGGCCTCGGGCCGCGAACGCGTAAATTCGTCATAGACCACGGTGTTGCCTTTCTGACAGGCCTCGGTGAGGGCCTTTCCCACCCACAACGGCTTGGACTCTTCCTCAACCTTGAGCACGGTGTGAATGTACTCGTCGCGCGTATAACTTCGCTTGTAGCCGCTTTCCTTCCCCACCAGGTCCGCGGTGCCCATCTGGTCGTCCCCATGGATGAGCACCACCGGGCGACCCAACTGCCGGGCCACGTGGAGGGCTATGGTGGTCTTGCCGCTTCCGGCGGGACCGGAGAGGTGAACGTGCAAACCATCCCGGAGATAGACCAGAGTGCGTTCCACCAGGTCCTTGACAAAGGGGGTCTCCACGAAGTCCGATGGTGAAGTGGTTACCGCCCCGGATTGCCGGGCCGGCAGATTCACTTCCCCCTGACCGGCATCGGGGGTAAAGGTGAACTCTTTCCCACAGAAGGGGCATGAGTAGCGGCGTCGACGCCCCGATTCCACCTGCACTTCTCTATGGCACCAGGGGCAGCTCTGTATCTGCTTCTCCATCAGTCGCCTCCCTTCTCGACGGTCTCCGGATGCTCCGCGTCAAGTTGCGAGAGAGGGAGCACGGCCGTAACCTTTGTGCCCACGCCTGGAGCGCTGTGGACCACACACTGCCCGCCAATGGCGTCCGCGTAGTCTTGCATTGTTGCCACCCCCAGCCCGGCAGGAGCGCTTTGCGTGTCGAAGCCCTGGCCGTCGTCCTGCACCGTAAGGTGCAGCCAACCTTCCCGGGACGCGTCCAGCCGCACGGTAACCTTTCCGGCCTTTGCGTGCTTGACCACGTTGGTCAGGGCTTCTTCGGCGATGCGGTATACCGCCAACTTCACCGGCTCTGCAACCGAGTTTCGGTCGGTCTTCTCCCGCACCATCAGCTCTTCATCCAGCTCCAGCTTGACGGCCGGACCCGCTTCAAACCGGTCACCAAAGGACAGAAAGGTCGGGACGAGCCCCCGGCTGAGAGTCGAAGGGTAGAGACGGCGGCAGAGAACGCCCAGTTGAGGCTCAATCACCTGGCTGAGACCGTCGATCACCTCGCTCAAAAGCTGAGTTGTTCCCGAAGCGGAGATTGTACCTTGCAGGAGTTCTTGCAGGTTGCCCTTCAGGACTAAGAGCTTTTCCCGCACACCATCATGCAGTTGGGCGGAGATCTCCCGGCGAACGCGCTCTTGCGCCGCTATGAGCCGCTGTCGCGAGCGCTGCAGTTCCTCCGCCCTGGCGAAAGCGACCCCATGCCGTATCAATGCCTCCTCCGTGGCCTTGCGTACAATGGCATAGCGCAGGGAGCGCACCAGCAGCTTGCTATCCACTTCTCCCTTCACCAGATAGTCCTGCGCGCCACACTGCAGTGCCTCGCCCGCCAGCGCTTCGTCCTGGAAGCCCGTCAGCACCACAATCGGCACACCCGGCGCTTGAGCCCGCGTCACGACAAGGGTGTCGATGCCATGACTGTCCGGCAGCCCCAGGTCCAGCAGAACCACGTCGCAGGTCTCTTCCCACAGGTATTCCAGCGCTTCGCTGAGTCGCCGGACGTGGGTCATTCGGAACTGTTCGGGAAGGGCTTCCTCCATGTTCTCGTACATCAGGCGGGCATCTCCCAGGTTGTCTTCAACCAGCAATACTTTAATGGGTTCAGATGACATGGCCTCTCCCTATTCCGGTGGCAATTTCACTATAGTGAACCAGAATTCCTCGATGGCTCTCAGCACCGCGCTGAACTGGTCCGGATTAACGGGTTTTGTGATGAAGCAGTTCGCGTGGAGGTCATACATTTCGAGGATGTCCATCTCGGCGCTTGAGCTGGTCAGGACGACCACGGGGATGCGTCTCAACTGCTCATCAGCCTTGATCTCCGCCAGCACCTCGCGGCCGTCTTTCTTTGGCAGGTTCAGATCCAGCAGGATGAGATCCGGACGGGTCGAATCGGCGTACCTGCCTTCGCGGCGCAGAAACGCCATGGCCTCTACCCCGTCGGCCACCACGCTCATATGGTTGAGCAGCTTGGAATCCTTTAAGGTTTCCCGCGTCAGGCCCACGTCGCCGGGATTGTCTTCCACGAGGAGAATCTCAACCGGCCTGCCAAGAACCGCGGTGCACATGGTCCGTTACCTCCTGCCAAGGATCGTGAAGTGAAATGTGGAGCATATCCCCGGTTGCGACTCTATCCGAACGCGCCCACCGCGACGCCCCACGATCTTCTTGCGGCCGGCCGGGCCAATGCCTGTGCCGGAATGCCCTTCCCCGGCGTGCAGGCGCTGGAAGGTACCGTAGATGCGCTCGGCATATTGGGGATCGATGCCAATGCCGTTATCGCGGACGGAGAATGCCCATTCATTCGGCTCAACCGGCATCTCTGCATCCCGTCGGCGCCGACCGCAGCGCGATCCGGTCCTGCATCGGCCCGAGCCGCGGGTGCTTTAGACGTCCTTTCGCCGGTCATGACCGGAAACAACCTGCATGCTTCACCAATTGTCCCCCGGTTATCACCAGCCTTTGCTCACAGTAAAACACCAGGCTCCGGATGACCCGTTCGATCCGGGTGCGCAATCCGTTGACCGGCTTCACATAGTGCTCTCGTCCTTTTCGACCGAGCTTCTTGACTTTCCAGCGCCGGATCGCATCGCCCAGTGCTCCCACGTCGGCTTGAGTATGAATAACGGGAATGCAGATGGGAGTTCTTGCAGAAAATTCGGGATGGTTGGCTCCGACGGAGTTCTTGCCTGTTCGTTCGTACATGACAGGTGTGGTATCCGCTCTAGGGAACCGAATCCATAGAAGTCTGGTGGAGTTTACAGGGTCGGCGACATGTCTTTATTTGATTCCGCGGGTACGCACGCCTTTCTCCTGCGGGAGAAGCACCTTCCGGTTTCTGCCTGTAATTACCACTATGCATTTGCTGTTCCAAACGGGCGCGGTTATTTTCCGGGCGATCAAATAATGGGGACTTGCTGTCGTTCCCGTTCTTCACATGCCCTTTCCGGCATCAAGATCCTTGCCGACTGTAACGAACCGCCGTGTTTGGGGATCATAACGAAAGCGCCGTGTCTTATCGGCAAACTCTCGGGAGCCTCTCATCCGGTCTTCAAGGTCTTTTTACGTTACAAAATCCGGAGAGTGCATGACATGTGTTCTCAATTGCACCTCGGCGATGGGGGGAATTAAGTTGGAATCGGGTCGGGATCTTCTCCATGGGGGTTCAGCGGCAAGCCGTTGTCAAATGAAATCATAAAGGCCGTTCGAAATGTTCTCCCTAAAAAAGGCAGCAACCGACAAAGATGGGCATGTGCATGTTCCGTCGTTAGAGAGGGCAAACTAAAGGAGATGAACGAACTGCTCCGACCGAGCGAATCAGGGGTAAGGCAGGCAACCAGGCGACTTGAAGAGGCCTCAAGCGTGACGAAAGGCTTGGGGAATCACTGATGCAACTTGGAAGAAGACGAAAACTGCCAATTGCGTAGGTCTGACCCCTCTTGGCGCGGAATGGCCACAATCGAGTGCCGGATAAGCGATCACCGCGATGCTGTCTTTACCCCCTGTGTCTATGAGATCGAAGACGTGGTGTTTCTGGACGGCAAACCCGAGGACGATGTACGGGAAGGGAAGGGGTCGTCTTTCGCGGCCGTTTCAGCGATCAGGTGCGGGCCGGGGAACATGCGATCGCCAAAGGGCGGCTGGAAAGAGTGACTTCGGCTGCCGGTAAGGTTCATCATCGCCTGACCGTGGGAGGACAGGTAGGCGATTATCTGTTGAGCAAGGCCCCTGCCTGATCGATGATAACAGCCGGGGCCCCCCGGGGGGCAATGCTGTTGACTTAAGGGAAGTCTCAGTGGCCTAAGCCGTCACCCCGGCGAAAGCCGGGGTCCGGAAAAGCTTGACTCGTCTGGATTCCGGCCTCCGCCGGAATGACGTCCACGCGCACTCGCATCGGGCCAAGAGGGGCTTAAAGCAACAGCTTTGAGGCCCGGAGGGGAAGCACTGGCGGATTTCCGCAAATGACGGCAATTGCAAAGAGACTGTTGCCCGATATCAAAATGAGGGACTTGCATGCAAATACTGGAGCAAATCGGAATGATCAAGGGTTGGATCTATGAGGTGATTGTTTCGACCTATTACGAGAACAGCCCCCATGCGGCCCCCATCGGAGTATGGACCGACGATTTTGCCACGCTTCACATGGAAATCTATAAAAATGCGAAAACGCTGGGAAATATTTTGAAATCGAGGGAATTCGCGGTGAACCTGGTATCCGATTTAACGATCTTTTATAAATCGCTTTTTGATAAGGCCAAAATAGCTTGATGGAGTGGTTGCGCCGGACCTTGAGTGAGAGCCGGGGTGACCACTTCCTTTTGCGGCAGGTATTTGACGATCTTCTTGCCCTGGACAGGCCGATATTCTTTGATGCTGCCCGCTTTGCGGGCACGGCAGGCGGGGCGATTGGACACCCAATTATGTGGCGTTATACTACGGACAAGCCCTAAGGTCCAAAAACAAGCGCAGCAGGTCTGCCTTCAATGTCCAGTGCGGCCAGTGTTTTTCCGGAATGCGGGTCAACAGCCAAAACCTTCTTTTCCGAACCGGCGGACATCCAAAGCGTGTCCTCCTCAAAGCAAAGCGCATTGACCTCTCCAGCCGCTTTGAAGGAAAAAGTAATTTCCCCGGAGCCGATATCCAGGCGCGACACCGTTCCCCCTGCCTCAGCCAGCCACAGCGCATCCCTGCCCGAGGCGATGAATCGCACTGTACCGGCGAGGCCGACCGGCGTCGCCCGGTTGACAGCCGGATCGATCTTGAGCAGTTGCTTGAAGGTGGGGTTCAACAGCCAGACCATTCCTCCTGCCAGCGCGGGTGAGCCGGGATTGCCGATGACATGAATCTGGGCTGCAATCTTATCCGATGAAGGGTCTACCCTCGTCACAAGGAAATTGACACTCGGGACCCACACGGTATTCTCGCCGTAAACCAGGCCGGTGAGGACGCTGTTGGTGATATGGGTCCTGGATACAATCTTGTTGGAAGCGGGGTCGATACGTGTGAGAATCCCTTCGGTGCTGCTGATTGCCCAAACCGACCCGCCGCCCGTTACGATGGACGTGGGGGCGCGATCCACGGCGATGGCTGATTCAATCTGCATGGACCTCGGGTTGACCCTCAGGACCTTGTCGTTGGCGTAATCGGTGACCCAAACGGCCCCTTCGCCGGCGGCAATGCCCTTGGGCGCCCCTTCGACGGCGATTTTGTGAGTGACTTTGCGTGCGGCGGGGTCGATCTTGAAAAGTTTGCTGTTGGCAAGGGACTGGTCGATCACCCAAAGCGCCTTGCCGGATCCACCGGCGGCCGTTTGAGAATGGGCACGGTCGGAAACTTTCGATTTTCCCGCGGATTTATCGTCGTCTGAACGGCTGCAGGCGGCCGTCAGGCTCATGATAATAGAGCAGAACAATGAAAGCCATAAAGCGGTCCGGGTAGAAAATAGAATCACTCTGTTATGCCTCCGTCGCTTCCGGTTGCCCGCTCTATTGGGGCACCAACTCCACTCGGCGGTTCTTTGCCCTGCCTTCATCGGTCGTATTGGTGGCGACCGGCGCCAAATAAGCCACCCCATTGGGGGTCAGCCGATTCGGGGCAACGCCGTATTCCTTCGCGAGCATCGCCACAACGGCGTCGGCCCGTTTCTTTGACAGGACCATATTGGACTCGTAGCCGCCAACGTTATCCGTGTGGCCAACCACGTGCAGCTTCAGGCCGGGCTCCTGCTTGAGGAGTTTGCCGATCTCGTTCAGAGCGGGTTTGGATTCCGGTTTTATGTCCGCCTTGTTGGTGTCGAAGAAAATGCCGTAGAGGGCTATGCGTCCCGAGGATGCTATTGTCCGGGACATCTCGTCGGCGCTCACCACAACCATGTTTTGGGTCATGGGACGCACTTCTACAATATCAACAGCCACGTAGGCGCCCCGCCTGGCTTTATAGGTAGCATCGTCCTTCGCCCATTCCACGGCGTTGAGGTACACGTAAACGTCTCCCTGGGGCCGTTCGAGCTTTGCGCTGGCGACCCGGATTCCCTTTGCGTCCGCGGCATAGAAAATATAATTGCTGCGGTTCGTCTTCAGGTCCATGCTCCCGAATGGCGCGAGGAAGTTGCTCCACACGACCGCATTCGGGTCCTGCGTGGAATCGTATAGAATCTGGAAGCCTTGAGCCTTCAGCTCATTTTGATAGTTGCGGATCAGTTCCGTGGCGCTCGCGTCGCCCTGGGCCTCGTACCAAATCTGCGTTCGAGCGCCCTCCAGCTTCAATGGCGGTTCGGCAAACTCGCGCCGCTTTGTTTCGAGGTTGTAGCGCTTGAAGGTAGAGGTCTGCAGGATGTACTCGTCGAACCGCTTCACATCGTATCCGACTATCTCCGAGCCCGCAAAGCGCTTGAGCAAAGGGTGGTCCTTCGATCCGAGCAGGTCCGCCGCCCAGAGACCCGTGCACAGAAGGTTAAAAAGAAAAATCGGAACGAGCCAGGCGACCGCATTCTTTGTCGAAAGATGGAAGCAGGCTGTTTTTCTCATTTGTGACGACCCTCCTAAAGCTTGCATAGTACTGGCTACACGAGCATGTTATTGAGTCAACGCGGGCTGCCGATGCGGAACCGGCCGGACCAGGTCGAATAAAAGGCCTCTTCCAGGCAAGGCCGTCGTCGAAATGCCCTGCTGAAGGCACCTCCTCCCCCCGAGGCTCGTCGAGGCGGGGATTTGCGCCTTCAAAGGCCATCGGCGGTGAAAGCCATATCGATAATCTCAGGAATCATTGCAGCAATCCCGGGGCTCCTGCCTCGCTATTCGGCAATTGTGGGCCTTTCTGTTTCAACAACTTAACCAGACCGGGATCTACATCCAAGTTGGTTGCGAGGATTATACCTCTCCGCCTTTTTGCCCTCTGGATGAGCAACTCCTCATTTGAGCGAAGCTTCAAGTTCTTGACCGGCAGTACCCGGTCGGACACTCTGAAGTCTTCCCGGCGGTTGGCTTCGCGTATAGAAAAACGGACCGCTTGATGATCTTCGGGACTATCTCTCTCCACCGACAGGATTTTTGGAACCGGATCAATGTGTGGGCTGATAATCCGGCAGAAATGACCTGGCCCGATCTTGGCCGGATTTGCCGAACTGTAATATTCGGACGCGGATACGTATTCCAGGATGCTCATTCTATTCCGGCTGACCCAGTGAGGCCTGTTTCGAGGTCCTCGCCGTCCATAACTTTCAATGCATCATAAAATACCTCATCCTCAAATTCGCCGGCTAATTCGGAATCCTTTCGAAGCCGATCTTTCGCCCTTTTCATTTTCTCTATGAGTCCGGCGATATGTCGTTTCCCTAATTCAACTTGCTTCTTTGACGGTTTCGGTATGGAGAGGAACTTCGGCCGAAGAAAAGCTTTGGCTTTTGAAAAATCGAGGAGGTCCCCCTTCCTGACCCCTTCCATTGGCTCCGTTTCGAAGTAAACATAGTCCAGGAGGGCCTGAGTGTCCTCGCCATACTTCTTGATCGCCCGTTTTAACGGTGAGATAACTGAGATCGGGAACAGGTCTTCAAGCTTCTCCGCTTCAGGATCGCGGCATGAGAAGAGCTGGTAATCTTTGCCGCTGAACTTGCTCTCTCGAGAATCCCTCCGGATCAGCCCCGTATTAACAGCTATATCCAGATCCTTCATGACCTCGGAACAGTACGGACCATAGAATACAAAAGCCCACGGATAGCCGGTCAGAGTGCTGCCATTGTTCTCTCGTGCAAAGTACAGGTCCGCAAGGTAGACGAACTTCACCAATCTCACAGTGGTGAGGCTAATCCCGGATTGTGTGGCATACCGGGTGATGATACGAATAAGATCAAGAGTGCTCACGGAAAACCCTTTGAATGAGCGCAATCGGAGTTTAAACCTTTCAGTAAGGTAATGATCGGTAAAAGCAAAATCCAGCAAAAGATCGATTACGAGGCATTGTGAACCGTAACACACCAGTTAGATGTTGGCAACGACTGAAAGACCCATGGTCGGCAACCTTTCACTTCGCGTTGCACCCTTGGCCGACCCTTGATTTTGGAGGCAGCGGCAGGCAAACTCGGAATCACCTTCGGGGGGGATTCGAAAACGGACTGGAAATGACGTGACGAGGCTCGAGGTCAACCCAGGCAACCCGGTATTGGGGACCGTATTCCTTCTCCTTCAAAGGGAGACTGCCGGACCCGTCCGGGGACCCAATTTCACGGTGACGCTTGCCGGCGGCGGGGTGAACGAGCTCAATTTCGGGTATGTGGCGGCAAGTTGATGCTACGGGCTGCAAACACTGCTTTCTCAGTTCCTTTTTGTTTGAAAGCAGGCACAGGTTAAGAGTCCTGATAATGAAGAACGTCAAAGGAGGGGAGAAGCAAACCCCGAGCTTGACACCACTTCCTTTTTGAAGGAGAAATAAGCTTCCGGCTTATGCGACCAAGGTCGCAGGCTCTCTGCGCGCAAATGACCTGTCTGAAGGCTTTGCCTGTTCTTTGTGCTCTCATGCCTTCTTGACCAGTACCTGTGCCCCTTTCTCGGCAGGAATAGATCTTTAACCTCGGAACCGGATCGGACGAGAAACGAGTGAACAAGCACGATGCCTGACCACAATTATTTCGCGAACCTGATTTGGCAGATCGCCGACCTGCTGCGCGGCCCGTACCGTCCGCCCCAGTACGAGCGGGTCATGCTGCCCATGACCGTACTCCGCCGCTTCGACTGCGTGCTCGCTCCCAGCAAGGCCAAGGTCCTGGCCGAATACGGGCGATGGGGAGACAGGCTCCGGGGCGAGGCGCTGGATGCCAAGTTGAACAAGGCCGCCGGGCAGCGGTTCCACAATCGTTCGCCGCTCGACTTCCAGCGACTGAAAGGCGATTCGGATAACATCGCCCAGCACCTGGTCAGCTACATCAAGGGTTTCTCGGCCAACGTGAACCACATCTTCGAGTACTTCGAGTTTGAAAACGAGATCGAGAAGATGCGGGAGGCCAACATTCTCTATCTCGTCGTGTCGAAGTTCTGCGACGTGGATCTCCACCCCGGTCAAGTGCCGAACGAACAGATGGGTCTGATATTCGAGAACCTTATCCGTCGCTTCAACGAACTGGCGAACGAGACCGCGGGCGATCACTTCACGCCCCGCGAGGTCATCCGGCTCATGGTGAGCATCCTCTTTATCCATGACGACAAACTGCTCGCTACGCCCGGCACCGTGCGCAAACTCCTCGACCCGGCCTGCGGGACGGGAGGGATGCTTGCCGAGGCCCAGAATTATCTGCGCGAGCATCACGCCGAGGCCAGACTCTATGTCTACGGGCAGGATTACAACAAGCGCGCATTCGCTACAGCCGCCTCCGACATGCTGATGAAGCAGGTGGATCACAACGGCGACGGCAACAATATTCGCTTCGGCGACAGCTTCACGGAAGATCGGTTTGAAGGCGAGACCTTCGACTACTTTTTAACCAACCCACCTTTCGGCGTGGACTGGAAGAAACAACAGAAGGAAATCCAGAGGGAACACGAAAAGCGCGGTCTTGACGGCCGCTTCGGCGCCGGTCTTCCGCGCGTGAACGATGGTTCGCTGCTCTTCCTGCAGCACATGGTCCACAAATTCGAGTCGGTAAAGCCTGCCGAGCACAGGCACGGATCGCGCCTGGCCATCGTCTTTTCCGGCTCGCCGTTGTTTACGGGCGGTGCCGGGTCGGGAGAGAGCAATATCCGAAGGTGGATCGTCGAGAAGGACGGCCTGGAGGCCGTCATCGCCCTGCCGGAGCAAATGTTTTACAATACCGGCATAGGCACGTATGTCTGGATCGTCACCAACCGGAAGGGCAAGCGCCGCAAGGGGAAAATCCAGCTTCTCGACGCACGGGATTTCTGGACGGCCGGAGGAAGCGAGGACAGCAAACGCAGCCTGGGAGACAAGCGTCGGCACATCACCGCGAACCAGATCGAAGAGATAGTGCGGCTTTATGGTCGTTTTGAGGACGGCGAGAAATCAAAGGTCTTCGATAACGCCGACTTCGGCTACACGCGCGTCACCATCGAGCGCCCGCTGCGCCTGCGCTACCGAATGACGATCGAGGACAAGTCCCGCTTTCTGGACGCCTGCCCGCACCTTCTTGACGACGTTCAGGCAATCGATAAAACCCTCGGCCGCGAGCCGCAATGCGATTGGAACTTGGTATGGGATCGCATTCAGGACCTGCTCGACGACCGCCAATCCCGCTGGAAGGCGCCCGAGCACAGACTCTTTAGAAGCGTCTTCACCCGGAAGGACCCCAAAGCCGCCCCGGTCGCTGCAGGCGGCCGTGAAGGGGGATACGAGCCCGATCCGGACCTGCGGGACTTCGAAAACGTGCCGCTCAAGGACGACATCGACGGCTATTTCAAGCGCGAGGCGCTCCCACACGTTCCCGACGCCTGGATGGATCGCAGCAAGGACAGGATCGGCTACGAGATCAACTTCAACCGTCATTTCTACAAGTACGCACCTCCTCGGCCGCTGGAGGAGATTGACGCGGATCTGAAGAAGGCGGAGGAAGAGATTCTGAGATTGCTGCGGGAGGTGACGGAGTGAAAGCCACAGTGCCTTCTCTTCAGCGCAAGCTGAAATACTTGGCCACCATCAACGACGATGCTCTGGGCGAAGACACTGCCCCGGAGTTCGAGATACAGTACGTTGACATCAGCAACGTCGACTCTTCTGGGCGGATCGGAGATCTCGCTACCTATCGATTTGTGGACGCCCCCAGTCGCGCTCGTCGGTGCGTCGTTGATGGAGATGTGATCATTTCCACTGTCAGGACGTATCTCCAAGCAATCGCACAGATTGAAACTCCGCTCGCGAACCTGGTTGTTTCTACTGGTTTTGCCGTCGTTCGTCCGCGTCCGGGGACATTTGTCACACGGTACTGCAAGTACGCTCTGCGTGAGCCGACCTTTCTAGCCGAAGTAGAGAGGCGTTCGGTTGGTGTGAGTTATCCGGCGATTAACGCGACCGATTTAGCTAACATCCCTGTTTATCTGCATCCTCTTTCGCAACAGCGTGCCATCGCCAATTACCTCGACCGTGAGACAGCCCAAATTGATGCGCTTGTGGCGGCGAAGGAGCGGCTGCTTGAGTTGCTGGCGGAGAAGCGAAAAGCCATCATCGCGTCGGCGGTCATGCGCGGCCTCGACCGCAACGCCCGCCTCCGTGACTCGGGCATTCCCTGGCTCGGCAGGATTCCGGCGCATTGGGAAACTGAGCGCGCTCGTTGGCTATTTCGCGAGCGAGACCAGCGTTCAGAGACCGGAGAAGAAGAGCTTCTCACGGTTTCACATCTTACTGGAGTTACCCCGAGGTCGGAGAAAGACGTCAATATGTTTGAGGCGGAGACCACCGAGGGCTACAAGATCTGCCTCGAAGGCGACCTTGTGATCAATACGCTTTGGGCCTGGATGGGTGCTATGGGTGTCTCGCCATTGAATGGTATCGTCAGCCCTGCCTACCACGTGTATGAGCCTGTGGTCCAACTAACTCCCGGCTTTATTGACGCCTTTGTCCGCTTGCCAGTATTTGCTCAGGAAGTTACCCGCTACTCAAAAGGGGTGTGGTCTTCTCGTCTGCGGCTCTATCCCGAAGGCTTTTTCGAGGTCTCTTTGCCGGTGCCGCCGCTTCGGGAGCAGCGGCAGATTGTGTCGTATCTTGCCGACGAGAGTTCAAAACTGAACCAGCTAAAGATTGCAGCAGAGCACACGATCGCTCTCTTGAAGGAACGCCGAGCCGCCCTCATTGCAGCCGCCGTGAACGGACAAATCGACGTGGGGAGCGCCGCATGATTGTCACTCGCCTCAATTTGACCAACCTCCGCGCTATCGAGACTGCCGAGTTTCACTTTCAGCCGGGTTTCAACCTCATCGTCGGCGTGAACGGAGTCGGCAAGACGAGCGTACTGGACGCGCTCCGAATCTGTGTGTCTCGGGTGCTTCCGTCCATAACAGCTTCTCGGACCAAGGCGATGTCTTTCGGAGTCGAGGACATAAGGAACGGAAAGCCGTTCCTGGATGCTACGGTACAATTGGATGTTGCCGGCAAAGAGTTCCGTTTCACACGACTGCAATGGAGGGAACATGTTGCGGTCGATGATTCTGCTAACCTCGATAGTCTTCGCAGGCAGATCCTTAATACTGAGCGCCTTAGAGAACGCGCTCGTAATCTTCTCCGTGAATTGGAACGATCGCAAGGGCTAACTGACTCTGACTCGTATGCTCCCGCGCAGTCTGAGCTTCGCCGTGCGGTAAAACAACTCATCTCGCCGCCGCTCAGTGTCTTCTATTCGACAAACCGTTCGGTTGTCTCAGCGCGACGTGCGTCTGCAGGAAGAACCGTCGGGGGTTCGTCGGCTGCCTATGCCGACGCCCTCGTTCCTCGTTCATGGAACACAGACGAGTTTGCCGATTGGATGCGGGTTCAGATGGCCCTTGCATTGGAAAACCCGATTGCAGCTAAACACATTGCGGCATCTCAGGCCGCGGCAGCTCGATTCTTGCCCGAGTGCAGCGATCTCCGGCCAAGTGATGATACACGGGGAATTTTGTTATTAGACAAGGCAGGTATCAGCCTGGATGTGCGTCAACTTTCAGATGGTGAGCGGGGTATTCTGTCAATGGCGCTTGATCTTGCGCGGAGACTCTCACAGGCAAATCCCGGACTTGCTGATCCGCTCCAGGAAGCACAGGCTATTGTACTCATCGACGAGATCGACCTGCACTTACACCCGAAGTGGCAGCGGCAGATCGTCCACAATCTCAGCAATGCGTTCCCACGTTGCCAGTTCATCGCGACTACTCATTCACCTCAAGTTATTGGCGAAGTCCCTCGTGACCGGGTGCACCTACTGGCTGCTAATGAGGTAAGAATTCCCTCTGTTGCGTATGGTGCTGACTCGAACTGGATCCTGGACCACATCATGGAGGGTTCCGCTTCTGTCAATACAGAGGCTATAGAACTTGAGCGGGAAGTCGAGGATGCGATTGCCGATGCACAACTCCATCTGGCGAGGAATAAGCTGGAGAGGTGGCGGCGATTGCTGGACGGAGAAACGACGGCAATTGCACGGCTCGACGGCAGCCTGTCAAGCTTGGAGTTGTTGGCACGCAAATCCGATGTGGAGGAGGACTGCGGTGAGGACAATTAACAAACGTACTCCTCCTCGTGCACTTACTGAATGGCGCGCACCTCGAATCGCGAATCGGAGGCCAGACGGGATGGAGTGCAATTATGACGAGATGCGGCGCGATCCAATTGTTCTTAAAGATGTTGAGGACAGTTTGCTGGTCGAGCAGGGCTGGCTTTGCGCATATACTGGACTCAGGATTGCAATCAGCGGGGCCGATCCTCTCGGCACAAACCGGGTTATGGACTTTCACGTCGAACACATCAGACCACAGTCTTGTTGCGACTACGGCGAGGATACGGCGTACAGCAACCTTGTTGCATGCTGGCCTCGGCCGAATTGCGGTTTCGAGCCTGCTTATGGTGCACGGAAGAAAGACCATTGGCCGCAAAGAGGGCAGGAGGCCCTGTTTGTGTCTCCTCTTCGAAGTGATTGTACGGCACGTTTCTCGTTCAATCACAAAGGGGAGATAACAGCAGCCTGTGCCAGCGACACGAGTGCCGCCGAAACCATAAAACAACTTGGGCTGAATCATAAGGACCTTGTGGCATTGAGGAAGGACTTCATTGGGGGTGTACTTCACCCCGGTGGTCACCAAATCAGTCTGAGCGAGGCGAAACGTTTGCGTGCCGCTCTTGATAAGGATACGCAAACGCTGACTCGAGGTGAGAGTGTCCAGTTGATGAAGTTCTGCTTCGCTGTTCGGCAGGTTCTTGAGCATGAGATCCGAAAGCTAGAGAGCATCGTGAATCCGAAATGAAGACTACCATAGAATCCGCTTTCGAGGCAGTCATCGAAGAACACCTGCTACAGAACGGGTACGTTTCGGTTGCCGGCGAGGGTTTCGACCGCGAGCGCGCGATCTTTCCCGAAGTGGCGCTCAGATTTATTCGAGACACCCAGCCGAAAGAGTGGGCGAAGCTGGAAGCGCTCCACGGTGCCCGCACCGGCGAGCAGGTTGTCACGGACCTGTGCAAGTGGATGGATGTGAACGGCGCGCTCGCGACTCTGCGCCACGGCTTCAAATGCTACGGACGAACGCTGCGGATCGCCTTCTTCAAGGCGGCCCACGAACTGAATCCGGATCTTAACGCCCGCTATGCGGCCAACCGGCTCGGGCTCACACGGCAATTGCATTACTCGACCAAGTCCACGAACTCCCTTGACGTCACGATCAGCCTGAACGGCATCCCGGTTGCCACGATTGAGCTGAAAAACCCCCTCACCGGCCGGACCTTCGATGATGCGCTCCGGCAGTACCGGCGAGATCGCGACCCCCGGGAGCCGATCTTCGAATTCAAGAGGCGTACGCTCGTCCATTTCGCCGTCGACACCGAGTGTGTGCGAATGACCACGCGATTGGCCGGCAATGCGACGGACTTCCTGCCGTTCGACAGGGGTTGCGACGGCGGCGCCGGGAACCCGCCCGACCCGGCCGGGCGCGCATACCGCACGGCCTACCTGTGGGAGGAGGCGTTGCAGCGCGATAGCCTGCTCGACATGCTGGCTCGCTTCATTCATCTGCAAGCCGAAGAGAAGCGCGACGAATATGGCCGCAAGGTGAAAGTCGAGTTCATGATCTTCCCGCGGTACCACCAACTCGATGCGGTCCGTCGACTGGTTGGAGCAGCCCGCGGCGAGGGAGTGGGCAACAACTACCTCATCGAGCATTCGGCAGGCAGCGGCAAGAGCAACACCATAGGCTGGCTTGCGCACCGGCTCGCATCGCTGCATGATGCCGCGAACCAACGAGTGTTCGACAGCGTGATCGTCGTGACGGACCGTGTCGTGCTTGACCAGCAGCTCCAGGACACGATCTATCAGTTCGAGCACAAACGCGGCGTGGTTCAGAAGATCGACGAGAGTTCCCGGCAGCTTGCCGAAGCCCTGGAAAACGCCGTTCCGATCGTTATCACCACGCTGCAGAAATTCCCCTTCGTTTCGCGGCAGCTGCTGAAGATGGCCGAAGAGCGCGGTGTGCAGGGAACGGGAACTCTCCCCACGCGCCGTTGCGCCGTCATTATCGATGAAGCTCACAGCTCGCAGGGCGGAGAGACGGCCACGGACCTGAAGGAGGTCCTCGGCGGTGAGGAACTGCGGGAGAATGCGCGCAAGTATGCCGTCGAAGAACAGCGGGAAGACCTGGAAGAGTTCTTTCGAAGCATGGCCAAACGCGGCCGGCAGGCGAACCTTAGCTTCTTTGCATTCACCGCCACGCCCAAGCACAAGACTCTTGCCGTATTTGGCAGGGACGGCTTGCCAAGCCACCGCTATACGATGCGGCAGGCCATAGAAGAAGGGTTCATCCTTGACGTGCTCAAAAACTACACGTCCTATGCCACTTACTACAAACTGCTGAAGGCCTGTGAAGACGATCCGAACGTCGAACGCAAGAAGGCCGCACGTGCGCTTGCGCGCTTTCTGCGACTGCATCCGCACAACATCGCGCAGAAGACCGAGATCATGGTCGAGCACTTTCAGTCCGTCACCCGCCACCGGATCGGCGGTCGGGCGAAGGCAATGGTGGTCACCGGGTCCCGGCTCGAGGCCGTGCGATACAAACAGAGCTTCGACCGGTATATCCGGAAGAAGGGATACGCAATCAAGACGCTGGTGGCCTTTTCGGGAACGGTGCAGGACGACAAGATTCCGAACGAGTCCTACACCGAGGAGCAGATGAATCTCGGCGTCCGGGAGAAGGAGCTTCCGGAGAAGTTTACGACTCCGGAGTATCAGGTGCTGCTCGTCGCTGAAAAGTACCAGACGGGATTTGACCAGCCGCTCCTGCACACGATGTATGTGGACAAGAGGCTTGCCGGTATCCAGGCCGTGCAGACGCTCTCGCGATTGAACCGTACCCATCCGCTCAAGGAGGACACATTCGTTCTCGACTTCGTCAACGATCGCGAAGAGATCCGTGAAGCATTCAAAGTCTACTACGAGGGGGCGCAGATGGGTGAGGAGGTCGATCCGGCCCGCATGTACGCGGTCAAAGGCGAACTGGATGCCTCCGGCATCTACCTTGACGAGGAAGTCGAGCGGTTTTGTACTGTCTACTTCAAACCGAAGCAACGCCAGAGCGTTCAGGACCATAAGGCGATGAATGCGGCGCTCGATCCTGCGGTTTCCCGATTCGTCCTGCTCCGGAAAGTGCAGGAGAACGAGGCCGAGTTCTGGCGGGGAAACGTGCAGGCCTTCCGGAATCTATACGGTTTTTTGAGCCAGGTCATCCCCTATCAGGATTCGGAGCTCGAACAGCTGTATGTGTTCCTTCGCCATCTCTCGGCAAAGCTGCCGCGGCGCAATAGCGGACCGCCGTACCAGTTTGATGATGATGTGCGGCTTGAGTACTATCGATTGCAGAAGATCGCCGAGGGCTCGATTTCCCTCGGGGACGGCAAAGGTCGGGCACTGGATGGGCCGACGGAAGTGGGCTCGGGTTCGGTGCGGGAGGAGGAGGTGCCCCTCTCACAACTCATCGACATTGTGAACCAGCACTTCGGCACGGATTTCAACCAGGCCGATCAACTCTTCTTCGACCAGATCGTCGAAGCGGCGATGACCGATGATGCATTGCGGCAGGCCGCCGCGGTCAATCCGGAGGAAAAGTTTGAGCTGGTATTCCACAACTTGCTCGAACGGCTCTTCGTCGAACGAATGGACCAGAACGAGGAGATTTTTGTCCGGTACATGAACGACCGGTCTTTCCGGCATGTGGTCAGCGCCTGGATGGCTTCAGAAGCCTATCGGCGGCTGCGGTCCGACCATTTTACAGGAGAAACCGGGCGGTCGGACGAGCCGCCGGCCGGCTGAAGTTACGATCGAAGATCCGGTTGATTTGGCGTTGCTGCGGTTTGGTATGCTCCTTTCCTCCGAGAGGTGCCCCACGGTGCCTCTTCAAGCCTCTGTTGCATCTAGTTGGCAGGCACCGTTGTAAGTTCCTGAAATTTCTACGTGTCAGAGAGTCCGGCCTTCGGCACCACCTGGGAGTCGATCAGGCTTGTAGTGCTGACAAAGGGCAGTGCTTTTGGAGTGGGTTGGTGACTCCCTTGAAATGAGTCTCAACTATATTTTGGCCCTATCAAGGAAATGGGATAACAGGGCGCATTGAAGCTCTTTTGCGGCTGTTGGTTCTGCCAAGCCTAATGTGCTCTAAATTGCGCCATCCTTTCGCGACGAAACCAGTTCTGGTGAACCAAAACATAGAGAGGCGAATAGGGATGAGGTGAGAAAGAAAATCCTCCGGTGCACACTATGTGCACACCCGACCCGGTGGGCGCAAAAGGGGTTAGCCCATCATCTGAGCCAACCCCTTGATTTTCCTTTGGTGCCGAAGCGGGGACTCGAACCCCGACAGGCGTACGCCCACTAGACCCTGAACCTAGCGCGTCTACCAGTTCCGCCACTTCGGCAAACAAAAGCATTGCAAACCGCGACTCGGAAAGTTATTCTAAAAATCTTTGGCTGTCAAGCGTAATCCTGTTCCCGTGGAGGTTGGAAGCTTTCAATGCAAGTCTTTGTTGGGGTGGAGAATATCCACAAATCCCTGAAGAATCCCGTACTCACTATCGGTAATTTCGACGGAGTGCATCGCGGCCACCAGTTCCTTTTCGAGAGAGTGAAGGAGTGGGCAAAAAAACTCAACGGACAATCGGTCGTGATGACCTTCCTTCCGCACCCCGCCGAGGTCCTCTTTCCGGGTAAAGGCCCTCCGTTCATCACATCCCATGAACGCAAGCTGGAGCTTATAGCGGCTTCCGGCGTGGACGCGGCAATCGTGCTCCCGTTTACCCGGGAATTCTCGCAGATGTCCGCAAGAGAATTCGTAAAAGACCTCCTGGTCGGCAAAATCGGCGTCAGGGCTATGATCGTCGGCCACGACTACAGGTTCGGGCACAAGCGCGAAGGCGATATCGGCCTTCTCAAGAAACTCGGCGAGGAATTCGGCTTCGAAGTGGATACCGTCACAGGCATCCGGGTGAACAACAAGGTGGTGAGCAGCACCATCATCCGGGAACTCATCCAGAAGGGGCATGTGGTGGAAGCCAACAAGCTTCTCGGCCGCTCCTTCGAAGTCATGGGTCCCGTGGTCTCGGGCCGCAAAAGGGGCGCAAGCCTCCTCGGATTCCCCACGGCCAACCTCAGGATGCCTTCCCAGGCCGCCCCCGGTTCCGGCGTTTATGTGGTGGAAGTCGAGGTCAACGGCAAGGTCTACGGCGGCGCGGCAAACCTCGGCTATAATCCCACTTTCGGCGACACTGAACTTTCGCTCGAAGTCCACATATTCGATTTCAATCAGGACATTTACGGAGTGCCCATTACCGTGCGGTTTCTCGACCGGCTGCGCGACGAAAAACGATTCTCCGGGCCCCGGGAACTGATCGAGCAGATCAACAGGGACGTCGCGAAAGCAAGGGAATTCATCGCCGCCGGACAGCGTGAGGCCGGTTCCTGATTTTCCGTGCCCGGTGCCGCGTCCGCTAGGCGTCATTATCCCGGGGTTCGTCGTTTTGCCCCGACGGCTGCGGTGATCCGGGCTCCCCGGGAAGTTCGCCCTCCGCGCTTCGGCGCTCGCCGAAATTCCGCTCCATCAATTCCTGAACCTGGTCCTGCATCGCCAGGATGAGAGGTTCCAGCGTGCCGGTCGAAAGCGCCGATATGCCCACGCCCCCGTGCCTTCTCACCTTGTTCCGCGCAAATCCGGGTTCCACCCTGTCGATCTTGTTGAATACCAGGATGAGCGGCTTCCGGTGGAGTTCCAGCTTCGCGAGTATCCGGTCGACCGCTTCCATCTGTTCTTCGAAATTGGGGTTGCTGATGTCCACCACGTGCAGGAGGAGATCGGCGTCGTCCATTTCTTCGAGCGTGGCGGCAAACGCATCGAGGAGATCCTTTGGAAGGTCCCTTATGAAACCCACCGTATCGGTGACGATCACCTCGAAATCCCTCGGGAACCGAAGCCGCCTGCTCGTCGGGTCGAGTGTGGCGAAGAGCTTGTTTTCGACGAATACCCCGCTGTGGGTGAGGGTGTTCAGCAGCGTCGATTTGCCCGCGTTCGTGTAGCCCACGATGGAGATGGTCGGGATGTCCTTTCGGAGTCGCCTGGCCCTTCGCTGTTCTCTGTTCCTGCGGACTTCGCGGAGTTGGTCCTCGAGGTGCGAGATCCGGTCCTTGATCCGCCGCCGGTTGATTTCAAGGGTGGTCTCCCCGGGACCCCTGGCCCCGATTCCTCCGGTCAGCCGCGACAACGCGTCGTCCTTCACTCCGAGGCGCGGGAGCAGGTACTTCAACTGGGCCATTTCGACCTGGATCTTCCCTTCCCGGCTTTGAGCCCTCCGGGCGAAGATGTCCAGAATGAGCTGAGTCCGGTCGATCACGCGCAGTTCCGTCGTGTCCGTGAGGGACCTTACCTGCGAAGGGTTCAGTTCCTGGTCGAAGATGAGAAGATCCACCCCGCACTGGAGCGCCCTCAACACGATTTCGCTCAACTTGCCCTTGCCGATCAGGTACTTGGGATTTGCGGCGCGCTGCCGCTGGATGATGCTGTCCGCGGCGACGATTCCGCTGGTTTGAGCCAGTTCCGTCAGCTCATCCATGGATCTGCGGGCGGTTTCCCGGTCCGCTTCGGTGACGCTCACCAGGATCGCCCGGTCTTCCTGAGTCGCAGGGATCGCCAGGCGGTTGCGTTCGAGTTCGTCTTCGAGGGATTTGACCACTTCCTGGAAATCGAGATCGGGGTCATAGCAGGGCAGGGGCGGCAGGATTTCCCACCCGTGCCGGCGATCGGCCCCGGGGAGGATGTGGGCCACGTCGAGCAGGGTGGCGCCTCCATTCGGGTCCACGCGAACGCCGGCAATACAGTCGAGCCGCAGGAACACGAGATCCATGAGGTCGTCCTGCGTAAGCGCTTCGGACTGCAGATGAGTGTGGACCAGCCTCAGCCCCCGAAGCCGCCACCGCCCTCCGCGGCTCTTCGGCAGATCGGGAATGTAGAGCGACCTGGGACCTCCCACGAGGGTCATTTCCACGGTGCCGTCACGGGCGAGCATCAGCCCCAGTTGACGGCCGCATTCAAAGGAAAGCCTGGCAAGGTCGCGGGCAAGTTCGGGTGAGATGATCTGACGGGGCGGGACTTTGCGTCTGTAAAGCTTTTCAATCCGCTCGCGGGTGCTGCTCTTGAGGCCGGTAATGTTTCCGTAAACTTTGCTGATGGATAAAACCCCCTCTCGCTAAATGGACCTATCCATTATATGCCAGATTCTCGAACCGCGTATAGGTGTTGATGTAACTCAGCTTTATTTCGCCCGTCGGCCCGTTCCTCTGCTTGCTCACCAGGATTTCCGCGGTCCCCTTGTCGGGGCTTGCCGCATTGTAGACTTCGTCCCGGTAGATGAACGCGATGACGTCCGCGTCCTGCTCGATTGCTCCCGATTCCCTGAGGTCGCTCAGGAGGGGACGTTTGTTGGTTCGTTCCTCAACCTTTCTGTTGAGCTGGGCAAGGGCGATGACCGGGATGTTGAGTTCCTTGGCCAGGGCTTTAAGGGACCGCGATATGTCGGATATCTCCTGTTCCCTGCGCTCGGATTCGCGCCCCTTCATGAGCTGCAAATAATCGACGACCACCAGCCCCAGGCCCCGGTCCGCCATCATCCGGCGCGCCTTGGCCCTGAGTTCCAGCGCCGATATGGCCGCCGTATCGTCGATGTAGATGGGGACGTCCATGAAGGCCCCCGCGGCGGTGAGCATCTTCGCGCATTCGTTCTGGCTGAGAAAACCGGTGCGGATCTTATGGGAGTCGACCTTGGCCTCGGCGCAGAGCAGCCGCATGGCCAGTTGTTCCTTGCTCATTTCGAGGGAAAAAAAGCCCACGGGGATTCCGCTCTCGACCGCGGCGTTCCGGGCGATGCAAAGGGCCAGGGCGGTTTTGCCCATACTGGGCCGGGCCGCGATGACGATGAGGTCGGATTTCTGGAACCCCGCGGTCAGCTTGTCGAGGTCCCGGTAGTGGCTTGGAACGCCGGTGACCATGTCCCGGAATTCCTGGTAATGCTCGATCGATTCGATGCTCTTTCGGATGATTTCCTTCAGAGGCGAATAACTGTTGCGGATGCGATTCTCGGTGATGGAGAAAATGGACGCTTCGGCCTGGTCCAGTATTTCCTCGACGCTCTTCCCGCCGCCGTAGGACCAGGAACCGATCTCGTTTGCGACCTGGATGAGGCGGCGCAGCAGCGCCTTTTCGTTGACGATCCTGGCGTAGGTCGCGACATTCCTGGCCGAAGGCACCGCTTCGACCAGAGACGCCAGGTAGGGAGCGCCTCCGACGGCTTCGAGCTCATTCCTCCCCGCAAGCAGGGCGGAGATGGTCACCAGGTCGACCGGTTCGTTGCGTTCGAAAAGTTCCTGGATCGCCCGGAAGATGATGCGATGGGAATCCCGGTAAAACTCATCGCCCCTGATGATTTCCAGGGCTGCGGGCAGGCCGTCGTTATCGATCAGAATTCCCCCGAGAAGAGACTGCTCGGCTTCAATCTGCTGAGGCGGAATCTTCTTGAGTTCTTCTGCGATATGATCCACGTCCTTTATGCATCCTTCTCGACAATGACGGTGACTTTAGCCGAAACCAGGGCGTCCACCCGGACGGGAACCGAGAATTCCCCCAACTGCTTGATGGGTTGTTCGATCTGAATGTCTTTACGAGCTACGTCAAATCCCATTTCCTTGAGGGCGCTCTGCACATCGGTGACGTTCACCGAGCCGTACATTTTCTCGTCGTCGGCCACTTTCCTGCGAAGGACGAGCTTCACCTGGTTCAGCTTTTCCGCCACGGACAGCATTTCCTGGTGGATCTTCTCCCGTTTCGCATCGAGGATTCGCTTCTGGTGTTCGAGTTCCCGGACATTCCTTCCAGTGGCTTCCAGCGCGAGCTTCTGAGGGAGCAGGTAGTTGCGGGCAAACCCCGGCGCAACGTTGATAACCTGCCCGATCTGGCCCACTGAACTGATATTTTCGGTCAAGATCACTTTCATTATTTTCTCCTCACATGACCAAGTTGAATTGGCGTCTCATTCAAAATCAAAAGGCTTATGGTCGACCTCCATCCGTCATTGCTTCTCTGATGCCGGCTTTCGGGTGAGCCGGCGGAAGTCGAACCAGAGATCGAAAAGGCCCACGAGAGCCACCGCCAGGGTTGCGAACTGCTGAAACAGAAAGACCGCGTAAAAAAGGGCTCTCAGCAACCTCGGCAGTTTCCACCGTTCGAAGTAGAACGCGGCGATGGCAAATCCCTGAAAAAGATAAATGGTCCCGAACACTACCAGAAAATTCAGCCCCACGCTCTTTAGGGGCGAAAGCGGCGTCAGCAGGCAGGCCCCGCCTGCAATCACGCCCCAGACCAGGTGATCCGGAGCTTTCCACTGAAGCCAGTTGCCCCAGGCCGGAAACGGCACGTTCGCCAGCCTGCAATACCGCTTTGCAGCAACGATATTGAGCCAGGCCGCCACCAGAATGGATGAAAACACCACTCCCGGGAGGAGCCTCACCAGGACGGGGATCATGCCGTGGAGCGTTTCTTCGAGCAGTTTTCTTTCCGGGCCCTCGGGCCCGTACTGCTGGAGCGCGGTGCCTATCGCGCCTTTAAGGTCCAGCTCCACGAACTTGAGAAAGTTCGACGCCGCGCCGTCATACGAGAGCCAGAGCAACAGGGCGCTGGTCCCGAAAACCAGGAGACTCGGCACTCCGATCGACTTCTCGACGGACCATTGCCGGCGCATTCCATACCCGAGCAGGACCCCCAGGGAAAGCAGCAGGAGATAGTACGGTACGACCTGGAGCAATCCCAGTATGACCAGCAAAGCCGTTCCGAATACCGCGGCAATGCCCGGAACCCAATACCCGGTAGGCCACCCCCGCCTGTATACGAACACCAGGCTGGGCAGTGGCGTAAAGATCCCCAGAATCATTCCGAAGAAGGGCACGACAAGAATGGACAGGAAAGAGATGACCGAAGCTACGGTCCTGATGAGGATCTCTTTGCCTATCCCGATTCTATCCATTGTGCCGTGTATTCGGCTGAGCAGGCCCATGAATCTTCAACAGAAGAGGGCTTGAGTGTTCTTATACGGTATGGATTGTCGTATGAGGCAAAAGAGCGATCTGGCGTGCCCTCTTGACAGCCAAGGTCAACTCCCGCTGATGCTTCGCGCAATTGCCCGAAATCCGCCGCGGGACGATCTTTCCCCGTTCGGTCACAAAATATCGCAATGTCTTCGAATCTTTATAATCTATCTTGAGATCCGTATCCACACAAAAACGGCACACCTTGCGCCGATGAAATGTACGTCGTCTGCGTCGTATAGCCATGATGTTCTCCTCCGGCACTTGAATCCTTCAAATGGTTTAAGCTCTGAGACTCCGCAATCCCGCTATTCTTCCTCTTCGTCTGCCGGTTCCTCTTCCCCCAGGTCCTCATGCAGTTCTTCTTCCTCATCGAGGGATGCCGGGGGCTTGCCTGCGGTGTCCTCATCCTCTACGAACACCGGGGGAGTCACGGCCGCACGAGCCTCTTCCTTCTCCGGATCGAACCGATCGGCCAGTTTGACGGTGATGAACTTCAGGATACGTTCATCGAGGCGCATGTTGCGTTCAAGTTCAGCTACGAGTTTCGGGCCTCCGGCGTATTCCATGAGCACGTAAAAGCCGCGCGAACGCTTCTTGACAGGGTACGCGAGCTTCTTCTTCCCCCAGGGAACGTACGTGACCACGCTCCCGCCGTTGGAGCCGACGATGGACTTTACCTTCTCGTCAACGGCGGCGTTCACTTCATCCGGGAGGTCCGGATCGACGATAAAAAAGGTTTCGTACTTACGCATCATTTCTTTCTCCTTGTGGTTTATGCAGCCCCACCCTCATTGCGAGTCGGAGCAAGGAGCCTTTACAGGCGAACATTACCAGCTATCACATCCGATTGAAGAGCGTCAAGGGATTTTTACCGGACGGTACATAAAGGAGGCGGCGATATACGCGAGGGTGCTATTTCTTTTTTGAGTCCTCCTTGTCGGGAGCGCCGAACTCGATCATGATTTCCCCCTCCCTCACCCATCCCAATTCCTGCCGGACCTGCCGTTCCTGTGCCAGGGGGTCGTTCTTGAAGCTCACGATCTTATCAAAGAGGCTCTGGTTTTCCCTCTTGAGGTTCAGGATCTTCGCTTCAAGTTCTTTCATCTGCTCACGTTGCTGCCGGTACCCGGGGATTCCCTGGGACGAGAAAAAGATGGCGTAGAGCAGGAGCAGGTTCCCCAGCAGCAGGATGAGCACGAGGCAGCGCAGGACGTGGATGCCGCCAAACAGGGATCTGAGGCTTTTCTTCGAATCTTCGTAGGGGTCTTCCGGTATTTTCCTCTTCATGCCCCTTGTCCTCAAGCCGCTGCATTGGAAAGAGTGTCCATGGATTGAACGGCCTCCGCCCGGTCCTTTTCCATATCCTGAAGCCTGCTTCGGTCAACAGGCAACCGGGAGTTTTCGGCGGAGCCGCCTTCATGGGGCTGCGGACCGCATGTTCCGGCCCCGCATGAGCCCGGGATCGCACAGGATTTTCCTCAGTCAGTCCGGCACTGACCTTGTAACCTTCGATGAGCTTCACTATAATAGCAGAGTCTGAGGTAAATTTACACTAAACAACGGGGGAATGCCGTCCGTTTCCTTGGTGCCGCCGCCCGGATATCATGCCTGCCCTGGATCGAAAAGCAAAGTAATATCGGGGCGATGGCCGCGCGGGTTGGTGCCGGTCGGTCCACCCGGCAAGGGAAATGAGAAGTTGCGTGCGTGGAGCGTGCGCAGACGCATCGAGCATACTGAGCCTTGACATGTCCCGTGGTTTTGCGTAGTGTTCGGATGGACAACAAACAAGAAACGTAATCAATATCGCGCCAGGCGTGAACAACTGATTCAATTTTTCAGCTCACTCCGACATCTTATACCCCTGTCGAATTCACTATTGTTTGTTGCCTCTGAATTTACTGCCGCCGAGAAACCAGAAAATCACAACAGGTTCGTATGGCTGGCGTTTCGGGTCATGTGTATCCGCAGCGGTTCAGCAACTGTCACCAATCGCGTTTTAGTTCGATGGAGCGGGAGAATTATGGACGACATTCAAATCAAGGAACTGGTTGAAGTGATTGCTCGGGCTCTTGCAGAATATCCCGATGAAGTTGTGGTGAAAGAAATAATGGGCCAACAGATCTCGGTAATCGAGCTCAGGGCGGCGAAGGTGGACTTGGGAAAAATCATCGGGAAGGAAGGGCGGAATGCGCATGCCCTCCGCACGATTATGAACGCGGCCGCGACCAAACTTCACAAACGTGCCGTCCTGGAAATCCTGGAGTAGGTGAGGGAGGCAGGTTCTACTGCGGAAAACTCATGAACGGAATTCGAACCCGGCAAGGGACTGACGTTTCTCAGGATAAGGAGCATCCTCCGTGCTTTGGGGATCCCAATGCGGTTTGCCCCAGGGACGAGGAGGGATTTTCGCAGCCCCAGGCGGGTTGCCTGCCCTGTGAGTTCCTCAGAAGCTGCCTGCAGCACGCGCTGAGAAAACAGGGGGTGATCGGTGCTCCTCCCGTCGTCACGAAAGTGACTCATTTTCTCAGGCGATGGTCGGATCAAAAGCTTTCCAGGGCCGATTCGCCGGGAGACGAGACGTCCGCCGACGAGTCCTAGAGCATGAATGGAAAAAGGATAATGTACGCCCGCCCGCGATGTACCGGCGCCCGGGCCGGGCATCCGGCGTTTGAACCCCCGAACGGTCCCGGTCGAATGGATGATCACTGCGTTGCCCGAAGAAGAGTCATGCCCAAGGAGAATTGTTGTCATTCATCAGGGAGCGCTTGGCGATTTTTTGATCGCGCTCTCTCCTCTCGAGGGGCTCTATCATGCAAGTCCCGGAATCCGCTTCGACTTCTGGACGAGGCGCGAGCATTTCTCACTGATAGAATCCAAACCTTACGCCAATGCATTCCATCCTTCGGACGGTCCCGAACTCGCCCCGTTTTTCCATCCTGACATGTGGCGGCGCGCCGCGCTGCCTCCCTTTTTCGAGAAGGCCTCCGAAATTCTCCACTTCGGGCAGGAAAGCAGCCGTGTTCCGGCCAAACGGCTCTCGACCCGGACCAAATCAACCGTTCATTGGATACAGTCCTTCCCGCAGGCGGCCCAGGGGGCCGTCCATGCATCCCTTTTCATAGCCGGGCAACTGAGGGAGTCGGGATATGCGGTCGCGGACGGGGTCGCTCCGATCGATGCCGCGCCGGCAGACCGGAAAGCCGTCAGGGAGTGGCTCGCCGCGAACGGCTTCGCCGGAGAAGCCGGGCGGCCGGTCCTGGTCCATCCGGGCAGCGGCGGGAGGCGGAAGATCTGGCCTCTCACAAAGTGGTGGGGTCTCATAAGGCGGCTGCGGATCGAGAAGCGCCTCCCGGTCCTGATGATTCTCGGCCCCGCTGACGACCACCTCGACGGCCTTGCCGGGGCTTCAAGGGAACTCGGGGTCCGGCTGATTGTCGACCAGGGTCTTTGCCGGTTGTCCGCCTTCCTGGCCGAAGGCAGGCTTTACGTGGGCAACGATTCGGGAGTAAGCCACCTTGCGGCCGCGGTGGGAGTCCCGTCGGTGATTTTCTTCGGCCCCACCGATCCGCGCGTATGGGCCCCGCGCGGGACGAACGTACGGATCGTTGCAACCGGATGGGACACATCGACCAATCTCACCTGGACGCCGGTCTCCACGGAACCCCTGGAAGATGAGGTGAACTCGGTTCTTAGCGAATTCCTCGCCTGATACCCGATTGCTTCTGCGAACGTCCTTCTGCCTCGGATGTCTCGATGAACGCTGCCCGTCATGCTTCGTAAAGGCGCACGGGGAACCGGCGGGCGGGATCGGGAGATCAGCCTCGAAGCTTCCTTCGCAGGAGCTTTCCCGTGGGAGAACGGGGGAGACTTGCCGCGTATTCGATAATCCGCGGGAACTTGTAGCGGGCGATTTTTTCTCTGAGGAACTCTTTTAGTTCTTCCGAAAATTCGTCCCCGCCGATGTGCCCCGGCTGGAGCACGATGACTGCCTTGGTGATCTGCCCCTTTTCGGGATGGGGTATGCCGACGACTCCAACGTCTGCGACCGCCGGGTGCCTGGCGATCGCGTCTTCGATTTCGGCCGGGCTGATGCGGTAGCCCGAGCTTTTGATGATGTCGTCTTCCCGGGAGACAAAGAAGATATTTCCGCTTTGTTCCGTGTAGACGGCATCGCCCAGATGGTTCCATCCGTCGACGACGCTCTTCATCTGGGAGTGCAGGAGCCGTTCGCCGTCTTCGTGGGGCCTCCAGTACAGGCTCCCCGAAGGGCCTTTCAGGATCATGGTCCCTATTTCGCCGGGTCTGCAATCGCGGCCCGCCGCATTGATCACTCTCACGAGCACTCCGGGCAGCGGCTTGCCTATCGAACCGGGGACGGGTTCGGCATTCATCGTGTTGGACGTGACGAGGTGAAGCATTTCGGTGACCCCCATTCCTTCCCAGATGGGCTTGCCGGTGAGCGTCTTCCATGCGGCAAATGTGTCCGCCCCGAGAGAATCGCCTCCTGATGTATAGAGGCGGATGGAACTGAGATCGTACCTCTTGAAATATGGATATTTGAGCATGGCGCGATAGGCGGTCGGGAGCCCCGTGAGGATGGTTATGCGGTGTTTTACGATGGTCTCCAGCATTTCCCTGGGACTGAATTTCGAGAGGAGCGATACGGCGGCTCCCCCGTCAAACGGAATGAGCGTGAAGGTGCCGAAGCCCGCGGCGAAGGAAACAGGGGCGGCCCCCCCCATAATGTCCTCGTCGGTCATCCGGTACACGTAACGGTTCACCACCCTGGTCTCGATGATGGTTTGCCGGAGGAAGTGAACGCACCCTTTGGGCATTCCGGTCGTACCGGAAGTGTAGAGGATGAGTGCGACGTCATCCCCTTTCAACATGGTTGCCTTGAGATCGGAAGAAGCGCCGGTCATCATTTTCTGGAACGAGAGGTGGCCCGCGGCTTCGACTTCCTTCGGGTTTCCTCCGATCACGATCAGGCGGGTGCCGCGTGTAAAATTGGCTTTGGCTCTCTCCACGACGTCGATCAGGGCGGCGCTTATGATGTAAAACTTCATTTCCGCATTGTTCGCCACGAAAGTGATTTCTTCCGCAGACCACAGGGGTGAAGTCGGAACGGGAATCGCTCCGATTTTTTCGATCGCCAGTATGGCCACAATCGCATCGGGGCGATTGACGAGCCGGATGCCTATCGTGTCCTGAGCTCCGGCCCCGGCGTTCTTCAAGGCATTGCCGAACCGGTTCACTCGTTCCTGAAGTTCGGAGTAGGTGACGGTCTGGTCCATGAACCTGACCGCGGGCCTCCCGCCCCTTCCTTCTCTCACGTGGCGATCGAGCAGATGGTCGGCCAGATTCAGTTCTTCCGGCGTGTCGGCAAACTCCTCCGGCACGATATATTCGGGCCACGTGCTGCTTGGCGGCAGATAATCATTCGGAATTTTTCCCACTCCCTCGTCCTCCACGCCGCCACCCGCCTTCCCGTGCCGCGGCAATTGCAGGCGGAGTCGAACAGCGCATTGCATTCTCCGGGGGCTGAAATAGCCATGTCGCCCGGCAGAAGAAACGATCCCTCCCCGAAACCGGAGGGTGTGGACCGATACTACTCACAAAAAGCCGTGCGGGACCATATTCGGCGACCGGCCGAACTGAGATCGACTCGCCAGGCAGGGTCCCGATCAAGCCGCCTACGCCTGAAACAGTGGTCAGTGATTGACTTGCAGGCAGGGATTTCAGTGAAAAATGAAAGAACGCTTCAGGTACGAGAACGGTCTCCGATCAACCGGATGAATCAGGAGATCGAAGAGACGACCTCGATTCCGTGTTTCTCCAGATCCTTAACGATCGGGTTCAGGTCACACTTCTTCAGTCTCAGGGAATATGTAAATTCCTCACCTTCCGGCGAGGGCAAATGGCATACGCTGATGACCTGGGTGCCGTGCTGCTTGACCACGCGGATGATTTCGTGAAGCGGGGCCTCAGAGGCCGAGGACTTCACGTCCAGCCGGGATGAATGCGAGAACATTCCCATGAAGGTAATGAAGGCTGACAGAATGTCGATGGTAGTGATAATTCCCACCAGCTTGTCATTATCGACGACGGGCAATCCCCCGATCTTCTTCTCGAGAATGAGATGAGCGGCATCTTCCAGCGACATATCGGGCGAAGCGGTATAGGGTTTGCGGATCATCACATCTTCGAGGGTCAGTTCCTCGAGCATGGAGGCGATCAGGACGCCTCTGAGGTCCGCATCGGTCACCCATCCCAACAGCTTCCCATCCTGATCCACAACCGGCAGATGCCGGATGGAGCCTTGCTTCATGAGCGCCAGGGCTTCTTGTATGGAAGCTTCTTTATTTATGGTAACCACATCGGTGGTCATCCAGTGGCGCACTATCACCTTGATCTTCCTTTCAATAGATTGAAGACGGCCCAAAATGTTGACATAATTTGTCAGTGATTGCGGCAACTTCGATAGACTTAGGCGAACGCTAAGCGATAACGGTAAAAATTGCAAGAAAAAACTGAGGCGTGGAGACCGGGTGATGCCGCGGGTGGGCTTCCACGGCGCTATCGGAGCCATTCTCAACGGATTTTCGATAAGTTGAACTTTGACCTCTCATTTGGTATAGTATGAACGGTTTTCAGGAACCCTCACACTCTTCTGACGACACCTTTGGAAAGGAAAAGATTTTGCGCCAGACAAAATTTATATTCATCACGGGCGGAGTTCTTTCATCGCTGGGAAAAGGGCTTGCTGCCGCATCGATCGGCGCATTGATGGAAAGTCGGGGGCTACGGGTGACCCTGCTGAAACTCGATCCCTACATCAACGTAGACCCCGGAACCATGAACCCTTTTCAGCACGGTGAAGTGTATGTAACGGATGACGGTGCCGAGACGGACCTCGACCTCGGTCACTATGAGCGTTTTACGCATGCCCGCATGGAAAAGAAAAACAATTACACGTCCGGCAGCATCTATTATTCGGTTATCACAAAGGAGAGGCGGGGCGATTATCTCGGCGGCACCGTCCAGGTGATTCCGCATGTTACCGACGAAATCAAGGCCTGTATCAAGGGGTCCATGGACGGGGTCGATATCGTCATCGTGGAGATCGGCGGTACGGTGGGCGACATTGAAAGCCTGCCCTTTCTCGAAGCTATCCGCCAATTCCGCACGGATGTCGGACGGGAAAATGTCATATACATCCATGTGACCCTGGTTCCATACCTGCGCACGTCCGGAGAGGTGAAAACCAAACCCACCCAGCACAGCGTCAAGGAGTTGCGGGGCATAGGCATTCAACCCGATATTCTTTTGTGCCGTACGGAGAAATTACTCTCCAAAGACATCAAGGCCAAGATCGCTCACTTCTGCAACGTGGACCCCGATGCGGTCATAACCGCGAGGGACGTCGACAATATCTACGAGGTCCCTCTGACGTTCCACAAGGAGGGGCTGGATGAAAAGATCGTCCGGCTTCTGAACATCTGGACCCGCGCCCCGATCCTGGATTCGTGGGAAAAGCTGATAGAGCAGAGCAACAATTCGCCCAACGAAATTCGAATCGCCATCGTGGGGAAGTACATCGATCTCAAAGAGTCCTATAAGAGCCTCAACGAAGCCCTGGTGCACGGAGGTATTGCCAATCATGTGCGCGTTGTTCTGGATTACGTGGATTCCGAAAACGTGGAAAAGGAGGGAGGAGAGGCGTTGATTGAGGGTGCGGACGGGATCCTCATCCCCGGAGGTTTCGGTCAACGAGGGGTGGAGGGAAAGATCAAAGCGATCAAGTACGCCCGCGAAAACAAGATCCCCTTTCTCGGCATCTGTCTCGGCATGCAACTGGCGACCGTGGAATTCGCCCGACATGTCGCGGGCATTGAAAAAGCCCACAGCATGGAATTTGACAAGAATACCCCCCACCCCGTGATCTTCCTGATGCGTGAGTGGTTCGATTATAAGAACAATCAGATGGTTCGAAGGAGTGAAGGCTCCGATTACGGAGGTACAATGCGCCTGGGGGCCTATCCGTGCGTTATGGAGCCCGACAGCCTTGCCCATCAGGCCTATGAGTGCCTGGAAATAGCCGAACGCCACCGTCATCGCTATGAATTCAACAACGAGTACCGGGAAGTCCTCGGCAAGCACGGATTGCGCTTTACCGGACTGTCTCCCGACAAGAACCTGGTGGAAATCATCGAACTCGCAGACCACCCCTGGTTTCTGGGTTGCCAGTTTCATCCCGAGTTCAAGTCCCGCCCGATGACTCCTCACCCGCTCTTCAAGGCCTTTATCGGGAAATCCCTGGAGGAGGCGATGAAGAAACGCCCCGATGATTTCACAAAGGAATGCGTTTGTTGACGCTCCGGAGTTGATGCGTGGCGGATATCGAGGTCAAGGGACAATCGATTGGTACGAACCGGCTCTTTCTGATCGGGGGGCCGTGTGTTATTGAAAGTGAAGGTCTGGCTGTTCGGGTCGCCCGCTCGCTAAGAGAGGTCTGCTCCCGCCTGAAGATTCCTTTCGTTTTCAAGAGTTCTTACGACAAGGCCAATCGCACCTCCATCGGGTCATACCGCGGCCCGGGGCTGGAGGAAGGTCTCCGGATTCTGTCCAAAGTCCGCGATGAAGAAGGGGTGCCCGTTCTGACCGATGTCCACGGCGTTCACGAGATTGCCAGGGTGAAGGAGGTCGCCGACATCATCCAGATTCCGGCCTTCCTTGCCCGCCAGACGGATCTCGTCGTTGCGGCGGCGAAGTCGGGTAAGCCCGTCAACTTGAAGAAAGCACAGTTTCTTGCCCCCTGGGACATGAAGCAGGTGGTCGAAAAAGCCAGACAGACCGGGAATGAGAAAATTCTTATCACGGAAAGAGGGACTCAATTCGGATACAACAACCTCGTGGTGGACATGCGCTCCATTCCGGTAATGGCAGAGACCGGCTACCCGATCGTCTTCGATGCGACGCACAGCGTTCAGCTCCCGGGAGGCCGGGGAGATTCTTCGGGAGGGCAGCGGGAATACGTCGATGTGCTGGCGTGCGCGGCCGTTGCGGCGGGTGCTCACGGCGTATTCCTGGAGGCCCATGAGAATCCCGACCAGGCACTCTGCGACGGACCGAATTCCCTCCCGCTCGACCAGGTCCCACGCCTTCTGGAGAAGCTGCTCAACGTTTACGATGCAATACGGGGAAACAGGGCTTCATGACGCGACCGGGCGGTGAGAGACGAAAGGGACTGAGAGCGGTCAGCCTGAAAGGGAGGATGAACAGTTGAAGGAGACGACGTTGCCCGTGCCGGATTTGGATGAAGCGCTTCGAGCGAGGATAAGGCCGCTGCGGATGATGATCTTCGATGTCGACGGGGTATTGACCGACGGGCGCGTCATCTATCAGGACGACGGTTCGGAGATCAAGTCTTTCGACGTGCAGGACGGGCACGGCATCAAACTCCTTCAGAGAGCGGGCATTGAGGTGGCGCTGATTTCAGGCCGCTTCTGCAAAGCCGTGGAACATCGTGCCCAGGGGTTGGGCATCACCAGAGTATACCTGGGTGAAAAGGTCAAGGCCGAGACTTACGGCACGATCCTCAGCGAAACCGGATTGAAAAGCGAACAGACCGGTTTCATGGGGGATGACCTCATCGATATACCCATCATGCGCCGGGTGGGATTTGCCGTGGCCGTGCCGAACGCCGTCCCTCACGTATTTCCGTACGCTCACTATGTAACTCGGGCGACGGGAGGGCGCGGAGCGGCCCGCGAAGTGTGCGAACTGATCCTCCAGGTGCAGGACCTCTGGGATGAAGTGACACTTCGCTATTTCGAACCCCCCGGCCCCCGCTAGTTCCTTCCTCCTCTCCCTCTCGATCCGCATCCGCACTGGATCTTTTTGGATAAGCCTTTACAGGCAAGGCTTTTGCATGCTACAGTAATTCAGCAAAGGATAATGCATTAATATCATTTGCTAAATTAAGTGCCGGGATGAATGAAAGAGACAAAATTGTAATAAAATCGCGGCCTTTTATTGAAATATCAGCCTTTTCCGGAAAAGCGGGTTGAAGCGGTCGTGAATTCCCGGGTCTGCCTGGCAGGAAGGTGCATTTGAAATGAGACCGGGATGCCGTGCGAGCCGGGCGAAACATCCCGGAACGGAGGGGATCGAGGTCCCTCCCGGGCCGGGGGGGCGGCCGGAATCGCGACGGATTGAACGCGGGCCGTCCGGGATAAATTTCAATTCGGTGTTTTGAAGATGACGCTTTCCAGAAAGTTCGTTCAGGGATTCGTGCTGCTGATTGCGCTGGGAGTGACGTCGGTGCTCGTTTTCGGTGTCTGGCGTGGAAAGACGCAGCAGGAACGGCAGCCGGCGCCGGTTGTTGAAGCAACCGATGCCGAAATGAAGCTGACCGACATGGAATTTACGGAGATGCAGCAGGGCAAGAGGTTCTGGACCCTGTGGGCTTCGGAGGCGAAGTACTTCCAGGGCCAGCAGAAAACCGCGCTCACTTCCGTACGGCTGACCTTCTATCTGGAGAGCGGCGAAGAAATCCATCTGGAGAGCAGGGAAGGCGTTCTTTATGCCGGCTCAAAGAACATAGAACTCTGGGATTCCGTACGGGCCACGCTTCCGCGAGGATATGAACTGACAACGGAGAGAGCGGCCTACGACCACCAGCAGAGGCTGATTTCATCGGATACGGCCATTCGGCTCACCGGAAGTGATGTGGATGTCCAGGGGACCCGGTGGAGATACAGGATTCCGGATCGCCATGCGCTGATCGAAGGGGGGGTACGGGCCTCTCTGGTGTTTTTGCCGGCCAAGGGCAAATCAAGGCAATGAGGGGGTAATGAAGGCACTGTCAAAAGACTGTCCGCATCCGAAAGTTTTCGGGTTGGTCCTTCTTATACTGGGGTTCGTCTGCTTTTCGCAAGTCGGCTTTTCCGCGGAAAAGCAGAAAAGTCCCGCCCTCGACAAGGCTATCAAGAGCGAGTCCCCGCTGCACATTGCGAGCGACCGGATGGAAGTGAAGCAGCAGGACAAGACGATTGTCTTCGAGGGGCATGTCGTTGTGCAGCAGGATGATCTGACCATCACCGGAAACCGGATGAAAGTGACCGCCGCGGCTGTCGATAAATCCGCCAAAGGGGACCAGTCGTCGATGGTGGACAAAATAGAGCGGATCGAAGTCGAGGGGGATGTGAAGATTACCCAGAGGGAAAAGCTCGCCACTGCCGAGAAAGCGGTTTATTATCATCAGGAGCAGAAGATCGTCCTGATGGGGCGGCCGGTTGTCGCCCAGGGGCAGGACAAGGTTCAGGGGCGGCTGATCACGCTCTATATCGCTCAGGGAAAAAGCGTCGTCGAGGGTGGTGAAGAGACTCCGGTTCAGGCGGTTCTTCACCCATCCCGGAAGGAATAGTGGCGTGGCTTCGGAAGCGAAAACACTCGCGGTCAGGGACCTTGTGAAAACGTACCAGGGCCGTTGCGTCGTGGATCGGGTGAACCTCGATGTGCGTGAAGGGGAGATCGTCGGTCTCTTGGGACCGAACGGAGCGGGAAAGTCCACGACATTCTACAGCGTGGTGGGAATCATCCGTCCGGACGGCGGCGCAGTGCTTCTGAACGGAGAGAACATCATTGGTCTCCCGATGTACGTCCGGGCCAGAAGGGGGATTACCTATCTGCCTCAGGAGCCGTCGGTGTTCCGCAAGCTGACCGTCGAAGAAAACATAATGGCGATCCTTGAGACCCTGAAGATCGGCAGAGCCGAGCGAAGAGTCAGGCTTGAGGAACTGCTGGGCGAGCTAAAGATTGCTCATCTCGCGAAACACAAGGCGGACCGGCTGTCCGGAGGCGAACGCAGGCGTGTGGAAATCACGAGGGCGCTGGTGACCCAACCCGGTTTTATCCTGCTTGATGAACCTTTTGCGGGGATCGATCCGCTCGCGGTCCTCGAAATCCAGGGTCTCATCCGGTCTCTCAAGTCCAAGGGCATCGGAGTGCTCATTTCCGATCACAATGTTCGAGAAACCCTGAAAGTGTGCGATCGGGCCTACATCCTGCACGAGGGGAAAATCCTCGAAGAAGGAGATCCCCAGAGTATTGCCGGCAGCGATGTGGCTCGCAAGACCTATCTGGGCGATCAATTCAGTTTATCTTAATGGGACGTGGTAATGGCGGCACTTGAACTCAAGCAACAACTGAAACTCAGCCAGCAGCTGATCATGACCCCTCAGTTGCAGCAGGCTATCAAACTGCTCCAGCTTTCTCGCCTGGAGCTTCTGGAAACGATCCATCAGGAGCTGGAAACAAACCCGTTGCTGGAGGAGGCCCAGGAAGATGCTGCCGATGCCGAGGAACGTCAATCGACGGACATTGTTCCCGAAGTGCCCTTCAAGGAGGTCGAGATCAGCGAGAAGATGCGCGATGATTTCGACTGGGAATCTTACCTGGAGGAATACAATACGGGAACACCGGTGCTCGTCGAAACCGACCCCAATAAGGAGTGGCACTCCTATGACCAGCGGCTGACCATTCCTTCAAGTCTCGAAGACCATCTGGTGTGGCAGCTCCGCCTTTCGGACATGTCCGATGATGACAGGGAGATCGGCGCGCTGATCATCGGCAACCTGAACAGGGACGGCTATCTCGATGCGACGCTGGAAGAGATCGCCCAGATGGGCGAAGTCGGCGTTGAGAAGGTGGAGAACGTACTTGCCAGGATCCAGGTGCTCGATCCGATGGGGGTGGGAGCGCGCAATCTCAAGGAATGCCTCCTGATTCAGGCGAAAAACCTGGAGCTTCCCGACAACCTTGTCGTCCAGATCATAGAGAATCATCTTCATTACCTCGAGACGAAAAACTTTGCCGCCCTGGTCAAGATTCTCAAGCGGCCTGTCGAACAGGTCAAAGCGGCGGTGGACGTCATCCTCAACCTCGATCCGCGCCCCGGTAGCGCTTTCAATGATGAATCCACCGAATATATCAGTCCGGACATTTACGTGATCAAAGTGGACGGCGAGTTTGTGATTCTCTTGAACGAAGACGGACTGCCCAAGTTGAGGGTGAGTTCTTACTACAAGCACGCTCTGTCCGATGACGGTGTCCTTACCAGCGAAGCCAAGGATTATATCCACGGAAAACTCAGGTCGGCCGCGTGGCTGATCAAGAGTATTCATCAGCGGCAGAGAACGCTCTACAAGGTCGCTCAAAGCATCGTCAAATTGCAGACGGACTTCTTCGAAAAAGGAGTGGCGTTCCTGAAACCGATGGTCCTGAGGGATGTAGCCGAGGATGTCGGGATGCATGAGTCGACAATAAGCCGGGTCACGGCCAACAAGTACATGCATACTCCCCACGGGATTTTTGAGTTGAAATATTTCTTCAACAGTTCCATAAATAGTGTCCTGGGCGAGGCTGTGGCATCCGAGAGCGTCAAAGAGCGTATCCGTCAGATGATCCGGGAGGAAGATACCTCCAGGCCCTTCAGTGATCAGGAAATCGTCGAAAAGCTGGAAACGGAAAATATCAGTATAGCTCGACGAACTGTAGCCAAATATCGGGAGATGCTCGGTCTGCTGCCTTCAAACAAGCGCAAGCGGTCGTCCTGGGACGGCTGACGCAGGCTGATAGACGACCGCTTGTGGTCGCTTGGCCGCAAACGGTTTTATGGAAGAGGGAGTGTCGTTCATATGCAGATCAACATAACCTTTCGCCACATAGAACCTTCGGTTCCTCTGAGGTCTTATGCCGAAGACAAGATCTCGAGGATCAAGAAATACCTTGACGAACCCGTTGAAGCCCACGTGGTTCTGAGGGTGGAAAAGTTTCGGCACATCGCGGAGGTGACCATAGACGCCAATGGATTGCGTATCAACGGCGCCGAGGAAACCGACGATATGTATTCGGCTATCGATAAGCTGGCGGATACACTTGAAGGGCAAGTCAAGAAAGGGAAAGAAAAATTTCGGCGTCGAAAACCGGCCGGCACCGGGAAAGATTTTACCGGGACCCCGGAAGCTACCGATACGGAATCATTAGGAGAAGACGAGGAAACGCGTGTCATCCGGTCTGAGCAGGTTCATGCCAAACCGATGGATGTGGATGAAGCGGTCGTGCAGCTCAACCAAGGCGGCGGCGAATTCATGGTTTTCACAAACAGGCGTACAAACCGCGTCAATGTCTTGTATCGCAGGAAAGACGGTCACTACGGACTTATAGAGACTATTGCATAACGCGCGCTGTCAAACCGATGGAGATGTAGATGCCTTGTACCGCTAAGCAGACTCGATGGTTCCAGCGAAGTAATTGTATCCGCAAGAGGGTCTAATGAAAATTCTGGATATACTCGCTCAAGAATCGATCATCCCTGAACTCAAAGGCAAGACCAAGAAGCAGGTTCTGGAAGAACTCATCGATGCACTGCTTGAACATAAGCCCCGGATGGACCGGGAACGGCTGATGGGAGTGCTGTTGGAGAGGGAACGTCTGGGGAGCACGGGAATTGGAGATGGGATAGCGATCCCTCACGGGAAGGTGAAAGACCTTGACCAACTGATCCTGTCTTTCGGAAGGTCGTCGCAGGGGGTTGATTTCGAATCGATGGATGGAAAGCCGGTGCACCTGTTTTTCCTTCTGGTCGCCCCTGAGTCCTGTGCCGGGATACATCTCAGGGCGCTCGCCAAGATCGCGCGGCTCCTGAAGAACAATTCGGTGCGCAAGCGATTGGGGAAGGTGAACAACAGGGATGAGATTTACTCTGTTATCCAACAGGAGGACGAAGATTTCTGAAATCCAGGGGCAGCCCACGAATTGAATTGTGGCGGAGGTTTGAACGATCCTCGCCTCTTCCCCGGTTTCGCGTGTAACAAAGGCAGTTCTTTATCCGTCACATCCAGACAGATATCTTTTGACCGTATCGACGGCTTCTTACGTAATGGTTTTTCCGGGGGGATGAGCGATATGACGGAAAGAAAAGTCCATGTCGTTGTGGTCACGGGGTTGTCCGGGTCCGGGAAAAGTACGGCGATCAAGGCGTTCGAGGATCTCGATTATTTCTGCATCGACAATCTGCCGGTTCCCCTGCTCGGCGAATTCCTTTCGCTGTGTGAAAGGGACATGCCGGACATCGGCAGGATAGCGCTGGGAATAGACATTCGCGAACGCAAGTTTTTGAAGAATTACGACAGTATTTTTGAAGGCCTGGAGCGTTCGGGCTATCACTTCGAAATCATTTTCCTCGAGGCGCCGACGGACATCCTTCAACGCAGGTACAGCCAAACGCGACGTGTTCATCCGGCCGCATCCACCCAATCCGTTCTCGTAAGCGCCATCCACCAGGAGCGGGAGCAGCTGAAAGCCCTGCGAAGCCGCGCCACCCGCATAGTCGACACAGGGAACCTGTCCGTACACCAACTCAAGGAATCGATCACGCGTTCGTATTCCGCCATCAGTGACACGGAGCTGTTGAGTGTCCAGATCCTTTCGTTCGGGTTCAAATACGGCTTGCCCTTCGAGTCGGACATGGTGATGGATGTGAGGTTCCTTCCGAACCCTTACTTTGTCGAGGGGCTGAAAACACTCGACGGTTGTTCGGAGGAAGTGACTTCGTGGGTGCTCCAATGGCCGTCCACCCGGGAATTCCTCTCAGATTACTGCGGCTTGCTTTTCAAACTGATCCCTCTTTACATCGGGGAGGGGAAAAGGTATCTGACCATTGCCGTGGGCTGCACCGGAGGAAAGCATCGTTCGGTCGTGATCGCCGAAAAGGTTGCTGACAATCTTCGGGAACATCACTATTATGTGAATGTCTTCCACCGGGACATCCATCTGGAATGAGAGGGTCCTGATGAGCATTAGCAATCAGAACGAGATCGTGGGAGTTGTCGCAGTTTCTCACTGCAGGCTCGCTCAGGAAATGCTGGATGTGGCCGAACTCATCGTGGGTTCCATGCAGGCGTGCAAAGCCATCTGCTTTGAACCCCACCAGGCCATGGAGGAAATGACCCGGGTGCTGCGCGACGGCATCAGGGAGGTGGATCAGGGCAAAGGAGTGCTGGTTCTGACGGATCTCTTCGGAGGCACTCCCGCCAATATCAGTCTTTCCCTTCTGGGGCCGAAAGTTGAAGTTGTCTGCGGGATGAATCTGCCCATGCTGATCAAGTTGGCAGGCTGCCGGAAGGGCCATACACTGAGTGAGACGGCCTTGTTGGTGAAAGAATACGGTCAGAGCCATATTTCACTGGCGAGCGAAATACTCTCCCGTTCCGCAAAACCGACGGCAACAGGATAGGGAGAAAGGAAGATCGATCGGTGTGAGGCTTGAAATCGCACCCATTATTCCTGCGGATATCCCCGCGGTTATGGAAATAGAGCGCAGCAGCAACCTGGAACCGTGGACCGAACAATCTTTTGTCGAAGAAATGCACAGGCTCCACTCGCGGATTCTTGTCGCCAGGATTCCCTGCGGGCGGGAGAGCGATCGGGAGGAGCCGCAGCCGTTTGCTCCCAGCATGGGGCAGGTGGTCGGCTACGTGTGCTTTTGGCGGGTGGCTGATGAAATTCAGGTTCTGAACGTGGCGGTTCACAAGAATTACCGCCGAAAAGGAATCGGAAGGTTCCTGTTGTCGCACGTTCTGCGGTTCGGCGTCGCCAACAGGGCCGGGGTGGTCGTGCTGGAAGTGCGCAGGAGCAATGTTGCCGCAAGAATGTTATATGAAAGCATGGGCTTTCATGAGGTAGGAGAACGGCCGAATTATTACGGCGTGCTGAAAGAACCCGCCATCCTCATGGAACTGGACTTGGCGGGACATCCGGAATCCGACTCCGCCATGCAGGGTGACTGACCGGAAGGAATACGGATCGTTCGTCCGGAAGTTGCGCGGGGCGGGGTCGCGTCGAGAGGACTTTCTTTCCCCTGCTTTCCGTCACGCCCGTATGCCTTGAGAAAGGTCTCCGCCCTGCCCGAAATGCCCTTAGACACGATCGAAATCAAATGATCGGGATTCAGTCCGGGACCAAAATTGATGGAATATGAAATTCAATCCGATGCCTTGACGAAGAACATGGACATCACCAACGTGCAGGTCGATGTGCCGTCTTCGTTTGAAATACTGGAAGAAGCCGTCAGAGGATACGCGGGGAAAGAACAGCAGGCGCGGGAACTTCTGGTCGAATACCATCACCAGTATCGAAACTGGACTTACGTTATCCAGGAGGCGGCGCGATACGCCGTCACGAATCTGCGCCTCTACGGGCGGCACCCCTTGAGCGGAAGCGTCATTTGCCTGCTTTCACGCATCCTGATTGAAGCCCTGCGGCAATCGGAACGCCCCGACGTGAAGAGTCTTGCCGCGGACCACCTGCTGGACTTCTGGTTCAAACTGGTGGACGAGATGCCCGAGGAAATCGCAAAGCCGCTTCCCGAAGGCATTTCAATCGAATCGGCCGATAAGATGATGGAGCGGGACACGTTCTGCCACCAGGGGGTGTTGCGGCATTTCTTCAAGGAACTGGCCGAACTCCCCGAGGCTGCGTTCGAGAGCCTGTTGAGGAGCTTTTACCAGCCGAAGCGTCTGGCGATCAAACTCACCAAGATCTGGTCCGACCCTTCGTCCTTCGAGGAACTCCGCACCCTGCTCCGCCGTATGGGCGAAGAGACCTATGTGTTCTGGCTCTCGAGGGAAGATCCCTCCCGGTGGCTCACTCACCTGGAGGAACCGTATTCGACCGCGTGGGCCGATCAGTGCCGTCCTCTGAGCCATGAACGCTACGGGGAATACCTGCGCATCCTGAAAACCGAAATCGACCCGGAACCCGATCATCTCAAGGCGGTCGTCCGGCTCTCGGAGCTGGCCGATTACCATGACATCGTGAGGCTTTATTTTAAGCTGCCCGAAGCGCTCAAGGCCTGCGGATGCCCTTCGGACCCCACTCATCTCAGCATCCTCATGCGGCTCAAGATCATGGAGACCAGGGGCCTCGAGGGGATTCACGAAGAGACCCTGAGGGAAATCAACTTCGAAGTCGCCAAGTGGATCCGCAACGAGCCGGTCGAAAACCTGCAGGATTTCCTTGCGAGGATATTCGAAGTCCTCGACGTCTGCCTTCAAAATTATCCTGAAGCGGCCTTGCAGATCGTTCGAACCATCGGGCTCGAAGTGATCGAGGCAAATGATAAGGGCCTCATCACCTTCTTCCTTAAACATATCGTTAAGATGGGGTTTCAGACACCTCAGCTTGGGGGAGTGAGCCAGCACTGGCAGGTCGAGGTCAACCCGGCTCACCTTCCCAACATACGCATATGGCTCGAAATCATCCGGAAAAACCCGGACCGGACGCGTCTGCTGCTGTCCGCTCTCGTCGTGAATCTCTTTCTCGGCGGTATTTATGTCCGCGACACCGATCTCTTTCAGAAGGACGTCAGCCAACTGCTCCATTCCCCCATCCGGCCCGTCTATAACATGATCAAGCAACTCGCTAAGATTTTCCCCGTGTACTTCAACCAGATTGGAGCGGAAGGTCAGCTCAGGACGGTCTCGACGGACGTGGATGAACTGACGGCAAGAAGCGACCGCCTGATTCATTTCCTGCGAAAACAGAGCCACGTCGAAAGCAACAACATCGTGGTCACGTTCATACAGGCCATCATCGAGTTCTGGCACAGCCTGGATAAGGAGAAGCTCCGCGAGCTGGTGCCGGAGGAGGTCTACGCGGGGATTCCCATGTCGGGGCCGCTGGTGGATGAGATGCACCGGATTTTCGTCGCTATTTTCCGGACACCCGGCATTCATCACGTTTCCGACCTCCTCGAATTATCCGAGTCTGAGATTCAGTCGCTCATCGGGGAGGTCCCGGACATCTCCCAGCGGGAAAGGCAGCGGTCTTTCCTCATCGTTCAATTCTACCAACTGCTGCATGAGAAATACGCCCTCAGTTTCAAGGACATCAGGGTCCACCTCCAGCGGGCCGGGGACCTTGGACTCCCGGACCCTTCGCCTCTTCTGAAAGCCCTGGACAGCCCGCACATCCACGAGAAGCTCGGGGCCATTCTGGACTACCTGCTCGAACTGAAGGAAATCATACTGACTCCACGGGATCTGAACTTCCTGGAGAATATTTACATCAAGCGGCACATCGCGGTCGATATCCCGTCCATGTACGGCTCCTATAACGAAATGAAGTTCGACGCCCTCGGTTTGACCTTTCGGCTGGAAAACCTGGCCAACCTGTTGTTTGAGGAACTGATCCTCACGTTCAACCTGGGGTTCATTACGAGGGCCACGTTCTTCCGTATCGCAAAGTTTCTGCCCCTTTTTCTAAAGGCGCTCGAAATCGACGGGATCACTTCCAACCGGCTCGAATCCCAGAAGGAGCTGTTCCTTAAGGCCCTGGATATTCCCAGGTTCTCCCATTCGCAATACATGGATATCTTCAGGGGGTTTTCGGAGGCCATAAAGCAGATCATCCAGTCGAACTACCATACCCTCCATGAAGAGAATCTCGAAATCATCATCAAGCAACTGGGGCAGGAGCGGCTTCTGCCGCGATACAGGCGGGAGAGCGGAGGGGAATCGCCGGCGGAGCGGAACCAGCGGGTTTCGGAAAGCTTCCTGAGAGACCTCATTGCGAGGACTTTCGGGCTACAGTATTTCGATCACTTTATCACCAGCATCCTCACCACTCTGGCCACTCAGAGAGAGGAACTGACCGTCGAGAAGCTGGATCTCCTGCTCAGCTACGATCAGGAGCGGACGACCTCCTCAATAATCGAGCCCAATCCCCGGACTTTCGACCTCATCCATATGGGCAACAAGGCTTACACGCTGGCGAAGCTGTATGCCATCGGCATCAAGGTTTCACCCGCCTTCGTGATCACCACCGAATATTTTCGCTGCCGGGGCGTCATCGAGAGCTTCTCTCACTCCCTTGAAGATTTTCAGGAGAGGGTGATGGCCCACATTCGAAAACTCGAAAACGAGACGGGCCGGGGTTTCGGCCTTCCCGGAAATTCCCTGCTTCTCTCCGTGCGCAGCGGAGCGGCGGTGTCGATGCCGGGCATGATGAGTACCTTCCTCAACGTGGGGATCAACGAGGACATCGTGGAAGGGCTTATCCGGCAGACCGGGGAAGCCTGGTTCGCATGGGACAATTACAGGCGATTCATCCAGTCCTGGGCGATGTCTTTCGGTATGCAGAGGGACGAATTCGACGGCATCATGAACCATTACAAAAAGAAGTACGGACGGCAGGTGAAAAGAGAGTTCAGCGCCGACGAAATGCAGGAACTCGCCCTGGCGTACAAAGAAGCCCTCAAGGCCCACAACATCGAGCTTTCTCAATCTCCGCGCGAGCAGCTCTTCACGGCTATCCGCCAGGTGATGAAATCCTGGAACGCTCCCAAGGCCGTGACGTATCGGGAAATCATGGGTCTTTCCGAGAACTGGGGGACCGCCGTGACCATCCAGGCCATGATATTCGGCAACCTGGACACTCAATCCGGCGCCGGAGTGATGTTCACTCACAATCCCCGGACTTCCGAAGATAAGGTCGATCCGGTCGGAGACTTCACGCTGGGCAACCAGGGAGAAGACGTGGTGGGCGGTCTCGTGAAGACCGTCCCGCTGTCCGAAAAGCAGAGACTGTCCGGAGGGCAGCCGCAGGAACGTTCTCTGGAGGCCATGTTCCCGAAGGTTTACCGCCGGCTGGTGGATGTGGCCAAGGAACTGATTTACGGTCAGCACTGGGCGCCGCAGGAAATCGAGTTCACGTTCCAGGGATCGGATGCGGAGGGACTCTATGTCTTGCAGTCCAGGAACATGGCCCCCCGGGTCAAACGCGCTTATCCGATATTCAAACCGTCCGAGGAATTGCACTCGGCTCATGTCGGGACCGGGATCGGAGTGAGCGGAGGAGCGTTGTCGGGCATGGTTGCATTCGATCTCGAAACCATACAACGGCTGAGAAAAGAGCATGAAGGGCAGGCCATCATCCTGCTTCGGTCCGATACGGTCCCGGACGACATCCGGGAGATCTCCATTGCCGACGGGATCCTCACCGGCAAGGGAGGAGCGACCTCGCACGCGGCCGTTGTGGCGCATCGACTCGGAAAGATAGCCGTCGTGGGCTTCAGCAAGATGAAAGTGTGGGAGACGGAAAGGAAGTGCGTGATCGACGGACACGTACTGCATTCCGGCGATATCATCGGGATAGACGGGCGAAGCGGAGCGATTTATCTCGGGGACCATGAGACGGAAAAGCTCGAGATGTTCAACTGATCCCCGCCGGCGAATCCCGCGGGATACCCGACGGGACCGGTGAACGCGGGCGGGGGAGCGCGTTTTGGCATTTGCGCGGTTTTTGGGATTTCCGGTTTCAGTCCTTTGTTTTAACGGCAGGTGATTGAAGGGAGGAGCTATGAGCCGACATGAGCATACTGCGCCGATGAAACTCGGCATCAACGGCCTGGGAAGGATTGCGAAACTGAGCGTCTGGCATCATGTGGAGCGCAAGTATTTCTCTGAAATCTTTGTCAATATCGGTCGGGAAGTGGGCACGAGGCTCGGGGACATCGCCCGTTTCATCGAGAAGGATTCCACATACGGGGCGCTTCACGCCTACCTGTACGGCTGCAGGGCCGGCAGGGTGATCGAGGAATTGGACGAGAGCGAGGGGAGCATGCGCATCAACGGGGTGAAGACAACCTTCCTCCGCCGGCATCGGAACCCGTCCGCTATCGGCTGGCGGGACTATGGAGTGGAAGTCGTTGTGGACGCCTCGGGGGCCTTCGTCGATCCGACCGTTTTGCCGGACGACAAGAAAGGGTCGGTACGGGGACACTTGGCCGCGGGCGCAAAAAAGGTGATCGTTTCCGCCCCGTTCAAGATCAAGGACAAGAGCAAAAACATGCCGGCGGATGCGGTGACGACCGTGATGGGGATAAACGACAGCGACTATAATCCCAAAAAACACATGGTCATCTCCAACGCGTCCTGCACCACCACCTGCCTTTCCTACATGATGAAGCCGCTGCTCGATTACTTCGGTTCCCAGAAGATTCTGTCCGCGGCGATGACTACCGTCCATGCCGCAACCGGCTCCCAGCAGGTGCTGGACCGCGCACCCACTTCCGGGGCGACGGATCTGAGAAAAAACCGCTCGGCGTTCAACAACATCATCCTGACCAGCACCGGGGCGGCAAAGGCGCTGGAACTCGTTATCCCCGAGATGAAAAGGATCGGGTTTATCGCCGAATCGGTGCGGGTGCCCGTCACGACGGGATCGCTCATCATCCTGGCCGTGATGATCCAGGATGAGAGTATGAGGCACCCCATCAACCGCGAGAAAATCAACGGCATTTATAGGGAAGCCATGTCGCATTTTCCCGAAGGATACCTCGTCTACTCGGAGGAGCAGAACGTTTCAGCCGATATAGTCGGACTGCCGAGGGCCGCGACGGTGATCGAAGGACATGAAAATCACACGCGAACGTCGGCCGTGAGGATTGACATTCGGCATCTGCTGAATAAAGAATGTGAAGATACTCCGGGAGACGCTGCCCCGTCCGCTTCATCGGACATCGTTCAGACCGCCGCACTCGCCCGGGATCTCAGCGCCGCGCTGAAGCACAAGGTGCTGGAGGTTCCGGTCACCCAGGCCGTCATATACGGTTGGTACGACAATGAGTTGGGCAGTTATACGAACATGCTCGGAGATCGAACGGTGAGTATCGCGCGTTTGCTGTAGTCCCCGGCTCTCATTTTTTCGGCTGCCGACCGCGGACGGGAGTGCATGCCCGAGAGAGCCGGCTGACCAATACCCTTAAGGAGAAGAACACAATGGCGAATCGAGTGGCAATAAACGGGTTCGGGCGCATCGGGCGTACCATTTTCAAAGCGCTCCTCGACCGAAAGCTGCCTTTGGAAGTGGTGGCGATCAATGATCTGACCGCCCCGCAGGAACTCGCGTACCTTCTCAAATACGATTCCGTTCACGGAGTGTGGCCTCATGAAGTGTCGGGGACCGATGACACGCTGATCGTCGACGGCAAGAAATTCAAATGCGTGAAAGTGACCGATCCGGGCGAATCGCCGTGGCGCGAGCTGCAGGTGGATGTCGTCCTGGAGAGCACTGGGCGGTTTACGAGCCGCGACGGATGCCAGAAGCACATCAATGCCGGGGCGCGGAAGGTCATCCTCACCGCTCCGGGCAAGGGCATGGACGCAACCTTCGTAATCGGGGTAAACGACGGGACCTACGATCCGGGGAAGCATCACATCATTTCCAACGCCTCATGCACGACGAACTGCCTGGCCCCGGTCGTTTCGCTGCTCCACGACCGTTTCATCGTGGAACACGGGCTCATGACCACCATTCATTCCTACACGATGGACCAGCGCCTGCTCGACGGCATTCACAATGACCGGCGTCGGGCGAGGGCCGCGGCCATATCGATGATTCCCACCACGACAGGCGCGGCGCGCGCGGTTGCCGAGGTCATTCCCGATCTGAAAGGAAAACTCGACGGGCTGGCCATCCGGGTCCCGACCCCGAACGTATCGCTCGTGGACCTCGTGTGCCGGGTCGGACGGGACGTCACGCGCGATGAAGTGAACAGCCTTCTCGAAGAAGCAGCCAAAGGGCCGCTCAGCCACATCCTGCAGTACGTCACCGAAGACCTGGTGTCCGTTGACTTCAATCATACGGCCTATTCGTCGAACGTGGATTCAAAACTGACCCATGTCATAGGCGGCAGGATGGTCAAGGTTTTGAGCTGGTACGACAACGAATACGGGTATTCGAGCCGTGTGACCGACCTGGCTTTCCTGGTGTCCAAGGACCTGGACTGATATCCGGACGGCTTTCCTTCCGGCAGGGCCCGTCACCTTGTCCCCCGGTCTATGCACGGCCCCGGGGGCGTTTGCTCACGGGCCCGGTTGTTTTCCCGATATATCCGAAAGGAGTTTTCATCGTGAGAACCCTCGATGAACTGGGATTGAGCGGCAAGCGAATCTTCATAAGGGTCGATTTCAATGTCCCGCTCGATAAGGAGAATCACGTCGCGGACGATCTGCGGATCCGGGCCGCGCTCCCGACCTTGAGGAAGGTGATGGAAGGGGGCGGGAAGGCGATCGTTGCTTCACATCTTGGAAGGCCCAAAGGAAAACCCGCTCCCGAATTTTCCCTGAAGCCCGTTGCGGAGTACCTGTCGAAACTTCTCGGCGTGCCGGTGCCTCTTGCCCCCGACTGCGTGGGCGCCGAGGTGCGGGAACTCGTCTCCCGGATGAAAGACGGGGAAGTGCTCATGCTGGAGAACCTGCGCTTTCATCCCGAAGAGGAGAAAAACGACGAGGCGTTCTCAAAACAGCTTGCCGCCCTTGCGGATGTCTATGTAAACGATGCATTTTCGGTGTCCCACAGGGCCCACGCCTCCGTGCACGGGATTACCCGGTATGCCGGGACGTGTGCGGCGGGCTATCAGCTCGAAGCGGAAATCCGGTATTTCCGGAAGGCCATGGACGATCCCGAGCGCCCGATGGCGATGGTGATCGGCGGCGCCAAGGTTTCGACCAAGATCGGCGTGCTCGATCATCTGATGACCAAAGTGGATTACCTCATCATCGGAGGGGCCATGGCGAACACCTTCCTCAAGGCCCAGGGGAAGGACGTCGGGGCGTCCCTGGTTGAAGACGGCTACGTCGAAACGGCGGCAAGGGTCCTCAAGGCGGCCAACGACCGGGGGGTCAAGGTCTACCTGCCGGTCGACGCGGTGGTTTCGCAAAGCCTTGAGAGCTGTGGGGACGTGCGACAGGTCTCTGTCGACAAGGTCCCGAAAGGGACGCAAATCTTCGATGTGGGATCGAGGTCCATCGAGGTTTTCGAATCCGTTCTGAAGGGCTGCCGCACGATCGTGTGGAACGGCCCGCTGGGCGCGTTCGAGACTCCTCCGTACGACAAGGGGACTTTCGCCATGGCCGAGTTCCTGGGAAGCCTCGATGCCCTGACCGTCGTCGGAGGCGGAGATTCCGCGGCCGCGGTGCGGCAGGCGAACCTGAGCGACAGGATGAGCTATGTGTCTACGGCTGGAGGCGCGTTTCTGGAAATGATGGAAGGAACGGTCCTTCCGGGGATTGCCGCCCTCGAAGAATGCTGCGCCCGCTGAAAGGCGGCAGGATCGGGAGCCGGAAATCAACAGGCTGAGAGTGGGCCTCGTGACGGGATAGGGTGAGGGAATCATGGAAAAGAGAATTCCGCTGATTGCTGGAAACTGGAAAATGCACAAGACGGCGAGCGAAGCCGTTGCGTACACCATAGAGCTTCAGGAAAGGGTGGGTCCGCTCGAAGACCGTGAGGTGGTCATCGCTCCGCCCTTCACCGCGCTTGCGGCCGTAAGAGGAGCGATCAGCCGGAAGGGATTCATGCTGGCGGCCCAGAACTGCCATTTCGAGGAGAAAGGGGCCTTTACCGGCGAAGTTTCCGGGGTTATGCTGAAAAGCTCCGGCTGTGACTACGTGATCATCGGGCATTCGGAGAGGCGCCATGTTTTCGGGGAAACCAACGAGATGATCCGGAAGAAGGTCGCCGCCGTTTTCCGGAACGGTATGGTGCCGATCCTGTGCGTGGGGGAAGTGCTCCCGGAGCGGGAGGCGGATCTCACGTTCAAAGTGGTGGATGAACAGGTGCAGACCGCGATTGTGGGCTTGACTCCGCAGCAGGCGAGAGAAATTGTCCTCGCCTATGAACCCGTGTGGGCGATCGGCACCGGGAGGACGGCGACACCCGGTCAGGCCCAGGAAGTGCATGCTTTCATCAGGGAGCGCTACGCGGCGCTTTGCGACAAAACGGTTGCAAATACTACCAGAATATTATATGGAGGCTCAGTCAAGCCGGACAATGCGGACATGCTGATGGCCCAGTCCGACGTGGATGGGCTGCTGGTCGGAGGTGCATGTCTGGAAGTGGATTCATTTGAACGCATCGTCCAATTTCAACCTCTTTGAAAATCGGGAATTCTTAATGTATACGGTAGTGATTCTGTTCCATATAGTGGCCTCGGTGGCCCTCATCCTGATCGTTTTGCTTCAGACGGGAAGAGGGGCGGAGATGGGCGCGGCATTCGGAGGCGCTTCCCAGACCCTTTTCGGCGGCTCCGGAGGATCGACCTTTCTGAGTAAGCTCACGACAGGGGCGGCCGTGGTGTTCATGCTGACCTGCCTTGGGCTTTCCTACATGTCGACGACGCCTCAGACGAGGTCCATCATGAAGGACGTTCCGGTCGAGCAGGCCCCTCAGGCGCCCGCGCCCCCGGCGCTTCCCGAAGCGAGGCCCGTGCAGCCGGCTCCCGAACAGTCCTCGGCGGTGCCTCAGCAAACGGCTCCGGCCCAGGCCGCTGCTCCGCAGGCTGCCGCAACTGCCCCGGCCCCTGCCGCTCAGGAGCCCGCGAAGGAAGTTCAAAAACCTGCTCCCGCTGCAAAGCAGCAGCAGAAACCGGCGGATAAACCCGCCGCCGGAAAGAAGCAGTAGGAGGCAGGCGATCGAGCAGGCAATTGCGGCCGGCGGTTCGTACCGTCAACAGTACATGAAGGTGCCGGGCCGTTTTAGGCTTGCCAACAGGCGGTTTTCAGCTATAATGCTTCGTTACGTGCCGAAGTGGTGGAACTTGGTAGACACGCCATCTTGAGGGGGTGGTGGGGAAACTCGTGCCGGTTCGAGTCCGGCCTTCGGCACCATCTAAGTGTCAATTAGCCCGGTCTTTCCAACGAAGGACCGGGCTTTTTTGTGTGTCATCGCACGTATTATTCCAGTATTGCGGGTCTGATAATCATATAAAAGGCACCTCCCCGGATCCCCGATTCAGATATTGCGGCGGCCGAAGCCCGGAGACTATGGCTGTGGCGTACGGTGACAGCCGGAGCGACCAATCTCAATAACGGCACCTGCACGCTTAAGATCGTGTATGCATAAGCAGAGGGGTGGGAGAAAGCATGGAATTCAACTTTGATGTCGCTCATATCGAGGTGCACCCGGGTACCTCTTTTTGGAGTAACAATTGTCGTTGAACAAGGGTGCGCACAGTTTCAATTTCAAAGGGAGGCTGCCCGATCCGCTCGGGGATCCGATTGTCGGCGTGACCTGAAAAGCACCCTCAACCGGGTTTCCTTCCGTCGTTGCACCATCGATCAAACCGGAATAATGTGCGATTTGTCATCGTTTGAGTCGGGATTCCAACTTTGCGTCCCGCCCCTGTTTCATATCAACTTCTTCCGGTTTCCGCGTAAGGGGCTTGTGCAAATCGGATATTCATGCTTCGAAGGGCCTCTTTGCCCCGGATCGTCAAGTCTGTAATGAGAAGGAACTGCTCACGGCTTTCTTTTACGTAAACCTTTAGCCGGTAGTGCGTGCCCCAAGGTGTTTCCAGGATAATCACCGTAATCGGCGTTTCCGGCTTGCGGTACGAGCTTGAATCCGCTATCTCCTTAAGCAATCTCCGAACAGCAAAAGCGTCATGGTCGGGGTGAAGATAGAAATCCGCCACGCAAAGGATACTTCGATTGCCTTCACTGGCGTTCGAAATGCTTGCCGACCAGAGACGGGAGTGCGGGATGATAACCGCTGTATCGTCCGGCGTCACCAGGTGTATCGCTCGGACACCAATAGATTTCACTTCGCCATAAGTGCCGCCCACCTCGATCCAGTCTCCCGGCTGGTAAGTATGTTCCAGTATCGCCACCATTCCCGCAACGAGACTGCTCCCATAGTCCTTGAGCGCGAAGGCCAGTGCCAGACCGATGCTGGCGGTTAGGGCAACGACATTTTGAAAGGTCGGCTCAACAAGAATCGGAATAATGACCGCAATAGCTCCGAGATCGATCAAAAGGCGAGTGATAGGCGGTACACGAAGAATGGTCATGCGCAGGCGTGGCGATACCTTTTCGGCTGCATGGCGGGATATCCATCTCACGGACAATATCAACAAACGAGCCAGAAGCAATACGGCGAGAATGAGCAGCACGTCTTGCCACGTCATTTTTCGCAGGAAGCTCCATGAGTTAAGACCGTCGCCCATTTCCTTCCTCCTTCTTGTTCGGTTTCTGATCTTCAGCCAACTTTCTAATGTAGCTGACTCGCTCGATAGCAGGCTTTGGCGATATTTACCATAGCAAGTCACCGCTTGGTCCAGATTGTAAAAAAGCAGTACGTGTTCTAAAACAAGTAACAATATTCTGTGGTTGGACTGCTTTAATGAGTTTATTTCTCTTGGGATCGAAAGACAATCCAAAGCGGTTCATTCGAGAGCTTGACTGAGAGAATGGAGGGAAACGAACCTTGTCCTCAACTCGAATCACTTGATGTGACGGGGCAACCCGCTATGAGGGGCATTATAGCGGGTCATTATTCTAAATCTATAAGTTTTTCCCATATAGTCTGAATATTTGATTCCTGGCCTCGGCAATTCCGGTCTGAGTGCCGAAACCAAGAAGATCGGGCCTTGTGTTTACCCCTCTTATGGGGCAATACCCCATCTCGAGAAGCCGCTTCCCGAATCGCTGCTTGGGCAGCAGGAAACTTGTTTTCCTTTCCATGCACCACAGATAATACGCCGCGTACAGGTCCTTGGTCGGAACCCGCGCGGCGGGCTCGGCGATGCAGCGTTCTCTGAGGAACCGAAGAACGTGGTCGCGTTCAGCGTGAAGCTGTTTCAGCCATTCCGGCTCCTTTCCGGCAGGCAGATAATTCGGGAGTGCGGCCGGGCGGCCCGGTAAATGAGGTCCCCACATCGCCGGCAAAGACGGGTTGGCCGCAAAGGCGGCCGCATTTTCCCGCGCCGCGTCCGCCAGGGTCTGAAACCGCTCCTTTGTCCCCATGAGATCCAGCAGGTCATACCCCGTTGCCTTCTCGGTCAGCGTATTGGCGTAAAGGACCGCTTCCCCTTGAGGCATTCCCATAAGCTCGGCAATCTCCATCGCCGTCAAGAACTGGTCATGGATCGGCCCCAGGTTCCGCGGGGTCCTCGGTCCCTTCTCCTTTAAGGAATAGGAACCGGTCTTGCGGAGAGTGGGGAGTACCTCGTGGGTGATCCAGCGGCGGAAAGATTTGGCCTCGTGTTTGTTGGAACGCATGATCAACGTGTAAAGTCCTGATTCGTTGATGACGATCATTTCCTGTTCGCCGGAGGGGGTGGGTACATTATACCTACCCCTCTCGTCATCATCGAGTTTCTCAGTCGCCTGATGATGATCGGCGATCCGCAGCACTTCGGATACATCCTTTGCCACCCACAGTGGTTCCCCGTCCTCGCCCTGGACCACCCTTATCGGCTTGTCCTTGTATTCGAAAGGGATGATGTTCGTCTCAGTGTTCATATCCACCTCCGCACAGGTATTCACCGATTTTGGCTGCGACGTTGCTCCCGCCTTGGATTCCTTCCTGCCCGAACATCGCCTGCACGATGCAGATCGGTCCGCATTGCTTCTCGACGAATTCAAACAGCTTGTTGATCTCGTCTTCCACCTTCTCGTACAGTGCCTGCCCGACCAGGTGGTAACTCTCGCCGTCCATGTTCGGATTGTCGTTCAGCATCTCGAAAAACATCCCGAGATAGCCGAGTTTGTTCTGCACCATTTCCTGAAGCGAGAAGTCGACGGTTTTGATTCCTTCCAATGATGGTCCGACGTGGGCAAGCTCCAGGCTCTGAGTAGCCATGCATTCACTTCCAATTTTCTTACCGTTTTTCGACATAGCATCCTCCAAATAAAATTGCGGAGTCCTGTCGCAACCCGGTAAGAGGGTTGGCCCATGCCTCGCGACATGGGCGGACTCCGCACAAATATGTTCACCGCTCAAAATAAATGTTGCCATCTGACGTGTGGCCTCCCGTGTTCAGTTTTTTGACAATTTTGGAATACACAGTGGGGCGGGAAATGCAAGGGGAAAAATCGAAGATTTTACTTTCCAAAAATCTTGATCGGTAATATGGTAAGTTTAAGCTATTCATTTGCAACGCATAGGTAATGATATGAAGTTATGGGACCATGCGATTTCTGGACTAGATAATACTTCAAATTGGGTTTCTGTAGTCGGATTTTTCAGTATATTAATTGCCACGTTGAATTGATTATAAAAATACTAGTACTGGTCTGAATAAATGAATTTGAGCCAGATAATAAACCATTTATGTGATTAATAGTTCTAATTATTGAACCTATAACTTTTAAAAAACTGGAGACTACTATGTCAGAGCTACGCCTAGACAGAAATGGACTCGAAGCAATTTCAAAAGATGATCTTAGAAAATGGTATAAGTCTAATCGTTCAAAACTTGAGGCTATTTATATTAAGCTTAACAATGATTTAACTTGGTATAGTAAGCAAACCGGTGATTATTTGGTTGCATTTTATCAGACGCGAATTAAAAGCCAAGAAAGCTTTGTTGATAAGGTGGATCGTATCCGTAACAACAAGAAATCGCTTGACGAAATCTATAAAACTAGCACGATACTAACAATACAGCAGATTATATACGATCTTATTGGAGCAAGATTGGTTATGTATTTCTTTAACGATTTAATAGATGCCATCAATTATTTCTCAGATTATGCACCTTTTACTATAGAAAAAATAAAAGGCTATATGATTAAATCTCCAGATACACCTATGATGGGCAGAGATAAAAAAAATATAACGAAAAGACTTAAAGAAATAGAGCCAAAATTTAAATGGGATTCGCCACCAACTAGTTATGAGTCATTGCATTTACTTGTGAGATATCAGGGACCTGATGCTAGTTTTGGTGAGCATGCGGAGCAATATCCAGGTGAGGGGAAAACCGATGTCGCGACAGAATCAGAACTTGGCTCTTTCCCAATAGAAATACAGCTGAGAACTATTATGCAGCATACTTGGGCTCAAATAGAACACAAGATGAATTATAGCCTACGTAAAGCGAAAAAAAAGGAAGCAATTGAAAATGCACCATTCCTTGAGGAATTCCACTGCCAAAAGGCATTACTTAATGCAGTAGAATACCATCAGCGTATCATTTATGATGAATTCTTAGATTTGAGACGGACGCCGATTGCATTGTCAAATACTGGGTCTATAGCGATAGAATCGTTGGAGCTAGAATGTTATAATGATGATGACAGGCAAACACTTTCTGATATAAACTATAAACTAAATACTGACACAATTGATGCAATTAAAAAATTAAAACAATTTAGCGAATATGCAATGGAGAAATATGGTCAAGATATTTTGTCTATAATATATGAAATTGACCCAATAAAATGGAGAAGGAAAAGGCTGGTAATGACACTACTTGCCTACGCTCTTCTAAATAGTGATACAAAAACTCAACAATCTATTATAAATATATTGAATATTAGAACTAAGATTAGTGATATGTTACTATATGAATTTATTAGAAGAGTAGATCAATATTTCAGAAGACATACAAACTTCAAGGATGATAAAAATCTTCACACAATTGTAAGTGATCCACTTGTATTCTATAGGCATGCTGGCGCTTGTATAAAGCATGGTGACTTTAAGAGGGGTATATATATCCTTGAAGAAGTTATAAAAAACAACTATTTAGAGTTATATCCACAATATGTTTCTTATGAAAATATGCTATCAGAAGTTCATATATATCGTAGGATTGGTGAGTATTACTTTTTTTCATATCTTAAATCTGGTAGTAGTAATTTGGATGATTTGATAAATGCTTGTGCTAATATGGATTATGCACATACATTGCGTTATAATTTTTCAGATGGAGAATTAGAAAAAACTGAGCGCAGCAAAATATTGGCAAATTTAGTAGTTTATTATTTTTCTAGGTATATTCTTCAAAGAAATCCCAACTATGATGCCTTCCATAGAGAGATCGAATTATTAAGTAATGACATCGAAAAACTCCTGGATTTATCTGAAATAAATGATAAAGGTAAAGTCCATGCAATGGAGGCCATGTCTATATACCTTTATTTTAAAGGAGATATCAAGGCTGCTCGGAAAACAATCTCTGAATGTTTGAAGCTGATTGAAGCAAAGATAAGGGATCATCGCGTTAAAAACCCTTTATTTGTAAAAATGACCCAGAATATTTATGATTATTTTCATGGCAGTATGAATGGATAGATGCAATTTGGAGATTTGGTATTATCTATTGAAGCTCAGGAAAGAGATAACGTTATTGATTTTTCGTTCTGAGACAGTGTCGATGCAACAGAATTCGTTTGTGGCTCTGTGTGAGTGCCATTTTGTGTGGGTACCCAAATACTGTTACTCCGCTTATCAAAATTAATTAATAAGGCATGTTTAGTTTCTATAACGAAAGGTGAAAAGAAATGGCAAAAGAACCCTCCCCCGCGGATGCTGCGCGGGAAATACTCAGGATTTTTGTTTTGCACTTTAATTGTTCTGCTGGTGGTGTTGTATGGTTCAACAGTCTTCAGCCAGTGTTCCTTGAGCGTGGCTTCGCCGCCAAGGACTTCATGCTTGGGATGGAATTTGCAGATCAAGAAGGGTGGGTTGAAGTCGCGCCGAGACGGGGTTCGTTCAGGCTAACCAAAGCTGGTTTTGACGCTGCATAAGTTGCCGTCATGAAATTTTGCATTTTACCTTACAAAATGCCAAGTGCCATCGATCCGCCCTTGATCGGCGTTTTAGGTCCGATGAATTATAGCAGAAACGGTGTTGTATCGGGTGGTCAAAAAAGCAAATGCCGATGGTTTTTCAACGGACTGCAAAGGGGCGGCTTGGATACCTGTTAGCCGGGCCACCTGCGAAGGTGAAGTCCGCAGGAGAAAGTCAGAATGGCTAGAATCGACCTGGAGAAGACGAGTGCAAAAGTGGATTTCCCGCCAGAGATCTGGATGTGGCTCGACCTCGTGGGCGAAATGATAGCAGTGACTCAAGAAGAAGCGCTTGAGCGGGAGCGCACTTTCGTCGCGACAACGCCGTATCAGCATTTGCTCCGACGATTCATCAATCGGGAGATCAGCAGCCTGAATGCCATCTATGTGCTCTTGCGATTTGAGTTGGTGTATCAAGCGACGGCCCATATCCGGCTTTTCTGCGAGAACGTGATCACCCTCCGATATATACTTCTCGATCCGGACATGCACGCTGAAGCCTTTTTGGATTACGCTGCGATTGATGCCTACAAAATTAGCGAAGTGTACTTGCAATGGGAATCACAGACCGCGAAGCCGCAACATGTCGAAGCAATGAGCCTCCAGCAAGCGGAGTTGGAGAAGCGTTTTGCGGAAGTACGCGAACGGTACACGTATGTGAACCGTGAAGGGAAGACGCGTGAATTCAAGAATTGGTGTAACCTCACGCTGAAGGACCAAGCCGACAGATGTGGCGCGGAGATACAAAAGCTTTATGCCCTCAGCTACCGGCAGTTGAGCGCATATGTTCATGGATCGTCTTGGGCATTGCGTCGGCAGGAGGCGTATATCCGCACAGGCTATGATCAGACCATAGTGATGATCGACTTCGCCAATTTGACTCGCATACTCTTGGCAGTATGGGTGGAGTGGCTGAAGATCATGTCGGAAAAATTAGGTTGGCAAGCTCTCGGACGAGCACACAGCATCGTGGACCGCTGCAACAAACTCGATGAAATCACGGTGCAAGTCGTAGCGAAGATCAGAGATCAGGAAGCGGGGTCAGTAACGGGAGCTGGGAACGAAGCTATGGATGGGGAGCCACACTGCGTTTTCTGCGACGAACCAGCTGGAGAAGGCCGCAAGTCCTTTAGCCTCACGCCAGAGGCGCGAGAATGGTTTACGCGCACGTACCCCAATGCCGATCCTGAAGCAGTCCTTTTTCGGAATGTAATCTGTGCAAGATGTCAAACGCTACCACCAGAGGAGCGGCAAAACCTGGCGCAACGGGCTATCATGCGCGAACTGAAATCCTATCGAGACTTCATTCGAGATCAAATCTGACCTCGTGACTAACTCGAACCTAACTGGGGTCCCAGAAAATAATCAAGTTGTGCATCCAACCGCTCGGTGTTCGACTGGTCGCATGGATCATGGCAGGTTTCATGAATCCTCTTGGAAAGCTTTCCAGCCATGAGCAACGTTATGCACCATATCCCGAGCTTCTCCTCGCCGTACCTTATAGACAGGAGCGTCCCACCCGAGAACAATACGATCGTTCCGAATGGATGATTCGGGAAATAGGTACTCAATTCTCCCGAGAGATCATTGCCGAATTCAATCAAGTCGTCTGACCTGCCATAGACTCTGGTTGACATGCTCCAGCCTTGCCGGTGGTACAGGAGTGGTGCATGCCTTATTTTTTGCTAGTATGTCGGTGTTATCATTATACTAATTTTAGTGGTCGGAGGTTCGAATCCTCTTCCACCTGTTTACGACTGGTGGTGCATAAGTGGTGCAGACCCTTTTATACCAACTTGCGTTCAAGATTGAACCATAGTATGATGCAACCCACCACTCAAAGGGGGGTTGCCAATGCCAAAGAAAGTGAAAGTATCAAGCGAGGTGCTTCAGTTGGCGACGGAAGCCGTACAGAAAGCCAAGACTTCCGATGATCTCAGAATGGCCCAAGCCGTACTGATCCCTGGCCTTCTCGACATCCCTGACCGCATCACTGGACAAATAGTTGGTCGTTCTCGTGGAACAGTAGTTCAATTGCGGAAGAAATTCAGCACCTTCAAGCAATCGCAAAATCGCAACTGGGGCGGTCGCCGCTCCGGTTACATGACTATCGAGCAAGAACGTCAATTCCTTTCGCAATTCCTGGACCAAGCCACACATGGCGGCATTTTAGTCGTGAGTAAGATTCAACAGGCCTTTGAAGCCCTGGTGGGGCGCAAAGTAGCCCAAAGCACCATCTATCGGATGCTGGACCGGCATGATTGGCGAACTATCATTCCAAGGCCCCGTCATCCCAATAGCAACACCGAGGCCCAGGAGGGCTTTAAAAAAACTCCCGAAAACAGTGGCTAAATGCTCCAAGACACTTGCTCCCGTGCGAGTACGATTGCGATTAATGTGGCAAGATGAAGGTCGTTTTGGAAGAATCAGCACTCCTCAACGGTGCTGGGCGCCTCACGGGATTCGCCCCTATGTACCCAATCAGATCGTGCGCGAGTATACCTATGCATACGTTGCGCTATCCCCTCATGACGGCACCCTGGATTCGTTGATTTTGCCCCAAGTTAGCGAACAGGCCATGTCTATTTTCCTGCGGGAAGTGAGCAATCGACATCCGCAGGAGTTCATCCTCATGGTCATGGATGGCGCTGGGTGGCACAAAGCCAAGGCGCTCAGCGTGCCCGAGAACATGTCGCTGATCTTCCTTCCACCTTACAGTCCGGAACTCAACCCGGTGGAGCACGTTTGGGAGAACATCCGAGAGAACGGTTTCCGCAACAAGGCTTTCAACAGCATTGAGGCTGTGGAGGATCAATTGATGCAGTCTCTTGACGCCCTCGAAAAGGACCCCGCATCAGTGGCAAGCATGACAGGGTTTTCTTGGATCGTTAGTATCAACTTGCACGCAAAATAGTATTAAATCCTTACAGCAAGCCAATCTAAGGACGAAGACGTGGGTCCAACTCCCGCGTTTCCGGGATGCGTTATTACCTTTCCTGGTCCCGGGGTCTCGGTGTGCTCCGGGGTACTTCTTGGCGCATCGGATTGGCAGGTGCATTTGTAAATGCCCGGAATCATTACATGTCATAGAATCCGGCCTTCGGCACCACTCATTGAAATTATTGAAGAAATTGACTTGGATTGACGATCTGCCGCATAGCGTGCCACGCTCGCGGCTTTTGTCATTTTGGGGCTCCGAGACTCTATGCCATTTCCCGGTGCGTAGCGCGTGGCAAACGGGATTGCCGCGCACTGCGTCGTAGACGTCGGACAGACTCGCTTCCAAGACTCCTGAGCGGCAGTCGGCTTACCTGCCGCTGCAGTGCCTGGTTCAAATGGTTGTTGGAAGTCCAGAGGCCGCGAATTGAATGGCTACGCTGATGTAACATTTCCCGGATGAACCCTTTTATTCCATTGATTTGGAGACATTTACACACGGCGCCGGCACTCTGAGCAACTCATTGGCCACCTCACCGATTCAGGCCTCGATCTCCGCGGGCTCCATGCGGTTGGTTCGTCGTTCCAGGGGAGCCAAACCCAATTCAATTGTGATTTGATCTCAGCATCATAATTCAGTTTTGAAAGAACTCAATCTGGGCGTTGAAGTGGGAGATTCAAACAGTAATGTAATGAGATTGCTCAATTTCATTAATCCTTCAATAGCCAATAATACTGAATTTCAATTCATTCATGAATAAGTCGTTTGTGCGCAATGATGGCGTCGATGCGCCCGTAGAAAATAAAAAGACAATTGTATTGCTTCCTTAAGTGTGGCGTGGCAAAGCCTGGCATGCTGATTGCTCAATGCTCTGGAATGCTTGCAGGAACCTCATGGAAAGTTGGACCGGCAAAAAGTCGCAGATTCAAACACAGCCCGGTGGGGCACGTTGGAAGAAGGAGAAGATCGAATGTTCTGGTGGCAATTCGCTGTGGTATTTGTCGTCCTTCTGATTGGCGCACGGATCGGCGGGGTCTTTCTGGGTATGGCGGGAGGGCTCGGCCTGGCCATTCTCGCATTCATCTTCCACCTTACGCCTACGGCTCCGCCCATCGACGTCATGCTGATCATTTTCTCCGTAGTCATAGCTGCCAGTGTGCTTCAGGCAACCGGCGGGATGGATTACCTCGTGCAGATCGCCGAGTACATATTGAGAAAACATCCCGACCACATTACGTTTCTTGGTCCTTTGGTAGCGTATGTATTCACGTTTCTTTCCGGCACCGGATACGTGGTCTTCAGCATCCTGCCGGTCATTGCGGAAGTGGCTCGGGAATCGGGGGTGCGTCCGGAAAGGCCTCTCTCCATCTCGGCAATCGCTTCCCAGCAAGCCATCACCTCAACGCCCATCTCCGCGGCAACAGTGGCCATGTTGGCTCTCCTCGCGCCTTTCAACGTTTCTCTGGCCAGAATTCTCATGATTTCCATCCCGGCGACCTTGATAGGAGTGTTCGTCGGAGCGTTGTATGCAAACAAAATGGGAAAAGACCTCGAGCAGGATCCGGAATATCTCGACCGAGTGAGCAAAGGCCTGATTCCTCCCCTGGTCAGGAAGGAGAATTTCAAGATCACGGCCTCAAAAAACGCCAAAATTGCCGTGTTTCTTTTCCTGACCGCCGCCGTGCTGATCACCCTCTTTGGAACGTTCCCTTCGCTCAGACCCGCTCTCAACTACGATGGAAAGATTCAGCCTCTGGCGATGAGTCAGACAATCGAGATAGTCATGCTGACCATGTCCGCCATTATGGTACTGGTCTGCAAGGCGGACATCAAAAAGGTCATAACCGGAAGCGTATACATAAACGGCACCCTGGGAGTCGCCTGCATTTTCGGTGTGGCCTGGCTGGGAGACACATTGATCATGAACCATATGAGCTTCATCAAGGAAGGAATCCAGGGCATCGTGACCGCTCACCCTTGGATCTTTGCCCTTGCCCTCTTCGCCGCATCGGTCCTCATCCACAGTCAGGCGGCGACAGTCCGGACACTCATGCCTCTGGGGATCGCGCTCGGCATCCCGGCACCTTTCATTATTGCCGCTTTTCCCGCCGTCAACGGCTATTTTTTCCTGCCGACTTACCCGACGCTTATCGCCGGGGTAGCCTTCGACACCACCGGGACCACGAAAATAGGCAAATTCGTGCTGAACCACAGCTGCATGGTTCCAGGGATGATAACGATCATCGTCTCGTTGTTGGTCAGTTACGGCCTTGCCGAGTTACTATAGCCATCCCGGATCGACATTCCGGCCTGGGCCTGGGATGAGTCATGGTGGGCACAAGCATCATCGTGCCCACCATCCTTCAATTACCGAATCCACATTCAGGCGCGGTCTTCAATTCACCACCCCAGTGATGGGTTTTGTCCAGTTGACCGCGCGTTTTTTGGACAATCGACTGCCGGGTGATGCCCTTGCCCGACCATATTTGCGGCAGATGTCTGCACGGCGCCGACTACATGAAGATTATTGCAAACCAGGGCCCGGGCCGGCACCCGCTGGTAATCGATCCGCAACTCCGCATCTGTGGTCCTGTTGGGCGGATTACAAATTATAAACGGCACATCTGAAGGGGTAAGCTCACACTGGCCGGCGCGGCACCCCCCGAACTCCCGTTTCCGGCAGAAACAATCTGCTTTAGGATTGCGCAAAAGACCTCCGATTATCATTGACACATTTCCCGGTGAATGGAAAATTGACTTCCACAGTCCAAAGTGCCGTTTCGGGTTTACGAAGCTATAATTTCACTGAAAATGCGGAAATGGCACGATCGGGCATAATTTCCCAGGAGCAGGATTATGGAAAGCAAAGGTGTATTAGCGCGCATCGAATCGGAGAAAGGCGTATTGCCGCCAAAACAGATCGCTCTCGCTGCCTTCATTCTGAACAATTATAAAGAAGTGTCGTTCATGAAATCAATGGACCTGGCCAAGGCCGCGGGGGTCGGAGAGTCCACCGTCATCCGATTCGCCATGTCTCTCGGGTACTCCGGCTATGCTACTTTCCAGAACTCTCTCCGGGAACTTGTCAAACAGGACATCTCGACGCTGGATAGCTTTGCTCAGCTCAAGTCGGCCAATGAGGATACTATCTTCCATAAGATATTCTCCACAGAAGTTGACATTATGAACCAGACGATCAAAGGTATTCGTCCCGAGCGATTTGACAGGGCTGTCGAACTGCTGACCACCAAGGAAAATCTGGTGATAATCGGCACGCAGGGCAGCAGGTGCCTTGCCGAGTATTCGGGATATATCTTTGGCAAGATCAGGCCGAATGTCCGGGTGTTCACGGAGTATTTGGAGACAACCGACAGCTTCATCAAGGATTGTCATAGCGATACGGTGGCCCTTATCTTCACTTTCCGCCGCTATCCTCGAAAGACCATTTCGGCCGCTACTGAACTCAGAAAGGTCGGCATTCCTGTTGTGGGTTTGACCGACAGCATCTTATCCCCTCTGGCGAAGTTGTCGGAAGTCTCTTTTGTCATTCCGTCGCGTGTTGTTTCGTTTGTCGATAACCTGGGTGCCGTCATGGCGTTGATCAACGCGCTGTCCTATGCTACGGCTCACCGCAATCAAAAGCGAACGCGAAAGTATCTGAAGAGATTTGAAGAATATGCCCGCGAGAATCAGATTTTCCTGAAATGGGCGGCCCTTTCCAAGACAAGTCTTTCTCTTCCGTCCGGATTACCTCCTGAAAGATAGGCCCGGGAAAGTTCAATGCATATTCATCCTTCCTGATAAACGAGGTCCCGGTCTGAAATGGAATGTCTTTGTCACTGACCTCCCCGCATCAAAAGCGTCGGGGCGGCCTCTCCGACAGGAGTACAACCTTTATCCGGTGTTGCATCCCTTAAGTTCGATGCTACAAAGTATGGACGTGGAATTTTGTAACAAGCCGCTTTCTCACCCTGGCAAACACCATCTGATTTGCGGGACGTGATACTCGCAGTGAATGACTGTTTTAAGGTCACTCCCGATCCCGCACCTTCGGGGATGGCCCAAACCTCCTGCCCGGAATCCGCTGCATCCCGGCAGGCCGGGACTTGTTTTGCACATTCATGCGAATACTTGCCCGGCATAGCCGTATGTCTTCCCAGACCACCTGCCGCAGACTTTTTTCCTCTCGTTTCATGTGCGGTGGCCTCCCCCCGACTTGCCTGTAATTCCCAGTCGCCAAAACCCCCGCCGAAAACCCGGCCCTGTGCAATCCCGCCAGAAGGGCAGATAACGCGGCAACGGGAGGTTCAAGATCGTGCGCACATCCATGAGGAATCGTTTTGCAGCAAAGCTTCGTGCCGGCACATGTTTGTTCGTGCCTCTCCAGGTCCCTCATGCGTCAAACGGTGCGGGGCGTGCAACGGTCCGTCACCGCGAATCCTCCCCGATAATTCGCCGGATTGCTCAACCTGAAAAATTTTCACTTGATAAAGGCTTGCTTTTATTAATACTGGTGAATATAATTCACCAGTATATAATTGGTGAATAAAATACGTCATTTTTTTGGATTATGATGAAGGAATTTTGGCGAAAGGTGGAATCATTCGAACTCTGAAACCGGAGGTGACTCATGTTCTGGATCGAATTTGCGGTCGTGCTGTTGATGCTCATGCTCGGTGCACGAATAGGCGGGGTCTTTATGGGAATGGCAGGCGGGATGGGGCTTGCCGTGCTTGTTTTCCTCTTTCATCTCACCCCCACATCACCCCCGGTCGATGTGATGCTGATCATCGCTGCGGTCATTTTGGCGGCCAGCGCTCTTCAGGCAGCGGGGGGCATGGATTTTCTGGTTCAAATGGCTGAATACATACTTAGAAAGAATCCATCGCGCATTACCTTTCTGGCCCCTATGGTTTCCTACCTGTTCACATTCATGGCCGGAACGGGTAACGTGGTTTTCAGCATTCTACCCGTCATCGCTGAAGTATCCCGCGAAGTCGGAGTGCGCCCCGAACGGCCCATAACCATCTCGGCGATCGCCTCTCAACAGGCTATCACCGCCTGCCCCATTTCGGCCGCTACGGTGACCCTGGTGGCGCTCCTCGCTCCATTCAACGTGACCCTCATGCATATTCTCATGATTTCAGTCCCCTCCACCATCATCGGTGTTTTGCTGGGCGCTCTGTACGCGAGTCGAATGGGCGTCGATCTGGACAAAGATCCGAAGTATCTGGCCTTGGTCGAAAAAGGTCTGATCCCTCCGGTCGCAACGAAAAAGGACTTCAAAATCACGGCGAGCAAAGAAGCGAAAGTGTCCGTGGTTGTATTTCTGGCCGGTGCGATTCTGATCACGCTGCTGGGAACATTCCCCTCTCTGAGACCTGTGGTGAGTTACGGTGAAAAAATGCAGCCGCTGTCAATGGTTCACACCATCGAAATCCTTATGCTGGTGGTCGCGGGAATCATCATCCTGGCTTGCAAGGCCGATGCCGAAAAAGCATCGGCAGGCTCCGTCTTTCGATCCGGTCTGTCCGGTGTTCTGTGCATCTTCGGGATTGCATGGATGGGGGATACACTCATCGCAGCTCATCTTCCCTATATCAAATCGGGCCTTCAAGAGCTTGTCACCGCCTATCCCTGGACTTTTTCCATCGCCTTGTTCGCTGCTTCGACCTTGATTCTGAGCCAAGCCGCAACGGTCCGTGCTCTTGTTCCTCTGGGAATAACCCTGGGCGTTCCGGCTCCTTTCATCATTGCGGCCTATCCTGCGGTGAACGGCTACTTCTTCTTCCCCACCTATGCCACTTTGATCGCTGGGGTCATGTTTGATACGACTGGATCAACCAAGATCGGGAAATACGTTCTAAATCACAGTTATATGCTGCCGGGCCTGATAACCGAAACCGGTTCACTGGTGACCGGCTTCGTGCTCGCGGCGATCCTTTTGTAAGTGCACCTTGAAGCTTCAGGAGAAAGATCATGAGAGAACGGATCAGGGCGGAACTATCCGAGGTAATGCAAAAAGATATTCTACTACCGGGGACTGTGGCCGAGTATAACCTCGGCTTTGAAGAGATGATCGCATTGAACAAGGCCTATGCGGTCATGCTGGCCGAGGAGAAGATCATTGATCAAAGAACGGCCGTGAGCCTCATCGAGGGATTGGAAAGGGTTCAGCGGGAACTGACCGTAAACGATCTTTCCGGAAAATACGAGGAACTCTATTTCAATGTGGAACATGCATTATTCGAAATCGTGGGCCGCGAGCTTGGGGGCCGTCTGCACACCGGACGAAGCAGAAATGACATCTACGCCACATTGGCAAGGATGGAAATCCGCAAGTCCTTGTGGGATGTATGCAGGAAGAATCTGGAACTGCAGAAACTGCTCCTCGCTCTGGCATCGGAGCACCTGGAGACTGTGCTGACCGGCTATACCCACACCCAGCCCGCCCAGCCGATAACATACGGTCATTATTGCACTGCGGCGGTGCAGACGCTTGTGCGGGATTTCGAGCGAATCAGGAGCGCCTACCGCACGACCAATACCTGTCCCTACGGTGCGGCTGCGCTGGCTGGTACGGCTTTCCCCATCAATCGTGATCTCTTGAGCGAACTGCTCGGCTTCGAGAGCCTGATGAAAAACACTCTCGATTGCGTTGGAGCACGCGACTATATCCTCGAAGCGGAGGCGGCATGCGCAATCATGATGGTCACGATCAGCCGCATTGCTCAGGATCATTACATCTGGGCCACGGATGAGTTCGGACTGCTCGACATCGGCGGCGAGATTGCGATCTGCAGCAGTATCATGCCGCAGAAGAAGAACCCCATTTCCCTCGAGCTTGCGAAGGCTAAGGCGGCACATAGCCTGGGCAGTTTTGTGTCCAGCGCTGCGGTCTTGAAGAATACCCCTTTTTCGCTCTGTATGGACCTGTTCGAAGTGCCTACCTTGTACTGGGAAGGGCACCGTAGCACACTACAGGCGCTGCAGCTCGTCATTGAGACTTTGAGGCATTCGAAAATCAGGAAAGAGCGATCCCTGGAGCGGGCCAGGGGCAATTTCTCGACGGTCACGGCCCTGGCGGATGCGCTGGTGCAGAAATGCGGCATTTCGTTCTCTGAAGCGCATAGCGTTGTGGGGGAGATGGTGGGCGAGGTCGTTGAGGCCGGGACCGGAATGGCGGGGATCAATGCGCCGCTCCTTCAGACCGTATCCAAGACCCTCCTCAAGCGAGAACTCGTGCTCAGTGAGAAAGACATCCGGCAGGCAATAGATCCTTACGAAAACGTGATGTCCAAGAACATCGTCGGCGGTCCCAATCCAAAACGAGTGGAAGAGATGATCCGCGAGGCGGAATCTCAACTCCAGGTGAATTCGGAATGGCTCGAAAGAGAAATCTACCGTGTAGAGGAAGCATACAGGAGCCTGGGCGAGCATGAAGCCCGCCTGTCGGCCGCTCTGTAGCTTGCCGAATCGATGATCGCCGACACAGGTGAAGCTGGAGAATAAAGGTCATGACCTTGGCTGTGAATCAACCATATCGTGTCGAATCGGATCTCCTGGGAGAGATCCGGGTTCCGGAGCATGCCCTCTACGGAGCCCAGACTGCGCGCGCAATCGAGAATTTTCCTGTGGGGCGGCAGCGAACGATCGGAAGCTTCTATCCACTCATTCGAGCTTTGCTTCTTATCAAGGAGGCTGCCGCGATGACCAATCGGGAGACAGGCGCTCTCGAACCCGAGCTTTCGGATGCGATTGTGAAGGCGGCAGACCATTTGCTGGAAAACCCTCAACCCGAGCAGTTTCCGATCCATATCCTGCACGGAGGCGGGGGGACCTCTGCAAACATGAACGCAAATGAGGTGTTGGCCAACCTCGGTGAAGAACTGTTGGGAGGGCGGCGTGGGCGGCGCGAACGCCTGGACCCGAACGATCATGTCAATCTGCACCAGTCAACGAATGATGTCTATCCCACCGCCTGTCATATGGCGGTCCTCTTTCAGTGGCCCGGCCTCAGGGAATCCCTCGACACGTTGCAGAAGGCGCTGGTTTCATCTGCAGAAAAATTCAGACCCCAGGCACGCTTGGCCCGCACTTGCCTGCAGGATGCCGTGGACATTACTTTCGGAGACTATCTGGGAGGAATGGCTGCACAGATCGGGAGACTTGAAGCTCAGCTCGAAGAAACGGTGAACCGCCTTCACTCCGTTGCGCTGGGGGGTACGATCTGCGGCAGGCGAGAAGATGTCACCGATGCGTACATGAACCGGGTCAATTCTTTACTGGCGGCCGTCGCCGGGGACCCGCTCTACAAACCTGCCGAGGATCTCTTCGATGCCGCTCAAAACCCGGATGACATGATTGCAGTGTCGGCCGGACTCGATATCCTGGCACGCAGTCTGATCAAGATTGCAAAGGATTTCAGATTGCTGAGTTCAGGGCCGGAGGGCGGATTCGGAGAGCTCCGATTACCTGCAGTGCAGCCCGGATCTTCGATCATGCCTTGGAAGATCAATCCCGTTGTCCCCGAGTTCATTGTTCAAATCGGGTTTCGGGTGATGGCTAACAACACCATGGCTGCTGCGGGATTGGATCACGGGGAACTGGATTTGAACGTTTGGGAAAGCAGTACCGTATTCCCGGTTCTTGAATCCATGGAGTTGCTGGAGTCCGGGATTCGGCAGTTCGTCGACAGGTGCATTTCCGGCATGGAACCGAATGCAGATGTAAATGACGGAAATGCCCGGACGATCATCCCCGAACTGACCCGCCTCGCGCGACAATATGGGTATCAACGGGTTACGAAAGTCTGCAAGCAGGCTCACAACGATATCGGTTTATTGAGGAATCTGCTGTCGCAGAATTTCAGGGACGATGGCGGAGCGAAAGACCGCTAGCCGGGCTTGCAGCACCGGGCGCTTTGCCGCAAACTTGTGGGCCGTAATCAGTACTACGGCATTACCGGCAATTATGAGGCCTTGTCGCGATTTTACCGGGCAGGGCAAGTGGTCTGGCGAAAATGGCTCGACCGCAGGTCTCAACGAGCGAAGATGACCTGGGACCGTTTCAATCGGCTCCTGGTGAACTATCCTCTGCCGAGACCGAGAGTTGTACACTCGACATACCTACGCGTAGCGAACCCATGATATGAAGAGCCGGATGCGCTAATCGCGCACGTCCGGATCTGTGGGGGGCGAGGGCAGGGAACTTCCCTCGTCTACCCGACTGGCTGCGTATAACCTTCGACGGGAAGAAGGCAGCAAATTTTCGCCTCGAAGGCGGAAAGCTCGTTTATGACGCTTCTAGTGGAGAGCTTTCCGGGACTCTGAGCAAAAAGTAATCCTGTCTCCCGTCCCGGAGTGACCGGAGAGCAGATCCTAGTGGCGCATTGGCGCTGCTGGGTCTGCCCCTTTTTTGTTTGGCTTCATAATTATTTTGGATATCAGTGGGGGGTGTGTTCTTCACCGGCAAAGGAGCGAAAAATGAAAAAGCACATGGTAAGAGCACGTTTTTTTCTATTGGTCTTTTGTTGTAGCTTACTGTTTTGCCTGAATGTTTCGGCGGACAGTGATCAGCTCACTATTTCAAAGTACAAAATAGAAGCCCCCGATCCGTCGCTTCCCAAAGAACTTCAAGCATTCTCTGGTGTTTGGAAAGGCAGATGGATAACTCCATGGAGAAGCCAGGGATTCGAATCCCTACTAATAGTGGAAAGAATTCAGAAAGATAATGCGGATATCATATATTGCTGGGGCGGGGTATATGGCCAAAATAATGGAAATGTCAAAATCAAAGCTAAAGTCGGCAATCAGGGGAACAATTGCACGATTAGCTGGTCAAACAAGTCCTCGCCTATAGATTTTTTATTCACTTTGAAAGGGGAAAAAGTCATTGGAATCCGCAAGGATGGCAATTACAACAACGAAGCTAGGATTGAAATGACCAGAATTTCTATTCAAAACGAAAATTAGGGTTCATCTGCATAAATATTTAGGCTCTGTTCGCAATAAGTGTTGAAGACGACCAAGACAGCGCGTCCATCGAGACCTAGATGGAATCGGCAGTGTTCCGCTAAATACGCAGCCAGAAGGGGCTGCAGCGGAAATCAACAGCTAGTGCGAACAGAGCCTCAATAATTTGGACAATAGAGCGTATCTTGTTCCTATCCTAAGAACCCCTCGCGCATTGCGTCGAGCATTGCGGGCCGACCGACACCCCGATAACTGGACAAAATGACGGATGGCGGGGACCCGTGCAGAAGATTATGGCATTTCTCCGATGCGTGTTTTCCCTTTGTTTCCTCCCAGGTTCGCAAACCCATACGGGGCGTGGCGAGAACACGGGTTCAACAGGAATTTCGGCGTTCGCAAGAAAAATGCCATGAAAAGACTGTAAATACCAATAGTTGGAGCGCAGATAAGCGTAAGACCCAATTGAGTCCTTTGGAAAAGATCAAGCAAGTCGGTATGTTACAACGATATTCATCTCCAACCTTATGTGATTGTTGAACAAATTGTCAAGACAAATCTCAATCAATAGGGGCCTACAACAAATCGAGATTATGTGATTGGAATTACTATTGATTTAAGCCATGATAACTTCTGAGTCCGAAATTCCTGTTCAACTCCCGCGCTTTCAGGATGCGATTTCTCCTTTCCTGGTCCCGGGGTCTCGGTGTGCTCCGGGGTACTTCTTGGCGCATCGGATTGGCAGGCACCGTTGTAAGTTCCTGAAATTTCTACGTGGCAGAGAATCCAGCCTTCGGCACCAATCTTTGAAATTGTTAAGAAAATAGACCAAAACGGGTTTTGGGGCACGGTTCAGGGCACGGATCACTGACCAGCCCAAACTTTAAGCCCTTTCCCTGCCTGACTTTTGCGACCCGTGCCCCCGTGCCCATAGGGCACCGCCTAATCGGTCTGACTATACTCATCGCGCTTCGCTATCCTCATGCCGTGCTCGGTTGCCGCCGAACACGGCAGAACTTTTTCCAGGCCATCCCTGCCTTCTCCGGGTATCCAATGACCATAAATATCCACTGTCATGGTGATCGAGTGGTGGCCGAGCTGCTTTTGGACATAGGCTGGACTCATATGGCCCATGAGGAGCAAGGTGGCATAAGTGTGTCTGAGATCGTGAGGAGTGCGTCGCCTCAGTTTGGCGCTGATGCAAGCTCGTTTCATAGCACCCTGGACCTCTTGCTGGCTTATTCCAGGAAACAAGAACTCAAAGTGCACCTATTTCCAGTCGCCGAAAAGTTCAAATCCAGCCCAAAAGTAGGGATGGCGGTACTGGGGCATGGCCATAAGGCTTAGCTGAGCCTGGCGGAGGGCTTCGGGTTTGCGCATGCCCTTGATGCGCCAGTTGCTGTAGAAGCGCTCCATGAGGATCCCCGTGGATTCGTCTTCAACCTCCCAGAGGGTGGCCATGAGCGATGGAGTTCCTGCATAGAGGAATGCACGGGAAAGCCCTACCATATCATCGCCCGTTGTGACGCTCCCAAGGCCAGTCTCGCAGGCGCTCAGTACCACTAGACCCACGTTGCGAAGGTCCAGCCCGAACACCTCGTGGACCTCGAGCATGCCGTCATCTTCTCCCTCTTTCGCCAAAAGCAGCCCTGATTGCAGCGGCTGGCGGTCGTCGAACCACCCATGGCAGGCCAGATGGATTGTGCCGGACTGGCCGGCTTCCTTTTCGAAGCGTAGCTTTGTCGCCTTAGAACGGGTATAGATCTGTTTTTTGGGGAAGTTCTTGCCGATGGCTACAACTTCTTTTTCGGCGGACGGAAGGTCCGGTGCGTCCACCGTCGGGTTGCCCAGAGCCAGCAGGTCACCTCTATCGGTCTTCCTCTTGCTCACGACGTGGGGAATCACTGAACTTGAGGGCAGGATTGAGAGATCGAACCGTTCAATCAGATAGCCGTTATCATCGCCAAGTGCTGAAAAAGGGACCTTGTGAAGTGCGCCACAGGGCACCACGATGAGTTTTTTCGTTTTGATCTGGCTTTGGAGAGGATCGATAAGCACATTATAGAGTTCTTTGGTCAATTGGGTAAAATGAGCGCGGTTTTCGTCCCTTTCCGAGACTCCCGTATTTTTGTTTTCCGTAACCAGCAGCAAAGACTTTTCAGGGAGAGATTTGCGCGCCATATTGGAGATATTCGGGAGGACCACTCCGCTCACCAACTCTCCGACTCTCTTTTCCCCTAAAGGAATTTCAAACATCATTATCTGGTTGCGAGTCAGAAGCCATGCATACGTTTTATTCTTCGCCGTAAAGAACTCGAGAAGGGTGATATCGGGATCAAGCTGCCCCTGAAGTTTGTCGATTTCCGGAACATCCACAGTGAGAAGGGAGGCCAGCTCGGCATTCTGCAGTTTTACTTCCTTGATAAACGTTTCATATTGCAGAGAGACGTTTTGCAGTTCTCTGCGCGCTTCCTCGATCTTTCGCCCGGACTCTCTATCACCAGGCTGTTGAAGGTTGTCGACAAGCTTATTGAGACTCCTCAATTTCACCTGAAACTCATGATCGCGGGAAAGGGTCTTTTGGTCAGCCTCGGTTCTTCCACGCACGCCGCGAGTCGCGAGCATTTCCAGAAACACCCTGGACTTCGCTCTCTCGGAACAGTATAGGGCTTCTTTCTCATAGCCCTTTTGTTTCTCTTTCATGAGCACCCGGATGAGACCTTCGTAAGCATCCAATCTGGAAAAGCCGCCGGACGCATATCCGGAAAAGAAGCTCTCTCGAGTGCCGCCTCCGATGTCACTCCGCTGGGATTCCGCAATGTCGATGGCCCGTTTGAACTGTTTCTTCGCATCCGCTAAATCTCCGAGACCTTCCGACGCAAGGCCGAGGCCAACACAGGCGCCGACAATGTAATTCCTCACGCCCTTCTTTTCGACGTTGGCGAAATCTCGAGCAAATTCGTTGCGTGCCGCTTGATAGTTCCTGTTGGCAAGAGCGCAGCGCCCGATCCCCATTGCGCAATCTTTCTTCGTAAATATTTCTTGGGCGGTCCCAACCTGACCTGTAAACAAATAAAGGAATCCCAGATTCGTGTATGCCAGAGTCGTACGGGGGTGTTCTTCGCCAAAAATCTCTTTCACAATTGCCAATGACTTCCTGTAAAGCGGCTCAGCCCTCGCGTAGTCACCCATCTCCTCATAAAGCATCGCAAGATTGTTGTAGCTGTCGGCCGTATCGGAGTTTTTTTCACCAACAGTCTGTCTTTGGATTTCCAGAGCCTTCTGATCGAGTGATTCAGCCTTTCGAAAGTCACCCATATGCAGGTAGAGTTGACCAAGGCCGCTGTATGTATGGGCCGTCTTCTCGTGTTTGTCCCCGTAAACCGCTTGCTTTATCGCCAGGGCCTTCTGCATCATCAGCTCTGCTTTGCCGTAATCCCCCTTATCCATGTAAAGAACTCCGAGATTATGATAGTCAACGGCAGTTTCACCATGCTTTTCTCCGAGGATTTCTCTCTCCATCGCCAGGCTTTTTTGCATTAGCGGCTCTGCCCTGTCAAAATCGGCCATCGATCTGTAAAGCTCCCCGAGAAGACTATAGCAAATTGCGGTGTCCTTACTCTTCTCTCCCCTGAGCTGCCGTACCACCTTCAGGAGTCTCTCTACAACAGGAACAGCTTCTGAAAACCTGTCCTGCCGATACAACTTCTGGAATTGAGCGTACAAACTCCGGATTTCCTGTTCGGATTGAGCAAAGGCCATGGTCGCAGAGAAGAAAGCGAGAACCATAATGATAAAGCCGATACGTAATGACCTGGAATTCGATTTTGTGCTCGGCATTCGAATATATCCTCGATCATCGGGTTGCTGGATTGAACTGCTCGCACGCTCGATACTTCATCTTTGGGGGATAGGGGGATGGTCCTCCCTGTACATAAAGAGCATTGTGAGAAAGATTCTTAGATCTTTACAAGACAGTAAAAACACATTGAGAATAATCTACCGGTTTTGACTTCACACCGCAAGCGAATGTATCGGCCCACAGTCTTTCGGACAGATCTGGACCTTAAATCATGTGGCTTTCTTCGCTGATCCAGACCTGGCGCTTCCCCCCGGAGCCACAGTCGAAGAAAACCTTTCAGACAGTTGCCGATATCAAGAAATCCTGATACCTGCCGCCCAATTGTTCATGCCAAGAATGTGCTGTAATAACCAGTTGTTATGATTGGTTGCACTCGAGTCAATAAAGGTATATGCATCGAACAGCGACAAAAACTGATCCCGGCTATAATGAGATGCTTATGTGGTATGAACGTGCATTGACTACCGCGAGGAGTGTGGATTCACCCATCCGGATGCTTCCCATGCGATCTCCGTCGTCGAGTATCGCTTGATTCCTCGTCGGGTAATGGATGTTCTCATTCCGGCTGAAACGGTAGAATCGATTATCAGCAGAACAAAACGCGGCGGCCTGGTTAATATCCACGCGGCCGGTGGTTGATGAGCTTTTTCAGAGACCGGTCTCTTTATTCACTGCGATGCAACTACCGGCCTGCGCAGATCCCGAAGGCTGTTCAAACAGACGTTGATTCAGCAGCATTGCAACGATCAGAATCGTGGTCCCCAACACGGAGACGCACCAAAGAGTCTCGTAGCCGTATCGCGCCAGGATTATGCCCCCGACCGCCGAACTCACGCCTCCTCCACCAAACAGTCCAAGCCCGACTAAACCGGAAGAGAGTCCTTTGGCCCCAACATCAAAAGCCAATGTAGCCATCGTCGACTGGATGAAAACATAGCCCAGTCCGAGCGTCACGGTTGATAACAATCCAATCCGCCAATCGGTGGAAAGCGCCGGCATAACGGCGGCAAGCAGCCCAAAAATTGAACCGATCACGGCGATTCCTTTTGTTCCGGTTATTTGGGTGATCCAACCGATAGAAGAACCGGCGGCCAGGCTGGCGAAACCAAAGAACATGAGCACACCCCCGGCCTGCAAAGGATCAAGCCCGCCCTTCTGCTGAAGAAATGCGCCTGAAAAGCTATAGATTCCAAGCAATACGTATCCTGTCACAAAAGATAGAAGATAAATCAGTCTCCCATTCTTTGATGAGATCGTCAGTACGATCTGTTCGCGAAAATTCGAACGAGATCGTCCCTGCGAACTGTCGTGCAAGAATGAGAACAGAATCTGGACGATTATGGTCGTGGCGGCAAACACAAAAAAGATGATCCTCCAACTTACATACTTTGCAAGGAGGCCGCCAAATCCAACGCTCAGACCCTGGCCGAGAAAAACGATACCCATAAAGCGCCCTACATATTTCCGGCGTACGGATGCCGGCATCCGATCGCCGATCAACGCCAGGGAGACCGCAATCATTCCCGCCGCGGCAAAGCCGGTCACGAAACGGAAGGCGCACAGCCAGATGAGCGAGGGCGAAAGCGCACATCCGATGGTGCCAAGCGCAAGCCCCAGCATAAGCCAACGGAGAAGCCGGACTCGTCCGCAACGCTCGCTGAGATATCCATGAACGGGCTGCATGGCGCCATAAGGGATCATATAAGCAGTCAAGACCATTGCCCCCTGAGCGATCGACACGCACAATCCCTCGGAGATTGACGGCAGGATCGGCGCTACGATCCAGTTGTCGGCCGCGGAAACAAGCCCTCCGCATCCAAGGATGAAAACGATTGCGGCATTTTCCCGGGGGACTGAACCTCCGATGTTTGGCATCTGCTTCTCCTTCGCTTCAAATCGGAAAAAGCTGTATGCAATTCGGCGTCCAACCGGATGCAGACGATCGGATCGGTTCCAATCGGTCTTTTGGTCTTCACGATAGTCAAAAGACGTATTAAATAACAGACACAGATAAGATGATTTGTTATGATGACAGTTGTCATGACAAAGCAACCATCCACATTCCTGTACCGTGCTTTGGTGGACAAGATCGCTCATCTGATCGAGTGCGGTATATTGAGGCCCGGCGACCGTCTGCCCTCGTTGCGCCATATCAGCCGCCGGGAAAAGGTCAGCGTGACGACGGCTCTCCAAGCTTACGGCGTTCTGGAAAGCCGGGGTTACATACAGGCCAGGCCGCAATCCGGTTACTATGTCCGGGTACGTGATGCGCCGTTTCCACCGGAGCCTGCCATTTCCGCTCCTGACGGAAGGACAACCAGGGTCGGCGTCGGCGATCTGGTGGCCTCAGTCCTTCGCAGCAGTCTTGATCCCAGGATTATTCCGCTCGGAACCGCTTCTCCGGGACCGGAACTGCTCCCCCTTCGCGCTCTCAATCGTATTTTGGCCTCGGAGATCAGGCGTGGCGCTCAGTCCCAGGGGTATAGCTATCCTCCCGGGGAATACGGTCTACGCCGTCAAATTGCGCGACGATCCATGGACTGGGGCAGCCGGCTCAACCTGGAGGAAATCGTCATCACGTGCGGTGCTACCCAAGGGGTTGACTTATGCATACGAGCCGTCACAAGGCCCGGCGATTTGGTCGCTGTAGAATCTCCATGCTATTTCGGCACTCTGCTGCTCCTGGAAAGTCTTGGCCTGCCCGTTGTGGAAATCCCTGCGCATCCGCGCAACGGCATTTCTCTCGATTTTCTCGACAAGGCGTTGAAATCGCATCCAATACGAGCCTGCATCGTATCCCCGTGCTTCAGCAATCCGCTTGGAAGCTGCATGAGCGATGCCGCCAAGCAAGACCTTGCCGCCATGCTTGCGCGGCGGTCTATTCCCCTGATTGAAGACGATACCTACGGAGACTTGTGTTACGCCGAAGTGCGTCCCAAACCGGTTAAAGCGTTCGATGACGATGGATTGGTGATGCTGTGTTCGTCTTTTTCGAAGATTTTGGCCCCGGGTTACCATATCGGCTGGGCGGCGCCCGGGCGTTTTCTCAAGTCGGTTGAACGGCTGCAGATGGCATCCACCCTTGGTGTTCCGAAGATATTCCAGAAAACGATCGCCGAGTTTCTGGAAAACGGTGCGTACGATCGGCACCTCCGCAAGATACGTGCTGCCGTCTCGAACCAATCTTCTCAGATGATTGAGGCTATAGGCACCTATTTTCCCGCAGGGACCAAAGTCACAAGACCTGCCGGAGGACTTTTGTTATGGGTGGAATTGCCGGGAAATGCGGATGCCGTTCAATTGAGCGACAAGGCACTCGCAGAGGGAATCTGCATAAGTCCCGGGCCGATTTTCTCGGCCGGACTGCATTATCGGAATTATATACGGCTCAATTGCGGCCATCCATGGTCACCGGCCATGGAACGAGCGGTCCACAGGTTAGGGCAACTCGTTCGGAGCTGCCCAACCGGGGAGGATCATGGAAACCGTCCGACCTCCGCCCAAACGACTGTTTCTAACAGCGGGTAAGCATCTAAGCCGTCAAATATACAGGATTTTCCATCATGCCCCGTGCCTTGGTTTCATTGACTCGGCCCAATCCGGCCCAACCCGACTCTTTACCCATCGCATCGCGAGCGCCGTAGTAGAGGGAGCCAACAACAGAATCAAAACACCGGGACGACGGACTGATAGCTTCCGGGACATGGAGTACTTCAAACTGCGGCTCTACCACCTGCATTCTCAGGTACTCATTATCCGGATGAACCCCCTATTTCTGCGAGCTGAGGAGCGTAACAGAATCAAGGCCACTGTAAATTGGAGCTTTACCAATACTAAAGCACGACAAAAGCTACAAAGGCATTATCCAACAAGCATGAATTAAGTTGACAATGTACTAAGTTGACAATGTACTAGTTCATTGAATCTTTCGGAGCCGGCCATGACTACTTCCCCCGTGGATATGACCCACGATCGCAAAAACCGATGGAGCAGGATACTGGCAACCACCGGCATCGTTGCAGTTTACGCTCTGAGCAACTTCTTTCTGCGCATTCACCTGCCCGGCGTATCCAATGTCGACCTGCGCCCGCAGATCGTTCTCCTCTTCGTGGCCGGCTACCTTTACGGACCGTGGTATGGCTTCGCGGCCGGTTTTGCTGGGAATTTCTGTACGGACCTCCTCTTGGGTCACGGCCTAAGATATCTGCCGAGCTGGACTATCGGCAATGGATTGATCGGCACCCTGATCTGCTTTTATCCCTACAGAACGCGCATCCGCCTCGAACGAATCGAACAGTTGGTCTGGCTGGTCCTGTCTCTGATCCTCGCTAACACCCTTTCGCTCACCTATGCCGCCGGAATGGAAACACTTTTGAACAGACATCTTCCGTCAGCAATCAATTTCCGATACTTCTACGTGCCGGCCTTGGTGTCGAACGTGTTGGCCACACTTATCCTGTTTCCCGTGATTCTGTTTGGCCTGGGGCGTCTGAAAAGGAACTTCCCCGTCAAACTGGCCCTGGCGAATTACTACCTCACCGTAGTCCTGCTGGCCATTTCCTGGGCTGCGTTCATTCCGACATACCGGGAGCTTCCGGCCCTCCTGAGTTCCCCCGGCATGGACACGACGCGCGGCGACGCTCTGGTGGATGCCTTCAGCCACTGGTCGCTCCTGCTGGTTGTCCTGCTAATCTTCAGCTTTGTCATATCGAGCTGGATGTCGAAAGTCGTTGTCACCCCCCTCAAGCGGCTTGAAGAGACGGTGCTGGCCGTTCTGAGAGGAGAACCCTCTTCAGCGGAGCGGCTCGCCCTCTTTGCCGGACGGGAAGACGAAGTCGGCATCCTGAGCTACACCGTCAGACTCTTGAGCCTCAAGTTGTGGGAGACCCAAAGGCTGTTCCGGGACGAATTAGAAAGGAACCTGAGATTCATTGACGCCCATGATTCGGGAACGGATATCCTTGTCGTCTCCCTCTTCTCTTTTTTCGGCAGAGAAGCTCTGGCAGGGCAGCAGGACGATGCCTTTTCCGAAGTGAGCGGGGAACTGAGCAACCTGGAGGCTATATGCCTGGTTGTCTCGGCCGGGGGGCTCAAAGAACTGGCTGCCACCTATTCGGACGTCAAAATTGAAAAGAGCTTCGATGGACTGGATTTGCATATTACGGGGGCGTCCCTTTCGAGGGAACAACGCCAGGTGTTGGCCGTGGCCATCGATGTGAACCTCCTGTTCTGGGGAAGGCTGAAGGTGATGGATCTTTCCGCTCCCCTGAACCGCGAACTGGCATTTCACTTGCTGGAAAGGATCAATGCCTTCCGAAGATGTTCCAAGAACTACGTGGGATATGTCACGGAATCAGACATCGTTGGAAAAATTCAGGAGCAGTGGGAGAATGCCGCCAGGGTCCGAAGCGAAAGGTTAGAGCCGATCATGAACAAGGCCATTGGGTTGCAGGTGATCAACGGTTACCAGGTCAAGAATCTGAGCGACCTTGCCTATTTCGATCCCGACAGAACGATCGCCTACAGCCACAGCAACTTCAAGCACATCAAACAGCTGATCGGCCTCTTGATGGGCGAAGCCCTCCAGGCCAAGCTCCAGTTGGAGCCGAAATGGTCTTCCTTCCGTTTCCTCAGTGAGTGGGACCAACCCGATAGTCTGTATCTGGAGTCCATCGCCGATGGAACGAAGGTGGCGCATATGGACGAGTTCGACCTCGTCATGGAATTCGTGGCGCCGGAGCATCGGGATCGCTTCCGCCAAGTCATCGATGCCTTCGCCAAACGAGAGTTCACGGCCGAGCGCAAAATCCTGCATGAATCATGGTATCAGCCCCTGTTCAGATCGGATGTGCCGATCGAGGGATACAATCGCATCACGGATATCCTGCTCCGAGATCGGGAACAGATTGCCCATGTCTATGTTCGTCAGGAGGGGGCCGCGGCGAAGGTGGAATGGTTCAAGGGGGAATTGCAGGAACTGGAGATCTCCGCAGTCCCTATCTGGGTGAACGACGCCTTTTTCCGGTACCTGAACGGCGGTTGCGATTGAACTGGGATCATAGGGGCGGATGGAGGGAAAGTGGGAGCTTCAGGTTGTTCTGAGAACGCCACCCTGCCGGAGGGTTTTAAGGGTTTGCCACTCTTCTATCCGGATAAAAATCACAAATGGACTGTTCGGAGCCGCTGTTTACCATCTTTCGCACATCCTTTAGTGGCCGCTTCGAGGTAATAAGCTATCCCAAGCCGGCAACTCTTTGAAACTCAAAGCGTCATCAGGTCCTGACTTGGTTAACCTCACCCCAAGAATGTGGATGGAACATGGCATACTCCTTTCATTACAGATGCACCTTGACGGATGAGATGAAACTTTGGAAAGTATGAGTAGCACAATAACCCCCATTCAAAAAACGAATGCCGGCTGGACCGGCATCGGCCCCGCAGGGGATTCCAGCTTTGCGAGCCATTTCCTGGCAATCGACCCCACAACCCCGACCGTTCTCTATGCCGGAACCGACGGCAACAAGGTATACAGGAGCACCAATGGCGGAGGCCTCTGAGAATATTCCGATCGACGAGATGGACTCGCCCCTGAACCATGGGGAGTGAATAAAGCAGCCTGCCTCATCGAATGACCGCGGGGATGACCATGCCGGCGCAGCCCGGAAGGCCGCCGGAGTTATCCCCGCTTCTCCCATCGGACCGGACGGTATTGTCGCCCCCATACAACAAAACACGGTGCCTGCTTAGAAGCGGAACGTGCAAGGCCCCACCGGTTAGGCGGGTCTATATTCCAAAGGGTGATGGAACCAAGACCCGGCCCATAGGTATACCGGCATTCGAGGACAAGGTCCTCCGGAGAGCGGTGACTATTGGTGCTGGAAGCGGTCTGCGAGCAGGATTTTCTCGACTGTTCCTACGGGTTTCGGCCCTGTCGGTCCGCCCACCAAGCCCTTCAGGCTCTATGGGAGCAGTTGATGGAGATGGGTGGAGGTTATATGCGGCGGTGGAGCGGGTGAAATCGATTCACAGGCGGCGGCCAAGGTGGCGACTGCCGCTCTCCGGCTCGGGATGGGAAACACCTCCACTGTCAAGTGGTTTGAAGGTATCGGGGAAGTCAAGATCGATTGGGGACCTGGATACCGAATCTGCCTGGCAAGGGATGGCGAGACCCTGATCGTGCTGTTCGGAGGCGGGACCAAGCGGAGGCAAAAGGCCGACATCGGGTGGGCGCGAGAACTCCACACCGAATACAAGGCGCGCAAGAAAACCCCGGACGTCACACCATCGGGGACGAAGAGGTGATCGAAATGGCGTTGACGAGAGATTTCAAGCAGATTGTGGTGGAACGCGTCCGGCGCGATCCGGAGTTCGCCAAGGCAATGCTGGACGAGGCGGCCATGCTGTTCCTCAATGGCGAGCCGGAGACGGCCCGCGTCATTCTGCGTGATCTGGTGAACGCAACGGTGGGGTTTGAAGCGCTCGCGGCGGAGACGGCCAAGCCCGGCAAGAGTCTTCACCGGATGCTCTCTCCCAGGGGCAACCCGAGCATGGACAATCTTGCGGTCATCTTTGGCGCGGTCCGCCGGAATCTGAAGGTCGGGATCAAGGTTCAAACCTTTGATGCGGCATCATAGGCCGGTTCCATGGTGAGCAACATATTGTCGAGCGCTGTTACCGGACACGGGCCATCCGGCGGATCGGCGAAGCGCTCGAGCGGGACAATGATCGCAGGGCATTGGTGGTGATGGCGACTGGTGGGGCAAAACCCGTACGGTGATCGCCTTGTGCGACCTGCTCATGCGCTGCAATTGGGCCAGACGTGTGCTCTTGCTCGCCGACGGGGTGGCGTTGGTAAACCATTAGGATAACATTCCTTGCCGCAGATTGTCGTAACGGCTTTTCAGGGTGCTGAACTACTGCGGTTGGGGATGGCTCAATCGTGCGACAAGTAATGACCACTTGGTATTGCTCCCTATCGCCCAGTAACACTAAACTGAGCAGGTATGCTTAAAAAGCCAACAATATCAGTCTATAGCCGGAATCCGGCTTCCTGCATCTCCATTGAAATCATTGAAGAAATTGACCTGAAAGACGAACTGCACGCGAAGCGTGCCACCTTCGCGGCTTTCGTCGTCTAGAGTGTTGAGACTCCAAATCCATCCTACTGTATGGGGAAATTGAAATAAGTGTCCGGATACGGCTCGTTTTTCAGGGTAAAATGCCACCACTCCCTGGGGTACGGCTGGAAGCCGTACTTTTCCATGAGTACCTGCAGCAGCATCCGATGCGCTCGGGGGCCCGGGCTGATTTGGAGATTGTCCGGCCAGGACCGGGGGCTGAAAAAATCGAAAGGGCTCTCCATGTCCAGCTCCGCGTCAGGCGCCTGCCCATCCAGGGGAACGATGGTCAGATCGACGGTGCTGCCCCGGCTGTGGGAAGACTTCTCTGCTATGTAGTCCTCCTTAAAAAGGTTCGCTTTGTCAACATCGGGATAAAATTCGCACTTCATGCGAACGTCGTCCAAGTCCTTTCCCCATCTGACAAAATGATCCACCGCCCTCTGCGGCCGATATGCGTCGTAGACCTTCAGGCCCAGGCCGAAGCGCCTCAGGTCTTCCTGGACGTGTTTCAGCGCCTCGGCGGCCTCTCTTGTGACAAGACACTTCGGCGCCATGTATCCATCGATTCGCTCGCCGACAAAGTTGTGATTCGAGTAATACCGGAGCTCGACCTTTGCGTCCGGAACGATATCGTTGAGAACGACAAAGCCGTTCGGGACCGCTGCGTCCCCGGCGGCAAGCGGACAGGCGCCCATGAAAAGAAAACAGACGAACAGCACACTCAGTTTTCCGGCTCGCATCAAAATCCTTCCTTGTGACTCAACTGTGAAACTCAAATGACTTTCATCCGCGTGAAAGGGAATCCCCGGTCTCCGCTGCAGCCAGCCGTCGCAATGCTGCGCCTCTCAGAATGATACCTTTCAATTTCACATTGAAGAAATAACCTCATAATAGACTCAACATTGTCGATGCGGGCCTTTATTTCGACGTTTCGCGCCATCCTCTCTCCGTAAATTGCAGGTTGTTCATGCAGAGCCCCTGCATAACCTCACGATGCCGCTGTTCACATGCGTCGCACATGGGGCTATGTGCCTGAACCGTATTCCTCATATCCACTTTTGCATGGCGGTCCAGGCGAAATAACATCATAAGATATTTCATACATTGCATGGCGCGATTTTCTTCATTTCGTGCCTTTATTGCTGAAAAGAATACCTCTATTTTCCACTGTGTTTTCAGTATAGCGTGGAACATCCAAAATCCAAAGCGTTCCAGCACCGATGCCTGCCGAGGTGAGGATTTCCCCGGCAGTGCATTCTGGTATGGAAACAATGCCGAACTTCCCTTGCCACAGTGTGCGGTACAACCGTCGGCCTTGGCTGACTGCTGCTTTGCCGAGTTCCTTCAAGCTGCTTCGACGGCGCGGACCGCACTTAACCGGCGATTGCAGCGAAAGCCGTTTCGGACCGGCCCGTCCGGACTTGCCGGCGATCTTCCGCGATACGTTTGACACCGGAACTCATCGATAGTACACATATAACACCATGCCTTCCAACGCCTGCTCGGGGCCTTGACCGTAAAAGCGCATGGATATGCGTTTGGTGCCCCGGCATTCGACATCCAAGGCGGGTATTTTTCAATTCGGCCGTTCGATGCGGCAATGGCCTTCGTGGCCGGTCTCGGGAACGGTATCGTTCCCCGTTTCCGGTGCGTCGGATGGGATGAGCAGTTCTTCAACAAGAACGGGATGACCGCCTATGAAGACGCCTATACACCCGAACTCCCGGCTTCCGGGCAATTCGATATCTACCCCGGCAACCTGGCGAAAAACGACTGGCGTCTGAAAAAGCTCGATTTCGTCACCTTGTTCCCGAATCGAAGAATGGTGGTGGTGAAACGCTCCGAGAGGAACCGGTTCAATACTCTGGCCGATCTTGCGGGAAAGACGGCAAGCGTCGAAAAAAGTACATCCCATCACGCGTGGCTGCTGGAGCAGAACCAGGGGGCGTTTTCGTCTCATCCCGTAGCAATTCGGCTCATGCCCGTGGATGAGGGGTTGCGAGCCGTGGCCGGCGGTGCGGTGGACTTTACCATCATTGATGCGGATGCGGCCATCTGGACGGTCCGGAATCAGTACCCCGAAACGGATATGGCTTTTGCCGTCGGTCCGACGGATGAAATCGGATGGACCTTCCGGAAAGAAGACAAGGACCTCCAGGAGGCCGTGCGGGTGTTTTTCCATCAGCAGCGCACGGACAAGAATTCTGAATTGAACCGAATCCGGCAAAAATACTGTGGAATGTCTCTCACTGATTTTGTCGGACTGGTCAGCTCCATCCCACAATAAGCATGTGCGGGGGAGAAATGAGGCGGTTCAAATTCGGTGCATCATGGGCATTCTGTACATTGCTGACAGCGACAGTGGTCATTTGGTGGTGGCTTCCTTCTTCCTTCGCGAACTCCGGCTGAAATCAGGGCCTCCGGCGGGTCGCACGCGTATATTGCGCCGCCGACCTCCGCCTATGCCGTGGCGTGAGGCCCCGATTGCCGTGAAGACAGTGTCTTCTACGGGCCGGGATCGTCTCCTGCCCGCATCCGCAAACGGCAGGCGGATCAATTCAACGAGGAAGCGTCGCGCCCGGTCTTGAATGGCGGTTTCCCGATGCGCGCTACCAGTTTATCCCTGAGACGGGATTGTACCAGAAAGACTGTCCCGCGTCCTTATACCCCTTGGTCATCCCGGTATAGTAAAAGGCCATCCCGGCTGTTTGAGGAGGAATGTCCAGCCGCGCGTTGAACGCCGAAGGGGCAAGGTTCTGCAGGTTGCCCCAGTAGTAGTCGTAGTCAAGAGTGACATTCCTTCGCTCCAGCACTCTTCCCTGGGAATCCACGAAGAGTACCTGCATGTAGAACTGCGCCAGGCCGCTCGGGTAATTCATGATGAGGCTGTAGGCGAAATCCAGGTTGCCGGATATGGTCAGGTAATTTTGGCTGAACGTGTACTTGTAGCTGATGTCCAGGTAATCGGTCTGCAACGTTCCCGTCCGGGGCCCTCCCGCAGCAAACGGGATGACCTTGTTTTCAGATATGGAAGCGCCCATAGCCGTTGCCGCAAACACGCCACAAAGAAAAATGCACACCATCAACACTTGCATCTTCCTTGAGTTTTTCATGGTATTCCCTTCCAGAATTAAAATCTCTCGCTAAGGCGGTTCCTCAAAAGCCGGCTGGGACTGCATCGATGCCGTCCCTCAATCCCCGGCCACAAGCCTCTTTTCAAGGGCCCGCCTTCCGCTTTTCTACCCTGTCATTAAATTAATACCTGCCCCGCATCTATTCCACGGCACCCACGGCGGCCCCGGCCGAACGAAATGAAGGGATGTTGCAGTCACCGGAAAAAAGACATTACCTGTAGACGCCGGGAGGTTTGCCATGACACAATAAAAGGCGTCCAGTCGCCGGACTGACAGTGGTCTTGCCGAAGCGGCCGGATGGGAACGACGGCCGCGATTTTCTTTAAGCCGACGGCCCTGGCGTTGGGACGCGGCCCGGCGCGTGCGGATCGTCTTGTGGAGGATGGGCTTCTTTCTCGAAAGGATTGGAAACAGGAAGTGATGACCGAAAACGATGTTGCCGTTACGGGTGTGGGTGTTTTTTCATCCATCGGGTGCAACCGGGATGATTTCTGGAATTCTCTCATGGCGGGAAAGTCGGGTGTGGGCCTTATCAAGGCATTCGACGCGTCACGGCACAAGAGTCGGATAGCATCGGAAATTCCCTCATTCAGGCCGGAGAGCATGCTTGCGCATAAACAGGTCCGAAGGATGGCGAGAGTTTCGCAGCTTGCCGTGTGCGCCGCGGTTGAAGCGGTACGGGACGCAGGACTTGACCTGAATGGGGAAGATGCATTCCGAATCGGCTGTATCGTGGGTTCCGCGGCCGGTGACTACCAGAACCTGGAAGAGCAGTACGACAGGTTTAAGGAAAAAGGGCCGGGTTTTGTCAACGCCCTGGCCATACCGAAAGTCATCCCGAACATGCCCGCATGCAACGTAGCGATACATTTGGGGATTCGAGGTCCAAACCTCGGAGTTTCGGCCGCATGCGCGACGGGTACGCATGCCATCGGAATGGCGCTCGGGGTTCTCAGGCAAGGCGGGGCGGATGTGGTGCTTGCCGGGGGTGCTGAATCCACCATAACGCCCTATGTTGTGGATGGATATTCCTGTATGGGAGTCCTGTCTCAACGCAATGACAATCCTCAGGGGGCCAGCCGTCCGTTCGATGCGGACAGGGACGGGTTCGTAATAGGAGAAGGCGCCGGTGTCCTGGTGCTCGAAACGGTGGAGCATGCAAGGAAGCGCGGAGCCGGGATACTCGCGTTGCTCAAAGGTTTCGGGATGACCTGCGACGCCTACAGCATCGCTATCCCGGAGCCTGACGGCGTCTCCGCCGCCATGGCGATGCAAAACGCCATAAGGGATGCAAAACTGAATGTCGAAGATATTGTTCATATCAATGCGCACGGGACGTCCACAAAGGTGAATGACAGGGTGGAAACTCAAGCGGTCAGGAGGGCGTTTGGACCGCACGCGCGAAAAGTCCACGTCAGTTCAACCAAATCGATGATAGGGCACACGCTTGGAGCGGCCGGCGCGATAGAAGCCGCGGCGACCGTGCTTGCGGTGTACCGCGACGTTATCCCTCCCACCATAAACCACGAGAAGAAAGACCCCGAATGTGATTTGAACATTGTGGCGAACGAGGCGAGGGAAGTGAGCGTTCGGGCCGCTATTTCGAACTCTTTCGGTTTTGGGGGGCAGAACGGAGTAATCGTTTTTGCGAAGGCTTGAGTATACGGGATAAATCCCGGCCCTACTGCTCAAACGCAAAGATGTGCTTCCAGTCGTTCTTCATACTGATCACGACCCACCCTTTCCCTTGCGCCTCATCCATCAAGGCCTGGGTGAAAGCGCCGACCCTGGTATCGGGCAGTCCCTGAGCCGGCCCGTATGCGTACTCGCGTTTCGCATCGTCGTGCAGCACCAGCATCAAGAGGCGCGGGCCTCCGCCCGCCTGGGTGTACTCCAGCATCTGCCGGTCGCCGGTCGAATTGCCGAACGCCGCGTACGGCCGCCGTCCGATCATCAACTGAATGCCCTCGGGCTTGCCGGCGTAGTTATCGTTGAGCAGGAGTTTGGGCTCTCTCATCAGAAACGGCCTGCCGTTGCCGTCATAGCCGTACTTCGTTTCACCGGCGCTGCCGACCACCTGCTCGGGCGGGATGCCGTAGACCTGCTCCGAGTATACGCGCACAAAGTCCTGGCCGCTGCCGGTCACAATGTATGTCTTGAAGCCGTTGGTACGCAGATACTGCATGACTTCCTGCATCGGCTGGTAGCTAAGCTCGGTGTAGAGCCGGTCCCAGCGCGGGTGCCTGGCGGTCGCGAGCCACTTCTTCACTTCGGTGTTGAATTCATCGACGGTCATGCCGGTGAGGGTGGCTGAAGAGATCTTCTCGAGGCCCCTGGCCGAGAGCTTGGCAATCCTGGACCGGTCGCCCGACAACACTGTCTTGAACGGTTCCATGCGCTTCAGTTGAGGCTTTTTCGCCACCACCGCCGGGACGTGATCCAGGCAGTAGATCACCTGGGTGTAGAGTGGCTGCTCGACCCAGAGGGTGCCGTCCTGGTCGAAGGTGGCGATACGCTGCTCGGGTGGGACGTACTTCGGGCTCGCCCGGTCCGTGGTGTCTCGCCCGAATTCGAGGATCGCCTGCTTTGCCGGCCCGTCATTCCAGGACGGCAGGGGATCAATCTGGGCGCACACTCCGGCGACCGCGAGCAGGAGGACGCAGAGCGCCAGGGCCACCGCGAACCTTAATCGAAAATAAGCGGCAACAGATTTCATGGAGGTCTCCAGGATGTCTATCCAGCGGTTTTCTTCTACTTACCCGGACCGGGCAATCTTCACGCAAGATAACGCTTTCACGGCGGTTCGCAACCGGGGTTGAATGAAACTTCGCGAGGCTCAACGGCTTTCGAACGGCGCCTTTTGTTTCTGGAACGAACGAACCGGTACTTCAAGGCTGGGAATATTTCTGTTTCGAACGGCACAATATCAGGCGACCGGCAACTTTTCCTTGTCCGTTCGATTGACGTCGCGGATTTGGCCGGCCGGGTCAAGGCACCTCGCGTCTATGGCTGGGGCATGTCTCCGATGAAATCTTCAGGCTATTGAGCGTGCTTGAGGCTCACGCTCTCAGGCTCCTCAGGAAATCGTCCAGGATCATGGGCACCGTATCGGCGTTGGAGAAGGGCCCGGGATCGAACAACCAGATTGCAGTGATGCCGACGACAATCGCCAGGAGAGAAAGAGCGGCACGGGAAGGGTCCAGGTCCATGCGCACCGTTCTTGTTTCCTTAAACCGGTGGAATACTTGTGTCGCGGTTTCCAGAATCCTGCGGTGGTTCGAAAGCTGCTTCTCGAGGACCGGCTGCAACTCCTCGATGTACTCGGTCCGGTAGTTTACCATCTCGTAGAATACGGCATAGCGGTCCTTCTTTTCAAAATGAGCCAGGTATTTCAGCAACTCTTCCCTGATATCATCCAGGGACTGCATCCGTCCCTGGTCGATGTCCTCCGGCCTTACGCCCGCCTCGCCCTCGATCTCGTCGGAAAGGGCCATGAATAAATCCACCTTGTCCTTGAAGTGCCAGTAAATGGCCCCTCTCGTCACTCCGGCGGCTTCCGCGACATCGCTCAAGGTTGTGCGCATGAACCCTTTGCTGGTGAAGACGTCAAAGGCTGCGTCGAGAATGCCCTGTCGCGTCTTTCCGGACTCCTCTTTCGTCTTGCGAGCCATGATCTCCTCCACGTGGCCTCCACCCTCCGGCGGGGGTCCTTTTCGCCGAGCGCTAACGGATCCCCAACGCCTGAGTCGTATCGGGGGACTTTTGATGAGCGGAACCCTTTTGAGGTCTGAGCCATTCGCTCGATTTTTGAATCACCACGTAAAAAGCCGGTACAAACACCACCATCAGCCCGGTAGCGGCGATCATGCCGCCGAACACGGCGGTGCCGAGGGCCTGGCGGCTGGAGGCGCCGGCCCCCGAGGCGATCACCAAAGGTGAAACACCGAAAATGAAAGTGCATGCGGTCATGATGATGGGGCGAAATCGCAGCCGGGAAGCCTCGATCGCGGCATCAGCGATGCTTTCTCCCGATTCCCGATGAACTTTGGCAAATTCCACGATCAGAATGGCGGTCTTGCAGGCCATGCCGATCAGCAGCACGATGCCGATCTCGGTATACATGTTGACATCCAATCCCCGCACCGCCAAGGCGACCACGGTGCCCAGCAGTCCGAGCGGCACCACCAGGATTACGCTCAAAGGAATGGACCAGCTCTCATACTGGGCGCAGAGCACCAGGTAGACGAACACCACGGCAAGCAGGAAGAGGCCCATCGCCTGACCGCCGACGGCTTTTTCCTGGTAGGACATCCCCGTCCACTCGTATCCCATGGAAGAAGGCAACTTGACCGCGGCCGCCTTCTCCATGAGACTGAGGGCGTCACCGGAGCTGAAGCCCGGAGCCGCCTCGCCGTTGATGGACGCGGAAGGATACATATTGTATCGGTTGATGATCTGAGGTCCCAACGTCTTCTTGACTTTGACCACCGTTCCCAGTGGGACCATCTCGTTTCGGTTGTTGCGCACCTCCAGTTGGCGGATATCTTCGATGCGCCTGCGAAAGCCCGCGTCAGCCTGGACATTTACCTGGTAAGTGCGTCCGAATCTATTGAAATCATTAACGTATACCGATCCCAGATACGCCTGCAGAGTATCGAATATGACTGAAAGCGGGATATCGAGGGCCTTTGCCTGGGTGCGGTCGATGTCGGCAAAAAGCTGCGGGACATTAGCGCGGAACATGGAGAACACATTCTTCAAACCGGTCTGCCCATTGGCGTCGAGTACCATTTCCTGGGTGATCTGCTGCAGGGCCGGCAATCCGAGGTCGCCGCGGTCCTGGATCTGCATCTGGAAGCCGCCGGCCTCGCCAAGACCTATTATGGCCGGGGGAGGAAAGGCGACCACGGCGGCTTCTTCAATGGAATTGGCCCCCTGCCAGAGCTGTCCCAACATGAGTTCGAGACCGAGGCCAAGTTTCCCGCGCTCCTTCCATGGATCGAAGATGATCCAGTATGCGGCGGAGTTGGAGGCATTGGCCCCATCGAGAAGGGAATAGCCGGAGACGGAGATCCAGTTCTCAATCCCCTGCATCGCGGCCAGCTTCCCGTTGATCTTTTCCACGACGGCGTTGGTCCGGGCCTTGGATGCAGCATCCGGCAACTGGACGCTCAGCATGGCGTAGCCCTGATCTTCCATAGGCAAAAAGCCGGTCGGCAACGAACCGAACCCCCAATAGGCCGCCGCGGCCAGGACCAGGAACACCGGCACCGCGATCACTGCGCGGCGCACGACCGTACGCAACGTGTAAAGGTACAGACTCTGGCCCTTGTCGTATGTCCAGTTGAAGGCGCGGAAAAAGATGTTCCGACGCTCGGGGCTCGGCCGCAGAACGATGGCGCAAAGCGCCGGACTCATGGTCAGGGCGTTGAGTGCGCTGAAGGCCGTAGCCGTGGCTATGGTCAGGGCAAACTGGCGGTAGAGCTGCCCGCTGATGCCCCCGAGAAAAGCCGTGGGCACGAAGACGGCCATCAGCACCAGGGTCGTTGCAATGATGGGCCCCGTGACTTCCCCCATGGCCCTGATGGTCGCATCTCTTGCGTGCAGCCCAGATTCGTCGATATGCCGGGTCGCGTTTTCCACGACGACGATGGCGTCGTCCACAACGATCCCGATGGCCAGCACGATTGCGAAAAGAGAGATCATGTTGACGCTGATGCCCATGAGTCCCATGACCCCGAAGGTGCCGATCAGTGAAACCGGTATTGTGACCGCCGGTATGAGAGAAGCACGCCAGTCCTGAAGAAACACGAAGATGACGACGAACACCAGGAGTGAGGCTATGAGCAGGGTTTGGAGGACCTCATGGATGGAAGTGCTGATGAACTGAGTGCTGTTGAAGGGAATGTGGTACTCCAGGCCGCTGGGAAACGATTTGTGAAGTCCGGCCATCCTTGCTTCCACTCTCCCGGCAACATCCAGGGCATTTGCGCCGGGAAGCTGGAATACCGCGATGGCGGCGGACGGACGGCCCTTGTACAGACTGGTCACATCGTAAGATACCGATCCCATCTCGACGCGGGCGACATCCTTTACCCTGGTGAGGCGACCTGCGTCACCCGTCTTGACAATGATGTCCTCAAACGCCCGCACATCCGCAAGGCGGCCGGCGGCGTTGATCACGAACTGAAAAATCTGGTCATCCGGCACGGGGGGCTGGCCGATCTGGCCGGCGGCCACTTGCACGTTCTGCTCCTTGATGGCATCGACCACGTCGCTGGTGGTGAGTCCCCGCGCTTTGAGCCTGACGGGGTCCAGCCAGATCCGCATGCTGTAATTGCCAGCACCGAACACCATGACGCTTCCAACGCCCTGTAGGCGCGCGAGTTCGTCCTTGATGTGCAACGATGCATAGTTGCTGAGAAACAGTTCGTCCATGCGTTCATCCGACGAAGTGAGGGCCACGAACAGCACGATGTTCGACGACTGCTTCTGGGTCGTCACCCCGAGCCGTTTCACTTCCTCGGGGAGGAGCGGTTCGGCGGTGGCCACCCGGTTCTGAACGCGCACCGCGGCCATATCGAGATCGGTGCCGGTCGCAAAGGTAATCGTGAGCTGGTACTGGCCGTTGCTGGAGCAGGTGCTCGACAGGTAGAGCATTCCTTCCACGCCGTTCACCTGCTCTTCAATGGGCTGGGCCACCGTATCGGCCAGCACCTTGGCGTTGGCGCCGGGGTAACTGGCCGAAACCACCACGGTCGGAGGCAGAATGTCCGGATATTGGGAGATTGGAAGCATTCTGAAGGTGACCAGCCCGGCGATCACAATGACGACGGAAATGACGCTGGCAAAGATCGGGCGATCGATGAAGAATCTGCTGAACATCTGCGGTCACCTCACTTGGGGTTTGCCTGGGGAGCGTATGAAAGGGATGCCGCCGGCGGCGCTTCCGTCGGATTTACCGGCAGGCCGGGCCGGGCACGCTGAAGCCCGCTGACAATCAGCCGGTCTTCAGGAGAAACCCCCGATTCGATGACCCGAAGATCGCCGATGAGCGCTCCGGTAACCACCGGGCGATATTCGACGACTTTCTGCGCGTTCACGACCAGGAGGTACTCGCCGCGTTGATCCGTTCCGATAGCCGCTTCGGGCACCAGGAGAGCGTTCGCCCGGCTGTCGGTGGGAACCTGGATGCGGGCGAAGAGCCCCGACCAGAGGTGATGGTCGGAGTTGGGGAAAACCCCGCGCACCTGAATGGTCCCGGTAGACCGGTCCACCTGGTTGTCCATGTAGTCGATGTGCCCCTCAAAGGGGTATCCCTGCTGGCCGGACAGACCCAGGAAGACCCGGGTCTTGGCGTTCCTGTTCGTGGGGGATTCCTGGGAATCCTCACGCTGCTGGTAGCGGAGCAGATCGCGTTCGTTGACGTTGAAATAGGCGTAGACCGGGTCGTCATTCACCAAAGTTGCGAGCAAAGTGCGCTCGCTCGCGCCGACGAGATTTCCCACATCCACCAGGTTGCGGCTGATACGGCCGCCGATGGGAGCATGAATCCTGGTGTAGGCCAGGTTCAATTCGGCTGTCTCGACGGCAGCCTGCGCAGCCTGAATCGCGGCCTTCGCGACGTCGTAGTTCGCCCGGGACTGGATGGTCTCTATTTCACTGACGGCATTGGCTTTGAACGCCAGTTCTTTCTTCTGCACCATGGCTTCCGCGTGCCTGAGTTCGGCCTGCCGCTGCACCAGTTGAGCCTTGGCCTCATCGAGCTTTGCCTGGTAGGGCCTGGGGTCGATCACGAACAGGAGATCCCCCTGTTTGACCCGTGCGCCCGGCTTAAAACGGATGCTTTCCAGATATCCTTCCACCCGGGCCCTGATATCGACGGTTTCAATGGCTTCAATGGTCCCGGAAAACTCGGCGTAATCCGTCACCGCCTGCTGCACCGGCTTGCTGACGGTCACATCCATGGGCGGAGGCATGACGAATTCATTGCTGCGACTGCAACCGAAAAGCAAAAGGGCCGGCAGGATCACCGAAACCATCCACAACAGATTTGCGGGCAATCGACTGATCTGCGACGACATGACACTCCCTCCATATTCCTGTTTCTTGTAAGTCGTTGCCCCTTGATCGGAGCGCTTTTTGCGGAATTCAGGCAGAGCGGGCCGAACGAGATGAGCCGATCCGCTTTGCGGCCGGCCTTCGAGTGAGCAGGTCGCGGCATTACATGACTGCCGCCGGCCGGCTGAGACTCTTGATCCGGATTGGTCCCCCACGATGAGGCTCAGGCCACTCGAACCGGCTGAATTTACAAACATACTTGAATGTATTTTCGTGCTCTTAAATATACATACATTTAAGGTTGTATGCAAGACCATTCCTAAGTGGCTTCCGCTGAAGCAAATTGTCTGAAGCGCATCCGGGCGGTCTCATGGAAAAACGACTCCCGTGGCCGGACCGGCAAGGGGAGACGGCGAATTAGCAGACGAGGTCGAATAATTTAAGGCCGCTTGGTAAAAAATATTCTTGACATTTTTTAAATATTATTTGGATCATATTATAAATATTGTAGTAATATTATACTGGCTTAAAAATGGTAATGTCCTGTTAACACAACTTAAAAGTGCCATAAATGTTTCAATCAACATTCCGGAGGGCGCGAATGAGTAAGAATCGAGCACCACGGATCCCTCTCAGTGAAAAAGCATACCGCCAGATCAAGGAACGGATCGTAACCGTCGCGCTTCGGCCGGGTGCCATGGTGGACGAAGGTTCTTTGGCGGACGAACTGTCCATCGGCCGGACCCCGATCCACGAAGCGGTCATGAGGCTTTACGCCGAGGAGCTTCTGGAGGCGGTTCCCGGGCGCGGCTTTTTTGTCCGTTCCATCGGCATCGACGACGTAAGGATGCTCTTTGAGGCAATGATGGTTTTTGAGGGGGCCGCCGTTGTACTGGCTGCGCATCGGATCGATTCCTTCCAGTTGGAGCGGCTCAGCCAGGTCAACCTCCAGCTCAAAGCGGCCATGGAAAAGGCGGATTCTCTGGCCGTGACCTATTTGAACAGCAGTCTCCATTGCATTATCCATGAGGCCACTCAAAACTCCTTTCTGGCGTCGTCCCTGAATCACATCCAAAACCATGCTCAACGGCTGGCTTACCTGTGTTTCAGCAACCAGGCCGGAGCCAATGAACTCGCCGATCACTACAAATTGGTCGACAAGGATCACGACGAGTTGATCGAGCTTCTGAAAGAGCGCAACGAAGCGGAACTGGTCGGCGTGGTAACCCGGCACATCCAGTTATTTCACAACAGAATCTCAAACTATACCCGTCCATCCCCGGCAGGAACGGATCTGTTTCTGCCTCCCGCCGGCGGAGGCAGCCTTAGAGCCTAAATTGAAAAACTTCAACGAACTGTGGTCCGGCTTTTCGGGTGACCTGTTTAAGGAGAGACAGTATGGGGAGTATTTTTCGACTGGGAGTGGACACGGGCGGCACGTTCACCGACCTGTGCCTGATGGATGAAGCTTCGGGCAAAGTCGAAGTGGCAAAGGTGTCCTCAACGCCGTCCGATCCAGCTCTCGCCATCATCAACGGGCTTAACAAGCTCATCGCCGATCGCGGTCTTAACCCCAAAGAAGTCAGTTTTCTGATTCACGGCACCACTGTCGCCACCAATGCGCTGTTGGAGGGCAAGGGCGCTCCGACGGCCCTCATCACCACCGCCGGTTTTAAGGATGTCCTTTTGATCGGCCGCCAGAACCGGCCGCATATTTATGATTCGTGGGTTCGGCGGCCGACCCCGATAGTACCCCGTAATCTCTGCTACGGGGCTTCGGAGCGGATCCTGTACACCGGTGAAATCGTCAAACCGCTCGATCTCTCCGACGCGCGAAGCATTATCGAAGACATCAAGGGGAAGGGCATCGTTTCCATTGCGGTATGCCTCATCCACTCCTATGCCAATCCGGTCCACGAGCAGCAGATCAAATCGTTGGTAAGGGAAATCCATCCGCGGGCGTTTGTAACCCTGTCGAGCGAGATCTTGCCGGAATTCAGGGAATATGAGCGCACCAGCACCACGTGCATCAACGCCTACGTGATGCCCAGGGTCAATGCCTACGTAGCCCACCTGGAAGAGATGCTGAAGGATGCCGGTGTTGCCTCAGAGCTTTACATCATGCAGTCAAACGGCGGGGTCATCACGGCCGAAATGGCCCGCGAAGCCAGCGCCAGGACCGCTCTCTCAGGCCCCGCGGGCGGGGCGCTGACCGGGGTCTACCTGTCGCACCTCCTCGATCAGCCCAACGCGATCACCATCGACATGGGCGGCACCAGTTCGGATATCTGCCTCATCGAGTCCCACGAACCTCACCTTACCAATGAAGCGGACATCGAGGGCTATCCCATCAAACTGCCGATGATCGACATCAACACCATCGGCGCGGGAGGCGGCTCCATCGCGTGGATAGACCCCGGCGGCGCGCTCAGGGTCGGCCCCGTGAGTGCCGGAGCCGTTCCCGGGCCGGTATGCTATGGCCGTGGAGGGACGGAGCCGACGGTCACCGATGCCAACGCCGTACTCGGGCGAATCAACCCCGGTTATCTCCTGGGCGGTGAAATGTCCATCGATCGGGACCGCGCGGCGGAGGTGCTCGAAGCGAGGATCGCCAAACCGCTTGGAATCGACCTGTTGAAGGCCGCCGAGGGCATCATCGCGGTGGTCAACGCGAACATGATCAGAGGTATCCGCCGGGTTTCAGTGGAACGCGGCTTCGATCCGAGGGATTTCGCCCTGGTCCCCTTCGGCGGCGCAGGTCCGCTTCACGGCGTCGAACTCGCCCAGGCGCTCAACATGACCAGGGTCATCATCCCAACCCATCCTGGAATCGCCTCTGCCTTCGGCATGCTCTCGGCCGACGTCAGGCACGATTACGTTCAGACATTCATTTCCAACGCCGGCAGCATGAATCCGGCAGCAGTTGCCTCGATCTTTTCCGGGATGGAAGCTCAAGCCTCAACGCAATTGGCCAGGGAAGGGTTCACTGGAGATGTCGTCGTGCTGTCCCGATCGGCCGACATGCGCTACCTGGGGCAGTCCTATGAACTGCCGGTGCCGGTGCCCGGCGGCGGCATCGACCGGGCGGTAATCGACTCGGTGATCGATCAGTTCCACAAAAGCCACGAACGGGCATACGGTTATTCGCGGCAAGGCGAAGCGGTGGAATTTGTAAACCTGCGCCTGGTTGCGCTGGGCAAGCTGCCGGAGACGATCGCGGAATCCGGGAAATCCGGAACCGGCGCCTCGCCCGAGCCGATCGGCCACCGTCCGGTGTACTTTGCCGGCAAGGAATACCGCACACCCGTATACAACCGCGATCGTATCCCCCGGGGACGGTCCATCAGGGGGCCGGCAGTGGTCGAGCAACTCGATTCGACCATCGTGATTCCTCCCGGGTTCCAGGGTGAGATCGAACCGATGGGCAATATGATAATCACAGAGGAGGACCGAAAATGATTCAGGCGGACCCCATCACTCTGGAGGTCATGAGAAACGCCTTCCAGTCGGTAGCCGAAGAGATGGGCGCAGCCCTAATCCGGACCGCTCTGTCTCCAAACATCAAAGACCGCCGCGACTGTTCCACCGGCATTTATTCGGCCGACGGCGAACTGGTCGCCCAGGCCGAACATATCCCGCTGCACCTGGGTTTGATGCCTTCGATGGTGAAGAGCACGCTGAAACGGTTCCCGGTGGAAAAGCTGAAACCCGGAGACGCCATCCTCACAAACGATCCCTACGTCAGCGGTTCCCACCTCCCCGACATGTGCATCATTTCGCCTCTTTTCATCGAAGGCCGATGCATGGGCATCCTGGCCAACCTGGCCCACCACGTGGATGTCGGCGGAATCGCTCCGGGAGGCATGCCGACCACTTCGACCGAAATCTTTCAGGAGGGCATCCGCATCCCGCCCATCCGGATCAAAAAGGCAGGTGTCGTCGACGAAGACATCCTTGCCCTCATCACCAACAATGTCCGGACCAGCCGGGAGGCGCTCGGCGACTTTCAGGCTCAACTGGCGGCCAACAACGTGGGCCAGCGGCGTCTTGCCGAAATCATCGCCAAATATGGCCGGGAAACCACTTCCTTCTATATGCAGGAACTCATCAATTACTCGGAGCGGCAGATGCTGGCCCGGCTCAAGGGATTGCCCAGGGGGACCTTCACCTTCGAGGACTTCCTGGAAGGCGATGGATTGACCGATGACCTGTTGCCGATCAGGGTTCGCATAGTCATCGAAACCGACAGGATTCTCGTCGATTTCACGGGGACGTCGGCCCAATCCAGGGGTTCCGTCAACTGCACGCGGGCCGTAACCCTGGCCTGCACCTACTATGCGCTGAAAGCGGTCATAGACCCGGAATTACCTTCCACCGGCGGGACGTTCAAACCGGTCGAGGTGATTACTCCGGCGGGGACTATCGTCAATCCCAATTTTCCGGCGCCGGTCTCAAACGCCAACATCAACACCGCCCAGCGCATCGCCGACGTGGTCCTCGGGGGCCTGTCCCAGGCCATGCCCGACAGGGTCCCGGCCGCTTCCAGCGGGAGCATGTCCATTTTTACAATCGGTGGGATCGATCCCCGCAACGGGCAGTACTACTCGTACGTGGAAACATACGGCGGCGGCCAGGGTGCGATGGTCAATCAGGACGGCATGGACGGGGTCCATACGAACATGACCAATACGCGCAATACACCGGTGGAGGTGATCGAGATCGCCTATCCGTTGCGGGTGGACCGATACGGTCTCGTACCCGATACCGAAGGCGCCGGCAGGTTCCGGGGGGGAGTGGGGCTGACCCGCGAGCTGACCGTCCTAAACCACAGGCCGACGATCAGTTGGGGCAGCGACCGCCTGAAACTCCACCCTTGGGGACTCAAGGGAGGAGGACCGGGCGGGACGGTCAATTCCTGGCTCGAGCTGTCGGCGGGGGGAAGAGAACCCCTGCCGTCCAAGGTCACCCGGCAGATCGAAGCAGGGACCCGCATTGTCTTAAGGACTGCCGGGGGCGGCGGTTACGGCGACCCTCTGATGCGGGAGCCGAGCCGCGTTCTTGAGGACGTTAAGCAGGGATTTATCAGTCCGGCTCGCGCCGAAAAGGCTTATGGAGTCGCAGCCGCTTCGGAGAGCGGAGACGCGGATACGGAGTCCGCGGCTGACCGGTGACTTGAGAGACGGAACCGGCGGGAAGGATAAGTTCACGATGATGTTGCATACCGCGGCTCGTCCCGATGAGCCGCGGGGTCACGGTCATTCAAGAAAGGGGATGGGGGCGTGAGTTTGTACGAACTCATAGAAGACACCGGGTAATTGGTAAAGCATTCCTGATAATGGAGGAGTATCCATGTCCATCGAGCTATCGGTTCCCGATTACACCATGCCTGAGCGCATGGAGAGGCTGCCTTTCAGCAGCTATCAAAAGAAGATTTGGGCTGTTATTTCCACAGCATGGTGGTTTGACTCCATGGATGTGGCCATGCTCACCTTTCTTCTGGGGTCCATAAGGACCGAATTCAATCTTTCCACTGCTCAGGCCGGCCTGCTTTCCAGCATGAGCTTTTTGGGCATGTTCCTGGGGGCGTCTCTGGCCGGTATACTGGGAGACAAATTCGGAAGAAAAGTGGTCTTTCAGTGGAGCATCGTATTTTGGGGCTTGGCAAGCGCAATAATCTTTTTTGTACCGTCCTACGAGGTTTTTCTGATCCTGCGCCTGGTCCTGGGTTTTGGGATGGGGATGGAATTTCCCGTCGCTCAGTCACTTCTCTCTGAATTCATGCCCGCCAAAAAGCGAGGAAGATATGTCGCTCTGATGGAAGGGGGATGGCCGCTGGGTTTTTGTACGGCGGGCATTCTGGCTTACTTCCTGCTCCCGGTAATCGGGTGGCGCGGCATGTTCCTGGTTCAGGCCGTTCCGGCGGTTTTTGTATTGATTGTAAGGCGGACCATGCCCGAATCTCCCAGGTGGCTGGAAGACATCGGGCGGCTGGAAGATGCCGACAGGACCATGACCCTCATCGAGGAAAACGTAAAGAAGTCTCTGGGCCGTGCCGAATTGCCCGAGCCGAAAGCGGGAGAACGGACTGCGAGGGGAGAGCGGAAATTCTCCTTCGCGGAACTTTGGGCTCCCGGGTATGCCAAGAGAACCATCATGGCCTGGATGCTGTGGTTTTTCGTACTGCTGGGGTATTACGGGCTGACCAGTTGGATCAGCGCCCTGTTGCAGGCCGCCGGTTATACCGCGGTTCAATCGGTGGGATACACGGTGATCATGTCCGTCATCGGAGCACCCGGGTTTTTCGTGTCGGCCATGCTGCTGGAAATAATCGGGCGCAAACCCAATATCATTCTGATGCTGACCGGAGCGGCGATTGCCGCCTATCTTTACGGAACGGCCCAGAGTTTTGCCCTGGTAATAGCGTTCGGCGCACTTTTGCAGTTCTTCCAGTTCGGTTTCTGGTCGGTGATTTATGCCTACACTCCCGAGTTGTATCCTACCCGGGCACGTGCCACCGGGGCGGGTTTTGCCTCCGGTGTGGGCCGCCTCGGTTCGATTGTCGGGCCCTATGTGGTGGGCCTGATTATCCCGACCTTCGGCAAAAGCGGCGTATTTACACTCGGAGCAATCTCTTTCTTCATTGCCGCGCTGGTGGTTGCCATCCTGGGTATAGAAACCAAAGGAAGAGTGCTGGAAGAGATTTCCCATTAGGCCGGCTGCACGGGAAACCAGCAAAATAGTTTCTGGAGAGCTGTTATACGCAACGACAGGTGCAATTACGCAACATTGACTTACCCAGGCGGGCGCCGGGTGGGCAAAAGCGAAGCGTTGCCCACCGTAGCCGCCGTCCGGCTGACAAATGGTGGGCACAACGAGTGCCCACCTGACTTTTCGAGGGTGGCCCGGACAACTCGTTGTCCGGACGCGAAGCGCAAGAGGAGGCTCGTAGGATGGGCACTGGAATCGCGGCGGCGGATCCGGCCGCCCCTTTTGTCCTTACGGACCCGGATAACGAGTATCCGGGCCACCCGTCGCAAGCTTTTCCCCTTGCAGTCTGAAGACTTCCGGATCGAACGAATAGGGACCCTGCCACTGAGGCCGTTTCCTTTTGTTCCTCGACCGTGTTTTCCGTTATACTCAACCGCGGCTGCGGCGGCGATCCCGACCTTGAGTTCGATCCAGGCCGGATACTCCTCCCGCGTCAGGGCGGCCGTCGCCCCGGTTTGTTTTCGCGCCTCCGAAGGGGTTCGATGCTTCGAGGGCGAGAAAGTTAGATCCCTATGGTGGATTACACACGAACCATGGAACGGAGAACGACATGAAAGTCTTGGTGACTGCACGAGTGCCCGATGAGGTTTTGTGCCTGATTGCGCGGGATTGTCAGATCGAGGCGTATGATGAAGATCCGCCCATGGACCGGCGCAGCCTGCTTGATAGTGTTGAGGACAAGGAAGGGCTCCTTTGCACGATCACCGACTCCATCGACGAGGAGGTGCTGGAGCGGGCGCCGGGTCTGAGAGTGATTGCCAATAACGGGGTCGGCTTCAACCATATCGATGTCGAGGCGGCAACCCGGAGGGGAATTCCGGTGACGAACACGCCGGGGGTCCTGACGGACGCGACGGCGGACCTTGCCTTTGCGCTGATCCTGGCGACGGCCCGCAGGGTTGTCGAAGGAGACAGGGCAACCCGGGAGGGGAGGTTCAAATACTGGGCGCCTCTCCATTTTCTGGGGCGGGAAGTGAGCGGGAAGACGTTGGGAATCGTGGGCCTTGGCCGGATTGGGAAAGCCGTTGCAAGAAGGGCCGCGGGGTTTGACATGAAGGTCGTCTATTACAGTCAGACTCGGCGGGAGCCTTCCGAGGAGCAGAAACTGAATGTCTCGTACATGCCCCTGGAGGAGCTTCTGCGGGAAGCGGATTTCGTGACCGTTCACGTACCCCTCGTGCCGTCGACCCGGCACCTGATAAGCAGCCGTGAGCTTGAGATGATGAAACCGTCCGCCTGTCTCATCAACACGGCCCGAGGTCCGGTGGTCGATGAACGGGCACTCGTTCAGGCCTTGCGCGATGGCCGGATTTGGGCTGCCGGCCTTGATGTCTATGAAGATGAACCGCGGCTCAGCCCGGGCCTTGCGGAGTTCGAGAACGTAGTCCTTCTTCCCCACATGGGGAGCGCCACCGTCGAAACCCGCACCAGAATGGCGCTCATGGCCGCGGAAAACCTCCTTGCCGCGCTCAGGGGAGATGTCCCTCCGAATTGCGTGAACCCGGCGTCGCTCGGAGGCAGAAGACAATAGCCGGCGCCAAACTGAGCCGCGAAGCGGCGTGGGGGGGAGGCTCCCCACGCTTTTCATCCTTTGATGGCACATCTTGAACGCAATTTTTCATGATGCTCGCCTCACCCGCGAAGCACCAAAATGGGTATTCCGGGACTCTGTTTTCTACGTAACTTAGGGCTTGTCCGTAAATAGGCCTTTTAGGGATCGCACCGGATTTTGAGACCGATTTTGGTCGGGACGATTGAGCAAAACCGCAGGCGTAGCTGGACTACGTTGAGGATTTTGCGATTGAGAAGCGGCCGAAGTGGGCCAAAAGCCGGATGCGAGCACAAAGGATTTATTTACGGACAAGCCTTTAGTATAACACGGTCGAGTTCTTCTTTCCGAAGGGGAGAATGAGCGGTCGGGAAAAAAAAGGAGGTCGGACGCTTGTAACGTCTGACCTCCTTTGAAGTTCCGCCGGATGCTGACTGCCCCATGCAACCCGGAGCCGCATGAGATTACGGCCCCAGTTGCAGTTTGTTGCAGTCATCAGATCACGATGGAAAGCGACAACCAGGGGAAAAACCCCAGGAAAGGCACCACGGCGTATGGGCTGTAGTAGGGGTAATAGCCTGCGTAGTCGTAATCGTAAGGCCAATAGTACCCGAAACTCAGACCGTATGGCCAGAAACTGTATGCATAGGGCCAGAAGGGTCCGCCCCACCAGCCGCCCCAGCCGCCGTACCAGCCGTTATTCCATCCACCATGCCAACCGTTGTTCCAACCACCGTGATGGTTCCAACCACCATGGCCGTTCCAGCCTCCGCGACCGTTCCAGCCTCCGTGACCGTTCCAGCCTCCGTGACCGTTCCAACCACCGCGACCGTTCCAGTTGTTCGAAACGTGCCGGTTGCTCCCGTTCCAGTTCCCGCGGTTGCCAAAATTCTGCCCGCCGTTATTCCGGAATTGTGACCGGGAGTTCGCCATGGCTCGTTGGCTGCCGTTCCAGTTTTGGCGTGAACCCTGGAAATTCTGGCGGGACGAACCCATGTTCCGGCCATTGAGGCTGCCATAGTTTTGGCGCGTGGAGTTGCCGGAGAAATTTGACCTTGCATTGCCGTAAGAACGCGAGCCGCCGTAAGAACGCGAGCCGCCGAAGGAACGGGAACCACCAAAGGATCGCGACCCACCGAAGGAGCGTGAGCCACCGAAGGAGCGTGAGCCACCAAAAGAACGTGCGCCTCCGAAGGAATGCCCACCTCCGAAGGAATGTCCGCCACCGGAGAAATGCCCACCGCCACCTCCGCCACCGTGGCCACCACCTCCACCTCCGTGGCCACCGCCTCCGCCACCTCCACCGCCTCCGCGGGCATAAGCGAACGGCGGTGCGGCCAGAGCGAGCAGCAGGAGCACGGCGGATAGAAATGAAACGCATGCAAACGTTCTCGTTCTCATTACTATCACCTCCTCTCAACCCACAAGGTTGAGGCTAATGGTTTGAAAGAATAAGGCGTAACTCCTGACGTGCAAAAGCTTTGAATCGCGTGATCGAATTCCCGGTGGAGATGCTCGTATCGGGACCCTCCGGAAACGCCCTGAAGTAACCCTTCCGTGCGGTTTTCAGGTGTCTTTCGCTTCTTCCCACCGGTGCCTCTCATTTTCATTTCTCTATCTTTTCTCGTCTGACCCTTGCACCGTTCGTTACAACCCGGACAACAACATTATGTCCTTTGAATTGTTAGACGACTGACTGCAAGAAAGAGTCTACATGACGACATCGTCACGGCAGAAAAAAGCCTCCCCAAGTCTACTCTGCCGACCCCGCTCCGTCCCTGTTCTCCACCCCTGTGAACCGGATTCCGGAAGTTCGCTCTCCTCCACCCTCCCCGATCTTTTTACGGGGCGGGATTTCGATACGGCAGATGTCAAGCCGGGTCGCGGGTGCCGCACAAAATGAACGCAACTCCGGGCGAGCAGCAGACACCCTGAATGCCGCGGTGACGATTGCCTCAATCAAATGCTTGATTGTCATCTGCATTACCCATTAAATATAAGACGAGTGAGTGCGATTTTCACGCAAATATGCGAACGAAGAACCACTTCCACCTTGAGTGCTGTTTTTTTATGAAAATTCGAAGGCTTGGCCGTATCGTCTTTATCCCCGGCCGAAAGGGATCGGGGTATCCCTTCTGCAATTCCCTTTTCATCGAGGACGAGAGGAAGGCCATCATCGATCCGGGGTCGGACGAGGCATTACTGAAGGAACTGGCCTCAAAGCATCGAATCGAAGTGCTCGTCAATAGTCACTACCATGAAGACCATACGGCGTTCAATTGCCTTTTCGAGGATTCCCAGCTATGGGTCCACGAGGCGGAGGCCCCGTGCCACAAGTCGTACGCCGCTCTCCTGGATCACTACGGTCTTAAGGGGAACCCTTGCATGAAGGAATGGCACGATCTGCTGCTGGGCCGCTACCATTACAGGGAACGGACTCCCGCCCTTGAATTCAAAGACGGCGACATCCTGGATTTCGGCTGTACAAAGGCCGAAGTCATCCACACCCCGGGGCATACCGTCGGCCATTCCTCTCTTTATTTCCCGGATGACGGGATCCTTTTCCTCGGCGACCTGGACTTAAGCCGGTTCGGCCCATGGTATGGAGACGCGGGCTCGGACATCGATCAGACTCTGGCTTCTGTGGAACGTCTGCTGAGGATCCCTGCCGATATCTACATCACATCTCACGAAGCCGGTATCATCGAAGGAGACATAACCAGACTCGCGGAGCAGTACCTGGAGGTGATCGATCGGCGGGAAGAGAAACTGATTGCGTTTCTCGAACGGCCAAGAAGGCTGGAAGAGATCGTCAGTCGCTGGATCGTGTACGGAAGAGAGCGTGAGCCGCGATTCTTTTTCGAAGTGGGGGAGGAGGGGATGATGAAAAAGCACCTGGAACGCCTCGTTAAAAAGGGTCGGGTGCTGGAAAGAGACGGCCGATTTACCCTTGCTTAGCCCTGTATGATCGTGTACCGGCCCAGCCCGGGCGATGCTTCCCGTTCCTTAATTCCGATGGGATTTGGAAGCTCTTCCGTTCTTTTCGACGCCTTGACCGTCATTTAAGTGTAACCTTTCCAGGATGATTCCCGTCTTGCGGGCGAAAGGGGAAACAAAACCTGGAACTCGAACAGAGGAGTCGATCGTGGATGAAAGGACTGAGCTTCTGGTATGCCTCGGGGCGGCGGCGGCGGCGAACTGTGTCCCGTGCTTCGAGTATTATTTCGGGAAGGCAACCGCTCTGGGATTGGCCATGGACGAGATCCTGAAGGCAGTGGAGCTTGCAAACAAGGTCAAGGGCGGTTCTCACCTGATGACTAAAAACGGTATCGGGAAGATTATGGGAGCAGACAGCGGGGCCGGTGACCCGGGATGCGGGGCAGCGAAGCATCCTTGCTGTGGATGATCCGAGAGGGCAGGCCGATGGATTTCTTCGCGATCTACGATCAATATTACCTTCAGGTCAGAAGGTTCATTCTCTCCCTGGTCAGGGATGAATGGGTTGCGGATGATCTTGCGCAGGAGACCTTCATTCGAATCCGGCAGAATCTCGGCAGCCTGAAGGACTCATCCAAAATATCCTCTTGGGTCATGCGCATCGCACACAATCTTTGCCTGGACTACTTTCGGGACCGGAAGAAATCATCGAATGAACGGGAACTCAATGAAGAGACCGACGGCTTCAAAGAATCCTTCATCCAGAAGGTGCTCGAACAGGATGAGATGGGGAAATGCGTAAAGGACGTCGTGAACCTTCTCCCGGAATCGTTGCGGAGCGTGATCGTTCTTTTCGATGCAATGGAATTCAGCCATCAGGAAATTGCGGATACCCTGGGCATAAGCGTTCAGAATGTGAAAGTGAGGCTCCACCGGGCACGGAAGAAGTTGAAGGCGCTCCTTGAAGAGAAGTGCACTTTTGAAGTGGATGAGAGGAGCGTGCTGACCTGCGAACCGGTTAAGGCCGGAGTCGGCAAGGTTCGAACCCCCCTGTGACCGGTCTGCGGGCGAATGAAATCCCCGCCATACGTCAATCTGTATGAGGCCTCTACTCAATTCAATGCGTTGGATATAACCCAATCTGAGCGATTTTCTCCCCCTCCCCCCGGCCCAAACACTCCCTCCAGGGGAGGGGAATCCGAATTGGCCCCTCCCGCCAGGGGAGGGGATTTGACGTTTAGCTCCTCCCCCTTGGCGGGGGAGGCCAATACTGTTGAATCAAGGTCTTTGGGTAGCCCGGATACTTGTTATCCGGGCGCGAAGCGCAGGAGGCAACGATATTCACTGTACCGACCGGCATGAGCTTTTCCGGCCGACTCAACGGTTTTTGCCTCTTGTCCTGCGGACCCGGATACAAGTATCCGGGCCACCCATGATTTCTCCCGTCCTTCCTTCCCCGAAGAGGGAAAGGACAAATCCTTAATTCAACAGCATTGGCGGGGAAGGCGGGAGGGGTTCACTGAAGACATTCAAACCCCGGCGACATCTCCTGTGGAACCGGTCAGATTGGGTTTCACGCAACAGGTCCGCCGACCGGCTTTGTGGCGGCGATCTTGATACTGACGACTGAAGCCGCAAGGTCTTTTGCCTTCGCGGGAGATAATTTCAGATTCGTCGAAATCTTCGCCACGATGGGGTCTGAGGTTATCCAGTCCGTGGGGAAAGCGGTTTCGCTGATGACCCTGATTTCCCGGAAGCCCGCGACGCGCATCGCCTCTATGTATTCGTCCTTCAAGATGGCCCCGGATATGCAGCCGGTGAGAGCGTCGATGGAGTTCTTTATCGAATCGGGAAGCTCTCTTAGCAAAACGATGTCCGAGACCATCAGCCTCCCGCCGGCTTTAAGCACCCGGAAAGACTCCCTGAAAACCTTCCTTTTGTCAGGCGAAAGGTTGATTACACAGTTTGAAATGATCACGTCGACCTGACCGTCCCCAACGGGCAGGTTTTCAATTTCTCCCAAGCGAAATTCAGTGTTCCCATAATTGCCGTTTCGCGCGTTTTCCCTTGCCTTGTCAATCATCTCGGGAGTCATATCGACACCGATGACCCGCCCCGGCTTTCCGACTTTTTCGGCGGCGATAAAGCAATCGAGGCCCGCCCCAGATCCAAGGTCAAGAACGGTCTCACCCTCCCGAAGCGAAGCAAAGGCGGTGGGATTTCCACAGCCAAGGCCGAGATTGGCGCCTTCCGGCGCCAGCTTCAGATCCTCTTCACTGTATCCGATCTTTTTGCTGGTTTCCTCCGACGACTTAACATTTCCGCAGCACCCGGCGACCCTGGAACAACAGGATCCGGCAAACTGTGCAACCTTGGCGTATCTGGACCGGACAACCCTTTTGATCTCTTCTTCTCTCATCTCCACTACCTCCGAAAGCAAAAAGTGTTTAAAACTGCCGGTGTCCCCTGAATCATTTGGCTAAAGGGAACTTTCCAGCCTTTTTCCGGGAGCCGCCCCTTTCCGCTCACGAACCCGCGGCGGGGTTCTTTTGTGAGTTCCCGTGGCATCGTGTGCTTTCCGATTTGAGTAATAAATCAGAGTATTCTTAATATTCAGCATTAGCTGATAAATAAACAAACAGCTCGAACAAGTCAAGTGGAAAAAATCGAGATACTGCAATAAAACAGGTATAATGAGGCAATAACCAACTTGACTGATCGTTGGGATTGGAATATTTATCAGTGTAAGCTGACAAATCAGAATATATTGAAACGAGTCTCATGTGAGGGTCAAGATGAAAGAAGACAGGCGGTCGTGTGGTTCTCCCGGCAACAAGGAAAGGGCGTGCTGCAAAATCGAATCGTTGATCAGTGTCGATGAGCGGGGGCAGATGGTACTTCCCAAGGAACTGCGCGAGAAGGCGGATATCCGTACCGGGGATAAACTCGCTGTGGTCACCTGGGAAAAGGACGGGGAAATATGTTGCCTCACCTTGATCAAGGCAGATTGTCTGGCAGAGCGCGTTAAAGACTTCCTGGGTCCCGTCCTGAGGGGGTTGAGCGCGGACTGAGGGCCTGAAATGCCGTTTCAGGTGAGAATCATGCCCGAAAGGACGGGGCCTCACGCGATCCGGGGCGCCCGCCGGTATTTGCTTGTAAGGAGGCATCCGTCGCCTGCGCGCAGATCCGCCGTGTGGTCTTCAGTCCTGCGGCCGCCTTGCAGACAGGGCGAGTCAATCGAAGACTTACCGCTGTTCATGGAGTGAAAGTCAATGGGAAGCAAGGATTACTTCGATCATGTGGCCGGTCAATGGGATGAAATGCGGAAGAGTTTCTTCTCAGAGGCGGTCAGAAACAAAGCTCTGGCGGCAATAGGCGCGCAGCCGGGAAAGATCGCCGCGGACATCGGGGCCGGAAGCGGCTTCATTACGGCGGGACTCATCCGGGCGGGCCTTCATGTGATCGCCGTTGACCAGTCCGAAATGATGCTCGATGTGATGCGACGGAAGTTCAGCGGGATTCAGGGTATGGATTTCAGAGTGGGGAACGCGGAACAGCTCCCGATTGCTGATACATCCGTTGACTATGTCCTCGCCAACATGACCCTGCATCATGTCGAGTCCCCTCGGCACGCGATAATGGAGATGACGCGAATTCTGAAGGCGGGAGGAAGACTGGTCATCACGGACCTGGATGAACACACCTTCGAGTTTCTGAGAGCGGAACATCAAGACCGCTGGATGGGGTTCAAGAGGGAGGAGATCAAGCGGTTGATGGCATCCGCGGGACTTAAGAACGCGATCGTCGGGTGTGCCGGGGAAAGCTGTTGCGCTCAGTCAAAATGCGGGAACGAAAAGGCGGCCGTCAGCATCTTTCTTGCCTGCGGTGAGAAGTGATTGTGTTTGGCGCCATCGTCATGGCGAACATGTTCGCCTGTGTCGGTAATGTCCGGAAGAAGGGGGATCCCTTTCCGGCCTGTTGCCCAAAGGAAAAGCCGAGGCCAGATAAAATCAGGATTCGTCATTCCGGCGAAGGCCGGAATCCAGCTTCTTTGAAATTATTGGATAATTCCAATTGACGACACTGGACTCCGGGTTCCTCTGCGATGATGTTTCCAGACAAACGGCTCATTTGTCACCTGAGTTCTGTTTGGGCAACAGGCCGTCCTGCGTGGGAATGCAGACACTTTTCCTTTGGGCAACGGCCCCTATCGCTTAAGGACCGGGAGCCGGAACCGAGCAGTAGGCTACGTCGGCCCCCTGGTAGCAACTCCGATAATACGTCCCGTCGGAATAATAATAGGTCTGGTTGTTTATCACCCTGGGCTCGGCATAAGCCGGCAGAGAAGCGATCGCTGCGCCCATCGCCACTCCGGCAGCGGTTCCGGCGGCAACCGCGCCCCAGCCGGGGCCGTAATAGCCCCCGTAGCCCGACACGTTTACGTTCCGGTTGACGTTGATGTCCCTGGAATTATAGTCATTTCCATGAGGACCGTTCGCATAGGTGTTCCCGTGGGGACCTTCGGCAGCGGTGTTTCCCCTGGGGCCTTGAGCGTACGTCCCGCCTCTGGGACCTTCGGCAACGGTACCCCCCTTGGGCCCCTGAGCCCACTCGCCTCCCCTGGGTCCCTGGCCGGTACTGCCTCCATGTTCGCCACCGGTGCGAAAACTGCCTCCGCTGAAGCCCCCGCCAAAGCTGCTGTCGCCATGAAAGCTGCCTCCTCCGCGAGAACCACCGCCGCCGAAGCCGCCGCCCCCGCCCCCTCTACCGCCTCCGCCTCCGCCTCCGCCTCCGCCTCCGCCTCGGGCTTGAGCGTCCTGTGAAAGCAGCGGGAATCCAACCATGAGCGCTGCCGCTAAAATGATCCCTGCCACAAATATTGGCTTTATCCTTTTCATTGCTTGCCTCCCTTATTCTTCGGCCTCTGCGGGGTCGGCTTTGAGGCCTGGGCCGTCTGTGGCCGAACGAATTCGATCTTTTCCGCTCCCTCTGGCGGTACATAGACGAATACGTTGTCATCCAGCCGCGGGTCGAGGTTCCAATCGGTGAGAACGGCGCTCCACTGCGGGGAATGAGGCAACCCCTCCCGAGTGATCACAACCTTCCGGATAAGCGGTTGATCGCCGTCCTGGACCCAGACCTGGACGTGGGCGTCCTTTCGGTCAAAGGTAAAGTGATGGCAAAGGACCCCCCGGACCTTATGCATCCCGGCATAAATCCCATGCGTGATGCCTTTGGACATGTGGTCGCAGAGGCTGGCGCCGGCCAGGTCGGCCAGGGCTATCCTCAGGTTGTACTCCCGATGGGCCTTGTCCAGCGCAGCTTCGATCTCGGGTGGAGCTTCCTCCGTGGCATATACGTTGTGAGTCTTATCGTAGAGGGTGATGGTCTTGCCGTCGTAGTAGAATTGCTTGCCCATCAGGTCGCCCACGCCGTCGATCCTCAGCCTGTCGGGGCGCCGCATGTATGCTTCCAGGTCAAAGGAAACCTGAACTACCTCTCCATTCTCGGTTAAATGGTCGTCGGTAACCTCGGCTTTAAAAGTGAACTGTTGCTGGGCCTTCATGAATTCGCACATCTTCAGCAGAATCTCCCTGGCCTGGGGGTCAAAAGCGGGTTGTTTCTCCTGCGCGGCCTGCGGCACCGGTGCTTTTGCGGTTTTAGCCTTCTGGGCAAATGCCGGATGCCAGGCCAGTATCACAGCCAATATCAAAAGGCCGGCAATGGTCTTGTATCGCATGATGGTTTCCTCCTGTGTCTTTATGATTTGTTCTAGATGGGGATTTACGCAAAAGAGGCTCCGTAACCTTCACCTCCGGCTAGCTCCCCGCGACTGGAGTAATTACACGGAAGATAATCACTTTTGGTACGACTGCTTATTGCGGGCCGGCTTCTGAATGATTTTCCGGCCAACCTGAAAGGGGCGGTGTCCGGAGGGTTGCAGATGCGGCGGAGCGCGGCGCTATGGGGCGGGTTCAAGGAGGAAGACGAGATTCCCCCGGCCGGTCCCGATAGGATCCGTCTTCCCCCGGGTTACCGGTATGGGTCGAGCCTCCTCACGCTTTGGGCAGGTTCGATGCTGCGAATTCCCAGTTGAGAAGGTGGTCCAGAACGGCATTCACATAATCTGCGCGGCGGTTCTGATAATCGAGGTAATAGGCGTGTTCCCAGACATCGACGGTGAGGAGAGGCGTCTGGTTGTGAATCAGCGGATCCTCGGCGTTGCCGGTTTTGGTCACTGCAAGCTTTCCTCCCTCCAGGACAAGCCACGCCCATCCGCTTCCAAACTGGCCTACCGCAGCCGCCAGGAACTCTTTTTTGAAGTTTTCATAGTCTCCGAACGAAGCCTCAATCATTTGCTTAAGCTGCCCTTCGGGCGGACTCGCGCCCGGACGGAGACTCTTCCAGTAAAAATCATGATTCCAGGCTTGAGCGGCGTTGTTGAAGATGGCGGTGTCCTCCGGCAAGCCGGCAGTCTGTTTCACAATTCCCTGGAGCGGGAGGTTGGCGAATTTCGTCCCCTTGATCAATCCATTGGTATTGTCAACGTAGCCCCTGTGATGCTTGCCGTAGTGGAACTCGACAGTGGTCTTGGAAATGTAGGGTTCCAGGGCATCTTCCTTGTAGGGAAGAGGGGGCAAGGTTATCGACTCGGCTGAAGAGGGTTTTGCACAGCCGGACAATCCAAGCCCCGTCCCAACGGCCGCACAGCCGGCCAACAGCGCAAAAACGAAATCTCTACGGTCCATTCCCCGGGCAATCGCCTGATCGTGCATAAATCCCTCCTGTGTATGCTTTGTTTCTGACTTGTGCGAATATCTATTCCCGCTCACAGCGGCACGGGATGCTGAAAGATGGAATTCGAGGGTACCGCCTGATGCTTTTGTTTCCTAATTATTGTGAACTGAAATATCAAGGCCGGAGGGGTGTCTTTGTGGGTTGATTATGCCGTGCGATCCGGGCCGGTTCCGTCCTTTCCGGGCAGAGAGAGGAGGAGACCGGCCCGGGGTGCATCACCGTTCGTTATTCCGGTGCGGGTCTGATTCCTCTGCAAAAAGCAGCCTCCTGGAACTCTCCTGCGCAAGAATCGGCCTGACCTCTTTTGTGGATTCGACAATCAGAACCGGAGTGCCGATCTTTGCCCATTTGAAAAGTTCCTGTGAAGGCATGAGGGGCAGATTGATGCATCCATGGGAACAGTTGCCGTGCTCGATGTCTCCGGTATGGACCCATACGTGCTCGTAGACCCTTAGCGCATTGGGCATCGGCGCCTGAACTCCAAACGCGTTCTTATAGCTTCGAGAGACGTGATTCTCGTCCTTTTCCCTCACGGCGTAGAGGCCCGCCCTCGTCCAGTCGTCTTCTCTTCCCACGCAGATGTATGTGTCGCCGATCATTTTCCCGTTCTTGTACCACCCCAGGTAGTAAACGTCCTTTGCGATCAGGATAAACTGCGGAGCATCCTTTACTTCAGGGATATAGGAGGGTAGAGGCGACCAGTTCCTGTATGCCTGGATATTGTTGGGAACCTTGATGGGCCTGCCGGCTTTTATGTCTTCATCGAGGTAGTACGGTGCCCGCGCGTTGAGCTTGGAAAGAATCTGCCTGACGACGCTCGGGCTCAAATCGGGATCGCTCGCGCTGATTCGCGATAATTCCTGCTCCGTAAGTACCCGCTCTTTCCAGCCCCTGTCCGACACCGACGCCTTGGGCGGCGGGGACTGCGCTACCGGAGCGGAGGATATCACCTCATTGGGGTCCCCATGAGGTGGATAATCGTAATATTGAACATAGGTCTTGCCGGTTCCGCAACCTGCCAGAAGAACCAGAAGCACAAGAAGTCCCGACCATCGCCACACATCCGATACTCTCATGATTGCCTTTCTCCGTCTCTGATGCGATTGAATCCCTGCATTTCAGTAGTGAAACGAACCCCTACGGATTAACGATAATTCCCGGTTGCAAAGGAAGAAAGCACCCGGTCTTCGAATATGTGGGATGTCGTGCCGTCCGCGGCGCACCGATGTGGAGATCGCCGGGGTCCCGCTCTGCCTGGAGTTCCGGCAGGAGTCACGAGCCCCTGCGCGGAACATCATCCGGCGTTATTTGATCACGGGATCGAGCCAGAAATTGGTCGGGTTGCTGTCCCGGCCCGAATTATATGCCTGCCCGGTGTAAGAGAACGCCATCGCCGTCGCCTGGGGTGGAACGAGTATGGAGGAGCTGAAACTGATTGAGTCGCCGACATTGTCGTTGTACGATGTGGCCAATCCCTGCCGCCCGAGGATATTCCCCTGGGCATCGGCCAGGACCAGGCCCAGTTGAAAAGTCCTCACGATCACAAAGTTTGCCTGTATGGCAGTGGCGAACTGAAGGACTCCGGACAATTGCATGTTGTCCCCGCTCCGGACGTATTTGTAATCAATGACCACATCATTGGACTGATACCGGCCGGCCTTCTCGACATCGTGGCCGAGTGCGATCTGATTACCGCTGCCGAGCTTCCGGCCCTGAGATGTCGACAGCGATGCCCCTCCCTGGCAGCCGGCCGGGAAAACCCCGGCGATGAGCAGGATGAGCAGGATGCGGCCGAGCATGGTCATTCGAAAGAATCCAAACCCTGACTTTGGCGTCCTCATTGTCGATTCCCCTCCTTTTCAGGATCCGTCAATCGTTCAATATGCTGGATATTTCCCCGGACCTGCAAAACGACCGGTCAATGGAGTTCGGTATACCAGCGTGCGCCAAAATTCAATACTTTTTAGCTACCCTGCTTATTCATGGCCTTGGGAGAGATATTCCGTCTCTGGGGAAAGGGGCGGAGGCGTGCCATTCGATACGAGGGATCGGAAGGGGCGGGGCTGCTCAAAGCGGGTCCGCATGAACGGTCCTGCTGCGGGTGGCGGATTTCAATCGCCGGGGTCGGCCTCCCGAATCCCGGGGAAAGATCCGTCATCGGGCTTCTTGTTTGAAATGACGAATATCCCCGCATCGGCAAAGAGGTTCGGAAGAAAGCGGATGCGTTTGGTTTCACCGATGAAGCAGGTCTTTTCGATGGTTATTTTCTTCTCGCGGCAGTAGTCGAAGAAATCCAGAACACTCAGGAAATGAAGGTTCGGGGTATCGTACCAGCGGTATGGAAGCGATGAGGTGACGGGAGTCTTTCCCCTGAAAAAAACCTGGAGCCTCGCCTTGTAGTGGGCGAAATTCGGAATTCCCACGACGACCCTTTTCCCCACTCTCATCGCGTTCCAGAGCACAACCTGAAGGTGTTCCACCTGCTGGAGAGTCTGGTTCAGGATCACGTAATCGAACGAATCATCCGGGTATTCCGACAACCCCGTATCGATGTCGCCGTGAAAAACGTTCAACCCTTTCGCCACGCAACTGTAAATCGCCTGTTCGTCGATTTCGATCCCCTGGGCGTGAACGTTTTTTTCTACGATCAACAGGTAGAGCAGGTCTCCGTAACCGCACCCGAGGTCCAGTACGGAAGACCCGGGCGCAATGAGGTCCGATATGATCCTGTGATCGAGGCGCACGGAATCAGATTGCATACTCGCCCATCACCTCGTATCCGTTGAACACTTTTCTAAGAAAATGGCTGATCAAATACGTCTCTTCCTCCACTTCCAGGAGAAAGGCGTCGTGCCCGTAAGTCGAGTGCACTTCGCAATAGGTCGTCTCAACCCCCGAGAGTTTACACGCCTTCACGATGTCTTTGGTCTGGTAGGCGGGGTAGAGCCAGTCCGATTTGAATGCGATAACCATAACCTTGCAGTCAACGCCGTGGAATACCTTCTGGAGCGACTTGCCTCCGGACGCATCGAAATTGTCCATGGCCTTGCTGATGTAAAGGTAGGAGTTGGCATCGAATCTCTTTACGAAATTGTCTCCATGATACTGCAGGTACCCTTCCACTTCGAAATCTGCCGTGAACTTGAAGGGCTGGATCGCATCCTTGCGGTCCCTGCCGAATTTCTCCGTCATCGAAAGATCGCTCATATAGGTGATATGCCCGACCATTCTCGCAACCGCAAGCCCCTTGGCGGGTTTTGGGCCCGAGTAATAATTCCCGGATTTCCAGTGAGGATCGGCCATGATCGCCTGTCGCCCCACCTCATTGAAAGCAATCTGCTGCGGGGAATGCTTCAGGGCCGTTGAAATGGGAATGGCGCTCTTCAATCGGTACGGGTATCGGGTCAGCCAGCTCAACACCTGCATCCCGCCCATCGAGCCGCCGGCGACCGTGAGAAGCTTCTCGATGCCGAAGTGGTCGATGAGGACCTTCTGACAGTCGACGATATCGTTGATCGTGATCACGGGGAAATCCAGTCCATAAGGTTTCCCCGTTTCCGGGTTGATGCTGGACGGACCGGTTGATCCCTTGCAGCCGCCAAGAACATTAGAGCAAATGACGAAATACTTCCCGGTGTCAAAAGCCCTTCCCGGACCGATCATCGCGTCCCACCAGCCGGGTTTCCTCTCGTTTCGGTGGAACCCGGCGGCGTGAGCATCTCCCGACAGTGCGTGGAGAATCAGGATCGCATTTGATTTGTCCCGGTTCAGCGTGCCATAGGTTTCATACGCCAGGGTCACTTCACGGAGTTTTTCACCGTTCTCGAGGACCACCCCGCCAGGGGGGGAGAAGGTGAAATACTCCGCTTCGACGATGCCGACGCTTCCTTTCTCAGCCACCGTGTTCTCCATTGAAGTCATGGTTCCTTAAAAAGCCACGTGGAAAGATATCGCTCTCCCGAGTCGGGGAGAACGACCACGATCGTTTTGCCTCGGTTTTCTTTTCGTTTGGCGACCTCGATTGCCGCCCACACGGCGGCCCCGGAGGATATGCCGACGAGAATTCCCTCAAGCTTTGCCAGGCGCCGGCTGGTCGCCCCGGCGTCTTCATCTCTGACCCGGATGATCTCGTCCAGGATTTCCCTGTTCAGGACCTGGGGGATAAAACCGGCGCCGATTCCCTGGATTTTGTGAGGTCCCGCCTTGCCGCCGGACAACACCGGAGACGTTTCCGGTTCGACGGCAATCGCAAGGAGGTCCCTGTTCCTCTGCTTCAATATTTCCGCAATCCCCGTAACCGTTCCGCCCGTGCCGACCCCCGATACCACGATGTCCACTTTGCCGTCCGTATCCGCCCAGATCTCTTCGGCGGTGGTACGGCGATGGATTTCGGGGTTTGAAGGATTGCTGAACTGCTGCAAAATGACGGCATTGGGCATCCGGCCCGCCAGTTCCTCAGCCTTCTTGACCGCGCCGTTCATTCCTTCGGCCCCCGGCGTCAGAACAACCGTCGCACCGAAAATGGAAAGAAGCTGCCTGCGCTCGATGCTCATGGTTTCGGGCATGGTGAGGATCAGTTCGTACCCTTTTGCAGCGGCCACAAACGCCAAGGCTATCCCGGTGTTTCCACTGGTCGGCTCGATGATAACGGAATCCGGTTTAAGGACGCCCCGTTTCTCGGCGTCCTCAATCATCGATACGCCTATCCGATCCTTCACGCTGGAAAGCGGATTAAACGATTCCAGCTTCGCCAGGACTACCGCATCCAACCCCTCCGTCAACCGGTGCAACCTCACCAGGGGCGTATTCCCAACAGTCTTCGTGATGTCGTCGAATATTCTGCTCAAGGGATTCTCCTTACCTGGCCGAATTCTTCAGTGCCTGATCGATGTCTTCCAGGATGTCGTCGATGTGTTCCAGACCGATGGAGAGACGGATAAAATCCTGAGTGACGCCGGTTGCTTCCTGTTCCTCGCCGGTGAGTTGCTGATGAGTCGTCGATGCAGGATGGATGACGAGCGTCTTGGCGTCGCCGATGTTTGCGAGGTGCGAAAGCAGCTTCACGGAATTGATGAATTTCTTCCCGGCTTCCAGGCCTCCCTTGATGCCGAATCCAACCAGCGCTCCAAAATAGTTCTTGAGGTACTTCTTTGCAACGGCATGATTGGGGCTGTCTTCCAGCCCGGGGTAATTGACCCAGCTCACTAGAGGATGTTTTTTCAAGTGTTGGGCCACCTTGAGAGCGTTATCAGAATGCTTTTCCTGCCTCAGAGTGAGTGTTTCGAGCCCCTGTATGAAGAGCCATGCATTGAACGGGCTAAGCGCGGGTCCGAGGTCGCGCAGCAACTGGACCCGCGTTTTGAGGATGAAAGCCACATTCCCCAAACCCGGCAAGTCGCCGAAGGTCTCCCAGAACTTCAGGCCGTGGTAGCTGGGATCGGGTTCCGTGAATTCGGGGAATTTGCCGTTGTTCCATTTGAAGTTGCCCGAATCCACGATCACACCTCCTATGGAAGTGCCGTGCCCCCCGATGAACTTCGTCGCCGAAGCCACGACGATGTCGGCCCCGTAATCGATGGGCCGCACCAGACCGACCCCCACCGTATTATCGACCACCAGGGGGACACCGGCCTCATGGCTGATGCGGGCAAGGGCTTCAAAATCGGGGATGTCGAGTTTCGGATTGCCGATCGTCTCCGCATAAACGGCCCTTGTCTTTCCGGTTATCGCTTTCCTGAACGCCTCGGGACTGGTCGAATCGACGAACTTCGCCGTCCTTCCCAACTTGGGAAACGTATAGTGGAGCAATTCATACGTTCCCCCATAGAGGTTATTGCCCGCGACGATCTCGTCTCCGACCCGGGTGATGGACAGAAGAGCGAGAGTCTCCGCGGCCTGGCCGCTCGCAACGGCCAAAGCCCCCGTTCCCCCCTCTATCAAAGCTATCCTTTTTTCGAACACATCCGTCGTGGGATTCATAATCCTCGAATAAATATTGCCGAATTCCTTCAGGGCAAAAAGATTCGCGGCCTGATCCGTATCCTTGAAAACGTACGAAGTGGTTTGATAGAGCGGGACCGCACGCGCCTGGGTAGCGGGATCGACAACCTGGCCGCCATGTACCTCCAATGTTTCCAGTTTGACTCCATTGCTCTTTCCAGTAGACATCATGACTCCTTTTCAATTTTCAATCGAATATGACGAGACCGTGCCCCCCTCATCAACCTGACTCAGCCATTGACCGGGAAAGGCGTTTCAGCTGGGCAAACAAGCGCCGATGCCTCATATCCCGGCACCGTCCTCGACGATCCACACATCGTCGAAGCGCTTCTTTTCAGAAGATGTGATCTCCACCTGGACTATCCTCGAGTCGTATACGGTGATGATGACCGTACCGAAGGAGATACCGTGTATCTTGTCACTGACGTCCTTGAGAATCGCGTCATTGACGATGCTCCTGCTTCCCATGTTGAATCCTCCCGCTGCCCGGAGGGGCTTTCAAGGACCAAATCTAAATGCTGTATGTGATGATCTCCTGCTTCTTCCTTTGCTGCTCGATCATTCGTTCGAGAGTAAAGGATTCGAAGGCTTCCATCATCGTGTCGGTCACTTCAGTCCAGATGTCCCTGGTGATGCAGGTGTCCGACCGTTCACAGATGGAAGAGTTCTTCGTACATTCGACCAGACACATCGGTCCTTCGAGAACGGAAAGGATATCCTTCAAATTAATGTCCTCAGGGGGCTTCGCAAGGACGTAACCTCCATGCGATCCTCGGGTGGCGGTGATCAGGCCGGCGTTCTTGAGCGGCGGGATAAGGTGCCAGAGATATTTCTCGGATATATCCTGCCTTCTTGCCACCTCTTTCAGCGCGACCGCCCCCTCACCATAGTGCTGAGCCAGATCGAACATGAGGCGAACGCCGTAGCGACCTTTGGTAGAAAGTTTCATCAAACTCCGCTCCCTGCTGCTGCTGATTATCTACTATTTCCACTAAATTGGTAGAAATTAGGCACTATAAAAACGGGTTTGTCAATAATTTTTTCGTAATTTTTTGCGATCCGGCTCCGAGGGGGAAATGAATCCGGGGTACGGACGCACAAAAATTCCCAAGAAAATGACGAGCTGTCAAAAAGGAAGAAGCAGGCCGGGGTGAGCCTCGCGGAAGTCGTGCGGTAAAATTCTTCCCGGTGGATCTTTTTCGCACAGTCCCTTCACGAGACCTTCCCGCAGCTCGGAATCCCTGAAAGATTCTTTTTTCGGGGAGAGAATGTGATCTTTGGAAAAAATAAGGGGTGAGTCGGAGAATGGGGAGAGACCGGTTATCCGGGCAGCGTCGATCCGTTTCCTCGGTTTTCCGGATAAAGGCGGATGGTCTCAGTGCCCTGGTGTCCGGGTTCCAGGCAATGCCTGATCGCACGCTTCATCGAACCCAAATCGAAAGGCTTTTCAATGAAGCAGGAAATGCCGCGGCGTGTGGCTTCCCGGAAATTTTCCGAAGTGCAATATGCCGTGGTGATGATGCATTTGATCTCGGGGTTATACGTTCTCATGCCCTGCACGACTTGAAACCCGTCCATATCGGGAAGGCAGAGATCGATGATGAGGACATCGTAATTCCTCTCACCCCCCAGCCTGAGGGCTGCGCGGCCGTCCGGGGCCGTGTCCACCCGCACGTCATCGGAGGCGAGTCCGAAGGCGAGGGCCTCGCAGATGGATCTTTCATCATCTACAACGAGAAAGTACCACATCTCTTCATCTGCTTCCGGGTTGCACGAAATCAGTGGGCGTTGAAGTTAAGCTTTCAACATCTTTCTTTTTACTTTCAGCATAAGTTGTGCCAGGGACGCATCCCCGGGGAGATTTAAATAATTATATTTCTGCGGGAGCAGTTACAATCTATTTGAGAATAGCTCCTCGTCAATGGAGAAGCTCGAGACCGGCGCCGGTTGAGAATATTGCCATCGGCTCGTAACAAATTTCATTTCAAATGCTGATGGTAAGGACGATTGGAGTACTTCCGAAGACCCCCGCCGACTCCTTTGCCCGAGATGAGTGAAGTCAGACTGGAGCCGAAGGTCAGGCGGTCTTCTATTCCGGACCCCCTTCCTCTTCCGGTGCTGCCCGGAGATGGAGTGATACCAATCTGCGTTCAAGGAATAACAAATGATGTGTCTCAAGAGTGTGGGCAACAGCCTTGGACCGGGCCCCGCCCCATGGGAGGGGCCCGGTTGTGAAATTGCCCGGCGCGGGAGCGCCGGACCGACCGTGGTCAGTGTTGAGGTTGAACCGCACGCGCTTCGCGAGTCCCTAGAAGACAACCAGCGGGCGCATCATATCGTGTTCTTCGTGTTCCAGGATATGGCAGTGCCACACGTATTCGTACCCGCCGGTCCTGGGGCTGGTCGGCACCACGAAGGGAGTGGACGGCAGGTTGAACTGTGCGATGACCGTCGTCACTTCGCCCGGATTCATCCGAACGGTTTCCTTCCAGCCGGTCTCGTTCGGATCGGGCCCGCGGGCATTGAGCAGATCCGGAGTGAAGGTGGCGGGCGGAGTGAGCACGAAAGGTGCCCGCTGAATGACCTGGACGTTGACCAGGTGGAAGTGGATCGGATGGGTGTCTCCGGTAAGGTTGTAGATCTCCCACACCTCGGTTGCGCCCGCCTTTGGAGTTTCCGTGGTCGCAGCGAGGTAAGGCAGAGCGAATGTGGGCAGACCTTGATTGTTCGTGCGTTGGGTTTTTGTTCTGCCGATCCGTTGGATCAGACGGCCCCACTCATCGAAGTCTTCATTCAGGGTGAGCCGCCTGTTCACCTTCCCGGTGTAGGGAATTGGGCCCGGCGTGGCGCCATCTGCGCCGTGGTAGAGCAGGGGAGGCTGTTCCCCGCTGTTGTAGGCATTGCTGAGAGCCGTCTGCAACTGGGTCAGGACGCTTTCGGTGGGGATGACGTCTCCGCCGGGTCCCACGACGATTTTCATAAGATTTCTGGTGTCGGGGCCAAATCCGGCGACAGTCGGAGGTGCGCCGCCAAAGGGGGTCATATCCAGGTCGCCAAGGAAATACTCGTTCCTGGCGTCACCCATCGGGAACGGCGCCACGGCATCATTGTACATGATGATATTCGATCCGGACAGGTTGCGGAAGTCAACGATGATGTCGGCGCGCTCCGCCGGGGCCAGCAAGAGGTTGAACGGGCCGACGGAATTGGCGCTTGAAACCGGATAAGGGTCGATAATGGGCAGTGGAGTGCCGTTCGGAAGCACGACCGGCTGGGTCAGGAATCCCCCCTCCGTGGCAATCTGAATCGTCTTGTTATTCGTTGCGTTCAGAGGATTGCTCAGGTCGGCCTCGCCGGGAGTGCTCGTGCTTTCAAAATAGAAATTCAGGTGATAGAACCTGGCCTGACTTGCATTGAGAATGCGGAAACGAACCCTTTGGGCCGGTACGTTGACGTACGGGTAGGGTGCGCCGTTGATGACGGTCGTGTCGAAAAAACCCTCAGGCACGACCGAGGCCGGCACCGGCATGGGGCGAGGTGCCTTCAGCATCGGCGGAACGGAGACCGGGCCGTAGTCCCACCTCCCGTCGCCAAATGTATTATTCCAGACCGGCAGCGGTCCGAAGGACGGGACGGGAGGTACCTCGTAGTCGTGGGGATACCACAGACTCCCGGGTTTCCCCCACTGCCAGCTCGGGTCCTGACCGTAAATGTCCGCGCCGACGAAGGTCTTGTCCTGGACGATCAACGGAATTCCCACAGGATCGGGAAGAAGGCCGCTGGTGTACAGGGTATTCTCGAATCCGTCGGTCATGACGTAAGCAGAGGCGATTCCCGCATAAGCGTTGAGACGCGTGAGTCCAATGGCGTGGTCGTGGTACCAGGCCAGCCTCGCACCCTGATCGTTGGGGAAATAATAAGTTGCCGTTCCGGCACCTGGAGTCGTGTTGGGAACATTCATGAAGGAGACCCCGGTTTGGCCCTCCGGAGTAAACCATTGAAACGGAGTCCCGTCGCTGATCCACGGGGTATGGCCGCCATGGAGATGTGTTACGATCCGGTTTACCGGCAGGTCCTTCACCATCATGTTGTTGGGACCCACCATCATCGTGGGGTCTACAGGAAGGATATGCTTATTGGGAAGTCTGTTGCTCACATGGAAAATTATCGGCCGGCCTCTCGTGGCAACGACGGCAGGGCCGAGATATTTCTGCACTTTTGTAGCATCCTTGGCATCCTTAGTATCCCCAGCAATGGGTCGATCCGGGGAGGTCGGGATGGACCAACTGTGTGTACTGCTTTACGGTCAGATAATAGTGGTCTGTCAATTGACCCATGAAATTCTTTGTGACGGGGGTGGCCACCGGGATGTAGTTCCCAAGCTCGTTTTGTCCCGCAGGTGTAAGGCCCGGCAGATGGATGGAGAACTTATGGATGATTGTCGGGCTCTGGGCAAAGGCGTACGCCCTTTTCGGAAACAGCAGCCCGGATCCAAGCCCTGATCCGGCCATACCCGCCAAAAGAGAAACTTTCATAAACTCTCGCCTGGTGAATCTCATAACTTGCCTCCTCGTGAAGATAAGTTCCGCCATTCGCGGATCCTTTTCAAAAAATCGGTGAATCCGCTTTCCAATTTGATTTGTGCCTGAACCCGGTCTCCTGGAACCCCCCTCATACAGCCGAAGAATGGCCGCCGCGAGCAACCGCATTGACTCAACGATGGGACTGCCTGTTCTTCATTCTGGGCAACGCGAGAAACTTATGGATCATTGGCCATTAGCGAACTGCCATTGACCCGTCTGATGGAGCACAAGTTGTGCCAGAACGGAATCGACCGTGGAGTTTTTGAAAATTACCACATGATTAAAGGTGGTTAGGCATCATGGCAGCCTTAGCTTGGAATCAAGAATAATTACACCTGACCCCGATCATCACAATATTGTCATCCAAGGCGTGCCGACGAAAGCGCAGTGGTGGTTTATCGTTGAAATTCAAAGGGGTTGGGCGGTAAGAATATTGTCACCGTCCAAAATCGGGGAGGACAAATTCTCTAAAGAAGAATTATACGAGCTAAGTTCGGGCCGATTTCCGGATATCCGAGGGCGCCGCCGTTCTGCCGATGACAATGTGGGCAGGCGGGGACAGAGGGGCGTTCACGCATTCCTGATGCCCAGCTTTCTGATGCGATACCTCAACTTGTGAACCGGCATATTCAAGAGGCTTGCCGCTTCGACAGTGTTTCCCCGGGTTCGTCTGAGCGCTTCCCCGATGAGGCGTCGGTTCATTTCCCTGTAATCCAGCCTTGCTCCTGTAAAATCCAAACCGGGAGAGTCTTGCGGCTTTTGAACGGGACGTATCGTGGCAAGATGTTCAGGCACAATCACATCGCCGCTTTCGAGCAGGACGGTCCTTTCCAGAGTATTCCGAAGTTCGCGTACGTTCCCTGGCCATGAGTACTCCATCATCATTCTTTTTGCCTCGGTGGAAATTCCGGTGAATTTCTTCCCGAGCTTTTTGTTGTACCAATCCATGAAATGCAGAGCGAGAGGGATTATATCGTCCGGCCTTTTCCTCAGGGGAGGAATTTCGAGTTTCACGACGTTCAGTCTGAAGTAGAGGTCCCGCCTGAAAGAACCTTCTTCCACAGCCTTCTCGAGATCGGAATTCGTCGCGGCGATCACTCTGGATGAAAGAAAGAACGGCTTGTTTCCTCCCACACGATGGTAAACCCGGTCTTCAAGGACCCCAAGCAGCTTTACCTGGGTGTCAAAGGACATGGACCCGATTTCGTCCAGGAAGATCGTGCCTCCCTCCGATTCATCGAAGCGTCCTTTCCTCCCCTCGTTCTTTGCACCCGTGAAGGCTCCCCGGTCATACCCGAAAAGCTCGCTCTCGAAGAGGTCATGAGGTATGGCGGTACAATTCACGGTGACAAAAGGCCCCGGAAAATCGGAGTGGCCGTAGTGGATCGCTTTGGCGAGGACGCCCTTGCCGGTCCCGCTCTCACCGATGATCAGCACCGAGGTTTCAAGACTTCCCGCGAGCTTCTGCGCGATTCCCAGCAGATTCTTCATTTGAGCGTCATACGCGATCAAATCGGAACGATAGCGTTCAACGCTGGGCTTCTGAATGTGGCGGATCTGGTCTTTCAGGCGTCTGTTCTCGATCGCATTGCCGACGGTGACTCTCAGTTCCTGAGCATCAATGGGCTTCACCAGGTAGTCGTACGCCCCGGTCTTCAACGCCTTGACGACCACCCGGGTTTCCTCCACAGCCGTAATCATGATGACCGCGCCGTCGAAACTGCCGGTCTTGATCCGCTCCAGCACTTCCATCCCGCTCATATCCGGAAGTCCGATGTCGAGGAGAATCAGATCCGGGTGCTGTTCATTCACGGCTTTCAGAGCTTCCGAACCGGTCGCAGCCGTGATCATCCGGAAATCCCCCTCGAGGGTCATTTTGATTGCTGTGAGAATGCTCAGGTCATCATCGACAATCAGGATGCTTTCGCCCATTTGAATCATTCCTCGCGCGCCACGGGAAGCTCAACGGTGAAGGTCGTTCCGGAATCGGGTTTACTGTCAAAGGAGATCACGCCTCCGTGCCGGACGACAATCTGGTGGGAGATGGACAAACCGAGGCCGGTCCCGGTGGGCTTCGTGGTGAAGAACGGATTGAAGATGCTTTTCTGCAGTTCAGCTTCGATTCCGTGCCCCGAATCTTCAATGGTTACCTTTACCATCTCGCGGTCTTTCCTGAAAGAAAAGGGTCCCCTGGAAGTGGCGATGGAGAGGAAGCCGCCTTCTTTCATGGCTTCGATGGCGTTCTGAACCAGGTTGTTGACGACCTGCTGGATTTCAATGGAATCCCCCAATATCGCCGGGAGGTTTTCCGGCAGTGTCAGGTTTAATCTAATGCCGCTGTTTCTCATTTTCGATTGCCACAATTTCAGTGTTTCGGTAATCAGCGAATTCACGTCCACTTTCGCATGGTTGTTGCCCGACTGTTTCGCAAAATCGAGGACCCGTTTTATAATCCCGTCGATCTTCTGCACGTTCCTTTTGATTTCATCCAGAATGTCAAGTTCCTGCTTCGTTCTGGGATATTTCTCCTCGCTGCACAGAATATCAACAAACAGGTTTATTCCCGACAAAGGATTGCGTATTTCGTGGGCGATGCCGCCGGAGAGCTGTCCCAACGAAGACAGTCTGTCCGCTCGGGTGAGTTGCTTCTCGAGCTTCTTCCTTTCCGTGATATCGTGCAGCCGGATGATCGCTCCTTCAAATCCGGCTCTCTGCTCGCGGAGGGGATAAATCACCACGAGTTCATAGCGATCCGGGTTGTTCGGGCTCATGCGTTCAAAGGTGTCCTTTGCACCGACCGCAATTGCAGATGCGATCTTGCAGCCTTCGCAGGGTTGAATCCGATCCTGAGAGACCTCGAAACATCGCTTTCCGACTACTTCCTCCAGGTTATCGATCTCCAGGTAAGAGGAACAGGCCAAATTCAACATCCGGATATGAAGATCCTTGTCCAGCATGATCAGGGGCTCGGAGATGCCGTCGAAAACCGCCTGGAGCATCCCCTGAGCCTTGCGGATCTGCAACTCCGCCTGTTTGCGCTCGGCAACCTTGTTTCTCAGAACCTCGCACGCCCTGCCCAACTTTTCGGTGCGCTCCCGAACCCGTACTTCCAGCTCATCGTGGGCTTTTCGCAATTCCTCTTCCCGAAATCCGATCTCATCCGCCATGGAGTTGAACGTATCCGCGAGGTCCCGGAGTTCGGCCGGTTTCTCGATCACGGCCTTGCGCGCCAGGTCTCCCCGCCCAAGCGCCGCCGCGTGTTCACGCAGAGTTCTCAGAGGATTGACTATGGTCTGTGAAATCGCCAGGGCGATAAGGAAGGTCAATGCGCCGACGAGAAAAAAGAGGCCCGTGTCGCGCAAAAGCCCATGAACAACCGGTTCCATGACCTCAGCTTCCGGTCTCTCCGCTCCGGCGGCCCATCCCAGTGAGGGAATCGGAGTAAAAGCGAATATTCGTTCTCTACCGTCTGTGTCGCTTGAGATCTTCACGACCGGCCGGCCTTTAAACACGTCGGCCATGAATGGATGCTGCCTTAAAAAGTTCCGGTCCTCCCAGGACCACTGGACCGGGGGATTCCGATAAATGGCCACGCCGTCGGTGTCAAGAATGGTGATTGCCCCTCCGGCAATCCGTTCAAACCCCATGACTTCCTTCAGGCTCTCCGGCATGATTTGAGCGACGAAAACGGCCTTCAAGCTCCCCGTCGGGTCCCGAACGCCGCGGCTGACGGCGAAAATAGGCTGATTCAACGTGGGAAAGGACAGCAGCCTGCATACCGCCCACTCCTTACCGCCCGCGATTTCGGTATAATAGGGTTCCCCGCTCACATCCTGGCCGGCGGCATCGTCCCTCGTCGAAGAAACGACAATGCCCGAAGGGCTCACTATTCCCAGTTCCGAGATGATCTGCCACCTTGCCCTGTCCGCACTCAGGATTTCGTTCAACTGATCGTAGGTCGGGGAGTAGGCGCCGGCGAGCAGCATCCCCACCGCGTCTTCCTGGCGGAGGATGTCATTTATAAATTCGGTGAATGACTTGGCGACCGATCGTGCCAGTTCGAGATTGGCCTGGAGCTCCCGTTCCCGCTCGGCCTGTAACCTGCTGTAGTAAATTCCGGTCTGGAGAAGCAACAGGGGAATGAGCACGGCAAGGAGCAACAGAATGAGCCTGCCCTGAATATTCGACGCGAACCTTCGTTGGGGATTTCTCCGTGAATGGTGCGTGGTGAAACTCTCCAATATATCTCCGTTCTTTCCCAAATTTGTATTCGACGGATAAACAGCCTAACGATTGCGGACCTTCGGGAGTCCGATATTCCCTTAGGGAGCGGGGGCCTGCGGCAGGTAATCCCCTGAGGTGCAGCGCAGAAGCCAGGATTCCCGCAACGAGGTTCGACTGCCGCAGAGGCCGTCAATGAGTCGTCGATTCCTGCTATCGACGTAAAACAATTATAAATACCTTTTTTGAGGAGAAAAGAGGCAGGTGCTCGAATATTTGTGTTTATGGTTCTTCCGGTCAAGGCAGGGCAATTGGGGCAGGCGGGAGAGTGCCCGTGAATTCAGCCGAACGGACGGCCTCGATCTGTGAAAACTCACAAGGGGAAACTGCCCGGCATCGGAGCCTGAAAGAAAGACGATGCCGGGCAGTATTTCGGGTTATCTTTCGAATTCGTCCACTATGTAGCCGCCGACTGCGCCTGCCGCGGCTCCGGCGGCAGCACCCGCGATGAGGGGTCCCCCGATGAGTGCCGCTGCTCCGACGCCGGCTGCCGTGCCGATGGCGCCTCCGCTCAGTACCCGCTGTTCGGTGGGGGTCATCCCCGCGCAGGCGGCCAATGAGACCGTAAGGGCCAACAAGACTCCTATCTTTATGATCTTCATATGAAATCCTCCCCCTTTCACTTGGTCTTCCTTATACTACCCGTTATGCTTACCCGAATCTCAATCGATTCGGTAAGAAGAATTATATATGAGTTAGAAGTCTTTCGCAAACGATTATTGAAAGAACTGAATTTTCCTAAGTCTATCGAAACAAATATCATACGAACAATAGTCTTTGCCGCCTTTTCTTTTCCAGATATTTATACAAGCGGCGCCGTGCGCCGGCCGGACGTCCGGGAGTCGGAGGGGCGGGGGCATTCCCCTTGGGGAAGTCGCGGCCGGCCCGGCAGGCGTTTCGTGACTTCGTTCCGTTCGAAGCTATCCCGAGTTTCCCATGAACCGTTATGGTGCGCTGCAACAATCTGTAGTATGACAGTATGGCGGTACGGTTTGATATGTTGCTCAATCCGGCTTTTTTTTCGAGGAGTCGTCCCAATGCGGACTGAAATCATCGATGCCCATGCCCACTGCGGAAGGCAGGACCGGAATCCCCCTCAGACACTGGAGGCATACCTTTGCGCTATCCGTCGGAGCGGGATTGTCGGCGCCGTCATGTTTCCCCCGGTTATCGAAATCTACGACCGGTACGATTTTGCTTTCGAGGATGACGACTACTGGCGCAAGAGGCGGAAGGAAGCGAACCGTTATCTCCTGGAGCTTGATGTTCCCGGTTTCCGGATCATTCCTTTCTATTTCATTTGGAACGATTTTGCTGTAGAGGAGATAACCACCGCTCACAGGGGAATAAAATGGCATCGGCATGGGGATGAACCGGGATACCGGTATGATGATCCCCGGTGCAGGGCGGCGATCGAAGAAATCAGACGCCGGAATATGCCCGTGTGCCTGGAGGAGGAATGGCGCCACACAGTCAGGTTCATCGATGACCTGGCTTCCGGCGTCCGGATTATCATCCCGCATTTCGGCCTGCTGAACGGGGGTTATGAGTCGTTCCGCCGCGAGGGGATATGGGATCGCGCGAATATATTCACGGACACCTCCCTGGTTCCCGGGGGGTTGATCGAGGACTATGTGAATCGATACGGTCATGACAGAATCATGTTCGGGTCCGACTTTCCCTTCGGCGATCCCGGCTATGAACTCGGGAAGATCCTCGGACTGAAACTGCCGGAAGGCGTGAAACAGGCGATCGCCGGGGGGAACGTAACGCGACTGATCTCCGGAGGCGGCTGATCGGCGATTGCCTCTCAGGCAGGTACGTTGCGCCGGGCGGGACACCGGGACTGCGTTCGATCGTCAGTCCGGCGAAAGATTGACCATTTGTGGGAAAGCCAGACCATGAAAGACAAATCATCGATCATCCCGAGGAGGGGGTATTTCTATATAATCCTTGCGGCAGTGTTCTGGGCGGTATCCGGCGCCTCCGGGAAGTACCTCTTCCTACAGGGCATTTCTCCGTATGCGCTCATCCAACTCCGTTTGACCCTGTCCGCGGCGATCCTTTTTTTCTGGCTCCTGTGCAAAGACAGAGCGCTGCTCCGCATTTCCAGGGGCGATATCTTTTACTTTATGGTGCTGGGGACTGCCGGAATGGCCATGATTCAGCTTTGCTACTTCTACTCGATCTGCAAAATCCAGGTGGGAGTCGCCGTTCTGCTCGAATACCTTGCGCCGGCATTTATCGCGATCCATTCAGTACTTTTTGCCCACCGGAAGCTGACTCGGCCCACCTTCACCGCCCTGGTGGGGTCGCTTGCCGGGTGTTACCTGGCGGTTGGGGCCTATAATGTCGATTTGTTGGCAATGAACTGGCAGGGCGTCCTGGTGGGGATGGGGACCGGCGTTGCATTCGCCTGGTACACGATCCACGGGGAGAGGGGCATGATGCGCTATCCCCCCTGGACGGTCGTCTTTTATGCTCTGTTATTTGCGGCCCTGTTCTGGAACATCTTCTTTCCTCCCCTGAAAGCTTTCCTGCGTCCTTATTCCGCAGTCGAATGGGGATGGATTATATACAGCGCCCTTTTTGGAATGGTGATCCCCTACGGTCTTTACGCCGCGGGCGTCAGCCTGATCGCATCCACTCGAGGAAGCGTCACGGCAACACTCGAACCGATCACCGCCGGATTCCTGTCTTTTCTTTTCCTGGGCGAGAGGCTGGAAACATTCCAGATTCTCGGGTACGCCCTGGTCGTCGCATCCATCATCCTGTTACAGATCAAAAAGGGGTACGATGACAATACGGCTGCGCTGATTCGCCGTCGAAGCCTGGCATCGACCGACAGCCAAAACGCATGAGCGGTTCATCCCGGCCCTGGGGGATTCTTCAGGGAGCGGGACTCTGACGGGGGAGGATCGGGAACGATGCGGTTGGCCTGCCGGGAGCCGCTCTCGTTGTCGTTTCGAGCAACGCGAGGGATCTTCCGGATCTTCCGTAGCAGGCGGAATTCTCCTTTCGGTCGAAATGGCGGAATGCTCACCGGCTCCCTTGAAGCAAACGGCATCGCGCTCGAGAGACCGTTCGGTTTCGCCGGAACAGATCGCGCCTTCACGCGCGCTTTTGGCGAAGCGGTCCGTCACTCGGGGTCCTGTTCGTCCAGTTGACCGATCACGAATCCGCAGGTGAGGATGACCAGGATGATGATGAGAATGGTCGTTAACAGTTTACGTCTCTGCATCATGGCGAGAATCGGGTTCTGCTCCTTCTTCCCCAAATTCAACCGCAAAAAGCGCGCCTGGAGAAACTCGGTCTTACAGGCATTGCACCGGTAAAGCTTGCTCTCTGGAATCAAAGACATCCATTTCCGGTCGCGCCTTATCCTGCTGACCTCGCCCTCTTTGCAGGAAGGACAGGCATGGTGATGATGCAAGATGCTCAAAACGACTCCTTCGCAGGCAACAATATGAAATCGATTATCCTCGAAGCGGTTGGAAATGTCCAGTGATTTCCTTGAAATCGCGAGCGGTTTGAAGGGGATCTCCACCATTAATGATAATTCTCACAAAAGAATTTTTGCCGTAGCGGATAATCATTTACAAGGCGGGGAGTACGGACTATAATCGCTGAAACTTCAATAATTTGGTTCACTTTGAATGACCTGTGCCCTTGGTTAAGTGTAATTATTTGTAATATCAATAAATTAACACAGTAAAGGAGACGAGTTCTGAAATGGGAATTGGGATTAAGTGATAGATGCTTTTCTAAATGAAAGGAGGTGAGTTTGGTCGAAATTTTTCCTCAAAATTTTTCAGTGTCTTGCATAACCCCGGTTCAAAGTTGTGATAAAAAGTACTTGACATTTTCACCGTTCTATTTTTTTCTGAGGATACGCGCGAACCCACGTTTCTTTCAGACCTATTTTCTTAACAGCTATTCAGGAGATTAGAGGGAAAACGATGTCCGACCAAACATTAGTAGCTCGAGTGGAACCTGTACGAACTGAGGCCTATTTGGATTTTTTCCAAATGCTGACCGGAGTCATGCTCGTCTTGTTCATGTGGGCGCATATGATTCTGGTAGCGAGTGTTAACCTCGACCTTGGGGGCGGGCGTGTGATGAATCTGATCGCCCATTTCTTTGAGGCCACTTATATGGCTCAACTTGGCGGTCCAGCAATCTTCCTCACCATGCTGATCCATTTCGTGCTGGCTGCCCGCAAGATCCCGTTTAAAGCCCGTGAGCAGAAGGCGTTCTGGCAACACAGCGTGAGAATGAATCATCTGGACACCTGGTTGTGGATGATTCAGGCCGTCACGGCCATGATCGTCCTGATCATGGGTTCCATCCACATGTGGACGGTACTGACCAATCTGCCCATTACCGCCGCCAGGAGTGGGGCTCGTATCCAGACCGGATGGTGGCTGCTTTTCTACATTATCCTCATGCCCATGATCGAACTTCATGTCGGTATCGGCGCGTATCGAATCGGGGTCAAATGGGGGTGGATCAAGCGGTCCAATCGCTCGTTCTTCCACAGCCTTGAAAACAAGGTTACTCTGGTTTTCATCACCATTGGGGCGATTACTCTGTTTACATTCTATGTCTTAGTTAAACCTATGTAAGGAGCCGAAATTGGATACCTTCTATACCGATCTGTTGTGTGTAGGGGCGGGTTTGGCAGGCGAGCGTGCGGCGGTGGCAGCGGCTTCCCGGGGCTATGAAACCATCTGCCTGAGCATCGTTCCTCCAAGACGTTCCCATTCTTCAGCAGCCCAGGGCGGCATGCAGGCTTCGCTCGGCAACTGCTGCAAGGGCGAAGGCGATTGTCCCGACGTTCACTTTGGCGATACGGTCAAGGGGTCTGATTGGGGATGCGACCAGGAAGTTGCTCGTCTGTTCGCGGAGACGGCTCCGATTGCCGTTCGCGAGATGGCATACTGGGGGATTCCGTGGAACCGTATCGTTGCCGGCAAAGGCATCTATTTTAAGGCCGGCAAGGAATATGAGAAGACCGAGAAAAAAGAGATGGAGGGGCTGATCACCGCCCGTGACTTCGGTGGGACCGCCAAGTGGAGGACCTGCTATACGTCGGACGGTACGGGCCACACCCTTCTGTTCACGATGGACAACCAGGTGGTGAGGCTTGGCGTGTCGGTCCACGACAGGGTCGAAGCGATCGCTTTGATCCACGACGGGGATACCTGCCTGGGTGTCGTCGCCAGGAACTTGAAAAACGGCAAGCTCCGAGTGTATCTGGCCAAAGCGACCATGATAGCGACCGGCGGCTACGGGCGCCTCTATCGTGAAACGACCAATGCGGTCATCAACGACGGCAGTGGAGCCATTATCGCTCTGGACACGGGCCTTGTCCCCATCGGCAACCCGGAGGCCGTGCAGTTCCACCCCACGGGTATTGTTCCCACGAACATCCTGGTGACCGAAGGTTGCCGTGGAGACGGTGGAACATTGAAGGATGTGAACGGCGAAAGGTTCATGAACATCTACGAGCCCGAAAAGCAGGAACTGGCATCCCGCGATGTCGTGTCCCGCTGGATGACACATCACATCCGCCTCGGCAAGGGCGTGCCGAGTCCCTACGGGCCGCATCTGTGGCTGGATATCCGCCACCTGGGCGCGACCCATATCAAGACGAAGCTCCGCGATGTTGAGGAAATCTGCAACGAGTTCCTCGATGTCGATCCAATCACCCAGATGATCCCGGTTCGGCCCGCGCAGCATTACAGCATGGGCGGTGTTCGAACGGACAAAGACGGTGCAGCCTACGGGTTGAAGGGCCTTTATGCCGCGGGCGAGGCTGCGTGTTGGGATATGCACGGGTTCAACCGCCTGGGCGGCAACTCCCTGGCGGAGACGATCGTTGCAGGAAAGATCGTCGGCGAGAAAATCAGCGAATTCCTGGATGGTTATGAGGCTGATTTCAAGACGAGTGTGGTGAGAGACGCGGTAAAGAAGCAGGAAGAGCGGATCGCCAGGCTTCTGCAGGGCAAGGATGGCAAGGAGAACTGTTATGCCGTCCGCAATGCCGTTCAGGATGCGTTGATGGACGGGGTTGGAATCTTCCGCAATCAGGCTGACCTGCAGAAAGCCGTCGATACCCTGCAAGTGGTTTACGAACGTTCCAAAAAGGTCGGCCTCCATTCCAGCGGTATCGGTGCCAATCCGGAAATCACGCTTGCACTCCGTATCCAGGGCTTCACGCGCCTTGCTCTGTGCGTGGCCTATGCAGCTCTGATGCGAACTGAAAGCCGCGGCGCTCACGCCCGCGAGGATTACCCGGAACGTAACGACCGTGACTGGCTGAAACGCACGCTCGCCACATGGAAAGAGGGCGATACCCTGCCCACTCTGAACTACGAGAAACCCTCGAAGGTGTGGGAACTTCCTCCTGGTGAGAGAGGCTACGGTTCGGCTAAGATCATATGCACTGACGATCCTGAGGTTTGCGGGCCCATCAAACCGGAAACCAACTAACGAGAGGTGTTTTAAATGGGACGACCTTTAAAGTTTAATATCTTTAGATTCAATCCGGAAGATCCCACGTCCGTTCCTCATATGGAGACATTCCATCTTGAGGAAACCGACGCCATGACGCTTTACATTGCCTTAAACCGCATCAGGGAAGAGCAGGACACGACGCTCCAGTTCGATTTCATGTGCCGGGCCGGGATCTGCGGTTCCTGCGCCATGATGATCAACGGCAGGCCCGATCTGGCCTGCCATACAAAGACCAAAAAGCTCCCGACCGAGGTCACGCTGATGCCCCTGCCGGTGTTCAAGCTGGTCGGCGATCTTTCGGTGGACACGGGAACATGGTTCCGCGCCATGAACGAAAAGGTGCAGTCCTGGGTCCATACCGACAAGACCTTCGTTCCAACGGCCGAGGAAGACCGGATGTCCAATGAGCTTGCCGAGGAGATTTACGAGCTCGAACGTTGCATTGAGTGCGGCTGTTGTGTGGCGGCCTGCGGTAAGGCCAACATAAACAACAACTTCATGGGTGCCACGGCCTTCAACCGTATTGCGCGGTTCATGCTCGATCCGCGCGATCAGCGCAAAACGGACGACTATTTCGACGTCGTTGCGAGCGATGAAGGAATTTTCGGCTGCCTGGGCCTGCTCGGCTGCGAAGACGTTTGCCCCAAGCAGATCCCGCTGCAGGATCAGTTGGGTATCCTGCGCCGCAAAATGGGCTTTGCTTCCATCAGGCATCTCTTCAACAAGATACTGCCGGGGGAAGAAGCCAAGAAATAGGGTGAGTGCCCGCCTGCGGGCGTTCGCTTCCTGAAAGACGGTTCCATACAGATAACCGGGCGGAGGATTGCGGTTTCCGCCCGGTTATTTTTTTGCGTTCTTGGAAGGCAACGTTGTCGATATGGGTTGGAAACAGTGACTCAGCGTTGAACCTGAGTCGAATGCGGGGCGCGGGCCAGGCTGTCCAGCAGTCTGTCCTTATCGGCCCAGACCGAGCTTAGCCACTGCTGGAACCGTTCGCGAAAGGCGGGATCGTGAAAATAGTCCCCGATCAGCTCTTCCTGGATAAAAAGTGATTCCACTCTCACACTGATCTCACGCACATTTCCACACAGAAAAGCCCAGAAGCCCTTGGCGCCTCCGGGATAGGCGATGGTCACGTTGAGGACATGCCTCATCCGGTTCCCCATAGCCGCGAGCACGAGCGCAATGCCTCCTGCCTTCGGCCTCAGGAGGTGGACGTATGGAGAATCCTGGCTACGATGCTTCCGGTCGCTGAAGCGGGTCCCTTCCACGAAGTTCATCACTGAAATGGGAAGAGTCTTGAACTTTTCACAGGCTTTCCGGGTGATTTCAAGGTCCTTGCCCGCCATTTCGGGGTGTTTCTCAAGGTACTTCTTCGAGTAGCGTTTCATGAAGGGGAAATCGAGTGCCTTCCATGCAGGCCCGAGAAGGGGCATCCACATCAGTTCTTTCTTGAGAAAAAACTTAAGAAGAGGGACTTTGCGGTGCAGAGCTTTCTGGAGTACGAAAATGTCGGCCCATGTCTGGTGGTTGGACAAGACGAGATACCAGCCGTCGGGTTCCAGATATTCCGTTCCCTGGATGTCCCAGCGAATTCGGTTGAGAAGCAGAAGGGCAATGTTGTTGATGCTGATCCAACCGCCCGCGATGCCGTTGAGCAGCCTGTTGCAGGTCGTGGCCCACCGCTTGTCGGGGACCAGCCATTTCAACATGGCGACAAGGTAAAGTGGAATGATGCACAGAATCGTATTGATACTGCCGAACAGAAGCAGCGTGGCGCCGCGGATGGAGTTGAGCAGGGCTCTGACAGCCAAGGGATACCCTCACATAAAGTAAAGTGGAAAGATCACACCTGAGCACGGAAAAACTGCCGGAAGACGTTAGAAGGTAAACCCCCGTCCACCATTATTTTATACACCAAAAGCAGGGACGGGGAAATGGGGAAAGCGGCCCACGCCAAAGCGCGGTGGCGATAACGGGGAATGGTGCAGCACTAGGCACTACGAAAAACCACAGACAAAAAAAGAACCGGGAGGCCTGTCCCGGCTCATTTTTTCACCTGTCGTGCGTAAGTTCTAACTGTTGTTCCGGATCTTCACCGTGGCCGTTGCGGGAGACCCGACAGTGTAACGCGCATTTGGGGAGATCGTCAGGATGACCGTTTCGGTTCCTTCCGCCAAAGTGTCCTGGATCCCCGTGACGGTGAGGGTCTTGGTCCCCGCACCGACGGCGAAGCTGATGCTGCCGGAAAGCGTCTTATAATCGATGCCGTTCTTCGCGGTCCCGCTGAGGGTATATTTCACCGCAAGGGTCCCGCTGGTGTCGCCCACGCGCTTGAAAGTGAATACCCCTTTTGTGCCGTTTTCCGTGGCCGTAGCCGTGGTCGCCGTGACCGTCACGACGGTGTCGTTGTCGTAGAGGTAAACGGTGGCCCTGTTTGGGCTCCCGACGGTGTAAGCGCTGTTGGCCTTCAGCGTGAGATTGACCGTCTTCCTGCTTTCGGCCACGGTATTGTCGATCGGGCTTACGGAGATGCTCTTTGAAGCAGCCCCGGCGGGAATTCGGACTGTTCCGGAAAGCGTCTTATAATCGGTGCCGTTGGTTGCCGTTCCGGTGATGGAATATTTGACATCCAGGTATGAACTGGTGCTGCCGGTCCGGGTGACGAGGAATTTCCCCGAGTTGGAACCTTCCACGGCCGTCGCGTCCGATGCCGTGATCGTGACCGTGGGAAGTGAAGACGCGGGGCAATTGGAAAACTCCACGTAGTTGGCGGCATATCCCACGTTGGATACGCCGTACCGGATTCGCATGTAACCGCTCTCGCCCCAATAAGTGCCCCAACTGTTTTTGAGTATCCAGTATCCGTTGTCCGTTCCGAGATCGTCCTTCCAGCCGACCAGCAGGATGGCGTGGTTGACTGTGCCCGAACAGGTTTCGTTATCATCAAAAATACCGCTGACATACGCGGAGAATGTATTCCCGGTGCATATCGAAGCGGCTACGGGTCCGTGTTCGTAGATGGCCTGCTTTATGGCGCTGACGCTCGGCACCCCGTAGGACGATCCGACATAGGCCCAGGACGAGATCTTATATGAATGAGTGTAGGGCCCGGCGCATGCAACATCCGATGCCTCATAGGGGAATTTGGACTCCTTCACGGCGCCTGCCTGGGTCTCACTCGGGGGCACCTTATCCAAATGGTAGTCATGCGCGAACCATCCGCCCGTGACGCAATCCCAGTTATCGACGTTGCAGGAAATGAGATATTGCTCGGATAGGTCTGTTTCCACGCCGCATTTCAATTTGATCTGGCTCTCGAGTACTCCGACCGTGGAGAATGCCCAGCAACCGCCGCATCCTCCCTGGTCCTTCACTGAGGTCACTCCGTTATAGTCGCGCCAGTCGTATGACGACGGGAGAGTGACGGCAAGCGGTTCGGCCTCGACAAACGGGGCGCGGAGTTCCCAGTCGGCGGGCATCTTCAACCCGCAGAGCTGGTCGATGGAATATTCCAGGGCGGGATTGTAACCCACTTTGAATGAACGGTCGGCCCCAACCATCTCCCGGGCCTGCGCCAGCCTGTTCAAAGCTTCCGCGCTTGGCGTGCCGAACGTTTGGGCGTGAAGCAAGCCGACGGCCGATGTGAACATGAGTAAAAAACCAACCAGAATGATCCTCAGGCCAATCGGTATCCGCATGATAAACCTCCTTAAGGCAAGTCGCAAACACCAGGCATCCGTAAGCTGGTGCTTCCCCAAAACAATATCTTTATAATCGGCAACTTCGGGAACAAAGTTGAACGCTGCGGGCTCCTGGTGCCTTCTACCTTTATGTTGACGTTCCGCGAGTTCACTCACTATAATCCAGTCTAATTGAATGTTCCATGTTCCCCGGCGTCGAAAAATTCTTTCTGATGACCTTTATTGGACGATTATCATGATTGGATCGCATCCTAAAGCACACAGGGCGTTTTTGCCACTCCTTTTTGCGCTGGCCTTCCTCCTTTGTCAGTGCGGGAGCACCCAGAGCAAAGACATTACGGAAACCAAACCGCCCGAGCAGGTCAGGCAATCGGTGATTGCCGGGTCGTGGTACCCAGGCTCCCCAACGGAACTGAGCGGTATGATCCAGGGGTTCCTGGAGCGAGTGCCCGAACAGGAATCGAAGGGACAATTGCTCGCTCTCATCGCTCCTCATGCCGGCTATGTATTTTCGGGTCAGGTCGCCGCCTATTCATACAAGCTTCTCGAGAAACAAAAGTTCCAGAGTGTCATCATCATCTCTCCGAGCCATCAAATGCGGTTCCCGGGAGTTGCCACCTACGAACTGGGAGGCTTTCAGACTCCACTTGGGGTGGTCCCCCTCGATTATGACCTGATCGCCCGGATCAAAAAGAGAGAGGCGCGCATCGTCCACCTCCCTGAAGCGCATTCGAAGGAACATGCCCTGGAAATCCAGTTGCCTTTCCTGCAGACCGTCATGCCGGGATTCAAGCTGGTGCCGCTGATAATGGGAGAACAGGACTATTCCACTTGCAAATGGCTTGCCGATGCGCTCGCGGATGCCGTCAGGGGGAAATCCGTACTGATCGTTGCAAGTTCCGACCTTTCTCACTACCATTCCTACGATCAGGCCAGAGCGCTGGACAAAGTGCTTATCGACAGGGTGAATGCCCTCGATCCTCAGGGTCTCAGCGACAGCCTGGCCCGCGGGGAATGTGAAGCATGCGGCGGAGGGCCCATTGTCGCGGCGATGCTGACTGCGGTTCGTTTGGGAGCAAACGTCGGCCAGGTCCTCTACTCCGCCAATTCGGGTGACGCAACCGGAAACAAAAATGATCTCCGGGGGGTGGTCGGCTACCTGGCAGGAGCGCTCTGGAAAAATGATGCGGCAGCGGCTTCGGCTGCGTCCCCGCCCGGTGATGTGGGCACGGAGTCCCGCCTCACCCCCGATGAGCGCAAGATCCTGCACCGGATTGCCCGGGAATCCATCGAAGCCAAACTCCGCGGTGATTCTCCTCCGAAGATCGAACCTGCAAAGATGACGGCGAACCTTAAGGAACCCCGGGGCGCTTTTGTCACCCTGCAAAAGCACGGCGACCTCCGGGGCTGCATCGGCCACATGGTTACCAGTCAGCTGCTGTATCAGACCATAACCGAAGTCGCGGTTGCCGCGGCCTTTCAGGACCCGCGTTTCATGCCTGTAACCCCCGATGAATTCAAAGAACTGAGTATCGAAATATCCGTCCTCACCCCGCTGAAGAAAATCAGCAACGTGGAGGAAATCAAGGTGGGAGTCCACGGCATTCTTATGCAACGTGGCGGAGCGGGAGGAGTGCTCCTGCCGCAGGTGGCGACCGAATATGGCTGGGATCGGAAGACGTTCCTGGAAAACACGTGTTTGAAGGCCCGTCTTCCCATAGATGCATGGAAAGACGATAAGACGGAAATCTACATCTTTTCTGCCGAAGTTTTTTGATTCCGGGTTCATTTCTGAAAGAGAGCACGCAATTGAAGAGAGCAATCGACAGGCGGGGGTTCCTGGTTCAATGTGGGCGGTGCGCCCTGTATTGCGCCGGTTTGAAGGCGACCGAATGGATTGCACTGCCTCCCCCGAGCCGGGCCCAGGGACCTGAAAAGGGATTCATGGGTCGCAAGCCCAGCCCTTACTTTACCGCGTTAGGGAATAAGACGGTTCGATGTGAACTCTGCCCCCGCCGGTGCGAAGTGGCCAATGGAGAACGCGGCTATTGCCGGGTGAGAGAAAACCGGGACGGGGAGTACACCTCGCTCGTTTACGGCAACCCGTGCGCCGTCCATGTCGATCCCATAGAGAAGAAGCCTTTTTTCCATGTTCTCCCTTCCAGTCTGTCCTTCTCCATTGCGACCGCGGGCTGCAACCTGAACTGCAAGTTTTGCCAGAACTGGGAGATTTCCCAGGCCAGGCCGGACGACACCTTCAATTACAGCCTCTCCCCGGAAGACGTGGCCGCAAAGGCGGTCGAGTACCGGTGTGCATCCGTTGCTTCCACCTATGTCGAACCGACGATCTTTATCGAATACATGATCGATATCGGGAAACCGGCCAGGAAACGGGGGGTGCTGAACGTCATGCATTCAAACGGCTACGTCAATGCCGGCCCCCTCCGGGACCTCTGCGGGAGCCTCGATGCCGCATGCATCGACCTCAAAGGCTTCACGGAAGAATACTACAGGGAAATGACCGAAGGCACACTCGACCCGGTTCTGAAGACCTTGAAGCAGCTCAGGCAATCCGGCGTTCACACGGAGATTGTCAATCTGCTGGTGCCCGGCAGAAACGACGGCATGAATTCGATAAGGTCCATGTGCAAATGGATCAGGAATGAACTCGGCCCTGACATCCCGCTTCATTTCTCACGCTTCTATCCGCTCTACAAACTGAAGAGCCTCGAACCGACCCCGGTAACGACCCTGGAGCAGGCGTGGCAGACCGCACGAGACGAAGGACTCCAATACGTCTACGTGGGGAACGTGCCCGGGCATCCCGGCGAAAACACAGTATGCCCGCAGTGTAAGACTATGCTGATCGAAAGAATAGGCTTCACCGTGAAAGAGGTCCGGTTGAAGGACGGACACTGCCCGCAGTGCGGGCATTCCGTCCCGGGCATCTGGAAGTCCCCCGGGGCCGGCGCCTGATACCAACTTGTGTTCAGGAAAGTAACGAACGGTGTTTGTCAGGAACGTGGGGAGCCTCGCCCCCCGCACCCCCACGCCGCTGCGCGGCTTTCTGTGGCGCTGCGGCGGCGCCCCGCAAAATGCGGGCAGCCGCGATTTACACCCGTTTGCCGATGAGAGTAAACGATCCGCCGAGGGTGACGAAAGCGAGCGTGAAAAGCGTGGTGGAAAGCCCGAAGACAGGCACGAGGAAAAGAGAGGACACGACGACTCCCCCTGCCGCTCCCATCAGGTCCGCGGCATAAAGCATCGGTCCGTTCCCGGTCGATGAAGGCTGCAGTTCCGACGCCGCGGCCACTGCCAGCGAAAAGTGGATCCCGCCCAGGAAACCGGCCCCCGCCGCAAGCGAGGCGAAGAGGAGCGGCATGGGCGGCAAGGTCTGAGGAGCGGTCTCGAGCCGGTGCTGCAGGCCGAGAAGGATGGCCAGAATAGCTATGGGGAGGAGTGACACGAGAAACTGCACCAGAATGAGCCCCCGGAGGCTGTTTTTCATCCGGTGTGCGCCGCGGACTGCGGCGGCGCTCCCGAGGGCCATGCCCGCCATGAAAAAAGCCACGATAAGGGCCAATTGAGTGTAAACGAATCCCACAAGAATTTGAAAGCCCACCAGCAAAATCATTTCAAGGGTCATCTGAACACCGCCGACGATCATGACATTCATGGCCACCGCCGACCGCCGTCGCAACCAGCCTGCCTTATGGAGCAGAAGGACCAGGATGAGGATGCCGGCCGTTGTTCCCCAGAGGGTCGTACGGTCCACGGCTGAGAGTCTCAGCAGGGTGGATTCGACAAGAGGGTGCTGCTGAGCGCTCCAGACCATAAGGTTGCTGAAATAGCACGTCGGATTGAAATCTCTGTTCACCTTCACGGCCGGTCCTTCACGGAGCATTGTCTCCATGTATTCGAGGCGCATCGGGTTCAGATAATCCAGAAGGTAGTAGTCTCGAACGAACCTGAGGTCGAGATGCCTTTCGGCGATGCGTGCGATGAGTTCACGCGGAGAGCTGATGAGGCTGCCGCCCGGAGTCGTTGCGAGAAAGCGGGCGTTTTCTCCGGGTATGACGAGAACCGTGGGGAACACCGCGCGAACGGTTGCATCAAGCGATCGGAGGAACCTGGCCTGAGCGGGGCCGATGACATCGGGCGCCGAGGAGACGGCGAAGGAAAAGATCCCGCCCCGGTTCAGAAGCCGGCTGATCCTGCTCATGAACTCCACGGTGTAGAACCGGTTCATTTCGGCATTCAGGGGATCGCCGAGATTCATGAGGATCGCGTCGAAGCGGTCCGGCGTATTGCGGATGAAGGATGCGGCATCCTCGTGGAAAAGGCGTATGCGCGGATCGGAAAACGCGCCGGTCACGGAGACGGGGAAAAACGTCCGAACAAGGTTCGTGATTTCAGGGTCCGGTTCGATACAGTCGATCTTTCGAACGCTTTCGTATTTCAAGACTTCCGAAGCGAGCCCCCCGGCGCTTCCGCCGATCAGGAGCACGGACTCCGGGTGGGGGTGCTGAAGGAGGGCCAGGTGAACGGCGTATTCGGCGGTCTGAGGGTCGGGGACCGAAAAAAGCCACAGGCCATTGGCAAAAAGGCTAAGCTGATCAGCCTTTTCGAGGAGCGCCAGATTGTGAAAGGGAGTGTCGCGAGCGGCAAGGAAGCTGGGTCCCCATTCCAGCCGGCGGGTGAAGGCGTCGAGACGATTCGAAAGAGCAAAACCCGTGCAGATCAGAATGAAAAGGCCGAGAACGGCGCTCGCGAAAATCGTCCGTATCCCGCCCGGAACCAGCCGGGGCAGGAAGACGAACCCTGCGAATAACGATACGAATGCGCAGGTGACGAGAGAGGCGGCGAAGGCCGGAATGTGGGGAAGGAGCACGAAATAATAGAAGATCCCTCCAGCCGCGGCTCCTGCGGCTTCCCCCAGATAGATCCCGATCGGCTGAATCCGCCGGCCAGGGTCTGCCGAGGCGGCCTGGGCCCAGGCGAGCGAGAAAACGATCCCGGAAACAAGGCAGAACAGGCTCGTCACTGACAAAGCGATAGCGAACATAGTGCCCGGCTGCAGGATTTCCCCCAACGGGATGGACCAGATGGACCTCGAAGCCCTGATGAGGAGCATCGTGGAGGGAAGGAGCAGGGCAAGGGCCGGGAGGCAATAAGGAAGAATCATCCCGCCGGGGTATGCCTCGCGGCTGATGTGCTTCGCGACACTGGTTCCCAGAGCGGTCCAGAGCAGCCAGCTTGCGAATATGAGGCCGGTCGACAATTCATTTCCGTAGAAAAGGACGAGCAATTCCCGTAGGATCAGCACCTGGCCGGTGGAAGCCGCAAAGCCTGTCAGAAAAACGGAGAAGAAGGGAACCGGCAGCATTCCGGCTCGAATCGGGTCTTGCGATGGCACGATCTCAGGCTCCTCCTGCCGGGCAGTCGATGCCGGATGGCGCAATCGATCATCGGCCGGCGTGCTTTGCATGCGTGGTGGGCCCTGATTCCAGTTCCTGCAAGGAATCGACAATCAGGACGGGGGTGCCGCAGCCGGCCTGGTTGAAAAGCTCTTCGGCGGGCTTAAGGGGAAGAGTCACGCACCCGTGGGAACAGAATTCGCCGGTGATGTCTCCCGCGTGAATCCAGACCGCCTCATAGAGCCTCAGTGCCCAGGGCATCCACGCCGGATTGCCGAAGCTGTTGCTGTAGCTTCGCGAAATGTGGTCCGCGTCTTTCTCCAGTATGTTGTACCACCCGGTTTCCGTCGGCTGGTCGCTCTTCCCGATACAGACCATCGTGTCGCCGGCGAGTTCTCCGTTTATATACCATCCGAGAAACGGGATGTTCTTAACCACAAGTATAACCATCTGCATTTGTGCAAATTCGGGAAGTAACCGCGGCAAGGGGGTCCAGTTCCTGAATGCGGTGAAGTCGTCCGGGACCTTCATGGGGCGACCTTCCCTTATGTCTTCGGAAATGTAGTAATGCGCTCTCGCATTCAGGCGGGCGAGAATCTCGCGGCAGATGACGGGGCTGAGTTCCGGGTCCCGGTCGCTTGCCCTCCAGAGTTCATCTTCCGTAACCACGCGGACCGTCCATGCGCAGTTTGTGCTTTCGGGAGGAGGCGATTCACCGGGAAACCTCTCCTCGCCCAAGGCTGCCGTTTTACTCCCGAGCGGACCGGCAAAAGCAGCCGGACAGAGGATCCGCCCCTGCAACGGCAGGGCAAAGTTCCATACACTCAGGACTGTTATGAGCAGCCTGAACGACCAACCTGGCCTTATGTGATTTCCAGCGTTTTCCTGTGAAGCCATGCTAGTTGTTCCTGATGCTTTCATTCCAATCCCGTCCGGATTACTCTCAACTTTGGATTCGCAATATTGTCCGGTCCCAACATGCCGGCGAAAAACCAGCCTGCAATTTACACTGTCTTATCCCGGATTGAAACCGAATCGTGAACCTCTCACGAGGGGAGACACAGGGAGGAAAGGAGTTCGTTCAATTAAGCAGTCAATTTCGTTCGGACCAGCCGGCAGGGTTCTTGCGGGCGATATCGGTCAATTCTTTCCGAAAGGTCCCAAACCGGGAGTTTGTCCGTACCTCGCCGTCGAACCCAGCCGACCACAGGCGGATTTTCCACTGGTGACCCAACGCGCCGCATCATTACGCTGCCGGCGCCCATCCCAACGGCGAAACCTTCGGTCGGGACTCCCCCTCGGTCAGAGCGAGATGAACTCAGGAGATTTTCGTAGATCTGAATTTGACGTGCGGAAAAACAGCAGGAAAGGATCCATTGAGGCCGATTTTGTTCTTGACAGACAGTAATGCACTAGTGTACAAGTACATCAGATATGGAAAAAAACCAGGGAGGACATAGGGTGCTATTACAAAACAGCAATCAACATCTGGGAAGACAAGTCTACGAGTATCTGCGCGACCAAATGAAACGTGGGATACTGAAGCCGGGATCTCCTATTAAAACCGGCAAGATAATTGAGGAACTGGGTATCAGCAAAACTCCTCTCAGGGATGCGCTCATTCAGCTCCAGGCCGAGGGTTTTGTGACCGTTCTCCCACAAAGAGGTGTGGTCATCAATTCTCTTACATTCCAGGATGCCATCTGCATCTATGAAATCCTTGGGGGGCTGGAATCCAGGGTCATGATTACCGTTTTCTGTAAAATCGGCGAAAAAGAGATCGGCGAGTTCAAGCGACTCAATAGCGAGATGCTGGCAACTATTTCGGGAGGAAATTTTAAGGAGTACAACGATAGGAATATAGAATTTCACGATGTATTTCTGAATTTGAGCGAGAACGAAATGTTGCTTAGATATGCCAGAATTTTGAAACAACGCCTATACGATTTTCCTACCCGAGACTATGGAATTGGTTGGAAAAAAACAAATGCTGCAGAGCATCAACAGTTTATCAAGTTGATTGAAGAGAGCAAACCCAAAGAAGCGGCCGAATTTATAAGGGATGTCCATTGGAACTTCCGCTTCTCGGAAGGCCTTTAAGAAGGTCTTTAACGAGGACAATTCTGATCGCATAAGATGAGTTATTGATTGTAGATATTTGCCTGAAGGAGGAATTGAAGTTTTTCCAGTAACTTTGTCCTGGTTATCGTTAAATTCATTATATACACATGGTTGTCTTATTACTCGGCCCATAGTTTCAGCTCATTCAGGTTTAATTCTCCAGAGGGAGTCGCGCTTGCTCAAATTAATGTGGGGATACTTTCAATGACCAAAAAGGAACAGCTACCGGCGGACCGGCAAACCCGAAGGAGGGCCTCAGAAACCCCACCCGACAGCATCTTTTTTGGCGGAAACATAATCACCATGGCCGCTTCCGACCCGACGGCCGTTGCGGGAGGCGTGGCGGTAAAAGATGATCGAATTGTTGCGGTCGGAACAAAAGACGCAATTCTGGCCATGGCCGGCGACCACACCAGGAAGGTTGATCTAAAAGGCAAAACATTGGTGCCGGGGTTTATTGACGCCCACGGTCATTTTCCCGTCAACGGGATTAACGAACTCTACGGGGTGAATCTCTTTTGTCCGCCAATCGGTACAATCAAGAATATCGATGAGATGGTGACGGCCCTGAGGAAAAAAGCGGAGGGCCTCAAGCCTGGAGAATGGATCCTTGGCCACGGTTACGATGATTCGCTCCTGGCGGACAGGAGGCATCCCGACAGAACGGATCTGGACAGGGTCTCGACGGTTTCACCGGTCTTTGTTGTGCATATGTCCACTCATGTGGCCGTGGCGAACAGTCTCGCTCTAAAGATGGCGGGTTTGAACAACGGGGTTCCCAGCGTTGAGGGCGGGGTATTTCGCAGGGATGCGAACGGTGAGCTGAATGGTATTTTGGAAGGCCCGCCGGCCTACACCGCCGTTCAAGATGTCATTCCGCCCCGGTCCGAAGCTCAAAACCTGGCAGGGATAAGAAAAGCCTGTGAAATGTATGCCGCTGCCGGGGTGACCACAGCTCAAAACGGATGGGCGTTTTTCCCGGATCTCGAGCTGTTGAGGAAAGCTTTTTCCACCGGCGATCTTTTCTTGCGTGTAGTGGTCTGGCCCTTCGCATCCAGCATCGAGGAGATGGCCAAGTATCCCACCAGCAAATCCGGAACGGACCTCACGAATAAACACATGGTCACCTTGGGCGCGGCGAAGCTTTGGGCAGACGGTTCAATCTACGTTTATACGGCCTGGTTGAGCCAGCCCTATCATATTGTGCCCGAGGGACAAGCGCATTATCGCGGTTATCCCAGGTTCGAGCATAAGTCGCAGCTCATCAACATTGTCAAAGAATTACATGCCAAAGGGTGGCAGCTTGCCATCCACACCATCGGCGATCAGGCCACTCAGGACGCTCTTGACGCCTGGGCCGCTGCACAAGCCGCCCACCCGCGCGCAGATGCCCGTCACTTGTGCAATCACGCTCATCTGGCTCGCGAAGATCAACTGGACCGTATGAAAGAACTGGGGATCAGCCCAAGTTTTTTTGTAACCCACACATATTTTTGGGGAGATCGCCATCGGAACATCTTTGTCGGACCGGACAGGGCGCGCAGGATGTGTCCCTGTCGAACCGCCCTGGACAGAGGGCTCAGGATCAGCCTGCACAATGACGCCCCGGTCACACCGGTAAGCCCGCTTATGTCGATATGGTCGGCTGTCAATCGTTTGACCACCGGCGGCGATTCTATGGGACCGGAACTGAGGATCTCCGTGCCGGAAGCATTGCGTGCCGTGACTATTGACGCTGCCTGGCAGAACTTTGAAGAGGAAATCAAGGGGTCGATCGAGATCGGCAAGCTGGCGGATTTTGCAGTCCTTGAGGATAACCCGTTAGAGGTTGATCCTTTGAAGATTAAAGACATTGAGGTGCTTCAAACAATCGTAGGCGGGCAAACCGTTTATGAAAGGTGAAATTGTGAACTATCCACGGGCGACAAAGGTGCCGGTACCGACGGATTCGGGGATTATCGGCGCACTGAGTAGAAAGAGAGGTGGTGAAGGCGTATTGGATGAGGAAAGGATAATGCCGGACGATAAGCTATTGAAATCATGTGAAGGCAGACCATTTTTCTGACATTGGGCAACACGGATATTTCACGTTTAGTACCTCGATTCAGCGAGGGAAGCGGCATAAACGGCGGGTTTCAGACCGTTGGATTTATGCTTTAAAAGGGGGAACAATGTCGGTCTATCAATTCATCCGTTATGAAGTGGCCGAAAAGATAGCCACGATCACTCTCAATCGTCCCAAGCAGCTCAACGCAATGAATGCCGCCGTCAAGGGAGAACTCAAGTCGGCCGTTGCCGAAGCCACGGCGGACAAGGAGGTTCGGGTAATCGTCCTGACCGGTGCCGGCAAGGCTTTTTCAGCCGGCAACGATATGGAGGACAACTACAAATATGCACCGACCACCATGGATGAGTGGCGAACGAGATTGCAGGGCGAGATCCAGTTTTGCCTGACATTCTGGGACAGTCCAAAACCCATCATTGCGGCGGTGAACGGATTTTGCCTGGCCAGCGCCAGTGAAATGGCCATGTCCTGCGATATCACCATTGCCGCCGAAAGCGCCGTATTCGGCGAACCTGAAGTCCGCCAGGGCTCCGGTCCGCCGATGCTCCTCGCGCCCTGGATCATGGGTCCCAAACGTGCCAAGGAAATGCTCCTGACCGGGAACATGGTCGACGCGAAAACGGCTGAGAAATATGGAATGGTCAATCACGTTGTCCCCGACGAAAAGTTGATGACCTTCACCTACCGTATGGCTCAAAAGATTGCGGCCATTGACCCGTTCGCTATCAAAATCAGTAAACATACCATCAACCGTGCCTTTGACATCATGGGATTCAAAACCGCCCTGCAGTACAACGCAGATCTGATGTCAATCGTAAACAACGAAGACACCGAAGAGATCAAGTGGTTCAAACAGACGGCGGAAGAAAAAGGGTTCAAGGAAGCCAACAGGGAGCGGCTTATGAAATTTAAGCTGCTCGATGACCTCGATAAAGAGCCGCTTTAGCGTGTCGATTTGACACCCCGCTTCCCATGGTCTTGAAGCGCGGCTCCTCCATCTGCTCTACACGCGCAGATCGAAGCCGATGGTCGCGGCTCTCAACCGGGCAGGTTCAGTCCTTTTGGTGAGTGCCGCCCCGGGCTCGGCCTTCTGAAGCAGGGAAGCGCCATTAGGAATAATGAAGCACTCAGGTGTCAGACCGCTCGGAGGAAATCCAACATGCAGCATAATGATGACTGGAAACACGAACTGGATCCCGTCTTTTACCCGAAATCGATCGCTATCGTCGGTGCATCGGACGCGCCCGGGTCCTGGTCGGATATTATTTATGGAAATATCGCACCGGGTTTTGAAGGCACCGTTTACCCGGTCCATCCCAAAAAGGATTTAGTCTGGGGAAAACGATGCTACAAATCCGTCGGAGAAGTTGAGGCGGAAATCGACCTGGTTGTCTGCCTGGTCTCGGGGCGTCGGATCCCGGAAGTCCTCGAGCAGGCCGCGACAAAAAAGACCAAAGCGGCACTTGTCCTGTCGGCCGGCTTTGCCGAGCTTAAGGGGGAAGAGGGAAGGGTCCTGCAAGCCCAACTGAGGGCGGTTGCTGAAAAGTCGCACATCAGGGTGATCGGGCCCAACTGTTTGGGCACTATCTCCTTTCACGGTGGTGTTTCTTGCTTTGCAGGGCTGCTGCCCGATCCGATGATTACCGGCCATTTTGGTGCAGTTTCCCAAAGTGGGTCGTTTTGCCTGGCTATTATGAATGCTGCCCAGGGTCGAGGGCTGGGACTGAGTTCCCTGGTCTCCAGCGGCAATGAGGCTGTGCTCGAAACATCCGATTATATCCACTACTTGCTCGATGACCCCAATACCAAAGTCATTGGCGCCTTTATTGAGGGATTCAACAATCCCGAAAAGTTTCTCCGCGTGGCCGACCTGGCCGCGGAGAGAGAGAAACCCCTGATCGTTCTCAAGGTCGGACGTTCGCAGAAAGCCATGAATGCCTGCCGGTCGCACACGGGTTCCCTTGTGGGCGCAGACAATGTCCATGACGCCGTCTTCAAGCAGAAGAACGTTATTCGCGTCGAATCCGTGGATGAAATGATCGACACCGCCAGAATGCTGTTGCACCGCAAGCCGATCACCAGCGGTGGGGTATCCTTTCTGGGTTTGTCGGGAGGGATTTGTGCATACCTCAGTGACAACCTTGAACGGCTGGGGGTGGCTCTACCCGAGTTTTCGCCGGAGGGCAAACAGAAACTGGAGGCCGTCCTGCCGGATTACGCGGTTGCGGCAAACCCTCTCGACAGCACGGGGCAGTCGAGGATCGATCTCGACATCTCTTATCGTACCATAGATGCAATGGTGGAAGAGAAAACCAATGACATGTTTTTTTATTCTCTTCTAAGTTGCCGGGACCTGGACGTCGAGAACGTGCGGAAAATTGCAGAATATGTGGGTGAGAAAGCTCAAACCGCTGAGAAGTTCGTCGGTATCCACGTGCTCAACCTCGAATCGTGGCTGCCCCAGATGACCCAATTCTACCGCAAAAATCCCCTTCCAATCATCCAGGGCGGCTTGGAACCGATTCGTAATTGCCTCCTCTATTCCAAGCGACTTGCCGCTGGAAAGGCTCACGCCGAAGACCAGGCGGGGAATCTCAGTCCCATCCCGGGCGTCGCAGCCCTGTTCAAACAACACGCGGGCAAGGCCCTGTCGGAATCTCTGGGTCATGGAGTGCTGAGTTCGTATGGCATCCCTTCCCCGAAAGGAAAATCATGCGGTTCCGCCGATGAGGCGGTAGCTTTTGCCGAGGCTGAGGGTTTCCCGGTGGCCCTTAAGATTGACGGCGCGGAGTTTTTGCACAAGACGGACATCGGGGCCGTATTGTTGAACGTTGGTGACGCGGCGTCTCTCAGGGCCGGATTCGAAACGATCCTGCTGAATTCCCGGAAAGCGTGTCCAACAGCCGGGGACTTGAAGATCCTGGTTCAGCGGATGGCGCCCGAAGGCATAGACGTCATTCTGGGAATGAAAATCGACCACCAATATGGTCCCGTCATCGTCGTGGGTATGGGGGGTGTGTTCGTAGAGCTGTTTCGGGACACCGCCATTCGCCTGGCGCCGATTCGGCGTAGCGAGGCTTTGGAGATGATACGGGAACTGCGGAGCTATCGACTCTTCGAGGGCTATCGAGGGAAGCCGCGTGCCGACGTAGAGGCTTTGGCCGACGCGATCGTCGGGGTTTCCCAATTTGCCAAACTTTATCAAGGTTCACTCCTTTCGGTGGATGTGAACCCTCTTCGTGTGCTGGAAGAGGGGAGAGGGGTATTGGCACTCGATGCGCTCGTGGAGTTGCGGTAGCCTCTGCGCCTGCAAGAGTATGGGCTCATTCCCCCTGCGGCCAGGCGTGAGTGGACATCCCAGGCTGGTTTTGGGTTCCTTCTTCAGATTGTGCAGCCATGGGACCAAATGGACGGCCGGGGACATCTGGCGGATGGGACTCACAAGCTGCTGTGAGGGTTGGACAAGTTGAGGAGACCATTTACCGACGATTTTTTGACGGAGCGTACCGCAACACGAATAGCGAGGAAACGAGGAATCCCGGAGGACATAATAATATTCAATTTTTCCCTTTAATCCTGTGATGTTATACGAAAGGTGGCATAGCGATGAAGAAAAAGTTGCTCGTTTGTATCAGCGTTCTTCTGCTCGCGGCGATGATGACGCCTGGAGTTTCATCTGCTGCTGATCCTATCAAGATCGGTATGGTGATGACCCTTACCGGCAGTGGGGCTCAGACTGGAATTGATAATAAGAACGGAATCATTTTGGCTGCCAAACAAAAAGGCACCATCTTGGGTCGTCCCATCGATCTGATCATCGAAGACGACGAAATGAAGCCCGAGACCGGCATCCGAAAGGCCGAGAAACTTGTTTTCAAGGACAAGGCGGTAGCCCTGATCGGTGTGGCTTACAGCAACGTCGGTCTCGCCCTGGCCGGAGAGATGGATCGATTGAATGTTCCCTTTCTGACGACAAACGTCATGAGCACGAAGTTTTACGGCCTTCATCCCCTCGTTTTTCGATGCGGGCAGGTGGCCGACGATCAGGCAGCCCTGGCTTACGTGAAGGGCATCCTGAAGTTCCCGGATCTCGCCAAACGAAAATACTACATCCTGGCCAACGACTTTGCCTGGGGACATGCTTGCGCCGAAGAATTCAGCAAGCTGGCGGCTCAACAGGGGGTCAAGGTTGTCAATCCCGCCCCCGGCTATGACCAGGCAGCTATTAATGTAACGGACTGGTCGCCCTTCGTCAGCAAGATCGCAGCGGCTGACGTGGATGGGATGTATTCGTGCCTCGTTTCGCCCGCAGTCCCAAGGTTTGCCGACCAGGCACACAAATTCGGACTCATGAACAAGATTAGAATCGTAGGCAGCTCCGCCAGCGAGGAGACCCTGGAGGCCGGCGGTGAGAGTCAGATCGGCCTCATAGGGGTCTGTTCCTGGACCTGGGATATGGACACCCCCGAGTCCCATGCGTTTGCCAAAGCCTACTGGGAGGAGTTCAAACTGATTCCCGCAAGTCAGGGCGCCCAGGCTTATACGGGTGCCATGGTATTGTTTAACGCGATCGAAAAGGCGGGCAGCACCGACCCCCAGAAGATCGCCGCGGCACTCAAAGGGGCCAGTTATAAGGGGCCGTACGGGGAGGTACGCATAAGCCCGAAGGACAACTGCGGCCGCACATCGGCAATTTTGGTCGAGGTGAAACCCGCCCCGCAGAACCCGTACGGAGCAAAGCTGGTCAAGGAGGTTATTGTCAGTTTGACTGCTGAAGAACTGGGGCCGCCGGAATGATGTGACGATGATGGGGAAGTCCGGTGACGTTTGTCCCGGCTTCCTCATGTTCAAAGAACGCATTTCAGCCTCAAAATCAATGGTGGAGAAATGGTATTCTGGGCTCAGATTTGTCTGAACTGTCTGGTGGCAAGCGCGGTGCTGCTTCTGATTGCCATAGGATTGAACATTGTCTACGGAATAAGCCGCATTGTGAACCTTGCTCATGGTTCCCTGTATGCGCTCGGGGCGTATTTTGGATACACCCTTGTGGCTATGGGGTTCAATTTCTTCCTTGCACTACTGGTCGCGCCGCTGCTTACGGTAGCAGTCGGGATTACCCTGGAACGCATTGTTATCAGGCCGATCCGTGATAGAGAAATGATTTACACACTCATTGCAACATATGGCCTGTCGGTCTTCATCGACGGCATGCTGAAATTTGTGTGGACAGACCAGGTTCATTTTCTTCAGGTCCCTAAATGCCTGGCTGGATCCATCTCGCTTTTCGGCGTGCCTTACCCAACGTACAGATTCTTTGTTTTGGTCGCTGCCGCCGTGGTCATGTTGGTCCTTCTGGTGCTTTTTGGAAAGACAAAGGCAGGGGTTACCATGCGTGCGGCCAGCACTATTCCTGAGATGGTCTCCGCCCTGGGCATCAACATGAAGGTTGTGCATGTGGGAGGTTTTGCGCTTGGCTGCGTTCTGGCCGGGATCGCGGGAGTGATTGCTGCGCCGATAATGAGTGTCTACACCACGATGGGCAGCGAGATGCTGTTGAGCTGTTTTGTCGTTCTTGTCATCGGCGGACTCGGCAGCATGCGCGGCGCTATTCTCGCCTCTTTAGTCGTTGGTATTGTGCAAACCCTGGGATTCGTATTTTTGACCGATTACGCCATGGTGGTCGTCTATGTGATGATGGCCGTAATCCTTCTTTTTATGCCTAAAGGCCTCCTGGCGGAAGGCAAATTCGAGTGACGCGCAGCGAGGATCATCATGCATAAGCAAACAGAGAGTAAAACCAATATCTGGAGATACATCGTTCTCACGCTGATTCTGCTGGGTTTTCTGCTCCTGCCGCAAATCGTGTCGAACCGATTCTATCTCCGCCTGGCAACAGAGATGCTTACATACGGCTTGCTTGCCATGAGCCTGGATGTTCTTCTCGGATTTACAGGGCTGCTGTCCTTCATGCACGCCACCTATATGGGAATCAGCGCGTATACCGTGGCCATCTATTTAACCTACGTGGATCCGGGTGCGTCGATGTGGGTCATTTTCCCTCTCGGGGTTGGGGTGACTGTATTTTTGGCGTTGATCGTCGGCTGGCTTCAGGTCCGCACCGGGGGGTTCGCTTTCGCCCTTCTGACAGTTGCCTTTGGGATGATGTTTTTTACCGTCGTATGGAAAATGAGAAGCATAACCAACGGCGACGACGGGATGTTCGGTCTTTCGAGACCCGCTATTTCCATCGGGCCGTGGGTTCTGGGCCAGATGAACAATATTTCGACGGCGTACTATTTCACGTTCTTCGTCGTGGCAGTCTGCCTTATTTTGACTCGCCAGATCATCCGATCCCCGTTCGGTGCCGTGCTGGAGTCGATCCGGGAAAACCCGGAGCGAGCCGCTTTCATCGGGATCAACGTTCGAAAATACAAGCTCCTGGGGTGGTTGCTGTCCTGCGGTTTGGCAGGTGTGGCGGGTGTTCTCTTCACTTGTTTGAAAGGATCGGTCTCGCCGAGCATGATGGACTCAGGCGCAGGTGGAATGGTTTTGATGATGACCCTCCTCGGCGGGGTCGGGACACTTTGGGGGGCCTTTGTAGGGGCAGCGGTTTTTATAGTTCTCCAAGATATTATCAGCACCATGACTGAAAACTGGATGGTGTTCCTGGGATTGGCCGTGGTCCTTCTGGTTTTGTTCCTGCCGAAAGGACTGGCTGACCTACAGGTGAAACTGGCGCAAAGAATCAATCTACAGAGGTAGAACGATCCATGGGCATAACTCTGAGTACGGAGAACCTCAGCCGCCATTTTGGCGGTGTGCATGCGGTAAATGGTGTTGCCATCAAGGTGGAGGACAGGACCGTAAGGGGCATCATCGGACCGAACGGAGCTGGGAAGACGACCCTGTTCAACCTCATTACGGGGCGAATTCCGGCCACCTCGGGGCACGTCATGTTTGAAGGCAGGGAAATCACCAAACTGGAAATCCATAAGCGGGTGAAGCTTGGTATCTCCAGGACCTTTCAAATCAACAGCCTTTTCCTGGGCTCCTCGGTGTTTGAAAATGTCCGCATTGCCAAACAGATGAGATTGGGAGGGTCTCACAAGATCTTCTCCCGTCGCGGGTCTTTGACCGAAGTGAACGATGCGACCTTTGAAATTCTGAAAGAAGTCGGCCTGGAGGATAAGGCTGCCGAGTTGGCCAGTACACTGTCCTACGGAGACCAACGATCACTGGAGGTCGCCATCTCGCTGGCCAGTGAGCCCAAAGTTCTGCTGTTGGATGAGCCGACGGCGGGAATGTCCCAGGGGGAGACTAACCGGATCATCCATCTGATCGAAAAGCTCGCCGAGAAGATTGCCATCGTGTTGGTGGAGCACGACGTCGACATGGTGCTGGCGGTCTCGGGCAGTATTTCGGTGATGCACCAGGGAAGTATCATCGCCGAAGGTGCTCCGGATGAAATTCGCAGGAACAAACTCGTTCGTGAAGCTTACTTAGGAGAAGAAGACAGGGATGAGAATTCTGGAGCTTGAAGACATCCATACCTACTACGGTAACAGCCATGTGATCCAGGGCCTTTCCATGCATGTGGACAAGGGAGAAGCGGTAGCCATCCTGGGCCGTAACGGGGTGGGCAAGACCACCACTCTGCGATCCATTGCCGGGCTGACCCCACCGCGCCGCGGGACCATTCGTATCGGTGACGCCGACACGACGTGCTGGCCGACTCACCGGATCGTGAGAGATGCCCACGTGGCCTACGTCCCGGCGGAGCGGCTCATATTCCCGGGTCTGTCTGTAGAAGAGAATCTCATACTGGGCAAGCGCCCGGCCGTCAAAGGATGTGAGCGGGAAGGCTGGACGCTGGAGAGGATATATGAATATTTTCCAATTTTGAAAGATCGTTGCAGCCAGGACGGCTCTACACTCAGTGGTGGAGAGCAACAGATGTTGGCCATCGCACGAGGGTTGATGGGAGACCCCGAGATTATGCTCCTTGACGAGCCGAGCCAAGGGTTAGCGCCCATCATTGTTGCAAAGGTTACAGAGATCATCAACCGGCTCTGTACGCTCCACAAACTGACCCTCGTGGTGGTCGAGCAGGATTTTCGAGTCGCCTTCAAGCTTGCCCAGCGTCACTATTTGATGGACATCAAGGGCCAGATCAAACGGTCGCTGACCAATGAGGAATGGCTGGCTGACGGAGAAATCGTCGAAAAGCACTTGTCCATCGAATAGGCGTGTGCCGGTTTGAGGAAGCGCGCAGGCAGGACGCAACAATGCCGGAGCATGGAAGCCGGAAACGGATCGTCAGGTGCCTGATGCGAGTGTCGCCGGTTGCCCGAAGAGGGAGTATTCACGCAAGGAAGTTCACTTTAGAAAGGATTTTGTCAAATGAGCAAGAGTACCGAATTTGTACGGATAAAGAATTACATTGACGGGAAATGGGTTGTCGATTCAAACGCGGATTATGTCCCTCTCTTCAATCCTTCCACAGGAGAAGTAATCGGGGAAGTCCCGCTGTCCTCAAGGGAGACTTCGCTGGCTGCGGTCGAGTCCGCATACCGGGCCTATCACTCCTGGCGCAAAGTGCCTGTCGGGAAGAGGGTGTCCTACCTGTTCGACATGCGGGCGGAAATGCAAAAGCGCGTCGAAGAACTGGCGTATGCCATCGCTATCGATCAGGCCAAACATATCAGCGAAGCAAGAGGCGAGGTACTCAGGGTGATCCAGATCATCGAGACCGCGTGCGGTATTCCTACCCTGATCCAGGGGGATACCCTCGAAGCGGTTTCCGGCAATATCAGCGGGAAAGTGATCCGTCAGCCTCTGGGTGTATTTGGCGGCATCGCGCCGTTTAACTTCCCCGGACTCGTTTTCGGCTGGTTCGTGCCCTTCGCCATAGGAGTTGGAAACACGTTCATATTCAAGCCTTCCACACAGTCGCCCCTGTTCATGCAGAAGATGGTCGAGGTATTTGAGTCTATCGGGCTTCCTCCCGGTGTCGTCAACGTCATCCACGGGCACAGGGACGTTCCCGAAGTCTGGTACGATCACCCGAAGATGTCCGGCGTCTGTCTTGTGGGTTCTACCCCGACAGCCAAAAAGATCGCAAGCAAATGCGGGGAAGCTGGAAAACGGACGATGCTCCTGGCGGGGGCCAAGAACTACCTGGTGGCCATGGAAGATGCCCAGATGGACGTTTTTATCGAGAACTACGTGCACTCCTGTTACGGCTCCGCGGGGCAACGTTGCCTGGCGGGGTCCGTCGTTGCAGCCGTGCCGGAGATCTACGACCGGATCGTGGACGCCGTCATCGAGGCATCGAAAACTGTGAAGGTCGGTGATGCGTTGGACCCTGACGTCTACATGGGACCGGTCATTTCGAAAGAAGCGAAGGAAAAGATCGAAAGGTATATAGAAATCGGAATCAAAGAAGGTGCGAAGCTGATTCTTGACGGTCGAAACCCGGATGTGCCCGAGAAGAACAAAAACGGCTATTTTGTCGGTCCCACCGTATTCGTTGACGTGGATCCTTCAATGACCATCGCCACGGAGGAAGTCTTCGGACCTGTGGTTGCGTTCATCAAGATAAAGGACTTCGATGAGGCGCTCGACCAAATCAGGGCGCAGGAGTTCGGCAATGGCGCCTGCATTTTCACCCAGAACCTCTACTACACCGAAAGATTCATCCAGGAAGCCAACGTCGGAATGGTGGGGGTCAACGTCGGCGTTTGTGCTCCCCATCCCTATCTGCCGTTCGGAGGGATAAAGAATTCTTTGATTGGTACGAACAAGGTCCAGGGCAAGGGAGGAATCGATTTCTTTACACAAGACAAGGTTGCGACCATCCGTTTCGATCCCCCGGAAGGAAAGGGCCGTGCAGCCCGGGAGGGAGAGAAATCGGAGTGCCAGGCATCCCGGGATGGATCGGTAAGAAGCTGTGTCGCAAGCTGACGATTCCGCCTGCTCCCGCAACTCGGACAGACGTCTTTTGAGGTTCCCTTCCTCCGGTCAACAGAAGTTTGTCGCCCCCTTGCAAGTGGCGGCGTGCTCCTGGGGAACCTCAACAAGACGCATGAATAAAATCGCGGACCATGCCGGGGAGCGATGAAACGCGCCCTTCCAGGGCGCCTCGACTCAGTAGGGCTGAATCCGGGGCTTTCGACAAACAGGACAATAGGAATAGGACAGGAGAAGGACGTGTCTTTATCGTTTAGTTTAGTCAACAGGATCATTTATGGGGTTGGTTGTGCTGAAGATACGGGAAGTGAGGTCGAACGCCTGCAAGGTTCCCGGGTGCTGGTGATCAGTGATCCGGGAATCGAATCTGCCGGATTGCTCGAACCCTTAAAGAAAATTCTGCTTCGGGCTGAACTTTCGTTCGATGTCTTTGCTGAAGTCGAACCCGATCCCGACAGGGAAGTTGTGACAAGGAGCGTGCAAGCGGCTAGGGATTTTCAACCTGATGTCATCATCGGCATGGGAGGAGGAAGTTCGCTTGACATTGCCAAGGTAACCTCGGTCATGCTGACCAACGAAGGGCCGATTGACGATTACTTTGGGATCGAGCGGGTTCCGAATCCGGGCGTCCCATTGATCCTGATTCCGACGACTGCAGGTACCGGCAGTGAAGTTACAAGCATCGGTGTGGTGACTGACAGGCAGAACAACGCGAAAAAGGGCATAGTCAGCCGGCACATGTATGCCAGGAGCGTCATACTCGACCCGAAACTGACCATCGGGTTGCCCCCGCATATTACGGCCATGACCGGTATGGATGCCCTGGTGCATGCAATCGAATCCTACACCGGCGTCAGGGCCACCGTTTTTACGGACACACTGAACCTTCAGGCGATCCGGATGATCGCCGCCAACCTTAGAAAGGCATTCGCCAACGGCGACAATATCGAAGCCCGGGAGAACATGCTTTACGCCAGTTGCATGACAGGCATGGGCTTTTCAAATACCCAAAACGGGCTTGCACATGCCATATCCCATGCGATCGGCGGCCGTTTCCACCTGCCCCACGGATTGCTGGCCGCCGTCGCCTGCCCCTGGGTCATGGAATACAATCTAATGGCAACGCCGGAAAAATTCAAAAAAATCTCTATGAGTTTTGGTGAAGACGCTAATGGTTTGCCGGAACTCGAAGCGGCAAGGCAGTCCGTGGAAGCAGTGAAGAGTCTCCTCAATGATCTGAATATCTCATTCAAGTTGAGCGCCTACAACATTCCCAGTGAAGAGATCCCTGCGCTGGCAAAGGCAACTTTGAAAGAGACCCGGCTGATCAGCAACAATCCTCGAAAAGTAACGGAAACGGAGGTCATCAGACTTTTGGAGTCCGCATTCTAAAGACTCCCTTCAATTGATGTCTGTGGCTTTTGCAACGGCATCCGGCAGGGAGAGTGTGCGTTCGACTCACGAAGAGAGTCCTATTGTCGACGGGGTGGCAAAAAGCGTTCCCTGCAGATTACGCGGTATGTGAGTGACTAGGGACGGGAAGACATGAATCGGAACAATTTTAACCCCGTCTCTTCTCGTACCCGTAATGGAACGAAAAACAGATGATGGAGAAGAACATTATGAATTTTCAACCGACGGAAGAACAGGAATTGATCCGTGCGGGCGTACGGGAATTCTGCCTGAAGTATGTTGAGCCCATTGCGGAACAGGTCGATATGGAACCTCGCTTCCCCAGAGAGAACATTAAAAGGCTGGCCGAACAGGACTGGTTGGGGATTCCTTATCCCACCGAATACGGTGGTGCCGGTTCCGACTACCTCACCTACATCATGGTCCTTGAAGAAATATGCCGTGCCTGCGCTGCGACGGGTTTTACCCTCGAATGCCACACCTCCCTTGCCAGCTTCCCACTCTTCAAGTTCGGGACCGAGGAGCAGAAGAAAAAATACCTCGTTCCGCTCTGCAAAGGTGAGATGCTGGGGGCGTTCGCTCTTACCGAACCCGGTGCCGGGACCGATGTCGCGGCGGGCAGCACCACTGCGGTGCCCGACGGCGGCGACTACGTGCTGAATGGGACCAAGATGTTCATTTCCAACGCTCCGGTGGCCGGCGTCTTTATCCTTTTTGCCGGCACCGACAAGTCTAAAGGCGCCAAAGGCATCAGCGCCTTCATCATCCCTTCGGACACTCCCGGGATAAAGCCCGGTGAACACCTGAACAAGATGGGGATCCGCGGTGCCCTGACTTCAGAGGTAGTGCTGAAGGACTGTCGCGTTCCGAAAGAAAATCTGCTGGGCGGCGAAGGGCAGGGCTTCAAAATTGCCATGATGACCCTCGACGGCGGCCGGATCGGGATTGCCGCGCAAGCACTGGGCATTGCGCAGGCGGCCCTTGACGAGTCGATTCAATATTCAAAGGAAAGAGTCCAGTTTGGTAAGCCCATCAGTTCCTTCCAGGCCATCCAGTGGATGCTCGCCGATATGGCCACGGAAGTTGCGGCTGCAAGGCATCTGACTTATTACGCCGCATGGTGCTACGATCAAGGTCGCCCGTACGGCAAGGAAGCGGCAATGGCAAAACTGTTCGCAGCGGAGACGGCTGCGCGCCAGACTAACCGGGCCATTCAGATCCACGGCGGCATCGGTTTCATCAAGGGTCATAAAGTGGAGCGGCTCTACCGTGATGCCAAGATAACCGAAATCTACGAAGGGACTTCTGAAGTCATGAGGATGGTTATAGCCGGCAGCATACTGCGCTGAACGAGTAAAGAAAGGCGACAAATGCTCAAAATCATCACATGCTTTAAATGGGTCATCGATGAGGCGGACATCAAAGTCGATACCGCGTCGCGGCGACTGCTGCTCGACCGGGTGACCTGCAAGATCAGCCCTTATGACCGCAATGCCGTCGAAGAAGGAATGTTGCTTCAGGAAAAGCACGGGGCTCAAGTTGTTGCCGTGACGGTTGCTCCCTCGACCGGGCGGAACTGTATCAAGGATGTTCTTTCCCGCGGGCCGGAAAAGGCTTTTTTCATCCACGACCCGTCATTTACGGGTCTTGAACCCTCTCAGACGAGTGCGCTTCTGGCAAAGGCCATTGAGCGATCGATAGATTTCGATCTGATCCTCTGTGGTGAGGGATCCAGCGATCTTTACGCACAGCAGGTTGGCCCGGCCCTGGCAGAAAGGCTCGGCATTTCCTGTGCCACTTATGTCAATAAACTGACTGTCATGGAAAATGAGAACCGAATCGTAGTGGAACGCAAGCTGGAAGAGGGAATTGAAACGGTCTCCGTCCCACTTCCCGCACTCGTTACGGTGCTTCCCGACATCAACACCCCCAGGATCCCTTCCCTCAAACAGGTGCTGGGTGCTGCCAGGAAACCGGTGGAAAACATCACCCTCGATATGCTCGGCGGACATAACGGGCCATGTCTTGAGACCGTTGAAATCCAGGCGGCGATCATGGAGCGGCGGCGCTTGAAATTCGGGTCTGAAGAAGCGGATATTCGTGCGGTTGTGAACGCATTATTGAAAGAAGGCGTGATTGCCTGAGGAGTGTTCAGCGATGGCTGGTATTTGGGTTTTCGCCGAAGGGCGCGAACTGACATTGGAGCTGTTGACCGCGGGGAAAAGCCTGGCCGCGGAATTGAATACCGGGCTTGCTTCATTTGCGGTGAGCAACGAAATTGCCCGTGAAGCCATCAGTCACGGTGCCGATGAAGTCTTCCTGCTGCCTCCTCCGGCTCCGGACCAACCGCTGGAATCTTTCGTCCCCGTGCTGGCGGAGGTTGCCGGCAGAGGAGACCCGGATGTGTTTCTGATCGGAGGAACGCAAAGAGGAAAAGAAATTGCGGCCCGTGTCGCCGTCCGGCTGAACACCGGCCTCTGCACCAACTGCATCGGCTTCGAAATCGACCGGGAAAAACGGCTCCTGGTGATGCATCGGCTGCTGTTCGGCGGCTTGGCAGTGCAGAAAGTGGTCTGCGCCGCGCGTCCTCAAATGGCGACTATCCCGCCGCGCACTTTCGAACCGGCAGCACCCCTGGAGAACCCGCGGGAAGGGAAAATCACCACGATCGCGGGCGCCGTTCCTCCTTCCGGATCGAAGGTGATGTCTCTTGCCCCCAAGGTGCGTCAGGCCGTGGACATAACTGAGGCGAAGATCATCGTTTGTGTCGGCCGCGGGGTGGAGAAAAAGGAAGACGTGAAACTCGCCCGTGACCTGGCGGAGTTGCTGGGAGGGGAGGTCGCCTGTTCGCGCCCTGTCGCCGAGCAACTGCAGTGGTTGCCCGAAGACGTTTACCTGGGGATTTCGGGAAAGAAGGTCAAACCGGACCTTTATATCGGGGTTGGTGTATCCGGACAGATTCAGCACGTGACGGGCATCCGCGACAGCAAAGTCATTCTTGGAATCAATCGCGACGAAAGTGCTCCTATTTTCGACGCGGCGGACTATGGGATCGTGGGTGACCTCTACCAGGTGGTTCCGAAGCTTGCGCTGGAGATCGAAAAAGCCCTGAAAAAGCAGAATGCGTGACGGTAATTGAGCCGGAGGCGGCGTGCACGGCGGGGAACCCGTGGAACATGGTGTCTGGGAGATCCTGCTGCTGCCGTCTCCGGTCTCATCGGAGAACTTCAAGAAAAACCTGAGAACCTGAATCGCAAGGTGTGCGGATATGGCGGAAGATAAATTCACGGCGATCGTGGTCGGTGGAGGTCCAGCGGGAAGTACCGCCGCTTACCTGCTGGCCAGGGAAGGCCACGAGGTCGTACTAGTGGAACGGGGGACCGCTCCCGGCAGCAAAAATATGTACGGCGGCCGGATGTACAGCCACGCTCTGAATCGGATCATTCCGAATTTCTGGGAAGAGGCGCCGGTGGAACGGCGCGTTGAGCGCGAAGTGGTCACTTTCCTGGACGAAGGCCGCAGCCTTTCGGTCAACTTCCGGGATTCGAACTGGTCGGAACCTCCCTATCATTCGTTCACGCTTCTGAGGGCGGAATTCGACAACTGGCTTGCTTCGAAAGCCGAGGAGGCGGGCGCTCTGCTCGCCTGTGGCATCCGCGTCGACGATGTGTTGACCGAAAAGGGAAAAGTGATCGGTATCCGGGCCGGCGAAGATGAAATGCTGGCCGATGTGGTGATCGCGGCTGACGGCGTCAATTCTCGCATGGCTCAAAAAGCCGGCTTGGCGCAAATGTTCACTCCCAGCCAGGTGGCGACGGGAGTAAAACAAATCATCGAACTGCCGGCCGATGTCATCTGCCGGCGTTTTCAGGTGGAAGGAAACAACGGTGCCGTTCATATGTTTGTCGGCGACTGCTCAAAAGGCATGCGGGGGGGCGGCTTCCTTTACACCAACAGAAACAGCGTCTCCCTGGGGGTGGTCATCACGGTGGCGGAACTCCAGAGATGTTGTGCAAAGATCAGCGATATCCTCGAAGACTTCAAAAATAATCCGCACATCGCTCCTTTGATCGAAGGAGGGGAACCGGCCGAGTACTCGGCGCACCTGGTATCTGAGGCTGGACTGGACATGGTACCCCGGTTGTTTGGAGATGGAATACTGGTGGTTGGCGATGCCGCGGGCTTTGTCCTGAATCTTGGATATACGGTCCGCGGCATGGATTTTGCCATCGCATCGGGTGAAGCTGCCGCAAGAGCCGTCATGGAGGCCAAGGCGCGGAACGACTTTTCGAGCCGCGGACTCGGCCGCTATCAGGAACTGCTGAAGGAAAGCTTCGTTCTGAGAGACCTTGAAACCTACCGGAAGGCCCCGGGCTTCCTGGAGAACGACCGGATGTACAATGCCTATCCGAAACTTGCCACGGGCATCTTCAGCGAGTTGTTCACGGTGGATGGATCTTCTCAGGGCCACGCCATGAAAAAGGTACTGCGTCAGGTGAGGGAGAGCGGCGTCGGCTTGATCCGGTTGGCCGCTGACGGCTGGAAAGGAGCGACGAGCCTTTGAAACGCTTGAGTATTGAACAACTGCTTGGCCTGGATAAATTCGTAGTGGACGACCAGGAAGCGCACATCAGGGTGAATAAGGAAATCTGTTCCACGTGCCGGACAAAGCCGTGCACGTTCGCATGCCCTGCGGGCCTCTATTCGGTCAAAGACGGCGAGCTTCATTTCGATTATGCCGGCTGCCTGGAATGCGGAACCTGCAGAGTTGCCTGCCCGAAGCAAGGGGCCATCGAATGGAATTATCCGAGAGGTGGCTTTGGCGTCAGCTTCAGGTATGGATAAATCCGCGCGTGATTCGTGATTCATACTGCGTTCAAGACGATAGTGTCAACAGCCTCAAAAAGAGTGGGGGAATGATTACCGGGTTGTTGCCCAAAGGACAATCCGAGGCCCGACGAAATCAAGATTCGTCATTCCGGCGAACACTCATGGCCTTTCGGCCACAACGAACAATGAAAAAATTTCTGCCTAAATCAAGGCAGGGTATACGTTAGACGGCAATTCCTTTTTTCATATAAAGCCCGGAATCCAGGCTCATTGAAATCATTGGGAAATTCCAACTAACGGCACTGAACCCCGGCAATACCGCCGGGGTGACATTTCTCGACAAATGGCTCGTTTTCACCTGGATTCTGTTTGGGCAGCAGTCTCTTCCCCCCCGGCGATTCCTTCACTTCAAAGCCATCATGCGATCCAGGGCGAGACGGGCATCCGCCTTGATGTCATCCGGCACCCGGACCACATTATACGTTCCGATTTCCTCGAGGCACTTCAGAAGGTTCTTCAGATTGATTTTAAACATGTTGGGACAAAGAGAATAATGGAGATCGAGGACCTTCTTCTCGGGATATTCAAGTGCCAGCCGGTGAATGAGATTGATTTCCGTCCCGACGATAACGGTCGATCCGGCCGGTGCTTTCTTCACATAATCCACGATGAAACCGGTCGATCCGCAGGCGTCGGCCAAGCCGACCACTTCCTGACTACACTCGGGATGGACGACAATCTTGGCGTCCGGGAATTTCCTCCGTGCTTTTGCCATATGCTCGACCGTAAAACGCGTGTGCACGAGGCAGTAACCGTTCCAGAGGATGATTTTCGCATTCCGTACGGACTCCGGACTGTTGCCGCCAAGAGGTTCCCCGGAAACCCAGACGATCATTTCCTCGGGCTTTAGCCCCATCTGGTTTCCGACATTGCGCCCGAGGTGCTGGTCGGGGAAAAAGAGGATCTTTTCGGCTTGGCTGAAACCCCACTCCACGGCCGAGCGTGCATTCGAGGAGGTGCACACACACCCTCCATTGCGGCCGCAAAAAGCCTTCAGCCCCGCGTCCGAATTCATATAAACGATGGGTATGACGGACCCTTCCCCAGAGATGGAATTGATTTCCTGCCAGGCCGTTTCCACGCTGAAGGCATCTGCCATGCTAGCCATCCAACAGCCGGCGTCGGGATTAGGTATCTGAACGATCTGATGCGGATGCGCCAGGATCGCCGCGCTTTCCGCCATGAAATGCACACCGCAGAAGACGATGAAGCGGCAATCGGCATCGGAGGCTGCCTTTTTGGAGAGCCCGAAGGAATCTCCGGCAAAATCTCCAAGCTCCACAATTTCTTTGCGCTGGTAATGGTGGGTCAGAATGATGAGTTCCTTCCCGAGTTCGGATTTAATGGAACGGATGCGTTCCATCAGGATGTCGTTGTCCGCTGTCGAAGGTTGCATTGCATCTCCTGCGCTCCTGCACGGCATGCAGGTCGTTTACTTGCGTGCTGAAAACGTGCTCATCCTCTCAATCCGGCGGTTTCCGTCCAACTCACCGAACTGCCTCAAATGGTCCATTATTCGTTCAATATAATGTATTTTGACACAATATAGGGCCGTGGAACGAGGCTGGTCAAGGAAAGTTTCTCGAAGGATATCTGGGGGTGCCCACGAGGACGGGAAGGTGCTCCGCATGTGTCGCCCGTCCCGTCGGGGAACGGGAAGCCGAAGGGGCTTCCCGCACGCCCCGGTTCAGTCCACGCGATCTATGGTGGCCGCAGCCTCGACCACGCCCACCGTCGTCAAATTCACCACCTGTTCCGCCGTGACGCCGTACTGGCGCAGATGTGCCGGCAGGCGGGTCCCCGTCAGGAGCGGCCCGATGGAGACGGCTTCCCCCACGTAGCGCATCAGCTCCAGGGCGATGTTGCCGGACTGAAGATCCGGGAAGATCAGAACATTCGCTTCGCCCTTCAGCTGTGAAAAGGGGAAATACTTCTGCCTGAGGTTCGGGTTGAGTGCGGTGGCGAGCTGCACTTCCCCGTCGATCATGAGATCGGGGGCGAGTTCCTTGGCGATTTCCGTGGCCCTGCGGACCTTTCGGGCCAGAAAATGCTCGACACCACCGTAACTGGAGAAAGAGAGCATGGCCACTCGAGGCTCGATGCCCAGGGACCTGGCCCGGTTCGCGGCGAGCAGCGCGGTTTCAGCGAGGTCCTCGGCTTCCGGTGTGATGTTGATTCCGCAATCGGCCAGGAAGAAGACATTTTTGGGGAGCAGCACCATGTGGTGGCTGGAAATCCGGCGTATCCCGGGAGCGGGTCCGATGACTTCGAGGATTGTCCTGAGAGCCTCCGCGTAATGGATCGATGCACCCCCGATCATCATGTCCGCTTCGCCGGTGTGGAGCATCATGGCCGCGAAATGGTCCTGTCTGCGGACCCGCCTTCTCGCTTCCTCCATCATCACTCCCCTGCGGCACCGCATGCGCCAGTATTCCTCGACATAAGGTTCGAACAGCGGGCTCCTGTTCGGATTGATCACCTGGATCCCGCCCAGGTCGAGATCGAGCCGGTCACTGACCTCGCGAATTTCGTCTTCGTTTCCGAGGAGGATCGGGGTGGCGATCCCCTCGTTCACGAGGACGTTGCAGGCCCTCAATATCGGTTCGCTCGAACCGTCGGAGAAGACCACGCGCAGGTTCTTCTGCCGCGCCTTCATGACGAGCCCTCTCAGGGTTTCACGGCCGGTCCCCAGACGCACGATCAGGCTTTCCTGGTACGGTTCGATTTCGACCACGGAACGGGCGACGCCCTCGGCGATCGCCTGTTTCGCCACGGCGGTCGATTCCCTCACGAGGATCCGGGGATCGATGGGTTTGGGCAGCAGGTATTCAGGCCCGAAGGTGAAATGTTCGTTCGCGTAGGCCCGTTCCACCTCCTCGACGACGTCTTCGCGCGCGAGTTCGGCAAGGGCGCGGGCAGCGGCTATGAGCATGCCCTCCGTGATCTGGGTCGCCTGGACGTCGAGCGCTCCCCTGAAGATGTAAGGGAAACTGAGCGTATCGAGGATGGCGTTGGGGTAATTCGCAAGGCCGGTTGCCACGATGACGTCCCTTCTGCTGGCGCGGGCCGATTCATAGCTGATTTCAGGCTCGGCCGTAGCCAGGGCGATCACGATCGGGTAAGGGCTCATTGAGCGGACCATTTCCTGGGTGACGATGCCTCCCGAGGCGAAGCCGAGAAAAACGTCCGCCCCGCGCATCCCCTGCGTCAGCTCCCGCGCCGGGTCTTTTCTGGCAAAGACCCGCTGGTACTCCAGCAAATCCGTGCGGTCCGGGTGAAGCAGTCCCTTGGAATTGTAGACGAGAAGGTTCTCCGGCTGGACGCCCAGTTTCAGAAACAACCGCGCACAACCGGTGCCGCCTGAGCCGACGCCGCAAATGACCACGCGGATGTCTTCGACCCTCTTGTCAACGAGATCGAGAGCGTTGATGAGCGCGGCGGTCGCCACGACGGCGGAGCTGTAGAGATTCTGATTGAAAACGGGGATGTTCATGGTTTCGTTGAGACGGTCGTAAATCTGGAGGCCTTCAAGAGCGCGGATGTCCTTCAGGTTGATGCCCCCGAAGGTGGGTTCGAGCAGCCTGACCGTCTCGATAAAACGTTCGGGGTCGGTGGTGTTCAGTTCCAGGTCGAACACATCGATGTCCGCCAGGCGTTTGAAAAGCACCACCATGCCTTCCTGAACCGGTTTTGCCGCCTCCGGGCCGACGTTGCCCAGTTCGGGAATCGCCGTGCCGTTGGTGATGACGCCGACAAGATTCCCTCGGGATGTGTACTGAAAAATGCTCGAAGGATCCTCGAGGATGGCCGAGGAAATGTAGACGGCTCCGGGCAGGTACGCGAGCCTCATATCAAGCGGCGTCAGGCAGGCCTTTGTGGCTCTGAGTTCGATCTTGCCGGGGCGGTCGGCCCCGTGGTACAGGAGAGAATCCTTCGGTCGAATCATTGTACTTGCTCCTTGGCAGGCGTTGATGCAGGCTGCTCCCGGCACTCGTAAAGCGGGTAATGCTGCATGGTTTCGCGGATAATGGCCGGAAAGGTCCCGACGGGGCGTGCCTGGAGGATCCAGAGCCTTGCCCCTTCGATGCCGAATTCAATGTCCAGCGGATAGCCGTAAGCTGCCTCGAGCCGGTCGGCGATACGGACCAGCTCAACCAGTTCGATGTATTCGAGAGCGGGGCGCAGGCGCTGGTGATAGAGGGTTTGAGAGCGGATCGTACCGAAGCCCACCCGTTCATTCAGAACCACGCGCTCCTGCTTGTCCGCGGTAATATAACGGAATCGCAACGGAGCTTCCTGAAGGTCGTTCGTTTTCGCCACGACGACAAGATCCGCGGCGACGGTTCCGGAGACGATGCCTTCGCCCAATCCGAGCCCGGCGTTGATGACGATCTCGCTCAGCTTGTCTTCGGCCACATTGACGGTCTGCAGCACGCCGGCAACCCTTGACAAAACCATTCGCTGAACGATGATGCCGCCGCCGGCCCGTTGAAAATCCGAACCCATGATGGCCCGGTTGTGGATCGCCCGCTCCGTCCACAGACCGCTCCACGCCCGTTTCAGGTGATCCAGCAGCGGCACATCCCCGCGAATGAAGAGAAAAGTATCGAATTCGCCGGCACGGGTGGCGGTTTCGGTGTCCTCTTCCCTTCCCGACGATCGTATGGCGACAAAATGATTTGAGTCGGATCCTCCGGCGCCATCCCAAAAACGGTGGTAGGCGTCCAGGACTTCCCTGGCTATGTGCCGGGGAATGTTGATCCTCTCCCACACCTGCTGAATGTGCCGCGATTTCTGTACATTGTTTAAATCCGGCCGGTTCAGGATGCACTCGATCGCGTCATTCAGCGTGGCACCCTCCCCCTGGCAGACCTCGGGGCTCATGAGTGTCTTTTCAATAGGCGAATTCAGCACCTCCTCGAATGCCCGGTCGGTGACGACGAACCACGGCGGCACCAGGTTGCTGCCGCCGAGTCGTTCGACTTCGGCCAGGTTCGCAGCCTTCCATCCGATGAGGGAATACAGCTCAAAGCCCCCATCGTGAGGTCCGAGGGTCAGACGGTCCTTCAAGTGCTGCCGCACGGTTTCATCGGAATCGACGATCCGCTTCTTGATTTCGTCAACGGGAGCCTGGTCTTCCGGATGGCTGGCCAGAACCATGTCCAGGCGTTGAACCTGTCGAACCAGGTGCCGAAGCCGATAGTCGGGCTTCTCGGTGAATGAAAATTCGCGGAGATTACCGAACAGGGATTCTCGCATCGCACGCAGCCTGGCCCGTGCTATGTTGCTGGTCTCCCCGGCTCGGGCCACATCCACCACCAGCGGTTCAAACCCGCAGCAGCAAAGGGATGAAGACGTCTCTTCGAGGGCGTGCCAGAGGTGCAGCACCTGGAGCCGAAGGGAGAGAATCTCGTGCGGGTAGTTCGACAGGGGGATTCGCTGGCGGCCTTCCTCGGAGCGATCGAAGTATCGATGCTCGAGGTTTCGGGCTATTTCGATGATGAATTCCCGGGAAGCCTCCCCGACGGTGGGGTTGTTCAGGAGCAGCGAGAGGAAGCGGCTTTTCTCGTTGCGGCTCCCTTCGTATCCGGAGAGATCCTTGCCGAAGAAGAGTTCCTGGACCACATGGTGGGCGAGCAGGAGATCCGTCAGGTGGCTCAGGTGCCTCTCAATCTGGTGACGGGCGCGCAGACGGCGGCCGCGCAATATGAGGATCTCGCTCTCCTCGGTTATCTGGGCAAGGTGCCGGCTTGCATCTCCGAAATGGCGGAGGCTTTCATTGAGGCCGAGGACCTCGCGGTCCTGGCCGAGAACGCGTAACGTACCCTCTTCGGCGTCGAGGACGATGAGGTCGCCTTCCGAAAGACTTCGTTCCCGCTTGTGTATGTCACGCCTGATAGTGACCTTGTATCCCGCGATGTCCCTCTCTTCTTCTTTGTACTCGGTGGTCGTGTAGAGCAGGGAATGTGTGCCCGAAGCGGATTCCTGCCACTTCCCGGAGATGATGAGGGCGGGCTTTCGAAATTGGATGGCTATCAGGCCGGCATGGCTCAGGATGCCGCCGCCGACGGATACGACCCCGGCCGAGTGGTAGAGGAACGTGTTGTCCTCGGGCCTGATTGAAGGAGCAACGAGTATGGCTTCGTTGAAGTCGTCGGGAACTCGCCCGGTAGTTCCGAACAGGACCTTCCCCACGGCCCTTCCCGGCGAGGCCTTGAGACCTTCTATGAGATTGTCGCCTGGGATCGGCCGCGGACGCTGCAGCGGGTTTATCCTCTGAAACGATGCCATGGCGCGCTCGGGTTCCCCGACGGCGCCGCCCTTGACCGATTGCATTCCGGGAGTCAGGTAGTTGTTCAGCCACAACATTTCAGAGAATTCGGAGGCATCGATGCTCCCGTTGGTCTGCCAGGGCGAGGAGATGTCCCCTCTTCTCAGATAAAGCGTTTCCCCGCGGGCAAATAGTGCCAGCCGGATGATCCCTGCCCCGTCGCGGAGCACATAGAGGTTCAAAGTCTTTCCGGTCAGTGCCATCGAAGCCCGCTGCACTTCAAAACCGTTCAGGGAGCCGCTGGTCTGAAAGCGCAGGGAGCGTTCCAGAGGCGCCACCAGGTGGCCCATCAGGAATGATGAGAGCAGAGTACTGTAGGAAATGGGATGATCCAGTTCCATCGGGGCGATCAGCGACGCGAGGCACGGAGAAGCCGCAACGGCGTGATCTTCGGCGGATAGAATCTCGGCAAAAAATTCGGCTTCATGCTTTCTTTGAAACAGATCCGGGGAACTCTTCCTGAACCCTCCGGATTCTTCGACGATCGCCCCTTCTTCAATCGCTTTTCGCAGGGGCTGGAGCACGAGGTTTTCCAGGGAGATTTGTCCAAGCTGCCTTCCGGTGCCTCCCTCGAAGGGCGTACTGGATTCCAGGCCGAGGTCGGACAGAAAAGATCGCAGTTTATCAACAAGATCATGCGGCGGCGGCCCGGTGAACCTGTCCCGGTAGGGACTGTCTGCGGACCACAGCACTTCGGTCTCGCCCGAAGTGCCGGATTCAATGGAAACCAGGATTCCCTGGCGGCTCCGGGAAATAAGCTGTTCCACGGGCAGGATGCCCCAGAGGACGAAAAACCGGGCCCAGGCTTCGGACACCCTTTTCCTGGCATCCTCCGGGATGTTGAGAAACCCGATCACCCAGTCGATGTCCATGAAATAGGGGGAAAGCCGCAGGATGGCTTCCGCTTTCTCGCAAATATCGCCGAGGCCAAGTGCTCTTTCCTTGTCGTAGCGGGCATGAACGCGGGTGTTGTCGACCTGGATATCGAAGTCGAGCTGGTGGAAAAACTGCTGAATGGCCTCCAGGGAAATGTTGGGGTGCATGTCGAGTTCATTCTTGCTGACCCCATAGTATTCCAGGTCGATCATGCCGCCGCGCAGCGGAGGTGAGTAGTCGATTCTCAGAAATGCGGGGTGGTTGAGGAAAGAGAGATAATAATGGACTTCGTTGCCGTAGCAGAAAATCTTGGCCGTCGGAAGACGCTGCTGTCCGTGGAGAGTCTGCCGGCTAAAGGCATCCACCAGGACCCGAACGGAATAGGGAATCTGAATATTCTTCGAGGATTCGAAATCGACGTACTGAATATCCCGTGTAACGAGCAGGATCCGTTTTGCAGAAGCGGTCATGAGCGTCACGGTCCTGTTGGTGGCCCTTCCCGATTCGACCAGCCGGAACCCGAGGCGGAGTCCCTTCTGGTGGAGGTAGCGTTTCAGGCCGTGAAGCGTGCGGACTTCAGCGAGAGAAGACGGGTCCTCGAACATTTGCACGAGGCGGGTGAGTTCAGGCGAAAGCTGGATTTCGGCGGTTTCCTTTACAAGCTCCGCCAGGATCCGCTCTTTGAGTTCGCGGTAAAGTGCCGGCAGAATCGCGCTCTCCTCCGCATAGGACGAGAACAGGGCCACGAAGTCCGCTACGATGCTGTCCATCAGCTTCAGAATACGGTTGATCTTCTCGCGGGTGAGCGGCGCGACATCGAGAATGTCCGCCAGAATTTCCGAATGGGTGAGGTTATACGATCGAAAGCGTGAGACGATGTCGTCGTCCCCGGATGCTCGTTCCTTTTCAGTGGGTATGCCGCCGTGAGCGATGAACAGAAACGATTCACCCGTGCGGCGAGCTTCTTCGACGTTGTTGAAAAGCGATGCTTCCGAAGGAAAAACCATCAGGGGAAAAGAATTTGCAATGGTGACACTGGTGTATCTGCGAGTCTCAAGGCCGAAGGCCAGCCTTTCCCACCCGAGTTCCGAAACGACCTGTCTCAGCAATTGGGGACCGCAAAGGTCTTCGGCCGTTTCCAGGCCGGGGAGAGATGGCGGAGGCTCTCCGGGAATCGGGACCAGATGGAGAAGATCGAGGTGGGTGGCACGGGTAAAAGCCAGGTATTGAGCCATGAACTGAAAGGCGGCCTCACCGAGGATTTGTTTTGACAGGTAGGGAGGGGCGGGTTCGCCTTCAACGTCGAGGAGCCTGGCGGCGAGGCGCCTCAATTTCCCGTCTTTCTCGTTCAGAAGGATATCAACGATGGGGTCCCGGTCGCTTTCCGGATGGGGCAACCGAGGGCTGCGAAAAATATCCGCAAGGAGCGCGAGTTGCTTGGGTTCCGCGATGGGACAGCCTTCCGTCTCCGCCTTCTCCGCAAACCATCGCACGACCCGGTCGTCCAGGGAGAACTTTCCTGCCGCCGAGAGTTGCAGGATCCGGTTCATGGCCTGGCAGATCAAGGAACCGTCGCGGACGGCGAGCATTCCTTCCAGGAGAGGCCAGGGGTCTTTACTGGCTGCCGTGCTTTCTTCAAGCAGTTCGAAAAGAGGGGAAACGATGGAGCCGCTGCGGGTCGGGAGATAACAAAAAGAGCGGCGGAGTTGTTCCACGTCCGAGGGTGTCGGGGGATTTCCGAGCCGCTGCCGGAGCCGGGCGCATACTTCTCTCACACGCTCGGGACTTCCCATTGCCACTTCGAATTCCGCTATGATAAGGGACACAAGGCCGGCGATGGATTCAGCCTGGTCTTCGGTAAAGCACTTCGTCGGTTCCATGGCGCCGTTCATCGAGCATCCTCCTGGGTCCTGCTTTTGCACCGCCCGCCCCCGATCGTTCCAGGCAGGTTGTTCCCGGTCATCCGGCTGTTCCACAAACCCTGCGACGGGCTGGTGGACCAGCTCCTCCGGTACGCCCGGCAAGATGGCGGACGGGCCTCCTGCTCACAAGTGCGAATCCGCTCCGCGATCGGTCGTTGACACAGCAAAGACCGCCCGAGGAATGGGGATCTCGCTCCTCCAGGACGCATCCAACCCAACAATTGATTTCTTCGAGTAAATGTTGAGGATTTTATCAACCCGGCAATGGAAGAGAAAGCAGAATCTTAACGAGGTGGGCAGGTAAGCTCAAACGAAGAACACCCGGGGGACTCGGATTTCACCGGGGATGGCGGTCAGTCGGCAATTTGGCCGCCCCGGGCGTTCGGGGCAGAGCCGCTTCAACGGCTTCTTCTCAATCGTGCCCGTCGGCTTCTGTGCTGCTCGATCAGACTGTCGAGCCCGAACTTTTTGACCCTGTAGTTTATTTGGCGCATGGTCAGTCCAAGTTCCCGGGCCGTCTGGGACTGGATCCACCTGTTGCGTTCCAGAGCCGCCACCACCTCTTTGCGTTCGATTTCCTCCAGCCTGGAAAGCGGGCTCCTGTCGTCTCGGCTGATCCGCACCGAACGCATGACGACAGGCAGGTCCCGGGGCTTGATTTCATTCCCCTCGGCCATCAGCACCAGGCGCTCGATGAGGTTCTTCAGCTCCCTTACGTTACCCGGCCAGTCATAGTTGGAAAGGGCGTCCATGGTCTGATGGACCAAACGGAGCTTCCGGCCGTATTCAGCGCAGGCTTTTTCGAGGAAATAGTGAACGAGAAAAGGAATATCCGCCCTGCGTTCTCTCAACGAAGGTACAAAGATTGCGAACATATTCAGGGAGTAATACAGGTCCTTACTGAAGGTGCCTCCGGCCAGGGCATCCGCCGGGTCTCCGGTGGTCGACGCCACAATCCGTACATCCACCATTCTTTTCCTGGTGCCTCCCGACCGTTCGAATTCCTGGTCCTGCAGGTATCGGCCGAGCTTCGCCTGTGCCGGAAGAGGGAGGCCGACGATTTCATCCAGGAAAATAGTGCCCTGGTCCGCTTCTTCCAGTTGGCCGGGCTTTGTCCTGGATGCCCCGGGGAACGCCCCCTTTTCGTAGCCGAACAGCTCCCGTTCGAGGAGATTCGGAGATAGAAGGGCACAATTGAGCTTGAGGAAGACGAACCGGGCCCTGGAACTCAATTCATGGATGGTGCGGGCGAGCAGACTTTTGCCCGTTCCGGACTCCCCGATCAACAGAATGGGAGCCTTGCTCGGGGCCACTTTTCTGATCTGTTCGAGCACATCCTGCACGGCGGGGCTCGTACTCGCCATGAGGGACCGGATGTCGTCCTCGATTGTCCCCGCCTGTATCACTGAGCTCTCCCGCCGGAGCATCTCTTCCCTCTTTCTCAACTGACGGTTCAGACCGGCGATCTGCGCAATGAGATTGGCAAGGATCGAGAGGAACCGAAGGTCTTCCTCGATCGGGACCCTGCCGTGAAACACGCGGTCCACAGCGAAAAGTCCGATGACCGACCCGTGAAGAAAAATGGGAACTCCCGCCCAGGAAACATTCTGCTTCTTGAGCGGGACGGATTTGAGTTTCGAAACCGGGTGCAGCTCCCCATCGATGGATGAGATGACAAACGGCTTCCCCGTCCGCTTTACGAACAAAACCGCTTCCTCGCTCTTGTCCGCTTCCTCGCCTCTGCCCACCGTCCTGCCGGCATCCTCGGGGAAGCACTTCATGACCGGATTCGCCTGCTCGTCCGCCAGAACGATCTTCGCCCTCTGCACTTCCAGGGACTCGGAAAGAATCCTGAGTACGGATTCGAGGGCATGATCCAGCTTGGTCGCCTGACCGATGACCTGGCAGACCGCTGAGAATACCCGCAGCTCTATCTGGTTAATGTTCGTCGTCATGCAGGATCTCACTAACAAAAATGATGCCAATTCTTCGAGCCGTGCGTCGATTGTACCTTCAACGTCATGCGAATCGTTGTCGGGAAAGGATTTCCGGCAAGAGTGAACCGGTGGGGATAAAGCGCGTCGTCCGGCATGAAACTGAACAAAAAAACCAATCCGCATTTACAAAATAAAGCAACAGTGCGGCCGCCCGTGCCCTTAACCGGACTGGGTGCACATTCAGATCCGGGCTCTTCAATGTGATGGGAAAAGGCGCCGGTGGCCCATGGAGCAGCGCAGACGATCTACCGGATCGAGTACAAAAATGCCCAAAATGCGGAACCCGTGGGATATTGGAACATTTTTGTACTAAAACAGGACAAATGATGGCCGACTTGGCGTTGTGAACCGCTTGATTGGATCATCGGGGACAGGTAAGGCGACCTGCGGTCGTCAGGGCCGCGGATCCGGGTGAAACGGCTGCCCGTCAGCCCACGCCGTTTCAAGGCACGGTCGCATCCCCGGCATTTGTCGACCGGGAATACGCCTTCGACCGGGCTTCTTCGGACCCGGACGAAAAAGAGCTTCTCGTTCCGGAGCGACTGTCACGGCTTCGTGCCGGTCTTCAGGCCTTGCCCATCGCGCGGGAGCGGCCTGAAACCTTTTTTAAACCAATTCTACCTGTAAATTCGAATAGTTGACAAGGATCAGTTCGAGCCCTGCGTGAGTTGAAAAAACCTGGTATCGATCAGTCCGGCTCCGAACGCTTCCCTGTAAGGAATGGGAGTGCCGCCGAGATGGCAGTATCCGTCGTAGCACTTCACGCCAGTGAGATCACCCGGCGATTTGTCGGTGGCGCTCAACGGAGGCGTGGTATTGGCGTCGATTGACTTGACGCAGAGTTTCATGAGCGGAATGAGAACCTTTGGCTGGTGCCGCAGGAAAGGTTCGCGGCTTGCGATCAGGGCCAGGGTCGCCGATACATGGGGGGTTGCAACGGATGTTCCCTGGATGGTGGTGTAGCACTGCCTGCGGGGAAACCCCGCACCGGTTATCCGGTAACAGGGAATTTCCAGTGCCCAGTTGGACGTCGTGCTGAAAGCCTCCCAGACATTATATTTGTCGGCATCCGTAATGGGCCAGCCGGGGGTGCCGCCGCGGTCGTAATAGGGCAGATTGAACTTGCGCGCCCCACCCGGAGCGGCCACGTCGATCCTTGGGCCGTAATTGCTGTAGTAAGCGAGTTGGTCCCGGCTTCCGACTCCGAAAGGCTGGTGCTTATCCGAGGCCGGTTTGCAGGTGGCGTTTTCATTGTCGGCCGTCCCTCCGGGGCATCTGGCGGAAGGCGCTTTGACCACATTGCCGGTTGCGGAAACCATCACGACTCCCGGGATTCCGGCCGGGACTTCATAGCGGCCGTAATAATCGACAACGCCGGTTCCGGGGGTCGTCTCGCTTCCGTGGCTCAGCACCTTCCCCCCCGCGCCGACTCTCACATGTTCGTTTCCCGCCGCGGCCACGATCGCCGTCCCGTTATCGAGAGCGTATTGTACCGCTGCTGCATACTGCCGATAGGTCAGATCGTGACTGGGGATGGACCGGTCGAGGTACCCTCCGAAAGAGATGCTCACAACATCGATCCCATTGTTTGCGGCGTAGAGAAATGAGGCAATGATGGTCGAATCCCAGGCGTATCCGCACCATTGAGATATCTTGAGGCCGACAAGCCTGATGCCCGGCGCGATGCCGTTGATTCCTTTTCCATTCAGAGCCGCTGCAATATTTCCACCGATCCAGGAGCCGTGTCCGTTCCAGTCGGTCAGTGCCGGCCCCCCGAACTCGGCGGCGTTGTCCGCATCCGACATGCCGAAATACGTCTCGCAGATCGGCGAATCCTCGTCGGCCGTGAGATCCTCGATGTATTCGATCTGGGACGCAAGTTCCGAATGGGTAAAGTCCAGGCCGGTGTCTGCGACACCCACGAGAACCGAGGAAGAACCGGTTGTTTTCTTCCACGTCTGAGGCGCGCCGATGCGGTCCACATTCCACATGAGGCCTCGAAGATCGAAGGCCGGATCGGGCGTCACCGAAGAGTCCTTTGAGGATGAGGCCTTGGCGAGGCGGACATCCGGCCGGCGTTCCCCCTCATTAGAATTGAAGAATTCCTTCTCCATCTGCGGCCGTATGAGCGTTCTGACCTGGTCCTGGGCCATGCCGCGGGCGTGAGTCGTCGATTCGGCTGCCGCCCGAGCTTTCAGGCCTGTAGGCATTACCACGACCAGGGTCTCGATCTCGGGCATTTCTCGAATGATCCTGGCGCCGGAATTGATGAGATCGGAGCGAAGAGCGGCGTATTCACCCTTACTCTTTGCGACCACCATGTATCGATTCCGGCCGGGGGTGGTCGCTGCGCTCAGTTCCGATGATCCTGCAAGACCAGCGGCCAGAGCTGTGAAGAGAACCAGCACGAAAAATAAGACCGGCCTTTGCGTCCTTCCACTCATGAGTGCTCTCCTTATCATGGCGATGTATCCCGACGGGCACCAAATCCCGTCCCCGAGAGGTTGCTTTTCCTGCAGGCAGGTTGAAATACAGATTCCCCGCATCCTTCACTCCCTGAATGGATGCGAACCTGTAAATCTATATACTCCGTTGTGCATTTTCGGTGCAACAGGATTCATTCGTGAATGCTATACTTGAGCTGAGTGATTGAGAGTGCGAATCCCAATTGGGAGGATTTGTATCAGACGTTCGTTTGACTGGATTCCGGCCTTTATATGAAAATACGAGATCCACGGGTGGCCTGGACAACTTGTTGTCCGTGCCACCCGCTTGGGTCGTTTTTGTCTGCATTCGACCTGCGCGGTGACACAAGGATTCCTTACGGATTTGCCTGAATCGGCACCGCATATGGGCTGGGGCGGTGGAGGGAACCACTGGGAGAGAGCACCTCGCCCGGGCGCGGAAGTTATTTCATTGCCCGGCAGGGAAATTTTGCGTTAAATTGTAAAAGATTGGAAAAAGCGGCACGAAAGTGAGTCGTGCCGTGATTTTGGCCGTTCGTCGTATGGATGTTCCAAGGGGAATGAGGAACTCAATGTCCGGAGTATTCGAAATCTTTGTGAAGGAAAGTTTCGCCGCGGCCCACAGGCTTCGCGGTCATCCGGGGGATTGCGCGCGCCTTCACGGGCACAACTGGGAGGTTGAGGTCAACGTCCGATGCACCGAATTGAACGGGATCGGCATGGGGATCGATTTCTGCGAGATTAAGAGTGCGATCGGGAATGTCCTGGGAGGAATGGATCATGCGGATCTCAATGATCTGCCCGCCTTTGGGGATGCCAATCCCACCTCGGAGAACGTCGCCAGGTTCCTCTTCCGCGAACTCTCACGGTTCCTTGATTCGGGCACAATCAAGGTGGCCAGAGTCAAGGTGAGCGAATGCCGGGGTGCCGGCGCTGTCTATTGGGAGGAATGATTGGCTTTGCGGGTGAACGAGATCTTTCACAGCATTCAAGGGGAATCGGGGTATGCCGGATGGCCCTGCGTTTTTGTGCGACTCACCGGATGCAATCTCAGATGTTCCTACTGTGACACCCGCTACGCCTATGAAGAAGGCACGTTCATGACAATCCCTGAGATTGCCGCTAAAATCGCCTGCTACGGCTGTCCCCTTGTCGAAGTGACCGGAGGCGAGCCCCTCATACAGGAGGATACTCCGGAACTCATCGGCGGCTTGCTCGATTCCGGACACACGGTCCTGCTCGAGACCAACGGAAGCCGGGACATTTCCCTTGTCGACGCCCGGTGCATCAGGATAGTGGATTTCAAGTGCCCTTCGAGCGGAGAAGAACATTCCAACGATTTTGACAACATAAGACGCCTCCAGCCCCATGATGAAATCAAGTGTGTCATAGGGAACAGGGCGGACTATGAATTCGCAAAGGACATCCTTCGGCTCGTCCATACGGATGGCCGGAAAGGAACCACCGTCCACTTTTCGCCGATTTTCGGCAAGCTTGAGGCAAAACAGCTTGTGGAGTGGATCCTGGCGGATCGCATCAATGTGAGGCTCAACGTGCAGCTCCATAAGATCATCTGGGGGCCTGACAGGAGAGGCGTCTAACGAATGCATCGCTTCCTTGCGGTGCTTGCAGAGAGGGAATCCGGTTGACGGACAAACGTCTTTCAAAGGCCGTCGTGCTTTTTTCGGGGGGAATTGATTCGACGACCTGCCTTGCGATAGCCAGGGCGGAAGGTTTTGACATCCATGCGCTGACCTTTTTCTATCACCAGAGGCATCGCGTGGAAGTGGAGGCCTCCCGCCGAGCGGTGTCGGCCCTGGGGGTGGGCGAACACATGGTCCTCGAACTTCCTCTGGACCGGATCGGCGGGTCCGCCCTGACGGGTGACCTGGCTGTTCCCAAGGACGTTCCCCTGGAAGCGATGAAGGACCATATCCCCGCAACGTATGTTCCCGCGAGAAATACGATCTTCCTGTCATTTGCGCTTGCCTGGGCCGAGGTGCTCGGCGCAGGGGACATCTTCATCGGGGTGAATGCCCTCGACTACTCGGGTTATCCCGATTGCAGGCCCGAATACATTGCCGCCTTCGAGAAGATGGCCAACCTGGCAACCAGGGAGGCCGTAGAGGGAAGGCTGCGCCTTAGGATCCGTACGCCGCTCATCCATCTTACCAAGGGGCAGATCATTCGCCGCGGGACCGAACTCGGTCTGGACTATGGCCTGACGCATTCCTGCTACGATCCCGATGCGCAGGGGCGGGCATGCGGGCACTGCGACAGTTGCATTCTGCGCAGGAAGGGCTTCGATGAGGCGGGAATCCCGGATCCGACGCAGTACGTCCCATAACGGGCGGCTTGGCGACCCGGGGAACTGAAGCGAATCACGAGTTTCATGGAGAATCAATGACGGCGATTACCGGTTCGGAATTCACTCAACTGGGGAAAGAGGCCAAAGTTTCGGCAAATCCCGGCGAAGCGGTCCTGGAAACCTTCGCCAATCCTCACCCTGGAATCGATTACGTGGTGCGCCTGACCGCTCCCGAACTGACCACGCTGTGTCCGATCACCGGGCAGCCGGATTTTGCAATGATCGTCGTTGATTATGTGCCCGGGGACCGATTGCTCGAGAGCAAATCGTTTAAGTTTTTTCTCGGGAGCTTCAGGAACCATGAGACTTTTCACGAGGATTGCACGGTGTATATCCATAACAGGCTGCGGGAGGCCATGGATCCCAAATACATCAGGGTGGTCGGTCTCTGGAATGCAAGGGGCGGCATCACCATTGACCTCGCCGTCCAGACGGGGACCCTCCCCGTCGGCTGCGTTCTTCTGGCGCTTGGCAAGATCGACTACCGGGGCGGAAGGGAATGACCGGGTCGAATTCATCATTTCTTAACGGAATATTCACAAATACGGCATGTTATTCGTTTGGGAAAGAATATGATTGGATCATCCCTCAAGCCGCAAATGCGGCTCCGATTCCCTTCACGTGACGGGGCCGGGGCAGAAATGTCCCGGCCTTGCTTTCCAACAGGCCTGTTTCCCCCGGAGAGCCCTCCCTGAACCTCAGACCGTGGCGTATTGTGCTTAAATTCCTGTGGAATTTTGCACCGGAATGATGGATAACCAATCGAATCCAGATCCTGAGATACTGTGGAGGGATTTAAGTCGCCATGACAACGAGGAAAGTGGGGGTGTGGCTGATCGGCGCACTCGGGTCGATTGCCGGGATGGTGATTGTCGGGGCCGCCGCGCTTCGAAAGGGGCTGATACCCCCCACCGGAATGATCAGCGAGGTGGAACCGTTCAGGGGCCTCGATCTCCTGGGTCTCGATTCTTTCCGGTTTGGAGGATCCGATGTCCGGCAGGGGACTCTCCTGGAGGAGGCCCGGGGTTTCGCGCGAAAAACACGGGCGCTCGATCCGGAAATCCTGCGGGAGGTCGAGGACGAGCTAAGCGAGATCGATCGGCACATCAGGATCGGGACGGTGCTCAACTGCGGAGACGCCATTCAGGATCTTGCCGCACCCGCGGCGTGCCCGCACATCCCCCTTCGAGACGAAATAGCGCGGATAAGTGGACATTTCCGGGACTTCAGGGGAGCGAACTCGCTTGACGATCTGATCGTGATCAACTTGGCGTCCACCGAACCTCTGCTCGCTACGGACGAGCGGCACCGTACTCTGGATGCTTTCGAGTCGTGCCTTGACAGGAACGAGGCTGAAGCCGTGAGGGCGAGCACGATCTACGCCTATGCCGCAATTCGTGAAGGATGCGCGTACGTCAATTTCACTCCGTCAAACGCCGCCCTGATTCCCGCTGTCCTGGAACTGGCCGGGAGGAGCGGGGTCCCGGTCATGGGAAACGACGGGAAGACCGGCGAAACCCTTGTTAAATCGGTTCTGGCCCCCCTCTTCCTCATGAGGAACCTCGAGGTCCTCAGTTGGGAAGGGTTCAACATCCTGGGGAACATGGACGGAGCGATCCTCAAGAACCCGGACAACCGCGAATCGAAGATAAAAACCAAGGATCGGGTCCTGGCCGGAATCCTCGGCTATACCCCTCATTCCGGGGTTCACATCAACTATGTCCCGTCACTGGACGACCAGAAAACCGCCTGGGATTTCATCCATTTCCGGGGGTTCCTCGGGGCGAAAATGTCCCTGCAATTCATTTGGCAGGGGTACGACTCGATCCTGGCGGCCCCTCTGGTGATTGATCTCATGCGCTTTTGCGAACTGGCCCTGCGAAACGGCGATTCCGGCCTGATGCCTCACCTCTCCTCCTTTTTCAAAGAACCCCTGGGAGTTCGCGAACACCGGTTGTACGAACAGTTTCAGGCGCTTCTCAACTACGCGGAAAAGCTCGGGAAGGGCTCCACGACTCCTGTGGCGCCGGAAACGATCGAGATGCCCTAGGTGAATCGAATGCAGGGACTGTCTTTCAGCACAAATGCTTTCGTCGGGTTCACGGTTTTCGAAGCGGTGGAAAAGATCGCGGCCGCAGGCTACGACGGAGTTGAAATCCTGGCGGATGTCCCTCATCTGTATGCTCCGCGCGTCACCGGATTCGATCTCAAGCAACTCAAGACCCTTCTTCGGGAATCGGGGATTCGGGCGGCGAACATCAATGCCAATACCGCCATCGGATATTACGGCCGTGAGTTCTGGGAACCCCTGTTCGAACCGTCCCTTGCTAATCCCGATGCATCTGCGAGAAAGTGGAGGGTTGAATACTCCAAAAAGTGCATCGAGATCGCCCTCGCACTCGAATGCCGCAACGTGAGCGTAACGTCGGGAAAGATGGTCCCGGGGATTTCTCCCGACCGGTCGATGGATCTATTGAGGCAATCGCTTGGAGAAGTGTTGCGGCATGCGGAGGCCTGTGGGGTGAGGGTTGCGATGGAGTACGAACCGGGCCTCCTGATCGAGCGATACGAAGAGTTGAACACCCTGATTCATGAAATGGGTTCCCCTTTGTTCGGAGCCAACCTCGACCTCGGGCACAGCCATGTCCTGGGAGAGGACCCCCGTGAGGTGATCGGGTCTCTGTCCTCGAGGATCTTCCATGTGCATGTCGAGGACATACGGGACGGAAAGCACTATCACCTCATTCCGGGCCTGGGGGACATGGATTTCGGACTCCTGTTCGGGGCCCTCGACCGGAACGGGTACGACGGCTTCGTGACGGTCGAACTCTACACCTATCCTCACCAACCCGAAGAAGCGGCGGCAAAGTCCCTTGCTCATCTTGGGAATCTCGTGCGCCGGGAGAGTAAAGACAAGCCATGAAATTTGCCTTCAGTTCCAATGCATTCCTTCGCCATACCCTTGCCGACACCATCGAAATCCTGGCTTCCATAGGCTACCGGGGGATTGAAATAATGGCCGACGTACCCCACGCCTATCCTCTGCAGGTCTCCGACAGGGACATCGCCGAAATCAGAAGAGTCCTGGACGAACATCGCATGGAAATATCCAACATCAATGCGTTCATGCACCATGCGGACGGAGACACCTACCACCCGTCCTGGATAGAGGCGGACGCCCGGCTGAGGGCCAAACGGGTGGAATATACCCTGAACTGCATCGATCTGGCGGATAAGCTCGGAGGAAAAACGATTTCAACCGAACCCGGCGGCCCGGTCGAGGGGATGAGCAGGGAAGAGGCGGCCCGCCTGTTCCGGGAAGGGCTTCTGGCGGTGGAGAACAAAGCACGCGAAAAGGGCGTCAGGATACTGATCGAGCCGGAGCCCGGTCTTCTGATCGAGAACTCGCTCCAGTTCAGGGAACTCTACCATATGCTCGACCCGGCGGTATTCGGCCTCAATTTCGATATCGGACACTTCTTTTGCGTCGGCGAGGACCCGGGGGAACTCGTTCGGGAAATGAAGGGCGCAACCGGGCATTATCACCTGGAGGATATCGCCGCGTCGCGCAAACACCATCACCTCATGCCGGGTGAAGGGGTCGTCGATCTGCCGGGAGTGCTCGGGTCGATTCAGGAAATCGGGTATGACGGCTTCGTGACGGTGGAACTCTACACCTATGAAAGCAGGGCCGCGGAAGCGGCGAGAGAAGCCTTCCAATACCTGCAGAAACTCAAACTCGTGCCCTGATACGAATCAGCGGCGCGGGTATGTCCGGAGATCTCCGGGGATCTGCTTCCCTCAGCGGCCGTTCCTTTCCTCTTCGGGCGACTCTACGGCCCTGAAAAGCCGGTAGAGCAGCAAATCGCAGGCAAGCTTGATCCCCCCCGCCGGATAAAAAGGCATGTTGACCAACACGGCGCCCGCAAGCAGAGGCCCCGCGAGCACGGGTGCAAACGATGCCCCGATCGTTCGGGCAACGCTGGTTGTCCCTGCGGCTGCCGAGCGCTCCTCCGGATCGACCACCGCCATCGTATACGACTGGCGCGTCGGGACATCCATCTGCGCAATACTGAAGCGAAGCAGCAGGACCGTGACGGCCAGTGGCAGGTTCGGCATCAGCGGCACCATTGTCAGAAAAAGGGTTGTCCCGGACGAAAAATAACCGCTGCAGAAACGGTCGGCCCAGAAGTAGACTCGCCCGGACGATCCGTCAATTCGTTTTGGCCGAAGCTGCGCCTGGAACCGTGCCCGGCAGGAATGCCGCATGCGCCTTTCCCAACCGGGGGTCCCTGGAGTTCGATCAGGAGGGCGGGCGATCTGGGGATATTGCTAAGAAGGAAAGAGTCGGGGAAGGAGGGGGAACCCGACTCTTCCTTCAGGAGAAAGGCCTGATTCAGGCGAACAGTTACGATTGGAAACGACTTTTTTCTCCCACTTAAAAGATAACACTTAAATCAAGAGTTGTTATCCCCTAAGATTAAATATCTCATTGGACCGGCACTCATCTGTAATGACCGGGATGAGACTTTCAGCCTTCCGCCCCATTCCACGAGCGGATCCGCTTACCTGCGGGGTTTCAGACCGAAGAATGAATAGAAGCGTGAAAAGGGAGAGGTTTTTGCATTCCGGATGAGCGGGATTGGGTCCGGAACTTTTGCGGGGACCCCTTCAATGACGCTCCGGGGGATATCGCACACCATTTGATGTGCGATTTCAGGTCCCGCGATGGCGCACACCGTATCGAAGCCCTCGGCGAGTCTCGGGGTGCGCATCGACAGCCCATGCGCGTCTGTTGCCAGGATATGCGCCAGGCGGTGTTCCAGCAGTGATTCCGCATACCTGCGGACATGAGAACCGAACCGTCCGAGCAGGCTCGCCGACGTGATCTGAACAAGGACGCCGTTCTCCACCCATTTGTAAAGCATGGAGGTGTTCTGCATCATAATTGCGTGACGTTCGGGATGGCTGAGGATCGGAGTAATATCGTTGGCCTGGAGTTCCCAAAAGAAGCTGTCCAGGTTGTGAGGCAATATCTCAGTGGGAAATTCGACGAGCGCATAGCGTCCCGTATTGTTCAGGGTCATGACTTCCCCTGACTTTATCCGTTCCGTGAGGTTGTAGTCGAGGCGAAGCTCCGAGCCGGGGTAAACCAGCAGTGGAATATCTTCTTCCTTGAGTTTCTCTCTGAAGGTATCCGTTATGGCCATGACCTTTGAAAGCGTGTTGTCGTAATACCCGGAAACCCAGTGAGGAGTGCAGACAATGCCCGTCACCCCGTCATTTAACGCCATGCGGGCCATGGCAAGGGCTTGCTCCCAGTTGAGCGCCCCGTCGTCAAGACCTGGAAGAATGTGGTTATGCAAGTCCAGCATTCGGCTTGATGTCCTGATGGTTTGTTGAATTGTTAGCTGGCGGCTATTTTCAAGAGACTGGAATATGGCCCCGAGTTAGAATACCTACACGACTGATTCTCTTATAGACCCTTCTGGAAGTTGCCGCAACAGAATTTGTGGGCCGGAGCGCTTACCGATGTTCCGAGGCGGGAATGCGGTGACTGGTATCTCGAGACGCAAACGCAGCAATATCCGGGGGAGATTCCCGAGGACTCTGCTCCTGTCAGGCCGGCTTCCAACTCGTGGCGCTCTCGTTCCCACGCAGGAGCGTGGGAACGAGGCGATACCCTGTCTCGATTAAGGCAAACAATTTTTCATACTTCGTTGTGGCCGAAAGGCCATGAGTGTTCGCCGGAATGACGAATCCTGGTTACGCTCGTTCCCACGCTCCTGCGTGGGAATGCAGACACTTTTCCTTTGGGCAACAGTCCCGAATCATTCCCCCGCTCTCTTGGGGTTTATCTTATACTGAACGCAATTTTCCATGCTGCTCGCCTCACCCGCGAAGCATGGAAATGCGAATTTCGGGACTCTATTTTGTACGCAAATTGGCATGAATAATCGGGTCAGAGTCCGCATTTCGGACCGCGCCTTGCCAGGGAAACCGCGATGTCCATCAGGTGCATGAACCATTGCTGCCTGGGGCGGCCATGGGCGACGTCCATTTTCCGAAGAGCCTCGGACAGGGGAACGGCGGCGACGCCCCGGCCCTGAAGGCCGAGGACGGAGATTCCCGCATCCCCGCTCTTCATTGCCTCAAAGAGCGCGAACGCCGCGGCGGCGCCCATGCGGCTGGCAATGATCCTGTCGAATGCGGTCGGATATCCTCCCCGCTGGACATGTCCGAGGACCGCGGTCCTGACCTCAAATTCACCCTTGCTTTCCTCTTCGAGCAGGTTCCTGATGAAATCGGTTGTGTAATGGAGCGATGATTCTTCATTGCGCACGAAGATGACCATCCGCTTGCCGCACTCGAAGCTCTTCTTGAGATCTTCCACGTCCGCGTTCAGTTCGGCCAGGGTAATGCCCGTTTCGGGGATGTAGGCCTTTTCCGCCCCTGAAGCGAGCGCGCTCATCCATGCCAGAAAGCCGCACTGTTTCCCCATCACCTCAACGATGAACGCCCGTCTGGTGGCCCCGGCGGTATGTCTTATCTTGTCGGTCGCATCGAGGATGTTGTTGAGGGCGGTATCGGCGCCGACGGAATATTCGGAGCAGGGCAGGTTGTTGTCGATGCTCGCGGGCAGTAGAATTATAGGAATGTTCAAAGAGTCGAACTCACGACGCAGATCCGCCACCTTTGCGACATCGAGATAAGTTCCCCACCCGCCGACGGCGATAATCCCTTTGACGTTGCGTTTCCTGACGGTTGCGGCAAGGTCTTTGATCTGCTCGGCTTCGAGTTCGAACCTCGCAGTTCCGATGTCCGAACCCGGCCGGTTGATCCACTGCACGAGGTCATGCCAGTCGAGTTCGATGAGGTTTCCATTGATCAGGCCGAGAAATCCATCCTGAGAACCATAAACCGGAACGCCCCGGTTCATCAGGCAGCGGGCGGCCACGCTCACGGCGGCGTTCATTCCGGGCGCATCTCCTCCCCCGGTCAGAATGACAACAATGCCGTCCTCTTCCGGTTTCGCCGCCGGAGTGATTCGAGTCAGCGTTTTCACGAGAGACAAGGTGTTTTTGAAACTCTCCCCGCGAAGATCGAGGGCCCTCTGGTAATTCCCCTGTTCGATTTCCCTGGCGATTTCCTGGCTCTTCTCGACGACCTCCAGAAGCGGCGTCGCCACCACCTGGTTAGTGACGAGACCGAGCATGTGGCGATGGATCACGTCGGGTTCACGGAGCAGGATGTCCACGGCAGCAACCCCCAGCCTGGTGGCGAGTATGCGGTCGAAGGCTGAAGGCGCCCCGCCTCGCTGGACGTGCCCGAGAACCGTCACTCGAACGTCGATCCCCAGCCGATCGTTCAGGATCTTTTTGACATCGTTGCACCCCAGGATCAGGCCATCCGGGTGCCTCGCGCCTTCGGCCACGACCACCATCTGGTGCGGGAGTCCGGTCGCTCGAGCTTTTTCGATGGTCTCGACCATCTTGTGATGCCACCGCATGTCGAGTTCCTCTTCGGGCACCAGGACCCAGGAAGCCCCGCCGGCCAGGGTGGCCGCAAGGGCCAGGTAGCCGCAGTGCCTTCCCATGGTCTCGACGATGAAGGTCCGGTGGTGAGATGCGGCGGTCGAGGAAAGGTTGTCGATGGCTTTTACGATATGATTGAGGGCTGTGTCGGCGCCGAGGGACATATCCGTTCCGCTCAGGTCGTTGTCGATCGATCCCGGAAGTCCGACGACCTGCAGGGGCGGGATATCCGGATCGTCCGCGGACGATTCTTTCCCGGTCCGGAGGATCTCCCGCACATGTTCGGGCCACTCGGTGGAGAGAATGTGCGCACCCATGAGGGAACCGTCGCCTCCGATGACGACCAGTGCCTGAATGTTGTATTCCAGCAGGTTCCGGACCGCCCTGCGCCTTCCTTCCGACTTGCGGAAGCTCTCCGAGCGCGCCGTCCCGAGAAACGTTCCGCCTCTCTGGATGATCCCCCCGACGTCGTTCCAGTTGAGCAGCCGGATTTGGTCTTTTCCCTCCACGAGTCCTTCGTAGCCGCCGTAAATTCCGTAAACCTTAATCCCGAAATCGAGCGCCCGCCTGACTACGGCCCGGATGGCGGCGTTCATCCCCGGAGAATCCCCTCCACTGGTCAAGACCCCTATGCTTTGAATCATGCTGTGGCCCCCTGAATACAGAAGATTGAATGGAATCGGTGCTCAATGAGAAGCGGAAAAACCCCATGGACGGTGCAACCGGCAGGGCCGCCGCCAAGCATGGATAATAGCAGAATCCACGGCAAGGATCTCATCTTTGTAAAGGAAGGTTTTCACCAGATCCCACCTTGACTTCACAATCTTCCGGGATTATGAGACACAATCATTTATTACTTGTTAATTGAACAGACAAGATTAAGGTTACGTTCAAGAGCAGGCTGAATGTTGGACTCAACCTCCGTATGCTCCCGAGGCCGCGCCGACCGGGGAGGGCACTTCTCAGGTCGACCGGAATTCAGTTCGTTCGGCTCGCCTCACCGCTGACGTGAAACAAGTCCTTGCCGGTACCCGTAACTTTTCCCCGTAGAAGGCATGTGGAGGAATCGATGGAGTTGAAGAAAATCATTGTTCATTTTGCGTCTGTGCAAAATTGAAAATTTGATTTTGATTTTGTCAATTTCCCTTTGTATTATTCGGTCGGTTGGTTATACTTTCACTGCGAATTTTTTGCCTGCCGATGATGCACAGTGTTGGCGGACATGTTTGTGACAGTATTCACAAACATGTCCGCCTTTTCCGGATGTCCCCGTAACAGCGGGTTCGCTGTGTTGAAAGCGTTGCATCAGGGTCTTCCGTAAATCGCCATGGAGTGAAATTCATGAATGGTAAGGATGGGTCAAAACCGGTCACCGGCGCAGTCATGGTGGTGGGAGGGGGTATTGCGGGAGTGCAATCGGCCCTCGATCTGGCGGATTCCGGCTTTTATGTGTACCTGGTGGAGAAGAGCCCCTCGATCGGTGGGGTAATGGCGCAACTGGACAAGACATTCCCGACGAATGATTGTTCGATGTGCATTCTCTCTCCGAAACTCGTCGAAGCGGGCCGCCATCTCAATATTCAATTGATCACCAAGGCGGAAATAGAAGCATTGGAAGGCGAAGCCGGTGATTTTACGGTGTCGGTACGCGAGCGCCCCAGATACGTCGATTCCGGCAAGTGCATCGCCTGCGGCGTCTGCGCCGAGAAATGTCCGAAGAAGGTGGACGACGAGTTCAACGAGGGATTGGGAAAGCGAAAAGCCGCTTACGTCAAGTACCCCCAGGCAGTGCCGCTCAAGTATGTCATCGACGAAGAGAACTGCATCTATTTCAAGAACGGCAAGTGCAGGGCCTGTGAGAAATTCTGTCCGGCGGGGGCTGTCGATTTCTCTCAGCAGGACAAGATGCACTCCATCAGGGTGGGTTCCATAGTCCTTGCGCCCGGCTTTAAGGCTTTCGATCCCCACGTCTACGACACCTACGGATACCGCAGGCATCAGAATGTGATCACCAGCATGGAATTTGAGCGCATTCTCAGTGCGTCCGGACCTTACGAGGGACATCTGGCGCGTCCGTCCGACAGAGTGGAGCCGAAAAAGATCGCGTGGCTGCAGTGCGTCGGGTCACGTGACATCAACCACACCCATCTCGGGTCCCATGGCTACTGTTCGGGCGTTTGCTGCATGTATGCCATCAAGGAAGCGGTCATTGCCAAGGAGCATTCGAGCGGTGATCTCGACGCGGCGATATTCTTTATGGACATGCGGACCTACGGCAAGGAATTCGAGCGCTATTACAACCGGGCAAAGACGGAGACGGGCGTCCGGTTTCTCCGCTCCAGGGTTCACAGCATCGAGGCCGCGGGTCCGGGGTCGGATGACCTGGAACTGGAATATGTGGACGAGAGCGGTGTTGTCCGGAGCGAAGTCTTTGACATGGTCGTTCTGTCCGTAGGCCTTGAGGTTTCGGGAGAGACCCGCGATCTGGCGGCAAAACTGGGCATCCGGCTCGGTGAGGACGGTTTTGCTTCCGCCGGTTGTTTTACCCCCGTTACCGGCTCCCGGCCCGGCATCTTCCTCTGCGGCGCTTTTTCCGGACCCAAGGATATCCCCTACTCGGTCATGGAGTCTTCGGCGACATCGGCCGCGGCGGCTGCACTGCTTGCTCCAGCCCGAAATACGCTCACCAGGGAGAAGACCTACCCGCCTGAAGAGCCGACCGCCGGCCTTGCGCCGCGTATCGGCGTCTTCGTCTGCCACTGCGGCATTAACATCGGCAGCGTGGTCGACGTTCCGGCAGTCCGCGAGTACGCCAAAGCATTGCCCGGAGTCGCCTATGTTGCGGATAACATGTTCACGTGCAGCCAGGACACTCAGAAGCTTATCCGGGATGCGATCAGGGATCACCATTTGAACCGCATTGTCGTGGCCGCGTGCACCCCCCGCACTCACGAACCCCTTTTCCAGGAAACGATCCGGGAAGCCAGTCTGAACCGTTACCTTTTCGAACTCGTCAACATCCGCGACCAGGATTCCTGGGTCCACCAGGCGGAACCGGAAAAGGCCACACTGAAGGCAAAGGACCTGGTGCGCATGGCTGTGGCGAAGGTGGCGCTGCTTGAACCCATCGAGGGGCTGCAGGTGGAGCTTAACCAGTCGGCATTGGTCATCGGAGGCGGCCTTGCAGGCATGAGCGCGGCACTGAATCTCGCGGATCAGGGCTTCAAAACCTTTCTTGTGGAAGAAAAAGATGAGCTGGGCGGCCACGCGCTGAAGGTCAAAAAGACCTGGCGGGGTGAGGACGTCGGCCTCTTTGTGGCCGGGATGCGGGACCGGCTCCTGAATCATGCCAATATCGAGGTGTTCACCGGTGCCGGGATCATCGGCGTAGAAGGATTTGTCGGACAGTTCACGACCACCGTACAGACGAAGAAGGGTGAGCGGAGTCTGAAGCACGGCATTGCAGTCCTCGCAACGGGAGCTCACTCACTGGAGCCGGCCGAGTACCTTTACGGGCAGAGCGACCGCGTGACGCGGTGGTACGAACTTCAGAAATCCTTTGATGAAAGTCCTCAGAAGCTGGACCGGTCAAATGCGGTGGCATTCATCCAGTGCGTGGGGTCACGGATACCCGAGCGGCCCTACTGTTCCAAGATCTGCTGCACGGCATCGGTCCAGCAGGCCATTGAGCTGAAGACCCGGAAGCCCGATCTCGACGTTTATATTCTCTATCGCGACCTGCGCACCTACGGACAGCGGGAGGAACTCTACCAGAAGGCCCTGGGGCTCGGGGTGCTCTTCATCAGGTATTCGCCGGACGAGAAGCCGTTGGTTGAGAAGGTCACCGACAACGCGGGCGGGGAAAAGCTCAAGATCACCGTGCGCGACCACGTGCTGGGCAGACCCGTCCAACTCACCGTGGACTATCTGAATCTGGCCACGGCCATTATCCCGAAATCCGGAGAAGAGCTTTCCCGGTTCTTTAAAGTGCCCCTGAACCAGGACGGGTTCTTCCTCGAAGCCCACATGAAACTGCGTCCGGTGGACTTTGCGACCGATGGGGTGTTTGTGGCCGGTCTGGCTCATTACCCAAAGCCGATCGAAGAGTCCATCACCCAGGCCCAGGCGGCGGCCGCCCGCGCGGCGAGCGTGCTGGCAAAACCTTACATGGAGGTCTCCGCGATCGTTTCCGTAGTCGATCCGGATTTGTGCATAGGCTGCGGATTGTGCGAGGCCCTGTGTCCCTTCGGCGCTATCAGGCTCCACAAAGTGTACGGAAGAGGATACCGGGCCGAAACAATTTCGGCTTCCTGCAAGGGATGCGGCGTATGTGCCGCATCGTGTCCGCAGAAAGCCATCGACATGAAGCACTTCCGTGACCGCCAGATCGTCGCTGCCATTCGCGCAGGCGGTCAACGCGGATGACCCTGATTGATGCTGCCGTTATGGTGTCGGCGGTCTCAAGATTTTAATCCGAATGTCTGCAGGAGTTGGGAGATGAGTGAAGCGTTCGAGCCAAGAATCCTGGCCTTCTTGTGTAACTGGTGTTCGTATGCGGGGGCGGATCTGGCGGGTGTGTCCCGTTTTCAATACCCTCCTACCATCCGGGTGATACGCACCATGTGCTCCGGCCGGGTGGATCCGCTCCACGTGGTGGAGGGGCTCAAGAGCGGTTTTGACGGTGTCTTTGTTTTTGGGTGTCACATCGGAGACTGTCATTACCTGGAAGGTAATGTGTACACCGCCAAAAGAATGCAGATGGTTGAAGAGTTGCTGGAACTGTCCGGCATCGGCCGCAGGCGGCTCCATCTGAGATGGGTGAGCGCCGCTGAAGGCCAGCTTTTCGCCGATTTTGTGACCGAACTGAGCGGTGTGATCCAGGATCTTGGACCCTTCAGCCCGGTTGAGAAAAAGCTCCACCTGGCGGCTGTCGAGGGCGCTCTCGCATCAGCCAGGCTGCGCTGGCTGATGGGGATGGACCGGCAGATCACCGAAAAGGAAAACGTATACCACAAGAAGCTGGATGAATCCTGCTTCAAACAGTTGCTGCAGGTTGCTGCAGGAGAGGAATACCAGAAGGCCCTGATTCTGGAAGTGCTCAGAGATGGTCCTCAATCGGTTCGGGAAATTGCCGGAAAGTCCGGATTGCCGGTCTACACGGTGTCCCAGCGCTTGAGCGACGTCGAGAATTCCGGGCAGGTGGAATTCTGCGGCTACGAAGGCACCACGCCCAAATTCATGAGACTGGCTGCATAGATGCGGATGGGTGAGCGGGCAAACGCTCGGTTAACCGCACCCGTTAACCTTATTTGAATGGCAGGAATGGTTATGGCAAACCCAGAGAAAAAAGAGTTGATCGGATCGGTAATGGTGCTGGGTGCCGGCATCGCCGGCATGCAGGCCGCCCTTGATCTTGCGGATTCCGGATACTACGTGCACCTTGTGGATCGGTCGCCCACCGTGGGCGGACTGATGGCACAGTTGGATAAGACTTTCCCGACCAACGACTGTGCGATGTGAGTGATTTCACCCAAGCTGGTCGAGGTCGGCCGGCATCTGAACATCAACATCATTACGAATACCGAGGTTGAAGCCCTTGATGGAGAAGCGGGGCACTTTGTAGCCAGGTTGAAGTGCGAACCCCGCTTCATCGACCGGTCAAAGTGCACCGGTTGCGGTCAGTGCGCCCAGGTTTGTCCCGTGGCCGCCGTTAACGAGCACAACTGCGGTCTGGACCGCAGGGCGGCCACCTATATCAGGTATGCCCAGGCTGTGCCCCTCGTATTCTCTATCGATCCTAAAGCATGTATCGGCTGCGGGTTATGTGAAAAGGTCTGCCTGGCGGAAGCCGTGAGTTACGGCGACAGCCCGCGAAGGGCTGAGCTTGAAGTCGGAGCGGTGGTCGTTGCCGCCGGCAGCGAGGTTTTCGATCCCACCATTTTCGACACATACAACTACACGCAATTGCCCAACGTGGTGACGAGCCTCGAGTTCGAGCGGATCCTGAGTGCTTCCGGACCCTTCCGCGGTCACCTCATGCGGCCCTACGACCGCGAAGAGCCGAAAAAGATTGCATGGCTCCAGTGTGTCGGCTCCCGAGACCTCCACCATTGCGACAACTCCTATTGCTCCGGCGTCTGCTGCATGTACGCCATCAAGGAAGCGGTCATCGCCAAGGAACATTCTCACAGCGGGCTGGACGCCGCAATTTTCTACATGGATATGCGTACCTACGGCAAAGACTTCGAGCAGTATTACGACCGTGCAAGAAACGACCACGGCGTGCGTTTTATCCGGTCCCGCATTCACTCCGTCGAGCCGACCGGGGACGGGGATTTGGAAATCTGTTATGTGGACGAGCAAGGGGCAATGGCAAGCGAGGTCTTCAACCTGGTGGTTTTGTCGGTGGGGTTCCAGGTGGGAAAGGAAGGTGTTGAACTTGCCCGGAAGCTCGGAATCAGGTTGAACGACCACCGTTTCGTGAGGACGAACAGCTTCACTCCGGTAGCCGCCTCGCGGCCGGGAGTATTTGTCTGCGGCTCCATTCAGGGCCCTAAGGACATTCCCCAGTCGGTTATGGAAGCCTCCGCGGCTGCATCGGCGTCGAGTCGCCTGCTGAGCGAGAGCCGATGGTCGCAGGCCCGTGTCAAGGAGAAGGTGCCGGAAACCAATATCATGGGCGAGCCGCCCCGTGTCGGCGTGTTTGTCTGCCAGTGCGGGATCAACATAGGCGGTGTGGTGAACGTGCCCAAGGTGCGTGAATATGCCGGGTCGCTCCCGTATGTTGTCTACGTGGAGGATAATCTTTACACCTGCTCACAGGACACACAGGTCAAAATGGCCCAGGTGATCAAGGAAAAGGGGATCAACAGGGTCGTCGTCGCCGCATGCACTCCCAGAACGCACGAGCCCCTCTTCCAGGAAACCCTCGTGAATGCCGGGCTCAATAAATACCTGTTTGAAATGGCCAATATCCGCAACCAGGATTCCTGGGTCCACAGCGGAGATCCCGCCAAGGCCACGGCCAAGGCAATGGATCTGATTCGCATGGCCGTGTCCAAAGCCGTCCTCCTGGAACCTCTTCAGGAAGCGGAACTCGCGGTTAACCGGAAGGCCATGGTGGTCGGGGGAGGGGTTGCCGGCATGATGACCGCCCGGGAACTCGCGGACCAGGGGTACCCGGTGTATCTGGTCGAGCAGTCGCACGAACTGGGCGGACAGGCCCTCAAGCTGTATAAGACCTGGCGCGGAGAAGAGATTCGCTCCTATGTAAAGAACCTGGTCCATGACATTCGGAACAATCCTCGGGTGACCGTGTTGCTGTCCACCAGGATCGAGAACGTGGAAGGCTTCGTGGGCAATTTTAAGACGACGCTCCGCAATGGGGGCGAACCCCTGGAGATCGAACATGGGGTGGCCGTGATCGCCACCGGCGGCCGGGAGTTTCAGCCCTCCGAATATGCCTACGGCAAGGATCCGCGCATCCTCACCCACCAGCAACTGGATCAGCGCTTTGCCGAAAAAGACCCTTCTCTGAAGAATGTCCGGACGGCGGTCTTCGTTCAGTGTGTGGGATCGAGGGAACCCCAGAGGCCCTACTGCAGCAGGGTATGCTGCACGCATTCGGTGGAAAGCGCTCTGGAATTGAAGCGGATGAACCCGGATACGGGTGTCTACATCCTTTACCGGGACATGAGAACCTACGGGGAGCGCGAGGACCTCTACCTGGAAGCCAGGAAGGCCGGAATCATCTTTATCCGCTACAGCCTGGAGAGCAAACCGCAGGTCCGGGCGGTTGACGGCAAACTGGAGGTCGAAGTGGTCGATCACATTCTGCAGAGGCCGATCATCCTCGAGCCGGATCTGATCACCCTGGCCACGGCTATCGTACCCAATGAAACTTCGGAAATGTCCCGGTTTTTCAAGGTCCCCGTGAATGAGTCCGGATTCTTCATTGAGGCGCACGCCAAACTGCGTCCCGTGGATTTTGCTACGGACGGCGTTTTCATGTGCGGATTGGCTCATTACCCGAAAGCCATCGATGAGAGCATCGCCCAGGCTCAGGCCGCTGCATCCAGGGCAGGCACCCTGCTGGCCCGGGACACCGTGCAATTCAGCGGCACGGTGGCGGTTACCAATCCGGCCATGTGCAGCAGTTGCGGCACCTGTGTCAGCATCTGCCCGTTCTCGGCGCCGAAATTCACCGAGGCCGGGCGCGACGCCGGAAAAGCCGAAATCAACGCGGCACTCTGCAAGGGGTGCGGTCTCTGTGTGGCCTCGTGCCGATCGGGTGCCATCCGCCTGCGCGGCTTCGACGACGCCCAGATTTTTGCCATGATCGAGAACGTCTTCTAGAGACGATGATGCGCCGGAATGCAGGCGGCCCCTGTGCCCCCTGCAAGGCCGGCCATAATTGACGGGAGATACAACAATGTCCGATTGGGAACCGAAAATTGTCGCCTTTTTGTGCAACTGGTGTTCATACGGGGCGGCAGATCTTGCCGGGGTGAGCCGCATGCAGTATCCACCCAATTTCAGAATCATCAGAGTGCCCTGTTCCGGCCGCATCAATCCCAAGTTCATCCTGGCGGCATTCCGCCACGGGGCTGACGGGGTGTGGATTTCGGGATGCCATCCGGGCGACTGTCACTATATCGAAGGCAATTTATATGCACGGCGCAAATTTGCCCTTCTGCAGTCCGAGATGGAATACACCGGAATGACGGAGCCCGGCCGACTCCATTTTTCCTGGATCTCGTCGGCCGAAGCCACCAAGTTCGCAGAGGTGGCAAGAGGGGTGGTCGAGGCCGTGAAAGCCGCGGGACCCGCCCGACACTTCATCAAGACGCAAGCCGAGGTGCTGTAATGCAAGGATATACCGAAAGGATCAGAGAAGCGGCAAAGCGCCTGCTGTCAGAAAAACGGGTGGACGCGGTAATAGGTTTCCGAAAAGGCACGATCCCTTTTATGAATGAGCCTTTCCAGGCGAAGACCGTCGAGCAGGCGGAGCAACTCCACTGGGACGGCAACTGCGGAATCAACCTTGCAAACTACCTGCCGAAAAGAACGGACCGGATCGCCATCGTCGCCAAAGGCTGTGATTCGCGAAACATCGTGGTCCATCTGCTGGAAAACCAGATCAAACGGGAGCAACTCCATATTCTTGGCGCCCCGTGCAAGGGTATGCTGGACCGGCGCAGAATATCGGCCGACCTGAACGGGCAGGAACCTTTGGGTGTTGAGGAAATCGGCCCGCAGGTCAAGATCACCGGACAGGGATTTGAAGTCATGCTGGATCGCCGCCAATATCTGCAGGAAAACTGCTCGATCTGCATCCACCGGAACCCGGTGATCTATGATGAGCTTCTCGGGGACCTCGTGGAAGAGCAGACCGATGCCGATCGCTACGCCGACGTTCGACACGTGGAAGCGATGCTCCCCGAGCTGCGGTGGCAGCACTTCGAGGAACTCATCGCCCCGTGTATTCGTTGTTATGCGTGCCGGAATGCCTGCCCTCTGTGTTACTGCCCCACGTGTTTCGTGGATGAGTCCAGGCCGCAGTGGGTCGGCAAGAGCGTCGATCCGACCGATACCCGCACTTTTCATTTCCTCAGGGCCTACCATGTTGCGGGCCGGTGCACCGACTGCGGCGCCTGTGAGCGTGCCTGTCCGGTTGGGATCAAGGTCCGTCAGTTCACCAAGAAGCTGGAGAAAGAAGTGAAGGAGCTTTACGGTTACGAGGTTGGCTTGACCCTCGATCTGAGACCGCCTCTGGATGTCTATCGGCCGGACGATCCGGATTCGTTCATAAAGTGATTTGTCCCGGGTGGAGGCTGAGTTGAAAGGACGGGCATACCCCATGACTCGAAGCGAAGACACAGACCCGGCCGGCGGGGCCTCCGCTTATCGATTCATACCGAACCACGATTGAGAAGGAATGGATCCATGTCGGAAATCTTTTTAACCCGGGGAGAGTTTCCCGGAATCGTAAAGCAACTCATGAATCGCTACCGGGTTTACGCTCCGGTTCTGACGGGTCAGTATCATGAGTTTGTCGAGTTGAAGAACGTCGAAGAGGCGGACTTGGGTTATCAGAATACACGGCTTTCTCCCAAAGGACTTTTTCATCCCCAGGCTGAGCGAATGTTTGAATATTCCCTCGCGAAGGACGATCCGCAGGCGGGCATCCTGAAGGAGGCTCCGAAGGACTTTTCGCCGCGTGTGATCCTGGGTATCCGCCCGTGTGACGCCAGGGCGCTTGGACTCGACGATGCCAATTTCGACACCGCGACCATCAAAGACCCCTGGTGGGTGAAGCGAAGAGAGACCACGACCCTCATCGGGCTCGCATGCAACCACCCGTGCGGCACCTGCTTCTGTACCTCGGTCGGAACGGGGCCCTTCGATGCTTCCGGGCTCGATGTGATGCTCGTCGATGTGGGAGACGGCTACGCCGCGCAGGTTCTGACGGAAAAAGGCAAAGACGTCCTCGGCGCCACGTCCGGATGGCAGCCCGCATCTGGAGCCGTGAACGAGAAAGAAGCGGTCCTGAAAAAATCCGCGGAGAACAGTGTCTCAAGGCAATTCGATGCGGGCTCGATCGCCGGTAAAGACACGATCGAGCTCTTCGGCGCATCCTTCTGGGATGAAGTGCAGTTTGCCTGCATCAACTGCGGGGCATGCACCTTCCTTTGCCCGACCTGCTGGTGCTTCGATATCCAGGATGAAGTTTACGGGAAGCAGGGGGACAGGATCAGGCTCTGGGATTCCTGTATGTTTCCGCTTTTCACGTTTCACGGGTCCGGCCACAACCCGAGGAGTCAGAAAATCCAGCGCGTTCGGCAGCGTTTTATGCACAAATTGAAATACTACCAGGACAAGTATCATCACGGAGCGGCATGTGTCGGCTGCGGACGTTGCGTGAATTCGTGCCCTGTGAACATCGATATTCGACAGGTCGCCCGACTGATGTCGGCCGGTTGTGTGTGCCCGGCGTAAAGTCGCGTGTCAATAGACGGAGGAAACCAAGGTGAACAACCCTTACTTGCCTTATCCGGTCCGAATCGATTCCGTTGTGACGGAAACGGAAGATCGTAATCTGAAGACATTCAAGCTCGTCTTCCTGAATCCCGAAGACGAAGCCAGGTTCAAATACAATCCGGGTCAGTTTGCGGAACTCTCCGTCGCGGGTCTTGGAGAGGTACCGATAGGGATTGCGAGTTCCCCGACGGAAAAAGGGTTCATCAAATTCACGGTGAACCGGGTCGGTAAGGTGACTTCCCACCTTCACAACATGCAGGCCGGGGACATAATCGGTGTCCGCGGCCCGATGGGGAACTGGTATCCGTGGGATACCCTCGCGGGGAAGAATGTTGTGATCGTCGGAGGCGGATTTGCGTTCACCACGCTCCGGTCGTCCATCGTTTTCATGCTGGATCCCGGCAACAGACCGAAATTCGGCGATATCAACGTGGTTTACGGGGCGCGTTCTCCCGGCCTGCTCCTCTACAAGGATGAATTGGCCGAATGGGAAAGGCGCAAGGACATCAATATGCACATTACGGTCGACGGTACCACCGACCCGAACTGGAAATACAATGTCGGCTTCGTTCCGGCGGTGACAAAGCTGAAAGCGCCGAGTGCCGACAACTCCTACGCCATCATCTGCGGCCCCCCGATCATGATCAAGTTCACCCTGCCCGTTCTCACCGAACTGGGATTTCCTCCCGATCGAATCATATCGAGCCTCGAGATGCGGATGAAGTGCGGGATAGGAATATGCGGCCGGTGCAACATCGGCACCGAATATGTATGTAAAGATGGACCGGTTTTCACTTTGGAGAAATTGTCCCAGTTGCCGAACGAGTATTGATGGAAGGGGCCCGGTGAGAAGCCGCCGGCCCGCCCCGTTTCGAGATTTCGGGAATATGAATCAGCTTTAAAAGCCAAAACCGGTATGGTATAGACTCTCATCAAGGAATGTGGGGAGACAGTTATGGAACCTTTATTGCTGGCAAAACGCGAAAAGCGCAGGTTGGCGAGTCAGTTTGCGGACTTGTGCCTGACCTGCGGTACGTGCGCGGGCGGCTGTCCTGTCACGGGAGTAGACGGGCTGGACGTCCGCAAGTGCGTACGATTGGCCCTGCTGGGTTTGGACCAGGAGGTGATTGATTCCAGGTTTCCGTGGGTCTGCACGCTCTGCGGCCGGTGTGAACACGCCTGCCCGATGAAAATCGACCTTGTCGCCATGCTGCGGTCGGCCCGCGGCCTGAGGGCCAGGGACAAGGTGCCCGGCGTGCTCCACAAGGGCGTTCAGATGTGCCTGAAAACGGGCAACAACGTGGGGATTCCAAAGGAAGACTTCCTCTTCCTGCTGCAGGACCTGGGCGAGGAACTTGCCGAGGAACTGCCCGGCTTCGAAGTCCCCGTTGACAAAAAGGGTGCGAAATACCTTTTTACCATAAACTCGAAAGAACCTTTTGCCGAACCGGAAGACATGATGTATTGGTGGCGCATTCTCTATGCCGCCAACGAATCCTGGACGACAACTTCCGAGAATTGGGAAGGAGTCAACTGGGGCCTTTTCACAGGCGACGACGAATCAATGAAGGAAATTGTCGGAAGGATTGTCAAGAACTACAAAGAATTGGAGTGCGAATATCTCGTCTTGCCCGAATGAGGGCACGCTTACTATGCGACCAGGCTTGGTCTGCAAAAGTGGTATGCGAATGAGAACATCAAGTATCTGAGTATTTTTGACTTGCTGAAGCAATACATCGAGGAAGGCCGGATCAAAGTGGACAAGTCCATTCACGAACAACTGACCACTTACCATGATCCGTGCAATTACGGCAGGAAGAGTGAACGGGCTTTCGGCCACGGCTATTACGAAGAGCCTCGGTGGGTTACCCGGCAGTGCTGTGAGAATTTCGTCGAAATGTACCCGAACCGGGCGAACAGTTTTTGCTGTGGCGCCGGTGGGGGGGCTTGGGCTGCTCCCTATGTCGAAGAAAGAATATTTTATGGCCGGGTGAAAGCCAAGCAGATCAAGGACACGGGTGCCAAGCTCGTGGTCGCTCCCTGCCATAACTGCCGCGACCAGATCATGAAGAGTCTCCGCAAGGAATATGACTTCATGGACGTTGAGGTCAAGTACTTGTGGGAACTGGTTGCGGATTCTTTGATTATAGAACCCAGGGAAGAGGAAGCGGAAGAAGAATAGACTCCGCATTTCAGCTCCTTTACAGCCCCGGAACCGCCTTGCAGGTGAGTGATGGGGCTTTTTCATTTATGAATGGTAGAGTCCGAGATGGGGAAGAAGAAAGACGCTAAAAGGAAAGAAGCGGATATCAGCCTGACCGGAGATGAAGCCGGTGAACTGCAGATGATCCTCGATCGGCTTTCCGTCCAGAACCCGGAAGGGGAGAGCCTTGAAAACTACTTCGAATCGCTGCTTGCGGCTCTGGGCGGGCGAGAGCATATGATCGCCGCGCTGATCGATCACCTCAGCAAGAACCCTTCCGAGGTCGGCTTCAGGGCTTTCCGGTCCCTCCGGGAATCGGTGCGGGAAAAGCAGTACCGTCGGGTCGTCAAGCAGGCTGCCTATCGCTTTTCTCAAAAAGGCTATGCAGCCGATGATGGCGAAATGCAACTTGAAAAGGTGGTGCTCATCCGGAAGGAAATCAGGAAACCGCTGGGGCATCTCATCCTTGCGGAAGGAACATTCTGGCTGATTTCCGCACTCCTTCCTTCGGAAGAGCAGACCGGGCCCGTGGCGGTGTCCGCATTTGCCGAAGATGGTTTTCAAAACCTTTTTGTGAGAGTCAGCGAAACCTCGAATCGCGCATACAGGGAATACATTCAACAGATTGCCGACCACGAAGCAATGGAATTGGCGGAAGTACCGGTCGGCCATGTTGCGAGGCTCTTTTTCGAGATGCTCGATTTCTATGGAAAGGAAGACGCCAATCCAAATATCGAGCAGGCCAAAAAACTCCTCGGACCGCTGTACGAACCCGACAAGCCCCCCTGCGTCTATGGACTGATGCCGGAGCTGGAAGAACCCGGCAAGCGAATTCATGAAGTCAAAGTCGTGGAACTGCTTGAAAGGATCGATCTGCCCCAGCTTCTTTTCTCCGAGGAGGAACTCCGTCCGTATCGACAGAAAATTCAGGATATGGAAAGCCCCATCCTGGTCGTTCCGCCCGAGGTCCAGAAAGAGCGGATCATGGATGAAATGCGAAAGGCAGCGGATGAACTCTGCGACGGCAGGAGAAAATATCTTTTTCAGCGGTTCTTTGAAGAATGTGCTCTCGTGTGGAAATTGAACGGAAGTGATGATGCGGCAATGTCTGCATGGATCATCGCCCAGCATATCAAGACTGTCGCGAAACCAGGTGATAACCCGTTGATATTCCAGGTAGTCATCGCTTCCATGCGCAGCTGGTGGCCGGACGATTTTAAAACGGAAGGCCGGGAGGACGAGGATGTCCGTCGGACCGAATCCGGTTTGATTCTTCCCTAATGTCGAACCGGAAAAGGGGACCCACAAATCCGGCTGTGCGGAGCCCGGGAGTTCCTTCCCCCCATGCCCGCGCCGCTTCGAAGGGTATTTCCCCGAAGCTGCAACGGGGGGGAATGGTCGATTAAACGGGAGAAACGCTCGATGCCGGTTACCATACAGGTGAAGACGCCCGGTCGCAGCGCAATGATCGACGTGACGGACCGGGTTGCCGAGAAGGTGAGGGAGAGCGGCATCCGGAGCGGGCTGTGCGTCGTCTATGTGCCGCACACGACCGCGGGGATCATGGTGAACGAGGGGGCCGATCCGGATGTCGCGAGCGACATCTTGGACGCCCTCGAAAAGCTTGTCCCCCGGCAAGCCGCATACAGGCATACCGAAGGCAATTCAGCGGCCCACATCAAAGCGGCGCTGGTGGGCGGGAGCGTGCACCTGATCGTTGAGGCGGGCGCTCCGGTCCTCGGGACATGGGAGCGCATATTCTTCTGTGAATTCGATGGACCCAGGACGAGGAAACTCCACGTGAAGGTGATCGCCGGGTAATGGCTTCGAAACGAAGCTGCGGGAGCGTATTTCGCTTGACGGCGGGCGGAGAGCCTTTTAGTCTCAAAATGCCGGGCTTGCCTCGCAGAGCATTCACAGATTGCCGCTCGGCTTTGTGAATACTGAGAATCGGCGTCTCGACGGGAGGCATTGCGTTCGAGGTGCCGTGAATTCGGCGGCTCCGGGTCGCTTGGTATATTGTTTCATAAATACGATGACGTATCAGGGAGATCTCATTACGGGTGGCCCGGATACTTGTATCCGGGTCCGTAAGGACAAGAGGACTGCCGAATCCGTTACCACGATTCCAGGGCTTGCCCTCCGAGCCTCTTCTCGCACGGACAACGAGAGATGTCCGTGCCGTCCATCGGTAGGATTATGTCATTGAATTTATGAAATGGACCACTTAGGTTCGGCTCCAACCGGAAAACTCCAGGAATTCCCCTTCCACGCACCGTGCTGCGGCGGGGGGGGCCAGCGGGGCCGGTCATGATCGCGATTCCGCGGGGGCGGATCGCTCGTTCACTCCGGCTGCGCACGTTGTATGAGGGAAGCGCTTCGGGGGTGCCTTCCCCGAGGCATGCGGGTCCGGCCTCTAATGTGCTGTTATTCGGGAAATTTTTCACCATGGGCGGTTCGGGAAAAGGAGAAGGGAATGGACAATCTTGACGCGATTTTTGCACCCAAATCAGTCGCTGTAGTCGGCGCTTCCACGAAACCCGGAAAGGTTGGCCACGATATTTTTGTGAATATCCTGAAGGGGCAGTATCAGGGCACCCTGTATCCGGTCAACCCGACGGCCAAGTCCATTCAGTGCGTGAGGGCTTACCCGACCATCGCGGATATTCCCGACCCGGTAGATTTGGCCATAATCATTCTCCCTCCCGTTGAGGCGCTCAAAGCCGTCGAAGATTCGGCCCGAAAGGGAGTTCAGGGGATCGTCATCGTTTCCGCCGGATTCAAGGAAGTAGGGGGAGAGGGGAAGAAAATAGAGGAGCAGATCACCGCAAGGTGCCGGGAAGCCGGAATCCGGCTTGTAGGGCCGAACTGCCTCGGGGTCATCAATCCCCATAAGTCGGTGAGGCTCAACGCGAGCTTCTCGGCGCGTATGCCCGCTTACGGCCCTATCTCATTTATCTCACAGAGCGGCGCTCTGTGCACGGCGGTCCTGGATTTCGCCGCCGACAGGGACTTCGGGTTCTCCAAGTTCATATCCATCGGCAACAAGGCTGACGTCGATGAGTTGGATCTTCTGCGATACTTCCATAAGGATGCAAACACGGAAGTGATCATGATCTACCTGGAAGAACTCAAGCACGGAGCGGACTTTATCAGCGAAGTCAATCAGATCACTTCGGGCGAGCGCCCCACGCCCATTCTCGTGATCAAGTCCGGGCGCACATCGGCCGGAGCGCGCGCGGCCGCGTCGCACACCGGTTCTCTTGCGGGGTCCGAAGGGATTTACACTGCGATATTCGAGCAGTCGGGAATCATCCGCGCGGAGTCGATCGAAGAGCTGTTTGATTTTGCGGATGCCTTTCTGGGCAAGAAGATACCCGGCGGGGACAAGGTTGCCATCATCACCAATGCCGGCGGCCCCGGAATAGTCGCGACGGACATGACGGTAACCTCCGGGTTGACGCTCGCCAAGTTCAAGGAAGAGACCATCGAGACGCTGGCGAGCCATCTTCCTTCCACTGCGAATCTGCACAATCCCGTGGATGTCATCGGCGATGCTTCCCAGGACCGGTACGAGAACGCCCTGGGAGCGGTTATACGGGATGAAGGGGTCGACGGCGCACTCGTGATTCTGACGCCTCAATCCATGACGGATGCGCTTGGAACCGCGCAGGCCATCGTGGGAATCGCCAAGAGGACTCCCAAGCCCATCCTCTGCTGTTTCATGGGGATCATCGACGTTTCGGCCGGAGTCAAGTTCCTACAGGGAAACGGGCTTCCGGTCTACCGTTTTCCCGAGCAGGCGGCTCAGGCTTTCGCAGCGCTTTACAAGTATTCCAAATGGACGAACCGCCAGCATTTGGCCCAGTTTACGCTCACACACGATGTGGAACGTGCTGCGGAGATCATTAAATCAAGCGTGTCAAAGGGCAGGTTTCAGATCGGGGAAGCGGACGGCAATGAAATCCTCCGCTGCTACGGTTTCCCGACCCTGCCGACCTTTGTGGCGAAGAACCGGGAGGAAGCAATCGACTATGCCGAAAGTATGGGCGCCCCCGTGGTGCTCAAGATCGTCTCCCCTCAGATCCTGCACAAAACGGACGCGGGCGGGGTCAGGCTCCGTGTGAAGGGAAGGGACGCGGTGGTCAGTGCATACGACAGCATCGTCGAGAGCGCACTGAAATTCAATCCAAATGCGGAAATAGAGGGTGTCCTGGTCCAGAGGATGGCGGACCCGGGTGAAGAGGTGATCCTCGGGATGAGCCGTTATCCCGGCTACGGACCGCTTCTCATGTTCGGATTGGGGGGCGTACTCGTCGAGGTGTTCAGAGACGTTGTCTTCCGCCTTGCTCCCGTCGGCCGCAATGAAGCGCGCCGCATGATCAAAGGCATAAAGGGCCACGTCATACTCAAAGGGTTCAGGGGCAAACCCCCCATGGATATCAGCATCCTTGAAAAATCCGTGGTGAGCCTGTCCGACCTGGCCCTGAACCATCCGGAAATCAAGGAAATGGATATCAACCCGTTCATTGTCTATGAAAAAGGCAAAGGCGCGGTCGTGGCCGATTGCCGCATCATTCTGGAACATCCGAATGGAGAGGCCAACGCCTGATCGCCTTCCCGCGGCCGCCCTCGGCGGGAAGCCACCGGGGGAAGTTCCGGATAAATTCTTGCTTTATCCTCCGCAGTGATTCCGAAAATCGGAACAGCACGACCGTCTTTTTTTGCGGGAAGGCGCATCGCCGATCCTCATGTCCGGTCCCGTCATTTACTCATGTCCGGGTTCTTCCTCGCCGGTCCACGCCCAATAGTCGTTATCCCAGAGGCAGCCTTCGGTTCCGCAGGGAGATACGTCGATTCTTTCCACGCGATTCCTGAAAGTCAAATGGTCGAAGTCGACCAGCCTGGTGGGAACGGGGTCGGGCTTTTTGTCGGGGGCGCTCATTGCCGATTTCCCTTTCATGAGGTCCGATTGCTGCCGCAACGGGGGAAGGCGACAGGCGCCGCCATGGGAGCCCGTCAGCGCGATGACTCCCGCATGAGAGAGTTCACGATTTCGTGAAGCCGTCCGGCACTCACTGCCCGCGGGGGAACGGGTTCGCCGATGACGAGTGAAATCCGCGACCATAAACGCCGGAACGGTTTACTCATGGGTTTCCCATACTTTCTGCTGAAGTAACTGCCCCACAGTCCTTTGAGGCACATGGGCACCACGGGAACGGGGGTGTCGCGGATGATCCTCTCGATTCCAGGTCTGAACTTGATGGTCCTGCCGGTTCTGGTCAGCCTCCCCTCGGGAAAGTAGCATACCAGTTCTCCCTTTCCCAATTCCGAAGCGATGTTTCTGAACGCGGAATCGAGAAGTTCGGGACTTTCCAGCGAGCTGGCAATGGCTATGACTTTGGCATTCCTGAATATGGAACCCACCAGCGGCAGTTGAAAAAAGCTGTGGTGCATGACAAACCGGATCGGTCTCCTGCATGCCGTGGTTATGATCATCCAGTCCACAAAGCTGACGTGATTGCAGATGAGAACCGCCGGCCCGTGAGACGGGATATTCTCACGGCCCATAATCTTCAGCCGGTACATTGTGTTCGCCAGAACCCGGCAGACCATCTGAAGAATACGCACACTACGATCGGCAGCAGTATGACCAGGCAAGGTGACCCTCGGGATTTGAAACAACCGGGCCAAAGAGGTCCGGTCACATGATAATGGGTATTGTAATTTTCCCATTCGGATTCTACACTAATTAAGTGAAGCCTCGGAAGTATAATAGAGAATCCCCCTTCAATTCAATCATCAAGCAGGAAACGGCGGAGCTTACCGAAGCTGAAGATTACGGCGAGCCGGTGTGGATGTCCGTGTCGCCGGCGGACGGATCCGTGCCTGCGAAGGACACCCGGGGTCACACGGGAGGATACGACGCCTTCCACCGTTCCCTGAAGGGGGGGGAGACGAGAAGGCGGTGCGTCTCACCTCGAGACCCGGCAGAGAGGGTTTTCCCGTCAGCTTGGTTTGAACCTGCTAAATAAGTGATTCCCGGAGTGCCCATGGGATTGCAGCCGAAAGCCCCTGTTTTTTGTCTGTTAAGGTTTATGTTTCTTGCCTTGCTGGTTACGGTGATCGGTCTCGCGGTATTACCGGATCAGACTCAGGCGGCGGATGCGCAACGAGACTACACCGTGGCGATATTCGAGACCGGACTGCCGTTCAATTCCGTTGGAGCGGATGGCGAGCCGAGAGGGTTTGACATCGATCTCTGGAATGAAATTGCCCGGCGGCTCGAAATTAAACACCATTTTCAGGAGATGCAGCATTTTCCCGACGTCCTTGAAGCAGTGTCAAGGGGAGAAGCGGATTTCGGTCTTGCATCGCTCACCATGACGAGCGCACGCGCACAATCGGTGGTTTTTTCCTATCCTTACTATGTTTCAGGGCAGGGTATCCTTGTGAATACCAGGTCAGGGCACACCGTCATGGCCCTGGCTGAAGTGCTCTGTTCGCCGGTGATTCTCAGCGCGATCGCCCTTTTAGTCATCCTGACCGTGATTTATGGGCATTTGCTGTGGCTGGCGGAACGGGGAAAGGACTCGTTCGTGAGCAACAGCTATATCCCCGGAGTCCTGGAATCCATGTGGTGCGTGTTTGCCATCAAGACCACGATAGGCTTCGGCGACATGGTCCCGCGTAAATGGCTCGCCAGGGCGATCGCCGTTCCCATATGGTTCACCGGGCTCTTCCTCGTGGCGGTCATCAGCGCTCAACTGATCACCGAGTTTGTGGCGGAAAGAGTCAAGGCGGGATCGACGATCATGAACCACCACGATCTGAGGAAGAAAAAAGTGATCGTGCTCGAAGGATCGACCGGCTACACAATTGTAAAGCAACTTTCCCCCAGAAAAATCGTTCAGGTTTCAAACCCCGAGAAAGGTTACACGAAGCTCATCAACCAGGAAGCCGACGCCCTGGTTTTCGACTATCCGTACCTCGCTTCCGCCGTCGATACCATGCGGGACCATGGGTACAAGGTGAAGATCACGGGAGAACCTTTCGGTCAGGAGTTCTATGGAATAGCGATGAGTCCGCAGTTGATCGAACGGGACCCCGCCCTGGCCTCAAAAATCAACCTTACGATTCTGGAACTCCGCGATCAGGGTTATCTGGAGGCGCTCAAAGAAAAATGGATCGAAAGCCTGGACACCGGGGAATAGACGGTTCCAAACCGGGGTCCCGCGCGAGCGGCCTGTGACGGGAGCAATTCGTCCCGGTGCGCGGCGGCGCGGGTTCGTTTGGCTGGCGCCCGCTAGTCGCTGTCGAGTCCGGGCAGCCAGAGATAAAAGAGGCCGCTGCGTAGATAAGAGGCGGAATCGGGCAGCCCCAGGCTGATGAGGTTCAACTTGTCTTCGCCCGGTTTGCCGGTGGCAATATTGTAAAGGTTGTCGTCGGGATATTCGGTGCGACGGTAGGCGATAACCTTAGCGCCCGCAGGAAGCCCGCCCAGCCTTTCAGCCTGCCGTATGGCGTCATCCAGGTATCCGATTTCATCCACCAGACCAAGTTCCAGGGCTTCCCGGGCAAGGTAGACGCGGGCCGTGGAAATATTGGCCATGGCCGCCGGATCAAGTTTTCGGTGTGTCGCGACGAGGTCCAGGAACCTTTTCGCGAGGCTGTCGATGAGACCCTGAAGGATCTGGCGCTCCTCTTCCGTATCCTTTCGAAAGGGGGATCCCATGTCCTTGTTCCTGCCCGACTTGTCCACTTCCACCTCGAGCCCTATTTTCTCCATCAACCCTGAGACCTTGGGCGTGAGAAATATGACTCCGATGGACCCGGTAACGGTGGTCGGGTGAGCCAGAATGGTGTCCCCGGTAAGGGAAATATAATACCCACCGGATGCGGCGGTTCCCATCATCGCCGCGACCACTTTGACGCCGGTTCGCTTCTTATAATCCATGATTTCATGATAGAGCAGGTCGCTTGCACTGACGGAACCCCCGGAGGAATCCACCTTGAGCAGGACTGCCTTGATGTTCTTGTCCTTCTCGGCCCGCTTGAGTTGAGAAACCACTTCCTGCACCATGCCGGGCCTCTGACGGACGAGGCCTTTGGGGCTGTCCGAAATGAAACCTTTAATGGGAATGAGCAGTATCTTTTCTTTCCCTTTCCCCTGCACGGTGCGTTCCTTCAGCGGTTCGGTCGTGTCGGGAAAGAGATTGATCTTCGGCTTGATGCAGCCGCTTGCAAGAATCGCCACAGCCATGAGAATGAGAAGGAAGTGTCGTCGCATGATCGGCTCGGAACTCCTTTTTGCTTTGTGCACATCGATCCCCGGCGGTCACACCAATCAGGCCGATAGCCGGTCGCGGGATCTACGGGTGTCGGCAATCCGTGTATCGGGTGTTCTTCCAGAATCTATCGAGGGTATTCTATGTCATGTGAATCCGGTTTTTCAAGGAATCTCGCGGAAGAGCTTCCCGGAGCGGTCACACCGCTGCCGAAACGGAATTTCCTCTGGGCACGGCGGATTCCCGGCGAGTGTAGAGCTTCCATTTGACGTCCAGGGGCGCGAAGAGATCCGTGAACCCCCCGATAGTCTCGGAGGGGCCGAGAAAGAGAATGCCATGACGATGCAGGCTATGGTGAAACACGGGGAGGAGCATTTTTTGCAGCTCGGGAGTGAAATAAATGAGGAGATTTCTGCAACTGAGGATATCCAGCCTTGTGAATGGTGAGTCCATGATTGCATTCTGGATCGAGAAGACCACCATTTCCCGGATTTCCCTGCGGACGCGGTAACCGCTCTCCTCTTTTGCGAAGAACCTTTCCAGGCGCTCGGGAGACACATCGGTTGAAATATTCGGCTGATATCTACCCTGGCGGGCTCTATCGAGTGCATCGTTATCGATGTCGGTTGCAAAAATCCGGATCTTCAACTGCGGTTGGTGCCCGCCTTTGTCCAATGCTTCTTTCAGGATGATTGCGATGGAATAGGCCTCTTCCCCCGTACAGCACCCGGGAACCCATATCCTCAGCGTCCGGCCTGTCGTCCCGCTTTTCAACAGTTCGGGGATCGCCTTTTCCTTCAGCACCTGAAAAGCCTCCGGGTTCCGGAAAAAGTTGGTCACCCCGATCAACAGTTCTTTGAAGAGCAATTGGAGTTCCTGCGGATTCTCTTCAGCGAAACGGACGTAGTCGGCGACCCTGTCGATCTCATGGATTCCCATCCGTCTCTCGACCCGTCGGCGGACGGTGTTTTTTTTGTAACGGGAAAAATCGTATCCGGTAGCCGTCCGCAGAAGCGTGAAGATCTTCTCGAGTGCGCCGAGAATATTCTTCTCCATGGCTGCCCCTTGCCTGAGGCCGAAGAAGGAGTGCCTGACATAGGCGGCGAGCTTTGCGGGCAGGATTTCGGCGGGGCCGATGTAATCCGCAAGACCCGCATCGATTGCGCTTTTCAGCATACCGTCATGCTTGGCGGAGGCGGGATCCTGCACCATGGTCATTCCCAACTTTCCCTTGATGGCCTTGAGTCCAAGGGTCCCATCCATTCCGGTGCCGGAAAGAATGACCCCGATACTCCTCTCCCCCTGGTCGTCCGCAAGGTGCCTGAAGAAGAAATCGACGGGGAGTCGCAATTCCCCGGGAGCCGGCGGTTCGTGAAGACGAAGGGTCTCCTGCCGGATGGACACGTCCCTGTTCGGCGGACTCACATAAACACAGTCGGGTTTGACTCTGATTCCATGCTCGACCTGCACGACCTTCATCCGGGTGAAACGCTGCAAAAGTTCAGGCAGGAAGCCTTCATCGGTTGGGTCGAGATGTTGAATCAGAACGAAGGCCATACCGCTGTCAGCGGGCGTGTCGCGCAGAAACTGCTCGAAGGCCTCAAGTCCTCCGGCCGAAGCGCCGATTCCCACGATAGGGAAGGCCTTTTCTTTGGTCTTTCCTGTATCAGAGTCCATTTTCTTTATCTTCTAAGGAGCGGGAATAGGCTCCATGCCGCTCGTGCCGGGGTTGAGGTAAGGGATGCTCCTTCCAGTACGGGAAATCGGTTGCAGCAGACCCTCAAGAATGACATAAATGAATCATCGTGTCTCGTCATATGAAACTGGGCTACCAACATTTTAGATCACACGTTCTGGTGAGAAGGGCCATTGCCGGGAGCAACATCCGTCAGGCGCAGACCGGCCCCCTGTGCGAAACGGAAACGCTGCGGGTTCGATACGATCGCCCGGCCAGGGGGAAAATCTATCGTCCTGCCGGGTCCTGTGGCCGGGGTTGTTGTGGATGCCCGGGCATAGCCGGTGCATCTGTCGGTATTCGCAAACCAGGGAGAGTCACCATGAAGAAATCAGCCTTTTTTTTGAGTGTCGTCCTTGTTCTCATGATCTCGTGCTTCTCGGCGGAAGCTGCGACCGTCTCCGGTGAAATGCTCGATCAGTCGACCGGCCTGGCATTGCACGATACCGGTAGAATCGACGTGTATAAATTCAATTCAGGGACTTCGGGCTGGGACTATACGGGAGGAGCATACGTTCTTCCCCCTCAGACAACCTTCACGATCAGCGGTCTGTCCGCTGGAACCTACTATTTCGAAGCCTATTCGACCAATTATATCCACGAGTACTATAACAACAAAACACTCTTTGAAAACAAGACGCAAGTCACTTTGACCGCGTCTCAGACAAAGTCCCTGGGCTCGATCTACCTTAAGCCCCTGCCCATCAGGTTGACTGACTGCCAGATCACGGGTTCTCCGGTCCCCGCTGCCGGAGGTACGGTCAAAGTCAAGTGCAACCTGGTGAATGACACCGCTGCAAGCAAGACAGTCCTTGCCTGGACTCGCGTCACTCCTTACCGCGTTCTTTATGGCTCCACATTCATGGCGGATGCTCTAGAAGGAGCGACTAAATCGGTCACGGTAGCGGCAAACTCGAAGGTGCCGGTCACCCTTTCGATCGCCGTGCCCGGCGACGCAACGCCCGGAGGCGGTGCCGATATTTTCGTGAACTGCGGTACGAGCAAATGGCTGCCCCTGATGCGCGAATATTGGGTGGGCAGTATCTACAAATCGACCCCATGATCGCTCGATCGTAACGCACGGCACTGGTACGGGGCCATCTGTAGGGGACTTCGGGAAATGCGCCTCACGGAGGGAGCCCCCCGGAGACCACTGCAAGGGGGGCTCGAAGAGGGGTAATGGGAGGCGGTCTTCAGGGTCTGTTCCCCAAATAGAATCCAAGTGAAAAATGAGCCGTTTGTCCAGAAACGTCACCCCGGCGAGAGCCAGGGTCCAAATCGTGAATTCGAATTATCCAATAATTTCAAAGAGTCTGGATTCCGGCCTCCGCTGGAATGACGAATCCCGATTTCATCGGGCCTCGGCTTTTCCTTTGGGCGACAGCTCGTTCATTGCGCCCCGACATACCGGGCGGTGTACCGATTTATTGCCCTAAACGACGACTGTTCCCCGGAATCCGGAGCGCACGCGCACTCCGAGGCTCGAGTCCGGTCCCGCTACTCCCCACACCGGTTGTCTTATACGCCGTTCTGTATTAATCTGGTGTTCATCTGCAAAGGGCTCGAGGTTTTTCCCCCTGGAAGAGAAAGAGCGGAGAAGCCGGGGCGATATGGGAAGTTGTCTCACTTCGGGGTACCGAAGGCTGACAGGGAAGGATACCGCAATTGAAGATTTCAGACGGACTTCACGGCTTCATCTGGACCTCTATGAACGTCAACAACTGCAATACGTTTCTCATAGACGGGCCCGCCCGCGTCCTGATCGACCCGGGGCACATGCGCCTTTTCGACCATGTGAAGACCGGTTTGAGGCAGGTCGGGCTGGAGCCTTCCGACCTTGACCTCATCATTTGCACCCACGCGCATCCGGACCATGTGGAAGCCATCCAGTGGTTCAGCGGGACTCCGGCCCTTTTTGCCCTCCATGAGAGAGACTGGCAACTGTTTCAGGAAATGGGGGGAGCCCTGGGTGTGAGCCTGGATCAGGAATCCTATACACCGGATTTTTTTCTGGAAGAGGGGAACCTCGAAATAAAGGACCTGAAACTCGAGATAGTCTACACTCCGGGGCATTCTCCCGGATCCATTTCGGTTTATTGGCCGGACAAGAAGGCGCTTTTCGTCGGGGATGTGATTTTTAAGGACGGACTGGGCCGAACCGACCTTCCCGGGGGCAACGGGGCAACTCTCAAGGAAAGCATCAAGAAACTTGCGAAACTGGATGTCGAGTACTTGCTCTCCGGCCACGGCGACGTCATTGCCGGCGCAGACCGGGTTCGGAAGAATTTCGAAAACGTGGAAGCTTACTGGTTCAGGTTCATTTAGGACATGATACTCATTCAACCGCCTGTGCCCATTGGAATCCGACCCCGCGGGCGAGGTAGCCGCCCGGCGGATGGCCGTTTCAGCCGACGGTCAGCCGGCATGAGGGCGGCGCCACATTGCCAAAGTCAAGGCGGAGGATTGAAGCCGATGCCGGTCACCTCCCGGTCAGACGAATCTGCACTTGAGGGAGCCGACTTCGCGCTGCAACTCCGTGGCGAACCGCTCCCGGATTGCCTGCCGTACAACCGCCCAGTCACTGTCCGCACCAAGGTTCGGCTGGACGGCGGAACCGGAGATCCCGAATGAATGAGCGAGAAGGACCCTGAGTTCCTCGATCCTCTCGTGAGATTTGGCCGCGACGGCTCGATCGTATTCATCGAGGGCGGATTCTATCGGGGCAGTGCCTGCCTTGCAGATTTCGTTCAGCAGATCCAGCAGTCTTTGGTTGTCGCGATCGGGATCGATCCGTTTCGCGATTTCATCGAGAATAACTCCCCTGTCCCGGCCTCCGGATGCTCTCCCCAGTAGTCCAAGCTCGTTCTGCAATTGATCGGGCGAAAGAACTCCATCCGCATATTTTCGGATCAGCGCGCTCACGCCCGTCCTGAATTCGGCAAGGGCCTGTTGGCGTTTTTCCTGCTCGGTCATCGTCAGATTTTTGGTCCGTTCCATGACCAGATCGAGGGTGCTCTTTATTTCGGCCATCGTGTACCTCTTCAAAAGAAGGAACCGCGGGCTCCGCCCGGGTTCCATTCAATGTTCATCCGGAAACGCATTGATTTTGCCGCCGCAGGCAGAACCAGGCACGAAGCGAATCATCCCTTCCCCGTTATTGCGGTCCAAGCCCGGGTTCGTTCGAAACGGGTTCATCCGGATCGGGAACCGGCGGCAGAGCAATCTTCTCCGGGGTCGCAGCCAGGGATGGAGTGTCAAGGCAGACGTAAATTCGGGACAGAGCCAGAAACTTCTTGATCCTTTCATCGAGGGTCATGCTGGTATTCATGAAGTGTCTCCTCCTCACGGTGTTTCAGGCCGACAACTCAATCCGGATTATAGATTCCGGGGCGCATTTGCCGACTCAAAATAGTATATCACATAAAGCGGGATCGGAGCACCAGGATTGCGATTCTATTCACATCGGGGGATTATTGAATCAGGTGAAGAATGTATTTTGACTGCCCGGGAACTGTATTCAACCGTACTTCCTTATACGGGGGAGATGGACGACGGATGGAGACCGGAGAACCCTTGATGTTCATGGCCCACGGCTTATCTTAAAATGAGTTCGGCAGAAAGGGTGGTGACAATCAATGGGGTCAAAACTGCATAAGTACTTGTACGAGACTTTTGAAGCGGATTCCGACGAGTTTGACCGCAAATTCTCAGCCTATATGGATGTGAAACATACCGTCGGGTGGAAACACCACGATTGCATCGTGGAATCGAATGGGACGAAGGAGGGCGCCGCCTGCCTCTTCAGGAGAGACTAGATCATCCTTCCCGAGTTCCGGCCGGTCAGGGGATAGTGTGAAATCGGGATCGCGGCCGAGTGGACTGTCTTCGGTGCAATACTCAATAATGCCTGCAAAGAGCACCCGCCTCCCTAATTCATCGAAATATCTGCATGCAAAACAAATAGAGTCCACCTCCCTATAGATAGAGCTGCTCTTGTCTTGCTTGACTTTTGAAGCCTTGTTCTTAGATTTTCCTCACTGTATTTTTTGCCGTTCGGATCGGGCCTCAGTCATCATGCGTGGTCCGGAGCCGTCGAGGTCGATCGAAGAAGGCTTCGACGGAAGTGATCCGGACGGCTGGACCCGGTTGCCGATAAGCCTGCGGGGTAACGATTGGGCTGCGGCTTCCCTCAGTGTTTTTCAGCCCCTGAAAACCCGGTTTGTGTCGAGGATCATCTATGGAACCAGTGCCGTACCAGACTGCTCAGGCTTTGTCTCCGTGGGAGCCCGGTGTTTTCAGCCTGGTGGTTTATACTGCTGCCGTGATGGGTTTGATTCTCGTGATACTGTTTCTCAGCAGTTGGCTGGGAGTCAAAAAGCCCAATCGCGAGAAGCTCAGGCCTTACGAAAGCGGAATCATCCCCACGGGCCTCGTGCGGTACCGCTATCCGGTTCCGTTTTATCTGGTGGCCACTTTCTTTCTCATCTTCGACGTGGAAGCCGCCTATCTCTTTTCCTGGGCCGTGGCGTTCGAGCGGCTCGGATGGCCGGGATGGTTCCAGGTTTCCTTCTTCATCCTCATACTTGCAGTAAGCCTTCTCTACATCTGGATGAAGGGAGGTCTCGAGTGGGGGCCGGGGGCGCAAAAGAGATGAAAGACTCCGAAAGCGCCGTCCTCAACACTTTGGACACCGTCATCAACTGGTCCAGGAAAAACAGCCTGTGGCCCATGTTTTTCGGCCTTTCGTGCTGCTTTATAGAAGAAGCGGCGGCCTTTACGGCCCGCTACGATATCGCACGGTTCGGGTCCGAGGTCTTCAGAGGATCTCCCAGGCAGGCCGACCTTCTGATCGTCTCGGGGACCGTTTTCAAAAAGATGGCCCCCGTCGTGCTCAGGCTCTACGAGCAGATAGCGGAACCCAAGTGGGTGATTTCCATGGGGTCCTGTTCGAACAGCGGCGGCATGTACGATGTCTACAGCGTTGTCCAGGGGGTCGATCAGATCATTCCGGTCGATGTTTATGTTCCGGGGTGCCCGCCGAGGCCGGAAGCGCTGCTGTATGGGCTGATGCAGCTCCAGGAAAAGATCGCGGCCGGGGAAAAACCCAGCCGGGCCGTGTTGCACCTCGGAGGCGGGACTCAGGGTTCGGACCGAAGCATCCTCGTGGACGGCCTGACGAAATCTCGAGACACCCGAGGGCCCGGATACCAGGGATTGCCGAACAGGGGGACATCCGTGGTGCCGCCGGAATTCTGGGGCAGCCGCTCGGACGTCATGTGGACCCCTCCGGCTCGAAGGATCGAGCTGAACGAAACTCAAAAATCCCTCGCCTCCGAACTGTCGAACCGGTTCGGGGAAGCGGTGCGCGAGATCCCGCACACCTCGGACATGCCTGCGTTCGAAGTGGACGAAAGCAGGCTGAAGGATGTGCTGAGGTTCCTCAAGGAAGAGGCGTCGCCCCGGTTTTTGCGCCTCGAAGATGTGACGGCCGTGGACGAGTCGGAAAGAAGAGACCGCGGTGGCGAGGACGTCTGGAAAGAGAGCAGGCTTAAGGCCAGCCCGGATGTGAGCGGGGTTGCCCGGCCCGAAAAAACCGTTTGCCCGCCTCTTCCCGATTTCACGCTCGTCTACCATCTGCTTTCGTTTGAAGACGCCGGCCGGCTGCGCCTCAAGGTGGGACTGAACGGCAAGACTCCCGAGACGGAAAGCATTACGGAGATCTGGCCTTCCGCCAACTGGTACGAACGCGAGGTCTTCGATATGTTCGGGATCGGGTTCCGCGGGCATCCCGATTTGCGCCGGATCATCATGCCTCACGACTGGGTCGGGCATCCGCTCCTGAAGAGCCATCCCGGCCGTGCGACCGAAATGCCTCCCTACACTCGGGAAGATGCCGAGGTCCATCAGCCGCTCGACGCCGGGCTGTTCTTCAAAGGCAGGGATGAGGATCACGAATTCCTGTTGAATTACGGGCCGCATCACTACGGCACCCACGGGGTCATGCGGTTTATTCTCGCCCTGCGCGGCGAGACGATCACCGATCTCGACATGGACATCGGCTACCACCACCGTGGGGCTGAAAAAATCGGGGAACATCAGTCCTGGCATCAGTTCATTCCGTACACGGATCGCGTGGACTACCTGAACGGGGTCGCGAACAACCTGGCCTACCTCACTGCCGTGGAAACGCTTGCCGGGATCAAGGTCCCCGATCGAGCGCAGTTCATCCGGGTCATGCTCGCGGAGTTCTTCAGGCTCAGCAATCATCTCGTGTGGTTCGGGACCTTCGTCCATGACGTCGGTATGATGAGTCTGAACTTCTACACGTTTCGCGAGCGCGAGATGATCATGGACATCATCGAATCCATCACCGGGGGCAGGCTGCACCCCTCCTGGTTCCGGATAGGGGGCGTGGCCATGGATCTTCCCGATGGGTGGAAGGAGCACGTCGACGCGTTTACCGGGATATTCGAATCACGCATCAGGGAATACGATGCCCTGATGACCCGGAACCCGATTTTCAAGGCCAGGACCAAAGGGATTGGATACCTTTCCAAAAAGGACGCAATGGAATGGGGAGTGACCGGGCCCAACCTCAGGGCCAGTGGTCTGGAGTGGGATCTGCGAAAGAAAATTCCCTATTCCGCCTACGAAGCCTTTCAGTTCGACATCCCGGTCTTCGACGACGGGGATTGTTATGCACGATATCTGGTGAGGCTCGAGGAGATGCGGCAGAGTCTCAGGATCATTCGGCAGGCGGCGGAACAGATGCCTCCGGGACGCACTATGACGGACGACTACCGGTATTCGATCCCTCCGAAGCGGGATGCGCTAAATGACATCGAAAGCCTCATTCATCACTTCGTCAACGTGACCCGCGGCCCGAAGATGCCCCGAGGCGAGGCGTACGCGGCTACCGAAGTGGCCCGCGGAGAGCAGGGATACTACGTGGTGAGCGATGGACTGAACATGGCTTACCGCATGCGGATCCGCTCCCCGGACTTCCCTCTGCTCCAGACAGTGCCGCTCATGGCTCGCGGGCGGATGATTTCCGACTTCCAGGCGGTCATCGGATCAATCGACTTTATCATGCCGGACACGGACAGGTAGTGATATGGGTGCTGTTGGCCGAACAGGATTCAGGCGAAAAATGAACCATTTGCCCGGAGACATCACCCCGGCGGTATTGCCGGGGTCCATAGTGTTAGTTGGAATTACCTTATGAATTCAAAGAGACCGGGTTCCGATGTTCGCCGGAATGACGAATCCTGGTTTGATCTGGTTCGGATTTCTCTTTGGGAAACAACCCCCATCCGGAGCAAAGGCGCTCCGGGAGAAGACGCGGACACTATTGTGATCGGTCTAAGGATTTGAGCAGGATGATTCCCGAAGAACTTAGGCGCGTTCTTATCGAAAAGGTGGCGGAGGCGGAGTATTCGCGGGAGCAGGCCGTCGACGTCATGTTCGCGCTCCAGGATCATTATGGATACATGACCGATGAAGCGATGGAGGAAGCGGGCCGGCTCCTGGATATGACCCCCCTGGAGCTTGAAGAGCTGGCCACCTTCTACGATTTCATCTACCGCAGCCCCGTGGGCAAGTATGTCATCCACGTCTGCGACAGCCTGATCTGCTGGCTGGACGGCTACCAGTGGGTGGTCGATTACCTCTGCGAGCGTCTGAACCTCAAGATGGGGGGAATGTCGCCCGACGGTCTTTTCAGTCTTCTTCCCGTCTGCTGCATCGGCTACTGCGACCGGGCCCCGGCCATGATGATCAATCGCAGGGTTTACGGGCGCCTGACGAAGGAGAAGATCGACAGGATCCTCGACCGGCTGATAAACGAATCCACATTTCATGAAGCGGAATGAATGAATGATGTACCCCCAGGTGCTTTTCCGGAACCGGCAGCCCAATCGCATCTCAACGATTGACGAATACCGTGCAAGCGGCGGTTACCGGGCATTGATGGATGCGATCGGCAAGGTTTCCCCCGCGGAAATCTGCCGGGTGGTCGGGGACGCCGGATTGCGGGGCAGGGGAGGAGCCGGTTTCCCCGCGGCCAAGAAATGGGAAGCGGTCCCGAAGGACGGAGCCTACCCTAGGTATATCGCGGCGAACGCGGATGAAATGGAGCCGGGAACGTTCAAGGACCGTATGCTCATCCATGTCGAACCTCATGCCATCATTGAAGGCATGATCCTTGCCGGTTATGCGATTTCGGCATCGAAGGCCTATGTCTTTGTCCGCCCTTCCTACGAGAGCAGCGCCGTGATCTTCGAAAGAGAGCTGAAGATTGCAAGGGAAGCGGGCTTTCTCGGGAAGAACATTCTGGGGACGGATTATTCGTTCGACATTGTGGCTCATCGCAGCGGGGGGCGCTACATCTGCGGCGAAGCCAGCGCCCTGCTGAATGCCCTCATGGGAAAAAGGCCCAACCCCCTCAAGCCGCCTCCATATCCCACGGATAAGGGGCTGTGGGGCCGTCCCACCGTGGTGAACAATGTCGAAACCCTTGCCAATGTGCCGTTCATCCTGAGAAACGGGGCCGACTGGTACCGGGGCCTCTCCAAGTCGAAAAGCGCGACCGGCACCAAACTGTACTGCATCAGCGGCCATGTGAAAGTTCCGGGATGCGTGGAACTGCCGATGGGAACGCGCCTCAGCGAAATCATCGACGAATATGCCGGCGGGATGCTGCCGGGTTCTGAATTCAAGGCATGCCTGCCCGGAGGCGCTTCGACCCTGTACCTTACGAAAGAGCACTACGACGTCGAGATGGACTTCGACGGCCTGGGTGCGATAGGAAATCGCCTTGGCACTGGAGCAGTCATCGTGTTCGATCATAAGACGTGCCTCGTTGGGGTTACGTTGAACCTGATCCGGTTCTTCGCGCGCGAATCGTGCGGCTGGTGCACTCCCTGCCGCGAAGGTCTGCCCTACCTCAGGGATTTGCTCACGCGGATCGAATACGGAGAAGGGCGGGAAGAGTTCATTCCGATGATTCGGAAGATGTGCAGGCAACTGTGGAATTCCTACTGCGCACTGGCTCCGGGAGCGGCCTCTCCCGTGGAAAGCCTCCTGCAGTACTTCGAGGATGAAGTTCACGAACATATCAGCCAGAAGAAATGCCCGTTCGGGAATCCAAGGCCGTAAACGTTCCCGTTGCCGGTTTTGAGGGGAGCCATGCCCAGGTTGGTCATAGACAATCTCGAGATTGAAGTCCCTGCCGGGACCAAAGTCATCGAGGCCGCCGAAAGGCTGGGGATTATGATCCCGCGCTTTTGCTACCACCATGCCCTGGGAGCGGTCGGTGCATGCCGCATGTGTGCCGTGAAGTTTCTCCAGGGGCCTTTCAAGGGCGTGCAGATGAGCTGCATGGTAGACGCCCTTGACGGGATGGTGGTGTCCACGACGGATGAAGAGGCGACGGCTTTCCGTAAGCAGGTCATCGAATGGCTGATGCTCAACCATCCGCATGATTGTCCCGTGTGCGATGAAGGCGGCCAGTGCCTGCTCCAGGATGAAACCGTATCGGGGGGCCACGGCATAAGAAGGGCCCTCGGCCCAAAACGGACCTATCGGGACCAGTATTTAGGGGTCTTCATCTCCCATGAAATGAATCGCTGCATTCACTGTTACCGCTGCGTACGGTACTACCAGGAATTCACGGGTTACCGGGACCTGGGCGCTATGCAGATCGGGGACCGCGTGTACTTCGGGAGGTTCCGGGACGGCCCTCTTGAAAGCCCGTTTGCGGGAAACCTTGTCGACCTCTGTCCGACCGGAGTCTATACCGACAAACCTTCACGTTACCGTGTCCGAAGGTGGGACCTGCAGCGATCGCCGTCGCTGTGCATCCATTGTTCCCTCGGGTGCAACACCATCGCCAATGCGCGGTACCGGGAGATGATGCGCATCGAAGCCCGGTTCAACGAAGTCGTGAACGGCCATTTCATATGCGATCGCGGCCGCTACGGTTTCCAGTACGCAAACCACCCCGAGAGGCCGAGGAAAGCGAAAATCAATGGCGCGGAGGTCCCGATGCCCGAGGCGGTCCGCGCCGCATCCGAAGGACTTGCCGGGATCGCGCGTGATTTCGGGTCCGGGGCCGTTGCCGTGCTGGGATCGACGAGAAACAGCATCGAGACTCAGGCCGCGATCGAACGCATATCAAAGATGAACGACTGGCACGCCCCGAATTATTTCGTGAATCCCATCCTCGAAGCAAAGGTGAAGAGGGCCGTTTCCAGGCTCGATGAGCCCCTAGCCGTTTCCATGCGCGGGATTGAGAATGCGGATTTCATTCTTGCGATCGGCGTGGACCCGGTCAATGAAGCTCCGATGCTTGCGCTCGCCATGCGGCAGGCTCACCGGAAGGAAGCCGAGGTCGTGGTCGTCGATCCCCGCCCGATATTTCTTCCGTTCCCGTGCGAACACATCCCGATGCTTCCCGGGGAATTCGCCCCGTTTCTCGATGCGCTGGCCCCGGCGGTTTCCGGAGCAGTGCCCGGGGGAGCGGCAGGTTCGGAAAGCACCCGGGATGAGAAAGAGGCGGGGGGCAGTCCGGGTTTTCGCGATCGCATCGTATCGGTTGCGCGGAAGATCGGGAAGAGCCGGAACCCCGTCGTCGTGTGCGGCTCGGACATATGCCCGGAAGAAACCCCCGATGCGTCAGCCGGGCTGGCGACCGTTCTGCACGGCAGGAAAGACCGCGCCGGGCTTTTTTACGTATTGCCGGGTCCGAACGCTTTTGCGAGCGTCCTCTGGGACCGCTCATCCGAATGGTCTTTCCTGGATACGGTTTCAGGAATGGAGGAAGGTGCCGTCAGGGCACTCCTGGTAGTGGAAGCCGATCCATTGAGGGATTTTACCGACCGCCCGAGGCTGGAAGCGGCCCTCGATAAACTCGACCTTCTGATCGTCCTGGATTATCTGTCTTCGGAAACCGTGAAGAGAGCGCACATCTTCATCCCGTCGACCGCTCTTTTCGAATCGGGATCGAGCTTCGTCAACCAGGAAGGGCGGCTGCAGTATGCGGAGCCGGTCCACCGGGGCGGCGTTCCCATTTTGCAGGTAAGCGGCGGGAGCCGTCCACCGCGGGTTTTCGATTCGGCGGTCCCGGGAGGCGATCCGGAGCCGTCCCGGCAAATTCTGCAGGCCATTGCGGGAGGAGAGGCCGTGCCGGAGGGCCGAGGGCTTGCGGACAATCCGTTGCGGGGGATCGCGGATCTCAGCGCCGCTTTTGAAAAGCTGCGGGACACCGGGTATCCCGCCGGCAATATTCGGGTCCTTTCCAGTGGTCCGCCCGTCAGGATCGTATACCGGGGCGGCGAGGCAGCGGGAGATCCGCAATCCGGCAATGCCCTGGAACTCATCCTGGCCGACTGCATCTTCGGAAGCGAAGAGCTTTCCGCTTATTCCGGAATCCTCAGCCGGGTGGAACCCGAACCGCATGCGGTCATGCACGCGGAAGATGCTGCCGGGGCGGGTCTGTCGGCCGGCGACACGATACGGATATCTTTTGAAGGCGGATCCATTGAAATCAGGCTCGAAGTCTCGACCAAAATGGCAAGAGGCGCCCTTATCCTGCCAAGGCGGGAGCGGGTTGCCCGGCAGGTCATGAAAGGCTTTTCGGCAAAGGTGCCCCTGGACCGGATAGAAAGGATCTGAGCGATTATCCGCTTCGGGGATTGTGCGGTCAACCGACCGAAGGTGTTTAACCGATATGTGGCTAATCGGATTCCTCGTACTGCTGGTTAAGCTGGGCCTTGTCCTGGGAGTATTGCTTGTGCTCGCCGCCCTGCTGGTGCTGGTTGAGCGAAAACTCCTCGGGAGGTTTCAGATCCGCTACGGGCCGAACCGGGTCGGCCGCTACGGACTTCTCCAGGTGCTGGCGGACGGCATCAAAATGCTGCTCAAGGAAGACACGATCCCAGAAGAAGCCGACCGCGGCATCTTCCTCATCGCTCCCGCGCTCGTCACCGCAATGGCGCTCCTCATCTTCGCCGTGGTGCCGTTTGCCCGGGATCTCACCCTGTGGGGCAGGCGCATTCCGATGGTCATATCGGACCTCAACATCGGTCTTCTCTACGTCATAGCGCTTTCTTCAATCAGCATCTACGGAATCGCTCTCGGCGGGTGGGCTTCGGGATCGAAATACAGCCTGCTCGGCGGCATACGGGGAGCTGCGCAACTGATCAGCTATGAACTGTCCCTTGGCATGTCGCTCGTTCCAATCGCGATGCTGGCCCAGTCCTTCAGCCTCGTCGACATAGTGAATGCGCAGCAAAGGTATCCGTTCATCCTGGTGCAGCCGGTGTCGTTCCTGATCTTTTTCATCAGTTCGATGGCCGAATCAAACCGCCTGCCGTTCGACCTTCCCGAAGCGGAAAACGAACTCATCGCAGGCTATCATACCGAATACAGCGGCATGCGGTTTGCGCTGTATTTTATTGGAGAATACGCCAACATGATCGTACTTGGGGCCCTTCTGGCCGTCTTCTTCCTGGGAGGCTGGAGGGGGCCGTTTCTGCCGCCGATCGTGTGGTTCACACTCAAGGTCATGCTGGTTCCTTTCCTCATGATCTGGACGCGGGCGACTCTGCCGCGACTTCGCTACGATCAGTTGATGCATTTCGGATGGAAGGTTCTGCTGCCGGTTTCGCTGCTCAATATTGTGGTGACCGGGGCCTTGATCCTTCTGATCGGACGATAGACATGGACACAAATGATTCAGGAGCGATCAAAACCGTTGTGGATGCCGTCAGGGGACTGGCAAGCTCCTATGCGATCACTCTCAGGCATCTTTTTCGAAAGCCGATAACCGAGCAGTACCCGGAGTACAAGCGGCCTCTTCCTGCAAGGTCCCGGGCGCGCATCATCCTGACGAGGGACCCGGACGGGGATGAGCGCTGTGTCGCGTGCCAGCTCTGTTCGGCGGCATGCCCCGTGAGCTGCATTTCCATGCAGGCGGCTCAGCGGGAAGACGGCCGGCGCTATGCCGCATGGTTCAGGATCAATTTTTCGCGGTGCATCTTCTGCGGCCTGTGCGAGGAAGCCTGTCCGACCCTTGCGATACAGCTCACTCCGGACTTCGAATTCTCGAAATATCAGATCCTGGACTTCGTATACGAAAAGGAAGACTTGCTGGTCGATCACGGGGGCAAGGACAACGAGTACAATTTCTACCATCATGCCGGCTTGAGCGAAAAAGGGGACAAGGGAACTCACATCAACGAAAAACCGCCGGTGGATGTGAAACGCAACGGGCCTTGAAGCGGCATTGACCCTTTTGCAGAGTGTTTCAGGATGGAAATGGATATTCTCTACAGCGCACTCTTTTATATCCTTGGGGCGATCATCCTTGTCTCGACCGTTTTTGCCGTCACGCGCCGAAACCAGGTCCATGCCGTGGTTTACCTGATCGTATCCTTTTTCGGCACGGCCCTTCTTTTCTACCTGCTCGGCGCGCCCCTGCCGGCTGCCCTCGAAGTCATCATCTATGCGGGGGCCATCATGGTTCTGTTCATTTTCATCATCATGACGACGGTCAGCGCGGGAGAAAGCGTGCCGAGAAGGCTTGCCGCCCGTCGGTGGATACTGCCGGCCATTCTCGGATTGATATCGCTCGGCGCCATGTCGGCGCTGCTGCTCGGTATGCCCGTCAGCCAGGTGAAGTTGAAACTGGCCACCGTGTCCCCGGCCGATTTTGGCCGGTTTCTTTTCGAACGCTACTGGCTGCCCGTTGAAATCATTTCTTTCCTGCTTTTCGTAGCCCTGGTGGGCGCACTCTACCTGGGCCGGGAGGAACGAAGGACTCAGCCGGATCGACAGAAGGATACGCCATGACTGTGCCGTACGGACACGTGCTGCTTCTCGCGGGTTTGCTCTTCCTGATGGGAGCCGTCTGCGCCGCTTCCCGGCGCAACCTCATCATGATTCTCATCGGCGTGGAAATCATGCTGAACGCCGCGGGGATCGCTCTCGTCGGAGCGTCGCTCCACTGGAACGCACTGGACGGCCAGGCCTTCGTGATCTTCGTCATGGCTTTCGCCGGGGCTGAGGTTTCCGTGGGGCTGGCCCTGATCGTCTATTCGCAGAGGAGAACCGGCACGGTCAATGCCGACAGTTTCAATCTCATGAAAGGATGAGTGTGAAAGCCGTCCTGTTTTTCATACTTCTATGCCCTCTCATCGGCGCTGCGTTTCACGCCCTGCTGGGGCGCCGCGTGCCGAGGCGGGTCGTGGAAATCGTCGCCTGCTCGACTATCGGGGTATCGTTCTTGCTGGCCTTGGGCGCTCTTTTGAATGCCGGAGGCGCAACGTTCTACGTCAAATTTTTCACCTGGTTTTCGGCGGGCGATCTTTCGGCGGCGATGGATGTTCTGTACGATCCGCTGTCCGCGACCATGGCCGTAATGGTGACCTTTGTGTCCGCGATCATTCATGTTTATTCCGTCGGCTATATGAGAGACGACGAAGATTACGTGCGCTATTTCTGCTGGCTGAACCTGTTCGTGTTCTCGATGCTCGTGATCACTTTGTCCGACAACCTCATATTTCTTTTCCTCGGCTGGGAGGGAGTCGGGTTCTGCTCGTATGCGCTGATCGGCTTCTGGTACCGCGACCTGGCCAATGCCATGGCGGGGCGGAAGGCATTTTTGCTCACACGGATCGGGGACGTGGCCTTTGGGGCCGCGCTGGGATCATTTTATGTTCTTTTCCACAACCTGTCCCTGTCCCACATCGTTTCGAATGCGTCGGTCCTGAGCGTTGAATCGGCGACCCTTATCGGAATTCTCCTGCTCTGGTCGGCGGTTGGGAAGTCCGCTCAACTTCCGCTCGTGGTCTGGCTTCCCGACGCCATGGCGGGTCCGACGCCCGTATCGGCGCTGATCCATGCGGCGACGATGGTCACTGCGGGCGTATACCTCCTGATGAGGCTATTCCCCGTGATTGCCGTCTCGCAGGCGGCGCTGCTCGCAATAGCCGTTGTCGGAATCGTAACCGCCCTCTATGCGGCCTGCTCGGCCCTTGGGCAAAGGGATATCAAGCGGGTGCTCGCCTATTCGACCATCAGCCAGTTGGGGTACATGTTCCTGGCGGTGGGGGTGGGCGATATCATCGGGGCCATGTCCTACCTGCTCTCCCACGCATTCTTCAAGTCTTTGCTCTTTCTTGCGGCGGGATGCATCATCCAGTCGCTTCACGAGGAAAGGGATATCTTCAGGATGGGGCAGATGAGGAAGGTCCTTCCCCACGTCTTCCTGCTTTTCCTCGCCGGCGCGCTGTCTCTGGGCGCGGTCCCGCCGTTCGGAGGCTTTGTCGGCAAGGACAGGCTTCTTCTGGCCGCATTCAACCACACGGACGCCGTCTACAGAGTGCTGTGGGCCGCGGCCATGCTTGCTTCGTTTCTAACGAGCCTCTATACGTTCCGCCTCTTTTTCGTTGTTTTCTTCGGCAGGCCGTCAGGAGGCGCGGATCGGGAGGTTCACCCCATATCCCGCCTGATGGTGAGGATCCTCTGGCCGCTGGCGCTTCTTGCCCTTTTCGGAGGCTACATCAACCTGCCGGCGTTCTGGGGCGGGAACGAATGGCTGGCCGGCTTCCTGGCAACGGTGCCCGGGGCCGTCCAGCATATCGGGGCGTCGCCGGCGGTGGAATGGGGCCTTGCGGGAGCGGACGCGATTCTGGCCCTGGCGGCGATCTTCGTGGCGTTTGTGCTCTATGGAGTGGAATCTTCCCGGGTTCGGGAAACCGCTTCGGTCCAATTCGTTCGGGACCTCCTCTTTTCCGGGTTCTTTCTTGACCGGCTGTACCGGAAGATTTTCGTCCGGCCCTACGAAGAACTGGCAGGGTTTCTCTGGCTGAAGGTGGATGAAGGGGCCGTGGACAAGGGATTCGTGTCTTACGGAAATTTCTTTTCCAGCCTGTCATGGTTCCTTGGCTTGTGGGCGAACGGCAGACTGTCCCTTTATGTGAGGATGCTTCTCCTTGGCTTTGCCGCAATGCTGGTCGGCCTGGCGGTCAGCCTGTACGCCGGGTGATGAGTGATCCCGGGTTGGCATGAGCCTCTGTAAACGGTGATAAAAACATGATCCTTCGTTATTTGCTCACCATAATCGTCTTCCTGCCTCTCTTCGGGGGATTCGCGGCGCTGGCCCTGTGGCGGAATCCCGCAAGATGCAGGTGGACGAGCCTGTGCGTGGCTCTGGCCGACCTGATCCTCGTCGTATCGCTCTTCTTCATCGGAAATGACTCGGCGGCCTCTTCCGGCCGGTGGCTGTTAAGAGAGGACTATACCTGGATAGATGTCTTCGGCATCAGGTACAGCCTCGCTCTCGACGGGATCAGCCTCCTGCTCGTCCTCCTGACGGCTTTTCTGGGTGTTCTTGTCATCCTCGTTTCGTGGAAGAGCATCGTAGAACGCGTCGCAGCTTTCCATTTCTTCCTGCTCTTCATGCAAACCGGGATCCTGGGAGTGTTCCTCGCAACAGACCTGTTCCTCTTCTATCTCTTCTGGGAAATGCAGGTCGTGCCCATGTTTTTTCTGATCGGGATCTGGGGGCACGAAAAGCGGATCTATGCCACGATGAAGTTCGTCCTGTTCAGCATGACCGGCAGCCTCTTGATGCTCATCGCGCTGATCGGGCTCTACCTGGTAAACGGATCTCAAAACGGCATCTACAACTTTTCCCTCTTTCACCTGATGTACACTCCCCTCAGCAGCAGGGCGGAAACCTGGTTCTATGCGGCTTTCGTCCTGGCCTTTGCCATTAAGATTCCTCTTTTTCCCGTCCACACCTGGCTGCCCGACGCTCACACCGAGGCCCCCACGGCCGGAAGCGTAATTCTTGCCGGACTGCTGCTGAAGACCGGCGCGTATGCAATTCTTCGCTTCGCCTTTCCGCTCTTCCCCAACGCGGCCAGGGCATCGGTACCGGTTCTCATGGTGCTGGGCCTGATCGGGCTTTTCTATGCTTCCTGGATCGCGTTCGGCCAGAAGGACATGAAACGGCTGGTCGCATACTCGAGCATCGGGCACATGGGCCTGATTGTCATAGGCATTGCCGTATGGAACGCGGTGACCCTCTCCGGGGCGGTCCTTCAGATGGTGAACCATGGACTGTCGACTTCGGCCCTGTTCATCCTGGTGGGAATGCTCGACGATCGCGTTCATTCCCGGGAGTTGGCCGATTTCGGCGGTATCTGGAGACAAATGCCCGTCTTCAGCGCCTTTTTTCTTCTGTTTGCGATGTCTACGCTCGGGCTTCCGGGTCTCAACAATTTCGTTGGTGAAATTCTCATCCTGCTCGGAACCTTCGAGACCAGCCCGATGGTGGCGGTGATGGGCTTTATCGGCATTCCGCTGGTCCTGATCTATGTTCTGAAGCTGGTGCAGGACACGCTTTGGGGAGAGCCGACGACCAAGTGGGACCTCCCGGATATCTCGGGCCGTGAAGCAGCCGTCCTGGTCCCGCTGGCCCTGGCCGTTCTTTTCATCGGCCTGTACCCGGAGCCGGTCCTGAAACTGCTTGAAACCCCCGTCCGGAACCTCATCGGCGTGGTCGGGCAGGCAATAACCGCAAGGGCCATGTAGAGGCCGACAGTCCAGGAGAATATGATGCAGTCCGGATGGCTTGTGATTCTTCCTCAGCTCTTCTTGGCGACAGGCGGCCTGTTGATCTTCTGCGTCGGGGCATTTCTCAGGAAGAGGCCGGAGAGGCTCCTCTTTAACCTTGCGCTGGCCGCTGTGCTGTGCAGTCTCGTTGCGGCCGCCGTCCCGTGGCCGGCCGGCATTTTCGAGGGCATGGTGGACGGCGGTGGGTATGCGCGGTTTTTCAACGTGCTGTTTTCCGCGATTACGCTCCTGACGCTTTTCATTTCGTTTCACTACGCAAATTCCAAGGGATTTTCAGGGGATGAGTACTACGGGCTTATCCTCTATGCCGCGGCAGGCATGATGCTGGTTGCGAGCGCGGTCCACTGGCTGATTTTTTTCCTGGGGCTGGAGCTGCTTTCGATCTCTCTTTACGTACTCATCGCCTCGCCCAGGGGAGAACCCTACTCCAACGAGGCTGCGGTGAAGTATTTCATCATGGGTTCCGTGGCGAGCGGATTTCTGACTTTCGGAATTTCGCTGCTTTATGCCGTGACGGGGAAGATGAATATTGCCGAGAGCCTCGGGTCGACGGCGGCGGCAAGTGAGGCCGGTATGATCGTTGCGCTTGGCCTGATTCTCGTGGGCATCGGATTCAAGGTTTCCCTGGTTCCGTTCCACCTGTGGACCCCGGACGTCTACCAGGGCGCTCCGGCCCCGGTGACCGCTTTCCTCTCCACGGGATCCAAGGCGGCCCTTTTTTCGGCGCTTCTGCGTTTTGCCCTCTACGGCGCCGACGGCGGCGCATGGGAAACCCTTGTGCCGGTCCTCTGGGTGCTTGCCGCCGTCACCATGCTGGCGGGGAACATCACCGCCCTCATGCAAACCCGGCTGAAACGCCTTCTGGCCTATTCGTCGGTAGCGCAAATGGGTTATCTCCTGATGGCGCTTCTTGCCGTCAGGCAAAACGGTGCGGCTGCCGTAATGTTTTACACGGCCGTCTATGCATTCATGGATTTCGGCGCCTTTGGAACCGTTGCCCTTCTTTCGGCGACAAGGTCTGACATGGACGCCCTGGAGGAATACAGAGGGATGGGTTACCTTCATCCCTGGAAAGCCGCGCTGCTTTCCGTCTGTTTGTTCTCACTCGCCGGCCTGCCTCCGACGGCAGGTTTTATCGGGAAGTTCGCCCTGTTCCAGGCCACCCTCCAGGGAGGCTTTCTCACCCTGGCGTTGATCGGAATCGTTGCGGCGATCTTGTCGCTCTACTATTATCTCAAGGTGATCGCCGTTCTCTACATGCGCGGTGCCGATCGGGCTATCGATATCAGTGAGACGAGGGGGTATGGGACCTTCACCTGTGCGGCGGTCCTGTCCGTCATTTTTATACTTGGGCTTTTCCCTTCCCCTCTGTTTCTCCTCATTACCCAAATACTCTCCGCTTTTTCGATTTAAGGAGCTGCTGAAAATTTGTGAGGTGGTCCGTTCTGCTGTCTGATATTGTTTCCAATGGTGCACTTCCTGGTATAAAGTCATTCATCCAATCCAACTCGGACAGAGACGGAACAGGAGGTTATATATGACCGTGGCTTCAAGAGCATGTGCCATAGGGGTTGACTTGGGAGGCACCAAGACGGCTGTGGGTCTGGTCGACACCGAAGGTGCGGTGATCCGGCTGCTCCGGCATGCGACGGATGCCGGGAAAGGACCGGTCGCAGTGACTGAAATGATCGCGGGAGCGGTCAAAGATCTGCGGGCCGGTGCTGAAGGCGACCCGGTAGGCGTAGGTGTCGGTGTTGCCGGTCAGGTCGATGCCGGGAGCGGCATGGTCCGGTTTGCTCCCAATCTCCTCGGGTGGCGTAATGTTCCGCTGCAGGCTGCTCTGGAGAAGGCCACGGGGCTTCCTGTCAAGGTAACGAACGATGTCAGGGCGGCAACTTTCGGCGAATGGCGGTTCGGCGCGGGAAAGGGCTGCGACGATTTGATATGCATATTCGTGGGGACCGGCGTCGGCGGGGGCATCGTGGTCGAAGGCAGAATGTTGGCCGGGTGCAGCAATTCCGCAGGCGAAATCGGCCACATGACGGTCGATATGAACGGCCCTCTGTGCCATTGCGGCAAGCGCGGATGCCTTGAAGCCCTCGCGGCCGGATGGGCCATCGCTCAGAAAGCCCAGGACGCGGTCACTCTTGAACCCGCGAAGGGGACTGTCCTCTTCAGGCTGGCCGGCGCTCATCTCAGGAATATCACCGCCAAGATGGTGGTAGAGGCGTTTCATGCCGAGGACCGCCTTTCCAAACGGGTGATGGCGGAAGTTACCGAAGCGCTGATAGCGGGATCGGTCAGCCTGGTGAATGTCCTCAATCCGAGGCGGCTGATTTTCGGAGGAGGAGTGATGGAGGGTGCGCCCGAGCTGATCGGACGCATCGAAGAGGGAGTGCGCTATCATGCGCTGGCCTCGGCGGTCGAACACCTTGAGATTTTGCCTGCCCTGCTGGGAGGCGATGCCGGAGTCATCGGAGCCGCGAGCCTGGCGCTGAAATCCCTCTCCTGAACGGTACGCCGGTCTCAAGCGGAATATGGTGTCATGTTCGGCGTTCCGCGCATCGATATCACCTTGAAGGTGATCACACGACAACAGGTGGTGTGCAAGATACGGCAAAGCGGACCCGGGGCTTTCGGAGTATAAAGACCCCCGGGGCTTGTCTTGCGGAAGTGAACCCATCCGGGCCGGGCTGTCTGCGACGGAGGCCGGCGGGAGAAGCAAAGACGTGGCGACCGTTCATTCATATACGGCAACAGGGAAAAGAGCCTGTGTACTTTCCGCATCGATCCTGTCGGCGGATTTCGGCCGGTTCGCGGAGGAAGTCAAGGCAGTGGAAAGGGCCGGAGCCGACTGGATTCACGTGGATGTGATGGATGGCCATTTTGTGCCCAATATAACCATCGGTCCCGACCTTGTGAGAGCAATCCGCCGGGTGACCGCGCTTCCGCTTGACGTTCATCTCATGATCGAGAGGCCGGAACTTTACCTGGATTCTTTCATCAAGGCCGGTGCGGACTATGTGGGAGTGCATGTCGAAGCCTGCGTTCATCTGCACCGCGTGGTACAGAACATAAAGGAACTCGGGGCCAGGGCATCGGTGACCCTCAACCCGGCCACTCCTCTTTGCACCATCGAAAATATCCTGACCGAAGCCGACATGGTCCTCCTCATGACCGTCAACCCGGGATTCGGCGGCCAGAAGTTCATTCCCGCGATGCTTCCCAAGATCCGTCGATGCCGGGAAATGATCGACCGGACGGGATTACCGGTCCTCCTGGAGGTGGACGGCGGAGTGAACCGGGAAACCATCGACGATCTCGTGGACGCGGGGGTGGATGCTTTTGTGGCAGGCTCAGCGGTCTTCAAAGGAGATGATTATTCCAGGAACATTCGTGTTTTGAAGGATCGCATGAGGTGATTGCCCTCAGGCATGTCGGTTCCCTGTCTATACCGGGCCGCTTTCTGACAGGTGGTCCGTAGTTTTTTGAATTCCCTTCTTAGTCCTCCCTCCCCAATCCCCAGGAATGCCAGGCGGCAGATCTCCGGGTTCCCCGACGTGGACGAGTTTCATGTTTCCATTGACATTATATTGCAAGAATGCAATGCTTCCATGCAAGCAAGGGCGAAGATTCGCGTTGCCTGAAATTTAACTATTTGATAATATGTCGAATATTCTTGGCATATTTCTTGCCTTTTATTGTTGGGACAGCATGCCCGCGAGGAGTGTCCGGGCTCTTGCAGGCCGTTAGGCTTCTATTTTGCAGCAGGCTGCCGCGGCGTTCTCGGTGTGCTCATTGCAGAAGTGCAATATCCAAAGCAGAAGGCCGGCCATGGATGACAACATGAAGCACCTCCTCCCGCAGAATTCCGTCGAGCTGATGCTCGTTCTCGATGCACTCCACGAAGGACTGTTGATTGTCGATGCCTCCGGCACGGTTTTGGCCATTAACAAGGCTGCCCGTCGCTTCTATAAGGGGGGTGAAATTCCGTTTCCCGGCTATCCGCTTTCCGATTTCGATGCGGCCGATTGGGTTGAGGTCAAGCGTGTGCTCGCTTCGGGGCAGGCTCAGTTGGGACGCCCGCTGACCCTGCCCTGCTTTTCGGTGGTCGTCAACCGCATGCCTATTCTACGAGATGGGGAGGTCCTGGGCGTGGTCAATTCAATGCAGGATACCACGGCCTTTGAGAATATCATTGCGCAGCTTGGTGCGTATCAGGAACTGGAAGGCGAGTTGGTGCAGATCCTGGAACAATGCAACCAGGGCCTGTTGGTTGTGGATTCCGCGGGCAAGGTCATCCGGGTCAACACCACTTTTGAGACCCTGGTCGGTACGGGCCGGGACTCGCTTCTCGGGCATCACCTGGGTGACATGGCCAAAGACGCCACCGGAGTCCGCAGGGCGCTTCTTGAAACTCTGCGCACACGGCGGCAGCACATTTTGCGGCATGTGAGGGATGACGGTTTCCCGTTTCTGGTTATCAGCTCCCCCTCTTTTGACGAGCGCGGGGCAGTCAAGCTGGCCGTGGCCTGCGTGCTGGACCTTCGAAAAATCGATGCCATACGCCTCGACCTTGAAGAGCAGCCCGACACTTTTACCGCTTGTGCAGGTTCTCTTCGGGAAGAAAACGTGGTGGAGCAAATTGCCGTCGAAGCGGGCATAATCGCCAAGAGCCGGGCCATGAGCCACGTGGTGCATCGCGCCACGAAGGTGAGCCAGACGGAAAGTTCGGTGCTGCTTGAGGGGGAATCGGGCGTAGGCAAGAGCATGCTGGCTGCGCTCATCCACAGACTGAGCCCGCGCAGGGACAGGCGTCTTGTAGCAATCAATTGCGGAGCGATTCCTGAATCGCTCGTGGAGAGCGAACTCTTCGGCTATGAGCGCGGCGCATTCACCGGTGCCAATCCCAAGGGCAAGGTAGGCCTCATCGAGGCCGGCAACCTCGGGACTGTCTTCTTCGACGAAATTGGAGAATTGACCCTGCCCATGCAGGTCAAACTCCTGGAGGCGATTGACAAGAAGGCATTCGTTCGTGTGGGCGGTACCAGGTCCGTGGCTGTGGATTTCCGTGTCATCGCGGCCACAAACCGCAACCTTGAGGATGAAGTTGCCAAGGGGAACTTCCGAAAGGATCTCTATTACCGGCTCAATGTGATTCCCATTCACATCCCGCCCCTACGCGAGCGCAAGGAAGACATCCCGGCCCTGGCACTGGACATCCTGGCCAGGCACAACGCCCGCCACGCCACGAAGAAGCGCTTCTCACCTGAGGTAATGGAGATACTCATGCAACACGGCTTCCCAGGCAATGCGAGGGAGCTGGTCAACGTCATTGAATGGATGGTGGTCATGGGCGAGGGGCAGACCCTGACGCCAAACGATCTTCCGGTGGCTTTCAAGAGGGGCAGGGCAGACACGGCCGTCGTCGCCGGCGCGGGCGGCACCCGGCATGCGCCGCCCTGTGCCGGTGTGCCCCATTCCCTCAAGGAGGCACTGAACGAAGCGGAACTCCAGTGCATCCTCCAGGCATTGAGTTACCACGCGACTCTCCACGAGGCGGCCCAGGCATTGGGAATTCATCCCACGACCCTGTGGCGGAAGATGGTTCAGCACAATATCCGGGAAAAAGCCTGCGGAGCGGGAGGTAGCGGCAATGACACCGTTTCCGATTGATGGAGGGTCGAAGGGACCGCTGGTTTTTCACATTCAGCGTTTCTCCCTGCACGACGGGCCCGGGATCCGCACGGTCGTGTTCCTCAAGGGTTGCCCCCTGCGCTGCAGGTGGTGTTGTAATCCCGAATCGCTGCTTTCCGTGCCGGAACTGGCGTACCGTAAATCCTTGTGTATCGGTGTGGAGCTGTGCGGACGTTGCGTGGAAAGTTGCCCAAACGGGGCCATCCATACGCCGGGAGCCGGCAAAGGGGCCATCGGCATCAACAGGGAGCGCTGTACTGCCTGCGGGGCCTGTGTTTCATCCTGCCCGGCCAAGGCGCTGACGATCATGGGGCAGACCTGTTCCTCCGCCGAACTTCTGGCGCAGGTGGAACAGGACGACGCCTACTACAGGCACTCCGGAGGGGGGGTGACCTTGAGCGGAGGTGAGCCCCTGGCCTGGCCTGCCCTGGCTGCCGAATTTCTGCTTGAGGCACGGGCACGGGGTCTGCACACCGCTTTGGAAACCTGCGGATGGTGCGACCTGGATGATCCCGATACCCGGACTGCCCTGGAGAATCTCGACCTCCTGTTTTTCGACCTGAAGCACATGGACAGCGCCCTGCACAAACAGTTCACGGCGGTGGACAATATACGCATCCTGGACAACCTGCGCCGGGTGGGCCGGGAATTCAATGAGCTGCCGATTATCGTGCGTACCCCCGTGGTGCCCGGATTCAACGACACGGAAGCGGCTATCCGGGATATTGCCCGACATGCGGCGCGCATCCCTACGGTGCAGGGGCATGAACTCCTACCCTACCATAGCTTTGGCGAGCCCAAGTACGCTCAGCTCGGGCTGCCCTACCACATGGCAGGGATGCGGAATCTGCCTGCGGTCCAGCTCGAGGCGTTATGCCGGGAATCCGACTGCTGCATGGCACAGGCAGGGCGTCATGCACTATCATGCGGGAACAAAACGCAAAGAAAGACCTCGCGGTGAAAAGTGCCGTCGAAGAAATGGGTTGCAGTGTGAATGTGCAAACACACTCATCCATGTTGAACGATGTATCGACAATAGTGCAGTACGCGACCCGTCAACGCTGCAAAAGAATCGCCTTCAACCCTGATATACGGGAGAGTGGTCATGCTCAATTCCTTCCGCAAAGCAATCGAGGGCTCAAAGCCCCCCGTTGGTACCCTGGTCATGAGCGGCAGTCCGTTGATCACGGAATTGCTCGCGTGCAGTGGGTTTGACTTCCTGGTCATCGATACCGAACATTCCCTGAATTCTCTGCCGGGACTCGTATCCCAGATGCAGGCCGTGGCGGCGGCAGGAAGTTGCATGGCCGTGGTGCGCCTGGCCGGGCATGACCCGGTCCGCATCAAACAGGTTATGGATGTGGCCGCTGTGGACACTCTCATGTTCCCCATGGTTGACACTGTGGAGCAGGCCAGGGCGCTCGTAGGAGCCTGTACCTATCCGCCTCGCGGCTTCCGCGGTTTCGCCCGCATGAACCGCGCTACGCGTTTCAACACTATCCCCGATTATGTCCAGACCGCTTCGGATCGCCAATGCCTGATCATGCAGGTGGAGACCGAAGAGGCCATGAACAATGCCGTGGCCATCGGTAAAACGGAGGGAGTGCATTCCGTATTCTTCGGCCTGGGCGATCTCTCGGTCATCATGGGCGTGAAACAGGGGCTTGAGGACCCTGAATTCAAGCGGTATGTGCAGGCCAGACTGAACGAATGCCGCAAGGCGGCGATTCCTGTGGGGGCCTTCATTCTGCCGGTGGATCATGCCCGATGGTTCCTCTCGGCAGGGGGGAGCTATGTATCGGTAGGGGTGGATTTGAAGAGCCTTATGGACACGGCACGGGAACAGATTAGATCATTGAGTTGAGACAGAGCCCCATGCACGCGGGCTTGACGCCGCGCATGGGGCCGGAGGCCTCCACGTGAGCAGCAACAGCAACATCCCGGTTATTCAGCAGGAAGAGGAATGCGTCCCCCGGGGCGGTGGCGCCGCCGTCTTTTCCGGCAGCCGCAATCGCGTGGGCCGCATCCTGAACCGTATCAACCGCAACTCCCCGCACCTCTCGGTGGAACGGGCAAAGTATTTCACCGAGTCGTTTCGCCGGACGGAACACCATCCCCTTGTCATGCGATGGGCCTTGGCCATGGCCAATGTCATGGAGAAGATCGAGGTCCGGATTCTGCCGAACGAACTCATTGTTGGGCGCGGCGGGCCCGAGGGGTGCTACGGTATCCTCTATCCCGAACTGGAGGGAGCTTATTTTGCCAAGGCCGGGACTCTGTTGGAAACGCAGGAAGGCATCCCCCACCATTACACCCCCTACGACCTTCAGGTCATACGCGACGAACTGCTTCCCTACTGGGAAGGGAGAACCTTCCGGGAAAGCCTGGCGGGTCTTCTGCCCGACGACCTGAAGTATCTGCTTTACAAAGACGGAGACATTTACACTTCTTCTTTTATCGTCCATGAGAGTGCTACCATACGGCATTCACTCCAGTGGGAACTGGATTACAAGAAGGTCATCGAGCGCGGTTTCGAGGGCATCAGGCGAGACGCCCGGGAGCGGCTGGACAGTCTGGACGTGAACAATCCCAGGCACAACTGGGACAAGGCCCCCTACTACAGGGCGGTCATCATCATCTGCGATGCCATGCGCAGGTTTGCGGAGCGCCACGCCGATCTGGCCCGCAAAATGGCGGAGACGGAATCCGACCCTGTCCGAAGGCAGGAATTGCTGGACATCGCCGCCGTGTGTGACCATGTGCCCTTCAACCCCGCCCGCGACTTTCGCGAAGCGATCCAGGCCCAGTGGTTCGCCCAACTGGCTTCGCGGTTCGAACAGGTCCACGGGGGCAATATCGGCAACGGGCGCATCGATCAGTATCTCTATCCCCTGTACAGGAAAGACAGTGAAGAGGGCCGGATCAGCGAGGAAGATGCACTTGAGCTGCTGCAATGCCTGTGGCTGAACATGGCCCAGTTCCTTCGCCTGCAACCCACGGCCGCCGGCTTCGAGATATACGAAGGAAACGCCCACTGGGAACACACGACCATCGGCGGACTGAAGCGCGACGGCACCGATGCCACCAACGAGCTTTCCTATCTCATTTTGCGTTCCAAGAGGGAGTTTCCCCTTGACTACCCCTATCTTGGCGTACGTGTCCACAAGGGCACACCGGAACCGTTTTTGATGAAAATCTGTGAACTCATCAAGGAAGGCACGGGCTTTCCCAAACTGCTCAACGACGAGGAAATCATCCCTCTCCTGCTCGCCAAGGGGGCCGAGATAGAGGAGGCCCGCGACTACTGCGGCTCCGGCTGCTCCGAAGTGAGGCTCATCAACCGCAACACCTATTTTACCGGCACTACATGGATAAACCTGGCTGCGGTGGTGGAAATGACACTCTATGACGGCAGGTGCAGCATGGCGGGAGAACGCCGCGTGGGTCTGCCAACCGGTGATCCGCGCCGTTTCAAAAGCTACGAGGAGTTCTGGGATGCCTTCAGGGCGCAGCTTGAATACGTTGTAAACGAGGCACTGAAGCAACTGTACATCGCCGATTCGATCCGCGCCCGGCACATCGCAGCGCCCCTGCTCTCGGCCCTTCACGACCTTTGCATGGAACAGGGAAAAGACGTGAACGAGGGCAGGCTGGAGGGCGGGATTTCCAGGGGAGGGCAGATCGGCCCCATCGGGTTTGCCACGGCCATCGATTGCCTGGCTGCCATCCGCAAGCTTGTCTACGAAGACGAAACCGTTTGCATGGACGACATCATTACGGCCCTGAAGGCGAACTTCGAAGGTCATGAGGTCACTCGCCAGCTTTGCTTCAATGCCCCCAAGTTCGGAAACCTGGACCGCAGCGTGGATGAAATCGGGCGGCAAATCGAAGAATTGCTGGTGGGGTTGTGCCAGCGGCATACAAACTTCTACGGGGGGCAGCCGGAGATTTTCTATGTGCCGGTGACCAGCCATGTGGCCATGGGCCGCGTCACAGGCGCCACGCCCAACGGCCGGCGGGCAGGGGAGGCCCTTTCGGAAGGCATCTGCCCCAGTCCGGGGGCCGACAACCTCGGTCCCACGGCCGCCCTGCACTCCGTTGCCTACACCAAGAACACTACCTACACCGCCCGTGCGGCGCGGATTCTGAACGTCAGGCTCACACCCCAGAGCGTGAGCGGCATCGAAGGCACGCGCAAGCTCGCTGCCTTTATCCGGACCTGGTGCGAGCAGAAACACTGGTACCTGCAAGTCAACATCGTTAACCGCGCCACCCTGGTGGCTGCACAGAACGACCCCGAAAAGTACCGCAACCTGCTGGTACGGGTGGCCGGGCACAGCGCCTATTTCGCAGATCTGTCCAAGCCCCTGCAGGACCAGATCATCATCTGAGAGACACCTCCGCACGGGGAGACTGTGCCTGTCGGGGCAAAGCGGCCCGCTCATCAGTGCCGGATGCCGTGCTTACAACAGCCACTCCATCTGCCCGCGAGTTCCGGTTCCCGTATTGAGTTTTCGTACAAAACAATCCAATCCCCCTCGCCGTTCCTTTCGGCACCCTCATCCGGGACGGCCCGTACTCTCGTGCAACATTGCCAAAATGCAATATCAACTGATGACCCCGGTGATCGTCACGCGAGGAGGTTGCATTCGCGCATGATGAACAATGTCAAGTGATATCAAAATGTTGTGCGGAAAAGCGGCATGTCTGCTAAAATCTACTGCGAGCGTGCAATGTTGCGTGGATCGCTTTGTGCGCACACCTTATGCTAACCAATTGAAATTACATTATTTTAATGATGGCATATATCTTGCTTCTTTGAAAAAGCGTAATCATTCAATTGCTGCACCAATCATACTTAACGAGGAGGATTGGCAGTGAGGACTAATAAGATCATCATTTACCACAGCGGCAGCATCATTACCATGGATCCGCTCCGGCCAAGCGTTGATGCCGTGGCCGTAGTGGGGGGCAGAATCGCCGCCATGGGCAGCACCGACGACGTAGTCCTGGCTGTAGGCAAAGGCGCGCAGTCTGTGGATCTGAAGAACAGGACGCTGCTGCCCGGCTTCATCGACGGACACAGCCATTTTCCCAGTGGGGGCATGAACCGCCTCTACGCGGCCGATCTCGGCGTCGCCGACATGCAGGAACTCAAGGATGCGCTGCGTAAAAAACTCCATGAAAAGCGCCCATCCGAGTGGGTCATAGGGCACAGCTTCGACGAGATGGGCATGGACGAAAAGCGTTATCCCACCTGCAAGGAACTGGATGAAGTATCCACGGAGGTCCCCATCTTTTTCCGGCACATTACGGGGCATGCCGGCGTGGCCAATTCCAGGGCACTGGCGATGGCGGGCATCACCAGGGATACCCCGAACCCCGCCGGCGGGATCATCGCCAAATATCCCGGGACCAATGAGCCCAATGGAATTTTGGAAGGTATCCCCGCCCAGAGCCTCGTGCGCCGGCTCATCCCTCATTTCACAAAAGAAGAAATGAAGGCCGCCGTGGCTGACGACAGTCGTCTCTATGCCTCTTACGGGGTCACCACGGCCCAGGGCGGCCCCGCTTTTTCGCCCATGGATGCGGAACTCGGTACCAAGGTCACTGATCTCATGCTTGAATGCGCCGCTGACGGCACATTGGCGATCCGGGCCGTGCTCTTCATCCGGGCCAATGATATGTCCCGCCTGGAGCCTTATCCCTACCACGTCTCCGGGGCGGACATTTCCGGGAACGGCAGGGTGACTCTGGAGGCGGCCAAGCTCTGGGCCGACGGCGATCCGCGCGGCCATACGGGGTATTTCAGCACGCCCTATGCTGTTGAAGACCCGGAAAAAGGTCCCGACTATCGTGGGGAGTTCCTCTACACCAGGGAGGAGTTGGCGGAGAAGATCATCCCCATGCACCGAGCCGGCTGGCAGATTGCCATCCATGCCAACGGCGACGAGGGTATCGAGACCGTCCTTCGCGCCTATGAGACGGCGCAGAAAAGCTTTCCCCGGCACGATCCGCGTCACTTGGTTATCCACGCCCAGTACGCCCGCAAGGATCAGTTGGAGCGAATGGCCGGGATCGGCGCGTGCCCCTGCTTTTTTATCAGTCCCCTCTGGTACTGGGCCGAAATCCACGGCCACTACGTGGGCGACGAACGCGTGCAGCGCTTCTGCCCCTGCAAAGATGCCGAGGACCTGGACCTCATCTTCAACCTGCACACCGACGCACCCATCACCCCCATAAACCCTCTGGTGCAGGTGGGCGTAGCGGTTACACGCACAAGCCGCAAGGGGAATCTCTTCGGACCGGATCAGGCTGTCAGCGTGCAGTCGGCCCTGCGGGCCGTGACACTGGGCGCGGCCTACCACAACTTTGAAGAACACAAAAAAGGCTCCCTGACCCCGGGCAAGTACGCCGACATGGTCATTCTGGAGCAAAATCCACTCAAAGTTCCAATTGAGACCATCAAGGACATCAGGGTGCTGGAAACCATCGTGGGTGGCGAGACGGTTTACGTGGCTTGAATCCGGACTGCGCCGTTACAATACCATGTGTCTGATCGATAAAAGAAAGGGAATAGTATGAAAACGGACAAAACCCTGCAGATGGAAGCCAACTGCTTGTCGCGGCTCGACCGCCTCCCGCTGAATAGGGCGGTGCTTTCCCTGGTTGCCATCCTGGCCGGTGTCAGCATTATAGAGGCGTTCGACCTCGGTCTTATCGGGCAGACCGTACTCGTTCTCAAACAAATATGGCACCTGACCCCCGAAGACACGGGTCTCCTGGCCACCTGTTCCACCATGGGAGTGGTGCTCGGCACCTTCGCCTGCGGTTTTCTATCCGACAAATATGGCCGCAAACGCGTGCTTCTCTGGGCCACCTTCATCTTCACGTTGTTCACTCTTGTCGGCCCGGTCGTGAACAATTTGTACTGGGTGGTGGTCATGCGCTTTTTGAGCGGGCTTGGGGCCGGCGCCGTTTTCCCCCAACCGTATCTTTTCATCTCCGAACTTGTGGGCGCCAGGCACCGCGGCGTGGTCTTCGCCTACTGCAACTCCATCCTGGTCATGGGCTATGTGCTGCCGTCGAGCTTTGGGGCCTGGGCCGTGAGTGCCTTCCCGCTTGAAATCGCCTGGAAGCTGCCTTTCATAGTAGGCGGCCTGCCCATTGTCATGGTCTATATTATCTACAAGTGGATGCCGGAGTCTCCCCGCTGGCTCATGAGGCAGGGCAGCTTTGAAGAGGCCTTTGCCCTGGTTGAGCGCTTCGAGAAAAGCGCGGGCGTTGCGCCCGATCCCGACTATGTAGATCCTAAAGTCCTGACCGCGCTGGAAGAGGCCAGAGGCCTCGGCGCACAGAAAGCCAACTGGGGGCTTCTCTTCAAGCCTCCGTATCTTTCCCGCACGGTCGTGTCATGGGGCATGTTCACGGCTGCACTCATCTTCTGGTACGTGGTCATGGTTTACTCGCCCACCATCCTTAAAGCCAAGGGCTTCCAGATGTCCAGTTCCGTACTCATGGGCGGCCTCATGATGGCCATCGGGGCCGTGGCAGGCATTATCTGCGGACACCTCATCGAAAAGTATGGCCGGAAGCCCATGTACGTGTTCTTCGCCGGTTTGGCTGCCGTGTGCAGCATTTTGCTCACCCAGGTAGCCGCCTTGACCTGGTGGCTCGTCGTGGGCGCGGGGCTGGCCTTTTTTGGCAACGGCGTCTTTTCGATCTGCAAACTCTACATCGCCGAGCAGTATCCCACGCGGCTGCGCGGCACGGGCGCGGGTCTTGGTGAGGGCACCAGCCGCATCCTCGGCGGCGTTCTGGCCACCTATTACATCGCGTTCATCCTTGAGCACGCGGGGCAGAATGCCGTGTTCTGGTTCCTTGGCATCGCCTATGCGATAGCCATCGTGGTGCTGATGATCTGGGGTCAGGAAACGGCGGGCAAGAGTGTGGATACAACCGGCAGCTTCCAGGAGACAGCTGAGGCGGCTTCCGTCAAAGCGGCCACGACCGAGGTCAAGTGGGAATAATGGTTGAAACCGGGCGCGCGTCGCAACTCAACAATGTTGCGCTCGAGAGGGAAGGGTAAATCTGATTTAACTGGTTGCTGCTCCATTTAAGACTAAGCAGGCACGGGCATGCCGGGGAGAATGCGGATGGGTCTGAACATGAATCCCGCGGCAGCCCGAGCCGGGGAAATCCAACACAATTTTCCGCACCTTCTGCGGTCCAGGGAGGACAATATGTCTGAGGGATGTCTCTGTTATTCCGGACAGGAAGAATACTTACTCAACATGATCGAGGGCGGGGAAGATCCATTCGAGAAGAAACACCCACGTCTGTACGCCCTGGTCAAAGTTTTTGAAGGAAAACGCCCATTTATCGATGTGGAGCGTGCCAGACTCTTCACCGAGTCCATGAAGACCACCGAAGGTGAGATGCTGGTGCTGCGCTGGGCTAAGGCGCTCAAGCACATCGGTGAAAACATGACCGTCTACATCGACGACCATCAGTTGATTGCCGGCCGCTGCGGGCGGCAGGGTTCACGCTACGGGATTCTCTATCCGGAACTGGACGGCGACTACCAGGCCGAGGCGCTCAGGGAACTGCCCGGGCACGAATCCGCCCCCTTTGAAGTGGACGCCGCCGATGCCGAAGTAGTGCAAGAATTTATCAGTCCCTACTGGAAGGACAGGACCTTCCACCAGGACCTGAACAAGCGCTTGCCCAGGGATTCCTACAAGCTGGCCTATGTCGATAAGAATGGCTATGAGGCCCGCTACATTGTCTGTGAAACGGCCTCCAACCGCTCCAGCCTCCAGTGGTGCCTGGATTATGAGCGGCTATTCAAGCTGGGCTTCAAAGGTGTAAAGCAGGAAGCCGTGGACAAGCTGGCCGCTTTGGATCCCGACGATCCCATCGACCAGTGCGAGAAACGCCCTTTCCTTGAAGCAATCGTAACGGTGGCCGACGGCATCGTTACCTGGGCCAGGCGCCACGCCGTTCTCGCACGAGAGATGGCCGCCGGGGAAAAAGACCCGGTGCGTAAAAAAGAGCTGAGCGCCATTGCCGCAAACTGCGAATGGGTACCGGAAAATCCGCCGCGTACCTTCTATGAGGCGATGCAGGCGCACTGGTTCACCCAGGCTTTTGCCCGCCTGGAGCAGAAAATCAGCTCCAATCCTACCAATGGCCGCATGGACCAGCTCTTTTGGCCCTACTATCAAAGGGACGTGGAAGCGGGCATTTTGGACGAAGACAGGGCCGTGGACCTCTTCCATTGCATGTGGGTGAACATGGCCCAGTGCCTGGATCTTGCCATCACTCCGTACAACAAGAGCACTCATGAAGGGTATTCCCACTGGGAGGCCGTGACTGTGGGAGGGCAGACCCGTGACGGCCGCGATGCGACCAATGAACTGAGCTACCTCATTATACGATCCAAGCGCGAGTGCCCGCTGCACTACCCCGACCTCGCGGCCCGCATCCATGCCCGCGCGCCGGAACGCTTCCTCTGGGAAGTGGCTGAAACCATCAAACAGGGCGCGGGCTATCCCAAGCTCCTCAACGACGAGGAAATCATCCCTTTGCATTTGGCCAAAGGAGCCCCGCTGGCGGACATTTACAACTACGCGGCTTCGGGGTGTGCCGAAATCCGCATGCCCCGCGTGGACACCTACACCAGTTGCCACACCCAGATAAACTTTGCCGCCGCCGTCGAACTGGCCCTTTACAACGGGCGCATGAAGAAGTTTGGAGATGAGCTTTTGACCCTGGAAACGGGGGATCCGCGTTCCTTCAAGACCTGGGAGGAGTTCTGGGGAGCCTACGTGGAGCAGCAGAACTATCTGATGCGCCAGGCCTTCGTCCAGCAGTACCATATCATCAAGGCCAGGGCTCAGCATTTTGCCACGCCCATTTCCGACTCTCTGCACGTACTGGCCATGAAGGCGTGCAAGGATCTCCACACCGACCAGAAGATCGAAGGCGGCCTTGACCTGGGCTTTTTCGAGTGCCTGGGTTATGCCACCACCGTCGATTCGCTGGCGGCCGTCAAGAAGCTGGTCTTTGAAGAGAAGGCCCTCGGCATGGACGAACTCATCGCAACCCTGGAGTGTGATTTCGAGGGCAGGGAAGATGTGCGTCAGATGCTGCGCAATACGCCCTGCTACGGCAATGACGATGAATACGCAGACGCGATCGGCCTTGCAATCGACGGCCTGGCCCAGGAATACAGCGAAAAGTATTCCCCTTCCCTCGGCATTCGCGTGGACTTCCGCATGGTGCCATTTACCTCGCACATACCTTTCGGGAAGGTGGTCAGCGCCATGCCTAACGGGCGCAAGGCGTGGACGCCGCTCTCCGACGGCTCGTCGGCCTCGCACGGCGCCGATGTCCATGGCCCTACGGCCATCCTGCTCTCCAACTTCAACACCAAGAACTACAACATGAGCCAGCGCGCAGCGCGCCTTTTGAACATCAAGTTCACTCCCAAGTGTCTTGAAGGTGAAGAAGGCACCAGGAAGCTGGTGGACATGATCCGGGCCTTTTGCGACTTGAGGTTGTGGCACGTTCAGTTCAACGTGGTCAATCGTGAAACGCTGATCGCGGCCCAGAAGGACCCGGACAAATACCGCGGCCTCATCGTGCGCATCGCAGGCTACAGCGCCTATTTCACGGAACTGTCGAAGGACCTGCAGGACGACCTCATCGCGCGGACTCAACACGAGACAATGTAGCGTTCGGCCCCTGACCACCAGGGCATGACCGTGCTGCAGGCGGGAGCAAGCGCTTGCAGCACGGCCTCTTGACAGTGGAGCAAGGCATGGCAATTCCAGATATCGAAATTGAAGGCCGCATTTTCAATATCCAGAAATATTCCGTCCACGATGGGCCGGGGATCAGAACCATCGTTTTTTTGAAGGGTTGTCCGCTACGTTGTCAATGGTGCAGCAATCCTGAATCACAATCATTTGCACCGGAACTCGGGTATAACGCCAACAAATGCCTCGGATGCAGCCGATGCATCGCCGGTTGCCCCGTCCAGGCTTTGAGCCGTCCGGAAGACGGCAGCATCCGCATCGACCGTAGCCTGTGCCTGGCTGAGTGTGATGTGTGTGTCGTCGGCTGCCGGGCCAAAGCCTTGGTCATGTATGGCGAACTCAAGACGGTGAAGGAGGTTCTTTACGTTGTGGAGCGCGATTCACAGTTTTATGCCCGTTCGGGAGGCGGGCTGACGGTGAGCGGTGGGGAGCCTTTTGCCCAGCCGGAATTTCTCATGGCCCTGTTGCGTGAATCAAGGAAGCGCCGTATCCACACTGCGGTGGAAAGCTGCGGCCTTGCCCCGGAAAGCGTGGTACTCGAAGCCTGCCGGTACGTCAACTATTTGCTCTATGACATCAAATGCATGGACAGCGACATTCACAAGCGCGTGACCGGGGTACCCAATGACCTCATCTTGTGCAACCTGCAACGGATTCGCGCCGAGTACCCCAAACTTCCCATACTGGTGCGCACTCCCGTGGTGCCCGGCGTCAATGACACCAGGGAAGCCATCGGCGCCATTGTTGATTTTGTGCGCAGTCTGCCCGATGTGAAATACGAGCTATTGCCTTATCACCGGATGGGACGGCAAAAGTACACTTTTCTGGGACGCGAGTACATCAGCCGGGCGGAAAGTGTAGACCCGGCCCTGATGGAACAGCTTATCCCAATGAGTGTTCAAGGTAAGACAAACCCCAAGAGAGCGGGAGAATGATTCCCCCGCGCCCCCAAACTGAGCCGCGAAGCGGCGTGGGGGTGTGGGGGGCACGGCTCCCCACGCTTTTCATCCTTTGACAGCATCACGGGTTTTCGATAGCCGGCCTTCTTCAGCCAGGTTCAGCCTCTGTGATTGCCTCAGGCTTTAATCCCCAGGTGTATGGCGGCGATACCGTCGGTCAGTCTTCGGCAGCGGACTTGGGTGAATCCGATCGATTCAAGGATGGATTTCAGTTCTTCGGGCCCCGGGAAGAGCCTTATTGATTCGGGAAGGTAGGTGTAGGCCCTCCGGGAACCGACCAGAAGTTTCCCAAGGGCGGGCATGATGTAAAATGAATAAAAATCGTAGAGACACCGGAACCAAGGCGTGACCGGCTCGGAGAATTCAAGGCACATCAGCTTACCGCCGGGCTTCAGGACCCGGTGCATCTCCCTGAAGCCTTCTTCCATGTGCGTCAGGTTCCGGATTCCAAAGCCCACCATCGCGGCGTCAAAGCTGTTGTCGGCGAATGAAATGCACTCCGCATTGCCCTGCACGTAGCCGATCCGGTCGGAAAACGGGGAGCTTTCGACCTTCGGCCTGCCCGTTTCCATCATGGCCCAGTTGATATCGTATAGAACGATCCTGCCCGAACCGCCTATTGCCCCGGCGGCCATAAGGGAGAGGTCGGCCGTGCCCCCGCAGACGTCGATTATCCGGTCTCCCTCCTTCAACTGCATCATCCTTACGGCGATCCGCTTCCAGAGATAGTGAATGCCGAAGCTGAGGAGGGTGTTCATGAAGTCATACTTGCAGGCGACGCTGTCGAAGTGGCGGCGAACCCATGTGACCTTTTCGTTTTCGGGTACTTGTACGTATCCGAAATGGGCCATTTGAGGAGGTTCAGCCGATGAAGTCGCGAGCGCGGGATGCTCGGTTTTGACTGGCGTATGGCTTGGCATGGATTTCCCTGCAAATGCGCGGAGGAAAAAAGACCAGATGAATGAAGACGATTCGCGCGATACCGGGCGGGCCGCCGCTACGAATCAGACCGGTCTGCTCAAACGGGTGCAGCCTTTGATGTCTCAGCCTCGGGCACGCAAAAACTCCAAGCGACCGAGGCCGCTTGAACTCTTTCTAAAACCGGGGCTTTCAGGCGGGGAAAGTCATGCTCAGGCCGGTTTCACCACGAGGCCGGTTCTGATGCAGCGCGTACAGGCCCGCAGGCGCTGGACCTTGCCGTTCTTGTCCACATGGCGTACCGGCTGCAGGTTGGGGTACCAGATGCGCTTGGTTTTGTTGTTGGCATGACTGACATTGTTCCCGACATGCGGTACTTTCCCGCAAAACTCACACTTTCTGCTCATGACCCTGCTTTCCTTTCCACTCAAAGCGATTTGGCATATTGCTAAACCGGAATCAAACGCTCCGGCCGTGTCGACCTCCGAGCAAACGAAAAACTTCTTCTATCACAGGAACAACCGCAGGGCAAGGCCTTTTACGGCTGCTGCCGCGCGTGTCTTCCCATTGCCGTGCGGCGGTCCGGCTCAAATCGCGGAAATCAACCCGGGCTGCCGCCCCGGAGGACTCACTTCCTTACCCCGGCCTGCTCTCCGGTCTAAAGAAAATAACCTCAACTGCGCCTGGAGACAACCCGCAACGAAATATAACTGATACCGGTTTGCGGTCAAAGAAGCAACAAACGATGTTTCTCAAGAGCGTGGGGAACTGCGTCCCGGGCTGTTGCCCAAATACTTCCTCCGCAGCTCTAATTTCCGCGTATTAAAGCACGGGTGACACGGACAACTCGTTGTCCGTGCGCGAAGCGTAGGAGGTTCGGAGGATAAGCCCTGGATTTGCGGCGGGACTTGCTTGCCCCTCTTGTCCTTACGGACCCGGACAGCAAGTTGTCCGGGCCACCCGCCTCCCCCTTGACGGGGGGGGCGTTAGAGACCAATTCCCCTCCTCTGGCGGGAGGGGCGAGGGGAAGGGGAAGAAATCGCTCAAATCAGGGCTATATCTCGCGGATCCGGTTTACGAGGGCAGAGTACCGTTCTTTCGTAAGCCGGCAATCCTTGTAATAAATGCTCTGAAATTCCTCCACGAACGCGTTCGCCTTCATGCGCAAAGGTCCCTCGTCGATGCGGGATATGAATTCTTCCAGCCCCTCCGTCCGCTTCTTCTCATATCCACGGCCGGCCATTTTCCTCAGGAATCGTGAGACGAGCCTCTCCTCGAGGCTCTTTCCGGGGATGAAGTACAATAAAGATAAAGCCGCGACCGCGAGGAGAACGCCTGCCGCGGGGAGAATCTTTTTCAGGGTCGTTTTGTTGAGATGCGGCATCAAAGGGGGACCCTCGAAGACAGAACCTATCTTCTTCATGATCCGTACCTGACGGCTGAAATCATAACTGAGGATGAATTTACCCCAGTAATAGTTGAAGGTGTCCAGAAGCAGCTTCAACTGCAGGAAGAGGCTCCTCCCATACCGGGCTGCCGGACTGTCGACGGCGTACGGCGTGGGATCGAGCCTCAGCCAGCCGCGGCCGGCGCTATAGGCTTCCACCCAGACATGAGCATTTTTCTGGAGAACGAGGTAGTAGCCGCCCGTTCCGTTATAATACCCGCCCCTGTATCCGCCGATAAGGCGGGCCGGAATGTTCGCCATTCTCAGCATGACGGCAAGCGCGGAGGCGAAATATTCGCAGTTCCCACGCTTCCGGGAAAAGAGAAAGTCCTCGACCGGCGTTTTGGAAACGGGAAGGTTTTCCAGGGAGTACTCGTAAGGCCCGAATTTGACGAAATCATGCAGAGCCATAACGGGATCCTGGCCGCTGCCGGCCAGCAGATCCTCGACCAGCTTCATGATTGCGGGGGAGAAGTCCGGAGGAAGCTGCAGGTAAGGGCGGGTGTTGAGAGATTTCTGAGGGAGCCATATTCCCGACGCCGATTCCGCGGTATAGCTGATCCTCTCGAAAAGATTTCCGTACCAGACACTCGACAGGAGGCGCCTGGGTCTGCGGCCGCCCGACACGATGGATACCGGTTTGTCCAGAGCGAACAGGTACCTGTTCCCGTACGGCTCGAGGTAGATCGTCTGGAAGATTCGCTCTCCCTGGATGGAGTCGTCCGGAAAAGTGACGGACTTCGATCCGGCCGTCCATGCGATGCCGTCGAATTGATCCAGTTCGATTCCCCGCCAGTAGAGCATGCTCTCATCAACTTTCTTCATTTCGGCACGAAAAACGACGCGGCTGTCTTCCTGGATTTCCGACACATCCCCAAGGGTGACCGTGTCGCTGAACCCCGACGTTGAGTAGGCCGGCTTATTGAGGAAGCTGAAGATGGGATAATTGGTCCGGGGAAGAATGAGGAAGAAAAGAGAGCTGGCGGGGATGGAGATAGCGCAGATGAGCACTGCCTGGAAGGCGACCTTCAGGAGATTGTCCCTGGAGATGGCCGTTTCCGCGTCATGAGAAAAATACGCAAGGAGCATGAGTGAAAGTGTTGAAAGCGCAAAGAGCAGACAGAAATAGACGATGAAAATCATACTGAAAGAGATGAGGCTGGAGCCGATGTTGCAGGAACATGCATATGGCGTATATCTGCATGTAGTCACGGAGCTTCTTGTCCTCGAGCGATTTGATTGCGATAAGAATGACCAGTGAGTTGAGTATGGGCTCGATGAGGTAGTCGGGATTGATCCTGGAGCACGAATAGGCGAGAACGCCGACAGATACGCAGTTCAGCACCCACCTCGGAATCCGCGGGGGCTTCGTGAAATCCAGGGTGACCGCAAGTCCGGCCAGAACGGCAAAGCTCACCGCGTAATAAGGCTCCACGTAGGGAGCCACTGAAGCGTACCCGGTGGCGATGCACAGGTAAGTGACAAGTTTAAGGAGCGTTTTGATTCTGACCATACAACGCGAGCCTTGTCAGCAGCAGCCTTCTATGAGCCGCCGTGTCGCCGGGCCTGTAAGTTTCTCCACCGATCCTCATCCCGACGGGTGTTCGCAATCGGAGCAGATGAAGGACCAGGTGGGTAATGCCGGATATCGTATGTTCGAGGTCCCTTTTATCCATCCGATCGAAATCGATGATTACGAGTTGCAGTTCTATGGCCGACAGTTCCCTGGTCTTCAACACACCGGTTTTCGCGGTGGATTTCCAACTGATATGCTTGGGCTGGTCCCCTGGAACGTAGTCCCTGATGGAGATCAGGTCGGCATCGGATCCGACGAGATCGGAGGACCTCTCACCTCTTGCCCGGGAGAGCCGGTCGTAAGCCCCGTCCAATTCGCACTTGACCGGCCTGGGGTAGACAACGAGGCCGATGGCGCTGCGGGCCGCCCGGAACCGGGTGAAAAAATTGAAAGGAAAGGTCGATGAGATTGTGTATCCGCCAAGGGTGTGCGAGCCCCTTGTTTCAAACTTCACGTTGATGTGGCGGCTCACCGAGGTGCGGGCTTGAATGAACGGAAAGAAAATCTCATGGCCTTGCATCCTGATGGTGATCAGAAATGCGGGCATGTATTTCCGATGGTTTGCAAGCCTGACCAGTACGGGGGCGTCGATTTCGGCGAACACTTCGTTGGGAAATTCCAGAAGCGCTTCGAGATCCTGGATATTCTGCCTGCCGAAGATGCCGGAAACCAGCATATAACTCAGGAGTCCTGAAGTCACGATGTAGACGAGGTTGTTTGCCGTATTGACCGCCGAGAAACCGATCAGGATGGTGAGGACTATGTAGAGGTAGCCGGCTTTGTTGATCTTGATTACACCGGCACGGGCACTTCTTCCAGTATTGATTTTATGACCTCCCTTCGGTTCACGGTTTCATATTCTTCGCGGAAGATAACCCTGTGCGGGATAACGTATTCCGCAACGCTTTTTATGTTCTCGGGAACGACGTAATCCTTTCCCGAAAAATAGGCACTGGACTTTGCCGTGTTAACGAGTGCCAGTGCGCCTCGTGTGGAGAGTCCCGCCTGAAGGTATCCACTCTTTCGCGTGGCTTCGATGATGTTGAGGAGATAGTCGAGGATCTTTTCCGAGAGATAAACCCCCTCTCTTATCTGTCCCTGGATATTCAGGACTTCCTCCTTGTTCATCATGGGCGCCATAAGATGGATAGCCCTCCTGCGACTGCCTCCCTTCAGGATTTCTTTCTCGGCGGTTCGCGGAGGATAGCCTATGCTGATCTTCATCATGAACCGGTCCATCTGGGATTCCGGCAGGGGGAAGGTCCCGAATTGCTCGGTGGGATTCTGGGTCGCGATCACGAAGAACGGGCGCGGCAGGTCGTATGTCCTGCCTTCAATCGTGACCTGCTTCTCGCCCATCCCCTCGAGAAGAGCGCTCTGTGTCTTTGGAGTGGCCCTGTTGATCTCGTCTACGAGCACGATGTGGTTAAAGATGGGTCCCGGCTGGAAAATAAACGCTCCGGTGTTCTTGTCAAAGATTGAAATCCCTGTGATATCGGACGGCAGGAGGTCGCTCGTACACTGGATTCTTCCGAAGGTCAGACCGAGCACCTTGGCAATGGCAATCGCAAGCGTGGTCTTTCCCAATCCGGGCAGATCCTCGATGAGCAGGTGGCCGCGTGAGAAGAAGCAGGTCAGCGCAAGTTCCAGTGCCCTCTCTTTTCCGTGGAGGAACGGGGAGAGCAGGCCTATGGCTTCTTTTATCTTGCCGTTGTGGTTTTGCATGGCGGCGAATCACGGTCAACATGAGAGCGGTTGCGCTTACCGGTCCACGAAGCGTACGGCCGGCGCCTGCTCGTCCCGGGGCACGATTTCCCCAATGCGGCGGGCCTGCTGTCCCATTGCATTGAGAAGCTGGATGACTTCCTGCGCTATTGCAGACTCCACGACGAGCATGTATCCGATTCCATTGTTGAACACATGGAACATTTCCTCATCCGAAACGCTCCCCCTCTCCTGCAGAAAACCAAAGATGGGGGGAACTTCCCATGAGTTCTTGTAAAACAACGCCTGGCAGGCCTTGGGAAGTATTCGCGGGATATTGTCGTAGAATCCGCCGCCCGTTATGTGAGCCATGCCGGCAATTTTGAACTGACGCAATGCCTTCAATACCGGCTCAACATATAGCCGTGTCGGCTCGAGCAGTTCTTCGGCGGCTGTCCGGTTGCATTCCGGGAGAAAAGTGTCGGGCTTCAGGCCGAGCTTATCGAATACGATATGCCTCACAAGGCTGTAGCCGTTGGAGTGCAACCCGCTCGAAGCCAACCCGATGATCTGATTCCCGACGTGGATCGTCGAACCGTCGATGATGTCGTCATTGTCCACCAGGCCAACCGCAAAGCCGGCCAGTTCGTATTCGTTTTCCTTGTAGAAGTCGGGCATTTCAGCGGTTTCGCCCCCGACCAGGGAACAACCCGCATCCTTGCATCCTGCGACCATTCCGGAGATGAGCTTTTCGACAAGGTCGAGGTCCAGACGGCCCATGGCGAGATAATCCAGGAAGAACAGGGGACGGGCTCCCTGGACGACGATGTCGTTCACACACATTGCCACCAGGTCTATGCCGATGGTGTCGTGTTTGTCGGCCCAAAAGGCCACCTTGAGCTTCGTTCCGACGCCATCGGTCGAAGAAACCAGGATGGGCCGGGATAAAGCGTTGCAGTTGACGGAGTACAATCCTCCGAAACCGCCGATGTCGGTTATCACCGAACTGGTAAATGTGGTCCGCACGAGAGGTTTAATGCGGTTGACCAATTCGTTCGCCTTGTTCAGATCAACTCCGGCTTCCTGATATAGGCCCTTGCTCATGGATACTCACCACCCCCTTCACATCATGAAAAATGATTTCCGAAAACAGGACAGTTTTAACCGAATACTGCCTTATAAACCTCCAACACAAGGAAATCCACTCTGAATGTTAATGTTACCAGATAACACACCGTCTACGCAAGACCAAGGAATCAGAACGATTTTCTCGGTGCGGCTTGCAGTTGTCGCCATAGGATCGGGGAGTTTTCATCTTTCGGTCAAGAGGAGAAATCGAGCTGCGGCAGCTCGGAGTGTCCCGGCATCGATAATTTCACGCACCTCGGGAACCCGGATTGAAAGGTTTCTCCGGGCCATGCCGCGCGGGATGGAAACACCGCATCGATCCCTTTGGGCCGGGCGAGCCGCAGGCTGAAGTTGTTCCCGGCTCGTTTTCATGATAAATGGAATTCGTCCGAATGAAGGAAACCAGATGAGCCGAAAAGCTGGAGCATTTCTACTGGCCGGATTCTCCGGTGTGATACTGCTTGCGTTGGGTTTCACCGCGTTTCATCTCTGGCTCTTTACACAGTTGCCGGGCAGTCAGACGCGGGAGATACGCAAGCTTTATATCCAGCCGGGAATGAGCGGTCCATCCGTAGCGCAGCTTCTCTATGAAAACGGTGTAGTGTCAAACGCGCAGGAATTCTACCTGCTGAGCTGGTTTCGCAGATCCGTCCAGAAACTCCAGGCGGGTGAATACGCCTTCGTCCCACTCTCGAAACCAGACCAGATTCTCGACCAGGTTGTCCATGGACGGGTCATACTCTACACCGCCACTCTGCCCGAAGGTTCAACGGTTCGGGATGTGGCCAGGATCCTCGACCAGAAAGGGTTGGTCCCGGAAGCTGAGGTTCTGCGGCTTGTAAAAGACGGAGAATGCATCAATGGCCTCGGACTGCAGGTCTCCGGCCTCGAAGGCTATCTTTTCCCCGAAACTTACGTGTTCAAAAAGCCCATCAATGGCGCTCAGATCCTCAAGGCCATGGTCACTCAGTTCCGGCGGCATCTACCCGATGACTGGCAGAAACGCTCGGAAGCCCTGGGCTATGATCTCAACGACATCGTCATTGTGGCCTCGATGATAGAAAAAGAGGCCGTCATCGATTCGGAACGGCCGCTCATTGCCGCCGTGTTCTATAATCGGTTGAAGCTCAATATGCCCCTGCAAAGCGATCCGACGGCTGTGTACGACATCCCGGATTTTTCCGGACCGGTCACGGCAGCTCATCTCAAGCGGCAAAGTCCCTACAATACCTACCAGAAAAAAGGTTTGCCGATCGGACCCATATGCAACCCCGGAGCCAGATCGCTGCACGCCGCCTTTTTCCCGGGACACGTCCGTTATCTCTATTTCGTGAGCAACAATGACGGATCGCATCATTTTTCGGAAACCCTGTCGGAACATCAGCAAGCCGTCTCACAGTTCATCGAAAAGCGGAAAGGCCTGACCGATCGGGCCGGCTCCAGCACCGAACCGCAGCGCAACCCCGCAGTTTCGGCGGAGCCTCCGGAAGAACAGGAAAACGAGAAGCCGGCGTCTTCCGGCACGGTCGGCGGGTCGGAGTGAATTGGCCGGTCCGGAGGGTGAGCGAGGAAGGCAATCGCCCGCGAGGGCATGAAGAACCGATAGTGAGATCGAGGAGAAGACCGAGTTGACTGAGAAGAATGTTGCAAGCGTTATTTTCGCGGCCGGCAAGGGAACCCGGATGACCGGCTATGAGGGCAACAAGACATTGCTCCCACTCGTTCCGGGGGACTCACTCTATGAAGGATGCCGGCCGATTCTGCTGGAAGTCCTCGATAATCTTCCGCCCGGCCCGAAGGGCATCGTGGTGAATCACCGTGCGGATGACGTGAAAGCCGCATTGAAAGGCTTCCAAGTTTCATTTCTCGATCAGCCTTGCACCAACGGGACCGGTGGTGCGCTCCTCGCCGCATCCCCTTTCCTCAGTTCGGCCCGGGAACAGTCGGTCATTATCACGATGGGCGATGTGCCGCTGATTGAAGCGCCCACCTACCGGCGGCTGATCGGCGGGCTGAGCGAACACGACTTCATGGTCCTGGCGTTCGTGCCGCAGGACAAGGCCCAGTATGGAATGCTGGAGATGGATGGAAACAGGGTGCTGCGTATCGTGGAATGGAAGTACTGGCATAACCTCCCTCCCCGGGAACAGGCCCGTCTTCTGTACTGCAATGCGGGCGTCTATGCGGCCAGGCGGTCCGTGCTCGTTCGGTATCTGGAACCGCTGGCAAAGAAAGCCCATCAAGTCCGGAAGAAACGGGGAAACGAATGGATCACCGTGGAGGAATATTTCCTGACGGACCTGGTGGAACTCATGCGTTCCGACAACCTGTCCATCGGAGTGGAAGAAGCGCCCGAAGAAGAAGTAAGCGGCGTGGATGCCCCGGAAGCCCTGCGCCGGGTCCAGGCCCGTTATGCCGCGAGAGCCGCCCTTAAGTCAGGCGCCCCATGATCATTTCACGAGATGCGTCTTTGTCCAGTAGCGCCCTCCATCGTCAAGCACATCGATCGGAATTCCGAAGAGTTCGGTGAGAAGCGCCGACCTCAGGAGGTCGGCCTTTTTCCCCGAGGCAAGCTTGCGTCCGGCCTTCAAAAGGAACACATGGTTGAAGGAGGGCATGATTTCTGCCAGGTGGTGCGTGACGAGCACCATTGCGGGAGCATCCGGGGCCTTGCTCAGGTGCTGCAAAGTCTGCAGCAACTGCTCTCTGGACACGAGATCCAGGCCGGCGCAAGGTTCGTCGAGGATCAGCAGTTGGGGCTGGTGGATCAGCGCGCGGGCGATAAGCAGCCGCTGTTTTTCCCCCTGCGAAAGCACTCCGTAGGGAAGGTCCAGGATTCCTTCACACTTCAGCCGTCCGGCAAGTTCATTGGCCTTTCTGTAATCTTCCTCGTCGGGTTGCTCGAAGATGCCGATCGATGCAAATTTGCCGCTCACGATGAGATCGATCGGTTTTTGAGATGAAGGGATCTGGGCTTCAAGAAATGATCCCACCCAGCCTATCTTCTTCCGGAGTTCGCGAAGGTCGGTGTGGCCGAACCGTTCTCCAAGAACGGTGATCTTCCCTCTCGTGGGCCACAGGTATCCCGCCAGGAGCTGGAGCAGAGTGGTCTTGCCGGAGCCGTTCGCGCCGAGGACAACCCAATTGTCTCCGGGAGAAATGGTCCAGTTGATTCGATCCAGTATCAGACGCCCCCTGCGGACGAAAGATACGTCTTCCAGTGCAATCCAGTCATTCACGGTACGCTCCGGATCGCGGACGCCGAAAACGATCAGCCCGCGCCTATTCGGACTGTCCTTCCCAGGACAGAACGATTTTGCCGAAATGATTTCCTTCCCGCATATACTGATGGGCCTCTTCCGCGGCCCGGATGGAATACACCCGGTCCACGATCGCGCGGACCCTTCCGGATTCCAGCAATGGAAGGACACGCTCCCTGAAAGCCCTCGTCAATTCGGCCTTTTCGGCAAATGACCGGCTGCGCAGGACCGACCCGATGATCCTGAGTCTCTTGCTCAGAACGAGAGGCAACTGGATCTCTGCCTTGGTCCCGCCCATCAGCCCGATCAAAACCAGGCGGCCGCGGGATTTGAGGATCTTCAGGTGCTTCCCGAGATAGGATGCGCCTATCCAGTCGAGAATTACATCGACCCCCCTGTTTCCCGTGACCTTGAGGACTTCCGGCGCGAAATCCGTCTCGTTGTAGTTGATACCGTGGGAAGCGCCGAGATCGAGACATCTGCGTATTTTGTCCGATGAACCGGCCGTGATGATTACGGATACCCCGGATTCCCTTGCGAGCTGTATCGCGGCGGTCCCCACCCCGCTCCCTCCTCCATGGATGAGCAGGCTTTCTCCCGGCTGGATGTCGGCTTCCAGGAAAACGTTGAGAAAAGCGGTAAAGAAAACCTCCGCTGCCGCTGCCGCCTCAACGAAGGTCAGCCTGTCGGGAATCGGCACCAGGTGATCTTCCGGCACCGCCGCATACCTGCCGTAACCGCCTCCGGCGGTGATTCCGAAGACCCGGTCGTGCAGCCCCAAAGCCTTTACCCGGGGACCCTTTTCGACGACGGAGCCGGAAAAGTCCAGGCCGAGGATCGACGATGCGCCGGGTGGGGGAGGGTAGAGCCCTCGCCTCTGGAGCAGATCGGCGCGGTTCACCGAACAGGCTTCGACCTTAACGAGCACCTCATTTTCTTCGATCCCGGGGCGGGGGGCCTCTTCGAAGGACAGTTCGTTCCAGTCGCCGATCTTCCCGGTTCCCCGTACAACTATGGCCTGCATGGATTTCGGATTCACTCCAGCGCTCCGTGTTCAGCGAAAGAATAATACTTGGGACCTGCAATGATGATATGGTCGTGGACGACAATGTCCAGATCGTTCAAAATTCTTTTGAGCTTGCGCGTAAGCTGCTGATCGGCGGCTGACGGCTTCGGATCGCCGCCGGGGTGATTGTGAGCCAGGATGACGGCTGTTGCGCGGTGCTTCAGGCCGGCTTCGACAACCAGCCGGGGAAATACGGCTGTCCGGTTGACGCTCCCTCTCTGTATTTCTTCCATTTCAATGAGATCGTTCTTGCTGTTCAGCGCAAGGACACAGAATTTTTCGGTCCTTTCGGTGCCGAGTCTGGCCGATAAGTAGGAAACGGCTCCCTGGGCGGAATCGAAAGTCTGGCTTTGGCACCACCGGCTCTCCTGATACCTTCCAAAAAGCCGTGGAATGAGGCAGATGAGAGTGGACGCATGGGACCCGATTCCTGGAACCTGCTGCAGAGCGGCCGCCGGAGCATCGAGGACTGCGGCGAGACTGGCGAATTTTGAGAGAAGCTCCTTGGCGAGCGGCTTGATGTCCTTCCTGGGGATGGCATACGAAAGCAATAGTTCCAGGACCTCATGGTCATGGAATCCATCCAGGCCGCATCGGCCGAAACGTTCTCTCAGGCGCGTCCGGTGCCCCTCGTTGCCGATTTCCATGGATCTACACCGCCGTCGAAGGTTCACCGGTTTCAAGAACGAGTTTGCTCGGAAACTTTTTCGCGCATCCGTTTCAGCAGGCCGTCGAAGGACCCGCTCGAGAGAATCGAGGCGAACTGACTCCGGTAGTTCTCAACGAGACTGATTCCTTCAACCACGACGTCATAGACTTTCCATTCGCCGTTTTCGAATCGAAGCCGGTAGTCAACCCTTACGTCGGTGTTCTTGTACCCGAGAATGCGGGTATTGACGGTAGCATAGTCTCCGTCGAGGGACTCTTTATCGTAGGAAAACTTTTCGTTTGACTCCGTATAGGTTTCCACTTTATCGATATAGGTGTTGAACAACAGGTCTTTAAAAAGACTCACGAATTCCTTCTGCTTTTCAGGAGGCTGATCTTTCCACGGCCTTCCCAGCGCACGCCTGGCCATTTCGTTGAAATTGAAATATTTATCAACGATTATCATAATTTCCGCTCTGCGCTCTCTGACCTTTGCAGCCTGACCCGATTGAGAGCTCCTCAATATCTGCAGAGCCTGTTCCGTTCCGGACTTAATGACGGTCAGCGGAGGATCGGAAGCTGCCCGTGCCTGCAAGGAAATCGATGCAAAAAGCAGAAATGAGACGCAACCGATACGGAAAATGCCTCTAACGATCTTGGACAACATCTATTTTCTCCTGTATGTTCAACTCTAAGTGGGGTAGTCTTATTCTGTTTCAGTTCATGCATAAATATATATTCTATCAGGAATCAAGTCTAACTCGAAAGCATTTTTTTCTCCCGGGCAATTACGGCTCCCGCCGAACATGACCGCCCCCCCCGAGGCTGCGGACGGTCGTGGCCTGAAGCCTCGATGCCTCCTTTCCCGATTTCTTCGTTTGCTGGGAATCCCATTTGTGCTAATATAAGCTGTTAACGTATCACTGATCGGTCTCAAGGAAAACCGCTGGGATTTCCCTCACGGATAGGGCTTGGGCAGTGGATCGGCTGGATTGAATCAATTTTGTCGACATGTTTCTTCATCTGCAGTTCGACGTGGCGAAACCCGAAGGGCCTGATGTTGTGTTGTGGAACGTGACACCGGGTTATTGAATCGAAAGGAGCGCCGGAATGAAGGATTGGGTTTTTCTCTTTCCTGGCCAGGGTTCACAATATGTAGGGATGGGGCGTGAGTTTTTCGAGAGTTACAGCGAAGTTCGGGAGTTGTTTTCTCAGGCGAGCGATATGCTGGGCATGGATATTGCCAAACTGTGCTTTGAAGGACCTGAGGAGGTTCTGGTACTTACGGACAACGTCCAGCCTGCCGTCACGGTCATGAATCTGGCGTGCTTCACCGTGCTTCAGTTGCACGAGATTTACCCCATGGCCTCTGCGGGCCACAGCCTCGGAGAATACAGCGCCCTGTATGTCGCCGGGGTCCTCGACCTGAAGGATGTACTCAACCTGGTCAAATGGCGGGGCATTTTCATGCAGGAGGCGGCCGACCTGGAACCGGGCGCTATGGCCGCAATCATGGATCTGGATGAGGACAAGATCAGGGAAATCTGTCTCGAGTGCGGTGTTGAGGTCGCCAATGTCAATTGTGCCGAGCAAATCATCATCACCGGTGCTGATGAGCCGATCAGACAGGCCATAGCTCTCAGCGATGAAGCAGGGGCCAAGAAATGCATGAGGCTTAACGTGAGCGGCCCATGGCACAGCCGGTGCATGCTCCTGGCCAAGCAGAAATTTGAACCCTACATCAGGGAATGCAAATTCAGTGACCCTCAGATCCCGGTTATCAACAACGTTGATGCTCTTCCCTTGCACAGCGCCTACGAAGCTCCCCAGAAGCTGCTCGATCAAATCTGCAGTCCGGTACTCTGGCGCTATTCGATGGAACGGCTGATCGAAGCCGGCCATGACCACTTCGTGGAAGTGGGTCCCAAAAAGATCTTAAGAGGGCTCATGCGCCGGATCGACCGCAATGTGGAAGTTCTCAACGTGGAAGACCCTGCCAGTCTCACAACCTTTCTGCAGGCCAATCAGTGAGAGGAGCGGGGAGGGGCTGTTCTTCCCCGTGTGATTTTTCGGCTTCCTCCGCGTTGCGGCTCAACGATCGGAAGCAATCCCTCGGTCCGGGGCTGGGGGCTGTTCCTTCCCGGCTTTCCATTCCGCCAGGAGATCGCGGAATACGGCGCCGTTCAGAATTTCCTTTCTGGAATCAATGAACCAGCGATTGGCTTTCCTTGCCTGCTTTGCTTCCTCGAGGAAATAAGCCAGAATGCGCAGGTCGTCCTTTCCTACCGCTCCGGTCCTGCTCTGCCCGGCCATTTTCGCAAGCAGGCAAAGCAGGCCGAACAGGTAAAGGCTTAACGTGGAGATCCTTCGCAGGAGAAATTCCTTCTCGAACACCTTGCCTCCGTAAACAAGGGAAAATCCCACGAGCAGCCGGGCGATGGTTTTTGCGTTCCTGCGGGTAAGCCTCAGAGCTTCGTTCATGAGCTTTACATCAAACTTGACGTCCCAGCGGCTCAGTCCCAAAAGGGCTCTCAAGAGCGGGAGGAACTTCAACGGGTCTTTGAGGGTCATCCCCGGTTGTTTACTCATTGACCGCAGCAGGAAAAGAGCGGGATAGATGGAATGAATTTCCGTCGTGCCCTCGAACACCGTAGAGACCCTGAAGTCCCTCATGCGCTTCTCATACGGCTGTGTTGCGAGGTAGCCGGCTCCTCCAGCCACCTGCAGAGCGTCGTAGAGGGTATCCCATGCCCGGGTGGTCCCGAACAGTTTACAGTGTGACGTTTCGACCGCCGTATTCATGAGCGGGGTTTCGTTGAGGATGAATGCGACGAAGTCGTTCATGGCTGAGCTTACCGTGCTGTTCACACGCGCTCTGACGAGCTTCTCCTGTATCAGGGGGAAGGTGTTGATCGGAACCAGAAACTGGATTCTTGTAGAAGACCTCTTCAACATGTCCCGAAGAGAGCTGTTCATCATGCCCACGGAGGCTGCGCCAAGGCCCAGGCGTCCGTAGTTGAGGACCGTCATGGCAATCTTAAAACCTTCAGTGGGATTGCCGAGGAGGTTTTCCACAGGCACCTGGACGTTCCTGAACCGGATGGGCGCGGTGGAGCTGGCCTTCAGGCCCATCTTGGGCATGTCTTTGCCGACTTTTACCCCTTCCCATCCGGTTTCCACGATGAAGGCCCCCATTAGTCCGGGACGTCTGGAATCCGTCTGAGCGAACACCGTGAGCGCCCCTGCATAGTTGGCATTGGTGATGTACGCCTTCTCACCATTCAGAATGTAATGTCTCCCGTCGGGGGATAATTCCGCCCGGGTCTCGATGCGTTGAGCGTCGGAGCCGATCCTGGGCTCGGTCAGGGCGTAGGAGAAGATCACATTGCCTGTGGCGGCCGGCTTCAGGTATTTTTGCTTTTGAGTCTCATTGCCGAAGAGCTGGATACCTTTAACACCTATGGAACAATGGGCGATTGAGACTATGGCCACAGTGATATCCAATCTGACCATTTCTTCCACAATCCGCATATACTCCCAGATGTTGAAACCCAGACCTCCATATTCCTCGGGGATTGAAACCCCAAAAAGGCCTATATCCCCCATCCTTCTCAACATGCCCTCCGGGATCGTCTCTTCATCTTCCAGTGTGACGGCCGGATATTCATCCAGGAGATCCCGAAACCTTGCCATAAGCCGGTCGATCTTGGTGCGGTCCTGGACGACCCTGAAGGATTGAAAGATTCTTTTGTCTAATGTTCCCCTGTATATCTGTTCAAGAAAGGTATTTGAGTTCATAGAATTCCTCTGCCTGGAAGAAGAAATAATCCTTATCGGTCTTCAGCACCCCGCTTGCTGCCTGGATAGGATGCAGAACGATATCCTCTGCCCGGACCTTCCCGATTCCTGACCATAAAGTTATCTGGAAACTCCTTTATGAATGACAAGTTAGTTGGCGCATACAGAAAGTTCAAGTTTATCCGGCTCGTTTTCGATTAGAATATGAGGCATGGTATCGCTGCTTCCTCAAGGTCGCAAAAATCGAATGTGAATCATGCCTGAATACCAAGGAATCATCTCGGGAATTTCCGGAAATTCACCAGCCTATCCCATCGGGTGAAACAGATGTCAAAAGGCGCTGACCGGATTGACGTCTATACGGGAAATTCGTGTGGTTTCCGCTTCTTAGCGGCAGGGGGCAAGAGTGCCTCCAATCCTCGGCAGGTTGAGGGCCATTCCCGCTGTCCCTTCCCTCGGGATGAGGCGGGAACGCAGAAGGGCCGGAGTTCCCGAATGGCCGAGGTCCGGTCGGGGAGTAGTTCGCAGGGCTTGGTTTTTGAAGGATCCCAATGGATATGAAGCTCGGTAGATCATGAAGATTCTGATTGTCGAAGACGACACCGAATTGGGGAATCTGCTCAGAGAATACCTCCAGCGCCTGGACCACGAAAAAGTTCGGGTCTGTGTTACGGGGAAGCAGGCTTACCTGGCCATCCTGCAGGAATCATTCGACTGTGCCTTCATTGATATCAGATTGCCGGACATGGACGGCCTGAAGCTCCTGGAAGCATTCAAAAAACGGGATCCCAGCATCCCCATGGTCATGATGAGCGGCTTTGCAACGATGGAATACGCGATCCAGGCCATGAGAAAAGGGGCTTCGGATTTTCTCACCAAGCCTTTCACCCTCCAGAATGTGACGTTGACCCTCGAGAAAGTCACCAAGGAACGGAAGCTGCTCCTGGAAAACCTCAGCCTCCAGTTGGAACGTAACGTCTGGAAGGAACTGGAAGCGGTCAACCGCGCTCTTGAGCGGAAAGTGGAAGAACAGGTCAGGCTCTTCGAGATCTCGAGAGAGATCGATGAGATTCGTTCAAGCGAGGAACTCTATCCCTGCATCGTCCGGCTCGCCTCCAATATCAACAAGACCCTCAATGCGGGCTTGTTCATCCTGCCTCCCGGGCAGGATGCGGTCATGCTGATGGCTGAGCACGGTTCGGGGCTGCGGGAGACGGTGCCCGCCATTTTCGATCTGCCCGTGGACCGGATCAGGAAAATACTCGGGGAAAGAAAAAGCCACTTCCTGATGCGGCCCGGGAAATTGACTGAGGGCCTCGCCCTGCCTGAGCGGTTCCTTCGCGGAGAACATTGGCTCTCATGCTGGCCCCTGCGGATTCGCGGAGAACTGTTTGGTTTCCTTCTTGCCTCCCATAACAGCAGAAAGAAACACCTTACTGCAACGGCAATAAAACTCCTTGATTTTCTCGTGAAGAAGTCCGCTTTGGCGGTGGAGAACATGGCGCTTTACGAGAGCCTCATCACCAACTTCCATGGGATCCTGAAGTCCCTCGTGAATGCGCTTGAGGCAAAGGACCTGTACACGGGTAAGCATTCGGAGAGAGTGACACAGTATGCAACATCCATCGGGAAGAAAATGGGAATTTCGGCATCGCAGATCGAAACCCTCAATACCATTGCCTATCTTCACGATATCGGGAAAATCGGAATCCGTGACAGCATCCTCAACAAACGAGGACCCCTGACCGTGGAAGAATATGAACTGGTGAAGCAGCATCCGGTGATCGGTGAATCCATCGTGGCCGAACTCGGATTGACAGCCGAGGAAAGATCGATCATCAGGCACCACCACGAAAGGTGGGACGGAGCTGGATACCCCGATGGTCTGTCACGGGAGGGCATTCCTTCGCTGGCCCGTGTCGTCGCTGTTGCGGACGCCTTCGATGCGATGACTTCAAAGCGTGCCTACAGAGAGGCGATGAGTCGGGAGGCGGCCCTGCTGGAAATGGCAAAAGACCGGGGCGTCCAGTTCGACCCCGATGTCATTGATGCCTTTCTGCGGGTTGTAGAGGAGGAGCAACGGTCTTTGCATCGGAAGAAATCCTAAACGGATTATTGTGCAGGACGTACTTATGATGTAGGAAGACACGAGGTCACTGTTGATTCCGCCATTGGCCGAACCGGACGGGTTAGCGCCGCCGGTTCGGAATGCGCCGCGATGAAGCCGGGAGCATTTGGATAGAGAGGACGTCGTGAACAAAATGGAAGATGACGGATTGTTTCTTGCAAAATGTCTGGAAGCCCTTTTCGAGAAAGACCACCTGAACTACCTGGGTCACTTTGTGAAGGGGTTCATCCACAATATCAACGGACCGCTCCAGAACATATCCATGCTGATGGAACTCCTTCTTCGGGAGATCGAGAGCCAGGATCGTTATGTACGTTCCCACGTGAAAGAGCATCCGGAGGAATGGCGGAACCTGGTTGAAAAGCAGCGCACGCGTTATGAGCAGGTGGGCCGGCAGGTCTCGAACCTTGCTGAGACAATGCGGGATTTCATGGTGATCAACGAAATTGAACGCACGGGAACGGAGATCGACCTCAATCTGGTGCTTACAAAGCTTGTGAATGTATTTCGGTCCGATCTGTTTTTCAAACACCAGGTCAACCTTGAGCTCAAACTGACCAGGAATTTGCCCCTTATCTACATTCCAGGCTCCAAAATCGTTCCCGTCCTCGTGCACCTTTTCAGGAATGCGCTCATAGCCATGAAGCATTCTCCCCGGAACCATCTGACCATAGAATCGGCGATGGAAGGGGACAATGTGGTGGTCATCTTTCAGGATTCCGGGTGCGGGATCGAAAGCCCCGAGGAAGAGGCCTGCTTCGAATTGTTTTATTCCGGATGGGAGAAGCACGGCTCTTGTCAGGAAGAACACGAGAAGCATATCGGTTTTGGACTCTTTGCAGCGAGACAATTGCTTTCCCCTTACGGAGCAAAGATTCGGCTTGAAGGGGACGGACAGGGGACGCGGGCCATAGCTGAAATCCCTCCGGGGCAGAAGTGAACGGCACGATTCCGGGGAAAAATGCCGGACCGGGAATCCGATTTCAGATCGGATTCTCACTTGTTCTTCAGGTCCGGTTCCACACATGCTCCCGCGGGGCTCTCCGCAATTCTGTTGCTTTAAGCCCCTCTTGCCCCGTTGCGAGAGTGTGTGGATGTCATTCCGGCGGAGGCCGGAATCCAGGCGAGTCAAGCTTTTCCGGACCCCGCCTTTCGCCGGGGTGACGGGCTGGGACGTTGAGATTTTTCTTAAATCAACAGTATTGACGGGGCTCCGGCTGTTGCTGCACATTCAGCCGGAAGCAAATCGAGTGAGAAGGATGCGGGTTTGATGGTGAAGCTCCCGGTGGCCAAACAGGAAAATTTGCCGCTGCAGGGATACTTTTTGAAGCCGGGTTTCATCTTTGTATCCAGGAAACCCACCCTCATTTCAACGGTCCTTGGTTCTTGTGTGTCCGTTTGTATACGTGACAATGTGCGGGAATACGGAGGAATGAATCATTTCCTTTTCCCGGTGACGGACGATCCCACACTGGCCACCGCACAGTATGGGAATGTAGCCACCAATGCGCTGATTCGCTTTTTCCTGGAGGGAGGCAGTGAGGCTGAACATCTGGAAGCCCAGATCTTTGGAGGAGCTTTGTTGCCGGACGGCGCCGAGGAGGCAAACGAAGTGAGCCGTGAAAACGTTATGATGGCGCAGTTCGTGTTGCGAAAGAGCGGAATCAGGATCGTGTCCGAGGATACCGGAGGAAACAAAGGCCGAAAGATCGTCTACAACAGTTCCACCAACCACGTGATGGTCATCCGGGTTGACAGGATAAGAAAGGGAGACTGGTATCCCTATCAGGGGAGACGGTGAGTCCCTCTCGAAAGCCGACCGCCACGCTTGAATCGCAGTCCGTCGAAGGTCGACGGTTTACCGGAAGCAACGGATTGGATCCCGCCTCTTGTCCCCTATCTTCAGTCGTGAAATCCGGCGTCTTTTTTGGAAATTTTAAGAATGTGCGGAGCTTGCCTCCCTAAAGTATTCCCCCGGAGAGGCCGATTATAAAGGTGATAGGAGATTGCCGATGGTGATAACCAACTATTTGGTTAAAAGTGTATTGCGCACATACGGCAGGCAAATCAGACAACGTTCGATGCAACCGGATCAGGCCGGTGCCGAATGCTCCGACGATCAGACGGCCCTTGGAGGCAAGGCGACAATCCCTGATGCGGTTAGAGGGCGTATGGTCATGGAACGGATGACCTCACAGGCGCTGGAGAGGGCTTATCCAAAGAAAGACGCGCCGGAGCAGGGAGTCCGTCCGGGCAATGTGGCCGGTTGCGAGGTTGCGAACGGCAGGGAAGACCTCCTTGATGTGGAATTCGTAGAGGATGGTCTGAAAGGTGTTCGAATGGCGGTTAAGAAGGACTTGAGTCATCCTGAATACGCGTCGAAAGAACATAAAGACAAGGCAAACGGCCGGGCCCATGCGGTGGTGGACAGTACTCACGGCAAAAAAGACACGTCACCTGGAAAAAAGCAGGCCGGTGACGGGGTTTTCATCAATATCGAGGGGTTGACGAGGGAACTGATGGAGACTGAAGAGATTCGCGCATCGAAGGTGGACTATCTCAGGGAACTGATCCGGCGAAACGCCTATGTCATACATGCCAATGAAGTCGCTCAGCGGATGCTCGAAGAAATCTGGTAGTGGGTCCGATATGACGGAGGACTCGTCTTCCGACACCCTGAAACGGGCCGGTCAGCCGTTTTCAAACCTGCCCCACCGGGTGACGCGCATCCGTTGCGGGCGCCGCCTCTATTCAGGCCACTTGACGTCGTTAACGAACATGTGGAAGTGGAGAGGGTCGATCACCGCGTAAAGCCATTTCTCCGTTGCGGCAATGATTTCCCGATCTGCGGTCACCAGTAGACCCGCCTTGTCCCGCAGCTTTTTCATGGCGTTGATGATGATGGTGTCGGCGGAAGAGCCTCTCTTCCTGTCGGCATAAATGATCTCGACATTGTCCCGGACCTCCCTGGATTCCTCCACACCGTCAAATACCAGGTAGATTTTTCTGAAGGAACGGCTCTTCCTGCATACCGCGTTGATAAAGTCATCCCTCAGGGCCGCAAGCGAGGCATCCGGAGCCTTGCCGGTCTCCCCCGGAATGTTCAACAGAATGTTATAACCATCCACGAAAACGTCATACTTCCGGCCGGCTCCCGCTCTGACAAAATCGTCCAGGTTCCTGAAGCCCTGGTCGCGTGAGGTTACGTTCGGGGCCGGAGGGAAAGATGCGTAAAGGACTTCCAGGATCTGGCGTTTCTTCCTCGATATGTCGCGGAACAGGGGCTCCGGGTCTTCGATAAAACCCAGGTCCGCAAGACGGTTCACGATGGCGTGCAGGCTGTTTATCTTCGCCAGGTTCGAAGGTACCGCTTCCAGCAGGTGGATCTTCCGCAGAAGGTTCGCTTCGGTCGACACTTCGGGTTCCCGGCCCAGGATTTTCTGAACGCCGGGAAGGCCGAGCAGCCTTTTCCTCTCCTTGAGAAGCGCTTCCTTTGCTTTCTCAACCTCACCATGAACGAACAGGGAATCGGTGCAAATGCGTTCGATCTCCTTCAGATACAACTCGGTTCGCAGGAGATCCTGCCGTACGGCGGCAGCCAGGCCGTACTTTTCATCAGCCTGCCTCTGCAGTTCGAATGCTCGCTCCGCATGCTTGAGGACAACCTCCAGGCGGCCTGCCGCCTCCTCGATGGGGCTTTCATCGAGCTCCCCGTATCGTTGAAACCATTCCCGCAAAGATCCGGCTGAGGCTTCCTTCACCCGCGTTTCCAATTCCCGTTGCCAGTCATCCAGTTCCTTTCGAAACTCTTCATTTTCACGCCGGTATCTGGTCACCTGTTCCTGGAGTTGGAGCTTTTCATTCTCGAGGTTTTGAATTCTCTGGTCCACCTTCCTGCGATGTGCCCTCAGGGAAGGTGAGGGTTCCTGCCGGTTTTCCGCCGGTTCGAGTGTGGAATCGACGGGTTTGCCGCCGGAGGCGGAGACCATTTCAGCCAGTTTTCGTTTGATCTCCGGAGACTGTGAAACGGCGTCCCTCAGAAGGCTCCAGACCGGTACGAAAAGTTCGACCGATTCTTCCGTGATCTCTCGATTCCAGAAGTCCTTGTCGATTCGGTTTCGGACGGGTTCGTCCTGAAGGAAGTCGAGCAGGTGAAGTCCGGCGAACAATCTTTCCGGGCCGATGAAATCCTTCAGATCCTTCAGGTTCTCGATCAGGAAATTCCGGTCGAGCATTTCAAGGAAGGCGAGCAAATCGAGGTGGTCGATTCCCCACGCGTTCAAGACTTCATCCAGGAGGTCCCGGTTGGCTGCCAGGGCGCTCTTCAGGCGGGTTATTGTGCGAGATTGTGAGAATATGGCGGGATCATTCAGTTTATGGGCCGAAATCCCTTCCAAAACGCTGTTTCTTAAGCTAATGTCCTTTTCCAGAAGGCTGAACCATGTATCTGCGGGGATGTCACGGATGACGGCGTCGAAAAAGCCGGGCGGCAACTGAAGGTCACGATCCCTGAGAACAAGCCGACGTTCCACGGTATTTATCCCTTACGCCAGGAGGAAATCTGAACCATGACCGGTGTTTCCGTCGTGTTGGTTACTGTCGGTAAAGAAGAGGAAGCCGCCGCGTTCGCTCGGAAGCTGGTTGAAGAAAAATTGGCGGCCTGCGTCAACATCATTCCTCGAATCCGGTCCATCTACAGATGGAAAAATGAAATATTCGATGAAGCGGAATCGCTGCTGGTAATGAAAATCCGCTCATCCGTTTTTCCGCTCGTTCGAAAACGCATACGAGAGCTGCACAGCTATGAAGTTCCGGAGATTGTCTGTTTTCCGATCGAAGATGGGCTTCCCGAATACCTCGACTGGGTCCTGGAGAACTCGATGCCGGACTGAAAGTCCCTCCGTGCCTCAGGGAGCTTCATCCCCCCAGCGCCGGTTCAGCGCCGACGCCCGGAGGAGGCGCATTTTGTGCTCCCGCCGGATGCCTTCGATTTAAACCCCTATTCCTCGTCCTCGATCCTCACGCGAACCGAGGCTGCATGGGCCTCGAGCCCTTCCAGTTCGGCCAGACGGACGATAGCTTCGGCGTCTCGCTTGAACGCTTCCCGGGAATATGAAATCAGGCTGGTTTTCTTCTGAAAATTCTCGACTCCCAGTGCCGAAGCGAACCTCGCCGTTCCTGCCGTCGGAAGAACGTGATTGGGTCCCGCAAAATAATCTCCCACGGCCTCCGGGGTCCATTCCCCAATAAATATCGCTCCGGCGTGTTTGATTCTGCCTATCCACGTCCAAGGGTCGTCTATATGCAGCTCGAGGTGTTCGGGGGCGATACGATTGGCCAGGGACACGGCCTGCTCCATATCGTTCACAAGGAAAATCGCTCCGTAGGCCTGCAAGGCCCGGCCTGCAATTTCGCGGCGCGGCAACCGGTCCAGTTGCTCCAAAAGGCATGCTCCGACCCGTTCCGCAAGATCGGGGTCCGTCGTTATCAGCACGGCACTGGCCATTGGATCGTGTTCGGCCTGGCTGAGGAGGTCCGCCGCAATGTACTTCGGATTGGCCTGCTGCCCGGCGATGACGAGGATTTCACTCGGGCCCGCCAGGAGGTCGATGCCGACTTCACCCGCAACCAGTTTCTTTGCGAGGGCGACATAGATGTTTCCGGGCCCGACAATCACGTCGACCCTCCCTATCGAATCCGTCCCGTAGGCAAGGGCGGCAATGCCCCATGCGCTTCCCGCCTTATGAACGCGCGTGACCCCGACTTCGGACGCGGCAACCAGCAAATGCGGATCGATGGTTCCGTCCTTCCTCGGAGGGGTGACCAGCGCGATATCCTTCACCCCGGCTATCCCTGCCGGGATCCCGTTCATGAGGACCGAGGATATGAGCGGGGTCTCTCCGCCCGTTCCCCCTGGAATGTAGAGCCCCGCCGCTTCGACGGGTCTTACGATCTGGCCGAGGAAGGTCCCGTCGGGTTTGGTTATGAAATGCGACGGGTGCTGCTGCTGCCGGTGAAAGGTCTCTATGTTTTCGATCGCAGTTCGCAGAATCTTGAGGAAACCGGGATCGACCGCGTCATAGGCAGCCCCGATTTCGGCCTCCGACGCGCTCAGTTGGCCCGCCTCAAAGTCGGGCGCGTCGAATCGCCGGGTGTAGCGAACGAGCGCGGCGTCGCCGTTTTCCTTAACATCATGAAGGATTTCCAGCACCGCATTTTCCAGGGAAGAATCCGCTCCCATTTTGCGGGAAACAATGGATGCCAGTTTATCGTTTGCTTCTCCCGAAGGATAAGAAATGGTCTTAAGCACCTATTTGACCTCCGCTGCCACTACAAAAGCATCTGCGAACCCATGGATTCGCAGGTAATCCAGGTCCTTTTTGGCAAGAACCATGTCCTGGTACATTCCAACCTGAACCCGGTAAAGAGTATTTCCCTTGTCGACCATCTGCCCTATCTGGGTCCACTGAAACCCTTTGGCCATCTTGTCTTTGAGCTTGTAGGCGTTTGACTGCTCGCGGAAAGCGCCGATCTGTATCGTGAACTGGCCGTAGCGGAAAGAAGCAACCGGTTCCGGCCGCCAGTATGTGTTCTGCCCGATGTGCTCCTCCGACGCGGTTTGGACGGCCTCAACCCTCACTTTGGCCAAGCCCTTGTGAAACGACCCGAGGTCCATGGCCGCCCGGCATGAGAGATCGATGATCCTGCCGGACACGAAGGGGCCGCGATCGTTCACCCTGAGAATAACCGCACGGCCGTTTTCCAGGTTGGTGACCTTGACGTGAGTCCCGAGAGGCAGCGTCTTATGGGCGGCGGTCATGGCGTACATGTCGTAAGGCTCTCCGCAGGACGTCGCTTTTCCATGAAAATCCGCGCCGTACCAACTGGCAAGTCCATCTTCCACGTAACCTTCCGCGGTGGGGAGCGGATAATACCACACGCCTTTGATCTCGTAAGGCTTTTGGGTCCGCAGCCCCGAACCGGGGGGAGCCGGCGACGGAGGCGTGTAGGGAGTCTTCGCGCAGCTCAGCGCGAAAACAACCAGGAAAAAGCCGATACCGATGTGTCGCGCCAGAGGAAATTTCACGCCGTCGCACTCTATGCCGTCTCGGCCTAAGTATCTGCGTTCTCTTCCATTTTTGCCAGGTCTTCGAACCGGATATCTATACCCAGGATTCCCACGATCTCCTCGGATTCATTTCGGATGGGGGCCGAAACCGTGATGCAGAGTACTCCCGTATAGCGCGACGTGTAGAAATCCGTCACGTGGACCTTGCCGTCCTTCATGGGTTCGATGAACCAGGGACGGTCGGACAGTTCGTCTCCGACTTTGGCGTTCTCATACCTGGCCCTGTCCACGATGTGCGTGATGTTTCTGGTCAGTTTGCGCCCTTCCCGGTCGGTGACGTAAATATACTGAATAAACGGATTCAGATCGAGCAGGGTCTGCAGGCCCAGTTCCTGTCGCATGGGGTCCATGCTTTTGATGGCGTCGCTTTCAACGACCTCCTCGACGAGGTGGGCCGCGAGGGCGTAGGCCTTCTGCTTGAGCCTGTCGAATTCGCTCGTGAAGTATTCGGGCAGGAACCGCCTGGCCCACCGTTCCATTTCTTCATTTGAAATGGATGTGTTGCGGCCCTGCTCATATTCGCGCATGACCCTTTTGTGGATCTTCACAATCCCCGGATGGCGCTTATCCAGCCGCCGGTCCCCGTCCAGGTGCATGCGGGTGTTGACCCAGTACGCGATACTCGACACCCCGGATTTGTCCGTGATGATGATGCTGATCGGTTTTTTCAGCAGCGCCCGGGTGTCGAAAACATTGTATATTTCCTCATGCTTCACTATCCCGTCGGCATGGATTCCGGCACGGGTCGCGTTGAATTCCTCGCCCGCGAAAGGATAATTGGGCGGAATGCGATAACCGATTTCGGTCTGGAAATAATCGGCCATATCCGTAATGGCCGTGGTGTCGATCCCGCAGGGACTTCCCTTGAGACCGATATACTCGATAATGAGCCCCTCGATCGGCGCGTTCCCGGTGCGTTCGCCGAAGCCGAGGAGGGTGCCGTTGGCGCCGCTGCATCCGTAAAGCCAGGCGGTGACGGCGTTGACGAGCACCTTGTGAAAGTCGTTGTGCCCATGCCATTCGAGCAAACGGCCCGGAACGCCCGCATCGTCCACGAACGCCCTGACCAGCTTTGGAACGCTTCGCGGGAGCGCCGCCCCCGCATACGTCACGCCGAATCCGAGCGTATCGCAAAGTCTTATCTTGACGTCGATTCCGCTCTGTTCTCTCAGCTTCATCAGTTCGATGGCGAAAGGGATGCAAAACCCGTAAATATCGGCACGGGTTACGTCTTCGAAATGGCATCTCGGGACGATACCGCTTTCGAGAGCGCTCCGGACGATACCGGTGTACTTGTCGAAGGCGGCCTTGCGGTCGAGGTTCAGTTTAAGGAAAATATGGTAATCGGAAACCGATGTTAAAATACCCGTTTCGGTGAGCCCCATACTGCGGACGAGCTGAAGGTCCTGTTCGGCAGCCCTGATCCAGCCCGTGATTTTCGGGTATTCGTATCCCTTCGAAAGGCACAGGTCCAGGGCCTTGCGGTCCTTGTCGGAGTAGAGGAAAAACTCGGATTGCCGGATCACTCCGTTGGGGCCGGAGAGCCGGTGCAGCAGATCGAAAATAGCCCCCATCTGCTTCAAGGTATAAGGGGGCCGTGCCTGTTGCCCGTCCCTGAAGGTCGTATCCGTGATGAACATGTCTTCGGCCGGGTCGATCGGCAGCAGCGTGTGATCGAAGTCGATCCGGGGCACTTCATCATAAGGGAAAATGTCCCTCATGAGGTTGGGTTCACGGACATCCACATGGTCTTCTCGCCGGAACTGCGAATGTTCGTGATCGAGGACCCGTTTCTTGCTGTTCCATCGGGCCATCGGATTCAATTCCTCCGTTCGGTTTCAACCTTGACGCAGAGTTCCAGCAACTGCCGGAACTCCGGTTCGGAAGGCGCGCCGCTCATCAGGCACGTGGCCTTCTGGGTTTTCGGGAATGCGATCACATCTCTGATGGAGCCGGACCCGCTCATGAGCATAATAAGCCTATCCATGCCAAAGGCAATCCCCCCGTGGGGCGGCGCTCCATATTGGAGGGCTTCCAGAAGGAAACCGAATTTTTCCCGGGCTTCCTCCTGCTGAATGCCGAGCGCCCCGAAGACGAGTTCCTGTACGTCCTGGCGATGGATACGGATGCTGCCGCCGCCGATTTCGGTCCCATTCAGCACGAGGTCGTATGCGCGGCTCCGCACCCGTTCGGGATGCTCGCCCAAGAGGGGAAGGTCTTCCTCCATGGGAGCCGTGAACGGGTGATGAACGGCCGTGTAGCGTTTCTCCTCGTGGTCCCATTCGAGAAGCGGAAATTCAGTCACCCACACGAAATTGTAGGTGGAGGGATCGATCAGCCCGAGCTGGTTTCCGAGGCGGACCCGAAGGTTCCCGAGGGCGTCGTTTACCACCTTGCTCTGATCGGCGACGAACAGGAGAACATCCCCATTCTCGACCTTCAATTTCTCCGCCAGCTTTTCGCGGACGCTTTCCTGCAGAAACTTGGCGATCGGCGACTGCCACCCGTCCGGTTGAATCCGGATCCATGCCATCCCCTGGGCGCCGAATATCTTTACGAAATCGATGAGATCGTCGAGGTCTTTCCTCGACAGGCGGCTGCTCTCCGGCACACGGATCGCCTTCACGACTCCGCCGCGCTCCACCGCCTGTTTGAAAACCCGCAGTTCGGATGAAGCGACGATTTCCGTTACGTCGTTCAAATATAACCCGAAACGCGTATCCGGGCGATCGCTCCCGTAGCGATCCATGGCTTCCGCATAGGTCATCCGCGGGAACGGCGGCTGCACTTCCATGGCGAGGGCTTCCCGCATCAGGTGTGCGACCCAGCCTTCCATGAGTTCCTGGATGCGTTCTTCGGTTACGAAGGACATCTCGAGGTCGAGTTGGGTGAACTCGGGCTGGCGGTCAGCCCTGAGGTCCTCGTCCCGAAAGCACTTAACGATCTGGTAATAACGCTCGAATCCGGCCACCATGAGGATCTGCTTAAAGATCTGAGGGGACTGCGGCAGAGCGTAAAACTTCCCGGGATTCACCCGGCTGGGCACGAGGTAGTCGCGTGCGCCCTCGGGGGTGCTCTTGGTCAGGACGGGGGTTTCCACTTCCAGGAAGCCCTTCCGGTTGAAATAATCCCTGGTGAGCTGGAAGACCCGATGCCTCAACAGAAGATTGCGGAACATTTTGGGCCGCCGAAGATCCAGGTACCGGTACCGCAGCCGGATGTTCTCACTGGCATCGAGGTCATCTTCGACCTGGAAAGGAGGGGTCCTGGATGGATTGAGTATCCTCAGCTCGGAGGTGATCACCTCGATTGCGCCCGTAAACAGCTTCGGATTGGTCATCCCTTCGGGGCGCGGCCTCACTTTGCCCTGGACGGCAAGCACATACTCGCTTCTCAGCCCGTGAGCGTGCTCGTGGGCTTGAGCGTTGTACTGGGGATCGAACACTACCTGGGTGATCCCTTCCCGGTCCCGAAGGTCCACGAAAATCAATCCTCCGTGATCGCGCCGGCGCTGGACCCAACCCATCAGGATAACCGTCTCGCCGATCTCGGCAGTGCCGAGACTGTTGCAGTGATGCGTCTTTTGCCAGTCCCCGAGGCTGTCCGATGCGGATGAACCCGTTTCCGGGCCGTTCGGCTGGTCGTTCAACTGATCTTCCATTAGACTCACTCGACTTCCTCCCCTTTCAGCAATCCAAATCGGACGGAGTTCCAGGTCCGAATAGAGCATACACCGTCATTCAGGTTCAAAATCCGTAAGGACACGATTATCAGGACTATACGCCGGTGCCGGACGCTTCTTCGTAAATCTTGAGCACCGACTGCGCAGCCGTATCCAGAGGGATGTTCGTCTGGCTCTTTTGCACCATATTCCTCAACTGGATCTCCCCCTTCTCCAGTTCCTGTTCTCCGAGTATCAGCACATACGGGGTCCCGAGCTTATCCGCCCGGCGCATCTGGCTCTTCAGGCTTCGCGCCTCGTAGTCCGCTTCGGCCGAAATGCCGGCGGCGCGGATTTCCTGCGCGAGCAGGAACCCTCTCTGCCGCGCGGCTTCTCCAAGGGTCGCGACAAAAACGACCGGGGGGCACTTCTTCTCGTCCCGGTCCTGCTGCAGAAGCAGGATCAACCGCTCCATGCCGATGGCAAACCCGATGGCCGGCAAATCGGGACCTCCCAGGTCCCGGACGAGGCCATTGTAGCGGCCTCCGCCCCCCACGGCGTTCTGGGAGCCCAGCCGATCCGTTATGACCTCGAAGGTCGTCCTCGTGTAATAATCCAGCCCTCGCACCATCCGGGGGTTGATCACAAACCGGGTCTGTAATTTTTCAAGATAACCCTTCACGGCCTCAAAGTGCCCGGCACACTCGCCGCAGATGTAATCCAGGAGCAGGGGAGCGCCCGCGAGCACCGATTGGCACCGCTCGACCTTGCAGTCGAAGGTTCGAAGCGGATTCGTTTCACTGCGCCTCTGACAGTCCGGGCAAAGCTCTGACGCATGCTCGTCCAGGAACTTCTTCAGGACTTCCCGGTATTCTTGCCTGCAGTCGGGACACCCCAGCGAATTGATGTGGAGAACGACTCCGGTCAGGCCGACGCGCTCGAGGAAAATCCTCAGCATGTACATCACTTCAGCGTCCAGCATGGGATCGTCGATTCCGAAAGCTTCCGCGTCGATCTGGTGGAATTGGCGATACCGCCCCTTCTGGGGGCGTTCGTGCCTGAACATGGGCCCCATCAGGTAGAGCTTCTGAGTGAGGGAATCGGCCTGCAGATTGTGCTGGATGTAGGCCCTCACGACAGACGCCGTAGCTTCGGGGCGCAGGGCGAGCCAATCTCCCTTGCGGTCCTCGAAAGCATACATTTCTTTTTCCACGATGTCCGTGCTTTCACCAATTCCCCTGGTGAACAGGTCGAGTTTTTCGATGACCGGGGTCCTGATTTCAGAGTATCCGAAGTTTTCCAGCACTTCGCGTGCGGCCTTCTCAACTCTTTGCCACCATTCGATTTGTCCGGGAAGGATATCGTTCATGCCCCGGATGGCCTGGATGCTTTCCATTTGTAACCCTGTCCTCAGATGAGTGCGATTGATCGACATATAAACGAATTCTCATAAAAAACGGCTCGCGAAAAGTCAAGGAAAACATCTGTCAAGTCCTCCGGCGGGCTGAACTTATAGACGAGCTAAAGTGCCCAAAGTCATGGGCCGTAGGAGGTCGCGGTCGATCGAGGCAAAACGCGGTCCGACATTCCCATCCCGCTATTTTCCGATTCGAGGTGAGAGTCTGTGATTTGTAGGGTGGGCAAAAGCGAAGCGTTGCCCACCGGATTTACCCAGCGCATGGCTGATAATTGGTGGGCACGGTGAACCTGTGCCCACCCTACACTGCGCCGGTTCTTCATTTCGCAAAAACCTGTGACGCTGTGTATTTTGCTTAGTTTCCAATCCGGGGTGAAGATTGCATCGGGACTTCCCATTTGAAAAATCGGGGCATTGAATTATAAATAATAATTGGAACTGTAAACTTTCACGCTTTCGATCCCCGCGCCGACATTCGGGGGATACATCACTCGTTCAAGGAGCATTTCGAGCATACCGGCCATGACGCAAATAAAGCTCGCCCTGTGCAATTTTCAAAACGATATCGACGACACCAGAAGATTTGCCCTGGTGCATGGTTTTTCAGGTGTCGACTGGACGTTAAAGGTGGAAGACCTGCCGGAGAATCCGTTGTCCGAATTGAGGTTGATGCGGAAGATCTCGGGACTGAGTCCACTTGAGGTGCGCTTTCACTGTGCCTTTAGAGAGGTGGACCTGGGCGACGGCGATCCCGAGAGGGCGAGGGCTGCGATGGACCTCTTTCGGAAGGCATGCCGTCTGGTTCACGCCGTGGACGGCCGGTATCTCACAATCCACCTCGGGCTCGGCAGGCTCGCCATGAATGTTCTGTCCTGGGAGCGGACCCTGAAGGCGCTGGCGGATTTCGTGGACTTTGCGGGCGGCCTGGGTATTCGGGTATGCCTTGAAAACCTTGCGTCCGGGTGGTCGAGCCGGCCCGAGCTGTTCGAGAAGCTCATCCGTAAATCGGGGGCCTGCGTGACGCTCGACATCGGCCATGCCCGTGTGGCCCATTCGGTCGAAACCCAGCAGTATTCGGTCGAAGACTTCGTACTTCCGCACCAGGACAAGGTATTCAATGCCCATATCTATCACGAAGAGCGGGACGACAGGCACCTGCCTCCCGGCTGTCTTGCGGACGTTGAGGACCGGCTGCATCTTTTGAGCACGCTTCCCTGCGACTGGTGGGTACTGGAGTTGCGGGAGGAAGAGGCCCTGCTGCAGACCCTCAGAGTGGTCAGTGAATACTTTCAATCGGCAGCAGGCTCGGTCCGTTTGTGAAAGTGGGTGGGTGTCTCTCTCCGGGTGCACGAATGAAAGCGGGTAGCCGCTTCCCTGCGGGCGCGCGAAGGTTTTTCTCCTGTTCAAAGACGCGACGACCCCCTCCCCCAGCCACTCCCTCTGCTGGGAGGGGAGTGTGGGCTGGCTCCTCCCCCATAGCGGGGGAGGCTGGGTGGGGGGTGAACACATTGGGATTATTCAGCATTCAAAGATTTGCTCTGTCCATGATCGAACTGCGGCTGCCGTAGTGCTCGACCGTGAGTAAATGAGGACAAGACTGCCGGAGCGTATTCCAGTCGTGAGAAGCTGTTCGGAGATTCAGCCGATGAAAATGGACATCCCTTCCGAAGGATGGATGACAAAGCCCACCGACCGCTTTGTCTTAAAGTGGATCAAGTGCAACCTTTCGGCCCGGATCACTCCGAGACTGCTCGGTCTGGAATGGCTTCGGCCGTGGATGATCACGGCGGCCTCGTCATCTCTCGGGGTGGCGGCCGGTCTGGCATTCGCACTCGGGAACGCCTGGCTGGGGGGCCTGATTGCGGCCCTTTCGCAGGTTCTGGACGGAGTCGATGGCCAATTCGCCCGCCTGACCAATCGCCAGAGCAAGGCCGGGGCCTTTTTCGATTCGGTTCTCGACCGGTATTCCGATGGGGCCCTGGTGATCGGGCTGACGATCTGGGTCGGCAGGCTCCCCCATTTTATCCCGCTCTGGCAGGTTGCCGTCCTCGGGTCTCTGGCCCTTATCGGGAGCGGGCTCATCAGCTATTCCAGCGCGAGGGCCGAAAGCTTGGGGATCGATCTGGGCGAACCGACTCTTGCGAGCAAGGGAACCAGGACGAGCGCCGTGGTCCTGTGCGGTCTTGCCAGTGTCTTCTGGGCGCACGCGCCGGTTGCCGCGCTGCTCTACCTCGTCATCCACCCCAACCTGGTGGTCGCAGGAAGACTGTCCCGTGCTTTGAAGGGCTCAGGCAGGGGCAAGTGATCCGCGATCGGGGTAAGTGATCAGTGATCCAGGTACAACGCAAATGCAACTAGAATTGTCCGGCCCCGTGATGCTGTTTGATGTGCTGATGGCGGTTCCCCGCCGGCATGCCCATTAATTCTCCGCGACTGGGACCACATTGCACGTGCAGGAATGTGGATCAATGCACCGTCATTGCATGTAACCCCGGGCTTGAAACCCTTAGGCCGGCTGTCAATCATGCCCGGGGCCGGATTGCGTTGGTTCGAGTCCGTTCCGGGGAGCCGGGAATAGCAGAGGGATAGGCCAAATTGCCGATCTCGAATAGTCACGGATGGCCTGTTTCGATCGGTGCCTTCGCACATTATCTTCTTTCTTAATAAAAATTGATATGCTATTTTTTAATAAGGCTCCAGCTAAGCAAGGCATCCTTTATTAGCGGAGTGCTTAATAAAAAATTACGGTCTAAATTTTAATAAGATCTCAGTTCGTAAAGCATGCTTTAGCAGGTTGCCGTTAATCCGGCTCCGGCCCGGGAGGAATCTGATATGAAGCGCAAGACCGGTAATTACCGGGCCTGCTCAACAGTAGGGGAAATATGCAGGGCATATATTCCGGAGCCACTGCCGCCCGTTCCCCTGCTGAAGCTGACCAGTCAACATCATGATCTGCTGGAAAAGGCTAACCGGGCGTTGGGCAGGCTCGACGGCATGACGCTCATCCTGCCCAACACATCCCTGTTTCTCTACTTTTACGTGAGGAAGGAAGCCCTGCTCTCCAGCCAGATAGAGGGAACCCAATCCTCTTTTAACGACCTCCTCCTGTATGAAAGCGACGAAATACCGGGGGTGCCACTGGAGGATGTGCAGGAAGTTTCCAACTACGTTGCAGCGATGAACTATGGGTTGAGCAAATTGAGAGGAGGTTTTCCGCTTTCGTTACGCCTGATCAAGGAAATTCACGGCATTCTGCTTTCCAGGGGGCGCGGAAGCGACAAGGAACCCGGCGAGTTTCGCCGCTCCCAGAACTGGGTCGGAGGAACCCGCCCGGGTAATGCGGTCTTCGTGCCACCCCCTCCTGAATCCCTTATGGAATGCCTGGGGCCGTTTGAAAAATTCCTACATAACGACCCGGTAGCCACTCCCCTACTTATCAAGGCTGCATTGGCGCACGTCCAGTTTGAGACAATACACCCGTTCCTGGATGGGAATGGCAGAGTGGGGCGCCTGCTGATTACACTCCTGTTGTGTGCGGAGGGCGCTCTCAGTGACCCCATTCTCTACCTGAGTTTGTACTTCAAAACGCATCGACAGGAATATTATGACTGGCTCCAGAGAGTGAGAGCCGAAGGGGACTGGGAGGGATGGCTCGCCTTCTTTCTCACAGGAGTGATGGAGACTGCCGATCAGGCGGCGCAATCCACCAGGCAGATTCTGAAGCTGTTTGAAACGGACAGTGCCAAGATTGAAACTCTCAAGAAGGCTGCCGGGTCAGCGCTGAGGGTTCATCAGCTAATGCGGACGACGCCCCTGTTGCCGATCCCCTATGCCGCAAAAACATTAAACCTGACCGTGCCCACCATAACCCAATCGTTTAAAAATCTGCGCAAGCTGGGAATAGTGCGTGAAATAACAGGAAAGAAGCGCGGGCGCATATTCGCGTACTCAGAGTACCTGAACATTTTTAACCAGGGCACACAGCCAATTTGATACCCCCGCCCCAAACTGCGCAACAGTCGCCTTCCGTCCAGCCGCCGATCACAACACAGGGATGGGAGGCATGTCCGAATCGCGCGGCCTGAGGACTTGGTGGGACTGACCCGGAAATTCAGGCGCCCGGCGAACTCTGGAGAATGAAATGCAGGACTTTGCCCGGGCCATGCACTCCAGTGGTCATTGTGCACTCTATGTCTCCAGTGCGGCTCGGTCCGGTGACAAGGGTGAGTCGAGCGGGCAGAGAAAGACCCTCTTTGAGCATATAATCAGCGAGGCCCTCCATGCATCCTTCCACATAGCTCAGTGCGAGGTGGACCTCCGGTAGGAGCCCTGCCAGAGTGCCCATGCCCGGACCGGAGGGCATCACAATGCTCCCGGTATCCGCCAGAAAAGCAGGGCAGAAGGTTATGCCGATGGATGCTTTTGCCAGGAGGATCCTATCCCAGGTGAATTTGCCGGATAATTCCTTTGGGGTCGTAATGTCATAGCCGGCTGACTCAGCCATTTCCCTTATCGTTTGGAGCAATCTCCCGGGCCAGCCCGAGACTGGAATTGCCGCAAGCCGCACGTGGGGCGAAACCAATGCCTCAGCTTGACAACGGCTGAAATCGGCAGTGCGGTAGGATTCGACAGCCGGCCGGGACAGAAGCGACGCCAAGCGGCCGGGCAGCTCATCGGACGTCAGGATTTCAACCTCGGTCCCCGCACCGCGGGCCATGCGGACGTAACATTGCAGCATATCGGATATGCTCATGGGTCGTTCCTCTTCTTGTCGTGCCACCAATCGCGAAAGGCCGGCCCTGCTTGAGGCTGCGGCAAATCCCGGCAGGTTTTCCAGTTCTCCAGAGGGCTCGGCAAATTTCCATCCGGCAGTTTCCGACCATGCATGAGAATTTGGCGAAGAGCAGTTATACATCCCCGATAGAGAAGAGGGTTGGTGGCTATCGACTCACAGTACTTGGCCAAAGAGGCCGGACGCGTATGGCTCTGAACACGAAGGTCCCTCAGCTTCCTGTGGTAGTCGGGTAAGGGGATCCCGACCGGGCACGCTGCAGCGCAACGCCCGCACAGAGTACACGCGTCCGGAAGATCGTGGTATTCCGCCATCCCCCAGATCAGAGGGGAGAGCACGTCGCCGAAAGGGCCGGGATAGACGGACTCGTAGGCATGTCCGCCAACTGCGCGGTAAACCGGGCACTGATTGAGGCATGCTCCGCAGTGAAGACAATGGAGGATCTCGCGGAAGGGTCCAACGGCGAGGGATGACCGGCCGTTATCGAGCAACACTACGTGAAGCTCTTCAGGGCCTTCGTCTTCGTCCGGCTTTCGCGGGCCCGTGATGATGCTGACGTAGCTGGAAACGGCCTGGCCGCAAGCGGAACGGGTCAACAGCGCAAGAAAACCTGGAAGGTCGGACATCCGGGGAATTATCTTGTCGATTCCCAAAATCGTCACTTGCACGGGGGGAAGCGACGTCGTCATCCTGCCGTTTCCTTCGTTTGTCACCAGCACCAGCGAGCCCGTTTCGGCAACGGCAAAGTTCCCGCCGGTGATCCCCAATTGTGCCGAAAGGAACCGCTGCCGAAGGGCATTTCGGGCGGTGCGCACCAGATCCTCCACGTCGAGACCGGGCGGCGTTCCAAGAACGGCATGGAACAGTTCGGCAACCTGGGCGCGGTTTCTGTGGATCGCGGGCGCCAGAATGTGGGAAGGTTTTTCATGAGCCGATTGGACAATGAATTCCCCAAGGTCCGTTTCGGTAATCTGGATCCCCGCTTCGGATAAGGCGTCGTTGAGAGATATCTCCTCGGAAGTCATGGACTTGGATTTAACAGCCCTGACGGCGCGGTGCCGCCTGGCTATGCTTTTGACCGCTTCGACCGCCTCGGCGGCGTCTTTGGCGAAGTGAACCACTCCTCCGGCGGCTTCCACCCGGCTCGCGAACTCGGCAACATATTCCGCCAGCTTGCCGGATACCTCCATCTTGCGGGTGCGGCCCCACGTGCGGAGATCTTCGAACCCTGGGTATTCGGCCGCTGCGGAGGCCCTTCTCGTCAGGAGGAGGTCGGCCGTTTCGCGAATGGCTGCCCTCAGGTCACCGTCGGCGACGGCTTCTGAAGACCGTGCACGAAAATCGTGGGTTTTCCTGGGCATGCAATCCCCTTTGAAACGATCGCCTCCGGGTCGCGGGAAAAAGGTTGACGGAAATGCGGAGTCGCTTTCGGTTATTTCGGTGCTCGTAGGGTTTCCTCGGTGAATACCCCAAAAGCTTCAGCCATCAACTCACCGAGATGAGAAAAACGAATTTGCCCAAGCCCAAAGTGAGAGGCCCCCGAAGAAAGGTGAGCGAGGCAGCTCAGATCAAGCGAAACGACCTGGGAGGCCCCTGTCGAGGCGATGTTTTGCAGTTTGTCAGCCATAAGGCGCCCGGATATCTCCGGGAGCTTGACACTGAAACTCCCGCCAAATCCGCAGCAGGATTCATTTTCGGGCAATGAAACGAATTCACTCCCGAGCATCTGTGCAAGGTAGTCTTCTGCGACTCCGTTCAGCCCGATGCCCCTCAGGGTGCGGCAACTCGAGTGATAGGTGGTGCGGCAGATCCTGGGGTGGACGGGAATGTGCCTCAGGTCCAGGACTTTCTGCAGATACTCGCAAAATTCGAAGGTCCGTTGCCCGAGAATTTCCAGGCGGAGCTGGAGTCTTGGCGAGCCGGGGAAAAGTTTGGTGTAATGGTTCCGGATGCTGTCAGCGCACGAAGAACTGATCACCACCACGGCTTCGGCCTCCTCGAAGACCTCCAGAAAATGGAGAGCAAGCCGCCTGGCGCCCTCCAGATGGCCGGTGTTTAGCCATGGCTGGCCACAACATGTCTGACGGTGCGGGAAATCCACCTGTACGCCCAATGCCTCGAGGACGCTGACGCAGGCGCGGGCGGAGGCATGGTACAAAAGATCGGCTGTGCAGGTGAGCATTAGGGAGACTCTCATTTTGAGTTCTTTCTGATGCCGTTGACGGCAATAATGCATCAAACCGGGACCGATGCATCCTAAACCCGGTCTCAGGCCGGATCTGGTCCTATATTTTCAGAAGCAGCCTGGAAGCCGCAAAACCATATAATTTCGCCATCGAACATGCAAGTGATTGTAAACCTCCCCCGCGCTATGCGCTGCGGATAAAGAACGGGCCGGATGCCGGTCACGGAGAACCGATTCCGGATATCGTCTTGTCCATATCCTCGCTTGCAGGTATCACTGTCGGAAACAAGCCCGCCCTCCCTGTTGCCCAAATTTGTTCTCTTTGGGAAGCCGGCCAAGACAAAAACCGGGCACTCCTGATGGGGTGTGGTTCGCCTTTGACGGCCCCGATCATATTCCGGTATTATAATGCCAAATCTGAGAATGGCTTCAATGCGGAGCGGGTTTTGTGCCGCCGCTCTAACGCGCGTAGGTTAACCTGAGCGGGCCGTACCCGATGGGAATGAAGTCGCAGATGAAAGTGCTTGCACTCCTCGCCGGAACATTGGTTGTGCTTCTTATATGGGCAAACCAGTGGAGCCGGCCTCTTCCGATTGGGACAAGAGCCGATCAAATTCTGGTTGACAAGTCCGAACATCGCATGGTGGTGCTGCGAGAAGGTAGACCCCTAAAGGCTTATCGGGTAGCATTGGGACGTACGCCGACCGGGCACAAGGAGTATGAAGGAGACGGCAGGACCCCCGAGGGTTCATACAGGATTGATTCCCGCAAACCCGACAGCCGTTTCCACCGGGCTTTGCACGTTTCGTATCCGAATGCACGCGATATCCAGGTTGCTGAAAGCAAAGGCGTGGATCCGGTCGGCGACATCATGATTCACGGCATCCGGAATGGTTTGGGCTGGCTCGGCAATCTACACCATTTGATCGATTGGACGGCCGGATGCATTGCGGTGACCAACCGGGAGATCGAAGAACTGTGGCGAGTGGTGCCGGACGGCACTCCTGTCGAAATAAGACCGTAGGGACCGGACAGCTTATCACTGATTTCCACGTCGGCTGTGCCGGATTCCGGCCCGGGGCTGGAGCACCCGTGCAGGATTCGGCCGCCGGGCAGAATAAGGAGGCCGCTGCTCCGCAAAGCGGCGGGGCTATCCCGCTTACCGAATATCTAACCGTTGGGTTTAAGACCCGGTATTTTTTCGACAGTCACACTTCTTACGAATTCGGCAACCCCTTTCCTCCCTATCAGGTCCCTCTGAGCCGGCTGGAGTTTCCTCTGGATTCATGGTGGGTGGGCGCTGAGTTGAGGGCGAGCTTCCCCCGGTTCTCAATCGGCGCGGAAGCGCTTACCAATGCATCGCGGGAGGCCAACGGCCGTATGCGCGACTCGGATTGGGATGATGACGAGAGGCCCGACCTTAAAACCATCTACAGCGAATCAAAATGCCACCTCTCCCCCAGTTGTATGCTCTCAACCGACATCGATCTGAAAATCTCCGACTGGCTGTGCCTGCCTCCCTGGCTCGATCTGCGCCCTGTCGCAGGGTTCCGTTGGCAGTATTTCAATTTTCTCGCTCACGACGGGCTGCAGGTCTACCCGACGGGCTTGTATCCTCCCGTGCCTCTCCCGGGCGACACGTTGCGCTTCGAGCAGACCTACCGGCACTATTTCGGGGGCGCGCGGGCGGCTCTGGACCTGGGGAAACCTCTCATGCTGAACAGCCTGACGGGGTTGCTCCAATTCGACTGGGCATATGTGGCCGGCCACAACGAGGACCACCACCTGCTGCGCGGCAAGCGCTACACCTACGAAGATACGAGTGGAGATGCCTGGCACGCGACAGCCGGGTTGCGGGGAGGTTTGTACAAGCAGCTCACTCTTGCCCTGGAAGCCGAGTTTCTCCAGATCTCCACGACCGGCTCTCACCGCCTTGTGAATTCCCCCTTTGAGATTGACATGCGGTTTTCAAACGGGGTCAGAGTCTGGTCGAGGCAGGACAGCGTCTCGTTGACGCTCGCTTATTCCTTCTAGACGGCGGGCTCCCTGCCCGGGGAGATTTATCCGGTAGCATATGCCGCTCTCTCTTTGCCCTGTTTGAGTAGGGAACAAGCCGGAATGGCCGGGGTCCGGTATCCTTGATTGGAATTATCCAATAATTCTAAAGAGTCTGGATTCCGGCCTCCGCCGAAATGACGAATCCCGACTTCACCTGGCCTTGGCTTTTCCTTTGGGCAACAGCTTGTAGGGATTCTCCCCCCTTGAACCTGGTGATCATGCCGTCTGGAAATGCCGAATCGGGTTCCATGGCTCAGGCGAGAACCTCGTGCCGCTTTCTCAGGCTGTTAATTTCCTCTAATCGATACGGCTCCAGGGACCGGCTCAGAGAAACCGCGATGATGCGGGCCACACGCCTTGATGAGTGTATTCTTGGAATAAAGACGAAATCCGCTCCCTTTTCGTAGAGAGTGAGGGCGGTCTGCATGGTACTGGCGGTGACAATGACCTGGGCGTTGGGACAGAGCCGCTTTGCAAGTTGCAGGATTTTCCGGTTCGTCGTCCCTCGCAGAATGGAATCGGGTATGGAACTGACCACCACTCGGGCGGAATCGGCATGCGCGTGCTTCAAGGTATCCACACTGGCGATGTCGCCATAGATGCATTTGACTCGGCGGGCGTTCAATTCGCTGTGGACAACCGGGTTGAAATCGATCACCAGTATTTTGTCGGTGAGTGCGCTTTCGCCGCCATTCCGGAGGGATTCGAACTCGTGGAAGATGGAACTTGCTTCCCTGAAAAATCCCAGGAATACGATCTCCTTGGGTTTTTCTGGTTCCTCCGGCGCCGAAACCGGGACGCCGATATCGTTGATGCCGATTTTCCTGAGGATGGGGGCGATTCTCCTCTGAATCTGATGATTGTACTCGATCATATAGGTCGAGAGCACCGACGTGATAGCGAAAACAAAGGTCAAAATCCCCACAATGCGAGAGTCGATGTGGTTAAACGTCAGTCCGAGCGAGACGATGACTAGGGAGAATTCGCTCATCTGGGAGAGGTTAACGGCCGGGATAAGGCTCGCCCGAAGCCCATTCTTCAGAAGATAGAGCACGGGAAATATCGACAGAAATCTCGTCAGGATCAGGAACAGGGACGCAACAGCGGCATAGAGGATGAGCGACGGTGTCGGCATGGGTATCTGGAGGCCAAGGCCGACGAAAAATAAGGTCACGAAAAAGTCTCTTATATTGATGACTTTGGCGATAACGTCGATGTTATACGGAAACGCGGAGAGGCTTACGCCGGCAACGAGTGCCCCCATCTCCCTGGAGAGACCCACGCCGCCGGCAATCCCGCTGATGAGGAAACACCAGGCGATGGCGGTGACGAGCAGCAGTTCGGGTATCTTGGCAATGAAGACGAATACCCGCGCCAGGAGATACTTGCTGACCGCAAGACTCACCAGCACCAGCCCGGCTCCCTTCACGAAAGACAGGAGAATAATGGATGGTGCGGGACTGAGCAGATTCGGCTGTAGCGAGAGAAAAAGAATAGCCCAGATATCCTGAAAGACCAGTATGCCGAGCGTGATTCTCCCTGGAAGGGTAGTGAGTTCGAACTTGTCGTAGAGGATTTTTACAACGATCATCGTGCTGCTCAAGGCCGTTGCCACGGACAGATACAGGGCATCGAACCGTCCGTTTCCCATCTGAAAGCCGATCAGCATGAAGAATCCTATGCCCAGCGCGAGGCAGATGAGGAATTGGGAGAGGCCCGAAATGACCAGAGTGCGCCCCGCGGAGAGCAGCTTCTTTAAATCTATCTCAAGGCCTATGATAAAAAGAAGGAGAATAAGCCCTATTTCAGAAATGAGGGTTATGCTCGCCTCATCTTCGATCAGTCCAAGGCCGATTTTTGGCCCAAGCACAATTCCTGCCGCCAGATAGGCCAAAAGCAGCGGTTGCCTTAAAGCCCTGGCAAGAAGAGCGAAAGCGGTTGCAGCAACAATGGCAAGTCCGATGTTCGATAAAAGATCAACCTCATGCATACGTCATGACCCTCACACTAATCCATGGGAATCCACCGGGAAAGGCACCCCGAATCCAGCGTCCTCCCGGTTCGGAAGGGAGACAGGCTTTGGCCTTATCTTCCGGCAGCGTGCTTTCTTCAGATGTTTTCCGTGATCCCAAAAACTTTTAATGCTGCCGGAACTTCTCATCCAGGACCATGAGCCTCCCGGTGCGATTATTCAGCGCCTTTTCAATGTGTTCTATGTACATACGGCTGCGGGTTACCTCGGGAGCTTTTTCATATTCGGAGAGGACATCGAGAAAGTACCCGGACTCGCCTTTTGCGCGGTTCCCCTGCTCGACGGCATAGCCTTCAGCCTCCGCAACCACCTTTCGCGCTTCACCCCGGGCCCTGGGCACCACCGTATTGTAGGCGGCCATCGCCTCATTTATAGTGCGCTCCCTTTCTTGAAGGGCCTCACTCACTTCATCAAAAGCGGATTTCACGGGACCCGGAGGATTTACATCCTGAAGCTTTACGGCGAGAACGGTTAGACCCGTTCCATACTCATCCATCAGTGCCTGAATTTCATCTCTTGCAAGATCGGAAACTCCGGCACGCCCTACAGTCAGAACATCGTCCACGTAACGGTTTCCCACTATGCGACGAACAACCGACTCAGAGATGTTATCGAGAGTCCCCTCAACATCTTCCAGGTTGAAAAGATAGGCAACCGCATCCTCGATCCGATATTGAACCGTCCAGTTGAGATCAATGATGTTGAGGTCTCCAGTGAGCATTCTCGCCTCGGCTTCGAGATCCTTTTCCGTAAGACCCGGTTGTGTGAGAGACCGGTCGGCCCGGTAGCCGTACTCGCGCTGCATCACCCGGCCCGTTGCGACATTTAGAACCCTCTCGATGCCGAAAGGAATCTTAAAATGCAATCCTGCATCGGCGGTCCTGTCAAATTTCCCAAGCCTCAGGACAACAGCCGTCTCTTCGGGCCGGACGGTAAAAAAGGATCCGCCAAGCAGCAACGAGATGCCGAGAACAAACGCCAGCGCCCGGCAAAGGCGCTCTTTGGGTACAACAGGTATTTTCAAGTGCTTATGTCTCCTCCGGCGGCATCCATGAAAAGAACCGCGTCAAATTCCTGCTCGCTCCATTCGCTGCCTGACGGGTTGTGCTTGAAGTCATGGAAAACATGCATGTGGGGCCTGGCCAGGGTCTGGTAACCTTCCCCGGCAAGCCGCTCTGTGCTCCGTTGCCTTACGTAAGAAAGTACCAGGCTGCGTGTTTTGGCTTTTCGGCAACCCTCGGATTTGCAGAAATCCAGGGCACGGAGTTGCCGGTCGCCGGTCAACAGCTTCAGCCCGCAGGAAGCAGGAGCTTTTCTCTACAAGTTATCAGGAAAGAAGGAATTCGGGAGGAGCGCGCACTTCAAGACCCGAGTCCACGAGCATGGAGAGAACGTGTTTTCCACACGGAGACTCGATCCGGCGCGCAAGAGAAGGCAGTGATACCGAAATATGTAAAGCGGAGGTCACTGCCCAATGGACGGCTCGAGAAAAAAAGGTTTCCAGGCGGGGGGCATGGGTGCCGTGCACAATAGCATTGGGCAGTCTGCCCTGGGTGCCCACATGGGCCCAAACGTCCAAAGCCTGCAGGGCTGAGGATTGGTGGATATTACCGGCGTAGAAGATGGAAACGAAGCATACAATGAACGACAGCACAAGGACGGCGGACTGCCTGCCGGTCCCCGATGCTTTCCCTTTTCGCTGCTGCTTTGCGGATTTCATTGGAAAACCTGCTGCGTTTCCAGTTACCGGCGGCTCCCGGCCCATCGGTCTCGACCTTCGGTCGGAACCGTCACCCCTGCGCTCTGCCTGCAATAGAGGTCTGAGCGAAATGACTCTCGGCTTTGCTTCTGAAGATATCATGAAGCCTGCGGCTCGAAAAGACAATTCCGGAAACCCCAAAGCAAAACGGTCCGTTGAAAAAGTCTTGTATCGCCGAGCCGATATGGTGTCGCCCGGGTCCGGAAGAAAGTACAATAAAGACGAGGAATAAGGAGGAAGAAAGGACGTCGCTTCCGGCTGCAAATTCCCCTATCGGGGATGCGTTTAGGTCATTTCCCGGTTTGCCGGACCAGGATCTCACCCCTTGCCCCCTCGTTGGCGTCGCCGCTGTAGCTCTCGAACACGGCTTCCGGCCCGATCCCCGGCAAACGGAAGTCCGCGCCGGCAAGGGAAGCGAGCAGGAGCGGCCAGATGGGCGGCCGGAACGCGCAGTTGTACCGGAAGGTGGGCAGCAGTTCGGGCGGACGGGTCAGAAGGATCACTGTCCCCCGCACCATGGCTGCCCCAGCCCGCACCCCCGAATGGCCGCCGATGAGCACGGTTCCGGCCTTCATGCCGAAACCCGGCCCGTCGCCGCAGCATCCACGGACCGCGACCAGGCCTCTCCGCATCCGCGCCCCCGCCATCTGCCCGGCGTCGCCGTGAATGATGATCGCCCCGCCGGCCATCCCGTGCGCGTACCCGCGGTAGGCGGCTCCGGCGAAATGGCCGGCCGATCCCCGGACTTCGATCCTGCCGCCGAGCATGTGGGCGCCCAGGTAATCGCCCGCATCGCCAAGAAGAGTCAGGGAGCCTCCGCTCATGTAAGCCCCGGCGTGGAAGCCGACCGGCCCGTCGACGACCATTCGGCCGGCGGCCATCCGCTCTCCCAGCCGCTTAAACCGCGAGAGATCGCCGGCCAGCAGGAGCGTCGCCGGGCAGTCATCTCCGGGGGCCCGGCCGGGCGGGCTCCCGGTGGTCACGTCAACATCGAAATGGTCGCCCACGCGCTCCATGCGGTTCCCGACCAGGAGCGGCAGGGACTCTATCTCTGCCCGTTGTTTTCCCGTGACGTTTTCCGGATTCAGGGCTCCCGCCTCGACCGGCACGGTGGGGGCCGTGCGGAGGGTTAATCGTACCTGTGTGTCCATAACGTGCCTCCGGTCTGTTGTGTTGATATGCGGCCCCGCTTCAGCCGAGCAGCCGCCGAAGGAAAAAATGGTGTTTCCCAAGGCGTCCGCCGTAGTTTCCAGCCGTGATCCGCAGCACGCCCGGGATACACGCGGCGAGGATTCCCACCCGGGTCGCCTCGGTGATCTTCCCGGCCGTGACTCCGTCGATGACGATCTCAAGCACCGAGTTGACGCCGCGGGGAACGACGCTTTCCGGCACGCGCCCCCTGATGGTCGGGCAGAACGCGATGTTGGTCGAGGCGGGCATGAACTTGTACCGCGACCCCACCTGGCTGCCGCTCCGGACGATGCCGCCCGGGAAGGGCAGGATGACTCCTCGTACGGCGCGTATCGCCTCCACGGCAGCCTCGGCCGCAGCCAGGGCCGCGTCGGCCGTTTCCGCCAGAATTATGAAGTTGCCGCCGCCCACGGCTGCGGAGACCTCGAACTTCTCGTGGATCAGGAATTCCCCTTCCATGACCGGAATCCGCCAATAGCGCCGGCCCTCGATGATCTTGCTCGCCTGGTAGCCATCGCCGAAGTACCGAATTTTACCCCCAATCTTCAGCGTGCTTCGGTCAGCCGCCCCGCACTCGGGCAACCCGCCGTCGAAGCACGCGGACGTGGGAGCCGTCATGATCGCCTGCCCGATCCGATTGAGCAGTTGCTTCTCAAGGGATGCCCGGGACATGCCGAAGAACAGGCAGTCCAGGCCGGGCCTGCCGTCCGGGGTTGCGGGGGATGATCCCTCGATCCCGGCCTCGATCCCGCAACCGATGACCGATGTGGCGAACCCGGTGGCGGCCAGGGCTGCGTGCCTTGCCCACTGTTCGGTCGCCGCGGTGACGGTCAGGCGCGCCGCGTGCATGGAAAAGGCCTCGGCAAAGGTGTCTTCGATCTCCACATTGTTCACCCGCATGGGACAACCTCCGGCTCGTGCAGGTATTCGTCCTCCACCATGTAGTTCGCCATTTTCACCGTGTAGCAGCCGGCAAAAGTCTCGGCCAGATCCTCCGGCAGGCTTCGGCCGCCTGGAGGGTCGACGCAGAGCGTCCTGCCGTTGACGCTTTGGACAATCTGCCCTTCGCGGACCACCATTGCGCCCTGCTTGAACACGTACCGCGGTCTGGAGAACATGGCCGCCCTGTTGTCGTTTAATGGGTAGACGGCCAGGTCCGCGTCGGCGCCGGGCCCCAGGTGCCCCTTGCTTCGCAATCCCAGCGCACGGGCGGTGCCGGCCCTGGTGATGACCGCGATCTCGTCCAGGGTGTACTCCCGGGTGAGATCGAACAGGCTGGTCGCCCGTCGGATCCCGGGGTGCAGCTTGTCCAGCCAGGAATGACGGTAGCCTGCGTCCATCAGCAGGCGGATAATGGCGGGGTAGGCTGTGAACGGACCGGCATTGGGATGGTCGGTCGTGAGAAATATCTGCCACGGGTTCTCGACCAGCAGCAAGAGTTCCAGGCCCACCGACCACTGGATCGCATTGACCAGCACCCTGGGATGGTAGGCGATGGGCACAATACCCGACCCGCTCTCCATCTCGATGTCGCAGTTGGCCCACTTGCCCTTCCGCAACTGATGCAGCCTGAACTCCATCGGGGCGTCGGAAGTCATCGTCATGGTCTGGCCGAAGACGATCTGGCCCACGTCGCAGGTGAATTCGGGATGTTTATTCAAATACTCTGCCACGCTGGCCGCGCCCGAAGTGTACCCGCCCTTTTTGGTCCTGCCGTAGGAGTGGAACTGGAGGTGGGTGAAATGGGTTCGGTGCCCTTCCAGGGCGCGCATCGTTTCCAGGGTCGTGTCCACGTTTCCCGGCTCCCCGAGATGGTTGGCGTGGAGGTGCATCGGGTGCGGGAGGCGCAGTTCGTCTACGGCCTCGGCGAGTCCGGTGATGATTTGTCGCGGGGTGACTCCGAACGGCGGGGTCGGGGTATCAAGATCGGCCGCCCCGCTGTTCCATTTCCAGTCCTCCACTCCGCCCGGATTGACCACCTTCACGGCGTATCCCCGGCTCGCCCGCAGCAGCCATACCACCAGATCGCGCAGCCGCTCCCGGCGCCGGCTGGAGTCCGGGTCGCTGAGGACCTTCATAACCAGGGTGTTGTTGCCCATCACGGTAAAGCAGCCCGTGTCCAGGAGCGGGATGTCCAGGAGTTCCTCGTGGGCATGTCTGGCCTCAAGGGGCGGGACGGCGGCCTCGAAAACCGTCGTGTAGCCGAGCAGCGAATAGAGGTAGCCGGTCAGGAACGTCGTCGGAACGGCGCGGCCGCACCCGGCCCTGGTGACTGCCGTTTTGGCCCTGAAATGGTCGTAGTGGTCCTCGGGGCACATGATCCGGCCGCTGTTTACCTTGGCCCCGGCGATGTGGCTGTGGATCTCCACCCCGCCGGGCATGACCGCGCACCCCGCGGCGTCGATCGTCTCCATCCGCTTCGCATGGTCTTGCGGCAACTGCCCGTCGGCAATCATCCTGTCGCCGTCGATGTACAGGTCCTTGATCTCACCCTGTATCCCGTTGGCCGGGTCGTGCACCTGCCCGTTAATGATCCGCAGCATGGGCGATCTTCTCCTTTAGCTCCTTCAAGACTTGTTCGTCCGAAGGATATGGGGACTCGACCAGTTTCTTCACCCGCAGCGGGATGTTGTCCATGCGGTAAAAGGTGCCCGCCGCGGCAACGCCCGCCGGGGCAACGGGAATGACAACGTTGGCCCACGGTGTTGTCATGTTGCGGTGGGGGTCGAGATGGATGGTGGGGATGCTCTGCAGATACCGGACGGCGTCCCGGGGCAGGTGCGCCCCCGGGTCGGTGGCCACGATGAGGGCGGCGTCCGGCTCCCGGCGCGCCAGCATGTCGACGACGCTGAACTCGCCGGGGTTGTAGCGGGGATAGCCCCGGCTGAAGTTCACAGCCAGTGGATACCCCGTCTGCCACGCCATGACCTGGTTGCTGCCGTTGACGTTGCCGTGGCCGCGCATGGCCACGGCGTAGAACCGGGTGTGCCGGTTCGCCTCCTGGACGAGCCTGGCGACCTGCTCGACGTTGATGTCCCTGCCGCGGCACTGGGTCACGCCGAGACCGAAAAAGAGGACGCCGTATTTGCAGTCCTTGATCATGTCTACGACCTTTCGCCACGAGTCGAGCGGTACTCCGGCGACCTCCATGTCCTCTTCCGCGCCCTCCAGGCTCACACCCTTGACCAGGGCGCGCAGGACCGTCGCGATTTCGAACGAGTTTTCCGGGATGACTTGCAGAAACATGTCTGCGTTCCTGGTCGTCGGGGTCGGCCGGATGTCGATGGCCACCACCTTCCGTCCCTTGCGGCCCTTGGGCGTGAACAGACCATTGGCCATTGCCGAATACCTGCTCAAATGGCGCATGTGGGACTCGACCGGGTTGCAGCCCCAGTAGATCAGCAGATCCGCCCGATTCTTGACCTCTCCCAAAGTGCATGATGCCAGCCCGACCTGCTGGCGGGCGATGACGCCCGGGCCGTGTCAATAGGAGGAAGGATTGTCGATGTTCCCCTTGGTCAACTCTGCAATCTCCACGAGTTCCCGCTGGGCTTCCGTGGTGGTGCTGCTCAGTCCGTACACCATCGGATACCGCGCCTCGAGCAGGATGCGGGCAGCCTCGTCCACGGTTTCCCGGATCGAGACCTCGCGTCCATTGATGCTCGGAACAGGCGTGTTGGACTGGGCATGCAGTATCTTGTTCTTCCCAATACTGCATGCTTTCCTGACGCCGGTAATTTTATTGTCCTGCACCTCAACTTCCAGGTCATCACAGAGACAACCGCAGAAGGTGCAGACAACGTCACGATGAGTGCTCATCCTTTTCACCTTTGTTCTTTGTTTGGTTGCCACATTGCCCTTCGTACCGCGACAACGTCACTTCCAGACATTTCCAGTCCGGCACCCCGGTCCCCTGGGTACACGCCGCGCTGAAAAGTTGGTTGGCGACCGGCCCCAGCGGAAGAAAAAAGAGCCCCCGCGGCCCCTCGGCCGGGCGACAGGTGACGATTGCCTCGCCGTGCGCGCTGGTCAGCAGAGCTGACTGGTTCGGAGTCAAACCGAGAGCGGCCAAGTCCTCCGTATGGATGCGCAGAGTGGAGATCTCTTCCAAGTACTTTGGGGTTGATTTGCCGCAGACCATCTCGGTGCCTTGTCTGGCGGTACGGACGGTGACCAGCAAACCGGAAACACAGCCCACGCTATCCTCCATATTTAATGGTGTCGCATGCCCTCAAGCCCCACCAACGCCTTGTCGGCGGCGATGGCGTCAAGGAAGGCGTCCATCGAGGCATTGAAAACCGGGTTTTCCTTGTAGAGGATCTCGTTGCCCTAACCGCTTCATTAACCAGTTTTTCGTACAGCGCAATGTTTTGTGCCATTTTGTTTCTTCCGGTTAAGGGTCAATCAACCCGGCTCACCTGAAAACTCTGGGGACGACGAACGATAATCGATTCTCCCCTCCCTTTGCGGCGCGCTCTCATTGTCCTTGGTCCGCAGGCTTCAGCCGGCCTTCAGAGCAAGCAACCGCCGCAATGCGCGACCATACGCCGCCCTATTCTGAGGCAGACATCCGCAGCCGGTTTCACGATCGGGAGAGGTATGAGTCGCCAAGCCCGAGTTATTTAACCGGTCCACAAAACGAAAAAAGCCAAGTCATCAGACTTGGCGGCACAACTGCAGGCGAACAGGTCGATATGCAGCTTAGCGGTCCCACCCGTTGGGTAGCCACTTATATTTATTAACATTTATAGTATATAGAATAATCGGAAACAAGTCAAATGAAGAATCGGCCCCATTTTCTGCTTCTTATCTTCTCCGGTTATCTACCGAGGCTGACTCTTTCTTCCCGGTGCTCGAGACGGTCCGTCCCGGGGAGCAGGTTCTTGCATGCTCCCGCCTGATGCTTTATCCTGATTCTGTCGTTACAGCGCGGGCATACATGGAGTGACGGCAAAAGGGGGTGTTCAGCCGGGAATCGCTCGAACTGCCCTTTGAAGGTGTGCCGCAGTCCGGCAGAGCCGGGCGGGGGAGGGGAAGCATCGCTCGGGCGCTTTTCGGAACAGAGCGCACCAGTCTGCCTATTTCTTCAGCAAGCCGGGGTCCAATAGCCCTGCATGTGCGAACGGGGTCGTGAAGATGGTGGAAACGGGAGTGATTCACGGGAGATTCCAGGTCCTGCACAACGATCACCTGAAGTATCTCCTTGCGGGCAAATCCAGGTGCAGGCATCTCGTGGTCGGGATTACGAATCCGGACCCCGTGCTGACGAAACTCGATCCGGCCGATCCGCACCGGAGCGCGCCGGAATCCAACCCCTTGACCTATTTTGAGCGGTACACGCTGGTTCGCCTCGCTTTGCGCGACTCAGGCGTTCGTGAAGCCGATTTTTCCATCGTTCCCTTTCCGATCAACTTCCCCGAAATGTACCGATATTACGTTCCACTCGATGGGGTGTTCTACCTCACCGTCTATGACGACTGGGGCAGGAGGAAACTGGAGCAGTTCAAGTCTTGCGGGCTCCGGACCGAAGTGCTCTGGACCAAGCCGCTGGAACAGAAGGGGCTCAGTTCAAGCGACATCCGCAAACGGATTGCCCTCGGAGAACCCTGGGAACACCTCGTTCCCGAGTCGGTTGCCCGCTGTGTGAAGCTGTGGAATCTTTCCGAACGGTTTCGGAGTTTGTCGATCCGGCCCTGATCCGGCGTCGCTTCCCTGCCCTGCCTGTGGGGGGAATGGGCCGAGGAGCGTGGGAACGAGCCAAACGCAAATCTCCGTAGAAGAAGCCGGGAAGCAAGGTCCCGGCACCGATGGTGCCCAGTTTTATACAAAACGACATGTATAGTGGCTCAACATTAGATTTTCGCAGGCGGCTCGCAGGGTAGGGTGGGCACAGATTCACCGTGCCCACCATTTTCCGGCAATACGGCGGGCAACGCTTCACTTTTGCCCACCCCACACCGCACCGCTCCTTCATTTAGAAAAAACTTGTGACATTATATATAGATAGATGAGTTTCACTCCGCTCTATCCATTCCACATCGTGTCGAGTGCTCGTTTCGGAAAGTGCTTTCCTGAAGAAAGAAATATCAGCGGCCGAACGGCCGTCCTTTTTGTATAGGAAAATTGAATGTCAAAGATAGAGTTCCATCAATTTAATCAATTTGACTTGGCGATTGCTTTGGATAAGTTCTACCTGATGCGCTTTGGCTGATGGTTTGGTGGGATTGGTCCTGTTTCCGATAATCCGAGATGGCAGTCGCCCGTGCTGAAACGATTCTTCCATTCACCGTGGCTGTATCGTGCGATGAGACTGGCCCTCAGCTTTGTCTTCATATGGGCGGGGGCGGTCAAGCTGATGGACCCCCGCGCTTTTGCCCGGGCTATCTCGGGATACGGCCTTATCCCGGAAGTGCTGCTGGTTCCGGTGGCCATAGGACTACCGCTTCTGGAACTGCTGGGCGGTCTGGGGCTCGCGTTCGACTACAGGGGCGGCCTCAAGGTCATTACAGGACTTCTGCTGATCTTTCTGCTCGTTCTCGGCTACGGAGTCATTAAAGATCTCGACGTCGATTGCGGTTGTTTTTCCGCGGAAGAAATTCATGCCAGGGACAGCCTGCGGGTTGCGCTCTACAGGGATATCGGCCTGATGGCTTCTGTTTTATATCTGTTTTATTGGCGATGGGTTCAGGCCCGTCTGAAGAATGTATGCACGCGGCATAACTGATGGACAGGGAAGGGAGGAGAGAGAACAACGATGATGAGGATGAAGAGGGAGACCGGTCTGTGGCTGTTGGTTGGAGCTTTTCTTCTGTGTTTGTGCTCCAGCGCTTTCGCTCTCGAGTGGGGAAGCAGTGAGCTGGAGACGGAGAAACTCGCCGTCAAATTCAACAGCGAAGTCATGAAGGGCGGCTACAAGATCGTCGCCACGGAAGAGCTGAAAGGCTGGATCGACAAGAAAGAAAACATGTTGATCGTGGATACGATGCCCTTTGCCGACAGCTACAAGAAGAATCACCTTCCGGGCGCCGTAAACTTTGAGTTGCCCGTTGACGAAGTCAACCAGCTCGACGACAAAACCAAGGCGGAATTCGAAAAACTCCTGGGACCCGACAAGAACCGGAAGCTGGTGTTTTACTGCGGATTCACAAAATGCAGCAGAAGCCACAACGGGGCCATGTGGGCAATGAAACTCGGCTATACCAACGTCTATCGTTATCCGGGCGGCATCAAGGCATGGCTCGAGGCCGGCAACCCCGTCGAAAAATCCCAATGACAGCCTGTCCGGAATCGCCGGAACCTTCGGTGCTTCCTTGAAGCAAGGACGTTAAACTTCAAACACCCTGTTTCCTCAACGCGCCCGATGGTTCAGTGGGCGTCGGTTGAGGAAACAGGGTGTCGCGTCAATGTATCTTCCGGCCTTTCAGACCTTCTTGCCTGCGACAAGCCGCGCGAAATGCTCGAATGACCGGTCGTACGTCCGTTCGGCATCCTCGGGAAAGCAACAACCCGGCAACTGCCTGGACTTCAGATGGTACTGGATGCATTCACAGCACAAGCCCTGTAGGGAACAGCCGCTGTAACTGCAACCGCACTTCCTGAGGTTCTGTTCCTTCCTGCAATCCATCGGTCGGCGTCCTCAGTGTGACGAAGCCGTGTCCTTGCCTCCCCTGGCGATCAGTATGAGCATGACGATCACCAGAATCACCTCCCAGGCGATTACGGCGTTCCAACTCTCAAAGAAATGATAGAACAGGCCCCCTCCGACAATCGCGGGGACTCCCATAAGAATAGCCATCCCAAACCGCCACGGCCAAATCATCCTCATCTCCTTTTCTGGGTTGCATGATAGCGTTCACACGAAAGGTCGCAGAGAGCGTTTGTTATTCTTAGCACAAGCCGTTTAGCCTTTCAACAGTTTACATGTGCGATGGAAATCATGTTTCAGGCTGCCCTTGCGGTGCATGGAAAAGAATGTGCACATCTATAGCGACCGATGGCCTAAGGCCACACCCCTCCAGAACCAATACAACGCAGATATCCATCGCACGGGGGATCGATCATCCGGGGTCTCCGCTCTTTTCCGGGCCTCGTGCAGCAGAAGATCGATGAACCAAGGTCGGCCATTCGATGATAGTATGTGCCAAAATCCATTCACGGTATCGAAAATGTTCGCGCTGTCTGTTACACTGGAGCCCGTGCCGCTTCCCGAAGGGAGCGCTTTCCTGTTGAGCCGGCGAAAAATCGCCCCGATCGAGGTGCAACGAATGATCATACTCGGTATCGAGACGTCTTGTGACGAAACGGCAGCCGCCGTTGTCGAAGACGGGATGAATATCTTCTCCGATGTTGTGGCAAGCCAGATAGCCGTCCATAGCCCCTATGGGGGCGTCGTACCGGAACTGGCATCGAGAAAGCATGTGGAGGCGATACTGCCCGTCATCGCGCAGGCGCTTCACGAAGCGGGGATTTCGGCGGAGCAACTGGATGCGATTGCCGTGACCCAGGGCCCGGGCCTCGTGGGAGCGCTCCTCATCGGGCTGAGCGCCGCAAAGGCGATGGCCTATGCGCTGCAAAAACCCCTGATCGCCGTCAATCATCTCGAAGGTCACATGCACGCGGCCTTTCTTGGAGGAGAACGGCTCGACCGGCCCTTTGTCTGCCTGGTCGTTTCGGGCGGCCACACCGCCCTCTACCGGGTGAATCCGGACGGAGAACATGGCTTCCTCGGTTCAACAAGGGATGACGCGGCGGGGGAGGCATTCGACAAGGTCGCCAAGCTGTTGAATCTTGGCTATCCCGGCGGGATAACGATCGAGCGGCTGGCGTCCGGGGGAGACCCGAAGGCGTTCCAGTTTCCGAGGGCGCTTGCCGACAAGGATTCCCTGGAATTCAGCTTCAGCGGCCTCAAGACTTCCGTTGCGAACTTCCTGCGGCATCACGGGTTTCCCGCACAGGCGGGTGAAACCGGGCCGTACCGCCTGGAAGACCTGGTGGCGAGCTTCCAGGAGGCGATCGTGGATGTTCTGGTGCTGAAAACCATGAGGGCCGCGGCATCGTGCGGCGTCGGCGATGTCGCCGTGGTGGGAGGAGTGGCGGCCAATTTGCGTTTGAGGGAGCGTTTGAAGGAGGAAGCCGGGAGGTTGCGGTTGAATCTACACCTGCCTCTCAGGAGGTACTGCACGGACAACGCAGTCATGATTGCGGCGGTGGCCCACAGCATATGGAAGCGCTCGGGCTTCTGCCCGGACCCCATTGACCTTGATGCGCGTTCGCGGTGGTTCTGATGACTTTTCCGACACCGTATCAATATTTTCAATTAAAGAATGCCAGGCCGAGAAAGCGCTTTGGGCAGCATTTTCTGAATCAGCCGCTGACGGCTGAACGGATCGTCGAGAGCGCGGAACTGGCGGAGTCGGATACCGTTGTCGAGGTGGGACCCGGGCTGGGGGCCCTGACCCGTTTTATTGTGCCTCGGGTGAGTCGGCTTCATCTCGTGGAACTCGACCGGGATCTTGCGGAGTACTTGGGCGAAAATATTCATGAATCCCAAGGGGTATCCATCCATCAGCAGGACATATTGACGTTCGACTTTGATGCCGTGGCGAAGGAAGCGGGGCATCCCGCCATCATTTTGGGCAATCTTCCGTATAATATAACCTCACCGCTTCTGTTCCGGCTCCTGGAGTCCGTTCATGCCGTAAAAAGGGCGGTCTTCATGGTCCAGAAGGAGGTCGGCGACCGATTGACCGCACACCCGGGCTCAAAAGACTACGGGGTCCTGTCGGTGCTCCTGGGGGCCTGCGCAAAAGTGTCGCGCCTCTTTACCGTCGGACCGCAACAGTTCTATCCGCCCCCGAAGGTGGAATCCCTGGTCATACGGCTCGATTTCATGAGCGGCCGGCTGCCGCGGACTTGCACGTTCGGAGTCCTGCGGCGATTGGTCAACGTTGCCTTCCAGCAAAGGCGAAAAACTCTGCTGAACAGTCTTAGCGCGTGCTATGAAAAGTCTTCGGTTGAGGCTGCGCTGGTAAAGGCCGGTCTCGATCCGAGGCTGCGCGCAGAAGCTTTGACTACGGAGCAGTTTATGACGCTTGCCGCCCTATTGGGCGAAAAGACCGTTACGCGATGACCGCTTCAGGTCAGAGTGATCACCTTGTCCGCCAACTGCATGGCCGTAACGATGTCGAGCATGTTCGTCGTCTCGCCCACTCTCTTTTTCTCAAGCAACCCAAAGTGGTTGAGGCACGTTCCGCAAACGAGGATATGGATTCCTTCCTCTTCCAGCCCCTGCAGCGCCGGCAGGACTTCCGATCCATCCGCGGCAAGCTTCACGCCGCCATTGAGCAGAACGAGGCGCCACAAGTCGGGTCCCATTTCTTTCAACGTGCCGAGGAAGTTGGCGATAAGTTTTTTGCCCAGATCGTCATCGCCACGGCCAAGCCGCTCGGTCCCGAGCAGAATCATGATTTTCCGTTCTCCGGAGAGTTCGCCCGGCTCAGGGGCGATCTCGCATCCCGAAGATGCTGACCTGTTCCCTACGATCTCGATATAATCTCCATGCGGATTGACGGCCACCTGGTAGCCGAACCGCACCAGAAACCTGCTGACGTTTTCCTGCGCTGCGGAATTATCCACCAGGACCGTCAACCGGTCCGTATTCCCGCGGTCGATAACTTCTTTTGTCTTCAGTACAGGGTTTGGGCACGCAAGGCCCCGGCAGTCCAATCGTTCTTCAGTCATATGATCCCCTGTGTGTGAGATTCCGGTTCAAGGCTTCCTGAAAGCATCCCCATTAAAATGGATGCTCATCCGCCTTTCAAATTGAAAATATTGATGGGATCTTTATGAAAGATAGAGATTGTCTATAATACAGCACAGGCACCGTCTCCCGAGGGGCAGAGAGGTGTAATCGGAAGGCCGGAGCCGCGGGTCAGGTCGTCCTCTTTAGTTTTGCCCGAAGGCGAAGGTGATTCAGGAAGGCGGAACAAAGGGGCGAGAGCTGTTTGTTTTTCCTTTGAGCCAGGTAGAAGGGGCGGGACAGACGGATGTCTTCCACCGGCACCGTGGCGAGGGAGCCGCGGTCGACATCTTCCGCGACCGCGCGAAGAGACAGAATCGATATGCCTATCTTGGCTTTAATGCCCTGCCGGACGGCCTCGGTGCTGCCCATTTCCGCCACCACGTTCAACCTTGACGGCGAGAAACCGATGGCATCGAGAGCCTGGTTCATGACCATTCTGGTCCCGGAACCCCTTTCCCTCAGGATGAACGGCTCGCCGGCGACTTCTTCGATCCTGACGGATTTTCTGTCCTCCCATGGATGCCCTTCGAACACCGTGAGCACGAGTTCATCGGAGAAAGCCTCCTCGAGGGTGACTCTTCTATCTTCCCATCTCGCCCCGATCACGCCGAATTCGACCGTTCCATCCAGGATCTTTTCCACGACCTCCGCGCTGCTCGAGATCTTCAATGTAATCTGGATGGAAGGGTACATTTTCTTGAATTCGCCGATCAGCTCCGGAAGGATGTAGGTTCCGGGGATGGTACTGGCCCCGATCAGCAGAGCGCCGGAGAGGTTCCCCTTGAACTTCTCGATCGCCTGGATCGCCTCGTCCCGCAATTGGATGATGTCGCGCGCATACTGATAGAGGATCTTGCCTGCCGGCGTTGGAAGCACTTCGCGACCCAAACGGTCCACGAGTTTCTCCCCCACGACTTCCTCGAGCGCCCGGATATGCTCGCTCACGGTCGGCTGAGTGAGGCAAACCGCTTCCGCAGCTTTGGTAAAGCTTTGAAGCTCCAGGACCTTACAAAATACTGCCAGACGATGGATATTCATACCAGACGATCTCCAATGAAGGCAAGCGATGCATTTTAACCGGAACCGGCCTTATCCCTCAGTCGATTATAGTTTTCCTCAATTTCCTCCAATGCCAGCGCACTCTCTTCCCACAGCCGTGTCAGCTCTCTGATCCTGCCCTGGCATTGCCCGTAGTCTTTTTGCGCTTTTTGGACGTCCTCGCCGTTCTGGTAAGTGTTCGGGTCTGCAAGCACGGCATTCAACACGTCAAGTTCCCGGTGAACCCGTTCAATCTCTGCTTCAATCTGCTCCAGTCGCTCCTGAACGGGTTTTTTGGCCCGATAGAGTTCGTTTCGCCACTCGGCTTCCAGCTTCTTCTGGGTCTGTTCTCTCCTGGCCGGTTTGTCCCGGGCGGCTCTCCCGCCGTCTCCGGCGCCGGGCCCGTCCGCGGCTGACGGGTCTTCGCCAAGCCTATCCTTCCAGATGTTCTGGAAATCGTCATAATTGCCGGGGAACAGATGGATCCGGCCCTTCTCGACCAGAAGGATCTTGTTGGCAATCTTGTTTATGAACAGCCGGTCATGGCTGATGAAACATATGGTCCCGGAAAATGCTCCGAGAGCCTGTTCCAGGACCTCCCTCGATGGAATATCCAGATGATTGGTCGGCTCGTCGAGCAGCAGAGCGTTAGGACACTGGAGCAGCAGTTTGCAGAGGATCAGCCGCGCCTTCTCGCCGCCGCTCAGGACGGCGACCTTCTTCAGGACATCGTCCCCGGGGAACAGAAAAGCCCCCAACAGGGCACGCAGTTGAGAAGTGGGAAGGTCCCCGGACACCCCGCCGGCCTCATCGAGAACCGTGCGTTCGGGTCGCAGTTGTTCCCATTGGTGTTGAGCGTAATATCCGAGGGAAACCTGGTGCCCCAAGGCCCTCTCGCCTTCCGTCACCGTTTCGGCACCCGCGAGCATTTTCAGCAAAGTGGTCTTGCCGGCCCCGTTTTCTCCGATAAAAGCGACGCGATCCCCTCTTTCCAGGACCAGGTCGATTCCCGAATAGACCTTATGATCCCCGTAAGCCTTGTGCACCTGGCGAAGTTCGAGAACCCGCTTCCCCGACCGCAGAGGGGGTGGAAAAGCAAAGTGTATCTCCGGGCGTTCCGTGACAGGGGCTTCGATTTTATCCATCTTGTCCAGGAGCTTCAGCCTGCTCTGCGCTCGCGCGGCACTCGACTTTCGGTATCTGTTTCGTTCGATGAACCGGTCGACCTGGCGTATGCGGTCCTGCTGATTCTTGTATGAAGCGAGGCGTATTTCTTGCCTTTTTGCCTTCTCGGCGACGTAAAAGTCATAGTTTCCCGCATACTCGTCCAGCCGGCCCTGTTCGAGTTCGATCACGCGCTGGGCCAGCTTGTTCAGGAAAAAACGGTCGTGCGAGACGATCAGCATGGCGGAGGAAGTGTTCAGGAGGTACTCCTCGAGCCACAGGAGTGAAAGAAGATCCAGGTGATTTGTGGGTTCATCGAGGAGCAGAAGGTCGGGCTCGGACAAAAGCAGTCTTGCCAATTCCAGGCGCATCAGCCAGCCGCCGCTCAGGGCCGGGACCGGCATGTCGAATTGGGAATCGCGAAACCCAAGCCCTTTCAAAATCCGGGCGGCCCGCGCCTCGATGTCGTAGCCTCCCAGTCGCTCAACCTGTTCGAACAGGTGTGCCTGTCTGAAGGCCAGTTCCTGGCTCAGTGCGGGATCCGATTCCATCTCCAGGTTCTCCTGGAGGCGTCGGACCTCGTCGCGCAGCTCATGGAGTTGCCGGTGAATGTCCATGGCATGAGCGAGCACCGTTTTATCTTCCGGGGGAATGAATTGCTGAGGCAGGTAACCGAGGCTCAAGCCTCTGGACTTTGTGACCGAACCTTCATCGGGAGTGATTTCTCCCAGCAAAATGTGGAAGAGGGTGGTCTTGCCCGCTCCATTGGGGCCGATAAGCCCGATTCTTTCTCCGGGCCGGATGGAAAAAGAGACCCCCTTGAAAAGCTCTCTTTCTCCGATACACTTGGTTACACCCTGGATGGCAAGCACTGAGTCCGGTTATCCTGTTGCTGGTATTCCGGTGAGCGTGACACAAGGAACCTGGACGCACACCGGGCGAATTCGGTTAAAGAAGTCTGGCTCTCGATCCGGGACCTTGTGCAGCCCTTCGCTCCGAGCATCTGAAAAACGCCGGAACCAAAGAGCCGGCCGGGCGAGAGCCCCCTTTTCCTCACGTGAAATTCGTTTCCGTAATCTACGAAAACATGCTAAAGAAGAGCACCTTGAGATAGTCTAAAGTATAAACACCCCAAAGCTTAACACGATTGAGGCTGTCCTGAGAAGGTTTCAGTTTCGCAAATGTGGGGATCCCAGTGCCGCGGAAGGTTATTTTCCACTCCACGGCCGCCCATAAGAGGATTGTTCCTTGAGTTCATCGTTGCAGCTTCAAGCGGTTGTGTTCGATTGTGATGGAATTTTGGTGGACACTGAACCGTTGCATTATCAGGCATTCCAGGAAGTGCTCGGGCCGTTGGGACTGGGCCATGATTATGCCCGTTATCTCGACCGGTATATCGGGTTTGACGACAGGGATGCTTTTCTGGAGGCATTCAGAGAGGCGGGCCGCCCTCCGGAGCCGGGTCTTTTGACCCGCCTCATCAAGGCGAAGGAAGCCGCCCTGCAGCGAATCATCTTAAAGGGAATATCCACGTTCCCCGGAGTGGTGGAGCTTGTCCGATCCCTTGCGGACCGTAAGGTGCCGCTGGCCGTCGCGTCGGGCGCCCTGCGCCGTGAGGTTAATGCCTTCATTGAGTCCCTCGGCCTGACGGGTCTCTTCTGCGTTATCGTCGCCGCCGATGAAGTGAAACGCAGCAAGCCGGACCCGGAGACATATCTTGTCGCCCTTGAGAGGATGAGAAGATACCTGAAAGATGAATCTCTGGACCCCCGCGCTTGTGTTGCCATCGAAGACACTCCGGCCGGCATCGAGTCTGCCGAATCGGCCGGCCTTCATGTTGTCGGCGTAACCAATTCATTCCCGGCCGAAGGTCTTGCCGAGGCGGATCTCGTGGTACGGAGTCTTGCGGAGCTTGATTACGAAAAGCTGGAGCAACTCATGCGTCGCGGGAACTCATGAACGAGGGAAAGATGTCTGAGCGGTTCCGCAGAAGGATCCCTGCTGTAGCAGTCTCAATCGGATTCTTCTTCGTTGTGCTTACGGCTGCCCTGGTTCTGGCCGCTTCCGTGCCGGATTCAGCATCGGATTTGCCTTCCCGGCCCCTCACCAGGGAGGCAGCCGTCGAGTATGCGTTGTCGCACAATCGACTGGTCAAATCGGCAAAACAGGATGTGAATGCATCCGGTGAAAAGGTGAAGGAGTCGCGTGCCGATTTTTTCCCGAAGATTGACTCCGCCTATTCTTTTACGCAACTGCAGAATCAGCCCTATGCAATGTTCGACACCCTCAAGGCCTTCACCGGTTATAATTCTACGAACCGGTGGGATTTTGAGATGAGACAGCCTCTGTTCACGGGTTTCAACCTGACGGCGCAGCTCAACATCTCCAAGATGGATCTCAAGATCTCGGAATACCGTTACCAGGAAGTCCGGCTGAATGTGATCCAGGAGGTGCAGCGCGCTTTCTGGAGAGTCATTCTGGGCGAGAAGCTCCTGAAGGTCGCAAGCGACAATGTGAAGAGTCTCGAAGTGCAGCGCCGGAACGCCGAAGCCAACTACAAACAGGGAGTGGCCGCCCAGAATGACGTACTCAAAGCGGATGTCGCGCTGTCTCACGCTAAATTGCAGGAGAGAACCGCCGCCAAACAGGTCGTTATCTTTCATGCGAATCTGAACCAACTGTTGGATCTGGGCAGCGAAACCAGGTTAACCCTTTCCGAAGGAGTTGTGCAGCCCGGTGGGCTCCCCGATCTGGATGCACTGTACGTTCTTGCCGAGCAGCAACGGCCCGAGATCCTGGCCATCAAGACAGCCATCCGCCAGGCCGACGAAGGAGTGAGGGCAGCCAAGAGCCGCTACTACCCTCATGTTTCAGCCTTTGCCGAATATTACAGGGAAGGGGAGGGCTTTTTTGTCGACAAGAACGCCTATTACAACATGGACAATGCAGCGGTGGGGCTCAGGGTGGACCTCAACCTGTTCGAAGGCGGGAAGACCAATGCGGCCATTAAAGAATGGCAATACCGGAAGGTGAGCCTTGAGGAAAGGTATCGAAACCTGAAACAGCAGGTCCAGGTGCAGGTCGAGGATGCTTTCGAGCAGTTGAAAGTGGCCCGGGCCAATATTGAAACCGCTCATTCAGCCCTCAAACAGGCGGAAGAAAACGAGCGGATGACGACGATTCAGTACAAGGAACAGATGGTGATCTTCCTTGAAGTCTTGAATGCCCAGGTTTTTGTATCCCAGACCCAAGTCGACTACTATGATGCGCTCTACGGCTACCAAATTGCCAAGGCCGACCTGGAAAGAGCCACGGGAGGGCCGGTCGCGGAACCCGGAGGATGAAACCCTGAGCATGAGATCGCGCTGGGGAAGAATCCCCGGGTGGGTCTTTTGAAGGACTTTATCCCTTAATCAGAAATACAAGGCTTACTATTATGGCAGAGACTGATCGCGCATCTGCTGGCACCCAAGTAGGCTCTCAGCGCCGAAAGCGCATGAAATGGCTTTTCTCCTGCGGTATCCTCCTGCTTTTGATCGGCATGGCCTACTGGTTTATTTTCATTCGAAATCACGTCAGCACGGACAATGCCTACGCAAAGGTCGATCCCGCGCAGATCAACGTGAGGATACCGGGGACCGTGCTTCAGGTCAGGGTGGAGAACGATTACCGGGTGGAGAAGGGTCAAATCCTGCTGGAACTCGACCCGACCGACTACCGCGTGGCCGTCGAAAGGGCTGAAGCCTCTCTGAATCAGGACGAGGCGGATGTAAAGGCGGCCGAGGTATCCATTCCGCTTACGGATATGCAAACGGCCGCTCAGGTGCAGGCTGCTGAAGCGGCTCTGAATGCGGCTCGCGAAAGTGAGCAGGAAGCGCGGCACAGACTGGATCAATTGAAAAACACGCGGACGGCGGCTTCCGCCGATCTCTCCCAGATTCAACGGGATTCCGAGAGGTTCGACAACCTGTTCAGGCAGGGTGCGGGGACCGAGCGGCAGCAGGAGCAGGCCAAGACAGCACTTAAAAGATCCCAGGCTCAACTCGCGGCCACTGACAACCAGGTGTCAGGCGGCGGTTCTTCATTTGCGGCTGCGACCCAGCAGGTCGACCGCGCAAAAGCCCAGCTCCAGGCGGCCCAAAGCGAGCGGTACAACGTCGAGATTCAAAAGTACAGACTGGAGTCGCTCAAGGCCAAGAGGGACAAATCAAGGGCTGAACTTGAAACGGCGAAGTTGAACCTGTCCTATTGCACGATCACGGCCCCGGTTGACGGCTTTGTCGCCCAAAAAAACGTCCAGGTCGGCGAACGTGTCCAGCCCGGGCAGGCGCTGATGGCGGTCGTTCCGCTTCAGGATATCTACATCGAGGCCAATTATAAGGAAACTCAATTAACCAACGTCCGTATAGGACAACCTGCAACCATCGTGGCGGACCTCTATCCCGATTTTCCCTACACCGGACGAGTCGTCGGGATCCGCGCGGGCACAGGGGCTGCTTTTTCCCTGATTCCGGCCGAGAATGCGACCGGCAACTGGATCAAGGTGGTACAGCGCGTCCCCGTAAGGATTCAACTCGATCGACCTCCACCGCCGGATCATCCCTTGCGGCTCGGACTGTCACTCGAAGTGACCATAGATACGTCGGACAGGCGGGGTGAACTGCTGATGCCCGAGACGGTCAAATCTTCAATGTCGTCTGCCCCTCGCCGGCCATGAGCAATCCGGGAGACACGCCTCGAGTAAGCAAATGGGCCATTGCCTTGACGGTGATGCTTCCCACATTTATCGAAGTGATGGATACCAGTGTCGTCAACGTGTCGCTGCCTCATATTCAGGGAAGCCTGAGTGCTGGGCTGGATGAGTCCACCTGGGTACTGACTTCCTATCTCGTCTCCAATGCCGTTATCATTCCGATAACCGGGTGGTTGGCGAGCGTTTTCGGAAGAAAACGCTACCTCATGTTTTCCCTTGTCGTGTTCACCGTCAGCTCGCTGGTTTGCGGCGCTGCTCCCTCACTTGAAGTTCTCGTTCTCTTCAGAATCCTTCAGGGTCTTGGCGGAGGAGGTCTACAGCCTCTTTCCCAGGCGATCCTGCTCGAGTCTTTTCCCCAAAAGGAGCACGGAATCGCGATGGCTGTTTTCGGGATGGGCGTGGTGCTTGCGCCGATTCTGGGGCCGGTTCTGGGGGGCTGGATAACGGATAACTGGACCTGGCGCTGGGTGTTTTACATCAATCTTCCCATGGGTATCATTGCGGTTCTGCTGGCGGTTGTATTCATTCACGATCCCCCGTATATCCGCAGGCAGCATACCGGTATCGACAAATGGGGGTTATTCCTTCTCACCGTGGGACTTGGATGTCTCCAGATCGTCCTGGATAAGGGGGAACGGGAGGATTGGTTCAATTCAAATTTCATCAATATCCTGAGTTTTATCGCGGTCACGGCGCTTATTGCCTTTGTTGTCGTGGAACTCAAAGTCAAGAACCCGGTGGTTCACCTCAGGGTCTTTCGCGACAGGAGTTTTGCGACCGGGAATCTGATCATGTTCGCCGGTTTCTTCTGCCTGTTCGGAAGCATTTTCCTGCTTCCCGTCTACCTGCAGCAACTCATGGGTTATACGGCAATGTGGGCGGGCCTGGTCCTGGGGCCAGGCGGCATCTCCAGCTTCTTTATCATGCCGATTGCGGGCATTCTCATGAAAAAAGGGTTTAATCCGAGAAATCTGCTCGCAACGGGTCTGGTCATTACCGCCTATGCTCTATGGCTCATGTCGGGATTTAACCTGGACGCAAGCTTTTGGTCGGTTTCCTGGCCGCGTCTCCTTCAGGGGTTCGGCCTGGGGTTGTTTTTCGTGCCTTTGTCAGGCGCGACTTTTGCGGGCATTCCAAGGGAAGAAACGGGGAACGCGTCCGGGATATTCAACCTGCTGAGGAACCTGGGAGGAAGTTTTGGCGTTGCTTTCAGCACCACGGTCCTTTCTCAGCGGGCTCAGTTTCACCAGACCTTCATTTCGGAAAATATCAATCCGTACAATCCTGCGTTTCAGAGTTATTACAATCAAGTCTGCCAGTGGCTCGAGGCGAATTCGCCCCAGACGGGCTGCCCTACGGGGGGGCTCGCCATAGTTTACCGGGAAGTGTTGCGGCAGGCCGGCATGCTCGCTTTTAACGATACATTCTGGCTGCTGGCTGTAGCCACCATTGCTCTTGTCGCTCTGACTCCGCTGTTCAAAAGGCCGAAGCGGCCTGCCGCTCCGGTGCCGGGAGTGCATTGAACGAGCAGGTTGAGCGGCTGGAGTTTTCCGCGATTCAACTGAGGTGTTCGACATGATGAGAGTGCCGGAGAGTGAAATAGCAAACCGCATCTCTGCGTTCCAGGCATTGCTTGAGGCCAATGGAGTGGATGCGGCCATAATCCGTCAGAATGCCGACCTCTATTACTTCACGGGCACTGTCCAGGATGCGCACCTGATCGTTCCCGTGTCGGGGCGGCCGGTCTTTTGCGTTCGACGCGACGTCCGTCGTGCCGAGAACCAGTCACCGATCCGGCCGATAGTCTCCATGAAGAGTTTCTCCGAACTGCGATCTTTCCTGGCCGCCGCGTGCGGCGGTTCCTCCGCGAAACGCCTGGGAATGGAATTGGACGTTTTGCCGGCAAATTACTTTCTCATGTACAAAGACAAGGTATTCCCAAACCAGGAGATCATCGATGTCGGCGGCCTGATTCGCCAGGTCCGAATGATCAAGTCCGAGTGGGAGATCGAGATGATGCGCGAAGCCGGAGCTTGCTCGCGGGCGATAGCGGATGCCGTGCCGCGGATCCTTCGCGAAGGGATTTCGGAATGGGAACTGAGTGTGGAACTCGAAGCGGTTGCGCGAAAATCAGGCCATTTAGGAATATACCGCTACCGGACTCTAAACCTGGACATGTCTTTTGGACACATCCTGTCAGGTCCTGAAGCCACTATTCCGTCTTACTTCGATTCGGTGACGGGAGGCGAGGGGATCAGTCCCGCTTTCGGGCAAGGGGCGAGCAACCGGAAAATCGGGCGAGGGGAAGTGGTGAGTGTTGACACCATGGTCTGCCGTCACGGCTATTTCAACGATCAAACGCGAAATTACTCCATAGGTCCGCCACACGAATCATTGCAGGACGCCTACGGCTTGTCCATGATGGTGCACAGCCGGTTCAAAAGCGAGGCAAGACCAGGCGTCGAGGCAGGGGAGCTTTACAGGATGGTTGGGCGGTGGGTTGAGGCGGCGGGATGGACTAAGTGGTTCATGGGCTGGGGAGAAACCAGGGCTTCCTTCGTGGGGCACGGCATCGGAGTCGAAGTGGATGAATATCCCTTTATTGCCGATGGGCAGAACATGCTCCTCCGTCAGGGCATGACCTTTGCCTTCGAACCGAAGTTCGTAATCCCGGGCACCGGGATTGCCGGGTTGGAAAATACGTATGTTGTCACGCCAAACGGGCTCGAGTCGTTGAACACCGCCCCGGAAGAATTGATCGTTGTATAACGGTCGACTGCTGAACGATGATCCTCCGGGCCGAGGTTATTGTTGTTGGCCGTAGCTTCTGGGATTGTAGCCAACGCCGATCAGGCCGCCGAACGAATTAAGCTGGAGGCCGTAGATGATTGCCTTGGGAGTGTTCGTTTCGACGAAAATGATGTCCCGGTCCTTTACCGACATGTTGTGGGCGGATCCCTCCTGGATGTCCGCTATGCTCACCTGCACCACTTCCCGTTTTCCAGTCGATGTCGCACGAACCAGCTTGATGTTCTTCTCATCCGCGGTGATGCCGAATCCTCCGGCGGTTACTATGGCTTCCTGAATGGTCATCGTTTGGGTAATGGAGTAGTTGCCCGGCTTCTTTACGGCTCCATCCACGTAAACCATCCCCGCCTCGGGAACGTATACTACATCCCCCCGTTTGATTTCGATGTTCAGTTCATCGTTGCCTTCTTTGATGAGTTCGTCCATATCGAGTATGAATGTCATGGGCGGGAGCGAAGGATCTTCATTGGCGCGCCGGACTTGGACCATTCGCCCGGCTTTGTCGGAGAGGCCTCCCGCCGTAGCCAGAACGTCCAGCAGATGCTGCTTCGTCAGATAAGACAAAGATCCCGGATTCCTGACCGATCCCAGCATGGTGACCTTGCCGCCGAGCTGCTCTTTGACAAAAATACTGATATGTGGGTTCTGAAGGTATTTTTGTTTGTAAGTGTCCTCTATTTTCTGTTCGGCCTCGCGCGCGGTCAGGCCTCGGACCTGTACTGCGCCAATGAGTGCGAGCGTAACGAACCCGCGAGAACTGACCCGGGTCTCCGTCTTGAGTTCGTCCGCCTCAAAAACAACGACCTGAATGAGGTCTCCTTCGCCCAATATGTAGTCCTGTAAGCTGGGAGCGGCACTCACGGATGAGAACAACTTTTGATTGATTTCCCTGATTTCCTGCTTGCTCCCGGAATCGTCGGTGATAAGGTTTTCCACTGTCGTGGTGGCTTTCGGCCCCTTACCGGCACCGCACCCGAAAGACATCAGAGCTATTCCGATCAAAAAAACAGCCCATGAGTGTTTGATAACCCTAGAACGAATGAACACGGCAATCATAAAGGGAAACCCTCCATTCCGCTCCAGTGAACCAAAAGGCGGCATCCCCCTGTCCCGGATGGATACCGCCTCTTCGATCGTTGAGTGCCAAACAGATTTTATTATTCCGGGCTGACCGGATTGCTGCCGCTAAGCTGAGTCGCTGCGACTGCGACGCCGGCCACAACTCCGGCTGCTGCGAGACCGCCGACGACCCAAGTCGTGGTGCTGATACCGGTGCCTCCGCTACCAGGTGGGATGTAGCCTCCTTTAGGGCGGTTATCTTCCTGAGGCTGCGGCGGAGAGGGGACCTGAGCCTGAGCGAGGACTATCGAGGAGCCGGGTTCGATGACCTGGGTCCCGTTCCTGCTTGAAACCTGGAGTGCACCCTGCTCGACCGCCAGTTCGGTCTTGTCGGCCGTAACATTGATATAGCCCCTGACCACGGCTTCCGTTCCGGCGGGGATTATGATCCGCTGGGTCAGGATAAGATCGTGGGGTGTGCGAAACGCGACGGGGCTGGCGTCTGCGCGGAATGCAAAGTCGATGCGGCCGCTCTTAACCGTAAGATCCCACCGGGCGTCACCGTCCATAAGGGCAAATACGGCCTTGTCCTGGGCGACCAATTGAATGTTCTGGATCTGGATGACACAACTTCCGTTGCATGCCATCAGCATCCCCTGGGGCAGGGGCATCTCGGATTGAAACTGTTCGACCTCTTTGCCGTTGTCCAGTATGCTGACATTTCCGGACGGCACCATGCGCACGTTGGATGCTCCAAACGCCACCATCGGCTGCGCAATAAGAAAGACCGCCAACACGATCGCCATGAATTCAAAAGATCTTTTCATAACTTAGGAACCTCTCATCGTAGGAAAGCAGGGGAAAGAACCACATATACTAATTCCAATTAAACCAAACCTGAGGGCCTGTCAAGAATATTGATTAAAACTGGTTCATTAAAAATCTGTCATATTTGGGATATCAAAATTAAACGACAACTCTTGCCTTGAAAACCGGCCGCTTTGCTGGCATAATCCGAGGCATATGGAAGAACCAATCCGACAGTGCGCCAGAACCCATGATGGTATTATGGCAATGCCCGCTGGACACGTCAAGTGAGAAGTGGTCGATGTTGCGGTTCCTCGTTTTTCATGAACAGTGTTGTTCCATACCAACTCCCCGATGACCTGGAATGGACGGCGAATTTTTGATGGCCTTGGGTTGTTCGCCCGCTCAGGGGCAAAATTCTTTTAACGGTCAGCCGATTATTTCATTCGAGTATCGCAAAAGTATTTGTGGCAGGGAGAGGAATGGGTTAGAAATTTGTATCACCCTGCAAGTTGACGGTTTCAAAAAAAGGTGGAGCGAACCATGAGTCAGCCGCCCGAAAACATTCCCGACAGGGAACTTCCGGTTTCAACTTTTGGATCAAATTTACCCAGCGTCGATGTCCGGGATCCGGTGCCGGACTTTGAAGACTCCGCTGACCTGCGCGATTACCTGGAAGTCGTTCTCCGGCGCAAGTGGTTGGTGTTGACATTCCTTTTCGGCGTCTTTTTGACCTCGCTGGTGGTCAGCCTCAGCATGAAACCTGTCTTCAAGGCAAGCGGCCGTCTCGAATTGCGAACCAGTTCTCCAAAGGTGACCAAGTTCGAAGATGTGGTGACCAGCCAAATGCAGTCAAGGGAAATATTCCAGACTCAGATCAGACTGTTGCAGAGCGGCACATTGGCCCTGCGCGTGCTGAAGAAACTGAACATGCTCGATGTTCCTTCTCCTCCCTCGGGTGAGGTTGGGGATCAAAAGGCAAAGGCGAAGGGATTGATTCAGAAGTTCCAGAGGAGTCTGGGTGATTCCATGAGGTTCAGCAAGAGTGATGTCAAACCCCCGGACCCGCTCATTGTCAATCTGCAGCGGGAGAAAGGCCTCCAGGGTTGGTTTCTTTCAAACCTGGAAGTGCAGCCCGAGCGGGATACAACACTGGTGGGGATCTCTTTTAATTCGGGCGATCCGGCTCAGGCAAGGGATGTCGTCAACGCCCTTATCCAGGAATTCATCGGCTGGCAGATGGATAAGAGGATCGATGCCTCCGGTTCAGCCAAACAGCAATTGGAGAAGCAACTGGAAGTTGCACGGATTCAGCTTGAAAAAGCCGAGAATAACCTCAACAGATTTGCTCAGAAGGCTGGGATCGTCTCCCTGAGTTCCAATTTGAATTTGGTGTATTTCCAGCTTGAGGAAGTCAATAAGGCCCTGACCGGGGCTCAAACGGAGAGAATCGGCAAAGAGGCCCTCTATCTCCAGAGCCAGAAGAGCGGGGTGTCGTCTCTGCCGATCGCCGTAGAAAGTCCGATGCTGCAGAAACTGCGCACCGACTATATCGGATTGGCCGGTCAGTACCAGGAAATGTTGACAATATTTAAAGACGACTATCCGAAGCAAAAGACGCTGAAAGCAAGGATGCAGGATATCGAAAAGCAGATCACCGAGGAAGAATCCCGAATTCAAAACTCCATCAAAAACGATTACCTGACTTCTCTGAAAAGAGAAGAGAGTCTGCAACACGAAGCAGAGTCGAAGAAAACCCTGGCGCTGGAGCTAAACGACCGGGCCACGCAGTTCAAGATCCTGGAGCGAGAGGTTGAGACGAACAAGCTCATTCATCAGAGTCTGCTCGAACGATCGAAGGAAATCGATGCAAATGTCGGAACGGAACTGGGCAACATACAGGTGGTGGAGTTCGCGACGCTACCCCTCGCCCCCTTCAAACCCGATGTCCGCCGAAATTTGCTCCTGTCCATCGTCGTCGGGCTGATAGGGGGCATCGGCCTGTCGTTCTTCCTCGAGTACCTCGACAACACAATCAAGCGAATCGATGAGATCTCAGACCGTTTCCATATCCCCGTCCTTGGTGTGCTGCCGCTCGCAAATCCCGATGAAATGAGCGCTCTGGATTCGTTGGTCAGAACAAAGCCAAAATCAGGTTTTTCGGAATCTATCAGGACGGCAAAAGTCTCCATACAATTGTCGAGTTCAGTCGACCAGCCTCCGAGGACCCTGCTTCTCACGAGCACTACGGCGTCGGAAGGCAAATCGACGATAGCTGCGAACCTGGCCCAGGCGTTTGCGACCTCGGACGAACGGGTCCTGATCATCGATGCCGATCTGCGAAGACCACGCCTGCACAAGATATTTACCAACGGCCGGGGCAGCAAACAGAAGGGGCTGAGCCAGCTCTTGAGCGGGATGTGCAAAGTCGGGGAAGCGATTCAGAAAACGGACGCTCCCAATCTCTTTTTTATCCCTGCCGGTCCCATTCCTCCAAATCCGGCGGAACTCCTCGCCTCCAATCGTATGAGAGAATTGCTCAGGACGTTGGGGGAGAGGTTCGATCGCGTGATTCTGGACGCTCCTCCCGCCGTGGGGTTCGCCGATGTGCTCGTCCTGAGCAACTACGTCGACGGCGTCATCCTCGTCAGCATTCTGGGGCATACGCACAGAGAGGCTCTCAGGATGTTCAAGAAGAGCCTTTTCAATGTGCGGGGCAATCTGTTGGGATGCCTGGTCAATAAGCTGAATGTCGGCCACCACCTGGGAGGATATTATTATAAATACTACAAATACTATCAGTACTACTATCATTCGGCATACGGCAAGACACCCGAGACCGAAGCCCTCATCGAGAATGAGAAACGGGATGACGCGTGATGGTGAGACGCATAGTGCTTAAAGGACTGGTCACGCTGGCGCTCCTGGGCATGTCGGGAGGCCTCCTTTGGTACGGGACGTGGACAAACAGGATTGCCGCGAAGGATTTTGAATTCGAATTGAAGAGTTCTTCCGGGAATCTTTTCTCCGAGGTGCTTTTTCTCAAAGGAAACTACGAGTATTTTGTCGATCTCGATTTGAAAACGGCCTCCGGGTACTTCCGCAAAGCGATCGCTACGAATCTGCTCCTGATCGATGCATGGTTCGCCCTTGCCAAGGTGAAGGTGGTCGAAGGAAACATGGAGGAGGCATGGAGAATCTGTGACACCCTGCTGCCCCTGATCTCCAATGTGAGTACCTGGAAATGGCAGGAACTTCTTCTCGCTTTTGATTTGCGCGACGAAAACAGGTTTGTTGCCTCCCTTAACTTCATCCTGTCCCGCCTTCCTTATCGACAATATGAAGCTTTCCTTCTCGCTCGGGCTTTCTGGCAAGGCTGGGCCGGGGTTCTTCCACACATAACAGCGGAGAACCGCTCGCTGTTCTTTGCGCAGTTGATGAGGTTCAGGGAAGTCGATCTAGCCTACGGTATGTGGAACACGGCGAAGGAAAACGGCGAATCTTTCGATAAGGATTTACAGCTCCTTTTCTGCCAGTTTCTCCTTGAAAACGGTCGCGTGAAAGAAGCCAAGGACGTTTGGCACGAATTAGTCGGAGAGTCCACTCCAGGGATTTATGATGGCGGCTTCGAACGGGAACCGCTTAATTCCGCGTTCGGCTGGAGATTTGGGAAAAATCCCGCGGTCGTGATCGAACGCACCCGCGAATCGTGTGTTTCAGGAAGCCGCTGCCTCCACATCCATTTCAACGGCACTCAAAATGTGGGCTTCAACCACGTTTCTCAAACGTTTCCAGTGGAGCCGGGGAAAACGGTCCGTCTTCAGTTTGCCCGGAGCAGCAGGGGGATTACGAGCGACAAGGGAGTCTTTCTGGAAGTGGCGGGTTACAGTTGTGGAGGTCTTCGTGTCGAAAGCCCTGCCGTTACGGGAACGACCCCGTGGACGGAGGAGGAATTGGATATCCCCGTACCTGATGGTTGTGAAGCGCTGACGGTGAGGGTGTGCAGAAAAGAGAGCCTGATGTTCGATAACAAGATATCGGGCGATTACTGGCTGAGCGGCCTGGTGCTCAAATACTAGACACAGAAAGAAGGGTTAGGAAAGATGGGGCATGCCTCCGCTTCGCGCAGGCACGGCGAAATTCTGGAAGCTCTTGTAAGGCTGATTGCAACTGAAAGAAATCCCCATCAGCTAATTTCCAAGATCACACCGGATTCGGCGCTCTTAAAGGAAGCTCGAAGAATTTATGCTGAGGATCTCTCTCTTCCCGGTGCGGATGGAGCCAGGCTTGCGGCACTTTGCAGATCGTACCAAATACTTCCCGAGTACTTTCAGGAGTGCCTCCACCTGATCGTGTATTCCCTTGGGTTACAGCCGAGCAAACCCAATTACTATGAGGTCCTGGAGCTGCAGCCGGGGGCGGCCGGTGAGGAAATTAAACGGGCATTCCGCCGCCTGAGCCGGAAATATCACCCGGATCTCAACCAGGATGATGCCAAAGCCGCCGAAAGTTTTCGGGCAGCGAGGGAAGCCTACGAAGTACTTTCCAACGAGAAGCTCCGGAAGCAATATGACAGCCAATCTTCGATTCCAGTATGGCGGGATGAACGGCTCGATGAAGTGCCCGAAAGCATTGGTTTCAAGTGGTGGAGCCTGCGCCATATCTGGTACCTGGGAGTGCCGGTTTTGATCCTGATTTTCACTTGCTTCTGGATTGACTACGATTACTTACTTACGGATCGCTATTACCGGGTGAAACAGACGACTGAGCAAAAGCAGGGAGAGAACCCCTTCCCGGGTATCAAAGCCATCGATCGGGAGCTGAAGGTTGCCCGGAATTCCAACCCCGCGGCATCGGCAGTTCCACCCAAGACCTCCGATGAAAATAAACCCAAAGATGTGACCGAGGAAGGAAGCGAGAGACGGCCCCAAGCTCCGCGCGAAACTTCCGATAAGAAGCCGGCGAAGAATGCGCAGGCCGAGCCCGCGCAGATGTCAAAAAAGGACGAAACACCGCCGCCACTCCTCGCCGAACCGGCGGAGACGGACCGGGAGCCGTCCGTTAACGTTCCTTTGACTGCTGATGAGATTCCAAGCCCGGTTCCCGTGAGCCAACCAATCGCTGTTTCGAACGTTCCGGGTCCAGGGGAATTGCAGGAAGCTGCGCCTGTGAAGATGGAGGATAAGGCTCCCAGCGCGGAGCCCTTGGCTGAGATTGGCGACAGGCCGGATAGAACAATCGAAAAATCAGGTGTCAAAAAAAAGGATGGAGTTTCGAAACCGGTAAGCGGAGAGGAATCGGGGCGGGTAAAACCTCAGGAGGGGGCCGGGGTAAGGAGCGGGCTGAAAAAAGCGACGGATATCGATTCATCTGCCATGCCTAAGCCCACGCCCAAGAGAGGCGATGCTGCTCATCCCGGGGTGGCTGTTGAAGCGGCCGGCGATGTTCAGCGGTCTGAACACTCACAAACCGTGCCCGGCAAGCGGAGAAATGAGAGCCCAGGCATAAAGGATAAGCAGGCTGTACCCAATGATTTGAACGCGAAGGCCGCGGACTTTATCAGCCGGTATGCCCATGCCTATGAAGACAAGAACCTCGCGAAGTTTTTAAGTTTTTTTGAAGCAAACGCTGTCGAGAACGGCACTTCTTTAAATGGTTTGACCACTGTTTATCTGGATAATTTCAAACGTGCGGAGTGGATTCGCTACCGCATTCACGCTGTTGATTTTTCCAGCACGGAGGGAGGAGTCAGAGTGAGCGGCAACTTCCGATTGGCAGTGAAATTTTCCGGCGAATCAGCAGCGGAATCCAAAGGGGTGATTCTCCTGGAACTGGTGTTCAGGGACGGTGATTTTCGCATTAAGCGCCTCGACTACACGTTCAAGGATTCTGTGAAAATCCCGGGAGACGCCGGATAGCCGACGGTCTAAAGGAGTTTTTTCGAGGACTCCGACTGCAGGTGGGTAACGATTTTTTTGACTTCCTGACTTTGCTCGATGTCTGCCACAAGCAGAGCGTCTTCGGTATCGACGACCAGCACTTTGCGCAATCCCAGTGCTGCCACAAACCTCTCTCCTCTGCTGACAATAAAAGACTCTTTGCAATCCAATGCGAGGGCGTGGCCTTCCACGAGATTGCCGGATCGGTCCCGTTCCGGCAGCCTTGCTTCGTAGAGACTGTACCACGATCCGACATCACTCCACCCGCAGTTGCACGGAACAACGTACACCGGTTGAGAGGTCTTTTCCATGATTGCGTAGTCGAAGGATATACTGTCCGTGTGTTCATAGAGTGAAGCCAGACGGCTGGAAAACCGGTCTGATTGAAAATCGGTCAACTCTTCCAAACCCTGGTGGAAATGAGGCATAAGAGTAGAAAACTCAGACAGGAGAAGGCCGGCTGTCGCCACGAAGATACCTGCATTCCAATAGAATTCCCCGCTCAGTAAGTATCGTTCGGCATCACGAAGACCCGGCTTTTCGACGAACCGTTTGACTCTGTGCGCGACAATTGTTCCCGAGTCAGGTTCGGCCGGCTCTTTTTCGATATATCCATAGCCGGTTTCAGGCCTGGTCGGCACAATCCCCAAGGTCACAATGGCATTCTTTTTCACGGCAAGAGAGGCTGCATCCTCTATAGCTGCCCTGAAAATGTCGGGTTGGGCAATATAGTGATCAGCCGGAAGGATTACGAGCGGATCGTTGCTCCCCAAATGCTCCACATACCTCGCGGCAAGCCCGATGCATGGGGCTGTGTTCTTCCCCTGCGGTTCCACCAGGATGCGGACGGAAGTCCCGGAAAAGAGTTTCTCGGTTTCTTCCCTGTGTTCTCTGCCCACCACCAGGATGATGTGAGAATCGGAAGTCAGGGGCCTGATCCGCTCATAAGTGGCTCTAGCCATCGGCTGATTGCCGATGATGGTGAGGAACTGTTTCGGATGCAACTTGCGGCTCAGGGGCCAGAACCTTGTTCCTGATCCGCCCGCCATGATCACGAAGAACATAGGATGCTTTCCGCTGTCATAATTTCCGTCTCCGAATTCTCAATCCCGCGTACTATCACAAATTCATCAAAACCAGCAGAATGATGAAATAAAGCTGATTTGCGGGAATCTGCCAGTTGAATTCCGCCAGGCTGTGGACCAGGAAAGCTGTACCGCCTGCAAGAGCGCCTGCGCGAATCAAGCGTCTTTGAAGGGCCTGCCTGGTCTCTGCGGAGATCTTCGGAAGCGATCCCGCCGCGGCAGGTTTGAGCTTCCAGATTCGCCCGGCCGCCCAGATGACGTACCCCCAAACCGTAAGGATCACGACCGAGGCGAACGGCAGCCCAAATTCGGCCATGAGTTCAAGATAATCGTTGTGGGCGTGCACGATCTGGTTCTGATCGGTGAGGTGGGACTGATACAGCCGTATGGCCATGGGAAAGGTATCCAGGCCGGTCCCGGTCATGAAGTGATCTCGAATGAGACGCCAACTGTCTTCCCAGATCCTGAACCGTCCGCTTGCACCTTCCTCGAGCACGTCAAATCGCTCCAGAATTCCCTGGAATCCGATAATGCTCCCATAGAAGATCATCACGACCCACCCCGCAATAACGAAGCCGATCATCCCCTTGGTGTTTATTCTCCCGAAAACGGTAAAAACGGTCAGACTGATCAGTGCCCCGAGTATCCCTCCCCTGGATTCCGAGAAAACCAGGGCCAGGAGAACGATCCCGATGAGGAAAGCCATGAAAGCCTGCTTCTGGCGGATCTGGCTGGCCTCTTCCTGTTCATAATACGAGCGCGCCTCGCCTTGACTCAATGTTTTGCTTCTACTTAACAGATAAGCGAGAAGCACCGGCCAGATCATGCCCAAGAAAGCAGCGTAATGGTTCCTGTTCACGAAAGTGCCCCTGGCATCCCCGCTTCCGGCGGATTCCCAGAGCACTCCCATCGAGGGTATGAGCACCTGAAGCAATCCATATACGGCTTCGGCGGAGGCCAGGAGAAAAAGCAGGCGAAGGAACCAGTCGATAAAATTCTTTTCTTTGCAGGTTTTTATAAATACCAGGGCGAATATGAACAGGAATATACACCAGAACACTGCGAAGAGAGTGGTCAGCGGCATGTAACTGACTGATGTCAATCCTGCCCGCAGGCCGGTCACATCGGAGGCCCGCTGCAGCCACAAAGCCCGGTCCGCATCCAGGATCGACAGCAACGGGAGGGGGAGGGGAACGACCTGGAGGAGTGGGTAACCTATGAAGACCGCCCCAACTATGAGTGTCTTCTTCGGCACTCCGGCGGTCAGGGCAGGTCCTTCTCCCTCGATCCAAAGATAAATTGATATCCCGATCATGAACAGCCCCGCGATCGGAGCCCAAAACCAGGGCCGTGCTCCCCCAAGGAAGAAGGGGAGGAGCAGGATAGGCATCGCAACCAGGAAGTGAAGCAACAACCTGGCGAAACGGTTTTCAAGAACTCTTGCGTGAACAGTCCCGGGCATTCTCTCGGACCTCTCGTTTCATACGGGTTACGATTCTGTTTTCCACGGACAAATCGAACGAATTATCCCGGAGGCAGTCGGGTCTCCCCTGAGTGTCCCTTTTGCCGTTCGGCCTCAAATTTTTTCAGTCGGCTCACGACGGTTCGCCTCAGATGTTCGATGCGCCTCAGCGTATAATGGCTTATGGGAGTGCGCATCAAATCCTTCTTGAGATGCAGTGCACCGTAGCTGTTTTTCTCGTCCACCAAAGGAAGGTCCAGCGAAAGGATGCTTTGACGACAGTCAGGGATCGCTCCGCCTATTTCCGGGGTGTGCCAGGAGAAAGGGATGTCCGGCGCTTCTGGAAGGAAGACGCCGTTAAGATACATTTTCGCTTCATCGATTCCGAGGAGACCGCAGGCTTCCGTGATGCCTTCCCACAAATCGTCCGTGCTCTGCGACTGACCGATCTCCATCTGCACATTGAGGAACGTGCGCCGCTCCCTGGTGATGCCGACAACGTCCGTGACGTCGTGAAAGTACCCGAGCATCTTATCGATGGTTACATATTCAAGATAACCGAGTTTTCTAAAGCCGAGAATAACGGCCAGACCCAGAATTGACAGAATAAACCCCGCCTTGATATCCCTTGTATGAACGAGGAGCAGCGCAACCGCCCCAAGAGCGATGGTGGCTCCATACATGAGCAAAACCGCTTTGCGTTGAGTGAGCCCCATCGTGAGCAGCCTGTGATGTATATGGCTCTTGTCGGGTTGAAATAATGCCTTGCCGGTAACGAAGCGGCGTATGGGCGCAATGACGGCGTCCATCAACGGTAAGCCGAGGGCAACAATAGGGATGATAATCGCCACCGTCGCCTGGCTCTTGATAGAACCAAGGACGCTCAGAGCGGCGAGCATATAGCCGAGAAAATAGCTCCCGGAATCTCCCATGAAAATCGAAGCCGGGTTGAAATTGTACCGGAGAAATCCCATGCACGTGCCGGCCATGGCTGCGAGCCCGGTTGCCACAAGGAAATTCCCGCTGCTGATACTCAAAATGAGCAATGTAAGGGACACGAACAAAGTCACGCCGGCCGCGAGGCCATCCAGTCCGTCGATGAGGTTGATCGCATTGATGACGAGCAGGAACCAGAACAGGGTGACCGGAATCGAGAACCATCCCAAGGGCAGGCGGGTTCCCCATGGAAACTCGACCTGGTCGAAAGTGAGCCCGCCATGGTAGGCAAGAAGAGCGGCTGCAAGCTGCAAGGCAAATTTGACACTGGGACGGAGGCGATGGATATCATCCCAGAGACCCGCCAGGAAGACTACTGCCGCGCCGGCTAAAAGCCATTCAACCGATGGCTTGAGTTCGCAGTAATCCCGGACGTCGCCGCAGAAGAGAACACTGCCCACGAAGGGAAGCAGGCAGGAAACGAAGATGCTTACCCCCCCTAACCTGGGGATGGGCTGACCGTGAACTTTGCGCTTTGTCGGCACATCAACCAGATTGAATCTTCGGGCATACCTGCCCACGATGGGAGTCAAAAGAAGCGCCAGCGCCAGGCTGGAAAAGAATACGGCTGATATGATCGACATATCCGCTTAAAGGCTCCTGGTTATCGTCTGCCCAAGTGAATCGATGTACCTTTCAGCCCACATCTTACGGCTGAATTCGCGCGCCACGAATGAGCGCCCGGCAATTCCCATGCTTATCCGGCGTTCCTTTTTATCAGCCAAACCCGCAATTGCCATGGCCAGGCTTTTGCAATCTTCCGGCGAAACGGCGATTCCCCCTCCCGAAAGCTCGAGGACCCGCCTGGCTTCCCCTTCGACTCCCAGGATGATCGGTTTGGCCGCACCCATTGCTTCGAACATCTTCGAGGGAAGCACCGTCTTAAACAATTCGGATTTGCGAAGCAATACGAGCGATATGTCTGTTGCCGCCATGTAATCCCGGATAGTCTCATGAGGCACAAGCCCCGTGAATTGAAGATTTTCCAGGCCTATGTCTCTTGCCCGGGAGCGAACCGCAGAGAGGTCCGCTCCATCGCCAACAATCAGGAACCGTACCTTCCGATTGGAATCACGCAGCAACGCGGCGGCCTCCAGCAAAGTCCCAAGCCCGTGGGCCATTCCTACCGTTCCGATATAACTCACCAGGACATCGTCGTGCTGTAAACCAAGTAAGGAACGGATTTTCCGGCCATTGCCTTCCTGCCAGAATTGAGCATCTACTCCATTGGGAATATATTCGATTTTCGATCCTGGGATACCGCGTCGGGTAAGATAGTCGACAAACGCACGGGTTACGCATACCACACGGCATGCCTTCCGATACATCATTAACTCTATCTTGCTGAATATATTTAGAATTATTGGTACCTTAACCGCTCCTACCGCGGCCACCGATTCCGGCCAGATGTCTCGCAGTTCGAATACCCATGGTGTGTTCTTCAATATACCTGCAAACCATCCTGCAACAGCATTGAAAAATTGAGGTGAAGTGGCGAGGATTATGTCAAACTTTCCCAGCCTCAATGCGCGCCATACCGATGAGGGTACGAAAGACAGATAGTTGAGGGTACGTTTCAGAATCTTTTCATTTGGGGCGAGGTAGGTCCACACGCGGTGAATGTGAATCCCCTCCATCACAGACTTTTGGTACCATAACCTCCTGTATCCCTTGAACGGAACGCCTTTGGGATGGCTCGGCACACAAGTGATCACGTGAACTTCGTGCCCCGCCCGGGCCCACTCGCGACAATGCTCAAAAGTCCTGATGGCCGGCGCGTTGACTTCCGGGGGGAAGTAATGAGAGAGGAAAAGGATTCTCATAATTGAAACAATGTTGAACGTGGTTGAAAGACTGATCACAAAAGCCGCAAGGACCAATCGAGTTCAGTTTGATTATGAAAAGAAAATGCAGCAACCAGGCTGCGACGTTCGATTTCGATCCCGAACTCGGGATGGTAGGGCGTCACCGTTTCGTTAAATGAAAAATGCCTGCTGTGAACATACCCTACAGGATGCAACCGGTCAAGGATTTCCCACCCGTCTGTTCTCGGACGGCAGGACAAGTTCGGAGCGAGGTGCAAGCGCAGCACGGCCTGGTGAGTGCCGGGCACGTGCAGTTTATCCCGCAAATGGATCAGGGAATCTTCCACCCGGATGCTCCGATCGTGGAAGACTCTTCGTCCCGCTTTGCCCGGCCCGGTATAGGAACCATATAATTCTGTTCCTGCAGCCGAAGTACTTTGCCCACCCGAGTTTACGGACACCCTGCGGGCACAGCGAAAAGATTCCCACAGTTCCGACTGATTCAGTCCATCGATCTGGATCGTGTTATGAGCGGCGGTACTGCGATCGTACGCCCGAACGGAGCCCGGATTATAGGCAAAAACACCTGTATCCGTAATCACCCGCCGCCCCTGATGGCTCAGTTCAAAGGATAGAGTATCCGCATGGCCGTGGCCGGGTTGGTGGTCGGGTCCGATGGGGCCCGAATCGAATACCAGATAGGTGCCGTCATTATCGTGCCGGCCAAAGTAGCCCGCAGCCCCCAGTCCCCACGAACCTGACGTGTCCGGGCGCAAAGTATCCGGTGAACCGAAGCGTTTGACCAAGGACGCATATGTGGGTGCGATCCCGAAAGCGCAGTCATTGAGCAGGGCATATTGGCCGTCGGGGTGTACCAGCCTGGACAGGGAACCAAGCATGGTCATGCCTGCTGCATGAGCGATACCCCGTATGGCCTCTGATTCCCGCTTCCTCACCTTGCTCGCCACGCCAGCCAGCCGGAGGAGCGCCTCGGCAAGTATCGCCTGATACATCGGACTTCGTTCATCATGGGTGCCGTCGGGTAATACCTGCGTTGCCAGTTCCGTTCGCAGTATAGACAGGCCGCGCTCAATCCATCGTGAAGACCATGGCCCCTCGAGGCTCAAGCCCGCCCAGCAGAGGGTGACGGCGTTCTCGAGCAGGTGGTTCCCCATGAGATGGTATTCGACTTGGGCATCGAGCGCGGCGGTCTGCCGGGCAAGGTTGCTGACGATATCGCCGGTGCCTGAGGCATCCAGTTCTTTAATTGCCAACAGCCATTCGATCCACTCCCGGATGCGGAGAGAAAGCGGGTAGGGCTCCCATCCCGGGCCTCTTGGGTCGTCATTCATTTGGATCCAGTCGCGAATCAGCCAATGGCCGTTCTTTGCCGGAATTCCCCCCAGAAATTGAAAGTAGTGCAGATTATAAATCCACAGCCGGTCCGCTTCAGGTTGAAGCCAGCGATCCAACCCGGCAATTGGAATCCTGCGGTTGAGAAAGGCAAAACTTCGCCCGTCAAATCCCCCGTCTCGAGGTTCGGCCGAAGGTTCGGGCGAGCGTGTAAGCAACCGAAATGAACCGGTAAGCTCTGGAAGGTATTTTAGCCTTTTGAAACGGCGGATAAGGCGGTTGGAAATCTGGCGGGGTTTGAGGTAGCGGACGGTATGGAGGGTACGGCCAAGGTTCATTGATGCTTCCAATCAAGGATTATCTCCGCGATCCTTTCGCCGGCCTTGCCGTCCCAGAGCGGCGGGATCTGCCCGCGTTTCGAATCTCCATCCAGCACGAGGGCGGTCTCAACCCGCAGCCGATCGAAATCCTGTCCCACGAGAGTGTTCGTACCCATTGTGACCGTAACGGGTCTTTCCGTATTTTCGCGCAAAGTCAGGCAGGGGACACCCAGGTAGGTGGTCTCCTCCTGGATTCCCCCGGAATCGGTGATGACCAGCCGGGCATGTTCTTGAAGCGCGAGGAAATCCAGATATCCAACCGGCTCCAGCAGCTTCAGATTTTGCTCGGCTGTTTGCACTTTCAGATTGGCAAGCTGGTTTCGAGTTCGAGGGTGAACCGGAAACAGGAGGGGCAGCCTGGTACCGATGTCCGCCAGGGTCCGCACGGCGGATTCCAGCCTGGAAGGATCATCCACGTTTGAAGGCCGGTGCAGAGTGACCAGTCCGAAGCTCCCATCGAGACCGAAGGCCGCCCTAAGAGCCGGCCATCTTTCATCGGCATGAGGGAGCAGCCTCACAAGGGTGTCGATCATCACGTTGCCGACAAGATGGATCTTATGGCTCGGTATGCCCTCCCGTGCCAGGTTTTCATTCCCGTCTCCTGAAGGAGTGAAGAGAAGGTCCGATATCTGATCGGTGAGCAGCCGGTTGATCTCTTCGGGCATGCTTCGATCAAACGATCTCAAACCCGCCTCGACGTGCGCCACGGGGATGCCCGCTTTCGCGCACACCAGGGCACAGGCCACGGTGGAATTGACATCCCCATAGACCATGACGAGATCGGGCATTTGAGCTTTCGCCGCTTCTTCGAAGCGCATCATGATCTGGGCGGTCTGCACCGCATGAGAGCCTGAGCCCACTTCCAGGTTGACGTCGGGCGCCGGCAAGCCGAGCTGCTGAAAGAATACTCCGGACATGCCGAGGTCGTAATGCTGGCCGGTATGCACCAGGACTTGCGTGATGCCGTCGAGATCGGCCAATGCCCTCATGACCGGACCAACCTTCATGAAGTTCGGCCGGGCGCCAACAATGTGCAAAATTTTCATCGGACCACCTCGAACGGCACCCCTTCCCGTATGCTCCTCACAGCGAGCAGGGAAGCAAGAGAAACGGCGCGCAGTTCTTCCCACGGGATGGGCCATGGCCCGCCGCCGGCGACAGCGTCGCCGAAGGCCTCGATTTCAGCTCGGTGGCCCTTATCCTGTCCGCCCAACCGCACTTTTTTGATTTTTCCCCCGGCGCACGTCACCACCTCACGGAAATCCTCGATGACCGCGATTCGCCCCCCGCCGATCACTTCCACCCGTTCCTTGGGGAATGCCGTGTCGCCGCCGGACAGATAGGCCACGGTTGAGATCGCGCCATTGCCGTGTCTCAGGGTTATGAAGCACTGGTCGTCGGTGATTTGCGGCGCGGCAGGACCGCCGATGGACTCGGCGAAAACCCGTACCGGCGGCGCCCCCGCCAGATAAGTGGCCAAGTCGATGGCGTGGCAGGCCTCTCCGATGATCCGCCCGCCGCCTGAGCACTCATCCTGCGTCCAATGTTCAGAGGGAATTTTCCCCGCGTTGAAGCGGACTGCAACCGTGAGCGGCTCGGTCAACGCGGCGAAAAAATCCTTCACCTGCCGGGCTGCGGGAGAAAAGCGCCTGTTGAAGCCCACCATGAGCACCGGGAGTGTGCCGCCCGAACCGGCTTCGGATAATGCCGCTTCGATGGAGATCAACTCGTCGACCGTCAGTGCCAGCGGCTTCTCGACGAAAACATGTTTTCCGGAACCAATGGACTTGACCACCTGCGCCGCATGCTGGTCGTGGCGCGTGATGATGAACACGGCCGAGACCTGCCGGTCGTTGAAGACGTCGTCTTCATCCGCCGTAGCCGATTCGAATCCCAGCTTTTGTCCGGAGTGAGTCGCGGAAACCCCGCCGGCCGAACAGATGATGCGGGGCTGCAGCCGTTTGTCCTTCGAGATCGCGGGGAGAAGGACCATCCTTGCGAAATTGCCTGCCCCGATGCATCCTATCCCTATGGATTCCCGTTGCGGCATGCGGGAGGTGGACAGGATCTGCAGCCGTTTCAAGGGGACGGAATCTTCAGGGTACTCGAGGATTATTCCCAGATAGGGTACCTTCCCGGTCTCGATCATCGCATAAGCTTTTGTTGCTTCCTCGATCTTGAACCGGTGGGAAATGAGCGGTTTCACATCCAGGCGTCCCGAGGCCATGAGGTCGAGGACGGCCCGCATGTTGCGCTGCTCGGTCCAGCGCACGTGAGCGGCGGGATAGTCGTGCCCGCGTTCCTCGTATTCCGGGTCATAGCGACCCGGGCCATAGGAACAGGAGACCATGAATTCCGCTTCCTTGAAATAATACGGCCGGCGGGGCAGGTTCAGGCCCACGGCCCCGACGGCCACCACGCGGCCCTTCTGGCGTACGGCCTCGCCGGCCAGTTCCACCGGGCCGTCGGACTTGGTCGAAGCCGCGATGAGGACAGCGTCGGCGCCCAAATCACCCGTGAGCTGCATGACCTGGCCGGCTCCCAGTTGCGGCTGGGCGAGATCTGCCCCCATGGCTGCGGCCAAGGCGCATTTCGAGGAGTCCGGGTCTGTGCCGAAGACTCGGCAGCCTTGGGCTTTGAGCAGTGCGACGGTGATCTGTCCCACCAGGCCGAGGCCGATGACGAAAGCCGTATCGCCCAGGCCGAGCCGGGCCAGCCGGACCCCCTGGAGGGCGATGGCTCCCAGCACCGTGAAGGCCGCCTGGTCGAAGACAACGCTGTCGGGCACGGCTACGCAGAGATTTTTGGGTACGCACACCACCCCGGCGTGAGGCCCGTTGCTCGCCGCCCGGTCGCCCGGCTTGAAGTCCTGAACGCCCGTGCCGCACGCCAACACGACCCCGGCGGACGAATAGCCCATGGTCATGGGTTCGTCGAGCTTCTCCCTGACCTGGGAAATAGTCCGCAAGATCCCCTCGTTGCGGAATTTCCGGAGCACGCGCCGGACATGGTCGGGCCGTTCCCGAGCTTTGCCCAGGAGCGACTTTTTAGCCAGATCCATGGTCATCTTCTCGGTGCCGGCGGAAACCAGGGAGCAGGCATTGGCGATGAGCACATGGCCCGGACGGACAATCGGACACGGCACTTCGTCGACGCTCAAGCGGCCGTTGCGGATGTTTTGAATGATCTGAAGCAAAAAGTCCCTTCCAGTTGAATGATCGTTCTGCTCGAAAACAACCCCTTATGAATCGGTCCGAATGAGACAATGCCCCGGGTGGACAATGGGGCGAGAAACCTCGGCAACCTCTATTCTTCCCTTCGAAAGCTACCGCAAAACTTGTTTCATCCGAGCAAAGGCCTCAGAAATACAAACCGGCCGAACATGTGACGTGCTAGCTTAAATTGAATGCTCTTGCCCACAATTCTACGGTCAAAACAGCCCATTGCAGCATATACAGGTCTTCTCGGCCTGAGTCGCTGCAGGCACGGATTGAATCAAGGGCGGCCGGATCGAACCAACCGCGCCGACGAATGGAGGAGGCATCTACAATGTCAAACCACATCTCCTTCAGGTCATAGCGAAGCCACTTGCGGTAAGGAGCCCCGAAACCGGCTTTGGGCCGTGTGAGAATGGATTCGGGTACCAGGGTTCGAACTGCATCCCGGAATATGCGTTTGGTTATTTTGCCGCGGCATTTATATTCAAAGGGGCAATTGCGCGCGAGGTTGACAATGGCCGGATCAAGCAGCGGCACCCGAACTTCCACGCCCACTGCCATACTCATTTTATCTGTATACAAAAGATTATGATTGGGGAGGTAATCCGCCAGATCCCGGTTGATATACCTATTGCCGCCGAGAACTCCGGAGCTTTCCATAAGTTGAAAACTGTATTCCGCTGAGTGACGTCCGCCGATTTCAGCCCGGACCTCCGGACTGAATATACCTGTTATAGCTGAATCGCACTGTGCCGAAGCGTAAGCCATGAATCGGGCATCGGCGCTCTTATCCACATCCAGCAACACCCGTCGTGCCCGCCGGATACCTGCGCCTGATCGCCCCTCCAACCCCGCCGGCATAGAATAAGCCAATCGGGCGATAACCCGGCGCAATCCCATTGGCAGCCTTTCAAAAACCCGTGTCATTTCAACCGCCGGATAACGAGGATAGCCGGCGAACAGTTCGTCGGCGCCCTGGCCGGAGAGCAGAACCGGAACTCCACGCTCACGTGCCAGCTTGCAGATCAAATAACAAGTGATAATCGCCGGGTCGACCAGCGGCTCGTCCATGTGAGCTATCAATTGAGGCAGCAGGCCGGCAACATCCGGCTTGATCTCGATATTGGTTAATGGAAGACCCGAAACATCCGCCACTTCACGGGCGTATGGCAGGTCATCCACATATTGATCGATCCTGTTTTCGGAAGATGGATAAGAGATGGTGAAGCATTGGATTGGTTGCTCGGCATGTTTGGACGCCAATAGGGTAATTGTGGAACTGTCCAGACCTCCGCTCAGGAATGTCCCAACCGGCACATCGGAAACCATCTGCCGCCGCACCCCCTCCGCGACTGCCGTACGAAGATCTTCTACGGAAGCTTCATAGGTTTCGGTGTTGGCGCCAAGATCGGGAGGTTCGCATAAAACCACCTGAGCTTTCCGGTCTCTCGCGCACCAGGAAAGGATCGCTCCCTGCGGCAACCGCTCTATTCCCTTGAAAGCGGTTCGCGTTCCGCTGGCGTGACCGCGCGCGAGATGCTCCTGGATAGCGTAGAAATCCGGCGCCGGGGTCAGATCCGGATGCAGGAGGATACTCTTAATCTCGCTTGAGAACACCAGGGATCCTCTTTTTGGTTCGGTCCAGTATAGCGGTTTTACGCCCAGCGGATCCCGAGCCAACATCAATTTTCGATGCTTGCGATCCCATAATGCGAACGCGAAAATGCCGTTCAGTTGACTGATGAATGAGGGCCCCTGCAGCGCCAGGCCGGCGAGGAGCACCTCGGTATCGCCCGAGGATCGGAAAACCCATCCTGACTCCAATTTGGAGCGCAGTTCGCGAAAATTGTAGATTTCCCCATTAAAAACCAACACAAATCTCCCATCCGCGGAATGCATCGGCTGGGAGGCCGCATGAGATAAGTCGAGTATGGCTAACCTTACGTGCGCAAGCCCTATTCCTGCTTCCGGGTCTTCGAAGACTCCATCACCGTCCGGCCCGCGATGTTTTTGGGCCGCGTTCATCTTCTGAGCTAATGCGGGCCAAAACCCACCCGCAAATCCAGCAATACCACACATTACATCTGTTCCCGGGGTAAGCAGTCATTGCGATGAGCGAAACCAGTCAGACAAAGCATCTCACCCAACGTATCAGTCTGTTCGAGTCTTATGCGGAAAACAACCTTATACAGTCGCATTGTCGATTGTCTGCTCGTATATTTTGGCTTTAACGTGAAACATCTGAATTGCCTGGAAGACGCAATATAGAAATCCCGGTTTACCATCGAGAAACCCCAGCCTCATCACATAGAGAAAAAGAAAATGAGCAAGTGGTGAAAACGGCCAACTCATGAATGTCCTGACCAGCCACCGACGGCGCGCCGCCTGGGTCCCGAAAAGATCGGGCTTTACTCCTGAGTCGTCGCCGTCCAGAAAGACTTTTGCCGCCCAGTTGGAATATGCATTGTGTTTTTCTATGTATCGGTCGAGGCTATGGAGGTTCTCATGGCGTACGGCGTTGCGCAGTGTTCCGACACGACCTTGTACAATCACGTGTTCATGCACTTCCATATCGCACATCGAGGTGGATTGGTTTTCGAGCCTCTTCTCAAATCGCCCCTTTCCCCTTCGAAACAGGCTTAATTTGTGCAAGCCGGTTGCTCCATGCTTAAGCTGACGGCCGAAAAACACGATCTCAAAGCGCAACCGATAGCCATCGTAATCCGGCGCTCCAATTGCCTGTTCGATTTCATTCTTCAGTGCTTCAGGCAAGATTTCGTCCGCATCGAGCAATAATATCCATTTGTTGCGGAACGAGTATGTGTCAAGAGCCCATTGCCTCTTCTTAGGCCAACCACCGTCATAGGCAAAGGTCAGAACGGATGCTCCCGCAGATCTTGCGCATTCCACGGTGCCATCGGTGCTTTGAGAGTCCACGACCACGATCTCGTCAGCCCAATCCTTGACCGCACTCAGGCACCTTGGCAGATTGCAGACTTCATTTTTCGTCGGCACCAGGATGGAAACAGGAACTTTCATTTGCGCTGTCCTATCCATCAAGTCGATTCCGCTTTTTTGTTCCTTTGGTTTGGTCAGTTTGGCGGGACACCAATACGGTGGACTGCGGAGAGCGATGTCCACCGTGTCATCCCGACTCTAAGACAGTTTCCCCTAAGAGACCTCTTTTGGCTCTGGCTGTAAGATTCCGAGGCACCGCCTCAATGTTGTGCCGTAAGTTGCACGAGATCGTTGCCGCCGCGGTGCCGGCGGAGCCATGCGGCCAAACTCTGTCATAAGTTGGACTTGGTTCGGTTAAGACAATTTGAGTTTATTGGAGCCGGTAAGATGTTCCGTCAGCATTTCAGCCAGACACAGGGTCGTAAAGGTGGGATTCGCCGTCCCCGCACTGGGCAGGACACCGGTACTGACGACCCATAGATTTCCCACACCCCAAACCTTGAGGTTCTCATCAACTACCGCTTCTGAATCTTTGCCCATGCGGCAAGTCCCCACGGGATGATAAGCATCATGAGGTTTGGTTGAATCGCAGGTGCTGTTTCTCGGAATCAATGCGGGCAAACCTTCTTTTGGCCCAATCCATTTTTTCAGTATCCGTTCAGCCGTCAACCGGATGTTGTCCATATCGACATCGCTGACTCCCCACTCAATGTCAGGGATTTGGCGCCCGTACCTGTCCTTCTCCGAGCTAAGTGAGACCCGGTTCGAACGGACCGGCTTCTGCTCTATATCCAGTTGCAGGTGAACGCTTGTGCCCGGTGGAATATACAAGACGGATTTGCAGTACCTGGCATGAGCAAGCGCCAACAAACCACCCATGCCGGACAGCACTTTTGAACACGATACCTTCGGCCAACGGCGCCCCTGCAAATCGCTCAGCACCTCTTTGGCCAAAATGAAACCGGGATTTTCGTTATCGAAAATGAAGTGGGCAAAAGCTCGTGGGGCGGCAGATGGCGGATCCGATTCCATGAACCGAAAACTGCGCATCCAACCATGTGAAAAACGAGGCGCAAATAACCGGGTGGTGTCGCTGAGGCTCGGCGCAGCCACATCTCCAATAGATGAAGAAAGATGGTCCGCCAGATAGCATCCCACGGCCGCCGTAGATCGGACCACCGGGTGTGATGCTCCATTGTTCAGCTCGAGCAGAATGCGTGCCGACTCTATTGCACCCGCTGCAATGATGAAATACTTGGCGCTAATATGAATGAAGTTCTCATTCCGTGCAACCGCAGTCATGCCTTGGAGCCGTGCCTCACCGGATTTACTGTCCGATCCGATAGTCCAGGATTTTGCAACCGCATTAACAAATACCCTGAGCCGTGAGTAGCCGTTACCTTTCCTGTTGAGCAGGCAAGCCATATTCTTGAGACGGAACGGCAAGAACAGACTTGCCGCTACATCCAGACCCGATGAACTCAAGAGCCTACAAACCTCACGAAGTTGCGTTTGGGCAAAGAGGGTGAATCTTCCACCGTGCCGGTATCCCAGATTTCCGAGTACTACTTCGCTCTTCTCTGAAACAGTCTGGACAATATGCCTCCATGCATTGAATTCCGTTTCGGTGGACTTCCGCAGGTCGTGCTTTGTATGGGGCATGAGCAGCCCCCCCCATCGCGAGGTGGAACCACCCAATCCGAAAAAGCGTCCTATTGTCGCGCCCGGGTAAGGCTCGTTAGGGAAATGCGCCTCGAACCCGGTACTCGAGGCATCACTGCAAATCGAGTTCCCCGCCTCGACCAAAATTACATCTACCCCCTTTTCGGCCAACTGCACGGCCAGGTAGATACCGACGGCGCCCGCTCCAATCACGCAAACGTCGCACTGCTCATTACCGGTTGGGTAACCCGATGCCATCAAATCAAAGAAAACCGGACGATTCACTGCACGATCCCCGCCAACCTGGTAATGCGATCGGCTCGCCGAGTTGAAAAAAGGATGACTCCATCCTGATTTCTTCGCAATGCCTTTCGCAGCAGCATTTCGGCTGGTTCTGCCAACCCGGCGCCCTTCGATGAAGAGAGATATCCATATGTAAATTGCAGGCGCCTCCCCTGATTCAAAACCAGGTCAGCTTCTTTTTGGTGCAGACTATCCTTGGTTTGAACGACCATTGCCAGCGGGTGATCGGCGCGAACCCATGTTTCAAGCAAAGCCGCTGTGCCGGCTAAACCCCAGTAGCGAATTCTCCCTTTCGAACGCTCTCGCTCAAGCCAGGACAGGATTTCTTCTGAACGAACCAGGTCGGGATCCGGCTCATGCAAAAACAATATGTCAACATATTCCGTCCCGAGCCGTTTCAAGCTGGCATTCAGGCTTTCTTCAGCCGCCTGGATACTCCAGTCAACCCGTGGAATCGAGAAGGGCCTATGGATCTTCCCTGCTGCCTTGCGCAGCCATACGCCAAAGCTCCCACTCGCCGCCCCTCCGGGAGCGTAGAGGCCGACTTTTGTGGTAATAGTCACCGCATCTCGCCGGCTGCGAATGAGCACCCCCAAATCGGATTCGGCTAAGCCAAATCCGTAATAAGGAGATGTGTCAAAGTGCGTAATACCTGAGGCAAGGGCCGTTTCCAGCAATCGAACGCGCTGATTCCGTCGGGGAAGGTGGTGAAGCGAAGCCGTACCAAAGGCTAATCGCGACACACGAAGATTCGTCTTATCAACCTCTACGTACTCCATTACTGCTCTCTGACTGCAAAAATATGGCTGCTATCGGGCCAGTTAACAGCGAATCCGGAATCATTCAATAACCTTTCGATCCATTTCGGCACATCCCGCATCCCACGTTCGTTGAGTATTCCGAAATGAACCTCGATGCCTATGGCTCGCAGGCATGGTTGCCCCAACAATCCCGACATTCCCTCAAGAACCTCCCACTCGAAGCCCTCGACATCGCACTTTATTACATCTGGGGAATTAGCGCTTCCGTCCTCCAGCAGGCTGTCACCGGAACGAATTTCGACTACTTCCCCGTCAGATCCGCTCTCGATTACACGGCTGGTGGCGCCCAATTCGTCCGCACCTTGCTGGAAATACATCTTGCCGTTCGCCCTGCCAAGCCCGCACTGAAGTAATCTTACGTTACCCAGAGAGGAACACCGCTCAGCCAGTCGATGGTAATTCAGCGGACTTGGCTCAATGGCAAAAACCCGACCCTGTGGACCAACACGTTCAGCAAATAATCCAGTATAAAGGCCGACATTGGCACCGATATCCCAAACACAGTCTCGTGGCTGTATGCAGGTCGACAAAAGCTCATAAAACCTTGTTTCGTATTCCCCTCCAGACAACCATGACGCAATCCACCTGTTCAGGCCGAGCGTCCTCCCGATATTGCGCATTGTCAGTATCAGGCGGTTCGTCCGCCAACTCATGTTGTTCAGTTTCATAATCAATCCGTACGCACCCAAGCGGGCGCAGGCGCTGCACCCCCGGAAAGCCACCTGTAGGTATCGGCCATCTTTCTTGCCACATCCGCCCAGGAAAATTCCGCTCTCATCCAATCCCGTCCGAGCATTCCCATTTCCACAAGTTCATCCCGGGATCTATCGAGTGCGTCTTCCAAGCAAGCCACCAGCGGGTCGATCCCGATTTCAATCCACCAACCCGCGCGAATTTTCTCCAATCCACTCCACGGCGCGCCCTTCGTAACAATGGCCGGCGTGCCGGCCGCCAGTGCTTCCGCCACGGTCATGCCAAAGCTCTCTGAATAAGTTGGCAGAACAAACAAGTCAGCTCGTTGATACGCCTGTAACTTTGCAAGACCGCGTAACTCACCTGCAAAATCAATACGGTTAAGGCCAAGCTCCAGCGCCAGCCTGCGCATGTCGTCCAGATAACCGCTCCGCCCGTAGTAACCGACGTCGCTTCCAGCAACCAACAAGCGCCAGTCGGGAAAACGATCCTGCACCGCCCGCCATGCGGGCAACAGGATATCCAAACCTTTTTGGCGATGAACTCTGCCAAGAAAAAGCAGAGTACGCACCTCCGTATGTAATGGCTGTTTTGGTGGAGGGATATCGATGCCATTGGGAATCACAGTGACCGGCTGATGAAAGCCCATGCGACGGATGTCCTCGTATTCCGATTCTGCCGTGGCATGGAAGCAGGTTGCGGAATCAAATGACGGTTTCTGGAGCATAGGCCAGAAGATTTTCTTTATCCTGGAGCCATGCCGCATGGCCCATTCGGACAGCGCGCCTCGTGGAGAGATCACCATATTAATATTTCCATTTCGCGCAGCCCATCCCGGGTAAACTGCATTCATTTGCCATATTCCGTGGTTATGCAGGATGTCGACTTTCTTCGATCGGGCCAGTGACATCAGCCAGCGGCGCATCGCCGGCGACCGCCCGAGTCGAGTCGGCCCGATCCCCAGTGGAAAGTTTTTCAGGAAAGGAGGCGGTGAAACCATCGGCGCCCAATCCAGCGCTGCGAGCGTCACCTCCTGGCCTTGCGCGATGAGGGATTCGCACAGATGCACGATTGAATAAGACGGCCCGCTGGATTCTTCCGTAACGGCTGGAACGACGTGAACAATCTTCATGTCAACCTGCCAACCTGACCCAATAGAAGGCTATCTTCAATATCTTCTGCTCTAGAAGGAGCACAAGGGAGCACTTCTTTTTAGCCGTTCAGGTAATTCTTCATGGTTTTATGAACACGACGCAGCAACAGTTCCAGATCAACAGAGGGAATTGTTGGAAGGAGAATGCCTCGTCGATAAAGTTCGGAAGCAACCGGACAACCTGGCGAACCAGACGCGCTGTGGCTCCGAAAATGCTTGTATGGCGGCATGGTCTCGATTGGAGCGAAAAACGGACGTGTGTCAACGCCGACACCACGCAACTCTTCGGCTAATCCCGCGGCGTTGCTGCCTTGCGGTAACAGGACCGTCGTCAACCAGGGGGCGGGTTTTGCCCAATCCATCGCGGGATTCACCGTCACGGGCAAATCTGAGAGTACATCGCGGTAGGCGTCAACAAGAGCTTGCCTCTTACTTACCATCTGATCGAACCGTTCGACCTGGGCGCAACCCAGCGCAGCCTGAATATTCGTCATCCGATAATTAAACCCGATCTCCGGATGCCAGTAACGCCTCAACGGATCCATTGCATGATCTTTCAAAAAACGCAACTTGCCGGCAAGATCTTCGTCATTAGTAACAATGGCTCCCCCTTCACCCGTGGTCAGCAGTTTGTTGCCGTAGAACGAAAATGTACCGGCTTTGCCGATTGATCCGGCTTTTTGAGTGCGGTAAAGCGCTCCGTGAGCTTCCGCTGCATCTTCCAAGACCAGGCAATTCCTTTCGCCGGCCAAGCCGGTGATCCGATCCATATCAGCGGGGTGACCGTAAAGATGGACCGCAATAACGGCTTTGGTGCGCTCTGAAAATGCGGCTGCGACTGCCTCCGGATCCATATTGAAAGTCTCAGACTCGCTATCAACAAAGACCGGTGTGGCCCCCGCATGTACTATGGCAGCCGCGGTGGCGACGAACGTCAACGCCGGCACTATCACCTCGTCCCCCGGTCCGATGCCGAGACTCACAAGGGCAAGATGCAAAGCGACTGTTCCGTTGCTGACCGCGACAGCATGTTCGGCCCCGCACAGCCTGGCGATACCGCGTTCGAAACGCCCGATGAATTCTCCAATGGAAGAAACCCACCCCGACTTCACAGCCTCGGTCACGTACTCCACTTCAAGCGAGGTGATGTCGGGAGCTGCCAACTGAAATTCCAATGTCTTCCTGCAATTTGCCATTCAGTCTCCATCCGCAATTTGGATATCCCGGAGCACTCTCCCGGTAGCCTCCGTGAACCCTTCAAAACTATGATTTTTCTCAATTCTCCGCCTTGCGGCGATTCCCATTCGGCTCCTCTTGTCCGGATCGTCAACCAGGAGCTGAACGCGCTCTATGATTCCCTGGTGGTCGTGAGGATCCAAAATGAATCCATTGACACCGTTCTCGACGGCCTCACACGAACCATCCTGGTTCCCCACCATAATGGGCTTGCCGCACGCCGCAGCCTCCAACGGCGTGAGAGGGATGCCTTCCCCCCTGCCGGGGCCCCGGTCGCTGATCAGGACAAAGATATCGGCCATGCGATATACTGACGGCAGGTCCGGCTCGGCTATTGACCCGGTAAAATACACCCGGTCCTCAACTCCCAGTTCTGAGGCAAGTCTCCGAAGTTGGGGCAGGGCCGGTCCGGTTCCACCAACAATGTATTCAATTCGCATAAGATCTTTGGTATCGCAGACCATCTTGATAATGCGATGATAACCTTTGTGCATCTGCTCTGATTCAAGACGCCCGATTGTCATAAGACGCACTCGCCCCGAATCAATCGGTATTCCATACTTTCGAGCAATATCCGGATCCGCCGGTCCGGGCTGGAATTTCGCGGTATCGACGCAATCCCAGATGACCCTTGTTCTCTCAGGCCTTATCCCAAGATTTTTCCCGGCCCATTCGGCAGTGAAGTAACAGTCCGCCACAATCGCATTGCATCGGCCGAGAGAAAAAGATTCCAGCCTGTTGAGACCGCTCCAGATTTCGCGTCCATAAATGTTCACGATCGTCTTTGCGCGGCTTGCGAACGCGGCGAAATTAGCTAATGGGCATAGTGCAACGTGATTGGCCCATATAATCCTCGTATCCAGCCTCACCGCGGCACGGACAGCGTCCAGAGCAAACCTCGATTTGGACGGAAGCGATATGCCGGTGTATTCTTTTTCAACCCTGAAGTGCTCTTCGAATATATCTCCCTGGGATGGGAGAAGAGACATTACATATACCTGTCCGACACCTGGAGCGTTTCTCAGCGCCTCTATCTGATAGCGGCTGTATCTTGAAATGCCGCCTTTATCGAATACGCCTGTTGCCAAATACAGTATTTTCAAAGAGAATTCCTGTTTGGGAACTACCTTTCAAAGCCGGGTCTAAACTTAACGACTTTGGCCGGGTTACCCGAAGCAATTGCGCCGGGCGGTACCGATCCCCGCAAAACGGAACCGGCAGTAATCCATGCTGCAGCTGACAGCACGCTACCAGGTAAAATAATCGAATTCATTGCAACTGCAGCACCATCTTCTATTACAACCGATCCGGATATAAGGAACTGTAAATCCGGATCGACCGATCCGACGAAACGGTATGGTGTATCATCCGTGTCATCGTCGGGGTTACGATAATGGTGTGAAAGACTGTATATCTTCGATCCCGCGCCGATGGTCAGCTCGGAACCAATCCTCACGCCGCCGTGGGCTTGTATAATGACGTCGGGTGCGATGTGGCAGTGGCTGCCGATCCTGAGCATTCCAGGTGATTCATTGGCGCCGCTGATGATTCGTTTCATGCGGCGCTCTCCCGAGGGGAGGCCGGCAATCAGCTTTACCCCTCGATCTATCCAGACATGGTCACCGAGGAAGATGTTTTGGGGGTTGAGAAACACGACTCCCGGATCAATTTTTACTTTCTTCCCCATACCGCCAAGGCAGGTCCGATAGTACAGCCTTCTCAGTAGAACGCCTAAATTGCCCTCCATGTATACTATGACTGTTCTAAGTGGATCGAAAAACAGCATGAGTAGACTTCCAATGAAGTGCAAGGTTTTCGGCAGGTTCAATTTGAAATAGATCCTAAGCACATTGTTTCATAAATACGATGATGTATCACGGAGATCTCATCACGGGTGGCCCGGATACTTGTATCCGGGTCCGTAAGGACAAGAGGACCGCCGAATCCGTTACCACGATTCCAGGGCTTGCCCTCCGAGCCTCCTCTTGGGCTTCGCGCACGGACAACGAGTTGTCCGTGCCACCCATCGCTAGGATTATGTCATTGAACTTATGAAATGGACCACTAAGCCTTTGGTGACTGGGATTATTTAAGTAATTCAAGCTGTTGAAACTGAGATTTCTCGTCCGCCAATTCGGAGCGATTCGGACAATAAGCGTGTATTATTTCTTCCCGACCGCGAATTGGACCGCATTCACAATGCCGTCCACTGCGTCCTCGACACGATAACTCCGGCTCTTTTCGATTGCGTTTTTGCCCATTCGGGCGGCCAACTCCCTATCGGTTGCGAGCCGTATCATGCAGTCCGCAAGGGCACCCGAGTCTCCCGAAGGAAAGATCATACCGGTTTCGCCCTCTATTACGAGATCTTCGCGACAGCCCACCCTGTCGCTCGAAATGACCGGCAGCCCGAAGATTTGGGCCTCGTTGACCACCAGCCCCCACGTTTCACCAAATGAAGAGCATATAACCAATGCGTCCGCGGCTAGATAATACCTGGCCAGTTCGCTCTGATTCTTGAAACCCACGAACGCAGTTCGCTTTCCCACTGTTTTTTCCAACCGCTCCTGCATTAAGAGTCTCTCTTCACCGTCGCCCACTGCTATCAAACAGATAGACTCCCGCCCCCTCAGTTTTTCCATTGCCTCAGCCAGGACAACGAAGTTCTTTTTCGGTATGAATCTGCCACAAAACAAAAAGACAAAATCATCGGGGGCAAAGCCGAGTTCGTCCCGGAGCCGGCCGCGTTTTGGCATTAATCTCAGGCGTTGTCTTCTGAATCGTTCATCATCAACGCAGTGAGGGGACGCGAATATCCGTTGTTCCGGTACACCCATGGAGACAAAGTGTCTCTGCATGTATTTCCCAACAGCCAGGAAAGCGGATATATTTGAATAGAACCACCTGAGAAAAAGACGCCGGAAGCGCTCCTTCAACCACGGTCTTGCGATCCCGTCCGAATCACTATTATCGCCCCTGATAAGCACGGGGACGCCGGCTTTTCGGGCAGCGAAAACAGCTCTCAGAGTGAGCAACATCGTATAATTGCAGAACAGCAAAAGGGCATCGAATTTCTCCGTCCGCAGGACCTTTGCAATCTCCCGGCGATCGTGTTCGAAAAACGAAGACAGGTTTTCCAGCCGGGAGCGCCCTTTTAAAAACCTGCTTCCGTATCCTTCCAGCAATGGGACATCCCACTGGATATTTACCCCGAACCCACCCGACTTAAGGTTATAGCCGCGAATACTCATATCGGACGCAAAAAATGCCTGAAGCGACACCTCTTCGCGCGCAGCCAATTGCTTGAATATCGGAGCATGATACTGAATGGGATGGGTAGCGAGAACCGCCACGGAAATCTTGGAAATGGTTCAAATCCTCGATTGACCAAAGTTGTTTGCGAGAACGCGCCGATTTCAGCCCGCAGTTCTTTTTTGCCTTGCAGGCAGATACATTATGAGAACTATGACGATTGGCTGCACAAACCCGCCAAAATAAGAGGCTGCCGTTGCGATTGGCAGCCATTTCATACAAAGGAGCGCCACCAGGGCGATTTGCCAACCTTTTCCGGCCTTTGAGTTGTTCAGGGCCGTCGATAGGACCCCGAACAAAGCCCCAATAGCAGCCATGACAATGATTACCCCGGACACACCGAAATTAATGAATGCCTCGTCCATGAGGCCGGGGGTTACGGCTTGATTTCCAACCTGCGAAGGGTCAATCCATCCATATCGAAGCGCGATGAAATTCGCCTTGTCCATATTTGTCGGCTTGTCCGGCCAGATAAATCGTGGAACCAGAAACAGGTAAAGATCATTGTACGAATATCCTTCCAGGTAGGGAAGCGAACCGGGTGTCTGGCTCACAACCCAGGAGAACCATTCCAGGTGATTGAACCGCCTGAACGTGGTAAGAACTGCATTGCCCATTCGATCCTGCTCGTCGATCCTTTGCAAAGAGGCGGCCGATGCCGAAAACCATGATGAGACCAGCACGGGGATGTCCGTTATGCTTTCGGCGACAACTCCCCCCATTGCCCCATGCCAAGTCATCTGTCGAAAAGCATTCTTGCCGACTTGGAGGAATAAAACCAGCACCGCGGCAACAATGACAATCCTGCGCGAAAAATGCCCTCCTTTGGATAATCGCCCCAGGACCAAAGCAAAAATTGGTGCTATACACTTTGACAACCATCCACTGGATAAGCCGGAGAATAATGATACAATGACGGCGCCCCAGAACAGTTGGTTCTGACGTTTGCTGAGCTTATTTTGTGCCTGGTACCCCGACAAATAGAATATCGATACCAGACCGGTGGCGCCAAGCATGTACTCAAAGAGATTTCCGGACGCGGCCCGGAGCATGTCCCCGATACTAAACCGCTGAAACACCAGGAAAAACGAATAAAAGCCCAGATAGACCAGCAGGAGGCGAATGAAACGGCGCTCATCGAGATGATAATCGAACGGCAACTTCAGACGAAATATCCGTCCCAAATTCCATCCGGCCAGCAGGGCTGCCATCCCGACCAGAACAATCAACAAAGTCTCGGTCACGATCTCATCGGGGATGCCGAAAATCCCGCGAAACGCAAGTCTTCCCTGGAATACGGAAAACCCGAAATTCACTGCATGACTGAAAAAAAAGAACTGAAAGAAGGGAATATTATCTTCCCGTTGCTGCTGCCGAAGCCACTGAAGCATTGGGACACTCGCAAACAAAACGATCCCGCTTCCCAGCAGAAGATTTGTCAGTGATGCGCCCTCCGGCATATAAATGAGGCATATCGCGGCGAAGACAAGAACGCCTGTTACTATACTCCGGCGGCTCTTGATAAAATTCCCCCGCCTGATCCTGTTCCTGGAAATCAGGCTCGCGGCGGCGAGGGCGGTTTTCTTCGCGGACACTCTCATTTCGGTACACCAGGGAAAAGTAATTTCAGCGTCATTATTTACTCAAAGGTGTTTCCCACACCACTTTTAGAGTCATTTGTACAACAGCGACGCCAGTACGGGTGACGCCTTCAAAGGGAACGTATATCTTGACTCAGCATCTAACCGGGGCAAACAGAGAAAATCGGAATTCTTCGATACTGTACCGGGGATGGTCGTAAGCACATAACGGTAACCCAGCGATTTCACAGTTTCCGCCACCTTATGGGATATGCAATCCTTGTGACCGTAAGGATATGCAAATGTGTCAACTTCAACACCAAGCCTTTCTCGAATGAGATCGGCCGAACGGCCTGCTTCCCATTCAAGCCAGGGTCCCTCGGCAAATGTCATTACGGGGTGTGACATGCTGTGGGAGGCAAAATTCACGAGCCCGGATTCCTTTAACTCATTCAATTGATCCCAATCCATGAAAATATCATCGGGGATACGCAGATGTTCGATAAGGGCGATCAGCGTTGATTCATGCAAATTTGAAATAGCGGCAAAAAAACCGGTAAAGCTTTTATCGCAACCCGCCGTCGCAATATTACACCGATCCAGAAAAGAAAAACCGCGCCGAAGCATATCCGCCCTTGGCAGAAAAAACTCGTGTCCCGCCATCCGCATCAACTTCGCAATGAGGTGTTCGCGCCCATCGCCCGGGATCAGTCCCGGTATAACGGCAAGTGTGAACGGAAGTTCGAGGCTCTTGAGGAAGGGCCACCCTGCTTCATGGAAGTTTCCGGTCGCGTCGTCTATGACCAGTGATACCGCTCCGTAAGGAAGATGACCTCGTTTCTGCAAGGTGTTCAGTGCGTCCGGAAGGGGCAGAACGGTCCGGCGCTTTTTCAGGAACTTAAGACGGCTAAGCACGTCAATGCCGCCGGCTTTTAGAGCGGAAGAATGGAAGTGCATAAGTAATATGCTGAGCCGATCACGAATTGCGCACCCGAGCAATTTCTCTGCAATTGGAACCGTTCTGAACCCAAGATCGACAATTCTCTCCAGGAAGGGCACCCGCGTGCATTTCCGGCCAAGCATATTGAGCCGCAGTGCATTCATATTGGGCACAGATTTTCTCCTGATTTGAGCAACTTCCTCCCCCCTCCCTTCGCCCGGACACTCCCGCCAGGGGAGGGGAATCGGCGTTTAGCCGTTTCCCCTTGGCAGGAAGAGGCGGGGAGGGGGTGTGATTCAGTGAAGACGTTCCAGCCCCGGCGACATTTCCTGTGGAATCGCTCAGATTAGGTTTCTATTTCACCCCTTCCATGTAAAGCGAATTCGCTAAATAAAATTCGTTAAACGTCGAAGAAATTGTAGAATCAAGTGGATGCGCTCAGCCCTCACACTTGCCAGCAAGAACGTACACGCCCGGTTCCATGATCAGCAATTCTTAAAGTCTTCCCGCGCGATGTCGAGCGTTTGCGCCAGGACCTGAGCCATTTTTCTGGCGCTGCCTTCTTCCAGCCGTTCCCGATCGATGGAGGGTTGGTATTCATCAGCATTCCCTTGCGCCATCTCGGTAATTTCGGCAGCAATTTCGTCCACACAGTCCTCGAGAGGATGTGAATCCGAAAAAGCGACTATGCGGCCGACTCCGACCTCCCGCATGAATCGCACGGCGACACTCGCCTCATTGAGGACCGCCAGTATCGGGCGCTTTGCGAGAACGCATGGATAAACCTTGGAGGGAGTATAATGAATACCGGGTGAGATGCTCAAAATCACATTCACATCAGCTGTGCGCATGACTCTTAATGCGTTAAGATAACTGACGCGTTCAGGATGTTCAATTACAATGTCCCCAATGTCGGTTTCGGACGCGAGAATTGTGGCCATCAGGTGTTCGGGCTTTACTTCAGCCGCATAGGTTGATCCGATAAAATTAAATCGGATCCGTCTGTAAAGGTTTGGATTCTCCCGTTTGATCTTCCTGATGGCCTTCATCAGGGGGTACAAAACAGGACGCATTGCATGGCCTAAAGCACCCACATATACAAAATTGACAACCGAGTCGCTACGGGATAGATATGGATTGGAGTCTTCCACCGAATCGAGATATTCGAAATCCTTGCTTTCTCCTCCAAAGGGCGCCTGGGTATATTTTCCGTTGGGCAGATCAGGGTATCTGGAGCGCACGAATTCGTATGTGAGTTGTGATACTCCCACAATATGCGAGGCATTACGGATTATTCCGGGTTCCAGCACCCGTGAGATCCTGTGTGCCCAGAACGCTTTTTCGTATACATGGGAATAGCGTCCGAAATCTGTAACCCAGGGGTCCTGGTAGTCGAGAATGTACGGCAGCCCGAATTCCCTTTTGAGTGCCGGGCCCAGAACCCAGGTCCATGGCGGCGGTATGAAAAATACCGCATCAATTCGTCTGTCCCGGCATATGCGCCGAGCCGCAAGATACAGGTGGGGCAGGGCGCGAAAGCCGAGATTTGTAAATCCCAGCTTCTTTGTCACCTTGTAGGGGAAAGCTGTCGTCCGAACGATCTCTGAATCTTTCGGGAGCAGGTTCAACAGTTCCCAATCCATCTTCCCTTCGGTATACTTCGGATCGACGGCAAGCACAATCGGTCGCCATCCGAAATCCTCGATATGGTTCATTAGAAGTCGGGTGCGATGCACTTGTGGGTAGTTGGATGGTAGAAAATAAGGAGTGATGATCAAAACATTTTTCATGATGAACTCATCGATGGAAAAATCCTTTCACTGGAGTTATCAATCCTGTCCTTCCAGGTGATACATCAATATCGGCAACTTTACGCGGAATGGCAGCCGCTTCATTATGCACTCTTCGGTTCAATTCGCTTTTGGATCAACAATCCTTCGTTGACCGAAACCAAAGCCGGGACATAATCAATAAAGGTCGAGATTCCAGCGATCTGTTCCTTGACAGACTCTAAATACGCCGTAGCACCCTCCCAAAAGAGTTTGTTGTCCCAATTATCCAAATACAGGTATCCACCTGGTTTTACCTTGCAAAATCCTTTCTCAAGACACTGTGTCCGGTGTCCGCTGTCAATAAATAAAAAGTCGAGCGCCCCATCCACCAGTCCTTCGAATCTCTCCATACACTCGACGTGGCGCAGGTCAACATTTTCAAGTTTCTCCGCAGCGATTGTCGCGCTCAGCAGTTCAAACCATTCTCGGGAATATTCGAGACTGACGATGGAGCGAACCCTGTCGGCCAGCCAAAGGGTGGAATACCCGGACCCTATTTCCCAGACGATCCAATTGGGCTTCAGCACGGTTTCAATCGCATGTATTGCTGAGAACGGGATCCAGGGCAAGCGGGGATATTGTCCCCATAGTCTGCGCTGGAGAGCCTGGCGAAAGGAAACGAAAGCAAAGGGCAACCGCCGCCATCCAACGAAATTCCCGTTTGCGGAGAAGAACCGAGATCCCAAAAGCAACTTCATGATTCTAAATCCCTCTTCTCTTTAAAAACGTTCCTGATGCCGAACCTATCATATTGATGGAATATTAATGTTCTCCATAAGGTGCATAAACGGTTCTCTGGACAGACGGCCGGCACCCACGGCTGCTCCCGCCAACATGTTGCATGCAAGGATGATTTCCGTCAATGAAGGCAAAGCCGATCGGGCCTCCCCAAGTCTCACCTCATTCTGGCAAGACCCCCGGGTATCGGCCAGGCGACTATGGCGGCAAGGAGGCCGAAAAATGCGTGCATTGGATGTGCGTACACGCCTCGCTTAAAAACCTCAAGAGATTTTAAAATACAACCTCGTTTCAACCAGGCAGCGGCGCCGGCTCCCGCGGCTCGCGAGTAGCTCTTCAGGTCCGCCTCGCCGCCGTCCGCTGCCCAGTACCTTCGCATAACCCTGTCGCCCTCCGTTTCAAACTCCAGTCCCCTGGAAACGGTCTTGGAGTTTGGGTGTAAACGGAACCTGGCAACAGCCTCGTGTAAATAGAACACAGGGTGGTTTCTCAGGAGCCTGTACATCAAATCGGAGTCGAAGCAATAGTTGAGGGAAGGGTCGAGAGGCCCCGAATCGTTCCACGCACTTTTCGGGAAAAATACTCCAGGCTGATGGTAAGCTATTCTCTGCTCCCAGACCTGTTTCCAGGCCGTCAGATAATTTTCGAGAATCAAGCCCTTCTGACGGACCACCCCCAAGTCGCCTGTTGAGTCGAAATTAATCACATCCCCCGCGATGAGAGAATCCGGATTACGAGCGTGAGCTTCGGCGAGCAGGTCGAGCGAATGAGGCGACAGTAAATCATCACTGTTGATCCAGCCGAGAAGGCTTCCGGTTGCGCGGGCAAAGCCCTTATTGATGGCGTCTGCCTGTCCGTTGTCTTTTTCGCTGCACCAGTACGCCAACCTGTTCTCGTACCGCCCGATAATCTCCACCGATTCATCGGTACTGCCGCCATCTATGATAATGTACTCAAGATCGGGATAATTTTGATCCAGGACAGATCGGATGGTCTCTTCTATGAATTGTCCCTGGTTGAAGGAAGGGGTCACAAGAGTGATCCTGGGCCGGGAACCGGAGGTGTTTCCATGCGGCGGCATATTCAATTCCTCGGATTGTGGCCGGCTATGGGATCGATTATCGTGAGTATAGAAGATCTATTGAGAAAAAGCCAAGCCGGTTCCGCGATTTACATTTTTGCATGAACGTGGAGCAACTCATCGGCAACTGCCATAAAATCCCTGGCGTATTCAGTTATGAGACGATTGTACGATTTCAGGGCTTCCTCCTCCATTTCACGGCACTGCCCCGAAGGGAGACCGTTCCATGCCCGGCACAACTCTTCGGCCAGTTGTTCGGGGCTGTGAGGAGAGAAGTAAACCGCCTGCGGCGGGTTCTGTTCCTTATGGACTGGAATATCCGAGAGGAACATCCGCTTGCCAAGTGCTCGACTGTCTTCCACCACGGTGCTCCACCCTTCGAACAGTGATGGCTGTACGATCGCCATGGCGCCGCGCATGAGTTGAATCTGGGTGTGGCGGGGAAGAAGTCCCAGTATATGAATCCGGCTTTCCAGATGCAGAGCTTCTATCAAATCGCGGAGCGTTGAAAAAAATTGCGGATTTCTGTGATCTTGAGTGCTGCCGGTACATACCAGATGAACGTCCATGCCGCGGTCGACCATGATCTTGACGGCTTCAAAGGCGCATCGATGGTTCTTATGCAGATAGAATTGGTTGGCAATCATGAGGTATCGTTCCGGCAGGTTGAAACGGCGTCTCGTTTCCGGAATGTTCCCCGTGTACCAATCCGGCGCCGGTACGGACCTGAAACGAATTACACGCGCTTTTCGGCCGTTCCCGGGGAAAAAGCGCCTGAAGTCCTCCAGGGCGTTCCGGCTGCTGACGATGACAATTTCCGCATCGTTGCCGATTCGTTCAAAATTGCGCTCACGTGACCCCCGTTCCGCTTCAGAAAAAAAGTCGGGATAAACGCGATGTTGAAAGTCGGGAATCCATGGCAGCCAAGGGACAGGGGCTCCCGGTCCCATTGACTTTAAGCACGGGAAACAGAGCGAAATGCCCTCCTCTTTACCGACCCCGTTCAGAAAGTGATCCATGCCGTTATCAGTACCGTTCGCTGCCTGAGAAGCACCGGCGGCCGCTCCATCCGGCTTGCACCCTCGCCGAATTCGAGATTTCAGGGAAAGCAACGGCTGCAAAATCTTTAAGCTGTGCATCGTTCCAAGTATTGGTTCGATTATTCGATATGTTCTATGGGGCACCAGTAAGAAACGACCTCGATAGTCCATATAGGCGAGCTTCTTGAGGGGTTTTCCGATATCTGCATACAGCGGCCCCTGAAAGAGAGGAAAAATCAATGCAATCTCCGGTTGTTCACCTGCCGGCAGGCAGCGTAGCGCCCGGATGAGGTTGGATACGTAGTACACTCCTCCCATCCAGAATTTGTCGCCGACGGACAACAGACCCAATTTCAATTTTGCGCCTTTCCGGTTCCCTGTAAATTGTCCAAAATCCAGTCGCAGTAACTGGTAACGCCATCCGCAATGGAATACCGGGGGGCAAATCCAAAATCGAGCAGGCGGCGGATATCGGCACGCCACCGGACCGGATCCCCGCACCTGTGTTCCCCGGAAAAAGTAATCGGTATGTCCCGGCCCAATCCGGAAAGGAGCATCCTCGCCAAATCTTCGATCCTTGTTTCCTCGCCGACGCCGACATTGAAAACATCGGCCTGAAAATTTCCGCGTCTGGCAACAAGTTCAACGGCCCCGGCCACATCCCGGGCATGAACGAAATCACGTGTTTCCCGCCCTGTGCCCAAGAGTGAAATAGCTTTCCCGGTCAGCGCTTTTTGGCATATATCCCAAAAGACCTGTTTCCCAAGGCCCGGTCCATATGCGGAAAAAATTCGAACGGAACACGTCGGTATATTGTAAATGCCGTAAAATTCTTCACAAAGGCGCTCACATATGAGCTTATGAAAGCCGTAAGGTGAAATCGGGCGCAAGGGTGAATCTTCGCTGACGGGCAGCCGAGGCGGATTGCCGTACACGGCGGCGCTGGACAAAAACAAAACGCGTGATTCGGGTGAATTGCGCCGCACCGATTCCAGGACCTGGAAGAACACTCCCGCCGAACCGCGGAAGTCGCCTTCAGGATCGCTTATGGAAGCCGGCACCGACGCGGGGCCCGCGGCATGGATCAATACCTCGGGTCTCACCCGGTCCAGTAAGTCATCGAGTCTGGGAGACGGCAGATCGATTTGATGCCATTCGACCGTTTGAAATTCCGGACCGGTTTGCGCGGCGGATCGGCGGCATATTGCGGAAACGGTCCAGCCCTGAGAAGCCATTTCAGCAACTATGTACCGCCCAAGGAAGCCTCCGGCGCCGGTTACAACCGCCTTCCCGCGTGCACTGACTTTAAAAACCATTATCCTCCATACCAAGCTGCGCTCAATGATCCCTGCGCCAATGCATGCACCGGGAAAATCTACAGACGAGGCTTTTGAGCAATAAAACTGTAGAGCCGCCCTGGAGAATGATCCAGCCTGGAACGAAGAGCGGTAAGCCGGTTCAAAAACCATCGTTCGAAGAAATGCCCATCGCAGGTAAAAAAAAAGGCCGCCCTGTGCCCTATCAACCTGGCAAGAGGCCTTGCTGCACAACTTGCCCGCCATTCTCCCCGAGTCATGGGGGCATAATTTATGGGGCTGTCATGAGGTCCGAGTATCTTCCGCATTTTCAGGCCGGATTGCGTGATGGCCGAGGAGTACTGCTTGAGAAGGTAAGCGTTTTCCCCTTTGTAAAATTTATGCAGGGGATGGTTCTCCAGAAAGGCGTTCAGGTCTTCGGGCCTGCTGATCACATGCTCGCGGGTGGCGATGAATGGTCCTCCGGCCTTAAGCACCCGCGCAATCTCTTTGCAGAAGCCTCCCAATTTTGGGATGTGGTGCAGGACCTGGCGCCCGTAGACCAGGTCAAACGTACTGTCGGCGAACGGCAACTTTTCAGATTTATCGCTGATGACCCGAATGTCGAGATTTGCCTGTTGCGCCAGTTGTCGAATGGCTCCCGCACCCACGAGTGCACTCGGGTCGGGTTCAAGCGCGGTTACCTGCCATCCACTTACGGCTAATGCGTAGCTGCTGATTCCTCTTCCCGCCCCGAGATCCAGGGCGCGTCCCCGTCCCTTTGGCAGGAACGCCCTTGTGGCTTCCCATTCCTCGCCGGCAGCAAACCGGCGAGCTGCATCGACAAGCGGATCATCGAAATAGCAGGCGCGCACCAGGGATTCCTGCCCGGGCTGCGATTTGAGCCATGCTACGGCTTCTTCCCATGTGAGATCAGGCATTTATGCGGCTTGCTCGAATGAAGTATCCGGAGCCTGAATCAGGCTCTGACCGCCAGGTCAATTGAGAAAGGCGTTTCCGCCAGTAGCGCCTCACGACGTAGGGAATGTGTGTGTAAGCCCAAACCAATGAGTTCCTTTTCCTCCCAAGACATACGCTGCTGAAAGTGTAATCCAAAAGCGCCAATTCGCGAGAAGCCTGTTTGTCGAAGTATCCTTCAACGGATGTAACTTTGAGCCCGGCATCCATTAACCTTTTGCTCCATTCACTGAGATTGAAAGCATGAAAGAAGGGTTGCCAAACTCTGTAGTTTTCAGCGGTTTTCTCAGTAAGTGGCCACCATTCAAAATAACGATGATTGAGTACGTTGAATGCAAATGTGCCGTTACGCGAGATAACGCGAGCAACTTCGGCCAATGCTACATCTAGATCCAGAATGTGTTCGAGGCCGCTGTTGTTAAACACAAGATCAAATTTCTCGTCATCATAAGGCAAGCGTTTGGATACGTCGCATATATCAAGACGTGCGTAAATTCCGGTCCCCTCAGCGCGCTTAATGGAATTTTGATCAATATCACACCCGGCCAGAAGCTTCTTGTCGGGCCATGCAAGCGACGCAAATACTCCATCGCCGCAGCAATGGTCGAGGACATTGCCTTCCAGATTTAATGTAGAACCATATTCGAGTTCAGGTACTCTGCAAAAGGCTATACTGGGAGAATTCTCATATTTTTCCCATAAAATATTCCAAAACCGGCTGTTGCCAACTTTGTTGCGCATTATGATCCCTGATCAAATTTGAGAGTTGGTCGGACATGCTAAGTTGCGGTCCATGGGCATCCGCAGGAACAACTGTCGAATTTTGAAGCCATGATCGTGACAGCAGATGGTCATCCGCTGGAATGGCTGAGTAAGAAGTTCTGCCGTCAGTTTTCACGCTCTCTGGGCATGTAATACCATAGTCCCGTTCCAGGATCGAATGCTCATCGCGTACCAGCATTCACAATCTTGTGAATCCTCTCTACTATAGCGGCAACACTAGTCAATTCGATCAGGTCTTCTTCAGAGAAGATAATCGAGAAAGTGTCTTCAAGCGCCAAGATGAGCCTCATGTGACGCAGGGAATCCCATTTCTCGATAGTAGCTGGGGAAGACTGCAAATTGACTGACGAAGGTGGTACACTCATGACATGCCCTATCACTTCAAAAACATTTTTGTCAATATCCATGATTGCTTACACTCTCTTATTTCAAAAATCCGAATCGATTGCTCTAAAGTATTCCGGCTCCGGAGGAAACCCGTTATCCAGGTTATAGGTGTAGAGCGTGCCTTGTCCATCTGAGGTTTGTCCTGCATGGGTAAATCCATGTTCGGGATAAAAATTCTCAACCTGGGCATTTTTGCGGGTGGGTATATATTCGCCGATTACCTGCCTGCACTTCCTCTGCCGAGCCAAACTGAGCACACGGGAGAGGAAAACATCCTCCAGCCCACGGCCAAGTACTCTGCAGGACAGAAGCAGAGAATCCATAATTGCGTTGCCCTGATCATAACGTAAAATGCATGTCCCAACAATTCCCAGATCTCCGAATCTGTCAGCAAGCTTAAGATAAATTACTGAATGACCATCATCGATAAATTTGGTCACATCAGTTTCAATGTACCGTTTGGTAGTAAGGTTAAATTGGTTTGTCTTCTGGGTCTGCTGGGCGATTCTGGGTATTGCAAAATTGTCTGCCAACCGGATCTGAACCACCATTTCCAGGGACTTGAGATAACTTTGAATATCCGATGCCGAAGATTTCAAAACTTGGCGATTGATTTCCTGACGGTAATTCTCCGTGCGTTTCCGGTCTTCCTCAGTTAGAGCGAGAGTGTCGAACAGACCACAGGAAGCGATAATGTCACGGTAGGCGGATGGCCTGTCGGAGGGCAGAAGAATTGTCTCGACTTCAGGCAACATGGTATTGACGAGTTCGATCTCAAATTTACTGTCATCGACAAAGACAAGGCTGTCCAACCCTATATTCAAGGTGCGTGCAATGTCTTGAATATTGGAGACCTTGTCATTCCAGTTGATCCGGGCTATTGCTATATGTGATTCTTGAAGGACCATATGCGGATGCTCCGTTATGACCTCGCGCACATCCTCCTCATTGTTCTTGCTGGCTAGTGCAATGATAATACCACGATTGTACAAATTAAGTATTTCTTGTTGAAACTCGTAGTAGGGAGACCCAGGATAGTCTTTGCCCAGTTTGATGCTGTTAATGCCGTCTTCACCTACGATCCCGCCCCACAGGGTATTATCGCAATCAAGCACTATGCACTTCCTGTTCTTCCCCCTCTTAGCCCGTATGAACCTAAAATCCTCGGATGCAATTTCCGCCAGTGCTGCCGGGGAATACGGGGCTCTGCTCATATGGCGATGCCGCTGGTCGTAGAAATTCCAGTAGCCAACCCTGCAACAACATGCTTCCATATCGACGAAACAAGCTGAGGGGAATCTATGCAACTCCTTTCGAAGAGCATCATTTATTCTTTGCACACAAGCTCTCTGCCCGTGAACTCGCATATTGTCCAGTATGCCCCAAGCAGGGTACGCGATGGGCTCGATTCCATGCCAGAGGACTAATGCGTTTGTTTGTTTCCTGATGCCGGAGAGGATTTCCGGAATATGTTCTTCTATACGGGCAATCTCGTCTTCGATCTCCTTCTCATCCAGATTTGTAAAAGCTCCGGTCAGATAAGGGGAGAGTCCCTCAAGGTGTGCAAACACCATCACACAATCAGTATCCTCATTGAGTAGCTCGCTGCTCCCCGCTACCGCTTCGCGGAAAATCCCGTCATAGTCCCCGAACTTCGTTTTCACGTCATATCCGATCTTGCACCCAAAGTACCGCAGATACGGATCGATGTTTTCCATCGTAATGTTGCGAAGGATGGAGAAGGACAGAGCAGGAAATGATGAAAAGTCCTTGTCACTCAGAAAGGCAAGAACCTGTGCATAAGAGAGATTCATGAAAACTCCTCCGTCTTCTTAGTAGCTATGCAGGCGTATGTCAGATTGGCTCTCTTGGTATTCCACTCCTCCTCCGCCACATCGTCAACGGAAATAATGATCTCACTCAAAACCTGCAGACCAGATTCATCAACATCCGTGCGTATTTCGTCGATCGTTCGGTAATGATATATGTGGTCAATCGCCGGGCAGTTGGCACAGCTTGATATATAGGCCATTCCCCTTGGACTCAGATTCCGTTGTATTACACCCAGCAGTTCACGCGGAGCCTCAACGTGCTCGATCACCTCGCCTAGGGTGATGAAATCGTACTGGCAGGGAAACTTGAATGAAGATACATTGCCATGCATCAGATTAACTTCAGATGTTTTGTTTTGCCCAGCGTGGAACTCAATGAGTGAGCGGGTAAGATCCAGAGACGACCTGCTCAAATCGATTGCTTCACAGGATCCAAAGCTCCCGGACGCGAGTGCCTCTAAAAAGAACAATCCATGCCCAGGCCCGATCTCGAGGTAGTTCCATCCGCGGCTGGCTCTGACATGCTCCCTGAAGAACAGAAACGCTTTACGGTGATTCGGCCAGAGAAATTGAGAAAGTGCCAATCCAACCATATATTTGAGCATATATTCTTCATTAAAGTATACATTATCATTTACTTCAGAAAATGTAGAGTAACGGTATTTTCCAGTTCTCAAAAAGTTAACCTGCTCAGTAAACATATCTTTGACCATCAAAAGGTATGAATCTACTATATAATCAATGCTGTGCCCTTTGTCAGACAGGACACGAGTGAATATATTCAGAAATCCTTCAGCCTCATGAAGAAATTCTTCGCTGGAGGAACTGAGAAACTTGGCAATCAGCTTCTGCTGTAAAGGATTCTTGCTGCCGATGCTCTCAGTAACTTCTTGGAGTAGAGTATATTTACTCATCTCGATTTGAAACCGCATTCCATCTGCATAATATGCCGCAACAGTTATAGGCTATTGAAAGAACGTAGATGAGGAAGAAGCACGTTAACAGGGTCAAAATTCTTGACGGGAAAAGGAGTGGCAGTCTGGTCTGTGGACAGCCGTGGAAGCCTCGGTCTGTAAATCCGGAGCCCTGGGCTTTTCTTCTCGAGAACTATGCACAGTGTTTCCCCAGCCATTTTAGCTATCACATATTCACCCATCTCGATGGGAATCTCATCGATTGCCACAGATGATGGATAAAAAACTCTCTTTAAGTTGAAGCGAGCAACGTGCTTCACGGTGTTCAAAAATCCCTGCAAGTAATAATCACAGAACTTCTTCAGCAACTCCAATGACAGAAAACCTCGGTCCCCGGCAAAGATAAAAGGTGTGGCAAAATAGTAGAGGTGAGTTGGGGACCAAGCCGTTCCGAGTTTTTGATATAGATCTTGCCCTGGGTCAAGAACATCAAAGAAAAAACTGGCCGCCGAGCCGCCGGATGAGAGAATCTCGGATGTAACCCTCGAAGCGTCCTCTTTCCCTGCAAAGTAGGTAATTTTCACATCAGCTCCTCCAGCGCTTAGAAGTTTGGCTGTTGCTTCACCCAACCCGCGAGAGCCTCCGATAATCAAGGCGCGTTGCCCTTGAAATTCGGTTCGGCTGACCAAAGTGGGCAACTCGGAGGAGTTGACCTGCGCCTGTGGGCCTGGACGGAGAAAAGCTTTGATAAGACCACTCATTCCTGGGGCTGCGATCCTAATCGAAACCAATGAGAATCGCCTGTCAAAATGTTGTACCTCGTAGTGTAGTTCAGAAGCGGAGTCAACAAGAGAATCAAAAGCGATCTGCAGTTCAGAATACAGAGAATGCAGTCCTGGACATTCGACACCAACCAGCCGACTGGAAGCAATGATTCCGGCTAGTTGTTTTGAAGGCATGATTGTAACCAAGTGAGGAAAAAGCTCGGTGGCCGAGTTTTGGTGAAAATAGAGCGGAAGAGCACCAGAGGCTGACTCGACCTCATCCAAGGAAACGGTTCTGCACACGCGCCTGTCAGGATGATGAGTTGAAAACTCAGGCCAAGCTTTTCTTCGTGAATGCGACCAGACCACATCGATCAAAGTACATAATGATTCACCAGCCTGCAAGTTGATTCGTGCACGACCCTCCTTTTCGTCCGTAAGGGTGAAGGTCACTTCCTCGTCAACTCTGATGGGTTTATTGAACATAGCATTAATTGACAATATTTCGATGGACGCAGGCTTAGATCGAAGCCAACTGTCCAATGCCCATAGAAGAGCGTGGATACCGTGAACAACAACACCACCAAAAAGTAGCCTGCGAGCAACTTTGGCATCGGTGTGAAGTGGGTTATAGTCGCCCGAGAGTTCCGCGAACGAGCGCTGAAGCCCCCATGTGAATTTGCGTTGGATCATGATCAAACCATCTGATTACGGTGGTAACGAGTTCTAGCAGACAAGAAATGGCAGGGCTTCGAATGATAATAGTACGAAACAGCGCGATCTTCCCTTACCACCAAGTTGGACAAAGCGTATGCGACGATATCCATCATATATTGCAATATATTCAAATGTAAGTCCTTAGCTCCCAAAGCAAAGCAAGTTATTGTGATCTTTGTTCCGGTGGAATCTTCCAAATTGCCTTCGCTGGATTTCCCATCACCAGTGTGAACGGAGTAACGTCATTCACAACAACGCTTCCAGTGGAAACAATAGCACCCTTCCCAATCGTAACACCTCTTAATATGCTGGCATTAGGATATATCGCTACATAGTCTTCAATTATAACGGGAGCAGTCGGGATATGGCCTTTCTCCTTTGGATGGCCCTTTAAAAAAATGGCCCGGAATCCTTCGGCTCTATCACAGTAATTAGTCTCATGAGCAAAATCCATAATATTAACATTGTGTGCTATTCCTACAAAATCGCCAATGGATATCCTCTCGCCGGACCATATGCGGCATCCTTCTCCAATGTAGCAATAATTACCTATATCGATTGTTCCGCCATATGGAAAAACTATCAACTCTCCTCGAACATGAGTCTGTGTACCTACTTTTATACTATTTATGTTCTTCTGAAGATTAAAAACCCTGGCTTGTTCATGAAAAATGCCAGCAGTTGAAAGTACTGCAGAATGACAATCATTAATGTTCTTCTGCTTAATCAACTCATCTATAATAATATGTATTTTGAAAAATCGTGTTGTAGACATGAGAAGCATTTTAATGAATTGACGGATCATAACAATTTATCTCTCATCTCTATCAAAAAGGTTCTTGGCATGCTTCTTAATGGTACTCAGAAGCTTAGTAATCCCATAGGGCTTTGTGGTGAAAGTTTGCGATTTGAGAAATTCCTTTACTCTGGAGAAAGCTTCTTCATCAGGAGCAATTCGGTCTGGAAATACTATTGACTTTGAAAGACGTGACTCTCCAAATTTGCCTAGCCGGGGTTGACAAAAATTTGATGATAATTTCCCGCAGTGAACGCCTGTACCATCGAAGCCGGCATTATATACAAGGGATGTTCTAGGATGGATTACCAGGCCACCGGCCCGGAAGACAGCGTACCACCAGAGAATTCCCCAAGAGTCAATGTGGCCAGCCAGATTACTTTCCATCATTTGAGCCAACGGGAAGGTATCATTAAGATTGAATCGTCTGCGCGTTTCAGGTTCAGCCAACCATTCACGAACCCCTTTTGGCCGCGAATCAAAGATATGCCAAGCCCTTATCCACGTAGCCCATCCCCAGGTAGTCGTCATAGGCATGAAAAAGGCGTCTGGTTGAAGTGGATGGCTTACCGGGTGCATATAGCCGGAAACCTGATACACACGCGGTTCATCTTTGTAGCGGTCAAGCGCCGACAGCATATAATTCAAAAAGTCGGGGGTGACAACCAGATCGTCCTCAAGCACAATGACACGCCCGAAAGCGCCGCAAAGGTCCGTGACACCCGATACGATGGAACGCGCCAATCCCAGGTTTTCCGCTCGTTCGGTTACCGTGGCTCCCAGCTTGGATGCCCAACCGGCAACCTTCTCGCGGGAGGCCCTGACAGCATTGGTTTGTTCAGGCCCCTTTGGCCCGTCGCAGTAGATGTACAGCACGCATTCGTCCAGACGCGCGCATCGGGACAGACTCGCGAGCGCCCTGTCGACATGCTCTGCCCTGTTATACGTGAAGAGAGCTATGGGGGTCTTGTCCATGCTCAATCAACCGGCGGCGATAGTTTTGGATTAGCCATTTTCCTGCACCACACTTCCAGGACCAAAGCCTTGAATGAAAGAGGGGTAATTGTGCCGGGAGGGCAGATTCCCCTGCTCAGTTGACGAGCGCCCGCGGCGCTCAGGATCCCGTTTTGCACCAGGTACCCGCCATCGAGCTGCCCCCCATAGGCCTCAAAGAGAGCTTTGTACCATTGATGTACGGGAGGAGCGAACCCCTGCTTTGGGCGGTCCATTACCCAAGCGGGCACTATGCCTTCCAGGGCTGTTTTGAACCAGGTTTTTGGGGGGAGACGATCGTCTCGCCGGGTTTTGCGCAGGCCGATTACGGTCTCCACCAACCGGTAGTCCAAAAGGGGCAGGCGGAGTTCCACCGAGGAAGCCATGCTCAGCCGATCGCCCTGGACGATCCCGTTTTCCCGCAGATAGGTATCGCATATCAAACGCGTCATACGCACGTCAATACGCGGCCACGGTCGCCCGAAAGTGAACAATTCGGCAGCGCTGTGGTCATTCAATTGTTCGGCTAAAGCCGGTGTGTAGAATTCTCTCATATCTGAAAGAGTGGAACGAAAGTCGGGTACCACATCGTAGAAAATCAACTGATCCGGCGGGCAGGATCTGTGATACTGAAAACAGGCCCAGCCGGAACGCATGCCAAACCCGTCGGCGGCCCAGTTCAACAACGATCGTGGTCCAAGGCTTAAGGGACGCTTGATCCGCAGGTAACCGGGAAGGGACGTCCATCCCCCCTCCAAAAGGGCAGCCTTCCGAAATGTCTCATCGACTGCCTGGCGCACCCACTGATAACCCCAAAATAGTTCATCTCCTCCCTGGCCCTGGAGCAACACGGGAATACCGTGCTCGCGCGCTAATTTCATAACGGCGTAGTAGCCGAACCCTGAAATATCGGCGATGGGATCGTCACGCCAACGGACCAGTTCCGGAAAAAACGCCACCATGTCCGAGTCGGCAAGTTCAACGTCATGGAACGGCATTTCGAGGTGATCGGCGAATGCCTTTGCATCGGCACGTTCGTCATTGCGTGGGCGATTTGGATACCCGACACTGAATGCGTGCATCTGGCCGGGATATTTGCGGGAGGCCAGGGCAGCTATGGCACTCGAATCCAGGCCTCCGCTCAGTGCAACTCCGACCGGCACATCCGAACGGATAACCATTTCACTTACAGTATCCAACTCCGCACGAATGCATTCGGCAGGATCACCTTCCAGGGGAGGCGCATCCTCCATTCGCCAGTAGCACTTCTCGACTGCATTCCATGGGTCGATATCTATTTGCAGAAGGCAGGCCGCGTCCAGCTTTCGAACGCCCTTAAGAGGTGTTCGCGGCTCAGGCACATACTGATAATGAAAATAAAGATCAATTGATTCCGGGTCGAGTTCGAAGGCAACAGCATTACTGCTCAATAATGCCTTGAGTTCGGAAGAAAAAACAATCATTCCGTCAGATTCCCAGAGATACAGGGGTTTTTCTCCCATGCGGTCGCGGGCGAGCAGCAACCGCCGACGCGAATTGTCCCACAGAGCGAAAGCGAACATGCCACGCAGGTGTTTGACACAATCCGCCCCATGCTCTTCATACAGGTGAAGGATATTCTCGCAATCGCTGCGGGTCTGGAATCGGTGGCCTCTATCTTTCAGTTTGCTTCGCAGTTCGACGAAATTGTAGATCTCGCCGTTTGCGACCAGAACCAACGAACGGTCTTCATTGTAAAGGGGTTGCCGGCCGCCGGCGACATCGATAATGCTGAGACGGCGCATGGCCATGCAGAGAAAGGTGTTGCTGAAGACACCCTCGCCGTCCGGGCCCCGATGCCGGAGGGCGTCTTGCATTACCCGGACTTGCCCCCGGTCCTGTTCACTGATGCCATTTCGACCAATAATGCCACAAATGCCGCACACTCACAGCCTCCTTGAGAAAGCCCTTGAGCGAGAACGATTCTATCCAGGCCGTATCTGATAAAGCTCGAATACTTATTTGAAAGATCCTGCAAGCAGCCCGGGGTACTGGGCGAGTTGCTTGGAGCACTCATGAATTGAACAGATCTATTGCCGGGTAAATTTCAATAGAAGGCAAGCAATTCCTGGAAGGATGCCCTCAGGCGCTCGGTGGAATGCAGCTCCTTGTACTCATCAAACCGCCGCTCGATTGCCGGTCTATTCCCATTCTCTCGGGAATTCAAAAGCAGCCGTTCAATGGCGGAGATACAGTCTGAAACGCCGTCTCCCTGAACCACCTCACCCAGTCCATACTTTCTGACACGCTCAGCAAGCAGGTAGCCATCTTCCACGATGAGGGGCTTTCGAAATATTGATGCCTTGGTCAGTTTGTTGCTGCTGTAAGGGAAATTCTCCCGGACCGCAAACAGCACATCCACAGTCGCCACCAAAGCGTTGAACTCCGAACCGTCTGCTATTGGAAAAATATGGAAATAACAATTGTCCTGTCCTGACCTCACAGCGCTTTGTACTTCCTGCCACTCATCATCGGTGAAAGAACCTCTTTCAATCGGCCCAGCGAAAAGGAAAAACCAATTCCGGTCAGCTGTTGCCTTTGAAACACGCAAGAGTCCCAAAACACCCTGGTATCTGGCAAGGTTTCCTATAAGGCCGATGATTTTCCTCCCTCTCGCTTTGTGTCTAATGTCCTTGATAGCGGGGTGCTCTTGATCAGGAGCGCTCGAGTCAGTTATATCCGGGAAAGCAATAACAGGTTTACCCTTAAGGCGATCAGACAGTTTATCTTTAATTCCCTCGTCCAAAACTGAAATGCATTTACACTTCTCCAACATAAATAGTTTATCCGGGTTTAAAACCTGCTTTGATTCTACCCTTAAATGCCGAGGCGATAAATAAAGGCCAGACCATGGATAAGGGAAGTGACGCTTGACGAAACCTGATGGTAATCCAGGCAATACGTAATAGTAGTCGATAGCGTTAAAAAAAACCACATCGGGAGTACACTTGTATCTAAGTGAAAGGGACTTAACCATGCGGCCTGCAGCAATCCACCTATGCATTGCATGGACATATTTGACCTTACTAGCAGGCAGAAGCCTACTTAAAGCCCTTATAGGTAAAGATGTCGGATCAGGGTATTTTACCAGCTTGACGAATGCCAAACCTTCAGGATAATTCTTATTAAACCAGTCCATAATCTGGTCAGGATGTGGGCAGAATGCCCAAATATAGCACCCTAAACTTGCAAGAGCTTGGCAATAGAGTTTGAAGTAGGTTGAGTGATGTCCCTTCCACATTGTATCTATTAGGACAACAGTCTTCTTCATATCTATCTTTCAATCTTACGATTATGCCATCCCGAAACGATTTCCATAATTATGTCGTCAAGCGACTTAGTAATATTCCATCTTGGGTAGTGTGATTTCATTTTAGTGAGATCACTGTAGTAGCAAATATGATCGCCATTTCTATTTTTATCTGAGTATAGAAATTTCTGCTCTTTTCCTGTATGCTCTTTAACAAGTTTAAAAGCTTCCAAAATTGAGCAGCTATTCTCTTTGCCACCTCCAATATTATAGACTTCGCCTATCCTGGGGGACTTGGAGAATTCATATATAAAACAACTCACATCATATGCATGAATATTGTCTCTAACTTGTTTGCCTTTATATCCGTAAATATTGTAAAGCCTGCCCTCCAGGTTACATTTTACCAGATAACTAAGGAAGCCATGAAGTTCAACCGCGCTGTGATTCGGCCCAGTCAGGCAACCCCCTCTTAAGCAACAGGTGGGCATTCCGAAATATCGGCCATATTCCTGGACCATGATATCAGCGGCGAGTTTGGATGCACCGAAAAGTGAATGCTTGCACTGATCTATCGAGAGTGTCTCAGAGATGCCGTTTTCATACATCGGATCATCGTAATCCCAACGTTCATCGAGTTCTTTCAAGCAAATACGATTAGGTGTATCTCCATATACCTTATTCGTTGACATATAGATGAAGGGTGTATCAGCACAATGATTATGCGCAGCTTCCAGCAGGTTCAAAGTGCCTGTGGCATTTGTTTCAAAGTCGTCGAACGGGATTTTTGCCGCAAGATCATGAGAGGGCTGCGCGGCGGCATGAATGATGATGTCCGGTTTCACCAGCTTCATCAGTTGCGAAATCCCATCCCTGTCGCGGATATCTAAGTCACTATGAAAAAATCCTTTGATTTGGCTCTGCAACCTGAGTAGATTCCACCGAGTGTCCCCACCCGCTCCAAAAAATGCCAGTCGTTGGTTGTTGTCAATTCCGTGAATCTGATATCCGAGTTGAGCAAAAAAAATACATACCTCGGATCCAATTAAGCCAGATGATCCGGTAATCAGAATATTCTTCATTCCATCAATACCCTATATATTCTATTTCGACAAAGTGACCCGGAAACTCTCACCGAATCCAAAAGAATCCAAAAAGCGATTTGACAAGCAAATGCATGGATCCCTTATGATTCTTTGTGTGAAGCTGCAAAATAAACTTGCAACCCGTCTTGGAGAAAAGCTTGTGTGCTTCGATTCCTGTCTTAAATTATTTGGCACTCCAGGATCCCAGAATGTGTCTCTTTGCCCATACTTGACTTTCACATTCAAAGCCCTCAACTGCCAATGTGTCCATGCATTAGGAGTGACGGTCTCAATACTTTGGACCTCCATATGGCAATTCTTTGCAAGCTCTTCTACACTCTTTCGAGAAAAATGATTTAAATGATAAGGAACATGCCAATGGATCCACTTATTCTTAAAAATATAGCGATATGGGCAATCAACATTTGGAAAACTGAGAATGATCCTGCCTTTGGCGGCCAATCGATCTTTCATCTCCTGCAGCAACTGGCTTGGTTCCGGCTCGTGCTCAAATACCTGCATTGCGAATATGTAGTCAAATTGGCCTCTATCTTGAGGCAAATCAGAAAGCTGACCTATGTGAACGTCGAGATTCAGGCTTCGCGCTATATCCCTTACATTTTCATCTACTTCGACACCAACGGCTTTCATTGCGCCGTTCACTCGAGCAAGCAACAGAGACACGCAATCTCCACAGCCGACATCAAGAATCCTACTGTCGTGAGGAATACCTTTATAGATCGTTGTAAGGCCGCCTTCCAGCCAGGACGCGAATCTGCTTTGATTTTGAGAAACCGCATAGTTACTTTGAACTTGGGCAAGTGTGAGACTATTTCTGGGGTAATATTGCCGATACAGATCCGGCAAATCTTCCCTTTTGGGCGATGGTTCGGTCCTGCAAAAACCACAGACTCCACATCTCCTGATCCCGAAGATACCCTGGTATCCATGTCTGGTATCGTATAAACCAGTACATACTAGTTCAGTAGCTGCTGATCGGCATATTTTACACTGATTGGAATCGCTCATTGGTTGATACAATGCAACCTTGTCATTCGTTTAATTTTGATGAAAACCTGAAGTGCAAGTAAGTGACAAATAGAAAAAACACTTAGAAATGCTGTCATTGGGTTTGCAAGTAAGTGCGCAACTGTGCCGGTTTTGGAGAAGTCGCGCCAAAGAGTGGTTACCAACTGAAATTCATATAAACTATAGGCCGTTAGAACCTTCAAAAGGACCAGCATTTTGGACCTGAAAGGAAGGTTACTTTGTAGGTGGGTAACTAATGTGCGCTTTGTATATGTAGTATGAGCCTGCAAGTGTAATAGCGTATCCGGGGCACTGCCACCGATTCGGTCGAAATTATAGCTTACCTCTGGCACAAAAGCCAGATTACCGTGCAGAAAGAGTCGATGTAGAAGTATCCCTTCATTATGGTAGCTGAGATCACTATCGAATACTAACGATATTCGAGCCTGCTTGACTCTTTCTAAATTGAAAAGTCCATGCACGGGATTCCCATATCCATTTTCACACCATGCGATGAGGTAATCTAAGTCCGACCTACAATGCGCATAGATTCCATATAACACATTTCGAACAATTCCATTCTCCTCGAATATAAAATTGACATCGGGAAAAACCAAAAGCCTGTCCTCACACGCCTCAAGCAATTTCTCGACGAGATCATTGCTCTCGAAGGAATTGTCATCCGAAAGCCACATGAAATACTTCCCGGAGGCTTTCTCGAGTACAAATTTGTGGTTGAGAACTTGTCCCAGGTTCTTTTCCTGCCGGAAGTATCTTATCCTGCTGTCGCGTTCAATGTAGTGCCGGACAATCTCCCGTGTCTCATCCCCGGGGGATGCATTATCAGAGATAACGATGTCCAGGTTCTTGTGAGTCTGTTTAATAACAGACTCGATTGCCTTGGCTAACAGTTGTGGCCGATTATAGGTGGGTATCCCGATTGATACCAGGGCGTCCGGGCTCATTTCTCCACTTTCGGTTTTGGGGCTGCCAAAAACTCAAGCGTACAGTATCATTTTTTGAGCAGCCAGGCGTCGGGCCAATGGGTGATGTCGTTGCTCAACGGACTTTCGTTAAAAGGCCAGGAGAGTCGTTGGACAACAAACTCCGGGTGTGCCTGAATGAACTCGTTAACGGCAGCGACAGGATTATCCCATACCCATTCAGGTTTGCCGCGAGGCACGTCATAGAGGTCCTTCGTGATTCCGTCAGTCGCAACTATATACGAACCGGAGGTCACCAGATCATGGTAAGCTTCCAACTCCGCTAGAACATGGTCTTTTGAGTGATTGGAATCCAAAAACACCAACACCTTTTCCCCCGTATTCACGTGAGATTTGACTTGTTGTACGATTGCCGGGTCCACGGAATTGCCTTCGACCAGGGAGATAAGGGGGAAGAGTTCATGGTTCTCGATGAATCTCCTGTTGTGCGGGCGGATTTCGACATCCACTCCGATCACACGGCCTGTCTCCATTGCTTTGCACAGGCTCGCATAAAAAATCAATGAACCGCCATGCGCAACTCCGGTCTCGATGATGACGTCGGGTTTGGTACGGTAAATCACCTCCTGCGCACGTATCATGTCCTCAGGATTCTGTATGACGGGACGACCCATCCAGGTGAAAATGTACGGGTATTTCTCGTTCCAGCCGACCTTGAGCCATAGCTGAGAGATTGTCTCAAACGCTTGCCTGGAGTAAAGATCTATCGTGATCCGCTGCCCACCCGTTTCCTGGACCAGAACTTTCGATTCAGTATCAATCCATAGTTTCATTCCAAAACACCCCGGTAAGGATTAAGCTATACAGAAGAAACAGATTTGATGTCATCCCGGCAGCCTGCCGGATGAGCTTTCCACCATTCGATGGTTTGGGCAAGGCCTTTGCCAAGCGAATGGTTGGGACTCCAGCCGAGGTCCCGCAGATTATGATTGTCACCGCATATGAACGGGGGCTCCCAATTTCGATATGGTTGAGAACCAAAACTGATCAGACCGGAACGACCCATCAGATCGCCAATGGTTTCCAGAACCTGGCGAACAGTCACTGCAACACCCGAGGAGATGTTGAATACTCCATGAGCCTCTTTTTCAAGCAATGTGCAAAATGCCTCGGCAACATCCTCGACATAAATATAGTCCCGCGCCTGGTCTCCCTTAGTGGCCGCGAAAGACTGCCCCTGGTGGAGAGCACGGATGAGGGCGGGTATAACACGACGTTCGTCTTCCTGCGGTCCGTACGGATAAAAAATGCGCCCCCAGGCAAGGTGGATATTCTCTGCCGAAGCAATCTGTTGGGTCAGGATGCAACAACTGAGCTTGGCGGCGGCATACAGCGTGGTCGGACGAGTTGGGGTATTTTCGCGAAGGTAGCCAAAATCAGTATCATACTCGGCGCATGTGCCCGCCATGACCACCTGCCGGCATCCGACAGCCAGCAATGCCTCCAGGAGCGAAAGCGTGTCCGAAAGACATGCGATGTTTCTGGTCGAGTGCAGATACTTTCCCGGTTCCGCATACCAGGCTAAATGCACGCAGGCATCCGGTTTGCTTTCGTCGAGCGCGAGCTTCAGCAATTCTCTGTCATCCAACCGGCCGCTTACGGCTTTGCAGAGGCCGGAAATGCCCCGCAGCCGCCACGCGGGCGAATTTGGGCTTATTAAAGCCGTCACGCAGTGCCCGCGTCTCAGGAGCGCCCGTGTCACATGTGCACCAACGAAACCGGAAGCGCCCGTCACGAAAACTCTCATTTTGCCACCATGTACATCGGGTGCTGCTGATCTTTCTCGGATATAAGGGTTACGGCAAGCGGCCATTCAATACCAAAGGCCGGATCATTCCAGCGAACACTACGAGCACTTTCGGGATGGTAAAATTCGGACATTTGATAAAAAACCTCGGTATTGTCCTCAAGTGTCTGGAATCCATGTGCAAGCCCTTCGGGGACATATATCATGCGGCGGTTTTCGGCCGATAATTGCAGCGCAACCCACTGCGTGAATGTCGCCGAATCATGACGCAAATCGATGATGACGTCGTAGATGGCCCCCATAGTGCACCGAACCAGCTTTGCTTCACCATGCGGCGCAACTTGATAGTGCATGCCGCGCAGAGTGCCTTTGCTTCTATTGAATGATATATTACATTGCGCCAAACGCGAGTCAAGGCCAAGCGCGTTGAACTCCCGGCAACACCAGGTTCGAGCAAAAAAGCCCCGCTCGTCTCCAAGGGGTTCAGGGTCAATAACGAATACGCCTTTCAGCCTCGTTTCGGCAAAAATCATGGCTGATCACACTATCTTCAATTCAGGAATGGGAATGATGAATTTGCCGCCGTTCTTTCGATAAAGTTCCTGCTGGGCGAGTATTTCTTCCGAGAAGTTCCAGGCAAGCATCAGCACGTAGTCGGGTTGGGTCTGCAACAGCTTGGCAGGCGCATGGATAGGAAGATGAGTGCCGGGCAGGAAGAGTCCCTGCTTAAGCGTGCTGCGGTCCACGGCATAGTCCAGGATCTCCGGACCGATCCGGAAATAATTGAGCAGAGTGGTGCTCTTGGCGGATGCACCATAAACGGCAATGCGTTTGCCTGCAGATTTCAGTTTTGATAACAGGGCAACCAATTCTCCTCGCAATTGCTCCACCCGCTTACCGAAGCTCTGGTAAAAACCGAAATTGCTTACCCCCCAACCCGCTTCTTCCGCTAAAAGCTTCTGAACGTTCCGTGCACCTTCTGCGTCCAATTGACCGGAGTCGTCTATCCTCTGGAAAAAAACACGAAGAGAGCCCCCATGAATCGGAATCCTCTCTGCGTTAATAAGCTTTAGCCCATGGCGGATGAATAACCGCTGGAATGATGTTACGGAATAGTAGCATAGATGCTCATGATAAATTGAGTCGAACTGTACGTTATCCATTAAATCTTTGACATAGTGGTTTTCGATCACGGCAATACCGTTGGGCTTGAGCAGGGCGGAAATGCCGCTTATCACGCTGTGCAGATTTGCCACATGCGCAATCACATTGTTGGCATGGATGACATCGGCCAAATCTCCTTGCGCCTGCAAATGCATCGCCAGCGACTCGTCGAAAAAAGCATTCATAGTGCGAATGCCCCGTTCTTCGGCCATCCCGGCAATGTTTCGGGCAGGCTCAATGCCCAGGACGGGGATCCCCCGCCTCATGTAATGCTGGAGCAGATAGCCGTCATTACTGGCAATTTCAACAATGAAGCTGTTCTTGTCGAGATCACGCGCTGCAATCAGTCGATCTGCAATTGTTTTCGCATTATCCAGAACAGTATCCGAGAAGGAGGAACAATAAAGATAATCTCCGAAAAGCTTTTCGGGAGAAATAGTTTCCGTAATCTGAACCAATGCGCACTCGCGGCAAAACACAACATTGAGGGGAAATCTTTCTTCCGGCTCGTTCAGTTGTCCGACGCTTAACAATGCATTGGCAAGAGGTATTTCTCCAAGGGATATTATTGATTGCAGATCTTTGTTCCCACAACATCGGCACTGGGATATGTGTATTGGAGATTCTGAATAGACAATATTCTTATTCGAAGGAGCTGTATTCAATATAAACTCCTTTGCCTGTCATTAAATGAGTGGATGGCAATTCTCCTGGAAACGACACACCTCTAGTATGTCCAGTAAAATCGGCTATCAATTTGTCCGGTCCCGAGCAGATACTGCAACATCTTTAGCCGTGTGTATGGGGGAGCGTTGAAGGTATGTTTATCAAGCCCGATTTGGTTGAATATAGATCGAAGCTGTTTGGCACCTTCTTCGATGTTCCACTCTGTCTTGAAACCCGGAAGACCGAATTCTATCTTATCAAAGGATACCTTGTAACTACGATTATCGGCGCTCGCATTACCAAGGCTGAGCTTGCTCCCGGTGAAGACACCGGCTACTATCTCTGCAATATCTTTCACCTGGTAATTGCTGCGCGAATCTCCGACATTGAAAACCTGATTGTGGACGATTTCCCGCGGGGCCTCAAGAGTGCAGATTATGGCTTTGCAGATATCCAGGACATGAACGAGCGGGCGCCAGGGCGTCCCATCGCTCATCACTTTTATCTCGTTCTCAGTCCATGCATATCCCGCCAGGTTATTCAAAACTATGTCAAAACGCATGCGAGGTGAGGGACCATATGCAGTTGCATTTCGCAGAAAGGTGGGGGAAAAACCGTCATCGGCCAATTTCGACAAATCCCTCTCCACCAACGCCTTGCATTTAGCATAATCCGTCTGCGGGTTAACCGCTGATTCTTCGTTGACCCGGTCTGAAACGGCTACACCATATATACTGCAGGATGATGTGTATACGAATCTTTGAATTTTTAGCCTCTTGGCCAGAGTTGCAAGCCGCACTGACCCTAGATGGTTGATGTCATAGGTTATTTCAGGAGAAAGCTCACCTGTCGGATCATTTGAAAGTTCAGCCATGTGGACGATCGCGTCAATACCGGTCATGTCCTCCGATTCAACGCGCCGAATGTCTTTGTTAAAAGTCTTTGAAGTCAGGTCGGACCCGTTATATAACCACCCCGATTTGTAGAAGCCTGAGTCGAACCCCGTCACTTCGTGACCGCGTTTTACCAGTAAAGGAGCGAGCAGCGAACCAATATAACCTTCGGTTCCGGTGACTAAGATTTTCATTTGGTCATTCCTTACTGTGAATTTGATGATGTTTGGTACAAATGTGTTGTCCGGCTGATTGTGGGACTTCCCAGGTTATTCCATGATGACATTCATCATGATGGACATGCTCTTGTCAACGCTTTGTGTCCGACGGGGCTTCCCACACTTTCCAGGGCGGGCTCCCGCCGTCCCAGAGTTTTTGCAGCATCTTCATATCACGAAGGTGGTCCATGCACTGCCAGAATCCCTCGTGGCGGAAAGCTACCAACTGGCGGTCTCTTGCGAGATGCTCCATTGTGTCGGCTTCCAGGCTTGAATTATCCCCTTCCAGGTAATCGAATACTCCGGGCTCAAACACCAGGAATCCACCATTGATCCAACCCTCTCCAATTTGAGGCTTTTCCGTGAATTCAGCCACCATATCACCATCGAAAACCAACCCTCCGAAACGAGCCGGCGGACGTACAGCCGAAACCGTAGCCAAGCGCCCGTGGGATTTATGGAATTCCAGGAGCTTTTCAATATTTATGTTACTTACACCGTCACCATAGGTGACCATGAATGTACCTTCCCTCAGGAATGGCTCCAGACGCTTAACCCGGCCGCCGGTCAACGTGCCGAGACCTGTGTCGATCAAGTGGACGAGCCAGTCTTCGCAATTTTTTTCCCGAAGCCGAACCTCTCCATTGGACATATTTATGGTCATGCTGCCGTTCAGGGTGTAGTAATCCAGAAAGTATCGTTTGATGAAATCACCTTTGTAACCCAGCGCAACAAAGAACTCGTGGCAGCCATAGTGGGCATAGTGTTTCATGATGTGCCAGAGAATGGGTTTGTCCCCTATCTCGACCATCGGCTTAGGCCTGAACTCGGTTTCTTCCGCCAGACGAGTGCCGAACCCGCCCGCTAGAATCACAACCCTGTTCACGAAATCCTCCTGATTTGCCACTCCAGTTTGGGACGCACCGGCCCGGGTATCGCACCGCTATATCCACACCGGGCTCCATAAAGGGTCTCATCTATCGGATCATTTATGTTTACGGCAAGGGCATCTTTTTCGTAAAAGCTGACGTGAATTCCGTTATGTATGAATGTCAGCGCCAGCCCGATGAAGTAAGTCCCATTATTGAGCAAATGCCCCGGCACATGACATGCCGCCAGGTATTTGCCGGCCTTGACTTCCTGATCGGGATAATCGTTGCAGCTTGCAACGAAAGCGCACTCGCCTCTCGAATCAAAGAAGTGAAAATTCGGATATGGCGGTCTTGGAACTGTCCGGCACACTTCGTAACACATCTTAATTTTGAAAGATGATCTGATATCTATATCAGGAACTCGGTTTCCGTCACAATCCTCAATCCATGCCTCGAGCAATGTTCCCAGATGGTCGCCGACTCTTCTGTCGGCACCGTTGAAGCGGACGGAATGGGGAGAAGATTTGCCGTTGCAGTAATAGTGAAGTACTGTTTCGGAGCAATTCCCCTGCTTGATCAATCTGCCTCTCTCCAATAGAATTGCAGTCCTGCAAAGTGATGTGATCATGCCCATATTGTGGCTCACAAACAGAACAGTACGTCCCTCTTTCGCCACATCTTCCATCTTGCCCAGGCATTTCTTTTGAAACCGAGCGTCTCCCACTGCCAATACTTCATCAACCAAAAGGATTTCGGGTTCCAGATGGGCGGCAACAGCGAAGGCCAACCGAACGTACATGCCGCTGCTGTAACGCTTAACCGGGGTGTCCAAAAACTTTTCGACTTCTGCAAAGGCGACAATCTCATCGAACTTGCGTTTGATCTCAACGCGAGTCATCCCTAAAATGGCGCCGTTCAGGTAAATATTCTCACGGCCGGTCAATTCGGGATGAAATCCCGTGCCTACCTCCAGCAGACTTGCTACTCGCCCCTTTATCGACACACGGCCCGTCGAGGGCTCGGTGATGCGACTGAGTATCTTGAGAAAAGTGCTTTTCCCGGCTCCATTGCGACCTATGATGCCAACGGTTTCGCATCGACGGACCTGGAGGTCTACGTCTTTCAAAGCCCAGACTTCTTCAAATTCCCTGCCGTCCACCATCGGCTCGCCACGCAGCAGACCCTTTGTTTTGCGCCACAAACCTTTAGCCTGGAACATCAATGTGTCGCGCAGAGTGGAATACTGCTCGCGATTGCTCTGGTGGCCGATAATGTATCGTTTGCCCAGATTTTCCACGTTGATGACCAAATCACTCATTGCAACCCTGCTGGTGAAGGTGTCTAAACATAAGCCCGATGAAATGGCTGGAGTCGAGGAAGACTATTCTCGCCGGTGTTATATGAGGTCGGCGAACTTCTTTTCCGTTCTCCTGAATTGGGAGAGGCCCAAATACAGGAAAAAAGCGATCACGACAAGACTGATCGCGAAGCCGGGCCAGTGAATACGGCAATTTCCGCCCAGGATACACCAGCGGAAACCGTCAATGACCCCGACCATTGGATTGAGGCTGTAAAGAAGCCGCCATTTTTCCGGAATGATGCTGGTGCTGAAACCCACCGGGGAGACATACAAACCAAACTGTAGAACAAATGGGATAACGTGGCGGAAGTCGCGATATTTTACATTGAGGGAAGAAATCCACAGTCCCGGACCGATACTGACCAAAAGGGCAAGCATGATCAGCACGGGAAGGAGCAGGATACTCCAGGACGGCTGGAATCGATACCAGACCATCAGCCCGAACAACATGACCAGGCTGATCAAAAAATCGACCATGGCGGAAATCATCGTTGCCATCGGGACGATGAGCCGTGGGAAATATACCTTACTGATCAGATTGGCGTTACTCACGACGCTGTCGGAAGAACCTGACAGAGCGGAAGAGAAAAGATACCATGGAAGCATGCCGGCGAACACCATAAGCGCATAGGGGATATTCTCATCACCGGGCAGCTTTGCAAGCTTGCCGAAGAGTACAGTGAAGACGATCATCGTCAGAAATGGCCTGAGGATTGCCCAAACCACCCCGATTACCGTCTGCTTATACCGAACGGCTATGTCGCGCCATGCAAGGATGAGGAAGAGTTCCCTGTAATTCCAGAGATCTGCCCAATAATCCTTATCTATCCGGCCGGGTTCAATAATGCGGACTGACTCTGATATGGGAGCTGAACCGATGGTCATATGCAAAATGTTCCCACTCGCGTCAAAGATATTTACTCTTGTGTTACCTTTGTTACCTTAAAACAAATCTCGACCGGAATCAGGAGGATGCCGCCTCTGTCCTCTTGAACTTCAGGCCATTGCTCAGAATCATGCCTTCCTTGCTTGCATCGATCAGATCGTGAGTGATCATTTCCTTCACAAGATCATTAAATGATATCTCGGGACACCAGCCGAGCTGAATTCGGCTTTTTGTGGCGTCTCCCAACAAAGTCTCGACTTCGGTGGGACGGAAATAAGCCGGATCTACGCTCACGATCGTCTTCCCCGGCCGGAGATCTGCCGGTCGGGCATGTTGTATGTACCGCTCGAGAATGGGCGAAGCCTGAACATCGGCGATTATTCCCCTCTCATCCAATCCCTTTCCCTGCCATTCCAACTCGATTCCAACCTCGTGAAACGCCCGCCGGCAGAATTCTCTTACAGAATACTGTTCTCCAGTGGCGATGACGTAATCATCCGGCTCATCCTGCTGCAGGATCAGCCACATGGCACGAACATAATCCTTTGCATGTCCCCAGTCCCGCAATGCGTCAAGGTTACCGAGGTAAAGTTGCTCCTGAAGTCCCAGGGAAATGCGCGCGGCGGCTCGGGTAATCTTTCTGGTAACGAACGTCTCCCCCCGGATGGGCGATTCATGGTTGAAGAGAATGCCGTTGCAGGCGAAGAGGTTATATCCTTCACGGTAGTTTACCGTAATCCAGTAAGCATAGAGTTTGGCCACTGCGTACGGAGAGCGTGGATAAAACGGAGTCAGCTCTGTTTGAGGCACCTCCTGCACTTTCCCGTACAGTTCCGACGTTGAGGCTTGGTAAAATCGGGTCTTCCGGTCCAATTTCAGAATACGAACAGCCTCAAGAAGTCTGAGTGTTCCAAGAGCGTCACTGTTGGCGGTGTATTCGGGGGACTCAAACGAGACTTTTACATGGCTCTGGGCGCCCAGATTGTAAATCTCATCCGGCTGGACTTCCTGGATGATTCTGATGAGGTTTGTGGAGTCGGTTAAGTCCCCGTAATGGAGAATGAACTTACGGCTGTCCACATGTGGATCTTCGTAGAGGTGATCGATTCGTTGTGTGTTGATAAGCGACGCGCGCCGCTTGATTCCATGAACCGTATAACCCTTTTCCAAAAGAAGTTCGGCCAGATACGCTCCATCCTGGCCCGTGACTCCGGTGATCAGGGCGGTTTTGTGTGAATTCACCTTGGTTCCTGCGCTCTCAGGCTCTTTCATATTGCCTTCTTCGGTTCCGTGTTGGTTAATTTCGACAAATAGTCTGCATAAGTGAGTCGAATCCCCTCATCAAGACTCACGGAAGGAACCCAACCCATGCGGGTTATGCGGCTGGTATCCAGCAGCTTTCGCGGAGTGCCGTCGGGTTTGGATGCATCCCATTCGATGGGGCCGTTAAAACCCACCACGCCGGAGACCACTCTTGACAGCTCACCGATGCTGATGTCTGCGCCGCATCCAATATTGACGACGTGGCGGGTGGCGGAAGATACGTTGCCGATTTGGGATTCTTGCAGGTTCGTCCTTGAAATGACTCCATTTGCTTCAAATGAAGCACTGCAGAAAATCTTCTCCATTTGTTCCATAAGCAGTACGCAGGCGTCGGCAAGATCTTCGGAATACAGGAATTCACGTTTGGGTGTGCCGGTCCCCCAAAGCTTTATGGCGGGGTTCGAGGTTACCTGGGTAAGTCCGGCCGCAACATGGTCTGGAACGGCATAACCGTTGGATAGTGAGATGGAGGCCAAGTTTGACATAAAATCCTTAGGGATTTCGCCATAAACAGCTTCATCCCGAAGCATAGCTCCCCATTTTCCGGTTGCGGCCATTCGTGCCAGATGAAACTTCCGGATGAATGCCGGAAGTACATGGGAGCTTTGAAGATCATAGTTGTCATTCAGACCATAGCAGTTGGTTGGCATGACACTCAAAAAGCGGGTCCCGTACTGGCGATTGAACGAGGCACACAGTTCAATTCCGGCGATCTTTGCAACGGCATAGGGTTCGTTGGTCGGCTCGAGAATGCCTGAAAACAGGTATTCCTCTTTGAGTGGTTGAGCAGCGAGTTTCGGATAAATGCAGGAGCTTGCCAGAAAAACCAGCCCCTTCACTCCAAAACGCCACGCAGCTTCAATAATGTTCACCTGGATTTTGAGATTACGAAGCAGAAAATCAACCGGATAAGTGCTATTGGCAAGTATTCCACCCACTTTGGCGGCGGCAAGGAAGACGTATTCCGGCTTTTCGGAGGCAAAGAATTCCCGAACTTGCTGCGGATTCTCCAGATCGAGTTCGGAATGCGCCCTGGCTATTATATCGGAATAGCCTTTTCGCTCAAGCCGCCTGCGCAGGGCCGAACCGACCAGTCCTCTGTGTCCCGCTACGTAGATTCTTGAGTCTTTATCCATTGAATGGCTCAAAATTAAGAGATAAACAAATTTGGGTTTGAGGAGTTGAGGGCTTTTGGCCAATCGTTTCAGATTTTCGCCCAAGTCTATTATTTCTTTAATTTCTCATAAGGGAACTCCAACACCCCTGAACGGCCAGGTCAATTATCGATCGAACCGATCTGCTTCCCAGCCCCCCTCACTTCATCCTTGATCCTCTGAATATGTCCACGGCCCAAACCTTTTACTTCGCACTTGAGTTCGAAGAACCGCCGGATTTTCTCGTCATCCAGTATCCCGAAGCAGTCCACCACGGCTACCGGGCGGCCGGTCAGCTCCACAACCGCCTCCGGGGTCAAAGACCCGTAGGGCTTGTGCCTTACGGCCAGAACCACGGCGTCCGCTTCCCGTAGGGTTTCAGGAAGGTCCGCGCTCACCGTGAGGTCGGAAAGCTTCTCCTGGTTCCTGAAAAACCTCGCCATGGAATGCCCGGGGGCAGGGTAGGAGTCCTGTTTCTCAAATTCCCACCAGTGCTGCACGTACGGGTCGTGGACCACCACTTCGGCGCCCATTTCGGTGAGCTTGCGAACGATCAGCTCAGACCCGCTGTAGCGCGTGTCCCCCACGTCCTCGCGGTAGGACGCGCCGAGCAGGGCGACCTTGGATGCGGCGACGATCCTGCCCATGTTCCTCAAGGCGTCCCGCACCAGCCGCGCCACGTGGAGCGCCCGCGTATCGTTAACATCGATGGCCTGCGGCGTGATCTTGAAAATATCGTCTTCAAATCCCATGAGCGTCTGGTAGGCCCAGACCCCGAGGCCTCCGTCCTTTGGCAGGCAATAGCCTCCGATCCCGGGTCCGGGGAAGATGATGTTCGAATGGGTCGGCCGCACCTTGATGGCTTCGATCACCTTGATGAGGTCGACGCCGTTTCGTTCGGCAAACAGGCTCCATTCATGCAAAAACGCGAGGATCGTCGCCCGGTAGGAATTTTCGATGATCTTGCATGTCTCGCTCTCGATCGGCCGGTCGAGGACCGTCAGCGGGTACTCGTCCACGTTGAGAACACCGGACAGGAATGCCTTCACGCGCTCCCGGGACTCTTCATTTATTCCGCTGCACACCCGCCAGAAATCGCGGATCGATGCGACGTAGTTGCGGCCCGGCATCACCCGTTCAAAGGAGTGGGCGATGAGCGGCTCGGATTCGATCCCGCGCCGTCCGAAGGCCTTCCTGATGATGGGATAGGCGACATATTCGGTCGCTCCGGGCGGGACCGTCGTCTCGATGAGCACGAGGCAATCGGGCTTGATCTTTTCGCCGATGACCTTGAGGCTGTCTTCGAGCGCGGCGATGTCAGCGTGCCCCTGGCGCACGTTCCCGAGGGTTTCCTTGTGATAGTCGCACTGCACGTCCACGACGACAACGTCGGCCAGACTCAGGGCATCGTAAGTGAACGTGGCCGTCAGCGTGCACTTTTCGTTCACGCACCGGCGGATGAGCGGTTCAACCTCGGGGTCTTCGGCCTTGACCGGCGCGACGCCGCGGTTTATGTACGGGATCTTCCAATACGATCGGGTCGAAGGACGCTGCATCCCGATCACGAACTTCGTCGGGTTACCCGTCTTCGGGTCAACGGAGTCGGCGATGACCCCGGCCATGACTGCGCCGACGAAGCCGACCCCCATCACCACAACGATTTCCCGCCCCAGGAGACGCTGCTCGTTGACCGTTTTCTGGAGCCGCTTGAGTTCCCGGTCGTAGTCTTCGGGTGAGGGCAGGGGAAACGCCTCGCCGGCAGGACAGGTGGAACAACCGGATTCGACAGGCTCGGGGATGAACCCCGTTGCAGGCTGTGTTCGGTTATGCATTCGATGACCTTTTGATCTGATTATCAGCGCCTTTTGGAGGTTCGAGAGCGATCGGCGGCCGAAGCCGGCGGAGATAAACGCCCAATCCTGTTAAGCCAGGCGCACTCATGTGCTGCAGGCTTTCCATTTTCCACCCCGTCGTTCCAGGATATCGACGGATTTTTTGTGTTGCGATTGGGTCTTCCACCCGCTCATCGTTTATCGGCCGTGGCCGCTCTTCGTGAGGACTCTTCTTCACGACAGGTTGGTCCTGTACCAATCAAGCGATGCGTCGAGGCCCGCCTGGATGCCGTGGGTCGGACTGTAGCCGAGCAGATCCCGTGCCTTGTCGATGCAGGCAAGGGAATGCATGACATCCCCGGGACGAAAGTCTCTGTAGACCGGTTCATAATTCAAGAGGTGCGTGCAATGCACCGATAACCTCGAGTAGAGGGCTCTGAAGAGCTGATTCAGGCTGGTCTGTTCGCTCACGGCCACGTTGTATGCCTGTCCCGGTGCATCGGGATTATCCGTTACGGCCGCAAGGAGGTTTGCCTGGATCACGTTTTCAACGTAGCAGAAATCGCGGCTGGTTTCCCCCGAACCGTTGATAAAGCAAGGTTCACCGCGGATCATTGCCGATATCCATCGTGGGATGACGGCGGCATACACTCCATCCGGATCCTGGCGCGGGCCGAACACGTTGAAGTACCGTAGCCCGATCGTCTCCAGGCCGAAGGCCGAGGAGAAGACGCCGGCGTAGAGTTCGCCGGTGTACTTGGACGCGGCATAAGGTGACAGGGGCCTCCCGATTGTACCCTCCGACTGGGGGATCTCCACGCAATCGCCATACACGGAACTGCTCGAAGCGTAGACGAAGCGCCTGACCCGCCGATCGCGCGCGGCCAGCAGCATGTTGAGCGTTCCGCACACGTTGACTTCATTACTGAGCAGAGGATCCTCCATCGAGCGCGGCACAGATCCGATCGCGGCCTGGTGCAAAACGAAATCGGTTCCTTCACTGGCTTTGGCACAGGTCGAAGGGTCCCGGATGTCTCCTTCGATCAAGGTGAACCGTTGCCACTGGCTGTGGGTCACCAGCGATTTTACTTCGGAAATGTTCTTTCGCTTTCCGGTGAAAAAGTTGTCCAGCCCCACCACCGTCTGGTCGAGCACGAGCAGGCGTTCGAGCAGGTTGGACCCGATAAAGCCCGCAACGCCCGTTACCAGCCAGACTTTCGGCGAAGCTCTAAGTTCCTGTTTGATGAATTCGATTGGTTTCACGAGGACTCTGGAAAAAACACCGCATATAACGGTAGACAAAGCTATTTGATCTCCGCCCGAACTGGCGGAAGTTCATTCCCTTACGGCGGCACGGGGCGAGATATGCCGTGAGTTCTCCGTCAGCCGCTTCAACATGGAGTGATGTTTCCTGCTGCCGTCCGTGCCTGTAATCCTTGGCGAGTGATCCCGGTCACAAGATGCCTGCCTGCATATCCGCCTGCTCAATACACGAGTGTCGATTTCACTCTTCGCTGTTCCTTCCGTAACGGAGAATCAGGAATCCTGTGGGGAAGCCCATAAGTACATTCTCTGAAACCAAAGGATCAAGGATAAGCATAACAGGCGCACGGGGGGGGGCGGATCACGACACAGCTCCGCAGACTCGGTTACATGTGGAGCTGCCAACCAAGATAATCCAAGATGTGCTGTTTGACTTCTATTATCTGGTCCCGCCTGCTATGTCAAGTTAATACAGGCGGAGAGCGGGGAGAGCGTTTCTCCGTGCGGCTGAACCGGCTCGAAACAGGTTTTGCTCCCCTGTCGCCAGGGTTCGGTGACGAGTCATCGACCTGGATGGCATCCGGGACGATATCGATCTTGATTTCAACGGAGGATGAATCTATCCTGCCCTGATCGTGAAGTTGGTGCCGTTTGTGCCGGTTCAAATGCCGGCCGGCGTTGAAATCTCGTCGAATCAGGGGGGTGAGCCCTTTCGGAGCTGGTCAAATGAGTGAGACTCTATCGAAAATTCTGGACGAGTGGAAATATGAATTGGAGTCGGCGTGGAGAGACATTCCAAAGGCTTTCCGAAGCGATCATTCCGTGCGCCGGACTTTGCAGTGTTATCTCTATGGCAGAATGAAACAGACCGGGCTTCGGGTTGTGGCCGATTACATGCCTCCGAGGATCCTGGACCGCCCGATCGATCTGATTGCCGTGCGCGAGGACCTGGCCGTCACCTACGCCCTCTGCTTCGATACGCTGGTCACATTGGCTGCGGTCAAGAGCCTCGGCAGCTTTGCGGCAGTGAACAAGATCATATTCACCACCGGTTTGCTGGAAAAGAAGGTGCAGGAAAGCCGGTTCTTCCTGAACGCCGAAATCCGGCACGTTCATTTGCGGGCCTTCGACCGGTTCGATTGACTCCTGGTGAGCGCTGGGGGGCCTCCTCCTTTCCGATGCCCGGCCTGCCGTGGGACGAAGCGGGAGTTCTGCAGCAAAGAATTCATTTGAAGCCGCCGCGTGATAGCGTTCGGCAGAGGCGGCTTGCCCGTATATTAGAAGGCATCCTTTAATCATGACTACCAAGGAGTTAGAAACAATATGAATTTGCCTTGACAAGCCTTTGCGCCTATGCAATAAAAAGTAAGGGTAAGGTGTATAAGTGGAGGATGTACATTTGAGACATTCAATCGGTGCATGAATGCCCGAAAAAAGTCCATTGTCCGTGGAGGGAAAAAGAAGGGGCTGTTTTTGTTCCAGGTTTCATTGATTCCGGACCCCTGAAGCTCCGTATTCTCGTCAGTTGAAACAGAGCGAGGGTCTCGCGTCTCCGGAGTCTGCTGATCATCCTGCTCTCGTAGTATAATTCCAATCTGCATTTCTTAAAGACCAATTTATACCGGATTTTTTTGAGAAGTTCTTGTCAAGAGCGATCTGGGTTCCAGTGGCCGGTTTAGACAGAGATGGCCGGGGCGATCGGTTCGCCGCGAACCGCCACAAAGATTCACACTCTTTTCCACCACAGTCTGCAGAAAGCACTGTTGGGTAACGCCCATACGCAGGTTTCCCGGCCTTTGTCAGGCGGGAAGAAAGAGAGGGCGAGGGGAATGTAGCTTCAAAGCTTCCCATCGCTTTCGCCTGTGTTGGAATTCCCCAGCCGGCAGGAGGATGCCTGGGAAGTTGGCGGTCGGCTGCCGATGGGGGAAAGTTGTCGCCGGTTATCCGAATCGAGTGGAAGGAAAATGGTAGTGCCGGCACTTCGTGGACTTTGCACAGGTCCGGGATTTGTCGGATGAAAGGGATTAACGGTTAAAAGGAGGTCGATCATTTACCCGGTCCGGGATGTCCGTTTGAAATGGAGATCCGGCCGCAAGCGCGTCAGAGTCCACTCAACTCTCATATGATCCCGAAGCAGCATGCCGGAAATGGAATCATTCATTATCTGGATCCCGCTCCCGCTCCCTTCCTTAAGCTGGCTCATTTCATTGTAACGCACTGATATCGTCGGGACTCCTTCAAGTCATTCTTCCCGGCAGGGAAGAGCCTCACTGTCCGGATTCCAGGTAGATGAAGACCGGTCTGGTTTCTGGGAATCGCACTGAAAGGAGGTGGTAAGGTTTTCGGGTTTGGTCCATTTATCATTTTTGCTCAAGCTTTCCTGTAACCAAGTATTGCATTCCGATTTATGTCGAATACGAACGATTATAAATGAAAGGATTCGGCATGGCAGAACAAATCGACAAAACAGCAGCGAAAGGGTACAGCATGGCAGAACAAGTCGAAAAAACCTTCCCACGGTGGATCCCGTTGCTCGGAGGCGTTTTAGGGAGTACCTGTTGCGGTTTGCTATTGTATGCCTTCAGCGTTTTTATCAAGCCTTTGAGGGCTCAGTTTGGTTGGAGCGCCAGTGAGGTGGCGCTTGCCTACGCCATTGCATGCCTGGTGTTCGGGTTGATGACTTTCCCCGCCGGCCGGTTGAGCGATAAGTACGGCCCAAGAAAAGTAGTGTTGGTTGGGGGCATCATTCTGGCGGTTGGTTTCTTCCTGGTCTCCACGATTACCACGAAGTGGGAACTATATTTATGGTATGGGATCGTTGCCGCTTTTGGCGGCGGCATGATCTATCTGCCGCCCATTGCCACCGCTCCCAAATGGTGGCCCGACAGAAGGGCATTGGCCACTGGTTTTGCGGTGGTGGGTCTGGGTCTGGGTTCGTTCATCATGGGGCCTTTGGCCACGAAGTTGATTGAGGTTTTCGGCGGGGCGCTGCCGGTCTTCAAGTACGTCGGGATCGCCATGGGAATCATGGCCATTATCGCCGCCATGTGCTTGAAAGTTCCTCCCAAAGGGTGGAAACCCGCCGGCTGGAATCCGCCGGTGCCTAAGGCCGGGGCACCCAAAGCGGGGCGCGATTACACCTATGAAGAGGCAAAAAAGACTCCTCAATTCTGGCTGCTTTATCTGGCTTATTTCTGCGGTTCCTTCGCCGGGTTGATGGTGATCGGCCATCTTGCCTTTCATGGAAACCTGGAGATGACGAAGGCTCTGGCAGCCGCCAAAGGGCTGGCCGTGGACGCCATTCCCAAGGACTCGGCCGACCTCAAAGAAATCGCCATGAATGCAAGTTTTGCAGTCAGCGCCCTGGCTTTCACCAATGCCCTCGTGCGGGTCCTGATCGGGGCGATTGTCGACAAGGTTGGTACGCGGATATGCTTCCTGGCTACCTTCACAGTTCAGACTGTTGTGATGCTGTTCCTCTATCCGGTGGGCGGCACCTATGTTCTCCTGCTCCTGGCTTCCGCCATTATCGGCTGGAACTACGGCGCCATGTTCACCCTTTTTCCGGCTACCTGCCTGCAGTATTTTGGTCCCACCGCGCAGGGATCCAACTATGGACTGCTTTTTACCGCGTGGGGCCTTGCCGGTTTTGCCGGGCCTTATGTGGCGGGATTCTTGCTGGACATGTACAAGGTCTATCTGACCCCGTTCATAGTTGCGGCGGTTGTCTGCGGCATCGGCGTGGTCTTGCTTTTCGTTACGAAGCCGCCTCCAAAGATTGAGGCCTAGTCTCTGAGACACTGACCGTGGCAAGAGACGAAGGGAAATCCTGACCCGGGGAGAGAATCTCTCCGGGTTTTCTATCTCAGGTCATCGCATTCCTCTCCCTTTCGAGGGGCTTCCGCTCTTCCTGAAAGGCGTTATTATTCCATCGAATAAAATCGGCTCGCGCTAAATCCTCTCAATCGCCTTACGCGCTGACGTGGCAGGACGCGGAAGGTGTCGAGGGTGCCCTGGATCCCGCAGAGGTGATCCGCCGAGCACGGAACCACCATGGGGAGGCCTCCTCCAGCGCGTTTCGCCCCAAAAAACCGCCCTCCAAGGAGGACGGTTTTTTGGGGTTTCCTTCCAGAGGTTCCTCAGGCTGAACGCACAGTCCGCCGGCAGTCGCCAAAACCTCCGGAAGTCAATTTCGCAAAATACCGGTTTACGTTGTACCGTTATCAGGGGCCGACTCCAAAAACCCGGTCGATGAATCTCGATTCCCAATTCCCGCCTTCGCATCTCATGCATTTTTCGGTATCACAGAACTCAACGCCTTCCATATATAACTTGCCGTCCAAAGTGCATTTATCTCTTTCCGCGTATTCCATTTTATCCTCCTTTTCTCCACCCCTCTCACTTGAAGAGCACTCTCACGGTGGAGACATATTTTCCGAAGTTGTTTTTCCAACCTCCACAAAGAGGATAATCATTATTAAATGGATTCTCAAGTCGGCGGAAGGTGGCGTCGTGCAGCCCACGAAGGCATGCAGAGTCCCTTTTCAGGTGAAAGGCTGAAAAATGGAGGAAGAATATCATTCCACGAGTACGGGTTCGCGCAGGAGCCGGTCGATTGCACGGCGAGCGGAGGCGGCGAGGGCTGGATGGGTTTCCGTCAGGGATTCAACCTGTCGGAGGTGATCTGCGGTTCTCAGGATGACCATTGCGAGGTCCCCTTCGTCCATCCCCGAAATCTCTCTCACAACCTCCCATGACGCACCCTTCGCCCAGTGGTATACGGTGGCGACGGCCCAGAATGGGAGCGGGGGAATGCCGAAACCTTCGGATTTGAGATGGTCCCGCAGGGTCTGAAGACTTTCGAGCATCTTGAAAAACGGCTTTGCCAGGTCGGGATACTTCCAGACAAGCGATGAGAGTTGGATGTCGCCGTGCCTTTCGCGGTCCATGACAAACGGGGCGATAAGAGCGGCGAGTAATTCGGGGCGGTCGACGGGGAACACGTTTTTCCGTATGCCTTCGGATATGAGCAGGGGTTGGTCCAGCCTGAGTTTCGACGCCCACAGGCCGTCCTGGGTGAGGCGGCCGTCGGCATCGACGTAACCTTCCTCCTGAAGGAGCCGGAAATGCCGCAGGAAAGAGCGCCACAACTGTTCCTGGATGGTTTGCACCCTGGCCAGTTGATCGAAATATCGCTGAAGAGACGAGGTAAACGGGTGAGACGTCCCCTTTTGGCAAGGGGCAAAAAGGCTGCACGTATTGCAGGGAAGAGCCGCTATCTCTGAATTCAGTTCACGCAGTTCCTGAAGAGCCCCTTCCATCTGCGGTTCCTGCTGCGAACCGGATTCTCCGGGCATAGTCCGAAGCGGCTGCCTGGAGACTCCGGAAGCTATATTTTCCCATTCCTGCCGGTCCGCAATGGATGGCACGGGGCTGATCGTTCCTCCCATCTCCCTGATGCGATGGAAGTCCACCCGGTAGGTTCGAATCTTTCCCTTCTTCGTTCTAAGGGGATGAGCCAGGCGCACCGCTTCCACAGTCCTGTATTCCGTCTGTGGGTAGGCGATGACGACATAGGGTGTTCGCCTCTGGCTGAAAAAGACCCTGCCTGGAACCAGGAGATCGTTCAGAAACCTGGGCGAGGCCCGCTTCTTCAGACTTCTTTGACTCCTGCGCCGTTGTTCCGTCAACGCAGTGTAGCGGGGCCGGACCTGGGCCAGTCTCTCCAGGGATCCGCAGGCCATTTCCGGGATCCAGGGTTCGATCTCGACAACGGCGGCGTCGAATTCCTCCGCGAGCCTCGATTCATTTTTCAGGTTCTGAAACGTCGCGAGCGACGACGCAAAGAGCGTTCGGATCTCGTTTGGCGTGTGAGACAGAAGCAAGTTGAGAACCATCGAATGGTTGATGCGAATCTGGCTGACGATCGGATCCGGAGCTGATTTCAGCAGATCGTGGATGAGTTGTGGATTCTGGAAGACTCCGGGAACCACGAGGACAAAGCCGATTTCATCCATCCCTCTCCGGCCGGCCCGTCCCGTCATCTGGAGGAGATCGGTCGCCGTCAGTTCGGCAAATTCCTTCCCGTTGAACCGGTCACTCTGGAGTACCACGACTGTGCGGGCGGGAAAATTGACGCCGGCCGCGACCGTGGATGTGGAAAAAATAGCGTCCAGGTGTCCTTCCTGCATGAGTTTTTCGAGTAACAGTTTCCAATGCGGCAGTTGTCCGCCGTGGTGGGCTCCGACCCTGGCTTCCCTGAGGGTGGACAGGTGCTGGTGCTTTTTCAGGAACGGGAAAGTCTTGAGCAAGGCACTCAATTTATGCCGAAAAACATCTTCACTTTCATGAGAGGAGATTGAAGAAGGGCGGCACATCGAGATCGCTTTGTCGCAATCCGCCCTCGATTTCATGAAAAAAATGGCCGGCAGCAGGTTGGCCTGGCGCAAGACGTCCATGAGCCTGAGAATATCGGGGAAATCGTTCCGGGAGAACGACCTGGGATTGATGGTGCGGATTTTCGTCAGCAGACCGCGACGGGTTCCCAGGGGGGACAGTTCACCGGTGGGGAACAGGAAAAGAGGATAAAGAGGAACCGGCCGGTCGAAAGCGGCAACCGATACACAGGGGGCATTTCGAAGCCATTTGAGCCATGCGCAGATTTCCGTCGCATTTTCGACTGTTGCGGAAAGGAGCAGCAGTCTCACCCGCGGGGGCAGGTAGATGAGGACTTCCTCCCACACCACTCCGCGGTCCTGGTCCCCCAGATAGTGTGCTTCATCGAGCACCACGAGATCGACGTCGAGGTCCTCTCCTCTGTGCATGGTGTCGTAGAGCTGGTTTCTCAGGATCTCGGTGGTCCCCACGATAATCGGGGCCTGCACGTTTTCTTTCCTGTCTCCAGTCAGGATGCCCACATTCTCCTGACCGAAAACAACCGAGAATTCCTCATACTTTGCGTTGGACAGGGCCTTCAGGGGTGAAGCATACCAGCTCATGCCCCCACGTTCGTACACTTTGCGAATCGCCTCAACGGCGATATAGGTCTTGCCCGCACCGGTCGGTGCGGTCACGAGAACATCGGAACCCCTGACTTTGTCGAGAGCTTCCAACTGGTACGGGTCGGGCACGAAAGGTCTCTTATCCGGAATGCCTATCCGGCTGAATACCTGGTTGAGACTCCGGTGAATGCGAAAGGCAAAGGGGCGTTCGCGGTTTTTCGTCGACATTCCGGGGGCAGGATGTCTCCTGCTTCTCGTGAAGCGGCCTGCATGCTTTGAGCTGAATGCCAAGAGGATCCCCCGATTTTCTTTTTTTGTATTTTAATCAAATTATTATCGATCAGAAAGGCCCCGAAGCAAAGCGATATATTTTCGCCGTCTCCAAACCGCGGTGAGAATGCGGAAACGCCGGCCCTTCGCTCGTGTCCGGTATGGGTTCGGGGCACTATCTTTCCGAAGGATCATTTCCGGTCTTGTAAGGAGTTTTGTAACTTGGTACATATTCCCGCAAACCGGTATGGTCTGTAAATGAATTATTTTGGTTGGGACATGTCGCAAGAAAAGGAAATCACTCAATATGAGAATCGTCGTTATAGGGACGGGATATGTCGGGCTTGTGAGCGGTGCATGCTTTGCTGAATTCGGCCACGAGGTCACATGCATCGACAAGGATGAGGAAAAAATCGATCGCCTCAACCAGAAGCAAATCCCAATCTACGAACCCGGTCTGGATGTTCTTGTAAAGAAGAACCTTCAGGCGAACCGCCTTGTCTTCACTACGGATTACAGTCCTGCGGTACCCGATGCAGAGGTGGTTTTTATCGCGGTTGGGACTCCGGCATCGCGCCGTGGCGACGGCTACGCCGATCTGACTTATGTGCATGATGCAGCCCGTCAACTGGGTCCGTTCCTGCGCGACTACACGGTAGTGGTCAATAAGAGCACGGTGCCGGTGGGAACGGCACGCCAGGTGGCCAGGATCATCGCCGAGGTGAATCCCGGAGCTTCCTTCGACGTAGCGAGCAACCCCGAGTTCCTGCGTGAAGGAGCTGCCATAACCGACTTCATGCACCCCGACCGAGTCGTGATCGGGGTGGATTCGCCCCGGGCCGAGGAAGTGCTCAAGGCGGTGTACCGCCCGCTCTATCTTATCGAGACCCCTTTTGTGATCACGACAATCGAGACCGCTGAGCTGACCAAGTATGCCTCGAACGCCTTCCTGGCGACAAAAATCAGCTTCATCAATGAAGTGGCGAACATTTGCGAGGAAATTGGAGCGGACGTGCAGGATGTGGCGAAAGGGATGGGCCTTGATGGGAGGATCGGGAAGAAGTTTTTGCATGCCGGGCCGGGCTACGGCGGTTCCTGTTTTCCGAAGGACACTCATGCCCTGCTGCGTATCGCCCAGGAGTATGGGGTTGCCTGCCGTATCGTTGAAGCGGTAGTTGAAGTGAATGCAGCCCAGAAGGCCCGCATGGTAAGGAAGATACGCAATGCAGTGGGCGGAAATGAAGGGGGAAAGACGATCGCAATCCTGGGCCTTGCATTTAAGCCTGAGACGGATGATATCCGGGATGCCCCTTCGCTCACCATCATCTCCACCCTGCTGGAACACGGAGCGCAGGTGAATGCGCACGACCCGGAGGCCATGCAGGAAGCGGCCAGGCTGATCCCCGGCGTCAAGTTCTGCTCCAGTGCCTACGAAGCTTGTGAGGGGGCCGATGCGGTCGTATTGATGACTGAATGGAACGAATACCGGGCACTTGACCTGATGAGGGTCAAACAACTGCTGAGGGAACCGGTTTTCATCGATCTTCGCAATGTCTACAGGCCCAGGGCGATGAAGCAACTCGGTTTCTCCTATCACAGCGTCGGGAGAATCCCCATTCGGTGAATCCGCTTAACCCGTCGGGATCCTTGAAAACACAGCTGTCCGGTTAATTTCAAAAGTGGCCGTAAATGTGTAGGGTGGGCACAGTTTCACCGTGCCCACCATCCCGGAAACGAAAAGGTGGGCACGATAAGGCCGTGCCCGCCCGTGTTTTGATGATGCTTTGAACGCAACTTCGCATGAGCGAAAACCGGCAACGCCGCTGATGAGATTTTTCCTCCGCATCTTCCTTTTCCTGTTGATCGCGGCGGCCTCCGTTGCCTCCGCCGACACGGGATCTAAGTCCGGGAACTCCGGGGTCCTGCAGGGCTACCGCTTATGTTCCGCTGGTCCTTCCGGCACGACGCCGCGATCGACACCCGTATCCGGGTTCACGATTGTCCATGAATATCCTCATGATCCCGACGCGTTCACCCAGGGGCTTGTCTTTTCCGCCGGCTTTCTCTACGAGAGCACGGGCTTGATCGGGAAATCGAGTCTCCGGCAGGTGGAACTCGAGTCGGGAAAGATCATCAGAATCCAGGCACTTGAAGGAAATCTGTTTGGTGAAGGGCTTGCCGTCTGCAACGGCAGGCTGATCCAGTTGACCTGGCGGTCGGGCATCGGGTTCGTCTATGACAGGAACACCTTCGGCAGGGTGGGTGAATTCAAATACTCCCATGAAGGATGGGGGATCACGTACGACGGCAGCCTGTTGATCGTCAGTGACGGCACATCGAGACTCCGCTTTTGGGATCCTGAGACATTCAACGAAGTCGGGCAGATCGGGGTGCACGATCGCGACAGAGCGGTCACCGGTCTCAATGAACTGGAATTCATAAAGGGTGAGATTTTTGCGAATGTCCTGGGAGAGGACCGGGTGGCAAGAATTTCACCCGGGAATGGAGAAATCCTCGAATGGATCGACCTCACCGGACTGCGCGCCGCTCTGGGCCCTGTCCGTCGAGCCGAGGTGCTCAACGGGATTGCCTACGATCCAGAGCGAGACAGGATATTTGTCACGGGGAAGCGGTGGCCGAAGCTGTTCGAAATCAAAATTGCTCCGTCTGGAAAAGGGAAATGATTTGGTCCTTACTTTGACTCATCTGAATGCGGCAGTTTTCCGATTCTTTTGATACGACACCTGAGGTGCTCATCAGCGGGAACCGGGTGGCGAGGAACGGACCGAGTTTCGTTTTCAAAGTCGAAATGGTTGTCTTTCCTATTGTTTTGAGGTGGCCCCGCAGTTCTGCGTCGTCCTGAAACGGGGTCGAAGAACTGACTCAACAGTCTTCAGAGGATATTTGTTCTTTCTGTTCATTGGTTCGAAAAAGGCAAACTAATCGAAAGATTAGGACGCAAAGCCACTGGCCTAAGTCCGTGAAGGATACGGCAGCAGGGTTGCCGGGCTGATAGCCGCAACGAGCGGGAAGGGATTCTGTTCCAGCTTTCGTGAATTCCTTGCCCGTCCCCGTCATTTTCTGCACCTGTCCCTCGTCGACAAACGGCATAAACCCACATACGGGGAAAGTGGAACCGGGTGAAAACGCACCCGGTATGCGGAACTTCGACAGGAGTGAGAAAATGATACGGGAACTGGATGAATTTGAAGTAAAAGCCCTTCACTACGAGTTGCTCCTGAAGGACATCATCACAACCGCCGAGAAACTTCCACCCTTTCCCGACACAGCATGGAAAGTCATGGCTCTGATCAAGGGGACGGGGCCCCCGGACGAGATCGAATGCCTGGTCAAACAGGACATGACGATTGCCGCTGGGGTACTCGCATTGAGCCAGTCCGGTCACTACGGCCGGAACTACGCCATAGGCTCCCTCCAGGATGCGGTCCTCCTTCTGAGGGGTGAGAAGCTGATTGAAATGATCCTGGCTTCGAGCGCCGCAAGGTACTTTGCGGGTGAAATCTCGGGTGCGGAAATGCATCACAGAAGACTATGGCAACATTCGGTGGCAACGGCCCTGACCGGAGAAAAGCTGGCTCGGCTGCTCAAACAGAAAAAGCCCCTGACGATCTATACCGCTTCTCTCCTGCACGATATCGGCAAAACCGTACTTGACCTCTATGCAAAGATCTACCTTCACGCCAATCTCAATCAGATGAAGGAAGAGAGCGCCAAGCTGATCGAGATCGAAACAAAGGCCCTCGGGATCAATCATCAGGAACTTGGGCAGCTCATTCTCAGGCGCTGGAAGTTCCCTCCGGATGTAGTCTCCGCCGTTGGGAGTCATCATACGCCGGAGAGCGCTCCCTTCGAACAGCATATCGCGGCCACCGTCTATGCTGCCAACAGGATTGTAAACGCTTACGACGAAAACGATGAGGCGGACGGACCTTTCGATCCTGACAACGATCCCATTCTGAAGAAACTGGGAGTGAACGACGAGGTGCTGCAAGCGACCCGGGCCGAACTCGAAATAGCTCTGGACGACATCAATATGTTCCTGCTGTCCTAGATGTGCGGGGGGACTCGTTTCAGAAGGTGGATTGGCTTGCGCTGAAAAAAGGGGCGTGATTTGAAGTGAAAAACGGAGGGTCTCTTCTGAGGATGCGCGCAACAGCGGGATGCCGCTTGAATTCCTTGTCGAGAAACTGCCTGACCAGGCCCCTGTTCCAGCCCTCGGGGTGTTCGAAACCGGTGTAAAGCGAGAGATCTCCATCAGAGAGAGGCCGGGTCCTCAGCCTGTCCGTTTCGGGACCGTAGACCGGCATGTTGAAAATCGCCAGGTTCAGAAAATCGATGGCGTCGGAATGTCTCACGGCGAACTCGAGTGTCCTGCGTGCTTTCGTGAGGGTCTCGGACGGAGTGCCGAAGAGCAGGTAAACATAAGTCGAAATGCCCGCCTTTCTGAGAGATTTAAGAGCACGTGAGGCAATCTCCAGATCGATTCCCTTCTGTTCCCGGTCAATTACATCCTGATCCCCGGATTCGACCCCCAGCTTGAGCATGACACAGCCGGATCGTCTCAGTGCGAGGCAAAATTCGGGATCCGCAAGCGTATTCGTGATTCTTGAAAAGCCATACCACGGTGCTCCGGGCGGACGGACCGTGAGGGCTTCCATCAAAGCGGGGCTGACGGCATTGTCCAGCAGATGCACCATGACTGCCCGATTGGCATGGACCAGGGCTCGAATGTCTTCGATTGCCTTCTCCGGCGGTATCTGAATGTACGGGTTTCGTTCCGCGCGCTCCGGGCAAAACGAGCATTTGTTCCAGTAACATCCGCTCGATGCGCTGTATGGAACGGCAACGGGAGGCGACAGGTAACTGTCGAGGGGCAGTCCGCCGTATTCCGGGCAAGTGTTGGTCACGTCCCCGGCATCGCATCCCGCAAGAGACAGCAGGGCCTTTTCTCCCGGGCCGGCGACCAATAAATCGGCGAGCCCGCCGAATGGATTCTTCCACCCCGGCTTTCGCACCCAGGACGTGACCAGGCCCCCGCCCAGGACCAGTTTGACGCCGGGGCAGCGTTGCCTGAGGAAGCCAAGCATTGCAAACGTACAGACAGCCTGACTCAAATAGTTCAATGAGACCCCGACAACGGCCGGCGGCTCCTTTTCCATCGCTTCCAGCAGCATCCCGCTGAAGTGGGGATAGAAGATATTTTCTTCCGGGTGTTCGGCCGCTCTGAGCAGATCCTGACTCTTGACGGGGGAAAGCCCTTCCTGCTGATAGTTGGCGAGGTTCACCCTGGCGGTAGGGTGTGCCGCCGTTTCAAGCAGCCGGTTGAGATCCATGACGGCCCGTTTGTAGCGGTCGAAATGGCGGTAGCCTTCTCGGCTTCTCACCAGTGCGAGGTTGCCGTGAAGATTTCTTATTCCCCGGGCGGTCCATCGATCCCGTGGCAACCCTTCCTTCTGCATAAGCCCGAGCATGCCGTCGAGGTTGGCATCCAGGACCCTGCACTCGATGCCATGTTCCCGGAGGGCACCGGCCAATCTGGCCAATCCGGGCGGAGGCTCGCATGGTTTTGCAACCGGCGGGTAGATGAGAAGCATAATGGACGCAGTTCCTGGAAAATGAATCGAGTGATGGACCGGACTCACAGCGCGTCGAGAGTGCGGACTCCCAACTGGCGCATCTGCCGCAGGATCCAGGTTTTCCTCTGCAATATGTACGCGGAAGGAGACCGGGCCGAATATTTTACGGGGTTCGGAAGGACGGCGGCCAGGAGCGCGGACTGATCCACATTCAAGTCCCTGGCGGAATTCCTGAAGTAGACCAGGGAAGCCGTTTCAACGCCGTAGATTCCTTTCCCCCATTGCACGGTATTGAGATACATTTCAAGAATACGTTTCTTGCTCCAGAGGGTCTCGACAAGGAGGGTGAAATAAGCTTCCAGCGCCTTCCTGAAAAAACTGCGCTCCGGCCACAGAAAAAGGTTCTTCACGACCTGTTGGCTTATGGTGCTTGCCCCGTGGAGTCGGTTGCTGCTCTGATTGTGCTCGATCGCCTTCCTTATGGCGCCAAAGTCAAAACCGTGGTGAAGGGCGAAATTCTGATCCTCGGCGGCAATGGCGGCCAGGGCCATGTGAGGTGAAATCCTCTCGATCGGGACCCATTTGTAATGGATTGCAGCCCGCCCCTCTCCGTGAGTGAGCCTGCGGATTCTTTCCTGAACCATGAATGAGGAAAACGGTGGATCGATCCATTTCAGCACCATGACCGCAGCTATTGAGAGCAGGAAAAGAAAGACGGTGGTGCGGAACAGCAGCCTGAGAACGAACTTCATCACGCTGAAAAGAGCGCCTCTGCTCTTTTGCCCGGAGTTCCTCGTATCTTTGTGGATCTGAAGCAAGACCGCTCTCTGCAATGAGTTCTCAGACCACAGGCCATGAACGGTTTCATGGGCTGCCCCCGGACCTTCCCCCTTGTCTTCGGCTCCGTGTCGGCAAGATACCGCGGAGCGATATAATAACTCCTGAAGATCAGGAAATCGAGAGCCTCAATATGGAGGGGGTTTTTCGAAGGGACAAACTTCCGGATGGACCGGCTTTAAGGAGGAGCCGGTTGTTTTTCTGCCGGCTCCCCGAATGTTTAGAGTTCCTCACGCTTGACCTGGTGGTCCTCGCCAAGATTAAAGTTCTTGAAATCCTCATAGCCCTGCTCCAGGGCAACCAATATCGGTATTTGCCGGCTTATGGGTCCCCAGTGCTGAACGGGTCCCGGACTGCTGAAGAGGTCTTCCCTGGCCCATTTGCCTCTGTTTTCCGCGAATGCCTTAAATGCGGGCGAATCCAGTCGAACGAGTGACTTCCCGATGACCATTTCTTCCTTGCCCTTTCTCATCTCTCTCGTGAGCAGACTGGCCACCGGGATGGCCAGTATTCTGCCGCCTCGGTTGAAATCGGTTACGGCGGCCATGTAGCCGGTCTTTCCCGACAGAACGAGAGACCCTGCCGTCAGGCCGAGGTTAAAGGTGAAAGAGGCGTCGAATGCGGTGGGTTTTCCACTTCTGCCTTCGTAACCGAGGAAGTGCGATTGAACGGAAAAGACGGCGCTTTTAATGCCTTCAACCTGTTTCGGCGTGGCTTCTATCTTTCCCTCCCCCTTCCCGAAGTATCTGTCCGTATGCCGTTTTATTTCGGAGATCTTGTATCTGATTTTATCGATCAGCAGTTTTTCCGTCTCGATCTGGGAGACTTTCACGTTGCCGTGGTCGTCCCGTTCCAGGATGAGCATTTCCTGGATTTCTTCGGGAAGAGAGGCCATAAGCTGCGCCGAGCCGGGCGAGAGTCTCGGATAGATGAATTCCTGCTTGTTTTTGAGCGTGGGCAAATCGCGTATGTCCGTCTCATATTCCGCCAGCACATGGTTCAATTCCTGAATGAGCCGCCTCATTTCGGGAATGAACTCAACCAGCCCTTCCGGAACGAGTATCACCCCGTGGTTGATCCCCTGCAGCCTGCGTTCCGTGATGACTCGGACGATATGATCGACGATGTCTTCGAGCGACATGTTCTTTTCGGCAATTTCCTCGGAGATCAAGGCCACGGCCGGCTTGGTCTGTAAAGCCACTTCCAGGGTAATCTTGCTTGCCGTTCGCCCCATCAGTTTGACAAAGTGATAATACTTGACGGCCGAAGCGGCGTCCTGGGTGAGATTGCCGACCAGTTCCGAATAGACCTTCGTGGCGGTGTCGTAGCCGAACGAGATAGGCAGGTACGGCCCGGCGGCCATATCCCCGTCGATAGTCTTGGGGATGCCGATAACGCTGCATTTGATCCCGTTTTCTTCAAGGTACTCGGCGATGAATGCGGCATTTGTGTTGGAATCGTCTCCCCCGACGATGATGATTCCGTCCAGCCTGTTTTTGAGAACGGTCTCTTTCACCTTCTCAAATTGTTGCGGGGTCTTGATCTTGGTCCTGTCGGTCCCGAGAAAATCAAAACCTCCGGTGTTCAGATAATTTCGAATGCCCTCCCCGGTGATTTCAAAGACCTCACCACCGAGCAATCCTTTGGGCCCGCGCCTGATTCCCAGAAGCGTATTCTTATGGCCCAACACGGCCTTGAGCCCCACAATGACGTTATGGCCTCCCGCAGCGGGTCCGCCCGAAAAGAGAACGCCGATTCTTTTTCCGGCTACGGAGGAAGGAATGTCGGAGGAAAAGGCTTCAAGGACACGGTATTTGTGCATGGCTGTGGTTTTCGGAAACACCTGGGTTATCCGCTCGGCATCCTTGCATGCAAGCGTGATCTCCGTCTCTCTGAATGCGGCAGGCCTGATGTTGTGGTTCTCATCCAAAAAGACGTTACAGACCTGCACCGGCAGGTTCCTGATCGCATCTTCGAAAGGCGAGTGCCTTCCTTCCGTCGAGCTCACTTTTGCGGTCAATGCCGTGGTTTCCCCCATATCCGTATTACCTCCTGCACGATTGAAAGTCGCTCAATACGACGGCGAATGGAAACATCGCCAATGACGAGTGCTAACGATTCCGCTTGCAGTCCCGTTTTCCGGAGGCACCGGCCCGAAGCCGGCTCCCGTCGGATTTCAGAACCTGAATCGGAAAAGCTCCGGTGCTCTAAAGCAAAATACCAGACTATGGGCTGGAGATTAAGCGGTAATTCCATCACCCTCAATGCCTTCAGCGCGACAGCCACCGGTTTATACATAGCGTCACAAGTCTGTGCGAACCGAAGGAGCAGTGCAAGGCGGGTGGGCACAGATTCACCGTGCCCACCACCGGTGGGCAACGCTTCGCTTTTGCCCAGCGAGCCGACTGCGCAAATCAATGTTGCGCAATTATATATGTCGTTGCGCTAAAAGCCTGCAATACTGCTTGAGCGTCGCCCGCCCTGTCCCGAGTGTGCAAGTGGCTTGATTGAAACGGGCAGATTGTCCATAGACCTATATCTTGATGGATGCGGCTGTTTCCTTACGGCTAACTGGTCCGGGCGCCGATCGGGCAGGCATTCCGAAGTCGCGGGGTGAAACGCTCGGGCCCCTTTACGATGGGTTTTCCCACCTTCTTGGCGATGTTTCTCAACATGCCGCCGAAAATCCATTCATGAAAAGGAAACAGACCGTACCAGTACGCAATCCCGCTCAACCCCTTAGGCACGAACCGCGACAGTTGCACCAGTTCGGTGATTTCATTTCCCAGCGGAGTGATTTTGAATTCGAGTACGGCTTCGCCCGGGGTTATCATCTCGGACAGAAGAACCAGCCGCCGCGGCGCGGCCACTTCGATGACCCGCCAGAAATCGAGTGCGTCTCCCGTATAGATGTCCTGGGGATTCCGGCGGCCCCGGTTCAATCCCGTACCCCCTGCGACTCGATCGAGCCATCCGCGCAGGGTCCACAGCGGGTTTGCAAAGTACCAACCGTTCGGACCGCCGATTCTGCGAATAGGTTCCCAGATTTCCTCGGGGCTGGCCCTGAGCTGGATTCGGTTCCCGCATTCGAGGATCGTTCCCCCGGCGTATTCGGCGTCACCGCAATAGGTCCATTCCGGAGGAATCACGGCCCCGGCATCGGTCCAGCAAGTCTCTATTCGTTGCTGTTCGATCCGTTCCAGAGCGCGCTGAATCGTTTCCCGGCAGGTGATAAGCTTCTGAGGGATGATCGATCGGATGCGGACATCGCGGCAGACGACTTCATTTTTGAGGCCCTCACCCAGAGGGCGTGCAATGGATGCGGGAACAGGTGTAACCAGATGAATCCACACGGCGCTCAGGTGAGGCGTAAGAAAGGGAACCGGAATGATCTTCCTCTTGGGCAGGCCGGCAACTTCCGCGTAGATCTCAAAGAGATCTTCGTACGTCAAAACATCGGGGCCGCCGATATCGAAAACCTCTCCTTTGGTCTCGTCGTGTTCGAGACATCCCTGCAGGTAGTAAAGGACATTTCCGATGGCAATCGGCTGAACGCGCGTATGCACCCAGGGCGGAGTCAGCATGAGCGGGAGGCGGTCTACGAGGTAGCGGAGCATTTCGAATGACGCGCTGCCGGATCCGAGAATCATGGCGGCGCGCAGGATGGTGGTCGGCACCGGGCCGGACTGGAGAATCGAAGCCACCTCGTGCCTCGACTTCAAATGTTCGCTGAGGGAAGGGTCATCCCTGCTGCCGAGCCCCCCGAGATAGATGATGCGATCGAGACCGGACTCCCAGGCGGCAGTGACCATATTCCGTGCAGCAATGCGATCGGCTTCGGGGAAACTTTTCTTCGTGGCCGAAACCATCGAGTGCACCAGGTAAAAGGCGGCCCAGCAGCCTTCCGCTGCCTTTCTTAGCGCGCCGACATCCAGGACGTCTCCCTCGACCATTTCGACATGCGGGTGAGAAGCCCACGGCCGGCACTTCAGCTTCTCCATGGACCTTGCCATCGCACGGACCCGATACCCCGATTCGAGCAGCCTCGGCACGAGGCGGCCTCCGACGTATCCCGTGGCTCCAATGACAAGCACAGGTTTGGATTTCATGAGTGATATCCCCTGCCGTCGGCATTCTTCACGGCTTCAGGCAGCCATTAACGGCATTCCCGTCAGAGCAAACCGGATCGCGCTGCAATTGACACGATCCTCGGAAGGCTTATGTTCAATTCTGTCATGAAGTAGTCTAAGACTATCACATAATGTGTCAAGTGAAAGCGGGTGAGCTTGGTACGGGGTTTTCAGGCAAGGGCGCCCGCATGGATCTGTCGGGAGACGCAAATGGAACATATGAACGCTTCACCTCAAGCTCTCGTGTCCATAGTAACGGGAGTGCTTATCCTCATCATGCCGAGGCTTTTGAATTACATCGTCGCCGTTTACCTGATTGTGGTCGGGATTCTGATGTTGTTTCGATTCTAGGGCAGGGCGTCGGCGGAGACGTTGAAGACGGATAGAACAATAGACGGGTACACCTTGTTTCACTCCACCTGTCTCGCGAGGCCGAGGGCTTGAAAGTCGGGCCGCTCTCCCGCTTTCAGGACGGAACTTCCCGCGATAGAGCCCACTATCGTTGGTGCTTGTTTTCCGGAGCACTTTTGACCCTTATATTAGGGGAAGGCGTATCTGCCCTTTTTAGCAACTCTCGTCGCGGTGATCCCATGTCATCTGCCTCCGGATCGAACCCCCGCGGAAGGCGGTAGAAGAAAGAGCCTACAGATGAAAATGCCGGAAGACCTCTATTGCGAAGTTTGTTCGGAGAAACGAGGCATCAATCCCGAAACCCTCAAGCAGGTGATTATCCTTGCCGTGGAGATTGCAAGGGAAGGAAGAGAAGGCCGGCGGATCGGGACCATGTTTGTGATCGCGGACTCCGAAGAAGTGCTGAAACGCTCCAGGACGCTCATCCTGGATCCCCTTCATTGCCACCCCGAAGATCTCAAGCGCATCGAGGACCCCGACATGCGCGAGACCATCAAGGAACTGGCACAGCTTGACGGCGCGTTTGTCGTGTCCGATGAAGGAGTGGTCCTCTCGGCCTGCCGGTACATCGACGCCTTTTCCGAAGGGATCGACTTGCCCCTTGGCCTGGGAAGCAGGCACATGGCTGCCGCGTCCATCACCAAACAAACCAAATCGGTTGCGGTGGTGGTTTCCGAGAGTTCCATCGTGAGGGTACTCGACGATGGGGAAATTGTGTCCGAGATCATCCCTGAATTGTGGATGTTCAAGAGGTACACTTCTCACCTGGCAAAGATCGGCAAGAAGGTCAAAGAGGAAGAAATAACCATCGTGACCGAGCTGGACTGATTTTCGTGCGACGCGTTTAATGCCTTCTGCCGCAGAATAATCCGTGCGCGGGGCTCGCCCTTCCACGGGGGCCGGCGCTCATGGGAGATCATCCCCGTAGAAGACGTCTCCCTTCGCCGCCATTTCACTCAAAATGGGGGCCGGCCGGAAACGGGCGCCGAACCTGTCGGCAAGTCGTTCGAATTTCGCCACGGCCTGCTCGATCCCGATTCGATCCAGATAGCGGAAAGGTCCTCCAAGAAATGCGGGAAAACCCAACCCGAGAACCGCCCCGACATCCCCGTCCCTCGGACTTGCTATGATGCCTTCCTGAAGGCACAGCGCGGCCTCATTCACCATGAGCAGCACCATGCGTTCCCGAATTTCGAGAAGGTCTGCGGCCCTGCGTTTTCCGCCCCCAAAGTACTGGTAAACACCTTCATTGGTCGGCCTGGGTTCCTTGAGCATCGGGATACGGTATCCATACTTTTCCCAGGGCATCCGAATATACCTGTAGAAGCCCTTTGCGCTTTTGCGTCCAAGGCAGTTGGCATCGACCATGTTAGCCAGCCCCGTCGGAGGAAAGAACCCCCGTTTCGAGAAGAAGCCGTCGAGTTCCTCGGCGACATGGGCCGCCACATCGATGCCGATCTCATCGAGCAGCCTGAAAGGACCGATCGGAAATCCGAATTGCCTGGCAATCCGGTCAACCTCTTTTATGGCCGCTCCCTCGCCAAGCAGGGCGGCGGCTTCGTGAAAAAACGGCATGAGCGTGCGGGTGGTGTAGAATCCCGGACCATCCTGCACGACAATCACAGTCTTGTTCTGCCTTTGCCCCGTAGCGATCGCCGTTCCGATAACCCAGTCCGCAGTCTCTTTTGTGACGACGACTTCCAGGAGAGGCATTCGGGGAACGGGAGAAAAATAGTGCATTCCGATCACGTTCTCGGGGCGCCTGGCCGTTGAGGCGATATCCGCAATGGGGATGGCCGAGGTGTTGGATGCAAAGATGCACCCGTCCCCAACGAGTTCCTCGACCTCACTCAGGAGCCTCCGTTTCAGCGCCTTTTCCTCGAAGACCGCCTCGATGACCAGATCTGCCCTGGAAATCGCGTCCAAATCGGTCGCCGGAGTGAGCATACTGAGAACTTTGTCCCGTTCAACAGGGTTTCGCATGCGGGTACTCGCCTGACGGTCCAGGTGGGTCCAGATTCTTCTGAGACCTGGGGCCAGGTGGGCCCAGGAACGATCCTTCATCACGACGGGAATCCCACCCTGCAGGCTGACCGTTGCAATTCCGCTGCCCATGAGGCCACTGCCGAGGATTCCGATGAGCCCGACGGGTTTTGCCTTGTCGGCGTATGGAGTCTTTTTCATGGCTCTTACGGCAAAAAAAAGCTCCCGCAGGGCCCTGGATTCGTCGGAAAGCACCAGATCGTCAAATGCCTGGGCTTCGGTGGCCGAACCTGCGGGAAATCCCCGTGCGAGCCCTGTTTCGACACACTCGAGAATCCGTGCCGGGGCCGGATAATTCCCGAAAGTAATTTTCCTGGTCCGCTTGCGGGCAATCGCGAAAAAGATGTTGCGAGCCGGCCGGATGTACTGGAGCAGCCGGTCCGTCGGCGTGAATCTTTTCCGCTGCCTCTTTTTGAACCGCTTTTCAAAGTAAGGGATGCTCGCCCTGACGGTTTCGATCAGTTCGTAAGGGTAGGGCGCAAAATCGACGAGACCGATTGCCCTTGCCTGAGCGGCATCCAGAATGATCCCTCTCATCATGAGGGGCAGTGCCCTCCTTACCCCCACGAGCCGGGTCAGCCGTTGAGTGCCTCCCGCGGCCGGAATCAGCCCCAGATTGACTTCCGGAAATCCCAGGCGGGTTAGGGGATCGTCTGAGGCCACACGGAAATGGCAGGCCAGCGCAAGTTCCAGCCCGCCGCCGAGGCAGGCGCCGTGGATTGCCGCCACGACAGGGAACGGAAGCTTCTCGATCGTGTTGAAAAGCTCATGTACCCGCAAAATCATGCTCTTTGCCATCCCAGGCTCGGTGGCTCGATCGATTTCCTTCAGATCGGCTCCAACAAGAAAGTTGTCCTCCTTATCACTGATAAACACCAATGAGCGGATACCGGGATCGCTCTTGACTTCGCTCAAGGCGTGCTCCAACTCGGTCAGCATCGGGCCGGACACTTTGTTCATCCTGTCCTTTTTGTCCGAGAGGTGCAGCACGGCAAGTCCGTCAGGGAGCTTTTCCAACGCGAGGTGTTCCATGTCTCCAACCCTTTTCGTCAAGTCTCAGTCAAGGCGTTCAGCGAGCATGGCCAGTCCCAATCCCCCGGCGGCGCAGCTTGCGATCAGTCCGATCGCGCCGTTTTCACGGCGAAGTCTGTTGCTGCAGGTGGTCAGGATGCGAATTCCGGTGGCGCCGAAAGGATGTCCGACGGAGAGCGACCCGCCGAGCAAATTGAACCGATCCATCGGCACTTCCCCCACTCTGCCGCCCAGGCCGAGGTTTTCACGCCCGAATCTTTCACTCTCCAGAGCACGTATGTTTGAAAGGATTTGCCCCGCAAACGCCTCGTGAAATTCGATCACGTCGACATCGGAGAGACGCAGGCCCGATTCCGCCAGTACCTTTGGCGCGGCGTAGGCGGGGCCGAGAAGCAGTTCATCCAGGGGATCGCAGCCCACGTATGCATAATTCAGCAACCGGGCTGCGGGCCGGTAGCCGAGTGCGCGTGCTTTTGCCCTGGACATCAGCAGCACCGCCGCTGCGCCGTCGCTTAGAAACGAAGAGTTGCCCGCAGTGGTCGACCCATACGGGGAATAAAATGCGGGAGGCAGCCTGCCAAGCTTCTCCAGGGAGGTTTTCTCCCTGATTCCATTGTCTTTTTCCACCACCTGAAAACCGGGAGGCACGGGAACGGGCAGGATTTCTTCGGCAAGAAGGCCGTCCCGGGTCGCCTTTGCGGCAAATTGATGGGACCTCAGCGCGTAGCGATCCTGCTCCTCGCGGCTGACCCCCCAGTAGGCGGACATCCGGTCTGAACTCTGTCCCATGTCCAAACCGGTTGAGAATTCCACGACCTCGGGTATCTCAGGCACCAGGTAGGACAGGTGCATGCCCCTCAGCCATCGAAGATAATCCATGGGCCCCTTGAGCTTCTTCATCTCCAGGAGCTTTCGCCTCAGGGGACGCTTCACGAGGATGGGAACATTGCTGAAGCATTCCACTCCCCCGGCCACCACGGCATCGGCCTGGCCTCGGGCGATCAGTTCGGCTGCCTGGGTTATAGCCTGGCCGCCGGAAATGCATGCCATGCTGACCGTGTGTGCCGAAACCTGTCTTGGCAGACCAGCGCCTATGACGGCTTCACGCGCCACATTGCTTGTTTTCGGCTCGTTCATGACACAACCGAAAATAGCGTGCCCGATCTCGGCGGGAGGAACCCCCGTCCTGTCCATCAGTCCTTTCACGGCAATGCGCGCCAGGTCATAACTCGTGAAATCCCGGAATTCGGTCCTGTAGCGAAGAAAAGGTGTGCGGTAACCGGCAATAAGAACAGGTGACCTCTCGTTATCCGAGAAGATTGCCATCGCTGTCTCCTCTGCAAAATCTAAAGACGGCACATCATAACGGCCCGATGAGCCGACAACATCACCGATTAGGCTGAGATTTCAATAGGAAATGGGCTGGACTACAGGAGTGTTATCAGCTCGGACGGACTTTTAATAAGCACTCTGGCTCCGCTCATCAAGAGTTCATCGGCTTCGCGAAACCCCCACAGCACGCCGACCGCATACATGCCTGCCGCATTGGCGGTTCGCATGTCCGTGCCGGTGTCACCCACGTATAGAAAGTCCGCGGGAGGGATTTTGCAAATTCCGGCGATCCAAAGGGCGGAAGTGGGATCGGGTTTTCTGGGAATGGGAGGCCGTTCCCCAACGACCTGCTCGAAGCGCCACCGAGGCAGTAGTTCACTCACCACCTGCCTGGTAAAATCATCGGGCTTGTTCGAGAGGATCGCCATCCTGATGCCAAGGTGGGTCAGGGAATCGAGCAGGGCAGGTATCCCGCCGTAGGGACGGGTTTTCGTCTTCCATCGTATCGCGTATTCGCTCCGCATGGACAGCAGGCATTTCCGTACGACGGCTTCTACGTGTCGTTCTCCATCGGGCAGGGCACGGCGAACCAGATTTTCCATGCCGTCCCCGACAAAGTACTTGTATTCCTCAGGTTCATGAACGGGAAAGCCGAAACGATTCAAGGTGATATTCATTGAATCGGCGAGGTCCCCCAGGCTGTCGACAAGGGTGCCGTCAACGTCGAAAAGAACCGCTTTGAATTTCATTTGCCACTCTCCGGAGACTCTCGCTTCTGCATGCCGAACCAGAGGCCGTCCGGCGCTCAGCAACGGTCAATCCCGAGCGGGCTGCTGAACCGGAACCATCCTCTCGACTTTGCTGCTGTTCAAGCGATTGATGATCGATTTTAGACGCTTGCGAGTTTCACCCGGGATACTCACGAAAGATAAACCAAGGGAGAAAGAGTTTTCCCCTTTTCCCAGGTTGCACCAGACGAACGAAACCGGCAGCGTCAGAACCTCTTCCCCGGCAGGAATGGTCAACTCATACTCCGCGTGGTGGTCCCGAATGAACAGATGACGCGGACCGAGCTGTAATCGATCCAGGGACACGCGGACTCCTCCGAGGGAAATGTCAGTTATCCTTACGGCTATCGTATCATCACTGTCAAGAGATTTGCAGTGCAGGAAGGCATTGCAGTCGACGGGATGCCTTCGGCTCTTTCTGCGGTCTTTAAAAAGCCACATGGTCGGTCTCTCAAGGTTGGTGATGAGAAAAGAAAACACCATAACAACGCAGATGGATGGATCGATTTAACGCTTTTGCCGCAATGCAACTCCGGGGCGACGGAAAAGCCCGCGGTCTACCAACTCCAGCCGAATGCAGCCGGGCGGGTACGAGGACGTTGTCCGCAAAACCTGCGCCGAAACCGGGGCCCCATGGCCTAATACCAGTATTGTCTTGACGGGGAGTTCAACTTCTGCAGGCTCTTGTTCTTACGCGCCGCGTACTTCAACAGTTGATAGATGTCGGGGTAATCCAGCGCCGAGGCATAAGTCAGCGGTGTCAGGTTGTTCATGTCCTTTGCGCGCACATCCGCTCCCTGCTCCAGGAGCATCAGCACGACGTCGCGTTTCCCGTGTATCGTCGCGATAACCAGCGCCGTCCTCCCAAACTGGTCCTTCACCTCGATGTCCGCGCCCCTGGACAGCAGGAATCGCCCGACATCCGCATTGCCGTACTTGGCCGCATAGATGAGGGCGGTCTGTCCCTCGGCATCCTGGAAATTCAGTTTGGCGCCTTTAGAGACGAGGAACATCACGATATCGAGATTTCCCTTCATCGCGCCGCCCATCAGGGCGGTGACCCCCTTCTTCCTGATGCTCGGCACTTCGTCGGTGCTCTTCAGGTTCACATCCGCTCCGGCTGCTATGAGGCTCTGAACGATGTCGCTGTATCCGCCCCAGCTTGCCTGCATGAGGGCGGTGGCCCCGTACACGTCGTGCAGGTTTACATCCGCTCCGCTCTGTAACAGCTCCTGAACGATTTCCGTATAGCCGCGCAGAGAGGCATGCATCAGAGAGGTCATGCCCTCACGGTCCCGTGCATTCAAATCGGCCCCTTCCTGGGCCAGTTTTAGAATCTTGTGTTCCTTGCCTTTGATCGCAGCATCAAGCAGATCGGAATTGAGTCGCTCGCGCCTTTCAGCGGCCTCTTTCTTGGCAGCGGCCTCCTTTTGTTGAGACGTCTGGCAGACTGCCGCAGACGAGAAGAAGAAAATGAGGGAAAAAACCGCCAATACTCCAAATGTGACTTTTCGCTGCTTCATGTTGGTATCTCCCTGATTGACACGTTTTAACGGGTGTTTTTTTCTATATGATAATCGTCAGCAAAAAATGACTTTCACGTCTGCGGATGTATCAACGAATTCAGGCCCTTTTCCATAAGCATCGATCAACGCCTGGAGAAAGCCGCTACAAAGAGAAACCATGTCCATATGTTTTCCGGGGGCCAAAGGCATTCGGGCAACCCGCGCCCTGCCGCCCCGATTCGATTCAAGGCAAAAATCCATTCGTCAACTTCTGGGTGAATCGGCAGATTTATCGGATACCATAAATGAAGCCGGGCAAGGGCGGGCATTATTTCGCGTTTGAAAGGGGGATGGCGGGTTTGCATGAAATCGGCCGTCTTCGGGGATGGCGGATGAAGCGAAGCTCACGAGGCGGGCCGGCAATATTCACCTCGGAATCACGGGCCGAGGAAGCGCCGCACGTCTTCCGCGGAAGGGATGCCTTTCCTTGCACCGATTCTTGTACAGGAGACTGCGGCAGCGGCGGACGCATACTTCAACAACGACGTGAAGCCCATGGACCGGGCGACACCGAGGGCAAATGCCCCATGAAAGACGTCCCCCGCTCCGGTTGTATCCCGGGCTTCGACCTGGAAGGCACCCAGGTTTCCCGATCGCCCGCCCTTTTTCCACATCAGGCCGTCTTCCCCAAGAGTGATCACCACACAGGAGCAGAGTCCGGACAGGAGGTTCAAACTCTGCCGCATGTCCGGCGCCCCGGTAAAATCCCGTGCGAACTTTGCCGATGCGACCAGGTAACCGACCACCGGGGCCAAATCCCTCGTGCCCCGATGCACCGATCCGGCATCGAGGATGACGGGTATCTCCCTGGTGCGGGCGTGTTCCGCCAGGGCAGGAGATATCAGCGGTTCATGGCCGTCAAAAAGAATGGCTTTCGGGCGGAACCGTGAAAAATCGATCAGGCCGGGTTCGATGAAAGGAGTCTCGGCCTTGTGGTTGACGACGGTGCGGGAGCCGTCGGGCTTGACCAGGATAACCGAGAGAGGGGTCGGATGGCTCCCCCGGACGACCAGCTCAGTATTGACGCCTTCGGAATTCAGCTCTGCCAGATGCCGACAGCCCTGCAAATCATTGCCGAGATAACCGGCGAAAGCGCTCGAACCGCCCAGCCGTGCAACCGTCACGGCGGCATTGGCTGCAGGCCCGCCGCCGCACGAGGAAAAACCCGAAGCGAAGCATTTCTCATCCGCTCCGGGATGGTGGTCGACCAGAAAGGTCAGATCATATGCCGCATGGCCGACACAGAGGACGTCGATCGATTTTCCGGTTTTCATGGACTTGCCAACTCCTTGAAACTGTCCGGCCGGAGGGAACGCCCTGACCCCCAACCGCGGTGCAATTCAGGGAACATCTGATAATTTACCAGGATTTCCGGCGGGCTGTAAAAGGCTTTTCGTCCTGTCCCGCCCGGGTGCGCCCAATGACCGGCCCGACGAATAGTGACGCATCGCCTGCGCCGCGTTCCTTGACGGGAAGACCGGGCGTCCATAGTTTGACATCTGCGGAAAGCCTGGTTTGGGTGTCGGCCGGTAGGTCGTTGCCTTTTTGCGAAGTTGAATCCATCGAAGGAGAGGAAAATTATGAAAGTCGTGGTTCCATTTTATTCCATGTATGGACATATTTACAAAATGGCGGAAGCTGTGGCAGAGGGCGCGCGCGAGGTGCCCGGAGCGGAAGTGAAGCTGTGCCGGGTTCCGGAAACACTCCCGGACGAGGTCCTTAAGGCGATGGGTGCGGTCGAGAGCCAAAAACAGTTTGCGCACGTCCCCGTGTGTACCGTGGACGAACTCGCTGAGGCGGATGCGCTGATTTTCGGGACGCCTACCCGGTTTGGGAACATGTGCGGACAAATGAGGCAATTCCTCGATGCCACCGGTCAGCTCTGGATGAAAGGTTCCCTGGTCGGGAAGGTGGGGAGCGTCTTCACGAGTTCCGCCACGCAGCACGGCGGACAGGAATCAACGATCCTCAGCTTCCACATTACCCTGATCCACCAGGGGATGATCATCGCCGGGCTTCCCTATGTTTTCGCAGGCCAGATGCGCAACGACGAACTCACGGGATGTTCTCCCTATGGAGCGTCGACGATTGCCGGAACGTCGGGAGAGCGCGTGCCCACCGCGAACGAATTGGCTGGAGCCAAATTTCAGGGAAAGTACGTGGCTGAGATCGCTTCGAAGCTGGCAAGGAAGTAATACCGGGTCAAACGATGCATTTTTCCCCCGCCCGAGGGTGCGGCGCGTCCTGTCCGCAACCCCCGGGCAGGATTGTTCGATGGGCGGGCAACCTTGCGGCAATCCCTATTTCATTTCGCGCCTCAGGAATACCTGGTGGAACAGGGACAAGCCGAGGATGAGGAAGAGGCTGTCGCGAATGACGTACCAGACGGTCTGAGGGTTTCCCGATGCGCTCGTGCTGAAACACCCGCAGTGCACATTGATCCCTCTTGCCAGATTGAACATGAGCGTCCCGAAAAAGGTCAACAGGAGCAGGTTGATCAGCATCGTTGCCCCGGGCAGCCAGACCCCGAAAATCAGGAGGAACCCGATCGAGACCTCGATCCAGGGAAGCAGGATTGCCGCCAGGTTGATCAGTTTGTCCGGAAGCACCTGGTAATTGTAAATGATCTGGGCAAAAGCGCCGGGATGGATGATCTTATCGACACTGGCGGCTACAAAGATAATACCGAGCAACAGCCTGAGACAGGTCAGCAACGGTCTTCTCAAGCACAAACCTCCTGTTTGTCTCCATTAACGGTCACGAGCGGCCATCAACACCCGCACTTCGACCGGGGATCGTTGCTGCCGCATGACATCTCACAAAAAAGCCCGCCCTTCCCGCACGGTTCGGTCTCAAACTGCAATATGGGATGATCGATCCCGAACCTGCTGAGGAGGAGTTCCCTGGCCTTCCGGGCCAGTTCGTCGATCTTGCTGAGCTGCTGGTCCGGCACCACAAAGTGACAGGAAAAGGCGACGCTCGATGAGCAGACGTTCCATGCATGCAGGTAATGGACGCTGCGCACTCCGGGCAGGCCCTCCAGGGAATCCTTCACGCGCTGGATATCCAGCCCTTTGGGAGTGGCATCCATCAGTATGCACGTGGCCTCTTTCAGAATCTGCCAGCAATTTTTCACTATGAGGACCGCGATGAGGCCGGAGAGAACCGGATCGAGCCAATACCAGGGTTTGTAGATGAGCACGATCCCGTTCAGCATTACCGCAACCGAAGTGAGAAGGTCTCCGATCAGGTGGACGAATGCGCTCCTCACGTTCAGGCTGTGCTCTGCATCGCGGTGCAGCACCCAGGCTGAGATGCCGTTTCCAATGACGCCCACGAACGCGATGACCGCCACCAGTTTCCCGAATACCACTTCCGGATGGTACAAACGCAGAAAGGCCTCATACGTGATGAAACAGGCCGCTCCGAGCAGGATCATCACATTGATGACCGCCGCCATGATTTCCGCCCGCCTGTAGCCGAAGGTATTTTGGGGTGAGGCGCCTCTTCTGCTGATGCGGTTGGCGATATAAGCGATCAGGAGGGCGGTGAAGTCGCTGAAGTTGTGAGCAGCATCCGACAGGAGCGCCATACTGCGCGCCTGTATGCCGCCGATCACCTGGACCGCGGGAATGATGAGGTTTAAGAGCAGGGCCGTCAGTAATCTCGGGCCGCTGGTGTCGTGAGGGCCGCCGTCGCGACCGGCCGCGGAGCTGAAGTGGTCATGCCCCCCGGGGCAACGCTCCGGCGGAGTGCATTCACGAGGACCCGTACCATATCCGCCGCCGGTCAAATCGTTATCGTCTTTCATTTTCTTCTCTTCAAGGTTTCCCGCATTGCCGCCCGGTTGCTGCGTCACTGTCGATAGGGCCGGCTCCGCAGGGCGTTATGCCGCATGAGGCCGGATATCACACGAGAATGCACGCGGCGCTCCGCAGCCATTTTACATTCCCCTTATTGTAAAACCAATCGGCCCTGAAATCTTCCTTTAAGTTCACAAAAAGCGACCGAAAAAACACGTTACCATAACAATTCGAGACGGCTTTACGCCGGCAGAATCAGAGGATTTGCCCCCGGGGTCCCAAAACGCCCTTATGGCCGGGATGGATGCCCGTATCGCTGCCGATTGCACCAACATCGTGTTCGCCGGCATTCTGAAGGCAATATCCCCGCAGGTCAATGAAAAGGGTCTTCGGAACAGGAAGCGGGGGAGAATATAGCACGAAAATCCTCACACAAACTCCACGGAGCCCCACTTGATCCGGCTTCGTTTTTCAATTATCACTACGCAGTTCAAGATGGGTTGGGCAGATCCGAAGTATCACGCGTCTCCGGACCCGGCACACGGCGGGACCGGTGAGCGGCTATCGTTCTCATTGCATGCGGGAGAGATGGGTCATGGGTTTGATACATGTGGATTTGGATGAGTGTGAGAAAGACGGGGCCTGCGTTGACGTATGCCCGGTCAGCATCCTTCTCCTGGACGGGGAAAAGGGCCCGGTGGTCCGTCCGGGATTCGGGCATCTTTGCATCGGCTGCGGGCATTGTGTGGCCGCCTGCCCTCATGGGGCGCTGGACAATTGCAGAAACCCGGTCGCCGGGCAGATGCCTCTTCAGAAGTCCGATGTTTTGGACGATCGGATGGCGATCACTTTTTTGAGAAGGCGACGCTCGATTCGCTGCTACAAAGCGGACCGGGTGCCGCGAGGCTCTTTGTTGAAACTTCTCGATATTGCCCGCTACGCCCCCTCGGGGCATAACAGCCAGGGGATCTCCTACGTGGTTGTCGAGGGCAGAAAACAGGTTGACGGCGTCAGCCGGCACGTTGCGGACTGGATGAGTGATTTGGTCCAACGAAACGATCCAATGGCGAAGGCCCTGCATATGGCGGCGATTGTCAAAGGGTACGAGAGGGGCGAGGACCGGATCCTCAGGCGCGCTCCTGCCGTCATCGTTGCAAAAGCCGCGGCCGAGTCCCGGATGGCTCCGGTTTCGACCTGCCTGGCCCTCGAGTATGTGGAACTCTACGCGTCCGCCCTCGGGCTCGGCGCCTGCTGGGCGGGTTACACTCAGGCATGTGCGCGGGACTATGCGCCTCTGGTGGAATACCTGGCCATTCCCAGGGGATCGACGGTCACGGGCGTGCTCATGGTCGGATTCCCAAAGTATGCGTATTATCGCCTGCCCGAACGGAACCCGCTCGACGTGACCTGGCTTGGCGATGGCGAGCAGGAGGACGGCCCGTGCGAATAGACCGGCGCAGCCACGCCCGGCAAGGGTCGATCCGCCCGCGGCCGCAGGTTTAGCGGAGGGACGGGCCATGGCTGCATCTTGGGGCGGACGCGAATTGCGTGGCCCGAGGCAGCGTATTTTCTGCTCCTGCCCCATGGGAATCACGCTGATTCCCGAGCCTTCAAGAGACTCGCGGATCGTTTTCACGAGCCGGCATGCAGCCGGGTTGTCCCCGTGCACGCACAGGGTGTCGGTTTCGAGTGCGATTTCCTGTCCGTCGACGCTCGTCGTCTTCCCCGTTTTGATGAGTTCAAGGACTCTTTCCCGAACGGCTTCCGGGTCGTGTATCACCGATGACCTCGGCTTTTCCTTTGGGCAACAGCCCCGTACCGGTGTGAATGAGAGATGCGCCGAACGATTCACCCGCAAAACCGCCGGCGCCGAAGGATTCAACTGACGGCCAGGGTCTCGTTCAGGAGGTCCGTGACGAACATGTGATCCGGCGCGTGCGTGATACAGATTTCGGGCTTTGGGGACAGGACCGCCACGGAAGAGGTGACTCCGCACGCCCAGAACACCGGCGTCTCCCCCCGGTTGATCGTCACGGCATCTCCAAAGTCGGGCCGATCGGGGTCCTTTATCCCCAGCGTCTTTTCGTCGCCTATATGGATGGGTGCTCCATGGGACATTGGATACCGGGCAGTGATCCGGACGGTCCGCGTGACGAGTTCATCGGGAATCGGACGCATCGTCACGACGAGAGGCGCGGAGAAGCGCCCTGCGGGCACGCACGCCCGGTTGGTGAGGTACATGGAGATATTCTTCCCCTCCTCGATGTTCCTCACCGGAATGCCTGCGGCCATGAGGGCTTTTTCAAAGCCGAAACTGCACCCAAGGAGGAAGGTGACCATGTCCTCATCGAAGAAGTTTTCGATGTCCGTTGTCTCCTCGTGAAGCTTTCCTTCCTTCCAGACCCGGTACAGGGGGATATCTTTCCGGATGTCCGCTCCGGGGTATGTCAAGTTTTTCATTGAGGGTCCGTCAAGTTTTTCTTCATGTTCATATTCCTATTTTGACCATCGATTTCATCAATATTTGCTATTTGATTTTCAGGGGCGGAAATTCTATGAATTTGTAACATGATTCGAGCGATTTCTTCCCCCTTCCCCGGCATCTCCCGCCGGAGGAGGGAAACCGGGATTTAGCCTCGTTCCCACGCTCCTGCCTGGGAATGCAGACAAGAACGATCCAAGCGGGTCTGGTATCTTCAGATGAAGGCAGGAATCCAGACTCTTTGAAATTATTGGGTAATTCCAATTGACGACACTGGACCCCGGCAATACCGCCGGGGTGCCGTTCCCGGGCAAACGGCTCATTTTTCACTTGGATTGTGTTTGAACGACAGCCCCGGGTCCAACTGCCCCAAAATGGAGGAAAAGGACGATGAGACCGGAGAGCTTATCCGCATTCGATCAATGGAGCGAGCGCTGCCTGCTGGACTTTGAAGCGCAGAAGGATCTGGGGAAGCGAGTGATCGGCATCTACTGCACCTTCGCACCCACCGAACTCGTCTATGCCGCCGGGGCCATCCCCGTCGGGCTGTGCGGCAAGAAGGAGAAGCCCATCCCCGACGCCGAAAAGGTCCTGCCCGCAAACCTGTGCCCGCTGATCAAGTCGAGCTACGGGTATGCCGCAACGAATACCTGTCCTTACTTCGCCTTTTCCGATTCGCTGATCGGTGAAACCACGTGCGACGGGAAAGTGAAGATGTACGAACTGCTGACCAGGATCAAACCCGTATACCTCATGAATCTGCCGCGTTCCTGCGGTGAGAATGACCGAAAATACTGGGCGGAGGAAGTCCGGGGGCTTGCACGCTTCCTGGAGCAGGAAACCGGCTCCAGGATCGAAACAGAGGAATTGCGGCGTCAGATCAGGCTGCACAACGATATGAGGCGGGCACTTAAGACGTTGGCCTATCTCAGTGCGGACGATCCGGTACCGATCTCGGCACTGGACATGATGCTGGTGCAGGAAACCAAAAGTTTTGCGGTTCACCTGCAGAGCTATACCGATGCAGTGGAACGGCTCGTTCAGGAACTCCGGGACATCAAGGGGAGAAAGAGTGCGAGCGACGGCAACGGACCGCGAATCCTCCTCACCGGGTGCCCGATCGGCAAGGGCTCCGAGAAAGTGCTGAAACTCCTTCAAACGAGCGGCTCGCGGGTCGTGTGCCAGGAAAATTGCACGGGATTCAAAAGCTTTGACATGCTGGTGGACGAGGATGAACCCGATCCTTTCCTTGCGCTTGCCGACAGGTACCTCAAAATTCCATGTTCGTGCATGACGCCCAACTCCGGTCGAATGGAACTCCTCGGACGGCTCATCGAAGACTTCAGGATCCAGGGCATTGTGGATCTCACCTGGCAGTGCTGCCACACCTACAACGTCGAGTCCCACCTCGTGAAGGAATTCGCGGCGAACCGGTACGGACTGCCCGTGCTTCACATCGAGACGGATTATTCCGAATCCGATACGGAACAGCTAAGAACACGGATCGAAGCTTTCCTTGAAATCATGTGACGGGGGGAGCGTTCCGCCGGAGCGGCAATCGAGCCGCAACCGGCGGAACGCCTGATTTCCGTCCTGCCGCACGCAATTCTCTTTTGATTCTTCTCACAGGCCATATTATAGTGACCCTGCCAGCTCGCGGGGGGACACTCTTCCTGCAAACAGACCATCCGCTTTCCAGAGTCAATTTTGAAGGGTTTCATCAGTTGCCCCGTCCTGTCCTCTTCGGGAGGGTGAGACAGGGAATTGAACCGTAGAAATACGGAAGATTGGAAAGTTTGACAGGAACGGGACGGCTCGTCCGCTCATTCTTTTTCAATTGCTGAGGCTGCGGAATCCGATCGAGGAGAAAAGGCAGGCATGGGCATAGCGTCCGATCTCGTCATAATCGTTATAGCCGCCCTCATAGGGGGCGTGATAGCCCATAAGCTCAGGCAGCCCCTGATACTCGGCTACATCCTTGCAGGGGTGGTCGTCGGGCCGCATACGGGTGGGGTCACCGTATCCGAAGTCCATAACATTGAACTGCTGGCGGAGATCGGCGTAGCCCTTCTGCTCTTTGCCCTGGGGCTCGAATTTTCACTGAGAAAGTTGAAGCCGGTGCGTGCCGTCGCTTTGGCCGGGACTCCCCTGCAGATGATCCTCACCATCGCCTACGGTTACCTGATAGGCCGCTGGACCGGCCTGGACTGGATCTCTTCCGTCTGGCTGGGGGCACTCATTTCCCTTTCCAGCACCATGGTCATCCTGAAAACCCTTATGAATCAGGGGTGGCTCGGCACACTCTCCAGCCGGGTGATGATCGGCATGCTCATTGCCCAGGATCTGGCGGTGGTGCCGCTGATGATCATCCTGCCTATGCTGAACGATGCCGAAACGGGCCTGTCACTGCTCGGGTTGGCGGCATTGAAGGCGATCGCCTTTCTCGTTGTGATGGTTCTCCTGGGCACACGGCTTCTTCCCCGCCTGATGGCCTACGCGGCAAGGTGGAACTCACGGGAACTGTTCCTGCTGGCGATAACCGCCATAGGCCTCGGGATCGGCTATGCGACCTATCTCACCGGACTTTCCTTTGCGTTTGGAGCATTTGTGGCCGGTATGGTCTTGAGCGAGTCCGACTACAGCCACCAGGCCCTGAGCGATATCATCCCGCTGAGGGACCTGTTCGGCCTGCTGTTCTTCACCTCGGTGGGGATGCTGCTCGATCCCGCGTTTCTGATCGCCCGTTGGGATACCATTCTTTTGCTGGTCGCTCTCGTTCTCGTCGGTAAAGGTGTTATCTTCGCATCAGTGGCCCGCCTGTTCGGTTACGGCAACGTCATTCCCCTTGCCGTCGGGCTGGGGCTCTTCCAGATAGGAGAATTTTCTTTCGTGCTGGCCCGGATCGGCCTCTCCGACAATTCCATTTCCCCCGACCTGTATTCCCTGGTGCTCAGTGCGGCAGTCGTCAGCATGGTGCTGACTCCGCTTCTCTCGGGCCTTACGGCGCCGCTCTATTCACTTCTAAAAAGCCGGTACAAGCGCGAGCCCCTTCAAACCATCAACCTCCCCGAATCGGGACTGAGCGGCCATGTGGTCATTGCGGGGGGAGGACGGACCGGGCACCATGTGGCCAATGTTCTCAAACACCTGGGGCTCCCTTTCGTGCTCGTCGAACTGGATTACCGAAGGGTTCAACAACTCCAGGACGCAGGTTTTCCGATAATTTACGGAGACGCGAGCCAGCAGACCGTACTGGAAACCGCGGCACTCGAGAAAGCCCGCTTGCTTTTGATCACCATTCCTGCCATCGTTGTCGCACAATCCATTGTGCTTCGGGCCCGTCAGCTCAGTCCGGCCTTGAACATCGTGGCGCGAGCCGAAAGTGTGGAATTGATGCAAAGCCTGCATGACAAGGGCGTTACTCAGGTAGTGATGCCACAATTTGAAGCCGGCCTGGAGATTACCCGGCAGGCGCTGCTTCACCTGGACATTCCGGTAACTGAAATACTCCGCTACACGGATACGATGCGTCGGGACCTGTATGCTCCGCTTTTTGAGGATCAGGGCATTTACGAAACGCTCACTCTGCTGCAAAGAGCCGGAAGCTTGCTGGAGATGAAGTGGCTGGTCCTGGACGAAGGGAATGCGGTGAGCGGCCGATCCATCGGAGACCTCGGCATTCGCTCCCGTACCGGAGCGTCGGTCGTTGGAGTAATGCGAGACGGGCAGCTCCACACCAATCCGAGTCCTCACTTCCGTTTTGCACCGGGGGACCTGGTAGCGGTCATTGGGAAACAGGAACAATTTGCCGCTTTCGAGGAATTGGTGCACCCAAGGCCGGAAAGGTGATCTGAAAGCTGCGCCGGCGCTGTCGTTTGCCGCTTCGCGCGGGCGAGCGAAATACGGTGAATGGACCGAATGCATGCCTGGCCGGCGATCGAAGGAGGACCGGGAGAATGATGCTTATCAACAAACGAGCGTTTGCTCTGCTGTTCCATGTGCTTTCGTGCCTGTGCGTTCTGGCTTATGCAAGTCCGGCGGCGTCCGAAGTCAGGCTCTTCAAGGGGCAGAGCGTGTATGTGCCCGCCTATTCACACATCTATCACGGCGACAGGGAGCAGCCCTTCTACCTGACCGTGACGCTCAGCATCCGGAACACCGACCCGGCTCATTCCATCACCATTGTATCCGTGGAATACTACGATACGGACGGAAAGCCGGTGAGGAGTTACCTGGAAGGCGAGAAGAAGCTGGGCGCCATGGCGTCGACATCGTTCATCGTAAAGGAATCGGACAAGAGCGGGGGCTCCGGGGCAAGCTTTATTATCAAGTGGAAATCGGACACCAAGGTTACCGAACCCGTAATCGAAACGGTCATGATCAGTACTTCGACTCAACAGGGAATATCTTTCACTTCCCGGGGACGGTCCATCAGCGACGAGGAGTGATACCAATTTGCGTTCAACACACCCATTTTTCCATTTAACTCAATCGCCTTTACCGTCTTTCGATAAAGGAGAAGTTAAGTTTGTCCTTTGAGCATCCAATGCCAGAGGATTTTCACGGTAAGACAAGATAAACCCCAGGAGAGCGGGGGAATGATTCCGGGGGCTGTTGCCCAAACTGAATCCAGGCAAAAAATGAGCCGTTTGTCCGGAAACGTTACCCCGGCGAAAGCCGGAGCCCAGTGTCTTTATTGGAATTACGCAATAATTTCAAAGAGCCTGGATTCCGGCCTTTATATGAAAATACCAGACCCGTTTGGATCGTTTTGTCTGCATTCCCACGCAGGAGCGTGGGAACGAGGCAAAGGAATTGCCGTCCAACGTATACCCGGTCTCGATTTAGGCAAACAATTTTTCATTGTTCGTTGTGGCCGAAAGGCCATGAGTGTTCGCCGGAATGACGAATCGCGATTTCATACGGCCTCGGATTTTCCTTTGGGCAGCAGGCCGTTCGTCCGCGCTCCCCGGATTTCGGCCACACGCGCCGGCGCGTGTGGCCGATCGGCAGCGACAGGTTCTCCGTTCTGAAGGCCCAAGGCTAAAAGGTTAATGTTTTAAAGGGCATACACATCCGGTTTTGAGGCGTCAATTAAAACTGGGCAATGGTTTCATTTTAGTCGGAAATCCCATTGAATTACTGCCGCTCATTTTAGATAATCGGTTCGCCTTTTGCGGAGGACCAGGCACGATGCCTGGTGGATCGTTTCTGAAATGTGTTTGCCTTCCGATCGATGGGATTTCGCTCTGGGCGCGGCAAGTTTGAACTCGCATGAGTGCTCCTTTTGCGGCATACGGTGAACGTGCTTTTGGAACATCGCGTTGGTCCTCCGGCAACAGACTGTCGGTGAAATGAGTATTAAGCAGTGGACGAACTGCTCCGGATGTCGGTTGGTCTTTTCGGAAATTCCCTGCATGGAGGTGGCGTGCAGTTGCCCTGCAAGGCCTCGAAGGCAGTGGTTTCTCTTGCGGCCGGCGTGCTGGTTTTTTTCCTGATTTCTTTTTGTGCCGGGTGCGGGCCTCAGGAACGCACATCAGACAAGGCACTTCGCGACGCGCAAATCATAGAAAACAAAGGATCGGACACCCTGGTCAACCTGGCTCTGGCCTGGGCCGAGGCCTATATGCCCTCGAACCCGACGGTTCGGATTTCCGTCACCGGCGGAGGGACCGGTACCGGGCTTGCCGCCATGATCAATGGTACGGTCGCAGTTGCCAATGCTTCCCGCGCGATGAAACCGGAAGAGGTTGACGCTGCCGAGGCCAACGGCATCAAACCGGTGGAGTATGTCGTCGCCCTGGATGCCATCGCCGTTGTCGTGAACCCCTCAAACCCCGTAAACGGGCTGACTTTGCAGCAGATTTCCAGGATCTACACGGGGGAGATCGCCAACTGGCGCGAAGTGGGGGGCGAAGACAGGCCCATCGTCCTTCTGTCTCGCGAATCAAACTCCGGGACTTATGTCTACTTTCTGGAAAATGTGATCCGACTGGGCAAGAAAGACAGTCAGTTGCTTTTTTCGCCTGACGCACTTCTGATGCCGTCATCCGAAGGAATCAGCGTCGAGATTCGGCAGAACCCGAACGCCATCGGATACGACGGACTGGGCTACGTGACTTCCGATCAAAAGGTATTGACGATTGCCAGGGACCTCGGCGGTCCCTACGTATACCCCTCCGTCCGGACTGTCAACGATGGCTCGTACCCGATTTCACGCCCGCTTTTCATGTACACGGCCGGGGTACCGTCCGGACCGCTGAAGGCCTACCTGGACTGGGTAATCGGTGACGGGCAGGCCCTGGTATCAAAATTGGGCTTTGTACCGTTACACTGAGATGAACAAAAATGCCGCGAAACAATAAATCGGAAACTCTCCATCCCCCGTGGATGGAAATGGTCATCGAAAGCACTATCAGGGTACTGGGTTTTTCCACCATCGGCCTTGTGGTGCTGATATGCCTGTTCCTGCTGCGTGAAGGAATGCCTTCCTTCTTTCGGGTAAGTCTCGACAACCTTTTCGGCACCCGCTGGTATCCCACCTTCGACCTGTTCGGCACATTGCCGCTGATCCTCGGTTCGGTCATGGTCACCGTCGCAGCGATCGTCATGGCCCTGCCGCTTGGAGTCGCAACGGCTGTATTCGTACGCGAAGTATCGCCGGAATGGGCCCGTGAGATCCTCAAGCCGATGATCGAGGTCCTGGCCGGGATTCCCTCCGTTGTTCTCGGTTTTTTTGGCATGCACGTGATTGCACCTCTCGTCCGCGAGCACCTGGGTGCCCCCACGGGCCTCACGGTGTTTGCAGGGGCGCTCATCCTGGCCTACATGTCGCTTCCCACCATGATCAGTGTTGCCGAAGACGCCCTGGATTCCGTGCCGAAGGGTTACCGCGATGCCGCCCTGGCGATGGGGGCAACCCAATGGCAGGTCATATGGCGTGTCGTGGTGCCGGCTGCCCGATCGGGTATTCTCATCGCGGTGATGCTGGGAATGGGACGCGCCATAGGCGAAACCATGGCCGTGATGATGGTGACCGGCAATGCCGCCCGGATGCCTCTCAGCTTCGACTCACTTTTCCGCCCCGCCCGTACAATGACCGCCACCATCGCGGCGGAGATGGGGGAGGTGGCACAGGGGAGCGTCCACTACCATGTGCTGTTCGGCATCGGAATTATCCTTTTTCTGCTGACCTTTGTGATCAATCTGGCGGCCGCATCGGCCATTTTTCGAAAGCGACGCCGGGGGGGATTGCGCTGATGAGGCGTTATTGGGTGCAGCGTATGGGCTTCACATTACTCACCCTGATGGCCTTGGCCGTAGTGGTGCCCATCCTGGTTGTTATCGGGGTCATTGTCACCCACGGCATTGGGGAGATCTCCTGGGAATTCATCACTTCCATGCCCAGGGATGGAATGAAGGAAGGAGGCATTTTCCCGGCGATCGTCGGAACCCTCCTGCTCACTTTGGGAACTGCGCTGGCCGCGATTCCGGTCGGGATCGGAGGGGCGGTCTATCTGGCCGAATACGCGCGCGACACCTGGCTTACCCGCTGTATCCGGCTGGCTATCGTCAACCTGGCCGGCATTCCCTCGATCGTCTACGGCCTGTTCGGGCTGGGGCTCTTCGTGCTCATGATGAGAATGGGCACTTCCATCCTGGCAGGATCGCTGACGCTGGCCATCATGACGCTGCCGGTAATCATCAGTGCGGGTGAGGAAGCGTTGCGCTCCGTACCCACCGAATTCCGCACGGTCAGTGCAAGCCTGGGGGGATCGCGGTGGCAGGGCATCCGATACGTCATCCTGCCGCAAGCCTTTCCCGGTATGATCACCGGCATTATCCTCGGGTTGCTGAGGGCCGCGGGAGAGACGGCTCCGATCCTTTTCACGGTGGCGGCTTTCTATCTGCCCCGTCTGCCCCAGTCTCCCTTCGATCAGACCATGGTCCTTCCCTATCATTTATACGTAATCAGCACGCAGGTGCCGGGAATGCCTCTGCGCGTGCAGCATGGAACGGCGCTGGTCCTGCTCGCTCTTGTGCTTTCGATGAACCTTGTGGCGACGATCGTTCGCAGTTACTTCCGGCGGAGGAGGCAGTGGTAGAGCCCAAGATTCGCATCGAAAACGTGACCTATTCCTACGGGGAGGAGCAGGCTCTCCGAAACGTCACCCTGGATGTCCCGGCCAATCAGGTCACTGTCTTTTTCGGCCCGGCCGGAGGGGGCAAGACGACGCTGCTGCGCCTCATCAACCGGCTGAACGATCTGGTGGAAGATACCCGGATGTCCGGCCGGGTCCTCCTGGACGGACAGGACATTTATGCTCCCGGCATCAACGTTCCCAATTTGCGGCGACGGGTAGGGATGGTTTTCGCTCTTCCGTTGCCTCTGCCCGGCACCATCTGGGAAAATGTCACCTACGGGCCCAAGCTCGCCGGAGTGCAGGACCGAAACCAGTTGTATGAAATCGTCGAACGCAGTCTGTCCCAGGCGGCCCTCTGGGACGAGGTGAAAGCCCGCCTCGACGGTCCGGCTTTTGAATTGTCCGGCGGCCAGCAGCAAAGGCTGTGCATTGCCCGCAGCCTGGCGCTCGAACCGGAAGTGCTGCTGCTCGACGAGCCCACATCAGGGCTTGATCCCATCTCCACCAGGAAGGTGGAGGAATCCCTTTTTGAACTAAAGGATCTCTATTCGATCATAATCGTTCCCCATAGCATCCAACAGGCCGCGCGCGTCGCGGATCATGCAGCCTTCTTCCTCATGGGCGAACTGATTGAATATCGGCCGGGAACGGAAATCTTTACGAGAACCCGCGACAAGCGTACGGAGGATTACCTGACTGGCCGCTTTGGATAAACGGAATCCGATGGAAAAGATCACGGTAAATCATCTCAATTTCTACTACGGCGACAAACTGGCTTTGTCGGATATCTCGGTAGCCATTCAGGAACTTCAAATTACGGCCCTGATCGGACCGTCGGGATGTGGGAAGTCCACTTTTTTGCGTTGTCTGAACCGGATGAACGACACCATCAAGGGCACCCGCGTGGAGGGGGAGGTGATCCTTGACGGCCGCAATATCTGTTCGCGCGATTGCGATGTGGTTGACCTGCGCAAGCGGGTGGGAATGGTTTTTCAACGCCCGAATCCTTTCCCGCAGTCCATTTTTGACAACGTGGCATTCGGCCCGAGGGTCCTTGGGCTGGACAGGGGAACGAACCTGTCTGCCGTGGTGGAAGAAAGCCTGCGGGCTGCCGTTCTGTGGGATGAGGTGAAGGACAAGCTGAAAGAGGATGCCCTGAATCTCTCACTGGGCCAGCAACAGCGGCTTTGCATCGCACGGACCATTGCCGTGAAGCCCGAAGTGATCCTGATGGACGAGCCATGCTCGGCGCTCGATCCCATCGCGACCCTTCAGATAGAACAGTTGATGGATTCACTGAAGGAAAACTACACGATCGTTGTCGTTACCCACAATATGCAACAGGCGGCCCGCGTCTCGGAATGGACGGGTTTCTTCTGGCTGGGCCGGCTCGTGGAATTCGATATGACCGAGACGGTTTTCACCCGTCCCGCCCAGAAGCTGACGGAAGACTATGTCACCGGGCGGGCCGGATAGCGGCCGTGGAGGGGCTCGGCTTTCCGCCGTGCTTTCTCATTCCAGCGGCCGATCTGAGACCGGCATCCATCTCCGGCGGTCTCGGACGATTTTTCAGCCCCGGATCTTTTTGAGAAGCCAGGCCATGTTCTGGCCGAGGTTCTTCATGGTCTGAATGCCCTCTTCATCCTTTTCCACATCTCCCTTTTCTCTCCCGATCCCCATGTTCCAGTAGATCGACCCCGGTACGATCATCTGGTTGCCCAGGAATAAATGATTGATGGTATCGAACACATGGGTGGCTCCAGCCCTGCGCACGGCGACAACTGCTATGCCGATTTTACGTCTGAAGAGAAAATCGTTCGCCCTGGCCACAAAGCCCGCGCGGTCGATGAGGGCTTTCATTTCGGCGGTCACGTCGCTGAAATAGGTCGGGGAACCGAGGATGATTCCTTCGGCTTCGATCATTTTCCCAATGCATTCGTTGATGATGTCATCCTGGATACTGCACTGTTTGTCTTTATTGTCCCAGCACTTATAACAGGCTGAACAGCCGCGGATCCTTTTCCCCGCAAGTTGGATCAACTCAGTCTCTATGCCCTCTATCTCGAGTTCCCTGAGCACGTAATTGATGAGAATTGCGGTATTGCCATCCTTGCGTGCGCTGCCGCTGATACCCACTACCTTCATGTCATTTCCTCCCAAACGTGTCGAAAGCCGCCAGATCATCCCCTTGCGACGGTTTGCTTCTCACTCGCCGGGCGGGGCTACTTCCCCTCGCTCCATGCGTCTCCCTCATGCTGCTCCACACACCGGTACGCGACATCCGGCGCTGAAGTTTCTCCCAGCCCGTTTGCACACCTCCGCCTGTTTCCGGCCCGACCCCGGGGAAAGCCGCCCGATTGAGCCGTTTCGATTACATCCGCTGTCTTTAAGACACGTTGGACAATATCGCAAGTATGGATTTGCTCCAGTTGCCGCAGTTCGTGTCGTCTTCTTCTCCTAATCTGTGCGATTCCACAGGAGGGCTGGAATGTCTTAGTGAATGACACCCCCACCCCCGCCTCCCCCGTCAAGAGGGCGGAGCTGAACGCCAATTCCCCTCCTCTGGCGGGAGGGGCGAGGGGAGGGGGAGGAAATCGCTCAAATCAGGCTCCTGTTGCTTTCCGCCTTCCTCCTTGAGATCGATGCGACCATACGGGCAGGACCGGAGTCGCCGGACAGCAGTGGTTCGGATTTTGTGCGAATCGTTTTTCTCTTGACACAGAAGAATTACAAAGCTAATTATCGACAGATAATGTTCATCATAACTATCAAGTTGGTGTAGTATTTGGAGGACCTATGAGAAAGATGCTGTCTACCCTTGAGAAAGCGTTCGGCAGCCTCGCCTTCGAGAACTCCGGGGAAGCCCGCCGAGCGGAGTCGCAGGGTATCTTTATTGAAAGGAATCCGTGATGGCTGTTCTCGATCATCCGGCCGTGCCCGTAGAGAAACGTGCAGGAATTTGCCTGGAATCGGTTTCCTTTGCGTACAACGGAGCGATGGTGCTGGAAGACATCAACCTCGCCGTGCGCGAGGGCGAGATGCTGTCTCTTCTGGGACCGAGCGGCTCCGGCAAGACGACTTTACTTCGACTTGCGGCCGGGGTCGAAACACCCCTTACCGGGCGCATCCTCTGCAAAGGAGAAACCGTGACCGGCCCCGGAATCGATCGCGGCATGGTATTCCAGGATTATTCGCTCTTCCCGTGGATGGACCTCGCTCAAAACCTCGTGCTCGCTATCGAGAAATCTCATCCATCCCTGCAAAGACGGGAGCGGCGCGAGCTGGCAGAGGAATACCTTGCGACAGTCGGTCTGAACGGACTCGGCAGCCGGTATCCTTTCGAACTTTCGGGCGGCATGCAGCAACGGGTGGCCATAGCCAGGTCGCTCGCAGCCGGTTCCCAGTTCCTTTTGATGGATGAGCCCTTCGGCGCTCTGGACCCGATCAACCGGGCCAGGCTCCAGGATCTTCTGATTGAAATCTGGGCCAGGTCCAGTCCTGCAAAAACGGTCATCTTCGTCACTCATGACATCGATGAAGCTCTCTACATGGGAGACCGCGTGGTGATCCTGGGTTCCTCTCCGGGGAGGACCATTGCGGAGGTCGATGTGGATTTTCCGCGCCCCCGGGCGCCACAGGCATTTCTCAAGGATCCGAGGTACCAGGCGATCAGAGGCCGGATACTGGAGTATTTGAGAGATGATGTCATCGAGCGACTGGCGACCGTTGATACGGTCAAGGGACAGGGGGAAGGGATCTGATGGAAGACACCGTCATTCAGAATGAGCGCCCTCGGGTGAGGAGCGCTCGAAATGCACCGGAGGTCGCGGGATTGCAGCAAGATTTCCGGAGGAAATGGTCGAGGGTTTTCAAGGGAAAGGAAGGAACCCTCTTCTGGCTCCTGATCCTCGCCTTATGGCAGTTGGCGTCTCAACTTTCGAGCGGTCGGCACCGGTATCTTTTCCCGTCTCCCTTGTTAACCGTCGGGGTACTGTGGTCATCGCTCCCCGAATTATTGAAGGGTACCTGGTCTTCCTTCCTGATCCTGGTCCCGGGATATCTTTTAGCGGTCGGAGCGGGAATTGTCTGGGGGATCCTGGTCGGCACCACCGACTGGCTCAAGCGGGCATTCAATTCGTTTGCCCGCGTCGTAGCGCCGGTTCCCCCGACAATCTACATTCCGTATGCGATAGCTCTGCTTGCAACCTTTCGATCTTCAGCGATCTTCATCGTCTTCATCGGCGCTTTCTGGCCGATTTTCCTGAACACCGCCGCCGGGGCCTCCGCGGTGCCGTCCCGTTATCGGGACGATGCCCGGGTTCTCGGCCTCACGCGATTCGAGTATCTCCGGCGGGTTGTTTTCCCATGCTCGCTCCCTTACAGCTTTTCGGGAATGGCAGTCGGACTCGCCCTGTCTTTCATTTTGCTGACCGTGGCCGAACTGTTCGGCGCCAATGCGGGTCTGGGCCGGTTCGTTCAATATTACGCGGATTTTGCGGACTACCCGCGAATGGTGGCCGGGATCATCTACACCGGTTTCATCACCTTCATTTCGATGGAAGCCCTGGAAAGAATAAAGCGGAGGACTCTTTTTTGGGTCAGATGATACAGCCCCTTCCCGAAGGAACATTCCAGGCCGCAATCCTGCGGCGGCACTTTATACAACCGGGTTTTACTACAAAAAACTGCTCGAAAAAGGCAGAGACCTGTGAGACCTTCGAGCGCTTGTTTCCATACCATTGACAACGTCGGTGCCGCGCAAGAGATTCAGGCCGCCGGCATGGTTCCCTTTGGATAGAAGAACCCGCCTGGGCGCGCTCGAACACAGTGCCGAATCCTGCTCCGAACAAAGGCCTTGACATGTGGCCGCATTCAGTAGGAAATGTTATCTTTAAACTTTAAAGGAGGCAGGATATGTCGGTTTCCCAGCGGTGCCAGTATGCTCTGCGGGCAGTTTTCGAGCTGGCGAAGGGCGACGGCGAATCGCCCGTCAAGATGGCGAAGATTGCAAAAAAGCAGGCAATTCCTGTTCGATTTCTCGAGATCATTCTGAACGATCTCAAGCGAGGAGGCTTCATACGGCCGATACGCGGGAAGGACGGCGGATGGTTTCTGGCGCGCTCGCCCCGGGAATTGACGGTGGGTGAGGTCATGCGCTTCATCGAAGGGCCGTTCGCGCCGGTCGGCTGTGTCAGTGAAGCCCCCAAGGACCCCAAAGACTCCAAGGAAGCATGCCCTCTCTACGCCAATTGTGTTTTCGTGCCCTTGTGGGGGCGCGCTCAGAAGGCTCTCGAGGAAGTCTACGACGGGACGACCTTCCAGGATCTTCTCGACCAGGAATCCGAGATGATAAGCAACTACCCGTCTTGCGCCGATTACGTCATTTAACCATCAGGCAGCAGAGCGCCGGAAACAGCCGTTTCCGATTTCCCGCTTCGAGCCGAAGCCGGGTGTGGTCCTCCGCAGCCACAACGGAATTCCTTCCCATGCTCGATAATTCATCCGAGCAACGTTTCCCGTCCCGCTCCAATGCCCCGGATCAGGTTCCGATGTATCTTGCGTAAAGGTTTCTCGCCCGAACCTTGTCGGTGTTGTCCATGACGAGCGCTCTTCCGTCCGGGAAGAGGATCATTTGGCCTTCGGGAGCTTCGAAGCAAAGCAGCAGCCCGCTTTTGGTTACGGAGCCCGCCTGTTCCAGTCTCCGGCACAAGGCATCCATGTCGACCTTGAAGCTCCCGGGAGGGGTGACCTGGACCGCGTTTCTGCCGCACAGCACCGTGGCCCATGAGGTTTCAGCGGAATCCAGGTACGAGTACTCTCTAAGCGCGCAGCAGGGGCAGTCTTCCGATCTCTTCATCTGGAATGTCTGGAAAGAGCCGTTCCAGGGATCGACGGAGATGAGTCTGCCGTCATCGTTTCCCGACCCCACCAGAATCCGCAGGGCTGCCGTAGCCTGCAGCGAAGCGACGATCCCGACAGCGGTGTTGAGCACGCCGCTCGTGTCGCAGGTTTCGAAACTGCCCGGTTCGGGCATGCTCGGCATGAGGCATCTCAGGCAGGGACCGCTGCCGGGCCTTATCACCATGACCATGCCAACCGTTCCGATCACCCCGCCATAGATCCAGGTCTTATCGTGTTTTACGCAGGCATCGTTTATGAGGTACCTGGTCTCGAAGTTGTCTGTTCCATCGAGCACCAGGTCGATTCCGTCAAGCAGGCTTTCAATATTGGCCGGAGAGACGTCGATTGCATGAGCCTCGACGACGACATTTGAATTGACGGAGCGCAACCGATTCGCGGCGGCTTCGGGTTTGGCGATGTGAGCTGCCGCGTCTATTTCGTCGAAAAGAATCTGGCGCTGCAGGTTCGTAATGTCGACGATGTCGCGATCGACCACCCTGAAGGTCTCGACGCCGGCCCGGGCGAGCAGTTCGGCCTGAAAACCGCCCAGCGCTCCGCACCCGATGACGAGGACGCGGCTTTGCGCCAGCCTTTGTTGTCCTTCGACGCCGATCTCGGGAAGAATTTGTTGCCGTGCATACCTGTCTTCACTGGGAGTCATTCATTTCTCCATCATAAGGGATCGGGATCAGAGGGGGCGGTCGATCCATCCGCCGCCCAGGACCCTGTCGCCGTCATAAAATACGGCAGCCTGCCCGGGTGTCACGGCCCTGGCGGTTCCGTCGAACCATATTCGCGCCGAATCCCGACCGGCATTTTCCACGATTGCCGGAATCGGCGGGTGCCGGTAGCGGATCTGCACCTCACACCGAAACGGACCACGTTCCGGCGTGGATGCATTCCAGGTGACCGAGGTAACGACCGCGCCTCGGGACAGCAGGTCTTCTTCCTGCGTGGTAACAACGATATCCGCATTTTCGGGGTTAATGGATTTTACCCAGGCGGGCCGCCCCAGACTGATCCCGAGACCTCTGCGCTGTCCGACCGTAAATCGATGGAATCCACTGTGACTGCCAAGTGTCGTTCCTCGCCCGTCAACGAAGTGCCCCGGTCTGGCCGATCCTCCAAACGTCCGGCGCAGCACCTCCGGATAGGCTTCACCTTTTACGGCGAAGCAGGCATCCTGGCTTTCCTCCCGGTGCGCATTCCGAAAGCCCCTGCGACTTGCCAGTTCCCTCACCTGAGTCTTTGTTAAGCGACCGAGTGGGAACAGGCTCGCTTCGAGCTGCTCGACACTGAGCGAGAAGAGAAAATAGGTCTGGTCCTTACGGCGATCCGCACTTCGAGCCAGGAACGGCTTTCCCACGGCATCCGTCTCGAGTCTTGCATAGTGGCCCGTGGCAAGTCGGGATAGACCCAGCCGGCGAGCGAATCGAAGCAGGAAGCCGAATTTGATGCGTTTGTTGCAGACAATGCATGGGTTGGGCGTCTTCCCCCGGGCGTATTCCGCCCAACTGTAACGCAACACCGATTCCCTGAACTCCTCATGGCACTCCACCACGTAGTGCGGTATTCCCAAATCCCCGGCGACGGCCCTTGCGTCGACCACGCCGTCGAGGCCGCAGCAGGATTTCCCCGACGGGGTTTCACGGCACGGCTGCAGTTGCAGGGTCATGCCGACGACGTCGTGCCCCGCCTCCAGGAGAAGGGCCGCAGCCACGCTCGAATCGACCCCGCCGCTCATCGCGACCGCCGTGCGCCGCCTCTGCGAATTCATTGCGCCCTCAAACCCTCGGCAAGCTCCGAGACGGCTTCCACCACCCGGTCCACTTCGTCCGCCGTATTCGTAAGGCTGAGCGAAAAACGGATGCAACTCGATGCCCGGTCCTCGTCCACACCCATGGCAGTGAGAACGTACGAGGGCTCGCGGCTTTCCGCCTGGCAGGCAGATCCCGTGGAAACGGCGATGCCCATGAGGTCCAGGTTGATCGCGAGCATCTGCCCGTCAACCCCTTCGAAACTGAGATTCGATGTGTTCGGGAGCCGGTGTTCGAGGCTCCCGTTGACCGTCGCTCCGGCCACCCGCGCCGTGATGCCCCGTTCAAGCCGGTCCCGCAGGGCCGTGAGGGTGCGGTTTGCTTCGGCGATCCTCTGCTTTGCCAGCCGGCAGGCGTAGCCGAGGCCCACGATGGCGGCCACATTCTCGGTGCCGGCCCTGCGATGCCGTTCGTGATGGCCTCCATGGATGAGCACGGGTTCGGGAATGCCCCGCCGGACGAAAAGCGCGCCGGAGCCCTTTGGACCATGGAGCTTGTGGCCGGAAAGCGACAACAGGTCGATACCCATAACGTTTACGTCGATCGGCACGCGGCCGACCGCCTGGACTGCGTCCGAATGGAAGAGGATTCCTCTGCTTCCGGCGACTGCCGCCGCTTCCTGAACCGGTTGCAAAGTGCCCGTTTCATTGTTGCCGAACATTATGGACACGAGGATGACGTCATCGTCGATTGCATCGGCCAGGAATGCGGAATCCATCCTGCCTTCCGGTCCCACCGGAAGATAGGTGACCTTGAATCCCTTTTTCTCCAGGTAGCGACAGGTGTTCAGCACCGCCTGGTGCTCGATCGAAGTCGTTATGATCCTGCTGCCCGGTTCCCCCAGGGCTCCGGCTATCCCTATGAGCGCCTGGTTGTCGGCTTCCGTTCCGCCGCTGGTGAAAACGATTTCCTCGGGAAGCGCCCCGATGAGATCCGCAACCTGCCGACGCGCGAGGTCCATGGCCCGGTGAGCCTCCTGGCCGAACCAGTGGACGCTTGACGGATTGCCGTAACGGTCGCCGAAATAGGGAAGCATTTTCTCCAACACCTCGGGATCGATCCGGGTCGTTGCGTTGTTGTCGAAATAGATGCGTTCCATTCAGGCCCCTTGAGCTTTCCGCACTTCAGCGCGGGTAAGAGTCTCGTTCATGGCCCCGGTCCTGTACCCTTGCAGGTCCACCGTGACATAAGCGTAGCCCGCATCGCTGCAAGCGGCAACCACGCGTGCGCGCATTGCCTCATCCAGCAGCAACGGCAGGTTGTCCGGAACGACTTCGATGCGGGCCAGCCGGTCGTGGTCGCGAACGCGAACCTGGGAAAATCCAAGACGGCGGATGGCTTCCTCGCTCCGGGCGATCCGCCGCAACCGCTCGGTTGTGATTTCAACCCCGAAGGGTATACGCGAAGAAAGGCAGGCCGAAGAGGGGCGGTCCCAGTTCGGAAGGCCCAGGTCTTGCGCGTACCGGCGGATCAGGTCCTTTCCGATGCCCAGCTCCAGGTAGGGTGAACGTATACCCAGTTCGCGAGCCGCCGCGAGTCCGGGTCTCAGGTCGCAGAGATCGTCGGCGTTGGAGCCTTCGACAACGAAAGGCAGCCGCTCCCTTTGCGCCGTCGCCGCGAGGGTTGAAAACAGGTCCATTTTGCAGAAATAGCAGCGATTGGGCGGGTTGGAGCTGAACCGGGGGTCGTCCAGTTCGCCGGTCTTAAGCGTGATCCACCGGGCATGAAGCCGCGCGGCAACGGTTTTCGCCGTGGCAAGGTCGTGCTCCGGGAAGGTCGGCGAAATGCCGGTGACGGCGAGGACCGAGCTGCCGAGGGCGTCGATTGCCGCCGCGAGCAGAAGCGAACTGTCCACTCCGCCGGAAAAGGCGACGAGGACCCCCTGCATCTCACGGAGCAGGTCCTTCAGTGCGGTGTATGATGTATCAGCCATTTTCGGCCTCCTGCAGCTCTTGGGGCGTGTTCGCAATGCCATACCATCATAATATATATTGGTTTAGTCGAGTATTGGAAGAAATATCCGATGCGTCCGTTCCCGCCGAGCGGTTTTTCTCTCCAAAGGGATTCTATGGGCGGCGTCGAATCGAAGAGGCCGCCTTTCCAAAGCGGACCAAGCGGGGCAATAGGAAGAACGAGTCAGCATCCAACTGATGCGGAATAAGGAAATGAAGCTGGTTGGCACCTAATTCGGTCAGATCCAAAATGGAGTCCGAGCAAATTCCCTGATAGGAGTGAGGAAAACCTAATGCATTATCGATGGCTTGTCGTTTTGTCCAGTTTCCAGAGTGCTAGTCAGCCTGCAACCCTAAGCACTACCCGGGAGCGTCTCTGGAATATGGACAAAACAGGATCCTGTCCAGTTTTTGGATTCAAAACTTTTATGATGCGGCTAGCCAGAGTAGTATGTCATGCGTAATCTGCTTGCTTACACACCACGAGTCCACCAACTACGCACGAATTGCCTGAGTCGGAAGACATTCAGCCAAAAGCGTCCTGTTAACAAGTACTTATTCTTGCAACGTTCAAGACTATCTCTCACCGAAATGCGGACCACCCTAACGTTTGGGGGAAGGCGATAGAGGTACGTCTTTGTCTCGTACTCTTCGATCTTATCCAAATGGGGCGGGTTACCCATCGCCTCAAGTGGTATCCAGTCAACACCCGGCACCCACAATTCGTCTGGTTCGTGGGAAACAAACCGATCCCCCAAGGTAATGTATTCTACGACCGGAGGGTACGCGAGTGCGCGGCGACGCCCAATGTTGGCGAGATGGACGATCAGGTGTCTGCCGCCGGGCTCTATTTTGCCGTGACGTGGAGGAACGAAGCGAAATATGAGCCTGAGCCAAGGCCGATCCTTCAGGTTGTGATAGGCACCAATGGCGCTTAATAGCAGAGCGACAGTCCCGGTTAGTGCACCGTATAGAGCCAGATCCATATCCGTTCAACCTTAAGCACACAATAAAAAATAGCCTCTCGGCGGGAATTTTGGAGCAAATCAGAAATTTTTTTCTCGTTCTCACGCTCCTGCGGGAGAACGCAGGTTGGAGCAATTCTAGTTGTGCCGTAAAACGGCTTAGGCGTTCACTTTGCCCAGAAGATACAGGGGCAGTTTTTCTCTGGACGATTGACGATAAAAGTATATTCAGTCGAAACTGAGTGGTCAACACGAAAAGTCTCTTCGTCTCGGTCGTGAAACCAGTAGTTTTTGACTGCCCCAAAGAAGGAAAACGCCTTAATATGCATTCCCACGCAGGAGCGTGGGAATGAGGAAGAAGCGGCCGTCCCGGAGAAACGGGTGAGTTCCGGAAAAGCCGCCCGGCGGGGCGAGACAAGACCAATCTTAAACACTGGAGGGTGAAGTGAATTCGAAACACAAACACGGACTGAAGGGTTACACATTGCCGCTCACCACGACGGGACGCTCGTCCGTGGTCGACGCTCCCCCGTGGTATTACGGCGGGGATGTCCTGCACCTCAAATTCAGGGCGGATGAAGCCCGGGTGAGGGAACTGATCCCGCCGCCGCTCGAGATGGGACCCCGGCCGGGAGAGGGCATCGTCTGGTTTACGGAATGGGTTTCGGTGAGCGAATCCCGGCCCGACCTGGCTTTCCTCAATCCCGAACGGGCCGTTTACCGCGAATGCCTGGTGTTGCTCGGCTGCCAGTATGAAGGAAATCCCGGTTTCATCGTTCCTTACATATGGGTGGACAACGACTTCACCTTGGTGAGGGGGTTCGTGCAGGGGTTCCCCAAAAAACTCGGGCGGATTTATATGACCAAACTCCACGACCTCAATCCCAAAGTCGGAGGCAGGCGCGTCGGGGCCAGAATGAAGGGCATTTGCGAAGCCCATGGAGAAAGGATCGTCGAAGGATCGCTCGTGTTCACCCGACAGGCCCGACCTTCGGAGCTTCCCCCGGTCAAATTCTTCCTGATGCGTCACTTTCCGAGTATCGAAGATCCCGATAAACCGGTGGTAAACGAGATCACCACAAGCGTCGTTTCGGACGTTCGGGTAGGGGACGTCTGGGTTGGGGATGCCGACGTCAAATTCATGGAATCGGATTTTGAAGAAGTATCCTTCCTGGGACCACTCGAAATCCTGGGGGGCTTCTTCTACAGCATGGGCCTTACGATCAACGCCGGGAAGGTACTGTACAGATATGCCTGACGAATAGTGGACGATGAAGGGGAACCCGTGTCCGTCCTTGAGATCGTTTCCGGCTCCAAAACCCGGTCCCTGATACCGGTCAGCCCGGTATGGAATGGAACGCCCCGGTTTGTTCCCGGTACCCCCAGAGAATTTCGCCCCGGGTCAGAATGGCGACCACTCCTTCCGGGTCGGGGTCGGTATAGACGTCGACGGATTGCGAACGGAAGTCATTCAGCTTCCACTGAGGGGAACGAAGGTCGATCCGTTCAACCGGCCTGCCGGTGCCCGACCATCCTTCTTCCCGCAGTTCAACCAGTCGGCCCGGCGCTCCCCGGACATCTGCGAAGGTCATCGTCATTCTGCGCGGCTGTGTATGAGAGAGAAGCCAGGAGACTTTGCGGAGTCTGTGAAGGTAGGTGGTCATCAGATGGCGGCCGAAGAGTATCAGGAGGACCCCGACAAGAAAGCAGGTGGAAACGATGAGCCACCCGATGAGCGGGGGAGGCGATTCGAAAACCGCGGTGCCGGGCAGAGTCCCGGTCAGGATGGAAAGGAGCAGCAAGCCGAAGGAGAATAAAAAAGCCCCGCCGATGATCGTCACCGTGCTCGTCAGTAACGCAAACCTTGCTTCAAGCCGTAAATCGGGATGGATATCGGCCCTCATCATCTGTCCTGGAATGCGGGGGGACGCCTGCCGGGGCGGCTACCGGGTCGCTTTGAATGTCCTGGCTGCGACGGCTTCCTGCAACGCGGTCAGAGAGTCCTCACATTGCGCGGTAACGGTCCGTTTCTTGCCGACCGAAAGGGCGAACGACTTGATGTTGCTGTTTTCCCGGGACAGGTTAACCACTTGAGCCGTGAGCTTCTCAAAATTGCCGTAAGCATCCTTGGCGGAAGACAACAGGGCCAGCCGCGCGGGGTCCTTGACCTGTCCGGAGAGGGTATCGAGAGAATTCTTCACCACTTCATCCAGGTACGCCATCTGCTTTTCCAGTTCGTCCATCCTCGCATCGGAAGCTTCACTGATGTGAGGGCCGTGAAGATAATGGATCTTCAGGGCCGCGGTCAAAGCAGTGCAGACGAGCTTCGGAATCTGCGGATTTGCGCCTTTCTCCACGCTGAGGTCGCTCAACTTGTCCAGGGCCTGCTCGAAGCGCTGCATGTCCTTGCCGCCTTCGTCGAATGAGAGTTTTCCGGCCTTCAGGTTGCTGTTCCGAACGGCAAAAGCAAGAAGGACCCTGTCGACTTTTCGAAGTTCGGACCAGCAGTCATCGAATTGCCGGAGGAGTCGCATTTCTTCGGAGATTTTTCCTTCCTCGATGAGTTTCACAAGTTCGGCGCGTTGCCGTTCCACCGAATCCGAAGCCTCGCGGGATTCCTTCGCAAAGGTTTCCGAATCCTCATCGGTATCGGCAAGCACCGCGCTTTTTTCCGCTTCCACGGATTTGAACAGTTCGATTCTCATCTGAGACAACAGTTGGTTCTTCTTGGACTGGTTGCTCACGGTGTTTTCGAAATGAATGGAGACGCTGTACCGACTAAGACCCACAAAAGCAATGCCTGCTACCAGCCCGACACCGACCACCCAAGCGAAAATGAAGCTCATCTCTCGTCCGGAAAAGGCTTTTTTCATCGATCGATCCCCTGAGTTAAACCTCAACATGCCGCTCGGCCGGCGTGAAGCCGGAAAACCACCTCAGCCACCACGTCTCGTGAAAATACAGGTCGAGCAGGAATACATCGTCAGTGGGGGAGTATACCACATCCCCGGATCGCCGGGGGTCCATTCAGCGCGCATCACCGCAACTTCCCGTTTACACGATCCCTTGCCGGAAGCCCCTCACCGCAGATTGCGCCGGCAAAGAGATCCCGACATCCCCCCGGGCCTGCAATTCTCTTTGATACCATGAAAAAGATACGATATGCTTCATCAAATTCATATGGGGGATTGTTAGTCGAACGGTGATAACCCGTGCATATGGACTTGACGGAGGAAAGTTGCGTCCGCGAAGCGCTGTCTCGCGTGAACCCCGTTTGAACCTCGACGCCGGAAACGCCTTTTTGCCGGTGGTTTGAGGTACTCCCTCGTGACATTTCCCGTCGGGAAAGAGCGTAAGGGTTTGTCCGTAAATAGGCCTTTTCGGGATCGCGCCGGACTTTGAGACCGATTTTGGTCGCGACGATTGAGCAAAACCGCAAGCGTAGCTGGACTACGTTGAGGATTTTGTGATTGAGGAGCGGCCGAAGCGGGCCAAAAGCCGGATGCGAGTGCAAAGGATTTATTTACGGACAAGCCCTCAATCAGGAGGCGATTCGATTGCGGGAAACAGGAGTCAAATATTCGCTGCTCAAAAAGTGCAGGCCGGCCGTCCTGAGGTTCTGGCTTTGGCTCATAGCCGGTTTGCTGTGGTCCGGCGTCGGGATCGTGCTTTGTATCATGGCCTGCTACTGGCTCTCGCTCATCGTGTGGCCCGGCAAGGCAATCGGGGTCCTGCTCGGGTTCGGAGGCGGGTTTATCGTCTATCGCTACGGATTTTCGAAAATAGCGAGGAAGAACATCGAACGCATTGCCGTGCAGCCGGAAAAGGTCTGCCTGTTCGCCTTTCAGGCGTGGCGGAGCTATCTTTTGATCCTCTTTATGGTCTTCCTGGGGTATACGCTCCGCCATTCCCACATCTCGCTGCTGGTGCTTGCCGTTATCTATGCCTGCGTCGGCACGGGACTCCTCCTCAGCAGTTGCCTCTACTACGAACAACTCCTTTGAACAGCCCCGATAGACACTCTCGGAATGTATTCATCCAATTGTAATTTCATAAAAAATGATTAGTTTGTGCTCCGAACGATTTGCACAGTGATGAAGGAGCACGCAAGTGAAAAACATATTGGGTATTTCGTTTCTGGCAGGTTTGCTCCTGCTGGTATCGGCCCCGGTTGCACGATCTTACCAGAGTCCGGCTTCATCGCCTCCGGTAGAGCAAGCGCTGGTCCGCGAAGGGGACCTGGCCGTGCAGCTTGCCGCGGAACTTCGACTGGGCGCCGCGGGCAATGAAGTGGCGGCCGAGAGTTCACTGACGGCTGTCGGCATCGCTCCGCGAAACGGATGGGTGGCCGATTACCCGGTGACCCCCATCGTGTTCGGCGATTTGCAGAATGCGGTTTCCGCGGCCGCGGATGCCGGGAAGCTCACGATGAGCAGGGATCAGGCCGTAGCGGCATTGCAGCGTGTTGCCTCCGATGACGGCCTGCCCATCCGCCCCGGCAACGGCAATTATTCGGACAATCAGCCGATCGATCCGAACCGGTATACCGATCCTTCGGCCGTGAACGATTACTACTACGAGGACGGTCCTCCGGTTGTGACCTACTACTCGCCGCCGGTGGATTACTACGACCTCTATGATTGGGTCTCTTATCCATTCTGGTATGGAGGGTACGGATTCTCGGGGTTCTTCGTCCTGAACGATTTCGACAGGATCCACCATTCTCATTTTGGGGGGAGAGACGACTACAAGCTTGTTTCGAACCACGTATTCGACAAGGGGACGGACAGGTATGCGAGGATCGATCCGGTAACCGGAGACAGGACGACCCCGGCCAGGGCGGACCCCGGTGTCACGCGTTTGGGCAGGCACGGTTCCGGCGGGGGAATGAGTGCCGGGTTCACCTACGGCCGTGACGCGCAGAGGTTCGGGGCGGTCTCGGGCAATCGGAGAAGCGGTATGAACGCCGGTTCCGGGGGTGGTCCCAGGTTCTCCGGAAATCCCCGCTCGGACTGGGCTGCTTCGTCGGGGAGCGCCGAGAGGTTCAGCGGCTCTCGGTCATTCAACAGTGGCGGAGCCTTTGCAAGCAGTGGGTTCAGCCATGGCGGCGGTTTCAGCCACAGCAGCGGATTCGGTGGATTCGGCCACAGTGGGGGATTTGGAGGATTTGCCCACGGTGGAGGGTTTGGCGGTGGTGGAGGGTTCCACGGCGGGGGTGGCGGCAGACGCTAGTTGAGCATAGATCGATCACACTGAGGGTCCCGAGCGGACCCTCTTTTTTTGAGTCGGCACAGCACAGTGTGCACCATTTTCTGCCCGGATGTCCGCAGAAATTGCAGGTGCGCCGGGCACACCGGATCGTGGCCATTCCTCCGGTGAAGATACGGCGATGGGTGGAGGGCCGTAGGATTCCCTCGGGGCGCAGCATGGCCATGGACCGCGCCGCCTGGCTTCTGTCGGAAACATCGTCTGTTTTCCCTACGAAAATCGATGTGTGTGCTTTCAGCAGACTATCTGCTCCAGGGCGCTTGACGGATATGCCCGTATTGCATCACTTCGGAATATCCGATTCAATCTTTACACATTGTCACTATCAAGCCGCCGCATGCACGCCACGCGCCGCTTGACAGCATCCACTATAGATGTTAGCCAATAATTCTCAGAAAGTAGTTGCTTGTCACCTGAAAGGCGGGTGTCCGTCGGGAGTGGTGTGCATGGATCTCAAAGGCCTTAGTGATGAACTGCTGGCTCGGCTCATTTCACTGTGCCAAAAATTTTCCGCAGGGCATTATGAGGGAGCCGGCGATATTTTCGAGCTCACCAAAGAAGGAACCTATCCGCGTCAGGTTGTAGAGCTGGCGGAATCCTTCGGGATGATGATCGTCAAGATCGAGGCCAGGGAACTCAAGCTCGAAGAGATGATTTCGGAGCTGGAGAGGCTCAACAGGGAGCTGGCGATTGCCAAGGAGAGACTGGCCAGAGAAAACATCCAGCTCAAGAACGATCTGCACAGGCTTCGTATTGAAATCGACCATACGAGGAAGTCCGAGGCGGTCGCCGAAATCACCGAAAGCGATTATTTCAAAGATCTTAAAAAGAAAGTCAAGGACCTGAGATCGCAATAGCAGCGAACCGGGCAACCCTCCCACCACTTGGAGACGTCATGGGGAAAATCATTGCTGTACACAGTTTTCGGGGCGGCACCGGAAAATCGAACCTGGTTGCCAATGTGGCCGTTTCGGTTGCGCTGGAAGGCAAACGGGTGGGCGTGGTGGATACGGATGTCCAGTCTCCGGGCATCCACGTTCTATTTGATGTTGATGTGGAGAGTGTCGAATGCACCCTCAATGATTATCTCTGGGGCCGGTGCTCCATTGAAGACGCCGCTCAGGATGTGACCCCATCTTTGCATGGCGCCCATGGCAGAGCGGCTGCAAAAGAGGGTGCCGTCTATCTTGTCCCGTGCCGCAGCAGAGCCGGTGAAATCGCACGTGTGCTGCGGGAAGGCTATGACGTGGGTGTTCTCAACGACGGTTTCCGAGCGCTCATGCATGGTCTGCATCTGGACTACCTGTTTATCGACACCCACCCGGGTCTCAATGAAGAGACGCTCCTGTCCATAGCCGTCGCCGATCTGGTGATCGTTCTTTTGCGCCCTGACAAACAGGATTTCCAGGGGACTGCGGTAACGGTCGAGGTCGCCCGCAAACTGGAAGTTCCCAACCTGGTTCTGGTCATCAACAAGGTCTTGCCGGAATACGATCTTGACGATTTACGGCGCCATGTGGAGACTACTTATCAGACGCCCGTGGCCGGGATTTTGCCTTTGTCTTTGGACCTCGTGCGCCTTGCCAGCGGCGGCATCTTCTGCCTTAACGAACCGCTGCATGCAATCACAAAGGAAATCGGCACAATCGCGGCGAGGGTCATGGACACCGTATAGCCCCTGTCTTAAGCGTTCGGACGTCTTTGTATAGGGACCCACGTGACCGTGTGACCACAACGAGCTGTGACAAGCCCCTGGTTTCCGGCTCCTGCGTTTTCAAAGGACGTGCATGCCTTCGGATGATTTCCTGTCTAAAGAAGACATCCTCGCCGGTCTGCCGGCAAAGAGAGCGCGCACACTGCTGTTTCTCATAGAGAACAGGGTGGGACTGCTGGCGGAGAAGTCCAGAAGGGCCATGGACCCCTTCTTCGACGAAAGCGCGGAGAGGGATATCGATACGGCTTATCTTGAGTCCTTCAGCGTCGGCCGCACCCCTCCCACTCGCGCAACGATTCAGGATATCGAGCGCTTCGCTCCGGATTGGGCGCCCTTGGTTTCACCTGATCCGCGTATTCGCACTCATCTCGCCCATCATCTGGCGGACAAATACAGTTTTGCCCGGAAGGATATTCCCGGAATCCGCAGTGCACTGGGCCTGGACGACGGCGAAGTGGAGCGTTGTTATACGAGTTCTTACGGCGTTCCCCTGGAGACTGTCTACACGCCGTCGGCGAATCCTCTGGAGAGAATACGCTGGCTGTTTTCCGCATGCGCCGAACGTATCGAGAACCTGTCTCCATTTTGGACCGCCTTTTCCCTTACCCTCACGGAAACCGTAGGCGCCAGCATCCTTGCCCTGCCCATCGCCCTGGCGCGCGTCGGGCCGCTGGCGGGAGTCGTTGTTGTGATCGTGCTGGGACTGGTCAACGTGGCAACCGTCGGGTTCCTGGCCAAAGCCATCGCCAGAAGTGCCGGCGTACGCTACGGCAACGCCTTTTTCGGCAGGATTCTGACCAATTATCTGGGCAGGCCTGCATCCGTTGTGCTTTGCGGCAGCCTTGCAATCCTGTGTTTCTTGCTTCTTCAGGCCTACTACATTGGTTTTTCCACAACCCTGGCCGACGCGACGTCCATCTCGCCCATGTTCTGGACGGCAATTCTGTTTGTCATGGGACTCTACTATGTGAGCCGCAAGAGCCTGAGTTCCACGGTAGCTTCAGCGCTCACCGTGGGCGCGGTCAACATCACCGTTATCCTCGTCATATCGGCCATTGTCGCCTCCGGCATGAAGTCCGAATATTTTCAAATCGATTCGCTTCGCCGCGCAGGTCTTGACACCTCCCTTTTGGAGCTGATCTTCGGCGTTGTGTTGGTGGCCTATTTCGGCCACTTGTCGATCTGCAACTGCGCGCGCGTGGTGCTGCGCCGAGACCCGAGCGGACGTTCCCTGATATGGGGCAGCATGTCTGCAATGTTCCTGGCCGCCGTCATCTACGCCATATGGGTCCTGGCCGTGAACGGCGCCGTTGAACCGGCGCGCCTGGCGGGGCTCCGGGGCACGGCGCTGGCGCCGCTCGCCGCCCAATTTGGACCCGTGATCACTCTTGTGGGGAGTATTTATGTAATCCTGGGGATGGGCATGGCCTCCGTACACTACTCGCTGGGATTGTTCAACCTGGTGCGGGAACGGCTGCCGGCGCCAAAGGCCGTGATCGTTGCGTTGCCTTCTCGCGTGGGCCGGGTGAGTTTCCACAAACGATGGCGCACAGACGCCGCCGGGCCGCATATTGGTTTGAGTTATCTCGGCTTGCGGGGAAATATGCCGCGCTTTTTGCTGCAATGGCAAATGGACGGTCGTTTGCATCATGAAGAGATTGCGTTTGCCGGAAGATGGGAGTTTTCGTCGCTTCTGGAACGATTTCCAGGAGCAAAGATGGGGCCGGTCTCGCTGGCTCTGGAGATCATCGAAGCGGGCCCGGACCTGGTGAGGCTGCAATGCGAAACGTCGCTGGCTGTAGCTTCTTCGGATGTGGATCCCGACGACTTTGGCCTGGCCGTGAGCGGTATCCTGGACCTGCCGGATAAGGAACGAAAGTTCCTCAGTTGGTTGTTGCGTCGCGGTGAAGTCAGCCTGGAACAAGCTGCCGCCAAAATGAAAAGTTCCGGAGAAGATACTCGCCAACTGCTCGATTCGTTGCAGGAGAAACGGTTCGTTCTCGCGGGGCAGAGCGGAGCGGGTCCAAGATACCGGGCCGTGGTCGCGCCCCGACGCGGGCGGACGTTGCCTGAACATATCTGGAAAGCTCTGGGAGATGAAGCCCCGATCTCTCCCGGGAGCGGGCCGGCGAGCGGCAGGGTCGTGCCGGCGGGCCGCGCTGGAGCTTTGAAGGCGGTATTGTCCGGGGAAGTCGGGCGCTTTTTGCTTTGCGTCGGACCCATAGCCGCAGCTTTCCTTTTCACGGAATGGAGTTTTTACACGGGAAAAGAGTCGTTCTCGGGGGTATTGAGCCTGGTGGGAATCTTCGTGGTGCCTCTTCTTGCCGGGGTGTTCCCGGTATTGATGCTGATCTCCAGCCGGCGCAAGGGCGAGTACGCGCCGCGCATGAATTTCGGAATTGTCGGGAATTCTTATCTGCTGGTATGTATCTACCTGCTCTTTCTGGCCTGCCTGTTCATCCACGGGTTGTTCATCTGGCGCGCGCCCCTCCCACGTGCGGCAGCACTTCTGGTGGGCATCCTGGTTCCGATACTGACCTGCTGGATCGCCCGGAAAGGAGGATTCACCCGGCGGACGGTTGTGGAACTGAGATGGTCGGAACAGCAGGGAAGCGACAGTCTCGTGACGCTCATGTCCGCAGGGAAGCCCCTGGTTGGGGAAATCAGCCTGAAATATCCGGAAGGCGTCGAGACTTTCACTGCCGCCCAGGCGGCCGTAAAGGACCCAAACAGGTTGCAGCGTGTCGGCATTGTTATTCCCGGCGCTCGCGCGGGAGAGCTTGAGGTGCTCGCTCACAGCGAAGACGCCGGACGCAATGTCAGGCCGCTGGAGGGTACCCTGGAAGTGTCCGCTGACCAGGAGGCATCTTCCTGGTCCTTGGCGCTCTCCGACGGCGAAATCCTTGTGCCGATCTCGGGCGAGCGCATTCGCCTGAGCATCCTGCTGCCCTTGCCGGACGAATCTTTGTTCCCGGTCAATCGGCAAAGGCCGTGAACGAACGCACCCGTTCATCGTCCAGGTGCTCCAGGAGCTTCATCGCCAGGTCGAGGGTACTCAGGTAATCGTTCATATGAATGATGCAATTATGCGTGTGAGCGTAGCGGGTGGGGATTCCGAGCACGATGACCGGAACGCCTTCCCTGCTCATGTGAACCGCGCGGGCATCCGTCCCGCCGCTCTTCCGGACGGCCACCTGGTGTTTGATCCCGTGTTCTTTCGCAAGGTCGACCGCATAACGGGCGAACTTGCGGTTCATGATGGCCGACGGATCCATCAGCCTGATCTGAACGCCGCCGCCCAGCCGGCCCTGACGCTCGTCTTCCGGCGTTCCGGGTAAATCGTCGGCCGGGGTGCCTTCGAGGATGATCGCCGCGTCGGGGTTTATCGCATAGGCGGCGGTTTGCGCTCCCCTTGTCCCCACTTCTTCCTGAACCGTGCCGGCGATGCAAACCGTGTTGGGATGTCCGGTTTCCCGGAGCAGGAAAGCGGCATGTACGGCGAGCGCCATGCCCGCCCTGTCGTCGAAGGCCTTGCAGAGCAGGAGGTCGGGGTTGTGCATGGGAGTGAAGGAGCTGTCGGGGACGATGCAGTCCCCCAGGCCGATCCCAAACCGGTCCCGGATTTCATCGGAATCGGCTGCCCCGACATCGATGTACATGTCCTCGATCTTCAACACCTTTTCGCGCTCGGCCTCCGTGAGAAAATGAGGCGGTTTGGCCCCGACCACTCCAATTATTTCCGATCCGGAGCGGGTGATGACCCGGACGCGTTTGGCAAGCACCGTGTGCCCCCACCATGAGCCGAGAGGCAGAAACTTGATGAGGCCGTTTCCTGTGATGCTCTGCACCACGAACCCCACCTCATCCATGTGGGCCGCTATCATGATCCGAGGCGTTGCGCTCGTTCCGGCATCCGTGTGGATGATGCTTCCCATTTTGTCCGTTGTGGCCTCGCCGCCGGTCTCCTCCCTGAAAATACGGCGCGCCGCATCCTCATAGGCCGAGGTGCCGGGCGCCTCCGCCATGGATTTTAAAAGCCGGAGCGCCGTCGCTCTTCGAGCTGCCTCTTGCATGGTTCATCCTCCCAAAGAATTCATGAGAAAAGCCGGGTTATCGGCACCGGTTTCCGGCTAGGCATGCGCTTCGGACCGTGTGCCGCCGTCCACCGGGCGTGATTTGAAAAAATAGCGTTCGAAGGTTGCGTCCGACAAGTGCGAAACCCACTTTACGAGCAAAAAGATAAAGATGAGCGAGAAGAAGATTCTTCCCCAGAACATCCCGGAGAAGGAGGCTCCGAGGAACGCGAGGAGAAAAGTGTCTTCGATAAGGCTGTGCGAAAGGCCCATGAGGGAGAGCGAGAAGAAGATGTCCCGCTTGCTTATCCGGTTGGACGTTGCCTCCTGGATGATCAGTCCCCCGCCGTAGGTAAGACCCAGGGTCATCCCGATGATCGTGATCGTGGAGGCGGATTGTCCAATTCCGAGGAGTGTCAGGACCGGCTGGAGCATCCTCGTGATGATGCCGGTGATTCCCACGTAAGCCAGGATTCGCAGCAGGGCGAGCAATCCGGTGAGGATGACGAATATCATGGCCAGCAATCTTACCTGGCCGATGATCCAGTCGGTCAGGGAAGCGTTCCGGCCGGGCGGGATCCACGAGATCACGTTCATTTCCTGGAGCCAGTTCCCCCAGGCATAGATATGGTAGAGGCACCAGCCCATTATGAACGCCGTCCCAATGCGCAGCAGTGCCATCGGAAGGGCGCGGGCCCCGGCCTTTCGAGCTATCATCAGTTCTACCGGCAGCGCGTGGGCAACCAGAATGATTGTCCCCAGCACCGTGGTTTGCGCGATTGTCAGCGGGTGATCGGCGCAGATGGAAACGAAAACGATCAGTGCGGCATAGACGGTGTTCGCTGCCGCGGTTGCCCACACGAGCCCCAGGTTACCGGGAAGGCCGACGAGTTCCATAACAGGTGACAAAAGCCTTCCGAGTACATCGATTATCCCGAATTCCAGGAGGATTTTCACCACTATGATCGTGGGGACCATGATCTTGAACAGTTGAAAACTGATTTGGACGGAGTCCCGAAAAAGCTTCTTGAGCGAATCCAGAGTGATCACGCGGAAAATCACTTTCCGAAAAGTCGGGCGTTTCACCCGGCAATTGATAAGCACTTCCATGCCGTTTCCGTTCGCAAACGGCAAAGGTTCCCCCTTTTTCGCCCGGCCGCGCCGGGGAGCACCCAGGGAAAAAACTAAGTCTAAAGGAAAATCCCCGTATTTGCCACCCCAATCCGTCCTCTCTTCAGGAAGCAGATGAAGTGTCCGCATCGAGAAGCAAATGATCTGTCAGGCTTTGCGGGCGGAAGCGCCACATAAAGCCGCGCAGCGGCGTGGGGGGTGTGATTTATAAAGGCCCGCGTGCCTTGAGATCGTCAAAGGGGAGGGGTTTCGGGGTGGCCCGAATAGATCACTCAGATGCTGCGACCAAATTGCAGAACTTGGCATACACAACTCAAACGGCTCATTTTTCACCTGAATTCTATTTGGGCAACCGGCCGGGTCCAAGTCCCCACTCTCTTGAGAAACATCGGTTGCTGCTTTCCCCTCCCCGCGCGGGAGGGGAGGGGCGAGAGGGGGGCGCAGAGATTGCTGAAATCAGGTATTGATTGCGACCGGGACGGGGGTCTCGTCGGGGATGAGGGATTTGTATGTCCTCCCGGCGAGCCGCTCCGCAAGTTCCCGTTTGGCCTCGGAAAGCAGCTCGGGCTTGCGGAAGAGTTCCACACAGGAAGCCGCAAGGACTTTGGCGGCGGTCGTCATGGCCTTCCTCCCGATCGACGATCGCGTGCACTCGGCGATTTCCCTGTTGTGCCAGCCGAAACCCTCCGGGGCTGTGGCGACCCAGATCATGGCAAACGGTGCAAACCAACTGTACTCGGAGTTGTCGGTCAGTATCGAGGCGCCCTCCCGGAGAGGAGGAATGGAGTTGTCGAGCCCCGTTTGAGGGACGTTCATGCGCTTCTGGATCGCACGAGCCAGGTCCTGGTCCTCGCGGGTGAAATCCGGCCCTCCGATTTCCAGAAAATTCCTGTACAGAACGGTTGAAAGCGCCCTGTTTGGAATCTTCTCGTGGGAAGCGGTCTTGAATTCCATTTCCCAGGATGTACCGGTGGCGATGCTTGCTCCTTCGGCGCACCTGTGCACCCTCGCCATGATCCCTTCCATTGTTTCGGATTCGGTGATCCTTCCCACCGCCCAGAGAGTGGAATGGTCCGGAACAACACTCGGGTAACAGGGACCGACGTCGGAAAAAGTATAGTTTATGGTGTTTGCCGCCCCTGGATTTCCCGGCGGGATGTGTTCCCTCAACATTTCGATGGCATGCCCCATGAGCACGGCGCCGTCGAGGGCGCTTCTCCCCATCCACGGAGAATTGCCGTGCGCATTCCTGCCATGGAAATGATACTTGATGTTGAAATATGCATTGCAGGTGTCGTAATCCGCGGAGTTCCGAATCCAGGGGTGCCAGTCGAGGATGGCATCCATCCCGTCAAACAGGCCTTCCCGCGCCATGAAGGGTTTCCCGATACAGAGTTCTTCGGCCGGGGTGCCGAAGACGACCAGCTTCCCCGGTATTCCTTTGAGCTTCAGCCATTCCCCGGCGGCGATCGCCGCCATGACGCTGCCCACACCGAGAAGGTTGTGCCCGCAGCCATGGCCCGGTCCCGCGGGACCGGTCGATTCCGCTGCATCCGGTGACAGGCCCGGCAGAGCATCGTATTCGCAACTGAAGGCTATGGCCGGATTTCCGCTTCCCCATACGGCAACGAAAGCCGTTGGCATCCCGGCAACACCTTCCCGGACTTCGAACCCATTCTCCCTCAGCACTTCAACCATGAGTTTGGACGACCGGAATTCCGAACACCCCAGCTCCGCATATTCCCACACCGATTTCGCGTAGCCAAAGAACGCGTCGGCGCGCTCTTCGACCCAGTCCGACACAAACCGTCTTTCCTCATTCATTTCAATCTCCAGATCGTTATCAGCTATCCTGCCGATCCCCGTCCGTCCATGCGGGCAGCTATCCGTCAGACAAGGGGAGCATCGCGATCGGCAAGCCTCACGATGCTCCTCAAAAGCACGTTGCAGCCGGCTTCGAGATCCGAGGGGGCCGCGTATTCGTTTTCGTTGTGGCTGATTCCCCCTTCACAGGGGATGAATATCATCCCGGTGGGCGCAATGCGCGCAATATAAACCGCGTCCTGACCCGCTCCGCTCACGATGTCCCGGTGGCTCAGCCCCAGCGCAGCCGCTTCCTCCCGGATAACATCGATGCATTCCCCGGAAAACGGTATCGGCGGAAGGTCGGTCACGACTTTGAGGGTCGTGTCGAGTTCCAGTTCTCGCTCGAGGAAGAGAAGGGCGTTCTTCAACTCCGCCTCCATGAGGTCCAGCCTGGGGGCCTGAAAGTGGCGAAGGTCGACGGTGAGCATGACTTGGCCGGGAACGACGTTTCTCGAGTTCGGGTATACGTGGACTTCGCCCACCGTCGAGCAGGCGTTCGGGAGAAAGGCGTTTCCTATCCGGTTTACTTCCGTGACCAGTCTTGCGGCCCCGACCAGGGCGTCGCGCCTCAGATGCATCGGTGTGGGACCCGCATGAGATTCCCGGCCGGTGATGACCACGTCGTACCAGCGAATACCCATGGCCCCCGTAACCACCCCGATGGTCTTCGATTCATTCTCGAGGATGGGGCCCTGTTCGATGTGCGCTTCCAGGTATGCACCGACGCGCCCGCCGGTCGCCGGGCGGCTGCCTTCATAGCCGATGCGGCGGAGTTCCTCGCCGATGGTTTTCCCGTTCACGTCGGTGCAGGCGAGCGCTTCGGACAGAGTGAACACACCGGCAAAGACGCCCGACCCGACCATACAGGGGGCGAAGCGGGAGCCTTCCTCGTTGGTCCAGACCACGAGTTCCACCGGGGCCAGCGTCTCACGATTCAGATCGTTGAGCGTCCGGACGACTTCGAGGCCTGCCATTACTCCGTAGATGCCGTCGAATCGCCCCCCGGTGGGTTGAGTGTCCAGGTGGCTCCCCGTCATTACCGGAGGACGTGAATTGTCCTTGCCGGGCCTGCGTGCAAAGATGTTGCCCATGGCGTCGACGACGATGTCGCACCCCGCCTCGACGCACCATTTCACGAACAAATCCCGGGCCTCGCGGTCAAGGTTGGTCAGCGCCAGGCGGCGAACGCCTCCCTTTTCCGTGGCGCCGATCCTCGCCATGTCCATTACCGACCGCCACAGCCTGTCACCATCGATCGTCATGCCGCTCATCCGGATCATCATCCTTTTTCAGTAACCCAGGTACGCCTCTTTGACGTAGTCGTTGCGAAAGAGTTCCTCTCCGCTTCCCTCGAGTTTGACCTCTCCATTTTCGAGCACGTAACCTCGAGAAGACATCTTCAAGGCGGACTTGGCGTTCTGTTCGACGAGCAGAATCGAAATGCCCTTCTCCCTGTAGATCTTCTGAATCGTATCAAAAATCGTATCCCTGACCAGAGGTGCTATGCCAAGGCTCGGTTCGTCGAGCATCAGGTAGCGGGGGGATGAGAGCAGTCCGCGGCCTATCGCCAGCATTTGAGCTTCTCCGCCGCTGAGGGTGCCCGCAATCTGCGTTCTTCGCTCCTTAAGCCTCGGGAAGACCTCGAAAACAAAGGCAAGATCCTCTTGCACGCCGCTCGCATCGCTACGGGTGTAGGCTCCCATCTGCAGATTCTCCTGGACGGTCAGATCGGGAAACACTTCTCTTCCTTCAGGCACGTGAATAACGCCCTTCTTCACGATCTGGTGAGGGCTCAGCCTGTGAATCTCCTCGCCGTCCAGCGTGACCCTGCCTTCCTTGGGCTGGAGCATCCCGGATATGGTTTTCAGAAGGGTCGATTTGCCCGCGCCGTTCGCTCCCAGGAGGCACACGAATTCCCCCCGGGCCACATGAAGGGACACGCCGTGCAGGGACACGGCTTTTCCATAATAAACCGTGATGTTCTCAATGCTCAGCATCGGCGTCCTTTCCAAGGTAGGCTTCGATCACCTTCTCGTCCCTGTAGATTTCCTCGGGCGGGCCGTCGGCGATTTTCCGGCCGTAATTCAAGACCATGATTCTGTGCGAGATACTCATGATGACCTTCATGACGTGTTCGATGATGAGGATGGAAATCCCCATTTCATTGATTTTTTTGATAATGGCGATCTGGTCGTTGATCTCCTTCGGATTCAACCCGCCGGACGGTTCATCGAGAAGGAGGACCTTGGGACGGGTCGCAAGGGATCTCGCCATTTCGAGACGCTTGCAGTAAGCATAAGGGAGATTTTCCGCAAGCTGATGGCGGTATTCGTAGAGCCCCATGATGTCGAGGAGTTCCAGAGCCCGTTCTTCCACGGCCGTTGCGGCGGCATGAGATTTCACCGGGGGCTTCAGACTGTCTACGAGAAGTCCCCATGCGCCTTTCTTCCCCCGATCCACGAGGGCCGACCGGACGTTGTCGAGGGTTGTCAGTTTCGGGAATATCTTGCGGATCTGAAATGTCCTGGACACCCCCAGGTGATTGATCCTGTACGGCTTCAGTCCGACCAGATCCCGGCCGAGAAAGATCACCTTGCCTTCGTTGGGCCTCTGAAATCCTGAAAGGAGGTCCACAAGTGTGGATTTGCCGGCCCCGTTCGGGCCGATGAGACCGAGGATCTCGTTCGCATCGAGATCGAAGCTGACACCGCTCACCGCACAAAGGCCGCCGAACGACTTCGTCAAATTTTCCGCTTTCAGGACTGTCATCTGCCGGCCCCCTCGGATTTGCGCATGAAGAGGCCGCTCACCAGACCGACGATACCTCTTCGCATGAAAATGATTGTTATCATGAGCATCGCCCCGTAGACCACCATCCGTATTTCAAGGTTGATGAGTTCCTCGACGAACCTCAGGGCCTCCGAGAGAACGGTGAGCAGCACGGCCCCGACGACCGGCCCGAAAAAGGTGCCGAGCCCGCCGATCGTCGCCATCGTGAGAATGGTGAAGGTCTCCTCCAGTCCCAGCATATCGGGGCTGATCAACCGTACGTAGTGAGCGTAAAGGGCCCCCGCGAAACCGGCCAGAAAAGCGCTGATCATGAAAACGGCCAGTTTGTACTGCGAGGTGTTGACCCCGATCGATTCGGCGCCCTTCTCTTCTTCGCGCATGGACTCTATCGTCAGCCCGAAATCGGACTTAATGAGTCTCTTCAATAAAATGAGCACGAGGACAACGAAAATGAGGGCCACATAATAGACGTTCCGCTCGGAAACGAAGGCAATGGAAATGTTGCCCGGAAGCTTTAAGGCAGTCAGCGGAGGAATGTCGTAGAGACCCAGGGACCCGCGTGTCAGGCTCACCCAGTTCATGGCCACCATCCGCATGATTTCACTGAAACCGATGGTGGTTATCGCCAGGTACGGGCCGCTCAACCGGAAAGAAGGTATGCCGAGAAGGACCCCGAAAAAGGCCGAAACGGCCCCGCCCACCAGCAGGCCGAACCAGGGCGAAAGACCGGTGCTGAGGGCGAACAGGGCGGATGAATATGCCCCTATGCCGAAGAACGCCGCGTGCCCGAGGTTCAACAGCCCCGCGTATCCGCTCAGCAGGTTCCAACTGCACGTCAGGATGATGAAAATGCAGGAAAGCACCATGATGTGCTGGGAATAGCGATCCGTTATGATGAAAGGAAGCAGAAAAAGAACCGCCGCTGCCGGAAGCCAGAACAGGAGGTTTCGATATTTCACGGTCATCGGCTCCTTCTCCGTCCGAACAGGCCTTCGGGCATCACCAGGAGTATGAGAATTATGATAACGAAGCCTATGGCATTTTTATAATCCATGGATATGTAATTGCCTCCAAGCGTCTCTGCGACCCCCAGAATGAATCCCCCGTAGACTGCCCCGCGAATGTTTCCCATACCACCCATGATGGTGATGGCGAAAGCTTTGAGGGTGGGCAGCGCTCCCATTGTGGGAGAGACGGCAAGGATCGTTCCGTAAAGGACTCCCCCCAGGCCGGCCAGCGCGGATCCGATCACGAACGTCAGCGCGTAGATGAAACTCGTATCGATGCCCATCAGCATCGAGGCGTTCTTGTTCTGGGATGTCGCGCGAATCGCCGTGCCCACCTTGGTCTTGATGAGAAAGAACTGGAGCATGGCTATGGCCATGAGGGCAAGGAGAAAGGACAGGATGCGTATGAGGCTCGTCGAGCAGAAGATCAGGTTGACATTCTTGCTGTGAAAAGGATCCATAAGCATCTTGGGGGTCGCCCCGAAGGCGAGGTGAGCGCCGTTTGCGATGAAGATGCTCAGGCCGATCGAGAGCATGATGACGTCGATGTCCGAGTTCCTGCTCATGAGCGGCCTGAAGAGGAACCGCTCGGCCAGGAAACCGAGCGCCCCGACCCCTGCGGCGGCGACCAGCATTCCTCCCAGCCATCCGACCCATCCTGAGAGGACCGCGGTCGTGTAGATACCCAGGTAGGCCCCGATCATCAGAAAGTCGCCGTGGGCGAAGTTGGATATCTTCATCACTCCGAAGATCATTGTCAGTCCCGTCGCCATCAGGCAATAGATGCTGCCGACGACAAGGCCGTTGATTATCTGTTGTAAAAGCAAAGACTCCATGGATTCCTCACATGACGGGGCGGAGAGGGCGGAGGCGCCAATCGGCGTGCCTCCGCACCCTCTCTTCGCTCACTGCTTATCTTTTATTCCACGGCAGAGGTGCTTCATAAGAACTGGTCGCCCTCTCGGGAGGATAAATGATCACGAGCTGAGGTTGCCCCTGAACATCCTGAACCTGCACTACGTAGGGCTTTACGGTAAACACCTGCCCCGTGTTGTCGAATTCTATCTTGCCCTGCACGAGGTTCATGGACGTCTTGGTGAGCGCCTGCCTGATATTGTCCCGGTCCTGCTGCAGGTTGCCGGTCGGCTTTCCCGCTCGTTTGATCGCATCCAGAATGACCACCACGTTGTCGTATCCCTGACTGGAGAAAATCCCTGCCCTGGCCCCGTTGTACTTTGCGGCATAACGGTTCACAAAATCCGCGGCGACCGGGTCCTTCATGCTCAGCGTCGGTTCGAGGGACACACCCATTGCATAACGGGCATCCAGGCCGACCATCTTGAAGAAAGCCTCGGTGAAGTGCCCGCCGACACCGACCCACTGGGTCACGAAATTGAGTTCCTTGGCCTGTTTCTGGATGAGTGCCTGTTCCGTGGTGGAGCCGATGCAGAAGGTCACGTCCGGTTTCAGTTCCTTCAACTTGCTGATCTGAGTAGTGAAATCCGTGTCGCCGATTTGAAAGTAGAGATGGGTGAGTTCAGTCGCCCCGATCTTCTTGGATTGCTCGGACCAGATCTTTTCCCCGTCACGGCCGTAGTCGCTGTTCTCCATGAGAAAAGCCACGGTTTTCGGCTGCTTCACCTTTTCCAGCCATTCGTTCAAACCCTCCAGGAATTGGGGCGAACTGGGCGAAGTCCTGAATACGTAGGAAAAACCGCGGCTCGTAATCGTTGGCGTAATGGCGATCGCGACGACGTTCGGCACCTTCTCCCGTTCACAGACTTCGGAGGTCGCGATGATAACCGAACTGTGGTAACCGCCTCCCACGACGAGGACGTTATCCCTGGTGATGAGTTTCTTAACGGCAGCGACACCCCTGTCGGGTTTGGATTCGGTATCTCCGTAGATCAGGTTGACCTGCATCCCGAAAAGCCCGCCCTTCTCGTTGATCTCATCGGCGGCAAGCTGGGAACCCTTTTTCATTTCTTCACCGTTGAACGCCGTCGGACCGGTGAAAGGTCCCAGGATACCTATATTGATGGTATCCGCACATTTCGCCTCAGCCGCGAACAGCAGGAGCACCACACTCAGCGACATCACGACGAACCCGAACAATCCTCTAGTCCTCATCATGGAACTTCTCCTTTTCCCGTTAGATTTTGATCCCACGCCAAGCTGCAATCGCAAACCCCTACAAAAGCCACGTCAACCACACTGCTGCGCTCTGGACACCCTGAGCGGAACATCCCCGGATTTCTCCCGCGGCGTGCGGCCGGAATGACAATGCCCGGAATGACAATGCAATGAAAAGAATTCGATCTCGCTTCCCTGCAACTCGATTTATCCCCGCATAGCGCACGGATCAGCCGTGACTTGGCTTTGTGCCGGGCACGAGTCCGTTGCTTCGGGTGGATTCCCGGAGCTATAAACAGGGACGGTAGAGATGCAAAAGGGGTACCAAACCCATAACCGGATTCAACCGTTATTCATGCAGGCCGTTCGCCGGTCGCCTGGCATGGAGCGCCGAAGCCGCTTTGCCGCCTTTCACCCCGGAACCGGTCTTCATCTTCCGTCAGGTGTTGCGCGGCAACGATCTTGAAGCAACGGCCCGGCCCGGGGCAGAGCCGCTCGGCGTAAGATCATTCCCGGCTCATACTCGGGCGTGTCGGGACATTCCCCGGGAAGAGGAATTCTCCCACAAGGAATTGCCACCCAAATATGCCGTTCTGGTCATTCCACCGGGTTTACAGGACACCCAGTAGTGCAAATCTTACAAAATTGTGCTTTTCACACATTGCGTGAGGCATATTCACTAAGAAATGTGGCGGGGGCCGATCCGGAAGCTCTTCAACCCTCTGAACGCCATGTCGGCGAATCATTATTTTCAGGCAATCCGGCTTTGTTAAACAATTTTGTCGAAATGCTGCACCTCCCCAAGTCTTCCGGCAGCCTGTGACTGAACCTCCGGCTGCAGGTCGACTTCTTCTCTCGCTCACACGGCAATCGATTGTGCTTTGAGCCTCGATAGGCAAACGCTGCCTTCTCGACCCGTGCCCTGTCGAGCATTGCATGATCTGCCCGGGCATCGGAGGCCCGGGATAAGTGGTCGGTGTAGATTATAAAAAAGGAGTGGCCGCAATTGTTGCGCCACTTGTCGGGAAAGTCAACTTTTCCGTGAATGCTTTGCGGCCGGCCGCACCCGGAGAGGCGTTTTCGGCATAGTGCGGGTCTTTAGCCTCAAATGCGGTCCGGCTGAATTGAGCGGACCGGGAGAAGCCGTTATGAAGGGGCAGGCTTTCCACCGTGCCCCTGCCGAGCGAGGCTGCCTGCCGGGGATTCTCTTCCGGCAAAAGATCGGAAGCCGGTTCAGCCGGAAGGGATTTGCCGCGGTGTCCGGCGCCATTCCGCGGGCTGCTTACCTCAGCTTTTAGTAACCCATCTTGTCGGGGACGACCCCTCTCACCCCGCCCCTGGGGCTGGACGTGTCGCCGTCTCTTCGCGGTATGAGGTGGATATGAGCGTGCATGATGGTTTGCCCGGCGCTCTCACCGCAGTTTGCCCCTACATTGAACCCCGTGATCGACGGATCTTCCCGGCAGAGTCTGTCACGCAAAAGGCCCAGAAGCGTGTCCGCATCCCTGTGTTCCTCTTCGGTCATGGTGAAAACGTCCTTCGTGTGCCGATAAGGAATAACGAGAGCGTGCCCCGGCGTCACCGGGGATTTATCTTCAATGGCGTACACGGAACCGTGCCTTGCGATAATTATCGGTTCCATCTTGTTGGAGCAAAACAGGCATTTAGGATCGAATTCCATCTTTGAACGGGATTGGTATTCGCTTTTGCCGCTGCACATGTTCATTTGACTCCTCCCGGTAAGATCTTAAGGCATCAGTCCCGCTCGCCCGACATCGGCTGCCGCCCGCGCCTTCCGCATGCCTGCCGGCGCAGGCCGGGGCAGGAACGCCGGAGGCAAACCGGGTCTTGACGCAGTTCTTTGCACGCCCGCTGAATTATATATTCTATGGTTCTTCACCTTTCCAGTCAAAAAGACCATTCTCGCGCCCTTGTTTTTCAAGACGGTCCCGGGGACGGTTCCTCGCTTCCGGGTGATATACGGCAATATTCCCCTATCCTTACAGTGAAAGTTTCCTTAACTTAAACATTCCGGGTGTAATATCGATCGGCGGGCGGCGGCCCCGGCAACGTGTTGCCCGGGGCACCCGATGATCTTGTGCGGACTTCCGGGCGCCGCAGGCCGTACTTGAGGTAACACTCATGCATCGAAGGAGGATGCCGGTTGGGAGGGCGAATTGTGGGGCTGTTTCCCAGAGGAAGAGTCGAGGCCGGATGAAATCAGGATTTGTCATTCCGGCCTTCGAGACCGTGTCACAATACCTGTCCAGGGGCTATTCCTGGTCAAATAGAGACGAACGACGGTCCGGACTTTATTCGACATTTCGGTGATAACCATAATGTTGTGTGATTTAATATAGTTATCGCGAAAGAGACTGGACCCCGGCCTCCGCCGGGGTGACGGGTATCGTGCTATTCTCAGGTATTCCCGAATTACGGCACAGTCTCCTTCGCCGGAATGACGCTGCACTTAAATTAGCGCCCATGGGGCTGGAGACTGCGTATGCGACTCCTGGTGGTGGAAGACGAGAAAAAAGTCGCCAGTTTCATTCGAAAGGGACTGACCGAGGAAGGGTATGCGGTGGACGTGGCGGCCGATGGCGAAGCCGGCCTGAAGATGGCTTTGGACCAGGTACACGATCTGATCGTGCTGGACATACACCTGCCGAAGATGAACGGTCTGCAGGTGCTCGGCGCGCTCCGCCAAAAGCGGGTGGCAACGCCGGTGTTGCTCCTGACCGTGAGGGCCACCATCGAGGACAAGGTGCTGGGTCTTGACGCAGGCGCCGACGACTATCTTACCAAACCCTTTGCTTTTGAAGAGCTTGTCGCCAGGGTGCGCGCCCTGCTCAGACGCCGCTCCGAAGGCAGGCAGGCGGTGCTTCAGGTTGCCGACCTGGCGCTCGATCCCGCTCGGCGCGTCGTCTTCAGGGGTGGCGATCAAATCGATCTCACCGCACGGGAATTTGCTTTGCTCGATTACTTCATGCGAAACGACGGGCGTGTGCTCACTCGAACCATGATAGCCGAGCACGTTTGGGACTACGATTTCGATTCCGCGACCAATGTTATCGATGTGTATGTGAACTATCTTCGCAAGAAGATCGACTCCGGCCGTGAACCCAGGCTGATTCACACGGTCCGCGGAGTCGGATACATGCTTAAAGCGGAGTGAACCGTTGAATCTGAGATCCATCCGCATACGACTCACCTTCTGGTACACCAGCCTGTTGACGGTTACGCTCGTGCTGCTCGGCGGAGCTGCTTTCCTGCTCCTGTCGTACAGCCTGTCCCACGAGGTGGATGCGGCCCTGAGAGGTGTTGCGGGAGCCATGGCCGAACGCGCTCAGGCCGGGTCATCCACGGTTTTCCCCGCGGAAGTGGATGAGATTTTTCGGCGTTTCTTCGGTTTTTCCCCCTGGGATCGGTACTTTCAAATGCTCGATCCGCTGGGTCACCGGGATCCGCGCCAGCCGGGAACACCTCCCGGGAAAATACCTCTCAGCAAAGAAGCCTTAAACGATGCGACGCGGGGTGTAGCAACCTTCGAGACGGTGACGGGCCTTGAACCTTATCCGGTGCGTATCCTGACCATGCCCGTGATGGAGGGGGGCCGGATGGTGCATCTCATCCAGGTGGGCATGTCTCTTCAGAGCGTGTCTGAAACCCGTGTCCGCTTCCTGCTCATCATGGCGGTACTGCTGCCGGTGGGCCTGATACTGGCCGGCTCGGGCGGTCTGCTGCTCGCTCGCCGGGCCCTCAAACCGGTGGAGCGGATGACGGGAGCGGCTCACCGGATCAGCGCGGAACACCTGGCTGAACGGATCGAGGAGACAGGCGCCGGAGATGAGTTGGACCGGCTGGCGCGGACGTTGAATGAAATGCTCGGCCGCCTCGACATTGCGTTTTCCCAAATCCGGCAGTTCAGTGCCGATGCCTCCCACGAACTCCAGACGCCGCTTACCATATTGAAAGGGGAACTTGAAGTCGCTTTAAGACATCCGAGGACACCCGAAGAATACCAGGCCGCTCTCAAAAGCGCACTCGAGGAAACCGACAGGCTCGCCCGGCTCGTGGATGGGCTCCTGCTGTTGGCCCGGGCCGAATCAGGAATGTTGCGAATGGACCTGCAGCCGATGGATCTTGCCGAACTCGTGGAAGAGGTGTACCGGCGCATCGAGACGCTGGCGGGGTCTCGTTCCATCGATCTGCGCCTGAGGGCGGCGGAGCCGGTTGTGATCCGTGGGGACCGGGAAAGGCTCGGGCGGCTGCTGCTTAATCTTGCCGAAAACGCGGTCAAGTACACCGAACCGGGAGGCCACGTCACCCTGGCGCTCCGGCGGTTGGGCGACCGGGCTGAACTGTCCGTATCGGATACCGGGAAGGGGATCGCGCCCGAGGAGTGCGAGAGGATTTTCCAGCCGTTCTATCGGGTTCTGTCTTCCGATCTGTCGATCGAAGGGGGAGCCGGGCTGGGACTCAGCATCGCCCGATCCATCGCAGCCGCTCACGGCGGAAGCATCGAGGTCGAGAGCGGGCCGGGCAAAGGAAGCGTCTTCCGGGTCCTCATTCCCGTCGATTTAACGGAGGCTCCTCCGTCTGCCGGCCACTCCGATACATGATCTTATTCCGGTCAGGGGCCGTGACGCTTCACCGCCCGACGCCCCGTGCCGGATCGATTACGGCAATGGCCGCCGGCTCATTCATGAGAAAGTTTTAATCCGCGGTTAATCCCACCTTAATCTTCCTCCTTTATCTTAATTTTCGAAAGCCGGCGGAGCGCTTCGTAGCTCCGACGGATCGGTTTGAAAACTCCCTCATCCAGAACCAAGGAGGAATAAGTCATGGCAGAAGAATCAAGACATTTCCTGAGGAACCGGCGTTTCGGTCTGAAAACGCTGACGGTGGTCGCTTTCATGTTTTTCCTGGGTGGTTTCGTGATGTCGCCCGGGATCAACCATATCGCGGCCTCGACGGCCGAGACCCCGGCTCCCGCCGTACAGGCGTCCGCGGAACAGGCGCCCCCAACGAGCCCCTTCACCGCTTTGGCGGCAAAGCTGACTCCTTCCGTGGTCAATGTCAAAGTCACTAAAGTCGAAAAAGCCGGCCTCGCGGGCCGCGATATTCCGGACGGTCCCTTCGGAGATTTCTTCAAACATTTCTTCGATGACCAGCAGGGCATGCCGAACCGCCCTGTGCAGGGTGCGGGATCGGGAGTCATCATCAACGCCAACGGCACCATTCTCACCAATAACCACGTGGTGGAAGGCGCCCGCGAAGTGACGGTCACTCTCAATGACAAACGGGAACTCCCGGCTCAGATCGTGGGGCGCGATCCCAAGACCGACCTCGCGGTGCTGAAAATCGATGCGGGAAAGAATCTCCCGGCTGCGAGCATGGGCGATTCAGATCAGTTGAAGGTCGGTGACTGGGTCATGGCCATAGGAAACCCCTTTGGGCTCAGCCACACGGTCACCTCGGGAATCGTGAGTGCAAAAGGCCGGGTCATCGGAGCGGGTCCTTATGATGATTTCATTCAGACCGACGCCTCCATCAATCCCGGGAACTCCGGCGGCCCTCTCTTCAATATGAAGGGCGAAATCGTCGGGATCAACACCGCCATTATCCCCAACGCACAGGGGATCGGCTTTGCAATCCCGATCGATACTGCAAAGCCGCTTATCCCTCAACTGGTGTCAACGGGTGAGGTGAGTCGCGGCTACCTTGGTGTGAACATCCAGTCGGTCACTCCGGATCTCGCAACGGCACTGAATCTTTCGAGTTCCAAGGGAGCGCTGGTCGCTGAGGTTGTTACCGGAGGACCCGCGGACAAGGCCGGGATCAAACGCGGGGACGTGATCGTCGCTTTCGGCGGCAAGGAAGTTGCGGACAGCCACGATCTGCCGGTGTTAGTGGCTGCTTCTCCCCTGGGCAAGGATGTTGCCGTGACCCTGCTGAGAAATGGTAAGGAACAGCAGGTGACGGCGAAAATCACGAAGCTGGAGCAACAGGAACCCGTAGCCGGGGAGCAGCGGCAGCCCGCTCAAGGCAAATGGGGACTCCAGCTCCAGGATCTGACCCCCGAAGTGGCCAAACAGCTTGGCGTTAAATCAGATCACGGCGTGGTGGTCGTAGGAGTGCAGCCCGGCAGTCCGGCCGATCGTGCATCCATCCAGCAGGGAGACGTCATTCTCGAGGTCAATCATCAACCGGTAAAATCGGCGGAAGAAGTCAAGAACCAGGCCGAGAGTGCGAATAGTCTTCTGGTTCTCATAAAGAGCAGCCAGGGAACCCACTATGCGGTCCTGAAGGGATGATCCGTGGCCGGCGGTTGGAACCCTCCGGCAAAGCCGGCGCAAAACGGGGTATCGGAAGATGCCCCGTTTTTGCATCCATTCATTACCATGGCGGCAAACTTATTTGAACCGTTCATCCGCCCTCGTCTCGCCCACCCTTTGAACCTTGCCGGCAAACCAGCCTATTTTTTCCGCCCGGTGCGCGTCCAGTTCCGGGACGTAGGGCTTGATGTCAAGAAGTGGCGTTCCATCCACGATGTCCACGTCTTCAATATGCAGAATATGTCCTTCGACCCCCGTGAGTCTTACGACAGAAATCCCTATGGAATTCGGACGCCTGGGTGCTCGCGTCGCGAATACGCCGTGATGTTTGTCATCGAGGAAGGGTTTCACCACGAGAGAATATCCCTCGGACAGGTGAAAGTGATACAGCAGAATAAGATGGGAGAACCCTCCGAGGTCCTTTAAACCGGAGACATACGCAGGGTCAATTTCAATGGTCCCTGAAATGCCCCTGGCCCCCTCAGGCTGGACCGGCATGCCGCCGATTTGCTTGAACGGGGACCGAACAATCCCGATCGGCATGTAACATATCTGGCTCATCGTTCAGATTTCCTCTCGAAAAGAATTTTCATCCCACCGCAGTTTTCGTTCTTCCCGGTTGTTTAACATAATGAAGGGCTAAAAAGGCGACAAAGTTCCTCGTCTGCCGGAGTAAGCGGGGGCGAGGAGTTGAACACCGGCGTCAGATGGAGAGACAACTCATGCGAAACGATTCGGGCGGTGATGGGAAGAGCGGAACGATTGCCGTGCAGGCGGCTGCATCCCCGGCATGTGGCGGCCTCGGTGAACAGTCCGGCGAAGGGGGTGTCGCGCACGTGGATGAACACGGCCATAAGAAAGCAAAGAACCTGTACAACCGGATGGAATGGGCCGGGGCATTCGGCGATATCGGCACACTGATTCCTTTTGTGGTCGCTTACATTACAATCGTTGGAGTGGAACCGCTCGGGCTCCTCTTCATGTTTGGGATTTCGCTGGTCGTTTCAGGATTCTATTACAAAACGCCGCTCCCCATTCAACCGATGAAGGCCATCGGCGCCGCGGCCATTGCCGGCGGGATCAGCCCTCTTGCCCTTTTCGGATCGGGCATCACCACGGGGATCTTCTGGCTTCTCGCCGGGGTTACGGGAGCCATCCGGCCGATCGCCGGGCTTGCGACCAGACCGGTTGTGCGCGGCATCATGCTGGGTCTGGGCCTCTCGTTTATGGTCGACGGGGTCCACCGCATGGCGACGGCGCCGGTCCTGGCGGGTTTCGCTCTGGTGGTAACCTACCTCCTTTTGACGAACCCTAAGATTCCGGCCATGTTCATACTCCTGATCATCGGGATGGCGTCGGCGGTTGTCATTAGCCCCCGGATTCTCTCGGAACTGGCCCTGATTCATATCGGCTTCAGACTGCCGGTTTTCAGTCTCCATATGATCACATGGAACGATCTCGTGATGGGTACATTGATTTTCACGATCCCCCAGATTCCGTTGACCCTGGGCAACGCGGTGATTGCGATAACCGCGGAGAACAACGAGCTGTTTCCCGACAGGAAGGTGACGGAGAAGAAGATCGCCATTTCCCAGGGGATCATGAATCTGATTTCGCCCATGTTCGGCGGTGTTCCGATGTGCCACGGGGCCGGAGGAATGGCGGGTCATGTCCGTTTCGGGGCAAGGACGGGCGGAGCGCCGGTCATATTGGGGAGCATCCTTGTCGTCATTGCGCTCTTCTTTAGCGACTCCGTTTCCATCCTCTTCAAAATATTCCCCAATGCGATCCTGGGCGTGATCCTGTTCTTTGCGGGGTCGGAACTTGCGCTGACGGTAAGAGACATCGGCGACAAGAAGTCCGATTTCTACGTGATGCTCATCGTGGCGGCATTTGCCATGTGGAATATGGGCGTGGCTTTTCTTGTGGGTGTGATCTTCGATAATGCATTGAGAAAGGGCTGGGTAAAGGTATAATCTTGCAGCGAGAAGATGAACGGAGAGAGAGCCGCACAGTATTCCGGGGTTCTTTCCATCGAACCCCCGTGGCTCTGCGGATGTCCTTCAATCATAACCGGCAATGGAGCGAGGCTGTCGAGAAGTGCGTGGACAGGCAGGGAAGATGCTGCCGCCGATAGCCCGTAAGGTTGCCCAACCCTCGGCAAGCGAAGAACGATTCTCATGCCTGATCCCGAATTCGCACTGGTCGACGCAATAGCTCATGGTGACGACAAGGCGTTTGAGTCACTGGTAAAAAGGTATCAGGGCCCGCTTCTCAATTTTCTCTTCAGGTTTGTCGGGGATCGCGGCATGGCGGAGGACCTGACCCAGGAAGTCTTTCTCCGGGTGTATGAGGCGGCCCACCGGTTTCAGGAAAGAGGCCGGGTTTCGTCCTGGGTCTTTAAGATCGCCTACAACCTTGCGGTGAATGAACTGAAGCGCCGCTCCCGGGCCATGAAATACCTCCGGGAATCGGCTTCCCGGGATGAAGCGCTTGCCGAGTACCCGGCCCCGGATATGACCGCAGGTTATGAGTTAAACGAGGCGATCGAATCCGCAATGGGCGAACTCCCGGATAACCAGCGGGCCGCCCTGCTGCTGCGGGTGCGCGAAGGCCTTTCCTATCGCGAGATCGCCGAAGCCCTGGACCTCTCGGTTCAAAGTGTGGATTCGCTGGTTTTCCGGGCCCGAAAACACTTGAGAGAAAGTCTCGGCCATGGAAGCAAGGAGTAGAATCATGGAATGCGCGGAAGTGCTGTCAAGGATCAGTGCTTTCATCGATAACGAACTGGATCCGGCGCTTTACAGGCAGGTAGCCGAACATGTCAGGGATTGCGGCGGCTGCCGGAAGGAACTGGAAGCGCTGCGGAGCGTGGACGCCATGGTCGAAGGCTTGCCCCGGTACGATATGGACCCCGCCTTTGCCGGGCAGGTGGCTTCGATGGTACTGGGAATGCGGGAAACGATGGAGCGTGCGGGCTTTCTGCACCGGGTGTGGAACCGCGTGTCGGGCTTTCTCGATGAATTCCTGTGCCTGCTCGATCCCCTGCCATGCCGGGGCCCCCGGATGCTCGAAGAATTCGACGATGTTCCCGAATCGTTTATCGGCCATGCTTATTTCAGACTTCTGTAATACACGCAGTGAGGTTCGAGGATGAATGCGACCAGTTTTCTGTTCGGTTTTGGAACCGCTCTTCTTTGTGCCGCTCTTATCCTGGCGGGCGCATTCGCCTGCCTGAAGAGGTCTCGCGGAAAGAAAGGCAATATCAGGGGATATCTGGACCTGATCCCCGACCTCACGGAACAGCAGCGCGCTCAGGTCCAGGAAATCCGGAGCGAGTTTCTGCCGAAAATCGAGGGAATCCGAAAAAATATGCGGTTGGAGCGTGCCCGGCTGGCCGAGCTTCTCTTTGAAGAACCCGTGGATCTGAAGCTGATCTACTCTGTTGCCGAACAGATCAGCGCACATCAGTCGGAGCTGGAAAGGGAAGTGATCGAGCATATTCTGGAAGAGAGGGAACTGCTGTCTCCCGCTCAGAACAGAAGGTTCTACCAGATCATCCTGGAGCAATTTTCCTCCGGAGGGTTGGGTGTCCACGATCTGAGAAAGGATTAAAACGGCCGCATGCCCGTAATGCCCGGAGCAGCCCCCATGCCGGTAATCTCCCGAGAGACCGGATGCCGCAGGGAGCCCGGGAACGGTTATGCCCTTGGCGGGTTTTTCCCGCCGCCCCCCCGTTCCACCCCATTGATCCTTAGTATATTGTTTCATAGATACGATGACGTATCATGGAGATCTCATCACGGGTGGCCCGGATACTTGTATCCGGGTCCGTAAGGACAAGAGGACCGCCGAATCCGTTACCACGATTCCAGGGCTTGCCCTCCGAGCTTCCTCTTGCGCTTCGCGCACGGACAATGAGTTGTCCGTGCCACCCATCAATAGGATTATGTCATTGAATTTGTGAAATGGACTACTCAGTATAAAACCCGCCCTGAATAGATTTCTAACCGGAACATCGATTCCCCCTTTTCCCCGCCCCGGAAATAATATATTTATACAGTCCATTATGTCTGTTTTGACATACGGGTGATTTGAGCGATTTTCTCCCCCTCCTTTTGCCCCTCTCGCCAGGGAAGGGGAATTGGTGTTTCGCTCCTCCCCCTTGAGGGGGGAGGGTTGGGTGGGGGTGTATCGGGTAGCGGATTCCGGGTCCGATGAGAGCAAGAGTGCGAAGTCAATGGAGAAAAAGGTTCTAAATGTAAATGGAGTGCGCAAGACGGTTATCGTGGATTCCGAGTCGACCCTGGTCGATGTTCTTCGCAGGCAGTTGGGACTTACCGGCACGAAGGTGGGCTGCGGTGCGGCCCAGTGCGGTGCGTGTTCGGTCATCATCGACGGAAAGGTTGTCCGGTCCTGCGCCTTCAAGATGAAAAAGGTCGCCGATGGGGCCAACATCACCACCATCGAAGGGATCGGCACCCCCGACAATCTTCACCCGATCCAGGTCGCATGGATGGTTCATGGCGGCGCCCAGTGCGGTTTTTGCAGCCCGGGTTTCATTGTTTCGACAAAGGCCCTCCTGGATACGAATCCCAAGCCCACGCGGGAAGAAGTACGGGACTGGTTTCAGAAGAACCGCAATGCCTGCCGCTGCACGGGTTACAAACCCCTTGTGGATGCGGTCATGGACGCAGCCCGCGTATTGCGCGGCGAAATCAGCATAAAGGATTTGGAATACCAACTTCCCGCCGACGGAAAGATCTGGGGTGGGGACTATCCGCGCCCGAGCGCCGTCCCGAAGGTGACGGGGACCTGGGATTTCGGTGCGGATCTGGGCCTCAAGCTTCCGCACGATGCCCTGCAGTTGGCGCTGGTACAGGCAAAAGTGTCGCATGCGAATATCCTCTCCATTGACGCCGCCGAAGCAGAAAAGATGCCCGGCGTCTACAAAGTGATAACGCACAAGGATGTTAAGGGTAAGAACCGCATCACCGGCCTCATCACCTTCCCGGCCAACAAGGGGGACGGCTGGGATCGGCCCATTCTTTGCGATTCGAAGGTTTTTCAGTTTGGAGACGCCATCGCGATCGTCTGCGCCGATACGATAGAACATGCGAAGGCAGCGGCGGAAAAAGTCGAAGTGAAACTGGAAGAACTGCCCGCATACATGAGCGCGCCGGCCGCCATGGCTCCCGACGCCATCGAAATCCACCCCGGTACACCGAATGTCTATTTTGAACAAACCATCTCCAAAGGCGAAGACACTGGATCCGTCATGGAGAGAGCGGATTTTGTGGTGGAGGATGAGTTTTACGTCGGGCGCCAGCCGCACCTTCCCATCGAGCCGGACGTCGGATTCGCCTATTACGACGAAGAGGGACGCCTCACCATTCATTCCAAGAGTATTGCAATCCACCTCCATCATGCAATGATCTGTCCGGGCCTCGGCATCGAGCCTGAAAAACTTCGCCTGGTGCAGAACCCCACGGGTGGAACATTCGGCTACAAATTCAGCCCCACCATTGAAGCCCTGTTGGGCGTTGCCTGCATGGCAACCGGGAAACCCGTATTCCTGAACTTTGATTATTTCCAGCAAATCACCTACACCGGGAAGCGCTCTCCATTTTTCATCAAGTTGAAGTTCGGCGCGGACAGGGACGGCAGGATCATGGCCATGGAGAGCGACTGGATTGTGGACCATGGGCCATACTCCGAGTTCGGAGATCTTCTGACCCTGCGAGGGGCCCAGTTTATCGGCGCGGGGTATGGGATACCCAACATCCGGGGGATCGGCCGGACGGTGTGCACCAATCATTCCTGGGGGTCGGCATTCCGTGCCTACGGGTCGCCGCAGGGCGAGTTTGCCTCGGAGGTCCTGATCGATGAACTGGCGGAGAAGATGGGCATCGATCCGCTGGAGCTGCGCTACAGGAATGTCTATCAGCCGGGAGATACGACCCCGAGTGGTTGCATGCCCGATGTATACAGCCTCCCCGAACTGATCGACAAGATGAGGCCCCTGTATCGGGAAGCTTTGGAAAAGGCCGGAAAGGAATCCACGGAGGATAAAAGAAAGGGCGTCGGAGTGTCGATCGGAGTCTATGGCTGCGGCCTGGACGGTCCCGACTCATCCGAGATCTGGGTTGAACTCACTCCGGAGGGTGTTACCCTGGGTACTTCCTGGGAAGACCATGGACAGGGTGCCGACATGGGGGCTCTCGCGATGGCTCACAAGGCATTGGAACCGCTTGGCATCGCGCCCGACAGGATCAAACTCGTCATGTGCGACACGGCATATACGCCAAACAGCGGACCCGCGGGGGGCAGCCGGTCCCAGGTGATGGTCGGTCAGGCCGTGAAGGCCGGGTGCGAAAAGCTGCTCGACGCAATGAGGAGACCAGACGGGACATTCAGGACCTACAATGAAATGGCTTTGAAAAGAATCCCCCTTCGCCACCTGGGAAAATGGACGGCTTCCGCCTGCACGCCGTGCGATGGGAATGCCCAGGGGAATCCTTTCCCCATCTACATGTACGGTGTTTTCATGTCTGAAGTGGAGGTCGATTCCAACACCGGAAAGGTAAGAGTCGAAAGGATGACGTGTGTGGCGGACATCGGCACCATTGTCAACAAATTGGTCACAAACGGCCAGATATGGGGCGGTCTCGTGCAGGGAGTGGGCCTTGCCCTTACCGAGGACTTCGAGGACCTCAAGAAACACACGACTCTGATTGCATGCGGGCTGCCCTATGCGAAGGACGCTCCCGATGTGATGCCCATCATTTACGTGGAAACGCCGAGGCCCTATGGCCCGTTCGGTGCGGCCGGATGCGGCGAGCTGCCGTTGACGTCGCCTCACGCGGCGATCATTAACGCCGTTTTCAGTGCATGCGGGGTGCGCGTGACGAAGCTTCCGGCGTTGCCCGAAAAGGTGCTGGCGGAGCTGAACAGGCTGAAGAGAAGATCCATGTTTGGTCCGGAATGGGCAGAGGCCGCCTTGGCCGCCCATCTTGCCTCGAGTGAGACGAAGAGCACTGCCGAGGCCTGAGGCGGTCCCCGGCGACGAGGCCGTTATTTTCCCCTCCGCCCGCGGACAAAGAAGAGCGGCCCGGCAGGTCCGGATCGGTGACCCGCCGGATCGATCTGTCGGGGGGTTATCCTTTCATGATCATGACACTGCTTGCCTTGATGAGGGCATGAACTTCGTCGCCCGCCTTGAGGCCGAGATCCTTTACGGCATCGACGGTGATCGTGGAGGTGAGAATATTTCCGCCGCCTATATCAACCTTCACTTTGGCAGCTACCTGACCCTCTTTTACCTCTAGAACCTTGCCTTTGATGACGTTTCTGGTACTGAGTTTCATAATGGAGCCTCCCTTGTAAAAGAATTTATCTCGACATTGCGGAATAATGGGCACAATTTCCATGAATTTAGACACGGGCCTGCACTATGTCAATCGAGACCGAACCGAAAAGGACTTATGCGGGCCGCTGCGAACCTTCGATCGTCCGTCCGATTGCCGGCCATTCGTTTTCCGGTCGCCGGCACCGGTCCGAAGGAGGAAGACATCGGCCGGCTCACCCGAAATGCCGGCAGAAGGCTGCATGAATAATGTTTAAAAGTACATATTGACAATTATAAACTACATATCTATGATGAGGGTGTAATACGATGGCAGGTTAGGATCGGTAACCTGGCAGGTCTACTCCCTTGTACCTGGATGGGATTATTCGTTCCTGATCACTGCAGTGCTTGCCTCAGGGAGGTCTCGCTTGCCGCCCCTCCCTGAAGGCAAGGTTCTTTGGCGCTTCCATCGCGATTGTTGAGGTAAGAACGTTTGAACGTTCGTTTGTAAATTCGCTTGCCGATGACATTTCTCTTTTCCGTCCGCAGCTTCCTCGCCTTTGATGTTGCTCTCTGTACCGAGTTTCAGAAGATATCGTCCTGCCTGCCGTCGAACCACCATAAGCTTGGCCGGAGCACGGGTTCGAAAATAGCGGTTCAGGTGCAAGCTGGCCCCGAAGGATCGCAGGGTTGGGCAAATGCGCCGGAACCGTTGTTGGACATGGGATTTTCAGGATATAGACAAATCGTTACGATTGCGCAGGATATGGTATAATAGTCCGGGTTGATTGAGGAACTCCGGAGTTCTCCGGGGGCGTCCCGAAAAAGCCGGTCTGTGTTGTGGGAAATGGAATGTCTTTAGTGAATAGGCCGGACGGGCGTGCAACCGACAGAGTGGGTAACACGGACAACTCGTTGTCCGTGCGCGAAGCGCAAGAGGTTCGGAGGCTGGTCTCTGGAATCGCGGTCGCGGATTTGGCTGCCCCTCTTGTCCTTACGGGCCCGGACAACAAGTTGTCCGGGCCACCCGGCCTTCTCTGGCTGGAGGGGCTGAGGGGAGGGGGAATAATCGTGCAATCCATGGAGAATATTAGCTTTTGAGTGCCGATAGACAGAGTCAAAACCATCCCGATCCGGAGCGGCCGGCATCACGGCATCTACCTATGTCCCCGGTCGGTACACCCGTTGATTTCAGACGGGCTGCCAGTGAAAGGTTAGCTGCATGGGTCCTCCATCTGACCGTGTAACCTGCAATTTGAAGAGGATACGAAGAGAGAAGGGATTTTCCCAGAGCCGTCTGGCCGAGTTGGTGGGCGTGAAGAGGCAGGCGATCTACGACATGGAATCCGGGCGCTACGTTCCCAATACGGCCGTAGCCTTACGTATGGCAAAGCACCTGGATTGTAGTGTGGAAGATCTTTTCACAATCGACGAACCCGGCCTTGAACAACCCATCATGCTGATCGGGCAAAGCCCCGCGTCCGGTTCCCGGCTCTGTATTGCGAGGGTGCGTGACCGCCTGGTGGGATATCCTCTGGATGGCAAAGTGATGCTGAACGAGGGGCTTCAGGCGGCAGACGGGCTGCTTAGACCCGGGGGCGAAGGGATACGCCTCCTCCAGGCCGGAGCCCGCATCGAGAAGACGGCAGTGCTTCTCGGCTGTGACCCGGCGTTTTCGATCCTGAGCTCACACGTTGCACGCTGTACCGGTGAGGCGAGGGTCCACTGCAGGTTTTCATCGAGCCTCAAGGCGCTGGAAGGCCTGGCATCCGGCGTGGCCCATCTTGCGGGGACTCACCTGCATAACACGGGGCAGGGCGAGTCAAACGTTATCCTGGCACAAAAGTCGCTTTCAAACGCCAAGGCAACGGTCCTGGCCTTTTCCTCTTTTGAGGAGGGAATCATGGTCGCGCCGGGAAATCCGCTTGGGATCAGGAGCGTTGTTGATTTAACCAGAAATGACGTCAGATTTGTCAACCGCGAGGAAGGGGCCGCTCTACGCATTCTGCTGGATGAGCATCTTTCACGGGAGGGTGTTCCGGCGGAAAAGATCGGCGGGTACGGCAACCTGGTTCTGAACCATACTCATGGAGCGCAGATGGTTGCCTACAACCTGGCTGACGCCGCCCTGGGGCTCAGGGCCATCTCCGCGGCTTACGGCCTGGATTTCATCCCCATGGAAACAGTCCGGTGCGATCTCGTCATCCCCCATGACTTTCTGGACCATCCCGCTGTAAAGGTGATCCTCGATGTCCTGCAAATGCGCACTCTCCGGGAGGAACTCGCATCTCTCCCGGGCTATGAATCCTCATGTACGGGGAAGATCATCAGCGCGGTTTGAGTAAAGCCCGGATCCCGGGATACCTTCACTGTGAAAAGGAAACGTCCGGACACGGCAAGGCGCCTGGACTCATGATTTCCGCCGTTTTTTCCTTCATGCAGGATCTTACCTCTTTAACGCGGCCTTCTTCATAGGTCACAAGTGTCTGAGCGAAAACCCGAATGTCTTCGGGGTCATGCGTGATCATTATTATGGGGACGCCGAAGCGCCTCTGGATATCCAGCAATTCCTGGCGGAGCCTTGCCCGAAGCATGGTGTCCAGAGCTGAAAAAGGTTCATCGAGGAGGAGAAGGTCAGGGCCCCTGATAAGCGCCCTGGCAAGGGCGACTCGCTGCCGCTGGCCCCCGGAGAGGTCGAAGGGGAAGCTGTTGGCCAGGTGTCTTATCTCGAAGATATCGAGAAACTCATCGACCTTCCGCATTTCACGCTTCGAAAGCCTCCATTGCCAAGTCCTCCTGAGACCGAAACCCACATTCTCGAACACCGTCAGGTGCGGGAAAAGCGCGTAGTCCTGAAAAACATACCCGATGCCGCGATGCCTCGGATGAATGCTGATTCCGTCTCTGGAATCAAAGAGCACGCGGTCTTTCAGAGCGATCGTACCGCTGTCGGGAGCGATAAGACCTGCAATCGACTGAAGGGTAAGCGTCTTCCCCGAACCGGAGGGCCCGAAGAGGACAATGAGTCCTTCTTCGGAGGAGAAAGCCGCCCTTAGGGCGAAGCTTCTCCCCCTCGATGTCAGGTGTTTATCAATTTCCACTCGGATCAGCACTTCAGGGGCCTTTGAAACCGTATTGTGAAAGGATCGCTTGACCTTCCTTACCGAGAACAAAATCCACAAACCCTTGAGCCGACGGTTTATTCTTCGTGCCGGCCACCACCGCGATGGGATAGCGGATCGGCTTGTGATTTTTCACTTCCATCGCAATCCGGACCTTATCTTTTGCAACCGCCGCATCGGTCGAGAAGACAAAGCCCGCGTCCACCTCTCCCCGGCTCACGTAGTCGAGCACTTGGCGCACCGAATCTCCAAAGATAAATTTCGGCTGAAGCGCGTCCCACAGACCTTCGTTGGTCAGGGCTTCCTTTGCGTAGCGGCCTGCCGGGACCGTCTCGGGATTGCCGAGCGAGATCTTGCCGACTTCCTTTGCCGTCAGGTCTTTTAACGCCTTAATGGAGATTTTCGAATCCCTGGGCACGGTGAGCACGATCTCATTGCTCACGAAGTCCTTGCGGGATTCGGCCAGGATGAGCTTCTTCTCCGCGGCCTGGTCCATTGTCTGCTGATCCGCCGATGCAAAAACATCCACCGGCGCGCCCTTGTCGATTTGCTGGAGGAGAGCGCCGGAGGCTGCAAAATTAAATATAACCTTGATTCCAGGATTCGCACTCTCGAACTTTTTGCCCACATCCTGAAAAGCATTGGTCAGGCTTGCAGCGGCAGAGACGATAATCTCCTGCTCGGCAAAGGCCGTTCCCCCGAACAATACGGGCAGCAGCGCCGGGAACAGCAGCAAAACAACGCAAAGTATGCTTCGCTTCATCGGTCGATCTCCTTTAAGTAGCTGGTTTTGAGTAATTTCCCTGAGGACACAAGAATGATTATGCAAACGGAAGAAGTGATCAGCACAAGCATCGTCGCGAGGTTGTCGTTTCCCGCCTGAACCGCATCGTAGACCGCGAGCGAAAGAGTCTGTGTTTTACCGGGCAGGTTCCCCGCAACCATCAGCGTCGCTCCGAATTCCCCCATGGCGCGCGCGAAGGCAAGCATCGTGCCGGCGAGGATTCCGCGCCATGCAAGGGGAAAGGAAACACGGAAAAAGACCCCGGCCTCGGTGAGTCCGAGGGTCCGCGCAGCTTTTTCCAGGTTTGGATCGACACTTTCAAAGGCGGCGCGCGCGGACTTGTATACCAGCGGCAGCGAAACCACCATGGCGGCAAGAACCGCTCCCTGCCACGTGAACATAAGGGTGATCCCGAAGTGCTCGTTCAGCCACCGGCCTATCCACCCATTGCGCCCGATCAGTACGATCAGGTAGTAGCCCATGACCGTCGGCGGCAGGACAAGAGGCAGGGTGAAGGCGGCATCCAGCCATTCCCTCCCCGGAAAACGGTGATTCGCGATGAAGAACGCGAGGGCGACACCGATAAGAGTGGCAAAAAACGCTCCGAACCCGGCCACTTTGAGGGTCAGCCACAGGGGTATGAGCGCGGGAATTGCGTGGATCATATCGATCTCTTTCGCTGCAATAAGAATCGAATCACCGCGACAATGACGGGGTATTGACTGCTATACAATAAAATACATCTGTTTTGCCAGACATAGTTTCCCGGTTGCCTGCTTTTCTAAGCAGAGTTTGCCTCGACTGCAAGCCGCTGCGAAAGCAAATGCGACCGAGCGGTGTGGACACATATGGACATAATGGTTGGAGGCCGACCTGTCGACAGCGTTTCACCTGTGATCCGCTGTTGAGAGAGACTTCAGGTTGAAACTCGTTCTTTGTGGTTGCTCTTTTGCAGGTGAGGTGATAGAAGCCCATGCGCCCAAAAGGATGCCGTGCCCGGGTTACCCGACATCTGAAGTTGTTTCCTGATCGATGGGTTGTGTTGCCGGTGGTGCGAACGATGAGTGCGGGAGAATTCGGAATGAGGATATACATTGGGTTTGACGACACAGACCATATCGACGCGAATCGGGGCACGGGCAAACTCGCCCGCTGGTTCGAAAGGGCATTGCCCGAGGGCTGTAATATCTGGGGTGTGGTACGGCAGCAACTGTTGGTCCATGACGATATCCCTTACACTTCGCACAACAGCAGTGCGTGCGTGGTTGTGGACGTCGAAGATGAGTCCGTGCTTGAGGATCTGATCTCAAGGGCTGTCGTACACATCGAGCGCTATTCTCTGGAGGGGAGCGACCCCGGGCTCTGCGTGGCACGCGATGACGCACCCGGCATTTCCCGGCTGATTGCCTTCAGCCGCAAGTGCACCTGCCGGGTCGTCGCTCAGAAGGAAGCGCTCGAAGCCGCTCACGGTTTGCATCTCTCCGGCCATGGGGGGACCAATCAGGGCATCATCGGGGCTGCGGCGGCGGTGGGACTCACGGCCGACGGCTGGAGCGGGCGATTTATCGAGTTCGGCGGACTGCGGGAGGTGCCGGAAAACGTGGAAGTATCCGCACTGGAAGGCCGGGGCATTCTTCCCGTTTCTTTGGACAGGGACGGTCAGGTGCCGGCTCCCGGCGACATTGTCCTTACAAAGAACTGGCTCCGGCCCCGCCTTTGGGGATCGAGAGCCATCCTGCCCGTTGTCCCGAAGGGAACCGGGGTCTGGGAATCTCTGGGAGGGAAAAGACCAAAAAACGGGGCGAATCACGGCAACGCCCAGTCGGTCTCAAACGTTACTGAGCGGCTTCCTTCTCTTTGAGTTCAGTGTATTGCCGTATGAGATCGCTGAGGTTACCGACCTGTTTTTCCAGGTATTCGATCCAGACCCCCAGCATGTGCTTTCCGTCCGCGGTCAAGTGGCAGATACGCCTCGCAGGGCCCGCGCCCGGGCGTGTTCGAAGCGGGATTTCACCGGTGCGGCAGGATGTGTCCCGACGGTCAAAACGGATGGTGATACGGAAGCGGTTTCGTTCGTTACGATTCCGAATTGCGAATGCCGGATCGAATGCTCACGGCATGAGGAGGGCCGCTCTGCCGCAAAGGCCGTCATTTATGGCTTCGACAGCCGTTTTCAGCGCCAGGTTGGCGCTTTCGCCGGGACTTGAGCTTGCATGGACGCCGGTTTTCGATTCGCCGTGGCCCTTGACCGTCGTTACTTTGGACATGTCGTACGGGTAGACTTCGAATTGTATATCGATTTTGAAGCCGTAATACTGCCCTTCAGCCCAGGAACTCACGTTGGTGAACTTCGGAATGGCAATGAGGTCGAAGCGCTGCAGGTCCAGGTCGTTGGAAAACCTCGAATTGAGCATCTCCCTGGCCGCGGCTTCACTCTCGACAGGTCTTACCGTAAGGCTTTCGAATGTCGGGCGGATTTGCGCCCAAAGCTCATCCACCGCCCTGGCGCCGAGCCTGTGAAGTATTTCCTGCCCCCGGTATAAACTGACGTAGGTGTACTCCTGGAATTCGGCTGGAACAAGCATGAGCACCTGGGCCGGGACGACCTCTTTGCCGGGGCAGCCGGGATGTCCCTCCGACGCCGGGAGAACGCGGGGTAAGAGGGCCGCTCCCAGGAAAATCATTATAAACAGCCGTTTAGTAATTGCTTTCATGTGCATCCTGCATCGATCTTCCAGTGACGATTATAACTCACTCCATTCGAAGACCGGACAATAATGCGTTCGATGACGACATGCATCTTCCTTCCCGACGCCTCTGAAGGGGAAGGCAAGAGTAGATCGGACCCCTGTCCAATCTTTGCCGGCCTGTCGGTCTGCTCCTCCTCGGCCGACCTCCTTACGACCGGTCAAGGGCCTGGGGGAACATCCCGATCCGGGGGTGATTCAACGGGCCCTGGGCTGGAAAGTATATTACATTATCGGAAAAAGTTAATCTTCATTCTCAAGAGGGACTGTAACAGGCGGATGTCTCGACGATTTTGGGAGAAAGCGGCCCCCTGCGGGACCAAGACGCCGGTGTTTTGCGGTTCACCCGGTATTCGTGACCTTTGTTTCAGAAGAAATGGAGGCAATCATCCGGAGCCAAAAAGTGATTGACAGGCCCTCTGCGTTCTGATATATGAAACCACGTATCGTAATGCGAAACGCAATTTGCGCTCTCGACCTCCCGTCCTCGACCGAATCACGGCAAGAGAGTATCCTCAACTCTCAACAAGGCAGGGCAAGGCCTTCATGGAATCGAAACTTTCACACCCCAAACCGAACAACCTGGTCCAAACGATCGAAAGAATGTCCCTCATTCTCGACAGAGTGGGTCAGAGCCCCCAGGGAACGAGCATCAAGGATCTTTCCACGGCACTCAAGCTTCCCAAAGGTACAATCCATCGCATCCTGTCTTCCCTTTCCTTCTTTGGTTACATCCGCCAGGACCCGGAAACGAAGAACTACTTCCTGGGTTTGAAGCTGATGGAACTGGGCGCCCTTCTCGACAACCAGCTCGACCTCCGCAAGGCCGCCGAACCGGTCCTCAGGCAACTCTCAGAGAAGACGGGAGAAACGGCTCACATGGTCATTCTTGACATGGGGGAGGTCGTCTATATCGACAAAACCGAGACACAGCACGCCACGGGGAGCCTCAAGATGGTTTCGAAAGTGGGCTCGCGAAACCCCACTCACTGTTGCGCGGTTGGAAAGGTCCTGATCTCTTATTTCCCGGAAGAGAAGCTGGATGATCTCATCAGGGAAAAGGGCCTTCCCCAACGCACACCCCACACGATCACCGCCCCGGCCCTTTTGAAAGAACACCTGCGAGAGGTGAGAAGGAGCGGGTATGCCGTCGATGATGAAGAAAACGAGCTGGGAATCCGCTGTCTCGCGGCTCCCGTTTTTGACGGAAAGGGCAGCCCCGTGGCCGCGATAAGCGTGTCCGGCCCTTCTTTGCGGGTTACGAGAGAAATGATCGAGGACGTTCTCAAAAAGGAAGTGATGAAGGCCGCTTTGGAAATTTCCCGGCGATTGGGTTTTGTTGGAGAAGATGACCGCTAAAAGAAGGGAGGGAAGAAGCACAAACCTATCGACAGGTTCACAGCAGGTTCCACAGCGCTGTTCCTGCCGGTCCGGGGTCGGGACGGCCGCCGGGAGGCCCGCTTGGCGGGAAACTCAGCTTGGTCCGACAGGCCGGCAAATCGATCCTGGAATGATCTTTTCTGCATCGTAGGAACAAGAGGACCTGCATCGCGATCGAATTGGCCCGTGCAATGACGTTTGATCAGCGGAAGCCGAATCCGGAACAGGGTCCGGAGCTTGAAAAGAGCAACCGGCTTATCACGGTTGAATGAGGAAGGAGACAGGTCACTTAAGGGTTGAAGAATTCATAAAAGGAGGAAAACATGAAAAAACTGGCGATAATTCTTTTGTTGCTTGTCGTTTTTACTCCATTTGCAGTTGCCCAGGATGCCAAGGCCGCCGAAATCAAGATGAAACTGGGCCATTTCGCTGCGGATTCACACCCCGGAAATATCGCGAGCAAAATGTTCGCCGACGCCGTCGAAAAAAGAACAAACGGCCAAATCAAGATCACGATTTACCCCAATAATGCCCTTGGATCCCCCCCGGAAGTGCTCGAGCAAAATATACTGGGTGCCGTGGACATGAGTCTGCCCACTCAGGGCCAGCTCGGCAAATATTCTCAGAAATTCAACTGCGTAATGCTCCCGTTCATATACGACAGCTACGCACACGCGGACAAGGTGCTGGGCGGCAAGTTCATTCCCTGGGCCACGCCGGATCTCGAAGCGGCCGGACTGGTTTTCCTTTCAAACTGGGAATGGGGCTTCAGAAACCTCACAAACAACGTCCGCCCGGTGAATAATCCTGCGGATGTAAAGGGACTGAAAATCAGGACCCCTCCTGAGTTGCCGACTCAGGCGGCGATGGAAGCGCTGGGCGCAGTTGTTGCCACCATCAACTTCAATGAGTTGCAGATGGCGTTGAAACAAGGGGTGGTTGACGGCCAGGAAAATCCGGTTGCGGTAATTTATTCCAATAAACTCTACGAGACGCAGAAGTACCTTGCGATGACGGGACACAATTACAACACGATGGTTCATGTCATCAGCAAGAAGGTCTGGGATCAACTGACACCGGAACAAAAGACCATCGTCAAGGAGGAAAGCAAGAAGGCGGGGGACTGGATGAAGAAAGCCGTCAGGGACGACGAAGCGAATCAGCTCAAGCAGTTGAAGGAATCGGGAATGGAAATAACCTATCCGGACAAGGCGAAATTCAAAGCCATGATGGGTCCCGCATACGATCGAATGAAACCCATAGCCGGGGAAGAGAATATCAAGGTCTTCATGAAAATGGTTGATGAGGCCAGATAGGGTGGAATTTGAAGACGATGCCCTGTTCCCGGGGGAAGCAGAGCCCCGTGCGGATTTCTCCGTGTCCGTTTCTCCCCCGGGTCTCATCCCGGCAACGAACACCCCCCTGGAATCGATCGTGCCCGGACCGGATGACGGATCCCCGGCTGCCGCGTCTTTTCGTACCCGCCTGGAGCTTAGCCGGGCCATGTGCCTTTCAGTTTCAATTCGCACTTTCCCGCTTTTGACGGGGGTGCTGAAGGGAGTGCTTCCGAAAGATTCATAAAACATGATTGAGGTATCTTCCGGCATCAATCTTCATAGAGACGCTTCATCCCCTGGGATTTGGAGGCGCGACACGACCGAGTCGGGCGCCGAGGCACGATGAAGGAGCCATGAGATGCTGACACTGATGATTTTCACAGTATTGCTGGTGTTGATCATGATCGACATCCCGATTGCCGTTGCCATGGGTCTTACGGCAATCATATTCTTTGCCTCACTGGAAAGCACCTCGCTCCTCACGATGCTCCCGCAGAGGATGTATGCCTCCACCACCGGATTCACGCTCCTCGCGATACCCTTTTTCATACTTGCCGGCAACCTGATGAACTCCGGAGGAATCACATCCCGCATATTCAAATTCGCGAAAGCTATGGTCGGGCATATAGCCGGAGGGCTCGGGCAGGTGTGCGTCATGGCGAACGTAATATTTTCCGGGATGTCCGGTTCGGCCATCGCGGATGCGGCCGGCCTTGGCCAGATCCTTCACAAGGCAATGGTGGATAACGGTTTTGAGCCGAAATTTTCGGCAGCCATCGTTGCATCCGCGGCAACCATCGGTCCGGTCATTCCACCCAGTATCCCGTTTGTCCTTTACGGCGCGCTGACGGCGGTGTCTGTCAGCAAACTCTTTCTGGCGGGTTTTATCCCGGGAATACTGATGGCGATCAGCATGATGATCGCGATAGGCGTCCTCGCGAAAGCCAAAAAGTTGCCGAAGGCGGACAAGGCAACCTTTAAAGAAGCATGGGTTTGCGTGAGAGAGGCTTTCCTGCCCTTATTGACGCCCGTGATCATCATCGGAGGGATCCTCACCGGGCTGTTCACTCCGACCGAGGCGGCGGTCGTCGCTTCCCTGTACGCCCTGTTCCTGGGGTTCTTGTACAAAGACTTGAGAGTGAGAGATTTACCCGGAATCTTCTGGGCCTCCATCAAGCAGACCATCTGCCTCATGTTTATCATCGCCGCCGCGGGCTTCTTCGGCTGGCTGACGATCCATCAGAAGATCCCCGATCAGTTGATCGCCACCCTGACTACCATGAGCGCGACTCAGGCGGGTGTGGTCGGGATGGTCATTTTTATCGTCCTGATCCTGGGCTGTTTTCTTGAGGGAAACGCAATATTCATCATCACGATCCCGATATTTGCGCCTATCGCCAGGCAATATGGGATTGACCTCGTCAATTTCGGCGTGGTCATGACCTTGTTGATCATGATAGGAAATTTGACGCCGCCGGTCGGCATGTGCCTGTATGCGGTGTCAAGTTTCAGCAAGGTGCCCATCGGGGTTCTGTCAAAAGAAGTTCTTCCTTATCTCATCGGAATCATGATCGTTACTATCCTGATCGCTTACATTCCTCAAATCGCAACATTTCTACCCTATCTCCTGATGGGGAAATAAAAGGGAAGGGGAAATGGAAAAAACTCAGGGTGCATTGAATTTGATCGATAAGACCATATTCAATATTTTGAAAGTAGTCTCGCTGATAAGCTTCTTCCTTTTGACAATCCTGATAACCGCCAATGTATTCGTACGGTTTGTTCCGATCATTTCTCTTCACTGGTTCGATGAGATCATTGAACTCCTGTTTGCATATATGGTTTTCTATGGGTCTGCGGCGTTGTGGATCACCAACGAACATTTCAGCGTCGGCAACTGGATCGAGAAGAGAATACCAAACGTGAGATTGAGACATCTATATCGAGCTATACTGGAAGTCGTGATATTGGTCTTTGCCGTTGCATTCTTCTACTATTCATTGAGGTTAACGATACTGGCGCGGGATGTTACAAATGTGTTTGCTATTCCGAAAAAGGTCCTATATTCATGTCTTCCAATTTCGGGTGTAATATTTGTAATATATACGGTCAAGAATATTGTGGTGCAGATTATTGACACGGTGCATCCCTATCATGCTAAATGAGGTCGAATATAATATCAGTCGATAAAGGAGCAGAACAATGGATGTCAGACATGCAGTTCATCCTGACCACATGAAATTGTTGGACACTGAAGGTTTAAGGAAGCATTTTTTGATAGAATCCCTTTTTGAAAAAGATAAGGTAAATATGGTTTATAGCCATATCGACAGGATAATAGTCGGCGGTATCTGTCCGATCGATTCAGGATTGGAACTGAAGGTAACGAAGGGGTTGGGGGTAGATTATTTTCTGCAGAGACGGGAGATTGGAATTATCAATATCGGCCCGGAAGGCATCGTTTCAGTGGATGGGAACGAATACACCCTGGGCAGAAAGGAATGCCTCTATATCGGGATGGGGGCCAGGGAAGTAACATTCAGGAGTACGGACGAAAGAAACCCGGCAAAATTCTATTTCAACAGCACTCCCGCTCATGCCGGCTATCCCATTGTCAAGCTTTCCATGAAGGATGTCCAGCGTGTCGAACTCGGCACTCCTGAAAAAGCGAATGTCAGAACAATTTATCAATTTATCCATCCGAATGTATTGAAAAGCTGCCAGTTGGTCATGGGCTTTACCGTGCTGAAACCTAACAGCATTTGGAACACCATGCCCTGTCATACTCATGACAGGCGCATGGAGGTTTATCTGTATTTCGATCTGCCTGACGATTCCCTGGTATTCCATCTAATGGGGGAACCTGAAGAAACTCGCCATATTGTCGTGAAAAACGAACAGGCCGTCATTTCGCCAAGCTGGTCCATCCACTCGGGAGTTGGAACCAACAGCTACACGTTTATCTGGGGAATGGCAGGGGAAAACCAGACGTTCACCGATATGGACGAGGTCCCGATCTCGCAGTTGCACTGACTCGAACGGAGGAGGAGGTTTTTCATGATCCTGAACGCGTTTAACCTAACCGGAAAAGTCGCCATAGTGACCGGCTGCAGAACGGGATTGGGGCAGGGGATGGCGATCGGTTTGGCGGAAGCCGGCGCGGATATCGTTGGAGTCGGCCGGGGCGATATGGGTGAAACCGGAAAGAAGGTGGAAGACCTTGGCCGCAAATTCCTGGCAATTCAAGCGGATCTGTCCGGCACAAAAGTTATCGAAGGCATAGTCGGCTTGGCGGTAAAGGAATTTGGAAAAATTGATATTTTGATAAACAACGCCGGAATCATCCGCAGGGCCGATGCGCTGGATTTTGGAGAAAAGGATTGGGATGACGTTTTGAATGTCAATCTGAAAACCCTGTTTTTTCTGTCCCAGGCTGTTGCAAGACAATTCATCGAGCAGAAAACCGGCGGAAAAATAATAAACATCGCATCGATGCTCTCCTTCCAGGGAGGCATAAGGGTCCCCTCTTATACCGCCAGCAAAAGCGGCGTGATGGGAATCACGAGGCTCATGGCATGCGAATGGGCCAAATACAATATCAACATAAACGCAATCGCCCCGGGATACATGGCGACCGACAATACGATCGCCTTGCGTGAAGACCGGGAAAGAAACAAGGCGATCCTGGAGAGGATACCGGCGGGAAGATGGGGGAGCCCGGAGGATCTGAAGGGAATCGCGGTCTTCCTTGCTTCCGAAGCTTCCAGTTACGTCAACGGTTTTACCATGGCCGTTGACGGAGGATGGCTCGCACGATGACGAACTCGGTCTGCCATAAGGGCCGTCGTACAACGTAAAGACCATCCCAGCCTGTGGAAGGGCGGCATCGGGAAGAGGCCTGTGAAACGGTTGAAAGCAGGGGCTTCCGGGAAAGCCGGATAAGGAAGGGAGCACGCGGGAATGAACGCTTAGCCTGAAGGCCGCTCGACTCTGTGCATTCAGACCTGTTCGGATGTCTGTGAAGAGGAGGCTCGGTGTGAAAAAGGTCGTCACTTTCGGAGAAATTATGCTGAGGCTCAGCCCGCCCGGCTTTTTAAGGTTCGGGCAGGCCAGATCGTTTGATGTTTCATTTGGAGGCGGGGAAGCCAATGTTGCCGTTTCGCTCGCCAATTACGGCGTAGCGACCGACTTTGTGACGCGCCTGCCAAAAAATGATCTGGGAGACGCCTGCATCGCCTGCCTGGGGTCTCATGGGGTCGGGACGGGCAAAATCGTGAGGGGAGGCGACCGCATCGGTATCTACTTTCTTGAAAACGGCGCGGTGCAGAGGGGGAGCAAGGTAATCTATGACAGGGACGGGTCCTCCGTCGCGACCGTAGAAAAAGGCATGATCGATTGGGACCGCGTGTTCGAAGACGCCGACTGGTTCCACTGGACCGGAATCACGCCTGCCATCAGCAAGGGACTCTGCGAGGCGTGCCTCGAAGGGATAGTGAAAGCGAAAGCGAAAGGCTTGACGGTTTCCTGTGACCTGAACTACCGCGCCAAACTCTGGACATGGGGGAAAAAGGCGGGAGAGGTGATGCCGGAGTTGGTGAAACACTGCGATATCGCAGTGGGTAACGAGGAAGACGCGGAAAAGGTCTTCGGAATAAAGGCGCCGGATACCGATGTCGCGGCCGGGAAGGTCGAGGCGGAGAAATACCGTTACGTGGCGGAGGAATTGACTCGAAAATTTCCCGATCTGAAACTGGTTGCCATCACTCTCAGAGGAAGTGTGAGCGCCAGCCACAATACCTGGTCCGGCATTCTCTATGAAGGAGGCAGGCTTCATGTCGGTCCCAGGTTCAACATCACCCATATCGTTGACCGTGTCGGGGGAGGCGATGCGTTTGTGGGCGGGTTGATTTACGGGTTGCGCACATATGGTGACGGCTTCCGGAAGGCGCTTGATTTCGCGGTTGCGGCATCGTGTCTGAAGCATTTGGTCGTAGGCGATTTCAACGGGGTGACGATTGAAGAAGTGGAAAAAATAATGTCCGGAGAGACGTCGGGAAGAGTTTCGCGGTAGCCGTGCAGGTTTGAAGGAAAGCCGGGCGTGGAAGATTCAATCCATGGCGTGATCCATTGAGTGAATGATTCGTCCAACACTGCGCCGGGCGCTCCTCCGGGCGGGCCATACTTCTAAATGGAGGCAAACGGATGGCAAGGTTCAAGCGATTGCAGGTTTTGAATGCAATGATCGAAAGCGGGCTTGCTCCTGTTTTTTACCATGGCGATCCGGATGTTGCCAAAAAAGTGGCCGGAGCGGTCGCCGATGGCGGTGCCAGGGTGCTTGAATTTACCAACAGGGGCGATTTTGCGTATCGGGTATTCTCCGAGCTGGTGAAGTGGTGCGAAAAGGAAATCCCGGACCTCATCCTGGGCGTCGGATCGGTGATCGATCCGGGCACTGCCGCACTGTACATCAGCAACGGCGCTAATTTTATCGTTGGGCCGATACTCAATGCGGACGTTGCGAAGGTATGCAACAGGAGAAAGATCCCGTATCTGCCGGGATGCGGAAGTGCCAGCGAGATTTCGCAGGCGGAAGAATACGGTGCTGAGATATGCAAGATATTCCCGGGCGCGGAAGTGGGGGGGCCGGCGTTCGTGAAGAGCGTGCTTGCCCCCATGCCGTGGACGCTCATCATGCCGACCGGAGGCGTTGAAACGACTCGCGAATCCATAGAGAAATGGTTCAGGGCCGGAGTTGCCTGCGTGGGGATCGGTTCGAACCTGATATCCAGGGAATGGGTTGCCGCCGGCGATTTTGAAGCAATCTCAAACAAGACGGCGGAAGTGCTCAACTGGATCGACGAAGTGAGGGGCGGGCCGAGGAGGCACGCCTGAATCCCCCGGGGTTCGGTTTTCAGGCGTGCCCGTTTTGGTTTCATTCCATCGGGCAGCAGCTACTTCGTTACCGGCTTCAATTGCTTGGAAATATCCCCCATGAGGGCCGGATCGCGCGGGTCGAGGGCGAGTACGGGCGCACCTGCCTTGAGGTTTAAATTCTTCAGTTCGACCCAGAGGAGGCAGGGATTCGTTGTCGCTCCAAAGTAATAAACGAGGTGCGTGAGATCTGCGAACGTCCGCCAGAGAGTCTGCCACGTATCGAAAAGATCAGTACTTGACGTGTCTGGGGCACCGAATGGGACCATCACCGAGCGAATAACGCTTGCCACACCGGCGATTGCCTCCACATCGTTCTTCGGTTCCGGCAGGGTTTTCAGGTAAGTGGAAGCCCTGACGAACCGGCTCACCGGGTCAATGTCGCCGGGCAGGGCCAGATCCCCTCCAAAAAGCTTGTATCTTTTCAGATTGCTCAATTGTTCATCCAGGAAAGGTTCATTGGTCATAACCGAATATTGAGGGCCGTGGTGGATTACTGCTTTCCCGTCGGCATATTCGATGACGGCCGAATCGCCCGTGGCATCTTCGAAGGCAACATGGAGAGGCCATTTAATCCCGGCAATATCGATGGAAACGATTTGTACCCCCGGTAGGCCGGACAGAGCCTCGTTTACCGTTTTGAAATTATCGAGAATGTACTGTACCCACATGCCGTTGGAGACGCCCGGTCTCTTGTCGCGCGGTTCGTATACCGTTTTGTCCAGGACGAGGGCGTGCGCGGCGAGTCCGTGCTCGTTCATCCCGTCCGAAGTCGCAACGCCGAACGCGGTCACAACCACACTTCCGTATTTTGACTTCCATTTCGCCGAATTCGGACCGGCCTGGCCGTTACGCTCGATCCCCGCCGGATAGACCACCAGTTGCGGTTCATCGGACATACTCAGGTCCATGGTCCGTCCGGTCACTTTTGCCTGCCCGTTCGTGTTCCAGAACACCCGCGAACACGGGAACGCGGTACCCGCCAGGAAGGCCAGGATAATCCCGGCAACCGCGATGAGCCCTAAACCCCTGGACATGCCCCCTAATGTGCCCTTCATCTTGCTTTCCTCCTCTATGACTGTTGGTCGATATGCGCGCTTCACCATCCAAAAGCCTCGCGGCGGATAACCTTCAAAAGCGCCCTCGAAGCTTCCCTGCGAGCGGGTCAATTTATGATTCGGTTCCGATTGGTTATTCCCCAGGTCAACAGGCTACCGTAAATCCGTGTCCAAGAAAAGCGGGATCGCCATGCGAAGTGACGACTATTGGAGCCGCACAAAAGGACTTTTTGTCTTGAGGAGCCTGACCGCTTTGTCTCCCCCGTCGGGAAAGCCCCTCATTGCACGCCGGCCGGGTGGTAACGGCTTATAGGGGGTAAGGCGGCCTTCAGCACAAAACAACTGTACAGCTTCAAATCCGAACACAAGCGAGGTGTCGCCCGAATAAACCAACCTGGAAGTGGCCCGCCCTTCCCTGGATATTTGCACTCTTGCTCCCACAGCTTCCTGAATCCGGGGAACGTCAAGGTTTAATGCTTCTCCGCCGGCCCCTTTGGCTTCTACGGAGAGGCGGTTGCTCTTGATGACCGCATTTATGACAAAAAGCTTACCTTCACTACACATATCGACCAAGTAGGGCCGTGATGCCAGCTCGACACGACGCAAACATGAGTCGAGAGCGGTCAAATCGATTCTATCCTCCAGCACCTTCCCAAACTGGAAAGAGATGGTACGTGCCCCCCTGTATCCGGCGTTCAGGCGGTCTTTGGAGCCACCGAGGAGAGACATGATGCCGCCAAAGATCGTCAAGCCGACTTGCATTCCGAGCCCAGCCGTCACGGTTCCTGAGAAATTGGGAAGCGGCACGTTCCTGGATATTGGGAGTGTGGGGACGGGGTTCTCCGGGTCAGCGCCCATCACATCGGTCAGCCGACCCTGTCTAACGAGGTCCTTCCCAGACTGGGTCAACATCTCCAAGGGCTCCAGATCTGCCTTTGGGACACGGACGACGCTGTAGCCATGCTTTTTGAATAATTCTACAAGAGGGTCGGAACACCACATGATTGACTCCCTGATGTTGTTGGTACCACACCTCGTGAGTACGAATCCCATGGAGCGCAAAGAGACTCTTCGGTCTGTTCCCCAAAGACGCGTAATCATACGATAAGAATGATAGAAATCGGATGCTGTCTTCCAAGGCAAAACCAATCCCGGTCCAATGTGTCTCCACCCATTCCGGGCCTGATTACATCTTTCCGAACTTTCCGCGCGTGCCGAGGGAGAAATAACGCGGAATCAGATGTACGACACCGCAAGAGTTCCTTCATTGTTATGTTGCCTGCCGCGAGTGAATTGACGTCGTTTGGATCTAGATGGTCTCCTGTGATTCACGCGCGAAATAGGTCATCAGGGCGGACTTGGTCGCGCCGCAAAATATTACCCCCCTGGAAACCTCTTGGAACACTTCGCTCCGATCCAGGAACCGGACACGCCGAATGTGCTCCGCTATATCATTAAACGCGGCCGATGCCTTTCGATCGCTCAACTCGACCAAAAATATCAGCGTGTTAGCGAGGAAGTAGGTAGTGTTGAAGTTGCTTTCTCCTATGTTGGTCACATTCAGCGCCTCAAATCCCGTCTCTTCTTCAGCCTCGCGCAACGCCGTCTCCTCCGGGGTTTCACCTTCTTCGGGAAATCCACGGGGCAGCTCAAGGGAGAACCGACCGTGTCCCGAGAGATCAACAGGAGGGTATTCAGCGAGCGGGCTATTGTTGAGAACCGGCCTGTATAGTTCGACAAGCCCAATTGCGCCTCTCGGATTCCTTGGAACAATGATTGCCCCACCAGGTTCAGCCCAGACCGGCTGATCGTACAGGACTTTACCGGAGTCATCGCAGATTGCCGCATGCAGAATTGTCCCAAATGCCCGATTCGCGATGATGAGGTCCCCGCCGCCTCGTCTCCATTGCGGTAGATACTCCGGATCCATACGCCCTGCTTCGCTCAGTGCCTTCAATCTCATGATATCTCCTATAAATATAGAACAACCGGGCACGCCTCAATGCATTCCTGCGCTGTCATTCCATCGTGTTCACACCTGTTTTGGTAAAATTCAAAAAGCGATGTTACAACATCAAAGCTCCGGTTTCGAAAAGCGAGCGCCTTCCGCAGCAGGTGACGAACCGTGAACACCACCTCTTGGTCGGGGACTTCGCACAGAGTCACTCCCAGCGCACCCGCACCCGCCGCGATAAATGAACGGACAAATCCGGCGACTTCACCGCCGCCGACATCGACCCCATGGCCGGCCAGACAGGCGCCAAGTATGGTCAGTTTATTTTGAGGAAGAGAAACGCGCATGGCAACGTCAAACTGGGTGAGATAATTCTTTCGCAACGCCAGGGCAGGTCCGAGGTCACCGAAGCTCGAATCGTAACGTCCATGGCCGGCATAAATGAGGAAAGCGGGTTTTTTCGCCAGGAGAGCACTCAGACCTTCCCAGTCGCCGTCTCCGACTGAGTTCGGTTTGACCACGCATTTCGGACAGTCACCTGCCAGATAAAAATGCTCAGCGGGCCAGTTGACTTCGGCAATTTCTTCCCCGGATACACCCTCTTCCGCCAAAATCAGGGCACATAGTATATCATTCTGCTCAAGCTGCAGTCTCTGAAATCGATATCTGCCTCGGGCCACATATGCGGTGGCGCTTACGGCAAGTGACAAAGGGACTACAGCGGCCACGGGCAAGCTTTTTGCGGGATATAAGGCAGTGTGGACCGGCACCGTAAATAAGTCATCCGTTGGAATTACGACCAGATGTTTCGGCAGTCCGGATTCGGCAGCAAGAGACCAAACGGGCTCAAACAGCGCTCGCCAAAGGGTCTTGCAGTCTGTTACGTGAGGCACTTTGGGCTTTCTCGAAAGAATTGATCGGGAGACCTTCTGAACCCGGTCGATGGACAGACCGGTAACTGTCTTCAAAGTGCCGTTGAGAAAAACAAACACTCCCAGCTTCGGGGGCTCTTCCTTTTTGTATTCACCGTAAACAAAATACCTCAGGATACAGGTGCCTTGATTGTCGCGTGTAAACTCCAATATCTTCCTGGCAATGTCTTCTTCGTGTTCGGTGGATTCAACAGGGGAGTTGAGGAGAATTCTTTCATACTCGTTTCGTCGCCCAGACAGGATTTGAACCATCTTTTCAAGAGCGGTGCCGTCTGCACCCCGAATCCCAACTCTGCATGCCGCACTGCGTCCTCTCCGGTGTTGAGCCGAAATCCCTCTTTTCTGCGCCGCCCGAACGGTTTTGAAGAAAATGGGCGCAAGCTCCCCCCATTCTCTCCGTTGCAGATCAGAGCCTGCTTTTACCAAATCGAGGAGTTCTCTTGCGGCGGATTCCTCGACAAGAGCGACCGCTTCCCGCACGCCTGGGCTGTCAGGAATTATTCGCCCTCCCCCTGCCGTTTGATCCGGTCCGCTTTGAATGAGTTCGCCTTCCAATAGATCCGCGACCCATTTCATGAATATGGGACGGATCAGTTTAGAGAAGGAGTTCTTATAGGTGCCGATGACAACGACACGACGAAAAGACCGAATCACCTTCTTTCGTTCATCATCGAGTCTCTTCCTGCAGGTTTCCAGAAAGTCTTTCGAAAGGGACCGTTTGGCAAATTCATCTCCAATTACCGCTTCGAAAGCGTCAATCGTATAAGCGTGGAAATGAAGATCAAAGCCCGGGTTATTGCCCGACGATGTTTGTTCCCTATCGATCTCATCAAACAGGGTTGTAAAGTTGTCAATGGCGCCCGCAGGATCCCCATCTCCACCTTTCTCGGTGGATAAGCCTCTGAGTTTTGAGAGGTTTTGCCTTGCAATGCGCTGCCCCCGGACCCACCTGGCCTTATTGACCGCCTCATAAAGGTGCTTCGCCGCTCTCCAGCTTTCCGAGTTTTTTGAGCTTTCGGCAAGACGCGCCTGGTGAAGTATCGCCTGCGCCCTCCGATAATCATCCTTCATTCGCTCGCAGATGGTCTCTGAAAACTTGGACTCCTTCAAACTTCTCTGCGATTTGTCCGGTACGGCGGGGGTCTCGAATAAAGCCAGGGACATGTTATGCGAAATGCTGGAAACTCCCCTGAGAAATTCCCGATGTCGATGTGGCAGACATTCCAGATCAGCTCCACGCAATCTCCCATTGACGTCGAAGAGACCCTTTCGTTTGCCCACTTCGATTACCTGCGCTTTTAGTGCTCTATATTTCGCGACGAATTCAAGGATGCGTTCCTGCATGCCTGCGACCTTAAGCTCCTCGATTTCTGCGCGTAGAAGGTTGCTCCGCAAGTCGGGAAGGCACCACCAAAGGTGTGCGTGTTCCGCGATTTTGACGGATTGCTGGAATCTCAGCCGGCTTTCAGAATAGGACGCCAGGCGATACTTGATCTTTCCCGCGCCATCGAACCACCGGCTTGCCGCGTAAGCCTGGAAGGTTGGATAGTCATCGTTCGTATCTGTTTGCCCACCAGAAAAAGGTCGGCACAGGACTTTCCGGAGCAACCTTTCGGCCATGTCAGCGGAGGCTTCAATGGCTTCCAGCCCTTCTGCCGGATGATACAGAACGTCGGCAGATACAAGGCGGCACCAGTATGCGCCGACAGACTCAGCAAGCGCCGTCCCTTCCCCCGTTTCAGCAGGGGAGAAGGCCCCAAGGCCGGCGAGCCGCTCTAAACATTCATCATGCCTGAACGATACATCGGTCAGGGTGTCAAAGGTTGTGACAATTTCCCGAGCTGAAAGGAACTCAAGTGGTGTGTCCGGAGGATATACCTTCATCACAGGAATCCCCTTCGTGGGGTGAAAGGTCTCCAGGAAGACATGGGCCGGTGAACGGCGATGCCGCTGAAACCCGGCGTGGACGCAAAGAACATGCTGTCGCTTGGAAGCGTCCAGATCGAAACTGCCTCATTTTGGCGCACTTCTCAATCGAGCGCAACTCCTTTGCGATGCGTGCAATAGCCCGATTTCCGGTCCGCTCAACCATGCATTGCGGCTGCGAATCCTGTCGCCCGGTTTCCGCATATGCTCCCGAACGGAGAAGCCCCTCTTTTACCCCGTTCGCTAATATTCAAGGGCAATGACCGGTTCGAATACTTGCTGCACCTGACAACAGAAGATCTGTGGAAAACTCAGCCGGTAACATATCTTGCCCTGTGCCGCTTCGAATTTTGTTTTTGATCGTGCTCTTGCCGGGCAGCACGGTGAAAGCGATCATCACCTTTGACGGCTGGACTAGGAGCGGCCCAGGAGGTGCAGAATACCGAGCGAGAGGGCGGGCACATAGGTGATAAGCAGCACTCCCAGCGCGAGTATCACCAGGAACGGCAGGACGTAGCGGTAGAGCGCGATCATCGGTTTGCCGAACCGCGACGAGGATAGGAACAGGTTCAGACCGACCGGCGGGAAAAGGAATCCGAGCTCGAGATTGGCCAGGAAAATGACGCCAAGGTGGACCGGGTGGATGCCGAAGGCCACTCCGAGTGGAATGACGAGCGGCGTCAGGACGATGATCGCCGAAAAGATCTCGAGGACGCTTCCCAGCACCAGGAGCATCACGTTGAGCACGAGCAGAAAGGCCAGTGGCGAGTGGATCCGGGTCTGCACTATGTTGAGCAGTTGATCGGGGATTTGTGCATCAATCAGGTAGCTCGTGAGCCCCATCGCACAACTGAGCAGGATCAGCACGGCGCCCACGAGCACCGCAGCCTTCACCAGTACCTGCGGCAGTTCCCGGAACGGGTGCAGGTCACGCTGGATGAAGCATGCGATGATGACCGTATACGCACAGGCGAATGCGGCTGTTTCCAGGAGCGAAGCCAGTCCGCTCCCGAACAGCAGGGCCATAACCACCGGAATGGACAGCTCCCACTTGGCTTCCCAGGTCGCACTCACCACCTCGCGCCACACAAACGGCTGGCGGCGCGTTCCGGCTGCACGGCCCACGCTGATTCCGTAGGCGGACACCAGCAGGAGAAGCAGCAATCCCGGTGCGAACCCGGCAATGAACAACTGGTCCGCCGGGACCTTGGCGACGACGCTGTAAAGGATCACGGGCAGACTCGGCGGGAACAGAAGACCCAGACTTCCGGCCGCGGTGACGAGACCAAGCGAGAAACTTTCCGAATAGCCTTCCTCGATCAGGATCGGGTAGACGAGCCCTCCCAGTGCAATGATCGTCACGCCGGAGCCGCCCGTAAAAGCGGTGAAAAGCGCGCAGACGGCGCCGACGAGCACTGCGACGCCCCCTGGCATGAAGCCGAAAATCGCATGGAAAAACCTCACCAGCCGGTGAGGTGCCCGGGTCTCGGCAAGCACGAAGCCGGTTGCGGTAAGCAGCGGGATCGCGGGTAAGGTCGGCGACGCGATCAGGCGATAGATTTCGGCGGTGACCGCCGATACCGGGGTGGCCTCCCGCCAGAAGAGAATCAGTCCCAGGCCCGACATGGCGGCGAAAACGGGTGAGCCGAGCGGCGTTGCGGCCAGCAGGATCGCGCCCAGAATCCAGGCGATGGAGTCGGTCGGCTGGACCAGCCCCAGCGAGATGACCGCACACACTATGGCGGCCGCGCCGGCGCGTCCGAGCCGGCTCCGGGAGGTCTTGAACACGTAGGACAGGGCCATCAGCCCGAGAGCGAGCGGCATCACACTCTCGCTGATCCAGATCGGCAGCCCGAAAGACAGTGCCTGGCCCTGCTGCCTCTCGGCCAGCACAACGCCGATGCCGGCGTAGGTCAGGACCGCCGTGACCGATGCCGCAACACAATTGGCCAGGAACTCCGCGCTCTGCCGAAGGCGTCCCTCCGGGAGCAGGACGGCCGTGGAGAGCGTCAGGTGTTTGCCTGCCCAGGTGGCAAGGAGTCCGCCGAGGAAGGCCAGGTAGAAGGTGAGCTGCTGGGTGTAGGTCGACGAACCGGGAATGTGAAAACCGGCGAGCGGACGTCCGAGAAAATCCACCAGCGGCATTGCCGTGAGGAGCAGGAAGGCGGTGACGAGGACCCCTTCCCCAGCGTGGTGGAACAGAGATTGCGCCTTCAAGGTGCGCCGGCCTTGACCGCGCCCTGGCGGCACTGGTCCCTGAGCTTCATTGCGGTGTCGAGAAGGTCTGCCGGCACGTATGCCCCACGGACCTGCGGCAGGACGCCATCAATGAGCCGCCGCCACTGGTCGAGAGCCGCGCTGTCCACCGGAACCACGTTCAGCCCCTGTTTCTTCAAAACCTCGATGTTCCTGGGTTCCGATTGGCGCGAGAACTCCCTCAAGCGCCGGCATGCGTTGCGCGCCGAATCCTTGAGGACCGGGCGCACATCGGCCGGGATCTTATCCCACGTCGATTTTGAAACCACCACGGCGCCCAGGAACAGCGCCCATTTGAGGTCGCTCATGTAGTTCAGCTCCTTGTACCACTGGAGCAGCAGGACGCCCTGAGCCGTCGAGGTGACGGCGTTGACCAGCCCGGTCTGCAGCGCGGTGGAGATTTCCGTGGAAGGCAGCGGGACGGGGTTGAACCCGGATTTCTTCCAAAGTTCGACGTAACGGTCGTCGCCGGCCCAGATGAACATTTTCAGCTTCTTCATGTCGTCGGGCGTCGTGACCGGTGACTTGGTGAAGAAATGAGTCCACCCGGCTTCCGACCAACCGAGCAGAATGAATCCCTTCGCTTCGAAAATCTTCTCGATCTGAGGACCCATCCGATCGAGCACGCAGTCCAGTTCGCCGTAGCCGGAATAGGCCATGGGAATATCGAGCACCAGCACGCTACGGTCGATATCCGCAAGTCCGCTGACGCTGAGAAGGCCCGCGTTGAGCGTGCCCAGGCGCATCTTCCGGACGACGTCCGTATCGTCGCCCGCCACGCCGCCCGGGTAAAGACGGAACGCCACCTGCCCATGCGATGCCTGTTGCCAGGATACTCCCATTTCCTGCAGCACCTGATGCCACTCCGAACCCTGGGGAGCGAGGGTCGCCATCTTGATGACTATTTCATCAGCCGCCCATGCGGCATGAGCCGACGCCACGACGATCAGCGCCGTGAGCCACATCCTCAGGGTTGGCAAACCGTTGCGCCCATTCACGATCGTTTCTCCTCGCTTATTCAACAAAAAGTCGGTCCATTCGGGCGAGGAGCCACCGCGCCCGCCGTTGGGCGATCAAATTCGCCAGCCGCTGATCCGGCAGGGCGTTGACGTCGATCTCCAACGCCTGGTTGAGCAGTTTCTCGAATTCGGCCCGGTCCTGAATGCCGACATCCACCGTTTCCGCGAAGGAAACCAGCGGGGATGCCCGATGGCCGGCGGCAAAATGCAGGGCTTTGGCCATGCTTTCGCGGGCCCGCTCGACCGAACCGCCCGCGGAACTCGGCCTCCCGCCCTCATACACAATGTAGAAATCGTAGATCGCACCCAGGCCGAAGCCGTCGTCAAGTTCAAGGGCGCGGTGCATCAACTCCTGGACCAGCGGCAGATCCGCCGCCAGCTCCGAGTTGGTCTTATCGAGAGAAATCGCCGCGCCCCAGGCTGCGGCCGTCCAGTAGAGCTGCGGTACATCCGCCTTCCGGAACGGGGCCAATGCAGCGCGAGGGTCGGTCCGGAGGGCCTGAACGATGCCGGGCCGGACCTGCTCGAGGCCGCGGATGCCGTAATTGAGTGCTCGGCGATAAAGCCGGCCGGCCCTCTGCCTCAACGCGGTGGCGCGCGCGAAGTCGGTGTCCTCGGCGAAGTCCGCCTCAGTCTGCACGAAAGCATAGGCGTACTCCGTAAATCCGCTGGTTGCGGCAAGAAGCAGCCCCTTGTGGTGAGGAGACTCAGCCAGGAGGCTCTCGATGGTCTTGAGACCGAAGGGCATGGCCTCGGCGACAAGCTCCGGATCGTCATCGGAGGCATACACCGAGGAGCCCTGGGCCAATGCATCGCCGATGCGGTTTACGGCGAACCGCTGCAGGGAGCAGCCGGACAGGGCCAGGGTTCCAAGGAGCAAAGCCACACCCAGCGCCTTTCCCATCCTCGTTGCCATGTTACACATGCCCGGGACGATTCGTCTTCCTGCCCTGGGTGTATGCATGTCCCGCTGCACGCCCGGCGCGTCGGTTGCCGGGGAATCGAGCGGGACCTCACGGCACGACACCATGCCAAAGGCCAAAGACTGACGGAATTTCAATATGTTTCTGATGGGGGAATTCATCGCAGCTCGCATCCGGAATGTCCATGACCAGAGGTTCAGACCGACAATCGGCATTCTTCTCACAAGGTACCTGAAATTGTCAATAAGTATGGCCCTTAAGGCAGCGCTATCGATATACATTCCGGTCCTTGCGGTAAAAAAGCGGTACTTCCGCTTGGGAGCGCCGGTGCATTCAAAGCCTTCCAGCGCATAAACGTCGGGATACCGGCTCTCCCGAGCTTTCGACTTCTGTGCGTTACAATTAGACCATGGCGGCCGGCCCGGCTGAAGTCTTGGAGCCCACGGTCGCCTTCTTCATTTCCACACAGTGAGCCGCGGCCAAAGCGGCTACGCATCCGTCCGCCGCGGCGATAATAATCTGGTTGCCGTATTTTTGTCTCAAATCGCCGACTGCAAAGATGCCGGGTATGTTCGTCTCACATTTACTGTCGGTGATCACGTAGCCGCTCGCGCTGATTTCCACGCCCATGGGCACCAGTCGATTGTTCGGAGAAAATCCCACAAAGACGAACACTCCATCGGTTTCGATCTCGCCGCGAGCACCTGTTTGAGTATTTTCCAGAGCGACTGCGCACACCTCCCGTTCATTGGCTTTGATCTCGGTAACAACCGTATTCAGGATGACCTCGATCCCGGGTTCAGCCTCAAGGCGCTGTTGCAGTATCCTGCTCGCTCGGAAGGAATCCCGGCGATGAATGAGATAGACGCGTTTTGTTATCCTGGCAAGGTACAGGGCATCCTCGATGGCAGTGTCCCCGCCGCCCACGACCACAACGGTCTTGCCTCGGAAGAAAAAACCGTCACACGTCGCGCAGTAGGAAACTCCCTTGCCGAAATTCTCGATCTCACCCGGCACATTGAGCCTGCGGGCGTGGCCGCCTGCCGCAACAATGACCGCAAAGGAGTTCAGGATCTCGCCGTTCGCAAGCCTCACCGTGTGGAAATCAAGTCCCGGTTCTATGGCCGTGACCTCCTGCTTCAGTATTTCGAGCCCATACCGTTTTGCATGCTCCAGGAACCTGTCCGAGAGTTCAAAGCCGGTTATGTCAATAATCCCGGGATAATTCTCCACTTCTTTGGGAATGGCCATTTGACCGCCCGGGAGGGCCTTTTCGATGAGGATGGTCTTCAAGGCGGCTCTCATGGCATAGATTCCGGCTGTAAGGCCGCTTGGGCCCCCGCCGATAATAACGAGATCATAATGTTCCGGCATTGCGGATTCCTCTCCACTGCACAAAAAAAGGAAAGGCGTCCTTTCCTTCTGCAAGAAACAGTAACCCGGTTGCGATCAGGAATGCGACCATCACTTCAGCTCCCTCTCCGTTCTCCGACTGTCCGCGGATTCCCCGGCTCCTTTGGATCGATAATGAAAACAACATACTCATATATATCGATATCTACGGTGTTTGAAATGTCAAGCCGTGGAACGGATATCTCCCGTCGCCGCCCCCGGTGTTCGATCCTGAGCCCCGGAGATTATCAGCACTCGGGGAGTCGACGGACTCTATTCCAATGTTTTTGTTGTTCCCCTCGCTATTCTACGGTAAAGGAACAGTAGGCGGACAGGAGTTTTGACTTTTGTCGTTCAAGGCTATATTCTCTTTTTATATCGCTATGTTACTTAAAAATGGATGTTCTGTTGATGCCTGAACACCGCCTGACATTTGTTCTTTCGAACGAAGAAAGGCGCCGCGGGCGGCATCTTCGCAATGGTCGGGGGGTTTTTATGGCTGAGAAACCGTCCTATGAAGCAATGAAACGAAAGTTGGCGGATCTGGAGAGAGAAATCTCTGAAAGACGGCGGGTCGAGACGGATCTCGAAAATGAATTGAGGAAATTCCGGGGCTTGTACGACCTCGCCATAGCCATGACGAACGATCAACGGCTCGATACCTATCTCCGGCTCGTCGTTGACAAATGCAGGGAAATTCTGCGTGCCGAGGTGTCTTATGTCGCACTGCATGACGAAAGCCGTGATGATTTTTACAAGCACACTTCGTCGGGGATCGAGACGGAAGCCTTCAGAAATTTGCGACTCCCGTCGAACCGGGGCTTGGGCGGATTGGTTGCAAGAACGCGGCAGGGTTACATCGTCAATGACTACCTGGCGGAGAAAAGCCTGGACTGGAGGGATGACCGGGTTGTCGCGGACGAGGGCATTGTCTCGGGAATGGCGGTCCCGGTTCAGATGGGCACAAGGAACCTGGGCGTGCTCTATGTCTTCAATCGAACAAGAACGGCTTTTTCGCAATCGGATCTCGACACACTCTCTCTGATCGGGAATCTTGCGGCCGTCGAGATCAGCCGCAGGCAGGCAGATGACCTGCTGCGCGAGAGCGAAGAGCGCTTTCGTTTCATGGTGGAGACCACGGGAGATGTGATCTACCGTCTGAACTACGATTCGATGAATTACGATTATGTAAGCCCCGGAATCACCAATCTGACGGGATACAGCCGAGAAGAGATCATGAGCGTGGGGTTTTCCAGACTGGTCACCCGGATCGACTTGCCGGGAAGGGAAAACGTGGCGCGGGAAGTGATCATTAAAGACCGCCTGGCGGGAAAGACGGAAGAATACCGGGCGGATTATTTGATCGTCACGAAGACGGGAGACCTCAAGTGGCTCAGGGACCATTCTTTTCCGTGGTACGGTGATTCGGCCAGGCTCGTGGGTTCGGTCGGGATACTCAGCGACGTGACCGAGTACAAGCGGGCTGAGGCTCTTTTGCGGCAGCGCACGGCCGAACTCGTCGTATCGGAGGAAAAATACCGGACGCTTGTCGAGAATGTGCCTCTGGTGGTCTATCGGGCCGGACCTGCCGGAGAGATCCTGTTCGTCAACCAGTCCGTCGAGGAGTTGATCGGGTACAGCCCCGCCGAAATACTCGGCGATCCCGGTTTATGGAGCGAGGCGATTTATGACAAGGACCGGGCAAGAGTGAACGATCTGCGGGAAAAGGCCCTCTCGGAAGGCAGGGAACTCATTGTCGAATACCGGGTTGTACACAGGGACGGCTATCTCGTCTATGTGGTGGATCATACCATTCCTTTCCGGACGTCCGAAGGCCTGGTCGGTTGGGTGGACGGAATCATCATGGACGTTACGGGCAGAGTGAAATTGCAGGAAAAGCTTATCCGAAGCGAAAGCCTCAAAACGATCAGCGAAGTCTCGGCAAGGCTGGCTCATGAAATCCGCAATCCTCTGGTATCCGCCGGCGGATTTGCACGGCGGCTGCTGTCATCCATGAACCCGGACGATCCGAACAGGGAGAAGGTGGAGATCATAGTGGGAGAAGTGGGCCGCCTTGAGACCATCCTGCGCATGGTTCTCAATTACATTCAGCCGATCGAGTTGGAAATGGAGCCGACCGAGCTGAGTCTACTCATGGAAACGGCGCTGAGAGGGATTGAAGCGGATATCAGGAAAAAAGATATTTCGATTTCGGCTGAATTGCCCGAAGGGCTGCCGAAGGTTTCCGTCGATCCGCTGCAGATGAAACAGGTCCTGAAGAGTCTGCTGAAGAAGGCCTTGAGCCAGATGCCGTCCGGCGCCGTCCTGACGATTTCGGCGTCCCTGGAAAACGACATGTTCCAGCTTGTCATGTGTTATCCGGTACGGAATTTATCGCGGGATGACGTGGAACATTTCTTTTATCCCTTTACCACATTCAAGATGGACTCCCCGGCCGCGGATTTGCCCATGTCGAAAATCATCGTGTACAAACATGGAGGGGTGATTGAAGTCAAAACCGAAAAGCCGGGCGAGATCCTGATCCGGATATCGTTGCCCGCGTGACTATCGGAGAACGATCCTTACATTGCCATTAACGGCGTACAATCAACATTTCATGTACTTGGAGGAAAAAATGAGCTTGGATAAGGTCAAATCCCTTATGAAAGAAGTCGGATGGGGCACACTGGCTTCAACAGACGGCAAGACGGTCGGTGTTCGTCCGATGGGAGGATGGGCATGGAAGGGGCGGGAGCTTTGGTGCGCAACTTCGGCTTCTTCGGAGAAAATCGCTCAGCTTGGGAAGGTCCCGTACGCGGAGTATTGTTTCGCAAAGCCCGAAGGTGAGCATGCACGGATTTCAGGCCCATGCGCCGTCAGTTCGGACGACGAAGACAAGCTCTGGCTATACGAAGCCGTTCCGCGCCTTAAAGACTACATCGACGATCCCCGTTCTTCCGATTATGTCGTCATACGGATGAAACCGGATCGCATTCGAATTACGGAACTACCCGATCTCACGTATGTGGAAATTCCACTCGTTTAGGGGTTGTTGCCCAAACAGAATCCAGGTGAAAAATGAGCCGTTTGTCCGGAAACGTTATCTGGGCGGAGGCCGGGGTCCAGTGTTGTTACCTGGAATTCCCCAATGATTTCAAAGAAGCCGGATTCCGGCCTTTATATGAAAAAAGGAATTGCTGTCCAACGTATACCCTGTCTCGATTTAGGCGGGAATTTTTTCATACTTCGTTGTGGCCGAAAGGCCATGAGTGTTTGCCGGAATGACGAATCGTGGTTTCATTTGGTTTCGATTTTGGGCACAGCTCCCTTAGTCCCGGGACTTGTTGCGGAAGTTCCCTGCCACAGAGGATTGGAATCATGCCTGTCAACGCCAGATATACTCACACCAATATCGTTGCCTTGGACTGGAAAAGGCTTGTCGGTTTTTACGAGGAAGTCTTCGGATGTATTCCGGTGCCCCCGGAAAGAGACCTTTCGGGCAAATGGCTTGAGGAGGCCACAGGAATCCCGCAGGCCCACATCCAGGGGATTCACATTCGGCTTCCGGGCCATGGTCCTGACGGCCCCACCCTTGAGATCTTCCAGTACAACCATGAAGAGAACAGGCCGAGGACTGCGGCCAATCGTCCCGGCTTCTCCCATATAGCTTTTGAGGTAGATGACGTGGAGGCTGCTAAGAGACTCCTGCTGTCGGCCGGAGGAGGGGTGATCGGGAGGACCGTCTGCTGGGACGTTGCCGGAGTCGGCACGATTGAGCTCGTCTATGCAACCGACCCCGAAGGCAACATCATAGAGCTTCAGAAATGGTCGAAATAGACCCCGGAGGTGATATCACTGCTGTAGATTATGTCCGGTTTAAGGTAGAGTGTTCCCCGGATTTCGAAGAGTTCTTGCCTAGCTTCCTTAACACCCCACCATGTGAGGGCCGCAATCGATGGGAAAAAAACTGTTACCGGAGCAACTGAAAGAACTGTGGCAGTGTGTTGAGAAGGGAGAGTTCCTCCTGGAAGATTTCACCAAAGCGCAGGAGCGCCTGCTCGGGGAATATCGAGACACGTGGGAACAGGCCTTGCTCTCCGGTGGGCATCGGGATCTGCCGGCCAGCCTGGTCGCTGAACTGGGCGCTTACTTCGGACACGGGGAAGCGGATGATGTCCGGCTTCAGTGCTCGGATGCATTGGCGAGGGTCAAGGGCGAATGGCAGCAGGCGGTCGATCGCAAGGATCGGCAGTCCGTCGAGCGATTCTACAACGACAGCAGGGCCATGATCTACGAGCTGGTATGGTGGCACACCCTGTGTGAAGACACCTCGCCGCTGGCCTATGTAACGGCCTTGCGCTTCGCCACGCTTCACGGGTGCCGCCGCTATCTGGACTTCGGGGCCGGAGTAGGCTCGGGTGGAATTGTCTTTGCCCGGAACGGGTTTGACGTTTCGCTGGCGGACATAAGCTCACCCATGCTGGAGTTCAGCCGGTGGCGGTTCGACACGAGAGACCTTCGAGCCGAGTTCGTGGACCTGAAGGAGCAGGGGCTCCCGGCCGGCACCTTCGATATGGTGGCGGCGATGGACGTCTTCGAGCACCTTGTCGATCCGGTTCGAGCCGTCGACGATCTGTGGCTCGCCATGAGGTCGGGAGGATATTTATTCGGGCGCTTCCATTCGGAACTGGACGAAGACCGGCCGCACCACATTGTCCAGGACTTCGGACCGACTCTCGATCGGCTGGAGAAGCTCGGTTTTGTGGAAGTCTGGCGGGATGACTGGCTCTGGGGCCATCGGGTCTTCCAGAAAGGCTGAATCGCTCTGTTTGCTTCGACCTGATTGGAGCGATTTTCTTACACGGACAACTCGTTGTCCGTGCCTGGAGTTTGGACTTATCTAAGTTCACACACAAGCGCAAGACACCATATTTTGAACGATTTTTTGTCTCAGCGGGTAGCACGGATACTTGCTGTCCGGGCGCGAAGCGCAAGACGAGGCTCGGAGGATAAGCCGAGGAATCGCGGGGGATTACGCTGCCCCTTTTGTCCTTACGGACCCGGATAACGAGTAATACCGGGTTAAGTATCAGCTCGAATCAAATACCTGTGGAATATTCCGGACGAAAGTGAATCTTGAACGGCACCACGGGCAAAACCCACCAAGCCTGATCGGCGCTGCCCGCAACCGTGGGTGGCCCGGACACTTGTTGTCCGGGCGCGAAGCGCGGGAGGTTCAAAGGATGATTCTGCAAGGGTAACGAAGGACTTGTCCCCTCCTCTTGTCCTTACGGACCCGGATAACGAGTATCCGGGCCACCCACGTTTAGCTGCTCCCGCAGGGGGAAGGGAATCCGGCCTTGACCAATAGTCCCCAAGGGAACAGAAACCCGAGGCGGCCTCAAGCAGCGACGGCATCCGCAACGCCCGTTCCGCAATCGATGCCGCTTGTGCTACGCGCGCGTTCACGCGCTCATCGTTGAATCCCGCTGCTCGATGTAGTTCTCACCCGATAAGAGCCCCCATACTCAACCCTGGGATCGGATTTGCCGTTGTCGGTTCCGGCACAGGCTGCCATCAGAAAAAGCAACATCAATATAAGAGCAATCGCTTTCATATGTCTCCAGTCCAGGTGCTACGGCCAACATGCCTTATATCGCCGCGTTCTCTCCCGGGCGGCTCACAAGCCCTGCGGTACGACTCCGGCACCCATAATCGCCGCATCCGGGAGCACGCCAGGCATTGGCTCACTTCACCAACAGGCTACTCCTTCTTTTATTGAAACACCACTGCTGATTTACGGGTGTGGGAATCGGGAGCAGAGTGTTCGCTCTTCGAAACCGGACGGGAATGAACCGGCGGCGGTCTTTGCCAAACCGCCACCGGTTAGGGTCGGTGACTTGTCGGGGGGAGTCGTGATGCCTGGGCTGTTGCCCAAAGGAAAAGTCGAGGCGAGATGAAACCATGATTCGTCATTCCGGCGGAGGCCGGAATCCAGGCTCTTTGAAATCATTGGATAATTCCAATTAACGACACTGGACCCCGGCTTTCGCCGGGGTGACGTTTCTGGACAAAGGGCTCATCTTTCACCTGGATTCTATTTGGGTGACAGGCCGTTCTTTTGAGTTTTCCGATGTGTTACTTGAGTGAAATTTTAACTCCGCCCGTTCCCAGTGTGAACTTGACGCCCGCGTTGGTCGAATAGAGGTCCAGGATTACGCCATTCTGGTTTTTCATCGTCGCGGCAGCCCCTCCGCCGCCGACCGTCACACCAATGTCCAGGGCCACATAGGTCCCCGCAAAATCTTCAACCTTCTTCAGATTGTAGACCTTGCCCCAGGCGCTTGCTTCCGAAATGCCGACACTCCCGACACTCAGGCCGTCCACTTTAATCGGGAACTTCTGTCCGTTGGCCAGTGTCAGCGTGCCGCCTCCCCAACTGAACCCGATGCCGGCGGCAATCGACCCGGTTGAAAGCTCGACCAGCCCATCCCACGGCAGCTTCTCCGACTGCGCAAATGCAAGGGTACCGGACAATACGAACAGAGCGGCCACAAACAGAGATATCATCCTGCGTTTTCCTGAATTCTTCATGCTTCGACTTCCTTTCCTGCCCCGCAGGGCAAATAGAGTGTGAAACGTTTTGCTGAGTCCCCGACCAGACTATTACCGGCACCAGGAGTCGGACCCGGGTGTGCCAAGGCAACCCGGTGTCTTTCACATTTTGACAAGCCGGCAAAGCTCACTGTGAACCATCAAAACTCAACGCTGCGACTACTTCCGGACCTGCCTGCCGATGAAGCGAAATCAGAGACTCGCCGGGTCCGGGCAGCTGCTCTCCTTTTCAATCCCCACGCCGGAAGTCCATCCACCGTCTCTCCCGGAAGGAGGCTGCCGGCGGCTTACGGGCCATATTCGCTGCCGCTCCGGGAGCCGGGTTCCGTTCGCGCCGATTCTCCGCTCAAGTGAAGTGTTCCGGTCGGTTTGAGCGTTCGGTCGGCGCATTGGAACGAACTGGCTCGCTGTTCATTCGGAGCGGGATTCCCGCTGTTCATTCGAGCGGGCGCTCGAAAGGTGGTTCAGTTTCAGAGACTCGACGAGCAGACCGCGGGCGGCAGGCAGGCTTGCCCCCGACCTTTCGGTGGTTCCTCGTATTTATGGCATCAAATTAAGATCTATGAATGCGGTTGCAAGATATCTGCCGGGAATCCTCCTCCGCAGATTCCCGGGGATTGGGACTACGGCTTCAATTGCGGCAGCGAAACCCGATCACTTGATGACATTGCAGAAACAGCGGATAATTTCAATACTATTTTTAATGCTAACTTCAGAAGGCGACTTGAGTTCTCTTGCCGTACGCTTATTATTGGTCTCAAATCCTGGATATCGGTATCAAGTAGATACATCGAGTGGAGTATAATGAACGACGCGCCGGGCCCGAAAAAACCCGTTACTCTTTTCTCCGCCACAATCCTGGTTGTTGCGAACATGATCGGGACCGGAGTATTTACGACGCTCGGCTTTCAGGTTGCAGGCGTGCATTCCCCTTTTTCCGTACTCATGCTGTGGGTCGTGGGCGGCGCGAGCGCTTTCTGCGGAGCGCTCTCGTACGGAGAACTGGGAGCGATGATGCCGAGATCCGGGGGAGAATACACTTATCTCTCCAGGATCTATCATCCGGCTGTCGGTTTCCTCGCCGGGTGCGTTTCCTTCGTTGCCGGCTTTGCCGCCCCGGTCGCTCTTGCGGCCATTGCCCTGGGCCATTACCTGGGAGCGGTCTTCCCCGGGGTGGACAAAACGGCGGTGGCGGTTTCGGCAATTGCGATCCTGACCCTGGTGCACCTGGTGGATGTGAGATTCGGCTGTGATTTTCAGAACTTTATTACGGTGGGCAAGATTGCCCTGATCCTCGTTTTCGTCGCTTCGGGCTTTTTCGTCGCACACCCGCAGGAAATTGTGCTTCCGTCGGTGCGAAGCGGCGTGGAATCGATCTTCAGTCCGGAGTTTGCAGTTGCGCTCGTGTATGTGTCTTTTGCCTATTCCGGCTGGAATGCATCGGCTTATATCGCGGGAGAGATTCCAAGGCCGGAGAGGAACCTCCCGGTTTCCCTGTTCCTGGGAACCGTTTTCGTTTCGCTCTGCTATGTGTTGCTTAATTTCATTTTTCTTTATACCGTGCCGGTCGGTGAACTCGCGGGAAAAATCAATGTCGGGTACCTCTCGGCGAAGGCCATATTCGGCGGAACCGGAAGCAGGATCATGACCCTTCTGATCTGTCTTGCCCTGGTCTCCACGCTCAGCTCCATGATCATGATAGGCCCCCGGGTAATCCAGACCATGGGTGAAGACTTCGGCATTCTGAAGCTCCTGGCGAAAAGAAGCGGAAGAGGGGTCCCGGTCCCTGCCATCCTTTTGCAGTCGTCGGCTTCGATTCTCGTCGCCATAACCTCGGCCTTCAACATCATATTGACCTATGTGGGCTTCACCCTGGCCCTGTGTACCTTCATGTCGGTCCTGGGGGTGTTCGTCCTGCGCGTGAAAAGCCCTCGCATGGAACGGCCCTTCAAAACATGGGGATATCCCGTAACACCCGCGGTCTTCCTGCTTTTGAACGCGTGGATGCTCTGCTACCTTCTGATTCAGAGACCTCTCCCGTCGGCGGTCGGTCTCCTGACCGTGGCGTGCGCTCTGCTCCTGTACAGAAGGCCGGCAACAGTGAACGATCGTTCTGCTCCCTAAGGAGGAACAACAATGGCGATGGAAAAAGAAAATCAGTTCCGCGGGGTGGTTATTTTCCTTGTCCTGTTTCTGAGTTTTTTCCTTTGTCCGAATGCTCTTTCGGGATCGAAACCGGAGGCGGATGCGAGCCCCCCGCACCAGAGGGAGAAAACAACCGGGTACGGCCCGGCATACAACGAGTATGCGCGATTCATCGCCGGGATGCGCGGCGGGCAGGGCACCCTGAGCCCGCTTGAAAACAGGCCGGCCTGGATTCAATACGCCGGGTTCTTCGACCAGGGCTGGAGAAAGTTCGATCAGAAACAGCTTGCGGTCATGAGCGACTGGGCTTCGAAGGAACTTGGTACAGCGGCATCATCCGACCTCGCCGTTTTCTATCCCTTCAGCGGACCGGATTTCATCAACCCCTACACCTTCTTCCCCCATGCCAAAACCTATCTTCTGATGGCTCTGGAACCTCCCGGGGAACTCCCCAACTTTCCGGCCATGAACGACAGGGACATCGATTCTTTTTTTTCGACCCTTCAGCGCTCACTTCACGATCTCCTCAATGTGGACTATTTCATCAGCGCACACATGCACGAGGCGATGGCTTCAAAGGATCTCAACGGAGTTCTGCCAATCTTCCTGTTCTTTATGGCAAGGGAAAATATTCGAGTCCTGGACATCGAATACTGGTGCATGAAACCTGACGGGACGATCCGGGAAGTGCCGGCCCTGGATCGGGGCCCCATCGATGACGCGGGCATCCCGGGCGTCAGGATCGCCTTTACGGGCCCCGGCTCGCCGGAGACCCAGACCCTCTACTACTTTCGCCTCAACGCTTATAATTCATCGTTTGAGAGAAACAGCCATTTCGGTCCTTTTTTGAGGAGCTTCGGGCCTCTTACCACCTTCATGAAATCCGCGTCTTTCGTGATGTTCGATCCCAATGTCTCTGCCGCACGACAGCTCGTCCTCGACCAAAGCCGCTATATCCTCCAGGAAGATTCGGGAATCCCGCTCAAATATTTCAACCCGGCGATCTGGAGTCTCCGGTTTTACGGCACCTACGTGGAGCCCATAGCGATCTTCAAGGGCAAGCACCAGGAAGATCTGGCCGAAATCTACAAGACGCGCGGGGACATCAAACCTTTGCCCTTTGCGATCGGCTACCATTACCAGATCAATACATCCAACCTGATGTTTGCGGTCAGAAAGTAGAGGTCCGTTTCCGCCGGATCGAAGCGGGATCTGTCCCGGAAGTGCCGCGATCCCGTCCGGTGAAGCATGCCTTGGACGGGAACCGGAGTGGGGCCGGAATTCTCACCGTGGCTGAACCCGGCGTTGGAAGCGGATACGCCGGTCACTCCTCCTCACGATACTCGAGTATATCTCCCGGCTGACACTTCAGATGCCTGCAGATGCAGTCCAGGGTGGACAGCCGGATGGCACGCGCCTTCCCCGTTTTCAGGATTGAAAGGTTTTGCTCCGTAATGCCGATCAGTTGGGCAAGCTCGTTTGAGCGCATTTTCCTTTTGGCCAGCATGACGTCCAGATTGACTATAATCGCCATTGCAGCCTCCTAAACCGTGTGCAACTGTTCGTCTTCGAGCTTGCGTCCCTCTTCCATCACCCAGGAAATCACAATGATCATGGTTCCCGCCACCAGCGCAGTCATGTCGAGAGAATCGATGCCTATCGCAATTCTTCGCGTGCCGGGTGGATTATCCATCGTAATTGCGAGGCTCAGAAGCGGTATGTAAAGCACTCCTGCAAGGGCCTGCGCGAGAAGGATTTTCCCGAGCTTACGGAAACAGGCAACATTCGTCGCGTTGAAGATCGACATCCGTTCATAGAGTCTGAACAGTCTTATCAGGATCACGATGCCGGCCATTTCGACGCAAAGAGGGATGAGACTCGCGGCAAAGCAGAGAAGACGTGAATGGAGGGAGAGGCTTTGTGGAGTTACGAACGGAAGGGCGCGAAGATTCAGCATGTCGATGTGTGGGGGGATGTTGTTGAAGTTGATCCAGCATACGAATGACACGACGGGCAAAAGGACCAGTATCACCGTCAGGACAGCTCGGAGCACCTTGCTCACCTTTTGGATTTTCAACAGCTCGTTCATTGTCTCCTCCTGGGTAAAATGAAATTGAATTTTGTCCTTTCTACAGTCAATAGTTATCGTATGTCAATCATAATTTATCAAATATCACCCAGAGAAGAAAAAAAAGAGGGCGCACCTCCCGGTTCGCCGATGAAAACCGGCCTGCCGGGGGGAAGACCCCTCTATTTCCGTATCCGCCAGTGCCTTGCTGGTGTTGCGCTCCGGCACGCACGCCAGGCGGTTGACCCCTGACGCGCTCAGCCGCCCGGCTGAACGCCGGGTTGGTAGGGTCTGCCACGGTATGATGCCGGCAGGGTGGATATCCCTGTTTGAATCATCCTACGGCAGACGAAGCTTTTTGCCTGTCGGGTCGGTTGCCTTCATTCAGAATCGCAGGCGAGAAGAGCGGCGGGCAGCACCTGAGTAACGGCATGACCCGCGGCGGGCAACCCCACCAGAATGGCGCTGATTATCTCTTCCCGGGATGCTCCGGCTTCCCTGGCCAGTTTGACATGAAACGGCACACCGCTTTCCATGCGCAGTGCGGCCAGGACGGCGAGGTACGCAAGCTCCCCTGTCTTTTTGTCCAGAGCACTGGCGGCTTCAAGGCCCCGGACGGCGCCCATCCACGCACGGGCATGTTCCGGCGCCTCCTCGAAAAAGGTCTGAAATGCGGTACTCACTTTGTTTCGGTCGGTCATGGTGTCTTTTTCCTCTCTGCCGGCGTGTTTTCGGACAACTCATTGAGCGGCGGCCTGAATGCTGTTTCATACCATGGCAAAATCGGGCATTCCGCTGCAATTCTCCGGTCGATCAAGCCTCTTGGTTGCAAAGTACTACATTATTGAAATATAAAAGCGTAGGGAATTGAATTATGGATTCGATGCGACTCGTGCACAAGGGGGGAAAGATGTTTGGAAGGAAAGCACTGCCGGTAATCGCGGTCTTCGTCGCGATATTCCTGATGACCGGGATTGGAGTTGCCGCAACGGGTCAACCCGGGCCGAAAGCGAAATATATATTCGTGTTCATCGGCGACGGGATGGGGGTTGCCCAACGCAACGCGGCGGAGCTGTACCTCGGAAAACTGAAGGGCGTGAAGCGTCCCGAAGATGCGAAGCTGGTCATGAACACATTCCCGGCCCAGGGGATGGACACGACCTATGACCTGACCAGCGTGATTCCCGATTCTTCCTCGACGGCCACGGCGATTTCAACCGGTCACAAGACCGCTTCCGCGGTCGTCGGCATGGACGCGGAAGGCAAGGTCAGCTACGAAAATATCGCCGAAACGGCCAAAAAGAAGAACTGGAAGATCGGCATCCTGACCACGGTATCCCTCGATCATGCGACGCCCGCCGCGTTCTACGCTCATGTCCCGAGCCGCAGGCAGATGTATGACATATCGATCCAGCTTGCAAATTCCTCTGTCGATTATTTCGCCGGAGGGCAACTGATGGAACCGGTGGACAAGAAGGATCGGAGTAAACCCAACGCCCTCGATGAGGCCCGAAAAAACGGCTATACGATCGCGACGGGCCGTGGAGAGTTCGAGGCGCTGAAACCGGGGAGCGGCCGGGTGATTGCCATGAACGCCCTTGTGGATGACCGTGCCGCCATGTATTTCTCGCTCGACCGAAAGGGCGGCGGGGATAACGTCACGATCGCCGAATACCTGGTGAAGGGCATGGAGCTGCTCGACAATCCGAATGGTTTTTTCATCATGCTGGAAGGCGGCAGGATTGATTGGGCCTGCCATGCGAACGATGCCGCGGCTTCGATTTATGACACGCTGGCCCTTGATGATGCGGTGGCCGAAGCCGTCCGGTTCTACGAAAAACATCCGGGGGAAACCCTGATTGTCGTTACCGCCGATCATGAAACGGGAGGCATGGCGATCGGATTCGCGGGTACGCAATACTCATCCTTTATGGACAAGATCAAGTACCAGAAGATGAGTTCCGTTGAATTCGCGAATAAACTTTCAGAATATAAAAAAGCCCACTCGGCGCAGGACGCGAAGCTGGAGGACCTCATGCCGCTTATAACGGAAGCCTTCGGCCTCTTCATCATGCCCGCCGACGAAAGGCCGGCCCTGGAGAAAGCCGTGTCGGACGGCAAGGCGAACGGCGCTTCGGAAGATACCGGAATTGCCGCCGGGAAAGCCGCTGAGCAGCTGAAACACGGCATGGCCCTGAGTGAACGGGAAATCCGCGTGCTGCGTGAGGCATTGAAACAAAGCATGCTGGACGGCAGGGAACGGGCCAAAGACGACGACGCTTACCTTCTCTATGGAGGCCAGGAACCGCTCGCCGTCAAACTGACCACCATTCTGGACAACAAAGCGGGCATCGGCTGGACGTCCTACGTCCACACCGGCGTGCCGGTGCAGACTTCCGCCCTCGGGGTCGGTGCTGAGACGTTCAACGGGTACTACGATGAGACCGATATCTACACCAAAATAATGGCGATCGCCGGGTTCAGGCCGTAAGCCCGGCCTTGGCGAGGACCCCAATTCTGTTACCGTAAGCCCCTCCCGGCCCGTTGCGAAACTGCGTGGACGTCATTCCGGCGGAGGCCGGAAGCCAGGCGGGTCAAGCTTTTCCGGACCCCGGCTTTTATATGAAAATACCAGATCCGTTTGGATCGTTTTGTCTGCGTTCCCACGCAGGAGCGTGGGAACGAGGCAAACGTATACCCTGTCTCGATTTAGGCAAACAATTTTTCATTGTTCGTTGTGGCCGAAAGGCCATGAGTGTTCGCCTGGGTGACGGCTTGGGCCGTTGAAATTTTCCTTAAGTCAGCAGGATTGCGCGGGGGCCCGGGCGGAGAACGGGGTGCACGGGTATCTCTCCGCTGCCTTTTCCGCTACGGGCGGCCGGCGTGATTGCACTATTTCGCAACGGATTTTCAGATTTGGAGGGGGAAATGGCGCTTTTGAGACTTGTGGTGTGCTGCCTGTTTTTGTTGGTCCTGCCGGGTTCCTCGAGTGCGGCTGCCGGCACGGACCAGGAACTGCCCGTCCTTTCGGGGGAAGCGGGGTTCTACGAGATCGAACCCGTTGCTTTCAGCTTTCAGGACCGGACGCCCCCGCTTCGTTATGTGTCGTCAAGAGCCCGCGTATCGTATAGCTTCCATCCCGCCGACAACTATCCTTCATGGAAGCCGCTTTTCGTCTTTTTCAATGGAGGGCCGGGATGTGCGACCTGCAACGGTTTACTCAGCCTCAACACTTCGCCGTTCACTCTCGATAAGGAAAGAACCGGGGGGAAATCCATCAAACGCAATCCTTACAGCTGGACGGCAATAGGAAATCTTCTTTACATCGATGCGCCCAATACCGGCTTCTCGTATAATCTTATTCGCAACGTTTCCGATCCGAAGCGAAGGGCCGCCGAATTCGACGCCCAGAACTTCAACCCGTTTATCGACGCCGCCCAGATGACCCGCGTCGTGCTTCGCTTTCTGGCCGTCCATCCGTCCCTGCAATCCAACCCGGTCATTCTTGTGGGGGAGAGTTACGGCGGGATAAGGGCCACAACGATGCTCAATATGCTGCTCTTCTATGGCAAATATGGGAATGGGACCAGGATTTACCGGGATAAAACCCTTGCAAGGGAAATTCGGCAACATCTGGAGGAAGTCTTCCCCGACGAATCGGCTCGTCCGTTTCCACCTTCAGTGATTGCCCGGCAGTTCGGGCGCCAGGTGCTGATCGAACCTGCGCTTGCCGGGTCCTACCAGGACCGGATCGCAGGCGAGTTATTCGAGCAGGAAGGGTCGCCGATTTACAAGATAGCGGCCGAGACCGGGAAGACATACACCCCCTGTTCCGAAGTGACATCCGCCGGGGGAGGGAGACCGTGCCGTCCATTTGACAATGCACTCGATTTCGTCAGCGAAGCGGGCAGAGACATTTACAATTATGCAAAACCGGCCGACTGGTTCATGGGTCTCAGCAACTTTGCCGAGCGCGGTCTCCTTCACGTAAATGTCCTTTCCAGGGCTTTCGGATGGGATCCCCTTTTCGTCGTCGATCTCTCTCCGGCTGCACGGACGGAGGCCTATCGATACAAGAAGAGCCGGGCGCAGGATCTGGAGTCCCTATTCTGGAGTTCAGTATACTATGAACTGCCTGCTGAGCACCGAATGCGCATCCAGCGGGAGGTCGGGCTGCTGGAGAGCGGGAAGGAAGCTTCAGCCTCGGAGGGTGTGCCTGAAGCTTCGGAAGGGGCGGACTTGAAGAACGATACACTCGTTCGTGTGCTCGGGGCACTCAAGCCGTGGGATGACTATCTCGTCGGTTGCAACGAGTCCGCGCTTGTCGCCTTTTATCGTAACAGCGCGACCAAAGCCGGATACCGCATTGCCCCCAATTCAGTATTGTATGGAAAAATGTTCCTTCAGAACCTGGCGCTGGTGGAAACATTCATAACGAATGCAGCCTTCGATCTCGTCATCTATGCGCCTGCTGTGCCCCTTGCTCTTGCGAAGTACTCAGGCATTGTGAAAGATGTGACCGTCCAGGACGGGTTTATGGTTGTGACCTACAAACCCCATTCGCTCCCCGATATCCCAACGCCCAAAAGCCGGATCGTCTTCTTTCCCGATTATGACCGGTCGGGCCACGGGGTCGCCGCATCGCAGCCGAAAAAGCTGCTGGAGGACGTGAGGGACTGGATGCTGTCCTGGACAGCCGATTCGGCTAAAGATTCAGCCGAACGGTAACCTCAGGGAGTAACACCCGGGACGGGAGTAATACCAATTTGCGTTCAAGATGATACTCTTGAGATCCCCAAAAAGAGCGGGGGAATGATTCCCCCGCGCCCCCGGATTTCGGCCACACGCGCAAGCGCGTGAGGCCGAGCGCTCGGCGCTCGCGGCTGCTGCCGCAGCGCCAAACTGAGCCGCGAAGCGGCGTGGGGGGTGTGGGGGACGCAGTTCCCCACGCTTTTCATTCTTTGATGGCATCTTGAACGCAACTCGGTATAACACTTGGGAGTGGGTGTTTCCCTTCGCTTCGCCTGCGGCTCCGGCCCGAGTCTTGTGCGTCGAGTTCTGCAATCCGGGCGTAGCGTATGGGGGGATCCGGGACGTGAGGGACTGCGGAGAATGGGTGCAATCGTGACCTGTTGGAGGTTGAGCATAGCGGAAATGTGGAAAAGGAAGCGGAGTTCATCCGTGGTTAGACGGTTTTTGGCTTCGGGAGTCTGGACAGCACTCCGTCCAGCGTATCCGCAAAACGCTGCCTGTCTTTCTGACCGAATTCTTTGGGTCCGGGCGTAATACCCCCTGCGTCGCGGAGATCCTGCATGAAATTGCGGATTGAAAGCCGCTCGCCGATAGTTTCCCGGGTGAAGAGTTCGCCTCTGGTACTTATGACCGTTATTCCTCTCGGTACGAGGGCGGAAGCCAGCGGGATGTCCTGTGTGACCACGACGTCCCCCGTCTGGGCGTTTTCCACTATATGCATGTCGACGGCCTCGGGATCCGCTCCGATCCTGCGGCTTGAAATGGTGCTGGATTCAGGGATGCTGATGTATTTATTCGCGACAAAGACGGTAGGGATTTTGAGCCGCCTTGCCGCACGGATAATCAGTTCCTTGATCGTTCCCGGGCATGCGTCCGCATCTACCCAGAGCGTCATTATATCTCTCCAAACGGGGTCAGACCTACACAATTGACAATTTCAGTCTTTCCCTAATTTCCATAAGCGATTTCTCCGGTTCGTTGCCCCTTGAGGTTGCGTGGTAAGAAACGCCGGAATATCTACAATTTGCAGGGGGCGGGCCATCCGTTCCTCCTTCGATTCGGCCGGAATTTCCAGACAACAGTATCAATAATTCCCAACTTGTCAATTGCGCAGGTCTGATAATCATCCAAAAGGTACCTCCCCTGTTCACACGGTACTTCAACCGGTTAGGCGCGAAACTCCGCACTCCGGCCCCCAGGCGCTCGGCGGACTCGCAAAAACGGTGTGCAATGGCGGTGCTGTTACCTCCGGTTCTCGGGCTTCCGAGCAGGCATACGATTTGCCTTTCGGGGTTCTCCTTCGGCAAGAGTACTCATCGTGGTATCGGCACAGTGATAGAGACTGTAGAGAAGAGGCATTGTGAGGTCAATGCAGGAATTCTGCGGCGGGGAAAGGATGCCGGTGTTCTCGTCGAATCGGACTCTTAACCACCCTCTTCCAAGTGCTTTGCCCGGAATGACGCCCACGAGGACCTGCACCCGCATGGCTCCATAGGTCGACGGTCTTCAGGACACGTTCGGTTCATAAAGCAATAAGATGTTTTTCAGTCCGGACGAGTTCGGCATCCGGGCGAACCTGGATGATTCGGTAAGAAAGCATGAAAAATGTGCTATATTGCCATTAACTCTTTGATAGAATAGGGTAAATTTAAGCCGGGGGCAAAGGTCGCCATGAGCGGAGTTGGTGAAAGGCAGGAAGAAGCTGTCCAGCCCGGATTCGATAGGTCGATCTCCGCTCGGGGTAACCGGAAAGGCGCGGCGTTCAACGGGCACTGTGTGCAGGTCTGCCGTCATCCCTTTCTTCTCCGCCGGTGTTGGACCGGAAGATAGACAGGCTGCAAGGTTCAAGGCAGAAAGGTGTCGTGCACTATGAAAACGATAAGATCCAAGTTGACCGTTCCCAGTCGCATGTCCTACCTCTCGCCCGTGGTCGAATACGTCCGCGAACTGGCTCGAAGCACCGGTTTTAACGACCGCGAAATCCGGCACATCCACCTGGCCGTCGAGGAGGCCGTTACCAATGTAATCCAACATGGCTACCGGGAAAATCCGGACGCAGCCTTCGAAATAGTCTGCGAGCAGGCGGCCGCCGGCCTTACGTTTCGCATCCGGGAAAAAGGGATTCCTTTCGATCCGGCGAAGCTCCCGGAGTACTCCCCCGGTTTCGCAGACTCCGACCAATCTCCGGTGGGGCTCGGCAGCCATCTCATGAGACGGGCGATGGATGAAGTAACCTTTCAGAATCTCGGACGGGCGGGAAAAGAGATACGTCTGACTAAATATCTCGGCGAGAAGCACATCCAAAGCCGTCCGGATGAAGACGGCGGCACAGATCCGCGCGCAACAGCCCAGGCATGGGCGGCACCGAAGCTGCGTTCCGGCTGCACGGTGAGGGACCTCACGCCCGACGAAGCTATCGAGGTTTCGCGCTGCGCCTACCGAACTTACGGCTACACCTACGATGACTACATCTACTACCCGGAGCGGATCCAGGACCTCATGGGGCGGGGGCTGTTGTATCCCGCCGTCGCCGTAACAGACGGCGGCCAAATAATCGGTCACGCAGCGTTAAAAAAGTCCCACGCCCAAGATCCCATCGCGGAACTGGGCGCATTTTTCATTACTCCGGACTTCCGCGGCAGCTCGGTTTTTCCCAGGTTGTGCGGTTTCCTGAAGCAGAAGATTCTCAACCTTAACCTTCGCGGCGTCTTCACGCGGTCCATAAGCGCACATACGATTACTCAACGAAGCGCCGCACATTTCGGCTTCAGGGACTGCGGTCTTCTCATGGGGGTCCCCCCGGAGAAGGCCGACTTCACCAACTTCACGGCAACGCCGCGCCGGATGGGCACCCGGGTTTTATCTTTCATTTCGCTTTGCGAACCTCGGGAGAGAGTCATCTATCCCCCGGTCGAATTACGGGATCTGGTTCTGAAGCTTTACGGCAATCTGAACATCCCGGCCGTTGTGGGCGTGAACCGGGGAGGCGCCACATCCGCACTTCACGAGGAGACCGAATCGATCTCTGCCGAGACTATGGCGACCAACGTTGCAGACATCGAGATTCTCAAAACCGGTGAGAACGCGCTGGATGTCGTGCGCCGGCGTTTCCGCCACTATCGGCTGGAGGGTGCGGCGGTCATATTCGTGCACTTCAACCTGCAAAATCCACAAACGGCAGCGCTCGCATCGGTTCTGCTGTCCGAAGGCTTTCTCTTCGCCGGGGTCCTCCCTCACGGGCTGAGAGGCCACGACGCGTTGATCCTTCAATATTTGAACAATTTGAAGGTGAGCTACGATCTCATCAACCTCCACTCCTCCGTGGCGAAAGAGCTTCTTGCATACGTCCGCGATCGCGATCCATACTCGTCTTGACCCCGGCACCGCATGCCCCGCGCGCATCGGCCCGCATCAAGGTAAGGCATGAACCCTTTGGCCTCGCGCCATTGCCTCCGATACGTTTGCCCTTGCAGACGGACCGGCTCTTCCGCTCCATCGACGACCATCCGCATGACCGGGCGCCAACGCGTGCCTTCCGCAGTCTTCGCCATTTTCCGCAATGCCGGCGAACGGTTCTTCAGTCAACGAAAGGGTGGCCTATCGGGAATTGTGAAAGAACAGGGGGCTGACCTGTAAAAAAAAACGCATCTCTTTGCCGTGGGAACCGGTGTATTCCCACTAGTCCTTTATTATGTTTGCAAAACTGATCGCCAGAGTCGTAAAATTGAGCCATAAGGGACGAGATGAGAGTCTGTTATTCAGAAAAGCGCTATCGTCATTTCGAAGAAACAAAACGCATCTCTCGGGTCCTTGAACTGGCCCGAATGATTGCCGTCAATCCTCGCCGTTACCTCAGACGCGATTTATCCTCACGGTTCGAAGTCAGTGAACGGATGATACAAAAGGACCTGGATATTATCCGCAATGGTCTGAGACTTTCCCTGGCGCACTCGCCTGAAGGCTATTATTTCGAAGACACGCCTTTACTTCCATCACTGCAATATAGCTTTTCTGAGGCGTTGGCACTCTTACTGGCAGTGCAGGCCGCCCGGCAAATTTCCGGCATCATCTCGTCGGATCTGGCAGCCGCAATCGCCCGCCTGGAGTCACTCTTTCCAGCCGAGTTCGCTCCCCATCTGCGCAGGATGGCGGAATCTCCCGGCTTCAGAACCGACCGCGAACACCGCCAGGCCATGCTGAGGCTTCTCAACCTGGCCCTCATTGAGGGTCGAAAGGTGCGCATCCTCTACGAGACGGCTTCCCGCGGAGGCGAAAGAAACGAACGGGTGGTGTGCCCGTACCACATCATGGCTTATGTGCGTTCCTGGCATTTGATCGCCCGGTGCGAGCTGCGGGATGCCGTCCTGCTGTTCAAGGTGGACCGGATTCTGGAAGCGGAACTCCAGGAAGAGCGCTACCTGATCCCCCAGGATTTTAGTGTGGACGATTATCTGGGCATGTCCTGGGGGATGATTCGCGGCACGAAGGAACAGCCCGTGGACATTGCGCTGCGTTTTACACCGGAGGCTGGGCGTTGGATCAGGGAAGAACACTGGCACAAAAGCCAGCAGGTGGAAGATCAGCCTGACGGCAGCGTGCTCTTCCGGCTTCATCTGCCGATCACTCCGGAGTTCGTGAACTGGGTGCTGTATTACGGGCCACGGGTGGAAGTGCTTGAGCCGCAATGTCTCAGAGAGAAAGTGAAGGCGGAACATCTCAAGGCTGCAGGCATTTACCTGCACAAAAAAGGGCAACAGAGAGGATCAACGGCATGATTGGCCACGAGAGTGCACTCTCGATCTTTTCTTACTGGGGAAAGGCCAGGCCGCCGGGAGAAGCGGACGCCAACGGTCCTCCCTGCCATCTCTTAATCTATCACTGCCTGGACGTCGCGGCGGTGGCCGCCGCCTGGCTTTCAAGAGACAAAGCCCTGATGGATGCTTTTGTGCGCTGCTCGGGGATGAAGCGTAAGACGGTCAGGGCATGGGTCCTCTTCTACCTTGCCCTGCATGACCTGGGCAAATGGGAGGTGCGCTTCCAACTGAAAGTGCCCGAGGTTGCTCTTTTGCTGAATCCTCTTTTTGTCGAGGCGGATAGCAGGGAAAGCCCCGGATTCGACCACGGAGGGGCGGGACTGGCCCTTTTCGTCAAAGAAAGAGAAGGGTTAGGCTTCAAGGATATCCACGAGGATTGGATGTTGGCAGTTGCAGGCCACCACGGCCGGATGCCTGTCGAGAGCCGTCTTAAGAGACCCCCGGCATCCCCGGCGGTCATTTTGTATGACCGTCAGGCACGGTCGGCGTTTGTGACAGGGATTCGCGAGCTTTTTCTGGACCCAGCCGGCGTGGCTCCGGAAAGCCTTGAGGGGCCTCCTCCCGCATTTCTGGCCGGGTTTTGCAGCGTTTGCGACTGGCTCGGCTCCAGCACCGATCATTTTGCCTACGAGGCGGAGCCGATGGACCTGGAAGAGTACTGGACCTCAGCAAGGGAAACAGCGGAACGAGCCGTCACGGAGAGCGGCCTCTTCCGTGTACCCCTTTCCGCCGGCGGGATGGGGGAACTCTTCCCTGAATTCGATGCCAGAGGAGTTCAGCAGACTGTCGGGCAATGGCCCGTCAAACGTGGACTTACCCTTATCGAGGCTTCGACCGGCTCGGGAAAAACCGAGGCCGCTGTGGCTTATGCATCCAGGCTCCTGGCGGCGGGGCTTGCGGACGGAATCATCTGCGCCCTTCCCACCCAAGCGACTGCGAATGCCATGCTCTCGCGTTTTGAGGCCATAGCCGGGCGTCTTTTCCCGCACGGAGGGAATGTGGTACTGGCGCACGGTAAGGCAAGGTTTAACCGCGAATTCAAAAGACTCAAGGAAAACGCTGAAAAGGCTTTTGCAGACGGAGGGGGCGAAGGGCCGGCCCAGTGTGCCCGATGGCTTTCATCGAGCCGGAAGAGACTTTTTCTCGGGCAGATTGGGGTTTGTACGATCGACCAGGTGTTCCTTTCGGTGCTCCCGGTGCGTCACAATTTCGTCAGGGCCTTCGGGTTGCACAAGAGCGTGCTGATTGTAGACGAGATACATGCATACGACAGCTACATGAACGGGTTGCTTGACTGTGTGCTCAAGCGGCAGAAGGAGGGCGGTGGGAGCGTGATTCTCCTCTCCGCCACACTTCCGGCGAGGCGAAGGCTCGAGATCTTGCGGCTCTGGGGAGATGGGGGCACTATTACGCAAGATGCCCCTTACCCCCTAGTCTCCCATGAGGATGATGCCGGTTCGGACTTTTACGTCTCTCACGAAGTGGAAGAGAATAAAAGCGTCCACCTCGAAAAGGTTCCGGCGGAGGAGGTACTTCCTTCCGATGAACTCATTTCCGCCATTGTCGCTGCAGCGCAAAACGGCGCGCGTGTCGCTGTCGTCTGCAACCTGGTTAAAGACGCTCAATTGGTTGCCGGAAGACTACGCGAGGTATCGGCGCCGAACGGTATCTCCGTCGCCCTCTTCCATTCCCGCTTCCTCTTCCGCGACCGGCAGCGCATCGAGGAGGAAACCCTTGCCACCTATGGGAAAGAAGCCTCGAGGGAGAAAGGACGGATTCTCATTGCAACTCAGGTCATCGAGCAGAGTCTGGACCTGGACTTTGACTGGATGATTACTCAACTTTGCCCCGCCGACCTCCTTTTTCAGCGTATGGGCCGCCTTCACAGGCACAACCGCCCGCGTCCCGAGGGATTTGAAACGCCGCGGTGCACGGTAGTCCTGCCTTCCGGGGATGATTTTGGGAGCCACTTGTATGTCTATGAGGACAAACGTGTGCTCTGGCGAACGAGAGAACTCCTTTGGCATTCCGAGACTGTTGAGTTCCCTCATGCCTACAGGGCCTGGATTGAGGATGTGTACAGCGACTCCGCCTGGAAGGATGAACCCGAAGCAATTACCGGTGCCCATGAAAAATACATCGACGAAGGGCAGTCGAAGAGATTTGCCGCGCTCCAATTGGTTAATGGCGGGGTGAATCTATTTTCAGACACGGACGCACACGTGACCGCTCTCACCCGCGACGGGGAGATGAGTCTAAGCGTCATCCCCGTTGTCAACTCCGGCGGGGCACAGTGCCTCCTCGATGGAACGAGGATCAAGGGCCTCAGCGAGTGGCAGCGCGACGAGGTCCTCAGTATGAACGCCGTTCCTGTTCCGGGTGGATGGAGACATCACCTTCCCGATCAGGACGCTGACGGCTGCGTTTACCTTCCAATGGCACGGATTTCGGACAGGTCCTGGAGATCGGAGACGGACAGGGTGACTTTCACTTACGACCTGTTTTTCGGAATGGAGAGAATCGATGAATCTTTTGAGTGATCCCTGGGTACCCGTAAGACATGACAAAACATTTCGCCATGTTACCTATCGGGATGTGCTGTGCTGTGACAACGACTGGCAAATATCCCTTCCACGGGATGATATGGAACTTGCCGTACTGCAGTTCCTCGTCTCCCTCACCCAATCCATCTTCACCCCTGCGCACAAGGCGGAACTTGAACGAAGGCTCGCAGGGCCTCTGGACGAGAAGGAATTCCAAAAGAAAACCGCTCCAATCCTGGACTGGTTCTACCTGGAGCATCCCGCATATCCCTTCATGCAGTCCGTCGGCGTGAAGGCCAAGGAGAATACGCCCGTGCAGAAGCTCTTCATCGGGCTTCCCGAGGGAACAAATCATAGCTTTTTCAACGCGCGGGGCGAGATGAAAGCCGTCTGCCCGGCGTGCTGCGCCATCGCGCTTTTCAACCAGGCGAGCAACTGCCCAAGCTTCGGTGGAGGATTCAACGGCAGCCTGCGAGGCGGTGCGCCCATCACGACCCTCGTGGGCGGGTCAGGCCTCCGGAAAACCATCTGGACCAACGTCGTCACTCGGAACCGGCTTGAGCTGATATTGGATTCCTCTGCGACAAACACCCCCGTTTGGGTGGACAAAGTGAGGAAGGAAGAGAATGTCCCGGTCTCCTCCATAGGCCTCCTGCGGGGGCTGTTTTGGCAGCCCGCCCACGTCGAGATCATTTGGGACGATTTGGCAGGCTCCTGTGACTTTTGTGGTTGTGCGGTCAAGCAGACGGCAACCGGCTTCAGAAAGGAGAAGTTTAAATACACGCTTCTGGACGGGGCCAAGTGGCCACATCCGCACGGCCCCAGACAGTGGGAATTGAAGCAGGGAAAGCGAGAGGAACGGTTCGCGTCTTTTACCCGCACGGCGCCAGCGTGGACGCAGCTCAACACGCTGCTCATCCGGAAAGAGGATGGAGAGAAGCAAGGTCACGTCCCGGCTCCTGTTGTTAGTCAATACAGGGAGTATTTCAGAGGCGAGAGGCTCAACCTCATAGTTGGAGGGTATAGGGTTAACAAGGCTTCCGTACTCGAGCGCCGTCACGAGCTTTTCAGCCTGCCCAAGGGCTGGGAAGAAGACATGGAGGAAGTTGAAACGCTCATCGAAGGTGCGCTTCTGATTAAGGATGAACTCAGGAAGAAGGTCTATGGCCTTGGAAAGAGTATCGGCGTGGAGGGAATCGCAAACGAGGCTGAAGCGGACTTCTATAACGATAGCGAGTCCCTCATTCACCAAGTTTTGAGGACCCTCGATTGGCGTGACATATCGCGTATCACAAAAGGGCTTCAGGACGAACTCTTCCGTATATCCATCCGCATCTTTGATGAACTTTCGAGTCCATACCTGCACGACCCCAGGATGCTCAAGTTCGCGGTGCGATCGCGAACCAGCCTGACCTCTGCATTCAACAAGATACGTGGCAGCCGGCCCGTGGCTGCCGACTAGAGGAGGAATCATGCATGAGTGAGAAGACAGCGCGAGACGAATTGCCCGATTTTTTGATGATTTGGAAAAGGTACCGAGAGGTCCTCACCAATGGTCAGAGGGCCGAGATCAGGCGTGTGAGGGAACCCGACGACATGGATGTCATGCCTGCGTTCTATCGGCTGCTGCTCCCGCTATACAGGCCAACCGCCAGACTTCGGCAAGTGGTCTTCTTCTTGCCCTCCGTCAGCCATTCGGAGGAGGGCGGCAATCTTGGCCGACAGCTCAGGAAGGGAAATGTAAGCGAGGCCCGGTTGTTCCAAATGGTGCGTTCCGGACAGCCGCAGGACCTCCTGCATCTCAGGCGCCTGTGCCAACAGGTTCATCCGGTGGTGTCCTGGCAGCAGTTCGGAAAAACACTTTTCTACTGGGGTGATAATGCCAAGCGCCGGATCGTGGAACAATACTACCTCGCCGAAATGCCCGAAAAAGAACCGGTAACCGTCTAGAGAAGAAGGGGAGACAAAAAAATGAAAGAAAACGGTGCGTTTAACTATCTGAACGTGCATGTATTGATTTCTCATAGCCCGTCCTGTCTGAACAGGGATGACATGAATATGCAGAAGTCGGCCTTTTTCGGGGGAGTGCGCCGAGTGCGGATATCCAGCCAGAGTCTCAAGCGGGCCATCCGCCAGAGCGAATACTATCACGATAACCTCGGGGAACCTTCGACCAGGACCCGGGATCTGGCCAGGCTCAAGGACAAGTATGCGGATAAGCTGAAAGAGCGGTATGACGAGGCTCTCGTCTCCAAAGTGATCGATCTCATCGTCAAGCCCAAGAAATCGAAAGACGACAAGAAGGGCAAGAAAACGGCAGATGATGGTGTCACGCCTTCCAAAGAGTCGCAGGCGGTAGCCCCCTGGAGCGTGGCCGAGGTGGCGAAGATCTGCGAGATTGTGGAGGCGGCGGAGAAAGAGAAACTGGGTGAGGATGCTCTAGTGAAGAAGGTGAAAGACGCCGCAAAGCCCATCATCGAGACCCTGTCGCAGAATGCTTTCGACGTTGCCCTCTCCGGCCGTATGGCGACCTCCGGGCTCATGAACTCCGTCGATGGGGCTATGGCGGTCGCCCACGTTATCACCACCCATGAAGCCAGCGCGGAAGTGGACTGGTTCACCGCGGTCGACGATCTTACCGAAGAGGATAGTGAGACCGGAGCGGGGCACCTCAACACCCAGGAATTCGGCTCCGGCGTTTTCTACCGTTACGCCAGCCTGAACATCGCCCAACTCATGGAGAACAGCGGAGCCAGGGAGAGAAAAGATGTTCTCGACAAGGCGGCCCACCTCGTACACCTTCTTGCGACGGTGGTTCCGTCAGCCAAGCAGAACAGTTTTGCCGCGCACAATCCGGCGGATCTCGTCTTCGTGACCTTCTCGGATATTCCGCTGTCATATGCCAATGCCTTTGAGGCTCCCGTGCGCCGCGCTCCCGCCGGCGGACTGATCAAACCATCCATAGACGCTCTGATGAACTACGTTCGCAACGTGTATACGGGCTATGGCCTTGCGGGAAAGCATGCCTTCTACACACTTTGGGATGCCGATTTCAAGCCGAAGCTCGAAACCCTGGAGACCCTCAAAGACTGGGTGCGCCGGGATGGAGCGCCATCATGAAACAATTCCTTATCCTGCGTCTGCAAGGGGTGATGCAGGCATGGGGCGGTCACACCTTCGAGGATTTCCGCCCGAGCATGCCTTTTCCCACCCGGAGCGCAATCGTAGGGTTCCTCGCTGCCTGCCTGGGCATAGACCGGAGCGACGAGAAGCGCCAAAGGGCGCTTTCGGAGAGCTTCGTCTACTGTGCCCGCCTGGACAGCGGGGGGCCGCGCATGCGAAAAATCACCGACTTCCATACGGTTTTGGACACACGCAAAGTCGATGGGTCCACCAACAAGCATCCTGTTGTCAGCATGCGTGAATACCTCTGTGACGCGAAATTCACCATTGCCATGGAATTCGGGGATGGAGCTGACTTCACCCTTGAATCAGTGGAAGATGCCCTGCGACGCCCCGTGTACACACCCTTTCTCGGCAGGCGTTCGTGCCCGTTTACCAGGCCGCCGCTCGAAGGTCTCGTTCAGGCCGTCGACCTGCATGGCGCCATCGACGCAGTATCGCCGGGGAAGGGGGTCCTGTACAGCGAGATCGAGGCGGAGAGCCCGAATCGGCTGGTCGTTCGTGACGTACCTGCGGGCCGAAGGCTGTTTGCCGTGCGAAACGTTTTCATTCACGCGCCGGAGGTGGATGATGTACCTGAGCAAGCTTGAATTGGATCGAAGGTGGTTGCGCAACCCTTACCAGGTCCACCGCCTCTTGTGGAATGCGTTTCCCGGAATCCCCGACGCGCGACGGCCCTTCCTTTTCAGAGTGGAATCGAGCAGGGGGCCGGGCCGTATCCCCGTGTTGATGCAATCTTTCGTGGAGCCCGTGCAGCCGTCTGGAGAACCAGTGGTTCTGCTTGCGGTAAAGAGCTTCGAGCCAAGCTTTGCGGAAGGCCGGACCCTGCGGTTTGCGCTTTGTGCCAATCCGGTGAAGAGGCTGAACCAGGAGCGATGCCGGGTGCCGTTGATTCGCGACGAGGACAGGCTGCAGTGGCTCCACCGCAAACTCGAAAATTCCGCAGAACTCCTTGAATGCCAAGTCTCCGGAGGCGAGGTACTTTACTTTCGCAAAGACCGCGCGGGAAAGCCGGGTAAGATTGCCCTCGTGACCTATAGCGGGGTACTCCATGTCATTGATCCCTCGCGGTTCCGCAATCTCGTGGAGAATGGGGTCGGAGCGGCAAAATGCTTCGGTTGTGGTCTCCTGTCCGTTGCCAGGGTCTAGCGAGAAGGGAGGGAATAAACCATTTTACCCCCGTTGAAGCCCATTTCAATAAAGGAGAGGAATTCGATACTCTTCATCGAGCGGGGACAGATTGACGTTCTCGATGGAGCGTTCGTCGTAATTGACAAAACAGGGGTGCGAACTCACATACCGGTGGGCGGGGTTGCATGCCTCATGCTGGAGCCGGGTACACGCGTCTCGCATGCGGCTGCAGTGCTGGCCGCCCGCACGGGGTGCCTCCTGATATGGGTTGGAGAGGCGGGAGTCCGGCTTTATGCCTCGGGGCAGCCGGGTGGCGCCCGCGCCGACCGGCTGCTTTATCAAGCGCGGCTTGCTTTGGACGAGTCGGCGCGTCTGAAAGTGGTGAGAGAGATGTACACCGTCAGGTTTGGAGAGGAACCCCCGGCTCACCGGAGCGTCGAGCAGTTGAGGTCCATTGAGGGGGGGCGGGTAAAGAACCTCTATAAGCTTTTTGGCAAACAGTTCGGGGTGCCATGGCATGGGAGGAAATATGATGCCAATGAATGGGGCAGCGGAGACATTGCCAACCGCTGCCTCAGCGCCGCGACGGCATGCCTCTATGGAGTGACCGAGGCGGCCGTCCTGGCAGCGGGCTACGCCCCGGCGATAGGATTCATTCACACGGGGAAGCCCCTCTCATTTGTCTATGATATTGCCGATCTCTTCAAATTTGAGACAGTTGTGCCCGTTGCATTCAAGGTCGCGGCCGGGAAAACAGGCGAGCCGGAGAGAGCAGTCCGGATTGCCTGCCGGGATGCTTTCAGGAAGAGTCAACTTCTTAGCCGCATTATTCCGGAGATAGAGGCCGTACTGGATGCGGGCGGGCTCAAGCGACCGGAGCCGCCGGATGATGCATTGCCTCCGGCTCTTCCGAATAAGGAGCAACTGGGGGATGCTGGTCATCGTGGTTGAAAATGCGCCGGCGCGGTTGCGCGGGCGGTTGGCCGTCTGGTTGCTTGAAGTCCGCGCGGGTGTCTACGTGGGAGACTATTCCAAACGCATTAGGGAAATGATCTGGGAACAGGTCGGACCCGGGCTGGAAGAGGGTAACGCGGTGATGGCCTGGAGCACGAACACGGAGATCGGTTTCGATTTCCTGACGCTCGGGAAGAATCGCCGGATCCCATGCGAACTGGACGGTGTGAAACTTGTCTCGTTCCTCCCCTGCGAGACGGGAGAGGAACAAAAATGTACTGATTCTCCTACTTGTCTTGAACAGAATAAAGGTGCCCTGGATGATGATGGTAGTTGGTAGGCTGATACCCATTCAATAACAATAGTTTTATCGATGGGTTGGAGGAACAGTGTTCCCCACGCGGGTGGGGATGAACCGATTTGATAATAAGGGAGTTACCTAAATGACTAGTGTTCCCCACGCGGGTGGGGATGAACCGAAGGTTTTTATGAGCATATCCCCGATCACGAAGTGTTCCCCACGCGGGTGGGGATGAACCGACGATCGAGAGGTGGATAGTGGTGTGTAGGAGGTGTTCCCCACGCGGGTGGGGATGAACCGATGATGGTGTGGAGTCGGTCGGAAACGACGAAGTGTTCCCCACGCGGGTGGGGATGAACCGTTTCGAGTCGGGAAGAATGCTGCGGGCGAGGAGTGTTCCCCACGCGGGTGGGGATGAACCGCTGAGGCGGTGGCAAGGATGTTCTGCTCATTTGTGTTCCCCACGCGGGTGGGGATGAACCGTTGGCCGCTCATCTGGTCGGAAGATTTTACCCGTGTTCCCCACGCGGGTGGGGATGAACCGGGGTGGTTAGCTATACCTACAGTGACGCGACAGTGTTCCCCACGCGGGTGGGGATGAACCGGACTCGAAAACTGGGTTGCCCAGATCGCGGAGGTGTTCCCCACGCGGGTGGGGATGAACCGTTCCTTGTACGGCTTTTTGATTTTTGCCCATGCGTGTTCCCCACGCGGGTGGGGATGAACCGTACGTCCAGAGGATTTCCCCTTCGTTCCGGAGGTGTTCCCCACGCGGGTGGGGATGAACCTGAGGTGGTATGTTCTCCTGGCGATTTCAGTGCTGTGTTCCCCACGCGGGTGGGGATGAACCGCCATCCGGCGGTAGCGGTCGCGGCACTCGCAAGTGTTCCCCACGCGGGTGGGGATGAACCGTAACCGCGATATTGGACGCGGCTCGCGATAAAGTGTTCCCCACGCGGGTGGGGATGAACCGAAATATGCTGCGCACTTGAAGGAATTGAAGGCGTGTTCCCCACGCGGGTGGGGATGAACCGAAGCGAATTTGAATGTGAGTGGAACCGGCGCTGTGTTCCCCACGCGGGTGGGGATGAACCGACCGTCGTGATGACAGGGCAAAAGGAGAACCAGTGTTCCCCACGCGGGTGGGGATGAACCGGCAGCCCCTGGGGATCCGAATCTCATCCGCTGGTGTTCCCCACGCGGGTGGGGATGAACCGAGTTTCTTTTGCATTTGGTTTAGGGATGGGTTGTGTTCCCCACGCGGGTGGGGATGAACCGGAATCACTCCATCGATGAGGAGATTTCAGTGAGTGTTCCCCACGCGGGTGGGGATGAACCGGCATATCAGGTCCTTTCTTACCTTGCCGTATTGTGTTCCCCACGCGGGTGGGGATGAACCGGTCATCGTCCTGATAGATTCATGGACCGGAGCGTGTTCCCCACGCGGGTGGGGATGAACCGATCAGGAGTCGTGTAATACACAGCGCGGGCGGGTGTTCCCCACGCGGGTGGGGATGAACCGTTGTCTCCTCCACGGGGACAATTACCCTCGATGTGTTCCCCACGCGGGTGGGGATGAACCGAATATTCGCAGGCTGGGACATGGAGTTGTTGCGTGTTCCCCACGCGGGTGGGGATGAACCGAAAGACGCCCGTGCAGCATGTAACTATTCGGAGTGTTCCCCACGCGGGTGGGGATGAACCAGGTGATCAAGGCCTACGAGATTGTGTTTTCACGTGTTCCCCACGCGGGTGGGGATGAACCGATAAGAAACTTAATCGAACCGAACAGGAGAAAGTGTTCCCCACGCGGGTGGGGATGAACCGGGATTCAGGGGAGATTGACACCTTTTGGATTCGTGTTCCCCACGCGGGTGGGGATGAACCGGAAGAATGGTCGTTTTATGCAAGGGTCCGGTGGTGTTCCCCACGCGGGTGGGGATGAACCGGCCTACTTGTACCCCTTTCTCCCCCCTGAATAGTGTTCCCCACGCGGGTGGGGATGAACCGGCCGAGTTCTATAAGCGAAAGTGCCTCAAGAAGTGTTCCCCACGCGGGTGGGGATGAACCGTTCGACAAATCCGACTGCAAGGTGTGCCGGAAGTGTTCCCCACGCGGGTGGGGATGAACCGCCCGGAGTGTGAGCATGAGTTCGAGGTCGAGAGTGTTCCCCACGCGGGTGGGGATGAACCGAAGAAAAAGACGTCCAATCGAGACGGAAAGGGGTGTTCCCCACGCGGGTGGGGATGAACCGCAGGAGAAAACAGGCTAGAACGGCGAAGAACAGTGTTCCCCACGCGGGTGGGGATGAACCGCCAGCAGGCGTGTATATATCGTATTTGCGGACGTGTTCCCCACGCGGGTGGGGATGAACCGAGAAGGATCCACGCCATGATAATTCGCGGCATGTGTTCCCCACGCGGGTGGGGATGAACCGGAATAGGGATGCTCGCTCTGATGAAATAAAGGGTGTTCCCCACGCGGGTGGGGATGAACCGGAATAGGGATGCTCGCTCTGATGAAATAAAGGGTGTTCCCCACGCGGGTGGGGATGAACCGGCCATTGTCTTTTCTCCCTTTCTCTCTGCCGGGTGTTCCCCACGCGGGTGGGGATGAACCGATCGAAACCTATGATGCATTCATGCGCGATCCGTGTTCCCCACGCGGGTGGGGATGAACCGGTGCGGGACGGCTCCGCCACGGGAGTTATCGTGTGTTCCCCACGCGGGTGGGGATGAACCGGGGTTGGGAGAATTTTGAGATATAATCTGGGAGTGTTCCCCACGCGGGTGGGGATGAACCGTCCGCCATCCTCTAATAGACGATTGGTTGGCTGTGTTCCCCACGCGGGTGGGGATGAACCGGACAGCCATTTAAGCTCTCTCACTTATCTGCTGTGTTCCCCACGCGGGTGGGGATGAACCCGTTTCGGACAAGGCAAACTCCCGATAGAAATACGTGTTCCCCACGCGGGTGGGGATGAACCGGTCAATCAGGCCGCCTGGGCAGAGTACGAGAAGTGTTCCCCACGCGGGTGGGGATGAACCAGTCCACAAAAAACTGCGCGTGCTCGCCGCCGAGTGTTCCCCACGCGGGTGGGGATGAACCGCCCCCGGAATCGGCGCGCGGAAAGGGCAGAGAGTGTTCCCCACGCGGGTGGGGATGAACCGGTATTCGATGGTTCGGGAAAATTACGCGAGATGTGTTCCCCACGCGGGTGGGGATGAACCGCTTTCTCCATCACTTCCCTATCCATAATTTCCGTGTTCCCCACGCGGGTGGGGATGAACCGTGGCAGATGGAGCAGAGTGTTGGGACTGCGGCGTGTTCCCCACGCGGGTGGGGATGAACCGCGAGTTTATGGATAAAAAGAAGGTCGCTCGGTGTGTTCCCCACGCGGGTGGGGATGAACCGTCACTTCGCCAAGTGGTATGAGGCCGGAAGGAGTGTTCCCCACGCGGGTGGGGATGAACCGTACCCATACAACCCACGCGGCCCACACCGAGAGTGTTCCCCACGCGGGTGGGGATGAACCGACGGCGTGAGAACGATGGAGAGTTTGTCGGCAGTGTTCCCCACGCAGGTGGGGATGAACCGGGTGGGGTGGGATCTGGATTTGTTAAAGGCAGGTGTTCCCCACGCAGGCCGTGATGACGGCGGGGTGATCCACCTGGTGTTCCCCACGCAGGTGGGGATGAACCTACGAACCGAAGCTCATTACGGCGGAACAGGTCGTGTTCCCCACGCGGGTGGGGATGAACCGTAGGCCGCTTTGCCACTCCACCACCGGCAAACGTGTTCCCCACGCGGGTGGGGATGAACCGAGGCCGGCGCGGGTATCGTAGCCGCTCCGGGCGTGTTCCCCACGCAGGTGGGGATGAACCCTCACCGGCATTGTCTGGTCTCCGAGCTTGATATAAATTTGTTACAGATGGCTCCGGTTGGGCCGCACCCCGATAACCGAGCCGGACGCCGCGCCCCGTGCGGGAGGTGAGGGCTCCGTGTTCCCCACGCAGGTGGGGATGAACTGGAATGCTCGCTCAGTCTTGATCGGGAGATAGAGTGTTCCCCACGCAGGTGTGGATGAACCGATCTGTGGGATCGAAAAAGCGGCCGAAGTGGTGTGTTCCCCACGCAGGTGGGGATGAACCGTCCTCAATACCTACTAAAAAGGCATTGTGATAGTGTTCCCCACGCAGGTGGGGATGAACCGAAGCCCTACAGCCCGCACCGTATCACTCTCGAGTGTTCCCCACGCAGGTGGGGATGAACCGGTCCCGCGGCATCCCAGAACCTTGTGGAACACGTGTTCCCCACGCAGGTGGGGATGAACCGATCCTTTCCGCCCCCCTGGGCGCGTTCCTGGTGTGTTCCCCACGCAGGTGGGGATGAACCGTGGGTACAGTCGGGAGATGCCCACAACAGATCGTGTTCCCCGCGCAGGTGGGGATGAACCGGGCGATATAACCACCGGAACAACCCCGCAGCCGTGTTCCCCACGCGGGTGGGGATGAACCCGAACGAGTGCCGTGTTTTTGCTCTCATATTTCGTGTTCCCCACGCGGGTGGGGATGAACCGTTCGAGAAATCCATTTTGCCGGTCATGGTAAAGTGTTCCCCACGCAGGTGGGGATGAACCGGTGCCATGTGCTTGGATGGTTGGCGGCGTGCAGTGTTCCCCACGTAGGTGGGGATGAACCGGAGTAGGCGGGGAGTTGCGACCTTCCCACCGAGTGTTCCCCACGCGGGTGGGGATGGACCGGAGAATGCCAGACAGTTCTGGTTGAAGACACTCACTCTCCGGCATCCATGATCTGACTCCAGACGGCTGGAGAAGGAATGCCATTCCCTCTAGGTCGGAGAAAAGATGGGGTCTGCTAAACGCTTGCGGGAAGCCTACGATTATTAGCTTTTCCAAATTTAGCATATACTCGCCAACAATGTTTAGCTAACTGATTTTACTTGCTAAATAAAATTTAGACCATTATGCTTCCCGACACGCGCCGGAATGAATGTTTGGAGGAATGGCATGGGAATGTTGAAACGCGGTTTAGTGCTTCTAATTGTCATATGGCTGGCAGCCCCCGTGGCCGGAGTCATGGCTGACGGTCACCCCGGAAAAGGAAAGCATTTTCAGAGCAGCCTGGATGGTCCGCCCGAAAATCCGAAGAGTCACGGCAGACGCGATCACGGCAATGAAACGACCGGACAAATGGTTGCCTGGCTGTTGATCGCTGCCAACCTGACCGTCATCACAAGTGTGTTGATCAAAGCGACAAATAGACTCCTTCCCCTGGGGGAGGCAACCAAACAATCGCTCAACGGCATCAACCGGATCCAGAAGAAATACCTTATGAGGTTCCACTACTTTTTGAATCCGGTGATTCCGGCCATTGCCCTTCTCCATTGGTCGCTTTCCCGCTGCAGTTCCACATCTCTTCCCGAGTGGGGCCTCGTTTCCATGCTCATCCTGGCCGGCTTCGGACTCCTTCTGAAATTTCGGCTCGCTCCGCGAAGATTTACCAGGTTCATATACAAAGTTCACACACACCCCGGGGTGCTTGGCTCGGTCGTTCTCATTCTGCTTGCCGGTCATTTGATTGTTGACTGACCGGGGGTGATTCCGGCCGTAGCCACGATCGGACCCAAACGAGGGTTTCGCGACCCTTTACTCTCCACACTGAAAGGGTCTTGCTGAATTCGCATGGATGCAAGGAGGAACGCTTTGAAAAGAAATAAAGGATTCACCTTCGCTGTCGCACTGTCAGTGATGCTTTTCTTTGGAATTGGGGTTTTGATGGAGTCCGGCGCCTGGGCACGCGCAGGGGGAGGAGGTTCGTCGGGAAGCCGCTCGAGCCGGAGCTTTTCCGCGCCGAGCCGCCCCTCTCCCGTATCTCCGGGCCTAAACGGTCAGGCCAGGCCCGATGCCCCCGTCAGCCCAAACGCCACTTCCCCTGGTCTATTTGGAGGAAGCTCACTGATGCAGGGAATGGCCGGCGGCATCGCCGGGGGTCTGCTGGGGAGCATGTTGTTCGGAGGCACCGGGCATGCTGCTTCGCGCGGAGGAACGGGAGGAAGTGGAATCGGACTTTTTGACATTCTCATCCTCTGCCTTTTGGCCTACTTCGGCTACCGGTTTTACAGGAGATGGCGTGCTCGGGCGGTTGGTGCGGGTCTTTTCGGCAACTCAACCAACTTCGAGAGAGCTGGAAATCCCGGAGGGGGGCCGGAAGTTTTCGGTGGAGAGTCACAAACAGGGCAGGGGGGGTACTCATCGGGTGGTGAGGTTGAGAAGGGATTTCAGTATCTTAGAAGCAGCGATCCGGCCTTCAATGAAGAACGGCTGAAGGAGGAACTGCAGGATCTCTTCTTCCGCGTACAAGCTGCCTGGACGAATCGGAGCGTTAAAGGCATTGAGGACAAAATCACCGGCCAAATGAACGAATTCTTCACCACTGAATTCGAATCCATGAAAGAAAGAGGCATCATCGATTACCTGGAAAACATAGCGGTGCGAAAAGTGGAGCCCACCGAGGTCTGGCAGGAAACAGACAAGGACTATGTCACCGTCCTCTTTACTGCAAGCCTTCTCGATTACACCGTAGACGAGAAGACCGGAACGGTCATCTCCGGAGACAAGATGAACCCGGTTAAGTTTCTGGAGTTTTGGACATTCTGCCGTGACATCGGAACTCGACAATGGAAGCTTTCGGCAATCAACCAGCTGGATGAACCGGCAGAGAGAAACATCTGAAACTGTTCGTGCCTCGGGCCTGGCTTTGCCGGTCCCGGGTTACTGCCTATGAGCCCCCCGGAGAAAGCGGGCGCTATCGGAAACATGACGGGGACAAACACCATAAGGAGCATGGGCATGGACCCGGGCACGGGCAGGAGTCATTTCCGAAGGATTTTCTTGACAAGGTGGCAGGGAGAGGCGCTTAAGGCACCTCTCTTCAACAGAGAAGCAGAGTTTGCGGTTCGTTCCTTTCCGGAGAGAAAAAAGTGACGGCTAACAGGGAAAAAATCAACGCAGCCGCGTTTTCAATATTGTCGAATACGATCCTGACGGTGATGAAACTGGCTGTGGGCCTTATGATGCACTCCGTAAGCGTCGTTGCGGAGGCCGCGCATTCCGCACTGGACCTTATCGCCGCCATTGTCGCCTTCTTCTCGGTCCGCGAGTCTGGAAAACCTGCCGATGAGAGGCACCGCTACGGACACGGAAAAATCGAGAGTCTCTCGGGAATAATCGAGGCGTTGCTTATCTTTGGCGCTGCGGGCTACATCATGTTTGAGGCGGTCGGCAAACTGAGCGGCGGAAGACTCGAGATTGAGGCTCTCGGGGCCGGCGCGGCTGTCATGGCTGTCTCCGCCGTCGCGAATTTCCTGGTTTCCAATTACCTTTACAGGGTTGCCGCAAAAACCGACTCCATGGCTCTGCAAGCCGATGCCCTGCACCTGAGAATGGATGTGTACACCTCGGTCGGCGTATTGGCCGGCCTCATCGCCATGAAACTGACCGGCATAAAAATACTGGACCCTGTCGCGGCGATTGCCGTTGCCCTTCTCATCCTGAAAGCCGCATATGAATTAACCAGGAATGCCGTTCAGAATATCCTCGACGTCAAATTACCCGAAAGTGAAGAGAAAATAGTAAAAGAAGTCCTGGAAGAGAATTCCCGGTCCATTGTCGAGTATCATAACCTAAGGACGCGCAAGTCCGGCCATGAAAGGTACATTGACTTTCACATGGTGGTCGCCGGAACCAGTTCTCTCGAGGAAAGTCATAATTTGAGCCGTACGGTCGCGCTGGAAATCGGAAAACGCCTGCAAAACAGCCATGTGCTCGTCCACACTGAACCTTGCTGGGACCAATGCTCGAGTTGTGAAGTAAGGTGCGTTGATCTCGGAGGCGGCAGGATGGTGAAGTCTTCACGGATGGGGTTGAGTATAAAGCAAGGGCGGCAATAGAGTCGGTATACGAAATCCGGCGGAAACCATTCCTTTTCAGCCGGGGAAAGGACCAACCGATCATCGAAACAGGTGGGCGAAAGCCTTGGGGGGCAGTGGGAGTATTTACGATGCACGGCACGGAAAGGCTTGAGCTTGAAATTCGGGGAAATGCGTTCGTCCGTGTTGAAGTCGAGTCTGTGAGATCCTTCCGCGAATGGGAAAATATGGATCCGGAGCTGCCGGGTACCTTCAGGTCGATAAGGCAAGAGGTGAGGGCGATAATTAGAATGCCCCCAGGCTCCGATGCGAAAGCAGGTTATTGTGGTGTTGCGGAGGGTTGTGAAAATCATCGAAATGCGTCCTCTGCAACTATGTGTCGGGAAATCAAGTATCCACATGGATAGAGCAGCTCGGCTGCCCGCGAATCGGAATTTAGACAGAACAACAAAGAAATGGAGAGAACAGATGGGGTACTTTTTTGATGTGGGAAAAAAGCTTTTTCAAAACGCACGCAATGGAGTGAAAGAAGTAGTCGCTCAATGGGACCCGGCGTTTGCTACCGACCTGGAAATAGAGCAGATGGAGCAGGAATTCGACAAGATCAATGCCGAGGTTACACGGGCAAAGCGGGAGATGGAAAGAGAAGTCCGCGAATATCGCGAAAAGCGCTTCGCCTATGACCAGATACTTGCCTCGGCAAAAATCCTCCAGGAACAGGGAAAAACCGACAAGGCAATGGCGCAGATGGAAAGGGCCGAGGCGATGGTGCCCGATCTGGAAAAGGAAAAAGCCGAGGCCGATGAGGCAACGGAATATTTTGCCGCGATGCAGAAGGAATTGAATGAGTTTGCACGGAAGATAACCGAAGGCAAGCAGACGATCGAAAACAAGCGTCGTCAGGCTGAAATGGCCAAACTCAAGGCCGAGCGCGAGGACAGGAAAGCTGAGAATGCCAAGGTCCTGGCCGGGCTGAAGGAGCGGACATCGGGAATGGCTTCTCTCGCCCAGATTTACGATAAACAGCGCGACCAGGCCGAGCAGAGGGCGGACGCAAACAAGCGCAAGGCTGAGGTCTTTACGTCGGCGGCGCCGTCATCCGAAAAGGAAGAAGACCCCGAAATCGCCGCCGCCATGGCGGCGGCGAAAGGGACGCCCGCGGTCGCTACGGAAACATTTGAAGAGAAAATGGCTCGCCTGAAGAAACAAGGCTAGGCCTATGGACGCATGGGTCCCGGTTTGAAGACGGGAGGAACCGAAGATGATGAATATACTGGTGGTCTTGGCCCATCCGGATCCCGCCGGCTTCAACCGGGCCATCGCCGACGCCGCCGTGCTGACTTTGCTGGACAATGGACACCGTGTCGTGTTTCATGACCTCTACGCGGAAGGATTCAACCCTGTTCTCCAGGCGGAGGAGATCCCGTGCGGTGCCCTCCTGGAGTCGGTCATCGAAGGCCATTGCGCAGAGCTTTCCGCGGCCGACGGCATCGTGATCGTCCATCCCAACTGGTGGGGACAGCCTCCCGCCATTTTGAAGGGCTGGATCGACAGGGTCATTCGCCCGGGTTTGGCTTATGAATTCGAGGAAGGTGACAGCGGCGAGGGAGTTCCCATCGGGCTGCTCAAAGCAACGGCGGCCGTCGTGTTCAATACCTCCAATACGCCGGCGCGCCGCGAACTGGAGGTATTCGGCGATCCGTTGCAGACCCTTTGGAAAAACTGCATCTTCGACCTTTGCGGCGTGAAGGGATTCTATCGCAGGATGTATGGCGTCATCGTAACGAGCACCCCGGAGCAGCGTAAAGGGTGGCTTGACGAGGTCGTGCGGATTGTCGGGGAATACTTTCCGGCTGTCCAAAAGGGAGACCGCGAAAACCGCCACTAAGTACATTGTTTCATAGATACGATGACGTATCATGGAGATCTTATCACGGGTGGCCCGGATACTTGTATCCGGGTCCGTAAGGACAAGAGGACCGCCGAATCCGTTGCCACGATTCCAAGGCTTGCCCTCCGAGCTTCCTCTTGCGCTTCGCGCACGGACAACGAGGTGTCCGTGCCACCCATCAATAGGATTATGTCATTGAATTTGTGAAATGGACTACTAAACTTATCCGGTTCGGTAAGCCCGCCGCCACGCGCGGCGCCGTCGAAACGGTTCCCGACTCTCGCTTGCTGGAATTTCCTTCCCGTCATGTTTGCGACGATTGGGCAGCGTCCCGCCTTTTGACGCAGGCAAAGGCAAACGGCGCGGGATTTGGCCTCATCTTTGTCTTCATCTGACGCGCCGAGTGGGACTGAATTCCAGGAGAAAAAAGAAGCGGAGTACCCCGAAAGTACCCCGCTTGATTTTTAAGTTGGCGTCCCCAACCGGATTTGAACCGGTGTTGCCGGCGTGAAAGGGCATCCCCAAGACGCTTCCAGCCCGGAATAAGCCGACTTCACGCGGTTTATGCGGTTTGAACCGGAGTTAAACCACCTGAGATTCCCACGCAAGACCCACACGGATTCCCACGCATTTTACGTCAAAAACCTCCGAAAATAGCCTTATCCGTACAATGTACGGCTTCGGCAAAATAGGAGCCAAAACATTGCCGATTTCGGGACGCTGTGTGGCCATGTAATACTATTTTGCGTGCAAGTTAATACTAACGATCCAAGGAAAACCTGTCATGCTTGCCACTGACGCGGGGTCCTTTTCGAGGGCCTCCAAGGACTGCATCAATTGATCCTCTACAGCCTCGATGCTGTTGAAAGCCTTGTTCCGGAAACCGTTCTCTCGGATGTTTTCCCAGATGTGCTCCACCGGATTGAGCTCTGGGCTGTAAGGTGGAAGGAAGATCAGCGCCATGTTCTCGGGCACACTGAGCGCCTTGGCTTTATGCCATCCAGCGCCATCCATAACCATGAGGATGAACTCATCCGGATGTCGGTTGCTCACTTCCTGCAAGAAAATAGACATGGCCTGTTCGCTAACCTGGGGCAAAATCAACGAATCCATTGTGCCGTCATGAGGGGATACCGCAACGTATGCATAGGTATACTCGCGCACGATCTGACTGGATACATGGGGGCGAATTCCGCGAGGCGCCCAGCAACGCTGAGGGGTGCTGATTCTCCCAAAACGACCTTCGTCTTGAAGCATCAACCGCAAGCGCACTCCGAGGGGAGCAAGTACTTTAGCGCATTTAGCCACCGTTCTCGGGAGTTTTTTTTAAGCCCTCCTGGGCTTCGGTGTTGCTATTGGGATGACGGGGCCTTGGGATGATTGTTCGCCAATCATGTCGGTCCAGCATCCGGTAGATGGTGCTTTGGGCGACTTTGCGCCCCACCAGGGCCTCAAAAGCCCGTTGAATCTCACTCACAACCAAAATACCACCGTGTGAGGCTTGGTCCAAAAATTGCGAAAGGAATTGACGTTCTTGCTCGATAGTCATGTAGCCGGAGCGGCGACCGCCCCAGTTGCGATCTTTCGATCGTTTGAAGGTACTGAATTTCTTTCGCAATTGGACTACCGTTCCACGAGAACGACCAACTATCTGTCCAGTGATGCGGTCAGGGATGTCGAGGAGGCCAGGGATCAATACGGCTTGAGCCATTCTGAGATCATCGGAAGTCTTGGCTTTCTCGGCGGCTTCCGTCGCCAACTGAAGCACCTCGCTTAATACTTTCGTTTTCTTTGGCATTGGCAACCCTCTCTTTAGTGGAGGGTTGCATGATACTATAGTTCAATGTTGCACGCAAGTTAGGTGCGCCAGGCCAAGCCTGGGAGATTGGGACGAGGCGAGTGCCTCTGAAATTTCTCATTGGAACCCAGCGGGTGATCAGTCCCGCCCGGCCAAGTGTGCCGACAGCCGGAACCGAGTGTTGCGTGGTGCGTGGGCAACCCACACTGCGAAGCGTACACAGGGAGCATGTAGGCCGTGTGATAGAGCCCCGAAATCGTTCTAATCGTGGGAGCCGACGTCGTCTAATTGGCGGAAGGCATAATCCTGGTGCAAGACGGCATCACACCAGGATCCTGCCGGGGTCAGAGAGCAGGGCATGCATGCATCGGGGTTCTCCAGGAACCTGGGAGACCCTGTCATCTCCGCCCAGAAATACGGATGGTGGGACCGGCGATTCCACCGGGCCGTGCCTGGCTGCGCTTGGCCGGGCATCGGAGCGAACAAGCAAGCGCTCAGCGGTATCCGAGGGCGAAGGCAACGAAGCCCGAAGAGATGGGTGGCAGGGAGTCGGAGCGCTTCCATAGTACCGATGAACTGGGGGAACCAACCCCATGGGACCCCAGGGAGGGAAGGGAACGCCATAGCATGGACCTTTTGGAGGGAAAGATGGAGGGAGCGCAGAATCCCGAAACCGTCTCAACGAAACTGCAAAAGATAGCGGAGTTGGCCAAGAAGGCTCCCGAGATGGCATTCACATCGCTTAACCACCACATCGATATTGACTTGCTCCTGGAAGCCTATCGGCGCACCCGCAAAGATGGTGCTCCGGGCATTGATGGGCAGACGGCGAAAAAGTACGAGGAGAAGCTCTTCGACAACCTCGACAGCTTGCTCAACCGCTTTAAAAGCGGAACGTACAAGGCCCCACCGGTCAGGCGGGTCTATATTCCAAAAGGGGATGGAACCAAGACCCGGCCCATAGGTATACCGACATTCGAGGACAAGATCCTCCAGAGAGCGGTGACTATGGTGCTGGAAGCGGTCTACGAGCAGGATTTTCTCGACTGCTCTTACGGGTTTCGGCCCTGTCGGTCCGCCCACCAAGCCCTTCAGGCTCTATGGGAGAAGCTCATGGAGATGGGTGGAGGTTATGTGCTTGAGTTGGATATCCGAAAGTTCTTTGATACTCTGGACCACGGCCATCTACGAAGTTTTCTTGAGCAAAGGGTGCGTGATGGAGTGATAAGGCGAGCCATAGATAAATGGCTCAAAGCCGGAGTCATGGAAGAAGGGGTTGTTAGGAGTCTTGAGACCGGCACTCCACAAGGAGGAGTGGTCTCGCCGATTTTAGCGAACCTGTACCTTCACGAGGTGCTGGACGTCTGGTTTGTGCGAGATGTCCTCCCACGGCTCAGGGGCAAAGCTTTTCTTATCCGGTATGCAGACGATGCTGTCCTCGTGTTTGCGTCCGAATTGGATGCCAATCGAGTGATGGAGGTACTCCCAAAGCGGTTCGGGAAGTACGGACTCTCTTTGCATCCGGAGAAGACGAAACTGGTGGACTTCCAGCGCCCAAGTAATCGGGGTGGTGGGCCGGGCAGTTTCGACCTTTTGGGCTTTACCCACTTCTGGGGCAAGTCCCGCAAGGGCAAATGGATGGTCAAGCGCAAAACGGCAAAAGACCGCTTTTCCAGGGCTCTCAAGCGAGTGGCCGAATGGTGCCGGTCACAACGGCACCTCCCGGTACGCGTGCAGCACCGGGCGCTTTGCCGCAAACTTGTGGGCCATAATCAGTACTACGGCATTACCAGCAATTATGATGCCTTGTCACGATTTTGCCGGGCAGTGCAAGTGGTCTGGCGAAGGTGGCTCGACCGCAGGTCTCAACGAGCGAAGATGACCTGGGACCGTTTCAATCGGCTCCTGGTGAACTATCCTCTGCCGAGACCGAGAATTGTACACTCGACATACCTACGCGCAGCGAAACCATGATATGAGGAGCCGGATGCGTCAATCGCGCACGTCCGGATCTGTGGGGGGCGAGGGCAGGGAACTACCCTCGTCTACCCGACTATAACCGGATAAATATGCAATGTTTTCGACCTCCCTTCGGTCCGGACAATAGGATAAAATTAAAAATGTCGGCAAGCAAAAGGTGGCCCAAACGTTCTATGAACCTTGAATGGAATGCGGCGGCAAAACACTGCGCAACTCGCTAATGTGAAGAGTTCTGAACTGAGGCTGAGCACAGCGGAAATGATTTGCGTATGCCGAGAAAATTTGTGCGTTCCCTCATAACGCCATAGAGGATAGCATGTACAGTACATTTATCGAGCTTCTTTTTGCAACTCATACAGGCTTGGCAGCCGCGATAGCTGAGCTTGTTGAGGACAAAGGTCCTCACTTGTGCTCCCAAGCTTTCGGCGGTGGTGTAGAACTGATTGGCGATAGTAGAGGTGTTTCCATTTTCTCTCGGGCTTTCGAGCACGCAGACGAATTTCACTCTCCCCACCAGTTGTTAGTTCTCGGTGATAAATCCATTACGGTTCATATAGGATGTGGGTCTCTTCTCAGGTGATAAACCCATGTCAGCCCATGATCGCATTCCTCAGTTCGGCCGATTGAAGGGAAGAAGGCAACTCCAATTCACTAGGTATAAAAACCTTGAACTCCCGATGCCGACCTGTAAGGTATTTTTCCATTTTACGGAACTCCTGATTGAATAAACACTGTATAATAGAGGAGTATGGCGACAGATTAAGAGTGTTTGTGCCACGGCCAAGTTCTGTTTCCTTGTGGATAAGTTCGCACAATGATGCCAGGTCCACTCCCACATTGCGAATCAACTTATCGATATTCTCTGCAAGGCGTTTCTTGTCGTTCGGCAATGATACAGGAGGCCATAACTCATTCAACAACTTGATTATCGCGGACACACGTCTGGACAGATCATCGCTCTTCTTCAAAGACGCTGATTTGGCAAGCTTATGCGCCTCTAGGATGGATGTTTCCGCATGCTCAAGCATAGCTTTTATTTGGTATGCAATGCGCTCTTTGGCCCAGCTTTTCTCGTCTGTTTTGTAGCTAAGATCATGAACAGCGATGTTCCAGGCATGGGCAAGAAAAGTCTTAATCTGCACTTCGAAAAGAAGCCCATTAAGTCCAGTAGGTTGAATAAGAGGGTCATCCTTCCACTTAACATAAAGGCGCGTGTCGTCAAAGCGAAAAGAATCTGATGGCTTGGATGTAAAATCATCAACCTTGGGGCGTCGTTCATGAAACTCAAATATTTTCCTGATAATCTTTTCAGCTTTAGACATTGAGCTAAGATTCTCTACCACTATGGTGCACGCGAAGAAATCTTCAAGGCAACTCGGATATTCGTACCTGCCAGTTTCCAGTTTGAGTGCATAGCTCTCAAGCTCCTTAACGCGGCTCTCATAATGCCAACGTGGTTCTTTCTTGGCATTGATCACCTCGTCAGCATGCTTTTTCAGTAGCTCATACATGAATTTCTGGCTACTGTGGCTATCTCTGATGGAAGTGGGTACTTTCATGATGTTGTCTGGGCCTCAGACAACACATGGAGGAGGATGCTTGCTCTTCCAAGCCGCTGCGGGGCTTCTGTACGGGCTCCCACGCTGTTCCGGTGATACTCGAGGCTACGCATATCAGACGGCTTCTCGTGACCGCTGATAATTTCCTGTAAGTATCGCTCATCATTGTATCGATAAACCTCCTTCATGAAAGCGCAGTATTTGTCCGCGAAAACATTAATTTCCGGGAGGTGTTCACGATGCAGTGCCACAACAGCCCACAGTGTATAGAGATTTGTAAAGTCTGACGCATATGTTGAAATCGCTTGGTGATGAAGCTCAAGTTCCAATAAGTATTCCTTGGTCAGGGCGAATTGAAGTCTTAACTTTTCTTCCTCGAAAGGAGCATCCAAATCAGAAAGATTATCGTATCTTGCATAGTACTGAGTTATTTCCTCCTGATCAAATCCTCCAACAGTTCCTTTTAATAGGACAATGAGCAATTCTGAGAGGAATTGAACATCTGCCATCCGCTTTGCTCGGGCTGTTGTGACGACACCCAGTTTTTCCCAGTCATGGGTCTCCGATTCAGTTTCTACGAAAGAAATGAACCAACCATCATATTTTGCGTGCCGAAGTTCTTGCTCAGTAAGTCGTCGGGCATTGCGATTCAGCCGGTCGAATATCTCCTTGACAAGATTCGTATCACCAATAATATTGGTAAACTCCACTGGTAATACATAATCCCAAAATATCCTAGCGAGTTCATCAATAGCCTTTATCGCCCTCCACTTCTTGCCAGCTAGGCGGTCATCACCAAATGTCTTGTCGATAGCTATCTTGTTGTTCGCAAATTTCAGGATGGTCTCAAGCCGCTGTTTGCCATCGACGACCGAGTAGATAGTTTTCCCCTGTTCCATTCGTTTGTGCAAAAATATGGACGGACTCGGATAACTTCGGAAAATAGTATCGAGAAAGAATCTCCTATCTTTTGGACTCCAAACACTACGTCGCTGGTAGGGGGGATCAAGGTCAAGCTGGTCGTTGGCATTTAGGTCCAAAAACCAACTTATATCTTGTGTGGTAAGACGTCGTTCAATTGCCACCGAAATTACCTCCTGTTTACATCAGCACCATTGCCAATTGCACCGATTGCACCACACGGTAGTTCACGTATAGCTGATATAGTTAAATGACGGCAACGAATTCGAATATTGAGCCACTCATCGGTCTGATTAGATTTCAATAAAGTTAAAAGTTGTTGACAACTTTCAAAAGATTTGTCATGAGGCATAAGGACTATGAGATGGTTCTCGACGGCCACAGGTCGATTTTCGTTAACAATTGTAGCCACACATCGATGTTTGTCTCTGGGACTGGAAGTCCGATGAATTACAAGAAAGGGCGGTTGGAAGACAGTCCCGCGATATTGACGATCTTCGTTGATGAGATCTACCGTCTGCCAAGCGGGCGCCGTACGGGTGTGAATATAACGGTGGATCGGCCCTTCGAGTGGGTCGCGATGCGGGACGACAGGCCCTATGCGGAGATCGAAAAAATCAGAGACAACAAATTCCGAATTTCCAAATGATGGGCAAGTTTTGGGCCATTGAGATTGGTAGCCAGTCTGGCCACCAGTGATACAATGCATAATAAAGACATCAACATCCGTTTTTTGATCAAACCTCCCCACCGGTTCGAGTTCAATTGCGTTGCATAGGGCAGAAATGCTATTCCGCCATTTGTTATACCTTGTACCACTCCGTAATACATCTGGGAGTATCGCCGCAATATGCATTTTCTTGTTGGCCCTATGGAGAAGCTGTTCAAGAAACAATGCCGCGATCTGTATTTGCCCTGTTGCCCATTTGCAGCCTTCGGGAGCAAGGATATGGCCAAATGGAGGATTAAGCACAACACACGTTTCGTCTGCGATAGGGCGTTGATCAAAGAAATTGCCCACTCTCAGACCTTTGAATATCTGATCCGGTTGGAAATTTGCCAGTATGTCGCTTTCTTCAGGATGAAGACTGAGCGCTAGGAGAGCAAGACGTAGCTGCGCCGTGAGAACAAATTCATCGTACAGATCATAGCCGAAGATGAGGCTAGACCAAATTCTGAGCGTCTCATCCAAATTATTTCCGGTTGGCAGGCCACGCGCACATGCCAGAAGAAGATTGCCTGCACCGCAAGCTGGATCCAATAGCCTGTGGCCTTTTTGCAGCATCGGTGCCAATCGATCTGCGACCTTCTGAGCGAGTACCTCGCTTGTGAAAAATAGTCCCGCCTCTTTTCTAATGTTGATGGGAATCAATCGCTGCAATGCCGATGTTGCTCCGCCATTCAAAAAATTGGATAGTCGATCATTAGTGGTCCGTTCACTGAGCTTTGTTGCGTCAGAAATAAAAGACCGGATTTCATTTGAATATGCGGAAAAACGGGTGACTATACGGGCCACTTTCTCTCGGACTGTCAATGGTGCATTTGTCATTTTATTATACTCAAACGACTACTCTCGCAGAGGGATTCTCCGTTCAGAATCTGATGAGTAAACACTCCAGAATGGTTCCAGCCATCCTTTTCGCTCAAGGGCTGATTTGCCAAACTGTACATACACTTTGGATGGCTATCGCCAAGGTGCTAATTATGGAGGAGGCAGTACGCAATGTCAATTCCAAGGTCCCGATGACCCGACGCCTGAATTCAGAAAGTATTACTGCCGAGAGCACAGTTACCTGTGGCTTCAAAACGAAGCTGCAAATAGTACGTTAGCTCTTGCATGCCATGCATCCCTGGCAGCGAACGGCTCCTCAGTCAACGACACTCCAACGATTCAGAGCGTGAACATGCACGGCAGGCTCACGACCGCTGACGTCTATATCGAACCGATAACGGGAAACGTGAAAGCGGCATTGGATTTTTTGGCTGACGCGCTGAGTGGGACTGAATTCCAGGAGAAAAAAGAAGCGGAGTACCCCGAAAGTACCCCGCTTGATTTTTAAGTTGGCGTCCCCAACCGGATTTGAACCGGTGTTGCCGGCGTGAAAGGCCGGTGTCCTGGACCGGGCTAGACGATGGGGACATGATGAAGTGAAGAGCTTTGTAATGAATGGGGCCAAATAAGTCAAGAGCTTTGATTGGTGGGCCGTGCGCGACTCGAACGCGCGACTCTCTGCTTAAAAGGCAGATACTCTACCTTCTGAGTTAACGGCCCATGGCACCTTCATCCAAAGTGACCCATTTTTCTAGCATAGCAGCCCGAAAAGTGTCAAGCAGGAATTCGCCCCTCTTGCCGCCGCGTGCCCGACCATGCTCAGACCTCTCCCGGGTTTCCTCAGCCTGCCACCTTGACTTGCCGCTTGCACGGCTTATGGTTCCGGATGTAATACAGTGGTGGCTCCGGCACCGGCGACAGGTGCCGGGAAAGCCGGTTTTCGGTTTTCCGGAGTTGCGTTCCCCAAGCCCTATAATCGCATATCGCTTAATCTGCGGGACGTTACCCCACTCAATCCGTCTCAACTTGAACAGGAGCAATCAGCCATGAAGAAAGTCACTCTGGGTCCTCAGACATTACTTTATCCTATGCCCGCGTTTCTGGTCGGGGCCATTGTCGACGGGAAGCCGAATTTCATGACGGCCGCCTGGAGCGGGATCGTGAACAGCAGCCCTCCCACGCTCAGCGTATCTCTCCAGCATCATCGTTACACGCTGAAGGGGATCAAGGAAAACGGAATCTTTTCGGTCAACGTCCCTTCCACGGATCAGGTGAAGGAAACCGATTATTGCGGAATCGTCACAGGCACCAGGGAAGACAAGACTGCCGTCTGCAAATTCGATGTCTTCTACGGGAAGCTGAAGCTTGCCCCGCTGATCGAGCAATGCCCGGTCAACCTCGAATGCAAAGTGGTTCACATTCTCAACCTGGGCAGCCATGCCCTTGTAATCGGACAGATCGAAGAGATACATGCTTCCGAGGACTGCCTGACCGACGGAGCGCCGGATGCGCTGAAGGTGCGCCCGCTGATCTTCGGCGTCGGCGCCGGGAAAGCCTACTACTCGCTGGGCAAGGAAATCGCCACCGCCTTCAGCATCGGCATGGAAATGAAGAAGTAAGTCCGCAACCCATTCAACCCGGCAGTTTCTCACCTGCCGCAAGGTTTTCCAATGCTTCCCGGTCGAGGACCGTGATCCTTCGGCCCTCGACCCGGATGAATCCCTGCCGGCTCATCCTGGCAAGGATGCGCGAAAGCGTCTCCGGGATAGTTCCCAGAAGGCTTGCGAGCTGGCTTTTCGTCGTGTCGAGTTCAAGCCGGTCCGACGTCGCGTCACGCTCCCCCAGGTACAGGAGATAGGCGGCCAGTCTTCCCGGGACCTCCTTGAGCGACAGGTCCTCGATCTGGTGAGTAAACCGGCGCAGGCGCCGGCAGAGGATCGCGAGCATGTTGAGGGCGAGCGAAGGCTCGTCTCTCACGAGGCCGACAAACGCGGTCCTCGGAAAAAACAAAACCCGGCCGCCTTCCAGCGCTTCGGCATGAGCGGGATAATTCCCGCCCGCAAACACGGGCACCTCACCGAAGAATTCGCCCTTTCCGAATATGTGCAGGATCTGTTCCTTGCCTTCCAGGGAAAGCTTGAAGATTTTGATCTTCCCGGAAACGATCACATAGAACCCCGTGGCCTGGCTGCCTTCGTGAAACAGGGTCCGGCCCCGCTCGAACTTCTGCTCGATCGAGATATCCGCAAGTTTTTTCAACTGATCCACGGGAAGTCCCTCAAATAGAGGGACTTCTCCGATCCGTCCCAACTTTTCCAAATGGACCTCCATCCGAAACGTGAAAACCGTCCGCTCGTCCGGACTCAGTTCAAAGAGAAATCCGAACTCAATGATTATACTGAAAATCGAGACCCCGGATCGAACGATTCTTCTTATAGCAGTTGCGAACGGCGCCCAAAACAAAAATGAAAAAATCTTCCCGGTCTTGACCTGGATCAAGGTTCTTTCCCCGATCGATTGCTAAAGTGGTCTCACAAGGCTTGAGAAAAACAGGCTGCAACCGTTCTGCCGGGGACTGCGTTCCCGCCGACAACACCTCACAAAGGAGAAGCACCATGTTTTGTTATCAATGCGAACAAACGGCAAAGGGAGAAGGATGCACGAAAATAGGCGTTTGCGGCAAGGTCGCCGAAGTGTCCGATCTCCAGGATCTCCTCGCTTTCGCCCTGAAGGGTCTTGCGCTCTACGCAATCGAAGGCGCAAGGGTGGGAGTGAACGATCCGGAAGCCAATGCCTTCACCTGCGAAGCCCTCTTTTCCACGCTGACGAACGTGAACTTCGACCCCGAGCGTTTCCTGAGCCTCATCCCGAATGCGGTGAAAGTCAGGGAGCGCCTCAAGGATAAAGTCAGGGCGGCAGGGGGGAAAGTCGACTTCACGGAACCCGCGGCCACGTTCCAGCCTGAGAAGACCCTGGACGGGATGCTCGGGCAGGCAGCCAAGGTGGGGCTGCATTCCGAACCCGAACTCAACCCGGATATCGTTTCGCTGAAACACACGCTCCTTTTCGGGATCAAGGGCATCGCCGCCTATGCCGACCACGCCCACATCCTCGGAAAGCACGACGACGCGCTCTACGCTTTTGTTTACGAAGCGCTTGCCGCCACGCTCAGAAAAGACATCGAACTGGGAGACTGGCTGAAACTGGTCTTGAAGTGCGGCGAGATGAACCTCAAGGCCATGGAACTGCTGGACGCGGGCAATACCGGCGTCTACGGTCATCCGGTTCCCACCAGCGTGCCGCTCGGCCACAGGAAAGGAAAGGCGATCCTCATTTCCGGGCACGACCTGAAAGACCTGGACATGCTGCTCAAACAGACGGAAGGGAAGGGCATCACCATTTACACTCACGGCGAAATGCTCCCCACCCACGGGTATCCCGGCCTCAAGAAATACCCCCATTTCTATGGCCATTACGGGACCGCGTGGCAGAACCAGCAAAAAGAATTTTCCCAGTTCCCGGGAGCGATCCTCATGACCACCAACTGCATCCAGAGGCCTCAGGGCGCGTACTCCGCCAACATTTTCACCACAGGCCTCGTGGGCTGGCCCGGCGTCCGGCATATTGCCGACAAGAATTTCACCCCGGTGATCCAGCGGGCCCTCAGCCTCCCGGGCTTTCTCGAGGAATCGAACGGCAAGTCGGTCATGGTTGGATTTGGCAGGAACACCATTATGAGTGTCGCGGGCAAGGTGATTGAAGCCGTCAAGAACAAAGACATCCGCCACTTCTTCCTGGTCGCGGGATGCGACGGGGCAAAACCGGGCCGGAACTATTACACGGAATTTGTCGAAAAGGTTCCGAAGGACTGCATCGTCCTGACCCTGGCATGCGGGAAATTCCGGTTCTTCGACAAGGACCTGGGCTCCATACTCGGTCTGCCGCGGCTGATGGACGTCGGGCAGTGCAACGACGCCTATTCCGCAATCCAGGTCGCGATCGCCCTCGCAAACGCGTTCAACGTGGGAGTGAACGAACTGCCGCTGTCCATGGTGCTGTCCTGGTACGAGCAAAAAGCCGTGGCGATTCTCCTCACCCTCCTGCACCTCGGCATCAAGGACATCAGGCTCGGTCCGTCCCTCCCCGCATTCGTCACCCCGAACGTGCTGGATGTCCTCGTGAAAAACTTCGACATAAAGCCGATCACCACTCCGGATGAGGATCTGAAGGCGATTCTGGGATAAATCCTTCGGGGCGGGCTGAACCGGTCCGCCCCGAGGGCGGGGTTTGAAATCCAAAGGAAACGGAGGAGACAAAATGCACTGCCCCGGTCAGGACAGACAATTTTGGGATAAAGATGCCATCTTTGAAGTGGAATGCGCGCGGTGCGGCCGGTCGATTGAGTTCTTCAAGGACGAAGCGTCGCGCCGGTGCGGGAACTGCGGTTTGCGCATGCTGAACCCCAGGATGGATCTTGGCTGTGCGTCTTATTGTAAATTCGGGGCCGAGTGCATCGGTGGAGAAAGTCATGGAATCCAGAAGAAAGATTGTTGAAATCGATGAGGAACGGTGCGACGGCTGCGGACGGTGCGCCTTGAAATGTGCCGAGGGTGCCGTGGAGATAGTTGACGGAAAAGCCCGGCTGATCGGCGATTCTCTTTGCGACGGACTGGGGGCTTGCCTCGGAGAATGCCCGAGGGGGGCGATCCGCGTCATCGAGCGGGAAGCCCCGGAATTCGATCCCGAAGCCGTCGAACGGCGTCGCGCGGAGAAAGAGAGTGCACTGCGGGAATCACCTGCAGCGCCGGCCTGCGGATGCCCATCGAGCCGGATCATAACATTCAGACCGGTTGCGGCGGGGGATGAGAATCCCTCCCGCGGAGCGGCACCCGCTTCAGGGCTCTGCCACTGGCCGATTCAGATCAGGCTGGTGCCGCCCCAGGCACCGTTTCTCAAGGATGCCGATCTCCTGATCGTTTCCGATTGCGCCCCCGTGGCGTACCCGAACTTCCACCGGGAACTCCTGCCCGGGAAAGTGGTCCTGCTCGGTTGTCCGAAGTTCGACAACGCGCAGGAATACGTGAGGAAATTCGAGGAGATCTTCCGGGTCGCGAACATTCGCTCGGTCACCGTGGTCGATATGGAAGTGCCGTGCTGCTCCGCCATGCCGAGGATAGTAGAGAAGGGAATGGCTGCGGCGGGGAAGGTGCTGCCAATCGAGGAAATCGTTGTAAGTGCCCGGGGTGAGATCGTTCGAAGGGGCGTCGCCGCCTGACCACGCCCGTCTCGCTCTCCGTTGTCCAGCCCTCCTTTAGTACCTCGTCGGAGTTTCCATCTCAGGCGGGGTATGCGGGAGGATGCCCATCTGCTCGTACACCGGGCGTGCGACCTCTCGTATCAGATGCAGTTTTCTGCCGAAAAGGGTTGAACCGAGGAGGCAGATCGCCCCGCCCACAAGCAGGGTATAGGGCACTCCGATCCTGCTTGCGAGCGCTCCGGTAAGCAGACTTCCGAACGGCATCATACCCATCAGCGACATGGCATAGATGCTCATTATCCTGCCCCGCTTGTCTTCTTCCACGAGAGTTTGAACGATCGTGTTGCTCGATGCGAGTTGAGCGATAAGACCCAACCCCGCCATGAAAGTGAGGAGTGCTGCCACCCACACGGCGCGGGAGAACGAAAGGGCCATCACCGCGATTCCGAAGAGGCCGGAAGCCAGATGGATGATTCTTCCGAGCCCGAGGACGCTCTTGCGGGATGCCAGGTAAATGGTGCTGGCCAATGCGCCGACGCCGGATGCGGACATGAGGAACCCGAAGGTATGGGCTCCCCCATGGAGGATGTCTTTGGCCAGGACGGGCATGAGCACTATATAAGGCATACCCGTCAGGCTGACCAGTGCGACCAGCAGCAGGATCGCCCTTATGGGAAGGAAACCGTATGCATAGGAGAAGCCTTCGCGAAGACCCTGCAGCAGGCGGGTGTTCTTTGCCGCACGTTCTCTCGGCTTCACTTTCATCGCCGCCAGAGCGGCGATGACCCCGACGTAGCTTATTGCATTGATGAGAAAGCAGGTCCCTTCACCGACGGAAGCGATCATGAGGCCCGCGATCGCGGGGCCGACGAGTCGGGCGCCGTTGAACATGGATGAATTCAAGGCAATGGCGTTGCCGAGGTCTTCCCTCTTATCGAGCATTTCCAGGACGAATGCCTGGCGTGCGGGAACATCCGCAGCGTTCACGATGCCAAGAAAAATGCTGAGGACGATGAGATGAGAAACCTGGACCGTGCCGGTCACCACGAGAGCGTATATCAGGGCCGCCTGAACCATCGACAGGGCCTGGGTCCAAATCAGGACGTGCTGCCTGTTCCATCGGTCTGCAAGCACTCCCGTGAGGGGCGCAAGCAAAAACAGGGGGATCTGGCTCGTAAAACCAATCAGGCCCAACAGGAAAGCCGATCCGGTCAGGCGGTACACGAGCCAGCTCATGGCGATCTGTTGTATCCATGTGCCGATGAGAGAGACACTCTGACCTGCGAAAAACAACCGGTAATTTCTGTGATGAAGCGCCCGTGTGAGTAGCTTGCCCGCTGTGGCGATTTCCTGTAAATAGTGACTCAGTTTCATGTTTTCCTGATGCCGACCCCCGTATGCCGCAAATGGACAAACAATCCCCCCACGCTTCCCCGGCCCGCTGTGGGAAGCGTTGATTCCATCTTCCGCCGTTTGTCGCCTTGTGAAGAATAGTTTTGTCAATTTCGTGGTGCTTATAACACAGAAGACGAACCAAGATAAGGCGCATTGCGGCGATCGGCACGTTCTAACAGGATTTTTCCGGTCGATGCCGGGCGATCGCGAGGCGGAATGATTTTGAGACAACAGTGAAGGCGAGCCTTCCGGTCTGCTGTCTCCGTGTGCTTTGCATTCCCACAACTATGATTCCTAACGATCCCCTGAGTCCCCGGATTCAACCCTTATGGGAGTCGGATGGAGGCCGCTCGCCTGCCGGGGGGCTTCCGCCTGTTGCTTCCGCCCCTTCCGTCCGGAGCGCCAGTGCCTGTCCCCGGCCTTCATCCACAAAATAAAGGACAAGTCCTCCCGCGAGGAAAAGGCCGGTTATGGAGAGGATCGCACTTCTGGGACTTCCCGTGACCAGTCCGACCCATCCCATAAGCACCGGGCCGATAACCGCCGCGAATTTCCCCAGCATATTGTAGAATCCAAAAAATTCCCCCGCCTGTGTCTTGGGGATGATCTTCGTGTAGAGTGAACGGCTGAGCGACTGCACTCCCCCCTGAACCGTGCCGATCAGCATGGCCAGAATGTAGAATTCGGTCTCGCGCTGCATGAAAAAGCCCCAGACCGTGATGAAAATGTAAACCCCGAGGCCGATGAATATCCCGTTTTTCGCCCCGATCCATTCACCGATTTTGCCGAAAAGGATCGCAAAGGGGAAAGCGACGAACTGGGTAAGGAGAAGTGCTACGATGAGACTCTTCGAGGAGAAGCCAAGAGACAGCCCGTAATCCACGGCCATCCGGATGATGGTTGAAACCGCGTCGATATAGAGCCAGTAGCCGATCAGGAAGACGAACACGACCCGGAAGCTTCGAATTTTCCGGAAAGTGGCGGCCAGTTGCTGGAATCCTTCCCGGACCACCACCGCCGCCGGGGGCCGGTTGGAACGCTTGGGTTCCCTGACGAAAAGAAAGAGCGGAATCGAAAACAAAGTCCACCATATGGCAGCCATGACAAAGGACAGGCGTATCGCATCGCCCGCGCCGGCCAGCCCGAATGCATGCGGCCAGAGGGTCATTGCCACGTTGAGTGCGAAGATGGTCCCGCCGCCAAGATAGCCCGCGGCAAATCCGAAAGCGGACACGAGGTCCACTTCCTTGTCGTCGGCCACAACGACGATCAGGGAATCGTAGAACATGATACTGCAGAAATATCCGATGAGGGCGAGCACATAAATCCCCGCAGCCGCCTGCCAATTGCCTTTTCCCACCAGGAAGAGGCAGCTCGTCATGGCGACTCCCAGTGCGGTGAAAAACATGAGGAAGCCCTTCCGGGAACTTCCCCTGTCCGCAATCGCCCCGAGCACCGGGGTCAAAGAGGCCACTACGACACTGGCCAGGGAATTGGCCGCGCCGAGGTGGAAAGTGCTCACCGCCGTATCCGCCCCGGCACTCCAGAATTGCTTGAAGAAGACCGGGAAAAAACCGGCCATGACCACGGTGGCGAAAGCGTGGTCCGCCCAATCGTAACTCGCCCAGGATAGGATCTTCCCATTGATTTTCATGATATCGTACCCGCCCTGCCGACCGGCTTGCAGAAAAGGGATGGAAAGTGCACATTCATGTAGATACAAGAAGAGGAACGCGCCAACTAATGCAGATATTTCGGCTCGTGTCAACTCGCGGTTTGGTCGAAACTCACCGGAGGAACATGGTGTGCCGTATTTCAAACGACGTTGGCCGGGCCAATTCAGAGGGGTCCGCTCTTTTCCCGGGACCTGCCCGGCCCGTGGGATGCCGGACCCTTGACGGGGCAATTCCGAACGCTTAGACATCATGCTAATTTGGATAATTCCACAGGAGATGTCGCCGAGGCCGGCATGTCTTCAGCGAATCACACCCCCACCCCGCCTTCCCCGTCAGGGGGGAGGAGCTAAACGGCAATTCCCCTCCCCTGGCGGGAGGGGCGAGGGGAGGGGTCGTACAGGGAAGGGGGAGAAAATCGCTCAAATCAAATTTTTGCCTCGTTCCCACGCTCCTGCGTGGGAATGCAGACAAAACGATCCAAGCGGGTCTGGTATTTTCATATAAAGGCCGGAATCCAGACACCTTGAAATTATTGGGTAATTCCAATTAACGACACTGGGCCCCGGCAATACCGCCGGGGTGACGTCTCTGGACAAAGGGCTCATTTTCCACCTGGATTCTGTTTGGGCAACAGCCCGCCCTTTTCCCCGGGACCTGTCCGGCTTATGGGGTGCCCGACCCTTGACGGGGCAATTCCGAACGATTAGACATCATGTCATGATGGACCAACCCGGTCCGGATGAGCGTCTTCTGCTCCGGAGCCGGATACGACACTGCTTTCGGGATCGACATTTTTTGAAAGCTCCACGGTGAGGCTGTACGCGCCGAAAGAGCGCATGGGATCGAGCAGGGGGCCCGGTTCCTGCCGAACGATGAAAATACGACGGCTTTTCATCCGCGCCGCGGCGCCGTGATTTGGGTGATCGGTTCTCGTCTGTTGCTTTCAGGTACAAAACGGTTAGTATGGTCGTCAAGACCCGACGTTCAATTTACGCTTTTCAGGGAAAGGAAACACAGGGATGAATGAAAGCGTTGTCAGATACGATGTCAGTCTCCTCACAGACCATGACGTCTACCTCTTCAGGGAGGGGAATCACTTCAAGCTCTATGAGAAAATGGGCTCTCATCCCATGACCGTCGACGATATCGAGGGGACCCTTTTCGCGGTGTGGGCTCCCAATGCGCAGGAGGTCTCCGTAGTCGGAGATTTCAACGGGTGGAATCGCGGGACTCATCGCCTGAACGTGAGAAGGGACAGTTCGGGAATATGGGAAGGGTTCATCCCGGGAGTGAAGACGGGGGATGCCTACAAGTACCACGTTGTCTCGAAAGAGCACGGATACAGGGCGGACAAGGGCGACCCCTTCGCCACCCACTGGGAGACGCCGCCCCGCACCGCATCCATCGTATGGGACATCCGGCACACCTGGAACGATGACGAGTGGATGGCCGGCAGGGAACGATCCAATGCGTTGGATGCCCCCATTTCGGTTTACGAGATGCACCTCGGTTCCTGGATGCGCGTTCCCGAGGATGGAGACAGGTCCCTCTCCTATCGGGAAATGGCGGATCGTCTGCCGGACTACCTTCGGGAAACGGGTTTCACCCATGTGGAATTCATGCCCGTCATGGAACACCCGTTCTACGGCTCATGGGGGTATCAGACGGTCGGCTATTTCGCTCCGACTTCGCGCTACGGCACGCCCCAGGATCTCATGTATCTCATCGAACGGCTTCATCAGGCGGGAATCGGAGTCATCATGGACTGGGTGCCGTCTCATTTCCCGACCGACGAGCACGGACTGGCGTATTTCGACGGCACGCATCTCTTCGAGCATGCCGACCCTCAAAAGGGATACCATCCGGAATGGAAGAGTTACATTTTCAATCACGGCCGGTATGAGGTCAGGTCATTTCTCATCAGCAGCGCCGTGTTCTGGATGGACAGGTATCACGCGGACGGCCTGAGGGTGGACGCAGTGGCCTCGATGCTTTACCTCGACTACGCCAGAAACGAGGGGGAATGGATTCCCAATGTGCACGGAGGACGAGAGAATCTGGAAGCGATCCATTTCCTGAAGCGCTTCAATGAGATGATATACCGGGAATTCCCCGGCACCCAGACGATAGCCGAAGAATCCACCGCCTGGCCGATGGTGTCGAGGCCGGCCTATGTGGGCGGACTGGGTTTCGGACTGAAATGGAACATGGGCTGGATGCACGATACGCTCGACTACTTCTCCAAGGAGACGATCCACAGGAAATACCACCAGAATCAGCTCACTTTCAGCATCTGGTATGCCTTCTTCGAGAACTTCATCCTTCCCCTGTCTCACGATGAAGTGGTCTACGGCAAGGGGTCACTCATCCGGAAAATGCCCGGGGACGACTGGCAGAAGTTCGCGAACCTGAAGCTTCTTTTCGGCTATATGTTCGGCCACCCCGGCAAGAAGCTCCTGTTCATGGGAGGAGAATTCGGGCAGTGGGACGAATGGTACCACGAGAAGAGCCTCGACTGGAACCTGCTTGAATATGCGCCTCACCGGGGCGTGCAAAAGTGGGTGCGAAATCTCAATGACTTCTATCGAAGTGAACCCGCGATGCACGAAATCGATTTCAGCTACGATGGATTTGAATGGGTCGACTTTCGCGACGCCGATTCAAGCGTCATCAGTTTTCTGCGCAAAGGGAAGAAGACAGGCGATGTGATCCTGGTCGCGGCGAACTTTACTCCGGTCCCCCGGTTGAATTACAGGGTGGGGGTGCCAAGAGGCGGTATCTGGAAGGAAATGCTGAACAGCGATGCCCGGATTTACGGCGGAAGCGGACATGGAAATATGGGCGCTGCAGAGGCCGCTTCGATTCCCTGCCACGGAAGGCCTTTCTCAGTTCCCCTCGTATTACCTCCCCTTGGGGTGGTGTTTCTGAAAAGCGAAGAATAAGGAGTGATGCCGGCCTTCCCTCGGCCGTCGCGGGCTGGACCGGAATTGTCGCGTCCCGGTGCAATTGCGGGGAGTTCTCTCGCCGCTTTAGGGGTCGCCGTGAGGTGAAAACCCGGGCACTATGGTTTTGTCTGTTTCGAGGGCCGTTGGGCCGCATCAGGACCACGGACCGGTTTCGGCTTTCGGCAAGGAGAGAGGATGAATTCAAGAAGAAGCGGGGTCCTCCTTCATCTGACGTCGCTCCCGTCTCCTTATGGAGTGGGAGACCTCGGAAAGGGAGCATACGACTTTATTGATTTTATGGAAAGATCCGGTCAGAGCATCTGGCAGGTCCTCCCCGTCGGACCGGTTTCGGGGGTCTGCGGGAACTCGCCTTACTGCGGATATTCGGCCTTTGCCGGAAACAGCCTGTTGATCAGCCCGGATGACCTTGTCTCAAGCGGCCTCCTTACGCGCTCGGATGTCGAAAAGAGACCCTCATTTTCGGAGGATCGAGTGAATTTCCAGGCTGTCGCCGACTTCAAATCTTCACTTCTGCGGGTTGCCTGCGAAAGATTCAGGAGCAGGCGGGAACGGGACTGCGGGTTTGACGCCTTCTGCTTTGCCAATGCGCATTGGCTGGAGGATTACGCCCTGTTCGTCAGCATTAAGGAGCGCCAGGGAGGAGTTGCCTGGGCCGATTGGCCGGCGGAACTGCGGGACCGCTCAGAGGATGCGCTGCAGGACGCGAGGGAGCAACTCGAAGGAACGATCTTCCTCGAGAAATTTACCCAGTACGTTTTTTTCAGGCAATGGAGCGCCCTCAAAGACTATTGCCTGAACAGGAACATCCACATCCTGGGAGATGTTCCCATCTACGTCAGTTGGGACAGCGCCGACGTATGGGCCAATCCCCGGATATTCGAACTGGATGACGGGAAGAAGCCGCGGTTTGTGGCGGGGGTTCCTCCGGACTACTTCAGCGAGACCGGCCAGCTTTGGGGAAATCCCGTCTACCGTTGGGACGCCCTCAGGGAAACGGGTTTCTCCTGGTGGGTAAAACGGATGGAGCACAACCTGAAACTCTTCGATATGGCGAGGCTCGACCATTTCAGAGGGTTTGTGGCCTTCTGGCAGGTTCCGGCGGAGGAGAAGACGGCCATAAACGGAGAATGGGTCGACGCGCCCGCCAAAGAATTCTTCGACACCCTGCTCAGACGCTTCCCGCATCTCCCGCTCATTGCCGAAGACCTGGGAATCATCACGTCGGATGTGCGCGAGATCATGACGTATTTTGGCTTCCCGGGCATGAAGGTGCTCCAGTTCGCCTTCGGCGGGAAGCCGGGCGGCAATCCTTATGCTCCACACAATCATACCAGGAACTGTGCCGTATATACGGGCACTCACGATAACAACACGACGAAAGGCTGGTTCGAAAACGAAGCGTCCGAAGAGGAAAAGAAGAACCTGTCGAAGTACATCGGCGTTGATCTGAAGAAAGACCGAATCCATCAGGATCTCACACGGCTGGCCATGATGTCCGTGGGGGACATCGCGATCATCCCTCTGCAGGATCTCCTGGGGCTGGGGGAGGAAGCGCGGATGAACACTCCTTCCGTGACTTTCGGGAACTGGTCGTGGCGGGTTTCCTCGGGCCTGTTGACGGCGAAACTGGCTGATTCCATTCTGCAAATGACCCGGCTTTACGGCAGGGGCTGAGGTGGTTTGAAGCGAGGGATGCCGTCTCAAATGCATGTTGACCCTGTATACTTTTCGCGATAAAGTTCTTGAGAGGGGAAAAGGGTAAATTAGGCTTGAGGGGCTGAGAAGATGATCATCGACAATGATATCCTTGAGCGGACGTGCAAGGATATGATTGAAACCATATTATTTTGCCTGAATGATGCCACGAAGGGGACAATTTACCGCATCGGCCCCATGCCCAGGCTTCAGGCGGTCCGCGTAACCTCCGGAATACGCGTCGAAGGCTCCGACGAGCTTCAGTGGGGATTGCCCGAAGTCTCCGATTACAATTTCCCCGGTAAGAGTTGGGAACATTACAGGGACCGCCCCGGACACGTCAAAGAGGCAATGGCTTGGTGCGTCGAAAGGGGCAAGAGCTGGACTGCGGACGATCCCTACCATGACCACCGCAGCGTTAGAAAGCAGTTGAGCGATGAGGTGGAAGACTCCCACCACATGGAGCCCGTCCTGGTCAAGAAGCCTTACCTGTATGGAGACCAGCTCCAGGGTTTGGAATATCCGCTTGACTATAAAGGGGAGCCTATCTGGAAGGACTGCGAATACGTTGTGGTCGCGGTCATCAAGATCCATTTCAAGGCGAACCGGATAACGCGCGGCGACCGGTCAACGAAGATCATCAAGAAACTTTCCCAGACTCTGGGCACCGAACTGCTTTCGCTCCATGTGCGCGAAACGCTGTCGGAGGCACAGAAAGAGCTGGCCCGCCAACGCCTCCAGAGCTGTAACGTACTCGCCCATGAATTGAGAAATACGCTGATCAAGCTGGGTTTCATTTTTTCGGCGATCAACGCTGAAATCAGTTACTTGAGGGAACAGTGGGAAGCCGAGCTGGAGAGGGCTTATCCGACCCTCGAGAGCAAGAAATCCATTCTTGCCCGTCTGAACGAGATGGTCAGGTCCGGATTGCCTTTCATCAACGGCTGCACCAGGACCGCGCGCACCGGGAATGCCCTTCTTGTGGAACAGGAAGAACTTGCCGGTCTGTCACTGATGCCGCAGACGAGCGAAAAATGGCTTGAGAACAAGATCCGCCCCAAGTGGATGAAACTCTTCACGGAAAGCGATGCCTGGGAAGAGAACCGCGGCGAAGTCCAAAGCCTCCTGGAGAGGCTGCAAAAAGCCATCTGGCTCGGTATGGACTCCGAATTGGCTCTCAAGCTCACCAACTTGCCGGATGACTTGAAAGTGGTGTGGCCCAGGCTGGCCTATGTCGATTTTTCCGCGGACAAGCTCCCGATTCTCGATGAGATTCTGAAATTCCTCGAACATCCCGCCTTAAACATTCCCCATAAGCAGCAAACCCGAAAGATATTGACCTCGCTCAGAGCCCTGGCCGAGATGATCCCGGAAGTGGAAGAGCGGGCCAACAGGATTATCCTTTCCCTGAGGAACGGAAATACTCTGGAAAAAGTCTGAAAAATCCCGACTCCTGCAAGCAGTACGTCTCGTGGCGGGATGTGACGGCGTTCCGGCCGGGCCTGACCCCTGTTCGCATCAAACGCAGCGGGCGTTTCTATCTCTTGTCGCCGCGCCCCTTCTCCTCCAGAACGAAGTTGATCGTAACGCGGTCGTTTGAAGTGGAGGTGAGCTTCAGAGATGGCGGGCTCAGAACGAGGGAAGTAGTTACCGTGCCCGATTTCGTCAAAGTGTCGAGGCGCACCGGAGCGGTGTAGATGGTTGAGGCTTTTTCGAGGATCTTGCTCCCCCCGATCACCTTTACTTCGTCCGGAGTCACCGAAGCTTTGACGAGCATGAGATTTTCCGGCAGCCGGCCGGCCCAGTCCACCTGAACGGGCAGTTCCTTCGTGATCGGGACGTCCAGCGTTACATCGATTGTCGTGGGTTGGACCTTGTTCAGGAAGACCCCCGGCGGCAGGATGATGTTGTCCTGGGTTACCGGAAATACGTTCCGGCCTTCCGTCGCTTTGCTGAGGTCAACGCGCACCTGCACCTGACCGGCCCTCAGGGACTTGATCAGGGCGCTGGAGCCGAAAAGCTGCAAGCGGGTTTCATCCACCGAGGTATCAAGGATTTCGAAGTTCAATGGGCGATTGACATATTCGATGGGGACGTTCAGTGCGATGATCGTGTCCTGGCTGCGGGTGAAACCGAACCAGACGCCGGTCATGATAAGAAGGGACAGGCCGGCTGCAACGGCCAGCTTCTGCCTCTCCCGCTTCCGCTGAAGTTCGGGGACCCCGTCCATGATGTTGAGGTGCTTTTTCAGAAGCCCAATCAACTCTTCGGGCTGATTGACGGGCTCGATCCAGTTGTCCTTGGCAACAGTCACCCGCCCCCTCTCTTCGGAAACAACCACGACCAGCGCATCGCTCCGCTCCGCGAGACCCGCCGCGGCCCGGTGCCTCGTCCCATAATAGGTGGGCAGATCCTGCCGCTGGGAAAGGGGCAGAAGGACTCCAACCTCCACCACTTGCTTGCCGCGAATGATTGCGGCGCCGTCATGGACGGGATTGTTCGGCCAAAAAATGCTGAGCAGCATCTCTTGAGTGACGGTCCCGCTCCAGGTGATTCCCCCGTGAATGACCTCGGACAGGTCTTCTTTGCCGGGGAATACGATCAACGCTCCGATGCGCTTCTTCCCCATCTGGTAGACGCTGTCGGCAATGATCTCCACCGGTGTGGCCTGTTCCCGGTTGGGGACCCCCCAGAGGAAGGTCTTGACGTTTCGCACCTGCAGCGCAGACCGGATCTCGTTTCGAAACACCACGATGATGATAATGGCGGCCGCAGTTGTTACGCCGCGAATCACCCAGCTTGTAAGGATCAGCCCGATGGACGCGGCGACTTCCTGAAGGATCCACAGGGACGCGATGCCGACCAGGACCCGGAGCGCATTGGTCCCCTGGAAGAGGATGTACAACCGGAGCAGGATGTAGCTGTTGATGATTATATCAACGAGGTCCTGCCATCGGATGGTTGAAAGAAAAGCCAGGAATTGCGCCATAATGATTCAATCACGCTGATTAGTCGGTTATGCTGAAACGCAGGGTGTCGAAGACACGGCCATTCTGGTCGACGATTTCCACCCGCCACGGACCTTTGTCTGTTTCTCGAAGCTGAATCACGCTGTATGTCGCCCATTTCGGCGGATAGACCCTCAACCTGGTCTGCGTGCTGAGTTCGTCCCGGCGATACCAGCGGTGATATACCATTGTGGGTTGAGGAACCGGGTCAAAGGAAGTAAAACAGCAAACCTGGCCGGAGGAAACGGAAAATGTGATGGCCGGTTTGCCTGGAGTCAGGTTCTCAACCTTTTCGCACATTACGGCCTGACTCAGGGCCAGCTTCAGAGCAGGCTGTTCGGAGGGTTGCGGAGTGTTTTGAGCGGGCCCGGTGGTCCCCTCCTGGGCCGGGAGATCCGACATGGCGAAGAAATTGACCAATGCCAAAAACAATAAAACCAGGAGCCTCCTGGACAAAGAACTCATACGCTAGCCTCCGATGACACAACAGGAATTATCGTTGCAGCGATTGAGGGGATGTTGCCGGGCGGCAGGCTTCCGGAGAGTCCAACCGGGCCGCCGGAGCGTAATCCCGAACAGCATCATTTGCGCGTTTTTCCATGTGCCCGGTAAGCCAAGAGAGGAAGAAAGCCGGCAGGTGATACTTGCAAATAGTCACTGGTCCCGTTTCCCGCTTGTCCGAAACACCACAAATGCCCGAAAATCGCAGTCATGTGATTCGGTGTTCCAAGAAAATCTCGCTGTTGTCGGATGAGGTTGGGGGCAGGATTGTTCTGCGCCTGCCACTGGCAAAGAATAGCATGCCTCAGAGGTTCGTCAAGAGCTTTTGTCTGCCAATCGGCAGTATCGGGAGCTTGAGCGGGTTCCCTCAGGGTTTTTCTTCGAAGTGTTCTGCCTGAAAGCCGGGGAGTGGAAAACTGATTCGGCGATTCCCGGCCTGAGGGAAATCTCCGGTGATCCGACCGGCGAAAACCGCACCGGAGGAGCAGCGATCCATTGACATTCGAGCGACTATTTGAGTATTTGCATTGGAATGCGGGCACCGTGAAGAATGTACTTATGGAAGGGTTTGTCGAAGGCCGCAGGGGCCGATGAGACCATGCCCGGGGAATTGAACGGGGGCGGAAGCGTACCGCACACCCACCTTGCCGCCGAACGGGAATGGCGGCTGCTGTTGCCGTGCGTTGACCGTTCGGGATGGATATTTTGGGAGGCGCTTATGAACAGAAGATATCCTGAGTACCCTCTTGTCGGAGTTGGAGCGATCATTTTTCGAGAAGATAAGGTCCTGCTGGTCCAGAGGGGAAAGGAACCCGCTTATGGGAAATGGTCCATACCGGGAGGCCTCGTGGAACTGGGCGAAAGTCTTGAGACTGCCGTCCGCAGGGAAGTAGCGGAAGAAGTGAACCTTGACGTGAGGGTGAAAAACCTGGTCGCCGCCCTGGACAGGGTTATGCCCGATAGCGCCGGAAAAATCGAATACCACTACATCCTTCTTGATTTTATCTGTGAAAGCGGCGACGAAGAACCTGCCCCCGCGAGCGATGTCATGGACTGTGTTTTTGCCTCACTTAACGATCTGAGTCGTTTCAACATGACGACCGGCACGGAAAAAGTGATAAGGCGGGCATTCGCGCAGTTGAAGGAGTCGGCATTTCCCGTCTATGATGCGGAGATATAGACCTTTTCCGCCCCACCGAAAATCGGCTCAATCTTTGAATTTGCCGAGACATCTTTCTTGACTTTGTCCGTTTGCTATGATTAATGACTGACCAGTCCGTCTGAAAGGAAAAGGGTGAGAACAGTCTGATGAAGGAATCCGGACGACAATCGGCGCAGACCCTGCTTCGCAGGTTCATCCAGGACAAGGGGGAACCCAACGGCCTGGAAGTCCTGCTGGAGGAGCGTATCCCCGAGGGGCAGGCTCCCGGGGAGATCCTGAATGATCTCGTCGAGTGTTTCTTCTCCGTAAGAGAACTGTTGCAGCAGGGAACGCTGGCTGCCCGATTCCCGTTGTCACGCCTCATGATTGCCTTTTCCAGGGTCGCTCAGAAGAGACACGTCAGCCCGGACCTGTTTTATGCAACCCTGATGGAGAGGGTTGTCAGTGAGACGGAAAAGGATGGTGTTCCGAAAGCGATCCACAAGCAGTCCACAAAAGATAGAATTCTTGATGCTGCCCTCGAAGTCTTTTCGGAGAAGGGATTCCACCTGGCTACCGTGGATGAGATCGCGGAGCGGGCCGTCGTCGGCAAAGGGACCCTGTATCGCTATTTCGCCAATAAAGAGACCCTGTTCAACGAATTGGTGAGGTTGCGCCTGGAAGAACTCGAGAGGAGTGCGACGGCTGTTCTGGATGGCCAGGACGATGTGCTCACGATGATCTCCAAGTACCTGAGGGTGTATTTCGAGTTCTTTGACAGCAATCAGCACCTCTACCGGCTCATCGTTCAGGAACGGCTCGATTTCAGCGAGCTTGTCCAGGACCTTTATTTCAAAAAGGTCATGCGACGCATCCACACGTTGAAGAAGAAGATCTATGAGGGCAGTCAGCAGGGTGTACTCAAGGAAGTTGATTTTCAGACGGTCTTTTATGGAGTCATGGGCTTTGTCCACGGTGTCATCCAGAAATGGCTCGCCCGTGACTGCTCGTATTCACTGGTGGAAGAACTACCCGGAGTCCTGGAAGTCCTCTTTTACGGTTTTGTCAAGCGATAGGAACGCCAAAGTCAACAGAAGGAGAACAAAATGGAAGTGAGCGCAACACAGAGCAAGATCATTGACATTATCGCCAACCAGCTTGGCGTCGACAAGGAGATCATCACGGCGGAGGCAAATGTGGTCGATGACCTGGGTGCCGATTCACTGGATGTCGTTGAATTGGTGATGGCGCTCGAAGAGGCATTCGATGTGGAAATTCCCGACGATGATGCCGAAAATATCCGCACGGTGAAAGATATCTTTGATTATCTGGCGAAGAGCAAGGCCGCCTGACAGCTCTGCCCGCTCCGGACCCTTTTCCCTGGCCGTATGCCGGAGGTTCTCCCTTCGGGAAGAGGAAGTGCAGGCCGCTGCGGGGTCCGGAGCGGGAGTTCATAATTCCCCGGAGTCCTCCTCAGGCGGCTCCACGGCTGGAGCCCGAACGGTCACATCGGACCACCTGGCGCTCACGAGAGTGTCCTTCAGCGTCCAATAAACGCCCCGGAAATTTTCGTCGAAGTTATCAGGGGAAACCCTGCCCAACTCGATGAACTTGACAATGATTTCCTTTGCCATTCTGAGAATGATTTCATCGTCCGGCTGCATGGGACATCCTTTCGCAACGAAAAAGCCTCTGCTTTTCGGAGGGAAGGCCAAAAGGGTTGTAGCAGAGGCTTTCGAGTCCCGTGGAATACCCCGGAAGGCATCCCAGCACTCACCCTCTTCTCTAGCATAAATTCTCATTCTGCCGCAACGGAAAATCAGCGGTTTAACCCCGCACGATAAATCCCCCCGATCCGTAATAATTTTCCCCGCAGAAGAGCGGAAAACCCGCCGTTTCCGGTTTCCATCGCCCGGAATCAGGATGTTTCCCCATCGTTTGCGGACGTTCTCCAACCGAAATGAGCCGCCGGTCGTGGCGCGTCGGAGAGGGCCGTCCTTGCCCTTGTTGTAACATATGGAAATCGTTCTATTTATCCATTTCTGCAATTTCCCGCCGAGCCCTCGCGCCTGGGAGACATCACCGCCGCATTACGACCGATAAACCCGCTCGGGCACTTTGCTCACGGCTTAGGTTAAAAGAGTGAAATTTTTTGAAAAATATTGCGGTTGTGGTCAATTTGAGTTTGACAAAGCATATTTTGCGTTTATAAATAAGTCCAATGTGGGAAGATGTGGGAGTGTGAGGTGAAAAGTGGGCATTTTAGGTAAACCTTATTTCAGGGGACAATCGGTCCACCGCCTGGACGCCAAAGGGCGATTGCGGATTCCCACAAAATTCCGCGACATCCTGCTCAACCATTACACTGACGGTCTGATCATCACGCTGATGGGGGAATGTCTCGTCGCTTACCCCCCTGAAGTCTGGGACAAGATCGAAAGCAAAGTTCAGGATTTCTCTCAGGTTGATCCGCAGCAGCGCGCCTTCATGCGTTACTTCATTTCGAGGGCTGAGGAATGTGAGTTCGACAACCAGGGCAGGATACTGATCCCGCCTTTCCTCAGAGCGAAGGCGCACCTCGAACAGGAAATACTCCTTGCCGGGGTGCTGACAAGCTTCGAGATTTGGGACAGGGCAACCTGGGACATCCACCTCGATCTGGACAAAGACAGCTATCTGAAGATCATGGAACACATAGCCGGCGCCGGGCTTTAGAAACATGGAAAGCCCGCCGCTCATCCAACACGAACCAGTCATGGTGGAGACCGTTGTGGAACTGCTCGCCTGTCATGCCGGAGGAATCTATATCGACGGGACGGTCGGGGGAGGCGGGTATGCGGAGGCGATCCTCCAGGCGAGTGCCCCGGACGGAAGGCTTCTGGGAGTCGATTGGGATGAGGCGGCGGTTGCCAGGACGCGGGAAAGGCTAAGGCCCTACGGCGACAGGGTGGTTCTGGAAAGGACAAGTTTCGCCGAACTCGCTTCTGTTGCGGCCCGGCACGGAATAAGGCAGGTGGATGGGATTGTCGTCGACCTCGGGGTTTCGAGTTTTCAACTGGACGAACCCACTCGAGGGTTCAGCTTCGCTCAGGATGGTCCTCTGGACATGCGCATGGACCAGGGCAAGCCTCAAACCGCTGCGGACCTGGTGAACTCGCTTCCCGAGAAAGACCTGGCGGATTTGATTTTCCGCCTTGGCGAGGAGAAATGGTCGAGGCGCATCGCACGCGCCATTGTCGGGAGAAGGGCGCAGCATCCCTTCCGGCGTACGGGCGAATTGGCGGCAGTTGTAGCGGAGGCGGTACCGAAGACGAGGGACAGCAGAAGAATCCACCCGGCCACGCGGACCTTCCAGGCGCTGCGCCTGGCGGTAAACGAAGAACTGGAAACCTTGCGGGATTTCATGCCGCGTGCCTTTGAGCTTCTCAAGGCAGGCGGGCGAATGTGTGTCGTCGCCTTTCATTCCCTTGAAGACAGGATTGTCAAGGAGAAATTCAGGGAATGGGGCAAATCGTGCAGGTGTCCTGACAGCGCCCCGCGCTGTCAGTGTGAGGGAAGGCCGCTGGCGAGGCTGCTTACCCGGAAGCCTCTGCGGCCGAGCGAAATCGAAATCGCGGGAAATCCCAGGGCGCGCAGTGCCCGGGTGCGTGCCGTCGAAAGACTGCAGGTGGACCATGAAGTCACTTCGCGGCGATGAATTCGATACCGGCGACACCAGGTCTTCAGGAATAGCCGCGAGGGTCTGGCTGTCTGCCGTAAGCGTTCTCCTGGCGGTCTCTGTAATTTTTGCGATTTTCTATGTGTGGATTTACATCGAACAGGTTCAGAACGGCTACCGGGTTGCGAAGTTTTATGAGGAGCATGAACAGTTGGTCACGACTCAGCGCAAATTGCGATTGGAGTGGTCCAGATTCCAGGATCCGTTCCTGCTCGAAGAGATGGGCAGAAAGCAGTTCGGGCTGGTTCCACCCAAACCGGACCAGAAAATACTCATGCCTTGAATGAATCACAAAGTAAAAGGGGCTGATGGTGGAAAGGCGAGATTCTCGAAAATTCCTGAGCGCCCGCTATTGGTCTTGCTGCGTGCTCCTCAACTTCCTGATCATAGGGGGACTCTGCCTCGTATTGTTCAAGGCCTTCCGTCTCCAGGTGGTGGAGCATTCCATATGGACCGAAAGGGCGAGAGCACAGTTCCAGACCGTCCTCCAGGTGCCCGCCTACCGTGGTTCCATTTATGACTGCAAGGGGCGGCTTCTGTCGTATTCCGTGCCTCAGCGATCGCTGTACGCAGATGGGCAGATGGAGGATTCGAAGAAACTTGCGGCGCAGCTTTCCCAGATCCTTGGGGAACCGGAACCAATCCTGGAAAAAAAGTTGAATCGCAGCCGTCACTTCATATGGCTGAAACGCCTGTTGACCGATCAACAGGCGGCGGCCGTCGAAAGTCTCAACCGGCGTGGACTGAACCTCGCGAAAGAATACAAAAGGTTCTACCCTTACCGCCAGGTGGCCGGACAGGTGCTGGGGTTCGTGGGGTTGGACGGCACGGGACTGGAGGGGATTGAAAAGTCCTTCGATCAGATCCTGCGGGAAAATTCGACCGCCGTCGGCCAAATGAGAGATGGAGTCAGGCGATGCCTGTGGCTGGGGTCATCCATGCCCCCAGAGCCCGGAGAGAGTTATGGAGTGCGGCTTAGCCTGGACGCTTTCATCCAGTATATCAGCGAAACCGAACTGGAAAGCGTCGTTGCGAAGTACCACGCAAAGGCGGGGGAAGTGGTAGTTGCAGACGCGCAGACCTCGGAAATACTGGCGATGGCCAACTGGCCCTACTTCGATCCGAATCTCACCGACAAGAAGAACCCGGATTCCTGGCGCAACAGGGCCATCACGGATTCCTTCGAGCCCGGTTCCACCTTCAAGGTCTTTCTGGTGAGTGCCGCTCTCGAGGAAGGAGTCGTCAGGGAAAAGGACAGGATCTTTTGCGAGAACGGGCATTGCAAGCTTGCAGGCCACACGATCAACGACACACACCCCTACGGCTGGCTGTATATCCCCGAGGTGGTGAAGTACTCCAGCAACATCGGTGCGTCCAAGCTGGCTCTCCAAATGGGGAACGAACGCTATTCCCGCTACATACACGCCTTTGGTTTCGGGTCGCTTTCGGGAATAAGCCTCCCCGGTGAAGTGAAAGGATTGGTGCGCCCCCACAAGCGATGGCGCCCGATCGATCTTGCCACGACGGGATTCGGGCAAAGCATCGGCGTAACGGCCCTTCAGCTCAACACCGCAGTGGGCGTAATCGCCAACGGCGGAGAATATACTGAGCCGGTTATCGTGCGGGAAGTCCTCGATTCGCAGGGACAACCCGTAAGCCGGTTTCGGTCAAGACCGATCCGGCGGGTGATTCAGAAGCAGACCGCGGACAGAATGTGTGCTATGATGCAACTTGTCACTCAGGAAGGGGGGACCGGCGTAAGTTCGGTTCCGCAAGGCTATAAGGTTGCGGGGAAAACCGGGACTGCCCAGATGATGGACCCCGCCACCGGTCGGTATGCCTCGCATAAGTACACCGCGGTTTTCACGGGTTTTGTTCCTGCGGAAAATCCTCGTTTGATCATCTCCGTGGTGGTCCATGAGCCTCAGGGGTCAATCTTCGGAGGCGTTGTCGCGGCCCCGGCATTCAAGGGGATTGCCGGCAAGGTATTGCCATACCTCGGGGTAATGCCCGCGATGGACAATGCGCCTCCGGCGAAGGGACTGCGAATGGCCGGTTCCACCGGCGGCACTGCTCCAAAAGCCACCCGGAAGGCCGACGAAGTGAAGAAACCGCCCCTTGCGACGGTTCAGGTAAAGAAAGCACAACCGGACAAAGTGTCCAAAGCGGGAATTGCACCGGCTAATGGCGACAAGATCCAAACGAAGCCGGTTGTCGCCAGGGCGGCAAGCCTCGACCGGTACTCACTGAAAACCGAAGACCGGGGAACGAATCTTTATTCGGGCATCCCATGAGGTTTTGGATTTCGGATATGAAATCGAACTTGATCATCCCTTCGATCCAGTCTGATTCGATGATATCGCCGCACCGGACTTTGAATGTTTCTGCCGGCCTCGAGACGCTCCCGGGCGTCGAAGTGAGTTGATAAAGGCATCCTGATAGTGTAGGAATGCGCCCTTTGAGTTCGACGGAATTTCAAGTTTTCAGGTGTGTGACATGGCCAGGACTCTCAACCAAATTATCCGTGATCTGCAGATACTCGATATTTCCGGCGATGACCGGGTCGCAGTGGCGGATATTTCATATGACAGCAGGCAGATTCCCCCCGGCGGTCTCTTTGTGGCGCTTCCGGGCGCTCATGTGGACGGGGCTCGGTTCGTCGCAGATGCCGTCGCCCGGGGTGCAAGGGCCGTCGTTTCGGAGACCGCGCAGGAAAAGTGCCCGGGCGTGACCTTCATTCGAGTGTCCGACAGCCGCAAGGCCATGGCCTGCATTGCCGCCGACTTCTTCGACCATCCTTCAAGAGCGATGACAATGATCGGAGTGACCGGCACCAACGGCAAGACCACCACTACGTTGCTCATTGAAAGCATCCTGAAAAAATGCGGTTTTTCAGTGGGAGTACTGGGGACGCTCGCCTACAGGTGGGCGGGCAAAATGAAGACGGCCGGCATGACGACACCGCAATCCCTCGACCTCCAGAGGCTCCTCCATGAGATGTGCCGGGACGGGGTGACGCATGTGGTCATGGAGGTTTCCTCTCATGCCCTGGCCCTTGGAAGGGTCGATCAGTGCAATTTCCATGCGGCCGTCTTCACTAACCTCTCCCAGGATCATCTGGATTTCCATTCCACCATGGAAGACTACTTCGCGGCCAAAGCGACCCTCTTCACCGGTTACATGAATTCCGATGGGAAAAGCCCCGTTGCCGTGATCAATGAAGACGATCCTTACGGGAAACGCCTCATCGGGAATTCTCAGAGGGAGGTCTGGAGCTACTCCATGGAACGGGGAAACGGGCGGGTCCGGGTCCTGAGTGCTGAACTGACGGCATCCGGAATCGACACGATAATTGCTTCGCCGTCGGGAGAGTTGAGGATCAGGACCCCTCTCATCGGGCGATTGAACCTCTATAACGTCCTGACCGCGGCAGCCACGGGGGCCGCCCTCGGGGTCCCCGGACAGTCCATTGTGGATGGGATCGAGGCGGTCACCTTCGTTGACGGGCGCCTCCAGCGGGTTGCCGTGCCGGATGGACGGGGATACGCGGTTGTGGTGGATTACGCACACACTCCGGATGCGATGGAGAAAAGCCTGGCCTGCTTGAAGGAGATGACAAAGGGGCGCCTCCTGGTCGTGTTCGGCTGCGGCGGAGACCGGGATCGAGGGAAGCGCCCGCTCATGGGAAAAGTCGCGGGACAACTGGGAGACCTCGTGGTTCTCACGAGCGATAATCCAAGAAGCGAAATCCCGGACAGGATCATCGAAGATATCGAACCCGGCGTTTTGGAAGCCGGGCTCAGCCGCATTCGCGGCCCCCGCCCCGGAGAAGACGAAAGGGGCTACACGGTTGAGGGCAACAGGCGGAAGGCGATCGAACTGGCCCTAAGGTGGGCGCGTTCCGGGGACACGGTGTTCGTGGGGGGCAAGGGTCACGAAACCTATCAGATCATCGGGAGCGAGGTGTTTCCATTTGATGATCGTCTGGTGGTACAGGAATATTTTAAGCGCATGAATGAAGCATCGGAAAGGCAAGATAATGCAATGGACCGTCGAGAGGCTTGTTGAAGCCACACAGGGCCGTCTGATAAACGGCAGCCGGGAACTGCGGGTCGGCAGGATCTCAACCGATACGCGCAATCTGCAGCCGGGGGACTGCTTCCTGGCGTTATCGGGTGAGCGCTTCGACGGTCATGACTTCATTCCTGCCGCTCTTGAAAAGGGAGCGCACGCCTTCATCATTTCTTCCAGTCGAAAAATTCCGGTCCTGCAGGCCGCCGGCATTGCCGTAATCGGGGTCTCCGATACACTCTTTGCCCTGGGTGAAATAGCGAGGCATCACAGAAACCAATACTCGATCCCTGTCGCCGGTGTTACAGGCAGCAACGGGAAGACGAGCACCAAGGAAATCCTTGCGTCGATCCTGGCACAGAAGCACAGCGTCCTGAAGAACCAGGGCAACTTCAATAACCTGATAGGTGTTCCGCTCACTCTCCTGTCGCTTGATTCACACCACGAGACGGCGGTTGTGGAGATGGGGATAAATATCCCCGGAGAAATGGCCCGTCTGTGCGAAATATCCAACCCCACGGTGGGAATCATCACCAACATCCATCCCGCTCATCTGGAAGGCCTCGGCTCTCTGGATCGGATACTCGAGGAAAAGAGCAGACTCTGGGAAGCGTTGCCGGCCGATGGGACTGCCGTCGTAAACCTCGATGATCCGCGCCTGGCAAAGCGATCGGAGTCGCTAAAGTGCCGCAGGATCACCTTCTCTGTTCGCGACCGTGCGGCTGACGTCGGAGTCTCCGGAGCAATCGAGTTCGGAATGAAGTCCACCGATTTCCGGATAAGGCTGGGGTCCGACACCGTAGTCCCTGTCTCGTTGCCGGTTCCGGGGGACCACCAGGTCCGGAACGCTCTGGCCGCATCCGCGGCCGCCTGGGCCATGGGCGAATCCACGGAAGCGATCGCGCTTGGCGTGTCAACCTGCCGGCCCATGGGCCAGCGCATGCAGATCAGGCAACTCGACGATGGGAGGGTGATCCTGGACGATACTTACAACGCAAATCCCGAATCTGTTCTCGCGGCTGTCCGGGCGGCGCTGAAGGTCAGTCACGGCGGGATTGTCCTGGCTGTTCTGGGGGAAATGAAGGAGTTGGGCACAGAGAGCGCTACCCTGCATCGGGACCTGGGAAGGGAAATCGGTTCCCTTGGTTTGGCAAGCTTGATTACGGTCGGGGATCTCGCCAGGGAAATTGTCGAGGGCGCCAGGGAGGCCGGAATGGACCATTCCGGTTGCCGGCACGCCAAAAACCACGAGCAGGCGATTGCGTGGTTGCGGGAGCGGAAAATCGAACACTCATGGATACTGGTCAAAGGCTCCCGCGCAATGGCCATGGAACGCATTGTGGAAGGAATTCTTGACGAATGAAATCCGGGACGCCGTCTAAATTGCCGGAAAAGGCGCTTGTGGTGGGAATGGGGATATCGGGCCGTTCGGTTTGCGAGCTGCTCTTGAATCGAGGGATCGAAGTAACCGCAACCGATCTCAGGCCGTCCGCCTCTTTTGCAGGCGCTCTGGCCGGGTTGAAGGAGCGGGGCTGTCGATTGAGACTCGGTTCCCACCATCCGGATGACTTCCTGGGTGTGGAACAGATCATCGTCAGTCCCGGAGTCCCGTTCGACCTGGAACCCCTGGAGGAAGCCCGCAGGAAAGGGATAGAAATTGTCGGCGAAATGGAATGGGCATGGAGGCAGGTCGATGTCCCGGTAATCGCCGTGACCGGCACCAACGGGAAGACGACCACCACAGCTCTTCTTGGGGAGATCTTCAAAGCTTCGGGGAAGCGGGTTTTCGTGGGAGGGAACATCGGCACCCCCTTGAGCCGGTGGTTGTTGAACGGCGATGAAGCGGACTACCTCGTGCTCGAGGTAAGCAGCTTTCAACTGGATACGGCGCCGACTTTCAGACCGGAGGTCGGTGTACTGCTGAATGTTACGGAAGACCACCTGGACCGCTATCGGGATTTCTCCGAGTACGTAGAGTCCAAGTTTTCGATCTTTGCCAATCAGCAAAGCGGAGATGTCGCGATCATCAATTTCGACGATCCGATATGCCGGAACCGGCCTTACACCGGCAAGGGCCGGCTGCTGATTGCCGGACGCGGCGATCCCTCCGCCGATGCGTTCATCGAAGATGGTTTTGCCATAGTGAACATCCCGGGGAAAAACCCCTTCAGAATAGATCTGAGGAGTCCTCATCTGAAAGGCATGCACAATGAAGAAAACATCCTTGCCGCCGCCCTTGCTTCATCGGCCCTGGATGTGCCGCCCTCTGCCGTGCGGGAGACCCTCAACTCTTTCCGGGGGCTGCCCCATCGCGTGGAATGGGTGCGCAAGTGGAAAGGCATCGACTTTTACGATGATTCCAAGGGTACAAACGCCGGGGCAGTAATAAGGGCTTTGGAATCCTTCGACCGGCCGGTCCTGCTCCTTCTCGGCGGGACGGACAAATTGGGGTCTTACACTGCCCTGGCGCAGCTCTTGAAGAAAAAAGGCAAGGGTGCCTTTGTTTACGGCGAGGCGGCCCCGCGGCTCTACAGGGACCTTCACGGTTTCGTGCCCACTTTTGTGTACGACGGCCTTGAAGGCGCCTTTAAAAGAGCTGTGGAGGCAGCGCGGCCGGGGGATGTGGTGCTGCTGTCCCCGGCCTGTTCGTCATTCGATCAGTACGATAGCTACGCCCAGCGTGGAGATCACTTCAAAAGGCTGGTCCAGGGCCTTGGTGAGGGATGATGAGAAAGATGGGGCAGGGAAACCGGGCACACCCTTTGGGGTTGCCGTTCCACGCGCCGGGACGGACGATTCATCTTCGGGCAAGGTTTTGATTCCTGCGGTGTGAAACGGGGAGCACAATGTCAAAGCCGGTCGCAGACAGTCCTTCATTCGTTGTCGAGCACAGCCAGCAGGAGAAGCAGCGGGCAGCCTGGGCCAATGTCTCGGTGGAGGTACAACTGTGGATTGAGGTTTCCCTGCTCATTGGAGTGGGTCTGATCATGATATACAGCGCCAGTTCCATTATGGCTCTGAAGAAATATGCGGACGCGGCCCATTACATGAAACGGCAGTTCATGTGCATCGGTCTGGGTGTGGCGATCATTCTGGTGGTGAGCCGCATTCCCTACAGAGTGTACAAGGATTACATAGGCTGGATGCTCATCGGAACGATTCTGGCCCTGTTCCTGGTCCTGATACCCGGTATCGGCACTGAAATCAACAAGGCCAGGCGCTGGTTTCAGTTCAAACCGTTTCTTCTGCAGCCGGCTGAATTTGCCAAGGTCGTCTGGGTTGTGTTCCTGAGCATCTCTTTGGTGAAAAAACAGGAGAAGATCAAGCGGTTTAAAGTCGGATTCCTGCCTCACATGATTCTGTGCGGGGTCTTGAGTGCCCTGCTGCTGAAGGAGCCCGATTTCGGGACCACGTTCATGCTGGGATGCCTGACGATCATCATGATGGCCGTTGGCGGCGTCCCCTGCCGGAATTTACTGACTTGTCTGCCCATCGCGGCAGCCGGATTTTACAAATTCGTGTACCTTGTCCCGTACCGGTGGGAGCGGGTGACGGCTTATAGAAATCCCTGGATTGACCCGTTGGATTCCGGCTACCAGCTCATCCAGGCGTGGATCGCGGTGGGCGCGGGAGGTATATTCGGCAAGGGCCTGGGCGCAGGACAACAAAAACTCTTCTATCTCCCGGAATCTTATACCGATTTTATCCTGGCGGTGATCGGAGAGGAACTGGGTTTCATCGGGATTCTGACCGTATGCGTGCTGTTTTTCTTTCTCTTCCTTACGGGAGTTCGTATTTCAAGGAACGCTCCGGACCTGATGGGCACGCTGCTTGCTTTGGGTATAACGCTGCTGCTTTCGCTGCAGGCGCTGCTCAACATGAGCGTGGTCCTGGGGCTTGTTCCGACCAAGGGATTGCCGCTTCCTTTCATTTCCTATGGAGGCAGCGCATTTACGGCCAATTGTATCGCGGTCGGAATACTCATGAATATAGCGAGAAGCGGTGAAAGGCGGATCGAGTAGACCATGTACAAGCGTTATCAGCACATACATTTTATCGGCATCGGTGGGATAGGCATGAGCGGCATTGCCGAGCTTCTTCTGAATCTGGGGTACCGGGTGAGCGGTTCCGATCTGAAGGAGTCCGACACGACGAGGCGTCTTGCGGGGATGGGGGCGACCATTCATATCGGGCATCTTCCCGAGCATGTGCAAGGCGCGGATGTGGTGGTCTTGTCTTCGGCCATTTCCGAAGACAATCCTGAAAATCGTGCCGCTCGGGAAATGGGCAAAGTCCCGGTGATCCGGCGAGCGGAGATGCTGGCCGAACTCATGCGGCTCAAGTACGCGGTGCTGATAGCGGGCGCTCACGGAAAGACGACGACCACTTCGATGATATCGACGGTCCTGGCAAGAGGCGGTCTGGATCCCACCGTGGTAATCGGGGGGAAACTGAATGCATGGGGCACGAACGCGAAGCTGGGGAACGGCGATTTCATGGTCGCGGAAGCGGATGAAAGCGATGGGACCTTCCTCCTTCTTCCGCCGACGATTGCGGTCGTGACCAACATCGACCTCGAGCATCTCGACTATTACAGGGATATGGACCACATCCAGAAGACCTTCTTGCAGTTTATCAACAAAGTCCCGTTTTACGGGAAGGCGGTTCTCTGCCTCGAAGATGAGAACATTCAAACGATACTGCCCAAGGTGGAAAAGCGTTTCATCACCTATGGGTTCTCTTCCCAGGCCGATTTCCAGGCGCGGGATGTCAGGACGGATGGTTTGTCCTCTTCCTACCGCGTTTTCAATCATGGGAGGGAACTCGGGGAGATAGAGATCAAAATCCCCGGACGGCACAACGTGTTGAATTCATTGGCTGCTGTGGCGGTGGCAGAGGAGTTGGAGCTTGACTGGTCCGGGATCCGGGCGGGTCTGCGGGACATGACCGGCGTCCAGCGGCGTTTCCAGATCAAGGGCGAAGCCGGGGGAGTCCTCATACTCGATGACTACGGGCATCACCCGAGCGAGATCCGCGCCGTGCTGGGCACTCTGGCCGATTGCTTTCCGAACCGCCGCAGAATTGTAGCTTTTCAGCCTCACCGCTACAGCCGCACCCAGGCATTGATCGAACAGTTCGGGCGATGCTTCTACGACTGCGATGTGCTGCTGGTGACGGAAATTTATGCGGCAAGTGAAGACCCCATCCCCGGGATAACAGGCAATTATCTCGCACAACAGGTCGCTTCCCACGGCCACCATGACCTCCACTTTTGCGAAACCCTCGAGGAGATGGCGGACAGGTTGGCCGGCCTCGTCGAGCCGGGCGATGTGGTGATCACTCTGGGAGCGGGAAACATCTGGCAGGTCGGGGAGTCGCTGCTGAAGACCTTACGGGTCTCCGAAGAAGAACAGGGACAGGTGAACCAGGATGAGCGGTCTCAAAGCCACGCCCGATAGCCTCTGCCCCGACGGATTTTCCGGCTCCGCCGAGGAGAGGGACCGCTATTCGGCCGTTGTTGCGACCTGTTCGTCGCTTGTCGCGGGACTGCAGGGCGTGGAGTTCCTGTGGCATGAGCCTCTTGCGCGCCATACGACATTCAGGTTGGGAGGACCGGCGGCCTGCCTCGCCCGCCCTCAGACGGAGGATGCACTGCGGGCACTGATAGAGGTTGTGGCCGAGCACCGCATCCCGCACATTGTCCTGGGAGGCGGGAGCAATATTCTTGCCCCGGACGGACTCCTGCCGGTGCTGGTGATCCAGCTTACGGGTTGCCGTTGCGATCCATCGATTTCCGGCAGCGGATCGGGAGGCGGCGTCCCGGTCCACTCAGGGGCTGGAACGATGCTGTCCAGGTTCCTCGGGTTTTGTTTGAGAAACGATCTGGGCGGTCTGGAATACCTGGTTGGGATCCCGGGGACGGTGGGCGGGGCATTGGTCATGAATGCCGGCACCGGAGAAGGGACGGTCTCCGATTCTCTGGATTGGATCGAACTCCTCGACCCCGAGGGCCTCAGGCATCGGCTGCCCGGGTCGGAATTGAGGGCCGGGTACAGGGACATGGGACTACCCCGGGATTGGGTCGTCCTCGGAGGGTGTTTCCGCATGCAGCGGTCTTCAGGCAGGTTTCTCCGCGCAAGGATGCGGGATCTCATGACAAAAAGAAGATCGACACAACCTCTTGGCCTGGCTTCCGCCGGCTGCATTTTCAGAAATCCGCCGGAAGCACCGGCTGGAGAGTTGATCGAAAAGTCGGGTCTTAAGAAGTTGCGTATCGGAGGAGCCGAGATTTCCGGTAAGCATGCGAACTGGGTGATAAATCTCGGAAGCGCAAAATCGGGTGACGTCCTCGCTCTCATCCGGCACGTAGAAAATGAAGTTTTTAGAAATTTCGGCGTGCGTTTGGAGCGAGAAATTCGTATACTGACTCCATGAAAATTTCCTGATCAGATGCAGAACCCATGAAAAAAAAGCGGAACAGATATCGTCCCGACAGGTCCAGGATCAAGCAGAGGCTCGTGCTGTGGAGCAGGATCACTGTCGGTTTTCTGATGATGGTATCCTTGGTTCTCCTCCTCAGCGCTGGTTTATCTCATTCCTACCACGCGCTTTTGAATGCGTCCTGGCTGAGGGTGGATGAGGTCCGCATAGAGGGCTTGAAGCACTTGAGCGAGGGATTGATTTTGGACACGTTGGGCATTGCGAAGAACACCAGCGTACTTGACCTCAATGTGAAGGGTCTTGCGTCCCGGCTGGAGGCTTTGCCCCAACTTCGCTCAGCCGTGGTGCGATTAGAACCCCCATCGCGTATTGTGGTCGAACTGACCGAGCGGGAACCGCTGGCGTTGATCCAGGCCGATGAACTGCTGCTTCTGGACAAGAACGGGAAGCTGTTCTCGCGCACTACCATCGATGAGAGTCCGGGAATCCTAGTTGTTACCGGTTTTTCCGGCCAGGGCCTCAAGCAGGGGGACTTCCTGCCCCGGGAACCCCTGGATGCATTGAAGGAATTGCTCGCCGGTCTGGATGCGGCCAAGGGCTGGCTTCCCCTTAACCTCGTTTCCGAGTGTCAATGGAGGGCGGGGGGGTTTGTGCTGTTTATGGCCCGGACATCCATTCCAATCCAGCTCGGCTCGGACAATTTCAACGAGAAATTGAATCGGCTGCAACGGATTGTCACACTGCTCGCGGACCGTCAGTGGATGGGCACAGTAACCAACATAGACCTCAATTACGGCACTCGGGCTTATGTCGGCGGGCACTTTCCCGCATCGAAAGGCGCCTGACGCAGAGAGGGGAACTTTGCGCAACGAGAGGTCTGGGTCGGGAAGAGGGAAATCGGAGCCATATCAGATGAGTTGCGGTTGAAGGGGGATCGATGGGAAAAAGAGAGGAATTGGTCGTAGGCCTCGACTTGGGAACTACCAAGGTCTGTGCGGTAGTCGGTGAGGTGACCCCCGAAGGGATAGACATTGTGGGGGTCGGAACCTACCCTTCCATCGGTCTGAGAGGGGGGGTCGTAGTCAACATCGATCAGACGGTCAATTCAATCAGGAAAGCGGTCGATGAAGCCGAACTGATGGCGGGCTGTGAAATATCCTCCGTCTATGCCGGCGTTGCGGGGACTCATGTACAGAGCCTGAACAGCCATGGCGTTATCGCCATAAAGAGCCGGGAGGTGACTCAGGCCGATATCGACCGTGTGCTCGATGCTGCCAAGACGGTAGCTCTCCCCTTTGATCGCCAGATTCTTCACGTTCTTCCTCAGCAATACATTGTCGACGACCAGGAGGGAATCCAGAATCCGACGGGAATGGCCGGGGTCAGGCTCGAAGCGAAAGTACACATTATAACGGGGGCGATCAGCGCCGTTCAAAACATCATCAGGTGCTGCGAGAGGGCGGGCCTTCAGGTCCAGGATGTGGTGCTGGAATCTCTGGCTTCGAGCGAATCGGTTTTGGACACGGACGAAAGGCACCTTGGGGTGGCCCTGGTGGATCTTGGAGGCGGGACCAGCGACATCGCCGTCTTCATGGATCATGCGATCCGTTACTCGTGCGTTGTCGGACTGGGCGGCAATCACATAACCTCGGATATCTCGGTTGGCTTGCGCACCTCCATGGACGAAGCCGAAAAGATCAAGAAGAAACATGGCTGCGCTCTCGTTGAATGGGTCAATCAACAGGATATGATCGAAGTCGGCTCGGTTGGGGGCCAAAAACCCCGGCAACTGGCCCGGTCGGTACTGACTCAGATCATCGAAGCGCGGACCGAAGAGATAGTGAAAATCATCGAGTGGGAATTGGTCCGGTCCGGTTACCTGGAATCCCTGCATGCCGGGGTGGTGCTGACCGGAGGAGTCTCATTGCTTCCGGGAATACGTGAACTGGCGGAGAAGGTGTTCGATCTTCCTGTTCGGATCGGAGTGCCTTACAGCTTCGGCGGACTGGGCGATGTGGTGAAGAATCCCATTTATGCCACGGCTACCGGTCTGCTGCTGCACGCGAGGAAATACGGAAGCAGGGGGCCGGTGGAGGCGCCAAGCCTGTTCAAGAAGGTTTTGGCCTCCATGAAACGCTGGTTCAAGGAGTTTTGGTAAGAGATAAGGCTGCCGGCGGCGTCTGAAAGTCAGATGCCTGCGGCACTCGCGTTTATGCAGAGTGGGCGGCGGTGCGGCCTGACAGTCGATGCGGGTCGTTTGCCACATCGATGCGCAACGCCGCGATTCTGCCGGGTCATGTGGCAAGGGGGAGAACTTTGCTAAGACGGAGCTTATATGCCTAAAAGAAATCCGACACGGGGGAAGGGGCGAAAGATGGAAACAGTACAGGATAGCATGGCTGTCAACAGAGCGAAGATTACGGTATTGGGCATTGGTGGCGGGGGCGGGAATGCCATCAATAATATGATCAACGCGGGCCTTGACGGAGTCCAGTTCATCGCTGCGAACACGGACTTCCAGGTCCTTGCCCGCAACCTCGCTCCAGTTAGGATCCAGCTTGGTTCGAACCTCACAAAAGGTCTCGGGGCCGGCGGCAATCCGGAAGTCGGATCAAAAGCGGCCCAGGAGGACATCGACCAGATTCGTGAGGCTGTGAACGGAAGCGACATGGTTTTTATCACCGCGGGGCTGGGAGGGGGTACCGGCACCGGCGGCGCGCCAATCGTCGCGCAGATATGCAAGGAGATGGGAGCTCTGACCGTCGCAGTGGTCACGAAACCCTTTGCGGTTGAAGGGCGCGTGAGGCATCGCAACTCGGAAGAAGGCCTGAAGTCCCTCCAGGACGTCGTGGACACTCTCATTACAATCCCCAACAACCGGCTGCTGTGCCTTGCCGACCGGCGCGCCACTTTCCTGGAAATGATAAAGCGTGCCGATGATGTCCTGCTCTATGCCGTAAAAGGGATCTCGGACCTTATCATTAAGGACGGGTACATCAATGTCGACTTCAACGATGTCAAGACGGTGATGGCGGAAATGGGGCTCGCCTTGATGGGCACGGGAGTGGCCAAAGGCGAGAATCGGGCTACCCAGGCCGTACAGCAGGCGATTTCCAGCCCGCTGCTCGAAGACATTTCGATCCATGGAGCTCGAGCCGCGCTCATCAATTTATCTGCGGGGCCGGACCTTGGAATGCATGAATTTGAGGAAGCCCTGTCCATCATTCAGAAGGAAGTGAACGAGGATGCCAACATCATCCTCGGTATGGTGATGGATCCGACCATGGAAGATGAAATACGGGTCACGGTCATTGCAACGGGTATCGGGAGGCTGGATCAGACCCAGAAAGTCGATGTCTCATCCCGCCCGAAACGTCTCAAGCCCGAAGGCGTAATGGATGACCTGAACTACGATTACCTCCAGATTCCGACCATAGTTCGTCATCGCACCCCCAGAGAAACCGTTTCCGAGGAACAGCCTCCGAAAAGAAGGACTTTTTTGCAGAAACTGAAGGGAGGCAGTAACGAAGACGAGGACCTCAGCATTCCGACCTTCATCCGTCGTCAGGCGGATTAGCGGGCGATAAACGACAGTGCAGGCTCTTCTCCCAAAGAATCGACAGTTTTACCCCTTGCCCCAACCCTCCCCTTTCTCCGGGGGAGGGAGCACCAGCATCTCTACCCCCTGGAAAGTGTCCGGAGCGCGAGTTATGTTTCAGGAAAAGGCTTGATTCGCGCGCTCCGGACCCCGTCTAGTCGGAACAAAATCTATATGCTCTGGAAATTAAAACAGCGACAGCAGCAATGGCTGTCCGAAGAAAAGGGAACCGTCCTCAAGGATTGGGGAGGCAAGCTGCGGGTCGGCCTGGCTTTTCCCAACCGTTACTCCGTGGGCATGTCCAATCTCGGCTTCCAGTCGGTCTATGCGGCATTCAATCGCCACGAAAATATTGTCTGTGAGCGCTTTTTCTACCCTGAGCCCGAAGACCTTGCACTTGCAGGAGAAAACCCGGGCCATCTTCTTTCCGTGGAATCCCAGCGCCCGGTCCGGGATTTTCACTTTCTGGCGTTCTCCATCGCTTATGAGAACGATTATGTGAATGTACTCGAAATGCTGGGCATGGCGGGCCTCCCCGTGCGAACAGCGGACCGCTCCGCGGAGCACCCGCTGGTGGCTGCCGGAGGAGTGGCGGTTTTCCTGAACCCCGAGCCGCTGTCTTCCTTCATGGACTTTTTTTTCATCGGTGAAGCGGAAGCCATCCTTTCGGATTACCTGGCCTTTTTGGATCAAATCCGCAATGGGAACCTTTCGCGGTCCGAGATCCTGGAGTCCCTCGTTGCCCAGGTTGGCGGGATTTATGTCCCTTCCCTGTATGAGGTGTCCTATGGGAAGGATGGGACCCTGGAAAGCTTTCAACCGCGCGCCGGGACGGCTGCGCCGGGCCGGGTGACCTATCGGCGCGCGGACCTCGGCACGGCGCCTCCCTGCCAAACGGCCATCCTGACTCCCTCCACGGAGTTCAGTGATGTGACTCTCCTTGAGATCGGGAGAGGCTGCGGCAGGGGATGCCGCTTTTGTGCAGCGGGGTTCGTATACCGGCCGGTACGGTACCGGAAGGCGGATTCCCTCATTGCAGCAGTGCAATCCATGGGCAGCGGGAATCCGCGGGTCGGGCTCGTGAGCGCCGCCGTCTCGGATCATCCCGAAGTCTCGTTTCTCTGCGAGTCGCTCATCAACATGGGGCGCTCTCTCTCCTTTTCATCACTCAGGGCGGACACCATCACCCCGGAAATAGCTTCCGCCCTGGAATCCAGCCGGCACCGGGCGGTTGCGATCGCTCCCGAGGCCGGATCGGAGCGCCTGAGAAGGGTGATCAACAAGAACCTGGAAACGGATCAGATCCTTCTAGCGGTGCAGCAGCTTACCGAAAAGGGGATCCTTAACCTCAAACTCTACTTCATGATCGGACTTCCCACCGAATCAACCGAGGACCTCGAGGGCATCGTGGACATGGCCAAACTCATAAAACATCACGTGCTTAAGATCAGCCGCGGCCGGAAACAGCTCGGCACGATCACGCTGAGCATCCATTCCTTCGTCCCGAAGCCGTTCACTCCTTTTCAGTGGGTTGGCTTCGCGGGGAACAATGAACTGAGAAGCCGTGCCCGCTGGATTCAAAATGCCCTGAGGAAAGTCCCGAATGTGCGGGTGCATTTTGATTTGCCCAAATGGGCGTACGTCCAGGGGCTGCTCTCGAGGGGAGACAGACGGGTGGGGGATCTGCTGGAGAAAGTGGCGCTCGGAGGAATTCCGTGGAGCAGGGCATTCCAGGAATTCCCGGTCAATCCGGATTTCTGGGTGATGCGGGAAAGAGGACCCGACGAGTTGTTCCCCTGGGAAGTAATCGACCAGGGAGTGCGGCGAAGCTATCTTTGGAAAGAATATCAACTGGGGCTGAGAGCCGAAACCTCGCCTCCGTGCCGCCCGCAGGAAGAGTGCCGCCGATGCGGGGTCTGTGAGCCTTAGTGCGATCGCTAAAGGAATCATTGATCCCGCGGGACTTTGGCTTTATATTTAAGATTGATCATGGACGAAGCGTTTTTTGCGGTCGTTTCAAGGAGAACAATCGAAAATGCCTCAGCAGGATTACTACGGCATACTCAATGTCTCACCCGAGGCATCACCCGAGGATATTAAGCGCGCTTACCGCAAACTGGCGTTGGAAACTCACCCGGACAGGAACCCCAACGATCACAATGCCGAGGAGCGCTTCAAAAAGATAAACGAAGCTTACGGCGTTTTATCGGATTCCCACAAGCGCGCCCAGTACGATCAGTACAAGCGCCTTGGCATTCATCAGGGATCGAACGGGGCCGCTTCCCAGCGGAGCGGGTTCGGCTATTCCCAGGAAGAGATCTTCAGGGATTTCTTCAAGAGCCGCCATTCGCAGGATACCTTCGCGGAAATGCAGCGGGAATTCCAGAAGATGGGATTCCGCTTCGATGAAAGGTTTATGAGCAGGCTTTTCTTCGGAGACCGGGGAGTCTTTTTCCAGGGCTTTTTCTGGGGCGGCCCCGGCCAGGGGTTGCGGGTGGTCCGATACCCGAAAACCGGTCAGCCCGGCAATGCCAACTCCTTCGGCGGGCAGGGTGCGGCCCAGCCCAGGGGTATCGTGCAGGAAGGGCTTTCCCTCCTGTTCAAGGCGGGAAAGAAGGTCGGCGGCTATATCCTCGACAAAGTTCTGGGACCGGATGGAAAAGCAGCGGCCTTGCCCGGAGGCAGAGGCAAAAGCAGCAGTGTCGACGTGACCTATCGGCTGGTCATCACTTCCCGCGACGCAGCGCGCGGCGCCACCGTTGAAGTGGAGATCCCCCATCTCCAGGAAGGCAAACGTGTTTCGGTGACCATCCCACCGGGAGTGAAATCCGGGACAAAGCTTAGGCTGAAAGAGATGGGGCACCTTTCGTCCCCATATCGTCGCGGAGACTTGTACCTGCAGTTGCAGATAGTCTCATAACCGGCCGCAACCCGAACGGGTGCTTCCGTTCTCCTTCCCCCGAGGCGCAACCGTTCTCCGGGGAGGGAACGCGCGGTTTTGCCTCCATCCGGCCTCGACTTTTCCTTTGGGCAACGGCCGCTCAAGCGGTCCCCCCCTGTAATGCCTCGATAAATCTGCAGAAAGCCGTTTGAATGACCTCAAAGTGTTCGGGAAGCAAGGTGCGCACGTCCAGGAGGAAATGGTCCGATTCTATGCGCCCGATGATCGGAGGCTCGTTTTTCCTGAGGCACTTCTCGATGCCTTGAGCGGCTATCCCCGATCCCCCCACGGCAACCACATAAGTTGGAAGATTTAGAGTCGGAAGGGATCCCCCGCCTACTTGCGAAAATCCGGTTTTCACTTCGGTGTGGAGCAGATTTCCGGCGTCGTTCACTCTGATGAGAGAAGCCAGTGCCTCGGCTCGCTCTTTCAGAACGCCGGAAGGGGTGACAAGCATCCGAAGGGTTGGAATCCGTTCCACTGCGACCCGCTCATCGCGATAAAGACGGAGTGTGGCTTCGAGGGCCGCAAGAGACATTTTGTCCACGCGGAGCGCGCGCGTGATCGGGTTCTTTTTGCAGCGCTCCACAAGGTCCTTCTTCCCCAGGATGATGCCGGCCTGGGGCCCGCCCAGGAGCTTGTCGCCGCTGAACGTCACGATATCAGCACCTTTCCGTATCGTGTCCTGCACGGTCGGCTCCCCGGGCAGCCCAAACCTGGACAGATCTATAAATGAGCCGCTCCCGAGGTCTTCGATAACCGGTATGCCGCGGTCCCTCCCTATGGCGACCATGTCTTCCAGGGATACTTCAGCGGTGAATCCTGTTATCCTGTAATTGCTGGTATGGACTTTCATGAGGAGGGCGGTCCGTTCGTTGATCGCGGACTCATAATCACGGGGGTGCGTACGGTTGGTGCATCCGATTTCCTTCAGCATTGCCCCGCTGCTGTTCATGACGTCGGGAATCCGGAACGAACCCCCGATCTCCACCAGTTGTCCCCTCGAAATGACAACTTCCCTGCCCATGGCGAGGGTATTGAGCACCAGGAAGACGGCCCCTGCATTATTGTTGACGACGAGAGCCGATTCGGCTCCGGTCAGCTCGCGGAGGATGGATTCGGCATGGACGTATCGGGAACCCCTTTCTCCCGTCTCCAGGTCATATTCGAGGTTATTGTATTCGCCGCAGATCAACTGAAGGCGTTCGATGGCCTCCCGGGGCAACAATGAACGGCCCAGGTTGGTATGGATGATTATGCCCGTGGCGTTGACCGCATCGCGTAAGGTGAAGCTGCTCAGGGCGTCGAGGCGCTCCATGATCGATTCGATCAGTCCGGATACATCGAGATCCCGTTCGTGGAAGGCTTCGTGATCCTCCAGCAGCCGTTTTCTCACACTGTCGAGCGTATGGCGGATGCTCTCCAGGACCAACCTGCGGGGATAACGCTCGACGGCATCCCGAATCGCTTCCGTTTGCAGCAATGCATCGACGCTCGGTAAACGGCGAAGGTGTTCTCGGGCTCCTGTCTTGCTCATTGATTCTTTGTCCTTCGTTGAATAGGTCGGTTAACTAAGGTCGCCGGATATGATATTATATAAAACTTAAGTTCCACATTCAGGTTGAGTTATACTAGATTTCTAAATTCGTGCAACACCGGCAACATACTGAAGAATGGAAGTTGATGGCTAGTCTGGTCCCTGACCTAGATGAACTTATTGGAACGACGCAGATTGTTGAGATCGAGTCCCGAAAAGCCGGCTCAGAGGAGATCCTGGCCTTTTTGAGGGATTCACGGGATACGTCCGTCCTGAGAGGCACCCAGGGGGCGGCGCTGGCCTACCTTATCGCCCGTGGTCTGAAATCCCTGAAGAAATCTTTCCTGCTGATCGCATCCACCGATCGTGAAGCCGAGAGTTACGCGGAGACGATCTCCTTCTTTTACGGCAAAGACAATTCCCGCGCCGATTCTCCGTTAGACCGGAGGGTGTGGTTCCTTCCGTCACGTTCAGGGCGGAAGTCTCAATCGCTGCGAAAGATGGAAACCATGGCCCGCCGGATGGAAGCCCTCTATGCCTTGCGCACGGCTTCCACACCCGCGGTCTTCGTGACTTCGGCCGCAGCTCTTATGGAACGCCTGCTTCCACCGGATATCCTCCTCAAGCATTCGGAATACCTGGTGAAGGGCGACACCGTCGACCTCGAAGCCTTTTCCAGGCGATTAGTGGACCGTGGATACTACCGTGTCTCGCTTGTTGAAGAATACGGAGACTTCAGCGTCAGAGGCGGCGTGCTGGACATCTATGCTCCGCTGTACAAGTGGCCTTTGCGACTTGAATTCTTCGGAGACGAACTCGAATCCGTGCGGCTTTTCCATCCGAGCAGCCAGAGGTCTCTGGGGGTGCTCGAAGAGGTGATGATCCTTCCGGCGAGCGAAGTCATTCTGGATCAGGCCGCGCGTGAGCGCGCTCAAAACGCGGTTTATGAAGACGTCAGGAACGAAAACCTCACACCCGCGGCGGGCAACGTCTGGCTGGACAAGTTTCAGGAAGGCCACCAGTTCGGGGCTTTTGAAGCGATACTCTCGGTGTTTTACGAGGAGATGGCCACGCTCTGGGACTATCCGGATCCCCTGACGGTGCTGGTTTGGTCGGATGCGCTCCAGAACCGCCGGGTGATGGAGGAGTCCTACCTTCACGCCAACCGCGAATGGCATGAAAATCGTTCGCCTCACGAATGGAGAAGGCCCCCCGCTGAATTGTTCGAATCCCCTGATGAGATGGTCGCAAATGGCGAAAAATTTCAACAGGTCCTTGTCAATGCGCTCTCCGGCTCCTCCGATGGGCACACGGTATTCGACCTGGGGGCGATCGGGCATCAGGAACTGGCTCTGACCGTATGGGCTCATTCGAACAAAGAGCGCCTGTTGGAACCTCTGGCCCGGCAATTCGAGAACTGGAGACGCGAGGGGATTCTGACTTTCCTGGTCTGCAATCAGAGGGAGCAGGCGGAGCGGCTGGCGGAACTGCTCAAGGGCTACGGGACCGAAGCGATCTACAGCGCCATGGCGTTCGGGGAGGAATCTTACGATGCTCCTCCTGTAAAAGTCCTGGCTGGAATACTGGATCAGGGGTTTTTCTGGCCTGCGGAAAAACTGGCGGTCGTATCCGAGGTGGAAATTTTCGGACGCAGAAGCCGCAGACAGTCAAAGAAAACGGTTCCCGGACTTTTTCTCAATTCCTTCCAGGACCTTCACCTCGGCGACTATATCGTGCATGTGGATCACGGGATAGGCATTTACCGGGAACTCGTGCATCTTGACGTCCGAGGGATCGAAAGCGATTTTCTGCTGCTTGAATATCAGGACGGCGATCGCCTCTATGTTCCGGTGGAAAAACTGCAGAAGGTCCAGAAATACATGGGACTGGAGGGGCAGGATCCCAAGATCGATAAGCTCGGAGGGAAATCCTGGGAGTCGGTCAAGAAAAAGGCCCTGGAATCCGCGGAAAGGATCGCCGAAGAGCTGCTGAATCTTTACGCCAAACGACAAGTCGGAGAAGGTTTCAAGTTTACTCCCCCGGACAGTTACTTCCAGGAATTCGAGGCGACCTTCCCCTACGAAGAGACTTCCGACCAGATGAAGGCCATCGACGACGTTCTGGAAGATATGTCTGCCGCTCGCCCGATGGATCGACTCATCTGCGGAGACGTCGGGTACGGGAAAACCGAAGTGGCCATCCGCGCCGCGTTCAAGGTGGTCATGGATGGGAAACAGGTGGCGATGCTCGTTCCGACGACGGTGCTCGCCGAACAGCATTATCAGAGCTTTCTGGAGCGGTTCGAAGGATTTCCCGTGAATGTGGCGAGCTTGAGCCGCTTCAAAACTTCCGCCCAGCAGAAGCAGGTCATCAAAGGGCTCAAGGAAGGCACCATAGACGTGGTGGTGGGCACTCATCGGATGCTTCAGAAAGACATGGCCTTCCGTGACCTCGGATTGCTCGTCATAGACGAGGAGCACCGGTTTGGCGTGAAGCACAAAGAAAAGCTCAAGGAGTTGCGTGTCTCGGTCGACGTCCTGACACTGACCGCGACCCCCATTCCCCGGACGCTTCACATGGCGTTGGCCGGTATCCGGGATCTCAGCACCATCGAGACTCCTCCCCAGGATCGCCATGCCATAGAGACCTACATCAGCAAATACGATGAATACACGATCCGGGAAGCGATCTACCGGGAACTGAGGCGAAAAGGGCAGGTATTCTTCGTTCACAACCATGTCCAAAGCATCTACCAGATGGCGAATTCGCTCGGTCGGCTGGTGCCCGAAGCCGGGATCGCGGTGGCTCACGGCCAGATGAAGGAGCGGGATCTCGAAAGAGTCATGCTCGATTTCATCCGCAGGAAGATCGATGTCCTGGTCTGTACCACCATCATCGAGTCCGGACTGGACATTCCTGCCGCAAACACCATCATAATCAATCGGGCCGATAAGTTCGGCCTTGCCCAAATCTACCAGTTGAGGGGGCGGGTCGGAAGGTCGAGAGAGCAGGCTTACGCTTACTTGCTGATACCCGGGGAACACCTCATCAGCCGCGACGCTCAGAAGAGGCTCAGGGCGCTCCTTGATTTCAGCGAACTTGGAGCGGGCTTCAAGATCGCCCTCAACGATCTGCAAATCCGCGGCGGAGGGACCATCCTGGGGTCTTCTCAATCAGGGCACATAGCCGCTGTGGGATATGAGCTCTATTTGGAATTGCTGGAAAAGACGATCAAGGAAATGAAGGGCGAAAAGACCGAAGCCGAAACGATCGATCCGGAAATCAACATCCCGCTGTCGGCCTTCTTGCCTGAGACTTTCATCCCGGACAAGGATCAGAGGCTCCTGGCGTACAAGCGGCTTGCGACGCTCTCGGAAATGGGGGCGGTGGATGACCTGGCGGGAGAGTGGCGAGACCGGTACGGCCCATTTCCGGAGAGCGCAAGGGACCTCATCATGCTTGCCAAGTTGCGTCTCGTTGCCAAACGCCTGGGTATTATCCGGCTGGATAAGGATGGAGACAATTTTTCACTTCATTTCTCTCCTCGCGCTGCAATGGAACGGGTCGCTTCTTTCCTTGAGGAGAAGAGATGCACGTTTTTCATCGAAGCGGAGCGAAAAGTAAAAGTTGAAATCTGGGGACGTCATCTGGCGCAAGAGGTACGGCGCCTTAAAAGGATCTTGCAAGAGCTGGATGAACGTGTTAGTGATGTCAAGTTAAATCGGTAGGTTAAGATAATGGATGCGGGGGATTTTCATGCGGGTGGTTTGGAGTGCTGTTTTGCTGCTTTCTTTGGTGACCGTCTGGTCCGTAAAAAGCTTTGCGGATTCGATGGATAGGATCGTCGCTGTGGTGAACGGCGACATCATTCTGTACAGCGAATTACAGGAGAGGGTCCGTGTGGTGAATATGGTCTCTCCCGAGTCAAAATCCAGCGATCCGGCCCGCAAGGCTCAGCTCGAGAAGGATCTCCTGCAGCAGATGGTGCGGGAGAAGCTTTCGGAGCAGGAAGCGAAACGGATGAAAATCATTGTAACTAAGCGGGATGTTGACGATGCGGTCGAGGGAATGAAACAGGACAATCATGTTACTGACGCTCAAATCGAAGCCAGTTTAAAGCAAAACGGCCAGAAGATGGAAGAGTTCCGTGAATCGTTGAGAAAAGATATAGAGCGGAATCGTCTTATCGACAGAGCGCTCAAGTCAAAGATTGTCATTTCCGAACAGCAAGTTGATGCCTTTCTGCGCCAGTCGGGCGCTCAACTGCCTGCAAAGTCTCCGTTGAAGTCGCCCGTGCCGCCGCCTGATGAGGCGGGGGGAAAAGAAAAATATCGACTGGGTATTATTTTCATACCTGACGCCGGCGGGTCTCAGGCAAAAGAAAGTGAAAAGCAGGCAAAGGACATCCTGGAAAAACTGTCGGGAGGGGCGGATTTTGCCAAGATGGCGAAAGACCATTCCAAGGGGCCCGCAGCCGATGAAGGCGGAGATGTCGGTTTTCTTGCCATGGAAGAAATTACTCCGGCTCTTCAGAAAGCAGTCGGCGGCTTGGGCAAGGGACAGTTGACCGGCGTAACAAAAGGTCCGAACGGGTATTATATTGTCAAGGTCCTGGATATCCAGAAGGACAGGCCGCCCGCACCCGTGGCAGAGACGAGGGATACCGGGGAAGTCAGCCTTCGGGAACAGGCCCGCAGGCAACTCTATCAGCAGGAAATGAATCGCAGGTTCGATGAATGGGTTCGAGACCTGGAATCACGGTCCTTTATTAAAATATCGCTATAGCTCTGGTGCCCCTGATGAAAGAATTAGCGGATTATTTGAAATCTGAAAGACTGGAGCGCGGGCTCACCCTGGATACCGTCGCCCGAGGAAGCGGGTTGAGCCTGAGTGTTCTGGAGTCTTTGGAATCAGCGGAGTGGCAGCGATTCGGCGCCTCTATCCTGGTGAGGAACTATATACGTGCGTATTGTGCCGCGCTGGGAATCGAGTCCGCGCCGCTTCTGGAAAAATATGCCGCAGACATCAATTCCTGTGATCGGCAGCAGGAATACATCGATCGATTCGGAAAATGTGGACGGGCATTCAAAGCGTGCGGGCGGATCAGGCCGTTTTCCCTGCTTTTGATGGGGATCGCGCTTTTGGGCGTGGTGGCCGGCGCCATCTGGGTATCGGAAAAACGAGCCCGCATGTCGGAGACGCCGCCGTTGGCCGACAGTATGTACAGCCAGCAGGAACTCCCTCCGGACCTTCCCGCCAGATCGTCGCAGGTTGCGGCGCCCGAGGTGAGAAGAGAACTCAGTCCCGCCGTCGACCAACCGGTCGGTGATAACCGGCATGTTTCGGCTCCGAAGGGGAACAGGGACGCAGAGTCGCAGGTCCCGGCAAAAACCGCAACAGGCCCTGTTGTTGCGGCTCCGCAGGTCACCAGCAATTCCACCGAGGTCCATGCTGAAGACAAGCTCCTTTCTCCTCCGCAGGATCCTCGGAAAAATGTCTTCGCGGTCGAGGCGGACGAGAAAACGTGGATTCAGGTCCGGCTGGATGACAAAACCACACAAAGTGCCATGATGTATCCGGGTGAAAAACGTGAATGGCTTGCTGCCGACAACATGCAGATCGTCGTAGGGAATTCAGGGGGCGTCCGCATGAAGTGGAATGGCCAGCCGATAAATGCTTCAGGAAAATCCGGACGCGTTTTGAGGTTCCGTCTCCCCGACCCTCAGTATGCCGGAGAGCAGTAAGGGGCGGCGCGTCTGCAGGTGTTGCACACATGGCGGCCATGCCTTGCATGCTCGGACGGTGAACCCCCGTCCCATAAGGCGATTTTCTCATGCCGGATCCCTGTGGCCTCGTGAAGTGTAACCTGCCTGCCTGCCCCGGCTTTCAATCAGGTTGAATGTATCCGGATATAAGCGGGAAACGCCTCCATGAACTTCCCCTGTTTGAAATTGCCGGGAGATGGTCTGACACTGGATTGTCTCCGGAAGTGCCCTTTACTCGCGATATCAATCCCGTGCGTGCCGCCTTCTCCATGTGCCCCCGCTGCTCCCGATCCTCCGGGTTGTGAGGAATGAATCAAGGCCCATGAACACAGTTGAAACCGAAGCGATCGTATTGAATACCAGAGACTACGGAGAGTCTGACCGGCTGATCACGTTTCACACCAGCGCCCGGGGGAGGCTGAGAGGGATAGCCAAGGGGGCAAGGCGAAGCAGGAAGCGGTTTGCAAACACTTTCGAACCGTGCAGCCTGGTGGAACTGACCTTCCGGGAGAAGAAATCGCTGGTGTGGATAGAGGCCGCAAAACTGCTTGAACCGCACCTGTTTCTGAGGACGGACATCGTTCTCTGGGGATACGCCGCGCTGGTTTCGGAGATCGTGATGGAAATGGTGCCGGAAGGCGAGGGTCAGCCGGAGCTTTTTTTACTCACGAAAGAAACCCTCACTCAATTGTCACAAGACAAAGACCCTTTGAATGTGGTACTCTTATTCCTAGTGCGCTTCCAGGACAATATGGGGTATTTGCCGGCCCTGGAACATTGCGGCGTCTGCAAGCGGGAGCTGAAGGCGTCGACACGGTGGTGCTGGCATATGAACCAGGGCAAGCTGGTTTGCGCGGAGCACTGCTCGATGCACGACGGTTTTCTTACGTTGGATCTTGGGACCTTACTGCTCATCCAACAATGCAGGAAGCTGCCTCTGAATAGGATGTGGCGCCTGCGCTTTATTCATGATAAAAAGATTCCACTCTTTTATGGTTTGCTGGAATGGGTTCGGAGTCACATCGGGAAGGACTTGAACAGCATGAAATTGCTGAAGCAGGTCCATTCGATTTGAACTAAGGATCTGATCAGAGGGACAGACTTGGAATGGTTGTCACATTTTGAGACGGTCGCGCGCAGTTCTCCTCTGTTGGCCATATTCCTTGCTTTCTTTGGCGGAGTTGTAGCGAGCTTCACTCCGTGCACCTATCCCATGATGCCGATCACTGTGGCATTTATTGGAGGAAAGGCCAACGGGAGTCGATGGAGGGGGTTTGTCCTCTCCAGCTTTTACGTCCTGGGAATGGCAATGATCTACTCGGCCCTCGGGGCTTTCGCGGCCCTGTCGGGGCAGATGTTCGGCTCGTTGACGACCAACAAATGGACCTACTTCTTTGTTGGAAACATCTGCCTTTTTTTTGGCCTGGCCATGTTGGAGGCTGTTCCGCTCTCGCCTCCGGCCATTCTCAACAGGCTTAAAGTGCGCGATATGCCGGGTTATGATATCTGTACGAGCATCCTGCTCGGGGGGGCTTCCGCTCTGGTGGTAAGCACGTGCACGACCCCGATCCTCGGAGTGCTTCTGACCTTTGTAGCGACGAAGCATGAGCTTGTCTGGGGTATCGGGATGCTTTTCGCCTTTGCTTACGGTCTCGGAAGCCTGGTCATCCTGCTCGGGACTTTTACGGGATTGCTCACTTCTCTTCCTCGATCCGGGATATGGATGCGGCGGGTGCAACGGTTTTTCGGACTTATCATGATCCTTGCCGCAGAATATTTCTTTATCAAGACAGGAGAATTTTGGTTATGATTTTTTCCAGGAGATGGTGGATATTATTTGCTGTTTTGTTCGTTTCCATAGTTCACCTGCAACTCGTTGCCGGGGTCCCGAATGCGGCCGGAGCCCAGGATCGGATGGTCCTCGCCGCTCTGCTCGGATCGGATTCCAAGGCCCCTGATTTTGAGCTGGCCGATATGACCGGCTCGGCGGTTCGCTTGAGCAAATTCAAGGGAGAGCGTCCGGTCCTCCTGTATTTCTGGGCTACATGGTGCCCCTATTGCATGCAGGTCAAGCCGGCTGTGTTCAATCTCAGGAATGAAATCGCACAGAAGGATCTCGAAATCCTGGGTGTGAATGTAGGCGGAGGAGACACGCTCGATCGTGTGAAACGTTACCAGGGAGCGCATCCTTCGCCCTATCCGGTCGTCTATGATGGGGACGGCAAGGTTTCCCGTTCCTACCAGGTGCAGGGTATTCCGCTTTTCGTCGTTGTGGACAAGGACGGAAGCATCATATACAAAAGCAACGAACTGCCGAAGAACATCAAGCAGCTCCTCAAAATTCAGTGAGCAAGGGCTCGCATTCCCCTCCGTCCGTGATGGAATGCCGTCACGCCCGGCGTCCGCATCGAAACGCGCCCGCGCCTTTGCCGATCGGGCGGAACGGTATGGCTTTTGCCTGGAAAGCTGCCATTCCAAAGGATGAAGGTGGAGAGGCCCGTTTTTCCGGCGATGAAACGGCGGACCCGGCGCTATCCGCGCCGGGCTTTGGTAAAGCCGCCGGCGCGGGGTATTCCGCGTAAGTCTTGAGAGTGCGCTATGAAAGATGTGTTGACAGTCGTAATGGCCGGGGGCAGAGGTGAGCGCCTCATGCCTCTTACTCAGGACAGGTCCAAGCCGGCCGTCCCTTTCGGCGGCATCTACCGCATGATAGACATCCCCCTGAGCAACTGCATCAATTCACAGCTCTACAAGATCCTGATCTTTCCGCAATACAAATCTCAGTCCCTGGTAGACCATCTCGAGGAAGGATGGAACATCTTTTCGGGAGATCTCGGACATTACCTCCGCATTGCCGCGCCCCAGCAAAGGGCGGGGACGGACTGGTACCGGGGCACCGCCGATTGCGTCCGGCAGAACCTTTATCTCATTGACAGGGAAAAACCGCGGCATGTTTTGATTCTGTCCGGAGACCACGTCTACAAGATGGATTACATGGCATTTCGCGAATACCATGAAAAGAACGATGCCGACGTGACGTTGGGTCTTCTCGAGGTGGACCGTTCGCAGGCTTCGGAATTCGGGATCGCTGAAGTGGACAATGATTTCAGAATCCGCTCCTGGGAAGAAAAACCCAAGCATCCCAAACCGATTCCCGATGATCCGGAACGGTCTCTGGCGTCCATGGGGATTTACCTTTTCAAGACCGATCTGCTTCTCGATCTTCTCCACAAGACCGAACACGACGATTTCGGCAAAGACATCATTCCCAGGCTGATCCATGACTACAAGGTTCTCGCTTATCCCTATCGCCGCCTCAACAAAATACGCGATTATATCTACACCGTAGACACGGACGGCGTGAGGCGGCTGCGCCTGGTCGAGGGGACGAGGGATTCTCAATACTGGAGGGACGTCGGGACGCTCGACGCGTACTGGAATGCGAACATGGATTTGACCGGGGTCGATCCCTTCTTCAATCTCTACGGGACGCTCTGGCCCATACGGACTTTTCAGCGCCAATATCCCCCGGCCAAATTCGTGTTGAATCAACCGGATTCGAAGATGCCCCGCACCGGGACCGCCGTGGATTCCATAGTTTCATCGGGATGCATCATCAGTGGCGGAATCGTGCGAAATTCCGTCCTGTCATACAACGTGAACGTGCGCAGTTGGGCCGAAGTGGATGAATCGGTCATTATGGACAATGTGGAAGTCGGGCGCCATTGCCGAATCAAGAAGGCCATTATCGACAAGCACAACGTCATCCCAGCGCACACTCAGCTCGGGATCGATCCCCAGGAAGACAGGAAGAGGTTTCACGTGACATCGCGCGGAATCGTGGTGGTCCCGAAGGCCTATTTCAAAAGGGAATCCTGAGCGGGAAGATCCTGCAATCCTCCCGCCTTGGCGGGCCATGTGCCCGGCAGGGGCGGCTTTACCCCCGTAGCGGTATTTTCACAGTATTAAAGCTCATGGCTCGTTCCCACGCTCCTGCGTGGGAACGCAGATTTCGGCCCTGCGATTGCATAAGAGACAATTCGGAAAGTTGAAAGCCGGCGTCGCGGCCCATTTCTCGCCTGGATTCTGTTTGGGCAAGAGCCCCTTACCCCGCACTTTTCTACAATCCCAAAAGTTCAGCATCCTTCGTGTCCCGCGCCGGATAAAGGCCCGCACGACGGCAATTCCCTGTCCGCCTCAGGAGGACAGCGGTTTCATGTCGGGTTTTGTGAGGTGATAGGGCGTGGCCTGTTCGAACTGATGGGCGATTCTAAGGATCAGATCCTCCCGAAAATGGGGGCCGAGAACCTGCAGCCCGATGGGAAGGCCGTCGCTGGAAAACCCGCACGGCACGGAAATCCCGGGTATCCCGGCAAGGCTTGCCGGCAAGGTAAAAACATCGCTCAGGTACATTTGCAGAGGGTCATCCGTTTTCTCGCCGATTTTGAATGCGGGCATCGGGGCCACCGGAGCCAGAATCGCGTCGCAGGACGCGAACGCGTCGAGGAAATCCTGCCGGATGAGGGTCCTCACCTGTGATGCTTTCCTGTAATACGCATCGTAATATCCCGCTGAGAGAACGTAAGTGCCGAGCATGATCCGCCGCTTCACCTCAGGCCCGAAGCCCCGGGACCGGCTCAGGCGATACATGCTGATGAGATCTCTCGTATCGGGGACGCGCAAGCCATACTTGACGCCGTCGTACCGGGCGAGGTTGGAACAGGCTTCCGCGGGAGCGATGATGTAGTACGCCGCAACCCCGTAGCCTGTGTGTGGCAGCGACACATCCACGATTTCCGCCCCCATCCGGTTACAGGTCCGTATCGCCTCCTGCACGACAAACGCCACTTCCGGGTTCATCCCTTCGATGAAGTACTCCTTGGGGATCCCCAGCCGAAGGCCCTTTATCGGTTCCTTCAGGGCCTCCCTGTAATCGGGAACGGGACGGTTCACCGACGTTGAGTCCCGGCGGTCGTACCCGGCGATGACCTGGAGGAGCATGGCGGCGTCCTCAACGTCCTTGGCGATCGGGCCGATTTGATCGAGCGATGAGGCAAAAGCTACGAGTCCGAACCTGGAAACCCTTCCATAAGTGGGTTTCAGCCCGACCACTCCGCAGAAGGAGGCGGGCTGACGGATAGAGCCCCCTGTGTCGGTTCCCAGGGAGCCGGCGCACAGGTCCGCCGCGACGGCCGCGGCCGATCCGCCGCTCGATCCGCCGGGCACTCTTTCCGGTTCCCACGGGTTCCGGGTCGGCCCGAATGCGGAATTCTCAGTGGACGACCCCATCGCAAATTCATCCATATTGGTCTTCCCGACAAACAGGGCACCCGCGTTCCGCAGTTTTTCAACGACCGTGCCGTCATACGGCGGGACGAAGTTCTCCAGGATGCGAGAGCCGCACGTGGTACGGGTTCCCTTCATACAGACGACGTCCTTGATCGCAAGAGGAATGCCTGCAACCGGAGACATCCGGACATCTTTACGGCCGTTGTCGAAGAGTTTTGCATCCTCCAGGGCTTCTTCCATCAAAAGAGCCAGATAGGCATGGAGCTGAGGATCGATCTTGAGGATTCTGTCTCGAAATGAAGCGACCGCTTCGGTGACGCTTACCTCTTTTCGAACGAGCCTGTCGTGGAGTTCGTGCATCGTGAGTGAACAAAGACCCATTGATAAATAACCTCGCCTTTTCGAATCAGATCACCTTGGGAACGATAAAGCTGACCCCGTCCGTTTCCGGGGCGTTGGCCAGAGCGCCCTCCCGGTCGAGCGACACCCCGACGTCGTCCTGCCTGAAGACATTCTGGAGCTGGATGGCGTGAGTGGTGGGGGAAATTCCCTCGGTGTTCAGCTCGTTCAGTGTCTCCATGTAACTCAGTATCTGGTTCATCTGCTCGGTCATGCGCGCTTCTTCCCGTTCCAAAAGTTCGAGCCGGGCCAGTTGGGCGACATGGCGCACTTCTTCTCGACTGATTTTTTCTCTCATAGGTCGATCCGGTTTCTCCTGAATCATGATTTACTTGCGAAAGGCTTTTCTAGCATATTCATTGTCGGGACACAACCAGCCCCTTTTTCGGGGGTTCGAGGAACGTCTCCATATTGCGGCAGTTTCTGAACGCCCCCAGTACCTCGCGCAAACCCGTGATCCTGCAATTTTCCAGGAGCAGGAAGGTCAGGGCGTGAACCCTGCTCTCCTCGGCCTCCTGCTCCGCCGGACTTACGTGAAAGCGCTGAAGGAACTTGGCGAAGCGTATCACGTGGATCAGTTCGTGGATGACGATATAGGTTGTCAGCGGATGAAGGTGTATGTCCCGATCGCGCTCGATCGCTCTCCTGATGACATGATCCTGCAGGCAGATCTTGAAGAAATCTCCGGGTTCACTCCCCCGAAGACGCTCGTGGGGATTTTGCAGGTACCTTCGGATCTGCGCGAAAGCCGAATCCGTGATCTCCTCTTCCTGGAGGTCCCTCAGTGACTGGATGTCATACCGATATCGCTTCCACTCGGACGTGGAAACCTTGTAATAATCGCTTATGAGTTCCTCGGAGATGTCGATGGACTGTCTCAAAATAGCGATTTCATCTCCCTCGAACGGGATCTTTGCGCTGTCTTTTGGAAATTCAAAGGTCTCCGAGTCCGTCATCTGCAGATTTCGCTTCCTTCCGATCGGCCTGATGAGAAAATAATACTGGGTTAAGTTAACCTCGACAATGTGGATTCATGTCCTCAGTATTGTGGACGGGTGGCCCGGATACGCGTTATCCGGGTCCGTAAGGACAAGAGGAGGGGACAAATCCTTCGTTGCCCTTGCAGAATCATCCTTTGAACCTCCCGCGCTTCGCGCCCGGACAACAAGTGTCCGGGCCACCCGCGACTCGCCTCCGAATCAAAGTCCCCGACCGGAGACCGGCTCCAGCCACTGGACCCTGCCGCTTCTCGTATCGTACACCGCCCCGACAATCTTAAGCGTACCGGCTTTCACCATCGCTCGAACGGGCTCGCTGATCGCGAGCAAATCCTCGATGCCTTGACGCACGTTTTCCTTGATAGCCTCTTCCACGAGGGTATCTCCGCTCAACTCGGGGTGGGCCGTTCTGGTTCTGATAACAGCCACTCGAATATTTTCAACGAGGGGGAGGAGATTGCCGTGAACTTCCTCATTCTTGCAGACCGCCGAGACCGCCCCGCATCTCGTATGGCCAAGGACAACCAAAAGAGGCGTTCCCAGCTTCTGTACGGCATATTCGATAGAACCCGCCTCGAAAATTCCGGCAACGTTTCCTGCCACCCTCACGACAAATATATCACCTATTCCCGAGTCGAAAAGTATCTCCGGGACTACCCGCGAATCGGAACACGCGAGAATGGTTGCGAACGGTTCCTGCCCTTCGACTGCCGTAGCGTGTCTGCGGGCCTGGTCCTGGTTGGGCCGATTCTGCAGGTCATTGGCAAACCGCTCGTTTCCCTCCTTGAGTTGATGGAGCGCCTCGTCGGCGGTGATGGCCGCCGCGATGTCGGGAAGAAGCAATTGCAAAGGGACATTGAGCAGCGATAGACTGAGAAATACAAATAACGCACGCCACGGCATCTTCGTCTCCTTTCAGCGCACAAACGCAACCCGTCGATAATCCGGGAAGACACAATTCGGTGGTCGAAGCATCTTAATTTACAGGAAAAACAGCCTTTGTTCAAATTGAATTGTTGGGACGGGCACCCAATGCAGGCACAAGTACCTGAAAGAACTCGAATGAGGGCTTCCTCAGCCCCTGAATTGACGCCGGACGAGCGCTCCATGCGGGAAATAAAGATAAAGGATGCAGCGAGGGATGGATTGCGCGTCGAACGGAGAGAGGATGCGGGCGGTCTGGCTGCCGGGGCTGGGGAATCCGCATTTCAGCCGCCCCTCGATCTCAAGTGCCCCACGGGGATTCTGCAGGCCGCCCGGGGGCACGAAGATGAATCCTATGCTCCTAAAAAATAGATTGGCCTCTCAAGCTCCACCATTACACTTGAGAGGCCGTTGATCTGGGTAGGCATTGCACCTCCCCCTTTCTCGGAATACCGCTTTTACCCCACGCGAAAGTGCTTAAAGAACCGATCTTACCGCACTTGCCACGTCTCAGCCCTCCACCGAGGGCCTTGTGGGAACCCCTGAGGGAAACCGGCACTTTAACCATAAGCATCGAAACACGCGGAGTCAACCCCGTGGATCAAATTCTTGGAGAACCCCTCCCGAAGGCTCTTCTTATCGCTTCAACCAAAACAACTGAGGAGGCTACGGCGGCCGGGAATTACGACGTCTCAATCGCCCGAAGGCTCTTCTTATCGCTTCAACCAAACACAGAAAGGAACGTGCTATGGGATGGTTTGACAAAGGGTCTCAATCGCCCGAAGGCTCTTCTTATCGCTTCAACTAGACGAAGACGCTCTTTTTGCCGGCCTGGATGCTGAAAAGTCTCAATCGCCCGAAGGCTCTTCTTATCGCTTCAACCCAAATCGAAATCAGGACGTTGACCGATGGTGAGGCCACTGAAGTCTCAATCGCCCGAAGGCTCTTCTTATCGCTTCAACGGAGAAAGCAACCTCTTTTATGGGGACCGCATAGAGAGTGTCTCAATCGCCCGAAGGCTCTTCTTATCGCTTCAACCGTGAACGCCCGGGCGCGTGCAGCCGGCGCGGTGCTGGTGGTCTCAATCGCCCGAAGGCTCTTCTTATCGCTTCAACTCCTGCTCCTGCTCCTGCTCCTGCTCCTGCTCCAAAAGGTCTCAATCGCCCGAAGGCTCTTCTTATCGCTTCAACTCCTGCTCCTGCTCCTGCTCCTGCTCCAAAAGGTCTCAATCGCCCGAAGGCTCTTCTTATCGCTTCAACTCCTGCTCCTGCTCCTGCTCCTGCTCCAAAAGGTCTCAATCGCCCGAAGGCTCTTCTTATCGCTTCAACGGAACTGCAAGTATCGCAGTATTTGCTTGGAGCCAGAAAGTCTCAATCGCCCGAAGGCTCTTCTTATCGCTTCAACAGCCGAGAACCGGGAACTCAGGGACGCACGCGAACGCATCGGTCTCAATCGCCCGAAGGCTCTTCTTATCGCTTCAACAAATGGAAAAAAGACGTGCGGGTGCCAAGAAAATTTCCGCTGTCTCAATCGCCCGAAGGCTCTTCTTATCGCTTCAACTGGACAACTGGCAGGATCATTCCATGCGGGCCACAACTGAAAATAAGTCTCAATCGCCCGAAGGCTCTTCTTATCGCTTCAACACATCAACCCTATGTTGTCCATGCTACGCAACGTTCCGAAAAGGTCTCAATCGCCCGAAGGCTCTTCTTATCGCTTCAACAAACCTGACTTCAGCCCGAAGGAAGAAACGAGTGATGTTTGTCTCAATCGCCCGAAGGCTCTTCTTATCGCTTCAACTGTACTACTACCACCAACTGTGAAAATGAAGCTGTCACACTGAGTCTCAATCGCCCGAAGGCTCTTCTTATCGCTTCAACCGAGTATCATGGTATCGGTACGGCAATGGGTCTCATGGCGTCTCAATCGCCCGAAGGCTCTTCTTATCGCTTCAACAAAATACAAGAGAGGCGCGGTCGTTGGAGGAACAGGACATCTAGAAGTCTCAATCGCCCGAAGGCTCTTCTTATCGCTTCAACGGCTAGTGCTGCGCTTACTGCGGCCAGTGCGGCCTTGGGAGTCTCAATCGCCCGAAGGCTCTTCTTATCGCTTCAACCCAAATGTACGCCAACATAACATTCCTCGCCCTGACTATATGGCGCGGTCTCAATCGCCCGAAGGCTCTTCTTATCGCTTCAACAGTCAAGACATCCTCCGGCTATGTTTCCAAGTCCTACAAGTCTCAATCGCCCGAAGGCTCTTCTTATCGCTTCAACCCTGGACTTCCGATCCGGCCTGCCCGGCGGGTTCCCGGACGCTCCCGCGGTACCCTCCTCCATCGAGTCGATTTTCCAGTCTCATGAACTCATTCCCTTCCGCTGTTCACAGGCAAAACAGAGAACTATTTCAACGTGTTGACTCTGAAACGGTAACCTGCCCGATTTTTGCCCAATCCGTGAACCTCCTCTATACCACAATGATGTCGGGATCTTGAGTGACACAACCCTCCCCAAGGATCTCAATGCGGCCCGCGCAGCTTCCGCAAATAGCATAAAACCGAACGGTATCCTCCTTTATGTCCACAATCCCACGCATTCTCTCCTTGATCCGATCCAGTTCCCTCTCGGTCAGGATGGCTTCGAAAACGGAGTATTGAACCCGCTCCCCATAATCCCTCAGGAGTTTTGCAACCTGCCCGCGTCTTTTATCGTCCCTGATGTCGTAACATATGGCATAAAGCATAAGAATTCACCATGAAAATCGAAACGGTTCGTAAGTCGCGCCGGAGGTGACGGCATCTTTCAGCCTTTCAGCCTGCCGCCGGAAGAGCTTCCTGAAACTCACTTCTTCGGGGCCGCCCTCACACGTCGCAGGCCGCGCCACAAACTCCTCGTACTTATGGAAATAGCGCTTCCGGGGATCGTCCCTCAAATATATTCCCCCTGTGGGTTCGTGTAAGAAGAAGTCTTCCTCCTTAAAGACCCGGTTGTTGACAAGACTCAGGGTCAGGCGGTCCACGAGAGGCGACCTGAATTCCTCCAGGAGATCCGAGGCCAGCGTGGCGTGGCCGTAGTGAGGTTGGTGATAGAATCCGAGATAGGGGTCGAAGCCGAGACCGTCGTGAAGGGAGGAGATTTCATTATAGACGAGTGTGTAGCCAAGAGAGAGAAGCGCATTCACCGGGTCGGGGGAAGGGTGACGGTGCCTTGCGGTGAAGGAAAACGAGTGGCGAACCATTTTTGCAAAGGCCGAGAAGTAGGTGCGGGCGGCAATGCCTTCGTGACCGAGGAGCACGGTCATGTCGGCCTGAGGCGGCATCTCGCCGAGAAGGGCCGACAGCGTCCGATTTTCATCTTCCAAAGAAGGCTCGGGGTGATTGTGCTGGAACTCGCGGAGGAACTCCAGGGCGTTTCGGATCTTTCCCTCGACTATGATCCTCGCGAAACTGTGGATGAATGCGGGATCCCCGCTCCGGGCATACTGGGCCTGACGAAGAACGATGTTCTTGGTGCTCGGGGATGTGATCTGGCCGAGGAGCCTGCCCGTGCTTGTGAAGAGCGCCATTTCGATGCCGCACTCCAGCAGGAGTCTCACAGCCTGTGTCGTGAACTGGACGTTGCCGAAAATCATCACCCCTTCGACTTTACTTGCCGGAACGTCGGCAAGGACTGTTTCATCCTTCTCGACAATGAGGCGATGGCCCGTTCTCCTCAGCACTGCTCCCTGCTCGGTGATGTATAGAAAAGCCATGTCATACCCCCCCTTACGGCCAGGTCCGCTTCCCGGCCCTGTACCCGTCAAGATCGAATGGAGGCGGCATGTAGAGGACACGCCTCTCCCTGGGCGGGCGATCGAACGGGGCGAAAATGGAATCCCCGAGGAAAGTCAGCCCCAGATATTTAAAACCCCTGTCAAAATCGGTGATTGCGGTATCCTCCTCATCCAGGGCGAGTTTGAGGACCCTCAGGATCCCGGTTGTGCGCCGCAGGGCGGATTCCGCTTCCGCCTGCGTTTTAGCGAGCACAATGAAATCATCTGAATACCGAACCAACCGGCAGCCTCGCGCCATGAGAGCCTCATCGAACCGGTCGAGAAAAAGGTTTGCGAGAATCGGGGCGATGACCGAACCCTGGGGAATCCCTTTTTCCGGAACGAAAACTTTCCCGCCGTCATAAACTTCGGCCTTAACCCAGAGGCAAATTAGCCGGAACAGCTCGGGACTTGGGACGATATCGGCTACTCTTGCGGTCAGAATGTCGTGGTCGATATTATCGAAAAAAGCATCTATGTCCGCATCCACGACGTAGCGGTACCCTTTGTCCCGGAGTTCCTTTATACGGTATGCCGCCTGCTTGACCGAGCGGCCCTTCCGGTACGCAAAACTCACGTCTTCAAACTGCGCCTCAAAGAGGGGTTCAACCACATTCAAGACAGCGGCCTGAGCCACCCTGTCCCGAACCGAGGGGACGCAAAGGGCGCGGGGTGAGCCGTCAGGCTTCGCCACCAGAAACCGGAGGAGCGGCAGCGGCCTGTAGCGCCCATCCTCAAGTTCCGCCCGCAACGCCGCCAGGTTCCAGGACAGCTCCCGTTCATAGGAGGCAACCGTCACCCCGTCCACACCCGCCATTCCGTGAGAGGCTTCAACGCGCCTGAAAGCAGAGTGCAGATTGCCGGTCTCCATCACATCAGCTATCACTCTTCACCTTTGTCCTCGGATCGTCATGGGGCCAAAGCCGTCGAGACCACAGTGCGTCTTCGCAACGGTCCGGAAGATAATCTTCGCCGGGGGAGCGGGATTCAGACGTTTGTCCCGTTGGCCCACATGTTATCCCAGGTGTTCTTAAAGGGATCGAAGGGGGAAGCAAATTCCGGGTGCCTGGTGAGGGTCATTACCGGACACCCCAATCCCCTTTTCCCCTTTTCGAGAACACCCAGGTAGATGGTCCTATTGTCAACGATGTGCATCCACCAGGGGATGAACGCATCATAAAGACGGATTTCCAGTTTGCCTTCCCGGTATAAATGCAGGCTCCTGAGCACTTCAATTGCGCCTCGGATAGCCTTGCGCGCCGCCGCCACTTCGGATTCGATCGCCCCTGTCAGCATTTCGTTCAGGGATTGCAGATCAACGTCGAGCCCAACCCCCTTTTCGAAAGCGACCTGCCGCCGGAGACTCGACGCGTCGGGATTCATCAATAGGAAACGATACCGGCCGAGACCCCGGTTCTCACTGATGTACCGTCGGAATAACTCCAGGATCGAGTTGCCGCTGATTCCAAGGTAACAGAACTCGTTCCCTGCGCTCTTAAGAACGTCATAATTCGATTCGATGTCAAAACTGTAATAATATCCGGTGCCGCCGGCCCTGATGAGCTTTATGAGGCGCCTGTATTTAACGGCGATCATGTAGGCAAGGAACAGACATGTGGCGGTGATCATTCCCCAGGCAATAAGCCCGTACCCACTCGGAATGACGGGAGTCAGAGCCAGTATGATAAGATTTGCCGCCAATCCGAGGATCAGGTCCCGGAATAGATTCCTATCACTCTGCACATATGCCGCCATCGCCAGGCCCCTTTGTTGAGCTCACCTTCCAGATGCCATGGTCTCCGATCGTGAAGGGTCTCGCAGGCGATTTGGAGGAAATCACAGATCCCGGAACCCAGCAAGGGTTCATGACACTGATGTGCTTACCAGGCCCCTCGCCGGCGGTCTCCCGCCCCAGAAATGGCTCAATATCCCCTGAAATCGGCACGCCGTCGCAGATTACCACATGAGCGGGCACAGGCACTTCTGTCGGCCAGACGACTGTTGCGGAGTCAGCATCGAAAGCGCCCCAGTCAAACAGCTTTTCGTGTCCTTCGAGGCGCCGAGGCTCATCAGGCGAAGCAAGTCGAAGACGGCCGCACCCGTAGCTTCGCTCGCCCCCCACCGTTAACTCCCGAATCGCTTTCAATAGAACATCCACATGAGGGAAGTTCGCATGTACTCCCAGGTACCCGAAAAAGGTAACAGGAGTGATAAACCCATTGGAGTTCAGGACTTGGTGAGCCAGGAATTCAGTCTCGTGGAGGCTCCCATCCAAGGCGGTCTGTGTGGCTTGAGCAACGGCCGTCTGCCCCGTAACATAAATGAATCTTCGCTCGAACTCGCGGGCGCACATCGAAGTCTCCTGAATGTTCCCGAGCCCTTTTGAATAAAAGCAGGGTTCGCAACCTTTTTCCCCACTCGGAAACCATGGGATGAGGGGCTTCGCCTCGAGACCAAGGCACGGGAAGAGGTAGGTGAACAACAAGGCTTGGTGGACCTCCCGATCCACCTTCTTGTAGTCTGGCTTGCCGCCTTCTGCCAGAATCTGAGCGAGGCGGCTGGTGACCGCTCCCCACATGGCACGACCCGTGACGTAAGGCCGCGTTCTCTGCACTGTTGCAAGGGTATGGTACCCGATGTGCAGAGGGGACAGAGCCCTGTAACGCAACTCGTACCAAGACCAGTTCATGCATCACCCTCCTCAGGCTTAATTGATCGAAGGTGATAGTAGGCATACACAAGGACACGCATGATAAGATCCTTGGCCATAAAAATACGGTCCAGAGACTGTGCGGTGAGTCTCATCATGAGTCCAGGGCCGCTGCTTTGGGATTGCGCCGGGGGATTATGCGCTGAGAAAAAGAGCGATGAAACACGGGTGTCAAGCAGGAGCTCTGAGACGAGTGCCTCCAGAGATTCACCCCCTTTCCCTTTGCGGTATACCTGATAGACGCTGAAAGCATAGAGACCGTCTTCCTGGAGCACTCCCATGGAGTTCTGGACATGGTTCCTCGCAACTATTACCGGCAAACCGCCGCTCAGGAATTTGTCCACCAGCCGGCCAGCCTTTTCGGCACATAGATAATCGAGATTCACTAGGTCTGCCATCTTCTAACCCCCATTAGCCATGTTGAGACACCTGACACGCCCCATACCACGGGTGCCTTTCCCGCCCACTCCGAGAATTTCCATGAGCCCGATGCCCTTTTCCACCTTTTCCTGAATCTTGGCCGATGTGAGCGGAATATCCCGGCCCTCCACTTGGAACTTATCAGGACTAAGGTACCGGGCAGGGAACCAGAGAACTGTACCCCGAGGCAATGCTTCATAAGTGTAGAGAGCCCCATCTTCGGCGGCACCGGTGGCCGGGTCTATGGCAACGGATGTGCGGACTTCAAGGTTATCATTCACAAGGCGTGAAAAAATCTGGTCGCTCACGAGAACCGTTCGCTTGAGGATCTCTGACGGTACTGACTTAAAGGATTGATTGTCGAAAGCAACAGGCTGCTTTTTTTCCCGATTTTCGAAAAGGAGCCATCCCAGATTCATCGATTCGCCTTTGCCAACCAGGTCTGTAACGATTTGAGTACTTTCTCCCTGCATCTCTTCGGGGGGCGGCAGCACGACTGATGGATTCTCCACACCCTCAAAGTCATTGTCCTCCATAAATTGCCGCAGCGGTTGCAAGGCCGAAATCCAGACTGGTCCCTTCATTGAATTCACCGGGAATAAGAGGATGTGGGCATCGGAAAAAGATACCAACCCCTGGAAGCTGCTCTTCTTCTTGGAAAAACCGAAGGGCACGCAAATTGGGCAGTCGGGCTGGCCGCAATGCTCTTCCCCCTCACTGCCGCCTTTGCCCGTGCAGGAAACATAATCAAAGATCAAGTTTCCTTTATCATCTTTCTGTTCTTTTTCGTCGGCACCGATCCTCGGAACAGGCCTTCGGAACTTGTACTCCCTCATGTTGCCGGGGTTTTCATCGTCAACCGCCATGGCCGTGTAAGTCCTTACAACTCCGGCAAGACTTGTCCCGGGCAACTTGGGAAGCCCGGTAGCCGGCTCGCGGATGATCGTGTTGTCCACTCTCCCCAGACGATAGCCCCCAGCTCCGACATGGACTGGTTCAATAGCCATTATGATGTAATTTTTTACTTTTATGAAACCATCGTGATCTGGCATTGCGTTTCCTCCCTCGTATTTGCGACGCGTTTCTTTAAGATGCGAAGATAGACTTCCATGACATCGAAAAATAGGCCGCTCAGGACAGCTCGCTCCACTGATGTTCGAACTTTGTCAAGCGGGAAGCTTCGAGCGAGAGTGCTGCGCACCATCCTGCGCCAGACTTCATCCTCCCGCAGGTGAGCATCGCCGCCTTTTTCCGCCCATTCGCCGAGTTTGCTCGCGAGCAAGGACTCAATGCCTCTTAGACCGGTATCGGAGATCCGGCTCCTTTCCAAGATGCGCCAGAGGCCCATGATCTCGGGCAATTCATCCAGGCAGCATGGAAAGATGCCTGTATGTGGTCCCGATCCAGGTCTCTTAAGTTGGCCCGGGGCGAGAAGAACATCAAAGCGCCGCGTGGTTGAATCGAGAAAAAGAATGTCGAAATAGTTAGGCCTGACAAGGATGAGATCGCCGGGGTGAACTTTGCTGAAATGGAGCAGGTTTCCTGCAAGTGTGGGGAAGAAGCTTGCCCTTTCCTCAGGCTGAGGGAAAGCTCCCTGTGGTTTACCCGCTGTCTTGACGAGCGGCTTCAACGGGACGTAAGGGTAATGGGGATCATCCGTAACGTTCGCGGTGAACTGGGCGGGGAACTCGGCCACCGGGCCGTCGATTTGTTTGAGAAGGAAAGATGGCGAAGGAGCCTGGGAAGAAGACTCCGTAACCTTAAAGGCGACGGGGGGTGACGCATGCAGTTGCTCGAAGTTCCGGATCATCCGCTTTCCAGCATCGAGAACGGCAAACATGGGGGTATGTTCTTGAAAGAAAATGAGGCCAAGTGAGAAGGGAAGCCTGCCTTTGACTTTGCAAAAATGCTTTTCGTATTTAGCGCTGATTTCCTGCGCCAACTCGAGGGCAGCTCCTCCCGGAACGACAGTCATAAACACAATGGGGGACACGAGTAGCGAGCGATATGGAAAATAGCCTTCACCGCCGTCCTCAATTCGATCAATCACCCAGTCGACCGGTATTGCCTTACTGCCATCGCCTCCGATAGATTCCCCTTCCACCAGCACGACTTTTCGGCCCTGAAACTTCCTGACCAATCCCGAACTGAAGGGGTTGTTGACGGTCAGAATTTTATTGTCGGCCCGGACCACCTCGATTCGCTCGCCCCCTTCGAGACTCAACTCCACCACGCCGCCCATTTCCCACTGCTTAATCCGCAACGGTATTGATGCCCCCTCTCTAAAGACCAGGCTCGCCCGATGTTTGAGAAAGAATCCCCTCTCTTCCATAAACCCGGGAAGGCGTGAATGGATGTCTTCAAAGAACGCTTTGGTTTCGTTCCATACGGCAAGAAGTCTCGATGGGGTATGATTTTGAGTGCAAAGGAAATTTGCCAAGTTTATTGTATCATGATCGTAGACATCCGCACCGAGTGTGTTGAGGAATCCTTTAAGGGATTCAATACGTGCCTGATCGAGGTAAGGAAAGTAGAGTTTCCTGAACGCTTTCAGACTGGAATCGCCCCATGCGGACGACCTCTCGCCTGCCATGCATTGGACGGCCCCGTCGATGAAGGAGTGATCGGCTTGGTCACTTCCTGTCTTTTTCTTGTGTTCTGCTACAGCCTCTTTGATCCTTTTGGCAGCATCGCACAGCTCGGTAAAATCACTCTTGCTCTCCAGGCCTTGCATTTCGGGGATTCGATTTGCTTCTCGCTCCAGCATCTTCCCTTCTTTCACAAAAATGCTGTAGAGCATCCTTCCGTTGAGCCATTCCCGCAGTTCGAAACGACCGACGATAAGTGCCGCCTTCCGGCTGAGGTTTTCGCTCTTCTCACCCACGATCTCTCCAGTGAAGACGGTTTCCTCACTCGATCGTCCGGTGCGGGCAGATCTGCGAATATCTCCGCATTGCTTGCACACGGCGCTCTGCCGGTCGCGGGTAGGGCGTAGCCGACAGACTGGGCAGACTACCATTTCCTTAGAGTTGTGCCATCCTTTAAAAGCGCTGGATGCCTGCTCGTGGTTCCACGGAACAGACCACTTCTTCCTGAGATTATCTATCAAGGAAACGATCCCATTGAGATATTCAGTCGTAGGCGTCGCCATCGAATAGATCGGCAGTTCGCCGCATGCAACCGCTTGCGCTTTGCTTCTTGCCTCATTGATGAGCTTCTCCAACTCGGGAGGATAATCAAGCCCGGTACCTTCACCGCCCTTCAACTGCGGGATGAGAAAACAAATGCCGTTTTCATCCGCATAAACATGATTGCCCAGACAATATCTGACTTCAACGAGAGAGCGAAGTTCCTGCTTCAGTTCTTCCAGTATCCTCGCGCGGCCTACACTGTCACCTATCTTCTCGCCTTTTTCGATATAGCTCAGACCATCCCAGCCAAATCCGAGGAGCGCAAAGCGGCCGCGTCTAAACTCCGTTGCGCCGTATTCTTCGACGCCCCTGAACTTTTCCTTCAGGGACATGGAAGGGTCTGACAGATCACATGTATAGGCCACATGGGCAACGAACGCCTTGAAAAGGCAGGCCGTGCCATAGGCATGGTCCCAGAGACTGACGTCGTTCGCCGGCCTGCATGTGTCGCTGATGCCGTTGGAATATGCATTCTTGAACGCCTGAAGCACATTCTCACGGAGAGGCATTGTTTTTCCCAACAACGAGGAGAACGCCTCCGCTTCTTTAAGGGCAGCCAGGTAATCGGGGAGCAAATTATCAAGATCTGAGTAGAGCTTCCGTCTTGAGGCTTCCGGGGACGAACTCTGCTCGGATTCGCAGCCGAAGGGGGAGGATTTCTTGACAGGCAAGCTGTCTTGCTCGCAACATTTCAGTGGATCGTTCCTGTTTTCAGCAGTATCCTTCTGATCGCTTACCATCAGGATTTTTAGAAGGTGTTTCGCATTTTCATTGGTATGCTCGTCGATCAAATCCTTTATGCTGATGTCGATAGGAAAGCCCTCAAGCAAGTCTTTGAAACTCTTCGATTTGAAGAACTTTGCAAGGTCAGGGAATTCCTTGAGAACGCCATACTCTTCGTCAAAATCCAGAAACTTCTTGCTGGAGGCAATGTGAGGGTCGTGCGGATCGTTTGTGTAATCCCACTTGGCTCCAAAGAACGCGGCGGCTTCGGATGGCATCACGTCCAGGTTATCCTGCCAGCGGGTTCGATATTCGAGGAATATATCGCTCAACTTCCCTATGTCGTGAAGCAAAGCCCCTATTTCAGCCCATAGGATGAGACGCTTTTCACCATCGGTGATGCTGTCGAGATTCCGTTTGGCGGATTCTGTCATGACTGCCCCCAAATAGTACCAACCAATCGTTCCAGGTCTCCAAAATTGCTGAAGGGTTTTTCCACCATGCCAGAGCCATTCTGAGAACCCCTTGGACGCGGCCATTTCACGCGCAGAAACCCATTTTTCAATTTCTCATGCACTACCCCGTATCCACTGGACTTTTTTGCCGAGAAACCGAACTCCAACATGAGAGAACGCAATGCCCTGGCGATCATTGACAAATCTTTCTTGATCAATTCGCGAAAAACAGTCGGGCAAGGTTCGTTCATGCGGTCGGTCGGGACGTAAAGGAGGGAGAATATCCCAGTGGCTCCTGCCGGCACCGCCTCGATGTAAACGGGCAGTTCGCCCGCTCCGGTCTGACGGTTGTGCGGGTTGATTATCTCGATGTCGATGGCATCGAAAAAGGTAGGGAAAAAGTGCAGCCGTCCCCGAAAACCCTCGTTGTCCCCACCAGATGGGGTCACCCTTTTGAGAAATCTCTTGAAGTCACCGGCCACTGTGTCGTCTGTCCCGCCAACCAGCGTGGAGATTTCACGGTTGAAATAACGACTCGTGGCATCATTCTCGGGCCCAAAAAGGAGAAAGAGCGCGGCCCGGTCCTCCTCCCATCCTGGGGGTGTTGATTCCTCGGTGTCTGTTGAGGGGAAGGGGGCCGCCGGATTAAGCCACTTCTCAATCGCCAGATAGCCGGCCATCCACCTCAGGTTGCCTTTCCAACTAGCGGATGAAATCATGGGTAATTTGAACACTGTCTCTTTTCGCACAGGATTGTCGAGGATGTGAAACGGTGCGTCATCCCGCGAGATGTAAGGTTTCTTGAGGGTAAACTCCATCTGGATGCCGGCACTGCCAAAGGGAAGACCAGCAAGGTCCGAAAGGGGCAACCCGGAGATTCCCAACTTGTCCATAAGGCGCCGGTTCGGTTCGATTACAGATTCTTGGAAACGGGTGCCCTTTGTTCCATGCACCATTTCTATATAAAATGAACGAGCGTCTATGTTGGGACCATCCTCTGCTGCCCTGGCAAGCGGCAATAATCTTATTTGGCTCCATAAGTCTATCGAGCGGTTTCGAATGACCCCGGTTTCCAGCTCTTCCCGTGTGCCGAAAACATGTCTGGCAAAAAAATCGTGAGTCGAATTCTGCATAGCCCGTGCTCCAACGGTAAAATGGGTTCTCAAAACCTGTCGACTACCTCGCTGTTGGGGAAAATGGCCTCACTGGTGACGAAGTTTTTAACCACCTCTCCAATGTCATCCGCTTTGACCTTTCCTTTCAAAATTTCGGGGATAAAGCCAAAGATTTTCAGTCGAAAGTTTCCCCCGGGCTTTTCACGGAAAAGGTGGCTGACATGAATACAACTCTTTGATTTAGTCCCGGCGGATCGACCGAAAAGAGTTTTAACTGTCTCTCGCCCGTACCCTCTTTTTTTGAAATACGGCCGTAACCCAAGATCGGTATCGAAGCCTGATGGGCGGGGAGCGCTGCTCCTGTATCGGAGATCGAAAGCACAGGGAACGAAAAGCGCTCGGCGCAGGTCTCGCATGCCGGGCGGGGCAGAACCCACAAATCTAATGGATTCACGGAAGCGCCCCAACCCTCCAGCCAGTTCGAATGTCAAAGAAAAGAAAGATTCTCGCGTAGGGCTAAGCTCCTCCACGCTTCCATTTCCGGACTCTTCGGCTATCTTGATTTGTCCGAATCCATTTTGAGTCCGGGCACCCAGTGCGCCGTAGCGCCCGATGAAACGCATTAAAGTCGTTATTTGGGATATCGATCCCTGCTCAGAAGGAGACCTCGGTGTAATCTTCACCCTGAATGTGCGAGGGGCTTCCACAAAAAGGCAATCCTTGGCAAATGTAAAGGAAGCGTCACGTCCCCGGCCGGTTTTAATTCCTCCCCACATGCGCGTCAGCCAGTTGCCGTTTGAACCGTACGCGTCGTTGTGAGTCGCAAAGAATAGAGGGTAGGACATTAGCTCCTCAATCTCGATGCGGAACCGGCGGGCTTGTCCAGTGCATCCAAAGACGCTGCAAACTCGGCAGACTTGTTTTTCTTTAGCCAATTTCCTGCGCGGACATCTCAACTCCGCATTGTCGGATGTCTCATCGCAAACGGAATCAGGCTGACGTGACCGGATGATTTCCCGATACCACCAACGCAGGCTGCCTACAAAGGAGGTTTCACGCGGCAGAGCGCTGTTCCGATCAATGTCCCCCGACCATAACGGCGTTAACGTGTAGAGTTGAATCACTTTAGATTGCATTAGACGTCCTCGATGGTTTGACTGATATTCTCGGCCCATCTCTTCGATTCTTCAATTCGGCTCGGTAATTCCGCCATATTCAGTACACTCCTGACACTTTTCTTTAAAGTCTGGTGATGTTTCTCCTTGCTTGCTTCGATCTCCTTGAGTCTGTCTATGATATCAATATCCAATCTTTCAGAGAACGACCCCAAGCTAAATATAGTTTTATCCAAGACAATAGCGTTGCTGGAAGCTAGAAGTTTGATAGTTATCCTCTTCCATATCATCTCATCACTCCACAAATCATTTACCAAATTTACATACGACTCTATGAATAATATTGATCCTTTGTCAACTATATCGACTATACTTAATAACAGGGAGTCAAAATGATTAAAATTCTCGTTATTATTATATTTCCTATCCCATATATTAGTTACTATAGTCATTATTGAATCTGGTAGCTCATACTTGGCAAATGGTTTTATACTTTCGGAGAGTATTTCTATATCTATATATGGCATCCGCTTTTCTATCCAACTCTTCGGGTCATTCTTTACAGTACTTTCCGAGTTTGCAGTGAGGAACATCTTATTCTTGCAGAGAGACTCAAAATAGGTCCTCCTCCACTTGTTTTTCCAAATCCTCGGAAATAACATGTCTTCCCAAATCTTCCAGAACAGCGCCATCGGAAACACCACGAGTGGCATCAAAACCAGCGACCACGGCCATGGCAACAGGCCTATGGTTATCGCGACAGATGGAACCAATATAGATGGGAAAACAATGTCATGCAGTTTCAAGCTGGTATCTCCCCAATCCAAAAGTCGTGGCTTGGCCGGTGTTTAGTCCCTGGGCAAACTGGAGAAATGAGACATAGGGGTTGAGACTTCCTGCAAAAACAATGATGCCTTTAAGGCCCCCAAACTTCATGGTGTCTTGCTGGCGAGCGGAGTAGCGCTCCCAGTCGTACCAGTGGAGGTAGTCCTCGACCACTTGGATTTCTTGAGCCCGGGCAATGAGATGAGACAAGTCGGGGAGATTCTCCGGTGCACCGTAAAAAGTGGAGAGCAGTGTGATCCGCCGTGCCAGACATTCGAAGAAAATGGGAAACGTAAGGCGCGTGATGAGGCTTCCCTCTGCCTTGATGCGGAGCGGTGTCAAAAGGTGAAGGGTCACGCGTTTAATCGGCCCTTTATCCTCCGCATCGATCTTCGCTGGCTCAGGTGTGAAGGACTTGAAGTTCCGGGAGTGGCCATCGAAAAGAGGAATGCACTCCCCACCCTGCATGACATTGACCGCCGCCAGATCGTACCTCCCTCGTTCCCGCCCCAGCCCTCGCTGTCCCATCTCCTCAAAAGTAACGACCAAGTACGGCAGAGCGTCTATGGCCGATCCTATGAGGACAAGCTCAAAATCGAGGGTCTCGCCGGGATGGAAGGCTTGGCGATTGGTAAGAGGAGGATTGAGGATGTAAGGAGGGGGAGCATGGGAGTATTTCCTTCCGTGAGAATATCCGACAGGGGGCGGAGGATCGAACAAAGCCACATAAATGCACCGGCTGCGGAGCATGCAGTAGGTGCATTCATTCTGGCGGGCTGGGCAAACTATTTTTTTGAACATTGCCCCGAATGCTCCCCGAAAGACGGAGCCTTTATAAGGGGGCAAGACCGTAAAAGTTCTCACCTTGAGGGTAAACTTGAACCTCGCGAACCGGAGAAATGGTCTGTCTTCTTGGGTGGAAGCAGCCATGTTTGTAGTCTCGGGGCTGGGGAAATAGTGTCAAAGCATTGTGAAAGTAGCCACATGTTTAGCGCGATACTAACCCTTCAAAGCATCGTACACAAGCAAAAACGCACGATGCTGAGCTTACTTTTCAGGGTAAATGTTATAAGATGGATTATACGAGGCATGCCCGTCATAATCGTTACGACTGCGGATCTATGGAAGATGGACTTTCTCCTGCAAGTATTTCCATTGGCCGGGTTCTTCTTCTAGACTCTTTGTTGAACCGCTCACTGATGTTTGCGGACCGCAGGGATATCCATTCGTCCTCCGGAAGATTGAAGAATGTTAGACAGGCATTGAGAACGCGTTCCATTCGGGCGACAACCGAGGTGACAACATCATTTGAGTCGTCACGTACAGACCCGCATCGCGACACAGCACATTTTCACGCGGCCGGCCCATGGATGCATCACTGTGTTCCACCCCACTGGAAATGACAAAACAGAGTCATCGGGCCGCCTCACAGGCGGGCACCGTCTGCGATGGGAGGAACGGCCTTTGCCGCGACCATCCTGTCTCGAGGTCCCTCCCCCGATTGCGGGATCGGTAGGCCGGAAGGGCCTATCATGATCCTGTTGGGAGCACCGGGAGGCACGATCGGGTAGACCTTTTCGTCCCGGTCGATCCTTGCGCGCACGAGGCATGGACCCCGTTCTCCCATGGCATCGGCCAAAGTCCCCAGGGGATCGGGGCCTGCGTCCAAATCGAAGGCCTTCATTCCGAATCCTTCCGCTATCTTCACGAAATCGGCGGGCAAGGTGTAATCGCACGCAAAGAGCCTCCTGCCGTAAAACATGTCCTGCTGCTGCCGAACGAGCCCGAGGCAATGATTGTCCAGAACGACGATCTTCACATTGACGCGCTCCTGAACGGCGGTTGCAAGCTCCTGGATATTCATCATGAGACTTCCGTCGCCGCTGAAACAGACGATCGTACGGTCCGGACAGGCCAAAGCAGCGCCGATTGCGGCCGGAACCCCGAATCCCATCGTTCCCAGTCCCCCCGAAGTGAGCCACTGCCGCGGGCGGCGGAAGGGATACACCTGCGCCGTCCACATCTGATGCTGTCCCACATCGGTCGCAATGACGGCATTCTTATCCAGAAGATCGGCTGTCCGTAGGATCAGGCCGTAAGGAGTGCGCAGATCATTGCGGTCCGGGATGAGCGGGCGATGCTTCTCCTTCAGCCCGGAGACCAGGTCCAGCCACTCTTTTCGGGCAGAGTCCCCAACCAGTGGAAGGAGCGCTTCCAGCACCTTGTGGATGTCTCCCGCAATTCCCACCGACGCTGCTTTCAGCTTGCCGATTTCCCCCGGATCGATATCGATGTGGATGATTTTTGCATCCGGGCAAAACTCAGCCGCTTTGCCTGTTGCCCGGTCGTCGAAGCGCACTCCGGCGGCGATGAGCAGGTCGCACTCTTCCAGAATCATGTTTGTCGAGACCGCGGCATGCATTCCGATGAGCCCCATGGAAAGCGGATGATCCGCGGGTATGGCCCCAAGACCCATCAGGCTCGTCGTGACCGGAACGGACGCTTTTTCCGCAAGACGGACGGCGAGCGGCCCGGCTTCCGAATGAATCACACCGCCTCCGAGGAAGAGGACCGGACGCCGGGCGGAATTGATGAGACGAGCCGCCTGCCTGACATCAGCCATCGCGGGCGGGAGGGGCGAGTCCGGTCTGCCGGGCTCCGGCCATCCGTTCAATTCGACCACTTCAGACTGGACGTCCTTCGGCACATCGATCAGCACCGGACCGGGCCTTCCGGATGCGGCGATCCGGAAGGCTTCGGGAATGATTTCCAGCAAGTCGGAAGGCGCCCGCACCCTGAAGCTCCGTTTCGTGACGGGGATGCTCAGCCTGTAGGTATCCACCTCCTGAAAGGCGCTGGTTCCGATCAGGGCACGGGGGACCTGCCCGGTAATGCAGATGATGGGGATTGAATCGAGCTTCGCGTCCGCTATGGCCGTAAGGATGTTGGTCGCACCGGGCCCCGAGGTTGCAAAGCATACCTGCGGCTGTCCGGTGACTCGCGCCATCCCCTGGGCGATGAAGCCGGCCCCCTGCTCGTGGCGTGCGAGAACGTGAGTGAGCTTGTCACTCTGAGAAAGCGCGTCATAAAGGGGCAGATTTCCTCCTCCCGGGATCCCTGCGATGGTACGGATACCCTGACGCTCCAGCAGACGGGTGATGATCTGCGCTCCTGAGAGCCTCCGCATTACCGAGCCTCCTCTGTTCAACCCCGTCGGTAAATAATCCGGCGCGCGAAGCGGAGGCAAAAAAATCCCCCGCCGGCGCCTTCGCACCGACGGGGGATTGGGTTTACGAATGGGTTATGATTTTTCCCGCTACGGTACGAAGGCGATCGGAATGCAAATCACCATTTCCATGCCAATAATGACCCGGCTAATTATGGAGATGATAATCCGACCGTTCAACTCGCGCTTCATCACGCAGCAATACCTCTCATTTTCCAGTTCAAACTTTAGTGCAGCTTATTCAAAATCTCAACGCATGTCAAGAAAGTTTACCGGGGTGTGTACGAAGGAGAGCGACTTTCCGATGCGGCCCTCGCGCGGCAGCGACGGCGTCGGGAAAAATGCCTTGGATTCTCTCTTCAATTCTCTTAACATTCCTTCTGCCCGGGGGTGAAGGGTTTCGGCCCCTGGTCCATGAGTACCGGCTGCCGGCCGAATACCGAACGGCTGCCTGTCCGGTGTCTCCCGGATGTACGCAAATCCGGTCACCATTTACCGCTGTCACAGGATTTCCATTATGAAAGAAATATTTGCATTAGTGGTCTTTGCAATCCTGGTGCTTTCCACCTGCATTCTGGCGGTCGGAAAGAAGATCGGGACCGCCATGACCGCGGTTCTCCTCGTTTTTTCGGTTATGGCGGGTCTGGTGATCGCAAACTACGACTGGCTGAAAACCGCCCGGTGGGAGGTGCCGGGAATCCTCGACTACAAGGCACAGATCGCTGCAATAAAGGAGGAAGGGGTTCGGGAATATCTAAAGGACCTCGAGAATCAGAGGAGCGAAGTCAAGCTTGCGATGTCCAATGTTGAGGAAGCACGAAGCAAGGCGGAATCTCAAGTGAAGCAGCTTCAGTCGATGATGGCTTCGATTGAGAAGGCAAACGACGAATTGAAGGCCCAGCAGCAGAAGATTACGGAACTGACCCAGCAGGAGGAGCGTGCCAGAGAACAGATAGCGGCAATCCAGAAAGCATCCTCCGAACTCGCTCTGCTCATCACCAAGGTCACCTGGCTGCAGATTGAAGCGAAAGTCTCCACCGGGGACAAGAGGTCGGAGGCGGCTACGAAACAGTTGCTGGATGGGTTGGACGATATCGTCGCCGTGGTTCTCAGCGACCCGCAGGAGCGGACGAAATTCACTTCAGAGGTGACGGGTTCGTTGCCGCCTCAGGAATGACCCGGACCTCCAAAGGGGATAGAGATGCTGGAGAGAATTTCTCAACTTGTTGATCTGTTGCGTCAAAAGCGCCCTCTCGTGCACAACATCACCAACTTCGTGGTGATGAATTTTACGGCCAATGCGCTGCTGGCCCTGGGAGCATCTCCCGTGATGGCCCATGCGGCGGAGGAAGTCGAAGAAATGGCGAGCCTTTCCGGGGCCCTTGTCATCAATATCGGGACGCTGTCCGGACCCTGGGTGGATGCGATGGCGCTGGCATCGCGCGCCGCCGTGGAACATTCCGTGCCGATAGTGCTCGATCCGGTCGGCGCCGGCGCGACACGGTTCAGGACGGAGACCGCAAGGCGGCTTCTCGAGGAATTCCCCGTCGCCGTCCTCCGGGGGAACGGGTCGGAAGTGCTCGCTCTTGCGGGGGCGGGCGGGCAGACCAGGGGAGTCGATTCCGTGCATGGCGCGGACGATGCTCATGCGGCCGCCGTCGATCTGGCAAGGAAATTCGGTACGGTGGCGGCCGTTACCGGAGTGGAAGATTTCGTTACCGACGGCGAACGGTCCATCAGGATCGCGAACGGTCACCCGCTCATGGGGAGGATCACCGGCACCGGCTGCACCGCTTCGGCGATTGCGGGCGCATTCTGCGCGGTGGAACCCGATTCGCTCATAGCCGCCGCCTCCGCGCTCACGGTGCTCGGAATCGCAGGTGAACTCGCCGCCCGTTCCAATCCTCGTCCGGGGACCTTTCAATATCTTCTGCTGGACGGGCTGGATGAGATCGATGGGCGTATTCTCAGGGAAAAAGCGCGGGTCAGCGCTTCGTGGCTATAGATGAAGACCGTGATGGACTATACGTTGTATCTGGTGACGGATCCGGGGCTTGCAGAGGGGAGGCCCCTTGAGAAAATCATCCTGGAAAGCGTGCGGGGGGGAGTGACCCTCGTGCAGCTCCGGGAAAAGGAACTCTGCACCAGGGATTTCCTTCGGCTCGCGCGTAAGCTCCAGGACAGGCTCTGCCGGATGCGAGTCCCGCTCGTCATCAACGACCGGGTCGATATTGCGCTGGCCTGCGGAGCCGCGGGCGTTCACCTGGGTCAGAGCGACATGGACTGTACGACTGCGAGGCGGGTTGCCGGTCCGGAAATGGTCATCGGCGTCTCCGTAAGCCGTGTCGAGGAAGCATTGCGGGCGGAAGCGGAAGGGGCCGATTACCTGGGGGTGAGTCCGGTGTTCGATACGGCGACCAAAACGGATACGCCCGCCGCCACCGGACTTGAAGGGCTCCGAAGCATCAGGCGCGCGGTGGGGCTGCCGCTGGTCGCCATCGGAGGCATCAATATCGGTAATGCGGGAGATGTCGTTCGGAACGGGGCCGATGGGATTGCGGTTGTGTCGGCGATCATGTCAAGCCGCGAGCCCGGAGCGGCCGCACGAGAGTTGAGGGCCGCCGTCGCGGGAGCCGGCTCCCGGCTGCGTTGAGGGATCGGGCGCTGAGGAGCCGGTGGATTGCCTTCGAGTCAGGGCTTCACTTCAACAGGCGTTCCAATGGCGACGATTTCAAACAGTTCATCCATCGCGCTGTTGCGGACCGCTATACAGCCTTTCGTCCAATCTTCGTAAGCGCCGCCGCCATGAATGAAGATGTCCCCTCCAAGTACGGTATTGCCGGGTGGAAGCTTCTTCCTGTCGGCGGCTGCCAGGATTTCACGGAACTCTTCCATGGAAATGGCCCCGTAATCGAGCGCTTTTTCCGCATGCTTCGGAGCGGGATAGCTGATTCCGAGAGATTTATAGAACCTGCTGGTGGGGTTCTTCGCGCAAATGTAAAACTCTCCCTCCGGAGTGCGTCCGTCGCCCCGTATGAGCTTATCCCCGTTGGGGCTGGGGCCCAGCGCAATGCGGTATTCCCTGATCAGCACGCCGTTGTTGATGAGCAGGAGCTTTCGATCGCTCTTGTAGATATAGAGCTTCGGGTTGCAGACTGCCGACAGCGGATAGTCGAGATTGACTTCGCAATAAGGCAAGTCCGGCGCCGGAGGTTCCTGGGGAGGCGTCACCAGCTTGGCCATTTGAGGCCGCGGCGTCACATCTGACTGGAAGAGATGCATGAGAGAACAAGATGCAAGAAGTGACGTGATTAAGACGAGAAAGACCGTAATAAACACTGATTTCACTCTACGCATTATTATTAGCCCCTTCATTTTCCTTCCCCATTCATGATCGGTTTTGTTGATAACAATAGTCAGTAAATTCCACAAATGGAGAGCACTATAATAATTCTTATCCTTACAGTAATGCAAGCATCATCTTCAGTCGGAAAAAATCTTTTTTGGATCTGAAATCCCCGGCATATTTGATTTCGGGGGAACGTTTCCCGCCTGGGTGCCGGTCTTTTTCGGTTCGGCCGGACTCGCGGCCCTGATGAAACCGGAGTACTGGCCGAGAGCATTGTGCAGGCCGTTCAGGGAATCGAGAATCATCACGACAGTATTCTTGTCGGCCCAGTTGTAGACCACTTCCGAAGGCTCCAGAGGCAGATTGATACATCCGTGGGAACAGTACCCTCCGATGACGTCGCCCGTGTGTATCCAGACCCTGTCATATATCCTCAGGGCATTGGGCATCGGGGCGGGCTGTCCGTAGGCGTTTGTGTAAACGGTTGAAATATGGTCCGGATCCTTGTCGAGGACCTTGTAGACTCCTGCTTTCGTCCAGCCGAAACCCTTTCCGATGCCGATCTGAGTGTCACCGACGAGCTTTCCCTGCTGGTACCACCCCAGAAACGGAAGGTCTTTCGCGATCAGGATAAATTTTGGAATGTTGGAGACTTCGGAAATAAACTTCGGCATTGGGGTCCAGTTCTTATAGGCGCTGAAGTTGTTCGGGACCTTCATGGTGACCTTTTTCTTGATGTCATCGGGAATGTAATAGCGGGCTTTTGTGTTGAGCCGCGCAAGGATTTCCCAACAGACCACCGGAGTCAACTCGGGGTCCTTCTCGTTCATCCTGGAGATTTCCTTTTCGGTGATGACGCGCATGCTCCAGCGCCTGTCGACATTCGACTGTTTGGGCTGAACCTTTGCGGGCGGAGGTTGCCGCCTGGCTTGAGGCCTGTCCGCGGGTGATTGCTGCATTATCTGAGGCGTTTCCGGAGCCTGCTGCTGCCTGGCTTGGGATTTCTGCGGAGGGGTCTGCTGCCAGACGGGTTCGTCCGGCCTTTCGATAAACTCGGCTTCTCCCGGGTCAACCGGCCTCCCCGCACAACCCCAAAGGAACATGCAGATTACGAACAGTTTTGCGCACTGCCGGATGAGTCGAACCGTCACAATCGAAACCTTTCCCGATCGAGCATTCACAATGCGACACCACGGGAGCCGCCTGCCGGTGAATTTCCGGATAAACAGTCCCTGTGGGGCGCATTCTCAGTATTGCCTTTTCTGAAGGCGCCAATATAGCAAGAACTCATGATAATGCAACTTCGAGCAGCCGTTATCGGGTAAGAATTTATGTGCGGGCAGGTTGGAACGGCAAGATGTTAAGTTTTGGCGCAAATCCGCCGGTTGCGACAAATTCTTCACCAAAAGTGAGTGAATTTGATGTAATAAAACCTGAAAATGGTTGATGCGATAAAGAAGGTGAGTACGGAGAACAAACAAAGGGAGTCCCAAGAGATGGCCACGACGGATTACACCCCACCTCCCAATTTCATTCGCGCGATTGTTGCTGAGGACGTCAAGGCAAACAAGAACGGCGGCAAAGTCCTGACGCGGTTCCCGCCTGAACCGAACGGCTACCTGCATATCGGACATGCCAAGTCGATCTGCCTCAATTTCGGAATAGCCGCGGAATTCGGGGGCCTTTGCAACTTCCGGTTCGATGACACCAACCCGGGCAAGGAAGAAGTCGAGTACGTGGAATCCATCATGGCCGACGTCCACTGGCTTGGATTCGACTGGGAAGACCGGCTCTTTTATGCATCGGACTATTTCGAACGGTTGTACGATTGGGCCGTGGAACTGATCGAGTCCGGAAAGGCTTACGTATGCAGCCTGACCGCAAAGGAAATAAGGGAGTACCGGGGCACTCTGACCCAACCGGGGAAGGACAGTCCCTACCGCAGCCGTCCGGTTGCGGAGAACCTGGATTTGTTCCGCCGTATGCGTGCGGGGGAATTCGAGGACGGAGTCCACGTGCTCCGGGCAAAGATAGACATGGCTTCCCCGAACCTGAACATGCGCGATCCGGTCCTTTACCGCATCCGCCATGTGACGCACCACAGGACGGACGACGAATGGTGCATATACCCCATGTACGACTTTGCCCATGGGCTTTCCGATTCCATCGAGGGGATCACTCATTCGATCTGCACGCTGGAATACGAAGACCACAGGCCGCTGTATGACTGGTTTCTGGATGAACTGACCGTCCCGTGCCACCCTCAGCAGATAGAATTCGCCCGCCTCAATCTCAGCCATACCGTAATGAGCAAGCGCAAGCTCCTACAGCTCGTTCAGGAAGGGCACGTGAACGGGTGGGATGATCCGAGGATGCCCACACTGGCGGGCATACGCCGCAGGGGATATACGCCTGAAGCGATCCGGAACTTCTGTGAAGTGATCGGAGTGGGGAAAAGGGACAGCACCGTCGATGTGGGGCTTCTCGAATACTGTATTCGCGAGGATCTGAACCGGCGCGCTCCCCGGGTGATGGCGGTCATGCACCCGTTGCGGGTGGTGATCGACAACTATCCCGAGGGACAGACGGAAGAACTGGAAGCCATCAACAATCCCGAAGACGCGAGCATGGGGACTCGGAAGGTTCCTTTTTCCCGGGTGATTTACATCGAGCAGGATGATTTCATGGAGGATCCCCCGAAGAAATTCTACCGTCTCGCTCCCGGAAGAGAGGTGCGGCTGCGTTACGCTTATTTCGTCAAGTGCGTTGACGTGGTGAAGGATGATCGAGGGAACGTGATCGAACTGCACTGCACTTACGACCCTGCAACGCGCGGCGGCGGATCCCCTGACGGGAGGAACGTGAAAGCGACGCTGCACTGGGTTTCGGCCGAACATTCGGTTAGCGCTGAAGTGCGCCTGTACGATCATCTTTTCCTGAGGGCAAACCCGAACGATGACAGCGACGGACTCGATTTCAAGGCCCACTTGAACCCGAATTCGCTTGAAGTCCTGAAGGGATGCCATGTCGAACCGGGCCTTGCCGGGGCGGCCCCGGGCAGCCGCTACCAGTTCGAACGTCAGGGATACTTCTGCGTGGATCCCGATTCTTCCGAAGGAGAACTCGTGTTCAATCGCACCGTGACCCTTCGCGATACCTGGGCAAAGATCATGAAGTCCGGGCAAGGCGGCAAATGATGCCGGGTGGACCAGTCTTATATGAAAAGGGCGCGGGTTGTCGCGCCCTTTTCCATTTGGGCGGTCCCGCGCGATTCATCCGGACACCCGCAATGCCGCGCGGACGGGTCCGCCTCTTCCGCGGCGGCGGGCATTACCCGGCAGGAACCGGCAAGACCCCGCTCGATTTCATCCAAAAAACCGCGGGTGCGTCGTTTGTCGTCTTCGGCCCCTTTTGCCGGGGATCGATCGTGCTTAAATGCATTTCATGGTTCCTTGTTCTTGCAGCTTTGACCACTCTTGAACTTCTGTTATGATTAACACAACGACGTTCGAGCATTCCATCTCGGCCTGTGCGGCTTCCGGCTGACTGTTGCGCCACTCTTTTTGGGACACTCAGATGAAAGATGAGGACAAGACCAGAGAGCAACTCATCCGTGAAGTGGACGAGTTGCGGCTGAGGATCGCGGCACTTGAGGAAACGGCGGCGCACCAGGTGTCATCGGAGAAGATCGCACAGTCTTCTGAAAAACGACCCGCTGCCGCCGGGCCTGGAAGAATGGGTTCGGACAGCCCCGAGGTTGAGGTTGAAGAGCAGACGGACCTGGAATCCACGGATTGCCAAACCCTGCTGAACCTGCTCAGGAGGGAAACCGACGAAAGGAAAAAAGCCGAGGATGCCTTGCGGGCCGGCGAGGAGCGGTTCCGACGCCTGGCCGAGAAAGCCCCGGATGTCATCTACAGGTATGAACTCTTCCCCGCCCGTCGTTTCACTTACATCAGTCCGGCAGTGAAGTTCCTGACCGATTTCAGCCCGGAAGATTATTACGCGGATCCGGATCTTGGCTTCAAACTGGTGCATCCTGAGGACCGGCCCCTGCTTGAATCCATATTGTGCCCGGGCGGGTCCGGGACCTCCGCCTCTCCTGCCGTTCTCCCCGCCGTGCGGTGGATACGCAAAGACGGCACCGTCGTCTGGACCGAAGAACATACCGTTCCCATTTACGATAAATCCGGGAGGCTTGTGGCGATCGAAGGGGTCGGGCGCAACATCAGCATGCGCAAGCTTGCCGAAGAAGCCCTTCAGAACGCCTACCAGCAGCTCCTGGGCATCATTGACTTTCTTCCGGACGCCACGTTTGTCGTGGACCGCCGAAGGAGGGTAATCGCCTGGAACCGGGCCATCGAAGAAATGACGGGAGTGGCCAAAGAGGACATTGTCGACAGATGCTGCCATTCCAATGCATTTCCCTTCTACGGGGATTCACGGGCCATTCTGCTCGATCTCGTGTTCGGAGGGGACCCTGAAGACGCCGGCCGGTACGGCAAGATCGAAAGGAAAGGGGACACCCTTTTTGCCGAGGCCTATGCGCCCAACATGTACGCAGGAAAGGGTGCATACCTGTGGGTGACGGCGTCTCCTCTTTTTGACAGGAACGGAAATATCATCGGTGCGATTGAATCAATCAGGGACATTACAGAGCACAAGCTGGCGGAAGCCCGTTCTCACGCGATACAGCAAAACCTGACGGACATCATCGATTTTCTGCCCGATGCGACCTTTGTTATCGACAGAGACAGAAAGGTGATCGCCTGGAACCGTGCCATCGAGGAGATGACGGGTGTGGCGAAGGAAGAAATCATCGGCAGGAGCGACTTTGCCTATGCGGTCCCGTTTTACGGCGAGGCACGCGCTCTGGTTGTCGACCTGGTGTTCAATCACGGTGTCGAATTCAAGCATCAGTATGATTTCATCGTCAAGAAGGGAAACACGTTCTATGCGGAGGCGTTTGTGCCGATGACGTATCGGGGGAAGGGGGCATACCTGTGGATCAAGGCTTCGCCTCTTTTCGACCAGAGCGGCAGCCTGATCGGCGCCATCGAATCCATCAGGGACATTACCGATCGCAAAAAAATGGAACAAGCCCTCAGGCTGAACGCCGAGAAGATAAAACTCTTCGCCTACTCCGTGTCTCACGATCTCAAGAGTCCGATCATCGGGATTCACGGGTTGACCCGCCTTCTTTCCAGGCGCTACCGGGAAAACCTGGATGAAACGGGCAGGAACTATTGCGATCAGATATTGAAGGCGACCGAACAGGCCATGGCTCTTGTGGAGGAGATCAACGTATACATCCGCACCAAAGAAGTGCCGCTGCATTTCGAAACGTTCAAACCTGCGGAAGCGATCGGGACCGTCAGGGCCGAATTCGGGGCGCTGCTCAGTTTCCGCCGGATAAAATGGTCCGAGCCTGAATACATCCCGGAGATAAAAGCGGACAGGCTCTCATTCGTCAGAATCCTGAGAAACCTGGTGGACAACGCTCTGAAGTATGGGGGAAAGAAGCTGAGCGAGATCCGGATCGGCTATCGGCAGACCGCGGACTTTCATGTTTTTTCAGTGACCGACGACGGCGTGGGAATCAAAGTCCAGGACAGCGAAAAGATCTTCGGGGTTTTTCAGAGGGATGAGACGTCGAGGGGGATCGAGGGGACGGGCCTCGGGCTCGCGATCGTAAAAGAGATCGCGGAGAAGCATCGGGGAAAGGTCTGGGTTGAACCGGGCGCGAAGTGCGGGACCGTTTTCCACGTTTATATCTCCCGGCATTTGCAGAACTAGGACGGGGAGTGTGCGTCTCATGCCGGCGGGATCCCGTCGGCGGAGTGCGTAAACCCCGCAGCAAGCGGAACAAACAAATAAGGAGCGAATGGCGGAAGGGTGGTTCCGCCGTCCGCTCCTCGTCGTATCTACGGCAGGAGTGTCGATTGAGCGCAAACGGGATGGATCTATTTGAGCTTAATGTCCACACCACCGGTGGCGAATTGGATGTCAACGCCCTGAGTAGTGGTGACCAGTTCGATGACGACTCCATTCTGATTCTTCATTGCCACCGCCGCCCCGCCTCCACCAACCGTCGCACCCGCTCCGAAACTCACGTAGTGGCCGGGAAAGTCCTCCAGCTTCTTCAAATTATAGACTTTCCCGCTCGAGGAAGCGGAAGTGATTCCGACCGCACCGACACTCAATCCTGAAATACTAATGGGATGCAGCTTGCCGTTGTAATTCAAAGCGCCGCTGCCCCAGCTCAGGCCGATGCCGGCCGCTACCGATTCGGCGGTCAGCTCGACCGTCGCATCCGGTTTCTTGTCTTGTGCGTAACTGACCGCAAAGGTGAAGCACAGGCATGCGACGACAACAAGAAAAACCATTCCGGTACGTACTCCAAAGCGTCTCATTTCGATTCTCCTTTCCCCTCCCTTTTCGGGGCTGTGTAAATGGTTGGTGGTAAATCGCGTTTACATGCTGCCGACAAAGTAATTATGCATTGCGACTGCTGTCAATCTAATAGCATGGTTCGAGGGTCTTGAGTCTGCGGAAGATGATAGAATCCATAGTATACGTACTTTTTTACAGGAGGCGGCGGGTCGTTCGTCCAAAACCGGCCGACATTCCCGTTCCAGGTTCGCCATGTCCCGGCGGCAGTGAGCCTGGAACGAGGGCGGTCGAGGCAGAGGCGGTGAGATGAGAGTTCCACCGGCGTTCGGGCGCGCCCAGCAGATCGAGGCTCTATTTGGTGGGCAGGACGTCTCGCAGGGTGAAGTCAACCCAGATGATGCCGCAGTTCTTTTGGCTCGTCTGAGCCGCCAAATCCTTGCCCAGCGTTTTCGGGATCGGCCTGGCGAGCTTCTTCCACCAGACCTTGTCTTCCTTATACCCAATCTGGAACATCACATCGTTCGGATAGAAGAAGTCGGCGAAGTCCTTGAACTCCGCCAGGAGATCCGCTTCGTTTTCGAACCCCAGGCTATCGTCGATGAAGATGATCTTCCCGCGATAGTCGGGCGGCAGGTACGACTTGTCGTAGTGTTTGAGGAACAGGCGATAGTTCTTATTCAACGACTTGACCTTCTTTTCCCAGGCTTTCGCGGTGGAATCGGACACTTTCGCATTCTCGCACCCATCGCATTCGCTTCTGTACCACTCCACGTCCATGCCGCTGTTCCTGCCGTCAAATTTGATCTCGCCCACGAGCCACACGGCGGTGGGTGTGGAACCCGAGAAGTAGCCGGCCATGGTGTCCATGGCTTTCACCCATCCGGACCGGGTGGGGAAGGGGTCGATGCCGTAAGGCGACGAGCGGACGCCTGCCCATTTGACCTTGGATGCAGCGGCAACAAGGTTTGAGTCGACATCGACCGTGTCGGAGTTAAGCTCGATTGTCGCGCCCCGGTTCGTTCCTTCCGCCGCGTGCGCGAAAGCGAAGGAAAAGCAAAGGCATGCGACGACAACAAGACAGGCCGCTCCGGTGCGTGCTCCAAAGCCTCTCATTTCGATTCTTCTCCCCCCCGATTCGGGACTGTGCGGAAAATTCGCGGCAGATCGAGTTCACATATCTGCGGCAAAGGTATTATCACTTGCGCCTGCTGTCAATTTTAGAACTCGGCATATTGCGCCCCGTGCCTGAGGGAAATGATTCGATCCAGCCTCAACGCGAGGCTGTGCCGCCTTTTGTCTTTTCAGCAAGACCCCGGCGACGGCAGGTTTTCGCCCTTTTCGAGGGCCAGCAGGGCGGCTTTGCGGTCGAGGCCGGCGGCATAGCCGGTGAGGGACCCGTTCGCCCCGACCACGCGATGGCATGGGATGATGACGGCAATCGGATTGTGTCCCACGGCCCCGCCGATCGCCCGGGCGGAAGGAACGCGTCCGTTGCCGCGCTCGGCCATTTGCCCGGCCAGAGCCCCGTAGGTGGTGGTCGTTCCCGCCGGTATGGCGCGCAGCAACGCCCAGACCGCCATTTGAAACGGCGTTCCCCGGGGAGCAACCGGCAGGTCGAACACACGGAGCTTCCCCGCAAAATAGGCATCGAGCTGCCCGCGCAGCGCTTTAAATACGGGATGATCGGGTTCCGGGAGCCAATCCGGGGTATTTCCCGGAGCGTATTTCTGCCCGGCAAACCACAGGCCGCACAGGGATTCGCCTTCCGCCAGGGCAATCATTTCCCCCAGCGGCGTCCGGATACTGCATTTGCTTTTCATTGCCTCTCGCTCCTCAAACCGTGCAGACCGGCTGATACCAGTTTGCGTTCAAGTTAAGATAAACCCAAGGAGAGCGGGGAAATGATTCCCCCGCGCCAAACTGAGCCGCGAAGCGGCGTGGGGGTGTGGGGGGCAAGGCTCCCCACGCTTTTCATTCTTTGACGGCATCTTAAACGCAACTCAGTGTAAATCCATCCTGCACGAAAAGTTGTGAATGTGCCGTTCAGAATCGGGCCGGTGCCGATTCGGCATGAACGGGCCCGTTGTTTCGACTCAGGTGATTCCAGAGGCACAGGACGGCGTAGGAACGCCACGGGGACCACCCCTGGGCCAGCGCCGGCATATCTTTGGCGGGCGGATTCCCCAGCGCCTTTTTCACGCCGTAATCCGTGTGCGGGAAGGCGTCCGGCCAACCCAGGGCCCGCATCGCCAGGACCTGCACGGTCCAGGGGCCGAATCCCGGCAGGGCGGCGAGGTTCTCCATTTCCCGTTCCGGATCCGCACCCGGCCCCAGCCGGATCCTTCCCTGCTTCAGCGCCTCGGCCAGCGCCCGTATGGAGCGGGCCTGCACCCGGGTGATCCCCAGCGGCCCCAAATGCTCTTCCACCGGCTGTGCCGGATCGCATATCCGTTCCACGCCGGGAAAAGCAACCGTCAATTCCTTGAACGGGGTCTGGACGGGTTCCCCCAACCGCGCCGCAAGCCGCATGGCAAGGGTCCGGGCGGCCCGCACCGTGATCCGTTGCCCCAGAATGGCCCGCACGGTCATTTCAAACGGATCGAAGGAACCGGGCAAGCGCAGTCCGGGCTCGAATATGAGGTCCTCGCCGATGCGCATGTCGCCAAGCTTCTCTTCGATTTCCTGCGGAGTGCAATTCAGGTCGAACAGAAACCGCACGCGCGCCAGCACCTGGTTGAGAACCGGGAAGAGGGATGAAGAAAGGGTTACCGCCAGCGCATTCCGCTCGGGGCGATCGGACACGGATATCCACCCCTGGAGCCTTTCCCCGTTTTGAACGATGGATACCGTGCGCCGATACTGCAAAGAATCCACCTGTTCGACACCCGGAATCGCCCGGTCCCCCAGAAAATTCAAGAGAGTTTCCCAGGCAAGGGGCGGCCGATACCCGAGCAGCAGGGTGACGGGTTCCACCGAACGGTGAGCGGTTCCGGCCGTCTTTCGAAAATCGGCGGGGCTGCACCGGTAATGTTCGCGGAAGAGGGCGTTCATGCGCCTGACGCTGCCGAATCCGGCGTCCATGGCGACTTCAATGACGGGCAGCGTCGTTTCCGTGAGCAACTGTTTGGCGGTCAGCAGGCGATGAGTCTGCAGCCAGGCGACGGGCGACACCCCGTATTCGTCCGCAAAGACGCGCCGCAAATGCCGGTCGCTCACTCCGAGCGAATCCGCGAGGCCCGCGATGGTCCGGCCGAACAACCCGTCCGCAGCCATCCGTTGGGCCGCAAGCCTTGCCAACCGCGCCTTGGCGTCCACCGGGGCAAGTCCCGGAGCCAGTTCGGGCCGGCACCGCAAACACGGCCGAAAGCCTGCCGCTTCCGCCGCCGCGGCGCTTGCATAGAAGGAACAGTTTTCCGCCTTAGGCGTTCCGGCCCTGCAAACGGGGCGGCAATAGACACCGGTTGAAGCGACTCCCACAAAGAAACGCCCGTCGAATCGCGAATCCCGCGCCTGCAGCGCCGTGTAACAGGTTTCTGCGTTGAACAGCATGCAATACCCCTTTCGATGGAATCCCTTGCCGTTACCATCGAAACATAACATCTTGCCGGCGGGCGTGCCCGCCGTTTTCGGACATGGTCCTGTTTTTTGCGGTGAGGGTGATAAGGCGGGCGCGGGTTCCCGCAAGTCCCGGCCTTTTCCTCCTAGGGCAAAGTCAGGTAGCCCACGACCGCCTCGGAAACCGCCTCCTCGATTTCCGGCAGGGTAAGGTGCTCCGGCGGATGGAGCACGGCCTTGTGCACCAGCGATTCGACGATCTCCAGGACGATGTAGGCGGCAAGCTTCGGGTTCGGCCGGCGGATTTCCCGGCAATGCTCCTCAATGAGCGCTTCGACCGCGTTGAAGATGCTCTGCCTGCCGGGTTCACCGGTGATTTTCCCCGCCTCGATCAGAGGGAATTTCATTTCCAGCACGCGGTGCAGTTCCGGTTCGACCAGGTGTGCCCGAAGCAGCGCCCCGACCAGCGCGTCGACTGCGGCGCGGAGCGTCGCCTTCGCCGGTGAGCCGGAGAGCACCCGAACGATGATCGCGCGCATCTGCAGGGCATGACGCCGGTGTACCGCAGCGATGAGCGCGTCCTTATTGGGAAAGTACTGGTAGATCGATCCCACGCTCACCCCCGCCACTTCCGCGACCGCGTTCGTGTTCATTCCCGCGTAGCCGCGCCTGGCCAAAACACGAGCCGTCGCTTCGAGAATCGTATCAACCGTTTCTTTCGACCGCGCCTGCTTCGGCGCTTTCCTTGGTTCCACGGACGTCTTCACAGTCTCCTCCGAATGCGAGTTGCACATGCGGGCTTCCGCCCGTAGTCTGACGCTGCAAATGCGAGCGATTGCTCATATTTGAAACGCTTATACTACATTCGGCGTAAAGAAGGTACAACTCCGAGGAGATAACATGAATGTTGCATTGCCCGACAAGGGAAAGATAGTCTCCATTTCCATCGCTCATCTGTTCAACGACTGGTACATGAACACCGTCCAGACGCTGCTGCCCTTCATGGTGGCCGCGGGATTGGGCGTGGCCAGGGGGGCGTTTCTCGTCTCGGCGTTCACCGTGACCTCGTCGCTGCTGCAGCCCGTTTTCGGGTACTTCGTAGACCAGAAAAACCAGCGCTGGCTGGTTTATGCGGGGACACTCTGGATGGCCGTGCTGCTGAGCCTCGTCGGGGTGCTCGAAAATTACCTGCTTCTGTTTGTGGTTGTGACCCTGGCCGGCCTCGGAACGGCGGCCTTCCACCCCCAGGCGTCCGCCCTGGTCTCAGCCTCGAGCGGCCGGAGAAAGGGATTCATGCAGGCATGTTTCGTGGCGGCGGGAAACGTCGGGTGGGCGCTGCCCCCGCTACTGGTCGTTCCCTTCGTTCAGGCTTACGGCCTCCGGTCGACCCCGTGGCTCGTCGTTCCGGGAGTCCTCGTCGCGATCCTGCTCTATGTTTCCGCTCCGGACGGGACTGCAAGGGTAAAGGCGTCTCCGTCGCCTTTCCTGCCGGTCCTGCGTTCCTCCTGGCGCGAACTCGGTACGATTGTCCTGGTGGTGACGTGCCGCTCGCTTGCCTATTTCGGCCTGATCGCTTTCCTGCCCCTGTACCTGCAGCAGGAAGGCGTGCCCCTCGTCGTCGGAGGCCGGTTGGTGTTCTTGATGCTGTTTACGGGGGCCGTGGGGGGACTGGTGGGCGGGTATGTGTCCGACGCCTTGGGGCGAAAAGGAGTCATTGTCGTATCGCTCGCCGCCGCAAGCCCGCTTTTCTGGCTGTTTCTCCAGTCAAGCGGCTTCCAGGCCGCAATCCTGCTTGCCCTTGCCGGAGGGTGCCTGCTTGCTTCCTTTTCCGTGACCATTGTAGCCACTCAGGAAATCATAAGCGGGAACGCGGCCATGGCAGCCGGGTTAATGCTCGGCTTCGGCATAGGCATGGGCGGCCTCGGGGTCGGCCTGGTCGGGCTGCTCTCGGAACGCCTGGGCATCGGCTTCGCCGTGCGGCTTCTCATCTGGCTGCCGCTGCTTGCCGGGGTGTTCGCGCTTCGGATTAAAACCCCGGCCAAACGCAGTACGGAGCCTGCCTGCACTATCCGATGAAGCGGCCGGGGAGGGCGGGGTGATCGCTGACGACTTGCCCCGATCGGTGTTCGGGCCGTTTCAGTCCGCCAGTTTCCTGAGTTTATCCGTTATGATTTCCAGAAGGCGGTTCCGGCATTCCTCGCAAGCCGTAGTGTTGTTTTGGGAAAGGGGCCGCGTGCTGATGTCGGCGCAAATCAACGCTCGAACGTCCACCGCATGTACTCAGGCGTGCCAAAGTCTCTTGCTGTGAGGCGTCCTGGTTGGCGAGCGCGTCGATCTGCTGGCGGTGCGGAGGCAAATATGGGCAATGGGAAGAACCAGTTTTCCTATACGGAATGCAGCCCTGAACTATGAGCTATCCTCTTGAGCTTAGCCCCCGCCAACGAGTTGCCTCGGCCACAGGCCAAGTTGATTGCCATGTTATGTTCCATTAACACCCTGTTGGAACGATCATGACGCGGACAGCTAGGTCGGTCTCGTCAGTATTGAGATCGGATTCTACTCCGCGAGGGTTGGCGACCCTGCCGTCAGGATCATAAACAATACAGTATAAGGTCCGGCACATCGGGTGCTTCTTGTATTTAGCGATATCCACTATAAGCTGCTCACCAAGCTCCTTCGTCGACAACGAGGGTCGAGTCTTTTTGATCTCTACAACCAATTCCAATTCGGGAAGCAGGAAATCCATGCGTGATGCGCCTCCGGCATAGCTAGGTGCCCACTCTTCTTTGCGGATATCATCGAACGATAGAGTTAAGAGAGCATGAAACAGGTCCTGAACGTCATACTCATCGCTGACGTCCAGCGTTGGCCTCAGGTCGTGCCTTTCACGGAGCTGGCGAACGATAAGATGAAGTCGTTCAGCAAGGTGAACTACATCCTCAGGATCCTTCGAGCGTCCGGGGACCGCAATAGGGGCACTTTGCTTTAGGGCCAGAGGATTCCTCTTGGCCCGAGTTAGTGCTGCCGTTACGACGCCTTTGACGTTTTCTACGCCACGGTATGAGGGTGACCCTGTGTAATTCGAGATGCTATCATTGAAGTAGGTAATCAATGCCTGTGTATGCCTTTTCCCGTCGACGAATTCGTCATCGAACAAGTCGCGCAACTGAAGCACGATTTCCCTAAACCGAGGGTGGTCGGAGGATTTGATATGAATGCTATCGTGTGATTTTGTGAACCCGGACAAGATCTTAGCGAGTTTGGACTCGTAGTCTTCCAGTGCGTTGATTATTTCGTCTCTAGTCACTACGCAAACCTCAATGAAGCGTCACAAGTGATAAATTAATTCCTGTCTATCATACTAATTGTCATAATGGCCTGGAAGTCTAACAGACTATTGTGGAGTTTCCGTATAATTCCACACTCCTCCTAGCTGGGAAATGTACAATAAATTGTCCAGTTAGGGAATAAGGGAATTTGCCAACGCCCAGACTTGCGTACCGAACATAATCAACCCCCTTCTTCGGGGGGGAGTAGAAAGAATAGAAAGCGGGGGCAGACCTACGCCGGAATTGGCAGTTTCAGCCTTTTATGTAATTTCGATCAGTGATTTCACGAGCGTTTCGTCACGCTCAATCGTCCGTTCAACTCGCGTGGATTTCACGACAAACGGCAGTTGCCCCTGTTCGACGGGGCTACGGGACCGCCTGGGGCGACGGCGGTTCCGGCGGATTCCTTCCTCTTCTTTCTCATAACCAGCACTTGTCCCACGATCAGGACTGCAATGGTGAACGCGGCCTGAGTCCCATACTCCAATGCGGTGCCCGGATTGATCCACGAGATCATCAGGCTGTCGGTTATGATCATCTCTCCGCCAACCCTCCCAAGGATCGCGGCTCCGATGTAAATTATGACCGGATGCCGGTCCATAAGCATCGACAGCAGATTGCTCGTGAAAATTACGAAAGGAATGCTGAGCGCCAGGCCGAACAGGAGGAGGAAGAGGTTCCCGTGCGCCGCGGCCCCCAGCGCAAGCACATTGTCGGTGGACATGGTAATGTCGGCAACGAGGATCAGCTTGATCGCCTGGTAAACGCTCCCGGCTTCTTTCCTGACGCCTTCGTCCGGAGAACCGTCCACGAAAAGCTTGACCGCGATCCAGAGGATCAGAACGCCGCCAAACAGCCTCACGCCGTTGGCCTGAAGGAGTTGTGAGACGAAAAACGTCAGCGCGACCCTTAACAGGACCGCAATAGCTGCCCCGAACGCGATTCCTTTCCTCTTCTGCCGCGCCGGAAGGGAGCGCACCGCCATGGCGATCACTACCGCATTGTCCCCGGAGAGAACCAGATTGATGAGGATGATGCTCAAGAGATCGGAGAAGAAGCTCCAGGTGAAACTGATCGTCCCAAGCTGTCCCAGGTCCAATTCATTTCCTCCTTAGCGTGGGCAACCGCCGCCGGCGCCGAGCGCTCGGCCTCACGCGCTTGCGAGTGAGGCCGAAATCCGGGGGCGCGGGGGAACGGGCTGTTGCCCAAAGGCAAAGTGTCTGCATTCCCACGCAGGAGCGTGGGAACGAGCGTAACCAGGATTCGTCATTCCGGCGGAGGCCGGAATCCAGAGTTTTTGAAATTATAGGATAATTCCAATTAACGACACTGGACCCCGGCCTTCGCCGGGGTGACGTCTCTGGGCAAACGCCTCATTTTTCACCTGGATTCTGTTTGGGCAACAGTCCGGGAATCATTCCCCCGCTCTCCTGGGGTTTATCTTCCTTTGAGCGCAAATTGATATGAGGCGGCCGTTCCTCCTTACCTCAAGAGGTAGGGAATCTCGAGGTATAACGCCTCCTCCGGACACTCGATCTCACAGGGGAGGCAGAACCAGCAGGTGCGCTGGCCCACGGGGATTCCGCAGTTGAGGCAGCGTTTTGCCTCCGCGACGGCTTCTTCCCCGGAGTACCCCGAGGCAACTTCGTCAAAGCCCTTCCGGTCCGCCGCCGGCAGGCTCGGCATCTCATGGCGGGCGCCGGGCCTGGCCCTGGACCAGTCGGGTTCGAATTCCAGCTCGATTGGTTTCCCGCCGCTTCTCCCATAGTGCAGGTCTTCACCGTTGAAAAGACGCTCGATGGACAGGGCCGCTTCTTTTCCCTGGGCCATCGCTTCGACAAGGGTCCGGGGGCGCAGGATGTCCCCGGCCGCGAACACTTTTGACCTGTTCGTCTGAAAGGTAACGGTGTCGGCGGCAACCCCTCCGTGCTCCAGAATCGAGGGATCCAGCGAACTGATTTCCGGTTTTTGCCCGATCGCCACGATTACGGTGTCCGCCTGCAGATCCATGGTGTCTTTTTCGTCGTATGCCGGGCAGAAGCATCCGTCTTCGTCGCACACCGCGGTGCACTTTTTGAAAGCGACCCCTGTGAGTTTCCCGTCTTCCCGGCGGCACAGCGTCGGCCCCCAGCCGTTCCAAACGGAAACGCCTTCCTCTTCGGCGTCGGCGATTTCCCAGGTGAACGCCGGCATCTCATGCCTCTGTTCGAGGCAGACCAGGGCGACGCTGCGGGCCCCAAGGCGCAGGGCGGACTGCGCGGCATCCACGGCGGCGTTTCCTCCGCCGACCACGATGACCCGATCGCCCGTCTTCATGTTTTTCCCGTCTCGAACTTCCTTCAGAAACTGAAGGACGGGAACGACGGATTCTCCGTCTTCGCCCGGGATGTTGAGCCTCCCCTCGCGGTGGGCGCCAAGCGCCAGGAGGACCGCGTCGAACTTCTCTTCGAGTTCCGCCATGTGAAGGTCTTTCCCCAGGGCCCGGTTGCCTTCGAATTTGATGCCTGTTGCCGAGACGAACCGAAGCGCCTTTTCGAGGACTTTTCCGGGCAGGCGGAATTCGGGAATCCCCCAGCGCATCATGCCTCCGGGCGCGGAATATTTGTCGAAAAGGGTTACCTGAAATCCGGATTCGCGCAGATAGAAGGCCGCCGTCAGCCCGGCCGGACCGGCGCCCACAACGGCAATTTTCTCGGGTCGTTCCCGTTCGATCGGGGGAACCGCCGGGTCCTCATCCCGATCGGCCAGAAAACGCTTCAGGTCCCTGATCGCCACCGGCTGGCCGTCAACCCTGGCGCGGTTGCACGCGGCCTCGCAAGGGCGGGAACACACGCGCCCCAGGACATCCCCGAACGGGAGGGTTTCGCGAACCTTGGCCGAACCTTTCTCCATCTCTCCCCGTGCCAGATGCTGGATGTATCCCTGGCAATTCATGCCCACGGGGCAGGCCTGCCGGCAGGGAGAAAGCTGCAGGCGCAGGTTGTCCAGGATGCAGACATCGACGCATCGGGCGCACCCCGTGCACTTGTCCCTGTCTATCCGAATATTGTCGTTCAATGCGGTCAGGATATTGATGTCCATGCTAACCCTCAATTCATCTTGGCAATTGGTCGATGCGTGATCACGATTTCGTCCGGTGCCGCTCCTTTGCCGAGCACCACGTGCTTGAGCCAGTTGGCATCGTCTCTCTGTGGGAAATCCCCTCGATAGTGCCAGGTTCCCCAGCGGCTTTCCTTGCGTTCCTCGGATGCCATGGCCGAGAGCCTCGCGCACAACATGATATTCTCCATCTCCAGCACCTTGAAGAGGTCGTGCATATTGCGGACCCGCACCTTGTCACGGATCTCCCTGCGCTGCCGGTCCATCCACCAGAGGGCTCGTTCGAGCTTGTAGCTGTTCTTCGGCGGAGTGCAGTAATCGCCGATGAGGCGCCGTGTTTTGTATTCGAATTCTTCGATGGAAACATCGCCGGCCGTCTGGGACATCCTCTGTTCCAGGTCCGCTTTCAAGGCATCCAGGCACTGGGTCCGACGGTTTCCCCGGGCCGGGTTCCCGCGTGCGAACTCGGAGGCGGCCTCCGCCGCGATGGTCCCGAATACGAAGGCCCCGCTCAGGTGACCGCGGGCGACGCAGGACACGTCACCGGCCGCATAGAGGCCCGGCATGGTCGTATCCGCATGGACGTCCACGCGGATGCCCGTGATGCCGTGGCCCCCGCAGAGGAAATATTCCGTGGGCCAGAGTTCGATGTCCTCTCGGCGGAAATTGACCCCTCTTCCTTCGAAGAAGCGCTCCTGGACCGGCCGTTCGGTAGTGAAGAGGAGATCCTCGATCTCCCTGATCTTGTCTTCGGGCAGATGCTTCAGGGCAATTCGAAGCGGCCCCTTGTCCTTTTTGTGCTCCAGGTGCATCGACTTGATGGACGGGTGGGAATCTTCCAGGTGCTCGTCCATGGCAGTCAGGAGGTGAGCGCCCCGGGTCAGGGTGATGTAGAGGAGCGGCGCGTTGATGTCCTTAATGATGTAGTAGTTCATGGTGTGTTCGAAGCCGGTCACCTCGGCCCCGGCCCGGAAAGCCATGGCGTAGCCGTCCCCGGTGTTTCCGGGGAAGTCGTAGACGCCGTACAGGTATCCGTTATTGGGCAGGCCGAACCGCGCGGTGCCGCCGGAAGTCAGAATCACGGCCCCGGCATGGCAAACGACCAGCTCCCCCGAACGGACGTTGACTCCCACCGCCCCGGCGACCCGGCCGTCCTCGACGATCAGCTCCAGGGCCATGATCCGGTTGAACACCTTGCAGCCCAGGCCGAGCAGCCGTTTTGCCAGGATGGTCTTTAGCTCCGGTTCCTTCATGGTCATGCAGAACTTACCCTTGGGATGGACCTGGAGCAACTCGTAGTCGCCCTTTTCGTCCCTGGGGAAAAAGATGCCCCAGCCTTCGAGCTTCTGCATGATTTCGTAGCTTCGTTCGGCCATGCGGTAATTCACGGGTTCATCCATGATCCCTTCGCAGGCCAGCCGGTTGGACTCCACATAGAGTTCGGGAGTGGTCACGCCGGGAACGGCCACGATATTCAAAGCGTCCATCCCCCGGGCGATGCACCCGCTGTAGAGAATGTCGCCCTTTTCAAAAACCACCACTTTCTGGGCGGGATCGACTTCCCTGGCGCGTATGGCAGCCATGGCGCCGGCGCTTCCGCCGCCGATGATGAGAACGTCAGCGTAGACATGAACTTCGCGAAAACTCACGCAAATCCTCCATACTTAGTGTTGCGTCCCTGTAGTTCGCATGGTTTGAAGGTTGCCGGGACCTCACCCCGGCGGAAGCCGGGGGCAGGCATCTCGTTCCGGAATCCCCGGGACCCGGCTGTCCAGTGAAAATGCAACCCTGATTACACAAATTCAGTGGGTTATCCTCCGGACCGGCGGGGTCGAACGAAGCGAAACCCGACATCCGTTAAACTTCGCCCCCGCCGCCTGCCCGTCATGGAACGCCCGGCCGTTCCGCGGTCCTGCCGACGCGGGATTTTTTCATCCATTTCCCAAGCAGCGGAATGATAAAAACCAGGGCAACCACTCCGTACATGGCCATGGGTATCGGCCGGAAAAGCATCCCGGCGACGCTGCCGCCCGAAATATTCAAAGCCTGCCGCAGGGAGGTCTCGAGCATGGGCCCGATGACGATGGCCAGGACCAAGGGAGCGGGCGGAAAGCCCAGTTCCCTCAGGCCGAAACCGACGGTGCCGAAAATCGCCAGCAGGAGCAGTTCCAGTTCGCTCGTATTGACGCAGTACACGCCGATCATGCAGATCAGCACGATGACCGGCAGAAGGATGTACTTCGGCGTCTTCAGGATGCTCGCGAAGAGGTTCACGAGGGGGAGATTCTGGACGAGCAGCATGAAATTCCCGATGTACATGCTGGCGATGACCGTCCAGAAGAGGTCCGGTTTTTCCTGGATCAGGCCGGGACCCGGAGTCAGACCGTGAAGCATGAGCGCGCCCAGAACGACCGCCATCGCCGGGGTAAAGGGGATGCCGAGAGCAAACAGCGGCACGTAAGCACCTCCCACGGCGGCGTTGTTGGCCGCTTCCGGACCGGCCACTCCCTCGATCGCCCCTTTGCCGAACTCTTCCGGGTGCTTTGACAACTTCCTCTCGGTAATGTAGGAGACGAAGGTCGAAATGATGGGCGAAGGCCCGGGGATCAGGCCGATCAGGAAACCCAGGAAGGACCCTCGAAACATGGGAGGTATCGCGCGCTTCCATTCCGTGCGGGTCGGCAGGAGTTCGCGCAGCTTTACCTTGATGAGGCTGATGGGGGAGTCCTTCTCCTCCGCCGTTGCGAGCACCTCGGCGATGCCGAACAGTCCCATAGCCACCGGCAGGAAATCGATTCCCTCTCCGAGTTCCCTGATTCCGAAAGTGTAGCGCAGCGTCCCCGTCAGAAAGTCCGTTCCAACCGTTCCCAGCGCCATTCCCACCAGGACCATGATGGAAGACTGGAGGACCGACCCCTCGCTCAGGCGGACCAGAAGAATGGTCCCGCACACCGCGATGGCGACAAACTCGGCGGGACCGAATTTGAGTGCGATGTCCGAAAGAAAAAGAGTGACTACCGTGAGGCCAAGGATGCTGATTGTCCCCGCGACGAAGGAACCGACTGCCGCCACGGTCAGCGCGGCGCCGCCCCGTCCCTTCTGCGCCATCTTGTACCCGTCGATGCAGGTGACCACGGAGGCCGCCTCGCCGGGGATGTTGAGGAGGATCGATGTCGTGGAACCTCCGTACATGGCGCCGTAGTATATCCCGGCGAACATGATCATGGCGCCGGTTGCATCCATCTTCAGGGTAAAGGAAAGAAGAATGGCCATGGCGCCCAATGGCCCAAGTCCCGGGAGGACTCCGGTAATCGTTCCCATGATCGACCCGAGCAGGGCAAGGTACAGGTACCCGGGTTTCAGGGCGATGAGGAAACCGTTCAGAAGACCGTGCCCTAATTCCATGTCACCCTCCTACCTTGTACAGCAGCACTTCGAGAAACCCGCTGGGAAGGGGCACTCCAAAGAAACGGCCGAAGAAGAAAAAGCATCCGAAGGCCAGCACGAGCGACAAAACAAACGAGAAAATCGGCCTTTGCGGCTTGAAGGCCAGCAGCATGCCGAAACAGACGAGGAAGGTGGCCAAAACGAACTTGAGCGGGGCGAGAATGACGGGGTAGAGAAATGAAGCCGCCACGACGGCAATCACTTCCCGGGGGATCCCCTTCTTTTCCCGCCGTCCTTCCCCGGACGGGCGGGGCACTTCATCGATGACTGCATCCCTGCAGATCTCATCGCCCGCGGCCGTGAACGATTTTTCGTCACCTTCCGCGATCTGGCAGATTTCCCCAACAAATCCCGGTCCCGCCTTCTCTGAAGATTTCGGCCTGAATGTCCTGATGAAAAAGGCAATGGTAAGGATGGTCAGACACGTGCCGACAATCAGCGGGAAGAAGCCGGGGCCGGGGGACCTGAGCGTCCCGATCTTGAGGCGAAAGCCCGAGTAGAGATAAAGCAGGGAGAACCCCAGCAGGACCACGCTGACTATTTTTTGTTTGGTTCCACTTTTTTCGTCCATACTTCCCCAGTTCTACCGCCCGAAACGGAATTGGTTTCGGGCGGCTTATCCGGCCCTTGGGGTTTGGCTATTTGTCCAACACCTTGATATAATTTATCAATTCTGGAATGGGCGAAACCGCCTCCCGACACACCTGCTCAAATGCTTTCCCATCCTGGAATTGAGGGCTCAATCCCATGTTGGTCATCGTTTCTATGACCTTCGGGTCCTGCATGACCTTCTCCAGGACGACCTCAAGCTTCTTCCTGACAGGTTCGGGGGTCCCGGCGGGCAGGACCATGCCGTACGCCACCGAGCAGTGAAAAGGATACCCCAGTTGCGTAACGCTCTTCACGTCGGGGAAGAAGGGCACGCTGCCGGCGCCCAGGTTGACGAGGGGGATCAGTTTGCCTTCGCGGGCCGATTGAAAGGCGGGCGTGCCCGTCCCCGTTTCGACCGTGTCCACATGCTTGCCGAGAATCGCCGTGGAACCTTCCGCCCCGCTTTTAAAGGGGACGTATTTCAATTTCAGGTTGTCCTTCACCGCAATCGACTTGACGATCTCGAGAGTCCATTCGAGGCCGCCGCTGCCGACGGAAATTTCCCCCGGGTGTTTCCCGGCGTATTCGATGAATTCCGCGAATGTCTTGTACGGTTTGTCGGGTGTCGTGAACAGGACTCGCTCCTGCGGCATGTAGCTCCCCACAAAGCTCATTTCTTCAAACCTGAACGGTTCCGTGCCCTCGAAGAGCGGGGCGGTCAGGGTATCGACAATGGTCCCCACCACCACCGTGTAACCATCCGGAGGCTGGCTCAGGCCGTACCTCAGCCCGAGGACCCCGGCCGCTCCCGGCTTATTGCTCACCAGGACCGGCTGTCCGAGTTCCTCCCGGAATTTCTCCGCCAGCAGCCGGGCCGTGACGTCGGACATGCCTCCCGGTCCCAGCGGGACGATGAAGTTGATCGGCTTGTTCGGGTATTTTTCTTCGGCTGCCGCCGCCGGGCTCACTGAGGCCAAACACAGAACGCCGATGGCGAGCAGCATCAGGAATGACTTTTTCATCCGGTGTCTCCTTTCAGTCGCTGATTTGGGATCATTACGGCAAGACCGGCGGCGCCGCGAAACGGCGGCTGCCGGGTTAGGCCTTCTTCCTGAACTCTCCGCTCAGGGAACGGCAAAAAGCCCCTTCCTTCAGGGAAACATCCCAGCCGATGCCCAGACGAACGGCCGCAAGCTTCAGGGGATCGTCAAGCTCCACGTTGGCTATGTTGACTTCCGGCCCGAAGGTTTCCAGAAGCCACATCCACATCTTGTATCCTTCGTAGTGATGGACCTCCTGGACCGACACCAGGGGTATCTCGAAAATCAGGCGGGAAATGTCCACCGCCCCGGCAATCTGCCGGATCAGTTCCATGTTGAGTTCTTCCCCGAAGATTTCCTTGGCTTCGACGAAGGTCTTCCAGGCACCGGCTTCCAGGGTGTTGCGGATATCCGCGATCAGCTCCGCGGCATCCGAGCTGGAAGTCTTCTTGCCCACCTCACCGATCACGGTGAGTCCGGAGTCGACCGCCCGGCGGATCACCAGCCTTTTCTCTTCCGGCGTCAGCGATATGCAGTTGTCGGACACTTCCACGTATTCGAAGCCGATCTCTTTGGCCGCGGCAAAGTATTCCCCGACTCGGTCCTGGAGGATTGCGATCTCCAGGAATTGCCCGCCCGGAAAGGGATGAATGAAATTGTCCTTGTAGAGTTGCAGTTTTCCGGCCAGGAGGTCCCGCGGAAGGATCCGCGATGTGCCTACAACGATTTTTGCGAGGTCCACAAAGTGGCCGCTGGTCTCGATGAGGTCCATCTGCCGGCTGAGTCCGACTCCCCAGTCAGCGACCATCGTGAGTCCGGATTCTCGCGGCTTGGAAGTGTATTCGGGAATGACGACGGCAGAAAATGCCGTTTCCAGGGTTTGCATTTTTCCCTCCATTGCTGGATGTCCTCCTCTTTTGAGTTGTCAAAGCGGTGATTCGCTGTTTTCCGGCCTCCGCGTGCTGTCGCGCAGGCACGGGGGTAGCCGGCACATGCTTAAAGCAGCCGTTCGGCAAGCCCGGTAAAGTCCCTGACCGTGAGGTCGGGTCGAAAAGGCGTGTCCTCGAACGGCAGCTCGTATCGATTCACGAAGGCCCCGCGAAATCCGCAGGTCCTCGCGCCCATCACGTCAAATGAATTGGCGGAGACCATCAGGCAGTCCCCGACATCGAGTCCGAGCACCGCCGCGGCGCGGCGGTAGACCCCGGGATGGGGTTTGAAGGCCCCGACCACCTCCACCGAGATAATTTCATCCATATCGAACCGGATTCGATTCTTCACCAGGTGGTCCAGGTAGTGCCGCTCTCCGTTGGAAAGGGCGACGAGGCGATACTTCTCCTTGAGCCTTTCCAGGGCGGGGACCACGTCGGGGAAAGGGGACAGTTCCCGGAAGGCCTCCATGAATTCCTCGACCTCCTCCCTCGACACTCTGACTCCGTTGAGTTCCAGTACATAGGCGAAGGCCCTTCGGGCGACCTCCAGATACCCGCTGTGGCCGAGCATCAGGATGTTGTCCTGGTATTGCTCGATCCGCTGCCGGTAGCGCCACTGCTCGTAAAAGCGGCCGGGGGCCGCTTCGCTGCCTTTGCGCTCCAGGAATTTCGCCATGAACGGAGTCAGGCTTCCACCAAGGTCCAGGACCGTGCCGAACAGATCGAAAGTCAGTGCCTTGATCTGAGATAACGCGCTCATTTCTCCACCTTCTTTTCAGATTGTCTCTGCATGCGACAGTGCGCTTCGAGTCTTTCAGGCCGCCCGCTCCGGAGGCGGACACGGGAGCGCCCGGGCCGTCACGGAGCCGGATGGTCCCACGATTGTGTCAGCCCCGCGGGCGACTTTCCGATTGTGAATTGCTCCAGCCGCTCGGCGGGTATCTGGGTTGTGAGTTCATACGAATCACCGCGAAAGACCAGGATCGTGTATTCCACCGGCTTCTGCTCCACTGAAAAGGCAAGCCGGCTCAGTTCCAGCACGGGGCTTTTCCTCGGGACCTTGAGACGCTCCGCTGTCCTGGCGTTGGCAACCGATGCCCTGATCCTCACCTGAAGGTTGCCGATCCGTATCCCGGCGTTTTCCTCGAGCAAACGGAAAGAATTCTTGGCGGCCGCTTCTTCCCGGGTCCAATTGCCGGCAAGGCTTGAAGGAATGTGCATGTGGCTGACAACCAGGACTTCGTCTTCCAGGTTGAACTGGCGCACGAATCGCACGATCTTCTCTCGCGGTTGGAGCTGGAGGTTCTCACGGACTTCAGGAAGGGGATACATCTCCTCATAGTCGAGGAGTTCCATTTTCGGGTCGAGCCCTTTTTTCACCAGCGACTGGTAGAGCCCGAAGAGTTCGTCAATGGTTTGGCGGACGCCCTTTCTCTGGACGAAGGTGCCCAGGCCGCGCCTGCGCACGATCAGGTTTCGATCGAGCAGGACCTGCATGGCCTGGCGGACGGTAACCCTGCTGACTGCACATTCCTTGATGTACTCGGCCTCGGAAGGGATCCTGGACCCGGGCCGGCATCTCCCCTCCAGGATGTCCCGTTCGATGCTCTGAGCCAGTTGAATGTACAATGGGACCATACTCTCTTTCTCCAGAGCGTTCATTTCCCCTGTCATCCTTTCATCCTTTCGGGTCGGCTGTGAGTATATAAAGTCCTATAATGTATTAAAACATCTTAACTCAAGTTTAGGCAGTGTCAAATAGATTATGTAAATTCTTTACCGGTCCGGGAGCTTCAGGAGAGGCAGGTTTTTGCGCACCTTTCCGGTGGGATTCGACGTCCAATGCGGTTCCATCTTTTCGCCTTGCGATCACGGGCGAATGTTTTACTTTTGCCCTGCAAGGGTTATGATGCTCCGGCATTGGCTCCGGCATTGGCTCCGGGTTGCGCCGGTCCCGTAGAGCACGGGGTTGAAAAGCGCCGCAGATCAGACTGCGGGTGAGGGGAATTGGATATGAGGCGTGGGGTTTTTGTTGTTGCGGCCTTCGTTTTACTGATGGGAACCATCATCCCGGTTCACGAAGTCGCGTTTTTGCGGGAATTGAGTGAACCGCTTCAACTTTGCGTGCGCAATATCCTGGGTGAAACGGGTGGAAATCCGGCGGCTTTGCCGACCGAAAACCTGGAGATACCCGCCGGGCTTCGAGTCCTGGTCTTCAGCCCTCACCCGGATGATGAAACGCTCGCTGCCGGCGGGCTTATTCAGCGGGTGCTGGAGGATGAAGGGAAGGTGGCCGTTGTCTTCGTGACGAACGGCGACGGGTATGTCGAGGGGGTACACCTCAGCACCGGTCGTTCAAAGCTGTCGAAGCTCGATTTCATCGGCTACGGCATGAAACGCCACGGCGAAGCGGTGCGGGCGATATCCGCGTTGGGGGTGCAATCGCCGGACGGCTTGTTTCTCGGCTTTCCCGACCAGGGCATCGGCCCCCTCTGGGAGACTCACTGGTCGAGGCTCAAACCCTATACTTCTCCCTATACGCGGTTCACGTATCCCCATTACAAGTCCTGCCTCACTCACTGGGTAAAATACGACGGCTCCGACCTGGACGTGGAGATCGAACGGGTCATCAGGAGCTTTTCCCCGGACTGGATCATCCTGCCCGATCCCAGGGACGATCATCCGGATCATGCCGCGACGGGAGTGTTCGTTCTCGACGCGCTCCGCAGGCTGGACCGCAAGAACGAAGCGCCGGTTGACGATATCCAGGTTTTCACCTACCTCGTGCACTACGCCGGTTATCCCCTTCCCGGAGACTGGGTCGGGAAGGTCGCGAAAGCCGGAATCCACGGCACCTCCATCGCCTCGGACGTTCTTTCCGGAACGGAATGGGTGAATCTGCCCCTGAACCCACGGGAAGTTGCCGGGAAACAGCGTGCCCTGGCGGCTTATAAATCACAGGTCCCGGTGCTTGGCGGTTTCCTGAAAGAATTCCTCCGGCCTTCCGAAATCTTCGGGCACCTGGACACCGAACGACTGCTGGACGTCCCGCGTGAGTACGCCGTTCGCGTGAGACGCACCCACGGATAGCAGAGTCTCCGGGATAGAATCCAAGTCGATCAGGGCCTTCCACGGCGCGCGGACGGACCTGACGGAAAATGTGAAAAGGCTGTTTGCATTAAATCCTGGAAAGATCTACTATTAGAGCACTTATTCTCAGGGCGGGGTGAAACTCCCCACCGGCGGTATCCCAGGTTGCTCTGGGAAGCCCGCGAGCGCTCCTTTCGTGTTGAGGGAGGTCAGCAGATCTGGTGAGAGGCCAGAGCCGACGGTAAAAGTCCGGACGGAAGAGGATGAGGCAGCCGGCAACCCGCCGCAGGCGCCATTCACGGCGCAAGACCGTCCCTGCGTGGTACGGCGGCTTTTTATCCCCGCGCCCTGATTCTGGTAAACTGAAAAAGCACAGGAGCATTACCATGAATCAGAATCTGCTAGCTCAATTCGGAAATTCATTTGAACGGGTGGAAAAGGGGCTGAACGCCCTTCGAAACGGCCAGGGCATCCTGGTCACGGACGACGATAATCGGGAATGCGAAGGCGACCTGATCTTCGCTGCCGAACTCGTTACCCAGGTACAGATGGCCATGCTGATCCGTGAATGCAGCGGCATCGTTTGCCTGTGCCTGACCGAAGAAAAAGTGCAGGCTTTGGGCCTGCCGATGATGGTGGAAAATAATTCCAGCCGGTTCAAGACCGCTTACACCGTATCGATTGAAGCGGCAACGGGTGTTACCACCGGCGTCTCGGCCGCGGACCGGGTGAGGACCGTGAGGGCGGCCGTTGCAGACGACGCCAAACCGGAGGACCTCCATCGCCCCGGCCACGTCTTCCCCCTGAAAGCCCGTCCCGGAGGAGTCCTGGAACGCCGGGGCCATACCGAGGCGACTGTTGACCTCATGTGTCTGGCAGGGCTCAGACCCTGCGGCGTGCTGTGCGAGCTGACCAACCCGGACGGCACAATGGCGCGCCTTCCTGAAATAGTGAATTTCGCCTATAGGCACGACCTCTCCGTGCTGACGGTCGATGATCTGGCCAACTACCGGATTGCATTGGAGAAAAAGACCGCCTGATCTCGCCCGGCCCGTCTCCTCTTCCCGGTTCCTGCCGCATTGCTTCGGTATGGGCCGGGAGGAGTCCTGCCCTCGATCGTCTCCCGACAAAAAACCGACTTCCCGTTCCACTGCCGTTCAGGTCGCTCCACTGGACAGACGGCCCGATGCAAGGTACAATAGGTTTTATGTCGCGGAGACTGCTCGCCCGGTTTCAGCAAAGCGACTTCGGCGCCAAAGGGCAGGGGTGACAAGATCCCTGCCGGTCGGCCTGTCGACCTGCGCAGCCGAACCGGGACACGGAACTCTTGTCGAGTCCCGATCCTGAGCTGAGAAATACCTGCGGCGGCGCTTGTTCTTCTGGAATGCTCGACCTTGAAAGCACAGGGAGCCTTGTTTTGGATTTTGGTACTATCGGCAGCATCAGTTTTGACTGGGACTTTTTTTCACGCCTCTTAAGCATCGTCGTCATCGATCTCATTCTGGCCGGTGACAACGCCGTCGTCATTGCCATGGCGGTCAGATCCCTTCCCCGAAATCAAAGAGCCAAAGGGATCATTTTCGGTTCGGGGGCCGCGGTGATTCTCAGGGTCGTGATGACCTTCTTTGTCGCTCAGTTGCTTCAGGTCAACTACATCAAGCTGGTGGGAGGCATACTCATCACGTGGATTGCGGTGAAACTGCTCACTGACGGCGCTCACGGCGAAACCGAGAAAAAAGAGGCGGGGACGGTCGTTCAGGCTGTCAGGATCATCGTGGTCGCCGACATCACCATGGCTCTCGACAATATGCTGGCAGTGGGCGGGGCTTCCCACGGCAACCTGTTTCTTCTCGTTTTCGGACTCGGATTAAGCATCCCTTTTATCGTATTCACGAGCAATCTCCTTTCCTCCCTCATGGACAAGTTCCCCGTAATCGTTTACCTCGGCGCGGCAATCCTCGGCAAGGTCGGCGGGGAAATGATCATAACCGATCCCATCGTCCTGGGGTTCCTCGAACCTGGCAAATTGACGCAGTACATCGTTGAGGGGGCTTTCGCGGCGGGGGTTATCCTTGCCGGCCTCCTGTGGATGAAGAGAACGGCCAGACTGGAAAAGGCCGGGCGTTCAAGCAGGCAAACGGACTGTAAGCAGAACGGAGCGAGTGAGAGATGTCCATTTTGACAGTATCCAGGGAATTCGGAAGCGGCGGCGAACGGATTGGCCGGGTGGTGGCTCAGGCGACCGGCTACGAGTACCTCGACCGGAAAAGCATGCTGGCGGAAATCGGCGAAATGGGTGTCAACTGGCAGGAATTGGAAAAAAGGTCGATGGAGTGGCTGCCGACTATCTGGGAAAGATACGATTGGTCCTTCAAGGCCTGTGGAGCGCTCATCCATCGGGCCATGCTCGACCATGCGGTGATGGACGGAAAGGTCATATTGGGTCGGGGCGGCCACCTCGTGCTGAAGAACGTTCCGCACGTTCTGAGAATTCGGATGACCGCTCCGCTTGAAGTCCGTATGCGATGCGTCATGCAGAGAGAATCCGTCGACATGGACACCGCGAAGTGGCTTATCGAGAAAACCGATCGGGAAAGGGCCGGCTACGACCATGCGCTGTATGGACGGGACTGGAGTGATCCCGCGGAATATGATTTCGTATTTGATTCGAATCTCGTGGCAATTGACAGGATCAAGGACTTTATCCTGGATCTTCTTGCCGAGAAAGATCACCTGAAATCCGAAGAATCCCAAAATATGCTGGAAAAGCTGGCCGTCGCGGGGAGGATTAAAGCCGCGCTCCTTACCGACGGCCGCTTCTTCAACCCCACCCTGGACGTTTATGTCGATGAAACAGACATCGTGCTAAGGGGGGTCGTGCGCGACCTGAAGGAGCATGACCTCATCGAAAAGGCGGCAAGAAACCTGGCCGCCGGCCTCCCGTTCGAATCCCATCTTACCATACGCGGGTAGGACCGGCGTTATCGGCTGCCGAAGGATGCTCATTTGCGACCGGCTGCCAGCGCTTGAGGGCGGCTTCCGTTACGACCGGCTTTTCAGAAGTTCCATGTACTTTCTCAGTGTGGGCACGATGCTGCAAAAGCGTAGCGATGCCATGTCCCGGTAAAGAGGCTCGGTGGGATAGTCTAGCCTGAAAAGCGTCAGGGTTTCGGGGCCGCTGTCGTAGAGGACCGAATTGGCGACGGGTATCCCGTCGCGATAGGGGCCTCCAATACTCCCGGCTTTGATCCAGTATCGTGAACCCGGATTCAGGCGGATCACGAGCTGTTCCGCCTGTGGCGGAGAATAGACCCTGACGTCCTTGAGTCCGGGCGACTCGTTCCCGTCGGGGAGTTCGAAGACGGAAGGGACGTGATCGTGCCCGCTGAAAATGAGCCGTTTTGGGTACTTGCGCCATGACCCCAGGCTTTCGAGCAAGGCCGTCTCATCAAGGTAATTGAAACAGTCGATCGTCGGAGGATCACCGGGGGCCGGGAGATGGAAGGGGCTGTGGTGAACCACGGCGAACTCTTCCCGTTCGATTTTCAACGGCAGGCTCGCCAGGTATTCCAGGGCATCGGGAGTGCAGGAAAGCAGGCCGGCGTTGTAGGCACTCGCCTGCTTTCGATCGACCTGGTGGGGATGGTCGGCGAACATTCCGGAGACGAGCAGATCGTGGTTCCCCGCCGTCGTCGGGATCCCGAGGGAACGCATTCGGCGGAGCGTCCTGTCCCCGAACGGCAGCCATCCGACAAGATCGCCCACACAATACGATTCGTCGACCTTCAGTTCGTCCATGTGCCTGAGGCACGTTTCCAGGGCATAACTGTTTCCGTGGATGTCGCCGAAGAAGTAAATGCGCATCGAAGCCTCCTGAAAGGGATGCAACACAAATGCGGAGAGACGCCTCCTGATACCAAATCACCTCGAAAATACTCATTTTCATGCTTCGCGGGTGTCGCGAGCATCATGACCGATTGCGTTCAAACTTGTACGCATTGCTGTTTTATCGTCATTTCGGCGCAGGCCGGAATCCAGGCTTTTAGTGGATTGGAAGCCGTCTGACGCCGTGCGCACCGTCCCCTGGCGGTCGCTCCTGAAGAAGGGGATGCCGCGCCTCCGGCACCCTTCCAACGCCTCCGGGGCCGGAATCATAGTGACAACCGAAAAATCACCGGAAAGCCGAACGGCTGAATGATGTTATATAGCACTATCGCCCGGGATGCATGCCCGTTTCAACTCGATTGCCGACTATCTTATACTATTTTGCGTGCAAGTTTATACTAACGATCCACGGAAACCCTGTCATTCTCGCCACTGATGCGGGGTCCTTTTCAAGGGCTTTGAGGGACTGCATCAATTGATCCTCCACAGCTTCAATGCTGTTGAAAGCCTTGTTGCGGAAACCGTTCTCTCGGATGTCCTCCCAAACGTGCTCCACCGGGTTGAGTTCCGGACTGTAAGGTGGAAGGAAGATCAGCGCCATATTCTCGGGCACGCTGAGCGCCTTGGCTTTATGCCATCCCGCGCCATCCATGACCATGAGGATGAACTCATCCGGATGCCGATTGCTCACTTCCCTCAAGAAAATAGACATGGCCTGTTCACTAACCTGGGGCAAAATCAACGAATCCAGTGTGCCGTCATGAGGAGATACCGCAACGTATGCATAGGTATATTCGCGGATGATCTGGTTAGGTACATAAGGACGAATTCCGCGAGGCGCCCAGCAACGTTGAGGAGTGCTGATTCTTCCAAAACGCCCTTCATCTTGGAGCATCAACCGCAAGCGCACTCTCAGGGGAGCAAGTGCTTTCACGCACTTAGTCACTGTTTTCGGGAGTTTTTTTAAAGCCCTCCCGGGCTTCGGTGTTGCTGTTGGGATGACGAGGCCTTGGTATGATAGTTCGCCAATCGTGACGGTCCAGCATCCGGTAAATGGTGCTTTGGGCTACTTTGCGCCCCACTTTGGCCTCAAATGCCTGTTGAATCTTACTCACAACCAAAATACCGCCATGTGCGGCCTGGTCCAGGAATTCCGAAAGGAATTGACGTTCTTGCTCGATCGTCATGTAGCCGGAGCGGCGGCCGCCCCAGTTGCGGTCGTGCGATTGCTTGAAGGTGCTGAATTTCTTACGCAACTGGACTACTGTTCCACGACAACGACCGATGATTTTCCCGGTGATACGGTCAGGGATGTCGAGAAGGCCGGGGATCAATACAGCTTGAGCCGCTCTGAGGTCATCGGAAGTTCTCGCTTTCTCCGCAGCTTCCATCGCCAATTGAAACACCTCACTGGATACTTTCGTTTTCTTTGACATTGGCAACCCCCTCCTGAGGGGTGGGTTGCATGTTACTATAGTTCAATCTTGCGCGCAAGTTAGTATTATACGATAATTTCATGCAGTTGCCGGACTACAGCAAGGCATCGTTGACTTACTGCGCCGCAAGCTTTACCCTTCCGCGGATTCCTGCCCCGCCCGATACACGGCTTCCGAAACATGATATCCAAATCCGGATATGATTTGCAAAACTCGCGTTTTTCAGAACCTGCTTTTTTCAAGGATAAGGAGAGAATATGTGAACTTCATGGGGTACTGCTGTGCAAACGGCAGATAGTAATATCGGCAGCATTCCGAATGAGCGGCTAGCAATCATATAGCCAATAAGCTACGGAACAAGACTAGTAATGCGCTGCGCGGCTGCGATTCCGACCCAAGGCAGTTGTTAGTACTCGAAGAGCCCGTCAATGAGCTTGAGGAACATGTCAAAAGAAACACTATTTTGTCTAGCAATATTAAAACGTAGCAGTCCAAACAGCTCAGGTCCGTGTCTAGTTTCGCTATACGAAATACCCCTCTTCATGCATTTCTTAATCTCATTCTTGCCGTTCATGCCCTCATAGTTTTTCTGTTTCAGCCCATCTCTGATATAGACCTTATTTCTTGAAAGGTGTTCTATATCGGCTAAATACCAGTTCTCGATCATTCTATTGCACACTGCCACTGATACGGGGATCCCTAAAGGTATTGCATTGAAGGCATCGTCCAATTGTTGGATAAAAGTCGAGTAGTCATCAACCCTTTCTTCAAAGTCGATGAGGATTATGGCAAGGCCGCATTTGTAGGCCTTGAGCAGCCCAATCTGTTTCTTGGATTTCCGGGCAATATCATTGACGGTTGCAGCATGGCCTCGCGGACCGTCAGTCTTAAGTACTCTGAGTCCTCGGGGGAACCGTTTTCGGAGCGAGGCGAAATCACCATCCCCATCGACTATTACGCCAACACGGTTATTCATCGCCAGGTGTGCCTCCTATTGCGCCACTTACCCAGAGATCACCCAAGTGAAAACTGGACTCTTCAAGCACTTCCTTAATTGCATCTATGTCTGAGATCTCAGAAATCTGAGTGCCGTCATCAGCATGTTTTACTACCAATATCTCTTCTGGATAGGCACTGTTAAGAATCGTGGATGAATGCGAGGAAAGTAAGAAAATGGTGCCATCTCTTTTTGCCTGCTCTCGCATTATTGATATAAGACGTTGCTGCATCCACGGGTGTAAAAAATTTTCCGGTTCCTCTAAAAGATAGCTTTTCGAGAATGGGACAAACAAACTCACGAGAATACATAGCCACTTAACAGTACCGTCAGATACCTCTTCAGGATAGAATGTGGATGCATCGTCGGAGATAAATTGAACAAACCTGCGGCCTGTTGTATTATCGATTCCAACAGATACTCTTGATATAGGCTTCACAGCTGCAGCCAATTCTGCATTAATATTTGATAGGGCATCAATGTAACGTCCATCACCTTTTTCCTGTCGGATAATTGGGTATGGAAAGCGCCATCTTGGATAAAATAAATATCTGTTTTGGAATAGCCCATATTTATATTGATCATCAAACTCAGAGTAATCCATTGGTTCAAGCTTGTGGTACCGTTTGTTCTCTAAAGCATCTATCACCTCGCTTACCGATTCTCCATTTGATGCCATTTGTGCGAACGGTAGCAGCTCGGATGCCCTTCGAGCTACGTCTGGAACTATGTTATACTCATTAAATAGAACAAAATTCGAATATATGTCGTAGAGCGCATCATCAAGTGAAGCTAAGATAGGAAAGCATGATCTATCACGATTATCTCCTAGCATCACCAATATTGGATCAATCTTACGCTTGAAGTCTTCGTACAGAGCAGTTCTATTTTTTTTTCCTGTATATTCCATCTTCCAAGAGCTAAATAGATCCCTGCCGAATTCCTGAGGAGAACATAAAGACAATCCAGTATCAGGTTTATTCTCAGTCGGCGGATCCAGACGCACGGAAAAAAGTGGAACCTGCTCATTTTTGTATTCACCGGCAATCTCAAACTTCTCATAAACAATGGTTGCTATTTTCTCCGGGCCGGCTTGAGAAATGGTAGCTTCCCACGTGAAATTACAGGGGATGTGCCGTCTCCGATATGTTCTTTCAGAAAGAGTGCTTGAAAGCGAAAAGTAGATATCGGATTGTCCCCGGTGAAAGACTCGCCGAGCTCCGCCTTGACGTGCAAAAGCTCGTGCTGCTCCGAATCGAAATACGTCTCGGAGAAATTTGAGTGCTGAGAGTAAGCATGTCTTGCCCGATCCGTTCGGGCCAATCAAGATATTTAATCCTGGTCGCAAGTCTATGTGAGCATTTCGAATTGACTTGTAATTACGGATCGTTAAACGAGCAGTCATTTTCAATATTCCTCCAACGACATGCCGAGGAAGAGAGACGTGGCACGGGCAATTCGTCGCCCGTGCGCGCAACGCCATGGGTACGGTACAGCTTTCTGTGACTGTGAGTTGCCACTCGGCGAATCCAATCTATCCCAGTGCATCTTGCCACGTAGTGAACTTTCAGAACCTGGCAAAGCACGGCAGCGTCTCGTGGCTTCCTCCCCCTTGGGTGACAATTATAATTGTCTTATGACACCGCGCAAGGGAATTCTCGCTTGAAAACGGGGGAGGGAAACAGACACTGGCTTTGCCCTTATCCGGTCCGCTATCTTTTCCCAGCAATTCGTGGACGAGCGCAAGATGCCAGTGCCGCTGCAGGAGTCGCTCTGACCTTTGCGGATCCGGTCACGCTGGTGGGCAGTGCAACTCTCATCGGCAGGATCTGGTCTATTTTTCAACAATGCCCTTTAAAGTGTTTATCGACAAAGATGTGCGAGGGCAGTTCCTATTATAGAAAATAAAAAAATTGTAGCAAAATACAATAAGGATTACAGTATGTTATAAATTATTTTTCTTTATGATAAAAAATAGCTATCCCGGCGCAGGCAGTGTGCTATCCTTAGTATCGGCGAGGTTTTTGGTCGAAACAGAGACTCATGCAATGCAAGTCAGTGAAGGGACAAACGCTATGTTTGCTGAACCAACACCCGTCCAAACAAAAGAGACTCCGGCAACGCTGGACCCCCGGATTCTCGAACGGACGGAGATGACCGAGATTCTTGAATACGTGTTGCGCCAGATTCGCGATGCCCATGTGGTTTCAGGGTACAGCCGCATGCATCACAGGCATTCGCGCACCTCGGGGTAAACGGCATTCGCGTCATTAAGATCGCCATCACCAGAAGGGCTTCCCGGTCAGTGCCCGGACACCTCAACAGTGAGGTTTCTGCCGGGACAAAGGGGTCGCCTTGCCTGCTACGCATTTAAACTCCTTTTTGCTGAAAATCACCAACCGGTGTAACTTTAGGTGCAGACGATGCTACTTCAGACACCAAGCGGACCAGTCGTATAGGTCGCGTCCGAAGGATATGGGACTAGACCAAGTCAGGCTCTTTGCCGAGAGCGTTGGCGAGTATGCCTGCGCACGAAAGCTTGACAGTCTCAATATTCTTTTCCATGGGGGTGAACCGCTGCTTCTCGGGCCACGGTACCTTGGGGAAGCCACCCAGATAATCTCGCGCAGGTTGCCACCCGATTGCAAGCCAATCTTTTCGCTCCAAAGCAACGGTTCTCTTCTCGATCAAAAGATTATAGAAACCCTGCGTCGGTCTGGGATCTCAATTTCAATCAGCCTCGACGGGGACAGGAGCGCTCAGGATCGCCACAGGGTCTTCGCTGATGGATCGAGCTCGTTTGAGGCTGTGGCTGGAAACATAAAAACTTTTCTCCACGACCCAGCTGCGGGGGATATTTTCGCAGGAATTCTTGCGGTCGTAGATTTGCGTGATGATCCCATTCAAACCTTCGATTTTCTATCGAGCATGACGACTACAGGTGTGGATTTTCTTCTCCCAGATGGTACCCACGAGAATCCGCCTCCTGGAATAACAAATCACGACTTCAAAGAGAACTCGGACTACGCTAAATGGCTTATACCTATTTTCGATAAATGGTTTAACCGTGGTGTCCGCAAACCTTCGATACGTTTGTTTGAAAACATCTTAGCACTAATACTTGGAGGGAGGTCAAACGTGGAGGGCCTGGGCGAACAGTGCCTGTCACTTTTGACCATTGAAACCGATGGTGAAATCAGAGATTCAGATACCTTATCCGTAGCCTTCGAGCATGCTGCACGTTTCGGTAGCGGGGCATACTTAGGAAGAGACTTCCTTGTCGACTTGATCGATTCGGCAGCTTTCCGCGCGCAAGAAGCACTTTATCTGCCGAAGGCTCTAAGTGTAGATTGTCAGGCCTGTTACTGGCGCGCTATATGTGGAGGTGGACTTTTGCCTCACAGGTTCAGCGGCGAAAGACAATTCGATAACCCGAGTATCTACTGCGGTAACCTCAAGTTTTTATTCGCGCACGCCCGAGCAAAACTGCTTAGTCTCATGCCGCCTGCGCATACCATTAGCGGTGAATCTCATGCGACCATTAGTAGTGTAAACCGCATGGATCGTGTATCAGACTACTTGAGGAAGTGGGACTTTTCATTGGAGCCCTACGATAAAAACCTACAAATAGTTAAGGGGCCGGATGGAAATATCAGCGAGTCGGGTAAAGTCGATGAACCCATTGCGGCCTCATTGACGCCCGCTCACCCCATGTTTTTTGACTGCATTGAAAAGGATATCCGAGAGCTTGTAACGATACTGATTGAGGATATGGACTGCATTACCTACTCAAGCTGCCAAGGCCATCAACGCCTAGACGGTAGTTTGATAAGGCCACGTAATGTCGGAATCTTATGCCGTGACGAGACGGAGCAGCTTTTTTTAACTGATTTTTTGAAAAGCGTCGTTGCCAGTTCAGAAGCCGACCAACCTAGCATACTCAATGACTGGTTGGAATCTGGGAATGACTTATATAGGACTGTCGAAATTGTTTTCGAATGCGATCCGTCAGAGTCAGAAACATATTGGGCGACCATAGAAACAAAATATCACTATTTCGTTCAGTATTTAAAACGTGCCAGTTCGTTAAACTACAAGTTTGAAATGGACATTAGCGTTAAAGCTACAAACGGAAAGCAAATATCTAATGAATTAAAAAGTATTCTTTGTGACTGCAAATGCAGTAGTATCAGCTTGAAACATGGGAAATTGGCAGTCAAGGATTGTCGCCCTTTTTATAGAAATGAAGCTCTTTCATTATTACATCAGGCCCGAAGGAGTGGGAGGGCAATTGTGAACAACCACGCCTGGGGGCTCTTGTCTTGGGTCCTTTCCGCGGCGCAGCTGCTAAATTCAAACCCCGTCGCCGGAATCCACCTGATCCATATTGATTACCATAGTGACTTGGTTTCCCCCCGTCTCTATTCTCGTGGCCGCGAACGCACACTTGTTGATTATTTCACTCGCGAGTCGGTGGACTTGTGGAACCCTGATTCCGTTGCCAAAGCCATTCGCTCGACAGCTATCGGTCCAGGGAGTTTCATCCTGCCTTTTCTATATGCAAACCGGGAACGCAAGTGCAAGATAGATCTCATAGTACCCTCAAGCCCCTCCTACGATGGAGACAAATTCAACGGTAGCGGTTGGTCAATCGGAATAGATGGCCCACCTTTGCCTGGAATCCCTGACAAAACTCTGCGGTTAGAGTCATGCCCTTCAGACCGGCAAGGTAACTTAAAGATAGCTTGCAGGCCGATTTCCGATGTCCAGCTTGAAGTGGATTTCGATCGATACATTGTCATTCTTGATATTGATTTCGATTTCTTCTCCAACCGTCTGGCAGGTTCAAGTGACTGGTCGGCGAGTCCTGGGTGGCACCCTGACTTTAAAACTCGATCTGTGCTGTTTGAGCAGGTTGAGGACCTTCTTGGCGAGATTCTCGCAAAGGGCACCCCGCATGCGATCACTTTAGCAATTTCGCCGGATTTTTGTCCGAAATCCGTTAGGTTCGAGGTATTCAATCGATTAGACTCATTTTTTTCAAAAACTGGCTGGGAAAATCTTACGAGATGAGCAAACTTGATCGGCCTTTTCCATCTTCTGGGAAAAAAGTTTATCTCATTGACCTGCCCCCCCCAAATCGGTCCATATGGTAGATTAGATTCTTGGACGAAGAAAGGGAGGCAGCGATGAGGAGGAAAACATTCACCTCAGATCATTGGGAAACTGAGAGTGGCGGTGGTTTTAATCAGCCAAGGCCAAACTGTTTGGACCGTCAGCGGGAAGCTGAATGTTACAGAGTACTTGTCGCACTGTACGTAACGAATCGATGGAGAAGCCGTCAACTCAAGCTCATCGAAGGTCCACCCTCCTTGCCGCTGTCGTAACTTTTCCATTTTTCAAGATATGATTTGCTTTTAGAATCCCACCTTGGAATTTCTCTTTCCGCGCTACTGAAATGGCGGAGGCATCTTTAGTGCGGCAGGTTCGCTCACCGGCTTTAAGTTCGGAATCAGGCATGCCGAGCCTCCAGGAGTCGTTGTTGATTTTCAGTTGTGGTACTTTTTACCTTTCCCGGTTCTTTTGGGCATTGCCGTCCCTGTCCGATTCTGTGGTAATGGTCCACTTCCGCCCGTCGGATACGGCGCGCACCGCTCCCTGCAAATCCGTCCTGTACACCGGGATCGAACGCTCCGCACAGCGTTCGATTACCGCCGGGGCCGGAAAGCCGAACCGGTTGCCGGGACCGCATGAAAAGACGACGGCCTGGGGCCGCAGGCGATCCAGTGTCGAGGGATCGGTCGAATGCTCGCTTCCATGGTGCGCCGCGACGAGAAAGACCTTTCCCCATGCCGTATCGCCGTCGAACACGTGTCGTTCGGTCAGCCGGTCGATGTCGCCTGGGAGAACGAGGCTGGTCTCGCCGTAGTCGATCCTCACCACGAGCGAGGCGTTGTTTAAATCACCGGTCCAACTGCTTTCGAGATACCTTTTGTCCGGATGGATGATTCTCACCCGGCATCCTCCGATGTCTGCCGGGCCGGAGAGGTCCCTGCATATCCGTACCGGGACGGCACGCGCTGAAGCGATCCTCGACAGGGGTTCCACTCCGCTTGCATTTTCGGTCATTCCGCTTGTCCAGTAATTCCCCACATCGAAGTGGGAGAGGATGAAACGGAGCCCGTTGCGATGGTCGGGATGGTCGTGCGAGAGCACGACATGATCGAGCTTTCTCACCCCGAGGCCCCACAAAAAAGGGGCCACGACCGCGCGGCCCACATCAAAGGAATCATCGAAAAAACCTCCTCCATCCACCAGCATCGTTTCGCCTCCGGGAAATCTCACCAGAGTGGACGTCCCCTGGCCCACGTCGATGGAATGGACGACGAGCCCTTCTCGACTTTCAGTCAGCCGATGCAGGCTGCCCGCGGCGGAGACCCCAGAGAACAGTACAAGCAGGGCAAGGCCACACGCCGCCTTGCCGCGCAGTCGCATCGGACTCAACAGCAGGGCCGCTGCCGCGTAAAAGGCCGCGACCCAGATCACCTGGACGGCGCCCACCCAGAAGTAAGCCCAGGAAAGATGGCTGAAAAAAAGGATCAGATCCTGAGATATTCCGAGCCACCACGCTCCGAATTTCAATATGGGGAGAGCTAGCGACGCATTCACTGCAAAGACCGCCAGGGCGACCAGGCCGGGGGGCAGGACCAGGAATCCCACCAGGGGGACGAGCACGATGTTTGCGGCAAACCCCGCAAGAGAAAAGCCCTGGAAGTAAAATACGGTGAGTGGGAGGACCAGAATATTCACTGCCATTGAAACCCAGAATGCTTCTTCGAAGGGGCGGAGGATCTTTCCGAGCAATCGTTGGCGGGCAAAGGCAGGGTGAAGTCCGGAGAGCCTGAATCGCTCGAATTTCGGATAAATGATAAAGATCGCCGCCATGCAGGCGTAGGTCAACTGGAAGGAAATTTGCCGCAAGCTTGCGGGATCGATCGTGAGGATGATGAGAGCGGTTGCGGCGAGAACCGAAAGCGCATCCGCATGCCGGTAGCACAGGGCGGCCCCCAGGCAGATGCTCAGCATGAGGAGGGACCTCCATATGGGCGGAGTGCCGAATCCCGCGATGAAGGCATACAGCACGGCCGAGAAGAGAGCGGGCCAGAGGGCGATATGTTTGTCGGCAAAGCGCCGCAGAACGGATGGATTCAGCACCCTCACGAGCCTTCGGCATATCCAGAAGGTGAACATGCTGACAAGACCCAGATGCATCCCGGAAATGGAAAGCAGATGGGTGATGCCCACTCTGTTCAGGTCCTCTTTCCAGGCACTGGACAAAAATTGCTGGTACCCGAGGAGCAGGGCGGCATAAAAGGACGCCTCAGCCGGGTCGGGGAGACTGTCTCTCAGCCAGAACAGGGCAGCTTGCCGAAAACGATCGAGTCCGCCCCTGGCCCGCTGCAGCAGAGAATGAAAAGGGGATTCTCGTTCCGGAGCGAGTCTAACCAGGAAGCGGTCGTCCTGAAAACTCGCCCTCGCATACAGGCCGCGTTCAGCCTGGCTCCTCACATAATCGTAACCGCCGGGGTTATTGAAGTTGCTGAAACGCTTCAGCGTGAGGCGGGCGAGCACGCGGTCGCCCGGGACCCATCCCGCGTGTTCCATCCGGGTCCGGGCAATTGTCAGAAGAACTCCTCCATCCACCGGAACCGTTTCTCCCTCCACGAGCGCCGATTGCAGCCGCAGCGTGAAGCGTATTTTGTCCGGGTAGAAATCGGGCGGAGAATCAATTTCGGCGAGAAACAGGGTCTGAGGCCGGTCCAGGAATCGGTCGAATTGAGGGGGATAGGGAAGGGCGGGGGACCCGGCGCGGGCGGACAAAAACCCCAGACCTAGAAAGGTCAGCAGTGCCAGAAGGGGAAAACAGGTTCGCGGGTTCGCCTTGAAGAGCCCGGTCAAAAGACACAGCACAAGCGCCGAAACAACAACGATTATGCCTGTGGAAGGGATGGTCCGGGGGCAGAAATGTTCGGCGCATACGCCCGTCGTAAACGCCACAGCCAGCCACACAAGGGGACGGGGCAGCGGGGAAAGGCGGGGAATCATGGCTGTCGGCTCATACCTTACGACTCGCGATGCATTTTTCGCGGCTCGAAGCAAGAGCAGCGAAGGCTATAACCGCATTGACGCTATAATATGTATGGATAAGCCGGGGGGCAGCCCTCAGAACTTACATTCCGTCGGATTCGCGCCGTATCCCGGCGCCTACGGCGGACAACTTCTTTTCGATATCTTCATATCCCCTGTCGAGGTGGTAAATCCTGCTGATTTCCGTTGTGCCCTTTGCGGCCAGAGCCGCCAGAACGAGGGAGGCCGACGCGCGAAGATCGGTGGCCATGACCGGCGCGCCGGAAAGATTCTTTACACCACAGACCCGGGCATTCCGTCCGTCCAGTTCGATGTCCGCGCCCAGCCTTTTCAATTCGAGAACATGCATGAACCGGTTCTCGAATATCTGCTCCGTGATGAGGCTCACGCCGTTCCCCAGGGCCATGAGCGACATGAATTGAGCCTGCATGTCGGTAGGAAAGGCCGGATAAGGCCATGTCTTTATGTCGACGCTCCGGATTTCTCCGTTTCCGCCGACATCGAGGGTATTTCCGTTTGCCGCGACGGATATGCCCGCTTCATCAAGCTTATGGATGACGGCGTCCAGATGACCGGGTTCGCAGCCGGTCAGTTTGAGACGGCCGCCGGTTATGCCTGCGGCGATGAGATAAGTCCCCGTCTCGATTCGATCGGGGATCACGGTGCAAACGCCAGGCCGGAGTTCCCTCACTCCTTCGATGCTGATCTCGGAGGTCCCGGCTCCCCGGATGTTTGCGCCCATACTGATGAGATAGTCGGCCAGAGCAACGACTTCGGGTTCCCTGGCCGCGTTCTTCAGGACCGTCTTCCCTTCGGCGAGGGTTGCGGCCATCATGAGATTTTCGGTTCCCGTTACGGTTACGATATCAAAGATGATTGTGGCGCCGTGAAGACGGTTCGCTTCGGCGATGACGTAACCGTGCTCCAGTTCGATGTCCACCCCCATCTGCTGAAGCCCCTTCAAGTGCAGATTGATCGGACGCGCTCCGATCGCGCATCCCCCGGGCAGAGACACTCTCGCACGGCGGTAGCGCGCAACCATCGGTCCCAGTACGAGCACTGAGGCCCGCATCGTCTTGACGAGCTGGTAAGGGGCTTCGAGATTGTTGATGTTGCCGGTGTCGATACACAGGTTGGATTTATGTTCGCTCACCGCACCCATATGCCTGAGAAGACTTTGCATCGTCCGGATATCCCTCAGGCGGGGCGCGTTTGACAGTGAGTGTTTCCCATTGGCGAGAAGCGAGGCGGCCATGAGAGGAAGGGTGGCGTTCTTCGCGCCGCTAATCCGGACTTCCCCTTTCAGCGGCACGCCGCCCTCTATGACAAGCTTGTCCATTTTTCACCCGTTTGCTTTGCAGTAAAGGACTCTGAGAACACCGGAATAATCCCTGATAAACTCGCACCTGTCAACGCGAGAATTCGGATCGTCGCTGCGGAGCCTTTCCGACTGGCCCTTTCCGATTTCCATGAGCAGGCTGCCGCCGGGGCGGAGGTAACGCGGCGCCTCGTCCAGTATTTTCCTGATGATACCAAGTCCGTCGCCGCCACCCCCGCGAAGCGCCGCTTCGGGTTCGTGCCTGGAAATCTCGAGCGGAAGTTCGGCAAATTCAAGGTCCCCGATGTACGGCGGGTTGGTCACGATCAAGTCAAAAGAAACGCCGGACGGCAGAAAGCCGTTTAACAGGTCCATTGCTGCAAAAGAAATACGGTCCTGCACCTTGTGCCGTTCCGCGTTTCGCTTTGCAATCTTCAAGGCTTCAAAGGATCTGTCCGTGGCGACGATTCGTATTTCCGGGCATTCGGCGGCAAGAGATACGGCTATGGCGCCTGAGCCCGTGCCGATATCGAGTACCCTGTACGGACCTTTCCCGAGGAGTTCGATCGCCTTCTCGACGAGGACTTCCGTTTCCGGCCTGGGGATCAGGACGGCGGGACCGACTTCGAATTCCAGCGACCAGAATTCCTGTTTGCCCGTGATGTACTGGGTCGGTTCGAAGGCGGCCCTGCGTTGGACGACTTGCCTGTAGCGGGCCAGTTCGGCGGGGCCGAGGGGCTGATCGTAGCGAAGGTATAGCTGAATGCGCTCGGTTCTCAAAACGTGGGCAAGAAGGACTTCCGCATTCGCTCTCGGCTGCTCGATCCCCTTCTTGCTGAAAAATGCCGTGGTCCACTGGAGCACTTTCAGGATGGTCCATGTTTGATCCATCTGGCAACAATCCTAAAAAATGCCTGGCATTGGAGGCCGGAACGCCCGGCGATTTCACCCGGGGAGGCGGAAACACTCTCCGGTCCCGGTACGCGCACCCGGCAGAGCGCTCTACGACTCGCGCTTGAGCGCCTCAGCCTGGAAATGCGTGATCAGCGGGTCGATGATTTCGTCCAGCATGCCGCCCAATACCGCATCCAGTTTGTACAGGGTCAGATTGATCCGGTGGTCGGAAACGCGGTTTTGAGGGAAGTTGTACGTGCGGATACGTTCACTCCGGTCTCCCGTGCCCACTTGACTTTTCCGGTCCTGGGCGATCCGCTCCTCCTGCTCGGACTGCATCTGATCCAACAGGCGGGCTCGAAGGACCTTCAGGGCTTTGGCCTTGTTCTTGTGCTGCGATTTTTCGTCCTGGCATATGACGACCAGTCCCGAGGGAATATGGGTAACGCGCACTGCCGAGTCCGTCGTATTGACGCTCTGCCCGCCCGGGCCGGAAGAGCGGAAGACGTCCACGCGGATATCGTTGGGGTCGATGTAGACATCCACTTCCTCGGCCTCGGGGAGGACGGCGACCGTAACGGCGGAAGTATGAATCCTTCCCTGGCTCTCCGTAACCGGGACGCGCTGCACCCGATGGACCCCGCGTTCGTACTTCATCCGGCTGTAGGCGCCCTGACCGATCACCGAAGCAATCACCTCTTTGAGGCCCCCGATTCCCGTCGAATGGGTGTCAAGGATTTCCACCTTCCATTTGCGGATCTCCGCATAGCGCGTGTACATCCGGAAGAGATCGGCGACGAACAGTGCCGCTTCTTCTCCACCGGTTCCCGCGCGGATTTCAAGGATGACGTTCTTCTCGTCCTTCGGATCCTTTGGGACCAGCATGAGCTTGAGCTGGGTTTCCGTGGATTCGAGCCGGCGCTTCAGCTCGGCGATATCCTGCCGGATCAGCTCCCGCATCTCCGAATCGGTTTCCTGCTCAAGGAGTTCCTGATTGTCCTCGACTTGCCGGTTCAAATGTTTGTAGTGCTCGAAGCTTTCAACGATCGAGGCAAGCTCGGAGTGTTCCCTGGCAACCTTCTGATATTCCTTCTGATTGGCCAGCAGCTCAGCGTTGCTGAGTTCCTCCTCGAGTTTACGAAACCTCTGAGCGACACTTTCCAGACGATTAAACATATTTTGTGGCCTGAAGATAGGGAAATTCCCGGACAAACCGGATGGTTTCCGCAACGCGGTCCGGCTGGGATCGGGAACGATAAACAAGCTTCATGTATTACATAAGGGAGCGTTTCCGCGGTTTACCCCCGCGGAAATCGCCCCTTCTTCCGGTCGGATCGGGCCACGGGCGTGCACGCGCCGCGCGGCCTCGAAAGTCCAACAAGCCGCTTTCAGCGTGCATCCCCGCCGGGAAGCCAACGATGAGCTTGTACGGCTTCCAGGAAAAAAGACTGCCGCCCCCCTTACTCGGAGGATGCAGGGGTCTCTTTCTTCTGAAATTTCTCGTATTTTCTGCGGAACCGCTCAATACGGCCGGCCGAATCCACCAGTTTCTGTTTCCCGGTGTAGAAGGGATGGCATTTGGAGCATATTTCAACTCGAATTTCCTTCTTTGTTGAGCCGGTGGGAATCTCATTCCCGCACGCACACCGAATCACCGTCTGATGATAATCGGGATGAATTTTTTCCTTCATTTCAGGATATTCCTCCTCAAGAGAATAATCGATATAGCATTGTCCCTTCCGGAAGCCCCGGATGTTCCCCCCTGTAGGAGAGAATTGCGGCACAAGGGGCATCGGGCCGCGCAAAACGCCGGCAATTCCCGGCCACCCGGCCCGCCCCTGTCGGCGGAAAGGTCCCGCAGGCATATTCCGAATGGACACAAACAAATTATTATAGACTTATTTTAAGCACTTTCAAGCGGATTATGCGAGACACACATGAGGACTCAAAGGGCATACCCGGTGACTGAGCGGATTTACCCTGTCAACACGAACACGAATCCGCCCCATTCCCCTTCCGCTGAAACCGTCGAGGCTTCGAGCCATTACCCGGGGCAGTCGCTCTTCGCGACCGAACGGGATGAAGGTCCCTCCGTCCGCCTTGCGGCAGTGCCTAGCGGTTCATTGAAGCCAGAAAGTCCGGGTTGTTCTTGGTGCCCTGCATCTTGTCCAGCAGAAATTCCATCGCGTCGATCGGGTTGAGCGGGGAAAGCAGTTTCCGAAGGATCCAGATCCGGTTCAGATCCTCGGCCGGAAGCAGCAGCTCCTCCTTGCGGGTGCCCGATTTGTTGATGTCGATGGCCGGGAATATACGGCGGTCCGCGAGCTTGCGGTCGAGGACGATTTCCATGTTGCCCGTGCCTTTGAATTCCTCGAAGATCACTTCATCCATACGGCTTCCCGTGTCAATCAGCGCCGTGGCGATGATTGTCAGGCTGCCTCCCTGCTCCACATTCCGGGCCGCCCCGAAGAAGCGTTTCGGCCGGTGCAGGGCATTGGAGTCCAGACCGCCGGAGAGGATCTTCCCGCTGGGTGGAACCACGCTGTTGTAAGCCCGGGCGAGCCGTGTGATGCTGTCGAGCAGAATCACGACGTCGCGCTTGTGCTCGACAAGACGCTTTGCCTTCTCACTCACCATCTCAGCCACCTGAACGTGGCGTTGAGGAGGTTCGTCGAAGGTGGAACTGACCACTTCCGCACGCACGTTCCTCTGCATGTCGGTCACTTCCTCGGGGCGTTCGTCGATGAGCAGGACGATGAGGTAGGCTTCTTTGTGGTTGACGGTGATGGCGTTTGCGATGTTCTGCAGCAGCATGGTCTTACCGGTCCTCGGCTGGGCGACGATCAGGCCGCGCTGCCCAAAACCGATGGGCGTCAGAAGGTCCATGACCCGGGTGGACAGGTTTTCTGAAAGATTTTCCAGCCTCACACGCCGGTCCGGGTACAGTGGAGTAAGGTTGTCGAAGAGGATCTTGTCGCGTGCCACATCGGGGTCTTCGAAATTGACGGCTTCCACCTTCAGCAGGGCAAAATACCGCTCATTGTCTTTCGGCGGCCGGATCTGCCCGGAAACGCTGTCGCCCGTTCGAAGGTTGAAGCGCCGAATCTGCGATGGCGATACGTAAATGTCATCGGGGCCGGGCAGGTAGTTGTAATTCTGACTCCTCAGAAAGCCGAATCCGTCCGGAAGGATTTCCAGAACGCCTTCCCCGTAAATCAGGCCGCTCATCTCGGCCTGAGCCTGCAGAAGGGCGAAGATCAGCTCCTGTTTCCGCATGGAACTGGCGCCTTCAATGTTCAGCGCCTTGGCAATGGTCATCAGTTCCCTGATGTTCTTGCTCTTGAGTTCGACCAGGTTCATCTCATTGCGCTCGCGCACTTCCTGGTCTTTGCTTGCAATCTCCGGGGTGGATGCATCATTCATCGTCATGTTCTCCGTTGTCCATAAGCTTCCAACTTCTCTACCGTTAATTCCTAAAAGATTTGCAGGTTATCTGAATGCTTCAGGTCCATTGAAGCTTCAGGACTGGGAAGCGGCAATCAGCCGAAAAGAGGGTCTGGTCGATGATTAGTTTGCTTGATATTCATGTCCGGTGTGCCGGTGAATAGACTCCCCCATGCTTTTTCGGGAAGCCCGCTCAGGCGAGTTCAAGCATGCAAAAACCTTCTCCCGTTTGTCAACAAGTAAAATCCGTTTTACACCGGGGACCCGGATAAAACCCGGCGATCGTGGGGGACTGCGAACAAAAGCGCGGATTATACGGGCTAAAATCCCAACCGAGTCCAGACGCTGGGCTTCTTATCTCCCTTACTGCACTCAACTTCGCATTTCGCAAGCATCTTGTCGAGTTTCTTCTGATAACCCAAATCCTTCACTGCCTGCGGATAGACATTCATCCTTTGGAACCTGTCTCTTGCCGCCTGGTATTCCCCAATTCGAAAATAGAACGATCCCACGTTGAACTCGTGGGACACGGTGCGTTTCTGACATTCAAAAAGCTGTTTCTTGGCCTTCTTGGTATAATCCGATTGGGGAAACGTTTGAATTACACGCTGAAAAGCGTCCATTGCCGCCTGGGTTTCCTCGGGGTCGCGATCCGTCCTGCTGAAAGACAGAAAATGGCTCATGCCGATCTGGTACGTCACGTAGGGGACCACTTCATTCCGGGGATGCAGACGAGCGAATTCCTCATAAGCTATTGCCGCCTCGCTGTATTTCTTATCGTAGAACAGCGCGTCGCCGATCTTCAATTCAGCGAGTATCGAGTACTTGCTATAAGGATAATGCTCTTTCAGATTTCGGAAAGACTTCAGGGCCTCGTCGTAATCTTTTTTCTGCATTTTCTGCATGCCGTCCAGGGCAAGCTGTTCCGCGGTCTTGTCGATCGCCGAAGTCGGCTTCTTGCCGAACAGGTCACCGAAATAGTATTCCGATATGAACGAACTACACCCGCTCACGAGCAGAACACAACCCAGAACGGGTATACATACGGCAAATCGGAAGGCCTTCTGTAAACCGTGAAGGGAGATCCGCATATGATATCCTTAAGTTATATGGAATAGTTTTAGAAGTGGCTTTCGATGTAACGCCCGGCATTAAAAGCGGCAGTGGCCCCGTCCCCCACCGCGGTGACGATCTGTCGAAGCGCCTTGAGCCGAACGTCGCCCGCCGCGAAAACCCCGGGGACGGAAGCGTTCATCTCCTGGTCCGTCCGTACGAACCCGAAGACGTCACGATCTATTTCCGGAGGGACATAGCTCGAATTCGGCTGTATCCCAACGAAAACGAAGACCCCGTTGACCGGCAGTTCCGAAGTGGCCGTGCCCTTTGCCTCTCTAAGGGTCAAACGGTCCACTCCCTGCCCTTCGTTTCCGTGAACCTCGATGAGAACACTATTCAGAATAAAGGAAATCCTATCGTTTTGTAAAGCACGTTCCTGAATAACCTTGGTCGCCCTCAATTCGTCCCGCCTGTGGACCACGAAAACCCGTTTGGCGAACTTCGTCAGGTATATGGCCTCCTCGATGGCGGTGTCCCCACCCCCTATCACGGCCACGTCCTGATCTCGATAGAAGGGAGCGTCGCAGACGGCGCAGTAGGAAACCCCCCTCCCCGTGAATTCGCTTTCTCCCTTGATACCCAACTTGTTCGGAGAGGCGCCGGAAGCGATCACAATGGTCTTTGTCCGAAGCTCACCGTCGCTGAGCTTGACGGTTTTCACCCGCTCGGTCACCGCAAGGTCGACCACTTCAGCGTTACGCGTCTTCAAACCAAACTTGAGGGCCTGCGCGCTGATGAGTTCTCCTAACCCGAAAGCCCCGACGCCGTCGGGGAAACCCGGATAGTTATCCACTTTCTCATAGGTGAGAAGCTGTCCCCCGAACCCCATCCGTTCGAGCAGAAGGGCGTTGAGACGAGCCCTGGCGGCATACAGGCCGGCTGTCAAACCAGCCGGCCCACCCCCGATAATCACTGTATCATAAATGTCATTCATCTTCATGCTTGAAAAAATGATTGTCGGTCAGGAGAGAACACCCCGCAGAAAAACCTGTGAGATAAAGGGCTTCAGGACAAGTCCGGTCATAGCGCAACGCTTAACCGACCGCCTTGTCGATCGCTGCAGTGATTTGAGATTTGGCGACTGCGCCCGTTATCTGCTCGCTCACGTTCCCCCCTTTAAAAATGATAAGGGTGGGAATGGCGCGGATGCCAAAACGACTGGGTGTCTTTGGGTTGTCGTCGACGTTGCACTTGGCCACTTTCAGCTTGGTTTCATAATCCCCCGAGAGTTCTTCGATAACAGGAGCGATGGCCCGGCACGGACCACACCAGGGAGCCCAAAAGTCAACGAGAACGGGCAGATCGGATTGCAGCACTTCCTGTTCGAACGTACCGTCTGTAACCTCGATAATGTTCTTGCCTGACATCAGAACAACTCCTCTTCGTTTAGAAAAATCAAAAGCTCACGCTAAAGAAAAGCTCAGTGGTTCGAGATAGTGCCGAAATATAAAACAATCCTTTCCGACTTGTCAATCAGACATTCAATTCTCGTCCGATGCCCAATTGAAAGCGCCTTCCCGCCCGCATGGTCCCTTCCAAGCTCAGGGCGCTTCCCGAGTTCCATTTCTGCACAGCAGGAGGGCCTTGCGCCTCAACGGAATTTCTCACCGGCAGCTTCTTGCGGGTGGAAACCGATTAGAGAATTGCCGGTCGTGAGGTATAATCGCAACCCGTCGATGCGGCCAACCTTCTTCGGGGTAAGGGGAGATAAGGGGAGATAATGACGAGTGTCAAGACGATCTTTCGCTGCCGGCAGTGCGGCTACGTGAGTCCCAAATGGTTGGGGCGCTGTCCCGACTGTCAGACCTGGCAAAGCATGGTTGAGGAAGTCAGTGCAAAGAGGCAGGATAAGAGTGCGACCCATGGCCGCTCCTGCCGGATCATGTCTCTTTCCGAGATCCCCATGCTGACTGAACCCCGGTTTGTCACCGGAATCGGCGAGTGGGACAGAGTGCTCGGAGGCGGCCTCATGACGGGGTCGCTCGTGCTGCTGGCCGGGGATCCCGGTATCGGCAAGTCCACCCTGCTGCTCCAGGCGCTCGCCCGCATGTCCCGTGAGAAGAAGGTGCTCTACGTCTCCGGGGAAGAGAGTCCTCAGCAGTTGAAAACGCGCGCAAGCCGGCTCACGATCGATTCGCCGGATCTTCTCGTTTTGCCGGAGACTTCTCTTGATGCCGTTCTCGATGCGATGGAGCCCGTTCCCCCGGAAGTACTGGCCGTTGATTCCATTCAGACCATGCATGCGCCCTACCTGGACGTAGCTCCGGGATCGATCAGCCAGGTGCGCGAATGCGCTTCACGCCTCATGCGGGTGGCAAAGGAAAAGGACGTCAGCATCTTTATGATCGGTCATGTGACGAAAGAAGGATCGATTGCCGGCCCCCGCGCCCTCGAACACCTCGTTGATACGGTGCTCTACCTCGAAGGAGACCGTACCCACACGTTCCGCCTGCTGAGGGCGGTCAAGAACCGATATGGGTCGACCAATGAGGTCGGCGTTTTCGAGATGAAGGACGCCGGTCTCGAAGAAGTCCCCAACCCTTCGGGGTTTCTGCTTGCCGAACGTCCGGTAGGGGTGTCGGGTTCGGTTGTGGCCTGCCCGATGGAAGGCACCCGGCCCCTGCTCGTGGAACTCCAGGCACTGGTCAGTTCGACCGGGTGGACTCAACCAAGGCGCGCCAGCATGGGAGTAGACAACAACCGGCTGTCCCTTCTGCTCGCCGTGCTCGAAAAAAAGCTCGGCTTCAACTTCGGCCAGCAGGATGTCTTCGTGAATGTGGCCGGGGGAGTCCGCCTTCAGGAACCGGCCGCGGATCTTGCCATGACCACCGCACTCATCAGTTCATACCTCGACCGGCCTCTACCCCCGGAACTGGTCGTGTGGGGGGAAGTGGGACTTGCCGGGGAGGTGCGCGGCGTGGGGCACAGTGCGGTGCGGGCCATGGAGGCATCCAAGCTGGGATTCACCCGGTGCCTCATGCCGAAAACCAATGCCGATCGGATCGGACGGGAAGCCGCAGGAATCGAATGCCTGGGAGTACGTTCCCTGCAGGATGTTCTCCGCATCCTTTTCGATCAGGATTGATGCGTCGGAATTCCGCGATTCCGGGAGTGTTTCCCCCGCGGCTCTTTCACGCTTGAAGAGCTTTGCGGATGGCTTTGCCGAAAGGTTTGGTCAGGATCCCGACTTCGGTGATGATGCCCGATATATATTTGTTCGGAGTCACATCGAACGCCGGATTCAATGCCTTGGCGCCTTTGGGGGCGACAAGGCTGCCGTTGAAATGAGTAACTTCCTTCGCGTCTCTTTGTTCGATCGGGATGCCGTCCCCGTTGGGAAGAGTCGGATCGATGGTCGAGCGGGGGGCGGCGATATAGAAGGGGATTTCGTGAACGCGCGCGAGCACGGCCACCATGTACGTTCCGATCTTGTTTGCGGTGTCGCCGTTTGCGGCGATCCGGTCGGCGCCTACCACGGCCACATCGATCATTCCCCGGCTCATGAGGCTTCCGACTGAATTGTCGGTGATCAGGGTGGTTGGTATGTTGGCCTTCATCAGTTCGTACACCGTGAGGCGGGCTCCCTGAAGGAAAGGCCGCGTCTCGCAGGAATAGACCTGGATGGTCGGGTCCGCCTCGAAAGCGGACCGAATCACTCCCACGGCCGTGCCGTAGTCCGCCGTGGCAAGAGCGCCGGCGTTGCAGTAGGTAAGAATCCGGGCACCCCTGGGAATCACGGCTTTCCCGTGCAAACCGATGGCAAGATTCACCGCCACATCCTCCTCGAGGATCTGGTCGGCCTTCTGACGGATGAGGGCATGCAGCTCGGGCACATCCGCCCTCGGGTTTTCGACAACGACCGAGTATACCTTCTCGACTGCCCAGCTCAGGTTGTGGCCTGTCGGCCTGGCGGTTTTCACCTGCTGGCAGAGGCGAACAAACTTCCTCGTGAAGGTCCTGGTGTCTGCTGCCTGGATCTCTTTTGCCCCAAGAGCGAGAGCCATGGCGCCGGCGACCCCCACGGCCGGCGCACCGCGGATCGCCATATCCCTTATTGCCGAAACGACCTGTTTAGGGGTTGTGCATCGGATAACCACTTCACGACGCGGAAGAAGTCTCTGATCGAGAATGGCAATCGCATCTCCATCCCAGTAAATAGGGGGCAACCATTGAGCGGACATATTGACTCGTCTCCTGATTTCTCATTTGGTGGTCCATTTCATAATTTCAATGACATAGGGCTTGTCCGTAAATAAATCCTTTGTGCTCGCATCCGGCTTTTGGCCCACTTCGGCCGCTCCTCAATCGCAAAATCCTCAACGTAGTCCAGCTACGCCTGCGGTTTTGCTCAATCGTCGCGACCAAAATCGGTCTCAAAATCCGGTGCGATCCCTAAAAGGCCTATTTACGGACAAGCCCATAATCCCGCCGATGGGCGGCATGGACCGCTCGTTGTCCGTGCGCGCAGCTCAAGAGGTTTTTGAAAGAACAACATAGTCCTTCCTGCTCCTCCCGGGGCTCCGCCCCCCGGATAACAAGTTATGCGGTCCACCCGTTGATGAGGTCTCCGTTATACGTCATCGTATTTATGAAACAATGGTCTTGCAGATGAACTCGCTACTGTGCGGCAAGAATTGAGCCGACAGCTTCAAACGTCTGATTTTTAAAGCTCTTTGGCATAATTTCCCGTTTTCGATTTGAATTCGGGTAATGCCGTCTTCCAGGCATTCACGGGTTGTGCTTCACACCCAGGCAGAAATAATAAAGCCGATTCTTGTAGGGTGGGCAAGGCCTTATCGTGCCCACCCCTCAGTTTATGGGATGGTGGGCAAGGCCTTATCGTGCCCACCCTACGCATTTGCGGCCACTTTTGAAATCAACCGGACAGTGGTGAGATGGATCTATAATTTGTGATGTCCCGTCATTTCGAGGCCAGTCTGCTCCGCAGAATGTCGTTCACCAGCTTGGGATTGGCTTTGCCCCTGGATTTCTTCATAACCTGGCCGACGAAGAACCCGAAGAGCTTTTCCCGGCCTTCGCGATACTGCGCCACTTCAGCCGGGTTTTCATCAAGGACCTCATCGACGATCGATTCGATGGTTCCTTCGTCCTTCACCTGCACCAGTCCCTTTTCTTCGACGATCCTCGCGGCAGGCTTCCCCGAAGAATACATTTCATCGAACACCGCCTTGGCGATCTTGCCGCTCAGCACTCCCGTGTCGATCAATCGCAGAAGTTCCACGAGGTTTTCCGGCGGAACGGGGCAGTCTTCGATTTCCCTCTCGTCGCGTTTCAGTTCCCTCATGAGTTCGGACATCACCCAGTTGCTGGCGGTTTTCGGTTGGGGGAAAGCCTTAACGACGGATTCGAAATAATTGGCAAGGGCCTTGGAAGACGTCAGGACCTGGGCGTCGTATGCCGGGAGGCCGTATTCCCTCAGAAAGCGCTCACGTCTGGCATCCGGAAGTTCCGGGAGCGAAGCCCTGACGGATTCGGTCCATTCGGCGTCCACGACGATGGGCACGAGGTCGGGGTCGGGGAAGTATCTGTAATCGTGGGCTTCCTCTTTCCCGCGCATGCTGAGCGTCACATTACGGCTTGCATCCCAAAGCCGGGTTTCCTGGACGACGGCTTCCCCCCGGTCGAGCAGCGCCCGCTGCCTTCTGATTTCGAAATCGAGCGCTCTTTGCACGTTTCGGAAGGAATTCATGTTCTTGAGTTCCGTCTTCACGCCCAGTGCCTGTTCTCCCACCGGCCGCAGGGAAATGTTGGCATCGCACCTCAGGCTGCCTTCCTCCATGTTGCCGTCGCAGATTTCGAGGTAACGCAGGATTTCCCGAATGGTTTTCACATAGGAAGCGGCTTCCTCCGATGTCCTCATGTCGGGTTCGCTCACGATTTCAATGAGCGGGACCCCGGTCCGGTTGTAGTCCACGTAACTCGTGGGCCTGTTTTCGTCGTGGATGAGTTTCCCCGCGTCCTCTTCCATGTGGATCCGATGAATCCTGACGCGTTTCGGACCCCTGTCGTTTTCGATGTCAACCCAGCCGTTCCGGGCCAGCGGCAGTTCGTACTGCGATATCTGGTAGCCCTTGGGAAGATCCGGGTAGAAATAGTTCTTGCGGGCGAACTGGCTGTACGGAGCGATAGTACAGTGGGTCGCGACGGCCATCCTCAGCGTGAATTCGACGACATCGCGGTTCAGCACGGGAAGGACGCCGGGCATGCCCAGGCACACAGGGCAGGTATGGGTATTCGGGCTCGCTCCGAAAATCGTCGAACACCCACAGAAAATCTTGCTCCGGGTGAGGAGTTGGGCATGAATTTCCAGTCCCATGACGGCTTCGTATTCCATGGCAGGCTTTACTCCTTTGACAATGATCTGAAACCCGTACTATTTAGCATAATCTTCAGAAATAGTCCCGGCGCTTTTTGGGGGTTCGGCCGGGAATAGTGTGAAGGAGAGTATCCCGGCGCAAACGGCGTACCTGAGAGAATATCTGTCAAGCCGGTTTGAATTGGTGCATAATAGAAGACAGGGCAGGGTCCGCGGTTTCACAGACGCACAAGGATGGGATGATCCGCTTTTTGAGGGGAGAGTGAGTCCCCTTGCAACTTTGCTATGTTGTGAAAAAAGGCGCCAGAGTTTTTGAAACCGTTTCCCAGACTCTTGTACGGCAATCACGATCTTTGCGTTTGCGTCGTATCCTTCTTCCCTGTAGAATGCCCATATTGTGCGAATGTTTGTGTGCGGTTCTATTGGGCAGTCAGGCAAGTTGGGCGGAGAGGTTTGTTCGAAACCTTACAAACAACGTTTGACATTGTGAGATCTTTCATCTAGGAGTATAGGTTATTCAAGGTGAGCAGATAGTTTTTGGATGAGGGCTCTCGTTGGTGAGACATGATCTGCACTGGATGGAGTTGTTTCGGGGATAGCGAGGAGAAAAATGAAAATTCACGAGTATCAAGCCAAACAGTTGTTCCAAAAGTTCGGAGTCCCCACTCCTCGTGGGAAAGCGGCTTTCACCGTTGAGGAAGCGAAGGCGATCGGCGCTGAATTGGGAACGTTTCCGGTGGTTGTGAAGGCCCAGATCCATGCGGGTGGGCGCGGTAAGGGCGGCGGTGTGAAGCTGGCCAAAAACGCTGCTGAAGTCGACCAGTATGCCTCCAGCATCCTGGGTATGACCCTGGTCACGCACCAGACAGGTCCTGAGGGCAAGGTGGTCAAGAAGCTTCTCATCGAAGAAGGCCTGCCCATTGAGAAGGAACTCTACCTGAGCGTGCTCCCTGACAGAGGAACCGCCAAAATCGTGTTCATGGCCAGCGAAGCCGGTGGTATGGACATTGAAGAAGTGGCCGCGAAAACGCCCGAGAAGATCATCAAGGTTTTCATCGATCCTCTGCTGGGTTTCAAAGGGTTCCATGCGAATGAACTCGCCTACGGGTTGAACCTGAGACCCGAACTGATCAAACAGTTCAACGCCATGGTAACCGCCCTCTACAAGCTGTGCGTGGACTACGATTGCTCGCTGGTGGAAATCAACCCGCTTGTCATTACCAAAGACAACAGGGTCATCGCCCTCGACGGCAAGATCAACTTCGACGACAATGCCGTTTATCGGCATAAAGACATTCAGGAATACAGGGACCTTGACGAAGAGGATCCGTTCGAAGTCGAGGCCTCCAAGTATGAACTCAACTACATCAAAATGCCCGGTGGAAATATCGGCAACATGGTGAATGGCGCCGGTCTGGCCATGGCGACCATGGATATTATCCAGCAGGCTGGTGCGGCTCCCGCGAACTTCCTGGATGTCGGCGGTGGCGCCAGCGCAGAGCAAGTGGAAAACGGCTTCCGGATCATCCTGGCCGATCCTGCGGTCAAGGGGGTGCTCATCAATATTTTCGGCGGCATCCTGCGGTGTGACAGGTTGGCCAACGGGGTTGTCGAAGCTGCCAAGAAAGTGGGCATCAGTATCCCAGTGGTCATCCGCATGGAAGGGACCAATGTGGAGCAAGGTCGGGAGATTCTGCAAAAGTCCGGGCTGAACCTGATAACTGCCAAAGATGTTTCAGACGCCGCCCAAAAGATTGCAGCGGTTGCCAAAGGGTAGAAGGGGGAGATCAGATGAGCATTTGGGTGGACAAAAATACAAGACTGTTGGTTCAGGGTATTACGGGTAAGGAAGGTCAGTTCCACACCATGAACTGCAAGGCCTATGGCACGAACGTGGTCGCGGGTGTCACCCCCGGAAAAGGCGGCCAGAGTGTGGAAGGTATCCCGGTTTTCAATACGGTTGCAAAGGCCGTAAAGGAAACAGGCGCCAATGCGGCCATGGTTTTTGTGCCTCCGGGATTCTGCGGCGACGCGATTCTGGAAGCCATCGAATCGGGAATTCCCATTATCGTGGCCATTACCGAGGGCATCCCGGTCATGGACATGCTGAAGGTGAAGAACTACCTGAAGACGAGCACCAGCCGGCTTATCGGTCCCAACTGCCCGGGGATCATCACCCCAGGCCAATGCAAGATAGGCATTCAGCCGGGCCACATCCATACGCCGGGCCCCGTGGGCATCGTCTCCCGTTCCGGAACCCTGACCTATGAAGCCGTGCACCAGATCGGAATGCAGGGAATCGGGCAAAGCACCGTCATCGGTATCGGTGGAGACCCCGTAAACGGCACGAACTTCATTGATTGCCTCAATGCTTTCCAGAAGGACCCCGAGACAAAAGCCATCATTATGGTGGGTGAAATCGGCGGGTCTGCGGAGGAAGACGCGGCGGACTTTATCAAGAAGAATGTGACCAAGCCGGTTGTCGGCTTCATCGCCGGCCTGACGGCGCCTCCCGGCCGCCGTATGGGGCATGCCGGAGCGATCATCAGCGGTTCAAGCGGAACCGCTCAGGGCAAAATCAAAGCCATGAAGGCCGCAGGCATCACGGTCGTGGAAAACCTCGGCGAAATGGGAAAGATCGCCAAAGAGGCCTTCAAAAAGGCGTTGTCATAGTCCATCAATGAAGAGATCCTGAAAAAGGGTATCAGCCGCTGTTTCGGTTAACGTCTGAAGATGCCGAAACCGTTCCACGAGAGCCTTGCCAAGGGGGGTGAGTTCTGAGCCGCCCCCCTTGGCTCCACCTATCTTCCGGTCCAGAAGTTGTTGCCCCAGACGCTCTTCCGTTGCCTTAATCTTTCCCCAGACCGCCCGGTAGCTCATGTTCAGTTCCTTGGCTGCCGAAAGTATGGATCCGTGGTCGGCGATCGCCTGCAGAATGCGGACCCGGCCCGACCCGAAGACCACCGCTCCACTTTCATCCGTTATCCAAATCTTGGACTTGATGGTGAACTTTCTTGGATTCTGATTTACGGCCATTTTCGTCTCCACTCAATCCGACCTTCCGATCCCGTACAAGTCGACCGGCCCGATCCCGTCAGGCCGCATCCGGTGCAACGCAGGTGCGCCGGTACATTCGACGACATCGCAACATTGGGGCTGGCGCCCCCACAATATGATCGGTTGACAATTGCCTTTTCTTGCGCTCGTTCCGTCGTTACAGTATAGTCCCGCACCTGTGTGAGGTTCACGACGGGGAGCCTCCATAAGACAAAACGGATTCCGGCCGTGCAAAGCGATTGGACAGGGTGCGGCCGGACGCGACCGGCGGGGTCGCATGGATGCTTCAATGCGACCAATGCCATAAAGTTTCAGGAAAATCCATGTCGAAATTCTTGAAAGTAAAAACATTCGAGGAAGTCCTGGCCCTCTTGAACCGTTTTGAGCCTTTGGGCGCAGAGGACATCGCTCTTGAATCGGCCGATGGGAGGGTCCTGGCCGGACCGGTTTCGGCTCCGGAGCCGGTCCCTCACTTTGCCCGCGCCACGATGGACGGCTACGCGGTGCGTGCCCGGGACACTTTTGGAGCATCCGAAACCCTTCCCGCCTTTCTCGAAATCGGAGGAGAGATCACCATGGGAGAATCCCCCGGTCTTCGGGTGGAACCGGGTAAGGCTGTCGCCGTTCCGACGGGAGGAATGATGCCCGACGGCGCCGACGCGGTGGTCATGGTGGAATACACTTCTCCGCTGGATGATAAGACCATAGAAGTCACGAGGCCCGTTGCACCCGGCGACAATATGCTTAAGGAAGGTGAAGATATACCGGTTGGGGCGGAATTATATCCGGCGGGCTGGAAGCTCCGGCCCCAGGACGTCGGGGTGCTTGCAGCCCTTGGAATGGCGAAGGTCAGTGTCGGTCGCAGACCAAGGGTTGCCATTGTATCAACGGGCGATGAAATCGTACCCCTGTCCATCTCGCCGCTTCCCCGCGGGAAGATTCGCGACATCAACAGTTTTACCCTGGCCGCCCAGGTGGAGGCCGCCGGGGCGCTGGTCGGCCTCAGAAGAGTCATTGTGGATGACCTCGAACAACTCATTCGGACCTGCGGGGATGCGCTTTCCGATCACGATGTGGTCATACTCTCGGGCGGAAGCTCGGTCGGCGCCCGGGACTACACGCTGCAGGTGCTGGATCATTTTCCGGAAAGCGAGCTTCTGGTCCACGGTGTGGCCGTGCGACCGGGAAAGCCGACCATCCTGGCTCGCGTCGGCACAAAGGTTTTTTGGGGACTTCCCGGACAGCCCGTATCCGCAATGATGATCTGCAGGGCTTTTGTCCTGCCTTCCCTGGAAATCCTCCAGGGAATGAGAGTGTGGGGGCTGAGGGAAGGTATGAACACCGTGTCCGCCCTGCTCAACAGGCCTGTCCCGTCCGTACATGGCAGGACCGACTATATTCCGGTCATCCTTTCGAAACGAGAACAGGACCTGACCGCAGACCCGGTTTTCGGAAAATCCGCGATGATGAGCACACTGGCCCAGGCAGACGGCTATATCACGGTTCCCGAGCACGTGGAGGGGTTTGACAGGGGTACGCGGGTTACCGTCAGCCTGTTTGGCTTGTCGGGCAGGGCCGGTTGAGCCTCATGCAGCGCTGCTGAGGAAATCACCCCCGATCGGTCAGGAGACGGCCGTTCTGGCCGGCCGAGTTATGGGTTCGACGTCCTCAACATCCAGTTCCACGCTCACCGACTGCCTGATGAGATCCACACTCAGCACCAGCCTTCCTTTTTTGTGGTCCCTCCTGGCCAGAAATCCGGCGCATCCGCACAAGGGGCCGCGAATCACCCGCACCCAGTCGCCCTCTTTCAGGTATGGATGACGGCTCAGAGGTTTCGGCGATGCGAGCACCGTTTTCAAATTGTCGATCTGAGAAGTGGGAATCGGCAGCGGGCCTTCCGAGTTTCTCAGAATGTGGACCGCCCCCGGGGTTTTCAGGATGTTCAGGTTGGTGTAATTGTCCAGGACAGTGTGCAGAAAGACATAGCCGGGAAAGAGGGGGACGTTGATACTCTTGCGCCGGTCCAGCCTCTTGCTCCAGCAGTTCATCAAGGGCAGAAAACACGAGAGGGCTTTCTGTTCAAGCCGCTTTACTACCTCTCGCTCATGATTGACCTGGACGTAGAGAGCAAACCATGACTCTTCGGGTCCTGTCAGTTTAGGGAATAAAAGCGGGCCAAGGTGCGCGCCCCGCAACGATGATACGCCATGGATCACCTGCCAGTTTTCGCTGCTTTTCATATCTTCGCCTTCTGATCTCCGGTCGCCGGATACGGTTGGTAGTGCAAATTCGACATTCGGACGAAATGATTCTTCCAGCAAACCTCGTTACAGATTCAGATGGATGAAATGGGATATAAGTCTACAAGCATTTTACAATACCAAACGACAAATGAGCAAGGCTGAATTGGATGTTAAACCGTCTGCCCGCAAAAAGCGGTCCATACGGGAGGAGACTGAAACGGTGCTGTTGCCCAGAAGAAAATCCGAGGCCGGATGAAACCATGATTCGTCATTCCGGCGGACGCCGAAAGCCGGGGCCTCACAACCAGGGATGAAAACCGGAATCATGTTATGCAACCTGAGTACATTGTTTCATAAATACGATAGCGTATCACGGAAATCTCATCACGGGTGGTCCGGATACTCGTATCCGGGGGGCGGAGCCCCAAGAGGAGTAGGAAGGACTATGCTGCCCTCTCACAAACCTCTTGCGCTAACGAGTTGTCCGCGCCACCCATCGGTGAAATTTTGTCATTGAATTTATGCAATGGACCGCCAAGGTGAGTTATGGTCCTGAATTGACGCACTTTGCTTTCGATTTTCCCAAGAAGCCCGGAAGCCGGCCTCCTTGAAATTATCGGGTAACTCCAATTAACGACGCTGGATCCCGGCAATACCACCGGGGTGACGTTTCCGGACAAACGGCTCATCTTTTACCTGGATTCTGTTCGCGCAACAACCCCAAACGCCGTACCCCGGCCTTACCTTTTGCCTTTCCCAACCAACTCCTCCAGTTTCCATGGGGTGGGCAGCCGCAATAGTCTATCTCGCTTATCGCTGTAAAGAAGATACCCGTTCCGGAGGGCGTGATGGAAAAGATCCCGTGTGAGCAGGACGTCCATTTTGCAGTATTCGATCAGCGGTCCCCATTGTTCCTCGCGAAACCACTTCACCGCCTGCACCCCCTCGCCTGTTTTCGGCTTCCCAAGCGTCTTTTCGGCAAGATGTCCAAGGCTCACCCGAAAGCCCGCCTTTCGATGGATCTCCGTCAATATGTCGAAAGTCGGCAACTGGACGAGGTCAAAAGTCGTGTAAGGTTTCAGGACCCCGTAGTCGAATTGGCTGATGTTGAATCCGACCACCAGGTCGAGGTCGCGCAAACGCTCAATGAGCGAGGACAATTCGTGTTCCCTGAACACATGGAAGGTGTCGGCGGGGGTTTCGTAAAGGACCGCCACGGAGACCTTCATGAGGTGTTTGTTTTGCCATCCCCCGACTTCATCCGCCAGGCGCTGGGTTTCCAGATCGAAGAAACCGATGCGCAAATCGGAGGAATGGGGTTCTTCGGAGACAACGGCGGGGGCTTCTTGCGGCTTGTCCTCCCTGGAAAGCTGTACCTGCTCCGTAAGGTTCAATTCTCCGAGGAGGTACTTCAATACGGCCAGGGCCGCGGCTTTGTCCAACGGCTTGTTGCCGGAGCCGCACTTGGGGGAGTGGATGCATCCCGGGCAGCCGTCCGTGCACTGGCAGGAGGCTATGAGTTCCTTCGTCTTTCCGAGGAGATCCGATATGATTTCGTAACCCCGCGCGGCCAGGCCGATCCCGCCCGGGTACCCGTCGTAGATGAAGACGGCTCCCTTTCCAACCTGGGGGTGCTGCGGAGTGGAGATTCCCCCGATGTCGTTCCTGTCACAGAGCGCAAACAGGGGGAATACGCTGATCGCGGCATGCTCCATGGCGTGGATGCCGCCCATGAAATGGAGTCCGGCGTTTTGAACTTGTTTCGCCACCATGGGCTCGATTTCTATCCAGAAACCCACGGTTTCAAACATCTGCGGGGGGAGGTCGAGGGGATCCGAACCCAGGAGTTCCTGCGTGAAAAGGCGCCTTTTCTCATAACCCAGGATATGTTCGGTGACTTTCAAACGGCCGAGCCTCACGACAAAATTCCCGACCGGCTTGGACGCATAGACTTCCAGTATCTCCGTCTCTTTTTCACTTTTTACCCGGGTAAAATACGGTGCATTGGAGGGCGCCACCTGCACCGTGCGGTTTTCGAGATCCAGGTTCTCAACCTGGTAAGTTTCACCCCGATGAAGGTAGATGGCCCCGGGATGACATTCCTTCAGTGCCCGAATCCCTTCATTCTTTCCCAAAGGAATCTTCCGGTCTTCGTCGATTCCCTTGAAAATGGCGTAAGACTGCCCCACGGAGCGGATGTCCACCAGCCGGTGCGGATTATGAAAAGCCGCCACCCATTGCTCTCCGTCGGCGCCCTGCATGAGCCGCATGGAATGGGTCAGTTCCTCCACCACCCCCGCAATGACCCGGTCGCTTTCAACTTCCCGGAGCTGCAGCGGAAGTTCGGCAGCGGCGCAGGGGAGATGCGCTTTGAGGATCTCGACGTTCCGGGGATCGGTGACGGCCATTTCATAACTGCTCTTCAGAAAGTCCTCCGGGTGATGGATGATGTACTGATCGAGGGCGTCCGGCTGAGGCAAAAGGACGATGGCCGATTCCCGGCCGCTCCGGCCGACGCGGCCTCCCCGCTGCCACGTTGTCATGACCGTGCCCGGATAACCGACGAGGATACACAGATCGAGCCCCCCGATGTCGATCCCCATCTCAAGGGCGCTGGTCGAAATGACGGCTGCGAGCGCGCCGCTTGACAGCTTCTGTTCAATAACGCGGCGTTCCTCGGGGAGAAACCCCGCGCGATAGGAGCTGACCCGCTTGGCCAACTGCGGCGCCATGCGCAGGACGCTCATGTGAACGAGTTCGGTGAGCTTGCGCGATTGAGTGAAGGCGATCGTCTTCAAACCCGCCTCGGCCGCTCGGGCAATCAACCGGGCTGCCGTGCCGGACACGGGGCTGGCGGCGACTTCCTCGGGTTCGAGAAAGACGAAGTGTCGTTTCGCCTGGGGGGAGCCGTGCTCGGTTATCACGGAGGTGCCGTTTTCCGTCGGGCCGATCAACTGACCCGCAAGATCGAGCGGATTCGAGATGGTGGCGGATGAAAGGATGAACTGAGGACTGCTGCCGTAGTATTGGCAGATGCGTCTGAGTCTGCGAAAGATCTGGGCGACGTGGCTTCCGAATATGCCGCGGTAGGTGTGCATTTCATCGATCACGACAAACCTGAGGTTTTTCCAGAATGCCTCCCACTTGGCATGGAAGGGGAGCAGGGCGTAATGCATCATGTCCGGATTGGTGAGAAGGACCTGGGGGTGCTTCTGGCGGATTTTTGACCTTTGATAAGGTGTGGTGTCGCCGTCATAAACGGCGGCCCGAAAACGGCTTCCACCGGTGACCTTCGCCGAGATCTCGAAGAAGTTTTCCAGCGTTTCGAACTGATCCCTGGTGAGTGCCTTGATGGGGAAAAGATACAGGGATCTTTGTTCCGGGTCCTTGAGAAGTCCCTCGGCAACGGCAAGGTTATAGATGAGCGATTTCCCGCTTGACGTCGGTGTGGCTACGACGAGGTTTTCTCCGGAACGAACCCGTTCCAGGGCGCGCGCCTGGTGGACGTAGAGGTTCGTAATGCCCATCTGCGCGAGGGACTCTTGAAGCGATTCCGGGAGGGGGGAATCGAGTTCGCCGAAAATGGGGTCTTTTTGAGGCAGTATGGCATGGTGAATGACCCTGAAGCCTTGCCATCTGTGATTCAGGAGCGCATTCAAAAATCGCTGCATTCCCCGGCTCCGGTAACGACTGCAATGAGGGCGGATTTGCCCCTTACGTTGGAAAAGATTTCAGAAATAGTGGTCTTAAAAGATTAACCCATCAGGCGGGTGATGAGCAAGAAGAAGAAAAGAGACTGAATCGAGAGTCCCGCGGCCGTGTGTGTGAAGCTTTTGCCGGTCATCAAAATTCCATGGGACCGGCAAAGTAGTATTTGTGGAAACCCCAACCTGAGGTAATATATCAGTAAAAGGAATCCGTATTCAGGCCTTTTGCTGTGCATACCCTGCGAAGGGGTTCAAGGAACCTGCATTGGTGTTGGTTTGGTGAGGAAAGACTAAGGAGGAGGAGATTATGATTCTTGAGGATGCCGTTAAGAAAATCCACTGGCTCGGGCATGATGCATTCCGTCTGGAAGGGAGCACGACTGTCTACTTCGATCCTTTTCAGATCACCACCACCCGGCCCGCCGACCTGATTCTGATCAGCCACGATCACTTCGATCACTGCTCCCCGGAAGACGTCGCAAAGATTCTGCGGGATGACACAACCATTATCACCGATGCTTCCTCGGCCGGAAAACTCAAGGGCGACGTGAGGGTAGTGGCCCCGGGCGACCGCATCGAGGTGAAGGGAGTCGATATCGAGGTTCTTCCCGCATACAATACGGATAAGGAATTTCATCCCCAAAAAGCCGCGATGCTCTCCTTCATCGTGACCCTGGACGGTGTGAGGTATTATCACGCCGGGGATACGGATCTCATCCCCGAGATGAAGGGCGTGGATGTGGACATCGCCTTCCTGCCCGTGTCCGGCACGTATGTCATGACTGCCGAACAGGCCGTGGAAGCCGCGAAAACCATCAAGACAAAAGTGGCCATCCCGATGCATTACGGCGCCATAGTCGGTTCCGAGGCGGATGCGATCAGCTTCAAGAAAGCGCTCGAAGGCAAACTGAAGGTCGTGGTCCTCAAAAAAGAAACGGTGTAAGCGTCGCGCTTCGTTCCTGACGGCCCGATCCCCGGCACGAGGTTCCCGGCGTGCTTCTCCACGCAGCGCAGAAGAGGCACGGCGGGGACCCCGATACTTCATCGTCCCGTCTTTCCGGACTCCGCTTTCCGGCAGGCAACAATAAAGTGCGGTTGTTCGGGTGCCCCGCTTTCGCAGCGGTGTCGAATGAACGCCCCTGGAGGGTGCCAATGCAGCCGGCATACCTGCTGGCCCATTCGGACGGTCGGTTGGCGGAAAGCGTTCGCAGAAGCCGCCTTTGGATGGCGAAATGCACGCTGTGCCCCAGGTTTTGCCGAGTGGACCGAATGTCGGGGGAAAAGGGCTACTGCCGCACCGGCCGGCACGCCGCGGTCGCGAGTTTCGGACCGCATTTCGGTGAAGAACGTCCGCTCGTCGGGAGAAGAGGGTCAGGTACGATTTTCTTTTCCCACTGCAATCTGTTCTGTGTGTTCTGCCAGAATTACGAAATCAGTCACGGTGGCGAGGGCACAACCGTTACCGCCGAAGAACTGGCCGATGTGATGATCCGCCTGCAGGAACGGGGCTGCCACAACATCAACTTCGTTACTCCCTCACACGTTATCTTCCAGATTCTCGAGGCCTTGCCGATCGCGGTCGAGAGGGGCCTCAACATTCCACTCGTCTATAACTGCGGGGGCTATGAACGGGTGCCCGCCCTAAAGCTTCTCGATGGAATTGTCGATATATTCATGCCGGACTTTAAATTTTGGGACAGTGAGACGGCCGAGTCGGTATGCGACGCGGCGGACTATCCGGAGCGGGCGAGACAGGCTCTGCGCGAGATGCACAGGCAGGTCGGCGATCTCCGGATCGACTCCGGCGGGATTGCTCAAAGAGGGCTGCTGGTGCGCCACTTGGTGATGCCCGACGGTATCGCTGGGACCGGGCACGTGCTGCGGTTTCTTGCCGAGGAGATTTCACCGGACACCTACGTCAACCTCATGGATCAGTATCATCCCTGTGGGGACGCCTTCGGGAAGCCGCATCTCGGAAGAAGGATCAGCCGGGAAGAATTCGGCGAGGCACTGCGAATTGCCGGGAAGGTCGGCTTGAAGCGTCTGGACGACAGGCATCGGCATTCGATCTTCGTGGAAGATTGAAGGCGGCCCTGAATGTCCGACGATGGAGGTTCCCCCGGCCGGCCGGCGTGAGCGCGGATCGGGGGCAAGCGATGGGAATCGCTCTTTTCCCGAAGTAATAATTGCGAGTGGAGATACGGATTGTCAGTGTGATGAGGAGTTTTCATGGCCAGGATCGATGCGTTCTTTAAACTGATGAACGAGCAGAAGGCCTCGGACCTCCATCTGGTCTCGGGGCAGCAGCCGGTATTGCGAATACGGGGTGATCTCGAACGGATAAAGTTCAAGGTGCTCGATGATGACGAGCTGCGTTCCATGCTCTATGAAATTACCCCGGAAGATCGGATAAAAGTCTTTGAGGAGACGGGAGATCTGGATTTTGCCTATGAGATCGCCGGGCTTGCCCGGTATCGTGCCAATTTTTTCCAGCAGAAGAATGGGATTGGCGCTGTGTTTCGCGAAATACCGAGTGAAATCCTGTCGGTGGAGGACCTTGGACTGCCTTCCGTGGTGGCCCGTCTGTCCCTGCTGCCGAGGGGCATGGTGCTTGTCACGGGACCCACGGGATGCGGCAAGTCGACGACCCTGGCGGCGATCATCGATGAAGCGAACCGAAAGCGCAAGGATCACATCATCACCATTGAAGACCCGATCGAGTTTGTGCACACCAGTAAGAATTGCGTGATCAACCACCGGGAGGTGAATACGCACACGCGCTCATTTTCCGCTGCGCTCCGGGCCGCCCTCCGCGAAGACCCGGACATCATCCTGGTGGGCGAAATGCGGGATCTCGAAACCATTCGTCTCGCAATAGAGGCGGCGGCGACAGGGCACCTCGTTTTCTCGACCCTTCACACCACCAGTGCCTACAAGACCGTGGATCGGATCATCGAAGTCTTCCCTGTGGGAGAACAGGCGCAGATCCGCTCGACGCTGGCCGACGGAATTCGAGCCGTTGTCTCCCAGGCCCTTTTCAAACGCATCGACGTCAAGGGCCGCATCCCCGTCCTTGAAATTCTCATTGCGACCCACGCCGTGCGGGCCATGATCCGGGAGTCCAAAACCCATCAGGTTCCTTCCGCCATGCAGACGGGGAAGAAATACGGCATGCAGACCCTGGACGACGGTATTTTTACGCATCTCAAGGCGGGCCGCATCAGCGCGGGCGAAGCCTACATGAAGTGTGTGGATAAAGAGAAGTTCCGTCCGTACTTGACCGAACCACCGGAAGATTTCACGGAAGTGTAACCGGCGCCGCGCGGGCCGCAGGCCCGTGCGAAGACGCGGGCAATGACGCCAAGGTTTAAGGGGAGGGCCGGCAGTGATACGAACAGACCTGGACTTTTTTCTCAGCCATATTCTGGATCAATATCCGCGGGCCTCGGATATCAACCTCACCGTCGGAAAGCCGCCCCAGGTGGAAATTGACGGGCAGCTCGCGCCCGTCTGCCAGGATCTCGATATTCCAAAGCTGGCTCCATTCCACACGGAAATGATCATGCTGAACCTTGCCGGGGGAGATCGGCGCAATCTGCAGAATCTGCTCAGCCACGGTTCCTGCGACCTTTCATATCATTTACCCGGCCGTGCACGTTTTCGAGTGAATGTCTTCTCTCAGCGCGGGACCTATTCGATTGTCATGAGGCAGTTGCCGACGAAGGTGCCCACTGTGGAGGAACTGCGGCTGCCGACGGTCCTCAAACGGATTGCCGAAGAAAAATTCGGGATCGTCTTCCTGACAGGAGCGACGGGAAGTGGAAAGTCGACTACCCTGGCCGCTATTCTCAATGAGATCAATCAAAAGAAAGCCGCTCACGTGATCACGCTCGAAGATCCCGTCGAATACGTTCACCCGCAGTTGAAATCCACTTTCAACCAGAGGGAACTCGGGCTGGACTTCGATAGTTTCGCCAACGGCCTTCGAGCGGCGCTCAGGCAGGCGCCCAAGGTCATCCTTGTGGGGGAAATGCGGGACAGGGAGACGGTGGAAATCGGGCTGAGCGCGGCCGAGACGGGCCATCTCGTTTTGACCACTCTCCACACGATCGATGCCGGCCAGACCATCAACCGGATCATCGGCATGTTCGAACTGGAGGAAGAACGGCTGATCAGGATTCGTCTCGCGGATACCCTGCGCTGGGCCGTGTCTCAACGCCTGCTTCCCAAAGTGGGTGGAGGTCGAATCGCGGCGCTCGAGGTCATGGGTTCGAACCTGAGGGTCAAGGAAGCCATCATGAACGGGGAATCCGAGGGGAAGACACTCTATGAGATGATGCAGCAGGGGAGACCCTTCGGATGGACGACCTTTGACGACTGGATCATAGGCCTCTACCAGGAAGGTTTGATTACGGAGGATACGGCGAAAGCCTACGCATCCAAGAGAGCGGTCGTCAAGCGGGGCGTTGACAATATACGGGCGGCGAGAGGGGAGAAGACTTCCGATATCGAAGGTTTGAAGATTGACAGGGATTATGCTCACGGCATCGATTGACGAAGCGGCTTATCGCAGACGGCCCCCGACACGGAATTGCCGAAGAAACCCCTGATAGGCGACTCCGCCTTGCCCACTTCTCAGAGCGATTGCATCCGGTTTCCTATTTACTTTCCTCCGGCACGGTTTTCTGTTAAAGGGCATCATGCAAGGGTTGCCGGAGTTCATCTTTCCGGGAACCGGGATGCCCTGTCGTGTATCGCCGGCCGGACGGAGAGGTTCGGGGCCAATGGGTGACGGCTTCGGCGTGTCTCAGGTTCTTTGCCCGCCGATGAGCTGCTGCCGGGCCGGTATGGGGACCGGCCGCCAGAGGGTTTGCCGCGTGAATTCTCATTAAGGTGAGGAGTGCGAGGTCGCGAGAAACTACTCGAATCCTGTCTTCCGTGATGTCCGGACGGCCCGATGAAGCCGGAATCGGAACCGAAGCGAACATGAAAACCGCCGATGGACCATCCATTCGAAGCAGAACGCCTCTCCAGGTGGTTCTGTACCAGCCGGAGATTCCTCAGAATACCGGAAATATCGCCAGGACCTGTGCTGCGACCCATACGCCGCTCCATCTCGTCGAGCCGTTGGGTTTCCATATCACGGACCGGCACCTGAAAAGAGCGGGGCTCGACTACTGGCCTCACGTTCGCCTCAAGGTGCACCCCGATCTCGATGCTCTGCGGCAGGACCTTTGCGGGGGCAGGTGGATTTATTTTTCGGCGCATGCCGACCGGCTCTACTATGACTTCAGTTTCCGCCCAGGCGACTGTCTTTTTTTTGGTTCCGAAACGAGGGGACTCCCCAAGGAATTGCTTGAATCCGAACCGGAGTTTATGGTAAAGATCCCTATTAATACGGCAAGAGTTCGCAGTTTGAACCTTGCCACGTCTGTCGGGGTCGCTCTGTTTGAAGCCCTACGTCAACTGACTCTTCAAAATGAATGTTCCTTTTACTCATTTTCGTCTCGGCCCGAAAGAGGTTGAGGCACGTTGGACGCTTGTTGAATCCGAGTTCCAGATGTATCCACCCTTGATGGATTGGGGAACAAAGAATGAAGCGTGCACAGAGAGAAGGTTTGAGGGCGAAGCTATATGAGCTTTGTCCTGAGATGGAAGAGCTTGGCATTTATCCGATGGTAACAAATAGAGGAAGTCGTTATTGAGTCATCTTTTTTGAGAGCAGGGACTGCTTGAGAAAGAAACCACCATTGAGTTCTTTTCTGGTTTGCACGTATGGCGACGAAAGGGAGGCATGCGCGACCTCGCCGGCTTGGGAGCAGGAACTGCACCATGCCCTGGCGGAAGCGAAGCGAAAGATGCGCCCCGACGTCCGAATGAGAATGCCGGCGGGTTGATTTCAGTAGCAGTAACAGGTAGATAATCCGGAGATTATTTAGTGGCGGTCATCGAGTGGAAGGGTATCTCATGGAAGGCTGCACACGGTGACCTCTCCGTTCCGGAATTGCTGACCACGTTGAAGGGTTTCGGGCCGATGGAGGTTCTCGAATTCGAGAAGCCCGGGTGCTTTAGAGGACAGATGAGCCTTTGCCTCACGGAAGAGGGGAGGAAGGAAATCTCCCTGTACAGCCTCGAAGTCCTGGGGAAATTGCGCACGGGTATCGGCAGAGCGGCTCTCCAGCAGATGAGGCGTATATTCAAGGGCGATATCTACGTAGAGGATCCCGATATTGCCCACGTTGTCAGCGCGCCGGAGCCGAGCCTTTTTTTCTGGGTCAGGATGTTCCGGGAAGGGCTGGTCGATGCGGTCGATTGGGAAGAGGTCAGCCTGGAGCCGGGGATGAGTGAATCCGAAGTCGCGGAAATCGAGGAAGAGCTCAAGAGTTCCATGGTGAAAAATGAGGATGTGGCCTGCAAATGAAGGCCGCAGATAAGATCAAGGACCTTGAAGACCTCGAGAAAATCTGTTTCCACCGCCGCCGGGAGGGCCGGCGGATAGTCTTCACGAACGGTTGCTTCGATCTGCTGCATTTGGGCCATATCCGGTATCTCGAAGCCGCCCGGTCCATGGGCGACATCCTGATCGTGGCCCTCAACAGCGACCAATCCGTCGGGATGATCAAGGGTCCTCTCCGTCCCATCACCAGGCAGGATGAACGCAGTGAAATCGTTGCCGCGCTCCAGTGCGTCGACTATGTCATCCTGTTCGATACTCCCGACCCCTTACCCCTGATCGAGTCCTTGCAGCCGCATATCCTTGTCAAGGGGGCCGACTGGCCGATGGAACAAATTGTTGGGGCCGACTTCGTCGTGCGCAGAGGCGGAAGCGTCTATAGAATACCTATGATTCCGGATACTTCCACAACGATGATTATCGAGAGAATCGTGAAGCGATTCGGGTCGGGAAACAATCCGGGCTGAACCATGTGCCATGGGCGTGTCCGAAACGGCTTCGACGTGTTCGGGCCGGCCCGTATATGTCATCCTGGAAGGAGAAATCATTTTGGCAATGAAAAAAATCAAGGGCGTAAAAAAGGGGACCGACAAGCTTCCGGACCCGTTGAGCTTCTCCGAGCGATGGAATGAATGGATCGAGAAGAACTTCAAGTTCCTGATTGGTGGGGTTGTGGTTCTGCTGGCGGCATCAGCCATTCTATGGGGATTCAACGTTTACAGGGACAAGAGAGAGAACAGCGCCCGTTCGGACTATGCGGCTCTGTTCGAGAAGTGGCCTTCCGATACTGCCGATCCCAAAGAATGGGAAGCCTCCATTCCGGAACTGGAAAAATTCATCAGGGACCACGACGGAACCATGGCTGCCCTGAATGCCAAGACAGACCTCGCTCGGGTGTACCTCACGCTCCAGCGTTATCAGGATGCTGTTGTGTGGAGCAGCAAGGTGATCGAGGAAGTCCCGTCGAAACATCCTTTGAAACCCATAGCACGCGATCAGTTGGCGATAGCGTACGAGGCAAGTGGAAAGACGGATGAGGCGCTGGGCCAGTGGAAAGCGCTGAAGGAAGAAGGGTTCAGCGGATACAACCGGGTCATCTGCTGGAACATGGCAAGGCTCTATGCCAAGAAGCAGGACTATGCCAAGGCGGTCGAGCAGTACGAACTTGCACTGAAGGCCGTCGGCAACTATCCAAGTGTGGCCCTCCTGGAAAATGAGCTGTCCGGCGTGAAGACCCAGACGGCAACGCCTGCCGGGAAGCCGAAAACAGGGCAGGCGCAGGGGAATTCGTGACGTTCGGGGGCGAAATTGCCAGGGCTATTCTCCGTAAGGAAAATCCGAGGCCGGATGAAACTGGATTCGTCATTCCGGCGAAAGCCGGGATCCAGCCTCTTTGAATTATTGGGCAATTCCAATTGACGACACTGAACCCCGGCCACTCCGCCGGGGTGACGTTTCCGGACAAGCGGGTCATTTTTTGCCTGGATTCCGTTTGGGCAACAGAGCCCCATTACCGGGAAGCCCCCTGAAGAATTTTCGACCGTACTCTCACCCATTTTTCTTGACAGGTTTTTTAAATTCGGGTATGTGTCCAGATACTGTAGGTTTAATGCATGGAGCTTTCGATGCCTGATCGGTTTTTCTACTTTAGCAGCTTTCTTTTTAACAGCGGCTTCTTTTTTTCGAAGCCTGCCTGTGGGGGAGTGGAGTAGGCTGAACCGGACCTGACATTCGACCGAAACCATGGGTGGGCGCAACAAAGCGGTACTCATGGTTTTTTTTATTCAGGAAGCCGTGGGTGATTCAATCCACGGCTTTTTTAGTCTGATGGGGATTTCATGACGGAGGACCATGAAGAATGATTTACAACATTGAATACGAGACAATGCCCCGGGAGGCGCTGGAGGCTCTCCAACTGCGCCGCCTACAAGCCACGGTGGACCGAGTCTATGCGACCGTACCGTTCTACCGCAAGAAATTTCAGGAAGCGGGGGTCACTCCCGCGGACATCAGGAGCCTCGACGATCTCCGGCGGCTCCCATTCACGACCAAACAGGATATGCGCGATAATTATCCCTACGGTATGTTCGCCGTTCCCATGGACAATGTAGTCCGGATACACGCTTCTTCGGGAACGACCGGGAAACCGACGGTGGTGGGCTATACGGCCCGGGACATCGGCATGTGGGCCCATTTGATGGCGCGCGCTCTCACTGCCGCGGGCGCGTCACGCGGAGACATCATCCATGTCGCCTACGGCTACGGGTTGTTCACCGGCGGCCTTGGCGCCCACTATGGAGGCGAGCAGTTGGGAGCATCGGTGATACCCGTATCGGGTGGGAATACCAAACGGCAGATCATGATCATGCGGGATTTTGGGTCGACCGTTCTTGCCTGCACTCCCTCTTATGCCCTGCACCTGGGGGAAGCGGTCGGGGAATCCGGTATCGCTCTCGAGGACCTAAAACTCAGAGTTGGAGTATTCGGCGCCGAACCATGGTCGGATAGAATGCGGGAGGAGATCGAACGAAAGCTCAACCTCAGTGCCGTTGACGTATATGGTTTGAGCGAGGTAATGGGGCCGGGTGTTTCCATCGAATGTCATGAAGCGAAGAAGGGGCTCCATGTGTTCGAGGACCATTTCATCCCGGAAGTGATCGATCCGGTGACGCAGGAAGTTCTGCCCTTCGGGGAAAAGGGCGAACTCGTTTTCACTTCGATTACCAAGGAGGCCTTCCCCATCATTCGCTACAGAACGAGAGATATCTCAGCACTCAGAACCGAACCCTGCATCTGCGGCCGCACGCTTATCCGGATGGATCGGGTGACCGGGCGCACCGACGACATGCTCATCATCCGCGGAGTCAATGTTTTCCCGTCTCAGATCGAAGCTGTCCTGATGGAAATAGAAGGAGTCGAGCCTCATTATCAACTTGTTGTGGACCGGGAGAACAATCTTGATATCCTGACGGTCATGGTAGAGATAGGCGAAGGGATGTTTTCCGACGAAGTGAGAAAATTGCAGGAATTTGAAAAGGGCATTGCCAAGAACATAAAGGAGTCCCTGGGAATCTCGGCGAAGGTAAAACTGGTCGAGCCGAAGAGCATTGCCAGAAGCGAAGGCAAGGCCCAGCGTGTCATCGACAATCGCAAAATCTAAAAATGCAAAAAGGAGCGGGACATGCGAGTGGAGCAGATCTCGGTGTTTTTGGAAAACAAGGCAGGGAGGCTTTCGGAAGTTACCCGCATTTTGACGGAAAACAGGGTGAACATCAGGGCTCTTTCTCTCGCCGACACTTCCGACTTCGGCATCCTCCGGCTGATTGTCAACGACAACAACAAGGCCAAGGAGGCCCTGAGGCAGCACGGCTTCACAGTCGGGAAGACGGATGTCGTGGCGGTGGAAGTGGACGACCGTCCGGGGGGACTGCATAAGATCCTGGAGATCCTCCAGAAGGCGAACGTCAACGTGGAATACATGTATGCCTTCGTGCAGCAGAGCGGAAACAATGCGGTGATCATTTTCCGGTTCGACAATCTGGATGAGGCCGTGAAAGTGCTGATCCGGGAGGGAGTAAAAGTGATCGAGGGGAACGAACTTTACTCCATGTAGGCAGTGAACGGAGGAGCATATCGAGAGATGTGCACCCGAAAACCCATTTCCCCGATGTGGCCCGGTGGCGGGGAACGTCACGCCGGGGAAGCTGATCACCCGGGTTTTCGGGTTGGTGCCGACTAATGGGCCGTGGCCGGGGAACCGTCAGCCATGGCCACAAGAGGAGCCGGTCATGAGCTATGCGAGACGGTTGTTGGTGAATTTACTGGCATTGATGTTCGTTTTCGGAGGCATTGGCCTGACGAATGCCTGGTCAAAGGATGCTTACAGGATAGGCGGGCTCTTCTCCATAACCGGCCCCAGTTCCTTTTTGGGTGATCCCGAGAAGAAGAGTCTCGAACTGGCAATCGGCGAAATCAACGCCGCCGGCGGCATCGACGGACACATGCTCGAAGCGGTGATTTACGACACGGAAGGCGACCCCACAAAGACCGTTCTTGCAGCCAATAAGCTCATGAGCAAGGATAACGTCCTGGCGATCATCGGCCCCAGCCTCACCCCGACGACACTTGCGGTGGTGCCGCTTGCCGAGAAGCAGCAGCTCCCTCTCATAAGCTGCGCTGCGGGGATCAAGATCACCGACCCCGTGAAACCATACGTGTTCAAAACGGCGCAGAGCGATGTTCTGGCTGTGGCTGCGATTTATCAGCACGCGAAAAGCAAGAACATCAAGAAGGTGGGGATCCTCAGCGTTGAAAACGCGTTTGGCGAGAGCGGCAGAGAACAGCTCCTGGCGCAGGCGGCCCTTTACGGAATTCAGGTAGTGCAGGCGGAAAGTTTCGGAGCCAAAGATACCGACATGACCGCTCAACTCACCAAGATTCGAAGCGCTCAGCCCGATGCTCTCGTTTGCTGGGGCACAAATCCGGGACCCGCCGTGATTGCCAGGAACGTGCAGCAGATGGGATTCAAAGTGCCCCTCTATCAGAGCCATGGAGTGGCGTCTCCAAAATTCATTGAGCTGGCCGGTGACGCCGCGGAAGGCAACTTTCTCCCTACAGGGAAGATACTGGTATCCGAGCAGCTTCCCGATAGCGATCCTCAGAAAGCCGTGCTGAAAAAATACATCGAACAATTCGAGAGCCGGTATCAAACGCCGGTCTCCGGTTTCGGCGGGTATGCATATGATGCCATGATGATACTTGCCAGGGCGCTTCAGGGAACCGAAGGGAACAAGGAAATTCTGCGCAGGAACATCGAAGGGATAAAGGGGCACGTCGGGATAAGCGGGGTCTTCACTTTCTCCCCTGAAGATCATAACGGGCTGGGGGCTGACGCATTCGTGATGGTCCTGATTCAAAATGGGAAGTGGAAAGTGCTCGACCGCTGACCCGGACTTGACCGGGGAAGCTTCTCCTTTACCAAGGGAAGCCCATAGATCATGCAGGAATTCCTTCAGTACGTCTTTTCCGGGATCACGAACGGCTCCGTTTACGCGATCATCGCCCTGGGCTTCTCCATGCTCTATGCGATGACGGGCCTCATCAATTTTGCGCAGGGCGAGTTCGTGATGCTGGGCGCCCTGAGCATGATTTCGCTGTGGAAGGGCCTGAAGATTCCGCTTCCTCTTGCCCTCGCAATTTCCACGATTGGTGTAGCCGCCGTCGGAATGGCCCTGGAGAGGGCGGCGATACGGAATGTGCGCAAACCGCACCCCATCGTTCTCGTGATCGTCACCATAGGCGCGTCGATTTTTCTCCGTGGTGTCGGCATGTTGGGATGGGGGAAGGAGGCCTACAGCGTGCCGCCCTTTTCGCGCCATGGAGCTTTCGAGCTGGCCGGCGCCACTTTACTGCCGCAGAGCCTTTATATCCTGGGGATTGTCTTCCTCATCGCCGCCGGATTACGGTTGTTCTACGGGAAGACACTCACCGGCAAGGCGATGATGGCATGTGCAATCAGCAAAAAGGCGGCGTGGCTTCAGGGTATACCGAGCGAGCGGATGGTGCTGCTGGCGTTTGCCATGAGCGCGGGCATGGGCGCCATCGGGGGCATGCTCATTGCCCCGATCTCCATGAGCAGCTACGACATGGGGATGACCCTCGGTCTGAAAGGCTTTTGCGCGGCCATGCTCGGGGGTCTGGGAAGTTCCGCGGGGGCTTTGCTCGGCGGCCTTCTCCTGGGGCTGCTGGAATCCCTCGGAGTGGGGTTTTTCTCTTCCGGTCTCAAAGATGCCATTGCCTTCCTCCTTCTTGTGACCATCCTCTATGTTCGACCGAGCGGCCTCCTGGGAACAGAAGCGATAAAAAGATTTTGAGCGCTCCATTCCTCCCACGTCCGGACCGGCCATCGACGCCGGCCGTTGCGAATCGGGGAAGCGGACCATGAAAAACGCGATTTTTGCTCTGGTGGTCGTTCTGGCGGGAATGGCGACCTCCAACTCATACCACCTGCAGCTTCTGACGTTCATGGGGATCAATACCCTGCTTGCACTGGGTCTCAATATGCTGATGGGGTATGCGGGACAGATTTCTCTCGGACATGCGGCCTTCTATGGTCTTGGCGCGTACACGACCGGAGTGCTCACAGTCCACTGGAGCTGGTCGCCGTGGCTCGCCCTTCCCGTCGCGGTCCTTTTGACAATCACAGTCGCCTTTCTCGTGGCACTGCCCATGCTGCGGTTGTCCGGGTTTTACCTCGGCATGGGGACGCTTGGCTTCGGGATGATCGCCTTCATTCTCTTTCGGGGATGGACCGAATTTACGGGAGGCGATTCGGGCCTGCCCGGAATCCCATCTCTGACTTTGGGGCCCGTTTCGTTTGCCTCTTCAAGAAACTATTTTTTCCTTGTCTGGACCGTTGCATTCATCTGCTTTCTCGCCTGTGAACGCCTGGTCGATTCGCGAGTGGGAAGGGGGCTCAGAGCTATTCACGACAGTGAGCAGGCCGCCGCCGCAATGGGAATCGACACAAGCCGCCTCAAGATCCAGGTTTTCGTACTGAGCGCCGTATTCGCAGCCTTGGCCGGTTTTCTGTACGCTCACATGGTGAACTTTATCAGTCCGAATTCATTTGATTTTTTAATGTCTATCCGAATCGTCACCATGGTGGTCATCGGGGGAATGGCCAGCATATGGGGCTCTCTTCTCGGGGCCTCCCTGCTGACGATCCTCCCGGAATGGCTTCAAACCTTTGCGGATTATGAGATGGTCTTTTACGGTCTTGTTCTGATGGTGATCATGATTTTTCTCCCGCAGGGCCTGACACGAGGATTATTGGACTTTTATGAGAACTCAAGGTTCGGAAGGGCGCGCGGCTCCTCCCATTCTGAGGGTTGATGCCCTGTCGAAGTCGTTCGGCGGAATACAGGCGCTCTACAACGTTTCATTCGAGGTCGACGCCGGTTCGATCCATGCGGTGATCGGGCCGAACGGGGCCGGAAAAACGACGCTGTTCAATACGATCACCGGTTCCTACGTTCCGGATGGGGGAGCCGTTTTTTTCCGCGAAGAGGATATCGGGAGAAAGCGCATTCACGAACGGGTTTCTTCCGGAATGGGGCGTACTTTCCAGAATGTGGAATTGTTCGGCACCATGAGTGTGCTGGAGAATGTGCTGGTCGGGCGGCATGTGCGCACGCGCTGCGGGTTCCTGGGGGCTTTGGGCCGTCTGCCCGGGGTGAGGAGGGAGGAGAAGGATTCCAGGGAATATTCCCTGGAACTGCTGCGGTTCGTGGGGCTGGAGTCTGTCGCCGGCCATCGGAGCAGCGACCTGCCGTTCGGCCGGCAGCGGTTTCTTGAAATTGCACGCGCCCTCGCCGTTGAGCCGGACCTGCTCCTGCTGGACGAACCCGCGGCCGGTCTGAACGCCGTCGAGACACAACGCCTCGGAGAACTGCTCGAGCAAATCCGCCGGAAGGGTATAACCTTACTCCTGGTGGAACATGACATGTCTTTGATCATGACGATTTCCGACCGCATCCTCGTCCTCCATCAGGGCAGGAAGCTGGCGGAAGGCACTCCGAGGGAGATCCAGGCCGATGAGACGGTCATCTCCGCGTACCTGGGCGCGGACTGACCTTTATTGAAGGGCATCAGGCAAGAAGGAACCTCTTTGGCGCAACCGGGGAAACCATGCTGCGTATTCGGAACCTCAAATGTTTTTACGGACGCATTCGCGCCATCAGCGGAGTGAGCCTGTCAGTTCATCCGGGGGAAGTCATCACCCTCATCGGAGCGAACGGCGCGGGGAAGAGCACGCTGCTTCATGCAATCTGCGGACTGGTCCCGAACTGGCAGGGGGATATCCTGTTTGAGAAACATCCATTGAGCGGAGCCAGCCCACCGGAAATTGTCGGGAAGGGGATAAGCCTCGTCCCCGAAGGGAGGATGCTCTTCCCGCCGCTCAGCGTACTGGACAACCTGAAGCTGGGCGCTTATGTCAGGTACCGTAAGGGGCAGTCGGACGCCGTCGCCGAAGACCTGGAAAGTGTGCTCGGGATATTCCCGGTGCTGAGGGATAAAATAGGCCAGACCGCCGGGACACTCTCCGGCGGGGAGCAGCAGATGCTCGCCATCGGCCGTGCGCTCATGGCCCGGCCGCGATTGATGCTCCTCGATGAACCTTCAATGGGGCTCGCCCCCTTCCTCGTGCGGCTCATCCTCGACGTCGTGGTTCAACTCAAAGAGAAAGGGATGACCATTCTTCTTGTCGAACAGAATGCCAGGGCCGCACTGCAGATCGCGGACAGAGGTTATGTGCTGGAAAACGGACGAATCATTCTCGAGGGGAGCGCCGCCGATCTGTTGACCGACCAGGATGTCAAGCGGGCCTATCTCGGGAAAGACTATCGGACATTTTATGAGGGGAGGGCCTGAAAATGCCCATCTGGAATCACAGAGACGAATGCTTCGATGCGGATGAAAGGATTCAGCAGCAGATGGAGAGGCTGCAGAGCACTCTCAATCGGGCGTACAACGTCCCCTTCTACAGAAACCACTTCGAACGGCACGGCACGGAACCTGCCCAGATTGAAAACCTGAACGATTTATCCCGCGTCCCGTTCATCGAGCGACGCCACTTCGGGGAAAATTACCCCTACGGGCTATTTGCCGTTCCCCTGCGGGACATCGTGCGCATCCACACGGCTCGCGGAAACGGGCTGCTGCCCGTAGTGAGCGGCTATACCCAAAAGGACCTGGCCGTCTGGCGCGACCTTGTCGCCCGAGCCCTCACAGCCTCGGGCGTGTCCTCGACCGATATTCTTCAGATCGAGTTGGACCCCGGGTTGGCCAACTGGGGGCGGGATTATAAGGATGGAGCTGAAGCGGTTGGAGCCGGCGTCATCCCCATGACCATTCTTTCGCCCGAGAAACAGTTGATGATCATGAAGGACTACAAGACCTCCGTGCTGGTGACGAGCCCCTCGGCGGCACAGCAACTGGCCCATCACCTTTTCAAGGCGAACCTGAACCCCAACGAACTCTCACTGAAGACGATGATCCTTGTCGGCGAAGCCCCCGATCCGGAGGTGCGGTCCGATCTCGAGTCACGGCTGCACGTGAAGACCTGGGTGCACTACGGCCTGACTGAGGTGCCCGGTCCGGCGCTTGCCTTTGAATGCGAAGAACGCAATGGCTTACACGTGAGTGAAGACCATTTTTTGTTTGAAGTGATCCATCCGGAAATCTGCATGCCCGTTCCCGAAGGAGAGGAAGGGGAGCTGGTGCTCACCACACTCACCACGCGGGCTTTCCCGCTGATCCGTTTTCGGACCCGCGACAGGGTGCGCCTTTTGCCGGGAACGTGCCCGTGCGGGCGAACGCTTCCACGCATGGAGTGGCTGCCGCACGAATCGGAGGAGCTGATGGTGATCCGGGGCGTGAAGGTCTATCGCAAGCAGTTGTTGCAGTTGCTCGATCGGGAACTCGGATTCAGCCCGGATCAATATCGGTTTCTTGTCGTGAGGCATCAGATGCGGGATCACCTCGAAGTCTGGCTCGGCATGGACGGACGGATCTTTTCCGATGAAATAAAGGAAATGGAGAAACTGACCCGAAGGCTGTCCGGAGAATTGTCTCAGGAAATCGGGATCTCCGTTGTAATAAAACTCAAGGAAAGCGGTTCTTTTGTTTCGCCCGCAGGCGGTTCCTGATCCACGGGGGAATGGAATACATCAGCGGGCGGACGGCAATCCGAAAGGGCAAGATGGATTTGGACCAGCCCGCCGGTTGGGTGAAACCGGCCGGCGCAGACCGCGTAATTTCAGAATTGACACCTTTTCCCCGGCAGTCCCGTGGAACAGGATAAGATAATCATACGGGAAGTATAGAGGCCCTTCTTCGAATGTTTTTTCCTCCGTCAAAGTGATAAACTGAATACACTGTCAAAAGAACCCGGAGAAGGACATCATGAAGGATCAGTTGACTCGAGGTATTGCCGCCATTGTCGGCATGGTTCTGTTTCCCGTACTTGCCGTTGTCTGTTCTGCGGCCGACTCCAAAACTCCCGGGTCCAGAGCGCAGATCGATGCGACGGTAATACACGTGGACAAGTACGGAATCTATGTTCCCAGTATCGTGTTCTATTTCGACTCCGAAATGGGCAAGCAAAAAATCGACTCCCTGACCGCAGCCGCAGAGAGGCTCAGGAACAAGAAGGCCACCATAACCTATTCCGCGAACGGAGACCTTTCAGCCGACAAGCATCCCTTGGTGCTCGACATTGCGCCGTATAGAGATGAACCGAAGGCGTTGGCAAGTGAGGCCGCCCCATCGGGGAGGGTCCAGAGTCTTCCGGAAGGAAAACCGGTGAGCAGTGAGTTTGCCGAGAGGAGTGAGAGCAGTACGCTTTCTGTCGGAAGCGATACTCCACAGAATGTCAAGGAAAGGAAGCCTGACCGAAGAGCGCAGAGCAAGGAGTTCCCCGAGAGGAATGAGAGCGGTGCGTCTTCTGTCGGAAGCGATACTCCACAGAGTCCCAAGGAAAGAAACAAGCCGGTTCCGCCCATATCCCGTCTTCCTTCTTCGATTGCCGGCGGTGAGGAGAACAGCAGGCAGGGCGTCGATCGCCGGGAGCCGATCCGTAAGGATGAGGTCATCACGTTCATCGACAGGTGCATGAAAGCGACGGTCAGGAAGGACACCGACGCCGTGTTGTCCTGTTACGCCGACAATGTCGACTACTATGCGAAGGGTCCGGTGAACAGGGATTTTATAAGAAGAGACAAGGGATACTATTTCAGGAATTGGGACCGGATCGATTCATCGATTGAAGGGGCCGTCGTCCTGATCGTTACCGATCAACAGGATCTGAAGATCGCCAAATTCATCTCCGCCTACAACGTTCAGAACGCGAGGAAATCCATATCGGGAAAAGCTGAAAACATCTGGACAATTCAACGGATCAATGATGACCTGAAGATAGTCGATGAGAAGCAGAAGATCCTGAGCAGTGAATCCAGGCCGTGAAGACCCGGGGCGGCTCCCGCGACATCTGCGGGTCGGCGGCATCGTGGGCCGCTCTCCACGGTCAGGGCCTTGGTATGTTCTGCAATTCGGTGCGCAGGAAATCCAGTGTCTGTTCCATTTTCCCGAGTTCCTTGGTAAGCCTGACGTGGCTTGTTGCGATGGCGATCTGATTGGCCGCAGTGATGAGCAGGTCGATTTCTTCCTGATCCAATTCCATCTCTCTGGCTGCCGCCAGGTTGATCACTCCGATTATTCTGTCCATCACAATGAGAGGGATGCAGATCACGATTGCGAAACCCTTCTTCATAAGGAGGGTCATCCTGTCCTTTTCTTCGAGTTCCGTAACGTGTTGAGCGATGAACGCTCTTGTCCGGACCGCCTTTCCCGTGAAGCCTTCATCTCTGCTGATCTTCTCAACTCCCTGCGGGTCGGTGCCGATTGAGGCTGCCAGAACCAGATTCAATCCGCTCTCATGCATCAGGTAAATTCTTCCGGCATCGAGGTCGAAATGATCCAGCAGTTTCCATATGGCCCCCTCCAGCATCTCCTTGAGGCTGAGGGACGCCGAGAGAAAATTGCTCAATTCATGCACCAGGCGCAATTGTTTGCCTGCGTCTTTTGACTTTGTCTCGGCAGACTTTATGGAAATGAAGGTATTGGTGATCGTCATTATTGCCTTTCTCCGATCGAATCGGGTTCCCGGCCGCCGGTGCGCCAGGTGTAACCGGATCTCCTCCGAAAAGAACCGGCAGTTTTCCTCTCTCGTCCAGGGAGAAAATGCGGGCTGTCCCCACGAGGCATGAGAAAGTTGTCAAGCCGCTGGATGGGAAAGCCCGCTACGATGGGCCTGCCGTCAGTCACACGAGCGGCAGGAGCAGCACGCCTGTGCCGTGCTGCTTCATGACCTCGGCTCAAATTGTGACGACGCAGCTTTTTTCTAACAAAGGCAGGATGATAATTCAAATCCTTTTGGCTTTGAAATGATGCAAACGGTTCGGATGAGGAAAAAGGTGAGGTTGTGGCGGGATTTCACGGGAAGCGGAGACTGAGACGATGTTTGCGCTACGCTTTTCCGGAGGTCGAATCAGGCGGTCTCCCCCCGGCTTCCGGCATGAAAACAGCACTGCCCGACTGTGGGGAAACCATGCGCCTTCAGGGTGTCCCGGCGGGTGCCGGATTGAGGAATCCAGCGGTTTTCCGTGTCGGCGGATCCCGATTGAGTCATTTCACGTCGCTTCATAATCTTCATTTCGAACCGCATTGAAATGTGGTATTAGATTGACATTCTCGCCGATGATTATCGGTCGGCTCCGAGCCGTGGGAAGGGGGGGTGGAAAGGTGCTGAAGGCGTTTCTTGCCGGATATCAAGACTCGATAGACTACCTGTACGGTCTTCAGAATCACGCAATAAAACTCGGTCTGAACCGTACGCGGGACCTGTTGGATCGAGTCGGCAACCCTCATCACCGGTTCAAATCCATTCATATCGCGGGGACAAACGGCAAGGGATCCACTGCGGCCATGCTATCCAGCATATTGAGGGAACATGGAGTCCGCGTCGGACTGTACACTTCTCCGCATTTGGTCCGTTTTACGGAAAGATTCCGTATCGACGACCGGGAAGCGGATTCGAAACAGATCCTCGCCGTGTTCGATCGAATAAAAGAATGTCTCGACGAACGGGAAATCCCCACATTCTTTGAAATGGTCACCGCGATGGCCTTCCTTCATTTTTCAAATGAGGATATTGAGTGGGCCGTCATCGAAGTCGGCATGGGCGGACGCCTGGATTCCACTAATGTCATACACCCGGCGGTCAGCGTCATAACGAACGTGTCTTTCGATCACCAGGAGTACCTGGGGAGCACTTTGGCGGCCATCGCGCATGAGAAGGCGGGGATCATCAAGGAAGCAGTGCCTGTCGTGACGGGCGCCCATCAACCGCTTGTCCAGGGCATCCTGAAAGCGACTTGCCTCAAACGGAATTCTCCCCTGTACCGTCTTGGAATCAATTTCAAAGCGAGGCGCAAAAACGGCGGGGCATTTCAATATCATGGACTGAGAAGGGACTGGCCGTCTCTGGACGTCAATCTGCCGGGCCCCCACCAATTCAATAATGCCTCACTTGCCATTGCGAGCCTCGAAGCCTTGGAAAAAGAGGGCCTGTTCACGATAGACCCCGACGCTGTTCAAAGGGGGCTTTCCAGGGTGAACTGGCCCGCAAGACTCGAAGTGCTTCAGAAGAATCCACTTATCGTACTGGATGGAGCTCACAATCCTCAGGGGGCCGAATCCTTAAGAGATGCCCTCAGGAGTTGCTTTTCTTTCCAGAAACTCCACCTGGTCATGGGAATCATGGCGGACAAAGACATCAAGGGCATATTCCGTCGACTGCTCCCGTTGGCGGAAACGGCCATATTCACGAAGCCGGAATATTCCAGAGCGGCAAATCCGGATCACCTGCGGCGCCTGGCGAGGCCTTACATCAAGAGGCATTACGTCATCGCGGACGTTGCATCGGCCATTCAACAGGCCAGGCTTCTGGCGCAACCGGAAGATTTGATCTGCATCACCGGGTCGCTGTATTTTGCGGGAGAAGTGAAACAGTTGTTCGGGGAACCCGTTATGTGATTTTCTTCAGGACCGGGCCGGTCCTCGGGATTATCGGCATCGGGGGCATCAGCCGTCGCTGCCGAGGTTGCGGCCCCTTGCGGAAGGTCCTCCGCGGCAGGCTATGGTAAGGATCATTCGGATATTCGGGCACGAGGCGAAATGAGCGATCTTAGACATCAGGCCAATTATGCCGTTTTTTTTCTGGCGTTTACCTTCTGGCTTCTCATGCCGGAGTGTTTGTGCCTGGCGGAGTCGAAGAACGCTACCTCGCTGGGACTGAATCGCGAGAATATTCAGGGCGCCGTTCAGGGAACATGGAATATTGAAGCCGCGAGCCTCACCTACGACCAGACCAACCAGGTGTACGTCGCCGAGGGCGGCGTCCTGTTAACGTCCGGCGATCGCATCATCCAGGCCAGGTGGGCCATGGTCGACATGCAGAAACGGCAGGCTGAACTGAGAGGCGGTGTTTTTCTCCAGTACGGAAAGAATTGGTTGAAAGGGGAACACGTTCTCTGGAATCTCGACAAAGAGACGGGCTGGCTGGACGGCGGGCTTGTCTATTTTGCGGGGAACCAGTTCTATGCTCAGGGCAAATACATCACCAAATCGGGTCCGAACCAGTATGAATTAAAAGACGGTTTTATGACGAGTTGCGACCCTTCGAACTCCGACTGGAAGATAAAATACGACGAAATGAAGATCAACCTCGACGGGTTCGCCTGGGCCACTCATTCGTCCTTCTGGGTGCGGGACATCCCTGTGTTCTATTTGCCCGCCATCAGCCTCCCCGTGCAAGAGAACAGGCAGTCCGGTTTCCTCCTTCCATGGGGCGGCTATTCCAATCTCAATGGAGTGGAGGCTGAAGTCCCCGTTTACTGGGCCTTCCGCGAGGATATGGACGCCACCTTCTACGGCAGATACATGGAAAACCGGGGGTGGATGAGCGGGATCGAATATCGGGTCGCCAACCCGACATGGGGCGAAGGCATCTACCTTTTCAATTACCTTCAGGATCAGGCGAGCAAAGAATTTCTCCTCGAGCACGGGTATCCTTACCAAACGAGCGAACGGTACTGGGCGCGCGCGAGGCATTCGTTCGAACTTCCCGGGGGCATCGAAGGGCGTCTGGACGTGGATTATGTGAGCGATCGCAATTTTCTGCAGGAGTTCACGAAAGGCTCCGTGTCCTATGATGCCTCGAACAGGATATTTCGAGAATTCTTCGGACGGGGCATTCTGGATGACAATAATTCTCTGACGCGGGAATCCGCCCTGTACCTGGACAAGCACGGAGAGTCGACTCTCATCGGGCTCGACTTCCGTTATTGGGAGCAGTTGGAAGGCTCGAAAAACGAGTTCACCCTGCAGCGCCTGCCCTCTCTTTCATTCAATGTGATCCCTTCCTGGATCGATCACACGCCGCTCTATTACACCCTGGACAGTTCAATGGTGGATTTCTGGAGCCTCGAGGGGGACAAGGGACAACGCCTCTATGTCGATCCTCGCGTCTATTATCCGATGCATTGGAAGAACTACCTTGACATCGAACCTTCCTTCGGAGTGCGCGCCTCATCATACACGGTGGACTGGGATAACAAGTCGCGGGATGAATGGCAGGGAAGACTGGTGCCGGACGTCAGGGTGGACATGAGCACCCGTCTGAACCGGGTTTATCCCGTCAACGTCGGAGATTATGTCGCAATCGAGCATGCCATACGGCCGGAGATCATTTACGAATACGTTCCTCAACCTATGCAGGGGGATTTGCCTCGCTTCGACAGGTTTGACGATGACCCCAGCAGAAACGCGCTCCGTTACGGGGTGACCAGTTTTATCACGGGTAAGGAAGTTCGATCGGACTCGGAGGGGAATTCCGTAACCAGCTATCGTGAGTTGGCGAGGCTGGAGGTTTTTCAGCTTTTCAACATCGAAAAGCCGGGAACCGAGTATTCCTTTTTCGATTTCAATCAGAACCAGGGCTTCACAGCCGTGGAGACGAGAATTGACGTCATGCCGCGCCGGTATGTCATGTTGTCTTACGATGCCAATGTCTATAGCGACGACCCGGATGGGTACCACCAGGATGTCCTTCTGACTCTGGATGACGGCAAAGGGCAGGCGGTCATATTCGATTATCAGTTCAGCAAGGGGGACCTGCCCATAAACGAACTTTCAGCGGAATTCGTTCTGAAAACGCTTCCCAACCTTTACGTGAATACGTACCATGACTATTCATTTGATCAGGGCCAGATGTACAAACAAGGTTACGGGATAAAATACCTGCATGGCTGCTGGGCTCTCGGCCTGGCCTACGAGAGGGAAAACAGCGAGCAGAGGTTCATTGTCTCGCTCGACCTTCTGGGACTGGGCAACGTCATGGGGAGTCTTGGCTACAAGGGCAATAATTCCCCCTCGAGTTCCCCTTTCTGATTTCCATTGCGCCGCTGTGCTCCTCAAATCGTCCGTTCCGCAAGAACATGCTTGACTTTACTTGTTCGATCTTTTATAGATCATCGCTTCGGGTTTGACATTTTATGGAAGCGGAGAACCGTCAATGAAGACTATAAGCGCGAAGTTTGAAGCGGATGAGCGCAAATGGATTCTGGTGGATGCCGAAAACCAGGTTTTGGGGAGGCTTGCCACCCAGATTGCCGTGCGGCTTAGAGGAAAGCATTTGCCCAAGTTTACTCCTCACGTGGATGTCGGAGATTTTGTCGTAGTCGTGAATGCTGAAAAGGTGCGGCTGACCGGCAACAAGTGGGATCAAAAGATGTACTACCGGTATAGCGGTTATATGGGTGGAATGAAGACCCAGACCGCACGAAAGCTGAATCAGGACAATCCGGAAAGGATGATTCGACTGGCGGTTTGGGGGATGCTTCCGAAAAACCGGCTTGGCCGAAAACTGATCAAGAAGCTCAAGGTGTACAAAGGGACGGAACACCCTCACGAGGCGCAGCAGCCGGCGAGGATTGCTTTGTAGAGCGATAAGCCTATCAGGAGACTTCAGGAATGGCGGAACAGCGGATTTATGCAACGGGGAAACGAAAGACTGCGGTTGCACGGGTGTGGCTCCAGTCGGGCACGGGCACCGTGGTGATCAATAAAAAGCCTGTCGACGAATATATTGACCGTGAAACCAGCAAGATGGTCATTTTTCAACCACTCGTGTTGACGGGCACCTACGGGAAGCTGAATGTCTCCGTGAACGTGAAGGGCGGGGGCGGATCGGGCCAGGCGGGTGCTATCCGCCACGGCATTTCCAAGGCGCTCCTGGAACTCAATCCGGAATTCCGTGAAGTCCTGAAGAGGGCGGGTTTCCTTACCCGTGACTCAAGGGTTAAAGAGAGGAAAAAGTACGGCCGCCGTAGCGCCCGTGCGAGATTCCAATATTCGAAGCGTTAATTCCCATCATATTCCGGTTCAGTGGATAGCATTGCACCGGCCCTGAGGAAACAGCGCGAGCACTTTCCCGAGCGGAAATACGGTTGCCGGGTATATGCCGAGGGGAAGCGGCTCTCCGGGGGTTGCGACACTACATAGGGGTGATGCGCGAAATGCGTGTCCCCCTACATTTTATTGAGCGAGGGACACATGGTACGGGTTGCCATCGCGGGTGCGTCGGGTTACACGGGGTTCGAGCTGGTTCGGTTGCTGAATCAACATCCTCATGCGGAACTGAGGATGATTACCTCGAGGGCTTTCAAGGGGCGGCGGCTCGATGAAGTCTACCCGGCCATGAGACGTCACTGCGATCTGGTATTCGAAGAACCGGATCCCGGTTTACTGGCTTCGCAGGCGGACCTCGTGTTTACCGCCCTGCCGCATCAGGCGGCGATGGACATGGTGCCCGAACTGCTCGATCTTGGCGTCAAAGTGGTGGACCTCAGCGCTGACTATCGGTTCAGGGACGGGAGTGTCTACGAGGCATGGTATCAGCCCCATAAGACGCCGGGATTGCTCGCCGAGGCCGTATACGGCCTTCCCGAACTTCATCGGGATGAGATCCGGGCCGCGCGGCTCGTGGGAAATCCCGGTTGCTATCCGACCAGTGTCATCCTTGCGGTTGCTCCGGTTCTGGCGAGAAACCTCATTGTTCCCGGGTCCCTCATTGCGGATTCCAAATCGGGAGTGTCGGGGGCCGGGCGGGGCGCATCCCTTGGCGTCCATTTTTGTGAGGTAAATGACGGATTCAAAGCTTACAAAGTCACCGAACACAGGCATACCCCGGAGATCGAACAGGAATTGAGCGCTCTGGCGGGAGAGGAAATCCGGGTAACGTTCACTCCGCACCTCGTTCCCATGACGCGTGGGATTTTGAGCACTGTTTATTCAAGCATGAAAGAGGGAGTGGCGGTATCCGATATTGACGAGGCATTCGAACTTTTTTACGGGAATGCCCGCTTTGTGCGGTTGTGCGGCAGAAAGGAACTCCCGACGACTCTCCAGGTCAGGGGAAGCAATTATTGCGACATCGGCTGGAGAGTCGAGGAACGGACGGGACGCCTCATTGTCGTTTCAGTCATAGACAATCTGACGCGTGGAGCTTCAGGCCAGGCGATCTGCAACATGAACCTGATGTGCGGACTCCCGGAGGAATGTGGACTGACCGATGCTCCCTGGCAGCCCTGAGGGAGACGCTCGGCTGATTTTCGCCGGCAAACCGTGCTCATGAACGGTTTGCGTCCGTTCATGAGGAGTTTGACGAAGTCCTCGACATTCCGGACCTGTGAACCCGGATATTTTGCCATGGGCCGCGGGCTATGAATCAATATGATCCACAGGCAAAAAGAAACTTCAAACTGGTCCTGGAATACGACGGCTCGCAGTATCACGGCTGGCAAAGACAACAGGGGGTCCTGACCATCCAGGAGGTCCTTGAGTCCAGGCTGGAGATGATCCTCCAAGTCCCGGTCTGTGCCCACGCTTCGGGTCGTACGGATGCCGGAGTCCATGCCGGAGGCCAGGTCGTTAACTTCCATGCCCGCACCCGTTTGGACCCCGGAGAAATTCTTCGCGGCATGAACAGCGTGCTTCCTTCCGACATCGTGGTCCTCCATGCCGAAGAGGCTCCTCATTCCTTTCATGCAAGGTTTTCCGCGGTGGGAAAGACTTACGAATACCACATACTGAACAGGGCGGTACCCTCGGCCCTCCAGAGGCAGTATGCGTGGCATATACGGCAGCCTCTTGCCGTTCCGCCGATGGTCGAGTGTCTTGAGGCCATAACCGGCCTGCACGATTTTTCGGCATTCATGGCTGCCGGTTCTTCCGTGAATTCGACGGAAAGGACGGTGAGACGCGCCGAACTTGGGCAAGCGGGTCCGGACCGGTTGAAGTTCGGTTTCGAAGCTAACGGATTCCTGAGGCACATGGTCAGGAATTTGGTGGGGACGCTGGTTGAAGTTGGAAAAGAGAAGCGGAGTCCCGAAGATTTTTTGGATGTTCTGGCAAGCGGAGATCGTAAGAAGGCTGGCATGACCGCTCCAGCTCATGGATTGTTCCTGGCAGCCGTTCATTATCCCGAGGATGTGCACCACAGCGATTAAGAAGGGTTGAAAAATGAAACTGGCTAGACGTGCGACTGGAATCAAACCTTCGGCCACATTGACCATCAACGCTAAAGCGAAATCACTCAAACAGAACGGGGTCCATATTGTCAACTTCGGCGTCGGCGAACCCGATTTCGATACCCCGGCGTATATACAGGATGCCGCCGTGCAAAGCATGCGCGACGGCCAGACGCGGTATACCCCCGTTGTCGGCATCGATGAGCTGAGAGACGCCGTTTGCCGATTCGTCCGGGATGACTACGGGTTGACGTACGAGAAGGGAAACGTCCTGGTCTCCTGTGGCGCAAAACATGCCATGTATAATCTCTTCCAGGCGGTCCTCGACCCTGGAGACGAAGTGATCATCCCCTCCCCATACTGGGTGTCCTACCCCGACATGGTGGAACTGGCCGGGGCGGTTCCCGTCTCCGTGCCCTGCTCCGAGGAAAACGGGTTCAAGCTGCATCCGCGTGATCTGGAAAAGGCCATAACCCCGAGGTCCCGGCTCTTTATCATGAACAGCCCCAGCAACCCGACCGGCGTGTATTATACCGCCTCCGACCTGAAGAAACTGGCTGAGGTGCTCCTTCCCCATGACGAACTCCTCATCGCCAGTGACGACATCTACAGCCGGATTCTCTTCGGAGGCCGGAAATGGGTCAACCTGGTCATGGCCGATGAGCGTCTGCGGGAACGAAGCTTCATCATCAACGGGGTGAGCAAAACCTATTGCATGACCGGATGGAGAATCGGCTACCTGATCGGGCACGAGGAAGTGATTCGGGCGGCCGGCAAAATACAGGGGCAGTCCACGAGCAACCCGAATTCAATTGCTCAGTGGGCAAGCGTGGCTGCCCTGAATGGCAGCCAGGAGCTTGTTGACGTTATGGTAAAAACGTTCGAGGAGCGGTGCCGATACGTGTTGAAGCGCCTCGGGGAATTGCCCGGTGTGAGTTGTCCCACGCCTGCCGGCGCCTTCTATGTGTTCCCGAATTTCAGTCGCTACTACGGGAAAAAAGCTGGTGGCCGCGCGATTATGAATTCGCTCGATCTTGCGGATTACCTTATGGAAAGCGCTCATGTCGCGGTGGTGCCCGGAAGTGCGTTTGGAGAAGACCGGTGCGTTCGGCTGTCTTATGCGCTGTCGATGGGCGATCTGGAGGAAGGATTCAACCGCCTCGCCGGTGCTTTGAAGGCGCTTTCCTGAACAAACGCTCCCGCGAAAGCAGGCCGAACATCGAATGCGGAGAAAAGAGGAGGGGGAAACCCCTCCCTGCAGGATGATGGCCGTTGCACCATTTGAAACCATCGCCGGTTTCGCGGTCGCTGTACCGGGACAGCCAGGCCGGGGTGGAAATTGAAGTCGCCGTCGAAGGCAATGGGCGAGCGACAGGCGTGTTTCGGAACGTCTGAAATAGAGGGGGTATCCCCTCCGGCTGCTGAGGAAGAAGAATGTTCACACGGTGACCCTTCTCATCAGGCGAGCGATGTTATTTGGTGATGAGGCCCTTTTCCATGGCAAAAGCCGTCAACGAGGAGGCGCTGTGCAGGTCCAGTTTCTTCATGAGATTTGCGCGGTGTTTCTCGACGGTCTTCGCGCTGATGCAGAGGTAGTCGGCGATATCCTTGTTCTTGTACCCCTCCGCGATCATCTTCAGGATTTCTTTCTCCCGTTGCGTGAGAGTGTCCCATGAGGTGCTGGATTTGATCGTTTTTCTTCCTTCCAGATACCCCTCGATGACCTTTTCGGATATGCCGGGACTGAGGTAGGATTTCCCGGAGAAAATACACTTGATGGCAAGCATCAATTCGCTGTGAGTGGCATCCTTGAGCACATATCCGTCGGCCCCCGCTTTGAGCGTTGCCAGGATGTATTCCTCCGATTTGTGCACGGTCAAGACCAGGATCTTCGTGACGGGGCATTGCTTCTTGATCTCCTGGATTGCCCCCATGCCGTTCATGCGAGGCATTGAGAGGTCCATCAGTATGAGATCCGGTTTCAAATTCTCCGCCAGACGAACGGCATCCAAGCCATCCTGCGCCTCTCCCACAACTTCAAGCTCAGGATTTGACGACAGGAGCATCCGAAGTCCTTCCCTGAGGATTGTGTGGTCCTCGGCGATCATGATTCGTTTTTTTTCTCCCATAAGCTTACCTCATGCTGGCAAAGAAAGTACTCCAACTGCACTCGACACGGCCTACATGGAACAAAAACTCGTGTATTAGGGAACCTCCGAAAAAACACGGAACATTTGTCCTTCCATCCACTTCATCAAGAATATAACAACCTGTTGAAACTGTGTAGCATTTTTTTTTGTTCATCTCTACAGCCACCCACTCGCATCATCGTTTAAAATACTGTGTTACTATGCCCCAGATACTGTATCCAACCCATTTACCCGGAACGTGGAAATTCGGAAAATAGGCGCCAAACTTGGAATGGAAAACAGCGTCCTCGCGGACGGATGGTGATAGATCTCAAAGGTATTTTGCGTCGAAATCAAAATCTTGCTTCAGGGAGAATCGGATGTGTCTCACGCTGCTTGTCGAGGATAACGCGACATTCCGGCAGTCGTTGAAGGAAACTTTGATGACCAGATTCCCTTTCATGAATATAGAAGAGGCTTCAGAGGGAAAGGAAGCACTTCGAAAGGTGAACGCCTTTGTCCCGGAGATTGTCTTTATGGACATTAAGTTGCCGGGGGTGAGCGGGCTGGAGTTGACGAAACATATCAGAGCCAAATATTCGGAGATGATCATCATCGTACTGACCAGCTACGATCTCCCGGAATACCGGGAAGCCGCATACCGTTGCGGAGCGAATTACTTCTTTACGAAGGGCCAGACGCCGAGTGACGAAATCACGGCCCTGGTGGAATCCATTTTGCCCACCGGCGATGGTGTGGAGAAAGGAGTCAAAGCTTCGAGTTTGTCGTATTAGCGGTTCATGTATCCTCGGAAATTTTTCACCCTATCCAAATGTCCCGTCCGTAGGTAGTACCATACTCATACTGTACTGCGTTCTCTTCAATCAAATTACGTGATTTATTTCTTTGTTTCAGGGTATCACCCCATTTATCCGTCATGGCCTGAGGCGGTAGTATTGCTTTCACCGGCTTTTCCCGTTTTTGTTTTCTTCCCGGGGCGTAAGCAAAGATGCCGACGCTGCAAAGAATCGAGTCGGTGGCCGCCCCGATGACCCCGGTAAGGTTGAAGAGAAGGTTCAGTCTGGAATGAGGGTGCTCTTTAAGACGTGTCGGCCCGAACACTGCGTGAAGGAAGAAGAGCATGGGAGAGTGGCACAAACGTTCCAATCTCTAGAGGCAAACATCAGGGCAAGGAGGGGAAGGTGATTGAAATAGACAGACTTGAAGGCCATATGTCAGCGGATCAGATCAAAATGAAGATGTGGACGACGGCGGGTTTCATGAAGGTGCAAAAATGGCTCGTGATCTATAACGTACTCGTGGATCCCCGGCCTGTCTCCGAAATAGCCAAGCATACCGGTTTGTCCGAAGGCAGCGTCTACCGGATAATTTCCGATTACAACAAGATGGGGCCTGAAGGCCTGGATGGGAAGGAACTTCGGGACTTCCTGGGGGCCGATCCCCAAAATGGAACGTTGTCGATGTAAAATGCCGCGGTATATTTTTCTCATGCCGCCGCCTCTTTCCTCCTCGGAGATAAGTCCTCCTTTCAGGTGAGACGGAAGCGAGCACGCTTATTTTCTCCCACCACCGGTGCCCGTTACAAGAGCAAAAGATCTCCCGGTCTCCGGCAAGATTCAATTCAGCACGAAAAACAGCCATAAAACCGCCTTTCCATGGCGTGTTTATGGCTGTTTTTCCGTGACATGTCCGATGGTTGCAAGGATATGCCGTCGGAGGCGTGAGAATGCATCGGATACCAGGACCACCGACCGCGTAACGACCCTCTTCTATCCGATAACGAACGCCTCTTTCCGGCTGAAGGCTCCCCGCTCTGGCGGAAATCCCGATGAAACGGGACGGCCTACGAGAATATGGGTGAATGGGGATTACCTCAACGGCATTTCCGTCATGGATCGGCATCCCCGCCTGTGCGGCACCGGGCCGAAACCGGGGTGAAAGCACGTCAGCTAAAGCACCTGCAATAACTTGAGCCAATCCCCCCTGGTGGATATCGATTCATCGATTGCGCTCTTTGGTCCCAGCACTTTCACCAGGCCGCGGTCCTTAAGGGCGTCCAGAACTTTGGCAAAGGCGCTGAATTCACGCGTCGAGGTCATAAGGACCTCATTTCGCATTTGCTGCCGGTCCTCGTCCTTATCGTGCGACAGATATCGAAGCATCGACATGTAACCTTTCGAGTCGGGAAGAAGATACGCGTCGAGATTTCCGATGGCGCCGATTATTGCCTTGGTGAGTTCCTCTTCGCTCAGTGGGCTCCTTCTCAGGAAATCCGACGTCAGGTCAAACGTCTCCAAGGTCTTGCCCACATTGGGGTCTCTGTAGGAAACAAATGTGAATATCCCCGATATGCGGTCGAGCATGCAGAAGGCCCCGTAAGCTCCACCCTGAACGCGGACGCGGTCCCATAGCCAGGAGTTGCGCAAATACCCGGAGATCACCTGAACCGAGCCGTTGAACTTGTACCCGAGCCTGTAAAGATCGAAGCCCTTGCCCACGTAGTTGACCTGGGCCGGAATGAGCAGGCCTTCGAATTCCGGAGGGGGCTGGGGAAGCCATTCAGCTCGGACTGCATCGGCGGCGGGCAGGGAGTCGATGAAAGCCTCCAGCCCGTTCTTGAATCGGGAGAAGCCGGGTTGGTCGAGGGTGACGTTGAAGAGCATGCTGCGCCGGTTGACCAGGTGCGTGCGCACACTCTCAAGGATCGACAGGACCCCGGCCCAGTCTTCATCGATCGTGTTGGCGAGTTTGCGCAGGAACATGAGGTAGCTGACGCCCATCATTTGTTCGGACGCCCAGTCCGCCTCACCGAAATGGGACCGCAGCCGCAGGTTCACCATCTGATGGCCCATTGGGACCAGTCTTTGCTCCTGCCTCGCCTTTTCCTCGAGGACCATCTGTTTAAACCGTTCCCGATTGTCCAGGTGAATGTTGAGGAGCACATCCCCGAGGATCGAGAGGAGGTCTTCCGCCTGGGAGACCATGCTCTTCGCCCTCAGAATCAGCCAGACCGCACCCGAGCCGCTGTCTTTCACGGCCGAAGTGAGCAAATCGGGCCGGATGCCCCCGGTCTTGCGGCTGATCCGCCTGGTGAGTGAGACGAAATCTTCCGTTTTGGTGCCGATTTCAACCAGCGCTCTTCCGAACAGAGATGCATAAGGAAGATAATCCTGCGGCAGTGTATGCAGATCGAAGCCCAGATCGAGATAGATTATCCCATTGGTAAAGATGTCGTGGAAAAGGATGTTCGATCCGTTCCAAGTGAGAACATCGCTGGGAATCTTCTTGTTTTCTTTGTCCAGGTCCGAAATCTTCAGGGTCGGAATGGTTGAAAGGGCTTCGGGAGAATCCGGGGTCTGCTGCCTCCTTCGCAACTCGCGCGCATCGGCGACGGCCGCCTGCAACATCTCGAGACTCATGGCTTTGCGGATGCTTTCAAGGCGTTCGCGCTCTTCGGCTTCCTCCTTTATCCCCAGGTCGGGATCGGGCACCAGGACCACCGTGGTCCTGTGCGGATTTTTCAGGAAGAAACGGTCGATCAGGTGCCCGAAGTAAGAGTTGTCCGCGGCTGCGCGGGATTTTACCGCGGAGAGGGGGGTTTCGAAGGCGAGCAGCGCCAGCGGGTCGCCTTCATAGAGCCACGTGCTGAGCGCCCGAAGCATCTGGATGAGTCCGCGCGGGTAACTGCCGGCGTTGTTCTCTCGAAGCTGGAACTCGATCGTATTGAGCGCGGCTTCCACCGTCTCGGGATCGATGCCTTCCTTCGAAAGCGTCTCCAGGGTCTTCAGGATCAGGTCTTCGATTCCGTCCGCCTCATCGACGTCTATGCCCTTCAAGCCGGTCGAGAAGTACGATTGCCTCAGTTCGTTTTCCAGTCCCGTTCCAGCAAGATCGTCACCCAGGCCCGAATCGATGAGTGCCTTTCGCAAAGGAGAGCCGGGCATACCGATCAGAACGTGTTCCAATACCTGCAAAGCCAGGTTCAATTCCCCATCCACTGTCTCAGGCAGAAGCCAGTTGACGGTGATCATCCCTTTTGGTTTGCTGCCCCGGCCTTCATCGCCGGGTTTTCCCGATGCAAAAGGGCGGCGGATCCGTTTTGCCCTTTCAAAGGGTCTCTGAAGCGGTATTCGCGAATCGACTTCCGATCGGTCGAAGCCGTCCAGGTAGCGGCTCAGGATACGAAGCCGCTCGTCGGGATCATCGTCACCATAGAAATAAATGCGGGCGTTTGAGGGATGATAGAATTTGTCGTGAAACGATTTGAATTGTTCATAGGTCAGGTTCGGTATGATTTTCGGATGACCGCCGGAATCCAGGCCATAGGGGGTGTCCGGAAAAAGGGATTGCTGAGAAGATTCCGCGAGAATACTGTCAGGGGAAGAATAGGCTCCCTTCATCTCGTTGTAGACGACACCCTTATAGGTCAAAGGAGCATCCGGCGATTCCAGTTCAAAATGCCAGCCTTCCTGCTGAAGGGTGTACGGGGTGATAAGCGGGTAGAAAACAGCATCGAGATACACGTCCACGAGGTTGTAAAAGTCTTTGACATTCTGGCTTGCGACCGGGTAGCAGGTCTTGTCCGGATAGGTGAACGCATTGAGGAAGGTTTTCAGGGAACCCTTCAGAAGCTCGACGAACGGTTCCTTTACGGGAAACTTGCGCGATCCGCAGAGCACGGAATGCTCGAGAATGTGAGCCACACCGGTTGAGTCCTCCGGCGGCGTGCGAAAAGCGATCCCGAACACCTTGTTCTCATCGTCGTTGACAAGCGACAATACCTCGGCGCCCGTCCTCACGTGCCTGTAGAATTTCGCTTCCGTTTTCAGTTCCGTGATGGTTGCACTTTTTAACAACTCAAAACCGGCATGTATCGTCATTGTTCCTCCGAATTCGCGGCGGTTGTCTTAGGGCTTGTCCGTAAATAAATCCTTTGTGCTCGCATCCGGCTTTTGACCCACTTCGGCCGCTCCTCAATCGCAAAATCCTCAACGTAGTCCAGCTACGCCTGCGGTTTTGCTCAATCGTCGCGACCAAAATCGGTCTCAAAATCCGGTGCGATCCCTAAAAGGCCTATTTACGGACAAGCCCTTAACTTCCCGTGAAAAGTCCAAAGGCAAATATGAAACTCGAGATTATCATACGGACAGGGTTATTCACTTCTCGCCCAACCGGCACATCTGTTTCATGATAATCTTACCTCACAGTGCGGAATATAAACTTCATCCGGGCCGGGGTAAAGGCTCGAGCGAAGGTGCACTCCACTATCGACGATCCGGGTGGGGACCCCATGGTGCGGGCCTGGTCCGGAAGGGTAGCAGCAACGCCGTTCACTTGACGATAGCGCTGTAGGGTGGGCAACGCTTCGCTTTTGCCCGCCCTACAGCGCTTTGCACCTGCATTGCACTGTTGCTTCACTTCGCATAAACTTGTGATGTTACGTATAGCCACGGCATTGGGGAAGAAAGAGGAGAGTGCGATGAAAGTAACTTTTCTTGGAGTGGGAGAAGCCTGTGATGAGAGGTTTCCGAACACGGCCGTCCATATTGGAACGAAGGTGTATGGGGAGGCGAAGTCAGTCCTGCTGGACTGCGGCTTTACCGTGCCCCCTCTTTACTGGCGACAGACGGGGGACCCGGAAGACCTCGACGTCCTTTGGATATCTCATTTTCACGGAGATCATTTCTTCGGGTCCCCTGCGCTGCTCCTGAGGTTCTGGGAACAGAACCGCCGGAAGCCTCTTCTAGTCCTCGGTCAGGCCGGTATCGAAGACCTCGTTCATCAATCGCTGGATCTCGCCTACCCGACTATCAGGCAGAAGCTGGGGTTTCCGCTTGAATTCATCCGTGTGGAACCCGGGGAACCCGTGAAGGCGGCCGGCCTGACGTGGAATTTTGCCGAATCCGGCCACAGCCGGCGCAACCTCAGCGTGCGGGTTGAAGACGGAGAAAAGGCGCTCTTCTATAGCGGGGACGGTCTGCCCTCATCAGGGACAGTGTCTCTCGCACATGGGACGGACCTGATCATTCATGAATCTTTTCGGTTCGATCAGCCGATGGCCGCGCACGGGTCTATGAAACAGTGTGTGGATTTTGCCCGTGAAGCGAGGGTCGGAAAGCTTGCGCTCGTCCATTTCCAACGGGATGAAAGAAGGGAAAAGTACGGGGCGATTGTGGAATACGCAGAAAAGATCCAAGATCTCCGGGTCATCATACCCGAACCGGGTGACGAATTGGATCTGTAAAAAGTGCCTTTCATAAAACGGTTCAATTTCCCTTGCCTCTCACCCTCAAGAAACAGCTTTTTCGTGTAAACTCTGTTTGTGGGTTATTCCTTGCCATGGAAAAGCGCAGCTTACTTTAGCCGCTTTTTCCCGCAGCTTCACCCTTCCTTTTTTGATCTGCCTGCCCAAAGAACTCTGCCAGGGTGCTTTGGAGACCCGAGCGCAACACAATAAAGAACCCCTGCCGCCCGGACAAGCGCTTTGACAAATAACCAGGCCGGGGGAACTCGTTGAAGTTGAAGAAGAGTTCCTGAGTCCGGCATCGAAAATCCCGGTCGGCGAACGGGGTGTTATATATGTTTTAAATTACATATTGACGTGTAAAAATTACATTCATATGATCGTATCATTCCCTCGAATACAATTGTGCTTTTCATTCTCAAAAAGGATCGGAAGTTCAACGGCAGCCTGGAAGGGCACATCATCCGGCGGTTTCTGCAGAGACCGGATGAGAAACTGTGCCTTGCGCTTGTGCGATGCTCGGTGTGCGGGGCAGGAACGCCGATGTATCCAGGAATTTCTGACTCTGCTGATATGGGCAACATGCTGGGTCGTGCGGCAATTCATGTGATGACAGGAGGGGTGGGATGATCAGTTCGCGTTGGGTGTGGGGCATTTTTGTATTTCTGTTGGTGCCTGTATGGGCTCTGGTCTGTCAGGCACAGGTGGTATGGGCGCTGGACGAGACTTCCGAGGAGGGGGTAGTTCAGGAGGGGACTGCTGAGGAAGGGGAAAAAGCACCGAAAACCAAGCCGACATCTCAGCAGAAATCGGCGAGTGATAGTGAAGAAATTAAGAACCGCGTTTTTGACCTCGGCGAGATCGAGGTGGTTGCTAAAGAGCAAGAGAACAAGAACACGACAGTAGAGAGGGTCTATTTTGATGAGATGAGGCTCTTCGACAGGAACGAGCTTTCCGATGCCGTGGATCTTCTGCCCGGTGTCACTCTGTCGGAAACCGGCCAGAGAAATGAGAAGACGGTATACATCAGGGGGTTTGACATAAAACACGTCCCCATTTTTCTCGACGGTATCCCCATATACGTCCCTTACGACGGCTATCCGGATCTGAGCAGATTTACCACGTTCAACTTGTCGGAGATAGTCGTCTCCAAAGCATTCACTTCCGTTCTCTACGGTCCGAATACCATGGGCGGCGCGATAAATATGGTTTCACGCAGACCCGTTAAGGAATTCGAGGTGAGTTCGGGTTCCGGCTATTCCTCCGGGAATACGTACCATGGCTTTGCCAACGTCGGCTCCAACCAGAAGAAATGGTACGTACAGGTCGGAGGATCCTACTTGAACAGTGATTACTTCGACGTTTCCGACAATTTCACTCCGACATCCACTCAGAAGAATGGAGAAAGGGTCAACTCCTACCGAACCGACTGGGTTGCGAATGTGAAGTTGGGCTACACCCCCAACGACACCGACGAGTATGCTTTCAGCTACATCAATCAGCAGGGTGAAAAGGGAGACCCGCCTTATGCGGGAACCGATGACTCCGTGTCGCCAAAATATTGGCAATGGCCCTATTGGGACAAGGAGAGCTTCTACTTCAACTCCAAGACGTCCATTTGTGACAGCAGCTATGTAAAGTCGAGAATATTCTACGATAAGTTCAAGAACGCGCTTTATAGCTTTGATGACGAAACCTACTCCACCATGCTGAATAAGTATGCGTTCAAGAGCTACTACGATGACTACACCATAGGGGGCTCCCTGGAACTCGGTACCGTGCTCCTACCTCGCAACTCCATCAAGGGGGCCTTTCACTTCAAGGACGACGTTCACAGAGAGCATAACGAGGGCAATCCGACTCAAAGATTCGAAGACCAGGTCATGTCCATCGGCATCGAGGACACGATTGACATCACCAGCAGGTTCTACTCCATCATTGGGCTCAGCTATGACATGCTGAATTCGGTCGAGGCGCAGGACTTTGATTCCAAAACTAGGACGCTGGGTAATTTCCCGACCGACGAAACCAGCGCCTTCAACCCTCAGGGCGGGCTTTTCTACAAACTGACCGATACCGGCACACTCCATGCGACGATCGCAGACAAGACCAGGCTCCCCTCCATGAAGGACAAGTACTCTTACAAGTTTGGAACCACATTGCCGAACCCCGACCTCAAACCTGAAGAATCCATCAACTACGAGATCGGCTATCAAGACGTTTTTTTCAAGAAGATGAAAGTCGAAATGAACGTTTTCTACAGTGATGTCAGTGATTTTATCCTGTACAAAAAGATCTCGGATCCCGACAATCCGGGAGAAAGCATCAATCAGAATCAAAACATCGGCGATGTGTACCAGACCGGCGTGGAATTGGCTGTATCGGGACAGCTGCTTTCATGCCTCCAGGGCGGCTTCAATTACACGTACATTCAGTACGTCAATCAATCCAATTCCGACAAGCTGACGAACATCCCTCACAACAAGGTGTTCGGATATCTGCAGTACTTCACTCCGCTTCAAGGCCTGAGCTTCCTTGGCTCCGTCGAATTCAACAGCAACCGGTACAGTTCCTCCGATGCCATACGTGTTGCGGATCAGTACGTCCTGGTCAATACCAAGGCCATTTATGAGATATATAAGGGATTTTCCGTTGAAGCCGGAATAAGGAATATCTGCGATGAGAACTATGCATTGGACGAGGGGTATCCTTTGGAAGGCCGCAACTATTTCATGAACTTACGATACAATTTCTAGGCCGCATTCGTGCGGCGGCGAAAAAGAGGTCAATGTATCTTCGATAACGAATCGATTTGACGAGCGTCAGGACGGTTCGCGCGCGAACGGGGTGGGGCCGGCGACTGCCGGTTGAATGGGGCGGGAGAACGGGGAGGACGAGTTGAATGTAGCCAACCGAAATTTCCAAAGTCTATTGGATGGAGCTATTGCATTCCACGGACACCTGTGCGGCGGGCAAATCATAGGGGTCAGGATGGCCGTGGCGGGTTTAAGAGAAATAGGCATCGAAGAGCCGAAAGGAAAAGACAACAAGAACCTTATTGTCTTGGTTGAAATCGATCGCTGTGCTACCGACGCGATCATTTCCGTGACCGGGTGTACTCCCGGCAAGCGTTCGCTCAAGCTGCTGGACTACGGCAAGATGGCGGCGACATTTGTCAATATGAAGACGGGTAAAGCGGTGAGGGTCAATGCCACGACGGAGTCGAGGCGAAAAGCGGAGGAACTGGAGAAGGAGCTCACGCCCAGATATGGAAAGGAAAAGGCCTTTCTTGAAGCGCTTATGATGATTCCCGAAGAAGAGCTTTTGAGCGTTCGGGAAGTCACGGTGCAGTTCAGGCCCGAAGACCTTCCGGGGCTCCCCCAAGGCATGGTCACATGCAGCGAGTGCGGTGAGACGGTGCTTGACCTAAGGGAAGTAAATAAGGACGGAAAGGCCATGTGCAGGACCTGTTCCGAGGGGCGGGCCTATTACGCGCCCAAAATCGTGTAGCGCTCAAGCGTGGCGACGGCGGAGCATCCGCAGGCAGGTGAACGGCTGGTGAACGATTAAGGGCTTGTCCGTAAATAGGCCTTTTAGGGATCACACCGGATTTTGAGACCGATTTTGGTCGCGACGATTGAGCAAAACCGCAGGCGTAGCTGGACTACGTTGAGGATTTTGCGATTGAGGAGCGGCCGAAGTGGGCCAAAAGCCGGATGCGAGCACAAAGGATTTATTTAAGGACAAGCCCTAAGGAAAGGAGGGCTTACTTACGCAGATGGATATGAAGAATTGCGACTGGAACGAGGTGTGGCGGGAGGCTCGCGCAAGAACCTGCTTCCCCGAACACGACAGGAAGTTTTGGGACAGACGGGCACCATCCTTTACCCGCCATGCAGGCAAAAGCGATTACATCGGACAGTTCATGAGAATCATGAATGCCAAACCCCACTGGAGCGTGCTCGACATTGGTTCGGGGGCCGGCACCCTGGCGGTGCCGCTTGCAGGAAGCGTGCGGCGCATTACGGCCATGGACCCGTCCGACACAATGCGCTCGTTGCTGGAGGAACGCTGCAGCAGGGAAGGCATTTCAAACATACGAGTTGTAAACGGAAGGTGGGAAGACGACTGGGAAGAAAAGGGGATCGGTATGCATGATGTGGTCATCGCCTCTCGCTCCATGGTCGTCGAGGACCTCCGCAGCGCCATTGTCAAGCTCGATGCTCATGCGCGAGAACGGGTCTACATCTCTACATTGGTTGGTGACGGTCCCCATGACCGTCACATTCTCCAGGCTGCCGGGAGGAAATTCTGGCAGGGCCCGGATTACATCTGTGTTTACAATCTCCTGTACCAGATGGGTATCTTTGCCAATCTCACGTTCACCATCAATGAGGAAGATCGAAGATTCGGCAGCATGGAAGAAGCTTTTGAATCCGTTCGCTGGATGATCGATCAAATGACGCCGGATGAAGAAGAAATGCTCAAGAAGTTCCTTCGGGAGTATCTGGTGCTTGAGGATGGACGCTGGAGACTGCCTCGCCCTCGTGTCGTTCGGTGGGCGGTTCTTTGGTGGGAGAAGAATGGAACGGTGCCTGGAAAATGATGCGCATGTCTGGAGTGCCTCTGAAACAAATCGCCGGAATAGTGTTGCTCCTGTTTCTTGCGGTCCTCATCCGGGTAAATGCGGAAGGAAAAGAGATCGTCGACATGGCCGGGCGCAGGGTGCTCGTGCCGGACAACATCACTAAGGTTTACGGGGCTTCCCCTCCGGCCACCTACCTGCTCTACGCGGTGGCTCCGACTGTCATCGCCGGCCTGAACTATTCGTTCACCTCCAACGAGCGAAAGTATCTGCGCCCCGGCGTGGACTCGCTCCCGGTAATCGGAGGATGGTTCGGCCAGGGCCGAACTCCGAATCAGGAGACCCTTCTGAAGGTCAAGCCCGACGTTATGGTCGTCTGGATGTGGAAGGGGTCGGCTGCCAATGAAAAGATCGAGCAGGTTGCGGAGCAGCTTGGTTTGCCCCTGGCTTACGTGAGAATAGACCATCTGAGCGATTACCCGGAGGCCTTTCTCTTCATGGGACATCTCGTGGGCATGGAGGAACGGGCCCGGAAGTTGAGCGATTATGCGATATGCGCTCTGGACGGTATTGGGCCGGTAGTGGCGGCAATTCCCGAAGAAAAAAAGGTTTCCGTCTACTACGCCGAAGCTCCGGACGGACTCAGCACCGAATGTGACAATTCGCCGCACACGGAGCTGATCAACCTTGCCGGGGGAAGAAACATCTACCGGTGTACTCCCAAAGACGACTTCGGCATGGAACGAATTTCCATCGAACAGATCATGCTTGCCGACCCGGAGATCATCCTGGCCCAGGAGAAGGAGTATGTCGATCATGTCTACTCCGATCCCAGGTGGCAGTCCATCCGTGCGGTAAAAAACAGGCGGGTCCATTTGATTCCAAGGGCGCCCTTCAACTGGTTCGACCGGCCCCCTTGCTTCATGCGTCTTCTCGGGATCAAGTGGCTGACGAACCTTCTCTACCCGGACCTTTATCCCCTGGACCTCGCAAGGGAGGCCAGGGAATTCTACAGCCTCTTCCTGGGGGTCGAGTTGGATGACAAGGCCCTGCGGGAGGTGCTGCATCAATGATGGACCGCCGCATTCTGCTTCCGTCGCTTCTTGGGTTGCTCTTTCTGACCGTGCTCACCTCCCTTGCGCTCGGGCGGTACCCCGTCGGTCCGGGGGAGATTGCCCGCTTTCTGGGTCATACATTGTTGGGGACGAGCGACCCGGATACGCAGGGCTTCGAGACGTTGAAGACGGTTCTCGTCCACATCAGGATGCCGCGCATCATCGGCGCCATGCTTGTGGGGACCGCCCTTGCCGTCTCCGGCGCCGTACTCCAGTCCGTTTTCATCAACCCCCTCGTCTCCCCCAGGTTGCTCGGCATTCTTGCCGGAGCATCCTTCGGAGCGGCCTTGGGTACGGTGCTCTCGTTGAGCTGGGTTGTGGTTCAGGCGCTCTCATCCATCTTCGGCGTCGTGGCGGTACTGGTCGCGGTAGGCCTTGCCAGGCTGTATCGCGGGGACAGAGTGCTTCTGCTGGTCCTGGGCGGCATCATCAGCACCGAGCTTTTCAATTCGCTTTTTTTCCTGATGAAGTATCTGGCGGACCCCTACAATCAGCTTCCGATCATCACGTACTGGTTCATGGGAGGATTCGCCCTGGCGGACTCAAAGACCATTCTCGTCCTGTCCTTCCCCATCCTCCTGGGAGTTTTCCTACTCCTCCTCCTTTCACCTTACCTCAACGTGCTGACCATGGGAGAAGAGGAGGCCCGGTCAATGGGGGTCAATACGACGGCCCTGCGCATGACGTTCATCATCACTTCGACCGTTATCAGCAGCCTGACTGTCGCCGTGTGCGGGATGTTGGGCTGGGTCGGACTGGTGATTCCCCATATGGGCCGGATGCTCGTCGGACCGGACAACCGGGTCTTCCTTCCGGTTACCGCCGTTATCGGCGCCATATTTGTTCTCGTTGTCGATGACCTGTCGAGACTGCTCTTCCAGGTGGAGACCCCCCTGGGAATCCTCACCGCGTTGCTCGGTGTTCCCGTCTTCGCCTTGATCCTGAAGAATGCTAGGAAAGGATGGGGGCAATGGAGCTGATACGGGCGGAAGGAATCACCTTTGGGTATTCACGCTCACCAGTGTTGTTGAACGTATCGCTTTCGGTTCGAAAAGGGGAGATCGTGTCTTTGCTGGGCCCCAACGGGAGCGGCAAGTCAACCCTGCTGAAAGTGCTCCTCGGCATATACCGGCCCGGGAGTGGCTCCGTCCTTTTTGAGGGCAAATCGATCTCCCGGATTGCCCCGAAAGAACTGGCGAAGAGAATCGCCTACGTTCCCCAGACGCATAGAATGGCCTTTGCCTACCAAGTTCTGGATGTCGTCCTGATGGGAAGGACGCCTCACAAGCCTTTTTTTTACAGGTATTCAAGGGAAGACCGGAACATTGCACTCCAGGCCCTGGAAAGGCTTTCCATTCTGCATCTGAAAGACAAGAGTTACACCGAGATCAGCGGGGGAGAGCGCCAGTTGACCCTTATCGCCAGGGCCCTGGCCCAGGGTGCCGATACTCTGGTAATGGACGAGCCTGCAAACGGCCTCGATTTCGGGAACCAGGTGAAGTTGCTCGACCAGATAACCCACCTTGCAAAAGACGGCTTCACATTCATCAAGTCCACTCATTTCCCCGATCACGCCATGTGGATAGCCGACCGTGTGGTGATGCTGCAAAAGGGTTCCGTTGTCGCCGATGGAAGACCGAACGACGTGATGGACGATGAATCCATCTGCCGGCTCTACAATACGGAGGTCTGCATGGTCAGGGTGAACGGGACTCTGAGAACCTGTATGCCGCGCTCGCTGGTACACGATGCTTCAGGCGCGAACAATGGGGGCTCGCAGGTACGCTAAGCCATGATTAGCATCGGAGTCTATGAAGATACGCCGGAGACGATCTCCGTTGCCGGGGAGGAAGAACGGCTCCCGCCAATGTGCCGGAGCGAAGATGGGGATGAGCCGGAAAAGGACCTCTCATCCTTATGGCCTCGCAGGGCGCAGAAAGGCGATATCGTCCTCGCAACGGGGTTCTCGTTGGCAACCCATGCCGCCGTGCTGGTCCTGGCTGTGCTTTTGCACCTTCTTGTCGTACCGCCTCCGGAGCACCGGGGTTCCTTCATCACGGTCAACCTCGTCGGCTTGGCCGATGCGGGGACCGGCTCGGGCGGGGCGCAAAACGGATCGGGATCGAAATCGGGAGGTCCGCACCCTGCGACGCCGGGCGCCGCAGGCGCCAGGCGTGATGAGACGACATTGCGCGAGCGAATGATGGAACCCTGCTCTCTGAAGGTCGAAGCGGAAATGAAACCGGAAATGAACCTGCCTCCCGCTCTCAGCGATGCCGCCCATCCCGAGGCAACACCTGTCCCGACACCGGTTCCGCGGAAAAGCTCGGCACAGAAAGAGAGGAAGAAGATCGTTGCCGTGCGGGAATCGAAGCCGGAACCGCCCGCGGGGGCTTGTTCCGTTCCAGCGGCGGCTCCCCCCGATGTGCATTCTGCCGGGGCTCCATCGGCAACCCCGGATGGCGAGACGTCCGGTGACGGCGGCGGGGGAGCCGGCAGCGGAGGAAAGGGAGGTCATGATCCCAGCGGCCTTTCCGGTGGAGAGTCGCCTGGAGGAAGGGGACGTGGGTCCAACAGGTTCGAACTCAAACAGGTGGATAAGGCTCCATGCCCCATAGAAAAGGTCGAACCGGAGTTTCCCCCGGCAGCACGCCGAATGGGCGTTGGGGGCAGTGTGGTTGTGAGGTTTCTGGTAAAAGCGGATGGGAGCGTCGGTGAAGCGTCCGTTGTCCGAGCGGAACCCAGTGGGGTTTTCGAGCGCAACGCGCTGGAAGCCGTTGGTAAATGGCGGTTCGAGCCCGGCTGCTATCATGGAAAAGCAGTGGCGACGTGGGTGGTTCTGGCGGTTCAGTTCAGGCTGTCGAAGTGAGGCCGGCGAAGGTGAGCACCGGACATTCCGCTCTGTCACACGGCGCTCCAAAGGAAAGAAAACCACGAAGTCCATACTTCCACGGATGTTGAAATATGCCGGTGATTCGAACATGATGAAAATCATATGGAGGCCAACATGAACGCTGACAGGAATGGAATGCGGGATGAGCGGCATGATGCCGAGGAGAACAGCGCACTCCGGATAACCGGAAGAGTCACGAGACCCCTTGTGCTTGGGACGAAAGATCTCCGCGGCATGGACGCGGAAGAAGTGAAAGACCTGCTCATAATATGCGGCAGTGGAACGCCCAAGGGCCGTATCCGGAGCTGCAGGGGAGTACTGCTCGAAAATGTGATCGGAAGAGCCGATGTGATCAAAGAGGAACACAACGACACAAAAAAGATGCTCCTCATTGCCTCGTCCAGCGATGGCTTTAAGGTGGTCTTTTCATGGCAGGAGATCTTCAATACGCCGATAGGAGGCGGTGTGATGATCCTGATCGAAAAGGATGGAGAATCACTGGATGGAGAGGAAGGCCAGCTTGAACTCATCTCCACCGAGGACTACTATACCGGCTCCCGGTACGTGAAAGGGTTGAGCACAATCGAGGTGGTTCTGGTCCACTGATGGGCACAGCCGGACGTTGCCGCAATGGCGAGGGCGACAGGATCTGGGTATGGCCAGGGGTCCGGCAGTCCGGGAACTCCGGCTCCGGATCAACGGGGGCCTTAACCGCTGAGTAGCGATTCGAGAGCGAGCCGGTATTATAAGTGCCCGTTTCGGAGCTTGTAAGTCACGCTCCTGATCATCCTCTTGCTGATCTCCCGAAGGGTCTCGTAGACCCCGATCCCTTTCAGTGCGCTGGCCGTAAAGTGGGGGACCCCCAGGTTCCGGTTAAGATCGTATTCCATTTCTTCAAGGCTCAGGGTCGGAATGTTCGTTTCCGCCAAATCGACCTTGTTATACTGGAGCACCAGCGGCACAGAATGAATATCGAGCTTCTCGACCTTCAGATTTTCGGCCAGGTTCTTCAGACTTTCAATATTCTGCTGCTGCTGGATTTTGAGAAAGTCGGCCACGAACACCACGCCGTCAACCCCCCGCAGCACCAGCTTCCTGGTATCGTTGTACAGTATTTGACCGGGGACCGTATAGACCTGAATCCGTATGTTGAGGTCCATGATCTTTCCTACGGAGAGCGGCAGAAAATCGAAAAAGAGCGTCCTGTCACCCTTTGTATCGATGGTGACCATCTTCCCGCAGACCTGCTTTGACATCGTTCTGAACAGATGGATTACATTTGTAGTCTTTCCCCCACGGCCCGGACCGTAGTAAACGAGTTTGGACTGTATTTCCTTTCGTTTCATATCGATGAAAGCCACAGCATTCCCTCTCAAGCAGTAAGAATTGGCACCATCTGTTCGGTCGCTCTGCTCGAACCAAGCCGGATTAACCCTATAGGTACGTTATTACTGAATAAAGTAACCAGAATGAAGTCCTGGTTCATGCGGCAAAAGTGGATGTTACTTGTTTTGCCCTTATGAAACAAGAGAGTGAAGTCCTGCTCACCAATGAGGTTGGCCATTCTCTCGGTCGCCCCGAAGTTGGCGGCGGCAAGGGCCGCGAGAGGCAAGAGGTCCTCCATGCCCAGCTCACCCCGTTCCGTAATCAGGTTACCCGAAGAGTCAACGACAAAGGCATGTTTGACCCCGTTTTTCAGGAGTTCCTTCTCCAGGATTTGTTCGAGCCTGGCAATACAGTCTCCCGATAGAACCAAGTCCATCTCCGCAACCCCTTATCCGGTGGGATTTCTCCCGTCCGGCCTGCACGATCTGTGAAAAGTCGAAGCGCGGCTAACGTGAAACAATCATTGTCGCCGGACTGCCCGCGCTCCATGACTTTCCCGCGAATCCGGCCGTCGGTCCCGAAATGTTGAAATGCACCTCTTTTTCCGATCCCGTCAAAACGACGTGCATCATGACCGTCCCGGCCCACGTTTCAGAGTCTGCTGCCCAAAGGAAAAGTGTCTGCATTCCCACGCAGGAGCGTGGGAACGAGCGTAACCAGGGTTCGCCATTCCGGCGGAGGCCGGAATTCAGCCTCCTTGAAGTTATTGGGTAATTCCAATTTTCGACACTGGACCCCGGCAATACCGCCGGGGTGACGTTTCCGGACAAACGGCTCATTTTTCAATTGGACTTTGTTTGGGCAACAGCCCATTCAGTGGAAGATCCGGAACCCGCCCGGCAGTTCCGGTTCAAATCGCTTTGCGACTTCGAACGGGACTCAAAGCCTGTTCGCTATCCATACCTCGAGGCGGTCCGCGATGCCTTTGTTCGACATCAGAAGATCCACGACATTATGCAGCACGGCATTTTCCACAAGATTCGGGTAGACGCAGCAGTCCTGGTCCTGGGCTATCGTCAGTCCTCCCGAGTCCTTGATCGCCCTCATTCCCTCCGCCCCATCGACTCCGACCCCGGTGAGGAGCACTCCGCAGGCATTCTGTTTGAATCGCGAAGCGGCGCTTTCGAACAACTGATCGATGGGGGAATCGGGGAGCTGGGGTACGTAGACCATGATCTCGTCGGAACTCTCTATTGATGCGCCGATGCGAAGCCCCCTGAACGTGGACCCGATGTAGACCCTGCCCGCACACAGGGGGTTCGAATCGGTGACCGGAACCACTTCGAGAGGGCTTATTTCATTGAAATAGGAACAAAAGGGGACCAGTATCCTCGGATGGATCTCCTGCAGTGCAATGATAGCACCGGGGAATTCGGGGCCGAGCTGGGTCACGATGTGCATTATCGTATTCGGACCGGCGAGTGTCGTGCCCATGACCACGACCGCGGAAGGGGGCACTTCGGGTGAGTCGTGAAGCCCGCCGACCTTCCTGTGTCTTCGCACCCGGCGCATACGGTGCACCTGCATGCCGGATGCGGCTCTGACCCGCATGCGAACCAGGTCCTCTTCGCTGGCCCAGTCGGAACTGGCCACCTTTGACGGCTTGGGCAGAAAATCCATGACCCCGAGCCGAAGGGCTTCAAAGGCAAAATACCCATCCTGTACCAATGAACTGATGATGACGATCGGAATCTGGTACCGGACCATGATATTCTTGATTGCCGTAATACCGTTCATGACCGGCATGTCGATATCGAGGGTCACAACCTCCGGCCTCAACCGGGGGATTTTGTCAAGACAGTCCTGCCCGTGGACCGCCGTGCCGACAACCTGAATGTCCCCTCCGTTTGCGCTCAAAATTTCCTGGATGATCCTGCGCATCAGCGGAGCATCATCCACGATGAGCGTTCTGACCGGCGAGGTGCGTGTGTGCTCGGAATCCAAGTTCATCTTCTACCAGACCTCCATTAGATTGTCCGGGGTGCCCCAGAGAATTTGTTCCGGGTAGTCTTTCGAGAGGCTTTCGATCTTATCGACAAGTTGAGTGCAAATGACCGTGTCCCTGGGGGACATGATCAGCCGGTTGTGGTTTGCCAGGAGCGCCTCGATCAGATCGTCCGGCAGGACCTCAGCCGACGAAAGGAAATACACGCTCATGCTCGATCCGGCCTGTGAAGAAAGCCGGTCGAGCCAATGATGAACTCCGTCATTCCAGGAAACGGTCGGGGAGGCTGCATATTCGACCGCCAGCGAAAGGGATGGGACATCAACCTTCAGTTCAGCCGGATTGCCGGCATTTCCGAGGTTCACCCGTCCGCTGAGGAGGTTGCCGGAGTCTGTGATCGGCACAGTGTCCACTCCGGTTTCCTCCTCGAGCAGCCTGCAAAACCCTGAGAGGAAGGCCTCGGGGATTTTCTGAAGCCCTATGACCAGGCTGCTGCGGGCAAGTTTTGAGAGCGGGAGACGAAACCAATCCATGTAAGCTCCCTCCGCCCCGAGAATGACCATAATCCTTCTCCTGGAAAACGCCGGAGCCGGATCCGGTTGCCGTGGTGCCCCCACGCTCTTCCTCTTCCGTTTGAAGTGGGAAACTTGTGCCCCGGCGGACCGTTTCACCATGTCCCGCAGATGATTTCCATAAGCCTCGATGTCATCCCGCGCCTCCGGTTTGGAAGCAAAATCCACGGCCCCGAGCCGCAGAAATTCAAAGATCTTGTCGAGAGAGCCGGCCTGAAAGGAACTGAGAATGAGCACGGGTATGGGATGGCGGATCATGATGTGCTTAAGCGCCGTGTCTCCCGGCATGACCGGCATGTGTATGTCCAGCGTGATGAGGTCCACCGCCGGCCCGGTCGACAAAAATTCCAGGCACTCCTGCCCGTTTTTTGCCGTAGCGATTACCTCGATGCACGGGTCTTTTTCCATCAACTTTTTGACTTGTTTTGAAAAGAACGGGGAATCGTCCACCACCAGCACTTTGACGGTTCCGGAAGCTTCAGACGGGAGTCCGTTTTCGGCCTGCCGGTCTTCCATTATTGCCTGGGCGATTTGTTCGAGTTCGTCAAACACCTGGTCGATCCGGTCTTCGAGGTCGCCCGACTCCGCATCTCCCGATCCCTCCATGTCCGCGGCCGGTTCCATGGGAAGGGCGGAGCGGGCCGGCCCCTCATCGCGCAGGCGCATCGCTTCAATAAGCAGATGTTCCCACGCTTTCTTCACGGACTGCACTCCCGAATCCCTGAAAGGAATCATCTCGAAATGGCCGTCCCGCCAGCCGATGATTTCGAAAAAGGCGGATTCCCCCTGGAGGGCCTCCGTTTGCGCATGGTGGATCTGGCCTTCTTTGACGTATATGATGCCCGTCCCGGAAGATGACCTGACACGGATGATCAGATCGGAGCGGGAAAGGCACAGCATCTGAATAAGGTCGGTCAGCTCCATGCTGACGGTGCCGGTAAATCCCTGGTATGCTGCTTGAGCCTGCTGAGAACCTTCAGGCGTCATTCTTTGTTCCTCGCCGGCCATTCATACTCCTGGCATAAAGGGGAGTCCCCTTGCAGGCAACGGCATTGATTCAGGAATCATCGCCGCTGCTTTCGTCATTTCGACCCCACCACGGGTGGAGGAGGAACCTGCCTTGCCGCACAGTAGATCAGCCTCCCATCCGCTTTCCTACAGCACCTGCCGTCCTTGTATCGGGCCGGGGTCATTGGTGTCCTTCATCATCCTGAGGAGGGCCGACACATCCAGTATCAACGATACCGTACCATCGCCGAGAATGGTTGCCCCGGAAAACCCTTCGAATTTGCTGAATGCGTCCTCAAGAGGTTTGATGACGACTTCCCGTTCTCCCAAAAGCCCATCCACAACCAGGCCGACCTCTCTGAAACTGGTGCTCACAATGACGATGGACTTGTGTTGGTTTTCGGTCCCGTTGGAGGGAGCGTTCAACAGCTTGCCGATATGAACGAGCGGGATGGTCTTCCCTCGCAGCGAAGCCACCTCAAAACCCTCGATGGTGTGGGTGCTGTTCTCGTTGTAACGGAGAATCTCGGACACCGAACTCAGGGGTATCGTGAAGACCTGGGGGCCGCCTTTCACCAACAGGGCCCTGATGATGGCTACCGTCAGGGGGATTCTGATGGTGAATCGGGTGCCGAGTCCCGGGTAGGATTCCACCTCGATCGCGCCATTCATCCGCTCGACGTTTTCCTTAACGACATCCAACCCCACTCCTCTTCCCGCCGTGCCGTCCACTCCGTCATGAGTGGACACCCCGGGAAGGAATATCGCATACATGAGTTCCTGGTCGCTGAGGCGATCCAGTTCATGGGAACTGAGTTCCTTTCGTTCCTGGAGTATTGCCCTGAGCTTCTGAGTGTCGATGCCGCGGCCGTCGTCCTCGATTTGCAGCGCCACATAATCTCCCTGATGGTATGCGGCAAGGCGGATCGTACCGGTTTCGGGCTTTGTGCCCCGGGTGCGCTCCTGTGGATGCTCTATACCGTGGACGATCGCGTTTCTGAGGAACTGCACGATAGGGTCGTTCATTTGTTCCAGGACGCGTTTGTCGATCTCGGTCTCTCCGCCTTCGAGGAGCAGTTCGACTTTTTTGCCGAGTTTCAGGGACTGGTCGCGAACCACCCTGGGAAACCTCTGAAAAAGAAACGAGATGGGAAGCATTCTGATCCGCATGACCGAATCCTGCAGATCGTTTGCGACCCTGCCCAGCGAGACGGTGGATTCATTGAGCCTGAAACTGAGCGACCGAAGTCTCCGGAGTTCCTGTTTTGACAGTCTGCCCTGGGCGGATACCTCCCGGATCATGTCTCTGAACGAGAGTGAGGTCTGGATGAATTCAGACCTTGTCACGACGAGCTCTCCCACCTGGTTCAGCAGTTGGTCCACTTTTTGAGCATCGACCCTGAGCGTGGAGGAAGGGGCGATTTCTTCGGCGACTGCCACGATACGGTCCCGTTTTGAAGACTGTTTTTTCGACGGCTCGGGAACCTGCGCTCCGTCGGTTTTTGTACCGGGGTCCCTCTTTTGGGGAAGGTCCCGGTGCGTTGTTTCGGGCAGTGTCGTCCCGAGGCCGAGATCTCCGGGAGAGATGTTTTCGGGCATCACTTCATCCGGCGTGATGAGCAGGTCGATCTGGTCAAACCCCGCTTCCACGCCGGGACCTATTCCCTCGTCTTCGGGTTCCTCAGCCGCTTCCGTTTCTTCCTGCGCCACCTTCAATCCCGGCAGGACCTTTTGCAGCATGTTCCCATAATTCCACACCAACTCCGACACGGTGGATGTATCCGCCATGCCCGAGAGAAATTCGTTCCTGAGCCTCATTTCCAGCTCATTCAGAATGTCCACGATTTCTTCATAGTCCATGTATTGCGATGAAGATTTCAAACGCTGGAGGATCCCGAGGCCGCGTTCGTAATCCTCTGCCGAGAACGGCTCTTCGGATGAGGAAGGAGCAAGGCCGGTCAGCTCCGCGAAAAGCTCCCGGAACGATTCCAGGAAGATCGAAAAGAGTTCGCCGTCTTCTTCCTGAATGCCCGGCTCCGAAACCGGCGGCAATTCCGGGCGCGAGGGGGGAAGCGAGAGATCGAGCCCGGGGACCATCCGGTGCAGGCGTCTGCCGTAGTCATTCACCTGGTCGGCGAAGAATCGGCCATGCGTCCGGGCCTCATTCCACGAGCCGACCAGAGATTCATCCCATTCCGTGAGGGAGTTTGCCACTTCCTGGTAGTCCATGTACTGAGAGGACTGAATCATGCGTTTCAGGAGGTTTCGGGAGGTCAGATAGTCATTCTCGGACAATAGCGTTTCCGGTGGGCCCGAGGCTATCTTGACCAACTCCGCAAAAGTCTCCCGAAATGAACTCGAGAATATACCGAAGAGTTCCTCGTCTTCTTCGATCGGGGGGGCGCTTTCAACTTCTTCGGGTTCTCTTGGAGAGGCTCCAAGAGACTGCTCCAATCCGGGCAGCAATTCCTGAAATCTCTGCCTGAAGGAATCGTACTGATCCTTCAGCATTTTCCTGCCGACCACCTCGCCGCCGCCGTCACACACCCTTGCGATTTCTTTTTCCCACTCTTCAAGCATATCAACGAGGCGTTCGTAGTCCATGTACTGCGATGAAGCGACAAGACGCCGCAAAACCCCCCTGAGGACCTCGAGATCGATTTCGGCAAGCTCATTCTCCCGCGAGGATTCAATGGTGAATTGAAATTCAGAGAGTCCCTCGGAGAAGGCTTTGAGAAAGATCTTGTAGAGTTCCTGGTCTTCTTCCCATATTCTCTCCGTTTCGGACCCCGCGCCCGCCGGCTCTTCGTCTCCAGCCCGCGGCTGGATCGGTTCATCTTGCGTTGGCGAATGCTCTGCAGAGATTTCAGATGCAGATTCGTCCTCGGTGAATTGCGCCGCCGTCGCCGCCGGCCCGGGCTGTTCAACCTCCGCACAGTCTTCCGTCTTCGGAGAGAAAATGCTGTGCAGGTTTTCAACGAGCGAATCCGGCAAAGCGGGTTCCATCCCTGTTTCCTGAAGGTGCTTCAGGGCGTTGGAAATGAAATCCACGCAGGCGAGCATGACATTGATTCCTTCAAGAGGGATAGCCCTCGACTCCTTTTGAATTGTACTGACCAGGCTTTCCAGTTCATGGGTCAAGCCGGCCAATCCTTCAAAGCCCATGTAGGCGGAAGCGCCCTTGATGCTGTGGGCTGCCCGGAATATCTGCTGGATTTCTTCCCTGCCGGCGCCTTCTCTTTCCAGCGCCAGGAGGGAGTGCTCCAATTCCTGAAGGTGCTCTTTGACCTCTTCCGCGTATTCCTGAAGGAAGTCTTCGGATGCCATATGATCCTCATCTTCCGGCCGATCTGTGGTTCATGGCTTATGCAAATCCGCTCCCGCGGCATCGCGCGCCATCAACCCAATCGACCAACCGTTAGTGGCCTACATTTGTCCGCTGGACTCTCCCGCCGCGAGGCCAAAGGCCGCAGCGCGACGGAAAAAGTCCTTCATGCCGTCTCTGCAAGGGTTCGCAGAAGCTCACCTTCATCTCCTTTCCTGATCACCTTTTTCACTGTGATTTCCCCGAGGTGCGACTCCAGGTCGGGAATATCCAGCAGGGTGTAGAAGATGATAGTGGCTTGAGGGTCCATCGCCAGGATTTCCCTGGCGGCAGTGATTCCGTCTTTCCCCCGCATCGTGATGTCCATGGTGACAACATCCGGGTGCAGGTCCTTGTAACAGGCGACGGCTTCATCGCCATCCTTTGCTTTTCCCACAACCTGATGCCCTGCATCCGCGAGACACTGCACGATGCAATGCCGCATCAGGTTTGAATCATCCACAACCAGAACGCGTTTAACCATCGTTGTAATTCTCACTGCATGATGACCTTGTCCACGACATTCCGGCTATCCGGGGGGGGGGGCCCAATGCCGCTCGACTTGAGGGGACTCCCGAGCACTCTGTCATTCCGGCCACATTTCAGCGTGGAGGAGTCTATTGCAATCTCCGAAACCAACAGGTTTCTCCCCCGCCTGCTGCGGGGTCGAAATGACAAGAGCGACAACGAGAATTCCCGATTCAACGCTATTGGAGTTTTCCCCGGGCTGTCCTAACACCGGATCCCGTACAACATTCAACCGCTTGGGACTTTCTCATCAAGCGGTTGCCTGCCCCGGTTCCTGTTTGGGCGCCTCATTCTTCGAGGCGGGCCGGGGTGTCGCCGTCGGGCGACCGTTTCCATCCTGTCCGTCGTGTTCGATTCTGAACTGCGCGATCAGAGTGGTGAATTCTTCCATAACATCTGAAAGTTTCTCGGAAAATTGCTGAGAGTTTTTGGCGCCTGACGCGTTCGTCACGGCCGTGTTGCTCATATCCTCAAGAATCTGCTGGAGCGCCTGGCTGCGTTCCTTCTGTTGGGTGGTCATATTGGTGATATTCTCAGCGCGTTTGTTGGCATCCATAACGTCCTTCATCACCTGGTCTGCGCTGCGGACCTGATCCTGAGTCGATCCGGAGACTTGATGGGACAACTGAAAAACGTCGTTCATGATGTTTCCCGCGCGCTCACGTCTCTTGCCCTGTTCCGAAGTGAGGCCGGTGATCTCATTGGCCAGTGCCGTCAGGCGCTCCATGGCGGCGGTGACCTGCTGGATGCCTTTCTGCTGCTCCGAGGTAGCGGCATCGATGTCTTTAATGAGTGTCGTGGTTTGTGCGACCGCGTCAACGATGTTGGCGAGGGCTTTCTGACTCGAACCTGCGAGATCCGCTCCTTCCTTCACGCGCTCACCACTGTTCTTGATGAGCCCGGAAATCTCCTTGGTCGACTCGGCGGTTCTCTCGGCCAGCTTTCGGACTTCTTCAGCGACAACCGCAAAGCCTCTTCCATGTTCACCGGCACGGGCCGCTTCGATTGCCGCGTTCAGGGCGAGCAGGTTGGTCTGGTCGGCAATGTCCGAAATAACCTCGATGATTTCGGTGATTTGTTCGGAGCTTTCCGCGATGCTGAGCATACCCTGTGCCACCTGCTCAACCGCTTTGCGGCCTTCGACAGCCGCCTGGTAGGAGACCTCGGACTGCTTGTCCGCCTGGGAAGCCTTGCTCGCAACGTCTCCAATGGATCGAGACATCTGGTGAGCGGCAACTGCGGTCTGCTCGGCGGCCTCCTGCTGCTGCAAAGCACGGGCGGCGACCTGCTGGGCGGTTTCACCCATCATGGTGACGATATCCCTTGCTTCCTCGACCATGGTTGATTGGGACTGGGCCATCCGTGCAATTTCCTGAATACTCGTGGTCAGTTGTGTGATGGAGACGGCCGTGTCGCCGTAAGACTGCTGACTTTCCCTGGCGTTCTGCTGGACGTCGCCGGCCGTCTGCCCCATGACCTCGATCCGTTTGAGCACGTCCTGGGCTCTGTGGGATTGCTCGGTGGCGTTGACCACAATCCTGCCCGAGATCTCCTTCACGCGCTCGACCGCCGATGATACCTGCCGGTTGCCCTGCACGATGGTGCCGAAGGTTTCGCGCAGCTTTGCGACCATGGCATTGAATGCGATTCCCATCCTCGCGATTTCGTCTTGTCCCTCTATCTCAACGCTTCGAGTGAAGTCCAGGTCCTCGGTGATCGCCCCCATCGTGTCGGCTGCCAGCAGAATCGGGCGCGTAATCTTACGGCTTATCCAGTAACCGGCCACGCCGATAACGATGAAGAACAAGGCGGAAATGGCCAGGGTCCTGTTCCGTTGCCTCGTGACAGGTTCAAACATTTCGTCGTATTCGGCACCGGAAACCACGACCCATGCCTTCTTAAACCTTCCGTACCCCTCGAGGCGCGCAAAGCCCACCGCACGATGAAGGTTCGCTTTGGTGATGGGGTTCAGGAACTCATACGTGATCGAACCGCTGGGTTTGGCAGCGTATGCCTGGGCGACCATGGGAACGTTGATCTTGGGATCGGTCAATCTGAGTCCCATGAGTTCCCTATTGCTTCCGTGAGCGATGATCGTGCCGTCGGTGGCTTCAGTCATGAAGGTGTACCCCGTGGTGGCCACCGGCAGCGCCTGGATGACTCCATTGACGGCATCCCATTTGACATAAGAGGCCAGGACACCGCGCACCTCGTTGTTGATGATGACAGGTTCCGAAATGACCGTGGTCCAGCCCTCGGTTGCCGGCATCAATTCCTTGAGCGTCGCATCGACGCCCGGATCTGCGACGTTTTCTTTCCCCGCAAGTGCTTCCTTGAACCACTTCTGTTCGGTAAAGTTCAGCCCGACGGCCTGGGAATTGCTCGATGCAATGCACCTCCCGGACTTGTCCATGAGGCTCACTATGTCGAAGTTCCCGACGGTTTTGATGAGGGAATCAAAAAGCTGATTGGCCCCGGCCTGCCCGCCGCCGATTTCGACCGCGGTGCGAACGATGTCGAAAGTCGCCCACGATGCGGTTTGCGTAACGCGGTCGTTCATCATCATGTCGAGCGACGACGCGACACGTCTGGAGTTACCGGTCAGACGCCTGTCCATGTCATCCGCAGCCTGTTGTGATACGCTCTGGTAGTTGATCGCGTTAAGAATGGCGAGTGGGATGAGAGTAATGAGCCACATTACCAGCAACAGCTTATTTCTCAAGGACCGCCCAATGACATTTCTCCCTATCATGGCTTGCAACCTCCCTTTTTCGGTGTCGTCTCAGTTTTTATCGTCAAAACGCTACATGGCATCCTGTTCTGAAACCGGTGAAAGCAGTTCGCCGGCCTGGACTCGCCTGTCTATGGCGATGAGTTCGTTCTCTTCCCGGGGTTTGAGGATCTGGCGGAAATCGAGGAGAACGATCAGCCGGTTCGGCAGCTTGATGACTCCCTGAATGTAGGCGGCATCAATGCTTGAAGTGACCAGGTGGGGAGTGGGTTCAATGTCGCTCATCTCGACTTTCATCACTTCGGAAACCGAATCCACGATGAAACCGGTGACATGGCCGCCGAGTTCGACGATGAGAATGCGCGTGCTCCGGTCGTTCTCGCTTGGCTTCGCCCCGCGAATCCTCAACCGCTGCCTGAGATCGATAATGGGAATGATCTTGCCCCGCAGATTGATCATGCCGAGGATGGATTCGGGCGAGTTGGGTATCGGGGTAATATTCGGCAGGCGAATGATTTCCTGGACCATCAGAATATCCACCCCGAATTCTTCCTCCCCGATCCTGAAACTGACCAGTTGTTTGGTCTGAATCACTTCTTCCTGAGCGTGGGGAACTCGTGAGAGAAGGGAAGGTAATCTCATAATTGTCCTCCATTTTTAGACATTCCAATGCCGGAGTGCTTCTATTCCGGATTGTCTGAAGTTCCTTTCTCCCTTTTCCCCTTGAAAGCGGCGGGAGGCAGCATTCTTAACTCACCCGAAGGCCTCACCCGGAGGTCTCCAGCAAAGAAGCCAGTTCAGACATCGTTTTCACCTCGGCGGCAAACCCCTGTTGAAGAATCCTGCGGGGCAGGTCAGGTCTCAGACATGCATCCGGGGACAGCACCCAGGTTCTTCCACCTTTCTTCTGTACATAGCCCATGCCCTCCAACCCATCGCTTCCGGCTCCCGAAATGAGGATAGCCAGAGCCCGATTCCCGAAAGAATCGCCGAGACCGAACAGCAGACGATCGAGCATGTTCCGGCCAGGGGGGCATTCCGTCTCGGCAACGGCCATGGCGAGGCCGTTCTCTCTTTCGATGTGAAAGCACTGCTCCGCTGAATACAAATAAAAGACATTCGGTTTCAGACAGCGGCCGGGAGGGTGCAGTTCCTGCATTTTCATGGAACAGTCTTTCTCGATGTTGGGGACGAGCGCCTCGACCGCCTTCTTCGGCAAGGCAACGCTCGTCATTATCGGGGGCAGATGGTCGGCGCCGCTGAGGCAAAAGAAGAGCTTCAGCAATGAAGAAAACCCGCCGGCGCCGCAGATTACGACTGCAAGCCCCCCGATCGCAGGGGCCGATCCGGGAAAGTCCGGTGGGGCGGCCGGACCGATCTCTTCCATGGATCGCATCCGGCCGGTCCTGCGGATATACTGGGCCGCCTCAATACGGACGCATGAGGCTTGAGCCACACGATTCCGGATCTCCTCATCTTCGGCATCCATGAGCTGAACATTTCTGTGGGACGGTTTGGTCAGCACATCGATCGCCCCATACTTGAAGGACTCGTATGTCAGCCGCGAGGTTGCTCTGGTGAATGCGCTAACCACAACCACGGGTTTGGGATGCCGGATCATTATGTGTTTCAGGGTGGTCAGTCCGTCCATCCTTGGCATTTGCATATCCAGAGTGACTACGTCCGGTTTCAGTTCCTCGATGAGGGGCAGTGCTTCCAGCCCGTCGTGAGCGGTTCCGATGACTTCAAAACGCAGGTCCTTTGAAAATACGCGCTGCAGCGCCTTGCACATGAGCTGAGAATCGTCGACGATCAGCAGGCGATACCTGGGAGCCGCCTTCCCGCCTCCCGGGGCCGCAATGTCTCCCAGGGAAAACCACTTGGAAAGACAGCTCATGGATCGAAGCCGGGACAGGGGAGAGGCATCGATGACTTCCTGCAGGGATGCCCTGTTGTCTATGATGCCGTAGAGTTCTTTCTGGCCCTCGAAAAAGGACACCGCCCCATCATCAAGAGCAGATTCGGATTCGGTCTTCAGCAGCGGATGTTCGAGGCCGCCGACAAAGTGGAAGATAAGGTTCGCTTCCCTGAAAAGATTCAGCCCTTCACCGAGCAGGGATTCCAGGGAGTGGCTTTCCTCCGATATCGGAACGGAGTCCATGTATTCCCATTGATAGCTGCCTTTCCTCCATGACAGGAAATCATAAAACGCCTCCGCGTGTCGCAGGTGCCTCAAGGCAGCGTCCTTCATGCATCCGTTCTGAAAAAGGAAAACTCCCTCATCTCCTTCTTCGTCAAATACCGTCAGCTTGCCCGTGGCCTTTCGTAATGCCAGGGAGGTGGAAAGTTCGACCTGGCTGTGAGCGGTCAGTTGGTTGGTCTTTGGAAGCTGCATACGGTTTTGCTGCCATTCCGAGACCACATCGAGCCACTCCCGGAAAGTGTCCAGATCGAGACGCTCATCGAAGCGATCGACCGTCAGGCGGGGCCAGAGGCATGTCCGCTGGAAAAACGCGGGATCGCCGGCAATCCAGCTTGGAACGAGGTAAGTGTGAGGATGGCATCGCCAGGCCAGCAATGAGTCCAGCGCGGCTGCCCTGTCGGCTGAGCTGCCGCTGATAATGATGTCGATGTTTGCGGAATCGGAAGGGGATAATCGTGCCGCCTCCGCGTCGATCAGCGCTGCTCCCTTGATGACTTGCGGGAGTTCTCGAAGTCTTTCGGTGAATTCTTTCTGATGGTCCAGTAACAGAACGTTCATGTTTTCCCGGCCTGTCTGCTATGCATGTTCGGTGCAGCGAATCGCTCGCATGCTGCAACTGAGGTTCAGGGCGACGAGGAGGCTTCCCGGTGTATTGTCGGGGAACATCAATCCAGCAGTGCCTCCTTGAGCGCGGCGGCCTTTTTGAGGACAACGGCGCGTGCAAACCGGTCGTCTATTATTCCCTCGACATCGATCCGGGTGGAAGTCAACCCGGCCAGATCCATTTCACTTGCGATGAGTTCCAGTTCTTCCCGGAGGGGCATGTAAAGGTCGAATCGAATTCGATCGGGAGGCTGCGTGAAGGCGTAACGGACAACCTTCGGGTCCTGGTTCCAGTACCTCATCGCAATCTCGATCGCTTCGTCGATGTGATCCCGGGCCCAGAATCCGGATCTCACCGCCGCGCTCACAAGGGCCTGGACCCAATCCGGATGTGACTGGACGGTCTCAGCCCGTACGATCATGAGATTGCAGATGAAGTGCGGCCAGATGGATTCCACGTCGAGCATCCTCTCGGCGATCCCGCTCTCAATGGCCTTGCCGGCGAAGGGTTCTCCGACGAAATACCCTTCGATTCCGCCCGATGCCAGCGCGGCAGCCATGTCAGGCGGGGGGATTTCCACGATGTTGATCGAGTCGGGATCGGCGCCGTGTTCTCTGAGGCATCGCTTTATGGCGAGCAGATGCCCTGAAAATCGTATCGGTACGGCTACGGTCTTCCCCGCCATGTCCATCGGTGTCCGGCAATTGAGGCCTTTTCGTTTCACGAAAGTGCTTTCGTGTCTGTTTCCGATATAGACGATCTTGAGCGGCACGCCCTGCTGGTGGAGGACCAGGGCCAGGGGAGCTATGATAAAGGCCGCCTGGATATGATTCGATCGAAAAGCTTCAGCCATCTCGGCAAAGGAACCGAACTTGAGAGCATCGAAACGGACGTCCGCATCCCTGGTCGCATAATCCACCAGCGGCGCAGCCAGATTGGCGATCACGGGCATGTAACCCATGAGAAGTTTCTTCGGATGCTGCGGTTCCCCGTTGAGCGACGCGTGCAGAACGCTGATCAGGATGATCCATGCAAGGGCGACCGCGCCGATGCGCACCGACGCTCCCGGTTTCCCAAAGAAGCGCTGAATCATATCGCTGTGTGCACTCCGAGATGGTGGTATATGGTTGAACGCAAGTCACCAAGGTCCCGAGAGGCCAGGTTGCGGGGGTGAGGGACCCTGATCGATCGACAACATTTGACACGTGCCGGCGGCTCACTGAGGATGATCAGTTTGTTGCTCAACTGCAGGGCTTCGTCGATGTCGTGTGTGACAAACAGAATCGTCGTACTCCTGAGCATGATGTGGAGGTAGAGCATCTCCTCTCTGAGGTGCAGGCGGGTCAGGTGGTCCAGGCCGGAAAAAGGTTCATCCATGAGGAGGATGTCGGGTCTGGCGGCGAGCGCCCGGGCAATCTCCGCCCGCTGGCGCATGCCCCCGGAAAGCATGTGGGGGTAGTCTTGCTCCACGCCCTCGAGGGCGACCAGGGTCAGGTATTCCTGGGCCTTCGTATGACGCTCTTCATGATCCTTTATCGACCGCAACGCCATTGCAACGTTCTCGCCGATGGTGAGCCATGGAAACAGCGCACCCTCCTGAAAGACGAAAACATGGTCGGGCCTCGGTCCGGCAACCTCTTCACCGTCGATCCAGACGCTTCCCTTGTCGGGCTTCAGGAACCCCGCGATGATCTTCAGCAGCGTGGACTTCCCGCACCCGGAGTGACCGAGAATGCTTACGAATTCACCGGCTTCGATTTGCAGACTGATATCGTCCAAAACGATCTTCCGATGAGAATTGCCGTTATCCGAGTTGGAATTTCCGAATCCCAGCGGCCATCGGCGCTTGTTGTTCCGGTACTCGACCGTTACGCCGTCGAGTCTGATCTTACTTTGTTTCAAATCTCCACCTCACGGCCTCCATGCGTTCCAACTTTGTCATGAAGGCGTCCAGCGTAAGACCAATGGCTCCGATCGTGATCATCGCCACAACAACGTAGTCCAGCCGGAGCGCGTTCCGGGCATCGATGACGAGATAGCCCAACCCGCTCTTTACGGCGATCATCTCGGCCGCCACCACGACCATCCAGGAAATTCCCAGGGTCACCCGCAGCGCCAGAACGATACTCGGAAAGCACGCCGGCAGGATGATGTAGTAAACCGATTCCCAAAGATTGAGCTGCAGGTTTGCAGCCACCTGAAAGTACATCGCGTGGATCGAGGCGGCAGCCTTGACGGTGGAGATGAGCATCGGAAAGAAACTCGCGATATAGATGATGAAGAGGGCGGGCTTATCCCCGATCCCAAACCAGAGCATGGCGAAGGGGATCCACGCGAGAGGAGAAATCGGTCGAAGGAATTGAATGACGGGATTCGCCCATTTGTGGATGAGCACCTGCCGGCCCAGGAAGAGGCCCAGGGGCACGGCCGTGAGGACCGCAAGGTAAAACCCGACAGTGACGCGGAAGAGGCTTGCCACGGCATAGCGGATCAAGAGCCCGTTGCTTATCAATTCGTGAAACGCCCCAATTATCTGGCCGATCCCCGGCAGATTCTCAGTCCCGCTCCACACCGACAACATAGCTGGTTCCCCCCGAATCCAAAATGACCTTATCCGAGCCCCGACTTCTTTGCCTGCGTTCGTTCCCACACCGCCCCAAACGGCGCGGGCGGAAATCATCACCTGATGCGCCGTCCTTCGCATGACTGTACGCGTAACGGTCTTTGTGCGTAATCTGGCGTCCCGTCCCGTAGCGAGTCAGCAGAGGAGTCCGCGGCCTGCATCCCGGTGTCGCATGAATGGATTCCCCACCCCTGACGGCCCCCTGATCGTCAGGACTCTACCAGCGTTCCGGTTCGCGGAAGGCAATGGTTGAACTGCCCAAGCCGCATCTGCTTCAGTCTGTTTGGATATCGGCACAATGATTGGATTTCTAAAGAGGAGAAGTCAGGATTTCCGGCATGTTGGGGTTGGAAAATGAAAGGATTTTAAGGTGCGGGGGCCTTCAGGAAGACCCTGTGGGCGGGATTTGGTCCCGCCCCGAACATGGGTTTCGCCGGATTTGGCCTGCCGTTCCGTGAGTCTTGAACTATTTCGCAAAAGCCCCATATTTAATGAAAGTGAGGAGTTCAACCACGGGGGTGTAATCCAAAGGTTTTTTCCAGCCGGCGATTTTTGCATTGGCGGCAGCCTGGTCCGAAGCGGTTATGCCGAGAAGTGCCTGGGCCACATCATTCCTCAGGGATGCAGGAACATGCGCGCCGGCTGCCATGGGGTATTCAGGATAAAGCGGAGTGGAATGAACGAGAGGGAAACCATCGTTCACCTGGTTGATGACTCTCAAGTCCTCCATCTTAATCTTGCCTTCGCCCGCCATTTTCTCCAAATTGCCCGACCGGACTGAACCGCCGTCAATAGCTCCGTTCAAAACAGCCCAGATCACGTTGTCATGCGTCTCCACTTCCCGCAAAGACTTCAGATCCTTGGTCGGGTTTACGCCTGACTCCAGGAACAGCCGTTCGGTCATCAGCCAGCCTCCATAGGCGGACTTCGAAGCAATCGCAAAATCCTTTCCCTTGAAATCCTGAACTGTTTTGACGGGGCTATCCCGCTTGACGACAATGGTGCCTGCCATTTGATCCATCTGTTGGTTCTTGTACTGGTTGATGACGGTTGCGATGGCCTGGACGCCGTAGAGCTTGTTAAACTCTGCGTATTGAGCGGAATTGGCGTATATGAAATCGACTTTCCCTTCCTTGACCCACTGCTCGAACTGGTCGTAACCCAACGGAACGACCACAAAGGGTTTTCCCAATTTTATCGACAGATGGTTGGCCGTGGCTTTCCATTCCTGTTGCGCCTGACCCGCCCCACGGCTTGCCAGGACCCCGATTTTGATCTGATCGGCAAATGAGAGGCATGGAATGAGTAAGGCACAGGCAAGAACCAGTCCGGACTTCAAGGCTTTTCTCAACATGACAATCGGGCTCCCTCGGCTGAAGGTTCAGAAATGGCGATCTGCTTTATCTGGCCTATCGGAAAATCGTTACTAAAACTTAAAGTGAATTGATGCTGGAGTTCGCTCGGCTGTTACGGCGGCTTTGCGGTCGGGGTGCCAATCCGGGGAAATGACAAACGTTGGGTTTTGCCACTCTTGATTCAATTTACTTTTACAGCCGCTATTGTCCGGCTGATTTCAAAAGTAGTTAGGAACGTGTAGGATGGGCACAGGTTCACCGTGCCCGCCATTTTTCAGCCATACTGTGGATGCGGTGGGCAACGCTTCGCTTTTGCCCACCCTACAAAAGGAACGACTCTACGATGCATGCGCCCTTGCCCGAGTGTGAAGCACAATCCGTAAATGTCATGAAGACGGCTCCCATCCGGATGCCGCCCGGAGGGCGGCTCGGGATTACCGGGGGCCTTTATGAAGCGACCCATGCGATACGAAGCTCAGGACAGAGGAAACCAGATCGTGAAGGGACGATTCATCCGTTGGCAGGGTGAAGTCCGCACATTCCGCGTAGAAAGGGGATCGTTCCCGCAGAAGATGTTCGATTTCCCGATCGAAGGGGAGATCGGTCAGGGGAGGGCGGTCGCAGGCCGTGCGGGGGTCTGCCGGAAGGCGCCTGCGGATCGTCTCGGAAGATGCGGTAAGCCAGACGACAACGAATCGCTCTTGAAGGATTCTTCTATTGGAGGGATTCAGGATTATTCCCCCGCCGGTTGACACCACCATATTCCCGCCGTCGGCCAGCACCCGGAGAAGCGAGGATTCTTCGTCCCTGAAGGAATCCCATCCGTGCAGCCTTACCCAGCAACTGATATCCCGGCCGAAGTTGGCCGTCAGATGCTCGTCCATGTCGATGAAGGTGCGGTTCAACCGGCCGGCCAAAAGTCTTCCGACGGCGCTTTTCCCTGTTGCACGGAAGCCTATAAGTGCTATGTTGCGTTCTTTCATCGGGATCGATCCCACATCAGTGATCGGGGGTGGACAATTGAGCCTGGACAAACGAGCCGTTCCAAGCGGGGATAAGTTCCAAAGGAAGCATTTTTCCGACAGGCTGCCTTTCCTGCCCTCCCTCATCGCGGGCCTGTTCCGGCTGCTTCACCGGAGCTGCCATATTAGCATTCTCGGGCTGGAACATGAAGATGCCGTAAAAGATTTCCCCGGGTCGAAAATAGTCACCTGCTGGCATTTCGCCTTTCCCGCCGTAATATACCGCTACCGCGACATGGACATCCTCACCATGGTCAGCAGGAGCCGGGACGGAGAACTGGCCGCACGGGTCCTGAAACATCTCGGGGTAAGATGTTTTCGCGGCTCTCCCGGCAAGGGCGGCAGCGTTGCTCTCCGGGCCCTGATCGAAAACCTCGAATCGGCCATAGGCGGAGGCTTCATCGCGGACGGTTCGCAGGGACCGGCCCGAGTCGCTCAGAAGGGCATTCTGATCCTGGCGCGGTACACTCAGGCCCCGATACTGCCCGTAAGCATGGCGGCAAGCCCGTGCTGGAGATTTCGCAGTTGGGACCGCACGGTGCTGGCCAAGCCCTTTTCGAGAATCGTGATGGCGTTTGGACCTCCAATATGGGTCGATCGCGAGGCTTCCTCGGAAAAACTCGAGGAACTGAGGACAGCCCTTGGAGATTCTCTGAACAAACTGTCGTCCGACGCGGAAAATGTTCTAGCCTCCGCCGCCGGCCGGGTCTGACCGGACAACAGCGTTGCCGTTTCAGGGGAGTGCGCCCACAGTGGGGGGATGCCGGACTCCTCAAGCGTGGCCGGGCCGTCCGGACCGCCGGCACTTCGCTTCATCGTTGCATAATTCCGGAAGCTTTGGTATTTGGTCCGTTGAATCAATGCCTTAATTTGTTATTATAGCAGTGTGATTGAGATATCGAGTTGGGAATTTGGAGTAGAACAAATGATCGCCGGTCTCGAACGGGATCGGAGGAAAGTCCGGGCTCCGAAGGGCAGGGTGCTGGGTAACGCCCAGTCTCGGTGACGAGGAGGAAAGCGCAACAGAAAGCAAACCGCCCTGCGATGAGCAGGGTAAGGGTGAAACGGTGAGGTAAGAGCTCACCAGTCCCGGTGGTGACATCGGGAGCTAGGCAAGCCCCACCCGGAGCAAGACCGAATAGGAGAGCGTTTGAGGGCGGCCCGTCCGAACTCTCGGGTAGGTTGCTGGACCCTGCCGGTAACGGCAGGGCTAGAGGAATGATCATTGCCTTTCACCGCGTGATGCGGGTTGGAAAGGAACAGAACCCGGCTTATGAGCTGCTCCAAATTCCCTTTTTTCTTATGAGTTCCTGTTTATGCCGACTACTTGCGCGATCGTCCCAGCCGCCGGACGCGGTCTGAGAATGGGAAAAGACAAACCGAAGCAGTTCCTGGAGATATCGGGAAGGCCCATCTTCCTGCACACACTGGATATCCTTGCCGGTGCGGCTTTCCTCTCCGAAGTTTTTCTCGTGGTTCCCCAAGATTTTGTGAATCCTACCGAAGCTCTGATCCAGGGACGTGAGCGCATCACCGTGGTTGCGGGCGGCGCCGAGCGGCAGGACAGCGTCTTCAACGGACTGCGGAGGCTGCCTCCCGAATGCGGATGGGTCCTGATTCACGACGGCGTGCGACCTTTCGTTTCGCCTGCGTTGATCGAAGACACCTGGAAGGCCGCCCGGGCGACAGGCGCCTCCATCGCCGCTCTGCCCGCCACCGATACGGTCAAACGGGCTCGAAGCGCACGGGTCGTCGAGACGCTGCCCAGAGAAGAGATCTGGCTGGTACAGACTCCGCAGGTTTTCAGACGGGACATCATCCTTGCGGCTTACGAGGAGGCATTCAGGCGGGGCTGGTCGGGGACTGACGACGCTTCGTTCGTGGAATGGCTGGATGTCCCGGTTTCGGTGGTTCGCGGAGAGCGTTCAAATATCAAGGTCACCACGCCCGAGGACCTCGAATGGGCGGAATGGTTTCTGTCCCGCGCGAGGTCTGCGGGAGCGGAAGGGGCGAATCGATGCGGGTAGGGTTCGGGTATGACGTGCATGCTTTTGTCGACGGCCGGCCCCTGATGCTCGGGGGAGTACACGTGCCCTGCGATCGGGGACTGCTCGGGCACTCGGATGCCGACGTCCTTCTTCATGCGATTTGTGATGCGCTGCTGGGAGCGGCCGCGCTCGGGGATCTCGGCCGGCATTTTCCGGACAGCGACCCGAGCTACAAGGGAATATCGAGCCTCGTGCTTCTCGAGCGAACCATGGAACTTGTGAGGGACGCGGGGTTTCGCATCAGCAACATAGACAGCACTCTGGTGCTTCAGCGGCCTCGCCTGGCCCCCTTCATTCCCATGATGGTGAAGGAGATCAGTGCGAAAACGTCCCTTCCGGTTTCCGCCGTAAACGTGAAGGCCACAACGACGGAAAAGCTGGGTTTTGCGGGACGCGAAGAAGGGATTGCAGCGTATGCGGTGGTCCTGCTGGAAAGGGACCTCCCGTGAAAAGGAAAGAGCGGGTCCGGTTCGCTCCCAGTCCCACGGGCCTTCTCCACATCGGGAATGCACGCACCGCTCTCTTCAATTACCTTTTTGCACTGAATCGACGAGGTACTTTCATCCTGCGCATCGAAAACACCGATGTCGAACGATCGGCCCCTGAATACGAACGGTCCCTCATCGATGCGCTCCATTGGATGAGACTGGAATGGCAGGAAGGCCCCGATTGCGGCGGCCCACACGCCCCGTACAGGCAGTCCGAGCGGGTTGATCTCTACCGGGAACATGCCCTGGCCCTGTTGAAGGAAGGCAAGGCATTCAAATGCTACTGCACCGATGAGGAACTGGAAGTTTCGCGCAAGGCCATGCTGAGGGACGGCACGCCCCCAAGGTATTCCGGGAGGTGCGGGAAGCTCACCGCGGATCAGCACCGGGAATTCGAGCGGGATGGGAGGAAGCCCTGTATTCGGTACCGTGTCCCCGAAGTGGGGACTGTTTGCTTCGACGATCTCATCCGGGGGCGGATGGTCTTTCGGGCCGATGAAATCGGAGACTTCGTCCTGATCCGGTCAAACGGGATGCCGTCCTATAATTTCGCCGCGATGGTCGATGACCACTCGATGGAAATCACTACGGTGATCCGCGGGGACGATCACCTCCCGAACACGCCTCGGCAGGTACTTTTGTATGGTACGTTCGGCTGGCCGGTCCCGGAATTTGCCCATCACCCGTTGCTGCTCGGCCCCGACCACGGCAAGCTGAGCAAACGCCACGGTGTGACCAGTGTTGAAGCCTTCCGGGAGATTGGTATAATGCCGGAGGCTTTGATAAACTACCTGGCCCTCCTGGGGAGAAGTCCGGTAGCCGGGAAAGAGATTTTCACCCCGGAAGAGCTGATTCGGACTTTCTCCGTGGACAAAACGGGGAAGTCGGCCGCGGTGTTCGATTTCCAGCGGCTGCTGTGGGTTAACCAACAGCACATGAGGATGCAGCCGCCGTCCGGGATTTTGAGCAGGATGAGGCCTTTTCTGGAAAAGGCGGGGTACGCGACTGCCGGCAGGGATCCCGAATGGTTGAATGAAGTGGCCCTCGTCCTGGCTGAGAATATCCGTACATTTCGGGATGTTTCCTTATATGCGCCGATTTTTTTCCGGTCTGTCCCGGAATATGACGATGCGGCAGGCGAGGAGATTCGAAGCCCGGCCGCTCAGCGGGTCCTGAGGGCCTTCTTTGAGCGGTTCGGATCAAATCCGGTGAACGAGCCGGAGCGTTTCTCCGAGATCGTGAGCGAGGTCGGGAGGAATCTTGGCGTTGACGGAAAAGAACTTTTTCTGCCGCTGAGAATGGCCCTCACCGGAACCGGCCAGGGACCGGAACTTGACCGAATTGTGCCCTTGTTGAGCCCGGCGGTTATACTGGAGCGGCTTCATGCCGCGCTGGCGCTTCATGAGAGCTGATCTGACGCAGCAACGTAGTGGTGGGAAGGAGATTCATACCAGATGGGATTACAGGTTTACAATACTCTTTCTAGGAGCAAAGAGGAGTTCATTCCCCTGGAACCGGGGAAGGTGAAGTTCTACGTTTGCGGCGTCACAGTCTACGACCACTGTCATATCGGGCATGCCCGCTCCGCCATCGTGTTCGATGTCGTGTATCGCTATCTCAGGCACCTGGGTTATGAAGTGACTTACGTGCGTAATTTTACCGACGTTGACGATAAGATTATCCGGCGTGCCAATCAGGAAGGCACGGATTGCCCGACCATCGCCCGGCGCTATATAGCGACCTTCAATGAAGACATGGATGCGCTGGGGGTGTTGCGTCCCGATCTTGAACCGCTTGCCACGGAGAACATCCCATGCATGGTCGAAATCATCGGGTTGCTCGTGGACAAGGGTCTTGCCTATCAGGCCGGCACCGATGTCTTCTTTGAAGTCGAACGGTTTCCCGGCTACGGAAAGCTGTCGGGGCGGTTGCTGGAGGACATGATTGCGGGAGCAAGAGTCGAAGTGGACGTCAGGAAGCGCAATCCGCTTGATTTTGTGCTGTGGAAGGGGAGTAAGCCCGGCGAGCCCTCCTGGGACAGTCCGTGGGGGCCGGGGCGTCCCGGATGGCATATCGAATGTTCAGCCATGGGGAGCCGGTTTCTGGGGAAAACGTTCGATATCCACGGCGGCGGGAAAGATTTGATCTTCCCCCATCATGAAAACGAGATCGCACAGAGCGAGGCCGCCTTCGGAGTGCCTTTCGTGCGGTATTGGCTGCACAACGGCTTCGTGAACATCAACAACGAGAAGATGTCCAAGTCCCTCGGAAATTTTCTCACCATCCGGCAGGTCCTCGACAAACTCCATCCCGAGGCGCTCCGATTCTTTGTTTTGAGCAAACACTATCGCAGCCCCGTCGATTTCACGGACGACAGCATATCGGAGGCCGAGAAGGGACTGGAACGGCTCTACAGTGTGATGGCGGCGATAAAGGAACGGGCCGTGGTCGGGCCGAACGAGACTTTTCCGGATAAAGCGCTCCGCGGCCAGGACGTGGAACTCTTCGATGCAATCGCTACACTGCACGATGCTTTCAGGGAAGCAATGAACAATGACTTCAATACCGCGCAGGCCCTGGGGTTCCTCTTCAGCCTGCAGCGCCACCTGCAGAGGTTCCTCGACCGGTTCGGGCAGAAGCGGCTGAAGGGCCCGGCGGCGGCACTGGCTGTGAAAGGCGCTGAGACGATCCGGACACACTCGATGGTGCTCGGGCTGCTCACCCGGGATCCGGACGTGTTCTTCGAAGAACAGAAAAAGTTAAAGCTCGTGACCACCGGCCTGACCGAAGAGCAGGTGGAAGGCTTCATCACACTGCGTCGCCAGGCGAGGGAGGAAAAGAACTTCGGGGAGGCCGACCGGATCAGAAAGGACCTGGAGGCAAAAGGGATTCACCTTGAAGATTCCCCCGCGGGCACGCGCTGGCGGGTCGGCGTATAACGCGAAGCCGCATTGTTTCCGCATCACCATTAGTTTATGCCGCCTCCGAGTGATTTGATCAGGGCCACGGCTGCAACCATTTGCTGACCGCTCAATCGCACGCTGGTGCGCTCGGTCACCAGTGCTATATTCTCCGCGGTCGCTACTTCGAGAAAGGTCACGAGACCAAAACTGTAGCGGTTATTGGCGATTTCAAGCTGTCTGCGCGCAGCCTTCAAGGCGGCTGTTTCCTGTTCGTGTTGGTCGGCAAGAAGACGTTCGGCCGCAAGGTTGTCTTCTACCTCCCCAAAAGCGGAGAGCACGGTTTGGCGGTAACGGGCGACGGTTTCCTCGTACGCTGCTTTCATCTGGCGGAGGTTGGCGCGCAGTTGGCCGCCTTCGAACAAGGGCAGCGAAAGGGATGGCCCGATCGCCCATAGCCTGCTCGGCCAGTTAAACAGCGTACCCACATCAACGCTCTGAAAACCGGTCAGGCCGCTGAGACGAACGGTTGGGAAAAAGGCCGCTTGCGCCACGCCGATAGAGGCGTTGGCCGCGGCCATGCGACGTTCGGCGGCGGCGATGTCCGGCCGGCGTTCGAGCAACTCGGACGGCAAGCCGGGTGGAATGGGGAGCGGCGCCAGATCCAGCGGTTGTTCGGCCACGGTGAAAAGGGACGCGTTCTTCCCGACCAGCACGGCCAGCGCGTGCTGGAATTTTTCCCGCTCCAATGCGGTGGCCGGAAGTTGGGCTTCGGCATTTTTCAGGACGGTTTCCGCTTGCGCCACATCGAGATCCGAGACCATGCCGCCGGCGCGGCGGTTGCGGGTCAGCGCGAGCGACTTGCGGTAGACCTCGATGCTCGATACGAGCAGGACCTTGTCCGCATCGAGCGCGCGCAACGTGAAATAATCGGCAGCCACTTCGGCCTGGATGGCAAGCTTGGCGGATTCGACGTCGTCGGAACCGGCTTGCAGTTGAGCGGTTGCCGATTCTACCGTGCGCCTCACGCGTCCCCAGAGATCGATTTCATAACTGAGGTCGAATGGCACGATGTAATTGTCATAGGTCTCACCGGGCTTGCCGCCAACGGGGCGGTTGGCCGAATCGTGCTGCCAGATCGGTTGGGCGGAAACCCCCACATGAGGAAAAAGCCCGGACCGCGCGACATCTGCCACGGCACGGGCTTGCTCGAAGCGGGCGGCAGCCGCCTTGATATCCTGGTTGGCCGCCACCGCATCCGCTTCCAGCCGATTGAGTTCCGTGTCGCCAAACATTTCCCACCAGTTGCCTCTGGGCAGATGTGCCTGGGGCGTGGCGACTTTCCACTCATCGACGGCACCGGCGTAGTCCGCGGCAATGGTCGTGGCTTCGGGGCGTTGGTAATTGGGCCCGACGGCGCAACCGGCCAATGCCGTTAGCGCCAAGGCAGCGACGATTTGTCGGGTCTTTGCCGAAAAGCGTGCGGAGGGTCGGATCATCTTCGTTGGCCTTTTCCCGTTTTGGTCGTTTCGGCGGTGGCTACCGTCGTGCCGTTCGCGAGCGATTCTAAGGGGTTAACGATGACACGATCGTTCGGACTTACGCCCTCAAGGATCTCAATGGTCTGCCCAAAATCACGCCCGAGTTTCACGTTGCGCAGATCGACCTTACCCTCGGGCTGTACGACGGCAACCTGCGGACCTCCCCCGCGAAACAGCACCGTGTTTGCCGGCAGGGTCTGTACGGCGTCCATTTTCGCGTCGAGGAAGCGCACCTGGGCATAGCCGCCCGCAAGGATTTCCTCCTTCGAGTTGTCCACCTCGAGTTCCACCAGCAGCGTCCGCGAATCAGCGGATATCACACCTGCGGTGCGGATCACTCGCGCAGTGAACACGCGACCGGGCAGCTCGGGGAGAGTCATTTCAGCGGATTGACCTGAGTGGATGCCGCGGGCCATTGCCTGGGGAACCTGCACGTACACCCGCAACTTCTGAGTCTGCGCCAAGTGGAAGAGTTCCTTGCCACCGGCGGCGACGATAAGATCACCCTCATCGATATTTCGAACCGTGATGATGCCGGTGAAGGGGGCGGTCAAGCGGGCAAACGACTGGAGTTTCTCCAGTCGGCGCACTTCCGCACGGGCCGAGTCGACCGTGGCCGTCTTGAGCTTGAAGTCGGCTTGTTTTTCTGCGGTTTCCTGTTCGCTGACGCTGGCGGTCTTCAACAATTCGGTCCACCGCGCCGCAGAGACTTTTGCAAGCCCCAGTGCGGCTTCAGCCTGCGCGAGCAGGGCGCGGGTGCGCTCCAGTTCATGATTCAATTCCGGCGTGTCGATTTCGGCCAGCAACTGGCCGGACTCGACGTGGGCGCCGATGTCCACGAAGCGGTGCTTCAGGTAGCCGTTGGCGCGCGCATAAATCGGTGCCTCGACCCAGGGTTTGATTTCCGCCGGCAGCGCCAAAGCCGCTACGGGCCGGCTCAGCGTCGGCGAAACGACAGTAACGGTGGGAACGGGCAGATCCAACGTCTCGGCACCCAACTCGGCATGCTGGCGCCAACGCGGGATGAGGCCGGCAATTCCGACGATGATGATCAGCACCATCACGACAGCCGCCGCGAGCGACAACTTCACCCGTGAGCACAGAAGTTGCGGCCTGGCTCCCTGAGCTTCCGTCAATTTCATTGAATTGTCTTGCTCTGTGTTCATGGCAACACCTTATTGGTCATTGGTTTCGGTTAAACCGGGTTCCTCCGGCTGCGGGCCGACCGGCGTGCGCCGATGCAACAGGCTGAACACCACGGGCACGAAAAAGAGCGTTGCCACAGTGGCCAGGATCAGGCCGCCGATCACTGCGCGGCCGAGCGGGGCATTTTGCTCTCCGCCTTCACCAAGAGCGAGCGAAATCGGCAGCATGCCGATGATCATCGCGAGCGCGGTCATGAGCACCGGGCGCAGGCGGCCGGTACCGGCTTCCCACGCCGAGGTCAGGGGGTCAAGGCCCCGCCGGAGATTGTCGCGGGCGAAAGTCACCACCAACACGGAGTTTGCGGTCGCCACACCCAGGCTCATGACCGCGCCCATCAATGCGGGGACACTCAATGTGGTGAGCGTGAGATACAATCCCCACACTACGCCCGCCAGTGCGCCGGGCAGCGCGGTGATGATGACGAACGGGTCGAGCCAACTCTGAAAATTAACGACCAGCAGCAGGTAGATAAGCATTACCGCCAGCACCAGCCCGATACCGAGGCCGATGTAGCTGGAGTGCATCGTGTCCGCCTGGCCGCGCAGCATGATGAAGCTCCCCCGCGGCAGTTCCATTTCCGCCCCTGCGATGAGGGGCCTGATGTCTCTAAGGACCCCGCCCAGATCACGGCCGCTCACGCCGCCGAACACATCGATAACCGGCATCACGTCGTAGTGGGAGAAGACGGGAGAACCGCTCGCGCGCTCGAAGGAAGCAAGGTTGGCGAGAATCTGGGCGTTGTTTTTACCGGGTTGGCTGGCGCTCACCGGAATGGCGTTGAGCGCGGCGAGTGAATCCATCGGATACTCCGGCACCCGGATGTTAACCAAATACTGGACGCCGTTGCGTGGGTTGAGCCAGTAGTTGGGCTGCACCTGGCTGCTGCCGCTGAGACTAAGCAACACCGAGTTGGCCACGTCGCGCTCGGTAAGACCGATCTGTGATGCTTTGGTGCGGTCGACTGCGAAGTGGATCTCGGGCTGGTCGGCGGGCTGTTGCACGCGCACGTCCACAGCACCCGGGACCTGCCGGATCTTCTCGGCCAGCTCACCCGCGATGGCCCTGCTACGCTCGCGGTCCCGGCCCACGATCTGGATGTCAAAAGGAGCCGGCAGTCCGAAGTTGATCGTCTGGTTAACAATGTCGGCCGGCAGAAAATAAAAAATGGCTCCGGGAAAGTCGCGCTTGAGCCGGGTCCGCAGGCGGCGCACGTAGTCGTATGTCGGCTGGTGGCCATGGCGTAGTGAAACGAGTATGTCCGCATCGTTGGTTCCCGTCAGTCCATTGTCGATATAGGTGAGCGGGACCCCGCCGGCGGGCATGCCGATATTGTCAAGTATCCCGGAGAGTTCAGCGGATGGAATCTCCTGGCGGATCACGGTCTCGACCCGGTCCACGAGCCGAGTGGTTTCCTCAATGCGCGTTCCGCTGTGGGCGCGCACGTGCAGTCGGAAATGGCCGGCGTCAACAGACGGGAAAAAGTCCTGGCCCAATTGTGGGATAAGCACCCAGGTCCAGGCACAAAAAGCCAGGAACAGTGTCACGAAGAGGGCGCGATGCGTCAAAATCGTGCCCAGCAACCGCCGATACCCTTCACGGAATCGTTCGAAGCTGCGCTCGAAGCGGTTCTGCAGCATCACAAACGGGCGCAGCCACAGCGCGACCTTACCGGCATCGGTGAGATGGCCTCGATACTCGACTTTACGATAGAACCACATAACCAGCGTCGGGACCAGCGTACGCGATAGCGCATAGCTGGCCAGCATCGCGAACACCACCGCTTCGGCCAGAGGCACGAACAGATAGCGCGCAACCCCGGTGAGAAAGAACATAGGCACAAACACAATGCAGATGCAAATCGTCGAGACAAATGCCGGCAAGGCGATTTCCTGCGCGCCATCGAGGATCGCCTGGACGTTCGGTTTGCCCAGCGCCATCTGGCGGTGAACGTTTTCGAGTTCCACCGTCGCGTCGTCTACCAGAATGCCGACAGCCAACGCCAGACCGCCAAGCGTCATCAGGTTGATGGTCTCGCCCAGTGCGCTGAGCACGGTGAGCGAACTCAGAACCGAAAGGGGAATCGAGAGGGCAATGATGAAAGTGCTCCGCCACGAGCCGAGAAAGAGAAGAAGCATGACCGCCGTCAGCGCCGCGGCGATTACGCCCTCCTTCACCACGCCACTTATGGCCGCTCGCACGAACAATGATTGGTCGGCAAATTCCTTTGCTTCCAATTCCGGCGGGAGGCCACTCAGAATCCGCGGCATGGCCTTTTTCACGCCGTCCACAACACTGAGGGTCGAGACCGAGCCGCTCTTGAGTACCGTGAGCAGCACGCCGCGCACGCCGTCCAGCCGAACGACGTTTTGCTGTGGCTGATATCCGTCGTGCACCTGCGCCACGTCCCCGACGCGGATGACGGCGCCGTTGACGGTTTTTACAGGTAGGTCGTTCAGGACTGCCAGCACCGTCGGGCTGGTGTCCAGTGAAACGTTGTACTCCGTTTCGCCGATTTTCGCGGTGCCGCTGGGGAGGATGAAGTTCTGGGCATTGAAGGCGTTGACGACATCCTGCGGGGCCAGATTCTTCGCCTGCAGAGCCGCGAGATCGAGATCGACCGCGACGACCCGCGCTTTCCCGCCTGCCGGCAACGGCACCGATGCCCCACGGACGGTCGAAAGGCTCATCTTGACCTGGTTTAGCGCCAAGTCCTGAAGCTCCTGCTCCGAAAACTTCTTTCCGGCGAGGCTGTATTGGAGGATCGGGACTGAAGAGGCATTGTACTGAATGATGAACGGCGGAGTCATGCCGGGCGGGAGCAATCGCAAGATCGTCTGGGCACTGGCCGTGATTTGCGCCACCGCCGCGTCAACCGAGGCGCCGGGCTGGAGAAACACCTTGATCACACCGGCGCTGCTATAAGCGGTGGACTCGGTATGCTGGATATCATTAACCAACGTGCTGATCATGCGCTCATGGTTGTAGACAATGCGCTGCTCTACCTCCTGAGCGCTCAGTCCATTATACACCCAGACCACGCTGACAACCGGGATATTGATATCCGGGAAGATGTCCGTCGGGGTGCGCATCAGCACGAACGGCGTCAGCAACAAAAGCACCAGCGCCGCCACCACGAAGGTGTAGGGCCGGCGTAACGCAAGTCGAACGATCCACATGATTCACTTTCTTAGACGAGCGAGCTGTGAAAATCACGCGCTCTGCGTCAAACAAAATACCGTCATACGCAACAATCGGGACGGATATATTCCAGGCGGGGCTTCGTGGTGCTCATCGGCTGCGGCATTTCTTTTACACGAAGCCCCGATCGCACTGCCCCAATGGGAATTCCGGCCGTAAATCAGTCCTAACAGGCGAATACCGAGATAATTGTCCCCGCCAGAACCACCCAAAGAATATCAAAATTCAAAAGCAACGCGCCAAAACCTGCGGTGGCCAGGAGAGAATGAGCTAAATCCCAGTGGACGTTTAAGGCGAAGCGGATGGTGACCGTCAGGAGAAGTCCGACAAATGAGCACAGGATGCCACCGACGGCTCTGGTGAAGTATGGAAATGTGCGCAATCGGTCGAACCAAGGCGCGATGCCGATCACAACCAGAAAGGAGGGCAAAAACATGGCCAGAGTGGCAATGAATGCTCCCGGAAGGCTATGTACCACGTAGCCCACAAAGGTTGCAGTAATCACAATGGGGCCAGGGGTAAATTGCCCCAGGACCATTCCGTTCAGGAAGGTCGGTCCATCCACCCATGAGCGAATCTCGACAAATTCGTGAAACATGAGAGGAACAGAGGCAAATCCGCCCCCAAATGCGAGCAAATCGATCTTGGACATGAGCAGGGCCAGGTCGAACAGGTTCTTCTGAAAAAAGAACAGGAAAACAAGACTGGCAACACCGACCAGCAGGAACGAAAAAAAATGAACCGTAGTGGGTGGCATCTTTACAGGGTGCTCAACCCGGAGAAGAGTCGGCTGCCTGATGTTTGACAGAAGTCCCAGAAGAGCCGCCAAAAGAATGATCAGGATTGGATTTGCCTTCAGTCCAAAAAGCCCCGCGGCGATGAGGGCAATCAATATGTTCTTCCAGCTTTTCAGGGAGGTTTTTCCGAAAGACACGGTGGCGTTGGCAACGACTGCAACGATGATCGCCTGAAGGCCGCTGAAGATCGAGACGACCCCCGGTAGTGAATGTGTGTACTTGTAAAGGATCGAGAACACCATCATGAGAAGGAATGCCGGTAAGCCGAAACCGACGTAACTTGTTACCGCCCCTGCCACCCCCCGCACTTTTAATCCAATATAGGCGGTCATTTGCATGACCGTTGCCCCCGGTATCACCTGACAAAGGGCCACGCCATTTTGGAAGGAGTCTTCGTCGATCCACTTTTCCCGGTTGATAACCATCTTGCGGACATAAGCGACCATCGCCGGGCCGCCGAAAGCGGTGACTCCCAGCCTGATAAAAGAAACGAACATGCGGAGTAAGGATGGACTCTGATGAGAACGGTCCATTGGATCCTCTCTCAAGAAAAAACCTCCTCAGGATGCCGCTGCCGGCAAAATGATCCGGTTTGCGGAGCCAAAACGGATAGTGGACTCGTCACGCGACCGGCGGGTACGTGTCGGAGAACTCTGAGAATTCTCCTCCAAATACTCTCCCCGCGTCTGTGTATCGGATCGACCGGGATCAAATGGCAGGGGTGGGAACATCGCTCCATGCGGTGGCTTTTCCGACTCTCTGTATGTTTATGATTTCACCGGTCTGAACGTTTATGTCGATGAAACAAACCGGTACTCTCGTGGTATCGAAAGAAAAAAGCCTGTCCTTCGATAAATGCCCCCCACCGACATGGTCTATTTCGAGAAAGACAACCCGCCTGAATGGGCAGGATTTACACTGCAGAGATGGGTCGTTGACGGCAAGCGGGCAATGATGCCTCCTCGCCGCAGCGGGGTCGGCATCATGCATCTTTGCCATTTGTTCCGATGGCGAGCGTCTGAGATGTTCAAAGGGATTCAGTACCCAGTCCGTTATCAGGGCGAATGTATGGTGCTGCTTGTGCAGGTGAAAATCATCGCCGGTGTTGGCGATCATCCCTTGCATGACGTAATCTGCGGGCATGAGGTAGCCGAGGTAGTCTTTCGCTCCATCCAGAAAAGCCGGCTTCGTCTGAGAATCGCCCCCGGTGACCGCATCGATTACCCTCTGACTTACGCTGCCGTCTTCCGGCAGGATGGAGACGATGGTCACGTTGGAGTTGGCTTTAAATGGAAGTGAATGCAAGGTGAGTTCTCGCAGGAGAAAACCGGACCCAATCACCACAACGGGGACGCCAAAGGCCACTGCAACATATTTCAGGAAATCGTGCTGAACGCCCTGGAGCGGAAGTCCGATCGGGCTTTCAATGAAGCGGGGCAGGAACATGCCCGTGTGCTGCATGTACTGACCGTATCCGTCTCCAAATTGATTGAGCATCCTTCTTTCTTCATCCTTGGCCAGGAAATAATAGAGGACAAACATCAGGGACAATGAGGCCAGGACCAGAAATCTCGGCCACAGTATGGACATACCGATTCCCCAAAGACCGAGCGCAAGATATTGCGGATGACGGATGTAACCGTACAGTCCTCTGTCGGCTATGCCCCACTTGAATATCTTTCCCAGATAGACCTGGAGCGCACATACGGTAAAGGTCAGGAAGCCCAGGACGAAGAGAACCGAACCCAGAACACGGATGGTCTTAAGAATCAGTGTCGGTGGCAAGATCATGTGCGGCAGGAAAAAGGAGGTAAGCCACCTGGTGGCGGAATAACTCTCCAGCCAATGGAGGACCGGATTAAAGACCGAGTAGAAAAAGAATGCAAAAGGACTGATCATGATCATGACTTCAAAGGCCATGATGAAGAAGACGATGATGCCGCCTCGTGCGGCGATGCTCTTTAATCGTTCAATGAATCTCTGGTAAGTCATTGGTTCTCCTCTTCAGGCAACTTGCCCTGTTATCCACCCGCTGTTCCGGTCAAAGAGAATCCCATGGCAACAGTCCACGAACTGTTCCAAAGGAGGCCACCCTCTCATCCGGCAGTCTGTTTTCCTCCGGGAGGTTTCATCCAGGGAGGGCACGGCTGGCTCTGATCGATTCTCTCTTTCATAATTTGGAAAAAAGTGTTCCGCTGTTCGGCGCTGAAGACCCTGGTTTCCTCCAGGATGTGACTGATGATCGTATCCTGCATGGTCTTCTGAAGGATGTGAATTTCTTTCTGTAGAGTATCAACGGCCTCGCGGTTGAGTTCCGGCGCAGCAAGAAGGTCGATAAGCGCGAGTTGTTTTGTTTTGATTGTGCTGCCCACTTCGCTCAAACGGGCATGGAATCGATCTCTGATTGGTTCAACCTGATTGAGCTGCTCTTTGGTCAAACTGAGTTGCTGATACAGAAATGGGCAGTTGCCTCCAGGCAAATGGGATGCGAGACGATAGTAAGCTGTGACGCCGACAAAGGCGATGTTCAAAATGATCGAAAAGACAAGAACCTGGGTTTTCAGGGTCTCTTTCATGGTGTGCCTCGTTCATCAGGTGAGGTCCAAGCCAGGGTGAGGTACGCAAAGCCGAGCGTTGCCGGAGGCGCCGGGCTAAACCATTCGAGTCCGTCCAGGCTCTCCGTATCGGCGGCAACGGGCTGATGAATTTCGGATAAGGAAACCTCTTTACCCATAAATAACCCTAGGAGGCAGGCCATGAGGACCATGGCACAAGCAGCAAAGCGCATCGGAACCGACAAATCCAAAAGCCATTGCGGTCGCCATCGGCGTGACGAGATAGATGGCAGGCACTCATTCCCAACCAAAGATCTTCTTTGCGCCTCGGCCATCACGCGAGCGGCAAATTCCCGCGGCAGTGGAGGGACGTTCAGTGTGTCGAGCCTATCACCCACGGATCGCATGCTCTCCGCCCTGGTGCGGCACGCCCGGCAGGTCTTGAGATGTTCTTCGACCTCGCATTTGAAGTCACCGGGGAGTTCGCCGTCGAGGTAAGCATTCAAACGGAAAAGGACTTTCCTGCAATTCATACATGCCTCCCTTCATTACTCTTAAACGAGCGATCAGCTAAAATCCCTCGCTGTTTTTCAAAAAAAATGCGGAATTCAGGTTTTCCGAATGCGAGGCAAGGATTGCTATTGTGACGTTCCGTAAATTGGATGGTTCTGTACGACCAGTTGCTTACCGGGATAAGTGTTCGAGTACAACCACTCTTCTCATAGCGCGCCTCCTTATTGCGGGTTTGTTATATTGTAGTATTTGAGGGACGAAACGGCGTTGAGGCAACCGAGCATAAACGGAATACTTTTAGATATGGGATGTTTGGGAATCAGGCTTTTTTGAGATGGGCCAACTGCCTTTGGAGCTTCTCTCTTGCCCTGTGGATCAACATTTCAACACTTTTTATGGTAATATCCATTACTTGTGATATCTCGGCGTAGCTCAGTCCTTCGTGATGTTTGAGAACTATGGCAGTCCTCTGGTTAAGAGGCAAACCGTAGAGTGCTCTCCGGACCTCCATCCCGAGTTCTTCTGAAATGAGATCCTCTACCGCATCAGGAAAAGAGGCGGGCATATCCGAAATGGTATCAGTATAGGTGGGTTGCTTGTGTTTTTTGTAGTCTATACAGAGTCTGTAGAGGATGGAATACAAATATGTGCGAAAACCAGCCATTGCCCGATATCGTGGGGCAGCCTTGAATAGTCTCAGAAAAGCTTCCTGTGCTACGTCTTCAGCCTCCATTGAGTCACCGAGAAACCGGTAGGCAACCCTCCAGGCAAAATGCTGATAACGCCGAATGATCTCATCGAAAGCACCCAAGTCGTCTTTGGCAATGGCTTCCATGAGTTCGTCATCCGAAACTCGAGCGAGGTTTGGCCTCATGTTGCAGTCTCGAAACAGTGCAAAAGATTCACCCCTCACCCGATAGCCGAGGGTAGGCTGAAACTGTTATCAGTTGCGCCATTGGAAGAGCGGAATATCGCAGCAACACAAAAACATGGGAATTTTCCGGCTCTCTTCGGCGAACCGGCCATGAGAGGAGTGGGGACGCCGCCCATCTTGCGATCCTTCTCCGGCAGTCGCGAATGCTGCGACGGCAGCAGCGTGCGACATGGCTAATTGGGACTCTTTTCTTTTATGAAGCCGCAGGCAGAAATGGACGGATGACAAAATAGATGCCCAATAATCCGATCGCTATGCCCGCACACCTTCTGAACCACGCCCCTCCCTCATAGAACGAACTGCTCTCAAGCAGTCTCTTCACGGTTGCTGTCGAGCTTCCCGCAACGGCAATCGGGATGCAATGACCGATACCGAACAGGATGATGAAAAGGACGCCGGTGACAATTTTCTGCTGGATGGTGATGATGGCGAGAATCGGAGCGATGAAGCCGAAAGTGCAGGAGCCCGAAAGGACGCCGTAGGCGAGTCCCAAAAGGAACGCACCCGCAAGTCCTCTGATTTTGATCCTGGCGATGAGTCCGCCGGACATGGAACATTTGGTCAGTCCGAGCATGTCCAGCGCCACCCAGATCAAAACGGCCCCGACGAGAATAGTCCAGTAGGGTCCGATTTCACCGAGCATGAGGCCGAGCAATGAACAAACAATCCCGACGAGCGAGATGGTGATAAACAGTCCAACGGTAAAGGCCACGGCATAGTAAGCCGCGTGTTTCGCCCTGAGCGCTCCATCCTGGCCCGCCACATAACTGACGATGAGAGGAATCGAAGCGATATGGCACGGGCTGAATGCCACGCTGATGATTCCCCACAAAAAGCACCCCAGGGCGGCAAGGGTCGTACCGGCCGTCATCCAGGAATTCACTTTCAAAAAGAACAGATCGAGCATTACACCCCCAAACGCGTCCAGTCCGTCGTTGTTGCCGCGGAGCAACCCGTGCCATCCTGCCCGGGCCTCAATGTTGTTGCTTTAAGCCCCTTTTGGCCCGTTGCAGGAGTGCGTGGACGTCATTCCGGCGGAGGCCGGAATCCAGGCGGCATAGGGCTTGTCCGTAAATAAATCCTTTGTGCTCGCATCCGGCTTTTGGCCCACTTCGGCCGCTCCTCAATCGCAAAATCCTCAACGTAGTCCAGCTACGCCTGCGGTTTTGCTCAATCGTCGCGACCAAAATCGGTCTCAAAATCCGGTGCGATCCCTAAAAGGCCTATTTACGGACAAGCCCTTAAGCTTTTCCGGACCCCGGCTTTCACCGGGGTGACGGCTTAGGCCACTGAGGTCTTCCTTTATCGTCTTGCTGAAATTCGCGCCGTCTGTCGATTTGCGGAACGCGGGCATCAATCGGAGACTCCCAGTTCCCTGAAGACGCTTATGATCCTGGTTTTATCCAGGAAGCCTTCGTGACGCTGAACTTCCTTCCCGTCTTTGTCATAAAAAATCTGGGTCGGTATCGAACGAATACCGAATTTCTTTTCCTGTCCCGGGTTCTTCCAAACATCGATGAACACAACCGCAACCCGGCCCTTATAGTCGTCTTCCAGCTCACGAAGGATGGGTGCCATCATTCTGCAGGGAATGCATTTGTCCGCACCGATATCGAGCAGGGTAACCATCCCTTTCACGGGAACCTCGGGAATTGAAGGGGATTCACCCGCGGCAGATGAAAGCCCGGGACACGACAGGAGAACGGCCAGTACGAAAATCAGGTGGATTTTTTTCACGAACACGCCCCTCGGATTGAGGATTTACGCTTCACATGGCGGACTCCGGTCGGCGTCCGCACGGCATGAGGGGAGTAACGCTTCCCTCATGCCGTGAAACTGACCGGTTTTGACCCGCTGTCTCCATTCCCGCTCAAGCTGAACCTTGAAAAGCGCTAGCTGAGCCAGGCCATGACTTCATTTTTGGTCGGGATTTTTCCCACCGATTTCACCTTCTCATCGACGATGACGGCGGGCGTGCTGAAAATGCCGTATCCGGCGATTTCGGCAAGATCGGTTACGTGCAGGACGACTGCGTCAACGCCCGCCTGCGCAACAGCCTCTTTCACCACCTTTTCCGTTTCATTGCATTTTTTGCATCCTGGACCCAGGATCTTGATATTCATTCGATTCTCCTTGGTTTTCTAAAAGTTCCGAGTTATCCCGATCAAATCAGGAAGTTGAAAAGGTAACCCACAAGCACGATCCCAACCCCCACAACTCCGAAGAAAATCGCGATGAGCTGCGGTTTGAGCACTTTGCGCAGGATGATCGCCTCCGGCAACGACAATGCGATCACGGACATCATGAATGCGAGCACCGTACCCAGCGCTGCGCCCTTCTCGAGGAGAGCATGTACGATGGGAATGATCCCGGCGGCGTTGGAGTACATCGGTATCCCGATCATGACCGAGAGGGGCACCGACCACCAGGCCCCCTTGCCCATGATGGAGGCCATGAATCCCTCGGGCACGTAGCCATGAATTACAGCGCCGACCGCGATCCCGAGAACGACATAAACCCAAACCTTACCTACGATGTCCCGTACCGCTTCGAGCCCGTATTCCAGCCGGTCGGTCCAAGTCCTGCGCTCCTCCGGCATGCGGTTCTCGCCAACTTCGATCCGGAGGACCCAGTCTTCCAGGTATTTCTCCATTCGCAAGCGTCCTATCGTCCAGCCGGCGATCATTGCGATGAGGAGCCCCGTGCCGAGATAGATGACGGCCACTTTCCAGCCGAACAGGCCGTAGAGCAGAACGAGGGCTATCTCATTGACCATGGGGGCTGAGATGAGAAATGAAAACGTTACACCCAGGGGCACACCCGTCGTGACGAACCCTATGAAAAGAGGTATTGCTGAGCAACTGCAAAAGGGGGTCACGGTCCCGAGCAGGGCTGCCAGCACATTCCCCAGGGATTCCGCCTTGCCGGCAAGAATCTTCCGGGTGCGCTCAGGGGTGAAAAAAGACCGGATAACTCCTACCCCGAACACCACAAGCGTCAGCAGCATCAGGACCTTGGGGGTGTCATAGAGAAAGAACTGCACGGCATCGCTGAAATGCGCGCCGGCGCGGAGATGCAACAGGTCATACGCCAGGAACCTGGAGAAGGCTTCCAGATTGAGATAGATCAGCCACCATGCCGTGAACAGGGGCACACCGAGCAGGATGTACCTGAGGGTGGGAACTCCCGAGCGGAACGAACGCGGGCGATCCGCCTGCGCATCGTCGTTCACCGGACAGCAGCAATTTTCGTTGATCGTTTTCATCGGATATCCAATCGGTTGCGGCAGAAGCAGCACCCGATTTGAAAAGGGGCTATTTCCTGCATATCTCTTCTCTTCGTATCCCGGGCAGGTTTTCCGCCAGGCGCACGATTTCGGGATCATCCTGGAGCCAGACTCTGAGATCCTCCAAAAGGGCCGACGCATACGGATTACGGCCGCCGTCAGAGAGATGGTAGTTGACCCACTGCCCCTCTTTCTTGAAGCGCACCAGGCCGGCCTCCTCGAGGATCTTCAGGTGGATGGATACAGTGGGCTGGGCGATCCCCAACGCTGCCTGAAGCTCACAAACGCACATTATCTTCTGTTGAAGCATTTTGACAATTTTTACGCGATTCGGGTCAGACAGGGCCTTCATGACCTTTATGAAATCCTTCATCGGAGTCTCCCTATGTATTGTTGCATCTAAATATAGTGATTTAGCTTGCCGGGGTCAACAACTTTTTGAGGCACCCAAGGAAAACCCGGGAATGCGAAGGGTTCGAGCCCGTTTTGAAAAAAGCCGGCGGACCGGGTTTGCCTCATACGGAACGGCAATCGCCTGCGATGATTTGCGGAGCGCAAGCTGGAGGTTAGACGGACGGGGGAGCAGCGTTTGAGCGGGTCGGGACAACATCGCGAACTCCAGCAGAATGCGTTACATTCGCATCCGAGGGAATAATCGGCTTGTTGACTTCTTGCAAATGGAGTCTACGATACTATATATATTGATGAGCCTGAGAAGAGGAATCAACGTCCGGAGCAGGCTGTGTGTGGACTGAAACCGCAGGGACGGTTGCATCGACTGGTGAAAGCAATTCCGCGCCGGGGTGCGAAGCACAGGCCGTCGCATTTTATCGGGAGCGTTGTCCAACCGGATAGCCACCTGGAATTTACGGGAGCCTTGACAATCATCGAGGGAGGCGGCGGGGCGAGCCGGGGAAAAGCACCACGGCACGGACCACAAACCGGCAATGAGGATCGAATCCGGAGCCTCGGTGCCGACACGGGCCTGAGCGACGGGGAGCGGGGAGCGGGGGGCGGCCGTTGCAGGCCGGGGCCGGCAGTACCGGCTCTTCCGGGCGGACATTATCCACAGTCAGGAGGAATCCATGGAATCCAAGGAATTTGTCGAGGCGAAGGAAGTTTTTATCAAGACGGACCGGATCCAGGGAAATATGGTAGTGCTCAGGGAATCGGAAGATGATTCGTACTATTTCCTGATGTTCGTCGGAGATGCGGAAATTACGGCCATCGCCAAGGAAAAGGGCCTCGTCGAACCGAAACGCCCTCTCACCCACGATCTCTACATTTCGATGCTCGATCGCGCCGGGGTCGTCGTCGAACGGATTGAAATCTTCGGGATGCAGGAGAACACATACTACGCAAAGGTGATCGTACAGATCCAGGGGGAGGAGGTCATCTTCGACAGCAGGCCCAGCGATGCGGTCGCTCTGGCCCTTCACCAAAAATGTCCGATCATGGTCAGCAAAAAGCTGCTGCGGCGTGAACTGAGCCCGGAGGAAGTCCAGGAATACGAAATGATCGTAAGAACGGTCAAGTTTTGACCGGACCTCCCGGCGTCCGCGCCGGGAATTGCCTTTGACTCTGTGGGGGATTTGCTATAAAGAAAAGCTGCCAGAAACACAAAGCCCATTGTAATAAACTGCAACCTGGTGCAGACAATCAGCCGGTGTGTTCCCTCCGGCTTTATTGTTTGTGGGGATGGACAGAAACCATCGGAGGAAAATATGGCCAAGCATAAGAAGACAGAGAGAAAAAAGGAATTGGATCGTCGCCGCAGGAGAAAAGAAAAAGCGCAGAAACTGAAGGCTAAAGAGGCGCAACAGGCTACCAGACGTTAAACCGGAACCGGGGCCTCCGGCGGAATGAGGTTCCCGAAATCCGATTCTTCCCAGACAGGACGATATTTATATGGCAATTACATCTTCTTCCGCAACTTTTTCCCGATTCTATGTGCCGGATGAGGTCAGGGACGACTTTTGGGGCTTCATCGACGAGAAGCTGAATGCCGGGTGCTTCAAGGAGCCGGACGACGACCAGGAGCAGGCCCAGGGTTTCACCTCCTGGGACGATCTGTTCGAACCGACCTTTCCGTTCGGTTCCTACCACAAGGGCGAGTACGTGGCTTTCAATTTTCGCCTGGACCAGCGGAAGGTCCCTTCGATGGTTCAGAAGAAATACATCCGGGAAGCCGTTCAGAAGCATCGGGATGAGAACAACGGGAAATGGCCGTCGCGTGAGGAGAGGATCGACATAGAGGAGAACGTCAAGAGCTGGCTGCTCAGCAGAGCGCTGCTGCTGCCGGCTATCTGCCAGGTCGCATGGAATACCGCGCAGAAGTGGATGTTCGTCGGAACGACGAGCACAAAAATGTTGGACGCTTTCCTCAATCAATTCGAAGAGTACTTCAAACTCTACCCCGTGCCGCTCTTTCACGCCCACTGGGCGCTCAACCTGCTTCCCCTGGACGGACGGCAGAAGGATATCCTGAATTCAATGGTATCCATTCAATCCACTTTCGCCATGGAGGAAGGACGCTTTCTCGGGCATGAATTTCTTACCTGGCTGTGGTTTTTCGCGGAGCACGAAGGCGGGTCGATCGAAGCGGACGGGAAGGTGGCGGAACTCCATCTCGGCGAGCGGCTCGTCCTCACGAAGCCGGGTGAGGGAAAAGAGAAGGTAATTTGCACCAGCCAGGCAAACTCCCTCCACGAAGCGAGGACCGCTTTGCAGCAGGGCAAGCTCGTTCACGAGATTCAACTGTTCCTCATGGTTGGCGACAATGAATACCTCTTCACCCTGGACAGTTCCCTGTGGGCCTTCAAGGGCCTGAAAACTCCCAAGCAGATGCGGGACTTCGACGAGGAAGACCCCGACGGCGCGTTCCTCGAGAAGATGTTCTTCTTCGAAGAGGTCTCTTCCGTCCTGAACGCCCTCTACGCCCGGTTTCTGTCACAGCGGCTGGAGCCGCGGTGGGAATCGGAAGCATTGCCGCAGATGAGGGCATGGATGGCGGGCGGGGAAGACGGGCATGATGCTAAAGAGGATGACGGGCGCCCGCCGTTCTGATGTCCGCGCAAGATGAGCATGTCGCAGGTGCATGGCTGCGGGGCGCGCGTGGAGAGCTTTGCTCCTTTGGTGGGGAAGGCGGGGTGACAGTCGATCATGGATGAACACCTCGGAATAAATACCCTCGCGGAACTGGTTTCGCGGCATTGGGTAAGCGCTTTCTTCCTGGTGCTGACCCTTGCGACCATCATCGCGCTGGTCGTGGTGCGATGGTGGCTCAGGCGGAAGCTCAAGCGAATGTTCGAGGACCAGTTCGAAGAGGAACACGAACTGGACGTACTGCCTTCTCCCGGCCCCGCCGACCGGCAGGCCCTCGAACTCATCCGGCAGATGCGCCAGGAGATATGGTCGGTCCCCGAAGTCGAGCTGCAGCTCAGCCTGGATGCGCTCAACCAGAAGGCTGTCGGCATCGTGCGTGCGATCAGTTCGATCTATTATCCCGGCGCGGATGAGCCCCATTACGAAACGTCCCTGCTCGAGTCCCTCCAACTGATCCGGCGCGTGAGCCAGAGGGTGACCCGGCTGGCCATGACATCCCCCTTCAAATACCTCGGGAACCGCAAGCTCAGCGATTACCAGCGCTACTACCAGGTGTACCGGAAGATCAATGAAAACCCCCTGCTTCAGTTGCTCCGGCGAAATCCCCACCTTTATCGCGCTGCAAGATGGGCGATGAACGTGAAGAACCTGGGCAATCCCCTGTACTGGGCGGGTAAGGAATTGAGTCGTGAGGGGTATTTCTTTGTTCTCCGCTGGTTCTACCTCACCTTTACCAGCCAGGTGGGCAAAGAGGCCATGCGACTTTACAGCGGTCGCCATTTCCAGACCGAGGAAGACCGCGATGCCGCCCTGGTCTGCTACCGCCTTTTTGCCGCCGCGCGCCGGTGGGGAGGACCTTCGGCCGGCGAGTGGGCCGCACTGGTGGACTTTATGACCAACCACCAGGCCCTCGAACCCGAATCGAAAGTCCACATCCTCTCGAGGTGCTCTCAGGGGAGACTGCCCAAAGACCTCGAAGAGCAGAGGCTCCAGACGAAGCGGGGACTTAAATGGTACGGCGAGGGGTTAAAGCGGCTGGAGGAGTGTGATCCCAAGTCCTCGAAAGAAAAAAGGCAGATCATTGCAAAGGAAGGGGCCGCGGTGGAATGAAGGGATATGGGGAGGGGAACCATTGGTTCCGGCGATGCATTTGAGTCATCCTGTGTGTTGTGCCTCGGGGCACTGGCGTTCCTGCCCCAGCAGCCTCAATCCATTGAAGATCACCAGGAGGGATGCTCCCATGTCGGCGGCGATGGCTCCCCAGAGATTGGCCATTCCCGCGATGCAGAGGAGCACGAAGGCGGCCTTCACCCCTATCGAAAAGGTGATGTTTTGTTTGATGATCGAAAGGGTCCTCCGCGAATGGCGGACCAGCCAGGGAAGCCCGGTGAGATCATCCGACATAAGCGCGATATCCGCCGTCTCTATGGCGGCGTCCGATCCCATCGCCCCCATTGCGACGGCGAGCGAAGCGGCGGTCATGGCCGGTGCATCGTTCACGCCGTCTCCCACCATGGCCGTCGGGCCGAATTCCTTCTTGAGTTCGGAAACGAACCTGACCTTGTCTTCCGGGAGAAGTTCGGAACGGTAGTCGTCCGGACCGATCAGCGCGGCCACGTGCGATGCCGTGCGGTCGTTGTCCCCGGTAATCATGACGACCCGTGAGATACCGAGGGCCTTGAGGTCGCTGACGACCGCTTTTGCTTCGGGCCTCACCCGGTCCGCGATGCTCATGACCCCGCAGATATGTTCGTCGCACCACATCGCCACGAGCGAATGTCCTCCGTCTTCAAGGCGGGCGGCCATTTCATGAAATCGGGGATCTTCCTTTCCCGAGTGTTCGAGCATCCGGTGGCTTCCGATCCAGTAACGCGCGTCTCCGAGGGTCCCCATCGCCCCCTGTCCGGGGAGGATGGTGAAGTCCTGCGCGGGGGTGAATGCGATCCCCCGTGCTTCGGCTTCATTCAAGACGGCCCGGGCAAGCGGGTGTGTACTCTGGGCCTCGAGGGATGCCGCCTTTGCCAGCAGGTCCTCTTCCGTGTGGCCGTTCAGGGCGAAGATTTCCACAACGGACGGTTCCCCGCGGGTGAGCGTGCCGGTCTTGTCGAAAGCGATCGCGCGCAGGTGCGCCGGGGCTTCGAGAAAGGCTCCTCCCTTGATGAGCACCCCGTTTCGGGCGGCGGATGTGAGGCCCGCGACGATGCTCACGGGAGTCGAAATGAGGAGGGAGCACGGGCAGGCGATCACCAGCAGCACCAGCGCCTCGTAGAACCACCTGTGCCATTCTCCGCCGAACAGCAGTGGTGGGACGACTGCGACTGCGGCCGACAGAAACATCATGAACGGAGTATAGAAGCGGGCGAACCGTTCAACCCACTGCTCGGTCGGCGCGCGGTGAGCCTGCCCCTCCTCGACCATTCGGATGATCCTCGCGAGGGTCGTGTCGCCGGCCGGCTTGGTCGATCGGAATTCGACGGCCCCATCCCCGTTGATGGTCCCGGCAAACACCTGGTCGCCGGGTTCCTTCCCCGCCGGGATGGACTCGCCGGTGATGGGGGCTTCGTTGACTGAAGTCGTGCCCGACGTCACTACGCCGTCGAGAGGGATCTTCTCGCCAGGCCGGACCAGGACCGTTGCGCCGACGGGCACCTCCCCGACGGGTCTTTCCTCGATGTCCCCATCCGCCGGGCAGAGGAACCGCGCCGTCTGGGGGACGATATCGGTCAGGGCCTTTATTGCGTTGCGGGCGCGCCCGATGCTCCAGGATTCGAGGAGCAGCGCGAGTGAAAAAAGAAAGGCGACCGAGGCCGCTTCGAACCACTGGTTGATAACAATTGCCCCGATGACCGCAACGGTCATAAGGAGGTTCATGTCGGGCCTCAACTGTCGTGCCGCATGGAATGCCCGGGGGGCGACGAACCATCCGCCGGCGGCAATCCCGCATGCGTAGAAAACGATCGAGTGCAGGGGAGCGCCCCCGCTCGTTCGCCCGTCTCCCGCCAGTGCCGAGAGTACGCTTCCATGGTGCACGGTGTCCGCGAGGAAACCGGCCAGTGCGAGAAGGCCGCTTGCGGCGCAAAGCAACAGTCTGCCGTGCCGCTGCCAGGCCCCTTCCTCGACGGCGCAGACGCCCGCCGCGCATTCTTCCATCCATGGGACTGCCTGCATGCCCGTGCCCGCAACGGTTTCCTCGATTTGTTCCCTTGAAACCGCCTTGCCGGAGGTGTGAACGGTCATCTTGCCGTTCAGCAGGTCGAAGGTGAGATTGAGTTCCCCGCCGACAACCGGCCCCACGCTCCTTTTGAGGATCGAGATTTCATCGCCGCAGCACATTCCCTTGATTCGAAAGGTCAGCCTTTCCATTCAGTCGGATCCCCTGATACCGGGTTGGTGCATAAGCTATATCACCCAAATCTGAGCCATGGATGATGACGATCACACAGAATATTAGTAGCGCCAAACTTAGTTAGCTGTCAAATAAAATATTTGATTCTCTGAAAGGAAAAAATTCAATCTGAAACGCTTCTCTTCCTCTGCAGTGATTTGGAGGGTCTGGGGGGTTGTCAAGTCCCCGAATGCAAAGGATTCTAACACGTTCACTCAATTCAGACGGCAACATGCTCAGCAGGATGGGAAATCCGGAAACCGATTGCGGCCCCACATCAGAACAGGGGCTGCAGCAGGGAAAAGGGGAGTTCAAAGGTCCTCTTCATAAACCCGAGCAATCCGTTTCCCACGGCAGACGGTGACATGGGAACCACGGCGGGGTCGGTCAGGTCTCCGGAGACCCGCACGGGAATCGAGATGAGCGATCCGTTCAGGAGTTTCCCGACGAGCGGCACCTTGTCGATGATCCTGTCCACGGTCCTGAAAGGGGCCACGATAACGGTGACGTCGATCTTCTTTTCCTCCAGGTTGATTTCTCCGTGCCAGACCATCCGGGCGCAGGGGCCGTCCACGACCGAATTTTCAAAAATCAGCTTGCCGTCCTGGAGTCTTCCCTTGACCTTGATCGTGTCGTAAGCGCACCCTTCATTGAGCAGGTCGGGCAGTACGCCTCGAAAAATTTCGGTGACATTGATCATGGTGAAAATCTTGGCCAGAAGATCGAAACGGCGGATACGGCCGTTTTTTGCGTTCATTTCCAGGTCGCCGGACAGTGATCTGACGACATCGGAATCGGGGTTATCCGAGGAGGTAACGTCCCCTTTCAGATCGAATGTGCCGGTAAGTAGCCCTTTCTTGCCCCAGAGGCATGTGAGGGTGGAATCGAGGTCGAGATCCCGGGCCGCGGGCTGGATGGTGAACCGGGCTTTGCCGTCCGCGTATTGCACCGCTCCGGGAGTGGGAATCCCGCACAGCTCGGCGCGCATGATTTCGATGTTCAGCCCTTCGTCGCTGAGGTATACGTTGGCCTCGACGGGATTCCAGGCGAGCTTCCCGAATGTGAAACGATCGGTCTTTACACGGAGCACTCCGCGCAGCTTTATGTCCTTTCGGGCCGGATCCTCCCCGTTGACTTTCACCTCGCCCCCGTCCTTCTTGAGCCGCTTCAGCTTCTCATAGTCCAGTTCGTCGGCGGAAAGGTCGATGTCGAGTTTGAACCCGCTTGGGGAAAAGGACACTCCTCCCTTGAGGGCCATTTTGCAGTCCTGCCAGGTGACTTCGGCGGACTTGATCTTGATCTTGCTCCCCTTGGCCTGAAGATGAGCGCTTTCGATCCGCACGGGGTCCTTCAGGTTCCAGGAATAGAGAAACCCGGCGGCCTGGAGCTCTCCGCGAGCGGTGGAGGCCATCGGTTGATTGAGCCGGACGTAGGATTGAAAAGAGCCCTTTATCCATCCGGTGAGGAGGTCGTTTTTTACGAGCAGCTTATCGAGGCTCCTGCTGCCCAGGACTCCGAAAAAGCCCAGTTTGAATGCCTTTTTCTTGCATTTCAGGGTAATGAAGGCGTCGGATTCGTCGTCTTTGATGCTGAGATGCCGGATCTCGACTCCATCCTCGATCCCCTGGACGTCGATGGAGAGCTTGGGGCCTTCCGGCGTGGTCATGTCCATCGAAAAGGCGATCGGCTTCCCTTTCTCCCACGCGAGACGAGAACTCGACACCGAGAAAGGCGACAGCGCCCTGAACTGAGGCGGTACCTGAGCCAGGTTCGACAGGGTCTCGTTGGCCTGGGGCCCGACGCTGCCCTGCATGACAAGATCGGCGGAGCTGACGCCTTTGAGGTATTCGCCCAGCGTACCCGAGACCGAGAGGTTCGCATCGAGGAAGTTCACCTGGAATCCGTTCAGGATCAGCTTTTCCTGGGTGGCTTCGAATTTTCCCTGCTTTACCTGTGGGGAAGCCGGAAAGCCGGGGCCTTCGATGACCAGATCTTCGGCGGTCCCTTTCGCGTTGAGCGCCCAGGACTGGGGTTTCAACAGGGGGCCCTTGAAATGCAGGGAATCCAGTATGAGCGTTCCCTTCGTCGGCTCGAAGGTTTTGGGGGCCGATTTGATAGTCTCGACGGAAAGAAGCAGGGGGTAGGCTTCATCGAGGCTGAGCCTGGTTCCGGAAGGTCCCGTGATCTGCATCTGGGGCTCGCCTTCCCACTGGTAACCGAGATCGATCTGGGTGAACTGGCTCTTACCGAATTTGGCGGTAAGCCCCGTCACGGCGATCGTGCGATCCTCGAAAAAGAACGATTTGCCCTGCAAATCCAACTGGTAGGGGATTCGCTCGTAGTCCCCCGAGAGTTCGAACGCCCCGACTTCGAGCCTGGTCTTGACGTCATCGAGGGTTTCTCCGAGGATCATCCTGCCGTGCGCCTTGCCTTTCACGTCTTTCATGAGGGCGAGTTCCCGCTGGAACGGGTCGTTCTTTACCGAGCGCTGGAGGACGGGGGGAAGTTCGGAGAGGTCGGCGTCGATCGTGATGTCGAGATGAAAGGGACCATCGCCCGTTGTCAGCGCCACCCGGAGCCATCCGTCGCTGCCGAGGGAGCGGCCGGCGCGGCCAACCAGGTTTTTGCCTTCGAGGATGTTGTTCGAGATCACCACGTCTCCGACGACATCTTCGATCAGCAACCGGATTTTGGGGATATAGACCGTGCCGTGAACGATGTTTCCCCGTATGAGGTGGTTCTCCGGCTTTCTCAGATCCTTCATCACCCTGCCGCGGGCTGAGAAGGTGATGGACGGCACCTGGCCTTCCTGTATGATTTCGAAAAGCTTTCGAACGATCTCCTTGTCCCCCTGGAGGGCGAGGGCGACCCTGCGGACGGAAGTTGCGTCCATGTCCTTGCCTTCGAGATCGATCGTCACGTTGTGGGCGGCCGGGTCCCGAAGGAACTTCCCCGTGAGATTCACCTGCGGGTAGCGGAAGTTCAACTTATCGAGGGTGGCTTCCAGCTTTCGGCCGTCCAGCGTGAAAGAGCCTCCCGCGGAGCCGTCCTTCAGTTCGAGCCTTTTGTCCCCGTCAAAGATCGTGATGAGAGGGCTGAAGGCATCGAACGATGCCTGCACGATTCTTGGACCTTCGCTCGAGAAGGACAGGTCCATGTCCAGCCTGGATTCGCCGAACTGTGTTGGAGCATTCGCGCAGCAGTACGCCTGCAGCCGGTCGGGAGAACTCCCCTTGAGGATCAGCCTTCCGCTGCTCTTGAGGTCCGCCGGGGTCAGCCATGCGTGGAAGACGACGTTTTCCCAGAGGCTGGACTGCCTGCCGGTGAGGTCCAGTTCCAGCTTTTCCTCTGAAACGGCGGCGCGCGCATTCACGTGCTTGAACCAATAGTGATTGTTGCGCGTGTCCCAGATGCTGAGATTCCCGTCGCTGACCGTTACGATGACGCCGGGTCCTTCGGGTTTGAGAAACGAGAGAGCTGCCAGGACTTTCTTCTCGATTGCGCCGATGGAAAGCCCCGTTTCCTCGGATTCCTCTGTCCGTTTCATTTCGGGAATGACCAGGGCGATCTCAGGAGACTTGATCCTGACGGTATCCGGTTTTATTTCCCCCTGGAGAAGGGGCAGGACCCTCGGGACCAGAGTGAGCGACTCCATGGTCCCGTTCATCTTCCCGGGGAGTTCCATGGTCCCGGAATGGATGATGAGCCGGGGGGTGGGGAAAAATGAAAGGTCGATTCTTTTGAATTCGGCGTGTATGCCGGTCTGCTCTTCCAGTTGGGAGAGCAGCTTTTCCTTTACCGCTTCAAGTTGGATCAGCCTCGGGGCAAGGAGCGCGAGCGCGAGGAAGAGGAGCAGAAAGATGCCCCCCGCCCCGCACATTGTCCACAAGGCTATTTTCTTGGCTTTGGTCATTCACCTGTCTCCGGGGTCTCTTGGCATTCAGGACAGTCCCTGCCGTGCGAAGCGGACCGTGGAGGAATCCCGTGGTTGGATGCCGGATCACTAAAGCGCAAACATACCAGTTTTGGCGGGTCGGGGCAAGACATATGGCCCTAAGACGCCGTTAACACGAGCCTATGCGGCCCGGTGGATTGCGCGATCGCAGGGGGTCTCGACAATGCTTCGCGAGCAGGACTCCATTAATTCGCGGCACATTGCGAAGGGGAAGCTCAGCGGGGCTTTTCGTTAATAGCTTGACTTAATGGCGTAAGGGATTATGATGAATATGGTCGTCTTATAAGTGTTCGATATGGGGGCGAAACGGGTTCGACGGAGGTAGAGAAGCTTAAGTTGCATGCCGAGGTCCTGACTCCTCGTAAAACCGTTGGGACTAAAAACAAACGCAGACGATTATTCGTATGCTGTAGCCGCTTAACGCGGCTACCGTTCCCGCGGCTTTTTCCTGCGGAGCCGTAGGGGGCGTCGACTCAGCGGGATGGTTTCCGGCGTGACGCCTGCAGCGCCGTAAACGAGATTTTGTAGGCTGGTCCTGGCGGCATCCTGCCTGTGGGAGGTTTCCAGGATGAGAACGAAAACACGGGCTAAGCATGTAGAGGCTTGGGTGGAATGCTTTCGGACGCGGGTTCAACTCCCGCCGCCTCCACCATTAAAGTGGTGTAATAAGGAGAACTGAAATTCTCTGGTTCCCCTTGGTTCTCCCGAAGACTGTAGATTAACGACTCTTCTGGAATCGAAGTTGGGCATCGAACAATCGGCATAGGTGGCTCCGGTTCTGTTAGATGCATCCGTTGGGTAACCAGTCGGTGCCGAGAAGAACCAGTGATCGGTGTCATTCCCGTTAATCGGCTCAAACCAGCATGTTATCGGGTTCTACCCATAGAGGCTCTCTTCTTCCCTTCGCCGGGGTGGTCGCGATGATCTCCAATCAAGTCGAGAAATTTCTCAGGGACCGGCAGCACGGATTCAGCCGGTGGTATGGGTCTTCTCAATGGAACGGCGAACTTAGGTGCTTGCGTATACCGCTTTCCGAAAAATTGCCGAGCGATGTCCCGTCCAAGAACCTCGCTGATAAGTGAAGGAACAGCATTACCGATCTGCCTTTGAATTGACACTCTTCCACCAACAATCCGTATCTGGTCGGGAAATGTTTGGAGTGCCGCCATTTCTCGAACGCTTAACAATCTATTCTTCCAATGGAATGGACCGATAGCGGGTCCGGGTTGAGCCTGAATCGTCCAAGATGGCAGATTCTTAGCCAGCTTAAGCAGGAAACTCCAGAATCTGGTTCTCCACCCGAACAGAGGCAGACCCCCTTTCCGGTTAGTATGCCAAAGATAGTTCTCTCCCTCAGGAATGGACGGTAATAATTCAGCCCATTGTCCGCGCATCCTCAAATCTTCACCATTTGACTCGTTTTCCATGTGACCAATAGCATCCCAAGCGGTGGCATAGGGCGAAACTTGTCGGCTACCAAATGCCATCTGCATTCCGGCTTTGCATTCGGTTTCGGGCGCGTGGGTTGGAATCGGAAACTTGAAAGATTTGCCGTCCCTGTGCGCAACAAGAAAGAATCGTTTCCTAATTTGCGGGACCCCATAATCGGCAACGTTGATAACTTTCCACGATAACCGGTAGTTGGTCCCGTGTTTGGCGTTTATGTGGGAGGTGAGCTTCCCAAGAAGATGGAAACCCTCTTCCTTACCTGAATAGCTGATACCATGTACGTTCTCAAGAACGAAGATCCTTGGCAAAATATCCTCAACACAACGCATATAGGCGTGAAGAGTGTTTGACCGTGGGTCTTCAAGACGCTTTGTGTCACCGTTGACCCAATATGCGGACTTTGAAAAAGGCTGGCAGGGAGGTCCACCTACGAGCAAATCAACCTCACCGGGATGTAGCTTACCGGCATTCAGGATATCTTCGCTTGAGACATCATGAATATCGTTGGGAATAAGATTCCACGGCTTGTTAGCTCTAATAGTGCTGCAACAATCAGAGTCGATCTCAATTGCGACACAAGTTTCGAAGCCCGCAGCTTCGAAACCATAATCCAGCCCACCACAACCGGTAAAGAGACTGACCATTTTCAGCTCTTGCATGGAAGCAACCATCCTCACTATATTTCAGGATCATAAACTACTTCGGTGCGCTTTCGGTTCACAGCGTTGATTATGTCTACTGCCCCCTTTGAGACTATTCTCTCGCGGACCGAGGTCCACGGGGTGGTATCTTCGCTTATACAGACATGTACATTGACCTCAGCATTTGCACCAGTGCCCCACGCCTTCAAGCCGATTCCGGGTGTCCTTTGGGGCTTCGTTTGCAGTATCCTAACAGACTTTCTTGCAGAAATTACGTGAAATGGATTTGAAAGTGCAATCTCCTTCATTTTTTCCCAATGTTTTTTCACAGTAGCAAAAATGAATGTATCCTCAGCATCCTTTATATTCTTGCCGGAGTAGAGATTGAGCAGGTCCCAGATGATCATTTCGTCACGGGTGAGCGTTTCCGGTAAAAACTTATTGAGCTTGGTTATCAAATCATAATCGACAGAGATTACATACAGAAGATCAGGGAGTACTTCCAACGCGCCATAGGCTTTGTATGCTGGAATGGGGATGCAATCATTGGGCTCTACTCCCACCAGTTGTAAAGCACGTTCGAACCGGGTCCCGGCATTCTTGATGTTAATGGGAAGATCGTGACCGTTTTCGTGAATCGTGAAATCCTTCAAACTATGCCGCGCCCCACGATCATCGGAATATGTCAAACCGGGTCTTTCGTCACAAAGTTGATCAAGCAGCTCCACGAAACGCTCTTCAGTGATTGTGGCAGGGAAGAGTTTCGTTACCGGATTTTCCGCCGAGCCGAGTTTCTTCCTTCCGCCCAAAAGTTTAACGAAGCCCCCAATACGAAACTGTTTTACCAGTTCCTTGCTGATCTTGAGACTTGTTGCATCCCTTTCATAGATCATTCTTGCGGCTTCGAGTTCGCTTTGACCGCTCTGGATACCCAAAAATGCTTGGGCAAATGCAACCGCATCCCACTTGCTATTACCAATGATTTTAACGAGTGCCTCAGCGGCTTCACTATCCGTATACGTCATATCCGACATAAATTGATTTCCTGTCTTCTTTTGAAAATCTCGTCCATTACGATCAACGCAGCTTTCTCAGAGTCCGAGTTAACGAGATGCTCCCAAATGCGAACAACCTTGAATCCAAGCGATTCAAGAGTAAGATCGTTGTTGCGGTCCCGCTCAATGTTACCGGCAATCTTCGCGCTCCAATATTCCACGTTCTTTTTCGGAAGCCTGAAATGTACAGGACATTGATGCCAGAAGCAACCGTCAACGAATACCACCAATTTCACAGATGAAAAAATTATGTCTGGTCTACCGGGCAGTTTGGAGCTTGTTCGGTATCCTCGCGATCCCATTCGCCAAAGCTGTTTTCTGAGAAGAATTTCAGGACGAGTGTTTTGACTTCGAATGCAAGCCATTATCCGTGATGCTAGCGGGGTAGCATTAAAATTCCGGTTCAATAGAGCACCTCATTGTCGAGTTTCATGTTTTCTCATCTTTTATTCCAGCATCCACACCACCGAGACCACTCTCAAAGCCGGTGTTACGGAATAGGTGATACCGAGTCTCCGGTATAGAAACACAATTGGCACCGGCAATCAACTGCTTGCGCAAAGGTTCGCTCACCGAATGTGGTATGTCGCTTTATATCGCATGTCGCCGAGATCTCACAACAAAGAATGTCATTGTATAGCGTGGGAATCTCTGATATTGGAAAAAAGTCACTACGAAGTACACTTCATGGAAGAGGAATTGAAAACAAAATAATAAGATCAATAGGTTCCCGAATCGACGGGTTCGTCGTCTTCGTCTCCCGCCGCCTCCACCATTGGTAATCAAGGAATTCCACAGGTTAAGGCATAATCGGTATAACAGTCCCCGGTACCGCACCCGTACGGAACCAGGGATTTGCTTTTTCGGTGGAAAACGAAGTCCCGCCTGAGGTACGCGGAAATACTCTCCGGTACAGGAAATTCTCTCCGCGTCTTCTTCCACTCCCTCCACAAGGTTTCCGCAGCACCGCATAAACCATTTGTTTGCCCGCCATGACCCATGAGGCTGGCAAGCTGCGAAAGCTCAGGCAACGCAACGGTGAAGCCGCGTCGGGAAAGAATGGCGGGTCGGGCAAGAACTCACACAGGTTATCGCAATCTTGAGAACTGCTTTCCTGAAGCTCGGAACTCCTGCCGGGGTGTTGCCGTCGATCTCGCGTGGCCCCTCTTCGTGTGCTGAGTTTTACAGGGAGGCAGAAGCGTGACGAAGATGGTGTAGCGCTAAAAGCCGGAACACAGGCTACCCCCGATGAAGGAACGCCAACGGGAGTCTATGTTCCGATCGGCAAACCGGCCGTGCCCGGGCTCCATATGCACGGCTCCCTTTTCGCGGGTGGGCCTTCAATTTTCCGAAGCGACTTTTGGGGGATCCATGCGCGCGAGGAGGGCCGGGAGGACGAAGAGGGCACTCAGCAGCACGCAGAGACTTCCCGCCCAGGCCAGAAACCCAAGGCTGAAAATTCCTCTGTGGTGGGAGATCATGATGGCGCCGAATCCGAAGGTCGTCGTCAGGGCGGCCAGGATCACCCCTTTCCCGGTGCTGAACGGAATGTGACCCGGAAGCATTCGTCCTTCCCGCCATCGACTGAGTATAATGGCCGCGTATTCCATCCCGGCCCCCAGGACAAGGGGCATGAACATGCTGTTGGCGAGGTTGAACTGAATATCCGCCACCCCCATTATCCCTACGGTCCAGAGACTGCCCAGAGCGAGGGGCACCAACGCGAACAGCGTGAGCCGCATGCTCCGGAAGGTGAGTCCGAGAAGGATCGATATAAAAACCACGGCGTAAAGGGATGCCTTGATGCAGGCGTTTTTAAACGCCAAAGCGAAAACGAACAGCGATATCGGGTTTCCCACCACCTCCGCATCAACCGCCTGCAGCTCCCGGACGAACTCCGAGAGGGTATGTTCCTCCCACGCGGACTTCTTGGGGAATATCCGCATAAGATACGTCCCGTCCCGGTAGAACCATCCCCTGAGAGTGCCCGGCAAATCCTCCACTCGCATGAGGGAGGCGTTCGCTCCCAACCTCAGGGTGTCCCATTTGGCCTTCAGGTCATCGAGAAAGAGCTTCCGATACTCGGAAAGCCTCTCCGGCGCATCGGGCGCGCTTTGAAGGGATTCCGTTATATCCCGTGCAAGGGCGCGGGCACGGACCATCTGTTCGACGAGAGGCTTTTCCGCCCCCCAGCGTTCGGCCTGATCGTCCTGAAGCTTGAACCCGATGCGTTTGAGAATGTCCGAGAGTTCCTGCAGGTCCGAAGGTCTGCTTTCCGGAACGGAGGAATGGATTTCGGGGATCTTCGGCCGGAGCGACCGGAGCAGGGGGATTTTCTCTTCCTGGTTTTCCGGAAGGAGTGAGAAGACGCTCTCAACGTCCGAAACCGACTGCAAGGCTTTGAATGCTTTTTCCTTAGAGTGAAGTTCCTCGCCCGACGAGGCGAGGGAATTGGCAAAGAGCGTTGAACGATGCGAGTTCGCGATCAATGCCTTTCCCCAGAGGACGGATTCCGCATTGGCCGTCTGAAGCCTCAGGGGATTGAGATCGAAATAGACCCGGCTCGCGCCGAGGATACACAGGATGCTGAGCACCACCGCTCCCGACAGCACCAGACAGGCGTTCCGGGGACTGAACCGGATCAGGTCGTTTCGCATGAGCGCCGATTCGAAGGCGGATTCCCTGGTCGGGCGCCCTCCCACGAGGACCGTCAGGGCCGGCAAAACGCTGAAATCCGCGAGCAGGCTGAGCAGAAATCCCATCCCGGTGATGGCCCCCAGTTCCATCAGGCCCCTGAAGCCCGTCAGGAGAAACGGCAGGAAAGAGAGGGCCGTGCCGAGCCCGGCGAGAATGATGCCCGGCCCCGACCGGTCGGTCACCGTCCGTATCACTGTCTTGATGTCGAGTCTGCCGCCGCGTTCTTCCTCTTCGAGCCGGGAGAACCAGTGGATTCCCGGATCCACCCCGAGCCCGCAAAGGAGCGGTGCGAAGACAACGGAAATGACATTGAGGTGGCCAATGAAGATGGTCGTCCAGCCGAAAGACCAGCAAAGGCCCACTGCGAGGGAAAAAGTTTGGAGCAGAGGCCGTCGGAGTCCCCGCCGGAACAGGACCAGGAGGATGAAAACGCCGAGTATGGAAAGCCACGTCGCGACGGACATATCTTCGAGGACCGTATGGATTTCGTCGTCGTTCAGCGCTTCCTGGCCGGTTACTCCCGCTTTGACGTCGGGGAAGGAAACCTGAAGATTTTGGAGGTGCTTCCTCAGTCGCTCCAGCGAATCCTGCGTTACGATGATTTCACCTTCCGATTTTATCGGCGTGACGAACGCGATGAGATAACGTTTGCCCGCCTCCCAGAAATAGCCTTCGAGGTCGGGGTCCCAGGCGCTTCCCCGGAGCAGGGACGCCCATGGGGACTTGAAGCCGGTTTGCCGATGAAGGTGGTCGGACAGGCCTTGCAGCGTGTCGATGAGAAAGCTCAGATCGAAAGGTTCCCGACCGTCTTTTGCCGGTTCGTCTTTGTCCAGGGAAGCGGTAAAAAGCTCCTCGACCAACCGGGAAGCCATCTCCCGGTTCAGGAGTCCCAGAAAGTTCAACAGGTCCGGTCTTTCGGCGAATTGTCTGAGCAGACCCGAATGGGCATCGAGTTTTCCTCCGATTTCGGCTATTTCCTGTTCATCCAGGTAGAGAAGCTGCCAGGACTTGAACAGTCCGGGGTCCACCCGGTAATACATGCCCTGAAAATGTGCCGTATCCTCTGCAATGAGGGAGGAGAGCGCAGTAACGAACGACACTGCCCGGGCAGGGGTGGGAGCCTCGATCACAACGTCAAACCGCCTTTTTGCGTCGGTTTCGAACGGATCGAGCTTGTCGCTGAGAGCGATCAGCGGATGGTTTTCCGAGATAAGTTCGAGTTGGTCCGTGACCATCTCCAGCCTGGTGACCGTCAAAACGACGGAGGCGGCGGCCGTCAGGAACGCGATTGCCAGTACGAGGCGGGGCCGGGATACGATCCAGCCGATCCAGACTTTCAACAAACGTGACAACAATTTCATTTATACACAACCTCGGCCCCATAGGGTCCCGTTCCGTGTGAAAATACGAATGCGCCCCGCACATGTGTGCCCCGGATGCGAACGGCCGAGGTCTCCCGGAAAGGGATGGCGATAGAGCGCCGTTTCCCTTTCCGGAGGGACGAAGCACCTTCAGGTCGAGCCGGTCCACCAAGTGATCGAAGACAGGCGCACGGGTCCGGGAAGGTTACGGACAGCGGAAGCCCGCGCTTCGCCGGACCCGGCGCGACCAGGGAATAAGGACTATTCCGGGTCCCGGTTCTTTTTCCTGAATGCGGGCCAGAGAAAAACCACTAACGGCAGGAGTATCAGCAGCAGTCCTGCGATTTCGCCCCAAGTGACTTCCGACATGTTCCTCTCCTTCGAATCCGCTGCGATCTTTCGTATCGGATTCATGTCATCGCGCCGAAATCGCTCGATTCAGCGCGGTTCTTGTGCGCCGCATCGCCGTCCCGGACGCATTTTCGTGCCGGAAGGATGAAGGCGCACCGATGCCGGCCTGTTGAGGTACGGCATACGAAGGACAATTTTTGGACAGGGAAGGTGTCTGTCAAAAGAAGGATTGGGGAGGGGCACGGACCTTGATTGCCAGATCAACGAACATCGGGGCAGGGAATCCCGCCCGGGCCGATTCGATCGAGGATGTCCGCGGGGGCTGTCCCGCCGGAAGGCCGGGAACCGATAACGCCGCTGACGTGAAAAGCTGAAGAGAACCGCCCAATGTTCGAAGATCATATGCGGGAACGACGCTGCCGGCCAACCGGTCCTGAAAGGCAAGGGAGGCGACGCCGTTCAACCGGTATAACTGGGTGGAATCGTGGGAATCCAGGGCGTGCGAGACGGGAGCAAGGCAAAGAACGGACAGGAGTAAGAGGATCGCCGTTTGGCGGGCGAGCGTCCATCCTCTTCCTTCTCGGCTGTGCCTGCGCACTCTCGTTGGAACGCCTGAATTCAGGGCCATGTTCATCCGATTCTGCTCTGTTCGCTGAAGACCGGGAGGCATCCGGGGATGCCTTGGCCTGTCCGTGGGCAATCCCGCACGGCTCTTCCCTTTATTCATAGCAAAATCGGCAACGGGTGTCAATTTCGGTCCGGATTCAGGGAGCATGGATAGGAAGAGAGGCCGATTCGGCGAAGAGCGGATTGTGAAGATTCTCCGGTGGCAGGAGGCCGACATTATGTTTGCGGCGATGCTACACGGGGCGGGGTGAATGAATTCGTGTTCGGGTATGTCGAAGTGGCATGGCAAAGCAGCAAAAGATGCATGAGCATCTCCTCACTGACTTTCACTCTTATTTTCGTTTCGAGCAGAGCCCTCGTCTTCCTTCCCGCGCAGCGCACGAAATATACAGCCCATAACACCCTGGTTGAAATTCGCGGGGTGCGGCGGCAAATGGGAATTCACTAATTGGGTAAAATGTTGTAAATTTCCCCGTTAAGAGGAACGGAGAACCTCCCCTAGTCGTGGATTATACGGAAACGCTACAATAACTTATTGGGTTTTGGGTATCATGCTATTTGTAATGATAGTCGAGATGGGCAATCTTACACGTTAGGTGCTCGATCTTTTCCAGGAGTAACAAAATGATTCCAGATGAGGATCTTAAGGTGATTTCCCTAAACCAAGCTGACAGACATCATTCATATGATTTGGTGCAGAAGTTGACTTTTCTGGTGATCAGCACTGAATTTGTGATCTGTGGCTATGTACTCCTGAATACTGAAAAATTATTTGGCATGAGATATTTGAGTACTCTTTTTCTTGTTGGGACTCTTGCCGGGCAGTTCGGCATCTTATGGAGGTTTTGCTATAATCAAACGTATCACGAGAATGTGCATGCCAAAAGAAGTGGTTTCCATGGCTTTTGCCATTTTGTTCAAATTCTGTCCTATTGGGTCTATGTTCTCCTTACAACCATCTTTTTCATCGGATCTACTATGGCTGCGTACACTTACGTCGCTAAGACTGAGCACGGTAATATTACTAGGCAACGCGATCCAGATGATGTCGCCAATTTCTTCCGAAATGGTCGCAGATTTGGTTCTTCGCCGGATTATGCACTCGTAAAGCAGGGTGTCTTAGATTCATCGCAATGGGACCATGTCGCGACATTTCACGGCCTTTACGACGATTTCAAAGCCTGTAAAGACGCCGCTACTTGCCTCTCAAGCACAGGGGGCGATAAGTGGGACTGCATGAAGCTCAACGAATAACTGTGATTCCTGCGGATACATAAATGGACTGGCAATTTATTGCGACCACGGCCAAGGCCCCACGTGATTCACGCGGTTTCTACAGATGTGGACATTAGACACAACGATAAAAGATCGAACACCTCACAATCCTTGAAGAGAACAAGCCCAGGCCGTCTAGGGCGCGGACACTCGGTCAATTCAGGTCTACCTCGGACACCGTGACATTCCGGCACACTGTCATTTGCACGGCCACCAGTCCGGCGCGGTTTGAGAGGTTATAACGGTAGTTTCTGAACCGATTGTTTTGCTCCACGGCAGTCAAGCAGAAGGACAAAGCATGGCTCAGTTCAAATCATGGCTTAGCTACCGTAGATTCGAGCATCATGTAAAAAGCCAAAACCGTTATATCCGTGACGCAGAAACTGAAGAATTCCTTGATGCCATATTGGTTACAGGAAAAGCTCGCAAAGAGCCTCTACCTAAAAAAAGGTACTTATGGCGGGCACAACTTGGCCATGACTTGGGGCCACTGTATCAGCAGGACCTGGAATCGCCGTCAAATTATAAAGAGTATGTCGCAGATATTGAATGTCCACACCCTCCTGAACGGATGAAACCTTGTCTAGGAAGAGCGTCGGAAGGACGTGCAAACCCAAAAGGCATTCCGTACATATATCTCTCAAGAGGCAAAGACACAGCGATGTCTGAGGTTCGCCCATGGGTCGGTTCTTTAATTTCAGTAGGACAATTCAAGACTCTTCGCGATTTAGTACTTGTAAATTGCTCCTCAGATCAGCAGAAAATTATACACCACTTTGCTGAACCTACTCCTCTAGAGCGTGAGCATGCTGTTTGGTATCATATCAGCAGTGCATTCTCAAAACCTGTAAATCCAAGTGATCATATAGCAGATTATATTCCAACACAGATAATTGCTGAGCTTTTTAAAAATAATGGTTTCGATGGGATTATGTATAATAGCAGCTTGGGTGAAGATCTAAATGTCGTATTGTTCGATTTAGATTCTGTAGAGTTAATTAATTGCTACCTTTATAAAACGAAGACGGTCAAGTTCGAATTTGTTCAATCAGGGAATCCGTATTAGAAGCATGGTACATAATCAGCTCATGTTGTAATTTTATCCAGTTGGAGTAACCAAATGTTTCAGCCTGTCAGTTAGCAGCGATCACACAAGGCATCAATGAGGTGATGGAATGCAAAAATTGCGCTGTCCGAAGTGTGAATCCGAATTTGATTACCAGATTGACCCCACGCAAGGAACTCATGCGGAGCGTAGATGTTCCTGCGGGCAATTCCTGCAATGGGATTACCCTGGCTTTAGACATTCGTTAGGAGGTTTTCGGACCGGCCCACCACAACCCTGCAACCACCCAGATCGCACAAAGCCCTGGGCGCTCGTTCCCACGCTCGTTCCCACTGCCGAGTGATACTTTATGAAGGGGCGAGCAACCCACTCCGGGTTTTCTCTGACGCAAAAAGCTGTCCCCTCCCGATCTGCGCCCCATTGTCAGTAGACGTGAAATCCGCTACTCTCTGAGAACGGCCTACCTGTCCATTGCCCGACAGAGAGCAGGAAAGATGAGGGTCTTCGTGTATGTACTCTTTTATGGTCTACGTCAATAAGGGGAATGATCAGATGTGCCTCCTGCAGGGGGGACCATGTTCCTGAACCCACCAGAGGGGCAGGGATGCAAGAATTACCCTCCAATCTGGGTCTCGTAAGTTGTCAAGGAACGATTTTCAAAAAATGGAGTGGTGAAGAGGGAGGAGAGATCCCGCCCCTGTTTCAACATCCTGCGATACCCCGCATCCTTGCTTGCCTCTATATGGAGACTGCTGTGAGAACGACTCCGGAGTTGGACAGATTGTTGGCTGCTGCCGAGAAAAAGTTAGCTGAACTCGATGCCGGGAGGGCCGCAATTCTGCAAGAGATTGAACAGTTGAAACAGGAAAGACATTTGGCCGGGCACAACCGTATGATTCAATCGGTTGGTGATCAGGGTGTATCGGTCACAAACGAATCGGCGGCAGAGGTAAAGATTGCCTTATTCCGGAACCTGTTCAGGGGGCGGGAGGATGTTTACCCCAGAAGATTTGAGAGCTCAAACACGGGAAAAGTTGGATACCATCCGGCTTGTCGAAACGAATGGATAAGACCGCTCTGCAAAAAACCGAAGATCAAGTGCGGCGAGTGCTCAAACCGTGAATTTCTTCCCGTCACTGATCAGGTTATCAGGAATCATCTTCTCGGGGGTGATCCCCTGAGCAGGTCCAAACGTGACTTCACTGTTGGAGTCTACCCCTTGCTTTTGGACGAGACCTGCTGGTTTGTTGCAGCCGATTTCGACAAGAGTTCGTGGACCGAAGATATCGGGTCAGCTTTAGAGGTTTGTAAGTTGCATAATGTGCCTGCTGCCGTCGAGCGTTCCCGATCTGGAACCGGCGGACATTTGTGGATTTTTTTCTCCTCACCCATTCCTGCGGCGCTGGCACGACAGATGGGATCGTTCATTTTGACCGAGGCAATGGAAAAACGCCCCGAAATCGGCCTGGACTCCTATGATCGCTTTTTCCCCAACCAGGACACAATGCCCAAGGGTGGTTTCGGAAACCTCATTGCTCTGCCATTACAGAGAAAACCCCGAGAAAATGGCAACAGTCTGTTCGTCGACGAAACCTTTCGACCCTATGCCGACCAATGGGCATTTCTTTCCTCAGTCCGCCGCATGGATCGAAGCGAAGTTGAAGCCGTAGTCTCTGAAGCAATTGGCCGTGGGCGAGTAATCGGGGTGAGGATGATCGCCGTCGATGAAGAAGATGATGAACCATGGGCTGCCCCGCCGTCGAGGCGCAGGAACGAGCCTCCGATACCGGGGCCATTGCCGGAGAAGCTTGCTTTGGTCCTCGGAAATCAAATCTATATTGCAAAAGAGGATCTCTCCCCCGCGTTAAGAAACCGGCTGATTCGTCTTGCCGCTTTTCAAAATCCGGCTTTCTATAAGGCCCAGGCGATGCGTCTTCCGATATTCCAACTCCCCAGGGTTATCAGTTGTTGCGAGGACTTTTCAAAGCACATCGGAATCCCGAGAGGCTGCCTGGATGATGTTATTGATTTTCTAAAGTCTTTGGGGGTTGAAGCGGTCCTTATCGATGAACGGTTTTGTGGGGTGCCAATTGACATGCGATTCCACGGGGTCCTGAAGCCTGACCAGCAGTTGGCGACTGATCGACTGCTGGCCCACGATATAGGCGTGCTTTCCGCGCCCACCGCATTTGGGAAAACCGTGATTGCAGCCTCTCTTATTGCCAAACGCAAAGTTAATACGCTTGTGCTGGTCCATCGCAGGCAGCTTCTCGACCAGTGGATTTCGCGCCTCAGCACCCTACTTGGGCTAAGTCCCGGCCAGATCGGGCAAATCGGTGGCGGAAAACGTAAAGCTGCCGGGGCTGTGGATGTGGCAATCATCCAGAGTCTTTTCCGGAAAGGTGTGGTGGATGACCTCATTGGTGAATACGGGCACCTGGTTGTTGATGAATGCCACCACCTTTCGGCCAAAAGCTTTGAGACCGTGGCGAGACAATCCAGGGCAAGATATGTTACAGGGCTGTCGGCCACGGTCACAAGAAAAGACGGTCATCATCCGATAATTTTCATGCAGTGCGGCCCTATAAGGTATCACGTTGATGAACGGCAGCAGGCTCTCGAAAGACCCTTTAAGCACCGAGTGCTTGTACGCAAAACGGCATTCACGCTCCCCGATATTTTCAGGTTTAGAGACGAACTTGCCATACATGAGCTCTATTCTGCGCTGATCTCTGATGACCAGCGGAATAAAATGATTGTCGAGGATGTTCTGGAAGCGGTCGAATTGGGGCGCTGTCCTGTGGTATTAACGGAGCGCAAGGAACATCTTTCATTACTCGTTGACCGGCTTTCTCCCCGTGTTTCCAATGTGATTGTCTTGAAGGGCGGCATGGGGCGGAAAGAGCGAAAAATCACTACTGACAGACTGATGGAAATATCCGATCATGAGGCAAGGGTGATCATCGCTACGGGGCGATATCTCGGCGAGGGATTTGATGATGCACGCCTTGATACACTGTTCCTGGCGTTGCCCGTCTCGTGGCGGGGGGTACTCGCCCAGTATGCCGGGCGGCTGCACCGCCTCCATGAAAACAAGAAGGAGGTCATCGTCTATGACTACGCCGATCTCAACGTCCCAATGTTGGCGAAGATGTATGACCGCAGGCGTCTCGGCTACCGACGAATTGGATATGTAGTCGAGGAATAAAGCGGCTTGGGAGGAGCTGATCGCTCATGGCAAAAAAACGATTGGGTAAATTGCCGCCTCGGTATCGTTTTGCTCTCAACCCATACAAAGACTTTCGATGGAGCAAGTGTCCGAAATGCGGCAGGCTCACCTACATGAGGAAATTCCCCCTGCTCATTCATATCGATGGATTCGGCCTCCTTACCCTGGGTAAAACATGCCGCTACTGCCCGAAATGTGAGTTCATAATAGCCCATCAGGATGATCTCGAGCATGTCATGGCGGAAATCTTCTCGGAATCTCACCCGGATGTTGTCGGAAATTGGTACCTGGTGATAGGAACGGTGGAGAAGAAGGCATGGCAGGTAGGTATGATCGAGCCGATGACGATGCAGGAAATAAGGAATTATACGGCGGATATCAAGGAGTACCTGGTTTTAGAGTATGAGCCCGGAGGCTGGGCCCCTCCCGATCGAGAGGCGCCGGGAACGCATGGGAGGGCGAGTATCAAGCCGCCGCGGCATTAGCCCGTTCATTGGATCAATGGGGTTTTTTGCCGTATGGAGTCGTCTGGAACAATTATGGGAATCTGCAAAAATGGGTAAAAAGAAAAAGATTGAAGATCCTTTGGCCGACCTGCTGAGAGACGTAAAACCGGAGAGGCTGGTTGATTTGATTTCCGAGCTTGCGCTACGGTGGCCCGAGGTGAGGCGGGAGTGCATAGCCTATCTAAAACGGCACGTTCAACTGACGTCCGACCAGTCCCGGCGCGCGGATGGAGAGGCAATTCGGGCATTGTGGTGGGAACTCCTCCCGGACCTTCGGGACCTGGATCAGTATGGCGGCGGAGATTACAGTGTGCAGGATCATGTGGGCGATTTGCTGCAGCAGATTGAGAAAAGACTTGCCGGCGGGAAGATCGAAGAGGATGTGCGCAGAGAGCTTCTTGAAGAAGTCTTGCCGTTCATCAAGAGCGGAAATGCGGGCATGGACGACAATCTGTATGAAGTCGCATATGGCGCCTGTTACACGGAGGATGACCGGCGTTTGCTGGCCCGCGCATTCGAGGATATGAAAGAGGAGTGGCCGGTATCCAGGGCGCGCGGAATTTATCGGAGTATTGGAGACCGTGACAAGTACCTGGAGTTGCGCAGGCTGAGAATGGAATATGGTGCTGATTTCCACGATCTTGCGACATATTACTGGGACCGGGGCGAGCGGGAACAGGCGATTGCCGTTGCCGAACAGGGACTGGCGAAGGGCAAAGGGCGCATGGATGAACTCCGGCAATTCCTGGCCGAGCGCGCGCTTGTGGCCGGGAATCGAGGAAAATACCTGGAATTGGAATTTGCCCGGGCCACGGACGGGCTTACCCTCGACAAATATGACGCTTTTAAGAAGATATGTACTCCTGCGGAATGGGAAATTTTCGAAGGTAGGGTCCTGGAACGGTTGTGTGATGCCTGGGAGACGGAACAGATAAAAATCCACATGCAACGGAAGGAATATGCACAGGCGCTGTCGGTTCTTACCAGGGGGAAATACGCTGTCTCCATCTGGGATGATGGCTATCGGCTGAAAGCGGCGGGGAAACTGGAGCGCCGTTTTCCCGAAGAAATACTGAACTACTATGTCTCCGGGCTCGGAAACCTGACAAGCAATGCCGACCGCAGGGAATATGCCCGTCAGGCCCAGGTGATGGCCAAAGTCCGGCATATGTATCTGGACATATTAAAGTCCGAAAGCCGCTGGAAAACATTTGCCGTAAAGATCAAGCTGGACAATCTCCGCCGCCCTGCCTTCCAGGAGGAATTTGCCAGGGCCGTTCCCGGATGGCGGGAACTTGCCTGAGCTGTCATCTCTTTTTCATCGGTTCATCTCCTTTCCAGGCTGTCTCATGAAGCAAGTTTTCCTCTACCCATCCAACATGACCGAGATGCCTCCAAGGCGGAAGACCTCTCTTGCCGGCGAAAGCAATTGCGCGATTTTTGACTCTCCATTCATTCGAATTCCGCACGCGGGAATACGCTGACTCAAAGTGAGTCGTTGGAGTGTCAGTGCCGTACCGTTCCAGGTGTCAATCCGATCGATTTCGGAAGCGGGCGGCTAAGAGAGTGAACAAAGCAGCAAAAAAGGAGACATACGATCGTCTTTCGACGCTTCTTTTCTTACAACAATGCAACAAAAAAGGGTACGCAACCGTCTTCCAAACCCGCCTTCTCCCTCATTCGGATGAAATGCGAAAAAGGTTTAAAATGAAGACGGCGGCAGTTTCGGATCCCCTCGGAGGAAAGAGCCCCGGGGGCGACGCATGCCGAAAGTACCAGATCAACGAAGCACTTTTCGATATCCGGAAGGATAGAGTCCCGGTTCGGGACCCACAGCAAAAAAGACGTCGCCCGGATCGGAGGGATTCAGCGGGGATCGGGCACATCGGCTTCTCCGCTCCCGTGCCCCGCGTTTATCACTGCATCATCGGAATAAAACATCCAGGTCGATACGGGTCCATCCAAAGTACCCCGGGGCCTTGACCCACCACCGCTTGAGCTCCGGGACGGCGACATACCGGTAGATGTTCTCGTCCGGAGGCGTAGGCCCTCCGTCTTGAACCAGAACATCCATGATGGACCTCATCCTGGCAGCGTCGATTTGCCCCTTATTCTTCTCGGCAAGCGCAATCAGGTTTTTCTGACGAAGTTTTGAGTCTTTGATGATAGCCGGGATCCGCGTCGAGAGGGTTGGCCATGAAGGATCGACAAAATGATTCACCCCGACCAGGAGCCCTTCCTTTTCCGCTCCCCTTCTTTTAACCTCATAAGTTGCTGCCTCATAGACATAGGCTGTACGCGGGCTTGCGAAATTGTAAATCAGGGGGTAATGGCTGCGGAAAGACAGCATTGCGGCATTCAAACCGCCGACCGAATCGAAATCGAAGAGTATTTCGGGAAGTCCCGCCAAAAAGGGAATTCTCTTTCCGAAGTGGCGGTTCATATCCCCATAGCTGCTGGCGTCGTTGTTCTCCAGGACGAGCCCGGCCTTATTGAAACCCTGGATGGCACCGAGCTGACCGGCGTACGTGAGCAGGGCGGTGGGAGAGGAGCCATCGGTAGGGTTGAACACCACCACAACCAGATACGGAGCGAATTCCCTATACCAGGATGGGAAATCGAAATCCCTTCCCATGACGAGGGAGGTATCCGTGGTGTAGGCGCCCCAGGTCGAGATTGCTGAGCACGACGGACTCGACGAACCCGTTGCGCTCGTCACGGCAGCGAACTTAAGCAGATAATCGAAAAACTCGCTGTTGACGGCAAGGAGGTCGAGATCGATTCCCGCGCCTTCCGAGATTCCCCGTGCCAATGCCTCAAACCGGGCCGGATACAGACTGAAGAGTTTTTTCGAAAAATCCTCCAGCGGCTCATTCGGGATAACCAATTTGTGCAAGGCGTATTGCCGGACGACCTCCCTGTTCATCTTGCGGATTTCCATTGACAGGAATCCGCCGTACTGCCGGCCCATCTCTCTAAACGTTCCCTGCAAATTCAAGACGATGAGTCTGCCCGACTTACTGGTGTATTTGCTCCCGTGCCCGGATGACTGCACCAGGATCAAACCCGATTGTGTCTCCTCGTCCGGGAGGGAGTCAAGAGAAGCATCGGCCGTTGTTCCTGCAGACAGTCCTCCGGTACCGGTTTCCAATGCAAGTCTGTCGAAGGGCTGTAAAGCACCGAACGAAGCGGGCAGTGAATCCTTAGCAACCCGGTTGAATGCCGCCGTATCCTGATAGGGTGCGGTCAGGTCATCCAGGCTGGAACGATGGGCCGGCTCGCCGGCGTAGGAGTTCGTGAACAAAAGGCAGACAAAAAGCGTCCAATACCAAACAAGTCTCATAATTTTCATTGTGGACCTCCTGGAATCCGGGAAACGAGCGCTCTCATTGGAGCGCAATGCAGGTCCGAGCGCTCATCATGTCCCCTCCGACCTCAAGCCGGGGAACAGCGGGTTCACATTGGTATTCTTCATGTCCGGCTCCGCTTTCCCGCGGTCTTCACAAAAATGGCCCGCCTCCTGCCCCGGCCATTTAAAATCGGGAGGATCAAGCCTCCTGTCAGGCGAAACCGTCTCCACGGCGTTCAGAAAGCGAACACAAGCTTGACCCACGCGGAATCCCCCTTCACCTTGTGCCGCACATCCGCTTCGGGGAGCCATTTCACTTCGGCCAGGAGGTAGTGTCCCGACATGGGGTACATGTAGGAGAGGACCGGGCCGATGCCGCACGTACTGGTCTCAAAGGAGCCGAGCACCGCGCCCGGGCCGGTGTCCCGGCTGATCTGCTCCCAGTACCAGGCGTTTGCTCCGAGCCCCACAAACCCGCCAAACAGGGGCAGGTGTTCTGCGACGGTGAAGTCGATGTGGAACACGTCCCCGCTCAGATACTGGGTGGCATTGTTTTCCGTATTGAAATCAATGCCTGTGTAGGCTGAGATTTCAAACCCGTTATCCGTATTGAAGTAGCTCAGCGACACCACGGGCGTGAACGTCCAGAAATTCAGCCCCACGTTGGCCAGTTGACCCACCTCGTACTCGCCTGTCGGAGCGTAGACCAGAAGGCGTGTATCCCACTTGAAAAAGCCCTTGTTCCAGGCAAGCCATACAGGGATCAGGATGACGTCGCCCATGCCGTCGACCGTGTCGCTCCTGTTGATGGTTTTCCCCTGTGCGCTGACCCGGCCTTTAACATCCGCCCACACGTAGGGGATGAGCGCCCCGAAAGCATATTTGCCCCCAAGCATCCCGAAAGGCGTTGTGTAGACAAAGCCGAATAATTCACAATACGTGGTCATATCGAGATTTGCCGCAAGCAACCCGCCGGTAGGTATCCGAACGGTGGCGCCGGCAGTGCCGTTGTAGTAATTAAACCAATTCATGGGCGCGAATCCCGGCGCGGCAACGTCCATAAAGTCCGCAAGGGCCCCCTGTGCGTAGTGGCCCACGCCGTCCTCCTCAGCATAACAGCCCCCGCACAAGGCCGGCGATAACGTCAGTACCAACACCAGGATATTGAGAATTCCGATCTTTTTCATGTCCCAACCCCTCCCGTTGTGCCGGTTTGTATATTCTGCCCCTTTCCATTTCACCCAATGAACGGAAGAACACCTGGTTCCTGTCGCCGGCCTGTGACTGAAATCCGGACCTGTTTGCCTGTGGAAATGCAACGATGCCATGTGCTGAAGGCGCTGAGCCGGAGTATGCCGACCGCCGTGCCCGGCCTGGTTGAGGAGCTGAGTTTCAAAGCTCGATACTTGATAAAGGAACAAACGATAAGGAATCTATTGAGAGGCCGGGACCAACAGGGTCGCTCGCAAAGGAGAATGTACGTACACAGAGTGATTCGGTCTTTTGGCGGTCGGCCTCTCGCGCCGTAATGCCGCGTATGAGCCTGAAGTAAGAACCGTGATTGAATAGAGCCTAAGTGAAGGATTAGAAAAAAGCAACTCCAAATTGGCCGGGCTGACTGCGCCTGCCGCATTCCTGGTAATGCTTCAAGGGCAATCGGGCGTCAGTGTGCGGTGCTCGAAACATCGGGATAATCGACCGGGATATCGATAGGCACGGAAAGAACGCCCTTTGCTCCTTCAAGCACTTTCATCACATCAACGTAGTGCCAGTTTTTATTTTCGAGTGTGTGGAAATAAAACCGCTTCCTCCCGAGGTCCGCTGCCGTGACCCATTGAGTGAAGTCGTCATCGGCGCCTTTATCGCCTTTTCCCCGCACGGCGCCTTTGGGGATATCCACGTTGTTGATGATCGTCATGATGAGGCTGAGGCCCGCGTCAGGCCCATGCACAGGGTAGGCCGACTGCGAGAGGGCAAGTATTCTGACGAGGCGGTGAGGCGGCGTGAAATCACCGGGGAGTCCGAGCATTCCCGTTCCCTGGCCGAGCTGCTCAAGGGTCGTGCCCTGCAGTTTGAGTTCCGGCACGTTCACTGCCGTGAGATTGACGAAATTTCTCAGATCGATCATCATCCAGTCGAAAGGCGGCGAATTGGTGAGGACTCCCAGAGGGTTATCGTAGAGGTTCATCTTGCCCTTGACGTGTTCGATGACAATACAGTCTCCCTTGGCGTCATGCACGACGTAATGCAAGGGTATGGGGCCGAATTCCGGAGCGGATGCCTCGCAGACCCGGATGCCTTTAATGCCCTCGCGCACCTCGTCGACCGTCGCAAAATTCGACAATATCCACGTAATCACCTCGTACTGGGCCATGGTGGTATTCGCTTTGGCCGGATCGGAGGGTTCATAGCCGGCAAACCCGGGAAAGAGCAAAGCCCCCGCGGCCAACCCTTTTTCATTCATCCCGTCGACGATGATCGGCATTCCTGCGGCGTTCATTCCCACCACGCCGTATTTTGCATTCCAGACCATCCCTTTTGAAGTGCCGTCCGGCAAAGTGCCCTGAAACTTTGTTCCTTTGGGGATCACCGAAACGATAGATTTCATCGGCAGCGCAAATTCCATGGTCCGTGCGTAGAGGACATACCCGTCGTCGGTCTTGATCCTGACGCTCGTGCAGGCATCGGCCGCAGAAACCGTCATTGCCACAAGAACTATAATGCAAAGAATACTCAGCCACTTAAGCATAATGCCTCCTTTTTCGCATTGATATTCCGGGATTTGTACAGGCCGTATCGCCGTAGCCGGCTTTTGCCCCGACCCGTATCGCCTTACGCCTCATTGTCCCTGGAAGATGATGGCTTCACGTGGAATTATTAAGGAAAGTCCGAACATTCGTTTCCGCCTGATGAACGATCCGGTCGAGCGGCTTCCTCCTTCCAGACCTAATAAGAACCGGCTCCCCGGAAATCAAGAGACGCTGTTATCCCGCAATCCTGTTTCAGGGAATTGGAAACCTATTGAAAAACATACATAACTCTTCGTGGCGGAGACCTGCCGAATCGCGGAATCAGCCTGCCGGTCCGGCGGCGGGGCGCTGCCGAAGCTTGAGTTGTGGATGCACTGAGGGATATCAGTGACGGCCTGTTTCGGAAGCATCTCGAGCACAGGGAACAGAGGCCGGGAGAACGAGGTTCTCCCGAATCCGCCGGACGGGAAGCGACCGTTGATATCTGCAGGCATTCGGTGATTGCTGAACAGCGAATACCTGCTTGTATCGAAAAAAGTTTTGCGCTAATCTCAATCCCCAAGTAAATGAGACCGATGATATTCACGCCCCGGACGCGTACTTTTCCCGATATCGGCTTAGAAGTGAAAAGACAACGCAGCAAACAGGGGCTTGGGCGATGCTCAGGTCCTTGAGAATTCCCCGGCCTCCTCATTCCTTTGAGCGACGGATCACGATCGAGCGGGTTGCCGGCTTATCGAAAAAGCAGTTTGTCGTAAATGTCAACCTCTCGGTAATGGGGGCCCCAAAACTTACGGATTTTGACAGTTTTCTTGCCTACTCACGTAATCCCAGGCGGCCGAATGGGAAAATAGGTATAATGCCCCCGGTTCCTGAAACAAAGCTTTCCAACCGGCAGATGCAGCAATTGTATGAGTTCATTACAAAAGTGCTCGAAAGGCCGAGAAGGACCATGGACGAACCGCAATAGCTGGGTCTTGTGGGTCCGGGATGCCGGCGCAAACAGTCCGGACGCCGGTTCTTTAACGATTTTGGAGGGTCGGCGATGTCGATCGAAGAGAGTATCAAGGCAGTGAGGGATTATCTGGAAAAGGAATTCCCCGGCTGGACCGTGGAAGACGGGGACGAAGCCGGGGGCCGGATGAGGTTTTTCAGAATCAGCGGAGAGGGTGAAATCCACAATACGGTGGTGACCAGGGAATTCCTGCTGGGGCGGTCCCCGGACGACATCGATGCGGCCCTCACGGAGTTCCTGCTTGCCGAACATCTGAGGGAGATGGGAACCACCAAGGTCTTTGTCATGAATGAGGGGCTGGAAGCCTGATACGAAGCCTTGCCTCCGCTGCAAACGGGCTGGAAACGGGCGATCCGGAGCGAGGAGAGCCGATGGGTGCCGGGTCGGGCGCAACGCCGTCCAACATTTCCTCCGGCCACGCGTGCGGGTTGGTATTGAATTTGCCCGGCATATTCCTCGGTTAGGGAAAAAAATGGGCGGGTACGTACGCCGGACGGCTTTGCCGGCGGGAATTTGAGAGTGATGCGTTTATCGTTGATTGGAATGTCGGGAACGGGAAAATCGCACTGGTCAAAGATGCTGGCTGAATGCGGGTTCAAATGTTTCTGCTGCGACGACCTCATCACGGAACGGATAGGGCCTGCATTGGCGGGGGCCGATGGGGTCATGAGAGATTTGGGTGCGTGGATGGGTTTTCCCTTCGACGACGGATATGAGGAACGCGAGGCTCGCTACCTTGAGCTCGAAATCGAAGTTCTCTCCGAAGTTGTCGAGTATTTGAAAGGCGGCGATGCGAGGGACAGGGAAGTCGTCGTCGATACCACCGGAAGCGTCATCTACACGGGAGAGGGGCTCCTGGAAGAACTCAGGCGGCAGACCACCATCATCCATTTCTCCACATCTCCGGAAATCAGGGAAAAGATGCTCGAGGCATACCTGGTCAATCGCCGCCCTGTCTTGTGGAGAGACATGTTTTCGAGGAAGCGCGGAGAGTCGAACCGGCAAGCCCTCGCTCGGTGTTATGTCGACTTGTTGATCGACCGTGAGCGCCGTTACGAATCGCTTGCCGACGTCACCATCGACTATTCGACTCGTGCAAGGCCGGGATTTGGTTTGCCTGATTTCCTCGATCTCGTCTCGGGAAAATGAAGCGAAAAACGGAGGATGAAGATTCATCTTCATGCCTCCGTCCACGATACCGCCGGTCTGATTGCCTGAGAGAATGCTCAGCAGGCGCTCGACGGCGCATAGGTAAAATGAGCCATCAGGCAGTTGAATCTGATGCCGGAAGCGGGAGTGTATTTGCCGGTTCCCGCAAGAATGCTGTTCAACCCCATCTTCCTGTCGCCGTAATAGCTGGTGTTGGCTGTGGAGTCCACCCGCAGCACGCCGCCTCCCAGCGAGACGCCGGTGTAAATCCCGCGGCTTGACGAATAAGAGTAAACATCCGCACCGGGCATACCGGCGTGGCGGCCCGTCGGCCCCTGGATAATGGATACATCCACTCCCAGGCTGAGCTTGCCGCTTCGGACGGCATCGATCCCTCTTCGGGTTTCAAAGACCAGGATCGTGTCGTGTGTCTCCCCGCCTGTCTGCAATCCGAGGTTCGAGCTGGTCAGGCCTATAAAAAACGGGTTGCTCCATTTTTCGTCCGCCTGTCGAACCACCATGACGCCCTCACCGATACTGCCTCCGAGCCCGAATCCCGGAGAATTGACGATTCCCGGAATGATGGCGATTCCGGTCGCACTGTCCAAAACCTCCTTCGGTATTCCGTGGTCGCCTGACGACATGATCTCCTGGAAATAGGCCGCGGCCCTGTCTATCCTCGCTTCCTCCACTGACCCTGCCTTGACGGGGATGGGAGAAAGAAACAGTACCACGGCTGCAAAACTTATCATCAAAGGTATCAGTTTTCTCATTGCCGTATTTCCCCCTTTCTGTTCTTTGCTTACGTTATACCCATCTATAATCACGAGGACCCTGCTTTTCCAGTTGCCGCTTGCGGTTGTCAGCCCCGGCAAAGCACGGCTGAGGGGGTCTGCGGATTCAACGAAATGGAGTTTGGGAGGGCAGGCTGCCGGTGCGTGGGAGCCGATCCGGTTCAGGCTTGGCTGTCCGGGACGTTTGCGGGACGGTGTTGAACAAACGACATGGCAATCTGTTTTGCGATGAGAGGGGCGTTGCCCCCCGAGCGGTTATTTATGATGACGTTGACCTTCACCCCCCGGCTGATTCCCTCGAAGGCGAGTGCGACCGTCTCATCGATCATCCTCGGCTGCAGCATGCCGTCGATCAGCTTGTCGAAAGGATGCGCCATGGCATAAGCGTCCTCGTACCGCTTTCCCAGAGGGGTCATCAGGCGAATGAGAGCCTGTTTCCCGGAATTCAAAAACCGTCGGCCGGAACGTGCAAACTGCTTTTGCAGGGTCGGGAGCCACGTCCAGTGAGAAAGGATTTGACCGACCCCGTGCTTTTCGAATACTTCCAGGACAGGCGCGGAGAGATACTCTTCCGTTCTGAGTTCGAAATGGTAGCGTTTGTCGCCTGGGACGGTGCTGAAGAATGAGTCCAGCCTGCCGGCGAGTTCGCGAAGGGGGAGCCTTGCTTCATGGCGCTGGTATTCCTGTTCGAACACGAACCCCCCGAGTCTGTCTCCCAGGATTTCCATGGCGGGCTGGTAAAACTGTTCCGTGAACTTGCGGGGATTGAGAAAATCCTCATTTTCCACTTGAGACCCGGCTCGCAGGATTCTCTGAGCACAGATCATCCGGGGGACTTTCAGGAAGACGGAATCTCCCTCCTGCATGCAGTTTTGGTAACCGGCGAGAGTGTGAAAGGATTTCGTCGGAGCGCCGCCGGCATCCAGAGGGGTCGAGTAAAACGTGTAGTCGATCTCAAGGATTCGGAAGTGCTCGAAGTATTCCCGAACGGAGTCCACCGGGAGCACTTCTTCCCGGAAGGACTTCTGTCCGACCCTGTTGGTCCGCTTCGTAACGCGGTTGCCGTAGCGCTCTACGGAATAGATCTGTCCGATCCACCCGGCGTAACGGTCGCTTGCCGTTCCGATGCTCACACCCGGATGCAAACCCCGGAAAACGAAGCGCTCAGGGTCGAACCGATCGTCTCTCTCTGCCATGGTCTTCCGTAAACCCGTACAATCAAAACCGGCCTGAATCCGCCGGCGCCTCGCTCGGGCCTTCCCGTTCAAACAAAATCCAGGGCGCCGCATGTGCAGCGCCCTGGATTCTCGTCTCGTACGGTACAACCAGGTTCCAGCCTACTTGATCGCTTCGTAGGTCCTCATGGGAGGAATGTTCATCAGTTCATACCTGGACCGAACAACAGGAAAATACCGGTCGAGATGTATCTTGAGGTGGTTGTCCGTCTGGAAGCAGGTCTGATAAACGAGGAATTTCCCGCCCTTTTTCAGGGCACGGTGAGTGTTGTATAGGATCTTGTTCTTGAGGCTCTCATTGAGCAGGATGAAGGGAATACCGGACAGGATATAGTCGGCCTGAGATTCCTGGCAGGCCCTTAGCGTTTCGAGAACGTTTTCAGCGCTGTCATTTACAATGACCACTCTGGGATCATGGATCTTCTTTTTCAGTATGGAACCAAAATTCTTGTTGCGTTCAATAAGGATCAGGCGTGATTCGGAACCCATATTCTTCAGGATATAGTTCGTGAAGACACCCGTGCCGGGCCCGTATTCGATGATGAGGTTTTCCTGATCGAAGTCGATGTTACTGCAGACTTTCTTCACTCCGATCGAGGAAGTGGGAGTTATCGATGCAACGTTCTTATCCTTGATGAAGTTTTTCAAATAGGTGATCGTGTCCATTTTCAGTTGCTCCTGGTCCTTCCTGATCTGCTGAGTATCACAATCTGGTAATAGAAATACCCAACCGGCTTACACCGGCTGGCCGGGATGAAGGGCGCGGCCGCAAATTCATCGCAGCAATTCCCCGGATGGCGTGAAAGGAGGCGATTGCCATATCTTCGTGAGGATCTCCGTTACCGGACCGAAACCGGAAAGATACCGCCCTCATTGAAATATAACGCATCCATGACCGATTTTGCCCCAGGGATTCACACATGTTCGATATGCGGGGAAAGCCGACCTTCGAAGTAAGGGATGATACAGACAGATAACCGGGAACCGAATTGAATCCCCATCCCATTCTTCGTGCCCCTGCTTAAGATGAGTTTACTGACTGTCCCAATCCAAATATCCGACGCAATATAATATTATATTCGCGAATGTGCAAAACTTTCTTCAAATGAATCGCTGCCGTTGCGCACGGAAAAAAGAGACCGCACCCTGTGCGGGAGTGCACCCACGGATCCTCGTTCATCCTCTGCGGAAGGTGAACGGCACAAAAGTTGACCGCGGGCCGGTCCGTCCGGCATCTGCCGGCGGTTCCCGAGGCTATGGCTGGCTGTGAACGCGGATCGATGGTATAAGAAGGGACGAATTCCGGGATTATGGCAATTCACGCCGAATGGACTGAGCCGAGCATGGTGAAGATACAGTGGAAAATCGTTGGAGAGCGGAAGCCCGAAGCCGTTGGCGATGTTGTGCGGATATTGCTTGAGAACCGCGGACTCGGCCCGTCTTTCCTGGACGGATCCCTGGGGGACCTGGAAGCGCACCTTTGCATCCGCGGGATGGATGAAGGCGCCGAACTCATGGCAAGGCACCTTTCCGAGGGAGGCAAGATTGTCCTTGTCGGGGACTACGACTGTGATGGGATCACTTCCCTGGCTCAAATGTCGCTTTTCCTGCGTGAGATCGGATATTACAACTTTGAAGTGGTGGTTCCCCGGCGTTCCGAAGGATATGGGATCCCGATGAGAGCGGTTCTCGATCACCCCGGCACAAGGCTCGTGGTGGCGATGGACTGCGGCACTCTGGACGTCGCTCCCGTCTCACTGGCTCGTGAAAGGGGAATGGACTGCATCGTAATCGATCATCACGAAGTTCCCGGGAAGGGAGTCGCCCCCGCAACGGTCCTCATTAACCCGAAACACCCCGAGTGCGGGTCCACCTTCAAGGAATTCTGCTCCTCCGGCCTTACACTCCTCTTTCTCGCCCGGCTTCGCCGGGCTGTCAACTCCTCGCGCAGGCCCAGCCTCGGCGGCAAATACCTCATCCTTGCGGCGATGGGGACGGTCTCGGATATCGTGCCCCTCGTGGAAGGCAACCGTATCATTACCCGCAGCGGCCTGCACAACATGAATTCAAGGTGTTACCCGGCGGCCCGCCAGTTGGTGAAGACCGCGGGACTGTCCGGTAAGCCGATCACCGCGGGGCACCTGGGTTTCTACATCGGGCCGAGAATCAATGCCGCGGGGCGGATGGCCGACGGCCGCGCGGCGTATGAACTGCTCGTTGAGGAAGAGCCGGCCGCGATGGTTCGGCTTGCGGAAGAGTTGAACCGCCTGAATTCACAAAGGCAGCGGGAGGAAGACCTCATCGTGGACGCGATCAGGCTGCGCCTGGCGGATAAGCCGGCAGGAAAGAAGACGCTTGTCGTGGGGGATCCTCTATGGCCCGCGGGGATCATCGGAATTGTCGCATCGAGGATTCAGCAGGAACTTCATTACGGCCCGGTCATCGTCTTTTCCGTTGACGAGGAAGCGGGAATTGCACGAGGGTCGGCGAGAAGCGTACAGGGATTCGACATCCATCGGGCACTGCGGCAGTGCGACGACCTTCTTCTGAAATGGGGGGGGCATAAGATGGCGGCCGGAATGACGTTGTCCCTGGCCCACATGGACGAATTCACCCGGCGGTTTGAGGAATCGGCCTGCGACTGTCCCGATGAAGTGTTCCTGCCCCGGGGCAAGGCGGACATGGAACTGGATCTCGCGTTAATTTCACGGCAGCTTGTCGAGGAGCTGAAAAGGCTGGAGCCTCACGGATTCGGCAATCCGGCGCCGATCTTTGCTTCACGGCAGGTCAAGGTGAGGGTCAGGAAAGCCTTTGGCAGAGCACGGAATCATCTTCGACTTGTTCTGAACAATGGAATCGAGGGCATCTTCTGGAAGGGTGTTCAACACTATCAGACCAATGGGTTCAAGGATACCGAGTCGCTCGACGTCGTTTACCAGGTTGAATGGGACGAATTCAACGGTAAACCGGTCGTCAGCGTCCGGGATCTGGGCCGGTTATTTCGGTAGTGACCCTGCTGAATCTGATTTGACCCATTTCCTCCCCCTCCCCTTGCCCCTCCCGCGAGGGGAGGGGGGAATAACCATGCCCCGCAACGTCCCCGAACCGCTCCCTTGCCCCTCCCGCGAGGGGAGGGGAGTTGGCGTTTGGCGCCTCCCCCTTGACGGGGGAGGCGGAGTGGGGGGTGATCAACTGAAGACACTCCGGCACCCGCGACATCTCTTATGGAATTGCTCAGATCAGGCTGAGAATAAACCCGGCCCCTTGCGCCGCACAGAGGTGCCGACTCAACGGCGGAGCCGTCGGCTTGCCGCCGCACTAAAGGGCTGATACATCGGGTCGTGCGGACCTTATCTGGGCAAGCCTTTCGCGCATTTTTTCCGAGATCTTCTCCTGAATCCTGAGGGCCCTTTCTCCCTTGCCTTGCTTAAGGATGCGCGCGGATGCGATCACATCAACGGGGTCTCCGCTCCTGGCCAGATCCAGCGCGAGTTTGGAGGCGTACTTGAAATCCTCGATGACCCGGTAATCAGTCTGCGGCAGAAAAGACTCAAGCTGTGCAAAAGCAATCTCCAGATGACTCCGAAACTCACTGTCCGGATTTTCGCGCAACTCTTCGTAAATCGCCGACCTGATTACCTCCTTGGGATAAGGCAGGTCCTCTTCCCTTTCCACGGGAGACGAGCATTTTTCAAGCAAATGCCCGTAGGCCGATATGATTTCCCATCGCCGGTCTTCATCCAGCGGTTCTGTCTTCTGCTTTGTCTCGTGTTGAAGGGTGTCCGGCCTGATCCCCACATTCAGGGGGAGCGGGATCCGTCCCGGTGTTCTTCCCGTGAGGATCTTCCTGATCAGTTGTTTGCCTTTCAATGAACTCATCGGAATATCACCTCATTTTTTTAACTGCACGACAGTGGGTCGCGCAGATGCATTGAAGGATTCTTTTATTCAGCCACAAGCGCGGCTTGGCAAGACAAGGTTTCCGGCTTAAAGTGATTGACGGTCTTTCTCATCCATGAGTGTCCGGATGCCCGGACCGGCGAGTGAACGCTGATTCGATGGACTGCACCTGCGGGACGAATGCCGGGGAAAAACAAGCTTTCAGTGAAAGAAAACACCAATTCGTAGCCTTTCTTAGCCCCACGCCTTGCGGAATTCGCATGGTTCGTATTCTAGTCGCTTCCTGTAGCATTAGAATCCGGTAAAGACCCTATTTGTGGGGGGAGAAACGCTGTATATGGACCTGGGGTGGCTTGAAGCCGATTTCCCTCCGGCTTGCCGACGCGGCCGGGCTGTCCGGTCTGAACGATATACAGGGCCGGGGGTGCCGCTCCCGTGATCCTGAAGCGTCTTCCGTGCGGAAAAGCGGGTACACCTTACCCCAGGCGGCAGAGGTCGCTGATCGTCGGGTGAAGCCGAAAATACGCCCCTTCGTTGCGGTTCAGGGGCGATTCGATCTGTGGAACGGCTGCTGACCGTCTGAAGCAATAAGAGAGCCGGAAAGGAGGAGGGTAAACCCGACTCTCCGGAAAGCGAAAAAATATTCTTTTCCACGTCTATTTTAACCCGCTCCTCAACGTACCGGGGAACCGCCCCTTTCGCAGATATCAGCCTGCGGTCTTCAAGGTTCCCTCTTCCAGCCAGTATGGAGTTTTCAGGTCTTCAAATACGGACAGGGCTGCCTCCGTGCCCTGACTCGTCGCGGTGACGATCTGTTTGTAGCCTCCTTCGACATCTCCCGCTGAATAGACCCCGCGAATATTGGTCCGGTGGTGCGAATCGTGTTTGATGAAACCGTCCGGCGTCAGTTCGATCCCGACTTTCTTGGCCAGTTCAACGGTGGGTGAGTATCCGATCGCAATGAAAACCCCGTCGATCGGCATTGGAGTGACCACTCCCGTCTTTCTGTTGACGAGAGTGACCTCCGTCACTCTTTCCTTGCCCTTGATCTCTTTCACTTCCGTGTTCCAGAGAACCGGTATATTGCTGCCGAACACCAGCCGAGACAGGTGTTCCTGCGCCCGGAGCGCATCTCTGCGGTGGACTATCGAGACATCCACTTCGATGTTGTTGAGGTACAAAGCTTCCGTCGTTGCGCTGTTTCCACCCCCCACTACGATGACCTTTTTCCCTTTGAAAAATGAGCCGTCGCATGTGGCGCAATAACTGACGCCACGGCCTGCAAGCCTTGCTTCCCCCGTGACCCCAAGCTTCTTGTATTCAGCTCCCGTGGCCAGGATAACGGCCTTGGCAAGAAACTTTCTTCGGCTGGTGACGACCTCCAGCGGTTCGCCGGGATGAATTTCCAGCACCTTCTCTCCCTGAAAGATCTGAGTGTACTCAAGGGCATGGCTTACCAGAATATCCACCAGGGTCTTCCCCGGCACCCTCGTGAACCCGGGATAATTCTCGACGATGGGGGTCGCGGCGATCTGTCCTCCCAGCGGACCCGCTTCGATGACCGCCGTCCGGAGCCCGCTCCTTACCGCATAAATTCCTGCGGTAAGGCCCGCGGGGCCGCCGCCCACAACGACCAGGTCGGTCTCAATCACGGGAGCATCGGATTCCGGGATGAAGACGTTCTGCTGTTCCATCTTCTGGATCGACGCCAGGAGCAGTTCTTCCGTCTGCGCGCCTTGGGCAATCAGGACATCGTTCGCGAAGGTCTGCGGCACGCTGAAGGCCGAATACTGATTGGCCAGGTCCGGATTGGCCTGTATGTCGATGATTTCCAGCGAGATGAGTTTCGGACTTTCGATGACCGCGCGAACCGCATTGAGCGCCTGGTCCGGGCAATACGGGCATGTCGGGCTGACGAAAACTTTGAGCGCCCGGGGAGAATCGATCTTCTTGAGCACGTTGAGAGAATGCTCGGTTAAATTCGCCGCGCGGGTCCCCAGGAGAAAAAGCGATCCGAGGAAAGTCCGCGCTTCTTCCCCGAATGGGACTCCCAGGTACCGGATGGAATAACGCTCAGGATCGAAGAGAAAAGAGGGGGAGGTGGTGACTTTCCATTTCTTGGCTTCAGGATGGCCCAGGTCGAATTCCCGCAGTTTGATCTTGTCTGAGAGTTTCTGAAACAGTCGAACCATCTCGGACGCCGCCCGGTTCAGGACCTCGTTCTTCTTCTCCTCTGTGAAAAGATAGACGGGGATGTCATACGGGAGCGCCTTGAATGCGGCCTTCAACTGGTCCTCGATTTCACGGCCGAGAAAGGCTTCATCTTGTTTGGATGGTCTGGCTTGTGCCTGCATGTCGCCCCTTTATTATATAAATGATTAGTTTTAAACACTAAATCAGTCAGCTCCCTCTCTGCTGACCCATTTTGAAAGATAAGTTGAGTCGAGTCAAAAAGCTATACCCGGGGAGGGGTTTTGCGCAGGATGAACCAAGCGGATTGCCGCCGAATAGAGGCTGTTTCCAGGTCATTCGATCTGGACACATGCCGTGAGCGGGCCTACTATACCCGGCAGGACGGCGGGCGTCCGCAAAGTGGGTATCGCGGAGGGAAAAGCAATGGCGGGTAGTGTGGGACGGCTTTTTGTCATACACAAGCATGATGCAAGCAGGCTTCATTACGATTTCCGGCTGGAATTCGGCGGCGTTCTGAAGAGCTGGGCCGTCCCGAAGGGACCTTGCCTGGATCCGGGTGAAAAGCGCCTTGCGGTCCAGGTTGAAGACCACGCTGTGGATTACGGATCTTTTGAAGGCGTCATTGCGCGAGACGAATACGGCGGGGGAACGGTGATGCTGTGGGACAAAGGCTCGTGGGAGCCGCTGAATGATCCCCTGGCGGGCTTCCTTGAAGGGAACCTGCAATTCCGCCTGTATGGAAAGAAACTGCGCGGTGCCTGGGCTCTCGTGAAGATGAAGGGAAAACCCGGCCAACCCGGCAGGAATTGGCTCCTTATCAAGAAAAAAGATGAGGAGGCTCGGTCATTAAAGGACGTTGACATCCTGAAGGAAATGCCGCTGAGCGTTGTTTCGGGGAGATCGATGGCCGAAATTGGAGCGGAACAGCCGGGAGAACTCTCGGAGACCTAAAAAATCTGAGCACTACGGGGTGTGGTCTTTATGCCGGGTTCGCGGTCGACGGACATGCGCCCGGCCTTTCCCTGATTGTCCGGCATCAGGGTGGGTTTCTCACGCGACGGCGGCCTTAGTACGTTGTTTCATGGATACGATGACGTATCATGGAGATCTCATCACGGGTGGCCCGGATGCTTGTATCCGGGTCCGTAAGGACAAGAGGACCGCCGAATCCGTTACCACGATTCCAAGGCTTGCCCTCCGAGCTTCCTCGCACGGACAACGAGTTGTCCGTGCCACCCATCAATAGGATTATGTCATTGAATTTGTGGAATGGACTACTTAGCCGACGCAGGAACCAAAAGTGCGGATGAGCCCTCACTCACCGGGGTTCGATCCGAAAATCCCCCGCCTGGGGCCTGTTGCCCGGCCATAATACAGTGCGGGGGATTCCCGGTCGCATCTCAGTTGGATGTTTGGACGGGGGCACCTTCCGATCTTCCTTGAACCACAAGGGTGAAATAAGAATTCCTGGGATCGTTGGAAAGAACAAGAGCGGTTTTCTTGGCGTCGCCGTGGCATGCTTTGGGGTTTAGCCGGATTGCTATTCTGCCCTCACCACCGGGAGGGATTGCCTTGTCGAAGAAGGCAATGGTACTGCCTCAGCCAGGCAACACTTTCTTGATGCTCAATTCGGCCGTGCCGACGTTCTTTATTCTAAAATCATGAACGTAATCCTTGCCTTCGTGTACCTCGCCAAAATCGAAGCTCGATTCGACAACCTGAGCCGCGGGAGCACTTTCCTGGGTGGAAAGGGATGCCTGTTCCACGGGAGCAACAGCAGGAGGGTCTGCCGCCCAGGCGCAAGCCGCACAGAAACACGCACATAAGACCCAGAAGGGCAGATTCAACGATCGGGACATCTCTGTTACTCCTCCTTATTCGGGATTGATAGGATTTCTGAAGAGTTTGTTCTCAAAACTTCCTAGTTTGGTAGAATTTCACAATCAGGGCGTCTCCAGCATGCCACCATTCTTTTTCAATGGCAACGATCTTCTTCTTTTTTTGAAAAAATTATGAGTGATCCTTTGACCCTATGTCTGACCGGCGAAGCTATGACGGAGAATCCCGCAGATCATCCCTGGGGATGCGATTCCGGAAAGCCGACGGTTCTCATGACCGGATGGGAAGTCAATGGCGCTGCCGGCGACGCCCGAAGATTTGCAGAATCGAAACGTGTTCCCAAGCCGCATCGAAGATATGGGAAATCAAAAAGGAATGTGGGAGTGTAGACAAATTTGTGCTGTTATTCGTTATTAAAAGTGAGGGGCGTAACGGTGCCGGTGAAGATGCCGGGGAATCTGGTCCTGTCTCGCAGCCGAGAGCCCGGTCGATCACTGGTTTCCCCGGTGCAGGAACGGTGGTTCTGAAATTTGTGGAACGAGCGCCGCAGGTTGGGCAGGGGTCGTGTCCGTTGCGGTAAGGAGCCGCCGAGCGTGGAGGGGAGGCGCCCATAGAGAGGGGAGGGGGGATTTGTAGCGCGGCTGAGATGGAGAAATTTGGAAACGATCGATACTTAATTGACCCAGGATGATTTAGACGTAATATCTATCAGGGAAGCTGGTTTCTATATTCACCGTTCATTCACGGATGACGGTGTGTTGAGCGAACGATGCCATGTTTCCCGCACTTTGGCTCATTACGATCATGTGGGAGTGAATGGGAGAAAGACTGGGCGACGACTGGATGGATTCCACGGATAGTAGCCCTATCGGGGTTAGATCGTAACAATGTCAAACCTGGATCAATCAAGTGTCATACGGGGCATGACCCAGGAGACTGCACTGCTGGCGGAGAAGGCCCGGTACGGGGACAGGGGTGCATTCGATCGCCTCGTGGCCATGTTTCATGATGAGATTTTTCGGATGGTATACTTTCGCATTCGTTCCCAGATGGACGCAGAAGACTTGACGCAGGATGTTTTCCTGCAGGTGTTCAGGAATTTGTCCTCACTGAAAGATTTCGACCGATTTCGCCCCTGGCTCTACAGTATTGCCGTCAACCGTGTTCGGGACTTCTACCGGAAAAAAAAGTTGCTGACTTTCTTCGGGCTGGCGGGAGAAGAGAGCGATCTGGAAACGGAGAACAGGCCCGACGAGGGACCGGGCGCCCTGGACCAACTCATCAAAAAGGAATTCTGGGAACGGGTCAGGAAACTGTCCGATACATTTTCCAGAGCGGAACGTGAAGTGTTCTTTCTGAGATTCATGGACAATCTCAGTATTAAGGAGATTGCTCAGACGATGCACAAAAGTGAAAGCGCCGTGAAGACCCACCTTTACCGCTCGCTGAAGAAATTCAGAGACCATTCCGAGGGCTCGGATATCGGCGAGTTGCTACAGGGGGAGACAACATGACCATGAAACAGAGAATGCATGCGGAGGAAACTGAGATCCTTCGAGCGATTGTGGATGAAGCCGATCTTCGCCCCGAAGTGCGGGAGCACCTTACGACCTGTGAACAATGCAGCGCTCTGAAGGCTCGCATAGAAGGTGATCTGACGAATTTGGGGCAAACGGCAAAACGTCTGGCTCCTGCGCCCCGCCGGAGAATCGTGGTGCCGTATGAAACCAGGCTTGTTTTGCCGTCGTGGCTGAGCCGGTTCAGTCCGTTCACGATTGGTTTGGTTACCGTCTCGGTTGTGTTCGTCCTCCTCGGATTTGCCTTTTTCGGGACAACGCCGGAAAACAAGACGGCAAAATTGTACCGGGAGATGCTTGAAGATGAGAAACTCATCTCGGAGGTCACCAGCCTCGAGGATGATGCCCTCCCGCCTTATTACCTGGATATGTTCCCCGATTTGAAACAGCAACCGGGAGAGACATCCAAAAGTTCGATCGTTCCGCGATTCGGAAGCGGTATATCGTCACTCCATGGGGATGAGAAAAAAACGTCATGATAAAGACGGCCTTTACCAGCTTTCTGTTTTTTCTCCTGATCGTCATGCCTTCCGTCGTTGTCGGCCAGGACATGTATCCCGGTCAATGGTGGCGTATGCCTCAAGCCGCGGAAACCCTTAACCTGACGGACAAGCAGAAGCTCCAACTGGACGACTTGTATCATGCGGATCGCAAGAATCTGAACCGGTTGAAGGATAGTATCGAGAACGAACGGGATCGATTCTCGGCAATCCTTGAAGAGGAACCTCTGAATGAAGCCGCGGTCATGGCGCAGTTCAGAAGGCTGGAAGAGGCAAGGACGACCCTTGCGGCAGAGAAGGTCCGCTACATCATTGAGGTCCGCAAGCTGCTCGGCCCCCAGAGATTTCAACGCCTGAAGACCTACTACAACACCCTACGGGAAAAAGAGGCGCAACGGAACGCGCAGCGCCTGAATAATCCTCCACCTCAGGTCAGGGAATTCAATCTCGGCCCATGGGGGATAAACATCAGGAGAAGATAAGGGGTTGGACGGCCCGCCCGCACTGCCGGCACGATGACCCTGCCGGGGCCGATCGCTGCCTGATGCCTCCATGCCCTGTGTTACGCACCCCGCAGTCAATGCAAATCCACCGGGTCCATGACTCCAGCGGTTGGAATCGCGAGGAAAAGGCCCGGCTCCGCGAGCCGTATCTGGCTCTTCTGCCCACTCCCCCTGCCGTCTTTTGGTGTAGACTGTTTTCGTGCTGAGATCGTCACAGGCAAACAAGAAGAAGTGATGTGACATGACTTTTCGGAAGTGAGGTGAAATCCGGGAGGGAAGCGTATCCTTCGGTTTCGTTTTCTGCAGGGTGTATTGTGATCCTTGTGAATGAGTTTGAAAGCGGAGCAATGTATGATGAGAAGAGATGGAAGAGCAAAGACTGTTACCTTTCTGGTGTTCCTGTTACTCCTGGCGGCTGTTCCTCTGGTGTCCGCCCAATCTCAGCGGCCGGCCCCCGCATCTCCCAACACGGACACGGAAGCGACCCTGGTGGGGCGCATTGCTTTGGTCGAAGGTCAACTGTTGCGATATGTCCCTGAGGAGAAGGACTGGGTAGCCACGGTAAAAGACGCTCCCTTCGGTATGGATGATGCTCTCTACTCGGATGAGAACGGAAAAGGCGAGTTCATCATGCCCAACGGTACCACGATCCGGATCGGTGCAAACACCCAGATCCAAATGATGGCGCTCAAGGAAGACGTTACAGAGGTGGATGTGGCTTCGGGCACGGCCAGGTTCTACAGCAAGAATTCAAAAACCTTGATCAAGGCGACAACTCCGTTCGGCTATGCCGTCGGGCAGCCGGGTTCGTCCTTCGACCTTCAAGTGGGGGACGCATCGCTTGAGGTCATTGCGCTGAGCGGGGATGTGAGTTTCGTGCACGAAGGAGATAATCAAAAGTACGATGTGATGGCGGGTTCCTCATCCGTTATTGCCGACAGCCGGAACGTATCGTTTGGCAACGCTGAAAATATTCCGGGATGGAACGACTGGAATGTCCAGAGAGATGACCTGTGGGCCAAGCGGCTCCAGGTGCGCGGCGATTCCGTGCAGTACCTCCCCGAGGAAATTCAGGATGAGGCCCCCGATCTTGACGAAAACGGACGATGGGAACGGGTCAACTATGAAGGCGAAGAGCGTGAACTCTGGCGTCCGACCAATGTCGATGACGACTGGGCACCCTACACGGACGGGAGATGGACGGATTACAACGGGGACAACTGCTGGGTGCCGGATGAGCCTTTCGGGTACGTGACCCATCATTATGGGGACTGGGTGTATGCAGGCAACTACTGGTACTGGGCGCCGCCCGTGGTGAGTGTCGGGATCGGCGTGCCGTTCGTCGGCATCGGGTTCGGCTGGTATCCGGGCAGGGTCGGATGGATTTATTCGGGCGTGCAAATCGGCTGGTTCCCCCTCGCGCCTTTCGAGCCCTACTACTGTTTCCATCACTGGGGACCGCGTGCCATGGTGATCGGCAACTTCGGCGGCGTCAATATCAATATCGGCAACTACCGATATTACAACCGTGCAGTGATCGTAAACCACAACAACTTTTATAATGTGCGCAACTACAACAGTGTCAGGGTTACCAATGTAAATCGTACCGCCATCGCGACCAACTTCAGAGGTGCCCCGGTGGTCGGCAACAACGTGATCAGCAATCACAGCAGCATGAGAGAGAAATACAATTTCACGAACGCCGGCGTGCAAAGAAGGCCCAATGACAGCGTCGTCAGCCGGATTCAGCAAAACAAGTCCGTCGCGGCAAATTCCAGAACCGCCAATGCGGCATCGATCCGAAGGGATGTTGCGCGCGCCGGTCAGGGAAGGAGTCAACCATCCGCGCAGATCGCTGCTCCAAAGGCCTCCAGCAAGCCGGCGGGCTCGAATGCAATGAACGGCACGGCCACCAGGTCGAGGTCGCCTCAAAGCGCAATCGACAGAGGTGCCGGAAACGCGGGGGCGACGGGGAGCCGGGCTCAAGGCGGGACCTTCCGTCCGGAAAGACCGAGTGCCGCGGTTCTGCAGAGGGAAGCCGGACGATCGAATGCAGTATCGGGTGAACGGTCGCAACGGGATGGATCTCAGCGGACCGGGGCAGCTCAACGGGCTTCGAGAACTCCGTCGGGACGGGGGCAGACCCAGGCTCAGGCTCAGTCTTCACGCAGGACACCGGTAGATTCCAGGCAACCGGGACTGACCGGGGGAAGTTCCCAAAGAAACTCCGGCTCGGGCCGTCAGGCTGAATCGCAGTGGCAGAAAAGGTCGACAGCGCAACGGTCCCAGGACATGTCGAACGGAAGGGCCGCCTCGCGGCAATACCAGCAGCCCCGCAATTCCGGACAGTACCGTAACCAGGGTCAGGCCGGGACCGGATTGAGAAGCGCTCCCCAGGTGCGGTCGCAGGGCGTGAACCAGGCTCACGGATCGAATCAGAGCGGCGGGAAGGGGACGCAGGAGTCCCGAGGCTCTCATTGATCTTGCCTCGGCGGATTTCCATCGGAGGCGGCAGGGGGGATCGGCCTTCACTTCGATTCCCCTCCCCGCAGAGGGAGGGGCTGGGGGAGAGGGTTGACAAGGTTCCGAATGCTGAGGGATTCCAACCTGTTCACCCCCACCCGGCTTCCCCCCTCAAGGGGGAGGAGTCAAATTCGCGGTTTCCCGTCCAGTGGCAGGAGCCAACCACCACTTTTTCTCGTTCCCACGCTCCCCGTGGGAACGAGGGATTCTTCTCCAAACAGGGAGGGGCTGGGGGAGCCCAACCCGGGTGCTCTTCTTCCTGTTACAGTTTCCAAATTGGGTTTTTTGGGCGCAACAGAGCCCTCCGCGGACGGCCGACCCCGACGGCTTGTCGGCAGAGCTAAAGGCAGGAAAGTAACGGGGAGCCCACGGAGCGATGGATGAATATCCCGGTGACCCAATAGTTGCCCGGGTACAAATATCAACTTGGGAAAGCACGCCGTTCGGAGGGGCGTGCAGATATTGAAAAGTTCATTTGGACGAAAATTGTCATAGCGCAGACGCAACGCGTCCCTGGATTTTCCGTATATCCTGCCCGGAATGGTTTTCTTTGACGCCATAGGTGCTTATGAATTCGCGGATCTGAGACATCTGGACGTTCGACAGCTCCCCGAACTGAACCCCGCAACGTCTCACTCGCAGAAGTCCGCTGGATTCGCTGGTCAGCTCGATGTCGTAGATGACCCTGCAAGGCAGCTTCCCGATGTGAAGATCCGAATCGATCGCCCCGAATATTTCCAGCTTGGCCGATCCCTTGGTCTGCTCGTCCATCGCAATATATCGGATGGCCAGCCCGCCCAAGCTTATGTCCAGGATCTGACCGAGACTGAGAAACTCGTGAGCTGCGGTGAAAAATGCCACCATCGCATTCCCATTCGGTTTATGCCGCCTGTATTTTCTCGATTCAAAGAAAGACTTTTTCGGCTCCATCTCGATTCACTCCAATATCGTTCCGGGGTCAAGGAAAAACCGCCTCTGTTCTTCACGACACCAACCTGTTTTCTGTTGACTGCGTTCGTCGCCAACCACCGGCATCGACCCCATTCATTTACATGAATCATGCCTAAAGGTGAGATTCGCAGCATATTTTTGCCTCGATATCGATTTACCCGATCTAAAACAGGGCCCAAATCGGTGAAATGCCCAACCCGGTTCCCTGATCTGCGCTGAATAAATCCAGAATAAACGGGCCGGAATCGAGGTCCTTCCTCTCCGGTATGCTTTTCTTGTAGTGGAAGCGGGAAACTTCATACTGCGGACCGGAAAAGGCGCTCCTCCGTCCCGTTAAGAAGCAAGATGGTTTGCTGGAGGAAAAAATCCGGCAACTTCACTGACAAAATTTGTCACTCGATCGATTCCTCTTTCCGTCCGGCCAGGGGGCGAGCCTGAGAGACTCCTCTCCCCTTGTGCCGAGAGGAAGGCCGATTGGTTTCCGCGGCGCATTCAATTATGGGTCAGTGACGCTTGACACGGGACAAGGGCCGCAAAAGACGGCGGAAGCACGGTCTCTGGATGAGAGATGCTTCAAAATGCCGGGCTGTTCACTTTTTGCTTTGAGTTTGAGATGTTTCTCTTACAATAAATATCCTGTTCCCATGTTTGAACTTCACGCACCGGAGACATGCACTGGGGTGACCATGGAAATGCTCCTGAAGCCGAACTCGCCGAGCCACGATCTCGCCGCTGCAGGTCTTGGCCGTTTCGGCACCATTCTTGCCGATCCTCCGTGGCGATTCACCAACAGAACCGGCAAAGTCGCGCCCGAACACAGAAGGCTCTCGCGCTACGGGACCTTGACCTTCGAAGAGATACTCAATCTTCCCGTTCGGGACATAGCGCTTCCGCAGAGTCATTTGTATCTCTGGATACCGAACGCTCTTCTGAAAGAGGGACTCGAAGTCATGAGCCGGTGGGGGTTTGTGTACAAGACCAACATGGTCTGGTACAAAATCCGCAAAGACGGGGGACCGGACGGACGGGGAGTGGGGTTCTACTTCAGAAACGTGACTGAACTGGTGTTGTTCGGCGTCCGCGGCAGCCTGCGAACCTTTGCCTCCGGAAGAAGACAGGTCAATATCGTCAGGAGCCGGAAGCGGGAGCATTCGAGAAAGCCCGATGAGCTGTACCCGATCATCGAACAATGCAGTCCCGGACCCTTCCTGGAACTTTTCGCACGCCATACCAGGGAAAACTGGACACATTGGGGCAATGAACTGGACGACGAAGGGCTCCTCTAATACCAAATAGTATGGAGAATGCGATATGGCATTTGACATGGATAAAATTCCCAGGGTCCACATTAACTTCCTGCCTACCCCTTTAACCGGGCTCAAAAGGCTTTCCGAAGCTCTGGGGGGGCCGAGAATTCTTATAAAGCGAGACGACCTGACCGGTTTGGCGCTTGGAGGAAACAAGACAAGGAAACTGGAGTTCCTGCTGGGGGAAGCGCTCAGCCGCAACTGCGATGTAGTGATAACCGGCGGCGCCATTCAATCCAATCATTGCAGGCAGACTGCGGCTGCGGCCGCGGTCTCCGGCCTGGAATGTCATCTTGCCCTTGGAGGGGAGCCGCCTGCATTCCCGGAAGGGAACCTGCTTCTTGATTACCTGTTCGGCGCGGTCGTGCATTGGTGCGGCGAACGGAGAAAGGGAGAGCAGATCCCGGAAATTGCCGAACAGCTCCGTTCCGAAGGCCACACCCCCTATATTATCCCCTATGGCGGATCGAACGCCGTCGGGGCATTGGGATTTGTCGCCGCGGTTTCCGAGCTTAAAGAGCAATTGTCGGCACGAAACGACAGGGTGGATTATGTGGTGATCCCGTCCAGTTCGGGAGGAACTCACGCGGGGCTTGCGGTGGGGGCCGATCTCTATGACCTTGCATTGAAAGTGATAGGCATCGGAATTGACGAAAAAGGACCGGATGAAGCTCCCTATGAATCCCATTTAGCGGCCCTGGCCAACCAGATCGCGGAAAAACTCGGCATTGAACAAACCTACGCCGCAAACCAATTCCGGATGAGATATGAATATCTTGGTGGAGGATACGCGGTTGTAGGCAATCTCGAACGTGAAGCGATACGGCTTACCGCTAAATATGAAGGGATTCTGCTCGACCCGGTTTACACGGGGAGGGCCATGGGCGGATTGATCGACATGATTAGAAACAAGGAATTTGCGCCCGGCGATACGGTGTTGTTCTGGCACACGGGAGGAGCGCCGGCGCTTTTTGCGTACGCAAGAGAACTTGCCGGCAGGTAGCGGCAGGGAAGGACTCATCGCCTGCGGCTGTCACGGCTGGGACGGGGTGAACTCGGAAAGAGCAATCCGGCGGGGCTTCAATACGGTTGAGTTAAGGAAAATCTCAGTGGCCCAAGCCGTCACACCGGCGAAAGAGACTGTGTCACAATACTTGTCTCAGGGCTATTCCGAGTCAAATAGAGATCAACGACGGTCTGGATACCTAATTCGACATTTCGGTGAAAGCCACAATACTGTGTGCTTTCAGAAAGTTATTGCAAAAAACACTGGATTCCGACCTCCGCCGGAATGACGCCCATGTACTCTCTCAACAGGCCACGAGGGGCTGAAAGCAACAGCTTGGGGGGACCGGGAGGACATGTCCCGGACGAGGGTATTTTACCTCACCGGATTTCCTGTAGCCGGCGGAACGGAAATTCCACGACTTGAACGATGCCGGTGCCGCCGGCATGGAGGGCCTTCTATGGCGGATCAGCCTGAAGTCGAACGAGAAGCCTTTTTGAAAAAGATGATCGATATCTTGAATTACGGCGCATTGAACCTCGCGATGGCCATTGGGTATCGAACCGGACTCTACGATGCCCTGGACGCTTTCGATCATCCGGAGACGCTGTCGAACATGGCGGAGAAATCCGGATTGAATCCCCGTTACGTGAAGGAATGGCTTGGCGTGATGGTTACCGGCGGTATCGTCGAGATGTCGCGTGGAGAAGATGGCGAAAGCAGGTTCCACCTGCCGAAGGCACACGGGGATATCATTGCCCGGCGGGCAGGTGATTCAAACCTTGGGGTGTACACGCAGGAAATTCCGATCCTCACCGCATCCGCCATGGATGCGGTCGTCGAACGGTTTCACACGGGGCAGGGCGTCGACTACGGACATTATCCCCGTTTCCAGGCGTTCATGTCCGAGTTGGCCGATGCCAAGCACCGCCAGGTGCTGATCGAGAAGTTCCTGCCGTCAGTGGGCGACGGCAGGCTTGTCCAAGGTCTGACAGACGGTATACGGGTGTGCGATCTGGGCTGCGGTGAAGGGACGGCCCTGCTTCTCATGGCGGAAGCGTTTCCCGCCAGCCGGTTCACCGGAATCGATCTGTCGGAAGGGGCGATCCGAAAAGCGCGCAGGTCCTCGCAGCATCGAGGACTGGCCAATGTGGAATTCGTTATCGTGGACGCCGCGAAATTGAAGGAATGCACCGGATTCAAAGGAGTTTTCGATTATGTCACCGCATTTGACGCCATCCACGATCAGACGCGGCCTCTTGAAGCGCTCAATGGGATATATTACATTTTGGCGGACGGGGGGGCCTTCTCGATGGTGGATATCGCGGCCGGAACCAGCCTGGCCGACAATCTGTCCCACCCGATGGGGCCGTTCCTGTACACGGTCAGCCTGATGCACTGCATGCCGGTGGGCCTCGTTGACGGCGGGACCGGCCTGGGCATGATGTGGGGACGTGAAATGGCGGTGGAAATGCTCGGGCAGGCCGGCTTCAAACACGTGGAGGTGGTCGAGATGCCCCACGATCCCTTCAACCTGCATTTCTACTGCCGGAAGTGACGTTTTCCCACGCCCCTGCGCGGGAACGAGAATAGAAGGCACGGGAAATCGACGCGGGGCCGAAGAATTGCAGACCCGCATCGGACTCCGTCAAGCTTCCCCCGGACGCATCCTGTCCAAGGGAATCAACGGGCGTCGCGGCGCAGACGGGCCGGGGACGGCACCGCCGGGCATCAGATCGGCGGCGCGATCGTCACCAGAAGGCGAAGATCCGTTTTTGCCCGCAGCCCGTGTGGTTCGCTGATCTCGGAAATCAGTACATCGCCTGCTTTTGCCGGGACCGCCGTTCCGTCTTTTCCCAGGAATTCGCCTTCCCCTTCAAGGATTACCAGGCTCACCTGGCCCTCTATGTCATGCGAATGCACGGGCAGTTCCTGACCCTTCCGGAAATTGAAGTTGAGGATTTTGAACCAGGGAGAGTCATGAATCAAGAGCCGCGAAAACGCTTTTTCTCCAAAACCGCCTGCCTCATACAGGTTGACTTTTTTCATCGTATTCCCCTTATAGGCTGGGTTGACAGTAGTGGTGCTTCCACTTGGTTGATAATACCCGCCAAAGGCGCGTGCATTGATTTATGTCAAGAAAAACCATGCCTCATCAAATAATTCGCTGCCCCGCGGTTTTATTTCTCCCTCACAAAGCACGTTGACATGAGTATTATAGTTTTTATATACTTAAAGGTTCGAAATTTTCATCAACCAAGGAGTGTAACAGGATTTATGTTTTCTGGAACTTGCAGCGTCCCGGTTTTGCGAGGGAAGACCGCTGCCTACTGGAAGCGCGTTTTTTCCAATCTTTTTCTCATGACGGTGGGGAGCATCATCTATGCGGCCGGGCTCAACGCCATTCTCGTTCCGCACCAGTTTTTAAGCGGCGGAGTGATCGGCGTCGCGCTCATCATCCATTACCTGGCGCCTTCCCTGGACACCGGGCTTGTCTACTTCATCCTCAATATCCCCCTCATCGTACTGGGATGGTTCACCGTCAGTCGAAGGTTTATCTGGTACACGGCGTTTGGGATGGTGGTTTTTTCCCTGGCGACCTGGCTCATCCATCCCACCGTCGCCAAAATAGAAAACCCGATCCTGGCGGCCATCTTCGGGGGCATTGTCTGTGGAGTCGGATGCGGGATCACTCTGCGCACCCAGGGATCGGCGGGCGGCCTGGATATCCTGTCCATCTACCTCAACAGGAGATTCGGGTGGAGAATCGGCACGGTCACGTCCTCGGTGAGCGGTCTGGTCCTGACGGTGGGCGCTTTCTGCTTCAGCCTGGAAAAAGCGCTCTATTCACTGATCTATGTGTTCACCACGGGGAGGGTCCTCGACGCGGTCCTCACGGGATTCAATCAGCGCAAGTCCGTCATGATCGTGTCCAACTGCCCGGAGGAAATAGCCAACCAGATCCTGAAAAGACTGCACAGGGGGGTTACCTTCCTTAACGGCTTCGGCGGCTATACGGGGAAACGAAAAAGGGTGATCTTCAGCATCATCACGATGGTTGAACTCTCCAAGCTGAAAGAAATGGTGTTCGACATCGATCCCGACGCCTTTGTGGTGGTAAACGACACCCTTGAAGTCCTCGGGCACAAACATGGGTCCCTGCACGACCACTGATCCGGGGGGAAGCTTCACGGCCTGCTGCCCAAACAGAATCCAGGTGAAGAATGAGCTGTTTGCCCGGAAACGTCACCCCGGCGAAAGCCGAGGTCCAGTGTCGTTAATTGGAATTACCCAATAATTTCAAAGATTTTGGATTCCGGCCTTTATATGAAAATACCAGACCCGTCTGGATCGTTTTGTCTGCATTCCCACGCAGGAGCGTGGGAACGAGGCAATGCCCTGTCTCGATTAAGGCAAACAATTTTTCATTGTTCGTTGTGGCCGAAAGGCCATGAGTGTTCGCCGGAATGACGAATCCTGATTTCATCGGGCCTCGGCTTTTCCTTTGAGCAGCAGCCCCTCGCCCTCCCCCCGATCGACTGAGTCGACGTCGATATTCACTGCCGGAGATGTCGCTGCGCTCCCTGCTTCCTCATTCCCGCGTCCGGGGAAAGTGAGCTGCAAGGAACGAGGAGACCTTTTCAGAGAGTCCCCCTTCACATTCCCAGTAGAAATGATCGCAAAGGGTCATGAATTCGACCCAAACGGTGTCCTCGGAGGCTGCATCGAGAAGCCATGCCCGCAACGAGTCGACCGTGCAGAACTGGTCGCTGGTGCCAAGGGTGACCAGACTCGGTTTCGGGGGTATTTTGAGACCTTCGAACGGAAGGAAATCGACCGGCGGAGATACGAGCACGAAAGATTCGGGCTTGAATCCGAGTTCGACGGCCTTCAGCAGGACCCACACACCAAAGGAGTAAGCCGCCGCGTGGATGACCTTCACGCCCAGGTTTGACAGATGTGCGGCCACCTGCAGGACATCCCGCGCCTCCGACTCCCCTCGCCCGTATTCGCCGCCGCTCCTCCCCGCTCCCCGGAAGTTGAACCGCATAGTTCCCCAACCCCACTTCCCGAATATCTCCTGAAGTGCAGACACCACATTGTTGTGCATGCTTCCGCCGTAAAGCGGATGGGGATGGCACAGGAGAACCGCTTCCCGTCCGTTTCCCTTTTCGTACAGAGCTTCCAGTTCGACATCTTCCAGTTTGAGCATGAGCGGGGTTTCTGCCATTTGTGCCTCCATTTCGCAGCCAATCGGATCAGCGATCGATTTGTCGTCCTGAAAATTCTCCAGGCTCACGGGTGACTCTTATCATACATTCAAGGCCCTGCGGGAAGAAGAACCTCAGTTCGGGTGGTGCAGGAGAGAAATGAGCGGTTTGTCCAGGAACGTCACCCCGGCGAAAGAGCCTGTGTCGTAATTCGGGAATACGTGTGAATTGCACAATACCCGCCATTCCGGCGAACACTCATGGCCTTTCCGCCACAACGAACAATGAAAAAATCTCTGCCTAAATCGAGACAGAGTATACGTTAGACGGCAATTCCTTTTTTCATATAAAAGCCGAACTCCAGTGTTGTTGTTTGGAATTATCCAATAACCTCAGAGAGCTTGGATTCCGGCCTCCGCCGGAATGACGAATCCGATGATTTCATCGGGCCTCGGCTATTCCTTTGGGCCACAGCCCCGGAATCATTCTCCCGCTCTCTTTGGGGATGTTAAAAGTTGCGTTCCTGAACGCCACGACGTCTTATTCACGTGCTCACGTCCCCTCCATTTCCCGTGAGAACAGCAGGGGCTGATGGCTCCCGGTCAACACGAATGGATTGCCAACCGGGTTGAACATCATATATAGAATTCATATTGTTCGTGTTAAATCCCGGGAGTGACTCCCACGGTCCCGGGATTTTAATTGCCGGCCGGGAGTCCGATTTCTTCGATTCCGTGCCGGTGAGAGCGTCGGCACTTTCCTCCCGGCGCTCTCAGGGGGTTCGATGCGCCCATGCCGAAAGAGGGGAAACCCATGCCGCACAGATCGTTTAAGACCGCCCTGGTACTAAGCGGCGGCTCCGCACGGGGACTGGCTCACCTGGGCGTCCTCTGTGAACTTGAAAGACACAAAATTCCTGTGGACATCATCGTCGGAACGAGCATGGGCGCGCTCATCGGCGGCCTTTATGCCCTTCACGGCGATGCGGAGCGCGTAAACCGGGAGATACGGAAGCTGACGGAAAGCGATCTCTTCCTGAAGACCATATCCGTTGCCCGGGAGGATGCCCCGGAATTGGGACCGGACGGCTTTTTCAACCGATTCATGTGGCTGTTCAGGAAAGGGGTCTATTACACTCACTCGATGATCCGGCCCGCGCTCGTGCCCGAAGAAGTCTATTCCCAGATCATGAGCGATCTGATTCCGGACCGCCTCATAGAGTCCCTGCCCACCGCGTTTGCGGCCGTGACCATGGACCTCATGACCGGTGAGGAAATCGTTCTGACGAAGGGCTCGCTCAGGATGGCCATCGCCGCGAGCGCGGCCATCCCCGGTATACTGCCGCCCGTTGAGATGGACGGGAGGACCCTGGTCGACGGCGGATGGGTGGACAACACTCCGGCGGCCCCGGCTATTGCCATGGGCGCCCACCTCGTTCTTGCCGTCGATACGACCCTGGACATTCCCGGACTCGGTCCGCTCCCGTTTTCGGCCATGGAAAGCATCTTCCGATGCAACGAAATAACGCGGATTCTCCTCAACCGGCACCGAAGGGTGCCTGCCGATGTTTTGCTCGTCCCTAAGATGGGACAGCTCTTCTGGGCAAACTTTTCAGCCATGGAGCGTTGCAGGGAGGCAGGCAAGGAAGCTTTCAGGGAGAATCTCCCGAAGTTCATCCAGAAGAAGAGAATCAGGAGATGCCTGAGCCTTTCGGGACTCAGACACCCCGCGCGCCGGTCCGATTGGCATCATCCCTTCGTCTTTCTGTAGACTTTGTCCTGCTCTCAGTGAAAAGACCACCCCGCAAGGCGATAGAGCTCATGGAAGTGATGGACCGGTCCCTGGCCGTTTCCAAGCGCCAGACCCTCGCGAATCGCGCCCGTTATGAACTCTTTTGCCTGGGCCACCGCATCCGTAACGCTCAACCCCTTCGCCAGGCCCGCGGCTATGGCCGAAGCGAACGTGCACCCAGTGCCGTGAGTGTGAGGCGTCGAAAACCTCTCGTTTGAGAATTCAAGGAAGGAACTGCCGTCGAAGAGCAGATCGAGCGGTGTGCCCGCGAGATGCCCGCCCTTAACCACGACAAACCCGGGGCCGTATCCCTTGATCTGCCGTGCCGCCTTTTTCATTCCCTCCATGTCGGTCACTTCGAACCCTGCAAGCGCGGACGCCTCGTGGAGATTCGGCGTGACCACGAGAGCCAGCGGAAAAAGCTCCCTGATGAGTGTTTCCGAGGCATCGCGCCTCAGGAGATGATCTCCGCTTTTTGCCACCATGACCGGATCGACCACCAGGTTCCGAATCCCAAGTGCGCCGAGGTCCCTCGCGACCCTGGAAATGATGTCCGAATTGAGGAGCATTCCCGTCTTCACCGCATCGACGCCGATATCTTCCACAACGGCATGGATCTGCATCGAGACGAAGTCCGGGTCCACTCCGAAAATGCCCTTCACGCCCACGGTGTTTTGAGCGGTAAGGGCCGTGATGGCGCTCATCCCGTAGACCCCCAATGCCGAAAAGGTCTTGATGTCGGCCTGAATGCCCGCGCCTCCGCCGGAATCGGAACCGGCGATTGTCAATGCCCTGGGGATATTCATCGTTCTACTCTCATCGCGTCTGTTGGCGGATTGTTACGTTACGGATCCTTTTGACGAAGATGTACGGAAGTGGTCCCATCCGTTGGCGTCCAGGGCATAGTCCGCTTCCCCGCCGCTTCCGGTTTTCAAACGGATACCTTCTCCCACACCGGTGATCCTTCCAATGACGGAGCATGGGGTGCCGGTCTCTTCTTCCAGCACGGTCCGGAGCCCGGAAACCGAATCCTCGCTCGCCGTGAACAAAAGCTCATAGTCCTCGCCTCCCGACAGCGCCCAATGGACGGGATCCCGGCCGGCCGCTTCGGCCACCTTCCTGCATGCAAGGCTCACAGGCAGGCTTTCCACCCAGATTTCGGCGCTCACCCCGCTCGCACGGCAGATATGGTTCAGATCTCCCATGGTTCCATCGCTCACGTCGGCCATGGAATGCACCTTCCCGGCCGCTCCGAGCATCCGGCCTTCCTTCAGCCGCGGAGTTGGAGTGAGGTGGCGGGCGGAAACCCGGTCGCGAAATTCAGCATCGACATTGAGATCCGGGTGGAGAATGAGTTCAAGCCCGGCGCGGGAATCGCCGAGGGAACCGGTAACGAGGACGAAGTCTCCGGGCAGGGCGCCTCTTCGCAAAACCAGGTGTTCGGGGACCACCTTTCCGAGCAGAGTCAGATCGATCACCATCTCCGCGCGTATCTTGCTGAGGTTCCCGCCCACTATCGAGGCGCCGGAAAGGCCAATCTGCTCCCGCATGCCCGCGTAGAGGCCGTCGATGAAATCGACCCCGGTGTCGGGGGCAACAGCGAGAGACACCAGCGCCCAGGCGGGTTTCCCGCCGCAGGCTGCGATATCGCTCACATTGATTGCGATGATCTTTCGGCCCAACTGGTACGGCGTGATTGCGGATCGCATGAAATGAATATTTTCGACCTGTACGTCACAGGTGGCGAGAAGGTACTCAGGGCCGCCGGTCTGCAGGACCGCCACGTCGTCTCCGATGCCGACGACCACGTCGGCGGGCGGAAACGGCAGTGAATCGGCAATCCTGCCGATCAGGCCGAATTCTCCAAGGTCGCTCACACGCATCGATTCACCTTCGCAATCCAAACGCCGTCGATGGTCGACGGCTCACTCAAAATGATTCAATTCAACAGCTTGCTTTATCCATGCTTCATCGGGAACCGGCCGGCTTTCCTATTCCGTGCTTTCCCTCCAGTCGAGGAGAGTCCTTGCCACAGTAAGAGCGCGCACCTCTTCAGCGCCTTCCGCCTTGAGCATCCTCGCGCACTCGCCAAGCGTCGTGCCCGTCGTGAAGACGTCGTCGATCAGAAGGATACGCTGCCCCGTGACTGCCGGGGGGGTCGATACATGGAAGGCGCCCTTGACGTTCGTCAGCCGCTCCTCGCGGCTCAATCGCGTCTGCGGTTGAGTCCGGTTCCTGCGCTCCAGCACATCGTGCCTGCAGGGTATGCCGAGGCGTTTGCCTAGCACCCTCGAGAGGATCCCCGATTGGTTGAACCCTCTCTCCTTCAGCCGTTTTGCGTGCAGAGGCACCGGAATAAGCATTTGAACGGACGTCAGCCCCTCTCTTTCGGCGGTCCTTGCCATGAGGTCGGCAAGCGCGGGCGCCCATTCCAGCCGGCATCCGAACTTGAGCTGGCGGATCCGGTCCCTGACCACTCCCGTATAAGAGGCCGAGGACCGTGCGGCGTCGATCGGGGAGGCGGACAGCAGGCAATCTCCGCACAGATGATCCGGAGAAGAGGGGCTGTCGGGATAGGGACGCCCGCAGCGGGGGCACAGCGGAGAGGAGATCCATGGGAGTTTTTCGATGCAGTCCATACACCAGAAATCTTCATGGCCGAGCATCCAGGCATTTCCGCACCCCGCACATCGCTGCGGAAGGAAGAGGTCGAGCATCGAAGTTCCCAGTCCCTCGAGGCCGCTCTTCATTCGTTGAACCGATATTCTCCCGCCCCCCGGATTACCATCCTTCTTCATGCGCAAACACTCTCAGGCTTATGCCCCGCTGGAAACGATCGAATCTCCAACTCAACCCATATGCTCCGCGATCGCTTCGGCGAATTCCGAGCACCTGACCTCTTTTGCCCCTTCCATCTGGCGGGCCAGATCGTAGGTCACGATTTTGTCCCGAATGGCGCCTTCGATGCCGCGCTGAACGAGCGCCGCCGCCTCAGCCCAGCCAAGGTACTCGAGCATCATGGCCCCGGAGAGGATCAGGGAACCGGGGTTCACCTTGTCCATTCCCGCATACTTCGGGGCCGTTCCGTGCGTGGCTTCGAAAATCGCGCAGGAATCTCCGATATTCGCGCCGGGGGCCATGCCGAGTCCTCCCACCTGTGCCGCCAGGGCATCGGACAGGTAATCCCCGTTCAGGTTTGGGGTCGCGATGACGTGGTACTCTTCGGGGCGCAGGAGTATCTGCTGAAACATCGAATCCGCGATGCGGTCTTTAATGAGCAGTTTGCCGGGCGGAATCCTGCCGCCGAACTTCGCCTCCAGATCGGACTCCGTCAGGGTGCGGTCTCCGAACTCGGAGGCCGCCAGTTCATATCCCCAGGTTCTGAATGCGCCTTCCGTATATTTCATGATGTTGCCCTTGTGAACCAGAGTGAGGGACGGCAGGTTTTTCTCAAGGGCGTAGACGATGGCGCGTCTGACCAGACGTTGGGTTTTCCGCCTGCTTATGGGTTTTATTCCTATGCCGGAATCGGGGGGGAGCGAGACGTTGAACTCTTCACTGAGAATGGCCGTCAGCCGGGAGGCTTCCCGGGACCCCTCGGGCCACTCGATGCCGGCGTACACATCTTCGGTGTTCTCGCGGAAAACGACCATATCGACTTTCTCAGGCCGTTTGACAGGGGAGGGGACGCCCGGGTAGTACCTCACCGGCCTGATGCAGGCATAGAGATCGAGCGACTGCCTCAACCGGACGTTGATGCTTCTCATACCTTGCCCCACGGGAGTGGTGAGAGGCCCCTTGATCGCGACCACACACTTTCGGATTGCGTCCATCGTGCTCGGGGGCAGTGATTCTCCAACGGAGCGGAGGGCCTTCTCACCGGCAAGCAGTTCCGACCAGTGTATCTTTCTGGCTTTGTTGTATGCTTTGCGGACCGCCGCATCCAGCACCAGACGCGCGGCAGTCCATATGTCGGGCCCGGTTCCGTCGCCTTCGATGAATCCGATGACGGGATCGGGCGGCACCAACGGTCTGCCGTCCCGGTCCAGGGTAATCCACGTTCCATTTCCGCTGTGATTCGTCATGCCCGCATCCTTTCAGAGTCTTTCGAACTCCAGGAGGCACCATTCTCCTGCGCTGAATGTATTCCGAAGGAGGGTCCCTTCGTTCTCATAGGCCTTTAGAACACTCTCGCGTTGTTCGACGAGAATTCCGCTCAGGACGATCCTCCCTGCCTGCTTCACGCATTGCGCCAGTCGCGGCGCCATTTCGATCAGCGGCATCGCCTGGATATTGGCGATCACAAGGTCGAAAGTTCCAACTGTTGCGTCGATCGACCCGGTGAGAAGATCGATTCCGGAATCGAGGTGGTTGAGAGTGATGTTCTCGCGGGCCACTCCGATTGCTTCCGGATCGTTGTCCACGGCAAGGACCGGGAGGAAGCCGAGAATGGCCGCGGCGATGGAAAGGATTCCCGATCCGGTTCCCAGGTCGAGTACGGAACCGAGGCCGGAGGGGCCGCGTTCTGCCGCCCATTCTTCAAGCCATTCGAGACAAAGCCTGGTGGTCTCATGATGCCCGGTTCCGAAAGCCATGCCGGGATCCATAAGGATGATCCTGTCCTGCTCTTCGGGCTCCGCCTTTTCCCACGTCGGGCAGATCAGGAAATGCCTTCCAATCCGCAGCGGCTTAAAATGGATTTTCCAGCGGTCCGCCCAGTCATCATCGGCAAGATGAGTTACGGAATATTCGCTGGTGATGCCTGGGAAGAGGGTTTTCCGGATCGTGTCCAGAGCCTCGTTCAGCTTGGATCTCGAGTTGCCGGAGAGATGGTCCCCCCTAAGGTAAAATCGGATGCCGCCCTTGAAGAACTCGACGCTCGTTCCGAATGCGTCGGCCAGTTGAGCCGCTACCTCATCGGCATATTCCTCGCTGCAGGGGATTTCGATACCTACCCATTTCTCTCTCATCACGACCTACACCCGATCTACAGGTTGCTGAAAAAGGATCTGATTTCCCACTTTGGTATAGAAATTTCCTGGAACGTCCCCCCGCGAAAGCCGGGGTTCAGCCGGAACCGCACGTTCGCGTTGTCTTTCCCTTGCCCGTCCCTCCGACGCAAGGTCGGGTTCCGCTTTGCCGTACCTGACCCGGTCCAGGCGGTTCCCAAAACCCCGCCAATCGGATCGGGAGCATGAACGCTCAATGCAATGGTAAGACCTGCCGTGTAACATGAAAAGCATCAGGACCCTGACGCGCGAAGTCCCGTAAGCCAGCGTTCGATGCGGTCGAAGGCTTCGTTGATTTCATCTTCGGTCCCCCCGAACGAAAACCGTATGTGATTTTCCCCCGCCGGTCCGAATGCCGCTCCGGGAATGCCGATCACCCGGGCTTCACGCAGAACGCGAAGGGCAAACGTCATCGAATCCACTCCGGGCATCCGATAGCGCGCCATGAGGTAATAGGCCCCCTGGGGTTTCACATACTCGAACCATTCGTCGAGCCGGTCAAGCCTTTCGCAGATCAAATTGCGTCTTACGGCCAGCGCGGCGTGAATATCCCCGACGCAATTCTGAGGTCCTTCAAGGGCGGCGAGAGCGGCGATCTGGGAAATCGTCGGCGCGCATATGGACAGGGCATCGTGGATCTTCATCATCTGATCGAGGATCCCCTCCGAGGTGTAGACATATCCGACCCGCCAGCCGGTCATGGCGTATTTTTTTGAAAAGCTGAAAGTGGCGATGATCCGGTCCTTCAGTTCGGGGAGGGAACTGAGACTGAAGCACGTCTTATTGTCGTAGACCAGGAAGTCGTACGTTTCATCGGAAATGATGAAAAGATTGTGGCGCAAAACCACGTCCACGAGTTCCCTCAGGTCGCGTTCGGAGAAATTGGCTCCCGTCGGATTGTGGGGATTGCACAGAATCAGGGCCTTGGTTTTGGGGGTGACCGCTTTTCGGATCCCCTCGACGTCGAGTTGCCAGCCGCTCCTTAAGAGAGGCACAAAAACCGGGATGCCTTCCGCAAGCAGCACCTGCTCGATGTGGGAAGCATAGTTCGGAGACGGCAGGATCACCTCGTCTCCGCGTTCCACAACCGTCAGAACGGCTTCCGAGAGGGCTTCCATCGCGCCCACCGTGATGCAGATTTCCCTGTCGGGGTCGGCGTCGATGCCTTGTATTGCGAACCGCCGCGCGAGGGCGGAGCGCAATTCCGGCATTCCCGGCCCAAGCGTGTACTTGCCGCTGTCGGGATTGTCCCGCAACGCCCTGCAGACCGCGTCTACGATATGAGCGGGGGTGGGAAAGGAAGGGATTCCCTGGCCGAGCGATACGCAGCCGCCGATCTTACTCGCGAGCAGAGGCATTTCCTTAATGGCGGAAATGGTGATCTGCTTCACTCGCTGGCTGATTCCCTGCGTCCGATAGGTTTTTCCGGACGCTACGAAAGCTGATCGTGAGGAAGTTTCCATATTCTTGTTCGGGTAACCAATCCGTTCGATGGGTTCACAGCGCTACGGTCCGGAGCATTCAAAATCGAAATATCTTTCCGGGGTTCAATATCATGCCGGGGTCGAACACTCTCTTGATTTCCTTTTGAATCCGGATGCTTTCCTCGGAGAGTTCCATCGGGAGAAACTTCATCTTGGCAGTTCCTATGCCGTGTTCTCCGGAAATCGTACCACCCATGGAAAGCACCCGTTCGAGAGCAGTACGTATTCCTCGCTCGACCCGTTCGGGATCGGCACTGGCTTCAGCGGTAATGTTGAGGTGGATGTTGCCGTCCCCGGCGTGACCGAAGGAATAAATCTTTATGCCGCATTCTTCTTCGATCGCCGGAAGTCCCTCCACGAATTCCGCGATTCGGGCAATGGGCACCACGACGTCCTCGGGAATGTAGACGGGCGCGCTCTGCTCGATTCGAAGACTCACCTGCTTGCGGACTTCCCACATCCGGCTCCGTTTTTGTGAATCGGGGGCGAGCCGCGCATCGACCGCTCCGCAGTCGAGGCAAATCGCACCTGCCTCTTCTATCTCCCGTTCGATCATCGTCGGCGATCCATCCATCTCCAGGAGCAGGAAGGCGGCCGCTTCCCGAACCCCTTCGAACGGGATCAAATCCCCGACAAGGTCGATGCAGTGCCGGTCCAGGAATTCGATGGCGCATGGCGTGTAGCCGGCGGCAAGAACCGAGGAGACGGCCTGCATGGCGGCTGAAAGCTTCGGGAAAAGAGTGACCAGGGTGGTTATTGCGGGCGGATTTGGGATGAGCTTCAGGATCAGTTGGGTGATGATCCCAAGCGTTCCCTCCGATCCGACCAGCAGGTGGGCAAGGTCGTAGCCCACAACCCCTTTTCTGGTTTGGACTCCGGCCCGGATCTTCTTGCCGGAAGCCAGTACCGCTTCCAGTCCCAGTACATAATCCCGGGTCGTCCCGTATTTCACGCAGGAAGCCCCGCCGGCATTGGTGGACACATTCCCGCCGATAGAACAGGTATCCAGGCTGGCAGGGTCCGGCGGATAATAAAGGCCTTCCTTACGGGCCGCGTTTTTAAGGTCCAGCGTGATGACTCCGGGCTCTGCGATGGCGATGAGGTTGTCGCGGTCAATCGAGATGATGCGGTTCATTTTCGCAAGGGACAGGACGATCCCGCCGAAAACGGGCACGGACCCGCCGGCGAGCCCGGTTCCCAGTCCTCGGGGCGTCACCGGGAATCGATGCTCGGTCGCCAGGCGCATGAGTGCCTGGACCTGCTCGACGGATTCGGCTTCAACCGCCAGTTCGGGAGTATGGTGCTGTTCCGTCGCGTCTTTGCCGAACTCCTTCAGCTTTTCCGGGTCGAGGACAAGCGCCTTGCCGCCCACGGCCTGTCTTATCCGGTCAACGACTTCGGCGGTGACGGGATTGTAGGAAGGTAGGAACGAAGCGTTCAAGATCACATCCTGTGCAGTTCAAAACCGGGGAGGGAGACTCTGCCCTCGACCCTTTGGAGGAGCCATGTGGCCAGAGAAACCAGGACCAGGTAAACGGTTCCGACACCAAGGAAGACCGTGGTGTACTTAAACGTATGGGAAGCGAGGATTTTCGCTTCGCCGGTGAGTTCGACGCAGGTGATCATATAGGCCAGAGAAGAATACTTGATGAGGTAAATGATCTCGTTTCCACAGCCGGGGAGGGCCCTGCGGAGCGCCTGCGGGAGGATGATGGACGCGAGCATGCGAAGTTTCGAGAAACCAAGCGCCTGGGCGGCCAGCATCTGCCCGCTCTTGATCGAGAGGAGCGCCCCGCGGATGTACTCGCAATGATACGCCCCGCTGCAAAGCGAAAATCCGAGGACCGAGGCCACGAATGGAGAGAGGTAAATCCCGAAATAGGGCAGTCCGAAGTACCAGATGAACAGTTGTACAATGAGGGGTATCCCGCGAAAGAGCGTCACGTAAATATTGGTGAACACAACGACCGACCGGCTTCCATACACTCTGAGTGTCCCCACGAGAATGCCGATGCATAATCCGAGGCACGCTGATGGAATAATGAGGAGTAAGCTGACCTTGAGCCCTTTCATGAAGGCCGGGACCATATCGTTTTGCAGAAACAGCAGTTCGTCCATCCCGCTACATGGCCTCCCCGTAGAGTTCGGTGATTTTGGCGCAGAATTCCCTGGTCCTGTCGCAATCCGCGGATGACAGAATCTTTGAGGGGGGCCCCTGTTCCACGATCTCGCCGTTTTCCATGAAGATGATCTCATCGGCCATGGCGCGTGAAAACCCGATCTGATGTGTAGCCATGATCATCGTCATCCCACCGGCCACAAGGTCTTTTATGACAGCCAGCACCTCGCCGATAAGTTCGGGGTCCAGCGCGGATGTCGGTTCATCCAGGAGCATAACCTTGGGGTCCATGGCCAGCGCCCTGGCGATGGAAATCCTTTGTTTCTGGCCGCCCGAGAGTTGGGCCGGATAATGGCCGGCATGGCCGCCCAGGCCAACCCGCTCGATTTCAGCCATCGCCCGCTCGGTTGCCGTTTTCTTGTCGAATCCCTTGACTCGCACAAGGCCGATCCTGACATTGTCAAGGGCGGACAGATGGTCGAAGAGGTTGAAGTCCTGGAAAATCATTCCAACCTGCTGCCTGTAGGCGTAAAGTTCATGTTTTCGGGAATGGATCACTTTTCGGCCTTCGAGCCAGACCTCGCCTTCGTCCGGGACGACCAGGTAATTGATGCACTGAAGGAGCGTGCTTTTTCCGGCCCCGGAAGGGCCTATGAGCACCTTGAGCTCCCCTTTGCAGATGGACAGGGAGGCCCCCTTCAGGATGTCCCGCTTGCCGTAAGACTTCCTTATGTTTCGAATCTCCAATATCGGAGTGTCGTTATTTCCCATCGCCTGGTGAAAATCCTCAGCGCACATAGCCGTGTATCCTGACCTTTGCTTCGAGCAGCCGGAGCGCCTTTAACCCAAGGTAAGTCAAGGCAAGATAGATGACGCTGGCCGCGAGGTAAAGCGGCATGTGCTGGTATGTCCTCGATGCGACGAAGTGCGTTCTTGCCATTATTTCCGCAACCCCCAGCGCATAGGTCACCGCCGAATCCTTCAGGATGATCGAATATTCGTTGGACCAGGCCGGGATCGAAAGGCGGAGGGCCTGGGGGAGGATGATGAAGAAGATAGCCTTAAAGTCGCTCATCCCCAGGGCTCTCGCCGCCTTGAGCTGCCCTTCGGGAAGAGAAAGTATCGCGCCCCGGAATATTTGAGATTGATAGGCCGAACTGATGCTGCCGAGAACGACTATCGCTACCGTGAATGCCGAGAGGTTCAGATCGAGAAGAGTGGCGAGTCCGAAGTAAAACAGAAAGAGCAGGACCAGAAGCGGGATTCCGCGAAAAAACCAGACGTAAACAGAAATGCAGAAACGCAGTCCGGGCTTTCCATAAACCAGGCCGACGGCAAAGGGGATTCCCAAAACCAAACCAAAAATCATCGCCCCGATCACGACCACGATGGTGACCAGTGACCCCTCCAGCATATAGGGCAAAGCATTTACAACGGCGGTCAAACCCTCTGACATCCCGGCGTTTCTGCTCTATTCCGAGCGCTCCGCGCTCCTTCTCGAATAATCAAAAAAACCGGAAGGTCCATGGAAAGGAGGTCCTTCCGGGGCGGCACACTGCTGTTCAGCCAATCGATTGCTTACTCAAGTTCGTACTTCTTCACCAATTCTCCCCAGTATGGGGAAGCCTTGAGCTTCTTCAAGCCTTCGTCCAGCTTCTTGAGCAATTCCGTGTCATCCTTGCGGACCGCGTACCCGAAGTTTTCCCGCGGCATACCGAAAGTGCCGATGATCTGGACCGGTTTCTTCCTGGCCGCGTCCTTGGCGGGCGGGTCGTCCATGATCGCCGCCACCACGCGGCCGTTCAGCACGTCTTCAATAGCGAGAGGCGCCGAGTCGTAGTAAACGAGTTCGAACTTCTTGCCCTGGGCTTTGAGCAGATTGTCTTCCACCCATTTGGCTTCGGCCGTCCCGCGCTGAACACCCACTTTGCGGCCGTCGGCCAGAGCGGCTTCCGGAGTCAGGCCCGAATCCTTCTTGGCCACCAGCACTTCCTCGAAGGACCAGTAAGGTTCGGTGAAGGTGACTTCTTTCTTCCTCGCATCAGTGATCATCAACCCGGACGCGATCATATCGATCTTCTTTGCATTGAGGCTCGGGATGATGCCGTCCCAGTCCATGGGCTGATGGGTCACCTTGAACCCCATTTCCTTGGCGATCCAGTTCAGAGCAGCCACATCGAAACCGTCGGGCTTGCCGGTCTTGTCCACAAAGGCAAAAGGCGGGAAGTTGGCATCAATGCCGTTGATGATCACTTTTTCCTGCGCCATGCCGGACATGGGATTTCCGAGCAAAAGCATGGGCAGCACAAAAATAAGACCCCAAAGAACCTTCTTTCTCATTCTCCGCTCCTCTCAGGTAGGTTGTCATACTCCGCCATGGCTGTCCGCCGCGGTACACAACGGCCTGAAACACACCCCCTCGCGCTCATAAAGCCCATCGGAAAACTGAGGCAGCGAAACAATAACAAACAGGTGGTAACGTATCAAGAAGAAAGAGGTTGTCGAGCGAAAGCGGATGGTTTCCCTCAGGGAGGCAAGCCGAAGCGCTTCCGCGGAGATCTAAAATGCGCGGTGGTTGTGAACCGTAAAGGATGCGAAGCGCTGCGGCCTGGAGAAAGCCAGCCGGCCGCAGGCGTCAGGTGTGGTGAAAGCCTATCCTTTTCGACAGGCTATGCACTTAATTTCGATCGCCGCTCCACGGGGAAGCCTCGTCACCTCGACAACCGCGCGCGCGGGCTTATGCCCGGAAAGGAATTCTTCGTACATGGAGTTGAAGACTCCAAACTGGGAAATATCGGTCAAAAAAACATCCACCGATACCACGTCGGTCAACCGGTATCCGGCCGCTTCAATGATGCTGCGCAGGTTTACAAGGGCCTGACTTGCCTGACCCGCGAAGCCACCGCCCGCGAGTTCTCCCGTACCGGGTTGCAGACCGAGCTGGCCGCTCACGAATAACCATTCGCCTGCACGAATTGCCTGAGAATAGGGCCCGATGGCGGCGGGCGCCTTTTCAGTTTGGATCACCTGAAGACTCATATTCAACACTCCTTGGGAAAGGGGATGCCCGATCGATTTTGAAACTTGCATCCCGCTTTTCTGTAACAATCCTAACCGACTACAAACTCCTCATCCGGAATGACCCCGACCATTACATTAATGTTGGCAATGTGCCGAAATCCCTGTTGCTATGACTATTCATTAAATCTATTATGGCAAGGACATTTTTAAGAATGAGATGGAATTTTGGTTGACAGCCGGTCGAATTATTCTCTAACCTATTGGAAGAACTACAATTGAGGATGGTCAGGCCGCATAAGATCCTGATTTATTCGCACGATACCTATGGCCTTGGGCACATCCGCAGGTGTCTGGCCATAGCCCGCAGCCTTAGGAACTGCCCGGCAAATGTCCTTATTTTGACGGGTTCGGTTCACGCCGGGCGCTTCAAAATCCCTACGCGCATTGATTTCGTGCGAATCCCGGGCATGATCAAGGTAACAAACGAAGAGTACCTCCCGCTTTCCATGAAGCTGGATCCTGCCGAAGTCCTCGAGATCAGGAAAAAAATAATTCTCGCCACGGCCATGGCCTTCAAGCCTGATTTTTTTATTGTGGACAAGGCGCCGCTCGGGTTGAAGCGGGAAGTCGTCGATACCCTGAACTGGTTGAAGGAAGATTTCAAGTCCTGCACCTCAATCCTCGGTCTGAGAGACATCATGGACAGCTCCACGTCCACCGTAGAGGACTGGAGGGAAAAGGGGATTTACGATGCAATGAACGAACTCTACGATGAGATCTGGGTCTACGGCTGCCGCGACTTTTACGACCCGATCGAAGAGTATGAGATTCCCGACAATGTCTCATGCAAGATGCATTTTACGGGTTATATCCCGAGGCAGGTTCCTTCCAGGGAGAAGATCATTGCCACCAGGCAGTCTCTGGGCATTAAGAGCGATGAGAAACTTATTGTGGTCACAACCGGAGGCGGGGGTGACGGCCATCCGGTGGTGAGGACGTTTCTCTCCGCTTTCGACCCCTCCGAAGGTGGGGTTCCTCCGCGGACGCGCGTCGTCATTGCAACGGGACCGTTCATTTCATCGGAGGATTATGAGGACGTGGTCAGGAGGTGCGCCCTTCTCGGGTTCATCCCCCTCAAGTTTCACAACTCGATGGAAAGGCTCATCGGGGCCGCTCAAGTTGTAGTGAGTATGGGTGGATACAACACGGTTTGTGAAATAGCCAGCCAGAAGAAGCCGCTTCTCATCGTTCCGCGGACGGTCCCGCGCGAGGAGCAGCTCATCAGGGCCCAGGTTTTGTGCGGCAAAGGATTCTGTGACTATCTCGACCCGCGTGAACTCACTCCCAAAGCGCTCCGCAACAAAATCCTCCATTTACTCAGTAACGGATCTTCCTGCCGGAGCAGGATGGGCTCTTTCCCGTTTACAGCCCTCGACGTTATCCGCAAGCGCATCATGGGGAACAAGAGAAGGAACCCGGAATGAATTCCGGGGCAAACCATCTCGGGATGCTCCTCAAGGGTTATCCTCGAATCTCTGAAAGCTTCATCAGCACGGAAATCCTTCTCCTCGAATCGCTTGGAATCCCCATAGAGATCTTCTCGCTGAGGCAGCCCAGGGAATCCTTCTCGCATGAGCACGTAAAGAAGATAAGGGCTCCCGTGACATATCTGCCCGAGTACGTGCTGCCGAACGGGAGAATGCTTTTGATGAGTAACCTGAGCCTTTGGCGAAAGCTCGGTCCGCGCTATCGCAGATGTTTTGCGGATGCCGTGCGCCGGGCATTCGAGCGGCGGCGGTTCGCCACCATTCGCCACTTTCTCCAGGCCGGCCACCTTGCCTCGACCCGACTGGGCCGGTCCAGCGTGTCTCACATTCACGCTCATTTCTGCCATACACCGGCATCCGTGGCGCTGTTTACCTCCGAATTGACCGGGCTCCCTTTCAGTTTCACCGCGCATGCCAAGGACATCTACACGTCCGAGGCGGACCAGCTCGCACGAAAAATTGACCGGGCGCGCTTTGTCGTCACCTGTACGAAGTACAACGCGGCACACCTGGCCGATATCATGAACTGCGCTCCGGTTCCCACCCCCATTCATACGATCTATCACGGGATAGACCTCGAATTTTTCGACTTCAAGCGGGATATTATCCCCGGGCCGCCGTATCGGATTCTGTCGGTAGGCCGGCTCGTACCCAAGAAGGGCTATGACGACCTCCTTATGGCTTTGAAGATTCTCGATGACGAAGGAATCGACTTCCAGTTCACTCACATCGGATCCGGGGAGATGAAAACGGAGATCGGGAACATGAGCCGCGGACTGGGCATATCCCATCGCATCCGAATGCTGGGGACGCTTCCCCACAGGGAAGTCCTCTCATGGTACCGTAAAGCTCACTGTTTCGCTCTGGCCTGCAAGGTCGCCGACAACGGGGACCGCGACGGCATCCCCAACGTCCTGGTTGAAGCCATGGCGGTCGGTTTGCCGGTTGTCGCGACTCGCGTGTCGGCAATCCCCGAACTCGTTGAAGACGAGGTGACCGGGGTCCTCGTCCGGCCTGAAGACCCCGGGGCAATGGCTGAGGCGCTGAAGCGCGTGCTCGTCCATCCGGAAACATGCGAGGACTGCGTTAACCGCGCCAGAGAAAAGGTCGAACGGGATTTTGACAACCGGCGCTGCGTCATGAAGCTGCATTCTCTTTTCAGGGATGCTCTGGACAATCCGTGAGAATTGCTTTCTACTGCCCAAATAAGCCTCTCGATCACCCCAATCCGTCCGGAGACCTGGTCATCGCAAAAGGACTGCGGACGGCGCTGACACTTTTCGGCCATGAATGCGCGGAAGTCACGAAATTTCGGTCGCGGTGGTTCTGGCAATCGTTCCAGGGGTGGATGGCGGCTCTTGCCGGCTTCCTGCGCGCCCTCCGCACCACCCGGCGTTTTTCCCCTCACGTCTGGATCACCTATCATACCTACTACAAATCTCCGGATGTTATCGGGCTATGGATCAGCCGCTTCCTGCGGATCCCCTACGTCCTGGTTCAACCGATGTTCGGAACCATGAGGCGAAAGAACTCCCGAACCCGCATCGGGTATTACTTAAACCGGATCGCACTGAAATCAGCCCGCCATGCTTTCGTAAATAACCTCGACGACATGGGGGCGATTCGGAGGATCATGCCTCCGGAGCGCATCACTTATCTGCCTCCGGGGATCTTCCCCGGGCTTTTTCAAAGAAATGAGGAAGAGGGGTTGCGAGTAAGACGCAGCCTGGGCATAACCCCCGATACCCCGCTGCTCATGACCGCCGCCCGTTTTCGCGACGATGTCAAATTCAGGAGCCTCGAATATCTTTTCCGGTCACTGAAGCTTCTGCAATCCCGGTGGCCGGACTTTTACGTCATTGTGGCGGGGGACGGTCCCATGGAGAATCGCCTGAGAGAGATGGCCGAAGAATCGGTTCCAGGGCGTGCGGTCTTCCTCGGGCGTGTGCCGAGGGACGGAATGACGGCGTATTATTCGGCTGCCGATCTTTTTGTCTTTCCCGGCATCGGTGAATCGCTCGGAATGGTTTTCCTCGAAGCTCAGGCATGCGGGCTGCCGGTGGTGGCCCTCGATACCGCCGGTGTTCCCCAGGTCGTCAGGCAGGGAGAGACCGGGATCCTGGTCCCTCAAGACGATGGGGGGGCGATGGCGTCGGCCGTTGAGCGCCTGCTGAAGGACCGGGAGACAAGAATGAGACTGGGGCGGAATGGAATGCGTTACGTCGCTCGGGAAAGAAATCTCGAGAAGAACACCATCGAACTGTCTGCCGTGCTCGAAGCCATAGTCCGTGAAGGCTGAACCCGCGGAGCGTTTTTTGCTCAGTGAGGGGCCGTAATCTCCCAGCGGTCCGTAACCTTGAAATCCCTGGTATCATTCGGGGCACGAACGGCCCTGAGGAAAACCTTCTCCTTATCAACGGACACCTCCACAATGGTCTGGTAGCCATCGCTGTGCGTCTTCTGGCCGGCATTTCCGGTGTTGATGCAATAAATCCCATTCGGTCTGTCGGGAATCCTCCTGCGGTTGAAGACGTGGGTATGCCCCGAGAAAACGGCCCTCACTTTGTTCCTGTTCCTGAGCAACAATTCCCATAGCGCATCATCGTCCAGCGGTTCGCGCGGAGTGTGGGGTTCGTGAAAGGCGATAAAAACATGATCGGCTTCCGCCGCCGATCGGATCGCCTCTTCGAGCCACCTCAGAAGGACGCCCTCGTTGAAGTCCTTTGAAAAGCCGCTGTACTGATCCAGCACGATCATCCGCACATTCTTCCAGTCAAAGTAGTAGTTCACACTCCCGGCATCGAAGCTCTTCACCATTGTTCCCAGAGGCTTCAACATATCGTCGAGGATGACTTTCAGGTCTTCGGTCTCCTCGTGGTTCCCCCGGACTGGAAAAAAGACCGGCTTGCGGTCAGGGAAGAAACCGCGGTAGATGGAGAGACTCTCAGCCGCCGGACTGATATCCCCGACTGCCAGGACGAACTCGATGGGTGGGAGCCGGGGATTGCCGTTTGCCTTCATGTCCCTGATTTCTCCGAGAACATTGCGAAAGGGGCCAAAAGAGGAATAGAAATCCGAGATGGCGGCAAAAGTCCATCGCTCCGCAAAGACGGCGGTCGAGAAGAAAACCAAAAAAAGCGCCAGAGCGGCGCACGTTGCGATCTTGGCAAGGCCGGCCTTAATACGCACGATTCCTCCGGATAGAGAAGGGTTTCAGAAGCGGTCCCATAAAGGAGACCGCACTTCCGACCAAACGGTTTTCCTTGCGTGTCATGGTCGTTTGCAGGAGAGGACCCGCCGGGAGGGGAACGTCAGTCCGCTGCCGTCAGGAACAAAGTTCCCTCAAGGTTTGGATCTGTTCCGGACTTCCTATGACGATGACCACCATATTGGCTTTGATCGGTTCATCCAGGGAGGGGTTGTAATGAAACTCCTCTTCATCCGGCTGCTTGATCGATATGGGCACCAGGCCAACCTTGCCGTATATGTCGATGTCCCTGAATGTCTTTCCGATCAGACGGCAATTTTCCCCTACCACAACTTCTTCCACACGATTGGCATGTTCTTTTCCGCGCAGCATGCGATCGAGAAACGAGACCACATTGGGGCGAACCATTTGGCTGGCCATGCGTAAACCGCCGATGCGGGCCGGGTTCACGACATAGTTGGCCCCCGCCCGGGAGAACTTGTCTGCCAGGTTATTCTCCTCGCAGCGGGCCACGATTTTGATGTTCGGATTGATAAACCGGGCCTGGACCGTGATCAAAAGATTGTGGCTGTCATCGTTGAGAACCGCAACAATACCGGCCGCCCGTTCGATCCCGGCCCTTTTCAATACTTCCTCTTCCGTGGCGTCTCCGTGCAGATAGTACATTTCTTCATAATGTTTGCGGATCCAATCGATGCGTTCCGCTTTTTCCTCAATCACCACACAGGGATGTTTGGTCTCGAAGAGTTCCTTCAGAACGTTTAGACCGGTCTTCCCCGCCCCGCAAACAATGATGTGCTTTGTGAGCATGGCGATGCGCTTCTCCATTTTCCGCTCCTTCAAAAGACGGGTCAGGTTTCTCTCAACGACAAACCCGGTGATCGCCGAGACTGCGTACAGGGTGACCCCCATTCCGGACCACATAAGGACCATGGCAAAGAGGCGTCCGCTCGTCCCGATTTGATCCAGCACCTCTCCATATCCCACCGTTGTCAGGGTGATGCTGGTCATGTAGGCGCAGTCGAAAACAGTCCAGCGGCCGCCTCCGATGATGAGAAACCCGATCGTGCCGAAGAAAAACGCGCACAAGACCATCAGGACCGGCAGTACAAGCCGCTCCAGGAACTCTGTCGCCAATGGGAATTCGGAAGCAAGGGATCGGGTCTGTCTCGAATCGCTCATAAAAAGATACCGGCTTGATCCTTATGGGGCGAAGAACGGGACATGGTGCGGGCATGCGGCTTCCGCACGGTATTTCCCTCCAAAGAAACCGCAGGGGAACGAGGCTGCACGGTGCTGTCCGCGGCGCTTTCCAGCCTGCGTTTCCGGGAAATCCAACACAAAAAACGGCAAGGCCCTACAATAGAGCTATTCTCGATCAAACGCAACCGTGTCGGCTGGAAACCCGGCGAAGGAAGGTGGCTTGTACCGCAGAACGGTTCAGGGGACCGATTCCAGCGGCGATTTGCCGGGAACGGGAGGTTGTCCAGGCAGAAGAGAAACGGTGCCGGGCTCTCGGATTCCGGCACCGCATGGTCTTAATGGCCGGGGGTATGCCTTGCCCCATCGCGAATTCGCGGGAGAAACAGGCTGGAGACCGCGCGCTCGCGAGCGAAATGAGGGGTAGGGACCTGTGGCGCTCCCAGGCCGCCCTCGCGGGGTGTCCGCTACTCTTCGGTCTTCTTCTCGTAGATCCACAGGGCCGCGCTGAGTCTGTCGATCCCTTCACCCCAGAGGGAAAGGGCCTCTTTCGGGACGTCCTTCAGCTCTCTGAACAGGCTGTCGGCTGTTTCCAGAATCTCTATGATTTGCTGCTCACCGGTCTCCATGCTACATGTGCCTCTCAGGTGCAGATCTGCTGTTCTTGAGTCTTTTCGGCAAGAACATAGCCCTTGGGAATTTCCATTCGCAGGTTGAGAGTGTGGTCAATCTGAAGTGTCGCGCCATCAGAGGTGAAAGACATGACATGGCCCCCGACCTGCCGCTCTTCGTCAATAAAATGGAGGTGGTAGCCGGGCACATTGATCCCCTGGCTGTAATCCGGACATCGAAATCCCACTATCGTGCCCCGAATGTATTGGAACTCAAAGACCGGAAAATCCTTTACCACCTCGCTCAGAGGCGCGTAGGGCTTTTCCTGCCGCGGCACGTTACGGACCTTGATATGTTCGAATTTCCCATCCAGCCTGACAGCATAGAAGGCGAGGTGGCTCGGAGCAATCTGTTTCAGGAGGATTTCGAATTCGTGCATGGGCATGCGGTTTGGAAGATCGAGCCGGACGTCCGATTCGAAAGGGATCACAACAGCAAAAGGGGTCTTCATCCAGGGATCCACCAGTTTCGTCGTGCTGTCGGCGAGAATCTGGTAGAACCGGCCGTCGAAACCGATCATCTCCCCGTCCAGGCTGTTGAACGTGCCGAGACCGAAATCCCCGTGCTCCGCCAGTTCCCCATAGGTGGTGGGACCTTCATACAGCCCTTCCATGAGGACGCTCAGCGTGGATACCTGGTAAAGGTCGTGCGCCTTGACCAAATCCTGGTGAACACGGTGCTTTTTCCTCCGGTGCAGTTGGAGCGCCTGGATAAACTTGGATTCAATGTCCCTGACCGTCATAAATCATCTCCCCTCTGATAAGGTGTGATTGGGCGCTGAATCCCGGAGAGCATGCCTGTTCGGCAACGCCTCCGGAAACGCCGACCCCATGTCCGGAGATTCAAGGCGGGACGGGAATTTCTTGCCGTGAACCGGTGGGCAAGTCCCGAACCACGGCTCTGCATGCCTGGCCGATCTCCCAATGAATGGGGTATGCGGAGGGTTTGGCGGAGTTCCTCAAAAAAAAACCGGGATTCGAAAAGCCGCCGATTTCGGGAAAAGAGCTTCAGGGTTCGAGGAGAGACTCTCAAAAATCACGATTGCGATACACGATGTCCGGAAAACCGGCTGCAAAATACTCCGCCTGCAACTATCCCCTGAGTAAAGTATTAGTATCATATTTCAGGCCGGCACCAGCCATGTTTTTGTCGGGATCCCGATAATTCAGCGCAGGTTCCTCAGCAGGGTCCGCCGCAAGGCGACGCCGGAAGATTTCCTCAATGGATTGTGGTACATTCTTCTGAAAAAGAGGCACCGGGACTGAATGAAGGCGGGCGCCCCCGATCGGGGCATTTGGAGGAGCGGAGGAGTCTTCTGCGCTTTTTCACCGCCGGTGGGCGCGATTGCCTCTCCCTAAAAGCGGGGCAGCCTTCGGATGGAGATTCGCCGACTGTGGACCGAAAGATTCAAATAATGCAAAAGAACGAGGACGGCCCTTGCGCGGGCAACCAGACTGCGGGTCGAAAGGGATTGCCCTTTCCTGGATGTTACTGGGTGGTTCCGGGCAAATTCCTGGCAGGGAGATGTCCGCTCGGCAAAGACCGCTCCGAGACGATTCGGAACCTCGAGTCCTTGATCGCGTGCGGAATACGCCATGTAATCAACCTCATGGACGAACAGGAGATTGACCGGCAGGGCAAACCCTTTCCCGACTACGACGCCGAACTCGCGCTGGTTGCGGGCAAGCTGGGCTGTACGGTGGGACATCGGAGGATCCCCATCCGGGAGCCCATCCCTTCGCGTGAAACTGCCGGGAATATTCTCGACGAAATCGAATCGAATCTCTTAAAGGATCGTCCGGTGTATCTCCATTGCTGGCGAGGCAAGGGCCGCACCGGAGTGATCGTCGGCTGCCATCTCGTTCGGCAGGGGATGGACGGAGAAGAGGCCCTGCACAGAATTACACTGCTGCGCGGAGATGTAACGGAACAGAATCCCTCTCCCGAGTTGGAGCCGCAGAGGAATATCATAAGGACATGGAAGGATTAGCCGGCCGATCGGCGGAAGGATCCGCATTCGGGGCCGCAGGTGTTCGAATCTGACGGAATTTGCGCTCAGAATTTCAGGCGGCCGGTCACGCCGACGGTGGCTTCGGGAAGAGTCTCTCCGCTATGCGCTTTGTGGTATTCAATGGAACGGTCTTCGGTCGGACCGGCCGTGGGAGTCGTGGGCTTGCCGAAATCGAACTGCACCTCCCCCCTGGAACCCACGGAAACGTTCTTTGAGGTGCAGGAAGTGAGAAGCATCAGGAAGCAGCAGAAGGCAATTGCGATTTTCATTGGACCCTCCATGCCTTGGCAAAAACGTTAGAATCATCCTCTGTCTTTGTCCCTGATAACCAATTTGCAGCGCGCAGTCCAGCCTATTCGGCGGAATCCCGCAAAATCCTTGAATTTAATCCGGTGGAGGGACGCGGTCAGACCCGGCAGTCTCTCCTTGTCCACTCGGTAAGGTCGGATGGTTTTTGCGAAGATGAGAGCGAATCCCACGGGGGCCATCCCGTCCTGCGCATATAGACATCGTCACTGGCCGCTTCGGGAGAATGGTAGACCCCGAGAACGCTGTCATCGATACCAAGCAGATACCGGCCCCCGCCCTGGGGACTGAAGCGAATCCAGAACATTCCGACCTTCGTTTGGTAGAGCCACAAGGTAAGTCACCTTTAAGGGCCGGTTCCGCCGGCGGCTCAGGTTCTGCCGTCTGCGCCCATCATCCCAGCCGTATTTTGTCGATCCCGCGCCCGTTCCACCGGGTATTCGCCGTCCGGCTGTTCCAGCCCGTGCGGTTGTCGGCACCCCCGCCATTATTCCTCAGCCGGGGATTCTAATAAGCACGTCCTTTGCTCGAACGGGAACCGTGGCTGCCGGGACTTCGAGGCCGAGAATTGTTCAGTCGTTGATTCCGGGGCGTGTTCCCGTTCCCCGATCGGGAGCCTCCCCCGATGTGAGACGAATTCCTGGGAGAAAGACGCGGCACCCCCTCGGAGGAATACTTGCCGGCAGGGCGCATACTGGAATAGGCAGGAACGGGCATGAGCCACATCAGGAGCACGGCTGAAAGAAGTGAAACAAACACGACCTTCAAGGCTCTCATCACTGCCCCCTCCTCCCGAATGTGAAAGAAAAGGTTAGTACACTGACAATATGCATCCGTGATCTTCTGTCAAGGAATAACCGGGCGGTTTGAAAGGGGAGGCAGCGGGGGGATCCGGTGTTCGCCGCGACTGTATGAGTGGGAGAGGCTGGCGCGATCGTGACTTTGGGTATCCTATGAAGAAGATTTCACTTGAAAAAAGCTCATCAATCTTTAAACTGGAACCCACGTGGAAACGACCTGAGTTGATATTAGCTTTTGCATGAGAGAGGATACAACACTTCGGAGAATCCTCGGCACATTGCATTGCCTTTAGGCCTTTCGTCGAGGGGAAGCCCCGGCGATGGGTGAGCACCGGCGTATTTGAGCGCCTGGGAAGGAGCAGACCATGAAGGCTGTAGCCAAGGCATTGATGGTACTTGGGATACTTGTGGCTGTCATGGGTTGCGCGGGGGTGAATACCTACCAGCCGACGCCGGACTACGGCGGGGGCTACAGTTTTTCCGCAGGCGATCGACCTAGTAATTATCCACCCTATCATCATTCGAGCCACTGATTATGACGACAATTTTTGCCCGATCTTTGCTTGTCCTTGGCCTGATCTTACTGTTCACCGGGTGCTCCGGAATGGATCTGTACGTGGAGAACAGAAAAGTTGGAAATGACCTTCAATTCGACGATGGTGAGGGATCCAGCCACTATCCGCCTTACTATGAGCAAAGAACGTGGAATTCGTACTATCACAATCCACAATCGTGGCCGGATTACTACTGATCTCGTCAACCCTGGCGGCGCAGTGAACGGGACCTCGAACGGACTCGCTTTCCCGCGGCATGGCCTGTAGAGGCCCGGTGGGCTGGGGAAGCGGCTTTTTTGCCGCACGCGAAGTGCGTGTACTGTACCGGTGGCCGTCCGGGGATTTCATTTTGCACTGCGAATCGGAGGGTTTTGCGGTTGGCGTTCTTTAGATTGCGCTGAAACGCGATTGCGAGGAGGAATCTACATGTTGAAAGGTTTTTTGGCTTTGGTGCTGGTGATAATCGGGCTCATATTCATCAGGGCCGGGCTTGACACCCTGACGGCATCCCGCGCATGGCTCTTCACCATTTTCGGGGTTGTCTTATGCCTTGCGAGTGTCATCCAGCTGAAATTAAGCGGTAGAAAGAAGACCAAATGAACCCGAAAGAACGACGGAAGGCCTCATTTTTCGCTTTCCCCGCCGGACTTTCCCGACCTACAATGGCGCTGCATAAGAAGACCGGGGGGCTCTCCCCCGGAGCGCGCCGGCGTGCATACCCCCTTCACCCGAGATCGCACCGGCAAAGGGGACTTTTGCTCCCGTTTCAGCCGGTTCCTGAACGTGGAACCGAAATATCGGCTTTCCCTGCGCGGAAAGACGGCCCGGCGGCAAGGTGCGGAACCGCCCTCCCGGGAGCGGCGTGCTTGCAGCTTGCCCCCCAAAAAAGCCTGGAAAATGAGACATGCAATCCCGACCGGCCGGGATTTACCTTCTGTGTCCGCCGCCGTGGCCTGTAGGATCGTTGTGATAGTAGGGCGGGTATGGACTCACCCTGTCGCCATTATCAGTCATGGTCTCCTGCGGCACACTGACCGCGGGTCCGCGTTGCTCATTGGGAAAGTGACCAACGAGCGGGGTGCTGCCGGAAGTGGCTACCGCCGCCGCGAAAATCACGAAAAACAACTTTTTTGTTACGCCCGTCATGGCCGTCTCCTTTCGTTCCAAAATCCGAAATTAGAGTAAGTATTTCGGTTATGAAGTCAAGAGCCACGGGGCTGAGGCCGGTCTCACTTCATATTCCGTATTCGTACTTCGACGGTCTTCTCGTCTTTTAGCAGGTCCACGATCCTGGAAGTGTCCGTGCCACCCGTATGGTAAGGGTAGAGGATTGCGGGTTTGATGACCGCGGCAGCATCCGCAACCATTTCAGGGGTCATGGTGAAGGGGAGGTTCATGGGAAGGAAGGCTATGGAGATGTCTTTCAAGTCCTTCATTTCCGGGATGTTTTCCGTGTCTCCCGCCACATAGACCGTTTTGTCGCCGAACGTGAGGACGTATCCGTTGCCGAAGCTCTTCGCATGGTACGGAAAACCTGAAGGACGCTTGTGGACGATGTTATAGGCGGGCACGGCCTGCACCTTGATTCCCTGGACGATTACCTCGTCTCCGTTCCGCAGGACCAGGCCTTCCTGATACTGTCGGCCGCAGGTTTCCGTCAGGATGACGACGGTATTTTCGGTCACGATCTTTTCGAGAGCGCCGGGGTCGAAGTGGTCCTTATGATCGTGGGTGATGAAAACAATGTCGGCCTTCGGGAGCTTCGAATAATCCGCCACTTCGCTGTACGGGTCAATATGGATGGTCTTTCTGTTGAAAAAGAATATCAGGCTTCCATGGCCTATGAACTGGATCGTCAAAGGACCGGCGGAAGTTTCAAACTTGTCTGTTTCGAATTCCTGAGCCGCTACCGCAGACGGTATGATCTGCAAAATCAAAAGAAGGGCAAAAAGCATTTTCTCCATGCGTAAATCTCCTCCACACCTGCATGCGAACCCTTTGCAGCAAGAACTGGTTTGCCGGCATCCGGGACCAATCCACGTTCACCCGGCTTTGCCCATTCCTTCGGTCCGGGTTTCATCTTTTTCATCTTCCCACACAACCATTATATGCTTGACTAACTCCGGCGTCACGCATAACAGTCCCTGAATATAGGGATTACGAAGCAAAGGGCAAGCAAGCGGCAGCGGGCATTGAACCTCGCCGGATGGGTCCGGGTTGAAATCATGGCCTGGAGTTGAGGAACAACCGATTCGAGGATCGAGAGGCGCAAACAAATTTCGGGATTGTTCAGGAGGCTGACCCATGGGAAGAAGACCCCCCATTATGCTCATTATCGGTGCGATGGTACTGCTGATTTCTTCGACTGCCCATTGCGGGGTTCAGGCTAAAGGGCAGGCGGTCCCGCAGCTTCAGCCCGCTAGTGCGCCTGGAGCAGTCTACGTGGCGGACTTTGAGATCGACAGCGGAAATATTCAGGAGAATTCCGGCCCGCTGAAGGGTGGGATTCTGAAAAGACAAGGGCCGCTGCGGTCCCGGGACAATCCCGAGGAGAAGGCCCGAAATCTGGTGAGTCTCCTCTCCGAGTCGCTGACTCGGGAGCTGTCCGATCGTTCGATACGGGCCATACAGTTATCGCCCGGCCAATCCTATCCCAGGGCAGGCTGGTTGATTCGAGGAGAATTCACGGAGGTTGACGAAGGCAATCGGGTGCGCCGAGCCGTCATCGGCTTCGGATCGGGTGCGACCAGCATGCAGGTGCAGGTGAATGTTTCCGATCTCGGGACACATCCGGACACGCCGTTTCTCTTTCTGGGCACGAGTGCGGAAAGCGGGAAAAAGCCCGGCGCCGTTGTGACCATGAATCCCTACGTTGCCGCGGCTTCGTTTGTGATGAGCAAGAATGCTTCCGAGAAGGACGTCAGGCATACGGCTCGAGAAATCGCAGAAGAGGTGGTCAAGTACATGAAAGAGCACGGCCTGATGCCTCCGAACTGAGGGGGGGCGCCGCGTTCCGGCCCATGAGCCCTACATGGAGGAACTCCCCGTGTCCCCTGGTCGGGGGCCCCATCTGCCGAGGCGGTAAAGGGTCCCCCCGTCAAGAGCCCCGTGCCTCGATCAGAAGAAAGGATACGAATTTGCAGGTCCCAATCCGCAAGAAGCCGATTTCAGTCCTGGTAATCCTCCTGTTGTCAGGATTGCTTCCCGCCTGTGAAAAAGGAAACCAGTACGTCGCACCCCCTCCTCCCCCCGTGACAATCGCCCAACCGCTGGAGAGGGAGGTCATCGACTATCTGGATTTCACGGGTACGACCCAGGCGATCGCCTCGGTTGACATCCGCGCCCGCGTACCGGGTTTCCTGCAGACTATTCATTTCAAGGCAGGGGACGATGTCAAGAAGGGGGATTTGCTGTTCGTTATAGAGCCCAACATCTACCAGGCGGCGGTGGACAAGGCGGTGGCCGACCTGGCGGGGCAGAAGGCCCAGTTGGAACGCGCCGAAGTTGAGTATCAACGCAACCAGAGATTGTACAAGGAAAATGCGACCTCGGAGCGGGAACTGGTCAATTCGAAGGCGACTCGCGATTCAGCGAAATCTTCAGTATCCATGGCGGAAGCCGCGCTCGAAAATGCCCGCATCAACCTGGGCTATACGACGATTCGGGCGCCCTTGAGCGGGAGGATCGGACGGAACCTGGTCGATGTCGGAAATCTGGTGGGGGCCGGTGAGTTCACGCTGCTGGCGACGATCAAGCAGTATGATCCGATCTATGCCTATTTTACCCTCAATGAACGCCAACTCCTGCGGATCATGAAGTCGGCGCGCAAAAAAACCCCGAATCGCTACGACCCCGAAGACGTGGTCCTCGGCATGGCGCTTTCGAACGAGACGAACTATCCTCACCAGGGACACCTCGACTTTGTGGACTTGGGAGTGGATCAGGCCACCGGTACTATACTCATGCGCGGAGAGTTTCCCAACCCGGAGCCGACCTCCATTCTGCCCGGACTCTTTGTCCGCCTCCGTCTTCCGATCGAAAAGCACAACCATGCGCTCCTGGTGACGGAACGGGCGTTGGGGGCCGATCAGCTTGGGAACTACCTGCTGGTCGTCAACAAGGAGAATGTCGTTGAGTACAGATCGGTGCAGCAGGGGACCCTGGTTGACGGCATGCGCGTGATCGATGAGGGGTTGAAGGCAGACGACTGGGTCGTAGTTGACGGCATCCAGCGGACGAGGCCCGGCGCGAAGGTCAACCCGACAAAGGCCGGCCGTGACGTACAAGCCAATGGCGGCAAGCCGTCAGGCGAAGAAGCTCCCCCCCCGGCTCCAGCGCCGCCTAAACCCTGATCGGGAGAAACCCCAATGCTTTCGCGCTTTTTCATAGAACGTCCTATATTTGCCAACGTCATCGCGATCGTCACCATCATCTTCGGGATCGTCACCCTGATGAAATTGCCGGTCGAGCAGTTCCCGGCGATCACGCCTCCGACCGTCAGAGTAGCAACCGTATACCCGGGTGCAAACGCCAAAGTCGTGGCCGATACCGTTGCCGCGCCGATCGAACAGCAGGTCAACGGGGTTGAACACATGCTGTACATGTCCTCCACGTCCGCCAACGACGGATCGTATGCCCTGACCGTAACGTTCGAAGTCGGAACGAATCTCGACATGGCCCAGGTCCTGGTGCAGAACCGGGTTGCGATCGCCATGCCGACGCTGCCCGAGGAAGTCAAACGGCAGGGCGTTACCGTCATGAAACAATCGACGGCATTCATCCAGTTCGTTTCCCTGAATTCGCCCGACGGGCGCTACAACGATCTGTACCTCAGCAACTATGCCACCCTGTCCATCAGGGACGAACTCAACCGGATCGACGGTGTCGGGGATGTCAGTGTCTTCGGTGCCTCGAACTACAGCATGCGCGTGTGGCTGGACCCGGAAAAACTCAAGACGAGGAACCTCACCACCCAGGACGTGGTTGCCGCCATTCAGGAACAGAACGTCCAGGTGGCAGCCGGCCAGGTGGGGCAGCCTCCCGTTCCGCAGGGCCAGAATTTTCAATACACCATCAACACCCTGGGTCGCCTGGGCGACGTCGACGAGTTCAGGAACATCATCATCAAGACCACCCCCGACCCGCAGGTGGGTGCCCGTATAACCCGCGTGAAAGACGTAGCCCAGGTGGAACTGGGCGGCCAGGGGTACGACCAGTACTTCCAGAAAAACGGTAAACCGGCCGCCGGCCTTGGCATCTATCAGCTCCCCGGCGCCAATGCCCTCGATGTGGCGACCAAGGTCCGGCTCAAGATGGAGGAGCTGAAGAAATCTTTCCCGGAAGGGATGGAATACGACATCCCGTTCGATACGACGAGGTTCGTGGTCGCGTCCATTCACGAAGTCTACAAAACACTGATCGAAGCGGGCATTCTTGTCCTTATCGTGATTCTTGTCTTCCTCCAGGATTGGCGCGCGGTCCTGGTCCCGGCAACAACGGTCCCCGTAACCATCATCGGGGCATTTGCCGCCATGGCCGGCCTTGGTTTCAGCGTAAACACGCTGACGCTGTTCGGGCTGGTGCTGGCGATCGGCATTGTAGTGGATGACGCCATCGTTATTGTGGAAAACGCCGCCCATCATATCGAAAAGGGCGGCCTCAGTCCCAAGGACGCCACCATCAAAGCCATGGGGGAAATACTCGGCCCGGTGATCGGAATCACGCTCGTGCTGATGGCCGTCTTCCTCCCGACGGCTTTCCTTGCGGGCATCACGGGACAACTCTACCGTCAGTTCGCGCTGACCATCGCCGCTACCGCCGTTATCAGCGCAATCAACGCCGTGACCCTCAAACCTGCCCAGTGCGCGGTGTACCTTCGTCCGCCGTCGGGAAGAAAGAATTTCTTTTTCCGCGGCTTCAACCGGGTGTATGCACAATGTGAAAATATCTATGTCCGCATCGTGAGCTGGATGGTAGGACATTGTGTGGTCATGCTGGTTGTCTTCGTCGGCCTGATCTGCGTGACGTTGTGGGGGTTCCTCAATCTGCCCACCGGTTTTCTGCCGACCGAAGACCAGGGGTACGTGATGGCGAGCGTCCAGCTTCCGGACGCCGCTTCGCAGGAACGCACCCGGGAAGTGGTGGAGAAGCTGAACCGTATCATCGCGACGACCAATGGTGTTGCCGACTGGGTTACCATCGGGGGGTATTCGGTCATCGACGGCACCGGGGCATCCAATGCCGCGGCGTTTTTCATCATTTTTAAAGACTGGAAGGAACGCACCAGCCACGACCTCAGCCAGGATGCGATCCTGGAAAACCTGCGAGAGCGCTTCTGGGGGGTGGAGGAAGGGGTCGTTTTTGTATTCGCGCCGCCGGCGATTCAGGGTCTGGGTGTGGCCGGAGGCTTCCAGATGCAGATCGAGGACCGTGGCGGAGCGGGGCTGACGCAACTCGGAGAGCTGACGGAGGAAATGGTCTCGGACGGGGAGTCCCAGTCCGGTCTTGCCGCGTTGAACAGCACCTTCAGGGCCGGCATACCGCAGCTTTACGCCAATGTGGACCGGGAAAAAGTGAAAGCCCTCAACATTCCGCTCAACGATGTCTTCGGTACGCTGCAGGCTTATCTGGGTTCCGCCTATGTCAACGACTTCAATAAGTTCGGCCGGACCTACCAGGTCAGGGTCCAGGCCGATCAGCGGTTCCGCAGCAGCGCCAACGATATAAAGGAACTCCAGGTCCGTACCACGGATGGGCTCATGGTGCCTCTCGGCACGTTCATCGACGTCGACGACTCCCGTGGACCTTTGGTCATCAACCGCTACAATCTTTATCCCAGTTCATCGATCAACGGGGAGGCGGCCCCGGGATACAGTTCGGGTGAGGCGCTCAAACTGATGGAGCAAATGGCCGCCAGCAAGCTGCCTCCATCCGTCCACTATGAATGGACCGGCATGTCCTACCAGGAGAAGAAAGTCGGCGGGGAAGCGTTCATGATCTTCGGACTTGCGGTGCTGCTGGTGTACCTGGTCCTGGCCGCACAGTACGAAAGCTGGACGAGCCCTGTGTCGGTCATCCTGGTCGTGCCGCTCGCCCTTCTGGGTACGGTGGCTGCTCTCTTCTTTCGAAACATGGACAACAACGTCTTCACCCAGATCGGCATCGTGCTGCTCATCGCACTTGCGAGCAAAAACGCGATTCTCATCGTCGAGTTCGCCCGGGACCTTCGGAACGAAGGCAAGACAATCGCGGAGGCGGCCGTCCAGGCCGCGCAAATGCGCTTTCGGCCGATTCTGATGACGTCTTTTGCATTCATCCTCGGCGTGTACCCCCTTGTCATCGCGGAGGGGGCGGGGGCCGCAAACCGGAGGGCGCTTGGGACTGCCGTCTTCGGCGGCATGCTCACATCGACTTTTCTGGCGGTGCTGTTCGTGCCGGTGTTCTATGTGGTTGCACAACGCATCAGTGAACGCATAGGCAGGAAGAAGACGCCGGCAAATCCGTGACCCCCGGCCGCGGCTGCCTACCAGTCGGGCCGCTGCGGCAGTTCCATCGCCTTGGGAGGCGGTGGGGGCTCCAGATTCTCGGGCAGATTCCGCGGCGGCAGCAGGTTGCCCCAGTTGGTCCTCGATTTCATTGTCTGCAAAGTCTCTTCGGAGACAAAACCCTTCCCCAGGCGGACTTCCCACCCTCCTCCGAGCGCCCGATAAAGCGCTATGAGGTTGATCGGGACGTCGCCTCTGCTCTGGGTAAGGCGGTCCGTTTCCTGCACGAGTGACTGCTGGGCGTTCAGCACGCGCGAGTAGTCCACTGCTCCGTCGCGGTACTGGATCAGTGAAAGTTCGACGGCCCGCTTCGCTGCCTTGACGGCTTCCGCCAGAAGGTTTACTCGATCCTGCGTCTGCAGGAACCCCACAAGCGAGTCCTCGACCTCCTTCGCCGCGTTTAGAACCGTGTTCTGATAGGAGACCAGAAATTCCTGGAACCTGGCGTCCTGGAGCCGGACGTTGTTGGTGATCTGTCCGTAGTTCAAAATGGGCCATTCAATGGATGGGCCGGTGGCCATGTTGAAGCTGGCCCAGTTGAAAAGTTCGCCGAAGCCGCTGTGACCTGTTTTAGTCAGCACTGAGCTGCCCGAGAGAAATCCGAAGGATCCGGTCACTGTGATTTTGGGGAAGAGGTCTGCCCTGGCAACTCCGATTTGAGCGCACTGGGCCGCAGCCAGGAGTTCCGCGCTTCGAATGTCGGGCCGGCGCATCAGCAATTCAGCGGGAATTCCGACGGCGACTTCGGCGGGAGGTATGGGGATGGACTGAGGGCCGAGGAGGATAGAGCTGAGATCCGATGGGGGCATTCCGAGCAGGACGCAGAGTGTATGTTTTGTCTGGGCGAGGCCCTGTTCCAATGTCGGGATCTGGGATTCAGTGTCGTAGAGAAGGCTCCTGGCCTGCTGCACATCGAGTTCCGTCACCGCCCCGTTTCGGAAACGGACTTCGGTGAGCCGTAAAGACTCCTTTTGGATGGCCACATTGTCCCGCGCTACCTGCAGGCGCTCTTCGAAAGTCCGAATCTGAATGTAAGTGGTTGCCACATCTCCCATGAGACTGACCAGAGCGTTGTCATAATCGGCAACGGAGCCCGTAAGGCTTGCACCGGCGGATTCGATGGACCGCCTGAATTTTCCCCAAAAATCCAGTTCCCACGCTGCGCTGAGGCCGTAATTGTAGGTTTGGTACCTCAGGTCCCCACCCCCCTTGGTGTTCGGGGTATTGCCGCTGTTCTCGGTATAGGTGTAGGCCGCGACCGCTGCCTGTTGCTGCGGGAACTGATTGCCGATGGCGATTCCAAGTTGCGCCCTGGCTTCCAGGATTCGTATTCCGGCGATCTGAAGACTCGGATTGTTCTTGTGGGCGATTTCGATCAGGGAGTTGAGGGTGGGATCGTCGAATGCGGTCCACCATTGGCCGTAATCGGCCGATTCCATTTTGACCTTGGGATCGTTCTTCTCGAGCCAGTCCTTTGCCACGGGGGCGGAAGGCCTGGTAAAATCGGGTCCGACCGTAGTGCAGCCCCCGCTCAAGACCGCCGCCGCCGTCAACACAGCAAAAATGATGAGCAACCGCGGGGCGATCCCCTGAAGCCGGTTCGAAACGGGGCCGGGAGAAGAAGAGATTGAGGATTCACGATCTTCAGCCTTCAGCCGGCTGCCCGGCGTGTGAGTGGTCCGCATGAGCTCTCCTGGGAATGAGTATGGCTGGTCCCCCTGAACGGTTTCCAACCCGTTGCGCCATTATTCGCCTTGCCTGCCATGAGCCTTGCGGCGGGTTCCGCCCCGGACCCGGCCGGGCGAGGAGGTTTGAATTTGCTGCATGGGGCGGATTGGCCGGGATACACGGCATAGAACGCCCGCACCCGCGCCCTGCAACCCATTGAGTGTGATGTGAACCGCCCGGCGGCCAGTGATCGAAGCACCGGGCTGAAAGCGATACACGGACACAGCCACAGGCTGGACAACCACGTCGCATCCACTCCGGGATCAACTGACAGAAAAGCAGCAAGGCAGTTTCCTAGCATACAATCATGAGATGCCGCTGAGCAAGCATCATATCCTTCAAGCTCGTCTTTGTTTATCGATTTCATAAAGAGGAAGCGATCTGTCCCGGTGGACGTACGATTTGATGATTAGGGTGAAACAAAGACCGATGCCGGGCCGGAGGTAGCTCTTTGCGCGGAGAGGACTGCCGGGAAAACGGAGTGTTCACAGGGGGAAGTCTGGCAGATTGCTGAAAAAGGGATTGAATTCCCCGCTTTGGAATAGAAATTTTCTTGGAACGTCACCCGGCGAAAGCCGGGGTCTGGAAGTTTTTAGTTTGAAATTCAATGACTTAAAATCAAGGCCTGGATTCCGGCCTCCGCTGGAATGACGATATTACATCCCGTGCTTTCGCCTGATTTCCTCCGGAATACCCTTTTTCATCACCTTGCTGGAGCGAATTCAACGGGTCGTATTCGACCGGAGAAAAGAATGCCCTTTTGACTGTAATCCCGGGCCATGCTACTAATGTATACAGTATATATCTTCATTCCCATGAAATCCGCTCAAGAGCCGAGGTGGACGCGATAGCGACAGGTCGCTCCTCAGATGAGGTCACTTGGTGAAAGGAACGAGCGGCAAACCGCAGAGCAACCAAAGGAGAAGAAAATGAGCCGATTACGGGGTCTTTTTTTCCCATGCCTGATCCTGCTGCTTGTCCTATGTGGACCGGCGCGCGCCCAGGATCTCGATGCTGCAGCTCTTGCGGCGAATCAGCGGACCGTTCTCAGCGTTTCTGATATCCATTTCGATCCATTCAACACGACCGACACGAAAGTGCCCGATAAATTGAAAAAATCCGGCTACACGGAGTGGTACGGCATATACTCTCGCTCAACCGACAAGCACATAAGCGGCCATGGCAAGGAAACCAATTTCAATCTTTTCATGGCAGCGCTGAAAAAGATGAAGGCCACTTGCCCCAATCCGGAATTTATTTTGTTTTCCGGCGACTTACTGGCGCATCACTTCGCGGGCTACCGCTCAAAGTTCAGCTCCGAAGAGGCGTTTCATAAGTTCATAATGAGAACGCTGGAGTTTATTGAATATGAGTTTCAGGTATATTTCCGTGACACACCGATCATTTTTACCCTGGGAAATAACGATTCATACAAAGACTATGAGATAGCACCCAACGGGAGTTTTCTTCACGATACCTGGGATCTTTTCTATTCTTATTACATCCAGGGGAAAGGCGCTTCGGGAAAGAGTGCTTTCAAGAACACTTTCCTGCGTGGAGGAAACTACTCTTATCTCCCTACCGGTTCAAAAACAAACCGTATTCTGTCAGTGAACAGCAATTTTTTCTCAAAAAAGAACGATCATAAAAAGCAGGGGATGGAACAACTCAAATGGCTTCAGTCTCAACTGCAAACCGCCAGGCAGAATAAGGAAAATGTCTGGATTCTGCTTCACATTCTTCCCGGTATTGACGTCGGAGGGACGGTGAACTCTCAAGGGAAAAGACGTGATTCCATCAAGCAATACTGGGATGCCGAATATACGGATTCCGGCGGAGAGACTTTTTTGGATAAATTTTTGGATCTGGTGAGGGAATATCCCGGGGTTATCAAAGGGATCTTTTCAGGCCATACTCATATGGATCATTTCAGGCTTGTATTCAGCAAGGACTATAAACCAAAGGCTTTTGTCCATATCACTCCGGCAATTAGCCCTCAGTTCGACAATAATCCTGGATTCCAGGTATTGACTTATGATACCCAATCGTTTTCAGTCATTGATGTCAATACCTACTACTATAACTATGATAAGTCGAATTGGGGAAAAGAATATGATTTCAAAAAAGCCTATGCTAAGAAGCAATATAATCCACAGAATCTGGAAGATGTTCATACCTCAATCCTTACAAGCCGGTCCGTCCGTAAGGACTTTATGGATTATTACGATGTGAATAATCCAAAGAAATCACCTGTAACTAACAATAACTGGAATGCCTACTGGTGTGGAATCACCGAATTGACCTCATCGGATTTTGAGGCATGCTTCCCTTGAGCGAAGGACGATGAGTGATAACATATATTCAATCATAACTATTTGCAGTTTGACTGTGGCCCGGCTCTATTTCAGACTGATAGTAAACGTTGGATCGCTTTTCCATAGGGCATGAAAATACAACCAGGAGTGATCCAATGCGGATAACGTCGAGGTATCAGGTCCCAGTGACAAGCCTGGAACTTTCTGATTGACACCCAAACGAATTGTCACTATAAGACGGTCAAGATTCCCCGGATATAAATATGCCGCCTGCCATGGTTAATCGGCCGGCAGAAGGGCTTGGCGCGGGAGGGGCGATCCCCGGATACGCCATGTTGCCTTTGTTCGGCTTAGGTCATGCACAGGCTTGTTGAGGGTGAGAGCCGCAGAAATCGTCTCGAACTGACGATAAAGAGGAGGATTGCCATCAGGCCCTCGATTTCGTTGACTTCATTTGAAGAGAAAGCCTCGGGGACGTCCGCGGAGCAGAGGAAATACAAGCGGTCCCATGGGACGTCGGGGGCTTATGCCATATTCACCACGGCTGATGAGGGCACCATCCTGGGGCAGATAATGGATATCAGTCTGGGAGGAGCGGGCGTTCGCTATATTTCCACCCGGGCGGTAGGAAAAGGGTACTCGAATGTGAAAATCTGCGGTACGAACGGAGGTGTCATGCACTTGGAGCGCGTGAGCTGCAAAGTTGTTTATGACACCGAACTCCCCGATATCTGCCTGAAAACTCTTCAAACCAGGCGCTGTGGAGTTGAGTTCTCGCAACTCCCCGAGGAATTCAGGGCAAGGCTGGAGCAATTCATTAAACACTATACGATCGGCGATCTTTAGCCAGGCCGGCTCTGCCTTCCGAACGGTTTTATGAAGGCCGGTCTCACCGGGTGATTCGGGCATCCCCGGAAGTGAATCCGGATCGTCCTTGTATGGCCCTCCGTTAAATGACCGGACATCCCCATATCGACAAACAAATCGCCTGAATTCTCAGGCCGGCGCCTGCGGGCTATATACTCGCCGGTCCTGCTACTGTCCCGCATCCCTCAAACGCGGCTCCCCCTTGGATGTTCCTTGTATTTCACCATCATCTGAGGTAATAATCCGGCGGTTGTGAAGTATTGAAAACATGTCATATATAGTCCCGAAGGTATTGTCTTTTCGGGAAGCTTTCAATCCTGCTGTTGGATTCGTCCAAGATGATTCGGATTTTACTCCTGACATTTCAGGACTGGACTGAGGCCATGAATATGCCGTGGTGGACAGGAAGAAGGATATTGTGCGTCACTTTCGTCATCTTACTCGCCCTTCTTGTCTTTAATTCAGCGCTTTTTGCCCAGGATGAACTCTTGCAGGATTCCGGCGGGGCTCCCAAAACGTACATGATCGAGCTGTCCGGGAAGGTTTTGAATGAAGATTTCTCGGGAGCCAGAGCCTCGGTGGAGATCGCTCTTCCGAGTCCTGATAGTCTAAACGCATACCTGATTGTCATTCGAGGCTTTCCAAAGCTGAATTCCCGAAACACTATCTACTGGCATTCCGATGGGAGCGATATGACGGTCACGGGGGGAGAAATCTCTTGCGACATCAAAAGAACTTTTCTCAGGCCGGTGAAAGGGGCATTCCGATGCCATTTCTTCTATATCAGTCCGATTCTTCTTAAACCCATCAAAGGAATGTTCCTTAGCCCGAAAGAGAAGGAAAGAAAGCAGGGAGCTGAAAAACGCGCCCTGCCTACTCTTGTGTATGCCCAGGCGGGCCAACTGAAAATCAGGGTCTATAGCGACATGGTTTCCGGGAGCGTCTGGATGAAGGGCTACGATCTCATCGAACATTCCTACGTGGAGTACAATGCTTCGTTCAGCGGGGAGACGGCAACCCGTCTTAAACCGAAGTGGCAGAGACAGGAACCTCAAAGAGATCCCGGGGATTTGGACTTTAAGTCGCGTTCAAAATTCAAATGAGGCTGTGAACCGGCGGGATCGGGGCAGGGGTGTCAAAGAGGCGAAGGTCCTTTGTGCGTCATTTTTGAAAAATGCAGGGGTTAATCGACAGGGTGCGAAACAGGGCCGGGCAAATAGAGATTGCAATGCCTTTTATGAGGAACGGTGCGACCCGGTTTTGCGCCGCCTTTTTTGGGCTTTGGTCTTTTTGGGCCGTGATTCTTTGTTCGGGAGGCCCTTGCCCTCGTGAAGTCATCGCTTCCGAAGGTCAAGGCGGAGTCGCCGTTTCTTCCTGCGGTTATGAAGGCGGAGGGCGATTCACTGCCGTCGCCGTCGATCCTCGGGATCCCGCTGTGGTTTTCGTCGGCTCCGATGTGGCGGGGGTCTTTAAAAGCACGGATGGAGGAAAGAATTTTTATCTGAGCGGAAAGGGTCTGGAGGGATTTTCAGTTGTTGACATCGTACTTTATCCCCGGGACCCGCGGCGGATATTTCTGCTCACCGCCGACGGTTTGTACGGCAGCCGTGACCGAGGCGAGTCCTGGCGGAAGGAGAGTTCCATCGTGCGGTACGAATCCCGCCAGTTCGGCAGCGGGTTGATGGTTTTCTCCAAAGACGTTCTGTGGGTCGCCGCAGACCGGAGCGGCGTTTTCCAAGTGAGGTTCGACAGTTCGCCATGGTCGGCGGTCCCGGTGCCCGGCCTGGAAAAGGTCAAGGTTTACTCCCTGGCGAATTACCGGGACGTAGTCTATGCCGGCACCGAACGGGGGGTCTTCCGCCTGACGGACGGGGGGTGGCAGACCTGCAGCGAAGGGTTGCCTGCCGACCACAGGGAAGTGACGGACATTGTCGCCCATCCCCAGGGCCGGCTCTATCTGGATGAAAAAAGCAGCGGTCCATATCTCTGGAATGAGGATTTGAGGAAATGGGAAGGAAGGGGTTTAGAGCCCCGGCAAGTCCTGCTCGATCGCCCTGGAGCCTACAAAGCGCTTGCGGTGCATCCTCAAAATCCCGACATCGTCTTTCTGGCCACGCACCCTGAGGTCTGGCCGCACCTCCTCTATAAGTCGAGCGATGCCGGGAAAACCTGGAAGAAGATTTCTTCCTTCCAATTGGCGCCCGAGGCGGCGGAAAACTATGCCAGGGGTTTAACGGGCGTCGAGGAGATCGCGTTTTCCCCTTCCGATCCCCGGAACGTCCTTCTCACGGACTGGTCGAATGTCTGGCAGAGCCGGGATGAAGGGGAAGACTGGTCCCAACTCCACAGGGGACTTCAAAACACGGTAGTGAATGCAGTCAGGATTCATCCGTTCGATACGCAGAAGATTTTTCTCGCTGTCGCTGACAATGGACTCCTTGTTTCCGTGGATGGGGGCAGGAACTGGAAGCGGAAAATGTCCGGCGTTCTGGACGGAAACGCTCAGGCTGTTGAGATTTCCCGCCGGGCTCCTTCCAGGATGTACCTCCTGATGAATCCGTGGAAAAGGAAGGACAGAGTTTTTGTTTACAGGAGTTCCAACGGTGGAGAGAGCTGGGAGGATATCGGCTTTCCCGTGCCGTCCACTCCTCTGCCGCGTCTGGGTTTTGTTGACGGACAGGCGACCGGCCTGGTAGTGGATCCTGCATCGGACGAGGTGCTTTATGCGGCCACCAACGGCTACGGCATTTTCAAGACCTCCGATGGCGGGAAAAGCTGGCAAGCAATCAACCGAGGGATTATGACGCCCTACATTAAAGGTCCGAACGCGATTCTGGTTCACCCCGGCAATTCTCAGGTCCTGTATGTCAGTACCCAACAGGGTGGAGTTTACAAGACCACCGATGGAGGCGGCAACTGGACGGCGGTGAGCAGGATGTATCCCTTCACGTTCGGGATGGCCATGGATCCTTCGAATCCGTCCCGGCTTTTTGCGGCCCGCCCGGGGAAGAAGATCATCCTGAGTGAAGACGAGGGCCGGACCTGGAAAGAGGTCCGGCTTCCCGGGGGGAACCCGGCTCACATTGCTTCCTATGCCGTGGCCGTGCACCCGTTGAATCCCAAATTGGTAGTGGTGGGGACCCTGGCCTATGAAAAGGCGGCCGACGGCGTGTATGTGAGCGAGGACGGGGGCAATGCGTTTCGGAAAATGCCTCTCGACCTGCCGGAAATCAACGTTCTCGATGTCGAAGTCGTCAAAAGTCGCGAATTCAGGTTTTTCGCGGGCTTCAACGGGATAGGGGCTTATCGGCTCGAGATGCGGGGTGTGGGTGAATGAGGATCATGCTGTGTAACAAGTATTTTTTCTTGAACGGAGGAACGGAGAAGTACATTTCCGAACTCCTTCCACAGCTTTCGCTCATGGGGCATACTCCCGTTCCGTTCAGCGTGCGATACGCCGGCAGTTGGGAATCACCTTACGTCAAATACTTCCTTCCTCCCCCCGGAGAAGCCGATCAGGCACGCTTCCATACGATCAGACTGTCTCCCACGAACTGGATTCGCCACCTGGACCGGAGCATATATTCCGTCGAAGCCAGACGATGCCTTTCCAGGTTCCTGGACGAGTTGGGGGGAGTGGATATCGCCTACCTTCTCAACATTTATAACTACATGTCCCCCAGCATCATTCACACTTTCCGGAAACGTCGAATCCCCGTAGCGCTTCAACTGGGCGACTACCACCTGCTGTGCCCCGCATATCTCTTCCTGCGAGACGGCAGACCCTGCACTCTGTGTCAGGGAGGAGACTATCGTCACGGGCTGCGGTATCGCTGTGTGAAGAACAGTTACCCGGCTTCGGTGGTACGCGTGCTGTCCATGTACGCTCAAAGATGGCTCGGGCTCTTTCACCTGGTGGACGCGTTCATCGTTCCCTGCCGTTTCATGCAGTCAAAACTGGAGGAAGCCGGTTTTCCTGCCGATCGCATCCATCTGCTTCGATACCCGGTCTCAATCCCTCAAGGGATGCAGGAAGGCGTGAGAAGAGACTACATCCTGTACTTCGGAAGAATCTCCTACGAAAAGGGGTTGGATACGCTTGTCCGGGCCTACCAGCAAATTTCGCCCGAGGTGGATTTGATCCTGATCGGGAGAGACTACGACGGGGAGAAGGAACGCCTCGAGACGCTTATCCTCCCGGAATACAGGGGACGCATCCATTTCCCGGGATTCAAGGAGGGGGACGAACTGTCCCGCTGGATCTCCGAAGCCCTGTTCACGGTGGTCCCCAGCCGTTGGTATGACAATGCTCCGATCAGTATTTACGAAAGCTTCTGCCACGAGACCCCGGTGATTGCCTCAAACCTGGGCGGCATTCCCGAACAGGTGGAGGAGCGGGTGACCGGGAGGCTGTTCTCACCTGATTCCGAGGATGAATTGAAGGAGGCGTTGCGCTGGATGCTGAGCGACCGCGAACGGCTCAGGAAAATGGGAAGGGCCGGGAAGGATTTTGTGGCGTCTCAGTGCGGACAGGAGGAGCACGCAACCCGTCTGCTGGAGATTTTCGAGCGGCTGAAAAGCCGTTCGTGCTGACCTTGCGAGGAAACCGAATAGATGAGGCGAATTCATGTAACCGTCCTGGTGTCCAGCCTCACCATCGGAGGGGCGGAGCAAGTGTTGCTGGAGTTGTTGAGAAACATCCATCCGGACCGTTTCAGAGTTCATGTGTGTTTTCTCAGGAGCCCCGGACTGCTGGGTGCCGAGGTGTTGGAGCTTGGCTTTCCGGTCACTGCGGATGTTTTGAAGCACCGGTTTGATTTCCCTGGGATTTTGAGACTCGAAAGAGTGCTGAGAGAGCAGAAGACCGATGTGGTTCTGCTGCTCAATCACCGCAACACCATCTTTTATGGTGTCCTTGCCGCAAGGTTGGCCGGTGTGCGCGCGATCATCAATTGGGAACACGAGACGTTCAAGAGGTATTCCTGTCACTCCGCGACCATGCTCGGCCGCCGGCTCCTTCACCTGTGGATTGATAAGGTGGTGGCCATTGCCGACGGACACAGGGACTACATCGCATCGGTCGAGAAGGTTCCACTCAATAAGATCGAGGTCATTTACAACGGTGTCGACCTGGAAAAGTTTTGTTCCCGTCTTTCACCCGAGGAAGCACGGGCGAGGCTCGGTATCCCGGCACACAGCCCCGTGGTGAGTATCATAGCGGTCCTGCGGCCGGATAAGGCTCACGAAGTCTTCCTGAGGGCCGCGCGGGAGGTTTTGAAAACCGTGCCCGAGACCCATTTTCTGGTTGTTGGAGATGGGCCGGAGCGGGAGCGCCTGACCCGGCTGGCTCTCGATCTGCGCGTCGAAAAGAATGTCCATTTTCTCGGTTTCCGCCGTGACCTGGGTGATATTCTGGCAGCGGTCGATATCGATACCCTCTCTTCCAAGCCGGAGCAGGAAACATTTTCCCTGGCCGCGATTGAAGCCATGTCGACGGGCGTGCCCATCGTATGCACCGACGTGGGCTTCATGAGAGAAATGGTGATCCCCGGGAAGACGGGCTACCTGGTGCAGGTCGGGGATGTGCAAGGTCTTGCCGGCAGGTTGGTCGATCTGATTCAGAATCCCCCGATGCGCAAGGCGATGGGAGAGACGGCCCGAAAGCACGTTCGGGACAGGCTGAGCGTCGGTCGGATGACTGCCGCCTTTGAAGACCTCTTTGCGGTCCTATATTCCCAGTGTTAGACAGGAATATGCAGTGAAGAGATTCAGACACTTTCTTGGGATATTTTTGGTCAATCTGGCGGTGTTCGGCGTTGGAATTGCGATCATCGAGCTTTTGTTCGGCGCATGGTTCAGTCCGGACAATTTGAACCGTCTCAACCTCATCAGGGGCCGGACCTTTAATTCGGATGTCTCCGGACTGTATGAGACGCCTTCGCCGATTATCAAGTACTCGCGTGACAAGTACGGCCTGCGCGGTACCTGTGGCGATCCGTCTCGAATCAACCTGCTCACCGTCGGGGGAAGTACCACCGATCAGCGGTATATTTCCGATGGTTCAACCTGGCAGGATGTGCTGCAGAACCGGTTCGCCGCCGTCGGGTCGCCGGTCGTGGTGGGAAATGCGGGCGTTGACGGCCAGTCCACATTCGGACATATCAAGAACTTCGATTGGTGGTTTCCGTACATACCGAATCTCAAGCCCGGGTATATCCTGTTCTACGTCGGTCTCAACGACTTCTACAAAGATGAGGGCTCCGAGTTCGATGAGATAGACCGGGATACGCTCGTGACGGCCATAAAGGAACACAGTGCCTTGTGGCACCTCCTGAGAACAATCAAGGGAACGTATGAAGCACTGCTGAAGCTTAAGCTGGGTCACAACAGGGTCGACTTTGCAAAAATGCGGTGGACGCGTGAGCCGCTTCAAAACGACTACACATTCATGTTGCCACGGCTCGATGCATACGCACAACGGCTGCGCATTTTGGTGGCCCGAACGCGGAGCCTCGGCTCCGAACCCATTTTCGTGACGCAGCCCTCGCGGTTCTTCAGACGCACGGCGAGTGGAGTTCAGGGTCTGGAAGACGTCATCCCCACCTATGACGGCCGGAGGGTGAATGGGGTGGACTTCTACCATATGATGAACCAATTCAACCAAGTGATGCAGACCGTGTGCAACGAAGAACACGTGTTGTTTATTGATCTGGCCGCCGACTCGGGATGGGATGATGCCGACTTCTACGATTACGTGCATATGAGTCCCAAGGGGGCGCGCAAAGTGGGAATCTGCCTGTTTGAGAGGCTTGAGAATGTCATAGCTGTTTTCGGCTCGGCGCAGGTTTCACAGGAGGAATGTGGGGATTCATGGCGACAACCATATTGGGTATTTCTGCGTTCTATCATGACTCTGCGGCGGCACTGCTGAGAGACGGCGAAATAGTCTTTGCCGTTCAGGAGGAGAGACTCAGCCGGAAGAAGCATGATCCGTCTTTCCCCTTTCATGCCGTACAGGCCTGTCTCAACTATCATAAGAAGCACGGCGGCAGTAAGGACTCGCCCATCGCCGACTTCGCGGCCATTGCCTTTTATGATAAGCCCTTTCTCAAGTTCGAGAGGCTCCTCGAGACCTACTATGCGTTCGCTCCCAGGGGACTCAGGCAGTTCCTGTCGGCGATACCCGTCTGGATTCGGGAGAAAGCGAATCTCAAAAAGCTTATCCTGGACGAACTTCAGAAACAGGAACCGATAGACAGGAAGAAAGTGAAGCTGCTGTTCCCCGAGCACCACCTTTCGCATGCCGCAAGCGCTTTCTACCCTTCACCCTTTGAGGAATCGGCCATACTGACCGTCGACGGAGTGGGAGAATGGGCCACGGCATCGATTGCGTACGGCAAGGGCCGCGATATCACGATGCTGAATGAACTCAGGTTCCCGCATTCCCTGGGCCTCCTCTATTCATCGTTTACCTATTATACGGGATTCAGGGTGAACTCCGGGGAATACAAACTCATGGGGCTTGCACCGTACGGCAATCCCACGTCCGTCCGGGTGAAGGACTTCATGGACCGCATCTATTCCCATTTGCTGGATGTGAAGGAAGACGGTTCCCTATGGTTGAACCAGGACTATTTCAGCTACTCGGTTGGCCTCGAGATGGTGAAGGAATCGAAATGGGAGGCGCTTTTCGGTATCCCGAGAAGGAAGCCCGAGACCGAGGTAACTCAGGAATATTGTGATATGGCCCTGGCGATCCAGAATGTGACGGAGGATGTCGTCTTCAAAATGGCGAACACGGCAATGAAGCTGACCGGCTCGAATAATCTTTGCATGGCCGGAGGAGTCGCGCTGAACTGTGTCGCCAACGGAAAGCTTCTTCGGGCAAAGCTTGCCGGCAACCTGTGGCTTCAGCCGGCTGCGGGGGACGCGGGCGGTGCGGTGGGAGCGGCCCTGGCCGCCTACCACATTTACTTTGCCAAAGAGCGGCGTTCCGGCACTCCGATGGATGGGATGAAGGGAGCCTACCTGGGTCCGGAGTATCCTGCATGGGACGTTGAAGTGATGGCGGAGGAGCATGACGCCGTTTTCGACGAATACGATGAAGAAAACTTATACGACAAGGTCGCAGAACTTCTGGACAAGGGCTTTGTCGTGGGGTGGCATCAGGGACGGACTGAATGGGGACCGCGGGCGCTGGGCAACCGGAGCATACTCGCGGATGCAAGGAATTCCGAGATGCAGAAGAAGCTCAATCTGAAGATAAAATATCGGGAGAGCTTCCGGCCGTTTGCCCCTTCGGTGCTGATCGAGTGCGCAAGGGAGTACTTCGACGAGGGATACGAGTCGCCGTATATGCTCCTGATCGACAGCGTGAATGAGGCCAGGAGAATTCCTCCGCCCGCGGGTTACCACACGATGGATCTGAAGGATAAACTCTATTTTGTCAGGTCCGATATCCCCGCCGTCACGCACCTCGACTACTCCGCGCGGGTCCAAACCGTACATAAGGAGACGAACCCCAGGTACCATAACCTCATAAAAGCTTTCAAAAAGCGGACCGGTTACGGGATAATAGTGAACACAAGCTTCAACGTGAGAGGGGAGCCCATAGTCTGCACACCGGAGGATGCATACAAGTGCTTCATGAGAACCGAGATGGACTACCTGGTGATAGGAAACCTCATTTTTGACAAAAAGAAGCAGCCCGAATGGCGGGAATCGGAAGACTGGAAACAGCGGTACGAGCTGGATTGATACCGGATGGTGCGTTCAAGAAAGCAGAAAGGGATGTTTCAAAAGAGAGTTTTTGGCTTTGAAAGGAAGTGTCGATGAGCATTCTGACTGAAGTATGGGGGTTTGCCAGGGAACGCAAAAAGTGGTGGCTTTTCCCCACCATTCTTATCCTGTTGCTTATAGGTTTTATGATTTTTCTGTCCGGGGCTTCGAGTATTATGCCGTTTATTTACACCTTATTTTGACTCTATATTTGGTATTTATCCATCAGAACATGCCAATGTTTTAAGATGCCGCATCTGCATGTGGATGGTGAGTTATATATAACATCACATATTTTTGTGAAATGAAGGAGTGCAATGTAAGGTGGGCACAGGTTCACCGTGCCCACCATTTGTTAGCCATACGGTGGGCAATGCTTCGCCTTTGCCCACCCTACGAACATCAATGTTGCACGATTATAGTTGTCGTGCGTATATCATGTCGTTGGGTTAAGATAGACAGAGAACTTCAAGTCAGTTCAGCAGAAGAGAGGACTCCGGCTCTGGCCAATGCTTCCAGAAATTCTTTGCTTGGTACTAATGCCCAAAGATGCTTCACTATCATGAAATGAACGGTATTGAAACATCCGATGTAATCAACGGTTTGTTTTAACTTAAATACTAATTGCGTTCTAGTGGAAAACAGATCATATGTGCCATATTGAAGGATTAAGTCTTATGAATAAATATGAATCCGGCAAGAGAATAAGAGATTTAGAGACAATTATGTCCCTTTCGTTAGTATTAATGATACCATACTTCATTTTTTCAAAGACTATTTTTATAATTGCATCTTTATGTTTACTCTTGATTGGATTAATACTGAAGCATATTACATCCTGTATTGTGAGTTGCTGGCTAAATGTTGCAGAAACAATAGCTGCTTTCAATACAAGATTGATACTCTCGTTGGTGTTCTATGTTGTATTAACTCCCATTGCGTTGCTTTATAGAATATTTTCAAAGGACCCTTTATGCTTACAGCGGAAGGACTCCAAAACCAGTTATTTCCATATGAGAAACCATCTTTGTGTGAAGGAAGATTTTGAGAAGATGTGGTGATGTGTGTGACCAGGGCACGGTTCCCCACGCTTTTCATTCTTTGAGAGCATCTTGATTGAACGCCGCTTAGGGCTTGTCGGTAAATAGGCCTTTTGGGGATCGCACCGGATTTTGAGACCGATTTTGGTCGCGACGATTGAGCAAAACCGCAGGCGTAGCTGGACTACGTTGAGGATTTTGCGATTGAGGAGCGGCCGAAGTGGGCCAAAAGCCGGATGCGAGCACAAAGGATTTATTTACGGACAAGCCCTAAGTATGAGAATGCCGTCATTTCGGAAGAAGGTGGAACTCCGGTTGTGACCGATGCTCCATAAGATTCCCCGCGTTGCTTGAAACGACTGAAAGGGCAACGCTATCGTCAAGTCAAGGCGATTGCCCCGGGACCTGAAGGGTGTGCTCACTGAAATACATTTTCAAAATCATGATTGCGGCTGCCGCGGCGCTCATTGTCTGGGAGGCCGTTCTGGAGAACTGCGTGCTGAGAGACCCGGGCGGAGTCAGTTCTCCGGTATTGGGGAGAATCCCCAGGAACGGCGTTTACCTGCAGGGAACGGAAGGGTACTGCAAAACGGAACTGAACAGCCTCGGCATGCGTGGAATGGAAATACCCGCGAAGGCACCGGCCGAATACAGGATTTTGATGCTGGGTGATTCGTACACCGAAGCGCTTCAAGTATCCGACGATAAGACCTTCACCCACCTGTTGCAGATCCAACTGGGCCGGATTACCGGCAGGGGCGTAAGAATCGTGAACGCCGGAAGGAACGGGGCGTCGCCGGCCTACTACATCCACCTTTCCGATTTCTACAACACGTCCATCGACCCGGATTTTGTGATCGTACAGTTGAATGACGAGGATTTCACGACGGAGATCATGGATAACAGGACCCGGGAGTTTTATGTCAAGCAGGAAGGAGGCAGTTACATAACTGAGACCAACTTCAAAGACTATTATCTCTGGCAGATGTTCCCTCACCTTAAATTGATAAAGCCTTTTGTAGCTTTTTCCACATTCAAAATCGCTCTGGATAAGATTCCAGCGATGCTGGACCAGCGCAGGGGCGTTACTGCCTCAGCCCGGCAAGTCAACATGATGGACAATTCTTATGAAAGTATCGTTGACTGGACACTGAAAACTTTGAAGAACGATTATCCAAGAATGGCGATACTATATCTTACTATGAATAAGTGTGAATCAGATATGGAGTCTTTGGTTAGGAGATATGCGAATAAGTATGATATAGATATCGTAAATTCACGTGATATATTTCTGAATTACTATAGCTTAAACTGCCAGCCGGTCAATGGATTTAATAACACAATGCCCGGCACGGGCCACATGAACGATATAGGGCATACCTTGGTCGGTAACAGTCTTACAGAATATTTTATAAGGAACGTATTCAAGTGATATTTTGCAGCATTGAATACATTTTATTCTTTATTGTTATCGTGCTGTCAATGATTTTCGTGAAGCATAATAATGCAAAGAAACTTATCCTTTTAGCTGGAAGCTACTATTTCTATGCGTACTGGGACTATAGATTTCTTCTGCTGTTAGCCGTCTTGTCGGTTGCCAACTATTACGCCGGGGCGAGAATCGGATCGTCCCCAGCCTCAACGGTGAAAAAGAGGTGGCTGGCCGCCGGCATCATCTTTGACCTCGCGATTCTGGGGTTCTTCAAGTACTTTAATTTCTTTACCGATTCAATCAATTCCGTCCTGCGGCATTCCAACATCAGGCCGCCTGCCCTGGACATCATCCTCCCCATCGGGATATCGTTCATGACCTTCGAAGTCATCAGCTACATGATCGATATTTACCGCGGGAAAAACAAGCCTGCCGCCGGCCTTCTCGACCTTTCGCTTCTCGTTTCGTTCTTCCCGCATCTGATTTCGGGACCGATCCTCAAGCCCGGCCATTTTCTCCCTCAGCTCGATAAAGACATTCTCATCAGGTGGAAAAATATCGAAGACGGGTCACAGGTTTTCCTGCTCGGAATGGTCAAGAAAGTCCTTATTGCCGATCGCCTGGCTTATTTCGTGGACCCTGTGTTCAAGACGCCCCAGGACTTCAGTTCCGGGACTGTCTGGCTTGCGGCCATCGCTTATGCCATACAGATCTATTGCGACTTTTCGGGGTACACCGACATGGCAATCGGATCGGCACGATGCCTGGGCTTCGAGTTTCCGCCGAACTTCAATATGCCTTACATTTCGAGGAGCATAACGGAATTCTGGAGACGATGGCATATTTCACTCTCCACCTGGCTGAGAGACTACCTGTATATCCCGCTCGGGGGAAACCGGAAAGGCAACTTGAGGCGTTATCTCAACCTCTTGATTGTGATGCTGCTTGGAGGACTCTGGCACGGTGCAAGTTGGAATTTCGTGATATGGGGCGGATTGCATGGACTGGGCCTGATGGTGAACAAACTCTATTCGGCTTATCTTGAGCCAAACAAAATCAGGTCTCACTTTTATGACTTCATCTGCTGGCTTGCCACCGTCACATTCGTTTGTGTGGCCTGGGTTTTTTTTCGGTCCACGGATTTTGGCGTCTCTTATATCATCATTAAAAAGATGTTTCTTATCGGCGATAGTACGGGAATCACCTGGCATGCAACTTCTTTGTTCATAATCATACCCATTCTCATCATCAGCCACTATCTCGGAATAAGATTGGGCGATTCTGCATACGTTCAGTACAAGGATACCAGGGGACTTTTCGCGCTCTTTTTTGTGCTCTTCGGGTTGGTCTTCCTGGCGCCTTTGAACTCATCCCCATTCATCTATTTTCAATTTTAAGGCATCGGGCGGCAGGGTTGTTGTCAAGTGCGTGCCGGTGTCGGTATGGGGAAGAACTTAGATGTGACGGCACTGCTATTTTCTCTTGCTTTTGTTTGACGATGTATTTTAATTTAAATTTAACAAAATTGATTTCAAGATGCAAGATCCCGTCCGGCGTCGGCGTGTGCGGGTGTTTGCAATGTAAGGAGTCGCCGGGGCCGGGAGGTCCGGTAAAGTCTCGCAATGAGAGCGATTGCGATCCGCAATGTCTATAACCCCCTGAACACTCCGGAGGGTATTCCAATGGCTAATACCGAGTTGCGTTCAAGATGCCATCAAAGAATGAAAAGCGTGGGGAACTGCGTCCCCCACTCCCCCACGCCGCTTCGCGGCTTTCTGTGGCGCTGCGGCGGCGCCCCGCAAAATGCGGGGCAGTCGCCGCGAGCGCCGAACGCGCGGCCTCACGCGCTTGCGCGTGTGGCCGAAATCCGGGGGGCGCGGGGGAATCATTTCCCCGCTCTTCTTGGGGATGTTGAGAGTATCGTCTTGAATGCAACCCAGTATAAGACATTTTTGGGGGCATTCATGATGGTGTTGCTGGGTGTCTGCTTTTGGGGAGTCATCCAGGCATTTGCCCTCGAGGCCGTTACGGTTCAGGGAGGAGGCATGGCAAGAGAAGTTTCCCTGGGGATGACTCAAAGGGACCTCATTGCCACCGTCGGAGCTCCGAGCAGAATCAAAAGCGAAGGACACTGCTTCCAGTATGATACTTTTGACATGAGTGTCTTTCTCGACCGGAACATGAAAGTGAACCGAATCTATTTGGGCAAGGATTTTAGAGGGAGCCTCGGCGGCTCACATGAAGAAGCCCAAATGAACGACGTTTACAGGGACTACGGGAGTCCCAACACTACGGAAAGGCTTACTTATACACCATCGCCGTCCATTCAGACCCAGGCGACGGTGGAACTCGAGGATAAAGTATCCCCCAGGACAGCAACCAGGACAGCCGCTTTTCCCATGGGATACAGGGGCGACAAAGCTTTATATGAACTGTACAGCCATGACATGGTCATGAAATACAAGTACGTGTCGGATACCCAAGGCATTGCTTTCTGGATGAACGACCGGGGATCCGTGTACGCGACGGTTCTATACCCTTCCAGGCAAGATGTATTGGCAAGGATATATCTTGAATCCGTCCATTTCGACTTCGACAAATACAACCTGAAGAAAGAGTACATCGGCGTACTCGACCGCAACACCGACATTATAAAGAAACACGATGAGCTTGTGGTGACCCTTGAAGGCAACACCGACAGCAAGGGATCGATCGCCTACAACCAGAAACTTTCCGAAAGACGGGCGAAATCGGTCTACGACTTTCTTGTCCGCAAAGGCGTTCCACCTTCGCAGTTGAAGACCGTCGGCTACAGCGAGTCACACCCGGTCGCGAGCAACAGCACGAAAGAAGGACGGGCGGAGAATAGAAGGGTCGATTTCGACGCCGGTGGGATTTCAGAAGATCCTGTTCTTTCAGGTGTAAGCAAGTAGGGGAGAGAGTAGGCAAGGGGGGAGCTGCCGGGCTTCTCTCAGTTGAGCAGACCTGGCGCACCCAATTTGCGTTCAGGGAATAACAAACGATGTTTCTCAAGAGTGTGGGGTACTGCGTCCCCCACGCCGCTGCGCGGTTTTCCGTGGCGTTGCGGCGTCCAGCCGGGGCGTTCTATGCAGCCCGCCTTCCCGGCCTTCCGAGCTTCCCTGCGACCAATTGCCATCCGGCCTTTACTTCGTGTATCCCAAGGAGCCACGCCAGGGAAAGATAGCAGGCAAGGACGAGCGGGCCGGCTATCAGCAGGCTGAGAAACCGATTGAGTTCCAAAAGGCCGATGTAGTTTCTGAAAATCGATCCCAGAACAAGCGTACACGCAGAAGCGATCAATATTTTGAACAACTGGACGAGCATATCGCAGAGACCGGTTACCTGGAGTCTTCTCTTCAGCAACACAAAGAAGATGGTGCAGACGATCCCAAGCGTCACTGTGGTGGAGAGGGCGATTCCCTTGACTCCGAAGATGCGCATGAAAATGAAGTTAAAGAGGATGTTCAGCACCATCGAGAGGCATCCCAGGTAGAGCAGCGGCCTGGTGTCTTTTAACGCACAAAAGAAAGTCCCGTTGATAAACGCATAGGCGCTGAAAAACAGCCCGATATTGTAGAAAACCAACGTCTGCGCCGTTTGCCTTGCGGCATGAAGATCGAAGGCTCCGCGTTGCAGCAGGATACCGACTATGTCTGAAGAAAAAAGTATTACGAGGCAGATCACGGGAAAAGTGATGAACCCGAGCAGGGTTACACTGTGCTTGAATATATGGCGTAATCCTTCATAGTCCTTTTCGAGCGCCTGCTTGCTGATGAAGGGGAAAATGGCTTTCGAGACGGCCATTATGACGACCTGGATGGGCAGATCATTGATGCGGTAAGCGTACTTGAGAGTCGAGACGGAGCCCGGGGGAAGCTGTGTGGCCATCATCATATCGATGAGAATATTTGAGTTGGCGATCAATTCGCTTCCCAACAGGGGGAGAACCAGCAACATGAAATAGACGAGCTTTTCCTTGTCGAAGGTTACCCTCGCAAGGAGACGGAAACCGGCATGACGCAAGCTAACGGCCATGAAGATGAATTTGAGAAAAGTCCCGAGCAAGAGCCCCAGCACCAGGGCGTATATCCCGTAGCTGGAACCGCAGGCGATAAAGACAATAACGGTTGCATTGATAAGAATCGGGGCCAGGTAAAGGTTGAAGAATCTCTTTTGCGCGTGGAGCAGACCCACCAGTATGATGCCGGCCCCATCGAAGAGGAGCAGGAATATGAGGAGCCGTTCGATGCCGATTCCGAGCGCCTTTTCCGCGGGGGCAAGCCCGTAGCCGAGGGCTGGAAATATGATGGGGCTGAACACGTATCCGACAAAAGTCAGGGCGCCGAAGAAAACCGTACTGCAATAAAGGATGGACAGGGCGAGGTTGTCGGCGCTTTCCGTGGAGGAACCGTGGGACCATTCGAGGTATACGGGGACGAATGCCAGACCGAAAGCGCCGGAAAAGTATAGAATAATGGTGCTGGGAAGCGCGAAGGCCACGTTGAACACATCAAGGGCCGGGGATACGCCAAACCGGTATGCTACCAGCATCTCTTTGACAACGGCGAGGAGCTTGTCGACGACGGTCAGGAACATGATAACGGCAACAGCATTGCCGATCTGACCGTAAATGGCTTTGGGCTCTCCCATGATGTGTTATTCAGTCTTTCGCGCTTTGTCGGGAATGCCGGCCGTTTACTTGCGAACGGGGGTGGGGTCCCGAGTCATTCCGGATATCGAGCTTTTCCGTGCGATGGTTCAGGGAGCCTTCAGCGGCGGATGCCGAGCGGAACATTTGAGGATCGGTCATCTCCCCCTGCCCAAGACTACGGCCAGAGCCGTTTTGCACAGGATCGTGAAATCGAGCCATAAAGACCAGTTGTCGATGTACTGGAGGTCCAGTTCCATCCATTTTTGAAAGGAGACTTCGTTTCTCTGGGGCAGGATCTGCCAGAGGCACGTTATGCCGGGCTTCATGGACAAACGTCGTCTTTCCCACAACTGGTACTTTGCCACTTCCTCAGGGATGGGGGGACGCGGTCCTATGAGACTCATTTCCCCTCTTGCAACATTGATGAGCTGCGGCAGTTCATCCAGGCTTGTTTTCCTCAGAAAAGTCCCTATCCGGGGGATGATCCGGGGATCGTCCTTCATTTTGAACACCGGTCCGCTTGCTTCGTTCAGTTCCAGCAAGTCTCCGAGCATCACTTCGGCGTCGACAACCATGCTGCGGAATTTGTACAAAGTGAACCTGCGGCCGTTGAGTCCGCTGCGCACCTGTTTGAAAAAGACCGGTCCGGGGGAAAAAAACTTGATGGCGCAGGCAATGATCAGAAAAAGAGGGGAAAAGACAATCAACAAAAGAATGGCGAATATGGTGTCAAAGGCCGCCTTGACCATCAGCTCTCCCCGATTCTGGGGGGTGGCGGACAGAACAAAGGTGGGGGTTTCCAGGAATTCCTCGAAATCCATCGAGTAGAAATGGGGGCGTGACACCAGGAATCTACGCAGATGCCAGTGCGGGACCACCCGTATCTGCACTCCGACGGCTTCAGCCATGTTGAAGTATTTTTCAGCGTTCCATATCATGTCCACGGGCATGGCGAAGATCACCTCATCGACAACGTGGCTGGCCAGGATGTCCCCCAATTGTTCGAGCGTTCCGATAACCTTGACGCCGTCAGCGACTTCCGTCCCTATGGCGTCGCATTCAAGATCGAGGCAGCCGAGGATTTTGAGATTTGCATCAGCATCTCGCTGAATGGCGGAAATGAGATCCTTTGCGGCCTGTTTACTTCCTACCACTACCAGCACATTGAGCAGCAGATTCTTCCTGGTCCTGAGGAATCTCAAAATCTTATGGATCCCCCATCTGCTTGCCGTGAGCACGATGATGTTTCCTATATAGAAAATGCCGATCATCAGGCGGCTGATGTCTTCAATCTTGAAAATGTAGAAGAATAAAGCGAGGAACAACATATTAATCGTGACAACTTCGGTAACTCTCATGAATAAACTGGTGAGCGGCCTCTTTCTGAAATACAAGGTGTAAAGGCTGGAATATTGAAAGCCCGTATACCATATTATGCCGATCAAAAGCAGTATGAGGTAATAATTCGCCGTGTAGCACAGTCCGCGAAAAGGAGGCGGTAGAAAACTATTCTTGATGAGGTATGCCAGCAAGAAAGTCAAAACAGTGAGAACGATATCAAATATTCTTGAAAGCTGTATCAGTGACCTGTCTTCTTTTGCCATACACTCCTCATGTTGTCGCAGGCTGCAATCTTCTTGTGTGAAGAGGAGAATGAACTTGCTCGGTTTCTTCCTCTTGCTTGAGACTGTTCCCTTCGGTCAGGCCCCCGTCCTGCTCAATGTCCGACATCCTCCAGGCTTTCCTGATACAACCGTTCATTTGCATACGCAATATCGTTCCAGTTGTAATGCTTGTCCAGGATCGCCATTGCACACTTTCCGAACTCTGCAAGTTCGCCGTCGGGCATTTCATCCAACCGGTCCATAAGACCTGAAAGTGTGTCCAGTTGGCCAGTCGGAAATATCAAATCCGGCTGATATTCAAGGATCTCCTCGTGAGGAGGAATGTCGCTTGCCATACACGGCAAGCCGTAGGATAAGGCCTCGAGAAGGGTCAGCGGCAGTCCCTCGAGTTCGGATGCGGTGACGAAAGCCCGGGCATTAGAAAAGAATTCCTCCAGGTTGCTTCCGTACTGGTACCCTGCAAAGACAATGGAATCACGGCCTCCGGCCATCGCTTTCAGGCTTGCAGTATAACCGTCCGTGCCTGCGGCGTCCCCAACGATGACCAGTCTGGACCTGCGCTCTTTTAACACATAGGCTTTGATCAGGTCGTCAATCCTTTTTTCCGGCACGAGCCGCCCGACGAAGAGGAAGTAATCTTTTCCCGAAAGCGCGAACTTTCGGATGATGTCCGGCGCTCGTCTTTCCATTTTGCGGACTCCGCCCGGGATATGGTAGGCATGGACCCCATAGTGAGCTTCGTAATACTTCTGCAACTCCCTAGAAACCGTTATGCAATAATGGGGAAAGATGGATGAGAAAACCTCTCCCAGGTGAATGATCATGGAAGCCAACCGGGACCATTTCTTTCGCTGCCAATCGAGGCCGTGACAGGTAAAGAACACACGCATTTTTGGTCTCAGCAGCCTGGGGATCCAACTCAGGAGGCATGGTCCCTGGCTGCAGATGTGCACGATGTCCGGGTTGATCTTCACGATATGAAACAGGGACAGGAGAGTATGCACAAACGCTTCCAACCCGGTCCTGTCAATGGTTGGCAGCCTGACGATCTTCATGCCCCTGTAAGAGCGAATATCCCCCGCCACGTAAGGGGTCCGCGCATAGATGGTGATGTCGTGTCCCCTGGCGGCCAAACGGGAATAGAGTTCCTCGCAATAATGCTCCACCCCTCCCCATGAAGCGGGAAGTCCACGAAATCCGGTGACGGCAATCCTCGCCATTCCAAGCCTCGCCCTGAGCATCCCGTCAACAGATGCCCTTCTGCACATGCTGTGATCCGCAGCCCCAAATCCCGCTCAGCGATGCGGTCTAATCACATACGCCCGGTGATACGCCCCAGCCAGGGCCCGGGCAGGAATGCTTCATCAAATCAGATGTTCCTTAAGCAAAAGCATTTACGGTATTCCCTGACCAAACGCGCAAAGCTATATCAATAACAACGAGAAAAAAAGGAGAAATACAGCATCCTCAATGAAAGACTCCCGGAAACCGAAATCCTCCGAGGCAAAACCACTGAATTGACTTCTTATACTAATTTGCGTTCAAGAGGATACTCTTGAGATCCCCAAAAAGAGCGGGAATGATTCCCTCGCGCCCCCGGATTTCGGCCACACGCGCAAGCGCGTGAGGCCGCAGCGCCAAACTGAGCCGCGAAGCGGCGTGGGGGTGTGGGGGACGCAGTTCCCCACGCTTTTCATTCTTTGATGGCATCTCTTGAACGCAACTCGGTATTAGAGACTTTCCGCAATGGATGTCCTGCATGAGGCAACCATCCGGTCATCTCTCAGGCCATTGACCCCGGCCTTTTGCTCAATCTCCCATTGGAACGATAAAATATGCCGATGGCATACGCAATGACAGTAGGCATCAGCACAATACTAAACCGGCCGATAGCATAGATTGGAAGATGGAAAAGATAATAGAATATAACTAGATAGAACGGGACCATTTCAGCATGATATCTCTTCAACCTTATTAAAGATCGGATTGAAAATATGAAACAAAGCAATATTATGGAATGAGCACAGGTGATTAACAGTGTTTTCCACCTCGTCTCACCCAACGTCCAAAAGTAAACAGAATTTATAATGCATTTCTTAAGGAGGAAGGATGGACTATTTCTATAGGTTTCCAAGCTTTTCTTGAGGAGAACAGAATCGTCATTAAATTCCTTTTCGACTCCACTTAAATCATTTCGAGTCAAGGCATCGATTTCTTTTGTCCCGAGCGCCCACAGGTCTTCACTCGCAAAGGGTGAAGTCCGGTAATACTTGCAATAAGTATCACCCCTTTGAAAATTATATCCTGCGAGAAGATGAACGGGAACAAAATGTTTCGTGAGCACCCAGTTTCGAAAGGTCCACGGAGAGACAACCAGGATACTCACCAAACAAAGGAGGGCGATATTTTGGACTCTTATTGTCCTGTTAACGATGAATAAAAGCACAGGTATAACAAATATGAATGGTAAGAAAGTTTGCTTGCAGAGAGTCGATACGCCAATTAATAGCCCAACAATGATGCTTCTTAATAAAGTCGGCTTACGACATAGGCAAAAAGTGCTTAGAATCAAACTTGAAAACAGAAACGTCGAAACGATTTCTATCCATATTCGAGGCGTAAACCACAACAAAAATGGATACATGGCACAGGCCAATTGTGCATATAGAGCAAGTGATTCATTCCATATGTTACGGGCGATAAAAAAGACTATCAGAGTTGTTAAACCAAAAAGAATACATTGGGCCAGTTGGATGGACCAGGGAAACCAACCATTGGTTAGTGAAAGCAATCCGGCGATGATCAAAGGGTATATGGGACCTCTGGTAACAGTCGGATCACTATCCGGATAGAAAGACAAAGTGCCGTTTTGCCATACGCCGTAACCGAGAGAACCATAGTCATCGGGGTCCAGCGGCGCGTGAACCGAACCCATTATGTGTGGATAAATCAGGAATGAAAAGATACAAGCGATCAATGTCGCACACAAGACTATCAGTAAACTCTTATATTTTGCCCCATCCATATTCACGACCATTCAGAAGGAGGTAGAAGAAAATAGCAGAGCCCCTCTCCGGTCACTGAGCATTTACGCAGCCGACATATATCTGCGGCCGGTGCGACATGCGTGGGGGGGCCGCTGTCTCGACCCGCGGTGCATTCATCGAATTCAAATGCCCATCAGGGGAAACATTGCTTTTGCCAGAGCGGTTCCAACTGTGTAATGATCTGGCGGACGTCAAAGCGTTCTCCTGCGACCCGGCCCGCAGTCCGGCCGTATTCACAAGCTGTTTCGGGGTGCTCAAACAGATAGGAGATGGCCTCCGCCAACGTCGAACTGTCTCCGGGGGGAACTAAAACACCACATTTCGGAGAGCTGAGCACTTCCCGGCTCCCCGGGATATCCGTGGCCACGATCGGCTTGGCCGCAGCCATTGCTTCGAGAAGGGCGATCGACGTTCCTTCCCAGAGAGACGGCAGCACAAAAATATCAGCCAGGGCCAGGATATCGGCCATATCGGGACGTCCGCCCAGAAACTGAACGTGACCGAGGACGCCCATGGATGCGCACCGGCTGATGAGTTCCTCTTTGAGTTCGCCTTCACCTGCCAGGAGAAGCCTGATGCCTGGGTAGTCCTTTACCAGGCGGGCCATGGCATCGATGAGGTAGACATGTCCCTTTTGAAGTGTCAAGCGGGCGGCAGTGAGCAGGACCTTCTGTTCCGGACCGAGGCCCAATTGTGTCGCCAGTTGTTTGGAATACGGGGTCGTTCGTAAAGAATCCACGTCGATTCCGTTTATGATCGTACGAATCTTTGAGGGATCGACGTAGACAAACTTCCCGATCTTTTGCGAAAGATCCTCGGATACGGCGATAATGGCATGAGTCCACTTGTAGAGGATGCTGGTCAGCAAGAGCCTGAGGAGATTCCTGGGGTCGTGGGAATGACGCCTGGGAAGGATCAGGGGATCGTGAAGGGTCGTAAGGATACGGTCCACCTTAACCGTATGGCCTGCCAATATCCCAATGAATTCCGCATCGGAGAGATGACATTGGATCACATCCACGTGTTCTCGCCTGCAAAATGACACAATGTCTCTGACGTTGTTATAGAAGTATGAAAAGAAGCGGTGCGGTTTGAGGATACTGGGCCTTGGCCTGTTGAAGCAAATCACCTCCGCTCCATGAAATTCTGCTTTGGCTTTCAACTCCGGATTGGGCTGCAAAACGCAAATCGTCGTTCTGTACCGATTCTTTGGCGAGCACTTTGCGAGCAGCACCAGCAACTCTTGCGCCCCTCCGTAATTCAGCGCATCGATCACGTGCAAAATATGCCTTAGCTTGCCGGCTTCCGAGTCCCTGTTCACTTCAATATCCTGTATACATAAGCCGGAATGGGATATTGACGCTCGTTGAGAATTACCCCGGCCACGGAAACTCCGCTCTCTTTGAGTCTGTCGATCGCCAGCTTGAGAACCTCGCGTCTGGAAAAACCGTATTTGCATACCAGGATGGTCTGGTCGACCGCCTTGGCAAAAGTGGTGGTGCTCGGATACTCCATAGCGGGTTGGCCGTCAAAGATCGTCGCGTCAAAATGGGTCTTGCAGTAGTCGACGAATTCACTGACCGCCTTGGGTTTCTGAAAACCGGAATTTGCCTGATCGAGCATTTCATGCGCGCCTGAGGGAAGTACGGACAGGTTATTGTACTGGGTCTGGAGAATCAGTGATTCGAGGGACCGATAGCCGGCGAGATACGATGCAAGACCTGGATGCTGCCGCATATCTGAAATAATGGACGGCTGGTTGGGGTCGTCCATATTGGCGTCGACGTAGAGCACCTTCATGCTGCGCTCCAAAGCCAGCGACAGCGAGAAATAGAACGAGATAAAGGTGGCCCCCACTCCGCGGGTGGCGCCGCAGAAAAGGAACGTCTTTGAGTGCCGGTCCGCCGTTTCAAGGTGGATATTGAGCCAAATTTTATCCAGGAAATCTCCCATCTTGGTCAACAGGGGCGGACCCGTTTTTGTCTTTTCCCGGTAAACATGCGCGGAATGGAATGATTGTACCGGATTTGGCCCGGCGTCTGATGATGATCCGGATTCAGCGTGCGAAGCGGCGGGCGGCTGTTCACCGGCCTGAGCCGGCGAACCATTCTCGGACGCCTGGGCTCTGACGCCGGTTCTCGGCCCTCCGGAAAATGCCGCTTCCCAAGTCCCCTGAAATTCGACGGATTTTTTCCGTGCCGGCGACCAGTCAGCGGAAGCGGACGAATCGTCCCGCACGCCGTCGGTACTGAGACTCTCCGGAGAAGAAGCGATCGGCTCCCCTCCAGTGTCCTTGCTGCTAAAGGCTTTTTCCCAAACGCCTTTTCCCATGTAAGTTCGCTCCTTAGCTCTAGGGGCTGTTGCCCGACCGGAATCCAAGTGAAAAATGAGCCGTTTGCCCGGAAACGTCACCCCGGCGGTATTGCCGGGGCCCAGTGTGGTTAATCGGAATTACCCGATAATTTTAAGGAGGCCGGATTCCGGCGTTCACCGGAATGACGTTTTCCTGATTTCATCCGGCCTCGGTTTTCCTTTGGGCAACAGCCTCGCTATGGTTGGGCTATCGTCAACGATCAACCGGAATATCCCTGCCTGACCCAGCCCTATGCCCGCGAAAAATCCATCAAGGACGTTATGATGCTTTTCAGGTCGAAATATATCGCCAACACAACCCCGATAACGAACATTATCAATGCGATGATGATGTACATCTTGAGATTGAACGTCTTGCCGCCGGCTTGAGTCTTTTCAGGAGGTTTTTCCCCAACGTCTCCGGCCGGGTATTCCAGGGTGATGTGAGGCGCTGCGGGTTCCTTTACCGGCTGTTGATCCGCCGGCGGCGGTAGGGTCACCTTCCGCTCCGGCTCCGCAGACGGCAAAACCGCTGCCGCGCGGGGCCTCACGTGTGTTCCTTCGATGAAGTCGATAGCCTTTGCGGCAACGCCGCCGTCTATGACGGTCAGACCCCGGCCGGCTCCCAACAGCAGACACCCATCGCAGATATTGTTGATGCCGCGTGGTACTCCCCCGCTGTAGGAATATATCTTTTGAATCGCATCTTCCGTGAAGGACGGAATCCCGGGTGCACCGGCCCTCACCAGCCGGAAATAGATGTATTCCTTGGTTTCCGGAAAGCTAAGCGGCTCCAGGTAGAATCGCCTCTTGATTCTTTGGTTCAGCGGCTGGAGGAGGTCGATTTTCAACTTGTCGATAAAGGAGAAGTGGGAGAACAGGAGCAAACGGATGGGGAAAAAGCCGTCAATATTGAAGTTGGCAAGCAGTCGAAGTTTGTTCAAGGTCGAAATGTCCATCTCCTGGACGTCGTCGACGATTATGTTCAGCCCTTTGTTGTCCTGGTGATCTTCAAAATAGTTGAAAATCAGGCTCTGGACTGTTGACTCGTCGTCCTGTTCCACGGGAATGGGAAAACAGGACGCGATCCTTCTTAGAAGTGCCGAATAGTTGTAGGTGGGGGTTGACACAAAAACGAAAGGCAGCTTGCCTCCCTCCTTCAAAGCCTGGGTAAGCCTCAGGCAGAGGGTAGTCTTCCCCATTCCGTACTCTCCGCTGAGCAATAAGAAAGGCTCCTTTGAATTAATACCGTGGACAAGGTAGTGCCATGCTTCCTTATGCGGCTTCGAGTTGAAGAAGACCTCCGGCAAGGGTTGGTTGATGAACGCTTCGGTTTTCATGCGGTAAAAATCTTTATACATGAGATCTCCATGTGTTACTGGACGTTGCCTGTTGTCTTCGATACAAAGGCATGATCATGGCACCAAACACCTTGCTGCAAGGCTTGTCGATCCCCGACAGGCGGCGTTCGCAGCCGCTCATTCTGCTCCATGGCGAGCTGCTATGCCTCATGGGGTGAAGATAACCCCCCTGGAACGCGCGGTTCATTCGTTGCCTGCATCAGACCGAGTCGACTGTACAACCCGTCGGCCACCCCTCCAAATGTGAGAAAAACGGCGTTGGGGAACAATTGAAAGGAGGAGTCGACGAAGAAATTGTTCAAAACGTAAACGCTCAAGCAAATTCCAATGAGTATGGCCAGATTGGAATCCATAAACCCTGCCCTGGGAAGCCCGGTATACAGGGAGTAAACCCGTCTGAAAAGCGTTACGATGATCGCAAGGTAAACGGAAACGCCAACCAGGCCCAGTTCCACCGTCATGCCGATCAACTGATGGTGCTGCGTCTCTTCCGCCGTGCTCTCCGGAATGGGCACCAAACCTCTGTATTTGGCCACCGACGCCGGGACGAACTGGGCAAGACCCAAGCCAAAAAGCGGGTTGTCCGCGATCATGACCATGGACCTTCTCAAGAGCGCTTCACGGATGAGCACCTCCTGCACCTGGTATACTCCCCCGGAACGTCTGTCGCTGGATGACAGCCTGTGGACATTCGCGATCGACAGGATCAGCACTATGGCCAGAGGGATGGAGAGCAGCTTCCATTTCGGGAACGATGTCCGGTAAGCAAGCAGCAGAGTCCCCAGGGTGAGCAGAAAACAAAGGTATACAGACCGTGTCAAGGTGAAGAATATGGCGGGAAAAAAAACGGACAGCAGGAGCAAATGCACCAGTCTGCCAAAGCCTCGTTTGAAAGGCAGGAGGTGGATGCCGCAAACAAACCCGATGATCATGGCGAACCCATTGAGAGCGCTATTGAGGAAAGGGCCTCGAGCTCGATCCAGGTGGAGCCAGACCTTCGGATCATTGATGAACTGAGGGTAGACATACTGACGGAGACTGAAAAATTCAAAGAAAGCCATGATGCCCAGATAAGCGCCGAGGTAAAACAACGCATGAAAAACAAAGGACAAATCTCTTTCCGTGACGAGGTATTTCTTGGCAAACAGGAATGCGGCGAAAGGAAATAAATAACCGTTGATAAACATATGCCACGGTGACAGATACTTGGGCGAAGATGCCGCAAACCCATGGAATGTCATCGAGATCAGGCAAATCAGGCAAAACAGGGCGAGCAGAGGTTCTATGGTCCGGCTTGCAGGCACGTTCGATGTTTTGCTGAACAGACCCGCCAGCATCGTCATGATGACGGCGACAAAAAGAATCCGCTCGATGGTCATGTCAAAAAGACCCGCGAGGCGAAAAGCATAAAAGGCCGGTCCCCACATTGCGGCTGCTATGAGCCACAAAGAAAACACGACCGCGAGAAAAGAGACTCTTGTCTCATCTTGAGAATATGCCCGGGAAGAGCGGTAGAAAAAGAACACGCTGACTGCAATCGATGAAATTATCAACAAACTAAGCGTTGCCACCATCCCGTTCATCCAACCTTGGGCACCGAGCCCAGTATAGGCACGTCCAGGAATCGCTTGATATCCTGGGGTTTTTTTATCGTATGGTCGAAGTAGTCCATCGTTACGGCAGCGGCAACACCCAAAAAGATGCCGGCAAAAAAGCCCAGAATGATTATTGCCGGCCTGTCGGGCTTAAAGGGGGAGAGGGGTACGGCAGGGGCATCGACGAGGGTGAGGTTCTGTTTGGCGTTGTTCAGGGCATTGGCCAGCCGGGCCTGCTCCATCTGGTTGCTGACGTTGACATATGCATCTTTGGCCAGCCGATATTCCTGCCTCTTGTGTTCATACACCGATCTCTCCTGAGCCGTGGTACGGATGCGGTCCTGCAACTGGTCTATGATTCTCTCCAGTTCCTGGAGTCTGGCCGCAATCGCTTGAGCATTCATCTTCTGGGCGCGAATGGTCCTTTCCAGTTCCTCCTTCAGGGAGTCCACATTGAGGTTCAGCTCTTTCTCGGCTTGCTTCAAGGGACCGAATTGACCCGTGAACTGCGATTTCATTTCATTCATGAGGATTTGAAGCTGCGCCAGCTTGGTCTTATAAACGGCGATGGTACGCCCCGCCTGATCCATCTCCGTCGGCACGGCCGGAATGATGTTGCCCTTCGCCTCCTGCTCCAGACCCTCAATGGCCACATTCAGCCCGGCAAGTTCTTCCTGGAGGTCGTGATACTTTCGGAGAAACTGGGTGAGCAGGGCATTTGGGCCAACCTCGATGCTGGTCTGGTCTGTGTCCAGATTGAGGATTTCAACCAGAGCCAACGCCTGCTCCGTTTCGTAATCCCTTAAATTCTTGTCCTTTGCCATCATATCGGCGTGAAGTCTGGCGGCCTGTTCCTTGAAGAAATCGAGCGAATAATCAGTTCGGGATTTGGAAATTTCATCATAAACAGCCAGATAGGCGGCAGCGATGCTCCTCGTGACCTCAGCCACGCGCTTGGCATTGTTGCCCTTGAAGCTCACATAAAAAACGCTCGTCTCTTCAAAAGTCTCACCTCCGGGAGGGGTCACTTCAAGTTGGTTGCGGATGTCCTCCATGAGGTTGGGAAGGTCTTCCGGCTTTGCATCGGGAAACAGTTTTGCCACCACTTTCTCCATCACACGACCGGATATGACGAGTTCTTTCTGTTCCTGTAAACTGCGCCTGACAATATTCTTATAGTCGTAAGTCTTTTCTTGCTGCAGGGGGTCGAGCGCCTGCGGAACAAAAAGAGAAAATTTGGCGGAAGCACGATACTGTGAAGGCAACAATAACGCCATCAATACAGAGCAGACAAAAACAGGAATAAAAATAGCGAGTACAATCTTCTTCCTCTCAAACAGGATAAACAAAAACTCCCTTAATGCATTTTCCTTATGTTGTAAGAAGATACTAATATCATTTCCCATATTTGTATTCCTGTGAAGGGTTGGATATCATTTAAGTACCGTCGGATTTATATTATAATAAGCGCCAACGCTGCTCTGAAAAGGAATGACCGCGTAGATGCCCTTGGTAAAGATCTTTTCAACAAGGTCATTGAATTTATCCAGTCTCCCCTTTGGAATGAAGACAATGTCCGCAGGTTTCAGTCTCAGGTCGGCGTACGTGTATCCCTGCTCCAGGACAGGCTCCAAATCCACCTTGAGTGCCATGGGCCTTTCCAGGCCATCGCTGCGGAATATGATGATTTCCTTAATATAAGCGGTCTTTTTGAGCCCGCCGGCCACGCTTATTCCGTCAAGCAGGCTCATGGTGCCGGGCATTTCGTGGGGCCCCTGGCGCTCCACTTCGCCAAAAATGTAGAACTTCGAATGGTGAATTTCGGATAAGATCATCGTGGCATTAAGATTCCTGATGTACAGCGAGTATTTCTCGTTAACCACCTTTTCCAGTTGAGGGAGTGTGTACCCTTCAGCCTGGACGTTTCCGATGATCGGAAGCGCGACCCGCCCGTCGGGAGCCACCGGTGCGATTTTACTCTGTCCCCGGGCGGCCGTTGTGATGGCTTTCCTCAATTCATCGATTTTTACGTTGAATTCCTCCAGGGCCACCGTGATGAATGGATTGTCCAGGAACTTGCTGTATTCCTGGTTGAGCACAGCGGCCAATTCCCTGGGGGTCTTGGATTCGGCCTGGACATCGCCTATCAGGGGAACGGTGATCTTCCCGTCCGTCCGGACAAGAACAGTCGAGTTGAACTGCGGATAATAAGGCAGGGTGACGCTGATCTTATCCTGTACTTCAAGGCGATACTCCTCGGGGGACTTCTCGTAGCGGATATTGTACACTACTTCAAGGATATCCCCGGGGCCGACCCTGTATTCGGGAATGAAAGGCACGGAAATATCTTCCATCACCTGGTAGTCCGGGTGCAGCGCCGCCTTTTCCGGAGTTACCGTGAGCATCGTCTCGACCTTTCTCACTTCCCGGACATCCTCCGGACGCTGCACATAAACATCGAATTTCTGTTCTTTCTTTTGCGTGCTGCTGCATGAAACAGACAGCAAGGCCAACACCCCACAGGCAGTGACAAGGATCCACCCTTTCCAAAGACGAAATTCACCATTCTTCAGAACCATTTCCATCATTCCTTATGTGGTGCTTTAAACTGAAGCAGGGGATATTGAGCCTGAAACCTCTCATTTTCGGCAACTTGTATCAGGAGGGTGGTAATTGTGCAAGAAAAAAAGACGTTGGATTACACTGTCATTACTATTTTTCAACATATGGAAAACACTAACAAACGGGATTGGATTCGAGATGATGTCAGTGGCCGCTCCCAAGTACTCCTCGACACGTATGGGAGGGTGTAAGGCTGGTGATTATGCTGTTGTTTGAGGAATATGCAGTGTCGCCTGCCCGATCCTTCGGAGCACCCCCGCATTAAGTGCCCGGCGACGTCATGCGGCAGACCTCAATGGGTGGCGCATTCGTACCCGGGCGGTGTTGCCTGCAGGATCAAAACTCTTTGTACATACGGTTTCCCCGGCACCATCTGATTATTGCGGGGAGATTGCCGGACGTACGGACAGACTCAGACAGATGGGCGAAATTCCATGAAGTTGCAGAGGCGGAGGCGTGTCCCGGGCGATCCCTACTTCGTTCCCTGAACCGGGGAATGAACGAATGTCCCGTGCCTGGGTTTGCTCATCGTAATCCTCACAAACAGCAGGCGGAGGTAGTCAAGTCCGCATGTTGAGCAGTGGTATAGCCTGCTCCCCGGGAGCATCCGCATCCACACTTTCCGGTGTGTCCGCTTTCCGGAGTCCAGGCACACGGGGCAACTTTTTCCCCCGAAGCTGGCGACCACGTCCCTGTTCTCTACGAACTCTCGCCTCAGGGCAGGGAATTCAGGAGACATTCTGGGCTTGTATTTTTTTATGATAATCGAAGCAAACAGCAGATCCAGGTAGCTAATCCTGCATTTCGGGCAGTGGTACGACCTGCTTCCTGGAAATATCCGCATCCATACCTTCCTGCGTGTCCTGATTCCCTGCCTATGACACACGGGGCAACTGTCTCCACTAAACCAAGCAGCCATGTCAAGTTTCCTTCCAAGAGAAAATGATTGAGTTTGAATCAACACGGAAATGCGTTCGATACACCTGTCTGGAGGGTTATATTACACATTATTAATATAAGCTTGGATAATATTTATTCTTTGCTACTGTTTCTCCCTTGTTTCCTCCTTCTGTAAATATCCGCCGATTTGAGCAGGCCACAACCGGGGTAATTACATTGTCCCGGCTGGATTCCCGCCTGCGACCTCCGAAAACGTTTGAGCCTCGGAAAGTGAACCATGGATCCATAAAGACTACCCGCGGTCGCAGCCCTCCGACCTTTACGGGTCCCGGAAAACATGCAGATCTTTCTGCAACTTAAGATCCCGACCCGGCGACTCAAGTAGGGAAAAGCTGTATTTTGAGTCGCCCAGGAACGTAGTTCACAGGTGGGAAAAACAGCATGAAGAAGATACGGTAAACGGCCTCGGCACTCCTGCTCAGTTATGGAAGGAATCGTTGGTACCAAACCGCCTCAATCAGGGATATCGCACCAGTAGCGGGGCGTTTCCTTTCTGCAGCAACCCTTGCAGCGAACAGGTCGCGGGCTGCCCGGGGGTGTCTTGATGGTTGAGACCGTTCTCTGATACCATCGTGCACGAATCCTCTGCGATGTCTCTGGAAAACACTTCGTTGTCCGAACAGGCGATTGGGCTGATGCAGGCTGTGGTGCGTACCTCAGACACAACCCTCGGATGAAGCATCCTCGACACGAAAAACAGCCCCATCGCCAGGATGAACAAAAGGACCGCGAAGGCAATACGGGATCGCACCGGCTATTCTCCTCTCCCTTGTGTTTGCCTTCACTGTACAATGCACCTCCCGGGACGAAAATGGGGGGGGCCCGGTATATTGCCCGCGAAAACGATGCAAAGAGGGGATACCTTCAGTAGAAACTTGTGATTCCCGGTCTCCATTTCAGTTTGAAATGCCGGAAGACACTTCGTCTGCATTTTGAAATCCCCTGACCTCGACCGATTCCCCTGTCCCTTTACAACTATTTGTAATCAAACAAGTTGATGTGTCCCGTTCCCGAGGCACGAAGATTGCTCTATTGATCCGGTTGAAGGAGAAAGGGTGATTAACTTTAACCGCGGACTGTTGCAGGCATATTACGGGAAAGCGACAATCTGCCTGTCGTGGGTTCGAATGGTCTGCGGGGCGACGCGGCCCGGCAGGGCAGCCGGGCAAATCCGTTGCAGGAAAAGGGGGGCGCGACGGAATACTTCAAAATGAAAGGTGAGGCCAAACGTATTGGCAGGATTCGGGTGCCTTAACGCCGGTTGTGATCCGGAGAGTTCTTATTCGGAATGTGGGAGGAATACGAAATGAACGTCGAAATCTGGCTGCTTGCCATGTTTCTGTTGGGCCTTGTCTTGATGGGCCTATGCTGCCTGTTCATGAGAGCTTGCGAGAAAATATGAAAGGTGAGGTGATGCAGATGATGATCATTCTGACAGCGGCCGTCGCGGTCTTCCTGTTTGTTTACCTGCTGGTGGCCCTGATACGGCCGGAGTGGTTCTAAGCCGGAGCGGCATGCAAACTGAAATTATTGAAAGGATCTGAATACAATGTTTACGCAAACCTGGGTTCTTCCATTTTCGCTTCTTGCGGCGGCGACCATTATCGCGTTTCCCCTGAGCCGCTACCTGGCGTGGATCATGGACGGAAAATACAGGCCACTGCCGATCTTGCGCTGGTTCGAAAGTCGCCTGGACAGCGGCCCGCAGAATTGGAAGCAATACACCGGCTCCCTGCTCGTTTTTAATATCATTATGTTTGTCTTTGGCTACCTGATCCTGGCGCTCCAGCCGTGGATGCCGCTGAACCCGGGTGGGAAGGGGATGATTTTCCCGACTACCATCTTTCAGGCGGTGACCTCGTTCATGACGAACACGGACCTTCAACACTATGCCGGGGAACAGACTCTGTCGAACTTCAGCCAGATTTTCTTTGGGATCTTCATGCTCTTTGTGTCGGCAGCAGTCGGCTTAAGTGCGCTAACAGCAGTCATCCGGGCTTTGCGCAGTGATTCATCTCTGGGCAACTACTTCCTGGATATGTGGCGCGTGTTGGTCTACATGTTCGTGCCGGCAGCCTTTGTCATCTCTCTCATTTTTATAACACAGGGCAGCCCGATGACTTTCCGGAGCTCTTACCAGGTCTCGACGCTCGAACCCGCGGTCATGGGAACTACAGACAAAGGCGAGGCAAAGCCCCAGACCATCGTTGTCGGGCCGGTGGCCGCTTTTGAGTCCATCAAGATGCTCGGGACCAACGGGGGCGGTTTTTACGGCATGAATGCCGCTCACCCCTTTGAGAATCCCACTGCGTTATCGAACTTCCTGAACTGCCTGTCCATGATGCTTTTCCCGTATGCGCTGGTGTTGATGTACGGCCGGATGCTTGGCCGGTTCCGGCATGGTCTTGTCATCTTTTCCGTCATGATGACGTTGATGATCGCCACCATCGTCTGGTCGGTCTACTTCGATACGCTGAAACCGAACCCGGCGTTCACGGCCCACTCTGCCCGAATGTATCAGATCCCCAGCGCCACCGCACCGGGAGGAAAACGAGAGGTGGCCCTTCCCGCCGTCTCAAGCCTGCCGGTAGACCAGCACCTGGGCAATCTCGAGGGAAAAGAACTGCGCTTCGGGACCTCGGCCGGCGCCACGTACGCGGCGGTGACGACTGATGTGACATGCGGGGCGGTAAACGCTGAGGCCGACAGCCTCAATCCGATCGCCGCCCTGTCGCCCATGGTCGGGATGTGGCTGAACTGCATTTATGGGGGAAAAGGTGTGGGGATGATCAACATGTTATTGTACGTCATCATCGGGATTTTCGTGGCCGGCATGATGGTGGGGCGGACGCCGGAGTATCTGGGGAAGAAAATCGGGGCCCGCGAGGTTAAGCTTGCGGTCATTGCCCTGCTGGTCCACCCGTTCATGATCCTTTTCCCCACCGGGCTCTTTGCCGGGACGAGTTGGGGACTCCTGGCCGCCAGCAATCCGGGGGCGCACGGTTTTTCACAAATGCTGTACCAGTTCTCCTCGGCCTCCGCCAACAACGGCTCTGCTTTCGACGGACTGGGGGTTGTCTATGGTTTGGCGAGCAACCCGAATCCGGCGCCGACGGCGATCCCATGGAACATCGCAGCGGGCCTCGTAATGATTTTCAGCCGGTATCTGCCGATTATCGCGCCCATGGCCATGGCGGCTTATCTCGGAGCCAAGAAGTCGAGCCCTTTCGGTCTGGGGACGCTGCGAGACGACAGCTCCACCTTTGGATTCCTTTTGCTGGGAACGATTCTCATCATCGGCGCGCTGCTGTTCCTGCCGGTTGCGGCACTGGGCCCCCTGGCCGAGCACCTGGGGCCGATCCCCTTCGGTGGCTGAACTTGGATGTCTAATACGATCGCTCATGGAAACGCATTGAAATCCTGACGAGGGATTTCGAGATGGATAGAATGCCCGGAGGATTACAAGATGAATAAAGCAGTCAATTCTGCGGAAACCGCCTGGGAGGTCCGCGCGCCTCGAGAACAGCCGCAACCGCAGCGCCGCATAAAACCGCAGCGGCTGCTGGAAAAGGAAACAGCCATGGCGGCCTTCAAGCAGGCTTTCGTCATGTTGCGGCCCGACATCCAGTGGAACAATCCCGTGATGTTCGTGGTCGAGGTCGGGGCCTTCCTCACCCTGCTGTTCATATTGCAGGCGGCGTGGGGCGAAGAGGTGAGCGAGGTGCCGATCGGCTATTTTATCGCGGTCGATGCATGGCTGTTCCTGACCGTCCTGTTCGCGAACTTCGCCACGGCCCTTGCCGAAGCCCGCGGCAAAGCCCAGGCAGAATCGCTGAGGAGGGCCCGTCACGATACGTTGGCCTATCGGTTGAACGCTGCGGGGGCCGTCGAGGAGATATCCTCGACGGCTCTTAAACCGGGCGATCGTGTCGTCGTGCGGGCGGGTCAAACCATCCCCGGCGACGGTGAAATCATGGAAGGGGTGGCTGCGGTTGACGAATCCGCGATCACCGGCGAGTCCGCTCCGGTCATTCGCGATGCGGGCGGTGACCGATCCGGCGTGACCGGCGGAACGGTTGTCCTCTCCGACCGAATCGTCGTTCAGATAACCAGCGGCGCCGGTGAATCCTTTCTCGACCGGATGATCGCCCTGGTCGAGGGCGCGATCCGTCAACGGACTCCAAATGAGATTGCCCTCACCCTGTTGCTCTCGGCTTTTACGCTGGTGTTCCTGATCGTGGTCATTCCGCTTTGGGCGATGGCCTGGAACGCAGAGCAGTACATGATGGGTTACCTCGGGCTTCACGAACCTCTGAAAAGCCTCGGAACCGATATCCCGACCCTCATCGCGCTCCTTGTCTGCCTCATTCCCACGACCATCGGCGCCTTGCTGGCCGCCATCGGAATCGCGGGCATGGACCGGGCCCTACAGGCAAACATCATCGCCAAGAGCGGCAAGGCCGTGGAACTGGCCGGCGACATCGATGTCGTCCTGCTGGATAAGACGGGCACAATCACGATGGGGAACCGGAACGCAACGACGTTCCTGCCGATCGGAGAGTATTCGGCGGCCGACGTCGGCCGGCTGGCCGCCCTGTCGTCCGCGGCCGATGAGACCCCCGAGGGCAGAAGCATCGTGAAGTTGTTCGAGAAAGAGAACGGAAGCCCGGTTGTCGTGCCTCCGGATGCGCGGTTCGTGCCCTTTACGGCCCAAACACGCATGAGCGGCATCGATCTCCCCGACGGACGCCGAATCCGAAAAGGCGCGCCGGATACCGTCATCGCTTTTACAGAGGCGGGCGGGGGCCGCGTTCCGGAGGGTATCGGCGTGCTGGTCGACAGCGTCGCATCCAAGGGCGCGACCCCGCTGATCGTGGCCGACGACCGCCGGATCGCCGGGGTGGTCGTTCTCGAGGACATTTTAAAACCCCACATGCAGGAGCGCTTCGATCGGTTGAGGAAAATGGGGCTGCGGACCGTCATGATCACGGGGGACAATCCTCTGACGGCGGCGACGATCGCTGCACAGGCGGGAGTCGATGACTTCCTCGCCCAGGCGACGCCTGAGACGAAGCTCGCTTACATCCGAAAGGAGCAGGCCGGGGGGAAGCTGGTGGCCATGATGGGCGACGGCACGAACGATGCGCCCGCCCTGGCGCAGGCTGACGTGGCCCTGGCCATGAACGCCGGCACGCAGGCCGCGAAGGACGCGGCCAACATGGTCGATCTGGACAGCGATCCTACCAAGGTTATCGAAGTCGTGGAGATCGGAAAGCAGCTCCTCGTGACCCGAGGTTCCCTGACAACTTTTTCGATCGCCAACGATGTGGCCAAATATTTTGCGATCATCCCTGCGCTTTTTGCCGGCACTCTGCCTTGGCTGAAAGCCATCGACGTCATGCATCTGCATTCGCCGACGTCGGCCATTCTGTCGGCCGTGATCTTCAATGCGTTGATTATCCCCTTTCTGATCCCGGTTGCGCTTAAGGGGGTCCGATACCGGCCGCTTGGCGCCGATGCCCTTTTGCGCAGGAATATGCTGATCTGGGGACTGGGGGGAGTGCTCATCCCCTTCATCGGCATCAAACTGATCGACCTTATCATGGTGGGTCTGCATCTGGTGAGCTGACATTGCAGCGAACCCAGGGAGGTAAATACATGTTGAGCTACCTTTCAAAAAGTCTGCAATTGCTTTTCCTTGCGGTAATCATTTGCTGCGGTATCTATCCCCTTGCGCTATGGGCTGTCGGACAGACATTTTTCCCCTTCCAGGCAAACGGCAGCATGTTGACGGGCCCCGACGGCAAGCTGGTCGGATCGAAACTTGTCGCGCAGCCGTTTACCGCGGATGAGTACTTTCAGCCCCGCCCCTCCGCTGCGTCCTACGATGCCTCGGCCTCGGCCTCGTCCACTCTGGCGGCTTCGAACTACGCGCTGCGCGACCGTGTCGCCAGGGTGCTCGGCCCGATCGTGAAGTACCGGAGCGGTCCGAACGCCGGGCAATCCGTCGCCCCCGATATAGAGGGCTGGTTCAGGAGAGATGTCTACCAGGGGAGTCCGCACATCGTCGCCCAGTGGGCGGAGTTGCACAACGCCCTCGCTCAGGCCTGGGTCAAGGCCGACCCGGCACACATCGCCTGTGTGGACGGTTGGACAGCGGCGCATCCCGCGCTTGTTGCGGAGTGGGTTAAAGACAATCCGGGCACTCCACAGCCAAAGGCCGACGATCTGGCCGTCATGTTCTTCGAAAATTTCTCCGGGGAAAATCCCGGTAAGTTTCCTTCGATCGTCAGTCGCGAAGGAGCCGGCGGCAAAACTGAAACGACGGTTGAGCCGGTCGGCGAAGGGGCGGACATCCAGTCGATCTTTTTTGACATGTGGCGGCAAGACCACCCCGAGGCCGACCTTCAGGATGTCCCCGGCGATATGGTCACCACATCCGCCTCCGGACTCGACCCTCACATCTCACTCAAGAATGCGCGGTTCCAAATCGATCGGGTGGCCTCCAAGTGGGCCGCCGACCTGAAACGCGACCCTGCAGCGGTTCGAAAAGAGATTGAGGGGATCCTGCGGGAAAACTCTTCGGCGCCATTCGGGGGGCTTGCCGGAGAGAGGTTTGTGAATGTGCTCGAGGTGAACCTCGAACTGCGCAAGCGGTACGGATCGCCGTAAGCACACGCTCCTGGAGGCGGGGCATCCGCGGCTTTTCCCCTCTGGACGGGAAGGGTGGGTGGAAATGGGAGATGCCGGCTTTTCCGATCGGCTGTGTTTTCCTCATCCCAGCCGCTCTCTCCCGTCCAGACTATCTTTCCCGGAGGGGAGGGGAGTCCTGTCGCTTTTGGATGGAATCTTACCGCCCTTTCATGTCTTTCGTGGAAAGCGTGCTTAAAATACCAGTCAAAACATGAGCGAGGGAGGTAAACGGTGGCAGACATTGTGAAGCCCACGGCGGAAAGGCTCCTGGTGTGCGTAGGGCCCAGCCCGTCATCCGCTAAAGTGATCAACTCGGCCGGGAAAATGGCCGATGGTCTGCATGCCAAATGGTATGCGGTATATGTCGAGCAACCCAGAATGCTGATGCTGCCGGAAGCGGAGCGAAACCGTGCTTTCGACAACTTGCGGCTGGCGGAACAACTGGGGGCGGAGACGTTCACCCTGACAGGCCGGAACGTGGCTGAGGAGATTGCCGGCTTTGCCCGGCAACGGAACATAACCAGGATTATCGCCGGTAAGCCCGGCGCTTCACGGTGGAAAGGCATTCTCCTCAGGAATCCGGTGGATCGGCTGATGCGAATCAGCGGGGAGATCGATGTCTACGTCATTTCCGGAGAACCGGTGGAACCACGAGAGCCCGCATTCGTCATTCGAGCCGCGGAATTCCGCTGGACCGACTATGGGACCGGCCTGTTGTATTTTATCCTGGCCAACGTGCTCTGCTTTCTCATGTACCCTCATTTCGCCCTCAGCAACCTCATTATGGTGTATTTACTGGGGGTGATGGTGACCGCCATTGACTGCGGAAGGGGGCCGGGCATCCTTGTCTCTCTCCTGAGCGTTCTGGCGTTTGACTTCTTTTTTGTCCCTCCCCGATTTTCGTTCACGGTCGATGAGGCCCAGTACATCGTTACCTTCATTGTCATGTTCCTGGTTTCCCTGACGATCAGCCACCTGACCACCCTGATGCGGCAGCAAACCGCGACCGCCCGTCTGCAGGAGCGTCAGGCGGCCGCCATGCACGGGCTCAGCCGTCAGCTCGCCGGCACAAGGGGGGTCGAGAAGATTCTGGCGGCGGCGGTGCAGCATATCTCGGAGATCTTCGACTGCACGATCGTGGTGCTCTTTCCGGAAGAAAAAGGGAGGCTGAAAGCTGCGGCCGGTGATGTTTCTTCCGTCTTCGAGAAAGATATAGTGAAAGAGCTCAACGTCGCCCAAACGGCTTTCGATGCCGGACAGTCGGCGGGGTGGGGGACTCGGACCTCGCCGGAGATCAAAATCCTGTGTGTGCCGCTCCGGGCGGCGGATTCCTCCCTGGGGGTTTTGGCCTTGCGGCCCAGAGATCCGGAACGCTTCCTTTTCCATGAACAATTATCCCTTTTGGAATCACTGGTTAGACAGGTCGCCCTGGCATTGGAAGTGGAACACCTGAGCGAGAGCGGAGCCCCCTGCCGGACCTGAATGAAGCAAACTGTATGAAACAACATGGAAACTTGCCCCTGGAGCACATATCAATCACAGCCGGGCACACAGTCTGCCCTGGCTGCATCTGGTCCATCCAGGCGGCAGTTGTGGGCTTAACCCCGCCCTCCGAAGACCACGTTCAAACGATCCGACACCAACCGGCGTTGCGGAAGAAACTGTTTTTTGAATAGTTCATTTTGAAATCCCCCAAAGTGAGTTACCCTGCATTTTGAAATCCTTCCACTCTTTCCGAAATGCTCAATCGGACTTAACTCACTTGAGTCATTGAATTTTGTTGATTTGCCGGATGGATGCGATATGGCATACACTTTGCCTCACTTTAGTGCCGGAGGAGGATAGGCGATGCGTCTGAAATCCAAATTGGCCGTTGCATTCTGCGGGCCGCTGATAATCCTGCTGATCGTGGGCTTGATGAGCGTTCGAACCGTCACTCGGTCCAGTACGGCGATAGAGCGGATCTTCCGGGAGAACTATGACAGCGTTGCCGCATGTCTCAAGATCAATGCTGCTGTCGAGCGTCTCGATCGGATTGCCGAGGTCTCTCTTTGGGAGGGGGGGGTTGATCCCGGCCGGGAGAGCGCGTCAGCCATTCAGGAATCTGAAAAGAACCTTAAGTTCCAGCAGGGGAACGTAACGGTCCCGGGCGAACAGGAATTGACGGATCGGCTGACGGAGTCTTGGGGTAACTTTCGGAGCGAATTCGAAACGTTCTTGCGGTTGCCCGATGCCGGGCCCGATCGCAGGGACTTTTATCGGAGCCACCTTCTGCCCCATTCCGAGGAGGTCCGGGAGGTCGCTCAGCGGATCATCGACATCAATCTCAACAATATGGTGTCCGTCGATGGTCAGGCCCGCCGGCAGGCGAGCGAAACGAATCACACGATGATCGCCCTGGTTCTCTCCGGAATCGCGCTTGCCGTCATTCTCGTGGCCGTGATCGCGCCTTCCATTGTACGGCCGATTGCAAGTCTCACCAACTCGGTGCGGGACATCCAGCAGGGAAATCTCGACCTGGTCGTCAAACCGCGATCGAAGGATGAAATCGGGCAACTGGCCGCGGCTTTCAACGAAATGGCATCGAGTCTCCGGGAGTTCAGGCGAACGGACCGGGCTCGCCTGCTTCGAACCCAGCGCGCTACGCAATCGGCTCTCGATTCGCTCTCGGACGCCGTTGCCATTTGCAGTCCGGCGGGCGAAATCGAGATCTCAAATGATATGGCCCGGGTGTTGTTCGGTCTCAAACCGGATTCCACCGTTCAGTCGGCTGGAAACGATAAAATCAGCGAGATCTTTGCCAAAGCGATTCACGAAATGCGGCCCGTCGATCACCAGGGCTACGATGCGGCAATCCAGGTCTTCAGGGAAGGAGAGGAGTGCTTTTTCCTCCCGAGGGTCATCCCGATCCTGGACGAGGATCACCATTTGATCGGCATCACTCTGGTGCTCTCGGACGTAACGCGCATGCGCCGGCTCGATGAGGTAAAAAGCGGCCTGATCTCCACCGTATCCCACGAACTCAAAACCCCGCTCACATCCGTGCGGCTCGCAACCCATGTGCTCCTCAGTGAAAAACTCGGAGCGCTGACCCCGAGGCAAACGGAGATTCTTGCCATCGCGCGCGAAGACAGCGACCGGCTCTATCGCATCATCGAGAACCTGCTCGATATCAGCCGGATGGAACTGGGTCGCACCAGACTGGAACTTGGGCTGGTGGATACCGAACAAGTGGTCCTCCAGGCAATCGAGGAAATGCGAACCGCCTACATGGACCGGGGGGTCGCGCTCAGCCTGGACGTGCCGGGGGGGACTCCGCCGGTGTATGCCGACATGGTTCGGCTCCAGATTGTATTTAGAAATCTCTTGACCAATGCAATCAAGCACACGCCTCCCGGAGGACATGTGACGGTGTCCGCGCAACCCGATGGGCATGCGGTGCGCTTCGCCGTCGAGGACAGCGGCTCGGGGATACCCGAAGAGTATCTCCCGCACATCTTCGAAAAGTTCTTCCGCGTGCCGGGCCGCGAACACCAGGGGAATTCAGGATTGGGACTTGCGATCGTCAAGGAAATAATCGAGGCGCACGGCGGGAAGATCGATGTCGCAAGCGAGCCGGGAAAGGGAACCCGATTCACCTTTTCCCTCAGCGCCGCGGAACGGGATGCCTCCGTTGCGTAACCGCGCGGCAACCAGAGGAGAGCCCTCCATGGATATCTTCACCATTGCCGTTACCGTACTGTTTTTCGAACCGTGCCTCTTTTACGTCGTGTTCCCCGGGCCATCGGTTCGGTTTTCCGGGCGGCCCGCGGATCGATGTTCCGGAACTCACTTTTGCGCTCGAAGCGCCTGAAAGAGGTCTTATGGCCACAGACAAGGCTCTTAGCTTTCTGCAGCTCATTCGCCGCTCGCAGCGGGGCAAGCTGAAGATCTATCTTGGCTACGGCCCCGGAGTGGGGAAAACCTGGCAAATGCTGGTCGAGGGGCATCGCCTGAAACAGGAGGGGGTCGACGTCGTCATCGGGCTCGTGGAGACCCACGGGCGAGCCGACACCGCCAAACTCATCGAAGGGCTGGAAGTAGTCCCCAGGCGGCAGGTTCAATATCGAGGAATCGCCATCGAAGAAATGGACCTGGATGCGGTAATGGCCCGCAAGCCGGAAGTCGCCCTCGTGGATGAACTGGCGCACTCCAACGTTCCAGGCAGCCAAAACGCAAAACGCTATCTCGACGTGCAGGATCTCCTTGCGGCAGGCATTCATGTGATCAGCACACTCAACCTGCAGCACCTGGAGAGCCTTTACGATACGGTTGAAGCCCTGGTTTCCGTCAAAGTTCATGAGCGGCTGCCCGATTCCGTGCTCGCCGAAGCCGATGAGATCGTGAATGTGGACCTGGCGCCCGAAGACCTCCAGCAGCGGCTGCGGGAAGGCAAGATCTACCCTCATGAACGGGTGCACACCGCGCTCGAAAATTTTTTCAAGCGCGCGAACCTGAATGAACTGCGGGAACTGACGCTGCGTGAGCTTGCTTCGCATATCGACCTCAAGCGCCGCAGCGGTCCGGATGAAGAATACGGCACGGCCCCGGACCAGGTGATGGTGTGTTTGAGTTCCCGCGGTCCGAACAGCGCGGCGCTCCTGCGGTACGGCTCAAGGCTTGCCGGGCGCCTTAACCGCAATTGGTACGCCGTCTATGTGCAGACTCCCCGCGAAGCCCCCACCGCTATCGACGCGACGACACAGCGCTTCCTGTCCGACACACTGACCCTTGCAAACTTGCTGGGTGCCATCGTGTTCACCTACAAGGGGGAGGACATCGCCGACACGATCGTCCAGTTCGCCAAAGAATACCGGGTGGGCCATATCGTTATCGGCCGCCCCGGCCGGCTGCGGCTCTGGGAACGCCTGCTGGGGAAGAAGACCCTGGTCGAGCGGTTGATCCTCAAGGCGCGCGGACATACAGTAGTGGTAGTGGATGCCAGGGCCGAAAAGAAGGCGGGCGCCGGAGACGTTACGCAACCTGCATCGGAGCAGCAGCTCGGGAGGTTGGAAAATGGATAAGGAAGAAGTTGTGCTTGAACTGAGTTCGGGACCCTTCGAGGGGATCAGGGCATTCTTCGATGACTGCAAGACCCCGCTCAACCTGTCGGAATTCGTCGATTCATACCTTGGCGCCTTCTGGGACTTTCTGCTCCGGCAGGGGTACGTCGAAAAGGTGAACCGCATTCGTGAAGAAGCCGGGACCGGAAGGGGAACTCAATGCGGCCGCGAATGCCGGCTCGTTTTCCTGGAAGCGATGGAGGACTGGAACGGAAACGTGCGATGCGGCCTGCCTAAAACCTTCCGCCGGTAGCGTCGGCCCGTCCTTTAAAGTCATATCCCGCATATCCCGGGAGCACAGGCCAGGAACAATGCAAGGATGGAGGCCGGAGTATCAATCCATGCGGTCGTCTACTCCTCGGTGAAGTAGTCTGAGTCTATGCGTTTCAACTCGTATGAGGCAACAGCAGCCACTCCTATGTTGAAGTCGATCATCAACTGGGCCAGCAGATCGCCGTCGATAAGGACTATCTTGGTGTCAATCCGCGAGACGTAATCCATGGCGTCTTTTGTGAAAGCCGATGTGGTAAGGAAAATCCCTTTTTTGGCCCGTTGACCCTGCAACGCTCCGGCGAACTTCTGGATTTCCGGCCTGCCAACCGGATTTTCCCATCGCTTCGCCTGAATATATACAATATCCAGCCCCAATCGATCCTCTTTAATGATCCCGTCAATGCCGTCATCTCCGCTCTTCCCGATGGCTTCACCGGCATCTTTCTTGGTACCGCCGTACCCCATCTTTACGATAAGATCGACAACAAGTCGCTCGAAAAAGGTGGATGAACAGCTCTTGACGGTCTGCAGCAACTCGGATGCCAACCCTTGGCGAATCCTCTGATAGGCTGCTTCGATCGTTTCTTCAGGGGTTTCCTGACCGTTGAAGTTGTCACCGGGGGGACCAATCGACTTCCCCCTTCTTACCGCTCTAAATTGAATGAATTCGGGAAACCGTTGCAGAAAGGTGATGTTCAACTCTCTCGGATTTTCTTTTAGCACTTCCAGGCCAAGTGCGGTTATCTGAAAGCAACCCCTCTTGCGGGACTCCAAAAGACCCGCTTTCTTTAAGTAAGTCCTGGCCCAGCCTATACGATTGCCGAAGGTTGTCTGTTGACCGCTGGGGAGCAATTCTTCACGTTCCTCCGCGCTCAGTTTGAACTCGGCCGCGAGGGCTTCAATCGTCTCCTTCGAGGAGTGCTCCTTGAAGTCTCCCGAAAACCTCAACAAAGGTAGCATGATGGACTGAAAACCGGGAATCGCCATAATACTCCTGCCTTTCTGCGGATTCATGGTTCAAGACCAAGGCCAATGTCAATTCCTACCCTGCCGTGAGAGGAGCGTCAAGAAATAACGCCCCTCCCTTTTTAATTGTCCGCACGCTCCCCGTCCTTGCGTAATTTTTTCGTTTGGATATGATGCAATTACTCTTGCCGGGCAAAGATCTCAAGACGCCCTTCACCCATTTTGAACATACGAGGTTTGCATGACCGCTTCCGTCAACGAATGGGAATTTACCGCTGACGCGGCAAGCTGGATAAACGAATTCCTTGCCAAGAACGGCAGTCTGCCCTTTTCCAGGGCAATGTGTGAGCAGCGCAGTGAAGGCTCGCTTAAGCGCAGGGACCTGACGCTCCTTGACGGCTATGGCCGGGTTGTCCTCACCGGCGAGATCAAACTCCCGTATCAAAAAGACGGCGGGAGCCCCTATAACGCCGCCGTGGTTCAGGACGCCCGCGCCAAGGCTCTGCGAGCCGGGACGCGTTACTTTTTCACCTGGAACATCAATGCATGCGTCCTTTGGGAGACAGCAACCACCAACACCTCCTGGAAAGACCGGAACTACAGATCGTGGGATGTGACCAAGGTCCAGCGTGAAAACGACATGCAGCACCCAGCGGTAATGGATGCCGTCAAAAAGTGGCTGGCAGTGTTTCTCCACGAACTGGCCAAAATTATTCACGGCAAGGCGGTCATCGGGAGAAAGTCTCCAGACGAAAAATTCATTGAAGCACTCGAATCTTCCCTGAGCATGCCGATCTTTTCCACTCTTGAAGAACTGAACAGACGGTATAAGAGCCCAAGGTTCAAATCCGAACTCGACAACTGGATGCGTACCTACCAGGGTTGGATAATTTATAACGACCCGGAAGGTGTACGTGAAAATCTTGAGCGTGCATCGCGATTCGCGTGCTACGGCCTCGTCAACAAGCTGGTTTTCTATGAAGCGCTGCTGAAGCGTTATGGCGCCATGATCGGCAAGCTTTCCGTGCCGGGCCACATAGATACCGGAGAGGCGCTTCGCCTTCATTTGGAAGGGTATTTCGCCGAAGCCATAAAGGTCACGGGAGATTACGAAACGGTATTTGGGGAAGATCGTGCCTCGATAGGCAACCGCCTTCCCTTCTATGCCGATGCTGCCGTGCCGCATTGGGTCGAACTCGTCCATCAAATTCACGAGTTCGATTTCTCAAAGATGGATTACGAGGTCATCGGAAGCATCTTTGAGAGGCTCATCAGTCCTGAAGAACGGCATAAGTTCGGCCAGTTCTACACCCGGGTGGAGGTGGTCGATCTCATCAATAGTTTCTGCATCTCCAGGGGAGAAGAAAAAGTTTTGGACCCTGCTTGCGGGGGCGGCACTTTCCTCGTTCGCGCATACGCCCGCAAAAGAGAGCTGGCGCCGAACCGCAGGCACAGTGAACTGCTTTCGGACTTATACGGCGTGGACATTTCCCATTATGCCACTCACCTGACCACCATCAACCTTGCCACCCGCGACCTGATTGACGACGAGAACTACCCCAGGATTGCCCGGAGCGATTTTTTTGACGTCGAAGCGCACAGGGCATTTCTGAAATTGCCAAGTCGTGTCAAGACAAAGGGGCTTGGTCAGATTCAGCAACGGGAAATTGAAATCCCACTGCTGGATGCCGTGATCGGCAACCCGCCCTATGTCCGTCAGGAGGATATTCTGAGCGGCAAGAAGGCGGGGAACGGCGCGCCCGCCAAAGGCACAAAAGAGTACTACCAGCAGCTTGTCAAACGCGAAAGCGGTCTGGAACTATCCGGGCGCAGTGATATCCACTGCTATTTCTGGCCCCATGCGGCGAGCTTCCTGAAGAACGACGGGTACCTGTGCTTTGTAACCTCCAGTCAGTGGTTGGATGTGGAATACGGCTTTCGTCTGCAGGAGTGGATCTTGCGGTGTTTTGAGATTGTCGCCATATTCGAGAGTATTGATGAACCGTGGTTTGTCGGCGCTCGCGTTGCAACTACGGTCACTATTCTGCGTCGTCAGGAGGATATGGCAAAAAGGATGCAGAATACCGTGCGCTTTGTGCAACTCCGCCGCCCTGTGCGCGAGATCCTGGCAAACGACGGGACAACGGTCGGGGCGGTCAAAGCCGCGGACGATTTTCGAGACGAGATTTTGTCTCTCGGCGGCAACGTAGTGAATGCCCTCTACCGTGCCCGTCTCGTGAGACAGGGTGACCTCTGGAAAGAGGGGGTCCAACTCGGCCTCATCATGAAGAAATCGAAATATGCGCCCGATGCCGCGGAAGACACGATGTCCGGTGATTATTATGGCGGCAAATGGGGCGTCTATCTCAGGGCGCCCGATTTGTGGTTCGGGCTGCTCGATGATTTCGGATCGAAGCTCGTCCCGCTGGGAGCCGTTGCTGATATTGCAAGAGGAGTGACCAGCGGAAAAGACTCTTTCTTCTTCCCCCGTGATTGCAGCACAAAAGGTCTTTCCCAATACCGGGATGCTGAGGAATTCGAGACGACTTTCGGGGTACCGAGACGCCTTGTGGAATCGGGAGAAGTAAAGCTGGTCCTCTGCGGCGAAGGGCGGGAAATAGTCAAGCCGATCGAAGCCAAATACCTCGAACCCGAGGTACACAGTCTCATGGAGATAGACGGCTTTACCGCGAACCCGGAGAATTGTGCTCGCATGGTCCTGCTGGTGGCCGAGTCCAGGCAGGATCTGAAAGATACCTTTGTACTGGATTACATTGAGTGGGGAGAAAGTCAAGGTTACCATACTGGTGCCACATGTGCAGCTCGGGCGACACAGGACAGAGAATGGTATGATCTGACGGGGCATCCGCGTGGAGCCATGTTCTGGCCGAAATCGCAACAGTATAAGCATGCCATACCCATCAATGAGCATGACCTGCAATGCAACTGCAATCTCTATGACATTGCGCTCTCCAAGGGCGTTGACAAATATGTGCTGGCGGGAATCCTGAATTCCACGCTCGTTGTGTTATCCAAGTTTCAATATGGCAGGCCTGTTGGAGTTGAAGGCAACCTCAAAACTGAGGTTGTCGACTCGAATATGATGGTGGTTCCTGATCCCACGTCTGTGACGACGCAGAATATCCAGAGGATCACCGACGCATTCAACGTCCTGAAACAGCGCAAAGCCATGCAATTCCTCTCCGAACGCCGGATGCGGCGGATGGCCTATATGCAAAAAGGCAAGGAAAAGGAACTGGCAAATCTTTCGGACCTTTGCGAACTGGATATGCCGGACCGCCGGGAACTCGACGATGCGGTCCTTGAGCTTCTGGGAGTCAAGCCCAAAAAACGGCGCGACGAACTGATCGATGAATTGTATACGTACCTTCGCCAGTTTTTCGAATGGACACGGCAAAAAGAAGAGAAAGCGATCGTCAACAAGAAGAAAGCGAAGCGCCTTGGCCCTGCAAAGCCTAATGAAATCGCTGTCCAGATTTATGACGAGATCGCAAGCAACTTCGGTCAATTGCTCCGCCAGTACGATCCGGACTTCCTGGACAAGTCCAAGCCCTTCGATACGTACGATTTGCCCCGCGATGGGGAACCGCAGGGATACCGGGATCTTTTTCACCCGCATGGGGTTGTTTTCAACAAAGGCAAAAAGCGCCTCGCTCTTGTGAATACGAAGAATCCCGCCCAGGACGAGCTCATTATTACTGTTGCGTTGTCGGGCACCAGGGGGCTTGTGCGCATACCGCATGACGAAGACGAATGTCGGCGCACGCTGAGCCGTTACGCGGATTTTATCCGGAAGAGGCAAGAGCAGATCGGGGAATTGATCGAAAATCGCACCGCCGACGAAGACATCCAGACAAGGGTGTACGAATCCCTCATGTCCCTGATTCTTAATCGCAGCCAATAAAATTTCCCGGAGAGATAAAGCAAGTCCCGGGGGGCTCAAGACGCAGGCAAGAATGGATTGCGGCGCAGGGATTTGCGTGAAACGAACATCGAAAATTGTTTGAGAAATTTTTGCGTATCCGTTCCGGCCATTTCGCCTTCCTCAGATCGTCCATTCATCGTCTTGCATGCCCGGAATTATTCCGGTACTTTCAAGCCTGCCCACTTAAATCCGTCCAGAACAACTACGTTTTCCCGGATCCGAAGTCCACTGTCATGTCTTGCCGGGAGTGAGGGTTTGCCCCCGGTCATATCCCGCAAATCCCGGGAGCACAGGCCAGGAATAATGCCAGGATGGAGGCGACCAGTGTGATCAGGACGGATATGATGAAGGCGGTCTTGATGACCTGGCTCTCGATCCCCAGGGCATCGATAGTCGCCGCGGCGTTTTGCAGCTTTGCCGGTGAAATGACGCTGGCCAGTCCGCCTCCTATGGCCGTAACCGCGGTAACGATCAGCGGATCCACCTGGAGAATTTTGGAAGTCAGCAGATGGTACTTGGCAAACATTGCGATGGTCGATGCTTCGCTGCCGCTGAGGAAGCCCCCGAAGAGCCCCAGGTAACCGCTGATGAACGGGTACAGGGTGCCGAAGGCCATGGCGGATCCCTGTGAGAGGACCCAGATCATATTGCTTGCGGGCTCCACGATCTTCCAGTCCGATCCCAGGTTTTGCGTGCCCGAGTTGTTCATAAGAAAGGCAACGGCAAAAAAGATGGCTGCAGAGAAAGCGGGCCTCGGGGCTCTTTTTGCCCATTTCACAATCGTCACCCGCACGGCCCTTGCTGAAGGCCGGATGAACAGGGCGGATAAAATGGTGCTGATCAGCACCCAGGTGTAGGCATTCCAGAGCATCCTCGTCTTGAGGGCCTGGCCCGGGATTACGGAAACGGGCATGGCAATCGTCTTATAGAGCAGGTCGAACCAGGGTGGATAGAAGTTAATGGCAAATGAGGCGACGATCAGGATGATCCACGGGGAAAGGGCCGTTGCGAGGGACATCTCCTTTTCGACTTTCAGATCGTCATCCGTTAATCGAGACCGATCGATGATCGGCTTTCCGTGCAGTTTCAGATAGATGAGCATCACGACCATGGTGCAAAAACCCGCCATGACACCCGTCAGGACAACTCCGGAGGCCAGGAAAGGGATGTAGCTTACGGCGATCGCCACGCCGCCGTTTGTCAGCCCCGCAATCGTGCAGGGGATGAACCCTTCCCTGACGAGCTTCCACCTGCCGACGATCCAGAGCATTCCGAATCCGATCAGGGTCGAAATGATCGGCAGGAACTTTGCGAATACCTGCGCGGACTGAACCAGTGGCGTGCCGGTGAGATCCGAGTACACGACAAGTGGAGCGCCGAGGAGAGCGAAGGTGCAGAGGGCATCGAAACCGATGGCCGGGAGTGCAACGGCGACAAAGCTGGAGTATCCCAGGGCCACCATAATGGGAGGCAGAATGGAAACGGGGGTGGCGCCGACGGATACCAGGAGCGTCCCGGCTCCCACGTTGATCAGCATGATCTGGACGGCCCTCTCGCCCGACGCGAAGGTCTTTACGAATACGGCGACCCTTTGAAGGGCGCCCGTCGCTTCCATGAAAGTGATCTGCAAAATCGAAGTGACGACCATCAGCGAGACCGGGAAGGAGGCGATCATCCCGGCTGCCGAGGACCGCAGTCCGACTTCCATCGTGGTATTGAAGAACAAGTACGCGATGACCAGGGTGAAAAGCCATCCGATGATGCCGCTCGTGTCGGCCGCATACCGCAGTTTAATCATCAGGAATACGATCAGGACAATCGGGAGCAGCGTCAGTGTGACAGGGAGAATCATAGTCGTTCCAGTCCGGAGGTTTTAGGGCAGCGAAAGCCAAATGGCCCTGAATCTTCTTCCATTCCCGCGGCTGCTGCTACGCCAAACTGAGCCGCGAAGCGGCGTGGGGGTGTGGGGGACGCAGTTCCCCACGCTTTTCATTCTTTGATGGCATCTTGAAGGCAACCCAGTATCAAACAACAAAAGTAGCCCCGGGTGCCGTTCAATCTTCCCGCAGCTCTCGATGCCTCGATTTTGGTCTCTCAGGGACCTCCCGGCGAGGGGGGCAGGTCGGAGCGGGGTAATAATAGAGAGGTTTTCATGGGCTGCAAACAAATAATTGGGATGTACGGGCTCCCCCCCGCCTTGGGGGAGCTAAACGCCAATTCCTCTCCCCTGGCGGGAGGGGCGAGGGGAGGGGGAGAAAATCGCTCAAACCAGGGAAATATTACATGGCCGGGAGCCGGAAAGCGGCGGATGTCCGTTGAGGAACGGGAGCGGTACGGCCATGCCGCCGCCGGTATTGCCAACGCACGGAAAAAAGATTATCGGATAGTCTACCGGAATACCCTTATAATGGGCTTCCGATTTTCGAGGGGAGAGGAGGTCCCATCCCCTGACAAGACCTGCATCAAGAGGAATCGGCGTTCCATCGCGCGTCTTTGGCCACAACCCTTGCTCCGGTGTTTTCGTACAATCCGCCGAAGCTGCTCCGGCAGATAATCGCGACCGGGTAACTTTCAAGAAAGGAGTGTGACATGAAAAAAATGTATGTTGCCCTTATGACGACCGCTCTTCTGTTTGTTGCATGCGCTTTTGCGGCAGCCGGCCAGTCCGGCGGGATAAGCCCGTCCGATGTGGCCGGAACACCTACCGCCTTTTGCAAGGTCCTTAAGGAACCGAATCCGATCCTGCTCGGCGGCTGGAGAGGAGTTCACAATCGCTGGATTTCGAGGGCCTCCAGATTCGAGCTCGACCCGGTGGAATTCTGGTTGAAAAAATACGGCGACAAATACGCCATCTACTTTTATCGGTCCAAAGCGGCAGGCGGAGACAAGGTACTGAAGGGGTGGCGGTCGTGGACCATCAACGGCGACCAAATCTATTCCGAGACGGGAGTCAAACTCTTCACGCAAAACGGGGAGGTTTTCTTCTCCTGGGAACGGGCGACGAAAGAAAAACCCACCAAGCTGACGCCCATCCCCGGTAGCGCTAACTGAGTGGATTTGAGTGGATTAGAGAAGCAGCACGATATTTTGAGACGGCATCGCAGAGAAACCCGGCAATGGGTGCGAACGGAAGCGGCACAGTCGTGCCGCCGCTGTCTTGATGTCCTTTAACTTTTTCGGGATATTCAAACAATTGCCTCTAAACTCCCGCATGGTATGATCTTCTTGAAAAACTTCATCCGCCACAGAATCGAGATCGGCCGCCGGCCCTGAAGAGGGCAGGCGGGCGGCTGATTTCGGGGATCGGTGAGTGATCCTCCGATCCCCGTTCCTCTTCGGCGTCACAAGAGAATTTCGGCACGGTGAATTTCGAAGCAGCAACAAAAATGGTGTTGACAGTTAACAAAATAGCTAATAAGATTGTTAACAATACTGGCAGCCGTGCGAGACGCAATCGCGCTCCAGGCTGAAGTCGGCCCGTTCGGGCTTTCGGGTGAAAGCTATCGTGCAGCACATCGAAAGGATGAATTAGGAGATCGAACTATGGCTTCCAAGTACAAAGTGCTCCTCTACGAATCAATGCATTCCTGCGGAACTGATCTTCTCAAACAGCACTGCGATCTGATCTACGCCAACTCTCTAAAAGAGGAGGAACTCATCGCTCAGGCGGCAGACGTCGACGCCATAATCATCCGTGCCAATGGAGCGATAACCAGGTCAATCATCGAATCCGCCCCGAAGCTTAAAGTGATCGGCCGGCACGGCGCGGGTGTCGATGCCATAGACCTTCAGGCTGCCAAGGACCATGGAATCCGGGTCGTGTACACACCCACCGCAAACACCGAAAGTGTCGCTGAACATTTCGTTGCCTTCGCCCTGATGCTCGCAAAGAAGGCTAAGCTTGGCGATGCCGCCCTGAGGGCCGGCCGATGGGATGCGCGGTACCAACTCATCGGTACCGAACTCTTCGGGAAGACCCTCGGGGTGCTGGGCTTCGGCAGGATCGGGCAACGGATCGCCCGCATCTGCCACAACGGTTTTTCCATGAACGTCCTCTACTACGACACAATTTGCTACCCCGAAGCCGAGTTACAATTAAAGGCCAAAAAGGTGCCGAAAGAAACCCTTTTTTCGACGTCGGATTTCATTTCCATAAATCTTCCTTTCCTGCCCGAAACGCGGCACTTCGTAAACGGGGAATTGCTGGGGATGATGAAACCGTCGGCTTTTCTCATCAACATGGCGCGGGGTACCATATGGAAGGAAGAGGACGTCATTAAGGCGCTTGCTGAAAAGAGAATCGCGGGTGTTGGTTCGGATGTCTATGAAAATGAACCCATCACTGGCGATCATCCGTTCTGGAGTATGGACAACTTCGTGGGGACCCCTCACATGTCGGCGCACTCGGAGGAGGCAATGATTCGAATGAGTATGGTTGCCAAGGACGTGCTGACTGTTCTTGAAGGCGGAGAGCCGGAGTTTCCGGTGAAACTGTGAGAGTTCAAGGGAGAAAGATATGCCTACCGTCACAATTTTGGAACAGAGCTGCAAGGGAGTCGAGGATTGCGGCATTTGCACGTTCATTTGTCCGAAATCTCTGTTCAAGGCATCGGACAAGATGAATAACGCCGGTTACGTGCCGCCGCAAGTTGATGGCGTGGAAGAGTGCACCGGCTGCATGAGCTGCATGATCTATTGTCCGGACTTTTCCATAGTGGTTGAGAAGCACGCTAAGGACCTGGTCTCAGCAGAAGAAAAGGAAGAAGATGAGTAAAACAGGGAAAGTCATGACCGGCACTCATTTCCTGATGGGCAACGTTGCCTGTGCCGAGGGTGCGATAGCCGCGGGGTGCAACTTCGCGGCAGGCTACCCCATCACGCCTGCGACGGAGATCATTAACCATCTCGCCGCAAGGATGCCCAAATTCGGGGGGATCTTCCTTCAAACAGAAGATGAAATCAGTGCCATTTCGTCGATCGTGGGAGCTTCCTGGAGCGGATGCAAGGCGCTGACCGCGACATCCGGACCTGGAATCAGCCTGATGCAGGAAAACATAGGTTTCGCCGTTGCAACGGAGACTCCCATTGTCATCATAGACGTGCAGCGCCTGGGACCTTCGACAGGCGTGCCTTCGATAGGGCTTGCCGGAGACATCGTGCAGGTGGCCCGGGGGTCGCACGGAGACTATCAGATCATCGCCCTGTGCCCGAACAGCCCTCAGGAAATGTTCGATCTCACCGTACGTGCCTTTAACCTCTCCGAAAAATACCGCGTGCCCGTTTTCCTCATGGCCGAAGGATTCATCGGCCATATGCGCGAGCGGGTTGTCATCCCTGAAGAAGCGGAGCTGCCCCTCGTCAATCGCAAAATTCAGGAAGGAACCGAAGGGCCGATGCAGCGACAGGATTTTCTGGATGTCGACGTGGCGCCGATGCCCGTGTTCGGCAGAGGGCTCAAAGCCCATGTGACGAGTTCCTGCCATGACGAGCACGGCATGAGGAACCTCAGCGATCCTGAGGTTATGCACAAGTTTATCACAAAGCCTATCGAGAAGGTGCTCAAGCACCTCGATGACATTGTGGATGTGGAAAGGGACTACGAGGGCAGAGACATAGTGCTTGTCGGGTACGGTTCGGTTTCGAGATCGGCGCAGGCCGCCGCCGAGCTTGCCCGTGCGGAGGGCCTGAATGTGGGAACGTTCCGGTTTATAACCTGCTGGCCGTTTCCCGAAAACGAGGTCAGAAAGATGGCTGAAAGCGTTCGGCACATGATCGTGCTTGAAAACAACTGCGGTCAACTTTTTCCCTATATCAAAGCGGAAGCAGCCCACGCATGCCGGGTGGATTTTATCGGCCCGCAGAATCTCGGGCAGATTCACGATCCTGAATATGTTCTGACTCGTCTCAAGGAGATGATCGGATGATCGAAGTCATACATCCTTTGCGAAAATACATGCGGCCTCACGTCAAGAAAACGACCAACTGTCCCGGCTGCGGCAACGGAATCATCGTGCAGGCGATCCTCAGGGCCATCGATGAGCTGGGAATGGATATGGACCGGTTCGCCTTCGTGTCCGGCATCGGCTGTTCGGCATGGATACCCACTCCGCTCTTCAACGGCGATACGCTCCATACCACCCATGGGCGTCCGATAGCCTTTGCCACGGGCGTAAAGCTGGGGCAGCCCGGCCTGAAAGTCATGGTTGCAAGCGGCGACGGGGATCTGGCCGCTATCGGCGGAAATCACCTCATTCATGCGGCCAGGAGAAATATCGATATGACCGTCATATTGGTGAATAACGGGATCTACGCCATGACCGGCGGCCAGACGGCCCCCACCACCCCGCGCGGTGTCAGTACAACGACCAACCCGTACGGGACCGTCGAGCACACCTTCGACATTTCGCCCCTGGTCGTGGCGGCGGGTGCTCCTTACGTGGCCCGGTGGACGACTTTTCACCCGAGACAGATGACCAAATCCATCAAGAAATCCCTGATGAACGAAGGGTTCGGTTTCATCGAAGTCATCAGCCAGTGTCCCGTTCAGTACGGGAAGGTTACCAAGTCCGGGAATGCGCTCGATCTGTTGAGGCATTACAAGGAAAACAGCATCAGGGTCGATAAGGCCAAAGGCATGGACCCTGAGGCGCTTGAAGGGAAGATAGTAGTGGGCGAGTTCGTCGATACGGTAAAACCCGAGCTGTCTGCCGAATGGAACCGATTGAGACGGAATGTCATGGAGGGCAGATCATGAGCCGCGTAGAGATCACGATTGCCGGCCTGGGTGGTCAGGGATCGATCACGGCCGGCGTTATGCTGGGTACGGCCGCGGTAACGTATGACAACAAGTATGCAGCGCTGACCCAGGCGTATTCCTCGGAGCAGAGGGGCGGATTTGCAGCCACGTGGGTGATTGTGTCGGACGAGCCGGTAATTTTCCCGCGCGTCACTCACCCCGACATCCTTGTCGCCCAGGCGATGGACTCCATCGACCGGTATGCAAAGGTCCTGAAACCGAACGGGCTTCTCATCGTAGACAGCGACATGATCCCCGAACCGCCGGAGGATATCGCCACGGTTCTCAGGGTCCCCGCTACCTCCATTTCCCGCAACCAGCTCATGGCTCCGGTTACCGCGAATGTGATTATGCTCGGCGCCCTGTGCGCGGCTTCCGGTGTGGTCGGCAGGGAAGCGCTGGAGAAGTCGATAAGCAGTTCGGTGCCCAAAGGGAAGGAGCAACTGAATCTGGAAGCATTCGACATAGGCTTCAGGATTGGAACTACTTCGATCAAATAGAGAAAGTCAAAGGGGAATCCCGAAAACCCGCCTGGAAAGGGGAGCTTAGATGGGAATAAAGACCAAGCAGGAATACCTCGAGAGCCTTCGAGCGATGAAGCCGGTCGTGTACATGTTCGGCAAGCGCGTCGATAACGTTGTGGATAATCCCAGGTTGCGTGCCGGCATAGAAGCTACCGGGGCTACGTACGAACTTGCCGAGCTTGAGCAATATCGTCCGTTGATCGTCACCCGGAGTTCCCTCATAGACGAAGAAGTAAACCGCTTCACGCTGCCTCCGAGGTCCATAGAGGACTTGGTGGCCCGTGTGAAAATCAACCGCGTGATGGGGAACCGGGTCGGCACATGTTTCCAGCGCTGTACGGGTCTGGACTGCCTTTCGGCGCTTTCCATCGTTACGTATGACCTCGACGCAAAATACGGCACCAGCTACAACACCCGATTCATCGAATTCCTGAAGCACGTTCAAAAAAATGACCTGACGGGCAACGCCGGAGTGACGGACGTCAAAGGGGACAGGTCGCTCGGTCCGCACGAGCAGGAAGACAAGGACATGTACCTGCACGTTGTCGAACGACGGGACGACGGCATCGTGGTAAGAGGCGCAAAGGCCCATCAGACCGGGTCTCTCTCCGCCCATGAAGTCGTTGTGCTGCCCACCAGGGCACTCAAGAAAGGGGACGAAGACTACGCCCTGTCTTTCGCGATCCCCACCGACACCCCGGGTCTCATCCATGTCGTGGGCAGATCGAGCCTCGATACGCGTGAACTGGACGGCTGCGATACGGGCAACATCAGGTACTCCAAGTACTGCCCGACGGTGATCTTCGACGATGTGTTCGTGCCGTGGGAGCGGGTGTTCATGTGTGGGGAAGTGGAATTTGCGGGCGAAATGGTGGGCCGTTTTTCCGCGTTTCACCGTCAGAGCCACGGCGGATGCAAGGCCGGGAAGATCGACTGCATGGTCGGAGCGGCCCTGGTCATGATGGACTACAACGGGACGGATAAGGTCAGTCATCTCAAGAACAAGATAATCGACATGATCCACAGGGCCGAAACCCTGTACGGGTGCAGCCTTGCCGCTTCATATGAAGGCAGAAAAGAGCCTTCGGGGAACTTCTTCATCGACCCCGTGCTGGCGAATGCTTCCAAGCTTCACGAAGGAAAAGAAATGGCCGAGGCCGGCCGCCTGCTGGCGGACATCGCCGGAGGCTTTGTCGCCGACCTCCCGTCGGACCGGGACCTCAGCAATCCGGAAATAGGTGAACTTCTGAAAAAGTACCTTAAGGCCAAGGTCGGCATTCCGGTCGAGGACAGAATCAAGATGTACCGGTTGGTTGAGAAGCTCGTCATGGAGAGCGCGGACACTATCTCGGACATCCATGGAGGGGGATCTCCCGAAGCCCACCGCATCACCATTTTTCGCGAAAGCAACCTGAAGGCGAAAAAGGACGCTGTGAAACGGCTTGCCGGTATCGAGTGAAGAGGGCGGGCCGGTGAGAAACAGAACTCCGGTCGCTGGTCGTGAAACGTTCCCGGGGGCCGACATGGGGGAGGGGCGTCTTCCCCGTACCGGCCGGATTGAAAAGAGTATGTTTTTAAGAAAGTGTTTTTCAACGCCACCCCCGCGAAGAAGCACCCTCTCGAGTTCGTCCCTGGCTTGAGTGGTAGCGGGGTTCGGCTGTGCGCCGGCGGGATCCGGCATGCTCTGATGGTGATGGGTCCCGCCGGCCTCTCTTCCCTGCACGACTGTGCGGGAACCGGGAAATTCACTTTCCCGTTTTGTCGGACTGTCTGTCTCGAACAGCACCGGCTGCATTCCTGACCCGGGAGAGAAGGTGATGATGAGCGTATTGTTCCAACCCGTGAACCTTGGGCCGCTGGTCCTTAAGAACCGCCTTGTAATGACCGCCATGTCTACGCGGTTTGCCGGACTGCACGGTGAAGTGACTGAGCGGCAGATAGAATACTACGCTGCCCGTGCGGCAGGCGGGGCCGGTCTTATCACTGTCGAAGAGGCATCCATCCACCCTCTGATCCCCCACGTCAGGAATGCTCTGGGTATTTTCGGAAACCACCTCATTCCCGGGCTGAGAAGGCTTACCGATCGGATACATGAGGAGGGGGCTTTTGCATCCGTGCAGATAGGGCACTATTTCCGCCGGGAGATCAACGGGTTCCCACGCTACGTGGCGTCCGCGGATGCTCCGTTCTGCGACTCGGACTGCATCGAACTGAACAGGGAGGAGATCCGCTACCTCACGCAGCTCTTCGCGGATGCCGCAGTCCGGGCCAAAACCGCTCAGTTCGATGTTGTGGAAATCCATGCCTGTCACGGGTGCATCCTCTCGGAATTTCTCTCTCCCTACTGGAACCACAGAACGGATGAATATGGAGGGAGTAGGGAAGGGCGATTCCGCTTTGCCCTGGAAATCCTCGCGGCGATAAGGGAACGGCTTGGCGCGGATTTTCCGGTCAGCTACAGGATATCGGGAAGCGAATTCGTACCCAATGGATTTACACCCGAGGATGCGGTCGAATTATCGATGGCCCTCGAGAAGGCAGGGGCCGGAGCGATCAATATTTCGGGAGGACTCGGCCATGAGAACCACGTAGCCATTCCGCCTTCCGATGTCCCCCGCGGTCTTCTGCCACCGATCGGCAAATCCGTTAAAGAGCACGTCTCCATTCCCGTAATCGTCGGGAACTCTATGACACCTGAACTGGCTGAAAGGACCGTGCTGATGGGGCAAGCCGATCTCATCGGCCTCGGAAGGCCCCTGATTGCCGATCCCGAATGGCCGATCAAGGTGCGCGAGGGAAGGATTTCCGACTTGCGCCAGTGCATACGGTGCAACCAGGGCTGCTTTGCGGCCCTGCGGGACCCCAGGCGCAGTTGTATCAGTTGCATGTATAACCCCACGGCAGGCCGCGAGTTCGAACATCTGCTGAAAGAGGCTGAAACGAAGAAGTCCGTAGTGGTCGTGGGTGGAGGCCCTGCCGGGTGCGAGGCCGCCAGGGTGTCGAGGCTGAGGGGGCATAACGTCATATTGCTCGAAAAATCATCCCGGCTGGGAGGGCAGTTCAACCTCGCTTCCCTGCCGCCGAAAAAAGGGGATTTCAGCAAGCTCGTGGAGTTCTACGAGAGGGAACTTCCTCGCCTGGGGGTTGACGTGCGCCTTGGGACGGAAGCGACGCAAGAGCTTCTGGAATCGCTCAACGCGGATGTTTTCATCGTTGCGGCGGGGTCTGTCCCCAGTCGTCCTCCTATTCCGGGCGCAAATCTTCCCCACGTGACCACGGCTCAGGATGTGCTGGCGGGAACGTTCCAGGTCGAGACGGGGCCGGTGGTCGTTATCGGGGGAGGGGCTTCGGGGCTCGAAACGGCCGATGCCGTCTCACAGAAAGGCTCCCAGGTTACCGTGGTGGAAATGCTGGCCAAAGCGGGCCGGGATATCGTGGATGGGATCGGCGTTCGGGAGGCCCTTCTGTCGCGCCTGGCCGACCGGGGTGTGGTCATCCTGGTGTCCCATCGCGCCATGGCCATCGAAGAGGATGCGGTCCTCGTTTCGGACAGACCGCTCATCGGCGGGGGCGAAGTGAAGAGAATTCCGGCGAAGGTTGTGGTCCTGTCTCTTGGAAACAGGCCGGCTGACAACCTGACGCCGCAAAGAATCGGGAAATCGGAGTGGTACAGAGTGGGAGACTGCTGCAACCCCGGCAATGCCTTTGATGCGATTCATCAGGCTTTCGACGTTGCCGTGGGGATTTAGCAAGGGTTGGCTGTTCCGGAGCAGGGTCTTCGCCATGTTTGGTTGGGAAGCTTAGAAAGTCATTCATCCAACAACACAAAGGGGGTATCCGATGCACTACGTCAAAGAGCAGGATGTGAGCGGGTTGCAGTTGCCCGGGAGACTGTGGAAAAAGCTTATCGGTCCGGAAGACGGCAACTGCGAAAACATGATCCTGGGGGTCGTATCCTTTCCGCCGGGAAGCGATCCGGGCACGCACAAACACGCCGGCGAAGAAGAGATCATCTATGTCGTCTCCGGGCGCGGCGAGACCAAGGTGGGCGACAAGGTGTATCCTCTTGAACCCGGAGTCGCCGTCTTCACGGAACCCGGCATCGAACACGGCGTCAAAACCCTCGGCAACGAGCCGCTTGTGCTGGTCAGTGTTTTCAGTCCGCCGGTGAGACCGGGTTCTTACGATAAGAAGAAGTAAATCGGACCCGAAGCGCGGCACGCCGCACCCGCGCGGCAATGCGCGATTGGGAAACGGAAGTCCACGAAGAAGACGTTTTTTGAAAGACCTATTTAAAGGGAGGATTTAAGATGGAACGAAAGGCTCTACTGGAAGACGTCAGAAAATATTTTAGCGCATCCGACCACTGGCATCGCCTTTGTGCTTCTCTGAACGATCCCGATCCTACCGGGACGCACATCCATTCCTACGTCGAGACTTCGGTGCATCCGGATTCGCTTGAAGCCATCATGAAAGGCTACTTCGAGCTTATGGGGTGTCCTTCTTCCCGGAAAATCGACCACATGGCGCCAAAAGCCGGGATGGGCAGTCTGCACGGTGTCGAGCCGAAGGGGAAACCCCATTTCGACTACCAGTGGTTTTTTAACAAGGACGTGGGAGTGAAGGCTTGCGACGGTGGTGAGTCCGGGTGTAATCTTCTGATTTGGAACCGGTCGTATATCAACCAGTTCTGCGCCCAGTTCCCATTCGATGCGGTCGGCTCCAAAGAGGAAAAGGCGCTCGAGAAGTACTTCAAATCCGATCATTTTTTGAAGGGCCTCGAGTACCCCATAAAGCCGACCACGAACCATATGCACATAAACGTCCATTCCAGCGTGCATCCGGATGTCATACAGAAGTATGCCGAACCTGCGCTTGCGCGGGAGGGAATCGATATTTTTTACACGTGTCCGAATGTCTACCTTGCGGACGGGAAAAATTACCGCGGCAAACTGGTCTTCATGGCCAAGAAACCGGAAGTGGTCTTCGACATCGGATGGCAATTCGTACCGGGCACCGTGATGGAACCTGCAATGGAGCCATGGATTTTTAGTGCGGAACCGGGGTACGATGTCTGGACGAGCGATATCCTCGCAAAGGTAATGGACGCCGACTACGTTCGACTTACCGATGACGAGATCAAAGAAGTCCTGGGTTCGTGCAAGCTGGCAGTAAAGGCTTAACAGGTGTTTAGGCAGCCGTGCGACGCCTCGCACGGCTGCCGTCTCCATTCATCCCGGGCTACAGACGAAGGCAGATTTCATCATGCACATTGACTATCCCAAGATGTATCGCATTCGCCAGCGCTTCGATGCCGGTTGCATTGCTGATATCCCCAAGGCGGTTCAGCATGAGTTTGCCCGGAACGATCTTTCCCGCAGGGTCAGCCCCGGCGGGAAGGTGGCCGTGGCCGTCGGGTCCCGGGGCATCCATAATTTGCCGGCCATTGTGGCCGCCACAGTGGAATGCCTCGAAAATATCGGGTTGAAGCCGTTTATCATTCCGGCCATGGGGTCTCACGGCGGTGCCACTGCCGAAGGGCAGGAAGAAGTCTTGAGTCACCTCGGTATCAGCGAGGCAACGGTCCACGCCCCGGTGGTTTCCAGGATGGACGTCATTTCTCTTGGCCGGCTCGATAACGGGGCCGAAGTATTTGCTTCGAAGGATGCCGTGCAAGCGGACCATGTTGTCGTGATCAACCGGGTAAAACCTCACACGGCGTTTCGCTCCGACGTGGAATCCGGATTGTGTAAAATGCTGGCGGTCGGCTGCGGTAAACATGAAGGGGCCCTGAACATGCATAAGTTCGGTCTCGGGGCCTCGATTAAGCCCGCCGCCGAAGTGATACTCGGGAAAATTCCGGTGCTCTGCGGACTTGCCATCCTGGAAAACTCCCTTGATTTGACCCATACCATCGAAATGGCATTGCCCGAGTCGTTCATCGAAGTCGACCGCAGGCTGCTCGAAACGTCCCGGAAGCTCCTGCCCCGGATACCCGTGGAAGAACTCGAAATATTGATTGTCAACGAAATGGGCAAGAACATCAGCGGGGGCGGGATCGACCCGAACGTCATCGGGTTCTGGCGAAGAGAGGGAGGGCCGCGTACCCCGGACTACCGCACCGTGATCCTCCTCGATATTACCGAGCAGTCGCACGGCAATGCGTTGGGGATCGGGATGGCGGACTTGACGACCGAGAGGGTTATGGCGAAAGTGAATGCAAAGGCCACCTACACCAACGCTCTGACAACCGGTATCTGGGCCGCGGCCCGGTTCCCGATTATGCTGAGGGACGATCGGGCCGTTCTCGATGCAGCCCTCGCCCACGCAAGAGATCTGCCGAAAGTCCGGATGGCTCGAATCTCAAACACGCTGACGCTCGAGACCCTTTGGGTTACCGCGGAGGTGTTGAAGGAACTGAGAGAAAAGGACGGGATTGAAGTTGACGAGACCCCGATTTCCATTACCTTCGATTCTAATGGGAGGATGGCGCCCTTCGAGAGACCGGAACCTCCTGAAGCCTGAAATGAAGAACCAGTGCACCGGGTTGAGTGATTTTATTGATGACTCAACCCGAGGTGTCGCTCACAAAAACACGCCTGGGGCTTGACGCGCGGCGTGTTTTTGTTTTCCGTGGGGAAGGGCCGAGCGCTCGCCGCAGCGCCGCAGAAAGCCGCGTAGCGGCGTGGGGGGACGCAGTTCCCCACGCTCTTGAGAAACATCATTTGTTATTCCTTGAACGCAAATTTCCATGATGCTCGCGTCACCCGCGAAGCATCGAAAATCGATATTTTCAAGGTGCTTGGTATCACTTCTTTTTGATGAGATCTCTTCCGAATTGGGTCACAACCAGGTAGAGCGTCGCAAAGCCGTATGCCATGGCGGTCCCTGCGTAGATGCCATAGACGGGGTAAGTAAGTGAGACGGTGAGGCAATAGACGACCACGGAAGTCAGCCCTTTGGGAACATTCTTGACGATCACATAGGCGTGCTCGGGATTGTAAGTGAACTGAATGATCACCACCAGGGGAAGCATGATATTGGGGAAGGCGGAGAAAAGCCCGGCCCACGTCGGACCCACGACTTTGGCGGTGGAGATGATGAGAACCACGGTGGAGGCTGCGAAAAGCGATCTGACAAGCAGCAGTTTGACGCTCATGCCCACTCTCTTGTCTATTCTCACATCCTCGATCCCTCTGAACAGAAAACGGGTGGACAAGGCAATAACAAGCACCGGCAGCAGAAGCGCAATGGCGGGATCTGCAGGGAGGATGCTGAGGATCGAGGCCGTTGCCAGGTATATGGCGGTCCCGGCGATGCAGGCGAGCAGAATCTGGAGGCTTCTGTTCAGGCCTGCCGCCAGCAGGGAGACTCTGTAGTAGGCAAAGGCAAATGTAATGGTTGCGGCTACACCGGTAGAGGTGTGCAGGGAGCTTTCGGCCGCAAATCCGGGATTGATCTCAAATCCCATGAAAAAGAGCGAGACGGCGGCCCCGAGGGGAAAGCCGGTGAGGATGCCGGCAAGCCTGGGGCTCGTCACCTCGGCCAGGACGGACAGAACGACCGTGATAAGAATGACGGTGCCCATCTTGACCAGGGTCATCAGGCTAAGGAAATCACTCAGCGCTTGCATGTTATGGCAGTTTGTCCTGCAATTCGGTTCGACTCGATGAGCGGCCGCTTCACTCTGGATTGGAGCGGGAGCATTAAAATCGCCGCGACCGGAAGCGCTACAAAGCCCGCAACATACTCTACCCCCCGTTTACGTTCAACGACGCCCTGGCTTGAGCTATTATCTTTCCCCCCGGTGCTGACCACGCCCGATGGTCCGATGGAAGAGCGGCAATCGTGGTGGGTCCGGATGCACCTTGGACAACCGGTCCTTCGGACCGGGGCTTGAAGGTGGCGGAATACAATGTGTGACCTGGGAACAAAGAACGAATTGAGAGGCCGTGCGATGCGATGGATTTTCCGGCATTCGCATCTGAGATTTTGAGTGGTAGACATGGAACCCGTGCCGGATGGAACGGGTTCCATAAGTTGGATCAGGAGTTCTATCTGCCAAACTTTTCCCAATAATAATGTGGGTGTTGAGCGGTGAATTTGCCTCCGCTAACCTCCAACTGCGTCGCCGTGACATAGGACGCCAAATCCGAGGCCAGGAAGACGACCACATTGGCGATATCTTTCGGCTCTGCAATGCGATTGAGCAGGATCTCATCCCTCTTCGTCTTCAAGCCGTCCGCCATGAAACTGTTGTTATTGAAAAGCCCCGTATTTGTAAGGCCGGGTTTGTAAGCGACGACCCGAATATTGAAGGGGGCCAGCTCGGCAGCGAAAGCTTGAGTGAGCACGGGAACGGCTGCTTTGGTCGTAGCGTAGGCGCCGGCATCGTCCGGTGTTTGATTGGACGCAATGGATGCCGCGTTGAGAATAACTCCGCCTCCGGATTTAATCATATGCCCGGCTGCGATTTTGGAGCCGAGGAATATGGCTTTGACGTTGATGGAGAATGCCTTGTCCCATTCCTCTTCACTCATATCCAGGAGCCCCGAGATGGGCATGATGCCGGCGTTGTTGACCCATACATCGATCCTGCCGTATTCCCCGATGACTTTGTCGGCAAAATCATTCAGCTCGTCGAACTTGCGAACATCGGTCACACTGGTAACGATATCATAGCCCTCTTCATGAAATTCTCGGCGGGTTTGTTCAAGCTCCTCCGGGATCCACCCGCATATCGCCACCTTGCAGCCCTCTTTCAGAAAAGCGTAGGCGCTGGCCTTGCCTATTCCGGATCCACCTCCCGTAATGACCACAACTTTGCCGTTCAATCCGCTATCCATGATGAAGTTTTCCTCACTTTGAGTGTTTGTTGCCTGCGCACCGTCTCTGCGGGCGGTGCACAAATGCCTCAGGACCATGCCTGATTCCGGATCGGGTCCGGTCGGACGAATGCTAAACGGCAGGTTTGGCGCTTTCCGCCACCTTGATTTCCACCGCTTTTCCGCTTCTCTTTAAAAAGCACGTCAATACACCGCAGATCGCCAGACAGGCGGCCAGAAACACGATGCCGATGGTGTAGGAACCCGTGGAGTCACGAATAAGGCCCATGCCGTAGGGACCGACAAACCCGCCCAGATTGCCGATACTGTTTACGAAAGCTATTGCCCCCGCTGCAGCCGCTTCAGTCATGAACGAGGAAGGAATGGCCCACCATGGGCAATAGGCTCCGTAGAGTCCTGCGACGGTTATGGTGTACAACAACATGGAGGTGATGACGCTGACGTCGGCGAAATAGACGCTGGCGAGCAGCCCGACTGCACCCGCGATCATGCAGGCGACAACGTGAAACCGCCGCTCATTGGTTTTGTCGGAATGGCGGCCAACGAATATCATGGTGAGGAAGGCCACGGTATACGGTAACATCACCCAAATCCCGACCGCCTGGTTGCTCATTGTTGCCGACAGGTGTTTAACCAGCGTCGGCAGGAACATGATGACCCCGTAGTTGCCGCACATCCAGGCGAAATATGCCAGCGCCATAATCAGGATGTCGCGGTCTGCGAAAGCCTGCAGTACGGTGTATTTCTTCTTTCCCTGTTTATGATTCTTTTCAGCCGTCAAAACCTTTACCAGCCAGTTTCTCTCGTCATCTTCCAGCCACTTGGCCTGCTCGGGTTTGTCGGTGAGAAAAAAGAAGGCCACAAAGCCGAGAATTACCGATGGGACGGCTTCGAGTATGAACAGCCACTTCCAGCCGGCCCAGCCGAGCCACGTGAAACTGAGCAGATAGGTCGACATCGGAGAGCCGATCACGTTGCATACCGGCAGCGACATCATGAAGAACGCTATGGCCTTAGCCTGGTCTTTGGTTTGGAACCAGTTGCTGAGGTAATAGATCATTCCAGGGAAAAAGCTGGCCTCAGCGATGCCTAGCAAAAATCGCACCACGTAAAACTGGGTCGGCGTGTGGACCAGGGCCGTGCATGCCGAAATGATGCCCCAGGTCACAAGAATTCGCGAAATCCATATCCTGGCCCCGACCTTCGCCATGATGAGATTGCCCGGTACTTCGAGCAGAAAGTAACCGATGAAAAATATGCCTGCCCCTAAACCGTAAATAGCCGAGGAAAAACCCAGATCCTGATTCATAGATAAGGCAGCAAACCCCACGTTCACGCGGTCGATGTAGGCTGCGGCAAAACAGATGAAAAGGAACGGGATTATGCGCCAGCCCACCTTCTTGACTGTCTGACGTTCTAGTTGACTTTCAGTCATGTTGCTTCCCCTCGCTCGAGATTTTTGAAAGACCAGCATTGTTCAGGAAATACGAAACGTACGTCACACGGGAAAAGCCGGGATCATGGTTTATGAATGAAGCGGTAAGCCCGATATGGGCTCCATCTGCAAATGCGCCGGCGAAACGGACAGAAAGGAAGTTATGAAGGGCCAACCTGTTTGCCGTACGGCCCCCCGGCTTCCATCCAGCCATCACGCATGCTCGCACTCCTCACTCCGTGTGAGATCGTTTCGGTCATCCAAAACAGAATAATTGTACAGACGAACAAACTATTAGAATACTCGTTTTGAAAAACCGTAGACTGTTCCACGACATTTTCTTGCACCGTCGTCTGGATCTATCGAATCACCCCCTCTCAAGCGGAGCCGCATGCCGGCGGCTTGCCCATGCCCCTTCCAGGCATGAACTGCGAGGCGTTCGTCCCGCCTCGCCGGACTTGAACGAAGCCGCCGCCAACTCCACGGTTGGTTGAAGAGTTCCATCATTCTTGTGCACAAGATTGTCGTAGAAATTGTTAACAATATCATTCTAGCAAGGTGGAATTCCCTCTGTCAAGCAGAATAATTATTTGGATAGCCTATTGAGATTTAATGGAAAAAATGTTTTCCCGGGATTTTGGCACAACAGAAAGGCCATGATTGAAGCCGTTCTTCAGGAGGATCTCAAACATGAATTTCATTTGTCGGGAAATGTCTTGAGTAGTGAAGTACGGCGGGGGGACATGCCTTGGGTACGGAGGCGGGGTGCCGCAGCGCAAATCTTTGACGGCCCCCGGCCGCCGCTCCCTGGAAGCATGAAATCGGCCGTCTATTTGACGGCCCTCAAAGCCTTTCTGGTCTTCAACTGAAGAAGGTAGAAATCTTTGGCGCGGTTGATGTGTCTCGCGGCCAGATCTTCCAGCCGGGCAGTGTCCTTTGCCTCGATTGCGTCCACGTACTCATCGTGTTCATCCAGGATCCGGGCTATGACTCTCTGAGAAGACCACGAAGAGTGCCGCAGGATATGGCATCGAGCCCTGAGTTGGTTGATGATCTGCAACAGGGTATCATTCCTGGCGAGTTTGAATATATAGTCATGGAAAGAGGAATTGGAGGAGATCATCGCTTCCAGGTCTTCGGTTTCAAAACTGGCCCTGATCCGCTTGGACATTCGTCTAAGCGTCCGTATGTCGCTGGGCTTCGCGTTTTCACAGGCAAGGCAGGTGGCAAAAGTTTCCAGGTTGACGCGGACCTGGAATATCTCCTCGATGACATCCTCTTCCAGGTTACTCACCATGGCGCCCTTGTAAGGGACCATGGTAACAAGCCCCTTGGTCTCCAGAATCTTGAGCGCATCTCTGATCCAGAACCTGCTCACGTTGAGGGTGCCGGCCAGATTGAGTTCGATCAACCGCTCGCGTGGTTGAAAAGCTCCCGTAAGGATCAAGTTTTCCAGCCTTGCCACAAGGCCGTCGAATTCAAGTTTGAGGTTCTTTTTCGGAACGTCCATACCTTCTCCATTGAAATGCATTGCAGTGTTCCAGGTACAGCGGTGAACAAGGGTTCATGCGCTCCCTGAGTACTTTAAAGTATATACAATTATGTACTCAATGCAAGGGATCCCGAGCCCTTCCGCCCTCAAAAAAATCGTTGACAACTGTTGGCAATATCATTTACCATATTGTTAACAATTTAGGAAACAAAAATCCCACTCATATTTTGGATGGTTCCCGGGGACTTCCGGGCGTCAGGAAGTATTCGGGGGATGTATCCGCGCGATGATTGCCGTGGAGTATAACCGGCGGGTGCCGCGCGGGCAATCAAATTGCGAACGGGCCGATATCCTGTTGGTCCGCAGGTCCCAATGCCGTTGGTCCCGTTTTAGGTGCCTGCTGCTGCCGCCTTCGGCACTGCCCGGTATCCGGCAGCTATTGCATCCCGGATCGGTTTAATTCTGGAACGAAAGAGACGGTTATGTTGATTTCTTCTCCGCTGACCATTAAGGGGCGGCTGTTTCCCAACCGGACCGCCCTGTCGCCCATGGTTCCCAACTGCGCGGGCGAGGACGGCTCGGTGTCGGAACCATACAGGGACTTCTATGTGGCCCGCGCACGAACCGGGGTAGGTTATACCGTTTTGGGCGGCGTGTATGTCCATGCGGACGGAAAGGGATTTGCCCGGCAGCTTGGAATCGACACGGATTCTCTCAAACCGGGGTTGACCGGAACTCGTGCAGGCCCTCGGCGACCGCTCGCGGGTGGGAGTTCAATCGAGCTTTAAAAGCGCTCAAAAACTCCCGGAGCACTTCACTCCGGCGGAGATCGAAAAGTACCGCAACGCATTTTCGGAGGCTGCGGTCAGGGCGGGGGAATGCGGATTCGATGCCGTCGAATTGCATGCCTGTCATGACTACTGGCTGAATTATTTCCTCTCTCCCCACTTCAACCATCGGACGGATGAATACGGAGGAAGCCCGGAAAATCGGTTCCGGCTCCTGCGGGAAATTGTGGAGGGGGTGAAAGCTTCCGTTCGGGGTTCGATACTCCTGGGCGTCAGGCTGAGCATGGATGAATTCATAGAGGACGGCCTGACCCTTCGCGAGACCCTTGAGATCGGGGGCCGGCTCCAGGATCTGGGGATCGACTACATCAGCGCCTCCGGTGGAATCGGCAAGACGCAGTACCGTATGAGCCCTCCGATGGAAGTCCCTCGCGGCTCTTTGCTTCACCTCGCTCAAGCTCTCAAACGGATCGTTTCCATACCGGTGATCGGTGTCGGCAGACTGGACCGGCCGGAAGTATTCAGGAAAGCCGTTGAAGAAGGCTATGCGGACATCGCCGCCGCCGGGAGGGCTCTCATCGCGGATCCCGAATACGCGGCCAAAGTCATGGAGGGGAGAGATAAAGAGATAAGACCCTGTCTTGCCTGCAATTATTGCCTTGTCTGCCTCCACCGGGGCGAGAATGTTCAATGCGCAGTCAATCCTCTTGTAGGCAGGGATCTCCTGCAGCTAAGGCCCCTTGCAAAGAAACTGAAAGTCGTGGTGGTGGGCGGCGGACCGGCAGGCCTCAGCGCTGCCGCAACTGCCGCGGAGCGGGGCGCCCGGGTGCAGGTCCTGGAAAAGGAAAATGTGCCCGGCGGAATGCTGAACGCCGCAAAGGTTCCGCCTCACAAGGAAGCGATCCAGGAACTGATCGACTACCTTGGCGGGCAGGCCGTGGCGAACGGGGTTGAGATAAAAACGGGGTCCGCGGCAAGAGTGGCCGACATCCTGTCGCTCGCTCCCGATCGGGTGATCGTCGCCACGGGGAGCACTTCCCTGTCAATCAGGGCCGATGGTCTGGCAAACAATGAGAGGGTGGTGTTGTGCGAAGATCTATTGCGCTCCGAACGGGTCGTTAAGGGCTGCAAATACCTCGTTGTCGGAGGAGGAGCGGGCGGACTCGGGTGGCGAAGCCACGGTAATCGAAATGACCGAACATTTGGGGAAAGGGCTTCATGCAACGCGTCTTTATTTGACCCTGGAGAGGCTTCAGAAGTCAAAAGTGACGGTAATGCCCAATACCAGGCTCCAGTCAGTCGATGGGGGCCTCGCTTACGCGGAAACCACGACCGGTCCCGTGACGCTTGGTCCGTTCGATTCCATTGTTATGGCGGTCGGCTATAGAAGTGAGGCTTCGCTCGCGCGGGAGCCCGGCCTGAAACCGCAGCCGGTCGTCATTGGAGACGCCTTGCAGCCCCGCTCCATTTATGAAGCCGTCAAAGAAGGCTTCGATGCGGCGGTCGGTTTGGATTCGTAAGGTCATCCGGCTCTTTCCGCCCGGACGGCTGCCGTTCTGCAGGGTTAAAGTCCAAATTTGGCTGGGGGGTGTCCGGAAGAGTCGGACGCGGTAAGAATTCCCAAACAGCATTCGCACGTGGAACCCCGAGGTTTGGTGGATGGCGGGGAAAGTCGAACCTTTAAGGCACGAACTTCCGGGAAATCTGCGGATTCTCCTGCACGGTGTTCCCTGCAGAACCAGTCGTGGCTGGCTCGGCTACTGTTCTATCGTCTTATTCCCTATCGATGGGGGGTAGGGGATTTTCGATACCGGGCATTTCAGCGACAGGTCCCTGTTGATTGAAGTCCTGAGGCAAATTCCTCTGAGCCCTTCGGATATCAAACTCGTCATTGTTTCTCATCTTCATTTCGACCACATCCTGAACATCTCTCTTTTCAAAAACGCTTCGCTAAAAGTGGCGAAAGCAGAGGTGGAATACGCGCGCAGGGTTTCGGCCGGGGAGGCCGATGATGCCGCCGTGCCGGAGAACTGGGAGAATATCCTCGATCGGCACGAGGTTCGCCTCATCGAGGGGCCGCTGCGTATCGACGATCGTACGGAGATCGAAGTGCTGCCGGGGCACACGCCCGGCGGCCTGGTCATGTACCGGCGGGAGCGTTCGGCGACGGTTGCGGTTTGCGGAGATGTGGTCAAGAACGCATGGGATGCGGTGAGGGGCGAACCTTCCGCCGCCGGGCGGAGTATCCGGCATGTCCTGGAAAGATCCCGGGTCATCATCCCGGGGCATGACCGGCCTTTCTCTTTCCGAAACGGCACTGTCGAGTTTTTGATCCCCTTCAGTTGGCAGGTTCGAGGGTACCTCCTGCCCGGCCCGGAAGACGAAGTCATGCTGGACATCAGCCTGCCTGCGGCCGTTGTGGAAAACCCGCAGGAGCATTCCGGGGACCGTTAAACCGAACAAAACGCGCTCGATGAGAATCCGGAGTGTCGTCTCGACCATGATGCAGTGAGACTGTTCATTGTTGCGCCCATAGCAGGATGCAGGGTGGAAAAGGCCGCGAGACCCATTGGCCCTTTCCCGCTCCTCCCGACCTGGGCGGTTCTTGTCGCGGTATTCTTCGCCGAAGTTGCCGTGCGGACGCCGCGACGGTTTGGTTACCGACAAGCAAAAAGGAGATTGCCTAACATGATGCAAGGACAGCAGAACTTTGATGTACCCTACGGTTATCGGGCCAAGGTCGGATTGATTGTCGTTGGCCCCAACCTGAACCCGACCCCTGAAATCTGCCGTATGCTGCCGAGTTATGTCCAGATGCGCGAGACACGCATCCACATGGAACCGTGCGTCAATATCCAGGAATGCTCCAAGCTCAGCCGGCCGCTGGGCGCCGCTGCGGGGGTCATCGCAGAGGGCATGGTTTCCCCGGTGCTCGGCAACAGGAGCGCCATCGCCTTTGCCTGCACCGCAGGCTCGCTGGTTGGCGGACCCGGCTGGGACAAAAAAGAAATCGAGATGATGCAGGAAAACAGCCGGGGTATTCCATGCACCACCACCGCGACCGCCGCCGAAGAAGCCATGCGCTTCATGGGATTCAAGAAGATCGTTCTGGCCGGTCCGTACATTAAGGAGATCGATGATAAATTCAAGATCTTCTACGAGGAATCGGGCTTTGACGTGCTGAAGGTGGTGGGACTCGGCATCGAGGACTTGTACGACATCGGGGCGACCAAGCCTTCCCAGGCGTATCGGGCTGCCATGGAAGCGGTGGTGCCCGAATGTGACGGCATATTCATCACGTGCACGAATTTCCGTTGCAGTGACGTCATCGAGGAAATCGAGCGGGATTCGGGGAAGCCCGTGGTCACTTCGAATCAGGCGACTGCCTGGCACCTGATGAGACTGCTCGGGATCAACGATGTTATCGAAGGTTACGGCGAACTGCTTCGCAGGACGCCCAGAGTCGGAGCTGCGAAATGATCCGCACCATCGCATTTTTGCACACCGTGCCTTTCCTTGTGGAGTCGTTCTCCAGGTTGGCCGCAGAGAATCTGCCCGGGGTTGCATGCTTCCACGTGGTGGATGACGGCATTCTGAGGGAGGTGTTCCGTGACGGGGTGTCGGCGCCCGGCGTATTGCGGCGTATCCTTCAACAGGCGGTGCTTGCGGGCAGAGCGGGGGCGGAACTGATCGTCTTTACCTGTTCCTCGACATCTCCCGCAGTGGATTTTGTGCGGCCGTTATGCGATGTCCGCATCATGAAGGTGGATGAGCCCATGGGTGAGCGCGCCGTGCAGCTTGGGTCGAAAATCGGCGTCCTGACGACGGCCAGGACGACCCTTGAACCAAGCACCAACCTGATTAAGAACGAAGCCGACCGCCAGGGGAAGTCCGTAGAGGTGGACGCCCGACTCGAGGTCGAGGCCTTCGAGGCAAGATTGGCCGGGGATGTGGCCGAACACGATAGAATCATCCGGAAGGTTTGTGCCGACTTGGCGGCACGGAATGACGTGGTGGTTCTGGCCCAGGCTTCCATGGCGCATCTGGCCGGGAGCCTGCAGCAGGAACTCGGCCGTCCCGTGCTTTCCAGCCCGCCTTTGTGCATGGAGGCGCTGAAAAAGATGATCGACGGCCGTCAGGCCGGTTGACGGGCCCTATCGCTCTGTAAAAATTATTGTTTTTGATACTTGTTTGAGGGAGCATGCTCCCTTTTTTGTTTGCCGCCCCCGATTAATGCTTGACAAGCAAATTGGGCTGAGTGTTAAATGACAGCTAGTACGGACAAGCTATCAATTGAAAGAGAGGATGAGAATGGAAAAAAGCATCCCCATTGAAGCGGCGCCCCTTTATCGACAGATTCACTACGAACTCAGGGACCTCATTGTCTCGGGCAAAATGCTTCCGGGCGAATCCCTCCCATCGGAAAAGGACATAGGTCAGAAATACGGCGTGAGTCGATTTACCATTCAACAGGTATTCCGGCTGCTTGTCCAGGAAGGCCTGGTTTATCGCCGGCAGGGCCTCGGGACTTTCGTCCGTGAACTCGAAGGAACCGACAAGGCCGAAAGAATCACCCTGCAACTGGGCGGCCTGCAGTGTGCCAGCCACCTCCAAATGGAGGCCCTCCAAGGCTTCACCCGGAGAGTGGCGGAAATGACACGTAACCAGGTCCATATCCGGATCACTCGCAATTCCGTCCTCGGTTCGGCTTCCCGCCAATTGAAGCAAGTCGCCGGCGGCAATCAGGACATGTTCAGCGCCGGGACCGACTGGCTCGAACAACTGGAACCGTCCTGGGGAGTAACGAACCTGCCTTTCCTGTTTCAGAACATCGCCCATGTTCATGCATTCGCTGGAAGCGAGATTGCCGAGTCCCTTCGGGTTAAGCTGCTCAAGGAGAACATACGGGTCCTGGCCGACAACTGGATTGGGGCCTCACGGCTGATCCTGGCGCTGCGTCCCTGTTTCGAGGTGGAGGATTTCGTCGGCCTTCGGCTGAGAGTCCCGGCGATACCGACCTACCACCAGATCTGGGGGGCCATTGGGGCCTCGCCCGTCGAAATGCCCTGGGACCGGATACTCGAAGGTCTCGAAAACAATGAGATACAGGCAATCGATGTTCCACGCGACATCGCCCAGCAGGAGGGTTTTCACTGCCGGGCGCATTACGTCACCAATACGCGGCACCTTTTCCCCAGACTATGCATTCTTATTTCCGAAAAGGCATTCAGTGCGCTTCGTTCCGACATCCAGCAGGTTCTTCTGGTTGCGGCCAAAGAGGCGGGAGAGGACTTCTCCACGGCTTCGCTGGCCAAATCCAGTCAGGATAAGCAGCGAATGGTGGCCGAGGGGGCCCGTTTTATTGAAACCGATACGGCGCCGTTCAGAAAAATGACCGCGGCTCTCTATCAGTCGAACCCGGAGTTTCAGGACTACATCGAGGCGATTGTCGGCATGCAGGCTGAGACTTCCGAAGAGGTGCCGACGCCTGATGGCGGCGGAATGCATGACAACTGAATCGAGTGGGCAAGGCTCACGATAAAGGGAAGACTTCCAGCCGTCCCTGTCGTGTCCGGCAAGGTTGAACACTCGTGTTCTCATGGCCGGGAAGATGCCGCCCCCTCTCGCGGCGGATTTACCGGCGGATGCCGTGCCTCATGTTCCGGAGGTTTGCGTCGCAGAGGGGAAGGCGCCAATTCCCGTGAAGAAGAGAGGTGAATATTCGGAGACTCTGACCTTACCGACAGTCGATCGTGTTCCCGATGCATCGCAGCGAAAATCGAGTTCTCGAGGAGCCAAAAGTCATGGGAAGAGAGTTTTTGGAGGGCAATGAAAGCATAGCCCGCGCGGCAATCAAAGCCGGATGCAATTTCTTTGCCGGTTACCCGATCACGCCTTCGAGCGCCATACTGCATTTTATGCTGGAATGGGTTCCCGAAAACGGTGGGACGGCGATCCAGGGAGAAGATGAAATTGCATCCATCGGTTTTTGCATTGCGGCGTCAATGGCCGGCCGCAAGGTCATGACGGCTACCAGCGGACCGGGTATCAGCCTCTACAGTGAAAATATCGGGCTGGCGATAATGGGTGAGACGCCCATTGTGATCGTGCACGTGCAACGCCAGGGACCGGCCACGGGATCTGCCACAAAGGGGGCTGAGGGCGATATCCAGTTCGTTCGCTGGGTAACCTCGGGCGGCCTGCCCGTTATCGCTCTGAGTCCGGCCTCTGTCGAGGAGGCTTATGAACTGACTTACAAGGCGTTCAACCTTGCCGAACAATATCGGACGCCGGTGTTTCTGTTGACGAGCAAAGAAGTCGCAGTCACCAGCGAATCGGTCGACCTGGATGCGATAGAACTTCCTCCCCTTGTCGAACGCAACAGAGCCAAGGGCGTGAAGGAATATGCACCCCACCTTTTTAAAAATCCTTCCGATGTTCCTCCTTTTTCCGAATTCGGCGGGAGCTACATCGCACGGTTCACCACATCCACTCACGACAAATTTGCCAATATGACATCCAACCCGGCGGTTATCCAGGAGATGATCGATCATTTGAAGGCCAAGATCGATTCGGCCGCGGATGACCTCGCACTCTACAAGGAGGACCTCCAGGAAGGCGCCGAGGTCCTGATCGTCAGCTATGGGATTACTTCCCGCTCCGCCAGTGTCGCGGTAAAGGAGGCGCGCTCAAGAGGAGTCAAAATCTCCTCGCTCGTTCTTCAGACTCTCTTCCCCGTTCCCGAAAAGGCGATCAGATCGGCGCTGAAAAATGTGAAACGGGTCATCGTTCCTGAGATGAATATGGGACAGTACATCCTGGAGATCCAAAGACTGGCATGCGGACAGTCCGAAGTGGTAGGGGTGAACAAGATGGATACGACATTGATCTCGCCCGGGATGATTCTGGAAAGAGGAGGTGTCGCATGACTCACCGTTTGCTCGACACCTTCATGACGGCGGAACAGCGTTTGCCCTTTTGCCCGGGATGCGGGCACCACTCCATCCTCAAGTCTTTGGACCGGGCTTTGGTCAAACTGCGGAAGGACCCCAGGGATATCGTGATCGTGACGGATATCGGATGTATCGGACTTGCCGACATCTATTTCAACACAAATGCCTTTCACGGACTGCACGGCCGGGCGGTGACGTACGGATGCGGTCTGAAACTCGCTCGTCCGGAGTTGACCGTAATCGTCATCCAGGGTGACGGAGGATGCGGGATCGGGGGAACCCACTTATTGAATGCGGCCCGGCGGAACATCGGAATCACCCTGATTGTGGCCAACAATTTCAATTACGGCATGACCGGAGGCCAGCACTCGGTGACCACTCCCACCGCGGGCATAACCTCGACAACCCCCTGGGGCAACATCGAGGGGCCGTTGGATCTGTGCGGCACGGTGGCGGCGGCGGGCGGCTCCTGGCTCTACAGGACCACCTCTTTTGACGGGGATCTGCCGGATATCATGGCCCAGGCTATCGAACAACCCGGCTTTGCGATGCTCGACATCTGGGAGCTTTGCATCGCCTACTATTCGCCCCGCAATCAGTTCAAGAAAACCGATCTGCTCGAACTTCCGGGCCGGTTTGGTCTGAAGACCGGACTCCTGGCCGACAATCCAAGGCCGGAATACAGCGCCCGGAGCAGGGCCATCCATGAAAAAGGCCTGGCCCATACAAAGATCAGGCCGGTAATCGAGAAGGAATTTTCTCATTCGGTCGGAAAACAAACCGGAATTGTAATCGCGGGGGCGGCCGGTCAGAAGATCAAATCGACGGCAACCCTTTTCGCGAAGGCCGCCTTGTTCTGTGGGCTTGAAGCCACTCAGAAGGACGATTATCCCATCACGGTCATGACGGGGCATTCCATAGCGGAGATCATTCTGTCCCCGGAAAAGATCGAGTACACGGCCATCGAATCGCCCGACTACTTTGTAGTCATTTCCGATGAGGGCGCGGCCAGAGCGAAGCAGAGGATCCAGGCCCTCCCGCAAACCAGTATTGTCCTGGCAGATGACGGCATTGCCCTGCCTAAAACAAAGGCAACGGTCATAAGGCTTGGATTCCACAGGGCCGGCATGGCCATAGATCGGCTGGCGGTTGCAACGGTTGCATTGGCGAGCCTGTTGCAGCGCTCGGGTCTGTTTCCGGTGGAGGCGTTCAAAAAATGTATAACGACGTTCCAGAAACCTGCGATTGCTGAGAAAAATGCAAGGGCCGTCGACGCGGGGACTCTTTTGTGAAAAATGCCCGGGAGGGAACAACAACCCGGGCCGGCACGACTGCGGGGTGTGGCTGAATAGGGACATCCGGCTGGATACGCTCGATCGGATTTTCCTTCCCGATTGCGGGAATCCTCTTGTCGGGCCGTCTTCGGGTTGGGGCTGCCGCCGCCCTGAGATCCCGCGTGTTGACCGGGAGAGGCAATGCACATGAATCTCATGCCGGGAGAGAGGCCATGATTATCAAAAATGTACGCACCACGCTGTTGAGAATTCCATGGACGGACCCTCCTCGCTGGAGTCTCGAGCCCAAGCCGCGAGAAATCCTGCTGGCCGAAGTGGAGACCGCCTCGGGAGTTGTCGGATTGGGTTACATCATGCCCCTCAATGGCGGGCTGGAGACTACGGCCGTATGCCTGCGGGAGCTTTTCGTGCCTCGTCTTCTCGGCAGAAACGCCACTCAGATCGAAGGGATTTGGAGGGACCTGTGGCGTTCCAGCCTGGAAATCGGCCGCATGGGAATCACCATGCTTGCCATGTCGGTGGTGGATATCGCCCTCTGGGACGCGCTTGGCAAATCCGCGGGGCTCCCGCTTCACCGCCTTTGGGGCGGGTTCAAGACGGAATGCGCCGCCTATGGCAGCGGATGTTGGCGGGGCCTGGGCGGAGACGGGATGATCGAAAAAGCCCAATCCTACGTGGCCGCAGGGTTCAAAGCCATCAAGATGCAGTGCGGCCATCTGTATGACGAACTCACCGATGTGGAACATGTGCGAAGGATGCGCGAGGCCCTGGGGCCGAAAATCGACATCATGATCGACGCAAATATGGCATGGAGCGCCGATCAGGCAATCTCCTTCGGCAAAAAGGTCGAACAGTACGATGTTTACTGGCTGGAGGAGCCGGTTTTGCCCGATGATTATCATGGCTATTTCCAGATCGCCGACAAACTCAACATCCGGATAGTCGGAGGCGAAAACCACTTCGGACGCTACGATCTGCGTCCTTTTCTGGAAAACCCGAAAATCCCCATTCTGCAGCCGGATGTCATGCGCGGCGGCCTGACGGATATGCTCAAAGTCGCCGCTATTGCCGAAACATGGGGCATGACCATTGCCCCGCACCTCTTCCATGAACTCATGGTCCATGTGGTTGCCGCGATTCCGAACGGACACCAACTGGAATACGTCGATTTCCTTGATGATCTCTGGGTGGAACCGGTTCTGCTTCGAAACGGGGTCGTTCAAGCCCCGGAACGTCCGGGCCACGGGCTGTCCGTGAGACCGGAAGTGCTGAAGGAATTTGCCATCAGGGTGTAGACGCCCGGGCTTCCCGTCAGGCCGGAAAGGAGAAGGCATCGTGCAGTACCTCGTCATCGCCTACGATTACAGGGACCCAAATGCCGCCGAGCGCCGGGCGGCCGTGCGCGAACAGCATCTGAAGCTGGGCCGGAGCATGCACGCTGAGGGCAAAGCGATAATCGGCGGCGCCATTCTGGATGAAACGGGGAAAATGATCGGCAGCGCCAGGGTCGTCGAATTCGAGTCTCCCGCAGAACTGGACGAATGGCTGGCGCGCGAACCGTACTGCGCCAACAGGGTGTGGGAGAGCATACAAATTCTTCCGTTTCGCGTTTCTGAAACATACAAAGCAGGGAAAAAAGTGCAAAGCGCCGAATGACCGGCGGGAGCAATCAGGCGACTCCACTCAGGAAAGGCAGCGATGAAGATCACTGACGTCCGAGCGCAAGTCCTCGCCATCCCATTGAGTCAGGCTCGAATCCCCGCGGCTTGGAGCTGGGGATGTCTCAATCAGGTCATCGTGTCCGTCCACACCGACGAGGGTGTCACCGGGTATGGGGAATCTTTCGGGTTTGGAATTCCCCACGCGGCGGCATCCGTTGTCAACCATTGCCTGAAACCGCTCCTGGTGGGTCTCGATCCGGCCCGGATCGGGAGCCTGCTAGATTGTATGTACCGCTCGACATACTGCTTCGGCCGCTATGGTGTTACAACTTTTGCGATCAGTGGGATCGATATCGCCCTATGGGATATCGCAGGCAAGGTATCGGGGTTTCCGCTGTACAGGCTCCTTGGAGGGGAGATCACGGAGCCGATCCCTGCTTATGCAAGCCTGCTTCGTTATGCCGACCCGCAACAGCTTAAAGACGTGGCCCTCAGTGCCGTAAGGTCGGGTTACACGGCCATCAAGCTCCATCAGTCCGATACCGGGAGCCTCAGAGCGGTTCGCGAGGCTGTCGGGGATGACGTCCGGGTGATGGTTGACGTCAACTGCGCGTGGTCTCGCGAGGATGCTTTCCACAACGCGATGCGCATGAAGACCTACGCCGTCGACTGGCTGGAAGAGCCCATCTGGCCGCCTGAGGATTATCGCGGGCTGGCGGATCTGCAAAAGCGAAGCGGTGTGGCAATTGCTCTTGGAGAGACGGCCTGCACGGTTTATCAATTCAAAGAGATCCTCGAAGCGGGTGCGGGCACCTACGTACAACCAAGCGTGGTGAAGGTCGGCGGCGTCAGCGAATGGCGCAGGGTGGCCGCTCTTGCCGAGACATACAATACCGCCATCGCTCCTCACTCTTTTTACACCGGTCCCGGTTTGCCGGCGACTGCACACCTCATTGCCTCGACAACTCACGCGACAGAGATTGAAATCCTCTATGCGGACTTCGAAGCCAGCCCGTTTACTACGCCGCTGGAGACGAAGGCCGGGGCGCTGGTTGTGCCTCGGGGGGCAGGAATAGGCTCGGAAATAGACCGGGATGTGCTCAGGGAATATGCGGTGTCGCCCTGACTGGGCGCGGGATCTGAAAGGGTTGAGTGAAAGCGCGGCATTGGCGCCGGAGCGCGGGAACTTGGGGTGACCGGATATTTGGGCGGACGAGGAGGTGAAGGGCCGGGATCCGGTGTGGGCAAACAGGGGGTTTGAGGGGATTGCAGGCATCAAAGATCACTGGGGGATTACAATGGAGCGCATATCCGGAGTTATTTCCAAAGTCTGCTACTACCTTGGCGGACTGGCCATGTTCCTGCTGTGTGTGGTTATGGTCGTTGAGGTGATTTTTCGTTATATACCCGGGCTTTCGATGGCCCATCCGTGGATACCCGGTGTCCTGATTATGCTGGACACATGGCTCATCTTTCTGGGCAGTGTGGTCGCCATGGAAAGAGCCTCCCATCTGCGGATCACTTTTTTTGTAAATAAAATCCAGCCGACGCTGCGCGAATGGAACAGTCTGCTGGTCAATATCCTTACGCTTCTCATTTTCATCATAATCCTCATCTACAGCAAACAAATCATAGAAACGGGGATGGACCTCAATTACGGAGGAATACCTTTCTCCAAGGGCTACACCTTTCTCGCACTGCCCGTCTGTGTGGGGCTCATGACTTTCCAGGTTCTGCTCCGGATTTCAGCATCCATCAAAAGGCTGAGGAAAGGAGGGGCGGATGTTTGAGATCTGTCTCGGTCTGCTGGTTTTCTTTGCGCTTGTCTTTCTGGGCCAGGAAATATTCGTGTGCATGGCCGCAGCCGTCATTACCATGGTCTTGATCCTCAACCTGGGTGCGGATACCTTCGTCATCATTCCCCAGACCATGCTGTTCGGCGTCGAGGCGCTCGAACTGGCGGCAATCCCCCTCTTCATTCTGGCAGGGGAACTGATGAACACCGGGGGGATGACAATACGCCTCGTCACCTTCTCGAGGACCCTCGTAGGGCACATTCGAGGCGGTCTGTCCATGGTGGCCGTTGTGGTGAATATGATCATGGCGGGCGTTTCCGGGTCTGCCGTTGCCGATGCAAGCTCCACCGCCGCCGTTCTGATTCCGGCAATGAAAGAAGATGGTTACGACGTCGACTATGCCGCCGCGCTGATTGCGAGCGCAGCCACGATAGGCCCCATCATCCCGCCCAGCATTCCCATGATCGTTTTTGCCGTCAGCGCCGAAGCATCCATCGGGAGACTCTTTCTGGGTGGAACCATTCCGGGGATTCTCATGGGGCTGGCCCTGATGGCGACCTGCTACTACATTGCGAGGCGCCACAACTATCGCAAGCTTCCCCGAGCCACCCTGAAAGAGACGCTGAGGGCGACCAAGGATGCATTTTTCGCACTCTCCATGCCGCTTTTCGTCCTGGTGAGCGTGGTTTTCGGAATTGCAACGGTTACAGAAGTCGCAGGCATCGCCGCCGCCTACTCGGCAATTGTCGGACTGTTCATTTTCAAGGAACTCAAGTTCGGCGATCTGCCGCGGATCGTCTCCGAGACGGCGGTCATGTCCGCCACAGTCCTGATCACGCTGGCGACCGCCAGTTCGTTCGCCTGGCTGATGACCACATGCCAGATCGGCGCCAAGCTGGTTTCGATCCTCGCCCCGATCTCACAGAACCCGGTGCTGATCCTGCTGATGATCAATCTTGTTTTTCTCCTCATCGGCTGCGTGTTCGAACCCCTTCCCGCGATTGTCATCTTTGTGCCGATCCTGATGCCGCTTGTAAAATCGGTGGGCATCGATATCACCCATTTCGGCGTCATCATCGTATTCAACCTCATGTTGGGACTGCTGACGCCGACCGTCGGACTCAACCTGTTCATTACCGCTGCGATCGCAAAACGGCCGACGGAGGGCATTGTCCGGATTATCTGGCCGTTTTTCCTTACGCTTTTGGTTGTTCTCATTCTCTGCAGTGTAGTGCCTCCATTAGTGACTTTCCTGCCGAACTCCCTCATGCGGTGAACCCGTCGGCAGTTGAAATAGGGCGAAGATCAGAGGAGATATTGAATAACTACAAAGAAGGAGGTTGGAATGGGTGTGTCACTGAGAAGCTGTTCCGTATCGGCACTTATCCTGGTGGTCTCTTTCCTGCTTTTATGTCCCCTCAATGCAGGGGCCGCCACCACATTGAAACTCAACCTCGTCTTTCCCCCCGGCTCACCGGCGGACATCGCCGCGAATCAATTTGCCAAAGGGGTGGAAAAACGGACCAACGGTGAAATTGTCGTACAGGTCTTTCCGTCTTCGCAACTCGGCGGTGTTACCGCAACTTACCAGGGAATGACGATGGGGTCCCTGGACATGACCGTGCTCGACGCTTCCATGGCGGGCGAGATGAAGGGACACGAGGAATTTTTCATCGGCCAACTGCCTTATCTCTTCAGCAGTCTGGCTGAAGCCGACAGGATCTACAATTCTGAAATATTCGCTCCGATGTATGAAAGGCTCCGCCAGGACAAGGGTATCCGCACTCTGGCAGTGGCAGGCTATAAACAGGGCCGGTGCGTCAACACGACCAAAGGCCCGATCTTTAGCCCGGAGGACTGCAAAGGCATCAAGATACGTGTGATGCCGATACCCGTGTGCATCCGGCTTTTCGAAACATGGGGGTTTAAGCCGGTTCCCGTGAACTGGTCGGAACTCTACATGGCGATGAAACAGGGAATCGTGGACGGCCAGGACAACGGGCCGGACTTGACCTGCCCTCCGAAATTCTACGAAGCCGCCGGGTATTACGCGATCACCAACCATGTCTACTGCGCCTTTGCATGGTTGATGTCCGAGAAAACCTGGACCAAGATTCCCGAAAAATACCATACGGTTCTCAAGGAGGAGGCCAAGCGCGCGGGAGACGCCTTGACCGCTGCGAGCGAAGAACAATGGCTGGACTGCGTCAACACGATGCTCAGAGCGGGCGTGAAAGTGACGATTCCCGATCGGGAAGCCTTCCGCGAAGCATCTAAGGATCTCTACAAGGAATTCGAGGGAACAATGTGGGAGAAGGGCCTCGTGGAGAAAATCCGGGCTATGCAACCTCAAGCGTCGAAGCTGAACATCAGCGGTTTCTAGGTGTCGTACCCGGCCGACCATAGCCTGACAGCAGTGTCGTGTATCTTAAGGGGATCGAAGCCCGGATAAACATCTCCGGAGCGGTCCGGCAATGGGTGCTCCCCGTTCGGGAAGAAACGAACCGCCCCTCTCTCCGGTCCAGGCAGGCGGGAGGGGCGGGGGGCAAGGGCGCTGATTTGACGATGGAGCCGTGTTACTCGAACTCCAGTCTCAAATGTGCGTCCGGAAGTATCGAAACGGGTTGATGCAATTCTTATCGTTATTGCAACTACAGGATCAATATTTGCTGCCGATCAACTTCCGTCCAGGCAGGCCGGGTATGGTGGACTTTCAAGAAACTCAAGCCCCGCAGCCTTGGCGTTTTTTTAGAGGTTCCGCCTGTTCTTTACCCCTTCCCAGGTTCGAAACCGAAAAAAACCTTGACATGGATTCTACAATCTCGTTAATAATGTTGTTAACAATCATGAAGGCAAAATGGCTTAGTATCCAGGCGGGCAGCGATAAAGACCGCTAATAAAGCAAATGCAGCGGCCGGGAAATTTTACGGGGTGACTGTCCGCCTCGACAGGGAATAGCGGGAGGGGGAGGTCTTCCAATTCGGGTCATCCGCCGGACTCTCCCTTTATGGATTGCACCACCCGGCCCGAACCTGCTTTGGCCTCCCGTTCAGGCCGAGGTGTGTTTCAAACCGTACGCGGGAAGAACTGTGAACATGAGTTAAACGACGAACATTGGAATGGATCGATCGGGTTTGGCGAAGTCCAACCGTGGGATCGCAAGGAGTAGTCCATGAGAGAGGTAGTGATACTGGGAGCGGCCCGGACGGCCGGCGGGCAGTTCGGTGGTTCTTTTCAAAATCTGAGCGCTCCGGAACTTGGAGCGGCGGTCGTCCGGGAATCAATCAGGCGTTCCGGGATTTCGGCGGATATGGTTGAGCAGACGATATTCGGAAACGCCTGGCAGGCCGGAGTGGGGCCGAATGCCGCCCGGCTGAGTTCCGTTATGGGCGGCGTTCCGGTAGAGGCGCCGGCTGTGTCGGTCAACGTCCGCTGCGGATCGAGCCTTCAGGCTTTGATCCTCGGCGCTCAAGCAATCAAGGCCGAGGATGTCGATACCGTGTTGGTCGGAGGGACTGAAAACACGAGTCAGATCCCATACGCGTTGCCGCGCGCTCGATGGGGCTACCGCATGGGCAACGCCGAGATTGTCGATTTGATGCACAAAGATGGATTCCGCTGCCCGTTGGGCGGCGGCCTCATGGGTGAGATCACTGAATGGCTCGCCGAGGAAAAGGGCATTTCGAGGCAGGAGCAGGATGCCTTTGCCGCCGAATCGCACAACAAAGCCGAAGCGGCCGCAAGGGAAGGGAAGTTCCGGGACGAAGTCGTTCCGGTTGAAATCAAAGGCAGAAAAGGCCAGGTCACCACCGTAGTTGACGAAGAAATCTACCGGGCAGGCGTGACCGCTGAGTCCCTGGGCAAACTGCCGCCGGTTTTCAAGAAGGATGGCACCGTGACTGCCGGCAACGCCTGTGCTCTGTGCGACGGGGCTTCTGCGGCGGTCCTTATGGAGCGCGGCAGGGCCGCATCCCTGGGGCTCAAACCCCTTGCCCTGCTGCGGGGCTATGCGTTTGTGGGAATCGATCCCAAACGTTTCGGCCTCTCTCCGGTGAAGGCCATTCCCGCGGCGCTCAAAAAGGCCGGCCTTGCCCTTGGCGATATCGAACTCATCGAACTCAATGAGGCATTCGCGGCGCAGTACCTTGCCTGCGAGCAAGAGCTCCGGCTCGACCGTTCGAAGGTCAATATTCACGGCGGGGCCATCGCTCTCGGCCATCCCGTGGCCGCCACCGGCACCAAGCTGCTCACCACTCTGCTCTACTCCATGCGGCAGCGTGGAGCTACCTTCGGGGCGGTGAGTCTTTGCATTGGTGGTGGTAATGGCGTGGCCGCGGTGGTAGAACGGCTGAACTAATTCCTGGGAAGGACGGAGGAACGGAACATGTCCAACAAAAGAATTCTGGTGGTCGGAGCTGGAAACATGGGAGCAGGGATCGCTCAACTGTGCGCCCAGCAAGGATTCGAAGCGGTGATTGCCGACATCAGCCTGGACCTTTCGGAGAAGGCTAAGTCCCGCATTGACAAAGGTCTTCAGAAGAGGGTGGAACAGGGCAAGCTCGCGGAAGCCGACAAGAACACGATCCTTCAGCGGATTTCGACAGCGGGAGATCTGAGCCCGGCCGGGGAATCCGATCTGGTTATCGAAAGCGTGATCGAAGACATCGAGATCAAGAGGAAGGTCTTTGCCGAACTGGACAGCCTTGCCCGGCCGGAGGTCATCCTGGCGACAAACACCACTTCCCTGTCCATCAGCGCCATGGCGGAGGCGACCAAACGACCGGATAAAGTGGTCCAGATGCATTTCTTCAATCCGCCCGTCATCATGAAACTGGTGGAAATCATGCCGGGAAAGAAAACTTCCGCGGAAACCCTTCAAACCGCAGCCGAATTCGCCAGACAACTGGGCAAGGACCCGGTGGTTTGCAGGAACGAAGCCCCCGCGGGTATTGTCAGCCGGGTATTGGGGCAGTTGCTGAACGAAGCCACCTGGCTGGTCGCCTCCGGCGTGGCCGAGCCTCAGGACATCGATAAGGCCATGAAGCTTGGAGCCAACCATCCGATGGGTCCGCTGGAGCTGATCGATCTCATCGGCCTGGATGTGCATCGCGCCAAAATGCAGACTTTGAGGAGGTTTCTGAACGATCCCCGCTACAAACACCCGGACCTTCTGGATCGGATGATTGCGGAGGGCCGGCTGGGCAAGAAGGTGGGCAAAGGCTTCTACACTTACGGAGAGGGCAAGTGATGTTTGAATACATCAAACTCGAGCACGACGGCGCCATTGCCGTCCTGACCGTCAACCGGCCGGAGAAACGCAATGCGGTGAACAATGCCGTGGTGGAAGAGATTGACGGCGCACTGGCCGAACTGGAGCAAAACGGACATACCCGTGTTCTCATCCTCACGGGGGCGGGAGACAAGGCCTTCGTTGCAGGCGCTGACATCGGGGAACTGGCCATGCGCGACACCCTGCGCGGCAGAACTGAAACCCGAAGGCGCCAGGAGGTCTACACACGAATCGAGATGCTGGAAATCCCGTCGATTGCGTCGATCAACGGCTGGGCGCTGGGAACCGGCCTCGAACTGGCCATGGCCTGCACGATGCGGATTGCTTCCTCGGCCGCCCGGCTGGGCCAGCCCGAAGTGAAGCTTGGCATCATCCCTGGAGCCGGAGGGACTCAGCGGCTTCCGCGCCTTGTGGGGATGGGGCGGGCAATGGAGATGATCCTTACGGGAGAGCCGGTTTCCGCGGAGCAGGCCTTGTCCATGGGTCTTGTCAACCGTGTGGTGCCGCCGGAAAAGCTGGCGGACGAAGCGAGAAAGCTGGCCGGGATCATTGCCGGGAACCCCGGGATGGCCATCCAGTATGCCAAGGAGGCTGTCTTCCGATACAGTGAAGGTTCGCTTGCCGCCGGTCTCGCTCATGAATCCTATCTGCATGCGCTCTCTTGCGGGACGCAGGACAAAATTGAAGGAGTGTCCGCTTTCCTGGAAAAGCGACCGCCCAAATTCACTGGAAAATAGTCTTGAAAGCATTGTTTTTTCGTCATTTCCGCCTTGCCCGGGCAGGGGGCAAACGTTATCGTGCAAAAGGTCCGTTAAACGTTCGACCTGAATGATTGGTGTATTGTATTGAATGAAAATCGACGAGGGCCTCTACATCCGGGAGGGTGGTTCCTATGGATAGGTTTGCTTGCGGGTTGGTGATTGCGCTGGTTGGCATGGGAGGGACACTGATCGGTCTGTATGTCATCGTGTATATCGCGTTATTAATGAAAAGGCTTTTTCCCTGCACTGAAAGGGAGGAATTAAAGGGCAAGGAGGGCGCGAAATGCCGACCCTGATTCAATCCGGTCTCAGCGGACTGGCCATGGGATTATGTGCGCTCACCCCGGCGAACTGCGTCATGATCTTCGCCGGTTGCCTGCTGCTTTATCTCGGGATACAGAAAGGGTATGAGCCTATCCTGCTGGTGCCGATCGGTTTTGGCGCAATTCTGGTAAACATACCGCTCTCCGGAATGATGGCGGAAGGGGGACTTCTAAGACAGTTCTATGACTTTGGAGTCATCACCGAAGTCTTTCCCTGTCTCATTTTTGTCGGCATCGGCGCCATGACGGACTTCACCCCCCTGCTCGAAAATCCGAAGATTCTTCTCCTAGGCGCCGCGGGGCAGTTCGGGATCTTCCTGACACTTCTCCTGGCGCTCGGCCTCGGGTTTGACCTGCTCGATTCCGTAGCCATTGGAATCATCGGCGCATGCGACGGCCCGACATCCATTTTTGTCACTTCAAGGTATGCGCCTCATCTTCTTGGCGCTGTTTCCGTTGCGGCCTACTCCTACATGGCCCTGGTTCCGTTGATTCAACCTCCGATCATGAAGATGCTCACGACGGACCGGGAAAAAAGAATACAAATGGAATATCCCGTAAAATCCGTTTCCCGCAATCTCAAGATCGTGTTTCCCGTTGTAGTGACGATCGTTACCTGCCTCATCGCCCCCATGGGGACGCCTCTCATCGGGATGCTCATGCTCGGCAACCTCATGAAGGAATCGGGCGTTGTCGCGCGGCTTACCAAGGCATCCGAGAACGAGATCGCGAATGCCGTCACGCTGCTGCTCGGGCTTTCGATCGGCGCCACGATGGAAGGGGGTGCGTTTCTCAAGCCGCAGACCATCCTGGTTCTGGGGCTCGGCTTTGTGGCGGTCTGCCTGGACACCGTTGCCGGAGTTCTCTTCGGAAAACTGATGTGCTTTGTCACCAAAGGAAAAGTGAACCCGCTGGTCGGAGCGGCAGGAATTTCCGCGTATCCTATGGCAGCCAGGGTTGTCCAGACCGAAGGGCGCCGGTACGACAACAACAACTGGCTCCTCATGCATGCCATGGGCGCCAACACGGGCGGCCAGATCGGTTCGATCATGGCCGCGGCGATCATGCTTTCGGTGCTGAAAGGCATGGGCCTGGGTTGAGACAAAATAGAGACGGGGGTCATCGGTTTGCGCTCCGGGCCCCTGTCAACGCCGGGTATCCCGAGGCTCACCGGTTACCCGCTCCCGCCTCAATCCCCGGCGGGGATCCGGAAAAACAGAATACAAACGATATCCTGATAATTCTCTTGACAGCCTCCGACATTGGCAATACTAGTGTTAACAATTTTGATAAAAATCCCGCAATGTGAAATAAAACGGTTTTGAACCGGGTCTTCTCCTAAATAGGTTTAGTGCTTGGCCATTTCTTCCATGAGCCGGGTGTGTGCCGGGAGGATGTCCTTGCGTGCGACGGCCTGCGGCGATGCGATCGGGAAAGCCCGAGAGGCATTGACCGGCGACCCTTCCTCTTCCGGTCCGGACGCGGCCTGAAGAACGGAGCGCGTTCGCAGGATACTGCCGGGGCCGTGCCTGGTGTGCTCGTCGGCGTAGGCCTCATGATCATCTGCTATTTTCTCGCCAAAAAACGCCATTACCCTGTCTGCAGCGAGGGGTTCAGCGTGCGTAACGTCCTGCGGTCGTTCAAGGGGGCAGTGCTTGGAATTATCGCCATGGCGATAATTCTCGGGGGTATCCTTACCGGTATGTTCACCCCGACCGAAGCCGGGGGCGGCTGCAACGGCGTACGTTCTGATCGTGGGGCTTCTCCTCACGCGGAAGCTGACTTTCAGAAGCATCAAACAATCACTCCTGTCGACCGCCATTACCACATCCACGATCCTGATCCTGATGTCGGCCGCAAAAATCTGCGCCTGGATTCTGACCAGCTCTGGGGTGCCTCAGAAATTCGGGACCATGCTGATGGCCATTTCACCAAGTCCCTTTTTCTTCATTACGCTGGTCGTCATTTTCCTGGCCCTTTTGGGGTTTTTCATCGAAGGCATCGCCATCATGATCATGTTTGTGCCTGTGCTGGCGCCTATCGCCGGCTTCTACGGGCTTGAAGCGCATCACTTCGGGATGATTTTCGTTATGGCGGTCCAGATCGCCACGATAACTCCACCCGTGTGCATCAGCCTCTACGTGACGACCAAGATCGCCGGGATCAGAGTCGACGATGTCCTGAAGGAGGTCATTCCCTTCTGGTTTTATCTGACGGGACTCACGCTCATAGTGGCTTACTGGCCCGGCCTGTCGATGTGGCTTCCGAAGCTCCTGGGGTATATACATTAGCGCATGGGTCCAAATACGCTTGGCGGATTGAATTAAATCCGGCCGGCAATTTTGGGTTGCACGAAGAATTTCCTTCTCATCGAATCACCGTTTTCGTCCTCAGGGCGAAAACGGTGATTTGTTTTCCGTGCCCGGCAGGGTGCCATCAAATCCCTTCTTCAATCCCCGGCTTCATCCACTTGGAATAGGCAGCTCACAGAGGACGAAGCCTCTATCGCCTATAATGCCATTACGGTACAGCAAAACGAAATTACAGTCTTTCCCCAGACAAAACACACTATCCGCCTGATGGCGGATAGGCTGATAAGCCTTATCCAAGTCAAAGTGAGGTACACCGCCTTCCGGAAGGGTGCGAAATGACTGGCCTGCCTCCGGTTTCGGACTGGAAGTCAACGAGGTCATAGCCGACATCGCGTGAGGCAAAAGCTTTGCGGCGAAACGGAGGTTGTTTTTCTCCGGTTGATGCTTAATTCAGGTTCGAAGTAATCGCATCCGCGTATTGAAAGACAACCCGATCCGGTAATTTCAGCTTTGAAGGAGGACACCATGAACGATTCAAGGGTAAAAACGGTGCTGATGATTTCCGTCCTGCTCTGTGGCCTGTTTGCGGTCGCAGCCATGGGCGCTTCAGTGTCTAAAAGCAATCTCATTCCCCTTGTCGCCGGGGCTCCCCAGCAGGGGACTCTGCAAACGCAATACCTGAACATCGCCTACAACTATACGTTCGGTCAAAATCAATTGACCGTGTCGGGCAAGTTGAATTATTCGGACAGTCTTACCATGCAGTATCCGGGCCTGCGGCAGTTCTATATGGAAGTGGTCCTTGTCGATGCCAATGGCGGAGTACTCGAGCGTAGCAATGTCACTCTCCACACAGGGTACACCTGGGGAGACCTGGAGGCGTCCGCGGCCTCATCGTTTAAAGCCCAGATAACCGTTCCTCCTCAAACGACGGCGATGACCTTTTATTACAACGGCGTGACGGAGAGCGGCACGGATGGGGGACCGGGGACTTCGTTCTGGTTCGATCCCATTTCCGGGGGAGGCTTCTAGAGCAACTCCAATACTCGGTCCGGTTCGGGAAGTCCCGGCAGGCGGTCGGGCGGATAGAGCGAATTTTTCCGGCATTTGCTTACCATCATCATTTATGGGTGGTTTGATCCTGAAACTCCGGTCTGATATTTGGACTGGTCTGATGGCCGGCATTCGGCCGGCCATCCCGTTCGAAATGGAGTTTCATACGGATTTCTCCGTTCGCGCCGTGGATGACGCGTCGTATCTATCATCGAGCAACCGTAGCGGGATGCGTGAACTTTCTCGTGGAAATAATTGAATGAAAAAAATACATACACACGGCCAGGATCGCGGCCGTTGTCAGGAATAGATAAAAATATCCGAAATATTCCACTACCCCTCCCAATATGGATATCGACAGGGCACTGGCAATATCGGTTGAAGCGATCAGAATTCCCAGGGACGTTCCGCGATTGGTCATATCGATCCTGTGTACCAGCAGTAGAACGAAGGCGGGGAAGGTGATGCCGAACCCGGCGCCAAAAGAAAGACCGGTCACGATAAGGATAGCCGGCGATAACGTGAAGAGAAGGAGCAACACTCCGAACAACATGGCCAGGTAAGCATAAACGCACGTCTTTTCCAGTCCCAGCAGATCAATGATTCTTTGCACAAAGAAACGCGAAATCGTCACTGAAACCGCGAAGGCGAGAAAAAAGAAGGAATAAAAGGCGATGCCGCTTTGAATGGCCGCCAGGGGTATGAAGGTGAAGACCGCGCCAAAGGCGAAACTGGCCCCAAACTGGCCCACGGTCGAAGCCAACACAGGCTTTGCTTTCAGCACGGCCATAAAGGGGGCGGCTTCATCCTTGTTGCCCGCCGCCGGAAACGATTCGGCGCGAAAATTCATGATGCAAAAAGCGATTGCGATCAACACCGAAGTCATCAACACAATCGAAGTAAAGCCGAGATTATCGAAGAAAACCTGGGCCAAGCTCATGCTCGACCCAAGTCCGATCATTGTCGTCAAGGTGTAAAAGGCGATAGCGTTCGAGTTCATCGCTCCGGTTCCGATGCTGCTGGCGAAAGTCACCGCCCCGGTTCCATAAAACGCCAGCCCGACTCCAAAAAGAAGCCGCAGGATGAAAAATGAAACAATACTCTCGGCCCAGAACAAACCGACGATCGACAGCAGGAGCAACACGTGCCCGATCAGGAGCACAAGTCGGCTCCCGCGCGTGTCAACTTGAATGCCGACCCACGGTCGTACGATCAGGGCGGCGAAGGCGGTCGCCCCTATAATCACACCGATTTGCGTTTCGGTGAAACCCCTTCCCACCAAAAACACAGGCAAAATGGGAACAAAAAGGTTTGTGCAGAACGTTGTATTGATATGACAGACGGCAATATTCTGAAATTGCCTGTTTGTGAAAACAGCGAGCAAACTTGACATGTGTATTCTTTTATCCTCTATCCCCTGCCGTCGCTGATAGCGGCAAACATCTCATAAAGTCGCTGCCGCAGCGGCGGTATCAGGGTCCTGAACCATAGCACCAATCTTCTGAGTCATCAATATGCCGAATGACTCATACCAATCTGCGTTCAAGGAAGTAACAAACGATGTTTGTAAAGAGCGTGGGGAACTGCGTCCCGGGCTGTTGCCCAAACAGAATTCAAGTGAAAAATGAGCCGTTTGTCCAGACAACGTCACCCCGGCGATATTGCCGGGGTCCAGTGTCGTTAATTGGAATTATCCAATAATTTCATAGAGTCTGGATTCCGGCCTCCGCCGGAATGACGAATCTTGGTTACGCTCGTTCCCACGCTCCTGCGTGGGAATGCAGACACTTTCCTTTGGGCAACAGGCCGGTCCCCCACACTCCCGCACCCCTTTCCGTGGCGAGGGAATCATCCCCCGCTCTTCGAGGCAAACTTAAAATTAAGCCATATTCCATCCGATAGAAACAGGGGGGCTTCGGCGATCGTTTACGGCACTATGGCAATGTCCCCGCGGTCCTGGTTAATGCAAAATTTGAGCACAGCGACGGAACCATGAGTCAACTCGACGTTTATACAGGGAAAATAATCCTTGCTTCATATATGACAAAAGTCAGTGTCAAGGCGCTGAAAATGGTAGACAACATGACGGCCTGAGCTGAAAAATCCGGGCAGTTGTCACATTCGACGGCAATCAGCGCCATATTCACCGCGGTTGGAACAGCATATGCGATAAGTAATGTCTGAGCGATAATTCCGGAAAAACCAAAAAGATATACAAAAACCAAAGCAATAACTGGTCCTATTATAAGCTTTGTGAATACTGAAATATGGACGTCCACATTTCTAAAATTGAACTTAGTATTAGAAAGCTGAATCCCTAGTGTCAATAAAGCCATAGGGACAAGCCCGTCTTTTAGATATTCTAACGCCGGCCAGACTACAGTTGATGCAAGGTCAAAATTGATGAGCTTAAGTGTAAGTACTATTGGCAATACATATATTGATGGCATGGATAATATCTGAATAAATGATTCCTTGGCTTTATGTTTAGCTTTGCCGGCGTAATAGAATCCGAGTGTATTCGCTGTTAGGTTCTGTAATATCAATATTGCAATAAATGGAACTATTGCTATCTCAAGATATGGTGTTTTGCCATCTACAACAAAAGGATCACTTGTAAATATGAGTGTCACAAGCGATACGCCTATGTTTCCGCAATTGTTGAACATGATTGAATTCTTAAACGCATTCTTGAGACATTCATCGCTCTTACGGATTCTGGAGATAACTTCTCCAATGATATTGTTGGCTATAAGAATCAGTACTCCGCACACAAACACTTTAACCATGTCAATAGTTATATTTGTAATATAGAGATTAACAAATATGAATGCTGGGACAAATAGATAAAAGAGCAATTTGCTTAGGCTTGAGATGTCTATGCTAAAATGTCTGCTCAAAATAAAACCGGACGTTATGAGAACGAAGATTGGTACGATATTGTGCCCTAATATATGGAAAAAAACGACCATCTCTAACAGTCCCTTTCTATTGATAACCTGAATCCGTGAACACCGGATGGACGAATTTGCGCGTCAGAAGTTCCTGCAGTATTTCTGCCGCATCGATTTGGCAACAAGGTCGCATGGGGCCGCCAGGAGGCTTGTTTGCCGGGGTTTCCGGCATGCTTTTGCGGACCGCCCGGCCATTCGCAGCCCGCTCAGAATGCTGTCTCCAATGCAACAAATCGGTTCACAACCGATGCCTTTGAGCTCGAAAGCACGGGGGAGTATCAATGCGGACATGGAACCGGAATCCCTTCCTGTTGTTGAATTGACATCAAACAAGTTTACAATTTTGCCACGTTCGCTTTTGTTTGACAACCAGCCTGACGTCGACTTTGCGCTGTCAGCCCGGTCACGCGGCCTGTCCTTTCCCGTGCCGGTCGGTCAACATCCGCCAAAGGCCTCCAGCCATAGCCGCACGGACGTTCCACGGGGCCCATCCAGGGTGTTCCCCTGTGCTGAGGGGAACGGGCCCGGCACGTGTTGGTCTTATCACTGTCGAGTTAAGGACAAGCATCCTGTACAAAGTGATGCGACACGCCGAATCGGCTGTGGAGTTTTTCCGAAACCGCAAGCTCTCCTTTGCCGGGCTGATGACGTTCATTCTCTTCCTTTTTGGCGGCGGCAAGAGCAGGGGAGTGGATACCAAATCAGGGGTGTTCTTCCTGGGCGCTCGGCGCCGAGCGCCAAACTGAGCCGCGAAGCGGCGTGGGGGTGTGGGGGGCACGGCTCCCCACGCTTTTCATCCTTTGATAGCATCTTGAACGCAATTGTTCATGATGCTCGCCTCACCCGCGAAGCATCAACATGGGTATTTCGGGACTCTATTGTCTACGTAACTTAATATAAATGGGCTGAACGCACGGGAGCCGGCGGGTTTCGGGCCAAATCCGGGCTCGAAACCGCGCTTTCCCATCCGTTACAGCCCAATTGATGCGTCATTCAGGTCTAATACCCGTTAAGCTTCGGTTGGATTTTGCACCTTTCCCTCGATCGAATATTCTTCTCCAGGCTGCAAAATAACGACCTTTATCGGAGGGTCGTTGGCTTCCAAGGCTTCTTTAAAGCGAAGGGGCTCAACGGAGCCCGCGGGATAGTGCATCGGGATGGCAACCTTCACGCCAAGGAACTTCGCCGCCAGTGCCGCCTCCTTTCCCGACATCTCGAAAGGATATCCCGGGATGCCGTCCATGCAGATCAGGGCGACCTCCACGTTGTATAATTTTCCAAAGAGCTTCAGATCGGTGAAGATTGAGGTATCGCCGCTGTGGTATATGGCGGTCCCATCCTCCATGGAAACGATGAGGCTCATTGGAATGCCGGAGACCCTTTCCTCGCCCCACCGAACGGAGGAAATGTGTTTTGCTTCGACAGACCTGATTTGTATCCCTTTGAACGGGAAACACGTTCCCCATACCATCTGACAGATTTGCTCGTCACCCAGCCCTTCCTTCGAGGCATACCAGGCGACGTCCGGGCCGCAAAACAGTTTCGCACCGGTCTGCCTGGCTATCGGAACTGCATCGCCCATGTGATCGAAAGCGCCATGGGAAACGAGCACGGCGTCGATGTTTTTGATTGAATCCGCTGTGACGGACGCAGCACTGTTTCCCGTCAGAAAGGGATCGATCAAAATTCTCACTCCCTTGAGCGACTCAAGCAAGAAACAGGAATGTCCCAGACTCTGAATGCGGATGCTCACGATTAGGCCTCCTTGGCGGTTGTTGCAACATCCAGGGAAGACAGGTCAACACCTTTTGTCTCCGGCAGGAAAAACAGGGCGATCAAGGCCGTTGCGCAGAAGACGGAAATGACTGCCAAAGCGGAACCGAATCCCCACAATCCGGCTGCATAACCGATGATTATCGGGGCCATGCTGCTCGCCCCGCGCCCCAGATTGTAGATGAAACCCTGCGCAGTGGCACGTATGTTTGTCGGAAACAACTCAGAGATAAAGGCCCCGAAACCGGCAAAGTAACCCGATCCAAAAAAGCCGATGAGAGGTGCAACGCACAGCAGAAGCATCGGATCTCTCAGGGTCCCGTAAATTGGAACGAGGATGCCCGTAGCAATCAGATATATGCAAAATGCCGCTTTGCGGCCGAGCCAGTCCGCTATTGTACCAAAAGTGACGTATCCGAACCACGCTCCCACCTGCATTGCCATGATCCACGTCATGCTTTTAACCATTGTCAGGCCGGCGCCGCCCTGGGAAGGCGGTGAACCCAGGAAGCTCGGTATCCAGACGAAAAGACCCCAGTAAGCAGGTTGAGCGGCAATTGCCATTATGGAACCGAATACGGTGTATCGAATCACCGGACGAGAGAATATAGCCCAGAAAGTAAACCCGCCGGGTTTCTTTTCGGCTTTCCTCAGGGCGATATTTTTCTTCCATATTTCCGGTTCTTTCACTTTCGATCGAATGTAGGAAATAAGTATCGCCGGGGTAATTCCAATAAAGAAGAGGCCACGCCAGCCCCATAGCGGCAGGATAACGGCAGCGACCCCCGCAGCCAGAAGATAGCCGAGCGCCCATCCCCCCTGGACGATGCCCATAGCTTTGCCCCGGTGTTCGGCCGGCCAGGTTTCAGAAACAAGAACCGACCCGGCGGTCCACTCTCCACCCATTCCGAGCCCCAGCAAGAACCGAAACACGCACAATTGAGTCACATTGGATGCAAAACCGCAGAGGGCGGTAAATACGGAATAAATGAGCACGGTGATCATCAAAGCGCGTGCCCGGCCGACATAATCCGAAATAATCCCGAACATGACTCCGCCGAAGGCAGAGGAAAACAATGTGACCGAAGCGAGGAACCCCGCGGTTACAGTGGAAATACTCCACTCTTTCATTATGACTGTGATGACTAATGTGTAGAGCATGACATCAAAGGCATCTAAGGCCCAACCCATCATGGCAGCCCATAAAGCCGACCACTGATCTTTTTCTATTTCTTTGTACCATGGTTGTTTTGCGGCGCAAGCCTGGACTGGAATATCCATTAGTGACTCCTTTGGTAAAGATTTCCATGTTATTGGAAATCAGGAAACGCGAGATACTTGCCGGCAATAATGCCATGTGCGAGTAAAAGGCGGTTTGTTCCGATATATCCCATATATCCGGTATGTCCTATTCATCGCCGGCCCATGTTGCGGAAGGGTACCCGTGATTTCGATATATTGCAGCAGCGATGAATAGAACAGGAGAGTAAGACCATGGAGAACTTTATCCTGTCAGATGCTGACCCGAACGATTCCCATCGCCGAAATAAACAGCCCTAGACTTCCGGCCTCCCAATGAGTTTACCGCGGTTGATTGCATAGATATCATCGACCGTCATTTCATAACTTGGTTCCCTGGATTCCGCCAATGCCCGCTCGGCAACCTTTTCCTTGTGGAATGCCTTGACGTCGTCCGGCAATGGAAGATTCCCCGGGTCGAGCCAGCGTACCGCACCGGAGTCATCGCGCACTGGAATCGCCTTGTTCACGTTTCTCAGGCTGGGAGTAAACGGGATGTCCAATACGCCGGACGCAAATGCATGCACGATTCCGACGGCAACATCGCCGTTGCCCATATCGATCACCTTGTCGGCGATGGCCCTGGCCTCCCGTTTGATGAAGTCCATTTCTGCGCGCACCTCGGGTGTCTCGGGATAGCGCTGCTTTTCAATCATCTGAATGATCTGTTTGGATGTCCGGACACCCGCTGCGTTGGCTTCCTTGGTGGGGATGCCGATGGCTTCATGCGTTGTCTTTGAAATGACCTGGGTTGCCCCTGCGAGCGCCGCGGTGGCGGCTCCGTATCCAATTACGCCGAAGGCCTGTGCTTCGTCGGGCGGAAAGGCGCCCATCCATTGATGCATCACGGTAGTGATCATAATGTCGGGGTGTCCCGCCCGGGAAAAATACTCCTGCGCCAATTCCGGCATTGCCCTAAGCGCTGCAACGTCCTGAATGAGATGACCCGTCTGCGGATATCCCATTGCGTACCTTTTTACGCCTTGTTCCACTGCCAGAAGGCCTTCGAGAACAGCAATCGCCGCAACGATTCCCGGCGGCAGGAGCATCCCGCTCAAGGCGCCGTACTGCTCCCTGTTCAACGGTATCCCGCGCTCTTCATAATAGGATACCAGACGGTCCACGTACTGCCACGCAAACAGCGTTACTTCGAGCGGGATGTTTTTTGTGTATGGAATGTTGTAATCGATCCCGGCCCCCAGGAAATCGGTGTAGCCTGCGGCAATGGTCACCTCCGCCAACAGACGGGCGTCGGAAGTCCCGGTACGGACACACAGGGGCCGGTCCACCGCATCGACGATCCGCCGGCACTCCTTTACGCCGTGATTTACGGCAGGAAGCCCGTTGAGCATGGAACGGTTCAGTCTCTTGCTTTCCTCAAGCCCGTGCTGCGCCTCATTGTACCTTTGAGTCCGGCTGTAACTGTCAATCGTTGTGGGCAGGATATCGGCGTTGCCCTGATTTTGAAGCTCGAGGAGAAGCTCTATCTGGGCATCGACCAAAGCGACCCCTCCGCGCGGCTGTACGAGGGTCCGGCCTTCTTTGAGCGCACGGGCGAGCATTTTGGCCACATTCTTGTGATCCGGCATGCTCTTGTGATAGCCAATCGCTTCATCCAAGTCCACTTCCTGGCCGGTATGCCACTGCGCGAGCGTTTCTTTGCGAACCTTAAGAAAGTCTTCTTCACTCCAACGCTCGTTTTTCACGTTTTTGATCATCTTTGCTGTAATACTTGACTCCATAATCATTTCTCCTGGATTTCAATCAGGTTTTGCTTCAGCAAGCGAAAGGCGGTGTTGGGCCTTATTTCGGCTAAAAGCCCCATAGCAGCCATGATATATGTTTTGTCCAACAGAAATCGCGGTTGCATTGGTTTGAGTACGGTAGGTTTGGCTTTGTCATACAAAGCTCGTGTGAATATATCCATGGGATTTCCGGAATACGCCAATATACCGCCGGTGCCGATCAAATAGGGTATGTTGGTTAAGTCTTTGCCGTACTGGGCGTATGAAATCCCGAACGGCGTGTGGAAGGATTCGATGAATCCCACATGCCTTTCGACGGCCAGTTCGACTGCGGCCTTTCCCAGGGCGCAGTCTACGATTTCCGCCTTTGGATTGTCGGGCAATTGCTCGGGATTATTCGGCAGGCTGCTCAACAACTGAGACAGCTCGTCATCCGGCATGCTCGTGTACCGGCGAAGCAACTTGCCTCCACCTGTTTCGTAAAGAGAAACGGCGCTGTACCTGAGGCCGAGATCTCCTTCAACCGTTCTCTTTACATAGGGTTCAGGCAATCCTTTGAGGGCCACATCGGACTTTGTGGGATCCCCAACGGCGACGGAATGTACGTCCGTCGTGGCACCACCCGGATCGATGACCATCAGTTCGCCTAAACCCGTCTCTTCCCGGGTGCCTTCCGCAAGAAAACGCGCTGCCTGCAATACGGCCGCCGGCGTGGGCATGACCACCTTGTCTATTTCAGACTGGATCTGGTCCAGGCCTTTTGCGTAAACGATTTTGTCGATAAACACCTGTCGAATGATCGAACGTGCAGGGTCAACATTCAGTCTGTTCAATTCCGGCAGAACGTTTTCCGTTAAATGAACTTCCTTGCCCGCCGCCTTGAGAATTTCTTCGGCGTCTTCCCCGGCTTCCTTGTTTCCCGCTATGATCATGGGCGAAGTCAGGGTGGATTTGGCCAGGACCTGAGCGTTGTACAGGATGGTCTCGCATTCCCCGCCGTCGGTGCCGCCCGCCAACAAAATGATGTCGGGCTTGATGTTATCGATTAAATCGAGTTCCTTCCGGGTGAGCTTGTAGCTCAGGACCCTGAGCACCTTGGCTCCGGCGCCCAGTGCCGCCCTTTTCGCCGCTTCAGCGGTGAGATCCGGCACCAGCCCCACCGCGACCATCTTCAGCCCGCCCGCGGCGCTGCTGCACGCGAGCCTGTGGTTGAAGTGAGGCAGGGAACCGCAGCCCGACTGACGCTTTAATTCTTTCAGCGCGTTCTGCAACCCGTGGGTCACGTTCGTTTGAACCGTAGTCGGCGCCTGCGCGGTCGCGATCAACCTTTCCTTTTCGAGATCAACAGCGGTGACTTTTGTAAATGTGCTGCCAATGTCAATCAGTAATGCCGTTTCCAAAGGTTTACTCCCCTTGTCGGACTACACGAGTCCGAGGTCTGCTTTGAGGTCGGCAATAACCGCGGCCGGAAGCGTCCCGGGAGGATACACGCGGCTGAAGCCCATTTCCTTGAACCTTGAATCGACTTCCTCCCAGTTTTGTTTGCCGATTACCAGATTCCCGCCCGCATACAGGATTATGCTCTTTAACCCCACTTCTTCACATTTGGTCCGGAATCCCCTGCAATCCAATTCACCCTGCCCGTAAAGAGAACCCACCAGTATCGCCACCGCATTTGTCTCAATAGCTGCTTTGATAAAATCTTCCTGTGAATTGAAAATGCCGAGGTTGATCACCTGAAAGCCGGCATTCGACAGGGCATAATCAAGTATTCGATTTCCGACGATATGTGCATCCGCGCCTATTAGACCTAGAATTATATTTTTCTTCTTCTCCATTACCGTCACCTCGGATCAAAGTTCAATTTCAATGCCCAAAAGGGGTGCATGCTGCTGCGAACCATATACATCCGTCTCACCGATCGCACCCGAACTCATCGGACGAACAATTGTAGCCTTAATGGCTTTCGCCGCATCGAATGGAAGCAGCGTTACCACCTCATCTTCCGTCAGATGGTATAACTTGGCGATTAACGCCTTATTGATGACTCCCTGTTCCTTTACGGCAAAATATGTTTTGAAATCTTTAAAGATAATGTCCAGGGTGAGTTCGAACGGACCCGAATTCTTGCTCCGAATCACTTCAGCCAATTCAGTTATAGGATATCGTTTACTCATGGTTTTAACCTCCTATCTTTACCAATTTCATTGGAAACATTTCACAGGGATCGTCAACTTCCATCAGGTGATAGACCGAAAACTCAAAAACTTGCCCGGCCTTCAAATCCGATGGAGAATAGAGGAAAGCCAGGTTGCCCGCTGTCGCTATTCGACCGGGATACCCGTAATGAAGCATGACCGAACGGGCAACACTGCAAATGGTGTTTGCCATTTCCTGTGTCTTTGCAACAACTTCGATGACTATCCCCAATTCGTGGGAACGAACGGTCTTCTCCGGCTCCAGGTCCCCCATTACCCCGTCTTTCCCGTACAGATGAAAAATGGTCTGGTAGTCATCGGTAGAGATGTTGCTGAAGTTATCCTGGACCTTTTGCTTGACTCCGGCGATGATCGCATCGATCTGGGGGATCATCTTCGGGCAGCGGGCCCCTGCGATCGATATGGTTCGGTAGCCCACCAGCGCCGCCCCTTCGAGTTTTATCGTGTAGGCGTCGCTTTTGATGTATCGGCTTCCCGACACCTTGACGGCGGCCGGACTGATTTGTTCGAATTTCACCTGCCTGAGATCTATGGCGCCGCCGGGGCCGGGAAGAAATTCGGGGTTTCCTTTTTCGTAGAGGGTATGAGCGGCGACCGAGACCTCGGTGCAGCGTCTCTCCGGATTCGTGGGCTCCACGATGAAATGGTCTTTACGTATCGTTCCCAGGAGGCAATCGGATGCCGTGCCGGGTACGGTCGCAATTGCGCCGCATTCCAGGATCTTGCACATATGCATCGTCAAGCCGTGGTCGAAACCGTGCTTGATGGGCACTGCGGCCATGCTCGTCGGGTCGTAGGCGCGCCCCGCGATAATGACCTGCGCTCCGGCATCGAGGGCCTTAATGAACGGCTCGACGCCCATTTGAGCGACCACATGGGTGCTGCGCCGGATATCCTCGGGCCGCAGTTCCTTCCTGGATTCAAACGTTCGGATTCTGCCTTCGGAGAGGTTCCTGGTGAGGATGTCTTTATCGATCTCGGCTGAAATAACAGCCATTTGAAATTGATAATTACGCTCTTTGGCAATCTCTTCCACGATATCGACAGTCCAGTCCAGGTGAGGTTTTCCGCCCGACCCGCCCGCACTCCCGACGATGAGGGGGATGTTTTGCTCCAGGGCCCCCTCCAGCATGAATTCCAAATCTCGCTTTACCGCGAGTCGATCGGTAAATGAGACACCTGCTCCCAGGTAATAGGGCCCGGGGTCGGTAGACCCCCCATCTACCGCAATGACGTGTGGGTTTTTTCGCAACCCTTCCTGAAACGATTTGACCGGGAAACCGTAGCCAAGTAACCCGAGCGGAGTGAGAACACGTACTTCATCTTCCATAATTCCCTTTCCTTTCCTTGAAATAAATCCCCAGAGACCGAAACCGCTGATGAAATCGAAGCCGTGAAAAGACTGCCGTTCGACTTTTAGTTGCCTTTTCAGCTTCTTATGGGCTTTAATTTGACTTTGGCATACCTATATGTCAAATATATTGTTCCTATCGCGTCCATATGAAGGAGATATGAATGGAGCTTCGGCATCTGCGCTACTTTGTGACCGTTGCCGACGAGATGAGCTTTACGAGAGCGGCCCAGCGGCTCCACATAGCTCAACCGCCTCTCAGTCAGCAGATTCGCGATCTCGAAGAAGAACTGGGGTTTTCACTGTTTGTTCGAAGAAGTCGTTCGATAATGCTCACTCAGGCGGGAAAGGAATTCCTTCCGGAAGCCCGTCAAATCCTGGAAAATTTCGCTAGACTGCGTCAGAGGGCATTGCTTCGGGCACGCGGGGATCTGGGGCTTCTGACGATCGGGATCATTTCTTCAATGGCGCGCCCCGCATTTGCGGCGACGCTCAGAAGTTTCCAGAAGAGCAACCCGGGAATCAAGATCTCACTGGTCCAGCAGCCGTCGTCATGGCAGGTCGAGGCCCTGACGGCCGGTGAAATCGATGTCGGGTTTCTCAGAGCCACCGATGAACTCCCGAAGGACCTCGATATCCAGCATATCAGGCGGGAGGCGATGAAGCTGGCCGTTCCATCCGATCACCATCTTGCAAAGAGAAAAAAGGTGGAATGGGAAGAGTTGGCGAACGAACCTTTTATCCTCATAGAAAAGGATGTTACGGGCCTGAGATATTATGACGCCTTTTTCAATATCTGCCGAAGTGCGGGATTTGAACCCTTGATACAGCAATACACAATGAACATCGCCACTCAGGTCTGGCTCGTTTCGGCCGGGCTCGGAGTCGCCCCGATCACCATCATTCCCGACGCTCATCACCTGGGTGGCGTGTCACTGGCGAACCTGCCCAAAAACGCTCCGATGTACGAAACTGCCATGGCATGGCGTTCGTCGGACAACTCCGCCGCGTTGAGAAAATTCGTCGATTTCTGGAAACCAGTGGCTTCGCAGTTGGTTCGTTAAGCCTTGTGGGAAACGGTGGGCGGCCGGCTTCGGGGAGGATGGGGCGGTTTTCCGGCAAAGCCGAACCACTGAGAAATGCACGCGCCGGCAAGAGGTTCCGGTGATGCATCCGCCGGCTGCGGAAAGGAAAGCCGCGGCGGAGCGCCGCGGCTTTCCTCGAAGAGAGCACCGGGGATTTACTGGATGTTGTAGTCTTTTGCGAATACCATTTTCGTGGTGAACTTATTGGGTGCCGTTTCTTTCAGATTGAAGACGCGCGCGCCCCTGAGCCTGTCGTTATCGGTACCGCCCAGGCCGTACGTTCCGAAGCCGGTGTTGGCCGAGTAGCCCAGGGTGACCCCGAAATAATTTCCGACATAGTCGTTCACGTGATCGTGACCGACGAAAATGCCCTTCACATCGCCTCTCTGAAGCACGGCCGCGAAAAGTCCGGTGTTGAACGGACCGGGACATTCGGTCTCGTTTCTTTCGCCCACGACGCTGTGCCGATCTTTGTTATTCCACATGAGTGAATATTCCCACAGGGGAATGTGAAAGAACATAAGGGAAGGAATTCTCTTCCCATTGGCCACCTGGAGTGCTTCCGACGTACTCGTGTACCACTGGATGGACTTGTACCGCATCCAGTCCCAGCCGGGAAGGCCGTCATCGCCTATGGACTGGCCTCCAATCGTTTCCGACGCGTATTCGCCGGAGTCCAGCGCCCAGACATTGAACATGGGTGTGGCCCCCTTGGAACTATAGATCAGCACGTTCATGTTCCCCACGTAGGTGCCCGTGGAGGTTTTCTTGTTGATGTTGTAGGGATACGACATATAAATCTGGAGCTGGTCGGCCTTGGTCAGGCCCAACGGATCGGTAGCTTCGTGGTCATGATTGCCGAATGTAACCAGCCACGGAATAGCCCTGGAGTCCACGGGGCTCACTACGCTGTCAATCGCTTTCTTAAGCTCATCTACGGTCGTGGGGCCGCCTCTGATGTTGTCCCCGGTAAACACAACCAGATCGGGTTTTTGATCGTCGAGGACCGTGTTGATCAGGGAAATGGTTCTCGGATCGCAATCCTGATCGTCTTGCGTATCGGTGAACTGCACAATTTTGAAAGTATGGTCGCCTTTGAAGTGGAGTTTTCCCACAAGAGGCGATCCTGCAAATGACAGGGGCACGCCTGTCAGAACCATGAGCCCGATCAGGGCAAGCGCAAAAATCAGGTGACTCTTTCCTCTTACAACTTTTTCCATGAACTTCTCTCCTTCTTGGTGCTTGTATGTTCGATTACTTCTCCGGCCGGCCGGGGAACTGAGGTTTTCCCCAGTCAATATGCCCCGGAATACCCATGCCCGGTCCGGCCCGCTGCGGCGGCTCGAAACCACTTCAAGCGCCGACCTTTCCCGCATTATTCGACCATGCCCCGGTGCGACGGTTCCTTCCACCCGCCGCATCAGGCCGAAACTCCCCGGCGATCGAGTCACGTGCCGTGTTTCTTTCAGACCGCCTCTTGAGGAGATTCGAGCCCGACGAATTTCCGGATATGAAACCACAAATCTGTTAAGAGAACTTTTCGGCAAAATGGAGTTTTGTTTCAGGAAGGTTATTTCGATGTGACAGAGGATAAACATTACGAAGGCTGAATGATTCGCATTGAACCGCTATCGCAAGCCTGACCCGGGATCCCATGATTTCATCCCTTTCCGTCACTTTAGAGAAGAGCGGCCCAACGCAATAGATTCACGTAACTCTTTCCAATGGATGAGGTGTATTGAAATTCTTGGTAGACATATCAAATGAACTCAAGTAATCCTGATGAACCAAGTTCTTACTCACATCTAAAGCTCTCCTGCCGGCCTTCTCCCAGGGTGGAAGGAGGGAAAAGTGAAGCTGAGAAAGAAAGCGCTTGAGAGAGACGGCCCATGTTGGCCGGAAACTGGTGAAAGCAAAGTGCAGGTTGTTTGACCATTGCCGGGGAAAGGAAATAAACAAATGAACAGGAAGGCGTTCCATATTGCAATTTTTTTTCTGGCTGCGGCGAGTATAGGTCTGAGCGGCTGCGCGTCGATGAAAGCCGAGCCTGCTCAGGGGACCGGATTTGTTCCCATGGGGGAGATGTCAAACAGAACGGACTACCCGTTCAACAAGGCATGGGTCAAAGAGGAGGTAGACTGGGATAAGTACAAGACGATCTATATCAAGGACGTCAACACCAAGTACCTCATGGAAGCAAACTGGTGGCAGCAGAATTTCCGCCGCCAGGACATGGAGCAGGATACCCGGAAGATCGCGCAGTATATGCAGGGGAAATTTCGGGAGTCCTTCAAGAACGATCCCCGGAAACTCTATGTAGTTTTGGATACGCCGGAGCCCGGCTCATTGACCATGGAGCTGGCGCTGACCGAACTGGTGCCGAGCAACCCCGTCCTCGAGGCGGTGGGCATTGCCGCACCCTATGGCTCCGGCGTGGTGGTCCAGGCAGCGGCGAAGGAGTCCGGGGCAAAGGCAACCGTGGCATTTGAGGCAAGAGTGATCGATACGGACACGGGTACGGTATTGGTCATGGCAGCCGACCGGGAGCAGGGGAAGGTTGCGCCGATCAACCTGAGGGCCCTCACCTGGTACGGGGAAGCGGACGTAATCATTGATGAGTGGGCCGATCAGTTCGTCCAGGTCGCAAACAAACATCAGGGCGAGGTCGTCAAGGCAGCGAGCCCGTTCACACTGAAGCCATGGTAGCCGGAGGAAAGCCGGTCCGTTGAGGGGGAACCCGCAGGGCATATCTTTGAACAATTTCATTGCCGATGTTCTGAAAAAGGAAACAACAAGGCGGAGACGCCACCCAGCCGGACAGCCCTGTCATTCCCGCGTGCCTGGCGGCTCGGCTCTTAACCCCCGTTTTGGTGAGAAGAAACAGCCGTAATCCGTCTGACTTGCACGGTGACCAAGGTTGATCACTGTGGGAGTTCAGGCAGAAAGTCAAGAGATCTCTTCCAATATGGCGTTGTGAGTCCTCGCGCTTCCTTTCTCAGCATATGCAGATCATTTTCCCGCGCCTTTTTCCCCAGGCAGAAATCACAGCTCTGGTAGAGGTTCACGACCAGCGACTCCTGGGACGCTCGGTCACATCGATGTGAAAGCGTTCTTGAGTCATGATCGCTTCTTCTCGCTCGGCCTCGTGCAGTATACGCCGGAGCCTCTCAATTTAAAGCGAGTGACGAACAAGGAAGATGTGACGACCGCTCCGGAGTCTAACTGTGAATGAGACTCACAGTTGGTTCAAACCCCAGCCGTTCCGGCAAGACTTCTTGAGGAATGCTGCGGTCAAGATCCCGCTTGGTTTGCAATCCCGGCAAGTATCGCCGAACCCATGCCACCATCAGAGAACAATGCACGTAATCAGGCATCTCCTGATTGACGCCACTGCCATATGATCGTATCCTGCCGACACCGGGGGCCCGGTTGGCGTTCGCTTCCATCGATGATCTGTGAGGCCATCGCGGAGGTTTTTATGCCGATCCGCACAGCACGACCCGTTAAGATGCTTAATGAGGATCATGTGCTTGACGTCATACGATATATTCATTCAGCCATTGCCCCGGTAACGGCGTTCCATACGGACCGAATATTACTATCCCTCGACTTATGCGGATCGACCTGATTGTTGTTAGCGTTGGGTACAATCTCAACAGCAGACGAATTTGGAAATAACCACTGGAGTATTTAATGGCACGAAGTGAAAAGATAAAGGAACTTGCCAATTTCATATGGAGCGTGGCGGATTTGCTGCGCGGCGATTACAAGCAGGCGGATTACGGCAAGGTGATTTTGCCGTTTACGGTGTTACGCCGTCTGGATTGCGTGCTGGAGCCGACCAAACAAAAAGTGCTCGATTTTATTGAAAACAAGGCAAAGGCTATGAAGCTGAAGAACCTTGAGCCCGTTTTGAATAAAACCGCGGGGCTGTCGTTCCACAATACCAGCAGGTACTCCTTTCAAAAACTGAAGGAAGAGCCCAACAACATTGCCGCAAACCTGAAGAACTTTATCAACGGTTTCTCCACCAATGGCCGGGAAATCATTGAATATTTCAATTTTGGCGATCATATTACCCGCCTGGATGAGGCCAACCTGCTTTTTATGGTGGTCAAGCGTTTTGCTGCACTGGATTTGCACCCGCAAGCCGTATCCCCCATGGAAATGGGTTATGTTTTTGAGGAGTTGATCCGGAAATTCTCAGAACTTTCCAACGAAACGGCCGGAGAGCACTTCACGCCCCGCGAGGTCATCAAGCTGATGGTCAATGTCCTGTTTCTCAACGACAGGGACATGCTCACAAAGAAGGGCATCGTCAAAACCATCTACGACCCGGCCTGCGGGACCGGGGGCATGTTGTCGGTAGCCGAAGAGTACATCAAAGAGCTGAATCCGGATGCCAAACCCGTGGTCTTTGGCCAGGAGATCAACCCGGAATCCTATGCCATCTGCAAATCCGACATGCTCATCAAGGGTCAGGACGTCAGCAACATCAAGTTCGGCAATTCGTTCACCGTTGACGGCCTGGAAGGGGAACAATTCGATTATATGCTCTCCAATCCCCCTTTTGGCGTCGAGTGGAAAAAGGTCCAGTCCCACATTCAAAAGGAACATGAGGTCAAAGGCTATGCGGGCCGTTTCGGTGCCGGGCTTCCACGTATTTCGGATGGGTCCTTTCTATTTCTCCAGCACATGATTTCCAAAATGCAGGAAGTGAACGGAGGCTCGCGCATCGGTATCGTGTTCAACGGCTCGCCTCTCTTTTCCGGCGGTGCGGGCAGCGGCGAAAGCAATATCCGCAAGTGGATCATCGAAAACGACATGCTCGAAGCCATCATCGCCATGCCCGACCAGCTATTCTACAATACCGGGATCTTTACCTACGTCTGGGTCCTTACGAATCGAAAAACGCCGGAGCGCAAAGGCAAGGTGCAGTTGATCAATGCCGCGTCCGAACGTTTCTACCAGAAAATGAGCCGCAACCTGGGCAACAAGCGCAATGAAATCGGCGACGGGGAAAACGGCAAACCGGATCAGATCGGGGAGATAACGCAAATATACGGCGACTTCAAGCACAACGATACCCGAAAAGTTGCCGCAAACGGCAAAGAGGAAGATGTCATTGTCGGCAAGATATTCGACAATGATGATTTCGGGTATTGGCGAATTACCGTTGAACGACCTTTGAGGCTCAACTTTCAGGCAAACGGGGAACGCATCGGCCGGCTTGACGACGAAACCGCCTTTGCCAATCTCGCCCAGTCCAAAAAGAAAGGTGCTGCCGGTCGAGAGGAAATAGAGGCGGGCCTGGAGCTTCAAGCCGGCATCAGAGCCATGCTGCGGACCTTCGACAGCGGAAAATGTTACAAAAATCGCGATGCATTCGATGCCGATCTCAAGGCCGCCATCAAGCGGAGCGGGCTCAATATATCCGCGCCTCTGAAAAACGCGATCCTCAAAGCCCTGGCCGAACGGGATGAAACCGCCGATATCTGCACGGACGGCAAAGGCAAGCCGGAGCCGGATCCCGGTTTGCGGGACTATGAAAACGTTCCCTTGAAGGAGGACGTTTCGGAATATTTCGAACGTGAAGTCCGGCCCCACGTCCCCGATGCATGGATCGATAAAAGCAAGACCGTAAAGGGGTATGAAATCAGCTTTACGCGGTACTTTTACAAATACAGGCCGCTGCGCTCCCTGGCTGAAATTCGTGCCGACATAACGGCCCTGGAAAAGGAAACGGAGGGTATGATCCAGAAGGTGCTCAGGGGATGAGCGATACGCCTGAATCCGGCAGATCACAGATCGTCATCTATCAGACTGAGGACGGCAATACACGTCTTGAAGTAAGGCTGGAACAGGAAACCGTCTGGCTGACTCAGAAAATGATGGCGGAACTGTTTCTGGTGTCCGTATCCACCATCAATGAACATGTCAAGAACATCTACAAGGAAGCGGAACTCATGCCGGAGGCAACTATTCGGAAATTCCGAATAGTTCAAAAAGAGGGGCAACGCACCATCGGCCGCATGGTGGATTTTTACAATCTCGATGTGATTATCTCCGTGGGATACCGTGTCAAGAGCCATATCGCCACCCGTTTTCGCCAATGGGCCACGCAGCGGCTCAGGGAATACATTGTCAAAGGGTTTGTACTGGATGACGAACGGCTGAAAAACCCCGATCGGCCTTTTGACTATTTTGATGAACTCCTGCGCCGCATTCAGGACATCCGCACGTCCGAGAAGCGGTTCTACCAGAAGATCACCGATATCTATGCGACCAGCGTGGACTACGATCCCACCGTCCCCATCAGTATCGATTTTTTTAAAACCGTCCAAAACAAGCTGCACTGGGCCATCACCGGAAAGACCGCCGCCGAGATCATCCTCGAGCGCGCGGACAGCGAAAAGCCCCACATGGGCCTCACCAACTGGCGGGGTGCAAAGGTTCGCAAGGCCGATACCGTCATAGCGAAAAACTATCTCGATGAAGGCGAACTGCGGGCACTCAACAACCTGGTGGAACAGTATCTTATCTTTGCCGAAGGCCAGGCCCTGCGCCGCATTCCCATGCACATGAAGGACTGGATCAAAAAGCTCGATGGTTTTTTGACCTTGAACGACCGCAACATCCTGGACCATGCCGGCAAAATTTCCCACCAGATGGCCAGAGAACTGGCCGAAGCCGAGTACGACAAATTCCACCGGCAACGGCTTCAGATGGAAGCCCACAGGGCGGATGAGGATGATTTTCAGCAACTGGCGCAGAAGCTGGAAAAGAAGAGGAAGGATCTTACGAAATGAAGCCTTATCCGAAATATAGAGATTCCGGGGTGGAATGGATTGGAAGAATACCGGAGGGGTGGGAAGTCGTTAGGCTAAAATTTGTTGTGAAAATCCGATACGGATTGGGGCAGCCCCCACGGCAACTGGATAACGGCTTGCCAATGATCAGAGCTACTAATGTAGCCAGAGGAAAAATTGTCGAAAATGATCTTATGTTCGTTGACCCGAATGATGTACCCTATGATAGGGACCCTATTCTGAAAACCAACGACATCATCGTAGTTAGAAGCGGGGCATATACCGCAGATTCAGCAATTATACCAGACAGATTTGATGGGGCTGTTTCTGGTTACGATATGGTTGTCCGGGCGCACAAAATTTCTCCACATCTGCTTGCTTACGAGTTCTTGAGCGATTTTGTACGTGTCCGCCAATTGTATTTACATCGGCTGAGAGCAGCTCAGCCGCATTTAAATGCAGAAGAATTGGGGGACACGCTTATTATGGTCCCGCCCGTTGAAGAACAATTAGCAATCGCTGCCTGCCTCGATCGCAAGACTGCCCAGATCGACGAACTGATTGCCAAGAAACGCCGCTTGATCGAACTGCTCGCGGAAGAACGCACAGCAGTGATCGATCAGGCCGTCACCAAAGGGCTCGATCAATCTGTAAAAATGAAAGACTCCGGGGTAGAGTGGCTTGGAAAGGTTCCGGAGCATTGGGAATTAAGAAGAATTAAATACTTAACACGGATTCTACGTGGCAAATTTACTCATAGACCCCGAAATGATCCAAGAATGTACGGAGGACCCTATCCATTTATACAGACAGGGGATATTGCGTCCGCTAATAAGTATGTAAGCGAATATCATCAAACGCTCAGTCATGAAGGTTACGAGGTTAGCAAGGAGTTTCCAAAAGGAACATTAGTTATGACAATTGCTGCCAATGTCGGAGATGTTGCCATCCTTGGTTTTCAGGCTTGTTTTCCTGACAGTATTGTAGGATTTCTTCCAATCAACGGTGTTGAACTCAACTACCTTCACTATTTGTTTAATGGGATGAGGATGGAGTTCTTAAGAACAGCTCCCATGAATACACAGCTTAACTTAAACATCGATAGAATAGGCAGTTTGGTTACCATATTGCCTCCGTCAAAAGAACAAACCGCCATTGCCAACTATTTGGATCACAGAACCGCCCAGATCGACCAAACCATCAGCAAGACCGAAGAGCAAATCAACCTCCTTCAAGAATACCGCACTGCGCTGATCTCCGAAGTGGTCACCGGCAAAATCGATGTGCGGGAAGAGGTGACGGCATGACTCTGTGTATGGCCTGGATTCGGAAAGTCGGACAGGAGGAGGAGCTGGTCATGGCCACGGACAGCCGGCTCACGGGCGGCGAGCGCTGGGACAGCGGCGTCAAGCTGTTCGAGCTGTCCCGGCTGGACTGCCTCCTTTGTTTTGCGGGGGCCACTTCAAGGGCGTATCCCCTGATCCTCAATTCCATCTCTTCCATCAAATTCGACAGCAACCTGGCGAGCCCCCACACCGATATCCATGACGTGCTGGAGTATCTGATCGATCTGTTCTCAACGCTGGTCGGTGAAATCACAGGGGCCGTCGACAACGTTGAGGACTTACGCGGCGAAGCCCAGTTTCTTTTCGGCGGCTGGAGTTGGAGAAAACGACAGTTTTGCATCTGGCGGCTCTATTACGAGCCGGTGTTGAAAGGGTTTACCCATGAGTCGGTGAATACGGGCGATGCCAGGGTAATTTCTTTCATGGGCGATCACACCGGCGAGGCGAAAACACGGCTTGAAGCCCAATTGCACGATACGGACAAGATTCTTACGGGCACTCTGGACATGGAGCCGCTGCAGGTGCTGGTTCAAATGTCTCGCGATACCGGAAATTACCACCCGATCGGCGGAGCCATCCAGGTCGCCAAAGTCTACCAGTCCGGCTCCAGTGAGTTTTTTGGCGTCATGTGGCCGTCGGTTAACGGGGCGCCGACATTCCTGGGCCGCCAACTCTCCGAACATGACATGCCGCCTGTTCGTTTCTACGATCCCGACCTGGCAACCATCCTGGACGATGCGCTGCCCGAAAACCTGTATGAGATCGATAAAGAACTCTACGGGGATGCATATGAATTCATTGTGAAGTGCTACCCGGAAAAGCGGCTCAGGGTTGAAATGCCCAACAGGGAGCGAAAGAAGCTAAAGAAACTGATTCAATCCGCGGCCTACAGAAAGTATTGCATCGACCAGCTTGAAACCCGGGAGGTCGCCGATGAGCAATCCGGTTAATGAGCGGGCCTTTGAAGACGCCATCGAGCAGAGCCTTTTGGAGCACGGGGGGTATGTTCGGGGCGAGACTGCAGATTACAGGCGAGAGCTGGCGTTTTTCCCGCAAACGGTTCTCGGGTTTGTCCTGGATACCCAGCCCCAGGCGTGGCGGAAACTGGAAGATGTCCACGGATCGGCCGCTGAAAACAAATTTCTTCAACGGTTGTTTAAAGAACTGGACAACCGCGGTATGCTGGATGTGCTGCGCCACGGCATTGTCGATTACGGCGTCCGTTTCAAGCTCGCCTATTTCAAACCTTCGAGCGGTCTCAACCCGGAGACTCTGGCCCTCTATGCCGGGAATCGTCTCACCGCTACGCGCCAGGTGAAATACAGCACCGACAATGAGAATTCCATCGATCTCCTGCTGAGCTTGAACGGCTTGCCGGTAGCCACCGTGGAACTCAAAAACCAGTTTACCGGGCAGAACGCGGACGACGCCAAAAGGCAGTACATCACCGACCGCGATCCGCGCGAACTGCTGTTTCAGTTCAAAAAACGGGCGCTGGTGCACTTTGCGGTGGATACCGACGAAGTCTGGTACACTACCCGTATCGAGGGCGCCAAGACCCGACACCTGCCCTTCAACCAGGGCTTTAACAATGGGAAAGGGAACCCGCCGAACCCGCGCGGGCACAAGACCGCCTACCTGTGGGAGCAGATCTGGGCCAGGGAGAGCTGGCTGGAGATCATCGGAAGCTTTTTGCACCTCCAGACGCAGGAGATCAAAATCGACGGCCGTCTCTTCAAAAAAGAGACCATGATCTTTCCCCGTTTTCATCAGCTCGACGCGGTTCGCAGGCTGTCGGCGAATGCCCAACAAATGGGAGCCGGACATCATTATTTGATCCAGCATTCTGCCGGCAGCGGGAAGAGCAATTCCATCGCATGGCTGGCCTATCAGCTTTCCGGCCTGCACGATGCGCTGGACCGGCGCGTTTTTGATTCCGTCATCGTAATCACCGACCGGCGGGTATTGGACCAGCAGCTTCAGGAGACCATCTACCAGTTCGAACATAAGCAGGGCGTAGTCCAAAAGGTGGACAAACATTCTTCCCAGTTGGCCGAGGCCCTGGGAGCGGGCACCAACATTATCATTACAACCTTGCAGAAATTTCCGTTTGTGTTGGACAAAATCGGTGAATTGCCCCAACGCCGGTATGCTCTTATCGTGGATGAAGCCCATAGCTCCCAGGGCGGCGAAGCCACCAAAAAGATGAAAGAAGTGCTGACCGTTATCGATTTTGAGGATCAGGTCAGAGAGAATGAGGCGGAATACGAAACCGGAGAAGAGGATGACGAAGAGGACGAAATCCGCAAATCCATGATGGCCCGCGGCAAGCAGCCAAACCTCAGCTTTTTCGCATTTACCGCCACACCCAAAGCGAAAACGCTGGAGGTGTTCGGCACACCCGATGCCCGGGGAAAACCCGCGCCTTTCCATTTGTATTCCATGCGTCAGGCCATAGAAGAAGATTTTATCATGGACGTGCTGCAAAACTACACGACCTATAAAACCTACTTCAGACTGTCCAAAGCCATCGAAGACGACCCGCGCATCAATAAAAAGAAGGCCGGCCGGGCCATAGCGCGCTTTGTATCGCTCCATCCCCATAACCTCGCCCAAAAGACGGAGGTGATCCTCGAGCATTTCCGCCAGTGCGTCATGAAACGAATCGGCGGCAAGGCTAAAGCCATGGTGGTTACATCGTCCCGGCCACATGTGGTGAGGTACAAGGAAGAGTTCGACCTTTATCTGGAAATGAACGGGTATCACGATGTCAAAGCACTTGTGGCTTTTACCGCATTCACCGACAACGAAACCGGCATTCAATATACCGAGACGGACATGAACGGGTTTGGGGAAAGGGAGTTGCCGGACAAGTTTGCATCCGATGAATACCAGTTGCTCCTGGTGGCGGAAAAATATCAGACCGGTTTCGACCAGCCCTTTTTGCATACCATGTATGTGGACAAGAAGCTCTCGGGAGTGAAGGCGGTGCAGACCCTGTCGAGGCTGAACCGGACATGTCCGGGAAAAGAGGACACCTTCGTGCTGGATTTTGCCAACGAGGAGCAGGAAATTCTGGACGCTTTTCAACCGTACTATGAGCAAACCACGCTCTCATCCACCACCGATCCCAATAAGCTCTACGATCTTAAAAACAAGCTGGCCGGCTTCCAGCTATACCGGCAAAGCGAGATTGATGCATTCGCCAGGCTTTTTTTCAAGCCCAGAAACATGGGAGGCAGGCGAGATCACGGCCAATTGAACAGCATGATCGATCCCGCGGTCGATCGATACAAAGACTTGGACAACGAAGAAAAGCAGGATGACTTCAAGCACACTCTGACCGTGTTTGTACGCCTCTACGCGTTCCTGTCCCAAATTATGCCGTTTAGCGACCTTGAGCTTGAAAAATTTTATGTCTACGCCCGTCTGCTGCTCAACAAGCTGCCCAAGAGGAGCATCAGCGAGACGTTTAAACTAAAGGACGAGGTCGCGCTGGAGTATTACCGGCTCCAGAAAATCAAAGAGGGTGACATCCGATTGGAGAAAGGGGGCGAAGCCGCCCTGGCCCCGGTGTCTGAAGCCGGTACTGTGAAGGACAAGGAAGAGCTGGCCAGGCTTTCTGAAATTATCGACATCCTGAATGACAGATTCGGCACCGATTTTACCGAAGCCGACAAATACTTTTTCAGTCAGATCGAAGAAGAGCTTGTGAGGGACGAAACTCTGTCCCAGCAGGCAAGAAGCAACACCATCAATAACTTCAAGTATGGCTTCGAAGATGCATTCTTCTCCAAACTCTTCGATCGAATGGATCAGAATCAGGACATTTTTTCAAAAATCATGGACGACAATGATTTTGCAGAAGTTGTTAAGGATTGGATGCTCAGGAAGGTATATGCCCGGCTTAATAAGAATGCAGGCTAACAACGAAAAAAGGGCTACGGCGTTTAGACCGTAACCCTTTGATTTTCCTGGTAGCGGGGAGTGGATTTGAACCACTGACCTTCGGGTTATGAGCCCGACGAGCTACCGGACTGCTCCACCCCGCGACAACTTTCTAAGAATAGTTCAAACGCCTCCTTCTGTCAAGCCATATCCTGAACTATTGTCACTTTGCCATGGTCGCTATGATTGCGTACTGTCGTTGTCTCATAAATTGGTCCATCTGAAATCAGTCTATTCCACTCCTGCCTGAGTTTCAACCGCCGGGCGCAGTTGTGTACGCCGGGTCCCGCAAATCGGTCGTGGGGAAGGAGCCATCCAAGCCGCTCTCGGCCCCTGCCGTTGAAATTTTCCCGGTAATCCAATATAGTCCGGCCATCAATTTTTGCGAATGAAGATAACCTTCGGCCGGCATGGTCGGCCGTTCACTCTTGACGGAGGTGGTTTCAATGGCCGGAAAATACCGGACGGCTTTCCTGTTGCTCCTCTTTACGATCGCAGCTTTCAGCTCGTTTAACGCGGCTCGATGCACGGCCGCCAATGGTGCGGCCCAGCAAAGCAAGACCCAGGTGAAGGCGCAGGATACCGCACCGGCTCAAAAGGCGGACGCCGCGGCAGCCAAACCGCAGGGCGAGGAAAAGAAGGAAGAGGCAGAGGCCCCGAGTCTCTTCCCGAGCGAACCCCCCATGCCCGTCAATGCCGAAAAAATAGACGAGGCGGGAGAGGAGCTGGGAAAGAAAATCGATGAAGTCGGAAAGGGGGCTTCACGAAAATTCGGGAAATGGGTCAATGCGACGGCCTGCCTGGGTATAACCTGGCTGAAGCTCCTGGTTTGTTTCCTGCTGTTCGTCCTGGTTGTCGCGGTCGAGCGGACCATCCGCTATCTCATTGCGCGCCAGTTGGCCGCAAAAGAGGGAGAGGAACCGGATGCGCACTGGTGGAAGCTGTTTCTCGATGCGCTCTCGAAGCCGCTTTCCCTTTTCATCCGCGTCTACGGCCTCTACTGGGCGCTGTCCCCGCTCCTGGGCTATTTCGACGATCCCGGCAATCAGAACCTTATCCATCGCATGGCGGGCAAAGCGGCGGACATCGGCGGAACCATCGCCCTCTTCTGGTTCGTCTACCGCTTCGTCCACGTCTTCGACGTCCAGCTCAGGCGCTGGGTCGCTTCCACCCGCAATTCGATCGACGAGATGCTCGTGCCCCTGGTGGGGAAAACCCTGCGCATTTTCATCATCGTCATCGGCGGCATCATGATCATTCAAAACATGACCGGGATAGAAATCGGACCGCTCATCGCATCTCTCGGGATCGGCGGCCTGGCGATCGCCCTGGCGGGCAAGGATTCGATTGCCAATTTCCTCGGGAGCCTCACGATCCTTTTCGACAAGCCGTTCCAGGTGGGTGAGCGCATCGTGATCGAAAAACACGACGGATTCGTCGAAGACGTCGGGTTCCGGAGCACCCGTATCCGCACCCTGACGGGGAGCCTGGTTTCGATTCCCAACGAGAAGATCATCAATTCGACCCTGGAAAACGTTGCAAAGCGGATTCATATCCGCTGGAGCACCAATCTGACGCTCACCTGCGACACGCCGCCCGACAAGGTAGAGCGCGCGATCCGGATCGTCAGCGAGATCCTCGACAACCACGAGGGCATGCGTGAGGATTATCCGCCGCGCGTGCATTTCGACGGATTCAATGAGTGGAGCCTGAACCTGTCCGTCTACGCCTGGTACCACCCGCCGGACTTCTGGCGTTATCAGGACTGGGTGCAGAAGACGTGCCTCGAGATCATGCGCCGGTTTGAAGCGGAAGGGATCGAGTTTGCCTTCCCGACGCAGACGGTCTATCAGCATGAAGTGGATGAGGGGAAAGCCCGTTAGGACCGGATATCGTGCACCGGGCGTTCCCGGCCCGGGACTTCCTAGAGGGTCCCTTTGGATGAAGGGATCCCGCGCCGCCTCTCATCGGTCCGGGTGGCGTTATCCAGCGCGCGCCCCCAGGCTTTGAAGATCGCTTCGAGGATGTGGTGGGTGTTGTTCCCGTAGAGCCCGTGCGCGTGCAGGGTCACTCCCCCGTGCTGGCAGAAGGCGCGCAGGAATTCGGGGACGAGTTCCGTTTCGAATTCTCCGACTCTGGCCGACAGGGCAGGGACCTCATAGACGAGGTAGGGCCGGTTGGAAAGATCGAGAGTCACCGAAGCACAGGCTTCGTCCATGGGAATCACCGCGTGGCCGTAGCGCCTGATGCCTTTCCGGTCTCCGAGCGCTTTGTCGAGTGCTCCGCCTAGGCAGATGCCGATGTCCTCGACGGTGTGATGCGCGTCGACGTCGAGGTCTCCTTCGGCGTGAATTTTCAGATCGAAAAGGCCGTGAACGCTGAAGAGGGAAAGCATGTGGTCCAGGAAAGGAACGCCGGACCGCACTTCGGAGAGTCCTTCCCCGTCAATGATGAGATCGGCCATGATCTTGGTTTCGCTCGTGATCCTTTCAACGAGGCCCTGCCGCAAATTTGCCATGATTCGTTATCCTTGGGTTGTTCGTCCGGGGCTGCCGGCGTCCGATGCGTTCCCGCTCCGGGAGACGGCCGGAAGGCCCCCTTATTCAGCGTCCGGGGCAGGGATTGAACCGGTAAATGCCGGGAATTGTCCGCCTCTTCTCCGTTCCAGTCTCTATGCCACATTTCGCACGGTTATACCAGAAATTTGAGGCTGCGGAACTCACTAACGGTACCTTCCGCGGCGGCAAACCCGGGGCCGCGACAGGCGGGTCCTTTCCAACGCCGTTCCTTAGGCCGCACTTCCTTGACCCATGAGTTATCGTGTGCTAGTTGTTACAACTTGCCTCGGATGTTATCATTTTCATGACGAGTGGAAGAATTCATTTGACCTGCAATTGTGAGGATTTGCCGTGCACGAACTGGCCATAGCGCAGAGCCTTCTCGACATCATCATCGAGGAAGGCCGCAAACACGGGATAACGCGTGTAATGACGATCAGGCTCCAGGTGGGGGCCATGGCCTCCGTCGTCCCGGATTCACTCACGTTCTGCTTCGAACTCGTGAGCAAGGAGAGCATTGCGGAGGGCGCGGTGATCGAGATCGAAACCACCCCGCTGGTTGCCCGATGCCCCGAGTGCAACTTCGAGTTCGAAGTCAAAAACCAGGTGTACAGGTGCCCCAAGTGCGGAAACCGCGTGTCCAATCTTGTCAGCGGAAGAGAACTGTCGATAGTCAACATAGAAGGTGAAACAGGAGACGATGATGGCTCAGATTAATGTTCCCGTGGTTCGAAATATCCTGCAGGCCAATGAGCGGCTTGCGGCGGAAAATCGAAGGCGCTTCGATGAAGCCGGCATCTATGTGGTCAATCTGATGAGTTCCCCCGGCGCGGGCAAGACGTCTCTTCTGGAACGCACCATCGACGGGCTGGCCGACCGTTACAAGATGGCCGTAATCGAAGGCGACCTTCAATCCTCGTACGACGCCGAACGGATTCAGCGCAAGGGGGTGCAGGCCGTCCAGATCAATACGGACGGCGGCTGCCACCTCGACGGCAACATGATCCAGATCGCCCTGGAATCGATCGATCTGAAGGACCTCGATCTCCTCATCATCGAAAACGTCGGCAACCTGGTCTGCCCCGCGGAATTCAACCTGGGCGAGCACGACAAGATCATGATCCTGAGCGTTGCCGAGGGCGACGACAAGCCTCTTAAGTACCCGCTCATGTTCCAGCTCTCATCGGTGCTCCTCGTCAACAAGATCGATCTGCTCCCCTATATAGACTGCGATCCCGTGAAGATACGGGAACGTGCCGGGCAACTCAATGCCGGCCAGGCTGTATTCGAAGTCTCATGCCGCACGGGCGAGGGGCTGGAGCCGTGGTTCGCATGGCTGGAAAAAAAGATCTCGGAACGCAAATCGCTTCGTTCCAGTTGAAGACATGCCGTGGATGCATCCTTGACTCCGGGAAGAGAATCCCAAAAGAACGCGACTCCTGACGCAGGCGCCGGCCGGCGCGTCGTCGTGCGGATTCGCGGAATCGTGCAGGGGGTCGGCTTCAGGCCGTATATCTTCCAACTGGCGTCGGCGCACGGGCTCGACGGCTGGGTGAGGAACCAATCGGACGGAGTCGAGATCGAAGTGGCGGGTCCGTCGGCGCGAATCGAGGCGTTCCTTAAAGACATCCCGGAAAAGACTCCTCCCCTGGCGCGGATCGTGTCCATGGAAGTGGCCGATCGTGCCCATGCTCCCATGGAACCCTTCCGAATCATCAAGAGCCTCGTCCAGCAGTCGAGGCTCACACTGATCGCCCCCGATGTCTGCACGTGCGGCGACTGCCTGCGCGAACTGTTCGATCCGAAAGACCGCCGCTTCCGCTACCCGTTCATCAACTGTACCAATTGCGGCCCGCGCTACACCATCATTAAAGACATTCCCTACGACCGGGATAAGACCACCATGGCCGGGTTCACCATGTGCCCCGCGTGCAGCCGGGAATACGAAAACCCTTTGGACCGGCGGTTTCACGCTCAACCCGATGCGTGCGGGGAGTGCGGCCCTCGGGTGTGGATGGAAAATCCCGCGGGAAAAAAGCTCGCCGAGCGGGATGATGCCGTTGTACTCGCCGTCCGGAGCCTGGAAGAAGGGGCCATTCTTGCGATTAAGGGGCTGGGAGGCTTTCACCTCGGGGTCGACGCGCTGAGCGAACCGGCTGTCAGCCGCCTGCGACAGAGGAAGATTCGGGAAGAGAAGCCCTTTGCAGTCATGTTCCCCGATGTCGGGGCCATAAAGGCGTACTGTCACGTGAGCGACGTCGAGGAGCGGCTTCTCAACAGCCCGCAGCGGCCCATCGTGCTCCTGAAACGGCGCGGGGAGGTCCGCGGCGACGATGCGATCGCTCCCGGCGTCGCTCCGCGAAACCGGTACCTGGGGGCCTTCCTGCCTTATACGCCGCTCCATTACCTGCTCTTTCGCGGCGCTTCCTTTAAGGCGCTCGTTATGACGAGCGGCAATCAAAGCGACGAGCCGATCGTCATGACAAACGAAGACGCACGGGAGCGGCTGAAAAACATCGCCGATCTTTTCCTCTTTCACGACCGCGACATTTACATGCGCTGCGACGATTCGGTCACGAGGGTGATCCACGGCGTGCCGCGTCCCATGAGGAGGGCCCGCGGATACGTGCCGGTGCCCGTCTTCCTGCGCGATCGCGTGCCGGCCGTTCTGGGAGTGGGGGCCGAACTGAAGAACACCGTGTGCCTTACCAGGGGAAGTGAGGCTTTTCTCAGTCAGCACATCGGTGACCTGGAAAATCTCGAGACCCTGCGTTCCTTCGAGCACACCATCGCGCACCTCGAACGGATCCTGGAGATCGAACCCGAATGCATCGTTCACGACATGCACCCCGATTATCTCAGCACTCAGTGGGCGATCGGGCAGAGGGGCGTGCCGCTTCTCGCGGTTCAGCACCACCACGCGCACATCGCTTCGGTCATGGCCGAGCGGCGGATTGAAGGGGCGGTGCTTGGACTTGCCCTCGACGGAACGGGCTACGGATCGGACGGGACCGTATGGGGAGGCGAAATCCTCCGGGTCGAGGGGTTCGGGTTCGAGCGGCTGGGGCACTTCCGGCAGGTGGCTCTTCCCGGAGGCAACAAGGCGATAAAGGAACCGTGGCGCATGGCGTTGAGTTATCTGCGAGGCCTCGATCCGGATCCGGAAAGCGCCTTCGGCGACTTTACGGGCAGGTGGCCGCGCCGGAGCGTGAAAGTCATCCTGCAGATGCTCGATCGCGGCGTGAATTCTCCTCTCACCTCGTCCTGTGGACGTCTCTTCGATGCGGCTTCCGCCCTGGCGGGGATCCGGGAAACCGTGAACTACGAAGGGCAGGCGGCCATAGAATTCGAACAGGCGATCGAACCGGACGAAGGCGGATACGGCGGGGAGCTTCGCCGTGAGAACGGTCTGTGGATCATCGATCCCTTCCCGATGATTGCCGAGGTCGTTCGCGAAGTGAGGGGAAATCGACCGGCAGGCATCATTTCGGCCAGGTTTCACAACGGCCTGGTGTCGCTTTTGAGCGAAACCGCCGGGCGGATTTCCTCGGAAACCGGGCTCACCCGGATCGCTCTCAGCGGAGGCGTTTTCCAGAACGCGTATCTCATCGCACGCCTCGAAACGGAACTGAAACAGCGCGGGTTCGAGGTCTTCAGCCACGTGGAAGTCCCGGCCAACGATGCTTGCATCGCCCTGGGGCAGGTTTACGTCGGGGCAAGGTGGCTGACGGCCGGGGCCGGGAAGCCGTAGACCGATTTGCGTTCAGGAAAGTGAGAGACGATGTTTCTCAAGAGCGTGGGGAACTGCGTCCCCCACGCCGCTACGCGGCTTTCTATGGCGCTGCGGCGGCGCCCCGCAAAAGGCCGGGCAGTCGCCGCGAGCGCCGGACGCTCGGCCTCACGCGCCGGCGCGTGGGCCGAAACGCCGGGGGAGGGCGGATAGACCGTTCATGTTGCCCCGGGGGGCCTGTTTGCCCGGATAAATGGAGCCTGTGGCTTCGAAGACGTTGCCATGGACGGAAATAGCGGGTTATGATCCCAGCGCTGTGAACGGGTGGTTACGAGCCCAAAAAGGAGCCGTTGCGACACATGAAATACCTTGATGAATACAGAGACCCGGAACTTGCAAGGACGCTGATCGAAGCCCTCGGGAAGAACAAGTCCGGGCGAATCGTCAGGCTTATGGAAATCTGCGGGACCCACACGGTGGCCATTTTTCGATCGGGCCTCCGGCAGATCCTCCCGCCGACGATCAGGCTCATCAGCGGCCCCGGATGCCCGGTATGCGTCACGGCCAATGAAGACATCGACCGGGCGATCTGGCTTTCGCGGCAGCCCGGAGTCATCACGACCACATTCGGGGATCTCGTGCGGGTGCCGGGGTCGGAGTCATCGCTTCATGTGGAACGGAGCAAGGGCGCCGACGTGCGGATCGTTTACAGCAGCCTCGATGCCCTCCAGATCGCGAGGGACAATCCGAACCGCGAGGCCGTGTTTATCGGCATAGGTTTCGAGACGACGGCCCCGACGGTGGCGGCCGCGGTGCACACTGCGGTTGCCGAAGAGCTTGGCAACTTTTCCGTCTTCTCGGCCCATAAGCTGCTTCCGCCCGCGATGAGGGCCCTGCTCGAAGCAAAGGATCTGAACCTTGACGGGTTCCTTTGCCCCGGCCATGTGAGCACCGTGATCGGAGCGTCCGCCTACGAGGGAGTGGTCGCGAACTATCACATCCCCTGCGTCGTTACCGGTTTTGAACCGCTTGACATCCTCCAGGCGATCAGTGAGCTGGTCGACCAGGTGGAAAACGGAAAAGCCGAAGTGGTGAACCTGTACAAGCGGGCGGTGAGCTGGGAAGGAAACGTCGCGGCAAGGCGTCTCATAGAAGAAATATTCATCCCCGAGGATTCCACCTGGCGCGGCCTGGGAGTGATCCCGGCAAGCGGCCTCAGGATACGCGACGAGTGGCGTCGCTACGACGCGGGAGTCCGTTTTTCCATGCCGTCCATCCAGGTTAAGGAACACGCGGGGTGCCGGTGCGGAGAAGTCTTGCGCGGGGTTATGACACCGCCGGAGTGCGGACTTTTCAGAAGCGTATGCAACCCTCAGAACCCGAAAGGCCCCTGCATGGTGTCCGGGGAAGGCACCTGCGGAGCCTATTACCGGTATCATAGTAAGTAGCTTCAGGAGGGGAATCCCCGGGCAGGGGGATTCCGGGGAACTCTCGTGGGTTGATTTCCGAATCCGGAGTATCGGCCTCTCCCGTGCGGCGAGGGGGAGGCGGCGCTTTTCCAATGAACGTTGTTTGATGTCACGCGGCCCCGATGCGGGCAAAATATCCGACTGCATTCGAGAATCGTGCGGGACCGGGCAAACCGGATGCGACTGAACTGTTGAAACGGTGCGGAGCGAGCATGGAACCCAAGACTATTCAGCTTGACCAGGGGAGCGGAGGACGGGCCACTCACGAGTTGATCGGCGAACTCTTTATCAAAGCCTTCCGGAACGACTTCCTGCTGGAAATGAACGACAGTGCGCTGGTGGGTACGATCGAGAACGGCGGAATCGCCATGACGACCGATTCCTATGTGGTCGATCCCGTCATTTTCCCCGGCGGCAACATCGGCAGCCTCGCCGTTCACGGAACGGTGAACGATTTGAGCATGCGGGGAGCGAGGCCGCTGTATCTCACCGCGGGCTTCATCCTGGAAGAAGGCCTGCCGGTCGACATCCTGAAGCAGATTGTCGAAGCCATGGCCGAGGCGGCGCGGGAAGCGGACGTCCTCATCGTGGCGGGAGACACCAAGGTGGTCCCCAAGGGGAAGGCCGATAAAATCTTTATCAATACGTCGGGAGTCGGGGTCGTACCTCGGGGCGTCGAGGTGGCGGGCCAAAATGCGCGCCCCGGAGATGCCGTCCTGATAAACGGCACCATCGGGGACCATGGCATGGCGGTTCTCTGCAAGCGTGAAGGACTGGCGTTTGAAAGCGAGATCATAAGCGATTCGGCTTCACTGAACGGTCTTGTCGGAAAAATGCTGGCCGCGTGCCCCGGCATTCATGTCCTTCGGGACCCTACGCGCGGCGGGGTGGCCACGACGTTAAACGAGATTGCCGCACAGTCCCAAGTGGGGATCCGCCTCTTCGAGGAGTCTTTGCCCATTCGCGACGACGTGGCCGGGGCTTGCGAAATCCTCGGGCTGGACCCGCTCTACGTCGCAAACGAAGGGAAGCTCCTTGCCTTCATTCCCGCCGATGCGGCCGATGACCTGCTCGATGTCATGAAAACGCACCCCCTGGGGAAAGACACCCGCAGGATCGGAGAAGTGGTTGCCGACGATCCCGGGCGGGTGTTCCTGAGGACCCGTATCGGAGGCCACCGGCTCGTGGACATGCTCCGCGGGGAACAGCTCCCGAGAATCTGCTAGCGCGACGTGCGGTAAACGAGCTTTTGCTCCCGCGCAGGCGGTCGGATGATTCGTCCCGGGATGCGTTTTGCGAACGGGTGGAGGAAAGATTTCAGAGTGCGCGATGTTGATTAGGAAGTCCGAGAGACTGAAGAGCAGCGATTTTACGTGTCTTGTCTGCAAGGCCGGCATCAGCGGTTTGGGGAGCAGCATCGAGCTTTGCCCTGACTGCCTGCGCAACCGGTGGGAAGAATGCCGGGACCGGATCGACGCCCTGCACGCCGGGTCGAGGCGCATTTTCGGCCTGCCACAGGTTGCGCCCCGGCATCCCGACGGAATCCGATGTAATCTGTGCTTCAGGCAGTGCCGTATCGGAAGGGACGAAACGGGCTACTGCGGCATTCGAAACGGAAGCCGGGACAGCATGCGCTATGACGGGCGTTCCCACGCGAGGCTTTCGTTCTATTACGATCCGCTTCCGACGAACTGTGTCGCCGACTGGGTTTGTGCTGGAGGGACCGGAGCGGGGTATCCCACTTACTCACACGACCGCTGTACGGAGGTGGGGTTTTACAACCTGGCGGTTTTTTTCGAGGCGTGCAATTTCAACTGCCTCTACTGCCAGAACTGGTCGTTTAAAAAGCAGGCCGGTTCCCGGGCCGTATGGCATTCCGTCGATTCGCTGGCGGACGCGGTAAACAGCAAGACGAGTTGCGTCTGTTTTTTCGGGGGGGATCCGGCCCCCCAGATTCCTTATGCGCTCCTGGTTTCTGAAAGACTGCGCAGGCGGTATCCAGGGCAGATCCTGCGAATCTGCTGGGAAACCAACGGCAGCACGGATGAAGTCTGGCTCAAGCGTATGGCGAAGCTTTCGCTGGAGACCGGGGGATGCATCAAAATTGACCTGAAGGCGTGGAATCCCCGGATTCATGAGGCGCTCTGCGGGTGCGACAACCGCCGTGTACTCGAAAACTTTGCCAGGCTTGCCGAATGGGTCCCGCTACGCCCCGAACCGCCGCTCCTCGTTGCCAGCACCGTCATGGTGCCGGGTTATGTCGACGAAGAGGAAGTCTCGCGCATCGCATCATTCATCGCCGGTCTCAACCCGGATATCCCTTACACTCTCATGGCCTTCGCTCCCCAATTCCTCATGGAAGATTTTCCCTGCACGTCCAAAGCCCAGGCCGAAGCCTGCCTGAACGCGGCCGGAAAAGCCGGCCTGCGGCGGGTGCGGCTGGCAAATGCAATGTTTATCCATTGATCGGGCATGGGCCCCGGCACCCGGTTTGCTCCGCAGTTCCACGGAAAGCCGCGTAGCGGCGTGGGGGTGTGGGGGTGTGGGGGTGTGGGGGACGCAGTTCCCCACGCTCTTGAGAAACATCGTTTGTTACTTCCTTGAACGCAAGTTGGGTGACATCCGGTAAGGCGGTCCGAGGTCAGGTATCGAGCGCTTCGGTGGGTTTGACCTTGGGGTTCCAGGGAGCAAATCTCGGCAGAAGCAGGATCCCGGGTATGGCTCCCGCCATGCTCACGGCGAAGAATATGGGCCATCCGAGGGAATGCGCCATGAATCCCGTCGGGACTCCGGCGAGGACCCGGGTCACGGCCATGAAGCTCGTCAGCAGAGCGTAATGGGTCGCCGTGAACCGCTTGTCGCAAAGGCTCATCATGAAGGCGACGAAGGCGGCCGTCCCCATTCCTCCCATCATGTTCTCGATTCCGATGGCGGCGACCATGGCCGGATAGTTGTTCCCGATGAGGGCGAGGCCCGTGAAGGAAAGGTGGGGCAGCACCTGGAGAAAAGCGAAGATCCAGAGGGACCTGTTGATCCCGATCTTGGCGATGACACTGCCGCCCGCCAGTGTGCCGAAGATCGTGCTGAGCAGGCCGAAGGCCTTGTTGACGGTTCCGACGTCGGTCCTGGTGAATCCGATATCGAGGAGAAACGGGGTGGTCATGGCCCCTGCTATGGCGTCGCCCAGCTTGTAGAGCATGATGAAGCAGAGCATCTCGATTGCCCCGGACCGCTGGAAGTAGTTCACGAGCGGGCCCCAGACGGCTTCTTTGAGGCTCTTCGGCGGGATAACCTTGACGGCGGGATCCGGGGCCGACAGGGTAAAGACGATGCTCCCCAGCATCAGGGCGGCCATCAGGGTATAAACCATTCGCCATGGAATGAAATCGGACAGGATCATGGCGAGCGCTCCGGATATGATCAGCGCGAGGCGGTATCCGACCACCGTCGTTGCGGCGCCGGCTCCCAGTTCTTTTTCCTGCAGGACATCCGCCCGGTAAGCGTCTACCACGATGTCCTGACTGGCGCTGAAGAACGCGATGGTGATGGCGAGGCAGGCCGCGAGCCAGGGGGCTGACACGGGGGAGGAGAAGCCGAGGGCGAGGATGGATGCGGCAAGAAGGACCTGGGTGAGGAGGATCCACCCCTTGCGCCGTCCCAGCCAGGGGGGCGTGAACCGATCCATGATCGGGGCCCAGAGGACTTTAATCGTGTAGGGAAGGCCAACCAGAGAAAAGATGCCGATAATGCGCAGGTCCACCTTTTCGGTGGTCAGCCATGCCTGCAGGGTCGACCCGGTGAGCGCCAGAGGCAGGCCGGAGGAAAATCCAAGTCCCAGGAGGCCCAGTACGCGCCTGTTGCCGTAAACCTTGATCCAGTCTTTCATTTCTCACATGCTGAATGGATGCTGTATATCCGGAAAAGACCCAAAGGTTCCCCCGTCAACGAGGGATGCCGGGATCGGGGACCCTGCTTTCCCATGGGTAAAATTGGCAAAATTCCCCTTCCGCCGACCTCGCCCGTCCCGATTTGCCGGGGAAGAGGAAGCCGGGACGCTTCCGGATAATCCGGAGAGTGAAGTATCTTTTCCGCGGAGGCTTTCAGGGAAAGCACTCTAACGGATATTCATTGGCGACACAAACAAAAAGGGTTAAATTGCGCCTCGAAGCAGCGGCGTTTTGCCTGGACCGAGCTGCGAATCCCGGGACTTTGGAAGAAAACGAGAGCATGGCGACATCATCGACACCCATCCCAAGCCTCTGTGAGGCAGGCACCCGTGACTTCAAACGGGTGACGGAACGGTATCCGTTCCGGGCGAGCGATCATTACCTGGGCCTCATCAGGCACGGGCGCGATCCCATCTGGCGCCAGGTGATCCCGGACAAGCTCGAAATCGAAGACGACTCCGGCTTTGACGATCCGCTGTCCGAGGAGGACCTTTCGCCCGTCCCAAACCTGGTCCACCGGTATCCGAACCGCGTGCTCTGGCTGGTTTCGGACGAATGCGCCATCCACTGCCGCTTCTGCACGCGAAAGAGACGCTGGCGGAACCAGGTTCCCATGAGCGGGGAATGCTTCCGTGAAGCGCTCGATTACATTCGCCGGAACAGGGAAGTGAAGGATGTGCTGCTCTCCGGCGGCGACCCTCTCATGCTGCCGGTTTCCGAGTTGGACGGCATCCTGAAATCGGTGAGGCGGATTCCTCACGTCGAGGTCTTGCGGATCGGCACCCGCGTTCCGTGCGCTCTTCCGGAGCGCGTGACTCCGGAGCTTGCCGCAATGCTGTCGAAATACAGTCCTCTGTTCATGAACATCCACTTCAATCATCCCTGGGAGATCACCGCCGAATCCCAAAGGGCCTGCAACCTGCTGGCAGGCGCCGGGATTCCCCTGGGCAGCCAGACCGTGCTTCTCAAGGGCATTAACGACAACGCCGAAGTGCTCGGAGAACTCTTCCAGAACCTCCTCACCATGAGGGTCCGCCCCTATTACCTCATGCAGATGGACCTCACCCGTGGGACGGGACATTTCCGGACGCCGCTCGTCACTGGCCTGGAGGTCATCGGACGGTTGCGAAACCACATTTCCGGAATGGCCATGCCTCATCTCGTGATCGATCTTCCCGGAGGGCGCGGGAAAGTGCCCCTGGTGCCGAACAGTATCGAAGCAATCGAAGGCGGACGTCTGTTCGTGAGGAATTACCGGGGGGAGACCTGTGAGTACCCGCTTCTCGAGGGAGAAGCAAAAGAACTGATGCGATGGATCGGGAAATGACCTCAATCGATTTCGTCCTGGAGGGCAGAGGGTTATGAGAAAAGTCTTCCTGCTGGCGCTCATCCTGAGCGCTTGCGTTATCTGGACACCGGTTCATGCGGAAGAGGACATTCCAGTCCTTGTCGGCACCTGGGAAACGGTGTCCTGCGTGGTCAGCCATCCGCGGAAGGGTTTTTCGGAGTCCAGCGTGACCATCGTGATCGATGAACAGAAGGGGCGGGCATTTCAGGGTTATCTTCAATTCAAGTCGGAAGAAGGGCTTCCGGGAAAAGAGTTTGTCGGCCACATCTCCTCCGACAACAAGAAGCTTTACGGGAGTTACAAACGAGGAACTCTGACCGGTGAGATATTGTCCGAAGATGAGATGCAACTGTATCTGCTCAAACATGGCAAGGAATACAAGTCGCTGGATCTGGAGTTGAAACGCGTGAAGTAATGCCGGCCAGGGACGCCCCCGGCGACGGAAAGCCGGGAGGCGATGAGTTCTGCCGGGTTCCCTACACCCGGGTCAACTGGCGGTACTTGATGCGGTGAGGCTGATCCGCCGCGATTCCCAGCCGGGCCTTCCGGTCCGCTTCGTATTCGGAATAATTCCCGTCAAACCACACGACGGTGCTGTCTCCTTCGAATGCGAGAATGTGGGTGACGATCCGGTCAAGGAACCACCGGTCATGGCTGATGACGACCGCGCAGCCCGCAAAATTCTCCAGGGCGTCCTCGAGTGCCCGCATCGTGTTGACGTCCAGGTCGTTGGTCGGTTCATCGAGAAGGATTACATTGGCTCCCTCTTTGAGCATCCGCGCCAGGTGCACTCGGTTCCGCTCGCCTCCGGAAAGCTGCCCGACCTTCTTCTGCTGATCGGCTCCCGAAAACCCGAACCGCGCAACATAGGCCCTCGAATTCACCTCTCGATTGCCGAGCTGAACGGTATCCCGGCCGTCTGAGATGACGTGCCAGATCGTCTTGTCCGGGGCCAGCGCATCCCGGCCCTGTTCCACGTAGGCAAGCTTGGCCGTTTCTCCCAGCCGAATCGTTCCCGAATCCGGTTGTTCCTGTCCCGTGATCATCTTGAAGAGCGTGGTCTTGCCGGCCCCGTTCGGACCGATGACTCCGATGATACCGCCCGGGGGCAGGGTAAAGGTCATGCCGTCAATCAGCAGGCGATCTCCGTAGGCCTTGGACACCTTGTCCGCCTCGATGACCACGTCTCCAAGCCTCGGACCCGGCGGAATGAAGATTTCAAGTTCTTTTGCACGGGTCTCATTGTCCTGCCTGAGCAGAGTTTCGTACGAATTGATTCTCGCCTTGGATTTGGCGTGCCGGCCCTTCGGGGACATCCTGATCCATTCGAGTTCCCGCTGCATTGTCTTCTGTCGCTCGCTTTCGGACTTCTCTTCGTTCTTCAGCCTGAGCTGTTTCTGTTCCAGCCAGGAAGAGTAGTTCCCTTTCCAGGGAATGCCCTGTCCCCGGTCGAGTTCCAGGATCCAGCCCGCCACGTTGTCCAGGAAGTAGCGGTCGTGGGTGACGGCGATGATAGTGCCGGGGTACTGCTGAAGATGGTGTTCGAGCCAGGCGACCGTTTCCGCGTCGAGGTGGTTCGTGGGTTCGTCCAGAAGAAGAATATCGGGTTTCTGAAGGAGCAGGCGGCAGAGGGCGACCCGGCGCTTTTCACCTCCCGACAGGATGTTCACGGGCGTGTCCCCCGGAGGGCAGCGCAAGGCGTCCATCGCCATTTCGAGTCTCGAATCGAGGTCCCAGGCATCCGTGGCGTCAAGCTTCTCCTGGACTTCCCCCTGGTGTTGGATGAGCTTATCCATTTCCTCATCCGGCATGGGGTCTGCGAACCGATCGTTGATCCGGTTGTATTCATTGAGCAGGTCGACGATGTTCTGGACCCCCTCTTCGACGACTTCTCTGACGGTTTTGGAATCGTCAAGCAGCGGTTCCTGTTCCAGGTAGCCGATGGTGTGACCCGGAGCCAGAACGGTCTGCCCGTTGAATTCCTTGTCGACCCCGGCGAGGATCCGGAGAAGGGAGGTCTTACCCGAACCGTTCAGGCCGAGCACGCCGATCTTTGCGCCGTAAAAGTATGAAAGGTAAATGTCCTTCAGAATCGGTCTCTTGTCGTAAAACTTGCTCACTCCCACCATGGAGTAAATGACTTTGTTCGGTTCGTTGCTCATTGGCGATCATAACCTCCGGAAAAACCTGTATGGATATGAATGAAAAGGATTGCCTGCGAAGTAGGCGGCGCCGTTCATCACGACGAAAAAACGAACGCCCGCGGCCTGGAGAAAAGGGTTCGCCCTCTATACTCCCAAACGAACGCGAATGGAAGGGATTCAACGCGGTTTGGTACCGTTCCTCCCGGAAGCAGGATAAGGAGTCCGGTCCACGCCTCGAACGGGCCGGAACGACGACCGTAGGGAAAACGGGCACTGCCGGAGCGCTCTTCGACACGGTCCGGCCGTTTTCAGCAAAGCACCCTGGACAGAACAGGGCAGGGACGTGCACGCCGGTTTACCGGCCGGGAGTGCATGACCCTGTGAATACAACTGCGGAACGCGCTCTCCGTCGGGATTCGGGATATCGACGATCCGTGCGCCCGGCGTGCTTCACGGCGTCCACTTCGGTCGCGCGGTCGGCAAGTCGCGGGTATTACTTCGACCCCTTCTTGGCCTTCTTTGCTTCCCGCTTTTCCTTTAAAGTCTTGGCGGCCTGCTTCTTGGTGTCTTTTTTCGTGTCCTGACTCTTTGCCATTTTCGACTCCTTTCAGGTCATCCGCGAGTTTACAATCCGTCATCTCCCCGTCCTGACGCGGGTTGCCGTTCTCCGCTTCGGGATGGATATCACATTCCTGCCGGACAGCCGCACTTGCGCGCTACGGCGCCCATGAACCCGGAATTCCCGCAAGAGAATCCCGGAATTCTCGTGCCAAACCACTTAAGGAGCCGGAATAACACCGGTGGACGTAAATCCGGCCCGTCCTCTACATGGCCCGCCACGGGACTCAATCTCTGTTTCAGGCGATAGGTAACACAATTCGTTCGATTTTTACAGACTGGAATATTTGAAGCGTGAAGAAAGACGGGCCGGCCGGACCGAATCGGAACGTGCATCCGGGAGGCCCGGGGAAAACAGGAGTAACAAAGGGGTTGAACCTACACTCTCTTCACACGTCATGGTTGTGTCCGGAGCGTAGGTGTGGCCCCTTGTTTCCCGCAGTCGCGTTGTGCCCGGCCTGTCCGGCTCGGTAACACGAGCTTGCAAGGCAATCGTGATGCCGAGTCAAGTTCAACCCTTGATTTGCTGTTTCAAAACCAACCGGCGATGCTTTCATTTGCACACGCGCACCCTGGTCGTTATGAAACTGACCTTTTGATTGCTTCCCGGGCAATACCCCTCAATGCCGGGGCAAGGGCACGGGAGGCCCTTACACACGGGACATTCATCCATGTCTGTCCACCCGTAATGGTACCAAACCCCATCTGTAATGCAGTCCCTCCATGCACTGGCGGAGTTACAGCACGTTACTGACGAGACGACTTCCCATCTACTGTTTTGATCGATACAAGTGTCTATCGTGGAGGTAAACCCGTGGGTGTCGGTGACATTCACTGCGACAGTTCCACAAGAGTCGGAACCGACGGTAAGATCACCGGTCTCAGGATCTATCTGGGCAGATGTGCCTCCTGAAACGCTCCAGGTGTATGGAGGATACCCACCAACCGCTTTGTACCGGTAGGTTCCGGCGCCGAGACAATTTCCCGGGTCAAGATTGTCCGGTTGACTGATTTCAGGGTTCCATGCTTTCTTGACCACGACCTCCCCCGGGACTGTCTGACCCACAGTGCCGGATGAGCATGGATCTGCGCACGTCTCTTGTATTCTATATGCTCCGGCTAATAGGGAAAGAGCAAGCACTGAAACAAATACTGCAAATCGCCTTCGTCCGATCATGAGGACTCCTTACACTGGAAGGCAAGTGAGTTCAGCAAGGTGAGCTGGCTCATGTGTCTAATGAGCGTTTCTGAGAATACGAGTGGCAGAGCTGCAACTTGAAATAGGCCATGTCTCGGAGGCCGTACACCTACCTTGTCACGATGATCCCCAGACCAAGGCGTTTTATCAATGGGCCTCGATCCTGTTGGTAATCGGTCTTCACTAGCGGCCCAGTTATGTATGATCACTTCTCCAATGACCGCACCGGCAATGATACCCGCGGCTGCGCCAATTACAGCACCGGGAGGCCCTCCAATTATTTTACCTTGCCTCTTTTTCCAGACCGCGAAGCAAAACTGGACAGTCCATTCTTATGGTCTGAATTGAATCTGGCAAAGCAGCAAACTCGACAGGAGTATGGCCCCGTAATCCTTCTTTGGTGGAGAAGTCCAGAAATCCACTGGCCTGAAACTTTGATACCTGCTTGGCAGAAGGTAATTCCGGACGAAAAGTGAGTCTTAGAAGGGCTGGCAACATCTTATGACTTCCCTGAAAAACCTTGACCTCAAGTATATTAGTAGGCAGCAACTTAACCTCCAAGTTTCCAGCCCATGTCGCCCACTCATTTAGCTTGGGTGTAAAAGCTAAGCCGGACGGCGAGTCCTCACATTCATTCAGCGCTAATTGCTCAAGTGAGCACGCTCCCAAGGCGCAGTACAATCTGAAAATGTAGATAGCGTTTCCTCTGGCATGATTATCAACTCGTTTGGCCGCAACCTCGAAATCTACATTTGGAATTGGTGCTTTTTCGCTAGGGCCACTGGCTAAAGTTGTGCGAGTTGCAGGCAAGATAAGCAGTAATATAATAATTAGCCATATAGAAAATATTTGTGATATCATTCGCATTTGGTTTTTGCCTTTCGCATTTTAAGATATTCATTTATCAAGTCTTTAGTCATTCTGCGCTTGGTTTCCTGATACGGATAACCATTACCATTATCATCTTCCTGACGAGGATCCCATGGAGAAAGCCACCAATGAATACCTTCATGAATGATAGTGTCTAGAAGATCAGTAGCTTGCTTATCATTAAGTATTGGCAAATATTTGTCAGCATTTAGATAGGTCCCAGAAGGATCAGTATACGCACTCGGCGGCTTACCGGTTGCAGGGCTAATTCCCATATCAGATGCGGGCGTGACATAGTATTGGTTATCGGCGGGAAAAGAAAGGTCGGTTTGGGTCGATCTAGCAAGAGCTATAGCAGTATCAATATCTTCTTGCATGAGTCCCAGCGGATCAACCAGATTCACCGGATCATTTCCCACATACACATAAGGATTCACTCCTCCGGCGAGGCCGATGGGGTCCGGGGTGAGGTATCTTCCCGTTTTGGGATCGTAATACCGCTGGCCGTTGTAGTGAAGCCCCGTTTCGGCGTCGTAGTACTGGCCCTGGAAGCGGAAGTTGTTTACAACCGTTGAGCCCGAATTTACCGCCGTTTCGCCGAAGGGCTTAGAGATTCCCTCCCAGACCACGGTGTTCGTGGAATCGGTCATGAGTTCCGGAGTGCCGAGTTCATTGTTGTGGAACGTATAGACCGCGCCGGTCGCGCGGTCCGCCATGGCAAGGCGGACCCTCTCCCGGTAGAGGTACTCGGTTACTATAGCGCCGCTCCCGTCCGTTTCGGAAATTAAATTGCCGTCAAAATCGTAGAGATAAAGGGTGGTGAGGCCTCCCGCGGACTTTAAAACCCTCTGCCCGAAAGCGTTATAGAGGTATTGGGAAACGGGGGTTGACCCGCTCTCGACCCGGATGAGGCGCCCTTCCCGGTTCCAGGCAAGGGAGAGGCTTCCCATGGACGTCGTGTTTCCGTCCGTATCGTAGGCGTAGAGGGTCTCTTCGGTCCCGTCGATTTCGCTAAGACGGTTTGTGCCTGCAAAGTAGCTATAGACCTCATTCCGGCTGCCCAGGACGGCGCTCAGCCGGTTTCCCGTATCGTCGTAGAGATAACTGAAGGTCCCGAAAGGCCCCGTGGCCGAGGTCAAACGGTTTAAGCCATCGTAGGCGAAGGTCCGGTTCACCCACGGGGTGTTTGCCGCGGTAACCGTCAGAAGATGCCCGTTTGCATCGTAGGTAAAGTCCCGCTCCATCGTCGCCCCGGGGTTTGCCGCGGTGAGACGGCCGTTCAGATCGAACGTGTTTGAAACGGTCCCGCCGTTTCCCATGTTCATGGCCGACGATTCGCCGAAGGGGCGGTAGGCGAGGCCCGAAAGCAGGGTGGCCGTGACGCCGTTATAAGTCGTTGTGACCCCGTCCACCAGGCACGGACATGAACTCCGGTCGTAGTCGACGGTCCTTCCCGAAGGGCAGGCGACTGGGGTGTGGGAAACAAGAGGGCCGCATCTTGCATGTAACTTGATTGCAGACTGTTTTCAGATGCTTCCAGGACTGGTACAGCATTCCGGGGGCCTTGTTTCCAGGGATGTTTGCATTCCGGGATGAAATCCGGGAGCCATCTCCAAGAGGGCGGACAAAAGAATACCCTAAAATACCATACGGGTAAGTTTGATAAAATCCTCTTGCGCTTCGCGCCCGGATGACAAGGATCCGCGCCACCCGCGTCCTGTCCCTCGCTTGCGGGATAACTCGCCGCGGTAGGCCGATAGATTGCATCGTAGGTGAAGGTTGCCGTGGCCCCGTTTGCATCCGTTTTCCAGAGGAGGTTCCCCCTGGCGGTCGTACTGTCCAACATCTTCACCACCCTCATCTACCTCCGGAACACAACCCGACATCGAGGCCATGATGAGCCAAGTCAAAATGAGGTAGCATTCGAGGCGTTCTGCGTTTTCTCGCGCAGGCAGAGTTGTCAGCGCCATCCACCCGATTAACTACCATGTATGTCTAAAAATCATCACTGAACTACAAGTGGCAAACCACAGCAACATACGTACTAAGACCTTAATATCCTCAGTACTACTTGGAAATACGAATGACTTTAATCCAAAGTTCCTAATTTTGTAAGGTATTGCGCTTCTAATATATTCAATACCAATAACGAAAAATATCACCGGAATGGCTACGAAAGCTATATTTAAACTAGCAATACCAAATTTAAAGTCTTTTGACCATAGATCAGCTCTTAACCGTTCAGACAATAGAATTCCGCTAACAGTGATCAGTCCAGCAATAATCGCTGTGAAATAGTTGGCTCTTGTTACTAGGCCGCTCATAACCGAATCTCCACAAGTTTTGCGAAAAAAAGATTGCTAGTATCTAACAGTTGGAGCCACTTTGCCGCTGGAATACAAATGATACGCCGCAAGACCAAAGCCCTTGCTGGCAATTCCTACATTAACTACTCCAGTAGTATTGTATTCAACTTGAATTCCAAGAAAATTGATCCCATAGGTCTCCGACGGCCCATTCAAATCCTTTGGGTTGGCAGTCAGCGAACCTGAAACAAATACCCCAAATGGAGAAGCTGCGATTCCGTAGAAACCTCCATCTTCAAAGGACCGTTGCAGTGGATTTAAAGACTTTGTTGTCCTATCATAGTTAAAGGCAACCCCTTTTTCTAAGGCTGCTTTATTTTCACAGCCTCCCTTATCTGATTCCGGGATGCTTCCGACGTAGCGGAGGACACTTCCACCAACATAGATGCTATCCAATTGGGGGTTAACCGTAGCGCCAGCACCTGCACCAACACCGACACCAACAAACCATAATCCAAGTGGGTCCACTTTGTTCGTCGGATCATTTCCCACATACACATAAGGATTCACTCCTCCGGCGAGGCCGATGGGGTCCGGGGTGAGGTATCTTCCTGTTTTGGGATCGTAATACCGTTGGCCGTTGTAGTGAAGGCCGGTCTCGGCGTCGTAGTACTGGCCCTGGAAGCGGAAGTTGTTTACAACGGTCGAGCCCGAATTTACCGCCGTTTCGCCGAAGGGCTTGGAGATCCCTTCCCAGACCACGGTGTTCGTGGAATCGGTCATGAGTTCCGGGGTGCCGAGTTCACTATTGTGGAACGTATAGACCGCGCCGGTTGCGCGGTCCGCCATGGCAAGGCGGACCCTCCCCCGGTAGAGGTACTCCGTTACTATAGCGCCGCTCCCGTCCGTTTCGGAAATTAAATTGCCGTCAAAATCGTAGAGATAAAGGGTGGTGAGGCCTCCCGCGGACTTTAAAACCCTCTGCCCGAAGGCGTTATAGAGGTATTGGGAAACGGGGGTTGAACCGCTCTCAACCCGGATGAGGCGCCCTTCCCGGTTCCAGGCAAGGGAGAGGCTTCCCATGGACGTCGTGTTTCCTTCCGTATCGTAGGCGTAGAGGGTCTCTTCGGTCCCGTCGATTTCGCTAAGACGGTTTGTTCCCGTAAAATAGCCGTAGGTTTCATTCCGGCTGCCCAGGACGGCGCTCAGCCGGTTTCCCGTATCGTCGTAGAGATAACTGAAGGTCCCGAAAGGCCCCGTGGCCGAGGTCAAACGGTTCAGGGCATCGTAGGCGAAGGTCCGGTTCACCCACGGGGTGTTTGCCGCGGTAACCGTCAGAAGATGCCCGTTTGCATCGTAGGTAAAGTCCCGCTCCATCGTCGCCCCGGGGTTTGCCGCGGTGAGGCGGCCGTTCAGGTCGAACGTGTTTGAAACGGTCCCGCCGTTTCCCATGTTCATGGCCGACGATTCGCCGAAGGGGCGGTAGGTGAGGCCCGAAAGCAGGGTGGCCGTGACACTGTTATAGGTCGTTGTGACCCCGTCCACCAGGCACGGGCATGAACTCCGGTCGTAAGCAACGCTTCTTCCCCCCGGATAGGTGATCCCGGTCACCCGGCCTCCCGCGGTAAGATTGCGGGTCAGCGTAAAAGAGACCCCGGAAACGGTCGTTATCTTCTTTTTCAGCCTTCCCCGGCTGTTGTAGGTAAATGTGGTGGTCCCCGAGGGATCGGTCACGCTCGTCAGGTGCCCCTTGCCGTTTGTCCCCTCGTCGTAGGTGTAGGAAACGGAGTAGGCGTCCTGTCCCCCGCCCGCGGGATAACTCGCTCCGGTCGGCCGGTAGATTGCATCGTAGGTGAAGGTTGCCGTGGCCCCGTTTGCATCCGTTTTCCAGGTAAGGTTCCCCGCGGCATCGTAGCCGTAGGAGGTCGTTCCCGAATCGGGGAGGGTCCGGGAGACGAGCCGGCCCATGTCGTCGTAAACGTAAAGGTTCTGCCGGCCCTCGGCGTCGGTTAGGGATGCAAGGTTCCCGTGACGGTCGTACTGCATCCGGGTAATTGCGCCTCCCGGTTGGGTGATCGCCACCGGGCGGTTCAGGGCGTCGTAGGCATAAGCGGTGCTGTTCCCGTTGGGATCCGTTACGCCGGTCGCGTTCCCGTCCGCATCGTAGTTGTACCGGGTGAACGCGCCGTCGGCCAGGGTGTCCTTCCAGAGAAGGCCGGGGCAGTCCGGAGACTGGTAATTCCAGGATTCGATGCGGGTCGTGACGCTCGAATCTCCCGCCGTCTGGTATTTCACCCGGGAGAGGTTCCCGCCGTCGTCGTAGTAGTGTTGAATGTAGTCGCCCTGCTGGTCCGTTATGCGGTCGAGGTTCCCGTAGGGCAGGATGTATTTGTAGCTCCGGGTGACTCCGTCCTCGTCCGTTCGCGACGCGACCTTCCCGGCGGTATTGTAGGCAACCTGGACGGTGGACCCGTCGGCGGCGTTTGCGACCCCGGTTAACCTTGCCCTCCCGTCGTAGGTGAACGACTTCACCTGGCCGTTCACGTCGGTCATCTGTCCGGGGTAGCCCGCGGCATCAAAGGCGGAAAAGAGGGTCGAGCCGACGAGGGGGTCGGTTACGCGGTCGAGATCGAGGTTCCCGGACGTGTAGTGGTAATAGGTGCTGTCGGAGATCGCGGGAATCGGCCGGTTAAAGCTCGTCACCTGCCCGCAGTCGTTATAGCTGAAGCGGGTGGTGTACTTGTAGGGCATCGTGGTTCCCGAGGCGTCTTTGGTGTAGCCCTGCTCGATCAGGCGATAGAGGAGGGTGGTCGGCTTTTCGTTTGAAACCAGGGGGTCGTCTTCCGGATCCGCGGGATCGTCGTAATCCCAGGTGGTGACTTTATTTCCGCCTCCCAGAACGCTTGCTTCCGTGCGGGTGAGCGGCGCGTTCGTCCTCCCGTGATACGTGTAGGTGATGGTCCGCTCGGCCGGGTCCCCGCTTGCCAGGATCACGGTCCTGGGGTTTCCCCGGGTATCGAAGTTCTGGTAGAGGTTTACGGTCCCGTTGGGGTATTGGACCGCGGTTAGGCGCATCGAATCGTCATAGGTCCACCCCACGGCGTTGGTTTTTGCATACGGCGCATTGGCAAGCCCCGTAAGCTGGGTCACCCGCTTGCGGCCTCCGGCCGTTCCGATGGTGTAGGAACGCACGGTGCCGTAGGCGTCGGTTACGTCCGCCCGGGTGTCGCCGACATAGCTTACGGCCGCGCCCCGGCCCCTCGGGCTGAAACTCGAGATGCACCGGTCCTCGCCGTCGTAGGCCCACTGGGCCAGAAGATAGGTTTTCTTGTCGCGCTTTCCGGTGAGATTGTGGACGTCGGCCGGGTCCGCGTATTCGTAGGTAAACCCGGAGTTGTCCCCGTAGGTTGCCGAAGCGAGGTTTCCCGCGGCGTTGTAGGCGTAGGTCACCCAGACGCCGTCTGAAACCGCGGCGGTAACGGGACCGGTTATCTTCAGCAGGCGCCCGCCCCCGGTGTAGGTGAGGGTAAGCGCCCGGCCGGTTGAGGCGTCGGTCACCGCGATAAGGCGCCCCTGGGCGTCGTAGTCAAGGGAGAGGACGTTTCCCGCGGCATCCGTAATCTGGAGAAGCCGGCCCGCGGGCGAGAACTTGTACCTGCTGCCGTCAAGACGGTTCCAGACGTAGTTTCCGCTTGTAAGAAGGCTCACCCTGGTTCGTTCCTGGAAGGCCCCGAGGTAGGTGTCCTGGCCGTCCGAGAGAAAATACCGGCCCCGTCCCGTTGAATCGAGGATCTTAAGGTAGGGGTCGGTCCCCTCGGGCGGGGTGAGTGTCGCTCCGTAGGTGTGGGTCCAGCCGTAGCCGAGGATCCCCGCAACTTCCGAGCGGCTGTTGTAGACCCTCGCAAAGGAAAGCCCCATACGGTTTGGGGAGGGGAGGTCGATGTCCCGGGCGGCATCGACCGCGTTTGCGCAAAGAAGGCTCACCGTTTCCCCGGCCAGATCTCCTCCCGGCTCGGCCTGGTCGGGTTCGATCCCGTAGTCGACGTCTTCCCGCGGGGACTTGCTCATGAGCCCATGCGTGGAGGGCGTTTTTGCGGCCGCCTTCGAAGTCTTGCCGGCAGAGGCGTAAGTAAGGAATCCGATGTTTTGCACGGGTCCGGAGGCATCCCCGGGGGGAATGTCCTCCGGGGCCGCTTCGTCTGTCCGGCCGGTTTTGCCCGACGTCGGCCCGGCATCCTTCACGGCAGGCGAGAGGCCGGGTTCCACGGGTAGATTCGCCCATAACAGAGAGAATGCAACAACGAACGCAATCACAACGAGGGGTAATGATCTGGGAAGGATTCTCTTTGCCATGCTCGGCTCCTCGACTGGGGATATTGGACCGTCTGATACCGCCGCAGTTGAAAGAGGCCCTCATCCGGGCCTTCGGGTGAATCATCCATGAATGATTATTGATCGGGGCAAACCCAACGGTAGGTTTCTATTCTATAAGTTTTCAGCTGATTGACGGGCTCGGGAGCATCTGGATTGGGACACATTCGCCCAGGACAAGGGCAACCCAAGTGTGGACATTCAGAGCACCAACATGTCCAGGCCCAGAAATAAAGGATCCAGACGTCACCCTGCATGCAGTTATTGCCCGACAAATCCGGACATGCATCATAAAGACAGCCCTCCCCCTCAGCAAATGACCAATGTCCTGCGTTGCTGATCCGGGCCGACATGCCCACCGTGCTCCCGCGCTGATCGGTCGCGGAAACGGTGAAACCGCCGCATGCGGAACTCGTGACGCACGCATTGCCGGTGGAATCGTCGATGGTCACTCCGGTGCCGGAGGCGACCTGCCAGGTATAGGGCGGGTAACCGCCTGCGGCTGTGAAGGAATAGCAATTGGTCCCGCTGTCCGGCTTCACGACTTCCTCCGAGCCGGTGATGACGGGAGCAAGACTCGCCCCCTGAACGAATTCCCCGGGAATCGAAAGACCTCCTCCACCCGATCCCGAGCCGCAATCGCCGGTGGCCCCGGACTCCTGAGCGGCGCACGGGGAAGTCAGAAGGCAAACAGTCGTTATCATCACCATCAGCAGCAGAGAGGCCTTGCTCAATCGTTTGACTTCTTCCATGGGGCGTCCTTTTCGCACGTGATTCAGAGAGAAGAGAGGATTTTAAGTTATGCTTGGTGAGACATAGAGCAAAAAACATACCACATTGAATCTTGAGCGTCGGAGGGCATCCGGAGAGCTGGAGGGGTGTGTCTACTGACAAAAATTGTCACTGGCGGGGTCAGACCTACACATTTGACATAGTCATGTCAAATGTGTAGGTCTGACCCCTGGGGTTTGCTCGGCAGAACAGGATCAAGCACCCGCCTCTGGCGCCTCGCGGGCCTGCAGTTTGCGGTACACGTAGGCGCAGGAAACCATGGACAGCGGGGCCGTAATGAGCAGACCCAGGCCCAGGGGCAGCGCTCCGAGCAGGTTAATAAGAAAGAGAAGCAGGATCAAAAGAAGCAGATCCATCTTCGATCCCTTCGTCAGGGCGGAACTGAATTTCAGGGCTTTCACCGGCGGCAAGCCCCGATCCACGATGGCCAGAGGGTAGAACATGAACTGTATCGCCCAGATGATGCCGGGAACGACGAGGAGAATCAAACCCGCGAAGACGATCAGCCCGTAAATGAAATAGGCGACCAGATAGTCCAGGAACAACGGGACGCAGTCGAAAAGGTCTCCGAATGAGGCCTTTCCGTCATCGACGAACTTGAGGGAGATCCTGGTCAGGCCCAGGGTGATCACCGCCTGCAGGACTATCGAGAACAGGGTGATCAGAAGCCAGAGTATCAACGACTGTCGGCCTCCAATGGCTTTGAAGATCTGGGGAACGCACAGGATCACGCCCGAGGCGAGCATGAGCAGGATGAAAAAGCCGAGGTTCGCCTTGGCCGTATCCCATCCGAACCGTATGGCTTCACCGATCACGAAATCGGATCCCGATCCCGCGTTGCCTTGCGGGGGTTGAGCCGTCCCGTGTGGGCCCGAGGATTGGCCGGTCGCCGGCTCGGGTTCCTGCCGGACAGCTCCCTCAGGGGAAGAGGAAGCCAGCGCGCCGGAAGTTGCGCTCCCCTCCGTCTCCATCCTTAACTTTTCGAAAACCACTCCACAGGTCTGGCACTCGAGCCCGCCGATTTGCTTGAATCCGCACTTGGGGCAGACGATTTCCTCCGTGCCGCCCGGAGGGGGGATCCTGAAGCGAATGCCGCAAGGTTTGCACCTGCCCATGGCGCCCTTCGGAGACAGGAGCCTTTCATCCACCTTGTATTCTCTCTGACACTGAGGGCACTTTACGATCATCTTTCATCCCCTGTTTGAATGCGTCGGTGACGCTCTCAGCGAAATCCGGCCTGGTCGAACCGGAGGTAAGGCACAGCGCGAAAAAGCGGCCGAACGCCGCGATGTCGAGAGGTTTGCGGTCTTTCTCCCACTGGGAGGCACCCCTGGAAAATGCATTCATGAAACGTGCCTGAACCGCCCGCGGAGAGGCATCAAAATGAGAATCAGGCGTCCTCCCGTTCCGCGCGTTCATCAGCACATGCCGACTGGAGCCATCGGGTGGCCGGGCGGCTCAAACTTGTCACATTCCGGACAAATTTTGTCGGTGGACCACACTCGGCTCGGGGCCGACCAGCCGGGTGGGTCGCGGACATTCTACGTTACATTCATACCGATGCAAGACTGAAGTCTCGGGTCTCAAGTCATTATGAAACATTGAAGTCATAGGACGTATGACTATCTTTGGGGCAGGAGGACGGTGAGGGAGGAGGGTCAAGGCTGTTGCTTTAAGCCCCCCTTGGTCCGTTGCGGGGCCGCGTGGACGTCATCCCGGCGCAGGCCGGAATCCAGGCGAACCAAGCTTTTGCGGACCCCGGTAATATCGCCGGGGTGACGGCTTCGGCCGCTGAGGTTCTTCTTTCAGACAAACAGTATTGGGGGAGAGGGTCCTCACCATGAGCCGCACAATGAGGAAAGGGACAACATGAGCGTACCGAAAGAAGTCATCGAATTGCGAAGGTCGATCCTGGAAAACTCTTCCGGCGTCAGCGGGGTCACGCCCAGGCAGCTTCACGACTGGCTCGATTCGGGCAGGGACGTAATGATCCTGGACATTCATCCAGACGAACAATATGCAAAGAAGCATCTGCCCGGCGCCCGGAACGCCTGCGTGTACGAAGTGGTCTTCCTCTCCAATGTGGAGCAGATAGCTCCCGAGCCGGAGAAGGAAATCGTTGTCTGCGGTTCCGGGGACGCGTCCCTCGGCGCCCTGGTGGCTGCCGACAAGCTGGTGAGGGCCGGATACAGGAAAGTGTACGAGCTTATCGGGGGAACGGAAGCCTGGCGGAACGCGGGGTATCCCCTTGAAGGTCTGGAGGCGGAGGCCCCGAATTTCAGCGGCAACAGGCCCTGTATCGAAGACCGGCTTTATATCGTGGACAGAAAGCAGAGCATCATCGAATGGGTCGGGCGCAATGCGAACTGGAAACACACGGGGACGGTCAGTCTTCAGAAGGGAAGAATCGAAGCCGACCATGGCCGGTTCCAGGGCTCCTTCGAAATCGACATGAAGTCTCTTACAAATCAGAGCGTGTCGGATGAACCATTGAGGAAGGTGTTGATCGACCATCTCGAGTCCGACGACTTCTTTCATGTCGACCGGTTCCCCGTGGCCACCTTCACTCTCGAAAGCGCAAAGGAGCTGATTGATGCGACTCCGGGCGCGCCGAATTTCGAAATCGAAGGAACGCTTATCCTGCGCGGCGTGAGCGCTCCGCTGAATTTTCCGGTCACGGTAGGTTCGCTTCAGGATGGAGGTCTCACTGCGGAAGCTCATTTCGATATCGATCGCACCAGATGGAACGTCATTTACGGGTCCGGCCGGTTCTTCGATCACCTGGGCATTCATCTGGTATTCGATGCGGTCAGCATTCAACTGAAGATCGTCGCAAGATAACTTTATCCGGAACGCATCGGAGGGAGGTCTTCCCCCGCTGTCAGGGAAGTGGAAAACCATATTCTTCCAGGACCACAACGGGGAGGGCGGGGTGGACGGTGAGTGCCTGTTCTTCGCAATCCTCGAACCGCGGCACGAAGATGAATCCGTCGCCCCGGGCGAGAGCATCGAGCGCAAAGTCGCCCCGGGAACGCCATTCCCGTTCGGATTTCCATAGGCAGCGGGGCGGCTCGTGCCGCTGGTACCTGAACCGGTCGGACAGCCCGATGCGAGGATAGAGGGCTGCGCCGCCGTAGATTGCGGGTTTTGCGCCTTTAGCCTTCGCGATGCTCTTTCTCACCGCAACGCCGTAGGGTTCGAAGGTCCACCGGATGAGCGCCGGGTTCCACTTGCGGACGGACAGCAGTTCTCCCGGATGCCTGGATGTCCACGACACCACCGGATCGGTCCCGCGAACAAGTTTTGCCCCGCCTCTTATGAGTCCTTCGCAGAGGATTGAGGCCAGGGCATCCAGGGCGGTATGCGCAGAACCTTTTTGATTGTCGAGGAGGCCGTAGAGATAATCCTCATGGGACTGGCCCGGCCACGGACCGGGGCGGGCGCGCGTGTAATGATAGAGGTATTCGTTCCAGGCGATTTGGCCGCTCGTGCGGACGATCGCTCCCTTCCGGGCTGCGGCTGCAATCGGTCGATGCCCGGATTCCCGGGCCCGCGGAGAAAACGGTATCGACCATTGGGGGAAGGATTCGATCAACTCGAAGTTTCCCCGGTTTTCAGTCCTGCGCGTATGCGAAACGAACACCTGTTGCGGACGGGGATCGGCTGTCTGCAGTCCCTGAAGAATGCTCGATAGGTTCCCGCCTTCGCGGATTTCAAGGATGACGTGCACGTCGGCCAGCAGGGCCAGCAGGCGATCGCGGCACAGCATTCCGACCGGTTTCGGACACGGCCTTCCCTCGCTTGTGCACGCAACGGCCGGCGGGGCCGCCGAAAGTGGGGATCCATGCGCCTCAAGATTGTCGATGCCGGAAGAAAGCACCAGAAGGGAGGGGGTTCGGCTGCGCCGGGCATAGGCCGTCACCAGGTCGTAAGTCAGCGTCCCTGTGCTGGACGCGAGGCCAAAACCGGATTCTGAAATCTCGGGAAGACATTGCCTGAGCGCTCTCAGCCAGTCGCTGCCGGGCGAAAGCAGTTTTTGCTTTCGCGAATTGAAGACCGCAGCCCACCTTGGCCGTGCCGGAAAGTCGCCGGATGCGAACAGAATACGCGGACATTCCGGTATCACCGTGCATCCGGCCGCTTCTTCGTCCCATGTAAACGCATGGATGTCCCGGTTCATGCAATTTACCGCATGGGCTGCGGCCTTGTCGAAGACGCCGGATGAAGGGGCCGAACGCAGGAACCGCTCCTTCATCCAGTCCCGCAAATCGGCTTCGCGCGTGAGGCCGCCCGCGATCCATCGCCCCATCAGCTCCTGGCGGGTGCGGCCTTCCCGGATTCCGGCACGCGCAAGGCAAGAATCGAGAATGAAAAGGGAATTCAGTTCATCGGGGGAGAGTTCCCGCAGGAGGCCGTGGAATCGGGATGCGATCGGGTTTCCCGATTCGGGGGGAAAGAGCGGATCTTTGCGGTTTTCGCGGGTCATCGGCGATCCAGGCCGGCAATGGGTTTTCGATCCCGGGAGGGCGACCGGGGGCAGTCTTGCTCCCGATTGGAATCCGGGAGTGAGCGTTGACGTTTTTGTCTTATTCCAGTATGTTCCACAAGCTGCTGCCATAGCGAAACATGTGCGGACGAATGCAGTCGATATTGTGCCGCGCCTTGAAATGCAGCCGTCCGAATTCTAAATAATTACGATAGAAAGCACAAGGGATCCTTTCAGTTGAAGGACTGCGGGCATGCACGACGGGAAGCGGGCTGAAGCCTTTTGTTGTCCCGCAAAAAAGCGTGCTTGCCGGCCTTGCGGGTCCTTCATGATTTCGGGGAGATAAGAATGAAGTTGGGGATTGTCGGATTGGGAAGGTCGGGCAAAACGACCATATTTAACGCACTGACACAGCGCGTCGGCGAATCGGTTCCTCCGGGCGGGCAGATGGTCCCTGTGCCGGGAACGGTTTCCGTGCCCGATGACAGGGTCGAATGGCTGAACGATCTCTACAAGCCCAAAAAAAAGATTCATGCCCAGGTGACCTACACGGATCTACAGGGTTTGCCGGGGATCGCGGAGAACAAACGGGAATACATGTCTCACCTCCTGGCGCACATGCGCCAGGTCGACGCCCTTCTCATGGTGGTGCGAAACTTCGAAGACCCGGCGCTGGGAAAACCGGATGTTGCCCGCGACTTCAAAGAACTCGAAGACGAATTCCTGCTCGCCGATCTGGCCACCATTGAAAAGCGCTTCGAAAAGCTCCTCATGGAAGAAAAAAGAGGGAAAAAAATCCTCGGACCCGAAAAGGATCTCCTGACATCCTGCGCCGAGGTCCTGAATGCCGAAAAGCCGCTTCGCTCGCAACCCGATCTTGCCGGCGCCCCCGAACTGAGGGGTTTCACGTTCCTTTCGGCAAAGCCGCTCCTCGTGGTCGTGAACAACCCCGACGACGACGACCGCCTCCCTCCTGTTTTCTCTGAATCCGTGGAAGCGCTCGTGGTTCGCGGAAAGCTCGAAATGGAAATGGCTCAGCTCCCCGAATTCGAAGCGGCCGCCTTCCGGAGTGACTTCGGCATCTCGGAATCGGCGCTGACGCGGGTAATCCAGCGCTCATTCGAGTTCCTCCGACTGGTGACGTTCCTTACGGTAGGCGAGGACGAAGTGAGGGCCTGGACGATAACACGCGACCTGCCCGCGGTGGAAGCGGCCGGAGCGGTGCATTCGGACATCCAGAGGGGCTTTATCCGGGCCGAGGTGGTGGCTTACGAGGATTTGAGAAGGGCAGGGGATTACGCGGCGGCCCGAAAGCTGGGACTGGTCAGGCTGGAAGGGAAGACTTACCTGGTTCAGGATGGAGACATCATGCTGTTCCGGTTTAACGTCTGATCGTAAGGATCCACGGAACCCCGCCCGCGGGAATTCAACTCATCCGTCGCCTGATGCTGACTTGTGTTCAAGAAAGCAGCAAAGATGTTTCTCAAGAGCGTGGGGAACTGCGTCCCCCACACCCCCACGCCGCTACGCGGCTTTGTGTGGCGCTGCGGCGAGCGCTCGGCCTCACGCGCCGGCGCGTGAGGCCGAAACCCTGTGGGATGTTAAAATTAGTCATGAGATCATCGGGTGAACGGGTTCATGCGGATGAGCCTGAAAAGGAAGGCGTCGATTGCATCGAAGAGCGACTGGCACCGCCCCCCGTGATTCATGCTGCCGCCGAAGAGATGCGAGCGGCGTGCGTCCACCGATTCGTTTACCTTCCCGAGTTTTCTCAGGTTTCCATTCTGAATGGCGAGTTTTTCATCGAGCAGCAGATCTCGGGCCTGCGAGCAAAAGTCCCGGACATCCGCTTCGAGCCTTCCCGCCGGTTCTTCCCACGGATCGGAGGATTCCCGGCTGACGGGCAGATGAGCGCATTCGTCAATCATGGCGCGCAGCGAGACCGCAAGGGTCCCGTATTCCAGCCCCCGAATCCCCCTTCGCCACTGCAGCAGCCACGGGTTGCGCCATTTCCAGAGCAGGTGGCGCTCTCCGAACCCGATCAGTGATTCCGCGGCATCAGCGGCCTGCCGCAACAGCTTCATGGTGTTCCGGCCGGGCGGGATCGGGGAAGTCCGCGGCGGAAGTCCCGCGGTGCGGTCCACTGAGGCGCTGTCGGGTCCTTCCCGGCCGAGGCGGTTCATGAGGTTCAGGAACAGGCGATTTCCCCAGTAGTCCCCAGGGGTTTCCAGGTGGGGATAGGACAGGATGAGCCTTCCCCTGCCGGACGGGACCTCAATGATAGCGGGACGGCCCATGAGTCGTTTCGGGTCGAGGTTTATTCCGTAGATTTTTTCCCAGTCACTCCACCGGACATCCTTTTCATCCATGTCGCGAATGGGGAGGTCGGCAACGCAGAAATCCTTTCCCGCCGTTTGGTATGAGGCGAGACAGACGCATCCTTCGGGGAGGGGCGATTCAAACTGGGAAGGCCACCAGACGGAGACGGGGATTGTCCCCGGCAGGTCTTTCCAACTCGGGTGGCCATACTCGGAGCGGATCCAGACCTCACCGCTCGCGCTGGGGAGCCGCTGGGAAATGGGCATGCGCTCGATCGGAACCAGGCCGGGAGAGCCGGGGCTTGAAAGGGCCATGCCAGCGCCGCCGCAGAACCCGAGGTAGTTGCCGCCGTTTTCGATGAAATGCCGGATCTCCTTCAGGCCCGCCTCGCCCAAGGCCCGCAGCTTGTGAGAAGCCCATCCGCCGGGCACCAGGAGCAGCCCGTGATGGGCCAGGAGCCTGCTCGAAACGTCGGAGGCGCCGAGCAGATCGAAGGGCACGCCCAGACTTCTCAAGGTCTTGACGCAGATGAGACCCCACACCAGGGACTGGTCCCAGAAGAGGGCCACCGGTGGACCATCCGGCCGGCGGGCGCCATGACGGTGTGGATCAATCGGATTTTTGCTTATCGTCAAGATCCAGCACTCCCGATTTCTTTAGAGCCGCCACTCCGCCCTGCACGTTGACCGCGCGGCAGAAACCGGCGGCTTCCAACTGCCTGAGCGCTTCGTACGAGCGCGCTCCCGAATTGCAGATCACAAACAGGCGCTTATCTCCCGGCACTTCATCCATGCGGTGTTTCAGGGTTTCCTGCGGAATGTTCATCCAGCGCTTCCCGAAGCGTTCCACGAAGGGCGCGGCATTCGCCGGTCCCCGCACGTCGAGGCAAACGGCGTCGTCCGGGGAATCTTCGAGAAAGCACCTTTCGAAATCGCTCATGTCCAAAGGTTTGTTGATGCCGTCCGCGATGTTTTCAGCGGTGTTTGCCACAACATTTACGATGTCGAGGGCAGAGGCGTAGGGGGGCGAGTAGGCCACTTCCATGTTTGACAGATCTTCCAGCAACGGCCTGTACGGGAGCATCGCGGCGATGGCATCGATCCTGCCGACCACCGCGTCTCCATTCGGCCCGATGCCCTGGGCGCCGAGGATGCGGCGGGTCTTCCTGTCCGCGATCAACTGAAGGTACATCAAATCCTGAGTCGGATAGAAGTGAGCGCGGTCCGCCTGAACGACCAGTGCCTGAATGGCGTCGAAGCCTTCCTGCAGAGCGGTCTGCAGGGGAATACCCGTGGATGCGACGGTGAGATCGAAAATTTTGATGGCGAAGCTTCCGACCACCCCTTTGAAGGTCGCGAATCCTCCGGCGAGGTTCGTACCGATCACTCTGCCCTGGCGGTTGGCGAGCGACCCCTGGGGGAAGAAGACCGGCTTGCCCGTGACGAGATGGGGCACCTCGATGCAATCGCCCCCGGCGTAAATGTCGGGATCGGACGTCTGAAGCCGCTGGTTGACCATGACGGCCCCCCTGGGAGACACCGCCAGCCCGGCCTCGCGGGCAAGCCCGGACCGGGGCCGAACACCGACCGAAGTGATGACCAGGTCGGTTTCCAATTCCCGCTGTGAGGTGACGACCCTCAATGGGTGCCGGCCCTCGCCGCGACGGATCGACTGAACGGTTTCATTCAGGTGGATCGTGACTCCCTTCTCCTGCATGTGCTTGCGGACCATCCCGGCAAGGGAGGAGTCGAGAACGACGGGAAGGACCTGTTCGGCGATTTCGATCACCGTGGTTTCGATCCCCCACAGATCGCTCAGCGCTTCGGCCATTTCACAGCCGATCGCACCCGCTCCGACGATTGCGGCCTTCTCGACTTTGCCTTTGGCGATTCGGTCCTTGACGGCGACGGCGGAATGGAGATTCCCGAGGCTCATCACCTCCGGCAGGTCGGTCCCGGGAATCCGTAAGCGGTTGGGTTCGCTGCCGGTCGCAAGCACCAGTCTGTCGTAAGCGATGTCTTCCTCGGCGTTCGACCGGAGATCCAGGACCCGAACGGTTTTTGCCGCGCGATCGATAGAAAGCGCCCGAGTGCGCGTCCTGACATGAACGCCCTTGGCCTCCTCGAAAAACTCGGGCGTACGAACCATATGAAAACTCGTGCTCATGAGATCCCGAACATCGCTGATGTCGCCGGATATGTAATACGGGATCCCGCAGCCTCCATATGAAATGTACTCGTCCTCGTCGATCATGACCACTTCGACTTCCGGCTGAAGGCGTTTCAGCCGGCAAGCCGCCTTGGGGCCTAAAGCAACCGCCCCTATGACGACCACGGGTCGCTTTTCCATCGCTTGTTACCTCGCAGTTTCCTTCTTTTCTCGAATCATTTCCAAAAAAGCGGAAAACCAGGGTTGACCGGGAGACCGGCCCGGGCTTGCAGTTTCCTTCTTCCATGAAACAAGTTAATCATTTCCGAAAGGACGGATCGCTCCGCAATCGGGGCAGGTCCAGTTAATGCCGTTGCAGGTCATTCCCCAGAAGTTTTCTTCCATGCAATCCGAGCAGATCGTGAAGCCGCAGGGACAACTCCAGCAAAATAATAGGGTCTTCCCGCAGATTTCGCACGTGTAGGTCCTCTTCTTTTTCCATCCGCCTTTCATGTTTGACCTTTAGAAAACGGGTTGGCCCATCATCTGCTGTTCTTCCAGGTCGGCGGCAACCTGCACCGCCACGACGGTCATGTCGTCATCCTGGGGTCGTCCCTGCTGGTAGGAGACCACTGTCTCGACCAGGTGATCGCAAAGGGCCTGCGCCGGTGTTTGGCAGCATCGCGCCAGGGCATCCTGCAGACGATCCATCCCGAAGAGTTCTTCGGACGGCTCGGTGGCGTCGGTCATTCCATCCGTATAAATCAACAGCACGTCTCCCGGAGAGAGCCGGACGGTCTGTTCGTCGATCGCGGGATCGGAGAGCACCCCCAGCGGTTGGCCGACGCTCCAGGGAAGGACCGACACGGAGCCCTGCCGTTTGCACACCATCGGGACCGTATGTCCCGCGCGGGCGTATGTAAACTCATGGGTGACCCTATCGAGGATTCCGTAAAGTATGGTGACGAACATGCCGGCATCGTTCATCTCGGTGAGGTGCCGGTTGACCCCTTCCAGCGCTTCGCGCGGAAATGCGGCGCTCCGCGCTTCCGCCCTCATGACGCTTCGGGTCATGGCCATAAAGATCGCGGCCGGGACCCCTTTGTCCGAAACGTCTCCAATGGCGATCCCCAGCCTGGACTGATCGAGAGGGACGAAATCGAAAAAATCGCCCCCCACAGCCCGGGCTGGATCCATTCGTGCGCCAAAATTATAACCCGGAAACACGGGGAGGCGCCGGGGCACCATGCTCATCTGTATTTCCCGGGCGACCTGGAGCTCCCGCTCCAGTTTTTCCTTCTGGATGATCTGGGCCTGAGCGGCTTTGAGGTCTTCAAGAGCACGGTGCAACTGCTGATTCTTTTCCTGGAGGTCCCGGATGGTCGCATTGTCCGTGTCTCGAAGCCGCCTGCTCAAGGCACGCGCCATCTCGCATGCAATCACCGGGCGTTCCTCCAGGAGCAGGTCGAAGTCGGCCCGGGTCATCTCGAGAAGCCGCGAAGGGGTGCTGCAACGCACGCTCGCCGTGCGGGTCCCGTCGGGATCGAGCAGGCTCATTTCACCGATGTATTCTCCGGACTCCCGGACATTGAGCAGTCTTTCCTCCGAGGTCCCGAGCGCCTTTATGATCTCCAGCCGGCCCTCGAGGATGATGTAGAACCGGTCTCCGCGGTCCCCTTCGAGGAAAAGGAGTTGTCCCGCGGGAATCTCGACCGGCCGAAGGTTGCCCAGCAGGAGCTTTATTTCTCCCGGCTGAAGCGAGGAAAAAATCGGAATCTGGGAGATGAGTGCTTCGTCCATGCAAGGAATCCTTCAAGGTCTCGGGTGGTTGATGTGCTGCCGAACCAAAGATCTTCCTCTCCGAGGTTATGCGATTTCCCGGTTGTGTCCGGTCAAAAGAGGCAGGCGCCTGGGATGGTCGCCATTTTGCTCCAGGATATCAAACCCGTTTATTCTCATTTTATCAAGAAGCGAAATGAAAAAAACGGTTCCGGGAACGATTGGAGGAAGTGGAAAAGAAGGTGTGTCGGAGCCACACTGGGTTGCATTCAAGACGATACTTTTGACATCCCCAAAAAGAGCGGGGGAATGATTCCCGGCCTGTTGCCCAAAGGAAAAGTGCCTGCATTCCCACGCAGGAGCGTGGGAACGAGCGTAACCAGGATTCGTCATTCCGGCGGAGGCCGGAATCCAGACTCGTTGAAATTATTGGATAATTCCAATTAACGACACTGGACCCCGGCTTTCGCCGGGGTGACGTTGTCTGGACAAACGGCTCATTTTTCACTTGAATTCTGTTTGGGCAACAGCCCGTTCCCCCGCACCCCCCGGGTTTTGGCCTCAACTTCGATTGCTCTCTTGAAGCAGACGGCGACAGGACTGCCCCCCGGGTACATCCGGCCCTGTCGCTTGAAGACATCCCGCTCTTGCCTTCCGGACCCGCCGCGCAGCCCCGTCCGGTCTCACAGTCCGCCATGCTCAAAGGAGGGTGACGCCGATATTCTTTTTGCATTCCCGGCATTCTTGCGCGTGATCGCCGATCAGCCTGGCCTCCCAGTTGTGAATGAGCTGGCAAATCTCCTGGATCATGGATACGGCAATTTCCGGAAACTGATCGAGTATCCTCTGGAACTTGTTCTGCGAGAGCATCAGGCAACGGACTTTGGTCGACGCCTTGAGACTGAACAGACGCTTCGACGGGCAGAGCAGTGAAAGGCTTCCCAGGAACGCGGTTTCTCCATATTCCTTGATCGTCTCGGTCGATCCCTCCGTCGTCAGCGTCAAGTCCGCCTTTCCCTCCAGGATATAGTAGGCATGCTCGTCTATATCTCCCTCGGCGAACAGGTACTCCCCGGGCTTGAAACTTTCCCTGGTGCAAAGATAGGCCAGGAGTTTGCGGGCGTCGATGGGCAGGCCGGAGAACACCGGAATCTGCATGAGGATCTCGAGGTTCTCCTGATATTCACTAGGCTGCTGATTTCGGTCCGTGTACGAGTTCATATAGGATTCCCTTTTTGGCGATAAGTTCGTTGTATGGCCCCATTTCGACGATTTTCCCCGCTTTCATGACGGCAACCTTGTCGAAACCCTTGATCGTGTCCAGGCGATGGATCACCGCAATGAGCGTGCTCCTTCCCTTCCACCTCGATTCAAGGAGGTTCTGGATGCGTTTTTGAGATGCATTGTCCAGAGCGGAAGTCGCCTCATCCATGATAAGGATGGGCGGGTTCTTGAGAAACACCCTTGCGATCGCCATCTTTTGCCGCTGGCCGCCTGATAGCCTGTCTCCCTTGGTGCCCACGTTGAAATTCATGCCGATGTCCACCACCTTCTCCAACAAGTCTTCTTCGACCAGCAACTGGATGATGCTCTGATTGATGCGTTCACTGGCTTTGGGATGGTCGGTGGTCTGTTTCCCGAAGAGGACGTTATCGAGTATCGTCTGGGTGTAGATGTAATCGGTCAGGCTGTAGAAACTGACGGCTTCGGGTTTGTCTTTCGAGATCCTGGCCCTCAGCAGGTGGCGGCCGTCAAGGATCAGGTTTTCAAGCATGGAGGGAAGAGAGATCAATTTGTGAATGCCCGGGGTGAACCTGAGGGCAAGTCTCAGGAACATGTGGCGGTCTTCTTCGGAAAGCTCGTGCAGACGTGTCCCGGCGGTCCGGGCGACCAGCGCCTTGTAGTCCTCGAACTCGGGGGAGGTGATCGGCGTATTCTGGAAGAAGACTTCATCGGGCGGCAAATTCCCCAAAATGTCCACGGTCATGCGCGCAAGGTCCCGGCCCAGGCTCACGAGCGGATTCTTAAGCTGAGCCTCGTCGAGGAAACTGAGGAAATACGGGTTCTCGGGCAAACGGTCAACGGTGAATTCCTCAACGTTCGGGCTGCCGAATGTCAGGTTCGCCGCGATGTTCGAATAGTACAAATATCGTTCTTGATCGAAAAATTCGAAGTAATCAGCCAGTTCCTCCCCGTAATTCTCCTGGAAACTATGGCGGACCCGAATCAGTTTTTCCACGAGATCCTGTTCCTGGTCGTGCTTAATGATCGTGTTCAGGCCGAATCTCAGCACATCGACAAAAATTCCCACTTCCTGAAGCACCAGGATCATCTCGTCCAGCGTCGGCAGTTCGGTCTTGGTTTCATCGTTTCCCAGCACAGCCTCACAAGAATAGAGCAGGTTCTCTCTTATGGTCCCGTCAAAAATGAAAGGCGACTGGGCCACGATCCCCACGTTATTGGCTATATCGCGCTTCGTGAGATCCGACACTTCGTAGCTGTCGATTTCGACGCTTCCTCCCGTATACTTGTAAAGCTGGCAGATGCAAGCCGCAAGCGTGCTCTTCCCACTCCCCGAAAAGCCGACCAGGGCCAATTGCTCCCCGGGCTTCAATTCGAGGTTTATCTGCTTCAGGAGCTGAATGCCGCCGGCAACGGTGAAGGACAGATCCTTGGTCGATATCACTCCCTTGAAATTGTACGGCTTCCTGTCTGTGGGTTCGAGCACGTGTTCGGGTTCCACGTCGAAGTATTCCATCGTTCTGTAATAGCTGACGTTGGCGTCCTGATAGACCTGGTAGAACTCCATGAGTTCCTTCCAGGGGTCATAGATTTTTTCGTATGCGGAAAGGAAGGCGACAAGGGCGCCGAGATCGAAGCGTCCGTGAATCGCCAGAAAGCCTCCGACCAGAAACAGGCAGAATGGACCCAGGTTCTGGAAAAAGTTGTTCAGGACTTTGACGCCGTTCTTGTAAAGGATCCAGGTCACGCGGATTTTGAACAGCCTGTCTACGAAAGCTCCGTACTTGCGGTTCTCGATCCGGAAACTGTCGTTGCCGTGAATCTCATGGATGCCCGATATGGCTTCATCGACCTTGCTGCTGATCAGCCTGGTGGTGTCCACCCGTTCTTTGTTTGCCTTGTTGGATCGCTGCTGCAGTTTCGGGACCAGGTAAATGACCAGCGGATAGGTGGCAAGGCTTAAAAGCGCAAGGAGGGGATTCAGAAAAAACATGTACCCTCCGAAGGCCAGCAGAGTGAGCAGGTTGCTGACGGGAGCGCCGACCGCTGAACCGACGAATTCTCCGGCGTTGGCCACCTCGGTCACGAGAGATGAAACGACCATTCCGGGAGATGCTTTCTGGAAGAAGCTGAGGGGCAGGGTGAGAATGTGTTCGTAGAGTTCTTTTCGGATCCTTGTGAGGGCTTCCTGCCCGATATGGGTCTGAAGCACCGTTATGAAGTACTTGAGCCCGCTTGCCAGGAGCACGGCGGCGATGTAAAGGCCCGAGTACAAGAACAGCAGGTCGACTTTCTGGAGAAAGATGGCCTTGTTGATGATCTTCTTCTGCATCTCGAGCGGAAAGACCCTGGCCACCACGGCGACCAGGATCAGGGCTACAAGAATCACCTGCAGCTTGACATTGCTGGTTTTGACCCAATAGGACAACGGGCGTTTGGTTATCATCGGTGAGTCTTCCCTTTAAGGTTGAATGAACAATCGAAAAAAGGCTTGGAAAAACAGGATCGTCTTATGGCCGTGGCCGACTCCGGGCTGCGCAAGAATCAATACCGGCAGAAAGAGCCCACCGTCGGATGATTCCCCGAAATCTTCCGGCCCGCATCAACACGAGAGAATCAGAATATGATAGCCGTGTGGCGCATTGTCATGCCTGCAAGATATTTAATACAATGACGCCTGGAAAGACTCAATAAAATACTTCGGAATACTTAGGCATTGACCGGGCAATGGGCATCCTTTATGATCCATTGAGTATACCGTGTCGTAGTGAACTGTCGACCTGCATTGAAAGGGGCGTGCACCGGATGGCGGCAAACGAGCTTTCCTTTCGGCTTCAGTCCAAATTGTCCGAGCTGGACCGGATCGCCGCGATCATTCATCGTTTCGGCGAGGAACACGAACTGCCCGAGAAAGTTGTTTTTGCCCTGAACCTTGCTTTGGATGAGCTCATCACCAATTCGATCAAGTATGGATACAAGGAGGATGGCCAACATACCATCGCAATCAACCTTTCGTATGTACCGGGGGAGATCATTCTCCTCATCGAAGACGACGGCGGCCCTTTCAACCCCCTCGAGGCATCCCGGCCGGACATCCAGTGTCCAATCGAGGAACGGGAAGTGGGGGGATTGGGCCTTCATCTCCTGCGGAACCTCATGGATGAAATCGATTATGAACGACGGCACGGCAAAAACCTGGTGAGGATAAGGAAGACTTTCAAGCCTTAAAGATCAAGAAATAGCAGCTTTTGGGAGAACGTGAATGGAAGTGAATGAAAAAGAACAAGACGGGGTTATTATTCTCGAACTGAAAGGGCGTCTGGATTCCAACACGTCCGACGGGTTCGGGGAAAAGCTGTTGAATCTCATCCAGGCGGGAGAAAACAGGTTGGTCCTCGATCTCGGAGGTGTCGACTACATATCGAGTGCCGGACTTCGCGTGATCATCAAATCGGTGAAGGAACTCAAACGCAACGACGGGCAGTTGCACCTCTGTTCGATGAAGGATTATATCCGGGAGATATTCGACCTGTCGGGCATCGCAACCATTCTTCCGATCCATCCGACGCTGGAAGAATCGCTTCGCGCATTCTAGCCGATCATTCGGAACTCTGCCGACGCAGAGGCCCCGGAAGTCCCCGGTTATCCAGCGGCAGTATTCCCTGGAATCGTCCGGTTGGGGAGTTCAGATGTGGATCGGCCTTCTGCCGCGCGGGGGAAGCTCGACACCGATCCTTTCCGGATATTCCGATGCCGTCTCGATGCATTGCTTCCCGCACATTTGCCGAAAGCCCGCCTCCCGGTGAACCCGGGGCAACGACCGCAAAGCCGTCTCGGCGGGGCAGGCCGCCGACGGCATCGATTCATCCCGCCGCCGCATCCAGAGGAACATCCAACATTCAAGTCAGTTGACAATCAATTATACCTGACATCGGGCAATAATGGTTTCCCGGTTCCAATCTATGTGTTAAATGGGCAAACGAAGGAACCGGGTCCGCTGTTCGCTGTCGATGTCGAGACGTTGACATCGATACGCGTTATCCTTAGAGAATAGTTACTCTACGTAAACGGAAGGAGAATGCATGATTCAGATGAGTGAAAAGGCGGAGGAAGTTCTGAAGGAATACTTCAAGGGGAAAGAGATCAGCCCGATCCGCGTCTTTCTTCAGGTGGGCGGGTGAAGTGGCCCGTCTCTTGCCATGGTTCTGGATGAACCTAAAAACGACGATGAAGCATTCAAGGTTAACGGTTTCACGATGTTGATCGAAAAGGAACTCCTCGGCAAAGTGAAGAGCGTCAATGTCGACTACGTGGTTTACGGCATGGGATCGGGCTTCAGGCTGACGCCCGAGGTGCCCGTGGGCGGCGGAGGATGCAGTTCAACGTCCTGTCAGTGTTAGCGTTCCGGATGTGAGCTTTCGCGTGCGGCTCGGGGGATCTTCGATCCCCCTTTCTGTTTTTCGGCAGTGTTGTTTCCCGCGGCAATGGTGATATCAAGATCGATGCCGGTCGGTTTTCGTCCCTGATGGACCGATTCCTCCCCTGACGCTCCCGGCCCGGGTCCGATTCTCATGGAAAACGCTCCAAACTCTGCTAGAATAATGCCGTAAGTGCTATATCCCTCATGGAGCTGCGGACAACGGGATTTTCGGGCGGCAATGAGAAGTATCCGGAAGATGATTCGGCACCGCAGGGAATGACGGGCTCGAAAAGTGCCTGTCGTTTTGCGGCATTTGAATTGGAGGAGGCCTCTTGAAGTCGGTTCTTCTGATCGCTGTCCTGTGCATACCCCTTCTGATCGGCGGATTCTACCCGGCCGGTGGATTGAATGCGGCGCCGGTCGGGGTCGACGAAAAACCGGGCAAGATGAAGGAATTGCCGATCAACACGGGAAAACCGTACGAAGTCAAACGGGGTGAGCAGTTTTCGCTCGCCCTGGATTCGAATCAAACCACCGGGTATCACTGGCGGCTCGCCAAGCCTCTTGATGAGGGGGTCTTAAAGCTGGCCGGCGTTGAATACAAAACTCCGCAGAGCAAACTCCTCGGAGCGGGCGGTAAGGAAATATGGACTTTCCAGGCGGTCGGCAGGGGAGTGACTTCCATCCACCTGGAATACGTGCGTCCCTGGGAAAAGGGGGTGCCTCCCGCAAGGACGGCAGTCTACACGGTCAGGGTCACCGAATAGGGAACCCGGCGATGGGAAAGAAGAGACGGCCGGTGACGGGTGACACGTATCACTGTCAGTGGTGGAGACCGCCCGCGGAATCACGGAACTGCCGGCTGCGGAATTCCCATGATTTCCACCTGAAAGTCGACATGGTCAAGGGTGGCTCACCCTTGGCGGCAGTCTTGTGAATATATCCTTATCCGGGCAGCCGCCCTGTCGAATCCGCCGCCTGACAGCGTTGGCATGAGTTCGGAAATGTGAGCCGCGAGTCGCTCTTCGAGGAAGGGGATCTCGCTGTGTTCAATCATGCCCTGAGGGATAACGACGCTGCCCAGGGCAAGCCATTCCTGCCGATCGAAACTTCGCAGTACCTCGATGATTTCTCCGGCCGAGGGCAGCCCGGGGACCATCTTCACCTTTTCTTCCCAGGCTCTGACAAAACCTCCGATGACTCCATTCAGGATTGCAGCGTTCGCCCACACCGGTTCTCCGGTGCCGTCCAGTCTGTCCAGGCGCATCCGGAGGGTGAGGTTCAGAAAGAAATGGATGATGGGAATCCATCGGTCTTCGGGGCCGGAACCGAAAGATGCCGGACATCGGTAGTCTCGGGCCGCGATCAGCCGCACATCAAGCTCTGTTCCGGATAATCGCACCACAAAGTCTCCCGCTGCGTGATGCCATGGGTAGACCTGCTTATAAGTCTTCATGTCGAAGTATGCGGTCAGAATTGCCGCGGCATTTCCATACAACAGTTCGGTACGGCCGGCATCCAGGAAGAGGTTGCTGTCGGCGGGGGTCCAGACCTTCACGTCGGGGGGTGTGTCTGCGTCACGCATGGAGAGGTGAAATTCGTGAAAGTCTTCGAACCATTCGAGCACGGAGAGTCCGAGTGCGAGAGACGGGTTTTGCCGGTCCCGGTAGATCGTTTTCCCGAGAAGACAGGGGCGGGGCAGATAGGGAAGACCTGTTGTTCTCAGCAGATCCTCAAGGAGGTGGAACTCATTTTCCAGAATGGCCTGCTGTTCGGGCCGAACGGCCGCGTTCACGGCAAATGAGAAGTCTGCGCCCGCCACACGCACCCTGGCGCAGGCCACATGATAAAATGCCCCGTGTTTGACGCTGGTGATGTCAAGTTTTTCGATAGCCTCCGAGGGGAAAGCGCGGCCGGGACAGACTGCGAGGGCCGAACGCAGGGGGGCGCCGGCATCCAGGGTCAGGAATTCGGCAAGTGCTGCAAGATAAGGGCCGTAGCGAAGCGAAGGTCCGTTCCCTCCGGGGTCGTCCGGCAGGACTTCCAGGGCCAGCCGGGCATCGAGCGGATGCGCGCGTCCGTGTAGATCGACAAGCGTGCGCACGGGAAAAGAGTGTTCCATCAGCCGGATTCTCCTTGATCGAAGGCTTGAATCGTACAAGCGGAGCGCCCCCGGGCAGGGCGGTTCAGCATCCATTATCGACTCTTACACCCCGGGACATTCAGTGTCCACCCGGAACCGGAAGATGTCCCGGAATTTCAGGAGAAAAAGGGCTGATCTGAAAAAATCCCACGGAAGATATCACCGGGAATAAAATGTCTTCAGTGAATCACACCCCCCCGCCGGCCTCCCCCCCCGTCAGGGGGGAGGGGGATGAACGGTTCAAATTGACAAAAATGCTCCCGATGTTGTGCTTCGCCTGCGGAACGAAACAGGTGTGCTTGTCACAACGGAAACGGCATTATATAGTGCAAATGTGAGAAGGCGCGGCCTCGATTCGAGTCTTCCCCTTCCCCCCTAAGGCCGGGGGCCGGGGCCGCAAAGGTGATCCAAGGGAAGGTCTCGACGTTTTCTGATGGCTGGTAATCTCCTTGCCCGGCAGGGGAAAGACACCGGGACGGCTGTCCGGAAAGGCTTCGGCCGCGCGGTGCGGCTGCACAGTTCGTGGAATGATGATTTCCAGGTTCAATTTCGACGGGGAGTAAATGTTTTGGATTCGATCAACCGGGTGTTGCTCGACCGGGTGCAACGGTCTTTTCCTTTGGTTTCCGAGCCGTACGAGGTGTTGTCGGAGGGACTCGGTATAAGTGGGAGAGAAGTCCGCGAGCGAATCAGATCGCTGAAGGAGCGCAAGCTCATAAGGCAGATCAGCGCGATTTTCAACACCGGGGCGCTGGGTTATCGCAGCAGCCTTGTGGCAATGGCGGTTCCCGATGAGGAGTTGGACCGTGCGGCTGCCGAAGTCAATCGATATCCGGGGGTGAGCCATAACTATCTGCGGCCGGGGGCCTTCAACATGTGGTTCACCATCGCAGTGCCTCCCGGGAAGTCCCTCGATGACGAGGTGGCCGAATTGGCCGGGGCCGCCGGCGGGTGGCGCAGCCTTATTCTCCCTGCGCTTCGCAAATATAAGCTCGCGGTTGTCCTCGATGTCCTCGAAGAAGGCGAGGGCGATCTCGGAGAAGACCGCTCCGATCTGCCCCTGGTCGAATCGTCGGTCGCTTTCCAGCCAACTTCGGAAAATATCGATATAGTGCGCTGCATCCAAGAGGACCTTCCCCTGGTTGAAAGGCCCTTCGGCGTTTGGGCAGAAAGCCTTGACATGGGTGAATCGGAACTGATTCGAATGATCGGCGAATGGATGCGCTGCGGATTCATGCGCCGGTTTGCCGCGGTGCTGAACCATCGGCAGGTCGGGTTCAGTTCGAACGGCATGGTGGTCTGGAACTGTCCTGATGGACTGATTGACGAATACGGGCGAATACTCGCTTCTTACCAGGAGGTGAGTCATTGCTATTACCGGCCGTCATACCCCGAGTGGCCGTTCAATCTTTATGCGATGGTCCACGGGCGCAGCGTCGAGGAATGCAGGGGAGTGGCGGAGAGACTGGGGAATGCCGTTCGGTTGGGAGCCTACAAAATACTGTTCAGCACGAAAGAATATAAAAAGATAAGGCTGAAGCTCTTCCGGGGATAAAATTGCCGCGTCCTGCCACGGCCCGCGGCCGCCGGACGCCAGGTCCGTGGAAATCCGGATGGCACTTCCCTTGGGGGGTTGTTGTCCGAACGGGATCCAGGTGAAAAATGAGCCTTCTGTCCGGAAACGTCACCCCGGCGGAGGCCGGGGTCCAGTGTCGTTAATTGGAATTACCCAATGATTTCAAACAACCTGGATTCCGGCCTTCGCCGGAATGACGAATGCCGGTTTCATCCGACCTCGGCTTTTCCTTTGGACAGCGGCCTTTTGAGTGTCCCTTTCGAGAAAGCAGGGGTTGAAAAATGGATGTTGACCGGGAAGAGTATGAATATCGAAAACGGGCCATATTTGACACAATGTCCAAGAAAGGTCAGGAGCGGATTCTCAGGATCGGATATGAGAGCTGGGATCCTTTTGAAGAACCCAAAGACCCGAGAGAGCGGATTTTCGGCGCGGCGTCCATGGAAGCCGGCGCCATACTGAAGGAGTTCGCCGGTTCGAGGTCGGGTCAGGAAGAATCCGTTGCCGTTTATAAAGAACTTTTCGATCTGTGCCGCGGGTTGCTCCAGGGAGAAACCCGTGCCCAAGTGATCTGCGATTTCTGCAACTGGTATCGGAAGCGAAACGGGTAGGCCGGACAAAGATCGGGGTCAGGCAGTCATGTTACGCATCGGCCGAAGACGCCGTGTCCTGTTGTTCGCAGGGGCGCACGTATTCGAGTTCTTCCCTGGTGGCCGGTCTTACGTTAACGACCGTTAGGTGGTAATGAAGGTCCTTTCCCGCGAGCGGATGATTGAAATCGAGGACCACGGCCTCGGAAGTCTTCTCTTTCACGAAGTAGCTGAATTGAGCTCCGGTCTCGCGGTTTGTGGCAACGACCCATTTGTCGACTTCAAGGCGGCGGCCCTCGGGGAATTCAGTGAAGGGTCTCGTGTGAACCCGGTTTTCGTCATATTCCCCAAAGGCTTCCACGGCGGGAATAACGAACTCTTTTTCCATGCCCTCGCTCAGCCCGATCAATCTTGATTCAAGACCCGGCAGCACCTGGTCGTATCCCACCACGAAGTTCAGGGAAACGGGGCCGTTTTCACCCTTCACATATGAAGCGTCGTCGAGTTGAACGGAGTATTCGATAACGATGAACGTATCTTTTGCAACTTCCATGGATTGAACCTCGCAATTGAAACCGAAGAGAGTTTGCGGTCGTCCCTTCTTCAGGGATCATGCGTCGCTCTTGAGGCTCTCCTGCAGTTCCGTATCTTCGGGATGCCCCAGGCTCAGCGCTTTTTCATAACATTCGCGGGCCGTTTTGAGGTCGCCCTTCATCCTGTGGGCGATGGCCAGATCGTAGTATGCGGGCGCGAAACGGTCATTGAGTTGAAGCATCTTCCTGGAGGTCTCAATGCCGGCGTCGGGCGTTCCGGCCTGGATATACGCGACGGCCAGAGTGTTATAGGCGTTGAGCAGCCCGGGCATGAGTTCGATCGCGCGGGAGCAGTGTGCGATGGCCTTCTCATAATCTCCCTGTTGGAGATATCCAAAGCCCAGGTTGCTGTGAGCCATCGGGAGCTTAGGATCGATCTGGATCGCCTTCAGGTTGAATTCCAGGGCCTGCCCGTAATCTCCTTTCCGGAAATAAAGCCCGCCGAGGTTGACATAAGCCTGAGCGAGCGCCGGATCGCATTCCAGCGCCTGTTTGAATTCCGAAATCGCCTCATCGGTCAGTTGCTTCTGCGTGTAGGCAAGCCCGAGGTTGTAATGGAGGGTTGCCGAGGATGGCTCGAAGAAGAGCCTTTCCTTTAGAAACTTGATGTAGAGATTAAGTTTAGCATCGGCCTTGTTTGGAATTGTCATAGTGCTTATAAGTCCTTTGTATAATTCTTCGTTTCAGCGGACAGTCTCTGGAGAAGCGGGACAATCAAGTCATTTCAGTTAAATATAATAACGGAGCAGACCTCTACGCCATGGACGGGGACCGCGACTTGCCGGCTTCATCTGAAATATCGATGGTGGTTTGCGCCCGAAGACCGTTAGTTAACAACAAGCAGCAGTCGTGTCAAGGTGAGGCGAAGAATGTGCCCGTTTTCTCAAAGCGTGGGTTGGTTTTGTGCCGTTTTTGAAGGAATTTTCTATTGACAACGCGCACTTGGCGAGTTAATCAAGCAAAATTGATATTTCATTTAATTTGATGAGTTTTTCGAATCGAAGCGAGATTTGTGGTTTCCTGACTCGAAGTTAACAAACGGTGGATTATCCCGGGAGGAAAGCATGAGCGAAGACGCCAAGCAACGAATTCTGGAATGGGTGAAACAGCAGAAAAAGACCAAACATTATTTCAATGACTTGTGCAAGGCGGTACCGGAAATCAAAATGTTGCAGGCAAAGAAAGTCATCAACGAGCTGGTCAACGAGGGCAAGTTGAAGTATTGGTCCAGCGGCAGTACGACCATGTATATGCTTCCCAGCGAGGGTGATGTTGAAAAAGAAGAGAAAGGCATGAACTAACCCGCCGACTCCCCCTGCCAATGCTCAGCAATTGAATCGGGTAAGATACCAATCGGTACAGTGTCGTGCTTTGAGCACAGCTTTTGAGAACAGAATAATTCGCTTTTGAAAGGGAGGTGAAACAGAGGAGTATCGGGAATTCTCCGTACGGAAAAATGGGTGAATATCATTGAGTTGAAGAGAATTTGGCCTATGGAGGTAGATGGAATGGCACTGAAGCATGCAACCCCTATGCTTGATGAACTGGAAAAAGGCCCGTGGCCGAGCTTCGTGAAAGACGTGAAGCGCAGGGCAGCCAAGTCCCCCATGTGCGAGGACTGGTTAGGCCTCATGGAAATGTCCTTCCGAGATAAGGAAGGTCACTGGAAGCATGGCGGCATCGTTGGCGTCCTCGGTTACGGCGGAGGAGTCATCGGCCGCTATTGCGACCGCCCCGACCTGTTCCCGAACGTGGCGCATTTTCACACTATGCGTGTCAACCAGCCCGCGAGCAAATACTACAATACGGAAGTTTTGCGCAAACTGTGCGACATCTGGGAAGCCAAAGGAAGCGGACTTACGAACCTGCATGGTTCGACGGGTGATATCGTTCTTCTCGGCACTACCACCGAACAGTTGGAGCCCCTCTTTTACCAGTTGACTCATGAACTGGAAATGGACCTCGGCGGTTCCGGGTCGAATCTGAGAACACCCGAAGGCTGCCTGGGGATGTCCCGTTGCGAATGGTCCTGCATCAATACCCAGGACATCATTTACAACCTTACGCAGGAATACCAGGATGCGCTTCATCGCCCGATGTTCCCCTATAAATTCAAGTTCAAATCTTCCGGTTGCCCGATGGACTGCGTCGCCGCCATTGCACGGTCCGACTGTTCGATCATCGGAACGTGGCGGGATAAGATCCGCATCGATCAGGAAGCTGTGAAGGCTTACGTGGGCGGCGAGCTTGTTCCTCACGCCGGTGCCGGCGGAAGAGAAAAACGCGCTTTCGACATTAAGGGCGAAGTCGTTGACCTGTGCCCGACCGGGTGCATGGAATGGGATGGCAAAGCCCTGAAGATTTGGGATGAGGACTGCACGCGCTGTATGCACTGCATCCGCGTCATGCCTCGGGCCTTGCGACCCGGAGTCGACACGGGCGCTACCATTCTCGTGGGTGCCAAGGCGCCGATATTGGAAGGCGCGCAGCTCTCCAGCGTCGTCATTCCTTTTATCAAGATGGAAGCGCCTTACACGGAATTCAAGGGATTCGTCGAGAAGGTATGGGACTATTGGATGGAAAACGGGAAGAACCGCGAACGGCTTGGTGAAATGATTCAGCGAGTGGGGATGCGCGAATTCCTCAAGGCCTGTGAGCTGACTCCCGATCCGCGAATGGTGAACACTCCCAGGTTCAACCCCTACATCTTCTACGATCCGGAAAAAGTTCCCGGCGGTTGGGAACACGACGGCAAAGCATTCCGTGGACGGCATCAAGCTTAGGAGGGTTAACAATGCCTTATGATCCCAAGAATCCCATGCAAGATCGGATAACCGACATCGGTCCTCCGAAATACGACAAGTTCCTCCCCCCGGTCATCAAAGAGAATTTCGGCAAATGGAAATACCATGAAATTCTTGAGCCTGGAGTACTGGTCCACGTGGCTGAATCGGGCGCTGAAATCTATACCGTGCGCGTGGGTTCGGCCCGTTTGATCAGTATCGAAATAATAAGGGAAGTGTGCGATATCGCGGACAAGTATTGCGGGGGACACCTCCGGTGGACCACGAGAAACAATATCGAATTTCTCGTCAGCGACAAGTCAAAGCTCCAGCCGCTGATCGACGATCTTCGAAGCCGCAGCAACTGGTTCCCGATCGGCGGAACGGGTGCCGGCATCACCAACATCGTCCATACCCAGGGCTGGGCGCACTGCCATACTCCGGCTATCGACGCTTCGGGTGTTGTGAAATCCGTTATGGACGAACTTTTCGAATATTTCGGTTCCCACAAACTTCCGGCTCAGGTCCGTATCGCTCTCGCCTGCTGTCTGAACATGTGCGGTGCCGTACATTGCTCGGATATCGCCATCCTGGGTGTGCACCGTAAACCGCCCCTGGTCGAAAACGAGCGCGTGCAGAATGTATGTGAAATTCCCCTGGTCATAGCCGCGTGTCCCACCGCCGCCATCAAGCCGAAGAAAGTCGGCGAAATGAAGAGCGTCGAGATCAACAATAACCGTTGTATGTTCTGCGGCAACTGTTACACCATGTGTCCGGCGTTGCCGCTGGCCGACGGCGAAGGCGACGGCATTGCGCTCTGGGTCGGCGGAAAGGTCTCGAACGTGAAGTCGGCCCCGATGTTCTCGAAGCTGGCTGTTCCTTACATTCCGAACGAACCCCCCCGCTGGCCGACTACCGTCAACACGATCAAAAAGATCGTTGAGGAGTACGCGGCGGGTGCCCGCCGCTATGAGCGAGTGGGAGAATGGATCAACAGGATCGGCTGGGAGCGCTTCTTCGAGCGTACGGGCCTCCAGTTTGGTCATGAGCATATCGATGACTACCGTCTGGCCATGACGACGTGGAGAACCACGACCCAGTTCAAGTTCTAGACGTTTCCTTTCGGGCGCCGGTGCGGGAATTCCTTCTGCACCGGAGGCCCGGGTTGCGGGATGGATCAGATGATTTTTCAAAAACCGCGCCTGATGATTGCCGCTCTACGGGGAGGCTCGGGCAAGACCGTCGTTTCCCTCGGGCTTGCTGCGGCATGGCGACTGTACCACGGGCTGCGGATTGTTCCTTTCAAGAAGGGGCCCGATTACATCGATGCGGGGTGGCTGGCCATGGCGGCGGACCAGCCCTGCTATAACCTCGATCCGTTTTTCATGAAGCCCGATGATATGCTCCGCTCATTCACCACCCGGGCAAACAGGGGCGACGGCGCTCTCGTCGAAGGCAACCGTGGTCTTTACGACGGAGTGGATGTTCAGGGAAGCTTCTCCACAGCCGAACTGTCCAAGTTGCTTGGGACTCCGGTCATTTTGGTCCTGGATGCCACGAAGGTGACCCGGACTGCGGCAGCCCAGGTTCTGGGTTGTCAGCACATGGATCCCGAAGTGAACATTGCGGGCGTAATACTCAATCAGGTGGCCGGTAAACGTCATGAACAGATTCTGAGGGGCGCTATCGAGCGCTACTGCGGGATCCCGGTGTTGGGGGTCGTTCCCAGGGAAGGCAGGGACTTTTTCCCTGAGCGGCACCTCGGCCTCGTCCCTCCCCAGGAATCGGATGATATCTCAGGGGCTGTTGAGTTCGCGGCGGCCAGGGTCAAAAACTGCGTCGACCTTCAGGCCGTCTGGAAAATTGCAGGGTCCGCGAAGTCACTCGGGTGGCCGCTGCCCTTTACGGCCTCATCTGAAAGCGGGAAGGCCGGACGAGCGGTTGTGATCGGAGTTGTGCGCGATTCGGCCTTTCAGTTCTATTACCCCGAGAATCTTGAAGCCCTTGAAGAAAGGGGAGCGACGCTCGTCGAAATATCGAGTTTCGACAGTCATCCGCTGCCGCGGCTGGATGCCCTCTATATCGGAGGCGGGTTTCCGGAGACTCACCTGGAAGTGCTGTCGGGCAACAAGGTTTTTCGGGATTCTCTAAAGAGTGAAGTTGAGGCGGGATTGCCTGTTTACGCGGAATGCGGCGGGCTGATGTTCTTATGCCGGGGCATCTTCAGGCAGGAGAACTCTTTTCCCATGACGGGAGTGTTTCCGTTCGACGTGGTCCTGGAAAAGAAGCCTCAGGGCCACGGTTATACCGTCATGGAATGTGTGGAAGAAAACCCCTTTTTTGCGAAGGGGAAGACCTTCAGGGGGCATGAATTCCATTACTCGCGAATTGTCGGACAGGCCAACGGTTTTCCGCTGGTCTTCAGATTGGACAGAGGACACGGCATCGTGGCGGGTTGGGATGGGATATGTTATAAGAATGTTCTTGCAAGTTATTCCCATTTGCATGTCGTGGGAAACGAATGCTGGGCTGACGCCCTGGTACGCGCGGCCCTTCAGTATCGGCAGAAAAACCCGCATTGCTCTTTGAAGGCCGAAGACAACGAAAAAAGCGTGCATGAACCCCGAGAATATTTAACCGTTATCTAAAGGAGGCATTGTCCATGGGACAGGTTGAATTCAAAGGCAAATCATTCGAAGTCGATGAAGATGGATTCATCGCCAGCTTCGAGCAATGGAACCCGGATTGGGTCGAATACGTGAAGACCTCCGAAGGCATTTCCGAGCTTACCGAAGAACACTGGAAGGTCATCAATGTGCTTCAGGATTATTACCGGAAACACGGCATCGCCCCCATGGTTCGCATTCTCACCAAGGTGACCGGTTACAAGCTGAAGTACATCTATGAACTCTTCCCCTCGGGACCGGGCAAGGGCGCCTGCAAAATGGCCGGACTTCCCAAACCCACCGGTTGCGTTTAACAGGCTTCGCGCCCCGGGGCGGGTGAAACCCTGCCCCGGGGTTTTCTTTCTTCGCGGACTGTCTTCCATTTTTTTGTCGCACATCCCCTGTGAACACTCCGTAATCTCTAGGGAATCCTCTTCTGCAGGAAAAAAGTGAAGCGTTCGGCTTTCAACGCTTGCCCTAACTTCCGTCCGATGATAAAGACTATCCCATCGAGTTTCGCCAAATGCTGCCATACCCGGTTATATGTGTGTGTTTGGGGTGGGGAGTTGGATTGTTGGTTAGAGAAGCGAATCGGTTTTTGGTTGTTTAATTCAGCTTGACAATGAAGTTGGTTAAGGTTACGAGAGAAGCACCCAGGATAGGTGAGGGACAGAGAGCGCAGGTCTCCCCGGTAACTCGATGCCCGAACGTTTCTCATTTCAAGTGACGACGGAGGAAAAAAGATGTTTAAAGTTACGGTCGACAAGGACAAGTGCACTGGCGATGCCGAATGCGTAGATGTGTGCCCCGTTGATGTTTATGAACTGGTTGACGGAAAGGCGGAACCCGTGAATGAGGACGAATGCCTCGGCTGTGAGAGCTGTGTGGAAGTATGTGAGCAGAGCGCCATCACGATCGAAGAGGTGTAATTTTACCTGCATTCGACGAATCGTCGCTTAACAAGCCATCCGATTGACCGCGGATGGCTTGTTGTTTTTGAGCGCAAAAAAACCCGCCTCAACTCATGGCCAAGGCGGGTGCGCAATTCCGGGTAGAACTGTTGGGGCCGCTTACTTCTGAACGGGATGACAACCCGCACAGACCACGGGCGCCTTGGTATCCGGCTTTTCTTTCTTCAGTTTCTGGTGACAGCCGAGGCACTCGTTGTGGAACGCCAGCTTGAGGTTCAGCTTCTGCTGATCGGGGGCGAGCTTCTTCTCGCCTTCAATCGTGGGTTCGGTATGACATGCGTCACACAACTTGACGGGATCGCCTTCTTTCCAGACGTTCTTTCCATCCTGGTAGACATGGTGGCACTGGTTGCAGGCAATCTTGTATTCTTCGTTGTGTTTCTTGTGGCTGAATTCCAGGTTGGCTTTGGTCGGGTTCGGCCAGAGCTTCGACTTGAGAATGATCATCTCCGGGGCCTTGTCCGCAGCAACAACGACCACGACTGCCACCGCGAAGATCATCATGGTCGCTACGCAAACGCACGTTAATAAAGTTGCACCTCTCCTCATTCTTCTCTCCTCCTCTCCACTGTGAGAACAATTACCTTAACCGGATGACTACGAAACCGAATGCATTCTAGTGAAAGATTTCTTTATATGTCAAGAAAGTATTTTCCTGAAATCGAGTGTGCGGTGGCCCGGCCTGGACGCAGAGGAGCCCTGGCCCCCGGCGGAGAGGCGCATCCGCCGAGATGTTTCAAATTGCCATGCTGCGGAGAATGATTAATGTTTTGTAGGGATTTCCCCAGAGGAGGTGACCCCTATTGCCCGTTGCTCCGCCGATTTGCTTTATCTTCGAGCACAGGAAGGTGGCGAAAATGCAGTTCCAGAGGTTGAATTTTAAGAACGCAGAGGGAAAAAGCCTGGCAGCCCGCCTGGATATGCCTGCCGATGAAAAGCCGGCCTGCTATGCAATTTTCGCACATTGCTTTACTTGCACAAAAAATTTCAATGCGGTCGTCAATATAAACCGCGCCCTGACTCGAGAGGGAATTGCCGTCCTGAGATTTGATTTCACGGGCATCGGGGAAAGCGAAGGCGATTTTTCCGAAACCAATTTTTCGACGAATGTGTCCGATCTTATCTCTGCGGCCGAATTCCTGGCAAGGAACTTCGAGGCCCCGAAACTCCTGGTGGGCCACTCGCTTGGTGGAGCCGCCGTACTTCAGGCGGCAGCCCGCATCCCATCGGCATCGGCCCTTGCCACTATTGCGGCCCCCGCGAATCTGAACAACCTCGCCGCGTTCATTGGCAATACCCGAGAAGAAATCCTCACCAGGGGGGAGGCCGTGGTCGATCTTGCAGGCCGGCCGTTCACGATCAAAAAGCAGTTCCTGGACGACCTGGAAGGGGAACGCATGGAAGAGACGATACACAATCTCAGGAAACCGCTTCTCATCATGCACTCTCCCCGAGACAACATTGTTTCGATCGATAATGCCGCAAGAATTTTCCTGGCCGCAAAGCATCCGAAAAGCTTCATCTCCCTGGACAACGCGGACCATCTCCTATCCGATCGCGCGGATTCACTTTATGCAGGATCGGTCCTTGCAGCATGGGCCGGGAAATATCTCGGCACTTCCGACAAACCTGAGGAGCAAAGAGACCTCACTGACAACAGGGTGATAGTTCGCGGCGGCAGGAAAGGGTTCCAGACGGAGATAATCGCCAACGGACACAGGCTGATCGCAGATGAACCCATTGCCGTGGGTGGGGCGGATACGGGTCCTAACCCATACGATTACCTTGTTGCCGCCCTTGGCGCATGCACCTCCATGACGCTTCGGGTGTATGCCGACCGCAGGCAGTGGCCCCTGGAAGCCATCACCATACGCTTGAAGCACGAGAAGATTCATGAACAGGATTGCGAGAACTGTGAAAGTGAAGACAGGGTCATTGACCAAATCGACCGGGAAATCGAGCTCTCAGGCCCCCTGGATGAGACTCAGAAGAGGAAATTGCTGGAGATCGCGAACAAATGCCCGGTTCACAGGACTCTTCAATCGAAGATTACCGTCAGATCGTACCTGAAGGACCAACGTCCGGCGTAAGCATCGGTGCAGTGCGACGGGCAGGATCAGGAGGGAATCTCAACGGGCGCGGAGGACAAATGCGCAGAAAAGACTTGAATCAGTTCGGTTTGGGCATTATTTTTGCCAGGCTTTGCCTGTCAACTCAATTATCTTTCCATCTTGACCGTAGTCTGGGAGAATTTCCCCTTGAGCGGGGGAATCGGGCCGGGAGGGGGGAACATGCCTTCGTGCGGCAGGCTTGATTTGTTTATGCGGATTACTCTTCGCAATCTCTGCCGGATTTTGAATTGAACGGTCGTAGCGAATAAGGCGGCGATGGATTTGAACCTCCCGGGCACGAAAGCGCCGGGACCTTCAGGTTGGACCATCCATAAGATTGTGTTTCATGTCCACGGTGCCGTGGGGCAGTCTCGCGGTGAGAGTCAGGGTGTCAACCGTATGCGTTTTGGAGAATAATCTATGAAACTTCCATTGGAAATCAGTGCCCGCAATGTCAACGTCTCGGCTGCAACCGAGGAGCTCATTCGAGAGAAGACGGAAAAACTCGACAAGCTCTACGACAAGATTATCGGTTGCCGTGTGACGGTGGATATTCCACACAGGAGTCAACGAAGCGGAATCCTTTACAATGTTCGTATCGATATAAGCGTTCCGGGCCGTGAAATCGTGGTCAGGCGGGAACCCGATGAAGACCTTCATGCGGCGGTTCTGGGTTCCTTCGATATCGCTCAACGGAGGCTCAAGGAATTTTCCGAAAAGCAGCGAGGTGAGGTAAAATATCATGAGGAAAGGCCGGTTGCACGGGTGAGCAAGCTTTTTCCCGAGGAGGGGTACGGCTTCCTGGTGACTCCTGAGGGCCGGGAAGTGTATTTCCATGAGAATGCGTTGCTGAATGGGAAGTTCAAGGAACTCGAAGTCGGGGTGTCGGTGAGTTTTGTCGAAAAAGAGGGCGAAAAGGGAACACAGGCAAGTTCCGTATTCGTAGTGTAACGGGCGGATATGCTCCGGAGCACTCCGGGGCACATCCGCTCTTGGATTTCGTAGCAGGCGGGCGGGAAAGCGACCGGTCCTTTTCCCTGGGCAAACCCCTCCTGCGGGAGAGAAGCAAGGAAACCTGCGATGTCTGTCGTGGACTATGACCTGCTGATCATATTCCTGCTCATTTTAATCAACGGCCTGTTTTCCATGTCGGAGATTGCCGTCATCTCGTCCCGTAAAACACGGCTCAAGAGCCTGGCGGAAGAAGGTGACAAGAGGGCGGGGCAGGCGCTGGACCTTGCGAATTCACCCAGCCTTTTTCTCTCGACGGTGCAAATCGGGATTACTTTCGTGAGCGTTATGACCGGGGTTTTCGGCGGCGTCACCGTGGCCCACAGGCTTGCCGCGCACCTCTCGGCCAGCGGCCTTTTCGGCCCTTACAGCGAAACCGTCGCACTGGTAATCGTCGTGCTCGGCATGACTTATGTTTCCCTCATTATCGGGGAACTGGTGCCGAAGCGGCTCGCCCTGAACTACCCCGAACGAATCGCCCTGCTTGCGGCCGCTCCCATGCGCTGGCTCTCGATCGTCACGTCGCCCGTCATAGGGCTTCTCAGCACATCGACGGATATGATGCTCAGGATTCTCAGGGTGCGTCCGTCCGGCGAGCCCCCGTTTACCGAAGAAGAAATAAAGGTCATGATCGGGCAGGCCACCACGGCAGGAGTGTTCGAGGAAGCGGAGCAGGAACTCGTGGAACGCGTGTTTCGCCTCGGCGACCGGAGTGTCGGGGTCCTGATGACCCCAAGGCAGAAGATTGTCTGGCTCGATAGTAACAAACCGATCGAGAAACTGAAGCGGGAAATTGCAAAGAGTACATATTCGAGGTTCCCCGTATGCCATGGGACGCTCGGCAATGTCCTCGGCATCCTGCATGTGAGGGACCTGCTTGCGCGGTCCATCGCCGGACAGCCGGATGACCTGAAATCCTGCCTGCAAAAACCGTTGTTTGTCGTCGAAAGCATGCATGCGTTGAAGGCGATGGAGCTTTTCAGGGAATCAGGCACCCAGATCGCTCTGGTTATAGATGAGTACGGCACCATCGAGGGATTGGTGACTCTAAACGATGTGGTCGAGGCCATCATCGGAGATATCCCTTCCGATGACGAGTCGAGGGAATCGAAGGTAGTCAGGCGCGAGGATGGATCGTGGTTGATGGACGGAATGCTCCCGGTGGACGAGGTCAAGATGTACCTTGACATCAAGAAGCTTCCCGGGGAAAGGACCGGCAATTTTCGGACTCTGGGCGGCTTTATCATGAACTATCTGAAAAGGATTCCTGCCGCCGGAGATTATTTTGCCTGCTGCGGGTGGCGCTTCGAAGTGGTCGATATGGACCGCCGCCGCGTGGACAAAGTCCTCATCGAAGATATGAGGGAGGAGGAACCGGTCCCGGCGGAATAGATCATCATCTCAACAATACCATTTCATTCAGGATCTGGCGGAGCAGTCCGTCCAAAGCGTGCATGGGTATGCCCCTTTTTTGGTCGTGCGGGGACTTTAAGGGACGAAGCTCGTGAAGGCGCCGGGAGGGACGCTTTGAAAGAATGATTCAATACGGCCGATTGATACTGAACTTCACGGCGGGGACACCCTGTTGCACCCTTGCCGGGACCTTCAGTTACGCGAAATGATTCTCTAGAGGGTAAACGTCTGATGCTTCAGATCTACAACACGATGACCCGGCGCAAAGAAATGTTCAAGCCCCGGAATGACGGAATGGTGAAGATGTTCTCCTGTGGGCCTTCCATCTACGGGAGGCCGCACATTGGCAACTATCGCAGTTTCCTCTGGCAGGATGTGTTCCAGAGATATCTGGAATGGAAAGGGTATCGGGTCGAGCGGGTTGTCAACCTGACGGACGTGGAAGACAAGGCCCTCGCGGAGGCCGAAAAGGAGGGCATGACCGTCCGCGAGTTGACCGAGAAGAATTCGGAGCAATTCTTCTCGGACATGAAGCTCCTTAGAATCAAGCTTCCGGACTTCATCCCAAGGTCGTCGACGTCCGTCGGACAGGCGGTTAAGCTCATCAAGATACTCCTGGAGAAAGGGATTGCCTACTGGTACGAGGGAGATGTTTTCTTCGATCCGCTCAAGGTCCGGAAGTTCGGCAGACTTTTCAGGCTTGACATGAACCGCTGGCCGGCAGAGAAACGGCGTTTCAAACAGGACACATACCCGGGGCGGCGATGGAACCTGGGAGATTTTATCCTGTGGCACGGCCGCAAGAAGGGCGAGGAGCTTTTCTGGGATACCGAAATCGGAAAAGGGCGGCCTGCCTGGAACATCCAGGATCCGGCCATGATCTCGCAGCACCTCGGCTACACGATCGATATTGCCTGTGGGGGGATAGACAACCTGTACAGGCACCATGATTACAACATTGCCGTGATGGAGGCGGTTTCCGGAGAGGAGTTGGCCCACTACTGGGTACACGGCGAACACCTGCTCGTAAACGGCAAGAAAATGTCAAAAAGCGTGGGGAACATCATCTACCCTGAAGACTTGATCGCAGAGGGATTCAGTCCCCAGCACATCCGCTTCTGCCTTATCTACGGGAATCACCGCAAGAGGATCAATCTGACGGTCGAAAGATTCAGAGAGAAGAGTTCTCGGCTCGATGCGCTGAGAAATATGGTTCAGGAGATAAGCTGCAGCGGCGAGGGCAACGGAGGACGTGAGGAATCAAGCGGGCGGGCGGTGAAACTCGTCGACGATCTGCTTCCCGCGTTTGAGAAACACATGGATGACGACCTGGACGTGAAGGGCGCATTCGATACCCTTTATCGGTCCCTGCTCGATCTGGCCGTGTTGAATCACGATGGAAAACTGGGGCATGAAGACTGCCGGAGGGTCGCGGAGGCGCTTCACGAGTTGGACGAAGTTTTTCGGGTGATCTTTGAGGACTAGGCTTCCCTTCAGGATGTGAGCTGCTGAGGCGGGGAAGTTGCGTCAGGCGGGCTTATCATCTCGCAGATGCGCGTCAGCAACTCGCCACGCCCCTGTCGGCTTTCCGCGGAAAAAAGGATCAACCGGTCCCGCGGAACCCCGAGGCTCAGGGATGCCTGCCTGGCGCAGGATTCCCACCTTGCACGCCCTATCTTGTCCGCTTTGGTGAGGACCGGGATCGCGGGAATCCGGCTTTCCTGAAGCCAGTTCCAAAGCTTGAGGTCGTCCGGAGTGGGAGGGTGCCGGGAATCCAGGATCTGAACGACACCCCGCAGGTTCCGCCTTCCGATCAGGTACTTTTCCACCATCGGCCCCCACTGAGCGCGCACGTTGAGGGAGACCTTGGCGTAGCCGTATCCGGGAAGATCGACGAAATAGAACAGACCGTTGATCCTGAAAAAATTGATGGTCTGAGTCTGTCCGGGTGTCCGGCTCGTCCTGACCAGCTTCCTCCTTTGGACCAGGCAATTGATGAGGGAGGATTTCCCGACGTTCGATCGTCCCGCAAACGCCACTTCTGGAAGATCTCCGGCAGGAAACTGGACCGGGCGGACGGCCGAGGTTTCAAATTCGGCGGATTTAATGACCGGAAGAGGTTCCACGGGATATCCCTCAGGAACGCTTCTGCAAATAGGCTTCTATCCTTCGAAGACCTTCTGCGATGTTTGCCGTCGAGTTGGCGTAACTGAACCGGACATAACCTTCTGCGTTCTGCCCGAAGTCGACCCCCGGAGTGATTCCGACTTTCGCCTTTTCCAGGATCTCAAAAGCGAACGCATATGAATCGTTGGTAAACTTCCCGGCATTGGCGAAGACGTAAAACGCACCGGATGGTTCGACGGTAATCCCGAATCCGATCTCCCGGAGTCGCGGGATAATGAAGCGCCTGCGCTTGTCGTAGCGTTCCACCATCGCCTGGACGTCCCTCTTGACGCTCGGATCCGTCAAAGCCACATATCCGGCTGCCTGGACCATTGAATTTGCGGAAATGAAAAAGTTCTGAAGCATCTTCTGCATCGGGCGGATCATGCTTTTGGGGACAATGAGGTACCCAAGCCTCCAGCCGGTCATGGCAAAGAGTTTGGAAAATCCGTTGAAGACGATGCAGTTGTCCGTGAATTCCAGTATGGAATGCGCCCGCCCTTCATATACCAGCCCATGATAGATCTCATCGCTCAGGATCAGCCTTCCCATATCTGCGATTTCCGCCATCCTGCCCGGCTCGAGGAGGTTGCCGGTGGGGTTTGCCGGTGAGTTGATGAGAATGGCTTTTGTCTTGGGGGTCAAAGCGGCGCGTATCGTCTCCGGCCTGTATTGAAATCCATCCTCTTCGTAAACCGGAATCAAGCGGGGAATGCCTTCGAGGAACCGCACGAAATTGGGATGGCAGGCATAGTGCGGATCGGACAAGATGACCTCTTCGCCGCATTCCAGTATCGTACCCATGGCCACGAGAAATGCCGGCGAAGTCCCCGAAGTGACGAGGACCTGGTCCGGGTCGAGGGTTTTCACTCCGTAGGTCTCTTCGTAGTACCTGCATATGGCTTCACGAAGCTTGGTGGTCCCGAGGCTGTGCGTGTAGTGGGTGTCGCCGCCGGCGAGGGCTTCCACCGCGGCATCCTTGACCGCGGACGGGGTATTGAAATCCGGTTCGCCGACTTCGAGATGAATAACGGATTCTCCAGCCCGCTCCATCTCCTGAGCGCGCTCGAGCACGTCCATCGCGATGAATGACTTTAGATCCTGAACTCTTCTGCAGATCACGATCGGTCCCGCCTTTCTGAATGAGCGAATTCACCATGAGTGGAAGTTCAACCGGACCTTGTTAAGGTAGAAGCATATGGAAAACACCGCCGAATGACGATTCGGTGTGGGGACAGCCTGCCTTCCGGGTCCGGCACCGCAACTGGATCGATGAATGGGGTCTTGGAATGGTTCCGAGTAACATTGCTGAGGATTCGTCACTTCCCGGGCACCCTGATGATGGTAGGCTTCGCCTGCACTTCGCCCTCGATTTGCGTCATCAGGGTGGTGGCTTTGGAAAGAGTGTCCACGGGTTTTAGCTGAATGATATAGACCGTGCCGAGTGCCTGATTCTTTGCCTGTCTGACAACGGCCGGGTATCCCTTTTTGAGCAGACCGGCCTGCATTTCATCAGCCTTGTCCTTGTCGACAAAAGAACCGACCTGAACGACAAATTTGACTTGCTGCTCAGGCTGAGCAGCCTGAAGCGACCCGCCCTGAGGCGCTGCTTCGGCAGCAGGTGCTTGAGACGGCGGCAAAGGTTGTTCCCTGGGATACTGAACGGCCTGAACGGGTGCGGCAGGGGGGCCTGCCCGATTTGCCGGTTCCACTTGCCGGACCTCCGGCTGGCCGATTGCTTCCGCCCTGGAAGGTTTCTCGGGCGGTTGAACGGCTGTGGGCTGCTGGGGAGTCCCCAGGGTGACCGGTTCAATGCGGTCCAGGCAGCGCTTCGCTTCCTCAGACAGTGTGGTGTTGGGAGCGAGCTTCATGACGCGTGTCAATGAAAAGACGGCCTGTTCGGTCTCGCCTGCCTGAGAGCACAAGATGCCGTATCGCAAATGAGCTTCGGCTAGATCGGGCGTGTACCCGATGGCTTTCCCGTATGCTCTCTTGGCTTCATCCCCTCGCTTCAGCGACTCCAGGATCACCCCCATGCGGTAGAAGGCATGACCATAGTTGGCATGCAGACGAATCGCTTCCTGGTATTGCTTGAGTGCCGCTTCATAGTCGCCCTGTTTTTCATACAGGCGGCCCAGGTTGTAATAGCCAATCTCGGGCGTTGGATAATAGGGATTTGAAATCGCTTTCTGAAAAGACTCCTGAGCGAGACTGAACTGCCCCCGTTCCGCGTAAAGCGCGCCTATGGCATTGTAAGCCTCGGCGTAGTCGGGCTTCTCCGCAAGGGCCTTCTGAAAATAAGACAGCGCTTCGTTCTGAAGCCCGCGCCCATTATAGGCAAGGCCGAGATCATACAAAATGACGGGGTCTTTCGGTTTCTTCTGTTCCGCCAGCGTCAGGTACTTCATCGCCTGGCCCGCATCGCCGGCCGCCAGGAACTTTTCCCCTATCCGCTGCAACTGGCTTGTGCTGTAACGCGACACCGGGTCCTTGCTTGTCGTGGCGCATCCGCCGCAGGCAAGAATCGTGATTAGACACAGAAACCAGAAGGGCTTTGCAAGCGACATCAAATCACCTTGTTCAGGGAATACTCGATAATGCCTTCGGCCCCTTGGTGAATCAGCCGGGGAATCAATTCCCTGACCACATTCTTGGAAACAACGGTTTCCACCGAAAGCCATTTGCTCAGGTAAAGATGCGCGATGGTCGGGGCGTTCAGACTCGGCAGAAGCTCGATGACATCATTCAGCCTGTCTTCGGGCACGTTCATCTTCAGTGCAACGAGATTCTCCGCACGAAGCGCCCCCTGGAGGAGCAAAGCGATCTGATCCATCTTCTCCCGCTTCCAGGGATCTTCCATGGCATCCTTGTTGGCAATGAACTGCGTGTTTGACTGCATGAGTTCCTTTACAATACGCAACCCATTTGCCCGCATCGTGGCGCCGGTTTCGGTCACCTCGACAATGGCGTCGCACAGCCCGGAGATGACCTTGGCCTCGGTGGCTCCCCAGGAGAATTCGACGTCGACCCGAACCCCTTCCTGCTGAAAGTAGCGGCGGGTGAAATTGACCAATTCCGTGGCTATTTTCTTGCCGTCCAGATCCTTTAATTCGCGTACGGGAGAATCCATGGGAACGGCAAGCACCCAGCGGGCAGGGCGCTGACTGACCTTCGAGTAAATGAGATCCGCGACGACGACGACCTTGGAATCATTTTCCATTATCCAGTCACGCCCGGTCAGCCCGGCGTCAAAGGTCCCGCTTTCAACGTATCTCGACATTTCCTGTGCGCGGCAGATGGAACAACTGATCTCCGCGTCATCGATTTCGGGAAAGTAGTTTCTGTCGGAGAGGGAAATTCGCCACCCCGACTGGTTGAACAATCTGATGGTTGCTTCCTGCAGGCTTCCCTTGGGTACGCCCAAAGCGAGCTGTCTCACTTCTTGTAAACCTCCTGTGGATCGAAAACAGGCTTGTCGATCACCTGTAGATTTCCGCTTTCGAAACGCCGGTAAAAGCAGCTTGCATAGCCGTCGTGGCATGCCGCTCCACCGACTTGGACCACCTTTATGAGGATAGTGTCCCGGTCGCAATCGAGCAGTATTTCCTTAACGACCTGGAAGTGTCCCGACTCTTCCCCCTTCAGCCACAGCTTCCGCCTCGACCGACTCCAGTAATGGGCCTTGCCGGTCTCGACCGTTTTCTGCCAGGCAAGCTCATTCATGTAAGCGAGCATCAAAACTCTGCCGTCATCGAAGTTCTGCGCAATGACCGGGAGTAAACCATTATTTTTACTGAAATCAGGTCCCAATGTCAACACTCCTGTTTGTTGAAGACCGCTCTGCAAAAGGGGCAGACTGAGGTGGGAACCCCTTGAAAACCCGCTTCGAACAGCACTTCAGCCGGCTTCCTTCCCGGACCCTTCCCTACCTCCGGCCGGCGACGAGCTGCCCGCATGCGGCCCGGATCTCGTCACCCCGGCTCTTCCTGATAATCGCGGTCAGACCGGCTTGTTGAAGGATCTCCTGGAAGCCGAACACGCGGTGTTCGGCAGGCCTCCTGAATGGAGAACCCGGGTATGGATTGAAAGGAATGAGGTTCACTTTGGCTCTCACCCCATGAAGAATCTTCACCAGGTTACGCGCCTGCCCGAGATCGTCGTTCACGCGGTCCAGCAGTATGTATTCGAAAGTAATCCGCTTCCTCGGGGGAATCGGGAATTCGCGGCAGGCACTCATGAGTTGCTCAAGCGGGTAGGTGCGGTTTATGGGCATGAGTTCGCTGCGCAGGGAATCCTCGGCGGCATGCAGGCTGATCGCAAGGTTTATGGGGCTCTCCCGTCCGAGCCGGCGCATCTGGGGGATAAGACCTGCGGTGGACAGTGTGATTCGTCGATGGGAGAAAGCCAGCCCGTTCGGATCGATGATCACCTTCATCGCTCTCAGCACAGCCTCGTAATTTGCCAGCGGCTCGCCCATACCCATGAACACCAGGTTCGTGACCCGGGACCGGGAACCGAGTTCCCCCTGGACCTGGCAGACCTGGTCCACAATTTCTGCTGAGGTGAGATTCCGGCTGAAGCCGAGAGAGCCCGTCAGGCAGAACTTGCACCCGAGAGCACAGCCCACCTGGCTGGATATGCAGAGCGTGCAACGGGGCGGATCGGGTATCAGCACGGATTCGATGCGGCAGCCGTCAGGCAGGCCGAACAGGTATTTGGAGGTCCCGTCCGGCGCCTGTTCTTTTTTCAGGATTTTCAGTGCGTCGAGGCGGGTGCCCATATCGAGCTGCGTTCGGAAGGCCTTGCTGAGATCGCTGCATTCATCCCACGAACGGATACCGCGCGCATAAATATGCCTGAAGAGCTGACGCGCTCTGAACGGGCGTTCCCCTATGCCCTGAACCCATTCTTCGAGTTCAGGCAGTGTGTAATCCTTGATGAAAATCGGTTCCATATCAGGAGGTCTTAACCCTTGCGCACCAGATAATTGTCTTCGGTCCTGTCCTGGAGAAAAGCCCTGTTGAGAATCCGCATGTCCGCGGCTTCATACCATTTGAATCCCTGTTCCCGGCATTCAGTGCAGGCTTTTCGTGGAATATGCACGGCAAATATATGGTATCCCGTATCGGTGGACGAATCAATGGAGAGAACCCCGCTGCAGTCGGGACAAACGCGCAGCATCTCATGTTGAGTCTCGAGAATATTATCGGTGTCGTAGTAAATCGAGCGGTCACGCTCCGCAAACTTCTTCCCCGAAAGGAATTTCCCCTTCACCTCGGAAGCTTTCTTCCATGAATCGAGCACTTCGGCTGCCACTTTTTCGATGTGTTTCGTGACCTCCCTCGACTGGCGGATCTTATCGGGATGGTAGTCCGGCTCCCTCACCTTGCTGAAATCGAGACCGGCCATCGCCAGAATGATTCCGACGTTGACGTAGGGGAGAGCGCCCTCGATCGAATAGCCTCCTTCGAGGACGGCGATGTCGGCTTTGAGGCGGCGGGTAAGTTCAGCGTACCCTTGAGCGCAAAAGTTCATGTTTGTGATCGGATCGGTATAATGGTTGTCCTGCCCCGCTGAGTTGACGATCAGTTGAGGTTTGAATTCCTCGAGGATGGGAAGTACGACCTGATCCAGGGCGTAAAGGAATCCCTCCTCGGAGGTGCGCGGCGGCAGGGGGATGTTGACCGTAGTTCCCGCAGCCGTCGGTCCACCCGTCTCGTAATGAAATCCGCTTCCGGGATAAAGAGTCCGTCCGTCCTGATGAATGGAAATGAACAGGGTATCCGGGTCGTGCCAGTAGATGTCCTGAGTTCCATCGCCGTGATGGCAGTCCGTGTCGACGATGGCTACCCGGTCTATCCCGTAGGCCTTCCGCAGGTATTCGATCATGATCGCTTCGATATTCACATTGCAGAAGCCCCGGGCGCCGTGAACCACGCGCATGGCGTGGTGGCCGGGCGGGCGCACGAGCGCAAACCCGCGCTCGATCCGCTTTTCCATTACCTGGGTCCCGATCGTCTTAGCCCCGCCGGCGCTGATGAGATGAGACTCGGTCAGCACGCTCAATTCGTCCGGCGCACAGAAGTGCACACGCTTGACGTCGGCGGTCGTTGCCAATTCGGGCTTGAATTCGTCTATGCCCTCGATATCCAGCAAACCTTCCTCGAAGACCTGGTCCTGAGTGTAGAGCAGCCGCTCTTCTCTTTCGGGATGGGTCGGGCTGATCGCCCAATCGAAAGCAGGAAAGAACACCAACCCTGTTTTTGTTTTGCTGGTGAGCATATCTCGTTCCTTTCCGGCCGGCAAAGAGGCCCGGCGGGGGTTCGTCGGCGCCCACGCCGCACGGCGTTCCTGCGAAACCGGCCAACCGCGGCAAAGCGAGGCGTACCTGTTCTACACTGTTCCCGGCAACGGACAGTAATTGAACAGCTTATCGGCCATGTCCCTGTACCTGGAAATCAATCCGGGCTTCATCTGCACCTTGACCCGTATGTTTCGACCCGTCGTATAGAAGTCTCGAACCATATTGAACTGGACATCCTCGAGGACTTCCATCTCCACTTCGGATTCAGCGGCGCCTTCCTTCATGCATTTCTTGCGCAGCAGGTCAAAAGCCAGTCGTACGGCGTCTTCTCGGCCAAAATCCCGTTTTACGGTTTGATAAAACTCTTCTTCCGGGGCGACCGCGAAACCTCTTTCCGTATCCGCGAACAGAGTGACTTCGCAGGTGTTCTTGGCGAGGGCGGCGCCTATCGCGTTTGCTACGTGCCACTGGGGGACCACGTGCACACGGCAGTCGGTGAGTTCAGCGAGCCGATGGGCAAAATAGGGAGCCGGGCCGCCGAGAACGAGTATCTCACGGGGCTTGACCTGATAGCCGCCCAGAAGTTCCTGAACCGTATAGACCGGCTTGCTGTTGATGTTTGCGATCATATGGTCCACCGCATCCAGGATCTTTTTGCACGCTCTGTCGAAAATGAGGTTGGCGGTGTGCTCGAGAGACGTCCCCATGCGTTCGGCCAGGGGTTTGAGGCCCTTGCGGGCGCTGTCCGCATCCCCGTTGGACGCCTTCCCCAGGACGAAGAGTGCATCGGTCGGAGTCGGAACCAGTCCTCCGTAGGCCATGGCCTTGCCCTGCCGATCCGGGCCGATGGTCAGCTTGCCGTCTTTGACCCGGACCGCGCTGTCGCCTCCGAGGCCGATCGAATGGGTCTTGAGCGCGCGGATCAGGGTCTTGTACCCGCCGAGTTCACTCCCGACCGGGTCGAGAAGCGGAACTCTGCGAATGAGTATGGCCATGTCCGTCGTCGTTCCCCCGATATCCAGGACCAGGGTTTCATCACTTTCGGAAGCAAACGGCAGTGACCCCATTACACTCGCGGCGGGCCCCGAAAGGATGGTTTGCCCGGGAGAACGGAGGGAGGCCTCAAGGCTCATGGTGCCGCCGTCTGCCTTCAAAACGTAAATCGGGATGTTCAGGCCTTTCTTTTGCAGCGACTCACGGACGGCCTGGAAGAACTTCTTGTGAGTATCGTAAACGGCGGCATTGAGGTAGGCCGTGGCGATACGCCGGGGGAAATTCAGGTTGCCCGAGAGGCTGTGGCCAAGGGTCACGTTGGCGAACGAGTCTCCAAGAATCTCGCGGATCCGAAGTTCATGCTTGGGATTGCGCACCGAAAACTTGCTGACCACACCTACATGGCGGATTCCGTCGGCTTTGAGGCGGGACGCGATCGTCTGGATTTCCGACGCGTTGACGGGCTGGATCTCCCGGCCTCGGTGATCGATGGAACCGGACACGGAATAGTAATGCCTGCCGGTTCGATAGCTCTCGGGATCGACGCCCGGACCGCCCGAGACGATCATCCCCGTTTCGATGGTCTTCCCCTCTACGATGGCGTTGGTTGTGAGGGTCGTGCTAAGCACCGCCCTGCTGAGGCGTTCCGGGGGAACATCGCTGGTGACCGCCTCCAGGCCCGCCTGTACGCAGCTCAACAAATTGGAATGATCAGTTGGGACCTTAGTCTGACGAAGAATGCCTTCTTCACCAATGAGAACGACATCAGTGTGAGTGCCGCCGACATCCAAACCTATAATCATCGCATTCCCCTGAATCCTGCCGGGTAACCCACCCCCCGGTCGAGGCATTGAGGCTGAGGCCGCATCTTTCTGAGGAGAAGTTTGATGGGCTGTTGTCCGGCCATCAGTTCAAAAAGACTTCCCGATAATAGTCATATTGTTCCGTGGCGGCCCCGGCGCCCCGTATAACCGCCCGAAGCGGATCCTCGGACCTCTTGACGTCAAGGCCGGTAGTCTGGTGGATCAACAGGCGCAGCCCTTTGAGCAGTGCCCCCCCTCCGGCCAGCCAGATCCCGTTTTCCGCGATGTCCGATCCCAGGTCCGGAGAGGCCTTTTCGAGAACCCTCCGGACAGCTTCCACGACCGCCATGGTGGGCTCCTTGATGGCTTCCCTTATGTCGGCGTCAGTCACCGAAACCACCTTGAGCATGCCCGTGGCGATGTCCTTGCCGCGGAGCTTGACTTCCAGGGTCCTCTTGAGAGGCACGGCCGATCCGATCTTTATCTTGATGAGTTCGGCCATCATTTCACTGATCCCCATCCGGTGTTCAGTCCGAATGTACTTGCAGATGGCTTCATTGGCTTCATCCCCTGCCACCCGCAATGATTCGCTGCATGAGACGGCGAACTTGGAAATTACCGCTACCTCAGTCGTGCCCCCGCCAATGTCGACAACCATCTGTCCGGAAGCCTGGTCAATGGGCAGACCGGAGCCGATCGCAGCGGCCATGGGTTCCTCGATCAGGTTCACCTTGCCCGCTCCCGCCATTTCCGATGCTTCCATGACCGCACGCTTCTCTACCGAAGTGATCCCGGCCGGAACAGCCACCACCAGTTTGGGCCGTGAAAGCGGAAGCCTCCTGAAGACTTTGCTCAAAAAAGACCGGATCATGAATGTTGCCGTTTCGAAATCGTGAATGACTCCATCTCGAAGAGGCCTGGAGATGATTGTATTCTTTCCATGGCGTCCGGCGAGATTCTTCGCCTCCCGCCCAACCGCGATTACCTGATTGGATTCCTTATCCAGGGCTACCATCGAGGGCTCGTCCAGAACGACCCCCTTCCCCCTCACGTAGATCAACGAATTTGCCGTCCCCAAATCCATTGCCATGTCTTTAGAGAGAAAGTCCAGCATCCGACCGATCATTTTGGTTTTCCCTTCATGATGCCTCTATACGGCAGTTTTAAAAACAGTTACCAGCTTCCGAACATGTATATAGCAAATATTCGCAGCCATTTGCAAAAAGTTCGTTCAATCCGGTGCACATCGCGCAGATTTCGGGATAATGGGAGTCCTTTTCATCGCGGAAGGAATGTAAAAGGGGAAAAAACATCAGTCATCAAAGGCTGATTGCATGGTTTTTTTATTGACAAATCGAGCGACTCCAACCAAACTTTACGCATTGTTCACTTTTTTACAGTTAATGGGGTGGAATGACATGCGCCCCCGGGGGAGCGTCAAGTCTCGGGGATTTACTGCCCAATCGGGTCTGATATTTTCTCGGAAAGCCTTTGAGCGGATCCGACCAAGATGGGAGCGCGGAATGAAAAGGAGTCGCCGGTTTGCTGAAGTTGGATTTTTCCTGGTTTTCACCGTTTTTTTCGCTCAGATTGCCCTCGCGACACCCTTCACCGTAAAGACCCGTTCAGCCATCGTTATCGATACGGCCACGGGGAGGGTGCTCTTCGAACAGGCAGCCGACGATCCTATCGCCCCAGCCTCCGTAACCAAAATCATCACGCTCTACATTCTCTTCGATGCCGTCAGGGAAGGGCGCATCCACCTGAGCGACAGTGTCGAAGTCAGCCGTCGAGCAGCCAATACCGGCGGCTCGCGAATGGGACTCAAAGCCGGAAAGCATGTGCCCCTGGAAGAATTGATCAAGGGGATCGCCGTCGTATCCGGGAACGATGCCTGCGTGGCGGCGGCCGAGCATCTTTGCGGGGATGTGGAAACGTTTGTGCGCAAGATGAATATGAAGGCCAGGGAACTGGGGATGACCAACACCCGGTTCATGACCCCCAACGGTCTCCCGGCTGCCGGACAGGTGACCACCGCAAGAGACATTTCGAAACTCTCCATGGCTTACCTCAGGCGCTTTCCGGATGCGCTGAGCATTCATTCGATGCAGTGCTACACATATAATTCCCGTACTCACCATAACGCAAACAGGCTGCTCGGGAAATGCCCGGGAGTCGACGGCATCAAGACGGGGTTCGTCTGCGCTTCGGGCTACAACATCGCCGCTACGGCAAAGAGGGGTGATACGCGCATTCTCGCCGTGGTAATGGGGGCGCCGTCGCCGGGGATAAGGGCTGCTGAAACGGCGAAACTGCTGGAAGCGGGATTCAGGCAAGTTGCCCCCGAGTTCGCCGACCTCAAATATGCGGACAACTCCCGCACGGCCGTGGGTTCCGGAAGGTCGGGCAAGTCGGTTTCGATGACCCGGACGGGCAAGACGAGGGCGGCGAGAGTGACGGGGAATGCAAAACAGGTCAAACGGGTGAATGCCGGTGTACAAACCCGTGCAACGAAACATTCGAAAGTTGCCCTGCGCACGAAGACCACGGTTCAATCGAAGAGCAGCGCCCAGGTGAGCACCGCAAAAACACACGGCAAGGCCGTATGGAAGAAGGAGGCAAAGGAGAAAAAATCCACGGCGGCCAAGACCACGAAGCAGGCGGCAAAAACACCGGCTGCAAAACAGGTTGCGGCGGCAAAGAAGAACTCCTCGTCCAATGAAGTCCCGCGGAACAAGAAGAGTGTCGTAAAGAAATCCACAACAGTGAAAAAATCAACCGTGGCACAAACCCGGAAACCGTCCAAACCCGCTCAAAAGGCATCGAATGCCTCCGTCGGCAACGCTCAAAAACCCAATACTCAGGCAAAGGTATCGAAGAGAAAAGACCAAGGGTAGCAAGTGCCCGGACAATTGTCGAGGGGGCTGGAACTGCCGGGCTGCACTGCGAAATAAACAGCAGGGGAGGATGAGTGATGACGAAGCCGAGGGTAAATGCGCCCGGCACTCGAATCCTTACTTTATTTTTATCCACAGCATCTTGGCAGGGGCTGCCCCGGTATTTTTCCACTGAACTGGGATTTCCGAAGTCAGATAAATCAAATCTCCGGTGCGGAGCGTATAGGTGTCTTTTTCCAACCTGACCTGCAATTCCCCGCTCACTAAGTAGCCGATCTCTTCCCCTTTGTGCGTGAAGAAATGTGAAGATATGGTTTTCTCGGGTGCGACTTCGATGAGATACGGCTCGGCTCTGAAATCTGAGTCGATGGGGGTGAGCATCTTCGCCTGAATACTCCCCTCGGGCAATTCCGCGAATTTAATATGGTTCGAATCGGATGCGGGGAAGACGAATCTCTTCTTTCCCTCCACCCTTTGCTGAAAGAAAGAACTGACCTCTACCGACAGCACTTCGGCCATTTTCAGAAGCGCGGGAAGCGACGGATAGATGAGGTTGCTTTCCACCTGAGAAATGGTGCTCGGCGTGACGCCGACGGATTTGGCCAACTCGGTTTGGGAAAAACCTCTCTTGGTGCGGAGTTCTTTCAGGCGCACGCCAAGATCGATCCCTCCCGTGGTGCGCTTCTCCTCATCGAACGTGATGACCGAATCCCTGACCCAATAGGTGTAGGGCTTATGAAGGTTCTCCAAGTCACGTTTCTCAGCCTTCATGATCGAAAGGGACGTCGTTCCTCTCCGGATGGACAACTCGATGGCAACCTGGGCGATTTGATTTATCGCGGCACGAAGGCGGGGAGAGTGGGCCTTCTTTTCCATGATCCAGTATGCGACCGTGTTCAGTTCGTAGAGGCGGGGGCAGGAGTGGGAATAGAAATTGAGGAAATGGTCTTCGCCGCCCCAGAGTTCCTGCATCCCCGTTATACTTTCGAAAACAAAACGAACATGCCCTTCCAGGCTTCCATGCACGCCGTAGAGCACGTCAACCAGTTCGTCGATCCTGCGCGGCTCCTTCACTCTGACGATCCTGCAGGGGAGATTCGGGGCCTCTTCCTCATAGAATTTGAGGAACACCGGCGAAGAAGCCCCTTTGCCGGACGTGAAACAGTCGAGGATCGTGAGGGAGGGATTGAATGCCAGACTTCCCAGTTTATCCATCAGGTTCCTGGGAGAGCGGTCGAAACAGACATAAATGAGGGGCTTGTTTTCGGCGAGAGCGACCTGCATGAAATTGAAGCAGAAGGCCGATGCAAGACTTCCGGAATCATCGTGCCAGACGACATTGTCGCCGATGAAAAGTCCACCCAGCAAACGGTCCAATTGGTTGACTCCCGAACTAACCCGAAGCCGCTTTACCATAAAGCTATCCTCGATAACCGTAAAGATCGGTCGTACTTGCCTGCAATCCGACTCCACCCGGAAGTTCCCCGGCTTGCCTCTCCCCTTGCGGGGGAAACGGCGAGACGGCAAACCTCAACCCGATGCGGACGCGGCACATTCCTCTCCGCCGCCCATCCATTCATTCCACAAGGAGAAGGCGCCGGGGACTGTTGCCCAAAGGAAAATCCGAGGCGGCTGAAACCATTATCTGCCGTTCCGACGAACGCCGGAATCCAGTTCCTTTGAGACTATCGGGTAATTCCAATTAACGGCACTGGACCCCGGCAATACCGCCGGCGTGACGTTTCCGGACAAACGGTTCACTTCCCACCTGGATTCTGTTTGGGCAACAGCCCCGCTACCCATGTTCCCGGATGGGCAAGAAACCGCCCCGCCGCCGGTCCCCTCGTTTCGTAATCCGGGCAACGATTGGTATTATAATTCAGTTTGTAATACCGGTACATGCCAAAAGATAAAGTATAGAGGAATGAATAATGGAGGACAATGCTGTTCTTCTCTCGCGGGGAAAGCGATGAAGGCCGGGGATTGGCGGGAATTGCCGCACGCACCGGATGCTCCCTTCAGACGTTGGAACGGTCCGGGACCGTTTCCAGCGGGGGAGCGGCGGGAACCGTTTCCTTATGCCGGATTTTCAGGGCAAGGATCCCGCATCGTCAGGGCGACTTATCGCCGCCCCCGATGACGAGACCCGAATCATTCGGACTTGCCGGGCATGACCGGCATGGACATTTTCTCATAGCCGGGCGGCAGTTCAAACAGAGAATCGGAAACGGACCCTTCCTTGATGTTCTTGTACTCCATCGTGATTTCGGCATCTTCCACCTTCACGGGGAAGGGGAATTTCTTTGAAACCCAAAAATAGGTCTTTTCTCCGTCCTCCATGCTTTCAAACTTTCTTGTCTGCAGGCCGGAGACGTTCTCATCACCGATCAACTTGGAGTTTTTCTCCCTCTCTTCGGTCCATTCCTCGAAGGTTTTGTCCTCCGCCTGGTAAGGCATCTCCATGTAGGTCTTCTCGTCCGGGGAAATCATCCATGTCACTTTCTTGTCCGGCCGGATGATCATGATCTGGTTTTCCCCTTCTTCGGCAATTTCCTGTCGGACCTTGTCGCCTTTCACATAGATCTTGCCTTTAATGGCATCCTCCCCTTTGGGTTGGATGATGAGGTCCGCCGAAAACTCGAGTGCGTGGCAGGAACTGGAGGCCAGAACAACGCAGAAAGCCGCCGCGATGCCCAGACCCAGAAAGGTCAATAGCTTGGTTTTCATCTTCTAATACCTCATGACTGGAGTGTTGTCGGTTGTAGGAGCGAAGTCTCAGAGAGCGCAGCTCAGTTTCAAAATCGTCAAAACCCTCCCTCTCGCTCCGCAGTTTAGTGTGAAACTATCCAGTAAACTGTTTTCGGTGGCAGGGTAAAAGATAGATCCTCGTCGCGTACAAACAAGCGGCGTTAGTGCTTTATATTTTACTCATCCTTGCCTGTAAACTGTAATCTTCAGCATGTGTTCGGAAAGCATATCAGAGGGAATCGTCTGAGTCGGCTTCGGGAGCGAGGCACGCAGATTATTGCGAAACTTTAATGCGGAGTCCGTCCTGCCGCCCGCGGGCATAAAGGGGCGGCAGGGCAGAATGGCGGAAGAACCGAATCCTAGAAATTAAACACCTCGTCCAGTTCCTTATCGGTCACCTCGAAAGTGATGTTGTGCGGAGCGACGGGTTCAGTTTTGAAGAACCGCGGCAGACGGTCGTGCTCAGAGGTAAAGCCGGCGCGGATATTGAATTCCCGCTCCATCTTGAGCACCTTCTTGCCGAGTTCCATCACATCGTCCGCGGTCATGTTCAACCCATAAAAGGCGTTGATCATGTCGATCAGGGCCTGAAACGTTTCAGGCTGATCGAGAACCGCGAAGGCGATGAACAGGCACATGCCGGTCGAATCCACCGCCGCGGTCGCAATCTGAAGTCCCCGGGAAAGCGCGACCTGCCCTTCCGGTTTCAAGGGATCCACGTCGCCGCCGACCTTGAGGATATTCGTCGCTATGGCGTATCCCGCCGTATGGTCGGCTCCCATGGGTGTCGTTGCGTAAGTGACGCCGATACCCTGTACCGCCCTCGGATCGTAGGCCGGCATCGCCTGGCCCTTCACCACGGGGACCCTCTCCACCCCGAACGCCTTGCCGGTCATTTCCGCGCCGCCGCCCAGAATACGGCCCAAAGGAGTACCCTTGCCGATCTCCTTGACCAGATTTATGGCTCCCTCAGCGTCTCCGCATTTGATCAGCCCGCCTTCCATGGCCACCCCGATGGCGACTCCTGTTTCGATGGTGTCAAGGCCGTAGTTATCCTCGAGAAAATCAAGCATCGCTATGGCGTCAAGATCGCAAATGCCGCAGTGTCCGCCGTGTGCCCAGACCGTTTCATATTCCGGCTGCTTTGACAGGAAGTGTCCGTCTTTGTCGTGGTAAGTCCCCGAACACCGGATCACGCACCCGCGATGGCACCCGTGAGTCGCGGCGCCGCCGCGCGCAACTTCTGTTTCCGCCAGGGTTTCCCCGCTGATGAGGTTCGCTCCCTCGAAGCGGCCTTCCTTAAAGTTGTATGTGGGATAGCCGCCTGCTTCATTGAGGATGTTGGTCAGAACGTTCGTGCCGTATGCGGGCAGGGCCTGACCGGTGACGGGATGGCTTCGCAGCCCTTCGACGAATTTCTTGTTTGCTGCGCTGAATTTCTCCGGGTCCTTCGGGGGCCTCATCTTCATCCCCGAATCGTCCACGACGATGACCTTGATGCCCTTGGCGCCCATGACTGCTCCGAGCCCGCCGCGACCTGCGTGACGGGTCGGCCTCAGTTCCATATCGGTGCAGGCAATCGAAGCTGCTCCCAGTTTCATCTCGCCTGCCGGCCCTATGGAGATAAAGGAGACTTTGTCCCCGAATTCTCCCTTCAGTTTTTCGACGAGATCGTAATTGGGCATCATCTTCAGGCTGTTGTCGACGACAAAGTGCACCCCGTCCTTGTTGAGAACCACCTTGTAGAGATCCTCCGTCCGGGGTTTGCCTTCGACGATTATCGCCGCATACCCGAGCCTTGCGATCATCTGCGATGGCTGACCGCCGGCGTTGGATTCCTTGATGGTCCCGGTAAGAGGACTCTTGGCCCCGATGGAAAGGCGGCCCGACATTGCCCCGCTTGTCCCGCTCAATAACCCGGGAGCTATGACCAGCCTGTTCTCCGCACTCAGGGGATGGCAGAGCGGGGGGACCTCTTTGGACACCACTGCCGACGTAAGCGCTCTGCCTCCGAGTCCCGCGTACTCGCCCAGGGGAACCACACTGGCCTTCGGCCCACCTTGGGCTCCCATGTCGATCCTCAGAATCTTATCCATGTTTGTCCTCCTGTCCATAACGATGATGCATTCTCTTCACCCTGCCGTTGTCGCCTGTTGAGGAAGTTGAACGGGGAGATAATTCGATTCGGAGTGTTAGATTGCGATTTGAGATTTAAACTTAAAGCCTCTCTGAGTTATTGTAAATATATCACTTTTGGCATAACGCGCCTTGACCTGTTCGAGCCTGCACGGGCGCAGCCGTGAGGCTTAAACCATGGTTTTCCCCGTCACAGATACCAACCCGGGTTCCTTCGTGCTTGACGCAATGAATGATGAAGGGATATGAGTTTTTATTACACACGATGGAAATGCGGCATCGGATCGACCGGCGTTTGCAGCCGGTCGAGGATTGTCCCCGGAAAGGTTCCCGTTCAACGCAGGTCCGCCGCCGCACGGCTTTCCCTTGAGAATGAGAACCGGTCTGAAATGAAATCCTTTCCCTTTTTTCGTCGAACTGAAGCGGGAACCCTCGTCGATGTGTACATACAGCCGAGGGCCGCCAGGAATCAATGGGCTGGCGTCTATCAGGGGAGCCTGAAAATTCGCCTTACCGCGCCACCCGTGGAAGGGGAAGCCAACAAGGAATGTGTTAAATTTCTGGCCCGGGCGTTTCAGGTCTCGAAATCCAGCATAGAAATCGTTCAGGGACACAAATCCCGCCGGAAAACCATTCTTGTGCGCGATGTTGATCCGGAAGTTCTGACAAAGCGGCTGGAAGATGTCGAGACCATCGTATGATAGATCACCTCAGGAAGGCAGGGCTCCGATGGGATGGGATGCAGAAACCTTCCAAGGGCGCAGGACTCTGAGCGTTTCGCGTGAGGCCCTGCCGGCAGGAGCCGGGACGAGCGGCCCGTCGTGAAGTGCCCATGATCGGCGGTGTTCGCGTCGAGGCCGATTCGCGCACCTTGCGATGATTATGGTCTTATGGGAAATGCTACATTGCATTGGTTGAGGGATGCGATGCCGGCAATCTCATCTGCTCCCAAAAGACTCTGAAATGGCTTCTTTCTGAACAGAAGGCATTTAAGAGGTCGTACCAGACTAGATCCGATGCGTAGTGTGTCTTGTACTTATTGGACTGGCAGACGCTTTTACTCATCAAATAAAAAAAGAAAAGGCCCTCCACAATTTCCGAAGGATAGTCATTCATAAAATCCATTCCTGCCCAATACTCAGAACATCGTTTCAAGAAATTGCTTCTTTTTGAGGATGTATCTGAAGTGAAGAAAGAACGAAAATTTGCAGGTAAAAATTTATTATCACGGCTCTTATAGCGACTGTGGGTAAAAAGCGAGCCAAAAGCTATCAGCACTTCGAAAAAATTAAAGATAGATAAAGAATCCTCCCAATATTTCCAGTCAACTACCCGGATAACGCCCTCATTCATCAAAATATTTATTGGAATAAGATCATTGTGTACTATAGTCGTTATGCCTGTCCATCGTTCATTCCTGACTTTGTTGATATAGTAATTTGCAATTTCCATAATAGATTGAATATTAGAGTAAGATTTTGTGAAACTGTCCGAGATATGTTCAAATTGATACCCTAATGAAATGTCACGATTTCCGGATTCATGCAACTCTTCGCAGAAACCCAATACAGCGTCCAACTTTTTTGTGTTATTATTCGGCAGTATAGAATTCCATATTAGCCAATGGCTGTTATCAGTTGGCAAATACTTATAGCATGCATATCGCTCGGTTCCAGTGTTGAGGATCTCGGCAGTAACAATCTTGGATTTCAGGTGGTTATATCTTGGACTGTTTACCAATGCAGAGAGCCTGAGCATGTCGTCAATAAAAACCAGATTTGCGGACTCATCCCTGTTCGCCGTCAAAAGATATGCATAGCCCGTCAGATCACCTATCAGAAGATTAATAGTACCGTACTCATTTTGATCAACCGCATAGGAGGTGACGGATATATCTCCAGGATTGTTTATGGTTAAATGAAAATAGTCACTTCTCTCCGCGAAGAAATCTCTGAGACTATTGTTTAGCATGGTTTAGTTTTTCCCTACTATGAGGTAGTGAGGTGCAAAAAAGGCGGCAAGTCCCAACCTTGACAATACTCTGAAAAAACCGGTGGATATCCTGTCTTTAATGTTGTTCCGGGGCCGGTAAAAGCCGGAAAAAAACCTCTGAATCATCCGATTATCCAGCGGGATGATGGATCTGGGATGATTGTAGTTCGGGTGGACCATATAGATATCCGCCTGAGAAAATCCCGCTTCTGAAAGGAGCTCCTTGTAGCCTGATGCCGAGTATGTATAGGTACGGTAAGAGTGAGGTGCCAGGCTTGACCGGTAAATGGGTGTGCGCAGCTTCATGTAGAGATCGGCCAGACTCCTTGGCATGAGGCTTGTGAAGCGCAATCCGGAATGATCTTTGGCGCCCAGGACGTTATGCAGGCTGAAACGATTTTCAATGCCGATATATACCAATCCGGAGGGTTTTAGAATCTCTCGCACCTTTCTCAGCGCCCGCAATTGCTCTTCGCGGGGGCTGCTCGGATTTTCCTCAAAGCCGATCCATTCGAGGACCCCCACGAACTGGACCATGTCGAACGTGTTGGGATAGAATGTGGTGTCCAGGAGGTCGCCGTTGACGACGAACAGGTTCTCGACCTGCTCCTGTTCTTTGCGAATGGCCTGAAACTGCGCCCGTTCTTTTATCAGTTCGAGAGAAACCACGGTGTTCGTGCGGTCTTTCGCTAACAGGAAACTGGTTTGCCCGAGCCCGCTTCCGACGTCCAGTATTACCATGCGGTTTTGACCATTGGGGCGGCACCAGTCGACACGGTCTGCGGCCGTTACCATTTGGGGCAGCCTGGGGTGCCTGACGCTGAGGCGCTCAATGCTTTGCTTCCATCCCTTTTCCTTTGCCAGAGACAGAGCCTCGATCATGTCGGCGTGAGGTATTTCGCCCCAATAGTAGCTGCTTTCTTTACATGTAGTGAATATCCCGGAGCCGTTCCCGATCGCTGCAGAACAGGCGCTGCACCTTAGAGGTTTCGCATTTCGATCCAATGATGAGCCACATCGTTGGCACGGCAAAATATCGACTATGTGTTTCATGGAACTCCTTATCAAGGCAACAAACTGGAATAATTCATTTATGTGAGTAACGCCCGGAGTCTCTCCAAAGCGGCGTGACGCGCCTTGTGTTAAAATGTCATGCAAACGGCGGTACCGGCGCAGGCCCTCCCGAAGCGATGCACAGTGTTCCAAGCTCTTATCTTATAAGGCTTTGAAAGTTACTAGTCCCTTTCCGTCGTATTACATTTTTGTAAGAGTGGGGTGGCATTCCGCTGGTGAAAGGCCCACGGATGGACTCTTGCTTAAGCGTCCCCTATGGAGTGTTTGGGCGGTACAACGGGAAAGTCATACTCAACTTGCAGATTTCACCGGCGTTCCAGTTTGAAATGACGTGAGCTGATGTGCTTGTACGGGACCGTGCAGCGGCCCTGGAAAACGGCGACCGGTTTTGGCCCGGCCGCGCTGCTCCGCCATGGACCCAAAACTTGCTTTTCTGCTTGAAAAATGTACATTGGGGAAAAACCGCAAACCGTTAGAGGAGATTTGGTGCTATGCGCATTCTCGTGGTTGAGGATGACCCCAAAATCGCTTCTTTTGTCGTTATGGGTCTCAAACAGGCCGGTTTTGTCGTGGACCATGCGATGGATGGAGAAGATGGACTTCACATGGCTTCGACAGGGCTATACGATGTGGCCGTGATCGACATCATGTTACCGAAACTGGATGGCCTGGGGCTTATCGAAGCACTTCGAGCACAAAAGATAAACACGCCTATAATCATTTTGAGTGCAAAGCATTCCGTAGACGATCGGGTCAAGGGTCTTCAGACGGGAAGTGACGACTATATTACCAAGCCGTTCGCCTTCTCCGAACTCCTCGCGCGAATCCATGCACTTATCCGCAGAGGCGGCAGTACGGTGCGATCCACTCGTTTGACCGTTGGAGATCTGTCCATAGACCTTCTCACCCGGGAGGTGCTGAGGGCGGGTCGTAAAATTGCCCTGCAGCCAAGGGAGTTCGTCTTGCTTGAGTATCTCATGCGGAATGCAGGGCGGGTTGTTTCCAAGACAATGGTCCTCGAACACGTATGGGACTACCACTTCGACCCGCAGACGAATGTTGTGGACGTTCTGGTTTGCCGGCTGCGAGGCAAGGTGGAGGGGAATTTTGACGAGAAAATGATCCATACTATCCGAGGGGTTGGATATGTCCTTAAGGTCCATTGACCGAATTCGGAAAACCATAGGTTTTCGGCTCATATTCTGGTATTCGGGCCTCTTTGTCTTTTCCTCCATCATTCTTTTCGGTCTCCTTTATTATCTCGTCTTTACCTATTTGAAGCGAAGTGATCGGGACGAAATCCAGACGAGAACAGAGGAGTATGCCAATGTGTACCAGAGCGAAGGGATGGAAGCCCTGAAGAGAGAGATTCTTCGGGAACAGGAGGTATCCCGGCGAAACCCGTTTTTCGCACGGATCGCGGGAGAACGGAACAACACCCTTTTTCTGAGTATTCCTGCGTCATTGATGTTTCTCGATGTCAAGCACCTCGAAGACCAGCAGCTCAGAACGGGCGAGGAGTGGTCAATTCTGCGGGTGCAGGATGTCAGAGAGAGGATGGAGATGAAATCGGTCAGCCTCGTTGATGGGTCTTTTCTTCAAATTGGCAGGAGCATCAAGAATCGGCAGGCTCTCCTGAATTCTCTCGGGAACAGCTTTGTGATGATCATGATTCTCGGCATCCTGCTTGGCCTGGCAGGCGGCTCATTCCTGGCCCTTCGCACACTCAGGCCTATTCGCAACCTGATTCAGGCGGTCCGTTCGATTGAGGGAGGAAAGATGGACGCCCGGGTCCCAAGGGGATCCGCCAGAGACGAACTGGACGATCTGGTCGTTTTGTTCAATGGGATGCTTGGGAGAATCGAGGCCCTTATCAGCGGGATGCGGGCCGCGTTGGATAATGTGGCTCATGACCTGCGCACACCTATGGCCAGATTGCAGGGGATTGCCGAAATGGCTCTGCAGTCCGAAGGAAGCCCGAGTGACCAACGGGAAGCGCTGATAGACTGCAAAGAGGAATCGGAGCGTATCGTCACAATGCTGAATACCCTTATGGATATTTCAGAAGCCGAAACCGGCGTTATGAAACTCCACGTGCAAAAGGTGAATATCTCAGCTCTTATCGACAGCGTAACGGATCTCTATCGATATGTGGCGGAAGAGAAGAATATTGCCGTCCGGGTCAATGCTCCTCAACTCTTTTATTTAAACGTTGATAGAAACAGACTGCAGCAGGTTCTGGCAAATTTGCTGGACAATGCCGTCAAATATACGCCCAGAGATGGAGAGATCGCGATCGAAGTCCATCGGGAGGGACAGCACCTCTTTATTTCAATCAAAGATACCGGCCGGGGCATCCCTCTTCAGGAACTCCCCAGGATTTGGGATCGGCTTTACAGGGTCGATAAGAGCCGCTCCGAGCGCGGACTCGGGTTGGGGTTGAGCCTCGTCAGGGCAGTTGTCCAGGCTCATAAGGGATCCGTTGAAGTCTCAAGTGAACTTGGGAAAGGATCATGCTTTGTCGTTTACCTGCCGGCCGATGCTCCTGAACCGGGGATCGCATCATCTTCCCAAGCCGGTTAGCGCCGCAGTTCCGATACGAACCCGACCCTTTGCACGGAGGCATTCCTTGCAGGGACGGCCGTTAACATAACGCCCGAACAAATGCGGGGCCGGCGTTGCGACAAGGATCGGCGCGTGCGATGAATCGGCGGTCTGATGAATGCATGTGGCCGCATACCGTTCCAGGGAGGAGGCGAGGGAATGGAGATAAGGACTTTTGGCGTCGTCGGAGCGGGCCGGATGGGCACGGGGATTGCGCGGGTAGCCGCAACGAGCGGTCTGCGGGTGATCGTGAACGACGTCAGGGAGGAATTTGTCCGCAAAGGGCTTCATGAGATTGGAGCGGCCCTTGAAAGGGACATGGAAAAGGGCAGGGTGAGCGCCGGGGATCGGAGGGCGATCCTTGGTCGAATTCAAAGCAGCGTCGATCTGGGAGATATGGCGGAGGCGGACTTCGTGATTGAAGCGGCCACCGAAAGTGAACCCATCAAGTTCACAATTTTCGAGGACCTGGACAAGGTCTGCCCCGCTCGAACTGTTCTTGCCAGCAACACCTCTTCGATACCGATCGGCCGGATCGCGGCGCGGACAAAACGACCCGACAAGGTCATCGGCATGCACTTCATGAATCCCGCTCCGGTCATGAAGCTGGTGGAAGTGTCAAGGGCATTGCAAACATCGGATGAAACGTTCAAAACGACCTGGGACCTGTCCATTGTGTTCCAAAAGATTCCGGCAGAGTCGAGCGACTCCCCGGGCTTCATAGCCAACCGAATTCTCATGCCCATGATCAATGAGGCTGTGTACTGCCTCTATCATGGAGTGGGAAAACGCGAGGACATCGACACCGTCATGCGCTTCGGAATGAATCACCCCATGGGCCCCCTCGCTCTGGCGGACCTGATCGGCCTGGACACCTGTCTGGCCATCATGGAAACACTCTACCACGGCTTCTGCGATTCCAAGTACCGCCCCTGTCCTCTCCTTCGCCGATATGTGGAGGCGGGGCGTCTGGGAAGGAAAACAGGGCGAGGGTTCTATGAGTACAAGGGGGAAGGTGGGAGACAGTCGCCGGACCTCATGGAAAAGCAGAAATGATTTCGGTCCGGAAGAATAAGGCAATATACGTCGGCTGTAGAGCCACACGAGCCTGCCCCCGAGCATCGACCATAGTCCTGTAGCGCTGATACGGGGAAGCATTCACGGCGAGTCCCCTCGATGTGGAAACATTAAACCAATGTGAGATTCTTCGTTTGACATCATTCTATTTTCAGAGCAAAATCCCAAAAAGTCCTTGTGCTTCATAATGTGATGAACCCCCACAGAGAAATATACTGGCGTCCCCGGTCGCTCCTGGAGCATCGATGGGAAATGCCGTTTCTATGCACCTATGCCATGGAAGTGGAAACACGGAGCCGGTATGTGGGCACGTTTCGGCTCAATTGGCATCCTGTTTGCTGAAACTCAAGTGATTTATCCCGGAATGTGAGAACTTGGGGCTGTCTCATTTTGTTTTTGACAGCCTCCGGGCACCGTCAATACTGTTGACTCAAGAAGAATCTCAGTGGCCCAAGCCGTCACCCCGGCGAAAGCCGGGGTCCGGAAGACCTTGACTCGCTGGATTCCGGCTTCCGCCGGAATGAGGTCCGCGCACTCTCCCAAGGGGCCGGGAGGGGATTAAAGCAATATCATTGCCGGGTGCCGAAGGCCGGCTTCACCGGCACGGGTTACTCACTCTGACGTAGAAGGTGTGGCACGGTCAATAGATTTCAGGAGAGGCGCCATGGGAATTTATGGTTTCGGGCGAAGTTGTCTGATCGCAATGTTCCTGGTTTCGATCACATTGCTCCCGAGTGCTCGAGCCCAGGATTCATCCACCTCCCAGGCACCCTTTCAACTGGCTTCCCAGGCACTCCGGACGGGGGATTACCAGGAAGCGCTGGTTCAGATCCAGCGTGCCATACTTGAGAACCCCGAGAACCTTGAATACCAGTATCTGCTCGGAGGAATCTTCTTCAGGCTGCAACGGCTGGACGAGGCGGAGGCCGTTTTCCAGGCGTTGATCCGGGAAAACGAGGACTATTACAGGAACGTCTATTTCGATCTGGCCAACGTCTACTCAATACGAGGGAATGAGATGGCGGCCGTCGAAGCGCTGCGAAAGGCAAGGCCGGTAGATCCGGGACGGGCTGATTACGAAACCGGTCTTGTGTATATGCGACTCAAGGATTACCCGAAGGCGATCGATTTTCTCCGGCAGGCGAAAGCCGATAAGCCGGAACTGGTTCCCCAGGCCACCTCTCAGGAAGCCATCTCTCTATTTTACCTGAAAAAATACGATGAATCCAAAACACTGCTTCAGGCTGCGCTGAAGATGAAGTTATCTTCCGAAACCGCCGCGGAACTGAGAAAACTCCTGACGGTCGTTGAAACCGTGGCGAAGGTCGAGAAACCCTGGCACATTACGGGCGCCACAGGTTTTCAATACGACGGCAACATCGTCCAGAATGCATTCAACCCTGCAACCGGGACCACCGGTGAGGGCAGCGCGGGCTTTGTGGCCAACGTCACCGGGCGGTACGACGTCTACAAGAGCGATCCCTGGAAGATCGGCGCGGCATACAATCATTACCAGGTGACCTACTTTGAACACCCGGAAAACGGCTGGCTGGGCGCCAGCCCTGCGATATACGCAGAGTGGAACAACGGTCCGTATCTCGCAGGCATTCAATACATGTACAGCCATTTTTGGGCAGGTGACGATTCGAAGGCGAATATCCAGTCGATACTCCCCACTTTTACCATTCTGGAGGGGGACCGCTGGAGAACCGATATCGGAGCGGGAGTCGAATGGCGTTCCTTTCTCGACAACACGCCGGATGACCGAATTTATTCAGTGGGTGTGACGGAAATGTTTCTTATGCAAGGTGGTAATGCGCATCTGAGAGCCGGGTATTTCATGCTCTACGACGATGTGACGGAAGCAGACCGCGGTACGTATATCAGCAATGCGGCCATGCTCGGATTCCAATATCCGCTCTGGAGGGATCTGTGGTTTCTGGATATTTCAGGCCTGTATATCTGGCGGGACTATAACTTCGATCCTCTGATCAGCCTCACCACGAAACGGCACGACGAGGAGAAGGATTTCAATATCCTGGTTCGAGGTCCGATCACTTCGAACCTGGGTCTCAATTTTCTTTTTCAGGAAATATGGAACAGTTCAAACATAGTGTCCGGTACAGGCAATCAAGCGTTTGATCCGTATAACTACAAAAGGACGATTTTCACATGCTTACTCACATTCGACTATTAAAGAAAAGTCAATTTGGGAAGAGCGTTGCTTTGTTTCTGCTGCTGTGCGCTGTCGCGTGGGTCGGTGCGGCTTCGGTATCGGCATCCGAGCCGGTTGGGAAAGCCGGGGAGCTGAAAGGATCGGTCTTTGTCGAAAGGGAAGGGCAAACCACGGCTGCAAAGCCGGGAGACCCCGTCTTCCTGCGGGATAAGTGGCAGACAAAGGATAACAGCTCCGTTGAAATCGTGTTCCTGGATGAAAGCTGTGTGAAGATGACTTCGAACACGGCGTTGGAAATCACCGAATATCTTTACAGTCCTTCGGAAAAGACCCGCCAGGGCCTGCTGTCCATGGTGTCCGGGAAAGCCCGCTTTGTCGTGCAGGATCTGCAGGATTACAAGGAAAAGCGCTTTCGGGTGCAGACCCAAACGGCGGTCGTCGGGACTCGTGATACCGACTTTATCGTTCGAGTGCGTCCCGAATCTCCAAGGGACAACGTCTGCAAGGAACAACTGGTCGAAGCATTGTGCCTGGAGAATGTGATTCAAGCCGCCAGCAGGGAGAACCCCGGAAAGCCGGCCATATTGACCGCCAATATGTTCAGCCAGGTGTGCGGGTCGAACTTGCCCACGCCGCCGCGGTTTGCAACGCAGGCGGAACGCGCCGAGATGATCAGGGGAGTGGAAGAGGTCTCGAAAGGAATCAAGGTTCCTCCTGCTGAAACCAGGCAAGGCATGGGCGCCGGCTCCCCGGCCGGAAAGCTGACCACCGACAATGTCACCGGTCAGGCGACGGTGCCGCCCGTAGTGATTCCTCCGGATGTGCGCACCCTCATGACCACCACGACGAGCAGTTCTTCGACGACCACGACCACGACTACGACCACTCTTCCCAGAACGCTCCCTAAACCTCCACCCCCTCCCGGCCCGCCGGGCAGGGATAAACTCTGATGGGACGGGGGCAAAGGGGTTGGTTCTGAGTCCTGGAGAGGATCGGGGTTGCGGTTTTCGGCAGTGGGGAGGGAATCGGCGTTAGTGCAGTCTCCTGCCCGCTCACCAGAGGGTACCGGACTGCAGGCAAAGGCGGTCTCTTGGGAACACAATGGGGCTGATCGGGTCTAAACCCCCATATCGTCCTTATCGGCATGATGGTTTCCAGGCTTTAGCGCTGCAACTGTTTTATCCGTCCGAATCGTAAAACGGGAAAGGCCGTTGCGAGACAATATTTTCCAGCGCCCTCAGAGCGCCCGAATGTTTTGGAGTCAGCTCAAGGAGTGAACCATGCTCGTCAAATCCGGGATGAACTTCATGGCAGTCATCTTGCTCGCCGCGGCCCTGTTCCTGCCGGTGACCGCGCTCGCCGGCGAGAAAGTCATCTATTCCGAGGGATTCGAATCGAGCGACGGAAACTATGCTCCCGTGACCCCCGCCGGGAGTACCAGCCCTCAGTGGCAATGGGGGACCCCCACTCAGGCAGGCCCTTCGAGCGCTCATTCAGGGAAAAAATGCTGGGGTACCAATCTGTCGGGCAACATGCCCATTGGAGCCGAAGGATACCTGGTTTCACCGGCGATCAAGTTCCGTGCCCTTTCTTCGGGTCAAGTTGCCAGGGTCCGGTTCTACACCTACATTGACGTGTACGCAATGCACAGCAGGGGCGCTTTTTCGGTATCGACCGACGGCCGGACGTGGGTGACCCTGGCCGAACTGTTCGGAGACATGGGCGGTGGCTGGAAAGTCTACGAATTCGACATTTCAACCTACGCCGGGAAAAACATCTTCTTGAGGTTCAGGGCTTACGAAGGGGACCGTCAGGCCTTTCCGGGGCTCTACATCGACGATATCGCCATCACGGTTTACGACAATCCCGGCGGCAGCAAGGTGACCTTGACGCTTGAAGCCCGCGAGCAGGCCGACGGCTCCTGCCCATGGGTCTATACATGGGATGGAACTCAATTTTCAAAAGACAATGATATCTACTCGGTCGCAAGATATCCGGGAGGCGAATACACGGACTATTACCTGCTTCAGAAGCCTCTGGTCTCGTGGAACGGTTCCTACCATCTGGAGGTTCGAGAGATCGATGCCGAGGAATCGTGGACCGACTCCGTGAACCTGCTTGCCGTAGATCATGACGACGGAGTATCGGTTGCGCCGGATGAAAAGGGAAACGTTTTCGCATACGAGACGGAGTCGCTTGCAGGCCCGATCTACGCGGTCAGCAGCGCCGGCCCGGATGCAGGCCCCGCGATAAGCGGCCGGGACGGCTGCGGCTTCCCGCTATACGGTGAAGAGTATATTGAAGTCGATTTCGGCATGATCGATGTCTCCCGGGGGGCAAGGCTTGTCCTGCGGGTCAAGGGTTTTGAAGCCGGCCAGGGAGAAAACAAACCTTATGTCGGCCCTCCCGCAATTGTAGTGCAGACAATGGATCCGTCGGGCAACTGGGTTGAGAGGGGGCGTCTGAAGCCGAGGTTTGACTGGTCCGAGTGCGCCTTCGACCTGTCCCCGTATTTGCCGGATTTTGCGGAGTCGAGCAAGGTACGGTTGTATTCCATTTCCCATGGGACCAAGTATCACGAAATCGATTTTGTGGGTCTCTCCACCGGTGCTGAGCCGGCAAAGGCCGTCAGGAACCTGTCCCTTGTTTCGGCGGGCCAATCGGGGAAGAACGTTTTGAGCACGCTCAGAAGGCCGGATGGGAAATACGTTCATATGAGGCCGGGCGACAAGATGTCCCTTGGCTTCGAGATCGGAAATCAGAGGCTCCCATCGAGGGATTTTATTTTTGTAAGCAAGGGATATTACATTCCCAGTGGGAACACTTACTTCATCTACACCTGGGACGGGAGGTCCTGGGTGCTTCGTGACGGGTCTTCCTACCCGGATGTCTTTACGTCGAAAGACTTCGACCTTTCCCTGTTTCTGCCGGATCCGGACGGGGAATATAAGGTCCGGATATGGCAGGATTACTGGTATGAACCCGCCTCGATCAACTACGTTGGGATAAAAGGCGGAACAATCCAGGGGACCCTGAAATACGCGCTCGACATCAGGGACCCGGCCAAACCGGTTCACATAGAAGACCTTGTGTCGGGCTCGGATGATAAGTCCTTCGATTATACGGTGGGTGACTACTACAAGCGCGTCAGGAACAGGTGGACTGCATACAAGTGGTCGGGCTTCAGCACCAATAAGCCGCCCGCCACGAAGCCGGTGCGCGTTAACGGAGACACCATCAGTTGGACTTATTATGATGAGGAGGGTGAGCCGCAGGTCGCCTGTCAGGTAGCGGTCTGGACGGGTCCCGGCGGGTCGGGGGACATCATGTGGAACCCTGCCGCCGTTACGGGCGGCGCGACTTCGGTGCAGTACGCGGGAAAGGTCCTGACGACGGGGGAGACCTATTATGCCAGGGTGAAAGCAAAGGATGCGACTGCGTGGGGGCAATGGTCCGAGACTTCCTTTACGGCATCGGGAGAATCGCAGGTCACCTACCGCCTGATCGCGGACGTCGCCGAAGACAAGAGCATCGACCTGCAGGATTTTCACCTGATCGGTCTTCCCGGGGTTCATCCCGACAACCCTGACCCTCTGGCGGTATTTGGAGGGGCGGGGAAGCCGGTCTACAACCCCGCCGAATTGGGGATCTATCAGTACAACCGCGCCACCGGGGGGTACAAAGATTACCTGGAGGGAATCTCGCCGGTCGATCCCGGCCGAGGGTACTGGGTTATCACGAGCAAGGATCGGACTCTCAAGGTCAACGGCACGCTTGTTCCGAGCATGCAACCTTATACGGTGAAGCTTTACCCGGAATGGAATGTGGTCGGATACCCCTTTCTGAACTCCCTGGCCGTCGAGGATGTTTTGGTATCGGGGGTTGCAGGAGGAGAACGGGTGACTTATCCGCTCTCCGACAACCCATGGATTGAAAACCAGGCTTGGGGATTCTACAAATCATACTACCCCGTTGTCGCGGGAGGGGCGTCGGCGTCCTCCTTTGAACCCTGGAATGCATATTGGTTTTACAATTTCAGCTCGCAGACGGTGAACCTCCTGTTCGTTCCCTCGACGATTACGGGGCCGATCAAGGCCGAAAGCGCCCAGGCGTCTCCCGGCGGAGCCTTCAGCGGGATATCGTTTAGCCTGAATGAAAAATCCAGGAGCTATCAGGACAAAACCCTTTTCCTCGGGATCAACTCCGGTGCCTCCAGCGGTCCCGACTCCATGGATTGCCTGTCTCCGCCTCCGATCTCAAGCGACGTGCCGCGGCTCTTTGTGGATCACGGCACCTGGACGGTCCGGCCCGGCAAGTACGCTATCGACACGCGGCCTCTGAACGGCGGTTCCGTCAAGTTTGTGGTGACGCTCAAAGTGCCCGTAAGGAAGGTATCGACAGCCTACGTTCTGGGCTGGAAGCTGAAGAATCTTCCAGCCGGGGTCAAGGTGACGCTCACGGACAGTGCCGGCAATCGGACGATCAATATGAAGAGCCGGACCACCTGCAATGTTACGGTGCCAAAGCATCAGACGGTGCGGAAGCTTGTGGTGACGGTCGAAAAGGATTGATTGCCCAGGGGTGCCTGGGTTGTTGGTTGCCCGTCGGGTCGATCGATACGGCGTGAAGCGATTCCGATCCCGGTCGAGCGGCAACGGCCGTTCTCCTCCGCCGCCTTGGCGGGGAGCTTCGATCATTTCCCGGATGATGCGGACGAATGCCGGGTCCACCCGCCGTTTGGCCGGCACGTTGCGATCCTGGAGTATCTGCCTTGAACATCGTGAAGAAGCTCAGCCGCTCCATCTTTTCATGGGAAGTCCTCTTCGTTTCGATCAGCACGCTGATAATGATATGTCTTTACTTTCTCGTCGTCCCTTTTCTCGAACTGGTTGAACTGAAAGCGTGGGACCTCCATTTCAAACAGAGAGGGCCGATCCGGCCATCCGGCATGGTTGCTTTCGTGACCATCGATGAGGGGAGCGTGAACACGGATGGGCGCTGGCCGTGGCCGAGGCGCCGGATGGCGCAGCTTCTTGAAGCGGTTGACAGGTATGGGGCCCGGGTCATCGGCCTTGACATGGGTTTTTTCGAGCCCGATTTGAAGCTCCGGCAGGAGGCCGTACTGGATACCCTGAACCGGCTTCGCGAGAACCCATCCTTCGGTTTGACCCCAAGTGCGGTTTCCTTCCTGGAGAAAGCGGCCGCACGGGAAGATGACGATGCGATCCTTGCGGAAACGGTGAAGCGGCTTTCGATCCCGCTCGTTCTCGGGCATTTCTTCTATTCAATCGACAGTACCTTCGTGCCTCCGACTCCTCCCGCCGACGTCCTCGACAAGGCGGCCTGCCCCATCGTGCTTGTCAAAAAGAAACCCGTCTACGGCAGGCTGATCGAATCTTCGGGACTCGAAACCAATATCCCGCCGGTCCGTGAGGCTTCCAGGTACACCGGTAGTTTCAACGTCTTTGCCGACCCTGACGGGACCGTCCGCCGGATGCCTTTGGTGTTCCGGTATGAGCAGCGGATATTCCCGTCGCTTGCCCTGGAGATGCTCACTGCCGCATTTCCTGAAACCCCGATGATCGTGAAGCTGGACGAGCATGGAGTTCAGGATATCCGGATCGGTAATGTCTCCATCCCCACAAACGACAAAGGCGAAATGCTGCTGGACTATTACGGTCCGGCCTACGCCTTTCCTCACTTTTCCGCCACGACGCTGCTCCACAACGAGGCGCCCGACGACTGCCTGAAAGACCGCCTGGTAGTAATCGGCAACACCACCATGGGGCTTCACGATATGCGTCCTACGCCGTTCGACACTGTGTTTCCGGGGGTTGAACTTCACTGCACCGTGATGGAAAATGTCATCCAGGGGCAGTTCCTTCATCGTTCCGAGCGGTCCGTGGTCTACTACGATCTCGGAGCGCTGATCGGCCTGGCCTTGTGCTTCCTCATTCTGCAGGGGTTCCTGAGAGGCGTATCGCTTGCGATCGCTTCTTCGATTCTGCTCGGCGGCTACGTTCTGACGACTCACTATTTTTTCCTCCATGCAGGGATGTGGTTGAATCACGTCTATCCGTCGCTCAACCTCATCACCGCCTACCTCGGGACTTCGGTTCACAGGTATTTGAAGGAAGAACGGGAAAAGCAAAAGATCCGGCAGACCTTCAACCTTTATGTCCACGGTTCCGTGGTCGAAGAAATGCTGGCTCATCCCGAGAGGTTGAAACTTGGCGGGGAGAAAAAAGAGCTTTCGGTCCTTTTTGCCGACATCCGCGGGTTCACGACCCTGTCCGAAAGACTCCCTCCCGAGGAACTGGTCCCGCAGTTGAACGGTTATCTCACTCGGATGACCCAGGTGGTTTTCGACAATCACGGCACCCTCGACAAATATATAGGCGATGCCCTCATGGCGTTGTTCGGAGCGCCGCTCACCCAGGAAGACCATCCGTACCGGGCCTGCACGACGGCTCTCGACATGGTCGGGACGCTTGGAGATCTCCACAGGTCCTGGGCTGAACGGGGACTGCCGATTTTCGAAGTCGGAATCGGGATCAATACCGGAGTGATGATGGTCGGGAACATGGGGTCCGAGCGCCGTTTCGATTACACGGTCCTTGGCGACAACGTGAATCTGGGATCCAGGCTTGAGGGTCTGACCAAGATGTACGGGGTCAACATCGTGGTAAGCGAAATGACCTGGAAGTACGTGAAAGATGATTTTATCGGGCGTGAACTCGATATCGTCCGAGTCAAGGGCAGACAACATCCGGTGGCAATCTACCAGCTCATGGGGAAAAGAGGGGATGACATCCCCGCGGAGCCGCTCGATGTCTATCGCCGGGCCATGACGGCGTTTCGCGGCTGCGATTGGCAAACGGCTTCGGAATTATTCCGGAAGGTGGAAGAGTGGTGGCCCTCGGATCCCCCGTCGATCCTTTACCTGAAGAGGTGCGAAGAGCTTCTGGACAAACATCCGGGAGAGGATTGGACCTGTGTCACAATCCTGGATCACAAATGAGGGTTTTGCCCGTCAAGACTTTGCCTCAGCCAGAGGCGGAACAGGTGGGAGAAGCGGACGAAGGCTTCCCGGACGAGGTTGAAACGGCTTCTTCTGAAATCCTGGCAGCCGACGGGCAGCACGGTTATGGCCAAACCGGCCCTGCTGCTCCGGGAAATGAGGTCCAGCACGTAATTGGTGTCTTTGCTGATATTGTTCACAAAAGGCTTGATTTTCTCGATACGGTACGCTTTGGCTCCGAGCGAGTAATCATCATATCCTAAATTCAACATGACCTGAGCGCAGAAGATGAACAGCCCGCTTCCGAACCTCCTCCACACGGATCGTTCCTGAGAACCGGATTGTTTGGATCCCACCACAAGGTCGTATCGATCGAGGAGCCCGATTGCCATGGGGATGAATTCAAGTTCAACGGAGAGGTCCATGTCCATCGTGATCAAGAGCGGGGACGAGGCCACCCGGACGGCATTTTTGTAGACTTCTCCCACCACCCCTCGCTCCTCCAGGTGGAAGAATCGTATCCGTTGCGGATAAACCTCCTGCAGTAACTCACCCGCGCACAGGGTTGCATCCGTCGATCCGTTGCTCCCCAGTATCACTTCTCCATTCAGGCCGTGGCTCTGCAGAAAAAGGAGGAGTTTCCCGATGTTCGGGATGAGGCATTCTTCTTCGTTGAAGACCGGGATCAGAATGGAAAAGTCGGCTGTGGACATGCAGAACTTCCTATTGGCACTTCAGTCGGAGGCCCGGTGTTAAATGTCAACGAAGAAGCCTTTGAGATAGTCGAGAAAAAGCCGGAAAACCCCGATCCGGCGCGGACCATGCCTAAGAAACTCAGCGATATAAGACAAACGGAAGTAGTACCGCATATAGATGCGGACGAGCCTGCCTGCGGGGACATGCGAACGGTAGGCATGTTCCCACCAGGGTGAGTCGCACGAAAGGGTTGTTCCCAACTCCGTCCCCGGATACGGGGTGACGGAGTGAAATGAAGCGTAAGTGAGATTGAGTTTTCTTGCAAGCTTTTCGGTCGCCGTCCAGTCCGCCGGTGTTTCCCAGGGGAATCCCAGCAGAAAAAACCCCGCCGTGGCGATGCCGGCCGATTTGGTCCACCTGATCGCATCTTCGATTTGTGAGCGGGAAATTCCTTTCCTGACCGCATCCCGGGTGTCGGACCCTCCGGCTTCTATCCCGTAGTGAATCAGCCGGCACCCGGATCCCGCCATTGCTTCGAGAAGCTCCGGATCGACGTGGTCAACCCTCGTCTGGCAGCACCAAACCAGTGGAAATCTTCTGGTGATCCTGCAAAGATCGAGCACTCTCTGCCGGTTGAGGCACAATTCGAGGTCCATGAAGTAAACGAAACGGTAGCCCGATTCATGGATGCTCTCCATCTCTTTGCCGACCCGATCGAGCGGTTTCCGGCGCACGCCGCTGCCGTACATTGTCTTGAGACAATAGGTGCAGGAGTGAGGGCATCCCCGGGAAGTCTCCAGCACGGCCATTCTCCGGCCGAGCGGTTCGTACTCGTAAAGGCCGGGCTGAGTCAGATCGTAGGCGGGGAGCGGCAGGGATGCAATGTCGACGGGAGAGGCCGGTGGATTGTGTACGGTTTTCCCGTTTTGCGCAAAGCTGATGGAGTTCAGGCGGGTATAGGAATCCTGCTTCGATGCCATCGCACGACAGACGGCGGGAATCGTCTCTTCAGGTTCCCCCCTCACGACCACTCCGGCTCCCGTTAGATTCAGCACGGACTCGGGAAACAGGGTCCCATGAACGCCGCAGAGGATGAGTTTTTCCGGAGGAATGAGAGTGGTGAACCGAAGCAGGGGTTCCATGTCGAGATTCGGACATTGCCAGCGGTCCAGGGGCGATGTGCTCATGACGACGATGTCCGCCGATTGCGCCTGAGAGGACACTTCCATGGGGGATGCACCCGACGCCCTTGCGTCACAAAGGGACACTTCGAACCCCTCTTCCCGCAGACCGGCTGCAATATAGAGCAGATCGAGCGGAGGCCAGCAGCGATTGTGGCGCCGGCGGTCCACTCGTTTCCCCCATGAAGGGTTGACGAGCAGAACTCTCATTGCCTGACCTCTGCCGGGGTCCGATGAAATGTCTCCTTCGGATTTGGACATTTTTCCATGTGGAAAAGGGCCTTTTTTGCCCAGGCTTCGGTTTCGCCTTCAGTTCTCGGAGCCATCGAGATCCTCCACCGTCCTCATGATGGCTGAGAAAGGCTGCTTGTGCGCGATGCCCGGATCGAGGGTCAAGGCGCTCGTCAGGGAGGATTTGGCCTCCTTGTAGCGGCCCATGAAGAGATAACACTGCCCGAGCGTAATGAAAGCTTTGGATGCAGCGGGATGACCGGGGTACCCGTTCAAATAATCCGTGAAGAGTCTTGCGGCTTGATCCCAACGGTTTTGGTAAAACCGGCAATACGCGGCGAGAAGAGTGCTTTCGGCCTGGACGGCGGGGGAAGCCTGCCCTGAGGACAGAGCATCGAGCAAAGGGCAGGCCCTGGCGAAGTCTCCTTGATCGAAGTACTCTCTTGCGACCGCGAGGAGTTCATCGGCGCCCGTGGAATTCATCAGTGCGGTCGCGGCATGCACGGCCAATCCGGAATCCGGGTAGAAGGTCAGAACCTGCCAGAAATACCGGCGCGAAGTCTCGGGTTCATTGAGATGCCCGCTGCAGACGCCGAGGTCGTAGAGGGCTTCCGGATAGATTCGCGTATCGGGGTATTGCGAGAGATAGGTGCCGTAAAAGGCGACGGCATCGCTCCATTTTTGCTCGAGCATATAAGTCAGGACCGCGTAATGTGCGGCATGGTCCACTACGGGCGACAGCGGGTATTTTCCGAGGCACGTCAGGAACAGCTCGCGCGCTTTCGCGAGATCGGCGCGTGCGCGGGGATCCGGACGGGCCGCGGGTTCATCCCCGCGGTTGATCGGATTTACCCGTTCCGCGCTTTCGTATATCCTGAGGGCCTTGTCATACAACAGTATGGGATCTCTTTCGTCTCTTCGCCACAGCGAACCGCAGACGATCAGTACCAGAAGCAGCCAGACGACGGGCGAGATGGAAGGACAGCCGGATTGCCTGTCCCGAGAGACGGCGGGAACCGGGGCGGCATTCGTGTCCGGTTTTGGAACTCTCAATGCGGCCAACCGGCAAAGAATGCCGCTTGAGGGGCGATGTCCCTCGGCTGACCTTCGCAGGCGGCTCCCCGGTTTCAGGCAGACGGCCAGAAGGACGAAAATCCACGTGATGAGGGTAACGGCATTTCCCGTGGCGTATATGCCGCCGGTTGTGTCAAACCTCAGCACGATTCTGGACGTGTGGGGGACCACGAGCATGAACGCGGGAGAAGCGAGGTAAATCTCTCCCTCGCCTTCGGCAACACGCCAGTCCGGATGGTAGGAGACCTTCAGCCATAGAGGGTGGTTTGGGAACGAGGTATCGACAACGATTTTGTTCTTCTCAAGATGTGCCGTTGCGGAGACTTCCCCCGCTCCAAAATCGGGAAGAGGCACCTTCGGAATCGAATCCATGTTTCCGTCAAACGCCGGCAAACCCCGCCAGAAAGCTCCTTCGCCGTTTTTCGGGACGACAACGAGGGGCACGTCCAGTGAGGATTTCCTGAACCAGTCAAACTGGGTCTGCTTCCAGTTGTCCGATGGAATCCTGCAAGGCATGAACCGCAGGGGAACGATATAGGTCGGATCGGAATCGAGGACGGTATAGATCCGGTAAGGGGGGAACGCCATTTCAGGACGGTATTCCGGGCTTCGGTCGAGAAGGGATGCCGTCTCCTCGGTGGCGGCTATGACCTGGCCGACGTTAAACAGGCGCAGATGCCCGGCAGCTTTGCCGGGATCGAGGCGCGAATAGCAGTAGCCGGGAAACGGGCACGATGGAGCTTGCGAAAGTTCCGACTGAAGATAAAAGATGAATGGAGAGCTGATGCTCGACTGCATGTAAAGGCCTTCAAGAGTGGATCGCCCGGAAAAATAGGGGAGCAGCTCGAAGGCCCTGACGGTTCCCGCTCTTTCGGTTATTTCGGCGTGTTCATACATGACCCGCGGGCTGTTCGCGTCACCCTTCAAATAAAGATTGGCGCTCTCGAAGGGCTCCCAAAGAGGTTTTGCCTCAAAGCCCGAATAATTCCACCGAATCCAGGAAGATATCGGCTCAATATTTGCCGCCCCGCCCGCCAGGCCGGCCAACACCAGAACGCACGCCCACGCAGCCGAATACCTTAACCTCGCCAGTACCTTGCCCCAGCCGATGGCGCCGAGAAGAATCAAATAGACATGGGCAAACGGGAGGAAGCGAATATCCACCAGTCCAACGGCGGGACCCAGTGCAAAGAAAAGCGAAGCGACTGCGATGTTCCACCACAGGAATTCCTGAGCCTTTCCCGCATTTTCACTTTCCTGTTCTCCGGACCTGACCTCGCAGCGCCACAGGCGGGTCGACCACCCGAGCACGATGCCGAGCATCGCCGGAAGAAGAGCAGGCGGCATCGGTTCTCCCCATCCCTCGAATCTCCAGGCATGATTGAAGGGGGTGTCCCAGGGCAGGCGCAGGAGGAGGGGCAGAATCCAGAACGAAATCATTCCAAAAGAGAGAAGGTGCATGGAAATCAGGTAGGGAAGGAAACGCCGCCTGAAGAGGAAATAGGAACTTCCGAACCCGATCTGAAGAAGCGGGTAGCCGCTGCTGAGCGCAATCAACGCTTCGAGAAAACTATTAGTGAACAGGCTTTTCCTGCGGGAAATGTCGCTGAAGATCTTGCCCGTCAGATAGACCGCAAGAGCCAGGGAAATGCCGTAGCAGAATTCTCCGGCAAGCATGCTGGAGATATTCCCGCCCCACATGGCATTCCCCTTCATCGTGATGAAAGGGAGGGTCAATGCGCTTCCCACACCGCAGATGAAATCACGCTGTCCGAACTTCCTCAGGCAGGCGTATACGGCGAGAGGCAGCATGAGTACGGGCAAAATAGTGACCAATTTAAAGGCGATCGTGAGGGGCATGCAAAAGGAAAGCAGGGTGACGATGAAAAAGGGAAAGGGAAAGTAGTTCAGGAAGATGGGAAACCCCGCATAATTGCCGTAAATCCAGGAAAACGGGGAACTGCCTGATAGAATGCTTTCCCTGAAGGCGGATACGGCAAGGAAATGAGACGACGTGTCCCCGCCCGCAATCAGGGAGGAATTGAAGACGAGAGACGGCGGAAAGAGCGCCAGCAGGAACGCTTCAACGGCGAGCAGCAAAAGCAGACCGTACTTGTTTTGAAGCATCGAATATGCTCCGGACCCTATTGGCAAAACGGCTTTGCTACCGGCGGAAACGGTCCTGGAGAACCGCTCCGGGTCAAACGGTCAGGACCATGCCGTCCTGGAGTACGATGATTCGCACGCCCTGGATTCTCGATAGTTGCTGTTCGATCGATTCCTTATAAAAAGGCTTGAGGTGCGTGATGTAGACGGATGCAGGGGTAACGGGCATCTTAGAAAGTTCGGCTTCAAGCAGAGATGGAGTCAGGTGACCGGATGCCAGCGCCAGTTCCGTCATCTCATCCGGAAAGGAAACCTCGATGATGAGCGCCTTCACCCGGTGTCCGCGCATGCGTTTCCATATGAGATCGGTTGGGCCGGTGTCTCCCGAATAGATCAGTGCGTCATCCGAAGAGTTTTCGATCATGTAGCCGTAAGTGGGAACCGCATGATTTACTCTGGTTGCATGGATTCTATAATTTCCCACGAAGATGGGATTCCGCGTGGAAATCTCCTGGTAACGCATCACGGGTTCTCCCGCATCGGGAATGGTGGTGAAGTCGGGCCAGATCCTGTTGTTGAAGATGTTTCGCCTTAAATCTGAAATGACCTCCTTCCCGCTCAAAACGATCAACCGGCAGCCCTGTTTTCCGGCTACGATGTTGTCCACCAAAAACGGAATTCCCTTGATGTGGTCGAGATGGGCGTGAGTGAGGAAGATGTGAGTGATTTTGCACTGCGCATCCCTGTCGAGCGAAAGGGAAACCGTTCCGGCGTCCATCAGTAAGAAGTCGTCGATGAGAAAAGCTGGAGGATTATTTCCCGGGCCTTCCGAGCCTGAAGCACCGAGCACCTTTACAACCATCTGGGGGTTTCTCCTTCCAATTCGAACGGCAAGAACCGGCGCAATCGGTCAACCTTGATCCGTCAGACCAATGAAGCGTGAAGAGTTCTGTCGCCGAAAATCCCGAACCGAAAGTGAAGAATTCGACGGCAGGGTCGAATTCTAAAGGCTTTTTCTCATTTTAGGAAGAAATTTAGATTGGAGGGGGCAGGAAAGAAAGCGGGAAGGCTTGCATGCTGAAAGGCCCTCCGTTCGTCCGAAGACGAGGAAATCTCGCAGGGGAAGCACAATACCGTGGAGTTCCACTCCATTCACAACAATGCCCGCAGATTATACTCCAACTGCTCCTTGGGGAGCGCCCCGAACAGCCGGTTCACCGGCTTTCCTCCCTTAAACAGCAGCAAAGTCGGAAGACCCATTACGTCATAATGAGTCGAGGTGATCGGGCTTTGTTCCGAAAGTATTTTTACGAATTTGATCTTCCCCGCATATTCCGTCGCAAGTTGATCGATGACGGGCATCAGCCTCTGGCAATGAGCGCACCACGGCGCCCAAAAGAACGCCACTACAGGACCATCGAAGTTCAGGACCTCGCCATTGAAGGTCCGGTCGTCGACATGCACGGGATGTTCGGGATATACCAATGCGGTCGACAACGGCTGACGGCACTTGCCGCAAACCGGACGCTCCCTGATTCTTTCTCCCGGAATCCGGTTTTTTGCTCCGCAATGACTGCATCTTACGATGACGTTTTCATGATTCATGTGTGTGTCCTCACTGGAACCGATGTCTTCCCTCCCCACAGCGGGAGGGGCTAAAGGAAGGGGGTCGTAAAGTCTCAGTATGCTGAAAGAATCCGATAGGTTAACCCCAGCCCGGCCTCTCCCCTCAAGGCGGAGGATTCGGACTCGAGGGTGGGCCGGATACTTGTATTACCAGGTTATCAGCTTGAGTCAAATACCTGTGGAATATTCCGGACCAAAGTAAATCTTGAATAGCACCACGGGCAAAACCCACCAGCCTGATCAGCGCTGCCTGCAACCGTCCACAATACTGAGGACATGAATCTAAATTGTCGAGCTGATACTTAACCCAGTATTACTTGCTGTCCGGGTCCGTAAGGACAAGAGGGACAGCCGAATCCGCCACCGCGATTTCGGAATCTACCCTCCAAGCCTGCACCGGCAGCAAACTGTCCCTGTCACCCACAGGGGGCCCCCTGCCCTCGATTCCTTCGCTACATCAGAACTACCGATAATCATGCGAAACGGTGTATTCAAGAAGTTGCAGAGTGAACCGGGCCGGTACCGGCTATAAATCCCCCCTGGGACGCGACGGTTGATTTATTCCGGCGTCAAACCTTATAATAATCGCGTGGCGCGTTGCTGCTCGCCTGATTTCTGTTTTGCTGCCCGACTGAAAAGTACCTCAGGATGTGCGGGACAACTGAAAGAGGGTTCCCTTTTTTGTTTATCTTTGTTGAAGCCGGATAATAGAATGAACCGTGAGGCCGATGATCCGGTCACGGAGTTGTTGTCGGGTGAGTGCGGCATGGGGGGAAAGCGTTGGCCAGAGTAGATGACTACAGGGAATCCTTTCGGCTGGCGTCTCTGGAACTCAGGGAACGCGACCTGCAAAAGATCGCCGCGTGCGCGGACGCCGCCCTCATCGATCGGGAAGGTTTGGAGGCCCGGCTCTCGTTTCTCGGGTCGCCTTACATTGTCAAAGTGAAAGACCATGTGGAAATCGAGCGGGAAGATATCCCCGGCGAGGTGCCGCTCCCGGAAAAGGTCCTCATCTTGCATTACCTCCTGGGGGCCTTTGCTGCCGCCCCGTCGGGACGTTTCATTTCCTTTCGGCAGATTTCGGATGGGCAGTTCTACTTTGAAGCGTTTCAGCGGCGTGCCCGGGATCCGTTCCTCGGGACGTTCGGGGAAGATCCCGACGCATTCCGCTCATGTGCGGCCATGCTGGGAGGGACCCCCGTGCAGGCGGGAGATGTCGCTATGGAATTCCGTGTCCTGCCCAACATTCATGTTCGCATTGTGCTGTGGAAGGGAGATGATGAATTTCCACCCGATGCGGGTATCCTTTTCAATTCGGAGATTCAATACGGCCTTTCCGCTGAAGACATTGCAGTCCTCAGCGGGATGCTCGTCTATCGTCTCATGGCGGTTGCGAAAAAGCTCCGGTCCGGGACACCGGGCGCGGGAGCGGGGGAGGGGAATTGAAGATCGCAGTCAGTGGTAAGGGCGGAGTGGGCAAAACCACTCTTTCCGCGTTTCTCATAAAGTGGTTTGCCTCTGAAGGCAGGGATGTTCTGGCCGTCGATGCCGATCCCGATTCAAATCTGGGCCATGCGCTGGGACTGGCGGCAGGGTGGTCCGTCGTTCCCGTTTCGGAAATGAAGGAACTCATCGCCGAAAGAACGGAATCCGTTCCGGGAAGTTACGGGGGCCTGTTCAAGCTCAATCCCAAGGTCGATGATCTGCCCGAGAAACTGGCTGTCCGGGTGGGGGATCGGATCCGTCTCATGGTCATGGGTGGAGTCAAGACGGGAGGGTCGGGTTGTGTGTGCCCGGAAAATGCGCTCATCAAGAACCTTATGCGCCATCTTGTCCTGAGACGGGATGAAGTAGTCGTCATGGATATGGTGGCGGGAATCGAACACCTGGGGCGCGGGACGGCCGAAGCCGTGGACTGCCTGATCGTCGTCGTTGAACCGGGCCGCAGGAGTGTGGAAACGGCGGGAAGAATAAAGGCGCTTGGCGCGGATATCGGACTCAGACGCATTTTCCTGGTTGGCAACAAGCTTCGGGGAAAGCGGGACGAGGAGTTCCTCAGGAACAGTTTGCCCGATCTGCCCTTTCTTGGATTCATACCCTATGACGAACTGGTTGTGGAATCCGATGTTCTGGGTGTTTTCGCTGAAAAAACGGGGGACGAAACCAGGGCCGCCTTTGAAGAAATCGCGCGCAAGGTTGTCGATATCTCCATCGGGGCAAGCGGAAGAGAGCGAGTTGGATGATAGACGTTCAGAGTCGGATGGATTATCGTCAAATCAACGTGGACAAAGTAGGTGTTAAGGATATCCGGTATCCCATAACCGTTATGGACAGGAATAACGGGATCCAGCATACGGTTGCTTCGGTGAACATGTATGTCAATCTGCCGCGTGAGTTCAAAGGCACTCACATGAGTCGCTTCATCGAAATATTGAACAATTTCCACGGCAACCTGGATATGAGGGAATTTCCCGACATTCTGAGGTCGGTGCAGTCCCATCTCAATGCGGAATCTGCCCACCTGGAGATCAGTTTTTCATATTTCATAAACAAGCTCTCCCCCGTTACCTCGAGCCCCGGCCTCATGGAATATGGGTGCAGAGTGTCGGGTTCCCTGGGCCGCGGCAACGAATACGACCTTGTCCTGGAGGTCAACGTGCCGATTTCGACCGTCTGTCCCTGCTCGAAGGAAATCAGTAACCACGGCGCACACAATCAGAGGGGCATGGTCAGGCTGGCTGTGCGGTTCAAACGTCTCATCTGGATCGAGGATCTTGTGAAGCTGGTGGAGAGGGCGGCATCGAGCGAAGTGTATTCCGTACTGAAGCGACCCGATGAAAAATATGTTACCGAGAGTTCCTACGAGAATCCCAAGTTCGTCGAGGATGTGGTACGCGACATCGCCGGGGAATTGAATGAGGACCCGAATGTCAGGTGGTTCATGGTCGACGTCGAGAACTTTGAGTCTATACACAATCACAGCGCTTACGCGTGCATAGAACGCAAGAAGTGATCCTCGGCCGTCTTCGTGGTCCTGCTGTCCCGTCTCCGATTGAATCTCACTCACCCAACCAGCTCCCTGGACTCACTGCTCATGGAAAACGGAAAAAGGTTTGAAGAAATCTGCCGGGCGATGATGAAGAAAGAATTCTATCCGCACCCGGTGTCTTTGCTGGATCGCCGCGACACGCATATCTCGACGGTTTTTCTCACCGGCGACTGGGCTTACAAGCTGAAGAAACCCGTGGATTTCGGATTTCTCGACTTCAGGAAGCTCGAAACCCGCCGCCACGTCTGCGAACGGGAAGTTGTGCTGAACCAGCGGCTGACTCACGGTGTCTACGAGGGCGTGACGGCCATATGTCAGGACCTTTCCGGGCGCTATTCCATGGAGGGCCCGGGGACTCCGGTGGAATACGCGGTCAAGATGAAGCAGCTCCCGGATGAAGACTGCCTGCAGAGCCTTCTTGATCGGTCAAGGGTGGGACGATCCGCCATGGAGGCGCTCGGAAGGCATTTGGCGGGCTTTTATGAACGCAGCGTGCGGAGCCCGGAAATCGACCACTATGGCGACCCCGAAGTCATAGAATTTAATATGGAGGAGAATTTCAAACAGGTGGGCCCGTTCGTGGGCAGCATCGTAGACGGCGAAAAATGGGAATTCATAAGGCAGGTGAGCCGGGCGTTCTTCGCGAACTGGAAAGAGCTGTTTCTGCGGCGCATCCGGGCCGGCCATATCAGGGATGGTCATGGGGACCTGCGGGCCGAACACGTCTATTACCACGAAGGGCTGCAGATCATTGACTGCATTGAGTTCAACGACCGGTTCAGATACGGCGACGTGGCCTCCGACATTGCTTTTCTGCACATGGACATGGAACGCCTGGGCTTTGCGAAGTTGAGCAGAGCGGTGGCGAGCGCTTACGCGGAGAGAGCGGAGGACTCCGGCCTCTATGCCCTGCTGGATTTTTACGCGGCCTACCGGGCGATCGTCAAGTTGAAGGTTGTCTGCCTCGGGTTCGAAGGCCTGGACGACGACCGGGCAAGAACGGATGCCGTGGGGAGCGCCGAGCAGTACCTGGAGCTGGCGTATCGATATGCGATGCGGTTCAGCCGCCCGACGGTCTGGGTTTTCTGCGGACTTCCCGCCGCAGGCAAATCGCTGCTTGCCGAAAGAACCTCGGAAGCCCTGATGATCCCTGTTTTCCAGTCCGACGTGGTGAGAAAGGAGAACGCACCGGAGGAACAGGTTGTGCCTTATGGCCACGGTATTTACCGGACCGAATTGCGAAACCGGGTGTACGCTCATCTGCTGGCCCTTGCCCAGGAACAACTGAAGAAAGGGCGCTCGGCCATCCTCGATGCCACTTTTTCCGATCGCAAGTGGCGCGAGGAGGTATCCAGGCTTGTGACCGATCTGGATGTCAATTGTATTTTCGTAGAATGCACGGCCGAGGCGGAGACAATTCGGCGCAGGCTGCACGCAAGGGAAGGCTCAAGCGGCGCATCCGACGCACGGCTTCAACACTTGCCGGAGATGCTCGCTCATTTCCACCCGTTGACGGAGATCCCCGAAGAAAATCATCTTGTCATCAGTTGCGAACAGGCCGCCTCAGGGGCATTCTTTGAACTGCTCGAAAAAGGGTACGAACTGAAGTGTGCTCAAGTCACGGACATCCTTTGACGGGTCTGTCTTCCAGCGCCAATTCGATCAATCGATCCAGGAGAGCTGAAAAGGACATACCGGCCGCGGCCGCTGCCTGAGGAAAAAGGCTGGTTGCCGTCATGCCGGGAATGGTATTGGTTTCCAGAACGCAGACGTCTTCTCCCGACACAATCATATCGGTTCTGCTGTATCCCCGGCACCAGAGGGCCTGGTGAGCCAGCCTGGCAAATTCCCGGGCTTTGGCCGCGACGTTTGCGGGCAGTCTTGCAGGGCAGATCTCCCTGGAAGCCCCCGGGGTATACTTCGCCTGGTAGTTGAAGAATTCGTACGCCTCTCCGGGGATGATTTCTATGAGGGGCAGAGCCGTAAGCTGGTCGTTCCCCAGCACCCCGCCGGTGACTTCGATTCCGGCGATGTATTTCTCGACGAGACAACGACGGTCATACTGCCAGCCCTTGTCCAGAGCTTCGGCAAGGCGGCCCGCGTCTTTGACGATGCTCAGGCCGATGCTCGACCCCTCGTTTTCAGGCTTAATCACCACGGGAAGCCCGATCCCATCCACAATGGCTGCGATGTCCGGAGGCTGTTTTCTGTCGGCGATGAGGTAGGGGGGAATAGGGAGGCCCGCCCGCTCGTACAACTGTTTACTCAGGATTTTATTCATGGCGACGGCGCTGCCCAGGACGCCGCTCCCCTGGTAGGGAATGCCCAGGGATTCGAGGAGCCCCTGGATCGTGCCGTCTTCACCCAGTCTGCCGTGCAGGATGATCATCGCCACATCGATGCCGGCCGCGTCTCGAGCCAGGCGGGGCAGATCATGAGCGGGATCGTACCGCAGCACCTGGTAGCGTTCCTTGTCAAGCGAGCGGAAAACCTGCTCGCCACTTTTTAAGGATACTTCTCGTTCGGCGGAAGTCCCTCCGGAGAGCAGTGCGACTGTGATCTTCTGGGTACTCATAGATTCCCTCTGCGGTTCAGGATGCCTTTTCCAGGGAGAGGTTCATCACCTCTTCTCCATTTGGGCTTATGCCCAGGTGTTCGAAAATCCTTCTCTCAAGCTCCATGTAAAGCACATACTTTTCCTGCATGAATCTCATGTGCGCTTCGGTCTTCGCGTAACGTTCGGTGAGGTCTTCGAAACGCTCCTTGACGGTCACCATCTGGTCATGCTTCACTCTTTTGTCACAGTAATTCACGATCACAGACTCATTGATCGGTCCATAGACCCTCACGAGATCCATGGTGACGTGATCCTCGACGATGGAAGCGAGCGGCAGAAAGCCGAAGTCGGTCAGCATCCGGGCTCCCAGTTCACTATGACTTCCGCCCGATTCGACACTTTCCATCTTGGCGATATCGTGGAGGAGGGACGCGGCTTCCAGAAGTTCGAGATTCAGCCTGCTGCTGTTCCGATTCAGAAGTCCGCCGAGGTATAGTGCGACAACCGCCACCATCATGCTGTGTTTCCGAATGTGGTCCGGCATCCGCACCTTATCCATAATGATCAGGCACTCGCTCCTCGTAGGGATGCTCATGCGGAATAAATATCCTTTCCAGCGTCGTTTGCGTATGCTTGGTCTAATACCATATCTAAAAATACTCATTTTAGGAAGAGCATGCATTCTCCTCTGGAAAAATCACTGCGACAATCGGGGTCGACATGAAAGATGTTAAAAATTCCACCGAGATTTACATCGCATGACATCGGCTCAGAGAAAACCTATCCCGGAAATCGGCTCTGGGCAAGGCTCCATTTTTTCCGATTTTCCCGGGTCCGAAGAGTGATTCGACTGTTACGAACACGTGACGATTTCATGCGAAAAACGCCGAAAAGAGAAGTTCGATCTACGGGGCTTTTGAGAACGATCAACTCGATCTAAGACAAGTGCTTGAATTCCGGTCTGAACCTTCTTTTTGAATTTCTATTTTCCTGTCGCGGGCTTATCTATCTGCCTTCTCTAACATCCGCTGATTGTGACGGATTTCCTGTCGCGATCCCTTGCTCCGGATCCACCCGAAAACTCTTCAGATCAACTTTGACCAACTTCAACTTCTCCATTAGAAAAGCCTCAAACACTGATTGAAGAGTGGGGCATCATTCTCTCTAATTCTTTTCCAGCTCTGGAAGCAATTTTCCCCAGTTTTGTGGTTGTCTTTTCACCGGTGAGCAGCGACAGAGGTCGTGTGAAAGCGCTTGGGGCAACTATTTTTTTCATGCACGCAGAGGAAAGAGGACGGGGCGTATCACCATGGAGCAGGAATGGCTGCAGGTTAAAAAAAAGCTTCAACAGAGCTTGTCTAAAGGCCAGTATGATCTTTGGGTCTCGACCCTCGAGTTCCTGGGGTTCGAAGACCATCGATTGATCGTGGGCTGCCAAAACCGCTTCCACATTGAATGGCTGCGTGAAAAGCTTGAAATGAAGCTGCTTGCGATTGCCCTCCAGCATTTCCCGACCGTCCGGAAAGTGGAGTATCAGATCATAAAGGGCCTCCAACCCGAGGCTCCGAAGGATCGCGGGGAAGGCCCGCAACAAATTTCGTTCAGCGATCTGGTGAAACGGACCGGACCGGCTTTCAATCCGCGGTTCACTTTCGATCATTTCGTAGTGGGAAACTGCAATCGCTTCGCCCACGCCGCGGCCATGGCCATGGTAAACAGCCGGCAGGTCTACAACCAGTCCGTCTACCTGCTTTCGGACACCGGGTTGGGAAAGAGTCATCTGACCCACGCGGTTGGGAATTACCTTTTCGGCTCGAATCCGGAGCTGCGCGTCCAGTATATCACCGCCGAACAGTTCGCCAACGAAATGATCCTTTCACTCAAGCAGGACAAGATCGAAACTTTCAAAAGCAAGTTCAGGCAGGGTTGTGATGTTCTCCTGCTCGAAAAGATCGAGTTTTTGAGCGGAAAGGAGAAAATCCAGAAGGAGCTGATGTACACCCTCGATGAACTCATGGACCGCGGCAAAAAGATTCTGTGCACGGGGAATGCCTACCCGAAGGATATCCCGAAACTGAGTTCCGAATTGCAGTCGCGCCTCAGCGGTGTCCTGGTCGCTCCGATAGAGAAACCGGATTTCAAGACGAGAATGGAGATCATCAAAAGAAAGTCTCACTCGGAAAGTGTCCGGCTGCCGATGGAAGTGATGGAATTTCTTGCCGATCGGATCACGGGGGACGTGCGGCAGCTCGAAAGCTGCCTTGTCGGGTTGATTGCCAAGACGAATATCATGGGGACCCCGATAACGCTGAGTCTTGCCCACGAGGTTACCCAGACCATGCTGGACCACCTCCCCAGGATCACGGTCGACCATGTGCAGAGGACCGTGTGTTCGAGTTTCCGCATCACACTGGATGATCTAAAGTCCGCTTGTCGACGAAAAGAAATCGCTCTTGCCCGAAAAATCGGCATGTACCTGTCCCGTCAGTATACGTCGGAATCGCTCGAATCGATCGGCAGGTCGTTCAGGAGAAGCCACAGCTCGGTACTGTATGCCGTCAGCGGGATGCAAAAAGAGATGGAAGAGGACAACAGCAAAATAAGACGGCAGGTGGAGTACATCATCCAGCGTCTCGAGACCAGTTGCCTTTCCGGTTAGATGGAAAGGGGGTTGACCGGGAGTTGAGAGGGAAGGGCTTTTATCTCTCAGGGCACTCCGCTCCATTGGCCGGGACGGCGAACCGAAAAGCCATGCCGACAGCGGCGCTTTCGATGGGTTGGCGGACGAATTCAGAATGTGAATCTGTGGTCGCTCGGAATTGCGGGGGCTGAAAATCTCCCTCTTAAGATACTCGCATGGCCGTGACCGCGCTACACGCAAAATGCATAGGAGAAATGCCGTCAGTCCTGCTGATGCAGGCCGCCGATACAGGCGCTCACCCTACTTCCCCAGGTTGATCCTTTCTCTTAGCACTCCCGAACATTTGAAAGTAACGACTTTTCTGGGAGAGAGCATAATGGGATCGCCCGTTTGCGGATTGCGCCCTCTGCGCTGGTTCTTTTCCTTGACGCTGAACTTGCCGAAACCGCTGATCAGGACATCGTCCCCCTGCTCCAGCGTCTGCTTGACAATCTCAAAAAGCGTTTCAATTATCTGAGCTGATTCAGTTTTGGTGAAAATGTTTTTCGCAAACAAGTTTTCCACGATGTGTGCCTTCGTCAATGTCATGTTGAGTCCCTTCCCTTCTTGGCTCAAAATCACTACCTTGAAACGCTTACTGGTCAACTTCACGTATTTCCGGCCCATGCCCTCCGGCACCCGTGCCCCCTTCGCCGCGCACATCGGGTGAAAGTGAATCGAGTCCCGCGGACGGGGCCTGCCGCATCAGATATGATTTACCTCTTCGTCAAGAGGGATTCCAGAGATATCGTCAGCGTCGAACATCACTTCGACTCTCATAAGCTATTAATTTATAATTCACTGTTTTTCAATAAAAAAATGGGTCTCACGGCTTGAAATGAAATCCCCTCTGTCTTTCGCCGTACAGCGTGCAAAGCCCGGCGATTACCCGGCATTGTGCCATAAGCACTCGAAATCATTAAAACAGGCTTCAGTTCCTTCGGCACCGTCTAATACTCAAGTCCGGTCATGGAGTCAAGCAGAATCTGGAGCCCCCGTTGCTCAGATTTTCGCAAAGGCATCTCCCGGCCTCAGCGGAGTGTGTGAAACGGGAATTTTGGGAGCATGGCCGGCCGTGATCCACTCAATCGAGTCTATGAAACGGCGCCGGGCGGAACACAGATCCACACCGCAGAGTAAGCATTCCGGCGGCCGGGACAAGAGGCGGGGAGAAGATCAACGGCGGATAAACCGACATCGCCGGCCCCCCCCGGCGGATTTGCAGCCCGCGCCAGTGGAACCGGCGATGACGAGAAAGAAAAAAACCTCGAATATTATGCATGGTTGGTGGCGGTGCAGGGCTTCGAACCCCGGACACTACGGATATGAGCCGTATGCTCTGACCGACTGAGCTACACCGCCTTAAAGCAGAGTGATATGTAAAGGAAAAATCGAGTTGAGTCAATAGCAAATTGGAAGCCCTGAACCGTGTGAGTCGGCTCCCTGCGGGAGGTTCATCCACGAACCGGGACGGATGCCGATGCCCTGCGCGTTGCTTGCCGGCATGCTTGTCCGTTTGAACGCGGCGGGAGGCATGGGAGATTCTTGCGGGCAAGGGGCTTGCGCTGATAATGAGGAGCGGTCGTGAACTCATACATGTGCCGGTTTGCCCGGCGGTTGCTCCTGCTGCGTGTTTTCATCCGGGTTTCCGGGCGGCCGCAGGCACCAAGCCGTGGCGTGTGATGATCCGCTTGGAGCAACAGACTTCTGGGGATTGCGATTGACAAAAAAGGGCCTTTCAGCTAAATGGTGGGATAACTCCTTGATGAAAAATGCTTTTTAGTTTTTGGGAGTGCGCCGCCATCAATTTTGCTTCTTCGCTGCGGTCTCCTGGTGACTGTGGAGCGGTATTGATGTATGAATGGATTCCCTGTGGCACTGAAGGAAGGAAAAAAGGAGATCGGCTGTCTTGAAAAAGCATCTTTATGAAATCAAGATACTCGGGGACTTCTCCGCCGCCCATCACCTCAGGGAATTCCGTGGAAAGTGCGAAAACCTGCATGGCCATAACTGGAAGGTGGAAGTGGTGCTGCGCGGGATTGCATTGAATGATAGCGGAATGCTCGTAGATTTTGGCGAAGTGAAGCAGTTGACCCGCAAGTTTCTTGCCGAATTGGATCATCATTATTTGAATGAAATCCCTTTTTTCATGAGTAACAACCCAAGTTCCGAAAACATTGCCCGATACCTGTTCGAACGGCTGGCTGAAGAATTCGACAATGAGAGGCTCTGGTTATACAGGGTGTCGGCATGGGAATCCGCCGATGCTTGTGCGACTTATTTGCGTGAGTGAACTTTTCTGGCCGATTTTAAAAAGGAGTGGGAATCATGGGAATCCTGAATGAGCAAGCCGGATGCCGCGGGGGGAAACTTGTCAAGCGGCGGTGCATGCAATTTGGGGTGCTTCTGTTGCTTGGGTGGTTCTTGGCATTCGGAAGCACTGATTCTGGTTGGGCGGTGCAGCGGCTTTCGCCCGTATCGGAGCAGGCGGGAGGATCGGAAGCGACGGCGAACGTGCAGCCACAGCAGGAGTTGCAGAGTACTCCGGGTGGGCAAAGCACGGAAGCTCTGCCCGCGGCAGCGGGGAGTCCGCAGGGGCATGAAGCCCCCGCGGAGGCAGTAGCCGCACCTCAAAAAGGTGCTGAACCCGCCCCGCCGAGTCAGGCCGCTCATCCGGCTCCCAAGGCGGAACCTCAGAAACAGGCTGCTGCGGCACAGACGCATGAGCCTGCAAAAGCAGGGGAACCTGTCAAAGCGGGAGAACCGGCAAAGGTGGAAGAGGGCGCAGAGAAGGGGCACGGACCCGGGCTCGCGGTTATTTCTCCCATACCCGGTGTCACTTTTGTGGATACCATGATCAACTTGATGGAGCATGAGCTTCACGAGAGATTTCTCGGCTGGCGGCCAAACGATCTGATCGTTGGGCGCTTTACCGATAACATCAACAACTACCAGCTTGGCGTCCTGGAGGCGATCCGCTTCACTACGATCCGTCTGAAGGACAGCCTGACCCGGATGGGAGATGCGGATACCTACGATCCCGATCTGGAACATGCGTTGAACCTTTCCATGAACAGCGCCACCTCCTTCTGGTTTCCGTCGGCTGAATCGTCTTACGGTGAGGCGATCCAACACCTCAGGAACTTTAAGACCAAGCTCGAGAAAGGACAGCGCACCTTCTACTATCGGAAGGACAACCTGGTTGCACTGCTGTCGGCATACAAAGACCTGCTTGGAAATGTGAACAGGACCCTGATCACTTCCCCGGTCAGTTGGTTCAAAACGGACGACTATTTCTATTACGCCAAGGGAGTCGCCCATGTTTACTATGAAATCCTCAAGGTTGTCCGGGTGGGCTATCAGCCGCAACTGGCCTCTACCATGTATGGTATTGAGATGATGGATGAAGTATTGCACGAACTCCATCGGGCCGAGGCAGTCGACCCCTGGATCGTTCTGGATTGCAGCCTGGGAAGCATCTTCGCAAACCACCGGGCCAATCTGAATGCCCCACTCAGTGAAGTGTCTCATCTGTTGGTTGTTCTGAGTCAGCTCTAGGGATTTTGGCGGGGAACGCTTCGTCGTTCCCCGTCCCAGCCTGCCTCTCATCCGCCGGAACAAGGAAAGCCCCACCTTCCGATAGCTCAGATGTGTCTCTGGAACCGATATCTCCCCGCCTTTGGCGTGAGGAGCCGGGGGAGGATGTCGTCAGGTGGGTTTTGCTTTGGGCTGCTCACCGTGCAGCAGACGGAAGGGGGGCGGGACTATCCGGGCTTCCCGGAGCCGCCGGACAGAGCTTTTTCAAACCTCTCCTTTTGCTTCAGGAAGTAACTCGGATTGTCCGGGTTTTTCCTCAGCGCCTCCTCGATGGTGTCCAGGGCTTCCTTATAGCGCCCATTCACGTACTGGGATTCTGCCAGGGTATCCAGGATCGTCGGATCCGGATCGATTTCCGCGGCTCTCAGAGCCAGCCTCAGCGCGGCCTCGGGGTTGAGGAAGGGCGGTGGAGAAGTTGCATAGAGCCATGCCAGATTGTTCAGGATAAGAGCATTCCCGGGTGCAAGCGCCAAAGCCCGGCGCAGGGCCGACTCGGCTTCACCGGTGCGGCCGGATTCCATGAGCGCCCCTCCGTAGGCGGCCAGAAGCTCTGCGTCCCTCGGTTTCTGCAGCAACCCGCGCTCGATGACATTCAGTTGCAGACCGGCCCGCCACTGCTTCACGGTGCGGGTCGTGAGCACATTGGCGCCTGCCGTGGACAGGCCGATGGCCAGTACCATAAACACCAGAATCGAACCATACAGCTTGCGGTTGTGACGTTTGATGAGGCTGCCGTTCCCATAAGAGGCCAGCAAAAAGTCGATGCGCTGCCGGATGCTGTAGTGGTGCCAGCTTGGTAGATCTTCAATCTGCCCGCTGTGCATCGCGATTTTGCGAAGAGACGAGATCAGGCTGAAAGGATCGCCGATCAGTTTCATTGCGTAAATGTCCGCTTGCCGTTCGCAGTTTCGCAGGAAAAAGCCGAAAATGAATCGGAAAAAAACCACCAGAAGCACAATGACGGGAATACTGTAAACGATCGAGAAGAGGGTCAGGCGAAAGTTGTCGGATGCCATTGCCCATCCCAGAAAGAGATCCTGCCTGAGAAGAAAGAGCAGCAAGATGTCGTCCAGCGAGTAGGTGACGGCGGAGTAACCGATGAAAAACAAGCAATATAGCGGCAGGTGAAGCCGGCGGACATGCCCCATTTCATGACCGACGACCGCCTTCAATTCCTCGGGAGTCAGAACGGATAGAAGCCCCCTGGTGATGAGAATGTAGCGCAGCCGCGGGAGGATTCCCACGATTCCGGCCGTGAGCATCTCTCCTCCGAAAAGGGGCCACAGCATGAGGTTCCCGACACTGAATCGATGCAGGCGGCAGAATTCTTCCAGTTCGATTCTGACGGGGTCTGAGGGAATCGGTTCACATCCCCACATGCGGACCATCAGCCAGGGAGCGAAAAGCATAAAAGTCCCCAGCAATATTCCCAGGGTGACGATCTGCCCCGAGTCGGTCTCCAGGTAAGGAAAGGGTTTCAGGTAGAGGAGCACGTCGTAAGCGAGTGAAATCAGGACCCATGGAAGCAGGAGGGCGGAACTGAGCGTGAAATTGGCTTTGAGAAAAACGGCAAGACGGATGCCGGAGCGATGGATCAGTCGATAGACCGGGTGGCTGTATAGCCAGATCACCAGCAGGTGTGAAAAATAAAGGGCAAGACCGATAGACCCCGAAAGGGTCAGGGATAGTTCGAACCCGGGCACTTTTTGAAGATAGAACTTGGTATTCAGCACATACACGTAAATACCGAGGCAGACCAGGGCCATGATGGAGAAGCGGGTTTGGAGACGGTGGTATCTGAAGGATAATGACGACTGCGAAGCGCCGAACAGAGCAGCGAGTTTCAACCGGCGAAAGGCCCATCGGCAGGAGTAAATGTAGACTCCGAAGATGGCAAGCCCGAATAATCCTGTCTCAAATGGAGAAAGGAGTGCCTCCTTCCCCGGCTGTTGCAGGGAAAATAGCAGCAAAGCAATAACGATATAGAGAAACTGGCTGTACATGAATCAGTCGTCCTCGGGAACCGGAGCTTCCTTCGATGGTGCAAAGGCGGTTCAATACCGCTCCGGGTGTGTCGGAAAGGCCTGTGTCATCCTGGACGGGTTGCGGCAAGGAACTCCTGCGGATCAACGGAAACCGTCAGCCCGGTTCTCCCGCATTTTACCGGGAGGCCCGCACAATCCCGTATTGGAGACAGCTCTGAATCTGAGAATTTCATCCCACTCCACCTGCTATGATCTGTTTTCACCCGGCGAAAGTCAAGAAGACCCGGCGCGGTTTGACACGGGAGTGAAGAAGAATGTGCCCGGAAGAAGCGCGGACTGCGGAGTGCAACTCGGCTTTGGAACGCTCTGTCGGGGGTTTAGGTAAAGGAGGGCTGGGGCTAACGCGTGAACCGTATCCTGCCCTTGCCCAGCAGATCGTGGAGATGAAGTATGCCCATCAGGTTTCTGTCTTCGTCCACGACGGGTAAAACGGTGATCTGGTGTTTTTCCATCAGTTCGAGAGCCTCTGCCACCGAGCAGCACGATCCGATGTGCCGGGGGTTGGGGGTCATCACTTCGCGAATGAGCTTGTCCTTGAGGTCGGGATACGTGTGCAGTGCCCTGCGCAGATCTCCGTCCGTGAAAATGCCGAGGAACTTCTTCCCTTCACCGGCGATGAGGGTGGCTCCGAGCCCTTTTCGGCTCATCTCCCGCAACGCGTCCGGAACGGGTGTATTCTCATCGACCAGCGGGATTTCTTCTCCCTGGAGCATGAC